>NZ_CP169881.1:0-570000 GCF_046523955.1 Pseudomonas sp. DCA-1
GTGGAGCTTCTGCGCGATGAACTGCCTGCCCAGCAATTCAACACCTGGATCCGTCCGCTACAGGTCGAAGCCGAAGGCGACGAGTTGCGCGTCTATGCGCCTAACCGTTTCGTCCTCGATTGGGTCAATGAAAAGTACCTGGGTCGCTTGCTCGAGCTGTTGGGTGAGAACGGTAGCGGCATTGCACCTGCCCTTTCCTTATTAATAGGTAGCCGACGCAGCTCGGCCCCGAGGGCTGCGCCGAACGCGCCAGTCAGCGCTGCCGTTGCGGCTTCGCTGGCGCAGACCCAGGCACACAAGGCGGCCCCGGCAGCAGCGGTTGAGCCTGTTGCCGTGGCTGCGGCCGAGCCTGTGCTGGTCGAGACGTCTTCGCGTGACAGCTTTGATGCCATGGCAGAGCCCGCTTCGGCGCCGCCCAGTGGTGGCCGGGCTGAACAGCGCACCGTGCAGGTTGAAGGTGCGCTCAAGCACACCAGCTACCTGAACCGGACCTTTACCTTTGACACTTTCGTCGAAGGCAAGTCGAACCAGCTCGCCCGCGCGGCTGCCTGGCAGGTTGCGGACAACCCCAAGCATGGCTACAACCCGCTGTTCCTTTATGGCGGTGTGGGTTTGGGTAAAACCCACCTTATGCATGCTGTGGGTAACCATCTGCTGAAGAAGAATCCGAACGCCAAGGTGGTGTACCTGCATTCGGAGCGTTTCGTCGCGGACATGGTCAAAGCGTTGCAGCTCAACGCCATCAACGAATTCAAGCGCTTCTACCGCTCGGTGGATGCGTTGCTGATCGACGATATCCAGTTCTTCGCTCGCAAAGAGCGCTCGCAGGAAGAGTTTTTCCACACCTTCAACGCCTTGCTTGAGGGTGGCCAGCAGGTAATCCTTACCTCTGACCGCTATCCCAAGGAAATCGAAGGCCTGGAAGAGCGTCTGAAGTCGCGCTTTGGTTGGGGGCTGACGGTGGCTGTCGAGCCGCCAGAACTGGAGACCCGCGTAGCAATTCTGATGAAGAAGGCCGACCAGGCCAAAGTCGAGCTCCCGCATGACGCAGCCTTTTTCATCGCTCAGCGCATTCGATCCAACGTTCGTGAGCTGGAAGGTGCACTGAAGCGGGTTATCGCTCACTCGCATTTCATGGGGCGTGACATCACCATCGAGCTGATTCGTGAATCGCTCAAGGACCTGTTGGCGCTGCAAGACAAACTGGTCAGTGTGGATAACATTCAGCGTACTGTTGCTGAGTACTACAAGATCAAGATCTCCGATCTGCTGTCCAAGCGTCGTTCGCGTTCTGTCGCGCGCCCGCGTCAGGTAGCCATGGCCCTGTCCAAGGAGTTGACCAACCACAGTCTGCCGGAAATCGGCGACATGTTCGGTGGTCGCGACCATACGACCGTGCTGCATGCCTGCCGCAAAATCAATGAACTGAAGGAATCCGACGCGGACATCCGCGAGGACTACAAGAACCTGCTGCGGACGCTGACGACCTGATGGCCGTCTGCGCAGCTAATTGAAGGCAAGGGACTAGACCATGCATTTCACCATTCAACGCGAAGCCCTGTTGAAACCCCTGCAACTGGTCGCCGGTGTCGTCGAGCGCCGTCAGACCTTGCCGGTCCTGTCCAACGTATTGCTGGTCGTACAAGGCCAGCAACTGTCGTTGACCGGTACCGACCTGGAAGTCGAACTGGTAGGCCGCGTGCAACTGGATGAGCCGGCCGAGCCTGGCGAAATCACTGTTCCGGCGCGCAAGCTGATGGACATCTGTAAAAGCTTGCCTAACGACGCCCTGATCGATATCAAGGTCGATGAGCAGAAATTGTTGGTAAAGGCCGGCCGCAGCCGCTTCACCCTGTCGACCCTGCCTGCCAACGACTTCCCGACTGTGGAAGAAGGCCCGGGTTCGCTGACCTGCAACCTGGAGCAGAGCAAGCTGCGCCGCCTGATCGAGCGAACCAGCTTCGCCATGGCCCAGCAGGATGTGCGCTATTACCTCAACGGTATGCTGCTTGAGGTTTCCCGCAACACGTTGCGCGCCGTATCCACCGACGGTCACCGCTTGGCGCTTTGCTCGATGAGCGCGCCGATCGAGCAAGAGGATCGACACCAGGTCATCGTGCCGCGTAAAGGTATCCTGGAATTGGCGCGCCTGCTGACCGACCCTGAAGGTATGGTCAGCATCGTGCTGGGCCAGCATCACATCCGCGCCACTACTGGCGAGTTCACCTTTACCTCCAAGCTGGTGGACGGCAAGTTCCCGGACTACGAGCGCGTACTGCCCAAAGGCGGTGACAAGCTGGTTGTCGGAGACCGCCAGGCGCTGCGTGAGGCCTTCAGCCGTACCGCGATTCTTTCCAACGAAAAGTACCGCGGTATTCGCCTGCAACTGGCAGCTGGCCAACTGAAGATCCAGGCTAACAACCCCGAGCAGGAAGAAGCTGAAGAAGAAATCAGCGTGGACTACGAAGGTAGCTCGCTGGAGATTGGTTTCAACGTCAGCTACTTGCTGGACGTGCTGGGCGTGATGACTACTGAGCAAGTTCGTCTGATCTTGTCCGATTCCAACAGCAGTGCGCTGCTGCAGGAAGCTGGCAATGACGATTCTTCCTACGTTGTCATGCCGATGCGCCTGTAACCTGTAGCAGGCGAAATGTCCCTTCGACGTATCATGGTCACCGCGGTGCGCAACTTGCACCCGGTGACACTCTTACCCTCCCCCCGCATCAACATCCTTTACGGCGCCAACGGCAGCGGCAAGACCAGCGTGCTAGAAGCCGTGCATTTGCTCGGGCTGGCCCGTTCTTTTCGCAGCACCCGCCTTAATCCGGTTATTCAGTACGAACAGGCTGCCTGTACTGTGTTCGGCGAGGTTCAGCTGACGGAGGGTGGTACGAGCAACCTGGGGGTGTCCCGTGAGCGCCAAGGGGAGTTTACTATCCGCATCGATGGGCAGAATGCGCGCAGTGCTGCGCAATTGGCTGAGTTACTGCCGCTTCAGCTGATCAACCCAGACAGTTTCCGGCTGCTTGAAGGTGCCCCCAAAATACGCCGCCAGTTTCTGGACTGGGGTGTGTTCCACGTGGAACCTCGTTTTCTGCCAGCCTGGCAACGCCTTCAGAAGGCGCTGCGGCAGCGGAACTCATGGTTGCGTCATGGTACACTTGACCCAGCTTCGCAAGCCGCCTGGGACCGGGAACTGTGCCTGGCTAGCGCGGAAATAGATGAATACCGTCGCAACTACATCAAGGCCTTGAAGCCCGTCTTCGAGCGAACCCTGAGCGAACTGGTCGAGCTGGACGGGTTGACCCTGAGCTACTACCGAGGCTGGGACAAGGACCGGGAACTGCAAGAAGTACTCGCCTCCTCTCTCCTTCGCGATCAGCAGATGGGCCATACCCAAGCCGGTCCGCAGCGTGCTGATCTGCGTTTGCGGTTGGCTGGCAACAACGCAGCCGACATCCTGTCGCGTGGTCAGCAAAAGTTGGTGGTATGCGCATTGCGCATTGCCCAAGGCCACCTCGTTAGTCAGGCTCGCCGCGGTCACTGTATTTATCTCGTGGATGACTTGCCGTCCGAACTGGATGACCAGCATCGCCGCGCACTGTGCCGCTTGCTTGAAGAATTACGCTGCCAGGTGTTCATCACCTGTGTAGATCACGAATTACTGAGGGAAGGCTGGCAGACGGAAACGCCAGTTGCTTTGTTCCACGTGGAACAAGGCCGTATCACCCAGACCCACGACCATCGGGAGTGAAGGCATGAGCGAAAATCAAACGTACGACTCCTCCAGCATCAAGGTGCTGAAAGGTTTGGATGCCGTACGCAAGCGTCCCGGCATGTACATTGGCGACACCGATGATGGTAGTGGCCTGCACCACATGGTCTTCGAGGTGGTCGACAACTCGATCGACGAAGCCCTCGCCGGTCACTGCGATGACATCACTGTCATCATCCACCCGGACGAATCTATCAGTGTGCGCGACAACGGTCGCGGCATTCCGGTCGATGTGCACAAGGAAGAAGGCGTTTCCGCAGCCGAGGTCATCATGACTGTGCTGCACGCCGGCGGTAAGTTCGACGACAACTCCTACAAAGTATCCGGCGGTCTGCACGGTGTAGGTGTGTCGGTTGTGAACGCCCTGTCCGAGAAGCTGGTTCTGACCGTTCGCCGTAGCGGCAAGATCTGGGAACAGACTTATGTTCACGGTGTTCCACAAGCGCCTATGGCGGTTGTCGGTGACAGTGAAACCACGGGTACCCACATCCACTTCAAGCCATCGGCTGAAACCTTCAAGAACATTCACTTCAGCTGGGACATCCTGGCCAAGCGCATCCGCGAACTGTCGTTCCTCAACTCGGGCGTTGGCATTCTGCTGAAGGATGAGCGCAGCGGTAAGGAAGAGTTCTTCAAGTACGAAGGCGGCCTGCGTGCGTTCGTCGAGTACTTGAACACCAACAAGACGCCGGTCAACTCCCAGGTGTTCCACTTCAACGTTCAGCGTGAGGATGGCGTGGGTGTTGAAGTCGCCCTGCAATGGAACGACAGCTTCAACGAAAACCTGCTGTGCTTCACCAACAACATTCCGCAACGTGATGGCGGTACCCACCTGGTGGGTTTCCGTTCCTCGCTGACCCGTAGCCTTAACAACTACATCGAGCAGGAAGGCCTGGCCAAGAAGAACAAGGTGGCAACCACTGGCGACGACGCCCGTGAAGGCCTTACTGCGATCATCTCGGTTAAGGTACCGGACCCGAAGTTCAGCTCGCAGACCAAAGACAAGCTGGTCTCCTCGGAGGTGAAAACTGCCGTGGAACAGGAGATGAACAAGTTCTTCGCCGATTTCCTGTTGGAAAACCCGAACGAGGCCAAGGCCGTCGTTGGCAAGATGATCGACGCTGCTCGCGCCCGTGAAGCCGCCCGTAAAGCCCGTGAGATGACCCGCCGTAAAGGTGCGCTGGATATCGCTGGCCTGCCGGGCAAACTGGCGGACTGCCAAGAGAAGGATCCTGCTCTCTCCGAACTGTACCTGGTGGAGGGTGACTCTGCGGGTGGCTCGGCCAAGCAAGGCCGCAACCGTCGTACCCAGGCGATCTTGCCGCTGAAGGGTAAAATCCTCAACGTCGAGAAAGCGCGCTTCGACAAGATGATTTCTTCCCAGGAAGTGGGCACGCTGATCACCGCGCTGGGCTGTGGTATCGGCCGCGAAGAGTACAACATCGATAAACTGCGTTATCACAACATCATCATCATGACCGATGCTGACGTTGACGGTTCGCACATCCGTACACTGCTGCTGACCTTCTTCTTCCGTCAGCTGCCGGAGCTGGTCGAGCGTGGTTACATCTATATTGCCCAGCCACCGCTGTACAAGGTGAAGAGAGGCAAGCAGGAGCAGTACATCAAGGACGATGAGGCCATGGAAGAGTACATGACCCAGTCGGCTCTGGAGGATGCCAGCCTGCACCTGGACGAATCGGCGCCAGCAGTTTCCGGTGTGCAGTTGGAAGCGCTGGTGAATGAGTTCCGTAGTGTCATGAAGACCCTCAAGCGCCTGTCGCGCTTGTACCCGGAAGAGCTGACTGAGCACTTCGTCTACCTGCCTGAGGTGACTCTGGAGCAGTTGGGTGACCACGCTGTGATGCAAGCCTGGCTGGCCCAGTTCCAGGCGCGTCTGAACTCCAATCAGAAGTCTGGCTTGGCTTACAACGCCAGCCTGCGTGAAGACAAAGAGCGCAACGTATGGCTGCCTGAAGTGGAAATCACCTCTCATGGCCTGGCCAGCTACATCACGTTCAACCGTGACTTCTTCGGCAGCAATGACTACCGTACCGTAGTCAACATTGGTGCCAAGCTGTCGAGCCTGTTGGGTGAAGGTGCGTATGTGCAGCGCGGTGAACGGCGCAAGGCGATCGTCGAGTTCAAAGAGGGCCTGGATTGGCTGATGAATGAGACCACCAAGCGCCATACGATTCAGCGATACAAAGGGCTGGGTGAGATGAACCCGGACCAGCTGTGGGAAACCACCATGGACCCGACCGTTCGCCGTATGCTCAAGGTCACTATCGAGGATGCCATCGCAGCAGACCAGATCTTCAACACGCTGATGGGTGATGCGGTCGAGCCGCGTCGTGACTTCATCGAAAGTAACGCGCTGTCGGTGTCGAACCTGGACTTCTGATCCGGTTGTAGGTTCACAGAAAAGCTGCACGCTTTCACAAATAGATGACCGGCCGGGCCCAAATCTTGGTCTCCGCCGGTCAACATCAAGCCCGCATTAGCGGGCTTTTTTTGCTTCCAATTCCTGCGGGCACCCTGCCCCCAACGGCTGGTCTGAGGCTGGCCGTCTGCGTACGGATGTGGAAAGGAGAATCAGGCCGAAGGGCTCGGCGGATGAATCTGGAAGGAAGTAGCGAATCCAGAAAGGTTTTAATAATGCACCGGAATACAAGCAGATTAATTAAATCTGCTTGTATTAATTTAATACAGATAACAGGCGACTGTAAGAAACACCAAATTGGCTAGTTGGATTAACTGTAGATTTCAATGGAGTGTTGGAATAAGATCTAGGACCGCATTTTCTAGCTTCCAGATTGGATGTTTATGCCAATCAGACAGTTGAAGCAAAAACCTAAGATCAAATTGAAACTGCTGGTGCGGTGACAAGCGTCTTGCTTAGAAAGAAAGAGATCAAGGCGATCTCTGGAAATTCTGATTAGTCATCAAATCCAGACCACTCCAGCAGAAAATGGAGGCCCAAATGTAGAAAAACGCGACCAAAACTGAGAGGTTCTGACCGCGCTTAGCGAAGCGGACTTGCGACGTGAGAAACCGCAATGTCTGCTTTTTCGAAGCCCCTGTCAATCCTCTCCCATCTTTTCGACCTTAGCGAGGCCACTCGACGGCACAGTGTTGCCTGTCGAAAGGCCTCCCTTAGCCTGCCCTGCGCCTCAGTTTTTTGGTGCAGCGGCGGCGCTCGTTTCGAGATTTTTGGAGGTGCTTCATGACGGTGAGAAAGGTAGTCACACGTCGGTCTAACCATTTCCGCGGGTATTTTCCATCGCTGAAAAATCAAAAGCCTGTGCCCTGGGAATCCCAGCTGGAGGGAGCTTTCTTTCGGCTTCTTGAGCTGTCGCCTGCCGTCATCAGTTACGTCGTTCAGCCCAGTGAGGAGCGTGTTCCCTCAGCTCAGGGGTATTTCAAATACTACCCCGACCTACGAGTTTTCCTCTCAGATGGGCGGGACTGGTGGTTTGAGGTGAAGCCGGAAGAACGCCTAAACATAGCTAGAGTCAGAGATCGGCTGGAAACAGCTGAACGCCATTTCATATCTACCGGCCGTAACTTTTCGGTAGTCACTGACAAGCTGATTGAAGAAGAGCCCCTTGCTAGCAACCTTCGTCGATTGATGTCTCATCGGCGTGGTCCAGTGCTTTCGGGTAAGAAGCTTGAGGAGGTGCTGACGGTCCTCAATGACCAGGTCCCCAAGACTGTTTCCGATCTTTTGTTAGCTGTGGGTGAGAGGCCGGGCTGGCGTCTGCTTGGGTTGGGCATTGTGGGTATCGAACTCAATAAGCCCCTCGACACTGACTCCCCGATTTTCCTTCAGGGAGGGCACCGTCATGCAGACCTTTTCCCTTAAGGTGAAATTGGTCGTCATTGTGCGTGGCGTCCTGATGGTCCTTGAGAAGAGGCTCATCGACCGGAGGTTGCTCTTTTTCGATGAGCTCGGCGAACCCACGAAGCTGTCCGAGAAAGAGTTTTATCAGGGCTATGAGAGGCGTGAGATTGAGGTCGCTGCTGATCAGCCTTACCTCGGGAGGGTTCCGTATGTCCGGAACATCCCTCCAGACATTTCATGCTTCCCGGAAAAGCACAGGGGTGAGGCCTTGCGTCGACGCGAGTATCTGAACGCGTTAACTGAGCGCGGTAAAAACAAGCTGCCGAGTGAAGAAGACATGATTGTAGATATTAAGAGAATCGCCAAGAAAATTGGGGATGCCTGTGCACCTTCCATATCAACGATCCGACGTTGGGCTTCCAAATACATAGGAGACAATGTCACAAAGCTTATCCCTCAGCATGCCAAAAAAGGGCGGACTCCTGCGATCCAGGGAGAGCTCAAGGAGATACTCGATGGTGTGATCAACGACAGCTACCTCAAGGACGTGCTGCCTGGCGTTAGTAAGGTCGCGGCTCTGTTCAAAACCAAAGTAGAGGAGGAAAACTTATCCCGATTGCCCTCCAATCAGCTCAGAATTCCATCTGCGATGACTGTCCGTAGGTATATCGCAGCTCTGGATCCGTACTTAGTTGATGAAGCTAGGCTAGGGAAACACGCCGCTAAGCAAAAACACCGCACGGCCATAGGTATGCTGCGCGTTCATGAGATCTTGGAGCGGTGGGAGATTGATCACACTCAACTAGACGTACAGCTGGTGGATGAAACCACGGGACTCTGTATCGGACGCCCCTACCTGACGATTGTCATGGATCGATTCTCCCGGATGGTGATGGGCTATCTGCTTCACCTCTCGGCGCCGAACACAGAGACCGTTCTTCGGGTCATTGAGCGCGCTATTCGTCCCAAAGCCGAGCTGCTCACGCGCTTTCCTAAGGTGCGGAATGAATGGTGGGCCCGAGGCTTACCGACACGGATCGTTCCGGACAACGCAGCTGAATTTCACGCTGGTGATCTCATCATGGGGTTCAACGAACTGGGTATTGAGATTATGTATCCCGCTTCCAGGGCTCCTCAGAAGAAAGGTGCGGTAGAACGTTTTTTCAGTACCCAGAACCTGGGGCTGATTCATAACCTACCTGGAACCACCTTCTCGAATATTCAACAACGTGGTGACTACGACTCCGAGAAGAATGCTTGCTTCACTCTGCCCCAACTGGAAGCGGTGCTGGTGAAATGGATCGTGGATGGTTATCACCAAACGCCGCACCGGGGACTAGCGATGCGGACTCCTGCCAAGGTCTGGGCGACCAGCGAGGCGAATCACGTCATCTCTCT
The DNA here is from genome assembly GCF_046523955.1 of Pseudomonas sp. DCA-1. Taxonomy (NCBI): domain Bacteria; kingdom Pseudomonadati; phylum Pseudomonadota; class Gammaproteobacteria; order Pseudomonadales; family Pseudomonadaceae; genus Pseudomonas; species Pseudomonas sp. DCA-1. The sequence goes on from NZ_CP169881.1 coordinate 9,018, forward strand.
CCCCGTCGACCTAGATTCGTTGGAATGCATCTTGGCCAAGCGCAGCTCGGTGAAGGTTCACCATTACGGAGTCGAGGTTGGAAAGTTGTTCTATCACTCCACGGAGCTCGCGGAACTGCGCATGCGTCTGGCAGAGGGTGAGAAGGTTAACGTTCGTTATCGCGACGAGGCCGGACACGTTTGGGTGCACGATCGCTTCAGAAACTTGTTCTTTCAAGTACCAGCGAAAGACGAGCGCATGGTTGGCAAGAGCCGGGAGCTGTGGAGGGCTGCAGAAAATGCGCTGCGGGAAAAAAACGGTGAGCAACCCAGCTTCGAAGCAACTCACCGGTGTTATCAGGAAATCATGGAAGATGTCGAAGAGGCTCGCCTTTCGCAGAAGCTCAGGCAGAGACGCGAAGCTGCACGAGCCAAAATTGATAAAGAAGGCCGCAAGAGCGAGATCGCGCCTCCCCCTAAAGTACTCGGCGAAATGGAATGGACCGACGATTCCATTGATCACATACCACCCGCTGCTGCTTTCAAAGTTTCGGTCCGTTCGCCTGCAGGGAGTAACAAACCATGAATGTCTCTGAGTCGCCAAAGCTCACCTTCTCGCTACGACACAGGTTTATCCACAGCTCCCAGGCGGTACGAGCGTTGACCCGTCTCAGCGAGGTGCACGCCGATAGTCGGCGCGCCGGGACGAGTAACGGTTTACTGATCCAGGGCCCTAGTGGCGTAGGCAAAAGCACTCTGATCATGGAATACATTCGGTCATTAGAGGATGCCGGCAGCATTGATTCAGAAAAGCGGACTGTTTTGTTTGTAGAGATACCTTCGTCGCCCACCAAGAAGAGTCTCGCGGCAGCGATGCTTACAGCGCTTAAGGATCCATTCGCAACAGCGCGGGGACATTCTGGCGAGGTGAAATTTGCCCGTGTGGTCCTGCTCTTGAAGAATCTCGGTGTGGAGGTGGTAGCGCTCGATGAGGTACAGCACCTGGTCGACTATCACCGACATGGTGCTTATGAGACAGCAGACTGGATCAAGAGCTTGATGAACGATACGAGCATCACGTTCGTTTTGCTTGGTCTGAAGCGTACTGAGCGTTTACTTAAAGCGAACGAGCAACTGCGCCGCAGGTTTTCGGCCACGGTGGATTATGACCGCTTCACCTTGACCGGCAAATCCTCAGTCCAGTTCGTGATGCTTCTTGGGGCGATTCAGGGCGAACTGCCTGTTCCTGCGGTGAGTTTCACTGAGCCAACAATGATCAAACGCTTTCACCTAGCCTCCTATGGCTTGATTGATTACCTCATCAAGATCGTGGATCGAGCCGTCTGGCTGGCCGTAAGTCGTGGCTTAGCAGGAATTGAGCTACCCGTACTCGCAGAGGCGTTCGAGGATGAGGTATGGAGCAGAGCCACAGAGGAACGTAACCCCTTCAGTGGGAGTTTCAATTTCCAGCCACTGATTGGGATGAACGAGCCGTTCGCGAAAGTTGAAGAGGACTAGTGCTCATGATGAGGGCTGGGTGTAGCCCGGCCCTACTCCTCTGATCTTTATGTCTTCGATTTCATGGATGTGTAGGAATGTTTGGTCTTCTAATTAACCCTCGACCTCATCACGACGAAAGCCTCTCAGGCTACTTGCAACGGCTCGCCCTGGCTAACGGGCTCACCAGTAACGACGCGCTCAGGGCTTTCAAGCAGGCGGATGACTGTGACGTTAAGGAGTGGATCCGCCATTGTGGTACACCGCGGAGTTGGCATGAGGCGGCAGTGGAGCTTCGCTCACCCATAACCAGGCCTTTTAAGATTTGGTCAGTGCGCAGTGTCAGGTTCTGCGCGCAGTGCCTGGCTGAGGGAGGCTACTGGAAGGAAACTTGGGAAATCACTTTGGTCACCTCGTGTACTTCCCACCGAACGGAACTCTTAAACTGCTGCCCACATTGCAGTTTGAAAACCTGTCATAACTCGATGCTCGATAACAGATGCAAAGCATGCGGGTTTTCGCTTGCTAGCCCCGGCGCTGAGGAATACACACGGTTAGCTAGCGAACCGTGCCAGTGGCTGTCCTCGGCGCTGGAGAATGCGTTCTACTCACCGCCCTTGCCGAATGCTGGCGGACTTTCAGGACTACCCTTCAACGATCTGCATGAGCTTGCGGCGCGTTTAGCTGTTCGGCGCACGCGAGCTCAAACCTTGATGCAACTGAAGGTTCCAGAAATTTCCTCGGTAGGCGTCTCAAGGACGTTGGCAGATGCAGCAGCCAGGATTCTCATGGACTGGCCCAGCGCATTCAGGCAGTTGCTCGGCGACCTCAAGCATGCTCACTCCAGTTCCGGAGAGTGGAAAGTGACAAGCGCTTTTGGTCCCATCTATCGAGATATCCATCATAGTTTGAGTTCCCCTTGCTTCAGCTTCGTCCGCGACGAATTTGAGTCTTATCTGCTGGAAGAATGGGCGGCACCGTTGTCGAATCGAAATCGATACCTCAGCCACCAGACGGTCGAAAACCATCTATGGGTACCCCTTCAAACCGGGGCTAAAGCGATGGGGCTATCGAGAGCCGCACTGGTGACTCTTTGCCAGCGCGGGCTCGTTGATCACCGAGAGGAAAAGAGAGGTTCGCGGTTACTGAGGGTGGTCCACCTTGGGCAGCTTCAAGAGGTGTCTTATCACAGACATGCGGCGGTCACGTTGAGTGGGGCTTCTAAGATCCTCGGTCTCAGCATGACGCGCGTCCGCCAACTCCTTTCGGGCGGCCTTCTCGAATTCTTTGGCGAGCACCAGGTGGGTCGCAGCCCATGGTTGGTGTCTAGAGATTCGCTTGATGAGTTGATGCCGGGTGATGTCGACCTGGTAACTGAATCGGGGTTGCTAACGATCAATTTCACTGCCAAACATTATCTGCCCGCAGGCGGAGGTCTCGTCGAATTGCTCCAGGCAATCAAATCCGGCGCCCTACAGGCTTATCGTAGCAATAAAGATGAGTCAGCGGCCTTGGGTCAGTTGTTAGTGAGGTCAACTGATCTCGCACTGTGGATGCAGGAGCGTTTCCGAGAAAGCGATTTTGAATTCTCCGGATTATCGGTTTCCCAAGCAGCAGCGATACTGGGGGTCAAGGAGGAGGTCGCCTACGCGTGTGTCCGCTTGGGGCTGCTTAAAAGTAATCCTGCGAAAATTGGCCGTTGCACTCAGCACCGAGTTACTCCGAAGGCGATTGAAACGTTCAGGCAGAGGTACATCCTTGGCCCCGAGATTGCTGCTTACTTGGGGATGTCCCCGAGAGACTCACTCAGGCATCTATGGGACATCCGTTTCAGGCCCGTTGCCGGCCCGACAATGGTGAATGCTTCCTGCCGACAATACGTATGGTCGCGAAGCAAGAAATTGGCCGACTACCTTGTGTGGAGGACCGCTCACGGTAGTGACGCAGATGCTACACAGGCGTCCGTCCAGGCCTAATAGCTCGGGCTCTGGAAAGGATGTCGATGGATCTATGTGGATAATCCTCAAGTCCCAGTCTGGGACTTGAGCATATTTTCGCAGGGTGGTGGTGGCACGGCCTCGAGAGCTATTTAATGGGTGTCCACTTCTGAAATGGACCTCCAAATGCACAAAGCCTTCGTCACAATTTCAAAGAGCACCCTCGCACGTATTCTCAGCGGTGTCGTGCTTCTGTGGATAAACCAAGCGCTACCGAATGCTGCTGATCATGCCGTGCCCTCTGCGGTGGCGCCTGCCGCTGAGATAAGCACAGACCTGGAGCTCTCTGTGAAGCTCTCCATAAAAATGCATTGACGCTCGAACGATCAGCCGCTGAATTCGATGCGCAAAAAAAAGCCCGGTAAGCTGACGCTTACCGGGCTTCTTGTTACATCAGTGAGGCTTGGAAGGTACGTCATCATCCCCAAGGTCGAGCGTACCTTGCTCACCGGCCCCTTCAGGCGGCTTAGCCTTCCGAACTTCATCTACCTCAAAGCAGAACGCGGTTTTACCAACCTCGTGTGCAAAGAGGCGTTTGCCGTTGCGGAGGGTAATGAAGGGTCTGCAAATCATGGTCATACGGGATCTCCTAATGAGAGAACCCGGAGATACCTGCGGCATCTGCAAATGCCGCTAGTCAAGCAGGTGTTGTAAAGAGATAAAGATGTACGTAGAATCTCTTTCCGAGTGTGGAAACCTGACCTCCGGGTTTGTTTTCTAATTGTGCTTTGGAGTTCTGCAAAAACATCCAGTGCACGGTTCAAAGAGCCTGCCAATGCTGCAAACATTGGTGGGCTTTTTTGTCGACAGAAATAACTATCGGCAATTATAAGTATCTCGTCATATCATTCTGGTGTCAACCCCTCCCCCTATTTTTTCCTTTGATTTTCAGTCTCTTGGCCGAAAAAATCAGGAGATGTGGCTCAATCGTCAAGAATTGGCTGTTCCGGGTCGCTTCTCAGGCTCACATAGTCAGCCTGCCAGCGTGTCAGATTGAGCGATTGACTGTATGTCAGCGCTTCATCTGAAATCACATCGATTTCAATGAGCTCAATCCACTTCCAACTCTTGTCTTCCCCGGTTCTGCACCGGTTCTGGAAAAGCTCCTCGATAGCTTTTACTGCAGCTTGAGCTGCCTCTTCAGCAATCTCAGGGTCTTCGTCAGTCTTGTAGAGAACCAGGATCGAGAGCTCGTAGAGATCATCTGATCCGTCTCTGGTCCTCTCCATACCTTGATCAACGTCGAAGAATACGGCCGGGATGTGGTTGCCGGAGTCTTTGAAAAGTTTGGCGAGGCGCTCAGCTACCTTGGTGTCTCTCAGGCGGCGATCAAATTCATCTGGAAATGAAGAGCGGCGATACCTTGCAGCCAGCCAGCGCTGGAAGATGCTTCGTTCCTGTCCGTTCATCAGAAAGGTACGAGCCGGCTCATAGGAGACAAAGGCTTTGGACGGCTCCTGGTGCTCCTTGGAGACTCGAACCCGTTTGCTCGCATCGAACTCACAGAGGAGGTGCTGATCTGTTCCAGTCAGCTCTAGGTGTAGCCGCCTGGCGGTTTTACAGTGTGTGTAATTGCCATCAAGCTTCTCAGCCAGGATTCTGCCTAAGATCAGTTCCACTTCCGGCTCGCCTGCAGCTTCCTGTGCAAGGTCACAGTCGTGTGTAGCAACAACGGCGATGACTTTTTCCTGGCCATCGCCGTCGATGATGATGCCGAGCTGGGCGAGTGTTTGGCTATCGACAATGTATCCTTGTCGCCACGGGGTAGATCGACTCCAGCTCACCATCAACTGCTACCTCATGCTCTGTCTTTCAAATGCGGCGAGCCGACCGACGCGAGGTCTACGGCGGCCCGATTTCGGTTCTTCAGTCTCGAATCCATGGCTGCGCGCTGTGCGCCTTCCTTTTCAGCCATGGCGATGAGTTTTCCAGCAGCCTCTACACCTGACATGCCGCCGGCAACGGCTTCAAATAGAGATCTACCGCCAGGGAGCTTCCGCTTGGCGCTCACTTGTCCTGCGAGCGGATGGGCCACGATACGATCGGCGGCCGCGGCCAGTTCGTAGAGCAGAGCTTCGTTGCCCTCTGAGATGTGCTCACCGGCTTGCCAGTTGTAGATAGCCTGCCTCGAAACTCCGAAGATCGATGCCAATTCAGTCACCGCTGGTTTCAAAGTGGTGCGCACATAAGACAACGCTTCTGCAGCTGTCCTCGGAGCAACTGCGGATTCAAGCTTGGCGTTGCCTTGAATTGATGTTCTGAATTCCCTGCTTTCACGGCTCTCACGAGGCTGAGGTTGCGGTGCCAAGGTGCCAATGCACAACGCGAAGGCCACGGTCAGTCCATAGCCCCAAGCTAACGCAGTGCTTCCTGTTGAACTCTTGGCTTTCTCGCGTTCAGCTTCGAGATGCCGACTCGCCACATTGAAGGATCGCTCTGCCAGCCCCGGGCTTGGGGATGGTGCATACATCGTGTTCATAGGTTAACTCCATGCTGTCCGTGCGTGGTCCGTCACGGTCGCGTTAAAGAACAACTTAACGAGGTCGTGAAGGTGTTGGAACCTATCTCTAATTTCAGCCGAATCGTATTTTCGGCGCTCAGAAAAACTGGCGTCGACGTCGACGGTTGCATGCTGTCCATTGAGCTCGCTGAAGCGATGACCGATCTTGAGCGGGGCGGGCAATAGATCTGGTGGGAAGCGCAGCTCGCTGTTCTGGACAATCACCCGCGACACTACCTGCCCAATGTTAGGAATGGTGGCCGACGACTCGGCAAACGAGTGGTTATACGTCAGCGGCTGTCCTTCGAACTGGTATACCTGTCCCAGGTCAAGTGAGGCAGGAGTACCCCACACCTCACGAGCAAGATACTGCTGCAAGGTTTCCCCTTCTGCAGGTACAACCGCATCAAGGTATCTCAGGCCTAAGCGCTCAAAATAAGCCAGGCCATCCACCGCTTCCTCCAAGATCTTCAGGCCTCGTTCCAGCTCGGCATAGAATTCCGGAAAGGTCTCGTATTCGGTGCAGCGGAACGATAGCGCACTCGGTTCCAGCAGAAAGCCCTGGGTGCCTTCGAGATTGGAGAACGTATAGCTTTCGATCTGCTGAACGCCCGGCTTGAAAGGTTGCGTGTCATCACCACCAGTAACTGCGCCAAAAGAGAACTGCATCTGCTGGGCGCTGTTGAAATCAGGATAACCAGCCTTTCGCATGCGCTCCTGGATCGCCGGTAGGTAGGACTTCAGCGACAGCAGGGTGTTGTGACGCACCTGGCCGATGGTGAAGTAGACCGGGGCGTTTGCGTATTTCGTTCCCATCTCGATTACTCAGCTTGACACTTTGATTGACAGTTTACAGGTAGGTTTACACACTGGCAAACGACTGGTGGGCTGCGAAATGCGGTTCGAGCTAATGCTGTCTGCTGATGAGAGCGTGGATTCGGCTGATGCCCACGCAAATCGCCATCTGGCTACAGTCAGCACAGGGAGTGACCGTTCGTCGCCTTCATTTTCGACCTTGAAGGGAGCGTCAGAGCGGAAAGGTGCTTCTACCAGCGGTTCAAAGGTCAAGATTCACGGCATCTGCCACCGGATAAAAAGCGCCGCTGTAGCTGCAGACGGCTTAGAAAAGAAGGCTCAGGTAGCACCTATGATTTGTGTTGATTGTGTAAAACCGGCTCCACTGAAAAAGCTGTTTGACTCGTCCGGGGCTGAAGCCAACTGCAGGTACTGCAGCCGTCATGGGCAAGTCATCGAGTCACAGCGGTTGTTCGACTACGTGTATGAACGCGTCGCAGAGAACGTCGCTACCAAGGATGACCTATCCGACTACGAGCTCGGCCTGCTGTACCACTGTGGATCGGACTTCATCAACGTTTCAGATATCGGTGTCGTTCTGTCGGAGTGGTTTGATCTTGGTGAAGAGCCCTACTTTGAAGATCTGTGTGGTGGTGTTCCGAGTGAATTCAACATTGATGATCAAGCCAACGAAACGCATTTCTATAGCGATGACGGAACATTGGAGCAGAATTTTTACGAGGAGCGCTGGAAGGCGTTCGTGAACGATGTTCACTACAAACACCGCTATTTCAATACGGGGGCTGGCGAGTTTCTCGACTCCGTCTTTTCACTGCTGGTGACCGACAGCGGCGAGCTCAAACCTGCAGTGATTCGCACCATTGCTGAGGGGCAGTTCCTTTACCGGGCACGTCTTGCCCGGGACCAGGAGCAGGCAGAGAAAATTATTGGTGATCCAGCCGGAGAATTTGGCCCCACGCCTAAGAGCCTTGCTAGCAGTCAGCGTATGACCCCGAACGGAATTTCTGCACTGTACTGCGCGTTTGAGCGGGAAACCTGCCTCAGCGAAATCCGCTCTATCACTGGCGACCACGTGGTCAGCGCTGCCCTGACCCCTATTAGCGAACTGAAGCTGTTGGACCTCACCGTACTGGATCGAGTGGAGCCTCCAGAGCTTACGATGTTGGATGAGGGATACCGCGACTCGCTGCATCGGAAGGCTTTCCTTGGCTCTTTGGTCAAGAAGATGTCTCGCCCTAAAGCACGAAACGACGAGTTGAGCTATCTGTCCACGCAGGTTGTTTTCGAATACCTCCGGTTGCGTTTTGGTAAGTACGTGGATGGACTGGTGTTCCCCTCTGTCCAAACGGGCGAGGTAGGGACAAACGTGGTTCTTTTCCCCGAATCCAGCCTACTTTCCTATGTGCCTCCGGAGAATCCTGACCCAGCAGACGGTCCTGTCGGGAGGGAAACGCTTGCTCACAACCCATTTGGACCATCGGCTAGGCTCGTCGTCGTTGCTAAATCCTTCCGGTTCCACAAGGTTACTGCGATCGAAACGAAGGCCAAGGAATACGACCACATCTATGGATTGTTTATGAGCGAGTTAAATCGCAAGCGGCTCGGACCAATTTTCGATTGAAATCGAGGGCGGAAGGCGCTGGCTTCTGCCACATAAATATTCGTATGCGAGACTGAACTGTAAGCCGTAACCGTCTGGCCAACTCACCCCTCAGCACACAGACCAGCTCGGACAAGAACGGGTGGAAAACAAAGCCTTGCCCGCAGGTATACCCATTGAATAAGCCTGTATCTGACGTAGGTCATGCAGAGCCTGCCAGCGGGTCGCAATCGACGATGGCTTCATTGTATACTTCGGCTCCGCATACCCCTTGAGCTACAGGAACATCAGCATGACTGTACTCCAAACGATCTACTGGCAGCCTACGCCGCCTTAGCGCTACGCCCCCTCGCAACAACCTGCTTCCGCTAGCCTCGCTCGCGGGTGCTCACTGCTGTACGCCTGGTTTTACACCTTAAGCACACAGCAAAAAATCCTCAAAATTTGAATTTGTATCGATTCGCTCGCCACTCCCTTGGCGTGCGCGATGCTTTGCCTTGGATATTTATATGCTGCAAAAACTTAGACAAACGTGGTTTTCCAACGTCCGTGCCGACGTGCTCGCGGGGCTGGTGGTCGCACTCGCGCTGATCCCGGAAGCCATCGCCTTTTCCATCATCGCCGGGGTAGATCCCAAAGTCGGTCTCTACGCCTCCTTCTGTATCTGTGCTGTCATCGCCTTTGTCGGCGGGCGCCCCGGAATGATCTCGGCGGCGACAGGCGCCATGGCACTGCTGATGGTTACGCTGGTAAAAGAGCATGGACTCCAGTACCTGCTGGCCGCGACGCTACTATGTGGCGTACTTCAAATCCTTGCCGGCTACCTGAAGCTCGGCTCGTTGATGCGCTTTGTTTCACGCTCGGTAGTCACCGGCTTCGTAAACGCATTAGCGATTCTGATTTTTATGGCGCAATTGCCTGAGCTGACCAATGTCACCTGGCATGTCTATGCCATGACCGCTGCGGGCCTGGGAATCATCTACCTGTTCCCGTATGTACCGAAAATCGGCAAGGTGATTCCCTCTCCATTGGTGTGCATTCTGACGCTGACTGCCATCGCCATTTACCTCGGTTTGGATATCCGCACCGTCGGTGACATGGGCCAACTGCCTGATACGCTCCCGATCTTCCTCTGGCCTGAAGTTCCGCTGAATTTTGAAACCCTGCGCATCATTTTCCCGTACTCGGCTGCGTTGGCAGTAGTGGGTCTACTCGAATCAATGATGACCGCGACCATCGTCGACGACCTTACCGACACCACCAGCAACAAAAACCGCGAGTGCAAAGGCCAGGGTGTGGCCAACATCGCTGCCGGCATGCTTGGCGGCATGGCAGGTTGCGCCATGATCGGCCAGTCGATCATCAACGTGAAATCTGGTGGCCGCACCCGTCTCTCGACATTGTGTGCCGGCGTTTTCCTGCTGCTGATGGTGGTATTTCTTGGCGAATGGCTCTCCAAAATCCCTATGGCGGCACTCGTGGCTGTGATGATCATGGTGTCCATCGGCACCTTTAGCTGGGATTCCTTGCGTAATCTGAAAGAGCATCCGCTGTCGACCAACCTCGTCATGGTGGCGACCGTCGTGGTCGTCGTGGCCACTCACAATCTGGCTTACGGCGTACTGGTAGGTGTGCTGCTGGCCTCCCTGTTCTTCGCAAACAAGGTCGGGCACTACCTGGATATCAAGAGCACTCTTGAAGAGACGAAATCGCATCGGACTTACCGCGTCGTGGGCCAGGTGTTCTTTAGCTCTGCGGACAAGTTCACTGAGGTTTTTGACTTCAAGGAGGCGCTCAACAAGGTCACCATCGATCTCACACAGGCGCATTTCTGGGATATCACCGCCGTCGCAGCGCTGGATAAGGTCGTGATCAAGTTCCGACGCGAAGGCGCTGAGGTTGAAGTGCTCGGTCTCAATGAAGCCAGCGCGACAATCGTTGACCGCTTCGGCGTGCATGACAAACCCGGTGCCATCGACAAGCTCATGAGCCACTAAGGAGAACGACAATGACCCGCGTAATGGCATGCATTGATAACTCACAATCCTCATTGGCGGTCTGCGATTACGCAGCATGGGCCTCGCAACGACTCAGCGCTCCCCTGACCTTGCTTCATGTGCTGGATAAGGAGAAATATCCTGCATCCGCTGACCTCAGCGGCAATATCGGTCTCGGTAGCAGAGAACATCTGCTGGAAGAGTTGGCCATGCTGGATGCGCAGCGGGCAAAACTGGCGTTGGAGCATGGGCAGCACATGCTTGAAAAAGCTCGCGAGCGAACAGTTCACTCTGGCGCCATGTCACCTGATATGAAGCAGCGCCATGGCCATCTCGTCGAGAGCCTGAGCGATCTCCAAGACGATATTCGGTTACTGGTGATTGGAAGAGTCGGTGAGGACAGCACGCGCAGTGCCCAAAGTCTTGGCAGCCAGATTGAAGCGATAGTCCGAACTATCCACCGCCCCACCCTGATTACAACCAGCCATTTCAGGAAACCTGAAACGGTCATGGTGGCATTTGACGGCAGCGCAACAGGCCACAAGACCTTACAGATGCTTGCTTCAAGCCCGCTGTGCGAAGGCCTGCCAATTCATATCGTCATGGTTGGAACGGATTCTGAAGACAACCAGAACGCGCTGGAGAAGGCACGAACCACGCTTGCGTCTTCCGGCTCGCTGGTGCATTCCGAGATCCGCCCAGGCGAAGTAGAGTCCACACTGCATGCGTATCAGGCAGAGCACGGCATTGACCTCTTGGTCATGGGGGCGTACGGGCACTCACGCATCAGGCAGTTTCTGATAGGCAGCACGACCACGACGATGCTGCGTACATCCACTGTACCCTTATTGCTGCTTCGCTGAGCCAGTTCCACTGGCCACAGTATTTCCAGAACTGAGGAAATACCGTGGCCACCCTGGACGATGACTAACTGATCTTGCCGCTACGAGACCACATGCAACTCATAACTGAAATTGTTCACCCCGAGCTGAAATCCAAGCAGGGCAGAGTATTCCGTCGACATGCAGCTCGCGGCATCGTGATGCGGGGTGAACAGATCCTGTTGCTGTTCACCGAGCGCTATAACGATTTCAGCTTTCCTGGAGGCGGCCTTGATGGTGACGAGGACATTGTCGCAGGCCTGAAGCGTGAGCTTGAGGAAGAGACTGGTGCTCGTGAAATACAGGTGCTCCAGCACTACGGTTACATCGAGGAGTACCGGCCCTACCAAAAGCCACAGTACGATCTGATGCACATGACCTCGCATTTTTATCAATGCGAAGTAGCGCCCCAGCTAGAGCCGGTGAGAATGGAAAGCCACGAAATCGCTAATGGTATGCGGCCTGTCTGGATCAACCTGCATGAAGCCATCGCACACAATGAAGCCGTCATGCAGCGTCACGAGTCTTCGATGGGGCAGTCAATTCTGCGCGAAACCTACATGCTGAGAAAAGTCGCTTCCGAATTGTTGATGCCAATCAGCCTTTGAGCTGACTATTTGGCGAAGTCCACTTAGCCTGCCTCAGGCAAGCATCCAATGCTGCGGGAGTAATTGCGTGATTTCGCTCGCCCGCTGTGTCGGAAGCCGCATCAGTACATCCTTGAGATAGGCATACGGATCGTGCCCATTCATACGCGCCGACTGGATCAGGCTCATGATTGCCGCCGCCCTTTTTCCACTGCGCAGCGACCCGGCAAATAACCAGTTCGAGCGCCCAAGCGCCCACGGCCGGATCAAATTCTCGATCTGGTTATTGTCGATGGGCACAGCACCATCTTCCAGGTAGCGCGTCAGCGCTACCCAGCGTTTAAGGCTGTAATCCAGGGCCTTGGCCGTGGCCGAACCCTCGGGCACAAGTTCGCGTTGGGCCAACATCCACTCATGCAGTTTTTCAGCGATGGGCACCGCTGTTTCCTGACGTAATCGCCAGCGGGCTTCGTCGCTCATTTCCTTGGCGTGTCGCTCGACTTCATACAACCCGCCAATCGAGTGAAGCGCCTGCTCCGCCAACTGGCTTTTATTGGCTGCATGCAGGTCGAAGAATTTGCGGCGTGCATGGGCCATGCAGCCGATTTCGGTGATGCCCAGCTCGAAGCTGGCCTTGTAGCCGGCGAAGTCATCGCAGACCAGCTTACCGTTCCACGTGCCCAGGAAGTTACGCGCATGTTCGCCGGCACGGCTGGGGCTGAAGTCGTAGACCACGGCCTTTAGGGCCGAGAAAGGCGTGGTGCTATAGGCCCACACGTAAGCGCGGTGGGTTTTCTTTTCGCCTGGTGCGAGCATCTGAACCGGGGTCTCATCGGCGTGGATCACGCCCTGGGCCAACACATGCTCACGCAGCGCATCGACCAGAGGCTGGAGCTGCACACCGGTCTGTCCGATCCATTGCGCCAGTGTCGAACGGGCGATGGGCAGTCCGGCCCGACCAAAAATCTTCTCCTGCCGGTACAGCGGTAAATGGTCGGCGAACTTCGCCACCATCACGTGGGCCAAAAGGCCTGCGGTCGGGATGCCCTTGTCGATCACTTGGGCCGGTACAGGCGCCTGGATCAGTGTTTCACACTGACGGCACGTCCATTTTCCACGCACATGCCGCTCAACTGTGAACACGCCCGGAGTGTAATCGAGCTTCTCGCTGACGTCTTCGCCGATTCGCTGAAGCTGGCAGCCGCACACGCACTGAGTATTCTCTGGTTCGTGACGGATCACGGTTCGCGGAAACTGCGGCGGCAGTGGTGCACGCTTGGGCTTATGACGTGGCTCGGCCGGTGCGGCCGGCGGATTGGCTGCCTTCAGCTCGGCTTCGATAGCTGCGATATCGGTATCGAGCAGATCATCAAGCAGACTGCCTTGGTCGGGGCTCAGTTGCTCGCTGCGCTTGGCGAACTTGTGTCGCTTGAGGATGGCGATTTCATGAGCCAGTTGCTCGTTGACCGTTTCGAGGCGTTGGATTTTCTGGCTCATGGAGTCGACCTGGGACAGCAACTGCATAGCCTGTTCGGCCAAGCCGCGCAGCTGTTCCGGTGTCATCTGGTCGAGATTGGGCGAGGAAGTCATGCCGCTGATTGTGTCAGAGCAGGTCGTCAACAGCGATAAACCGATGGGCTAATGGCAGGGGCTAAAGCACTGTGATCGCGCTGCCTGCGCCGACCCGCTGCCACGGCAAACCCAGTACCAAGGCTTGAAGTTGCTCGTTATCGAGTTCGACTTCCGATCCGTGACGGATGCCGGGCCAATGAAACTTGCCTTGGTTCAATCGTCGCGCTGCCAGCCAAATGCCCACACCGTCATGCACCAAGACTTTCATTCGGTTGGCACGGCGATTAGCGAAGAGGTATGCGCAGTGCGGCTTCGCCACACCGAACACCGCGATCACCCTGGCCAGCGCGGTCTCGGTACCGGCGCGCATGTCCATAGGCTCGGTGGCAAGCCAGATGGCATCGATCCGAATCATTCCAACAGGTCTCGCAGAAAGGTGGCACAGGCGACAGCGCTTTCGGTCGGCCAGTTCACTTTGACGGTGCCACGCGGGTGCTGGATTTCAATGCAGATACTTGATGAAGCTGCCTGCGAATGTCCTCCGGCTAGCGGCAAGGGCACTGGAATGAAAGCAGGTTGCAGCGCCATAGTTTTGTTCGTGAGTACCCTAATCCATTTATGTACGAGGTTCGCGTTAAGGCTGTGCTTCTGCGCGACGCTGGCAATCGATGCGCCGGGCTGGGCGCACTCTTGGACAACTTGGGCCTTGAAGGATTTTGAATAGGAACGGCGTTGTGACTGCATGGAAAGACCCGCTTAAAAGGCTAGAAATGGTGTCCACTTAAATTAGGTGGACACCATCGCCTTTGGCGTCGGGGTCAGGAAGGTGAGTTGGCCGGACGGTTACTGTAAGCCCCCGAAAGGGGGCGTTACAGCTATTGACCCAGTACCTGGGTGAGCAGGATGGTCTAAATTTTCTTTGCTGACGCCTCTGGATATTGATTCTTGGCGACCGCGCATGCGTCGCCGGTATCGAGCTCAACCCATGGTGCTACTGCTATCAAAGCGCCGACTACGATGAACGTGAGAATTGTCAGAAATGACAAGCCGCTCGCTACAGTAGTGGCGACCAGGTAGCCAAAGACTTCTCGGAAGCCAAGCTCACCAGTCATGTCCCAAGCGAAAAGAATCAAGCTGATAGTGGAGTGGGCGCACAGCACTGATCCAATCAGGAGTGAAATCCCCACAGCGCTTACAGCCAGTCTTGCCTTTGCATCCATTGTCTCGGTCCTGCATCGGGAGTCATGCGACATAGCACTTAGGCATCAAAGCACAACGAAGATGTCGCCGCGACCCAAAACCGTGCGTCCTTTTTCGCTGTGCTTTTCGGACCGAGCCCCGAGGTTATGATTTTTCACGCTCCACTGCTGTCTGCACTGAAACACCTTTTCTACGCAGCCTAATAAGCAGAGAGCTCAAAAAGGTATATCGAAATCATGCCGCCAAGATGCGTGAGACGTCTGATCATGCTGGGAACGTGCCAGCCAGGGGGGCGGTGGCCCTCCTGGAATGACTTTTGCGTCGTCCAGCACAATGGCGAACTCTATGACGCCTTGCGTGGCGAGTAGGCCAAGGAGCGTTTCAAAAGTCTTGAAGACCCGATCACCGCCTCGTTGCCGCTGCAGGATATGCACCCCGTCAGGTGTTGAAATCTCCAAGACAAAGTAGCCGCCAGCTATTCGCCTGACGTAAGGAACCGCTTTGGGAGCTCTAAGCCTCTCCCCCAGATCTTGCTCAATGAAACCAACCATACAGCACCTTTCAATTCGACGATTTTGATTCATTTTAGCGCTTTTGAAGGCGGTTTTTTGCAGGTAAGGCATGCTGAAATTAACTAATAAGAAATCGCTCAAGGCCTTGAATCACAAGGCCTTGCTTGAGATTTTTCAATAATGGATCATCTAGATGCTGTTGGGGGAAGGATGTGAAATGGATTCTGAACTGGTTTCGGAGCCCACCATCATGGATTCATTCAGCACCATTTTTTCGGCCGCACTCACAGCGGATCCCCTTAACTTGGCACTTTGTGCAGTGATCACCCTTTCGGTGGCAGTCGTCGCCGTCGTATGGAAACGGAGCTGATATATGAGGACTCAAGTCAAGGCTGACTTTGCTCGGCTCCCCATCAAGGTTATAAGGCTGAACAGGGGTATCTCTACACTGGCGCGACATTACGCAATGTTCCCTGGATTTTTGCCTACATGTCGGACGCGACTCCCCTTTTTGCCCAGAGGGTGAGCAAGAATCTTGAACTGGCCAACGCTATCAAGACCCATGTGCCAGAGGCGGCGATCAACGAGGACGGGCGATTGTTCCCATGCGCATCTGCAGGGGCCAGGGGCGGCTATCTCGACCTTGAGATGAGCTTTATCAAGCACCGAATCATCCGGGGCAGTGAGACATCAGGCTTGAGCGAGAGCATGAGATTAGTGCTGTCGCAAAAGCGACGGAGTGGCCCAGTCGAAATCTATCGGCAAGAAATCCAGTTCGACCCGGATGGATTCGAGCGCCTCATCAATACGCCGTAACCGATCCATGAACCCCACCTTCCACAAGGTGGAAGCCAAGGCTACCGTGGCATCTCTGGCGAACAGTTCCATGGCAGCAGCGCTTCGTAGTCTGCTACCGATGAGGCGTGCGGCAGTCGCTCCAGGACGTGGCGCAGCCACGTATAGGGCTCTTGGCCGTTGACCTTGGCGGTTTCGACCAAGCTGTAGATCTGCGCGCTAGCCGTGGCTCCCTTGGGCGTGTCACTGAACAGCCAAGCTTTGCGCCCGATCACAAACGGCTTTATGGCCCGCTCTGCCAGGTTGTTGTCGATCGGCAGGTGGCCCGCCTCGACATACCGCTCCAAGCGGTTCCAGTTGTTTGCCAGGTAAAGCACCGCCTTGCCCAGTACGCTTTGCGGTGTCACCTGTGAGTGCGTCTTGTCGAGCCAACTTTTCAACTGCTCAAGGATCGGCAGGCTTCGTTCCTGACGACCGAGGAATCGCTGTTCATCGCTGGCATCCTTGAGGTCGCGTTCGATGCCATACAGTTTGTTGATCATCGTCAGCGCAACATCGGCGCGACCGGTCTTGCCCTTAGGCTGCACCTTCTGCGCTTCGACGAATTTACGCCGGACATGCGCCATGCACGCCAGTCGTTCAACGCCCGGCTGTAGCGCCAACGCGTTGTAACCGGCGTAATCATCGGTCATCACGTAACCGCGATAGCCCTCCAGCAGGCGCAGCGGCACCTCCTGCGCGCGGCTGGTGGTGTAATCGAACAGCACGACTTGTCGATCAGGCGGGCCACTGGCCTGCACCCACATCCAGGATTGACTGGTCGGATCACGATCCGGCTCTTTGAGCACCTGCACGCGAGTTTCATCGCAATGGATCACCGGGCTTTCCAGCAGGCGGTCACGCATCAGGTTCAGCAGTGGCTGAAAGTGTTCGCTGCACTGGATGACCCAGCGGGCCAGGGTTTGCCGGGGGATCTCGATACCATGTCGGTTCAGCACCGTCTCGAAGCGGTGCAGCGGCAGGCCATCGACGTACTTGGTGGTCAGCAACATCGCCAGCACGCTGGGGCTGGCCATGCTCTTTTCAATCAATTGGGCCGGCTTGTCAGCGGTGACCGGCGCGGTTTCGCAGCCACGGCAGCCATAGACTTTGCGTACGTGTTTGAGCACACGGATCTGCATCGGCACGATGTCGAGCTGTTCGCTGGTTTGCTCGCCAATCACGTGTTTGCGGCAACCACAGGCGCAAGTCAGTTCGTGCTCGGGCAAGTCATGAATGACTTCAATGCGTGGCAGGTCAGCCGACAGTGGCTTGCGTTTGCCGCGCTGCTTGCTTGGCGCAACAACTTCTTCGTCGGCATCATCAGCGGTAGGTACCCACTGACTTTCGGGTTCATTGAACAACGCCAGTTGGGGCGTGTTGGACTCGACGGTTTGCTCGGACTTGCGATTGAATAATCGGTCACGCAGCAGCTTGACCTGTTCCTTAAGGTCGACGATCTGACCTTTGTCGACCGTGCGCTCGGCCAACAACTGCGCAAGCAGTAGTTTGAGCGCGACAGGGTCGTCAGGAAGGTTATCGGGCACTGAAATCATGGCCCGGATTATACCCGCTCAGGCGACGAAACGAGGAGTCAAAACCTGATGCGGACGGTTGCGCCAGAGATCGAAACCGTCGAGTAGCCAATTCAGCTCCTGGACGGTCAGTACGATAGCTTCGTCGGTCGCGTCGGGTGAAGTTTTGAAACGCTCGGCTTCGAGGCGCTTGAGCCAAAGGCAGAAGCCGTTGCGCTCCCAATACAACACCTTGATGCGGTTACGGGCTTTATTGAGGAAGACGAAAAGTACCGGGTCGAACACGGCGACCTTGATGTCCAGTTCGACCAGGGCAGTGAGGCCGTCGATGGACTTTCGAAAGTCCACGGGCTTGGGGTAGAGGTAGACTTTTTCGACTTTGCTGTCGGGGCGCATCATGGTGGGCTGGCTCCAGAAAGAAATCGGGAGCACAGCATCGGGAATCAGGTGGACGGTTGGAATGTGGGGATGATGGATCCCTTACAATACGCCGGCCGATCGGGCGGTCCGAAATATGGCGAGGGTAGAGCTTGCCAGGGAGGTCCTGGGAGATCTGTTAAGGCGGTAAGCCCATGGAGCATGACGTCGATGTAAACCACTTTTTTTCACTGTAAACCACGTTGGTTAACAGTGAAAAAAAGTGGTTTACAAGGGGCCTAGCGCATCGCACAGATTTGAGAGTGCTTGGACTAATCGACAGAGCAATTCAGGGTTGATCCGCGCAGGCGAGGCAGCGGATCTAGTCATCGGCGGATAAATTCTGACAGGAGAATAGCTGCTTGAGAGCACAAAAACTAACCCCCATGTACGCAGTGCAGATCATGAAAATCTGCGGCGCGCGCGGGGGCTATTCTTGTGTGGAATCTTAGCCGATTCTACAGTCGGGAGGTGCAGACTCAGGCCGTGGTGGTACCGACCTGTAATGAAAAAATAACCGCTGGCCAGACGGCCATGGTTGACCTGACCCGAGGCGCTAGCCGTTTCGCCACCGCCACGCTTCTGGTCGGTGAGTCTGATCTCGGCTGTTACCGCACGCATAACCGGGCCGTTCTCCCTAGCTTCGTACCGACCGCCGCTTTCAGTTGCAGCGCGGTAGCGAGCTTCAGCCTGCTGTAGTCTCTCCGTGCTTCTCATGCTTCGATGTGTGTTGGTGCGAACGGTGCAATGCACGGGTTCGCCAGTCGTGCTCAAGAAATTCCTTCTTCAGTGCTAAACGAGCTAGAGCGAAGAGCGTACATCATTCCTTTTCACCAAACTTTACCTCGTGCTCCTTCAGGTACTGTTCGATGATCACGGCATCTTCCGCCCGGCGCTTCAAAATAAACTGAAACTCTTCAGGCATTGGAGCTTCGGTATCTGGTGACTCCGGCTTCGTTCTAGACGTATATAGCAGCAGCCTGCGCTCTTGCGTCAGACGAAGTATCTCATCCAGCCAATAATCATCTTCATACCGAACGCAAAGATCCAGAAATGGAACCAAATATGGGATGGCAATATTACTGATGTCTTGAATCTTTTCACGTGTGTGTGGATCAATTGACCTGAACCCCATCACCACCGGCATTTCTTTCTCTTTCCAGATAAGAGTCTCTACACGTCCGACGCGACGCAACTCCATGGATAGCTTCGCAACCTCTATGTGGGCCTTGCATACTGCGCTGAATTTGCTACGTAGATCGGTGACCTTGTCGACGTCATCCATGGACCAAGAGAACACTGGTGGCCCGACATTCACCACGGCGTCCGGGGCCATGATTTCGTCGGCTTTCGAGCCATTTCCGAATTCGATTCGCAGAGTCTTACGACCTTGATTGACCACGAACGCCTCATGCAGGGCGTGACAGCAATATAACTCGATCCGCAGTTGGCTTTTATTCACCCTTGCAATGAAAAACGGCAGCTCCAGAGCAAAGAGCCATTCAATTTCTTCGTTTTTGTACTCGATTGAGTCAACGGAACTCGATTTAATTTGGACATAGAAGCTGTTCGTTGCTTTGAACCGGAGGTTGTCAAAGTCTTCGAGTAGTGTAGCGACCACATCCACGCCTACATCTTCTGTACGTGGAACAGGTGCTACCAGCGCAAGGTTTTGCAGAAGTAATGTTCCCAGTTGCTCGGCTAAGTCGCCGGAGCGCAGGTTTTTTCCTTTGAATGCTGGCATTTCTTTTCCCTGATTTGTCAAATTAGAAAAATTGAGCACTATCAATATGTCAAAACGGTTGAGATCTGGGCCTATCGTCTATTTTCGAGCGATGAAGCTCGCCGCGATTGAATGGCAGGCCTCGATGTTGAGGTGCCGGATACTCACTCTTTCCCATTCAGTGATCGATAGCTTCTCGACAGCCGATAGGCCTTACATAGTTTGCTTGAGCCAAAACGGCCAGGCAAAGGGCCGGTTCGTTCATTCGTATTTACGTTTCTGCAGAGCCTGTTTTTTATCATCTCCATTATAGAATAATTTTTTCTGTGATCGGTGCCTATTTATAAGATGCCACACGTTACGTGATACCCCAAAGGTACCCCAATGGTGCCTTTTTGGTAAGCTGCACTGGGGACGCAGCGATCGTTTTCTTCGCACGTAAAAGGAATGTGTGGATGCGCCCAATTGAAAAGGTAAATTGGACGCATCGACTTTAAGGGCTTAGGAAGGGCTGCCTTCGAATCACTGCCAGCCAGTGGAGTTAATGTCGAATTTTTTTGTCGCTCGACATGCTATCGAGGTGGTACGAGCTAGCAGCTGATGTCAAAAATTCAGCTTGCTGACGCAGCTCTTCCAAACGCTCTGCTGAGGCCGTGCCTTGAGCCTCGGCATACCGCCGCTGCGCCGAGGTTGCTGCTTCCCACAATTCAAGCTGCTCTTGGATTGTCTCTGGGTCAAGCTTGTTCATTGGGGGAGCTTCCGCAAATGGCTTCGTTTGGACATTGTAGAACGATTGGTTAATGACTGTGCTTTGATCGATGTTGATAAGAGGAACGCTGAAGCGTGGAAGCGCCATCAGAAGGATAAGCAGATTTCGGAACTTTGTCGCAGTCCAATAAGGCTGGGTGGTTTTCGAAGCTGATTTCTTTGTGTAGGTGGTCATTGGTAGGATTCTCTTTGCATGTTGTATGGCCTGTTTTGGCGGCCAATGACAAAGCGACGCTTTGCAAAGATTATTTACAGTTTTGAAAGTCGGTGGTTTTAAGCGTGTCAACGGGCCTTTTAAGAACACAGTTCAACCACCGAATCGTTCTTTCTGAATCCTTGAGATGGGTTTAAATAAATGACCTTTTCGTTCGGGTTTCAGGTTAACTCGGTAATTAAATGCCTTGCTCTACTTAATGTGTTCTCTCACGCCCAGAGTTAATCATGCAGCCTGGATTGGCTTAAAAACCATTTCGTAAAATCGCCGCTAACTAATCGAATGCGCTCAAAGTATTCACGATGTCATTTCCAAGGCATAAAAAAGGCCCCTCACGGGAGCCTCTTCTTTGAGCCATATTCACAGCGGATTCAATCAGCCTGAACAACGCTCATAGCGCGAACTTGAAGAATAGCGAACGCTTTTGCTAACGGGCATTTATCGAGGGAGAGCGGTCGGTATTACTCAGCTTTCTAGTGAAACGTTCCCTTCGATGCGCCGGCCCGCTGTTTCTACAATAAAAAGCAGCTCCTCCGAGCTGCTTTATGTGTTATTCCCCCTTTTTATGCCTATGGGGCTTCAGGTCCGGGTGATCCTTTTGCTTTTCAGGCGTGACACGCTGCCTTTTGTCCGGAGTACCATCTTCGTTCGTTCGTTTTGGGCCTGGCTTGATGCTCATACGAGATTCCCTTTATGGCTTGGGTCGTTGGGTACTGCAATGTAGTTAGCCCAGCTTCTTAAAACTGTCAAATTAGTACGGCTCAGGAGCCCTGGCAGCCCTGTGAATCTAGCCCTCCGGCATTAAAGTCCAGAGTAGGTGCTACCGGTCACTGGCTGCACGCGGCAGAAGAATTCGCAGCGGGGCGATACATGGCGGAGGTTCATCATCCCCACCGTCATGTGGAATATGTTGTTGTGGCTTATCGGCGAGCTTGCCTCTCCCTCTAATTGCATCCGCTCATCTAGTGGATTGTCTTGCCAAAACTCTGCGATTCTGGTGTCATTGGCGTGTCAGGCTTTGCATGGTGGCCGTGCAAGCAAATCAAGCCTGACTTCTACTCATGATTGAACCTGATTCGACGTCCAGCTTCGCGTCTAACGGCCCTACAAGCGCAGCTAACCCCAACGTCGATGATTAGGGGATAGTCATGTCTGCAAAAAACCTGCTCCAACCTCTTGCTGCTCAGCTGCACGCATCGTTCTCCGCCTCTGGTCGCCTATACGATCACCGAGTCATCCACCAGCTCCTCCACGCTGCCATCGGCTCCGTTGCTCCTGAAGTCGCGTCCAAAGACAACCTGCCCATCGAGGTCTGCCGTGACAATGACACTCGGCAGTACAACCTCTACGCGACGATTGAGCGGGCGAAAAAGTGCTTGGGGCTGACCGATCTGCAAGCGCTCGGTGTCGCTGAAGAAGTCATCGAGGTGCTACGAGCGGCGAAGATCGGAGTGAACCAGGTTCGCTTGCTCCTCGATCCGTCCTTCACCTCGAAGATTCGAAAGAAGGCCTTCAACGCGCTTTGCAAGAATCTGGATCTGAACGAGTCCGGCGATAGATTCGCCCCAAAGACGGCCACGCTGGCCATCGCTGCCGGTATAGCGCCGCCTCCCAAGATGTCCTGGAAGGATCGCTTCGCATTGGCTGCGGGCTTCCCTATGCGTGGGGAAAGCGAGCTCGTCAGTATGGTGACTCGAAGTGAGTGCTATCTGTGGGTATTCCCACCGAGTGACCACCCAGCTACCGGTCAAGCGACGCACGACCGCTTTTTCGGTGACCAGAGACATCCAAGCGCAGAGATGGGTATGGGGTTTAGCATCATCGATTCCGGGTGGGCACGCCCCAAGTACCCGGCGCTCTACAAGCAGTCGGTAGAGACCTTTACCCAGTATTCGCTTTCTGCCCCTATGTGGTCTTGGCGTGCACAAGGGAACACCTGGCGACTGGGGAATATCCTTCGCTCCAGCATCCTCGACGGTGCTCCCTGGAGTGATGAACCCCTGAACGACGTGCTGCCGGGGGGACTGAAGTCACTGCCGCGGATCCACGGATGCGCCACCTGCCGAACGCTGTTCATCGAGAAACACAGCGCCCATCCGGAGGTACCCACTCAGTGCTTGTGCGGAGAGTCGAGCACGAGCGGCGACGAAGAAACACCTGCTCTCAATAGCTGATTTTCCTTCGGTGGCGGGGCCATGCCCCCCCTTTAGGGATTGGCTATGGGAGCGGGATTTCGCTTACCCCAAACCTGAAGGCTTCGCCATCAAACCAAGCGAAATGAGCTCAACGCTCGCGGAGTTAACAATGGGAACAACAACCAAGAAACAAGAAACAATGTCGCTTATCAGCACGCTCGCTGAAATAGCGTACGACGGCGGGTTTGCCGATGGGCTTGATGTCGGTAAGCAAGTTGGCTTTGTCGCCGGCGTCTTGAGCCTCAAAAGCGCCCTGTCCAGTGGAGTGCGGCATGGATCGCCCGAGTGCGGCAAGGCCTTGGAAAGCCTCAAGCGTATCGGGATCGACGGGTGAATAAAGTGTACGGGGCGTGCGCTGTGCGCACGGCCCGTACTTCTAATGAGCTGAAATAGCGCTGCCCAGTGGCGAAAACCGCATTGCTTTTTGGAGTCTGCGCTTCAGATCGGAGCTTCTTTTTAAAGCCTGTCTGGCTGGGCACTAAGCCCAAGGACTCGTAGAAACGATGCGCTTTAGGTCGAGCGCGATCGGAGGTGAGCTGAGACATCTTCATCTAAGGCCCGCTAGAAATGGCGTCTAGGCCACCTCAGACCCGCCTGGGAAAACTCGGATGATTTTGTCTCCTTCCGAGAACGTCAGTGAGTCGTTGAATAGGAGCAGTGGATTGTCGAATCTGAGCCTTTCATCGCATGTGATTGAACGAACTTACCTCCTCGGGTAACGTCGTAGCGGAGGACTGCAACCGCGCATTCGTCGTGACTGGGTACCAGCAAAGGCCCCCCGGCATTTTTGGCAGCAGAGAAAGCTGGTTTCTCTGAAGTAGTGACGACAGGCCTAGCCTGTCGGATTCTGAACCCAAGGTCATTAGACTGGGAGCTAAAGGATCGCTGCGACTACTCCTCGGACATATCGAAGGGCACCCGCGGGTGCCTTTTTTTGCGCTCGTTGTTGCCAGTGCTGCCAGTACCAAGCTAGGTAGAATCGACGCTGAGGTTGCAGATGACGATCCGCCGTTTTGGATGCATCAGCTTATTTGTGAATGCGTTAGGCAATTCTCATTTTTTCTGTGAAATTTCTACTGATGAGTCACAGAAAAGATGCAGCTTTAGCTGAAAACACTGGACCGCAGATGTCAGCTTTTTTGTGAGCCTACAAATGAAATGGGGTGACTTGAACAAGCGGCGGCAGTGGTGGCTTACCGGTTTTGTCGCATTAAAAATGTGGAATCAGTGGGCGCTCGTGATGATCTGCGCACTGTTCACGGTTGCTGCGTTCTACTACCCAATGCTTCAGATCCGGGAGCTGTACGGGAACCTCGCTTCAGCCATTTTTTACGCCGCAGCATATTTCCTCTGCGCCAAGCACATTGGATTTTGGATCATCAACCCCATCTGTGGGCTCATCAGCCTAAACGACGTCAAGCGAGCATACGGCCCCCTCACCCGTCGGCATGTCCAGGACTGGGTCGTAGATTGGTGTACTCAGCCGGCCGGGTTCGCTGAGGGATCGCCACTGGACATTGCACAGTTCGCCCGGGCAAATGGCGAAGGCAAGTAGTCTCCTCATATGCTGCTCGGACTCGACTCCCCAGCTGAGTCGAGCCGAGCAGCAGCACCACCTCTCAAATAGCAGCCGCACCCTCTCGTAGTCGCATCTGCGCAGCCACCTGAAAACCATAAGTCATCGATCAATCATCGTCTTTGGCAAGGCCGTAGGTGCTTTGCGCAGGCCCGGGACCGCCGGTAAGGTCGTACAGCTCCTCGACTGTGTAGATGTTGCCGTTATCGCCGAACAGCACATCATTGTCACGGTTGAGCGAAGCTGCAGTGCCCGGCTTCAGCCGGCGGCACCACAGCGCGATGTCTCGGATGAAGAAGCCCGCTGAGATG
Organism: Pseudomonas sp. DCA-1; assembly: GCF_046523955.1. NCBI lineage: Bacteria > Pseudomonadati > Pseudomonadota > Gammaproteobacteria > Pseudomonadales > Pseudomonadaceae > Pseudomonas > Pseudomonas sp. DCA-1. Next base: position 33,729 of record NZ_CP169881.1, read on the forward strand.
ACTGCAAAAACCAAGAATGTGAACAGCACGCCCTTCGTCACGAGCGCAAGCGCTCCAACGCCTAGGAACGCCAAAAGCCCTTTCGGCACGATGTGGTCAGGGTCTCGCAGATGGCTCAGGCTGCAGCCGAAGGACAACATCACCAGGGCCGCGGCGATCGCTACGCCCACATCTGCTTCAGCGCTTTTTTCGATGGTTCCCCAGATTCCCGCTGCCACGGAGCCTGCAATTGCGGCCAGGTGACGAACCAGCGCCAGCGGGGTGCGACGAATCCTATCCTCGATAGCCCAGAGGGCGCGTGTGGGCGCCATCATCTGGGGTGCCCTGACCATGCCAGCCAGCGCATCCACGGCGGCCTCCATTTTGCGTACAGTCGACGGAGTCACCACCGCCATGGCCGCGAGATCCTGGATCAGCTGCACACAACGTTTGAACTCTGGGGTTGCCTGCTTGATCGAGCCTGGGTTGAGGTCGGCAAGGTCAATACTGCCAGCATACAAACCAAGGTAACCAGCAATCAGGGGCTCGGCTCGTGCCACCTGCTGCTCAACAATTTTGTACAGATTCATCGTTCGTCCATTCGTATGCCCATGCTGCCTCCAGGCTACAGCAACATCTGAGAGTGCAATCGCAACAACCAGACTAGTTCTGTTCGATGCCTGGTATTGTCAACACCTGGTGCTTGCTCCTATTTCAGTACTTTGTTCAGACCGTCACGCAGGCACCGAGCCTGATCTGCGTAACGCTCGGAACGTTCCAGGACCTGACCGCTCGCATTCGTGGTTTGCCAAACGCTGTCCCCAGTGTCCATCTCGTCAACTAGTAGCTCAAGTAGTTGGCTGCTGTCGATCTGCACACTGTAGGTCAGCTCGAACCCCTCCAGTTCTTTCTGTTCAGTGCTCATTTGCTTAGCTCCCTCACGGCGGTCAACTGGGCGCTTCAATCAGCTCGCTATTTTCACTTGCCCAAGGATCTCGGCAGCAGCTAGCTCTTTCGCGACCTTCTTACCTCCAGCCACTGTCTTGGCCGAAAGCACATTTCCATCTACGACGATTCGCGCCTCGCATTCGAACTGCGGAGGAGCAATGCTCAGCTGGGTGAAGACGTAACTGGGCTCCGCCAGCCTGTTTTTTTGTGCCATCTCATTTAGCTGCACGACCGGGTTTGAGCTGCTCACGGAAGTCGCCTCACGTGACTTGGCCAGTCGCTTCAATAGGATGGCCGAAGCAGCTGCTTCAGCGGCCTTCTTGGTTGCACACTCTGGTGAGGTAGCACTTTCGACGTCGCTACCCTTCGGGTGTACAGTCGCGGTGGCTGTGAAGCTTGCAGCATTTGACGGTCCACTCATCGCGACATGCAAATGAGGAGCAGCCCATCCCTGCTTCCGGCAAAGCTCAATTAGCGCACCTTTGTAGTCAGTAGCGCGGGTCGCTGGAGAGCTTGATGTCTGCGTCGGAGCCTCAGGGCTAAGGCTGTTTGTTGGCAAACTCAGATGACGACACAAAATCTCGACCATGGCTTTCTGCTTTGCTACACGCTTCTCGCGGTGCACACCAACTCCCTGAAGACGCCGCCCACTTGCCGAGACAGCAACCACACACTTAAAGCCTCCGTTTACACCGTGCACCGTTTCATCGAGTCCCTCAAAAACTTGAGTCTGGATTCCGTTCATGATGATCCTGACTACGTTGTGAGGGTGCTGGCACATCCAGTTCGAGAAAGCCGCCCCAAGATCTTCGGTGATTGCTTCCTTGGGGATTTGAATCGCAAGTCGATCGACGATGGCGTCCGCAATCGTGTTGTTGTTGAGTCTTCGTATCAATTCAGCCGCTACAGCTTCAGGCAAATGACCGGCGTCTTTCGCGAGCTTCACGGCAGCGCTGAGTACGTTGTCCTCCATGTTGGCCAGGTTCCCACTCGCCACCAAGCGCTGAGCTTTCCGCGCCAGCACCTCCTTGTGGTAGTCGACAGTGGATTCGGATCGCTCTCGCAGCGTTTTGTTGATCGAAGCCGAGATTGTAAGCAGATCTGCTTGCGAATATGGCAGCGGGCAATTGTCGAGATACGCCCGAATCTGGCGAATGTTCACCAAGTCGGCATACCGACGAAGCGGAGAGGTGCCATGGAGGTACAGCGTTAGGCCAAGACCGTAATGCCCACGCGCCACGCCATCGTAAACTGCACGCTCTATGAGAGCCCCTAACTGCGCCCCCACAGAGGATGCGGTCACAAGCCCCTCTTTCAACCACTGCTCGACTGTGTTGGCCAGGTCCAGTGCATGCGGAGCAGATACCCGACTCGCGTGGTTACGGTATACCGCGGGCAGCCCATTCTCAGCCATGAAGAGCGCTATTTGTGAATTCGTCAGAATCATGAATTCTTGCACGATGATGTGCCCGACCATCTGATCCAACGACTCGTACTGGCGAAGGTTGCCCTCCTCATCCGAGAGCATGAGCTTGCGAATGTCGAAAAGGGCAAGCGCTCCTTTCGATCGGCGGCGCTGCAGCAAAAGCGTCGAAACCCTACTGAGGAGCTCTACCATTTCACGCAAAGGGTTTTGGGTACCTCGGGCTATCTCCGGAATGGCCTCATATGTAAGACGCGTGTTGACGGTGATAACCTGGCTGCTAGGTTCAAAACCGACGACCTCAAGCGAGCTATTGAGCGTGATTGTAAAAACCATCGCTTGCCGTGGTTGCCCCGCGACAAGACTACTTTGATCTGCGCCGATGTGCCGTGGCAGCATTGTTTGCACTGCACGATCTCGGGCATAGATCGAGGCGGCCCGCTCAAACGCCACCTTGTCGTCATGAGAGCCGACCCCAACCTTCGCAGAAGGATCAGCGATGGCAACTGATATGATGTACAGATCGCCGCTCTGGGTAATCGATATCGCGTCGTCAATATCAAGCGTTTTCTGGGAATCGATGGTCACGAACAATGGTGAAGTCACGGTGGATCCTTGGCCTATCAAGCTATGTGTGGATTCTACACTGGAAGCAGTCAGATGGCGGTCATGCCGCCAATTCAACAAGTGGGATTCGATTCATGTGCATCGTGTAGCCCGTGCGCCGCTCAAGAGCGACGTACTGCTCGAAAAGCTCCGGGTGATGAACTCGCCCGTTACGCAAGTCGGGCTTAGACGCCATCACGCAAAAAACGCAGCTCAATCGATCATTACCGAGGGCATAGGCGTAATGAGGCTTCTGACCAGCTGCAGCGATGGCGTCGAAAACTTCATCTGTCTGCATGTCATGCACCGGCAACCACTCGTACCAGGTCAAGACTGAGTTGCTGATCTTCATCCGGCTGAACACCGCCCGCTTCGCTCGCCCTGGGGACTCTTGAGCGCGCAGGCCTAGGCAGTTGACGATCGTCTTGAAGCCATTGGCCTTTGCATAGCTTCTGACCTCACGTTGGATGGGGCCTCGTTTCAAGTCGCTCGTGCATTGGCGAGTAGATGCAGATGGCCAGCTCGGTACCTCGGGGCGAGTCTCGAACCGGCGCTCTACCATTTCCAACAGCGTCTTCGCGGCTGTGGCAACGATGAAGGGAAGGCCGGCTGCGGCAGCTTGATCACGGGCCAGCTCCATCGCCCCTGGCCACTCCATCGCGCCGAGCGAAGCATGGACAACCACCAGTTGGCGTGCAGGCACACGCTTAAGCAGATGGACCAGTTGCACCTGGGAATCCTTACCGCCCGAATGGTTCGCCACAAACAGCGCACCATTGGCGATCAACTGGTCAAGCTCGGCTTCCGAGCTGTCACGAATCTCATCCCCGAAAAGCAAGCCCTGCTGTTGATAGCGTTCCATTTCCTGCGGCCTCATTGATAAATGTCAATGAGCAAAGATTAAACTATAGAACAATCATATTCAACGAAAGATTGTCCTATAGACTAATCTTTACCGAGAAATCGAGGCTTGGTGCTAACGCCCGTGCTTGACCAAAAGCTCGTCGACCGCCCTGGCCAGGTCGGCCTCAGTTCGCTGGAGCGTCAGAATCAATTCTGCGCTGGCAGCTGTATCATCGTGCGCGTACTTCAAATGTTCTGCACGTGCGCCCCTGAAGCGGTTGATCGCGTCTGCGGTGTTCTGATCCAGGTGCAAGCTGAGCGGCAGCTTCAGTGCGCCGGTGCTTGATCTAGCCATGTCGTTGCTCCATTTTTCTCGATGAAAACCTTGACCTTCCCCCCTCTGATCCAACGTGTCGATCAGACGCTTCCGCCATGGCTGTAGGAAATTTCAGCAAACCACCTAGCGGCGAATGAACTGCTCGTATGCACTTCACACTGTGCAGTGCACAGCGCATACTGTGACCGGCGCTTTTGCGAGCGCACTAAGCATGGAACATTTCCATTTCACCCCTGTAAACATTGGCTTGTAAACCACTTTTTTGACTTGTAAACCACTGTGGTTTACAGTGAAAAAAAGTAGTTAACACGAGGCCAGCACATGCCGAATTTACAAGACGAAGCTAAGGCCTACATTGAGTCCGTTTTAGGTGTGGCAGCGCAGATGACTCCGGTGCCACTCCGGGTCCCCTACACCATCCGGGACAGCTACAAGACCTACGAGTTGAGCGTTCCAATGGGCAACAATTCGGCGTTCAACATGATGCTGCTGGTCTCCCGTGATGATGTTGAGTACCCAGGCATCGTGAAGCTGCAGAAGCACATCGAGCTGGTGCGCAACGTCACCAACCAGGTCGTGGTGTACGTCTGCTGGACCTTGTCGATTCAAGACCGCCGCAGCCTGATCATGCACCAGGTCAATTTCATCCAACCCAACTTCCAGATGTTCATACCGGAGATGGCTCTGGACCTGCGTGAAAGCTTCCGACAGCGGCGAGAGCAAAGCGAGGTCGCCGCCCTCCTCCCCGCGGCTCAGGCCATGCTTCTCTCGTGCCTCTATGCCGGGATACCCGACGAAACCTACTTCACCACGAACGCTTTGCTAGGGGACCTGGGCTACAGTCGCGTGACCCTCTCGAAGGCAGTGGATCAGCTGACATCGTTGGGGGTGATCAGTCCTGCGAAAAGCGAGCTGCCTTGGAAGACCTACGCCTTCAACGGGTCGCCTGCAGAGGTGTTCCAAAAGGCCAAAAAGCACCTGCGGTCCCCCGTCAAAAAGCGAATCGGTATCACCCGAAATGCAATCCCCAAGGCGCCTGGAGTTTTCCTCGCTGGAGAAACTGCCCTGGCCAAGTACACGATGCTGGCGGAGCCTAAGCAGGCCGTCTGGGGAATGAGCAAGAAACTGTTCAGTGACATGCTGGCGCGTAATGCGTTCGAGGTCGTCGAGTCGGTGGACACGATCGAGGAGTGGGTGGAGATCTGGTCGTATCCGTCCCTCAACGGAGCGCAGTATTTTGCAGACGCAGCGTCGCTGTTTTTGAGCTTGGAAGACAACCCCGACGAACGCATTCAGATTGCGTTGGATGAACTCAAGGAGCAGGTAAATTGGTTAGCGTGAAAGGTTTAGATTTGTTCGCCAAGCACTTTCGCGACTTCCGCGATCGCTACGTCCTGATCGGTGGCGTTGCCTCTGCTCTGGCGATGGAAGACGCGGGAGAGAGCTTCAGGGCCACGAAAGACCTAGACATCGTGCTCGTGATTGAGGCTCTGGACTCCCATTTTGTTAACAGGTTCTGGGAGTTCATAAAGGCCGGCGGCTATGAGATCAAACAAAGAGGGGGTGACAGGCCGGTCTTCTACAGATTCCAGAATCCCGCCGACGAAACCTACCCGGTAATGATCGAACTATTCTCTCGTGCACCGGATGGCCTTGAGCATGAGGAAAACGCAACGCTGACCCCAATCCCCACAGATGAGTCGGTTTCGAGTTTGAGCGCTATCCTGCTCGATGAAGACTATTACACCCTGTTGCGTTCCGGCCGCCATCAGAGCGAGGAGCTGACATACATCAGCGCTGATCGTCTTATCCCCTTCAAAGCTAAGGCCTGGCTCGACTTGTCTCAGCGCAAGGCAAACGGTGAAGCAGTTGACTCGAAGAACGTCAGGAAGCATCGGAACGATGTCCTGGCCCTGGCGGGCCTGCTGACTGGCGAGGTGATTGAGTTGCCCGCAAGCATTACTGCAGACATGGCGCTATTCCTTGAGCGCCTGGCGGTCGAAGAGATCGACTTCAAAGCGCTCAAGATTCGGGGTGACCTCAAGACCATCATCGGCCGAATTGCAGAATCCTTCGGCCTTCAGCCGACCTCATAACGCCGGCAATTCCTCAAAGCCTTTCCCAGCGCCCGGCCCCAGTTCGGGCGCAGCGAAAGCGACGACCGCGTTGATGAACTCCTTCCACTGGTCAAGTGTGAAGCGCATCGGTTCTAACAGCTGGCCGGTTTCTGTCCAGAGCCCGCAGCTATCCAGCTCCAAAAATTCTCCATGCTCAACGCTCCACCAGGATCCGGTCATCGAGGTGCCCCAATCGAGGCGCCCAGCGAAGAATGGCATGTTGAACATCAACAAGAACCAGAGGTGCCCGTCTTTGGTAGTAACGTACTCCCGCATCGTTCGATTGCCCAGCGCAGCGCAGACCTCTACAGCTTTGGCAGCGAACAGCTCGTCAGCACTGGGTGAATCCGTAGTGAACCCGAAAACGTGCTCCGCGAGATATCCCAGGCGGCTTACAGACGTGTGAGCCATCTGAAGAAAGCTCCGCTCAAGCAGTTGCGAGTAATCCATGTTGCTTACCTCGTATGAGCCCGCATTCGCTGGGCATGCGCCAGCAGCTCTGGGCAGATGACCCGCCACACAGGTGCGTCTTCAAAACCAGCAGGTTCAACCCTGCCAGTGTCTTCAAACTTTCCGGATGCCAGGTGCAGATCCAAGACCTGATCGGGCAGTTGCCAGGCGTGGATACACACCTCATCGACCGCCAACTCGGCCTCCACGAGGTTTGTTGTGAGCACGCCCCAGTGCTCACCATCCTCGTAGAGCAGCTCCAGGGCTAGCCGCCCGTTTGGGTACAGCCGTGGCCGCAATTTCGACAGCTGCATGATGCTCTCCCCCGGGGCTATTTGACCGTTGCTGTCTCGGTGACCACAAACGGGACCACGCTGCCCAACGTAACACCGGCCAGGCCTTGTTTGCCGTCTTCACCGATCACATAGCCCTTCAGCTCTCGCTGATCAGCTCCGTCGCAGGACAGTGTGGCGGTAGAAGTCTCATGCTTGAGCTGGCGGCTGTTCCATTTCAGAGGAATGCCCAGGGCGCATTCATTTCCGGCCAGGACCTGAGACATTTCATATTCCACTTTGCCAAACCCTCCAGCCCGGTACTCGGTTGGCAGAACCGAGCCGAGCGCAGGATCACCGAGGTGATACAGCTTGACGTAGAGGGTCGAGCCAGTCGGAATGGTGACATTGATCTTTTTGTCATTGCACCCTGCCAGCGACAGAGCGACACAACCGAGCACAGCAATCTTTCGAAGTGGTGACATGCTTTTTCCAGTGAGTGTATGAACGTTCGAACCTGTGTAGCTGATCAAGCTCACGACAGAGCAGGTGCACAGCCCGGCGAATCTTCGGGGTTGTTGGGGAGTAGCTGGTAAGGACCGTTGCCAGTCGACTGGGCCGAGGGCGACGCTGAGTCTTCTTCCGTACCGTAGTACGTGGCATGCGCAGCTGAATTACATTTTGGGCAGGGAATGTCGCCTCCATGGAGAAGAGCACCTCCAGGCTCATCGCAGCTATCCTCATCCCAGAGAAAACCGTCGACGCACTGCGCATCGGGATAGGCCGCACCGAAATGCCTGCCTTGGTAATCACACCCTAGAGCTTCGTCACTTGCCATACACACCCCCAGACACAAGCAAATTGATACATAACACGTACGTATAACTGATGTTACCACAGCCTGAGGACAGATAGATTTAGGGAATTAAACCTGTCGCAAGGGAAATAAAGCTGTCGCGGGTAACCCTGTTCGTGACCAATCCGGGTTGGCGGGGTGCAGTGATGCACGCCGTTGTCCCGACTTGGAATTACGCCTCAGAATCTAATTGACAGGTGTGTCACGCTGTATAGGCTTGTAGTCGAGGACTGCAACTGCGCATCCGTTGGGACTGGGTACCAGCAAGGCCCCCCCGCAATTTCGGCAGCAGAGAATGCTGGTTTCTCTGAAGTAGTGACGACGGGCATAGCCGGTCGGATTCTGAACCCAAGGTCGCAAGGCTGGGAGTTAAAGGATCGCTGCGACTACTCCTCGAACCTTCCGAAAAGGCACCTTTGGGTGCCTTTTTTACACCTTATTTCTGGCAATGTTTGCTCAACCGCAACCTTTGAACGATGACGCGGGATCAGTCGCTGAGGGGCCAACCCATCCATGCTGTTGCGTATCCAACCTGATGAATCTTTGCGCTCATATGTTGACCGCAATTTGCTCGTGAATTTTATGGACTGGAGGGTAGACAGGTTACGATGGCTTTCTGAAGGGGAGATTACTCACCAAGCAGTTAAGGTGATCGCCTCAACGATGGGTTGGCAAGGATGCTATGGCTTCAACCGCTTGCTGCACGAACACACTCAATTGCCCCTGCAGTTTGTTATCAGGGATACCCGAGATGCCAGTTATTCTCGAACGGCGTATCTCAAACCCCGAATGGCGATTACTAATTCCGACTTGCACGCCTACTGCCCGGAATGCGTCAGGCAGGACGTGCAGGATTTGGGCTTTTCCTACTGGCGACGAAATTTCCCTGATCATGTGAGCGTGTGTGCCACACACAATGTGGTGCTGCTGTCCACTTGCCCATATTGCGATCAACCTTTCTCATCAAAAGGCCACAATCTCGATGTGATGTGGAGAAAGTGTTCTGGGCGACACCTCGGTAACGCAGAGAGCGTAATGAACTTGGATGAAGATGCTCTCAAACATGCTCGCTTCGTAGAAGCGCTATGCGCTTATGAATTCTCCATTTCAATCCATTCTGCAGTGGCCATTCTCTCCGATAAGTTGCGCAGCCTCAAGAAACTGACGAAGCGGATGAAATCTGAGCGGACAGCCATGATTGAGTATCTCGATCGGATTTCAAATAATTTGGAAGAAAAAAGATTTGAGAGTCCTGTTGTAAAGACGGAATTTTTCCCCGAAGAAATTTTGAAAATCGTGGTTTATGCCTATGAGACTTTCGATGAATTTGTTGTTGATTTGTACGAGTATGATAAAGATTTGATTCCTATTGAGTCTCTATGGCGAAATTATGGTAATGGTAGGTATGCGACCACTTGTCGGGAATAGCTGACTGAGCGTTGCTGCACTTGCATGTTAAGTCTTGGTCGATTGGGTAACAATTTCTAGTAGGTTTCGTGCTTCTGGGTAGCGATTCCTTTTTTCTAGGCACCGATGCAGTGTGGGCACCAACGCGAAAATATGACTAGCTCGAACAGGGAAATTCGTGGCCGAGTATTTCAGTCTTTGAATGCTCAATTCAATTGATTCGCATAGTTGCCTGTCGCGAGCACTCCAATCGATTTTTTGATTGTTGCCTACGCGACCACTTGGCATCCGCTTAGTTTGAGCCATCAACCAGTCATTATCGTTCCGGTATAGCCATTGATAGACCTTGGGGAGCATTGATCTCAGGCTTTTCGGACTGGCGTCTGGATTCATGCCGATGGCGCTAACCCACTCCGCACGGTGATTGTGTAGCAGTAGCTCCCTGCGCTGAGTTGTCCAAGCAGCCATCAGTAGAGGATCAGCACTTAGGATCCTGTTTATTGTAGAAACCGAAACGTCATATCGTTCCGCTATGGAATGTTTCTCCACTCCTTTGCCCAAGCAACCCAAGATTTGTTCCCGAAGCTCGGGTTTCAGCTTTTTAGGCTTCAGTTTTTTGAAGACTCTATCCCTGATTTCCTGACCTTTAAATCGGTGTGCTGCTTTATCGCCTACTGCTCGTCTTCCGTGGTCTGGAGACTGTACTGGGGTTTCCTGATCCCCTGGAGACTGAAATCTTTTTAACGCACATAAAAACGGCGCAAACTCGCCGAATATACAGGTGATCAAAATCAGATGTTTGAGCGGATGGGAGTAAACGCGCGGTGTACGGGTCAGACTCTGTATAAAAGTTTCAGCTCTCTTTGGAGTGGTCGGAAGCGAGGCCAGTGGAAGATACGGTTGCAGTTGTGAAGCGAACGAAGCTAGGTCTGCTTGGGCATCAAAGCATGCTTCTGTATTGACTGAGAGGCGACGAATAGCTTCGTTATAAGCAGCCGTGACATTTTCTGGACGAAATTGCTCAGAAATGCCTAGCTTGGCTAACTCAATCACTGAGTGTCCTAAACGCTTGAGGGTTTGTACCACTGTCGGGCATACGGGCTGCTCTGCAACGCTCGCTATTAGGTGCTCGGCAGGTAATACCCAGTGCGCAGAGTCCGACCACTGCCGGTTGGCCGAGCAAATCCTGATGAGAGTTCCGTGCTTAGGGCATAACGTGACGCCTGGATACTGATGGGACAGGTGCCAGTAGGCGACCCCATGATTGATACGGTCTTCCCTTAAACATTCGAGGCATGCTTTCAATGGGTGCTCTGCGCCAAAGCGACCGGTCACCAGACCCAGGCGATATTTTAAGGTGCCCAAAGAATTGTTTGAAACTGTATGAAAGACGTCGTCAATTCTTTCCTTGGATTGAAAAGGAAAAAACAACGGCAATATCGTATGTTCTGTAATGATGTTGAATGGGCTTCCCCATACTTCTTTGGCTTTTTGGGGCAAAGAGTTTAGTCTGCTAGGAAAGTCATGCTGCACACTACTTGATCCCTCACCAAATAGCCATGCAGTGGTGCTAGCCTTAGTAACGTGGCACATAAAACGATGCTGACGACAACAAATACTGAAAAAGGTCTCATCCGGTAGCCATCGAACGACAGGGACAGATGCATTTGCAGAATCAGCCATTTCCCTCACCAAACGCTTGTCGTTTTCAACATTTTATTTGATTGGGGCTAAACCCTTAAATTATCAGTTGAGATAAGGGGGTGAAGATATATATCCGATGGGTGTGAGGCGCACGGTTGATCTAGATAATGACCCAAGCTGGACAATTTTGAATCCAGTCGCGACCCAGAGAGGGATGACTTTTCAGTTGTCACCCTGTTAACCACGGCGGTAACATACCCTGCTAAGCGAAGCGCTTTAAAATGTGCACACAGATACGTGTACACCCAGCGAATCCATTGCAGATAGCTGCTAACTATGTCCTAGATTCTTAACACGTATGAATAATAAGGAAGTATTGAATGAAATCTGACTAGTTAATTAGCGCTAGAATTCAGATAGACAAAGGCCCAAGTGCGACCTTGGGCCTCTGTGGATAAGTCAGAATTTAGCGACCTGACCTTTCCATTGTCTATTCCGAACATGCGGGACGTCAAGTCCTGCAGGGCTTCGTTCATCCACAAGAAGGTGAGCGTTATCCACAACCCGCACTCTTGGGTACGCCCGGGAGGCAAGGGCTATAGGGGCATCCAGCAAATTATCCCCAGGCTGGATGACGATCCTAGGTCCGTAGACATTGGACTGTATTGATGACTTTGCAGGAGAGATTTGCCCTCATCAGGAGCCGACAAGCTCACTTCGCGTGGGGCGATATCTACACGCCTTCGATTTTAGCGGTTCCACGAGAAGCCCCTAAGGGCTCTCGTATCAGCAGAATGAATAGCCGGAAGCTCGGCCGTGCGATTCACTCGCTGTCCACCCCAGAAGCGGTGTTCGCACAGCTCGCGCTCTTCCATCCTCAGCTGCTCGATATTCACGAGCAGAAGATGCTGTGGCCATATCACGCCCCGCATCCATTGCACGGGCATCCACTCACCAAAGGACATTTTTCTCATCCTGTCACTGGGACGATGGAAATTGCCAAGCAAATTGGCTTCAAGCATCACCAGGTGGTGATTACCACTAAAGCTGGTAGCCGACAGAGAATGCCCTTTCCCTATCAGGGGGACCTTTTACTGTATTTGATGGGTTCAGATGGGAAACCCTACGCGGTCAATTGGACGGTGAAGGATCAAGCTCATGCCTTCAGCGAGAGGCGCTACTCAGCAGCCAAGACCCCTAATCAGCAAAAAAAGGACCGTGATCATGCTGAGCTACGCACAGCCCTAGAGCAACTGCATTACGCAAGCGGCGGTATCAGGACCGTGCAAATGTCTTTGGATCGTCTGGACCCGATCGTCATGGGCAATCTCGATCTGCTATTTCCGATGCATGGCTTGCCGCTGACCCACGACCCCGAGCTGCTCAGGGAGTTTAGCGCTGAGATTGAGGGCGCTGTGCATGCTGGGGCCTTGATCCACCCCATCATTTACCGGTATGCAGCCCGATGGGGTAAGCGTGACCAGTTTATTGCGAAGGTCTACCAAGACATCTGGGACCGAAAGCTGCCAGTAAATTTCTTCAAGCCGATTCTGATCGACCATCCTCTCGATACCGACGGTGGTGATCTGCTGGCAGCCTACGGCAAATTTTTCTTGGAGATTGAGCCGTGATCACGGGCGCTAGGTTATTTGCGCCTGAAGGTTATCGGAGCCTTGTCAAAGGCCACTATTACCATTTCCTGAACAGTGATGCGGTCCACAACCGGGTGCGCTTGGTGGAGTTCAGTGATCTAGCGAAAGACGTGCGCACCACCTTGATCACCCTCACAAGGTTCGAGTTCGAAGAAGCGCTCGAAGCGGGTGCGCTGCTGGCGTCAGGGGAGACGGACAAATTTCCGCCATGGCTGGAACCGATTAAGGGGATCGCAATTTCAGATCGTGAAACGAAGCGGGTTTCTGCTAAGGAAACCTACGACCAAAAGGTCAACCGCCGTTTTCTGGCTATCTCAGGCCTGATGGTTCGTCTCCAGGAGGTTCTAGCCAGTGACGATCCGGACGCTGTAATTAACGCTCATGCCAAAAGCCAGTCGCCTCAGCAAAATGCAGCTCGCTTGAGGTTGTGGTTCTACACTTACATTACTTTTGGACAAAACAAGTGGGCTCTCATGCCTCCCCTGCACCGCATCGGGAGGTGGGACAGGGAGGGGCCGGGGAAATTACGCAGGCTGGGCCGGCCATCACCCAATGGCAAAGAGTGGGGTTACCGGGCCGATAGCGCCATGAGGGAAAGAATCCTTTCTGCGTATCTTAGGTTCCGTTCCGCTGACAAAACATATAGTCAAGTTTACCGAAAAATCCTTACAGAGGAATTTGGTTGCGTTTCCGTTGAACGAAATGGAGTAGCATTTTTCATCAATCGTAAAGGGCACCCATTTCCAACTATTGACCAAGTGCGTTACTGCATCGAACAACAAGTTAGCGCTAAAGAGAAATCTATTGGCGTAAGAGGTAAACAAAAGACCCGCGACCAGAGCGGCAGTTTGGGCAGTTTCTCAGAACGCTTGACGAATCTAAATCAGCAGGTCGAGTTTGATGGTTACTACATAGTTGAAAAACTTTCGGGCCTGACAGAGGGTAGCCCCGTTGACGGATTTTGCGTCGTTCGTGCCGTGTGTGGATTGTCCGGAATGGTGGTTGGCATTGGATTTGCCGAAGGTAAAGAAACCAAAGAAGCTTATCGGATGTGTCTGTTTTCCATGGCTGTCGACAAAGTATGGTTTTGTGGGCTTTTCGGAGTAACCATCAAACCGGACTGGTGGCCCTGCGAAGGCTTGGCAGGTGGGCTGGTGTTTGATCGAGGTCCTGCAGCAGCCCTGGACACGGAGCCTGAGATCCACTGGCTAGGCACACTTGAAAATACGCCAGTTTTTTCTGGCCAGTCTAAAGCTACGGTTGAGTCATCGCACCCGCGAGCAAAATCCGACCTCGATCAACCCACCTATGTTCATAGCACACTGAATTTTGTCCAAATGGCCCGCAGGGAGATTCACCAAGTCCTGAAAGACAACCGGTCGTCTGACGCAAGTGGCCGCATGGAAACCGAAATGTATTGGTGCGGAATAAAGCCCACCCCGCTGGGTATCTGGAATTACTGGGACAGCCGCTTCCGTAATTCTGCAATCGGGATGCAGCAAGAGGTTGCCATAAAGAGCTTCCTGTCTGTGCACCCGGCCGTTGTACGTCAAGACGCAGTCTATCTGTACGGGCGCAAGTATAGGTCTGTTGATTTGATCAATACCGGGATATTTGATCGAGTTGCTAGGAGCAGCGTTATTGAAGTTGATGTATATGTACTGACTATGTGCGTTCGGCATATATGGATTGAGGTAGGAGGCACACTGTTCGAACTGGACTTTGTAACGACGCAAAGGACCGTTGACGGTGATCGGGACATATCATTACGTGATCTTCAGTCACTAGATGCCTTAAGGCGAAAATCTCAAACTTTGCTTCGTAATGAGATGCCGGCAATTCATCAATTTCACGATGATAGATTCAAAGAAGATACCGGTGAAGAGTGTAAAGGTGGCGTGAGAAGAATTGGTCGACCACCTAAATCGGCATCTGCGCAGCGAGATACAGATGACTATGATCGATTCCGAGGTAAAGCCAAATGAATGAGGCCATTGCGAGTTGGTTCGACGGCTGCCAAACGGCTGATCAGGTCCGCCAGATCATCACGCGTCGACCTGAGCCATTGGAAAGTCTGTACGAAATTGAACCTCGGTTGGCGGCAGAGGTGCTGTCTCAAGCATTGCGTGAATCGTTCATTCCCAACGCATTTACGATTGAGTTCATCCAGGAGATGGTGGGGCGCGCAGCGCTGCATGCGCGAGCATTGTTCTCTTCTGAGCGCGAGTACGCCCGAGGGCTCTATGAAGCACCTGCAGTCGATGCTGTGCCGGTGTGTTTTACAGGGCTTGCAGGGGTTGGGAAGAGCCAGACCATTGCTGCGCTGCGCAAGGTTCTGCCTGGCCCCGTTGATCTGTCCTGCGATCACTTCCAGGGTGAGCTACCGTTGCGGTCGCATTGGTATGCAAGCGCCCGAGGTACCACCAATGCTAAGGCCCTTCTTCGAGAGTTCGTTGAGTTGCCTCTGTCGCGACTGACCGTTGCTGAGCTGCTGAGTGAATGCCGGCGTAGGGCGAATCGTGATGGGGTATCGTTAGTCATCCTGGATGAAATGCAGTACATCCAAAAGGGGCTTGGTGCAGCGAAGGTTACCGATATCCTCTTGAACATGGCTGGTATCGGTCCGCCAATGGTCTACGTGTGCAATTACAGCTTGGGTCACAAGTTGTTTGAGAGAAACAATGAGGATCAGCAGCGCTTGCTGACGGACCCAAGAATCATGCTTCCCGATGAGCCTGGCAGTTCCGACTGGAAAGCTTTCATTGATGAATGTGTTCGCGTGGGCAATGGCGCGATTCGCGGTAATCAGGGTGAATTGGCAAGGGAAATTTACCGTTGCACCTTCGGTATCAAGCGCCTGGCGGTGGAGTTGTTGAAGCAGGCGTACATTGAGTGCCGCAGTGCAGGCCGTCATGCGGCCTCCCTTCAAGACATCGGCCATGCTTACCGCTCAGCGGCTTACACGTCCAGTGCCAAACAGGTCGAACACCTTCAAAAATTGGCTCTGGGTGGTCGGGTGTCCAAACAGCATCCAGACCTGCGGTGTCCGTTTGACCTGCCAGCCGCGTTCACGTCCAACGTAGTGAAATTTGCGCGAGCTGAACGGCAGGACCGAGTCACCCAGAAGGTTTTCGACTCATCGCTCACTGCGTCGGAACGATCTGTAAAAAAGCAACTTGATGCCTCAGCGAATGCTCTGCAGAAGCCGACTGCGCGCCCGCGGCGGACTCCGGTTGAGGAGCTCTCCGAGGAAGAGCAGGCCAAAGCTTTCTTTGCCTTGATGGAGGACGACAAGGACCCCAAACCCAAGTGATGGTGTGGCGAAGAATTCCGTTCGCGGGCCCTATGATTGCTGGCGTGTAAACCTATTTTTTTCACTGTTAACCAGAGTGGTTTACAGTGAAAAAAACAGGTTTACACGCCTGAGTTAGCGAGGGGCAGGTACACCAGGATAGAGCACCTGAGCTCGGATGCATCTCCGACGCCGCTGAAATGTGCTATCACGTGCCAGTACAAGCATGTCCAGATTCGCGTCATGCATTGGCGTTAGACAGTTAACTCCAGGTACAAAGATCTTATGAGCACACCAATTACGCTGTCTGTGGGTAGCCTCGATCTCACATACAACACTGGCTATATGGGCATGGATCACGGGATGCTCTATCAAGAGTCCGACCGCCAGTACCGTCGGCACGAGGGCATCGACTACGACTACGCTCATAGCCCTGAAAGTCTGGAGCAAATGGAGCTGTGTTTTTGCCGGACACTTGGTTCGATGGTGTCACGGTTGGAGCTGCTCGGATACACATTGGCGGCGGTGAGGTCGGAATACGAAAATCAGGTCGTGCTCGACAGAGACCAGTTCGAGGAATACCTGCCAGGTGAGCGTCGATCCGACCGTTTGACTTTCGATCAATTTATCGACTTCATCAAAGCGTACGCATTGCGAGACCTAAAAAGCGACTATGTCGCCAGCTACGATTCCGATCATGCACAGGGCCGGGGCCGCTTTGCGGCTGATCCAGCGGCATCTCTACTCCCGACGGGAGTGTTTGATCGAGACATCGGAGGCTACTCCGAGCGCAGCCATTTCGGCTCAATGTTAGGATTTCTGAGCCCATATGCAACTCTGCGAATCCTTGCCGAAAACCCCGCTAATCTAGGTGAAGATGTCGTCTGGGATTACGGCAATTTTGTGGATGCAGGATGGGCTAAAAATGAGGATTTCATTGGGAACGCACGTCGGACCCAGACCTATTTGATAGCGACTGAAGGCACTTCTGATACCCACATTCTGAAGCGGGGTCTGGCGCTGCTCCGCCCGGACATCGAGGATTTTTTTCGATTCATTGACATCGAGGAGCGTCACCCATTTTCCGGTACAGGTAATCTGTCCAAGTTCGCCGAGGGACTGGTCAAAATTGATGTTCACAATCGCGTGGTCTTCCTGTTCGATAACGACGCCGAAGGAGTGGATACCTATAAAAATCTACTCAAACGCTTTCAATTCCCAGTGAACATGAAAGCTATGGTTCTTCCTGACTTGGACGAGCTGCGCGAGTTTCCGGCGAAAGGCCCGTGTGGTGTTGCCAACGCTGACATCAACGGCTGCGCGGCCGCTATCGAGTGCTATCTCGATCTCAATCTTAAGGGGCGACCCCCAGCGCAGGTGACCTGGACGAATTACAAGGAGTCGTTAGGTATTTATCAGGGCGCCCTCGATTTCAAAGATAGCTACGCAAAGGCGTTTTATGAAACCACTCAGGAGGATGTTGAATCAGGTGTGTATGACGCGAGTAAGCTCCGATCCGTGATAGCGGCGCTTCTTGAGGAATGCACTGGTTTGGCTGCTGCGATGCTCTATTCGAAGTCCTAAACCTCAATAGCCTCTCGGCGAAGGCGCTTCCACCTAACGCGGACCGAGATGATTTCTGGCCCCTACCATCCGCTCGTCGCTACCTCTTGGAGATGGCCATCCATCCAATGCCCATGGGGTACAGCATGGCTAGAATGGTATAGTCTCTCATTTATTTGCAGAACAGCCGCAGGAAGCCGCTGGGAGATTTCACATGGCGATCTACACCGCAGGCTATGAAGGGTTGTCTATCGACGCCTTCATCGCTCGTCTTAAGCAAGCTCAGATCGACAAGGTTCTGGACGTTCGCGAGTACCCTCTGTCCAGAAAGCCTGGTTTCTCCAAGAAGGCTTTCGCCCAGTGCTTGGCGGATGCAGGAATTGCCTACGAGCATTCCCCTCCCTTGGGTTGCCCAAAACCGATTCGAAACCGCTATAAGGTCGATGGCGATTGGGGGGTCTATGCGCGCGACTTCAGGGCTTACATCCGTACCCGGATGGACCTTCTGGAGAACCTGACAGCTGATGCCTCAAGCCAGCGCATTTGTATGGTTTGCTACGAAGCTGACGCGAATTTTTGTCACCGCAGCCTTATCGCCGAGGCTGCGAGTGAATTGGATTCATCCCTGGATACGCGGCATCTGCCTCTCAAAATAGAGAAATTTGCTGATTTGCTTCGGGCGGTTGCTTAGGTGGATAGATGAGACTGATGATAAGCCACTGTTGCGGAAATCGATGAATCGTTCCCATTAGAAGCATAAGATCTTTTCCTGGTAACTCGACCTCCAGCTTCTGTCGAAACGGCGCTTCCCAGCCGTTAGGCCCATGAGCTCGGCGCATGTTTCTGTACAGCTGGCTTGCCTCCCAGTCTACGATCTTGTGCTTATAAATCTTTACCTCACCATCAAGTACTGACTCATAGCTGTAGTAGAAATCGAAGGGCACCTTCTCTAGGCGCTTGATGCTGGCTTTGACATCGTCCTGATCGAATAAACCGGGCTGGCGCTGCAGTCTCTCCAGTTTTTCAAGCTCCTCATCAGTCCAGCTTTCTGACGCGGCTTTACGGATCTCTAATCCAATAATTCGCTCAGGCTTGATCAAGCCGAGCGTGACATTGGAATTCTGTCGAGCCTGCTCCAGAGCCTCAAAACTGTCGTAGATGGGCAGCTTGCTAAGCATTTCCCTCCTTCGAATCCACGCTTTCGAGGTTGGAATAATGTCTTGGGGCTGAATCGTATCCACGCCAATCTTATGGCTTTCAGGTCGGTGATCGTTGGAGCTTTTTTCGATGGAGGCTTCGATCCACTGCCACTTTGAAAATCGTTGATCATCAGTGACCAGGCGGAACGGTACAGGGTAAAGACGGATCAGATTGCCTGCCTCGTCCATCCCCGCAACGCACGAAGTCTCTGTATAGGCAGCGCTGGGTGACGGGTATGTTTTGCATAGGATTAGTATGCGAGCTTTCCTTCTCATACAGGCACGTCCTTATTGTACTGCTGATACTGTAGCGACCAGAGCGTAAACTGGCCATATGATATCGCCCTGTCCCGACAAACCTCATCCATGTGCGGCTGCCACTGAGCGTCATCACCAAGAGCGAGCAATTCAGGCATAGCTGCTGCTAGGGATTGCCTAACCGGGCTGCACCGCAGAAAGATTGAACGCAGCTTCGGCACGAACTTGCCGTCCGATTGAAGCGGACGAGCTACGCACCGTTTGGGGTTGCGGCCCCTTTCGATGTTCGTCGATGGGATCTAGCTCAGTCGCAAGGGGCTTCCGGCGTACTGAACACTCCAACAAAATGGCATTTGCAAAGCTGCTTGAGCAAATCACCGCTTGCATGGCTGCTGGAGTATGATGGGGACTGGTAGCTCTGGCAGGAGAGCCCAATGACTGAATCAGCGCGCACCACGGTAAAGTGCCTGGATCCCGGCGACGGCTCCGGCGATGTGATTGTGGAATTACCTGACGACATTCTGCGCGAGCTCGGGGTCACGACGGGCGACAGACTCTCCATAGAGCTCATCAACGGCGATATCGTACTCAAGCCAGTCCGCGAGCGCCGCGAATCTGATTAGCTACGCGTTGCAGGCCCTCTGTGTCGTCGTGTTGAGCTGATGAAGCTTTCTAGCGGGGATACATGGGACGGCAGTCAGCCTACTGCCGTCCTTCTGGTCGGTGCGTTATTTGGCTGGATAGTTGGCGACTACTAGGTCCGCGCCGCTTTTGGTTAACCCAATGACTTGGTAGGCATGGCTTACGCCATCAACCTCCATGCCTGGGGATCCAGCTGGCATTCCTGGCACGGCGATCCCGACCAGATCGTTCCGCTCCTTGAGTTCTCGAATCTGCTCAGCTGGCACGTGACCTTCAACAAACTTTCCATCAATCACGGCTGTGTGGCAGGACGCTAACCGTGGCGCTACGCCCAGCTTCTGTTTCACTGCGCTCATGTCCGTCTCAATATGGTCGGTCACTTTGAAACTATTGGCTTCCAAGTGCGCGATCCATTTCTTGCAGCAACCGCAGTTCGCGTCTCGGTGAACGTCGATGGACAAAGGCTCGGCAGCGTAGGCCGCTGAGGTCACCAGCAGCCCAGCGATAGCGGCTAGACGAACGAGTATCCGGTTAGTTGGCATGAGTGTGCTCCTTACCGTCTTTGTGAACATGCGTCTTTGTCGACGATTTCGGGTGGGCGTCCGAATGGGCTTCGGCCGCATTGTGGTCACCGTGATGATCTGCCGCTTGGGTGGCGCCTGCGGGTGGAGCTCCATGGTCGTGAGCTGCCTGGGCATGATCGTTGTCTGCCGCTTCGTCGTGATCGCCATGCTCGGCATGCCCGCTCCCGCCGTGCTGGCCCTCATGGTTATGCATATCGCTTTCGCCGCCGCCGTGCTGATGGCCACCGCTCGTGGCCACCAAAGCCTTGTACTGCTCGGGATTCATTTCGGGAAGTTGATCCAGGAACGCGACTATTCCCCAGATGTACTCATCACCCATGCTCTTGCCCCAAGCGGGCATGCCGGTGGCTTTGATGCCGTGCTTGATCGTCCAGAATGCGGCAGCCGGTTCGCCTCCGACACCCACCTTGGTGAGGTCAGGTGGCGACGGGTATAGCGCTTGGCTAAGTTCTGTCTTTCCAACGCCAGGGGCGAGGTGGCACCCAATGCACATGGCGTTGTAGTTGCCTGCGCCTGCCTTGATCAACGCAGCGTTCTTCAGGTCAGGCACTTCAATGTCTCGCGCTCGAACCTCAATCGACCGGTCGCGAGCCATGGCGAGAAACGAATGGACAGCCGGGAAGTGAGGATCATCGGCGCCGACATTCACCAAGCCGAAATACGCGGTGCCCAATACCGCAGCACTTCCGACAGCACCGGCCACAAGCAGCGTTGTAATTGTTCTTTTCATGTTGGAATTCTCAGAACCACATCCTGATACCGGCAACGAAGCGTGCCTCATCAACATCTCCACCCTCGTCTCGGATGAAGTCAGCGGTGTTGCCGTAGGAGCGGCTCCAGGTAACGCCTATGTACGGGGCAAACTGGCGGACGATTTCATACCGTAGACGCAGCCCGACTTCGGTATTGGCCAGACCCGATCCAACACCGCGCTCAGGATCGTTCTTGCCATAGAAGTTCGCCTCGGCCGTGGGCTGCAAAATCAAGCGATTGGTCAGCAGGATGTCGTATTCGCCTTCAAGACGCGCAGCAGTCTGGCCGTTCTCGCCGATGAACGCCGTAGCTTCGGCCTCGAAGTCATACAAGGCCATGCCCTGAATACCAAAGGCTGCCCAGGTCTGCGGTGATTCCGGTTTGAAATCCTGACGGACTCCGGCGACCACGTCCCACCAAGGACTGACCGAGCGCCCGTATAGCAGTTGCAGCTCAGCGTCTTCGGTTACCCCATTGGTGCGCTCGCCTTCCGAGCGAACCCAGAGTCGATTGATGTCGCCGCCTACCCAGCCTGATGCGTCCCAGGCCAGGGTGCTGCCCTCATCGGCGTCTTGGTATTCGAGCTGGTCCAACAGGAAGAAGCTGTTGATTCCGCTGTCGTGCACCTGGTGGCCACCCAAAGGCGGAAAGGCTGCCTCGCGGTCGGCATCAGTGAGCACTGGAATCGGCGTGCGACTCGTTGTGGTCGGAGAAATCGCTGAACCATGATTCATCTGGGAATGGTCCATGCCCTTCATCGAACCGTGATCCATGCCCTTCATGTTTCCATGGCCCATTTTGCTGTGGTCCATCTTGCTATGGTCCACCGGGCTGGATTTGCTCTGGCTTTGAGCATGCTCCATCTGGCTGTGATCAACAGGGGCAGGCTGTTTCTGCTGTTTGCTCACCCCCATCTTGCTGTGATCCATCGCCGGCATCGATTCGGACGGAACAGCATCCATTTGCATGGAACCGTGCCCCATTTTCGAATGATCCATGCCCGAGTGATCCATTTCTTCAGCGGCGAAGCTGGGCGTTACGCCCAGCATGCCGATTGAAACAGTCAGGGCCAGCAGCGAAGGCCGCCCAAGGCTATTGACCATCTTTCCCTGCCTTAGCTTTGTCGCTGCCATGCGATTCCATCATTTTGTCGTGGTCCATGCCTTCCATCGAGCCATGGTCCATCCCCTTCATCGAGCCGTGGTCCATACTTTCCATGGACCCATGGTCCATGCCTTCATGGTTCATCCCCTGACCCTGCTTGTCCTGCGAACCTTTGGCTTTACCGGCCTCGGTAGATTTCTGGGAATGCTGATCATGGTTGTCGCTGGACCACGACGACGGGGCATAAACAGCCAACATGCCGACCATCGCAGCAGAGAGGAAAAAGGCGCTTCGTTTCATTGGTTTGCTCATCTCAAATCTCCAGCTCATTCGTCCACACGGACTTCTCGGAACATGCCCATTTCCATGTGGAACAGTAGGTGACAGTGATAGGCCCAACGTCCCAAGGCATCTGCGGTGACGCGATAGCTTCGTTTTGAGCCAGGTGGCATGTCGATGGTGTGCTTGCGAACCATGAAGTTGCCGTTCTCGTCCTCCAGATCACTCCACATACCGTGGAGATGGATGGGGTGAGTCATCATGGTGTCGTTGACCAAGGTGATGCGAAGACGCTCGCCATATTTCAACCGCAGCGGTTCAGCATCAGAGAATTTGATACCGTCGAACGACCACGCGAACTTCTCCATGTGGCCGGTAAGGTGCAGTTCGATTGTGCGTCCAGGCTCTCGACCATCGGGATCGATGAAGGTGCTCCGCAAATCGGCGTAGGTCAGCACTCGGCGCCCGTTGTTGCGCAGGCCAATTCCCGGATCGTTCAGCTTCGGGGTCGGCGACATGGTCTGCATATCGACCAACGGGTTGTTTGTCTCGGAAGCCGGATGGCTCTGCATTGCACCGCTCATGCCGGCCATGCCCTCATGACTCATCCCAGCCATCGTGCTGTGATCCATGCCGGCCATGTTGCTATGGTCCATTCCAGCCATCTTGCTGTGGTCCATGCCGGCCATGCTGCTATGGTCCATTCCAGCCATCTTGCTGTGGTCCATGCCGGCCATGCTGCCATGGTCCATCCCAGCCATCTTGCTGTGATCCATCCCGGCCATGTTCCCCTGGTCCATGCCAGCCATGCCGCCGTGATCCATTCCGCCCATGCTGCCGTGGTCCATGCCCATATCGCTCATGGCGATGATCGGGCGTGGATCTACCTCCGGCACGGGCGCTTGCAAGCCTTCACGAACTGCCAGGGTGCCTCGGGAGTACCCGGTACGGTCCATGGATTGCGCGAAGATTGTATAGGCCTGCTCGTTTTCAGGTTCGACGATGACATCGTAGGTTTCGGCAACGGCGATCCGGAACTCATCGACCGATACGGGTTTGACGTACTGGCCGTCGGCAGCCACAACCGTCATCTTGAGCCCAGGAATCCGGACATCGAAATAGGTCATGGCCGAGCCGTTGATAAAGCGCAGGCGGATCTTCTCGCCGGGCTTGAAGATACCCGTCCAGTTGCCGTTCGGAGCCTGGCCGTTCATGAGGTAGGTGTAGGTATACCCGCTCACGTCAGCGAGGTCGGTGGGGCTCATCTTCATTTCAGCCCACATCTTCCGATCCGCTACAGCGGCCGACCAGCCTTTCTCGCTCACATCGTCAACGAAGTCGCTAACAGTGCGCTTGTGGAAGTTGTAGTAGTCAGATTGCTTCTTGAGTTTGGAGAGCACCCGCGCCGGGTCTTCATCCGTCCAATCGCTGAGCATGACGACGTAATCACGGTCGTACACAAACGGCTCCGGATCCTTGGCATCGATCACCAACGCCCCATAGACCCCGGACTGTTCCTGGAAGCCTGAGTGGCTGTGATACCAGTAGGTGCCGTTCTGGTGGACCTTGAACTTGTAT
Organism: Pseudomonas sp. DCA-1; assembly: GCF_046523955.1. Taxonomy (NCBI): domain Bacteria; kingdom Pseudomonadati; phylum Pseudomonadota; class Gammaproteobacteria; order Pseudomonadales; family Pseudomonadaceae; genus Pseudomonas; species Pseudomonas sp. DCA-1. Next base: position 57,515 of record NZ_CP169881.1, read on the forward strand.
TCGTACATGCCATCGGGAGCGATGCCGTGGAAGCTCAAGCCCGGCACACCGTCCATGTTGGCGGGCAGGATGATGCCGTGCCAGTGAATGGAGGTGTCTTGTTTCAGCCGGTTGCGTACGCGCAGTGTCACGGTGTCGCCTTCGCGCCATCGCAGGATCGGCCCTGGCACCGAACCGTTGATGGCCATGGCCGTGCGAGCTGCACCCGTGATATTGACGGGGAGTTCGCCGATATACAGATCGAAGTCCGTGCCGCTCAGCACGTTCGGTTGGCCAGGGCTGGTCACGGCCCAGACCGGCGCGCGCCACATGCCGAGCCCACCCAGAAGTCCGGTAGCGGCCAGGCCTTTGACGAAAGATCGTCTCGTGGTTTTGCTTTGCATGCCGTTGCGTCCAGTCAGGTAGATCGCTGATATCCAGGCTGCTCGATGGGGCAGCCCTTGGGTTCATTGGAGCTCTCACCAGTCTCGTAGACTTTCGTCACTGCGCGAGGCTGATGAGAGGCCGTAGTCTGAAACTGCCATAGTTCAGATTCCGGGGTGATTACATTTCTGTAAGCTGGGATCAGCAGCTTTCGTGGCCGGCATGCTTGCTGGACTGGGCGGCAACTGGCGCCTGCTCTTTCTTCTCCTGCGCAACTTGGAATGCCTGCATGGAGCTTTGGCGAGCCGCTTCCATCCGCGCAAAGGTCCGGTCCGCGCCGCCCTCTGCCAGGGCGATGCCTGCCATGCCGAAGGTAACGACCATCACAATTGCTTTGACCATGTTCATCTGGAGATCCTCAGTGGGTTCTGCGCCTCATGGCGTCAGGTACAGGGTCAAGTTAGCTTCGCGGTGCTGTCAGAAAACTGATCTCGACATTACTTTTCCGTCAGCTTCTGGTTGGGCGTCTTTTTTCCTGCAAACTGGAGATGCACCCCGCGTGGATGAGAGCAGATGAAATTACTCGTAGCCGAAGATGAGCCAAAAACCGGTGTCTACCTCCAGCAAGGTCTGACAGAAGCTGGCTTCACCGTTGACCGGGTGATGACAGGCACTGACGCCCTGCAACAGGCACAGAGCGAAGCGTATGACTTGCTGATACTCGACGTGATGATGCCGGGGCTCGATGGCTGGGATGTCCTGCGCAAGATCCGTGCGGCGGGTCAGGATGTGCCGGTTCTTTTCTTGACGGCCCGAGACGGCGTAGACGACCGCGTGAAAGGTTTGGAACTGGGCGCTGATGACTACCTGGTGAAGCCCTTTGCGTTCTCGGAGCTGCTGGCTCGGGTTCGCACGTTGTTGCGCAGAGGCAACGGTGGTGCTGCTCAAACCACCATGAAGATGGCAGACCTTGAGGTAGACCTGCTCAAGCGTCGAGCTACGCGAAACGGCAAGCGGATCGACCTTACCGCAAAGGAGTTTTCCCTGCTGGAGCTGCTCATGCGCCGACGCGGCGAGGTGCTCCCCAAGTCGCTGATCGCTTCTCAGGTCTGGGACATGAACTTCGACAGTGACACCAACGTGATTGAGGTAGCGATTCGCCGACTGCGGGCCAAAATAGATGACGACTTCGCGCCAAAGCTCATCCATACCGCCCGAGGCATGGGCTACATGATGGATGTGCCCGAGTGATGCGCCCGCAATCATCGCTCGTCAAGCGACTGACCCTGATGTTCATGTTCGCAGTGACTGCTGTCCTGGTGGTTGCCGGGGTGGCTTTCTACGGGCTCAGCCAGCACCATTTCCGGATGCTGGATGAGCAGGCGCTTTCCGAAAAGCTGGAGTCAACGCGTCATATCCTGTCCATCTCAGCAGCGCGAGGCGGGCTCCACGATCAGGAGCAGCAGCTGCGGGCATTGCTCGGCGCACATCAGGATTTGTCGGCGAAAATCACCAAGGCTGACGGTACGGTCCTGTTTTCAGACCCCAAAGCCTCCCAAATTCCCCAGCGGTTCGAGCAGGCGCACCGGGGTGCGGTCTGGGAATGGCAGGATGAATCGCAGAACTTTCGCGGCATTACCGCCCAGCTGACCATTGCAGGCGAGCCGGAACCGGTGACGGCCGTGCTGATGCTCGATGTCACCACTCACGCCCATTTCTTTGTCACCCTGCAATGGTGGTTCGGAATTGGCCTGGTGATCAGCGCGATTGTAAGCGCAGGCTTGGGTTGGGTCGTGGCCAAGAGTGGGCTTCGGCCTGTTGGGCAAATCACCAAAGTGGCCACCGGGATGTCGGCAAGATCGCTCCGCGAGCGCATTCCCCTGGAGCCCGTGCCGCTAGAGCTTCAGGAGCTCATCCTGTCTTTCAACGGGATGCTGGGACGGTTGGAGGATGCATTCGTTCGGTTGTCCAACTTCTCTGCCGATATCGCTCACGAGTTGAGAACGCCAGTCAGCAACCTTCTGACCCATACTGAAGTGGTGCTCACCAAGAAGCGTGACCTGGATGCCTATGAGGAGAACCTCTATTCGAACCTGGAAGACCTCAAGCGTATGTCGCGCATGATCGACGACATGCTGTTCCTCGCCAAGGCGGATAACGGTCTGATCGTCCCTGAGCAGATTGATGTGGAGCTCTCCGACCTCGTTTCCAAGCTGTTCGAGTACTACCAGTTCCTGGCTGAGGATCAAGGCATCCAGCTGACCCTACACGGGCAGGGTAAGGTTCGTGGCGATCGCCTGATGATTGACCGAGCGCTTTCCAACCTTCTATCCAACGCGTTGCGCTACACCCCGGAAGGTAACGAGATATCAGTGCGAATCGAGCAGACGCCTGAAAGCGTGACGCTTTCCGTGCGTAACAGCGGGGTAATCATCGATTCCCAGCACATTGGCAAGATCTTCGACCGATTCTATCGAGCCGATCCAGCCAGGCGCGAAGGCGGCCCAAGCAATGCAGGCCTGGGTCTGTCGATAACCCGCTCTATCATCGAGGCTCATAGCGGACGAATCTGGTGTACTTCAGCGGAGGGTGTCACAACCTTCTTCATCAGTCTCCCAGCCTCTAAGCGGTGGGTTAGTGCAGCCCCAACCCCTTAATGCTGAACTCATCCCGGTAATCTATACTCGCCCATCATGAATCGGTTCATTCGACTGCTCACCATCCTGATGCTTATCGTGGCGCTTCCGCTTAACGGGATGGCGGGCATCGATTCGGCGACTGAACCTTGCCCAATGCAGACCATGGGCATGGAAATGATGGCGGGTATGGATCATGACTGCTGCCAGGACCAAGACCTGGGCAAGGCCGGCGATCACGCCAAATCCTGCAAGGTCGGCCAGGAGTGCAGGACTGCTAGCACAGTGCAGCTCAGCTTCCTGACGCCTGGGCTGACCTTTGCCAAGCCACGACCTGCCGATACCTACGCGGTAGGCATAGCGACAGGCTCTCCCCCCGATCCATGGCGGCCTCCCCGCGTCTGATTCCCTCTTAATTTCACACCGTCGTTCCGCCTAGCAGCGGGGCGATGGCACGCGCCTGGGCGCTGATCTTTCGAGGAATCATTTTCATGACTCCCCAACGTTTTCAGGGACGGATAACCACGGCCGTCCTGTTCATACTGCTGCCGGCTGTCTCGGCACAGGCTGCAACGCTGTCGCTGGATGAGGCGCTGCAACTGGCTGAACGCAACGCTCCCTCTCTACAGGCCCGCCAGGAGCAGGCATCAGCTGCGCGCAGCGCAGTCATTCCAGCGGGCGAACTACCCGATCCGCGCCTGAATCTCGGGGTACAGAACCTGCCGATTGAAGGCACCGACCGCTGGAGCATGAACAGAGACTTCATGACCATGCAGGTGGTTGGCCTGTCCCAAGAAGTACCGAACCGGGACAAACGCAAAGCTCGCATAGAGACAGCGCAGGCCACGGTCGAGCGAGCCGATGCCGAGGCGCTGTTCGAACGGCTGAAAGTTCGGGCGGCAACCGCACAGGCTTGGGTGGCTGCATACACCGTGCAGCGAAAGCTTGAACAGTTCGACGCCTTCTACAAAGAAAACCAGCTGCTGGCTTCCACGGTGCGGGCCAGCCTGGCCGGAGGCGCAGGCTCAACGGCCGATACGTTGGCTCCCAAACAGGAATTGGCACAGTTGGACGAGCAGAAAGACGTTCTGTTGAGTCAGTCAGCTCAGGCGCGAGCCGCGCTGAAGCGCTGGATTGGGCAGGACGCCGAAGTGGGCGCGCCGACGTTCCCTGTCTGGCCTGTAGATGCAGCTGAATACTTGCACTCCGTCCATGCCCATCCGGAGCTCAATACCTACAACGCCATGACACGCGAGGCTCAAGCCCAGGTACACCAGGCTCAGGCGGAAAAGAAATCGGATTGGTCCTGGGGGGTGGATTATCAGCGCCGTGGTCCGGACTTCAGCAACATGGTCAGCCTGCAAGTCAGCTTCCAGTTGCCGTTGTTCACCAGCTCCCGGCAAGACCCAATGATTGCGGCACGACGCGCACAAGTTCGCCAATTGGAAAATGAGCAGGACGCTGCCCTGCGCGAGCATCAAGCTCAGCTTGAAACAGACCTTGCCGAGTACCAACGCTTGCAACGGGCTGTACGGCGCAGTCGCGAAACACTTTTGCCCCTGGCCGAGGACCGGGTACGCCTCGCTCTGGCGGACTACCGCGCCGGTAATTCGCCGTTGAGTGAAGTGCTGTCGGCACGCCGGCAGCGTGTGGAAGCGCTGCTACAGGATGTGGACCTGCAAGGACAGTTGGCGGCAACAGCAGCGCGTCTGCATTTCGTTTATGGAGAGGTGCGGGCATGAGGAATAGGTCGATTGGTTTGCTCGTGGCTGCTGCCCTTGCTATTGGGATAGGCGCGGGCTTCTGGCTAGGTGGAAGAGGTGCGTATTCCTCATCCCAGCCAGTAGGTGAGGAAAAAAAAGCGCTGTACTGGTATGACCCGATGTATCCCCAGCAGCACTTCCCGGCGCCCGGAAAATCGCCGTTCATGGACATGCCGCTCGTGCCCAAGTATTCGGATGACACGGCTGGCGAGGAGCAGCCTGCGGTTCAGGTCTCGGCTGGGCTCCAGCAAAACCTTGGGATTCGATTGGCGACGGTGACGGCTGGCCGGCTAGAACGGACCCTGAGTGTGAGCGGCGTTCTAACGTTCGACGAACGCGACTTCAGCGTATTGCAGGCCCGGACTGGCGGCTACGTCGAGCGCGTCTATGGTCGAGCGACGGGCGACATCGTTGCCAAAGGGGCTCCTCTAGCCGATGTGCTAACCCCGGAGTGGGCTGGTTTGCAGGAGGAATACCTGGCGCTGCGGCATTCCGGCGACACGCAGCTGACGGCGGCGGCACGACAGCGGCTTGTGCTCGCCGGCATGCCGGCCGACCTGATCAACCGGGTCGCGAGCACTGGGAAGGTGCAGCTCTCGGTCACACTCTCCGCACCCACGGCCGGAGTCATCCAGGTTCTCGATTTGCGACCCGGAATGACGTTGACGCCGGGGGCTACCTTGGCGAGGATCAATGGAGTGGCCAACGTCTGGCTGGAAGCGGCTGTGCCGGAAGCCCAGGCTCAAGGTCTTCGCGAAGGCCAGCCTGTGCGGGCGCAATTGCCAGCGTTCCCAGGCGATCCCATACCGGGCAAGTTGACCGCGTTGCTCGCCGATGCCGATTTGCAGAGCCGCACGTTGCGCCTGCGTATCGAGTTGCCCAACCCGGATGGACGGCTTCGTCCTGGGATGACCGCTCAAGTGGCTCTCCATCCCGGCGAGTCTTCCGAGCAAAGCCTCTTGGTGCCTGCCGAGGCGGTCATCCGCACCGGCAAGCGAGACCTGTTGATGCTGGCTGAAGACGGTGGTCGCTTCCGGCCGGTGGAAGTCGTGTTGGGCCAGGAGAGCAGAGGGAAAGTTGCGGTGTTGCAGGGCCTTCAGCCAGGACAGCGCATCGTCGCGTCCGGGCAATTCCTGTTGGACTCCGACGCTAATTTGAAAGGCATCGAGGCGGCGACGGCGCAGGATAGTCAGCCTAATGCGGGGCCAGCCCTGCATGAAGCGGATGGCCGTGTCGTGCAGATAGACGGCACCCAGCTCACCGTTGCCCACGGTCCTTTCATCACCCTGGGCATGCCAGGGATGACCATGACCTTTCCTGTGGTTGATCAGTCTCTCCTTGATGGCCTCAAGGTCGGTGCGCAGATTCGCTTTGGCATACGCGAACGCGACGAGGGCATGGTAGTTGAGCAGATCAACGTGGTGGAGGGCCAACCATGATTGCCAAACTGATCCGCTGGTCGGTAGGCAACCGTGTGCTGGTGCTCCTCGCCACGCTGTTTCTGGTGGCATGGGGCTTCGTCTCGGTGCGTAGCCTGCCAATCGACGCCTTGCCCGACCTGTCGGACGTGCAGGTGATCATCCGCACGTCCTACCCAGGCCAGGCTCCCCAAATCGTTGAGAATCAGGTGACCTATCCGCTGACCACAACCATGCTCTCGGTTCCGGGGGCCAAAACGGTACGCGGTTTCTCCGCCTTCGGTGACAGCTTCGTCTACGTGCTGTTCGAGGACGGCACCGATCTGTATTGGGCGCGCTCACGGGTGCTTGAGTACCTGAGCCAGGCGCAATCGCGATTACCTGAGGCAGCCAAGCCGGTACTGGGCCCGGATGCCACCGGAGTGGGCTGGATTTATCAGTATGCGTTGGTCGATCGCAACGGCGGCCATGACCTGTCGCAACTGCGCAGCCTGCAGGACTGGTTCCTGCGCTATGAGCTCAAGACCCTGCCGGATGTCGCTGAGGTAGCCACCATCGGCGGTATGGTCAAGCAGTACCAAGTCGTCCTCGATCCGCTGCGCATGGCCAGCCTCGGTATCACCCAGGCTGAGGTGGTTGAGGCTATAGGCAAGGCCAACCAGGAGACCGGTGGCGGTGTACTGGAGCAGGGCGAAGCGGAGTTCATGGTACGTGCGGCCGGCTACCTGCGATCGCTGGATGATTTCAGAGCGATACCGCTGCGACTGGCTACCAAGGGCGTGCCGGTGACATTAGGCGACGTCGCTACGGTGCAGATAGGTCCGGAAGCCCGCAGAGGCATAGGCGAACTGGACGGCCTCGGCGAAGCCGTAGGAGGGGTGGTGATCCTGCGCAGCGGGAAGAATGCTCGTGAGGCCATCGGGCACGTCAAGGCCAAGCTAGAAACCCTGAAGAAAGGCCTGCCAGCCGGGGTGGAGCTTGTCACCGTCTACGACCGCAGCCAGTTGATCGACCGTGCCGTGGAGAACCTCAGTCACAAGCTGATCGAGGAATTCGTAGTAGTGGCGTTGGTATGCGCAGCGTTTCTCTGGCACCTGCGCTCGTCGTTGGTGGCTATCGTGTCGCTTCCCGTGGGAATCTTGATTGCGCTGATTGTCATGCGTCATCAGGGTATCAATGCCAACATCATGTCCCTTGGCGGAATCGCTATTGCCATCGGTGCAATGGTGGACGCTGCCGTGGTCATGATCGAGAACGCCCACAAACGTGTTGAGGCTTGGCATGCCCGGCATCCTGGTCAACCCTTGCGAGGCGAAGCGCATTGGAGGGTAATGACAGAGGCGGCCGTCGAGGTAGGACCGGCACTATTCTTCAGCCTGATGATCATCACGCTATCGTTCATCCCGGTGTTCACGCTGCAAGCCCAGGAAGGGCGTCTCTTCGCACCCCTGGCCTTTACCAAGACCTACGCAATGGCAGCGGCGGCTGCGCTATCGGTGACCCTGATTCCGGTGCTGATGGGGTACTGGATCAGAGGGCCACTGCCTGCGGAACAGCGCAACCCGCTCAACCGGGGCCTCATCCGGCTGTACCGTCCGGCATTAGAGGTCGTCCTGCGCCGGCCTCTGGTTACCCTCGCTGGAGCATTGCTCATCCTGCTCAGCAGTCTGTGGCCCTTGAATCATCTTGGGGGCGAGTTCCTTCCTCCGCTCGATGAAGGTGATCTGCTTTACATGCCTTCAGCCTTGCCTGGACTCTCGGCGCAGAAAGCTTCAGAGCTGTTGCAGCGAACGGATCGTCTGATTCGAACTGTTCCCGAGGTGGCCAGTGTCTTTGGTAAAGCCGGCCGCGCCGAGTCCGCTACCGACCCGGCACCGCTGGAGATGTTCGAGACCATCGTTCGGCTCAAGCCCAAGAGTGAGTGGCGTCCAGGAATGACCACGGAGAAGCTCATCGAGGAGCTTGATCGCACTGTGCGTGTGCCTGGGCTGACCAACATCTGGATCCCGCCCATCCGCAACCGCATCGATATGCTGGCCACCGGTATCAAGAGCCCAATAGGCGTCAAGGTGGCCGGCAGCGACCTAGACCAGATAGACCGGGCTACCCTCGCTGTGGAGCGGGCAGCGAAAAAGGTTCCTGGAGTGACTTCGGCGCTGGCGGAGCGTTTGACTGGTGGCCGCTACATTGATCTGGATATCGATCGCCATGCCGCTGCCCGTTACGGTCTGAACATCACCGACGTACAGGCCCTCGTGGCTGGCGCCATTGGTGGCGAAACCATTGGAGAAACGGTTGAAGGCTTGGCCCGCTATCCCATCAGCGTGCGCTATCCACGCGAATGGCGTGATTCCGTGGAGGCGTTGCGTCAGCTGCCGATCTACACCTCGCAGGGCGGTCAGCTGACGCTCGGCAGCGTGGCCCGCATACGTATCGCTGATGGCCCGCCCATGCTTAAGAGCGAGAATGCTCGCCCCTCGGGTTGGGTGTACATCGATGTGCGCGGCCGGGATCTATCGTCTGTTGTGGCAGACCTTCGTCAGGCGATCAACAGCGAGGTGAAGCTCGATCCAGGCATGAGCTTGAGCTACTCCGGCCAGTTCGAATACCTGGAGCGGGCGAATGCCCGTCTGGCCTGGGTGGTGCCGGCGACGCTGGCCATCATCTTCGTGCTGCTCTACCTGACCTTTGGGCGCCTCGGTGAGGCGTTGCTCATCATGGGCACACTACCGTTCGCGCTGACCGGAGGCGTTTGGCTGCTGTACCTGCTGGGCTACAACCTGTCGGTGGCCACAGGCGTTGGTTTCATTGCCCTGGCCGGCGTAGCGGCGGAGTTCGGAGTGATCATGCTCATCTACCTGAATAACGCTTGGGCTGAGCGTCAAGCCAAAGGCGAAACCACACGAACAGCGCTGCTCGACGCGATCCGTGAGGGCGCGGTGCAACGCATCAGGCCCAAGGCAATGACTGTGGCGGTCATCGTTGCAGGCTTGCTGCCCATCCTCTGGAGCAGCGGTACCGGCAGCGAGGTCATGAGCCGCATCGCGGTTCCCATGGTGGGCGGCATGCTCACCGCCCCCTTGCTTTCCCTTTTTGTAATCCCTGCGGCGTACTGGCTGATCCGTCGCCGCGAACTTGCTGTAACTACCCCCAACCTCTCAGGAGAAATCCAATGAAAAAGCTAATTGTCATCGCAGGCCTGGTCACCGCTTTTGCCACCAGTGTGCATGCCCAGGACATGGATGGTATGGACATGAAGAAAATGCCAGCCTCCGCCGAGGGGGGCCAAGGGAGCCAGGCGGCTCCCACTGCGCATGCTGAGGGGACAATAAAGGCGCTGGATCTTCAAAGCGGGAAAATCACCTTAGCGCACGGCCCGGTAGCAGAGCTCAAATGGCCGGCGATGACCATGGGCTTCCAATCTGAGCCTGCACAGCTGAAGGGCTTGAACGTAGGCGACAAGGTGAAATTTGGGTTCCGCATGGAGGGAAGCTCCGCGAAAATCGTGAGCATCCAGAAGCAGTGATTGAAAAGCCTTGAATGATCGGGCACGCCTTCATACTGAGATGATTCGGACAAGCTTACAGAAATGTAATCAATCTTCAGGAACCCCTCAGGTCGAACGCTACATACCGTCATGAGACGGTGCACTGGCATCACATCGACCCGATACCGGAGATATGATCATGAACAGTAGCTTTGATGAATGCATCTCGGAATGCCTGCGCTGTGCGCTGGCCTGTGAAGGCTGCGCGTCAGCCTGCCTGCAAGAGCAGGACGTAAAAATGATGGCTGACTGCATCAAGTTGGACAGGGATTGCGCAGATATGTGCAGGCTGGCGGCTACCTTGATGGCACGAGAAAGCATGCTCGCCAAGGAATTTTGTGCGTTGTGCGCCAGGATTTGCCGCGCCTGCGGGGAGGAGTGCAGTAAGCACACGGCAGACCACTGTCAGCATTGCGCACAAGCCTGTTTGGCCTGCGCACAATCCTGCGAAGCAATGGCTGCCTAATTAATTTCGACCGACCGTCGTTCTTTTGCAAAGTACTTAGGGAAGACCTCGGTCGGTCGATCACAAGCCCCCTGGCGGCCGATCAGCTGGCGCTACTGGTGATCAGCTGACTTCAAGAATTAACCTGTGCTTCGGTCAGTTTTGACCCCTGCAGTTAATTCCGGCAGTGCGATATTCAAGGATTTTCAGCTCTCCTGTTGAGTCCTCGTAATTCATCTGTGCCGGCATCACGTCGCAGCTGCCGTTGGTCGAAGTCCTGCTGATGACTCTCGCCACGTCCAGCTTCATTCCATAGCGATAATGGATCACCTCAGGTGGCTTTTTTCCATTGGCCGCTGCGTATGCACGCATAGCCTGCTCATTCGCCTGAATCATTTTTCCGTGCAAACGATCAGAACCTCCTTCGGAAAAAGCGGATGAGGAGGCGATTAAGAGAAGTAGGCCGGCGATGCATTTGGCTTTGATCATTTCAATTACTCCATGAAAACATGACTGCAGCCTAAGGCCCGGTAGCTGTCATCCATGTGATCCAGGCATTACATCTTTGTAAGGCTGTGCTGGGTTGACAGCGCTATTCCCTCATAGACAGTTTGCGGGTGCCTAAGGTAAAGCCGACACGGGACAGAGCTTTTCAAACTCTGCGGAGTTGGAAATCACCCTAGGGGCTAGGGATCGCTCTCTGCGCTCATATCCCCGAGCCTCGAATAAATCGGGCGCAATTGTGGTCCGCAGAGGCTTTAAGCCCCGTCGGCTTCGGCTATGCGTTCAAGTGCTCTAAGCAGCAAGGTACCGACCCCGGATCCTCTTTCCCAGGATCCACAACCAGCGAACGAATTAGACGAGCCTGGCCATCCTTCGATGCCCCATATCCCAGTTCCGTTTCTCCACGGTGAAAGGAATAGAACATGCGGTCGTGCTGCAGAAGGTCCGGGGTAGGCAAGCCGGCTGCGGAAAGATACTCATCCAACCCCTGGATCTGATCGGCACCAAGCAATCGGAGAGACATCTCAGGGTGGTTCATCGTGGACTCGATGGGAAGGGAATCAATATCCGGATAAGGGCGCGAACCCTGGATTTTGCCTCCTACTGTGACTCGGTCATCTGGTCAGTGAATTAATATCTGCTTTACCGTATATCTGAATGGTCATATATTCGAGCCTCCAGATATGAGCCGCCCGTGCTGCGTTCCCCAGGAGGTCAAATGCGGGAAACCCTAACCCCCCCCATCGTTTTTAAATGTCTCGCTGACGAAACACGAGCCCGGATGACCTTGCTGATCGCCAGTGAAGGCGAGCTATGCGTATGTGAGTTGACCTGCGCACTCGACCTCAGCCAGCCGAAGATTTCTCGGCATCTTGCTCAATTGCGAGAAGCCGGAATCCTCATGGACCGGCGGCAGGGACAATGGGTGTATTACCGCCTCAATCCGTCCTTGCCAGAATGGGTGCAGATGATGCTCAAGAGTGTTGTCGATGCAAACGCCCAGTGGCTAAGCGCCGATGCTGTGCGCCTTGCTGAAATGGGCGAGCGTCCACAAAGCCCTGCTGCTTGTGCTTGATTTTCACTTCGCTGACTGAGTTGAGCCATGTTCATCGCATTTTTGATTTTTCTCGCAACGATCGTTCTGGTGATCTGGCAGCCAAAGGGTCTGGGGGTGGGCTGGAGCGCTGGTCTAGGGGCGGTCGTGGCGCTACTGGCGGGCGTAGTGAATCTGTCTGATATCCCAGTGGTGTGGCAGATAGTATGGAACGCCACCGCAACGTTTATCGCTGTCATCATCATCAGCCTTTTGCTGGATGAGGCGGGTTTCTTCGAATGGGCAGCGTTGCATGTGGCCCGCTGGGGCAACGGCAGTACCCGCAAGCTGTTCGCTTTCATCATTCTCCTGGGAGCAGCAGTGTCGGCGTTATTCGCCAATGATGGCGCAGCGCTGATCCTGACGCCGATCGTTATCGCCATGCTGCTTGCCCTGCGTTTTTCCCCGGCGGCGACGTTGGCATTTGTCATGGCAGCAGGTTTTATCGCCGATACCGCGAGCCTGCCGCTGGTGGTGTCCAACCTGGTGAACATCGTTTCCGCCGACTACTTTGGCATCGGTTTCAGCGAGTACGCCTCGATCATGGTGCCGGTGAACCTGGTCAGTATCGCCGCCACGCTGGGAATGCTGCTGTGGTTCTTCCGCAAGGACCTGCCGCGAACCTATGAACTCGACCAACTGAAGGCTCCCGAAGCCGCTATCCGCGACAAGGCGACGTTCGTTGCCGGCTGGTGGGTGCTTGCGCTGTTGCTGGTCGGCTTCTTCGCCATCGAGCCGCTGGGCGTTCCGATCAGCGCCATCGCTGCTGCCTGTGCGCTGATCCTCTACCTGATCGCTGCGCATGGGCACGTGATCTCAACCCGCAAGGTGCTCAAGGACGCGCCTTGGCAGGTCGTGGTGTTCTCGCTTGGCATGTACCTGGTGGTCTATGGCCTGCGTAATGCCGGCCTCACCGACTACCTGACGCAGATCCTCAATGTCTTCACCGGCTACGGGGTCTGGGGCGCATCCCTCGGGACGGGGCTGCTCGCCGCTGGCCTGTCGTCGGTCATGAACAACATGCCCACTGTACTGGTAGGAGCTTTGTCGATCCATTCCGCCGAGGCCACTGGCATCGTGCGTGAGGCCATGATCTACGCCAACGTCATCGGCTGTGACCTCGGTCCGAAAATCACCCCAATCGGCAGCCTGGCCACCTTGCTGTGGCTGCACGTGCTGGCCCGCAAAAACATCGTTATCACCTGGGGTTACTACTTCCGCACCGGTATCGTCCTGACGCTGCCGATCCTGCTTGCCACCTTGGCCGCATTGGCCATACGCCTGAGCTTTTGAACCGGAGATATCTGATGAAAGTCTTGTTCATGTGCACCCACAACAGCTGCCGCAGCATCCTGTCCGAGGCGCTGTTCAATCATCTGGCCCCCGAGGGTATGGAAGCTGTGAGCTCGGGTAGCTTCCCAAGCGGCAAGGTCAATGAGCGGGCGCTGAAGACCTTGGAAGCCGCCGGTATCCCCACCGCTGGTCTTTCAAGCAAGGCCTCGGATGTCTTCGAGAGCTCTCCTCCCGACATAGTCGTCACCGTGTGCGATCGAGCTGCCGGCGAAGCCTGTCCGATCTTCTTCGGTCCATCGCTCAAAGCCCACTGGGGCCTGGCCGACCCTTCGGCGGTTACCGGCAGTGAGGCGGAAATCGAACAAGCCTTCCAGACCACACTTGCGAAGATCGATGAGCGCGTGCGCGCTTTCATTGCGCTGCCCTTCTCGCAACTGAGCCAGGACGAACTGAAAGCCGAACTTGCTCGCATCGGCGCGCTGTAGGCCCTGGATCAATGGAGACTGAAATGAACGACCACCTGCCAAATATCCAGCCAGAACTGATCGATCTGCCGTCGCTGGAGCGTCTGGAGCCGAAGGATCCCTCCACGCATAAACCACGCATCCTGCTGCTGTACGGATCGACCCGCGAACGCTCATTCAGCCGCTTGATGGTCCAGGAAGCTGCGCGCCTGCTGGAAGAGTTCGGCGCCGAAACCCGTATCTTCGACCCTTCCGGCCTGCCGCTCCCGGATGACGCTCCGGACTCCCACGAGAAGGTGCTGGAACTCCGCGAGCTGATGCAATGGTCCGAGGGCCAGGTGTGGTGCTCGCCCGAGCGTCACGGTTCTATGAGCGCAGTCTTTAAGGCGCAGATCGACTGGGTACCTTTGGCCATGGGCGCCGTACGTCCGACCCAGGGCAAGACATTAGCGGTGATGCAGGTTTGTGGTGGCTCGCAGTCGTTCAACGTGGTGAACCAATTGCGCGTGCTGGGCCGTTGGATGCGCATGTTCACTATCCCTAACCAGTCGTCGGTTCCAAAAGCCTTCCTGGAGTTCGATGATGCCGGGCGCATGAAACCTTCTTCCTTCTATGACCGGCTGGTTGATGTGATGGAAGAACTGACCAAGTTCACGCTGCTATTGCGCGACCGCCAGGATTACCTGGTGGATCGCTACTCCGAGCGCAAGGAGTCGGCGGAAGAGCTGTCCAAGCGAGTCAATCTGCGGTCCATTTGAGGTCATGAGCATGTCACATCCCTACTCGATGAAATCGCTGCCCCATGCCCCAGGAGCGCTAATTTTCACACCCTGCCCGGGCACCCAGGCCAGCGATCTTGCTGAAAGCCTGAAGACGCTGAAGCAGGCTGGCGCCGTGGCGCTGGTTACCCTGATGTCGGATACAGAGCTTCAGGAAAACGGCGTTGGTGAGCTTGGCGTCGCGGCCAGGCAGTATGGGTTGGAGTGGTACCAGTTGCCGATCGAGGATGATCAGGCTCCTGATCAAACCTTCGAGGCTCGGTTGGGGGAGATTCGCCACCAGTTAGACGATTTGCTCGCTTCCAACAAGGCCCTGGCCATCCACTGCAAGGGCGGCTCCGGTCGCACCGGGCTGTTCGCTGCCCGTCTGCTGATCGAATCCGGAATGCCGCGTCGCGAGGCGATCGCTTGGGTGCAGGAGCTTCGCCCACGGGCGATTCAGAAGCCTGCGCACATCAACTACATCAACCAATTCGGCGAAGACTGAGCGCTCCAGCCAGACAGGAGAGACCATGGCCACCGACGGCGAACTACTCGATGTCATCGTGATTGGCGGCGGGCAGTCCGCGCTTACGGTGGCCTATTTTCTCAAGCGGGCCAAGTTGTCGTTTCTGCTGCTCGACGCCGAAGAGGCTGCGGGCGGGGCGTGGCGCCATGGCTGGGACTCGCTGACGCTATTCTCACCCTCAGCATGGAGCTCGATCGCGGGCTGGCCGATGCCGCTAGTCACCGAAGGTAATCCCGATAGGGATCACGTGGTCAGCTATCTGGAGCAGTACGAGGCGCGCTACGGGTTTCCTATCGTTCGCCCCGTCAGCGTTACGGCGGTGGAGCGAACCGGGCGTGGCCTTCGTGTTCGCTCGAAGGACCGCGACTGGGAAGCCCGTGCCGTCATCAGCGCAACGGGGACTTGGAGCAAACCCTATGTTCCGGTTTATCCGGGGATAGAGCTGTACGGGGGGCAGCAAATTCACTCCGCCCATTATCAGTCACCAGAGGCTTTCCAAGGAAAGCGCGTGCTGGTCGTTGGTGGTGGCAACTCGGGGGCGCAAATCTATGCGGAGCTGTCCGAGGTCGCCGACGCAACGTGGGTAACCACGGAGGAGCCGGCGTTTCTGCCTGATGATGTCGATGGCCGGGTGCTGTTCGAGCGGGCTACCGAGCGCCTCAAGGCTCAACAGGAGGGCCGTGTTATCAACGTACCGGTCGGCGGGCTTGGCGATATAGTCATGGTGCCCCCGGTGGTCCGGGCCCGCGAGCGAGGAGCCCTACGGTCTGTAAGGCCTTTTGTCTCATTCACGCCTGACGGGGTCGTCTGGCCCAATGGTGAGAAAACCCAGGTCGATGCGGTGATCTGGTGTACCGGTTTCCGGCCGGCTCTGGATCACTTGCGGGACTTGGACGTGCTGGATGACAGCGGTAAGGTCGAGGTTGACGGGTCGCGCTCTATTCGCGAGCCGCGCCTCTGGCTGGTCGGATATGGCGACTGGACCGCCCTGGCCTCGGCGACGCTGATCGGCGTCACCCGTACCGCGCGCAGCACCGTAAACGAAGTAGTGGAATACCTGAACAGCTTGGAGCAGCCGGATGCATAGCGGAATCGAGATTCGTATTGCTGGTCCAGAAGACGCTGCAGCCATACAGGCTATCTACGCTCCGATTGTGCTCCACACTGCCATCTCGTTTGAAGAGGTAGCGCCGAGCGCGGAAGAAATGCGCCAGCGTATCGAGACGACGCTTCATACCTATCCATATTTTGTGGCTGTGCAGCAAGGTCGGGTGGTCGGTTATGCCTATGCTAGCCAGCATCGAGCGCGAGCGGCATATCGGTGGGCGGTAGATGTGACCGTCTACGTTGCAGAGGGGCAGCGTCGGAGTGGGATTGGCCGGCAGCTTTATGACGTTCTCCTGCCGGTTCTGAAGCAGCTAGGATATCGTTCTGCATACGCGGGTATTTCTTTACCGAACGAAGGAAGCGTGGGTCTCCATGAGCGACTCGGCTTTCAGCACATCGGTACGTTTTCGCAGGTCGGGTTCAAACTCGGTGCGTGGCATGACGTGGGATATTGGCGGTTTGATTTCGGTGGCGAGGGTTGTCGGCCTGAGGCTCCTACAAGCTTCTTATCCCAAATCCCGATGCCGCGTTAGAACATGAGGTCCATTTTGAAGGGTCCATTTGAGCGGCCGCTGAGCGTTTCGTCACCAGGGCTTGAATCTGAGCTAGCGTGTTGCGAAGACACGTCGGCGGCCTAGAAGACTCGATGGAACCATCAGAGATATGATCCTGCGATCACAACTCGAAGGTGGCCTCTATGCCATACCCCGTAAAGCCATGGGCAGAAATAGCTCAGCATTATCAGCGCGGTACCATCTTGTTGGGCAACGGCGCGAGTATCGCTGTGTCGCAGAGTTTTGCGTACCGCTCACTGCTAGAACATGTCAGGGAAAATGAGCTGCTCCAGAACGACGTGGCGCGTCTGTTCGAGTTTTTTGAGACAGAAGATTTTGAGCTAATTCTGCGGGTCGTCTGGCAAGCATCCAACGTCAACAAATCGTTGGAGATCCCAGATCAGCGTACCCACGAAGCCTACGTGCGCGTCCGGGATTGCCTGATCCAGGCAGTGCGGGATGTTCACCCTGAATATCACCAGATCACCGATCATCTGCCGAACATGTACCGGTATCTGAAGGAGTTCGACACGGTCTTGTCGCTAAACTATGACCTGCTGGTTTACTGGACGGTGGCCTATGGTCTCAACATCCCGGACGGCCATATGTTCAAAGACTGCTTCGTCGATGGCGGGGTATTCGATGACGACTGGCGTCGATTCCGGAAGCTGTACAAGGAGCGAGTGAATACGTTGGTGTTCTACCCCCATGGCAGCTTAGCTTTATGCCGCAACAACATAGAGGAAGAGTTCAAGATCCGCGCATTGGGCGGCGGCTTGCTGGAAGCCATTCTTCAGGAGTGGAAAAACGAGCGTGTGGTACCGCTGTTTGTCAGTGAAGGAACCATGCGTCAGAAGGTAGCTTCGATTCAAAATAGCTACTACCTGTCGACTGTCTATCGAGAGGTGCTTACGGCGCCCCGGAAGACACTGACACTGTTCGGTTGGGGCTTGGGGGAGCACGACAGGCATTTGCTCAAGCGAATGAAGGGGACGGGCATTGAGCGCGTAGCCGTCTCAGTCTTTCGGGGATATCAGCCTTATTGCAACATGGCTTACCAAATCATTCAGGATGACCTGGGGCCAGTTGACGTCGATTTCTTCGACAGTGAGAGCCCGGGCTGCTGGGTTCAACCCGAATAGCGGGCAGGACATCCACTCCTGAAATCTCAGAGGTGGCTGTAAGGCCCGTCATTACTGGGCTAGACAGTTTTTATTCTCTGGCGCATTTGTCCGAGTCAACGGTTTTGGGGGCTCGCGACAGTTTTGCGTTTACTCCGAATCGGGCTGAAGGCCACGGAAACTGGGCCTCTTTGCGACAGTTTTAATTCTCTAAATCCACAGATCAGTATAAGAGCTACAGCTGAAGAATGATCGGATAGCATGCGTTGAGGAAGGGATTTGATGATATGCCGGAAATGCTGAGAGGGTCGGCGGGCAAGCCGGTTGCTTGAGATTCTGATCAGTCATGAGAGTCATGACCAATGAGCAGAAAAGGAGACCCCAAAAATGTAGGAAAACGCGACCAATCCCAAGAGGACTGACCGCGCTCAACGAAACAGACTTGCGTCCTCAGAAATCGCAATGTCTGATTTTTCGAAGCGGCTGTCAATCCTCTCGCATCTTTTCGACCTTAGCGAGGCTACTCGACAGCACTGTGTTGACTGTCACTCCCAGGATTTTCCGGCGCTTCGTGGTTCTGCAGGCTCCTGGTTACATGCCCTGCGTGTGACCAAATGCAAGGAAGCGCTCGCAGGACTCTGGCGACGAATCTCCGAGGTGCCACAAAGAACCTTGCGTAGCGAGGTAGGCCGATGTCTCCTCCTCCGCCAGGACAGCAAAGGCGGTCGTCGAGATGAAGAAACCATCGCACTTGCCGCTCATGACAGCATCTTGCAGCACGTCTCGATGACGCTCAATGAAGTCCAAGTTGAACTTGGTCAGAACAGCCTTTGCAAGCTCCTTGGTGGGAACGCTCACAGCTTTCCCGACGGGGACCAAATCGTCCAGATTGAGAGCGATGACCCCGCCATTGTTGAACGGCGCCAGTTGTTTGGCAGCATGGCTAACACGCTTCTCAACTCCGCTCTCAGACCAGATCTTCTTACAAGCGATCGGGTAGTCGCCCATGCCGAAGTCAACCAGGATATCGGGTTCTGCAGCTTTGGCTGCTAACCCTCGGCTCTTCAAGTCGGACAGCAGCACCAGCTCCCAGAGAGCGTCCTTCCCTTGGGAGGTGTTCCGATCATCCGGCTGCATGACGCTGCCGGCCATACGCTTGAGCGCCTCTTGAATTCCTGGCTCTTCAGGCAAGTTGGTGACCGCATCAGCCAGACGGTTCACGAACGCCGCTTCCCAGACCACCCGGTCATCTGGCTTCACTTGCTCTGCCCACGCCAGGCTCAGCTTGTCGGCCTGGCTAAGCAGTTGCGAAAGTGCGCTGCCGGACCGCAGCCTCACGTTGCGCTGCTCCAGCACATCCCGCACAAGCTGGGCCTTAGCAGCAATCTCTTCGTATGTATCTGTCCAAGCCTTGCTCACAACATCGACGGACTTCACTTCACAGCTCCTATGGAAAGGGCAGGTGGTTTAACTGGCACAATGGCTGCGAAAGCTGATGCGCTGCTATCGCCACTGACAGAATGAGTGTTCGCCCAGCAACACTCTGCCAGAGCGGCGATCAACCCGCACCTTCAACAGGAGGGAGAACGAATCTGCCCGGCAGGCTGGCCAAGTAGCAGTCAGTGCAATCCCGCAGATGGGCTGAGAGGAAGTGGAGCGTCGCCCAAAACTGCATGACCCGGCTGGATCTCTTTAAACCCAGGATGTTCCAGGTTGACCGTCAAGCTGCTTTCTGTGAAATCCTTCCCTACGTACTTCTGAGCCCAGGCCCGACGCTGCTCCGGCGTCCTGGTTGCACACCGCCGCTCGTGGCGGCTGAGCCAGGCCCTGCAGAGCCGCTGCATATCGCGATTGTGTTCTGTGACCAGTCGATACTCAGCCCCACAGTGCGAGCACTGAGCGGTTCCAGTGTTATGTGCCATAAGTCAGTTCCGAGTAGCGGGCGCCCGAGGGGCCGGGTTGCTGGTGATACGGATCCTGGCGCAGGATCGCTCGTACGGCACGAGTTCGCGAGGACTCAAAAAGATTGTCCGAAGGCGCTTGCCGCAATTCATTAGCCGCGAGGCTGATTTGCTTGATGCGGGACCGCAGCCAGTTTGCATCTGCCGTGTAGATAGCATCGGGATTGTTGGCCAGCAGTGCGCGCAGTTTATCGCCCAATTCGGCGTTGATCACCACACGCCCCAGCAGGTGAAAGTCGTGATGGTGCAGGGTTGCACAATCCTCAGCAGTCATTGCCGCCAGGTTGGATGGAATGCCCGCGCAGAACTGGTCGGTCTGAAAAATCCGCTTTGCATGCGCCAACATCTCACCGGCAGACAGCTCTCCACACTGCAGGGGAATGATCACACGAGCGCCGGCCGTGATCCATGTGCGAACTCGCTCTACGTGCACAGCCCACAAGTCGAGGGTTGCCGACTGGTCACCGATGACATCTGGTGCCACGATACTCAGCGCCCCGGGGTAGTCCGTCCGCCCCAGCACGCATTCGTAGGCGAAAAACACTTTCTCCCAGCTCACGAGCTCGCCCTTCTGAAATGCAGAAAAGGCCCCCGAGTCAATGAACACGGCGCCGCCTGCATCTAAATGACGTGGAAGCGTCCGAAGGAGTTTAAGGGTGTCCAGCAGTGTGGCAACAACACCTACTGGGACGCCCTCATCAACTGCAGCCCTCAGGTCCTGAGTGCTGGACATCCCCGAGTAATAAGCAACGTTCCAGGTCAACGGCATGATCTTCCTACCCCTGCTGCGCACGCGAAATCCGCGCCGCTTCCACGGCATCGACCCAGCTCGATGGCTGGGGATGCGTGTTTCACATCGTGACTGCCGGTGCACAAGCGCACCTGTAGACCGAGTATGGCTATTCCCCCTCGCCCTCCTCCACCTCTCCGCCGATGGCGCCAAGCGCACGCAATGTGTCCAGGCGGAACCGGTGCCCGCAATCACCGCACTTCACCATGCTTCGGCTGACGATGATGCCGCTGTCGAGAGACACCGGTGGCTCGCCCCATCCAGCGCCCATAATGTGCTTTTCAACCAGGTCGAACTGGTACCCCTCATGGCCACCGCATTTTGGGCAACCTCGCTCGGTGTCGTACTGCGCCATTTGTGGCGTCCTCGAACTAGTGAAGTGGTGATGTATGTTTCAGAATGAGGAAGGCATTCAATCCAGGCCACGCAGACTCGCGAGCCCATAGTCATCGCGCAGGATCCGCAACTCTTCCTTGTCCATCTCATCCAGACCAGAGCAGTTTGCATCGTCTAAGCCTTGCCGCTTCAGCAACGCAGCAGCATCGCCTCTGTCGTAGATGTAACGCGAGAGATCCGCAGCAGCGAGGAGAATACCGGTCTGCAGCTGAGTCGGTTTATTACGGGGTTTGCGGCGAGTCGGGGCCATGTGTAGCCTTTCCATTTTGATGAGCGGGACCGGGGTGCAGAATCGTTTATAGGCACATGTGCCTACCATGCGGCGTGTACGGCGGTAGGCACATGTGCCTATTTCAGGGCTTTATCTGGGCCCCGGGGAACGGCGTAGACCCGACAACGAGAGTTTCTGCAGGTGTGATCTGTTTCATGCCTTCGCCAGGGCCTCCACCAACAGCGATTCGAATTCGTCCACGGCCAGCGCCTCCCAGCGGTCATCCATCAGCTGCTCGTGATACCACTTGAGTCCGGAGTAGGTAACCCGCACGCACACACCGCCCAGCATCACAAGCGGATGCTGGCGCACGGACGCTGGCAGGAGCACCGGTGGGTGGTCGGCCACAGAAGCGCTGATAGCGAGGTTCTCCATCGCCTCACGCAAGGCAACGGCGCTGACCTTGTTGGCCTGCGCCTTGGCGGAAAGGGCAGCACGCAGAGTCTCGACAGCAGCGCAGGAGCCGCGGTCATCTCCATTGCAGCGCGCAACAAAGTCGTCAAGCCACAGCAGCGACTCTTCAACCTCGCCAGCGCTGGCGGCCGTTGGGATGGCATCGCTGCCCTGGTGCTGAACACCCTGTTCCTGTCCTTGTTCTGTGAGCCATGCCGCTACCTGGTCGGCGCTCATGATGGCCAAGGTTTCCGAGCACTGATCACAGCCCAAAATCAGCTGGCAACGAATGTCGCTGGTGCGCAGACGGCCGTGCTGTGCATCGCTGATGTTCTTGTTGTGAGTCTGCCAAGTCAGGGACTTGCTACCGCACTCGCGGCATTCGGTGATCTTAGTGATGCTCATGCTTTTGCCTCCTGCAGGCGTGCGACCTCTGGCGGCAACTGCGCCAGCAGGTCATTGATGATTGTCTTTCTATGGGCTCGGCCCAGCTCGGAGACTGGGCATAGCGTGCGGAGGGGCGCACGTCGGCGACCTACACGTCCGAGACTGGGGCGCGATCGCGGATATCCTGCAGACGGCTTACCTGAACAGCCGCAATCGGCGACCAGCTGCCGGGCGCGAGCTCGTGCGCGCATCTCGATGTCCTCGGGTGGCTCCTCACGCTCAACGTTCAAGCCGAAGGTGTGAGTGCCCTTGTAGCTGGCGCCCATACCCTGAACCGACCAATCGGGGGCGACAGCGACGGTTTCGAGCATGAGAACCCTCCAGGGCAATCGTGAGTAGGTGGCCAGCGAACCGGGCCGGTGGAGTTAGGCTGGGCCATCTGCTACTTCGTAGTACGAGCTGCCCAGCCGGTTCACGGTGTAGCCACGACGGCGCAGGGCCTCGACAACCGAAGTGCCATTGCCGGTGTAGCGGCCAGTTGAGAAACGCATAGTGGTCCCTTGGGCCTTGCACTGCTTGTACCCTTCAATCAGGCGTTCAGTGTTGGTCATGATCTCTCCCCTACGCCGCCGCCAGACAGTCCTTCCAAAGAACTGGATCTGCGTGAATGAAGTAACCGGGCTTATCCGGGTTGGCCACACAACGGCCACCCTTTTGCCGGTACGCTTGGTACGCCCGGGCAAAGCGAGACTTTTGCACCTCATCCAGCCGGCGCATCTCCGCCTTGATCTCAAGATCGAGCGTGAACCCCTTCGCCGGCGCCATGGCGCATGTTGTGCCGAAGTGGCGAATCTCGTTGGTCTCGCAGTCCTCAATCCAAACCACGCGCTTAAGGCCCTGCTTGCCGCAGCATTCACAGTGAGATTTGTCGTCGTTGATTCCGAGGAACTTGAAGCGGCTCATGGCGGGCAGCGGGTCCGTTGAATGACTGAGCCACAATATTAAACTATAGGACAATCTAAATCAACAAAGATTGAACTATACGACAACCATTGGTGCGAGATTTCGCATTACTAATGCGACCTTGGAGTATCCAGCGTTCAGCGACCAAGGGCTGCACCAGGGGAAGCCAAGGCAGGGGCAGCTAGGGCCCCTCAGGTCCCCCGGCCGATTTACCTGCTGTGCTGATCACTTGGCCGACTGCCAACATTGCAGCTGACCTAACTTCCACCGGTGCCATGCTGTGTCCACGGAGAAAATTCATCAGCGCGTCAAGCGCCTCTTCCCCACCTGCGATGCCAAGCGCTCTTGCAGCAGCAATGCGGGTAGCGGAATCGTTTCGACCGCTTTGCAAATGGTCGGCGAGGTGTTCGAGCGCGGAGTGGGATTTATCAGATGGGATGTTCAAGGTTGCCATGCGGGATTCCTGTTCTACCTCGTGGACGAAGTGCCTCTGTCTCGATGCCTTCGGCCAAGCATGTGAGGTGGCTCATGCGTGCACTGATCAGTGAGAAGCCCTGAACGCTGTCCAGGGCCTCAAGCGGCTGCCTTACCGGCCAAACACCTGGTCAAGCACTGGCCGCGACTCGACGATCGCAGTGCCCAGTTCGTCGACGGTCGTAGCGCTGGTCAGACGGTCCTCGACAGCAGAAAGCTCGGTCAGAAGCTCATCGTTGCCGCCTTCCTTGTAGAGCGTGTGCTGCAAGCCTTCGAAGGTGCGCTTCACCTCGCGGTGAGTGTCCTGGAAGTTGCTTTGACTGTTGGAGATGGTTGCCTGAGACCAGCTGGTAAGCGGGTTGTGGCGAACCTCCACCTTGCCGGCACCGAACATGCGGTCATAGGAACCCTGCACGAAGCCTTCGATCAGAAGGCCGTTATTTCTGTCATCCATTTCTACATCTCATTTTGATGACGTGATCTTCACGTCGTAGTGATGACGCCAGGCGCACCCAGCATCGGTTTTGCCGATCAGTGGCAGCACTGTATCGGCGGTCTCTAAAGGGTCTTCAGCACGCTGTGCACCGGCTGAGATGGCGCCTAGGCCGCGGTTACACCGGAGCAGTAGGCCGACCATGATCATTGTGCCGCCAGCTGAGATACGCTCAGGCCTACTGCGACTGGCCGCACCCAGATGGGCATGCTGCTCAGCATGAAGGTCTCCCCTTGTGCGGCCAGCAGCAACGTAGTGCCCATCACATGACCGATGGCTTTCGCTGCCTTCGGGGGAACTGCGTTGCCAATTCGTTCGCGCCAGGCCTGATCGCTCAACCCGTCCAATTCCAGTTGCTCCTCTGGCTCGACAAGGCTCTGGATCGCCGCCAGCTCCAAGGTCGTGAAGGGCCGGTGCCAGGTCCCGTCGAGCGATTCGATGATGCAGGTGAGCTTCTCGTCAGCGCCTGGGAGCTGGGTGTCGGCAATGTCCCACCGGGCGTCGTCATACTGACCGGCCGAGGCGCCCTGCAACGGCACCACGCCGTAGTGCCCGCCAGGCAGGTAGGGTTCGCCATTTCTGCGCATCTTGGCCGCTCGGGGATCAGCGACACTGAATGTGCCTTGCCCTGGGCTCTTGACGCCAATGATGGCGCCGCTGGTGTCTTGCCATCGGCGAACACCGTACTGCTGATACTGCAAGGCGCCGGCCCGGGCACGCGGGTCAGCCACAGAGAACGCCCCGTTTGTTGGGTTCGATCGTCCAGCCACCGTGCCCATACTTTCGTTCCAGCCATGCACCCCCATGTATCCAGCTCGATATCCTGGGACGATGACCAGGTCACGCAGATACCCATCTTGGATCGCCAGGTTGTTGAGACTGCGCCAGTCTTTCCCCGCCTCGACCAAAGCCAGGCGGACCCAGGTCTTCCACTGCAGAGCTGGCACTCGGTGCATTGGTCCGGCTCGCTCGATGTCGCCGGCAAGAGGCATGCGGCTGAGGATTTCGCCTACAGCGCGCAGGCTCTTCTTCTCAGGCTCGTACAGGAACGGCGGGACCTTCTCGACATGGCGAGCCACCAACAGGAAACGCTTGCGGCTTTGAGCCAAGCCGCCGATCACCCCGCAGTCATGGGTGGTTTCGGCGACAGCGTACCCATAGTGGCTTAGCAGGGCGCCGATCTGGTCCAGCAGGTGCCGGCCGCGGTTGGCCAGACGCGGGACGTTCTCGAATACCAGCATCGGCACAGGGTCGTCGCGCCAGGTCTCCGCCATCAGCCAGATGCAACGCAGGGTGAGCTCGTTCAAGGCCTGGTACTTGGGGGTCGCACTCATCTTCTCCGACAGCAGTCCGCTGGCGCCCTTGCACGGGGAGCTGATGAAGACGGTGTCGGGCCGGCGGTTCTGTGCTGCACGGCGGATGTCTTCTGTGGTTGCTTCCCTCCACCCGGCTGGCGGTTCCTTGCCGTGGAACCTGATGTACTGCTCGCGGGTGAAGAGATCCAACTGCGTGCCCTCCACGCCGGTCAAACGCTTGAAGTCGGCAAGGCCGGCCGGATCAACGTCGACGCCGCCCAGGCACTCCCATTCAGCCTGCATGTTGCCGACGATGGGCTTCGCCTCGTTGAAGCCTTTGGCACCACCGCCCAAGCCGCAGCAGAAGTGGAAGTGTGTGAGGATTTTTTTGATCAGCATGCAGCCGTCCTAGAAGAGTTGTGTGGTGCCCGCCAGTTGGATTGGAGCTTCACTGGCTTTCTTACTTACCGGGCACCGAAGTTAAACTATAGGACAATCTTTATCAAGAGATTATTAAACTATAGAACAACTCTCTGGCCGCGCCCTTTCAGTATTTGTCTTTTAGATTTTGGCTTTTGGCGTGAGCTCTACAGGTTTTCTTCCCCTGCATGGCTACGTTTCTGCACCACGTATTCGACTTGGTAGTAGCGCGACAACGTTCCACAAGCGTCCTCTCCTGAAAGTCGTAATGCGCCCCAGAGCAACCTGTAACTGGCTTCCGCTTGACGTATTTGAATGAGCTGGAAATCATCCAGTTGTCGGGCAGCTCGAATGCATCTACGAAGACACCTACAACCCCGCCTGGCTCATCCGTGTATCCGCTCCCGCTCGGAACGCTCACAGAGTCCCCCAAGCTTGAACAGGGAACGTCCTCCTGCACTTCGCCATTTTTAGGCCCACCGTGAAAATGAATTGATGTAAAGCCTCTTGGCATCGTCAGGTCACTCCAATTGATTGGTAGGTTCAGCAACGAAAAACTCCGGCCAAGCATGGCCGGAGTGGGTGTAGCGTTCATGCGGCCGGGCAGCATCCAAGGCCAGAGTGCAGTGCATGCCAACCGATCGCTAAAAGGGTGGGTTCCGCAGGTAGTCGCAGTACTGCGCGTCCAGCAGCGCAGATGGTGAAGGCTCGATCGCAATCAAGGTCCATTCCCCATCGACAAACCGTCCCTCCTCGCCGTAGTGGAGCCCGGACAACGAGTAGCTTCGCTCGATCGTCGCCCAGTCCTCGGGGTACTGTGCTTTGAAGGCCTCCTGGAAGGACTTGTTGCCGTAGCTGCCCATGCTGGTAACGACTTCAGAGAACTTCTCGTCTCGGTCGGTGATCAGCTCGATCGACCTGGCCATCAGTTTGGGTGAATCCTGTTCGTTGGGTGTGCGCATCAATGATCTCCGTTGCTGACTTCTGTCAGTAGCAGGATTGAGTAGGTGCGAGGCCGACAGCGCCATCGCGTTCACTGGTCAACTCGATATGGGGAACACCCGCAGATAACGAAGCCCAGACCAGCAAGGCACACTGAACAAGAGGGGGATCCCCAGTGCCGAGCAAAGGCCGGCTATAGCGCTGGCCCCTATTCTTCTCGATCAAGATCAGGCGTTCTGTATGTTTTCCACTGCAGCACCGTGTATCGACCGAGTTTCACCTTCGTCTCGGTAACCACCTGGCCAAAGGCGTAACTACCTGTCTCTGTCACCCAGACCTTAATCAAGTTCTGCCCAATTCAAGCGCCGAAGAGCCGCTGCAGCAGCGTTCGCCGGGGTGGTGCTTCTGGGAGTTGGGGTTTGTTCATGGCCACCTCTGTTGTGCTAGTTGTCCCGATGGCGCCGATATGTGCCATCGCTAGTGTTTGTTGCGGAACCGCCATTTCCAACCTGTAAACACTGGGCTGGCGCCATTCGAAATGTGCCATCGTTAGTTTCTGGTGATCCGCGTGGCACATTTGGTCGAGTCGCCAAAGTGCCACCTGCACGATAGGAGTACATTTGTACTCCTAGCGCCAGCAGCTGATCTCAGGCACCAGATCACTCAAAGGAACACCGTTGGAGCATGTTCCTTGGCCTTCCCCCTTCTCTGCCGCGGGGAGCCCTTTCTCTGTTCGGTCTTGCGCCCGTTCCCAGGACTGTTCAGGTTCACCCCGTAGAGCTCACACAAGCTTGCGAGCTGCTCAGCCGGTATCAAGCGGTGCGTGTTGCTCAGTCGCAGCAAAATGGCCTTGGGAGTGCGCCTGTGAGCCGTAGCCAGAACGTCGATCGCCGAGCCGTCACGGTAGCTCGCAACGAGCCGCTGATCTTCCTCGTCTGTCCATTTGCTGCCTTGGGCGGTCGACTCAGCGCCAGTACTGCTAGGCGCAGGTGCCTGTTGCTGTTGCTGTTGCTGCACCTGCTCAGTTGCCCGGGCTGGCGCCGACGGCGTCAGCGCAGGTACCGCAGGAAGCTCCGAATCAAGGACCGTTGAAAGCATGGCCAACCACCTGGTGCGATCAGTGTCGCGAGAGTGGTGGAAACCAACGCTGCCGATCACCACCATCGGGTTCACATTCAACGCTGCTGCGATCTGCCAGGCGTGGTAGTTGTCCAGGAGGTCCTTGCCGGTACGCCAGCGGGAGAACTGGGTCTGGCTGACACCGAGAAACTCGGCAGCCGAGACGTCTCCGTGGAACCCTTTGACCACCTTCAGCTGGTCAAGCCAGTTAGCAGCGGTCTTGACCAACTTCACATGCGGACTATTCGTCTGGTTCGAGAACGGCGTCGACCGCTTGGCTCGCTGGGATAACGAGGCGGCGCCGGCGGCGGCGGCCAGGCGCAGGTGTGCGGTGAGCGGTACGCGCTCATCGCCGCACTCGATGCCGGCTTCATCCAAGCCCGCAGACAGATTGATCAGGATCGCGATGGATCGATTCGTCATCTCATCTTGTTTGGCCATGCCCCCTCCCCTGGATCCGCTGAGGATCGCTACATGAGGCCCTGGGATACCGAGGGCCGCCTTCAGACCTACATCATAATGGCAAATCTAATTCACCACACGTACCTATACGTCGCGTGAGGTGATTTCTTTTATAGGTGATTGCCGGCCTGTAGTGCGTGGTCCGTCTGTGTGTTTGGTCTAGTCACACACACAGAACGCAGCTTACAATCTCCCATGGCGCCCAGCAGACGCCAGCTACCCGTCATCGCGAAGCTGCACGAGCAGCACTGCCAGCTACTCAAGATTCGGACCATAACTTTGGCCCTGATGCATAGCGGTGGACGGGTGACGCAGCAACAAGTAGGGCCGGAGAGATATCGTGGCAACCGAACACACTCGACCTACCACCGTTGCGCGTATCAAGCGCGTAGCTAAATTAATCAAGCAAGAGAAGAGCATTCCTCATCATGCTGCCCTTGATAAAGCTGCGCAAAAGGCTGGCTTCCAGAACCTCCGGCATGCCCAGTCAGTTTTAGGTACCGCACAGAAACTGCACCAGGCTTTTGTCTCTTTCTACTGGAAAGAACACGGCGAGAGCCCAGAACCCTTCAAACGTGGACCTGAACTTCGATCGGGGCGGACCACCCTGTCATTCCTGCTGCCGCTTCCCCTGAAAGACATCGTCCCAGGAAGCGCCCTAGAAAGGACAGCCTACCTATACGGTTTTCGATTGGAAGCCCCTGACCATCTGGAGCTCAGGGGGGATGCTTATAGCGAGCACGAAGGTCTGAGGATGGCGCAACAAGCCGCACGCGCTCTAAATTTCATAGCTGCGACAGGTTTCCGAGCCCCATTTGCGAACGAAACCTATGGCACAAGCCTGAATCTCTCAAAGAAAGCGGATCACAAGTCTACCTGGTACGACGATGAGTCGAAGTGCATTGTCATTCTGGATGAGCCATATCCGCCTTTAACCCGTGAAGAGATCGACTGGGCTGAAGAGCACGAGTTTCATACAGTTGGGATTAAATGGCGAGGGGTCTACTCGGCCGGCAACGTCCCACGCCTCCACTCGGTCTCAGCCTGTCTAATTGCGCGTACGGCCATTAAGCTCCAGGCCCTCGAAGTCCGGTTACAAGCTGAGAAGTGGACATACAACACTGAGGCATACAACAGCCAATTCATCAGTCCAGCGAGAGCGCTCAGTGGAAAAAAGAAGCGTGCGAGGATAATGCCGCCCCCGCAAGGGATTGAGCAGGATGGAGCTGTGCCTTGTGGTCCCGGTGAGCCAGGATTTCACTCGCGATGGCGGCCGGCTCGCCGCATGGACCTGGATAAGCACATACAAGTCGGCCCTATCTTGGAGAATCTCCCGTTCTCAATGATATTTAACTCTGCGTCAGGGCTTCTCGATGTCCGCATGACCCTAAACAAATGGTTCGAGGAAGAGTACGAAGATGCAGAGCTTCCCGACAAGCAGATGCGCCAGGACTACTACTCACCTTCCCCTACCCCCATCAGAGGAGCAGCAGACGTCCTGGCAGAGCTAGCGGTAGTCAGGCAGACCGTTTCAGTCGGGTATCAAGACTGCAAACCCAAGAAAGACCTTCTTGACCGCCTAGATAGATCCGAGAAGTGGGTTCAACGGTTCGCTGCCCGTAGAAACCCATAGCCACCCCCGCTGCCTCAAACAACAAAGCCCGCCGATGCGCGGCGGGCTTTGGGTTGTGCGAAGCTCAGTGAGCAGGGTTGAAGATGAGCACGCCGACCCCAAGCATGAGGAACGGAAAACCTACCACCGCCATCGTCGTAACCGCATCCTGAGCGTAGAACCGCTCACACGCCGCCCCAGCAACCAGGAATCCCAGCATCAACACGATGAAACCGGCGAATCCCCTCTGGAACAGCACCACACCGGCCGCCGACAGCATAATCACAGCGGTCTTCTCTGGCGACATGTTCAGAGCGATGTTCACCAGCTGCTGATCGATCACCATGGGGCCGATACAAAAAAACCCCAGGGCCACGCAGATTGCGCCCAGCCCCCTGTAAACCATGCTTCGGTCAACACCACTCGTTGCGTCCAACCCAGGCTTATGCATCGCCTAACTCCCTTCTGTTCTGTGTGTTTGGCTGCCTAAAACAGCTGGGCCGCCGTCAATCCGTTAGTCGGTCAGGTAAACCCGCTTCTTCGCCTGCTCTTCCCGCATCCCCATGTAAGCCATCAAGGTGTAGAACAACACCAGACCTCCTGGCGCTAGGTACATGACAGCCTTAGCCCCGAGGACGCCCAAGGCATCCAGCTGAGCTCGGATCTGCTCAACCTGGTCACCTGCAGGTACCGGTTCGATTACCTGGGTCAGTCCTGTTCCCATGATCAAGAATAGGGCCACACCGAACAGCCCCATGAACTTCCACTGACGTCGCGCAGGTTTGGACATTACCAGCATGGTGATACACAGCATCAGGCTAAGGATGTAGTACCTGGCTGTGGCTTCAGTGAACCCTAAGTGTTCAACCCCGGCATCGAACAGGCCGACGATACCAATCATTGCCCCCGCGAGCGCAACCCCTGCAAACCAACCAAAAACGATCCCGAACAGCGATTTCATATCTCGATTCCTTATGGCTGGTGCTCAGCGCATCCAGTTAACTATTAGAGCTCCACCCCTTGTTCGGTGGAGCCTTAGATTCGGAGGTGGTCGGCACCGGCCACCCCGAGACTTCACCGACTACTCGGCGTAAGCGTCCAACTGCTTCTTCAGTTCGGTGCGCTGCGCATCGAGCATTTGGTTGAGCTGATCCGCTTTGAACACATCGAACGGAGCCCGGACAAACGCCAGCACCTCGATCGCCGCCAATGTCTTGCCTTCGACTTTGCTCGACTGCTCAGAGGCCGCGGCGTCGGGAAGGCCCAGCATCTTGGTGCAGGCGCTGCTCGTGTAGTCGTAGCAGCCCACCTTCGCCTCACCTGCCAGAACAGCGCTGCGGAAAGAGACGCTCGGGAAGATAGTGGTACCACTCACAATCCCAGCCATGATCAGTACCAGGCCGAAGGCACTGCCCATAAATGCGCGAAAGGCGCCGATGACGAACGCGAAGACGCTGACACCGGACAAAAAGAACGAGAGGGTTGGAGGAGTTACCAACCACGAGGCATGTTTCAGGTCCTCGGGGCTCACAGGAGCCTTGAAGTTCAGAACGGCTGCGCTGATCACGGCAAACACGACGAACAGCACCGGCACGGCCAGTAGCAGGCTTGCGATGATCAGAGGCCCCTTGGCGGCCGTCCCTGGCGCAGGGTCGACGTATTCACTGGAGGATTCCTGGTTACTCATAATGCTCACCTGCTGGGTTAGTGACTAGGGATGTAGGGGGCGTGTTTTCCTGGCTGTGCAAGCCCTTGCGGATCTCTTCTTTCAGCTCCTGGCGCTGGGCATCGAGCATTCGGTTGAGCTGGTCCGCTTTGTACACATCGAAAGGTGCTCGCAGGAAAGCCATC
Source organism: Pseudomonas sp. DCA-1 (assembly GCF_046523955.1). Taxonomy (NCBI): domain Bacteria; kingdom Pseudomonadati; phylum Pseudomonadota; class Gammaproteobacteria; order Pseudomonadales; family Pseudomonadaceae; genus Pseudomonas; species Pseudomonas sp. DCA-1. The sequence continues at coordinate 88,939 of NZ_CP169881.1, forward strand.
ACCTCGATCGGCGCCGATGTCTTGCGTTCAACTTTGCTCGACTGATCGGATGTCGCGCTGCTGGGGAGGCCAAGCATCTTGGTGCAGGCAAGGCTCGTGTAGTCGTAACAGCCGACCTTCGCCTCGCTTGCCAGCACGGCGCTGCGGAACGAGACGCTGGGGAAGATGGTGGGCATAGCAAGCACACCAATCATGATGAGGAACAGTCCCAAAGAGCTGCCTCTGAAGGTTTGCAGGGCGCCACCCATGATGCACATGAAGCTGAAAAATGCGCAGATGAACGACAGCGATGGCGGAACCACCAACCAGGAAGCGAGGTGCAGGTCCTCGGCGCTCACGGGAGCCTTGAAGTTCAGGACGGCGGTGCTGATTGCCGCAAACACGACGTACCCCACCACCGCAGCCATGAAGACGCTCGCGAAGATCAGTGATCCCTCGCCTGCCGTCCCCGGCGTGTGATCGAAGTAGTCATTGGAAGAATCGTGGTCACTCATGATGCTCACCTGTTGAGCTCGTCGCTTCGGATGTGGGGAGGGTGTCGGGCTGAGTTTTCAGGCCCTTGCGCATCTCACCTTTCACTTCCAGGCGCTGTGTATCGAGCATCTGGTTGAGTTCATCCGCTTTGAACACATCGAACGGAGCTCGAACGAAGGCCATCGCTTGGACAGGGATGAATTGGTGGACACTCGGCTGGGCCGGCTGATCTAGGTTGGCTGCGCGACTGGGTAACCCCAGCATCTCGGTACAGGCGAGCAAGCTGTAATCGTAACAGCCGATTTTCGCTTCCCCAGCCAGAACAGCACTGCGCAGTGAGACACTCGGTTCAGTGGAAACGGCGCCGATAAAGCTGATCATGAGCACACCGAAGCTCAGGGTCATCGGGCTAATCAACTGAAGCACGAGTGCGAAGCCTATGATCAACAATGCGCCGGAGATAAAGGGGAGCAAGTAGGGGGCGTGCACCAGCCAGGATGCATGCTGTAGATCCTCAGCACTGACCGGTACTTTGAAAGTCAAGACGCCGATGCTGATTGCCGCAGCAATGACATACAGCCCTAGCAACGCGAGGAACAGCCCCCGGAAAGTCAGCTTTCCTTCGCCGGCCGAAGCTTCTGCGCGAGCGAAGTATTCGCTGGATGAATCGAAGTCACTCATGGTGATCACCTTCTGAGTTCTAATTGTGGATGAGAGGTCCTGAGCTCTACAGCTTCAGGTCCTTGCGAATGTCTCTGGCCGACGGCATCCCGCGGTACCGATGCACGGTGACCCCGACGGCCTTCATCAGCTCGTCGCGACGCCGGTCCTTTGCCTTGGCCTTGCCGCTGTTGTGCGTGGAGTCGTCGACCTCGACCAGCGCTACCGGCTTGAGCTGCTTGTCGCAGAGCAGGAAGTCGCAGCGGTTGTGGGCGACCATATGCCGTGCGTGGTTCTTGTCGGTCATGGCGGTGGCTTTCACCTTGATGAAGGCGCCGAAGACCACCTGGGGCGCGATGACCAGGTCGTCGCGTACCGCCTCCTTGAGCCGCCAGAAGAAGTCCTGCTCGCGCTCGGTGAGCAGGGGGATGCACTGGTAATGCTTGGTCGAGTAGCCTTTGCGGCGCTTCAGCATCGCAATGGCGAAATACGCAAAGGCGCAGATCACCAGCGCGGGAACAAGCACTCCATCCATGCTGTTGAGAATTGACATACCTACTCCTAAATAGATTCTTTACGCGTACCAATACGCACACTGGCTAAAAAATGGCGTGTAGTCCGCCTGTGATGTTGGTCAAGTAAATGTGATTTCGCTTCCAGCTCGGGAGGAGCACGCGCCTCCGCCGATCAACAAACCTGCCCTGGGTATTGCTCGTTGGGCGTGGAACCGTTAGGGTGAGTCATCCTCCCTTAGCGACACGCTCGTGTCGTGCAACACCTCTCTCCAAACCTCCCGTAGCCAAAGCAAGTCACCGTCCTGCAATCATGCGCGCCGACTTGACCAATCACACAAACGAACCATTCGAAGCCTGCCCCGCCTGGCACGATCATGAGCGCCAGCAACGCCGCTAGACGTGATCCTCCGAGAGATGCCCGGTGACCGCCGGCAGCTGATGCGAGGGTTGGACACCCACCACCCGCTTGCCCCGTCGAGAACCCCGGCCTTTCCCCTCGCCCGCGGCTTCCGTCTCTTTCACCGCCCGAGCGGCCATGCCTTCATTGACCATGTCCAGGATTTCCTGGGACATCCGCTGCTGCACAATTCGAGAGTTCCCCATGCGGTAGTTCGCATCGGTACGCTCGGTATCCGCAGCCTTCGCCCATTCCCTCAGGGTGTCCCGGGCCTCACCGATGCTCCCCTTGATCTTGACGAAAATCTCGAACATCAGCGGGTCAATGGAAACGGATGATTTCTTGGATTTTCCGCCCGCTTCCCGGCGGTAGAAGATCCGGATGAAATCGTCAGCCATGTTCGCCCCCTGCAACGATCAGTAGGTAGTGCATCAGGCCACTTCCAGGTGCAGGTCACTGACCAGGCGCCCGGTGATATCTGGGCAACCGATGAACAGGCCACCATGCAGGCGACCCTGGCGCACCATCGACGCAACGGTATCGGCCGCCTGGGATACGGAGACACCCACTACGCCCGCGATCGCCGCCGCAGTCAGGGCCGCATGACGCAGGATGGCCAGCTCGATGCGCGACTCAACCTGATCGCCCTCGAACAGCAGGGCAGCATCGGCGCCGACCAGCTCAGCCACTTTGGAAAGCGCCCCCACGCCGGTGATCGCAGCAAAGGTCTCGGCCTCTTGTTCAGGGCTAACAACCAGCGATAGGCCCCCCACTTGTTCGGTGTGCTTCGCGACAGGTTCCACCGCTTCACCCACCACCCCAGCGGTCTCGCAGTAACGCAAAACTGCCTGGATCTGCTCATTCACCTCAATGGATTCCATCGCACGGGTCAGCGCCACGTACAGCAGGTGGAGCTCTTGGCGCAGCTCTGGGGTATCCAGCACCAGCGGCAGGCCGGCATCGGTGATCAGGTTGAGGAAGTCGCTCAGCAGAACCACCTGCGGAAACTCCAAACCTTTCGAGCGGTGGGCAGTACAAAGAATGACGGTCGCGTCGTTGATGTCGCTGACGCAAGCATCCTTGATGCGCTGTACCAGGCTCGGGATTTGATCGCCATACTGCTTGGCAACACTGATGAGGGCGTGGATCTCTTTGTCATCGGTGTCGTTGGCATAAGCCTCCAGATCTTGGAGAGAGCGGAACGCACTGAGCAAAGGATCGCGCAGACGGACACCCGTGTTGGCGCGCAGGTGGTGCACTTCAACGAGCTTGTCGAACGGGTACTCGTTGACGCCACCCACGAAGTGAAGACGCTGGCCTTCCAGCAGCTGGACAGCACTGGCGAACAGCTTCGCATTGGTGCGCCCGATGATCGCGTAAGGCTTGGTGCGGTCGACGGCAAAACGGGTAGTCAGCTCATGGCGTGAACTGCGCACTGGATCCTGCTCGCCGGCGAACTCACGCAAGAGCATGGTGGCCAGCTCGGCGATGCCGGCGCCATAACGGTGGCTCTCGCTCAGCGATACGACCTGGTCGAACTGCGACGGTTCGAAGGTGTTGTAGGCACCACGGAAACCGAAGATTGCCTGGAAGTCGTCACCGGCCAAGCGCAGCGGGCAGTTCTGCCGCAGGATCACCGCAGCAAAGACAGGATTGGTGTCCTGGTACTCGTCCAGAAGGATCTGGTCGTAACGGTGGCTCAGGTCAGGGTCACCCAGGCTCCACAGTTTCAGGTAGCCGTCGTGCGGCATTCGCAGATGAGTGGTTTCCAGGAACTCAGCACGCTCGGCTTGGCTATCGCCGCACCCGCGAGACCATTGGCGCAAGCGCTGCAGGTCTTCCCAAACAACCTTCGCCCACTCCGCTGTTTTCTCACGGTCATCGCCAACGATCTGTGCCGGCACATGCGCTGCCAGGATCTCCCGGTCTGCAGAGACCATGTAGTTGTGCAGAGTGACGTAGAGGTGGCGAGCGAACGCCATTGGGATGCCGTACTGCTTGGCCAGGTGGGATGGGTGGAGATCATCCTGCTTGCCAACCTTCTTGAACTGGCCACCGACTTCCCAAGCAAGCCCATGACTGGTCTTGGTGGTCACGTTGTCAGGGAAGCGAGCAGCTGCGTCCTCCTTGTTGGCCTTTCCAAAGGTCACATACAGCAGGCGCTGGGTTGGGAACTGCAGGGCGTGCTTGATGAGCAGCGAGGTCTTACCAGCACCCGCCTTGGCGCGGATCAGCAAGCGCTTGGCGGTACTGCCCAGGGCAACAGCCTGGTCTTTGTTTGGGGTGAAAGCTTTCGCGGCCATTGCCGGCCTCCTTGAGGTGCGAGTGGTGAATCAATCGTCGTCTTTGCGGAACATGTTGAGGCTGTCATTGAAGATGCAGTGAGGGTCTTCCTGATCCATCAGCCGTTCCTTCTTGCTGAACTTCACGTTTGGGTCAGCAAACAGGTTGAAGAACAGGACCATCGGAATGCTGGCTGCGATCACCAGGAGTAACGAGCCGGCGAAGGCCCAGCCACCAAAGGCCTGTCGAACGTATGCAGCAAACAGACAAGCTGCAGCAGCCAGAGCGATCGACCCGGCCCCCTTCCCAACCTGCTTCATCACAAAGGACTTGTTCATCTCGGTGGCTCCTTGGCACAACCATTTATGGCTCCACAATACCTATAGATTTGTATGGATGCAAGGCAAATTATAGTTACGTGTTACGAATACAGGCACAACCATTTATGACTCTGTAGCGAGAAAAGCGTTGGCCGCCAGCACAACCATTTATGCCCTAGGAGAGACAAAAGCGGAAAGCCGCAGCACAACCATTTATGCTTAAGCGCAGCCATAAAAGCCGGCCCCGTCGGCGCCGATACGCCGCCCAGCAACCAAAAGGGAGGCGCTCGCTGGCAGAGATACCCCGGGCCGCAATCGCCTAGGGGCATGCACGCATGCAATGAGCTGAGAATCATGGAGGCAATGAAGTGCTTCCCACCCACGAGACACCGAACAGAGAAAAGCGGCTCCAAGCACCCTGAGCTGAGACGAATCCGACCAAGCACCACCACTCGGCACCAGGTGCTGACTACTGCCAGCCAATCGTCAATACCCGCCTGCCCGGTCACAAGCGGCACCAGGAGAGCAGCAGGGTCGGCCTCGCCAGGCAGGTCACATACCACCCACCGCCAGCCAAGCATCACACGCTGCGAGCCGGATCGAGCACCGCCAGCACAGATCCAGCTTCACCCACCACCGGCCGCCGGGCATCGCACTCTGCCGGCCACGCCAGGATCGCAAACCGCAGCAACAGGTCTCACACCGCCCACCACCGACCGCGACCGATCATCGGAGGCCAGCTGCAGGACCAGCATCGAGCCCCTGCACAGCCAGCCTCTCTCCTCCCCCCGTCGCATCCTTCTCAGCCCGTCGCTCTCCTCCCCCGTCAGATCCTTCTTGGGGTCGCCACCGACTGCCGGTGGCCTGTTTCGCTTGACGCAACCCGCAGGGACTGACGGTTGAGCGCCGGCCGAGGTGCGTAGCGAAAGGCACAAATGGTTATGCTGTCGGCAGGAGAAAAAGCGCCAAACCTGCGGCAGCAGAACAAGCGCCAGCACAATGAAATGCCAATGCGGCAGCGCAACAACGAAACCCCAAACTAGCGATGGCACAATTCAACATCTAGAACTGGTGCGAGAACAATAGGATCCCACCACTCATGCTCTCACGCACAGCAGACGACGTAGAAGTCGCAGTGAAATAATGGAGATGAAGAAGAGAAGAGAGAAAAGAGAATCCACAGAAGAAGAATGAACCCAATACGTCATCAGCAGAAGGGAGCCGGCGGGTGCAGAGGCACAAGCGGCACAGAAAGAACTGGCAGATCCACAACGGCCAGCCCCACGACAGGCACCCAAACCAAACTTGCAAAACGAGGGGTGGCACAACGAGCAGCGGAAAAAGAGAATCCGACACAAGTGCCGGCGCCAGAATGAGGCCGATGGTGCAACCGGAATAAGAGAAAATGAATTAAGAGAATTAAATTAGATTAAGGGAGCGGGCGCGAGGCAGTTCGGTTCAAACACCGCCAGGCCCAGATAAAAGTCAGCTCACCACCGAATGCAAAAGCAATTCTCAGCGGCCGGATCACACTACGCTCAGCAAGAGCCCGGATAACACTTCGCCAAATCACCGGTAGGCTTCTTGTCCGCTTTACCGAAGCCGCAGGATCCCACTGCGCATAACACCGGTCAGCTTCTAGTTAGCTTCGCCAAAGCCGCAGAGTCACACATCGCGTAACACCGGTTCGCTTCTAGTCCGCTTTGCCCATAGCCCGGTTCATACTTGGCCTGTCACCGAATAGTTTCTGGTCGCCCTCAGCCACGAAAAAAAAGCCCTGCCGACGTTGATCGACAAGGCCTTCGCGAAACTGATTAGCGATTACTCATCCACGTCGATCTCTCCTTCGAACTTCGTTTCCACCTGGTCCAGCATGCTGCCCACCAGAGACTCAAGAGATGCCAGATCATCTTCTCTGGCCTTGAGCGTCAGCTTTACGCCATGGCTCATATTTCGTACCCGCTCGTGCATTTCGGCTCTGAGGTCAAAGAGTTTGGAAACCCTTTCGCACAGGCTCAGAACAAGCTTGTGATTGGGCTCGAATTCTCGGGCTCGCTTCACTCTCTTCGTGAGGCCTTTGTGGCTCACGTTCGTGGACATCCATTTCCCCTTGCCGGCCTTGAGCTTTCGATAGACCCGCACGAATGGTCGCGATTGGCCCCGGTGCTGGTTGAAGTCGATCCCTATGCGCCCCGTCTGGAACGGCTGCATGACGTAGAGCAATTCACCCATGCGGACCAGGAGCTGATCGATGCGAATCAGGTAGTCGACAGCGGTGTCGACCGACTCCTTGCCTTTGCGCCGAAGCTCTTCGAAATCGTCGATGGAGGGGGGGTTGTGTATAGCCATTGTTTAAGCGTTCGCCGGGGGGTTGTGTATAGCCGCGCCGAGGGGGCGCGTTCCGGCGAATTTTCTTTGTCACCATCCAGTATTGTCAATACGTGTTATGTATCTTAGACTCACATCAATGCATACAGCACAGTAGCTACATCGCACTGCACTGTAGGCACTGCACACTGCACAGTGCGCATCGTTAACCCTTCTAAGTCACTGGTTTATATAGGTTTTTTTCATGAAAGGTCGCGTAGCAATCGGTTTGGATGCGGGTCGTAGTGCCATTAAAGTCGTCGCTTACCACGACGGCAAACGAACGGATATCATGTACCCCACTCTGGCGGTTCCAGCTGTCGAACTCACCGACCCGACGACTGCGGCTCGCGCCCAGGCCGAGACCGAAATTGTCGATGGCAAGGCATACTTCACTGGCGATACCGCTCGCCTCCAGGGCAACCTCACCTCCTCTATCGGGTTGAACGACAACTGGACGGATACCGCTGAATACCTGGCGCTTATTCAGTCGGCTTTCACCAGGTTACGTGCTAAGGGAGTTCAAGGTATTGAGGAGGCATTTGTAATTATCGGTACCCCGTCTAAGTTGTTCGGCTCTCGTAAGGACAGTCTGGTCGAGCGCACTCGGAAAGCACTCCCTAAAACTGTCGAGTTGAAAGCACTTCCTCAGCCAATGGGCGCTTACTGCGACTACATCCTTGATCAGTCGGGCATGCCCATTGAAAATCTGATCAATGGTGCTAACGGAAGGCCTAAATCCTATGGCGTCATCGAGGGTGGGCATTACTCGACTGACTTTCTTTTGATGAGGGAAGGTCAATATATTGAACGGGGCGCTGACTCCTGCGCAGGAATGAGTGCTGCTGCAGAGCAGTTGCGCCGCATCCTAGGCAAGCGCGAGATTCAAGCAAGCCTGGTGGAGTGTGAGGAATCGTTCAGCACCAAATGTCTTTTCCAGTACGGTCAGGAGGTAAACATTCAAGAGCAAGTGACCGAAGCTCAACAGCATGTGGTTCAGGAGGTTATCTCTAAAGGTAACTCGTTGTTTTCCGATGATGCTCGTTCCCTCAATGGGATTTTAGTTGCGGGTGGAAGCGCCGAGGCGATCTATGCTCGCGCCAAAGATGTATGGCAACACAGCATTCTTGTAAAAAATCCTCGCTGGGCTGTTGCTGACGGTTTTGCTCGCTATGCCCTTGGACAAATCATCCGGAGCATCGTAAACGCGAATGCAAAAAGGGTGTCTGCTGTAAATGGCTAAGTTAATTCGTGTATATGACCCTAATGAAACTGAGCGCAAAATAAATCTGAATATCCCAGAAGACGTTTGCCCAGGTTTGCTGGAGTTCATGTCCGAACTGCCATACGGTAAAGACACGCCTCTTATCAGGGGAGTCTTTTATCAGTGGTTTTTGAGCCACAGTGAGGCCGGCACCCTAGACGAAGCTCTGAATAACGCTCTTGCTGGCCCGGGGGGAATGATTGCGACGGGCCGCCAATCCAAGCGTGAAAGTGCAGCTCCACCGAGCCGAAAGAAACGGGTACCACGGCAGCGAGAGATCACCGCAAAACCAGGGGCTGTAAAAGCTCCGGCAGTCGCGCCGCCCTCAGGGCCCCTAGCTCCCGCTGAACCGATGGAGCCGGCCCTGGTTGTCGAGGAGGTTCGCCCTCCCCTGCAACCTGAGCCGGTGGGCACCCAGAGTGGTGCTCCCTTGCACACAGGTGCTGTCGAGGCTCATGCACTGTCTGTCCCTGTCGCCACCCCACCTGACTACGGTATGGATGCTCGGGACTCGTTGATCGACCAACAGCCGCAGCTGCTCTCAAGCGCAGGTGCCCTTGATGAGGCCAGCCCATCGCATGACTCTCAAGATCCGACCACGGCCGAACCCACAAACTCGCAAATGGCAGCACTCGATGCGATGGGCAACATGTTCTAGTCCTCCACAAGCAATCAGGTGAACGATGAAAATTGGCTCCAAACTGCTGAACGTCGCTCAGCGCATAGCGGCAACCACGACAGATTTTGTTTTGGTATCGCTGGTACTGGGTGGATCGCTAGCACTACTGGCTTTAGTCATGGCTCATAATGCCCATGTCGATACGTCGGGCCCATTCGACGTTGCTACCCCCGGCCTGAGCTGGACTGAGGGGGCAGCACTCAGCCTGGCACCTTACTTCCTTGTTCTGTTGCCTTTGGTGTGGTTGATCTACGAAGCGACACTGACCAGGACTTGGCGTGGCACGACGGCCGGCAAGCTGTTGTTCCGTGTCAGGACGATCTCGCTCAACGGCAACCTATCCATCTGGCAGTGCATCTTGCGCACCACCTTGAAGATCATGTCCGTCTTGCTTCTGCTCAGCATCGGGCATCCGCTCGTGCTAGCCGTTGTGCTTGCAGCCTTCATCGCGGTTCCGGTTTTCACTGTGAAATCCCAGTTCATCTTCGACCTCATGGCGTCCACCACCGTGACTAAACGGGGCACGTGACCACCCGCACCAAATTACATGACCGGCCTCAGGGCCGGTTTTTTTTGGTATAGAAATGGTGTTTATCAGCCCATGTTGAACATTACCTGAGGCAAAGTTAACGGATACTCCCACTGGAGAAGCCAGTCAGGTCCGAGGTCGCGAAGCCTCCTTTGTAGTCAGCAACACGGTAACGGGTTAGCGCACTACCCACATACCGCCTGATATCTCCGCTCCCTAATGCATCCCCTGTGTTTGCCTCTGTGTTCTCGACTCGGTGATGCACCGCCAGTTTTGAGATCAGACAATAGTCGAGTCCGGGCTTCTCCCAGGAACTGACAACACAGCTGGACGATTAGGTCGAAGCGGTTATCCCTCAGGTCGCTCACCACTACGTGAGCAGCGCAAATGACTTCCCCGGACGTATGTCCTTCACATAGCAGCCAGGTGCAACTGGTGGGGATTCGCAAGCTAGCCAAGCAGGACGTCGTACTGCTGTCGACTATCCTAATGGCGATAAAGAGGTGAGCTCAGTCTTGGTAACGGTGGATTCTCCACCTACAGCGCCGCGGCAGCTGTGGTTACCAGGACTGGGCTCTTTGTATATCAAAGGCCCAGTTTTTTTTCGCCGCGGGCGCCTTTGTTAGCCCTTACGTCTAGAGGCGTATTAGCCTCCACTGTCTCAGTGACGTCGGGCCTTCCACAGACCCACCGTACCACTGCCGCCGGCAGACTGATCGATGTTTGGAGAGTCGCCCGTCTCGATCACTTTTGTCCTCACTACCGATTTGTACGCCCCCGTCTCCAGTTTGCCGATGTACTCCTGCCAGTCCTCCGCCGCATGATTCTCGTTGGGAAGGGAATGACCTTTGGTCTTCATCCCACACCTCACACGATCCCGACCAGCTGCGTCCATCGCATAGGTGGTTATTGAATAGCCATCCCTCAGCTTCTCTTGCACTTGAAGCTCCAAAAGCCTGCTCATTTCCGATTTGTCCATTGCAACCTCGGTAAAAACATGTGAGGGGGCGAGCGGCTGGGAGCCGGGGCCACGAGATGAGGATCGCACACGCCACTACCATCTTGGCTCTACCCTAGCGGCAATGGCACCATTTCTTCGCTAGTAGCTCTGAGATACCAATCTGAAAGGTAAGGGTTAGTACCAGCTGCATAACGCTTCGCAATTCTCGGATGCGATCTCACCCAGGCTCTCAATCCCTCCCAAGCCTTGCTGCGATAAAAAAGCGTTCGACTGTCCCAGCCCCCGTGGTCCAGCAACTTGATCCCGAACTCATCCGATAAGGCACGGGCATCGTCAATAGTGAACCCCCTGAGAAATACCCGAGCTTCACTGCGATATTTGACGATGTACCACCCAAACCCATGGCACCTATAGCTAGTAGGATCGAACTGAACGATGTTGCACACCCCGAGGTGCACACCATCATGGACGGCCGACCGTGGGGTGATTAATGAAATCCAGGGGCCTTCGTAAATCATTGAGGCCTCGAAAAGCTGACCCCTGATGGTGGCGCTGTGGAAGACGTTATTGTTCATGGCCTACTCTACCTCTCCGCACTACCAGAAATTTTAGCCGATCCCCCTCCTGCAGCTCGTTGAGACGACTAGCGGTGCAGCGATTCGCAACTAACGCAGATGGCTATTTGCGCCGCCGGCAGCCCCGGCCCCATCTGCATGAGCATTTTGCCACTAGCCTCCATGGCCACCCATCAGTATTATAGTTACATGTTATTCAACCCCCTGAGGCTCACGTGATCCATAAAGCAATCGCGGCATTAGCTGCCACCTGCGTCATCATCGCCTTACCTGGTTGTGCAGCGAAGCCAATCACCGTTGAGAAAGGCCCGGTGCGCGTTCAAGCAGCACAGATCAACGGGCGCCTGGTAGAGGGTGTGCCTGTCAAGGCCGTGACCGAGGACGCCGCCCTTGGTGACATGACAGCGTATGTGAATGACGCTCTCAAGAAAGCTGGCTACAACCAGACTGCGGGTGATGCCAAGGTCACGTACACAATCAGCGAGGTCTATGCGGGCCCAGCCTCACAGTACAAGGAAGCTCACACAGCAGTGGGCAATGCTGTTGCCACGGGTGCCTCTCTGGCTGTATCCCTCGCGACCTGCTCACTGCTGAACAATTGCACCGACTCTGGGATGGTTGGGAACAACGTCGCCTCAGGCCTAACCGCAGCATCCGATGCAGCACAGACCACCAGCGGCCAGAACGTCGACAAGCTCGCGGGGACGAACCTGGTGATTCACACGGTTTGCTTAACCGGCCGGGGTTGCGCCAGTTCAGCTGCAGCGACTTCAGACCCCTCGATCTCGCTGAATGATCTCCGTATGCAGAACGCCATGCTGGGCCTTCCCCGCACGATGAGGATCGGCGAGTAACACCGCTGTTGTACGCTACCGGCTGCCTAGCAGCCGGTCTTCAAGGTTAGCACCATTGCTCCAGTCCCTTCTCCTCAGACCTTCCTTACTTAAATCCCCCTCTCACTGACGCCAGTCCAAGGCATCTAGTTTCTGCAAGAACGTTACGCATCTCCCGTTATCAGGCCTTCCACTGTTCCGGTGCAGGTCACTTTTAGAGGAGATTGCGATATGGCAATGCGCATCATCACGGGTCCAGCTGCTCAGCAAAACTCCGCTGCTTGGTTTGCATGGCGTCGTGAGGGAATCGGAGCTAGCGAGGCGCCCCAGATCATGGGCACGTCAAAATTCCGCAGTTCATATGAGCTTTTCAGACTCCGCCTGGGCATCGGGCCTCCCCCGCCGCCAAACCCCTACGTCGATCGTATTCGAGCCAGGGGTCATCAGCTGGAACCCATAGCTAGGGCGGCTTATGAAAAGCACACCGGTACCACGGTTACGCCCATCATTGCCGAGAGTGACTCGATCCCATTTATCAGGGCATCGCTAGACGGGTTCAATCCATAAGTTCCGGAGCTTCGTTAACCGTTACATCAAAAAAATGCCATTAGGCTCAGGACGTTATGAGACCTAACGCTTTTCTGTCTAGAGCTGGGAATGCGACAGGCGGTTCGGCCGGATGCCTGGTACCGAATTGCTCAAAATGAATTGCGGTTGGAAGGTTTCAGGCGCGTCGCTCTCTGCACTTGAGCCCTACAAGCCCAGCGGCATGCGGCGATCATTGTGAGTTGGAGATTTTCCAAGGCGCTTCCGATAGATTGATCTCTTCCTGCACCCGCTTTAGCAAGAGCTCGGTCGAGACCCCCTCTCTTTCGGCGTAAGTGCATACCAGCAGGGTGATTGGATGAATGTTCAGCATCGGCGCCAAGGCGTCGAGCTTTTCAATCGTCGGAGAATACATACCACGTTCGAGTGAGCTGATGTAGGTTCGACCGGAAACCTCGGATAAATCATCCTGGCTGATTGCGCGCTCTTTCCGGAACCAGCGAAACACCTTTCCGAAAGCTTTTTTCAGTTCCATTTGCTCAATCCGCAAAAGGAACGATGAAGCCGTTTTGAACAGTATATCGCTACACAGTATACTGTTCATTTTGAGGCATTGTTATGTTCGTTTCCGACAGCAGGGCGGAGGTCAAAGGTCTGGCAGCACTTCTTGAGCCAGGGCAGCGTGGGTGGCACGTCATGCTGAAGCCTCAAATGTCACCGTGGTTCCATGCCACTGTGGTGACATGTGATGAGGGCTTTGATACCCGCACTACGGTATTTATCGATTCTTTACCATCCCTCATCACGTGGATTGAGTCGGGTCAGGAGGGGATGTTGTTGGAATCCCTTCAGCTCGTTTCTCCTGGCTGGTTAAGAGGAGGGAAGGGATGGGAAATGAATGCTCTTGCAGAGATCGCGCAGAACCAACTGGAAGGAGCTGTAAGGTTCACTCTCCAGGATGGAAGGGCTTATTACTATCCTGATCCCGCTGCTCGAAGCACGCACGGCTTTGCGAAGGTACTTTATCGTTTGCATTCGGAGCATTAAGTGCCCTACTCGTTAATCAAACAGTCTTCCAGTTTTGCCTGCGGCATCGCCTACGCTGACACTCCAAGTTGGCCCGTTCGAGCTCGAGATTTCGACGTTTGAAGGCGAGGCCGGTCGCTTTTGCACGGCCTGCTGGGACAGCGATGAGCGCAAGATGCGCTTGACCCACTTGGCTAGCGAATTCCGATTTGTCGGTCAGTGGGAATGCCCCAAGTGCCATGCCGGATATGGCGCAAAGGACGCATAAGGGCCCTGACCACCTCAATCACTCATCCATTGTTTTGGCAAAGCTGCGGGCAATGAGCTAACGGGCGCGACGTCGACAGTCTGAGCGAGGTTTCCATGGTCTGGTTTCCTAGCGAGGTTGACCAAGCGCCTTCATGCTATTGGGTCTGCATCCACTCTGTGGGGTCGACTCGGTGCCATGATTGTGCTTCGCGATCAAAGTCCGTCCATATCTCCTGCAGTTTGGCACGGTCAACTTGGAATAATGGGCTGTCCAAATGAGCGAACTGATCGAAATTGGCGGCAGGCAAAACAGTGCCAGCGCCGCTGTAGCAGAACCAGGAGCCCACCAACTGCGCAATTTCTGCAATTTCACGCAAGGTTTGCTTAGCGTCCGCCAGCCCCCACCGCTCTAAGATGCGCCCCTGTCGACTTGCCTCGGTGGCAGCATGGGCGATATCCACGTTTACATGTTCTATAACGGATGAAAGTCGATCGAGGCGGGCCTCCAGCATGTCGAATATCTCGATCCGAATCAGATCGTCTGGCGTTGAAGCGCCGGCGCTCACTCCACTTAGCCAGTCGAACTCCTCGTGCCGCTTGATCGAGAGCTCGTAGTGGTACTTTATTGGTACCCAGTAGGATCGTCTTCCATGTTGCAGTTGCTCATTGACGAAGGTGTTATACGCTGCATGTGTGCGATGGTAGTTGTACTCCAGGCCCGCAATATCCCTGACATAGACCAGCCGTGTAAGCTTCCCTCGTGCCGCTCGGACGTCGGCGATAAGACCCCCTATAGAGCACACGCTTTTCGGGCCGCGGATAGGCTCGACCTCGACAAGTCTTCGAACACCCTGCATTGTTCCAGCCCAGAATCCGTTCGCTAGCATATCCATTACCAGCGCATTGAGCTGCTTTTCGCCGCCGACCGTCGGGGCTTGGCGCACCATTTCTACAACGCATGAGTACGCTGCGATGTCCCACGCCATTTGATTTAACGCCTTGGTGATGGCGTTTTCTTCAGATTCGAAAACGCGCTTCCATTCAGCGACTCGCTCACGCACCGCTTTCTCCCCAGGGTTTCACGTTCACTTCTCACGCCGGCCTAATCTCAACTTCGAGGGCGACGAATGCCTCAAAAAAGCAGTTGGCTCGTTGCTAGGTTCCAGGATGCGTCATCGACTCCAAGCTGATGGATCGGGCAGTCAAGACTTTCCAGTTCTCGGCGTGCAACAGGGTCGCTAGCAAGCGTATTTTTTACCCCCAGGTAAACGGCAGTGATCGGAACCTCTTTTTTATAGAGGTGCAGTCCTTGAGGTAGGGGATTACCTGTATCGTACGCACGAAGGCGGTCGGCCTGGAACACGTGGGTTTCTTCGAAAAGGCTGTCTGCAATTTTTACGACGCGCACCTCTTCTTCATATACCCAGCTGGCGTGCTTTGTCAGGAACAAACGCCTTGCCAGGGCTTGTTGCTCGAAGGTCTGTGTAGCCGGTGCTCCAAAGCCTTGTCGGTGGACCCGGCCCAACGTGCTCATGGTTTCCGGCGTCATCTTGAACGGGGATTTGGTGTGTGTGTAGATGACGTCGCCAATATCTGCAGGAATGAGGTTGTATTCCTGCGAGCTCAGGAAGGGACCGCTTACGTCATAAGCTATGACCACGCCGGTATGTTCTCTGCCGTAATGGGCCCACATGAGGGGATTGAGGGGGCTACGGGTCAGGCTGAGAATGACCACCTGGTCCTTTAACTGCACAATCTGATTGCGAAGGGTGTCCATCTTCGATAGCGGCCCATCGCCGTTGGATAGCGCGGTCAACTCAAAGGGATCATTAAATTTCGACGGAGTGCGAAATCCCAGTCGACGGCTTCTTAGGGCCGCGCGGCCGCCAGCTGCATCGTAGTACTTATACAGAATCAACGAACTAACTCCTTTTGGTTGTCGAATGACGGTCGACTGCTGATGAGCATTGCCGAGCAATGCTTGCGAAATCTTGTTGCGCGTCAAGTTGCGCAAGAAAAACCCCGCCATGTGGCGGGGTTGTGAATCGGTATTGCTTAGAGGTCGATGTGATCGCGGAACCAGGCCCAGGCCCGGTAAACATTCGCCAACTTGGCAATGAAATCAGCCACGTTGACGACCTCGACCACGGGTTTCAGCTTAGTTTTCATGGTAACCCCCAGTAAGGAGCCCCGGGCCGTTGCGCTTGCCGGACTGCGCAACGGTTTCACTGATCAGATGTTGATGCTGGCAGCGAACCGGGATGTCTATCGGCCCTCTCGATTTCCGGCGCGTTGTCCAGACGCGGTCAAGAGGCGTTTGAGGGCAGTCCCCCTGCCCGTGTTCTTTCATACCACTTATCGACTGACACAAAAAAGTACTTTTGCGTGGAGCACATTTTTATTTTTCAATGTCAAGATTTTTCGCAGAATTCCCTTGACAGGTGCAACTGGTGCCGATCAAGCGTATTCACCTGTTCGTTGAAAAATAATGATTATTCCCGTCGTGTTCGTGTGTTTTCGTGTGTGTTTACGTTCAGCAAATTTTTTACCAAGCAGCCTTTCTAGAGGATCCAAGGTGTTTCGGC
The DNA here is from genome assembly GCF_046523955.1 of Pseudomonas sp. DCA-1. Lineage (NCBI taxonomy): Bacteria > Pseudomonadati > Pseudomonadota > Gammaproteobacteria > Pseudomonadales > Pseudomonadaceae > Pseudomonas > Pseudomonas sp. DCA-1. Next base: position 105,202 of record NZ_CP169881.1, read on the forward strand.
GGTTTTGCCGGAGCGCTCCCTGCAATATGTACGCTTATCGCGGCGTATTGCGCAGCGGCACCACGCTGGATACTATCGACCTTGTTGATGCTGTCAGCGAACCGCGAAACGAACATCCATTCGGATCGCACAGAGAAACCGCCCGTCCAGGCGGTTTTTTTGTATCCGCGATATCCATTTGGCCATCTGTACCACCTACCCATAACCTTCGCTGTGATTATTCATGATTGAATTGCACCGATTGTAATGCACCCAATCAATCGCCCATTACTGTTCAGTATGCTGGCATCCGCGCTTTCGATCCCGGTAAGGCACGCCCTTTCGCTGCAAAGCATAACCCGCCATTCGTCATAGATGATGCACGGAACCAGCGCAAATAATGCGATGCAACGAGGCCCATTATATTACGGTGCTGTCCACCAGTCCGCGCAAACCGTCAAGCAAGTGCCAAATCGGTACGCAGAACGGTGCAATTGGTTAGCATGTTGATGGATCGCCACTTTCAGCCTGTGTCAACTTATTTCTTCGGTAAGTCACCTGGCAAACAGCGAGGCATGACGTTTATAGGAGAACCGTCACTGGTGATTCGGCGGTAGCTAAAAATCGTGATTTCGGTTTGGCCTTAAGGCAAGCGATACAAGCCAACGGCCATGTCAGCGATCGGCTAGCATGGCCGGATCATTTCGGAAGCTGAATGGATGGATGCTATGTGTCGGAGCACTGGAGTTGAAGGAGCAAGTCATTGTGTGGGGCGCAGTCCCACTGTTTCCGAGAGGTCGCGTTGGTGCGAGCGCACCTACGCAACTATCCGGCAGTCCAGGCAGTGACAGGCAAGATCGCTCGTCTGAGAGCGTGGTGGTCCGCCCGCAACAGTGCAGGTTCCCCTAAGCAACCTACAGTGCATCAATCTGTTGAGGTTGGCTCTGAAGCACCCATCCGGACGAAATCCGAGGACCTCCTTATCCACTTAAGCGATCCCGCAGATAACAAGCCTGGTGATAGGGATAAATTTGATCCCGCACTAGATGAAGGAACCGTAGAGGCGATGAAGGCGCTCTGGGTGAAAATCATCAGAGCCCACGCTGCAGCCGACGTCGCGCTGATGGCAGAGGACGACCTTGTATCGCTGTTGTATCGCTGGAGGGATTACGCGAAGAGCAATGAAGAGCCTCGACGTTGGATGGCAGAAGCCATCAAGGACGACGAGGACTTTGCAAAGATCGTCTCGGCCATGATGAGCACTGGAAAAAGCCATTCGGTAAGGGATCGAGTTACCAAGGTACATAAAATGTTCAGTCGGGAGGCGGTTGAAGATTTCATTGGTCTTGACGAAGCCCAGGTACGCTGCGATGCGATCAATCCGGCCCGGTTCCCAGACCATGAGGATTCCTTATGCACTCTGAAAAGACACCTGGACGCTTGGCGGGAGAATGAGGGTGATCTTCTCTACATGTGAAAAGTGGCAGGCTCACTTGATGGGCCTGCTCCCTTACACCCAACTCACTGCCTAGGCTTTTTGCTTGACCATCAGACTGAGAACAACGGTCAGCACGTTAGCCAAGCACAGCATAGACGCCATGCCGATCAACCCGGCGGTAAACGACCCAGTAACATCCTTGAGCCAGCCGACAGCGTAAGATCCAACCAAGCCTCCCAGGCTACCGGTTGCGTTGATCAACGCAATGCCACCTGCGGCTGCTTGCTTGCCTCGGCGACCTCGGGCGCTGCCCGATCTGCCGAATCCATCGCCGCAAGATAGCGGTCAATGCTCTGCTCGATGTGCTGCATTCGCGCCTTCATCTTGCCCTGGGTAAAGTTGCGGTCGCGGATATTTACGGCTTTGAATTTGCTGCCGTCGATGGTAATGATCGACTGGGACAAAAGATTGAGGTTGCGGCACAGCACTACGAATTGCCGGCACACGCTGCGAATGGCTTTGCTTGTCCCGGCGAAAGTCGGCAATCGTTTTGAAGTCGGGAGCCAACCGGCCCGTTAGCCACATCAGCTCGACATTGCGCTCTGCGTCGCGCTCAAGCCGGCAGCTGGACTGAATCCGGTTGAGGTAGCCATAGATGTAGATTTTCAGCAGGATTGCTGGATGGTAGGCCGGACGACCCGTTGCAGCCGGATCGACACCCTCGAAGCCGAGTGCTCCCAGGTCGAGTTCATCGACGAAAACGTCGACCACCCGAACTGGGTTTTCTTCGGTGATGTAATCGTCCTAAAAAACTAGACGCGAATGGGACGCCGCTGGTGTCCCGAGGGTCGAGAAAATTTTGAGGGGTAGTCGCAGCGATCCTTTAGCTCCCAGCCTTGCGACCTTGGGTTCAGAATCCGACCGGCTATGCCCGTCGTCACTACCTCAGAGAAACCAGCTTCCTCTGCTGCCAAAGTTGCGGGGGGGCTTTTGCTGGTACCCAGTCCCGACAGATGCGCAGTTGCAGCCCTCAGCTGTAAGGATACACGAGCTGACAGGCGTGTCAGTCAAATTCGAAGGTCGCGCCTTAACGCACCATACAACGCGACCTATCCCTGAACCACCAGAGTCAATTCCTCGTCAGGCCGGAAGTGCAAGCGAAGCCGTACCTGACAAAGGAAGGGTGCACCCCAAATCGTATTTCAGCGCTTCAGCCAAGAATGCGACTTGCTCGACTCCAGAGGATCCGTGCATTCACCGCACGTCCTAACGACCGATATTGACTGGTATTACCCAGTTCCAACGTATCTCCTACAAGCTTCACGGTTCGCGGCTGCACTTGGCCTATCCAATTCGGGAACATCGAGACTGCGATGGTGTGGGTGAGCTCACCCGAGTGTTCGTCTACATCAAAGGGGCCGCTGTAGGAGATGTACGACAGGCCTTGAGAGCGGTACTCCGCATCAGTACCCTCGAACCAGTCACCTGATGAAAACGATGCTCGATTCGGCATGCTCAACTGAGCCGACATATAGCCATCTGCCGAGTAGATTATGAATCCTTCAGGATGTTCACCGAAGGGATATACAGGGGCAGATCCGTCCACTGGGTATTCTGTGTAGGTTTCGAGAACCCATGTTCCAATCAGTTTTTCACGCATGCTCATGGTCGTACCTCACATCGTCTGCTGCATGTCGTTGTCGATTGGCAACAGCTGTCCAGAGATGGACTTGCCTGCGTCCGATGCTAGGAAGGCTGCTAGTTCTGCAATGTCCTTCGGGTCCACCAGGCGTTGGAGGGATTGAACAGAAAGCGCCTTGCTACGTTCTTCCTCCACGGAGTTGCCGCTGAGATTGGCCCTGCCTTTGAGCACGTTCTCAAAGCGTTCCCCTTCGACAGCTCCGGGCAGAATGGCGTTAACACGAATCCCATACCCGCCGAGTTCACGTGAAAGGCTCTTGGTGAAACCAATCAATCCCCATTTGCTGGTCGAGTAAGGGGAGCGATCTGGGTAGCCAAGTCGTCCAGCGACAGAAGACATGTTAATGATGGAGGGGTGAGATGAACGCTTGAGCGCAGGAACGGCCAGGCGCGTAACGTTGAAGGTACCATTCAAATTTATCTGCATGACCTTGTCCCACTCATCGGGGTCAAGTTGCTCAACGGGAGCGGTGGGGCCCGATACACCGGCGTTGTTGATGAGCACATCTAAACCACCCATGGCTTCGATAAGGCCTGGAATACAGAGTTCAAGGCTGCGGCGATCAGCCAGCCCGCGATGTCTGCACAGCTTTCGCGCTTGCGCGAGCTGATGGGCGATCCGCTGTTGGTCCCGATTCAAAAAGGCCGGAGCATGACACCCACCGCCCGGGCATTGGCGCTGCGGGGACCTCTACGTGCAGCCCTGATGACTCTCGGTTCAGTCATTCAAAGTGAGTTGGGATTCGATCCTTGGAACGACAAGAGAGTCTTCCGGATAGCCGCCTGTGATACCGCCTTAAGCACCATTTGTGAGCCGTTGATTGCATCGATCGCCAAGCACGCTGGTACCCAAATTCAGGTGTCTCTCAATGCCGTTGATCCTGGGCTCATAGGAAGGCAGATGGAGGAAGGTGTTTTCGATCTGCTGATCGACTCTAGCCGCGGCGTTCCTCTGGGGATGAGATGCACGGCACTTAGGACCGATGAGTTCGTCATGGCGCAGCGCAAAGGGCACCCTCGTGGAAGTGAGCCTCTTACCCTGGATGGGTACTGTGAACTCAATCATCTTGTCGTATCGCCTGAGCGGGAGAGCTTTAGGGGGTATATGGATGAGTATTTGCGCTCCGCTGGCATGAGCCGAAAGATCTACCTTACCGTGCCGACCGCTGGGATGGTTCCAGGGATTCTGATGTCGACGGACTTGGTCTGTACGATGCCTCGCATGCTCACTCAGTCCCAGAACGATGCCATCGAGACGTTTGAGTTGCCATTTGAAAGCGAGCCTCTCCAACTCATGATGGCTTGGCATCCGAGGGATGATGCTGACGCGGCTATTCTCTGGCTGCGTCAGTTGGCTCAAAGTCCGGCCGCACCACAAGCCTCATCGAGCGATACCAAATAATTTCGCTATCTGGATAGCGGCTACTGGGCCTGGATAGCCACGTTCGAAGCCGAGCGGATAATTGGAGCTGTGGCCGATGTGCCGGTCATACCTCAACGGCTTTCAAGAGCCTCACAGCCCTGACAACGAAAAAAAGAGGGTTTGCTTCATGCCAGGTACGATGTTGGCTGCTCGCCTACACGAAGTTGGTGGCAAATTTACCGTGGACGAAATTCCGCTTCCAGATGTTGGTGAGCATGATGTCCTGATCAAAACTGCCGCCTGCGGTGTTATCCCAAATCTGCGTAACGTCGTCACAAATTTTCCTGAGTGGTACCCGTTCCTACCTCTGCCGGAGCTGCCTGCTGTGTTCGGGTTGGATGCCGCAGGTACTGTGGTATCGGTTGGCCGCTCTGTGAAAGATTTCAAAGAAGGTGACCGGGTGTATATCAATCCAGGACTGAGTTGCGGCAACTGTAAGCAGTGTCTGGCTGGCCTTCCGACGCGGTGCGCTAGCTACACCTTCATGGGCTATTTCGGATTCAGCCCATCTTCGAGTGAGGTATTTCGCGAGTATCGCCATGCCGGGTACGCCCAGTATCTTCGAGCGCCTGCGCGTAACCTGATCACCTTGGCTGACGAACTGCCATTCGAGGTTGCCACACGCCTTGGATACTTGGGCACAGCTTACTCTGCGTTGAAAAAGCTTGAACTCACGCCCGGTCAGAGCTTGCTAGTACTGGGGGCTTCAGGAACCTTGGGTATCGGAGCCACGCTTGCCGCATTAGCGATGGGCGTGACGGATATCATCGTGGCAGCGCGAGATAGGACTGCACTCGAACGACTTCGCCAATTGGCCCCAAAACGCATTCGCTCCCTACAGATCACGAGTACCGACTTGCACGCAAGCATTCGTGACATGGCTCCGGGAGGAGTTCACGCGGTAGTTGATACGCTTGGCGCGAAAGCTCCAGCAGAGCTTTCTGTTTCGGCTATGAACGCCGTCACGTCGGGAGGAAAGATCGTACAGATCGGCGGCGTAAGCGGACCTATTCCGATCGATCCTCACCCGTTCATGTGTACCCAGCTTCATTACATCGGCTCACTGTGGTTTACCACAGCAGAAGCGCATGAGCTGATGGCGTTGATCAGAGCGGGATTACTCGACACCAATCAGTGGGCACCTCGTCCTTACACACTGGACCAGCTCAACCAAGCCCTTGAAGATATCCAAACCGATGCCAGCGGCTTCTTGAACTATCACATCGTGCACGCATAACGGCGAAGCAAGGCGACGACACAGATCGTCGCCTTGACGTTGTTCTCAGCTCTCTTATGTTGGTAGGTTGCTGGTATAAGTCATCGCAGTTTTGGAGGGCTTTCCATGGCCTGGCCCAACGTCTCCCCATTTATACCCTCTGATCAGGTACTCGCGGATTTCAGCGTATGCGAGTCGTCCGACCTAGAGGAGGCGGTGCTATGCGGTGAGTGGATGTTCTGCAAGAACCGGCTTGAAAAAAAGGGAATCGACTTCAAGGCTCGATTTTTTCATCGATCGACCGGCGAGGCTGGGGTTGCCAGAATGTCCTTTGGGGGAGAGGTAGCGATCAACCCTGGAAAGCTGGATGACATCGTGCTGGTCCAGTCGGTCCTTACTGGACATGAGCACGCGATCAGTGATCAGTTGCGCCTCAACTGTAACCCCGGACATGCCACGGTTTTCAACTACCATCGGCACTCCTTCTTCAATCATTTCCCTGGCACTGACAAGCTGCTCGTCTGCATTGATCGAACGCTGTTGGAAACCATGCTTCAACGTCAGCTGGGAAGAAGTATCAAGCAAGACATCTACTTTCAGCCTCATCTGCCCACGGATACGTCAGCAGGCCTGAATTGGCTACAGACAATGTGGTGGGCTTACAGTCAGCTATCGTCCAAGTCATTAGTTTCATCGCATCTACAAAGCCAAATTGGTGAGGTGCTGGCCTCTTCTTTGCTCGATTTTCATGTTAGTAATTACAGCCAGGCGCTGCGAGAGTCGGCCGAAAAAAGGGTGGTCCCTGCGGTTGTTCGGATGATTGAGGATTTCATGGAAGATCATGCTCAGGAGCCTCTCACGATCTCGCAAATTGCAAGACACGCCGGCGTGACTGCTCGTACAGTGCAACTCAGTTTTCAACGATTCCGTGGGCTATCGCCGATGCAGTTCTTGAAGGAGATTCGCCTGCGGCGCGTTCGTGTAGAGCTCGAAACCCAGCAGCATCCAGACGTTCAGGTATCGTCCACGGCACTAAAATGGGGTTTTACCCATCTTGGTCGGTTTTCGTCTGACTACAAGCAGCGATTCGGAGAAACACCTTCCATGACGATCAAACGGCGAGGAGCTTAAATACGCGTCGCGTAATGTTGGTGGCGAAACCTAGGAATTACTGGATTAGACCAGTTCAACGTATAGGATGAGAAGTCTATTAATAGTGACTATCAGCGTGTTTGATTTTGCCAGCGCTAGTTTTTCCATTACTGTAACTTTCAATGAAGCGAGGCGCGGTACCCCTCCTTGCACTAACCGAGTGTCCTTCATTGCCCTTTGGTGTTGCCGCTTGCCTGCAGGCGGCTTTTTTACCAGACATCTTTCAGTCATTGCGTATCGAATGAGCACGCAGTGATCACTTCTTGGCTCCTTGGGATGGGATAACTAACCTCCCTTTACCATGGCCGTCAGGCCATGGTTTTTTTACATTTTCGGTTGAGGCAGAGGGTGAAACCGCCTTGGGAAAGGCGGTAGAAGTGTTTCCTTGAGACTTACTGAGCGCCTTCTTTATCCACGCTAGCAAGCGCCTCATGCAAAGTGCTGAGAGCAGGTCCTAGAGCGGTTGCAAGCTGGTTGGCGCGTTTTGTCGGTGTCCAAGCCCGCTTGCCCAAAAAGAGCTCATCACCAAATCGTTTGCGAAGCTTAGCTATGGTATTGCTGATGGCTGGCTGTTTTACACCCAAGCGCTCAGAAGCCCGAGTCACTCCCCCTTCTTGATAAACCACTAAGAAAGTAATCAGACTGTGTAGATCTGCATCCAGTAACACTTTTTCAGGATTCTGCATGTTGCCCCCGCATTTCATTGTCCATGAACAATGCTCTAAAGGAGATGCTTCGGCAATGGGAGGTCAAGCATTCCGTCAACACTGCGAAACTTGAGCTTGAAAAATGATCTATCATATCTTGCTCATTGTCCCAGAAGCCGCTAATGATCATCGAGCTGAAGTACTTGTTCAGCGCGATTATCGTATAGCTCATACACCCCGGCGCAGTGCGAAGCACGTTAACCAGGTCGTCTACGGCTAAAAGTACATCTTCGTCAGGGCGGTCTTCGAAGCGAACCTCTAACGCGCTGACTGAAATCAATCCCATTGCTAATACTCCCGATTTAAAATTGACGATAATTCGCCACTTCAGTTCGAAAAATATTTCAATATTTGAAATCTAGGGCAGCACTACTGCTAGCCGCTGCCCAGGATCTTAGTTTTGACTCACGCTCCAGCCGCCCCCGAGGGCTTTGTAAAGCTGGACTTCACTATTGATTTGGTCGAGCTGATCATTCAACAGCTTCTGTTGTGAGGAAAACAGTTCGCGTTGAGCATCCAGCACTGTCAAATAGCTATCGACGCCTTGGTCATAGCGCTGCTGAGCCAAGCTAAAATAGGCTTTATAATTATCAACCAACTCGCTTTGAGCACTGAGCTGCTTGCCATAAGTTCCCCTCGCAGCGAGTCCATCGGCTACTTCTCGGAAAGCCGTTTGGATACTCTTCTCGTAGGTCGCTACGCCCACATCCTTCTGAAGCTCAGCGTAATCGAGATTGGCTCGCAGCTTTCCTGCGTTAAAAATCGGCACGCTGATTTTTGGAGCGAAGCTCCAGCTGTCAGATCCGCTGTTGAACAGTCCGTCCAGATCGCTGCTGGCTGAGCCCGCTGACGCTGTCAGGCTTATGCGTGGAAAAAATGCCGCACGAGCCGCCCCGATGTTTGCATTAGCGGCCATAAGTTGATGCTCGGCAGAACGAATGTCCGGTCTGTTTAGTAGCAGATCTGCTGGTAGCCCTGCTGGAACCTTCTCTATGGCACTCATGGCCAGTGGCAAGTTTTGTGGCAAATCAGTTGGAATCTTGCTGCCCAGCAACAATTGCAGTGCGTTTACATTCTGCGCGATACGCCGGGTGTACAAAGCCTGCTGTGCCTGGGCTTGGTTAACCAGCGTCCTCGCCTGTCGAACATCCAGCTCCGACGAAGTACCCGCCGCTGCACTGGACTCGATCATTGCCAGGCTTTCGACGTAGCTGGTCAGCGTCGCTTCGGTCAGCTCCAAAAGTGCTTGGTCGGTTCGCCACAGAAAATAAGTGGTTGCCACATCGCCTATCAGTGCGATCTGAACGCTGCGTTGCGCCTCCTCAGTAGCCAGATACTTTTCAAGCGCTTGGCTGGACAAGCTTCGGATTCGGCCAAATAAGTCCAACTCGTAGGCAGTCACCAGGCCGACTTGGTACTGGCTATCGATCCGAGAATCGCCGGTGGGGGACAAATCATCAGGCAAGCGGGTTCGATTTCCAGATGCTTCGCCATCAAGTGTGGGAAACCTCTCCGCTCGTTGGATACGGTAAAGCGCTCTGTAGGATTCAACATTTTTGGCAGCGATTCGAAGATCTCTGTTGTTCTCCAACGCCGCATCGAGGAGGCGGACCAGCGCTGGATCTTTGAAGAATTTTCTTGCCTCGGGGAGAGCCGCCGCGATACTACGCTGGTCTCCCTGCACGCCGTAGGCCTCGCCCGTTGGCCATTGCGCCTGCACGGGGGCGGCTGGCTGCTGGTAGTCGGGTATCAAGCTGCATCCGCTGAGCATCAGCAGTGCAAAGACGGGGAGCGACTTAAACTTCATGAGTCACCTCCTTGACCGCTTTTGGCTTTCGTTTCATGAGCCCCTCGAAAAGCTTGACAACTACCACGTAGAACAGCGGAACAAAGAAGACGGCCAGCACGGTTGCTGTGATCATGCCTCCGACGACGCCCGTAGCAATGGAGTGCTGGCTGCCAGCGCCTGCGCCCGATGCAATGGCCATCGGCAGCACACCGAATGTGAATGCCAGCGAGGTCATCAAAATCGGACGCAAACGCAGCTTGGCGGCCTCTATCGCAGCTTTGACGATCGGATAACCTTCCTTTTCATACAGCTCTTTTGCGAACTCCACGATTAGGATGGCATTCTTGGCGGACAGGCCAACTGTCGTCATCAAGCCCACCTGGAAGTACACATCCGCCGTCAGGTCGCGCCAAAGCGTTGCTAGCACGGCGCCCAAAATACCCAGAGGAACAACCATGATCACCGAGACCGGTACCGACCAGCTTTCATACAGTGCGGCCAGGCACAGGAATACGATCAGCACAGTCAATGCGTAGAGCAACGGTGCCTGGTCGCCAGTCTGTATTTCTTCATAAGAGAGACCGGTGTAGCTCAGGCCGATGCCAGCAGGCAGCTTTTGCATGATTTCAGCGATGGCAATCATCGCGTCACCAGTGCTGTATCCAGGGGCTGGCTCGCCGAGGATGTTCAGGGAAGAAATGCCACCGTAGCGCTCCAGCTTCGGTGAGCCGTTCACCCACTCACCGGTTGCAAACGCCGAGAACGGAACCATCTGGCCAAGGCTATTGCGCACGTACCATTTATCGAAGTCCTCAGGTGAGATTCGCGAGATATCTTCGCCCTGGACATACACTCGCTTGACCCGGCCGCGATCGATGAAGTCGTTGACATACATCGAGCCCCAGGCTGCCGACATCGTTTCGTTGATAGACGCGATGCTTACCTGCAGCGCACGGGCCTTTTCGTCATCAATGTTCACCTGGAATTGCGGCTCGTCGTCCTTGCCGTTTGGACGCACTGCTTGGAGCTTCGGATTCTCGCTAGCCAGTTGCAGGAACTGGTTTCGAGCTGCCATCAATGCTTCATGGCCAAGACCAAGGTTGTCCTGCAGGTACAAGTTGAAGCCCATCGCGTTGCCCATTTCCAAAATGGCAGGGGGCACGAATGCCATCACACTTGCATCTTTGATCTTGGCAAAATGCTGATTAGCCCGCTGCGCGATGCTGAATACGTCTTGCCCGGCCCCGTGACGCTCCTTCCAATCCTTGAAGGTGATCAGCACCAGCCCCGAGTTCTGACCACGACCAGCAAAGTTGAAGCCATTCACCGTCATGAAGTGCTCAACCAACGCGCCCTCATCATTTGCCAAGTAGTCTCGCACCTCTTGAAGTACACCCTCGGTACGCTCTGCGGAAGCGTTTGCCGGCGTACGCACTTCGATCATCATCAAGCCCTGATCCTCGTTGGGCAGGAATGCCTTCGGGATCTGAGTGAACAAATAGCCAGTTCCCCCCGTGATGAGCAAGAATGCGAGCAGGTACCTAACGCGGCCCTTCAGCATTGCGCCGACGCCTCGCTCGAATCGCACCGTGCCGCGGTCGAAAACGCGGTTGAACCAGCCGAAGAAGCCCTTTTTCTCGTGGTGGGAATTACCCTCCGGGGCTTTGAGGATGGTCACGCAAAGTGCTGGGGTGAACACAAGGGCGACGAAGATCGACAGCCCCATGCAGACCACGATCGTGATCGCGAACTGTTGATAGATGATGCCAGCGGATCCACCAAAGAACGCCATTGGTACGAATACAGCCGACAGCACCATTCCGATGCCCACCAAGGCCCCGGAGATCTGATCCATCGATTTGCGGGTAGCCTCAAGAGGCGACAAGCGCTCGTCATGCATAAGCCGCTCAACGTTCTCGACTACGACGATTGCATCGTCAACCAGCAAGCCGATAGCAAGCACCATGGCGTACATGGTGAGCACGTTGATATTCAGGCCGAAGTACGGCAGAAGGGCGAATGTGGCGAGCAGCACCACAGGAACTGCCAGAGTGGGGATAAGTGTGGCCCTGAAGCTCTGCAGGAACAGATACATGACCAGGAAGACCAGTACCACTGCCTCAAAGATGGTGTGTACTACCGATTCAATCGAAGCATCAACGACAGGTGTTGTATCGTAGGGATAAATCACTTCCACGCCGTCAGGCAGGTAGGCCTTTTGCTCCTCCATCAGCTTTTTGACCGCCTCTACGGTCTCCAGCAAGTTGCCACCAGTGGACAACCGCAGCGCCAGACTTGCAGTTGGCGAGTCCTTGTACTGTGCAGAAATGGCGAAGCTGTCAGCCCCCAGTTCGGCACGTCCGACATCCTTCACTCGTACCTGTGAGCCGTCCGCGTTCACCTTGACCAAGATCTCATCGAACTGGCTAGGCGTTGTCATGCGCGTCTTGCCGAGAACGGTGGCATTCAGCTGGACGCCTGAGCGAGTTGGTAGCCCACCCAACTGGCCAGAGGACACTTGGACGTTCTGTTCCCGGATAGCGTTGGCTACATCAGTAGGTGTCAGCTGATAGCTGTTGAGCTTGCCTGGATCTAGCCAGATACGCATTGCGTAAGGCGAGCCAAACAGCTGGAAATCACCGACGCCTGGAATACGCGAAATGGGATCCTGAAGCTGTGAAGCGATCAGGTTGCCCAGGTCGAAGTTATCGAGCTTCCCCGAGCGATCCACCAAGCTCATGACCAAGAAGAAATTCATCTGGTACTTCACTACGCGAAGCCCCTGACGCTGAACTTCCTCCGGCAAACGAGGTGTCGCCAGTTGCAGCTTGTTCTGCACCTGAACTTGAGCGATGTCCGGATCGGTCCCCTGTTCAAAGGTCACGATGATGGTCATGCTGCCGTCAGAGGCGCTCTCAGCCGACATATATCGGAACCCATCAAGACCACTGAGCTGTTGCTCAATGACCTGGACCACCGTGTCCTGGACGGTTTGTGCAGAAGCACCTGGGTAGCTGACCTGGATCGAAACGGCAGGGGCCGCGATGTTTGGATATTGGCTAATCGGCATCTTGGCCAGCGAGAGCGCTCCGGCGAGCATGGCTACGATAGCGAGAACCCAAGCGAAGATCGGCCGATCGATAAAGAAGCGAGACATTTACGGCGCCCCCTCAGTTAGCCGAGGCTTCAGTGGTAGCGGCGAAGTCAGCTACCAAATCCACATTTTTGGCTTCTACCGCATTGACGGCGATGCCGCTGCGGACACGTTGAACACCTTCGGTCACGATTCGCTCTCCCTCGGATACGCCTTTGCTGATCAGCCAGGCGTTGCCCACAGTTCGAAGGGTCTGGACCTCGCGGGCCTCAACAGTGTTGTCGGCCTTCACCACCCAGACACTTGGCACGCCACGCGTATCGCGGCTGATGGCTTGTTGTGGAACCAGGATCGCCGCCTGCTGCACACCTTCCTTCAGGAGGGCGTGAACAAACATGCCTGGAAGCAACTTGCGATTAGGATTCGGGAATTCGGCGCGAAGGGTTACTGAACCTGTAGTCGGATCAACGCTGACCTCTGAAAACTTAAGGGTGCCTGGGATTGGGTAAGCACTACCGTCATCCAAGGTCAGGCTGACCTCGGCCTGGTTCTCACCTGTCTTCTGAAGTCGCCCTGACTCCAATGCCTGTTGCAGGCCCAGCAGCTTCGTGATCGGCTGAGTGACGTCAACATAAATCGGGTCCAGCTGAGTAACAGTGGCGAGCGACTGTGCTTGACCGTTAGTAACGAGTGCACCCTCGGTAACTGTCGACCGTCCGATGCGGCCTGAGATCGGCGAAAGCACACGGGTGTACTGAACGTCGATACGAGCGACCTGATAGTCGGCCTCCGCCTGTTTCCATGCGGCAAGGGCATCGTCGTACTGCTGCTTGCTCACAGCCTTGGTTTTCAACAACGTTTCATATCGTCGCGCCAGGTTCTGCGCAGTAGTTCGATTAGCTTCGGCCCGACGCAATTGCGCCTCATAGGTACGCGGGTCAATTTGATAGAGCTGCTGACCCAGCTTGACCTCAGTCCCCTCAACAAAAGACCGCTTTTGAAGGATCCCCGATACTTGTGGGCGCACTTCCGCTACCCGGTAGGCCGAGGTCCGGCCGGGCAGGTCGGTTGTTAGGGTCAGAGATTGTGAGCGGACGGTGTATACGCCCACGTCAGGGGGGGGCGGAGCTGAGGCGACGTGGTCTTTTTCACCACAGGCGGTCACCAGCATCAGCGCCGTTAGAGGAATTGCATGTAATGCACGCGAGGATCGTATCTGTCTCACCGATTTGCTCCATCTCTGCGCCCCCTATGGCGGGGACTTGTAATTGCTGAATCACAATGTGGGGAAGTGTATCATTATGCGGTACGATGAGCGCAAGCAAGCAGTAACGACCATCGGTCGAACCTTGGTGAGATGGGTGTTTGGAACGTGTGACTGGCTAGGCAAGGCACGGAGCTCTAAAGTGGCGGCCATAACAGATGCTGCAGCGGTGCACGCCGAGGAGAGATATGAACCAATCAGACGAAGTCGGTGGCAAGGCGGGAGGTATTCAAGTCATCGCCAGAGCTGCCTCGATCATGCGAGCCCTTGGCAGTCATCCGAATGGCTTGAGTTTGGCGGCTATTGCGCAGTTGGTTGGGCTGCCGCGCTCGACCGTCCAGAGAATCATCAACGCCCTGGAAGAAGAGTTTTTGGTTGAGGCATTGGGCCCTAGCGGAGGCTTCCGCCTTGGGCCGGCGCTTGGCCAGCTCATCAACCAGGCACAATCAGACATTCTTTCGTTGGTAAAGCCGTACTTACGCTCATTGGCGGAGGAGCTTGAAGAGTCGGTCTGCCTGGCTTCTCTAGCCGGCGATAAAATCTACGTGCTGGATCGCATCGTGTCAGAACGAGAGCTGCGTGTGGTGTTCCCGATTGGCATCAATGTGCCCGCCGCTGCGACCGCCGCAGGTAAGGTCCTTTTGGCAGCGCTGCCTGAGGAGTCACTCCCTGCAGCACTCAGTGATCAACTTCCAGTGTTCACCCCAAACACGCTCGGACGACAGGCGCTGATCAAACAGCTGAGTGAAGTCAGGGCGAGTGGGGTGGCAACCGATCTGGATGAACATATCGATGGCGTTTGCTCATTCGCAACGCTTTTGGATACCTACCTTGGCTATTACTCCCTCGCAGTCGTAATGCCGAGTTCCAGAGCGAGCAAGCAGTCCGACACCATCAAAAAAGCTCTGCTATTGAGCAAGCAGAATATAGAGCGCGCCATCGGTCGCGCGTCAAAGAAAGCGCCCTAGTTAAAATGGCCAGGAAGACGGTAGCCGAGGCTGAGGAGACACGACAGCGCATCATCGACGCGGCTGTCGAGGTGTTCGCTGCCCAAGGAGTTCCAGACGCTACGCTGGACGAAATAGCCCGAAAGGCAGGCGTCACTCGTGGCGCCGTTTATTGGCATTTCAATGGGAAGCAAGAAGTACTTCAGGCGGTGCTGACATCGCGGCAGCATCCACTTGAATTGGAGTTCTCCGCCGACGACGGGATCGAACTCTCTTGGGAAGCAGTGGTGACCGCCATGCTTGATGCTGTTAACAGCCCCCAGTCAAAGCAGTTCTCGGAAATCTTGATTTATCAGGGGGTGGACGAATCGGGTCTGATCCATAGCCGCATGGAGCAAGCGAGTAATCGATTCCTGCAGTACATTCATCAGGTGCTTAGGTATGCGATTATTCAAGGTGAATTGCCGCAGACTCTGGACCTTCACACTTCGATAGCCGTCTTCAAAGGGTTGGTCACCGGGTTGCTTTATGAGGGCCTACGCAGCCAGCATCAACCGTCTCAAGTCATCAAAGCCGCGCTGAGATCATTCTTGGCGTTGCTCAAGGAGCCTCCTCGCCACTTACTGTGCGAGGAGGTTCAAGTTCCGCAAGCCTCAACAGAGTACTGTCAGCAGTAGCGCCGTTTCTGCCACTGATTACACCGCCAGCGCTCGCTCGCGCAGTTCACTGTTCAGGATGCGGTCGTTCTCGCTGTAGTCGACCGGGCAGTCAATGACGTGAACGCCGGGGTTGGCAATACAATGATCCAACAGTGGCAGCAAAGCATCCGCGCTTTCCACCCTGTGTCCATGGGCACCATAGGCTTCGGCGTATTTGACGAAGTCCGGATTACCGTAGTCCAGACCGAAATCGGTGAAGCCCATGTTCGCCTGCTTCCAGCGGATCATGCCGTAACCGTCGTCACGCAGGATTACCACGGTGATGTGCATGCCCAGGCGCACTGCCGTTTCCAGCTCCTGGCTGTTCATCATGAAGCCGCCATCGCCGCACACCGAGATCACCGGGCGATCCGGGTGCACCAGGTGCGCCGCCATCGCCGATGGCAGGCCGGCGCCCATGGTCGCCAGGGCGTTGTCCAGCAGCACGGTGTTCGGCTTGTGCGCCTTGTAGTTACGGGCAAACCAGATCTTGTAGATGCCGTTGTCCAGGGCCACGATGCCTTCGGACGGCAACACGCGACGGATGTCGGCAACCAGGCGCTGCGGGTAGACCGGGAAGCGGTCGTCGTCGGCGCCTTCGGCGATCTGTGCTTCGTTGGCTTCACGGATGGCCATCAGGCGGGTGAAGTCCCAGTGCGACGTGTCGTTCAGCGCTTCGCTGATTTGCCACACGGCGTTGGCGATGTCGCCGATCACTTCAACCTGCGGGAAGTACACGGCATCGACTTCGGCGGAGCGGAAGTTGATGTGGATGACTTCGGTGCCGCCACGGACCATGAAGAACGGCGGCTTCTCGATCACGTCGTGGCCGATGTTGATGATCAGGTCGGCCGCTTCGACGGCGCGGTGCACGAAGTCACCGGACGACAGGGCGGCGTTGCCCAGGAAGCGCGGGTGGCGCTCGTCGACCACACCTTTACCCAGTTGAGTGGTGATGAACGGGATGCCGGTCTTGTCGATCAGTTGCTTGAGGACCTTGGCGGTCATCTTGCGGTTGGCGCCGGCACCGATCACCAGGATCGGGTTACGGGCGTTATGCAGTTTCTGCACGGCGGCTTCGATGGCCACATGCTCGGCCAGCGGGCGGCGGTGCAGGCTGCGCGGGATCGGCAGTGCATCGGTCTGCTCGGCGGCGATGTCTTCCGGCAGCTCCAGGTGTACCGCACCCGGCTTTTCTTCTTCGGCCAGGCGGAAGGCTTCTCGCATGCGCGACGGGATGTTGTCGGCCGAGGCGAACTGGTGGGTGTACTTGGTGATGGGGTCCATCATGCCGCACACGTCGATGATCTGGAAGCGGCCCTGCTTGGACTTCTTGATCGGCTTCTGGCCGGTGATCATCATCATCGGCATGCCGCCCAGGTAGGCGTAGGCGCTGGCAGTAACCAGGTTGGTGGCGCCAGGGCCGAGGGTCGACAGGCTGACGCCGGTCTTGCCGGTCAGACGGCCATAGGTGGCGGCCATAAAGCCTGCAGACTGCTCGTGACGGGTCAGTACCAGCTTGATCTTCGACTTGCGCAGGGATTCGAGCAGGTCGAGGTTTTCCTCACCAGGAATGCCGAATACATACTCGACACCTTCGTTTTCCAGGCATTGCACAACGACATCAGCGGCCTTAGCCATATTCATCCTCATCGCACTCGAGGCAGTTGGGGCCCACGAAGTGTGGCATA
Organism: Pseudomonas sp. DCA-1; assembly: GCF_046523955.1. Classification (NCBI taxonomy): domain Bacteria; kingdom Pseudomonadati; phylum Pseudomonadota; class Gammaproteobacteria; order Pseudomonadales; family Pseudomonadaceae; genus Pseudomonas; species Pseudomonas sp. DCA-1. The sequence continues at coordinate 122,301 of NZ_CP169881.1, forward strand.
GCGGCAGCTGCGCCACTCAACCCACGGGCTCTTATCGGTTGATTTTGATTTCTAGCGTTCGCAGCGTAGGGGCCTAGTGGCCCATTGCGCTGGTGGGACCAAATAAAAAGAAGGCCCAGCATCGCGCCGGGCCTTTGAGGTAATGCTTAACCGAGGACGCTTTGGAGCGCCTGCTGCAGTTCTGAGGCAGCTTCGTCGGCAGACCAAACAGCATTGCTGTGCCGCCATGCGATATAGCCGTCAGGTCGAACTAAGAGCGCGCCTGCCTCGTGAATTTCTCGAACCGATTGCCAATCGCAGTAAAGGTCCGCCGTACCTTTTGCGCCTGTGACAACAGTTTTCAAGAATGGCAGGTTCAATCTCTCTGCAGCAGCCACCCAGGCCTGACCGGCAAGGCCAGTGATAAGGGTCATTTGCCCTTTACCCACGACGTCGAGCGTCGAAATCCGGTGTCCGTTCTCGTTCACCAGCCAGGCGTGGGGAAGTTTGGCACCTGCGCGAGTGGTAGCCTGGAGATACAGCTCTTTGTCCCGGGCCCAGAGCTCAACACCGTCCCTTGGGTCAGGCTTAACGGCAGAGGATACGTAACGCTGGTTCAGCTCGACGCCTTGAGCGTTAAACTCGCGACTCTTGATTTCCAGCGCTTTCTGCAGGTTCATGCGCACTTCTACACCTGCCGGGCTCGGATCGCGCATGCGATCAAGCAGTTTGGCGATGGTGTCCACGCCGTTGCCGAAGTTGAAGCACTCTTTCAGCAGGGCATAGTCCTTACGGGACTGATTGGCACGCGCCACGATCTGTTTGCCCACGGGAGCGCGCTCCGCGGTGTAGCTTTCCAGTAGATTCGGATCGGCGAATCCTTTGAGGACGTAAGCCAGTTTCCAGGCGAGGTTGAAACCGTCCTGCATGCAGGTGTTGGAGCCCAGGCCGCTGGATGGCGGGTGACGGTGCACAGCATCGCCGGCACAGAACACGCGACCACGGGAGTATTCGGTGGCATGCGCCTGGTTTACATACCAGGTCGACATCCGCTCAACCTGGACTTCCAACTTAGGATCGCCGACCAAGAGTCGGATTTTCTCCAAAACTGCTTCTGGGGACAGGTCAGGGGCGCCTTTGGCCATGTCGAAGCCCCAGCCCGCAATCCACTGGTCCCACGGGCGAATGGCGCGGAGCAAGCCCATCCCGATTTCACCGAAGCCCGCTTCGGGAGTAGCGATCCATTGCAGGATGCTCGGGCGGTGCTCTACGTACTTACTCAGGTCAGCGTTGAAGATAACGTAAGCGGTTCCGGCCCTGGCCATCTCGCCAACGATCGGCAGATCGATCTCTTTTGCTACTTTGGAGTTAGCTCCATCGGCGCCCACCAGATACTTCGCTCGGACTTCGTACTCGACACCGGTCAAAACGTCTTTCATGCGAGCAGTCACACCTTCGGCATCTTGCACATGGCTCAGATACTCGGTGTTGAAGCTCAATTGAGCACCGCGGATCGCGGCATGCTTGAGAAGGATTGATTCCATCTCGGGCTGGATGAGATCCAGCATGGTACATGGGCTGCCTTGGACATAGTCGCCCTTGCGTTTGTCGCCTGTGCCCCAGGTGCGCATACGTGCGATTTCCTCACCTGCCAGACTGGTGGTGAACAGCGTATCGCCCATCTGATCCCAAGGTGTGGCCGCTCTCACAACCTCCTCTTCCAACCCAAGATCACGCACGACCTCCATGGCACGCTGGTTCGTGATATGAGCCCGCGGCGAGTTCGCCAGCCAATTGAACATGGTGACCATTTTTACCCGGACACCGTAGGTGGCCAGCGCTAAAGCAGTGGTCGCACCGGCAGGGCCCGTGCCGATCACCAAAACGTCGGTGTCAAAGCTATCGGAGGTAGTCATTTTCTTATTCTCCAGGCATTACAAAAGTCTTTTCGAGCTCGCAAGGAGGCTCGGATCAGTTTGGGTACTGGTAACCGATACGCCGACGAACGAGGCGTCAGGGAATGCCAGTTTTTATGGACGTACGTCAGAACGCAGCGACATGGCGCATACGTGTGGGATGAGGGGATGCTGCATGGGACCTCCAAATATTTTTGTTTTCAGGCTCAAGGGCAGTCAGGTCCAGGTTAAGCGCGAGGGACAGCCTGCTACCAATCCATTCTTGCATGCTAGCATGCAAGTATTGCGTAGACAACGATATCGGTCCTGCATTTCGTCAGCCGCTCTTACCTGTTCGCTCGCATTTTCTCTGAGTAAGAGGCACATCTGCGCTAGGGCTCGCTGACCGTCCCAATTCCGTCTACTTTGGGCGCTAAGCGGGTTGTGGCGATCAGTGCTATCAGGGCAATGAGCGCCAAAGCTAGACAAAAGCTCATCAGCAGTAATGCCGCACTCAACGCCGACATAACCTTGAAAAACAAAGGAAGAGTCATGCTGATGCCAGCGGAGAACAGCATTTGAACAGTTCGTACTAGTCCGGAGGCAGTGCCTCTGTCCTCTGTAGCCGTCGATAGGGCGCTATGGGTAGCTGCCGGAGATACCAACCCAAAAAAATAGATCGTTAGGCTGGAGCAGATAACCAGCATGACCAACGTTATGCCGCCAAGCGTTTTCTGCAAGACGAGTGCTGCGATGCTAACTAATAGGCCTGTACAGCCTATCACCATGACTCTTCTGTCGGTCCAACCTCGACGACTAAAGGCTGCGGTGGTCAGGGATCCAAAGAACGCGGCACCTGAGATCAGACAAATAAGCAATGAAAAGTGAAGGCTCGTTACCGGGTAATCGCCGTAAAAAATTTTTGGAGATGCAGTGATGAATACGAACATTATGGTGAAGCAAGCGGCGTAGATAATTGACGAGCAGGAAAAAACACTATTCTTCAGGAAGGCCTGGCATCGAATGAATGCTGAACTGAATGAAATCTGCTTCCGCAGGTGTGGCAACAGCGTTTCTTTGTAGGTTAAACAAACGCCAATCCAAATGGCGGCTCCCACGAGCGCTTGTACGATGTGTACCATGCGCCAAGTCCAGAAATCTATGATCACCCCACCAAGCAAAGGCGCGATCAACGGTCCGAGCCCCACAACCGCGGTCAAGCTGGCAATATGGGTGCGTGCGGCCCGTTCTGGGAGGCTTTCTCTGACAATGGAGAACGGCACTGCGACACATGCGCCAGCAGCTGCGCCCTGGAACGCTCTGGCCACTAGGAGCTCGATGAAGTCATTGGATAGTGAGCAGGCCAAGGCTGCGAGGCTGTAGCACAGTAGGCCTACTTGCAGCGTAATGCGACGACCGAATCGGTCAGCGACCAGTCCGCTGACAAGAGGAGTAGAGCAGAAGCCAGCAAGGAATATCGCCAAGGTCAGTGAGCCTTTTCCCGCTTGCGCGTCGAGCTCATTTTCCAAGTTAGGAATTCCAGGCAAGGACATGTCAATCGACATCGGGCCCAGCGCGCAGATCGCACCAAACAGAAAGATAAACCAGATTCCTAGTGAGCTGCGACCTGTCATGCTGAACTCCTCATATCGTCACTTCTTTTGCCTGAAAAATCGTACGGCGATTGCCCGTTTTTCTCACCACAAAGCAAACGTATAATCGATGTTCACACGAAGCTCATTGTCGTCACGGTGAGTCGCTCCAGGACCGAAATCATTTCGATACCAAGCGTGTCTAACCCGGAATGCCACGTCCTTGAACGTGCCGCTTTGGATTACATATGAAAGCTCGACGTCTTTTTCCGATTCTTTAAGTTTGTTGCCGCCGAGGTTCGGAAGGTCAATGTTGTCTCCGCTGACGTAGCGCAGCATCCCCTTTAGGCCGGGGATGCCAACGCCTACAAAGTCGTAGTCGTACTTGACCTGCCAGCTTCTCTCCTTAGGGTTTAGGAACTCCGAGCTCAAGGTGCCTTCCGTAATCACTAGTGGTTCGGTACCAAAGAGATAGGGCATTGCAGTGTCCCCAGTCAGCTGCATGTAGCCAGCGCCGAGACGATGCACGCCGAGCTGGTAGGTCAGCATTAAGGCGGTATTGCGGTTGTCTACCTTCCCAGCTTTTGCGGATCCGTTGTCTTTGGAATCATAAAAGCGGAAGTCGGAGGTGAGCCGCCCTGGACCCAGCTCACGGTTGTCCACGACACCGAGATAGTTCTTGTCGTAGATGTCTTCGAGCTCTGCGTAGTAGTACTTGAGCGTAAGGTTCTTCGACCAGGCGTAATCGCCGCCAAGGAAGTAAAAGGCATCAGACTCCGCTGCTCCGTTGAAGCGTCCGTTTGGCGCTGAAACTCGCATCTTTTGATAGTCAGTAGAGTCCCGTAGGTTGATTCGGTCCAGCCAACCCGCGTGCAGAGAAAGATCTGGGATGTCTTGTGAGCGCAGGTAGGTGCCGCGGAAGGTTTGTGGCAGCAGCCGTGTCGGACTTGCGAACGCGATTGGCAAGAACGTGCTCACGGTTCCGTACTGAAGCTCAGTTTTGGAAACCTTGACCTTCGCTGTCAGCCCTAGCTCGGAGTAGTCCTTCGCTGGCTCCCTGGTGGAGGCAGAGAACGGCAATAGGCCGGTGCCGACACGATCTGGTGAGGAGTCGAGGCGCAACCCCATCATGGCTTGAGCATCCAGTCCAAAGCCGACTACACCCTCGGTGAACCCCGAATTGAAGTTCACGATGAAACCCTGAGCCCACTCTCGCGCTGCAGCTTGCGGTGTCTGGTTGATGTAGTTGCGATCGAAGTAGTAGTTGCGCAGTGTTACCTTGGCTTTCGAATCTTCCACGAAGCCGGCCGCTTGTAGCGAAGCTGCATTTGCAGCCAGCAGCCCTGCGAATGCAATTTTTTTTGATTTGCTCATGTCGTGTCTTCTTTCTTGTTTTTGTGATGACGCAATGCCGCTCAAACCACCGAAGGGCTCAGCTCAGGGCGTTTCTTCAGCGACGAGAGATAAAGCAGCGAGATAGCCGCCAGAACGATGCCGGGTGCCGAGGCCAACATGACACCGCCTGCACCGGCTCCAAGGACCATCATTTTTCCTACGACAAGTGGACCTGTCATTGCACCGATACGACCGACTGCGAGTGCTGCACCGGTCCCGGTAGCCCGACCATTGGCGGGATAGAACTGAGGAGCGAGGGCGTAGAGGACGCACTGGCCACCCGTTGTGAAAATGCCTGCCAAGAATCCTGCGCCGATCATGGTAGGGAGTGAGGCCGCCACTGTGAGGCAGGCCAAAGAAATCAGGATGCCCCCATATACCAGCGCCGACATGGCCCAGATAGGCAGGCGATCCATTGCAACGCCGAGCATCAAGGTACCCACGGCCGCGCCAAGCTGCATGGCCAATACTACGACGCTTGCCTCGCTCGGCTTGAATCCCTGTCCAATCAGGATGCTTGGCAGCCAGTTGATCAGGATGTAGGTGACCATCAGTGTGAAGAAGAAGCTAACCCACAGGAGCAGGGTTTTCTTCAGTGCACCGCCTTCAACCAAGATGGCTTTGGTGGAGGGAACTTCGATCGTGGTGGTGGCAGCAATCGATTGCTTGTACACGTCGGGCAGGAAGAGAACCAGCAAGGGAACGATGACCAAAGGGACCACGCCGCCGACGTAGAAGACGAGCTTCCAGCCAGCCCCGAAATCCAGCAGCCCAATGGCGGCTGCCAACGCGGCCCCCAGCGGTACACCGCAATACATCAAGCTGACTGCTGTGCCTCGCATGCGCTCACCAGCAGCCTCAGATGCGAGTGCAATGAGGTTGGGCAACGATGCACCCAGGCCCACACCTGTCAGGAACCGGGCGAATAGCAACGCGCCGAAGCTCCAGGCTACCGTTGTGACGAGAGAGAAGATGCCGAACAGTGCAACAGAGGCGATGAGCACTTTTTTCCGGCCATAGCGATCAGCCAGACGGCCGCCAACGAAAGCGCCTGGAAGCATACCCAGGACGCCAACACTGAAAACCCAGCCCATTTCCAGCTTATCCAAGCTGTACTCGGCAGACATGCCGTGGGCCGCAATTCCTGGTGCTTGGAGATCCAGGCCTTCCATCAGTGCAACGAGGAAGCAAAGCGCGATGGTGATGAAAAGTTTGGTCTTATCGGTTTTATCAGTCATAACGACCCCCTCCGAAGCCCTTTGAAAGGTCTTCAGAAATCACATGATTGTGGTTTTAGTAACGCCAGTGATGTGGAACTACATCAGCTCAGTAATCACTCAAGAAAGAGTGAGTAGGTGGGCTGATCACTGCGTGTTCGGAGGTGCTGCGAGTCGGGAGTCTGCGAGGCATTCATCTGGTGATCTCTCTTATTGTTGTGTCATAGACCCCCTCCCTTACGGGAGGGGATTGCTGCAGACAGCTTGCGTGGAGCTGTCTGCGAACCTCAGCGCTTCAGCAGATCCAATGCGACGTCGACGATCATGTCTTCCTGGCCGCCAACCATGCGGCGTTTGCCCAGCCCGACCAAGATGTCTACTGCTTTGATGCCGTAGCGAGCAGCTGCAACTTCTGCATGGCGAAGGAAGCTCGAATACACACCGGCGTAACCGAGCGCGAGAGTCTCTCGGTCAACACGTACCGGGCGGTCCTGGAGTGGGCGAACCAGGTCATCTGCTGCATCCATCAGGGCGTACAGGTCAGTGCCGTGGTTCCAGCCCAGCTTGTCTGCGGCTGCAATGAAAACTTCCAGTGGTGCATTACCAGCACCGGCGCCCATCCCCGAAAGACTCGCGTCGATGCGGTCACAGCCTTCCTCGACGGCGACGATCGAGTTGGCTACGCCTAGGCTCAGGTTGTGGTGCGCGTGGATACCGGTGTGAGTGGCCGGATCGAGCACCGCTTTCACTGCGCGGAAGCGCGCTCGGATATCATCCATATTCATCGCGCCGCCGGAGTCGACGACGTAAATGCAGGTGGCACCGTAGCTTTCCATCAGTTTTGCCTGCTGCGCGAGCCCTTCGGGGGTCTGCATGTGGCTCATCATCAGGAAGCCTACCGTGTCCATACCAAGCTCACGGGCGTACTCGATGTGTTGCTTGGAGACATCGGCCTCGGTGCAATGGGTGGCGACACGGACAACGCGAGCGCCCGCGCTATAGGCAGCTTTGAGGTCGTGCAAAGTACCGATGCCTGGGAGCAGCAACGTTGCAATCTTGGCGTGCTTCACTGCGTCGGCGGCAGCTTCGATCCACTCGATATCGGTGTGTGCGCCAAAGCCGTAGTTGAAGCTGGAGCCTTGAAGGCCGTCACCATGAGCGACCTCGATCGAATCGACCTTGGCGGCATCCAGTGCTCGAGCGATTGCTTGGACCTGATCCAGCGAGTACTGGTGACGAATAGCGTGCATACCATCACGCAGGGTCACGTCCGAAATGTAGAGCTTTTTACCGTTCATATCTGCGCTCCTCAGGCTTGGCTCATCGACTGCACCATGCGCTCGGCGGTAGCCAACGCAGCAGAAGTCATGATGTCGAGATTGCCTGCGTACGATGGCAAGTAATGGGCAGCACCCTCGACCTCCAGGAACACAGAGGTCTTCAGGCCACTGAATTTTCCTTGGCCGGGAATGTTCAGTGGGGCAGATTCAGGGATGACTTCAAACTGCACTTTCTGCTTGAGGCGGTAGCCGGGGACATACGCATTCACTGCGGCAACCATTTCTTCAATGGAGGCCTCAACCTGATCTTGGTCCGCTGCTTCAGACAACACGTAGACGGTGTCGCGCATCATCAGAGGAGGCTCAGCCGGGTTCATGATGATGATGGCTTTACCTTTGGCTGCGCCGCCAATTACTTCGATGGCTTTCGAGGTGGTTTCAGTGAACTCGTCGATGTTCGCACGGGTGCCAGGGCCTGCCGATTTGGAGGCAATTGATGCGACGATCTCTGCGTAATGCACTTTGGCAACACGCGATACTGCAGCGACCATCGGAATAGTTGCTTGCCCGCCGCACGTGACCATGTTCAGGTTCTGCGCGTTGACGTGTTCTTCGAGGTTCACCACCGGCACACAGTATGGGCCGATAGCTGCCGGAGTAAGGTCGATCACACGGATGCCCGGTTTGCACTCACGCAGCATGGCGTCGTTTTTGACGTGAGCACCGGCGCTGGTTGCATCAAAGACGAAATCGATGTCAGCAAACTCTGGCATTTTGATCAGGCCGGCGACCCCTTCGTGAGTGATAGCCACGCCCATTCGGCCTGCGCGGGCCAGGCCATCAGATGCAGGGTCGATACCAACCATCACGGCCATTTCCAGGTGCTTGGAATTGCGCAGAATCTTGATCATTAAGTCGGTGCCGATGTTTCCGGAGCCGACGATGGCGACTTTGCGTTTTGTTGTCATTTTAGATCTCCATCACTCGACACTGAACGACACGCCGACTCGGCCAAGGCCATCGATCTCGGCTTCAAAATGATCACCTGGGCTTACGCCAACCATCGGCCCTAATGCACCGGTGAGGATGATGTCACCTGCTTTCAGTGGCTCACCAAACTCAGCCATTGTGCGGGCGAGCCAAACGGCCGCGTTCAGCGGGTTACCCAGGCATTCAGCGCCACTTCCGGAGCTGACAAGTTCACCGTTTTTCGAGAGGCGCATCGTTGCACCCCGCAGGTCAAGCCCGTCGATGCGCTGTGCAGGACCACCGAGCACAAAGCATCCGCTTGATGCGTTGTCTGCTACGGTGTCGGCGAACTTGATGTTCCAGCCCTCAATGCGGCTGCCGACAATTTCAAGCGCCGGGAGTACCCAGCCGGTAGCAGCGATGACATCTGCGAAGGTTGTGGAAGCGCTAGGGAGGTCGCGTTCCAGAACCAGTGCAATTTCTGCCTCGATTTTGGGCTGCAGAACACGTTCGAACGGAACCACTTCGTTGTCGCCGTAAGCCATGTCAGCGAACAGGCATCCGAAGTCCGGCTGGTCTACGCCCAACTGGGCCTGGACTTTGGGATTGGTCATACCGATCTTGCGGCCAACCAGGCGTTGTCCATTGGCGATGGCGTAGGCTTGGTTCAAGCGTTGAATCGCATAGGCACTTTCCACGTTTGTGGCGCCGATGACGTCACGCAGTGGTCCAACTGGCTCGCCCTTTCCTTCAGCTCTGCGCAGATCTGCCGCCAAGCGCTCAAGGGTCTCTTGTGTGATGTTCATCGTGACCTCGATCAGTGGGTGAGGAAGTCGAGAACCATGCGGTTGAACGTGTCCGCGTGTTCCCATTGGGCCCAGTGGCCGCATTTGTTGAAGACATGCAGTTGTGAGTTGGGAATGCCGGCAACCAGGCGCAGACCGGTGTCCATCGGCACAAAGCGGTCATTGCGACCCCAAACTACGAGGGTCTCGGCCTGAATCTCGCCGAGGCGATGGCTGAAGTCAGGGAACTGCTTGAGGTTCGCAGCGAGGCTCGCGGTGAAGTTTTCGAGGTGGTCTTTTCGAGCCAACATGTTGTCCAGGCGCGCTTGGAACAGTTCCTCGGTGAGGTCGCTGGTGTCGTAGACGAAGATGTTCATCATCTTCTTGAGGTTTTCGATCGTTGGCTCGCGGTACAGACCGTTGAGCAATTTGATGCCTTCAGTCGGCATTGATACGAATGGGCTGACCCCACCGGTGCCACCGCCCATAAGCACGAGTTTGCCTACGCGCTCAGGCCAGGTCAGCGTGAAAGCTACGGCTGTATGGCCACCCATGGAATTGCCGAGCAAGTGCACCTTGTCTAGGTCAAGCTTATCGACCAATCCTTTCAGAACGCGGGCATTGAGATCGGAGCGAGAGCCGGTGCTGACGATCGAATCACTTTTACTCCAGCCAGGGCAGTCCATGAGGATGACCCGGAAGCCAGCCTCTACAAGCGGCTCGATGTTGCGATTGAAGTTGGCCCAGCCGCTCGCACCAGGGCCAGAACCGTGCAGCATGACAACCGTTTCTTTGCCTTCACCGCAGTCGTTGTAATGAATATTCAGATCCAGCTCGCCGTCTTGGATGCGAACGAATTTGCTGGTGCCTTTTTCAGTAATTGCAGTCACGATTGAATCTCCGTGAAGGTGTGTTAGCGCTGAGAGTGCGCACTGATTGAGCCGAAGCCTGCGATCCACTCTGGGATCTCTCGGTAATAGCGATCTGTCGCGGTGTATGCGCCGTGGGCAGCGAGCGCTGAGAAGGCTGCGACCCAGGCCTTGACCTCATGCGTGGATTTACCGGCCAATTCGGATAGATGTGCGTTGGGGAGGTGATCCAGGTCGCTCAAAAGGTCCTGCTCAACAACGTCCAGGAAGTACTGATCCCACTCGGGATTCAGCGGATGCAGGGTGTTCTGGTCTTCGACAAACCGCTCAGCTGCGATGACCACTCGTTGAGTGCGGGCGGTGCGCTCGTCTTCTGGCAGATTGCGTCCACTGCCCATGAGCCGATCAGCCATCCGGTCATCGACTTTGGCTAGCTCTGGAACTGGCGGTTGGTGTGAAAGGCCTCCGGATCCCAGGAACAGCACCCGCTTGTTCAGAGTGCGGGTGAATCTACCAACCGCTTCACCCATCAATCTGACCCGCTCGAAGGAAGGTAGAGGCGGGGCCACGCAGTTCACGAAGATCGGCAAGACCGGATATTTGTCCAAACCGCCAAGAAGGAATTCGAGCGGTTGAGCGAAGCCGTGGTCGACCTGCATGCGATACGAAACTGGCATGTCGATGCCATTGCTCAGCAGAGATTCAGCGCAAGCTTCCGCGATGGATTTGGGGACAGAAAGGGTGCCGGCGAGCGAGCCGAAATCGCCGATGGCTTCAGCGGCCATGCCCAGGCAGAAAGGGGGCATGACATCGTAGAAGAATCCGTTGTAATGGTCTGGAGCGAAAAGCACCACGAGCTCAGGATCGAAAGCGGCGATGCGTGCACGGGCAGCGCGGACCACCTCATCCACTTCATCGAGCACGTTTTTGGGCGGATCGAAATGCCCAATGAGGGGTGTGTGCGATAGGCAATGCAGGTAAGCGTTCATCGATACGAAACCTTTACGTCGTGCCCCAGTGCCGGCCGCCTCGCACTGGGACGGCATGAGCGCTTTCCTCAATGCCTTACGGCAGAGGGGCAGCGCCATGCAGGTAGATTTGTTTTTGTCTGCCTGATCATCATGCACGCTAGAATGCTAGCATGCAAGCTTGACGATGCCCGCTCATCGTCGAAATGGATCCTCACCATGGGAACTGGGTTGCGACGGATGACGAAGCGATGGTTGCAAAAATCTGGTTTACTATCCGAAATGCTAGTATGCAAGCCAGTTAGCGAAATGTTGAACCGCGCACTCAGCCCTAGGAAAACCACATCGATGCAAGTGGCAAACAAGAAGACCGCTATTTACCAGCACATTTTGGAGCGGCTGCTGAATCGTAGGTATGCGTTCGGCGAAAAGATCCTCGTAAAAGAAATTGGCGAAGAGACCGGTGTCAGTCGTCAGCCAATCATGACCGCACTGAACAGCCTGCAGGAAAGGGGCTTTGTAGTGATCACGGCCCAGGTTGGATGTGAGGTTGTGCACCCTACACGTTTGGAAGTTGATGATTTCTATCAAATGTTTGCGAACAACGAAGCGCTTATCGCCGGGCTTGCTGCTGAGCGTGGCTCCCCTGATGATGTGCTGCGGATGTCCGAGATCAACGACAAAATTAGAAGCATCAATCCAGCTCACAGCGATGCTGCCGACAGTTATCGCAATTTGAACGTTGAATTCCATCGCGTGCTGCACTCAATGGCGAAATCGCCAATACTCTCGTCACGCCAAGTAGCAAATTTTGAGCTATCCGACTTTTTCATCGTACAAACCTGCGGCTTCCAAGTGCACTTGGGAGCTGCTACTGATGAGCATGATGAGATTCTTGCAGCGCTGAAAACCAGGAACAAAAAGGCTGCAGCCAATGCGGCTGCGAGCCATATTCACAGTGTGGCGAAGGATGTCGTATCTAAAATGCCTGAGGCTGAGAAGCTAGCCTCATAGCGGGAACGCGAACTCAAGCCATACAGAGTCGCCTTTGGGGCCGTTCTTGGCCGCGGTCTCACGCATCCACTTGAGCACGACCCCTGACTTCTGATCAAACGCATAGAAGATTTGGGGGCCAACGGCGAATTTACTCAGCCGGTTCCCATCATCGAGGTCACCATGGTCGTAGCGATCATCGGTGACCTGCTTGGTGTAATATCCCACCAAACCCAGCTGAACCTTGGGATTGGACTGCAGCCTGTAGCCAAGCAGGTAGTCGACGTTGAACACGTTGCCCGATCGATAGTCGGTCTCGTCGTTCTTCGCATTGATGGTGAAGGTCGGTGCAATTGAGACCTCCCAGTTAGGGTGGGGGAACCAGGTTAGGTCAAATTCCTGGGTATAGCTCGCATAGCCTGGCGGGCTATTCGCTAACTTATTACCGTCATAGTGTCCCAACGGGACAAAGGCACTGAATCCCGTTAGCAAGTGCAATTTTTCGGAAGGCGAGTAGCCGACATACAGAGGGGTAAGGTACAGCTGCCTGAAGCCGGAGTCTGTATCACTATTTCCGAATGCCTCAACCTTGATCTTGTTCGCTGAACCGATAATTCCACTGCTGAGTGTAACGCCGCTATCGAATTTCACGTCCCATGTATGCACTACTCGAATGGCTTGAACAAAGTTTTCCAAGCTGAATCCGGGTACAGAGGATTTGCCGCTATTATCTTTGAAGCTGTCCGCCTTGTAGTAGGCGGTATAGCTGTACAAAGAGGTTTCACCTGGGGGAGGCAAGATCGCCGGAAGAACGGTCTGTACACCTAGCGGCCAAACGGTATCTCCATTTTCAGTTCCGTAACAGAGCGAAGAAACGAGCAAAGAGCATCCAAGCGCGCTGGCAACGCCAGCGCGTGTTACATAACTTTTCATTGTTATTATCCTATGTAGTTTTACAGCTTGGCATGGGCCCCAATAAGAACGAACGTAACCATCGCAGGTTCGGTGCCAGGGTTTCTCCAAGCATGGATATTGCCTTGCTGCACCACGACGTCTCCGCTCGCAAGCTCCCTTATCTGGCCGTCGTCCAGTTCGAGAACGAGAGGGCCTTTGACCACAATGCCGTAGTCGATTGTGGGAGAAGCGTGCATACCTGGTCGCTCAGGATCGAAGCATTCATACAGTCCGAGTAGGTGGCGTTGCTGCTCAGCATGAGCCTCCTCGGGATTGAAATCCGAGGACTGGAAGATTGAGTCAGGCGGGAAACTCACCGCCAGACACTTTGTTTCTCCAGGCTGAGGCAGCAGGGAAGAGGTGGCTTGAACTGGGTCGTCAAATGCTTCAGGAACGGTCGGAGACGCCACCGTGTGCCAAATTAAAGAAGTAGCGAATCCCGGAACCTTTTTGTATTCATAGGTCTGAGGCGCTAAACCGTCGGATAGGAACACAGCTTTACCATTCTGCGTACCTGCAACCACTCGTCTCACTTTCATGTTCGGTCTCCGATTGAGCTCCGCTCGATCGAGCGGCACTGCTGTTCAGGCCAGGCTGGGATTGATTACAACGTTGGTGAAACCGCCTTTGCGGTCTGCTATTGCATCCATTGCCTCGTTGACCTGTTCGATGGCGAATACTTCCTGGTCGAATACCGATAGGTCCAAGGTGCCAGCGGCAGCCATTTCGGCCATGTCCTGACCTTCTGCCACAGTGAACCAGAGGGAGCCGATCACGCTGATCTGAAAGCACATGAGTTTGAACATGGGGACCGGTAGATCTTCAGACATACCGCCGATATCCACCATGCGGCCGCCGCGGCGAAGCGCACCAATCGCCTCAACGGTAAGTTCATGAGGAGCGCCCGGGCCAACCGCATCGATGAAGACGTCAGCACCGAGCTCATCGGTGTGCTTCCGAACCCAATCACCCAGTGGCTCATCGCCGACGGAAATCGTGAAAATGCGATCTGGGGCGAGAGCGCGTACGCGCTCCAGCAACTGGCGGTTTCGGGCCATCGCGAAGATTTTTGTAGCACCCATGGCCAGGGCAAGCAGGACGGCCCCAAGTCCTAGCGTTCCGGTGGCGCCACTGATCAGCACAGACTGACCTGAACACACGCCTGCTTTTCGAAGGGCCGAATAGGCTGTGCCGAGATAGCCAAAGCGACATCCTTGCTCGAAGGATATCGCTTCAGGGAGCTTGACCAAGCCCGACGCTGGCGCGGTCATGTATTGGCACAATCCGCCGTAGGGGTAGTCTTCGAAGATTTCTTGCGAGCCTGGGCCAAACCCGAAGTAGCCCTGGAAGGTGAATGCGGTGCAATTGATGTGCTGACCACGCAGGCAGGCATGACAGGAGCCGCAGCTACGGCCGGGGTTCACGTACACGCGGTCTCCGACTTTGATGCCGTGCACGCCTTCTCCCACTTCTTTGACGATGCCGGCAGCATCCAAACCGTAAACCGCCGGCAGCTTCGGAAGCGGGAGGTAGGGGAACCAAGTGGAGTAGCTCTCGATGACATTGCGAAGGTTAGGTACCAAGTTGCAAGCCTTCACCTCTACCACCACGTCATGTGCACGGGGTCTAGGGACCTCGATCGAGTCGAGTTGGAAGGTCGGACCAACCTTATGAAGGCGGGCAGCTTTCATCATGCTCATTTCTATTTTCCTTATTTTCATTGGGCCAGAGGCCGTGGGCACTGAACAGCAGGGAACCCCTCCAGCTCGCGATAGCGAAAGGGTTTATCTGTCTGGGAAAACGAGTCGGAGAAGGTTGCCTCGATGGCAGCCATTGGAGGATCTCGTCACATGCCGGCGTGACAAGAAGGGCGATGAGTCTTTGCACGCAATGCTGACCATGATGGGCACCGCTTGTTTGTAGTTATGGATTTATCATGCCCCACTGGAATGCTAGCATGCAAGAGGCATTTCGACAGATGGAAGAATACCTGGGCTGGGACTTTACAACGCCTAGACCTGCTGATGACGTAGTCAGGTGCCAGAGTAATTCCTAGCTAGGCGCTGAGCTGGGGTTGGAGAAGACGCGGCGTAACAGCGATGACCGGCTCTGTCTCAGCACCAATCAGCTAGGGGAGGAGAAAGTGGTGTGAATTTGAGTGCTCTGGTAGGAGTCGAATCGCCGGAAAGCCCCGCCAGTAGGGCC
The DNA here is from genome assembly GCF_046523955.1 of Pseudomonas sp. DCA-1. NCBI lineage: Bacteria > Pseudomonadati > Pseudomonadota > Gammaproteobacteria > Pseudomonadales > Pseudomonadaceae > Pseudomonas > Pseudomonas sp. DCA-1. Next base: position 137,402 of record NZ_CP169881.1, read on the forward strand.
TTGTAAACTAGTTTTTTTCACTGTAAACCACAGTGGTTTACAGTGAAAAAAACAGGTTTACACCGCTGCCCTAAAGGGGCCTCGTGGGTGCCTCTTAAAGCAGGATCGTCCTGATGGAATTATGAGCTGGTCGTCGCGCTGACAACCATCGCGAGTGGTTTTGGATCGAGTATCTCGATGTCCTGGCGCAGCGCAAAGCTGTACTCGTTCAGCAAGCTGTGGTTCGAGTAGACGGGGTTCAGCGACGCGGGACACACGATTCTCCGTGTAGGGCTGCTCACCAGATGGGCCTTCTGAGGTCCGGCAGCGGTTGGTAAGGTGGGCGTCTGCCGTCACCTTGAAATTGACAGTGCTCAAAAATGTGGGTTGAGCTCATCTCCCAATTTCGATGACCTTCATGTCCTTTAGCTTAGCTTTGAGCACAAGGTTCTCTTCCAGCAACACCTCATTGAGTGATGCTAGTCGTGCTATTTTTGCCCGAAGCTCCGCTATTTCTGAGCGATATGCAGCGCCTTTATTACGTTCGGCAGTCAACTCTTGATGTTTTGAATCACGTGTAGCACGGCTTGAGCGCCCTTGAGCATCGCGGATCGCCTCCGCAATTTTGGGGTACTGGTTGTGAATTAACGCTGTTGAGACGCCCGCCTCGCGAGCTACTGCCGCGATACTGAGCTTGGTCTCGCCAGTGTGGGCGCGACCCTTTTGGATACGACTGAGGGCTAGCTTCAGATCCTTTTCACGATCCGCAGCCGGCTTGTAATTGTTAACAGCCTTCGTCTTAGGCTTCACGAAATCAGATCCTGTGGCATTCCGAGTTGGGTTAATACTTCTTGGCTGCGGCTAAGGTCGCGCTCTACACGTCGGCGACCAGACTCGCCAATGTCAGTGCAGTTTCTCAAATCTTTGAGATCATTATAAAGACGCTGGTACATCGGCGCATGAGACGGTCCGATGACCGAATGATCACAACCACTACAGCGAGTGCGCTCAATGGTGTTGCCGATGCAGGCATCACTATCTGCAGTGCACCATGCATGTCCATTGCTGCGGATGCAAGTGCTTTCAGCGATGGATTTGATCATCGCAGCATGGTCTTTAAATATCAGTAAATTATGTGGTTCCCTCTTCCATTTTTTAATAGCCAATCCGTATCCTCCTGCCAGGCTCTCACCCTCTATCCAGCCACTTACAGTGGTGATTTTTATATCTACCAGTTCGTCTTGAATTTCGTCATAAAGGTCAAGATCCAGATGCTGTCCCCAGGTATCATCCATCGCATAACCCAAGGACATATCTAAGGACCAATGAGCAAAATGCTCCTTGAGATAGCGTAAGTCGCCAAATTTGCTGTGCGCGACGTAGTTTGCGAACTTACGACGAAATTGATGGCTGGTAAGGTTCCAGCTAAGTCCGCAATTTTTGGCGAATGCTTGTAGGTTTTTTTGCCAACCTGCGAGGGTAAGTGTGCGAACTCTCAATTTTCCAGTCCTGTCGATGCTCAGAAATAGCGAGTTTCGGTGCTTCTCTGCCTCAGCGATTTGCGCGTGGTGTGGGTTGATACGATATAGCCGAATAATTTCCTCGGCAATCAATGCGCGGTAAGGCGTGGACCAGCGTTCCATGGCGCGCAGGGCAAGTACGCCTACTTCTGGGATCATCCATTTAATTATCCCTGCATCAGTTTTCTCGGATTTGGAGCGCATCCAATGATATATCGTACCTTCATCGTCCTCGGTGCAGTGATGCGCACCTATCTGCAAATTACATAACTCATGATTTCGACAGCCTGAAGTGCTTGCAAGCACAATGTAACAGGCGGTGCGTAGACTGTTTAGCGATTTCGACAGCCTCATTATTCCGCCGCTCCAACCTTTAGCCTTCAGGTACCGTGTCTTAGCAAGATTGAGACCTCCGTGAGTACTACCCTTCCACTCTACTGCCAAGACATCAAGTTCGTCACGGAGATCAAGTATTAGTTTGCTGTTTTCTAATTGCTGATACGCATGCGAGAAGAGTGTGCAAAATACATCATCTGGGATGAGCGGAGTTGCGCCTCCGCGAGATTTTCCTCCGCTGCCTGATAGTATGAATGCGGAGGTGTCGGGCCATGGATGCTGTGGCATTGGTTGGTCAGTAAACTGGCTTAGTTCGTAGATGACTTCAACCGATGTGAAGAATCCCGAATTTGCATTGCGATCTTTGTAAGTGGTGGCATAGTTTTGGGTGATTATAGGTGATATTTCGGATAGCTTGGAGATCTTAAGTTTTTCCAAGTATCGAAAGAATGGGAGTGAGTGCTCAAAGGCGACCCGTGTTGTGCCGCCCTTGGGTCGCGCTGAACCGATACGACCCCGCATTATGTGCCGGTACATCATCGCTTTCATTACTGCGCGGAAAGCTAATGGCACGTTGTCAAAGTTTATTTTCCTCCTGCTGTCAGGGACATTGCTTGGCTGGTCACGTAGATGCCAGATGTTATCTCCGTACCGGCTAATTGTGGTCCACTGTCCATTTATTTTGGTTGCGGCTATGATTAGACTATCGCGTTCCGATTCAAGTAGCCCAAGTGTATCGATAGGCTGGCCGGGGAAGGATTGAACTTCGATCACATCCAGGGTGGAGTGGCTCATGAGAAAATCTCCAGGCTTCCAATAAGGTCTACTGACCAGAACGGGTGCGGTTGAGACCTAGCGCGCTCACGTGTGGCATCAACCATCGAGGCTTTAAAGATTTTACGGCGCAATCCTTCAGCAACGATATAGTCGTCAATCAAGCGAGGAATATGACTGTAATCTCGGGTCCAGCGGCGTTTGTCCATTCGTGAGCGTTCTGCTAGAACCCGAAAGTAGAAGCTGGGCGGTTGCAGGAGCTGAGTGCAACACGGTTATTGAATTGAAACCGGAGCATCATGCCGCATTGCCATGGCATTTTGCATGACCTCTCCCATCACCTCGATGGGGCATTTGAAGTCGAAGCGCTTGCGCGGTCGCATGTTCAGTTGCAGCGCAATGGCGTCCAGCTCCTCCTGGCTATGTACCGACAGGTCTGTGCCCTTGGGCAAGTACTGGCGAATCAGGCCGTTGATGTTTTCGTTGCTGCCGCGCTGCCAGGGGCTGTGCGGGTCGCAGAAGTAGATCGCCACGCCGGTTCTTTGGGTGATCTCGGCGTGTCGCGCCATCTCCCGGCCCTGGTCGTAAGTCATGCTCTTGCGCATCTCCAGCGGCATGCTATTGAGCGCGGCGCTGAAGCCTTCCAGCGCCGAAGTCGCCGTCGCGTCGTTCATCTTCACCAACATCAGGTAGCCACTGGTGCGTTCCACCAGCGTACCGACGGACGAGGCGTTGGCCTTACCCTTGATGAGGTCGCCTTCCCAATGCCCCGGCATCAGCCTGTCTTCAATCTCCGGCGGGCGCACATGAATACTGACCATCTCGGGGATCTGGCCGCGCCGATCCACGCCACCAGAGCGCGGCCGGCGCGTCGTCTTGCCTTGGCGCAGACAGATGATCAGCTCCTTACGCAGCTCACCCACTGGCAGGGCATAGATCGCGTTGTAGATCGTCTCGCGACAGACGTAGGCATCTCGCAGGTTGGGTATGTTCATGCTGCGCAGCTTGCCGGCAATCTGCTCGGGAGACAAACGCTCACGCAGCATATGGGTCACCAGTTCGAAGCGCTCGCTACCCGGCAACAGTTTTCGCATCGGTCGACAAACCTGGCGGCGGGCCTGCATTTGCTGCTGGGCCAGGCGGGCCGAGTAGCCACCGCAAGCACCTCGGTTACGGCGCAGCTCACGGCTGATGGTCGAAGGGGATCGGTTGATCAAGCAGGCAATCCTGCGCAGGCTGAAGCCTTGGGTACGACCGATTTGAATGGTGGCGCGCTCTTCAACGCTGAGTTCGGTATAAGACATAGGGGCAGCACCGTACCGGAAAGGTCAGGTGTTGCACTCAGTTTTTGCCGCCGCCCTGAATAATTTATATAGATCCTGAGAAGTCACTGCGTAATGTTTGCAGCGCAAGCAACTCGTGAAGTTCATGCAAGTCGCACCTTCTCGCTTTGGGGCATATTGGCCATTGACTGGGTCAGCGCAGCGGCCGGTAGGGGTTTCCTTATAAGTTGCACCGATGGTGGCGGTCAGTAATTCATTTACTAATATACCTCCCATGAATTGCCAGTTTCGCTGACTATCTTCTCCAGGCGCCAGATAGTTTTGGTCGGTTACGCGTGGGGTGTTGCCGAGGGCAGCTGCTGTGATTAAGAGATCTCCGTTTGACAGTTCGAAGATGCGGTTTGCGAAAGTTTTCCGCAGTCGCGAAATGTTGATGCGCAGTGGTTTTCCGTTACTATCCTTAAGAGAGTAGTTTTTAACAAGTTGGTCTATCGATTTGTGTAATGCCATACTTGTTAGTGCTGTGACTTGTCCGGTTGAAGCGTTGGCGCGACTGCGATATAACCACACACGCCCCTTATACTCATCCGGAGCCTCTGAATCTAGTGGCTCTGTCAGGGCCATAACTCGACGAATAAGATTTTCTACGCTATTTTTCACGCTGAACATGGATTCAAGCCGAAGTTTTGTGTTCGCTTTCACCCTAAGAGCCACTCTGCTGTGGGTATGGCCGCGTCGCTTCCATAAAACTAAGAATGCGGTGTTCTCTTTCGGATGTGGGTGCAAGCAGTTGCGGTCCATTTCCAGCAAGGGGGTAGTATTGCGTCCAGTATGGAGTGCTATTGCTAGTAGTGCGAATGATAAAAGGTTCGCTGTAATAATGGCATCCACCATCCAAATTGGTCCAATGGCTTCTTGTAGCGCTTTTGTGAAATCCTTTCGTTCTCGCTTTGATAATGCAGTTGCGCTCTGGTGTTTTCGGGAGTTGTTGGGGAATGAATTTTTCGGAAAGGTAGCATTGTCGCCGGTGCTGATGAGGGGGAATACCTTACGCAGTCCAAGTGCTCTGAGTACTGCCTTCGCTTTGGCGTAATATGCTTTTTGGGATGTGGTTGTAATAGGTAGTTTTTTTAGATAGTGCAGGTAACCATCAATAAGATTTCTATCTATATCTGAGAGTGTTAGCTTTCGTCTAATGGCCTTTGCCCTGAGGGAACAATAATCTAGGAAGCTGCGTAGTCCAGTCTGGCAGTATGCACTGATGGTTGAGGTCGATATGATGTTGTCTTGACCCGCCAGAAAGCGCTCAATTTGGCGTTGACACGCATAGGTGATAGTATCTATTTTGATGCCATACCATGATGTGAAATCAAAGCTTCGACTGCCGAGTGCGTTACGCTTGAAATTGACTATGGTATTTTTCGGTGGGATAGATTCCGATGGTATTATTGTTTTTCTTTCTGTGGCGAGAGCGCGCTCATCTTCTGGAGTGCTCAGTTCAGTCCTAATGAATGTTTTGCGCCTGCCCATTAATTGTCTTCCGTCATTTCGCTTAACTCATCATCATATGCCAATATCGCCTCATCTACCATTTCATTGACAAGGTGCAGGTAAACCATTGTGGTTTGAACTGAACTGTGGCCAAGTTGACGTTGAAGGAATACTAGCGGATCAATTCCATTTTGAGGGTTGCGCCGAAGATTCACGAGGGTGTGAGTTGCGTAAGTATGTCGGAGCATATGTGTATTGACTTTGATTCCGGCCTTCCTTCCAGTATCGGCAATGATCCGATTTAAGCTTTTTCCGTCGCTTCCAAAAGGTTCCCCCAACTGGTTGAGAAGTAATGTCTTTTGGTTGTTTTTCAGTGATGCTCGCTCTCCGCGAATTTTGGAGGCATAGTGGTGAAGTTCTTTCATGAATTTCCGACTGAAATGTATATGTCTCGCCTTGTTACCCTTGGTTTCCATGCCGCTGCCGTCGTAAGGATCGAGTCGAATACGAAGATTTCGCTCGGTTCGGTTAGCCTTGTCAGGATCGAAAATATAAGTCAATGGGAACGTTGCAAGTTCGTTGCGGCGGAGGCCCGTGTGTAGTGCTAACCTAATCATGACTCGGTGATGCTGATTTTCCGATGCAGAAAGAAGAGACCTGATTTCGCTCATGCCTAAAAATTTCGGAAGATTCTTGTGGTGGCGGGGCATTACATCTTTTACTAGCGACTTGCCGCCCTTGGCGGAAATATGCTGAAGGAAGCTCGTAGTGCGCTGTACAAACCGCTCCTCATAATGAAATGGCAGGCGCTCTACCCAGCCATTTTTAAGCGCGAACTCGTAGAAACTGCAAATATACGTCAGGCGTTGCCGTGTAGTGGTCTTCGCTAATCCGCATGTGTGCAAGCAATAATCTCGATAAGCAGCTACAAGGCTCTTAGCCTCACCGCGATCTACTTCTCGCCAATCAAGTTCATGCACCTGCAAAAAACTGAAAAAGTCGAATATTGCTCGCCCGGTATTGGGCCAAGAGTTTCGCGAACCTATGCTCCCGCGAAGCAGGTAGTGACGAAGGAACTGATTGGCCTCGGTGCAACTGGCCATTGAGTCCCAAAGCAGAATGGGAAACCCGGGGTAAGGACGCCCTGCGATCAAGAAATCCTCAGTACTCCATACAAGCTCCATCTGCATCCCTCCGTGCATTAGCCTCGTGATGAGGCGCTGCTCCCCACCCCCTCAAAAAGGTCTATTATGCAAATAGCACAACGATGTAACGGTTGCTACGTACCGGATCCTTTCTGGGGATACCGGTCGAGATCAAATGTCCAGGGGATACAGCTCATGGGCTTGCTCTCAAAGGAATCGTCCCACCGGAGTATGTGGACCAGGTTCAGCACCAGATCTTTGTTGCTGAAGCCAGCTTCGCCCACTACTACTCATTCGATGGGTCTAAAGGCGTGCTGCTCAAAGTCCCGCGTAACCAGAAGCGGATCGATCAAATACTTAAAGGCGAGCTCGACTTCTGGCACCGGCTCCAAACAGGCAAATGGAGTACAGATGAATGGGAAGCCGCAGCGGCCGCCTGGCGGCTGTCAAACCGGCAATTTCAGGAAGCCACAGCGCGAGAGGAAGCAGCCCGAGCTGTGCTGCTCTCTCAGATGCCGCCAGGCCGCAAGCGACATGAAAGTGAAGGTGTCTCTGTTCACCTTTCCACACGTAAAGGATCTGTCGACTGGCGCGCCTTGCTCAAAGCACACGGCGTAGACCTGACTGAAAGCCAAATCGATGTCTACAGGAAACCCTCTGTAGAACATGTGACTGTTCGTGATCAGCTCAATGCACCCCTGACGATGCCTAACTTGCCGGCGGCGACTTTGCCTCAATCGGTATCCCCCACCGTGCAAACTGGACAGCCAGCACCTAAACCAGCGGTACAAACCTTGAGGAAGGAGTTCATCTTCTAACGCTACACCCCCCGGAAACGGGGGTTTTTTTTGCCTGTTTTGCACAGGCGTGTGCGGCATCCCCTCTCATAAAGCGAACCTGGGAGACCAAATGAAACGTATCAATAGGCATGTATCCGCGTGGCTTGTAGTAGTTTGTATCTACACCGCGTTGGTGGCGGCTACGGGTGCATCGCATAAGCTAGCGCTATTCACATTGACGTTTGTTATATGTGTACCAGTGATTGCTTGGTGGAAAACAGGAAGCTTCACATATTGGCCGGTTATTCATACCAAAAGTGACAATGCTTCATTTAAACCAAAACGGACATACGACCACGAACGTACAGGACAGACTAAAGGCAAGCGGGATACGCCGAAGGCGTATGACCTTAGCGACATTCCGCACCCACCTAAAAGAAGAAACGATGCACATCTCAAGAATCTTCCTCAAGGAAACGGCATCAGTCCACCCACCAGTAAACAGCGGCCAAAACCCGTGCAATGTGCACTCGTAGCCAAAAGGGTCAAGCAACTGATCCCGGAAAATGTAGCTCCTACTATTGGATCCATGGGCGACCTGTTCGAAGATCAAACCCGCATAGTAGACACGTTAGAAGACATTCTCATTGTTCCTGATGGAGACGTCTTTCTTTAACTGCATCACATAAACCAGCGCCTTATTTAAGGCGCTGGTTTTTTTATTCATCAAATAGATTACACTTCACCCACCCAAGGCCTGAGCTGCATTTTTGCATACGAAAAATCGTGCAGACCAAATTTTGCACGCATTAAACCGCACTTTTTAGGGAACTTTTCTGGCGCCGATTTGTTGACCCTCATAACAACACGTCCCTATAATTTGTCCCGCATCGCCAATCAACGGACTAGATAGGAATTAGGGACACAGCATGTCTTTCAGCTTTGACACATACCAGGGAGCTACGGAAATCGGTCTTTCGTCGCTGGGTTGCCTCTCAACCGATGGCAAACCGCACTGCCCACGATTCAATAAAAGCTGCTCTAACAAATGCGCATCCAAGTGCATGCTCAAAGCAATGACAGACTTCCCAGAAGCCAAGACTGAAATTCTTCTGGCTGGCGTCGTTATCGCGTCAACATTTGCATCAGATATGACTGAGGTTCACGCGGCATTGTCCGGCTTCGAGCGGGCAATCCAGGCTACCTGCATCTGATCACTCGCCCCTGCATCACCAATCACATGCCTGCGTAATGCACAGTACAACGATTTGAAACGGACCAGTCTTCCACTTACGCGTTATGGATTTGATTGACGTTCTCTGTCACGTACGTATAATCAATAAAAGCGGCCTTATGCGGTCGCTACCAGAGGTAATGCTTCATGATCCACGAGTACTCCCCAATCGAAATCGGCCTGGACGCCCTTGGTGTGGAACCTGGTCAGAACCCCAGCACAGTGTTCGGGGTGGATGATCTAAGCCAAGCGGACCAGATCCGAAAAGTAGGTGAGCGGATCGAGCACGCGATGAGTGCCTACCCTGAGATCAAGACTGAGATCTTGGCCGCCGGCATCAATGTCCTCCTCGATGTGTCCAGTTCGCTGGCGCAATTCAGGAGTGTCGCTCTCCCTCAACTGGACCGATCTGTGGATACCGTGGCTGCGTAGGTTGGATAAATCAACGAGCCCTTTATGGCAGTAGAAAAGATTGATGCCCTGGAGCAAGAGACTGCTTCAGGGCTTGTGCAAGACACCGACATCGAGTCACTCCCCCCCTCCGAGCCATCCGGCCCCCCCTCGACCTTTGAAAAGCTGTGCGGGACTTACATCTCGAATGTGGACCGCTCACGCAAGTTTGTGAACCGTCTGGCCTTCGAGATGGATCGCGATGAGCGCGTTCGCAAAATCTGCAGGGTCAAGCTCCGTCAAAACAAGTGCGAACTCAGCGACTTTGAAGAGGTCCTGCAAAGGACGCTGGAAGTCTTCTTCGGCTCTATGCTGGCTAAGATTGAAGATCAGGATGCCGTCTATGCGGTTGTGTACGCTGTGGCGCACAACGTCAGCCGAGAAGTCCTGCGAGATCGCCAGAAGCTGATGATCAATCATCGCTCCATCGAGGACATGCAAGAGAAGGGTGAGGAACTGGAGCAAGTCGGTCTAGCCGACCAGGTAGAAGTAGACCACGATCGAGATATCGATACAGAAGCTGCCACCATTAAAATGGCCGCAGCACTTAAACGGGTGATCAACGGAGAACAAACAGTGGCCAGTTCCGGCATCTATGCCATGGATCAAGATCCAATGGTACGCCTTGTACAACCTCAGCCTACGGACGACCAAGAAAACGATACGGACACTTCATCGCGATCCAAGCCAGCTGATGCTGGTGTGAAGCGTCCCCGCGGCGGAAGCCGGGCCGAGCTTTCGGTTGATCAGCAAGAACTGGTGAAGATCGGCTCTGACCTGGGCCTACGCAATCAAGACTACGCCTTTGCCCTGGGCATCGGTCTCCCTCGACTCTCCTCCTACATCTATGGCCGGACTGCGTCGGTGCCCACGGAGGTAATGGAAAAGGCTCGGGGTCTTCTGGCAGAGGAGCCGCACCGGAGAGAACGCCTTTTGCGTTTCGACCGGGACATGAACGTCATCTTGGCTGAATGGATGACTCGCCTCGCCATCGATACCGAGAAAGACGAAGACATGGCCACCATACTTGGGGTGACCAAAATGACGATCTACCGGTGGCGCAACAACGAGACCAAACCCGATGCAACGGCCCTGGCTCGTTATGAGCAGCGGATCGACTACGAAATGCGCATGAGAAAAGCTGTAGAGCAGCGGCTTCAAGCAGAGCGCACTTAAATAAGAACCCGCATCTATGCGGGTTTTTTTTGGACGAAAAAAAACCGGCTGCAGAAGCCGGTTTTGTGAAGAGCTAATGGGGCTTAGCTTTTCCAGGATTCGACGACGTCACCACCATACTGAGTTTTCCACTCTTTCAGCTGGCGGTGATTGCCGCCTTTGGTCTCGATAGTCTCACCGGTGTGGGGATTTTTATAGACCTTGACCTCACGTGGCTTACGTTGCTGACGATCGGCTTCTGGCCGTGCATTGATTTTGCGCAGACTTGAAGCCGGGTCAAGTATGGCGATGACCTTGCCCAAATTCGCGCCGTACTCTTCCATCAGGCTTTTGAGCTTTTCTTCGAACTCAATCTCACGTTGCAGCCCTGAATCATTTTTCAGCGCTTCCAAAGCAGAAAGTTGCTCTTGCAGTGCTTTCTCTGCAGCACGAAATTCAGCCAACTTGCTCATGCGTAATCCTCATTGGTGTACAATTCAGCAAACAAGTATCTATAACTAATTTGCATAAAAATTACTATACCCTAGGTGCTGTTCTTTTTCTACTGAGTCGACGGAAATTCCATGATTTGCAACGCTGATGAGTACGCAGAAAGCGGCCGCCACCACCACATTGCAACACTGCTTGCCGGCCGTAACTTCGAGGGCGTCTACTTGATTTCAGAGCCACCCAAGAGCGCACTCATTGAGGGGGAGACTTGGTTGAGCTTCATTGCATCCGACCTCACCGGCACCATCAGCTGCATCGTTGATCCAGCAAGGGCAGGCTGGGTAGAGGGTGACTGCTTTACGAGCATTTGGGTGCTTCTGAGAGGCCAGGTAGCTCACTTCCAGGACCAGTTGCATGCGCGCATCAGTGAGCTACACCAACTGAAAATGCAGTGGTAAAAAAAAGACCTTCTGGAGGGTATCCAGAAGGTCTTTTTTACACCAAGGCCCGAATGCAGGCCTTGCTCAATGCAACACGGGTGATGCTCGCCATCGTCAGTACCTGATAAGCGGCAACAGCCCTCCCCTCCCCCAGCGCCAAGGTGGCCAGCGTCAGCAAAGCATCTGCCGGCACGAGCGCAAACTCAGCGGAACTGGAATCTTCGAAATCAAGGGTGATTTCCTCATCATCTGCCACCCGATCGCCGGAGCATAGCCCGTCAAACGCATGAGGGGCCTCGGATAGGATGAGGTCGAAGAACTCAACGTAAGCGCGCAACTCGCTGGTGGAACCAGCTGAAAACGTGCGGCCATTATTGAGGGAATTTTGAACGGTGTGAATCACATACTCGACAGCCTCTACTTCGCTGAGGAGGTCCTGCTTGGCCGACAGTAGCGAGTCCTGTACAGATGACCCAGTGGCAGCATCTGTCAGCCCGGTGACATCCAGGTCACCACCCAGATCGCTATAGCGACACTGGGCGAGCACCTTGATCTGGGCTACGTAGGAAGAATCGGCTTGGACCTCTTCCGCGAACGGCTCCCCATTGGGGAACAGTCCGGAAATCAGCAGGGAACGAGTTTGCGCTTGATTATGTTGTGGGTACGAAATCATGTGGGTCTCCTGAAAGAGTGTGCTGTTGAGGCTTTTCGCCTAACTGCCTTGCCTCAGGGGATGTGTCACATGCGTGTGTAAGATGAAATCACGAACCAATAACGAAAAATACTATCAAAATTTAATCAATACAGGTGACGTACATCTCCGCGTTACGGATTGCTGAAATTACTTTTTTTTGGCCATTTGACACTATCGGCGCAGGTTTCCAATTCTTGAATCATTAATGACCGTGCCTGTTCAAGACGTTACAATTTGAATTTCTACCTACGGATAGATGGCTCAAAATTTCACTGAGACTTTTTATGAAAGCCCTAGCAAAAATATTCAAGAATCCCGCAGCCTTACCCACGATCTCTTCGGTGGTTATGGAGCTACTAGCGATGTCTAGGGATCCCTCAGTGCCGTTGTCCAGCATTGTGAAAGCAGTGAGCCTTGACCAGGCTCTCGCCGCAAAAGTACTACGCACGGCCAACTCTGCTTATTTCGGACGCAGCGGAACTGTCTCCCGTCTCGAAGATGCCATATCTACAATTGGCATACACAACTTCCGTACCACCATTATCACGACTGGCCTACTGAAGGCGCTGCCGGACGCACCAGGCATTGATATGCCGACCTACTGGAAAATGGGTTTGCATACTGCGTTCATGGCATCTGCCCTGGCGGAGAGCATAGGTGCAGAACGGGATATCGCTTTCACTACGGGTTTGATGCAAGGCATAGGCGCTCTACTCATTCACCTGGTAATGCCCGATGAAGCCTGCACTGTAGTTCAATCCGTTGATGCATTCGATCTTGTCGGCCGGCGTCCTGTCGAGCAGGCGCAGCTTGGATTTGACAATGCTGAGGTTGGAGCAGAGCTGCTGAAGCGCTGGAAATTCCCGACCCCAATCCAAAAAGCGTTGCTCACGTATTCCAATAGATCCCCCCTACCCGATATCCTTGGCCAATTGCTATCAGTATCCTCGACCTATGCTTATGGCGTGGTTATGGGGTTGGATAGATCATCACTCGCAGACTGGGTGGACCCAGAGATAGCAAAATCTCTTGGCCTCTCTCATGATTTGTTGGATAGCTGCCGACAACGTGTGTCTGAATCAGTGCTGATGATCGGTTAAGAGAGAAGGATTTGTAGTGAACCCAGGGCTCCGCCTATATCAGGCCATAATCGATAGATCTGAACTGCTATCGCTCCCCTTCCAAGAGGCTAGCAAGGCCTGTGGTTTCACCGCAGACACGCTGGCCAGTTGTTTTGGGGATGAGTCAAAAGCCAAACCGCGCCCCCTCCATGACGTACTGGATCGAAAACGAATCGACCTTATTGCTGCATTTCTTCATTGCTCGGGGTTCCGAGTTCTGCAGATGGCGGACGTTTTTCGCTGGTCGGACTACTGTCTGATTCAGCAGTCAGCGGTGTTCAATTCGAAAGCTGTCAGCCAGAGCCATGAGACCGCGGCCTATTTCGAAGAGGTCACGAAGGCAGACGTCGCCTCATCCCCGATTTTCATTCTGGATGAACTGATCGCAGCCACTTGGTCAGAAGACCTGAAGGAGGCCGCCGAGAAAATCGATGTGCCGTATGAGACGCTCAACTCGTGGCGCACAGGTCGCCCTAAGCCCTCCCTCCGCGATCTTGCTGCTATCAGGATCGTAGCAAAGCGTATTGATCTCGGAACCCCAGTGATCATGATGGCGTTGGGCGTACTGGCGAAATCTGATTTCCAGCTGGATGGCTGCTCCGTCGACATTGAAGACGAGCTAAACAAAGCCCTGGATATAGACATCCTGTAGTATCTTTTGCGTAGTTATTCCCAAATGGGATATAACACGTATTGATAAGAAAAGACCCTATTGCTAGTATCCGTAAGGCTACGAACGGTATTTTACTGAGCCAAGGGTTCTTCTTTATGCGTTTCGATGCCCAGTCTGCATCTGCCAAGCTCTCTAGTTTGCGAATTCCTGCACCCGACATCGAAGTGCTCGATGAGGTTTACAAATCAGAGGGTGATGACCTCACCGACGCGATCGATCGGGCAAAAGCCGGCGACAACTCAGCCCTGCACTATCTTCGTGGAGTTTTCTTCACGATTCTACCAGGGTGTACCGAGCGCATCCTCCAGGCCAAGCTCCCACAACCATCCCTCCCAGTGCTGATCAGCATTGGGAAATCCGAGGGCCCGCAGTTCTCTCAAGATCTCAAACAATGGGCCAATGGTGGTTACGTAGACTCAGATGTTGGTCAGTCTCTGTGCGAAATCTACCGGAACGCTCATTCGCAGCACAGTGCATCCCTGGAACCAGAGGTGCTGATCGAAGCTGCGGATATTGAGGCTGCCGAGGAGCCTGTCACTTCCGACAATGCCTGCGAGCCTGCAGGCGAGAAGACCTTTGTTACTCGGCATGTGTACGGCGGAAAGGTCGCCGTTTGCTTCCAGTCCGATATGACCAGGGGCGGTGAGCACACGATTAGGATCGAAGCCGCGGAGTCGACCGCATCCAAGAGATTCAACTGGTCTGACAAGATCAGCATTCAGCTATCTGGACGCGAGCTGCCTGGCGTGCTGGCGACCTTCATGCAAATGCAGACAAAGTTTGATGGGAAAGGGCATGGTGCACAAAACGAAAAGTGGTTCACGATCGAGAATCAGCCCGGGAAGGTTTTTCTCTCAGTGAATACGAAAGGCCGGCCACCTCGATCGGTGCCTATCGGGCCAGGCGACTGCTTTGGCGTGGTGACTCTGCTCATTGAGCAGATGCTGAAGAACTCCCCTTTCCTCTCCGCTGATACGCTGTTGAACATTGTCCAGCGCACCGCACAGATAGCCCCGCAGCCGTCCTCGAACGGCCACAGATAGCTTTAGATCTTCGCTCCACCCAGCAAGAATTGCAGGAGTGTTTCCGAGCTTGGGGTCTCAGGGAAACGCTCCTGGAACTGGATCGCTACCAAGCAATTGATCACCATCGTGTTCAAACCCTTCGACCGGTATTGCGAGTAGGCCAGATCGTCTTTGCGCAGCTCGGTCTCATATTTCTCCGCAAGCTCTTTCTTCTGCTCGTCCGACAGTTCCATGAACTGGGCGCGAATAGCTTCACGCTGAGCTGCTCCCCACTGCTCCAGCAGGTCTGCCATTTGGTTCGATGGTGCTGCTTTCGGCGCTTGCGATGGCGCCTGCGCCGGCTTCGACTTCTCACCGGTTTTAGAGGCGGCTGGCTTTTTGCCCCTGCCTGGTTCCGCGGCCTTCTGTTGAGTTGGCGCCTTGGCGTAGTTGTTGGCTACTGCAGCCTTGAAATATGCCGCTGGACTTGCAACGTTAGCCCCTTCCTTGCGCATCTGTGCCTCGGTGTAGTCAGCTTGCGCAAGCAGGTACTCTTCATCGTGAGTCATGCCAAGCTCATCGATATCTTTTTGACTCAAGGACAGTGCTTTAAGGCGCTTTGACACGTCCTGGCTAACCAGCTCTGGTGATGGTCCAAGGTCTAGGCCAGGCTGAATCAGTGTCTCCAGCTTGAACCAAAGCTTGTCCATCTTCCGGTTTAGCTTTGTGACGTGCGGTGAGATGCGGAATCTGCGTTCAATGCTGTTGACCTGGTCGATTGCGCGACCCAGCATTTTGTTGAAGTCGCGAAATTCGGCATGTGGCGTAGCAGATCCTGACAGCACAACGCTCCACTCAGACCAATGTGCACGGTACGTCTCTCCCATGGGTGAGCCGAGGTAGCGAGACGTGATCTCGTGCAGAGTGAGAGCAGAGAAGCTGGAGAAGTGGTACTGCATCCGCAAGTCGATCAAGTTGAAGATCGCTGGGTCGAGTAGCCGGCGTTTCAGATCCGGTGGGAACGAAAAGCGAAGGGTCTGGCCATCTTCCAAGATGTAGGCTTCAGCGATCAGGTTTGCGATGCCCCATTCGCTCTTGCGCCCAGGGCTTTCACCCTTGTAGTCAAACTCCACCTGGGTCTGAGACATGCTCACGAGTACCTTCTTGAGGTAATCACGGCTGTTCGACGTGGTGTGTCCAATGTTGTCCTCGACCTGTTTGATCGGGATCTCATGAACCATCTCCTCTCTCGGCCGCTGCTGGGCGAATTGAAGGAGGGTGTTGTAGAGTTTTCGCTGAAGGAATGTGAAGTCACTGGCGGCAGAGACGTTTCGCATCGAGAGGGCTTCGGTTGCCTTTTTCAGCTCTACGGCTTTGGATGGCTCTACATCACGAACGACCTGGAGCTTGGGTGCCCTCTTGCGTTTAGCTGGACTGGTATCCGTTGTCGCTCCGGCTGTACGCTTTGCTCTCGGAGCTCGCGGTGTGGGGGTTTCTGAGTCCATGTGAATTGTGCCATCGGTGACTGTGGTGGCACATTACTCGAACGTATGACTTCTGGTCAACGAAAATACGGTTCCAACGTCAGTGCCCAATTGTGCCATCCCTAGGTACCGCTTTTGCCCTTCGCTTTTGACTCAAAAAAGCGATAGCAAAAAACCTACAACAGCTTGTTTCTGTTTTCACTGCTTTTTTAAAGCTTTGTTAGTGAATCCCTCAAACCCTTGATACACAAGGGCTCTAGCCATTTTTCTGTGCCATCTCCAGGGGAAACAGTGCCATCCTCCGAGACTAATGTGCCGGCGGTAGATGGCTCCGGTGCCATCCTTAGAAACATGTGCCACCTTTAGACCCGTACTGTGCCATCGCTAGGCGATCTCGTGAATTGTGCCACTGGTAGGCCTGTGGCTTCCTAGCAATGGCACAATTGGGCCAATCCCAGTAAATACGGGCTTTCCAGCCATTACTGATGATCGATTTCGCATCGGCACCCTCCCTAACGATGGCACTCTTCAGCACGATTCGTGGCACACGAACGCAGCGATCTGCCGAAATTGCTTTAGCAGTGCTCTAACAATGGCACATTTCGTTTCTTCAGCCTTATCAGACACCTACAGAACCCCTCATCCCCCTGACGATGGCACAATTGATGTTCTAGGGAGGTGCGACTCCCCCCTTAGCCCCCCCTAATAGTGGATTGCCACGACGCATAATGACTCAACCTGTTTGAACTAGTTGAACGAAGCCCGCGATCGGCATCGTTGATATAGTTTTCACTGTGAAAAGTGGCATAAGACTGATGGGGAGACACTCGAAGCGTGGCACATTTGGCTGGGTGGCCACTGCCCCTACCTCATCTAGAGATGGCACATTTCGGACGGCTTCCCAATTTTGCCCACTAACCATGGCACATTTGGGCAATTTCGATCTGTCGTGCCTCTAGAGATGGCACATTTCGCTGTTTCGCCCTGTGATCAGACAGCCAGGTCCAGGGAGGTCCGCGCCTACGAAGGACGCCACCTCTAGCCATGGCACAATTGGCGGCATGAGGTTTTCACGTGAAAACACTGCAGGCGGTCCCAGCAGGTCACCTTGTAGTGGTCAACTAATCCCGGACACAGTTTTGAGTTTTTCCTCAGCTTTGGCCGGAGCCAGCCCATCGTTGAACTGATGGGGTCTTATCCAGTTGTAATGATCCATCAGGTACTGGCTAATATCTCGCTGAGCTTGCTGTCCGGTCAGGTAGCCCGTGACCGGCATCCACTCTGTTTTCAAGCTGCGAAACACCCGCTCCATCGGCGCATTATCCCAGCAGTTGCCTCGGCGGCTCATGCTCTGGCGCATGCGGTAGCGCCACAACCGCTGGCGGAACTGACGGCTACCATATTGCGATCCCTGATCGGAGTGAAATAGCAGCCCATGGGGCTTTCCACGTTGTTCGTACGCTACGTCCAGCGCCCTGATGACCAAATCTGCATCCGGTCTTTCTGACAAAGCCCAGCCCACCACGCGCCGCGCATAGAGATCGAGGACAACCGCCAGATAGTGCCATTTACCCTGCGCCCAAATGTAGGTGATGTCGCCACACCAGACCTGATTTGGCGCGTCGACATCAAACGCTCGGTTCAACACATTCGGAATGTCCGGCCGCTCCACCGTTGCTTTCTTGTAAGCGTGTGACCCTGGCTGTTTGCTGACCAGCGACAGCTCACGCATCAGGCTGCGCACCTTGAATCGTCCGATTTTCTCACCTTCATCTTGCAGCATTGACTTGATGCTGCGGCTGCCGGGTGCACCTCGACTTCGAGTGAATAGCTCATTCACTCGACTGCGCAACTTCAGGCGCTCAACGTCAGGCGTCCGCCTTTTGTGGCGATGCGCGTAATAAGTTGAGCGAGTGATTTCAAACACTTCGCACAGGAAATCAACGGGTTCATGGGCGCTAAGCTGACGAATCAGCGTATGCGCTCGAGATCTTCCGACATCAAGAGCGCGGTAGCCTTTTTTAGTATCGACTTCTCGCGCTCCAGGCGCGTGATCCGTGCTTCCAGCTCCTGGATCTTTTGCTGCTCTGGGGTCAACGCTTTGCTCGCCGGCGTGATGCCGCCGCGCTCCTGCTGAAGCTGGTTAACCCAACGGCGTAGGGCTGACTCGACCAAGCCGAGCGAGCGGGCGGCTTCGGCGTGGCTGTAGCCTTGGTCGAGCACCAGGCAGGCAGCTTCCCGCTTGAATTCAGGAGTAAAGGTACGACGTTGCTTGGTCATCAGACACCTCTCTGTGGCGAGCATTGTCGCCTAAATGGGTGTCCGGTTTCATTAGACCACTACACCTCGATCAAGAGCCCTGGGTCACTTGAGCCATGACAGAGAGAAAAAGGGGGGCGATCGAGTCGACCAGGCTACGAAACAAGATGTCAGGCTCATGCTGCGTCTGATGGAACGAGCATGGGCGATAACGGGGGAATAGGACACCATTGCCAGAGTGCCCGTGGCCTTATCGGGAACAGCCGTGTTGCCGGCCTAATTGGCGGGAATAATGTATCTGCTCGGCCTGGCAAGGCCTCCTAAATGGCAGTCGGACCGAGCGAGCCCGCACGCAGCTAAAGCCCGGGCGGTAACCAGGTGCGCAGAACACGCTCTCTCTATGGGTATGGGCAGCATGGCCCTGGTCTTGATCGGTTGCAGTCTTGACTGGCCTCGCGCCGGCAGTGCCTGCCTACACGGTACCCAAGACCAGTAATGAAGGGCTGCATGATTATGTGGGCCGTATGTTGTGGGCGGCCTGGTCACATATGGCAGAGAGCGCCAATGACGCTGTGAAGGCCCAATTGCAGTCAGAGTTTGAGCTTTCGACCGCTTCGCGGAAGTCACCCTCCTACAGCGGTTAAGCCTGGGTAGTAAGCTGAGGTCCATTGCCGTTGAGATGAAGGGCCAGTACCTCGTGATTCGACTTCGAAGCTGCCTGCGGAAATGAACAGGCAAAAAAAAACCCCGCTAAGCGGGGTCTGGGGTTATCAGAATTGGAACCGAGGATCACCTGTATCCACTAGACCATCCTGAGCTGGGTTTGCATGCGCAGCAGCGTCAGCTGCTGGCGACGGCTGGCTCACCGGTCTAACCTTTGGTGTAACCGAAAGGCTGATGAATGGTGCACCACCATCCACGCCGTCTTTGCGCCAGCCTGCAATGCGCATTTCGTGGTTGAAGCCGAAGCTACCCGCGTAGTCGGGACCTTTTTCCTTCTTGTCAGCTTCCTTGAACAGGCTGGCATTGATCCCGCCTACTGACAGTGAGTAGAACTTCTCGTTCGAGCCGTTCTTCTGCTTGAGCCAGACCGCTACCTCAAGCTTCAGCTTATGGCTGCGCTCCTTGTTCAGCGGGAACTCCATATAGCCGATCATCACGGGTGCTGCATCAGATGTGCGGTTCTTGTTCTCGAAGATGGTTCCGGAGCCTTCGCTCAATACCAGTGCAATAGACATGCGTTTCTCCTGATCTTTTGGGGGCGTATGCGCCATAGCTTGCACTGCTGTTATGCAGCACATGGTTTTGTATTCGACGCATAACACGTAAACGTACTTTTATTGAATCCTATGGTAACAGATTGATCTGCTTGCCCCACGCCCTCTACTCTACAAATCAAAGGAGGACCCCATGCCAGGCCAAGCATACGCACCGTCTATGTACTGGTTACGTTGGGCAGGCGAGAACAATTGGGCGGTTCATCTATGCACTTCACCTAAAGTCCTTGATGACCGGGGGCCTGATTTTCACTGTGAAATGGCTAATTTATGAGCTCGTTTCATCCCTACGTTTCACAGTGAAATGACCACGCGAGTTGATTGACGGCCCGGTACCGGAATCGAACCTGGAGATCGTCGGGCTGCGCAGCACCGCGCAGATGTACTACGAGACCGCCCAGCGAAAAGGCCTGAGCATTCTTCAGCTGTGCAAGCGCATCGCTTGGAAGGCCCAGGAGCACCTGGCCATCGTCAGCACCGGTCAGGACGTGGGCGACAAGATGGAGGCTTGGGTCGAAGAGGAACCCGCCGATAGCGTCAACATCGCGCCCACTCACTTATACCCATGGCATCGATGATTTCGTCGAGTACGTGCTGCCCCGAATTGCGCCGCCGGCCGGATCCGCTTCCGCGAGAAATACGAAGGCAGAACGCTGCGCGAGAAAACAGCCCTGACCGTGCCTTAAAGCCGCTTCGCCTGGTCCTGGCCGGAGAGTCGTCATCATGTCGCCGGCCTTGATTCAAACCGAACCCGCCCCGGTATCAAAGGTAGCCGGTGATCCGCCTCTTTCCGCCGTTGCCTGGGGCAGTACGCTACGGGCAACGGCGGTGGTCACCGCGTGCAGCGGGGCACAGCTCAATGGCATGACCATCGACTCGGGACCCTCGCTGTATGAACCCAAAAGCAGCAGGTTCTTAACAAGCTGGCCCGTTATCTGGGCTCTTGGTTGTGAGTGTTTTCACTGTGAAACGCACAGCTTGATCCAGCAGCCGGCACGGATTTAATGCACTGCCGTTAACCCTGTCGATCCTCGCATCCCCTATGACCGTTGGGCATGGTGGAGAGCAGTTCGCGGTAACCGCTCGTAATGGTGTGCCACCCCGCGGGTTTTCACTGTGAAAACGTCGGAATGCCGCCAGTGGCGCGAATTGCACCACGGAGCTGATTAAGCCAGGACAGTTCGATACCTGTTTACGTACTGAGCTGCGTTTTGAATCCATGAGTTCCCTCACCGAGGTGAAGCTTTTCACAGTGAAATAGAAACCCGGAACCTGTCCGTATATGAAGGGGGCCGCGGCTTTTCACCGTGAAAAGCTCGATGCCAGATTGAAGCCAGGCGCGCAAAGTCGGATCACTCATGTCCATTTCCTTTGGATCTGCAGGCACTACCCCAGACCAGCAACCCGTAGTCTTTTCACCGTGAAAAGGGAGGCGGAAATCTATGGGCATTCACAACATGCACATTCCTGGACGCTGGCTATTCAACTCGGCAGTCGGCTGCTCATAACTTGAGTCTCCTAGAAGATGTCCGGTAGCACCCGTCTTGGTAAGGAGTTCCGTCCAAGTGCCCGAGCGCACTTTTCACCGTGAAAAGTGGGGATGGGTCGGTGCTCGGCAACTTGCCAGCTGCGCCGGTGATGTCTGGATCGCAGGAGCAGAACGAGACTTCTGGGCACGACTCGGAGAAGGAAGAGAGCAGGTGGAAGCCGATTACCTTTTCACTGTGAAACGACCCGCATTACAGCAATCGGCGGGAGCGCGTCGAACTGTGAAATGGTTTGGCTAGGAGAAGGGCTGCTAGAGCGTTTCACAGTGAAAAGCATGACGGCGTGACTTCATTCATCCAGCAAATGAGCTGGCTATGCGGTGCGCAGTGAGCAGTGAGCAGTGTGAGGTGTGCACTGCATAGTAAACACTGCACAGTGCGCAGTTGGTAGTGAGCGCTGATGGAGGGAGCTGCTACATAGTTGAGATGGGAATAGGGGCTAGTTTTTCACAGTGAAACGCCTAGGAGGGGGCGTTATTTTTCACTGTGAAAAATAGCCAGGAGGACAAGAAGTGATGTGATCCGAGACCGAGCTTTTCACAGTGAAACTACGAAAAACTCAACAATATCAGTGGATTAAAAAAGGAAAGGCGAGGGCGCCTTGCCGCCGGAGGGACCGGCGGCGGAAGGGATTTTAACTACGCGTTTTGAGCATCTCCTCGATGTATGCGAGGACCTCTGCGGGATCAATGCCTTTGGGAGGAGTGAGAATCAACTTGCGCCCATCGATACGGGCATCCAGCTGGGTGCGTTCCTTGTAATCGATTTGCCGCGGAGGAACAGGGGCCTGAGGTGATGTCTTGCGCCGAATCTCACCTTTGGCCCAGTTGATTGCGCTGTCCTGGGATGCACCTTCTTTAATACGGTTTGCGGCGGCCAGAACGGTTTCAATATGTCCCTTGTCAGCCAAAGCAACCATATCGGAGACAACCCTGTTACCAATCAGGTCAGGATCTTCTTCCAGCAGTGAAATGACACCCTCAGGCAACTTGAAATAAGCAAGGCAGCGGCTGATCGTGGCCATGCTTCGACCGACACGGCGGGACAACTCCGCCTGGGACTGTACAACCTTGTCATCGAGAAGCTTCTTGTAACTTGCACCACGCTCGAATTCAGTAAGGTCTTCCCGGGCATCGTTGTCCGTAACGGACAAGATCGCCGCTTCCGCATCCGACAGATTCCGGATGAGCGCGTAGATGTAGGCTTTTCGGAGCAGCTCATGAGCCAGGAACCGGCGCTCACCAGCAATAAGCTCGTAAGTACCGTCAGCAAGAGGGCGAACGATAATCGCGTTGTTGAGGCCTTTATCTTCAATCGTGTTCGCGAGAAGGCCGAGTTTCTCGGGGTCAAATTTGCGGCGTGGCTGATACTTCCCGCGGCGTATGAGCGTCAATTGCAAGAACTTTGCCTCGCCTGGCAAGCGCTCGCCGCTCAAGAAAATGTCATCCAAGCCCGGCTGGTGAACGTGATCAGCATCAGAAACCGGTGCACGTTCCAGCGGCTCCGCTGAACTGTCCCTTTCTTCATCAAGGTGCAAAGAACTGAGCACCTCGCTCATCGGCCGGAGGTTAGCTTCCGGAATAACCTTCGGAACATGTACGCCCTGGATGCTAGACGAACCCTCCGCCGGCGCGATCACAGTAGGCTTGCCGATCGGGCTAGAACTCCTCATTTACCCTTCTCCAGGACTGTTTTGATTCGGCCAACCATTTCCTCGAACACATTGCGGAACGCGACCAAAGAGTTCTCACCACCTTGTTTCCAGAGGGAAAGAGGTACGCCGTCTTCCAGGCTTTTCGAGTAGTCCTCGGAGTGGAAGAGCGGTTGTTCCGTAACCTTCCCTGGGAACAAACTGGACAAGCGAGCGAGGTTCGCTTGTAGGCGGGGGCGGTTGCGCATGTACATGGTGGGAACTGCAACGATCTCTGGAGCCCGACCGAAATCGGTGCTCATTTCATTGATCTTGTGGGCCAGTCGAGATAGCGCACGGAAGGAGAATTTGTCCATACGGATTGGGCACAGCAGGAAATCAGCTGCGGCCAGGCTGTTCCGGGATAGCATGGTTCCAGAAGGTGCGTTATCCATGATGATCACATCATAGCTTGATAAGTCGCAGTGAGGGAGCTGACCTTTGCGAGCTCGTTCGATGAACAGTGAGTACCGGAAGTCGGCACCCTGGGCGTTACGGAGCACAACGTCCATATCGTCCAAGGAATCGTAAGCTGGGATGAGGTGGGGGCCGTGCTCGCCAAATGGTTTTTTGATCACTTGGTCCAGGGTCATTTCTGGGAAGTTTCCGAGACGGATCAGGTTCCCGAGGTGGCCCTCTACTGCTCTGTCAGCAGGAAGGCCAAGCTCTACAAGCTCCTCGGTAGTCTGGTCAGGGTCATAGCCCAGCATGCTGGACACGTCGGCTTGAGGATCGTTGTCAATGATCAGGGTCTTGAAACCTGCCAAAGCGAACTCGATGCCGATATTGCAAGTGGTGGTAGTTTTCGCGGTCCCACCTTTTTGGACGTAAGTCGAGCAGGTGATTGGTCTCGAAAACCCTTTAGTGTTCCCATTTGCACGACGAATCGACGCAATCAGGAACATGTCAGCTAGCGTGTAGCTCCTGACCTCTACGGATCCGCGTGCGACACGTGCGATGTTGAGGTCGTGTTCCTTCTCGATGGCTTTGAGTGTCTGCGTGCTGATCATCAAGCGTTCAGCCACAAATTGTGGGGTGAAGGTTAGCTGAGTGAAATCAGTGAAGATGTACTGATCGAGTGGCGCAGCAGCTGAAGTCATGTGGTTTACCGAGGTCAGGTAGGTAGGATGGCCGCATTTTCATACGAATCCATACGGTCAGACAAGAAAAAACGCATTTCTACCTGATAGAGATAGAACACTTACTGAAATCTGTCATCTGGTAGTGTCTGGGTTCAAACGCTGTCAACCAGATGATTTTGGGTAATTAACTGATTTAGCGACAAAAATATCGAGGGTAGGGCGCTCAGATGTCCGTCGTAACGGAGAGGGCTCTATGCGGAGGACGTACACTGCAGGTATGAGAGTTGTTCGTCGAAAATGGTCGGACGATGCTTCATCCCTCACAGCAGCCGGGCCATCAGCGAAGGGTGGCCTTGGCAGCCACCGTCACTGATTCAACAACACTGAGGCCTGGAGATATTTACCGGTGTAGTCGAGGGGTGCTTAGGGTTTGAACGACACCCGCATGCAAAGCGTCGTCCTCCGTATGCAGGTAACGACTGGTGGTTTCGATTTTGCTGTGACCAGCCAGAGCCTTGATCATCACCAGGTCACCAGTAGCTTTGGCAAGGTGACTGAAGCACGAGTGGCGGAGCCAGTGCGTTGAGGCCTCCTCAAGTCGATCGGCCAAATCGAACTGGCTGCGCTCTATTGCCAGGGCTGCAGCACGATGCATGATCTCTTTGACTGCTTTCAAAATGGTGTCGTTATGCGCGCGTTTGAGCTTTGAGTTCGAGGCGAGGAGGAGGGGGGTTGTGTCCTTCACTGGCACCTCACGTGACAACCCGAACGCGTGGCGATACTGCAACAAGTCCTCATAGAGGTCTTCGGATATCGGCACATCTCTAACCTTGTTTCGTTTGCCCAGCACCTCCAACCACAGAGTACCGCTTGCTGATCGCCGGATTTTGCCCATGGTAGCGCCGGTCGCTTCGAACGTTCGCACGCCGGTCATGTAGAACAAGCTCAACATGAAATGGTCGCGAGCTCGTTTGAGTGGGCTTTTTGTAGCTGCGATAGCCTCAAATGCCAAGCCTATGGCTGCCTCGGGAAGCAGCCGTTTGATCGTCAAGTCGACGTCGACTTGGGGCTTGGCCACGAGCGACACTGGGTTCGCTTTAAGGCGTCCACCCTGGATCATCCACTTGTACATGCTGCCGATCTGGATCAGGGCGTACTGCTGCGACGCTTTGCTAAGTGGTCCAGCGAACGGTCTCCAGTCTGGATGAGAGCGCTTGTGCTTTGTATGCGATACCCAAACCTCAGCCGGCTGTGGGTCAGCCATAAAGCCGATGTACTGGGTGATGTCCATCACAGTTATTTGGGAGAGCTGTTTACCCAGGGTGTGCAATGCCCAGAGGATGAACCGCTCCACTTCCTTCCGCATAACCCGTTTAGTCTTAGGGTTCGTTCCTTTGGCATGGAGCCACATCCAAGCTGCTTCGATGTCGTTATCTGCCTGGATCACATCGACCTGGTCAATGACGTCGACAGGCTCGCGATCAAGCAGCGCAACTTCTGACTTGGCCTGGAGGTACGGAATTCTGTGTATGGCTGGAGTGTTCGTGTTCATCGTAAGTCTCGCGTTTTGCCGTTGTAGACAAGCCAGTCGTCAATCTCATCGGGCTCGAACCATCGCTGCGAGCCTGATGGTGCTTCGCACTGGTACTCTTCCTGTACGCCTCCAGCCGAATCGACACCTTCCCGTGTTGCAACCACTACCAGAATGGACCCGAACGTCGCAAAGTTGTCGATCTCGCTGTCGACGACCAGCTCGGCACCGCGGGATAGGTAGCGCCTCCAGCGATAGCCGTCTGTGGCGACCCCTGCGAACTCTTCGTCATCTTCGTCGTCATCATGATTCCAAGTGAAGGGCTTATCAGCAGCTGCAGAGCTTGCGACCGCTACTGGCACCTCGATCGGTGCATCTTGCACCTGAGTGATCTTGCGCTGCCGTTTGGCTGGTGGCGCCAGCACCATGCGAGCTGCTTTCACCGCAGCCTGTTCGTTTGGGCTCAGCGTTGGTAAAGCCCGGGCCAGGTCGTCCCATTTGAAGTCCCTGTCCTCGTCGGCAGCGATGCGGCTCATGTGCTCTGGACGAATTGACCAACGGCATGCCACATCAGCCATGCGCCAACCCTTATGTAGGATCAGTTGCTTGAAGTCATCTCGGGACAGCTTCCCAGGGCGCAGGAGCAGCAGCCCACGAGAAATCTTTGCATTTTTGGCTTGATCCACAGCGCAAGTCTTTTGTTGTGAAATCCCTGATTTTAGGGGCATTAACGATGAAATCAAGTAGTTGGATGAGCCAGGTTGGCTGCGCCCGTTGAATCCTGAGACGAGCCCAGAAGATGGATTTTTTACGTGCTCCTGTGTGAAATCTGGTGATGTTAGCCCCTGCGAATTGATCAGAATCGACGTAGGAGCGTCTTCGGGGTCCGTACATCCCAGTGGTCGCCGCGGCTTATGAGCAAGGTACCGTGGGGCTCTGTCCTCGGAAGTAATACTGAGGACGATTCCGGAACTGATTCCTGGACCGTAGCGTTCATCCTCCAAGTTCACGAATTACTTCCTGCCGTTGGCAGCCATGCCTCAGCCGTCTGGACCACCGCCGGCGCACAGACTGCTCGACAAGACGGTTTTGCCCGGGCGTTTGACCCAGGAGCATCGGTGAGGCTTTGCCAATACAGCAGGCTTTCTGCAGCTGGTCGGGCAATGATCGGGTTGCGGCCGCTCTGTGCTAGGGTTTGAAAAGTGTCCATGGTTCGATTCAGCTATGGTGCCCCGCAGATCCAGTGTCACCTTGCTTTCGCATTTTTGGCCGTGGCTTCGCATTTATGGCTGACGTTGATACTTGATCTCCAGCGCAAGCAAATTTTTCAGAACCCCTTGTTCATAGGGGGTTAACGAGAAATCCAAAACGCCTCTCTGAAAAGCCAGCTACTGATAGCGATAGGCTTTTTGAGGGGCGTTTTTTCTTGCTTGAAAAAACTCGTGATAATCGGAGATATTCACGAGTTTTTCATTTTTCGGATACGTTACGTATGATATCCAATACGAATTTGTTGTTTTAGAGACGTGAGTGTATGCTCCCCTCTAAGGCCAGCCCCCTCCCTGTGAGGAGCGGCCAAGGCACGTACTGGCCCCTCGCCGAGGTCGCCGGCTCCTAGTCTCCCGACCCTATCTCCAAGGATACGCCTCATGGCCAACACCGGACTCCCATCTGACAAAAGGCTGAGCACCAGAGATCTTGTCCACCTTTACGCGAGAGAGCTGCTTGATGCGGGTCGCGAGGTTCGCCAGGCGGAAATTCGCGAGTGCATATACATTCACCATGACCTCAAAGCCTCGCCCAATCTGGTGAACGAGGAAATCAAAAGGTTCTGGAGTGAGACCGGCCCTATTCTGAGCGCCAGGCTGCGAAGACCTGGTGTTCCAAACGCAGTGTGCGAAAAGCTTGATGAGATCTGGGATGTCGCTCTAAAGGCGGCCGAGGAGACTCATGCGGTTGAGCGCAAAGCGCTTGAGACGGCGACAGCGGCTGCCGTTGATGCCGCCAAGGCGGCGCAGGACAATGAGCGGGCAGCTACTGCTAGCCTTGAATCCCAGAGCAGAGAGCTCGCTGGCCTCATCGCGGACAAGGAGCGGTTGACCGATCAGCTGGATCAGTCGAGTGCTTATATTCGGCAACTTCAAGCTGAGGTCGCAGATCTCAACAAGAGACTCACTGCCGCAAGTCAGGCTCATGGTGAGGAAATCAAGCGCCTGCAGGATGTGCACAGTGGCGTAGTTGAGCGTGCCCAGGACATGCATCGCGGAGAGCTTGAGCGCCTTCAGCAGCAGCTCCAATCAGCAAACGATGCGACTGAGTCTGCACGTGCGAAGGCCGAGACTGCGCGGATTGCCGCGGAGGAGCACCTTGAGAGAACCGAAAACCACCTGATGATGGAGACCGCCAGGGTTCGGGATGAAGAGAGAGGCAAAACAGAGAAGGTCGGCAAGGAGCTGCAGCAAGCTTTGACGCTCATCGACCAGCTGCGGATTCAGCGCTCGAAGGCCACTGACGATGCCGCTGAGACCCGCGGTCGTCTGGAGGTTACCCAACAGAACCTGAGCGCCCTAGAAGCACAGAACAAGGAGCTGCGTGAACTGAACAGAACCCTGCAGGCCGCTCTGCTGGAAGGCTTTAGAGGTGGTAAAGCAGCAGCTTCTGGCACGGATGAATAGTTTGCTGAATTGACATTTTGTCAATTTGTCAAGTATTTCTTGTGGTTTTCGGATGAAGGGTGGTAGTTTAATAACGCACCGCGTGGTGCTACTTTAGATGAGGACTTTTTATGGCTAACCGCAAGACATGCACGGACAGTGCATCTAACGAGGCAGCGCTTCTGCAGGTGTTTGCCACCAACACCTTTCGTAAGGTCATCTTTTTTGCTAGCCCAGATACGGGCGGTTCGCGCAAGGATGGCTCCGAAAACAACTGGCCATTGATGGCTGTGTTGGTCGAGGACCAATCAGGCGAGCTCGACGTTTATGATGGGGATTTCCTTACTGCTACTCGTTACCCGCGCTACCTGGAAGTTAAAGCCGTCTTGGATGCGGCCCAGGCTAGTAACGGCAATGTGTTTTATGCCACAGCTCCACTTCCTTTCACTTCGGGCAAAGGAGAGGATGCAGCTGCGTTGGACATGCTCTCAGTTCAAACCGACGTATTTGATCAGTCGACGCGAGCAAATTATTTCAAACTGCTGAGCCGTTTGACCGAAAAGCAGTACGCTCAGACCTACGACTGATCATGGCTCCCTGGCTTTCTTGATGTCAGCCAGGGAGTCATGATCAGAGCCGGCAGCTCGTCAAAGGTCCAGCTGCATCGGCGCCATCGGAATGCCCACCATTACCACGCCTGGCTTAGGCTCGACGGTAGGCAACTTCCCCGCCCGAATCAGCGTGCTCAATTTCAGTTTTGGGTCGTAGACCATCAGGTCTGACTCCAACACGTAATCAAACCCATCTCTTGTCCCACAAATCGGTATTTCTTCCGCTTTTACTGCTGCGCGGATACCCTCTAGCTGCTCAGCAGGGCCTGGCTTTTTCTTCCTTGGTGCAACGAATGCAGTGAAGTTGGCGCCTGCCTCTTCAAGAGCCCTGAGCGCTGCGGATTCGGCAGCAGGGCTTATCCTTTTCGTTGGGGTTGCATCAGGATCAGGTATGGCTACCGCCACAGGTGCCGGCGCCGGTACGCCTAGATCACCATCATTGTGTATGAGCGAAGCGCCCGGCCCTTCTTCTCCTGCAGTTGAATTCACGCTTTGCTCGGCTGTGTCCACGATCGAGGATTCACTGGGCGCGAATGCGCCGAACACATCATCCACATCATCGACGTCATCGCTCCCTGAGTGCCCAGGTTCTATGGCGAGAAAATCTTCCTCCAGTTCCACCTCCTGCCCGGGACCGAACGAGCTAATCGACAAGCTCTGCAGGTCCTCATCTAGCAAGTCGTCATCTGCACCACCACTCATGAGCGGGTCATCATCCTGCGCCGCTAGCGCTTCAGCGGAGATACCGGATTGCGTCCCTGGAACGTCACTTTGCTCGGAATCACCGCTTGCAGCGCCGGCGAGCGCAGATGTTGCGTGCTCGGTTGAGTCGACTGTTGGAGCATTAGGTTGAGGAACACTCGCGGTATCAGCTATGGGTTGACTAAATCCTTCATCAGCCCGAACTTGTGGTGCTGGTGCTGGTGCTGGTGCTGGTGCTGGTGCTGGTGCTGGTGCTGGTGCTGGTGCTGGTTGTGGCTTCACTTCTTGCTTGCCGGCGATGTTCATCTTCGCGGCGATTTCAGCACTGAAACCACGGGCAACGATCTCCCGAAGCGCATCTGCTTCAGTGATTCCCAGATTGTGCGTGAACAATGGGCGCTCGATATCCAGCTTAGTACCCATGTTGGGTAATCCACTGAGGCCCGCAAGCTCGGGGGTGGTGGCAACTGGCACGACAATAATGCAAGGTTCCCAGGTCGTGAGGTGAGCACCCGTTTGTGCGTTGCGCAACGATACCGAGTACATCGGCAAAAATCGGCTCATGTCGGCGTGATTATGTCGCGAGTACAGCAGCCCCTTCTCTTGGAGCGTCGTCATAAGATTGAGGGTCATTCGGTACCGACCATCACCCTCCTCCAACGACCAGCCCATTTTGGCCAAGATGAGAGATCGAAGGTCCTTTTCCCGGATGACGATCAGTCCATCGTGTTTCTGAGCAATCTTCAGCGTGGAATCTTTGGCCTGGTCACCGGTGCCGTTAACTCTGCCGTACTCCGTCATGATCTCGACGAAGCTGTGATAAATGGCATTGGACTCGTCTTCTGAGATCTCGTGATCACTCAGCGTCTCGGTGATGCTCGACTCGGCCATGCCGGTCTTTTTGTCAACCAGGATCAGGAACTCCATGAGCGCCGTCATGCGGTCGTCCAGGCTGAGGCCATTGCGGTCAACCGGGAAATCGCTTGGGTGGTGGTAGTGGGCGATGACCAGGTTCACTGCTTGTCGATCGCGTGCAGGTAAGGCCCAGTATTCCGGGAAGCGTGCAAGAATTCTCGCACCCAGGGCATCGTGCTGGATCCGGTTGTCATCCTGCGGTGTGAGCGCTCCAACCTCCTCCTGGGTCTTAACACTGCCGTCGGGTAGGAGCTCATAGGCTTCCAGCTTACCGATGTCATGCGCCAGGCCCAGAATGGGGATCAGCGGATCAGTGGCGTCAAACCGATATTCCTTGTTTTTCAGGTCAATGATTTTGAATTTGGGCTTGCCCCTGGCCTTTACATAAACCCCGTCGAATACGTATGCGCCAGCATCCTCCAGTGCGGTATCTGCCACGGCCAGACAATGCTCCCAAAGCCGACGATTTCCGTGCCCCCCCTTGCGATGCGATGCAGGGAAGTGCGCATGTGCGGAATAGGTGTCCCAAATAGCCCAGAAAAACGCTACATGTGCCGGCCACTTCTTCTCATTGGCAGCAACCCAAGCCAGCACTTTTTCACTGCCGATGGGGAGACGCTTTGACGCTACCTCGATGCGAGGTAGCGCTGAGGTGGGCATGGGAACCTTGCCGAGCGTCGATCGGGCGCCGTTGAGGATGTTTCCTTTCTTGCCGGCGTATAGCTTGTTCAGTGCTGACAACCTGGTGAACCAGATAAACCAGACACCGATGATCAGACCGGAAACAACGCCCAGGATCCAGTGTGAGACGTTATAGCCCACCAGAGGCCAGTTCTCTAAAAACTCCATGGGAGAACCGCCAAAGGCTCGGGCCGTAAGCAGAAGCCACCAGAAACCGAACACGATGGCCGTTGCGCGAATGACCTTGTTGTTGGCGTTCACAGGAAAGCTCCGCTGTCTGTTTGGACCGTAGGTGACGGCGCCCCGTCTGAACTGGCTGGTTGTTCCTTCGGAACCGGGGCCCCGTTATTGTCCTTTAATGTGTTGGAGCACCCACCGCCCCCCTTCACAAAGCCACTGCAACCCCAGAAAGGAGACTTTTCAGCGTTCCGCAGGTACATGGGTTTGCCGCAGAGGTCACATGGAAATGACTTCGGCCGCTCCACTGGGTCGCCGTCGCGATCGTTCATGGTGTGATTGCACTGCTCTCGATCAACGCAGGCCCAGAAGTGCCCTTTGGGGACTTTGATTTTGCGCATGCCGCCTTGGCATTTCGGGCAGGAAACGACATTACCTTTGGAGTCCCGGGTATTCGCCGTCGGGTCGAAGTAAAACTCGACCTTGCCTGTGTCGAGCAGCTTCAGCCCGGCCTCGAACTTGGTGGATTTCTTCGGATTGACAAAGCCCTTGAGCCCAAGCACTACCTTGTCCCGGAGCAAGGTTTCTGCTTCCGATACTTTCAGCATGCGACTGGCAATCTCCCGCCATATGGAAAATCCGCACTGCCGCTCGCACATGAACGTTCGGGCCTGGATCTCAACTGCGCCGCCGCAGGTGGGGCAGAGAGCGCCAAGCTTCTTGACCTGGACACCTGCGTATTTTTTCTTGATGGAGTCGAGGATTTCCGTGGTCAACTCTGCAAGCTCGGATTTGAAAGCGTCACGCTTGTACGCCCCCTTTTCCATCTGACGGAGCTTGTGCTCCCATTCCCCGGTGAGAACTGGCGACGTAAGGGCATCGATGCCGTTGTCGACCAGGAAACGGTAGACAGTCATCCCCTTTGCGCTGGGAGCAAAGTACTTCTTCTGCTGGATGAGATAGGGCTCTTTTTTTCGGCCTGCGCCGTCCTTGGTGGATTGGAGCGATTCGATCATTGCAGAGCGCGTGACCGGTGTACCCAGCCCCCGCTCCTTCATCGCCTCACGAAGGTCCTCATCCTCTACCAGGCGCCCTGCCGTCTCCATCGCGCCCAGCAACGTGTCCTCGGTGTACCGTTCTGGAGGCTTGGTTTTGAGCATCTTCAGCTCCATGCCCAGCGGAGTGACTGACTCTCCTTTGACGTACCGTGCGAGCTCTTTCTTGTCGTCGGAGTCACCATTTTGATCGGTTACGTCCTCGACGATCCCGGCTCCGTAAACCACCATCCAACCTGGGGACACAAGCACACGACCTGTCGACCTGAAGAGCTCGTCAGCCACCGTCGTAAGCCGGACAGTCACCGAATACTCAGCTGCTGGATGGAACACGGCAATGAAGCGCTTGACGATCATGTCATAGATTTTTTGAACGTCCGGCTCCAGGTCCCCAGCTCGCTTTCCGGTTGGAATGATAGCGAAGTGGTCCGACACCTTCGTCGAGTCAAAAATCTTCTTGTTGGGTCGTACCCAGCCTTCATCGAGCACGCGCTGCGCGTGATCTGCATAGGGGGTTCCAGCAAACATTCCCATGACCTTCTTCGTGTCGTTGATTGCGTCATCGGGAAGGTAGGCAGAGTCAGTCCGCGGGTAAGTAGTGAGGCTGAGCTCCAGGTAAAGTTTCTGGGCAATCTCCAGTGTGTATGCTGCAGAAAACCCAAGCTTGCGGTTCGCCTCTCGCTGCAGCGAGGTGAGGTCGTACAGCTTGCCAGGGCCCGTCTGGGCCGGCTTGACTTCATCCACCACACTGCTCGGTGCGACTCCAGAGCACTTGCTGATCAAAGCATCGGCTTTTGCTCGATCCATGATCCGGTGCTGGGAGCCACCCTTCTGCTCAGTCGTCTGTGGTGCCAACCACTTGCCGGTGTATTTACCAGCAGCAACCCCAAAGCTCCCGTGAACCTCCCAATAGGGCATGGGCCGGAAGGTCAAAATTGCCAGCTCCAAAGCACAAACCAAGGACAGCGTTGGGGTCTGCACGCGGCCAAGCGGGAATATCTCGGCTTTAGCAGTCTCTCGCTCATAGAGGCGTGAGATACCCCGGCTCGCGTTGATGCCGACGATAAAGTCGCCTTCGCTTCTGATCTCTGCTGCCATGGCGAGGTTGTCGAAATCTGCGCCTGGCTGCATGTTCTTGTACGCCTGCCGGATAGCGTCATCGACCATGGATCTCATCCACATCCGAAGCATTGGCTTTGTGCATCCAGCCATTTTGTAGATGAGCCTGAATATGAGCTCGCCCTCGCGGCCGGCATCGCACGCGTTCGCAACAGCGGTGACGTCAGGCCGACGCATTAGGCGTTGCAGCACGTTATAGAACTTGGCCTTTGGCTCAATGACCCTCAGGTCGAATTGATCTGGGATCACAGGCAGATTGCCGATGTCCCGCCCTCCCTTGGCCATTTCCTCTGAATGGATTTCAACCAGGTGGCCGGCAGCGGGGGCAAGAATAGCGTTCTCGCTCTCCAGCCATGATTCCACCTTGCTGAATCCTCCGACCGCTTGCGCGATTGAGACCGCTACGGTTGCTTTTTCAGTGATGATCAGTGTCTTGCCCATGCGGACTAGCCTTCCAGTGCAGAATTACATTTCTTCCAAGCTGCCGGCCTAGCCAGACGGCTGCTGGGTGAGAAACAAAAAAGCCATCGACTCCAGTGCTGGATCTCGATGGCTTCACAGAACGAGGTGAGGCGGCCGCTGCTATGCGTCTTGTTGCTCACCTGGAGTTGCAGGCGTGCTTGCCGAGTCGGAACCAAAGGCCGAGGCGAACATGGCGCTGCGCTCTGCATCTCCTTGTTTCGGCTGCGGCGCCTGGGTACCGTGGCCCTTGAAGAGCTCAGCCGCCCAGCTTGGCACGATCTTGATGTGGCCAGAGTCCGGGAGCACAGGGCCTGGCATGTCCTTGGCCTGAATGAACGGAATTTTGGACACTTCGGCGATCCCTGTTTCACCATCCGGCAGGGAGATTGCCTTTACGTCCATACGGAATTCGCCGTTGACGATGATAGGCATGCCGCGGGCGAGTTTCTCAGACAGCGGCTGCAGATTACGGCCGTACCAACGAACAGGGATGCAGGCATCGGTGTCCTTCGACTGCCGAATCAGCACGACCAGGCGGTCGTTGATTGGAGTACCGTCTACGGGATGTTTGCGGTTGCGTTCCAGCGACTTGGCTTGAATGAAGCCTGCGATACGGATCTGGTTCGAGGCGTTCTTGTTGAGATCCATTGCCTTCCAATCGAACGAGTTGAGACGGTCTTCTGTGCCAGCGCTGGGTAGACTCTCCAGCTGTGCCACAGAATCCGGAGTACCGGAGTCCTTTGCCGCTGCGTGCACGGCTACATCCCATTTCCGCATGAAGTCGTCTCGAAAACGCCCTCCAAGGTGCATCAGGTTTGGAGCTTCGAATCGGATGCTCTTCACCCGTGCAATACGGTTATCACCCTCGATGGCGCCATCGGTGTGAACGAACGCCATGATGAGGTCCCACTCCTTGATGTCCTTGGGGATCGGCGACTTCTTGGGATCGTAGTGGATGGGAAGCATGTGGTTTTCCGCCCGGGTCTGCTGGATGTAGCAGATCCCCTTGACCGGATCATTCAACCGCAGGACGCCGGCGATGTAGCCAGAGTTGAGCATCCCGTTTGGATACGAATAGGAGTCAGGCTTCCGCTTTGCGTCCTGGGGCAGCATTGAGTACCTCGATACGTGAATGGCTTGGTTTTCTCAAGAATACGCAACACGTACCAATAATACAAGGCGAATCAAAATGCACTTGTCGCGTGCTTGGCGGTCACAGAGCTACCTGCAAGGGGGCACATCCAGCCCAAAAGTCTCTTTTTCCACCGGAACAAGAGATTTGAATCTTGTTGTTAACTGTGTAGAATCTTTTTTAAATTTATACTGGATTTCTCTGCTTTATTTGTTTAGGGAGCGTCCTGAATCGTGTTAGACGCCGCGACCAACCTGGAGCCGCACAATGCCCAAAGCTAGCGACAAGACCGCAAGTGAATCGACAGGACGGCGGTCTCAAGCGCCCGCCAAAGCACCAGCAAAACCAGCTGCAAAAGCTGCGGCGAAGCCGGTAGCTAAAAAGCCTACTGCAAAAACGCAAGCCCCTCAGGCTGCTACGCCTAAGAGGCCTCGTGCTTCTGCCAAGGCCAAAACAGCAGTACCAGAAGATAAGGGACATGCAGCAGTCGAAACTCGGAACACTATGCCGGGCTCTCGCCTCGTCAAGATGATCAAAAAGGTGATCATCGATCGTGGACTACCTGATCGTGCAATTGCCGATGTCATGGGTATCACGGTCATCTACTGGAACTCCCTGGCTAACGGGAACCGCCAGATACGATCGCTGGGTAAGGAAAAGCTGCAAATGGTGGCTGAATTCCTTGGCCTCCCCCTCATCCAGGTTTACAACCTGGCTGATTTCTTCACGCCAGAAGATTTTGTGTACAAGAAAGATCTTGATGAGCAGCTCTGGCTGTCGATCGAGAAGATGGGTAGTGATCCTACCTGGGCGGGCTATATCCCGAAGCCGGATGAATGGGCGCAAACGCCTCTCTCCGTTCGCATGACCATGGTGTTGCTGTATGAGCAGCTCTCTGGGCGCCAGCTGTTGGCTAAGGCCGAAATCGAGCTGCCTGGTGTGCAACCGCCGCCGGTGGCTTAATTTGCGGGAATAAAGAAACCCCGGTCATTGACCGGGGTTTTTTTTGGGTTAGAAGATGAACGGAGCCGATGGTGGCTGCGAGGTGGTGTCCGATGGCACAACCTTTTCAGGCTCTACCAGGGTTTTTTCAGGTTCAGCCGCAAAGAAGAGGTTCTCCTCTGTCTTGCGACCAGTTGGAAGTGGCGGAATCACAGAGACCTCAGGAACGATGGTAACTTCATTTTGTTCTGCTTGAGGATGAATAGTTGCAGATGCTGAGCTACTGAAGAAGACGTTATCGTCAGCAACAGCCGGCGCTGAATCAGAAGCCGATACATTCAAAGGATCAAACTCGGTGGCATGTTCTCCAAGGATTTTTTCAGGATCCATGCAGAAGGACAACAAGCCAGATACTTGGATGTAAGCAACCCCTTCAATGCTCGGTCCGCTCGGAACAGCAGCCAACACCGATGCACACATTTTCTCCAAGTTAGAGAATTTGCTTGAAAGAACGCTCATAGCTTCAGCTTTGTCCTGAACCCGACGGATCAAACCCAGGATTCTCGACGTCGTTTTGCCGTTGCCCTTGCGAGTCCAGGAGCGATTTACATCTTCCGCGATCTCCAAAGCGGCCTGGCCGACTAAGCCTTTAACTTCCGTTTGAAGTGCATCTTCTTCGCCAAAGTAGCTGGTGTTGCTGATACGAATCGCCGAAGTGTCAAAGGTCAACAGTCTTTCGAGCACTTGTGCCTGTGGAGCATGCTGGCGGATCAAATCTGCACGGGATTTACCACCTGGTGTTGTAACCGCGTTTGCAGGAGAGCTAGCCCACTTCTCCACCAGGTCCGGTAAAGTGTTTAGGAAGGAAGCCTTTTCAACCAGATATTTTCCTTTGATCGCATGCAGCACTTTTGCAAGCTCGTCTGCGTGTTGGGTGGGTACAAAGTATCCGCGGATACGATTGTTTACCTTTCGAGAAACCCCTACTTTAAGGATTTCTCGCTTGGCTTCCGATCGGTATTTGTTAACCCAAGCGAATGCGCCCGACGGCAGCATGCGCCCGACCTCGCGGATGAAGTCATCCCCATCTACAGTTTTCTCACCGGTGCTTCCACCAATGATGACGTCAAAAAGCACTACATCCTGAAGGATGCTGATGCCCAATTCATCGGTTTGCTTGGTAGTGCTCATGGTGGTTCTCCTGAAATTGAAAGAGCGGGTCCCTTGCGAAAGACCCAGTGACAGGAGATGCCTCACAGGCACCCATAAACGAAAAAACCCCGGCGAGCCGGGGTATGGTGAAGCGTTAGACTTTTCCGACGATCGTCGACCAGGTGCTCAGGATCGCAGCAGCCTCATCGTGCGGTGCGAAGTCCAGAACTGTCACTTGCAGAGCAAGCTTCTGGCTTTCTTCAGTCGTTTTGCCCATCTGCATGAGGAGCTTGTAGTTCATCGCCCAGTTCAGCACATTACGGGTTGTAATGGTGAAGTTGAAGGCCATCCCCCCTGCCCCAGCATCCTCGTTGAGAGCGATGAAGTTCGCCCGAACTTTGGCTGCCAGGGTTGCCATGGATTTTGCAACCAGTGGATCAGTATTCGTCTGGTCTACAATGAGGTTGGCTTCACGACCCTCCTCCATGTAGGTGCAGAACATCGAATTGAAGCGGTCCATCGTCGCGATGTTCATTTTCTTGGTACCCCTGTAGCCAGTAGCGCTACCGCCTTTGCCGCCAGCAGACCCTTGGCCGTTTGTGTTGCCAGTAGCAGCGATCAAGCATCCAGGAGCAATCGGGATCACTTCGTTGGTCTGATCAAGAAAGATCGGCTTGCCATCCAGAATACCGTTGAGACCCATCTGGATCTGTGGTGGTAACTGATCGAACTCATCCAAGAGCAGGATGGAGTTGGGGGTTTTAGCCCATTGGCACACCTTCCCATAGATCCACTTCATGCCTTCGGGGCCGCACAATTTCCAACTGCCGAAGAGGTCAGAAAGAGTGGTTTCCTCGGAACATTGAACGGTGAAAACCGACCTGCCCGTACGGGACGCAAAGGCCTCGACTAACGTGGTTTTGCCGGCGCCGGTTGGCCCGTAGATGTAGGTCGCTTTCTTGATGGATGCCTTGAAAAAGTCCTGTGGAAGTCCTGCTGAAGCTGCCCAAAGGATCAGGCGCGTAAGCAATTCATCGTCGAAGCTGTAAGGTACGATTTTTGGTGTGAAGCGTGTTTCAGCAAAGATCTTGGTCTGCATTCCATTGAAAAATGGTGCTGTTGTACCGAAAACCTCTGGTGCTAAACGGACTTCAATTGGATTGAGGGTGTCGATTCCAGCGTCGAGTTGCGGGTCGTTGATGTGTTGGAAAGCAGTCATGGTCAAATCCCCAGTAGGCAATGGATGGCCTCTTGCGAAGGCCTGGTACAAGGGGATGCCTAACACGCGAGTAGAAACATAAAAAACCGGACTCCAAGGAGTCCGGCTGGTCTTTCGTTTTGGCTCTATACGATACCCTGCTTCAACGCTGCAAAAACGGCTGTCGCGAGGTCTTTGTCGGATTGTGCCACTCCACAGGCCAAACCCAGGTCAGCGTAGCGTTTATGGTACCCATCACCGATCAGGACGAAGCGTACTTCGATGCCCATCAGCATTGCTTCATCAACGGCTGAACGCAGCACATCGCTATTCCCAGGATCCCCGTCAGTAACCACAATCAGAATTCTGCGGGCCTCCGGTCGATCGATGAGTTTCTTGAGCGCCCAGACCACAGCAAGGTGAGTTTTCGTACCATTTTTGGGCTCAGGGCTGTACCGTTGCAATGTACCGGCCCAGCTCTCTTCAAACCCATGCCATTCACGAACTACTGTGTTGTAGGTAGCAATTCCAAATGGAATGGCCGAGTTATTCAAAACTTCACCTACTGCCACCGAAACCCGGTTGCAAGCTTCCTGTGCTGAGATCCGATCGTCACTCTCATCCTTCTTTGGAATTGGTCCAAATTTATTGTCCATGGAAGAGCTTTCGTCACCCAAAAGGTAGAAACAGGTGTCAATCTCCTCCGCTTGCTTTCTTCTGGTGCAGATTAGGTCGTCTCCCACTGCGTATCGCCAAAGTTTTCGAGTGTTGAGCCTTCCTTCACTTGCAGCCCATACTTCATTTTGGGTGATTGTTTCTATGAGTTCCTCGAAAGTCGCTGAGAGTATTGCAGCTGTCTTCTGAGCGCCAGCCCGAAGAAGGCTACGATTTTCAAATGAGCCACCAGACTTTGAAAGACTCAATTCCTTCATCTCGTTTGAGGCGTCTGGCTGATAGCCTCCCAACCGATTCTGACTCACGCCAGGCAGGCTGGAACAGATGACATCTTCTAACCCTTTTGCATAGCTTCCACAATCAATCTGGCTCGCGTTCAGCACTTGGTTTATGGCGTCGGAGATGTTACCGGGAGTACTGGGTTGGCCATTACTACCTGGTTGCCCCGGAGAACCAGGTTCACCTTGCGGGTTGTGGCTACCAGATCCTTGTTGCGGGGGGCTTTTCTGTTGGTCCTTAGTCAGTTGGAGTAGATCCACAATCTCATTCGCGGCAAGGTTCGCACCCTGAGTGTCTGATGCATTGCAGCCCTTTACAGCAATCGCCTTCACTTGCTCAACCAAAGGTGCACCGAACGTTGCAATAGCCAGTGCGCGATACGCGATAGCGAAGTCCTTCAGGCAGGTTTGTTCAAGGAGCTCACTACGAAGCTCAGTGACCAACCAGGCAACGAGAATTGACTGAGGTGTTTCTTGGCCAGCGACTGGACCGTGAAAAACTCCTCTTTTCACCAGGATCTTTAAGGTGTTGTGAATGTTGGCGTTGGCACCACGAAAGCGGGGCTTTGCCAATAGCTCGCCGCGGGGATCCTCTAGAACGTTCAGCAATGTTCCGGAGATATCTGGCTTCATCACAACAGAAAAGTCCGTGTGCAGGCCGTGACAGAGAATTTCATGGTCGAGTAGACCTTGGATCAGTTCGAGATCTTCATCAGTACCCATGGCAGCGGTCAGAGGCAAGGTCAGGAGTAACCCACCAGCAGCCTTTTGATCCGGGCCAATCGAAGCAGTTTTAATGTTGGCCCAGATGACACGCACCCGTCGCCCCAGCTTGTTCGCTTCCGCGATCAGCAGATGGGTATAGAGGTAAATGTGACGCATCGAGACTTTGGACGTTGCAGGAAGTTGCGCTTGAGCGAGACCCATGGATATCCCCTTCTATTGAATGACGGCATCGGCGATGCTTTTGCCTTACGAAGGGGAATGCTTGACACGTGACTAGAAAATCAATCGTCACCCTGTGGCAGCTCGATACCATGCTTCTGCAATTGGTCACGAAGAGCGCCCTGCAGGTCCTTCATGAGAGCTTTGCCATCGAGGGCTGGGGCTGCAGGCTCAACTGGCGCCGGCGTCTGTGATTGGTGGACCAAGGTGGGTGGTAGGGGCCGGCCGTTGGCTTTGTACCGGGCAATGTAGTCCTCAACAATGTCACGTAGGAGTGCCGACGATGTAAGGCCTGGGTGGGATGACTGCGACATCTCAGCTACGATCGCTTGAAAATCTTCTTCAGTTGTACGGCTTACGCGGGTCGACAATGGCTGATCAGCGCTCTCCCGGCTTGCGAAGTTGATTTTCTCAGCCTGGCCCAGGTAGGGCTCCAGGATCGGGGCCATCAGGTCTCGTACTACCTCGTCATCCACATACTGGTAGCACTGGATTTTAACGGTGCGGCTTAAGAAGCCCACCAGGATGGGAGAGCTCTCGACCGCTTCAAGCAGGCGCAGCTCCGCAACCGCATCATTAGCGTACTTCAAAACGGTTGGCATACTGATGACATACATGCGGCCGACGTCGCGGGCTATGTCCCCGGAGAGTAGTCGCTGGTAAATCGCTACCTTGACAGCGAGCGGTGTTGATTTCGCGGCCAATTTGTCCCCCTGTCCTATTCCTGAGCCGGTATGAGGCCCGCTTTGACTGCGCCAGCCATGATTTCACCATGACTTAGCCGTAAACCGAAGAACAACGGTCGATTGGCACCAGATTGCTTTTCACCCTCTAGGCTCAGATCACCATAGCCGCGACTCTCCGCATCTTTCTCGGCGAGCACGAACCCATCATTGCAGGCTGTCAAAAGTCGCAAGCGCGATGACGCTGACTGTTTGATGGGGCTCGGCAGATACATGATGAAAAACCCACGCCCCCCCTTACGAGCTACCCGACCACGGAGCTGGTGCAACTGAGCCACACCAAAGTGCTCGGGGCTCACTGCAACTAGCAAAGTCAGACCGGGGAAGGTAACGCCTACCTCGATCACAGTGGAGGCGACCAAAAGTTTCAGTTGCCCGGCCTTCATCTTGTTTATGACGTCAGTCTTTTCGTCATCCGTCATTCCCCCATG
Source organism: Pseudomonas sp. DCA-1 (assembly GCF_046523955.1). NCBI lineage: Bacteria > Pseudomonadati > Pseudomonadota > Gammaproteobacteria > Pseudomonadales > Pseudomonadaceae > Pseudomonas > Pseudomonas sp. DCA-1. The sequence goes on from NZ_CP169881.1 coordinate 178,672, forward strand.
GACCCGGCCTACGTCGTCTCCCAAGCTCCTCCTGAATCGCTCGTAGGCGGCTTCCACGGCATTGCGAGTTTCAGCCTCACCATTGACGACGGGATAGACGAACGCTGCTTGTCCGCCCTGCTTGATGATCTGCATAACGAGATCATGCAACTTCTGCCTAGCGTTGTGCGTGATGATCCTTGTTACGATCTCCCGCGGTACCGGCGTGGTCCTCAGAATTGAGATTGGCAGGCCTCCGAGCTTGACCAGTGCAACCGTTCTGGGAATCGCGGTTGCCGTTGATTCAAGGAAGTTGGTATGGGGCGCGATGAGCTTCTGCCGTTGCGCCACAGAGAATCGTTGCTGCTCGTCAGCGATGACCAGGTCGAAGACTATCCCCGCTTTTTTGGCGGCAGAAAGCACAGCAGTGGTGCCGACAACGATTCCCGCAGACAGGTCAATATTGGTCTTGCCCACCGGACCGACAACAGTGACAACGGGGATTTCGTAGAAGAGGCTGCTCAACTCGGCCGCCAGTTGCTGCGCCAAGATTTGCCCGGGCGCGATGATGGCAACCTTTGCCCCCGCGAGGTAGCTTGCCGCAGCTGGAACCATGAACGTGAATGACTTGCCCGTACTGACATCACCCGACAGGACACGCTGCATCGGATAGGGCGACCTGAGGTCTGACACGATCTCGTCGATGGCTTGAAGCTGGTCGGCAGACGGCGAGAAAGGAGCACGCCTGATTAAATCAGCAACCTGGACTCGGTCGATTCGGAGGAGGGCTCCTTTCACTGCTGGTCGGTTGCGATGAGCCTCAACGCGATTAACAAGCGCCTGTATGCATACGGCCTTGGCAATCCTCACCGCCTCGTCTCCCTCACGCACTGACAAAGGCGTGTGCAGGTTACGCAGCAAGTCAGCAGGGTCGACAAGGCCTGTCAGCTTCCGGAAGTCATCTTCGTGCATCAGGGCCTGTTCTAGGAGCAGGCAGGCTGCCTCGTTGATGTGTGCCATCGCTGCGGTGATGGCCTCACCAAGAACTTCAGCACTCACCTGATTCTGCTTTCCCTGATAGACGGGCATCACCCGTCCAATCATCGCAGGGGGTATGACCATTGGGTTGGACATGGAGGGACGGCCCTCATAGGTGACCACCTCGCCGTAGGTGTGCACCGTCGCGCCAAAGTCGTACGCCATCCAGGGTTCGATCGAAGGCTTACCAATCAAGCTGATGTGCAGACGCTGACCTCGCCCGTCGACCACTTTGACGAATCCGCGGAACGCCCCTTTGGCCTCTTGCAAGGGCGCACCGGTGCGATCGTAGATCGATCGCTCGATTAGGGTGAGCGCCATGTACGAGGCTTCGCCAGTGTCAGGCAAGGGAAGCACCACAATGGGGTCGTGAAAATCCCTGTATTCCTTCGGTACCGTCAGAAGGCACTCGGGCAGCGATGTGAACCCCAGGCGTGTGAGGCGGCCTATGTCATGCATAATCTGATTTCGCGGTTGATGATCGAATATGAATAGTCACGCGTAACTATAACTCAAGAGAATCAAATAGCACTCGCTTGGTTCCGGTGCCGGCACAAAAAAGCCCTAGACGAATGATGTCGTCTAGGGCTGGGTGGAACATTAGTGGCTGACCCGAGAGTCGCCGGTTTGGCCTGTGATCAAGCGAACCGAATCACCAGGGGCGAAGGTTTCAGCTGGATCTTTTGCCTGGGTGACCGCCTGCAAGCTACCGTCACTGGTCATTTTAACGGTGATCTCGACCCCATCAGCATCGTGGGCTTTTTTGTCGACCGCAGCACCAATGGCGGCGCCAACTGCACCTGCGACGACCATCACGGCCAGTTGTCCCAGACCACCACCGCCATTGCTGCCGGCGATAGCGCCCAAGGCACCACCAGCCATGCCGCCGATTGGCGAGGGCTTCCCATTGATTTTGACATCACGAACAGAGTCGACGACACCGAGTTCAACCTTCATCTTCTGCATGGCAGTTGCTTGGGAGTAATCCCGGTTCGTCATGTTCGAGGCGCAACCAGACATTGCAGCAGTAGTGACGATCAGCAGAGATGCGATAATTTTATTCATAATTTTTATCCTTAAGTCAGTTGTTCGCTTTAATAGTGCGAATTAGAAAGAGCACAGGACGGCGACGGCCGAGACGGTGTGATCCAATCCTGAATGGGTCTTGGGTTAGCTTTACACTCACGGGATGTGCCACACGGGTTTGTAAACGGCGGCGAAAAAAACTGATTGGCAGTTATAGGTCCGTGTAAATCATCTCTTAAGCCCCATTCTCTTTTCCTTCACAAGGCCGTGTATTAATCGGTTGCCCGGACACACCCAGCCAAAAAAAAGCCCCGCTAATTTGCGGGGCTCTAGAGGGTTTCCGTTTTAGTTGTATGTGTTGTCGCTGGCTTTTTGTGAGATGTCATCCTGAATGTTTTTGACCTCAGGAAGAACGGTTGCATTCATGACATCATCTACGAACTCGGAGAGGTCGAGTGCTGAGAAGTCAATTTGCTGGAACTCCTCCACTGTAAATCCGCCACAACTAGGGCTTTCGGGTGTTCCCCAGCCCTTCCCTATCTGTGGCTTGCCCTGTTCGTTGATGATTTTTGCAAGCACAGAGTTGTAGCAGCAGTACGCCTCAGTGGTTTCGAGGCATGCACCAAAGACTTTTTTAGAGCAGTAGCTACCGACCAGGTGACACAGGTTTGCGCCACGATGCATCCCAAGTTGCTGCTCCTCTGGCTCGCAGGACTTGAGCTCCATTACTACTTGAATTGCGACAGCAATCGCAAAGCTGTACGGGTCGAAGTAAAAGCCGCCGCCAAGGCCATAAACAGGGCCACCAAGCATACCTGTGGCAGGGATGGTTCCACCGACGGCATAGCTCAAGCCGTAGACACTGAAGCTAAGTGTTGGCGCAGATGGCGCCGCCGCCCCCAAAGCAGAAGCACCTTGTTTTACCCACTCGACGTTGTTGTACGCAAAGTCATACATGTATTTCGAGCCATAGCTAGCTAGGCCTCCTCCGACAGTAGAGACTGCCTGGCCCATAATGGAGAAGTTGGTTTCAGCTCCGCTACTTTTACCGCAGCAGTTTTTAATACCACCGTACCCTTTTCGGCAGGATTCATCTTCACCGCCAAACAGTTCGCCGTCCGAACCATACACACCGGCTTCACGAGCTGCCTCTTTAGCTGCAACAGCTTTGGCGAAATCGCTATCAGATGGATAGCTGGTGTCCCAGCAGACACCCTCGTAGCAGGAGACTTTCGTGCTGCAATCCTCGGTGGTGGTCGTCTCACCCTTTTTGGTAATACAACTATAGGTGATCTGGGACATAACGCAGCCGATCGGATCGGTACTCTCGATGCACGTCTGGTCGATTTTCTTACAGCCCTTGTCCTCGTATTGCTGGCAGTCGTTCTTTTTGTCAGGGTTGATGCAGGAATAGTCGTCCTTGTATTTCCAGCATGCCTTATAGACCGGCAACCCGTTGATGACCCGGGTTTCCGATCCCTCAACGCACGTGTGCGACGCGATATAGCACAGCGGGTTTGTAGCGAGTGGGTCGCACTGGCTGGTGTCGAGCTCGTCGCGGATAATCGTATGGGTGTCGTCCAACTGTATGGTGTCGGACGGCTTTGGTGTGGCCGGATTGTCGCAACGATAAGTTCGCTGCTCGACCAGGCACGTGCCGTTCCAAGCGGTGGAAATGCAGGATGTTGAGGTTTGATAACAGCCAGCGACCTTCGAAATGGCGGCACAATAATCAACAGAGTCAGGCTTCACGCATTCGTATGTAGATCTATATCGCCAACAAGCCTTGTAGATTAAGTTGCCCGCAATATTTCGGGTTTCGGCGCCCTCTACGCATGTTTCCCCTGTTTTACGGCAGTCAGCCGCATGGGAGAAGGTTGCAAAAAAAACTAACACCATTAGCGGAATCAGTTTCTTCCAAACGTTTCTAATACTCATCCGTTATAACCCCTACTGAGCGCGAGCATTCAGCGCGCTACATTGATCAGTCCATGTTTCGGTGCAGGGGCCGTTGCACAGCATCCGAGCGTACATTGTGATGTAAGTTTCGCCTCCGCCACCTACAGCTGTGATCGTTTCAAGCTTGTTGACACCAGCCACCAGGTAAGGAATCAGATTGATGTTTGGTTTCGCCCCCCAGCTTTTACCAAGCTCCCGGTTGCGCTGTACTCCATCACCGATGTTAACTTTGCCGTTGCTGAAAAGGGACAGCTCAGTACCGCCATAAGGACCACTGAACAAATAAGTACCGTTGATTTTGATCAGGATGTAGTCGTCGTAGTACACGGATGCGAGCGTAAACTCGGTGAGCATTGTCGGGTCTTTGACTTCGAACTCAAGCGAACGCGGATAAATACCATCGCGCCAGTAGTTGTCACCGATGGAGCCGAACTGAAGCGCATAGGTACCGTTAGAGTTGGCCAGCTTCCAGGAAGTGTACATGTCGGATTGTGTGGTTCCTGGCACAATACCTCCGTTGTCGCATCCTACAATAGGCGGCTCGCAGGCCATGGTGAGGTAACGGTCACACGTGACGTTCTCGATAGCGTTGTGTGTCACATTGCACTGAAAATTTGCCTTTGTGTCGACATCAACGACTTGACCCATTGAGCAATATTTTGCTTCGCTCAAGTTGTACTCGTTGCATACCTCCGTCGAGTAGATGTCCGGGGTGGTTGTGGTTTTGGTACCGCAGTTTTCAGTGATATCGCCTGGCTTGGCATTGTTGATGATTTCACCGATCCCGCTGATGATCGGGTCGTTCTCGTCGACATCAACTTTGACTCGTTCGTAGGGATTCTTTGCCAAGAAGTTGACAGCATCGCATTCTTGGTTCGCGATCTGGTCGGGGCCGTCTGGCTCTGTCTTGCACGTGTTTATCCGTGCGGTACCGACGTTGAATAGTGATGTGCTGCCGAACTGTGAAGACTGCGATGGCGTGTCTGTGTAGAAAGGCATCGCCTTCGCATTGGATGAGCTCACGTTGGAGGAAAGTTTACTGAGGTTTGCCTTGCCGAGCTCTGTCCCCTCAGAGTGTGGATCAGCCACAACTGTGGTTGACAGCACGAGAGCCGCGGCCAAGGTCAGCAGGCCATTGATTCTGGATTTCATTTGGACTGGACCTTGTTGACCTTGGTCGCCGATTGCGGTTCTTGAGTGAACAAACTCGGGTCTGCCGGTGGAGCTCCGTCCTCACAGACGTTCATCCCCCAGCCAACTTCAAGTGGTCCGGACCCCCCATTGACTTTCGGTACCATCTGCTGGGTGAACTGAATGGCTACGCGAGCACAGCCTGGCTGCTTCAACTGCTCTACGACTTTGGCTTCCACCATGATCGGTTCACGGGAATGGGTTTGAGCCATCCAGACGTCAGCCTGGTCACCGGTTAGCTCAGCGGATGCATGTCCGGATTTCACAGCTTCGATCAGAATTTCTTTTGAGGTGTCGGCGTGCGCTGCGAATGGGGCGGCGGCGAGGACGATGAAGGAGGTGCACAGGGACAACAGCTTGGCTCTGAAATGCATTTCGGCTTCCCGGATACTGACAGTATTTTACACGTAAATGTAAGGCACTTTGGTATCGAAATCAATCTGGCAGATTGGAGGCCGGCTGAACGCCACTAGCCATCGGGAACGTATCCGCAAGTGATCTGGCGCCGGTTACGCTCAAAGAAGCCCTCAGTTCAGATGATCTGCGGGCTTCTGATTCATAAGCATACGTTTGGTCGGGTTACATGCGCTGATACGCGGGGTAGTTCAGTGGTGAGGGTTTATAGCGAACGTTGTTCATACGATGAGCACTGATCAACCCAAGTTTCCTCGCATTCTGGAGGGCACTGTTGGTGCGCTGTGATATAAACCATCCCATAGCCTGGGCCTTTACCATTGAGAACTTTAATATTTATAACGTTCGAGCCTTCTCGCAAATATGGAATCAAGTCGATATGCTCGCTTGTTTTGAGATTATTGCCAGTCTCTGCTTTGTAGTGGTCGGCGGGATTGTCACTCCACCGAGCATGAGGAGGGCTGTAATTGGTGTCTTGAACCAGCTTAGTGGCATTCGCGTTCCAGCCTCCAAATGCACGGCCGTGTACACCAATAAAGATGCCATTGACTGCAATGCCTACATAGTTGTCGGAATGTATGGCGTTGATGAAGAACTCATCGACACGGTCAAGCCCTGCGATGGAAAAGTTAAAGTCTGCTTCTGTCACTTCATTGATGGCCGTGACGTTATTGACGATCGTCAGGGCAGAGCCGACCAGAGTAAACTGATAGGCGCCATTACTGATCGTTGCGGAGTTTACGGCGATGCCTGATCCTGTGCAGCCTGCGATTGGGGGTTGGCAGGACAGCACAAGGTACTTGTCGCACGATACCGTTTCTAGTGCGTTCTGGGTGACATTGCATTGGAAGTTGGCCTTTGTGTCAACGTCCACAACCTGGCCCATTGAACAGATTTTTTGATCGCTGAGGTTGTACTCGTTGCACACTTCTGTTGAGTAAATGTCTGGCGTAGTAGTCGTCTTCGTGCCGCAGCTCTCAGTGATCTCATCGGGTTTTGCATTATTGATGATTTCGCCAATGCCACTGATTATCGGATCATTTTCGTCGACATCAACTTTAACGCGTTCATATGGGTTCTTTGCTAGGAAGTTTACTGCATCACACTCTTGATTCGCGATCGCATCAGGGCCGTCAGCTTCAGTTTTACAACTATTGATGCGGCTTGTACCAACAGTGAAAAGTGAGCTGCTGCCAAATTGAGAGGATTGCGATGGTGTGTCAGTGTAAAAAGGCATCGATTTAGCGTTAGCTGAAGTCACATTAGAGGAGAGTTTACCTAAAGTTGATTTTCCAAGTTCGGTACCTTCCGAGTGCGGGTCGGCTAAAGCACCAACGGCTACGGCCAATAACCCCGCCAGAGTTAGCACCCGTTGTTTTCCTTTTTTCATCCCATTCACCTTGCTATCGGATGCTGGATGGTGAGGACTTCCTTTCCAGCATGACTGCGACAATGCGGACCCAACAGGCCATCTCGTACCAATCCGCTACCCCTGCCCACGGCCCGGTTGAGATTGCTTGGCCTCTTCATGTACCGCACTTGATTCAATGTCAGATCGGCCTGAGCATTGTCGAAATTTAGAAACGCCGATCGCATGACACATGGTTGCGTACATCGTCTGCGCATGACACATAAGCATAATACTGTCAGTATTGAAAGCGCTTTTCATGGGATTTCATTAGCGCGAGGGATGATGGATGGTTATGGAGCGATACAGTGCTCTGGAGAATTTTTTGCTGGCAAGCCCTGGGGGTTACCTGGTGCCAATGCTTGTGATGGCATTTGTCGTGCGAATGCTGCCACCTCGATCCCTTGCAGCGTCTCTGCTCAGGGCGGTTGGTGTTTTCAGCCATGAACTCTTCCATTTCGCGGTGGGCTACCTCACAAGGGCTAGGCCCATTGGAATGACCCTGATACCTCGGCGAGAAGGAAATCAAATTATCCTTGGGTCCGTGGAGTTCGAGCGCCTGACATGGGCGAATGCTTGGGCTACCGCTCTTGCACCCTTGTTAGCTCTGCCAGTCCTCTATGCGCTCGCCTCATGGCGCACCACGAATCAGGTAGGGGGACTGGCTTTTGAGGACCTGGCCTGGTGGATTCTCGCAGGTCCCATTGTCTTGCACTGCTGGCCATCGAGGGCAGACTGGCGGATAGCCCTCATCTCGTGGCCGATAGTGGGGCTAGGTCTGCTATCTACAGCTCTGTACGTATGGACTCACGACTTGTCGTTTCTGTTGGCCTGGAGCAGCGTGGCGTCGTAGTCAGGACGCTTCATGTGTTTGTGTGTCGATAGCCAGTTGGTTGCGAAGCTGGTTGCGTCATTCTGTTCTTTGGCGGTCAGTCCGAAGGACGACATTCCCGCTGAGTTCATGCCCGGTTTTCCCTTGTTCAGACCGACGTAGATCATCCACCAGGATGCGGCCATCTTCACGTTTTGATTCATCCCCTGGCCATTTTTGTACATCGCAGAGAGGATGGCGGGTGCATTCGGTTCGCTTGCTTGCGCTGCCTTCGTCAGCCAGTTGTATGCCTCTTGGTACCCCCCGCGTTCGTAGAGCATCCGCCCAAGTAGGTAGTAGGCTGTCACGTTGCCACGGTTGGCGCCCTCATTTGCCCATGTCCAGGCTTTGTCATGGTCGCCTTTGTTGAGGTAGTAGAGCGACAGGCGGACAGCTGCAAGATCGACAGACGCGTCCTTTACTGACGACTCAAACATCTCCATCGCCTTGGTCTCGTCCTTCGGTACACCGCGGCCAAGCAAAGTAAGTACTGCCAGGTTGTACCGAGCAAGGGGGTAGTCAGAGCTGGCGGCAGAGAAATATGCTGCAGCGGCGGCGCTGTCTTTTTTGACCCCTTCACCGTGATCCAGCAGATAGCCCACTACGTTCTGTGCTCGGCTATTCCCGCCTTGGGCGAGCTCGAAGAGCTTCGGCAGTGCAGCTTTGTCCCCAGCTTTGTAGGCTGCCCAAGTCCGAAGTACTTCGCCACCCTCCCGGGCGGTTGAAAGGAGGCCCTTCATAGCAGTGGAGATGTCTGGGAGGTCGGCGCCCCCTGCTGCTGCTTCGTTGCTGAAGTATGCAGCTGCTGACGTGTCTTGGGCGCTGCTTGCAGCACAGGTGAGGCTCACGAACGCTAGAGGGAGCGCCAACAGGATCGGCAGTCGATTCAGTGAATGCATTAGCGGATACACCTTGTTTATTGGTACGCGTAATGTATTCTCTAGCGCATGAAAAAACTATCCCTCCCTTTTCTCCTGATAGGTGCATTGGCCTGGCTTCCTACGACCTCCCACGCGGACTGCTTCGCCGAGGCGGCTGCGCGATATAGGGTCAGCGAGAAGCTACTCCGCGCCATTCAGGTCACCGAGAACCGACCGGGCAAAGCAGACGTAGTGAGCCAAAAAAATAGCGATGGGACCTGGGATATCGGATTGATGCAGATCAATTCCTCTTGGCTTCCAAAGCTATCGAAATACGGTATTGGTGAGAAGGAGCTGTTAGATCGCTGTGTTAGCGCGAATGTCGGCGCCTGGATCCTAGCAAGTAACATCGCTTCACACGGCCATGTTTGGAAAGCGGTTGGCGCATACAACAGCCCTAATGAGAAAAGTCAGCGGATTTACATTCAGAAAGTCATGAATAACTACGGTGGTTTGTAAATGAAACAGCTATTCAGCAGTTTTTTTGCTGTTCTTCTATTTGGCTGGATTTTGTACACGGTATCCCCGGAGGAACCGTGTGAACGCGTCGAGCGTGGCGCTTTACCGGTCCGAGTTGTTTTTGATGCAGTTCGTTGGGCAGGTACGAACTACCTTAGTACAGATTCGCGTATTGACTTGTTGATTTGGAGCATTGCGGCTGATAAATCCGTGCAAAGTTTCATTTCGCGCTTGTTCTATGGCCCAGAACTCAACTGCACTACCGGCCAGGCTAAATAGGAGCTGACTGTGGCAAAGGAACCAGATCTTTTTATTTACAACTCCCCGGCAGATAAACCGGCGGCAACCTATTTGAACGACTTGTTCAGGATGGCCGCCGAGAATAAAGTCCCGGACATTCACTTCCAGTGGGTTCAAGGTCACGTGCATATTCAGCTACGGCAAGACGGTCAGCTGAGGCATTTTGAAACCGTAGAGCCTGCTATGGGAAAAATGATCGATACGAAAATTCGATCGCGGGCCACCATGGACCTCTCGCAGCATCAAATCCCCCTCGATGGTCGTATCGGATTGCGATACCCGGGACTGGAGTTGGAGGTCCGTGTGAGCTTGGTTCCAAGTCACAATGGGCAAAAAATCGTATGCCGGTTGCTCGACCAAGAAAACGCGTCGATGAGCCTTGACCGAATTCGAATGCCGCCTCTGGTCGAGCACGCATTCCGCGAGATGATCAACGAACCTCAAGGGCTGATCCTTGTCACCGGCCCAACCGGCTCAGGTAAAACCACGACACTGTACGCAGCACTCAATGCCATCAACGACGGTACGCTCAACATCTGTACTATCGAGCATCCGGTTGAGTATGTAGTTAAGGGCTTTGTCCAAATCAACGTAACGCCCCAGCTCAGTTTCGCATTGGGTCTACGGGCCCTGTTGCGTCAGGATCCGGACGTTATTCTGATTGGTGAGATTCGTGACCAGGAAACCGCACAGATTGCCATTCAGGCTGCAAACACCGGCCACTTGGTCTTTGCCACATTGCACTCCAATAGTGCAGCACAAGCTGTACCTCGCATCGTTGATCTTGGGGTCGATGCCCAAACACTTGCGTCTGTACTCATTGGTGTGATTGCTCAGCGACTTGTGCAGACTCTTCGGACTGATATAGATCACGAATGGCTACCTATTAATGACGTAGAGCGCATGTGGTTGAAAAAGAATGGGCTGCCGCCTGTCACAGGCAATATTCCATTTGCGCCTTCGAAAGATTCGTTTTCAGGTAAATGCCCCATCATTGAGCTTATTAGATCAGACAGATCAGTGCGTGCAGCCATTATCGGTGGCGGTGGAGAGATGGCTGTGTTGAACGCTGCTGCACGGCAGAGCCAATTCGACACATTAGGCCAATCCGCTGTACGGATGGTAACTGATGGCTTGACAACCTTGGGACGGGTACGGACCTTAATTAAAGATGATTCTGTGAAGCCAGCGGTTAGGCGCATCGGTGATGTTCTAATCGCTCAGGGCCTCATTACCTTTACGCAGGCAAATCAGGCAGCTGAACTTCAGCTGCGGTGTACGATTGAAGGCAAGGTCAAAAAGTTCGGGCAAGCCCTCATTGATCTGGCGCTTGTGTCACAAGATGACGTGGTGAACGCTCTTGGTTACACCGAGGGGGCGGTGGAATTTTTGAATGAGTTGGCCGCGGCCCGGAAAATCAACTTCAGGGCACTGAAGGATACTGTCGAGCTGTGGCGCACTGAGCGAAATCAAGAGTCAATCTTCGACATGCTCATCGAGCAGAACCTCATCAGCAAGGAAAGTTTATATGAAGAAGTTTATTGCGCGGATGGCTATGGCAGCCCTGCTGGCAACTCCAGTCCTCTCCTTAGCACAGGAGTCGCTGCCGTCGCTGCCGTATAGAGAGGTTGCGGCCCAGGCTCAAGACAGTCACAAGGTCATCGTGTTCTTTTCCTTTGCGTGTCCAGTCTGTGCATCATACGATCAGACCTTGGCTCGGTGGGCCAAAACGATGCCGCCTGGCTGGTCCGCGGAGTTCCTTCCCGTAGCGGTCCCCGACAAAGCTAATTACATTGCTGCTCGTGCATTCTTCGCTGTCCTGGATGCAGATCCAGCCCGACTCGACGCATTCATGTCGGCGGCCTATACGTTGATCCAGCAGAATGGCATGCCGATGGAGAGCCCTGATACATGGACGAAAGCTGTAGCGATCGCGAACGTTCAGGGATTCAACGATGCCTGGCACAACGTCACTCAGCAGCGGCTGGAGAAGGCTTTTGCCAAGCTCCTCACATATGGAGTTGATGCCACACCTTCCATGGTCATCAGCGGAAGGTACGTGATCACACCTGACGATGTTTCCGGCGATAGTGCGCTCTACATGAACCTGGCCAACGGCATGATTTCCAAGGTGATGCAGGAGCAATAGCCCAGCCCACGGTTGGTTCTGCCCAGAATGCTTGTCAAAACAGGAGCCCCCGTACCACGGGGGTTTTGCATTCCAGCGGCTAGCCCGGTGGTTGGGATCCTATCGCCAGGGATGAGCTGTCTAGTCTGTAGACAGGCAGAGTTATAAGAAAAAGCCCGACATAGTCGGGCTTTCCTTTTTCAGCTGTAGTTAGCTTTTGCCCCCTCTCGTCGTCGGTGGTTTGGAGTCGTCGTCACCCTTGTCTTCCGGGGTAACCACGGTGTTTTCCAGGGTCATCACTCGCGTAACGGGTGCCGGCTTCCCTCCTCCAGTGAAAGGCGACTCGTAAGCATCCGCAGCCCCCATCATGCCTTCTCCGTATGGGCTACCTGGGCCATTATCTGAGCCCGACAGTTGCGGCTCACCTGCTGAGAGCCCGGCGCTAGCCTGCGATGGGGCACCAGCGGTCATCAAACCAGCACCCGATGCCGTCATCATTTCGCCCGATTGTAGGTCAGCGTGGGAATCGGCCATGGCGGGTTGCGAACCCAGATGGAGTTGACCGGTGTGAGCGGAGGTGGCCGGGTTACCAATTGGCTCCATCAGGTTCTTACTAGTACCCGCGCTCATGAGCCCCTCACCTGGGGCCGCTCTAAGCTCCCCTACTTGACCTGTGATTGCCTCGGCGCCGGTCAGCGCTGCGGCCGCCACGGGCTGACTGCTCTGTGCACGGGGCGCGTCCTGTCGAAGTAAGGCTGGTGCTGGGGCAGGCGCTTCAGGGTTTGCGTTCATCGGTGTGACCAGCGGCTGGCCTTGGGCTGCAGCTTGCATATTTTCGCCCGGGGCGGCCATCAAGTTGCCTGCATGTCCTCCCAGGGGGGCAAGAGCGTCGGCGGGCGCCGGCATTGGTGTTACAAGCGGCTGATCACTCTGTGGTTGAGCGCCTGCTGTGGCGCCATCATTCTGGAGCACCGAGCGAACACTAGAGCCGGGCTCAAAGCGCTCAGGCTTGCCGTTGGCGGCCACATCAGCATTGTAATTGTCCGCCATGTGATCGGAAGCGATCATCATCCCTGGGACGACCGAAACGTTGCCAGCGAGCTTGGTGGCGGCTGCGGCCTCGCGACCGGCAGCCTTCGCGGTCGCCGAAGCGGCTTTCGCAGTTTCAGCAGCTTCTGCCACATGTTCGGCGTTCACGACCCGCGAAGCCTGGCCTTGGCCACGAAGCAGCGCAGGGACTTCGTGCCCAGCTGCATTGACCACGCGTGCAGCCTGAGCAACTTCGGTACCGGCTTCAGCTGCTTTCAAGGCAGTTTCAGCGCTGCGTGCTGCCAGAACCGCTCTTGTTGCTTGAGTCCCTTTGATAGCTGCTCCGCCCCATCCTGCGCCTGGCACAAACATAGTCGCTGCCGTAACGGCCATCGCAGTTTTTGGGTTTTCTTGCTCCCATTGCTGCTCGGCCTGGCCTACGCCGACCATGGTGTTCGTAATTGGCTTGGTCGACAGCGTGTCGCGGATCTGCTCAGGGGAAAGGGTGGTGTCCGCATTTTCGAGTGCTGTTTTACCCGCCCGCATCTGCTCTTGAGCTTTGGCATGGCTGCTTGGCATTTGCGACGATACATAGGTCTCGCGGTCCTCGTAGGAACGGTATGGATCCATTCCCGATGCGACTTCCCTGAGCTCTTGTGCCTGTGGAGCACCAGTAGGGCCGACCTGATTCGGGTTGACGCCGGGAACATTGGTCGACGGGTTGCCGATATTAGCGCGAGAAACCTGACCGGCTGGGTTGTCACTGACCTGGGCTGCTCGCCCCCCTACGCCTTGGAATTTGGCCGCATTACCTTCGCTCGGTCCACCCACAACGTTTCCAGTCATAGCCGAAATGACGTTCGCAAACTCTGTGTCCGCCCCAATCGACTTGAGAGCCCACAGCTGGGCGGACTCACGAGCGCCAACCATGCCAGTGGATTGCTGAGCATAGCGGGTTTCAAGCTCGGGGAATTTCTTGTTGAATTCACTGCGCTGCGAATCGCTGAGACCGGCGATCGCCTGATTAAGAGCTTGCATCCCCTGTTGCGATCGGGTGAGATTCCCGCCGGTGGTCTCCTCACTGATCTTCGCGTTTGCGGAAACGCCGGCCTCCGCTGATGTAGCTTGCTGGAAACGATTGAAAGACGATTGAGTGTCTGCGGTGGTTGCACTTAGACGTCGACCCAGGGCGTTTTCAGTTGCGGCTTCTCTGCCAGTGCTATGAGAGAACGTATCAGCAACTGAGGCCTTCCACCCGGACATGTCACTTTCGTTTTTGGAGATCTCCGTACCAAACTGGGATGCAATGGTTGAGGCTTGAGACTTGGTCATATCCTTCCCAGTGGCGTTCTGGATGCCAGCAGAAACACCGCCGAAGATGCCGCTGAAACCAACCTTCGCGTCGAACGCCTCTTTGAACGAGTTCATCTCCTTCCCAGTGAACCCCAATGCCTGACCAATGCTATCCCCCAGCTTCATCGCCTGCTGAGAAATATTGCTGTGCTGGCGATCGAGCGATTGCATGCGCTGATCTGTCCAGCTGTCACCGGATTTGTAGGAGGACATTTGGCGGAGTGAAGCCTCAACGGCTGAGGAGCTTTCGCTGCGCTTAGAATGATCGGCACCGAATGCACTCTGGGTGGATGTACTAAGAGTATTTTTTAGATCAGCCGAATTCCAGTTTGCCCCATTACGTGAAAGACCATTTTGAACGCTACCAGCATTTTCGGACTGATATTGATTCCGACTTGAAACATCAACATGAGCCCCGTTCTTTACAATATCAGGAGACTGAAGTTTTTCGTCATTATGGTCGCGCCCAGACCACCGGCTGGCAAGGCTCACCATGCCGTAAGCCGTCAGTCCAAGCATTGCTGCTGAAATGAGTGGTGTGGCGGCCAACATGTCTGATGCGATACCGAGCCTGGTCGCCAGAACATCATAAAAGACAGCCTTCATATTGCTCGGCACTAGGCCCTTTTCACTAAATTCCGCCAGTTTCTCCGCCACATCATTTTGGATGTACATTTGAATGACAGCAGAGAATGGCAGCCAGGATGTAGTCCAGATTCCGAAGCCGAGAAACTTCACATACATCATAAGAGAGCCAGCCCCTTTAAAGAGGCTGTAAATGATCACTATCGGGGCGAATCCGAAGAAAAGAATCTGTAGGAAAACCATTGTCGGCGTCATAATTTTGGCGAAGAAACTGCCAGATGCCGCAGCGTCCGAACGGAATTGTTCGTCTTGCTGAGTCAACGATGTCATACAAAGGTTGAAGCTGTTCTGATCGGAAACGCTATCAAGGCAGTTATAAGTTCCTACAACAGAGTTGTAAAAAAGCGCGTTGACCATGAAGTCATCAGCACTTTGAGCTGCAGACCAAAGCGATGGCACTAAGTTGGTAATTGCGGCGCTTACATCATCGGGTGTGTAAGCGCTGCCAGTAGGGCTTTTAACCTTCATGCCCGCATTGACCATTTGCTTCGCGGCAGCTGAAGATGGAAACGCATCAACTTTGAGTGCTATCTTGGTTTGAGCTTCTTGGCAAGAAAGTGCTGAGCCTGAAATATTTACATTATCCCAATAGGTGGTGAGGCCAGTACCACGGGAGTGACCTAATACATAAGAGACAATGTTTGTGGATTTTTGGAAGTCCGCAATGCTGAATGTAGTAGAGCCAGGAACGCAATCGATAATATATTGTTTAAGACTCGCTACAAGGTACGGGTCAACATTCTCCACACCCTTACGAAGGGTTAGAAGTAGCTTCAGCGGAGTAACAAAGCCATTCTGGGTGACGGCCATATAACTGCCAGAAGTGCTTTGGTAGGCCGTGTTGATTTTTTCAAACAGACCATACATTGTCGTTGTGAACAAGCTAGCCGGCGCGGCGATTACAAGCGGAACGTTATCTACCTTGTTCACTGTCCCTGTGTAGATATCCTCGATTTTGACATCCGCCTTGATCGTGCAACAAGCAACCATCATGGCGAAGCCAAACAGACCACCCACAGGTCCATTTGCAGGGATAAACTGTTCCGAAGCCCCCTTCTGGATTACGAACATAATCCCTGAGATCAACGCAATGAACCCCCCTACGAGGTAGACGCCCGTCATGAAGCCCTTGGCGTTGAAGATCATTGCTACGCTGTTAAGGGTATTGTAAAAAGTCGAAACATCACCAAGTACAAAAACAGTGAAGTCCATAATATATTCCTAGAGGCCCGGCTTAACAAAGATTGCTGGGTTGCTGGTTAAAATCATTTTGATCCACTGCTCGGTAGCAACAACCCTTGGTTGGAAATTTGCGTCCTCGGCCCTGATTGCTGCGAGTTCTTGAACTAGCTTGTTGATGTTCTGATCAACAAAGTCAGGTTTGATGCCTTTAACGCCGTTGAAAGTCTGGTTCGCTGCGTACAGAGCAGCTTCACCATATTTCAGGGCAAGCTCGTTGGCGATGATAGGTGCCATTTGCTCGGCAACCCCCTGAATAGCCCCTGGGAACTGCTGTACTTTTCTAATTAGTGCCAGCGCTGGTGTTTTAATCGAGTTAATGAACTGTTTCTGTGCTGCGGTGAAGTCGCATGAATTACCAGTGCAGTTTGTAAGCTTTCCTACGATCGATGTACTAGCTGTGCCAGCAGTCGCACCTTGTGCGTATCCAAAAAGCATTTTGTTGGTGTAACCCAACGTGCCATCAAAGCTCAGCGTCTTGTTAGGGTTGATATTAGTGCACTTATTTCGATCGTATCCGTTGTTGCAATGCAGGATTTTAAGTGGTGTGCTGTTCGAGCTTGAGCCGTTTTTGAAATTCATCAATGTTAAAGTTGGACTATAAATTTGACCAACTTTAGGCTTTTCAGAACCGTCAGAGTTCTTCGAGGAACTGTCTGGCGCAGTCATCACTACTGCTCCAATCATACTCATAACAACTTCGTTAGCGAGGTTGCTGTCAGCTTCGCCAGTGTCGGGGTTGCCCAGGTATTGGCCGGATGAGGTATCTGTCAGCGCTTTCCAGACAGGGTTGCCGCACTCCTCACAGCTTCCGTCATTTGTTCCTTTGTCAGAACTGCTGTTGGGTGAGCTGAACAAATCCGACAAACCAGCGAACAGATCAGAGAAAGAGCCAGTTGCTGCTGATGCTGCTGTCGATGCCTGATCTACCATTTCCTTTCGAGCTGATGGGTCTGTGAACGATTTGACGATGGAGTTCGCCACAGCGCACGTGTTCTTCATCATTTGGTTCAGGGCTTGTAGTTTGTTCTGGAAGTCCTGCATCAGCTTGCCCAGAGCCGGGTTGATAGCGTCAATGGCGGCTTTGAACGCAACGCCAACTGCGTTCGCTGCGATCTGGCGGAACAATGCAACCAGGGCATCTGCGTTGATGAACGAGAAGGACCCCGCGAACATATCAATCCCGCCGCAACCGGCCGAGAATCGAGGCGGGTCGAAAGCGACCAGATTGATGTTTCGCACCGGGCTCCGAAGAGCTGCGCCACCGCCGACCATGCCGCCGCGGCTTTGGCTTGTGAAGGCTCCACCGCTGGTGCTGTTCGACATGAACATGCCGTCAAGAGCATCAGCGAGTCCAGCTGATGCTGGTACTGAAACCATGGTAAGTGTTGCCACCAGTAATAACGATACCAGTTGCTTTAATTTATTCCGCATTATTTCTGCCCCCCTCGTAGCGGCCTTCCAGTTTGTCCTTCAGGTATTTAACCCACTGCTTTGGATCATCACTTGCACCCTTTTGAGTATCTTCGTTGGTCAAGACGCCACGATCATAGGTGTTGATTTTCTGTGCGATATCTTTTGGCAGTAGATTGTTGCTGTCAGCTGCAATAATGATCCGTTCAGCAAGCTGGTCCTGGGCCATCATCCCTTGCGAGACGATGTAGTAGTTGTTCGGTGGAACAACGAGAACCGTAGTTGGCGTGATGCGCAGGTTTAGGATGCTGGCTTGCCCGGTGTTATTTTCGAATTCCGTTACATTCGGTAGCGGCTTGCCATCCATGGAAATGAATTTCGTGACAAATCCATACTCCTTGGCCAGTTTCTGAACGGTATTAACTTGAGGCCGGCAGAATTCACACTTCGAATCGAAGAAAACCCACAAGCCGCCGACGGTCGCGACATGTTTTAACGCTTCGGTCACACCGGCCTGGGCATTCCTCAGGAAGAACGGTTTGGTGTAAGTCGCGATAGGGACTCGATTGTTCTCGTCCAGGAATGGATCGGCGGCCACAACCCGGGTTGTCATCTCTGCATAGCGCTGGGACTTGTCCATGGCCACGCGCTGTGCGTAGAGATAGGCCTCAACGTTTTCCTTGCTAGGATCGTCGATCGCGGCGTCCAACAGCTTCGGCATGTTTTCGCGCAACCACGACACAGAAAACGGCTGGACTGTCGGCTCTTTGGATGCAGGTTTTCCGGTAGGCGCTTTGGGCTCTTGACGGATCAATGGCGGAGGGGGCGGATTCTCTTTTGGATCTTTGTAGAAAAACCACCCCTCTGCTTTGCGCTCGATGAACCTCGGGGATCCGCTTTCGGTATCCGCATAGGCAACATTGGACAAGACGGCGATCGTCAATACTGAAACCATTTTCAATAATTCACCACGCGTACGCATACGCATGATGTGTTTCAATGGAGCTTTCATCAGATGATGGGCCCTACCTTGCCAATGATCAGCTTCGAATCAAGGAAGCCCCAGTAGCGACCATCATAGCTCCGTGGCTCAGTCCCAATGACCAGAATCTTGCCGGCCGGTACTGTCATGACACGATCGAAATCGCCGGATTTCTTGCCCAGCTTTTCGATGAGGTCCAGCTCTCCGATCAGTCGATCGCCGATGTAGGCGACATTGTTCTTCACGACCAGCTTGTCACCCGGGAGGCCTGCGACCATCTTTCCAACGGTCTTCCCTTCGAAGTGCTCGCCCATGAGGCCGCCTTTCGGCACGAACGCGACGAAATCACCCCGTTTGAGGTCAGCAGGCTGGCCATAAGTGATCATGTACAGGCGCCAGGGCAGGCAACGGACTGACGCAAGATCAACACCGATCCGGTAGTCCTGGCGAAACGTCGTAACAGCCGCAATTGCAACGATGAACGAAGCGGCGATACCTATGATCGAGTTTCGAAGAAATCGAAGCCGTGCTTTGTCTATCCGAAGGGTTTTGAGCGGGGACACCAGTCGAGACGCCAGTGCTTTAGAGTTCATGCGATCACTCCAGCTCAAGGCCAAGGTGCTGTGCAACCTGGTCGGTAACGTTCAGACCCGCAGGTGCGTTTAGGGCTACCGATGAGTTGATCACCAGCACCCCTGAATCTGTGTACCCCTTCAGTACATTCTGAAGGTCTGTCACAAATGCCAGGCCGTCGGCTTGCGCTTGCTCGGGGCTCAAACTGGCCTTATCGAGGGTTCGCTTCATTTGGGCATTGGCGAGCTTTGTGCCGTCAACCAACACTACCTGGGCTCCCGAATTGAGGTTCTGACCGGCGAAGTGATAAGACATGTAGCTGGTAAAGCCCGATACAGCGAGAGCCACGATCGTGCACGTCAGAAACGATACCCCTGCAGGTGCCTGCTTGGCTTTGCCACCCGGTGCTGGTTTCGTCCTTACCTTGTCGTCATCAGGGCGAATTTGGTCCCCTGGCTGTTGGTCTTGGCTATTCGCTGTATCAGTCATCGCGGCGTTCCCTAATAGCGGTGGAAAGTGGTAGCGCTCAATGCGCAGTTATTTTTGCAAGCATAACACGTAGCACTACGGCCAAAGTATCAGTTTCGAGCAATAAAAAAGCCCGGCGTATGGCCGGGCTGAGCAGTCCAGTGGTAATGGTGTAAGTGCTGACTGATTGCTTGCCTGACTACGCAGCAGAGCTCTGGCGGGCCATGAAATTGCTCACTGCATGGGGTTTGGGGAGCAATGGAACCAAAAACCAACGTAAGCCCTACCACCTGCGCTCGGTGCCTTCTTCCCAGGCATCCGCCTCGATGAAGCAGTTGCGCATGTCGGCTTCCTGGCTGATCTCGGTCAGCAGGTCGTGCACGGTCTTGTCCAGCTCGTCGTCGCTTCGATACGAAATGGCCAACTCGTAGTGGCCCGACTCCAGCCGTTTCATGCCGTAGGGTTCCAGGCAGTAGCGCTCGATGTTCTCCTTGGCCCGTTTCCGGCCGCGCACGAACTTGCTGTTATTCACCACCGCCAGGCGCAGGGTGACGGTGGCCACCCGCTCGACAGCGGGCGGCTCTGCCGGCGATGACGACGAGGCCGTGATCTGCTGATCGCGTGACCGGGCGCTCTTCTGGTATGCGCCGATCTCGACACCCCGGTGGCGCAGGTAGCTGTACAGTGTGCTCTTGGAGATGTGTAGCTTCTCGCCGATGGCGCTGACGCTCAGGCGACCCTCGCGGTACAGCGTTTGCGCCGCCATGGCGGTGGCCTCGGCCTTGGCGGGCAGACCCTTGGGACGGCCACCGATCCGGCCCCGCGACCGTGCGGCCGACAGGCCCGCCTGAGTCCGCTCGCGGATCAGCTCGCGCTCGAACTCGGCCAGCGAGGCGAACAGGTTGAACACCAGGCGGCCTTGGGCATGGGTGGTGTCGATGGGGTCATTCAGGCTCTGCAAGCCGACCTTACGCTCTGCCAGCTCGCCGACCAGCTCGACCAGGTGCTTGAGCGAGCGCCCGAGGCGATCCAGTTTCCAGATCACCACGGCATCACCCGGACGCACGTTGGCCAGCAGTTTGTCCAGTTCCGGACGGGCGCTTTTCGCGCCGCTGGCGATGTCTTGGTAGATGCGTTCGCACCCGGCCTGTTTCAGGGCATCGACTTGTAGGTCGGCTTTCTGATCCCGAGTGCTCACTCGCGCATAACCGATCTTCATCAAAAGTACCGTTTACTCGACTACGTTAGTAATAGTTGAACTTTGATAAAGCGTACCAGTTATTTGAACCGTAGCGTGGGGAGCTTAACGAACCGAGCCATTCCTCGATAGAGTTCGGCAAAACCTTGGTTTTCCCGAACTAACCAGACGCCACAAGGGTTTGCGGGCAGGCGCTGGGCTTAAGTGCACTTTCTGTTCCGTTGCTCCCCAAACCCCGATATCACCCAGGTCGACAAACTGCTGCACGGTAACGAGAACGTCGTCTGCGCCGATGCCGGCTACACCGGCGTCGAAAAGCGCCCCGAACATGCGGGCCGCGAAGTGATCTGGCAGGTCGCAGCACGCCGCAGCACCTACAAGAAGCTCGATAAACGCAGCGCCCTGTACAAAGCCAAGCGCAAGATCGAGAAGGCCAAGGCACAAGTGCGAGCGAAGGTCGAGCACCCGTTTCGAGTGATCAAGCGCCAGTTCGGTTACGTGAAGGTGCGCTTCCGTGGCCTGGCCAAGAACACCGCTCAGCTGGTGACGCTGTTCGCGCTGTCGAACCTATGGATGGCGCGCCGACATTTGCTGACTACCGCAGGAAAGGTGCACCTGTAATGCGGAAAATGGCTGCTGCGAGGTGCTCGCGGCGGCCAAAAACGGAGAACTGAGCGGGTTACCTGGTCGATTTTGATCGACGGCCCGCTTTCAAAAGCAGCAAGGGCTGAAGTCGACCGGAAATACAGGGTTACTTCAGACCTTCCCTTATTGAGATAGGACGGCCGTTTATTATTCAGCTGTGGTCACTGGCCGTTTCCTATCATTGCTGCCGAAAACTAACCGGAGCATGAGTAACTCATTACGATTCTGAAAGGTTGCCCGGCCTATGCCGGGCAACGCAACAACTCAGCTTTCGTCCAACCCCCATATCCAGTGGGCATCGATCAACAGCGACAGATGGGTGCGCAGCGTATCCGCGTGGGCCTGCAGGGCGCTGGTAGACGATGCGACGGCTTGCCGGCGAGCCAGCAACAACGACTGCAGATCCACCTCGCCCAGTTCGTAGGCACGCTGCATCTGTGCTTCGTTCTGGGTCATGGCAGCGGCGCCATCCTTCGCGATCAGGTAGCTCTCGTAAGCACCTGAAGCCAGTTCGACGTCACGGGCAATCCCGGCTTCCAGCTCGCGTTTGGCCAGGTCGACATCCTCGCGAGCCGCATTCTCCTGGGCCAGCGCCTGGCTGTAGCGAGCACTGCGCGACCCGCTGGGGATCGGCATGCTGAAGCTGACACCGTAGATGCGCTCACGGTTGCCCTGCTCGGAGGCGGTGAATACCCCCAACGTAGGATCCGGCACCCTGTCAGCCTTCGCCCGGGCCGATTGCCCCTGATTTCTCAGCAGAGAGGCTTCGACCCGACGCAGCACATCGCTTTCGGCCAGGATCCGCTCGCGCCAGGTGTCGTACTGACCGAGTTCGGCCGAAGGAATGGGCAGATCAACCACTTTGCGCTCGATGCCAGGGAAGCGCCGCGACAGTGTTGCCCAGCTCGCAGCGGCTTTTATCTTGGCTTCGTTGCCTTGTCGCAGTTGCTCGGCCACTTCCGCCTTGACCAGGCTTACATCCAGCTTAGAGGCGTCACCCGCACGGTTGCGTTTTTCCGCCGCCGCCAGGCTTTCCTTGGCTGAGGCCAGGCCTTTATTGGCGATGGTGAGCGCGTGCTCCGACACCAGCCAATCCAGCCACAGGGTCATCAGTTCCCGCGCGGCTTCATGACGGACTTCGCCATAGGTGGCATCTGCCAATCGCAGCGTTGCCGAACTGATGTCCTGGTCGGCACTGGCCTTGCCAGGCAGGCGCACCGTGCGCTCGATACCCACGTTCCATTCGTTGTAGTTGGGGCCAGCGTCGGTACGCCGTTGCTGGCCGATTGCCGTGGCCGTCCATTCATAAGGCGAACGCCGGATGATGCCAGCCTCCAGCATGGCGGCATCCATGCTGGAGCGTGCCGAGGCCACGCGGGGATCGGCGTTGAGCAGCGACACCACCAGCGGCTTGGGCAGAATGTTTGCCGGAGCGGCAGGTTGCGCCACGGCCGTGCCACACACACTGATCAGCAGAGCCAGGGGAACAAGGCGCTTCATCACACGAACTCCCCAAAGTTACTGACCTGGACCGTCCAATAGCGCAGCCCGGTATTTGGAAACTCCTCCTTGAGGGATTGCAGCACCTCCGTGAGTTGCTGCCGTTCCACCACGAGTTGGATCTGCACAGCCTTGGCCCGCCCCATGACACGCTCCATCGGATTGAGTGCCGCGGTGGACAGCCCGTGCGCCGCAACCGGTGTGCTGGTGAAGATCTGGTTCCCCGTCACGACCAGGAGGTGGTCGATGAGCTTCTCCTCCAAGCTTGGGGTGCAGAGCAGCGTCAACCAGGTATCAGGCATCTTTGGCCTCCTTTTTCGCGTGGGCGAATCGCAGATAGAGAATCGGGAGCAACATGAGGGTGAGCGCGGTGACGGTGATCAAACCGCCGATCACCACGATGGCCAACGGCCGCTGGATCTCGGAGCCGGGCCCGGTAGCGAACAACAGTGGGACCAGACCGAAGGCGGTGATCGAGGCGGTCATCAGTACCGGGCGTAACCGGCGACGGGCACCCTGGAGCACCACTTCCCGCAGTGGCAGGCCTTCGCCATGCAACTGGTTGAAGTAACTGACCAGCACGATGCCGTTGAGCACCGCGATACCCAACAAAGCGATGAACCCCACCGACGCTGGCACCGAGAGGTACTCGCCAGTGACCCACAGCGCGACGATGCCGCCCACCAGGGCGAAGGGGATGTTGCTGAGGATAAGCAACGCCTGGCGCACGGAGCCGAAGGTCGAGAACAGCAGGACGAAGATCAGACCAAGCGCCACGGGAACGACGATGGACAGCCGGGCAGCCGCACGCTGCTGGTTCTCGAACTGGCCGCCCCAGCTGATGCGATAGCCGTTGGGCAGTTCCACCTGCTGAGCCACCAGCGCCTTGGCCTCCTCGACGAAGCCGACCAGGTCACGACCGCTGACGTTGGCGATCACCACGCTGTAGCGGCTGCCCATTTCCCGGTCGATCTTCACCGGGCCATCGGCACGCTCCAGTCTCGCCACGCTGCTCAGCGGAATGGTCTGGCCATCCGGCGTGGTGATCCGCACCGCGTTGAAGTCCGCCGGCGACGTGCGCACCGACTCGTCCGAGCGAATGAGGATCGGCGTGCGCTGGTTGCCTTCGATCACCAGGCCGGCCTGCTGGCCTTCGATCTGCACGCGCAGTGCATCCTGGATGGCCTCGACGCTCAGGCCGAAACGGCCAGCCTGCAGCCGGTCGATCTCCACGCGCAGATACTGCACACCGTCGTTCTGCACGGTGTAGACGTCCTGGTTGCCCTGCACAGTCTTGAGCAGCGACTCGATCTTGCCGCCCAGTTGGCTCAGGGTGCCCAGGTCAGGGCCATAGATCTTCACGGCGAGGTCGCCGCGCACACCGATGATCATCTCGGAGACGCGCATCTCGATGGGCTGGGTAAAGCTGTAGCCGATACCCGGCATTGGATCGAGCACCTTGCGGACCTCGTCCATCAGCTCTTCCTTGGTGTCCATCCGCCATTCGCTCATGGGCTTGAGCAGCAGGTAGGTATCGGTCTGGTTCAGGCCCATGGGATCAAGACCGATCTCGTCGGAACCGGCCCGCGCCACGATGCCCCGGATCTCCGGGACCGCTGCCATCAGCGCGGTCTGGATCTTCTTGTCCAGCTCGGCCGTCTGTTCGAGGCTGACCGATGGCAGTTTCTCGATACCCACGATCAGGTCGCCTTCATCCATGGTCGGCATGAAGGTCTTGCCCACCTGGGTGTAGACCAGGCCAGCGACGACCAACATGGCGCCAGCGATGATCGCGATCAGTTTCTGCCGGCCAAGCCCCCACTCCAGCACCGGGCCATAGATGCCCAGCAGCTTGCGGGCAAGCCAGGGGTCTTCGTGCTTGACCTCGCGCAGCAGGTAGGAGGACAGCACGGGGATCACGGTCAGCGACAGCAGCAACGATCCCGCCAGAGCGAAGACGATGGTCAGCGCCACCGGGACGAAGAACTTGCCTTCGAGGTCCTGCAGGGTGAGCAGCGGCAGGAACACCGTGATGATGATCAGGATGCCGGACGTCACCGGTACCGCGACCTCGCGCACCGCCCGGTAGATGATGTGCAGACGCGGCAGCTTGCCACCGGAAGGATCGGTGGCCAGACGCTGGACGATGTTCTCGACCACCACCACCGCGGCATCCACCAACATGCCGATGGCAATGGCCAGCCCTCCCAGACTCATCAGGTTGGCGGACATGCCGACGAAGCGCATCAGGATGAAGGTGATCAACGCCGCCAGCGGAAGTACCAGGGCAACCGTCAGCGCTGCGCGAACGTTGCCGAGGAACAGGGCCAGCAACACGATGACCAACACGGTGGCCTCGATCAGCGCCTTGGACACAGCCCCTACCGCTTTATCGACCAGCGACGAGCGATCGTAGAAGCTGGTGATGGTGATGCCTTTCGGTAGTGTGGCCTCCAGTTCCTTGAGCTTCAGTTGCACACCG
The DNA here is from genome assembly GCF_046523955.1 of Pseudomonas sp. DCA-1. Lineage (NCBI taxonomy): Bacteria > Pseudomonadati > Pseudomonadota > Gammaproteobacteria > Pseudomonadales > Pseudomonadaceae > Pseudomonas > Pseudomonas sp. DCA-1. The sequence continues at coordinate 203,892 of NZ_CP169881.1, forward strand.
GCGACCACTTGGCGGGCGTTGGCGCCAGCCAGGCCGAGCACCAGGCCTTGCACAGCCTCGCCCTTGCCATCCTGGGTCACCACGCCGTAGCGGGTCAGGGTGCCAAGGCGAACCTCGGCCAGGTCGCCAACCCGCACCGGGCTGGAGCTGTTGGAATTGACCACAACGGCCCGCAGGTCATCCAGGGTGCGGATGCTGCCCTCGCTGCGTACCAGCAGGACTTCGTCACCTTCACCCAGTCGGCCGGCACCGTCGTTACGGTTGTTGGTGTTGACCGCGTTGGTCAGCTGCTCAAGGCTCACGCCGCTGGCAGCCATGCGGATGGGATCTGGCAGTACCTCGAAGGTCCTGACCTGGCCACCGAGGGAGTTCACATCCGCCACGCCAGGTACGGTACGCAGCGCCGGCCGGATCACCCAGTCGAGCAGGCTGCGACGTTCGACCAGAGACAAGGTTGTACCGTCCACCGTGAACATAAACATCTCGCCCAGCGGTGTGGTGATCGGCGCCATGCCGCCACTGATGCCGTCCGGCAGGCTGTCGCTCAGGTTGCCGAGACGCTCGGAAACCTGTTGCCGCGCCCAGTAGATGTCAGTGCCATCCTGAAAATCGATGGTGACATCGACCAGGCCGTACTTGGTGACCGAGCGCAGGATCTTGGTCTTGGGAATACCGAGCATTTCCACTTCGATCGGCACGGCAATCCGGCTTTCAACTTCTTCCGGGGTCATCCCCGGTGCCTTCATGATCACCTTGACCTGGGTGCTGGCCACATCAGGGAAGGCATCGATGGGCAGCCCACGGTAGGCATACCAGCCCGCGCCGGTCAGCAACAGCGTCGCCAGCACCATGAACAGGCGCTGGGACAAAGAGAATTGGATAAGACGGCTCAGCATCACTCACCGTCCTCTTCAAGCCAGGCGCCTTTCAGCGCAATCACGCCGGCGACGGCAACCTGGTCCTGTTCGCTGATGTTGCCCTGGACACGGACCAGTTGCCCCGCGCTGACTTCGACCTTGACCGGGCGGGCTTCAAAACCGTCGGGCGTGCGGACGAACACCACGGAGTCGGTCTTGTTGCGAGCGACGGCAGACAGAGGGATGTCCCAGGATTTGCCAGCGGCCTGAACCGGGATCTCCACGGTGACGAGCTCGCCGGGACGCAGGGCGCCGTTGGCATTTTCGATTTCGGCGCGCAGCACCACGAACTGGCTGGTAGCCGAGAGGGTCGGGCTCAGGTTGATGACACGCCCATTAATGCCCTTGTCGACCACCGTTACGCCCGCGCCCGGCTGAATGCCAATACTGGCCGCGGCCGGAATCTGCACGTCCAGCCACAGCGCATCGACCTGGGTGATGTTCAGCAGCGACGTGGCACCGTCGACCCGCTGGCCGGGCCGGACCGAGATGTTGCTGACAATGCCGTCCTGAACGGCGCTGAGGGTGATCCTGTCGGAAGGAATCCCGGAGCGGATGACCTGCTCGATCATGGCCGGGGTCATTCCCGCCAGGGCCAGTTCGGCCTTGGTCTGCACCAGAGTCGCTTCCGCTTCCTTCAGCGTTGCCTGGGCTTCCTGCGCCCGACGCTGCGGAATGATGCCCTCATCGAACAGCTTCTGTTCCCGGGTGTAGGCCTGCCGGGCCAGCGTGGCGCGGGCAGATGCCTGCAACAGCTGGAGCTGGAGCTGGCTCATCGCCGGACTGGACAGGCGCACGACCGGCTCGCCTTTGCGAACGGCCTGGTACTCGCCCACCAGCAGTTGCACCACCACACCTTCAAGTGGGGAACTGACGATCTGCTCCGCTTTCGGAGGCACGACAACCTGGCCGGGATATCGCGTGCTGACCGTCTGTTTCATGCTTTGCACAGCAGACGTCTTGATACCCAGCGCTTGAATCTGTTCATTGGCGACAGAGAACTTCTCAGCACTCATGGCAGGCCCTGAAATAATAAAAGCGATGGCGAAAGAGAGCCCCTTTACACTGCGCAGATAATGTTCGTTATTCATCGAAAGTTCCCCGTGAAGCGCCATGACATGGGCATGCTTTAGACCTGTCTTTGAGGATTTTTAAATCGCAAGGCGAGCGCGGTCGCAGGACACACATGAGTAACCCACTCGTCTGCTGCACCCTTTGCATGGAAGGAGATTGTCGTAGACTCCTCTACAGGTTCGATTCTAGAGGGGGGTGACTATCAGGAACGTTACCGCTGAATTACAAATTTGAAGGATTCCACCTCAATGTCATCAACTTTGGAAATTATCCATAAATATCATATAATTAGCGCTAAAATCAGTGCATGGGAGAAGCCCTTTTGACTACCTATACCGCATCGCTTGACACCGCCAGCCAAGCCCTGGTTTGAAAATTGTACAAAAAATAACCAGTCCGCTCGATTGTCCCGCCTTCATCGCCGCCCACCGCCAGAATCCTCAAGACTTTACCCGCCGACGCCAGCTCACCTTCAAGAACCTCGTCCTGTTCCTGCTCAATCAGCCGCGCACGGCCCTGCAAACCGAACTCGATCAGTTCTATCGCGTACTCAATCAGGCGTCGACTGAGACGCAAATGGTCACTGCGCAGGCCTTCTGCAAAGCGCGCAAAAAGCTCAACCCCGAGGTATTTGAAAGTCTCAATCACCTCCTGCAGCAACAAATTGACTGCTTCGGGCTGCGTCAGAAGTGGCGTGGGCTGAGGGTGCTCGCGGTGGATGGCTCGACCGTGCATTTACCCCTGGAGTCGACCATGGCGACCTTCTTTGGCAGTCACTCTGGCTTTCCCATGGCTCGCTTGTCCACACTCTACGAAGTCGCTGACGGTCAAACCCTGCATAGCCTGATCGTGCCCCTGACCGTCGGCGAGCGCGACTGTGCCCATCTGCACCTTGAGCACCTGCCGGCTGACAGCCTGACGCTGTTTGACCGTGGTTACCCTGGGCACTGGTTATTCGCGCTGTTCGCGCAGCAACAGCGGCACTTTCTGATGCGCCTGCCCTGTGGCTATAACGCCCAGGTCAAAGCGTTTCTATACTCTGGCCAAGTTGAAGACACACAGCTTTTCGTGGCCAACCATCCTGAAGCACGTCTGTTCTGCTCCGAGGCTGGCGTTGATCCTGCCAGCCAGATCGAGCTGAGACTGATCCGGGTCGAGTTGGCCAACGGCGAAAGCGAGGTATTGCTGACCTCGTTGCTGGATCGAGAAGCCTTTCCCGCTGAGGTGTTTGCCGAGCTTTACCACCGCCGCTGGGGCATCGAAACCGACTTCCGTCGCCTCAAACAAACCCTGACGCTGGACAACTTCAGCGGCCGCAGCGTGACTGCTGTAAAGCAGGACTTTCATGCCGCTCAACTGTTGAAGAACCTGGCGCTGTTGATGCAGCACCTGCTACAGCCGGTCATCGAACAGCGCCACAAAGGTCGCAAGCTGCGATGGAAAGTCAACTTCACCCAAGGCGTGTCACGGCTCAAAAATACCCTGGTCGAGCTGCTGGTGCGGCACTGTGCTCAGGGGCTGAGCAATGTGCTGGCCTTGATGGCTAAAAGCCTCAGTGCCGTACGCTCAGGCCGTAGCTTTGCGCGCCAACGCAAACGCGCAGCCAGCCGAGGTTGTGAGGGCTACAAACCGACGCGCTGAAGAAACACCACCGCCCAACCTCCGTGCAAAAAAAAGCTGGCCACAAGCGGTCGGCATAGGCTCGTCCGGAGAACGAGAAATCTCGCCTAGACAGCCGGAACAGACGATGATCACATCACCGCCAGCCCAGTTAGACCGCCTGATTGAGCGGCAGAGGCCTGGTCATCGCCCGACGGCCATGGCGGCTGGCTGCTTCGGGGGGCTTGCCTTGGGCAGGGCTGCAGCTTAGGTTGATGACATTGGATTCCACCTCCCTCCTGATTTTCGTTTTAAGATTGATTCATCGATGATCACCATGCTGGTTCGGTGCATGAGGCAATGACACTTCAAGAAATAAATGAATATTTTTTTATTTGACACCCGAATACTTTTTTAATTTGAGATAAACAAATAATGCGTGTTCTAGTAGTGGAAGACGAAGCCAAAACTGCCGAATATCTTCAGCAAGGGCTTACCGAAAGTGGCTATATCGTTGACCGGGCAAGTAATGGTGTCGATGCGCTGCACCTGTTCCAGCACAACACCTACGGCCTGGTCATCCTGGATGTGAACCTGCCCAAGGTGGACGGCTGGGACGTGCTCGACACGATCCGCAAGACCAGTCGGGTTCGCATCATCATGCTGACCGGTCGTGGCCGCCTGCACGACAAGCTGAAGGGCCTGGACGGCGGCGCCGACGACTATCTAGTGAAGCCGTTCGAGTTTCCGGAACTGCTTGCCCGCATCCGCTCGCTGCAGCGGCGTGGCGACAAGGTGGTGGACCACCCGACCTTGCGGGTCGCAGACCTTGAGCTGGATCCGGGTCGCCACCGCGCGTTCCGGGGTGACCTGCGCGTCGAGCTGACTACCAAGGAATTCGCCCTGTTGCGCCTGCTCATGAGCCACCCAGGGGAAGCCCTGACCCGCTCGCAGATCATTTCCCTGGTCTGGGACATGAACTTCGACTGCGATACCAACGTGATCGACGTGGCGATCCGGCGCCTGCGCGCCAAGATCGACGATCCGTTCGAGAACAAACTTATCCACACCCTGCGCGGTGTGGGCTATGTGATCGAGGAGCGTTCATGAAGCGCTTCAGCCTGGCCGCCAGGTTGGGACTCAAAGTCGGCTTGATGAGCGTGATACTGCTGGTGCTGCTCTCTATCGTGGGCTACCTGATGCTCGGCCAGGCGCTGGAGCGCACGGCGCAAAGCAGCCTGATCACCAAGATGGGTGGCATGGCCCATAACCTATCGACCGTCGCGGATCTGTCCGAGGTCACCGCAGACTCCCACCAGTTGGTCGACCTTGCGATGGGCCACAACAACCTGTTCGTCAGCATTTTCGATACGGCAAACAGCCGAATCCCCCTGCTGACCATCGGCTCGAAAAAGATAACCACCGAACTCACCAGCTTTCCTGCCAACGATCAAGTGGAGTTCTACGAGTGGAACAACGAACTGGGCATGCCCATGCTCAGCGTTTCCCAGCTCATGCGTCTGGCTGACGGTACCCAGGTCGGTGTGTACATGACCGTGGATGAATCCTCCGATGCCGAATTGCTCCGGGCGATGCTGAGCTGGGCCCTGATGGCGTCACCCTTCATCCTGGCGCTGATCATGGTCGTGGCCTGGTGGACGGTACGCCGGGGCTTGCTGCCGCTTACGCGCTTTCTGAAAGTCGCGTCGAAGATCTCCACCGACAACATGCAGCATCGGCTGCCTACCGACCGCTTGCCGATCGAACTGCTGGAGCTCGCGGACGGCATCAACTTTATGCTGCACCGCCTGGACGGTGGCGTGCAGCAGCTATCGCAGTTCTCGGACGACCTGTCCCACGAGTTGCGTGCTCCGCTCACTAACCTGATGGGCAAAGCACAGGTGGCCCTGTCACGACCACGCAGCTCGGAGGAGTACCGTGAGGTGCTGGAATCCTGCGCCGAGGAGCTGGATCGCATGAAAAGCATGGTGGCCGACATGCTTTTCCTGGCACATGTCAGCCAGCCTGCAGCCTTGGTGCAATTCGAGACGGTGGCACTGGTCGACGAGGTGCAGAGGGTCAGTGACTTGTTCAGCCTGAGTGCCGAAGAGAGCGGCGTTCGGCTCGATGTGTCAGGCAGTGTCGATGTGATCCAAGGCAATCGCCTGATGATTCAACGGGCAGTGTCCAATTTGCTCTCCAACGCCATTCGCTACTGCCCACAAGGGCAGGCTGTAGTGGTGAAGGTTCACCGTGAGCAGGAGCACATCAGGCTCAGCGTAGGCAATCCAGGCCAAGGTATTCCGGAAGAGCACCTGCCTCATCTGTTCGAACGCTTCTATCGGGTCGACAAAGGGCGTGCGCGCAGCGAGGGAGGCACAGGCCTCGGGCTTGCCATCGTGCGATCGATCATGAGCCTGCACCAAGGCGTGGCGAAGGTAGAAATAACGGGCTCGGGCTTTACCTGGTTCCACCTGAGTTTTCCGGTGAACCGTCTCTGAGCCCAAGGCGTCTTTCAACATTGTAATTCGCGCCTCACGTTGTCGTCAGAGACGCTTCTTTAAGCTTCAGGGGTATCGAAAATCTCACGATCCATTGAGATCCAAACCCCTGGAGTTTCTGAAAATGCGACTGACCCAAGCGCTTCTCATCGGTGTACTGGCTGTTGGTGTGACGACACCGGTATTTGCCGAAGATGGCTACGACCGCTCGATCGAATTCAACAAGAAATTCCGCGAGGACCAGAAACGCCTCTGGGGTGAAAAAGACACCGCAGACAAAGCCAAACCGGCAGAGACCAAAGAAAAGGAAAACGCTAAAAGCCCATCCTAGGCTCATGGATGTGCTGTTTCTCTACTTCCTCCTTCCCCCTCGATCTTGAGGCAGGCGCTTGACCGCCTGCCCCGGATCACCCTCAAGCGGCATCCTCCTCAACGCATCGACAGCTGGACAGCCAGCCCCGCCAGTGCACTCATCACCAGCACCTGGATCACACCGCGCTTGAAGTAGAACAGGGCAGTAGCGGCGGCCGCGGCGATAAGTGCGGAGGCCCACTCGAATCCTCCCCCAAAGCCGTTGGGCCAGAGCACGTGGTAACCGAAGAACAACGCCAGATTCAGGATCACACCTACCACGGCGGCGGTGATCCCGGTCAGCGGCGCTGTGAACTTCAGTTCGTTGTGCGTCGACTCCACCAGCGGACCGCCGGCAAGGATGAACAGGAACGAGGGCAGGAAGGTGAACCAGGTGACCAGCACAGCCGCCACCGCGCCCGCCAGGAACGGATGGTCGGTGCCGAACATCGGGTGGATGTAGCTGCCAATGAAGCCGACGAAAGTCACCACCATGATCAACGGCCCCGGCGTTGTTTCCCCCAAGGCCAGGCCGTCGATCATCTGCGTGGGCGACAGCCAGCCGTAGTGACCGACCGCACCTTGGTAGACATAGGGCAACACCGCGTAGGCACCGCCGAAGGTGAGCAACGCAGCCTTGGTGAAGAACCACCCCATCTGGGTCAGAGTGCCTTGCCAGCCGAAGATGACGGTCAGCAACCCCATGGGGAGCATCCATAGCGCCGCACCGATCAGGATCAGCTTGAGCAGATAGCTCCAGCGGAAACGGGCATGCGCGGGTGGCGGTGTATCGTCATCGATCAGCGCAGGCCCGTAACTGGCCTTCCCGGAGCCATGCTTGCCAGCGGTCACGAACTTGTCCGGCAGCACTTTTCCGCCGATGTAGCCCAGCACGGCAGCGGCCAGAACGATCAGCGGGAACGGGACGTTCAGGGCAAAAATGGCGACGAAGGATGCTGCGGCGATCGCCCATAGCCAGCCATTCTTCAATGCCCGGGAACCGATGCGGTGCGCCGCATGAACGACGATCGCGGTGACCGCCGGCTTGATGCCATAGAAGATCCCGGCAACCACCGGAACGTTGCCGAACTCGATATAGACCCACGACAGCCCGATCAGGATGAACAGCGACGGCAGCACGAACAGCCCGCCAGCAATCACCCCGCCCCAGGTCCGGTGCATCAACCAACCGATGTAGGTCGCGAGCTGCTGGGCCTCGGGCCCGGGCAGCAACATGCAGTAGTTCAGGGCATGCAGAAAGCGCTTCTCGCTGATCCAGCGGCGACGCTCCACCAACTCCTGGTGGAGGATGGAGATCTGTCCTGCCGGCCCGCCAAAGCTGATGAAGCCGATCTTCAGCCAGAACAGCAACGCTTCGAACAAGCCCACCGGGGTCGCTGGCTTGAGGGGGGCTTCGCCCGTGGCCAGCGTCGTCGTTTCAGCCATGACCGTTTTCCTCGTTGGCAAAGGCCGCCAGCAGCCCGTCGAAGATGCCGTTTGCCGCTGCCATCAGTTGGTTGTCATCGGTAATGCTCTCGCGCAGGCCCGCCAGGACACGCTCGATGCCGGACGCTTCCGCAGGCTGGCTGCCACCGACATCGAGGTAGTGAACCAGCGCGGCGATGCGTGAAAGGCCTGGAGCCTGCAGCACGAAGCTGTCGATCAGGGTTTCGAAGGTGACGCGGTGCCCGACATGGCTGAACGCGGCGCCATCGAAGTCAAAGCCCAGTGCATCGGCGGGGCAGTCGCTCGGGGATTCCAGCCAGAGGATTTCCGCGCCGCTGTCGATGAAGCGCTGGATGAGCCAGGCACAGGCCAGCCGGTCGACCCAGGGACGTCGACGGGTTGCCCAGCGACGCCCCTGGTAATGACTGTGGTCCAGCAGCGTGACGGGATGATCCTGAATGTGCGGTTCATCAGGTGAGAGGGCACGGCTGATTGCCGTCTCCAGCGCTTCCAGCGCGGTCTCCGTCTGCTGCTTCGCAACGCCGGGGAAGAAGTCGATCAGGGCCAACTGGGCGAAGCTCTTGCGCAGTTTTCTGACCTGGCGAGCGACCTGCAGGGCGTTCTCGGGAAGCAGTCCCTCCCTGCACGCGGCGACTTCGTCGCGCAGCTTGCTGTACTCCTCACTCCGGTCGAACAGGCCGGCGAAGCGAGTTTCTTCGTCCGGGAATGCCAGCAGAAACGCAGTGCCGCCGCTGACCGTCACATCGCGCTCCACGGACTCGAACGCCTCGCGGCCCGCGTCCTGCTCAGGCAACAGGTACACACCGTCGCGCAGCACGGCAGCGCCGCAAGCCTTCAACGCCCGCCAGGCACGCATACGTTCGGTCGCGTTGGCCGTGGGGAGTGCCAACACAAGAAGAAGCCAATTTTTCATGTAGAGAATCAAACATAAAATGTATGAATCTCTACTTTAGCTCTGTTCTCAGGAAAATGCACTGCCGGGATGAGGGTTCGATTCACTCACGTTGACCGTATCCCCCCAGGGGGGATACGCTAGAAACATGAATCACCCGCACTACCCGGAGGTAGCGCATGCTATCCGTTCTAAAAAATCGTACTTATCGACACCTCTTTCTGGCCCAGGTGATCGCCCTGGTGGGCACTGGTCTGGCGACGGTTGCCCTCGGGCTTCTGGCATTCGACCTGGCCGGCGCCCAGGCGGGAGCTGTATTGGGTACCGCGCTCGCCATCAAGATGGCGGCTTACATCGGCGTTGCACCGGTTGCCGCCGCGTTCGCCGAGCATCTGCCGCGCAAGGCGATGCTGGTCACCCTCGATCTGGTCAGGGCAGCGGTCGCGCTGATGCTGCCCTTCGTCACCGAGATCTGGCAGGTGTACGTGCTGATTTTCGTGCTGCAGTCGGCCTCTGCGGCGTTTACGCCAACCTTCCAGGCCACCATCCCTGACATCCTGCCGGATGAGCGCGAGTACACCCGGGCGCTTTCCCTTTCGCGCCTGGCCTATGACCTGGAAAGCGTGATCAGTCCGATGCTGGCCGCGCTGTTGCTTACGGTGGTCAGCTTCCACAGCCTGTTCGCGGGCACGGTGGTGGGCTTCCTGGTGTCCGCCGCGATGGTCGGTACCGTGGTGCTGCCCCTGGCGGCACGAGGACCCAAACGCAGCATCTATGAACGCACCACCAAGGGCATGCGGATTTTCCTGCGCACCCCGCGGCTGCGTGGCCTTCTTGCACTGAACCTGACGATCGCAGCCGCCAGCGCCATGGTCATCGTCAACACCGTGGTACTGGTGCAATCCAAGTTCGCGCTGCCCCAGAGCTCTACCGCCATGGCCTTGATGGCCTTCGGCGGTGGCTCGATGGTGGTCGCCCTGATGCTGCCCAAGCTGCTGGAACGACTGGACGATCGCAAGGCGATGCTGGCCGGCGGTGCCGTGCTGGTAGCCGGTTTGATCCTGGGTACCTTCGTCTCCAGTTACCCGGCGCTGATCCTGTTGTGGCTGGTGTTGGGTGCCGGCTACTCCCTGGCACAGACACCGTCCGGACGCATTCTGCGGCGCTCGTCCTCAGCCCAGGATCGACCTGCGCTGTTCGCCGCCCAGTTCGCCCTTTCACACGCCTGCTGGCTGATCACCTACCCGCTCGCGGGATGGTTGGGGGCAAGCGTCAGCCTGACGGCTTCGTTCATCGGACTGAGTCTGGTTGCCGCCGTAGCCTGGCTGGTGAGCAAGCGGATCTGGCGCCCGGAGTATGAGGAAGACGTGGTAGCGCACAATCACGATGACCTGCCGGAAGACCACCCGCACGTGGCCAACGGCAATGCGCATGCGCACTCGTTCGTCATCGATGACGATCACCGGAAATGGCCAAAGCCATAAAGCCCGCGTTGCACGGGTTCTATCGATGATCTTCGCGTAATCCAGAAAGAAACAGGGCCGCTTTAGCGGCCCTGTTTGCATCACTCGTGCGAGTGGCCGTGACCCGCATCGCCAGACTTCGATTCGGTATCAGTACCACCGCAGGCAGCCAACAGGCCGAGGAAGCTCAGCACAACGAGCGATTTGAGGATTTTGGTAGTCATCTTCAGCTATTCCAATTGAGATCAAAAAGTCGGGGCGAACAACAGGTTCGCCCCGGCGGGATTACTTCTTCACGTTCAGGTAGTCGCCAGTCGTGTTCAGCACGATGGTGACATCGGCGTTGGTGCGGTTACGCCAGAACCAGCCATGGGTGCCATCGAACAGCGCGGTCAGGTCGCCCTTGTCGCCTTTCACCTGACGCCCTTTGCTGTAGCTGTGGAAATCGCCTTGGGCGGCGTTGTAGATCTCACCGTGGGTGTCGTGGTTGACCGGGCCGGATGCGGTCCATTCATAGCTCACAGTGCTGCCCTTGAGCATTTCCAGCTTGATCTCCCGACCTTCGCCTGGCGTCAGGGTTACGGTGACCTGATCGGACTTGGCGTTGGCAGCAGGTTTGCTGGATACGGGAGCCGCGGGCTGAGGGGCTGCTGCCACTTGCTGTACGGGTGGCGCTACCGGTGCAGGTGCCGGTGCAGCAGCAACGACAGGAGCTGGGGCCGGAGCAGCTGCCGCTTTCGACGCAGCCTCGTCAGCCAAAGCCTCGGCAGCGAGGGTGATCTTGATCTCGCCCATTTGCGTCAGGCCCATGGCGCGGCCCAGGCCGGTCGGGTCGACCGCGTATTCCGAAGGCATCACCACGGTGACCAGCAGGCCCATGGCGACAGCCAGGGCAATGACGGTGGAACGAACGAGTTGGCGGCTGCTCGGCAATTCGCTTGCCGATGGGAGTGGAGAATTGAACATGATCAGGAGTCCTTAAGCGGTCAGAAACAGGCCGGAGATCTGGTAACCCATCAACAGGAAACCAGCACTCATCATTGCGACGTTGGCGGTATAGGCATGACGCCAGAAGCTTGGGGTCTGCCTCCAGAAGCCCATCAGGATCAGAATGGCGCTCAACGCCATCAGCTGACCGATCTCCACCCCTACGTTGAAGGCGATCAGGTTGGGGATCAGCCCATCGGGAGAGATCTCGTATTCCTGGATCTTGGTTGCCAGGCCGAAGCCGTGCAGCAGGCCGAAAATCAGCGTGGCGGCCTTGGTGTTCGGCTGATAGCCGAACCAGCGCTGGAAGGCGCCCAGGTTATCCAGGGCCTTGTACACCACCGAGAAACCGATGATTGCGTCGATGACGTACGAGCTGATGCTGACTTCCGTCAGCACGCCGATCAGCAGCGTCACCGAATGGCCGACCGCAAACAGCGTGACGTACAGGCCGACATCCTTCAGCCGGTAGAGGAAGAAGATGACGCCGAACAGGAACAGCAGATGGTCGTATCCCGTGACCATGTGCTTGGCGCCCATGTAGATGAAGGGGATCAGCATGACCCCGGTGCTTTCCTGGATGAAGCCCTTGTCACCCTCGGCCACGGCATGGGCCAGAGCTTCTGGCATGCCGATGAACAGCGAGGCGACGAGCAGGAACAGCAGATACAACAGGTGGCGTGAACGCATGGCGAACAGGCCCCCACCCTTTAGGGAGTGCGAATGCATGGATCAATCCTTTCTTGCAGTGATTGTTGGCCGCAGAGCGGCCTTGGTCAGGAAGCAAGCACAGGACGGGGTGGGCGTTCGATACGGAAGATGGGGGGCCAAGGCACGGAATCGCCCAGCATGGCCAGGTGTACCGAGGCTTCGAAATGACTGGAGAAGTGGATTGCAGCTGGTATCTGAGGCGTTTCGTGCTGGTGATCGGGCGTCAGGGGGGAGTGGTAGTGATCAGAGCACTGCGCACAACTCAGGGACGAGTCGTGGGAGTGATCATGAGTCAGGCTCTGGGCGCTCTTTGCCGTGATTTGCGAGAGGACGGAAAGTGAATAGGCATGACCGGTCCAGGCCAGCAGAAAGGCCATTGCCAAAGCCACGATCATGGTCGCTGAAAGAAAACGACGAGACATCCCAATGCTTATCCGGTTGAAACACGGTGTGAAATAGCGCGTTTGACCCAACCCCCCCAGGGGGATAGCATGCAGAGCGTAAAGTATCGCCGTCTGAGACTCAAGTCATGTCAGAACACGTTCACGACCAACCGCATGGTCACGCTCATACCCACCAGACTCACGACGCCATCATCAAACGCCTCAAGCGAGCGGACGGCCACCTGCGCAGCATCATCACCATGATCGATGAAGGACGTGAATGCGTGGACATCGCCCAGCAGCTCCATGCTGTTGAAAAGGCCGTGTGCCAGGCGAAGCGGACACTGATCCAGGACCACATCGACCATTGCCTGGAAGACTCGGTGACAGCCCTGAGCAAGGGCGACCGTTCGGCACTGGACGAATTCAAGCAAATCACCAAATACCTGTAGGCACGGTGCTCGGTTGTTGAATGTTTGAGTACGGCGGTTACCTCGGCCTGTTTCTGGCTGCATTCGGCGCGGCAACCCTGCTGCCCATGCAATCGGAGGCAGTGCTGGGCGGACTGCTGATATCCGAGCGTTTTTCCACAGCCATCCTGCTGGTGGTGGCCACCACAGGCAACGTACTCGGATCGGTTGTGAACTGGCTGCTGGGACGAGGTATCGAGGCTTATCGCGAAAAGCGCTGGTTTCCGGTAAAGCAAGCGGCCTTCGAAAAAGCCAAAGCCTCCTATGAACGTTACGGGTACTGGTCGCTGCTGCTCAGTTGGGTACCCATCATTGGAGACCCGCTAACCGTGATCGCCGGCGTGATGAAAGAGCCGCTCTGGCGGTTCGTCCTGATCGTCACGCTCGCCAAGGGCGGACGGTATCTGGTCCTTGCGATTCTCATCCTGGAGAACCTGAGTTGAGCGCGTACGAATCACCACCTTCGCGGGTTGAACGACACAACGGACAGGACCTCATCAAGTGGATCGCCCTGCTCACGATGGTGCTCGACCACATGCGTCTGGCATGGCCATCACTGGATAACCTGTTCATTCTGGGACGCCTCTCGTTCCCGCTGTTTTGCCTGGCGATCGCCGTGAATGTCTGTCGAACGGAAGTTGGCGCGTTGTTCACTCGCAGCAATGGCCGCTACCTAAGGAAGGTCTGAAGTAACCCTGTATTTCCGGTCGACTTCAGCCCTTGCTGCTTTTGAAAGCGGGCCGTCGATCAAAATCGACCAGGTAACCCGCTCAGTTCTCCGTTTTTGGCCGCCGCGAGCACCTCGCAGCAGCCATTTTCCGCATTAGGGGGCATGCCGAGATAAGGCAAAAATTAGGACATTCGTTCTGTAACCTGCTGTATCTAAAGGATTAACTTTGAGAGGCGCTGCTCAGTAGTGGCGGCTAAATATTGATCAATTATCTATGCCGAGATAATTGCAGATAATTCCCGCCGTCCGTACCCAGCGCGAGTTCATAAGATTGGAGAAATGCCGAGTTAGAGGGCCTGCGAACAGCTTTGGTCGAGGCTTTGCGCTTCGACGCATAACGGCTGCTTAGTACTGGGGGCTCTCCCAGAAGCGACAAAGGCGGCCTCAACGAGACCGCCTCAAACCAAGTTTCATCACCGGTACACGCACCCGGGAGAGGAAGCTCTTGGGCAGGTTTCAATAATAACACCGATCAAAGCGTCACTGCCAAAGCCCTCTCGCACTGCCGAGTAGCCTTCAGATAGTGTTCATTCGCTCTCTCTCGAAGCTACGGTGCGGATGGTTCGAGACCATCATGCGCAAACTCGGGGCCAAGATGACATTATCAAATGGCCAATTATCCTGGAGGCAGTTATGGAAAGGCTCCGCGAAAAACTGGATTTGCCGAGAGGCCACTACTATCTGCACGTCGCCGTACTGGCGGGCCTGCCGGTGTCGTTGATCTCCGATTTGGCAAGCGAGTTGGAGCGATCGCCAGCGCAGATCGCGCAGTGGATCACTGCGTCCCCCGGCAGTGCCGTGATGTCTATACAGGCTGGTGAGGTGTTCTGTCGTCTTATCGAGATCCTCGATGCGCTATTGGAGCTGTACGATGGGGATCTAGGAGGTGCGCTCCACTGGCTAACGGCACCGAATGTCGTGCTGTCCAATGAGAGGCCGGTCGAGGGGGTTTGGGGAGCAACGGAACAGAAAGTGCACTTAAGCCCAGCGCCTGCCCGCAAACCCTTGTGGCGTCTGGTTAGTTCGGGAAAACCATCGTTTTGTCGAACCATTGCATCGCCCTTTGTGATTGGCGTATAAACACACAAACACCTATTAGCGGAGAACGCTATGAATACCATTCGCTGGAATGTCGCCGTCTCGGCCGACACCGACCAGTCGCTTCGGATGTTTCTGGCCAGCCAGGGCGGCGGCCGTAAGGGCGACCTGTCGCGCTTCATCGAAGAAGCGGTACGGGCACACATCCTGGAGCTGAGCGCTGAGCAGGCCAAGGCCGCTAACGCCCATCTGAGTGAGGCAGAATTGACCAACGCGGTTGACGAAGCGCTCGACTGGGCACGTAAGCGCTGATGCGGGTCGTGTTGGATACCAACATCCTGTTCAGCGCCCTGATCTCGCCACATGGCGCGCCCGATGCGATCTACCGTGCCTGGCGGGCGGCGCGTTTCGAGGTGGTGACCTCGCGGATGCAACTCGATGAAATTCGTCGAGCCAGCCGCTATCCCAAGCTTCAGGCCATCCTACAGCCCGCCAAGGTGGGCGCCATGATCAATAACCTGCAACGGGCTGTGGTACTGGAGCGCCTGACCATCGAGGTCGAAGCCGATGATCCGGATGACTCGTTTTTGCTGGCCATGGCCTTGGCGGGCGATGCGGACTACCTGGTAACCGGTGATCGCCGCGCCGGCCTGCTGCAACGCGGGCACATCGAACGCACGCGGATCGTCACGCCCGCCGTGTTCTGCGTCGAGGTGCTGTGATCAATGCCGGTCGGTTTTCTGACTCAAGAGCAACGCGACGGTTTTGGCCGCTATGTTGATTCGCCCAGCCGTGAAGAGCTGGAACGTTACTTCCACCTGAGCGATGAAGACCGTGAAGCCATCCAGGTGCTGCGGGGTAGCCATAACCGTCTGGGTTATGCCGTTCTGCTGACCACCGTCCGCTTCGTTGGCGTTCTGCCGGACAAGCCCGCCGCCGTGCCGGTGGAAGTCCTGCAGGTGCTTTGCCGACAACTGGCGATTCCAGACCCCGACTGCCTCCAGCGCTATAGCGATCATCGCCGCTGGATACATGCCACCGATATTCAGAACCGCTTTGGCTATCGTCATTTCACCGATCCGGGCATCGGCTTTCGCTTGAGCCGCTGGCTGTATGCCCTCTGCTGGACGGGCACCGACCGGCCGGGAGTGCTGTTTGAGCGAGCCACCTCGTGGCTGTTCACACAGAAAGTCCTCCTGCCTGGTGTGTCTCAACTAGAGCGCTTTATCGCCCAGTTGCGCAGTCGGGTCGAAGAACGCCTCTGGTTTACGCTGGGCCGCAGCGTGACTGAGGAACAGCGATTGCAACTGCAAGACTTGCTGACGGTGGCCGAAGGCAACCGCAGCTCCCGGCTGGATCAATTGCGCTCCGGCCCGGTCATGGTCAGTGGCCCCGCGTTGATTCGGGCACTGCGCCGGCTCGATGACGTGCGCGGCATCGGCATCACCTTGCCGGCGGCGGCGCACATCCCTCCCAGCCGTATCGCCGCCCTGGCCCGCTTCGCCAACACGGCCAAGGTCACCGCGATTAATCGGCTGCCGGCGTCGCGGCGGATGGCGACACTGGTGGCCTTCGCACTCTGCCTGGAGGCGACTGCGCACGACGACGCACTGGAAGTCCTGGAGGCCTTGCTGCGCGACCTGTTCAGCAACGCGGAGAAGGCCGACAAGAAAGCCCGCATGCGCAGCCTGAAAGACCTGGATCGGTCGGCCGCGACGCTCGCCGCCGCGTGCAAGGTCGTGCTGGACAGCTCGATCAGCGATGACAACGTGCGCGCCCGGCTGTTCAACGACCTGCCGAGGACCACCCTGGAAAAGGCCCTGGAAGAGGTCAACGCGCTGATCCGCCCGGTAGATGACGTCTATTTTCTTGCATTGGAAGCGCGCTACCGCAGCGTGCGCCGCTTCCTGCCCGACCTGCTCAAGCACATCCGCTTCGGCTTCAGCCCGGCCGGCAAGGGCGTGGCGGCTAGTCTGGAGTGGCTGCAACTGAACCTGCCGCGCCGGAAGCCAGAGGATGACGCGCCGCAGGAGATCGTGGCCAAGGCTTGGCAGAAGCACATCACCCGCGAAGATGGCTCCCTCGACATGGGTGCCTATGTGTTCTGCACGCTCGATGCGCTGCGCACGGCCCTGCGCCGCCGCGATGTCTTCGTCTCGCCCAGTTGGCGCTATGCCGACCCGCGCCTTGGCCTGCTCGACGGTGCCGAATGGCTGGCGGCGCGACCGATCATCTGCCGGTCACTGGGCCTGACCATCGACGCCAAAACCACCCTGGACGCCTTGTCCGTCGAGCTGGATGCAACCTGGCTGGCAGTAGCCGCGCGCCTGCCCGACAACCCGGCGATTCAACTGAGCGAGAACACCGAGGGCAAGACCGAACTGTCGCTCGGGGCGCTGGACAAGCTGGACGAGCCCTGCTCGTTGCTGCAACTGCGGGCGGCCGTGTCTGACCTGATGCCGCGTGTCGATCTGCCGGAAATCCTCTTGGAAATCGCCGCCCGCACTGGCTTTTCCGAGGCCTTCACCCATGTCTCCGAACGCAATGCACGCGCCGACAACCTGGTCACCAGCCTCTGCGCGGTGCTGTTGGGCGGGGCCTGCAACACCGGCCTGGAGCCCTTGATCCGCACCGACAACCCGGCGCTGCGCCGTGACCGGCTGTCCTGGGTCAGCCAGAATTATATCCGCGACGACACCCTGTCAGCGGCTAACGCCATCCTGGTCGGAGCGCAAAGCCAACTGGAACTGGCCCAAGTCTGGGGTGGCGGCGAGGTCGCCTCCGCCGATGGCATGCGCTTCGTCGTACCGGTGCGCACCGTGCATGCCGGCCCCAATCCGAAGTATTTCGGCACCGGCCGGGGTGTCACCTGGTACAACCTGATTTCCGACCAATTCTCCGGCCTCAACGCCATCACCGTGCCCGGCACGCTGCGCGACAGCCTGGTGTTGCTGGCGGTCGTGCTGGAACAGCAGACCGAGTTGCAGCCGACGCAAATCATGACCGACACCGGGGCCTACAGCGATGTGGTGTTCGGGCTCTTCCGCCTACTTGGCTACCACTTCAGTCCGCGGCTGGCCGATGTCGGCGGTACCCGCTTCTGGCGCACGCGCCCGGACGCGGACTACGGCAAGCTCAACGGGCTGGCCCGCCAGTCGGTCAAACTCGACCTGATCGCCGAGCACTGGGACGACCTGCTGCGCCTGGCCGGCTCGCTCAAACTCGGCCGGGTGCCGGCGACTGGCATCATGCGCACGCTGCAAACGGGAGATAGACCCACCCGGCTGGCCCAGGCGCTGGCCGAATTCGGGCGGATCGAAAAGACTCTGCACACGTTGACCTATATCGACGACGAGTCCAAGCGCCGCGCCACCCTGACCCAGTTGAACCGAGGCGAAGGCCGGCACAGCCTGGCCCGCGCCGTGTTCCACGGCAAACGCGGCGAGCTCCGCCAGCGCTACCGCGAAGGCCAGGAAGACCAGCTCGGTGCTCTGGGCCTGGTGGTGAACATCATCGTGCTGTGGAACACCCTCTACATGACGGCGGCCGTGGAACGGCTCAAGCAGCACGGCTATCCAGTGCTGGAAGAGGATTTGGCCCGGCTATCGCCGCTGATCTACGAGCACATCAACATGCTCGGGCGGTATTCCTTTGCGGTACCGGAAGAAGTTGCGCGCGGCGAGCTGCGGCCACTGCGTAATCCAGACGACGACCTGTGATCCCCCTAAACGCTATGAGCAACACCCAAGCTGCTGCTGGATCGGCGGGCACTTCACCGAGCCGAACGAACAGAAAACGCAGCAATCCCCTGGGTTGGGGCGCAGCAGCGCCTTGCAGTTGCTGCACTCGTAATAGAACTGGCAGGCGTCCGTGGGCATGGTTTCCGGCTTGGCGAAGCCGCAGCGCGGGCAAGTCAGCACGGACTCAAGGACAATGGCGCTCATCGTGACCTCACTTCTGCACTGTGGAGGGGTATCCCGCGTTCGCGGTCGCCTCAGTCAGTGCCTCGGGCTGGGCCTTATCGGGATCGTAGGTGACGGTCGCCGTCTTCTGGTCGAAATTGACCTGGACGTCACTCACGCCGGACACCTTCTCCAGCGACTTCTTGACCGTGATCGGACAGAGTCCGCACGTCATGTTCTGCACGTCGAGCGTGACGGTTTTCGGGGGAGCCGCCAGCGCCACGAAGGGCAAGGCGAAAAGCACGGCGATCAGCAGTTTGCGCATGGTTAATCTCCTTCAGTAGAACAGCGGGGCGAGCCACGGCACGGCCAATAGGCCGAGCAGCAGCACGCTGACGATCCAGAACACGAGTCGCTGTCGCACGAGCGTGCGCGGATCGGCGCAGGGTGTACCTGGCGTACAAACCTGTGGCACCAGGTAGAGCTTGCGGAATGCCAATCCCAGGAACAGTAGAGTCAACCCGATGAAGAGGGGGCGTAGTGGCTCCATCATGGTCAGAGCGCCCACCCACGTACCGCCGACACCGAGTGCCAACAGCACCAGTGGCCCGACACAGCACACCGACGCACCGATGGCGGTCAGCGAACTCGCGACCAGCGAGCCTTTCCCGGTGAGTTGCATCCCCATTCCCATCTCCTGAGCCTGATTGCCTAGGTGCTATTCTAAACTCCGTACCAAAGTACGGAATCAAGGAGAAAGTGATGGCCACAGAGCTGACCATTGGCAAGCTGGCAGACGCCGCCGGGGTGAACGTCGAGACGATCCGCTACTACCAGCGACGCGGGCTGCTGGATGAACCAGCCAAACCCTTGGGTGGCCATCGGCGCTATCCGGTGGACATGGTGAAGCGACTGCGTTTCATCAAGCGGGCTCAGGCGCTGGGTTTCACGCTCTCGGAAGTCGGTGGACTGCTGACGCTGGATGAGTCGTGCGCCTGTGCCGAAACGCGAGCACGGGCTGCACGCAAGCTCGCGTTGATCGAGCAGAAGATGGCCGACTTGGTCGTCATGCAGCAACTGTTAGGCGAACTGGTGCAGCAATGTGATGCGGGAGACGGCGGAACGATCTGCCCGATCATCGAGGCACTGATCAGAGAGTAATGCCTGGCGGGTGAGCTGGAGATCGGAAAGCCCCTTTACGGTGGGATTCAGAGCTTACGTTGGTTTTTGGTTCCATTGCTCCCCAAACCCCGGCTGTGGGGTTACCTGCTCACGCTTGCGGCGCCAGCAGTAGCTCAAGGTGTTGTCGATCACTTGCGACCATCGACTCGACACCCCGCAAAATAGCTGCAGAGAGCGCTTTTCCAGCGATTTGCTGCGAGTTTGCGTTACCGTTGAGCTGCTCTTGGGTGCAGCACTCATAGGCCTGGAGAATTGACCGGAGATTGCCTAGGGAGAGCCGGCCGACGATGGCATCCAGCACGATGGCAACAGGAGAACCACACACCTGAGTCGCTTTAGCTACAGCGCTCGCTGTGTCAGGTGCAGGATCAGCAGTGATGCCCTGGGCAGCGCCCAAAATCGCATTCAACTGATCAGTGACCAAGTGCAAGAGCTCGTTGTAGCTATCCCCATCAGGAGGTAATACTTTGTCGTTGAGGTCTCGGGCGTGCGCGTTGACGGCACTGAGAAGGCTTTCCACCGCTTGTAGGGAGCTTTTTGGATCGTTCATGAGGGGCACCAGGTAGTTGGTTGTTTAACTGACTTCAGGGGATGCTCCACACAGCCCTACAATCCACCTTCTACATGCCTGTGGGACATCTCCTTGCATCATGAAAAGCCTTTCTAGGAGAGACCCTATGCAATTCCAACCAGCGTTTGAGCAAATGCGTGCCATCGTTGAGGCTGATGACTGCCTTCTGCGTGGATTCAAACAAGACTTTTACCAGTTTGACCTGCTCCACCTCACCAAAACTGGGACGGTCGGCGGTCGATACGTTTGGGTCATCCGCGAAAACGGCACACACCTGGCTTCACTCGGCCTGCATCCCAAGCTCACTGAGTTTGTGGAATGCGCGCTCGACATGAAGGAGGCACTGCAGGTTTTCGAAATCACCCTGCTGAAGGATGGTGCTGCGACGATTAAACCTATCTCCGTGGAGATGGGGCGTGACCTGTTACGGCACCAGCAATACAAGTTCGAGGGACGGCACATCAAACGAGGCGGCCGCCTCGTTGCGCTGGTTGACATCGAGGTGCTGTACAACCGAGGCCAATACGGCGGTACCGTCACCTTCTCCTTCGAATCAACACCGAGCAGGGATGAAGAAACTGACTTCAAGCAAATCGCCCTGTGCCTATTCCAGCAGAAAGCGCAAAGCTTGTTTGCCTGTATGGACCACGTGACTTTCCAGACGCGCAATCTTGCTGCATGAGGTACCAACGCAATACCCCACCGCTGGCCACCTAGGTCAGCGGTTTTTTGTGCCCGAAAAAAAACCGGCCTCAAGGGCCGGTCGGTAGCGTTGCCTTCAGCGTGCAGCGAGCATTGCCATACGGCTCCGCTCCTTGCGTTCAAGCAATTGCTGGCTGTTGTACGGCCCAACCTCCTGGACGCCGCCCAGGTCATCGAGGTGCACCAGGTAATTTAAGTAATCATCACCAGGATTCGACCATAGGTGCCTCAGCCGCTCGTGGTTGAGCACATGTGCCTTGAACTCCTCTCGACTCAATTCCCCGCGGCCGAGGGCGACCTGCAGTTTCGAGTACGCCAGGTAGTCTGGGCGCCAGCTTAAAGGGATAGCGCAAAGCGCGTGATGTACGCCATACGAATCGGGCCATACCGGGGGAATGGTCGTCAATTGTGCCATGGTTAGGCCCGCCTCTTCTGCCGGTGCAGCGATGGGCGAGAGTTCGAACCCGGTAACATCGAACCAAGCATGGCCGGTCGCCGAATAAGCAACCGCGCTGATCGGTGACGTTGGTGCGCAACCATAGACCAGCCAGCTCTCGCAGCCAGCCCACTGTCGGATAAATCTCACCATCAGGGTACCGCCGGCAACAGGCTTCCGCCAGATACAAGCGCGCAGGTGGTAATCGATATTGTAGGGCGCCAGGTCCGCAGGTAGATCAGTGTCGACAACAGTGTCGAACACCTCAAACCCATCGGCGCCGATTCGCGCCAGGTAACTAGCCCCCTCGGCGATCTCAAAGGCAGGGTCGAAGTGGAGCACGCCGGCAAGTGCCGTCTCCCCTCCTCCGGTTAGGCGAAACACAATGCGGCCGTGAGGCCTGTAGCTGTGGTTGAACTGTACGGTGGTGGTCATCTGTTTACCCTCATCTTGGTCTGAGGGAATGCTTTGCAGCACCCAATAAAAAACCCACCGCGTACGGTGGGTCAGGTGAAACGTTCAAGAACTGAGCAGGTAGTCCCCTGCGATGACAGCATTCGTAGCCAGGCCCTGCGAAGGGATTTCGACACGCTTGGTGCCATCATCGATCAGCTCAACGAGTGTGGCGGCAAGTTTACGCACGATGACGTTGTCAACCGTTTTGACCGGTACCGAGTGGCCCTTGTCCTGGAGCAGGATTTTGTAGCCGGTATCGTCGGAGTTGTGGGTAATCACCAGAAAGCCATGCAGCTTGCTCGTGTTTACATTCACCTGCAGCGCAGGGCGGCGGGCGAGCCGAGATTCATCGTCGCAGTCACGCAACAGGATGAAGTCGGGGTTAGCGCCGGCATCGAGCAGCATCTGCCAGATGGTGCGATCGTTGTCGGGGACGCGAAGGACTTCCACCAGCTCGATCAGGCGCAAGAGACGTCGCGAGCGAATCGACTCACGGTCGATCGGCAGCTTCGACTGGTTGAAATCATCACTGGTGTCCAGCTGAGTGACGGCGTTTACGGATTGGGTTTGCATTGCATGACTCTCCTGAAAGGTAAGCCAGGTGTTGCGAATACCTGGTACCGCAGGAATGCGTCACACGGGTGTGGAAGGTGGCAGGCGGGGCGGCTTTATCATTTTCACGATAGTTTGAATTTTATTCAGGCTTTCTTAACCGGGCACAGGTATGATGCGCCGGCTTGCATGTGGACCTGCAATTCAAGGGGCCCTTGGGTGGTTATGTCCTCTGCTCGGTAACCCGAGAATCTCGATGTTCCGAGGATGAGATACCCCCTTCGACACGGTGTTTAGACCGTGCCGGTTTGCTGCATTCGTTGGGCCACCTGGGCCTCTTCTGGAATGCACCACGTGCGTTCTGAAAGCGCTGAAGTGCCGGTTAGGCGTTGGAAGATTGGCCTTCCTGAAACGGAGGTCAACGATTATGAAGCGTATGCTGAATTTTCTGAGCCACGTCTGGACTCTCTACCGGCTTTTGTCGGCTGTGTGGGGATTCATGCGTGACCACTGTGATGCGGTCTAAACGCCCGTCCAGTGTTGAGATGTAAAAAGGCCACCCGAGCGTAAAGCAGAGGTGGCCTTTCTGTTTCCGCGGATGCATCCCAGGAAGGCTGGCCGGGTTCGATTTACGAAGGTACGTACCAGCGACGTTCAATGTTCAGCTGATGCTCACGCTCGTAGGCACTCACGGTTCTAGCACGCTCATGTCGGCCGCCGTCGTACTGGTCTGGATCGCTGTTCAAGAGCTCGTCGAGCATACCCTTGACCCTGAGAGCGTGAGCTGCGCGCTTGGCCTTGATCGCCTTGCACACGTCCATGAAGTCGGGATCGCCTTCACCATGGCGACGGTAGGATGCCGACATCATTTGGAAGATCAGCATGTGCCGGTCATCCAGATTACGCAGGCCACTAGCGTCCAGTGGGAAGGCAGCGCCGGCATACATGGACATCGCGAACGACTGCAGAAAAACCGCAGCCGCATAGTCGCTGTCGACTAGCACTGAGCGGAAGGTGGCGAAAGGTGATTCGGTCATCTGTAAACGTCCTGAAGGGTGTAGGATCGCCGATTACCAACCGGCGTAGTGCGACACCAGGTGGCCCCAGTCAGCGAGAGCCGAGTTATCGCGCAGGATGGTCAGCGCCTCGGCAGCGAGAATTTTCGTTGGGCAGCCGCCGGTGAGGAATAGCTTGTCCTTGCCCTGGTTGTATAGGTGCATCACCGTCAATGTCATCACCTGCTGAAGCAGAGTCATGGACCGATATGCCTTACGCATGGCAGTAAGCTTTTCCGGAAGCTCAGCATGGTCCCTCGCCCAATCACACCCCTTGGGCCGGAGACTGTAATGATCGCCTATAGCCTGGAACGGCTTGTTGTGGCGTTCAAAGCACCCATGCAGCTGATACTTCTCAACGATAGCCCAGACAGCCTCGCCGAAAATGCGTGCCCGCTCATCTGAACCCTTGAAAGAAGGCAGCTCAGCCCCGCACACGATCGCCAGGGCAGCATATTCCGCATAGTCCAGGCTCGGGATCTTGTCGACCAGGTCCACCAACGTATATCCAGGAAAGCGCCCGGCTGCGAAGGTAGGGTTAACCGCAGCATATGCTGCGAGGGCTGCGGGCTTCTGCGAGTGGTGGATATAGCCCTGACTGGCCGTTCCCACATCACTCAGCGACCACGTGCTCAGTGCACTTTGGTGGACGCCGAAGGCGGTCAACAGCTCTGTGGCTTTCACGTGATAGTGGGCTGCATCAAACATCGTTCGTCCTCTGAAACAGTTGATTGCAAAGCTGGTGGTGGATGGGGTTCTGCACCGCCAGATCTGCGGCTATGCATTCCTCTGCCAGGTTCGGCCTCGCTTCATCACTGCAACCCTAGAACGTCGGTGTGGCCTTAGCAACCCCTAGGAATATGGCCGAACAAGGCTGAATCGCAGGCACAAAAAAAGCCGCCTGAGAATGGGCAGCTTTCTTAGGCCAAATGAGATGAGAGGCTCATCTGGCATGCGCGTACTGAAACGGTCGAACCTCAAAATAATATCCGAATTGCAATCTAGTGAGCAACTTGACCTGCCCCACCTTTCGCTAAAGAAAAACCCGACCACTAGGGTCGGGTCTGTGCTGCGTTTGGAGATGATCCAGCCTAAGCCGGCAGGTACTTGACCTCGGTCTCGGACCTCACCAGCTCTTGGATCACTGGGCTCGTGGATAGGCCGGTATTGACCATGTATTTCGCTGCACTCAACAGGTAACGATTTCGCACTGCCAGGTACTCGCAAGGCTCAAGACCGTTGGCTCCATGACATTCGGAGAGGAAGCATTGGTAGAACACGACCTCACGCATGTCAGGGTCAGATTTGAACTTCGGTTTCACACCTACGACACGTGCTAGGTGGAATCCTGTTGAGATCACCGAAGCCCCGTGGGCAGCAGTAAGGGTTTGAAGCATGGTGGCCCCCTGGGCATTGTCTGTGATAGCGATCAAGCTTCTGAACAGGTATCTAAGCGGCTACATAGGGCGCGCCAGTAACGGGCATCCTGCATCGACTCCCTCCTCATACGGCGGTATTCGGGCCTATAGCGGTGTGGTTCGGTACGAGCAGAGAACGAGTTCTCCTTTGCCATACGTAAGCAGAAATTCAACTTGAACAGGGCATGTGCTTTCGGTCGGCTTGAATGCTGCGTTGTTGCGGTGGTCATTGGGGTTACTCCTATGATTTTGACCTAGTGCGTGGAGATGGCGCACATCGATCACCACGCAAGCAGTTTGGCCGCGGGCAAAAAAAAGCCCGACTAGGTCGGGCGTGGGTGTAGCGTTAAGCGGTCTGGTAGATCAGTTCCGCCGGGTAGACGAAGACCTGAAGTTTTTCCTGCAGACATGACAGCTCATACACCTGCTTTGCTGGCGTCCGGCCGGGGCCTGGCAGATGACGTTTTCCGACTTCAGACCAGCCCAAGCGTTTCAGTTCAGCAACCTTCTGCTCCTGGTAAGTCGACATTTTTGAATCCCCTTCGCGGTCACAGTCGACCAGCTGGTTTCGTCTCACCAAAAATCCCGAACTCAACAAGCGTGCTGAATGCGATTTCGAGGGCCGGCTTTTGGTGGGCGAGATCCAATGCTCTCTCCCCTGCAGCTTTCGCTTTCTCCGCCTGCCAATCACACAGGAAGTCGGAGAACCGACGGTATCTGTGAAAGTCGATAAACCGTTCGAAGCAGACCTCTTCTGAGGCTGCCAGGCCGGTCATCGCCGTGAGCAGATTCCCAAATGCAGGGAGTTCACCCTGTTTCAAGGTGCCCGCAGCTACGAGCTTGTCGACCGTGGTGTCGAAGCGTTGCTGGTGTTCTTCCAGTCTGGCGCTCACGATCCGGAGCGCGTGATCCTGCGCGACAAACTGGTTCCGCCCATCACGGTGATACCGCGGATCGAACTCAGCGAAGCTGGTGTGCTTGAGTGCAAGCCTAGAGGTGGCACCCTCACGATCTGTTTCGATGTTCAGGCGGTCAACGAATGGGGTCGACCACCGGATGCCGGTCAGCCCCTGGCGACCAGTCTGGACCATCACCATCATTCCATCAGTCAGTTCAAGTGTTGCGAGCATGAGTGTATCCCCTTAGAACGTTGATCAAGTCCAAGGGGATGAGTCACATGAACCGCGAAGCTCACCATTTTTTGTCAGATCGGGCACAGCGCCCGGGCCACCATAAAAAAACCCGGCACGTGGCCGGGTTGGGTGTAGCGTTAAGATACAGAGGGCCTGGGAGCGATGGCAGGATCACAAGCGCGGACCACCACCTCGTAAACCAGCTTCGGCCGAGGGCAGTTCCACTGGTTTTTGAAGAAGACCCCGTTGGCGTTGTGGCAACCATAGCTGGCTGTCAGTCCGTCGAGCTTGCCGAGCTCCTCCAAACGCTTAGTCACGTCGAAGGCTCTCTTACCGGTGACATGCCAGAAGCCACGCTTGGCCACCGTTTCCCGCATTTCCTGTTCAGTCTTGGATACCGCCATTTCAGCACCCCTTCCCGGCCGCTTTCTGGCGCTTAACAGGCACCTTGTATGCGTAGTGGGTGACCACGTCGCAGCGCCGCACTCCACGTCGAAGCATGTTGAGTGCAGGCTTATGCTCACGAGTATGGAGGCAATAGCGTGTGCCACCCTCTAGTCGACGGAGCTCGCTCATTTCATGATTGATCAGCGCGATGTCCAGCTCATCCTGAAGCTCTTCCCGCTCCGGGCCAGTGGCGTTGTTGACGCGATTCTGCAGAGTTTCGATGATCAGACTCATAGCGTGGAGTTCCCCATAGGTGTTGGTCTAGTTCTGGGATATGCATCACAGGAAACTGGAACAGCACCAATCGAGGAGATCCCATGGCTTGGGATGTTGAGGTCGACGCTAGCGAACGAGCGCCAGACTCATTGAAACCGGTAGATGATCTTCTCTGTGTTGCAGAGGGGGCATCGCTTGGCGATCCTCACCACCTCGCCAGAAAACTCCCGTGTCACGATAAGCCCTGGATGGCCGCGCAATCTGCAGATTGCTCTCCTGAATTTCTGATACAACCCACTCATCAAACGACAACCGTGCCCGCACCCTATGGATGGCACAATCCTATCATGCGCAGCCTGACTGCCGGCGGTGCACCTCAGACGTATCACCATGACCTAAAAATGGGGCCTCGAACACTGCCCCCGAGACTCAACCCATGCAAGCAAATGCAAAGATCGACCGCACAGCTCTTGAGGCAATAGCCGAATCAACCCGCCGCGGTCTGCTGCTTCTTGTCGACAAACCCGGTTCTACCTTCAATGGTTTTCCGCGAGGTGCCTGCGGCGCAGCCTCGGACATTCTAGGTCGGCTCATCAAAGAACAACTCGGTGCTGATGGTGTGTATGTGTGGGCTGAAGACCATCCGAACCTAAAAAGGGAGCAGTCCCATGCCTGGTTCGAGGTCGACGGGTTCATTATCGACCTCACCTATTATCAATTCCCAGATACCGGGCTTACAGGTTGGGTCTTCGATCAGGGCAACGAGTGGCACGCCAAGTTCGCCGAGCAGGAACGTCGGCAGGGCTTCTGTCCTCCCAGCGGCTGGCCTGAATATCCACTCGATGGTTATGCCGCCGCTAAATCACAGATCTGAACAGGCAGGTCCCGGTACGGTCCACATCCACTGGTCCCAGGATCGAGTAGGGTGAGGGATTTTTTTTTTCCCTCAGCCCTCTCACACCACCGTACGTGCGGTTCCGCATACGGCGGTTCAACTAATACGCTGGAGTCCCTGCACAGTGCTGCGCAGCGAGACCAGCCCCATTTTGGCGAAGTACAACGTCGGTACTGCCTGATTCATGTGTTTGGATGCCGAGTTCCACCAAGGCCCTCGCCCGTTTACACTCGACTTCCACGCCCGCTCAGGCCTAAGCCCAAGCAAGATGAGTCGTCGTTCGCGGGTCTTCGGGGTTTTCCACTGTCGCCAGAGCAGGCAACGTAGTTTTCGACGCAGCCACCAATCGAGTTCCTCCAGCATCCGCATGTTCGCGGTAAGCCGAAAGTAGTTTGCCCAACCCCGCAACACGGGATTTAGCATCTCTATAGTGTGAGACAAGGACCGTCCTCGCCCCTTGCGCAGCAACTCACGAACTCGATCCATCAGTCTTCGCAGGCTTTCGGGGGCAGGTCGCACCCGTGTCTCTTGGCGATAGATCGTAATCGCGTAGCCCAGAAACTTTCGCTTCCAAGGCCGTGCTACTGCGCTTTTCTGCTCGTTGATACGTAGCTTCAGATGACCCTCCAGGAAGGCTCTGATGTTCGCCATCGCCCGTTGCCCTGCGCCTTCACTGCCGATGTAGATATTGCAGTCGTCAGCATATCGGCAGAACTTCAACTGCCGCCTTTCCAGCTCTCGATCAAGATCGGTCAGCAGGATATTCGACAGTAATGGGGACAGCGGCCCACCCTGAGGCGTACCCTCGCTGCGGGGTTGAATCACGCCATTAGCCATCATCCCCGCCTCTAAGAAGCGCCGGATCAGCTTGAGTACGCGACCATCCCTCACTCGATAGGCGAGTCGAGCCATCAACACGTCGTGGTTGACCCGGTCGAAGAATTTCTCCAGGTCGATGTCCACTACCCAGTGCTTTCCTTCGGCCACATACTCTTTCGCCTTGACGACCGCATCGAGCGCACTTCTCTGCGGACGAAAGCCGTAGCTGCCATCGGAGAAGGTTGGCTCGAAGATCGGTTGCAGTACTTGATGGAGCGCCTGCTGGATAAGCCGATCCACCACCGTGGGTACGCCGAGTGTTCTAACCCCGCCATTAGGCTTGGGAATGTCCACTCGGCGCACCGCCCGTGGCAGGTACCGATCCTCCAGCAGTGCCGCCTTCACACTTGGCCAGTGCACCAACAGCCAGTCCTTCAGTTCCTCAACCGTCAAGCGATCAACGCCTGGCGCGCCTCGGTTCTTCAGGACGCGCTTGTACGCTCGTCGCATGTTGCTGGGTTCGACCACCTGCTCCATGAGCCGGTAGTCCTCCGATTTCGTTCGCCCAGCCGTCGCCGCAACCCCCTCAGCACCTTGCGGGCTTCTTTCCGGATTCCGTCCGGCCATGGCAGGCAGGCCTCCCGTGTCGGGAGCTTCTGCGTCATCGTGGGTTGTCGAGATCAGCTGTTCTACTCTCGGTATTAATCGTTCAGGCCTTCAGTCTCGCGACCTACTATGCCCTCTGCTGACTTCTGCACAGTCATTCCAGCACCTCGCGGTGCCGGTAGCCCTGACGGGCAACCGTGCAGATCTCCCCGGGTATTGCGCACCCACTTTCACGCTTATGCCTGTCGGATCTACGTCATGGCGTTCTGTGCAAGTATTGGGTTTCGCAGATTTCGGACTGCTTACCCCGCCATGCCGCCTCGTATCCGCTTCCTGTTCGTCAGGCCAGCGATTTGCCTCGGGCTTCCTTCAGACTCGCAGTCGCCCGCGAAACCCTTGCCTCTAGCTAGCACTTCCCCTTGCCGGGTGTGCGGGGGACTTCCACCCCTGAGTGAGCGCGCCCTGCCGGGCGCACCGAAAAAAAAACCCGGTCTAGTGACCGGGTCATGTGCAGCGTTTGGAGCGCGAGCATCAAGCTGGCGCTAAAGCCTGAAGTGCAGCAGTCATGCCGACTCCAAGATTTGTTCACCGGAGTGACAAGTCGAGAGATCGATCTCTACTGGCTTTTGGTCAGATTTTGCGGTCACCACGAAGGTGCACGCGCTGTCCTGTTCACCGGCGGCAATGTGGCTGCGGAAGTACCGGTCTGCGACGGCCTGGGCTGCCGCATGGTGATCCCCCTCAACCTCAACATCAGCACTCCAAGTAACGAGATACTGCCGTTCACCGCCAGCTTCAAGTTCAGTTGTGCCTCCGGCCAAGTGGAAGTGACTCTGCAGTTCAGCGATCGGCTGACGTGCGCTGACAACCTCGACGTCAGAATGTCTGATGAATCCCGAGAACCAGAAGCTGGACGCATCCACATTTAGACAGCCGGCCTTCAGTAACACATCGTTGTCGCAGCCGATCTCCTCCGCCTCTTCAGTGCCAGGAGCGTACTGATGGAATGAAGCAGTGCTGTCAAACGTCTCCACTTTGTGAAGCCCATTCTCTTTAACCAGTCGAGCTAGATTGATGATGCGTTGAGTTGCAGCCAGATCGATGCTGAAGGATGCAAATTCTGGCGTATCTTCTGCGCCGTTGGTGGCGCGGGTTTCAACGATATAGGCCTTTGCAGTGCTGGACGAATTCATAGCGATACCCTCAGGTGTGTTGGTCTAGTGAAGAGAGATGCATCACAGCCAACATGAACCGAGGCCCCCAAGGACTGAGGCGCCCCGCAATGCGGCGTTGCCCCACTGAATGACGCCAAAAAGAAAACCCCGTCGCTAGGACGGGGTTTGATGGGGGTTAACGGCGATGAGAGCAGATGCTCTTCAAGGCCCTGTCGACCAGGTCACCTTCGTAACTCAAGATGACCTCCACGTTGCTGCACGAGCGCTGGGAAGGTCCCAGAGCACGTGCTGCGATCAGGTAACCGTTGGGGTCCACTTGCGATGCAGCGCCGAACAGAACCGCATTATCGACCACTGCGCGGAGAA
Source organism: Pseudomonas sp. DCA-1 (assembly GCF_046523955.1). Classification (NCBI taxonomy): domain Bacteria; kingdom Pseudomonadati; phylum Pseudomonadota; class Gammaproteobacteria; order Pseudomonadales; family Pseudomonadaceae; genus Pseudomonas; species Pseudomonas sp. DCA-1. Next base: position 234,406 of record NZ_CP169881.1, read on the forward strand.
CATCCCCGGCGCCATCGTCTTCGGTCCAACTGGGTGACACGGTGTTGCGAGCACTGACCTGGTTACCGCATACACGGAAGTGCTCAAAGCGCCCGGGGGCATTTTGAATCGAGACCGAGTCGCAGCCTTCAAATTTACCCACGTAGATGACCGGCCGTGTGGCGCCGTTGATGCGAGCTACGGTGGACATTTTTGAGGCAGCAACCGACAGAACAGCATCTGAAGCCTCCGAAGCACTTGCCGCATGCGGTAGCACCTGGAAGGCTAAAGCCGCGGCGATCGTGTACCAGCGTTTCATGAGGCGACCTCAAGTTTCGGAATTGAATTTTGACGTGAACGCATCAGCGTCGGAGAGGTTGCGTGCAAGATCTGCTGCTTGGGGTCCGAGCTGAGCGTATCACCAAGGAGCACTATGATCTCCCCGATTTCGACTCTATGAATGGCACAATTCGCGGCCAGCTGAATCGCAACCATGCGAGCGCAAATGCCATCGATATCGCATGCGTGAAAAAGCCATTGCTGGAGCTCCCCAGGACCTTTCGTTTCGAGCAGGTAGTTTGCTTTTGCCAACAGCATAACTCCACTGCCACAAGCCGGATCTGAGTAAGCTTTGAGATCACCGGCGCGAGGCAGGTCGATGTCACCATCGCTCATCCTGACCATCAGGCTTGCCAATGACCAGGGCGTGAAGAACTGCCCCAGCATTTGCTTGCCGCCATGGCTGGCCAGCTCTTCGTAGAGTGGGCCTAAAATGTCCTTGAACGGTTCTTCATTGGCCACCGCCTGATCGTACAGCGTGATAACTCGTCCTATTTTACCGCGGACATCATCAGGTATGGGATACCAGGGCTGAAACCCCCAAAGCTCCATCACTGCCCCTAGGAAAAATCGAAACATCTCCGCCGGCGGATACCGGTGGCCATCACACAGTGCTTCTGCCAGTGGCTTGATGGTGGGTGGTACCGCGCGTGCTAGTTTGCTTGCCATGGGCAATCTCCAGAGAGGTTGGTCGTATGCATTGGGATGCATCACAGCGACCTACAACGCCGGCCGGCGCCTGGGCATAAAAAAACCGCTCCGGTTAGGGAGCGGTTGCGTAGCGTTAATCAGCGGACTCTTCCGGATCAGCAACGTCCGGAATGGAATCACGCGGCACCCATGTCCAGGTTGCGACAAATGCGCCATCTTCACACAGCGTTACCTGGGCATCTTCATTGACCTGCAGATCATCATTGGCGATGTTGTCCAGCGCCCATGAACGGTACCGGTCCTTGAGAGCGTTCGAGTCCACTGCCTGCTGATCCGGCTCTTCTTGCGCCAGCAGTTTCTTTTGAGCGAGCTCATCGAGCAACTGAGCAGAGGGAGCGCACTGCGACAGACCGAAGTGAACTCCCTGGAGCCCGTAGCGTTTGGAAAACTCTTCTGCCGTCATCTTGGCCAGCACCTTCTCGATGCAATCACTGCACAGACCGTGACCAGCATCTTGATTGCCCCATTGCCGACCTGTGGTACGAGCACCACAGCACGGGCACAACAAGCGCACTGGGGCATCAAGATGCCCGGTCAGGTCGACTTGTGCATATGGAACATCACGGAGCTCACAGTAGGCTTTCTCATCGCCATCGGCGTCATACAGGCCCAATGTGCACTCATCCCACTCCTCAGGTTCAGCGATGGACACCTCGATCGAAAGAAGCAGGTATTGACCGTTGCAGAACTCCTTCCGCAAAGCCATGCAACCGCCTCCGGTGTGATAAACCTCGAAGCCATACGCCTGTACGGGGTCAACAACAGTTGTTCCGCACGGTGAAAAGTAGGGGTTGCGAATCTCCACGTCGTTGAACATGAAAGCCATCTCCGACGGTGAATACGGCCGCTTGAGTTCCTCGCCATTCGGCAGGACCTCGGTCATGACCATTTCTTTGGTATCAGCTGCGTTGTTTGCAATTACGTCCATGGTGCTGCGCCTCTTTGGGTAGTCATCTTGGTCTGAGATGAAGCACAGCCAGCTGTAACGACAGGCAAAAAAAAGCCGCCCCATAGGGAGCGGCGGTACAGCGGTTTAGATTCGAGCAGAGACCTGGTAACCCTTGCCTCCTTCAGCCTGCGTCACGCCGGCTTCAAGAGTGATGGTCACATCTTGCAGTCCTGCATTCTTGAACATACTCGCCACAGTTTCGGCTACCGGCTGCATTTCAAACGGCAAGACGGTGAACCAAGCTTTCGAAAACTTGCACCATCGGCACCCGTATCCAGCGAACCAGCCATTCTCGCGATTTCCAGGAACCGGATCAGGCATTTCCAGAATCTTGTTGATGCGGGTGGCAAAGGCTTCCGGGAATTCCTTCAGAACTGAAGACATAGGAACCTCTCGATCAAGCGGCTTGGTTGTGCTGTTGCTGTTGCTGGCGCTTGCCCAGCTCATTAAGGGTGTCCAGTTTTGCGATGAATCGCTCAGCCGCAGTGGTGCTGGCCAACTCAGAGACCGACTCATAACGGTTCATTCCGCCTGAATAGTCCTTTCGGCCCTCACAGGATCGGTAGAGCACTTTGAGCACTCGATCTGAACCTAGATGAACCATCAGATAGAGATGATCGCTGTGCAGGATCACCTCCCCCATGACTGCGTTCCCGCCTTTACACGACCGAATTTCGTAGCTCGTTTCTGGAAGCTTCAAACGGCCGGCGATCTCTTTGAGCAATCGCTTGCCAGAGCGGTGAAGGGTTTCTTTGGTGATGCGTTTTTCGAGCAGCGCTTTAGGGATTTGCAGCATGACGTTTCTCCACAGGGAATGACGGTCTCTTGCGAAGACCTGGTGACGGGAGATGCGCAACACAGGCATGCAAAACAATCGCGGCTCTTTCCAAGAGCACTCAACAATCCATAACACGTATGTGTATTTCTATTGATTTGCTTTCAATCCTGACAGTATTATCCGGCCATCCAATTGATATCACCTAACAAGGTCAGGACGAATCAGCCCATGCACAACAATGCAACCCCCTTCAAGCCACGTCTCTCCCTGCTTGTCGCCTCCATCGCACTGGCCATGAACGCTGGCACTGCGCATGCCGCTTACGCCGGCATTGATGTCTACGCACCAACGCTGGGCTCCTCCAGTACCACCTATGATTCGCACATCGGCGGCTCTGGTGATGGCTCCACCCTGGTTGGCGCCCAGTTCAACCCGAGCACCGAAACTACCGAGGCCTTCAAGTGGACCTTGCTGGGTGGCAAGCAACTGCTGGCCAGCCTTGGGACCAATGCCGCCGCCTACGCTGTGTCGAACGAAGCTGACGTCATCGTCGGTAGCTCTGTCGACAGCGTCACGGACAACGAAACCGCCGTGTACTGGAACAACGCCGGCATTCACAAGCTGGACTTCCTGAACGGCGGTGCCGAAGCTGAAGCACGCGCCGTTTCGGCTGATGGCAGCGTCATCGCCGGTTCTGCCGACGACGGTCTGACCGGCAACCGATCGGCAGTAACCTGGGACCTGGCTGGCGCTGTGACTCAGCTGGGCTACCTGAACGACGGCACCTACAGCTACGCCATGGGCATCAGCGCTGACGGCAAGGTGGTGGTGGGGTACGCACAGAACGGCGCCGGCAATGGTGATATCGCCACTCGATGGGTGGGCGGCGGTAGCGCCGAGAGCCTCGGCACCTTGGAGGGTGGTACGCAATCCATCGCCACGGCGACCAGTGCCGATGGCACTTACATCGTCGGTGCGAGTGACTCTTCGCTCGCCCTGAGCGAAGCTATGATCTGGTCCGAGCTGTCCGGCATGAAGGGCTTGGGCTTGCTGGCCGACGGTACCCTGTCCAAGGCTGAAGGCGTCTCCGCCAACGGCGCCGTGGTCGTCGGTATCGCGGACACCACTGGCAGTGTTTTCTCCGGCTTCCGCTGGACCGCTGAGACCGGCATGCAGTCGCTGGTCGAATGGCTGCAGGATAACGACCCTTCCTACACTCTCCTGGCCAACAACACCCTGAACTCCGCCACTGCGGTATCTGCAGATGGCAACACCGTCTTCGGCCTGGGCTTCCTGAATGGTCGCTCGCAGCCGTTCGTAGCGCGTTCCTACGGCCCAATCTCCGAGCCTGTGGTCACTACCCCACCGGTGGTGACCACTCCGCCTGAAGAGACCACTCCAGAGGTGACCCCTCCCGTCGTCACCCCGCCTATTACTGACCCAACGCCGCCAAGCACCGGTGGCTCCTCCAATGCAGGTGACACTTCTACAGGCGGCAGCGATGCAGGCACGGGCACCGGCGCCGGTGGTACCGAAACCGGTGCGGGTACCGGTGGCACTGGGGGCACTGACACGGGTACTGGTGGTACCGGTGGAACTGGCACTGGCGCAGATGGCGCTGAGGTCACCACTCCACCGACTGGCGTGATCGGTTTGCTGGACCTCGGTGACTCGTTGCAGAATGCGACCCTGTACGCGCAAGCCATGCAGAATCAGCTGCAAGGCTTCGTCCAGGACCAACTGTCCTGCTCGACCTTCGACACCAGCGGCATCTGTGTCAGCGTCAGCAGCCAGATGACTCACCACTCGGGCACTGTCCAGGGTGACAACGTGTACGGCGGTGTTACCGCTGCATATCGACTGACTCCTGACCTGGTTGCCGGTATCGGCTACCAAGGCCCGAGCACCTCGCTCAAGATCAACGATGACCGTGTCGAGGGCGATACCAACACGATCGGTGCCTTCGTCGAGTACGGTAACCGCCTGCGCAAAGGCGTATTCGCCCGGGGCGCCGTGGCTGTTTCCGAAGGCGATGCCACCATCAAGCGCTCCTACAAAACCGGTGCCGGCGACGTCGAGTCGAAAGGCAAGGCCGATGTCAGCCAGCGTGCCGTATCCGGCCAGGTCGGCTACGTCTTCATCCTGCAGGACAACATCGCTGTCATGCCTTTCCTGGGCTTGGACTACCTCAACACCAAGCTGGATAGCTACACCGAGACCAGCGGCTCCTTCCCGGCGCACTTCGATAAGCGTACCGAAGAAAACATCTACGGTACCGCGGGCCTGGATGCCAGCATGAACCTGGCAAATAAGGCCATCGTCTCGGCGAACATCAAGCACGTCAGCCGCCTGAATAACTCGCAAGACGATCTGACCGGTGATGTGATGGGTGTGTCGCGCTTCGACATGAAGCAAGACACCACTGAGCGCTGGAACGAAGTGGGCGTTGGCCTGCAGGTTGCCGGCCCGTTCAAGGCCTCCCGCGTGGGCATCACCTACGGCCACCGCTTCGGCAGCGACAAAGCCGTTGCCTCGGACGTCGCTACGCTGTCCCTGTCGGTCGGTTTCTAATCGGAAACTGGTACACCAAGCGCCCCACTCAGTAGTGGGGCGTTTTTGTTTGTGGGCGGTTATCGGCAGGCAAAAAAAAGCCACTCCGAAGAGTGGCCGGGGATCATTGGTGTTAGGCAGCAGGCTGCTTGTTCTGTTGCTCCCACCAAGCGCGGAAGCTGGTTACCAGAGAGCAGCCATTGTCCTCAGGCAAGGCGATTACCGCCTTGTTCTGGAGACTGATTGCATGCTCTGGCTCACCATCACGTGAACAGTGGTAGAGCTTGAAGGTGTTACGTGTATCGAGCTGGAAGCAGCACAGAGTGCCCTTCGGCCGTTTGTAATAGACCCGGCAGAAACCCGAGTCAACGGAGTGGAAGGCCAGCTGTTCAACTGCTGGAACTTCAGCGGGAGGGAGCAGGCTGTTGCGATGCTCAACGAGCAGCACACGCAAGGCTTCCAAGTTGAGGGAGCGCTTAACTCCATCAGGGAACAGTTCGTCGCCAAACAAAGCGACCAAATCTGCCTCCAAACTCTCTTTTACCAAGTGGCAGTCTACCTGGTCCCAGGCACGACAATTGATCCATTCTCGCTTTTGCACAGGCGTTTCATTTTCATCAACGTAACCACGCTGATCAGCCATAGCCTCAGCTACTTTGACGCAGGCTTCAGCGTGGCTGGTAGCATGCACATAATCACTGTAGGTACCTTCATCCTCCTGAACCCAGTTCAGAGTAACAGCGTAAAGGTCAACGGCAGGTTGATTAACTCTTACTTTGGTGTCGCTCATGTTTAGTTTCCTTGATTAATTAGAGTTAGCCAGCGAGCTTCATATCTTGCTGAAGCGCAGTTTTGCCTTCATTGAAAGCGTTTAAGAGTTCCGGGATATCAGACAGGAGTGCATGAGGGGTTTCAGACGCCCCCCAGCCATATCCCCAGGCAGCATCCTTTGCATCTTGAAATGCATTGGCTGCTAGTTGAGTGGTTTCCGGCGATTTCATGAGTAGTACGGCTAACGCCCATTGAGATCGAGCGTAAGCCGCAAGCTGAAAACAGGTATTCATACGTTCACCACAGTAGTTTCATAACTATCTGTAATGACGCACACGGACCTGTATTGTAGTTGTACTGCGCAGTACACAGGCCAGGACAAATATCCGGATATTGACTTGAAGGTTTTGAAGCTTTGCTAAAGAATTACTGCATCATGTTCTAGGAATGAAAACCATGCTGCCTGACGCACTGGTAACCATCGGGATGTTCGCCATCGCCTTTTTCGTCATTTGGCTGATGCTGGTGTTCTTGCTCTTGATCCACGAAGCCGGGCATCTAATACCGATGCAGCGGTTTGGTATCAAGCCAGACAAACTCATTATTGGTGGATACAAGCTTTTCTCGTTCCGAAAATCCGGGATCATTCATGAAATTGGTCTGATTCCGCTGTGGGCATATGTGGTCAGCTCCGACTATGAAAAGGCGCCCTCAGACCGCCGGGCGATCATCGCTGCGGGCGGCCCTCTCATCTCACTGGCGACCGGCCTGCTGTTCTTCGGGATTAACTACGTCACGCCGAACTGGCCGACGCTTGTCGCGGCCCAGGGCTCGATCCTCCTGGCGGCGACTAACATCATCCCCCTGCCTCCAATGGACGGGTGGACGATCGTCGAGTATTTCTTGAACCGCCGCGGTATCTACTTTGATGACAGGAACAGGCGGCTCCTCATGGGCGTAGGGTTGGCGACCATAATTGCTATCACCCTCGCCCTCTAGAATTACAGAACTCTGCTCTTCATCTCCTGGTGCAAGTTCAACCCACCAGGAGATGACTCATGACCACTACTTCCCTCGACTGCACCTCACGGCTCCCAGCTGTGCGCCCAGGCTTCTTCGAGGAGGCCTTCCAGAGCTACAACGTACCGCCGAGAATCCGCGCATTTGCAGAAGCTTTCTGCATCCGCTTTGACGTTCGCGGCATCTGCGACCCGGCCTATTGTGCAAACTCTGCAGCCCTTAAGCTGAAGATCGGTGATGGTTGCGGGACCTTCGATCACGAGAAAGAACCCGTCGAGAACGGCATCCCCCTGATCGGTGAGCAACTGCTGTTCTCATACAGCACCTGCATCCAACGAGCAGAGCCAGGCACTACCGCCGACGTCATCAACAGCATGGTGAAAGCTGCTCTGGCGGGGGCAACCGTTGAGGAGCTCTTGCCACCGCCAGCAGCACCCGCTGCTACAAGCTGAACACACCCAAACCGCCTTTCGAGGCGGTTTTTTTTCGTCGATCAAATGCAGTTATTGCTTTTAGATACAGACGGCGTATGTGTTCATGTATTATTCACGCGCTAAAACCATGAAGGATCAACCATGCTCACGAGCCAGCCCCAGCAAGGCATTTCTTCTCCCGCCCACCTGCCGGCCGGCAGCACCTCAGCGGTTAAGTGGTTCTCCCAGGTCACTGTCGAGCTTTCGTATTGGCACGGGAATCAGAGACTGAAAAACCTCGATCAGTTCGAATGGCATGGTGATGCCGTGATGGCGCCAGCGCTGACCCACGCTCAAAGCAAATGTGATTTCTACCAGATCGACGAATCGTCCTCCCTTGAGCTGTGGGCGTTCCGCTCCCAGTGGCAAGTTGCGAAGGTTCGTGAGGGCGCCGACCAGCACTGGTCGTTTGCGGACAGCCTCGACCATGACGTGACAAGGGTCTTGGTCAGCCATCATCCAGTCTGGTCATCAAAACACGGGAAGATGTCCCCTCCTGACACCTGGCCAGGGTTCACCGCTACATTCCGGAAAATCATTTCGGTCGACGCTAGCCGGTCAACCGCTGAACTGGGAGGCTTGGTCACTGCGGCTCTGTGCGTCATCGAGCAAGGTCCTGAAGCTCTGGGGCTCGCGATTACCGATGGTGGAATTCGAGACCTGACTATTACACGCGTCGGAGCAAACACCCGTAGTGCTGGTTGCGAGTTGTTGATGGTGACGGGGGCAATCGCGGTGGCCATGTCACCCTACCAGGCTGAGCCCGGCTTTGACCAACTGGAAGCAGCCGTCCGCAGCTCAGTCGGCATCAAGCTATCCCTCGTCGACGGAGTCACTGCCTCGGGGCACCTCGATGCTGGGCAGCGCTCGACAATCTGGGTAGTCGAAGGACAAAATACACTAAATAATACCTAGCGCGTATGCGTACGCGTTATGTAATATTGCCGCGCCGGACAGATAGATACCCTGTCCGAATGGCTGGTGTCGGCAAATCTGGGTTATGCGCAGGTGTCAGTCATCTCTCTTAGCAAGTTCAACGATTTCTGACCCTTCAGGAGGGCACCGCCATGACCACAACCGTCGAAAACAGCAGCAGCGAACACCAGTTGGATCTGGATTTCCGCATGATCATCACCACTGGCAACATCAAAAAAGCGATGGAAAAGGGTGATGGCAAGAAGCGGTTCACCGCAGGCGACCTCTGGAACATAGCGCCAGGTACTATCCAGGTCATCCCGGGGTACAACGTAAGAGAGCGAAATGCTGACTACTTGGCCAACGTTCAGAAACTGAAGCAATCCATCAAGGACAACGGATTCAAGAAAGACTCGGCTCTCTCGGTCATCATCCGTCGCGATGAGAATGGAGAGCAGTCAATTTGTCTGAAGCGTGGCCATCAGCGTCTTGAAGCCACGATGGAATTGGTCGCCGAAGGTGAAAGCATCCCGACCGTCCCTTGCATCATTGCTGCAGATGATTGTTCCGAAGAGGACATGACTGCAGACCTTGTGCTCAGCAACAATGGTTCACCGCTTAGCCCATATGCAACAGCAGTTGTTTGCAAACGCATGACCCGCTTCCATCCCGATGACCATTCCGCGATCGCCAAAAAACTGAATCTCTGGCCCGCCCAGGTTTCGGACTACCTCTTGATGATCAACGGACCTATCGAGATCAGGAACTACGTCCGCGACGGAGTGGTTTCCTTCACGCTGGCTGTTCAGATCCTTCAAGAGCATGGCCCCAAAGCTCTGCAAGTGATCGAGCAAGGCCTTGCCCGCTCAGCTGCTGCAGGCGGCAAAACCGAAAAGCTCAGGCCAAGGTTTGTTCCAGGCAAGGTCATCAAGAAGGCAATTACCCAAGCAGCTCCAACGATGAAAACAGCCATCGAAAACATTAGACAGGATAAGGGCTATTCGCAGTTGAGCCCGGAGAATCAACAGAAGCTTGAGGAGATCCTGCAGCAATTCCGCCTGGCGGAAGAGGAAGAGGAAAAACTGAACGTGAACCCGTCTACTGAGCAACAGCTCGACCTCAAAGACACTGAGGAATAACCATGCCTTCCAGGCTGCCCCTACACTCGATGTAGGGGCTTTTTTTTGCCTACCGGAAAATGGCCTTCAACCTCGTCCTCCAAGTTGTATGCACCTCGTGCCGCTTCATTTCCCCGAAAGCTGACCACTCAAGCTGCACCGAACCGGATGAGCCCGTGCACATGATCGTGAATCGAGTGAACGATGCGCATGCCTCACAGGCAGCAAGCCCAGCCAGCTCGAAGCGATCGCCCGGCTGAGGTGTGACCTCCCCCCTCACCAACTCTCCGTTCAAACTACGCCGGCATTGGCCGCAGTCGACTGCGAAGCGGGCCAATTGAGTACCATCTGAAAAGACGATCGGGAGGCGAAGGTGCAAAGGCCTCACCTGCCGCCACCGGCTGATCGCTCCGTCAATTGTTGAAGTGCTACCAACCTCAATACTGCTTGCCACTGACACGGCCCTCATCGATCGCCTGCATGTACACCTGGACCCAACCTGGAATCCGCCGCTGCCCTCTTTCCCAATAGCCTACTGCGGCGTACGCCCATCCCAGTGCATCGGCCAGTTGTGTTTGTGTCCACCCTAGAACCTCGGCCCTGATGCGCCTGATGTCTGCACCGGCCAGGCTCGGTGCGTCGCCGACCAGCTCACCTTGCACTGCAGCCTGGAAGAGCGATCGAGCTGCAGCCGGTATATGGCCCCCTTTCTCCCATTTCGATACCAGCCCGGGTGACACGGACAGCATCGAGGCTATAGCTGCCTGAGTCAGGCCTGCTGCATGGCGCTGGAGGGCAAGATCAGTGTGCACGGTTTGGGTGAACTGGATCTGGTGCTCAGTGGCCATGTCGTCGCGATAGCATTGCGCTGCTCGCTTTGCGCGGGAACGGCCGTGGTAGGCCAAGTCGCGAAAATGGCGATCGGCGACAAACTTCCCATCCTTCATCAGTCGAACGCGCCAGCCGGCATCAGAAGGCTTCGATGGGCGGTTGTCCCGGGTAATGCCCTGCATGCTGGAGTCAGCGATGCGCCTGACAGCCGATACTTCGATGCCAGGTGCGGACGTGGAGGTATCCATAAGCCTCAATCATCCAGGGAGTCGTTCTGATCTGACTCTTGGGCATCATCATCACCCAGGAACAGCCCATTGCTGGAGAGCAGACCACCACCCAGAACGAGAGCTGACGTAACCGCCAGTGCCGGCACCCCATCCGACTCCCCTGCGTCAGCATTGGCGCCCTTCGGCCGCGGCTTCACCGGAATCGGGATACTCGCTGCCGCAGTTGCCGTAGGAGCTTGAAGTGTCAGGGGGGCATCAGGACGCTTTTGAGGTACCGGCTTTGGTAGAGGATTGCCCCGATCTGGCATGAGTAGTGGCACATCATCGTCCAGATTTATCGTGACCTCACTGGCCTGCGCTTTCTCCAGGCTTTTGAAAAACTCATCAGACCGCGCCATCAATTTGCGGAACTGCTTGTCGGTCATGAGTTCCCGCCGGCGCAGCCCACCCATGTTCCGGATGGTGTCTGTAGTGATGGCGTACAGGGCATCTTGAAGCTCAGTGCGCACCTGGTGCGTCATGTATTCACACTTCAAGGACAGTACTTGTTCCGCTCGGCCAACCTGGGTCTCCAGTTTCTCAAGCGCCTGAAGCTGGCGCTGGATCCGCAGTTCTGCCACTTGTGCCGTGGTTCTGGACCGGTTGAACCAGTACCAAGCGCCGAGGAGGAAAAGGGCCCCCGCAGATGCAGCCAGGTACGTAGGCAGTTCGCTCGAAGGCGGGTCTGGCACAAGATTGAAACTGAACGAGTCAGCAGAGACCAGGGACAGTGAGAACACCCCTGACAGAGACAAAAGCAATGGTCGTTTCGCAGTCATATCGGGCTCCAACGCTGACAGCTTCATTAGGCTTTTTTGATACATAACGCGTACGCGTACACGCATAGTATCGCCTTGGATTTAATTGTCACGCTGAATGAATGAGCTGCCAGGGTTTCCCCTACGGCTGGGGCTGGCCTATTTTCGGGGTGCAGCTGGAGTACCGCTGAAACGGCCGGCAGCGGAAGCCCATGGACACCCAGGCTCTCGCAAGGATCGTCAACAGCTGTGGGCGATGGGTAGGAGTGCAACTTTTCTGTGAAACGCCGCCCCGCTTCACAAAAAAAATGACCAGGCGCCGATCATACGGGGCCTGATATGTCATCTATTTTGTGAACGTAAACCGGGCATTACATCTGATCGAGCTTGAAAGAACTGGCGCCAGCCACGAGGTCACTTCCTAGGTTGCCGAGGATCGTATCCTGAGAAACGGCTACACCGTGGCCTCTGACGCCGCCTGTGCTAACCCAGTAGACCTTGCCTGTGCCCGCCTCCACCACGCGCTTGTGGAGCTGCACCGAATAGCTGAAAAGCCGCTCACCTGGTTGATAGTCGGCCGTTTCCAGGTAGGCGTAAAGCTTGTAGCCGCCATCCAACTTCACAATCTGCTCTGGCAAGTGCGATGAAATCGTCTTCTTGACCAGATCCTGAGGGATTTCATTGGCATTGGAAGAAAGCACAAGCTCGACAGCAGAGGCACTGCACGCGCTGAACGCCGCGATGGCGAGGATGGCCAGTTTTGTCAGTCTAATCATGGGGGCTTACTCAAACAGGGTCGTTTTGGGTTGATGCGTGAGTGGCACAATCTGCTGGAGAGATGACCTCCCCGCGTAGGTGCAACATCATCGCGTAGATAGCGACATCGAGCGGGTCTCCTTTCTCGACGTGCTCGCGCAGTTCTCTCGATAGGAAATCAGCGGGGCATGTATCGCCTTCATTCCAGCCAGCACGGCCTTTCGCCCGGCTCCTGGCCATCTTCACCTTCATGCTGAGCGCGATGGCGTCGACGGCCGCATCATCGAGCTCTGTCTCACTGAGCTGGTAGGGAGCGTTGTAAGTACGAACGACGGTGGTCGATCGATCAGGCCCCAGTACCCTGACATGCACCTCACCGACCTCTTCCAAGGCCGCGTGCACGCCACCGGGGTTCTCCCGATGAGCCACGCGGAGCGCATCCAGCCAGATCTGTTCTGTTGCCATGTCGCTCCCGGCTGCGCCTGGCGCGGAGGCCTGGTTCTTCGCGTTGGCCAGAAACAACACCGTATTGCACGCAGGGCAAGGGGTCATCTCGTTATGGCCAACGATGGCGCCCTCGCTCGCCAGGAAACCATATCCAGCGCATTGAACCGCCCCCTTTATTACCGCGCAGCAAGGGATGTCGGCTGGAGCTGGCACAGGAAGCTCAGCTGCGTCTTCGTGCGCTATTGAGTTCTCTACTTGCACGAATTCACCTGAGACACCGATCAGAGGAACACCGAAGTGCTGCTCGCTGTGGATTGTGCTTGGGATGGCTGAACTGCCGGCGATTCCCGCGTCGACACTGGAGTCGAGGACAAAAGCGCAGACGCTTCCTGCCGGGCTTGGTGGATGACTGCGGGATTGATTGCCTTCCAGTAGCAATAGGCCGATCGGGAGTTCTCGTGCATGGAAAGGTCTCGCTTGCGCATCAAATGCTCGATCTCCGAAACCACCCAGTGGCCAGCGCCAAAGGGATGCTCCTTGCTACCGATCCAGTATTGAGCGTCAGTGATCTTGAAGAGCATCACGAAGACGGCCAACGCCGCAACTGCCACTGGATCAGTACTGCCCTTCAGGTGAGCCATGATCGGACCGAGAGAGCGTATATGGCTCAGGCGGAGCGAATTGGCCCAGGAAACTGCACGAGTGTGGCCCACCAGCTGGGGCAAGCTGATCTGATAGAAGCCCTTTGCTTGGGGCTTCACCAGGTCGCGGATATGGGCGCTGCAATCCCCGCAGAGAGTGCTGTTGGCGTAGAGGCGATCCTGCCTACGCCGGCCCATCCCTGGAGAGGAAAAGCTGAACAGATCAAGATGCCCACAAAGGAACTTGGTTGGAGCAGTAATGTGAGCCGCCATGGACACCTCCAGAAAATGCACCGGCCTGGCGACAAACGCCAGAATCGTTCTGAAGCATAACACGTATGTATAATTTTGGCGTTAGAGGATTCTGTAAATATTCGCCCTTTACTAGGCCGCGGGCAGCAGCGATAGGATCAGGGGACCAAGCTCCTTGGTCGTGTAGGCACCAGAGATAGCCATCTTGACACGAAACGGGATGGGTCTACGCCCTGTGCGGATCAGAATGAAATCCTCCAGGGACAGGCCGATACGGGACGCTTGCTCACTATCACTCAGCCCCGATATCGCTGCCAAACCATCGAAGAAGCCACTGACCAGGTCTGGTGATCCGCCGGCGTCCAGGCGATCGAAGAAACCGTACACCAATGTCTCGCGGACCACCTGTGACTGTTGATTGGCCGCCTCCACTGCCTCTCGAATTGGCTCTGGCAATGCTGCGAGCAGAGTCGACAAGGTCACCTCCACACCCATCGCGCCCAGCGTGCGTATGCGCGCTGGAGGCGGCAAGGGGCGCATGTGCACTCGGCATTGGCGGATCATGGAGATGCTGATGCCAATTTCTTTGCTAAGCCGGGTATCCGCCCAGCCCTGCTCGTCGCGGAACTGGTCCATCAGCTGGGCCCAGGCAACATTGCTCAAACCCCTATCCGCCGATTCGAAAAAGAGATTGCGAGAGCTCATATTGGATGACGCCTCGGGACTGCTGCCCCCTTCATGAAGGTCGAACATCTATTTGCTTCCGTTAGCATCTGCAGCAGCCTGGTCATCCAGCTCCACAGGAGCGGCCACATAGGCGCGAATGATGAGGAGCAGTGCTCCACCGACAAGGCAAAGGAATACGCCCTTGAAAATCAGCTTGGGGGAGATCTCCACCAGGCCGGCGCCAACAGCCATGGTAGCCAGCAGGCCCATGACCACGACGACAAGAGCAACCACGACGCGAATGATCAGAGAGTGTGAGGAACGGCTATCCATAACTAGTGCCCTATCGATACGTAACGTGTACTGATAATACTGGAAGAGCATAGATCAGCACAACGGCACGTGCGCCCCCCATGGAACCCATACTTCCGAGCGAAAAAAAACCCGGGCACTTGGCCCGGGTATACAGCTGGTTTACAAACTGGCCATCCCATGCGGGATGATTGGCGAGGTAACGGTATGCAGTCCGAAACCGTTCCCCGCGATGCTTACCGAAGCAGTCTTGATGCGTATAGCACCCAGAATACCGACATTGGAATTGGAGACGATACGCTCCTGGCCAGTCTGCGTGACCGATACAGGTTCGAAATCGGCGCCCATGTCATTGGCCAGCAACTGATTGATGCGTTCAGCCATTTCGGATGCAGCCTCGTCGGCAAGACCTTCTGCCGAAGCGGAGTCAAAGCAGATACCGATCACCTCTGCATCCGCACCAGACTCGTCGTCGTCCTGGGACAACACTACGTGGGCCGTGGCCTTCAGTTCACTGGAGCTCACCACCTCGGCGATGACTGTCGATCGATACGCTTGCTCAAGCTCAGCGAGCTCAGCGTCACGTACCGTTCCTGCAGGGTACGACCCTACCTGGTGCAGAAGGTGACCGCGGGAATCGACTGCAGCTGCTGCGAGTTGGGCGTATTTGATTGCTGTGTCATGGAAGTTCATGCGTTTCTCTCCTGAAAGGTGGGTGCAAGGCCTTGCGTTGCCTTACAAGCAGGTAATGAGAAACACGGCGTTGTATTCTTGCGTCGGTCCATGACAGGCGCTCCTTGGTTGCGAATCAGCGAGTTACTCGGCTTATATCCAATTTGCCGCTAGTGAAATCAAGATCAAGAATGGCACGACCTATGATTTCCTTTTCCGCGACAAATCCCCAGTAACGGCTGTCCAAGCTATTGGGTCGATTGTCACCCAGTACGAAATAAGAACCGGCAGGAACAGTACATGCCAAGCCTGACACATTTCTCTCACAACCGGGAATAGCAGGAAAATCAGAACTTACACCGAAGTCACTGATACCAGGGTCTTTGATCGTGCCGATTTGTAAGTCGTGAATATTCTCCAGCGCATAAACGACCTGCTTGAGCTTCCCGCTAGCTTCATCTTCGTAAGCATATGGCTTCTCGCCCCCATGTACCGCCGGTGCATTATTAATGGCCAATACACCGCCTTGATAAGTGATGTGGTCGCCTGGGACCCCCATCACACGCTTGATGTAAGGCTTAGACGGATCGAGTGGGAATCGGAAAACCAGAACATCGCCAAATTTCGGGGGTCGACCTCGCGTGATTGGCTTCGGAACGAATGGCAATCTCATCCCGTAGGTGAACTTATCGACTACAACGACACTCCCCACCCCAAGCGTGGGGCGCATCGATGACGACGGAACAAGGTATGGTTCGGCGACAAAGGATCGGAATAGGAGCAGGAAAACGGCAACAGGCGTCAACTCCACAAGAAAGGCCACCACGCCTTGCGTGTAGTGATGCCGGCCTCTAGCTCCCCGATACCGTTCATAGATCCAGAACGGCAGGCCAAGGACTGCTGCAGTCGCGAGCAATGTCGCCATGTCCAGAAATGTGCAAAGCAAAATGTATGGGCCAAGCACCGCGGCGGCGCACCCTAGGGAGTAAATCCAGGCTGGCCCATGGGCCTGATACTTTTTGAGACAGAGCGCCGGAGCAGCTACCGTCAAGCCAACTCCGATCAAAAACAGGCTCATAAGTATTTGCCCTTCTTTTTATGGTAACGATAGATAGCCAAGCGGCTTAAGAACAGAGCAAAAAATATACCGCCCACTGCCCAGCCAACCACCTTGACCCAGAGGCCGTAGCTGTAGGCAGGGATGACTTCGAACTTCCCAAGGAAGAATTCAATTAAGGATCCAACCGTCCACAAGAGCGCTGCAACCACCCATCCGTTCATGAGGAGTTGGATATTGTACTTCACGCCTTGAGGCTGCTTCTGTCTAGCGAGCATAACTACTCCGCGGCTATGAACGACCACCCTGCCCGGCTTAACGCGCATTTGTATCCGCTCAGCGGCTTGATCAACAGAGTTGACTCAAGTGACGCAGCGATACAATCAAAGTGATAGCTGTAATATGAAGAGAGCTTTTCCACGTCCGCACTAAGGGCTCGCCAGTATGGCTCGTAATGCCGGCTGCCTAGAACGGGTGCAGTATTTTCGTATTGGAGAGGAAACGGCTGCAGGGTAAGAAGCGCCAACCGGCATTTCGAACGAAGCCAGGTACATGAAACTTCGACGATAGACTGACTCAGTTCTGACGACCTAAATTTATCGCGAACTTCAAGACGGGTTATAACAAATACGCTGCCAGCTTCCAGCACAGCCGCGAAGTCCTGATGGCAGGTCCTGACCAGCTCCTGAACCAGCGCATGGACGGCCTCGCTGACAAGATCGCAAGCATCAGCCAAGGAGTATCGCTGCCCCTCTCCACTGGACAACAAAACCCCGTCTAGGATAGCGACCGGTACAGCCTCTGACTTCAATAGGAGCCAGGCTGTAACCAGTCGCCCTTCACACACCGCAGAGCCACTAAATACATCCCCTGAAAGGCTCAGCTCCACGGTATAGCCACTTGCGAGCTCCACGCGCTCAACCCCCCCGCGATGCATCGGAATCTCGCTGTAGAAGCCGGTATCGATCAGGCTTCGCACATACGGACGGCACCGAGTGATTTGCGTCAGGCTGGCAGACATGGTGCAGCTCAGCGCAGACCGGTGCCAGCACGAGCCTGCTCAGCTTTGGCTTTTTTACGATCGGCCATTTTCATCAGCTGTACGAAGAGCACTGCCATCACCAGGACCGCGATCAGCACGAAAGCGAGTGTGGGGGTGATGTGGCCAATCTTTGCCCACACAAACACGAATGCCGCGAGTGCCATGGCTGCCGGCACTTGGCCAACAATGTTCAATGTCCGCATGGCCCAGAATTGGATTTGCTGCATCTCAAGCTCCTAGATTTAATTGATAACACGTACGCATAATACTAGAGGAATCGAGATACTGCTAGCCATTCGATGTCATGATGCCGCCACAAAAAAGGCCTCAGTTCACAGATATGAACCGAGGCCTTGGCCATCGACAAGGATTGGCTTACAGCGGGATGAAGATCGAGTAGAAACACACGGCCAGTGCGGCTGCGCAGAGGGCCGAGCACAGCCAGATCAGGATATTGACATCGCGCAGCGAGCGGTCAGCAAAGCCCTGAATGGCCTGGACCTGCTCAGGGCCAGAGGCGTTTTTCACAGTGAAAAGAGCTTTGCGGCGCTTGATAGCGATCGAAATGATCACGGCCAGCACCACAACGGCGATACGAGCGAGCATGTCGGTAGTGATTGTCATAGCGGTTCCTCAGGTTGGGTTGGATACAGAACAGGTAGTACGATGTTACTAGCGAGAGGTGGCATCACGGCCGCCCCCCTTGTTGAGACATGGTTTTGATGGCTGCTAATACTGGGTCCCTGGGGCCGGTATCCTCGCCCTCGCAATGGGTCCGGTGCTCACCTGGCTTGATCAGGCAGTACCGACCCACCGGTTTAGCTGCTGCTATCTCGAAGCCACGCTGGGCCCAAGGTTTGAACAGGATCAGGCCGACAGCAGCAACAGCGCAGATAGTGGCAACGGCAGCTATAGCGATGCGCAGAGAGAAGAATCGCCCTCGACTATTCACCTACAGCAAGCTCCACCCCGGTCGACAGGCTGATCATCTGAACTGCTAGGTCCGGGTTTATCAGCCCTTTGGAGGCGAGCCCCCTGATCTGGCCGGAGAAGAACTGCACGAAGAATCGTTGCGAGGCGTGCACGCTTTGCTCAGCAGCACCGTGCTCCTTCACCTGGTCACGGCGCTCGATGGCGGCGGCGGCTGAGGTAGCGATAGCGTTGGCCAAGTCCGCAGCTCCGGCCTCACCTCGGGACGGCAGCCTCGTCACGTCAAGCTGCGCAAGGACATCATGCGGGAGATGCAAGCTCGAAAAGCCCTCACCGTACCAGCCGTCATACACCGACACCCCGTGCTCGTCGGTGGCCAGCACAGTGAAAAAACGAGAGAGCTGGTGGGGCTGATCGTCACCAACAGCAAGCTTGGGTGGGTTGGCCACCTCGTAGCCGGCGCCGACCTCGAATTCGAGTGTGTTGGCCAAATTGAACGCTCCTATCGGTTCCAAGAAATTACCAGGCACAAGAATACATAACGCGTACGCATACGGCTATAGAGTCGATGCAAATCTGCCAGCCTCTTGCCGCCCATTGCCCGCAAGCAGCGCCTGGGAGGACACGGCGGCACCGAAAATCAGAACCAAAAAAAGACCCACCATCTAGGATGGTGGGTCGGATTTAGCGTTACTTTATAGGTAGCTCTGCTGAGCGTTTATTTGGATTGCAGCGGCTTGCTGGTTTGGTTTGCACCGTACTTTACGCGTCTGAACTCACTTTTGATGGCAGCTACAGCTCCCATCAAGGGTGCGAAGAAGATACGTGGTGCTTGCCTTGCAGCATTAGCGAACTCAGACCCAAATGTTTGATTCATTCAGCAAACTCCTTGACTGCGCGATATGCGCCAATGCAGATAAATATAAAGAAGAGACTTGCGTCAGCCAAAACAAGGGCTTGTTCAAGTAGCGTCAATATATCCAGCGTGAACTTGCTAATACCAAAATCAGCAAGGTAGTGGACCAAATGGTTGAGCAGAACTGCTGGCACCATGATGATGAAAAATATGACAGTACCGACGAAGCCATGAGCTGCGAAGTGTGCGATCGGGTTCCACCAAGGTTTTTTGTTGTGCGTTTTCGACATCTGTTACTCCTGAAAGGACCTGGGGCGGTCGTTGAGAAATCCCATAGGCCTTCTTGCGGTAGACCTAGCCCCTGGAGATGCGTAACGCGGGGGTGTAATCGGCAGGCACGAAAAAGCCAGGCATAACCTGGCTGGGTGGAACATCTCGATCAGCTCTGCCGGGCCTGCCGCAGCCGACCTGGTGTGAATTTGCCTGAGAACGAGAAGCCAAGATCCCTCACGCGCTCGCGGACCTTCAGCTTGTTAGATTTGTCACCCCGCTCCTTGTGGAGCTCGACATGCTCTGCCTCCACCTGGAGTAAGAATTCGACGTCCTTCTGACACAGCTCCAAGGACTGCTCCAGTTTTTTTCGGTCCGAAAATTTCTTTCCGATCAGAGCGGCCGAGGCCGCAGCCAGGACGGTACTGGTTACAGCAGCAAATGCATTTATCAAAGCGGATTGAACAGCAGGATCGTTGATTGCGAGAAGCATGATGGCCCCCTTAAAGTTAACTTGCTCCAAGGGGATGCTCCACAGAAACCAGTAATCCACAGGCACAAAAAACCCGCTCGATCGGCGGGTTCAATGTGAAGATCAGTGCTTGGGATTGGTCTTGGATGAGCGGTCGCCGCCGCCGGCCTTAGCCATTTCAGCCTTGATGGCCTTATAGGCACCAATCACAGGCGCAAAATAGATGCGAGGTGCCTGCTTAGCAGCGCTCAGAAATTCAGAAGTGAAGGTGATAGCTTTCATGTGCTTGCCCCTCTCTGGGAAAACTAGTAACTCATGTATAGCAAATTAGCTGAGCGCCATCAAGCGACTGAAACAATTTCAGCGAGCAAAGAAAAACCCGATTCGCATAAGCGAACCGGGTACGTGTTGCATTTGAAGCGAAAAATTAACCGATCAGATCAGCAAAGCCAATGATCCAGTTTGGAGTTTGTCTAAATCCGCACCTGCCGACTCATCCTTGCGGGCATGAGTAGACCGAATGGGGAAGTTGACTATATTATTGCGTGATGCCATCAGAGACCTACCCACTTCCTCGCCAACTGAGACAAATTTCGGAAAGCTGACGCTTTGGCCGCAAATCTGATGGCCAGTAGTTTCCGAAACACCATCGGTAATTCCGGCTGGCATTCCTTTTAGTCTTTCATGCTCGGCCTTGGTGAATAACCTGCTCAGCGCCGGATTCTCTGGATGTAGCAGGTATGGCTCAGTTGAACGGCCGCGCTTGTAGCCGCGACTGAGAACCCCGCAACCATCTTCTTCGCCTGTCAAAAGTTGACGTATGAACCCCTTGCCATGTGCAATATCACGCGCTTCCTTCTTGGCAAGATACTCATAGTCCTTCCAGGATGGATCATCGAGCGGAACCTCATCCAGAATGTCGTTGATACAGGATTCACGAACTCTGTTTTGCTTAAGATTTTCGAATGAGAAACTATCGCCAATGCCCGGGGTCATCGCCACTACAACCAAACGCTTACGACGCTCTAGCGTTCCAAAGTCCCAGCCATCAAGAATAGCCTCATGAACTTTATACCCTAGGTGGCTAAACACGCTGCGTATCACGGCCATTGATGCTGTATTCGCGTACTCTCCAACATTTTCAAGGATTGCAACGCATGGATTTACGTGCCGCAACCAATTCAGATAGTCCACGAATAGTGCGCCAGCACCGTCATGGCATTCGGCATGCTCAAGCTTCAACCGGCTGCGGCCCGCTCTACTCGCTCCCAGGCAGGGCACTCCGGCGATGAGTACATCACACTGAGGGGTATTATCTCCCAACCATACATCACGAACGTCAGATTCAATTGCGATTGAGTCTTCAGTCCATAGCTCAGTATTATTTCGCATTGAGCAGTCAAGATACTCACCCTCAATCTCAACACCAACTTGAATGAATGACCCAACACCCGAACGCATCAACCCCGAGTGTTCCGGCACCTTGCAAAGGTTAGATCTCGGCTACATTAGATACAGATCATCACGAGCCATCCTTGGAGATGGTCCTTGAGGGTCGGTCTGATTCCCTAGCTCTGTCAGAGCAGGCATAGGGATTGGGTGCCTGGTCAGAGGGGGAACGGAGGATGGAGCTTTTGTGGGCGACCGAAGACTTCGTCATCGCTGGGCGACCATATGCAGGGTTTCCCATCCTCCTCTGCGACACGATGGAGAGCTGCGTCCCGGCCAATCTATTCCTTCGCAGCTACCTGCTACGCGGGGCCATTGGCTCTAAGCGATCTTGGCCCAGTACCGGGCGCGCCATGTACGACTTCTTTAGCTTCCTCCAGGCTCATGACCTGGACTGGCGCGATGTTGATCGTGGCGAGGCTAAATGCCTAACGGCGGCCTATCGGGATTACTGCTTGATTGCCTGTGAGTTGTCGCCGAACACCATTCGTCAGCGCCTACATTACATCTGCAAGTTCTATGAATTCGCGCATAAGAATGGATGGGTAAGCCGCCTCCCATTCAATTACGAAGAGCGCACCGTGAATCGTGACAAAGGCCTACTCGCGCATCTCGACACGAGTGGCGGCAAGGCCAGTGCAAATGATGTGATGCCGCGTAAATCTAAAGCTCTACCCAAGTATCTGAGCATGGCTGAGGTTAAGGCACTTCTGGCTTCAGCAGATAATCCCCATCACCGAATGATGATGCGCTTTGCACTACATACTGGCCTACGCCGCGAGGAGATCGCCGCCTTCCCGTTGGCCTACGTATTCAGTCCAGAAAAGGCAGGAAGGACCGAACGCAACATCCGCATTTATCTGGATCCGTTCGACGGCAGTGGCATGGTGACCAAAGGCAGCAAGCCGCGAGCAATTTACGTCAGCTGTCAACTCATGACAGAACTCTATAATTATCAGACGAAAGTGCGTGGCGAGCGCGCTTCACTGAGCAAGACCCCGCAGAAGGCGCTATTTCTCAACCGTTCCGGAGAAACCTACGGGGAGGAAGGGAAAAGCCTTAATCGGATCATCAGGAGCGCCGGTGAGCGGGTGGGGATCAAGGCCCATACGCACTTGCTCCGGCATACCTATGCCACCCATACCTTGGTCAGTTTACAGCGCACCCCAGCGAGCGGCCTGGACCCGCTGGTTTTCGTTCAACGACAGCTCGGCCACGCATCAATTCAGACGACCATGGTATACCTACATCTGGTTAACGAAATGGCAGACGAGGCGGTACTGGCCTATGACGACGAGCTGAGCACAATGGCAGGAGTGAGTTAATGGGTAAGCGCAAGATTTTTGCCAAAACAGATATCGGCATTCCAGGAGTTGAACACTGCCGCGACGATGGTGGGAAAACGGTTATTCTGCCTGATGCCTTTCCCCTATCGGGTACTACGGTAGAGTTCGAGCGAAGCCCATCTAACTGCCGGAGTTTCAACTTTTCCCGCTGGTACGGCGCTGGCATAGATACCATTACCCATGCCTGCCAACGCCAGATCGAGCGCTTCCTCGCAGGTCAGGATCGCGTTGTATCAATCCAGACGATAACTAGTTACTGCCTAAGTGGTCTACGCAGTTTTCTCGATTATTGCTCGTTGCGCGCGACGGCGGCGGCAAGTGTTCTCACCCTGAAAAATATTAACCGGGACTTGATTGACGGATATCTCATATATCTGGCTGGGTTAGATTATAAGAAAACTAGTCAAAAGTGCTGCTACACAGCCACCAAAAGCGTACTTGTCCCCCTAGGGCAGCGTGGTTTTTTTGACCTGATCAACTTCGGCGATGCAGCCACCTTCCCGACAAACCCATTTCCGTATTCTAACCACAAGGCCGTAGGCGAGACCGCCCTGTCCAAGCACGAACGGCAAGCATTTAGTGTGGCACTCAGGGAAGCAATCAAACCGATTTGGAACGAGGATGTAATTTTAACCAGCGATCTACTAGCTTTCGCCCTGCTGGTCGTGGCGCTGCATACGGGAAGCAATACAACGCCCTTGCTGGAAATGGACCGCAACTGCCTCCGCCCGCACCCTAAGGACAACACTGTTTTTCTGGTTCTGTGGAAGCGTCGCGGTTACAACACTATCAAAGTGGCACTGCGCTCCGATCCATGCGGAGAACGTCTTCTCGAATCCACACCGTGTGTGCACACTAATGTAGAACGTCTGATCCGACGCGTTGAAGCCCTGACAAGACCACTAGATGCAGAAGCCCCTGACGATTTAAAAGGTCGCGTATGGTTGTATCGTCCCCGTGGGGGAAAAGATGCGGGTAAAGTCACCTCACTGAGTGTAGGGGCGCTGTATGAGGCGGTGAGCCGCCTCGTAACCGATTATAGGCTGCGCGATAGTGCAGGAGAGCCGCTGCGTATCAACGTCTCGCGCCTGCGAAAGACCTTCGCCAACCGCATCTTCGAATTATCCGGCGGCAACTTGGCAATCACCGCAGCGGCCCTCGGTAATACCTTACGGGTCGCCGACCAAAACTACCTGGCGCCAGACTCCGATGCCCGGCACAACTGGCAGTTCATGGGCGAGCTACTGGTTCGAGAGCTACTCACCCAAACTATCGGTGCGAGCTACAAGGACACCCCGGTAGGCCAATGCGCTGATCCAATAAACGGCCAGTACGCCCCGAAAAATGGGAATGGCGCGACTTGTACAAACTTCATGAACTGCTTGCGCTGTAAACACTACGCCGTGACTGCGGAAGACTTACACAAGGTGTTCAGTTACTACTACCGCGTGCTGAGCGAACGCTCACGTATGGACAAGCGGCGCTGGGCACGGGACTACGCTCATATACCCCGCCTGATTGACCACTACATCGTTACCGAGGGGTTGCGGCGTGGCACCTTCAAGAGCGCTGACGTAGACGCTGCCCGTGAGCGGGCGCGTGCCCAGCCGCATCCGTTCTGGTCGGTTGACTTACTCGACAGCCTGGAGGTTTTCACATGAGCGGCTACGCACAGAGAGAGTTAACTTGGTCCACCCACACTGCCCAGCCTAGCGAGGTACGTGGTCTACCTGAATCCGAGCGCGACGCCCTCATCATTAAGGCTACTCATGTCGATGGGCAGTGGGTGATCATTAGCCGCTATGGAGACGACATCTGGGAACTCGACGGCTTAAATAGCAACGTACAAACCAACAGAAAACAGCTAGCGTTTCATACTTTGCCCCGGGCGTTCAGGGCGGTAATGAAGGCGATCCTTTACCGTTACCTGCACAGTGGACGCCGTGGAGGCGGTCGGCCCAAGGGTGGAGGGGTACTTAAATGCTATACCGCCGCGCTTCCATTCCTGCGCCACCTTGAAGCTCTAAACCTAGACCATCTAGGCGCGGTGACACCCATGGTATGTGCGACTTATGTAGCAGCCTGCAAAGCCCACGTGCAGACAGGCCGCAACCAAGGTAAACCACTGGCGCAGGGGGCGCTGCAATTCCGTTTCAGCGCAGTTGAAGCGCTGTATGAACTCAGTCAGTACACTGATGACCCCATACCAGAGCATCCCTGGCCCGAGACCTCCTCGACAGCGATGGCTGGTCTGACGGCCCAAAGCGCTAACTACTATCTGCAAAGTAGAAAGACGCCGCTGATTCCAGATGACGTGTTCTGCATATTGTTCGAACGAGCCTATCATCAGGTTGAATGTGGCAACTATTTGCTTGACATACGCGACGAGCTAAATGCTTTTTCGGCTCAGTGTAAGTACCAGTGCCGCAAAGCTATTCGATTGGCCAAGAATCGCAAGCTGGAGAGTCTTGGTTGGAAAGACGGTCTGAGGGAATTCCTTAAGGCAGTCAACAACCTACGTATATCCTCTTATATCGTACTGGCCAGCACCTCTGGCTGCCGCAACCATGAACTGGCTTATGTGCAGAAGGGAGCGTACCACCAAACCCAGGACGATGAGGGCACTAGCTACCACTGGATGCGCTCACGATCGCAAAAAACCGATGTAGGCATCCATGACTGGATGATCCCTGAGGCCGGCGTGCAAGCCCTGCACCTGATGGAACGTTGGGCCGCTCCCTACCAGACCATGATTGACGAGGAGATCGTGGAGCGTCGCCGAACCAATCCACACGATCCGGAAATCGTTGAGGCATACAAACACCGTCAAGCCCTCTTTATCGGCATAGTGTCGAAGAAGGACAAAGAGGTTCGCACGGTCTCTAACACCAATTGGAATAAAGAGCTTAAGGCATTCGCTAAAAATTGCGGACTAAGCTGGGATCTTACCAGCCACCAGTTCCGGCGCAAGTTCGCCAATTACGTTGCGCACAGTCGTTTCGGTGACCTGCGCTACCTCAAGGAGCACTACGCGCACTGGTCGATAGACATGACTTTGCTATATGCCATGGATGAGAATTGGGGGCAACATCTGGATCTTGAACTGTTCGATGAGACTCAGGCGGAACTTAAAGACGGCGGTTGCAGGAGCTGAGTGCAACACGGTTATTGAATTGAAACCGGAGCATCATGCCGCATTGCCATGGCATTTTGCATGACCTCTCCCATCACCTCGATGGGGCATTTGAAGTCGAAGCGCTTGCGCGGTCGCATGTTCAGTTGCAGCGCAATGGCGTCCAGCTCCTCCTGGCTATGTACCGACAGGTCTGTGCCCTTGGGCAAGTACTGGCGAATCAGGCCGTTGATGTTTTCGTTGCTGCCGCGCTGCCAGGGGCTGTGCGGGTCGCAGAAGTAGATCGCCACGCCGGTTCTTTGGGTGATCTCGGCGTGTCGCGCCATCTCCCGGCCCTGGTCGTAAGTCATGCTCTTGCGCATCTCCAGCGGCATGCTATTGAGCGCGGCGCTGAAGCCTTCCAGCGCCGAAGTCGCCGTCGCGTCGTTCATCTTCACCAACATCAGGTAGCCACTGGTGCGTTCCACCAGCGTACCGACGGACGAGGCGTTGGCCTTACCCTTGATGAGGTCGCCTTCCCAATGCCCCGGCATCAGCCTGTCTTCAATCTCCGGCGGGCGCACATGAATACTGACCATCTCGGGGATCTGGCCGCGCCGATCCACGCCACCAGAGCGCGGCCGGCGCGTCGTCTTGCCTTGGCGCAGACAGATGATCAGCTCCTTACGCAGCTCACCCACTGGCAGGGCATAGATCGCGTTGTAGATCGTCTCGCGACAGACGTAGGCATCTCGCAGGTTGGGTATGTTCATGCTGCGCAGCTTGCCGGCAATCTGCTCGGGAGACAAACGCTCACGCAGCATATGGGTCACCAGTTCGAAGCGCTCGCTACCCGGCAACAGTTTTCGCATCGGTCGACAAACCTGGCGGCGGGCCTGCATTTGCTGCTGGGCCAGGCGGGCCGAGTAGCCACCGCAAGCACCTCGGTTACGGCGCAGCTCACGGCTGATGGTCGAAGGGGATCGGTTGATCAAGCAGGCAATCCTGCGCAGGCTGAAGCCTTGGGTACGACCGATTTGAATGGTGGCGCGCTCTTCAACGCTGAGTTCGGTATAAGACATAGGGGCAGCACCGTACCGGAAAGGTCAGGTGTTGCACTCAGTTTTTGCCGCCGCCGACATTAAGCTCGGAGTCGTCGATAGCTGGCTGAGTGACGCCCCCCTAGCCGGCGGCTATGGCCGCTCTATCAAACAGTGGCATCGGGAACCGAAGAACCTACTCATCTACAAAGATCGCGCCACAATGCTGAAGTCCATCGCAGAGAGCACCGCGATTCGCAGCAACGGCCATGCTTGGTGTACGGCCGACGATGACGGTTGCGTTGGCAATACCCTTGAGCGCACCCGATGCAGTAACTGCAGCAATGCCGTGATCGGTCCTCACCATGCGGCCATCTACCAGCGATGCTACGAGGATCTAAAGGGGCTCCTGCATTGTCCAGGCATTGGAGAGGGAGGCCGTCAGCGGGTGGACCGCGACCTGAATCGCTGCCGTGACGTACTCGCCCAGTTGGGTATTGATCCAGAGACCTACGCATGAAGCCTGGAAAAGTAACCGCCAAATACAAGCCGGCTGAGGATCGAGAGAAAGATCTGCGGCTCGCGCTCTACCGTATCCAGCAAGGCCGCGCTCACACTGGGGAAACTAAGGTTTCGATTGCTGCAGTAGCCCGCGAGGCAGGTGTATCGACGGCACTGATCCACAACCACTACCCTGGAATCGCCGAGACTATTCGAGAGGTTATTGGACGCTCCTGTCGTGCTGCGCGAGATGTCAAGCACCAGGACTTGATTGAAGAACGGAAAAAAAACTCTGTTTACCGTCAAAATATCGAGGAATTGCAGGCAAAAGTTGCCGCCCTTGGGTCGATCAATGAGGTTCTGCTGGACGAGCTTCGAGTGCTCAAGGCTAAGATGAACGATCACAACGTAATTGATCTAGCTGCAAGAAAGCCGCATGGATAGCACGATTTCTCCATACCAAATCCTCAAGAGCTACTCCGAAAGGCCTGGGCGTTGGAATAACGCAGCTTAACTCCCTCGAAAGCGGCGACGTGCCCCTGTTAAAGTCGCGTATCCAGACAAAAGGCCACCTATTATCGATGGTCGTCCTCAATGCAGCGCCTATCCCAGCCCATCAATCAGCGAACGTTCGGTGGACGCCAAGAATGCCATGGCGTTGCACATCATCGTTGGTGCGCTCAAATCGGGCCAACCATTTGGCCCGGACTTCTTGATCAAGATCGCCCTGAGAGACGATCTCTGGACTATATTTTGAGTTGTGCTGTTCCTTCGCAAAGAGCGGTTAAGTTAGGCGTGCCCATTGACGGAAACATGACATGAAATTGACAAAGCTAGCTGCGTTCCTGATAGGCCTATCTCTCACCCCCGCTTGGGTATTGGCCGCGCAAGCCACTGAAGAAAGCGCCATGCCCCTAGCACAGCAACAAGCCGTCGATGTCGATGAATTTGATAAGCACATGGTGCAGGCTCAAGAGCATCTGAAGAAGATGGAGGAGCTTATGACCGAGATCCAACAAGCCAAGGATCCCAAGGAGCGTCAGAAACTCTTGCAGGAGCATCAAGCGATGATGCAACGCGGCATGGAAATGATGGGGGACTTGTGGGGCAGAGGGATGATGGGGCGTCAAATGACGAAAAGCGGGATGGTAGGCTGGAAGGATATGGGGGACCGGTACTCAGCGATGACCCCGGAGCAGATGAAGCAGCACCAGTACATGATGGATCGGTACATGGGGATGCAACAAATGATGATCGATCAGCTGATGCAGCGCCAACACCAAATCGACATGCAGCCACCGGAAAGGCGCTGACCATTGCCTTTTTGATTTTTCACTTTGAACTCAGTACGTACCCTCGGGATGCGAGATTGGCAAGTTCATTGCGATCCTGGAAGAAGGCTCGAAGCTGAAGACTCTTTTTCGGCTGGAGAACGTCAATGAAGACGGAACCCGTCGGCTGAAGCGCCTAAAGGAGACTGGCTTAAAGCCAATCCTGTACCCCATATGCTGGTATTAGCCTTGGAGCGTTTGGCACACGCCAGGATCAAGCACAGCAACGTGTTGTGACCGTACAGCGCCTCGGCTCACCGAGCGCAATTTCCCAAGCCGACAACGACGAAACCACGCACCACATCGGTGAAAACAACATCGCAAAATTAAAAGAGGCCGATGTAATCGGGCACCTTGGGGGAGCGGCTTTCCGTCAATTATCCAGCGCGTCGAGGGGCAAGGGGCAAGCGTCGGGTAATACATCTTGACATTACTCTCATCCCCTTGCTAGCACTGCTGGGAAGCCTTCACAAGCGACCGGATTATCTGGCCTTGACAGCATTGTCAGCCTTAAGCTCATGGCAAGTTAAAGCACATCAATTCACACCAGACGACCTGCACTCGGCGCAGCTGTAGGGTATCGATGCCAATCTCGAACTCAGCCCATGACCAAGGACGATTCAAGGCGAGCCGTTACCTCGATCATCGAGTCAACCATTAATTTTATTCCAATCAACCTCTCCATTGCTTTGTTAGCTAGACTGAAAACCAATACGACGTAAAAGTCGAGGTTGTACCTCATGTACTGGTTCCGCCGTCACCGCCAAAGCCTATTGCACCTCGCCCTCGTGGTATGGGTGCTAGCTGTGGCCGTGATGGCAATCCAGGGTTGCTTGGTGCAACCGAATCACAATATCGCCGCGCCACACCATGCCGAGCAGTATGTGGTGGATGGCCATGTTCTCCACACCAGTGGTTGCCTTCAACACTGTGGGGACACTGCCACGGCGATAAAGCCTGCATTGCAGACTCCAGCATTAGACCCCATCCAGTGGGCCACCCTTTTGCTGTTAACTGCTGCAGTAGTAATGGTGCTTAATCCCGAGGAAAAATCCTCCTTTGCCGCTCTTGCCCTGAAGCGCCCCGCCCCGCCGGAAGGCCCAGTCCGCCTGACTTTCGTCCGTTTCAACGATTAACACCTACACCGGTTGCTCCATCTTGCTGCGCTGCTTTTTCGCGCATCAGTTACTCCTGCTTATCCCATCACAATCTCAGGAGTTCATCATGCATAAACATTCTAAAAATCGTCCTAGCTGCCGTCCTACCTAGCGGTGCACTCATGGCCTCGGCTGAGGATGCGCATCACCGATGCCTGACGCAACCGAGACCACAGCCCCAGCGTCGGCGGCCGTGACTAAAGCCATGATCGAGCAAATGGACCAAATGCAGGCTGAAAATTACAAAGCACTGGTGCTGGCTGGGTTAGCGCTGACCACACCCGTCTGATGTGCGTTGTTAAAGAATCCGGCACGGCGAAGTCACTTACTGAGCCGACGCTGATGACTCCTTGGCAGTAGGAGGTTGGTATGGATCACGAACCACAAGCGGACAACAGCCAGAGTCGTGGGATGTTCTGGGCCATGGGCGCTATTTTTTACAGTTCCTTACAGCCAACTGATCACCCAACATACGTGCAGAACGCCTTACCCTACCTGCAATTAGCAACCGACCCACTTATGCATTTATGGCCGACGACCGCGGCGATCATCCGCAAAGGCACGAACAGAAAACACACCAGGCAAGTGAGGAGCACCAACCATGAACCATACTGAATCGGCCTATGGTCTTTGGTCGCTGGTCATAATCAACTCGTTAGTGTTTATTTTGTTCGCTTTCAGCTTCACACGGCCTAAGACGAGCCGCGATTGGCGCTCCTTTGGCATGTTCTCGGCGTTCCTAGTGGCTCTGTTTACCGAAATGTACGGTTTTCCACTGACTATCTACCTGTTGATGCCCTGGCTCACTCGTAACTTCCCTGGTATCGACTTCCTCTCGCACGACGCAGGGCATTTGCTCGAAACCATTATGGGGTGGAAGGTCAATCCGCACTGGGGCCCATTCCACATTATCAGCAATCTGCTGATCGCTGGCGGCTTCTGGTTACTAGCGGCCGCCTGGCGTGTGCTCTACAAGGCCCAAAGCACTGGCCAACTGGCGATAGTCGGTCCCTATGCACGGATCCGTCACCCGCAGTACGTCGGTTTCGTGCTGATCATGTTTGGCTTTCTGTTGCAGTGGCCGACATTGATCACCTTGGTAATGTTCCCAATCCTCCTGCTGGTCTACGCCAAGCTGGCGAAGCGGGAAGAACAGGAGATGCTTGCGCACTTCGGTGATGCCTACCGCTTTTATTGCGAAAATACTCCAGCGTTCCTGCCTTGGTCGACCACCCACAGTCCCAGCACTACTGACGACCCTCCAAGCTCGGGAAAACAACCATGAACGCTCCCTGGAAAACTGGCATTTCTCTGGCCTTGACCATGGCCATTTCCTACACCATCTGTGCACTGCTCTATGCGCTATGGCCTGCGCAGGGTATCGCCTTTCTCAGCGCCCTGTTCCATGGACTCGACTTCGGTCGCCTTCAATCTTCGCAAGACTACGGTGTGGCGACCTTCGTCGGGCCACTGCTGGTCTTGAGCGTATGGGGAGCGGTGGTCGGAACCTTGTTTGCTTGGCTATCCGGCAAGCTGCATGGCAGGCCTTGATAGCTGATTCGATGAAGAGGCAGTGATGAACGAATCACACATGCAACACAGCCAGCATCAGCAGACGCTAGCTTCAGGAAAAATGGCTAAAGATCCGATCTGCGGGATGATGGTGGATAAGACCAAAGCACTGTCACGAGAACGTGGCGGGCGCCGCTATTACTTTTGCAGCGATACCTGCCTACGAACCTTCGAGTCGCCAGAAAACGAACTGAAGGCGATGAAAACTCGCGTGACTATTGCCCTGACCGGAGTACTGGCCTTGGCGCTACTGCGTGCGGGTGCCTTCATTGCACTGGCTGCTGGTGCCACACTGCTGACTTGGGTGCCGATCCCGGCGCTCCCTTGGTTCACGTGGGGTATATGGCTATTCCTGCTGGTAACACCAGTGCAGTTCATCGGTGGTTGGAGTTTCTATAAGGGGGCATGGAACGCCATTCGCACCCGTAATATCAACATGGATTTTCTGATCGCCCTAGGCACTTCGGTCGCTTATTTCTATAGCGTCGCGGTGTTGTTCTTCCCAGACGTCTTACCTGTCAAGGTGGCCGAGCGCGACGTCTATTTCGAGGTGTCGGCGGTCATAATCGCCTTCGTACTGCTTGGTAGGTACATGGAGGAGATCATCAAGAAGAAGTCCTCCGCCGCAGTACGGCGCTTACTTGATCTCAAACCCGCGATCGCACATGTGATTCGTGATGGGCAAGAAGTCGACCTGCCCGCAGAGAGCGTCATGGCCGGCGAGTTCCTGGTCGTCAAACCTGGCGAAAAAATCCCCACCGATGGTGATGTCAGTGAAGGTCAGTCAACGGTAGATGAGTCCATGCTGACCGGTGAGTCGATGCCGGTCGACAAACACCCGGGTAGTCCGGTGATCGGAGGCACGCTCAATGGCAGTGGCGTGATCACTTTCAAGGCGAGCAGAATCGGTGCCGATACCGCACTGGCGCAGATAATCAAAATGGTCGAGGAGGCACAGACCAGCACGGCACAGATCCAGCGATTGGCCGATCAGGTCACTGGCTACTTTGTGCCGGCTGTGGTGACCGTCGCACTGTTGGCCTTGGTCGGTTGGTCTCTTGCGGGGAATTTCCCACAGGGGTTATTGGCCTTTATCGCGGTTCTGATCATTTCCTGCCCTTGTGCACTGGGCGTGGCGACGCCCGCCGCGCTAATGGTCGGTGTCGGCAAGGGGGCCGATAATGGCATCCTTATCCGTGGCGGTGAAGTATTAGAGCGGGCAGAAAAACTGAGTACGGTGGTGTTCGACAAAACCGGCACTATTACCCGAGGCGAACCAAACGTAACCGATGTGATCCCGTTCGGCACAGCGTTGGAAAACGAGGTTTTGATGCTCGCCGCCGCCGTGGAATCCGGCTCAGAACATCCGCTCGGCGCAGCGATAGTTCGCGCCGCCCGGCATCGCGATATCAGCCTACCGAAAGCGACCGACATCAATGGGATCGCCGGTCACGGCATCGAGGGCAGTATCGACGGTCGCAAAATCTGGTTGGGCAATCGGCGTTTATTCGCCCGCCAAGGCATTTCGACCGAGGTTGCC
The DNA here is from genome assembly GCF_046523955.1 of Pseudomonas sp. DCA-1. Taxonomy (NCBI): domain Bacteria; kingdom Pseudomonadati; phylum Pseudomonadota; class Gammaproteobacteria; order Pseudomonadales; family Pseudomonadaceae; genus Pseudomonas; species Pseudomonas sp. DCA-1. The sequence goes on from NZ_CP169881.1 coordinate 267,288, forward strand.
GAGGAGCACCTCATCAGCCTGGAAGCCGATGGCAAGACCGCCATGCTGGTCGGTGTCGGTGATCGCTTGCTCGGGGTCATTGCTGTGGCCGATACCATTAAACCCGAAGCGGCTGAGGCCGTTGCGGCATTGCAGGCAAGCGGCATCAAGGTCGTGCTACTGAGCGGCGACAACCGCCGTACTGCCGAAGCGGTCGCTCGGCAGGTCGGCATCGAGCGAGTGATTGCCGAGGTATTGCCGGACGACAAAGCCGCAGTGATCCGTCAATTGCAAAGCGAAGGGCAGGTCGTGGCCATGGTTGGCGATGGTGTCAACGATGCGCCTGCCTTGGCCACCGCAGACATCGGCATCGCCATTGGCTCAGGTTCGGATGTAGCCAAGGAAACCGGAGGCATCATCTTGCTCAAGAACGATGTACGTGATGTGGTCACTGCGATCAAGCTGTCGCGCGCGACCATGGTCAAGATTAAACAAAACCTGTTCTGGGCGTTCATCTACAACAGCATCGGCATTCCAATCGCGGCCTTTGGACTGCTTAACCCCATCATCGCTGCCGCTGCTATGGCACTCAGCTCCCTGTCGGTAATCGCCAACTCCGCGCTGCTGAAACGTGCCCGTATTGGCTTAAGTCAGGAGGCCAAATCATGAAGCGCGAGGTTTTTATTATCTGCCTCCTGGTGAGTGTTGTGGGTATCGCAACAGTGGTTTACCTGTTGGGGCTGACTGGAAAATCGTTTGTCCTGGCAGCAATTTTCCTGCTGTGCCCGGTCTTGGTCGGGGTGCAACTTTTTCGCGGCGTCCGCCAATTTGACAAGGACATGGCCGAGGCTCATCGGCAACTGAAAAGGAAAAAACTGCCTTGATACCTAATCCGACTTACCACCCTAAATTGCCGACGCACTGGACAGATAAACCGATGCGCTTATAGCCGTCCCTCCCGTTCCCTCCAAGGAGTGCCATCATGAGTCAACATAACTTACCCCAGCACCGCGCAAGGGGTACCAACTGGTACTTTTTAGGCTTCCTTGCCATCATCGGTTATTTCCTATTCACCGAGCACAGGGCCCACGTCATTCCGTATCTGCCATTCCTGCTAGTACTGGCCTGCCCACTGATGCATTTTTTCATGCATCGTGGGCATAGGCATGGCGAGCATGAACACGATGAAAGTGGTGAACACGACAGTTGCTGTGGCCATCAACACACCAGCGCTCGCAATAGCCATGAGCACGATGGTCTACACGATAACAAGACGAAATATCCTGATCGCCCTGCATGACAGATTGGCAGTATTTTTTGCTATACCATCACTCGATCGCCATATTCATTTCAGGACTCAGTGTACCGAGCCAAGCAACAAGGCTGATAATGGCAACGGCCACAGCAAATTCCAGAATGATACTGCGACGCAGGGCGCTGATGGCTGGAGCATAACGACCAGTTTCTAACGAACGATCAAGCAACGGACTGAGGCGGAAGCGGTTCGCTGCTGCAAGGACCAACATACCTGCAAAAAGTGCAATCTTGAGCGCTAGCAATGAGCCGTAAGTGCTCTTCATCACGCCACTGATCTCTGGGCCAACAATAAGAACGTAGTTTGCAATACCGGTAATGGCCAAGCTGATCACGATCAAAGCCCCTGCAGACTCGAAACCAGTCAAGGTCCGCGACAGCAGGCGAAGATGTTGCTCCCCGTCAAGCCTTTTAGAGCGGAGCAGCAGCACGAATGCGACCAATGCTCCGAGCCAGCCACCCGCACCGAGAAGATGCGTAATGTCACTGGTGAAATGCACATAGCGCAGAATACCTTCATCCATAGCTCCATGCCCTGTCCATGCCAAGGTAGCTAGGGCTATAGCACCCAATGCTGACGCCATAACCAAGCTTAATGTTGGGGCGCGCTTGCTGAGCATCGCAGCCATCGCGGCCAATGACAGTGCCGCTATTCTGACCATCCAGGTCAAGCCCACATCGGTGCCGGTCAAGATCATTTGCAGAATATGGCGGTGCAGCTCTGAAAAACTGGAAACACCACTCATCACCTTCGCCATCTGCAGCATTGCTACCACAGAAAGCAAGATGCCGATAAAGGCGGCCCACAGCAATATCGCCTCAAAATTGAACACAGCCCCGCTGATCCTCTCTTGTCCCTTGAGGCTGTAAAGCCCGAACAATGCGAGACCAAAAAGCATAATCAAGTCGATATACAGGGCGAAACGTAGAGTGATTGTGATGGGGTCGCCCATGGCTTACTTCACCTTGAAGGTTACAGCGCCAGTAATCGGATGCGTATCGGAAGAAATAGCTCGCCATTGGACTTGATAAGTCCCAGTGGTCAGCGGAGCTGTCGGCGTGATGAGCATCACATTCGGATCGACACTGCCAGAGACAGCAGCCTTCACGCCCATGGGGGACGAATGAGACATACCAGGCATTTCAGTCATGACAAGCTTGGCGCCAGAGAGCTGAGTTAGCAGCTTCTCCGAAAAATGTAGCTCAATCTTGGCCGGCGCCTCGACAGTGCTTCCCTCGGCAGGTGACGAGGACACCAGTTTAGGGTGCGCTTGGACCGCTGCACTCAGCAACATTCCAGCTCCGAGCGCAGCCATGACGGCGAGTTTTCTAAGACTTTGCATGCAAGATTCCTCGCGGTTAATACCGCAATGTGTGTCTATTTAGTAATAAGGATAAAGGGGCGGTTAGAACCACATACGCACGCCGACAACAAGACGTGTGTCGCTGGAGTCTGCCCCCTCTTCGCTGGCGTAATCCGCCGTTTTTCCGTAGAGGTGGTTCCAGGTGACGCCTATGTATGGCGCGAACTCTCGGTAGATCTCATAACGAATCCGCAGTCCGATCTCTGAGTCCGAGATACCGGATCCGGTGCCGCGTTGAGGGTCATTCTGGCCATAAAGGTTCACTTCGGCTGTCGGCTGAAGGATCAAGCGATTGGTTAGGAGGATGTCGTAATCCCCTTTGAGCCTCAAAGCACTTTGACCATTTTCCCCCAAAAATGCAGTTGCCTGAGTTTCAAAGTCATACAGGGCCAAGCCTTGGATGCCGAATGCAGCCCAGGTTTGTGGCGAGCCAGGCTTGAAGTCCTGCCGCACGCCGCCAACCAGATCCCACCACGGGTCGATGGAGTGTCCCCACAGGGCCTGCAGCTCTGCTTTCTCGGTAGCACCATTAAACCGCTCTCCTTCGGAGCGCAGCCATAGTCGATCAACATTGCCACCCACCCAGCCGTTAGCCTCCCAACTGAGGGCGCTGCCTTGATCAGCATTCTGCCACTCCAGTTGATCAATGATGAACAATGAGTTAAGAGCTTTCCCGCCCATGTGGTGATCCATACCGCCCCTATACACAGCAGCACGGTCAGCATCAGTTAACGCAGGGATTGGCGTCCGGCTTTCCGATGGTGCCGCGGGCTGCATTCCTTGCATATCGGAATAATCCATGCCCTGCATTTGCGAGTGGTCCATGCTCTGCATCTGGGAGCCGTCCATGCCTTGCATCGGCTCATCTGCACGCACGCCTGCAAGAGGTAGCAGGCTCACCCCGAGGATCGCGAGGCTGGCCAGAACGGGGCGGCGGGTCTGTTCGAATTCCATGCTTTTCTCCTACTCCTGCACTCGCACTTCACGGAACATGCCCAGTTCCATGTGATACATCAGATGACAGTGATAGGCCCAGCGGCCTAGGGCATCAGCCGTCACACGATAGCTGCGCTTAGACCCCGGCGGCATGTCGATAGTGTGCTTTCTCACCATGAAATTACCCTGTTCATCCTCCAAATCACTCCACATTCCATGCAAATGGATGGGGTGCGTCATCATGGTGTCGTTCACTAGGGTGATACGAACTCGCTCACCGTATTTGAGGAGTAGCGGTTTGGCGTCGGCGAATTCAATGCCATCGAACGACCAGGAGAACTTCTCCATGTGTCCGGTCAGGTGTAACTCGATGGTGCGGGAAGGATCACGACCGTCAGGATCGACGAAGGTGCTCTTGAGGTCTGCATAGGTCAGCACGCGTCGGCCATTGTTACGCAAGCCAATACCTGGGTCACTGAGCTTCGCCATAGGGCTCATGGTTTGCATATCGACCAAGGGGTTGTTTGCTTCGGATGCAGGATGAGATTGCATTTTTGCGCCCATTCCTTGCATCTGGTTTTGGTCCATGCCGGCCATGCTGTCATGGTCCATGCCGCCCATATCCATGCCGGCCATGCTGCTATGGTCCATGCCGCCCATATCCATGCCGGCCATGCTGCTATGGTCCATTCCGACCATATCCATGCCGGCCATGCTGCTATGGTCCATGCCCCCCATTCCCATATCGTCCATGGTGATTTGCGGGCGCGGATCCAGTGCAGGCACAGAGGCACTTACTCCTTCTTTTACGGCAAGGGTGCCTCGGGCGTAGCCAGTACGATCCATGGATTGGGCAAAGATGGTGTAAGCGGCCTGGTCTGTCGGCTCGACAATGACGTCATAGGTTTCAGCAACGGCAATGCGGAACTCATCGACACTAATCGGCTGGATTGGCTGACCATCTGCAGCCACGACCGTCAGCTTCAGCCCAGGAATTCGAACATCAAAGTAGGTCATCGCCGAGGCATTGATGAAACGTAATCGAACCTTTTCGCCGGGCTTAAAGAGACCAGTCCAATTAGTATCGGGAGCGTGGCCGTTGACAAGATAGGTATAAGTATAGCCGCTGACATCGGCGAGATCAGTGGGGCTCATCTTCATTTCAGCCCACATCTTTCGATCAGCAATAGTTTTCGACCAACCCTTCTCGCTTACATCATCAATGAAATCCCCGACAGTGCGCTTATGGAAGTTATAAAAACCAGAGTTTTTCTTCAGCTTGGCAAGGACGCGACTGGGGCTCTCATCTGACCAGTCGCTCAGCATTACGACATAGTCGCGATCAGAAGAGAATATCTCTGGCTCTTTTGGATCGATAATCAAGGGGCCGTAAACGCCAACCTGCTCTTGGAAGCCCGAGTGGCTATGATACCAGTAGGTACCATGCTGCTTGACTGTAAATTTGTATTCATACATACCATCGGGTGCGATTCCCTGAAAGCTCAGGCCCGGAACGCCATCCATGTTGGTTGGGAGGATTATTCCATGCCAATGAATGGAGGTCTCTTCCTTCAGGCGATTACGAACGCGGATCGTAATGGTGTCACCTTCGCGCCAACGCAACGTTGGCCCCGGAAGTGATCCGTTGATAGTCATCGCTGTACGAACTGCTCCCGTCAGGTTGACAGGAGTTTCACCAATGAATAAATCGAAATCCGTACCAGCAAGCACCGTCGGTTGAGTCGGACTGGCCGCGGCCCAAACTGGAGTGCGCCACAAACCGAGTCCGCCGAGAATACCTGTTGCGGCAAGCCCCTTAACGAAAGTCCGTCTTGACGTTTTGTTTTGCATTCCGCTACGACCCTGCTAGGAGAGAGAGATCTTATGATCCAATTTATAGAACGATTTGCGAGCTACTTTTAATAATGGCTTTATGCTGCCACTGACGACCAACAGCTCGGACGTAATTGAAAATTTGCCATATTTAGGCATCAATAGTGATTACATTTCTGTAAGAATTCGACCTCGCCGCGGCTTGTCTGGATTGTGGGGCGACGCACACCCGCAGCTATCATCGCTGTCAGCCGCCACAGCAACCGCAAACCTATCGCTCTAATGCAGCGGGAGACGCTGCTATCAGTTACTTTATGGCAATCTGCCCCACCATCCCTTTCTGGTAATGCCCAGGAATGTTGCACGCAAATTGTATTCCCGATGCACTGCTAAAAGTCCAGACCAGTTCCTTGGTCTGACCTGGCTCAATCAGAACACTGTTGGTATCACTATGGTTCATGCCATGCATGTTACCCTCCATGCCAGTCATGCCATGGCCGGCATCGTTCACTTTCATCGCCGTGAGATAGCCGCTCTTGAACATTTCAACCATTTCCTTCTGGTGCTCTAGGTGTGCGATTGACGTGCCCAAGTTGAATTCGTGAAGCACCAAACCTTCATTTTTCAAAATAAATCGAACGGTCTCGCCATTCCTTACATCTATACGAGACGGTTCAAAGTAGAGGTCTCCAATTTTAACCTCAATCGTTCGATCTGCTTTTTCCGGTACTTCACGATGCCCAAAGTCGAAACTCACAGTCTCTTCGCTAGCCATCGAGGCTGCTGATAGAGCCGACAAAAGCAGACCAACTAATAAACTTGGAATTTTAGTTCCCATAAAACACCTCGCAAACCAATAGTCATTTCAAAGGCAGCTCAATAGAATATAAATCATGAAATTGGCATTAGCACTTGAACGGCTATGCTGATTGCTAAAAAAACGGCTCCAAAGCGGAGCCGTTTGGCCAAAGGAGCATTGGTGGTGGCCCTTAAGGGGATCATGCCAGTCGTGCACCTCGCGTGCTCAGATAGCCACAAGCAATGCACCAGCCCTAGAAATCCATCTCAACCTTAGCTATACCTTCCTTACCCTTGGCTTATGCTCAGATTACATTTTTGTCAGTATCTGGTTGGTGATGATTAGTAGCGGCACACTCTCAGTATTGTTCAGCTATTGAGTAAGAAAAATGAGACTGCTTGTCGCGGAAGACGAACCAAAAATTGGCTTGTACTTGCAGCAAGGACTGCGCGAAGCAAGCTTCAATGTTGACTTGGTCAATTCAGGTACTGACGCGCTCCAGCATGCACTCAGCGAGTCGTATGACCTGCTAATCCTAGACGTCATGATGCCTGGCCTCACTGGATGGGAGGTGCTACGCATGGTACGGGCCGCTGGCAAGGATGTTCCGGTGCTGTTCCTCACTGCTCGCGACGGTGTGGATGATCGCGTCAAGGGACTTGAGTTGGGAGCAGATGATTATCTGGTTAAGCCTTTCGCCTTTGCCGAGCTCTTAGCGCGTGTCCGCACACTGTTACGGCGTGCGACAGGAGCCCCAGCCCAAGTGACCCTGAAAATCGCGAATCTCGAAGTGGACCTTCTCAAGCGCCGGGCTACGCGGGGTGGCGTACGCATTGACCTGACGGCAAAGGAGTTCTCGCTGCTTGAACTGTTGATGCGGAAGCGCGGGGAGGTTCTTCCGAAATCGCTGATTGCGTCCCAGGTATGGGACATGAACTTTGATAGCGATACTAACGTTATCGAGGTAGCGGTGCGGCGGCTTCGGGCCAAGATCGACGATGATTTTGAGCCCAAGCTGATCCATACGGTTAGGGGCATGGGGTACATGCTCGAAGAGCCCGAGCAGCAATGACACGTTTATCTTTAACCGCTCGCATGAGCCTGATGTTCATGCTCGCTGTAGTGTCGGTTTTGACCGTTGCCGGAGTGAGCTTCAGTGAACTCAGTCGCCGACATTTCTGGATGCAGGACCAGCAGACGATCACCGAGAAGCTCGATTCTATTCAACAAATTCTTATGGCCTCAAATTCCAATCTGGAGAGCAGCCACGTTCGCCTGGAACTGAATGCTTTACTTGGTGCACACCATGAGCTTGAAGCGGTCATCACCACAACGGAGGGTATTGTTCTTTTTTCGAACTCTCACATTTCTAATTTACCGACACCGTTTTCTCAGGAAAATGCAGATATGTGGAGGTGGGAGCATAATGGTCGGCTGTACAGGGGCATGACTGCGAGGGTTGGCCCACAGTCTGGGCCTCACTCAGCAACTGCCACCCTGATATTGGATGTTACTAGCCACTCACATTTTTTCATGATGCTAGAGCGTTGGTTCTGGATAGGCCTAGCCATCAGCGCAATTACAAGCGGTGCATTGGGGGTCGTAGTTGTTAGGAATGGGTTGCGACCAATACGCCAAGTAACTGCGGTAGCCACATCGATGTCAGCAAAGTCCTTAAAAGAGCGCATTCCACTGGCCCCAGTCCCCTCTGAACTCCAAGAGCTGGTAAATTCTTTCAATGAGATGCTGGCCAGACTAGACGATTCGTTTGTGCGCCTCTCCAATTTTTCGGCAGATATTGCCCATGAGCTCCGCACCCCTATCACAACGTTACTCACCCATACAGAGGTGATTCTCAGCAAAAAGCGTTGTATCGAAGACTATGAGGAAAACCTCTATTCCAACCTCGACAGCTTGAATCACATGTCACGAATGATCGATGACATGCTCTTCCTGGCAAAGTCTGACAATGGCCTTATCACTCCTGATTCAACCAGGATCAATCTTGAGGAGGTTGTGCTGAAGCTCTTCGAATACTATAGCCTTCTCACAGAAGAGCGCGGCATTGACCTTCGCCTTAGCGGCGCAGCGTGTATTCAGGGCGACAGCTTGATGTTGCGTCGGGCAATTTCCAACTTGCTATCGAACGCTGTCCGCTACACCCCTGCGGGTGCAACAATCGACGTTACTATTGAAAGTCGTACTGATGCCGTGACACTTTCCGTTGTCAACCCCGGAGGTACAATTCCCCCCGAGCACCTGAATAAGTTATTCGACCGTTTTTACCGTGCCGACCCCGCACGAAGCGAGGGGGAATCACATAATGCGGGCCTTGGCCTAGCGATTTCGCGTTCAATTGTCGAGGCACACCATGGGCGAATTTGGTGCACCTCAACAAACGGAGTGACAGCGTTCCACTTGGAGTTTCCACTGCGTACTTGATGGTGCGCGGCACGATCAAAACGGCGTGTCTCGTTGAACTCAAGGCGCGCCACTGGAAAGCAGCCTGCCAGACAATTCGCCCAGCTATTGGGTCGTTGGATAGTCGGCGACAACCTCATCGACTCCATCATGGGTAAGGCCAATCACCTGGTAGGTCTGCCGGGCCCGGCCCATTTCCATGCCCGGCGAGCCAGCGGGCATGCCTGGAGTCGCTATGCCGACCAGCTCCGGATGCTGCACCAACTCGCGAATCTGCTCCACTGGAACATGCCCCTCGACGAACTTTCCGCCAATCACGGCGGTGTGACAAGAAGACAGTCGTGGTGCCACGCCCAAGCGCTCCTTGAGTGCGCTCATGTTCGGCTCGACGTGATCGTTCACACTGAAGCCGTTGGTCTCCAGATACTTGATCCAGCTCTTACAGCAACCACAGTTGGGATCGCGGTAGACGTTGATGGGGGTGGCGGCCTGTGCGATGGATGCCATGAGCACGCCAACGAGAGCGGTCAGACGAAGTACCTTGTGCATGGCGCATCCCTCTCTCAGTGGCAGCAACAGGAGCTACCGCCACAACCAGGCGCCTTGCCGCCTTCCGGCATCAGGGCCGGGCCCTCAACCTTCGCCGGATAGCCGGCGTCCTGCAGGGCAGCTATCAGCGCCTGGGCATCGGCGTCACCGCTGACGCGCACCCGGCCTGCCGCGAGGTCTAAAGACACTTCGGCAACCCCAGCAACCAGCGCCAATGCGGCATTCACGTGTCGGACACAGGAAGCGCAGTTCATACCTTTAACTCGCAGATCGATGCTTTTCATCGTGGTGACTCCTCAGTAAGGAAACCTTCTCTGCCCAGGATGCCGACTAAAAGCGGCTGGGGCCTGGAACCATGTTCGACCTTGACATAGTGGCAAGGTCAAGCCTGTCAAATCTAGCTATCGAGCGAGACATTGCGCAGGCGTAAGGCATTGAAGACGACCGATGCCGAACTCACGCTCATAGCCAAAGCAGCAATAATCGGGGAAAGTAGATGCCCGGTCAGCGGATAGAACAACCCAGCTGCCAGTGGTATGCCCATAGCGTTGTAGGCGAAGGCGAAAGCCAGGTTCTGGTGCATGTTTCGCACCGCTGCCATTGACAGATTGCGAGCGCGGAGAATGCCTAGCAGATCGCCTTTGACCAAGGTGACTTGGGCACTATTCATCGCTACGTCGGTTCCGGTACCCATAGCGATACCGACATCGGCACGCGCTAGGGCGGGCGCATCGTTGATGCCGTCGCCGGCCATTGCCACATGGTGTCCTGCAGCTTGCAGATCGGCAGCCAAGCGCTCCTTATCCTGAGGCTTGACCTCGCCGTGTACTTCCTCGATGCCCAACTGCCGGGCCACCGAGCGAGCTGTAGTCAGACCGTCACCAGTGGCCATGATAACCCTAACACCAACGTCCTGCAGGTATTGCACTGCCTGTTTGGAGGTAGGCTTGATTGGGTCTGCGACCGCCAGCAAACCAGCTAGGGCGCCGTCCACCGCTAGATACATGATGCTTGCGCCGTCGCTGCGAAGCTGCTCGGCTCTGGCCTGTAAGGCAGCGTAGTCCACCCCAGCATCGGCAAGCAGCACAGTATTACCCAGCAGTAACTGATACCCGTCGACTTGGCCGCGAACGCCAATTCCCGACGCACTTTCGAAGTTATCCGCTGTACTGAACGTGAGCTTCTTCGCTCGCGCCTGCTCGACGATGGCCTGAGCCAGTGGATGCTCGCTGCCTTGGTCTAGACTGGCGGCCAGCCGCAGAACCTCTTCAGCGCTGAAGCCGACCACTGCCTCGACACTCTGGAATGCCGGGCGCCCCTCGGTAAGGGTGCCGGTTTTGTCAACGATCAGCGTATCGATCTTGCGCAAACTTTCTATAGCCGCCGCATCGCGGAACAGTACTCCGCTGCCAGCGGCCTTGCCCGTGGCGACCATCACCGACATCGGGGTCGCCAGGCCGAGGGCGCAGGGGCAGGCGATGATTAGCACTGCCACAGCATTTATCAGGCCGAACACCCAACTGGGCTGCGGCCCCCAGATTCCCCAGCCAATCAGAGTTAGCAAGGCGATCGCAATGACTACCATCACGAAGTAGCCAGCAATCACGTCAGCCAAGCGCTGCATCGGCGCCTTCGAGCGCTGCGCTTGCACAACCATCTGCACAATCTGCGCAAGCATGGTTTCCGATCCAACCTTCTGCGCCTGCATAATCAGGCTACCGTGGGTATTCAAGGTTGCACCGATGAGCGTGTCGCCCACCCGCTTCAGCACCGGCAAGGGTTCACCAGTCAGCATGGACTCATCGACGGCGCTTTCGCCCCGGACGACCAGACCATCGACCGGGACCTTCTCACCGGGGCGTACGCGTAGCCGGTCACCTAGATGCACGTGGCTGAGCTCGATGTCCTCTTCGCTATCATCGGTATTGATCCGCCGGGCCGTCTTCGGTGCTAAACCCAGCAGCGACTTGATAGCCGCCGAAGTCTGCGAGCGCGCCTTGAGTTCGAGCATCTGCCCCAACAAGGTCAGCGAGATAATGACTGCTGCAGCTTCGAAATAGACGCCGACACGCCCCTCCATCATGAACGTTGCCGGGAACACTGACGGGGCCAGTGTGGCCACGACGCTGTAGAGAAAGGCGGCGGCCGTGCCTAGACCAATCAATGTCCACATATTCGGGCTACGCTGCAGTACCGAGCGTAAGCCACGAACATAGAACGGCCATCCAGCCCAAAGCACGACGGGGCTGGCGAGGACGAGCTCAACCCAATTCTGCAACACGCCATGGAACAGATTCAAAGCATGCCCGCCCATAGCCAGCAGCGTAACAACAATGGTCAGGGGCAAGGTCCACCAGAAGCGCCGGGAAAAATCCCTGAGCTCAGGGTTTTCTTCCTGTTCCAGCTCCGGTAGTACAGACTCTAAGGTCATGCCGCACTTGGGGCAGGTACCCGGACCGAGCTGACGTATCTCGGGGTGCATTGGGCAGGTGTACCAGGTTTCACCTGCCTGGGCTACGGAGCTCGTTGTCGAGATTTGCACTGCAGCGCGATAGCGTTCTGGCGCTTCTTGGAACTTCAACCGGCATTTTTCGCTGCAGAACAGCCAAGTCTGTCCCTTGAAATCCATGCGATGAGGGCTAACCGCACTAACCGTCATGCCACAAACCGGATCTTTCGCTTCGGCCGAATCCGCATTGGTCAACGGCGCCGGGTGTAAGTCTTGATAACTGTGCATGTGTCAGCCTTTGTCGCCATCCTTGGGTAAGCTGCCGGCTCCGCGATCATGGCCGTGCCCACCGTGGTGGTGACCGAACAAATGCATCAGCGGGCACAACAATAAGATCGCATACGGCAATAGTAAGGAAATGTGGCCGTAGTGTTCGCGAGCGAAGTAAAAGAGTGCGATGACTAGCAGCATGCCGACTGCAATACCCGGCTTGCTGCGCCAGAAGGATGTCAGTGAATCGCGTGATGGAGGGGCATTGCTCATGAATGTTCTCCAGCGCCAGCAAAATAAATGAACTATTGCGGCCTGGAGGCTCGCCCGATTGCTCTCCAGGCTAATAGGGGGATTTTTGACACTCCTCTACGCTACTGGGCGGGCTTCTCAGCCGATTGTTGCATCGGCATACCAGACTGCTGTCCCATCATATTCGACTGCTGATCCATCATCTGCATCATCATGCCCATCATCTTCGAGTCCATCATTTGCATGTGCTGCCCCATGCCGGCCCCGCTGCAGCCCTTCTGCATCATGCCAAGACCATCCCTCATCGCAGTCATACCCTCTTGCATGGCAGCTTGCCGCTCCTCCGGGGTCTTGGCTGTGGCGATCTTGTCGTGAATGACCTGCATCTTTTTGATCTGCTCAGCCATGGCTTTGTCTTGGACAGTAGCAGCCTTGCTCTCAGTCGTTGCAGGCGAGGTGGCACTTTGCTCAGGATGGTGCTCTTCGGTAGCCGAAACGACCAGCGGGCTGCTGATTAGTAGGGCGGCAATCAGTGATTTAACGTGCGCACGCATAAAAGACTCCAAATATAGTCTGGTTCAAAGTGGTCCCCTAGCTAATAGTTGCTGTGGACACCTGCTACCACAGCATAATCGCCATGAAGCGCAGAGTCCTTGGTCAGCCATGGGCATATTAGTCAATGAAAATGACTCAGCAAATTTACCAATTACACTTAAGTTTAAATTGATTTGAATCAAGCGTCTTGGTGATAGGTCTTCGTGCCCAGCATTGGCTATTAGCCAGACTCTATCTGGCCTTAGCCCGCGTTCAAAATAGGTCACTCCTAACTTGAGCATGTAGCTTTCTTACTACGCTAGTCCTGTCCACCTGTCAGCAAGCTTAGGCAAACATTACATTTTTGTAATGTACATCTAGGATTATGCACAATTTGCGCAAACTTTACGTTCCGCTTCATCATTTCGACATATTGTTACCAACCGCTCTGAAAACAAAAATTCATAAACTTGGGATTTTGTAACCGCTCCATGAATCCCACATTCAAAGCGCATAGCTAATCTCGGATGCTGTGCTCTCGATTACTCTGGAGCCAGCCCGCCATGATGCGACCCGATGCCAAAGTGGAAAAAGTGTATCTCTACCCCAAGCCCGTCGATTTCCGAGAATCCATTGATGGCCTAGCCGCACTGGTAGAGCTGGACATCAAGGTCGCCGTTCTCGATCCAGTGCTTTTTGTCTTCCTCAACCAGCCGCGCAACCGAGTAAAGATTTTGTACTAGGAGCGTAACGGGTTCTGCCTTTGGCTCAAACGCTTGGAATCTGAGCGATTCAAAACATCGCCCGATGCCACCAACGAGGCGTTTGTCCTGACCGTCCAGGAACTCAACTGGCTACTCGACGGCTTCGACCTCTGGCGCAACCGTCCACATCAGGTTTTGACGCCGCGATTCGTGGCCTGAATCGGTATAATCAACGGCATGAATTCCATGCCCGAAGACCTCCCTGACGCCCCCTAATTGCTCAAGCAGATGCTTGCAAAGATGCAATCCCGGGGTGGTTTGCTCGAAGAGCAAGTTGCTCTGCCAAGGCAGCGCTTGTTTGCATGAAAAACCGAGCAGACGGTCGAACCAGCGACTCCGCAAATGACCCTGTTCAACGAAGCTGAATACGAAGCAGAGCCAGCGGACGAGGCTTCAGAGGAAGACGACCACGCGTCGCGGCAAGCGCAAGCCTCTGCCGACCGACCTGCCGTGTATCGACGTTATCCGCGAGCTTTCCGAACACGAACTGACTTGCGTCTGTGGTTGCCGCAAACACGCCATTGGCGAAAAAGTCAGTGAGCCGCTTGAAATCGTGCCGATGCAGATCCGTGGCATCAAACACGTTCGTAAAGTCTATGGTTGCCGCGATTGCGAGAGGGCACCGGCCACGGCGGACAAGCCAACTCAACTGATTGAAAAAAGCATGGCCAGTTCAAGTGTTCTGGCGATGCTGTTGACCACAAAATACATGGACGGTTTGCCGCTCCACCGCTTTGAAAAGTACTGGCTCGCTGGGTAATCCAATGCGGCGAACACTTCCAGCCGCTGCTGAACTTAATGCGCGATAGCCTGTTGGCCATACCCTAATGATTGGGGCTAAAGGCGTCTTGGTCGACCAACAGGGAAATTCAATCACCTACGAAAGCGAAGCCAGGTTATCAATGGCTTCGGTGAGATGCTTTGGCGGAGCTCCTCGCGCCTGCCCGAAACTATCCCAATGTCACTGGGGGCGCCTGTTTGATAAAGCCCCTCCAAATCGACTACCGAATCGCAACAAGCCTTGATTCAGTAAACGGAGAGAATCTCTGTTCGGAATCCTGAGGACAACTCCATTCGAAACAGGCTCTCCACCTCCAATACACCTGCGATAACCTCTTCCGCAGAGTTCGGTGACCGACTGACATGAAGATCTAGTGAACCGGCTATCTCCTCGATAGCGGCCTCTGGCTCTAGATCAGAGCAATCACTATCTAGGCGCAAAAGTTGGGTGTAATCCAGGACAGCAAGATCATCGGGCAGGTCTTCTGCAACCCGCTGGGAGAACTGAACCAACGAAGGCTCGGCGAGCACATACAGCCATGCCTGGTTATCTTCGCACCCAGTACGTCTCAGCACCCGGCCTAGCACTTGGCGGTAATGCGAAATTGCACGCCATTTGACCACCAGAAGTATTCCCGTTGACCAGGCATTTGCATTCCCACTGACCACCCATTTGCATTCGCACTGACCAGCAGTTGCATTGGCACTGACCAGCGATGGAAATCCTCCGGTTGATTTGTACTCGTTCCGCCTCTTCTTACCCTGCTATTCAGGAGTGCGAAAATGCTAATCACATGCCTGCCAGGGCTGCTACCTGCCTGCTGACGCAGCGGGCGAGTGTGATTACTTGAGCTACTGCCGCACAGCTGGGCTCTACCACGGAAGATCTGAAAGCGCCTCCACCCCAAGTGGTCTCTCGTTGGGGAGCCCGCAGAATTCGGAAAAAATCGTACCTAGGTTGTGTACGAAAAGTAATGTCGCAAACACCGCATGGCGCAAGCTAGTGAGACCATTGCGTCAAAGCTTTTCGCCAGCTTCTCGTAGCGCGTACCGATTCTCCGGTTCTCTTTTAACCAGCCAAACATTCGTAAGGCTACCTTGGAAAACGTGCAATAGACTCCCCTCTGCACGTTTCCTGGTTTCGGCTGCTAGAAATTTAAACTTTGAAACGCCCCAGGATCTGATCTTGCTGACCAACCTGATCTGTCATTGCGCGGCATTGGTGAACCTGACCTTCCGCACCACGGGATACCTCATGAGAGATATCACGAATGTTCGTGGTGTTGCGGTTGATTTCCTCTGTGGTTGCGCTTTGTTCTTCAGCTGCTGTGGCGATTTGCAGGTTCATGTCGTTGATGCGAGTAATCGCCAAACCGATGCGCTCAAGAATGTCGTTGGCAGCGCCGGCTTCTACAGCCGTCTGGCTGGCAGTATCACGACTGTGCTGAATTCGCATTTCCGCTTCCCGAACCCCGGATTGGAGCTTGTCGATCATCTCGCGGATTTCTCGCGTAGATTGCTGAGTTCTCGACGCAAGCGAGCGGACTTCATCAGCCACGACTGCAAAACCCCGACCAGTCTCACCAGCACGGGCAGCTTCGATTGCTGCATTGAGTGCCAGCAGGTTTGTCTGATCGGCGATAGCAGTGATTACAGAGAGAATCGAACCGATGTTGTTGCTCAGCTTGGTCAGCTCATTGATTGACTGGCTGGTCGAATCCATTTCAGTTGCCAGGTTCTGTATTGCGGACGTGGACTGAGCTACGACATGCACTCCGCTTTCAGCTTCTGCACTGGCCGCTTTCGCTGCTTGTGCAGCTCCCTGTGTGTTGCGTGCGACTTCTTCTGCCGTAGAGGCCATTTCGTGCATGGCTGTAGCGAGTTGATCGAGCTCTTGTAACTGCTGCTGCAAACGACCAGAAGACTGAGTTGCTTCGTCGGATGTCTCGTTGGCGCGTTTACGGACTAAGAGAGCGCTACCTTTCACCTCACCGATCATGATTTGCAGGTTTTGAAGGAAGCTATTGAACTCCTTAGACACCAGAGCGATTTCGTCATTCCCTGTGTCTGGAAGCCGGCGAGTCAGATCGCCATTTCCACTGTTCACTTCAATCAGTGAGCGATGAAGCCTATCGAGCGGCATGAGCAAGCGCTTCATGAGCAAACCCAGGAGAATCAAACTAATGAGAACCCCCAGGATGGTTGCAATCATAGCGCGATGGCTAAGATTGTCTGCTTCGGCCATCACAATGTCTTTGTCTAGAACCACCCCAATGTACCAATCGAGGCCTTTCAGGTTGATAAGGGGGGTGAAGGACACCAAATAATCCTTACCGCCGGCACTCACCTCGTGAAGCTCTTGGCCAAGAGCCGGGGTCTTGCCGCCGAACAATTCACTGTAGGGCTTAGCGTTAAATTTAGCGTCTGGGTGCGAAATTATGTTGCCGCTTTTGCTCATCAGAAACGCATAACCAGAACCATTAAAGTCCATGGTGTTAAGCGCATTGGCTACGACTTTCAGGTTGATGTCACCGCCAAACACACCCAGGAAGTTTCCATGGTCAGTGATTTTGGTTATGGCAGAAATCAAGGTTTCGCCAGATGTATTGTCAACGTATGGTTCAGTCAAGGCAGCCTGAGCACTATCACGCCCGACACCATACCATGGGCGCTTACGGCCATCCCAATCTGAGTTTGGGTTCCAGTCATTGCTGTTCTTGATCGGTTTACCATCTGCTTGCAGCGAACCGAATACCAGGAGGAACTCTTTCTTCAGAAGCGGTCTGTCAACGATGTGTTGGATTTTTTCGGGGCTGTAGTCGCTATCAATGGTTTCGGCCATCAGATCGATGATACGTAGCTTTCCGTTTAGCCAGTTTTCAATCTGCCGAGCCAGGGTGCTACTGATCGCGGAGATGCTTGCGGTCTCCCTCGAAACGATACTGCCCCTGACTGCGCTGACCTGTGACATCGACAGTAAACCTGTCGTGAGGAATAGCACTGTGGCGGCAGCTATACCAACTTTATGTACGATTTTCATGATTGACGCCTGGCTAAAGAGGTTTTGAAGTTTTTATTGTCTTGCACAGTGATGCGATTATGGGCGGGGGCGTCCATCCCATGGTTACTTCGTACAGAACCTAGAACACTGCGCAACAAACTGTTTCGTTTGCCTGAACTTGTGGATGGTGCTAAAAACTCGTTGAGTGCAGGAGAGGCACGTCCGTAATACGAAAATTTCTCCTGTCTTCGGAGAAACAGCCCAATTGTATTTATTGGGCTGCCATTTTTGATCGTGAAAGCCGCTGCAGGTAAACTTCAGCGACTATTTTAGCCCTTCCTTAGAGGTACCCTGAAGGATTTGCAGTGGATAACAATGTTGAAAAATCCGCTTGTAGAAGCCAAATTGGTGCGCACCTAGTTTAAGTGCACACCATGTCTAGACTAGGCCAAGTCAGGCGACTTAGACGGACGCCCTTAACACAACTCAGTGAACCTGGCTTTCTTGTTTTTCCCCAGGCTGGAAATGTGTTATCTGAAGCTTATTTTTGCGTACGAACTGATAAGACACACCCAGTATGATAAACCACAACGGGGCGCAGAGCAGGGCTTCGCGAGTATCAACCTCCAAGGTCAGTAACGCTAGGATGAAAGCAAAGAAGCCCAAGCACACCCACGCCATAAAAACGCCTCCGGGCATTTTGTACTTCGAGACCTTATGCTGTTCCGGCCGGTTTTTCCGGTAAGACAAATAAGACAACAGAATGATCGACCAGACGAACATGAACAAAATTGCGGAGATCGTAGTGATCAAGGTGAAGGCCGCCATCAGGTTCGGAATCAGGTACATCAACACTGCGCCTAACAATAAACAAATGCAGGAGAAAAACAGCCCGTTGGACGGAACGGAACGTGTAGATAATTTCTTGAAACTTTGTGGTGCATCGCCTTCCTGTGCCAAGCCGAAGAGCATACGGCTGGTTGAAAAAACTCCACTATTGGCAGACGATGCTGCCGACGTCAGCACCACAAAGTTGATGATGCTCGCGGCCGCAGGCAAGCCCGCAATAAGGAAAAGTTCAACAAAGGGGCTTTTATTAGCCACCACATCGCGCCAAGGGGTCACCGTCATGATGGCGATCAAAGCAAACACGTAGAAAATGATGATTCGAATCGGTATGGAGTTAATGGCGCGTGGCAGATTGCGCTCTGGGTTTTTTGCTTCAGCGGCCGTCGTGCCTACCAGTTCGATACCGACGAACGCGAAGACAGCGATCTGGAATCCTGCGAAAAAGCCCATGAGCCCGTGCGGAAACATGCCGCCGTCATTCCATAGATTGGCCATAGTGGGTATCTTGCCAATTGGCGATTGATAACCAGAGAATGCTAAATATGCGCCGGTACAAACTAAAGCACAAATAGCCACGATTTTAATCATGGCAAACCAGAACTCCATTTCTCCGAACATTTTCACGGTTATCAGGTTTAGTGACAACAACAATCCCACACAGGAGAGGGCTGGAGCCCATTGAGGAATATCTGGAAACCAGAACTGCGAATATGCGGAGATTGCGATGACATCGGCAATGCCAGTTATGATCCAGCAGAACCAATAGGTCCAGCCGGTAAAATAGCCAGCCCAGGGGCCTAGTAAATCCGAAGAGAAGTCGATAAAAGATTTGTAATTTAGATTCGACAGCAGCAACTCACCCATGGCGCGCATGACAAAAAACAGCATGAAACCAATAATCATATAGACAAAGATTATTGAAGGGCCTGCCAGACTGATGGTTTTGCCTGACCCCATGAACAGGCCCGTACCAATGGCCCCCCCGATAGCGATCAATTGTATATGACGGTTAGACAAGTTGCGTTTTAGATCGCTCTCTTGTCGACCCATTTTCGAAGAGGGTGCATTATTCTGCATTTTTAGCTCCACTACGTGAATCATGATTGTTTTTATGAGCTACATTGTTGCGACGACGTTCACCAATGGTACTGGCTATCACACGGCTGGGACGTTATGGCATCTGCATTTATTTATCGTTAATTAACGACTCACTCCTATTGCTTTGTTGATACAACAGCGGACACTTGTTTGTCGGCATGGTAAGAAGAACGCACCAAAGGTCCGGAAGCCACGTTCTTGAATCCCACCTTTAACGCTTGCTCGGCAAACCAGGCAAAGGTGTCCGGGTGCACGAAACGCTGCACCGGCAGGTGGCTGCGCGATGGCTGCAGGTATTGCCCCAGGGTCAGCATGTCGACCTGATGCTCACGCATGCGCTGCATCACCTCGATCACTTCTTCATCGGTCTCGCCCAGCCCGAGCATCAGCCCGGACTTGGTCGGCACGCCCGGTACGCGTTGCTTGAAGTTCTCCAGCAAATCCAGCGACCACTCGAAATCCGAGCCCGGCCGCGCGGCCTTGTACAGGCGTGGCACGGTTTCCAGGTTGTGGTTGAACACATCCGGCGGCTCCTGTTCGGTGATGGCCAGGGCCACGTCCATGCGCCCCCGGTAATCGGGCACCAGGGTTTCCAGCTGGATGCCTGGCGACAGCTTGCGGATCTCGCGCAGGCAATCGACGAAGTGCTGGGCGCCGCCATCGCGTAGGTCGTCGCGGTCCACCGAGGTGATTACCACGTACTTCAGCCGCAGGTCGGCGATGGCGATCGCCAGGTTCTTCGGCTCGTCGACGTCCAGCGGCTTGGGCCGGCCATGGCCGACATCGCAGAACGGGCAACGTCGGGTGCAGATGTCGCCCATGATCATGAACGTCGCCGTGCCGCCGGAGAAGCATTCGCCCAGGTTCGGGCACGAGGCTTCCTCGCAGACGCTGTGCAGCTTGTGCTTGCGCAGCAACGCCTTGACCCGCGCCACCTCGGGCGACGTGGGGATTTCCACGCGGATCCAGTCGGGCTTGCGCGGCACCTCTTCGGTGGGCAGGATCTTCACCGGGATACGCGCCACCTTTTCGGCACCGCGCAGTTTCACCCCGGCCTGCAATGGCAGCGGACGGGTGGCTTCAGGCAGGATTTCGTTCATGACCTTGCTCCAGTAATCGTGCCTTCAGCCACGGTAGTAACGCTGCACCACGAAAGGTGTCTTGACCACCTGCATCGGCACCAGCTTGCCGCGCACCTGGGCGAAGACTTCGGTCTCCAGTGCGGTGTAAGCGCTCTCCACATAACCCATCGCCAGCGGCCCGCCCAGGCTGGGGCCGAAACCGCCACTGGTAACGCGACCGATCACCTGTTCCTGGGCATTGACGATCAGTGCCCCTTCACGCACCGGCACGCGCTCCTTGGGCAACAGGCCGACGCGCTTGCTGAGCACGCCATCGCGCTGTTGGGCGAGGATGCGCTCGGCCCCGGGGAAGCCACCGGCGCGCACGCCATCGGCACGCCGGGCCTTGGAAATCGCCCAGGCCAAGCTGGCCTCGATCGGCGTGGTGCGCTGTTCCATGTCATGTCCGTACAGGCACAGGCCGGCTTCCAGGCGCAGCGAGTCGCGGGCGCCCAGGCCGATGGCCTTGACCTCGGGCTCGGCCAGCAGGGAACGGGCCAGCATCTGCGCGTCCTGCACCGGCACGGAGATCTCGTAGCCATCCTCGCCGGTATAACCCGAGCGGCTGACGTAGCAGTCGACGCCGAGCAACTTCACGCTGGCAAATTGCATGAAGGTCATGGCCTTGACCTGGGGCGCCAGTCGGCCCAGCACCGTGGCCGCCAGCGGGCCTTGCAAGGCGAGCAAGGCGCGGCTGTCGAACAGCGACTCGACCTCGCACTGGCCTTCCAGATGCTGCCTGAGGTGGGCCAGGTCCTGATCCTTGCAGGCGGCGTTGACCACCAGGAACAAATGATCACCAGCGTTGGCGACCATCAGGTCGTCGAGGATGCCGCCGTCTTCGTTGGTGAACAGCGCATAGCGTTGCATCCCCACCGCCAGGTCGACGATATCGACCGGCACCAGGGCTTCCAGGGCCTTGGCCGCACCGGCGCCGTGCAGGCGGATCTGGCCCATGTGCGAGACATCGAACAGGCCGGCCTGCTCGCGGGTGTGCAGGTGCTCCTTGAGCACGCCCAGCGGGTACTGGACCGGCATGTCATAGCCGGCAAAGGGCACCATGCGCGCGCCGAGTTCAAGGTGCAGGGTGTGCAGTGGGGTTTTTTGTAGTTGTTCGGTGGACATGGGTGACTCCTAGCATTCGATGATGTTGACAGCCAGACCGCCGCGAGCGGTCTCCTTGTATTTGCTTTTCATGTCGGCCCCGGTCTGGCGCATTGTCCGAATCACCTTGTCCAGTGAAACGAAATGCTGCCCATCCCCGCGCAGGGCCATGCGCGCGGCATTGATGGCCTTGACCGAACCCATGGCGTTGCGCTCGATGCAGGGCACCTGGACCAACCCGCCAATCGGGTCGCAGGTCAGACCCAGGTTGTGCTCCATGCCGATTTCGGCAGCGTTCTCGACCTGTTGAACCGTGCCACCGAGCACTTCGCACAGCGCGCCGGCCGCCATCGAGCAGGCCACCCCAACTTCACCCTGGCAGCCGACTTCGGCGCCGGAGATCGACGCGTTTTCCTTGTAGAGAATGCCGATAGCCGCCGCCGTGAGCAGAAAGCGCACCACGCCGTCCTCGTTGGCGCCCGGTACGAAGCGCGTGTAGTAATGCAGCACCGCCGGGATGATGCCGGCCGCGCCGTTGGTGGGTGCGGTGACTACGCGGCCGCCGCTGGCGTTCTCCTCGTTCACCGCCAAGGCGTAGAGGTTGACCCAGTCGAGCACCGAGAGGCTGTCCCTGAGGTTGGCTTCCGGATTGGCATTGAGCTGACGGTGCAGCGCCGCGGCACGGCGCTTGACCTTGAGCCCGCCGGGCATGATCCCTTCGTTGCGGCAGCCGGCCTGGACGCAGTCCTGCATCACCTGCCAGATCTGCAGCAGGCCCTGGCGGGTCTGCTCCGGGCTGCGCCAGGCTTTTTCGTTCTCGACCATCAACTGGCTGACCGAGAGCCCGTGCTGGGTGCATTGCGCCAACAGATCGCGCCCGCTGAGGAAGGGATAGCGCAGCGGCGTGCGGTCTTCGACGATGCGGTCGACGCCAACGGCCTCCTCGTCCACCACGAAACCGCCGCCCACCGAGTAATACTCGCGACTGCACAGCTGCAGGCCGGCAGCATCGAAAGCGCGCAGGATCATGCCGTTGGGGTGGTAGGGCAAGGGTTTGCGGATCATCGCCAAGTGTTCTTTCTCGACGAAACGGATGGTCTTCTCACCCAGCAGCGACAACGTGCCGGAACCGCGAATCGTCGCCAGGCGGTCCGCCACCGTCGAGGTATCGACGGTGTCCGGGTACTCACCCTCGAACCCCAGCAGCACCGCCTTGTCGCTACCGTGGCCCTTGCCGGTGGCGCCGAGCGAGCCGTACAACTCGGCGCGCAAGCTTTCCACTTGGGCCAGCAGCCCTTGGGCCCTGAGCCCTTCGGCGAAGCGCACAGCTGCGCGCATTGGCCCGACCGTGTGGGAACTGGAAGGGCCGATGCCCACCTTGAACAGATCAAAAACACTTAGCGACATACATGCCTCCGCAATCAAACCCTGCTTCTTGGTAAACCCTGCTTGTGGTCAGGCCGGGTAAACCGGGAACCTCGCACAAAGCCCGGCAACCTGCTTGGCCACCTGGGCCTCGACATCGGCATCGCCAAGGTGGTCGAGGATGTCGCAGATCCAGGTTGCCAGGGCACGGCATTCCGGCACCTGGAAGCCTCGGGTGGTGACTGCCGGTGTGCCGATGCGCAGGCCCGAGGTCACGAACGGCGACTGCGGGTCGTTGGGCACAGCATTCTTGTTCACGGTGATATGGGCGCGGCCGAGGGCGGAGTCGGCGTCCTTGCCGGTAATGCCCTGACGAATCAGGCTGACCAGGAACAGGTGGTTGTCGGTGCCACCGGAGACCACGTCGTAGCCGCGCTGCTTGAAGATTTCCGCCATGGCCTGGGCATTCTTGATCACCTGGAACTGGTACTCCTTGAAGCCCGGCTCCAGCGCTTCCTTGAAGCACACGGCCTTGGCCGCGATCACGTGCATCAACGGCCCGCCCTGCCCGCCGGGGAACACCGCCGAGTTGAGCTTCTTCTCCAGGTCCGGATCGGCCTTGGCCAGGATCAACCCGCCGCGTGGGCCGCGCAGGGTCTTGTGGGTGGTGGTGGTGACCACGTCGGCGTACGGCAACGGGTTCGGATACAGGCCGGCGGCGACCAGACCGGCGACGTGGGCCATGTCGACGAACAGATAAGCACCGACCTTGTCGGCGATGGCGCGGAAGCGCGGGAAGTCCAGGGTCTTGGAGTAGGCCGAGAAACCCGCCACGATCAGCTTCGGCTTGTGCTCAACGGCCAGGCGCTCGACCTCGTCGTAATCGATCAGGCCGTCACCGTTGATCCCATATTGCACGGCGTTGTACAGCTTGCCGGATGAGCTGACCTTGGCGCCGTGGGTCAGGTGGCCGCCGTGGGCCAGGCTCATGCCCAGAATGGTATCGCCAGCCTGCAACAGGGCCAGGTAGACCGCCGCGTTGGCCTGGGAACCGGAATGCGGCTGCACGTTGGCATAGCCTGCGCCGAACAGCTGCTTGGCGCGATCGATGGCCAGTTGCTCGACCACATCGACGTGTTCGCAGCCACCGTAGTAGCGCTTGCCCGGGTAGCCCTCGGCATACTTGTTGGTCAGCTCGGTGCCCTGGGCCTGCATTACCTGCGGGCTGGTGTAGTTCTCCGAGGCAATCAGCTCGATGTGATCTTCCTGGCGTTGGGCTTCGCGGCTGATGGCAGCAAACAGCGCAGGGTCGAAATCGGACAGGGTCACGCTTTTATGAAACATGCTCGTATTTCCTTCTTGTTCGGGTGACAGACTTGGCTGCGGCAAGGCCCGGACCGCGTCCGGGCCAAGACCATCAGGCTTCCTGGTAGATCGACATGGGTGGGCAGGCGCAGGCCAGGTTGCGGTCGCCGTAGACGTTGTCCACGCGTCCCACCGGCGGCCAGTACTTGCTCTCGCGCAGCGAAGTGAGCGGGTACACCGCCAGCTCGCGGCTGTAGCTGTGGTTCCATTCGCCGACCAGTTCGGCGGCGGTATGCGGCGCGTTCTTCAGCGGGTTGTCGTCCTTGTCCAGGGTGCCGTTTTCCACCGCACGGATTTCCTCGCGGATGCTGATCATCGCGTCGCAGAAGCGGTCCAGCTCCTCCTTGGACTCGCTCTCGGTCGGCTCGACCATCAAGGTCCCGGCCACCGGGAAGGACATGGTCGGGGCGTGGAAACCGAAGTCGATCAAACGCTTGGCCACGTCCTCGACGCTGATGCCGCTGCTGTCCTTGAGCGGGCGCAGGTCGAGGATGCATTCGTGGGCGACCAGGCCGTTCTCGCCGGTGTACAGCACCGGGTAGTGCTCCTCCAGGCGCCGGGCGATGTAGTTGGCACTGAGAATCGCCAACTGCGAAGCACGCTTGAGGCCTTCGCCGCCCATCATGCGGATGTACATCCAGGTAATCGGCAGGATGCTCGCGCTGCCGTAAGGCGCCGCGCACACCGCGCCTTCCTTGCGCTCCATGTGGCCGTGGCCAGGCAGGAACGGCGCCAGGTGCGCCTTGACGCCGATCGGGCCGACGCCCGGACCGCCACCGCCATGGGGGATGCAGAAGGTCTTGTGCAGGTTCAAGTGCGACACGTCACCGCCGAACTTGCCCGGTGCACAGAGGCCGACCATGGCGTTCATGTTGGCGCCGTCCAGGTACACCTGGCCGCCGTGCGCATGGATGATGTCGCAGATCCGGGTGATGCCGTCCTCGAACACGCCATGGGTCGAGGGGTAAGTGATCATCAGCGCGGCCAGGCGATCCTTGTGCTGCTCGGCCTTGCGTTGCAGGTCCGCCACATCGACGTTGCCGCGGGCATCGCAATCGACCACGACCACACGCATGCCGGCCATCTGTGCGGTGGCCGGGTTGGTGCCATGGGCCGAGGACGGGATCAGGCAGACATCACGCCCGGCCTCGCCACGGCTGGCGTGGTAAGCACGGATGGCCAACAGGCCGGCGTACTCGCCCTGGGAGCCGGCATTGGGCTGCAGGGACATGGCGTCGTAACCGGTGGCGGCGCAGAGCATGGCTTCCAGCTCGTCGGTCAGCTCGCGGTAACCCAGTGACTGCCCGGCCGGGGCAAAGGGGTGCAAGGCGCCGAACTCGGGCCAGGTGATCGGGATCATCTCGCTGGCGGCGTTGAGCTTCATGGTGCACGAGCCCAGCGCGATCATGGTGCGGTCCAGGGCTAGGTCCTTGTCGGC
Source organism: Pseudomonas sp. DCA-1 (assembly GCF_046523955.1). Lineage (NCBI taxonomy): Bacteria > Pseudomonadati > Pseudomonadota > Gammaproteobacteria > Pseudomonadales > Pseudomonadaceae > Pseudomonas > Pseudomonas sp. DCA-1. Next base: position 292,873 of record NZ_CP169881.1, read on the forward strand.
CAGGCGGCGCAGGTAACGCATCAGCTCGGTTTCGGAGTGATAGCGGTTGAACACTTCGTGCTGCAGGAACGGCGTCTCGCGCAGCAGCGACAACGGCAGGCAGTCACCGGTGCTGACGGCAAGCTGGTCGAAGTCCGGCAGGATCTGGCCCGGCGCGGCGAAGACTTCCCACAGCGCCTCAACGCTGGCCTGCTCGCAGGTTTCATCCAGCGACAGCCCGACGCGCACGTCATCGATCAAACGCAGGTTGAGGCGTGCCGCATTGGCAGCGGCCAGGACATCGGCCAGCGGGCGGGCGGTAACGACGCTGACGGTGTCGAAGAAATGCTCCTGCTCGACTTGATGGCCGAGTTGCAGCAAACCCTGCACCAGGATCGAGGTCAGGCGATGCACGCGCCGGGCGATCTGCTCCAGGCCCTGCGGACCGTGATAGACCGCGTACATGCTGGCAATATTGGCCAGCAGCACTTGCGCGGTGCAGATGTTGCTGGTGGCCTTTTCGCGACGGATGTGTTGTTCGCGGGTCTGCATGGCCAGGCGCAGGGCCGGCTTGCCGAAGCGGTCGATGGACACGCCGACCAGACGGCCCGGCATGTCGCGCTTGAAGGCATCGCGGGTGGCGAAGAAGGCCGCGTGCGGGCCGCCAAAACCCAGCGGCACGCCGAAGCGCTGGGCACTGCCCAACACTACATCGGCGCCGAACTCGCCGGGCGCTGCCAGCAAGGTCAGGGCCAGCAGGTCGGCGGCCACGGCCACCAATGCACCGGCTTCGTGAGCACGCTGCACCAAGGCACGATGGTCCGGGATATCGCCGGTGCTGGCCGGGTATTGCAGCAGCAGGCCGAAATAGCCGTCGAGGCCTTCCTGCTCCAGCTCCGACTCTTCGCCGATCACCACCTCGATGCCCAGTGGCTCGGCGCGGGTGCGTAGCACATCGAGGGTTTGCGGGTGGCAGTGGCGGGAGACGAAAAAGGCCGGGGCCTTGTTCTTCGCCAGGCGCTTGCAGAAGGTCATGGCCTCGGCGGCAGCGGTGGCTTCATCGAGCAAGGAGGCGTTAGCGATCTGCATCCCGGTCAAGTCGATGATCAGGGTCTGGAAATTCAGCAGCGCTTCCAGGCGGCCCTGGGAAATCTCCGGCTGGTACGGCGTGTACGCCGTGTACCAGGCCGGGTTTTCCAGCAGGTTGCGCAGGATCGGCGTCGGCGTATGGCAAGGGAAATAGCCTTGGCCGATGTGGTTGCGAAACAGCTCGTTCTTCGCGGCGATGGTCTTGATCGCGGCCAGGGCTTCGGTCTCGCCCTGCCCCTTGGACAGCTCGAGCACGCTGGTGCCCTTGATGCTGTCGGGGATGACGCTGTCGATCAGCGCATCGAGCGAATCGTGGCCGGTCAGCGCCAGCATGGCGTCGATATCGCCCTCGCGCGGGCCGATGTGGCGGGCAATGAACTCGTTGTCCGTGCCCAGCGGGATATGTGCTCTGGTCATGTCGGCACCTTGGCTTAGGCGTTATCGGCCAGGAAGCGGTCGTAACCGTCCTGGTCCATCAAACTGTCGAGGGCTTCGAGGCTCGCCACGCGGATGCGGAAGAACCAGCCCGCCTGCATGGGCGAGGCATTGACCAACTCGGGGTCGTCGGCCAGGGCCTGGTTGACCGCCACCACTTCGCCGGTCAGCGGCATGCTGATGTTGCTGGCGGCCTTGACCGATTCCAGCACCGCGACTTCATTCCCTTCACCGTATTGGCCCAGCTCAGGCAATTGCACGAACACCACGTCACCGAGGGCTTCCTGGGCAAAGGTGGTGATGCCGACGGTAAGCTCGCCGGTCTCTTCCAGGCGCAGCCATTCATGTTCGTGGGTAAAACGCAGAGTGCTCATGGATCTTCCTCTTGTTATCAGGTGGGTCCCGGTGCAGGACTGATTGGGACTGACTGAACAAAAGCAAGGGCAATGCCAATTAATTAAAATGCTTATTAATCAATAAGTTACGTACTTTTTTGTTGTTTTCAAGAGTGCGCATGGAACGAAATCGCTCCGACCTGCAGAGTCCTTCAGCAGCTGTTTACGGGTGAACCCAACGAACGGCGCGGCTTGCGCCCAACTGGAGCAAAATCACTCCAGTGGAGCGCAATCGAACCGGGTTCGTTACGAAGACCGATTGGCGATGCCGTATTTGCGCAAGCGCTGGCCGATGGCGGTATGGGAAGTCTGCAGGCGCACCGCCAGTTGCCGGGTCGAGGGATAGGCCGCGTAGAACTTCTCCAGCAGGGACTTTTCGAACCCCTGCACCGCCGCTTCCAGGCTGGTGACTTCCAGCGCGTCGGCCTGCTGGCTGCTCAAGACCGTGCCGGCCAGCTCCAGACCGTCGCAATCAATCACATCTCCCTCGCTGATAGCCGCCGCACGGAAGATCACATTCTGCAACTGGCGCACGTTGCCCGCCCAGCGATTGCTCAGCAGCAGCGGATGGGTTGCCGGGGCCAGTCGGCAAGGCGAACGCTGGATCTGTGCGCAGGCCTGGCGCAGGAAATGCTCGGCGAGCAGGAGGATGTCCTGCCCGCGCTCGCGCAGGGGCGGCACCATTAGGTTGAGCACGTTGAGGCGGTAGTAGAGGTCCTCGCGGAAGCTGCCTTCCGCCACCATGCGTTCCAGATTGCGGTGAGTGGCACAGAGTACCCGCACATTCACCCGCACCTCACTGTCGCCACCGACGCGGCGAAAGCTCCCGTCGCTGAGAAAACGCAGCAGCTTGGCCTGCAGGTAAGGCGACATCTCGCCCACTTCGTCGAGAAACACGGTACCGCCGTCGGCCAGCTCCAGGAGACCCGGCTTGCCGCCGCGCTGGGCGCCGGTGAAGGCTCCGGCCGAGTAACCGAACAGCTCGCTCTCGGCCAGGCTCTCTGGCAGCGCCGCGCAGTTCAGCGCAAGGAAGGACGCGTCGCGCCGGGCGCTCAGGGCATGACAGGCGCGGGCCACCAGCTCCTTGCCAGTGCCGGTTTCGCCTTGGATCAAAAGCGGCGCATCCAGGCTGGCCACCTTGTGCAGGCGCGCCTTGAGATCCTTGAGCACCGCCGACTTGCCCAGTAATGCCTCCAGCCCCTCGGCATGGTCATGAAGCAGCGAGGCCAGGCGCTCGCCGATGCGGCTCGGCGGGTAGAGGGTGAGCAGGCCGCCCACCAGCGCATCTGCCTCGCCGCTGATGGGTGTGGCGTCCAGCAGCAGGGCCTGGCCCTGGAAGCTCACCTCGCACATGGGCAGGCGGAAGCCCCTATCAATCAGGGTCTGCGCCAGGTCCGGCTCGGCGAACAGGTTGGACAACGGCTCACCTGCCGGCTCGCGACCGTAGAGGCCGACCAGGGTGGGGTTGGCCAGCAGCACATGGCCGCCGGGGTCCACCGCCAGCACCGGATCGCTCATCGCAGCGAGCAAGGCCTCCAATTGCAGGCGTCGGCGCTGGCCGGGGAGGATGTCCACCAGCTCCACCGCCTGCACGCCGGCCACCCGCAGCAGGGCATCGTGGAGCTCGTCCAGCACGGCCTGGGACAGGGTCGGGGCGTCGATGTAGACGTTGGGCGGGATCATTTCCACCGCGTCCAAATTGAGGTTGCGCGCGCCCAGCAGTGCCAGGACTTCCTGGGTAATGCCGACGCGGTCGATAAAGGTGACGTGGATTCGCATGGCGGGTCCTGCGTGTCGTTATACCGTGGGCACGGCGGTTCGGGCGCCTTGCATCAGTATCATGGTAGTCATTGCCGAACTTGGAGCCTGCAGTCAAAAAACGACAGGGGGACGGCACGCCCTGTGCCGTCCCCCTGGACAAAAGCAATACCGTGAATGTGGCTACTGATCCGCTTCGTATGACAGGTGCACGCTCTCCGACTTGCTCCGGCGGATAGATCGATAAGACAAGCCCAGCACTACAAACCAGACAGGCACGAAGAACAATGCTGTTCGGGTGTCTTCTTCCAGGGCCAGCAATGCAACCATGAATGCGAAGAAGGTCAGGCAGATCCAGGTCATGACTATTCCGCCCGGCATCTTGTAATTCGATGAGCGATGCAGGCCATCGCGCTTCTTGCGATACGCCAGGTAGGACAGCAGGATCATCGACCAGACGAACATGAACAGGATTGCCGAGACCGTGGTGATCAGGGTGAAGGCATCCAGCATGTTCGGAACAAGGTAGATCACCAGCGCACCCGACAACAGGCAAACACAGGAAAAGATCAGTCCGTTGGAGGGCACTGCGCGCTTGGACAGAACTTTGAACTTGCCGGGTGCATCGCCATCCAGCGCCAGGCCGAAAAGCATGCGGCTGGTTGAAAAGACACCGCTATTGGCGGAAGAAGCCGCGGAGGTGAGCACCACGAAGTTGATGATCCCCGCAGCTGCCGGCAGGCCGGCCAGCACAAAGAGTTCGACGAAAGGACTCTTGTCGGCAACGACTTCGCGCCACGGGGTAACGGCCATGATGGCAATCAGCGCGAACACATAGAACACGATGATGCGCAGCGGAATGGAATTGATCGCCCGCGGAAGATTGTGCTCCGGGTTCTTGGTTTCTGCGGCGGTCGTGCCCACCAGTTCAATCCCGGCGAAGGCGAAGATAGCGATCTGGAAGCCGGCGAAGAATCCCATGGCGCCGTGGGGGAACATCCCGCCGTCATTCCATAGGTTGGCCAGGGACGCGACGTTGCCGGCAGGCGACTGATAGGCCGCGACCACCATGTAAAGCCCGGTGCAGACCAGGGCGCAAATGGCCACGATCTTGATCATGGCGAACCAGAACTCCAGTTCGCCGAACATCTTCACGGTAATCAGGTTGAGCGACAGCAACAGGCCAACGCAGCTGAGTGCCGGTAACCATTGAGGGATATCCGGGAACCAGAAGTGTGAATAGGCGGATATGGCGATAACGTCTGCAATGCCGGTGACTATCCAGCAGAACCAGTAGGTCCATCCGGTGAAAAAACCGGCCCAGGGTCCCAGGAGATCGGCCGAGAAATCGATGAAAGACTTGTACTTGAGGTTGGACAGTAGCAACTCGCCCATGGCCCGCATGACGAAGAACAGCATGAAGCCAATGATCATGTAGACGAAGATGATCGAGGGGCCGGCCAGACTGATGGTCTTGCCAGAACCCATAAACAGGCCGGTGCCTATTGCACCGCCGATGGCGATCAACTGGATATGGCGATTGGACAGATTGCGTTTGAGTTCGTGTTCTTCACTATCAGGCGGACGGTGACCAGGAGTCGAATGTTTCATTGTTCTTTTACCTTGCAAGTTGAATTGTTTTTATAAGATTCACAAGTTCAAACACAAAGTGCTTGGCGGCTATATCGGAAAAATTCCGATATCTGGATTGAAGTCCGAATTAATATGTGCTATCTCCAAGATTCCTCCTCGTCTTGCTCGTGGTCCTACAACCCAACAAACAACTTGCTTATCGGGCCGGACAGAAGGGTATTAGCAAGGGCTATGCCAGACGCGGAAATACCGCTGAAGTGCCCGTTTACGCACAGGTGTTCTTTTCCCGGTGTAATGAAATCGTTCCGGAAAAAGTGGTTCCCGGGGCGTTAATCAGAACGTAGAGGTCGTAAACCGTGCCTCCCGGCCCAACGGAGCGATATCGCTCCGATGGAACGCTTTCGACCCGTCAGTCCGGTCTAGCCAGGGCTTACCGGGTGATGCCGACGCCAGGCCCCCGATGCGGTTATTTCTGCGCGGCGATGGCGCGGGAGCAGTGCAGTAGTTCGTCAAGGAAGCCAGTCGAAGCCTTTGTTCGTACGCTAACCAATCTACACGCTGTCGATGCAAGTGCAGCAATGCCCTCCCGTATCGAGTCAAACAACCGAAATCCGCTCGAAAGAGGTTTATGCGCCGTGGCGCGAGGGATCGCCGGCAGCACCGAGTAGTAAATAATGTTCTACCTATCCTCGAGTACCTGGGATGGGCGCGAATTGATGGCCAAAGCGTGCCAAATACCGCTTGGCTAGATCCGTCAGTGCTCTGATTTTCCGCGAGCCACCCTTGGATGGCCGAACCTATATAAAGGTTGACTAATTCAGTTGGGCCGATTGTTGGTGTCCACAGTTTATGGAATGTGGACACCTGAAAAAATGGCACATGAATTGTCAAGAGGAATCAAACCTTCGGATGAGGTTTATTGGGGGCTGGGGTTTCAAACGAACAATTCCGCCGGAGGCATAGGCTCCGATCGCCCCTCGACAATACTATCCCAGGCCCAATTTCTAAGACTCGAAGCTTTATTGAATTTGTTGATTAGCTCTTCCGGAATATCACCGACCTTGTCGTTTAATTCAAATTGCGGCGCCATCGCATATTGAACGTCGAGCCCCATGTAGCCGTGAATCAGTCGATACATCAATTTAGCACGTTGCGGCCAGCTCAAGACCCTCTTGTTCCCTCGCTTGGTCTGATAGACCATCAAGTTAAGGTGGGCAGATGCGTGAATATAGTCGCTACTAATCATCCACATCTTTAGATGAGGCATGACGCCGAGCGGCAATATACGCTCAATCAGTATATCCAAAAGGGGAAGTGCAACCTTTCGAGCATAAAGTTCAATCCCCATCATCAAGATTACGTTATGCACGGTGAGAGCGATTTTTGTAGAAAGCACAGCGCGCTTCTGGCTGGAAGCTTCCAGGAGCAAACAAATTAAACAAGTCAAACAGTCCAAGCTGGCTCGACGCTCAAGCTGGTCTAGGACCCTTTGTGTAATGGGTTTTCTATTGGAATAGGAAGATAAACCTGAAAACGAACAAACAAAAATAATTTCCTGAACGTCGAAGCTCAACGTCCTCAAAATCATCTCAGCGTCAATCTCTCCTGGATCCGTGAGTTTCAGAATCCGCCAAAGTGGGTGGTCGATTTCTCGTGTGGATCCGGGCGCAAGCAACTCTACTCGCTTTAGCGTCTTGGACTTGGGCGTATGGATACTTTGCTCATACCGCGACCATTTACTGCGGTAGTGACGAATAGTGCCATTGCTGTTTCTCTGAAAAGATTCTTTTTCAAAGTGCCTTTCAAGCTCGTACGCAGTGTGCAAGGAAGTACGTTGCTTCAGACCCTCGTACCAGTAGCGCAAACGGATTGCCTCAATGGACTCCCGCAAAATTGGTTTTTTTTCATCAAAATGTTCCCGCATTTCATGTGAAAACGTCAGGTAAAGCTGTTTGATTCTATTGAAATCAGACACTTACTGAATCTTCCAGTGACCCTGTACCGTAAAAAATGTAGAAGTCTTACGGCTGGAAGGCAAGGAGCCTGTTTATTAACATGAAGTGTGACTACACAGGACCAGCAGCGTCATGCATGAACATATCGAGATAGACACCCTTGCCTCCGAACTGGAGGTCGAACTTGTAGACCGTTATGGCTTGATGCTTGGGAGTACGGCGCTATGGCGGGAGCTTGGGTACAAGTCACAAGAGGCTTTCCGCAAGGCAAAGCAGCGAGGACGAATTGAGGTCCCGCTGTTTGCCGTGCCAAACCGCCGTGGGTCATTCGCGCTGTCCAAAGAGGTCGCAACCTGGATTGCAAAACAACGCTGTACAGCTCCAGTGCCACTGGCCGAAAGCCTGCAAGAAGAAGCTCAATAGCGCCCTCGGCCATGATTGCGATAGCGAAAGGAGGAAGCAAAATGAGACGTGACTGAACCGAAACTCGGTGGTTCAGGAGCACAAAAAAGCCCGGGGTTGGCGCCCCAGGCTTTTTTTGGTTATGTCCGGTTTCGACTCCATGACATGCCCATTCTGTGTTCCTCCGCGTTCGGCGTCAAGCCGGCCAAACCCCGTTCATCTGCAAATTTCACACGACGCGATTTGTGAGGGCATTCCCATGCCTGTCGCGGGGAGAGAACATGAGGTTACCCATAGAAACCCTGCGCGAGATTCTGCGTCTCGCGTCTGAGAGCCAATTGCCCCATAGAGCCATCGCCCGGTTAACAAAGGTCTCGCACAACACCGTTCGAAGCATCCGCGATCAGCTCAACCAATGCGGCGAGACCTGGGAGAGCCTTAGGGCTCTCGATAACCAAGCGTTTGCGGTGCGGCTTGGCATCGATAAGCGGGGGGCGGCCCGCAGGAAAGTAATTCCTCAGTGGCTGGAGATTCACGAACAGCTACGCTTGCCCGATATGACCTTGGATCTCCTGTGGCAGGAGTTCAGAGAGAACGAGCCTGAAGGGGTCTCGTATGCTCAATTCACACGGCTTTATCGCAGCTGGCTAAAAACACAGAAAGTCAGCATGAGACAGGTGCACCTGCCCGGCGACAAGATGTTTGTCGACTTTTGTGGACGCACTATGCCCATTGTGGACCCGGTTCAGGGGACTACTGCGCACGCTCAGATTTTCGTCGCCACCCTGGGTGGCTCTGGCTACCTTTTCGCTACGGCCGTCGCGAGTCAGACGACTCAAGATTGGCTGTTGTGTCACGTTCGCGCCTTCGAATTTTTTGAAGGAGTACCGCGGTTTGTTGTGCCTGACAACTTAAAGGCTGCGGTACTTAAAACAACTCGCGACCAGGTCATTTTAAACAGAGCCTACGCTGAGCTTTCTGAACACTATGGAACCATGATCACCCCAGCGAGGCCCCGCAAGCCTAAAGACAAGTCCCTCGGTGAGATTGGCGTTCAAATCGTCCAGCGCTTTGTGCTAGCAAGACTTAGAAAACAGTCATTCTTTTCAATTGAAGAGCTTAACGAGCAAATTGATCGCTGGATGAAAGTCCTGAATGAACGGGTCACTCGCACTTACCCTAAAAGCCGCCTGAACCGTTTCCGAGAGATTGATGTTCCGGCGCTGCAACCTCTACCAGAAAGGCGCTACAACTATAGCCAATGGGTTTATCACATTCGTGTGGGGGGCGACTACCACGTCGAATTCAATGGTCACAACTACTCGGTACCGTATCATTATGCCAATCAGGTCGTGGATATGCGTGTAAATGCTGAGTGGCTTGAGGTCACCTTTCAACGACAAATAATCAGTACCCATCGTATTGAGAAGGACCGGGGTGTCAGCACACTGCGTGAGCATTTAGCACCGAACCACTGCCAGTTCCAGGATTCGCAACCGGCAGTTCTTTTGTCATGGGCGGAAGGCATCGGTCCGGCAACTTTGTATTTTGTTCAGAAAAATCTTGAGGATCGACGAGATTTTGCTACAGGTCTCAGGGCGATTATTTCCCTGCGGCGGGACGTCCGCAAAGAACAAATCCCACCTTCTCGATTGGAATCGGCCTGCGCCTACGCTAACTCCCTCAATACCCTGAGTTCTGAACGCCTGCGGGCCATTTTACGAAATGACTCTGACCTTCGCCGTCCGGTCAAAGTTTTAACGCCAATGATCGAGCATTCGAATATTCGCGGCGCCCAGTACTATGCCTCGCAAGGAGATGAACCTGTATGAAACCAGTCCTAAACACCGCTCAGGGTTTACTTGAACTCGGATTGAATGGCATGGCAACGGCTTACGAGCGGCAGCTTGAGCAGCCAAACCTTCAAAAGCAGCCATTCGACCAGAGGCTTGGGTTGATGATGGAGGCGGAAGCTAGTGAGCGTGCGACCAGAAAAGTTGAGCGATTACTCAAGTCGGCCAGGCTCCGCGAATCGGAGGCGACCTTGGAAACCATAGAGTTTAAGGCTAGCCGAGGCCTCGACCGCAATACAGTTATGACACTGGGAGAATGTGAGTGGTTGAGGCGGCGACAGAACATCATCATCACAGGAGCAACCGGTACCGGAAAAACCTGGCTTGGATGCGCATTTGGAAACCAAGCATGTCGCCTCGGTTTTCACACGACTTATCGAACTGCTACAAAACTTTTTGAAGAGATATCTCTTTCGTACGCGGACCACACGTTGCCAAAGCTTCGAAGGCAACTGATCCGAGCTCAATTGTTAATCATCGATGATTTGGGCATCGGGGGCATCGATGCGCAGCTAGGCCCTTTTCTGCTGGATGTCATTGATCAGCAATCACAAAACGGTTCGTTACTCATCACCAGCCAGTATCCGACGGCGAAATGGTACGACCTGTTCACCGACCCAACTATCGCAGACGCGATTCTTGACCGGATCTTGCACAAATCTCACTTCATCGAGCTTAAGGGTGAGTCAATGCGCAAGGCGAGAAGCCGGAAGCGATGACGCATCCACCTCCGCCGGCAAACCGGGTGGTCAAGTCGAATGCAATCAGTGGTCAGTGGCAATGCAATTGGTCAAGTCGAATGCAAGACCTTTGGTCAATTGCATGCAACTGATTGTTTTTAATGGAAAGTCAGTCCTGCTATCCCATGCTACACAGTTTCGGCTTATGACATTGCGGTAGGACACACTTTGTTGAGGGGGGTGGGGGGCTTGCTCGATGAAAATGGAGAATCGATTCGCTATATCGCAGAAGTGACCATGGAGACGGTGTCGCGAAGCTGGTTCGGTGGCTCAACGGCCGCGTGTCGGACATTGATAGCACGAGATTGGGATCGTATTTTCGTTGCCGATTAAAGATCGCCCGAGGCTGAGCGGTTAAAATTTGAGAGTAATTAGAATGGGTCAGGCCCCGGCTCGACACCTGTGAAGGTGATATCCGCTGGCTCGCCCTCACGTTGCCATCCCAATTGATAGACCAGCCATTGGTGCTTGCCTTCAGAACGATCTGCCACCAGGAGAAGTGTCCATCCAGCACTCAAAAGCCGGTTGGCATTTTCCTCGCTACGGGTGCTGATCAATTTTTTTGTTTGGGCGATGGTCACAGACTCTGACTCCCCTGATGCTTGTCAAAACGTCTCGCTGATCATCCTGACGATCTGTGAGCTTTGGGTCAGGAAGAACGTTTTAAGAATTCTCGTGCTGTCTTTTTAGCCGGCAGTACCGTCGCTATAGGCCTCAGCCATAGGAGAGGTGCCCAGTACATTCCACAGCCTTCTCAGGCAGCTTTCATGAACTCGCACCGAAATGACCCCATAGCCCCTTCGGCCATAACGCAATGCTCAGAGGTACTCCGCGAATGCAGCTTACGACTTGCCCAATAATACTGCCAGGCTCGTTCCGCTGGTTTGCCCGCAGCGCGTTATCGCTCGCGGAGGTGCTCGAGCGTCCACGATGCTTTTGGTCGAGGTGATACGTCATCCATCGCTGGTCAGTGCCAATGCAACTGCTGGTCAGTGCGAATGCAAATGGGTGGTCAGTGGGAATGCAAATGCCTGGTCAACGGGAATGCAAACAGGTGGTCAAGTCGATGCAATTACCCAGGTAATGCAGCTCGGTACGAATGCGGCTCAGATAGCAGCACACCTGCAATCGAGGAATGTCAGTACCCTCGCTGATCATTCCGACAGCGATGATCCACTTCCCCAGCCCTTCTCGAAAATATTTTATCAACTGCTGCGCCCCGGGTGTCCGCGTCGTGACCACTAAACACTCCTCGCCCCTCGACCTGAACACTGCAGCGATCTGGTTGGCATGACGAATGTTCGTCGCAACCACCAAACCACCTGCATCAGGAATTTTGTAGCGAATTTCGTCCAAACGGCTGCAGCCCAAATCGACAACCTTCTCGACCATGTCATGGTGAGTGAGTAGGTCCTCAAAGGTAATGGGCGACTCGTTCAAGAGCTGAGCGATGCTTGGGTAAACGGTAACGATCGGCGTATCGTCTACAAGCTCTGTGAGCCTGACAGCGCTGTTGTCGATGACGACTATGCGCGGTGAGCGGCACACCTTGTCAGCTATGGCCTCCTTCAGACCATAACGAAAATCACTGACGAGCCGCCCTTCGGGGTCTGAATATCGAGCCAAGGCAATTGCCCTATCATCGGATCGCCATGGAGTGCCTGATAGCGCAAGAGTATAGGCCGCCTGGTCTTGCAAACGTTGAAGGATGACTTGTCCCCAAGCGTTACTCAACAGCGGATCGTGCCCAGCGCAATGGTGAATTTCATCGAATACCGCGAGCACTCTGTAGTCATCAACCAACTGCCAAAATGAAGCATCGCGGTGATCCATTGCTTGGTAAGTGGAGGCGACACCGAGCGATCCAAGGCGTCCATCGAAAGACCTGCCCAGTACTGTAGAAAACGTCTTTTGCAAGCCATCAACGACTTGGCAGGATGGCGCAAAGCAGAGCACAAGATCAATGAGATCCGCTTGGAATAAGCACCTTGCAACCTCGGCGGCCATCCTGCTCTTGCCGGCACCCGGAGTGGCCTGGCAAAAGAAATGCGACGATGTCTGATAATGCTCCAACGCAGCTGATACACAAGCGTCTTGCCACACGCGCAAAGCTATCATGCAGCTACCAGCATCTTCAGCGTGTTCTCAATCGCCCGAAGATGTCCGAGCAAACGAGAACTGCGATCCCGCGCCTCGATGTAGTCATCTTCAACTCGAGCCCTAAGCACTGGCATTTCAGTGAACAGCTGCTTATAGCGCTCGGCCTCCCCCAATGCGGTGAGCATGTCTAAGCGGATCTCTTTCGCAAGCGATTCCAACCGCCGCGTCGGACAAACCTCCGAATGTACAAGCGGCTGAACCACTCCGGTCCCCTCCTCGCTCAATGCATCAACGCGGGCCGTGGAGAAACGCTGGCGTACGAGAGAAAGATTGAGAGCAGCGGGCTGGTCCTGCACGCGGAAAAGCTGGTCGCGCCTACGGCGTATGGGATCTTGCTGAACCCATCCTACGCGCTTCAAACGTTGAACCTGATCGTAGATGTAGCGCCATAGCTCTACATCGTTAACCGGCCCATGTAGCTGACGGGCGTAGGCATCCCTCAGCGCACGGATCGTAAATAGCTGAAAGTCTTCATCCTTGAGCAGCTCGAAGACACGCCTGTCTAGCTTGAATGTAGCTGGTTTCATACAGGCAACCACTGCAACGGAAAGCGGGCGAAATACGGATTATAATCCGTCGCCCAGTGCTCAGTAAACGACGGATAGTTCCGCCTTGATGAATCGAGGCGGTTATGCAGGCTCTGGCAAAGGATCTCGGGCAGAAAATCCGTGAGAGAAGGGTTTTGATTGGGTTGTCCCAAGACGCTCTCGCGTTCGCCTGCGGGATAGATCGTAGCTACATGGGCCGCATAGAGAGAGGTGAGGTGAACCTCACCATCGAAAAGCTCTATCGAATAGCCTTACATCTCAAATGCCAGCCCCATACGCTTTTACCCCGCTTGGCGAGATAAGCTAAATGACAGCATCATTTCTTATATGAGATAGAAAAGCATCACCTCTCCCGAGGGTGGGCGGGTGGTAAAACGCGTGCTAACTCAGCGCTCCGATCACACTAAGCCTGCGCCTACCCTTACTCTGCGACATTTTTAGGCATGTAGTGGTCAACTAATCCCGGACACTGCGTTAAGTTTTTCTTCGGCAACAGCGGGCGCCAGCCCGCTGTTGAACTGATGCGGTCGCTGCCAGTTGTAGCGCTGCATCAGAAACCGACCAATATCCTGCTGTGCCAGCGAAGCACTCATATAGCCCACGGTCGGTACCCATTCCGTTTTCAGGCTGCGAAACAACCGTTCCATCGGTGCATTATCGTGGCAGTTTCCACGCCGACTCATGCTCTGCTTGAAGCGATAACGCCACAGCCGCTGACGGAAGCTTCGGCTGCTGTATTGGCTTCCTTGGTCGCTGTGAAACAGTACATTCTCAGGCCGGCCACGCTGTTCATAAGCCATGTCCAAGGCCTTGATCACCAGGTCGGCATCTGGCTTCGATGAAAACGCCCAGCCCACCACGCGGCGGGCGAACAGATCGATCACGGCCGCCACATAGTGCCAGCGACTCTGAGCCCAGACATACGTGATGTCCCCGCACCAGACCTCATTTGGTGCCGACACGGTGAACTCTCTATCCAGCACGTTCGGGATATCAGGCCGCTCCACCGTCGCCTTTTTGTAGGCATGTGAGCCGGGTTGCTTGCTGATCAACTTCATCTCGCTCATCAGCTTGCGCACCTTGAATCGCCCAATCGCTATGCCGTCCTCGCGCATCATGAACATGATGCTTCGGCTGCCCGCCGCGCTGCGGCTTTGGGTGAACAGCTCATTCACGCGGCTGCGCAAAATCAGCTGCTTAACGTCTGGAGATCGGTGCTTGCGACAGTGCGCGTAATAGCAGGATCGGGTGACTTCGAATACCGAGCACAATAGATCAACAGGCTCTTCAGAACGAAGCTGATCAATTAACGCGAACGCTCGTGTTCCTCGGCCATCAAGAGCGCGGTGGCCTTTTTTAATATACTTTTTTCCCGTTCCAGGCGATTGATCCGAGCTTCCAGCTCTTGGATTTTCTGCTGTTCGGGCGTCAGCGCTTTACTGGTCGGAGTCACACCGTTTCGCTCTTCCTGAAGCTGGTTGACCCATCGACGCAGGGCCGACTCCACCAGCCCAAGCGAACGGGCTGCTTCGATATGGCTGTAGCCCTGGTCGAGCACCAGACTGGCAGCTTCGCGTTTGAACTCGGGCGTAAAGGAACGACGTTGCTTGGTCATCGGACACCTCTCTATGGCGAGCATTCTCGCCTAAATGGGTGTCCGGTTTCATTAGACCACTACAGCACTCCCTCACAAAATGCTGCAAAAAAGTTAGTTTCGATAACTGGTTGATTTACAGCAGATAAACGACATCTAACAGTTAGCACAGCTCCAGAAACGGTGAACTGCTTTATCCGCGATACCCCCGCCGTGAAAGATGCTCGCAACTGCGAGCTTTGCACCTCGCTCCAACTTATCCTTCATGCGCTTGAGGCGCTCGCGGATCTTGGTTTGAATCTGCAGTGCAGTGATCACAATCCGGCCACGACGAATCGCAACCCGGACCTTATGATCATCTTCAAAGACTTCACGAATTTGCTCAGATCGCAGATCGATTACTGGATGAACAATCCCATTACGCTCTCGTTTTGAAACGCTGATGCACTTCCCGGCAAAGCCGGATTGAACCTCAATTAGTTCTAGACGTCGGGCAACCTTGTCAGACTTAATCGAGTATTTTTTTCCAATCTGAACACCCGCTGTCAGCAGGTGACGGCCCTCCATGAAGACACGTGAAACGCCTTTCGATTCGCCAATTTTTGCGTTGATGATGGTGGTCATTGTGCTGCTCCAAGTGGTCGACACAGCTCCCCTGACGGGGACTGAGCCCGATCGGGGAAATGACAAACTGGTTGTCCGTACACACCTGGAATGCGGAACAAGTCTCCATACTTTTTTCGTGCAAAAAAAAGCCCCCGCCACGGCGGAGGCTTGATGTCCTGCTTGATTCAGATGGACGCCGGCACTTCCTCCCCACCCAGCGCCTCATACAGAGCTGGGAGGAATTCGGCGAAGGTCATCATCATCAACACGAACGTGGCGTCAGCCTGGGCCAGGGCATCTTCTCCCCCATCCTGGGCAGCCTGCTCCTGAAGCAGCTCTTCGAACTTCACGCGCCTGATCACAAGCTTGTCATCCAGGACGAAAGACAATTTGTCCTGCCAGGCCAGCGACAGCTTGGTCGCGACCTTGCCAGTGGCCAGGTGATTTTTGATTTCGTCGCTGGTGAGATCCTGCCGCTTGCAACGAACCGATCCGCCCTCGTCATGGGTGTCGTGCAGTTCACATTCGTCCAGGACATGGAACCCTTCGCTCGCCTGGCCGGTTTTGAGCCAGTCAGTGAGGGTCGCGCTCGGGGCGATCTTCACAGTCACCGGGCGCACCGGCAGGGACCCCATTACTTCACGGAGCGTGGAGAGCAGATCCTCTGCACGTTTGGCGCTCGCATTGTTGACGATGATCAGCCCGAGCTTGGGCGCGATGGCCGCTGTGATCACACCCCGACGAATAAACGCCTTCGGCAGCATGGCCTGGATCGTTTCGTCCTTGATCTGGTCACGCTCTTTCTTATAGACCTTGCGCTGCTGGGCGCTCTCGATCTCCTCGACCTTCTCCTTCACAGCATCATTGACCACGCTTGCCGGCAGGATGCGCTCTTCCTTCCGAGCACTGATCAGAAAGAAATTCCCGCTCTGGTGAACGAGTGGAGCATCCTCCCCCTTGCCCAGCGGCGCGATGAAGCCATAGGTGACCAGCTCTTGCGAACCGCACGGCCGTGCCGGCTTCGACGCCAGGGCGGCTTGGAGCGTATCCGCGGCGAATTCAATATCTTGGGTCAGGCGGTAAACGGTCAGATTCTTAAACCACATGGTCATGCCTTGTTAGGTGATGTCGGTGATGACAGCGCCCTTATGAGCGCAATCTTGAGTAATTGAGGTTGAAGCAGCTGAGTGATATCTGCCGGTAGTGTGAGCTGTCGATCAGCCGGCAGCCGCGTAGCGGAGGCAATCGATCTCTTGGGATGGGTTAGGCCGGTCAAGCCCTGCCCACCATCCTCCCCACTCCTCACAACTGATCGGTCGCGATGTACCAGGTGCACCTTCTACGCAGAACTTGCCTAAGTCCGACGACCAGCTGACCACCAACAAGGAGGCATCGATGCCCTCCTTCCCGCTCCAGTTCCAAAAATGGCCGGCACTTTCGGGTACCGCCTGTGACCAGATGCGGCGCGTACTGGCCCGCTGGCGCTCAGTAGGCGCATTTTCAAAACGGTTGGACGGTGAGCGGCTGAAAGTTGCGAGAGGGCTTTCAATGGCCGTCTGCTGCAGCCAGGGCATCGGAGAGTTCATGTACGCGATGTAGTTGGCAAAGAGATTCGCGGTGTCACGCACCCCTACCGCGGTTGCGTACTTCAAGAGTTGGGCCGCCTGCGCTGATTGTGGCGCTACGAGCAGCTTTCGCAAAAACGCCGCTTCTGCCGCTGAGAACTGAAGGCTGCCGGCATGGCCGCTGGCTCCTGGTGGAACACTGAGCCCCGCGGCATGCGCCTCGATCATGGCCCGGTCGACCTCAGCATCGAGCGATTCGCCGCTCAACAGCGCGTCGATGCCGATACGTACCATTGGGGTATTGGCTTTCCCGGTTCGGAGGGCAGGGCCACGCAAGTAGAAATAGCGCTGGGCGGCCTTCAAGAGCAACGCCGCAATGTCGGCGGTGCCAGCGCCAGTTGCGCCAGGAGCTACATCAAGCAGGTTCCCCATGGCGGTCGTCCTTCACTGCGCGCTGGCGATCGACAGTCGCGGCAGCTGCTGCAGACCTGCCTTCGGTGTTTCGTTACCCTGAGCTGCCCTGATCTGCGCCAGCTCTTGCTCCAGCTCCTCACAACGCCGGGTAACCTGCGCCAGTGTGCGCACCGTCAGGTCGCCATGCTTATCCTGCTCGATGCTCAAGTCCAGGCGGGCGATGATTTCGGAGTTCATGCTGCGGTGATTGCCTTTCGCGATATCAGCGATCTGCTCGCGCATGCCGTCAGGCAGACGGACCACAAATTTGTCAGCTGTGCGGGAAGACTTGACGGGCAGGGATTGGGACTTGGGCATGGGGATTAACCTCACTATGACGGGCTGGCGGCATTACAGGTAAATGGTGATTACGCAGCGCGAAGGTGCCGGGATTTGTTCTCGCGGCTCTCCTTGGCCTCGACAGTCAGGAGCGATCGAGGATTTGAGAGCAAGCGACGGAGACCAATCGGCTCACCGGTGTCTTCGCACCAGCCGTAACTACCGTCTGCAATCGCAGACATGGCCAGCTTGATATCGCGCACACTTTGGTTTTCACGCTCGATGCTGCCCAGGATGGACTGGCGCTCTTGTTCGATCAGTGCGGCGTCCACTTCATCAGGGGCTTTCTCCAAGCCCGTCAGATCGACGCGCAGCTGCTCGATGCGCCCCATGGCTGTAGCACTTTCGTTCGCCAGCAGGTTTTTGAAGAACGCTACTTGCTCAGGGTTCATGTACTGGTCGTCGGGCTGTTGCAGCAGTTCCTGAGGGGTCATCGATTGGGCCTCGTGATTGGTTGGGTCAATGTGCCTGGCGCCAGCGTTTCGTCTAGAGAAACGGCTGCTTGATGTCACCATGCTGTCATTTTCACACGCACCGATATTACTGGCAGTATCCGAAACGCACAACAAGCAAATTACACATACGTGTTATGCATGCTGAAAAAATAAATATGACCCGGTCTCCAGAGCTTCCTGCAGGCGTAAAAAAACCCCAACGCCTAAGCGGTGGGGTTTGGGTGAATCGTTAAGCCGCTGCCGGCTGAAGGCTTCGTTTGTCCACGTAGATTTCCTGCACGAGATGAACCCGATCTGGATTCTGCTGCGCGAATTGAGCAAGAGCGGCGCCCGGGCTACCACCACCACAGCGGAATGTTTGAAGCGCACCCTCGTTTGGCATCGAGTAGACCAGCAGGAACGCGGTGTCCTCGTGATAGCGGTTGGCGGCGTAGTCAGCAGCTTTCCCTGTCAGGCCCGCCATTTCAACAACCCACTGCAGGGTTTGAGCTCGAACCTCAAGCTCGATCATCGCCTCCTCGCCAGTCCGGGGGAACTGAGCCTGAGACAAATCGCGGCCCATGTATGCCGTCGTCGCTTTTTCGAACTGACTAAGCATGAGATGAGCGAAATCGCCGAATTGGAACGCCAGCTTGGCCTGCAGAAGATCCAACGGCTGGTAGAAGTCAGGAGCCTTCCAATCAGCTGGTACACGGCCTTCAGTGGAGACTGCTACTGCTTGGTTTGGGTTAGTCATGGTGCGGCACCTCATGTGCGTTAAGTTTGTACCTGGAGATGGCCCACACGGACATGTATGACGGCCTCTCCCCTAGCGCTAGGTGCATGGCGCCGGCATGCAAAAGGCTCACGCCGCTTGATCGTTCCGGATGTGATCTGCAGGGACGCTCACGACATCCCCAAGCCACCGCCGTACGGCCTCCCTCTGAGGTGCGACTGGGCAGCCAGGCTCAGCGCTCATCATGAAACCAAAAGCCTTGAAGCTCGCTTCACGCATGGCCCATTCCAAGCTTCGTCCGCTCAGATCTTCGACAAACACGGTCTGGTACGAATGGTCTGTTCTGCAGCGACCAAGCAAGCCCGGTGCGGTAGCCCGGGCGAGTAGCGCCGAAGCGCCAGCGGCGAGCTCAGCGCCATTCTCATCCGCTACCACCCAGTCCCAGTGGTTCGCCGCGACGACGTCACGTAGGCTGAGCTGGGGTTGTGAGAGGTGCGATTTGGCCATGTCGAGCGCATGCTGCGCATTGGCTGCAGCGAACAGTTCGCCGGTAACGACTCGGAATGCTTTCAGGCGGAAAGTATCTGCGGCATCGGGGTGTTGCTGGGTAGGTTCGGTATGACGCATGGGGGGCTCTACGCAAATTGCTTCAGGGGTAATGGGCGCTCTCATAACCGCCACTTCAGCCAACACCTGCTCGCACCATCCGCACCTTCACCCCTCGCTGCTCGAAAGCCTTGGCTACGCGCCCTTGACGCTCGTCATGGCCATCGCCGAAGACGATCGCGTGAGTCACCCCGCCTGGCAGGGTGTCGGGGGTCGGATGCCTGGTCACCGAGGCCAACGGGACATTCAATTTCTTGCTCAACAGCTTGCGGTGGCGTTCACCCGTGATTAAGCAGTCAATGACGACCTGGTTCACCTGGTGATCAATGATGAGCTTGGCGATCCGGTCAGCTTGAGCGCTGTCGATCGCGGGGCCCGGGGTGCTAATGAACAGCTTTGAGATGACCTGGGCCGCAGCCTTATCAGCCTCTCGGATGAAAGCCAGGAGCTGACCGCAAGCATTGCAGTTGTATAGGGCCGTCTGCCTGACCATGCGGTTGTGCCTTTTGGTCGATAACCGGAATGTTCTACCTTCACACCCGCACTGGTACAGGAACTCCCTCTTTACAGATCTCGATGTGTCAAGCTGGTGACATCTGTCGGCCTGGACCTTGAACACCTCAACCATAATCTGGGTCCATTCGGCCCCGTGCGGATCGACCTCAGCCCCCCATACCAGGTGAGTGACATAGTGGGCGACCTCATGCGGACAGATTTGATCGAGGTACTCTGAGAGATTCTCTCGCGCCAAGATGCGGTTAAACCGGAATTGCAGGTCGTAGCACCGGCCAGACCCTTTGTCTTTGCGGTACCTGAACATGCCACCGGATTTACCAGTGAGGTTAAACAGGACCGGTATCTCTGGAATGTCACGGGAAAGATGAGACGCCGCCAGCCCCAGGCACTCTGTGACACGGGCCCTGACCGCCTTCAGTTCGTCGACGGGGAGCATCAGGCTTCAGCCTCTGGCAGCACCTGGTTCAGCTGGGTTTCACGAGCAGAGGAAGGTGTATGCATGGCTGGGGGCGGGCTCCTGGACAGAAGCCGCAGATATTACACGTACGCGTTATGTATCGTAAACGCACAAATTAGATTGAGGAGCCAGCTCACCGGCTCTCTGCAGATGCGCCGATCGCCTTTCCGCGGGCAAAAAAAACCTCAGCACTTGGGCTGAGGCTTCTTGATGGTCGCTATCTTCATTGCTACCTAGGCACGAGCTTTACGGCGGCGAGAAGTATCCGGTCATAGCGCATGACCAATTGTTTAAGACGGCGGCTAGATACGTTGCCGTTGATCGCCTTGGCTACCATTCTCTCGTGACGTGCTTGGGCGCGACGCAGCCGCTGGCCTTGTTCTCCTCCCCACAATTTGAGAGGCATCTCCGGACCAGTGGGGGTCGAGTTGAGTGTTCCCATTTGCAATCTCCTGAGGCTTGCGTTGCATGACTCAGGGAGATGCGGAACGCAATTACATACGCCTCATTCGACTTTCATTTTTCCAAGACAACAACGAGCCAGCGACCAAAATTGCTTGCTTCCCGGTGGCGGCACCGCTCAATCCGCCTTTGACTTTTTCGCCCTGGGCTTCTTGGGGATCACAATATTTGGCAAGCCGCGGACCGCGTCATCCCAGTGCGGATCACGGTCAAGGTCGTTGACCACTTTGCTGATCCACACAGCCGTCTTATCCCAGCGGATGGCAAGCTGGCGGCCATTCCAGCCGCGGGCCTTGTACTCAGCTTTGAACTCTGCCGGGGTCAACAGCGGCTGTTTCAGTTGAACTTCGTTTTCCAAATTCATGCACTCGAAAAATTTGATGTCGAAGGCTGGTCGAGAGTCCACCCTCACCTTCGTACGCTACCACGCAAGCGCGGAGAGAAGAGGCATTTTTAAACTATAGGACAATAATAATCAACTGGGAACAGCCTGCCCTCTTCAGTGGGGCACAAAAAAACCCGGCCTCGTGAGCCGGGTGGATGAAACGTTATTGGTTCAGCATCCGAGTGCCTGGCAGTCGTCGCAAAGGCCAATCTGGAATACTTCAAGATCGGTGAAGCACCGGGTACATTGCTCGACATCATGATCTGCCGCAGGCTTGCTGATTGCGTCGCCGAACTCGGCAACCAGTGCAGCGTAGTGATCGCTGGTTGAAGCGTCACCGCGCAGCTCAAAATAGCGGTCCTCGGTCTTCGAGTAGGCTTTGAACACTTGCTTTCCGTTGAACTGGCTGGCGCCCACTGAAACGGGTGCAATGTTGCGCAGCATGGCGATGGTCACGGGCATTGTTTGCATTGGGTTCTTCCTCAAGGAGTGGGTTGGCCGTATAGCTAGGAATGGCCAACAACACCTGATAAGCCGCCCCAGACGGCAGCTCCCGCGGGCGAAGCTGCGGGTATCAGCAGCCGATCGCCGCAGGCTCTTTGAGTTGCGCCTTCCTGACAATACCTTCCTGAGCAGGAAGCGCAGGTGTAAAAAACCCCGATCTGCGTGAGCAGAACGGGGTGGTGCAGCGTTAGGGGACCAGGCCTGGCGGAAGGTACTACCAGTGCGAAGGCCACTGGATAGAATCGTCATCGTCGTAGGGGACAGGCTTCACCTTGAACCCAACAAGCAGAATCTCCAGCAGTTGCTCATCGTCCTGGGGCAAATCAAACCAACCTGCCTTGTAAAAGCGTCTCGCGAAGCTGTAGTCATCCCACAGCCGCTCGATATCGTTCTCGCTGGCCATGTAGCCTGCATTCGCCAATGCCGCACGTATGCGGCGAACATCAGCACTGCGTGCCGACGGCGCCGGCGTGTATTGAAGGTATTCCATACTGCTCATCCGCCAATAATCACTTTTTGCTCGTGTTGACAACGTCACGCAGCGCGTTTGTAGGCCTCGATTCGCTCGTCGGCTGCGGCCAGGTAGCCCTCGACCCTCGCACGCGCTTTGGCCATGTTTTCGACATCATCAGGTTTCGCACGCGAGCACGAAATGTTCGAGACCTCAGTCAAAACACGTTGGGTCATCTCTTTCCAATGGGAAACCTCACCGGCACTGCAGCAGGCATGGTAGTCATTGACCTTGCGGTGGAGACGGTCGTAGGCACGGCGGTACTCGGCGACAGGGACGGTTTTGTTGCTGCTCATGGGTGGCACTCCTCAGAAGGGAAATCTGGTTGAACTTGCCCATGGAGATGGCTCACGCACACGTGTAACGGATGTGCCGGCGAGCGCCAGCGTCCTTGTTCTGCCATGTAACTCATCCCTGAGCACGATGTTCAATTCCTCAGGAGAGAAACCATGACAACACTCGTGAAAGTAGCGACCTGCTTGACCCCGGAACTTGCGCGTACCATCGTCAAGATGGCGTGCATCGTGCGCATCTCTCAGACCGGAGAGGGTGTAGAGATTCGCGACACCAGACCCCTGCCCGATCGCTTGGAGTCCCCAATCGAAGGGCGTGGTGTCGTCCGTACATTTGGCTCCACGCATTTCTTGGTGACCGAGGACCTGGCGCACCGGCTCGACGCAAAACACCTACCAGGTGAGCCGACTGAAACTTCACCGGTGACCGCGGCAGAGGATTCCGACGCGCTGAAAACGCTTATTGCTGACCGGCTGGGATCTCAAGGTTGGCTGATCGTCGACGACCTGAGCTTCAACTGCACCTCTGGTGTGGCCAAAAAGCAGTACCAAACAGCGGTCGGCATCAAAGAGGCAATCGCATACCTGCAAGCCGGGGATAACGGCGCCAGGCGCCTGCTCGCTGAATATTACAGCGAGGGCAACAATGTGCTGAGCACAACCACTGCGACCTTCACCCCAGACTGCTCGACAGAGGCTGTAGAAGCGGGCACTAGCCGTTTCGCAGCCCGAGTTGACGACGTAGTCAGCGGCACCTATGCCGTGCGCCTGCTTCGTCCTCGCGACCTGGCTGCGGTTGGTAAATAGCACCACCACGCTCCCCTAAACGAACGCTCCACCATACCCCGGGTTCGCCTGGGGTTTTTATTGGCCAGAGTTTCCTTTTGCATGTGCGGCATCACCGCGTACATAGCCAACAATCCACCGGGCGGAGACACCATGAACCATTATCAGCAACTGATCGCAGACGAAATCCTGTCTGTTCAAGGACAGAAAGACTATTGCTTGCAAGTCCTATCCGCCGGCGGCCTTCAAAGCTGGGAGTCGAAGGAATACAGCGACCTGGTTGAGGAATACGACCAGAAGCTCAAAGCGCTGAATGAACGATTGCCCGCGGCAGGCTGATCACCAGTCCTCCCTTAAACCCTCCAACCTCACCCAGGAACATCATGACCAACGCAATCGAAGCACAAGCACAGAAGGTCCGTGCCGCCTATGCAGTTACTGGCAGCGTCAACCCTGAATACGAGCGCGAATTCGACATGCTCTCGGATATGCGTCGTGAGAACATGGCCCAGGAGTTCCGCGCAGAGCGTGGCCTGCCCCCCACGGCCGAAACCCCGTATGACTGAGCCTCAGGAACCTGAGTCTTGAGCATACACACCACCGCCCCCGGCTTGCTGGGGGCGTTTTTCGTTGTGCTTCCGGTCAGGTAGAGCCAAGCGGCAAAGCGAAAAAGGCACCAACCAAATCGCAGCTGGCCTCTTGTGGGTTGCATCGGTTGCCACGTAGGTGTAAATCACCGTGTGCACGCAAATTTCAAGGAACAGGCATGACTGAACAACCCGACCAGGAGCTGTATTACGAGCTTCAGATCGCCGCCAATCGCCAGACTATCTGGATTCACAGCAGTGATGGCTCAACGGTCGGTCGATTCAGCCCTAGCAGCCTGTCGGACTTGAATTCATAAATGGACAGAGCGCGACAAAGACAAAGCGAATTGCCCACTATTTGAGCGTTTTTAACCGGTTGTTGCCCTGAATTTCCTGAATTCGAGCGGATTCAGCCTCTGTTCACGCATTTTGAACGGAATGCGGGCGCAACGTGGCCATGCGTTTCAAGTTCCACGCCAGGCACACCAGGGTCCATTCGTTCTGGACATTCGCCAGACCGCGCAGCAGGAACTGACGGAAGCCCATCACCGACTTGATGATTCCGAATACCGGTTCCACCGTCTGCTTGCGCTGCCCATAGGCCGCGCGCCCGGCCTTGGTCTTGAGTCGGTGCTTCATTTTGTCGACCGGACTGGTCGGCTCCGATGACGCTGCCGGCTCTTCGAAACGCTCGCGCCAGTGCCGATGGTGGGCGTCGCGGCCCACGGCAATCAGGGGCTCGATCCTGGCGGCCTCGCAGGCTTCGACATTCTTCTCGCTGAAGTAGCCGCTATCGGCCAGGAATTTCTCCGGCTGGTTCAGCTCCTCGGGAAGCGCTTGAAGCTTGGCCAGCATCGGTACGACCTGTTCCTTGTCGTTGCCCGCCTGGGTCACATGCGGCGCCATGACCAACATGGATTCGCTATCGACCAGCGCTTGGGCGTTGTAGCACTGCTCGAAGCCGCCACCAGCCACCTTCATGATGCGCGACTCTTCGTCGGTCAGGTTGATCTGGTCGTCCGGGCGCGGGCCCACCTGCGGCGGCTTCGGCGGTTTGCCTCCAGGCTTCTTGCCGTTGGCCTTTTCCTTGGCCTCGCGCTTGTCCAGCTTGGCTTGATACTCGGCCTGCTCGCGCTCGAGGCGTTCCTTGGCCCGCGCTTCGATCTTGGTCTTGGCTTCTGCTATGGCGGCCAGGCGGTCTTCGCGCCGCTTGATCTCGTCGGGCAGACTGACCCCGTCGGGGAGGTCGCTCTGATCGGCCGCTTCTGCCAGCTTGAGCATCTCCTGGACCTCGGCCTTTAGCTGGGCCTCGATCTTCTCGGCGTGAGCATAGGACAGGGCGCTGTGCCGCGAGGCATTGGCGTGGATCTTGGTGCCGTCCAGACTGACCGTGCCAAAACGCGAGACTTGGTTCTCGCGCGCGATTTGCAGTACCTGCACAAAGGTCGCGGCGAACTGCTCTCCGTGGCGACGGCGGAAGCTGGCCAGGGTGTCGTGATCCGGGTGCTGGTCGCAGGCGATAAACCGGAACGCCAGGGAGTCATAGCTGGCTCGCTCGATCTTGCGGCTTGAATACGCACCCGTGGCATAGCCGTAGATCAGCAACGACAGCAACATAGCCGGATGGTAGGCAGCGCTGCCACGGCCCGCATAGACGCTCTCCAGCTTCGACAGATCCAGGCCCTCTACGACCTCCACCACGTAGCGCGCCAAATGTGACTCGGGCAGCCAGTCCTGCACCGACGGCGGGAGCAAGTAGTCGATTTCGCGGTTTATCGGTCGAAAGCGGCTCATACAGTCAGGTTCCAGGAGCGATGCGCAATTCTACCGGCGAGGGGAAAAGTCCGACAGGCTGCTAGGGGAATTGATCTTCACAATACCGTTACCGAAATGATGGCCGGAGCGCCTGAATGTCGCCATTGCACACATGGAAGCCCAACACAGGCCGACTGGCTGACCTTCCGCAACCGCTCGCTTGAATGGTGGGGCGTGGATGTTCCTCACAATGCAATCGACACCAGTTTCCTGCTGCCAGGCTAAGGGGCAATGACAGGGCCTCACTCGGCAGCCAGGCGGCCCTTAGCACGCACTGCGCGCCTCGGTCAGCGGCGAGTCTTCCATATCATCATCGCGCTTGTCGGCCTCTTCCATACAGGCGCGCAGTAACTCAATTTCAAGCAGATCATGTTCGGTTTTGGTGATCACGCGGAAATCGCGCAGCAGCATTAGACGCCCCATGTGATAGCCACGGGTTCGCTCCAGGTCCGGGTGTTCACGATAGCTGCCAAGGTTCGCCATATCATTCTCCATGGCATCCAGCACAAACTGTTTCAGGGCTTGCGGATCGATCAAGCTCATGGTCTGTACCTCTCGAAATCGCAACTGGGAGAGCGTATTTCGTGAGCGTCATGACTGTCCATTTCATCGCCAGCCTGACGCGATTACCCGCACTCAAAGAAGGTGCAGGCCTGCCCGGCCCCGGGCAGCGGGTTTGAAGTCATTCAACTTTCCTTGCGGTGGGCACTGACAACTGCCCCGCCCCGCTTACAGGTCACTGCAGGCAGGGCTCTCAGTATAGCGCGTGGCTTCAAAGTTGGCGGCGAGGAACCGGCCGAACTGTTGATCAGATGAGAATGACCGGCTCCGGTTCATTTTTCTCGGCCCAGCTATGCGTACGGCGATCGCGTGTAGTGAGCTCCCAGGTGCTGGAACAGTCGAAGTAGAACGTGTCGTTCTCACAGACCAGGGGAAGATCCAGATGCTCGTCAGGGACCGTTTGAAGGCTCTGAAGGGCCTCTCGCACGGTTACCACCGTGTTTCGTGGTTCTTGCTCTTGCAGGGCTTTGACAGGGTCTTCAATTCCGAAACGCTTGCCTGCCGTTGCAGCCGTGAGTTGGACACGCTCACTGAGCCCTTCAGCGTCCGCATCCGAAAGAGCTCCCTCGCTCTGGAGGTGGCCAATCAGCATCTTGGCGCTCAGGATGGTCTTAAACAGCTCATCACTCGACCGCACATCCGGGAGGATCTTGATCATGTCGAACAGCGTGTGAATTTCATCTTGGAACTCGACGGTGGCTTTGACGGATGTCCACGTTCTGCGAGCCGAGTGGATATCGCCTTCAAGCTCGGCCCGAGCGTCGAACGGCACCAGGTGATGATCCGTGATGGCACGGCAATACCCACGGGCCTGCTCCACGTGCTGATTGGCCTCCTCGACCGTGTAGCAGCCCGCCAAATCCTTGATTAATGCCTTGGCGGTTTTCATGACGTTTAGCTCTTGTTCGTTCATGCTGAATTTCCTGTCCTTTGAGTTGGCGCAATTGCCGGCTGAACCTTGAATTTCATTTCGCGGGCTGGCGCCGGCTCAGTAAAGACCGCCCGTACACGCCGCTACTTCCGCTTCTATAGTCGAGACGTCCTCCTCGCTCAAAATCCCAAGCCCACTCAGCTCTTTGAGCCGACCATCAATGAGCCCTTCGTTGTAGGCGACGGAATACCCATCTCTCATAGTCTTCATGTGCTCGATGAGGTCACGCAGTTCGGTCATCTTCTCGGCCCGTGCGACGTCCCGGTCCTCACACACCTCCAAAGGGACTAAACCGCGGCCGGCGCGGCACAAAGTTACCTGCAGGGTCCCGTTATCCGAGATGGCAAGTCGCTCTAGGTCGGCTGGATCAATCAGGCAAGCGGGCATATCGGCGACCTCACATCATGGACAGAAAAATCACGGGTTTACACGCCCTCATCCGTGAATAATGGGCGTCAAAATTTGTTCGAGGCAGGCGGTAGGTAGGCACATGTGCCTACCTGATGGCTAGGCACATGTGCCTAGTTAGAGCTGGATCTCTTCAGCGGTGGACTGCGCAGCTTGCTGCTGCTTTCGACGCTCCATCAACCGCTGCATGTACACGATCCCATCTTCCAGGGCTTTCACCGCCCAGGATGGGCAAGGCCTGGATGATTTCTTGGTCGGATCGTTGAGCCACGATCGAACGGCACGAACTGAACAGGGCCGCTGGGTCACGGCATTGATGAGCATCGCGCTCTCGCCCTGCTTCACCTTGTGCTTTTCCAGCAGCGCAAGGAATGCTTGCCGGTTGGCATCCCGTTGTTCGACGTCCATCAACCCTCCGAGCCTTTGAAATTAGGCACATGTGCCTACACGCATTCTAGGCACATGTGCCTATCAAGGGAACCTCAAAATTATGGTGTCAGTCATGCCTGGGCAGTGCTGCCGACATGATCTGGCTCAGTCGTTCTCATCACTTCAACTTCCAGCGAGATGAACTCTTCGGCTAGGGCCCTTGTGACCACCTCAAGCTCGATTTCGGTGATCCCCAGTGGCCCTGGCCAGATTCGGACCGTGGCCGGCTCGCGCCATGCCATAAAGCGTCCGCCTGTACGCGATTCACGACAAGCTACCGCTTGGACCACTTTCTGGAACTCTTCCAGATCAGCCAAAAACCGGGTGCTAGAAGAGAACGCCCCAGTGAAGGCTTCCCCGCCAGCGGTTTCAACGCTGTTCAGCTTCATTTCAAGTGTGAGTCGCTGTTGGGAGGATGACTTTTTGAGCACCCACGCGACCAGAAGTGTCGCTACCAGGCTGAAGACGACCAACCAGGCAGTAGATTTTAAGCTCCCCTGCGGCATCCATCCCATGTACTGCAGGTGCAGTTGCATGCCGCCCCAAAGCATGGGGATGGCCGGGATGAAAAGGAACACTTTGAAAGGGTCTTTCATGATTGGTGTTCCTCTCTATCAGCGGGCAAGTTGAACGACCAGGTAAACAATCAACATCACCCACAGTAAATTCGCCACCGCTCGAACCACCCAGGCGGAAATCGTGTCCGTCTTGATCGCGAAGAAGCCAGCGAAGGCGACTCCGATTGCCCCACCCAAGGTCGACGCCCATGCTGGCAGCCAAGCCGGAGTAGCATTGATGACCTGCAACAGGGCAGGCCCCATCAGAATTAGGATCGCCGCTATGAATGGCCGAAGCCAAGGCCCATTGCGGTCCATGTAGGTTTCACGCGGCAGTATTTGCTGCTTGTTCATTTGAGGCTCTCTCGGGATATGACAGGGATTCTGGGCTGCGGTGTTAAGCGACGACCACCTGTACCAGGTCGGTTATGTCGCGGTGACATTGCACGCAAAAGCGCCGATCGCCACCTCGAACTCGTACCATGTTGCAGGCATCGAAGGCGTCACCATTGGCCTCGAAAATCTGGGTGTACTTGCAAATTCTCTTCTCGTACCAGCCACTGAGGCTGTTGCACTTTCGACAAGGGCTGACTTGTTCAAGGGTTCCTTCCATGCTCGTAAGCACCTAGCTGGATCTCGGAAATGGTAGATAAATGATACATAACGCGTATGTATAATACTAAGACGCATGAATCATGCAATGGTCCGGCAGGGCTAGGAGGTTTGGATGGTGGGACAATACCGACGTGCGGGAAGGGGATGAGGTGCTTGGTTAGGCTCAGAAACCGGTCAGAGGGTCGAGCGGCTTCACGTAGTTGAATGGTCCTCAGTCATCTGCCGCGGGCCTCCATGAGCGCTATAGCGCCCCAGAGCTCCCGCGGCCCAGGTCACACCTGGGAGCTGCCGGTTGGCCGTGACTGGGTCAGTCGTCGTAGGAGTCGGTGTAACTCTGCAGGGTCTTCCCTCCACGAACCAGCTCGATCGTCATCTTGTTACGGTCGGGGAGCATTTGGAAGGTTCGGCTGGTATCCCAGGACTTCACGACCAGCGTCACGATACCGCCGGTGGCGTCGGTGTACTCGTAACTGAAGCCAAGGGCTGTAACACTAGGGTCCTTGCGCCCTCCCGACATCGCCGCCTCCTCCGCAGCCGAAGTCACTATCGCGAAGCTCGTCTCTGCTACGGCCTGCGTCATGGCAGCCTTTAGGGTCGAGAACAGTTCTTCCGCCTGCAGATCTGGTGGCTGCGCAACATCGCCTGCGAGAACAGCGATATACTTGCCGAGCTTCTCGGCGGCACTTTCTGCAGCGATGAACAAGTCCGCGCCGTGGTCGGTGCCGTGACCGATCTCTTCGAATGCAGCTTGAGCACGGCGGTAGCTGACCAACATTTCAACTGCCGTGGGATCCAAGGTGACAGCAGGCTGCTTAGGCCCGGCATGGGTTTTCAAGGCGAGTTCGGTGATGTAGTCGATCATGTCCTTGAACGCTTCTTTCGGAACCAGGATGCCGCCATTCTGCTCATTGAGGTGAAACGGCGAACGCAAAAGGCCCTTCATGTCTGCCGAGATCTGCAGGGCTTCGATTTGCTCTACAGATAGAGCGCAAAATTTGTTCTTGTTGATGCTCATTAGGTGTGTCCATTAAGCGGGTGCTCAAGCGGCGCCGTCGATGCTAAGGTGGCTCTGGCGGAATCCATGTACCGGTAACGCCTGAGCAGCAGTGTGAGCAAGTGGTGATAATCAGCGTATGGTTCTCGTCTCGCCCTAACCAGTGCGTGGTTACTCTCGCGAGCCCGGCGGACGCACTCCTGCCGAGACAGAGCACTGAGCGCCTTCTGTTCTTGTTGAGCATCCCAACGAGCAAGTTTTTCTTCCAGCAGGTCTATGGGGCCGCGGCAAAATGAAGATTTGACACGGGGGATTCTCAAAGCCTCGCGTTGATCAGGTGTCCAGTCATCGACGCTCTCTGGGTAAGCTCCAGCAAGCGCTAGTGGCGGCGCCTGCATACAGACCGGACGCCCCCCCTTCAATCGACGCATGATCCAAGACCGTAAGCTCATTCTCAATGCCTTTCACTGGTCAGAAGAATAGTTTAGTGAATACCGGGTTCTGCTGATCGGGCGCTCGACTTTATGTCGTTGAGCCAAGAGTGACCCTCTTTAAGCAGCGCCAGGCCTGCAGCCAGTGGCAGTCGCACTGGCGCTGGCGCGAGAAGACCGGTGCGAGACTGCGAAATATATTCGACGGAAGAACCAGTAGTGCGTGGAATTATTGCCTTGTAGCTGTGACGATGTAAGTGTACTCATCACCATTTTTTTCGGTGGATCTATATTCGCGCTTACCACCATTATGGAGAATTTCAGTCGATTTATACACGTAGCCATCAGTGACAGGGTAGTCAACGGTAAGACTACCAAATTTGTCACTCTTCATTTCCTTCAAGCGTACGTAGTTGACGTCCATGGTCAGACGGATGTCTCCATCACTAGTGACAACTGGCGTAAAGTACGCAGTTGTGCCAAGCTCTAGACGGCCGAGTCGCGCTTTATTCGAACCAACTAACTCTCTGTAGTTCATGTACTGAACATCTTTAAACGGACGCTGGGACCCGTTGTCAGTAATCGCGTAAGGCTTAGCTACAAGCTCACCATTGCGATAGAGCTCAGTGCGTATATTTACTGACTCTGCACATGCATTGAACGAGAATGCAGCCAAAGCTGCGAAGATAATTACTTTCATGAGAATGCTTGCACACCAAAATTAATCTAGTTTCCATCTACCCTAGCTTGCGACCAGGGTAGATGGGAAAAACCGCCCGCTCTTTTACCCAAGGTGAGGAAGGTCACCAAGCAGATCTTTGAGCTCGTGCCACGGATGCTGTGCC
This sequence comes from Pseudomonas sp. DCA-1, assembly GCF_046523955.1. NCBI lineage: Bacteria > Pseudomonadati > Pseudomonadota > Gammaproteobacteria > Pseudomonadales > Pseudomonadaceae > Pseudomonas > Pseudomonas sp. DCA-1. The sequence goes on from NZ_CP169881.1 coordinate 324,200, forward strand.
CTATCTGTTTCGTTAGAGCACCCTTGAGCATGAGCGAAGGATTCGGCCGCCTGATCAACAGCTTGGCTGGAATTGCAATCCTGGCACCAGATGATCGAATTCTCGATAGTCCATTTATCACCAAAGGCTTCGAGATCCTGGTCTAGCTGGCTGTATTTTTCGTTATCGCTCATATCTACCTCACCTTGTGGGCGCGAAGCTCAAGCCTTTCATCAGACCTGGCCTAGCTGTGGCCTAGCATGAAGTGTAACTGGCCGAGACGGATTTCTCACGACCTATCAGGGTGATAGCGTCCAGCCAGCGACTTGCCGGCGACGACATCCTCCTTTCCCGTGTCGATCCCGGCTACAGCCCAGTTTCCCCGTCATTAGGGAAGACGGCTTCCATCGCGGCGCACCCATTTTGCAGATTGCACCGCCGCTTGGTACCGCCGAATCGAGCGTACGAGCAGGATAAGCGCAGCTGCAGCCACACAAGCAGGCCAGAGCGAAGGCCACTCGTATCCGCGGAACGAACCAATTGTGGCGGCTTGCAAGTGGAACAAGTAGCCCTGCCAACCGAGCATGACTGATGTAATGACCAGCATAAACGCATGCTGCGTCGTACGACGGCATGGCGGTTTAGGATGATTATGATCCATGTTGCGTCACCCGTGCGGCTGGACGAAGAGGCCGACCAGGGCGCCCTTCTCTTGCATCCCTCGAAGTGCAACAAGCAACGGGGACAATGATTCGTACTGTTCTGGAGTGATACCCAGGCTCGCAGCCTCTTGAGCCTTGATAGCCTCGAACAGATCCAGCATGGTTGCCCCCTCGGGCAGAGCGGCGACAATGGCTAGGAGGTCTGCTCTCTTCTCAGTGCTGAACTTCTCAGCCAGCATCCGCTCAAGCATCTGAACCAGGAACTCAGGTTCGGTGCGAGCGGCATCAACCGGATTGAAAGCATAGGGTTGCTGGCCGTCAAGTTTGATAGTCGTGAACATTCGATCCACCTAAATCTATTTGGGTTCGCCTTACTTAGCCAGCGTCACCAAGCAGAGAATAAAAATACCGCTATAAGCAAAGGCCTTTGCAAGCCAAAGTGCTGCGCTGCCTTTACCCTCTTTACCGCTAACAAGGGCAAAAAAAGCACAGACGTAAATCACACCCATGACTAACCAAGCAGCTGGTTTGAATTCAAATACAGCAACACTTACGGCTGCAGCCACGAGTCCGACTACGAGAACGAAGAGTACCAGGAACGGCAATTTAAGCCTCCGCCTTCCCGGGTGAAATCCGTAATCCATGTTAAACTCCTTGTGAAGATTGCTTCGGCGTTGAGGTGCCAGCTTTACGTGACACCTTCAAAGTTGCAAAAACGGCCGGCAGGGACGCGAGGATAAAGGTTAGGGCAGCCAGCGCGTAACCAGCAAGTGAACCACCCCAAAAACTGTATGACTCTACTTGATACAGCAGGCCGACCGATTTGGGCAGGACTACCCCTTCTGCTGGTGTGCTTGCCGTGTGCAGATGCCATTTGTCATCGAGACCACCCACAATCCGCCCTTCGGCCCGGCAGTGCCCATTGACTACTGGAGATCCAGCGACGTGACAGATGGAAGGATCAGTGATGAACGCGACTGCAGGGTCGATTGTTTGCAGAGCGAAGCCGATTCGGATCGCACACCAGAGCACCAGCATTACCCAAGCGATCGAGATCGCGAAGCTTTTCAAAAGTAATTCTCCTTTGCCAGGCTAATAAACACAGCTTGGTCTTTTCCTATTTGCAATTACCCGCCCGAGGCGCTTCTGATGGTGCAGGTCATCGGTGCAAATAACGGCATCGCGAATCAGTACCCGAACCACTTCATAACCTCACGTGACTTGTAAACATCGTGGTCCCCCAAAGCTGCGATCAACTCTGCCAAGTCAAGGCCGCGGCTCTCGCACTCTCGGGCAACCTCGGCGCGGAACACCTCTGTTTCCTCGTCCATCGCCTCTTCATACGTCAAAGTCATACGGATCATTCCTAGATCAGGCCCCCAGACCGAGCCGCCTTGGCGGCCCCTACCCCTGGGTAGTTGTACCGGCAAACCTGGTCATCAACACATCGCCACTTCGATAACGTAGCAAGCTACGCCAGCTGTATCGGCAACGAAAGACTAGGCTATAGACGAATGTTGCCCGAGACGGAAAAGGTTATCCTATAGGACAACCTTTAACAATGATAATTTGCCTGTACGACAATGTGAGTGCGAAGGTAATTTCACTGCCCCCATACACCTCAGCTGGAGCAAATAGCTGCTGATGCCGGCACCCTTCGTGCACCGCCTGGAGCAAGCGGTGGCAGCTGGCAACCTAAGTTCACGCTTACGGAGACCGCTCCTTGTGTGCCAGTAGTTGCCTTGGACACCCGCATTTTTACCGCTCCACTGCTTGCAGCGCCTCGCTACGCTTGCCAATGTACTCTTCATCGGTCAGCAACCCTAGGTCAGCCATGAGCCTGGCATACCCGATGGCCACGCTCGACTCGCGCTTCGCCTCTTCAATGCTCGCCGCTGTGCGAGCCGCCTCCAGTACGCTGGCCAGGTAGGTGTGAGCAATGGCTATGGAGGCCTGGCTGATCAGCTGTTCGCCCTTTTCAACAGCTGGCCCCGTCACTGGCTCTGCGGTCATCAGCTGCATCGGCTCGCCCAAGGTGGCACGAACCAGGTGGCCAACTACGTTCCCGAGAAGGCGCTGGGCCTGCTCGTATTTCGTCTGCAAACACTTCAGCTCATCCTGATCGGTGCTGTCGACGGCTTGGGCGGCGTAGAACGCATGCTGCGCCTTTCGGTAGAAGTTCAGCTCGTCCAGGACAATTGAGTCAAGCACTACGGTCATAGGCGTGGTCAGCAGCGCCGGTGGCTCGGTACCGAGCAGAGTCGCATTTTTCATGAGGCAGGTTCCTTCCAGGAGGTGATGCAGAGGTGAGGTCGATGGGCTGTGCTTGAAAACAGAGGTTGGCTTGCGGCTTTACCGGAATCACGCCCGGTCTTCCACTGTACGATTCAATCCTCTCGTAGCTCATCGCGCAAGGGACGGTTATCACTTGTAAGCCCGTTGCTGCGAGAGGAGCAGAGGCATCACCTTTGATTGCATCCCACGGTACACTCACGCATTCGCGCGCCTGCGCATCCGCAGCCTCGCAGCGATCAATTCACAAAACAGGGAGTGAGGCATGCTGACCTTCGAAGACCGGTACGACGCAGCTCGCAACAAGTTCTTTGCTGACAATCCCCAAGCGATGAAAGAGATTGAGGCGGTTAATCCTCGGGTGATTGAGGCCGGTGGTATGACTGTGGAGGAGTATCGTAAAGCGCAGCGGATTCGGGTGTTCGCTGAAGCCGCGGAGAAGCGGGGAATCGACCTGGATGAGTTTGTGATAGGGCTGGTTGCCGAATCCCCTCAACAAGCTCAGGAATGGCGGCTTAAGCGCCACCGGCAAATGGCTGATGCGCTGGGTATCGACTGGCCAGAGTACAAAGACCTTAATAAAATCCACGAATAACCAATTCGAGTTGAAACCGTTCTGCCGGTGCTGTAAGTTTGCCCCCGATGCGCGGTGACCTCACGCTGCTGCTCGTAACAGCCGCTCCGTGATCTCGCCCTGCTGCTCCTTTCATAGCGTTACGGCTAAGGAAGTCAAAAGCCTCGGAAAGCCCGGGGCTTTTTTGTGGGCGCCCCGAAAGCGTCTCCTCCCCTCTCACGATATGGTTTCGCAGTATGAGGATTGACCTACACAAAATCGCGCATGACTTCCGTGCATCGCTCGACACTCAGAAAGCCCTGGGGATTCTTCCGCAGCACATGATGGATTTTCCGAGAGCCTGCTGCGGCGCGACCTCCGAACTACTTGGCGATTATCTCAACAGCATTCCAGACGGCCCGGAGGCCGAAACGGTAAACGCCAACCGGAATGGCAAGTCACATATGTGGCTCGTTGTGGATTCGCTAATTGTTGACCTGACCGCAGATCAGTTCCTGGATGGCCGGCCGGCGGTATACGTCGGCCCAGAAGACTCCTGGTACGCCAGCTGGGAAGTAGATCTCCGCGGTAAGGCGTCACACGGCGACACGCCTACATCACCGGACGAACGAGCGGTGCTTGAGCGTTTCATCGAGCACGCGGGGCTGCCCACTTTCGATTAGCCTGGTCAGCACACACTCGGCCTCCATATTGCCCTGCACTAAAAGCGCACCCGCTGAAGAGCGGCCGAGGATCAACCCTCCCGCTCCTCAGCCGAGACATCACTCGTTGGTTGCGTAATTCGCCTTTCGAAGCCACTCGCCTACCGCGGCCGATCGAGATCCTCCCCGGGCGTTGATGTGCCGTCCCCTAAAGGTGCCCCACGCTCGATAACCTCGCCCGTCGACTGCGACCCAGAACATGACCTGGTCTTGGTCCACCTGCCGATAAATTGCTTCTGGTGCTGCGTTCATGATCGGACCTGCTTTGTTTAGGAGGTCCTAGAATGGCGTCACGACGATCGGCAATGGGAAGTCACGATCGGAGTTGAAGGGCGTACTCCAGAAGCTGCGTATTCAGTTCATCTCGGTTTTCACCGTAGTGAGCTTCTCGGTGGCAATTCGGACAGAGTGCTACGCAGTTGTAGACGCGGTCAGACACCTCGGCACCTAGCACGTGATGCACGTCTAGGAAGCCGCGGAAAGTTCGACTCTCGTCGCATCTCTCACATCGGTACCGAGCCCGTTCTAGCACCGCTAGTCGCACCCGAGGGTCTCGCTTCACGTGTGACCGAAGCGTGCTCACCCTCTCCCCAAGGTCGCGGCCTAGATCCGAGTAATCGGGTGCAGGACAATCGTCGAACGTGTCGTCAAGGCTCGGCGATAATCCACCGGTAGGGACCAGCTTCGCGAGATCGACAACCCCTGGCCATTGCCACAAGACATCAGCTACCTGGTGGGTATCTGGCAACCGGTCATCCTGTAGCCATAGCGTTGGACTTGTTCCGTTCTGGGCATGGTTTTTCTTGATGCGGCCCTTCAGCCCCAGACGCAAGAGCTCATCGCTTACTTCCCGCTGACGATTCCAGATCGGATGCAAAGCACCTAGCGGGATAAGAGCCGCATAGGCCACCGCCTCGCCGTCGCGCTGGAATAGCATGGCGTGGCTCATGCCTTGGGCGAGGTCTCTCCCCACCACGTGCTCCAGGGTAGCGTCCCAGCCGCCAGGCCGTAGGTGGGCGGTCAACTGAGCAGCTGAGTACTTTTGCTCGTTCGGATTACGACCATCACGGCGCCAGCAAAGGCGCACCCGGGCTTTGACATGCTGTCCTTCGTGGGTGTTGAAAGCGACTATCTGCTGGGATGCTGAGCCAGTTGGAATTCGACGATCCTCGACAACGTTGAAGCCGCAGGCCTCCAAGAATGGCCTCACAGCGTCGCGAGAGCGCTGTTCTGCCGCGAGACTTTCCGAGCCCCGAAATTGACGGGGTGGTGAATTGGACAATTCAACTCTCCCTCATAGCACGCGGCTGCAGTCCAGCTTATCCCTCTGCGCCGGCGGCCAGTGCTGCGCTTAAAATGGATCAGCCCCGGATTTCCCGGGGCTGTGTGTAGTCGACTTGGAACAACGAATGGTCAGCCCTTGAGCGGCACCCTGCTGACCTGCACGCCGGGGCCTACTGCCGACTCAACCGGTTTGGCACGCCCCAAGTGATACTCGGCATACTGGCTGCTGCCATCCTGGATCACGCACACTGCCAAAATACGCCACCCTTCATCCAGCAGGCGCTGCGCCTGAGTCTGACCATTCACTTGCTTCAACTCGGTTACATCTTCAATTGCCATCGGAGCTGCTCCTTGCGTGGATGATGGATCAGTGTAATCACTGATCCGGCTTACTGTCCTCCTCCGCTTCAGACTTTGTTGCGCGCCCATGGCCGGGTAGCCCAATGAGGTATTGGGGGCAATCGTCCTTCATGATCCATATTTGCTTTGTGAACGGCTGCTGCTTGAAACCCCGAGGCAGCCTGTTTCCTGGCCCCAGCCTCGTCAGACGCCATTCCCACGCTTGTTTTCTCGACATGGTTCGTTGAACCTCTGCGTGGAGGTGCTCAGTAGCCGTGCGGATGCTTGCGATGAGCTGGCGGCCGATGTCCGCTTGTGATTCTGGCTTTACCGCTGGCGCTGCAACCGCTGCGCGATACGATTCGGTTGATCGGCATGTCTTGCAGGTGACTCCATTGGGGTTCCTCGTCGACACCAGGTTGTGGTTGTTTCGACCGCAGGCGACTTGATCCTCGCCGGTTCCATAGTGGGTGACCATCTTCTAGCTTGCTCGATTGGAAGGGTTACTTGGTGGATGTGTGCGGACCTCTAAGCGAGGTCCAGATGCATCGGGCGTCAATTGCCTTTTGACTTCGGTAGTCTTTGCGCAACTTCTTCTGGGGTAAGGTCATCCAGAGGAACAAGGCAGGTCACGCCGCGACAAACCATGATCATGCGGACACCATCTGCTGACACACCCTTGTAATCGTTATGCGTACGGCGATAGATCAGGTCCAACTGTGCCTTAGTTGTGGTTGTCATGGTCTACACCTTCAAGCCGCAGCCTTTTCAGCCTGAGCCATGATCGCTTTGGCTGCATGGTTGATCATGTACAGTTGTGCGTAGAGGCTGTCACATGTCTCCGTGATGCGGTGCTCGTACCACTCTTCGCCCAGGCACAACGTTTGACAGTTATCTCTCATGAAGATATGAGCTTCCTCGGTGAAACCGATGTTCTCCGCGGCATCAAAGAGGTCGTCCCAGTGCATCCATCGGTCATCACCATTCGACAGGTCACGACGATGGGTCAGGGTCAGAGCGCGGAATTCAGCCCAATGTGCACCTCTAACCAGGTCAGAGTCCTGCGCCCACGCGGGAAGAGTTTCCCAGATTTCCTCTGAGCAATCGTTGTGCAGCTCCCGGCAGATGCTCGATACCAACACCTGACGGAACAGGTCCGTGCTGAACACCTGCTTCTTGTGGGACTCATTGAGCTTGGTGTGCAAGTAATAGGTGACGTCATCGCCGGCCAGGAAATTCATGCCATAGCTCAAACCTACACTGAACGTCAGATGGCCGATGTCGCCGACTACCGCGATACCGAAGCGGGTCATCATGATGTCGAAGGCATAAGCCGTGGTGCCCTCAGCCTTGCAACGCCAGATCTCGGCGTCGTCCTGCTTCACCAGGCAGGTGTATTGATGGTTCTTGAGCTTCTCGGCCGCACGGGCTTTGCGCTCGTCCTGGGTCTGCTGGCGCTGCTCAATGTAGGCAGCTCGCGATTTTGCAACATCCATGATCCGTTCCTATTAGAGTGACTTAGTTGAACCATAAGTTAAACTATAGGACAACGTAAGGCAACATTATTAAACTGGGATTTAATCTTTTCATTCTGCCTGAGCATGCCAACACCCCAGCGAAAATTACGGATCAGCTGAACGAGCTCTAAGCCTACAGCGGTTCGGACGATTTGCTTGGTTTGAAATGATCACGCAAAGCGCCCAAAAAGCTCTGGTTCAACGATGGAACATCTGTGTAGAGCTTTAGCAGGATTAACCCCGCAGTTTCGGGCGTGGCGCCATCCTCAATTTCGTAGCTGCATTGATGCTCGAATTCGGTGCTCGGTTTTCGAATCCGCTTTCCTTCGCAGATTATCGGGTTAGGGCACCTCGTCAGCCAATCGACAAGGCTACCTTTGAGATGGTTGTCGATAACAAACCAATGCTTATGGCCTTCCTGTAGCAATGAATCACTCATGGATAGTCTACCTACTGATGTGGATTGGCCCCGGCTCATACCGGGGCTGGGGTTGATAAGGTGCTCGATCCTAGGCTTCTGGCCGCCATAAGATGATGCGATAACCACGCTGGAGGCGAAGTCGCTCGCCTCGCTCATAGAGCGGCTCAAACCGCCGAACCCATGGCGGCTCGATTGAACCTTTACCGAAATTGTTCGGCTGAAAGCGGAAGGCTCTCTGGAGCAAATTGTAATGCGAGCTGCTTGTTCGTGGGGAATTACGCGAACTTTGCAACATAGTGATAGCTTTGTCGGTCATATAAGTCTTCCGGATTCGGCCTCACGTTTGGAGCCGAATTCTTCCACGTAATAGAGTTCGAATCTAATTTGTCCAATGCGGAACTATCAGTGCATCTCGGGGGAATGGTGGACTCGGATGCGTCCATCTCCGCTGATGCTGAGACCTGGAACCGTATCGATACCGATCAACATTTCAACAGCTGAACGCACTCTCTTGATGTTCATGGCAGTCACCAGCACTCCCATTTTTTTGAGGACGGCAATCGGTGTTGCTCCCTCACCCCTGGTTTCTGCCGGCATACCGACAAGGGCTTCATAGACTCCATCAACGAATCTGTTTTTCCCGGCCCGGGTAGGTCGCAGAGTGGACACGTGCGGCCGCACCGTACCATCGAAAATCACAGTGGTACCGGCCCTCTCGATTTGGGCTGCTAGGTCCTGGGCAACCCGAACCAATTCTTCGCTGACGTTAGACGCGAGCTGAAAGCGGATCGCCTCCGGCGCCAGGCGCAGCAGCGATTGTAAGGAGCTGTGCAGATGCTCGGGAGTGCTGTCCTGGGTCACCTCTAGCAGCAAAGGGGCTTGAATCGTAGGTGGCCGAGTCAACGCAGCCAGCGCGGTGTTCCAATCGCGGTGCCCATGGATGGCTGCAACAGCCTCAAGACTTTGGCTATGAGTGACTGGCATGTTGTGACGGGCCAAGTGGGCGCGTAGGCGCTTGGCCTGTATTTTGAACGTCTCAATCGTCGACATGATGGCTTCTCGCTGTTCCGGCCGCGGTGCGCGTCGTCCCTCCGTTGGACCTGCCGGTGAGAAACACCATTTGGGTTAAACCTTGCTTTCACCGTGCCAGTTGGCGGAGGGGGCAGGCAGCAAGTAGCCATGCTCCAGAGGCTATTGCAGACCGCCGTGACAATCAAGCATAACGCTCTCAAGAACTGGGAATGGGTAAAAGCAGAACATGTCTCCGGGCGCCTAGCTGGCGCCTGGTGTGCAATGATTGATTTAAGGCTCTGGAAGCATCGCCGTTCGCCACCGGTGCCTACGTGACCAATACCCCTTTCCTCCTAAAGCTACCCACCTGGACCTGGCCATGCCTTTGATTGACAGTCTTCGTCACTACCTCCAGCGGAGAAAAATCGCCCGCCTCGATGCGCAGGCGATTGGACTGCAGCTAAGCACTCTGCGCAGCGAATCAACTCGCGGACACTTCGTTTTCCCAGGATTGAGCATAGTGGCAGCCATCGAGCAGCACGGGCAAAAATTTGGCTGGATTCGCTACTGCGTTAGCCCGCTGAATGACCGGGTATACATCTGCGAATTTGAAGTTGCCTACGATCAGCAACGCCGTGGTCTGGGTCAGGCAACCCTATGGAAGCTCTGGCAGCAGTACCAGGTCCCCCTGTCCCCTATGCACGAAAAGGGCTCGTCCATTGGGTTCTGGGCCAAAGCACGCAAGCGTTTTGCCGCCGCTGGGGTCGAATTGACCCCTAACATCAGCACCGCGCACCAGCCCGGCGAGCAGCAGCGATGGAAGCATCTGGTTCCAGAGTGTGAGTTCGAACGGACCATGCGTGAAGTGATGGCCTCACCCGAGTGGCCATCCATAAAGGCGCGGTTTGATGCGGAGTACGGCCCACACGGGGAAGACAGACCCCGCTCACAATTGTGAATATAGTTTACACAAGTGTGAGCGTAGACTCGGGGCCGAAGGTGCAGCTATTTTGCGATGATCTTTCGTTGCGCCAGCGTGGCAAAAATTGGGATTATGAGCCTCGCGACTGGAAGCATGAACCCACTAATAACAATAGCGCACAAAAGCACAAATACCTTGTCTCCATACATGCCCTTTAGAGCAGACGAAATAAGCAACGGCAGCAATATTGCGGGAAGTATATAGACTACCGATGCAATCCAGCGAGCTTGAACTCTTTCCAAGCATACAGCAACAACAGCAGCAATTAGATTACCTATTGTACCCATCAGGATATTGTCATCACCCAGCAAAGACGTGACAATATGCATGCCAGTAACGTAAGAACTTGCTGCCAGAACATAGGCTAAGGAGGTTACTTTTGTTTCGCTCATGATGCTTTATTCATTTGAGATAGTGCAAATTGACCCGACAATTAAAATCGCAACCCCTAAACCTAGAACTACGAAGGTGACACATGCGGTCCCTACGGCAATCCTATCTAGCAATGACACGCTGCTATCCAGTGGAAATATTAGATTTTCGCACGCAGCCATCACTGCACATGCAGCCGGTATAGTCAGAAAAACGAGGGTTGCAACCATCAAGCCCGCAAACCATGCTGATGCTCGAAATGCATCATTCCCTAACTTATAGCTCACACCGAGAGACCAAGCCGCGGCGACCAAAGAAATGCAGTTGATCCAAAACGCCGGAGTAGTATCTGTGTAGTTATGTGTGATAATTCGCGCCCAGGCGTACCAAACCGTGGGTACAGCAATCATCAACGCGACAATCCCGGCGATACCCGCCAATACTCCTAGTCCAATCAGAACGTAAACTACAGATGACCCCATAGCTGCAATAACGCTAGGAGCCTGACTTTCATCAACCTTGAGTTGTTCATTCATCATACTATTTCCTATGTGAATTTCCTGACCACCACCTATGCCTTATTTTTTACATTCATGAGGGTGAAAACTGGCTTAGCCAGAATGGAAAAGACACCGACAGAGATTAATACAAATGGAGTCGGCACGCCTACTAGGTGCGATCCAGCAATAACCTCTACAAGACTTTCAAATGGAATATTTGGGTCAGACGAAGGAATGAGCTGCAATTGGATTCCAGATATCAACCCAAACATCGCGGGAAAAAGCCAGCCCCCGTAGTACACAGCGAGGTCACGCATCGCTACGAAAAACAGAACAATTGCAATTGCGGGGCCAAAGATGAAAACCATCAGTAGGCCAACTAGCATCCCCATATCTAACCTTCCTTTTCAATTTTCACTGAGCAGCTGGCCAGGGTCGGCAGACCACAGACCGACGCATACTAATCCATAACGCGTACGTATAATACTGAAAAATACAGTCACACACCAAACAGAATCACGACCCCGAAGTACTCGTCTCGTCATACACGTCGACCTCCCTGCCTGCTCAAGGAAGATCTGTGTCCGTCTCCAGGCTGATTCCTGCGGCAGGCTTGTCATCGCGAAGCCCGATGAACACCGGGTGCCGGACCTTACCGGCAGGGGTGAACTCGGCAAATTGCACTTCACAGACCTGCAGCGGCTCCAGCCAAACTACATTCCTGCCCAGTTGTGGCGGATTACACAATGCAGAACCCTCTCGCGGCAGATGCACAAGGGAGGCGCTAAGGATTAGGGCGCTGATTCTGTCGATGCCAGAACTCACACGGCCGGCATACACCAACCGCCCATCATCATCATGAACACCCAGCAATAAGGAGCTGATACCAGCAGCCGATCTGGTCAGACCGACAATCACAAACTCGGCCCTATTCCAGCACTTGAGTTTAATCCAGGTACCGTCCCGCTCTCCCGTGTAGAGGCTGCCATCGCGCTTTCCAACGATGCCCTTGCATGCGAGCACAGTTGGCAAGAAGCTGCAGTGGATCAGCATCGAGCGATGGACTGAAACGGATTTGTTCGAGGGGGCAGTAATCCAGCAATGCCTCAAGAGCCTGGCGACGCAGCTCAAGCGGCTCACCACGCAAGTCCGCTCCATTCAGGTAAGGCATGTCGAAAATGGCGTAATGGAGATCGTCGGTTTGTCCGGCATCGAAAGCAGGGGCGGCGGCAAAAACTGAGTGCAACACCTGACCTTTCCGGTACGGTGCTGCCCCTATGTCTTATACCGAACTCAGCGTTGAAGAGCGCGCCACCATTCAAATCGGTCGTACCCAAGGCTTCAGCCTGCGCAGGATTGCCTGCTTGATCAACCGATCCCCTTCGACCATCAGCCGTGAGCTGCGCCGTAACCGAGGTGCTTGCGGTGGCTACTCGGCCCGCCTGGCCCAGCAGCAAATGCAGGCCCGCCGCCAGGTTTGTCGACCGATGCGAAAACTGTTGCCGGGTAGCGAGCGCTTCGAACTGGTGACCCATATGCTGCGTGAGCGTTTGTCTCCCGAGCAGATTGCCGGCAAGCTGCGCAGCATGAACATACCCAACCTGCGAGATGCCTACGTCTGTCGCGAGACGATCTACAACGCGATCTATGCCCTGCCAGTGGGTGAGCTGCGTAAGGAGCTGATCATCTGTCTGCGCCAAGGCAAGACGACGCGCCGGCCGCGCTCTGGTGGCGTGGATCGGCGCGGCCAGATCCCCGAGATGGTCAGTATTCATGTGCGCCCGCCGGAGATTGAAGACAGGCTGATGCCGGGGCATTGGGAAGGCGACCTCATCAAGGGTAAGGCCAACGCCTCGTCCGTCGGTACGCTGGTGGAACGCACCAGTGGCTACCTGATGTTGGTGAAGATGAACGACGCGACGGCGACTTCGGCGCTGGAAGGCTTCAGCGCCGCGCTCAATAGCATGCCGCTGGAGATGCGCAAGAGCATGACTTACGACCAGGGCCGGGAGATGGCGCGACACGCCGAGATCACCCAAAGAACCGGCGTGGCGATCTACTTCTGCGACCCGCACAGCCCCTGGCAGCGCGGCAGCAACGAAAACATCAACGGCCTGATTCGCCAGTACTTGCCCAAGGGCACAGACCTGTCGGTACATAGCCAGGAGGAGCTGGACGCCATTGCGCTGCAACTGAACATGCGACCGCGCAAGCGCTTCGACTTCAAATGCCCCATCGAGGTGATGGGAGAGGTCATGCAAAATGCCATGGCAATGCGGCATGATGCTCCGGTTTCAATTCAATAACCGTGTTGCACTCAGCTCCTGCAACCGCCCTCGCGAACTGAGCGAGGTACTTGCTCCATTATCCTGGGATAACGATCACCGATGAGGCCTTGCTCTTTGAGAACGGATTGAGCATGCATTTTCTCAGGAATGGTGCAGCTGGTTTTAACCGCGATGAAACAGGTCATGGCATACCTCGACGTTGTCCTTGTGCCAATGAGATGAACCACACCCAGCATGAAGATCTGCCTCCGGCCCTGGTGCCGGAAGAATGAACAGCGGCGTCACCCTGTTGCGACCCCGGATTCGACCCATAAAAAACCCGGCCAGGCCGGGTTGAAGGTCGGTGATGCCTTATGCCGTAGAAGCTTCCCGGCGCACCGGGACCATGCCGCGTGAATAGGGCATACCAATAAACACAGGGCTTTCTGCAAGCTGGCGCCAGGTAGTTGCGTCATCAGCCAAAAACTGGTCATCCGCACGCATCTTCTCGCCTGGCGCCAATAGGCGATAACCGGTTGCCTGTGTCCGGTCGGCACAGGCGATAAGTGCTGCAAGCACATCGGCAAGGCGGACATAATTGCCGTCCTCGGCCTGGAATTTTTCAAGCACAGCGATGTACGCCGGCAACTCAGCCAGCTGGGCTCTCAACAAGTTGCATTCGCTCCTGAGCTCAGCGACGGTCGAAGTATCAGGTTCATGACGCTGTAACGCCCCGATCGTGATCAGCGCCTCGCGGAACTGATCAACGTAATGCTCAGTGCTGGCTGCCGGGAATTTATTCAACAGGCATTCGTCGTCGATGGGTGCGCCTCCATCTTCGGCTTCATCAGACGGCTCACCTGGAACCATGAAGAATGCGCGCTCCACTGCACCCAGGTATTCAGAAAAGCGCTTGATGTTACCAAGGTTCGTCAGCAGAACGCCCACAGGTTGCCCATGGTGCAGGCCAATCACATCGTACACGCGAGCCATGTCGCGCTGCTCTGCAGTCGGCACGGCCGGAGCCTTCAGATAGACCTCGCCACCACCCTCCTCGTCCGTGATCGAGCCATGAGCAATCAGTAGTACCTGGTCCGCATGCTCCAGCGCTGCAATGCCGCCCTCAAGCAGCCACTCAAGCCGCAACCCATCCACATCAGCCCGTGTCACGGCGACGGCTTCAACCCGCACCGCATCCTCGCTCTTTGCGCCAGACCGGAACTCCAGGAGCCGCTCCCCTTGTTCTGTGATCTGCCATAGGGCTGGGCTTCGCTGAACGCGCTTGAGCAACCCCAACTGGGTGAGAACATCAAACCACTGGGCCCCGATGTCAGCGCCCTGGCCATCGCCGGCGCATTCGTCGAAGCGCTGCAGTTTTCGGATCACCAAGTTAGCGAAGGGCGGCAAGCCTGCCAGCTGTCCAGAACCGTTCATGCTGCCGCCGCCTCGACCGGTTGTGTGAGCGCTTGTTGGACTGCTTGAACGATCCGTAGCAGGTACGTGTAGTCCGGGTTTGGTTCGGTAGCTCGATCGACGGGGTAATGCCATTCATCACCGAACAGAAGGGATAGGAGCTCGGAATGACTCCAGCAGTCCCGTAACGACTCAACATCGCGAAGCTCATCGAGCCGCCTGTACAGCGAGCGAGCATCCTCTGCGTCGAGATACCCCAGTTCCCAATCGGTACCGCTCCGCTCGCGCCGGCGATCGATGATGCACCGTGCTGAGAGCTGTTTAAGAGCCTTTGCGCTGAATCGAGTGCTGCTCAGGCCGCGGCTTAGGCAATTCAGGATGTACTCATCACTGCACTTGGCAACAAATTCAGTCACCGTCCTTGTACCCATGCCGCCCCAGTAGGAAGTCCAGCTCTCGCCAGCACAACGGATGGTCAGATTACCCTGACCGGAAATGTGATCTGGGGCCTCGCTACGTGGAGACGCCCGGCTTCCAAGATCCTCCAGAAATACGGTGATGGGGTCGAGGTTCACCCCCCCAGTGATTACTAACTTGGTCACCGCAGAACGCTCGACATTTAAGCGCGTGGCTGATGATCCATCGGCATTGCAATCCAAACCCATACACTCCTCGCTAGATTGATTCATAACGCGTATGCATACGCTACATGGATGCGTATAGACTGGAAAGCCCCTTCTGCGACGACGGGGCGGCCTGCTGGGACAGCGGGGATGCTTGCCCCTTGTGTGATGGGCTGTTATCAATCAGGGCGCAACCCGCGTCACTCGCGTCCTTGGTACCACGGACCTGTCAAAGTAACGCTCAAGGTTGCGGCCGGTGACGGATGCAATGCGAACCAGGTGTTCGCGTCATCATAAAAAAAGGCCACCCCGTAAGAGGTAGCCTTTGATGAGTTAAGCAAATAGATCCGAGATCGCCGAATTTTGACTTGAGGCATCAACCTTCATCGAGTCCAGGATCTGTTCGTGCTCGGCGTTACTGATCGAATGATAGCGTATGTAGGAACGCAGATCGGTACCGGCCAGATCACGCTCCATGCGTCGCCAGAATTGCGCTCGGCGGGCCATTGCATCGTACTCAGCAGCCTTTCCCTTGGCCAATTTGACCATCCCTCTGTTCAAGTAGAACTTGGCGCTGTCAGTTGGAGCCAGGCCTTTTGCCATCGCGTAGAACGCATCATCGAAGGCGTGTACGAAGCACATTGCATCTGCCGGGTCGATTTCCATCTCGTCGGCTTCTTCGAAGTAGACGATATTGCGATCCTTGCCCTCAAAGCGGTCTCGGATCGTTCGCATCGCCGGACGTTCAGGGTATCGGTGTTTGTTGGTGGCTTCGAGGTAAGCGTCCTGTAAGCCCATCTCCTGCGCCGGGCTCTGCCAGTCGTCAAACTTGAACCAGCGCTGCTCTGGGATGATGCCCTTCTCCGTGGAAGTGACATCATCGATCAGGTAGCGCTTCCCTAAGACACGGATCTCGTACCACTCCGACAAAGCAGGGAAGGCATGGTCGAAGCCGTAGCTCAGTGACCAGGCGAAATCGATGGCCAGCAGATTCTTCGCGGTGATGAATTGGAAGGTGCTCCCACGAAGGATTTCGTTGGACTCCGTCCTTTCCAGTTCGCTGCGGAACATCCGCGCATCGTGCTCCTCTGCCCGCTCTTCCTCCAGCACATCCAGAGTCAGCAGGTACCGCAACAGCTCACGGCGCATCTCTGCGTTGTAGGCTGTTCCTGTGACGTTGATGTAGCCGGCGTCCGAGGTTGTGCGCCCAATCCAGTCTCGACGCCCCATATCCCAGCGGGTGTTGATCAGATGGTTCCTGAAGCGATTTATGCCCGCCATGTGGCCGTGTTTCTCGGGCGCAGACGCAATCATTGCTTCCATCGATTTGTCGCGCTCACCGGTGACCGTGCACCAGGCACAGCCAAAGCGAGAGCCGCACGCCGCCTTGTTACCACCGTCGCCGGTGATGATCGCGCACGTGCCTTCATTGGCTTCCTTGTAGAGCTCCAGGCACCAGTCGAAGCTGTCGACGAAGGTTCGATAAGGACCACCTCGCTTCGCCTCGCAAGCCATGAGGAACTCCCACACCTCCTCCATCTCCCAGTCGGCGATGATCGAGCAGTTGTACGAGCCATGCTCATTGAGCACCAGCCGCCCGGCCTCCTCCTCACCTCGTTCGCGCATGTTAGCGGCACGGGTTGCCGACTCCGACAAACGAGTGCCCACGAAGGTCACCAGCTCACCAGGAGACTGCAGGGTCGAAAGAAGGTGCTTGAGCGCTTTCTGCTGCGGGCGCAGCTTCCAGTCGACCGAGCAGCTGTAGTGGTCAACTAATCCCGGACACAGTTTTGAGTTTTTCCTCAGCTTTGGCCGGAGCCAGCCCATCGTTGAACTGATGGGGTCTTATCCAGTTGTAATGATCCATCAGGTACTGGCTAATATCTCGCTGAGCTTGCTGTCCGGTCAGGTAGCCCGTGACCGGCATCCACTCTGTTTTCAAGCTGCGAAACACCCGCTCCATCGGCGCATTATCCCAGCAGTTGCCTCGGCGGCTCATGCTCTGGCGCATGCGGTAGCGCCACAACCGCTGGCGGAACTGACGGCTACCATATTGCGATCCCTGATCGGAGTGAAATAGCAGCCCATGGGGCTTTCCACGTTGTTCGTACGCTACGTCCAGCGCCCTGATGACCAAATCTGCATCCGGTCTTTCTGACAAAGCCCAGCCCACCACGCGCCGCGCATAGAGATCGAGGACAACCGCCAGATAGTGCCATTTACCCTGCGCCCAAATGTAGGTGATGTCGCCACACCAGACCTGATTTGGCGCGTCGACATCAAACGCTCGGTTCAACACATTCGGAATGTCCGGCCGCTCCACCGTTGCTTTCTTGTAAGCGTGTGACCCTGGCTGTTTGCTGACCAGCGACAGCTCACGCATCAGGCTGCGCACCTTGAATCGTCCGATTTTCTCACCTTCATCTTGCAGCATTGACTTGATGCTGCGGCTGCCGGGTGCACCTCGACTTCGAGTGAATAGCTCATTCACTCGACTGCGCAACTTCAGGCGCTCAACGTCAGGCGTCCGCCTTTTGTGGCGATGCGCGTAATAAGTTGAGCGAGTGATTTCAAACACTTCGCACAGGAAATCAACGGGTTCATGGGCGCTAAGCTGACGAATCAGCGTATGCGCTCGAGATCTTCCGACATCAAGAGCGCGGTAGCCTTTTTTAGTATCGACTTCTCGCGCTCCAGGCGCGTGATCCGTGCTTCCAGCTCCTGGATCTTTTGCTGCTCTGGGGTCAACGCTTTGCTCGCCGGCGTGATGCCGCCGCGCTCCTGCTGAAGCTGGTTAACCCAACGGCGTAGGGCTGACTCGACCAAGCCGAGCGAGCGGGCGGCTTCGGCGTGGCTGTAGCCTTGGTCGAGCACCAGGCAGGCAGCTTCCCGCTTGAATTCAGGAGTAAAGGTACGACGTTGCTTGGTCATCAGACACCTCTCTGTGGCGAGCATTGTCGCCTAAATGGGTGTCCGGTTTCATTAGACCACTACACAGCTTCGAGAGGCACCAGCGAAAACCGGGAGTTTGCCGCGACCCAGGGTGGCATAGGCAAATGTCGAGGTCATCGAGGGCTGCACTTTGACAACTGTGATTGGCAGTCCGAGCCTGGTGCAGTACGCCTCCAGCTCAGTGATCATCGCCTCGGCGTAAGTTTCCATTGCTGGATTCTCTACAGTGGTCTGAGCATGACTGACAAAAGCCGCCGGCACGTACAACCCAGCCTCGACACGGCGCCGGATGGCCTCCAGCATCAGTACCAGCACGACAGTGCTGTCTTTACCGAACGAGGTTGCCGAGCTACATGTGAATCCTTGATCGATGATCTGGTCGATGTGCGCAATGCAGGCTTCCGCCCGCGCAACGATCCGGGCATAGCGACCAGCACTGCCCAAGGCAGGAACTGCGTGGGTGTAGTCGTTTACGGCGATCAGTTCGGGTACAAGCATCTGATTCATGTTGGCATCTCCAGGAGGAAGTAGGCTTCGTATCCTGGGGATGCTCAACACCGAGCATGATTCTTGAACTTGATGACATCGCCCCCCACCCAACAGCCTTAGGAGCCTCTATCATCATCGTTGACGTTGTACATGCCCGGTGCCAGTCTTTCGGGGGGGATTTGCTATGAAAACAGGCCGCACAAAACCGATGGGTCTGTTTCACTGACCTCAGGTCACTAGCTGTTGACTGGAGGCAAAAATAAAGCCGTTGAGGTATTCGATCAGTCTGCCTCGGGGGGGCGAGGGCGAACTGCAGCCGCCCACTGCTCAAGAATGTCCCCATGCGTCGCCAAGAAAGCCTTGTGCTCGGCTTCCTGCTCAGCAAGCACCTCGAACACACGCGTAGGCCAATCCATGAAGGTGACATCCCTCATCTCGTTGTTAAATGCGTAGATGCTGGCGCAGGTGACCCGATTTCCGCTGCCTGGATACAGCGAGTATCGAAACCGGTCACGAATTTCAATAACCTCCATAACCCGGACCTGGGCAATGATCGACAGGACAATTAGCATGGCTTGGGTCATTGCACCTACGTTCTTGCCGACCTTGCGCAAGTAGGCTGGCCGCTGACTCACAGGTTTGGCCAACAGCTCCCGGATGAAGACTTCCGATTCTGATTCGAACGCATGAAGTTGCTCAACTGAAAGGGCATCGAAGGCCTCTTTTACCTGCACCAGGTCGAAGGCACTCTTCAACCAAGTTGCCAACGCCAGTGCATCCTGCCAGGCAAACTGCTCGTAGCTAGCCATGTGCGCATTGCGCGGATCTGCTTTTTGCCGCCTCATACCCCAGAATCCCTAGCATAAAACTGATTATTTTCTTGGTGATCACATGCTCGCAGCGCGCAGACTGCGGGCGGGTACTGAGCCTAAAGGGTTGGCAGTTTGGCCGCAAGGAGAGGAATGGATGTGCTTAGATCGGAAAGACACGCGACTGCAAGAAACCGTGACGGAGCGGGCTGACGGTGCAGACAGACTTGTCAGCCCCAGTCCGATAGTAAGGAATTCTATGAACTCAACCTGGAGTCCGACTCCAGTGCATCAGCGAGCTGGCTGAACGCATCAGCAAGGCGCCGCATCTGGCCAATTTCGTCTGCCAAATCCCCATCCAGATAGCGATACTCAAGCGTGCCGCCGAAAGGCCCGGTGTCAGGAAAAATTCCGCCGTAGCTCAACTGCTCATTGACGTGCTTTTCAGCCCGGCTGATCCGCTCGCTAGCATTCGTTTCTGTAGCCATGCTTTCGCTCCGTGAAACGCGCCTCAGAGACCATAAGGCCGGCAGTGTTCGAGTTTATCAGCGAAGGCATATCGCAAAGGTATCTGCCCAAACGCCGCAAAATCCACCATCATCAGGCAAAGCCCCACTATTGCGAAAGGTTTTGCCCAAGCTTTCGGCCTAACGAACTGGAGAACAAAAATAAAAATCGCAATTCCACAGAACCAAACTATTGAATTGCTGCAAGAGAAAGGTGAATCAAGCATAACGTTCCTTAGTCAAATTACGGGGTGTCCGTTACTGGATGCCGGTGCAATGGAGCGACTTTCTGGTCAAATTTCGCTACTGCCGATCCACTCGCCACCGAGGTAGCCATCGGCGCCGTCGCGGGTGATTGGCTCATGCTCGTACGCAACAGTCATCAGCTGCTGGTGCGTCCAGCCCGCTGCAGGTGCAGCAAAAGCTTTGAGCACATCTCCGGCGAGAGAACGGATTTCAAAAGCCTCGTACTTCACTGCAGAAAGTACGTCCGGCTCACCTGGGCGCTGTTCGGTTACGACATTCAACATGGCATTTCCCGTAGCTATTCAGCTTTCGGACGAAGCGTGTAGGCAGCATGGCACTCGTTGCAATACACCCCAAAGGCTGTGATGGGTGAAATAGCAAATAAGCCGTCGCTATTCACCAACGGCCACAACTCTGCTTTGTATTCGTTGCGGTGACCACACCATGGACATGGCACGGTAATGCTCGAAAGACCAGGTGAAATCACAGGGGCTACTTCTGCTCGCGCTGATGATTGTTCTTGAACCTCGAAGCGATGCCTACAAAGGCAGCACTCATACAGGTACACATCGTCAGGCAGCTGATGGCAGCCTTGTGGCTGCTCAGCTACTTGCCGACCAAGCGCACCGGATTCACAAGCCGGATTGGTGCAGAACCCTTGCAGGTGATGCCCGAAGTTCTCAGTATTTCCTGTGATGCGATCCAACTTCATACGTCACCTTAATGTCTCGACGGCCACGCCCAACCCTGTGATGCGGTTGGTGGCTTTTTCCGTGTGCGGTACCGCTCATTCATCGTCCTCGGGATAGGTCCATTCGTTGCCAAATGGGTTCACCCAAATAACCCTGGGGAACCGAAATCGCGGAAGCATTTCAGCGAACGTCAATTTGACGTCCGGCGCATCCTCAAAACTTGTGCGCCGCGAGCTCGCAGGGTCGGGAATGTGTTCTTTCACCAGCCGGGGATCGGCCCACCCGCCTGGGAACTCGCCCCCTTCGGCCTCGACCACGGCCAACGCCTGCTCAACCGAACGAGCGACGACCACGTACTCATCGCCGATGTACCAGGCACGCAGCGGCATGTGGCGCTCCGACTCCTCCAACCTCAGCAGTTCTTCAACACTCTGCAGCGCTGCGGTGGCGTCCACATTATCAGGCGCAGCGTCAGCTGCCTCGCGCCTTCTGGCGAGCTCATCGAACCAGTACAGATGGTTGTGGTAGACCGCTGCGTCGGCGGACTCCTGCGCCCGGGCAGCCTTTCGCGCCGCCCAAGCGTCTGCCACTGATCCGGTACCAGAAGCAGCAAGCCATTGGCTACGTTCGCCGTCGGGCATGCAGTTCCACCATGCCATACCCGCCGCCTCGTCGGCTGTTGGCGAGCGCTCCGAAGAATCTGCTTTCGGCGGTAATGTCATAGCATGCCTCCTGTAGCGGTCCAATGTTGAGGCGAGAAAAATGCGCCTTTGTACACTGCTTGCCCTGCCAACGACCGCCCAAGGTCGGGAGCAGCGGGTTTCTATGGTCAGCAGGTCGTCCCGGCGATTTCTCGAAGGTCACTGAGGATCTTCGAAACGACCACAGATAATTGACCGGAATTAAGCGCAGCGTCTCTGATTGTGGTGCCAACAGCCTCGTCGCGCCAATAGTCGTCAACAATCGAAGCAGACGCTTCGACCTGCCGATAAACGTAATTATTGAGCAGGACCCCTGGCACATGTTTCAAAACAAAGGCCATGGCACCGCGCCCGTGCAGCTCAACGCAGGCCTGCAGCAGGACCGTCATTTCATCAAAGCGACCATCTTTCGCCAGCTCTCGCAAACCTCCAAGAGCTGGTTCGCTGATGTGTTTTTGGTCCCAGTTTTGAAAGAACTCTGTAACGATCTCTTCTAACGCTCGCATCCTGCTACCTCACTGATAGGTTTAACAAGGGTGAAATCTGCCTATCTTACACCCCCGAGTGGAAATTACGCCCGATTCTGCTTGAGTCGATCAGCTTCCAGCTGCTGTTCATTCTTGGGTACAAGCTCGACGTGTACGCGACAATTAGAGATGATTGCTTCTGCCGTCGCTGGAGACAAGCTTTGCAAGTCTTTGATGTCGGCAGCGACCGCAACGCTTTTTTGATTTTTATCGACCCAGTCCGTATAAGGTCGGATCACATCAATGATGCCTTCACGTTTCAACGACTGGTCGGCCATCAGCTGCTCGTAGTCGCCGCACAGACCTTCCCTCGCGAAATACAGATCAATGTCGATCGCTGAAAGCGTCTTCTCGACGGGAGTACAGCCGTAAAATTGCACCAAGGCTTTTGCAATACCACTGTTCCGTACCGAAGCCGATTCGTCCAGCTGGTCCTCAGCCAGAAACTGACAGTAGATCGCTGCCCGTGTTGGGTCAATCGATGAAGCCAAGTACTCCGACTGGTCGCCCCGGTCGTAGTTATGAAAAATGCGGTAAGTCTTCTCGGTCATGGACTCGTTCTCCTGCTCGATAGCGGACAAAGTTGCCGCTCTCCTACGGCTACGGCCCCACGGATAAGGCGGGGCTTAGATGCAACTAGTGCGTTTGCTCGAACAGTCAGGACTACGCTCCACGGGAGTGTTCGACGCCCCAAAAGGCCAAGCCTGTTATAAATGACATGAAGCTAACCGTTGCCACGACATATAGAGGGGGCGGTTGCAGGAGCTGAGTGCAACACGGTTATTGAATTGAAACCGGAGCATCATGCCGCATTGCCATGGCATTTTGCATGACCTCTCCCATCACCTCGATGGGGCATTTGAAGTCGAAGCGCTTGCGCGGTCGCATGTTCAGTTGCAGCGCAATGGCGTCCAGCTCCTCCTGGCTATGTACCGACAGGTCTGTGCCCTTGGGCAAGTACTGGCGAATCAGGCCGTTGATGTTTTCGTTGCTGCCGCGCTGCCAGGGGCTGTGCGGGTCGCAGAAGTAGATCGCCACGCCGGTTCTTTGGGTGATCTCGGCGTGTCGCGCCATCTCCCGGCCCTGGTCGTAAGTCATGCTCTTGCGCATCTCCAGCGGCATGCTATTGAGCGCGGCGCTGAAGCCTTCCAGCGCCGAAGTCGCCGTCGCGTCGTTCATCTTCACCAACATCAGGTAGCCACTGGTGCGTTCCACCAGCGTACCGACGGACGAGGCGTTGGCCTTACCCTTGATGAGGTCGCCTTCCCAATGCCCCGGCATCAGCCTGTCTTCAATCTCCGGCGGGCGCACATGAATACTGACCATCTCGGGGATCTGGCCGCGCCGATCCACGCCACCAGAGCGCGGCCGGCGCGTCGTCTTGCCTTGGCGCAGACAGATGATCAGCTCCTTACGCAGCTCACCCACTGGCAGGGCATAGATCGCGTTGTAGATCGTCTCGCGACAGACGTAGGCATCTCGCAGGTTGGGTATGTTCATGCTGCGCAGCTTGCCGGCAATCTGCTCGGGAGACAAACGCTCACGCAGCATATGGGTCACCAGTTCGAAGCGCTCGCTACCCGGCAACAGTTTTCGCATCGGTCGACAAACCTGGCGGCGGGCCTGCATTTGCTGCTGGGCCAGGCGGGCCGAGTAGCCACCGCAAGCACCTCGGTTACGGCGCAGCTCACGGCTGATGGTCGAAGGGGATCGGTTGATCAAGCAGGCAATCCTGCGCAGGCTGAAGCCTTGGGTACGACCGATTTGAATGGTGGCGCGCTCTTCAACGCTGAGTTCGGTATAAGACATAGGGGCAGCACCGTACCGGAAAGGTCAGGTGTTGCACTCAGTTTTTGCCGCCGCCGGGGATTTCCCTCTGCCCAAATGCGGTCATCGTGAAAGCAAATAGATAATTCGGTGAAACACGCGAACAAAAGTAAAATGTAACTTCGCTTCATTCGCCTCCATTTCCTGGGCATAACATATTCATAGGCCGACGCTCCTACTTAACCCAGCTTGCTACGCTGGTTGTTCGCATCTAGCTTGGCCCGAATTTCTGCGTCAGTGTCACACACAGCGCTTGTGGGGCTGATTCCCGAAATGCTGCGGGCCATGTATGACGCCAAGACATAGAATAGGAGAGCGCTGATGTACTCAGATCTGCTGTCAAGCGCTATTAGGATGAACCAGATCACGGCCGCACCGAAAAACGAAAGAACGCGATTTCTCGTCACTGGACGGCTTGAATCCATTGCTCTACTCATACAGGTCCTTTACGGTTACGCGGGCGCGGAAATCACACCTGCCTTTACGGCCTCACCCCCGGTTTATCAGCCCGGGGCTTGGGGTGCAGCTGAGCGATTTTCTAAACCTTTTTTCGCAGGAACCGCCCCCGGCGAGCGGATGCGGGTTGAATACCATCAGCAATATCGAGGGCATCGTATTCGCGGCTTAGCCACTCATCCAGCGACCACGGGGATAATCCTTCCACCTCGGTAGCAGCCTGCAACCGCCTGTAAGCTTCTTTGTCTAGAGGGTCGTACTCAGCCAAATAGGTATCCATCCTGGCTCCCCACGTTGTTGCTGCACGCCCGTAGCAAAGCACTGCTGCAAATGTTGCACACGTCACCAACGCTGACGGCCAACCGGAACCTATGGCCCATATGGTGAGGCCTCCAGATACCATTCCAGCCGCCAACGCAAGTGCCATGCGTGGGCCGATCGAAGGGCGTTCAAAGAAGAAACGCGAGCAGGCTCGAATACGGCCCAACTGCTTGCGGCGCTTGGCTGTATCCGGAGCTTGCCCCGGCTGCTTGCCGCCCTTTATCACTCGTAGGTTCATGGCGTTTTCCTGCTTACTTCGACGGTTTGTGCAACGGATCGGCACCGATGAAAACTTCCTCGGGAGCCTCGGGCCACTCGCGGCGAATCACATCGAAATCGCCCTGGTTCCAAAGCCGCAGGAACTGCATGCCATCGTCATCGTGCAGGGCGAACTGGATAGCGGCCACAGCCGCGTCATTCGCCATGATCGAGAATCCCGGTTCTTGGAGAAAACTCAAATCAGGAACAGCGCCTTTCTCGGCAATGACGGTGATCGATGCACGCTGGCCCGGCAGTTGCCCGACAGGCACAACGTGCAAACGCATTTCCACGCCCTTTGGCACCTTCCAGCCCAGCGCCTCGACTTGCTCCCGTAATGCATCGTTCAAAATTGCCATATCGTTTCCCTGATTGGTTCCATAGGCCGAAATGCCCTATTTCTACGTCCGCGGCCCCAGCTTTTGAGGGCCGGGGCATATTGTGTACCTGGTGCGAATTCCTATGTTTCCAAGGTGCTGGACAAAAGCGAAAGCAGATTGTCCTTTTCGGCAATATCACTCGGCTGCGATTTGACGATTTTCTCCAGCACTGCGCGATGCGCTGGAGACTTGCCAAGCACTTCTTGAGCACGTAGCTTCGCGCCTTTTAAAACTGCTTCACGCTGAAGCGCTTTCTGATCCCGTGCCCAGCAAGCGAAGCGATGTGTCCAATTTCGATGATGGGTCATCACCAAGGCCATTTTGTAGGCTGCTACAGCGCTGCTGACTTCGCCTTCAACTGGATCGGTGGTGACGTCCTTCGCTTGTAACCAAGGCATACGGTTTTCCTAGCTGTTCCAGACTTTCCAAACAGGCTGCGAGTTCTCGCAGGTCGCCGATTTACGTGATCAGTTCCTGGTGTTCGTTTCCAAAACGGTTTGGATGGCATCAGCACTGAGTTGCTGCGCCCTCAGCCCCTCATCAAACATGAGCTTTGGCTGCTCTGCCCGGGAGATCTGTACACGAAGCTGGTCAAGGGCAGTGTCGATCTTCAGTTCAGCAGCTTTGAATTCTTTGTCGGACGCTTCCCCAGGCACGAAGGAAACGCTCTCATGCCCCCAGCTCAAAATTAGCAAGTCGCGCAGGGTCAGCTTCACCGAGATTTCGGTGTCCAGGTCCGCTTCGGAATAGTCGTACAGGGTACTCATCGGCACAGTTCCTTTCCGGTGATGGTCGGGGTCGCGAAACCCCCGCCCCCTACCGTGAAAGCCCGCTTGGCGGGCTGGCGATTCAACATTTTTCTTATGCATTTGCGTGATGCCAAGTTGATCAGTCACTCGGTATCAGCAAGCGCGCAGAATGTTGTGCGAGATTCTCGCAAATGAATCGTAACACGTACGCATAATACTGGTAAATGATGATGGCTCAGATGAAATCGCATCGCGTACGGAGTGGGTTGCGTTTTCACACAATAGCCGCTCCTCGCGCAATTAGCGGACTGCCAGCCCAAGCTCCAATCCGAGGAACCAGAGGATATCGCCATACAATAGAAAACCCCAGCCTTGGCCGGGGTGGGTGAAGCGTTTACTGAAAGCTGACCACGCAACAGGGGTACTCGTCAGAGCTGCGTGCGGTGATGGCTAAGCGGAAAAGACCCTGGACATCAGTCAGCCGGGGTTTTCCTTTGATCAAGACCAGGACCTGCAGCCGAGGCTTCATTGGCGTGATTCCAGTTCAGCTCGGCGGGCGGCGGGCGAGGGAGTTTCTTTGATCAGGCGGGCAAGGAAGGCGGTGTAACTGGCCTGCTCGTTGATGTGCATGATGTGCGCGATAAAGTCTTTTCGCTTCCGTTCCAACCACTGCTCAGCGGCGACAGCTTGGCAAGAAAGGCGCTGCGTGTAGATGACGTAGTCGTCGAGAGCTACCTGTTGGGGCCAGGTCAGTTCAGATACGTTCAGGTTGTGCATGTGGCATCTCCAGGAGGATGTAGGCTTCGTATCCAGGAGATGCTCAACATTGAGCATGAAAGCAGTGGGGCATGATGATCCGCCGCCCTGCCAACTTACTGCGATCATCGCGACCATAGGGCGGGGCCTGGGAGATAGCGGCCGACACTAACCGATCAGGGAGTCATCACTCATCATCGTCGAAGTTGTACATGCCCGGCGCCAAGTTCTCGAAGCGAGTGTACTTGCCGATGAACGCCAGCCGCACAAAGCCGATCGGGCCGTTACGTTGCTTGCCGATGATGATCTCCGCCACACCCTTGTGCTCGGTCTCGGGGTGATAAACCTCATCCCGGTACACGAACATGATGACGTCAGCGTCCTGCTCGATCGCACCGGATTCACGCAAGTCGGAGTTCACCGGGCGTTTGTTCGGGCGCTGCTCCAGGGAGCGGTTCAGCTGCGACAGGGCGATGACAGGGCAGTTGAATTCCTTGGCCAGGGCCTTGAGGGAACGAGAGATCTCGGAGATTTCATTGGTCCGGTTGTCGCCGGCAGAGCCCGGGATTTGCATCAGCTGCAGGTAGTCGACCATGATCATGCCAATCTCGCCGTGCTCACGGGCCAGGCGGCGTGTGCGTGCCCGCATTTCCGAGGGGCTGATGCCGGCGGTGTCGTCGATGAACAGTTTGCGGTTGTTTAGCAGATTCACCGCTGATGTTAGCCGCGGCCAGTCATCATCATCCAGCTGGCCGGATCGCACCTTGGTCTGGTCGATGCGGCCGAGCGACGACAGCATACGCATGATCAGCGACTCACCTGGCATTTCGAGCGAGAACACCAGCACCGCCTTCTCGGACCGAAGCACCGCGTTCTCCACCAGGTTCATGGCAAAGGTGGTCTTGCCCATCGATGGCCGGCCGGCCACGATGATCAGATCGGCCGGCTGGAGGCCGCTGGTCTTCTCATCAAGGTCAGTGAAGCCCGTCGACACACCGGTAATGTCGCTGTCGGAATTGAATAACGTGTCGATGCGGTCAATGGCCATGGTCAGCAGGTCTTTGACACCCACCGGGCCGCCGGTTTTCGGCCGGGCTTCAGCGATCTGGAAAATCTGCCGTTCGGCCTCGTCGAGGATCTCCGCAGCGTTCCTGCCTTCTGGGTTGAAGGCACTGTCCGCGATGTCGGTGCTAATACTGATCAGCTGGCGCAGGGTCGCCCGCTCCCGGATGATCGCAGCGTAGGCCTTGATGTTGGCAACGGATGGGGTGTTCTTTGCCAGCTCCGCCAGATAGGCCAGCCCGCCGACCTGGCTGCTTAGGCCTTCCTTGTCCAGACGCTCGTGCAGCGTCACGATGTCGAAAGGTTCGTTCAGGTCCGCCAGCTTAGCGATGGCGCGGAAAATCAGCCGGTGATCATGCCGGTAGAAATCGCCGTCGGAGACCTGATCGAGCACGCGCTCCCAGGCGTTGTTATCGAGCATGAGACCACCGAGCACGGACTGCTCTGCCTCGATCGAGTGCGGTGGCACCTTCAGCGAGGATGTCTGTAGGTCGAGCTGCTCTGGAGCGTAATCGTCGTTCATGTGGGCATCTGACTCCGTAAGTTGGGGGCGCTATCGAGTGGCGAGGTAACAGGAGGCTTCACGGGGGCTTTCTTACGCCCTTTCGGCGCCGCCCCCTGCCCTTGCCCTCAACCTTCTTCGCAGCCCCTTCTACGAGCTTCTGGACAGGCATACGGCCAAGTCGCGGGTTGGGGTCAATTCTCTCAACCCCCATTTCTTGATCGGTGAAGTCGTGGGTACCCGGCTCCAAATTAACAAAGCGTGTGTATCGCCCCTCGAAGCCAAGCCGGACGAAACCGGTGGGTCCTTCTCGCTGCTTGCCGATTATGATCTCGGCGGTGCCAGCAAACCGGGAGTCGGGGTTGTACACCTCATCCCGGTACACGAACATGATCACATCAGCGTCTTGCTCGATGGCGCCGGACTCGCGCAGATCGGAGTTCACCGGGCGCTTGTCCTTGCGCTGTTCCACCGAGCGATTGAGCTGCGAGAGTGCAATCACGGGGCAATCAAATTCCTTGGCCAAAGCCTTGAGTGACCTGGAGATGGCCGAAATCTCGTTGGTCCGGTTGAGACCGCCGTATCCGGGGATCTGCATCAGCTGCAGGTAGTCCACCATGATCAGTCCTATCTCGCCGTGCACACGTCGAAGTCTCCGCGTGCGGCTACGCATCTCCGATGGGCTCAGCGCCGGAGTGTCGTCAATGAAGAAGCGATCGTTTTTGTTGAGCGCGTTGGCAGCCTTGGTCAGCTTGGTCCAGTCCTCATTCAACAGCTTCCCGGATCGGACTCGCGACTGGTCAATGCTACCCATCGAGGAGAGCATGCGCGTTAGCAGTGCATCGCCTGGCATCTCCATGGAGTAGACCACGACCACTTTATCCGACCGCAGAACGGCCTCTTCCACAATGTTCATGGCAAAAGTGGTTTTGCCCATGGATGGCCGGCCAGCCACGATGACCAGGTCAGCAGGACGCAACAGGCTCAGTTTGCTATCGAGGTCGACGAAACCTGTCGATAGGCCCAGGGACGCAAGCCCTGACTCATGGGCGGTTTCGATCTTATCGACGGCCTTTCTGAGCAGGGTTTCGATGCCAACCGGACCGCCCTCCTTCGGCCGTTGACCGGCCACAGACAGCATTTTCGCTTCGGCATCATGCACCAGATCTTCCACGGAGCGGCCGGCTGGGGAGTTGGCGCTCTGCTCGATCTCCTCGCACACACCAATGATCTTCCGGAACTGCGAGCGCTCGCTGACTACGCGAGCAAAGGACGCGATGTTGGCGACGGACGGGGTGTTATCGGAAAGCTCTTTCAGATAGGCCAAGCCACCTGCATTCGAGAGCTCACCTGCACGTTCCAAAGCCTCCTGTGCCGTGACGACATCAAGCGCCCGCCCCTCTTCAAGCAGCCTGGCAATAGCCTTGAAAATGAGCCTGTGGTCTGCGCGGAAGAAATCAGATTCGACCACCAGGTCCGAGACACGCACCCAGGCACGTGGCTCGTTCAGCAATCCGCCTAGAATGGCCTGCTCGGCTTCAACAGAATGCGGCAGCTCCCGACTGGGGGTCTGATCGTATTCAGCCGCTAGATGGATATGGTCGTTCAAGCCTCAGGCCTTACTCGTCGAAATGCTGGTGTGGATCGGGCTGCCAGCTGCAATCAGTACCCATAGGTGGTCCTGACCTGCGCTGACAGCTGGGGTTTGGTCACGATGTTCGTTGTTTGGGGGCCTAGAACGCAACTACCACGCGCTGGGTGGCCGGCCGGATCAGAACGTCACTTGGATCAACGTTGCCCGCCCGGTGCGGGTTTGAAAGTCGCAAAGGCCAAACTGCACGAGCCGCGGCTGCCGGTGAGCGATGCAAGTAGCGACCTGGGCGCGGAATGCCGCCAACTCAAGCGGGAGCACTGATCGACCAGTAGCGGCCTGGATCTTATCGCGGAATTCCTGCAGCGCCGCCTCCAAGCCAGCATCATCGCCGGCCTGGCCGGAAGTTTCGGCACTCGGTTTTGGGATCGACATTCAAACTCTCCAGATGGGGCCAAGACTCCGCCTGAGCTGATGCGCAGTCGCGGATTACGATCGCAAGACCGTAACACGTAACTATAATCCTGAAAGATTTACCGAATGTCAAACGGCATATAAGGTCAAGGACACGACCTGTAAGCTACTGAATATCCTATATTTTCAGTGAAATCATGAAGACATTCTAGACCGACTGAAATACAGAACAAGGGAGGATCTAAAGCTCTGCGACCGCTACGACATCGGGTTCCTTCGCCCGGTTGCCCGGCAGCCCCTGGATGTCCGAAGCACTGCCGGCACCGGTATCGAAGACTGGTGCAGCAGGCACAACCCAGTTGTATTGGTGGCCCGACAGCAGCCGTGCTGCGACTTTGTTCGACAGGCTTGAGCGCCAGCGCAAAATCAAGTATTCCTCGACCTCCTTGCGCCCAAACGGGACCGCGCAGAAGGACAGTTCGTAGTTGCTTGAATATACGCTGATCAGGCCCTTTCTGTCCCTAGCGCCAAGTCCGAACAAATCGCAGGTTCTGCGCGCAAAGGTATGGTGCTCAAAGACTGTGAGATCACCCATCCTGGCGCGAAGTGCCGAGGTTTCGCCGACGTAGATTGGAATTTTCTCCTGCCATATCACGTAAACCCCAGCGTCACGTGTGATGTCCTTTTTCCAGTCGTCATCGCCAGCCAATACACGCCGCGGTGCAGCGATGATCGCAGCCTCGTAGTAACGCAGTTGCTCCTGGGTGTTCAAGTGTCTCAGCTCCTGGTACTGCTCTCGTAGGGGGCCGAGCTTCCTCACCCGGCAAATGCCGCTGAATTCTGACTGAATACCACACAAGACTCACTACCGATTTCGCATCCTAGGGCGCCACACCCCAGAGAGAGAGGCAAAGGGCCCTTCGTATTTGAAGGCTGCCAGCACTACTCTAAATAACAATTCTGGGATACTCCCTCAAAGGCGTTTATCGAGGGGCGCGACAAACTTATTTGAGAACGGCTTGTCGTAACCGGCCTTAGAAGCGAGCACACTGAGAATCAGAATCGCACTGACCATTAAAACAACCAAGATTACCCCACCCCACTCGCCGACAAAGGAGCCTTTATCACTTTGGGTTGTATTTTGTTCTGGCATTATGGAGCTCCTATTCATGTGCCACCACAGACGTTCACCCTTGCGTCAACGAAAATCGTAGCAAGCTTTACTGTCCTTGGACTTAAGGCACGCTTTCTGATAACCGGCAGTTGTCTGAATACTCACGATGTCGCCCCTAGCTCCGGACACTGCCCCTTCAAGCTGGTACCAACCCTCAGTAGTTTCCAAGGTCGTAATGGTCGAGAAAGAAGAATGGTGCAGCAGCAGTGATTTAACCTCCCCGGCAGGCCGAGTAACGGTCTCTGGAGCAAAATAGAAGACCCCCCCTGTAACTGCCCCCAGGGCCAACAACAAAGCTGGAGCAATGACCAGAGTATCTCTTACCCGATAATCTAAATCTTTCCATGTTCTGAATATCATATAATCTCATTCCTTAACCACAGCTGCAGGTATCAGCTCATTTTAATTTCGTTCCGGCTCCGAATTCGCTTTTGCCGCCATTTTCGCAGCGCTGCAAATACATCGCACACCATCCCGTGCCAAACCAAAATCAAGACTATCAGAGTAAAATAGTCTGGCGCCCCATCCAAGACAGCAAGCCTTCGCACATCAAAGGCCTCAGTAGATGCAAACATCTTGCCGACCATTGAAACAATCAAGGCAATAACTAATAAAACCACTGCAGAGCGCAATAAACTCAAAACAGTTAGGACAACAAACATTACCAGGGCTTTGAGCGTGACAAGGGTGAAGAACCGAGGGCGCTCACAAACGCCGAGCCAGTTTGTCTTCCAGCCAGAATTACCGTTCTTGTATTTTCTTTTCATATCGACTCAACCTGCACTAATTGCTTGGACTGGAGGGAGTGCGCGAGGCAGAAACCGCATCAACGCCTGGTGCAACCTCAATTTGCGCTTGGGAGAACTGCTCAACTGCACTTCCAGCATCACACCGCTGGACATCAACGCCAGAGCAGCCTGTGGCTCCTGTCCGCTTCTTCTTGAATCCGAACCCATGCCCTGTGGCCAGGTGCACAAACGGCAGTGCCGCCCAGTACCCGACCACAAGCGATGCCGCCTTAGCGGTAAGCCCGGGCAACGTGTATGCGAATGAGCTCGCCGAAAAAGCTGCGATGCAGATGGCGCCAACCACGTAGTTGCGCCGAATTTGTTGTTTGGCGGGCTGCTGGCCTGACGAAATCATGGTGCAGTCCCCTCGAAAGCTTCGGCCTGACGCTCGACTAGCGCGCAGCGCTCCTTCACCCACTCCAGATCTCTAACCCGAATGTCCTGCGCACTTCGGTTGGCATTCACCAGGAGCCGAGTCGCACATCTCGAATCACGGGCCACCGCCTGAATTTCATCAGGTGTCGCAGAGGAAAAACCAGTTCTCAGCTTGCTCAACCCCAGGCCGTTGTAGGCCAGCGGTCCTCCGATCAGAGCGAGCAACGCTACGCCCCAGAAAACCGCACGCTTGCGGGTGTTTTTTTCTGAACTCACCAAGGATCTCCCGGACATGGCTCGCTTGCCGGAATGAAAAGTAACACACAACGCGTACAGATAATTAACCAGTATTGATATCATCCGACGCCCAGGCCACAAGGCCACAGACGAAAGGACACCAAACAGAAATGATGTAGGTTCACAGAAAAGCTGCACGCTTTCACAAATAGATGACCGGCCGGGCCCAAATCTTGGTCTCCGCCGGTCAACATCAAGCCCGCATTAGCGGGCTTTTTTTGCTTCCAATTCCTGCGGGCACCCTGCCCCCAACGGCTGGTCTGAGGCTGGCCGTCTGCGTACGGATGTGGAAAGGAGAATCAGGCCGAAGGGCTCGGCGGATGAATCTGGAAGGAAGTAGCGAATCCAGAAAGGTTTTAATAATGCACCGGAATACAAGCAGATTAATTAAATCTGCTTGTATTAATTTAATACAGATAACAGGCGACTGTAAGAAACACCAAATTGGCTAGTTGGATTAACTGTAGATTTCAATGGAGTGTTGGAATAAGATCTAGGACCGCATTTTCTAGCTTCCAGATTGGATGTTTATGCCAATCAGACAGTTGAAGCAAAAACCTAAGATCAAATTGAAACTGCTGGTGCGGTGACAAGCGTCTTGCTTAGAAAGAAAGAGATCAAGGCGATCTCTGGAAATTCTGATTAGTCATCAAATCCAGACCACTCCAGCAGAAAATGGAGGCCCAAATGTAGAAAAACGCGACCAAAACTGAGAGGTTCTGACCGCGCTTAGCGAAGCGGACTTGCGACGTGAGAAACCGCAATGTCTGCTTTTTCGAAGCCCCTGTCAATCCTCTCCCATCTTTTCGACCTTAGCGAGGCCACTCGACGGCACAGTGTTGCCTGTCGAAAGGCCTCCCTTAGCCTGCCCTGCGCCTCAGTTTTTTGGTGCAGCGGCGGCGCTCGTTTCGAGATTTTTGGAGGTGCTTCATGACGGTGAGAAAGGTAGTCACACGTCGGTCTAACCATTTCCGCGGGTATTTTCCATCGCTGAAAAATCAAAAGCCTGTGCCCTGGGAATCCCAGCTGGAGGGAGCTTTCTTTCGGCTTCTTGAGCTGTCGCCTGCCGTCATCAGTTACGTCGTTCAGCCCAGTGAGGAGCGTGTTCCCTCAGCTCAGGGGTATTTCAAATACTACCCCGACCTACGAGTTTTCCTCTCAGATGGGCGGGACTGGTGGTTTGAGGTGAAGCCGGAAGAACGCCTAAACATAGCTAGAGTCAGAGATCGGCTGGAAACAGCTGAACGCCATTTCATATCTACCGGCCGTAACTTTTCGGTAGTCACTGACAAGCTGATTGAAGAAGAGCCCCTTGCTAGCAACCTTCGTCGATTGATGTCTCATCGGCGTGGTCCAGTGCTTTCGGGTAAGAAGCTTGAGGAGGTGCTGACGGTCCTCAATGACCAGGTCCCCAAGACTGTTTCCGATCTTTTGTTAGCTGTGGGTGAGAGGCCGGGCTGGCGTCTGCTTGGGTTGGGCATTGTGGGTATCGAACTCAATAAGCCCCTCGACACTGACTCCCCGATTTTCCTTCAGGGAGGGCACCGTCATGCAGACCTTTTCCCTTAAGGTGAAATTGGTCGTCATTGTGCGTGGCGTCCTGATGGTCCTTGAGAAGAGGCTCATCGACCGGAGGTTGCTCTTTTTCGATGAGCTCGGCGAACCCACGAAGCTGTCCGAGAAAGAGTTTTATCAGGGCTATGAGAGGCGTGAGATTGAGGTCGCTGCTGATCAGCCTTACCTCGGGAGGGTTCCGTATGTCCGGAACATCCCTCCAGACATTTCATGCTTCCCGGAAAAGCACAGGGGTGAGGCCTTGCGTCGACGCGAGTATCTGAACGCGTTAACTGAGCGCGGTAAAAACAAGCTGCCGAGTGAAGAAGACATGATTGTAGATATTAAGAGAATCGCCAAGAAAATTGGGGATGCCTGTGCACCTTCCATATCAACGATCCGACGTTGGGCTTCCAAATACATAGGAGACAATGTCACAAAGCTTATCCCTCAGCATGCCAAAAAAGGGCGGACTCCTGCGATCCAGGGAGAGCTCAAGGAGATACTCGATGGTGTGATCAACGACAGCTACCTCAAGGACGTGCTGCCTGGCGTTAGTAAGGTCGCGGCTCTGTTCAAAACCAAAGTAGAGGAGGAAAACTTATCCCGATTGCCCTCCAATCAGCTCAGAATTCCATCTGCGATGACTGTCCGTAGGTATATCGCAGCTCTGGATCCGTACTTAGTTGATGAAGCTAGGCTAGGGAAACACGCCGCTAAGCAAAAACACCGCACGGCCATAGGTATGCTGCGCGTTCATGAGATCTTGGAGCGGTGGGAGATTGATCACACTCAACTAGACGTACAGCTGGTGGATGAAACCACGGGACTCTGTATCGGACGCCCCTACCTGACGATTGTCATGGATCGATTCTCCCGGATGGTGATGGGCTATCTGCTTCACCTCTCGGCGCCGAACACAGAGACCGTTCTTCGGGTCATTGAGCGCGCTATTCGTCCCAAAGCCGAGCTGCTCACGCGCTTTCCTAAGGTGCGGAATGAATGGTGGGCCCGAGGCTTACCGACACGGATCGTTCCGGACAACGCAGCTGAATTTCACGCTGGTGATCTCATCATGGGGTTCAACGAACTGGGTATTGAGATTATG
This sequence comes from Pseudomonas sp. DCA-1, assembly GCF_046523955.1. Taxonomy (NCBI): domain Bacteria; kingdom Pseudomonadati; phylum Pseudomonadota; class Gammaproteobacteria; order Pseudomonadales; family Pseudomonadaceae; genus Pseudomonas; species Pseudomonas sp. DCA-1. The sequence continues at coordinate 359,671 of NZ_CP169881.1, forward strand.
TATCCCGCTTCCAGGGCTCCTCAGAAGAAAGGTGCGGTAGAACGTTTTTTCAGTACCCAGAACCTGGGGCTGATTCATAACCTACCTGGAACCACCTTCTCGAATATTCAACAACGTGGTGACTACGACTCCGAGAAGAATGCTTGCTTCACTCTGCCCCAACTGGAAGCGGTGCTGGTGAAATGGATCGTGGATGGTTATCACCAAACGCCGCACCGGGGACTAGCGATGCGGACTCCTGCCAAGGTCTGGGCGACCAGCGAGGCGAATCACGTCATCTCTCTCCCCGTCGACCTAGATTCGTTGGAATGCATCTTGGCCAAGCGCAGCTCGGTGAAGGTTCACCATTACGGAGTCGAGGTTGGAAAGTTGTTCTATCACTCCACGGAGCTCGCGGAACTGCGCATGCGTCTGGCAGAGGGTGAGAAGGTTAACGTTCGTTATCGCGACGAGGCCGGACACGTTTGGGTGCACGATCGCTTCAGAAACTTGTTCTTTCAAGTACCAGCGAAAGACGAGCGCATGGTTGGCAAGAGCCGGGAGCTGTGGAGGGCTGCAGAAAATGCGCTGCGGGAAAAAAACGGTGAGCAACCCAGCTTCGAAGCAACTCACCGGTGTTATCAGGAAATCATGGAAGATGTCGAAGAGGCTCGCCTTTCGCAGAAGCTCAGGCAGAGACGCGAAGCTGCACGAGCCAAAATTGATAAAGAAGGCCGCAAGAGCGAGATCGCGCCTCCCCCTAAAGTACTCGGCGAAATGGAATGGACCGACGATTCCATTGATCACATACCACCCGCTGCTGCTTTCAAAGTTTCGGTCCGTTCGCCTGCAGGGAGTAACAAACCATGAATGTCTCTGAGTCGCCAAAGCTCACCTTCTCGCTACGACACAGGTTTATCCACAGCTCCCAGGCGGTACGAGCGTTGACCCGTCTCAGCGAGGTGCACGCCGATAGTCGGCGCGCCGGGACGAGTAACGGTTTACTGATCCAGGGCCCTAGTGGCGTAGGCAAAAGCACTCTGATCATGGAATACATTCGGTCATTAGAGGATGCCGGCAGCATTGATTCAGAAAAGCGGACTGTTTTGTTTGTAGAGATACCTTCGTCGCCCACCAAGAAGAGTCTCGCGGCAGCGATGCTTACAGCGCTTAAGGATCCATTCGCAACAGCGCGGGGACATTCTGGCGAGGTGAAATTTGCCCGTGTGGTCCTGCTCTTGAAGAATCTCGGTGTGGAGGTGGTAGCGCTCGATGAGGTACAGCACCTGGTCGACTATCACCGACATGGTGCTTATGAGACAGCAGACTGGATCAAGAGCTTGATGAACGATACGAGCATCACGTTCGTTTTGCTTGGTCTGAAGCGTACTGAGCGTTTACTTAAAGCGAACGAGCAACTGCGCCGCAGGTTTTCGGCCACGGTGGATTATGACCGCTTCACCTTGACCGGCAAATCCTCAGTCCAGTTCGTGATGCTTCTTGGGGCGATTCAGGGCGAACTGCCTGTTCCTGCGGTGAGTTTCACTGAGCCAACAATGATCAAACGCTTTCACCTAGCCTCCTATGGCTTGATTGATTACCTCATCAAGATCGTGGATCGAGCCGTCTGGCTGGCCGTAAGTCGTGGCTTAGCAGGAATTGAGCTACCCGTACTCGCAGAGGCGTTCGAGGATGAGGTATGGAGCAGAGCCACAGAGGAACGTAACCCCTTCAGTGGGAGTTTCAATTTCCAGCCACTGATTGGGATGAACGAGCCGTTCGCGAAAGTTGAAGAGGACTAGTGCTCATGATGAGGGCTGGGTGTAGCCCGGCCCTACTCCTCTGATCTTTATGTCTTCGATTTCATGGATGTGTAGGAATGTTTGGTCTTCTAATTAACCCTCGACCTCATCACGACGAAAGCCTCTCAGGCTACTTGCAACGGCTCGCCCTGGCTAACGGGCTCACCAGTAACGACGCGCTCAGGGCTTTCAAGCAGGCGGATGACTGTGACGTTAAGGAGTGGATCCGCCATTGTGGTACACCGCGGAGTTGGCATGAGGCGGCAGTGGAGCTTCGCTCACCCATAACCAGGCCTTTTAAGATTTGGTCAGTGCGCAGTGTCAGGTTCTGCGCGCAGTGCCTGGCTGAGGGAGGCTACTGGAAGGAAACTTGGGAAATCACTTTGGTCACCTCGTGTACTTCCCACCGAACGGAACTCTTAAACTGCTGCCCACATTGCAGTTTGAAAACCTGTCATAACTCGATGCTCGATAACAGATGCAAAGCATGCGGGTTTTCGCTTGCTAGCCCCGGCGCTGAGGAATACACACGGTTAGCTAGCGAACCGTGCCAGTGGCTGTCCTCGGCGCTGGAGAATGCGTTCTACTCACCGCCCTTGCCGAATGCTGGCGGACTTTCAGGACTACCCTTCAACGATCTGCATGAGCTTGCGGCGCGTTTAGCTGTTCGGCGCACGCGAGCTCAAACCTTGATGCAACTGAAGGTTCCAGAAATTTCCTCGGTAGGCGTCTCAAGGACGTTGGCAGATGCAGCAGCCAGGATTCTCATGGACTGGCCCAGCGCATTCAGGCAGTTGCTCGGCGACCTCAAGCATGCTCACTCCAGTTCCGGAGAGTGGAAAGTGACAAGCGCTTTTGGTCCCATCTATCGAGATATCCATCATAGTTTGAGTTCCCCTTGCTTCAGCTTCGTCCGCGACGAATTTGAGTCTTATCTGCTGGAAGAATGGGCGGCACCGTTGTCGAATCGAAATCGATACCTCAGCCACCAGACGGTCGAAAACCATCTATGGGTACCCCTTCAAACCGGGGCTAAAGCGATGGGGCTATCGAGAGCCGCACTGGTGACTCTTTGCCAGCGCGGGCTCGTTGATCACCGAGAGGAAAAGAGAGGTTCGCGGTTACTGAGGGTGGTCCACCTTGGGCAGCTTCAAGAGGTGTCTTATCACAGACATGCGGCGGTCACGTTGAGTGGGGCTTCTAAGATCCTCGGTCTCAGCATGACGCGCGTCCGCCAACTCCTTTCGGGCGGCCTTCTCGAATTCTTTGGCGAGCACCAGGTGGGTCGCAGCCCATGGTTGGTGTCTAGAGATTCGCTTGATGAGTTGATGCCGGGTGATGTCGACCTGGTAACTGAATCGGGGTTGCTAACGATCAATTTCACTGCCAAACATTATCTGCCCGCAGGCGGAGGTCTCGTCGAATTGCTCCAGGCAATCAAATCCGGCGCCCTACAGGCTTATCGTAGCAATAAAGATGAGTCAGCGGCCTTGGGTCAGTTGTTAGTGAGGTCAACTGATCTCGCACTGTGGATGCAGGAGCGTTTCCGAGAAAGCGATTTTGAATTCTCCGGATTATCGGTTTCCCAAGCAGCAGCGATACTGGGGGTCAAGGAGGAGGTCGCCTACGCGTGTGTCCGCTTGGGGCTGCTTAAAAGTAATCCTGCGAAAATTGGCCGTTGCACTCAGCACCGAGTTACTCCGAAGGCGATTGAAACGTTCAGGCAGAGGTACATCCTTGGCCCCGAGATTGCTGCTTACTTGGGGATGTCCCCGAGAGACTCACTCAGGCATCTATGGGACATCCGTTTCAGGCCCGTTGCCGGCCCGACAATGGTGAATGCTTCCTGCCGACAATACGTATGGTCGCGAAGCAAGAAATTGGCCGACTACCTTGTGTGGAGGACCGCTCACGGTAGTGACGCAGATGCTACACAGGCGTCCGTCCAGGCCTAATAGCTCGGGCTCTGGAAAGGATGTCGATGGATCTATGTGGATAATCCTCAAGTCCCAGTCTGGGACTTGAGCATATTTTCGCAGGGTGGTGGTGGCACGGCCTCGAGAGCTATTTAATGGGTGTCCACTTCTGAAATGGACCTCCAAATGCACAAAGCCTTCGTCACAATTTCAAAGAGCACCCTCGCACGTATTCTCAGCGGTGTCGTGCTTCTGTGGATAAACCAAGCGCTACCGAATGCTGCTGATCATGCCGTGCCCTCTGCGGTGGCGCCTGCCGCTGAGATAAGCACAGACCTGGAGCTCTCTGTGAAGCTCTCCATAAAAATGCATTGACGCTCGAACGATCAGCCGCTGAATTCGATGCGCAAAAAAAAGCCCGGTAAGCTGACGCTTACCGGGCTTCTTGTTACATCAGTGAGGCTTGGAAGGTACGTCATCATCCCCAAGGTCGAGCGTACCTTGCTCACCGGCCCCTTCAGGCGGCTTAGCCTTCCGAACTTCATCTACCTCAAAGCAGAACGCGGTTTTACCAACCTCGTGTGCAAAGAGGCGTTTGCCGTTGCGGAGGGTAATGAAGGGTCTGCAAATCATGGTCATACGGGATCTCCTAATGAGAGAACCCGGAGATACCTGCGGCATCTGCAAATGCCGCTAGTCAAGCAGGTGTTGTAAAGAGATAAAGATGTACGTAGAATCTCTTTCCGAGTGTGGAAACCTGACCTCCGGGTTTGTTTTCTAATTGTGCTTTGGAGTTCTGCAAAAACATCCAGTGCACGGTTCAAAGAGCCTGCCAATGCTGCAAACATTGGTGGGCTTTTTTGTCGACAGAAATAACTATCGGCAATTATAAGTATCTCGTCATATCATTCTGGTGTCAACCCCTCCCCCTATTTTTTCCTTTGATTTTCAGTCTCTTGGCCGAAAAAATCAGGAGATGTGGCTCAATCGTCAAGAATTGGCTGTTCCGGGTCGCTTCTCAGGCTCACATAGTCAGCCTGCCAGCGTGTCAGATTGAGCGATTGACTGTATGTCAGCGCTTCATCTGAAATCACATCGATTTCAATGAGCTCAATCCACTTCCAACTCTTGTCTTCCCCGGTTCTGCACCGGTTCTGGAAAAGCTCCTCGATAGCTTTTACTGCAGCTTGAGCTGCCTCTTCAGCAATCTCAGGGTCTTCGTCAGTCTTGTAGAGAACCAGGATCGAGAGCTCGTAGAGATCATCTGATCCGTCTCTGGTCCTCTCCATACCTTGATCAACGTCGAAGAATACGGCCGGGATGTGGTTGCCGGAGTCTTTGAAAAGTTTGGCGAGGCGCTCAGCTACCTTGGTGTCTCTCAGGCGGCGATCAAATTCATCTGGAAATGAAGAGCGGCGATACCTTGCAGCCAGCCAGCGCTGGAAGATGCTTCGTTCCTGTCCGTTCATCAGAAAGGTACGAGCCGGCTCATAGGAGACAAAGGCTTTGGACGGCTCCTGGTGCTCCTTGGAGACTCGAACCCGTTTGCTCGCATCGAACTCACAGAGGAGGTGCTGATCTGTTCCAGTCAGCTCTAGGTGTAGCCGCCTGGCGGTTTTACAGTGTGTGTAATTGCCATCAAGCTTCTCAGCCAGGATTCTGCCTAAGATCAGTTCCACTTCCGGCTCGCCTGCAGCTTCCTGTGCAAGGTCACAGTCGTGTGTAGCAACAACGGCGATGACTTTTTCCTGGCCATCGCCGTCGATGATGATGCCGAGCTGGGCGAGTGTTTGGCTATCGACAATGTATCCTTGTCGCCACGGGGTAGATCGACTCCAGCTCACCATCAACTGCTACCTCATGCTCTGTCTTTCAAATGCGGCGAGCCGACCGACGCGAGGTCTACGGCGGCCCGATTTCGGTTCTTCAGTCTCGAATCCATGGCTGCGCGCTGTGCGCCTTCCTTTTCAGCCATGGCGATGAGTTTTCCAGCAGCCTCTACACCTGACATGCCGCCGGCAACGGCTTCAAATAGAGATCTACCGCCAGGGAGCTTCCGCTTGGCGCTCACTTGTCCTGCGAGCGGATGGGCCACGATACGATCGGCGGCCGCGGCCAGTTCGTAGAGCAGAGCTTCGTTGCCCTCTGAGATGTGCTCACCGGCTTGCCAGTTGTAGATAGCCTGCCTCGAAACTCCGAAGATCGATGCCAATTCAGTCACCGCTGGTTTCAAAGTGGTGCGCACATAAGACAACGCTTCTGCAGCTGTCCTCGGAGCAACTGCGGATTCAAGCTTGGCGTTGCCTTGAATTGATGTTCTGAATTCCCTGCTTTCACGGCTCTCACGAGGCTGAGGTTGCGGTGCCAAGGTGCCAATGCACAACGCGAAGGCCACGGTCAGTCCATAGCCCCAAGCTAACGCAGTGCTTCCTGTTGAACTCTTGGCTTTCTCGCGTTCAGCTTCGAGATGCCGACTCGCCACATTGAAGGATCGCTCTGCCAGCCCCGGGCTTGGGGATGGTGCATACATCGTGTTCATAGGTTAACTCCATGCTGTCCGTGCGTGGTCCGTCACGGTCGCGTTAAAGAACAACTTAACGAGGTCGTGAAGGTGTTGGAACCTATCTCTAATTTCAGCCGAATCGTATTTTCGGCGCTCAGAAAAACTGGCGTCGACGTCGACGGTTGCATGCTGTCCATTGAGCTCGCTGAAGCGATGACCGATCTTGAGCGGGGCGGGCAATAGATCTGGTGGGAAGCGCAGCTCGCTGTTCTGGACAATCACCCGCGACACTACCTGCCCAATGTTAGGAATGGTGGCCGACGACTCGGCAAACGAGTGGTTATACGTCAGCGGCTGTCCTTCGAACTGGTATACCTGTCCCAGGTCAAGTGAGGCAGGAGTACCCCACACCTCACGAGCAAGATACTGCTGCAAGGTTTCCCCTTCTGCAGGTACAACCGCATCAAGGTATCTCAGGCCTAAGCGCTCAAAATAAGCCAGGCCATCCACCGCTTCCTCCAAGATCTTCAGGCCTCGTTCCAGCTCGGCATAGAATTCCGGAAAGGTCTCGTATTCGGTGCAGCGGAACGATAGCGCACTCGGTTCCAGCAGAAAGCCCTGGGTGCCTTCGAGATTGGAGAACGTATAGCTTTCGATCTGCTGAACGCCCGGCTTGAAAGGTTGCGTGTCATCACCACCAGTAACTGCGCCAAAAGAGAACTGCATCTGCTGGGCGCTGTTGAAATCAGGATAACCAGCCTTTCGCATGCGCTCCTGGATCGCCGGTAGGTAGGACTTCAGCGACAGCAGGGTGTTGTGACGCACCTGGCCGATGGTGAAGTAGACCGGGGCGTTTGCGTATTTCGTTCCCATCTCGATTACTCAGCTTGACACTTTGATTGACAGTTTACAGGTAGGTTTACACACTGGCAAACGACTGGTGGGCTGCGAAATGCGGTTCGAGCTAATGCTGTCTGCTGATGAGAGCGTGGATTCGGCTGATGCCCACGCAAATCGCCATCTGGCTACAGTCAGCACAGGGAGTGACCGTTCGTCGCCTTCATTTTCGACCTTGAAGGGAGCGTCAGAGCGGAAAGGTGCTTCTACCAGCGGTTCAAAGGTCAAGATTCACGGCATCTGCCACCGGATAAAAAGCGCCGCTGTAGCTGCAGACGGCTTAGAAAAGAAGGCTCAGGTAGCACCTATGATTTGTGTTGATTGTGTAAAACCGGCTCCACTGAAAAAGCTGTTTGACTCGTCCGGGGCTGAAGCCAACTGCAGGTACTGCAGCCGTCATGGGCAAGTCATCGAGTCACAGCGGTTGTTCGACTACGTGTATGAACGCGTCGCAGAGAACGTCGCTACCAAGGATGACCTATCCGACTACGAGCTCGGCCTGCTGTACCACTGTGGATCGGACTTCATCAACGTTTCAGATATCGGTGTCGTTCTGTCGGAGTGGTTTGATCTTGGTGAAGAGCCCTACTTTGAAGATCTGTGTGGTGGTGTTCCGAGTGAATTCAACATTGATGATCAAGCCAACGAAACGCATTTCTATAGCGATGACGGAACATTGGAGCAGAATTTTTACGAGGAGCGCTGGAAGGCGTTCGTGAACGATGTTCACTACAAACACCGCTATTTCAATACGGGGGCTGGCGAGTTTCTCGACTCCGTCTTTTCACTGCTGGTGACCGACAGCGGCGAGCTCAAACCTGCAGTGATTCGCACCATTGCTGAGGGGCAGTTCCTTTACCGGGCACGTCTTGCCCGGGACCAGGAGCAGGCAGAGAAAATTATTGGTGATCCAGCCGGAGAATTTGGCCCCACGCCTAAGAGCCTTGCTAGCAGTCAGCGTATGACCCCGAACGGAATTTCTGCACTGTACTGCGCGTTTGAGCGGGAAACCTGCCTCAGCGAAATCCGCTCTATCACTGGCGACCACGTGGTCAGCGCTGCCCTGACCCCTATTAGCGAACTGAAGCTGTTGGACCTCACCGTACTGGATCGAGTGGAGCCTCCAGAGCTTACGATGTTGGATGAGGGATACCGCGACTCGCTGCATCGGAAGGCTTTCCTTGGCTCTTTGGTCAAGAAGATGTCTCGCCCTAAAGCACGAAACGACGAGTTGAGCTATCTGTCCACGCAGGTTGTTTTCGAATACCTCCGGTTGCGTTTTGGTAAGTACGTGGATGGACTGGTGTTCCCCTCTGTCCAAACGGGCGAGGTAGGGACAAACGTGGTTCTTTTCCCCGAATCCAGCCTACTTTCCTATGTGCCTCCGGAGAATCCTGACCCAGCAGACGGTCCTGTCGGGAGGGAAACGCTTGCTCACAACCCATTTGGACCATCGGCTAGGCTCGTCGTCGTTGCTAAATCCTTCCGGTTCCACAAGGTTACTGCGATCGAAACGAAGGCCAAGGAATACGACCACATCTATGGATTGTTTATGAGCGAGTTAAATCGCAAGCGGCTCGGACCAATTTTCGATTGAAATCGAGGGCGGAAGGCGCTGGCTTCTGCCACATAAATATTCGTATGCGAGACTGAACTGTAAGCCGTAACCGTCTGGCCAACTCACCCCTCAGCACACAGACCAGCTCGGACAAGAACGGGTGGAAAACAAAGCCTTGCCCGCAGGTATACCCATTGAATAAGCCTGTATCTGACGTAGGTCATGCAGAGCCTGCCAGCGGGTCGCAATCGACGATGGCTTCATTGTATACTTCGGCTCCGCATACCCCTTGAGCTACAGGAACATCAGCATGACTGTACTCCAAACGATCTACTGGCAGCCTACGCCGCCTTAGCGCTACGCCCCCTCGCAACAACCTGCTTCCGCTAGCCTCGCTCGCGGGTGCTCACTGCTGTACGCCTGGTTTTACACCTTAAGCACACAGCAAAAAATCCTCAAAATTTGAATTTGTATCGATTCGCTCGCCACTCCCTTGGCGTGCGCGATGCTTTGCCTTGGATATTTATATGCTGCAAAAACTTAGACAAACGTGGTTTTCCAACGTCCGTGCCGACGTGCTCGCGGGGCTGGTGGTCGCACTCGCGCTGATCCCGGAAGCCATCGCCTTTTCCATCATCGCCGGGGTAGATCCCAAAGTCGGTCTCTACGCCTCCTTCTGTATCTGTGCTGTCATCGCCTTTGTCGGCGGGCGCCCCGGAATGATCTCGGCGGCGACAGGCGCCATGGCACTGCTGATGGTTACGCTGGTAAAAGAGCATGGACTCCAGTACCTGCTGGCCGCGACGCTACTATGTGGCGTACTTCAAATCCTTGCCGGCTACCTGAAGCTCGGCTCGTTGATGCGCTTTGTTTCACGCTCGGTAGTCACCGGCTTCGTAAACGCATTAGCGATTCTGATTTTTATGGCGCAATTGCCTGAGCTGACCAATGTCACCTGGCATGTCTATGCCATGACCGCTGCGGGCCTGGGAATCATCTACCTGTTCCCGTATGTACCGAAAATCGGCAAGGTGATTCCCTCTCCATTGGTGTGCATTCTGACGCTGACTGCCATCGCCATTTACCTCGGTTTGGATATCCGCACCGTCGGTGACATGGGCCAACTGCCTGATACGCTCCCGATCTTCCTCTGGCCTGAAGTTCCGCTGAATTTTGAAACCCTGCGCATCATTTTCCCGTACTCGGCTGCGTTGGCAGTAGTGGGTCTACTCGAATCAATGATGACCGCGACCATCGTCGACGACCTTACCGACACCACCAGCAACAAAAACCGCGAGTGCAAAGGCCAGGGTGTGGCCAACATCGCTGCCGGCATGCTTGGCGGCATGGCAGGTTGCGCCATGATCGGCCAGTCGATCATCAACGTGAAATCTGGTGGCCGCACCCGTCTCTCGACATTGTGTGCCGGCGTTTTCCTGCTGCTGATGGTGGTATTTCTTGGCGAATGGCTCTCCAAAATCCCTATGGCGGCACTCGTGGCTGTGATGATCATGGTGTCCATCGGCACCTTTAGCTGGGATTCCTTGCGTAATCTGAAAGAGCATCCGCTGTCGACCAACCTCGTCATGGTGGCGACCGTCGTGGTCGTCGTGGCCACTCACAATCTGGCTTACGGCGTACTGGTAGGTGTGCTGCTGGCCTCCCTGTTCTTCGCAAACAAGGTCGGGCACTACCTGGATATCAAGAGCACTCTTGAAGAGACGAAATCGCATCGGACTTACCGCGTCGTGGGCCAGGTGTTCTTTAGCTCTGCGGACAAGTTCACTGAGGTTTTTGACTTCAAGGAGGCGCTCAACAAGGTCACCATCGATCTCACACAGGCGCATTTCTGGGATATCACCGCCGTCGCAGCGCTGGATAAGGTCGTGATCAAGTTCCGACGCGAAGGCGCTGAGGTTGAAGTGCTCGGTCTCAATGAAGCCAGCGCGACAATCGTTGACCGCTTCGGCGTGCATGACAAACCCGGTGCCATCGACAAGCTCATGAGCCACTAAGGAGAACGACAATGACCCGCGTAATGGCATGCATTGATAACTCACAATCCTCATTGGCGGTCTGCGATTACGCAGCATGGGCCTCGCAACGACTCAGCGCTCCCCTGACCTTGCTTCATGTGCTGGATAAGGAGAAATATCCTGCATCCGCTGACCTCAGCGGCAATATCGGTCTCGGTAGCAGAGAACATCTGCTGGAAGAGTTGGCCATGCTGGATGCGCAGCGGGCAAAACTGGCGTTGGAGCATGGGCAGCACATGCTTGAAAAAGCTCGCGAGCGAACAGTTCACTCTGGCGCCATGTCACCTGATATGAAGCAGCGCCATGGCCATCTCGTCGAGAGCCTGAGCGATCTCCAAGACGATATTCGGTTACTGGTGATTGGAAGAGTCGGTGAGGACAGCACGCGCAGTGCCCAAAGTCTTGGCAGCCAGATTGAAGCGATAGTCCGAACTATCCACCGCCCCACCCTGATTACAACCAGCCATTTCAGGAAACCTGAAACGGTCATGGTGGCATTTGACGGCAGCGCAACAGGCCACAAGACCTTACAGATGCTTGCTTCAAGCCCGCTGTGCGAAGGCCTGCCAATTCATATCGTCATGGTTGGAACGGATTCTGAAGACAACCAGAACGCGCTGGAGAAGGCACGAACCACGCTTGCGTCTTCCGGCTCGCTGGTGCATTCCGAGATCCGCCCAGGCGAAGTAGAGTCCACACTGCATGCGTATCAGGCAGAGCACGGCATTGACCTCTTGGTCATGGGGGCGTACGGGCACTCACGCATCAGGCAGTTTCTGATAGGCAGCACGACCACGACGATGCTGCGTACATCCACTGTACCCTTATTGCTGCTTCGCTGAGCCAGTTCCACTGGCCACAGTATTTCCAGAACTGAGGAAATACCGTGGCCACCCTGGACGATGACTAACTGATCTTGCCGCTACGAGACCACATGCAACTCATAACTGAAATTGTTCACCCCGAGCTGAAATCCAAGCAGGGCAGAGTATTCCGTCGACATGCAGCTCGCGGCATCGTGATGCGGGGTGAACAGATCCTGTTGCTGTTCACCGAGCGCTATAACGATTTCAGCTTTCCTGGAGGCGGCCTTGATGGTGACGAGGACATTGTCGCAGGCCTGAAGCGTGAGCTTGAGGAAGAGACTGGTGCTCGTGAAATACAGGTGCTCCAGCACTACGGTTACATCGAGGAGTACCGGCCCTACCAAAAGCCACAGTACGATCTGATGCACATGACCTCGCATTTTTATCAATGCGAAGTAGCGCCCCAGCTAGAGCCGGTGAGAATGGAAAGCCACGAAATCGCTAATGGTATGCGGCCTGTCTGGATCAACCTGCATGAAGCCATCGCACACAATGAAGCCGTCATGCAGCGTCACGAGTCTTCGATGGGGCAGTCAATTCTGCGCGAAACCTACATGCTGAGAAAAGTCGCTTCCGAATTGTTGATGCCAATCAGCCTTTGAGCTGACTATTTGGCGAAGTCCACTTAGCCTGCCTCAGGCAAGCATCCAATGCTGCGGGAGTAATTGCGTGATTTCGCTCGCCCGCTGTGTCGGAAGCCGCATCAGTACATCCTTGAGATAGGCATACGGATCGTGCCCATTCATACGCGCCGACTGGATCAGGCTCATGATTGCCGCCGCCCTTTTTCCACTGCGCAGCGACCCGGCAAATAACCAGTTCGAGCGCCCAAGCGCCCACGGCCGGATCAAATTCTCGATCTGGTTATTGTCGATGGGCACAGCACCATCTTCCAGGTAGCGCGTCAGCGCTACCCAGCGTTTAAGGCTGTAATCCAGGGCCTTGGCCGTGGCCGAACCCTCGGGCACAAGTTCGCGTTGGGCCAACATCCACTCATGCAGTTTTTCAGCGATGGGCACCGCTGTTTCCTGACGTAATCGCCAGCGGGCTTCGTCGCTCATTTCCTTGGCGTGTCGCTCGACTTCATACAACCCGCCAATCGAGTGAAGCGCCTGCTCCGCCAACTGGCTTTTATTGGCTGCATGCAGGTCGAAGAATTTGCGGCGTGCATGGGCCATGCAGCCGATTTCGGTGATGCCCAGCTCGAAGCTGGCCTTGTAGCCGGCGAAGTCATCGCAGACCAGCTTACCGTTCCACGTGCCCAGGAAGTTACGCGCATGTTCGCCGGCACGGCTGGGGCTGAAGTCGTAGACCACGGCCTTTAGGGCCGAGAAAGGCGTGGTGCTATAGGCCCACACGTAAGCGCGGTGGGTTTTCTTTTCGCCTGGTGCGAGCATCTGAACCGGGGTCTCATCGGCGTGGATCACGCCCTGGGCCAACACATGCTCACGCAGCGCATCGACCAGAGGCTGGAGCTGCACACCGGTCTGTCCGATCCATTGCGCCAGTGTCGAACGGGCGATGGGCAGTCCGGCCCGACCAAAAATCTTCTCCTGCCGGTACAGCGGTAAATGGTCGGCGAACTTCGCCACCATCACGTGGGCCAAAAGGCCTGCGGTCGGGATGCCCTTGTCGATCACTTGGGCCGGTACAGGCGCCTGGATCAGTGTTTCACACTGACGGCACGTCCATTTTCCACGCACATGCCGCTCAACTGTGAACACGCCCGGAGTGTAATCGAGCTTCTCGCTGACGTCTTCGCCGATTCGCTGAAGCTGGCAGCCGCACACGCACTGAGTATTCTCTGGTTCGTGACGGATCACGGTTCGCGGAAACTGCGGCGGCAGTGGTGCACGCTTGGGCTTATGACGTGGCTCGGCCGGTGCGGCCGGCGGATTGGCTGCCTTCAGCTCGGCTTCGATAGCTGCGATATCGGTATCGAGCAGATCATCAAGCAGACTGCCTTGGTCGGGGCTCAGTTGCTCGCTGCGCTTGGCGAACTTGTGTCGCTTGAGGATGGCGATTTCATGAGCCAGTTGCTCGTTGACCGTTTCGAGGCGTTGGATTTTCTGGCTCATGGAGTCGACCTGGGACAGCAACTGCATAGCCTGTTCGGCCAAGCCGCGCAGCTGTTCCGGTGTCATCTGGTCGAGATTGGGCGAGGAAGTCATGCCGCTGATTGTGTCAGAGCAGGTCGTCAACAGCGATAAACCGATGGGCTAATGGCAGGGGCTAAAGCACTGTGATCGCGCTGCCTGCGCCGACCCGCTGCCACGGCAAACCCAGTACCAAGGCTTGAAGTTGCTCGTTATCGAGTTCGACTTCCGATCCGTGACGGATGCCGGGCCAATGAAACTTGCCTTGGTTCAATCGTCGCGCTGCCAGCCAAATGCCCACACCGTCATGCACCAAGACTTTCATTCGGTTGGCACGGCGATTAGCGAAGAGGTATGCGCAGTGCGGCTTCGCCACACCGAACACCGCGATCACCCTGGCCAGCGCGGTCTCGGTACCGGCGCGCATGTCCATAGGCTCGGTGGCAAGCCAGATGGCATCGATCCGAATCATTCCAACAGGTCTCGCAGAAAGGTGGCACAGGCGACAGCGCTTTCGGTCGGCCAGTTCACTTTGACGGTGCCACGCGGGTGCTGGATTTCAATGCAGATACTTGATGAAGCTGCCTGCGAATGTCCTCCGGCTAGCGGCAAGGGCACTGGAATGAAAGCAGGTTGCAGCGCCATAGTTTTGTTCGTGAGTACCCTAATCCATTTATGTACGAGGTTCGCGTTAAGGCTGTGCTTCTGCGCGACGCTGGCAATCGATGCGCCGGGCTGGGCGCACTCTTGGACAACTTGGGCCTTGAAGGATTTTGAATAGGAACGGCGTTGTGACTGCATGGAAAGACCCGCTTAAAAGGCTAGAAATGGTGTCCACTTAAATTAGGTGGACACCATCGCCTTTGGCGTCGGGGTCAGGAAGGTGAGTTGGCCGGACGGTTACTGTAAGCCCCCGAAAGGGGGCGTTACAGCTATTGACCCAGTACCTGGGTGAGCAGGATGGTCTAAATTTTCTTTGCTGACGCCTCTGGATATTGATTCTTGGCGACCGCGCATGCGTCGCCGGTATCGAGCTCAACCCATGGTGCTACTGCTATCAAAGCGCCGACTACGATGAACGTGAGAATTGTCAGAAATGACAAGCCGCTCGCTACAGTAGTGGCGACCAGGTAGCCAAAGACTTCTCGGAAGCCAAGCTCACCAGTCATGTCCCAAGCGAAAAGAATCAAGCTGATAGTGGAGTGGGCGCACAGCACTGATCCAATCAGGAGTGAAATCCCCACAGCGCTTACAGCCAGTCTTGCCTTTGCATCCATTGTCTCGGTCCTGCATCGGGAGTCATGCGACATAGCACTTAGGCATCAAAGCACAACGAAGATGTCGCCGCGACCCAAAACCGTGCGTCCTTTTTCGCTGTGCTTTTCGGACCGAGCCCCGAGGTTATGATTTTTCACGCTCCACTGCTGTCTGCACTGAAACACCTTTTCTACGCAGCCTAATAAGCAGAGAGCTCAAAAAGGTATATCGAAATCATGCCGCCAAGATGCGTGAGACGTCTGATCATGCTGGGAACGTGCCAGCCAGGGGGGCGGTGGCCCTCCTGGAATGACTTTTGCGTCGTCCAGCACAATGGCGAACTCTATGACGCCTTGCGTGGCGAGTAGGCCAAGGAGCGTTTCAAAAGTCTTGAAGACCCGATCACCGCCTCGTTGCCGCTGCAGGATATGCACCCCGTCAGGTGTTGAAATCTCCAAGACAAAGTAGCCGCCAGCTATTCGCCTGACGTAAGGAACCGCTTTGGGAGCTCTAAGCCTCTCCCCCAGATCTTGCTCAATGAAACCAACCATACAGCACCTTTCAATTCGACGATTTTGATTCATTTTAGCGCTTTTGAAGGCGGTTTTTTGCAGGTAAGGCATGCTGAAATTAACTAATAAGAAATCGCTCAAGGCCTTGAATCACAAGGCCTTGCTTGAGATTTTTCAATAATGGATCATCTAGATGCTGTTGGGGGAAGGATGTGAAATGGATTCTGAACTGGTTTCGGAGCCCACCATCATGGATTCATTCAGCACCATTTTTTCGGCCGCACTCACAGCGGATCCCCTTAACTTGGCACTTTGTGCAGTGATCACCCTTTCGGTGGCAGTCGTCGCCGTCGTATGGAAACGGAGCTGATATATGAGGACTCAAGTCAAGGCTGACTTTGCTCGGCTCCCCATCAAGTGGATTCAAAGCGGTGGTGTCGCCGTCTTCGATAGCCGGTTGGGAGATGGTGAACGCTGTCAGCTGGAGCAAAACAAGAGCCTTGGCGCCCTCAGGCTCTTCATCAGCTTGTGCATGATTGCGGACTACTACACGGGGCAGGTGAAAACGACATACCCAAAATTGATTGCTCTATCCGGGTTGTCGAGGCCGATCGTTGCTCGATCACTCAAACGCCTGGTAGAAGCGGGGCTGCTTGAGAAATATGACAAGCCTCTACGCGAAGGGACGATTTTGCAGATGGCAGGCTGGGAGGAGCGCTTTCATGGGAAGCTGCCCAAATCTAGGCTTTACGATGGAAGCAAGACTCAGCTACTGGTGCTGCACCAGTTCGAGTTCAGCGCGCTGAGCCTGTATGCGTTGAAGGTTTTCCTGGTCATCTGTGCGTTCAGAAGCAAAGACAATTTCAACATCGCCACCATCAACTACTCAACCATCTCAAGGTTGGCTGGCGTGCCTATGCATCAGATCCCAGGCTCGTTGAATCGCCTGTATCACTTGGAGCTGATTTCGTACAAACAAGCTGATTACTACGAACCTGGGAACACGGAACAGGATCGGACCAATCGTTATTTGGTCCGAGGGCTTGGCGATAGATGGCCAGCGTTTAACCCTGAGAGGCTAGCTGGAAAGCCTACCAAGGCGAGCAAAGCAAAGGTTGCGGCCGCTAACGAATTCGTCGCGATTAGAGGCTGATCATGTCCTCTACCCGGTATCGTCACCACAGGACCATTCAGGCTGAGCTTGCTGTCGGCGGACTGTCCACGCGAGCCAGGGGTAAGTACCATCTGGGAGGCTTGATTTAGAGAGGCCCAACGGCAATGAACGAGTACAAGCTCCACGCCCAAGACACGGGCGGTAAACCCATCGACAAGGATGCATTCGAGTTAGATACCCTCCGAAGGGCGCCTTGGTATCAACCAGGGAGTGGCGACAAGCTCGCGCAATTCGCGGTTTGCCCTCGGTGCGACAATCCAATTCAGCTGATGGGGCTATACCAGTTACCGCCCAACGTTAAGAATCCGTTTGGGAGGCACACTACGTCCGGTATCCATGGGATTGGTCCGATTGATACCGAGGCCCGTGACAACTGCCCTTATTTCAATCCACGCCAGCACGAGAAAACGGACCGTAAAGCAAGGTTTGATGGGGTTCCGCGGAAAATTGTCCACCTCTTGATTGAGCAATTTGACCGCGTCGTTTACATCCTAGAGAAGCAAACCCAAGTGGTGCTTTCCAAGAAGGCTTTGGGCGGCATGCTGGAGCGTTATAAGGCTGAACAGGGGTATCTCTACACTGGCGCGACATTACGCAATGTTCCCTGGATTTTTGCCTACATGTCGGACGCGACTCCCCTTTTTGCCCAGAGGGTGAGCAAGAATCTTGAACTGGCCAACGCTATCAAGACCCATGTGCCAGAGGCGGCGATCAACGAGGACGGGCGATTGTTCCCATGCGCATCTGCAGGGGCCAGGGGCGGCTATCTCGACCTTGAGATGAGCTTTATCAAGCACCGAATCATCCGGGGCAGTGAGACATCAGGCTTGAGCGAGAGCATGAGATTAGTGCTGTCGCAAAAGCGACGGAGTGGCCCAGTCGAAATCTATCGGCAAGAAATCCAGTTCGACCCGGATGGATTCGAGCGCCTCATCAATACGCCGTAACCGATCCATGAACCCCACCTTCCACAAGGTGGAAGCCAAGGCTACCGTGGCATCTCTGGCGAACAGTTCCATGGCAGCAGCGCTTCGTAGTCTGCTACCGATGAGGCGTGCGGCAGTCGCTCCAGGACGTGGCGCAGCCACGTATAGGGCTCTTGGCCGTTGACCTTGGCGGTTTCGACCAAGCTGTAGATCTGCGCGCTAGCCGTGGCTCCCTTGGGCGTGTCACTGAACAGCCAAGCTTTGCGCCCGATCACAAACGGCTTTATGGCCCGCTCTGCCAGGTTGTTGTCGATCGGCAGGTGGCCCGCCTCGACATACCGCTCCAAGCGGTTCCAGTTGTTTGCCAGGTAAAGCACCGCCTTGCCCAGTACGCTTTGCGGTGTCACCTGTGAGTGCGTCTTGTCGAGCCAACTTTTCAACTGCTCAAGGATCGGCAGGCTTCGTTCCTGACGACCGAGGAATCGCTGTTCATCGCTGGCATCCTTGAGGTCGCGTTCGATGCCATACAGTTTGTTGATCATCGTCAGCGCAACATCGGCGCGACCGGTCTTGCCCTTAGGCTGCACCTTCTGCGCTTCGACGAATTTACGCCGGACATGCGCCATGCACGCCAGTCGTTCAACGCCCGGCTGTAGCGCCAACGCGTTGTAACCGGCGTAATCATCGGTCATCACGTAACCGCGATAGCCCTCCAGCAGGCGCAGCGGCACCTCCTGCGCGCGGCTGGTGGTGTAATCGAACAGCACGACTTGTCGATCAGGCGGGCCACTGGCCTGCACCCACATCCAGGATTGACTGGTCGGATCACGATCCGGCTCTTTGAGCACCTGCACGCGAGTTTCATCGCAATGGATCACCGGGCTTTCCAGCAGGCGGTCACGCATCAGGTTCAGCAGTGGCTGAAAGTGTTCGCTGCACTGGATGACCCAGCGGGCCAGGGTTTGCCGGGGGATCTCGATACCATGTCGGTTCAGCACCGTCTCGAAGCGGTGCAGCGGCAGGCCATCGACGTACTTGGTGGTCAGCAACATCGCCAGCACGCTGGGGCTGGCCATGCTCTTTTCAATCAATTGGGCCGGCTTGTCAGCGGTGACCGGCGCGGTTTCGCAGCCACGGCAGCCATAGACTTTGCGTACGTGTTTGAGCACACGGATCTGCATCGGCACGATGTCGAGCTGTTCGCTGGTTTGCTCGCCAATCACGTGTTTGCGGCAACCACAGGCGCAAGTCAGTTCGTGCTCGGGCAAGTCATGAATGACTTCAATGCGTGGCAGGTCAGCCGACAGTGGCTTGCGTTTGCCGCGCTGCTTGCTTGGCGCAACAACTTCTTCGTCGGCATCATCAGCGGTAGGTACCCACTGACTTTCGGGTTCATTGAACAACGCCAGTTGGGGCGTGTTGGACTCGACGGTTTGCTCGGACTTGCGATTGAATAATCGGTCACGCAGCAGCTTGACCTGTTCCTTAAGGTCGACGATCTGACCTTTGTCGACCGTGCGCTCGGCCAACAACTGCGCAAGCAGTAGTTTGAGCGCGACAGGGTCGTCAGGAAGGTTATCGGGCACTGAAATCATGGCCCGGATTATACCCGCTCAGGCGACGAAACGAGGAGTCAAAACCTGATGCGGACGGTTGCGCCAGAGATCGAAACCGTCGAGTAGCCAATTCAGCTCCTGGACGGTCAGTACGATAGCTTCGTCGGTCGCGTCGGGTGAAGTTTTGAAACGCTCGGCTTCGAGGCGCTTGAGCCAAAGGCAGAAGCCGTTGCGCTCCCAATACAACACCTTGATGCGGTTACGGGCTTTATTGAGGAAGACGAAAAGTACCGGGTCGAACACGGCGACCTTGATGTCCAGTTCGACCAGGGCAGTGAGGCCGTCGATGGACTTTCGAAAGTCCACGGGCTTGGGGTAGAGGTAGACTTTTTCGACTTTGCTGTCGGGGCGCATCATGGTGGGCTGGCTCCAGAAAGAAATCGGGAGCACAGCATCGGGAATCAGGTGGACGGTTGGAATGTGGGGATGATGGATCCCTTACAATACGCCGGCCGATCGGGCGGTCCGAAATATGGCGAGGGTAGAGCTTGCCAGGGAGGTCCTGGGAGATCTGTTAAGGCGGTAAGCCCATGGAGCATGACGTCGATGTAAACCACTTTTTTTCACTGTAAACCACGTTGGTTAACAGTGAAAAAAAGTGGTTTACAAGGGGCCTAGCGCATCGCACAGATTTGAGAGTGCTTGGACTAATCGACAGAGCAATTCAGGGTTGATCCGCGCAGGCGAGGCAGCGGATCTAGTCATCGGCGGATAAATTCTGACAGGAGAATAGCTGCTTGAGAGCACAAAAACTAACCCCCATGTACGCAGTGCAGATCATGAAAATCTGCGGCGCGCGCGGGGGCTATTCTTGTGTGGAATCTTAGCCGATTCTACAGTCGGGAGGTGCAGACTCAGGCCGTGGTGGTACCGACCTGTAATGAAAAAATAACCGCTGGCCAGACGGCCATGGTTGACCTGACCCGAGGCGCTAGCCGTTTCGCCACCGCCACGCTTCTGGTCGGTGAGTCTGATCTCGGCTGTTACCGCACGCATAACCGGGCCGTTCTCCCTAGCTTCGTACCGACCGCCGCTTTCAGTTGCAGCGCGGTAGCGAGCTTCAGCCTGCTGTAGTCTCTCCGTGCTTCTCATGCTTCGATGTGTGTTGGTGCGAACGGTGCAATGCACGGGTTCGCCAGTCGTGCTCAAGAAATTCCTTCTTCAGTGCTAAACGAGCTAGAGCGAAGAGCGTACATCATTCCTTTTCACCAAACTTTACCTCGTGCTCCTTCAGGTACTGTTCGATGATCACGGCATCTTCCGCCCGGCGCTTCAAAATAAACTGAAACTCTTCAGGCATTGGAGCTTCGGTATCTGGTGACTCCGGCTTCGTTCTAGACGTATATAGCAGCAGCCTGCGCTCTTGCGTCAGACGAAGTATCTCATCCAGCCAATAATCATCTTCATACCGAACGCAAAGATCCAGAAATGGAACCAAATATGGGATGGCAATATTACTGATGTCTTGAATCTTTTCACGTGTGTGTGGATCAATTGACCTGAACCCCATCACCACCGGCATTTCTTTCTCTTTCCAGATAAGAGTCTCTACACGTCCGACGCGACGCAACTCCATGGATAGCTTCGCAACCTCTATGTGGGCCTTGCATACTGCGCTGAATTTGCTACGTAGATCGGTGACCTTGTCGACGTCATCCATGGACCAAGAGAACACTGGTGGCCCGACATTCACCACGGCGTCCGGGGCCATGATTTCGTCGGCTTTCGAGCCATTTCCGAATTCGATTCGCAGAGTCTTACGACCTTGATTGACCACGAACGCCTCATGCAGGGCGTGACAGCAATATAACTCGATCCGCAGTTGGCTTTTATTCACCCTTGCAATGAAAAACGGCAGCTCCAGAGCAAAGAGCCATTCAATTTCTTCGTTTTTGTACTCGATTGAGTCAACGGAACTCGATTTAATTTGGACATAGAAGCTGTTCGTTGCTTTGAACCGGAGGTTGTCAAAGTCTTCGAGTAGTGTAGCGACCACATCCACGCCTACATCTTCTGTACGTGGAACAGGTGCTACCAGCGCAAGGTTTTGCAGAAGTAATGTTCCCAGTTGCTCGGCTAAGTCGCCGGAGCGCAGGTTTTTTCCTTTGAATGCTGGCATTTCTTTTCCCTGATTTGTCAAATTAGAAAAATTGAGCACTATCAATATGTCAAAACGGTTGAGATCTGGGCCTATCGTCTATTTTCGAGCGATGAAGCTCGCCGCGATTGAATGGCAGGCCTCGATGTTGAGGTGCCGGATACTCACTCTTTCCCATTCAGTGATCGATAGCTTCTCGACAGCCGATAGGCCTTACATAGTTTGCTTGAGCCAAAACGGCCAGGCAAAGGGCCGGTTCGTTCATTCGTATTTACGTTTCTGCAGAGCCTGTTTTTTATCATCTCCATTATAGAATAATTTTTTCTGTGATCGGTGCCTATTTATAAGATGCCACACGTTACGTGATACCCCAAAGGTACCCCAATGGTGCCTTTTTGGTAAGCTGCACTGGGGACGCAGCGATCGTTTTCTTCGCACGTAAAAGGAATGTGTGGATGCGCCCAATTGAAAAGGTAAATTGGACGCATCGACTTTAAGGGCTTAGGAAGGGCTGCCTTCGAATCACTGCCAGCCAGTGGAGTTAATGTCGAATTTTTTTGTCGCTCGACATGCTATCGAGGTGGTACGAGCTAGCAGCTGATGTCAAAAATTCAGCTTGCTGACGCAGCTCTTCCAAACGCTCTGCTGAGGCCGTGCCTTGAGCCTCGGCATACCGCCGCTGCGCCGAGGTTGCTGCTTCCCACAATTCAAGCTGCTCTTGGATTGTCTCTGGGTCAAGCTTGTTCATTGGGGGAGCTTCCGCAAATGGCTTCGTTTGGACATTGTAGAACGATTGGTTAATGACTGTGCTTTGATCGATGTTGATAAGAGGAACGCTGAAGCGTGGAAGCGCCATCAGAAGGATAAGCAGATTTCGGAACTTTGTCGCAGTCCAATAAGGCTGGGTGGTTTTCGAAGCTGATTTCTTTGTGTAGGTGGTCATTGGTAGGATTCTCTTTGCATGTTGTATGGCCTGTTTTGGCGGCCAATGACAAAGCGACGCTTTGCAAAGATTATTTACAGTTTTGAAAGTCGGTGGTTTTAAGCGTGTCAACGGGCCTTTTAAGAACACAGTTCAACCACCGAATCGTTCTTTCTGAATCCTTGAGATGGGTTTAAATAAATGACCTTTTCGTTCGGGTTTCAGGTTAACTCGGTAATTAAATGCCTTGCTCTACTTAATGTGTTCTCTCACGCCCAGAGTTAATCATGCAGCCTGGATTGGCTTAAAAACCATTTCGTAAAATCGCCGCTAACTAATCGAATGCGCTCAAAGTATTCACGATGTCATTTCCAAGGCATAAAAAAGGCCCCTCACGGGAGCCTCTTCTTTGAGCCATATTCACAGCGGATTCAATCAGCCTGAACAACGCTCATAGCGCGAACTTGAAGAATAGCGAACGCTTTTGCTAACGGGCATTTATCGAGGGAGAGCGGTCGGTATTACTCAGCTTTCTAGTGAAACGTTCCCTTCGATGCGCCGGCCCGCTGTTTCTACAATAAAAAGCAGCTCCTCCGAGCTGCTTTATGTGTTATTCCCCCTTTTTATGCCTATGGGGCTTCAGGTCCGGGTGATCCTTTTGCTTTTCAGGCGTGACACGCTGCCTTTTGTCCGGAGTACCATCTTCGTTCGTTCGTTTTGGGCCTGGCTTGATGCTCATACGAGATTCCCTTTATGGCTTGGGTCGTTGGGTACTGCAATGTAGTTAGCCCAGCTTCTTAAAACTGTCAAATTAGTACGGCTCAGGAGCCCTGGCAGCCCTGTGAATCTAGCCCTCCGGCATTAAAGTCCAGAGTAGGTGCTACCGGTCACTGGCTGCACGCGGCAGAAGAATTCGCAGCGGGGCGATACATGGCGGAGGTTCATCATCCCCACCGTCATGTGGAATATGTTGTTGTGGCTTATCGGCGAGCTTGCCTCTCCCTCTAATTGCATCCGCTCATCTAGTGGATTGTCTTGCCAAAACTCTGCGATTCTGGTGTCATTGGCGTGTCAGGCTTTGCATGGTGGCCGTGCAAGCAAATCAAGCCTGACTTCTACTCATGATTGAACCTGATTCGACGTCCAGCTTCGCGTCTAACGGCCCTACAAGCGCAGCTAACCCCAACGTCGATGATTAGGGGATAGTCATGTCTGCAAAAAACCTGCTCCAACCTCTTGCTGCTCAGCTGCACGCATCGTTCTCCGCCTCTGGTCGCCTATACGATCACCGAGTCATCCACCAGCTCCTCCACGCTGCCATCGGCTCCGTTGCTCCTGAAGTCGCGTCCAAAGACAACCTGCCCATCGAGGTCTGCCGTGACAATGACACTCGGCAGTACAACCTCTACGCGACGATTGAGCGGGCGAAAAAGTGCTTGGGGCTGACCGATCTGCAAGCGCTCGGTGTCGCTGAAGAAGTCATCGAGGTGCTACGAGCGGCGAAGATCGGAGTGAACCAGGTTCGCTTGCTCCTCGATCCGTCCTTCACCTCGAAGATTCGAAAGAAGGCCTTCAACGCGCTTTGCAAGAATCTGGATCTGAACGAGTCCGGCGATAGATTCGCCCCAAAGACGGCCACGCTGGCCATCGCTGCCGGTATAGCGCCGCCTCCCAAGATGTCCTGGAAGGATCGCTTCGCATTGGCTGCGGGCTTCCCTATGCGTGGGGAAAGCGAGCTCGTCAGTATGGTGACTCGAAGTGAGTGCTATCTGTGGGTATTCCCACCGAGTGACCACCCAGCTACCGGTCAAGCGACGCACGACCGCTTTTTCGGTGACCAGAGACATCCAAGCGCAGAGATGGGTATGGGGTTTAGCATCATCGATTCCGGGTGGGCACGCCCCAAGTACCCGGCGCTCTACAAGCAGTCGGTAGAGACCTTTACCCAGTATTCGCTTTCTGCCCCTATGTGGTCTTGGCGTGCACAAGGGAACACCTGGCGACTGGGGAATATCCTTCGCTCCAGCATCCTCGACGGTGCTCCCTGGAGTGATGAACCCCTGAACGACGTGCTGCCGGGGGGACTGAAGTCACTGCCGCGGATCCACGGATGCGCCACCTGCCGAACGCTGTTCATCGAGAAACACAGCGCCCATCCGGAGGTACCCACTCAGTGCTTGTGCGGAGAGTCGAGCACGAGCGGCGACGAAGAAACACCTGCTCTCAATAGCTGATTTTCCTTCGGTGGCGGGGCCATGCCCCCCCTTTAGGGATTGGCTATGGGAGCGGGATTTCGCTTACCCCAAACCTGAAGGCTTCGCCATCAAACCAAGCGAAATGAGCTCAACGCTCGCGGAGTTAACAATGGGAACAACAACCAAGAAACAAGAAACAATGTCGCTTATCAGCACGCTCGCTGAAATAGCGTACGACGGCGGGTTTGCCGATGGGCTTGATGTCGGTAAGCAAGTTGGCTTTGTCGCCGGCGTCTTGAGCCTCAAAAGCGCCCTGTCCAGTGGAGTGCGGCATGGATCGCCCGAGTGCGGCAAGGCCTTGGAAAGCCTCAAGCGTATCGGGATCGACGGGTGAATAAAGTGTACGGGGCGTGCGCTGTGCGCACGGCCCGTACTTCTAATGAGCTGAAATAGCGCTGCCCAGTGGCGAAAACCGCATTGCTTTTTGGAGTCTGCGCTTCAGATCGGAGCTTCTTTTTAAAGCCTGTCTGGCTGGGCACTAAGCCCAAGGACTCGTAGAAACGATGCGCTTTAGGTCGAGCGCGATCGGAGGTGAGCTGAGACATCTTCATCTAAGGCCCGCTAGAAATGGCGTCTAGGCCACCTCAGACCCGCCTGGGAAAACTCGGATGATTTTGTCTCCTTCCGAGAACGTCAGTGAGTCGTTGAATAGGAGCAGTGGATTGTCGAATCTGAGCCTTTCATCGCATGTGATTGAACGAACTTACCTCCTCGGGTAACGTCGTAGCGGAGGACTGCAACCGCGCATTCGTCGTGACTGGGTACCAGCAAAGGCCCCCCGGCATTTTTGGCAGCAGAGAAAGCTGGTTTCTCTGAAGTAGTGACGACAGGCCTAGCCTGTCGGATTCTGAACCCAAGGTCATTAGACTGGGAGCTAAAGGATCGCTGCGACTACTCCTCGGACATATCGAAGGGCACCCGCGGGTGCCTTTTTTTGCGCTCGTTGTTGCCAGTGCTGCCAGTACCAAGCTAGGTAGAATCGACGCTGAGGTTGCAGATGACGATCCGCCGTTTTGGATGCATCAGCTTATTTGTGAATGCGTTAGGCAATTCTCATTTTTTCTGTGAAATTTCTACTGATGAGTCACAGAAAAGATGCAGCTTTAGCTGAAAACACTGGACCGCAGATGTCAGCTTTTTTGTGAGCCTACACCGGTTGTAGGTTCACAGAAAAGCTGCACGCTTTCACAAATAGATGACCGGCCGGGCTTCAACCATGGCCCCTGTCGGTCACCATCAAGCCCGCCTTCGCGGGCTTTTTTTTGCCTGGAATTCCTGCCGGGGCGCCCTACTCCGCTCATTGGAAAATGATGCAGATGGGGGGATTTGAGGAAGTGATTTGATGGGGCGCTGGAAGTGCTGAGAGGGTCGGCGGGCGGATCTGAGCAGCAGAGAGATTGAGAGGACTTTAAAACTAATATTTGAACACCTTAATAGTTAATTAAGCGTACGTGTTAAGTATTAATTTGAACAATTTAGTATGGAAATGGAATTTGGTGGAAGTTGCCATTTTGGATTTTTTGTAGATTTCGAAGGGATGTTGGAATAAGATCTATGACCAACTTTTCCGCTTTGCACTGAAGATTTTCAGCCAAATCAGCTGTTTGAAGCGAGAGCTTCAGACCTGATCCAAATTGCTCCAGCGATCACGAAGTGGCCGTTTAGAAATAAAGAGAGCAAGCCGATTGCTTTAGATTCTGATCAGTCATGAGAGTCATGACCAATGAGAGAAAAGGAGACCTGAAAATGTAGAAAAACGCGATCAATCCCGAGAGGACTGACCGCGCTTAGCGAAGCAGACTTGCGTCCTCAGAACCCGCAATGTCTGCTTTTTCGAAGCGACTGTCAATCCTCTCCCATTTTTTCGACCTTAGCGAGGTTACTCGACGGCACAGTGTTGCCTGTCGAAAGGCCTCACTTCGCCCGCCCTGCGCCTTGATTTTTTGGCGCAGCGTCGGCGCTCGTTTCGAGATTTTCGGAGGTGTTTCATGACAGTACGAAAGGTGGTCACGCGGCGGTCCAACCATTACCGCGGCTACTTCCCATCGCTCAAAAATAAAAAGCCTGTGCCCTGGGAGTCCCAGCTCGAAGGCGCTCTTTTTCGGCTTCTTGAGCTGTCTCCTGCGGTCATCGGCTACGTCCCGCAGCCCAGTGAGGAACGTGTTCCATCGCTCCAGGGCTACTTCAAATATTACCCAGACGTACAGGTTTTCCTCGCGGATGGGCGCGAGTGGTGGTTTGAAGTGAAGCCTCACGACCGACTGAAGATTGCCAGCGTCAGGCAGCGACTGGATGCCGCTGAGCGCTACTTCAACGCCACTGCCCGTAACTTTTCGGTGATCACTGAAAAGTTAATTGAAGCTGAACCCCTGGCTACCAATCTTAGAAGGCTGATGTATCACCGGCGCGGTCCAGAGCTTTCGCATCAGGCGTTGGAGGAGGTAATGGCGACCTTCAACGAATGGCCGCCTATGACCGTTGCAGATCTGCTCTACGTGGTTGGTGAGGGGAAAGCCTGGCGCTTGTTAGGCCTTGGGGTGGTGGGCATTGACCTTGATAGGTCAATTGACACTGACTCCCCGGTCTTCCTGCAAGGGGGGCACCGTCATGCAAACCTTTTCCCTTAGGGTGAAATTGGTCGTCATCGTTCGTGGCGTACTGATGGTGCTTGAGAAGAGGCTTATTGACCGGAAGCTGCTCTTTTTCGATGAGCTTGGTGAGCCCACGAAGCTATCCGAGAAGGAGTTCTATGAGGCCTACGAGAAGCGCGAGATCGAGATCTCCGCTGATCAGCCATACCTTGGGAGGGTTCCGTATGTGCGGAACGTCCCTCCAGATATTTCATGCTTCCCCAAAAAACATGGAGATGAGGCATTGCGTCGACGCAAGTATCTGGACGACCTAACTAAGCGCGGTAAATACAAGCTACCGGGTGACGAAGACATGATCAAGAAGCTTAGAGATATCGCCAAAAAGATTGGGGATGCGTGCGCACCCTCGGTTTCCACTATTCGACGTTGGGCAGCCAAATACATTGGCCAGAACGTAGTAAAGCTTATCCCTCAGCATGCCAAAAAGGGTCGGGCTGCCGCGATACAGGGAGAGCTCGAAGTTATTCTTGAAGGGGTGATTAATAAAACCTACCTGCAGGATACGATTCCAGCGGTCAGCGTGGTCGTTTCAGAATTCGAGGATCAGATAAAAGAGAGGAACAAAAGTCGTTTGCCTTCGGATCAGCTCAAGATCCCAAGCGGAATGACTGTCCGAAGGTACATCGCCAAGCTGGATCCGTACCTTGTGGATAAGGAGAGGCTCGGAAAACACGCAGCAGACAAGAAGCACCGTGTTGCGGCGGGTGTCCTACGTGTCCATGAGATTTTGGAACGTTGGGAAATTGATCACACCTTGTTGGACGTCCAGCTTGTGGATGAAACCTCGGGGCTGTGCATTGGGCGCCCCTATCTGACGATCGTCCTCGACCGCTTCTCTCGAATGGTGATGGGATATTTGCTCCACCTGTCGGCGCCAAATACGGAAACCGTGCTTCGTGTGATCGAACGCTCAATCCGTCCAAAAGCCGAATTGCTGAAGCGCTTTCCGAAAGTGAGAAATGAATGGTGGGCACGTGGGCTGCCGGCTCGAATAGTCCCAGACAACGCAGCGGAATTTCACGCGGGCGATCTCATCATGGGATTCAACGAGTTGGGTATCGAGATCATGTATCCCGCTTCAAGGGCCCCTCAAAGGAAAGGTGCCGTCGAACGCTTTTTCAGCACACAGAACCTGGGGCTTATCCACAACCTCCCGGGTACCACCTTCTCGAATATCCAGCAGCGTGGCGATTACGACTCGGAGAAGAATGCATGTTTCACGCTCCCTCAATTGGAGGCGGTGGTAGTGAAATGGATCGTCGATGGTTACCACCAGACTCCTCATCGGGGGCTGGACAACAGAACACCGGCTCAAGTCTGGGGGACTAGCGAGGCGAACCATGTCATCAGCCTTCCCGTCGACCTGGACTCGTTGGAGTGCATTCTGGCCAAGCGGGCCTCGGTGAAGGTTCACCATTACGGCATCGAGGTTGCCAAAGTGGGCTACCACTCTACGGAACTTGCTGAGCTCCGTATGCGTTTGGCAGACGGAGAAAAGGTAAACGTCCGCTATCGAGACGAAGCCGGGCACGTTTGGGTTCACGACCGCTTCAGAAACTTGTTCTTCAAAGTGCCCGCCAAAGATGAGCGAATGGCCGGTAAGAGCAGGGAGGTGTGGAAGGCTGCCGAGAAAGCGCTGCGAGAAAAATATAATGAGCAGCCTAGCTTCGAGGCTACGCACAGGTGCTACCAGGAAATTATGGAAGATGCAGACGAGGCCCGCCGTTCGCAGACGCTCAGAAAACGACGCGCAGCTGCCATAGCGAAAATCGACAAGGAGGGTCGAGTGACCGAAAGCACGCCTCCACCCAAGGTACTCGCTGAAGTGGAATGGACCGGTGACTCTATTCCTAACATTCCGCCAGCAGCCTTCAAGGTCTCGGTTCGTCGCCCTGCTGGGAGTTCTAAGCCATGAACGCCATCAATCTGTACGAATGCTACGAGCATGGTGAATACAGCTTTACGCTCCGCGATCGTTTTATTCACAGCCCTCAAGTCGAGCGAGCGTTGACGCGACTAGGCGATATCCACGGCGATAGTCGGCGTACCAGAGCAAGTAAAGGGTTGCTGATCCAAGGTCCAAGCGGAGTGGGCAAGAGCACATTGGTCAAGGAGTACATTCGGTCATTGGAGGAATTGGAGAGCCATGACCCACAGAAGCGGACAGTTCTGTTCGTCGAGATGCCTTCGTCTCCAACCAAAAAGAACCTGGCAGCAGCCATTTTGGCAGAGCTGAAGGATCCCTTCGCAGAGGCACGAGGACATTCGGCAGAGGTTAAATTTGCGCGAGTAGTCCTGCTGCTGAAGAACCTTGGCGTGGAGATGTTGGTCCTCGATGAGGCGCAGCACCTGGTCGATTATCGTCGTAATGGTGCGTATGAGGCAGCAGACTGGATCAAGAGTCTGATGAATGAAACCAGTATCGCGTTTGTTCTGATTGGGCTGAAGCGCACCGAAAATCTCCTGCTAGCAAACGAGCAACTGCGACGCAGGTTTTCGGCCACGGTGGCATACGATCGCTTCACCTTCTCCGCTAATACGTCTCTTCATTTCGTGATGTTGTTGCAGGCAATCGAGGGCGAACTGCCTGTTCAAACCATCAGTTTTGTAGAGCCAGCGATGATTAAACGCTTCTACCTGGCTTCCTATGGATTGATCGACTACCTCATCAAGATTGTGGACAGGGCTGTTTGGCTGGTTCAAGTCCAGGACCTTGTCGGGATTGAACTTCCTGTGCTGGCCCAGGCTTTTGAAGACGAGGTTTGGAGCTACGCCACCGAGGATCGAAACCCCTTCAGTGCGAGCTTCAATTTCCAGCCTCTGTTCGGGAAGCGGGAGCCGTTTGAGACGTTCGAAGAGAGCAGTACCTGACGGCCAAGGGCCGGGCTTATCGGCCCGGCTCTACTCCCCTGATTTTTATGTCTTCGATTTCATGGATGTGTAGGAATGTTTGGTCTTTTAATCAACCCACGACCACACCAAGACGAAAGTCTTTTGGGGTACCTGCAGCGCCTGGCGAAAGCCAACGGATTACCCAGAAAGGAACTGCTCACCGCCTTTGCACGAGCCGACGAGACCGATGTTGCGGACTGGCTGCAGATGATGGAAGGACCACTGAGCTGGCCTGCGGTATGATCGTGTCCCGGGAAGTGGTGTAACTCATCATGGTTCTGGCCGCTGAGTTCGCCGTTTAGTTGATCACGGCCGACAGCTTGGCCTGTGGATTATCGCTGACTGCCTCAAAGGCCTCCAACTGCATGTAACGCCGTTGCAGGCACCACTCGTCGTTCTGCTCCAGCAGCATCGCGCCTACCAGCCGTGTGATTGCAGGATCGTTGGGAAAGATGCCTACGACGTCGGTGCGGCGTTTGATCTCCGCGTTAAGCCGCTCCAGTGGATTGGTGCTGTGTAATTGCTGTCGGTGCGCTTTTGGAAACGCCATGTGAGCCAGCACTTCATCCTCGCAGCCGTCCATGAGTGTCGCGATCTTGGGGTATTTTTCGCGTAGCTGATCAGCGACCAAACGCCATTGCTGATGGCATTCGGCACGGCTGTCCTGGGCGAAGACTGTGCGCAGTAGGGCCGCCACCATGGTGCGCTGACCTTTGCCGACGTGGGCCATGGCATTACGCATGAAATGCACACGGCAGCGCTGCCAGGTCGCGTTGAAGACCTTGGAAACAGCCGCCTTGAGCCCTTCGTGGGCGTCGGAGATGACCAGTTTCACGCCCCGCAAGCCACGTCGCGTGAGGCTGCGCAGGAAGTCTGTCCAGAACGGCTCAGCCTCTGACGGCCCAACCCGCATGCCCAGGACTTCGCGGCCACCGTCGGTGTTCACGGCCACGGCGATTATTACGGCGACCGAGACGATGCGTCCGGCCTCCCGCACTTTGACGTAGGTGGCATCGATCCAGAGATAGGGCCAGTCGCCCTCAAGCGGGCGGTCAAGGAAGGCGTGAACGCGCTCATCGATCTCACCAGCTAGCCGTGAGACCTGGCTTTTGGAGATGCCGGTCATGCCCATGGCTTTGACCAGCTCGTCCACTGAGCGTGTTGAAACGCCTTGGATGTAGGCCTCCTGGATGACTGCCGCCATGGCTTTCTCAGCGGTGCGTCGAGGTTCAAGGAAACCAGGGAAATAGCTGCCTTGGCGCAGCTTGGGAATCTTAAGGTCGACGTCGCCTGCGCGGGTTTGCCAAAGACGATCGCGGTAGCCATTACGGCTATTTGTCCGGTCTGGGCTTTTGACATCGAAGCCCGCGCCGCACAGGCCTTCGACGTCGAACTCCATCATGCGCTGGGCAACGAACTGGATCATTTGCTTGAGCAGATCAGCGTCTGCCCCTTTCTCAACCAACTCGGTCAATGCGATAGTGGGCTTGGTCATCGTGGTTTCTCTGGTGAGTGTTTGGTCTTCGCAAACTCAACGTTAGCCAAGAACCACGATGACCATCCTCTTTCGCCCGCAGGGCGCCTTCGGCTGGTTCAGTTACACCACTTCCCGGGACACGATCTGCGGTATCTGCTGAGTTTCGTGATCCAAGGCCCAAGGGGGTCAAGTTATGGACGACTCATCACGCTCGTTACTGTCCGATCTGTTTGGGCGAAGCCGGTTATTGGAGAGAAAGCTGGGGCTTGACCCTGGTTACGACGTGTTCTGTCCACGGCACTGAACTCCACGGGCGGTGCCCCAACTGTCTGAAGGAAACCGATCCAAGCGCAATGAGTGCGAATAGTTGCCAAGCGTGTGGCACCTCATTGAGTGGGACCAATTTTGAGATCGCGCCGGCGAGTGATACGGCCGCCTGGCTCACCTCTGGCTTTGAAGATAGGTTTTACGCCGACTCGTTGCCAGCTGACGCGGGATTGGCGGCCCTCACCTACGAACAGTTTCACGAGTTGTCATCGCGTCTCGCTGTCAGAAGTTTGCCTACGGAAAGAACCCAGCCGCTGAAGGTTGCTGATTCGGGTTCGCTAGAGATATCGCGGCTTATGGCAAACGCGGCGGGCGTGGTTCTCATGAACTGGCCTCTCGCATTCAGAGAACTGCTGAGTGGCCTCAAGGCAGTCCATTCCGATAACGAACATTGGACGCTCAGCAGATCGTTCGGCCCGATATACCACGACATCCACCGTGATCTGGATGACTCTTGTTTTGACTTTCTTCGTCGAGAGTTCGAATCATTTCTGCAGCATGCGTGGGAAGCACCGTTAGCGAAGCGAAATCGCAATTTGAGTGAGGAGACGATTGAGAGACATCGTTGGGTGTCGTTCGATTCTGCTGCTGAAGCTTGTGGTCTCGGGGTATCAGTCATAAAACGCCTTCATCAGGAGGGACAAATCGCCTATCGGGAGAAGGTCCATGAAGATCGAGTCTTTACGGTCGTGGACCTGGATCATTTGAAGGCAATCTCGCAGCATCTCCAGGGCGTGGCTGATATGAAAGAAACCTCGACTTTGCTAAGCCTCTGTCGCAATCGGGTTAGGCAGCTGCTAGCTGGTGGTACCCTCCAGTTCTTTGGTGGAGAACCGCGCCCAGGCGAAAGGTGGCTGATTGACTGCCGCTCGATCAACGAATTGATTGATGAGAAGCTGCCTACCAGCTCTGACCAGAGCCTGGTGTCGATCAACTACTTGGCCAAGCATTCTCTGCCCAAGGGGGGTGGGTTGGTCGAGTTGGTTCAGGCAATACGTGCAGGTGAACTTCGCGCTTACGGCCCAGCTGAGAATGGCTCGGTTGCGGTAGGGGCGTGGTTACTCAAGCCGCAAGATTTTGCAGCGTGGCAACAAGCCCGAGCTGAGAACAAGAGTCCGGTCTTTCCCGGCCTGTCGGTAGTCAAGGCTGCTGCGCTGTTAGGCGTCAAAGAACAATGCGCATACGCGTTCGTTCGACTGGGTCTGCTATGGAGCACTGCTGTCGAACGAGGCCGGCGTACGCAATTGATGGTTAAGCCTCAAGCCATCGACAGATTCAGGCGTGGCTATATCTTGGGACCGGAGATTGCGGTGTATTTGGGGAAGTCGACCAGGGAGGCGTTCAAGCACCTTTGGGAGGCCAGGTTTCGCCCCGTTGCGGGGCCATCCATTCCAAACGCGGCTTGCCGGCAGTACGTTTGGGTAAGAAGCAAAAAGCTGATCGATTACCTCGCAAGTGAAGCCGCCCAGATCGACGATCCTGAAGCCATCACGTTTTTATCCACACCGATCGCTCAGCCTCGTGATTGCCGATTCAGGCATGTGGGATCAAGATAGTTAGCACGCTTTCTTTCTTGATTGCTAAAATCATCGAACCCATTTTGGAGAATCTTATGTCCCGTCTCGCTGAATTCCGCCTGCTCGAACAACAGCTCGCAGCCCAACTGGCGGAGCTGGAAGCGCTGAAAAATGACTCTGCCCTGAAGCAGGAAATGGAATTTGAAACGAAGCTGCGCAGTTTGCTCAACGAGTATGGCTACGGCCTGCGCCAAGTGGTGCTGATCCTCGATCCGCAAGCGGTGGCTTCCACTGATATGGCCCCAAAAACCTCTCGGAAACCACGCGAAGTGAAGGTCTACAAGAATCCACACAGCGGAGAGGTTGTTGAGACCAAGGGTGGTAATCAGCGTACGCTTAAGGCCTGGAAAAACGAGTATGGCGCTGAGGTAGTCGAGTCTTGGCTCGCCAATTGATTGCACTGCAGGCGGCTTCTGGCACGAGATGAATCGTGGTGCGCCCCGAATGCAAATTCCCATTCTGGGGCGTGACGAAATTTTCTGCGGGTGGTGGATTTAGAGAATTAAAACTGTCGCTAGAGGGTCCCGTCTTTCGCGGCCTGCAGCCATTTGGAGAGGAAACGCAAAACTGTCGCAATCACCCAAAACGCCGGTTCAGACTGATTCGCTAGAGAATTAAAACTGTCGCAGCCTGAAACGACGCGGCTTTCACGTGTATTCAGAGCCATCATTATCGATAGCCTGCTTACAAACATGTAATTCCTGGATCACGTGGATGACAGCTCCCAGTCGGTAAGCTTCACTCATGTCTTCATGGAGTAACAGAAATGAACACCGCTAAAAGCATTGCCGCCCTCATGCTCGTAATCGCCTCCTCATCCGCTTTAGCTGAAGGAGGATCTGATCGCTTACACGGAAAGATGATTCAGGCAAATGAGCAAGCAATGCGTGCCTACGCCGCTGCCAATGGAAAAAAACCACCTGAAGTGATCCATTATCGCTACGGAATGAAACTGGATGTGGCGAGAGTTATCAGTATGACTTCGCTCAAAGGTAGCTGCGACGTGATGCCGACACAGATGAATTACGAGGACTCAACAGGTGAGTTGAAAATCCTCGAATATCGCTCTGCTGGAATTAACTGTAGAGGTCAAAACTGACCGAAGGGACAGGGTAAGTCTTGGAGTAAGCTGACCACGACCAGCGCTGCAGCTGGTCGGCTGGCCGGCAGAAGCCCTTCCCCCGGGGCATCTTGCATTACGTGTCAGGATAACTGGCAACTACTTGATCGTCCCCACTCTTGGTGAGGCCGATGACTTGATAGGCGTGTTTCATGCCATCAACCTCCATACCTGGTGAGCCAGCGGGCATGCCAGGTACCGCGACGCCTGCCAGGTCGTTGCGCTTTATGAGCTCCTGCACCTGGGCTGCGGGGACGTGACCTTCCACAAACTTGCCATCGATAACCGCGGTGTGACACGAAGCCAGCCTCGGAGCTACTCCTAGCTCTTGCTTCACCGCCCTCATGTCCGTTTCAACGTGGTCGACGACCTTGAAGCCGTTTGCCTCCAAGTGCGCTATCCATTTCTTACAGCAACCGCAATTAGCGTCCCGGTGCACATCGATAGTCAGGGGCTCCGCAGCAAAGGCGGCTGAGGCGATTAGAAGTGACGCTGCGGTACTTAAACCGAGGAAGCGGCGCTTACTTGTCATGAGTGTGCTCCTTCCCGTCTTTGTGCACATGGGTTTTGGGAGTAGAACCTGTGTGGTGGTCCGAGTGCGCCTCGCCGGACTCGTGTTCACCGTGGTGCTCCGCTACTGATGAAGACTCCGAATGCGAACTGCCATGATCATGACTTTCCTCAGCCACGCCGTTTGCTGCGGAATCATCATGATTTCCATGACCTGATTTCGCACCACCGTGTTGGCCTTCATGGTTATGCATATCGCTTTCGCCACCGCCATGTTGGTGACCACCACTGGAAGCGACCATCATCTGGTACTGCTCAGCATTGAGTTGCGGTAGCTGGTCCAGGAACGCGACGATTCCCCAGATGTACTGGTCGTCCATGCTCTTACCCCAGGCTGGCATGCCTGTCGCTTTGATACCGTGCTTGATGGTCCAAAACGCAGCAGCAGGGTCACCGCTTACACCTATCTCGGTGAGGTTTGGTGGGGATGGGTATAGGGCTTGGCTGAGTTCAGTTTTCTCCACCCCTGGCGCGAGGTGGCAACCGATACACATGGCGTTGTAGTTGCCTGCCCCTGCTTGGATGAGAGCAGGATCTTTAAGGTTTGGCACCTCAATGTCGCTTGCTCGGACTTCAATCGAGCGATCCCGCGCCATGGCCAAAAACGCATGCACAGCGGGGAAGTGTGGGTCGTCCGCACCAACGTTCACGAGACCGAAGTAAGCAGCACCTAGCACTGCTGCGCTAGTAACAGCACCTGCCGCCACCAGCGTTGTAATTGTTTTTTTCATGTTGAGTTCTCAAAACCACATCCGAATACCGGCCACAAAACGAGCTTCGTCCACGTCCCCGCCTTCATCCCGAATGAAATCGGCGGTTTTGCCGTAGGAACGGCTCCAGGTGACACCTATGTATGGCGCGAACTGGCGAACAATCTCGTACCGTAACCGCAGCCCGACTTCGGTGTTTGCCAGGCCAGAGCCGACGCCGCGTTCCGGGTCGTTCTTGCCATAAAAGTTGGCCTCAGCGGTTGGCTGAAGAATTAAACGATTGGTTAGCAAGATGTCGTACTCGCCCTCCAGACGGGCAGCGGTTTGACCGTTCTCGCCGATAAAGGCGGTGGCTTCAGCTTCGAAGTCATACAGGGCCAGGCCCTGAATACCGAACGCAGCCCAGGTCTGCGGATCCTCCGGTTTGAAATCCTGCCGGACGCCGGCGACAACATCCCACCACGGGCTTACCGAGCGGCCATAGAGGAGCTGCAGCTCAGCATCTTCAGTCACACCATTGGTTCGTTCACCTTCCGAGCGAATCCAGAGCCTATTGATATCGCCGCCCACCCAGCCGGATGCATCCCAAGCAAGCGTGCTACCTTCATCGGCATCTTGGTATTCCAGTTGGTCTAGCAAGAAAAAGCTGTTGAACCCGCTGTCATCCATTTTGTGCCCGTCAAGCGGGGGGAAGGCAGCCTGCCGGTCGGCATCAGTCAGCACCGGGATTGGCGTACGGCTGGTCGGGGTCGGCGAATCAGCGTTCCCGTTTCCCATCGTGGAATGACCCATCGCGCCATGATCCATGCCTTCCATGGACCCGTGATCCATGCCTTTCATGCTTCCATGGTCCATCTTGCTGTGGTCCATCGAGGCGGGTTTCGCTTTGGGCTGGCCATGGCCCATTTTGCTGTGATCAACGGGTGCAGGTTGCGTGGGTTGCTTGCTCGCGCCCATCTGGCTGTGGTCCATGCCCGGCATCGCAGCCTGTGATGAGGCGTGGTCCATCTGCATGGCACCGTGGCCCATTGCCGAGTGGTCCATTCCGGAATGATCCATTTCAGCGGCGAAGCTGGGCGAAACGCCCAGCACACCTAAAGAAACGGCGAATGCCAGCAGCGATGGTCGTGCAACGCTATTGGCCATTTTTCCCTGCCTTAGCTTTGTCGCTGCCATGCGATTCCATCATTTTGCTGTGATCCATTCCTTCCATGGAACCATGATCCATGCCCTCCATAGAGCCATGATCCATGCCTTTCATGGAGCCGTGATCCATGCCTTCATGGTTCATGCCCTGGGCTTGCTTGCTCTTCGAGCCGTTCGATTGCGCCGCGTTGGACGACTTTTGAGAGTGCTGATCATGGTTGTCACTGGACCAGGAAGACGGGGCGTACACCGCGAGCAGGCCAACCATCGCGGCAGAGAGGAAAAAGGCGCTTCGTTTCATTGGTTTGCTCATCTCGTATCTCCAGTTCATTCGTCCACGCGGACTTCTCGGAACATGCCCATCTCCATGTGGTACATGAGGTGACAGTGATAGGCCCAGCGCCCGAGTGCATCTGCGGTTACGCGATAGCTTCGTTTCGAGCCAGGCGGCATATCGATCGTGTGTTTTCGCACCATGAAATTGCCGTCCTCATCCTCCAGGTCACTCCACATGCCGTGCAGATGGATGGGGTGAGTCATCATGGTGTCGTTGACCAAGGTAATACGCAGGCGCTCGCCGTACTTGAGCCGCAGCGGCTCTGCGTCAGAAAACTTGATCCCATCGAAGGACCAAGCGAACTTTTCCATATGCCCGGTAAGGTGCAGTTCGATTGTCCGGCCAGGTTCCCGGCCGTCAGGGTCGATGAAGGTGCTACGCAAATCCGAATACGTGAGAACCCGACGCCCGTTATCGCGAAGCCCGATCCCCGGATCGCTCAGCTTTGGCGTAGGGGTCATGGTCTGCATATCGACCAGAGGGTTGTTTGTTTCGGAGGCGGGATGGTTCTGCATGGCACCGCTGGCGGCCATATTGCTTTGGTCCATACCGGTCATGTTGCCGTGGTCCATGCCAGCCATCTTGCTATGGTCCATACCGGCCATGCTGCCGTGGTCCATGCCAGCCATCTTGCTATGGTCCATACCGGCCATGCTGCCGTGGTCCATGCCAGCCATCTTGCTATGGTCCATACCGGCCATGCTGCCGTGGTCCATGCCAGCCATCTTGCTATGGTCCATACCGGCCATGCTGCCGTGGTCCATGCCAGCCATCTTGCTGTGGTCCATACCGGCCATGCTGCCGTGATCCATGCCACCCATGCTGCCGTGGTCCATCCCCATATCACTCATGGAGATGAGAGGCCTTGGATCTACAGCCGGCACCGGTGCCTGCAGGCCCTCACGGACAGCCAAGGTACCCCTTGAATAGCCGGTGCGATCCATGGATTGAGCAAAGATGGTGTAAGCCTGCTCGTTTTCAGGCTCGACAATGACATCGTAGGTTTCAGCAACGGCAATCCGGAATTCATCGATCGACACTGGCTTAACGTACTGACCGTCGGCTGCGACAACCGTCATTTTCAAGCCGGGGATCCGCACGTCGAAATAGGTCATCGCCGAGCCATTGATAAAGCGAAGCCGGATTTTCTCCCCTGGCTTGAAGATTCCCGTCCAGTTCCCATTTGGCGCCTGGCCGTTCATGAGGTAGGTGTAGGTGTGCCCGCTCACGTCAGCGAGATCGGTTGGGCTCATCTTCATCTCGGCCCACATCTTTCGATCGGCCACAGCAGCAGACCAACCTTTCTCGCTCACGTCGTCGACGAAGTCGCCAACGGTGCGCTTGTGGAAGTTGTAATAGTCCGACTGTTTTTTGAGCTTGGACATAACCCGCGCCGGGTCTTCGTCGGTCCAATCACTCAGCATGACGACATAGTCACGATCGTAGGTGAAAGGCTCTGGATCCTTGGCATCAATCACCAGCGCACCGTAAACACCGACCTGCTCCTGGAAGCCCGAATGGCTGTGGTACCAGTAGGTGCCGTTCTGGTGGACCTTGAACTTGTACTCGTACATGCCGTCGGGAGCGATGCCATGGAAGCTTAGACCCGGCACGCCGTCCATATTCGCCGGCAGGATGATGCCGTGCCAGTGGATGGACGTGTCCTGCTTCAAGCGGTTGCGAACCCGTAGCGTGACCGTGTCGCCTTCGCGCCAACGGAGTATTGGTCCTGGCAGCGAACCGTTGATGGCCATCGCCGTTCGAGCTGCCCCGGTAATGTTCACCGGGAGCTCCCCGATGTACAGGTCAAAATCGGTGCCGGTCAGTACGTTAGGCTGGCCAGGGCTGGTTACGGCCCAGACCGGCGCGCGCCACATGCCCAGCCCACCCAGTAGTCCGGTAGCAGCCAGGCCTTTGACGAATGAACGTCTCGTGGTTTTGCTTTGCATGCCGTTGCGTCCAATCAGGTAGATCGCTGATATCCAGACTGCGGGATCCGCAGCCATCTGGTTTCAATTGAGCTCCCCCAAGCCTCGTAGACTTTCGCCAAAGCACAAGGATTGCGGGAGGCAATACCCCGAAAGCTGACATAGTTCAGATTCCGGGGTGATTACATTTCTGTAAGCTAAGCTCAGCAGCTCTCGTGGCCGGGGTGCTTTTGGCTTTGGGCGGTAACAGGAGCCTCTGCTTTTTTCTCCTGAGCAACCTGGTAAGCCTGCATGGAAGATGCACGTGCAGCTTCCATCCTGGCGAAGGTGCGATCCGCGCCGCCTTCAGCCAGGGCGAGGCTCGCCATGCCGAAGGTGACTACCATCACAATCGCTTTGATCATGTTCATTTGCGTTTCCTCTAAGGGTCAGTTTCGCCTGATTGGCGCCGTTCACAGTGCTCAAGCTAGCTACCCGGCACTGTCAGCAAGCTGAGCCCGACATTACTTTTCCGTCAGCTTCTGGTTGGGTGCCTTTTTTGCTGCACACTGAAGGGCATCCAAGGGGGCGCAGCAGATGAAATTACTCGTAGCCGAAGATGAGCCAAAAATCGGGGCCTACCTGCAGCAAGGGCTGACGGAGGCAGGCTTTACCGTCGATCGTGTGGTCACAGGGACCGACGCGCTGCAATACGCTTTGAGCGAGGCGTATGACCTGCTGATTCTTGATGTAATGATGCCGGGGCTAGACGGCTGGGAGGTGCTGCGGATGGTACGTGCGGCAGGGAAAGAGGTCCCAGTCTTGTTTTTGACGGCCCGTGATGGCGTGGACGATCGCGTGAAAGGGTTAGAACTCGGGGCTGACGATTACCTGGTCAAACCCTTTGCATTCTCGGAACTGCTAGCGCGTGTGCGCACTTTGCTGCGAAGAGGCAGCAGTGGCTATGCTCAGACCACTATGAAGATGGCTGACCTGGAGGTAGACCTGCTTAAGCGCCGGGCCACCCGAAATGGCAAGCGGATCGACCTCACAGCCAAGGAGTTCTCCTTACTGGAACTACTCATGCGCCGACGCGGCGAGGTACTGCCGAAGTCCCTGATCGCATCGCAGGTGTGGGATATGAACTTCGACAGCGACACTAACGTGATCGAGGTTGCTGTTCGTAGGTTGCGGGCCAAGATTGATGACGATTTCGCCCCCAAGCTCATACATACAGTTCGTGGCATGGGCTATCTGATGGATGTTCCCGAGTAATGCGCGCCCAATCGTCGCTCGTTAAACGCCTTACCCTCATGTTCATGTTCGCGGTCATCGCCGTATTGGTCGTTGCCGGCGTGAGCTTCTACATGCTCAGTCAGCACCATTTCCAGATGCTGGATGAGCAAGCCCTGGCCGAGAAACTCGAATCCACCCGGCACATCCTTTCACTTTCAGCAGCACGTGATGAACTTGAGGATCAGGAGCCTCAACTGCGTGCTTTGTTGGGGGCTCATCAGGACCTTTCTGCGGAGATTCTTGATGCTGACGGTACTGTCCTGTTCTCGGACTCCAAGGCATCCCGCATCCCTGAGCGCTTTAAGCAGGCCTCTTCTGGCGCCGTTTGGGACTGGCAAATCGACTCGCGGAACTTCCGGGGGATTACCTCTCAACTGGCTATAGCGCAGGCGCAGGCGCCGGTAACAGTCATGTTGATGCTGGATGTCACCAGCCATGCCCACTTTTTCAAGACGCTGCAATGGTGGTTCGGCATTGGCTTGGTCATCAGCGCTCTGGTTAGTGCAGGATTGGGGTGGATCGTGGCCAAGAGCGGTCTTCGGCCGGTTGGGCAGATCACCAAGGTGGCGACATCCATGTCTGCCCGGTCCCTTCGCGAGCGAATTCCATTGGAGCCCGTGCCGCTTGAATTGCAGGAGCTGATCCTCTCCTTCAACGGAATGCTTGCACGCCTGGAAGACGCGTTCGTCCGGCTATCAAACTTCTCAGCCGACATCGCACATGAGCTGCGGACTCCGGTAAGTAATCTTCTGACGCATACCGAAGTCGTTCTGACCAAAAAACGCGACCTCGATGCCTACGAAGACAACCTCTACTCCAATCTTGAAGACCTCAAGCGCATGTCGCGCATGATCGATGACATGCTGTTCCTGGCAAAAGCTGATAACGGCTTGATCATCCCCGAGCAGGTTGATATCGATCTGGTCGGGCTAGTGTCCAGACTGATTGAGTACTACCAGCTTGCAGCCGAAGACCGAAGCATTCGGCTTGCCCTTCAAGGCGAAGGTACGATCCGTGGTGACCGGCTAATGATTGACCGGGCGGTTTCCAACATTCTATCCAACGCTTTGCGCTATACCCCCGAAGGCCACGATATCGCCGTCCGGATTGTCGAGGCGGCTGATCAAGTGAACCTGTCCGTCCAGAACAATGGGGCCACGATTGATCCGGAACATATCAACAAAATCTTCGACCGGTTCTATCGCGCTGATCCTGCAAGGCGGGAAGGAAGCCCAAGCAACGCCGGCTTGGGTCTGGCCATAACGCGTTCGATCATCGAGGCTCATGGTGGGCGAATTTGGTGTACCTCCGCTGACGGCGTGACGAGTTTTCACATCGCTCTGCCGCACGCCAAACAATCCACTTCCAAGCCTCAAACGGCTTAATGCTCATTTCATGCGTGTAACCTATACTCGGCCATCATGAACCGGCTCCTACGACTGTTCACCATCCTGCTTCTAATCGCATCGCTTCCTCTCAACGGCATGGCGGGAGTCGACTCAGCCATTGAACCATGCCCCATGCAAACCATGGGGATGGAGATGATGGCGGGGATGGATCACGATTGTTGCCAGGATACTGATCCAGGATCAGCTGCCGACCACTCCAAAGCCTGCAAAGTGGGCCAGGAGTGTAGAACCGCGAGCACAGTTCAGGTCGAAATAATTAACCCCACGCTCACCTATTCTGCGCCTAGGCCAGTAGATACCTATGCGGTGAGCCTCGTAAACAGGGCGCCTCCTGACCCTTGGCGGCCACCCCGCGCCTGATTACCTCTTAAATTCACCCCATCGTCCTGTTTTGCAGCCGGATGATGGCATGCGCTTGCGCGCTGATTTTTTGAGGAATCATTTCCATGACTCCCCCACGTTACCGATTAGGGATGGCATGTCTGGCCGCTCTGATCAGCCTGTTGTCGACGTTACCGGCTCAGGCTACACCGTTGTCTCTGGAGGAAGCGCTTCAACTTGCCGAACGCAATGCCCCCATCCTCCAGGCCAGGCAAGAGCAAATGACGGCCGCTCGACACGCTGTGATCCCAGCAGGCGAGCTGCCTGATCCACGTCTCAACCTAGGAGTGCAGAACCTTCCTGTTGACGGCAGTGATCGTTGGAGCATGAACCGCGATTTCATGACGATGCAGGTTGTCGGCCTCTCCCAGGAAGTACCAAACCGGGACAAGCGGGAGGCACGAGTTGAGACGGCACGAGCGAGCGTTGAGCGAGCCGATGCAGAGGCGGTGTTCGAGCGCTTAAAAGTGCGTGCTGCCACAGCCCAAGCTTGGGTCGCGGCGTACACCGTTCAACGGAAACTGCAGCAGTTTGAGGACTTCTACAAAGAAAACCGTCTGTTGGCCGCAGCAATCCGCGCACGCCTGGCCGGCGGTACCGGCGCGACGGCCGACGCACTTGCTCCTGACCAGGAAGCTGCGCAACTCGATGAGCAAAAAGATGTTCTGCTCACACAGGCCGCTCAGGCACGGGCTGCACTCAAGCGATGGATTGGAGAGGATGCTGATCCGCAAGCTCAAGCATTTCCGCGCTGGCCAGTGAGCGCGCCGGACTATCTACACGCTATACATGCACATCCAGAATTGGCGACCTACAACGCCCTTACGCGGGAAGCACAAGCTCAAGTGCACCAAGCCTTGGCAGAAAAGAAGTCGGACTGGGGGTGGCAGGTGGATTACCAGCGGCGCGGGCCTGAATTCAGCAATATGGTGAGCCTGCAGGTAAGTTTCCAACTGCCCTTGTTCGCTGGCTCACGGCAGGACCCGATGATCGCGGCACGTCGCGCACAAGTCCGGCAACTGGAGGACGAACAGGAAGCGGCATTGCGTGAGCATAAAGCGCAGCTGGAGACAGATCTTGCGGATTACCAGCGATTGCAGCGAGCAGTGCAGCGCAGCCGTGAAACATTGTTACCGCTAGCGGAGGATCGAGTCCGCCTCGCCCTTGCTGACTATCGAGCCGGTAAATCACCCTTAAGTGAGGTTCTCACCGCTCGACGTCAGCGGGTTGAAACACGACTGCAAGACATCGATCTGCAAGGACAGTTGGCCGCGACAGCTGCACGGCTGCACTTCGCGTATGGAGAGGTGCGCGCATGAGAAATTCAACTATCAGCCTTGTGGTATTGGCCGCGTTGGCTATCGGCGGTGGCGTTGGCTATCAGCTAGCAAAGCGTGGGCAGGTGTCCACTGCCTCCCCTGAAACGCTACAGAAGGTGCTGTATTGGTATGACCCGATGTACCCCCAGCAGCACTTTCCAGCACCGGGCAAGTCGCCCTTCATGGACATGCCACTGGTGCCGAAGTACCAGGAAAGCACCGCTGCTGAGGTGAGCCCCGCAGTTCAAGTTTCACAGGGGCTCCAACAAAACCTGGGGGTCCGTCTGGCTACCGTAGCGAAAGGGCAGCTTGCTCGAACCCTCCAGGTGAGCGGCGTGCTTACCTTCGATGAGCGGGATTTTA
Organism: Pseudomonas sp. DCA-1; assembly: GCF_046523955.1. NCBI lineage: Bacteria > Pseudomonadati > Pseudomonadota > Gammaproteobacteria > Pseudomonadales > Pseudomonadaceae > Pseudomonas > Pseudomonas sp. DCA-1. The sequence continues at coordinate 403,566 of NZ_CP169881.1, forward strand.
GCGTTCTGCAGGCTCGTACCGGTGGCTACGTCGAACGCACCTATGGCCGCGCTACAGGCGACGTGGTTGCCAAGGGCGCCCCATTGGCAGATGTGTTGACGCCTGAATGGGCGGGCTTGCAGGAAGAGTACCTGGCGCTTCAGCGATCTGGGGACAATGAATTGCGCGCTGCAGCTCGGCAACGACTACTGCTGGCGGGTATGCCTGCCGATCTTATCAACCGGATTGACCGTACGGGAAGGGTCCAGAATTCGGTAACGCTCTTGGCCCCAACAGCAGGCGTCCTTCAGGCTCTGGAATTGCGGCCAGGCATGACAATGACACCGGGTGCAACGTTGGCGAAGATCAATGGTATCGCGAACGTCTGGCTTGAGGCCGCAGTACCTGAAGCGCAAGCCCAAGGCCTACAGGAAGGACAGGCAGTGCAGGCGAATCTGGCAGCGTTCCCAGGCGAACCTGTTCCCGGCAAGCTGACCGCATTGCTGGCTGATGCGGATCTGCAAAGCCGCACCTTGCGGCTTCGTATAGAACTGCCCAACCCCGGCGGCCGGTTGCGCCCAGGCATGACCGCGCAGGTTTCCCTCCATCCGTCCGGGCAACAGGATGACAGCCTACTGGTGCCAGCCGAGGCGATCATTCGGACGGGGAAACGCGATCTCGTAATGGTGTCAGAAGACGGAGGTCGATTCCGGCCGGTGGAAGTAGTGCTCGGCCAGGAAAGTGCTGGCCAGGTGGTCGTGCTGCGAGGCCTTCAGGCGGGCCAGCGCGTTGTGGCGTCCGGGCAGTTTCTGCTGGACTCCGAAGCGAGCTTGAAAGGTATCGAGGCCGTTACTGCTGGCGATGCTCCACTTGCGCAACCTGTACAGCCGGCTCTACATCAGGCCAATGGGCGCATCGTTCAAATAGAAGGTAATCAGCTGACCATCGCTCATGGACCGTTCGTGACGCTGGGCATGCCTGGTATGACGATGACTTTCCCTGTGGCAGATCCCCGCTTGATTGCCGGACTCAAGGTTGGCGAACGCATCCGGTTTGGAGTGCGCGAGCGCGATGAAGGCATGGTCATCGAGCAAATAACCCAGCAGGAGAACCAGCCATGATCGCGAACCTGATTCGTTGGTCGGTTGGCAACCGCGTCCTGGTCCTGCTGGCAACACTGTTTGCCGTAGCTTGGGGCGTTTTCTCTCTGCGCAGTTTGCCGATCGACGCGTTGCCTGACCTGTCAGATGTGCAGGTGATTATCCGCACCTCCTACCCAGGGCAGGCACCGCAGATCGTGGAAAATCAGGTGACATATCCCCTGACCACCACAATGCTTTCCGTACCCGGAGCCAAGACAGTGCGGGGCTTTTCAGCATTTGGAGACAGCTTCGTATATGTGTTGTTTGAGGACGGCACAGATCTCTATTGGGCGCGGTCCAGGGTGCTCGAATACCTAAGCCAGGTTCAGTCTCGATTACCGGCGTCCGCTAAGCCAGTGCTCGGACCCGATGCCACTGGTGTAGGCTGGATCTACCAGTATGCGCTGGTGGACCGCAGTGGTACCCATGACCTGGCACAGCTGCGCAGCCTTCAGGACTGGTTCCTGCGCTTCGAGTTGAAAACTCTTCCGGACGTTGCCGAAGTGGCGACGATAGGCGGGATGGTCAAGCAGTACCAGGTAGTGCTCGATCCGCTGCGCATGGCCAGCTTGGGAATCACTCAAGTTGAGGTTTCGGACGCCATCGCCAAGGCCAATCAGGAAACCGGTGGCGGCGTGCTCGAACAAGGCGAAGCTGAGTTCATGGTAAGGGCTTCCGGCTATCTGAAGTCACTCGATGATTTCCGAGCCATTCCCCTGCGCCTGGCTGCGAAGGGTATACCCGTAACACTGGGCGATGTAGCCACTGTACAGCTGGGCCCTGAGGCACGTCGCGGCATCGGCGAGCTTGATGGACAGGGCGAAGCGGTGGGCGGCGTAGTAATTCTGCGCAGTGGCAAGAATGCGAAAGATGCCATCGCTCACGTCAAATCCAAGCTTGAATCGCTGGAAAAAAGCCTGCCTGCCGGGGTCGAGCTGGTCACTACCTACGACCGTAGCCAGTTGATCGATCGTGCTGTGGAAAATCTGAGCCAGAAGCTGATTGAAGAGTTCATCGTGGTCGCACTGGTGTGCGCTGCATTTCTTTGGCATCTGCGCTCATCGTTGGTCGCCATCGTCTCGCTTCCGGTTGGTGTCCTCATTGCCCTGATCGTCATGCGCCACCAGGGCATCAACGCCAACATCATGTCGCTTGGGGGCATAGCCATTGCAATCGGTGCGATGGTGGACGCCGCTGTGGTGATGATTGAGAACGCGCACAAACGGGTTGAGGCTTGGCATACGTGGCACCCTGGAAAGTCGTTGCGTGGCGAAGATCATTGGAAAGTGATGACTGAGGCAGCAGTCGAGGTCGGGCCTGCGCTGTTCTTCAGCCTCATGATCATTACGCTGTCCTTCATACCGGTATTCACCTTGCAGGCTCAGGAGGGAAGGCTGTTTGCGCCCCTCGCATTCACCAAGACTTATGCAATGGCAGCAGCAGCGGGCCTTTCGGTTACCCTGGTACCCGTGCTGATGGGGTACTGGATTCGGGGTCGTTTACCGGCAGAAGAGCGCAACCCACTCAATCGAACCCTGATACGGCTCTATCGCCCAGCATTGGAGATCGTTCTACGCCGGCCAAAGCTCACGTTGGCGGGTGCACTGTTGATTTTGCTCAGCAGTGTCTGGCCCCTGAGCCAGCTCGGCGGCGAATTCTTGCCGCCACTGGATGAAGGCGATTTGCTGTACATGCCGACTGCCCTGCCAGGTCTTTCGGCGCAGAAAGCCTCTGAGCTTTTGCAACGTACGGACCGGCTGATCCGAACGGTACCGGAGGTCGCCAGTGTCTTCGGTAAAGCGGGCCGGGCTGAATCAGCGACCGACCCGGCCCCGCTGGAGATGTTCGAGACGACTGTCCGACTTGAACCGAAGGATCAGTGGCGAGCAGGGATGACCACTGAGAAGCTGATCGAAGAGCTGGACCGTACCGTGCAGGTACCTGGGCTAACCAATATCTGGATCCCACCGATTCGAAACCGTATCGACATGCTCGCAACCGGTATCAAAAGCCCGATCGGCGTAAAGGTTGCCGGCAGCAATTTGAATGAGATCGACCGGGTGACTCTGGCTATCGAGAAGGTGGCCAAAACGGTTCCAGGGGTGACTTCCGCCCTCGCCGAGCGATTAACCGGTGGACGCTACATCGATCTGGATATCGACCGCCAATTCGCAGCGCGTTACGGCCTGAACATTGCTGATGTCCAAGCGATTGTTGCCGGCGCCGTTGGGGGCGAAAACATCGGCGAAACCGTAGAAGGCCTGGCGCGATATCCCATCAGTGTTCGGTACCCACGGGAGTGGCGTGACTCTGTTGATGCCCTGCGGCAGCTACCGATTTACACCAGCCAAGGGGGGCGAATCACACTGGGAACCGTGGCACGGGTGCGTATTGCGGACGGTCCACCCATGCTCAAGAGTGAAAACGCGCGCCCCTCGGGCTGGGTGTATATCGACGTGCGGAGACGGGACCTGTCCTCCGTCGTTGCCGACCTGCGCCGGCTAGTCGATCAGCAGGTGAAGCTCGATCCTGGCATAAGCTTGAGCTATTCCGGGCAGTTCGAATACCTGGAGCGCGCCAATGCGCGCTTAGCATGGGTAGTACCGGCGACGCTGGCCATTATTTTCGTCCTTCTCTACCTCACGTTTGGCCGCCTCGGTGAAGCGCTGCTGATCATGGCTACCTTGCCATTTGCGCTAACCGGCGGCGTATGGCTGCTGTACATGATGGGCTACAACCTGTCGGTGGCCACGGGTGTCGGTTTTATCGCCTTGGCTGGGGTCGCAGCAGAGTTTGGAGTCATCATGCTGATCTACCTCAACAATGCCTGGACTGAACGAAACGGCAACGGTACGCAGGGGCAACCTGCGCTTCTGGATGCTATCCGCGAAGGGGCCGTGCAGCGCATCCGCCCCAAAGCCATGACCGTAGCAGTGATCGTCGCAGGCTTGATGCCAATCCTCTGGAGTAGCGGTACCGGCAGCGAAGTCATGAGCCGGATCGCTGTACCCATGGTCGGCGGCATGCTCACCGCGCCTTTGCTCTCACTATTTGTAATCCCTGCGGCTTACTGGCTCGTCAGGCGCCGCGGACTCGCTGTACACGATAACCCCCAAACAGGAGTAACCCGATGAAGAAGCTACTGATCAGCGCTGGCCTGGTGTTCGCCGTTGCGGCGGCGGTGCAGGCCCAAGACATGTATGGCACGGATATGAAGAATATGCCCATGGAAGGCAACGAGACCCAAGGCAGCCAGGCGGCTCCGACTGCATCGGCTGAGGGAACCATCAAAGCTTTGGAACCAGGTAAAGTTACCTTGGCGCATGGACCAGTATCAGCCCTGAAATGGCCGGCAATGACCATGGGCTTCAGCGCTACCGAGCAGCAACTCAAGGGACTCAAGGTAGGCGACAAGGTCAGCTTCGATTTCCGAATGAATGGGGGCACAGCGACGATCGTAGGCATTCGCAAGCAGTGACGGATTGACTTCTAACCCTGCCTATTAGAGCTGATAGGCAGGGTCATTTAGCCAAACTTTGGAAAAAGTGCTGCCGCAATTCCTGACCGCGCCGCCTTCAGCTCTGTGCCTCGGGACGCTAGTTGGTCTTTGCGCTCTGTAGCCGGGATGCATTCAGATCAGAGTAGTAGCTGACGTTTGAGCAGAGATCTTCGTGCATCACGATCTATATGGGTCGAAAGCGGACAGGGCATCGCAAAGTCATCCAACTGCCTGAGTTATCCGAACGCCAACAAGGATTCCACCGAGCTTGTCGACAAGAAAACCCGCGACAACTCAGAGTGTTATCCGAGCAAACAGACTTTGGATACCCTATTCCCGCTAGAAACACTGCCGCTGAAACCCTCCTGGCATGTAGCTCCTTCGTCCTACGCTTCAGCCTCTATGACCCCCACCCAACCTTTCGCGCAGGTGCGGAACGAACCTAGGCGTAACGCGGGTATAAGCTTCGTAGGCAGCGCCAAACTGCTTGTGCATTTCCCGCTCTTCGGAAACCGCCAAACGCCCGTACATCACCAGCAACACCGGGAACATTGCCAGCGTCAGCAGCGTCGGCCACTGAAGGAGAAAGCCCAGAAGAATCAGCACAAATGCCACGTACTGCGGATGTCTGATCCAGCCATAGGGCCCGACCGTTGCAAGTGAACGGCGGCGTTGCGCGTGATATAGCACGTTCCAGGCGGCAGAAAGCAAATAGAAGCCGAAACCCAGGAATAGGTAACTGGCAATGTGCAAAACACTGAAGTGTGGGTTGCCCTGGTCACCGAGCAACGTCGACCACAGATGGCCGGATTCGTGGGAAAGCAGATCGAGGTTGGGGAACCTGGCCTGCAACCAGCCTGACAACAGATAGATCGTCAGGGGGAAGCCATACATTTCCACAAACAGGGCAACGATGAAGGCCGAGAATGCACCGAAGCTCCTCCAGTCTCTCGCCGTTGCCGGCTTGAAGAAACTGAAGGCAAACATGATGAAGATCGCGGAGTTGATGAAAACCAGCGACCAGAGGCCATACGCGCTTTCACCATGATTCATGATGGATCTCCCGGCTTATGGATATCAGCCTTATCGGAGGGGGCCGGTTTGCTCTGGCCCTGGTGATGGTGTCCCCCATGTCCTCGATGCATGAAGACATGCATCAGCGGACAGGCGAGCAACAACAGATAAGGCAGGGCTCCAACGACATGGGCAAGGTGCTCGGTGAGCAGGAAGTAGACGGCGATCCCACCGATTACCACCAGGCCGATTGCATAGCGTGAACGCCAGAAACTGTGTGGTGAGCCGTTTTCATCGAAGTGAGGGTTCATAGCGACTCCTGGGAAAGGAGATGGGTTACTTCGATGCAGCAGATGGCATGCGGTCCATCATCATCTGCATCATCGACTCCATCATGTCCATGCGCTTTTCCATCATCTGGTGGCGGGCGGCCATATCCCCGCCCATGCCGCCATGCATGCCCCCCATTTCAGGCATGCCACCCTCCATGGACTTCATCATGGCCATGCCATTTTTCATCAGCGCCATATGCTCGGCCATCAACGCCTGACGGGCTTCCGGCGTTTTGGCTGCAGCCATCTTTTCGTGCATGGCTTGCATGGCCTTCATTTGCTGGTCCATCGCCGCCATTTGCCCTTTGTCCATTGGCTGAGAAGGCGTCTTCTCGGTAGCCGCCGCGCTTGGCGCATCGGCCGGGTGATGTGTCGAGTGTTCATCGGTGTTTTGCGCCATGGCGCCCACGGACGCTGCGGCCAAACAAAGTCCGATCAGTAAATTTCGAACGTTGTTCATCATCATCTCCTTAGCACTGTTTTAAAGCCGGATGCCTTGGTCTGGGCGCTAGGCCTCACCTGGCACGACAAGCAAATTACTGCGCCGGCGTGAATGCTCATTTTTCGCGTCGTGCTCGGGTTGTACACCGACGGGCTATTATTGGGCACTCGGCGGCTCGAAGCTGATCCCGTTTGGCCCGGCGCCAACCTTATGGGTAGCAACGACCTTTCGGCTGCTCGTATCGATGACAGATACGGTGCCCGCTTCAATATTGCTGACAAACACATAAGCGCCGTCGCTGCTGATGGCCACACCATGGGCACCCTTGCCGGTGGTCACGGTGCCCAGGCTGCTACGCGTCTGGAGATCTACGATGGAGACTCGGTCGTCCGGATTCTGGCCACTGCCCTGATTCGCGACATAGACCTGGCGACCGTCAACGGTGGCCATCATCTGGATTGGCGTGCGGCCGACATCAACCTTGCTGATCACCTTGCGTCTGGCCGTGTCGATGATGCCAAGCTGATTTGTCGCACTGAGCGAGACGAATGCCAGGCGACCGTCAGGGGCAAAGCCGACCTGGACAGGGCCTTTGCCCACGGGAATCTGCGCGGTTTCTTTGAGTGTGACGACATCGATAAGCGATACGCTGTCGCTCTTCATGTTCGCGATATAGAGTGTCCGGCCATCAGGGCTCAAGCGCAGCCCATGGGGATAACGCCCAGTTGGAATACCGGGCAACTCGATTCGCTGCTCAAGGTCAAATACTCGCACCTGGTTGGCAGCGGAATCGGTCACAAAAGCTCGCAGCCCGGTGACGTCGGTGACCACATGAGCCGGGTGATCGCCTGCCGGGAAGCTGAACGGTGGCCTGTCCAGCGCGCTGGTACTGAACACCAGCAACTGCCCACCGGGCTTTTCACCGCTCGAATGCCCCGCATGTCCAGCCACTCCAACAACCAGAAGCAAGCTGCCGTCGGGCGAAACCTGTAGGTTGTGGGGTGCGATCGGCAAGGCGACCGTGCTCACATCACCTGTCGCAAGATTTACCTGGCTAATGGAAGCGGACCGTTCATTGGCCGTGTAGACGTTACCCGTAGGGTTTGCCATGACCAGCCCCAGAGGGATGAGCAGGGATATCCCCAAGGCCATAGAACTAAACCGCTTGGCAGTCATCATTGTGAATGAGCTCCAACGAGGGGCCGGGGTATGTGAGCCAGGCTGGCCTATACATTTACTCAAGATAAACACCAATCGCGAAGCATTTTCTTGATCAGCGTCAACGTCCACAGCTTGACTCGGCACTGGGTGATCGAAGGCCGTCCATTTCTTGGGGAGTATTGCTGGCTATCCCGACCCGGAGTCAGTCGACATCAGGCTGTATATGAAGAAACCGCGCCATGAAACATGGCACGGCGGCTTGCCATCTGAGCGGTAACGAGACTTAGCGACTGACTTTGGTTGGGTAACCAAGCGCCTGGACCAGTGCACCGACGCGTTCCGCCTCGATGTTGCTTTGGACACTCACTGTACCGGCAGCACGATCAACGATCACCTTCGCGTCGCCATCGGCAGCCTGGATGGCCTTGGTGATCTTGTTGACACAACTGCCACATCCCATACCGGAAACTTCCAAAACGAACATAGCGGGCCTCTCATGCTGGTACGGCTTTTCTCGCCGCATTTACAGCTTCAACCTTGACACGATGACAAGGTCAAGGCCCGGTCAAAGGATTTATCTTCGCCCTGAAATCTTGTCCAACTCCTCTGGCGGCGGCCCCTGCTGCATCACAATTGTCCCTTACGATCTTGGCAGAAGATGGCGGACGTCGCAGTTGCCCGATGTCCTCCATCAGGACCAGATTGGCGCCGAACTCGCGGACATACCCGCTAAGGCCAAAGCCCTAGACAGTCAGTCATATGGATCAGGCGTTGAAACGCTGATGGCGGAACTTCCTCTCATAGGTTGCGGTGTGCCCATTTCAGTCTGTGACTACGCGCTTCAGCCGCAGTGCGTTGAATACCACGGAAGCCGAACTTACGCTCATGGCCAATGCCGCAATCATCGGTGACAATAGATGGCCGGTAAGCGGGTAGAACAAACCTGCCGCCAGCGGTATGCCCATAGCGTTGTAGAAGAATGCGAAGCCCAAGTTTTGACGCATGTTCTTCACCGTGGCCACGGATAGTGTTCTGGCCCGCAGGATGCCCATCAGGTCGCCCTTGACCAGCGTCAACTGGGAGCTGTTCATGGCAACATCGGTGCCAGTTCCCATGGCGATCCCGACATCAGCCCGGGCCAGCGCAGGGGCATCGTTGATCCCATCTCCTGCCATGGCAACCCGGCGCTTATCGCCCTGCAGGAGCGCCACCAGTTGCTCCTTGTCCTCGGGTTTCACTTCTCCGTGGACTTCCTCGATGCCGAGTTGTTTCGCGACCGCACGTGCCGTAGTCAGGCCGTCGCCGGTGGCCATGATGACCTTCACATCTTCTGCCTGTAGCCGGGTTACCGCCTCCTTGGAGGTGGGTTTGACCGGATCGGACACCGCTAGCAGGCCAGCGAGCACGCCATCGACGGCCAAGTACATGATACTCATGCCTTCCAGACGCAGCTGCTCGGCGCGGTCTCGCAACGGACTGGTGTCGAGGCCAGCCTCTTCCATCAAGGTCGTGTTGCCAAGCTGCAGCCGTTTGCCGTTCACCTGGCCACGTACACCGATCCCAGAGCCCGACTCAAACGCCTCTGGCTTGGACAAGCTGTGTCCATGCGCTCGCGCATGATCGACAATCGCATGTGCCAGCGGATGCTCGCTGCCTTGGTCCAGGCTGGCGGCAAGGCGCAAGACTTCGGGTGGCATGAACTGCCCGGTACCGACCACGCTATGAAACACTGGCCGGCCCTCGGTGAGGGTCCCGGTCTTGTCGACGATCAGCGTGTCGATCTTGCAGAGGTTCTCGATAGCACTGGCGTCTCGGAAGAGCACGCCACTGCTGGCAGCCTTCCCGGTAGCGACCATGATCGACATGGGAGTGGCTAGGCCGAGCGCGCAGGGGCAGGCAATGATCAGGACCGCGACCGCATTGATCAGGCCGAAGACCCAGCCAGGCTCCGGTCCGAAAAGCCCCCAGCCGAAGAGCGTGACCAGCGCGACCAGAATCACCCCCATGACGAAATAGCCGGCCACGGTGTCCGCCATCCGCTGCATCGGGGCTTTCGAGCGCTGAGCCCGCGCGACCATCTGCACGATTTGCGAGAGCACTGTCTCGGCGCCGACCTTCTGCGCCGCCATCACAAGGCTGCCGTGGGTATTCAGCGTGGCACCGATGAGTGCATCCCCAGCTTTCTTCATCACTGGCACGGGCTCGCCTGTCAGCATGGATTCATCGATAGCACTTTCGCCTTCCAGGACCACCCCGTCGACCGGCACCTTCTCGCCAGGGCGAACGCGCAGGTGGTCGCCCGTATGCACGTGGGTGAGCGGAATATCTTCCTCCTGACCATCGGCCCCGATGCGACGGGCCGTCTTGGGGGCAAGACCCAGGAGCGACTTGATGGCGGCGGAGGTTTGTGAGCGCGCCTTGAGCTCGAGCATTTGGCCGAGCAACGTTAATGAGATGATGACTGCAGCCGCTTCGAAGTAGACACCGATGCGGCCATCCTGCATGAAAGTCGTCGGGAAAACCTGCGGGAACACTGTGGCCGCAACGCTGTATAGGTACGCCGCAGCCGTTCCCAAACCTATCAGGGTCCACATATTCGGGCTGCGATTACGAATCGATGCGACCCCACGCACGAAAAACGGCCAGCCAGCCCATAGTGTCACGGGAGTGGCCAGAATCAACTCCACCCAATTCTGTGTGGCACCATGCAGCAATTGGAGTTGGTGGGCAGTCATGGCCAACACGGTCACGATGACCGTCAGGGGCAAGGTCCACCAGAAGCGGCGGGAGAAGTCCTTGAGTTCCGGGTTCTCGTCTTCCTCAAGCTCCGGTATTACCGGCTCTAGGGCCATGCCACAGATTGGGCAACTGCCCGGCCCACGCTGGCGGATTTGGGGATGCATCGGGCAAGTGTATTCGGCGTCCGCCGCGTTGCTTGGCTGCGGGGCAGCCGAGTGGAGATGGCCCGCGTGTTCTTGGTCCTGGGGAGGGCTAAGATAATGCACAGGCGCTGCGCGGAATTTCGTCAGGCACTTTTCACTGCAGAAGCGGTATGTCCTTCCCTCGTATAGCTCGAAGTAGCGACTATCCGGTGGCACCGTCATACCGCATACCAAATCGCGCTGACTACCATCCGGTTGCTCATACGGGTGCGAGTGGTCATGGTCATGGTCATGGTCATGCTGGCACGATTCGGTGTGCATGAAGTAGTTCCCTTTGTTGTCCGGTTTGGACGAGTTTTCACCCTTCTGGTGAGAATACCCGCCATGGTTGTGCCCGAAGAGTTGCGTCAGCGGACAGAGCAACAAAATTAAATAACTGTAGTGCCTGTGACAGGTGGCCATAGTGCACGAGCCACATAAAACAGGCCAAATATGGCCAGCATGATCAGTGCAATACCGCCTTTAGTCCGCCAAAAAGGTATTGCCAGATCTGTACCACGGCGATGGGCTCCATCATGATCAACTCCCAAGCTGGGTGGGAAATATCGGCCGCTGCCGTATTGTCCAGCCTAGACAACATCTCCTTGAACAGCTGTGACGCCAATCAATGCTCCTGTAAGCGTGTCGATTATTGTTGTGGTGTAGCGTCATGGCATAGATCATTTCTGGAGGTTGCTGATCCTGCTGCTGCACCAGTGGTTGCCCTTCGACAATGCGCTGGCTGCCTTGTACCCCGGCGAGGGAGTGCCCAAGCCGCTGGAGGAGTACGACGCCGGCTCCCGGTGGGGAACGCCGTCCATGCTTTCCTGCCTGGACGGCCTATACTTGCTCGACCCCTTCTACCAGGCCTGTCAGGAAGGCCTGCCCAGTGGGCTGTAACGCCTGGAGGAGATCGCTTCTGACCAGTTCCGTCAAAGCGAGTACTTCCTCAGTTACTTCCACGCCAACGCATTGGAAGACGAGGTGCAGTTCGTTCTCCAGTTGCCGGCCAAGGTAGCCTTATGCGATCTAACAGCTCAAGCCCCAGACCTGATACATGCGGTGCGGTACAGCGCTGATCGGGTCACTCTTCGCTGTTCCCCTTCCAGCTTTGCCTTTGCCCACAGCAGACGTCGGAGATGAAACTGCTCGGCGGACTCACAAACCTGCTCCAGTGCTCTCGCACAAGGCTTTGATCTGGCCATCTTTGCTTGAATGGCTGACCCGTGGCAGGGCGTTGGCCGTGTTTTCTTCGTGCGTGTTGAGCCCAAGGCGAGCGCGATCCACCATCCACAGGCCGCTACTGCCGCGCGCCAATTCTATGCCGGCACTACTCGTCAAAAAATAGGTGAGTGCTTACCCGGCAGGCAATGGGCTACTATCGAGCCCTATATCTATCCGAAAGGGTTAGCTCCGTTGCCAGGGAATTGCATGCAGGCCATCGATATTGAAAACGCGATCGTTCTTCCTTGGGGGCTTGGCTCAAGATCGCCCCATGACCTGTTTTCTGTGTGCGCAGAAATCATTAACTGCCCTGGTGACATCGTTTTAGACGCTAGCAACCTCTCGTATATCGATCCGTTAGGGATGGCCACGCTGCGAGCGTTGTTTGAAAACCAGTTGGTCCAGAAGCGAGTTTCGATGCAGTTTTTGAGCAGAGACCTGACCTCCTACCTGGCCAGGATGGATTTTTTCAAGGACATTGATGTAGAGGGTGTAGATCTATCGGGGGTAGGACGTCGAAACGACCGAAGCACCTCGTTGGTGGAAATCACCAAAATCAGCGAACACCATCAAGCAGAGGCTGCAGCCTCTCGCCTCGCTAGAGCTATTACGGGAAGGTTGACTCAATCGGACCCGGATGCCCCAGTCGACGAGCACACGGGACGGAATGAGTTTGACTCCTACCGGGGCCCTCTGGAGTATTCGCTCAAGGAGCTATTGGAAAACTCGCTTACTCACGCCCGCAGAGAGGGACGTGGTGACGCCGCCGTTTGGCTGACCTGTCAGTTTTATCCAAAATTGAACCTTGTACGCATGGCCATCGTCGATAATGGGTGTGGGTTTCTCGCGACACTGAGGAATCACCCTGAGCTTCATGACCGCACGCATTTGCACGCGATCGAGGCGGCACTCAAACCGCGAGTGAGCTGCAACCGGGGTGCGATGGCCCAGATCCTGGGTAGCGAGAACCAAGGTATCGGGTTAACAACTACCGCAAAAATTGCAGACGCGGCGGGCGGTGGTTTGATCATCGTGAGCGGCAATGGCATACATGACACAAAGCGTCGGCAGTCTCAGGAGCTGCATGATGCGCTGTGGAATGGTGTATCGATCGCGTTTAGCTGTACCCGTGAGCTGCTGCCCACCATTTCGATCAGTGACTTGCTGCCGAAGGACGATGCAGGACAGGTTGACGACGATCTCGACCTAGATCTGAATTTCCGCTAGCTCTGGCTTTTTGATAGCTCGAGGGCTAGAGTCGATCATGCAAGGAGCGGTAAATGGGAGATTCAGCGTCAACTGAAACTCTCGGGCTGCAAAAAAGGATTATGCAATACAAGGGGTTACGACATGCAAACTCAAATTCGATTAAGTAGGGATAGTTCTATCCGAACGTACGGAATGCGAGCTTCAGCGATCCCCTACCGTACCGAAATCGAACGCTCGCTCAGCAGTGGTGAGAGCGTTGTCATAGATTTCGCTGGGAACGATGTCACTCAGTCCTTCGTCGACGAGTTGATCGGGGCGCTGATTCTGAAGGAGGGTCGCCAGGTGGTATCGCGCCTTGCCTTTGAAAACTGCACCAACGATGTCAAAGGAATCATTAAATTTGTGGTCCATGATCGAGTTCGACAGCTGCAAAAAATGCCCGCGTGACGGATCCGCATTGAATTTAAGGCCCTCAATATTGAGGGCCTTTTCATTGGTGCCAGGCAAAAGATAGCCGTCTTGAGTGGCCCCCATAGCTCGCCCTGAAAAGCGAATGTCAGGGGACACACCGCAGAAAAGCGTTCTGTAGCGGAGGAATACGTGGAAAACGGAGCTTAGGTTTCCTCATTGAGATGTGTAGAAATCCATCGCGACTCACCTATGCAAAGGCTGCGAAAAGCCTGAATCTACTGGGGTATCGTGGCGTGAGATATGTGCAAAAAAATGTGCACAGCATCTGCGGATTGGAGAGCTGGCTTGGCTCCTTAAGTAAAACCATCAAGCTGCAACGGACCTGCAACTCCTGCGGCTTGAAGCAAAGCGGGTAATACCACCCCTGAGCCCTACGAGGTGGTGTTCCGGTTTTTGACCAAACGAGAGCACGCCAGGCGCGCAAATGAGCTGCACGACCAGCTGAATGAAGTGCTCGGGGTGGCCAGAAATCTCAACGATGGGCTGTACTTCGGTGGAGCAGACGTCACGGTGCTACAAGACTTTACCATGCTCGATGCGGAAGACTTCGTGCGGTACAACCTTCACGACTGGCTCAGTGTTGGGGATACCGATGAAGATGAAGAAGGTGCCGATGATGCTGACTGAGCTGCTATCGGCCTCCCCTTTAGGATCTGGGTTTGACCTTAGCTGACCGGCTGCTCTACAAACCAATTGATTTTCTCCGGAGCCGGTGTCACTGTCGCTCCAAGAATAGCCCCCACGCCTCGGGCAGGTCCCAGACCTGTACTGCGCATCAGGGGGTTAGTTGTTTCTAGGGCCCGCCCAGGTCGATCAGGCATGCTTTGGGCTGGCCTCAAACCAGTGGGTGACCACCAAAAGGGTCAGTTAGGCCTACTGCTGCCTATCCTCGCTCGTTACCATCCAGAAACCCTCTATTGATACGGTTTCAGCAAAGATGGATGTCTATAAGCTCCGCATCGAAGACACAGAAAGCAAGATCATCGACAAGGAAGGTTTCGAGGCCGAGACCTTCCGCAGAGATCCGTGGTACCAGCCTGGAAGTGCGGGCAAGCTAGCTCAGTTTGCTGTATGCCCGGCATGCGACAACCCTGTCCAGCTGGTTGGGCTGTATGAGCTACCGCCTAACGTGAAGAACCCATTCGGGAAACATGCTACTAAGAGCATTCGCGGCATCGCTCCATTTGATAGTGAGGCCCGTAACGATTGCCCGTACTTCAAGCCTCGCCAGCATAAGAAAACAGAACGAAAAACCAGGTTTGACGGCGTCCCGCGGAAGATTCTCAAGCTATTGATCGAACAGTTCGATCGCGTGGTTTACATCCTGGAGAAAGAGACCCAACTGGTCCTTTCCGAGAACGCGTTGAGAGGCATGCTGCAGCGTTACAAGGGAGAGCGTGGCTACCTCTATACCGGCGCGACGCTTCGCAATGTGCCATGGATCTTTGCTTACATGTCGGACGCCACCCGCCTGTTTGGCCAGAAGGTCAGTGGAAATGCTGAGCTGGTGAAAGCTATTGCCGCTGAGGTGCCGGGGGCGGAAATCAGCAGCACTGGTCGGCTGGAATCGAAGAAGGTGCCTGGTTCGAAGGCGGCATATTTTGATCTCAAAATGAGTTTCATCCGCCATCGAATCGTCAAAGACAGTGAAGCGTCTGGCTTGGTTGAAAGCATGGAGTTTGTAGTGTCACAGCCTCGCGGAGGTGAGCTTGAGCACATTCACAAGGAAGTCATCAAATTCGATTCGGCTTGGTTCGAATCTCTTATCCGGATGCCGGTTGATCATCCTTATCGCAGAATGGATAGAGTGAAGATGGCCCGGGAGGAACTGGGCGATCTGCTGGAGCTGACTCAGGCCTGAGGAGGCCTGCTGTAAACCACTTTTTTTCACTGTAAACCACAGTGGTTTACAGTGAAAAAAGTGGTTTACAACGTAGCTATGACACGCGCCCTGGCCACTCCCCAGGCCAGCGCGCTCCTCATTGGTTCGTTCAGCCGGACGTCGAACACCTGTGCTGCTCGGGGCCTTGCCACGCCGCGGTGTCCTATAATTCATCTTCAGCTGAGTGGAGCAAAATGTTGTGAAGCGCACATTCATTGGAATGGTCGAGGCTGGTGAGCCACTGATGAGGCAAGCGCTTGAAGCTATCCGACAGGCCCACGAAGCGGAGGCTGCTGGATTGCCAGACCTTGAGGTACAGCGTCTTCACCTATTGGCAGATTCGCTCTATCAGGCGGTCATTGATTTTCAGCTCCTCAAAGCAGGTAAACCACCGTCGACTATCCAGTGAGGACCTGCCGCTACATGACGAAAAAGATACCAGCTCTTCTCCCCGACCACCCCATGTATACCGACGCAGTGGATGCGATGAAGCAATACCACGAGGCGCAGGCTTCTGGCTCATCTGCCGAAGAGGTTGAGCGCCTGCGTCAAATCGCAGAATCACAATTTCGGGCTGTCAGCGAGTATCAGCTCAACGCTCTGGGATATCAGTCTCGTCGTCCGCACTGAAGGGATAACCGATCCGGAGGTAGCTTCAGAATCCATCAAGCCAAGCGGAAGACTCACGACGCGGTCCGATTGATCAGCGAGACGGTCGGGAGGGTTTGCACACAGCCCCAAAAAAAAAGCAGCTCCCGAGAGCTGCTTTTTTCTTACTCCCCCTTTTTGTGCTTGTGGGGTTTCAGGTCCGGATGGTCCTTCTGCTTTTCAGGGGTGACTCGCTGCCTTTTGTCCGGAGTGCCATCTTCATTGGTGCGCTTTGGGCCTGGCTTGATGCTCATGCAAAACTTCCTTTTCCGCTTGGGTTGTTGAATGCAGCTATGTAATTAGTCCAGCTTCTCTCAGCTGTCAAAGCAGGCTGGTGCAGAACCGCCTGGCCGATGATCCGGTCCACATCGAACATTCAGAGGCCAGAATAAGAGCCTCCGACAAAGGGCTTACAAGGGGCAGTGAAATCCAGCGCTGAGCGATACGAAGACGTCTGGACGTTCATCATGCCGAGCACGGTGTGGAACAGGTTGTCGTGGCTCAGCGGTGACGTGGTTTGAGCTTTCAAACAACCCACGTTGACCTTTTCGCTCTTCGCGAGCGAGTCAGACATCCAAAGTACCAACGGCACCTTTGTTTGCTCGTCAGGAGCCATCGCGTAAGGCAGCCCGTGTAGATAGAGCCCACCCTCCCCCAGCGATTCGCCGTGGTCCGAAACGTACATCAGCGCAGTGTCGAACTTGGTGTTGGCCGCCAGGATATCGATGAGATTTGCAGTCACATAATCGGTGTAGAGGATTGAGTTGTCGTAGGCATTGACCACCTCCTCCTGCTTACATTTGTCGAGCTCGTTGGTCTCGCACACCGGTGCGAATTTCTTGAATTGCGAGGGGTAGCGCTTGTAGTAGGCCGGGCCGTGACTGCCTTTGTAGTGGAGCACCAGGACAGCATCGCCTTCCTGGCGCTTGATGAAGTCTTGCATCTCCGTGAGCAGCACCCCGTCCTTACACTCCTCGCTGGTGCACAGTTGGGAATCCGCGTGAGAGGCAGCCTTGTGGTTGGGAACCCTGTCGCAGACCCCTTTGCACCCCGAGTTGTTGTCAGTCCACATGACACTGATGCCAGCGCGTTGAAGCACGTCGAGCAGCCCTTCTCGGCTCTTGGCCAAGCCATCTTTGTACTGGGCCTTACCCACGTCCAGGAACATGCATGGCAGCGAGACCGCGGTAGCGGTACCGCAGGAGCTCACGTTCGTGAAGCTAATGACATTTCGCTTTTCTAGTTCCGGATTCGTTTCACGGGAGTAGCCGTTGAGGGAGAAGTTGGCGGAGCGAGCGGTCTCTCCTACTGCCAGTACCAGCAGCCTGGGTTTACGAGCCGCACCCTGTCGATTAACTACCGCATCAGTACCAATGGCCGTCAGCGTTTTAGGTGAGGCCAGCTGACGCTTCAGGTACCCATGGCCAGCCGCAAACAAGTTGGTAGGTACCAGAATCAGCCGGATCTCCCGATTGTTGCGCAGCAAGGAGGCATACGACTGGTACTGACTCAACGCGATGCCAGATAAGGTCAACAGAGCGAGCGACAGAGCAATGAACCTGCTGACCAAAGCTTTGGCCCAAGGCTTGCGCCGGAGGGGAACCCGGGCAATCAGGTAGACGGGCAACACCCCAACCATTGCGACCCAAAGACCGAGCTTCCAATTCAGCAGCTCGGTTGCCTCAGCGACGTCGGTCTCCACAACGTTGGTGAACATTGTGTAATCGATCACGATGCCGTAGGCATTCATGAAGTAACTCGCAAAAGACGCGCTGATCAGTACCAGGCACAGTATGGGTTTGGCCAGCCGCCCCCATGACAGCAAGCTCAGAACGGTAAACACCCATGCGAATACTATGACTGGGAGGCTAGCCGCTAGCTGCCAGTTCACTTCATCGGTTTTGAATACCAGCTTCCAGAGCACGTTCCAGAGCTCAGCGTTCGCGAATAGCAGTAACCAAAAAGTCACCAGGCCGATTAGCAAATTAGTACTGATGCCTTTCTGCCGCGCATTGCGAATAGCAAAGATCCATTTGCTTAACAGGGTGTGAACAATGGATTTGGAAGGTGTCATTATCAAACTCTGGAAGCTGCTTATCCATGGCGGTAGCTATGGAGTTAGCGGGAGCTACAAGGCAAACCGTCGACAGATGCTGAGCGATTGCGCAATGTGCGGAGCGTCAGAGGCCTTAGGCCCCTAGGCGTTGGGGACGCTTAGTATGTGTGAGGCATAGGGATAAAAAGAGAAATGAATCTCGCTGAGCGCATTATTTCCGGGACCTGATAACGACACGATGACCTCGGGATTACAATGCTGACAGAAATCCAATTACTGCTGTTTTGATTGTCATTGATCACGCTATGATCAAAATTAGGGGGATACTACCCACCAAAAGCAATGCTCCGCTCAGCTAGATAAATTTAATTTCACAAACAAAACGGTTTCGTTTTGTCGTAGGCTAATTTTGAACTTTCAATTCAACTTACAAGTCTTTCTCGCGAGCAGAATATTATTTTCAACTTTTGCTCGTTAATATGTCACCCATCAATGAGGGGCGAATACCATGAGCTTTTTCAAAAACATCCTGGGCGGGCACCATGGCCGTGGAAACCACGGTGGAGGCAAGCACCACAGCGGGGGACATGGGGCCGAGCAATATGATCGCCATGGCCGGCAGCAGGGCTGCGACGGCGGTAATCAGGTGTATGACGGCGGGCGCCCTCCCACTCCTGCCCCCATCAAAGATCTGCAGGGCTGCAGGCAGTGCCGGACGGCCAACGATCCGTCAGCACGCTTTTGTCTAAACTGCGGAACACCGCTATCGAGTGGTTGCACCGCCTGCGGCTCGCTGCTGAGTGCAGGAGCAAGATTTTGCAGTCACTGTGGCCAAGCGACGCTCTAAGGCTAGGTAGACAGGAAGGCCAACGAGACCACAACCCTGCGCAAGGAGAAATACGTGGGTTCAAATCATGACCATGGCAGCGCTGCAGTACGCGAGGGGCATCAGAAGAAGCTAATCATGGCGCTCGGCTTGACTGGCAGCTTCATGATTGCAGAAGTGATCGGTGCGTGGATTACCGGCAGCCTGGCGCTGCTGTCGGACGCATCTCACATGTTCACAGATACTGCCGCCTTGGCGATCTCACTGATTGCACTTCAGATAGCCAAGCGGCCGGCGGATCAGAAAAGAACCTTCGGCTATGCGCGCCTGGAAATTCTGGCTTCGACGTTCAACGCCGTGCTGCTCTTCCTGGTGGCGATGTACATCTTGTATGAGGCCTACCAGCGCTTCTTCATGCCGGCGGAGATCGCTACCGGAGCGATGATGTGGATCGCAATCGCCGGCCTGATCATCAACCTAATTTCGATGCGCCTTCTGGCATCTGCGAGCAACGAAAGCCTCAACGTCAAAGGAGCCTACCTCGAAGTTTGGAGCGACATGCTCGGCTCGCTTGGCGTAATCATCGCGGCACTTATCATCCGCTTCACCGGCTGGACCTGGGTCGACACGATTGTCGCTGTGGCGATCGGCCTTTGGGTTCTGCCGCGGACGTGGCAGTTGCTTCGCGAAAGCCTGGGGATCCTCATGGAGGGTGTCCCGAGGGGGCTCGACGTTACGGCAATCGAGGCCACCATCCTCGGAGTAGATGGCGTGACGGACGTTCATGACTTGCACGTGTGGGCTGTCAGCAGTGGCAGTAACGTGATGACGTCGCACGTAGTGGTTCGGGATTCTGCAGATGGGGATGCTGTGTTGGCGGCCGTCGTGGATGCTGTCAGCGATGCATTCGAAATCCATCACTGCACCATCCAGATCGAGCGGGCAGCTTTCCACGAGAGCGTTCCCTCACCCTCGCACTGACCGATCGGTAAACACCATGCAAACACATCACCCTCCTGGCTGAGGGTGATGTTGCAAAAAAAATGCGGTGAGGGATGCCGTAAACGGCAGGAGCGCTTCAAGGGGGTTGGTGAATGGCTTCGCCTGCCCTCGTCAACAACCTCCAGAAGGCTCAGCGATGGCCTGGATCATCACGAAGTACCTACTCACTGCCGGTATAGTGATTCTCGTGTCAGAGCTGGCGAAACGCAGCGACAAGCTGGGCGGCTTGGTCGCCGCCCTACCCTTGGTCACGGTCGTGACGTTGGTCTGGCTCTATTTAGAGAACCAGAGCATGGAGAAGATCTCCAACCATGCTTGGTACACGTTCTGGTACGTGCTTCCGACCCTACCGATGTTTATTGCTTTTCCATTGCTGCTACCTAAGCTCGGCTTTTGGCCGACACTGATCAGCAGCATCCTCATCACAATGGCCAGCTTCGGAGGCTTCGCCATACTGCTGCGCCGGTTCGGCATTGAGCTTCTATGATCCGGTGGCCGCAGGGATCATCTTGATGAGTCTTAACGGCTATTAACACACTCGCCCTTCACCAGGTAGCGAACCATGTGCAGTTCGCCTTTCGAGTCTTCGTAGGTCATCATGCTTCTTACATTACCGCAGTACCGCACACTGGGTGATACATACACCAACTTACCAACGTCCAGGTCCATGCCATAGGCGTAGTCTTCTAGTTGAGGCATGGGCTTTTTTACGCGTTGAGCATAATCCGCTGTAGCCTCTCTAGCAGTACGCTCGATGCGTTTATTGATCTCCATACCGCTTTGGGCATTGGCTGTTAGTGATGTAAAGAGCAAAAACACGGCGATCGCTGATACAGTAGTGTTCATAAGAAGTCCCTTAATAAAAAAGCGCCCGTAGGGGGGCGCTAAAATTCACCTACCAAAGGAGCGTATGGTTTACAGGTGAATGCACTGGCGCGAACAACTGCTCGGTGCTCTTGCCAAGCTGCTTTGAAATGAGACAATTTCCAAAGCAGCGATGCCTCTTCCGCTGCCCTTAAACTAGCAAAGGAGGCTAACACCAAGATGATCGGGCAATTACAATTTGGACATGTAATAGATTGTAAGATAATTATTCGAGAGAATATCGAGCCGCCACGTGAACTAATTTGCAGAAAGGCGCTGCGGTTTGCGGCCGTGCATGGGGTCTGCCTGCGTGGCGCCCTCGATCCAAGGCCAGTACCAGTCCTTGCAAGCTAACGACCGAAATGCTGCCTGTCCTGGCCGATTCCACCTGCCAGGCGAATCTGTCATACACCGCCGCAGGCCCCAGAATCCGCTATGCTTAGGGGTGGAGCCTGCATGACTGTCAGAAATCTTGCGGCTACATTACAAATTTGTAGGATTTCGCCGCGGCCAGCTTCTTCGCGTTAAGATTCAAGCGTCCTCAGGTGACCCGGCGTATGGACAGAGGTAGCGACTACCACATGCCATACCCTCAGCCAAACTTTCGAACAGCCTGCAACCATAATCTTGGCGGATTAGGCCAACTCCTTCCTCACACCTTGAGATAAGTTATGCGCGTTCTAGTTGTGGAAGACGAAATTAAAACTGCCGAATATCTTCAGCAGGGCCTATCCGAAAGCGGGTATGTCGTAGATATCGTGCACAACGGTGTAGATGCTCTGCACTTGTTCAACACTAATGTCTATTCGTTGGTCCTCCTGGACGTGAACCTCCCGGGTATCGACGGCTGGGACCTGCTGGAAACCATCCGTAAGACCAGCCGGGTCCGCATCATCATGCTGACCGCCCGCGGACGCATCAATGACAAGCTCAAGGGCTTGGACGGCGGCGCGGATGACTACCTTGTGAAGCCATTCGAATTCCCTGAGCTGCTTGCTCGCATCCGTTCGCTGCAACGCCGTGGTGATGAGTTAGTCGAGAAGAGCTCGCTGAAAATTGCCGATCTGGAACTCGACTCCGTCCGCCATCGCGTCTTCCGCGGTGGCACACGCATCGATCTCACCACCAAGGAATTTGCGCTTCTGCACCTGCTCATGAGCCGAACGGGCGAAGCGCTGACTCGCTCTCAGATCATCTCGTTGGTCTGGGATATGAATTTCGATTGCGACACCAATGTCATCGATGTAGCCATCCGGCGCTTGCGCTCGAAGATCGATGACCCGTTTGAAACCAAGCTCATTCACACGCTTCGTGGCGTTGGGTACGTTTTTGAGGAACGCGCATGAGGCCATTCAGCCTGGCTGCAAAGCTGGGGTTAAAAGTTGGGTTGATGAGCGCAGCGTTGCTGCTTCTGTTCGCCACCTTTGGCTATCTGATGGTAGGCAAGGCTCTGGAAAGAAATGCCAGAGCAGACCTGGAAGTAAAGATGGCGGGGATGGCTCACAACCTGTCCACCATCCCGGACATCTCCGGCGTCAACGCGGATGCGCATCAGCTTGTCGATTTGGTCATGGGCCACAACAACCTGTATGTGAGCATATTCGATACCTCACAGAATCAGACTCCCCTGCTCTCGATTGGCTCGAAACAGGTCAATCTGGAGGTGCACAAGTTTCAGCCGGCGGCCCAGCCCAAAGAGCACGAATGGCGTGATACGCAGGACCGTCCTCTGCTGAGTGCTTCTCGAATCATGCGTTTGGGCGATGGAACAGAGGTCAGCGTCTATATGACCATGGACCAGTCATCCAGTGAGGCGCTGCTCGATGCGTTGCTGACCTGGGCCTTGATGATGTCCCCCGTCATCCTCGCACTGATCTTGGCCATTGGCTGGTGGACTGTGCGCAGAGGCCTGCTACCACTGACCAAGTTCCTCAAGATCGCCTCGAAAATCTCAACCGAGAGCCTCGACCATCGCCTTCCAACTGATGGGATGCCGGCAGAACTCAAAATGCTCGCCGACGGCATCAACATCATGCTGGCTCGCCTGGATGATGGGGTTCAGCAGCTCTCGCAGTTTTCTGACGACCTTGCTCACGAACTTCGAGCACCGCTTTCCAACCTGATGGGCAAGGCCCAGGTTGCCTTGACCAGAGAACGATCGCTTTCCGAGTACCGGGAGGTTCTGGAGTCGTGCACAGAAGAGCTGGACCGCATGAGCCGCATGGTTTCCGACATGCTGTTCTTGGCCCAGGTCAGTCATCCAGCATCAATGGTGGAGTTCGAATCCGTCTCCTTGGTCGACGAGGTTCAGCGAGTGTGCGAGCTCTTCAGCATTTCAGCAGAAGAAGGCGAGATTCAGCTGCAGATCTCCGGCAGTGATGACGTGGTGCGCGGGAATCGCCTGATGGTTCAACGTGCCGTCTCGAATCTGGTCTCGAACGCGATCCGTTACTGCCCTCGCGGCCGCACGGTCTACGTTAAGGTGCAGCATAGTGCGAGCGGTACGACGTTGAGTGTCGGCAACCCCGGCCGTGGTATTGCCAAGGAACACCACGCGCACTTGTTTGAGCGGTTCTACCGTGTGGACAAGAGCCGAGCACGGAGCGAAGGCGGTACCGGTCTTGGCTTGGCCATTGTGCAGTCGATCATGAGTCTGCACCAGGGATCGGCGAGCGTGGAGGTGACCGAAGAAAACTTCACCTGGTTCCACCTTCACTTTCCGGAAGCCCAGCAAATGCAGCCGGCAATGACCGCCGCTTAAATTGCGCAGACACGATTAGGCCCGTCAATCGACGGGCCTTTTGTTTGCCTCAATGCATCAGTGCCGAAGGACCACAGGGTCCATGGGCGACCGCAGAATCACCGACTTAATAATCTTCTGTTCGTCAGGATTGGCGTTTTTCCACAGGTGTGAGAAGTACTGAGCATTCACTTTCTCTTGAGCACTTACGCTGCCGGCGGCATCGATCAGGCGCATGGTCGAGTAGACACAGATCAGCGCCAGAATGAAGAACGCCGTGGCGACCACCATCACATAACGCTTGGCCAGCACCGGTGCCCGCTTGAGCTCCTGGATAGAGGCGTCCGCCGCCTTTGTCGCTGCTGTAAGCTCCGAGATCAGTGGCTGGATGGCGGTGTCGACTCCGCGGCATGCAGCTGAATACGCTGATGCAGCGGCGCGCAAGGCAACCTCCTCCGCGTTCGACCAAGCCTTCTCCGCCTTTCGCACCTCCTCCTGAATCTGCCGGCCGACAGCGTCCACCTGCTCCACCAGTTCGTTCGACCTCTCCAGAACAGCGCTGGAGGTGCGCGTCTGCGAGGTCAGCTCATCGAGCTGGACAGTGAGTTTTTCAGTGCAGCGGCGAAAGTCACCGATAGCAACTGCCCAGGGCTCTATGTCATTCATGGCTATCTCCTAGGGCGGCCAACAACGCCGCGCTGAATTAACGCGCTAGATATCAAAATTGTAATTTAAGAGAAAATTCGAAGTCGCCCTCGACAGTGCCGAGATAGACATGATCCTTCCAGATTTGAAGATTTAACGCATCCTATCTGCAGCCAAAATTACGGAATTGTAATTATTGACTCACCTTGTCGTTAGCTTCGCGTTCCTAAACTACAAACCAACAAAGGCCGCTAATCAGGTTGGCCTAGTATGAACCGAGGTTCACAATGAAATTTGTCAAATCTATCGCTATTGGCAGCCTGCTGCTGGGTCTCATGGGTACCGCTTACGCTGAAGGCGGCTTCGAGCGAACGAAACAGTTCAACGAGAACTTCCGAACCGAACAGGCTCGCCTATGGAGCGATGACTCTTCGGACCAGAACAAACAACAAGTCGCTCAAGAGCAAAAGAAAGAAAGCAAGGATGGTAAGGAACAAGCCGACAATTAATCGGCGGTTAAATAGGACTTCAAATGACGAAAGAAATCGACAAAAAAGCCAGGGTAAAACCTGGCTTTTTTGTGCTTGGAATTTAGCCTTCGTTCTTGCGAGGCGTTTCCGCATTGCTTTCTCCGGCCAGACCCTCGGCACCTTGTGCGGGGCGTTTCCAATGGCACAGCAGGAGCTGGCTGGCGTTCGCTTCGGTGATCGATGTGCAAGCTAGATCAGCGGGCAGACCATCCTTGCTGTCTCGCAAGCGCCTGGACAGATAGAACGAGCCATCCCGCGGCCACTTGGCAGGATCCTTGATGTTCTCGGACTTCCCGCTGCTGTAAAACTCCGACGAGTATGAGCGGCGGCCAGGATAGATCAGGGGAGCGGAATGAGCAGACTGCACATTGAGCCAGGCTTGAACCACATCCCGCTGATTCTGAGGGCGCTCCTCTAGTACCCCGGCGTAGATGATGCCCGCACCGATGATTGGCAACACCAATGCGCTCGCAGCGGCAGCCCAGGTGGTCTTCGGGCCAACTTCGCTGACCCGTGCAGACAGCAGCAATGCCCACGCTGGCAGCGCGGGTAGCAGGTAGGTCCACAGAATGTTGCCTGCAAATGTGAAGAAGACCGGTGTCGCCAAGGCCCACAGCCAGAGGTAGGCTTTGAAGCGCTGCATCGATCCACGCTTGCGGATCAACAGTGGTAGAAACAAGGCCCATGGCAGTAGCGACAATCCGAGCTGGATCCAGATGCTGCCGTACGGCTTGGCATGAGCACTACCATAGAGGTCCCCTGCCCAGTTACTGACGACGTAGCGGCTCCAGTGCTCACCAACGAAGAAGTACTCCATGAAGCCGGGCGTTTTCATCTCGGCCGCGACATACCATGGCACGGATATACCGAACATGAGTACAAGGCCGCTAATCCAGGGAAGCCTCAGTACCCGTCCCCATTCCTTGTAGATAACGAACCAGGCGAATGCCGGCGCCCCCATAAGCACCAGGGTCAGCGGCCCTTTGGCAAGCAAGCCCAGCCCGAGACCTGCGAACATCAGGTAGGCATCCGCCTTGCTGGCGCACTTCATCCAACGCCAGAAACCGTAGCTGGCCAGCAGAATCGAGAACGACAAAACAGGGTCAGTCAGCACAACACCGCTGGAGACCAGGCCAAGTGTGGTGCTGGAAAAAATAATGGCAGCCCAGATGCCGGCGTTACGAGAAATCTGCTGCGTGCCGAGTTTGATGATGATGAAACAGCTTGCCAGGTGGAGTAGCCACGCTGGGAAGCGCGCAGCGAACTCGTTAACGCCGAAGACCGTCATGCTCGCGGCCTGGGTCCAGAAGGACAACGGAGGCTTGCCCCAGAACGGTACCCCGTAGTCGAACATGGGCGTGATCCAGTCATTCAACTCGACCATCTTGCGAGCCATTTCAGCGTAACGGGCCTCAGATGTGTCCATCAGCGGGTAGATGCCCAGCCCCACCAAACGCAATAGCAAAATCGAACCCAGGACCCACCACAGCGTCCTCTCGTTCTTCAGGTTCAGCATTTCTTACCCTCGATCGAAGCCATCGAAGGGTGGAGTGACACGGGATCTGCCTTGTTGCTGTGCTTCAGGAAATAGAGAGGCCGGCGCTTCACTTCCGCGAGTGTCACGCCCAGGTACTCCCCCACCATGGCGACACCGACGCACATGAATGAAGCCATTCCGACGATCAGGTGATGGATGTCGAAACTGCCTGCCACAAGCGACGCAAGCATGTAGCAGATGCTGGAGACGAAAAGACCGAAACTGATGAGGCTGAAAATGCGCAGTGGTTTGCGAGAGAAGCTGACGATGCTCTCGATGGCCAGATTGAACAGGCCAGCTGCATTCCATTTGGTGCTCCCGGCATGGCGAACAGTGCGATTGTAGGGCAGTTCGATGGTACGAAAGCCTACCCAGCCGATCATGCCTTTGAGAATCCTGGAGCGTTCATCCAGGGCCCGCAGGGCTGCCAGCGGCGCAGGCCCAATCAATCGGAAATCGCTGACATCGGCCGGCATGTCCACCTTCTCCACCAGGCGCTGCATGACCCAGTAGTAAGCCCGGGCACTCATGCGCTTGAACCACGAATCACCGATTCTCAGGTTGCGCTGCATGTTCACCACGTCGTAGCCGCGTTGCCAGTAGTCCACCATGGCCGCGATGAGCTCTGGTGGATCCTGCAGGTCGACATCAATGAAGATCAGCGCACTGCCACGGGCATGGTCTATCCCGGCGCTCAGTGCAGCCTCTTTGCCGAAGTTGCGACTCAGGGACAGGCAACGTACAGATGACCCATCCTGATAGTGGCGAAGAATGTCGGCCGTCCGGTCATTACTGCCGTCGTCGACATAGAGGATTTCGCAGGAGACGGGTAAGCGCTTCACCACGCGGGTGATTCGCTGGTGGAACTCGGGGATGGTTTCCTCTTCCTGGAAGCAAGGGACCACGATGGTTAACAAGGGATCAGGGCGCTCGGGAAAGCGATGTAATGTCTGCATGATTGAATGTCCAAAAACGATGTGCAATGAATCCAAGTGCAGTGAGGCTTAAGGTCACTACGACTTGGGAGATGAGCGGTGACAGATTCGACTTGATGAGGAACCACATACCCACGCCATTGCCGAAGTTTGTGGTTAACGCGACCAGTGCAAACCTGACAGGCTGAAACTTACGAGAGCCATCTGCCACAAAACAGAGCGCCCTATTTCCAATGAAGCTCGCGATTGCGCCAACCATGCCGCCACAGATACTGGCCAGTAACGGAGTAACGAATTCTGTCGTAACCAGCAATAGGAACACCGCATAATGGACTCCCGTTGCTATGAAGCCGATCCCCAGATAACGAATCAGTAAGGTAGTAAGAGGTGGGGTTTGATTTTCCATGCCCAAAGCCTATGGAGGCAAAGGTGAAAAAATAGTGAACTAAATGTAAATGCGTAATTAGCCGAATCTATATATGGTAAGTAACAAGTCGGCGCACTAGGCTAGCACGCTACAATATCAGAGGGATTGCCTGAAAATTACGCTTTCGAAATAAAAGCCTTCCGATAACGCATGCATGACCCGTGGATTACAATGTTGACAAGATAAGGAAACACCGGGTGGCATTGAGATAGATTCCCCGAATTAAGGGGGACCTAATGGTTACACAAAATGAAACATATACAAGCAGCGTTGTTCCTTACAGCCCTGACATATTGGATGATTTGCCAATTGATGATCAGCTGGCCGTAGAGTTTTTCGCAACAGCACGTTGTGCCAGTTTCAAACAGGCTGCCCGAGGGCTCAATGTGCCAGTGGTAGGCCTGCGGAAACGCTTGGAGAAACTGGAAGAGCACATTGGTGCTCCCGTGTTTGTCTACAAACACAACAAGCTTGCCCTGACCCGCACAGGCGAGAGGGTCAGCCATTACCTGTGCCAGCTCTTCGGCCCAGACGGCCTTGGCAAGTCCGGTGAAAAGGAAGTCCCCAGGCTTACCATCGCGATCACAGAGCCAGTGCTGAACGACATCGTAAACCGCGATCTAGTCGCCTACGTGCGTGATCATGCCGAAATGCAGCTGGAAATCCATTCAGAATGCACAACGCAGATGCTTTCTGAGTGTGAAGTCGATGTGGGTATCGCTTTGGTGAGCCCAGATGATAAAGGCGCGCTTGATCGCCATCCTACGTATAGGTTTGAACGGCTTGGCCGGATTGGGCACGCCCTGTTCATTTCCAGCCGCTATTCAAGAAGCGTCACCCTTCCAGTGGAGAGCTTGGATTTGCACAACTTCATGCTCGTTGTCCCTTGGG
Organism: Pseudomonas sp. DCA-1; assembly: GCF_046523955.1. Lineage (NCBI taxonomy): Bacteria > Pseudomonadati > Pseudomonadota > Gammaproteobacteria > Pseudomonadales > Pseudomonadaceae > Pseudomonas > Pseudomonas sp. DCA-1. The sequence continues at coordinate 431,943 of NZ_CP169881.1, forward strand.
ATGAAGAGATCTTGGCGGGCTCACGAAAGTGGGCATCGATAATGGCTGAGCATCAGGGCGGTACCACTCGGGTCAAGAGCTACAACCTATCACGAGGCCTTGTCGTTGGCGGTGCGTGTATTGGAGTGCTGCCCGACTACAGCCGAAAACTGGAGAGAAATATCCTACCCGTGCCGGGTTTCCTGGACGACCTGGAGGAGAAAGATGTCTATCTTGTTATCAAAACGAAGCTTGTCCGCAATCCGCAGGTTTTGGAAATTCGAAGATTGATCAAGAAGAGCTTCTTTGATAAGAAGGACTGGCTTGTTCGGTAACAGTTTTGTTAGGTTTGAAACTCCTCCGTTAACACTACAGAAACACAACTGTCATATTCGCTTGCAACCTAGTCAGAGTGCTTAGAACAAAGGCATCTTGTTACAGCAGGTGACAACCGTGGCCTGCTCCCATCTGCAAGATAAATTTAGGCCGGCGCAGGGCGAAATATAACGTCGGTAGCTAAGCACTTAACATACGAGAGGCAAGCAATGATCCGTTCTTCGAACATGCGGGAAAAGCTGTTGGCTGCCGCAATAATAGGCACATTTTCCTCGCAAGCATTCTCCGGAACAGTAACCACTGACGGAGCTGACATCGTTCTGAAGACCAAGGGCGGTCTTGAAGTATCGACTTCTGACAAGGAATTCAGTTTCAAACTGGGCGGCCGAGTTCAGGCCGACTACGGCCGTTTCGATGGTGTCTTCACCAAGAATGGCGATACCGCTGACGCAGGCTACTTCCGTCGCGCCTACCTTGAGCTCGGTGGCGTGCTGTACCGCGACTGGAAGTATCAGCTCAACTACGACCTTTCCCGCAACACGGGCAACGACTCCGACGGCTACTTCGACGAAGCCAGCCTGACCTACACGGGTTTCAAGCCGGTGCAACTGCGCTTTGGCCGTTTCTACACCGACTTCGGTCTTGAGAAAGCCACCAGTTCGAAGTGGACCACCGCCATGGAGCGGAACCTCTCGTACGACCTGGCGGACTGGATCAACGACAACGCCGGCATGGGTGTTCAAGCCACCAGCACCATCGCTGACATGGCTTATGTTTCCGGTAGCGTTTTCAGCGAAACCAATAACAACTCGGATGGCGACAGCACCAAGCGCTACAACGTACGTGGCGTGTTCGCACCGCTGCACAGTGATGGCAACGTCCTGCACGTCGGTGCTCAGTACGCTTACCGCGACCTCAAAAACAGTGCGGTCGATACCCGGATTCGTTCGCGTCTGGGCGTCCGCGGTGTAGATACCAATGGCGGCGGCGATGCCGGCACCAACGGCAACCGCATGCTGTTTGGCGGTGCTGCTGCACAAGATGGCCTGTGGAAGGACGACTCGGTCTGGGGTCTCGAAGGTGCCTGGGCCACCGGCCCGTTCTCGGTTCAAGCGGAATACCTTCGCCGCAAGCTGAAAGCTGACCAGGCCAACAACGACATGAAGGCCTCCGGTTACTACGCCCAGATGGCTTACACCCTGACCGGCGAGCCGCGTATCTACAAGCTCGATGGTGCCAAGTTCGACACTATCAAACCAGAGAACAAGGAACTGGGGGCCTGGGAAGTCTTCTACCGCTTTGACGATATCAAGGTCGAAGACGGCAACCTGGTCACCGCGGCGGACCAATCGAACGAGCGCAAGGCCAAGAGCCACACGGTGGGTGTGAACTGGTACGTCAACGAGGCGGTGAAAGTCAGTGCCAACTACATCAACGTGCGCACCGACAACAACGAGAACACCGTGGGCGACGACAGCGGCAATGCCATCGTGACCCGCCTGCAATACGTCTTCTGATCCCTCTCATCAGTCTGACGTGAGAAAGCCGGAAGCGCTCAACGTGCTTCCGGCTTTCCTGTTTCTGGAGGTGATCAAGCATGGAGCGCCCTCCTCCTACCTGCTTTCGCTTACCGATGACCGCTCTTGCCAAAGCTCGGCGAATCTGATGTGATTGCCGCGTCGGGCTTTGCATGGTGGCCGTGCAAGCAAATCAAACCTGACTCCTATTCATGATTGAACCTGATTCGACGTCCAGCTTCGCGTCTAACGGCCCTACAAGCGCAGCTACCCCAACGTCGCTCATTAGGGGATAGTCATGTCTGCAAAAAAGCTGCTTCAACCTCTCGCTGCTCAGCTGCACGCCTCGTTCTCGGCTTCTGGCCGCCCGTACTCTCATCTGCACCTCCACCAGCTGTTCCACGCGGCCATCGGCTCCGTTGCACCGCAAGTTGCCATCCAAGACAAGCTGCCAATTCAGGTCTGTCGTGACAACGAGACACGGCAGTACAACCTCTACGCGGCGGTCGAGCGGGCGAAAACGTGCTTAGGATTGACCGATCTTCAAGCAGTCGGTGTGGCTGAAGAAGTCATTGAGGTGCTACGAACTGCGGGAATCGGCGTGAACCAGGTTCGCCTGCTCCTTGACCCCTCCTTCAGCTCGAAGACTCGCAAAAAGGCCTTCAAGGCTCTCTGCAAGAACCTGGATCTGAACGAGCTAGGCGATCGCTTCGTCCCCAAGACTGCCACGTTGGCCATCGCTGCTGGTATTGCGCCGCCTCCCAAAATGTCGTGGAAGGATCGCTTCGCCCTGGCTGCAAATTCCCCCATGCGGGGGCCAAGCGAGCTCATCAGCATGGTCAACCGGGATGAGTGTTATCTGTGGGTATTCCCACCGACTGACCATCATGCGACGGCTCCAGCGACGCATGACCGTTTCTTTGGTGAAAAGACCCACCCGAGCGCAGAAATGGGCATGGGGTTCAGCATCATCGATTCCGGCTGGACCCGCCCCAAGTACCCGCTATCCAGGCAGTCACAAGAGACCTTCATCCAGTATTCGCTTTCTGCGCCGATGTGGTCCTGGCGCGCACAAAGTGACACCTGGCGCCTGGGAAACATCCTGCGTTCAAGAATCCTTGACGGGGCTCCTTGGCATAACGAGCCTCTGAGTGACGTGCTTCCGAGCGGCCTTAAATCCCTGCCCCGGATCTATGGGTGCGAAACCTGCCGAACGCTGTTCATTGAGAATCACAGCGACTACCCGGATGTACCCACTCAGTGCCAATGCGGTGAGGCGAGCAGCACGGGTGACCAAAACGAGTCATCTGCTCTCAATAGCTGATTTTCCTTACGGTGGCGGGCTGAGCCCCCCGTTAGGGATTGGCTATGGGAGCGGGATTCGCTCACCCCAAACCTGAAGGCGCCGCCACCTAACCGAGCGATATGAGCTGAATGCTCGCGGAGTAGATATGCAAAAGAGTAAAAACAAACAGGACACCCTGGCGGCGATCAATGCGCTTGTCGAGATTGCGTATGATCAGGGATTTGCGGACGGACACGGAGTCGGCAATCAAGTCGGTTTCGTAGCCGGTGTCATGAGCCTCAAAGCTGCATTGGCCTGCGGCTTACGGCATGGCTCACCTGAGTGCGGAAAGGCCCTTGAAAGCCTCAAGCGCATCGGGATCGACGAGTGAGAGAAAAGTACGGGTCGTGCGCTGATCGCGCACGACCCGTACTTCTACTTCAGGTCATTTCCCTGCTTAGCTTCATGATTGAAGCTCAGGGATCAGGTGCTTCTGCGGTAGGCCAACAGGCGCAAGGCGTTGAAGACGACCAACAGTGTGGAGCCCTCATGGATCGCAACAGCGGCACCAATGCTCAAGCCCATGATGGTGGACGGAACCAGGATGGCCACAATCCCCAAGCTGACGAACAGATTCTGGTGGATGATCGATCGCGTGTGACGGCTCAGCCCCACCGCAAATGGGAGTTGCCTGATGTCGTCAGCCATAAGCGCGATATCAGCCGTTTCCAGGGCAACATCAGATCCAGCAGCCCCCATTGCGATACCAACGCTCGAACTGGCCATGGCAGGGGCATCATTGACGCCGTCACCCACCATGGCCACCTTGGCGCTAAGGCGCAGGTTTTTGATGGCCTTGACCTTGTCTTCCGGCATCAGGTCTCCCCACGCTTCATCTAAGCCAACTTGTTTGGCTACAGCCTCTGCAACGCGGTTGTGGTCTCCAGAAATCATGACCATGCGTTCGATGCCCATCTCTCTAAGCTTCTGGAGTGCCTCTTTGGCCCCCTCCCGGGGTGTGTCCAATAGCCCGATAGCGCCCAGATCCTTGTCAGCACGCCGTACCACCATGGTGGTACGGCCTGACTGACGTAGACGCTCCGCAGCCTCCAGGGCTGCCTTGCTGAGTGCGGGAATACCATTGGTACCGAACATCTCGACCTTGCCAATCCAGACGAACTGCCCATCAAGCTCAGCACGCACGCCGCGGCCAATCATGTTGCTCATGTTCTTGGCTTGGAATCGGCGCCGTGTGCCAATCATCTCTTCACCGTCACGCACAATTGCCGCAGCCAGCGGATGGTCGCTCATCGACTCCACAGCGATGGCGACGTTTAGCAGATCCTCGATCTGCGTGCCGCCTATGGGTATTACATCGGTGATACGTGGGCGCCCTTCGGTCAGGGTACCGGTCTTGTCGAATGCCATGGCATTCAATGATCCAAGCTCTTCAAGTGGCGCACCGCCCTTGATCAGCACGCCACCTCGGGCTGCCCTGGCGATGCCAGAGAGAATGGCGCTTGGTGTAGCGATCGCGAGCGCGCAGGGGCTGGCTGCAACCAGTACGGCCATCGCCCGGTAGAACGAGTCACGGAACGGCTCGTCAAGGAAAATGCCGGCAAATAGCAGCCCGACTACCAGCAGTAAAACCAACGGGACGAATATGCGTTGGAAGCGGTCCGTGAATCGCTGGGTCGGTGACTTCCTGACTTCGGCTTCACTGACCATCTTGATGACCCGCGCCAAGGTACTCTCCGTAGAGCGCCGGGTTACCTCAACCTCGATGAGCGTTTCGCCATTGATGGTACCGGCGAAGACTTTCGAGGCTGCATCCACTGCATCTGGCTTGCTGCGTGCGAGTTCGGCATCAGGAACAGGTTGCTTGTCCACGGGGACGCTCTCACCGGTTACTGGCGCCTGGTTGATACTTGAGGAGCCTACGACTACAAAACCATCGGCCGGCAGGCGGTCATTGGGGCGCACGATGACAACGTCACCGGGAACCAGCAGCTCCACGGGCATCTCCACCGTGCCATTTGCTCTGCGTACGATCGCGGTGGCTGGTGCGAGCTTGGACAGTGCCTCAATCGCTTTCTTGGCCCGCCCCATCGCGTAGCTTTCAAGGGAATGCCCCAGACTGAACAGGAACAGCAGCAGAGCCCCCTCCGCCCAGGCGCCGATGCTCGCGGCACCGACTGCGGCGAGAAGCATCAGCGAGTCGATCTCGAAGCGTTTCTGACGGATGTTGGTAACCGCTTCCTTAGTGGTGAACCATCCACCGAACACGTAGGCCGACACGTACAGAATCAGAGGCAGACGATCAATCAGGCCAAGTTTTCCTGCGAGAGCTCCGGCACCCAGGAGAGCACCACAGATCAGCGCGAAAATCAGCTCTGTGTTCATTCCAAAAATGCCGCCATGCTCATGGCTATGACCTTCATGCCCGGCTTGGTCATCAGGGCGTTCAAGCAAACTCTTCATAACTCGTCCCTTCTGGGGTCAAGGCTTCCAATTGCCCTCTGCAGTTGGGGAGCCGTCTCTGTTGGTTGGCTAAGATCTATTGCACGGTTTGCCCGAGCCCAGGCGTTAACATTTCGAAGCTATGGGGTATCGGGCGTAATAAAAAATGCCAGGCACTGCCTGGCATTTATGAATTCTCTAATTGTTCTGTTCAAATCGTTTACTACTTGTTGTTGATGCATTGCGAATACATCGAGTAACGAACAGTCTTGAGCGTGCCCTGGGAGTCCTCGAAGGTCATCAACCGTGGATAGACCTGGCAGGTACGGGGGTCCTGCGACTGACGTACGAATTTCGCAACGTCTATCTTCATGCCATATTTGTAATCCTGAATCTCTGGCATTGGCTTGCCATTTTTCTCCGCGTACTTGGCCACTGCGGTCTGGTGTTCCTTGGTGTATTGAAGCTGCTTGCTCTCGGAGAAAGTGTTGGCCTGCGAAGCCACCGAGAAAACAACAAGTGCAGCAGCGATAATTAGCTTTTTCATAAAACCCTCTCAATTTCAAAACTTCTCGGGCGTAACCTTAGCAATGCATAGGCATCACCGGCATGACGAGAAACTTACAATTTTGAAAGGTAAGTGCATCTACTTCACTTTAAACAAAAAAGCCCACAACACGTGTTGTGGGCTTCTCTTTAGCGGAGGCTGTTAGCTAACCACTTCGGCCTCGTCGCCGTCTTCATCCTTGCGGTGTGCCCAGTGATACAGGGCAGGCAGTACCAGCAAGGTCAGTGCGGTGGAGGACAGGATCCCGCCAATCACCACCGTCGCCAATGGCCGCTGAACTTCGGCACCGGTGCCGGTGGCCAAAGCCATCGGGATGAAGCCCAGGGACGCTACCAAGGCTGTCATCAGAACAGGTCGCAGACGGGTCAATGCACCTTCATCGACTGCCTGTCTGAGCGTTCGTCCCTCCTCCCTTAGCCCGCGGATGAAGGCAATCATCACCAGGCCGTTCAGTACTGCAACGCCGGACAGTGCAATGAAGCCGACACCTGCCGAGATCGACAGTGGGATGTCCCGCAGCCACAACGCCACAACACCACCGGTGAGTGCGAATGGAATACCGGTGAAGACCAGCATGCCGTCCTTCAGGTTGTTGAACATCAGGAACAACAAGGTCATGACCAGCAGCAAGGCGACTGGAACAACGATCTGCAGGCGTTTGGCAGCCGACTGCAGCTGCTCGAACTGGCCCCCCCAAGTCGTCCAGTAGCCCGCAGGGATTTGCACCTTCTTGTCCAGCGATGCGGTCGCCTCCTCAACGAAGGACCCCAGATCGCGGCCTCGAACGTTGGCGCTGACGATAACCAGACGTTTGCCGTTCTCGCGGCTGATTTGGTTCGGGCCCAGTTGCAGGTCCAGATTGGCGACCTGGGACAGCGGGATGAAGCCGATCTGATTGGCACCCTGTGCCGCATTGGCAGGTACCGGGATCAGCAAGCTGGACATACCCGCTACGTCGGTGCGAACGGTCTCTGGTAGGCGTACTACCATGTCGAACCGACGGTCGCCCTCATACAGCGTGCCGGCCTGACGGCCACCCACGGCGATAGCGATCGAGTTCTGAACATCCGCGATGTTCAGGCCGTAGCGTGCTGCTTTTTCGCGGTCAATGTTGATGGTCAGCACCGGCAGGCCGGATGTCTGCTCAACTTTCACTTCCGATGAGCCCGGGACCGCTTTGAGCGCTGCCGCGATCTTGTTGGCGGTGTTGTTGAGCACGTCCATGTCATCGCCGAAGACTTTCACAGCGACGTCACTACGCACGCCCGAAATCAGCTCGTTGAAACGCAGTTGGATTGGCTGCGACAACTCGTAGTTGCTTCCTGGAACACCCGCTGCGGCCTTCTGCACTTCAGCAATCAGCTCATCACGAGGCTTCTTCGGGTTAGGCCACTGATCCTGAGGCTTGAGCATGATGTAGGCGTCAGAGGCGTTCGGCGGCATCGGGTCAGATGCAATTTCTGCGGTACCCGAGCGTGCGAACATCCGCTCAACTTCAGGCACCTGCGCAATCACCGCTTTCTCCAGACGCTGCTGCATCTCGACAGATTGAGTGAGGCTCGTTCCAGGCACACGCATGGCCTGCATCGCAAAGTCACCCTCACTGAGGCTTGGGATGAACTCGCTACCCATACGACTTGCCAGCAAACCACTGAGCACGACCAAGGCTACTGCGGCCGAGAAAGCGATGTTCCGATGTCCCAGCACCCATTGCAGAACCGGTTCATAGCGCAGTCGAGCTGTGCGCATGACCACGCCTTCCTCTTCCTTCACCTTGCCAGTGACGAACATGGCAATAGCTGCAGGAACAAAGGTAACGGACAGGACCATTGCACCCAGCAGCGCCATCACAACGGTGAAGGCCATCGGGTGGAACATTTTGCCTTCGACGCCGGTGAGGGCGAAGATCGGCAGGTACACCACCATGATGATCAGCTGACCGAAGATCAGCGGCCGGCGAGCTTCTCGCGCCGCGGCAAAGACCTCGTGGAAGCGTTCGGTTTTGGTGAGCATGCGGCCATGCTTATGTTGCGCATGAGCCAGTCGACGGATCGCGTTTTCTACAATAACCACGGCACCGTCGACGATGATGCCGAAGTCGAGTGCCCCCAAACTCATTAAGTTGGCACTGACCTTGTTGTTGAACATGCCTGTGAAGGTGAACAGCATGGACAGCGGAATCACCATCGCGGTGATCAGAGCCGCACGGATGTTGCCGAGGAACAGGAACAGAATGGCGATAACCAGGATCGCGCCTTCCACCAGGTTCTTCTTCACCGTCGCGATGGCTTTTTCAACCAGGTTGGTACGGTCGTAAACAGTCACAGCCACCACGCCCTTTGGCAGGGTGCGGTTGATGTCCGCCAATTTGGCGGCGACAGCTTGAGATACGGTGCGGCTGTTTTCACCAATCAGCATGAACACGGTACCGAGCACGACTTCGCGGCCGTTCTCAGTAGCAGCACCTGTACGGAGCTCTTTACCGATGCTGACGTCAGCAACGCTGCTGATGCGAATCGGTGCACCATCCACACTGGTGATCACGATGTTGGCGATGTCTTCGATATTGCCTACCTGACCCGGTGCACGGATGAGCAACTGTTCACCATTACGCTCGATGTAGCCGGCACCGACGTTGGCGTTGTTACTTTCCAACGCTGCGACCAGGTCATTGAGTGTCAGCTTGTAGGTAGCCAGGCGCTTTGGATCCGGCGCAACCAGGAACTGCTTGGCATAACCGCCGATGGTATTGATCTCGGCCACACCCGGGACGTTACGCAGCTGAGGCTTGATGATCCAGTCCTGGATCACGCGCAGGTCGGTCGGGGTGTACGGCGTACCGTCCTCTTTGACCGCGCCATCTTCGGCTTCAACAGTCCACAGGAAGATCTCGCCGAGGCCGGTAGATACCGGACCCATGACGGCCTCTACACCTTCTGGCAGCTGTTCCTTCGCAACCTGCAGCCGCTCGTTGATCAACTGGCGGGCAAAGAAGATGTCAGTGCCATCCTTGAAGATCACGGTGACCTGAGACAGGCCAGAGCGAGACAGGGAACGGGTCTGCTGAAGGCCCGGGAGACCGGCCATGGCCGTTTCAACTGGAAACGTGATCCGTTGTTCGGTTTCCAAGGGCGAGTAACCAGGCGCTGCAGTGTTGATCTGCACCTGGACGTTGGTGATATCGGGTACCGCATCGATGGGCAGCTTTTGATAGCTGTAGATACCGATACCCGCCATGATCAGAACGGCGATCATTACTACGATGCGCTGCTCGATGGCGAATCTGATGATACGTTCAAACATGAGAAATCATCCTGTCAGTTCGCATCAGTGACCGTGTTCGGCAGAAGCTTTGCCGAGCTCGGACTTGAGTGTGAAGCTGCCACTGGTTGCTACCTGGGCGCCGGCTTCAATACCGTCGATGATTTCCACGTACCCATTGTCGCGGCGACCCAGTTTTACCGGGCGGGTGTCAAAGCCATCTGGGGTGCGTACGAATACCGAAGGTTTGTCTTCAACGGTCTGCACAGCGTGCTCAGGGACCGCTACGGCAACTCGATCGGTCTGGGAGGTGACCGCAATGTTTACGAACAGGCCTGGACGCCAGGCGCCGTTGGGGTTGGTCAAGGTGACGCGGACAGTAGCTGCACGGTTTTGCTCGCCCAGCAGGCTGCCGACATAACCCACCTTCCCTTCGACCTCGACGTTCATGTCAGGCGAAGAGACTTTCACTGCACGGCCAGTCGTGACCTTGCCCAGATCTGTCGGCGGAACTGCGAAGGTCGCCCAGACCTGATTCAGGTCGGAAAGGATGAAGGCGTTGGTCGCCTCGCTGACGACTTCGCCGACGGTCAGGTGTTTCTCCACTACCACGGCGTCGAAGGGAGCGCGGAGCTCGTAACGATTACCGCCAACGGAGTTAACCGAGGCACCGATTGCGCCGACCTTCTGCTTGGCGTTGGCCAAGGAGATCTCCGCTTCTTGCAGCGCTTGGCGTGCTTGGAGGTAGTCTTGCTCTGCAGAGATCTTGTCCTGCCACAGTTGCTTCTCACGTTCGAAGGTCACACGCGCCAGTTCGACGCGACGCTGTGCGGCCTGTTGTTCGCTGCGCAGGTCAGAGATCTGCTGGCTGGCGATTACCGCGAGGACTTGCCCTTTCTTGACCGTCTCGCCCAGGTTGGCCTGGACAGCCTCAACAACGCCAGGAACACGAGGAACCACGTGGGCAGTACGATCTTCGTCGAAGCGAATTTCGCCAGGGAAGCTCACGACGGTACCGAGGTCACGAGGCGCTGCAGCTTCCAGGGCAACACCAGCGGCCTTGATCTGTTCAGCGCTGAGCGTCAGCTTGCCCTCTTCTTCACCGCCCTCTTCGCTGTGGCCTTCTTCACCATGGCCCTCATCACCTTCCTCTTTGGCGGCAGATGCGGCTTTCTTTTCGTCGCCATGGCCATCGTTAGCGCCATGCTCGGCAGTACTGGCGGCCTGCTGTCCGGAACTGTTGTTCCAGGCAAGGCTGCCAAATCCGAGGGCTGCCACAGCGGCTACCGCGAGGGCGATCTTGCGTTTGTTATCCATTGCTACTCCTGCTGATCGTAGGCACCGGCTTGTTCAAGGCTGTGTGCCGAAGAAAATGTTTGGCCCGTTCAGCGAGTGCCGGCGGTTGAGCCGACTTCGCCATAAACCCTTTCCACCTGCGCACGCGCATTGGTCGCCGCTGCCAACGATTCGAGGTATTGGCCACGAGCGACGATCAAGGTGCGCTGGGCATCCAGCACTTCGATGAAACCGAATTTGCCCATCTCGAAGCCGCGGGTTGCGGTCTCTACGGCTTGTTGGGCTGAAGGCAGAATGGTCTTGTCGTAGGACTCGACCTCCTGCATGGCGGTGGACCATTGGTTCAACGCGGTTTGGGTTTCGGTGCGCAGGCGCAGCTCAACAGCATTGCGCTGGTCCCGGGCCTGATCTGCACGACGAGAAGCGGAAAGAATGTTGCCCTGGTTACGATCGAACAGCGGCAAAGGCATAGACAGGCCCACAGTGTTGACCCGCTCGCGCACAGAGCGGTCGTACTGGCTACCTACACTGACAGTAAGGTTCGGGATACGCTGAGCTTTCTCTGAGCCGAGCGAGGCATCGCTCTTGTCTATCTGCACCACGGCCTGACGCATTTCTGCTGTTTGGTCGAGCTTAGCCAGCAGATCTTCAGTGCGAGGTGGCAAGCCCGGGGAGAGGGTTGGCGATTCGAGTCGATCAAACACGGTGACTGAGCTCCCGGTAATTTGAGCGAGCTGTTGGTAAGCGGTCGCTTTTTCCGTTTCTGCACGTCGAACTTGCAGCTGGGCTTCGGCCAGTTGCACTTGAGCGCGGGTCGCCTCCACTGGGGACGACTTACCTGCGCGAACACGGCCATCGACGATGCGAAGACCGCGCTCAGTCAGTTCGAGAGATTGCTTGGCCAGGTCGAGACCTGTCTGGGCCCGCAACGCGGCGTAAAAGGCTTGGACGACATCTGCACGCAGGCCGTTAACGCGACGGTCTAACTCAAGCTGTGCGGCGGTCTGCCCGTATGTGGCGACGTCAACACGAGCCCCCCGCTTACCGCCCAGCTCAAGGGTCTGGCTGAGAGAGACAGTCGTCTGGCTGGTGTTACGACGGGTGTCTTCCACGTCATACGAGATTGTGGGGTTGGGGATAAGCCCGGCCTGCTTGCGAGCACCATCAGCGATCCCAATTTCTTGCCTGGCCGCGGCCAGGTCTGGGTTGGCATCCATGGCCGTCGAAAGCGCCTGGGGCAAGCTGATGCTTTGGGCAAGGGCTGCAGGCGCCATCAACCCAGAGATGACTGCACAGAGTGCAGCGATCTTCCAGGGCGAGACGGGGGTCTTGGGTAAGACATTGCGGTTATACCGGGGCACTTTGATGGTCCTCGTGCACAAACTTCGATAAAGCTTGGCGAGAACGCCGAAACAGCTGCCAAGCCCCACTTGATTAGGTGATGGCACTCTAATGAGCGGTAGCTATCAGAGGGGTGGCTGGAAAATTACAATTTCGTAATAAATCCCTGTAATGCCCGTAAATACTGCGATTCCCAACCCGGCTCTATGATTTCGTTACAAGCAACGGAGATGGCAACCACGCGGTGCGAAGGCGCCAAATAACGGGCAGATGACGAAATTGTAATTTTCCTATCACCCTCCCGTTATCTTCGGCCTGCAAATATGAGCTCGCGCTACGCTAGGCGCGCCGCCGGGTCAGAACAATTAACGACACCCGCGCAGGTAAACATAATAAAAACTGCCGTGAATCAAAGGAGCATCGGATGAAAATCAAAGTACCACTGTATTTGGCGGCAGTTTCTGCGCTGTCTGGAAGCTATGCTATTTCGGCACAAGCTGAAGACAAGCCAGAGGGCTTCATTGAAGGCAGCAGCCTTACAGTGCTGAACCGTAACTTCTATTTCAATCGTGATAACCGCGACAGCACTGCCCCTACTTACAACAGTGGCAAAGGCAATACCAATGGCTACTCCGAAGCCTGGGCGCACGCAATCATCAGCAAATTCAACTCTGGGTTTACCCAGGGTACAGTGGGCTTTGGCGTTGATGCCTTCGCCATGATCGGCCTTAAGCTCGACACCGGTGATGGGCGCAACGGCGGCCGTAGCTCCTTCGACGTGCTGCCTGTTGATAACAAGGGCGAAGCTCGCGACGAATACACCAAGGTCGGCGGCGCAGCCAAAGTTCGCTTGTTCGATACCATCGTGAAAGTGGGTGATGTCTTCCCATCGACCCCGGTCGTTGCATCGGGTGACTCGCGACTGTTGCCGGAAAGCTTTCGCGGCGTGACCGTTGAGAACACCAGCATCCAAGGCCTCACCCTGCAGGGTGGTCGTCTGCATGCGATGAGCCAACCGGTCTCTAGCAACCTTAACGACAACTTCGTGACCTTCTACGGCGGCCCAGTCAACTCGCCATGGATCGGCTACGGTGGCGGTGATTACTCGATCAACGACAACTGGACCGTGAGTGCCTATGCAAGCCAGTTGAAAGACGTCTGGAACCAGTACTACGCCGGTACCAGCTTCGCCTACCCCTTGAACGACGATCTGGCGCTGATCGGCGGCTTCAATTACTACAAAGCCGTGGATGAAGGTAAGCGACGCCTGGGCGAATTTGACAACAACATCTGGAGTGCCAAGGTCGGCGTACGTTACGGTGCTCACACCCTGGCCCTCTCGCATCAGCGCAACAACGGCGACGACGACTTCGACTACCTGCGTCAGTCGGACTCGATCTTCGTCGACAACTCCATCCAATACAGCGACTTCAACTCGCCGAAAGAGCGTTCATGGATGCTGCGCTACGACCTGAACTTCACCAGCTACGGCATTCCAGGCCTGACGTTCATGACCCGCTACGCCAGAGGCTCGGGCGCGGATTACTCGAACGCTAACCAGTTCTACATGCGCACTGACGACAACGGCAACCCGCTCGACAATCAGAAGCGCTGGGAGCGTGACGTCGAAGTCAAATACGTTGTCCAAACCGGCCCGGCAAAAGATCTGTCCTTCCGGTTGCGCCAGGCAACCACGCGTGCCACTGCTTTCGAATCGGATTTGGATGAAACTCGTGTAATCATCGAGTACCCGCTTTCGATTCTTTAATTCGCTAACGGACCAGTTATTCATTAGCTGATCCTGTTAGTAAAACGAGCATTACGAATTCACCTTGAGTGGCTTAAGTGCTCCTTTGGTAAAAGGTGGATATTTGGCGCCCTTTGGGCGCCTTTTTTTTGCCTAAAATTCAAGTAAGCGTTCGATTGTACGCATCGCATGCCGGTGAAGTTCATGGCTACACCAATGACCAGTCTCCTCGATGTGAGCAACCTCGCCGTCATCTGAGCGGAACGAAGCCAGTACAAAGAAGAAAATAACCCAATACTTCATAAGGTCAAGTCACCTGCTGGAGAGAGGGTCCGCAACTGTCAAACCCAAACCGCGACAAGATATACCGCCAGACTATCAACTGTATTACCTAGAAATTACAAATCCGTCATTTGAGCCCCGGCACGCTCATTTTGATTTACCATCCCTTTCAATAATGCCGGCGCGCGTGCGCGGTTAATTGCTCAGTGATATCGAGACAAAATCCCATGCGAATTCTGGTAATTGAGGATGAAGTAAAAACTGCGGAGTATGTGCGTCAAGGTCTGACGGAGTGTGGCTATGTCGTAGATTGCGTCCACACCGGATCAGATGGATTATTCTTGGCCAAGCAGCACGAATACGAGCTGATTATTCTCGATATAAACCTCCCAGAGATGGATGGTTGGCAGGTTCTTGAGTTGTTGCGCCGTAAAAATTGCCCTTCCCGCATCATGATGCTGACGGCGAGAAGCCGGCTGGCGGATAAGGTCCGGGGGCTAGAGAACGGCGCAGATGACTACCTGATCAAGCCATTTGAGTTCCCTGAGCTGTTGGCCCGGGTTCGCGCCTTGATGCGCAGGTCGGATCACCCCGCATCCGTAGAGGTCATTCGCGTCGCTGACCTGGAGCTTGATCAGAGCCGGCACAGGGCGTTCAGGGACGGTCAGCGAATTGATTTGACCACAAAAGAATTCGCGTTATTGCACTACTTGATGCGTAACACCGGGGTGGTACTGAGCCGTACGCAGATTATTTCTCAGGTTTGGGATATGAATTTTGACTGCGACACGAACGTTGTAGAAGTGTCGATTCGAAGACTCAGAGCCAAGATAGATGACCCATTCGAGACCAAGCTGATACATACGCTTCGGGGCGTAGGGTATGTGCTTGAAAAGCGATAATTGCCAAGCTCTCTAGGTACCGAAAATTGGCTGTACACTCCCGTCGCTTGCGAGCTTGAGGTTTCTGTTTACGATCCGCGGCGCTGATTCCTCACCCAACAAATGAGGTAGGCTGTACATGAGGTATAGCATTGATTATCAGCAGGTTTCGCAAGGTCAATCGCATGCCAGGATTGATGCCTGTCCAGCTGACATTATCTTCAACAGCGACCATGGCTTAGCACTTATTCCGTGCGTCGGCGATGTTATCAACCTTCCCTCTACGGCGGTCAAAGAAGGGGTTTGTGGCATCGTCAGATCAAGGATTTTCAATTATCTCAGAGGTCCTGAAGAGCTGTACTGTCACGTCAATATTCTCGTTGAGGAGGCGGACATCAATTTCGAAAGTCTCATCTCGGAATACATGCGCAATCAGTCACGTGCTCGCTCGCCTTCTTCATAAAGTCGAAGGCGGGCCAGTCCATTAATGGTTGTGTATGGGTGAGGGTTCAGCAGAGCGAGCGCCTACTGAGCACCAGAGATGAATAGTCACAGCCTAGTGGTTTAACGCGGTACTGCTGGTGTACGCAGGGCCGGACTCATTGTTTTTTGAATGGCGCATTGCAGCACATAGAAATATAAAACCCCGGAAGCAAATACGATTGCGGACAGATAAGCAAACTCAGAGTCTAAAACCCCGGAAACCATATACAATTTAATCGTGATAGAACCCATAATAATTCCGGTACAGTACATGACGCCTGTGAACTGATTGCCCAAAAAACTCAGTATGCCGCTGAAGGCATTGTTCGCACTCAACAGCATTGCTTTCAGTATCGTCCAGCCGAGAACTGGCAGAAAAGCCTTGATCATGAAGGCGAATAACATCGACGATGCAAACAGTTTTATCGGGGTTTCTGCCCACGGCTTGATGGTGCCGTCTACTTCAACGCCGGTATACAAGATGATATTCAGAATAATCGCCATAAGGGTGCATATGCCGAGGCGTATCATTTCCCGCTTAAGCGGGGCCATCATTATCACTGCGTGAATCTTGTTTCCAAAGTATCGTTTTAGTCCTTGGATCGACATTTTTCTTCCTATGCTCTCGGGTATGACGCTGTTGTAGCGTTGTATGACGGTCATGCTTTTACCCGAAGAGAGGTGACGCTTCAACGGTCCTGAATTGCGCAGGGGATCTCATGTCCTTCCCCTGGCTGGGTAGCTTGCTGAGAAATTCTCATCTACCTGCGTGGCAACGATGCGGCCACCCCGCCGCCGTCAGAGCTCTGGAGGACTGGCTGCTGTCAGCAACTCATCGAGTGACGGAACCTTAGCGTTTGCACTGAGGACGAGTGTTCTGGATCGGAGTATGGATACATCAAAGAAAGATTCGCACTCGACTCTTCCGTTTACTTCTCTCCAGTGGGTGACTTCTGGTATCAACTCATTAGGCACCGGGTATAGTGCCATAGGGTTATGGAATACCTCCACTTCAGCAGACCACGGCTCGTAGCCATATTGCGGCCAGAGCTGACCGTAGTCGCTGGACGCTACATCCAACAGAAATGGGATACCTCGTGATGCTCCCGGAGAACGGTCGAAAAACTCACCAAACCGCAAGTATCGGTACCCGTCTAGATGAGCTCCACCTGAGATCGGCACTCGGCTGAGCTTTGGCACTGTGCAGGCATTGGTGAAAATGACCGCTGAAAGATGGGCATTTTCCATTAGCGTAAATAGGCCGTTGGGGCGCCCTGATAGCAGAGATGTCTCTTCCTCCACAGTTATCAGGTGCGTACCACGATGCGCAGATGAGTGAACTGCAAAGCCATAGAGATAGCTGATGAGCGACTCCCTGCTCCACAGCATTGAACTGGGCGCATGGAAATCGGCTAAGGCCAGAATGAGCGGCTTACCCTCCACGTGCGGTAGGGATTCGTAACGCTTGTCCAATTTGTTTTGGATGGTCCTCGCAAACCTTTCTGCAGCCGCTCCTAAGAAACGCTCATGTCGGTCAGCGGGTGGGGGGACCGGCGAGGCGCCAAAATGCTCATACCGCTCTTCCGGGTTGGCTGTCACTGCTTCAACCCAGGCCTCATCTCCCAGCCTATTCTCGATGTGAAAATCGGGTGATTCTTTAGGCTGGGTGACCAAGAGTCCCTGTTCACGAAAAATCGCTAATAGGTGGGCTTCCCAGAGGCGGGTGTGAAAATTCTCAGTCTGGCAATCGGGAACCCAATTTCTGTCTGGGGATGGCAGTGCGAGATACAGTTGATTCAGCGCCCACGCCCCAATACGGCGGCTTGGATCAAATAGTGATTTGAACACCACGCTTGGTGTGCGCTTACCCATTCTGCTTAGAGGAGCACGTCGTCGTTCACCTGAAGGGAGTGGAAGCGGATGGGCTTGGGTATAGAGAAAATGGCTGATTGAGGCGCGGGCTTCGGACTCGCCAGTGGTGCACTCACCATGGCTGAGGAGCACCCACACGCTATCGACACGACGCCGCAAGGTGACAATTCCGAAGCTGCCGGAATTGATATTTCGGGTTAGAGCGGCACAAGAAATTCCGTCCTCACTAAGCCATGCCCCTACTGGCGGGCTGTCCCCAAACCCCAACCCTCGTGGAAGCGACAAAGCGATTAGATCGAACATCGGCGCAGCAATTTCTTTCATTCGCTGATCTCGGCAGCCGTCAAAATGCATTCCATCAATGCCTCGGAGCGTGCCCGCCGGCGATGGCATCGGTGGAGGTACCTATTGAAGAAGGGGGCCTTGTTCCACCAGGACATCTCGGTTGGTGAAGATGGTCTCAATGGTTGCAGCCTCGGCAGCCACATGAGTCTTTCGCGTGATCTCTTCAAGGGCCAGTTCGAGCCGGTAGTCTTGGAAATACTCGTACAGCTTTTCAGAGCTCTCGGATATCTCCTCCCCACCATTCTTCGCGAACAAGATGTGGATGATCGCTGCGAGTGGGAGAGAGATGTCGAGATCCTTCTCTTCTGCATCTGAATCCGAGTTCAAACCGTCGAAATACCTCTCCAGATGACTCTGGAGCTCCTCAAGCCAGAACTGAGATAGGTTGCTTGGAAGGGAGCTTTCAGGCCCGGTCAGAAGGACTTCATCTCTGAATAGAGCCAGCAGATTGGGGTTTGCCATGGAGGACCTCACGATTAGATTTGAGAGCAACTGGTCAGCATAGTCCACCTCAAGATGACCACCTCCTTGACGCCCATCCTGGTGCTCCTGAGCATCAGACGAGTGAATCGCCCCGAAACCTGTAGATACAAAATGACCGCTTCTCGCCGTTAGCTGCCTTTCTTGAAGGACAGCTTTGGGTCGATAGCGGCCTTCGTGGAGGTTGGTGTCTACGGGGTCGGTTTAGTCAATCTGAATCTCCGGTTTCACCTCCGTGAGGCCGGCCATCGTCATGCATCAGATCTTGATTGACACGCGTGCCGCTTTGGATAGCCTTGCAATTGAGGGCTGCAACTGCGCATTTGTCGGGCCTGGGTACCAGCATGAGCCCCCCGCAATTTTGGCAGCAGAGGAAGCTGGTTCCTCTGAAGTAGTGACGGCGGGCATTGCCAGTCGGATTCTGAACCCAAGGTCGCCAGACTAGGAGCTAAAGGATCGCTGCGACTACTCCTCATCCCTTACCGAAAAGTCACGCGTCGGTCGTAAACGGCCCTTTCCAGGCCAATCAACTTTTGTGATTGGTGAGTAGGGATTTCTCGGCTTTTCTGTGAAAAGCACCCCTTCATTTCACAAAAAAAATGGCGAAGATTCCAATTTCACGGGGTCTGGCCTATCACCTATTTTGTGAACCTACACCGGTGTAATTCGCCAGACACTAAGAAGCCCGCTGATGCGGGCTTTTTAGTGCCTGCAAAGAATCAGTAGCCGGTGAGAATGTTCACGATCACACCGCTGGCAATAGCCACCAGCACATAGTCGCCATTCACATACAGCCAGCGATGATCACGAGGTGGCGCATACAGGTGGCGCGCTTTCCAGTCGGTTACCCAGTAACGGTCACCACGGTAATGTGGATCAACGGCATGACCACGGTGCCACTGCTTATGAGGTATCGGCATGCCGTGTTGTGGGCGGAAGTTGGGATCTCGGTAAGCAGGACCGTGGCCGTTGTCATGGCGGCCCTGTTGGTGTGACTGGGCATGTGGCGGGTTGCCTTGGTGCGATCGGCTGCCATCATATCGATCAGGTGGACCAGGCTGCGCCAAGCCGACCAGCGGTACGCTGAGTATGAGCGCGGCGCAGATCACGGTTAGGGGTTTCTTCATTTGATGTGGTCCTCTGCCTGTTATCGCCTGGCACGTATTGATTGCCAGGTTCGGTTAACTGATCAGACCACGATTTTTCCCTTGTAATGTCAGGGCGCAGGTAAAGGTCCGGTAAAGTCTGCCGTTCTTTCAGTGCAGCCCGAGCGCTTTCAGGCGGCGATAAAGCGTGCGTTCACTCATGCCAAGGTGACTGGCCAGTTCGCTACGCGACCCCTTGAACTGCTCCAGCGCCTGCGCCAATTCACCCAGGTCATTGTGACGGCCGCTTCCTTTAGCTGCGCCAGCCAGTCCGGTGTCTTCCGGCAAATGCTCCGGTCTGATCACACCGTCATCGGCAAACAAACGCGCGCGTTCCAGAATGTTGCGCAGCTCGCGGATATTGCCCGGAAACGGATGCAACGCAAGTTGCTGCAAGGCAGCATCACTCAGCCTGGGCGTTGGTTGGCCGGCCATGCGTTGCAGCAGGCTCTGGGCGAGTAGCGGAAGATCTTCCACCCGTTCGCGCAATGCAGGCAGACGAATTGGAAAGCCGCTGATGCGGTAGTACAGGTCTTCACGGAAGGAACCATCCGCGACCATTTTCTTGAGCGGTTTGTGGGTGGCCGATATCAGGCGGAAATCCGAATGCACAGTGCGCAGGCTGCCCACGGGACGGAAACTGCCAGACTCGATCAGGCGCAGCAGCTTCACCTGCATCGCCAGTGGTACTTCACCGATTTCGTCGAGGAACAGAGTGCCGCCATGGGCCGCCTCGGCCAAGCCTATCTTGCGCTGATTCGCCCCGGTGAACGCGCCCTTCTCATAGCCGAACAATTCACTCTCGAACAACGACTCGGTCAGGCCGGTGCAGTCGACCACCACCAGCGGGCCGTTGGCCCTGGGGCTGCCCATATGCACTGCGCGGGCGAACAGCTCTTTGCCGGTCCCCGACTCCCCCTGCAACAACACCGGGATCTGCGCCGGTGCCGCACGCTGCAGGCTGGCCAGCGCGGCCTTGAAGGTTGGCGCGCGGCCGACCAACCCTTGCTCCTGTGGCTGCGCCGAGGCGAGGGTGATGGTGGTGAGGCGTTCGACAAAGGCCACTACCTTGCCCTGTTCATCCAGGATCGGCCGCAACTCGACATCCACATGCTCCGGGCCGCGTGGTGTGTGATGAATGTGCAATACCCGCTCCGGTACCTTGCTGTCCCACGCCTTGCGCATCGGGCAATGTTCGCCAGCCTGGTCGCACGGCACAGCGTAGTGATGCGAAACCCTGTGGCACTTCTCGCCCAGTGGGGCCTGATCATGCCGCCCAAACTGACGGCGATAGGCCGCATTGGCCGCGAGGATGTTGTAGTCGGTGTCCAACACGATGGTCGGGAGGGCATCGTGCTCGAGGTAGGAAACCAGAGCTAGGATGAGGGGATGGGCTTCAGGCATGACGGCACCGTATGGATGACCGACGCAGGGTAACAAGGACTGCCAAACACTGCCATTGGCTGTCAGTCGACTGCCACCTGGGCTGCCAGTTTTGCCGGCAGCAGTCTGCAACTGGCCGGTTTTATTGGCCAGTGAGTGGCAAAAAGCCTGGCATGCATCTTGATAAAGCTCCTGTCACTGCCTACGCCTGTACAAGGCGGGGCGGATAAATTGGAGAACGTGATGATCATCGGCAACAACCTTCACGTGGACGCCTTCTACGACGAGGCGACCTCGACCATCAGCTACCTGGTCATGGACCGTGAAACCCGACAATGCGCATTGATCGACAGCGTGCTGGATTACGACCCCAAGTCCGGGCGCACCTGCAGCGCTTCGGCTGATCGCCTGATCGAGCGTGTGAACGAGCTGAATGCCAGTGTGCGGTGGGTGCTGGAAACCCATGTACACGCCGACCACCTTTCAGCCGCTGCCTACCTGAAGGAAAAGCTGGGCGGTCATACCGCTATCGGCGCGCATATCACCCAGGTGCAGAAAGTGTTTGGCGCCTTGTTCAATGCAGAGCCCGGATTCGCCCGTGATGGCAGCCAGTTCGATGTGCTGCTCGAAGACGAGGAAGGTTTCCGGATTGGCAACCTGCAGGCCCGGGCGCTGCACACACCTGGGCACACGCCCGCGTGCATGAGTTTCATGATCGAGGATGCCGGCGAGATTGCGGTATTTGTTGGAGACACCTTGTTCATGCCTGACTACGGCACCGCCCGCTGCGACTTCCCCGGGGCCGATGCCCGCACCTTGTACCGCTCAATCCGTCGCCTGCTGGCTTTCCCCGATCAGACTCGGTTGTTCATGTGCCACGACTACCTGCCAGGTGGCCGCGACATGCAGTACGTCACTACTGTCGCCGAGCAGCGCGCCCACAACATTCACATCCACCAGGGTATCGACGAGGACAGCTTCGTGGCCATGCGCGAAGCCCGCGACAAGACGCTCGAAATGCCGGTGCTGATATTGCCTTCAGTGCAGGTGAACATGCGCAGCGGCCAACTGCCCCCACCGGAGGCGAACGGTGTGAGCTATCTGAAAATCCCGCTGAACAAGCTGTAACCGCCCTGCCCTCCATAATCAGATTTCCAGGATTTACCGCCATGCCTGCCTCGTTGTCCCCTGCCAATACCGACCACCACAAAGTGGTCATCGTCGGTGCCGGTGCCGCCGGTATCGCCACTGCTTCCAGCCTGATCAGCCGCGACCCGTCGTTGGACGTCGCCTTGATCGACCCTGCCGAAGTGCACTATTACCAACCCGGCTGGACCATGGTCGGTGCAGGTGTGTTCAAGGCACCAAGCACGGCCCGCACCATGGCGTCGACCATTCCTCGTGGTGTGCGCTGGGTCAAGGCTCGGGTAAAGGGATTCGACCCGTTGGGCCAGCTGGTCATCCTCGATGATGGTCGCACCATCAGCTATGAACAGCTGATCGTCTGCCCCGGCCTCAAGCTGGACTGGGTGGCCATCGATGGGCTCAGCGAGACCCTGGGCCGCAACGGTGTCACCTCCAACTATCGCTACGACCTGGCGCCCTATACCTGGGAACTGGTGCAAAAGCTCAAGCAAGGACGCGCGGTGTTCTGCCAGCCGCCCATGCCGATCAAGTGCGCCGGTGCACCCCAGAAGGCGCTGTATCTGTCTTGCGACCACTGGCTACGCCATGGCCATTTGGGCGCGGTGAAAGCCAGCTTCTACAATGCGGGTGCCGTGTTGTTCGGTGTCGCCGACTACGTGCCCGCGCTGATGAAATACATCGAGAAATACGCCGTCGATCTCAACTTCTCCCACAGGCTGCTTGCCGTAGATGGCCCGGGCAAGCGCGCTACATTCTTGCGTACCTTGCCCGATGGCAGCAGCGAAACGCGCATCGAGGCCTTCGACATGCTGCACGTGGTGCCACCACAGGTGGCGCCAGACTTCATTCGCGAAAGCCCCTTGGCCGATAGCTCCGGCTGGGTCGACGTCGATCCGCATACCCTGCGCCATCGCAAATACACCAACGTTCATGCCCTGGGTGACGTGGCTAACACCAGCAATGCCAAGACCGCCGCGGCGGCCCGCAAGCAGGCACCGGTGGTCGCCAACAATGTGCTGGTGGCATTGGGCAGGCTGGGAACCCTGGCCCATTACGACGGCTATGGCTCGTGCCCGCTTACCGTCGAGCGCGGCAAGATCGTCCTGGCCGAGTTCACCTATGGCGGCAAGCTGGCACCGAGCTTCCCCAATTGGTTGCTGGATGGCCGCAAGCCAACACGCTTGGCCTGGCTGCTCAAGGCACAGGCGCTGCCACCGTTGTACTGGCAAGGCATGCTCAAGGGGCGCGAGTGGTTGGCACGTCCGCAACTGGTAGCCGAGGGTGGGCAGTGATCGAGCATCAACTGTTAGGGGCGGGCCTGGGCGCAATCATCGGCGCGGTGCTGGCACTGACCGGCGCAGGCGGTGGCATTCTCGCTGTACCCTTGCTGGTGTTCGGCCTGGGGTTATCGATAGTCGAGGCGGCCCCGGTCGGCCTGCTGGCTGTTGGTTTGGCTGCGGGGGTTGGCGCAGTGCTGGGCTTGCGCCAAGGGCTGGTGCGTTATCGGGCTGCGCTGTTCATTGCGTCGGTTGGTGTGGCAGCAGCGCCGTTCGGGCTGATGCTGGCGCACCGCCTGCCAAATACACCGTTGCAGCTGGTATTCGCCGGGGTGCTGGTTTATGCCTGCCTGCGTATCTGGCGCAAGGCGGCCAAAGAACTGCGTGGCGAAGCCAATGAAGCTCATCGCTTTATCGAGCCGTGTGTGCTGAACCCGCTGCAGGGTCGTTTGCGCTGGACCCTGCCCTGCGCGCGCGCATTGGCATTCACGGGGGCCTTGTCCGGCTTGTTGTCCGGCCTGCTCGGCGTGGGTGGGGGGTTCGTCATCATCCCGGCCCTGAACCGCTACACCAATCTGCGCATGGCCAGCATCGTCTCCACCTCGCTGGCGGTGATTGCCCTGGTCTCTACCGGCAGTGTGGTCAGCGCCAGCCTTGCGGGCGTCATGCACTGGCAGGTTGGCGCCCCGTTTGCCGTCGGCGCGGTGCTCGGCCTGTTGCTGTCGCGACCATTGGCAGCCAGGTTGGCCGGGCCGCGCCTGCAGCAGATGTTTGCCTTGGCAGGTTGGGCCGCTGCCTTGTTGTTGGCCGGCAAGGCGTTACTGGGCTAGCAACTCGCTCTGTTCGGCCGCGCACAACGCCAGCAGGTAGTCCCACACCACCCGCAGGCGCACAGACTTGTGCAGCTCGCGGCGGGTGCAGATCCAGTAGCTGCGCTGGATGGTCTCACCCGGCAGCACGCGCACCAGTGTCGGGTCGTGGCGGGCCATGTAATTGGGCAGCACGGCGATGCCCAGCCCCGCGCGGGCGGCGGCTTGTTGGGCGATCACGCTGGTGCTGCGAAACACCACGTTGGGTGCTCGGCAGAAACTGTTGAGAAACAGCAGTTCCTGGCTGAACAGCAAATCGTCGACGTAGCCGATCCAGCTGTGCCGAGCCAGGTCTTCGCGGTGGCGCAGTGGCGGCGCGCGGTCCAGGTAGTCCTGGCTGGCGTATAGCGCCAAGCGGTAGTCGGTGAGTTTGCGGGTGATCAGCAGGTCGGCGTTGGGTCGCTCCAGATGGATACTGATTTCCGCCTCGCGGTTGAGGATGCTGACGAAACGCGGCACCGCTACCAGCTCCACTTCCAGGCCGGGGTAGCGCTCGAACAACGCGTTCATGCGCGGGGTGAAGAACATGATGCCGATGCCTTCGGTTACCCCCAGGCGAATCTTGCCCAGCGGGGTGATGGCCTGGGTGATTTCTTCCTGCGCCAGCAGGGCGACATTTTCCATGGCTTCGGCATGCTTGAGCAGGGCTTGGCCCGATGGGGTCAGCTCGTACCCCTGGGCATGCTGCACGAACAGCGCGGTCCCCAGGCTCTGCTCGATGCTCTCGATGTGCCGGGCCACGGTGCTGTGGGTAGTGTTGAGGCGCTTGGCGGCGGTCAGCAGGCGGCCGCTGCGCTGCAACTCGAGGAAAAACCGCAGATCGTTCCAGTCGAACATGCTTGTCCTTTTTGGCAGTTCGTTCCGGCCTCTCCGCGGGCAGTCCAGGTGCGCTGAACATCCTGCAGGCAACGTGGCCCCGGTGGGAGCGGGCGAGCCCGCGAAGAGGTCGGTACAGGCTTGCCACTGTGCTAAAACGCACAGCGGCTGCGCGAAATCTCGTGTTTCCACCACGAAATTACTCACTAAGATGGACCGGGACAAGAATAAAAAACAGGCGCGAGGTTGCACATGCCATCAGCCGATTCTGTCTTCGACTACGTGGTGGTGGGGGCCGGTCCCGCCGGATGCCTGCTGGCCAATCGTTTGT
This sequence comes from Pseudomonas sp. DCA-1, assembly GCF_046523955.1. NCBI lineage: Bacteria > Pseudomonadati > Pseudomonadota > Gammaproteobacteria > Pseudomonadales > Pseudomonadaceae > Pseudomonas > Pseudomonas sp. DCA-1. Next base: position 457,043 of record NZ_CP169881.1, read on the forward strand.
CCGCCGACCCTTCCTGCCGCGTGCTGCTGCTGGAGGCGGGTGGTCGTGACAATTATCCCTGGATCCACATCCCCGTCGGTTACCTCTACTGCATCGGCAACCCACGCACCGACTGGTGCTTCAAGACCGAGGCACAGCCTGGCCTCGGCGGTCGCGCTTTGGGTTATCCAAGGGGCAAGGTGCTAGGTGGCTGTTCTTCAATCAACGGCATGATTTACATGCGGGGCCAAGCCGCCGACTATGACCATTGGGCCGCGCAAGGCAACGACGGCTGGGCGTGGAAAGATGTGTTGCCGCTGTTCAAGGCCAGTGAAAACCACTTTGCCGGCGCCAGTGAGCACCATGGCGCGGAGGGCGAATGGCGGGTCGAGCGCCAGCGCTACAGCTGGCCGATTCTTGATGCTTTCCGTGATGCCGCCGAGCAGAGCGGAATTGGCAAGGTCGAAGATTTCAACACCGGCGACAACCAAGGTTGTGGATATTTTCAGGTCAACCAGCGCAGTGGTGTGCGTTGGAACGCTTCCAAAGCCTTCCTGCGGCCGATCAAGGATCGCGCCAACCTCACTGTGCTGACTGGCGTGCAGGTTGACCAGGTACTGCTCGACAACACCCGCGCAAGGGCGGTGAAGGCGCTCTGGCAAGGGGCCTGGTATGAGTTTGCGGCGCGTCGCGAGATCATCCTCTGTGCTGGGGCGGTTGGTTCACCGGGCATCCTCCAGCGCTCCGGCATCGGTCCGCGTCAGTTGCTGGAAAGCTTGGGCATTGGCGTTCGCCACGATATGCCCGGCGTTGGTGGCAACTTGCAGGACCACCTGCAACTTCGCCTGATCTACCAGATCCGCAACACCCGCACCTTGAACCAGATGGCCAACAGCCTGTGGGGCAAGATGGGCATGGGCCTGCGTTACCTCTACGACCGCAGCGGGCCGCTGGCCATGGCGCCGAGCCAGTTAGGCGCGTTCGTGCGTTCAAGCCCCGAACAGGCCACCGCCAACCTTCAGTATCACGTGCAGCCGCTGTCACTGGAACGCTTCGGTGAGCCGTTGCATCAGTTCCCGGCCTTTACTGCCTCGGTGTGCAACCTGCGCCCAGCCAGCCGCGGGCGTATCGATATCTGCAGCACCGACATGAACAGCACACCGCTGATCGACCCCAATTACCTCAGTGCTCCCCAGGACTTGCGCGTTGCCGCAGAAGCCATTCGCCTTACCCGGCGCATCGTCCAGGCCCCTGCCCTCGCCGCTTTCGAGCCCAAGGAATATTTGCCGGGCCCAGCGCTGCAAAGCGAGCAAGAACTGTTCGAGGCCGCTGGCAAGATCGGCACCACCATCTTCCACCCGGTCGGTACCTGTCGCATGGGCAACGGTGCCATGGACGTTGTGGATAACCAACTGCGTGTACATGGCATCCCCGGTCTTCGCGTGGCAGATGCTTCGATCATGCCGCAGATTACTTCCGGCAATACATGTTCCCCCACCCTGATGATCGCTGAAAAGGCGGCGCAACTGATCCTCAAAGGAGCTGCTACCCAGACCAACCTGAACGAAGACGCGTTACCGACGCCCTGACCCGGGTGCGTGCAGTACCGGCGGCTTGCGGTCAGAAGTCGCCGACAGTGGAACAACAAGAATAATCACTGTGGCCTACGGGCCGAGGACAGCAACGATGTCGGATTACATCCAAGAGCAGGATGCGGTGGCCAGCAGCCCCAGCCGCCGTGAAGAACGCAAGATCATTTTCGCGTCATCCCTCGGGACGGTTTTCGAGTGGTATGACTTTTTTCTCTATGGTGCGTTGGCAGCGGTCATCAGCAAGCAGTTCTTCGCTGGCGTAAACGATACCACCGCTTTCATCTTCGCCCTTATGGCCTTTGCTGCAGGCTTTCTGGTGCGGCCGTTTGGCGCGCTGGTGTTCGGCCGCCTGGGTGACATGATCGGGCGCAAGTACACCTTTCTGGTCACCATCGTGCTGATGGGCCTGTCCACTTTCGCTGTTGGGTTGTTGCCCACCTACGCCAGCATCGGCATCGCCGCACCGATCATCCTGGTGGTCCTGCGCATGCTTCAGGGGCTGGCGCTGGGCGGTGAGTATGGCGGTGCCGCCACTTACGTGGCCGAGCATGCGCCCCCCGGCAAGCGTGGCTTGCACACCGGTTTCATCCAGTCCACCGCAACGCTGGGCCTGTTGTTGTCGCTCTTGGTGGTGCTGGGTAGTCGCTACGTCAGTGGCGACCAGTTCGAAACCTGGGGCTGGCGCTTGCCGTTCCTGCTGTCGATCGTGCTGCTGGCGATCTCGACCTGGATTCGCATGAGCATGCACGAGTCGCCGGCCTTTGTGAAAATGAAGGCTCAGGGCAAGGTCAGCAAGTCGCCCATCCGCGAGTCCTTCACCTCCTGGCCAAACCTGAAAGTGGTGCTTACCGCCCTGTTCAGTATCAACGCGGGGCAGGCGGTGACCTTTTACACGGCGCAGTTCTACGTTCTGTTCTTCATGACCCAGATGCTGAAAATGGACTCGGCTCAGGCCAATACCCTGCTCATCATCAGCGTTGTGATTGGCGCGCCGTTCTTCGTGTTCTTCGGCTGGTTGTCCGACCGTATCGGCCGCAAGCCGATCCTGATGCTCGGCCTGTTGCTGGCTACGGTACTGTACTTCCCGCTGTTCAAGGCGCTGAGCCACTACGCCAACCCACAGATCGACGCCGCCAGCCGTCAGGCGCCGATCGTGGTCACCGCCGACCCGCAAGGCTGCACATTCCAGTTCGACCCAGTGGGCAAGGCTCGTTTTGACAGCCCGTGCGACAAGGTCAAGACCTTCCTGGTCAAGCAGGGCCTGCCGTACAGCTCGGTAAGCGTGGCCGGCAGTGAAGTGGTGGTGAACATCGGTGACAAGACCATCAACGGATTTGACGAAACTGCCATGCGTGCTGCAATCGAGCAGGCTGGTTACCCGGCCAAAGCCGACCCTGCGCAGGTCAATCAGGTAATGGTGGTGGTACTGATCGTGGCGATGATCCTGATCGCGACCATGACCTATGGCCCGTTGGCGGCGGTGATGGTCGAGCTCTTCCCGACCCGCATCCGCTACACCTCGATGTCACTGCCCTACCACATTGGTAATGGCTGGTTCGGTGGTTTCCTGCCTACCGTATCGTTCGCGCTGGTGGTCTATACCGGGGATATCTTCTACGGGCTGTGGTACCCGGTGCTGGTGACCGGGATCAGCCTGGTGGTAGGGATCTTCTGTCTGAAGGAAACCAAGGATGTAGATATCGACAAAGTCTGATGCTGTCCACATGCCATAAAAAAACCGGCTGTAAAAGCCGGTTTTTTTATGCCTCAAAAAAACTTATGCACGATTTTCAGAAAAAATTCATACAGAAAAATAAATAGCAAATTCAAATACTTAGCTATCAATTCAAGCATTTAATCCAAAAACTGCACACAAGTTATCCACAGAAGGTCATGCCATCTGCTCCTGAGGTTTTTCCTCTGCTGGCGGCAGCGATCCCATGGCCCGCTGGGTCGCTTCGTTCCAGGCTGCAGCGCGGTCGTTGAGTTCGGCGATGGCCCGTGGCCCAGTGCCGTTGGCGTACATCGGTTCGCCAATTATCACTTCGATTGTACCGGCACGCTTGCCCCAACCGGTCTTGGGCCAGAACTTGCCGGCGTTGTGGGCAATCGGCAGCACCGGCAGCCCGGCATTCACGGCCAGTGCGGTACCGCCGCGGGAGAACTTGCCGATGGTGCCGAACGGCACACGGGTGCCTTCTGGAAAAATCAGCACCCACGTCTTCTGCTTGAGCAGTTCGTCACCCTTGCTCGCCACCTGGCGCAGCGCTTCCTTGGGGTTGTCGCGGTTGATCGCGATGGGCCGCAGCATGGCCATGGCCCAACCGAAGAACGGTACATACAGCAGTTCGCGCTTGAGCACTTGGCTAAGCGGCGAGAAGTACTGCGACAGGAAGAAGGTTTCCCAGGTGCTCTGGTGATTGGACAGAATCACGCAAGGCTCAGCTGGCACGTTCTCGGCGCCAGTGATCTTGTAGTCGATGCCCAGGATGGTGCGCACCAGAAACAGCGCGCAGCGGCACCAGTACACGTTGATGAACCTGTAGCGCTTGGGGAACGACAGGAACGGCGCGACGAAGAAGCTCAGCGAGCACCACAGCAGCGAACTGGTGCCCAGCAGCAGGTAAAAAAGAAAGATTCTGATCGCCTGCAGGATCGACATAGTGGCTTGTACCATTGCGGGCATGCCCGCCTGAGAAAAATGCGCCCGAAGGCGCACTGTTTAAATTAGTTCTCTGGCGATAGCTGCCAGATCGTCGAAAATCAGTGTAGTTTCCGGGACGCCTTTTTCCAGGGTCCGCTCACCTTTGCCGGTCTTCACCAGCACGGGTTGTGCACCGACGGCCAGGGCGGCCTCCAGGTCACCTTTGCTGTCGCCGACGAACCAGACGCCTTCAAGGCCAATCTGGTAATGCTCGGCGATCGCCCGCAGCATGCCGGGCTTGGGCTTGCGGCAATCGCACCCTTCGTCCGGCCCATGCGGGCAATACACGATGTGGCCCACTTCGCCGCCCTGCTCGGCCACTAGCGCGCGCAGGCGCGCATGCATGGCCTCAAGGGTTGCCAGCGGGTAGTAGCCACGGGCAATGCCGGACTGGTTGGTGGCCACGGCCACCGTCCAGCCCGCCTTGCTCAACTGCGCGATCGCATCGACCGAACCGGGGATCGGCACCCATTCTTCCAGCGTCTTGATGTACGCATCGGAGTCGTAGTTGATCACCCCGTCACGGTCGAGAATCAGCAGTTTCAAGGCTTACCCCAGCAGCGAAATGTCAGCCACGCCCAGGAACAGGCCGCGCAGGCGGCTGAGCAGGGCATAACGGTTGGCACGTACCTTGGCGTCTTCGGCGTTGACCATGACAGCCTCGAAGAAGGCATCGACCGGGTCACGCAGGGCCGCCAGGCGGGCCAGCGATTCGCTGTACTGACGTGCTGCAGCCATCGGTTGCACGGCCTGGTCGGCCTGCTGGATGGCCGAGTACAGGGAGAACTCGTTGGCATTGTCGAAGTACTTCGGTTCGACCTGCTCGGCGATGGCACCCTCGGCCTTGCTCAGCAGGTTCGACACGCGCTTGTTCACCGCGGCCAAGGCCTCGGCTTCCGGCAGTTTGCGGAACGCCTGTACGGCTTGCACGCGCTGGTCGAAGTCCAGCGCGGAGCCTGGCTGCAGTGCGCGTACCGACAGGTACGTAGCCACGTCGATGCCTTCGTCTTCGTAACGCGCGCGCAGGCGGTCGAAAATGAACTCCAGTACTTGCTCGGCCAGGCCGGCGGCCTTGACCTTGGGGCCGAACTGCTTGACCGCGAACTCGACCGCACCGGTCAGGTCCAGGTCCAGTTGCTTCTCGATCAGGATCCGCAGCACGCCCAGAGCAGCACGGCGCAAGGCGTACGGGTCCTTGCTGCCGGTAGGCAGCATGCCGATGCCGAAGATGCCCACCAGGGTGTCGAGCTTGTCGGCGATGGCCACGGCAGCACCGGTCAGGGTCTGCGGCAGCTCTGCACCAGCACCGCGCGGCATGTACTGCTCGTTCAGGGCCAGGGCCACGTCTTCCGGCTCACCGTCGTTGAGCGCGTAGTAGTAACCGGCAACACCCTGCATTTCAGGGAATTCGCCGACCATCTCGGTGGCCAGGTCGCACTTCGACAGCAGGCCGGCACGGCCAGCGCGCTGGGCATCGCCGCCGATCAGCGGGGCAACGAAGGCGGCCAGCCTGGAAACACGTTCGGCCTTGTCGTACACGGTGCCGAGCTGAGCCTGGAACACCACATTCTTGAGGCGCTCGTTGAAGGTTTCCAGTGGCTGCTTCTTGTCCTGCTTGAAGAAGAACTCGGCGTCGGTCAGGCGCGGGCGCACGACCTTTTCGTTGCCTTGCACGATCTGCTTCGGGTCGCGGCTTTCGATGTTGGCCACGGTAATGAAGCGCGGCAGCAGCTTGCCTTCGCTGTCCAGCAGGCAGAAGTACTTCTGGTTGTCCTGCATGGTGGTAATCAGGGCTTCCTGCGGCACTTCAAGGAAACGCTCTTCGAACGAGCACACCAGCGGCACTGGCCATTCGACCAGAGCAGTCACTTCGTCCAGCAGCGCCGGTGGCACGATGGCAGTGCCTTCCTGCTGCATGGCAAGCTCGGCGGTGCGCTTGCTGATCAGCTCGCGGCGCTCGGCGAAGTCGGCCAGCACGTACGCTTTACGCAGGTCTTCGACATAGTTTGCCGGTGTGGTGATGACCACGGCTTCCGGATGGTGGAAGCGGTGGCCACGGGATTCACGGCCGGCCTTCTGCGACAGAATGGTGCAGTCGACCACTTGGTCGCCCAGCAGCATTACCAGCCATTGGGTCGGGCGTACGAACTCTTCACGGCTGGTCGCCCAACGCATGCGCTTGGGGATCGGCAGGTCGTTCAGCGAATCTTCGACGATGGTCGGCAGCAGGTCAGTGGTGGCCTTGCCCGGGATGTGCTGGGAGAAGCGCAGCTTGGGGCCGCTCTGGTCGATTTCGGCCAGTTCAACACCGCACTTCTTGGCAAAGCCCAGCGCAGCCTGGGTCGGCTGGCCTTCGGCGTTGAAGGCTGCCTGCAGGGGCGGGCCGTCGATGTTGATGCTGCGGTCAGGCTGCTGCACGTCTAGCTGGCGAATCAGTACGGCCAGACGACGCGGCGCGGCGTACACCTGCTTGGCGGTGTAGTTCAGGCCAGCCGCCTGCAGGCCTTTTTCGATACCGGCCAGGAAAGCGTCGCCGAGGTTGGCGAGGGCCTTGGGTGGCAGCTCTTCGGTGCCCAGTTCTACCAGAAAATCTTGAGCACTCATTGTGCAGCCTCCAGCTTAGCCAACACTTCGTCACGCAGTTCAGGGGTGGCCATCGGGAAGCCCAGGCGTGCGCGGGCTTGCAGATAGCTTTGCGCCACGTCCCGGGCCAGGGTACGTACACGCAGGATGTAACGCTGGCGCTCGGTTACCGAGATGGCGCGGCGGGCGTCCAGCAGGTTGAAGGTGTGCGAGGCCTTCAGGACCATTTCATAGGTCGGCAGCGGCAGCTCCAGCTTGATCAGGCGGTTGGCTTCGCTTTCGTAGAAGTCGAACAGTTCGAACAGCTTGTCGACGTTGGCATGTTCAAAGTTGTAGGTCGACTGCTCCACCTCGTTCTGGTGGAACACGTCACCGTAGGTGACCTTGCCGAACGGGCCGTCGGCCCACACCAGGTCGTAAACCGAGTCGACGCCCTGGATGTACATGGCCAGGCGCTCCAGGCCGTAGGTGATTTCACCGGTGACCGGGTAGCACTCGATGCCGCCTACCTGCTGGAAGTAGGTGAACTGGGTGACTTCCATGCCGTTGAGCCAGATTTCCCAGCCCAGACCCCAGGCGCCGAGGGTCGGCGATTCCCAGTTGTCTTCGACGAAACGAATGTCGTGCACCAGCGGATCCAGGCCGATGGCTTTCAGCGAGCCGAGGTACAGCTCCTGGAAGTTGGCCGGGTTCGGTTTGAGCACCACCTGGAACTGGTAGTAGTGCTGCAGGCGGTTGGGGTTTTCGCCATACCGCCCGTCGGCAGGACGACGGCTAGGCTGCACATAGGCGGCGTTCCAGGTTTCTGGACCCACGGCGCGCAGGAATGTAGCGGTGTGGAAAGTGCCGGCGCCTACTTCCATATCGTAGGGCTGAAGTACCACACAACCTTGAGCTGCCCAGTAGTTCTGCAGGGCGAGGATCAGGTCTTGGAAGGTACGCACGGCTGGCGTAGGCTGGCTCACGAAATTCACCTGTATCTGGGGATGCGGATGTAAAGAGCGGGAGTATAACCTGATTCGCCTCGCCCTCTACTCATTGGAGCCTTATGCCACGCTGCTTTTGGTGTACCGACGATCCGTTGTACCAGGCCTACCACGACCAGGAATGGGGAATGCCACAGCGCGACCCGGCGTTGCTCTTCGAGATGCTTTTGCTCGAAGGGTTCCAGGCGGGGCTTTCGTGGATTACCGTTTTGCGCAAACGCGAGCGTTATCGCCAGGTGATGTACGGCTTCGACCCCTTAAAGCTGGCGGCCATGAGCGACGAACGTATCGAAGAATTGATGCAGGATGCAGGCATCATCCGCAATCGCCTCAAGCTCAAGGCTGCGCGGCGCAACGCCCAGGCCTGGCTGGCTGTGGATAACCCTGCCGAATGGCTGTGGTCGTTCGTCGGCGGCTCGCCGAAGATCAACCACTTCAAGGCTCGCGGCGACGTGCCGGCGGTTACCGATGAAGCCAAGGCAATGAGCAAGGCCCTGCAGAAAGCTGGCTTCACGTTCGTCGGTCCGACTATTTGCTACGCCTTCATGCAGGCCACCGGCATGGTCATGGACCACACCACCGACTGCGATCGCTACGCCGCCTTGTCGCGCTGAGGGTTACAATGCGCGCCTTGCTGAAATAAGGAATTCGCCTGTGGAAAAGTTCAAGGGCGCCCTGATGGTCGGGGTGCTGCGCCTGTTTGCCAAGCTGCCCTGGGGCGCTGTGCAGCGTGTCGGCGCCGGTATTGGCTGGCTGATGTGGAAAATCCCCAACAGTTCGCGCAACGTGGTACGGATCAACCTGGCCAAATGTTTCCCGGAGATGGACCCGGTTGCCCGTGAGCAACTGGTGGGCCAGGCGCTGCGGGATATCGGTAAATCCTTTGTCGAAAGTGCCTGTGCCTGGATATGGCCGCCACAGCGCTCGCTGGAGCTGGTCAAGGAAGTGCATGGCCTGGAAGTGCTGGAGCAGGCCCTGGCCTCGGGTAAAGGCGTGGTCGGCATCACCAGCCACCTGGGCAACTGGGAAGTGTTGAACCACTTCTACTGTAACCAGTGCAAACCGATCATCTTCTACCGCCCGCCGAAGCTGAAGGCGGTGGATGACCTGCTGCGCGAGCAGCGCGTGCAGATGGGTAATCGCGTGGCACCGTCGACCAAGGAAGGCATCCTCAGCGTGATCAAGGAAGTGCGCCGTGGTGGCCAGGTGGGTATTCCTGCCGACCCGGAGCCGGCGGAATCGGCGGGCGTGTTCGTGCCGTTCCTCGGCACCCAGGCGCTGACCAGCAAGTTCGTGCCGAACATGCTGGCCGGTGGCAAGGCGGTAGGCGTGTTCCTGCATGCGCTGCGGTTGCCTGATGGCTCGGGCTTCAAGGTGTTCCTCGAAGCTGCTCCGGAAGAGATGTACAGCACCGATGTGAACGTGTCGGCTGCGGCGATGAGCAAGGTGGTCGAGCGCTATGTGCGTGAGTACCCGAGCCAGTACATGTGGAGCATGAAGCGCTTCAAGAAGCGCCCGGCTGGCGAGCCGCGCTGGTATTAAGCCATTCACCGCCCTCTGTAGGAGCGGGTTTACCCGCGAATGCGATGTTTGATTCACCGACGCATTCGCGGGTAAACCCGCTCCTACAGGGGCCGCGTCAACCCGCTGCTTTGTTGAGCTTCTTCAGGAATACGGTCATCTCTTTTTCGGCCTGCTTGTCACCATGGGCCTGCGCCGCCACGATCCCGTCTTCCCACGCCTTGCGCGCCGCCGCCAGGTCGCCCTGCAACTGATAGGCCTTGCCCAGCAGCTTCCATGCTGCCGAGTATTTCGGATCCTGCTCTACACAGCGCGCCAGGTGCACCGCTGCTTCAGCGCCGTTGCCTTCATCCAGCCAGGCCTTGCCCAGGCCAAACCTCAGCAGCGGGTTATCCACACCTTTGGCCAGCATCTTCTCCAGCGACTCGCGCATGCCCTCTTCTCCTAGAAGAAACTCAAGCCGACGTGGAACAGCTTCTCCACATCGCGAATATGCTTTTTATCCACAACGAAGAGGATCACATGGTCCCCTGATTCGATCATGGTGTCGTCATGGGCAATCATCACCTCTTCATCACGGATGATCGCACCAATCGTGGTGCCCGGTGGCAGCGTAATGTCCTCGATTGCCTTGCCGACCACCTTGCTCGACTTCGAGTCCCCGTGTGCCACTGCCTCGATAGCCTCGGCTGCACCACGGCGCAGCGAGTGCACACTGACGATGTCGCCGCGACGGACGTGCGCCAGCAGGGTGCCGATGGTGGCGAGCTGCGGGCTGATAGCAATGTCGATTTCGCCGCCCTGCACCAGGTCGACATAAGCCGGGTTGTTGATGATGGTCATCACCTTGCCTGCGCCCAGGCGCTTGGCCAGCAGCGACGACATGATGTTGGCTTCGTCATCGTTGGTCAGGGCCAGGAAAATATCGGCGTCGGCGATGTTCTCTTCGAGCATCAGGTCTTTGTCCGAGGCGCTGCCTTGCAGGACTACAGTGCTTTCGAGGGTATCGGAGAGGTGGCGACAACGCGCCGGGCTCATCTCGATGATCTTCACCTGATATCGGCTTTCGATGGCTTCCGCCAGGCGCTCGCCAATCTGCCCGCCGCCGGCGATGACAATGCGTTTATTGGTCTCGTCGATGCGGCGCAGTTCGCCCATCACCGCGCGGATATCTTTCTTTGCGGCAATGAAGAACACCTCGTCGTCGGCTTCGATCACCGTGTCGCCACGCGGGGTGATCGGCCGGTCGCGGCGGAAGATGGCTGCCACGCGGGTGTCGACGTTGGGCATGTGCGCACGGATCTGGCGCAATTGCTGGCCGACCAGCGGGCCGCCATAGTAGGCCTTCACTGCCACGAGCTGGGCCTTGCCTTCGGCGAAGTCGATCACTTGCAGCGAGCCTGGGTGTTCGATCAGGCGCTTGATGTAATTGGTCACCACCTGCTCGGGGCTGATCAGAACGTCGACCGGGATATGGTCGTTGTCGAACAGCTCTTCGCGGGTCAGGTAGGACGATTCGCGCACCCGTGCAATCTTGGTCGGGGTATGGAACAGCGAATAGGCCACCTGGCAGGCAACCATGTTGGTCTCGTCACTGTTGGTTACCGCCACCAGCATGTCGGCGTCGTCGGCACCGGCCTGGCGCAGCACCGTCGGCAGTGAGCCGCGGCCCTGGACAGTGCGGATGTCCAGGCGGTCGCCGAGGTCGCGCAGGCGGTCGCCGTCGGTGTCGACCACGGTAATGTCGTTGGCTTCGCTGGCCAGGTGTTCAGCCAGCGTACCGCCTACCTGCCCTGCGCCGAGGATGATGATCTTCATGCGCTACTCCCTATCCTTTGTTCTTATCCGCGCGAGGCGGCGATCTTGATCAGCTTGGCATAGTAGAAACCGTCGTGGCCGCCTTCCTGGGCCAGCAACTGACGGCCGTGGGGCTGGCGCAGGCCGGCTTCGGTCGCCAGGTCCAGCTCACGGGCGCCCGGGGTGCGCGCGAGGAAGGCTTTGATCACTTCAGTGTTCTCGGTCGGCAAGGTGGAGCAGGTGGCGTATAGCAGCATGCCGCCCACTTCCAAGGTCGGCCACAGGGCATCGAGCAGCTCGCCTTGCAGCGTGGCCAAAGCCGGGATGTCGTCGGCTTGGCGGGCCAGCTTGATGTCCGGGTGGCGGCGAATTACGCCGGTGGCCGAGCACGGCGCGTCGAGCAGAATGCGCTGGAATGGCTTGCCGTCCCACCAGCTGGCAGTGTCGCGTGCATCGCAGGCGATCAGCTCGGCGTCCAGCTGCAGGCGGTCGAGGTTTTCTCGCACGCGGGTCAGCCGCTTGGCTTCGAGATCGATGGCCACCATGTGCGCCAGGCCAGCCTCGGCCTCCAGCAGGTGGCAGGTTTTGCCGCCCGGTGCGCAGCAAGCATCGAGCACGCGTTGGCCTGGGGCCAGTTCCAGCAGGTCGGCAGATAGCTGCGCAGCTTCGTCCTGCACGCTCACCCAGCCTTCGGCGAAGCCTGGCAGGCCGCGCACGTCACAGGCTTCGGCCAGTACGATGCCATCCCGGCTGTACTGGCATGCGCTGGCGCCAATGCCGGCTTCGGCCAGCAGTGCCAAGTAGGCATCGCGGCTATGGTGACGGCGATTGACCCGCAGAATCATCGGCGGGTGGGCATTGTTGGCGGCGCAGATGGCTTCCCACTGCTCTGGCCAGAAGGCTTTCAGCGCCTTCTGCAACCAGCGCGGGTGGGCGGTACGCACCACCGGGTCGCGCTCCATGCCGGCGAGCAGTTCCTCGCCTTCGCGCTGTGCTCGGCGCAGCACGGCATTGAGCAAGCCCTTGGCCCACGGCTTCTTCAGTTTGTCGGCACAGCCCACGGTCTCGCCGATGGCGGCATGGGCCGGAATGCGTGTGTAGAACAGCTGGTACAGGCCGACCAGCAGCAGTGCCTGAACATCGGCATCGGCTGCTTTGAACGGTTTTTGCAGCAGCTGTGCGGCCAGCAGGTCGAGGCGTGGCTGCCAGCGTGCGGTGCCGAACGCCAGGTCCTGGGTCAGGCCGCGGTCGCGTTCATCTACCTTGTCCAGTTGCGCGGGCAGCGAGCTGTTCAGCGAAGCCTTGCCGCTGAGCACAGCAGCAAGCGCACGGGCGGCGGCGAGGCGTGGGTTCATTGGCCCAGCACCTTGCCGGCGGCGAACTTCTCGCGGCGGCTGTTGAACAGGTCACTGAAGCTCAATGCCTTGCCACCAGGCAGTTGCAGGCGGGTCAGGCTCAGGGCTTGGTCACCGCACGCAACTACGAGGCCGTCCTTGCTGGCGGAAAGTATCTCGCCCGGGGCGCCTTGGCCTGTGGACAGGTTGGCGGCCAGCACCTTGACGCTTTCACCATCCAGGGTGCTGTGGCACACCGGCCATGGGTTGAAGGCGCGGATCAGGCGTTCCAGTTCGATCGCCGGGCGGGTCCAGTCGATACGCGCTTCGTCCTTGTTCAGTTTGTGCGCGTAGGTGGCCAGGGCATCATCCTGTACTTCACCTTGCAGCGAACCGTCTGCCAGGCCGGCGATGGCCTGAACGACTGCGGGCGGGCCCATTTCGGCCAGACGATCGTGCAAGGTGCCGCCGGTGTCCTCGGCGCTGATCGGGGTGACTACCTTGAGCAGCATCGGGCCGGTGTCCAGGCCAGCTTCCATGCGCATTACGGTCACGCCGCTTTCGGCGTCGCCGGCTTCCACGGCACGCTGGATCGGCGCCGCACCGCGCCAGCGTGGCAGCAGGGAGGCGTGGCTGTTGATGCAGCCCAGGCGCGGGATATCCAGCACCACCTGTGGCAGGATCAGGCCGTAGGCGACCACTACCATCAGGTCGGGTTTCAGTGCGGCCAGTTCGGCCTGCGCATCGGCGTCGCGCAGGGTCTGCGGCTGGAACACCGGGATGTCATGGGCCACTGCCAGTGCCTTGACCGCACTTGGCATCAGCTTCTGTCCACGACCGGCGGGGCGGTCGGGCTGGGTGTAGACGGCCACGATCTCGTAGGGGCTGTCGAGCAGGGCCTTGAGGTGTTCGGCGGCAAACTCTGGAGTGCCTGCAAAGACGATGCGCATGGAGTTCTCGCTTCAAAAAAGAAAAAGGCTTGCCGGAGCAAGCCTTCAGGAAGGTAGGGATCAGGCTTGCTGGCGGTGCTGCTTTTCCAGCTTCTTCTTGATCCGGTCGCGCTTGAGCTGCGACAGGTAGTCGACGAACAGCTTGCCGTTGAGGTGGTCGAATTCGTGCTGTACGCACACCGCCAGCAGGCCTTCGCATTCCAGTTCGAACGGCTTGCCGTCGCGGTCCTGGGCCTTGACCCGGACACGCAGCGGGCGGTCGACGTTTTCGTAGAAGCCCGGTACCGACAGGCAGCCCTCCTGGTACTGGCCCATGTCATGGGTCAGCTCTTCGACCGACGGGTTGATGAAGACGCGCGGTTCGCTGCGGTCTTCGCTGAGGTCCATGACCACAACCTGCTTGTGCACGTTCACCTGGGTAGCGGCCAGGCCGATGCCAGGGGCTTCGTACATGGTTTCAAACATGTCGTCGATCAGCTGACGCAGGGCGTCGTCGAACTCCGTCACCGGTTTGGCGAGGGTGCGCAGGCGCGGGTCCGGGAATTCGAGAATGTTCAAGATGGCCATAAGGTCAGGCAGTCACTGTGCGTTCGGTTGAAAACTGAGCACACATAATAAAGGGAAACGGGGATTTCGGCACCTGGCAAGCTCGTCTAGGGTGACTATGGGCTTGATAGCCCCCAGTCAATGGACAGCTTTTCAAAGTGTTACTCACAGAGTTATCCACAGCTTGTACCACGTAAATGGCCCTGTTTCGATCAAGGATGATCTCAATGCCCAGTCACCATTCGTCGCCCTGCCCGCCTGCCGAACTGGAGGCACGCTTACGCCTGCATCGCCTCCCCGAGGCTGGATTGCGGCGCTTTCGAACGTTGCTCGAAGCCTTCGGCAGTGCCTCCTCTGCGCTCAGTGCTCCCGCTTCGGCCTGGCGAGCGTTGGGCATCCCCCAAGCTACCATCGATGCCCGGCGCAGTGCCGAGGTGCGCGATGGCGCACTGGCCGCAATGGCTTGGCTGGAGCGCCCTGGCCAGCATTTGCTGATGTGGGACGGCCCAGACTACCCAGCCTTGCTGGCAGAAATCGACGATGCCCCGCCGCTGCTTTTTGTCGCTGGCGAACCTGCCTTGCTCGATCGTCCTCAGCTGGCGATCGTGGGCAGCAGACGTGCCACACCCCCGGCGCTCGACACCGCCCGGGCATTTTCCCGCTACCTCGCGCAGGCTGGTTTCACCATTACCAGCGGGCTGGCGGTAGGTGTCGACGGTGCCGCTCATCGGGCCGCGTTGCAGGCTGGCGGCGGCACGATTGCCGTGCTCGGTACGGGGTTGCAAAAACTTTATCCACAGCGGCATCGGGACCTTGCGCAGGCGATGATCGACAATGGCAGTGCGCTGGTTTCCGAGTATCCCCTGGATGCCGGGCCGCTGCCCGGCAACTTCCCACGGCGCAACCGCATCATCAGTGGGCTGTCGCTCGGTGTGCTGGTGGTCGAGGCGAGCCTCGCCAGCGGCTCGCTGATCACGGCGCGTCTGGCGGCGGAACAAGGCCGCGAGGTGTACGCCATTCCGGGCTCCATTCATCACCCGGGGGCCAAGGGGTGTCACCAGCTGATTCGTGATGGGGCGCTGCTGGTGGAAACTGTGGAGCAGATCCTGGAAAGCTTGCAGGGTTGGCAGAACCTGCCGCCTGCGGTTGTGGACAGATTTGACCATCCCCTGCTTGCCCTGCTGCATGCCGCACCCCAGACCAGTGAAAGCCTGGCCCACTGTAGCGAGCTGCCATTGGCCGACGTGCTGGCGCAGTTGACCGAGCTGGAGCTGGAAGGCCGGGTCAGCAATGAAGCCGGGCGTTGGTTTGCCCGCGCGGGCTAAGTACACTGCTCACATGCAAGGTATATAGGCGGAGAAACAGCAATGGTGAGCAGTTTTCGTGTGCAACAAGCCGCACGTGAGATCCGGGCGGGCGCGGTGATCGCCTACCCGACGGAAGCGGTCTGGGGCCTGGGCTGCGACCCATGGAACGAGGATGCGGTGTATCGCCTGCTGGCGCTGAAGTCGCGTCCTGTGGATAAAGGGCTGATTCTGATCGCTGACAATATCCGTCAGTTCGACTTCCTGTTCGAGGACTTCCCCGAAGACTGGATCGACCGCATGAGCAGCACCTGGCCGGGGCCGAACACCTGGCTGGTGCCGCACCAGGACCTGTTGCCCGAATGGGTGACCGGGCAGCATGACACGGTGGCGCTGCGGGTCAGTGATCACCCGGTGGTGCGTGAGCTGTGCGCGCTGGTGGGGCCGTTGATTTCCACCTCGTGCAACCCTGGCGGGCGCCCGGCGGCGAAGACCCGGTTGCGGGTTGAGCAGTACTTCCATGGCCAGTTGGACCTGGTGCTGGGTGGCGCTCTGGGCGGGCGGAAGAACCCGAGTGTGATTCGCAACCTGGCAACCGGCGAAGTTGTTCGGCCGGGCTGACATCTTTCCACAAGCCTTCTGCAGATTTTTCTGATTTGTCTCGGTTGGCGGGCGATTGTGTGAGGGCTGACGGGTGCCTGCCTTGAAGCTCTCTTCGCCTATGAGATCGAGCGCCGCCCGCGCGGCGCATCGCGAGCTGCGCTCGCTCCTACGTTTGTTTTTGGCCAGGAACGCCTGTTACAGGCGCGCGCGACCGCCTTGTTTTTACGATGCGATCTTGAGCCATACGCCAAAGCGTTCGCGCGCAAATGGCACAGAAATAATTGGCCCGAAACAAACGTAGGAGCGAGCGCAGCTCGCGATGCGCCGCGCGGGCGGCGCTCGATCTGCGCGACACCACAGAAACCAAGGCGAGCGCCTGGTTGCCGTTACGCGGTCTGCGTGCGCCAAATCGATTGAGGGGGTGGCCTAGGCCCTATCGCCCGAAAAAACAAAGGCCGCATAAGCGGCCCAAATGGTAAGGATGTACTCACCCGGATAACTTGAGTTCAGCCGACGCACCAGTACAACCTGAAGCAGAAACGCTTCGCTTCCAAACCAGCATGGTCAAGGCAGTGCCCTTTCTATCGCGTGCTGTGCATGCGCCTCCTGTTGCCATTTGCGTGATCAGGGTTTTCTGATTTTTGCCAAAATGGCTGTCCAGCTGGGCACTTCGGAAATATCCTACGAACCGCGTCTCCTTCCATCACCTTCTAAGTGGGAACCTCTGCCTCTAGGCTCTATCCGTCGCCGAATAACTTGGCGATCGGGTGTGGTAGCCCGGATGCATTTTTTCCATGACAGTCTATGGTGGCTGTGCGTGGGAGGCTTTCGAGCCTGCCTGGATTGGAAAATGCCCGGGTCTACCACCTCGCGTACAGTCGCCACCCATTCACGTGGTAGTGAAGGTTGGCGGCCTTGAGGAGCATTTTCCAATGATGAAGAAAATAGTCCCCGATCCACCCCTACCCTGCACCTCCACCCGCCCCTTCGGCCGCTGCGATGCCGGCCACGATCCACTCTTCACCGTCAACCCAAACATTTCTGCCGAGGACGCTCTGGTCCACGTAGCCCTGTACCTGCGCAGCGCTTACGAAACCGGCTACAAAGCTTTGGACTACATGCGTGAAGAAGGCCGTGGCATGTTCTGGTCGAACCTGCATGCGATTGAAATGGCAGAGGGTGTGATCGAGGCGATACTCGATGGCATCGAGTCGACTCCATTGCCGTCACGCCCAGCCTCCAAGGCATAGCGCTGCTATCGAGGCCGACTCAGTACCTGTGGGAGCGGGCTTGCCCGCGAACACCGGCAAAGCCGGTGCCATCCATCGCGGTGGCTTCTTCGCGGGTAAACCCGCTCCTACAGGGAATGTGCGTGGCTCAGGGGATTAGTACAGTCGATCCTACAGTCCGCCGCGCCGACAGCTCTGCCTGCGCCTTGGCCGCCTCGCTCAGTGGATACCGCTGCTGGATATCCACAACCAGCTTCCCGCTCGCAATCATCGCAAACAGGTCATCGGCCATGGCCTGGGTGTTCTCGGCATTGTTGGCATAGCTCGCCAAGGTCGGCCGGGTGACATACAGCGAGCCCTTCTGCGCCAGAATCCCCAGGTTCACCCCGCTCACCGCACCGGAAGCGTTGCCAAAGCTCACCATCAACCCGCGTGGCTGCAGGCAGTCCAGCGAGGTCAGCCAGGTGTCGGCACCCACGCCGTCATACACCACCGGACATTTCTTGCCGTCGGTCAGCTCCAGTACGCGCTTGGCCACATCTTCACGGCTGTAGTCGATGGTCGCCCAAGCCCCCAGCGCCTTGGCCCGCTCGGCCTTCTCGGCAGAGCTCACGGTGCCGATCAGCTTGGCGCCCAGGGCCTTGGCCCATTGGCAAGCCAGCGACCCTACACCACCGGCTGCGGCATGGAACAGGATCACATCACCCGCCTTCACCTCATAGGTCTGCTTCAGCAGGTACTGTACGGTCAAACCCTTGAGCATCACCGCTGCCGCCTGCTCGAAGCTGATGGTGTCCGGCAGCTTGACCAGGTTGGCTTCCGGTAGCGTATGCACCTCGCTGTAGGCGCCCAGCGGGCCGCCGGCATGTGCCACACGGTCTCCTACCTTCAGCCGGGACACGCCTTGGCCCACGGCCTCAACCACACCTGCCGCTTCTGTACCCAGCCCAGAAGGCAGGGACGGCGGTGCATACAGCCCGCTTCGGAAGTAGGTATCGATGAAGTTCAGGCCGATCGCATGGTTACGCACACGCACCTGCTGTGGCCCGGGCGGGGTGGGTTCGAATTCCACAAACTGCAGCACTTCCGGGCCACCATGCTGGCTGAACTGGATACGCTTGGCCATCTCGCACTCCTGTAGTCGGGATCGGGAAAGGCCTTCTATCGGACGCCTTTGCTTGGTCGTCGTCAACTGCGGCGCGCGCGCTGGCGGTGGTATGCTACGCGGCGAATTCTTCCCTGCCCGTTCCTGGTGACCCGATGACTAGCCGCACCGAGGCCGTGAAAGCCTACCTGCTCGACCTGCAAGACCGTATCTGCTCTGCCCTCGAAACAGAAGACGGCGGTGCCCGCTTCGTCGAGGACGCCTGGGTGCGCGAAGCCGGTGGCGGGGGCCGCACGCGGGTTATCGGTGATGGCAAAGTGATCGAAAAAGGCGGGGTCAACTTCTCCCATGTGTTTGGTGCCGGCCTGCCGCCGTCGGCCAGTGCCCACCGCCCCGAACTGGCAGGCCGTGGTTTCGAAGCCTTGGGCGTGTCGCTGGTGATACACCCGCACAACCCGCATGTGCCCACTTCCCACGCCAACGTTCGCTTCTTCATTGCCGAAAAGGAAGGTGAAGAGGCCGTATGGTGGTTCGGCGGCGGCTTTGACCTGACGCCATACTATGGCAACGAAGAAGACTGCATTCACTGGCACCGAGTGGCCGAGCAGGCCTGCGCGCCGTTTGGCGCCGACGTGTACCCACGCTACAAGGCCTGGTGCGATCGCTACTTCCACCTCAAGCACCGTGGCGAGCCACGGGGTATCGGCGGCTTGTTCTTCGATGACCTGAACGAGTGGGACTTCGACACTTGCTTCGCCTTCATCCGTGCCATTGGCGATGCCTACATCAACGCCTACCTGCCGATCGTCCAGCGCCGCAAAGACACGCCTTACACCCCGCAACAGCGCGAGTTCCAGGAATACCGCCGCGGCCGCTACGTGGAGTTCAATCTGGTCTACGACCGTGGCACCCTGTTCGGCCTGCAATCCGGTGGCCGCACCGAATCCATCCTCATGTCGCTGCCACCGCAGGTGCGTTGGGGCTATGACTGGAAGGCCGCGCCCGGCAGTGAAGAGGCACGCCTGACAGAGTACTTCCTGCAGGACCGCGACTGGCTCGGCCAGTAAGCCTGTGGATAAACAAGGAGCCGTCATGGACCAGTACGTCGTTTTTGGTAACCCCATCGGCCACAGCAAGTCGCCGCTGATCCACCGCCTGTTCGCCGAGCAGACCGGTCAGGACCTGGAATATGCCACTCTGCTGGCGCCGCTGGACGAGTTCAGCGACTGCGCGCGCGGCTTCTTCAAGCAAGGCAGTGGCGGCAACGTCACCGTGCCGTTCAAGGAAGAGGCTTACCGCCTGTGCGACAGCCTGACCCCGCGTGCCCGGCGCGCTGGCGCAGTGAACACGCTGAGCAAACTGGCTGATGGCACCCTGCAGGGCGACAACACCGATGGCGCTGGCCTGGTGCGCGACCTGACGGTGAATGCCGGGGTCGAGCTGGCGGGCAAGCGCATTCTCATCCTCGGTGCCGGTGGCGCCGTGCGCGGCGTGCTGGAGCCTATTCTGGCGCACAAGCCGCAGTCGCTGGTGATTGCCAACCGTACCGTGGAAAAGGCCGAGCAGCTGGCGCGTGAGTTCGATGAACTGGGGCCGGTGGTGGCCAGCGGGTTTGCCTGGTTGCAGGAACCTGTGGATGTGATCATCAACGCCACCTCGGCGAGCTTGGCCGGGGAAATGCCACCGATTGCCGACAGCCTGGTCGAGGCGGGTCGTACGGTTTGCTACGACATGATGTATGGCAAGGAGCCAACGCCGTTTTGCCAGTGGGCTACCAAGCTGGGGGCTGCCAAGGTACTGGATGGGTTGGGGATGCTGGCTGAACAGGCGGCTGAAGCCTTCTTTATCTGGCGTGGCGTGAGGCCCGATACGGCGCCGGTATTGGCCGAACTGCGTCGGCAACTTGCCAGGGGCTGAGATTGCAGGGCCGCTTTGCGGCCCCAATCAATCCTCAAACCGGATCGGGCACAACTCCACCCCTTCCAGCTTCTGCAATTCCTCGATCACCTGCGGCCTGGCCCGGTGCAAGGTCAAACTCCCCCCCAATCGCCGCAACCGCCGCGCCTCGCGGTGCAACATGTCCACACCCGAGTAATCGATGAAATTCACCTGCCGGGCATCGATCACTACATGCGGCCCTTGGCAGCGCTGCAAGCGCACCTGCAGGTAATGCGCCGCACCAAAGAAAATCGACCCACCTACCCGCAGTACATCCGCATCCCCTTCACGGCTTTGTTGGATCCGTGGTCGTGAGGTGCGCTTCAAATAGAAGAACAGCGAAGCCAGCACCCCGGCATAGATGGCTGTCTGCAGCTCCAGCAGCAATGTCGCTGCAGCTGTCAGCGCCATCACCAGAAACTCCGAGCGGCTGACCCGGAACAATGCACGGATCCCTCGGTGGTCCACCAACCCCCAGCAGATCAGCAAAATGCTGCCGGCCATGGCTGGTATCGGCAGGTGCGCGATCAGGCCGGCGCCGGTCACGGCGAATAATGCCACCCACAGCGCCGAAAACACCCCGGCCATGGGCGAGCGGGCGCCCGCCTCGTAGCTCAGGCCCGAGCGGGTGAAGGAGCCGGCAGACAGGTAACCAGAGAAAAATGCACCGGCAATGTTCGACAGGCCCTGTGCGCGTATTTCCTGGTCCGGGTCGATCAGTTGTTCTGAACGTGCCGACAACGAACGGGCAATCGACAGGCTGGTGACCAACCCCAGCATGCCTACCGCCACGGCGCTGGGCAGCAGACGCAACATGAGCTCCACGTCCAGCAAAGGCAGCGGGCTGAAAGGCGGGAGTTGCCCGGTGAACGCTGCCACCCGCGGCACATGGCCAAAGAAGCCCGGCATCAGCCACGCCAGCAAGCTGACCAGGATCAGGCTTATCAACAAGCTCGGCCAGCGTGGGCGCCAGAGTTTGAAGGCCACACCGATCACTATGGTGGCCAGGCCCAGCAGCAAGGAAGGCAGGTCGACCTCGCCTGCGTGGCTGGCCAGGTCTTGCACGGTCTTCAGCGCGGTGGACTGGCTGGGCAGGGCCATGCCCAGCAGGTTGGGCAGTTGGCCCAAGGCAATGACGATGGCGGCACCCAGCGTGAAACCGAGCACCACGGAATGGGAGACGAAATTGACCAGCGCGCCGAAGCGCAACAGCCCGAGCAGCAGCTGGAAAATGCCGCCAAGAAAGGTCAGCAGCAACACCAGCGTGATGTAGTCAGCGCTACCGGCCACGGCCAGCGGGCTGATGCTGGCGTAGAGCACGATGGAAATGGCGGCGGTCGGGCCGCAGATCAGGTACCAGGAAGAGCCCCACAGGCAGGCGATCAGTACCGGCACGATGGCAGCGTAAAGCCCATATTCGGCGGGCAGGCCGGCGATCAGGGCGTAGGCGATGGATTGCGGCAGGGCGAGGATGGCGCCGCTCAGGCCTACCAGCAGGTCCTGGCGCAGGCTGCGGCCCGATTGGCGGGGAAGCCAGGTGAGGAAGGGCAGCAGTAAAGAGAGGCGATGCATGGGTTATCCACAATCCTTAAGGGGTCGCCAAGCCCTGTGGGAGCGGGCATGCCCGCGAAAAAGCCAACGCGTTGCTTGGCACCGGCTTTGCCGGTGTTCGCGGGCGCGCCCGCTCCCACAGGGTTGGTGTGTCTTTGTGAGATTACAGTTTGGCTTTGACGGCCTCCAGGGCATCCCCATCGGCCTTGGTGGTAACCCCGGCCAACCACCCATCCAACCGTTCAGGATGCGCTTTCACCCAGGCCTTGGCCGCTTCATCGAAGCTGATCTTCTTGTCCACAACCTCTGCCATGATGCTGTTTTCCATGTCCAGTGTGAACTTGAGGTTACCTAGCAGCTTCGCCGCATTGGGGCAGGCTTGTGGATAACCCTTGCGGGTCAGCGTGTATACCTCGCCCTTGCTGCCGAACCACTTTTCCCCACCGGTCAGGTAATGCATTTTCAGTTTCACGTTCATCGGGTGCGGGGTCCAGCCAAGAAAGGTGATGAATTGCTGCTTCTTCACCGCCCGGTCGACCTGAGCCAGCATCGCCTGCTCGCTGGACTCCACCAGCTTCCACTGGCCGAGGTTGAATTCATTCTTGTCGATGATTTTCTTGAGCGACAGGTTGGCCGGGGCGCCGGAGCCGATTCCGTACAGCTTTTTGTCGAACTGCCCGGCGTGTTTTTGCAGGTCAGCGAAGTCCTTCACCCCGGCATTCCATACATAGTCGGGCACTGCGAGGGTGAACTCGGTTCCCTCCAGGTTGCGCGATAGCTGCTGCACATCGCCGTTGGCGATGAACTTGTCATGGAAACCTTGATGTGCGGGCATCCAGTTGCCGAGGAAGGCGTCGACCTGGCCGTCCTTGAGGCCGCCATAGATGATCGGTACGGCCAGGCTGTCGATCTTCACCTGGTAACCCAGGCTTTCCAGTAACAGGCGTGCCACGGCATTGGTCGAGGCAATATCACTCCAGCCGGGGTCGGCCATTTTCACGGTACTGCATTGCGCGTCGCTGTCTGCGGCGTGGGCCGTGGTGGCGCTCAGGGCCAGGGCGAACACGGCGGCGGAGAACTTGTGCATGGCGGCCTCTCTTCTCAATCCAGGGGGGCGGGCTGTGGATAACGTGCCTTGCGTTCGAGGTCATCGAGATCGATGTGGTTGCGCATGTACTGTTGGCTGGCGTCCACCAATGGTTGGTGGTCCCAGCTTTTCAGCTTGCCGATGGCCAGCGCTTCGGCCACCAGCCGGCGGCGGCGCTGGCTGGCCAGTACCTGCTGGCGCAGGTTGGGGATGTCCCAGCGCTGTTGCGCTTCATCGACAAATGCCTGTAGCAGCGTCTGGTGGTCCGGGCTGCCAGTGAGGTTCTCCCGCTCGTGCGGGTCGCGGCTCAGGTCATAGAGTAGACACGGGTCGTCTTCGCTGTACACGAACTTGTAGTGCCCGCGGCGGATCATCATCAGCGGGCCGACGGTGCCTTCGGCCATGTACTCGCCGATCACCTCGTCGTGACCGCCCTGCCCTTGCAGGTGGCCCAACAGTGAGCGGCCATCCAGATGCAGGTCTTTATCCACAGCGCCGCCAGCCAGTTCGACCAAGGTTGGCAGCAGGTCGCAGGTCGACACCGAGGCAGTTACCCGGCCCGCTGCAAAGCGCTTCGGCGCATGGATCAGCAACGGTACCCGCGCCGACATTTCGAACCAGTGCATTTTGTACCAGAGGCCACGCTCGCCAAGCATGTCGCCGTGGTCGCCGGAAAACACGATCAGTGTGTCATCGGCCAGGTTGCATTCCTCCAGGGTCTGCAGCAGCTGGCCAATGTTGTCATCGATATAGCTGCACGCGCCGAAGTAGGCACGGCGGGCATCGCGGATCTTGTCCACAGGCAGTGGCTTGTTCCACAGGTCGTAGACCTTCAGCAGGCGCTGCGAATGCGGGTCGAGTTCTGCCTGGCCGAACTCGGCACGGGGCATGGGGATATCCACACCTTCGTAGCGGTCCCAGTAGCGTTTGGCAATGGTGTAGGGGTCATGCGGGTGAGTCATCGAAACGGTCAGGCAAAATGGCCGGCCATCGTTTTCGCGCACATGGTCGTACAGGTACTGACGCGCCTTGAACACCACCTCCTCGTCGAAATCCAGCTGATTGGTGCGCACGCACGGACCGGCCTGCAGCACCGAGGACATGTTGTGGTACCAGCTTGGACGCACATCGGGTTCGTCCCAGTTCACCGCCCAACCATAGTCGGCCGGGTAGATGTCGCTGGTCAGGCGTTCTTCATAGCCGTGCAACTGGTCGGGGCCGCAGAAGTGCATCTTGCCTGACAGCGCGGTGCGGTAGCCCAGGCGACGCAGGTAATGGGCGTAGGTTGGCACATCGGCAGGGAAGTCGGCCGCGTTATCGTAGGCGCCAATACGGCTGGGCAACTGACCGCTGACCAGGGTGAAGCGTGATGGTGCGCACAGCGGGCTGTTGCAGTAGGCCGAGTCGAACACCACGGCTTGCTCGGCCAGGCGGCCGAGGTGCGGCATCTGGATGGGCGAAGGGCCGTAGATCGGCAGCAAGGGCGCGGCCATCTGGTCGGCCATGATGAACAGGATATTCGGACGCGTCATGGGGGCTTCCATCGTTGAGGGTTATGCGAACCGCTTGCCTACCAAGATGCGACTGTGGATAACATGGGTAAAGCCCATGGCGGGCAATGACTGGGATTAGCTACGCTTATGTTTGACCACCTTGCCGGGTTGTCGCTGGATACCTTGCGTGTATTCGAGGCTGCTGCGCGCCTGCGTGGCTTTACCGCTGCGGCGCTGGAGTTGGGTACCACGCAGCCGGCAGTGAGCCAGCAGGTGAAACGCCTGGAGGCACAGTTGGGCACGCGCTTGTTTGACCGCATTTACCGGGGCATCGAGCTGACCGAGGCTGGCCAGGTGCTGTTCGAACAGGTGCAACAGGGGCTGCAGGCCATGGATGACGGTATCGCCCAGGCCAGCGGGCGTGGCCAGCATGAAGTGCTGCAGGTGGCCACCGACTTTGCCTTTGCGGCGTTCTGGTTGATGCCAAGGCTGCAACGCTTTCATGAGGCTTATCCACAGGTGGATGTGAGCCTGGTGACGGGTGAGCGCAGCCAGGCCATGTTGCGCCCGGACATCGATGTGGCGGTGCTGTTTGGCGATGGACGCTTTCACCAAGGAGAAAGCCGTTGGCTATTCGATGAGGAAGTGTTCCCGGTGTGCAGCCCCCGTCTGATTCATGGCAAAGCCTTGTCAGCTGTGGCCTTGCAACGATTGCCGCTGCTGCATTTGAAGGGCGAGCAGGCCAGCCGCTGGTTTGACTGGGCGGGGGTATTTCGCGGGTTTGGTGTGACCAGCCCACCGCCGGCGGGGCAGTTGCGGTTTGATAACTATACCTTGCTGATTCAGGCAGCGATTGCCGGGCAAGGAGTGGCGATTGGCTGGGGGCACCTGGTGGATGGGTTGGTGGAGCAAGGGTTGCTGTGTCGGCCGCTGGAGGGGAGCTTGCGTTCGCAACGCGGCTATTACGCGGTGTTGCCACCGCGCAAGCGGCGTGGAGCGTTGATCGAGCGGTTCGTGGATTGGTTGGAGCAGGAGCGCAACCGCTGAGCCCCGAGGCTGCGCGGTCATCTAGACCACGAAGTTAAGATGCTCGCCCCGGTGCAGGTCCAGCTCCAGCATATCCACGATCCCCGCCGCCACACGCGCCCACGCCGCGTCCGGCAGCGGCTGCGGGGTATTGATCAAGGTCCAGCGCAGCGCGCTGCGCTGCAACCCATCAACTACCTGATCCACGCTCTCCCGCTCTGCTGGGCTGTACTTGTTCGGCTCGTCCAGCACAGCGAAATCGCCCACCAGCAATAGCCGGCGTATAGTCGTACGCTCAAGCCCCGCCACCAGCGCTTCGCTCAGGCGTGCTTGCCCCGGCAGGTCACCTGACGCCAGCGTCGATAAAAGGGCGATTACCGCTGAACCGCCTGCCGCGCCCTGCTCCGCCTGGTCGGCACTGTTCAGCCCGCCTATCTTGAAGTGCAGGCCGGGGCGGGCGGTGTGGCGGTTGAGGTCATCCACCACGGCGGTGACTTCGTGTTGGCGCGATAGCAGTTCGGCCACCAGGGCATTGCCCAAGCTGCTTTCAGGCCCGAACAGGACCAGTTTGAATACTGGGGTTTCGGCGTTTTTCACTGCATCACTCCGTGTACAGGTGGTGATGGTTGGACCGCAATCAGGAGTTATCGTGCAGAGGATCAAGGGTTACCACGCCCACGTTTATTACGACGCAGCCACCATGGAGCAGGCCCGGGAACTGTGCGAGGAGGCGGCTCGGCTGTTTCCCGTGACCATGGGGCGCATGCACCAGAAACCGGTTGGGCCGCATCCGGACTGGAGTTGCCAGCTGGCGTTCGGGCCGGAAGTGGTGGGGGTGGTTTTGCCTTGGTTGGCGCTGTACCGCAAGGGCCTGGTGGTATTCATGCATCCGGAAACCGGGGATGAACTGGCGGATCACCGGGATCATGCGATCTGGATGGGGGCCGTGCGGCCATTGAATCTGTCGATTTTTGGGGGCTAGGCGGGAGTAGCCTGTGCTGGCCGCTTCGTGGGTAACCCGCTCCTATACGCTATCGCAGAGCCAGAGGGTGGCGCTGGTTCCGTAGGAGCGGGTTTACCCGCGAAGCAGACGACGCGGTTTAGCGGCGCGCGCCGCGCACCCCTTCAGCCAATGCCGAGCACAGGCTCAATACATCGGTCACCGCCTGATCGGCGCTTTTGGCCTGGGCAATCTTGTCGACCAGTGCCGAGCCCACCACCACACCATCCGCCAGGCGGGCAATGTTCGCAGCCTGTTCCGGCGTGCGAATGCCGAAGCCAACGCTGATCGGCAGATCGGTATGCCGGCGCAGGCGGGCAATGGCTTCGGTCACATGCTCGGTGGTCGCCGAACCGGCACCGGTCACGCCGGCCACCGACACGTAGTAGACGAACCCGGAGCTGCGCTCCAGCACGCGCGGCAGGCGCGCGTCGTCGGTGGTCGGGGTGGTCAGGCGGATGAAGTCGATGCCTGCGGCCTGGGCCGGGGTAGCCAGTTCGGCGTCGTGCTCTGGCGGAAGGTCGACGATGATCAGGCCATCGACGCCCGCTGCCTTGGCTTCAGTCACGAACGTGTCCACACCAAAGCGGTGGATAGGGTTGTAGTAGCCCATCAGCACGATTGGCGTGGTCTGGTTATCCACACGGAATTCGCGAACCATCTGCAGGGTCTTGGCCAAGGTCTGGCCAGCTTCAAGGGCGCGCAGGGTGGCCAGCTGGATGGCCACGCCATCGGCCATCGGGTCGGTGAACGGCATGCCCAGCTCGATCACGTCGGCGCCAGCAGCCGGCAGGCCCTTGAGGATCTGCAGCGAGGCGTCGTAGCCCGGGTCGCCAGCTGTGACGAAGGTGACCAGTGCCGAGCGGCCTTCGGCCTTCAGCTCGGCGAAGCGTTGTTCAAGACGGCTCATGCCTGTTTCTCCTGGGCGGCCATGTGGTTCATGACGGTTTGCATGTCTTTGTCGCCGCGGCCCGACAGGCACACGACCATCAGGTGGTCCTTGGGCAGCTTCGGTGCGCGCTTGATCGCTTCGGCCAAGGCGTGGGAGCTTTCCAGGGCTGGGATGATGCCTTCCAGACGGCAGGTTGCGTGGAACGCATCCAATGCTTCGTCGTCGGTGATGCTGACGTACTCGACGCGCTTTACCTCATGCAGATAGGCGTGCTCCGGGCCGATGCCCGGGTAGTCCAGGCCTGCGGAAATAGAGTGGGCATCGGTGATCTGGCCGTCTTGGTCCTGCAACAGGTAGGTGCGATTGCCGTGCAACACGCCCGGTACGCCGCCGTTCAGGCTGGCGGCGTGCTTGTCGGTGTGTACGCCATGGCCACCGGCTTCAACGCCGATGATCTGCACGCTTGGCTCTTCGAGGAATTCATGGAACAGGCCCATGGCATTGGAGCCACCGCCGACGCAGGCAACCAGGCTATCAGGCAGGCGGCCTTCCTTCTCTTGCAACTGGGCACGGGTCTCTTTGCCGATGATCGACTGGAAATCGCGGACCATGGCGGGGTACGGGTGTGGGCCAGCCACAGTGCCGATCAGGTAGAAGGTGTCTTCGACGTTGGTAACCCAGTCACGCAGGGCTTCGTTCATGGCGTCTTTCAGGGTGCCGGTGCCGGCGGTAACCGGCACGATCTCGGCGCCCAGCAGTTTCATGCGGAACACGTTCGCCTGCTGGCGCTCGATGTCGGTAGCGCCCATGTAGATCACGCAAGGCAGGCCGAAGCGCGCGGCGACGGTGGCGGTGGCGACACCGTGCATGCCGGCGCCGGTTTCGGCGATCAGGCGCTTTTTGCCCATGCGCTTGGCCAGCAGCACCTGGCCGATGCAGTTGTTCACCTTGTGCGCGCCGGTATGGTTGAGCTCTTCACGCTTGAAGAAAATCTTCGCCCCGCCGCAATGCTCGGTCAGGCGCTCGGCGAAGTACAGCGGGTTAGGGCGGCCGATGTAGTCGCGCTGGAAGTACGCCAGCTCTTCAAGGAACTTGGGGTCTGCCTTGGCAGCTTCGTATTCGCGGGCCAGGTCCAGCACCAGTGGCATCAGGGTTTCGGCCACATAGCGGCCGCCAAACGAGCCGAACAGGCCATTGGCGTCGGGGCCGGGGCGGTATTGGGACTGGGACATGGGGCGCTCCAAGGCGTAGTGAATGAGTGATGGGCTTTACTCTAACCACGGCAAGCTCGGCTGAAAACCGATAAGATTGCGCAAACTTGTCAGAAAAACTCACAGGTAAAATGGCCCACGACCTCCCTCCCCTCAATGCCCTGCGTGCCTTCGAGGCTACAGCCAGGCTGAACAGTGTCAGCCAGGCAGCTGAAGCGCTGCACGTCACCCACGGCGCCGTCAGCCGGCAGATCAAGGTGCTTGAGGAGCATCTGGGCGTCGCCCTGTTCGTCAAGGACGGGCGCGGCATCAAACTCACAGATGCAGGCGTTCGTCTGCGCGATGCCAGCGGTGAGGCCTTCGACCGGCTGCGCAGCGTGTGTTCCGAACTCAGCCGTGATGTGAGCGAGGCGCCGTTCGTGCTGGGCTGCTCGGGCAGCCTGCTGGCACGCTGGTTTATCCCGCGGCTGGGGCGGTTGCAGGCGGATTTGCCTGAGCTGCGCTTGCATCTGTCGGCGGGTGAGGGCGACCTTGACCCGCGGCGGCCTGGGCTGGATGCGTTGCTGGTGTATGCCGAGCCACCGTGGCCGGCGGATATGCAGGTGCATGTGCTGGCCGAGGAATGTATCGGACCGGTGCTCAGCCCGCATTTCGCAGGCTTCCAGCGCTTGCGGGGGGCGCCCGCCCAGGCACTGCTGGGCGAAGCCTTGCTGCACACCACTTCACGCCCGCAAGCCTGGCCGACCTGGGCGGTGCAACAGGGCCTGGACCCGGCGGCCATTCACTATGGCCAGGCCTTCGAGCACCTGTATTACCTGCTGGAAGCTGCCGTGGCCGGATTGGGCGTTGCGATTGCACCGCAGCCACTGGTCGCCGATGACCTGCGGGCGGGCCGTTTGAGTGCGCCGTGGGGGTTTTCACCTACCCAGGCGGCGCTGGCATTGTGGGTGCCACGGCGCGCCGCAGACGGGCGCGCCGAGCAGTTGGCGCAGTGGTTACGGGCGGAACTTGCGCGGCAGGGCGCTTAGTTTCGCTTGCACATCAGGTAGGCCGCCAGCAGGCCCAACGCACCAATGGCCACACCAGCGGTTGTGTAGGGGTGTTCCTGGGCGTAGTCCCGGGTGGCTATGCCGGTCTGGCGGGTGCGCTGCTTCACTTCCTCGTACGCATCGCTCAGTAGGCTGCGCGAATGACGCAGTGCGCTTTCAGCGTTGCTGCGGATTGCCTTCACCGACTTCTGGGACTCTTCCGACGCATCATGCTTGAGGTTTTCCAAGCTTTTCAGAAGGCTCTCGATCTCTGCTTCCATGCTTTCCAGGGACGTTTTACGCAGCGAGTTACGGTGCATGTTGACTCTCCTTTGCAGTATGGGCTCTAAGGTTTGCGACCCTTGGTCTGCGAGAAAGTGCGATCGAACTTTCGCTGACAGTGACTGCTCGCAGGTAAACCAGGCCTGCGCTGCTAGGCTGAAACTCACTGTCACCCATGGAGAGCACTCATGACCGATCATCACACCTACAAGAAAATCGAACTGGTAGGGTCTTCGCCCACCAGTATCGAAGACGCCATCAACAATGCTCTGGCTGAAGCCGGCAAAAGCATCAAGCACCTGGAATGGTTCGAAGTGGTCGATACCCGTGGCCATATCCGTGACAACAAGGCGGCGCACTTCCAGGTCACGCTGAAGGTCGGCTTCCGTATCGCCAATAGCTGATATAGCGTCGGGCTGCATGATCTCGGCGTGATGAGGTATTCAGGAACGGGGCGCCTTGGTGGGGTCCCCTTCTGATTTCATCTGCACAAGGAAAGCGAGTGATGAAAAAACTGATTCTGGCGCTGGGCCTGATGACCCTGGCCGGTGGTGCGCTGGCAGCGGGCAAACCGTGCGAGGAGTTGAAGGCGGAAATTGCGGCCAAGCTGGATGCCAAGGGCGTCACTGGCTACAAGCTGGAGATCGTCAAAAAAGGCGAGCCGGCGGGCAAGGTCATTGGTAGCTGCGAGGCCGGCACCAAGGAGATTGTGTACCGCCGCGGCTGATGGCCCCGCTCATTCGCGGGCTTGCCCGCTCCCACAGGTACAGCGCAGGCCTTGAAGGCTTCAGTCAACCTGTGGAAACGGGCGAGCCCGCGACGAGGGTCACTCGGTCTTGAGGGCCTGCGCCATCAGCTCATATGACCGAATGCGGTCCGCATGTTCATACAAGTCACAGGTAAAGATCAGTTCATCCGCACCCGTCTGGTCCAGCAGCACTTCTACCTTGGCCTTTACCTTCTGCGGGCTGCCAATCATGGCCAACCCCAGGAAGCTGCCCACCGTCTCTCGCTCATGGGGCAACCACAGCCCATCCATGCTCTCCACGGGTGGCTTCTGCATCAGGCTCTGTCCGCGAATCAGCGCCAGGATGCGTTGGTAGACCGAGGTTGCCAGGTATTCGGCCTTCTCGTCGGTCTGCGCCACCACCATGGGTATGCCCAGCATCACATACGGCTTATCCAGCGTGGTCGAGGGCCTGAAATGGTTGCGATATACGCGAATCGCCTCGTGCATGTAGCGTGGTGCGAAATGCGAGGCGAAGGCGTAGGGCATGCCGCGCATGCCGGCCAGCTGGGCGCTGAACAGGCTGGATCCCAGCAACCACATTGGCACGTCGGTGTCGTGCCCGGGTACGGCGATCACTTTTTGATCATCGGTGCGTGGCCCGAGGTAGCGCGAAAGCTCCTCGACATCGTCCGGGAAGTCATCCGGGCTGCCAGCGCGCTCGCGTCGCAGGGCATAGGCGGTCATTTGGTCCGAACCCGGCGCACGGCCCAGGCCAAGGTCGATACGCCCCGGATACAGGCTGGCCAAGGTGCCGAACTGCTCGGCAATTACCAGCGGCGCATGGTTGGGCAGCATTACCCCGCCAGAGCCCACGCGAATACGTGAGGTCCCACCGGCCAGGTAGCCGATCAGCACCGAAGTCGCCGAACTGGCGATGCCGTCCATGTTGTGGTGCTCGGCCACCCAAAAACGGTTATAGCCAAAGCGCTCGACATGCTGCGCCAGGTCCAGCGAGTTGCGCAGCGATTGCGCGGGGCCGGCGTCGGCGCGCACGGGCACCAGGTCCAGGGTAGAAATCTTCAGGTCACGCAGCTGCGTCATGGAGCCTCCGCAAGAATGATTGGCCAGAGGCCTTTTTGATTCTGTATGGGCGCATTCGTTGGATTCAATGCCTGCAAGCATATTGCTCTGAACTTGCGGCAGGCGGCGGGCCTCTGAACCGTAGGCAAGCAACCCAGTGATCAGGAGGCATCATGAAAAAGACAGCATCGGCGATCTGGCAAGGTGGCCTGAAGGATGGGAAAGGTCTGCTTTCTACCGAAAGCGGCGCACTCAAGCAGAACCCTTATGGCTTCAATACACGTTTCGAGGGCACACCCGGTACCAACCCGGAGGAGCTGATCGGCGCGGCGCATGCCGGTTGTTTCTCGATGGCGCTATCAATGATGCTCGGCGAGGCGGGGCTTACCGCAGAGCGGATCGACACGGCTGCAGAGGTGACGCTCGACAAGCAAGCGGACGGTTTTGCCATTACTGCCGTGCACCTGGTGCTCAGGGCCAAGGTACCCGGGGCCAGCGAGGCTCAATTCCTGGAGATTGCCAGCAAGGCGAAGGAAGGCTGCCCGGTGTCCAAGGTTTTGAATGCGAAGATCAGCCTGGATGCCGCATTGGTGGGGTGAAGCGGTGCAACGGTAGTGGTTTGCTGTAGTCTAAAGAACGTCGGCAGCGCCACTGCCCTTTCCAGGAGCCGTTCCATGATTCGCGTAGCTATCGCTGTGTTGGCTACCCTTGTCGCCACGTCTGCGCTGGCGGCCGTCAAGCCATGCGAGGAGCTGAAAGCCGAGATCGAGGCCAAGATCCAGGCCCAAGGGGTTACGTCCTACACGCTGGAGATCGTGCCCAACAGCGAGGTCGAGGACCAGAACATGGTCGTCGGGACCTGCGATGGCGGGACGAAGAAGATCATCTACCAGAAGAACGATCGATAAGCATCAGAGCTCGGGGCTGCAATGCAGCCCCGAATTCACGGTATGCAGAACACCTCGCTAGGCTCGTTCACCACCACCTTGCGGTTGGCGTCATACAGCAGCACCTGCGGCTCCATCACTGGCGCTCGCGCCTCCAGGCGATAGCGCTCGCCGGCCTTGAAGTTGTCAAAGCGTACGGTCAGGTAACAGGTTCGGTCCCTGGGTTCTGACATGATGCCGCCCGAGTAGATTTCATAATCAAAGCGCACCACCAGTTCGTGCTTGCCCGGCGTCACCTGAAAGTAACGGCCATCCTCCAGGCGCTTGCCATCGAGGCGGTCGGCCATGATCACCCGGCCGGGAGTCATGGTGTACAGGTCGACCCACGCCTGCTTCGGGTCGACTGGCGGCAAGGGGCTGGCGCAAGCCCCCAGTGTACTGAGGGCGATCAGCATCATGGGCTGGCGCATGGCGAAACTCCCACTTGCGATTTACAAGTAACAAGCATAGCGCCGTTTGTGCGGTTCAGGTGCGCTGACAACCCGCCGGCAGCCCTTGACCCAGCAGTTTTTGCTGGTGGTCGTAGAGTTTTATCCAAGGGCGGAAGCCAATGCTGCCAGCCTGCAGTTGATAACGCTGCCCGGCGCTGAAGTCCTTGAAGGTCAGCTTGACCTGGCAATCGCGCCATAGTGGCTCATTGACGGGGCCGATATTGCTGGGATTAACCGGAAACTGATAGCGCACGGTCAGTTCGTGGCTGCCGGGTTGAACCTCGAAATAGCGGCTGTCAGCCCAGTCACGCTCATCTACCTGCACGGCGTACAGCGAGGTGTTGCCGTAGCGCGTGAGGTCGACCCACGCCTGATTCGGGTCTGGGTCTGGCAATGTTGAACAGGCAGAGATCAACAACAGTGAGCCGGCGACCAACAATGCACGCATGGCGAAACTCCCCCTTGGCGAGATAGTCTTGGAGCGAAATGGTCTTGAGCGAGTCAGACAGTACCGGATGCTTCGACTTTTTCTTATGCAGCGCTCAGGCCTTGGGGCACTCGACCGCATTTTCACCCGTTTGGTTCCGCTGCTTGCGGCGCTCCTGCTGAACGGTTGCAGCAATGCCGCCTACTATGGGCAGCTGGCCCAGGGACAGTGGCAATTGCTGCGGGCGCGGCAGCCTGTAGAGCAGGTATTGGCCGACCCTGCTACCCCTGCACCTTTGCGCGCGCACCTGCAACAGGCCGAACAGGCGCGGGTGTTTGCCAGCCAGCAATTGAAACTGCCAGACAACCGCAGCTACCGGGTATACGCCGACCTTGGCCGCCCCTACGTGGTGTGGAATGTGTTCGCCACGCCCGAGTTGTCGTTGCAACCGGTAACGCACTGCTTTCCGATAGCAGGGTGCGTGGCGTACCGCGGCTACTACCAGCAAGGCGCGGCGCGGGGCGCGGCGGCGTTGATGCGCCAGGATGGCCTGGATGTTTACGTCGGCGGCGTGGAAGCTTATTCGACCCTGGGTTGGTTCGATGACCCGATTCTGTCGTCGATGGTGGGCTGGGGCGATGAGCGCCTGGCTACGTTGATCTTCCATGAACTGGCCCACCAGCGCTTCTACGTGCAGGACGATACCGAATTCAATGAATCCTTCGCCTCGTTCGTCGAGCAGGAGGGCACGCGGCAATGGCGGGCGGCGCGCGGGCTGGCAGCGGTTGGCGCAGGGCAGAGGCAGCAGCAGCGTGACCAGTTCATCCGCCTGGTGCTGGCCTGTCGTGAGCGATTGCAGGCCATTTATGACGGGCCTTTGGATGATGCGCACAAGCGGCTGGCCAAGCGGGCGGAGTTCGACCGGTTAAGGCAGGAATACCGGCAGTTGCGTGATGGCCAATGGGGTGGGGACAAACGCTATGACGCCTGGATGCATGGGCCGATGAATAATGCCAAGTTGTTGCCGTTCGGGCTGTATGACCAGTGGGTGCCGGCGTTTGCCGCGCTGTTCCATGAGGTTGATGGTGACTGGGCCCGGTTTTATGAGCAAGTCGAGCAATTGGGGCGTTTGCCCATTGATGAGAGAAAGGCAGCGCTACAGGGGTTGATGGCTGGCCGGTAAGATCCAGGGGGCCGCAAGGCAGCCCCCAGGGCCGTCACGCCTTGAGGAATGCCTGATGCATCTCGGCCAAGGTGGCAAAGTGGAAGGCAGGCTCCTCTGCCATCAACTCTTCCCGGCTGCCAAACCCGTACCCCACCGCTACTGCCTGCAGCCCGTTGCTGCGCGCGCCGATCAGGTCATGCTTGCGGTCACCGATCATCAGCGTCTGTGCAGGGTCCAGCCCTTCTTCATCCAGCAAATGGCGAATCAGCTCGACCTTGTTGGTGCGCGTGCCGTCCAGCTCACTGCCGTAGATCACCTTGAAGTGATGATCGAAGGCGAAGTGCCGGGCGATTTCGCGGGCGAACTCCCACGGTTTTGACGTGGCAATGTACAGCGTGCGGCCCTGGCCGTTCAGGGCTTCGAGCAATTCGGGGACGCCAGCGAACACCAGGTTTTCGTACAGCCCGGTCACGCGGAAGCGCTCCCGGTAGAAGTTCACCGCATCCCAGGCCTTGGCTTCGTCGAAGTTGTAGAACTGCATGAAAGCCTGCAGCAGGGGTGGGCCGATGAAATGCTCGAGGCGGGCCAGGTCCGGTTCATCGATGCCCAGTTTGGCCAGGGCGTACTGGATCGAGCGAGTGATGCCCAGGCGTGGGTCGGTCAGGGTGCCGTCGAGGTCGAAGAGGATGTTTTGCTGGTGCATGTACAGGGTTCCACTTGAGTGCTGCGTGGCCTTCTTCGCGGGCATGCCCGCTTCCACAGGTACAGCGCAGGCCTTGATGGCTCCACTGAACCCGTGGGAGCGGGCGCGCCCGCGAATGCGGTCATTCAGGTTGATCGTAGCCTTCGGCCAGGTGCTGGTCCTTGAGCTTCACGTAGTTGCCGGCGCTGTAGGAGAAAAATGCGCGCTCCTTGTCATTCAGCAGCCGGGCCTGTTTCACCGGGCTGCCCATGTACAGGTAGCCACTGACCAGGCGTTTGCCTGGCGGCACCAGGCTGCCAGCGCCGATGATCACTTCGTCCTCGACGATGGCACCGTCCATGATAGTGCTGCCCATGCCCACCAGGATGCGGTTGCCCAAGGTGCAGCCATGCAGCATCACTTTGTGCCCGATGGTCACTTCGTCACCGATGATCAGCGGGAAACCGTCCGGGTTGAAAGGCCCGGCATGGGTAATGTGCAGCACGCTGCCGTCCTGCACGCTGGTGCGCGCGCCAATGCGGATGCGGTGCATGTCGGCGCGCACCACGGTCAACGGCCAGACCGAACTGTCTTCACCGATCTCCACGTCGCCCAGCACCACCGCCGAACGGTCGACGAAGGCCCTGGGCCCAACTTTCGGAGTGTGTTGCTGGAAGCTGCGAATGGCCATGATAGCGTCTCTCATCTGTGCCGATAGGCAGGCTGCCTGCTGCGGTCGGCGTCGATTGTAATTAAGATGGGGCAGTGTTTCTTCTGCCAAGGTATCCAAACCGTGACTGCGAACAACCCGCTTCTGCAATCCCACGATCTGCCGCCCTTCTCGCAAATTCGTGCCGAACACGTGTTGCCGGCGATCGAAGCGATCCTGGCCGACAACCGTAAAGCCATTGCCGAGATCCTAGAAAAGCAGGGCAAGAACCCTACATGGGCCGGCCTGGTGCTGGCCATGGACGAACTGAACGACCGCCTGGGCGCGGCCTGGAGCCCGGTCAGCCACCTCAATGCGGTGTGCAACAGCGCCGAGCTGCGCGAGGCTTACGAGTCTTGCCTGCCAGCCCTGAGTGCCTACTCTACCGAACTGGGCCAGAACCGCGCGCTGTTCGAAGCCTACCAGGCGCTGATCAACAGCCCGGAGGCCGCCAGCTTCGACGTGGCGCAAAAGACTATCCTCGAGCACGCCCTGCGTGACTTCCGCCTGTCGGGTATCGACCTGCCAGCGGACAAGCAGCAGCGTTACGCCGAGGTGCAGAGCAAGCTCAGCGAGCTGGGCAGCCGTTTCTCCAATCAGCTGCTCGACGCCACCCAGGCATGGACCAAACATGTTACCGACGAAGCTGCGCTGGCCGGCCTGACCGATTCGGCCAAGGCGCAGATGGCCGCTGCAGCCCAGGCCAAGGGCTTGGACGGCTGGTTGATCACCCTGGAGTTCCCCAGCTACTACGCGGTGATGACCTACGCCAGTGACCGCGCCCTGCGCGAAGAGCTATACGCCGCCTACTGCACCCGCGCCTCCGACCAGGGCCCGAATGCCGGCCAGTTCGACAATGGCCCGGTGATGCGCGAAATCCTCGACCTGCGCCAGGAGCTGGCCGAACTGCTGGGCTACAAGAACTACGCCGAGCTGAGCCTGGCCACCAAGATGGCCGAGTCCAGCGACCAGGTGCTGAGCTTCCTGCGTGACTTGGCCAAGCGCTCCAAGCCGTTCGCCGCCCAGGACCTGCAACAGCTCAAGGCCTACGCTGCCGAACAAGGCTGCCCCGAGCTGGCCAGCTGGGATGCCGGCTACTTTGGCGAGAAGCTGCGCGAGCAGCGCTACAGCGTGTCGCAGGAAGCCCTGCGCGCCTATTTCCCGATCGACAAGGTGCTGGGCGGCCTGTTCAGCATCGTGCAGCGCCTGTACGGCATCGAAATCGCCGAGCTTGAAGGCTTCGACAGTTGGCACCCGGACGTACGCCTGTTCGAGATCAAGGAAAATGGTCAGCACGTTGGCCGTTTCTTCTTCGACCTGTACGCCCGCGCCAACAAGCGTGGCGGCGCCTGGATGGACGGCGCCCGTGACCGTCGCCGCACTGTCGGCGGCCAGCTGCAGAGCCCGGTGGCCAACCTGGTGTGCAACTTCACTCCGGCCGCGCCCGGCAAGCCCGCGTTGCTGACCCACGATGAAGTCACCACCCTGTTCCACGAGTTCGGTCACGGCCTGCACCACATGCTGACCCGCATCGAGCATGCCGGCGTGTCCGGCATCAACGGCGTGGCCTGGGATGCGGTCGAGCTGCCAAGCCAGTTCATGGAAAACTGGTGCTGGGAGCCGGAAGGCCTGGCACTGATTTCGGGTCACTACGAAACCGGCGCCGCCCTGCCCCAGGACCTGCTGGACAAGATGCTGGCCGCGAAAAACTTCCAGTCGGGCATGATGATGGTGCGCCAGCTGGAGTTCTCGCTGTTCGATTTCGAGCTGCACGCCAGCCATGGCGACGGCCGCAGCGTATTGCAGGTGCTCGAAGGTGTGCGTGACGAGGTGTCGGTCATGCGCCCGCCGGCTTACAACCGCTTCCCCAACAGCTTTGCGCACATTTTCGCGGGCGGTTACGCGGCGGGCTACTACAGCTACAAGTGGGCCGAAGTGCTGTCGGCTGACGCCTTCTCGCGCTTCGAGGAAGAAGGCGTGCTGAACGCCGAGACCGGCCGCGCCTTCCGCGAGGCGATCCTGGCCCGTGGGGGTTCGCGCGAGCCGATGGAACTGTTCGTCGACTTCCGTGGGCGTGAGCCTTCCATCGATGCATTGCTGCGCCACAGTGGTCTCACCGAGGACGCTGCAGCATGAGTGAGGTAGCTGTGAACAAGACCAAGAAGCGCTTCATTGCCGGTGCCGTGTGCCCGGCGTGCAGCGAGCCCGACAAGCTGATGATGTGGAACGAAGACGGCGTACCGCACCGCGAGTGTGTGGCTTGCGGCTTTACCGACTCCCTCAACGAGCAGGGCTTGTCGGTGCCGAAGGAACTGGGCACCCGGGTCAACCACCTGGCGCCGAAAGCCGCGCCGGCCAAGGTGCAGACCGTGCAGTTCTTCCCTAATCCGAAGCTGAAAAAGCCGGCTGAGTAATACGGTCATGCCGCCCGGGTGCAATGCCCGGGCAGGCATGGACAGGTGTTAGATAGTCAGGCCACCTGGCGCACGTTGGCCATGCAAGCTCTCTTGCTCATTTCTACCAGCAAGGTGTGCGTCATGGCCAACCCTCTTCTGCAAAATAGCCATATCCCCGTCGATTACTCCTCCATCACCCTCGAAAACATGCAGGCGGCATTCGCTCACGTGCTGCTGGCACACGAGAACGGTGTAGAACGCATCATCCGTGATCAACGAACCATGCCCACCTGGGATGACATGGTGCTGGCGGTGGATGGGCTGGATAGCCGGCTGCTGGCAGTGTTGTATGCCGCTTCACCACTGGTCGGCCGGGATACGGCCTGGGCCAACGCCATCATCGATTTCTACGGCAGAGCGACGGCATGCTTCGAACAGAAGTTCGCCAACACTGGCTTGCATGAGTTGTATGAACGCTTGGCCTGCAGTGACATCGGCAAACAACTGGATGCCGGGAAGCGCGCCACCTTGCGTTGGCATCTGGACAAGTTCGCCGCTGGCGGCGCGTTACTCGACTCCGCAGGCAAAGCGCGTCTGGCAAACCTTCAGGCGCAGATTGGCACCGCACGCGAGGCGTTCCGCAGCAACATCAACCGGCCTGGGTTGAATATCACCGATGAAGCCGAGCTGAGCGGCATACCACAGCGGGTACGCGACGAATTGGCTGCAGGAGCACAACAAGCAGGTAAGCAGGGGTGGTTGATTGCGTGTGACACGGTGACTACTCGTGAGGTGCTCAAACATGCTGGCAACCGCCAGCTCCGTGAGCGTGTGTACCGGGCTTTCCACGCCCGCGGCGTCAGCCATGATCCGCAACAGGACAACGGCACGTATCTGCAGCAACTGGCGCAGTTGCTTGAGGCGAAGGCCCTCCTGCTCGGTTACTCCGGCCATCTGGAGCAGAGCTTGCAGGTGAAGAGTGCGGGTTCGGTAGCCCAGGTGTGCGGTTTTCTCCACGATCTGGCCGAGCATGTGCGACCTGCCATGTTGCGGTGGCGTTCGCAGGTGGAGCGCGGGGCTGCCGAGCAGTGCCTGGGCAAACCCCTGCCCTGGGATTTCGAGTACCTGCGGCGTGCTTCGCGTAGTGAGTTTCCTGCCGAAGCGCTGCGCGATTACTTCCCGCTGAATACCGTTGTCAGTGCGTTGCAGCAATTGGCGCAGAAGTTGTTTGGTGTAGTGCTGCAGCCCAAAGCGCTGCCTGCTTGGGATGACAGCGTGCAGCCGTTCGAGGTGTGGCAGGACAGCGCTTTCATTGGCTTTCTGTATCTGGATGCCGTGCAACACGCAGGCAAGCAGCCAGACGCGGTGTTTACCACCTATGTAAGGAATCGCCGGGTCGATGCAGAGGGTATCTACCAGGCAGCCTCGGTGGTGGTGTTCAGTGATGTGCCGCAAGCGCTGTCAGGTTTACAGCCGTTGCTCGATCATTTGTCACTGCGCAAGCTTTTCCATGAATTCGGCCATGCCTTGCACCACCTGCTGGTACGTACGACGAACCACGTCATGTCCAACGTGACCGAGCTGGGCACCGATGGTGTGGAGTTGTTCGGCAAGCTGTTCGAGCGTTGGGTCTGGGACGCGGACTATCTGGTGGCGATCTCGGCGCGCACGCAGGACGGCCGTCAACTATCCCGCAAGCAAGCCGATGAGTGCCTGCAGCAGTTACGACAGCAGGGCGTGGAGGAGATCGCGAGTGATCTGTGCCTGGCGTTGTTCGACATGGACCTGCATGGCACACCAAACGATGGCAGGTCCTTGGAACAGCGATTGGGTGATGCCCGCGAACGTTGTGGTTACTGGCCGCTGGCTGATTTCGAACATCCGGCGCATGCCTTCGACCACCTTGTGAACGGCTACGATGCTGGTTACTACGCCTACCTGTGGTCGGATGTGCATGCCTTCGATTTGTTCACCCGCTTCGAAGCCGAGGGCCTGTTGAACGAAGCCACGGGTCGGGCACTGCAGGAAGCACTGTTCGCTCCAGGGGCATCGCGCCCGTTACGTGAAGGCATCGAGGCGTTTCTTGGGCGGCCATCGAGCCAGGCAGCGTATCTCAGCTGGCATGGCCTGAAGTAGTCAGACCAGAGGTGCTGGAAAGATCCCGGCATGCACGATACTGTATATGAATACAGTATGCAGGTGAGCCATGATTCCTCCAGCACCGCAAAAGGGCCGTGGCACGGCGCACAACCCACACAACCGCTTTGCCCCTGGTCATTCGGTGGCGGAAGATGATGGCTGGTACCAGGAAGTGCCGCAAACCCAGGGCACCGAGGTGCGGATTGAGACAGCCAAGTCGGTGATCAGCCGCAACACTTCACCCGACCTCCCTTTCGATCGCTCCATCAACCCTTACCGTGGCTGCGAGCATGGCTGCATCTACTGCTATGCCCGCCCCTCGCACGCCTACTGGGACCTTTCTCCCGGCCTGGATTTCGAGACCAAACTGATAGCCAAGACCAACGCAGCCGAGGTGCTGGCACAGCAATTGAGCAAACCGGGCTACGTGTGCGCGCCGATCAATCTGGGCTCCAACACCGACCCCTACCAGCCGATTGAGCGGGAACAGTTACTGACCCGGCGCTTGCTCGAAGTGTTACTGCGTTTTCGTCACCCAGTGACCATTGTCACCAAGGGTTCACTGGTGCTGCGCGACCTTGACCTGCTGGCTGAGATGGCCCGCCAGCGCCTGGCACGGGTGATGATCAGCCTGACCACGCTGGACGACAGCCTCAAGCGCGTGCTCGAACCCCGAGCGGCCTCACCCGGTGCGAGGTTGAGGGCCATTCGGGTATTGCGTGAAGCGGGCGTACCGGTGGGTGTTTTGTGTTCGCCAATGATTCCAATGATCAACGACAGTGAGCTGGAGCGCCTGCTGGAGGCGGCCAGGGAGGCTGGCGCACAGAGTGCGGCCTACATGATGCTGCGTCTGCCGCTGGAAGTGGCGCCGTTGTTCGAGCAGTGGTTACAGGACCATTACCCGCAGCGGGCGGCGCATGTGTTGAGCCTGATCCGCCAGAGCCGCAGTGGCGCGCTGTATGACAGCCGGTTCGGCGTACGCATGCGTGGTGAAGGGGTGTTTGCCGAGTTGCTGGCGCAGCGCTTTGCCAAGGCAATGAAGCGGCTGGATTTCGAAGGGCGCGAGGCGCAGGCGCTGGATTGCTCGGCGTTCTGCCCGCCGGGTGGGCAGATGACGCTGTTCTGACTTGATCCCGCTCACACAAGGGCTGCGCATTGCTCACAACGCTACTAATAACAACCAATAATTGCGCTAATACATATTGGCAACTGATGTTTTTTTGCTATTATCCAACTCCCGCCTTTTTCTCTGGAACGCCCGTTCTAGAGCCTTCTAATTAAGTTTCAGTTAAGTTTTCCCCGCTAGCGTAGGTAATAAGTCCACACCGACTGTGATCTATGGCCCGTGCGTGTCATCTAAAACCCTGCATAGCCTGAATCTTTCACCGGTAAAATGGATTTACCTACACACCGTCAAGAGGATGAATCATGCCCGTCAAGGACCCATCCAAGGTCGTACCGCAGGTCCCCGCGGAAAGCGCCGATGCTGCCCTTAAGCACATCGTCGACGGCTTCCTGCGCTTTCACCATGATGTTTTCCCTGATCAGCAAGAGCTGTTCAAGAAGCTCGCCACCGCGCAAACACCACGCGCCATGTTCATCACCTGTGCCGATTCGCGCATCGTTCCCGAGCTGATCACCCAAAGCTCGCCAGGCGACCTGTTCGTAACCCGTAACGTGGGTAACGTGGTACCGCCTTATGGCCAGATGAACGGGGGCGTTTCCAGCGCCATCGAGTACGCCGTAATGGCGCTTAAAGTGCACCACATCATCATCTGTGGCCACTCCGACTGCGGCGCCATGCGTGCGGTACTCAACCCGCAGTCGCTGACCAAGATGCCTACTGTTGGCGCCTGGTTGCGCCACGCTGAAGTAGCCCGCACCGTGGTCGAGAACAACTGCTCCTGCGGCAGCGAGCACGAGACGATGCAAGTGCTGACCAAAGAGAACGTCATCGCCCAGTTGCATCACTTGCGCACCCATCCTTCGGTGGCTTCGCGCCTGGCGGCCGGTGAGCTGTTCATTCATGGTTGGGTGTACGACATCGAGACCAGCAAGATCGAAGCCTACGACGCCGCCAGCGACAGCTTCCTGCCCTTGGCCGCTGGTGAACCCGTTCCCTGCGCCACTCCGAGAGGCCGCTACTAAGCGACCCGTCCGCCGCTAGAACCTTGATAGCCGGCTGCACCCTACAGGGGTGTGGCGCGGCCTTCGGCTGCCTTGAATTCCCTGACTGCCCTGCCGGCGTGCTCGCTGGCGGCCCGCGCCTGCGCGCTTGTCAGGGGCAAACGTGCCCACGGCCAGGGGAATGGCCGTGCGACTAGAGAAAGGAGAAACACGGTGAACATTACACAGTTGAAAGCGGCCCTGCCGCGTGAGTTGCTGGCATCGGTGGTGGTCTTCCTGGTGGCCCTGCCGTTGTGCATGGGCATTGCGATCGCCTCGGGCATGCCACCGGCGAAAGGCCTGATTACTGGGATTATCGGCGGCATTGTCGTCGGGTTCCTTGCCGGATCGCCGCTACAGGTCAGCGGCCCCGCTGCCGGTCTGGCGGTACTGGTGTTCGAGCTGGTACGCCAGCACGGCATGGCCATGCTTGGGCCGATCCTGCTGTTGGCCGGCTTGCTGCAGTTACTGGCCGGGCGCCTGCGCCTGGGCTGCTGGTTCCGCGTCACTGCGCCGGCGGTGGTGTACGGCATGCTGGCGGGGATTGGCGTGTTGATCGTGCTGTCTCAGGTGCATGTGATGTTCGACACGGCGCCGCAACCGTCAGGCCTGCAGAACCTGCTGGAGTTCCCGGCAACCGTGGCGGCAGCCCTGTCACAGGAGGGTGTTGGCTCAGGTTGGATGGCCGGTGCGCTTGGCCTGGGGACCATCGCCATCATGTGGGGTTGGGAGCGCCTTCGGCCGCAGCGGCTGCGCTTTGTCCCGGGTGCCTTGCTCGGCGTGGCAAGCATGACCGCCATCAGCATGTGGCTGGTCCTGCCGGTAAACCGCGTGCAAGTGCCGGCAGACCTGACTGAGGCCATTGACTGGATTCGCCCGGGTGACCTGATGCAACTGGCTGACCCTGCTCTGCTGGTCGCCGCCTTTGCCCTGGCTTTCATCGCCAGCGCCGAAACCCTGCTGTCGGCTGCAGCGGTCGATCGCATGCACAGTGGTCAGCGCTCGGATTTTGACCGTGAGCTTTCAGCCCAAGGCATTGGCAACATGCTTTGCGGGGTGCTGGGCGCCTTGCCGATGACCGGGGTGATCGTGCGCAGTTCGGCCAATGTCCAGG
The DNA here is from genome assembly GCF_046523955.1 of Pseudomonas sp. DCA-1. Classification (NCBI taxonomy): domain Bacteria; kingdom Pseudomonadati; phylum Pseudomonadota; class Gammaproteobacteria; order Pseudomonadales; family Pseudomonadaceae; genus Pseudomonas; species Pseudomonas sp. DCA-1. The sequence continues at coordinate 500,770 of NZ_CP169881.1, forward strand.
CCGGAGCGCAGACCCGGGCCTCGGCGATTTTCCATGGCCTATGGCTGTTGGCGTTCGTGGTGGCGCTTAGTAGCGTGCTGCAACAGATACCGGTAGCGAGCCTGGCGGGTGTGCTGGTGTTTACCGGGATCAAGCTGGTCGACTTCAAAGCGTTTCGTGGGCTAGGCCGTTATGGCCGCATGCCGATGTTCACCTATGCGGCGACGGCGCTGGCGATCATCTTTACCGACCTGTTGACTGGGGTACTGCTTGGCTTTGCCCTGACCTTGCTGAAACTGGCGTTCAAGGCTGCGCGGCTGAAGATCAACCTGGTCAGCCTGGAGAAGCCGGGACATATGGAGCTGCGGCTCAGCGGTGCGGCGACGTTCCTCAAGGTGCCGGCGTTGACCCAGGTGCTTGATAGCGTTCCGGCGGGCACCACGTTGCACGTCCCGCTGGGTAACCTGAGTTATATCGACCACTCGTGCCTTGAGTTGCTGGAGGACTGGAGCCGCAGCAATTCTGCCAATGGATCACGGTTGCGGATAGAGCAGCGGCGCCTGAAGCGGCGGATCGAGGGGCGCTTGCGGACCACGGCGGGGGTTGGGGCCTAGCCCCAGTGTAAGGAGCGGGTTCACCCGCAAATACGATGGCAGCGGCAGCGGTGAACGGCGGGTGGAAATTGGTTAGCAGGCCCGGCCCATTCGCGGGCAAGGCCGCTCCTACACCGGGCACGCTTCGGTGGTTCGGCACAGGCCGTTGTAGGAGCGGGTTCACCCGCGAATGGGCCGGGACAGGACAATCAGGCCGGCTGACCCAGCTCCACACCCAGCTGGCGCGACAGGCATGGCCAGCGCTTCCACGCCGCGCCGGTTTCCGGGCTGCTTAGCTTTTCGCGGTAAGCCTCCACCGATTCCACCGCAAAGCTTTCGTCATTGAGCATTTCGTCAACCGAGTGGTGCACCACTTCATCCAGCTGGTTGGCAAAGCTTTCGCCAATCAACTGGTGGGCAATCAGGTTGGCCACCGTGGTGTCGACCGGGATCAACGGCTGCTGGAAGTGGCGGATGTACAAGTCATTCACCTCTTCCACCAAGCGGTGCGCCAGGTAGGCCTCATCCAGTAGGCAGTCCAGGCCCACATGCCCTTGCATCACACTGGGCGGCTGAAGGAAGTAGGCCTCGGCAATTTTCAGTACCGGTTTGATCTGGGCTTCGATGCCGGCTTCGCGAGCGACCTCGTGGGCGGCCTCCAACAGTTCCGGAACCTGATCGATGTAGGCGCTGACGAAGCGCGCCAAAGTACCCTGGGCGTCCTGCTCAGGCAGTTGGATCGAGGGGTGCAGGTGGGGCAGTTGCAACTCGAGACGCTGTTTCAATTGGCCGGTCTGGCCTTCATGTTGATGGGCTTGGCTTACCTGCTCGCGTACAGCAGCGATGTTCATGACAACTCCAGGGACATTACGTTTCAAACGGAAGACACTAAATTAGCTCGGTATACAGAATACCTAAGACGTATTTGTTATAAACCACGCAAACGTGTGCTATCTCTGGCATAACCGAATGCCACCATTTTGCCATGAACTCTCAAGCGCGCGGTTTTCAGGCGTTCTGGCCATTTCGTGAAGTTCATTTCACAGGCGTCATTGCGTGCCATTGGTCGCTGTCTATACTCCCGTTGAACGTGATTCGTTGATGAGGCCCGACTGCTTTTAGCAGGGGCTCGGTCGTCGAAGCCAGGCAGTCTTGACCGCCGTTCCCTCTTGCCGCAGGCCACGCCTCCGGGACAACAAGAATTAGAAGGGGAACCCGCAATGATGCGACATCCACATGTCTGGATGGGCCTCCTGTTGTGGTCGGTTTTTGGTCAGGCGAACGCCGCCTGGACCGTGAACATGCACCCAGGGGCGACGGAAGTTTCCAACGCCGTCTTCGACCTGCACATGACCATCTTCTGGATCTGCGTGATCATTGGCATCGTGGTGTTTGGCGCGATGTTCTGGTCGATGGTCATCCACCGCCGCTCCACTGGCCAGCAGGCTGCGCATTTCCACGAGCACACCTGGGTGGAAATCCTCTGGACCGTAGTCCCCTTCCTGATTCTGGTGGCCATGGCTATCCCGGCCACCAAGACGCTGATCGACATCTACGATGCCAGTGACTCGGACATCGACATCCAGGTCACTGGGTACCAGTGGAAATGGCATTACAAGTACCTGGGCCAGGACGTCGAGTTCTTCAGCAACCTGGCTACCCCTGCCGACCAGATCCACAACAAGGCGCCCAAGGATGAGCATTACCTGCTGGAAGTCGACCAGCCGCTGGTGCTGCCGGTGGGCGCGAAAGTGCGCTTTCTGGTCACCGCTGCCGACGTGATCCACTCCTGGTGGGTGCCGGCCTTCGCGGTCAAGCGCGACGCCATCCCGGGCTTCGTCAACGAAGCCTGGACCCGTATCGAAAAGCCCGGCATCTACCGTGGTCAGTGCACCGAGCTGTGCGGCAAGGACCACGGCTTCATGCCGGTGGTGGTCGACGTCAAGTCCAAGGCCGATTACGAGACCTGGCTGGGCGAGCGCAAGGCTGAAGCCGCCAAGCTCAAGGAGCTGACCAGCAAGGAATGGACCCTGGAAGAGCTGGTGGCGCGAGGCGACAAGATCTACCACACCACCTGCGTGGCCTGTCACCAGGCCGAAGGCCAGGGCCTGCCGCCAATGTTCCCGGCGCTCAAAGGCTCGAAGATTGCCACCGGGCCCAAGGAAGACCACTTGAGCATTGTCTTCCATGGCAAGCCCGGCACGGCCATGGCCGCTTTCGGCAAGCAGCTGTCGGAAGTCGACATCGCCGCTGTGGTCACCTACGAGCGCAACGCCTGGGGCAACAACAAAGGCGATATGGTCACGCCGAAGGACGTGCTGGCGCTGAAGCAGGCAGAAGCCAAGTGAACCGGGTTACTCGCGGCAATCATTGGATTGCAGGAGACAGGACATGAGTGCAGTGATCGACGACCACGCCCACGGCCAGGACCATGCGCACGGCCCGGCCAAGGGCCTGATGCGCTGGGTACTGACCACCAACCACAAAGACATCGGCACGATGTACCTGTGGTTCAGTTTCATCATGTTCCTGCTCGGTGGCTCGTTTGCCATGGTGATCCGCGCCGAGCTTTTCCAGCCGGGATTGCAGATCGTGGAGCCGGCGTTCTTCAACCAGATGACCACCATGCATGGCCTGATCATGGTGTTCGGCGCGGTGATGCCAGCCTTCGTCGGCCTGGCCAACTGGATGATCCCGCTGATGATCGGCGCACCTGACATGGCACTGCCACGGATGAACAACTTCAGCTTCTGGCTGCTGCCGGCGGCCTTCCTGCTGCTGGTATCAACCTTGTTCAGCCCGGGCGGAGGGCCGAACTTTGGCTGGACGTTCTACGCGCCGCTTTCCACCACCTATGCGCCAGCCAGCGTCACCTTCTTCATCTTCGCCATCCACCTGATGGGTATCAGTTCGATCATGGGGGCGATCAACGTGATTGCCACCATCCTCAACCTGCGTGCCCCCGGCATGACCCTGATGAAAATGCCGCTGTTCGTCTGGACCTGGTTGATTACCGCGTTCCTGCTGATTGCGGTGATGCCGGTGCTGGCCGGCGTGGTAACCATGATGCTGATGGACATCCACTTCGGTACCAGCTTTTTCAGTGCCGCAGGTGGCGGTGACCCGGTGCTGTTCCAGCATGTGTTCTGGTTCTTCGGTCACCCTGAGGTTTACATCATGATCCTGCCCGCCTTCGGTGCGGTCAGCTCGATCATCCCGGCGTTCTCGCGCAAGCCGCTGTTCGGTTACACCTCGATGGTGTACGCCACCGGCGCCATCGCCTTCCTGTCATTCATCGTCTGGGCCCACCATATGTTCGTGGTAGGCATCCCGGTGGTCGGCGAATTGTTCTTCATGTACGCCACCATGCTGATTGCCGTGCCCACCGGGGTGAAGGTATTCAACTGGGTCAGCACCATGTGGGAAGGTTCGCTCACCTTCGAAACGCCGATGCTGTTCGCCATCGCCTTTGTCATCCTGTTCACCATCGGCGGTTTCTCCGGGCTGATGCTGGCGATCGCCCCGGCGGACTTCCAGTACCACGACACTTACTTCGTGGTGGCGCATTTCCACTACGTACTGGTGCCTGGTGCAATTTTCGGCATCTTCGCCTCGGCCTACTACTGGCTGCCGAAATGGACCGGCCACATGTACGACGAAACCCTCGGCAAACTGCATTTCTGGCTGTCGTTCATCGGCATGAACATGGCCTTCTTCCCCATGCACTTCGTAGGTTTGGCCGGCATGCCACGGCGCATTCCCGACTACAACCTGCAGTTCGCCGATTTCAACATGGTGTCGTCGATCGGCGCGTTCATGTTCGGTGCCACGCAGATCTTCTTCCTATTCATTGTCATCAAGTGCATTCGCGGTGGCGCGCCGGCACCGGCCAAACCCTGGGATGGCGCCGAGGGCCTTGAGTGGTCGATACCCTCACCTGCGCCCTACCACACCTTCCAGACACCCCCGGAAGTGAAATAGGAACCTGCCATGAACGGCCTGTCGCTGAAACGCCTGGTAACGCGCCTGCTGATGCTGACGGTGGTGATGTTCGCCTTCGGCTTCGCGCTGGTGCCGATCTACGACGTGATGTGCAAAGCCTTCGGTATCAACGGCAAGACCGGCGGCCAGTACGAAGGTAGCCAGGTCAGCGACCCGACGCGTGCGGTGCGGGTGCAGTTCATGTCGACCAATGCCAGCGACATGGTCTGGGACTTCTACTCCACTGCCGACCAGCTGGAGGTCAACCCGGGGGCGGTGAACCAGATGATTTTCATTGCCCACAACCCGACCGACCGGCCGATGAGTGCGCAGGCAATACCCAGCATTACCCCGGCCGAGGCCGCGGCCTACTTCCACAAGACCGAGTGCTTCTGCTTTACCCAGCAGGTGCTGCAGCCCGGCGAACGCATCGAGATGCCGGTGCGCTTCATCGTCGACCGCGACCTGCCGGCCAGCGTGAAGCAACTGACACTGGCCTACACCTTGTTCGACATCACCGCTCGCCACCCGCCGGTCGCGCACGTTGCGGCGCAGGACGTCCAGGGCGCCCGTTAAGGGAAGGAGAACAGCAATGGCAAGTCATGAGCACTACTACGTTCCGGCGCAGAGCAAATGGCCGATCATCGCCACCATCGGCATGTTCATCACGGTGTTTGGCCTGGGCACCTGGTTCAACGACATGAAGGCGGGCCACCCGGATTCGCACGGGCCGCTGATTTTCTTTGTGGGTGCGTTGTTTCTGGCCTACATGCTGTTCGGCTGGTTTGGGGCAGTGGTCAAGGAGAGCCGCGCCGGGTTGTACAGCCCGCAGCTGGATCGCTCGTTCCGCTGGGGCATGAGCTGGTTCATCTTCTCTGAAGTGATGTTCTTCCTGGCCTTCTTCGGTGCGCTGTTCTATGTGCGCGTACTGGCGGGGCCGTGGCTGGGTGGCGAAGGGGCAAAAGGTGTTGCGCACATGCTGTGGCCAACCTTCGAATTCACCTGGCCGCTGCTGCACACCCCCGACCCCAAGCTGTTCCCGCCGCCCAAGGAAGTGATCGACCCGTGGCACTTGCCGCTGATCAACACCATCCTGCTGGTCAGTTCCAGTGTGACAATCACCATTGCCCACCACGCCTTGCGCCGTGACCACCGCGGGCCGCTGAAATTCTGGATGGCGCTGACCATTGTCCTGGGCATCAGCTTTATCGCGCTGCAGGCCTTCGAGTACCACGAGGCCTATACCAAGCTGGGGCTGACACTGGGCTCAGGGATCTACGGTGCGACGTTTTTCATGCTTACCGGCTTCCACGGTGCCCACGTGACATTGGGCACGATCATTCTGATTGTGATGTTCGTGCGCATTCTGCGCGGGCATTTCAACCCGGAAAAACACTTCGGCTTCGAGGCGGCCAGTTGGTACTGGCACTTCGTCGATGTGGTGTGGGTGGGGTTGTTCATCTTTGTCTATGTGTTGTGAACACGAGAACGCTGTAGGGGCGGTTGAGAACTTCAGAAAGGGGCGTGAGAGACCAGTTGACCGCTGATCAAACCCCAGGCGACCAGGCCTATGGTCAGGGCTGCCAGGGTCACCCGTACGGTCAGGGCCTTGAGCAGACGGGTCGAGTTTTCATCATCTTTGACCAGAAACACCAGGCCACTGAACAGGCTGGCAATGGTGGCCAACAGCATCAGGACAATCGCGGCCTTGAGCATGATGTTACTCCGGGGGGATGCGGTGATGTGGATAAGTATAGCGAGGCGCCCGTGAGGCCGTTTCGCCCAGGCTGGGTACCGACGCTGGTAGTGCTTGCGCTGCTGCCGGGGCTGATTGCGCTTGGTTGCTGGCAACTCGGCCGTGCCGAGGAAAAGCGCGTGCTGCTGGCCACTTATGCAGAACGGCGGATTGAAGCGCCGATCACCACCGCCCAGCTCCTCTCGAAAGAAGACAACGCCTTCCGCCGCGTGCATTTGTATGGCCGCTTCGACGCCGAGCACAGCGTGCTGCTGGACAACCGCATGCGCGACGGCAAAGCCGGTGTCGAGCTGCTGCAGCCCTTCCACGACCAAGCCAGCGGCCTGTGGTTGCTGATCAATCGTGGCTGGCTGCCATGGCAGGACCGCCGGCTGCCGGTGCACTTCGAAACCCCTGCGCAGGCCTTGGCGCTGGATGCCTCTGTGTATGTCGCGCCTGGCAGCACCTTCCAGCTGCACCCAGACCCCATCGGCGGGCAATGGCCACATCTGTTGACCGCTATCGATGCCGCGCTGCTATGGCAACAGCTTGATCGCGAAGGCTTCGCCCAGGAATTGCGCCTGGAGCCGGGCCCGGCGAGCTATCGCCTGGACTGGCCGGTTGTCGCCATGAGCCCCGAAAAACACGTGGGTTACGCCGTGCAGTGGTTTGCCCTGGCGACCGCTCTGGTTCTGCTCTACCTCTTCTTCGGCTGGCACCAAAACAAGGAGAAACGCCATGGCCACCGCCACTCCACTGGACGCGCATGAACGTAGCAAACCCAGAGCCCGTGGGCGTTTGCAGCTGTTGCTTATCCTGCTGGTGGTGCTTGGGCCGATGGTTCTGGCCACCAGCATGTACAAGCTCAAATTCTGGGTGCCGGAAGGCCGCAGCTACCATGGTGCCATGATTGGCAATGGGGAAAGCCGTGCCGATCTCGGCGTGGCAGGGCAGGACAATCGCTGGCAGTTGCTGGTCAGCGCACCCCAGGCTTGCACCGAAGACTGTCAGCGCCTGGTGTACCTGGCTCGGCAGATTCAGGTCGGGCTGGGGCGTGATGCCAGCCGCGCCAGCCACGCGCTGGCCGCCGCCCAGCCGCTGAGTGCCGACTACCAGGCACTGCTCGGCCGCGAGTACCCGCAGTTGCAGCGCTACCCGCTGGATGCGCAACGTTACCAGCAGAAGGTTGTCGAGCCCGGCCCGCAGCTGTGGATCGTCGACCCGCACGGCAACCTGGTGCTGCGCTATGACGGCAAGGTCAACGGCAAGCATGTGCTGGATGACCTGCGCCACCTGCTCAAGCTGTCCAATATCGGCTAGGAGCCTGCCATGGCCAGACCTGGATTTCGCCTTGCTGTGTTCGCCACCCTGCTGGCACTGCTGGTCGTCCTGCTCGGTGCCTATACCCGCCTGACCCACGCCGGCCTCGGTTGCCCCGACTGGCCAGGGTGCTATGGCTTTATCAGCGTGCCCAAGAGCGACGCGCAGTTGGCCCATGCCGAGCTGCACTTTCCTGAGCACCCAGTGGAGGCTGCCAAGGGCTGGGCCGAAATGGTCCACCGCTATTTCGCCGGTAGCCTGGCCGTGGTGATCGCCCTGCTCGCCTTTCAGGCAGTGCGCCGGCATGCCCGCGATGGGCAGCCTTATCGCCTGCCCATGCTGCTACTGGGTGTGGTGCTGGCCCAGGCAGCCTTCGGTATGTGGACCGTCACCCTGAAGCTATGGCCGCAGGTGGTCACGGCGCACTTGCTGGGTGGCTTTACCACGTTGAGCTTGCTGTTCCTGTTGTCTCTGCGTCTGTCCCGGGCCTTTGCGCCCTTGCCGAAACTGCCGCTGAGCCTGCGCCGAATCGCGGCGTTGGCGCTACTGGTGGTAATCGGCCAGATCGCCTTGGGCGGTTGGGTCAGCGCCAACTACGCCGCCGTGGCCTGCATCGACCTGCCGACTTGCCATGGCCAGTGGTGGCCAGCGGCGGACTTCAGCAACGGCTTCCACCTGACCCAACACGTCGGGCCCAATTACCTTGGCGGGCAGCTGGACAGTGATGCGCGTACGGCCATCCACATCAGCCACAGGCTGGGCGCGCTGCTGGTGACCTGCGTGCTACTGATGCTCAGCTGGAAGCTGCACCGCTGTGGTCTCCCCGGCCTGGCACGGCTGGTGCTGCTGGCGCTGGCCCTGCAAGTGGGCCTGGGCATCAGCAATGTGGTGTTCCACCTGCCGCTGGCGGTGGCTGTTGCGCACAATGCCGGCGGGGCGATGCTGCTGCTGAGCATGGTGCTGGTGAACTACCGCATTCGAGTGGTCGACAAGGTTCGAGTGGGCGTCGGCCATGGCTGGCGTCTGCGGCCCGTGGTCGGGGTGGGCATTTCCCATCATATGAGGAACGACTCGTGGCGACGCTTCTAAGCGTACGACGGGCTCGCTGGCGCGATTACCTTGAGCTGACCAAGCCCAAGGTGGTGGTGCTGATGCTGATCACCTCGCTGGCGGGCATGTTCCTGGCCACCCGGGCGGGCGTCAGCTGGAGCGTGCTGTTGTTTGGCAACCTGGGTATCGGCCTGTGCGCGGGTGGCGCGGCGGTGGTCAATCATGTGGTGGATCGGCGCATCGATGCGCTGATGGCGCGCACCCACAAACGGCCTTTGGCCCAAGGCCGAGTCGAGCCCCTGCCGGCGCTGTTGTTCGCTTTGGCCTTGGCCCTGTTAGGCATGGTCCTGCTGCTGGTGTTCACCAACGCCCTCACCGCTTGGCTGACCCTGGCCTCATTACTCGGTTATGCGGTGCTCTACACTGGCTTTCTCAAGCGCGCCACGCCCCAGAACATCGTCATCGGTGGCCTGGCCGGCGCCGCTCCACCGTTGCTCGGCTGGGTGGCGGTAAGCGGCCATGTCAGCGCCGAACCCTTGCTGCTTGTGCTGATCATTTTTGCCTGGACCCCGCCGCATTTCTGGGCGCTGGCCATCCACCGCAAGGAGGAATACGCCAAGGCCGATATCCCGATGTTGCCGGTGACCCACGGCGAGTACTACACCAAGCTGCATATCCTGCTGTACACCCTGGTCTTGCTGGCAGTGAGCCTGCTGCCGTATGCCATCCACATGAGTGGCCCGCTGTACCTGGCCTGTGCCCTGGCTTTGGGCCTGCGCTTCCTGCATTGGGCCTGGGTGTTGTACCGTAGCAGCCGGCCGCACGCAGCGATCGGCACCTTCAAGTACTCTATCGGCTACCTGTTCGCGCTGTTCATTGCGTTGCTTCTTGACCACTACCTGTTGCTGAACCTATGACCCGAACCCAGAAAACCGTCTTCATCCTCGTTGCCCTGGTCGCGTTGATCATGGGCCTGACCGTCAACAAGGTGCTTAATGGTCGTGACCAGCCCAACCCTGCCGAGCTGATCGATGCGGGCATCATCCTGCTGCCGCAGAGCCGCGCCGTGGCCGATGTCACCATGACCAACCAGGACGGCCAGCCGGTGCAGATGGATGCCCTCAAGGGCAAATGGTCGCTGCTGTTCTTTGGCTACACCTACTGCCCGGATATCTGCCCGACCACTCTGGCCCAGCTGCGCCAGGTGAAGAGCGAGCTGCCCAAGGATGCCGTCGACCGGCTGCAGGTGGTGTTGGTGAGTGTGGACCCTAACCGCGATACGCCGAACCAGCTGAAGCAGTATCTGGGCTATTTCGACAAGGACTTTGTCGGCGTGGCGGGGTCGATCGAGGATACCCAGAAGCTGGCCAATGCCTTGAGCATTCCGTTCATTCCTGCGGATACCAGCAAGCCGGGGTATACCGTGGATCACAGCGGTAACCTGGCGATTGTCGGTCCGGATGGACGACAGCGTGGGTTCATTCGGGCGCCGTTCAACAACCAGAAGCTGGGGGCGCAGCTGCCGGGGCTGGTCAAGCGGGATTGAGTCAGCCCCAAAAGCTTCGCGGGTAAACCCGCTCCTACAACGATGTGTGTAGGAGCGGGTTTACCCGCGAAGAGTCCAGCGTGATAGTTCGGCTCAGAACGCCGGAACCACAGCGCCTTTGTACTTCTCGATGATGAACTGCTTCACCTCTGGCGAGTGCAGTGCAGCCGCCAGTTTCTTCATGTCGTCCGAGTCCTTGTTGTCCGGGCGGGCAACCAGAATGTTCACGTAAGGCGAGTCGCTGCCCTCGATGGCCAGCGCGTCTTTTTCCGGGTTCAGCTTGGCTTCCAGCGCGTAATTGGTGTTGATCAGGGCGGCATCTACCTGGGTCAGCACGCGCGGGATGGTGGCGGCTTCCAGCTCACGGAACTTCACGTTTCTCGGGTTCTCGGCAACATCCTTCACGGTCGACAGGATGTTCTTGTTGTCCTTGAGCTTGATCACGCCAGCCTTGTCCAGCAGCAGCAAGGCGCGGCCGCCGTTGGTGGCGTCGTTGGGGATGACCACGGTGGCGCCGGAGGACAGCTCGTCGAGCTTCTTGATCTTGGTCGAATACACGCCCAGTGGCTCGATGTGCACGCCAGTCACGCTCACCAGGTTTGTGCCCTTGGCCTTGTTGAACTCATCCAGGTAAGGCTGGTGCTGGAAGAAGTTGGCGTCCAGGCGCTTTTCGGCCACCTGCACGTTCGGCTGGATGTAGTCGGTGAATTCCTTGACCTTCAGCTCTACGCCTTCTTTCGCCAGTTGTGGTTTGACGAAGTTGAGGATCTCGGCGTGCGGCACCGGGGTGGCGGCGACGGTGAGGGTATCGGCCTGGGCCGAGAAGGCCGCGACAGCGGCAGCGACAGCAAGCAGCTTCTTCATTGATCACTCCTTGTGAGGGCCGCGACGGCCCCCGAACGGGTCGGCCAGGCCGACCCCATTGGGGTTACTTACGGGAAAAATGCACGACCAGTTTGTCGCCCACGCTCTGCAGTACTTGAACCAGTACCAGCAGCAGTACCACGGTCACTACCATCACATCTGTCTGGAAACGCTGGTAACCGAAGCGGATAGCCAGGTCGCCAAGGCCACCGGCACCCACCACACCGGCCATGGCGGTGTAAGAAACCAGGGTAATGGCGGTTACGGTAATGGCCGCGAAGATGCCCGGACGGGCCTCCGGCAGCAGCGCACTGGTGATGATCTGGCGGGTGGTGGCACCCATTGACTGGGTGGCCTCGATGATGCCGCGGTCCACTTCACGCAGGGCGGTTTCAACCAGGCGCGCAAAGAACGGCGTGGCACCCACTACCAGCGGCGGGATGGCACCCGCAACGCCCAGCGAGGTACCGGTGATCAGCACGGTGAACGGGATCATCACGATCAGCAAGATGATGAATGGCAGCGAGCGCAGGATGTTGACCACCAGCGACAGCAGCGCATAGACGCCTTTTTGTTCGAACATCTGCTTTGGCCCGCAGAGGAACAGCAGCACACCCAGTGGCAGGCCCAGCAGCACGGTGAAGAACAGCGAGCCGAACAGCATGATCATGGTATCGACGGTGGCCAGCCAGATTTCGGCCCAGTCGACGTTGGCGAAGAAACTCAGAGCGTCCATCAACGCATTACCTCCATATGTACGTCAGCTGCCTTGAAGCGGGCGAACGCCGCTTCCATGTCTCCGCCGATCAGGGCGAGAGTGAGCTGGCCATAGGGGACATCCTTGATGCGGTCGATACGCCCGGCGAGGATGCTGTAGTCGACACCGGTTTCGCGGGCCACGGTGCCCAGCAGCGGCGCGTAGGTAGCGTCGCCCTGGAAGGTCAGGCGTACGATGCGGCCTGGAACGTGGGCAAAGTCGTCGCGCTGCTCACCTTCGTCGACCTGCTCGTCTTCCTGGACGAAGCGCTTGGTGGTGGGGTGCTGCGGGTGCAGGAACACCTCGGCCACCGAGCCTTGCTCGACGATCTTGCCGGCGTCCATCACTGCCACGCAGTCGCAGACACGGCGGATCACGTCCATCTCGTGGGTGATCAGCACGATGGTCAGCTTCAGTTCACGGTTGATCTCGGCCAGTAGTTGCAGCACGGAGGCCGTGGTTTGCGGGTCGAGGGCACTGGTGGCCTCGTCGCATAGCAGGATCTTCGGGTTGGTCGACAGGGCGCGGGCGATACCGACGCGCTGCTTCTGGCCACCGGACAGCTGTGCCGGGTACTTCTTGGCGTGGTCCGACAGGCCAACGCGAGCCAGTAGCTCGGTGACGCGCTTGTCGATTTCGCTGCGCGACAGCTCGCCGGCCAGGGCCAGCGGCAGGGCGACGTTGTCGGCGACGGTCTTGGAGGCCAGCAGGTTGAAGTGCTGGAAAATCATCCCGACCTGCTGGCGGAAGCCGCGTAACTGGCTGGCGTTGAACGCGGTGACGTCTTCGCCGTCGACGATGATCTTGCCGCCGGAGGGTTCCTCCAGGCGGTTGATCAGGCGCAGCATGGTGCTTTTGCCGGCGCCGGAATGGCCGATCAGGCCGAACACTTGGCCATCTTCGATGGTCAGGCTGGTCGGATTCAGTGCGGGGATTTCCCTACCGGCAACGCGGTAGGTTTTATGTACCTGTTGGAACTCGATCACGTAGCGAACCTTGTGGGGCGCATTGAAATTTGGGTCAGCGGTTAGCTGGGGTCGCGCATTTTAGCCTTTTCCCATAGCTGTTCTTAGCATTTATTTCGTCATGCACCAATCCATCGGGCATATCGCGACAACCGGTAATCCTGATTGAACGCTCGGCAACGCCCTCCAGTCACTACTTGCACAAGCCCTGAACGGGCACGCCTTAAGACTGATGAGGAGAGCCGATCATGCCCAGCAAGAAAACGGATGCGCCCAAGCACAGCGAGGCCGCCGGCACCCAGACCCCCGACCGGGCCAACACCAATGCCAAGCTGCAGAGCCTGGAGGCCGACCGCAGCGATGCGACCGGGCATGCGCTGCGCACCAACCAAGGCGTGCGCATTGCTGACAACCAGAACTCCCTCAAGGCGGGTGATCGTGGGCCGTCGCTGCTTGAAGACTTCATCATGCGCGAGAAAATCACCCACTTCGACCATGAGCGTATCCCCGAGCGCATCGTGCACGCCCGCGGTACCGGGGCACACGGGTTCTTCCAGAGCTATGGCAACCACGCCGAGCTGACCAAGGCCGGCTTCCTGCAAGATCCGGAAAAGATCACCCCGGTTTTTGTCCGCTTCTCGACGGTTCAGGGCCCACGCGGTTCTGGCGACACGGTGCGAGATGTGCGGGGCTTTGCCGTCAAGTTCTATACAGATGAAGGCAATTTCGACTTGGTCGGCAACAACATGCCGGTGTTTTTCATCCAGGATGCCATCAAGTTCCCCGATTTTGTCCACGCGGTGAAGCCGGAGCCACATAACGAGATACCTACCGGCGGTTCAGCTCATGACACCTTCTGGGATTTTGTATCGCTGGTGCCGGAGTCGGCTCATATGGTCATGTGGGCCATGTCTGACCGCGCCATCCCGCGCAGCCTTCGAATGATGGAAGGCTTCGGCGTGCATACTTTCCGCCTGATCAATGCCAAGGGCGTGGCCAGCTTCGTCAAGTTTCATTGGAAACCAAGCCAGGGCGTGCATTCCCTGCTGTGGGACGAAGCCCAGAAACTGGCGGGCAAGGACACCGACTTCCAGCGCCGTGACCTATGGGAAGCCATCGAAACCGGTGACTACCCGGAATGGGAACTGGGCGTGCAGATTGTGCCTGAGGCCGACGAACACAAATTCGATTTCGACCTGTTGGACCCGACCAAGATCATCCCGGAGGAACTGGTGCCCGTCACGCCGCTGGGCAAGATGGTGCTCAACCGCAACCCGGACAATTTCTTTGCCGAGGTCGAACAGGTGGCGTTCTGCCCGGGCCATATCGTGCCGGGTATCGACTTTACCAACGACCCGCTGCTGCAGGGCCGACTGTTCTCGTACACCGATACCCAGATCAGCCGCCTGGGTGGGCCGAACTTCCACCAGATCCCGATCAACCGGCCGGTATCGCCGAACCACAACAACCAGCGTGATGCGCTGCACCAGCACGTTGTGCACAAGGGGCGGGCGTCCTACGAACCCAACTCGATTGACGGCGGCTGGCCGAAGGAAACCCCGCCTGCGGCGCAAGACGGCGGCTTTGAGAGCTATCAGGAGCGTATCGATGCGCACAAGATTCGCCAGCGCAGTGAGTCGTTCGGCGATCACTTCTCGCAGGCTCGGCTGTTCTTCCAGAGCATGAGCCCGACTGAGCAACAGCACATCATCAAGGCTTACAGTTTCGAATTGGGCAAAGTCGAGCGTGAACATATCCGCGCCCGGGAAGTGAATGACATTCTCGCCAATATCGACTTGAAGCTGGCGGCGGCGGTTGCGGCCAACCTGGGCCTCCCCGCGCCGAAAGCGGGTACGGTGCAGGTAAAGGGTAGCCAGCCTGCGCAATCGCCTGCGTTGAGCCAGATGAACCACCCAGGTTCGGTGGGTATCAAGGGGCGCAAGATTGCTGTGCTGGTGGCAGATGGCGTGGACGCTGCCAGCGTGGACAAACTGGTCAAGGCCCTGGAAGCGCACAGTGCCCGGCCGATGCTGCTGGGGCCGACCTCGGCGCCGGTGAAGGCGGCGGATGGCAAACAACTACCGGTAGCGGCGTCGATGGAGGGGATGCCTTCGATCATGTTCGATGGGATTGTCGTGCCTGCGGGCAAGGCCTCTACGGATGCGCTGGCGGCTAGCGGATTGGCCAAGCACTTCTTGCTGGAGGGCTACAAGCACCTGAAGGCGCTGGTGCTGACCAAGGAATTGGCGAACGCATTGGGGCTCAAGGAGGATAAGGGGCTGCTGCTCGGGGATGAGCAGAAGGCAGTGGATGCCTTTGTCAAAGCGGTTGAAGGCCACCGGGTGTGGGAGCGGGAGGCGGCAGCTGAAGCGGTTCCTGCCTGATAAGGCCTTTTCGCGGGTCAACCCCCTCCTGATATAGGAGCGGGTTGACCCGCGAAGCGTTTACTGCCGATGTGGGACCAGCACCACCTGTGCCGGCAGCGAGCGCTGGATCTGATGCTTCTGCTTCAGCTCAAACCCACTGTCAATCTTGCGCACGCGCTTCTCCAGCAAGGTCTTCAGCCAGGGTGCATCCTCGGTGCGCGGTACCTGAAATACCACTTCACACTGGTAACTCACCACATCGGCGGCAATGTCGTCCAGTTGGCGGCGCAGCGCGCGGCTGTCAGTGGTCTTCAAGGCCACCACGGTACTTGGCGCTGTCGGGTCGATGATGCGTGCCTTGGGCTTGGCTTCGGCGGCTTTCAGCGCAGCTTCCGCCTTTTCCAGCTCGGCCTTGCGGGCCTGGGTCACAGCATCCCCGCCGGTCACCGCTGGCGCCTGCGGCATCAGTGCACGGGCGCGGGCCAGCGCGGTAGCTGCCGCGTTCACATCGCCCTTTTGCAGGACGATCTGGCTACGTTGCAAGTAGGCTTCGGCCAGTTGGCGCTGGTATTGCTCCAGGCGTGCATCATCCGGCGACTGGGCCTGCAGTGCTGCAAGCTGGTCTTCGGCGGTAGCCAGCTCATTGCTGGCGATGTTCTGTTGCAACTGCTGCCAGGCATCTGCTTGGGCAGGTGCGGTGGCCTGGTCGACCGGCGCATTGGAACAGGCAGCCAGGATCAGGGAAAACGCGGCAACAAGCAGATAACGGGAGGCGAACGGCTTCATTCCTGCGACTCTCTATTTGCGCAAAAAGCGAGCAAGTCTACACCCAGGTGCGCACGCTCGAAAATAGGCCTTACAGACCCTTTACCGGCCAAAGGTTGCAAGGTGTGCCTGCACACACCCTGCCTCTCAGCGTTTTGGCAGGGCCAGGCTCAGCAAGAATAGCACCGCGGCGCAGACCACGATCGACGGCCCGGCGGGGGTGTCCTTGAACCAGGACATGGCCAGGCCGCCGCAGACCGCGGTGACGCCCAGTAGGCTGGCCCCCAGGGCCATTTGCTCTGGTGAGCGGGCGTGCCGCTGTGCCGCAGCCGCAGGGATGATCAGCAGCGAGGTGATCAGCAGCACGCCAACGATTTTCATGGCAACTGCAATCACCACTGCAATCAGCAGCATCAGCGCCATGCGCAGGCCGGCCACGGGCAGGCCTTCGACCATGGCCAGCTCTTCGTGCACGGTAACTGCCAGTAGCGGCCGCCACAGCACAGCGAGCAGCAGCAGGACCAGTGCACTGCCGCCGAGGATCCAGGCCAGGTCGGTTGGGCTGATGGCCAGCAGATCGCCGAACAGGTAAGCCATCAGGTCGATGCGCACATCGTGCATGAAGCTCAGCACCACCAGGCCCAGCGACAAGGTGCTGGGGGCCAGGATGCCCAGGAGGGTGTCGGAGGCCAACGGCTGGCGTTGCTGCAATGTCACCAGCAGAATCGCCAGCAACAGGCAGCCCACGGTTACCGCCAGTGCCGGGCTGACATCCAGGGCGAAACCCAGGGCCACACCGAGCAGGGCGGCGTGAGACAGGGTGTCGCCAAAGTAGGCCATGCGCCGCCATACCACGAAAGAGCCCAGTGGGCCTGCAACCAGTGCCAGGGACAAGCCGGCAAGCAAGGCGTAGAGAAGAAAGTCAGCCATGCTTGCAGTGCTCTCCGTGAACATGGGTGCCAGGGGCGACCACCGAGCCATGTAGGTCGTGGCTGTGGTCGTGATGGTGGTGGTAGATGGCCAGGCTCGGTGCGGTTTTGCCGAACAGTTCGACGAACGCTGGGTCACCGCTGACTTGCTCGGGGTGGCCCGAGCAGCATACGTGGCGGTTCAGGCACACCACCTGGTCGGTGGCGCTCATGACCAGGTGCAGGTCGTGGGACACCATCAGCACGCCGCAGCCGTGGCGGTCGCGCAGGCGGGTGATGAGGTTGTAAAGCTCGGTCTGGCCGACCACGTCTACACCTTGTACCGGTTCGTCGAGCACCAGCAACTGGGGTTCGCGCAGCAAGGCGCGGGCCAGCAGCACGCGTTGCATTTCGCCGCCGGAAATAGTCTGGATCGGGCTGTCGATGACTTGCTCGGCGCCCACTTCCTGCAGCGCCGACAAGGCTGCCGCGCGGTCTACACCTGGCACCAGGCGCAGGAAGCGCAGCACCGAAAGCGGCAGTGTGGCATCAACCTGAATCTTCTGGGGCATGTAGCCAATGCGCAGCTTGGGCTTGCGCCATACCTTGCCGCGATGTGGCTTGAGCAGGCCAAGTACGGCGCGCACCAAGGTAGTCTTGCCCGCCCCGTTGGGGCCAATCAGGGTGACGATCTGGCCTGGGGCGACCGACAGGTCGATGCTGTCGAGCACCGCCTCGCCGCCAAAGGTGACGCCGACCTGCTCCAGGCGAATCAGGGCCTCGCTCATGCCGCGCTCCGGCAGCTACCGCACAGGCCGACCACTTCCACGGTCTGGGTCTCGACCGTGAAACCCACGCCTTTGGCGCTGTTGATGATGGCCTCGCTGATGCTGCTCTGTTCAAGCTCGATGGCCACATGGCAGGCCCGACAGATCAGAAACTGGCCTTGGTGCACGTGCTCGGGGTGGCTGCAGCCGATGAAGGCGTTGAGCGACGCGATGCGATGCACCAGGCCGTTTTCCAGCAGGAAGTCCAGCGCGCGGTACACCGTGGGCGGCGCGGCGCGGCGGCCGTCCTGCTCACTGAGCACCGCGAGGATGTCGTAGGCACCCAGCGGCTTGTGGCTCTGCCACACCAGCTCCAGCACACGGCGGCGCAGGGCGGTCAGGCGCAGGCCCTGGCGGGTGCACAAGGCATCGGCTTCAGCCAGTGCGCTGTGTACGCAATGGGAGTGGTCGTGAGGACGGTTGGCCAGCGGTGTGATGGACATGGGCAGCGACGGTTCTGGACAGAGACGTTATTATGTTACCTGTTTCTGACGACTCGAGTATTCACCGTGTCCCGATTCCTGGTTCTGTTTGTCGCTTTCATCGCATTTTCCGCGCAGGCCGACGTGCGTGTGCTCACCAGTATCAAGCCCCTGCAGCAGATTGCCGCTGCCGTGCAGGATGGTGTTGGCAGCCCTGAAGTGCTGCTGCCACCCGGGGCTTCACCCCACCACTATGCGCTGCGCCCCTCCGACGTGCGGCGGGTAGGCGATGCCGACCTGCTGTACTGGATCGGCCCGGACATGGAGAACTTCCTTCCGCGTGTGCTGGGAAGCCGTAGCAAGGCCACAGTGGCTGTGCAGGCGCTGCCTGGCATGAAGTTGCGCCACTTTGGCGAGGACAGCCATTCCCATGAGGAAGAAGACCACAGCGACCACGACCATGACCACCGCCCAGGCAGTCTTGATGCACACTTGTGGCTATCGTCGGTCAATGCGCGAGTGATCGCAGCTAAAATGGCAGCTGATCTGGCCCAGGTCGATCCGGCCAATGCGGCTCGCTATCAGAGCAACCTGAAGGCCTTCGATGAACGCCTGGATGCGTTGGACGGGCGTATCAAGGCGCGCGTGGCCGGTATTGCCGGCAAGCCGTACTTCGTCTTCCATGAAGCCTTCGATTATTTTGAGGCTGAATATGGCTTGAAGCACGCGGGCGTGTTCAGCGTAGCGTCCGAGGTGCAGCCTGGGGCGCAACATGTGGCGGCCATGCGCCAGCGCCTGCAGGAAGTAGGGAAGACCTGCGTGTTCAGCGAGCCGCCAATACGGCCGCGATTGGCCGAGACCCTGACTGCCGGGTTGCCGGTGCGCCTGGCCGAGCTGGATGCCCTGGGCGGCACCGATCCGGTGGATGGCAAAGGGTATGAGCGCTTGCTCGAGAAACTGGGCGGTGACCTGGCAGGCTGCCTGGAGCAGTTGTAAGCCTATACCGGCCCTTCGCGGGCACGCCCGCTCCCACAGGGATAAACTCAAACATTGAGTTTATCGTTGTACCTGTGGGAGCGGGCGTGCCCGCGAAGAAGCTGAAGAGGGCTAGAGGGCGAACGGCAGGTGCAAAGCCACCTGCTGGCGCTGCGCCAGACGCACTTCGAACTCGCCCGGGTCGTGGATCATCACATCCATCCCGGCGAACGACTCGGCCGCAATCAGGCGCGACAGCCAGAAACGCACGCAGCCTACCCGCAACATTTCCGGCCACAGCTCGGCTTCGGCGGCAGTGAACGGCCGTAGCGCCGCATAGGCTGCCAGCAGCGCCTGGGCGCGAGGTACATCTACCGCGCCCTGCTCATCCAGGCACCAGTCGTTCACGGTGATTGCGATGTCATACAGCATCGGCCCGGAGCAGGCATTGTAGAAGTCGATCACACCGGTCAGGTGGGTGCCTTCGAACATCACGTTGTCGCGGAACAGATCGGCATGCAGGTTAGCCCGCGGCAAGGCCAGAATCTGCGCCTTGTGTGCGCTGATTTCGTCCAGCGCCGGCTGCAGTAATGCGGCTTGCTCTGCAGTCAGGCGTGGCAGGAGCTCGGCACCCGAAGCCAGCATCCAGTCCAGACCGCGGTCGGTGCGGCGTTCGATGATGTGCTCGCGGGTGGCCAGGTGAATGTGTGCCAGCAACTCCCCGACCTGGGCGCAGTGCTGGTTGTTGGGGGCCTTGATGTGCTTGCCCGACAGCCTGGGCTGCAACAATGCCGGCTTGCCGCACAGCTCGCGCAGGCCATTGCCGTCGCGGTCACGAATGGCATAGGGCACCGGCATGTCGGCAGCGTGCAGGGTGTCGAGCAGCTCGATGAAGAACGGCATGTCCTCGCTGGGCCCACGCTCGATCAGCGTCAGGACGAACTCCCCCTGTTCGAGGCTGACGAAGAAATTGCTGTTCTCGGTACCGGCGGCAATGCCCTGGAAGTCGAGCAGACGGCCCAGCTCGTACGGCGCCAGAAAGGTTTCCAGCTCAGGCCGGGTCACGGGGGTGAAGACTGACATGATGAAAAATTGCCCATACGGGCACTTCCGCCGGGAAGTGCCGGGTTGATGTGAACGGTGCGCGTCAGCTTACCACTCGAAGATCTTCCAGGACGGAATCAGCATGTCCGGCTGGTCGGATCGAATGAAATTGGCATCAGTGCCATCGGCGCGCACCAGAAAATAAGGCTTGCCGTTTTTCGGCGTGATCTTGATCGCATACAGGAAGCCGTTCTGCCGGTATTCCTGGATGGTTTTGTCGCCTTCCGTGCGAATGGTCACCTCGGGATCGGCCGAGGGGGCGTCGTCCGCCGCCAGGGTGACGACAGGCGTGGTTGCCAACAGGCCGAGCAGTAACAGGCGATTGAGTGTGCGCATGATAACCTAGTCCCTTTGTCGTCAATGATTCTGGCTATTCTAGCGCCGGACCCGTCGAAAAGGTTGATTCTGCTCATGAGCCAAGCGCCCCTCGTCCTGGTGGACGGTTCCTCCTACCTTTATCGCGCCTTCCACGCGCTGCCGCCGCTGACCACGTCCAAGGGCATGCCGACCGGTGCGGTGAAGGGTGTGCTGAACATGCTCAAGAGCTTGCGCAAGCAATACCCCGACAGCCTGTTTGCCGTGGTGTTCGACGCCAAGGGCGGCACCTTCCGCGATGCCATGTTCGCCGAGTACAAGGCCAACCGCCCCAGCATGCCGGACGACCTGCGGGTACAGATCGAGCCGCTGCACGCCAGCGTCAAGGCACTGGGCTACCCGCTGCTGTGCGTGGAGGGTGTCGAGGCTGACGACGTGATCGGCACCCTGGCGCGCAGCAGCGCCGCCCTGGGTCGCCCGGTGATCATCTCGACCGGTGACAAGGACATGGCGCAACTGGTGGATGGGCACATTACCTTGGTCAACACCATGACCGGAAGCGTGCTGGACGTGGCTGGCGTGCACGAGAAATTCGGCGTCGGCCCGGAACACATCATCGACTTCCTGGCCCTGATGGGTGACAAGGTCGACAACATCCCCGGCGTGCCGGGCGTGGGTGAAAAAACGGCGGTGGGGCTGCTGACCGGCATCGGCGGTGGTCTCAGCGACCTTTACGCCAACCTGGACAAGGTGCCAGCGCTGGCCATTCGCGGCGCCAAGACCTTGCCGGCCAAGCTGGAGGAGCACCGCGACGCGGCATTCCTGTCCTACGAGCTGGCCACCATCAAGGTTGACGTGCCGCTGGACGTCGAGGTCGAGGCGTTGGTATGCGGTGAACCTGACCGCGAGGCGCTGTTGGCGTTGTACACCGAGATGGAGTTCAAGAGCTGGGTCGCCGAGGTGCAGCGTGATGCGGCCAAGGCCGGTGACGATGTTGCCCCGGCTGCGGAGCCGGCGGCCAAGGTCGAGCCTAGGTACGAAACCATTCTCGACCAGGCCCGTTTCGACGCCTGGCTGGAGAAGCTGCGCCAGGCACCGCTGTTCGCCTTCGACACCGAGACCACCGGCCTGGACGCCCAGCAGGCGCAGTTGGTCGGCCTGTCGTTCGCTGTCGAGCCGCATGAAGCGGCCTATGTGCCGCTAGCCCACGATTACGAGGGCGCGCCGGTTCAGCTGGACCGCGAGGCCGTGCTGCTGGCGCTGAAACCACTGCTGGAGGACCCGGCCAAGGCCAAGGTCGGGCAGAATGCCAAGTACGACATCAACATCCTCGCCAATGGCTCCCCCGCCATCGAGATGCGCGGCGTGGCCTACGACACCATGCTCGAGTCGTATGTGCTGAACTCCACCGCCACCCGTCATGACATGGACAGCCTGGCGCAGAAGTACCTCGACCACACCACGATCGCCTTCGAGGACATCGCCGGCAAGGGTGCCAAACAGCTCACCTTCAACCAGATCAACCTGGACAAAGCTGGCCCCTACGCCGCCGAAGATGCCGACATCACCCTGCGCCTGCACCACGTATTGCAGGCCCGCCTGGCACAGACGCCGAGCGTGCAACCAGTGCTGATGGATATCGAGATGCCGCTGGTGCCGGTACTGGCCAGGATCGAGCGCCAGGGTGCTCTGGTCGATGCCGAGCTGTTGAAAGTACAGAGCGGTGAGCTGGGCGTGAAGATGGCTGAGCTTGAGCTGCGTGCCTACGAGCTCGCCGGTGAGGCGTTCAACCTCGGTTCGCCCAAGCAGCTGGGCGCGATCCTTTACGACAAGCTGGGCATGCCGGTGCTGAGCAAGACTGCCAAGGGCCAGCCATCTACCGCCGAAGCAGTACTCGACGAGTTGGCCGAGCAAGGCTACCCGCTGCCAGAGGTGCTGATGCAGTATCGCAGCCTGAGCAAGCTCAAGAGCACCTACACCGACAAGTTACCGGGGCAGATCAACCCGCGCACCGGGCGTATCCACACCTCCTACCAGCAGGCCGTGGCGGCCACCGGCCGGTTGTCGTCGAGCGACCCAAACCTGCAGAACATCCCGATCCGCACCGCAGAAGGCCGGCGTATCCGCCAGGCGTTCGTCGCCAGCCCGGGTTACAAGCTTCTGGCGGCGGACTATTCACAGATCGAGCTGCGCATCATGGCCCACCTGGCCAAGGACGAAGGCTTGCTGCATGCCTTCCGCAACGACCTGGACGTGCACCGCGCTACGGCAGCCGAAGTGTTCGGAGTGGCCCTGGAAGATGTCACCACCGACCAGCGCCGCAGCGCCAAGGCCATCAACTTCGGCCTGATCTACGGCATGAGCGCCTTTGGCCTGGCCAAGCAAATCGGCGTCGATCGCAAGCAGTCACAGGACTACATCGATCGCTATTTTACCCGCTACCCGGGCGTGCTGGCCTATATGGAGCGCACCCGCGCTCAGGCGGCCGAGCAAGGCTTTGTCGAAACCCTGTTTGGCCGCCGGCTGTACCTGCCAGACATCAATGCCAAGAACCCTGCCCTGCGCAAGGGCGCCGAGCGCACGGCGATCAACGCGCCGATGCAGGGGACTGCTGCCGACATCATCAAACGGGCAATGGTCAAAGTAGACAACTGGTTGAGCGAGAGCGGGCTGGATGCCCGGGTGATCCTGCAAGTGCACGACGAACTGGTGCTCGAGGTACGCGAGGACCTGGTGCAGCAGGTGAAAGATGAAATTCGCCACCACATGAGCCAGGCCGCGCAGCTGGATGTGCCGCTGCTGGTCGAGGCGGGAGTTGGTGCGAATTGGGACGAAGCTCACTGATTGAGCAGGTAAAACTGTGTAGGATCTGCGACGTAGTGACGCAGATCCAGGCACCGCTCAGTGCCGTGGATGCTTAAGTTTCATGAAACTATCGCAAATAGTTTTATGGGCTTCGGAACTAAACCGGTGAAGCGGAACTCAGAGTAACTGAATGGCTGGTGAAGCCCTTCGATGCTCCTATGTTGTGTTAAGTGTTGGCAGATATCTGGACCCCGCCCTAGCGGTCCGGACTTGGACCCCGAACTTCCCCCTCCCCATACGAAGTCCGGGGTTTTTTTTGCCCGGAATTTGCCGTTTGGCTTGTACTGAGCCCCGTAGGAGCGGGTAAACCCGCTCCTACGGTTCAAGTGCAAAGCATTAAACGACCGGCTTGTCTTCCAGTTCCATCCAGTCGGCCAGCACCCGGTAGGCATCCTCCACACCCAGACGCTTGGGTGCCGAGAACAGCTGGATGGTCACGCCATCGCCCCAACCCTTGCGGATTTCCGACTGCACTTTCAGCAGTGTGTTCTTGCCCGCGCCGTGGGTCAGCTTGTCGGCCTTGGTCAGCAGGATGTGCATCGGCATGCTGCTGGCCTTGGCCCAGTCGAGCATCATTTTGTCGAAGTCGGTCATCGGGTGACGCACGTCCATCATCAGGATCACGCCACGCAGGCACTCACGGCTGCCCAGGTAGGCTTCCAAGTGTTTCTGCCAGTGCTGCTTGAGCGGAATAGGAACTTTTGCATAACCATAGCCTGGCAGGTCGACCAAACGCCGTTCATCGTCCAGACTGAAGAAATTCAACAGCTGGGTGCGCCCGGGAGTTTTCGAGGTACGCGCCAGGCTGGCATGAGTCAGGGTATTGAGGGCGCTGGATTTGCCGGCGTTGGAACGGCCGGCAAAAGCCACCTCGTAACCCTGGTCGTCCGGGCATTGTTCGACCTTGGCTGCGCTGAGGGCGAATTTGGCTTTCTGGCAGAGGCCGAGGATGGGGTTCTTGACTTGCATGGGATATCCGATGTGGGTGTTGCCTGACTTTGTAGAGCCAAGCCTGGCAAGCGGTGTCGTTTCCGTTTGGATGGCGGAAGTATATAATGCCCCAGTTTTTGTGTGCTCATTCTCCCAGCGAAGGAGAACGGGCATGGGGTGTCGAACAATAGCTCGCGCAACAGAACGCAGCGCGGCCCCCAACCCTGAAGGTCGTTCCGCATGGCGAAATGGCTGCTTGCTGTCGGTATGTTCCTGCCGTTTTTCAGCGCACAGGCTACACAGGATCCCGAGGTGTTGTACAACCGCACGTGTGCGGCCTGTCACACCGGGCAGTTGCCACAGGCACCCAGACGGGGTGACCGGGCAGCATGGGAGCCAAGGCTGGCGCAAGGCATGGATGTACTGGTGAAGCACGTGACCCAGGGTTTCAAGGCTATGCCGCCGCGTGGATTGTGCATGGACTGCAGTGCCGAGGACTACCGTTTGGTCATCCTTTGGATGAGCGGCAGTCCCGATACATAACATTTCACCCTTAGCCGTGTTGGATTAGCTGATGAACAAACTAGTCGTGAGTCTGCTGTTGACCTTGGGTGTCGCTGGTGCGGCCACTGCTGCGCAACCTATCAAAGGCGATGCCGCCGCTGGCCAGGCCAAGACCGCCGTCTGTGGCGCCTGCCACAATCCCGACGGCAACAGCCTGGCACCGAACTTCCCTAAACTGGCCGGCCAAGGCCAGCGCTATCTCGAAAAACAACTGCACGATATCAAATCGGGCAAGCGTACCGTGCTGGAAATGACCGGCATGCTGGCCGCATTCAGCGACCAGGATCTGGCCGATATCGCTGCCTACTTCTCCAGCCAGAAAGGCAGCGTGGGTGCCGCCGATCCCAAGCTGGTCGAGCGCGGCCGTGCGCTGTTCAACGGCGGCGACCTGGAAAAGGGCATGCCAGCGTGCACTGGCTGCCACTCGCCTAACGGCGCGGGCATCGCCCTGGCTGGCTTCCCGCACCTGGGCGGGCAGCACTCGCAGTACGTGGCCAAGCAGCTCACTGACTTCCGCGAAGGCAACCGCACCAACGATGGCGATGCCATGACCATGCGCACTATCGCTGGCAAGCTGAGCAACCATGATATCGAAGCGTTGGCCAGCTACATCCAGGGCCTGCATTAACTTTCGGTTAATGTTGTAGGCCAATGATGAAAGGGCGGCCGGGCTGCCCTTTTTTCCGTCCGCAGCCGTTACACTACAGAACTCGAGCCCTTCCCGGCCTGTCTCAGTGCAGGTCGCGTCGTGGCGACTCATGACTGCTCAGGAGTAAAGCATGCGTAAACTGATTCTCAGCGCTGCGCTGGTCGCCGCCAGCGTATTCGGTATGACTGCCGTTCAGGCCGCCGAGCCTGTTGCTGGCAAGGAATACATCGAGCTGAGCAACCCTGTTCCGGTTTCCGTACCTGGCAAGATCGAAGTCGTCGAGCTGTTCTGGTACGGCTGCCCACACTGCTACCACTTCGAGCCGACCATCAACCCTTGGGCTGAAAAGCTGCCCAAGGACGTCAACTTCAAGCGCGTACCTGCCATGTTCGGTGGCCCGTGGGATGCGCACGGCCAGATGTTCCTGACCCTCGAAGCCATGGGCGTCGAGCACAAGGTGCACGCGGCGGTGTTCGATGCCATTCAGAACCAGCACAAGCGCCTGACCGACAAGAACGACATGGCCGACTTCCTCGCCACTCAAGGCGTTGACAAGGACAAGTTCCTCGCTACCTTCGACTCGTTCGCCATCAAAGGCCAGGTCAAACAGGCCAAGGAACTGGCGAAGAAGTATGAAATCACCGGCGTACCGAGTATGGTCGTCAACGGCAAGTACCGCTTCGACCTGGGTACTGCCGGCGGACCGGAAGGCGTGCTGAATGTCGCCGACCAGCTGATCGACAAGGAGCGCGCCGCCAAGTAGGCGGCGCCATCCATGCCCCGCTTCAGAGCTACGCGTGGCATTAGCCTGCACGAGCCGCAGGTCAACGAGCATCACCTGCAGGCCCCGGGCCTGCCCGAGGATGGCCGCCTGCGGTTGCTCAGTTTCAACATCCAGGTGGGCATAAGCACCGAGCGCTACCGCCATTACCTGACGCGTAGCTGGCAGCACCTGCTGCCGCATAACGGGCGTGCCGGCAACCTGCAGAAAATCGGCAGGCTGCTGGGCGACTTCGACCTGGTGGCCCTGCAGGAAGCCGATGGTGGCAGCCTGCGCTCGGGTTACGTCAACCAGGTCGAACACCTGGCCCACTTGGGGGCCTTCCCCTATTGGTACCAGCAGCTCAACCGCAACCTTGGGCGTTTTGCCCAGCACAGCAACGGTGTGCTCAGCCGCCTGAAGCCTCAACTGCTCGAAGACCATCCGTTGCCTGGCCCGGCCGGGCGTGGTGCGATCCTGGTCCGGTTTGGCGAAGGTGACGATGCGTTGATAGTGGTGATGATGCACCTGGCATTGGGGGCCAAGACCCGCGCCCTGCAGCTGGGGTATATCCGCGAGCTGATTGGCGGTTACCGTCACCAGGTGCTGATGGGCGACATGAACACCCACGCCACTGACCTGCTCGAGCACTCGCCGCTGCGCGACCTGGGCCTGGTCGCCCCGCAAGTCGAGGCCACTTTCCCCAGCTGGCGACCGCAGCGTTGCCTTGATCATATTCTGCTCAGCTCAAGCCTCACACTGGAACGTGTCGAGGTGCTGGCGCAGCCAATTTCGGACCACCTTCCCGTTGCAGTCGAGATTCGATTGCCTGATGCATTGACTGTGGATACGCTGCCGGTTTTGAGCTAATTGCCATCACCGTTTGCGGACCCGGGCATGACTGAAGACGCTGAGCGCTGGAAAGAAAAATACCTTAAAAGCATCGAGCAGCAAGAAAAGCTCGAGCGTCGTTGGGACGCCCGCCTTGACCTGCTGCGTCGAGGTCTGGTGCGCAGCACCCTGGCTGCTGAAGGCAGTGACAAGGTGGTAGACGAGTGCATGAAGGAAATGCGCGACGTCATTCGCAGCAGCAACATGGACGCCGGCCTCGCCGGCTTGATTCCGCGCCTTGAGAAAGCGGTACTGGATTCCGAACAGCGTCGCGAAGCCCGCATGAACCAGGTCAGCGATGCGCTGACCGCACTGGTTGGCCAACTGCAAGGCCTCCCGCTACCCAGTGATATCTCGCGGTCATTGAAAAAACTGGCGAAGAAACTCGACGGTGGGGTTGCCCAGTCACGCGAGCTGCCGCCACTGTTGGGCGAGTTGAGTGGCCTGCAGGGGCGCGCGCTGTCGGCCCTTGGCAAGACGGGTGAAGAAGCCCGACCGGGTTTTCTGCAGCGGTTGTTTGGAAGCCGCGAGGAAGATGTACAGGCAGGACCAGAGCTTGCGCCGGTGGCGTTGCCAGTTGAAGAGGTTGTGCCCTTGGCAGCCGGCAGTACCGAGCCCTCGCAGCCCGATGACGTCGATGCGCTACAACCGCTGGCGGCCCCTGCTGCTCCGACTGTCGAGGTGGCCGAAGCGCCCGAGCTTGAGCTGGAGGCGCTTGGCCCGGCTCTGATCGAAACGGCGGAAATGCCGCCAGTCCCGTTGCCACAGCATAAAGTGCCACTGCCAGAGGTTGCAGTTGCCGTCAGCGAGCCGTTGGCTGACGCAGAACCATTACAAGCCCTTGAAGAAATCCTTGGTGAAGACGGTCCCTATGCACTGCCCTACGCAGTGGAGCCGCCTTACAGCCAGGTTGCCGCGCACATTGAGCAGACCCTGATCGGTCTGCTCGATGACCTCAGTCTGCCCGAGCGACACAAGGCTCAGGCGCTGGAAATGCGCGAGCGGGTTGCCCGCGGATTGAACTGGTATGAGCTGATTCCGGTGCTGGATGACTTGGCAGTACTCATGTTGGCGATCACCGACAGCGGCCAGCACGAATTCGAAACTTACCTGCAGCAGCTCAATGAACGCCTGGAAGGTTTCCAGAGTCATCTGCACGAGGCCAGCGCCGGCCATGCTGACAACAGCACCGCTGCCCGCGAACTGGATAGTCAACTGCGTGAACACGTCGACGGCCTGCAGAGCAGCGTGCAAGGTGCCGCCGATGTAGACAGCCTCAAGCACATTCTGGAAAACCGCCTGGAAGGCTTGCTGGTGACCATGGACGAGCACAAGCACGAGCGTGATCGCCGCGAGCAGGAACTGGCCGATCGACTGCAAGGCTTGTCGGAGCGGGTGGCGAGCATGGAGCATGAAGCACTTGGTTATCGCGAGCACCTGGAGGAGCAGCGCCAGAAAGCTCTGCTGGACCCGCTCACCGGCCTGCCCAACCGTGCGGCCTGGAGCGAGCGAGTCGAACGCGAAATGCTCGAATGGAAGGAAAACGGTGGCCATCTGGCGATGGCGATTCTTGACCTGGACCATTTCAAGCGCATTAACGACAACTATGGGCATCTGGCTGGGGACAAGGTCCTCAAGATCGTTGCCGACCAGTTGCGCAAGCGTCTTCGGGCCCGTGATTTTATCGCCCGGTTTGGCGGCGAGGAATTCGTCTTGCTGCTGCCGCAGACCACGCCGGCAGTCGCCGCGCAAATGGCCGAGGTGTTGCGCGCCACAGTCGAAGCCTGCCCATTCCACTTCAAGGGTGAGCGGGTGGTGATCACCACCTCCATCGGCTTGGGCGCATTCCACTCTGGCGAGCGCAGCGACCAGGTGCTCAAACGAGCCGATGCAGCGCTGTACCGGGCAAAGGAGCAGGGGCGAAATCGCGTTGAGCAGGGCTAGCCAGCCGCCGTCGCCTCGGCAGGCACAGCGCAGGCGAGCACGTTATACTGTAGCACTCGTACGCTGAGGCCACTGACGTGCTTTCCACGCTTAAGAAAACCCTGATTTCCTTTTTGCTGTTGTCTGTCGCCGGTTGCTCGACAGGCCTGCGCATCGACCGCAGCCACCCTTCGGTCAATCAGGACAACCGCATCCAGTTCATTGTCCTGCATTACACCAATGCTTCGCTGGAGCGCTCCCTGGCGCTGCTTACCCATGGTGAGGTCAGCAGCCATTACCTGATCGGCGATGGTCCGGCCAAGGTGTATCAACTGGTGGATGAAAACCGTCGTGCCTGGCATGCCGGTGATAGCCAGTGGCAGGGGCGCACCTGGCTGAACTCCTCGTCCATTGGTATCGAGATCGTCAATCCGGGCTTCACCGACACCCCGAACGGCCGGGTCTGGCACCCTTACAGCGAGGCGCAGATCCAGTCGTTGATCGCGCTGCTCAAGGACATTGTCAAACGCAACAACATCGAACCACGCCATATCATCGGCCACAGTGACATCGCCCCGTTGCGCAAGCTGGACCCGGGACCCTTGTTTCCGTGGAAGCGCTTGGCCGATGCCGGGCTGGGTGTCTGGCCGGATGCCAACGCCGTGGCACGGCAGCAGGCCTACTTCAGCGTCAACCCGCCAAGCGTTGGCTGGTACCAGCAGGAGCTGGCACGGTTTGGCTATCAGATCGATCAGACCGGTGTGCTGGATGTAGCCACACGCCATGTAATCGCCGCGTTCCAGATGCGCTTCCGCCCGCAGCGTTTCGACGGCATGCCGGATGCGCAGACAGCAGCGATGCTGCAGGTACTTAACCGCATGCGTTGAGACACGGCGGGCGGGGTATTTGTTGCAGCGGCCTTGCGCTGCGAAGAGTCGGGTTTGGTCGACGCAGTCGTACCAACGTTAATGGTCTCATCACGGCCACGAGGCTGCCTCTAAAAAGAGCGTAGGAGGATTGCAGCGAAGCGCCAAACGGTGAAGGTGATTCTTGATTCAGTTGCTATACCTTGGTTATCAACTGGATGCCATTGATGTCAGCCTTCATCGCCTTGCTGCGCCAAATTTTTTACCGTCCCTGGATGCTGGCCACTTTGGCAGCGCTGGCCAGCGCCGCGGTGTTGCTCTCTGCCAGCATCGGCATTGCCCTGCAACAAATGAAACAAAGCGAAAGCGAACAAATGAATGCTCAGGGCGAGCGTTTTCTGGAGCGGCTCGAACAGGTGTTCGGCCAGTTACGCGAAGGGGTCGATCTGCTGCAGGCCCAACCCCTGCGTGGCTGCAGCCCGGCAATGCTGGCAGCCTTGCAACAGGTTGGCCTGAACTCGCGGTTCATCTATGAAGCTGCTTATGTGGATGGTGATGTTGCCTGCTCCAACCGCGGTGATGAGCGAGCGTTCGTTCCCTTGCGGGCGCCGGATATCCAGGGGCCGACTTACAGCTACTGGCTTAACACCACCACCGAGCCGAACGAGAACCTGGCAGCACTGATGCTGGGTCGGGGCAAGTTTCTGGTTTCCACCTCCCGTGGGCATTTGACCGATGTGGTGGACCTGCCCCCGGGCGGCAGCCTGGTCGTGGTGCTGGACAACGGTGCCCGGGCCATTCCGGTGCTCGGCCCGCCACAGGTATGGCCGCCGCCCTCGGCCTGGTCGACCAGCCAAAAGTCGCTGCTGGAACTCAGTGACCGGCTGATCTACCGAATGCCGACCAAGTCGCCGGATTACCAGTTGGTGCTGATTGCCCCGAGGGCCAGTCTGCCGCTGAGGATGAACGGCATGCTCTGGTTGCTGTTCCCCGGCAGCGTGCTGGCGGCCTGCTGCATCGGTTGGTTGGTACTCCAGTTGATTCTGCAACGGCGGTCGATGAGCTCAGAGTTGCAGAATGCCTTGCGTCGTGGAGAGCTGCAGGTGCTCTACCAGCCAATCATCGAGCTCGACAGCCGGCGCTGTGTGGGCGCCGAGGCCTTGGTTCGCTGGCGCCGCCCGGACGGTACCCTGACCAGCCCGGACCTGTTCATCCCGCTGGCGGAAAATACCGGGCAGATCCGCCAGATCACCGACTTTGTCCTGCAGCGTGTGCTTGAACAGCTAGGGCAGCTACTGCGTTCGCACCCCAAGCTATACATCTCGATAAACCTGGCGGCCTGCGATGTGATGGTGCCCCGTATTGGCCGGGTGGCGGCGCGCTTGTTGGCCTTGCATCGAGTGGCGCCCAGCCAGATTGCCTTCGAGGTGACCGAGCGCGGCCTGATTGACGTGGTGGTCGCCCGTGACAACCTGCAGGCGCTACGCGCCGTGGGGCACCAGGTGCTGATCGACGATTTTGGTACCGGTTATTGCAGCCTGGCCTACCTGCAAACCCTTCCAGTGGACTGCCTGAAGATCGACAAGGCATTCATCGACGCTCTGGGCCACGATGCCGCCAGTAGTGGCGTGGCCCCGCATATCATCCGCATGGCCCATGACTTGCACCTGCGGGTAATTGCCGAAGGTATCGAGTTCGAGGACCAGGCCGTGCTGCTGAACAGCGAGGGGGTCAATTATGGCCAGGGCTGGCTGTTTGCCCGGCCGCTGAACGCCCGGCAGTTTGCCGAGTTGGTGACTCGCGGACACCTGCCGCGGCGGGTGTAGGTGCGGTAAAGCAGTCAGACCGGCAACGCCATGTAGAATTGGGTCCCCTGCCCTGGCCGGGAAAACACGCCCATGCGCCCTCCGTGCAACTGCACAATCTCCTTGCACAGCGCCAGGCCCAGCCCAGCGCCGCCTTTCTTGCGACCTACCTGCACGAAGGGCTCGAAGATGCGCCCTTGCTGCCCATAGGAAATGCCCTCGCCGTTGTCCTCGACGCTGATGATCACCCGTTCCGCATGGCGTCGGGCATGCAGGCGTATGCGCCCGCCGTTGGCAGTGTGGCGGATGGCGTTGTGCAGCAGGTTGTCCAGCACGCGGTCCAGTTGGGCGACGTCGGCCTGGATACGCGGTAGCGGCGGGTCCAGTTCCTTGATCAGTTCGATCTGCTTGTTCGCAGCCTGTTCGGCAAAGCGCAATTGCGCCTGCTCCAGCAGTTCGTCGATGGCACAGGGGGCCAGCTCGAGCTTTTGCAACCCGCTTTGATAACGGGAGAAGTTGAGCAGGTCATTGATCAGTTGGGTCAGGCGCTGCATTTCTTCGCCGATGGTTTCCAGCAGGTCGTACTCGCGGGCCTCGGGCGGGAACTTGACCCGCTCGCGCAGCAGGCCGAAGGCCATGTGCATGCCGGTCACCGGGGTGCGCAGTTCGTGGGAGGCGCGCAGCACGAATTCGCTGCGCACCCGCTCGAAGGCCCTTTGCTCGGTCACATCGTGCAGTACCATCACCGCGCCGAGGATTGGCCCCTGCGGGTGGCTGACGGGGGTCAGGCTGTAGGTGAGCAGGCGTGATTCTTCATCGACCTCCATGTTCAGGTCGTCCGGTGGGCGGTCGAGGCTGCCCCCGCGCAGAACCTGGCGCAGTTGTTGCTCAAGCTCGGGTCGCTGCAAGGCTTCGACCAGGCTGCTGCCCACGCGGCTGTCGTTCCAGCCCAGCTGACGCTGTGCCACCGGGTTGAGGTGCTCGAGGCGGCCCTGGCGGTCGATGATCAGCAGGCCGTCGTCGATGCTGTCGAGCACGGCTTGTAAACGCTGCTGGCCGGCCAACAGTTCGTCAACGTTGGTGGCCTGGTGCTTGCGCAAGGCATCGGCCATCAGACCAAAACGGCGGGTCAGCTGGTTAAGCTCGGCGGCCTGGGTGACCGGCAAGGTAACGTCGAAATTGCCCTTGCCCAATTGGTCGGCTGCCTTGGCCAAGGCTTCGATCGGTTGGCCGAAACGCCGGGCGATGTTGTGCGCGGTGATAAAGCCCAGTACCAATACCACCAGCCCCATCAGGCCGAGTACACCACTGACCAGCAAGGCGCGGTCACGGGTGCGTTCCTCGCTGCGGGTAATCAGGTCCAATGCTTGCTTATGGGAATCGATCAGGTCGGTGCGCACCTGATTGAACGCAGCTCCAAGCGGCTGATCGACACCCATGCTACGAGCGGGTGTGGCGCTGTCGCGATAGGTCTGGAGGAAGGACTGGTAATTGCTGCTGGCTTTGCTGAAACCGGTGCGCTCACCGCCTTGCTCCAGCCCTTGGTTGAGCAGGTCCTGGAAATTGTCCTGCAGCAGCCGCAGGCTTTCCGGAGCGGTGTTCTCATCGAGAATGAGCATCAGCTGTTCGCCCAGGTTCTGGCGCAACTTCAGCCCCACTTCCAGGGCATGGGTGGTATCGCGCACCAGCTGCTGTTGCACTGTAGCCATCTGCAGCATGCTGACCAGGCCCAGCAGCAGCCCTAGCAACGCCACAGTGATGAGCGCCGAGATGCTAAGGAAAAGCCGCGTGCGCAGCTTCATGGGCGGCCATTTCATAGGTTGTACTGCTTGCGCTTGCGGTACAGGGTAGAAGCATCGATGCCCAAGGTCTTGGCGGCTTGATCGAGGGTATCGCTGGCGGCCAGTACGGCACCGATATGGGCACGTTCCAGCTCATCCAGGCTAAGCGCGGCACCTACGCGTGGGGCATTGCTGGCGGGTTGTTCACCCATGCCCAGGTGGCTGATTTCCACGCGCTCCTGCGGGCAGATGATGCTGGCCCGTTCTACTACGTTGCGCAGTTCGCGAATGTTGCCGGGCCAGCGGTAATTGAGCAGGGCGGCGCGCGCCTCATCACTGAAACCACGAGCGGGGCGGGAGTATTCCTTGACGAAACGGGCGAGGAAGCGGTCGGCCAGGATGAGGATGTCTTCACTGCGCTCGCGCAGGGGGGGCAGGTGCAGGGTAATCACGTTCAAGCGATACAGCAGGTCTTCGCGGAAGCGGCTTTCGCGCACCATCTCTTCGAGGTTGAGGTTGGTGGCAGCCAGGATACGCACATCGGCACGTCGGGTAACCGGGTCACCGACGCGTTCGTATTCCTTGTCCTGGATGAAACGCAGCAGTTTGGGTTGCAAGGTCAGCGGGAAATCGCCGATCTCGTCGAGGAATAGCGTGCCCCCGTCAGCCTGGCTGACCCGCCCCAGGGTACTTTCGCTGGCGCCGGTGAAGGCGCCGCGGGTATGGCCGAATAGCTCGCTTTCCATCAACTCGGCGTTAAGCGATGGGCAGTTGATGGTCACACAGGCTTTGCGTGCACGTTTGCTCCAGCCATGGATGGCCCGTGCCAGCTCGCCCTTGCCGGTACCCGATTCGCCAAGGATGAGGATGTTGGCGTCGGTGATGGCGACTTGGCGGGCAGTTTCAAGCACCGCCATCATGGCCGGGCTATGGGAATCGAGGCCGTCCTTGGGTTTGCGTACTTCACCTTCCAGAGCTTCCAGGCGCGCAGAAAGCTGGCGCACCTCCAGTTGCTTGGCGGTGGCCAGGCGTAACTGGTCGGGGCTGCACGGTTTGACAAGGTAGTCGGCAGCGCCGGCCTGGATGGCGTCTACTGCGGTGTCGATCGCCGAGTGCGCAGTGACGATCACCACCCGCATCCACGGGGCCTGGATACGCATTTGCGCCAGCACGTCGAGGCCGTTGTCTTCACCCAGGCGCAAATCGAGGAAGCACAGGTCGAACACCTGGCGTTGCAGCAGGCTCTCTGCCTGGGCGGCACTATTGGCCGTGGCCACGCTGTAGCCCTCGTCTTCCAGGCAGTAGCGGAAGGTGCGCAGGATTGCGGACTCGTCATCCACCAGCAGAATGCGGCCTTGGTTGTCCTGGGCTGATTCCATTTCCTGTGCTCCTTAGGATAGATCTTTATTTAGTGTGGGAAAAATCGGGCAAGTTGCATGGTCAATTCTGAAGGATTCTGTCCTTTGCATGCTAGCCAATGGCCAAACGATGCCCACGAGCCGCGATTCTTCAATGATTTGCTTAGAGGCACACGCTGGCACATTGGTTGCGATGATTTTCAGATTTTGCCCACGAAGGAGGCACTGTCATGCCCTTTTCCCTGCGTACAGCCGTTTTGGCCGTCACCCTGTTGCCAATATTTACCCCAGCATTCGCCGACCCTGTGCAGGACGCGCGCCTGGAAGGCGCCCTGCAGACCGCTTTGTCACTGAACCGGATGCTCGACCCGTTTCGTATCAAGGTTGAAGTGAACGGCAAGCAGGCGCGGCTTTCCGGTGAGGTGGAGAACGAGGTCGAGCGGCAGTTGGCCGAGGATGTGGCCCGTGCTACCCGGGGCATCGAACAGGTGGAGAACCTGCTACAGCTCAATACCCAACTGGTGGAGCGTCCGCTGGAGCTGCGTGCCTACGCTCAGCGCCTGGAAGACGTGACCCTGTCTGCTGTGGTGCGTGCACGGCTGTTGTGGAGCCGTACCACCGAAAAGGCACCAATAGAAGTACAAAGCAGTGAGGGTGTGGTGACGTTGCGTGGCAAGGTCGACAGTGCCGAAGCCAAGGAGCTGGCGGGTGTGATAGCGCGAACCACCGACGGCGTGTATCTGGTCAACAACCTGGTCAGCCTCGATACCGCCGCCATGGCCAAGGCGCGGGAAACACCAGTGGGCGCGCCAACCGGGCCGCAACCAAGCGACAGCTGGATCGTCGACAAGGTCCAGAGCAGCTATCGCTTCAGTCGCAACCTTGATGGCCTGAACCTGAGGGTGGTCAGCGAAGCAGGCATGGTGCGGCTCTCGGGCGAGGTGGTTAGCGCGGAGCAGAAAACCATCGCTGTTGAGATCGCCCGGCAGATCATCGGCGTACGTGGCGTGGATGCTGACCTGCTGAAGGTGGCCACCAAGGTCGAAGGCTGATCGTGCAATTCGCACGACCCCACAGGCGTCATCGTGCAGGATACGTCCTCGTGGTGTAACTGTTAATTGCATAACTAGTTGATTTATAAGGTTTTTATCAAAATCAAAAGGCTGGCATGCAGGCTGCAATTACCTGTTCAGGTTTGAACAAAAATTACAGCAGGAGGAGCCAGCATGAATCGCCAACCCGTCGCCCGCTCGCAGAGCGCCGCACTGCCTTTGCGCCAGGTGCTGACCCTCGGCATGGCGATGCTGCTGACCTTGGCCGCTGGCCTCTTCTATTACAGCTTGCAGACGGCGCGTCTGGCTGAGCAGGTGGCAGCTCAAACTGCCCTGTTGACGCAGATTCAGGCAACTCGTGCCAACACCTTGGTCAAGGCCGCTGACTGGCAGCCAGCTGGCCAGGCCATTGCCTCACCGGCCACTGTGGAAAAAGTTGTTCCTCAGGAACGCTGGGTTTTTTGACCTGACGGCCGGATCGATTCCGCAAAAAGAAAGGAGAACTACCATGCTGAGTTGGGCTATCACTTTCCTCATCATCGCCATTGTCGCCGCCGTACTGGGCTTCGGTGGT
This sequence comes from Pseudomonas sp. DCA-1, assembly GCF_046523955.1. NCBI lineage: Bacteria > Pseudomonadati > Pseudomonadota > Gammaproteobacteria > Pseudomonadales > Pseudomonadaceae > Pseudomonas > Pseudomonas sp. DCA-1. The sequence continues at coordinate 537,260 of NZ_CP169881.1, forward strand.
ATCGCGGGCGCTGCTACAGGTATCGCCAAGATCCTGTTCATTGTCTTCCTGGTGTTGTTTGTAGCCTCCTTCTTCTTTGGACGCGGGCGAGGTTGAAGATGGGCAGGAAGCTTCGTTCAGCCGTGGTCGCCGCCCTGCTGCTGGGCGGTAGCGCGGCAGCCATGGCGGCAAATGACGGCCAGGTTCGGGTCGACCAGCTACTCGGCTCGGACCCGGAGTACCGGGAAACCTGGCAGGACACCATTGAAGGCGAGGAACGCCTACCCGATTGGGTGGTCAACCTGACCGGCAGTGCCCAGCAGCAGATGTCTGCCGTTACTGAAGACGGCGACAAGTACCTGGTCGGCCCGTTGTGCGAAAAACAGGACAATTGCACCTACAAGCGGCTGATCGTGGCGTTCAGTTGGGACAAGGATGATGCCTACGGGATGCTGGTGGAGGTACCCGAAGGTTTGCCGAGCGACAAGTCGCCCACCCGTCACGCGCAGTATCGCTGGCTGGGCGAACCCGACGACGGCATGAAGGCAATGCTGCAGGAGCAGCTCAAGCGTGACCCGAACTGGTACTGAGCATTTGTTGCCGGTACGGATGAAAGGTCACTCACTGTCACGTAATAGAAGCTGAAGCTTTCTATAGTTCAGCCTTCTATGATGCGCCGCCCCGAGGAGGGGTAGCACATGACCAAGGGGCCGGGCTGTTCTGGTTGTTACAGGATCGGAGTGGCCTAGGGGTACAGGGAGTGCCTCCAGTAATGGGCCGGGTCAGGAAAGGCGAAATCGGAAGTCTCAGGTCGGCGGTGTCACAGGGATACCTTGCGAGACCTGACTTCCGAGGAGCCTGTACGAAACGTCGCTTCCCTTGCGCGTTTTTTCCCTTGAGACACATTTTGTCTCGACCGTACATCAAATTTTTTTCGACTATCTCGGTGCGCCTACAAGTGGCATTTCCGCCATTCGGATTGTCGAACAGGCCATCTTTCATACCTAATCTGTACTGCCAAATCTGCCGAAATATGGCGGTTTGGTCTTGTTCGGGATTCCGAATGTTATAAATCAAGCACTTGCGAAGCTGCCGGCTAGGTCGAAAATGGTATGCATAAACGGCATGGGTTATGCGTTTCCGGCATTAGCTTTCGCCCCTTGCCGTCGCAATAGTTGCCGCCTTTTTCGCTGGCCAGAGCGCCTTGTCGCTCGCCTGCGGTGTCCTTACATGACGTCGCCTTACGGAAGCCCTTACTGCCCGTGACCTTGCCTATGGCTCTGTTACGCGCGTTTCCGCCAGGTGCCATGACCACTAAAACAAAGGGTAAAGACATGAAGAAGGCAAAACTGAGCCTCGCCTGGCAGATCGTCATCGGTCTGGTCCTGGGTGTTGCAATCGGCGCTCTACTGAATCATTTCAGTGCAGAAAAGGCATGGTGGATCAGCAATGTCCTTCAGCCCGCTGGTGACATCTTCATCCGCCTGATCAAGATGATCGTTGTCCCGATCGTGATTTCGTCGCTGATCGTGGGTATCGCCGGTGTTGGCGACGCGAAGAAACTGGGCAGCATCGGCCTGAAGACCATCATCTACTTCGAAGTAGTGACCACGATCGCCATCGTCGTAGGCCTGGTGCTGGCCAACCTGTTCCATCCGGGCGCCGGCATCGACATGAGCACTCTGGGCACTGTGGACATCTCCAAGTACCAGGCGACAGCGGCCGAAGTGCAGCATGAGCACGCGTTCATCGAAACCCTGCTGAACCTGATCCCGTCGAACATCTTCGCAGCGCTGATGCGTGGCGAAATGCTGCCGATCATCTTCTTCTCGGTGATGTTCGGTCTGGGCCTGTCGAGCCTGCAGGCAGAGCTGCGTGACCCGCTGGTTCGTACCTTCCAGGCCGTCTCGGAAACCATGTTCAAGGTCACTCACATGATCATGAACTACGCCCCGATCGGCGTGTTCGCCCTGATTGCCGTGACCGTGGCCAACTTCGGTTTCAGCTCGCTGCTGCCGCTGGCCAAGCTGGTGCTGCTGGTGTACTTCGCGATCGCCTTCTTCGCCTTCATGGTGCTGGGCCTGGTGGCCCGCGTGTTCGGCTTCTCGGTGATCAAGATCATGCGCATCATGAAAGATGAGCTGATCCTGGCCTACTCCACCTCCAGTTCGGAAACCGTGCTGCCGCGGGTGATCGAGAAGATGGAGAAGTACGGTGCGCCAAAGTCGATCTGCTCGTTCGTGGTTCCGACCGGCTACTCGTTCAACCTCGACGGTTCGACCCTGTACCAGAGCATCGCGGCGATCTTCATTGCTCAGCTGTACGGTATCGACCTGTCGTGGAGCCAGCAACTCCTGTTGGTACTGACCCTGATGGTCACCTCCAAAGGTATCGCTGGTGTGCCGGGCGTATCGTTCGTGGTACTGCTGGCCACCCTGGGCAGCGTGGGCATCCCGCTGGAAGGCCTGGCCTTCATCGCCGGTGTGGACCGCATCATGGACATGGCCCGGACTGCGCTGAACGTTGTGGGCAACGCCTTGGCTGCGTTGGTCATTGCTCGCTGGGAAGGCATGTACGACGCGGTCAAGGGCGAGAAGTACTATGCCTCGCTGATGGCCGAGAAGCGGGAAGCTGTAGTGGTTGGCGAAACCGCCAAGCGCTGAGCCTGATGGCTGTTTGACCAAGAGCCCCGACCTGTCGGGGCTTTTTGTTATCTGCGAGATTTTGAGCCGCACCTGCAAAGGCTCGCGATCGCCAGTCACAGGCTGCGATACGCTATTATTCGGGCACTTTTGAGGGGGAACATACGGATGCTCAACGGCCTTTGGCTCGGCTTTTTCCTGGTGGCGGCGGTGTCCGCCCTGGCCCAATGGCTGGTAGGTGGCAACGCTGGCATCTTCGCGGCAATGGTCGAAAGCATCTTCGCCATGGCCAAGCTGTCGGTCGAGGTAATGGTGTTGCTGTTCGGCACGCTGACCCTATGGCTGGGCTTTCTCAAAATCGCCGAAAAAGCCGGCATCGTCGAATGGCTGGCCAAGGTTTTGGGCCCGCTGTTCGCTCGTTTGATGCCGGAGGTGCCGCCTGGCCACCCGGCCCTGGGCCTGATCACCATGAACTTCGCCGCCAACGGCCTGGGCCTGGACAATGCCGCCACGCCGATTGGCCTGAAGGCCATGCGGGCGCTGCAGGAGCTGAACCCCAGCAGCACTACGGCAAGCAATGCGCAGATTCTGTTCCTTGTGCTCAACGCCTCGTCGCTGACCCTGCTGCCGGTGACCATCTTCATGTATCGGGCCCAGCAAGGTGCGGCAGACCCGGCCATGGTGTTCCTGCCAATCTTGCTGGCTACCAGCGTCTCGACCTTGGTTGGCCTGCTGTCAGTGGCGGTGATGCAGCGCTTACGCCTGTGGGATCCGGTCGTGCTCGCCTACTTTATTCCCGGCGCTTTGCTGCTGGGTGGTTTCATGGCTTTTCTTGGCTCGTTGTCGGCGGCTGCGCTGGCAAGTCTGTCGTCAGTCCTGGGCAACCTCACGTTGTTTGGCGTGATCACGTTGTTCCTGGTGATCGGCGCCCTGAGACGCGTGCAGGTCTATGAAGCCTTTGTCGAAGGCGCCAAGGAAGGCTTTGATGTGGCCAAGAACCTGCTGCCTTACCTGGTGGCGATGTTGGTGGCGGTGGGTGTACTGCGTGCGTCAGGCGCCCTCGAGCTGGCCTTGGAAGGCATTCGCCATGCGGTGAACTGGATGGGCATGGATACACGCTTCGTCGAAGGCTTGCCGACGGCGCTGGTCAAACCGCTCTCTGGCAGCGCTGCACGGGCGATGCTGATCGAGACCATGCAGACCCACGGCGTGGACAGTTTTCCGGCGCTGCTGGCGGCGACTATCCAGGGCAGTACCGAAACCACCTTCTATGTGTTGGCGGTGTACTTTGGTGCCGTGGGAATCCAGCGCGTGCGCCATGCGGTGGGATGCGCGCTGCTGGCTGAGTTGTCCGGCGTGATCGCGGCGATCTTTGTCTGCTATTGGTTCTTTGCCTGAACCTTCAGCTGTGCCTGATTGGCCTGGGTGATGGTCCAGTTTACGACTTGCCCCACCAGCTGGTCGCTGGCCTGGCCGAAGCCTGCGACCACTGCTGATACCTGTTTGTCGTTCAGCGGTTGGCGGATTTCGAAGCGCTTGCTAGCCAGGATACGTTGGTTGCGGCCCTGGACCAAGCGAGCGTCATAGCGGATCACCACCTCCACAACCCCATCTGTGCGGTATTCACTCTGAAATGCCAGCAGCTCGCCGGCCAACTCGTAGTCAGCCTGCAGGTTGCTGTCGTCGGCGCTGAGGCGCTGTACCTGGCCCTCTCGCTGGAACCCATCGAGCAAGCGGTTGCGCAGCAGCACCGGGGCCGCATCGCTCCAGCGCGCGCCCTTGTAGCTGCTCACCACATTGCCTTGGGGAATCACGGCAATCCTTGGCCCGGCCAACACTTCACTGGCCAGCGGCTTGTTCAGGCGCAATGACCAGTCCAGCGCCGGTGCCGTGCGGCTGGGTTGATTCACCGGCAGGCGATAAAGGTCCACAGGTTCACTTTTCGGCAGGATCGAGCAGGCGCTGGCCAGGCTCAGCGCAACCACAAGGGTCAGCAGGCGTAACGGATTCATGGCTGGAACTCCTTGTTATTGTCGCGGCCCAGCAGGTAGCCGCTTGGATCGGCTTCCAGTTGCCGGGAAATGCCTTTGAGTGCGTTAAGGGTTTCGCGCAGTTCGCGAATGGCTGGGGCGAGTTGGTTCAGGCTCTGGGCGCCGTCACCGATAGCCTCGCTGTTGTTCTTGAGCAGGTTATTGATGGTTGCCGTGCTTTGGGCCAGTGACTGCATGGCCTGTTCGGCGCTGCCGATCGCCTGTTTGCCTTCGCTACCCAGCAGGCCGTTGGCATTTCGCATCAGCGCCTGGGTTTCGGCCAGGGTGGCACTGGCCTGCTTGCCAACCTGCACCAGCTGCTCGATGGCCTCGGCGATGCTGCCGTGCTGGCCGGCAAAGGCGCCGGTGGTCTTGTCGAGGTTGGCCAGCGTGTTGCTGAGGTGGCCTATGTTGTCCTCGGAGAACATCTGGTTGGCGTTGTGTAGCAGCATGTTGATGTTGGTCACCAGGTCGCTGCTGTCGTTGAGCAGACGCGAGATTGGCGATGGCGAAGCGACGATCACCGGCAGCTTGCCATCCTTGCCTTTAAGCTCGGGGCTTTGCGGGGTGCCGCCGCTGAGCTGGATGAACGAGTTGCCGGTGACGCCGGCCAGGGTCAGTTTGGCCTGGGTGTCTTCCTTCACCGGGGTATCGGCGCTCAGACGCACCCGTGCCAATACCCGGCGCGGGTCTTTCGGGTCCAGGCGCAGGGTGGACACGTCGCCCACCTTGATGCCGTTGTACTGCACCGTGCTGCCACGGGAAAGGCCAGACACGGCTTCGTTGAACACTACTTCGTAATCCTTGAAGGCGTCGTCGACACTGGACTTGGCCAGCCACAGGCCGAACAGCATGGCCCCGGCCACCACCAGAACGGTGACCAGGCCGATGAGGACGTGATGGGCTCGGGTTTCCATTGCTCAGCGCTCCTGCCCGGCACGGGTGGCAGCCTGTTCGGCTGCACGCCCGCGTGGGCCGTGAAAGTATTCTTGGATCCAGGTGTCGTTGGTTTTCTCGACCTCGGCCAGCGGGCCGGCCACCAGGACTTTCTTCTGCGACAGCACCGCGATGCGGTCGGTGATGGTGTACAGGGTGTCGAGGTCGTGGGTGATCAGGAACACCGACAGGCCCAGAGCATCGCGCAGGGTAAGGATCAACTGGTCAAATGCCGCAGCACCGATCGGGTCCAGGCCAGCCGTGGGCTCGTCGAGAAAAAGGATGTCCGGGTCCAGGGCCAAGGCGCGGGCCAGCGCTGCGCGCTTGATCATGCCCCCCGACAACGAGGCCGGGTACTTGTCGGCAGCCGAGATCGGCAACCCGGCAAGGGCCAGTTTCACCCCGGCCAGGTGCTCGGCATCATTGCGCGACAGCCCGGCGTGCTCGATCAGCGGCAAAGCCACGTTTTCGGTCACCGTCAGCGAAGAGAACAGCGCGCCCTTCTGGAACAACACGCCAAAGCGCCGTTCGACCAGTGAACGCTGTTCTTCGCGCAGGCCGGTCAGGTCCTGGCCGAGTACCTTGATCTGCCCTTCATTGGGCCGGCGCAGGCCAATGATGCTGCGCAGAAGCACCGACTTGCCGCTGCCTGAGCCGCCTACCACGGCGAGGATTTCGCCGCGGTACAGGTCAAGGTCAAGGTTTTCATGCACCACCTGGCGGCCGAAGCGGTTGCAGATGCCGCGGGCTTCGATTACGCAATCCTGGCCACTCACCAGCCCATCTCCATGAAGAACAGCGCTGCCACCGCATCCAGCACGATGACCACAAAAATCGACTGCACCACTGCCGAGGTGGTGTGTGCCCCCACTGACTCGGCGCTGCCGCTGACCTTGAAGCCTTCCAGGCAGCCGATGGCAGCGATCAGGAAGGCGAAGAACGGTGCCTTGGCCAGGCCTACCAGGAAGTGCTGCACGCCAATGTCGCTTTGCAGCAGTGACAGGAACATGGCCGGCGAAATGTCCAGCGTCAGGGCGCATACTACTGCACCACCAACGATGCCGCAGATCATCGCGACAAAGGTGAGTAACGGCAGCGAAATCAACAGGGCCAGTACCCGCGGCACCACCAGCAGCTCCATGGGGTTGAGGCCCAGAGTGCGGATGGCGTCAATTTCTTCGTTGGCCTTCATCGAGCCGATCTGTGCGGTGAACGCGCTGGCAGTGCGGCCGGCCATGAGAATGGCTGTCAGCAGCACGGCGAACTCGCGCAGGAACGAGAACGCAACCAGGTCGACGGTGAAAATGGTCGCGCCGAAGTCGGCCAGCACCGTGGCACCGAGGAACGCGACTACGGCGCCCACCAGGAATGTCAGCAACGCAACGATGGGCGCGGCATCCAGCCCGGTCTGTTCAATGTGTGCCACCACAGGAGTGAAGCGCCAGCGATGTGGCTGGAAGGCGCGGCGCAGCAAGGTTTCGAGAATCACACCGACGAAACCAAGCAATTGCATGCTGTCCTGCCAGAGCGTGCCGACGGCGCAACCGATACGCTCCAGCAGCTGCAACAGTACATTGCGCTCGGGCTCTTTGACCGGGATGCAGTAATCCTGGACCGAGCAGTAGACATTCTTCAGCAGCGCCCGGCTGGCTTCAGGCAGCTCGAGGGTGCAGCGCGACAGGCGCTCGGAGCCTAGCAGTTCGGCCAGCAGCGAAGCGCCGGCGGTGTCCAGGCGGCCCAGCTGGCTGAGGTCGGCGATGGTGTCGTCAGGGCACTGCGTGCGCAGGCGCTCGCTCTCGCGCTTGAGGTTGGCGTAGTGTGCCAGGGTCCAGTCGCCGGTAACCCGCAGGCAGGCCGGTTGGCTGCGGGTGTCCAGGGTGGCGCTGGGGGTGGTCATAGGCTCCATGCAATTGACTCGGCGCTAAGGCTTAGGGCCTGATCATAGCGCAGGGGGCATGGGGTGTTTGGTGATTATGTGCTGTATGTACGCTTGGCAACAGTGACCTGGGCCTGCTTGTGCTGCGCAAGGCAGGGGTCAACTAGCAGCTGGTGCATCATTGACCACCTTGAAGCGCAGCACGCCGATCACTTGCCCATCCTCGGTCAGCACCCTCACCTGCCACTTGCCTACCGGGTTGGGCGGGAAGTTCTGCTTGTGGGTCCAGGCCCGATAGCCTTCCTTACGTCCGCCGTGGATGTCCAGGGCAATGCGGTCGACCTCCTGGCCGTCCTTCTGCCACACATGGTAGATCCGCTCGTTCAGGCCGCGTGGAGCGTTGATGGCGGTGTAGGCATACAGGCCACTGCTGCGGATGCGGCTGGCGGCAATTTCGTCCAGCGAATCGCCCGGTTGGCGGTTCAGTACCTCAGTACTCACTGCCACCTCGGTCATCCACAGGGTTGCCGGCGGTACCCAGGAGCGCAGCAGCCAGCCCCCGGCACCGACCGACAGGGTAACCAGCACCAGTGCCACCGCGCGGCGCCAATTGTTGACCGGGAAGCTGCTGGCCAGGCTGGGGAAAGACAGGGCCATGGCCGCGATCAGGGCCAGCTTGAAGCTTTGTGCGGTGGTCAGGTGCAGGATGATCGGGAGAGCGGTCAGCAGAGCGGCGAACAACGTCAGGGTATGCAGCGCCAGGAACAGCCAGCGCCGCGGTGCCAGCCACTTGTAGTACAGCGGGTCGATGATCGAGACCAGGCCGGCGGCGCCGAGCAGGCCTGTGAAGACAAGCTGTCCGCTGTTCCAGGTGGTGGTGATGAAAAAGAACGGCAGCACGAAGAACAGCGTTTCCTGGTGGATCATCTGCGTTGCGTAACGCAACAGCGGCTGAGGGATCTCGCGGTTGAACGTGCGCGCGAACAGCCCGGTGAGGGTGTTCTCCAGCATCAGCCAGACCCAGCTGACCAGCATGAGCACGGCGACCCAGCTGGCCAGGCCAGCCTGGCGGTCGACCAGGATGAAACTGCCGATGCCGGAGAGGAAACCGCCGAGCGCGATGATGCCGGGGTAGCGCTTGAGGAGTTCGATGATGCGCTGAACGATTTGGGGGATTTGGGGCATTGGGGGCTACAACAGAAAAGTGAGGTGGCTGTGCCAGCCTCTTCGCGGGCAAGCCCGCGAAGGGTCCGGTACTGGCAAAAGGATACCGCCGAATCACCGCTGCCGTGTAGCACCACTGGGCCGCTCAGGCCTTTGCCGCCGCCAGCGCAACAGCCCCGCCGCCAGGACCAGCCCTACAAGCAAGGCCATCAGCCCGTAAAGCTCGTCATAGCCTAGCAACGGCTTTTCGATGCGCACATAGCCATCTTCCTTGAGTAGATCCTTCAGCGCCTCGTTGGCCTGTTCCAGGCTGACCTGGCGCAGCTTGCGCACCGGGTTGGCAAAGCGCCCGTCGGTGTAGTCGTTCAGCGCCCCCCAGTAGTAGTCGGCCAAGGCACTGTTGCCTTGGGTGCTCCAGCTTTCCTTGCCGATGCTGGCTTCCTTGATGCGGGCGAAGGTGTCTGGGTCCAGGCCTTCTTTGCGCAGGTGGTCGAACAGGCCCTGCATCACCTTGATTGCCTTGTCGATGTCATCGCGCTCAAGGTCCGCATTGAGGCTGAGCAGGCCGGTGTCGCCAAAGCTCTCACGTTGTACGGAGGGGCCGTAGGATAGCCCGTTGCGCAGGCGCAGCTGGTCGTACAGCGCCCAGTCCAGGTAGCGCGACAGCAGGTCGAGGGTGGCTTGGTGGTCGTTGTCCAGCACCGGTTCGATGAACAGCCAGTGCAGTTTGACGCCATCGCCCAGCCAGCCGCGGGTCAGGTTGCGACGCTGCTCGGCCTGTCGGGTGATGCTTTCTAGGTTGCGGCGCTCTTCGGGTTCAGTAGTGGGCAGCTCGCCAAAGGACCGCTCCAGATAGGCCGGAAGCAGGCGGTCGAGGCCGCCGACCATGATCAGGGTCATGTTGTTGGCCGCGTACCAGCGGTCACGCAAAGCCTGGACTTGCGCCAAGGTCATGTCGTCGAGGTTGGAACGCTCCGGGCATTTCAGACCCAGCTCGGTGGCCAGTTGACTGCTGGCGGGATGGCCGATGTCCTGGCGGTCGAGCCAGCGCTGCAGGTGGCCATAGTGGCCGCCATCCTCGCGCTCTATGATGCGCTTGGCGGTGGCCAAGGCCTTGGCGTCGATGCGGGTATCGCGGATTACTGCCAACAGCAGGTCCAGGACCTTGCGCTGGTTGCGCGCCGGGGCCTCGATGACAAAGGTGGTGTCGGCACTGCTGGTATAAGCGTTCCACTCGCCGCCAAGCGCTTGCAAGCGCTCTTCCAGCCCACCTTCGCCTGTTTCGTCGATACCACTGAACAACAGGTGCTCAAGCAGGTGTGGCAGCTCTTTCTGCTCGCAGTCGAAATCATCCAGGCCCACGCCGACCACCAGACGAATCGCCACATGGTCACGTTCGTAACCGTTTTTCAGGATGACCTGCAGACCATTAGGCAACAGGTAGCCTTCAACCCGCGAGCGGTCGAGGGCGAACGAGGACAGGCTGCAGATCAGCAGGCAAACGAACATCAGGCAACGCATGGGCGAGCGAGGGTCCTCAGCAAGGAGAAATCAGGGCTGGCGGGCTTCATCGGGCACACTGTCGAGCATCAGCCCTCCGGTGTCCGAGCCGCCTAGTACCACATAGGCACTACTACAGAACAAAGAGTTCAACCGCTTCATGTCGGCGATCAGCTCCAAGTGTAGCGAACTGGTTTCGATACTTTGCACGATCTTGCGCTGCAGGCGGCTGACATGGGCGTGGGCGAGGCGCCGTTCCTGGGCACGGAACCGACGTTTTTCCCGCAGCAGCAAGCGGGCGCTTTCCGGGTCGGCACTGAGGAACACCGACAGGCCCAGGCGCAGGTTGGCCAGCAATTGCTCCTGCAGGCCGGACAGCTCTTCCAGGCCTACCTGGGAGAATTCCCGGCGCTGGCTGGTTTTTTGCTGCTGGACCTTGCGCAACATGCGTTCGATCAGGTCACAGGCGAGTTTGAGGTTAATTGCCAGTTCGATGATTTCGGCCCAGCGGCGGTTGTCCTGTTCGCTGAGGTCTTCCCGTGACATCTGCGCCAGGTACAGCTTGATTGCGCTGTACAGGGCTTCGGCGTCCTCGCCCAAGGCGCGAACTTGCTGTGGCAAGGCGGCCTGGGTGCCACGCAGGGCTCCGAGCATGGCTTCGAGCAGGCTATCGACGATGTCCCCCAGGCGCAAAGTCTCGCGCGCGGCGTTGGCCAAGGCCAGGCTGGGCGTTTCCAGGGCCGAGGCGTCAAGGTGGCGCGGACGCATCTGGCCATTGCCGGTTTCCCGTTCCGGCAAGAGGACGTTGCACACTCGCCCCATCGGTTTGACCGTCGGCAGCATGATCAGACAGCGCAGCGTGTTGTAGAGCAGGTGAAAGCCGATGACCAGCTCCTGAGGGCTGAAACTCAACGAGTCCATCCATTCCACCAGCGGGTGCAGCACAGGGATGATCAGCACCAAGCCGATCAGCTTGTACAGCAGGCTGCCCAAGGCTACCCGACGCCCGGCGCCGTTCTGCATGCTGGTACTGATGAAAGCCAGCAGCCCGCTGCCGATATTGGCGCCGACCACCAGCCCGATGGCTACCGGCAAGCTGATCAGTTCGGCGCCGGCCAGTGTTGCTGTGAGCAGAACGGCTGCCAGGCTGGAATAGGAAATCATGGCGAACATTGCCCCGACCAGAGCGTCGAGCATGATGTCGCCGGTCAGTGAGGCAAACAGCACTTTCACGCCTTGTGCATGGGTGATCGGTGCAGCTGCCTGCACGATAAGTTCAAGTGCCAGGATGATCAGGCCAAGCCCGATGCCTACCCGGCCCAGTTGGCCGGCCCGTGTCTGCTTGCGCGAAAGGAAGAAAATCACGCCAAGGAAGATCAGCAGCGGCGACAGCCAGGACAGGTCGAAGGTCAGCACCCGGGCCATCAGCGCGGTACCCACGTCGGCACCCAGCATGATCGCCAAGGCCGGGGTCATGGCCATCAGGCCTTGGCCGACGAAGGAGGTGACCAGCATGGCCGTGGCGTTACTGCTTTGAACCATGGCAGTGACCAGAATACCGGCGATGAATGCCAGCGGGCGCTTGTCCATGTTCTGGCTGATGATGCGCCGCAAGTTCGAGCCGAATACCCGAAGGATGCCGGTACGCACAATGTGGGTACCCCAGACCAGAAGCGTCACGGCCGAGAGCAGGTTGAGCAGGGTCAGCATGGCGAAGGCCCCCTGTTGCAAAGGCCCATTGGGCCAAGAAAAGAAACGTGAGCGTTTGAATAATTTTCAGTGCTCACTCAAAGCTTTAGTTGTTTTGCCCAGGTGTCGCCAGCTTCGCATGGCAGTCATTTATTTGAAACAGATCTGAAATGAATGATTGCTTGTACGGGTAGCTTCGCGGGCAAGCCCCCACTGTGACCCCACACAAAAAAACGGGCATGAAAAAGGGCCCTGCGAAGGGCCCTTGTTGTGCTGCACTTCCTTGGCCTTATTGACCCGGAATGTCCTTGCGCAGTTTCACCGGTTCATGATCTTTGCCCTCCTTGCGGGCCATGGCGGTGCGCATGCGTATGTTGATGGCTTCCACCCCCAGCGAGAAGGCCATGGCGAAGTAGACATAGCCCTTCGGCACATGCACATCGAACGCTTCAGCGATCAACACCGTACCGACCACGATCAGGAACGACAGCGCGAGCATCTTCAGCGACGGGTGCTTGTCGATGAAATTGCTGATGGCGCCGGCGCACAGCATCATCACCAGCACGGCCACGACGATGGCGGCGATCATCACCGGTACGTGGGAAACCATGCCCACAGCGGTGATCACCGAGTCCAGCGAGAACACGATGTCGATGATGGCGATCTGGATGATGGTGTAGAAGAACTTGCCACCTGCGCCTTTGGGCTCCTCTGCGTTCTCGTCCTCGCCTTCCAGGCCGTGGTAGATCTCTTGCGAGCTCTTCCACAGCAGGAACAGGCCACCGAAGAACAGGATCAGGTCACGCCCGGAGATGCCTTGGCCAAAGACCACGAACAGGTCGGCGGTAAGGCGCATCACCCAGGTAATCGACAGCAGCAGCATGATACGGGTGACCATGGCCAGGGCCAGGCCGAAGATCCGGGTGCGTGGCTGCATGTGCTTGGGCATGCGGCTGACCAGAATCGAGATCATGATGATGTTGTCGATACCGAGGACGATCTCAAGCGCGGTAAGGGTGAAAAAGGCAACCCAGATTTCCGGGCTGGTCAGCCATTCCATGTATTTTCCTTCGAGCGGTAATGGCAACGCGCCCCGGTCAGGGCGCGTCGCGTATGTGATACAGATGTATTAAAGACTACTGAACAGCGGGAAAATCCCCATCAGCAGTGCGCCGAGCATTATGCACAGGCATACCAGCACTGCCCACTTGAGCGTGAAGCGCTGATGATCGCCGAACTCGATACCGGCCAGGGCCACCAGCAGGTAGGTGGAGGGTACCAGCGGGCTGAGCAGGTGTACCGGCTGCCCGACGATCGACGCACGGGCCATTTCTACCGGGGTAATGCCGTAGTGGCTGGCGGCTTCGGCCAGCACCGGCAGCACGCCGTAGTAGAACGCGTCGTTGGACATGAAGAAGGTGAACGGCATGCTCACGATCGCGGTGATTACAGCCAGGTATGGGCCTAGCGCTTCAGGGATGACCGACAGCAGGCTCTTGGACATGGCGTCGACCATGCCGGTACCGGACAGGATGCCGGTGAAGATGCCGGCGGCGAAGATCAGCCCGGTTACGGCCAGCACGCTGCCGGCGTGGGCAGCAATGCGGTCCTTCTGTTGTTGCAGGCATGGGTAGTTGACGATCATGGCGATACTGAAGGCAATCATGAACAGCACTGGCAGCGGCAGTACACCGGCGATCAGTGCGGCCATCAGGGCGGCGGTCAGGGCACCGTTGAAGTACAGCAGTTTGGGCCGACGTGCGTCCGGGTACTGCGAGACGGTGATTTCGCTGTGGTCGATGTCGTCGGTAGGCAGATGCAGTTCGCCCAGGCGGGCACGTTCACGTTTGCCATACATGTAGGCAATGGCCAGGATCGCCAGGACACCGAACAGCATGGCCGGGATCATCGGCACGAAGATGTCTGACGGGTCTACGTGCAGGGCGCTGGCAGCACGGGCGGTCGGGCCACCCCAGGGGGTCATGTTCATCACGCCGCCGGCGAGGATGATCAGGCCGGCCATGATCCGCGGGCTCATGCCCAGGCGGCTGTACATCGGCAGCATGGCGGCGCAGCAGATCATGTAGGTGGTAGCACCGTCACCGTCGAGCGAGACCACCAGGGCCAGTACAGCGGTGCCCACCGAGACTTTCAGCGGATCGCCCTTGACCAGCTTGAGGATCTTGCGCACGGCCGGGTCGAACAGGCCGGAATCGATCATCAGGGCGAAATAGAGGATGGCGAACATCAGCATCACGCCGGTAGGTGCGAGCTTGCTGATGCCCTCTAGCATCATGGGGCCGATCTTGGCGGAAAAACCGCCGAACAGGGCGAACAGGATCGGTACCAGAATCAGCGCGATCAAGGCCGACAGGCGCTTGCTCATGATCAGGTACATGAAAGTGATGACCATGGCAAAGCCGAGGAAGGTCAGCATGGCAATACTCCAGGCGTGGCGCGGCGAAAGGACAGTCGATTCGGGCGTATCAGCGCGCAGGGCGCTGTGCAGAGAGCATGCGGAGGGGGGCTACGAAAAGGCGGGCGCAGGAATACATCAGAATCACCATTGTTGTTGTTGATTGGGCCGGGCGCGGTATTGACCGGGTGCCCTGGCTGACCGGTCTTGTGCCGGTAGTGGGCGCTATCCTAAGAGGGCAAGCTTTCAGCCAGCTTTCGCTGAAGCAAAGGTGACGAGAGGTAGGTGATGCAGGATGTAACCGAAGGTGGCTGCCATTGTGGAGCCCTGCGTTATCGACTGGAGGGCAACCTGACGGACATTGCCCACTGTCATTGTTCGATCTGCAGGCGGGTCAGCGGTGGACTGGTGGTCACCTGGCTTACCCTGCCCCGTTCCGGGTTCCAGTGGTTAACGGGCGAGCCGAACTGCTATGTGGCGCCTGCCAGTTGCAGCCGCTACTTCTGTGGGCAGTGTGGGGCGCATGTGGCGCTGGTGACCACGCATAGCCCGCAGACGATCGATGTGACGGTGGCGACGCTGGATCACCCTGAGCGGGTACGAGCCAACCGACATATCTGGGTAGGCAGCCGGTTGCCTTGGTTGCATCTGGATGAGGATTTGCCCTCGGAAGATGAGGAGAGCCTGTAGGCGCGGGCTTGCCCGCGAAAGGGGCAGCCCTGCATGCATCACAGCTGCAGGCCACCAGCAGCTTTGTGCAACGCCCGCAAGTGCTCGCCGATCTGCTTCACGTTGGCCTCGACCGCTGCAATTTCCCTGGCTCGCGTCGGCTCCAGAAGCGCCCTCACCTCTTTGTCCAGGCTGGTGCTCAAACGCAACAGCTGTGCCTGCCGCTCGCTGCTCACCTGCTCCAGGTGCTTGCGCTCTTCCGGCTGCGGCAGCCCGTAGCCTTTGGAGTCGAGCAACTCTGCCGGGCGGCTTAGAAAACCGCTGTTGGCAAGCATTTGCTTGAGCGTGGCATCGGCTTTGTTGATGCTGCCATCTTTCAATGCTGCGGCATTCAGGTAGCGCTGCTTGACCTCGTCCTGGGCCAGCAGAAGCTGCCGGCGCAGGCTGGCTTGCTCAAGCAGAAGCAGTGCCGCGCTGGTGCGCAGGTCGGCCTTGGCGAACCAGCTGCGACGCTGCTCCGCATCGAGGGCCAGCCAGTCCTCAACCAAAGCTTGCTTGATCGGCAGCTGTTTTCTCAGCACCTCGAACATCGCCTGGTAGCGGTCGCGGTAAGAATCGAAGCGGTAGCCCAGGCGTAACGCTTCGCGCGGGTTATCAAGCACGCTGGTGTCTGCCAGCCCCCTGCCCTTGAGCACGGCCAGCAAACCGTTGGGCATGATGCTGTCCAGGTCGTTGAGGCGCGGATTGGCGGTGCCGCTGCGCAGCAGCTTCAACGACTCTACTGCACAGTTGTTTGACAGGAACCAGTAGTTGCCGTCGTAGCTCCAGTGCATTTCGGCGGCCTGGCGCACCAGATTTTCGATTTCGTCGCGGTTGAGTTTCAAGGGCACCGAGGCCAGGCTGCGCAGCTCGGTCTTGGTGTATTCGTCGATCACCTGGCCCAGCGGCAGCACGAATAGCCGCGACGGGTAGTTGCCGACCAGGCCGTCCCAGCTGGACAGTTGCACGTCGTTGACGAAGGCGCGGTACGACAGCACCAGGCTTTGATCGAGGTCCAGGCGGCAATCTGGTCCGCGTGGGCGGCCTGGCTTGCAGATCACCAGGCGCAGCATGCTGTGCCCCCAGCGGCTGACCAGGTTCTGATTGGCTTCAGCCAGCAGGTAGTCCACTTCGTAGACCCGCTCCGGGTCGATTTCACCTAGTGGCTGGCGGGCGAAGTCGCTGCCGGCATTGATGAATGGTAAGCCTTTGGCACAGGTGCTCTGTTGCGGTGCCCAGCCGAAGTGTTCGTGAAGGTATTGGTACAGCGCCGGGCGACGGCAGCTGTAGCTCGGGTCGAGGAGGAAATACTCCATGTTGACCGCGATGTATTCCTTGGGACTGCTCAACTCATAGCTGTCGGGGCTGCGCACGAATTGACCATTGTGCTGCTCGCGCTCGCCACGTCGGCCCACATACTGCTGCCATCCGGCCAGGTCGAGCAGCCGTGGGTCGTCGCTTAGGGTGAAGCGGCGCTCGGCCTGGCCGCGGCATTCTTCCGGCAGGCCGACCTTGCCCAGCGTGCCTTGCTGGCGCTTGCAGCGTGCAATCAGTGTTTTTTCGGCGCTGGGCCACAGGCGGGCACGGTCGTAGAGATGGGTGAGCTCGTGTAGCACGGTGGCCAGCAGCTCTTCACGCACCGTGCCATGTGGGCGACTGGTGCGCTCGTTGGCTGCGCTGCCATCGGTTAGGCTGGGCAGCAAGCGGCGGTTGAGCTCGAGGGTGGATATCAGTGATGCCTGCCCGTAAGTGTCGGCAGACATGTTGTCGCTCCAGCTGACCCGTACGCGGCGGTCCAGCTGTTGCTTGAAGCGCGGTGGCAGCTTGCCCATGGCCTCGTCGAGCAGGGCTTGGGAGGCTTGTGCTTGTCGCGGGTTGAGGCCGGACGACTGCAGCTCAAGCTGCAGGTCGGCCAAGGCGGGCGTGCCGAGCAGCGTCAGGGCGCAGCCGAGCAGCCAGGCACGCACGCGCTTCACAGGGCGAGTATGGCTTCAGCCAGTACCTGGTCGCTGGCGCTGCGCGCTTCCGGTACGCGCTCGCGCAGGGTATTGAAGGCGGCCTCGAGTTGGACGCCGCGGATGTCACCATTACTGGCGACGAAGCTTGCAGCGTCGTCGTGGGCTTCGCGCACCACTTTGGAGTCGCGGATCGATGTGGTGGTGTCCGAGGTGAAGTCGATCGAACGGCCAAAGGCACGCACGATGATGTTGCTGGTGGCCACCAGGGTCTGTGCCTGGGCCAGGTCGGCCAGCAGCAGCATGCCGAGGGAAGCGGCAATCAGCGGTTTGCGCATGGAGCATCTCCGAAAAATACAGGGAGTCAGGTGTGGTTATTGGACGAGAATTGCCTGCGCCAGTTCCAGATCGCCGACGGCGTGCCGTGCGCAATTGTGGCGTAATGATTCCAAGGCGGCTTCCAGGCGTGCCCCACGGATACGCCCGTCGCTGGCAACGAATGCGGCGGCATCGTCGCGGGCCTGTGTGACCAGTTTGCGATCGAACGGTGCGGTTGTGACCTGGCTGGTGACATAGCCGGTGATGACCAGGCTTTGTGTGGTGGTATCCATGGCATGGGCGCTGGCCATGCCTGTGGCGGCGAACAGCAACGGCAACAGATAACGCATGAGCTTTCTTGAAGGCTGGAAAAATGAACGGCGAAGCCTACCTCAGGTGCGAGGGCCGAAGCCAACGCACCTGTTTTGCATGGCGTGTATCAGAGCGCCAGGATGGCCTGGGCCAACTGTGTATCGCTAGCTTGCAGGTCGGGCATGCTCGAGCGGATGTGAACAAAAGCGCTTTCAAGTCGGGCGCCGCGGATAGTGCCCTGAGTGCCGACGAAGCTGGCTGCGTCATCGCGGGCGGCCTGGACGATCTTGTCGTCGCGGAACGAAGAGCTCAGGTCGGAAGTGGCGTCGGTGGAGGCGGCAACGGCACGTACTACCGTATCGGTGGTGACAACGAAGCTGGTGGCGTTGGCAGTGCCGGCCAGGCCAAGCAACAGCGCGGCGCCAAGCAAGTGTTTGCGGGACATGGTCGTGGACTCCTGGGTAGGTCAGGTTGGTTCTGCTGTATCGGACGTTTGCAGGGCTCGTTACGTTACGTTTTCAATAATTGGTTCTAGCAGACGGCTAGGCCAAGCGTACCACGCGGTGCTGCATGGAGATGATGACGGATGATGAACCGGAGAACTGTTAAGGCCAATATTAAGTTTTGTAAAACTGTACTGGTCGAATCATAAGTACTCTACAACGGTGCGTCTTTCGGGCATTAAAAAACCCGCTGCAGTCACCTGCAACGGGTTTGAGGAATTCACGGTGCCGGCCAAAGCCGGCAAGCCGGGAGCTTAGCGCCAGAAAGGCTTGCTCAGCTCTTCGTAACGCTGCGACTCGCTGATACCGGCGTCTGCAAGCAGGCGGGAGTCCAGGCGAGCCAGTTGACGACGGCTGGTCATGCGACGCTGCCACAGCAGCAGGGTCGACAATGCACGCAGTGGCATCGAGGCGTTGGATTGTTGGGCGTTGCTTTCAAAAACCAGACCGGAACTGAGGGTACGTTCCATGATGCTTCATCCTTCCGCTTATGGCGGGATTAGGTAGTGATTTAACTGATGCCAATGATCCTCCTCTGTCGTCCATAACAGTAGATACAGTTCGGTTGAAAGACGATGGCTCAGTTAACTGTGTAACCCTACTGTTGCACTCGAAATAGGCGTAACTGTACTGGTCCGCACTTATTTGGTGCATTCTTATTCGAGAAATGGGATTTGTCAGTCGAGAAGGTCTGAAAACACCAGTACAGTAGTACAGATTGTGTTGTTGATAGCGGAAAAGGTGTATTGATAGAAGGGTTTGACTGTTATGGTCCATACGAGAGCTTGCCCGCTCCCACAGGGAAAGTGCTGCCCTTGAGGGTTGCACATCACCTGTGGGAGCGGGCAAGCCGCGAAGAGGCCGGAACAGCGGAGGCAGGGCCGCCGTTCCGTACCACATCTGGATCAGCTTGCCAGCATGCGCCCGGTTTCTTCCAGGTTTTCGTGCCAGCTCAGGGCCTCACGCAGGATGTGCGGGGTATGCCCGCCACGCTGGCAGGCGCGGTCGAAATAGTCGTTCAGCGCAGCGCGGTAGTCTGGATGCACGCAGTTGTCGATGATCGCCCGCGCCCGTTCGCGCGGCGCCAGGCCACGCAGGTCCGCCAGGCCCTGCTCGGTGACCAGGATATCCACGTCGTGCTCGGTATGGTCGACATGGCTGACCATTGGCACCACGCTGGAAATCGCCCCGCCTTTGGCAATCGACTTGGTGACGAAGACCGCCAGGTGAGCGTTTCGGGCGAAGTCGCCGGAGCCACCGATGCCGTTCATCATCCTGGTGCCGCAGACGTGGGTGGAGTTGACGTTGCCGTAGATATCGAACTCCAGTGCGGTGTTGATACCGATGATGCCCAGGCGACGTACCACTTCCGGGTGGTTGGAGATTTCCTGCGGGCGTAGCACCAGCTTGTCCTTGTAGCGTTCCAGGTTGCCGAACACATCGGCATTGCGGCGCGTCGACAGGGTGATCGAGCTGCCCGAGGCGAAACTCAGCTTGCCGGCGTCGATCAGGTCGAAGGTGGAGTCCTGCAGCACTTCAGAGTACATGGTCAGGTTTTCGAACGGCGACTCGATCAGGCCGCACATCACCGCATTGGCAATGCTGCCAATGCCGGCTTGCAGCGGGCCGAGCTTGTTGGTCATGCGGCCGGCATCCACTTCCTTCTTGAGGAAGTTGATCAGGTGGTCGGCGATGCCCTGGGTTTCATCATCTGGCGGCAGCACAGTGGACGGCGAGTCTGGCTGATCGCTGATGACGATACCGACGATTTTGGCCGGGTCGATCGGGATGGCGGTGCTGCCGATTCGGTCGTCGACCTTGACCAGCGGGATTGGTGTGCGGGTCGGGCGGTAGGTTGGGATATAGATGTCGTGCAGGCCTTCGAGGTTGGTGTTGTGCGAGAGGTTGATCTCCACAATCACCTGCTTGGCGAAGATCGCGAAGCTGGCCGAATTGCCCACCGAAGTGGTTGGCACGATGTGGCCTTGCTCGGTGATGGCCACGGCTTCGATGACCGCGATGTCCGGCAGCTTCAGCTGCTGGTTGCGCAGTTGCTCGACGGTTTCCGACAGGTGCTGGTCGATGAACATCACCTGGCCGTCATTGATAGCCTTGCGCAGGGTGCTGTCGACCTGGAATGGCATGCGGCGGGCCAGTACACCGGCCTCGGTCAGTTGTTTGTCCAGGTCATTGCCCAGGCTGGCGCCGGTCATCAGGCTGATTTTCAGAGGCGATTGCTTGGCACGTTCGGCCAGTGCATGCGGTACGGCCTTGGCCTCGCCGGCGCGGGTGAAACCGCTCATGCCGACAGTCATGCCGTCCTCGATCAGACCAGCGGCATCAGCCGCACTCATTACCTTGCTGTGCAGGGAGGACAAGCGGATACGATCACGGTACATGGATTGTTATCTCGGGCTACTGAAACTACTGCAGCGCAGTCTAGAGATTTCGCCCATTGCCGTCCCACGACCATGGTCGTATGAGAAGCCTTGTATTTGAGCCGTTGATCCGGATCAACAAAAGAAAAGCCCCGGCAGATTCTGTCCGGGGCTTCCTTTATATCAGCTGGTTTGTAGCGGCTGTTGTCACTCCACCGCCTTGACCATGTCCTCGATGACCTTCTTGGCGTCACCGAACACCATCATGGTCTTGTCCAGATAGAACAGTTCGTTGTCCAGGCCGGCATAGCCGCTGGCCATCGAGCGTTTGTTGACGATGATGGTCTTGGCCTTGAACGCTTCGAGGATCGGCATACCGGCGATTGGCGACTTGGGATCGTTCTTCGCCGCCGGGTTGACCACGTCGTTGGCGCCCAGCACCAGCACCACGTCGGCCTGGCCGAACTCGGCGTTGATGTCTTCCATCTCGAATACTTGATCGTACGGCACTTCAGCCTCGGCCAGCAGTACGTTCATGTGCCCGGGCATACGGCCCGCCACCGGGTGAATCGCATACTTCACGGTCACGCCGTTGTGGGTCAGCTTCTCGGTCAGCTCTTTCAGCGCGTGCTGGGCACGGGCCACCGCCAGGCCGTAGCCTGGAACGATGATCACGCTGTCGGCATTGCTGAGCAGGAAGGTGGCGTCGTCAGCCGAGCCGGACTTCACCGGCCGCTGCTCTTGCGAACCTTGCGCCGCGCCACTGTCGGTATCGCCACCAAAACCGCCAAGGATGACGTTGAAGAACGAACGGTTCATCGCCTTGCACATGATGTACGAGAGGATGGCACCGGACGAACCTACCAGGGAACCGGCGATGATCAGCATCGAGTTGTTCAGCGAGAAGCCGATACCGGCCGCTGCCCAGCCCGAGTAGCTGTTGAGCATCGACACCACCACTGGCATGTCGGCGCCGCCGATCGGAATAATGATCAGCACACCCATGATGAAGGCCAGGACCAGCATCAGAGTGAAGGCACTGTAGTGGCCAGTGAAAGTGAACAGAAGGCCGAGGGCGATTGTGGTCAGGCCAAGGATCAGGTTGAGTTTATGCTGGCCAGCGAACTGTACCGGTGCGCCCTGGAACAGGCGGAACTTGTACTTGCCCGACAGCTTGCCAAACGCGATCACCGAACCGGAGAAGGTAATGGCACCGATGGCGGCGCCGAGGAACAGTTCCAGGCGGTTACCGGTAGGGATCGGGTCGCTGATGGCAGCCACAATGCCCATCGACTGCGGCTCCAGTACGGCGGCAATGGCGATGAATACCGCGGCCAGGCCGATCATGCTGTGCATGAAGGCGACCAGTTCGGGCATCTTGGTCATCTCGACGCGCTTGGCCATGATCGAACCGGCGGTGCCGCCGACCAGCAGGCCGACGATGACATAGCCGATACCGGCAGTGGCAAGTTCAGCCCCGAGTTTGTAGATAAGGCCAACCGTAGTGAGGATGGCGAGCCCCATGCCGATCATGCCGAACAGATTGCCGCGCCGCGAGGTGGTCGGGTGCGACAGGCCTTTGAGCGCCTGGATGAAGCACACCGAGGCGACGAGGTAGAGGAGCGTTACCAGATTCATGCTCATGCTTACTTCTTCGCCTCGTTCTTGGTTTTCTTCTTGAACATCTCAAGCATGCGGCGGGTGACCAGGAAGCCACCGAACACGTTGACTGCGGCAAGGGCCACGGCCAGGGTGCCCATCAGCTTGCCGGCCGGGGTCACGGTCAGGGCCGCGGCCAGCATGGCGCCGACGATGACGATTGCCGAGATGGCATTGGTGACCGCCATCAGTGGGGTGTGCAACGCCGGGGTGACGTTCCACACCACGTGGTAGCCCACATAGATGGCCAGCACGAAAATGATCAGGTTATAGATGCCGTGGGAAATCAGCATGTCTTCCATTGTCGTGCTCCTTAGCCGTTCTTGCGGACGACCTGACCATCACGGCACATCAGGCAGGCCGCGACGATGTCGTCTTCGAGGTTGATGATCAGCGCGCCGTCCTTGTCGAACAGCAGCTTCATGAAGTCCAGCAGGTTGCGTGCATACAGTGCCGAGGCATCGGCACCCACCTGGGCCGGCAGGTTGGTAGGGCCGACGATGGTCACGCCGTTCTCCTGCACCACTTGGTCTGCGACGGTCAGCGGGCAGTTGCCGCCTTGCGCGGCAGCCAGGTCGATGACCACCGAGCCAGGCTTCATCTGCGCCACGGTTTCGGCGCTTAGCAGGGTCGGCGCCTTGCGCCCAGGGATCAGCGCGGTGGTGATGACGATATCGGACTGCTTGGCGCGCTCGTGCACGGCCTGGGCCTGGCGCTGCATCCAACTGGCCGGCATTGGTCGGGCATAGCCGCCAACGCCTTCGGCGCACTCTCGCTCCTCGTCGGTCTCGTAGGGTACGTCGATGAATTTTGCGCCCAGTGATTCGATCTGCTCTTTCACGGCCGGGCGAACGTCGGATGCTTCGATTACTGCACCCAGGCGCTTGGCTGTGGCGATGGCCTGCAAGCCGGCAACGCCGGCACCCAGGACCAGCACGCGTGCCGCCTTAACGGTACCGGCAGCGGTCATCAGCATTGGCATGAAGCGTGGGTAGTGATGGGCTGCCAGCAACACGGCCTTGTAACCGGCGATGTTGGCCTGTGATGACAGCACGTCCAGGCTCTGCGCCCGCGAGGTGCGCGGCGCGGCTTCCAGGGCGAAGGCGGTAATACCGCGTTCGGCCATCTTGCCGATCAGTTCACCGTTGAAGGGGTTGAGCATGCCCACCAGAAGGCTGCCGCTGTTGATCAGCGCCAGTTCCTGGTCGTTGGGGGCGACCACCTTGAGTACCAATTGGGCGCCGTAGGCATCGGCAGCGCTCCCAATGGAAGCACCCACGGCTTCATAGGCACTGTCCGGAATGGCGGCGTTGAGCCCTGCCCCCCGTTGAACGGTGACCTGATGGCCCTGGCCAATCAGTTTCTTGATGGTTTCGGGGGTCGCAGCGACCCTTGTCTCACCGGTCTGCGTCTCGAGAGGAACACCAATGTGCACGACTATTTCTCCTGCGGTGACCTTTTGTCTTTGTAGAAGCCAGCACACTTCGGATGGTGCGCTGGGGCGGCAGTGGAGCGCCAACCCGCCGGATCCCGGGCGGGGCGAAGCATTTTGCAGACGAACCCAGAGGCCTTCAACCGGTTCTGGAGCGAAACGAAGTCAAAACTACAAGTCACCCTGTGACCGCTTGTCGCAGTAATAGGGCTGCAGCCCGTCAAACATGGGCCATTGGCAGATTAGGAGAAAAAATCAAAAAAAAAGCGGCCAATTCGCTTACGACTAGTTGGATGTCGCAAAATAGCCCGCGAAGCCGCGTAGTTAGCACGGTTAGAGGGTATTTTTGTGCTTGCGTTACAGTTTGCAAATATGCGACATATACATATATCTGTAGGTGTTTAAAATAATTGACTACAGGGTCAGCTTGTCCCTGTTCTGTTTATGTATGCCTGAGCCTGGCTTACCAGCCAGTCGCGAAAGGCGCGTAGCGACGCCGACTCCACCTTGCGCTCTGGAATCATCAGATAGTAGGCCTTGTCGCTACTCAGGGCATGCCTGTTAGCGACCACCAGCCTACCCTCCTCCAACTCCCGCTGGATCAGGAACGGTGGTATCAGGGCAATGCCCATGTCGTGCATGGCCGCCTGGGCGAGCATCGAGAATAGTTCATAGCGCGGGCCTGTCATGTCGCGCTCCACATGCATGCCCACACTGCCGAACCATTGTCGCCAGGCATACGGGCGTGTGCTCTGCTGCAGCAATGGTAGCTGCGCGATGTGGCGTGCCTCGAGCATGCCTTGGTCGTTCAGCAGCGTCGGGCTGCACACAGGTACCGGGTTTTCACCCATCAGTTGGTGCGATTGGGTGCCTGACCAGTCTGCATCACCAAAATAGATGGCGGCATCGAAGGCCGTGTCGGCAAACAGGAATGGCCGGGTGCGGTTGGTAAGGTTGACCGTGACCTCCGGATGGCGCTGCTGGAAGTCCTTGAGTCGTGGTAGCAGCCATTGAGTGCCAAACGTCGGTACTACCGCCAGCTCGATCACATTGGCGCCTTGCTGGCGCATCACCGACAAGGTATCGCGCTCAACAGCGTCCAGTTGGGCCGCCACCTGGCGACTGTAGGACAGGCCGGCTTCGGTCAGCCTCACGCCGCGGCGCGAGCGACGGAACAGTTCCACATTAAGGAAGGCTTCCAGGCCACCGATCTGCCGACAGACGGCACCCTGGGTTAGCGCGAGTTCCTGGGCAGCCTTGGTAAAGCTCTCGTTGCGGGCTGCCGCCTCGAAGCAAATCAGGGCGGTGGTACTGGGGATCTTGCGGCGCATGTACGTCAACCTCACTTGTAAGGCTGTCAATAAGGCGTTTTGCCGATTTACGGAGTGACAAAATATCACTAATCGGTGCGCAATCCTCGTTTGTCCCGGCAGCCGATCAGGCCTAGGCTCAAAGGCACAAGAAACTGCCCCCTATTTCGAGGATTCGCTCATGGCCGGTAAAGCAAGCTTCAACTGGATCGACCCGCTGCTGCTGGATCAGCAGCTCTCTGAAGAAGAGCGCATGGTGCGTGACAGCGCTTATCAGTTCGCCCAGGACAAGCTGGCGCCGCGTGTGCTCGAGGCCTTCCGCCATGAGCGGACCGACCCGGCGATCTTTCGCGAGATGGGTGAAGTCGGCCTGTTGGGTGCAACCATCCCCGAGCAATACGGTGGCAGCGGCCTGAACTATGTGTGCTACGGCCTTATTGCTCGCGAAGTGGAACGTATCGACTCGGGCTACCGCTCGATGATGAGTGTGCAGTCGTCGCTGGTGATGGTGCCGATCAACGAGTTTGGCACCGAAGCTCAAAAGCAGAAGTACCTCCCCAAGCTGGCCAGTGGCGAGTGGATCGGTTGCTTCGGTTTGACCGAGCCTAACCATGGCTCCGATCCTGGCTCGATGATTACCCGGGCGAGAAAGGTCGACGGTGGCTACCGGCTGACCGGCAGCAAGATGTGGATCACCAACAGTCCCATCGCCGATGTGTTCGTGGTGTGGGCCAAGGATGATGCGGGCGATATCCGTGGCTTCGTACTGGAAAAAGGCTGGCAAGGCCTCAGTGCCCCGGCAATTCATGGCAAGGTTGGCCTGCGCGCGTCGATCACTGGTGAAATCGTCATGGACAATGTGTTCGTGCCAGAAGAGAACATCTTCCCGGACGTGCGTGGCCTCAAGGGACCGTTCACCTGCCTGAATTCGGCTCGCTATGGTATTTCGTGGGGTGCGCTGGGGGCCGCTGAAGCCTGCTGGCACACCGCCCGCCAATACACCCTGGATCGTCAGCAGTTTGGTCGTCCATTGGCCGCCAACCAGTTGATACAGAAGAAGCTGGCCGACATGCAGACCGAAATCACCCTGGCGCTGCAGGGGTGCTTGCGTCTGGGGCGCATGAAGGATGAAGGGACGGCTGCGGTGGAAATCACCTCCATCATGAAGCGCAATTCCTGCGGCAAGGCGCTGGATATCGCCCGTATGGCGCGTGACATGCTGGGCGGCAACGGCATCTCCGACGAATTTGGTGTGGCTCGTCACCTGGTTAACCTGGAGGTGGTCAACACCTATGAAGGTACCCATGACGTGCACGCACTTATCCTGGGGCGTGCGCAGACCGGTATCCAAGCGTTCTATTAATAAGGAGCAAACCATGGGCGCGCTATCACATCTGCGGGTGCTAGACCTTTCGCGCGTGTTGGCCGGCCCGTGGTCTGGCCAGATTCTGGCTGACCTTGGTGCCGACGTGATCAAGGTCGAGCGCCCAGGCAGTGGCGACGATACCCGCTCATGGGGGCCGCCATTCCTCAAGGATGTTGAAGGTGAGGACACCAGCGAGGCGGCCTATTACCTGTCGGCCAACCGCAACAAGCGCTCAGTGACCATCGACTTTACCCAGCCGGAGGGGCAGCGCCTGGTGCGTGAGCTTGCGGCGAAGTGCGATATCGTCATAGAGAACTTCAAAGTGGGTGGGCTGGCTGCCTATGGTCTGGACTACCAGAGCCTCAAGGCGGTAAACCCGCAGCTTATCTATTGCTCCATTACCGGCTTCGGTCAGACTGGGCCATATGCCAAGCGCGCTGGCTATGACTTCATGATCCAGGGGTTGGGTGGGCTGATGAGCCTGACCGGTCGTCCGGAGGGCGAGGAAGGCGCGGGGCCGGTCAAGGTGGGTGTGGCGCTTACCGACATTCTGACCGGGTTGTATTCCACGGTCGCCATGCTGGCTGCCCTCGCCTACCGGGACCAGGCCGGGGTCGGCCAGCATATCGACATGGCATTGCTCGATGTGCAGGTGGCCTGTCTGGCGAACCAGGCGATGAACTACCTGACCACGGGCAGCCCTCCTCGTCGGCTGGGTAATGCGCATCCTAATATAGTCCCTTACCAGGACTTTCCGACGGCAGATGGCGATTTCATTCTTACCGTGGGCAATGACAGCCAGTTCCGCAAGTTCGCCGAAGTGGCCGGACAGCCGCAATGGGCGGAAGACCCTCGGTTCGTTACCAATAAGCTGCGGGTGGCCAACCGGGGCGAACTGATTCCATTGATTCGGCAGGCTACGGTGTTCAAAACCACGGCTGAGTGGGTGGCCCAGTTGGAGGCGGCAGGGGTGCCATGTGGACCTATCAATAACCTGGCGCAAATGTTCCAGGACCCCCAGGTGCTTGCACGCGGGTTGGCGGTGAGTATTCCCCATCCATTGGCGGGTAGTGCGCCGCAGGTTGCGAGCCCGATACGGTTGTCGGAAACGCCAGTAGAGTATCGCCGGGCGCCACCCTTGTTGGGCGAGCATACCGAAGCAGTGCTGGGGGAGGTGTTGGGGCTGGATGTCGGCGAGGTGCAGCGCCTTCGTGGTGCTGGTGTGCTCTAGATGAATAGCGGGGAGGCCGTCAGGCCTCCCCGCTTTGCTTTTCTGCGCAATCAAGGTTTCTTGAAATTAAAGGTTGACGCGCTTTCGAATCCCCTTATAATGCGCCCCACTTCCAGCGACATCGGAACGAAAAACTCCTTGATATTCAACGAGTTAAGTAGTTAAGGCAAAAACTGGAGGGGCTACGATCGAATGATCGAAAGCGGTTGAAAAGGTGGTTGACAGTGCTTCTAAGTGCTGTATGATTCGCCTCCCGCTACGAGAGATCGCAGCGAGCCAAGTGTTTGAAGCTAAACGAGTTTCTCGCAAAAAACTTCAAAATAAACGCTTGACAGGTTCTGAGGAAAGCGTAGAATGCGCGCCTCGGTTGAGACGAAAAGCTCTTAACCAAACGCTCTTTAACAAATCGAATCAAGCAATTCGTGTGGGTGCTTGTGAGTACGGACTGATAGTCAAAAAGATTATCAGCATCACAAGTGGCCATGCGAGAAATCACATAGTCATTTGAGATTGCTGAGCCAAGTTTAGGGTTTCTTAAAAACCCAAGCAGTATTGAACTGAAGAGTTTGATCATGGCTCAGATTGAACGCTGGCGGCAGGCCTAACACATGCAAGTCGAGCGGATGACGGGAGCTTGCTCCTTGATTCAGCGGCGGACGGGTGAGTAATGCCTAGGAATCTGCCTGGTAGTGGGGGACAACGTTTCGAAAGGAACGCTAATACCGCATACGTCCTACGGGAGAAAGCAGGGGACCTTCGGGCCTTGCGCTATCAGATGAGCCTAGGTCGGATTAGCTAGTTGGTGGGGTAATGGCTCACCAAGGCGACGATCCGTAACTGGTCTGAGAGGATGATCAGTCACACTGGAACTGAGACACGGTCCAGACTCCTACGGGAGGCAGCAGTGGGGAATATTGGACAATGGGCGAAAGCCTGATCCAGCCATGCCGCGTGTGTGAAGAAGGTCTTCGGATTGTAAAGCACTTTAAGTTGGGAGGAAGGGCAGTAAGTTAATACCTTGCTGTTTTGACGTTACCGACAGAATAAGCACCGGCTAACTCTGTGCCAGCAGCCGCGGTAATACAGAGGGTGCAAGCGTTAATCGGAATTACTGGGCGTAAAGCGCGCGTAGGTGGTTTGTTAAGTTGGATGTGAAAGCCCCGGGCTCAACCTGGGAACTGCATCCAAAACTGGCAAGCTAGAGTACGGTAGAGGGTGGTGGAATTTCCTGTGTAGCGGTGAAATGCGTAGATATAGGAAGGAACACCAGTGGCGAAGGCGACCACCTGGACTGATACTGACACTGAGGTGCGAAAGCGTGGGGAGCAAACAGGATTAGATACCCTGGTAGTCCACGCCGTAAACGATGTCAACTAGCCGTTGGAATCCTTGAGATTTTAGTGGCGCAGCTAACGCATTAAGTTGACCGCCTGGGGAGTACGGCCGCAAGGTTAAAACTCAAATGAATTGACGGGGGCCCGCACAAGCGGTGGAGCATGTGGTTTAATTCGAAGCAACGCGAAGAACCTTACCAGGCCTTGACATGCAGAGAACTTTCCAGAGATGGATTGGTGCCTTCGGGAACTCTGACACAGGTGCTGCATGGCTGTCGTCAGCTCGTGTCGTGAGATGTTGGGTTAAGTCCCGTAACGAGCGCAACCCTTGTCCTTAGTTACCAGCACGTAATGGTGGGCACTCTAAGGAGACTGCCGGTGACAAACCGGAGGAAGGTGGGGATGACGTCAAGTCATCATGGCCCTTACGGCCTGGGCTACACACGTGCTACAATGGTCGGTACAGAGGGTTGCCAAGCCGCGAGGTGGAGCTAATCTCACAAAACCGATCGTAGTCCGGATCGCAGTCTGCAACTCGACTGCGTGAAGTCGGAATCGCTAGTAATCGCGAATCAGAATGTCGCGGTGAATACGTTCCCGGGCCTTGTACACACCGCCCGTCACACCATGGGAGTGGGTTGCACCAGAAGTAGCTAGTCTAACCTTCGGGAGGACGGTTACCACGGTGTGATTCATGACTGGGGTGAAGTCGTAACAAGGTAGCCGTAGGGGAACCTGCGGCTGGATCACCTCCTTAATCGACGACATCAGCCTGCTGATGAGCTCCCACACGAATTGCTTGATTCATTGTCGAAGACGGTTTTTCCTGGTCAGAACCTGGAAATGAGCATTCGTATCGAATGTTGATTTCTGGCTTTTGTCAGATCGTTCTTTAAAAATTCGGATATGTGATAGATATAGACTGAGCACCAGTTTCACTGCTGGTGGATCAGGCTAAGGTAAAATTTGTGAGTTCTGCTCGAAAGAGCAACGTACGAATTTTCGGCGAATGTCGTCTTCACAGTATAACCAGATTGCTTGGGGTTATATGGTCAAGTGAAGAAGCGCATACGGTGGATGCCTTGGCAGTCAGAGGCGATGAAAGACGTGGTAGCCTGCGATAAGCTTTGGGGAGTCGGCAAACAGACTGTGATCCAGAGATCTCTGAATGGGGGAACCCACTCAGCATAAGCTGAGTATCTTGTACTGAATACATAGGTGCAAGAGGCGAACCAGGGGAACTGAAACATCTAAGTACCCTGAGGAAAAGAAATCAACCGAGATTCCCTTAGTAGTGGCGAGCGAACGGGGACCAGCCCTTAAGTTGATTTGAGATTAGTGGAACGCTCTGGAAAGTGCGGCCATAGTGGGTGATAGCCCCGTACACGAAAATCTCTTATCAATGAAATCGAGTAGGACGGAGCACGAGAAACTTTGTCTGAATATGGGGGGACCATCCTCCAAGGCTAAATACTACTGACTGACCGATAGTGAACCAGTACCGTGAGGGAAAGGCGAAAAGAACCCCGGAGAGGGGAGTGAAATAGAACCTGAAACCGTATGCGTACAAGCAGTGGGAGCCTACTTTGTTAGGTGACTGCGTACCTTTTGTATAATGGGTCAGCGACTTATATTCAGTGGCGAGCTTAACCGAATAGGGGAGGCGTAGCGAAAGCGAGTCTTAATAGGGCGTTTAGTCGCTGGGTATAGACCCGAAACCGGGCGATCTATCCATGGGCAGGTTGAAGGTTAGGTAACACTGACTGGAGGACCGAACCGACTACCGTTGAAAAGTTAGCGGATGACCTGTGGATCGGAGTGAAAGGCTAATCAAGCTCGGAGATAGCTGGTTCTCCTCGAAAGCTATTTAGGTAGCGCCTCATGTATCACTGTAGGGGGTAGAGCACTGTTTCGGCTAGGGGGTCATCCCGACTTACCAAACCGATGCAAACTCCGAATACCTACAAGTGCCGAGCATGGGAGACACACGGCGGGTGCTAACGTCCGTCGTGAAAAGGGAAACAACCCAGACCGTCAGCTAAGGTCCCAAAGTCATGGTTAAGTGGGAAACGATGTGGGAAGGCTTAGACAGCTAGGAGGTTGGCTTAGAAGCAGCCACCCTTTAAAGAAAGCGTAATAGCTCACTAGTCGAGTCGGCCTGCGCGGAAGATGTAACGGGGCTCAAACCATGCACCGAAGCTACGGGTATCATCTTACGATGATGCGGTAGAGGAGCGTTCTGTAAGCCTGTGAAGGTGAGTTGAGAAGCTTGCTGGAGGTATCAGAAGTGCGAATGCTGACATGAGTAACGACAATGCGAGTGAAAAACTCGCACGCCGAAAGACCAAGGTTTCCTGCGCAACGTTAATCGACGCAGGGTTAGTCGGTCCCTAAGGCGAGGCTGAAAAGCGTAGTCGATGGAAAACAGGTTAATATTCCTGTACTTCCAGTTATTGCGATGGAGGGACGGAGAAGGTTAGGCCAGCCTGGCGTTGGTTGTCCAGGTTTAAGGTGGTAGGCTGAAATCTTAGGCAAATCCGGGATTTCAAGGCCGAGAGCTGATGACGAGTTGCCTTTAGGCGACGAAGTGGTTGATACCATGCTTCCAAGAAAAGCTCCTAAGCTTCAGATAACTGGGAACCGTACCCCAAACCGACACAGGTGGTTAGGTAGAGAATACCAAGGCGCTTGAGAGAACTCGGGTGAAGGAACTAGGCAAAATGGCACCGTAACTTCGGGAGAAGGTGCGCCGGCGAGGGTGAAGGACTTGCTCCGTAAGCCCATGCCGGTCGAAGATACCAGGCCGCTGCGACTGTTTATTAAAAACACAGCACTCTGCAAACACGAAAGTGGACGTATAGGGTGTGACGCCTGCCCGGTGCCGGAAGGTTAATTGATGGGGTTAGCGCAAGCGAAGCTCTTGATCGAAGCCCCGGTAAACGGCGGCCGTAACTATAACGGTCCTAAGGTAGCGAAATTCCTTGTCGGGTAAGTTCCGACCTGCACGAATGGCGTAACGATGGCGGCGCTGTCTCCACCCGAGACTCAGTGAAATTGAAATCGCTGTGAAGATGCAGTGTATCCGCGGCTAGACGGAAAGACCCCGTGAACCTTTACTATAGCTTTGCACTGGACTTTGAATTTGCTTGTGTAGGATAGGTGGGAGGCTTTGAAGTGGGGACGCCAGTTCTCATGGAGCCATCCTTGAAATACCACCCTGGCAACTTTGAGGTTCTAACTCAGGTCCGTTATCCGGATCGAGGACAGTGTATGGTGGGTAGTTTGACTGGGGCGGTCTCCTCCCAAAGAGTAACGGAGGAGTACGAAGGTGCGCTCAGACCGGTCGGAAATCGGTCGTAGAGTATAAAGGCAAAAGCGCGCTTGACTGCGAGACAAACACGTCGAGCAGGTACGAAAGTAGGTCTTAGTGATCCGGTGGTTCTGTATGGAAGGGCCATCGCTCAACGGATAAAAGGTACTCCGGGGATAACAGGCTGATACCGCCCAAGAGTTCATATCGACGGCGGTGTTTGGCACCTCGATGTCGGCTCATCACATCCTGGGGCTGAAGCCGGTCCCAAGGGTATGGCTGTTCGCCATTTAAAGTGGTACGCGAGCTGGGTTTAGAACGTCGTGAGACAGTTCGGTCCCTATCTGCCGTGGACGTTTGAGATTTGAGAGGGGCTGCTCCTAGTACGAGAGGACCGGAGTGGACGAACCTCTGGTGTTCCGGTTGTCACGCCAGTGGCATTGCCGGGTAGCTATGTTCGGAAGAGATAACCGCTGAAAGCATCTAAGCGGGAAACTTGCCTCAAGATGAGATCTCACTGGGATCTTGAATCCCCTAAAGGGCCGTCGAAGACTACGACGTTGATAGGTTGGGTGTGTAAGCGCTGTGAGGCGTTGAGCTAACCAATACTAATTGCCCGTGAGGCTTGACCATATAACACCCAAGCAATTTGCTGACGCAGATTGCGGTGGTGAAGACGAAAGACCCGAAAAT
>NZ_CP169881.1:575000-895000 GCF_046523955.1 Pseudomonas sp. DCA-1
CTTGACTGCGAGACAAACACGTCGAGCAGGTACGAAAGTAGGTCTTAGTGATCCGGTGGTTCTGTATGGAAGGGCCATCGCTCAACGGATAAAAGGTACTCCGGGGATAACAGGCTGATACCGCCCAAGAGTTCATATCGACGGCGGTGTTTGGCACCTCGATGTCGGCTCATCACATCCTGGGGCTGAAGCCGGTCCCAAGGGTATGGCTGTTCGCCATTTAAAGTGGTACGCGAGCTGGGTTTAGAACGTCGTGAGACAGTTCGGTCCCTATCTGCCGTGGACGTTTGAGATTTGAGAGGGGCTGCTCCTAGTACGAGAGGACCGGAGTGGACGAACCTCTGGTGTTCCGGTTGTCACGCCAGTGGCATTGCCGGGTAGCTATGTTCGGAAGAGATAACCGCTGAAAGCATCTAAGCGGGAAACTTGCCTCAAGATGAGATCTCACTGGGATCTTGAATCCCCTAAAGGGCCGTCGAAGACTACGACGTTGATAGGTTGGGTGTGTAAGCGCTGTGAGGCGTTGAGCTAACCAATACTAATTGCCCGTGAGGCTTGACCATATAACACCCAAGCAATTTGCTGACGCAGATTGCGGTGGTGAAGACGAAAGACCCGAAAATTCGTAAGACCACAAATATCGCATATCCGAATTCGCTGGGCTGTCCATCTGGACATTCTGGCTACAGAATTTCTTGACGACCATAGAGCATTGGAACCACCTGATCCCATCCCGAACTCAGTAGTGAAACGATGCATCGCCGATGGTAGTGTGGGGTTTCCCCATGTGAGAGTAGGTCATCGTCAAGATTCATTTCGCAAAACCCCTATCTGCACATGCAGGTAGGGGTTTTGTCTTTAAGTAGGAACTACAGATATTCGCAGGCGCGCCCGAAGGACGAGCCAGCACACAGAATTTCTTGACGACCATAGAGCATTGGAACCACCTGATCCCATCCCGAACTCAGCAGTGAAACGATGCATCGCCGATGGTAGTGTGGGGTTTCCCCATGTGAGAGTAGGTCATCGTCAAGATTCAAACCCAAAGCCCCTGTCTGCGATGCAGACAGGGGCTTTGTCTTTTATGGGTTTCAATATCGGTTAGAACTGATAACTGGCCGTGGCGCTCACATTGCACTCTTCACCCATGTAGCAGTAGTTCAGGCTGACACATGAGGTAATGTAGCGTTCATTGGTAAGGTTGTTGGCGTTCAAGCGCACATCCACACCTAGCAGGACGACCTGGCCCAGGTCATAGCCGATCGAGGCGTCCAACAGGGCGTAGGAAGGCACCTTCATGCTGTCCCCCACTTCTCGCCCCCCCGCCCAGCCGCAGACCATCCAGGGCCCCTAGCGGCAGTCGGTTCAGAGCGTGAGCATCTGTTTCGGCGCCTGAGTAGGCGAATTACCCTTGTCGCCCACCACCAGGCTCGGCAATAACTTGGAATACCTGCTGCCGTCGGCCAGCTGAGGCTCACGCGACAGGGTATAGCCAGTCCTCGCGCTACAGCGCGTAAAAAGGCAGTGGGTGCATTCAGCTGCAATTGTTCAAGCGTTTTAGCAAGCTCACGGAGGTGTACTGGGCCAAATCTGCCGTTTCGGCTGTGTTGCAGAGCCAAGTATGCAACCAGCCATGGTGGTCACTTCAGAGCGTTTGCACGGACTCGTTGCTGGGCATGGGGAGGGTGCAGGCATCCGTGCGCATGAATGATATGTAGTCTCATTTTTTGCAGGCAGTACTAATTTGCAATCCATCAATTCGCGCGTAAGGCCGGTATCAGGCTAACGCCCCACGTGCGTATCCAGGTAATTGCGGATCACCCGTGCCCCGCCATTGAGGTGCTGTTCCAGCACCGCCACAGCGTCGTCCACCAGCTTGTCGCTGGCCGCATCTACCAGTGCGTTGTGATCGTCCTGAGTCAGTTTGCCCAGGCCCATGGACGAAAGATGGAAACGCAGGAAGCGTTCTTCCTCGTTCAGTTCGTTCTCGATAAGGCGCAGTAGTTTCTTGTTCGGCGCCTTGCTGTACAGCGCCATGTGGAACAGGCGGTTGAGGCGGCCAATTTCGGCGTGGCTGGTCTCGTTCTCCAGTTGCTGGATAAACCCGCGGGCGCTGGCGATGTCGCTGGCATCAAGCAGCGGGATAGACTGGCGTAGCGCCTCGCTCTCGAGCAATACGCGAAGGGCATAGGTGTCAACCGCGTCCTCGCCGATCAGCGGCGCAACTACGGCGCCCTTGTGCATCTCTACATTCAACAGGGATTGCGCTTCGAGCTGGCGCAGGGCTTCGCGCACAGGCATGCGGCTGACGCCGTACAACGTGGCGAGCTCTTGTTGGCGAATCGCGGTACCAGGGGGCAAGCGACCATCGAGAATGGCGCTGCGCAGGCGTTCTTCAATCGCGCCACGGGCCTGATGCGGCAACAACTGCTCGCTGGCCAGCACATCACTCAATTTGATTTTCTTGGCCACGCTACGCCTGCCTCAACGATGACTATATTGGATCCAATAACGCTAGTAACAGCTTGTGAGGGTGTCAAACCTGCACCCACACTGGTACGGGCGCCCCAAAAGCGCGGCTATGGTGGAGGAAGTCGCACGTCAAAGAAAGCTGCCTATAGAAAGATGTAAGTAGAAAGTATAGGTGGGCTGACAGCCGGGTGCGTGATTGCAGGTTGCCATTGTCTTTTGCTGTGGCAGGCCCCACCATCGCTGCTTTCGACTGGTCTGAACAGGGCTTCGCAGTGGCGATATCCTGCTTGCTCAAAACCGTTGTGCGACATGTCGGCTTTGCCGCGCTGCTGGGCAGTCTTCTGCTGGGCGGCTTGCACGCGGATTGGGATTTCTCCCAGATCAGCCGCAAGTCGCAGGCCCTGTACGGCCCACTGGGTGCCGGACAAGGCCGCATCGATGCCTGGCAGAACCTGATGGCCACGCAGAAGCAGGGTACTGAGCTTGAACGGTTGCAAGTGATCAACCGCTTCTTCAACCAGCAATTGCGTTATGTCGAGGATATCGATCTGTGGCATGAGGTCGACTACTGGGCCACACCTGTGCAGGCACTGATCAAAGGTGCAGGGGACTGCGAGGATTACGCTATTGCGAAATATTTCAGCCTTCGGCGCATGGGAATCCCCAGCGAAAAACTGCGCATCACCTACGTCAAGGCGCTGCGGCAGAACCGGGCACACATGGTCCTGACCTATTATTCAAGCCCACAGGCCCAGCCTTTGGTGCTTGACAGCCTGATGGATGCCATCAAGCCGGCAAGCCAGCGTACTGACCTGCTACCGGTGTACGCCTTCAATGGTGAGGGGTTATGGCTGACGGGCGCAGCAGGGAACAAGAAGGTTGGTGATACCAAGCGGCTGTCACGCTGGCAGGATTTGTTGAAGAAAATGCAGGCCGAAGGGTTCCCGGCCGAGCCGGTTTACTGAAGGAGCACAGATGTCACTGTTCAAACAATTGCTGTTGGCCATTTGCCTGTTCCTGGTAGTCGCCTTCAGTGGCAGTTTCATGGTCAGCCTGGAAAGCTCGCGCAGCCAGTACGTCAACCAGTTGCGCTCGCACGCTCAGGATGCGGCCACTGCGCTGGCGCTTTCGCTGACGCCGAATATCGACGACCCAGCGATGGTCGAGTTGATGGTCAGCTCGATCTTCGACAGTGGTTACTATGCAAGCATCAAGGTTGTCGACCTGGCCTCCAATGCCGTGCTGGTGGAGCGTCACGCCGAGCCAGACCCTGGCGGTGTCCCGCTTTGGTTCGTGCACCTGATCGGCCTAGAGGCCGCCGGCGGCGATGCAATCGTCAGCCGTGGCTGGCAACAGGCCGCGCGCGTTGAAGTGATCAGCCACCCGATGTTCGCCATTGCCAAGCTTTGGCAAAGTGCCTTGGGCAGCCTCGGTTGGTTGCTGTTGTGCGGTGCGGCCAGTGCCGTGCTCGGTGCCTTGTTATTGCGCCGTCAGTTGAAGCCACTGGACTACATGGTCGAGCAATCCCACGCCATTGCCCGCCGCGAATTCCTCAGCCTCCCAGAGTTGCCACGCACGCCGGAGCTACGCCGCGTGGTGCAAGCGATGAACCAGATGGTCGAGAAGCTCAAAGCCCTGTTCACCGAGCAGGCCGAGCGCAGTGAACGGCTGCGGGCGGAGTCCTATCAGGACAGCCTGACCGGGTTGTCGAACCGCCGCTATTTCGAAATGCAGCTGAACACTCGGGTAAGCAACCTGGAAGACGCGCGCGCCGGCTACCTGCTTTTGTTGCGGGTTCAGGGCCTGGCCGGCCTTAACGCCCGCCTTGGCGGCCAGCGTACTGACCAGTTGTTGCAAGCGGTAGGTGAACAGCTGCGCCGTACATGTGCCAGCTACCCAGAAACCAAAGACCTCATTTCCCGCAGCCGCGGCGGCGAGTTTGCAGTGCTGGCACCGGGCATGGTGCATGAGGAGGCAGTACAGCTTGCCCAGGCTCTGGAGGCAACGTTGCAGAGCCTGCACGAAACAGGTGCCAGTGATATCGACCCGGTGGCATGTATAGGCCTGGCGCCATTCAGCCCTGGTGATTCACCGCAGGCGTTGCTGAAGCTCGCCGACGAGGCTCTGGCCCGCGCTGAGAACCAGCCAACGCCAGGTTGGGTATGCCTTGAGCAAGGTGTTGCCGCGGTTGCTGCGGACAGCCAGCATGCCTGGCACAAGCGGCTCGATCAGGCGTTTATCAATGGGCATTTCGAACTGTTCTTCCAGCCCGTGATGGATTGCGCTTCCTCGCAACAGATACTGCATCACAAAGTCATTTCGCGTTTGCAGGATGGCCAGGGTGAAGCCTTGCCGGCGGGCCGCTTCCTGCCTTGGCTGGAGCGCTTCGGCTGGATGCCGCGGCTGGATGTGCTGGTGCTGGAGAAAGTGTTGGCGCACCTGCGAGGGCATGATCAGGTGCTGGCGTTGAACCTGTCCGCCGCCACCCTGGCCGACCCCAAGGCTCTTCAGCGCGTTTTCGAGCTGCTGGGCCAGAACGCGGCGCTTGGCCCGCGGCTGGTATTTGAAATTGGCGAGGAGCAGTTGCCTGAGCAGGCAGCATTGGAGCAACTCACCCGGCGTCTGCATGGGCTTGGCTTCGGCCTGGCGTTGCAACGCTTTGGCGGGCGCTTCAGCATGATAGGTAATCTGGCGCACCTAGGCTTGGCGTACCTGAAGATTGACGGCAGTTACATCCGCAACATCGATCATGAGCAGCACAAGCGGCTGTTCATCGAAGCGATACAGCGAGCGGCGCACAGCATCGACCTTCCGCTGATTGCCGAGCGAGTCGAGACGGAAGGGGAGCGGTTGGTGTTGCAGGAGATGGGAGTGGGCGGGATTCAGGGGCAACTGGTGGGTGAGCCTGCGCCCTGGCGCTGAACGTCTTTTCGTGCCCCGCCGTAGAAGCGACCTAGAGCCGGAAAAGGGCCGCGGAACGGCCCCAGGATTCACGTAGCGATACACGGGGCCGCTTGTGCAGCCCCGTCGCGATACAAGGCCGCTCCTGCAGCAATGGCGAAACCAGCAGGCCGGCTATCACCGCTCGCGCAGCGCTTCCGAGCGCGCTTTCATGATCGGCTTGAGCAGGTAGCTCATGATGGTCTTCTTGCCTGTCATGATATCCACCGTCGCCACCATCCCCGGGATGATCAGCAGTGGCTTCTCGTCAGTCCCTAGGTGGCTGCGATCAGTGCGCAGCTTGATCAGGTAATACGTAGTCTTCTTGTCTTCATCGGTAATGGTGTCGGCGCCAATCTGCTCCAGCTTGGCCTTGAGCCCACCGTAGATGGTGTAGTCATACGCGGTGAACTTGACCGTCGCTTCCTGGCCAGGGTGCAGGAAGGCGATGTCTTTGGGCAGGATCTTAGCCTCGATGACCAGCGTGTCGTCCAGTGGCACGACTTCGATGATATCGCTGCCTGGCTGGATTACCCCGCCAATGGTGTTCACAAGCAGTTGCTTGACGATACCTCGCACGGGCGAAGTGACCAGTGTGCGGTGCACCCGGTCGTCCAGCGCTTTGCTGGTGGCAGTAGCCTTGTTCAGTTCGGTGCGTGCCTCGTTCAGTTGGGTCAGCGCTTCACTTCGAAACTTGCCACGAGTCTCTTCGATCTTGCTTTGCACCTCGCGGATGGCCGCCTCTGCGCGTGGGATCGCCAGCGCAGTGGAATCCAGCTGACCGCGGTTTTCCACTTCAGCACGGCGCAGGCGCAGCACTTCAACCTGGGAAATCGCGCCGGTTGCCACCAGCGGTTCGGACATACTGATTTCCTTGCGCAGCAGCGCAAGGCTGTTGGCGTACTGGGTGCGCTTGGAACTGTATTCGCGCAGTTCCTGCTGGCGTTGGACCAACTGCTCTTGCAGGCCGCCAATTTCGTCCTGCAGTTGCTGGCGCCGGCTCTGGTACAGCGACTCTTCATTGGCCGCCTGGTTTGGCGCGGCTTTACGCAGCTTCTCGTCGATTACCAGCGGGATGTCCTGGACCTCGGCACTCAAGCGTTCGACCCGCAGGGCCATGGCCAGGCGGTCAGCCTCGGTTTCACCTACGTTGGAGGCGAAGCGGGTTTCATCCAGGCGCAGTAATGGCTGGCCCACTTCGACGATCTGCCCCTCCTTGGCGAAGATTTCGGCAACGATTCCGCCCTCCAGGTTCTGGATCTTCTGCACCTTGGAAGACGGAATGGCCTTGCCTTCACCCCGGGTAACTTCGTCGATGGGCGCAACGCTCGCCCATACGATCAAGAACACGAAGAACAGGATCACGCCCCAGATGGTCAGTCGAACCACCCGCGGCGCATCTTCGATCAGGGCTTTGTTTACCTCGGGCAGCGGCTGGCCGCCAAGCGAGTCGCTGCCTTTGAAATAGCGCCGCAGGCCGTCCTTGAACTGCCCAATATCCAGCTTATGCAACACTGATCTGCCCCTTCTTCAGTGCATCCATGACCGCGGCTTTCGGGCCGTCGGCGACAATCTGCCCGCGATCGATCACGATCAGCCGGTCTACCAGCGACAGTAACGAGGCACGGTGCGTGACCAGCAGTACCGTCTTGCCCTCTACCACCGCTTGCAGGCGCTGCTTGAGGCGTTCTTCACCGGTGTTGTCCATGGCGCTGGTCGGCTCGTCCAGCAGCAGGATCTGCGGGTTGAGCAGCAGCGCACGGCCCAAGGCGACGTTCTGCCGCTGTCCGCCGGACAGGTTCTGACCGCGTTCACCCACTTGCAGCTCGTAGCCGTCGGGGTGCAGCCGGGCGAATTCATGTACACCCGCCAGTTCAGCGGCCTGCAGGATCAGTTCGTCCTCGATGTAACGGGCGCCGCTGACCAGGTTGTCACGCAAGGTGCCGGCGAGCAGCTGAATGTCCTGTGGGACGTAGCCGATATTGTGGCGCAGTTCGCTGACATCGATCTGGCGAATGTCGACGCCATCGACCAGCAGCGAGCCACCGTCGGCCTCGTACAGGCCGACGATGAGCTTGGCCAGCGAGCTCTTGCCCGAGCCGCTGCGACCGATGATGCCGACTTTCTCGCCAGGGCGGATGGTCAGGTTGATATTCTTCAGGGCCAGGTTCTGCTGGTTCGGATAAGTGAAGTCGACCCCGCGGAACTCCACGCTGCCCTGCAGCACCTTGCGGCTCAGCGGGCGTTCTTCGAAGTTGCGCTCTTGCGGCAGATCCATCATGTGGTCGGTGGAGACCATGGTTACCTTGGCTTGCTGGTAGCGGGCGAGCAGGCCGTTGAGCTGGCCCAAAGGGCCGAGGGCGCGGCCGCTGAGCATGTAGCAAGCCACCAGGCCGCCCATGCTCAGGTTGCCATCTATGATCAGGTACACGCCGACGCAGATCATTGCCACGCCTGCCAGTTGCTGGATCAGCAGGGTGATGTTCATCGCCAGGCTCGACAGCACTTTCACGCGCAGTTCCAGGCGGCTCAGGGTGCCGAGGGTTTGCTCCCACATGTACTGGCGTTCGCTTTCGGCGTTGTTGACCTTTACCGCATCCAGACCTGCCAGGGTTTCGATCAGGCTGGACTGGCGCTCTGATGCCAACGCCATGGTCCGCTCCATGGTCGCCATCAGTGGCCGCTGCAGGGCGTAGCCGATACCCAGAGCCAGCGGGAAGGCGATGATCGGAATCCACACCAGGTGCCCGCCAATGATGGCGATGACGATCAAAATCAGGATGGTGAAGGGCAGGTCGATCAGGCTGGTCAGGGTCAGCGAGGCGAGGAAGTCGCGCAGGCCCTGGAACTCGTGAATGTTCTGGGCAAAGCTGCCGACCCGCGCCGGCCGGTACTTCATCGACATGCCGACGATACGTTCAAACAGCGTTGCCGAGATGATCAGATCGGTCTTCTTGCCGGCCAGGTCCAGGCACAGGCCACGCAGGCCTTTCAGGATCAGGTCGAAGATGTACGCGCCGGCGATACCGATGGCCAGTACCCAAAGCGTCGAGGTGGCCTGGTTTGGCACCACCCGGTCATACACGTTCATCACGAACAGTGGCGCGGCCAGGGCGATCAGGTTGATCACCAAGCTCGCGGCGATGGCGTCGATATACAACCACTTGCTGCGCAGCAGGGTGTCGCGGAACCACGACTTCGCGCGTGGGATGAGGTTGCCGTGGTTGACATCGAACTTGTGCTGAGGCTGCGCGAAGAATACTCGGCCGCTGTAGTCGCTTAGCAGTGCTTCGCGGCTGACGTGCACCTCGCCACCGTCGCTTTCGCTGAGTAGCAGGCGCGCGGTGTCTTCGTTCTCCCAGCCGAGCAGGACGGCGCTGCGGCCCTCCTTCAGCAAAAGCATGGCCGGCATGGCGATACTCGGGATCTGCTCCAGCTTTCGCTGAAGAACGCGCCCCTGCAGGCCGGCCCGGGCCGCGGCGCGAGGCAGCAGTTCAGGGCTCAGGCGCTGGGCGGGTAACGGTAGGCCTGTTGTCAGCATGACCCGGCTGGCGGGCTTCTGGTGCAGGACACACAGGCTCAACAGACTATCCAGCAGGGGATCGTCATGCTGACTGCGTGGATCGTGGCTGAGTTGGACTCGACTGACTTCGGATTCCACGCGGCGCTCTCTTCATCCTTGTGGTGGGTAGGGGGTGTGCCGTCGTTAAGGTCAGGCGGCTCACCCTGGCTCTCTTTGGTGCTGTAAAGCTGTGCTGATAAGGGGATTCACGCCCCGATGCTTAAGCAACTTGCCAATGGTCGCCTTGAATCGGTGTTGAGTAAACAATTCTACGTGCTTCATTTGCACCATACGCAGTGGCGCAATGATTGTTTCATTTTTGAGCCAGCCATCATCCGGCTTGACGTCAACTGCAGCATAGCCTGCGACCCAGCGACGGGATGCAAGGGCTTAGGGTTTCAGCTTAGTTATTGTCAGTAAACAGGCGCTGGTTTGTTGGCGCAAATCTGTGGCTTGTTAGTCAAAATTCATCTATAGAAAACAGATCCTTTGCCTTCTTGCATTCAATAATCGTAAGCGATTCCCGGTGGTCGGGAGGCCAGTATTCGCGCACTCGTCCGTCATCTCTTTGATTTGTGACAAATCGCTGCTCGTGGCTGGCGCAGATTTGAAAACCTGGTGTGCCTCAAGCGAGCACGCACCCCCGGCTTTGCTGGTTATCGACCTCTGCCTGGCCGCATTCCGGCAAGGTTTGTGCTTATTCGACAATCAGAGTCCGGCAATTGGGCGTGACCTGAATGTTGACGCCAGTAACGCTGACATTGCCCACCGAGGACGGCATGATTTACGGCTGCCAAGGTGTATGAAAAAAAGTGCCGTGGCTGACGGATTAACACGCTTTAGATGATGTAAGGCATTTGTCCTTCGGAAACGCTTGGCTAAGGTAAAAATATCAATGTGACATTACATTGCCGATTGTTTAGGATGGCCTGTATAAGGTCAATAGTTTGGCAGTCAGTCAATTCCAGAAAGTTATAGACGGAATATTGACGTCAAAACGTCAAGAGATCATCGACATAGTTCCGCCTGAAGTGGCTATCAAGCGCCGCTCTGGCAGGGAAGTACCCATCGGGTCACACGGAGAGTCCAATGAGCAGCGTTGTAGCCATCGTCAAAAGCATTGTCGGCCAGGTTATTGCGGTATCCCCAGAGGGCATCCGGCGTGTACTTATCGAAGGTGACCGCCTACTGACCGGTGAGGAAGTGCTCACCGGTCCTGGTGGCGCAGTTACTCTGGAGCTGGCTGATGGCCGTATGCTCGATCTGGGCCGTGACAGCCAATGGAGCGCCGACGCGCCTGACAGCAGTACCGACCTGAGCCAGGCTGCAGCGCAGGCCGCGCCTTCGGTGGAAGAGCTGCAGCAGGCTATTGCTGCTGGTGTTGACCCGACTACTGAGCTTGAAGCTACCGCCGCTGGCCCGTCATCAGCGGGTGGTGGTGCGCTGGGCGGTGGCCACAGCTTCGTGATGCTCGAAGAAACGGCTGGCCGAGTTGACCCGACGGTCGGCTTCCCGACTGATGGGCTGGGCTTTGCGGGCGTACTCGATAGCGAAGAAGTGGGCCTGCTGGACACCAACGGCAACAACCTGGTGACCACACCCACGACGGATACCAACGTTGCTACTGATCTGATTCTTGGCGCAACCCCCTCTATCAGTGAAGCGGGTGGCGTAATCGTTTATACCGCCACCGTTGGTCAGGCTCCGACCACCAACTTGGTAATTACTCTGTCCAACGGTGCCGTGATCGTCATTCCGGCCGGGCAGACCAGTGGAAGCGTCAACGTCGTAGTTCCGGCAAATGACACTCCCTACATCGACGGGAGCCAGATTTCGGCGACCGTGACAGGCAGTACCGGTGGTGGCGGTCTGACGGTGACATTGCCGCAAACGCCAGCGGTTACCCAAGTGACCGATACAATCGACACCACAACTGCGACCCTGACCGCTTCGCCAAGCGTGACCGAAGGCGGCGTGATCACCTACACCGTGACCCTGAGCAATCCTGCCCAGACTCCGGTCACCGTGACTCTGTCGAACGGCCAGGTCATCACCGTTGAAGCCGGCAAAACCCAGGGCAGTGTCGACTTCCAGACCCCGGCGAATGACGTCTACAACAACGGTTCGACCGTCAGCGTCACCATCGAGAACGCCACGGGCGGCAACTTCGAGCAACTGACCCCGAACCCGACCCCGGCTCAGACCACGATCAACGACTCGGTCGACACCACCACTGCGACCTTGACGGCGAGCCCATCGGTCACCGAAGGCGGCGTGATCACCTACACCGTGACCCTGAGCAATCCTGCCCAGACTCCGGTCACCGTGACCCTGTCGAACGGCCAGACCATCACCGTTGAAGCCGGCAAAACCCAGGGCAGCGTTGACTTCCAGACCCCGGCGAATGACGTCTACAACAACGGTTCGACCGTCAGCGTCACCATCGAGAACGCCACGGGCGGCAACTTCGAGCAACTTACCCCGAACCCGACCCCGGCTCAGACCACGATCAACGACTCGGTCGACACCACCACTGCGACCTTGACGGCGAGCCCATCGGTCACCGAAGGCGGCGTGATCACCTACACCGTGACCCTGAGCAATCCTGCCCAGACTCCGGTCACCGTGACCCTGTCGAACGGCCAGACCATCACCGTTGAAGCCGGCAAAACCCAGGGCAGTGTCGACTTCCAGACCCCGGCGAATGACGTCTACAACAACGGTTCGACCGTCAGCGTCACCATCGAGAACG
Source organism: Pseudomonas sp. DCA-1 (assembly GCF_046523955.1). Lineage (NCBI taxonomy): Bacteria > Pseudomonadati > Pseudomonadota > Gammaproteobacteria > Pseudomonadales > Pseudomonadaceae > Pseudomonas > Pseudomonas sp. DCA-1. The sequence continues at coordinate 586,727 of NZ_CP169881.1, forward strand.
CCACGGGCGGCAACTTCGAGCAACTTACCCCGAACCCGACCCCGGCTCAGACCACGATCAACGACTCGGTCGACACCACCACTGCGACCTTGACGGCGAGCCCATCGGTCACCGAAGGCGGCGTGATCACCTACACCGTGACCCTGAGCAATCCTGCCCAGACTCCAGTCACCGTGACTCTGTCCAACGGCCAGACCATCACCGTTGAAGCCGGCAAAACCCAGGGCAGTGTCGACTTCCAGACCCCGGCGAATGACGTCTACAACAACGGTTCGACCGTCAGCGTCACCATCGAGAACGCCACGGGTGGCAACTTCGAGCAACTTACCCCGAACCCGACCCCGGCTCAGACCACGATCAACGACTCGGTCGACACCACCACTGCGACCTTGACGGCGAGCCCGTCGGTCACCGAAGGCGGCGTGATCACCTACACCGTGACCCTGAGCAATCCTGCCCAGACTCCGGTGACCGTGACCCTGTCGAACGGCCAGACCATCACCGTTGAAGCCGGCAAAACCCAGGGCAGCGTTGACTTCCAGACCCCGGCGAATGACGTCTACAACAACGGTTCGACCGTCAGCGTCACCATCGAGAACGCCACGGGTGGCAACTTCGAGCAACTGACCCCGAACCCGACCCCGGCTCAGACCACGATCAACGACTCGGTCGACACCACCACTGCGACCTTGACGGCGAGCCCGTCGGTCACCGAAGGCGGCGTGATCACCTACACCGTGACCCTGAGCAATCCTGCCCAGACTCCGGTGACCGTGACCCTGTCGAACGGCCAGACCATCACCGTTGAAGCCGGCAAAACCCAGGGCAGCGTTGACTTCCAGACCCCGGCGAATGACGTCTACAACAACGGTTCGACCGTCAGCGTCACCATCGAGAACGCCACGGGCGGCAACTTCGAGCAACTTACCCCGAACCCGACCCCGGCTCAGACCACGATCAACGACTCGGTCGACACCACCACTGCGACCTTGACGGCGAGCCCGTCGGTCACCGAAGGCGGCGTGATCACCTACACCGTGACCCTGAGCAATCCTGCCCAGACTCCAGTCACCGTGACTCTGTCGAACGGCCAAGTCATCACCGTTGAAGCCGGCAAAACCCAGGGCAGTGTCGACTTCCAGACCCCGGCGAATGACGTCTACAACAACGGTTCGACCGTCAGCGTCACCATCGAGAACGCCACGGGCGGCAACTTCGAGCAACTGACCCCGAACCCGACCCCGGCTCAGACCACGATCAACGACTCGGTCGACACCACCACTGCGACCCTGACTGCCTCGCCAAGCGTGACCGAAGGCGGCGTGATCACCTACACCGTGACCCTGAGCAATCCTGCCCAGACTCCAGTTACCGTGACCCTGTCCAACGGCCAGACCATCACCGTTGAAGCCGGCAAAACCCAGGGCAGTGTCGACTTCCAGACCCCGGCAAATGACGTCTACAACAACGGTTCGACCGTCAGCGTCACCATCGAGAATGCCACTGGCGGTAACTTTGAGCAGTTGACCCCGAATCCGACTCCAGCCTCGACGGTCATCAATGACAGCATCGATACCGTCACTGTAAGCATTGTTAGCAATGGCAATGTGACCGAAGACCAGCAGCCTTCCTTTACTGTGAAAGTAAGCCAGGCGCTGGACCGTCCGATGACCGTAACCCTGTCAAACGGCGACGTCGTAACGATCGAAGCCGGTAAGACCGAAGTCGAGTACAAGACCTCGGCTCAGGGCGATGACGTCTATCTCGATGCAGGCTCCATCACGCTCAGTGTTACCGACGCTACAGTTCCGGGTACCACCTTCGAGAAGCTGGCCTTGGGGGGACCGGCCACCGTTGAAATCTCGGACACTATCAGCGAAGTTGTCGCAAAACTGACCGCAACCCCTTCGGTCACCGAAGGCGGCGAGATCACCTACACCATTACGCTGACCAACAAAGACGGCTTGCCGATCAACAACCACTCGGAGCTGTACTTCAAGCTGACCGACGGCACTACTGTTGTCGTGGCAGCGAACAGCACCACGGGCTCGGCCACTGCAACCGCCCCGGACAACGTCTATGTCGGCGCTAACCAGCCGGTGGTCAATGCCATCGACGCCGTCAGCGGCGCAGATGCGTGGAAGTTCGAAAACCTGAACCTGGACAAGACGCCGGTCAGCACCGAGGTGACCGACGAGCCAGGTACGCCGGGCAACGAAGGCGACATCGTCAAGGTCACTATTACTGCAGACCAGATGTCGGTAGCCGAGAACGTCAAACCGACGTTCACCGTGCACGTCAACCAACCGCTGGACCACGACCTGGTCGTGACCCTGAGCAACAACGCCCAGGTCACCATCAAGGCTGGCGATACCAGCGCTCCGTACGAGCACGATGCGCAAGGTGACGACGTCTATCAGGATGCTGGCGAAATCAGCCTGGGTATCAATTCGGCGGCGGACGCCACTGGTGCGACCTTCGAAAACCTCGAGTTGGGCGGTGCAGCTTCGGTTCAAGTGACTGACACCCTCGACGAAGTGGTGGCCAAGCTGACCGCGACTCCTTCGGTGACCGAAGGTGGTGAGATCACCTACACCATTACGCTGACCAACAAAGATGGTCTGCCGATCAACAACCACTCGGAGCTGTACTTCAAGCTGACCGACGGCACTACTGTTGTCGTGGCGGCGAACAGCACCACGGGCTCGGCCACTGCAACCGCCCCGGACAACGTCTATGTCGGCGCTAACCAGCCGGTGGTCAATGCCATCGACGCCGTCAGCGGCGCAGATGCGTGGAAGTTCGAAAACCTGAACCTGGACAAGACGCCGGTCAGCACCGAGGTGACCGACGAGCCAGGTACCCCAGGCAACCCGGGCGGCAACAACGAAGGCGACATCGTCAAGGTCACTATCACGGCCGACCAGACCTCGGTAGCCGAGAACGTCAAACCGACCTTCACCGTGCACGTCAACCAGCCGCTGGACCACGACCTGGTCGTGACCCTGAGCAACAACGCCCAGGTCACCATCAAGGCCGGTGAGACCAGCGCGCCGTACGAGCACGATGCGCAAGGTGACGACGTCTATCAGGATGCTGGCGAAATCAGCCTGGGCATCAACTCGGCGGAGGACGCCACTGGTGCGACCTTCGAAAATCTGGAACTGGGCGGTGCCGCTTCGGTTCAAGTGACTGACACCCTCGACGAAGTGGTGGCCAAGCTGACCGCAACCCCTTCGGTCACCGAAGGCGGCGAGATCACCTACACCATTACGCTGACCAACAAAGACGGCTTGCCGATCAACAACCACTCGGAGCTGTACTTCAAGCTGACCGACGGCACTACTGTTGTCGTGGCGGCGAACAGCACTACGGGCTCGGCCACTGCAACCGCCCCGGACAACGTCTATGTCGGCGCTAACCAGCCGGTGGTCAATGCCATCGACGCCGTCAGCGGCGCAGATGCGTGGAAGTTCGAAAACCTGAACCTGGACAAGACGCCGGTCAGCACCGAGGTGACCGACGAGCCAGGCACCCCAGGCAACCCGGGCGGCAACAACGAAGGCGACATCGTCAAGGTCACTATCACGGCCGACCAAACCTCGGTGGCCGAGAACGTCAAACCGACGTTCACCGTGCACGTCAACCAACCGCTGGACCACGACCTGGTCGTGACCCTGAGCAACAACGCCCAGGTCACCATCAAGGCTGGAGATACCAGCGCTCCGTACGAGCACGATGCGCAAGGTGACGACGTCTATCAGGATGCTGGCGAAATCAGCCTGGGTATCAATTCGGCGGCGGACGCCACTGGTGCGACCTTCGAAAACCTCGAGTTGGGCGGTGCGGCTTCGGTTCAAGTGACTGACACCCTCGACGAAGTGGTGGCCAAACTGACCGCGACCCCTTCGGTGACCGAAGGCGGCGAGATCACCTACACCATTACGCTGACCAACAAAGACGGCTTGCCGATCAACAACCACTCGGAGCTGTACTTCAAGCTGACCGACGGCACTACTGTTGTCGTGGCGGCGAACAGCACCACGGGCTCGGCTACTGCAACCGCCCCGGACAACGTCTATGTCGGCGCTAACCAGCCGGTGGTCAATGCCATCGACGCCGTCAGCGGCGCAGATGCGTGGAAGTTCGAAAACCTGAACCTGGACAAGACGCCGGTCAGCACCGAGGTGACCGACGAGCCAGGCACCCCAGGCAACCCGGGCGGCAACAACGAAGGCGACATCGTCAAGGTCACTATCACGGCCGACCAAACCTCGGTGGCCGAGAACGTCAAACCGACGTTCACCGTGCACGTCAACCAACCGCTGGACCACGACCTGGTCGTGACCCTGAGCAACAATGCCCAGGTCACCATCAAGGCCGGTGATACCAGCGCGCCGTACACTCACGACGCACAAGGCGATGACGTCTACAACGACGCAGGTCAGATCAGCCTGGGTATCAACTCGGCGGAGGACGCCACTGGTGCGACCTTCGAGAACCTGGAACTCGGCGGTGCGGCTTCGGTTCAAGTGACCGACACCACCGACGAAGTGGTGGCCAAGCTGACCGCGACCCCTTCGGTGACCGAAGGCGGCGAGATCACCTACACCATCACGCTGACCAACAAAGACGGTCTGCCGATCAACAATCACAGTGCCTTGACCTTCACGCTGAGCGACGGCACCACCGTCATCACCGTGCCGGCCAACGGTACCGTGGGCACAGCCACCGTGACTGCTCCGGACAACGTCTACGTCGGCACCAACGACGCTGTTGTGAAGTCGATCGCAACCGTTGAAGGCGCGGATGTCGGCAAGTTCGAGCAACTGACACTCGACAAGACCCCGGTCAGCACTGCGGTCACTGACGAGCCAGGTACCCCAGGTAACCCGGGCGGCAACAACGAAGGCGATCTGGTGAAGGTCACCATCACGGCCGACCAGACTTCGGTAGCCGAGAACGTCAAACCGACGTTCACCGTGCACGTCAACCAGCCGCTGGACCACGACCTGGTCGTGACCCTGAGCAACAACGCCCAGGTCACCATCAAGGCTGGCGATACCAGCGCTCCGTACGAGCACGATGCGCAAGGTGACGACGTCTATCAGGATGCTGGCGAAATCAGCCTGGGTATCAATTCGGCGGAGGACGCCACTGGTGCGACCTTCGAGAACCTGGAACTCGGCGGTGCAGCTTCGGTTCAAGTGACTGACACCCTCGACGAGGTGGTGGCCAAGCTGACCGCGACCCCTTCGGTGACCGAAGGCGGCGAGATTACCTACACCATTACGCTGACCAACAAAGACGGCTTGCCGATCAACAACCACTCGGAGCTGTACTTCAAGCTGACCGACGGCACTACTGTTGTCGTGGCAGCGAACAGCACCACAGGCTCGGCCACTGCAACCGCCCCGGACAACGTCTATGTCGGTGCTAACCAGCCGGTGGTCAATGCCATCGACGCCGTCAGCGGCGCAGATGCGTGGAAGTTCGAAAACCTGAACCTGGACAAGACGCCGGTCAGCACCGAGGTGACCGACGAGCCAGGTACGCCGGGCAACGAAGGCGACATCGTCAAGGTCACTATTACTGCAGACCAGATGTCGGTAGCCGAGAACGTCAAACCGACGTTCACCGTGCACGTCAACCAACCGCTGGACCACGACCTGGTCGTGACCCTGAGCAACAACGCCCAGGTCACCATCAAGGCTGGCGATACCAGCGCTCCGTACGAGCACGATGCGCAAGGTGACGACGTCTATCAGGATGCTGGCGAAATCAGCCTGGGTATCAATTCGGCGGCGGACGCCACTGGTGCGACCTTCGAAAACCTCGAGTTGGGCGGTGCGGCTTCGGTTCAAGTGACTGACACCCTCGACGAAGTGGTGGCCAAACTGACCGCGACCCCTTCGGTGACCGAAGGCGGCGAGATCACCTACACCATTACGCTGACCAACAAAGACGGCTTGCCGATCAACAACCACTCGGAGCTGTACTTCAAACTGACCGACGGCACTACTGTTGTCGTGGCGGCGAACAGCACTACGGGCTCGGCCACTGCAACCGCCCCGGACAACGTCTATGTCGGCGCCAACCAGCCGGTGGTCAATGCTATCGACGCCGTCAGCGGCGCAGATGCGTGGAAGTTCGAAAACCTGAACCTGGACAAGACGCCGGTCAGCACCGAGGTGACCGACGAGCCAGGTACGCCGGGCAACGAAGGCGACATCGTCAAGGTCACTATTACTGCTGACCAGATGTCGGTAGCCGAGAACGTCAAACCGACGTTCACCGTGCACGTCAACCAACCGCTGGACCACGACCTGGTCGTGACCCTGAGCAACAACGCCCAGGTCACCATCAAGGCTGGCGATACCAGCGCTCCGTACGAGCACGATGCGCAAGGTGACGACGTCTATCAGGATGCTGGCGAAATCAGCCTGGGTATCAATTCGGCGGAGGACGCCACTGGTGCGACCTTCGAGAACCTGGAACTGGGCGGTGCCGCTTCGGTTCAAGTGACTGACACCCTCGACGAAGTGGTGGCCAAGCTGACCGCGACTCCTTCGGTGACCGAAGGTGGTGAGATCACCTACACCATTACGCTGACCAACAAAGATGGTCTGCCGATCAACAACCACTCGGAGCTGTACTTCAAGCTGACCGACGGCACTACTGTTGTCGTGGCAGCGAACAGCACTACGGGCTCGGCCACTGCAACCGCCCCGGACAACGTCTATGTCGGCGCTAACCAGCCGGTGGTCAATGCCATCGACGCCGTCAGCGGCGCAGATGCGTGGAAGTTCGAAAACCTGAACCTGGACAAGACGCCGGTCAGCACCGAGGTGACCGACGAGCCAGGTACCCCAGGCAACCCGGGCGGCAACAACGAAGGCGACATCGTCAAGGTCACTATCACGGCCGACCAGACCTCGGTAGCCGAGAACGTCAAACCGACGTTCACCGTGCACATCAATACCGCCCTGGCCCACGACCTGGTCGTGACCCTGAGCAACAACGCCCAGGTCACCATCAAGGCTGGCGACACCAGCGCGCCATACGAGCACACGGCACAAGGCGATGACGTCTACAACGATGCTGGCCAGATCAGCCTGGGTATCACCTCCGCTGTGGATGTCGACGGTCGCACCTTCGAAAACCTCGAGTTGGGCGGTGCTGCGAAGGTGGATGTCACCGACACCACTGACGAGGTCGTGGCGAAGCTGACTGCCACCCCTTCGGTGACCGAAGGCGGCGAGATCACCTACACCATCACGCTGACCAACCAAGACGGCCTGCCGATCAACAACCACAGTGCCTTGACCTTCACGCTGAGCGACGGCACCACCGTCATCACCGTACCGGCCAACGGTACCGTGGGCACTGCCACCGTGACTGCCCCGGACAACGTCTACGTCGGTACCAACGACGCTGTCGTGAAGTCGATCGCTACCGTTGACGGCGCAGATGTTGGCAAGTTCGAGCAACTGACACTCGACAAGACCCCGGTCAGCACAGCGGTCACTGACGAGCCAGGTACCCCAGGTAACCCGGGCGGCAACAACGAAGGCGACCTGGTCAAGGTCACCATCACGGCCGACCAGACTTCGGTAGCCGAGAACGTCAAACCGACCTTCACCGTGCACGTCAACCAGCCGCTGGACCACGACCTGGTCGTGACCCTGAGCAACAACGCCCAGGTCACCATCAAGGCTGGCGACACCAGCGCGCCATACGAGCACACGGCACAAGGCGATGACGTCTACAACGATGCTGGCCAGATCAGCCTGGGTATCACCTCCGCTGTGGATGTCGACGGTCGCACCTTCGAAAACCTCGAGTTGGGCGGTGCTGCGAAGGTGGATGTCACCGACACCACTGACGAGGTCGTGGCGAAGCTGACTGCCACCCCTTCGGTGACCGAAGGCGGCGAGATCACCTACACCATCACGCTGACCAACCAAGACGGCCTGCCGATCAACAACCACAGTGCCTTGACCTTCACGCTGAGCGACGGCACCACCGTCATCACCGTACCGGCCAACGGTACCGTGGGCACTGCCACCGTGACTGCCCCGGACAACGTCTACGTCGGTACCAACGACGCTGTCGTGAAGTCGATCGCAACCGTTGAAGGCGCAGATGTTGGCAAGTTCGAGCAACTGACTCTCGACAAGACCCCGGTCAGCACAGCGGTCACTGACGAGCCAGGTACCCCAGGTAACCCGGGCGGCAACAACGAAGGCGACCTGGTCAAGGTCACCATCACGGCCGACCAGACTTCGGTAGCCGAGAACGTCAAACCGACCTTCACCGTGCACGTCAACCAGCCGCTGGACCACGACCTGGTCGTGACCCTGAGCAACAACGCCCAGGTCACCATCAAGGCTGGCGACACCAGCGCGCCATACGAGCACACGGCACAAGGCGATGACGTCTACAACGATGCTGGCCAGATCAGCCTGGGTATCACCTCCGCTGTGGATGTCGACGGTCGCACCTTCGAAAACCTCGAGTTGGGCGGTGCTGCGAAGGTGGATGTCACCGACACCACTGACGAGGTCGTGGCGAAGCTGACTGCCACCCCTTCGGTGACCGAAGGCGGCGAGATCACCTACACCATCACGCTGACCAACCAAGACGGCCTGCCGATCAACAATCACAGCGCCTTGACCTTCACGCTGAGCGACGGCACCACAGTCATCACCGTACCGGCCAACGGTACCGTGGGCACTGCCACCGTGACTGCCCCGGACAACGTCTACGTCGGTACCAACGACGCTGTCGTGAAGTCGATCGCTACCGTTGACGGCGCGGATGTTGGCAAGTTCGAGCAACTGACACTCGACAAGACCCCGGTCAGCACAGCGGTCACTGACGAGCCAGGTACCCCAGGTAACCCGGGCGGCAACAACGAAGGCGACCTGGTCAAGGTCACCATCACGGCCGACCAGACTTCGGTGGCCGAGAACGTCAAACCGACCTTCACCGTGCACGTCAACCAGCCGCTGGACCACGACCTGGTCGTGACCCTGAGCAACAACGCCCAGGTCACCATCAAGGCTGGCGACACCAGCGCGCCATACGAGCACACGGCACAAGGCGATGACGTCTACAACGACGCAGGTCAGATCAGCCTGGGTATCAACTCGGCGGAGGACGCCACTGGTGCGACCTTCGAGAACCTGGAACTCGGCGGTGCGGCTTCGGTTCAAGTGACCGACACCACCGACGAAGTGGTGGCCAAGCTGACTGCGACCCCTTCGGTGACCGAAGGCGGCGAGATCACCTACACCATCACGCTGACCAACCAAGACGGTTTGCCGATCAACAATCACAGTGCCTTGACCTTCACGCTGAGCGACGGCACCACCGTCATCACCGTGCCGGCCAACGGTACCGTGGGCACTGCGACCGTGACTGCCCCGGACAACGTCTACGTCGGCACCAACGACGCTGTCGTGAAGTCGATCGCAACCGTTGAAGGCGCAGATGTTGGCAAGTTCGAGCAACTGACTCTCGACAAGACCCCGGTCAGCACAGCGGTCACTGACGAGCCAGGTACCCCAGGTAACCCGGGCGGCAACAACGAAGGCGACCTGGTCAAGGTCACCATCACGGCCGACCAGACTTCGGTAGCCGAGAACGTCAAACCGACCTTCACCGTGCACGTCAACCAGCCGCTGGACCACGACCTGGTCGTGACCCTGAGCAACAACGCCCAGGTCACCATCAAGGCCGGTGAGACCAGCGCGCCGTACACTCACGACGCACAAGGCGATGACGTCTACAACGATGCTGGCCAGATCAGCCTGGGCATCACCTCCGCTGTGGATGTCGACGGTCGCACCTTCGAAAACCTCGAGTTGGGCGGTGCTGCGAAGGTGGATGTCACCGACACCACTGACGAAGTGGTGGCCAAGCTGACCGCGACCCCTTCGGTGACCGAAGGCGGCGAGATCACCTACACCATCACGCTGACCAACCAAGACGGCCTGCCGATCAACAATCACAGCGCCTTGACCTTCACGCTGAGCGACGGCACCACAGTCATCACCGTACCGGCCAACGGTACCGTGGGCACTGCCACCGTGACTGCCCCGGACAACGTCTACGTCGGTACCAACGACCCTGTGATCAAATCGATCGCAACCGTTGAAGGCGCGGATGTCGGCAAGTTCGAGCAACTGACGCTGGACAAGACCCCGGTCAGCACCGCCGTGACCGACGAACCAGGTACGGGAACTCCGGGCACCGGCAATCAGGGTGACGTCACCACCGTCGGTATTACCGGCACGTCTTCTCTGACCGAAGGTGAAACCGGCCAGTACACGCTGACCCTGAGCAACGCGTCCAAGTCCGAAGTCACTATCACCCTTAGCTACAGCGGTACCGCCAAAAACGGTGACGACTTCACCGGTGTTGCGACCGTGAAGATTCCGGCCAACAGCACAGGCACGACGTTCAATATCGCTACCATCGACGACAAGCTGGTCGAAGGTACCGAAAACTTCGTCGTGAAGATTGAAACCGCCACGGGTGGTAACTTCGAGAACCTGCAGGTCGATAGCAGCAAATCGAGCGTGACGACCACCATTCTCGACAATGATCACCTGCCGGTTTCGCCTGGTGGCGCGGTGTTTGGCGTGGAGGACACCGATTACGTGTTTGCCTGGAGTGATTTCAAAGTCACCGATGCCGATGGCAACACTAACCTGTCCGTGACCATCACCTCGCTCCCGGTCGCCGGCAACCTGCAGTTCTTCAACGGTACTGCATGGGTGAATGTGGCCGCTGGCCAGGTGGTCAGCCAGGCAGATATCACTGCCCAGCACCTGAAGTTCGTTCCGGCCCTGAACCAGTCGGGGGCGGACAACTACGGTGGTAATGGCGTGGGTAACCAGAAGGCCGACTACGCCCAGTTCAAGTTCAAGCCAAACGATGACACCAACCTGGGCAGCGAAGTGACCATGAAGGTCGATATCAGCCCGGTTGCCGACAAACCGACCCTGAGCTTCGGCAACGCCGATATCGAGTCCAAAGGGCTGACCAAGGAAGTCTGGACAAGCCTCAACGGCCTGGGTACTGGCGGCAACGGCATTACCGGCGAGAATCTGAAGGCGGTCTTTGCCAACTCCGGCAGTGCCAACTCCAGCAGCACCACTACCAATGTGCAGTCCGATGGCAGCGTCACCGCTGGCACCGGTTCAAAAACGTCTGGCCTGATCTACCTGGAAGCCGGCAAGGTCTATACCTTCAGTGGTTCGGCCGACGACAGCTTCGTGGTCACCATCGGTGGCAAGACTGTAGTCACGGCCACCTGGGGAGCCGGTGGCGGGGTGTCGGGTACCTTTACCCCGAATACCAGCGGCTACTACCCGATCGAGGTCTACCATGCCAACCAGTCCGGCCCAGGCAGCTATGACCTGAACATCCAGGTAGGCTCCGGTGCCGTTACCGACCTGAGCAGCTCGAACGTCAAGATGTACCAGAACGTTACCGAGATGGCCAATGCCGGCCTGGGCGTGTCTGACCTGCACACCGTGAACGGTCAGAGCTACTACGACGGCTACAAACTCAACGAAGGGCCAGAGGGTGGCTCGGTGAAACTGGTCGGTATTTCCACCGCCCTGACCGACACCGACGGCTCCGAAAGCCTGAACGTGACACTCAGCGGTATCCCGAAAGGTACCGTGTTGAGCGATGGTGCAGGCCACACGGTCACGGTTGGTACTGCCCCGGTCGATGTGACAGGCTGGAAACTCAGCAGCCTGACGCTGACCCCGCCGGCCTATTACAAAGGCTCGTTCGACATCACGGTTACCTCGACTGCCACCGAAAGCCTGGGCGGCTCGGCCATCACCACCGGCAATATCCCGGTGACGGTGTACGCTGCGACCTACAAGGCAAGTGTGGGTACCTCGGGCAATGACACGATGACCGGTAGTGAAGGCAACGACATCATCGTTGCTGACGTATCCGGGCTGAACGTGGTTCAGGGCAAGAATTACAATATCGCCTTCATGGTCGACAGCTCGGGCAGTATGAGCGACAAGTCGATTGCAGATGCCAAGACGCAGTTGGCCTCGGTGTTCAATTCGCTCAAGGCCAGCCTGGGCTCGGACACCTCGGGTACCGTGAACATCTTCCTCGTCGACTTCGATAGCCAGGTCAACAAGAACGTGGCGGTGAATCTGGCCGATTCGAATGCCCTGAGCAAACTGCAAGCGGTATTGAACTCGATGGTTGGGGGGACCAGCTACGGTGGCGGTACCAACTACGAGGACGCGTTCAAGACCACGTCCAACTTCTTCAAGAGCACGATGGCCTTGAGCAACTCTGGTGCGGAGAACCTCACCTATTTCATCACTGATGGCAAGCCGACCTACTACCAGAGTGACGAGTCGACCAACCCTCGTCTGTGGACAGGTGGCAAATATCTGGATGATGTTGTGAACGTCAACAACTACAAGATTGGTGACACGTTCAGCACCATGGTCGACAGTACGCACAAGTTCGAAATCGACAGTGATGGCACTGTGTACGTCTACACGTACAAGAGTAATGGCAGAGTCGACACTTACGAACTGGGCACCATCCATGCTCAAGGTGATGGTACCTACGAGATCTCCTCGCGAGCGGGCTGGGGTAATGGGTGGAGCTACACTGAAGCGGCTGCTGGCTCTACGGCGAGTTTCAACGTGCTCGGTGGCACTAACGGCTTGAGCAAAGTCCAGGCTATCGGCCTGAACAGCGATGTCACGCTGAACGATCTGAAACCTTACGACAGTGCCGGCAAGCCACAGACCAATATCGACCCGTCCGATTTGGCCAAGGCGATTCTCGGTCACTCCGAAGCAACGGTGCCAGGTGCCGACACCATTGATAGTGGTAACGGCAACGACATCATCTTCGGTGACCTGATCACCCTCAACGGTGTCGTCAGCGATGGCTACCAGGCCCTGCAGACGTACGTTGCAGAGAAGAGCGGTGTTGAAGCCAGTGCTGTCACTACCAGCAATGTTCACCAGTACATCACCGAACACTACACTGAGTTCGATATCTCCGGAGCCAAAGACGGCAACGACATCCTGTCGGGCGGCAATGGCAATGACATCCTCTTCGGCCAAGGTGGTAACGACACGCTAGATGGTGGCAGAGGTAACGACATCCTGTTGGGCGGTACTGGCAATGACACCCTGATCGGTGGCCATGGCGACGATATCCTGATCGGTGGCAGCGGTGCCGACACCTTCGTGTGGAAGGCTGGCGACCTTGGTAACGACGTGATCAAGGACTTCAACAAGGCCGAGGGTGACCGTATCGACCTGAAGGACCTGCTCCAGGGCGAGAAGGGCAGCACCATCGATAACTACCTGAAGCTCACCACGGTGGAGGGTACGACCACCTTGCAAGTCAGCAGCGAAGGCAAGCTCAACGCCGAAGGTGGTATCGCCAACGCCGACGTGACCATCAAGCTGGAAGGGGTTAACTGGTCCAACCAGACGATCAACTCGTTGATCAGCGGTGCCGACCCGACCATCATCATCCACAACAAGGACAGCTGATAGACCACCGGGGCCGCATAGCGGCCCCGGCTCTTTCCTGCCACTCGCCAACAGCGCATACTCTGGCGCCGGGCCTGCGCGCCCGGCGATCTTTGCCTATGCTGCTGTCTACCAACAAGGAACCAACGTGACGAGGGACATCGCCATGTTCTACGTGCAACGCAACGCCGCCGGCCAGTTGCTGCGGGTGGAAGCAGCCGCGTTTGATCAGTTCACCGAAATACTCCCTTCAGACCATGCCGATATCCAGGAATGGTTTGCCGATGATGTTGTGGAAAACAGCCTCAACCAGCTCAAGCAAAGCGATCTGGACATGATCCGCGTGCTCGAGGACCTGATTGACGTGCTGACCGCCAAGGGCGTGTTCAAGATCACCGACCTGCCCGCCGGCGCGCAGGCCAAGCTGCTCAACCGTTCCACGGCGCGCAAGGCGCTCAGCAGCCTCAATAACCTGATTGACGAAGAAGAGCAGGGTGGGCTGATCTGACAGTGGGCTGGTCACCGCGACAGTCGCCGTCGGGCTGGTGTTCGGTGCCAGCGAAGAGGCCGGTACAGGCTAAAAATTCTGGTATTGAGCTGCCGCATTGCTCAGAATCTTGCCAATCTCTTCCCGCAAGCCGGCAGGCTGCTCTACTACCACCCCGTCCCCATGGCTCAACAGCCACCAGCGTAATGGCCAACCGTCACTTACCGTGCCGCGTAACCGATGCCCATGCTCCAGCGCCGTCAGTTGCATGTCGCTGCTCAATGGCGCATCCCGCAACTGCCGCGCCAGTGCATCGCTGATTCGCGCCACCAGCTCCACGCCCTCACCCTGCGATGGCTGCAACGCATCCCCTCGCAGATGTGTCAGCAAATCGAAATTACCGCGCAATTCGCCCACGGCACTGGCCGACCAGTGCCAACCGAACGGAATGCTCTTGTCATTGCGCTCCAGCGGGAATATCAGCGAAAGCTCATTGAGGTCACGCTCGACAGTGCGTTTGCTGACCGTGAAACCTACGTCACGCAGGCGCCAGACCAGCTCGGCGCTGGTTATGCCTGGGGAACGGCTGGGCAACTGGCGCAGCAGCGCCCACTGTCGGCTAAGGGTGGCGCGAGTGGTGGCGAACGGCAAAAGATAACGTCCTTGTCTAGGCTTGCCGCAATAGGATGGCGGCATGCGAGGGGCATGGCAATTGGCCACAGCCTGCTCAGATCAAGGAAGTCGCATTTGGTTGCCTCGTGCCGGTTCGTTCGCGACAGGTTTTGACGTGACATCACGCAGAATCACGCCTCATCACAGCCGAAGGTTGGGGTTGTGCGTCGTTCAATGAGGATGAACATGTCTGTTGCCAGCAATATCCATTCGCTACTTGCCCGCCTTCTGCCCGAGCGGGTCATCGCCCCTCCGGCCCCTGCAGGAAGGCGACAGCGGCTGTTCTCCGGTGTGGGCTTGCCCAGCCAGCGGTCGCTGCTGGTCAACCGCCTGGATGAGGCCAACGACCTGCAGGCGGTGTATGTCGACCTGCGCCGCCAGGCATTGCAAGGTAGTGTGTCCGCATTGAACGACCTCGGCTGGATCTGGCTCAACGGCAAGTACTGGCGGGCCGATACCGTGCTGGCCGGGCACCTGTTGCGCATGGCAGCCCTGCAGGGCAATGCTGCTGCCTGGTTCAACCTTGGCCAGCAGCACTACTTCGGCAAAGGCATCGACCCTTCCTATGTGCAGGCGGCGGAGTGTTACCGGCAGGCCTTCGACCGCGGCATGCTGCATGCGGCCGCTGCACTGGGTGACCTGTATGAGGAGGAGGTGTGCGACGGTGACCTGGAGTGGCAGGTTGACCTGGTGCAGGCCTACCAGTGGTTCATGCGTGGCGCCGAACAGGGCGAGGCACGTTGTCGTTTTGAAGTGGGCTACCGGTTGATGCATGGGCTGCACGTAGAGGCCAACCTCAAGGCAGCGCTGTACTGGCTTGAGCTGGCAGCAGCGGCGGGGGTGGTGCAGGCGGCAGAGGAGCTGGCGGTGCACTTCAGCAGCCGTGATGCGGTGCGGTATCAGGAGTGGCGGGACCGGGCGGTGCAGATGGGCAGCACATTGGCCTTGACCATGAAGCTGGAAGACCAGATCCAGCCCTGAGTATTTCTCTCCAGTGCTGCACAGGGATTGCGTAGATCCCGAACCCGGTGCAGCCCCTGTGTGCGGTTTTACCCGCGAAGCGCGTCACCACTGGCTGAAAAATGAACAACATTTAACCCCCAGCTATCCGTCGCCCCCTGTTGACGACAGGGGGATGTTGGGGCGTATATTGATAGTTAGCAAACTATGAATATATTTGGTTCTCTTCATGTCCCTTGATCTCCTGCGCCTGCAAGTCAGCAGTGGCATGGTGGTTGCTGCCCGCCACTGGCGGCGCATCTGTCATACCGCCTTGACCGGCTACGGCATTTCCGAGGCCTGCGCTGCGCCGCTGCTGATGATCGTGCGCCTGGGCGACGGTGTGCACCAGGTGGCTGTGGCCCAGGCCGCCGGCCTGGAAAGCCCGTCGCTGGTACGCCTGCTTGACCAACTGTGCAAAGCTGGCCTGGTGTGCCGCAGCGAGGACCCACTGGATCGCCGCGCCAAGGCACTGAGCCTGACGGCCGAAGGCCGTGCCCTGGCCGAAGCCATCGAAGCCGAACTGGTGCGCTTGCGCCGCGATGTGCTCGGCGGTGTCGATCAGGCCGACCTGGAAGCTGCCTTGCGTGTGCTTCGTGCCTTCGAGGCTGCCGGCCTGGGCAACGCAGGCGGGGTGGCATGAACGGTTTCTTCAGCTCTGTCCCTCCGGCCCGTGACTGGTTCTACGGTGTGCGCACCTTCGGCGCGTCCATGATTGCCCTGTACATTGCTCTGCTCATGCAACTGCCGCGCCCCTATTGGGCCATGGCTACGGTGTACATCGTTTCCAGCCCGTTCGTCGGCCCGACCAGCTCCAAGGCGTTGTACCGTGCCATGGGCACGTTGCTCGGCGCAGGCGGGGCGATCTTCCTGGTGCCGCCGCTGGTACAGTCACCCTTGTTGTTGAGCATCGCCATCGCCCTGTGGACCGGCACCTTGCTGTTCCTTTCGCTGAACCTGCGCACGGCCAACAACTACGTGCTGATGCTGGCCGGTTATACCCTGCCGATGATTGCCCTGGCCGTGGTGGATAATCCGCTGGCAGTGTTCGATGTGGCCTCTTCTCGCGCGCAGGAAATCTGTTTGGGAATTGTCTGCGCGGCAGTCGTCGGGGCTATCTTCTGGCCACGCCGGCTGGCGCCGGTGGTAGTCGGTGCCACCGGAAACTGGTTCACCGAGGCGATTCGCTACAGCGACACCTACCTGGCCCGCGATGTCAGTGCCGACAAGGTCGGCGGGATGCGCGGGGTGATGGTCACCACCTTCAACTCGCTGGAGCTGATGATCGGTCAGCTCGCCCACGAAGGTGCCGGCCCGCATACCCTGAAGAACGCCCGCGAATTGCGCGGGCGGATGATCCATCTGCTGCCGGTGATCGACGCCCTTGACGATGCACTGGTAGCCCTGGAAGGCCGCGCCCCGGCCCAGTTTGCCCAGGTTCAACCCGTGCTTGAAGCCGCTCGAGAATGGCTCAAAGGCACCGCCGACAGCGCTTCGGTAGCGCACTGGGCAACGTTGCACGAGCAGATCGGCCGCCTGCAGCCCGCTACAGCCGCCCTCGACCAGCGCGCCGAGCTGCTGTTGTCCAACGCCCTGTACCGCCTGACCGAATGGGCCGACCTGTGGCAGGACTGCTGCACCCTGCAGCACGCCCTGCGTACCGATGATGCCAAGCCTTGGCGTGCGGTGTATCGCCACTGGCGGCTGGGCCGCCTGACAGCGTTTTTCGACCGTGGCCTGATGCTGTACTCGGTAGCCTCCACGGTCCTGGCTATCGTGGTCGCCTGCGGCCTGTGGATCGGCCTGGGCTGGAACGACGGCGCCAGTGCGGTCATCCTCGCGGCAGTTGCGTGTAGCTTCTTCGCCGCTATGGACGACCCAGCACCGCAGATCTACCGGTTCTTTTTCTGGACGCTGATGTCGGTCATCTTCTCCAGTCTGTACCTGTTTTTGGTACTGCCTAACCTGCACGACTTCCCGATGCTGGTGCTGGCCTTTGCCGTACCTTTCATCTGCATAGGTACCCTGACTGTACAGCCGCGCTTCTACCTGGGCACCTTGCTGACCATCGTCAACACGTCGACCTTCATCAGCATCCAGGGCGCCTACGACGCCGACTTCTTCACCTTCCTCAACTCCAACCTTGCCGGCCCCGCGGGCCTTCTGTTCGCCTTTATCTGGACCCTGGTGATGCGCCCGTTCGGCGTGGAGCTGGCGGCCAAGCGCATGACCCGCTTCGCCTGGCGCGACATCGTCGAAATGACCGAGCCCGCGACCTTGGCCGAGCACCGCCAGGTTGGCGTACAGATGCTCGACCGCCTGATGCAGCACCTGCCACGCCTGTCGCAAACCGGCCAGGACAGTGGCGTGGCACTGCGCGACCTGCGCGTAGGGTTGAACCTGCTCGACCTGCTGGCGTACATGCCGCGCGCCGGCCAGCAGGCTCGCGAGCGCCTGAACACTGTGGTCGAGGAAGTCGGTGCGCACTACGCCGCCTGCCTGCGTGCTGGCGAACGCCTGCATGCCCCGGCCGCACTGTTACGCAACATGGAACGCGCTCGCCTGGCGCTGAACCTGGACGAGCTGTACGAGCGCGGTGATGCCCGCACCCACCTGCTGCATGCCCTGAGCGGCCTGCGCCTGGCGCTGCTGCCGGGTGTGGAGGTGATGCTCGAGCCAGCTGAACAACCGCAACTGCCCCCCGGCCTCGACGGAGCACCCCTGTGATTGGTGAACTGGATATCAGCGGGGTGTTCCTGCCCACGCTGCTGGTGATGATGTTTGGCACCTACCTGCTGTTCCTTGGGGTGCACGCGGTGCTGGTGCGCCTGCATTTCTACCGCCTGGTCTGGCACCGGGCGTTGTTCAACGTTGCTCTGTATGCCGTACTGCTTGGTGCGGTGGACCACTTTTGCCGAAACCTGATGCTGCCATGAAAAAACCTATGCTGACCTTGGGCCGTGTGGTCCTGACCTTGCTGGTAGTGACCTTCGCCGCCGTGCTCGTGTGGCAGATGGTGGTCTACTACATGTTTGCCCCCTGGACCCGTGACGGCCACATACGCGCCGACGTGATCCAGATCGCCCCCGATGTGTCGGGATTGATCCAGAAGGTCGAGGTGCGCGACAACCAGACCGTCAAACGTGGCGACGTGCTGTTCACCATCGACCAGGACCGCTTCACCTTGGCCCTGCGTCAAGCCAAGGCAACCCTTGGCGAGCGCCAGGAGACCCTGGCCCAGGCTTCCCGCGAAGCGCAGCGCAACCGCAAGCTGGGCAACCTGGTGGCCGCCGAGCAACTGGAAGAAAGCCAGTCCCGCGAGGCCCGTGCCCGTTCAGCCGTCAGCGAGGCGCAAGTGGCTGTCGATACTGCCCAGCTCAACCTTGACCGCTCAGTGGTGCGCAGCCCGGTAGACGGCTACCTCAACGACCGCGCGCCGCGTAACCACGAGTTCGTCACCGCCGGCCGCCCGGTGCTGTCGGTGGTCGATAGCGCCTCGTACCATGTCGATGGCTACTTCGAGGAAACCAAGCTTGGCGGTATACACATCGGCGATGCCGTGGACATCCGTGTGATGGGCGACAATACCCGCCTGCGCGGCCATGTGCAGAGCTTTGCCGCTGGCATCGAAGACCGCGACCGTAGCAGTGGCGCCAACCTGCTGCCCAACGTCAACCCGGCGTTCAGTTGGGTACGCCTGGCCCAGCGCATTCCGGTGCGCATCGCCTTTGACGAAGTGCCGCAAGACTTCCGCATGATCGCCGGGCGTACTGCCACGGTGTCGATCATCGAGGGCCAGCGCCCATGAAACAGCTGATCCTGGCTGGCCTGTGCCTGTCGCTGGGGGCCTGCATGATGGTGGGCCCCGACTATGAGGTGCCTGGGGATGCGGCCGTGCAACGCAATGACCTGAACGGCCCGCTGCGCCAGGATGCCGACAGCGTCGTGTCGGCGCCGGTCCCCGAGGACTGGTGGCAGCTGTATCAGGATCAGCGGCTGAACGAGCTGGTGCGTCAGGCGCTGAGTGCCAACACCGAACTGCGCGTGGCGGCGGCCAACATCGCCAAAGCTCGCGCCCAGGTGGAGGTGGCGGAATCGCAAGGCGGCTTCAACGGTGGCGTCAAACTCGGCGCTCAGCGGTTGCAAGAGTCGGGCGAAGCCTTCCTGCAGCCTGAGAAGGTGCCGGTAGCCAACATCGGTGAGGCCATCATCAGTGCCTCGTACCAGTTCGACCTGTGGGGCACCTTCAAGCGTGGTACCGAGGCTGCCAAGGCAAATGCCGACGCAGTGCAGGCCGCTGCCGACACTGCCCGCATCACGCTTGTGGCGGACGTGGTCAAGGCTTATACCCAGGTGTGCTCGGCCAACGAGGAATACCACATTGCCCGTGAGTCCCTCGATTTGCAGGAGCAAAGCGTGAAACTCAACCAGCGCCTGCGCGATGCTGGGCGTGGCGATGAAACCCAGGTCACCCGCTCGCAGACCCAGTTCAAATCCTTGCGTGCCGAACTGCCACGCTTCAAGGCCGAACGCGAGACGGGCATGTACACCCTGGCCGCGCTGCTGGCCAAGCCGGTCGACCAGTTGCCTGCCGGTACCGCCGATTGCGCCGAGCTGCCGCACCTGAACCAGCTGGTCCCGGTGGGCGATGGCGCGGCCCTGCTCAAGCGCCGCCCCGACGTGCGCCAGGCCGAACGCCAACTGGCTGCCGCCACCGCCTATATTGGCGTAGCCACTGGCGCTTTGTACCCGGACATCAGCATTGGCGCCCAGGTTGGCACCATCGGTATCCTGGAGAACCTTGGCGAGCCTTCGACCAACCGCTGGGGTTTTGGCCCGCAGATCAGCTGGAGCATCCCCACCAACGGCACCCGTGCCCGCATTCGCATGGCCGAAGCCTCGACCCAGGCGGCGCTGGCGCATTTCGATGGCGTGGTGCTGAACGCCATTCGCGAGACCCAGACCCGGTTGGCGCAGTACAGCGCCTTGCTCGATCGGCGCGATGCGCTGGCCGAGGCGGAGAGGTCGGCGAAAGAAGCGGCGGATCAGACGCACCGGTATTACCAGGCGGGGCGTGAGTCGTTCCTGGCGGATTTGCAGGCGACGCGGACCTATACCGATATGCGTGCGCAGTTGGCGGCGGCGAACAGCCAAGTGGCAATGGGGCAGATTGGGGTGTTTCTGGCGTTGGGTGGTGGGTGGAAGGAGACGGACAGGTAATCACTGGGACTTAATTAATACTATCAATATTGCTAGTGGCGGATACCCCTGTGTTTGAGCAAGATGTGGAGTCTGAACTTATGTAGATGGAGGATACAGGGGTGAAAAGCCATGTGAATTACTCGCCTTATGGGTATCCGGGGCCAGGTGCTTTGAACTGTGTGCTTGGGTTCAATGGAGAGTATCGAAGTGATCTCTCAGGCTTCTACGTTCTCGGTAGAGGCGTCCGTTCATTTTCCTCCATCCTCATGCGCTTTTTGAGCCCGGATCCATATAGTCCATTTTCACTAGGTGGTTTGAATATCTATGCTTACTGTGCCGGCGATCCGGTTAATCGAGTCGACCGAAGCGGCTATTTTTTTTCAGCCGCCATGACACAAAAAATTCATCGTTGGCGGATTAGCGCGCAGCTCACTGTAACGTATCGTTATGCGCCTACCTCTAAGCAGTTCATTGATAGCCAGGCAGCCGGAATTGCGAAAAATTATGGTGGCTCCTTAATATCTACGTCATTTAAACAGAATCGTTTAAGAGTCATCGATAATGTGCAGAGGCTCGGCGTTCAGCATCCCAGAGAGCTAGGCGACATTGTTCGAAATATGGTGATTTTGCCTCAAGAACAGATGTCCAGTGCCGCAAAGGACCTTGGGCGAATTTTCAAGTCAAAACCTCGAAATTTCAGCGGTACGGCAGCGGGTTATCGAGGAATTCATGTCCGTTATAGTCCCCGTGGAAGAGTTCATGGCGAGACGCAGTTTCATACCAAGCAGCAAGCTTTCGCGATACTTCCTGAGAATGTAGCGCGCCCCGTGATAGGCGCAGACCTATACGATGCTTGGTCCTCCAAAGCTCAAGCTCAGGGATTTCATCCGGGGCAGGCCCACGAGCTTTATGAGATCTTCAGGGTGAGCGGTGACTCAAATAATATTAGGGAAATTTCCTTGGCGAACAGTAGGGCATATTGGTCATTTATTGAGTCCTTAAATTAGGAAGTGTGTGAGCACAGTCATCATCTCCGATCTGTTCTGCCAGCAGCCAAGCATGCTGCTCGGCTGTACTGGTTATCTGCCCGTCGAATCTGAAATGGGAGATGGCCAAAATTGCTGATAGTGCCGCGCGGATACTAAGCGAGATGGTCAAGGCGCTGATCGATGATATGGAGCAAGTGGTGAACAAGGTGCGTCAATAGCCTTTAAGAACCTGAGCCCGTTGTGCGGCCCATCGCTGGTAAGCCAGCTCCCACATGATCAGAACAGGTTTTGAGGGCGCTGCAATACCTGTGGGAGCAGCTTGCCTGCGATCCAAAGGCAAAGCGCTCGGCCAACCCTCCCGCTTCACCTAATTTGCAGCAAGATTTTTCATGAAATCCGCCCTGCGGCCTTGAGCGAAGCAAAATGTAAGTGAACAATGTTCTCTTTCGCATTCCCTCCGAGACTGGCCATGAATTCCCGTTTCCGTCTACTTGCCTGGCTACCGGCTGTGTTGCTTGGCCCGGTGCTGGCGCTGTGCAGTAACCTGGCGCTGGCAGAAGCCCCCGCCGAGGCCATCAAGGCCTTGCATTTGCTCGATTACATCGGTGCCGACTACCCGCCGACCGTACAAGACGGCAAGGTGATCGACGATGGCGAGTATCGCGAACAACAGGAGTTCAGCGCGGTATTGGCCGATCTGCTCAAAGGCCTGCCGGCAAATGCTGAGCAAAATGGTCTGGAGCAAGGTGTTCAAGCGCTACGCCAAGCCATCGACCAACGCCAGGAGGGCGCCGCAGTCGCAAAACAGGCCCGGCAGCTGGGTGCGCGACTGGCTGTGGCCTACGAGGTCAGCCAGGCACCGGTGATTACCCCGGACCCAGCCCGCGGTGCTGCGCTGTACGCGCAAAACTGCTCGATTTGCCACGGCGAAACCGGCGCCGGCGATGGCCCGGCTGGCGTGGGCCTGGAGCCTGCACCCGCCAACCTGCGCGATGTTTCGCGCCTGGACCAGTTGAGCCTGTTCGACCTCTACAACACCCTGGCCCTGGGTATCGACGGCACCGAAATGCCGTCGTTTGCCGACCAGCTGGACGATCGCCAGCGCTGGGACGTGGCCGCGTACATCGCCAGCTTCACCGCCAAGCCGGAAGCGGGCAAGGGTGACAAGGCCTGGAACCTCGCCGACCTGGCTCGCCAGACGCCGGCCGAAGTCGCCGCCAACGAAGGCACTGCGGCCGTCGAGGCATTCCGTGCCCAGCGTGCTCAACCGCCGCAAGTAAAGCGCGGCCCTGCGCAATTGCTCGAATACACGGCCAGCACACTGGACAAGAGCCTGGCGGCCTACCGCGCAGGCGACCACGATCAGGCCTATGACCTGTCGGTGGCGGCCTACCTGGAGGGTTTCGAGCTGGTGGAAAGCTCGCTGGACAACATCGACACCCAGGCGCGCAAGGACACCGAAAAAACGCTGATGGCCTACCGTCAGTCCTTGCAGGACGGCTTGCCCGTGGCCCAGGCCGAACAGCGTCTGGCCGACGCCAAAACCAAGCTCGAGCAGGCGGCCAAGCTGCTGGGCAGCGATGGCCTGAGCTGGACGCTGAGTTATATCTCCGGTTTGCTGATCCTGCTGCGTGAAGGCCTCGAGGCGATTCTGGTGCTGGCGGCGATCCTGGCCTTCCTGCGCAATACCGGGCAGCAGTCGGCAGTACGCAGCGTCAACATCGGCTGGGGCCTGGCGCTGGTTGCCGGCTTCGCCACCTGGGCGCTGGCAGCCTATGTGATCGATGTGGGGGGGGCTCAGCGTGAGCTGCTGGAAGGCGGCACGGCCCTGTTCGCCGCGGTGATGGTGCTATGGCTGGGGGTGTGGATGCATGACCGCCGCCATGCAGCCGCCTGGAAGGACTACATCAAGAGCAGCCTGGTCAGCGGCGGCGGGCGCTTCGGTTTTGCTGTGCTGGCCTTTTTCTCGGTATACCGCGAATTGTTCGAAGTAATCCTGTTCTACGAGACCCTGTGGCTGCAGGCAGGCCCTGCCGGGCATCAAGCGGTGCTGGCGGGTGGTGCGACGGCACTGATGCTGCTGGTGGGCCTTGCCTGGGTGATTTTGCGGGGTTCGGCCAAGCTGCCGCTTTCGCTGTTCTTCAGCATCAACGCCGCGCTGCTGTGCGCGCTGTCGGTAGTATTCGCCGGGCATGGCGTGAAGGCGCTGCAAGAGGCCGGCGTGCTAGGCACACGGCCGGTGGCGTTCTTCGAGTTCGATTGGCTGGGGATTCATGCCGATGCCTACTCGCTGTCGGCGCAGGCGGTGGCGTTGCTGGCCATCGTGCTCCTCTACGGCCGCTCGTGGCTGGCGGAAAGGCGCAGTGCTGCGGCCAACTGAGTGGAGCGTGCGCGGTCCCACAGGGACCGCGCAAGGCCTCAGATCTTGCGCAAGCCTGATGCTCAGGCCGGCTGTGGCGCCTTGAGAATGTTCTGCAGCAGTTGGACACTTTCAACGGCGTCATGACCCAGACTGGTCAGGTAGCCGCCATCCGGTTGATCGGTCAGCCCCTTCTCATGCAGGCGTTGTGCAGCCGCGATCAGGGCGGGGGATGCGGTGCTGGTTATCTTGATGCCTTCCTGGCTGCTGTCGTGTTTGAACAGCGCGAGTACTTCCAGTTCGTCGATCAGATCGGGGGTAAAAGGCATGGCAGCTCCTGACTTCCAGACAAGGATGGCGGCACCGTCAGCGGTGCCTGATCTTCGAGTGTAGCCGGGTTATTCGTCGTCGCCTTGATCCATCTCAGGCGGCAGCTCCGGCAGTGCCCGCAGAGCGTTCTCATACCACTCGCCGTTGAACGCACGGTCCTCTACCAGCATGTTGTCGATTTCGAAGGCCAGCACATGGGCCATCAGGTTCAGAATGTCTTCACGCTCATAGCCAACCAGCGTCAGCTTGTTGAAAGTGGCCTTGGCCGCAGGCGGCTCGCCGCTCTCGATCTGGTTTTCGATGGCTTGGGTCAGCGTGGCCTCGGCGAAGGCTTCGTCGTCGTCATTGCCGATGTCGGTGGGCTCGCTCATGGCGGTACTCCTAGGATGGGATGCAACAGTGTGCCATGCCTATGGCGGCAATGCCCGAGCATTGACGCGGTGCATGACGCTGGTCAGCGGCAGGCGTTCAGTCTATAAAAGCCAGGCCAACTCCTTACGGCCTGGAGGCTGTTACCTCATGCTCAAGCTTCATGGATTCTCGGTCAGCAACTACTACAACATGGTCAAGTTGGCCCTACTGGAAAAAGGTCTGCCCTTCGAGGAAGTCACCTTCTATGGCGGCCAGGCGCCACAGGCGTTGGAAGTGAGCCCGCGGGGCAAGGTTCCGGTGCTGCAGACCGAGCAGGGCTTCCTCAGCGAAACCAGTGTGATCCTCGACTACATCGAACAGACCCAAAGCGGTAAGGCACTGCTGCCGGTCGACCCGTTCGAGCAGGCCAAGGTGCGTGAACTGCTCAAGGAAATCGAGCTGTACATCGAGCTGCCGGCGCGTACCTGCTACGCCGAGTCGTTCTTTGGCATGTCGGTCGAACCGCTGATCAAAGAGAAAGCGCGTGCTGACCTGCTGGCAGGTTTTGCCACGCTCAAGCGCAACGGACGCTTTGCACCCTATGTGGCGGGCGAGCAGATGACGCTGGCAGACCTGATGTTCTGCTTCTCGGTCGACTTGGCCAACGCGGTGGGCAAGAAGGTGCTGAACATCGACTTCCTGGCGGACTTCCCGCAGGCCAAGGCGTTGCTGCAGCTGATGGGCGAGAACCCGCACATGGCGCGGATCTTGGCGGACAAGGAAGCGTCGATGCCGGCCTTCATGGAGATGATTCGCAGCGGTAAACGCTGAGTCTGGTGTTGTGCCCTTCGCGGGCATGCCCGCTCCCACAGGTCTGCACCGCTATTGAAACTTGTGCAATATCTGTGGGAACGGGCGTGCCCGCGAACGAGGGCGAAGCCCTCGCCTTGGGGAGTTAGCGAGACGCCAACAGGGCCTTGCCACGAACAACGGCAGCGCGCACCTGCGCCGGCGCCGTACCACCAATGTGGTTACGGGCGTTCACCGAACCTTCCAGCGTCAGCACGGCAAACACGTCCTGCTCGATCTGGTCGCTGAACTGGCGCAGTTCGTCCAGGCTCATCTCGGCCAGGTCCTTTCCAGTGTCCACACCATACTTCACCGCGTGGCCGACGATCTCGTGGCAGTCACGGAATGGCAGGCCACGGCGAACCAGGTAGTCGGCCAGGTCGGTAGCGGTGGAGAAGCCGCGCAGGGCCGCTTCACGCATGATGGCGTGCTTGGGTTTGATCGCCGGGATCATGTCAGCAAAGGCCCGCAGCGAGTCGCGCAGGGTGTCGGCGGCGTCGAACAGCGGTTCCTTGTCTTCCTGGTTGTCCTTGTTGTAGGCCAGCGGTTGGCCTTTCATCAGGGTCAGCAGGCCGGTCAGGGCGCCGAACACGCGGCCGCTCTTGCCGCGTACCAGCTCTGGCACGTCCGGGTTCTTTTTCTGCGGCATGATCGAGCTGCCGGTGCAGAAGCGGTCCGGAAGGTCGATGAACTGGAACTGCGCGCTGGTCCAAAGCACCAGCTCTTCGGAGAAGCGCGAAAGGTGCATCATCGCCACGCTGGCAGCGGCGCAGAATTCGATGGCGAAATCACGGTCCGACACGCCATCCAGCGAGTTGCCGGCCACGGCTTCAAAGCCCAGCAGCTTGCAGGTCAGTTCACGGTCGATCGGGTAGGTGGTGCCGGCCAGTGCGGCGCTGCCCAGTGGCATGCGGTTGGTGCGCTTGCGGCAGTCGACCAGGCGCTCATAGTCGCGGCTGAGCATTTCGAACCACGCCAGCAGGTGGTGACCAAAGGTGACCGGCTGCGCCGTCTGCAGGTGGGTGAAACCAGGCATGATGGTTTCGGCTTCACGCTCTGCCTGCTCCAGCAGGCCCTGCTGCAGGCGGGTGATTTCGCCCAGGATCAGGTCGATTTCGTCACGCAGCCAAAGGCGGATGTCGGTGGCCACCTGGTCGTTGCGGCTACGGCCGGTGTGCAGCTTCTTGCCGGTGATACCGATGCGGTCGGTCAGGCGTGCTTCGATGTTCATGTGCACGTCTTCGAGGTCGACACGCCAGTCGAAGTTGCCGGCTTCAATCTCGCCCTGGATGGTTTTCAGGCCATCGATGATGGTGTCGCGCTCGTCATCACTGAGCACGCCGACCTGCGCCAGCATGGTGGCATGGGCAATCGAACCCATGATGTCGTGACGGTACAGGCGCTTGTCGAAATCTACCGAGGCGGTGAAGCGGGCGACGAAGGCGTCGACGGGCTCACTGAAGCGGCCGCCCCAGGACTGATTGGTCTTGTCGGTGCTCATGGATTCACTCATTGCAGGCGTGAACGAAAAAGTGGCGTCGATGATAGCAGGGTTGGGCTGGCTGCCGCAGGGCGCCGGTCGAGAGAAATGCCCGGAAAATCGCAGAGAAGGATTTCAAGGAATGAACGGCAGTGTTCCACGGACCGTCTACAGTTGGACAAAGGACTGGCAGTGAATCTGCCGGGCCGAGTGAATCTTTGGCCATCGCACCGGTCTAGAGCGTGACCGCAGTGTCGCTCGAACCACACCTGTCTACGCTATACCTGTGCGAGACTCATTCAGGAATCCAGCGCAATTATGAATGTCCTGATCGTTGATGACGAACCCCAAGGCCGTGAACGCCTCAGCCGGCTGCTCGGCGAACTGGAGGGGTACACCGTGCTGGAGCCCAGCGCCACCAACGGCGATGAAGCCTTGGCGCTGATCGAAAGCCTCAAGCCCGATGTGGTCCTGCTGGACATCGGCATGCCAGGCCTGGATGGCCTGCAGGTCGCCGCTCGCCTGTGCGAACGCGAGGCGCCGCCCGCGGTGGTGTTTTGCTCCGGGGATGATGAATACGGTGCAGAGGCATTCAAGGACAGTACCCTCAGCCATGTGACCAAGCCCTTCCAGGCGCAGGCCTTGCGCGATGCCTTGCGCAAGGCCGAAAAACCCAACCGTGCCCAATTGGCGGCGCTTACCCGGCCAGCCAATGAAGGCGGCGGCCCTCGCAGCCATATAAGCGCCCGCACGCGTAAAGGCATCGAACTGATCCCTTTACCCCAGGTGATCTATTTCATTGCCGATCACAAGTATGTGACCTTGCGTCACGAAGCCGGGGAGGTGCTGCTTGACGAGCCGCTCAAAGCCCTGGAAGACGAATTCGGCGAACGCTTCGTGCGCATCCATCGTAATGCGTTGGTCGCCCGTGAGCGTATCGAACGCTTGCAGCGCACCCCGCTGGGGCACTTTCAGCTGTATCTGAAAGGCCTGGACGGCGATGCCTTGACCGTCAGCCGTCGCCATGTGGCCGGTGTGCGCAAGATGATGCAGACGCTCTGAGGCCCTCGGATCCAGGCCGCTCCTGCACCTGGCTGCGTATGACCTGTTGATCCGTATCTGCAAGCGATACCGGCGATGCTGTTATCATCGGCGGTATTTCTCTGGATCGGGGCGTTTCATGTCCACTCGCGAAATCCGCATTGCCACCCGTAAAAGTGCTTTGGCCCTGTGGCAGGCCGAATACGTCAAGGCCCGCCTCGAGCAGGCCCACACCGGTCTGAAGGTGACCCTCGTACCCATGGTCAGCCGTGGTGACAAGTTGCTCGACGCGCCGCTGGCAAAAATCGGCGGGAAGGGCCTGTTCGTCAAGGAACTGGAAACCGCGCTGTTGGACAACGAAGCCGACATCGCCGTGCACTCGATGAAAGACGTGCCCATGGACTTCCCCGAGGGCCTGGGCCTGTACTGCATCTGCGAGCGTGAAGACCCGCGTGATGCCTTCGTTTCCAATACCTTTGACAGCCTTGAAGCGCTACCCGCCGGCAGTATCGTCGGGACCTCAAGCCTACGCCGTCAGGCCCAGTTACTGGCGCGCCGCCCGGACCTGCAAATCCGTTTTCTGCGCGGCAACGTCAATACCCGCCTGGCGAAGCTGGATGCCGGCGAGTACGACGCCATCATCCTCGCCGCAGCGGGCCTGATCCGTCTGGGCTTCGAAGACCGCATCACCTCCACCATCAGCGTCGATGACAGCCTGCCGGCAGGTGGTCAGGGCGCGGTGGGCATCGAGTGCCGCAGTGCCGACGTTGAGATCCATGCACTGCTGGCGCCACTGCACCATGTCGACACCGCTGACCGGGTGATGGCCGAGCGCGCGCTGAACAAACGCCTGAATGGTGGCTGCCAAGTGCCGATCGCCTGCTACGCGGTACTTGAAGGTGACCAGTTGTGGCTACGTGGCCTGGTCGGCCAGCCTAGCGGCGGGACCTTGCTGGTGGCCGATGCCCGTGCCCCGCGTGCTGCTGCCGAGACCTTGGGCGTACAGGTGGCCGAAGACCTGCTGGGGCAGGGCGCCGAGGCCATTCTCAAGGAAGTCTACGGCGAGGCCGGTCATCCGTGAGCCAATGGCGCCTGTTGCTGACCCGGCCTGCCGAGGACTGTGCGGCGCTGGCGCAAAGCCTGGCGGCAGCGGGCGTGGGTAGCAGTTGCCTGCCTCTGCTGGAAATTGAACCTATTACCGTGCAGGCCCCACAGCGACTGTCGCTGGAGGGCTTGCATGACTTCCAGGCGATCCTTGTGGTCAGCAAGCCGGCCGCCCGGCTGTTGCTAGAGCATCTGGCCCAGGCCAGCATCCAGCCTCCGCAGCGAGGCTGGTTCACCGTGGGTGAGGCTACCGCTGGGGTGCTGCAGGGTGCAGGGCTGGAGGTAAGCTTTCCGCCGCGTGGCGATGACAGCGAAGCCTTGCTGGCACTGCCGGCCCTGCGCCAGGCACTTACCGAGCCGGCACCGCGTGTCTTGATCGTTCGCGGCGTCGGAGGTCGCGAACTGCTGGCAGAGCGTCTTGCAGAGCAAGGTGCTAGTGTCGAATATCTGGAACTGTATCGTCGCTGCCTGCCGGCCTACCCGGCGGGTACGCTGATGCGCCGCATTGAAGCGGAACGCCTCAATGGCCTAGTGGTCAGCAGTGGGCAGGGTTTTGAACATTTGCAGCAGATGGCCGGTGCCGATTGGCTGCGGCTGGCCCAGTTGCCGCTGTTCGTGCCCAGCCCGCGGGTTGCCGAGCAGGCCAAGGCCGCCGGGGCCCAACAGGTTGTGGATTGCCGTGGCGCCAGTGCCACGGCCTTGCTGGCAGCCGTGCAGCGTAGCGCTGCACCTGCCTCTTAAGGCGCTAAGCTGAATGCGGTGCGCCCCCATGCAAAGGATGGATACGTGAGCGAGACTGTCTTGTCCAATAACGATCAACCGTCGGCACAGGCGCCTGCGGAACCCGTTACCACCCCACCTGCCAAGCGCTCCGGCAGTGGCCTGGCAGCGCTGGCCTTGCTGCTTGGTGCGGCCGGGGTGGCGGTAGGTGGCTGGGGTGTCTGGCAGGTGCGTCAACTGCAGGGCAGTGAGTTCAACCAAGGCCAGCACATCGAGGCGCTGAACCAGCGCGCCGAGGCGCTGCAGCAACGTGAGCAGCAGATCAGTGCGCAACTGGCCAGTCTGCCAGCTGCCAGCGAGCTGGAAGACCGCCGGCGTTTGGTAGCCCAGCTACAGGGCGACCAGCAGCGTCTCAGTCAGCGCCTGGAAACCGTGCTGGGAGAAAGCCGCAAAGAATGGCGCCTGGCCGAAGCCGAGCACCTCCTGCGCCTGGCTACCCTGCGCCTTTCGGCGTTGCAGGACATCACCAGTGCCAAAGCCTTGGTCGAAGGCGCCGACGAGATCCTGCGCGAGCAGAGCGACCCGGGTGCCTTCGCTGCCCGCGAGCAACTGGCACGCAGCCTGGCCATGCTCAACAGCACTCAGCAACCGGACCGAACCGGCCTGTTCTTGAAACTGGCTGCACAGCGTGAGCTGGTACAGAAGTTGAGCGCCCAGTCCCCAGAGTTCGACAGTAACGCCGATGCGTTTGGCGCCCTGACCGCCGACGGTGATGGTGCCAGCAGGCTGTCGCAGTGGTGGGCGGAAATATCCAAGTACTTCCAGATCGACTTCAACGCCGATGAAAACGTGCGTCCGTTGCTGGCCGGGCAGCAACTGAACCAGCTGCGCCTGGCCTTGAGCCTCACTATCGAGCAGGCCCAGTGGGCGGCGCTCAATGGCGATGCCAAGGTTTACACGCAGGCGCTGGACGACGCCCGCAGCGTACTGCTGGCCAACTTCAACGCAGACAACCCGCAAAGCAAGGCCATGCTCGACAGCCTCAATGCCTTGGCCGATCAGCCGGTGTCGGTGGTTACCCCTGACCTCAGTGAAAGCCTGGCGGCTGTGCAGGCCTATATTCAGCGCCGTCACCTGCCGGCCGAGGCTGAAGGGGGCAAGCCATGAAGCGTGTCTACCTGTTGGCCGTGCTTGCAATCGTGGTTGCTGCGGCACTGGGCATCGCGGTCGCCAAGCACAGCGGCTATGTACTGATTTCCTATGGTGGCTTCCGTTATCAGTCGGGGCTGTGGGCAGCCTTGGCGGGTATTTTGGCGGTCGTCCTGCTGCTGTGGTTGCTGCGCTATCTGGTCGGCCTGGTGCTGACCTCCAGTGGTGTGGTCAACCCTTGGTCACGGCGCAACCGCAGCCGACGTATCCGCCTGGCAATCGAACAGGGCCAGCTCGATCTCGCCGAAGGCCGCTGGGCCAGTGCCCAGCGACACTTGCACCGTGCCGCCGAGGCTGAGCGCCAACCGTTGTTGTACTACCTTGGTGCCGCGCGCGCGGCCAACGAGCAGGGCCGCACCGAAGACAGCGACAACCTGCTGGAGCGTGCCCTGGAGCGCCAGCCACAAGCGGAGCTGGCCATTGCCCTGACCCATGCCCAATTGCAAATGGACCGCGGTGAAAGCGATGGAGCCCTGGAAACCCTGCTGGCCATGCAGGAACGTCACCCGCACAACAGCCAGGTGCTGCGCTTGCTGCAGCGCCTGCACCTGGAGCGCGGCGACTGGTCTGCACTGATCCGCCTGCTGCCCGACCTGCGCAAGGGCAAGGTGCTGCCGGCCGCCGAGCTGGCGGCTCTGGAACAACGTGCCTGGGGCCAGAACCTGAGCCTGGCCGCCACCCGTGGCGAAGACACGCAAAGTGCACGTCAATCCTTGGAGCGCGCTTGGCAGCAACTGACCGCAGCCCAGCGCCAGGAGCCACAACTGGTGCTGGCGTACGCCGAGCAATTGCGCCAGGTAGGTGCCCAGAACGAGGCCGAACAAGTGCTGCGCACTGCCCTCAAGCGCGACTATGAAAGCCATCTGGCCCGCCTTTATGGCCTGGTGCGTGGGGATGACCCGGCACGTCAGTTGCAAACCGCTGAAGGTTGGCTCAAGGCTCACCCGCAAGACGCAAGCCTGCTGCTGACCCTGGGTCGTCTGAGCCTGCAGAACCGCCTGTGGGGTAAGGCGCGTGATTACCTGGAAAGCAGCCTGCGCATGGAGCGCAATCCCGAGGCCTGTGCTGAACTGGCCCGCCTGCTTGCGGGGCTGGGCGAGACCGAGCGCAGCAACCAACTATTCCAGGAGGGCCTTGGCCTTCTGGACGAGCGCCTGCTGGCGCTGCCTTTGCCAGAAGGCGTACGCGCCTGACCCACCCCAAGGCCCGCGCCAAGGTGCGGGCTTTGGGGGCGGGTAATTTATCTTTTCCTGTCAGTTAGATCTGAAGTCCATCTCTTCCGTCGTCTCCTACCTCATATCTGGAAATTTCCTACGCGATTCAGCGACTTGTCGTTGTTGTCGTGCCTTGAAACAAAGCGTGTCTTTCCTCTACCGTTTCAAGCCACTACTTTTTCCCCGGGACCTTCACTGCCCATGCTGCCGGCCCGTTTGCGCACCTTTTTTCTTCCTGCCTGCCTGGTTGCACTGGCGGTACTGGTTGCGTCTTTTCGTCTGGAAAACACAGTGGGGCTGAGGCCGTGCCCACTGTGCCTCAGCCAACGGTTGCTGCTTGGCGTTTACGCGCTGCTGTGTTTCGCAGCCGTGCTGCAGGCACCGGGCACGCAGGGCATCCTTCGTTACGCTCGACTGGCGCTGGGCTGCTCGCTGGCCGGCGCATTGCTGGCCGCACGGCATGTCTGGTTGCAGGGTGTTGAGGTGGGCAATGATGTATGCCCGGTGCCGATAGGGCGAGTGTTCGAGCAATCTTGGGGTGAGGCGGCACGGCAACTGTTGCTGGGTGGCCCGGATTGCCGTTCGCTTGCCTGGAGCTTTCTCGATCTGACACTGCCGGAATGGAGCCTGTTGGCTTTCCTGCTGCTGGCGGCTCTGCCCTTGAGTTGCCTGCTGGCGTATCGTTTCCGCACCCTGGCTAGAACATGACCTGACGCAAGGTTGCGCCATTAGCGCGACCAATGGCGATGTAACAGGTTATTAAACACTTGTATGAACTTTGTGTGCTGCGTACCTTGAAGGGCAGCACGCGCGGGAATAATCTCCCAGCACGCATACCGGAAAAACAACTGCTCGATGCCGTCCTGCTGATGTCACCTTTGTGCTGCGCGGTCGTGGTGCGAGGTGCAGCGGCATCTACCCAGAAGGGAAGAGATCGCCATGCTCGATAGTTGTCAGAACGCCCAGGAACGCTGGGGTGGGGTTCACAAGCTGATCGACCGTTGGCTGGAGGAGCGCCAGGAACTGGTGCAGGCTTTTCGCGCCCTGCGCGATGTGAAGCCAGCCTTCGCCGACAAGGACACCAACGGGGACTTTTGCTCACTTCTGGTCGACTACGTTTCGGCGTGGCACTTCGAAGTCTGCGAGCAACTGGTCAGCGAGGCCAAGGCGTTCGGAGACGAGAAGGCGCTGAAGCTGGCCGAAGAGATCAACCCTCGGATCAACGACAGTACTCAGATTGCACTGGCCTTCAATGACCATTGCGCCAAGGGGGAGTGCAAGGACACCGAACGCTTTGCCGAGAAGCTGGCCAAATTGGGCGGGTTGTTGCATGAGCGCTTCGAGCTTGAAGACTGTCTGATCGAAGTGCTGCACAACGCACACAAAGAAGAGGGTGCAGTGCAGGCCTGAGGTTGGCGTCAGTCGCCAACCGCCAGCAGTTCGATCTCGAATACCAGGGGGGTGTAGGGTGCAATCAAATCCCCCGCCCCCTCGGCGCCATAGGCTTGCGCTGAAGGAATTACCAGGCGCCATTTGGCGCCAGTGTGCATTTTCGGCAAGGCGACCTGCCAGCCTTCGATAACCGAATCCAGGTTGAACCATTGTGGTGTCTGGTTTTGGTCGAATACCGAGCCATCCGGCAGTCTGCCCACATAGCGTACCTGCACTTTGCCGCCTGCTTTCGGCTGAGCCCCCGTGCCCGCCTGCAGTTCACTGTACAGCACACCTTCCGTTAGTTCGTGTACCCCGTAACGCCCACGCTCATTAGCCATGAAACGTGTTTCGGCAGCCTGCAGCTTTTGCGTAGCGGCGTCACTTTCCTGGGTTTCATGCTGCTGGAGCACCGCCTGCATGCGTGCCTTGTCGAGCTTGAGGGGTTGCCCCTGATAGGACTGCTTCAGGCCTTCGACCAGCGCATCCAGTTGCAAACCCGGCATCTCCTGGCGCAGGCGTTCACCCAGGCTGGCACCCAGGCTGTAGGCCAAATCGTGGTCTTCGCTCTCGGCCAAGGCGAGGGGTGCCATCAGGCATAAACCTAAAACAAGATATCGAGGCAACGCCTGACTCCCAAATACCAGCAATGATTAATTCAGCAACTACACTTTCACGCAGCTGCAAGATAACAACTTTGCCCAGGCATGCAACGCGGCGTAAATATTACGGTCAACATGCCCTAGCGGCGGTAGCAGCAGAAGCATAGTATGAGCCGTAATCTCGTCAGCCAGGAGGTAAACCATGTCGGCCAAAAAGAAGCCAGTAAGTACGCCGTTACACCTGCTCCAGCAACTTTCGGGCAGCTTGCTCGAGCACTTGGAAGAGGCCTGCTCGCAAGCGCTGGCTGATGCGGAAAAACTGCTGGCGAAGTTGGAAAAGCAGCGTGGCAAGGCACAGGAAAAACTGCACAACGGTCGCCTGAAACTGCAAGACGCGGCCAAGGCAGGTAAAGCCAAGGCGCAGACCAAGGCGCAAAAAGCCATTGGTGAACTTGAGGAACTGCTCGATTCTCTCAAGGAACGTCAAACCCAGACCCGCTCTTACATTCAGCAACTCAAACGCGATGCTCAGGACAGCCTCAAGCTGGCCCAGGGTGTAGGCAAGGTACGCGAAGCAGCAGCCAAGGCACTTGATCAGCGTGCAGCGAAACCCGCCAAGTCGGCTGCCGCCAAGCCTGCGGCCAAACCAGCTACGAGGTCGGCCGCTGCCGCCAAGCCTGCGACCAAACCAGCTGCGAGGTCGACCGCTGCTGCGAAGTCTGCGGCCAAACCGGCTGCCAAGGCGACCGCTGCCGCGAAGCCTGCGGCCAAACCGGCTGCCAAGGCGACCGCTGCCGCGAAGCCTGCGGCTAAACCGGCTGCCAAGGCGACCGCTGCCGCCAAGCCTGCGGCCAAACCGGCTGCCAAGGCGACCGCTGCCGCCAAGCCTGCGGCCAAACCGGCTGCCAAGGCGCCCGCTGCCGCGAAGCCTGCGGCCAAACCAGCTGCCAAGGCGCCCGCTGCCGCGAAGCCTGCGGCTAAACCAGCAGCCAAGGCGCCCGCAGCAGCCAAACCTGCGGCCAAGCCAGCTGCCAAAGCCCCTGCTGCCAAGCCAGCCACAAAACCAGCTGCCGCCAAGGCACCTGCACGCACGGCCGCCAAGCCTGCCGAGGCCAAACCCGCTACACCGGCCGCCGCAACCAACTCGGTGAGCCCGGCTGCAGCAGCACCGTCGGCACCTGTGAGCACGCCTGCTCAGGCACCTTCGGCGTCCTGAAGCGCAGCCGCTGCGACGCGCAACTGAACTAGCGCGTCATGATGCAGAGCCTGGTCCGGTGCCAGCCGGGCCAGCCAGTCGTCCGCGGGCTCATGGGAGCCCACGGGCCACTCTTGCGAGCGTTCCTGCAAGCGCTCAAGCAAGGCTTTTTCAGCCCGCAACTCCAACCCTTTCACTTGTTCACGTAATGCCGCCAGTTGTGTATCACCCGATGCTGTGGCTCGCCATTGCTGGCGCAGGCTGCGTAGCGGGGTAACCACGTCACGCTGCCAGGGCTCGGCGAGTTCTTGCAGTGCTTGTGCGCGTTCGCCCAGCACGGTTACTCCGCGTGCTTGTAGCCAGGTTGCGCACAGCAGCAGGCAGACATCACCGCCCAGTGCCTGCAGTTCAAGGCAGGCGGCTTCCACGCCGGGCCTGGCATACAGGGTCAGGGCGTAATTCCAAAGGTCGGTGTGCATGGTTCCACTCGCGCTATGGGCCGAGGAAGCTGGTAGACTCCGCGACCATCATGATCAGACTATCCAACCTCACTTTACAGCGTGGTCCGCAGCGCTTGCTAGAAGGCGCCGAGATGACCCTGCACGCCGGTCACAAGGCCGGCCTGATCGGCGCCAACGGCGCCGGAAAATCCAGCCTGTTCGCCTTGCTGCGCGGTGAGCTGTCACCCGATGCCGGTGACTGCCAACTGCCCGGCGACTGGCGCATCGCCCACATGCGCCAAGAGGTCGACACCCTCGACCGCCTGGCTGTGGACTATGTGCTTGACGGCGACGTGCGCCTGCGCAAGGTCCAGGCCGAACTGACCGCGGCCGAGCAGGCCCACGACGGCACCGCCCTGGCGCGCCTGCACAGTGAGCTGGAAAGCGCCGACGGCTATACCGCCGACGCCCGTGCGCGCAAATTGCTGGCTGGGCTGGGCTTCACCAACGAGCAGATGGACCGCCGTGTCGGCGATTTCTCTGGTGGCTGGCGGATGCGCCTGAACCTGGCCCAGGCCCTGATGTGCCCGTCCGACCTGTTGCTGCTCGACGAGCCTACCAACCACCTCGACCTCGACGCGATCCTGTGGCTGGAAGACTGGCTCAAGGGCTACCCCGGCACGTTGTTGCTGATCTCCCATGACCGTGACTTCCTCGATGCCGTGGTCGACCATGTGCTGCACGTCGAGCAGCGCAAGCTCAACTTGTACAAAGGCGGCTATACCGCCTTTGAGCGCACCCGTGCCGAGCGTCTGGCGCAGCAGCAGCAGGCCTACGAGAAGCAGCAAGCGCAGCGCGCGCACATGGAAAAGTACATTGCCCGCTTCAAGGCTCAGGCTACCAAGGCCCGTCAGGCGCAAAGCCGGATCAAGGCCCTTGAGCGCATGGAAGAGCTGTCGGCGGCGCATGTCGATTCGCCGTTCGACTTTGTCTTCCGTGAATCGCAGAAAATTTCCAGCCCGTTGCTGAGCCTTTCCGAAGGTTGCCTGGGTTATGGCGACAAGGCCATCCTCGACAAGGTCAAGCTGCAGCTCACCCCGGGTGCTCGTATTGGTCTGCTCGGGCCCAACGGCGCCGGCAAGTCGACCCTGATCAAGAACCTTGCAGGTGAGCTGGAACCGTTGTCGGGCCGTCTGGTTCGCGGCGAGAACCTGGCTGTAGGCTACTTTGCCCAGCATCAGCTGGACTCGCTGGATGACAAGGCCAGCCCGCTGCTGCACCTGCAGCGCATTGCCCCTACCGAGCGTGAGCAGACGCTGCGCGACTTCCTCGGCGGCTTCGACTTCCACGGTGCCCGCTGCGACGAGCCGGTGGTGAACTTCTCCGGTGGCGAAAAGGCTCGCCTGGCACTTGCGCTGATTGCCTGGGAGCGGCCAAACCTGCTGCTGCTTGACGAACCGACCAACCACCTGGACCTGGAAATGCGTCTGGCGCTGACCATGGCCTTGCAGGAGTTTGCCGGTGCAGTGGTGGTGGTATCCCACGACCGTCATTTGCTCAAGAGCACCACGGATGACTTCCTGCTGGTGGCCGACGGCAAGGTCGACACCTTCGACGGTGACCTGGAAGACTACAGCCGCTGGCTGGTCGAGTACCGCCAGCGCAGCGCGCCGGCCAGTAGTGCACCGGCCAACCCGGACAAGACCGACAAGAAAGCTCAGCGCCAGGCTGCCGCAGCCTTGCGCCAGCAGTTGGCACCGCACAAGAAGGCTGCCGACAAGCTGGAAAGCGAGCTCAACCAGGTGCACGCGCAATTGGCCGAGATCGAGACTGCGCTGGGTGATGGTGGCCTTTACGACGCGGCGCGCAAGGACGAGTTGCGCGATCTGCTGGCGCGCCAGACCAAGCTCAAGCAACGCGAAGGCGAGCTGGAAGAGGCCTGGATGGAAGCGCTGGAAACCCTTGAAAGCATGCAGGCCGAACTCGAGGCGCTGTCCTGATGGAGGAACTGCGTTCGCTGCTGCCAGGGCAATGGGTGGATACCTTCTGGCTAGGCTTGCAGATACTCTTGATCCTGGTCGCGGCGTTCATCCTGCAGCGTATCGTCGCCCGTGGGCTTGGCCGACTCGGCCAGCGTTACCCGTTGCCGCCGGAGTTGCTGGTGCCCGTTCGCGGTGGCCTGCGCTGGCTGATCATGGGCAGCGCGCTGCTGTTCGTGCTGGAGCGCCTGGGTGTTTCGGCGACTGTGTTGTGGACAGCACTTTCCGGCTTCGTCGCGGTAGCGGCGGTGGCCTTCTTCGCCATGTGGAGCGTGCTGTCCAACCTGTTGTGCGCGGTGTTGATCTTCACGGTTGGGCCGTTTCGCATCGGCGATGTGGTCGAGCTGGTCGACACCCTCGACAAGCCCGGCGTGAAAGGCCGGGTGATCGCCATCAACCTGCTGTTCACCACGCTGCTGGAAATGCCCGAAGCGGGTGGGGCGCTTGTGCAGGTGCCCAATAGCCAGTTCTTCCAGAAGTCGGTACGACGCTGGCGCGGGGCCGAAGTACAGGCCCTGCACAAAGAAACAGCTGCCGAAGCTGACTGAACCTGTACTGGCCCCTTCGCGGGCGCGCCCGCTCCCACAGGTATCCCACCGTCTGAAGATGCACTGGGCGTGGGAGCGGGCGTGCCCGCGAAGAAGTCAGGTCAGACACCACAAATCCATCAGAAATCACTGGTTATTTTTTCGCCAAAACCTTAGCTTAACGTTTTGCAACAAATGTTCGAGCGAGGTGTGTGATGTCGATGGAAGTATGGTTGGGCTTCTTTGCTGCCTGCTGGGTGATCAGCCTTTCACCTGGTGCCGGGGCGATTGCCTCGATGTCCAGCGGCCTGCAATACGGCTTCTGGCGTGGTTACTGGAACGCCTTGGGCCTTCAGCTGGGCCTGATCATGCAGATCGCCATCATCGCCGCCGGCGTCGGTGCCATCCTGGCCGCCTCGGCCACGGCGTTCCAGGTCATCAAGTGGTTTGGCGTCGCCTACCTGGTGTACCTGGCCTACAAGCAATGGCGTGCACTGCCGATGGACATGAGCGATGAATCAGGCGTGCGCCCGATCGGCAAGCCGCTGAGCCTGGTGTTCCGTGGTTTCCTGGTCAACGTCAGCAACCCCAAGGCGCTGGTGTTCATGCTGGCGGTGCTGCCGCAGTTCCTTAACCCGCATGCGCCGCTGCTGCCGCAATATGTGGCGATCACCGTGACCATGGTCACTGTCGACCTGCTGGTGATGGCGGGGTACACCGGGTTGGCTTCGCATGTGTTGCGCATGTTGCGCACACCCAAACAGCAGAAGCGTTTGAACCGGACCTTTGCCGGGTTGTTCATTGGTGCAGCCACCTTCCTCGCGACCTTGCGCCGCGCGCCGGTCTGACAGACCGAATACAGGCCATTCGCGGGCAAGCCCGCGATTGGTCCATCACTATTTCTCCTTGCCAGCCAGCCCCTTCAGCAAATCTATCGGCAGCGGGAAGACGATGGTCGAGCTCTTGTCCCCGGCAATCGCCCCCAGTGTCTGCATATAGCGCAACTGCATCGCCCCCGGCTCTTTGCTCAGCATTTGCGCGGCTTGCATCAGTTTCTCCGACGCTTGCAGTTCACCTTCGGCATGAATCACCTTGGCCCGACGTTCGCGCTCGGCCTCGGCCTGGCGGGCGATGGCGCGTATCATCGACTCGTTCAGGTCAACGTGCTTGATCTCGACGTTGGCCACCTTGATGCCCCAGGCATCCGTCTGCGCATCCAGCACCTGGCGGATATCCAGATTCAGTTGCTCGCGCTCTGCCAGCAGCTCATCCAGTTCGTGCTTGCCCAGCACCGCACGCAGGGTAGTCTGGGCCAGCTGGCTGGTCGCCACCAGAAAATCCTCGACCTGAATGATCGCTTTCTGCGGGTCGAGCACGCGAAAGTACAACACTGCGTTGACCTTGACCGAAACGTTGTCGCGGGTGATCACATCCTGCGGCGGCACATCCAGTACCACTGTACGCAGGTCGACCCGTACCATTTGCTGAATCACCGGGATCAACAGGATCAGCCCCGGCCCTTTGACCTGCCAGAAGCGCCCCAGTTGGAACACCACGCCGCGCTCGTATTCGCGCAGGATGCGAAACGCCGACAGCACCAGCATGGCCAGCACGATCAGCACTGCGCCGAAACCGAATTGCATGAACATGCTCATTCTCCTTGCGTCGCAGGGGCGGCGGCGCTCACTTCCAGCATCACGCCATGGCGCGCGGTCACCCGTACGTTCTGGCCAGTTTGCAGCGGCGTTGCGCACCGCGCTTGCCATGGTTCGCCCTGAGCCAGCACGACACCACAGAATGGGTCGCTTGCCATCACCTGGGTGACGGTGACCAGGCTGCCGACCAGGCCGGCGTCGCCACTGACCAGCGCCCGCTTACGGGCCTTGAGAGCCATGCCCAGCACGCCACCGATCAATAATGCCGAGAGCAGCGCCAGGGTGCCGATCAAGGCCAGCGGGATGCCGAAACCGGGGGCGTCGGTGTCAATCAGGATCAACGCGCCGACCACAAAGGCAACGATGCCGCCGAAGCCGACCACGCCGAAACTGGGCAAGAAGGCTTCGGCGACCATGAAGGTAATGCCAAGCAGGATCAGCGCCACCCCGGCGAAACTCACCGGCAATAGCTGCAGCGCATACAGCGCCAGCAGCAGGCAGATACCACCGACCACACCACCCACCGCAGAACCGGGGTTCATGAATTCGAACAACAGGCCGTAAACGCCGATCATGATCAGGATCAGTGCCACGCTGGGGTTGGTGATCACCGCCAGAACCCGTGTGCGCCAGTCCGGCAGATGCTCGACCACGCTGGCGCCTGCGGTCTGCAACTGCCGTGGCTGGCCGGCCACCTGGAGCATTTTGCCGTCGAGCTTGCGCAGCAGGTCAGGCAGGTCATCGGCCACCTGATCGATCACGTTCAGGCGCAAAGCCTCGCTGGCGGACAGGCTGACCGCCTCGCGCACGGCCTTCTCCGCCCAGTCGGCGTTGCGGCCGCGCATTTGCGCCAGTCCACGGATGTAGGCAGCAGCGTCGTTGACCTGTTTGCGTGCGAGGGTTTCATCGTCGCCGCCTTTGGCCTTGTCATCATCGGGCGTGCCAGGCGGGCCGCCGATCCGCACCGGCGTGGCAGCACCCAGATTGGTCCCGGGCGCCATCGCCGCAATATGGCTGGCGTAGAGAATATAGGTGCCGGCGCTGGCGGCGCGGGCTCCGCTGGGGGCAACGTAGCTGGCGACCGGCACAGGGCTGGCGAGAATTGCCTTGATCATCTGGCGCATGGCGCTGTCCAGCCCGCCCGGGGTATCCATGCGGATAACCACCAGTTGCGCGCCTTGCGCCTGGGCCTGGCCAAGGCTGCGTACCAGGTAGTCGGCGCTGGCCGGGCCGATGGCGTCGTCGATGCCCAGCACCCACACCGCGCCGGGCGCTGCCTGGCCACCTGGCGTGATGCCAAGCAACAACAGCAGCAACAGCCAGCGCCAGCAGTGGGCGATCACCTGTCGTCACCTCATTTGCGCGTATTACACAAGTTTAGCCCCGACCACTCGTACCCGGCCTAAAATTGAAGATTGGGGGGCGAAACCGGAGGTGCATCATGCGTATGGCAAAGACCCTGCAGGCCAGCCTGGACAAGGCCAACTGCGACTACGACATCATTCCCCACCCACATTCGGCCACCAGCCTGGAGTCGGCCCGTATGGCCGGCGTGCCCGCCGAACGGGTCGCCAAGGCGGTGATGGTCGATGACCGTCACGGCAACTACATTATGGCCGTGCTACCGGCCAACCGGCATCTGGACCTGGACAAGGTGCGCATGTCCGGGGCCTGGCATCTGACCCGTGAAAGCGGTCTGCCGAGCCTGTTCAATGACTGCGAACGCGGTGCTGTGCCGGCCCTTGGCGATGCTTACCAGATAAAAATGCTGCTCGACCCGAGTCTTACCCGCCAAGGCGATGTCTACCTGGAGGCGGGTGACCACGATCACCTGATTCACATGAGCATGGAGCAGTACATGAAACTGGTGCCGCACGCCGAAGTGTGCGAGCTGTGCTGATGTTTTCAAACCAATGCCAGGCGGGCGTCGTGGACGGCTTGCCTGGCGCTCAGGAGGAACCATGGAAGCGCTGATCCATCCCTTTGCCGAGCTGTTCAAGCAGCTGGGCTTGCCCGACGATCCCAAGAGTATCGATCAGTTCATTACCAGCCATTCCCCGCTGAAGAACGAAATCAAGCTGGTGGATGCGCCATTCTGGAACGACTCTCAGCGTGCATTTCTCAAGGACAGCATCATTGAAGATTCCGATTGGGCTGTGCCCTTCGATCAACTCAACGAAGCATTGCGCCGCCCCCGAAAATAAAGCGCCGAGTGGCACCTGACGAGTGATCGGCCGTTGCTATGCTCAGGAAAACAATAAGGGGATAGCGCGATGAAAGATCCCTACGCACCAGGTTTCTGGTGTTCCGTGACGATCCTGGGCACCCTGACGGCCAGTTACTTCTATGGCATCAGGCAGACGCAACAGATGACTCAGGCGGTGCATTTCCTGTATGCCGCTGCCGCAGTCACTGTGGCGGTTGCACTGTTGGCGCTGACATGGATCGCCTGGCAGCAACTGCGCCTGAACAAGCGCGAAGTGGTGCAGGGGCGAACGTTGCTGACCATCTGGAACACCAAGGTTGCACTACGCCGCGTCGAGACGGTTTTCGACCGCTATTTCTGGGGCAGCTACTGGCATTCGGGGCGTACCTTCGAAGAGGTCATGGGCGAGCTCAGAGGCACACCGCTGGAGCAGAGCCTGGATGCGTTGAAGCGCCAGTGCCGGGTGCTCGACCGCGAAATCCATGACCGCCATCACCACTGGCTGGCCAACGCTCGCGACCTGTCCAGCGTGGCCCAGGCGATGGCCCGTGAACGCTACCAGCTTGACCTCGGCGAGCCCACGCACAGCGGCCACGGCAATACGGCAGTGCTCAACCGCGACCTGGAAGTGTTGGTGTACACCTGGTCGGCGCGCTTGCGTAGCTTCGACCATCAACTGGACGAGTTGGAGCGCGCCTACCATTGAGGCGCGTCATTCGCCGCGGATGTACTGCTCCATCTGCTTGATCAGGCTGGCCTGTTCGGCGATGGTTTCCTTGACCAGGTCACCGATCGAGAGCAGGCCGAGCAATCTGCCGTTGTCGACCACCGGCAGGTGACGCAGGTGGCGGTCGGTCATCAGGTTCATGCAGAAGTCGAGCTTTTGCTTGGGTTCCACGGTGACCACCGGTGCACTCATGATTTCGCGTACCGGGGTGGCGGCGGAAGAGCGGCCCTTGAGGACCAGTTTGCGCGCATAGTCCCGTTCACTGACGATACCCACTACCTGGCTGCCCTCGACTACAGGCAGCGCACCGATGTTTTTCTCCGCCAGCAGTTTCAGGGCGTCGAGCACCGAGTCATCCGGGCCGATGGTGTAGACGGTCTGGTGCTGGGACTTGGTCTTGAGGATTTGTTCGACGGTCTTCATACGGGCCTCTGCGGATAAAAAAGCACTGTCTCGGAGTAACTAAAGCATCCGGTACGGCGCTCTGCACGGCAATGCAGGAAACGGCATGGAGCCGATTGAAAAACGTCATTGCTGTTCGCTTGCAGCGGCCTTTTCGCGGCTAAAGCCGCGAAGAGGCCGTAATGCCCATCAAAGCTTCGGCATCTGCCCGATCCGCGCCACCATCTCGCTCACTATCTGCAGGTCCAACATGAACTGTTCCACGGTCTTGAACTCGTTGTCGTTGTGCCCGGTGTACTTCACGTCTGGCATCGCCAGGCCAAATTGCACACCGTTGGGAAGATCGTGCACCGAAGTCGCGCCGGCCGAGGTACCGAACTCATGCTTCATACCCAGGTTCTCGGTGGCCACGGCGAGCAGAGCCTGGACCCATTCGCCTTCAGGGTTACGGTACATCGGTTCGTCCAGGCTGTAATCGAACGCCACCGAGGTGTTGCTTTCCCGGGTCCATTTGCCCAGTTTCTCTGCCAGTTCGTCCTTGATCGTGGCGATCGGCTTCCCCTTGGGAATGCGCAGGTTTACCGCCAGCTTCAAGCCTTTGTCATCCACTCCGACAAAGGTCAGCGAAGTGGTCAGCGGGCCCATGAACGGGTCCTTGAAGGCCACGCCGAGTTTGTTGCCCAGGTAGTCCAGGCCCCAGTTGTCGGCGGCATAGCGGGCAGCGTCGGTAAAGTGGTTGTGCTTGAGCGACACCTGCTGGCCGAGACCATTGATGAAGTCGAGCATACGCGCCACCGGGTTGATGCCGGATTCCGGCTCCGAAGAGTGTGCGGAAACACCGGTCACGGTGAGCAAGACTTGCTTGCCGTCGGCCTTGGCG
Organism: Pseudomonas sp. DCA-1; assembly: GCF_046523955.1. Classification (NCBI taxonomy): domain Bacteria; kingdom Pseudomonadati; phylum Pseudomonadota; class Gammaproteobacteria; order Pseudomonadales; family Pseudomonadaceae; genus Pseudomonas; species Pseudomonas sp. DCA-1. The sequence goes on from NZ_CP169881.1 coordinate 631,387, forward strand.
TCGATGCTGAAGTCGCTTCCATGCTGCTTCACATATCTGGCGCCGGCTTGCTGCAGGTGCTTGGCCAGCTGTGCCGGGTTGTCAGAAATCAGGGTCGCAACCGAAGTTGTCGGGATCTGGTTGGTCGCCAGGCCACCGGTCAGGTTGACGATCTCGGCACCCTTGCCGCTGGCCGGGCGCTTGTTGAAGCTGGCCATGATCGTGCCGTAGCCTTTCTCGGCAATTACTACCGGGTAGCCGCCGTCGAGGGCCAGGTTGTAGTCGGGCGTAGGGTTGCGCTCGAAGTAATAGGGAATGGCATCACCGCTGGTTTCTTCGGTGGTGTCGATCAGCAGCTTGAACTGCCGGGCGAGCGGCAGGTTTTCGTCCTTGGCCACTTTCAGCGCGTACATCGCCACCACGATGCCGTTCTTGTCGTCTTCGGTGCCGCGGCCGTACATGCGGTCACCCACCAGGGTGACCTTGAACGGGTCCAGGCGCGTACCATCGGCCAGCTTCCAGTTGTCCGGGTTGACCGGCACTACGTCAGCGTGGGCATGGATGCCGATCACTTCCTTCCCGCTGCCAAGCGAGATCTCGTACACCCGGTTGTCGATGTTGCGGAAGGCCAGGCCGAAGCTATCGGCCAATGCCTTGATCCTGTCGGCGATCTTGAGGAATTCAGGGTTTTCGTACTGCGGCGTACCCTCGACATTGAAGGTGGGGATGGCTACCAGTTCACGCAGGGTTTCGGTAGCGGCCTTGCCATACTTGATGCGGGTATACAGGCCGAGCAGGCGGTTGATCTCGTCTTGTTGCCCGGCGGCCAATGGCTTGTTGGCCAGGTAGGCGTCGACGGTTGCCTCGAGGTTGTCGGCCTTGCCCAGGTCGCTGCCTTTGAGCTTGCCGAGGAATTGCTTGAAGTCGCTTGGGTCGCTGCCGTCGAAGGCTTTGACGATAGCTGCGGACTGCTGCTGGGTGAGGTTGGCCTGGGCAGACTGGGTGAACAGGCCGATGCTGGCCAGCAACAGGGTGGTGGCGGTGAGTTTTTTCAACTGCATGGTTGTGCGCATTCCTTCGCCAATCATTGTTATGGGTTACCCGTTCAGAGAACGGGAAGACGCCCACGCTAACATCAATGACCCGTGGCACGGGAGTACCAGAAAGGTGACATGGCGCACAAACGAAAAAGCCCCGGGCTCAGGCCCAGGGCTTTCTTGATATGGCGCACTCGGCGGGATTCGAACCCACGACCCCTGCCTTCGGAGGGCAGTACTCTATCCAGCTGAGCTACGAGTGCAACGCGCACGCATGATACCCATCTGTGTCGTTGACGTCCATCGCCTTGATCTGTAGCTGTTTTTACCGTGTTGGCTGTGCAGATACCTGGGGCCGGATACACGACAATACCGATCGAACTGTCGGCCGGGGTAATACCGGCCGTAACTGGATCCACGTCAATTCCGTCGATTACTCTGCCGATGACGACAGCATCATCGTTTCAGCCCGACGTCAGGGCGTGTGGAAACTGACCGTGACCAGCAGTGAAACGAATTTTGGCTTCGCCCCGAGTCCGGCCGCAGCATCGTCTACCCTTTAGCGGCCATTCTGCGGGTGATTTCAGATGGGCTGTTCAACCATTCGTTCTTTTTTTCGAACAGCCTATTGTCCAACACCCCAGCAGCCGCTTAGCATTCGTTTGAGATTTCAAACGCTCGATGCCCTGCCTTGGGCGCTTTTCAACAATCAACAATTCGGGAAGCCGACATGCAGCTCAAAGACGCTCAGTTGTTCCGCCAGCAAGCCTATATCAATGGTGAGTGGCTGGATGCGGACAACGGCCAGACCATCAAGGTGACCAACCCGGCCACCGGCGAAGTCATCGGTACCGTGCCGAAGATGGGCACCGCGGAAACCCGCCGCGCCATCGAAGCCGCTGACAAGGCCCTGCCGGCCTGGCGTGCCCTGACTGCGAAAGAGCGTTCGGCCAAGCTGCGTCGCTGGTTCGAACTGATGATCGAGAACCAGGACGACCTGGCTCGCCTGATGACCACCGAACAGGGCAAGCCGCTGGCCGAAGCCAAGGGCGAAATCGCCTACGCTGCCTCGTTCATCGAGTGGTTCGCCGAAGAAGCCAAGCGCATCTACGGTGACACCATCCCGGGCCACCAGCCAGACAAGCGCCTGATTGTCATCAAGCAGCCAATCGGCGTTACCGCGGCCATCACCCCGTGGAACTTCCCGGCCGCCATGATCACCCGTAAAGCCGGCCCGGCCCTGGCCGCTGGCTGCACCATGGTTCTCAAGCCTGCTTCGCAAACCCCATACTCCGCTCTGGCCCTGGTTGAGCTGGCCCACCGTGCCGGCATCCCGGCAGGCGTGCTGAGCGTGGTTACCGGCAGCGCCGGCGAAGTTGGCGGCGAACTGACCGGCAACTCCCTGGTACGCAAGCTGTCCTTCACCGGCTCGACCGAAATCGGTCGCCAGCTGATGGAAGAATGCGCCAAGGACATCAAGAAGGTTTCCCTGGAGCTGGGTGGCAACGCCCCGTTCATCGTGTTCGACGACGCCGACCTGGACAAGGCGGTCGAGGGCGCGATCATCTCCAAGTACCGCAACAACGGCCAGACTTGCGTTTGCGCCAACCGTATCTACGTGCAGGACGGCGTCTACGACGCGTTCGCCCAGAAGCTGGCCGCTGCAGTTGCCAAGCTGAAGATCGGTAACGGCCTGGAAGACGGCACCACCACTGGCCCGCTGATCGACGGCAAGGCTGTCGCCAAGGTCCAGGAGCACATCGAGGACGCCGTCAGCAAAGGCGCCAAAGTGCTGTCCGGTGGCAAGCTGATCGAAGGCAACTTCTTCGAACCGACCATCCTGGTAGACGTACCGAAGAGCGCTGCTGTCGCCAAGGAAGAGACTTTCGGCCCACTGGCGCCGCTGTTCCGCTTCAAAGACGAAGCCGAAGTCATCGCCATGTCCAACGACACCGAGTTCGGCCTGGCCTCGTACTTCTACGCCCGTGACATGAGCCGTGTGTTCCGTGTCGCCGAAGCCCTGGAATACGGCATGGTGGGTATCAACACCGGCCTGATCTCCAACGAAGTGGCGCCGTTCGGTGGTATCAAGGCCTCGGGCCTGGGCCGCGAAGGTTCCAAGTACGGTATCGAGGACTACCTCGAAATCAAATACCTGTGCATCAGCGTCTGATCGCACGGTAAAGGCTTTACCTCTGCCAGCGGGGCGCGAGAGCGACGTCTCGCTGGCCTTTTTTACATTGCAGTACCTGGTGGCCAGGGCGCTCACGACAGTCGATCAACGAATACTGTTCGCGAGCACTCCCAGCCACCCCCGAATAAAAGCGCCATTCCTGTCGGCGCAATGAGGGCATTATGAGCAAAACCAACGAATCCTTGATGCAACGTCGTGTAGCTGCCGTCCCACGTGGCGTCGGCCAGATCCACCCGATCTTCGTCGACACCGCGAAGAACTCGACCGTGATCGACGTTGAAGGCCGCGAACTGATCGACTTCGCCGGCGGCATCGCAGTACTGAACACCGGCCACCTGCACCCGAAAGTGGTTGCAGCCGTGCAAGAGCAGCTGACCAAGGTCAGCCACACCTGCTTCCAGGTGCTGGCTTACGAACCCTACGTAGAGCTGTGCGAAAAGATCAACAAGCTGGTCCCAGGCGACTTCGACAAGAAGACCCTGCTGGTCACCACCGGCTCCGAGGCCGTTGAAAACGCCGTCAAGATCGCCCGTGCTGCCACTGGCCGCGCTGGCGTCATCGCCTTCACCGGCGGTTATCACGGCCGTACCATGATGACCCTGGGCCTGACCGGCAAGGTCGTGCCGTACTCCGCTGGCATGGGCCTGATGCCAGGCGGCATCTTCCGCGCCCTGTTCCCGAGCGAACTGCACGGTATCAGCGTTGACGACGCCATTGCCTCGGTCGAGCGCATCTTCAAGAACGACGCCGAGCCGCGCGACATCGCCGCGATCATCCTCGAGCCAGTACAAGGCGAAGGCGGTTTCCTGCCAGCGCCGAAAGAGCTGATGAAACGCCTGCGCGCCCTGTGCGACCAGCACGGCATCCTGCTGATCGCCGACGAAGTACAAACTGGCGCTGGCCGTACCGGTACCTTCTTCGCCATGGAACAGATGGGCGTTGCGCCTGATCTGACCACCTTTGCCAAGTCCATCGCTGGCGGCTTCCCGCTGGCCGGTGTGTGCGGCAAGGCCGAGTACATGGATGCCATCGCTCCAGGCGGCCTGGGCGGCACCTACGCCGGCTCGCCGATCGCTTGCGCCGCGGCCCTGGCCGTGATCGAAGTGTTCGAAGAAGAAAAACTGCTGGACCGCAGCAAGGCTGTGGGTGAGCGCCTGACCGCCGGCCTGCGCGAAATCCAGAAGAAGTACCCGATCATCGGCGACGTCCGTGGTCTGGGCTCGATGATCGCCGTCGAAGTCTTCGAGAAAGGCACTCACACCCCGAACGCTGCTGCTGTTGGCCAGGTTGTCGCCAAGGCCCGCGAAAAGGGTCTGATCCTGCTGTCTTGCGGTACCTACGGCAACGTCCTGCGTATCCTTGTTCCGCTGACCGCCGAAGACGCGCTGCTGGACAAAGGCCTGGCCATCATCGAAGAGTGCTTCGCTGAAATCGCCTGATGTGACGTGCTCCAGAAAAAACCCGCCCAGGCGGGTTTTTTTTATGCCCAGAAAAGCCATGTAGCGCTATGGTTGTCGGAGGACTCGCTTTGGAAGCTGCGACGGACTGTGTGTCAGGGTATTCAGGAGTAGTTGGCGATGAGTGCTGCAGCCCCCACCCCACCAAGCGTACTGATTGTCGAAGGCGATCCTTGGGTACGGGATTTACTCAGCGAGATGCTGCTCAGCGTACGTTGTGATGCCCGCCTGCAGGTATGCACTGACGGCTCGCAGGCACTCAGTGCCTTATCCAACAAGCCTGACCTGATCATCGCCGCCCGTGAGCTGGCCGGTGTCGATGGCCTCGACCTGCTGCGCAAGGTGCGCGCCAAAGGGCCAGGGGTACCGTTCATTCTCATGAGTAACCGCAATGACAGCGCCAGTGTGCGTGAAGCGCTGCCCCTGCACCCCACTGCTTACCTGAGCAAGCCGTTGAATCTGGATAACCTGCGCAAACGCCTGGAAGAGTTGCTGCTGGCCGTTGGCGAGGAGATTGCCTGCCCGGTACCGGCATTGCAGGCGGGTGCCAGCCTGCCGGCCTACCTTGAACAGCGCCGCGCTAGCGCCGATGGTGGGCCGCTGCTGGCAGATGTGCAGCTGGCGATCAAACGGGCGCTCAATCCCCAAGGCCTGAACCTCAGGGCGCTCGAAGAGGAGGTGTGTAACGACCCGCAAGTCACGGCGGTACTGATTGCTGCCGCCAATAGTGCGGCATTGCACCGTGAAGCCCCGGTGCAGACGTTGCTGCAGGCCCTGAACAAGCTTGGCAGTACCCAAAGCATGAACCTGATCCTGGGCATGACCCTCAAGCGCAGCGCACGCCTCAGCGACCCCCTGTTGGCAGAGCACGCAGCCCGTTACTGGGACCTGTCACTGCACACTGCCGAATATGGCCGCACCTTGGCGCGCATGCTCGAACTGGACGAGGGGCGTTGTTATTGCGCGGGCTTGCTGCATTGCCTGGGCGACCTGGCGGTGTTGCGCTGCCTGCAGGAGTGGCGGCTGGCCGGGGGAGACCTGAACGAGCGCAATGTGCAGCAATCGCTGGAGGAGTTTGGTGCGGCATTCGGCTCGGCGCTGCGTACTCGCTGGCGTCTGCCGCTGGCACTGCGCGAGTTGATCGCTGCGATCTACCAGTTGGGTGGTGGAGTTTACTCGCTGGAGATCCTGGCCATGAACCTGGCTGGGCAGTTGTCGCGGCTGCCGGCTGAGCAGGGGCTGGAGAAGGTGGCCAGCGGCAAGACGGCGCGCCTGCTCAAGCTTGGCCTGCCGGAGCTTAGGCGGTTGCGCAAAGTGGAGAGCCCGGAAGTAAAGCCACAGGAAGAACCGCCGGTGGCTGGGGCCGAGGTTTCCAGCTGAGATTCGGGGGCCGCATTGCGACCCTTCGCGGGCTTGCCCGCTCCCACAGGTGTGGCGCCGGGCCCGCGAATACCGGCCAAAGCCGGTGCCCCTGCCGCCTGATCAGCCGCGGACTATCTGATTCTTGCCCTGCCGCTTGGCCCTGTACATTGCCGCATCTGCCCGCGCATAGAGGCTGTCCAGCGTCACATCCTCATCGGTCAGCCCGGTCAGCCCCTGACTCACAGTCACCCCGTACGTCTGCTGCCCATGGCTAAAGCTCAAGAGCTGAATCTGCCGCTGCAAGCGCTCGGCAATCTGCTCCGCGACCTGAGCGTTGCAGCCCGGAAACACCGCAGCAAATTCTTCGCCGCCAATGCGCCCGAACAGGTCGCCCCGGCGTAGCACGGCCTTGCCGCTGTCGGCGATGTGTTGCAGCACCTGGTCGCCTTCCTGGTGGCCATAGCTGTCGTTGATGCGTTTGAAGTCGTCGATATCCAGCAGCAGGAAAGCCAGCGGTGTACCGTCCTCGCGAGCACTGTCGAAGGCTTGCTGAGCACATTCGAAGAAGTGCCTGCGGTTACTGCTCTGGGTCAGCACGTCGGTGGTGGCCAGGCGCTGCAGTTCGCCTTCAAGCTGCTTCTTCTCGGTGATGTCTTCGGCGATACCGACAATGATTACCCGATCACTATCGTGCTGCTGGTTGATGTAGCACTTGTCGCTCAGCCAGCGTATTTGTCCGTCGGCATTGAGGATGCGGTACTCGCGGTCTTCCACCGCACCCTTGAGCAGGACCTGGGCCAGGCTACGTTCGGCGAATTCGAGGTCGTCGGGGTAGATGCTGTCACGCCATTCGTTGTAGTCAGCCAGCACCAGGCTGACCGGGCGGCCGAAGATGCGCTCGTAGGCTGGGCTGACGTACAGCACCTGACGGGTTCCCCAGTCGAAGGCCCAAAGCACTGCATTGACGCTGTCGAGCAACGAGCTGAACAGCTGATCGCGCTCACTCAGGCGGGCAACCTCGCCTTGGGCGTGGAGTAACGCCAGCAAGGTCTGGGCGGCTTCGGGAGGTGGGGTACCCGGAAATATCGTTGGAATGTTCTTGGCCATGTGCACGGAGCAGGTCTCAACGTGAAGGCGTGCGGCCAGCATCCGGCCCGCCACGCAGGCGATATTCCAGATTCGAGTGGAGAGGTCGGGGCTAAGTTCCGAACGGCACGCCCCGCTGAGAGGCGTGCCGATCAACGGCGGTCAGGCGCCGGTCGGGCGTAGCGAGTAAGTCTTGAGTTGTGCTGCGAAGTCGCGCAGTGCCTGGATGCCGCTGGTTTCAGCCTCGTGTACCCAGTCTTTCATGGCCGCCAGCATGTCGTGGCCGTTGGCGCTGGTGCGCGCCCAGATCTGCTGCAGGGCCAGGCGCTTTTCATAGATGGTTTTCAGTGCCTGGCTGTGCGCGAGCATGGACTCGATGCGCACGTGGTGGCGATCTTCCAGCAGGCTGGTTTCGCGCGAGAGCAGCCGTTTGGCACGGCGGAAGCGGTGACGCACCGAGGCGTCGACGCGGGCCAGTTCCTGTTTCACCAGCGGGCCGATCACCAGCTTGCGGTACTGGGCCATGATCTGGAAGCGGTTGTTCAAGATGGCCATGGCGGTGTCCATGTCCAGGCTGGCCTTGCCGGCCACCCGATGGGCGATGGGCGCTACGCGCTGCACCTTGGCCAGACGCAGCAGGCAGAACAGGCGGATCCACGCCCAGCCCATGTCGAACTCCCAGCGCTTGACCGAGAGCTTGGCCGAGTTGGGGTAGGTGTGATGGTTATTGTGCAGTTCTTCACCGCCGATGACGATGCCCCATGGCACCAGGTTTGTGGCCGCGTCGCGGCATTCGAAGTTGCGATAGCCCAGGGCATGGCCCAGGCCGTTGACCACACCGGCGGCCCAGAACGGAATCCACATCATCTGCACCGCCCAGATGGTGATGCCTATGGTGCCGAACAGCAGCAGGTCGATCACCGCCATCAGTGCGATACCGCCCAGTTTGTAACGCGAGTACAGGTTGCGCTCGATCCAGTCATCCGGGCAGTTCTTGCCATAGATGCGCAGGGTTTCGGGGTTGCGCGCCTCTTCACGGTACAGCTCGGCACCTTTGCGCAGCACTGTGCCCAGGCCCTTGTACACCGGGCTGTGCGGGTCGTCGGGGGTTTCGCACTTGGCGTGGTGCTTGCGGTGGACGGCGGTCCACTCGCGGGTGTTCTGCGCCGTGGTCAGCCACAGCCAGAAGCGGAAGAAGTGCTTGAGCGCGCCGTTGAGCTCCAGGGCCCGGTGCGCGGAGTAGCGATGCAGGTAGACCGTGACGCTGACAATGGTCACGTGGGTCATCAACAGAGTGATGCCGACCAGTTGCCAGGCCGACAGGTCGAGCAGGCCGTTATACCACATAGGTGCAAATACCCTCGAAATGCAGGGGGAAGGGCTGATTATCCCTTGGCGGGGAAATAAAACCAGTCAACCGTTGAGATAGGAGGTCACGACATGTTTCAGCCTTTATAATGCCCACTCCTTTTTGATGGCCTTTCCCACCCGACATGTCTGTTTCCGTTCGCGACGCCTTGCGCATGGCTGCGCTGTATGTGGTGCTCTCGATCCTCTGGCTTGCGCTGGCGGAGATGATGCTGCACAGCATGACTGACGACCCCTTGGCACTGACCGTGGGGCGGCAGATCAATGTGGTGGTCTGGGTGCTGCTCAGTGCCGTGCTGATCTATGTGTCGCGCGTGCGCCTGCTCAACTTCATCGGCCATGGCGCACGTTTGCGTTGTGAAGACCGTGAACGGCTGCGCATGGCTGCCGCGGTGTTCGACAGTACCCTCGAAGGTGTGCTGGTGACCGACCGCCAGGGCCTTATCGTGCACGTCAATCGTGCCTTCATGCGCATCACCGGCTACCAGCAGGATGAGGTTATCGGCCAGCGCCCGAACAAGTTCAAGTCCGGCCACCATGGCCTGGCCTTCTACCAGGAGGTTTTCGCCACCCTGGCCGAGAAGGGCGAGTGGAGCGGTGAAATCTGGAACCGGCGCAAAAGCGGTGAAATCTACCCGCAGTGGCAGACCATTTGCGCCATTCGCGATGACGAAGGTGAGCTCAGTCATTACGTGGCGGTGTTCAGTGATATCAGCGCCATCAAGCATTCGGAACAGGAACTTGCCTACCTGGCCCACCACGACCCGTTGACCGGCCTGCCCAACCGCCTGCTGTTTACCGACCGGGTAGAGCAGGCATTGGCGGCGGCGCAGGCCAACAAGCGCGGTTGCGCCTTGTTGCTGCTGGACCTGGATCATTTCCAGAGCATAAACGACGGCCTGGGCCATACCATTGGCGACCAGTTGTTGAAGCTGGTGGGCGAGCGTCTGGGCGAGGTGTTGGGTAACGGTATGACCCTGGCGCGCCTGGGCGGCGACGAGTTCGGCGTGCTGGCCGAGAACTGCCAACAGGTCGGCCAGGCGGGCAAGCTGGCGCAGTGCATCATCGAGCGCATGCGTGAGCCGTTTCAGTTCGAGGGCAATCGCCTGTTCATCAGCGCCAGTGTCGGAATCAGCCTGTACCCCAGCGATGCCTTGGGTGCCGAGCAGTTACTGCGCAATGCCGACTCGGCGTTGTACAAGGCCAAAAGCAACGGGCGGGCCTGCTATGCCCTGTACACCGAAGAGCTGACCGCCCATGCACAGCATCGGGTCGAGACCGCCGCTGAATTGCGTCGGGCCCTGGAGCAGGATGAACTGAGGGTGTACTTCCAGCCGGTACACGACCTGGCATCAGGCCGACAGGTCGGGGTCGAGACGCTGGTGCGCTGGCAGCACCCCAGGCGCGGCCTGGTACCGCCGGGTGAGTTCATCCCGATTGCCGAGCGCACCGGCCTGATTGCCGAGATCGATACCTGGGTGCTGCGCCAGGCCTGCCGGCAAATGGTGCAGTGGCAGGCTGAAGGCCGGCAGCTGGCATTTGTGGGGGTGAACATCTCCAGCCGGCTGTTTGGCCAGCACGAACTTTATCAACAGGTAGCCGAAGTGCTGCACGACACCGGCCTGGCCCCGGCCTTGCTGGAGCTTGAAGTGACCGAAAGCGCGGTGATGGAAGACCCTGAGGTGGCGCTTGAGCAACTGCACCGTTTGCGCGAGCTGGGGGTGACCTTGGCCATCGACGACTTTGGCACCGGGTATTCATCACTGCTGCGGCTCAAGCGTTTGCCGGTGCAGAAGTTGAAAATCGACCAAGGGTTTGTAGCTGGGTTGCCAGTGGATGAGGATGACATCGCAATTGTGCGGGTGATCATTGCCTTGGCCCGCAGCATGGGTATGCAGGTGCATGCCGAGGGCATCGAGCAGGCGGAACAGGCCACCTTCCTGTTGCAGGAGGAGTGCCAGCTGGGGCAAGGGTACTGGTTCGGGCGGCCGGTGCCGGCTGAGGATCTGCGCTGGGATTGAGGGTATGTATGGCGCGAGTCGTGCAGCGCCTTTGAGACCGAGCGCCGCCCGCGCGGCGCATCGCGAGCTGCGCTCGCTCCTACGTTTGTTGCGGGCCAATCATTCCTGCGGGATTTGCGCGCGCCCCCCCTTGGCGCATGCCGCGATATCGTGTCGTACAAACAAGGCGGTCGCGAGCGCCTGTCACAGGCATAACTGGCCCGAAACAAACGTAGGAGCGAGCGCAGCTCGCGATGCGCCGCGCGGGCGGCGCTGGATTTACGCCCCAATAAATTTCCCAGGTCATGCGCATCGCTTGTTCAAACCCTTCGCCAGGCGGTCCCCGCCCAACTGGATCAACGCCACTAACGCTACCAGCATGGCGATCACGGTCAGCATGATCTGGCTGTCGAAACGCTGGTAGCCATACCGATAGGCGATATCCCCCAGCCCGCCGGCACCAATCGCCCCGGCCATCGCCGACGAGTTGATCAAGGTCACCAAGGTAATGGTGAAGCCCCCGACGATCCCCGGCAGCGCCTCGGGCAACAGTACATGCCAGACGATGTGCCAGCGCCGGCAGCCCATGGCCTGTGCGGCTTCCACCAGGCCATGGTCGACTTCACGCAGGCTCACCTCGGCAATCCGCGCAAAGAACGGTGTGGCGGCAATGGTCAGCGGCACCACTGCCGCCCACACGCCATAAGTGGTACCCACCACCAGGCGGGTGAAAGGAATCAGCGCAACCATCAGGATCAGAAACGGAATCGAGCGGAACAGGTTGACGAAGGCGTCCAGCACCCGGTTCAGCAGCGGCGCCTCGAAGATCCCACCCTTGTCGCTGGTGACCAGCAGTACCGCCATGGGTACACCCACCAGCAGGGCGATCAGTGACGAAACCCCAACCATCAGCAGCGTATCAAGCAAGCCTTCCAGCAGGCGATCAAACCACATGGCCCAATACCTCCACGTTTTCGGCCCAACGGCGGGCACGTTCCAGCAATTGATGGGTGTCGTGCGGCGAGTGTTGCACCGAGAGGATGAGTTGCCCCAAGGCATGTTCGCCGATGGTTTCCACGCCGCCCTGCAGCAGACGCACACGCCCGCCCAGGTCGTTGAACAGGGCAGACAGCTCTGGCTCGCCAAGCACGGTCAGTTTCAGCACCACGGCGCTGTTGCGGCCCGCCGCGCTGGCCTGGAGGCTGGCTTGCAGTGCGGCAGGTAGCTTGGCCTGCAAAGGGGCGAGCAGGGTGCGGGTGACCTCGTGACGGGGTGAACCAAACACCCGCCAGACCTCGCCCTGCTCGACCACTGCGCCGCGTTCCAGCACCACTACCCGGTGGCAGATGTCGCGAATCACTGCCATTTCGTGGGTGATCAGCACGATGGTCAGGCCCAGGCGCTGGTTGATATCGCGCAGCAGCTCCAGGATCGAGGCGGTGGTTTCCGGGTCCAGCGCCGAGGTGGCCTCGTCGCACAGCAGGATCTCGGGGGTGTGCACCAGTGCCCGGGCAATGCCCACGCGCTGTTTCTGCCCGCCGGACAGTTGCGCCGGGTACACGTGATGTTTTTCCTGCAGGCCGACCAGTTCCAGCAACTCGCGCACCTTGTGCTGGCGTTCGGCTTTTGCCACGCCGGCGACTTTCAACGGCAACTCGACGTTCTGCCACACGGTCTTGGCCGACATCAGGTTGAAGTGCTGGAAGATCATGCCGATGCGCCGGCGCAGGGCCACAAGCTGGTCCTCATCGAAAGGCGCGATATCCACCTGGTCGATCAATACGCGGCCCTGGCTGGGTTGCTCCAGGCGATTGATGGTGCGCAGCAGTGATGACTTACCGGCGCCGCTGCGGCCGATGATGCCGAAGATCTCGCCATGGCGGATGTTCAAGTCGATGCCTTGCAAGGCCGGTTGCGCCTGGCCCGGGTAGGTCTTGCCCAGGCCGATGAAGCGCACGTGGGCTTCATTGATCTCGGGGCGCAGGGCCTGTTCCCTGGCCAATGGCGGCAGTGCTTGGGGTGTGGGCGCTCTGAGCGCGCTGGCCTGGCTCATGTCAGCCTTCCCAGCCGGCTTGGTAGAGCTTGCCGTGAGCTTTGTTCAACGCAGCGCGCACCACTGGCGAATGCTGGTAGATGTCGACGAACTTGGCCAGGCGTGGGTCGTCCTTGCTTTGCGGGCGAATGACGAACTGGATCACGTATTCCTTGTTTTCCAGCCCGTCGAACAGCAATGCCGAGGTGGCATCGAAAGTGTTGGCCAAGCGGATGTAGGCCGGGTAACCCTGCACCAGGTCGGTGTCGTCGTAGGCACGTACCAGTTGCACCGCTTCGACCTGAAGGATCTTCAGCCTTTTCGGGTTGGCGACGATGTCGTCCTCGGTGGCCTTGTAGCCAACGCCTGGCTTCAGGGTGATCAACCCGGCCTTGGCCAGCAGCAGCAGACCACGGCCGCTGTTGATCGGGTCGTTGGCGATGGCCACGCTGGCGCCTTCGGGCAGCTCAGCAAAGCTTTTGTACTTTTTCGAGTACAGGCCAACGTTGTTGATGATGCCCGGGGCGTAAGGCACGAGGTTGAAGCCTGCAGCAGCCTTGGCGTTTTCCAGGAACGGGATATGCTGGAAGTAGTTCACGTCGATGTCGCCGCTGTTGAGGCTGACATTGGGCGCAATCCAGTCGCTGAACTCGACCAGCTTCACTTCCAGGCCTCGCTTGTGGGCTTCTTCCACCGCGGCTTCCAGCGGAATGGCAAAGGCCGAGGTGGTGCCGATCTTCAACGGCTCGGCAGCAAGGGCACCGGCGCACAGGCCGAGGGAGATGGCAATGGCCGCGACGGGCCGGAACAGTTTCTCAAGCATGGTGCAGCGCTCCAGTCGAGGCAGGGATAAAGCGGTAAGCCGAGCCAGGGTGGTCGGCGGGTAAGTGCGGGTGGTCGGTATGGAACAGTTTTTCGCGCAGGGTGCCTTCGGTGTAGGCCGTCTTGTAGCGGCCACGCTGCTGAAGTTGCGGGATGACCAGCTCGATGAAGTCCTCGAAGCTCTCCGGGGTGACGGTGCGGGTCAGGTTGAAACCGTCCAGGCCGGTTTCATCGATCCACGCGATCAACTGCTTGGCCACCTGTTCAGGCGCGCCGACCAGGGTTACGTAGCGGCCGCCCAGGGCGTGCTGCTGCAACAGGCGCCGGCGGGTCCAGGCGCTGTCTTGCAACTGGCGCGTGGCTGACTGGATGGCGTTGCCCTGGCTGAAGGCAATGGGTTGGTCCAGTTCATAGGCGGCGAAGTCGATGCCCGTGGACGCGGCGAAGTGCGCGACCCCCGCTTCGGCGCTGGCGTGGCGCAGGTACTCGGCATGTTTGGCCTGGGCCAGTTGCTCGGTGGCCGCGACGATCACCGTGATGCCCATGAACACCTTGACCGCCTGCGGGTAGCGGCCGGCGGCCTGGGCGGCCGCGCGAACCTTGTCGACCTGGGCGCGGGTGGCTGCCTTGTCCTGGCCACTGATGAACACGCATTCGGCATGGTTGCCGGCGAAGGCCAGGCCACGCGGCGAGCTGCCGGCCTGGAACAGCACCGGGGTGCGCTGTGGGGAGGGCTCGCACAGGTGGTAGCCTTCGACCTTGTAGAACTCGCCCTGGTGCTGAACCTTGCGCACCTTGTCGGGCGTGGCATAGACGCGATGCTGGCGGTCGGCGACCACTGCGTCATCGGCCCAGCTGCCTTCCAGCAGCTTGTACAACACCTGCAGGTATTCATCGGCCTGGTCGTAGCGGCGATCATGCGCCGGTTGCTGCGCCAGCCCCATGGCCCGGGCGGCGCTGTCGAGGTAGCCGGTGACGATGTTCCAGCCCACCCGGCCATTGCTCAGGTGGTCGAGTGTGGAAAGGCGCCGGGCGAACAGGTACGGCGCCTCGTAGGTGAGGTTGGCGGTAAGGCCAAAACCCAGGTGACGAGTGACCGCAGCCATGGCGGAGACCAGCAGCAGCGGGTCGTTGACCGGCAACTGGATCGACTCCTTGAGGGTGACGTCCAGTGACTGGCCATAGATGTCGTAGGTACCGACGATGTCGGCAATGAAAAGCCCGTCGAACAGACCGCGCTCCAGCAGGCGTGCCAGGTTGGTCCAGTAGTCCAGGGTCTTGTACTGGGTTGAAGTGTCCCGTGGGTGGGTCCACAGACCGTGGTTGATGTGCCCGATGCAGTTCATGTTGAAGGCATTGAGCAGAATCTGCTTGGCCATCAGATGGTCCCCCGGCGCGGCGGGTTGGCATCGTTGAGGTAGTAGTTGCCGATGGCGTGGTACTTCCAGCGCACCGGGTCGTGCAGGGTGTGCACGCGAGCGTTGCGCCAGTGGCGGTCGAGGTTGTGTTCGGCCAATGTTGCCTGGCTGCCGCCCAGTTCGAACAGGGTGGTACCGGCTGCGAGGGAAATTTCGGTGCTGATGGCACGTGCTTCGGCCACGGCAATGGAGGCGGCGGCCACGTTGTCGGCAGTGCTGTCGTCGCGGGCGCGGTCGAGGTATTCGCCGGCGCGCTCCAGCAGGGCTTCGGCCGCATGCAAGCGGATCGCCAGATGGCCGAAGCTTTTCAGCGTCAGCGGATCATCCGTGGCGTTGTCCAGGCCGGAGTCGACCCACGGACGGCTGCGGGTGCGCACGAAGTGCAGGGCATCTTCATAGGCGGCGCGGGCAATGCCAGTATCGATGGCGGCATGGAGGATCTGCGCCAGCGGGCCGACCGGGGTGGGGCGCTCGAAGGCGCTCTGGAACGGCACCACGTCGGCTGCGCTGACGTACACGTTGTCGAACACCACCGAACCGCTGCCGGTGGTGCGCTGGCCGAAGCCGCTCCAGTCGTCGATCACCTGCAGGCCCTGGCTGTCGGCCGGGACGAAGGCCAACTGTTGTATGCCTTGTTCATCCACGACCGAGGTTGGAATGCGCTGGGCATAGATGGCGCCTGTGGAATAGAACTTGCGCCCGTTGATGCGGAAACCGTCGCCGTCACGGCTCAGGCGGGTGGTGCGCTCGTGGGCGGTCTTGGTGCCCAGCTCGGCCAGGGCATTGCCGAAACGGCGGCCGGCCAGTACCTCGGCGTACAGGCGCTGCTTCTGTTCGGGGCTGCCGTTTATCCGCAGCACTTCCAGACCGTAGAAATGATTCTGCGGAATCTGCCCGAGCGAACCGTCGGCCTGCGCGATACGGGCGATGACCTTGACCAGGGTGACGTTGGACACGCCGGCACCGCCGAAGGCTTTGGGCACGCTGATGGCCCACAGGCCGGAGCGGGTGAACAGCTCGAGTTCGGCGAGCGGCAAGCGGCGCTCGCGGTCGCGCAAGGCGCTGTCGCGGCGCAGTTGCTGGGCGATGTCTTCGGCGACGGCCAGAGCTTGGGCGTCGCTAGTGATGATAGCGATTGTCATGGAGTTCTCCGGGGGCCACTTTGCGGCCCTTCGCGGGCTTGCCCGCTCCCACAGGTGTAGTGATGCCAGTTCAGGCGGTGGCAATCCTGTGGGAGCGGGCAAGCCCGCGAAGGGCTGCGCAGCAGCCCCAAAGGCAGCAAATCAGATCCAGGAATGCCGTGCAGGCAGGGTGCCGTTAAGGTGGTAAGCGCCGACCGCGTGGTACTTCCAGCGCACCGGGTCGTGCAGGGTGTGCACCCGGGCATTTCGCCAGTGGCGGTCGAGGTTGAACTCGGCAAGGGTGGCGCGGCTGCCGGCCAGCTCGAACAGCTTCTCGCTGGCCTGCAGGGCAATTTCGGTGGTCAGCACCTTGGCCTCGGCCACTGCAATCGAGGCCCGTGCCGCGCTGGCTGCGTCGATAGGCGCAGCATTGACTTCGTCGAGTACCCGAGCAGCTTTGCGCAGCAGCGCTTCGGCGGCGTGCAGCTCGAGTTTCAGGCGGCCGATGTCGGCAATTACATAAGGGTCGTCACTGGCACGGTCGACGTTGGCTTCAATCCACGGCCGGGACTTTTCGCGCACGAACGTGATCGCATCATCGATAGCCGCTTCGGCGATGCCGGCGTCGATCGCCGCCTGGATCAGCTGCGAAGCGGCGCCCTGAATGTTGGGGATATCGCGCTGGCGCCAGTTGTCGATCACCAGTTCCGCGTCAACCGGCACCTGGTCCAGCAGCACGGTACCACTGGCGGTGGTGCGCTGGCCGAACCCGGACCAGTCATCGACAATACGCAACCCCGGGCTTCCCCGGCGCACGAATGCCAGGCGCTGGCGGCCTTCGTCGTCGAGGGCCTTTACCGTCACCCAATGGGCGAACAAGGCACCGGTGGAGTAGAACTTCTCGCCGCTTAAGCTATAGCTGTCGCCGGCGGGCGTGATTCGGGCCTTGAGGGTAAGGGTGTCTTTGGTGCCGCGCTCAGGCCCGGCGTTGCCGATGCGCCAGCCGTCGAGCACGCTGCGGAAGATCAGCGCTTGTTGCGCCTCGCTGGCCGTCAGGCGCAGCAGTTGCAGCATGCCGAACTGGTTCTGCGGGATCTGCCCCAGGGCGGGGTCGGCGGCGCTGATCAGGCGGAACACCTCGGCGACGGTTTCGAACGACACGTCGGGGCCACCGTAGGCCTTGGGTACGCTGATGCTGCCCAGACCGCTGCGGGTAAACAGTTCGATTTCGGCCCAGGGCAGTTTGCGTTGCTGGTCGCGACGGGCCGCTTGCTCACGGGCGACCTCGGCCAGTTCGCGGGCCGCTTGCAGGGCTTCGGCGTCGTTGCGCAGTACCTTGGCCGGCAGCAGCGGGGGCGAGCTGTCCAGATCGCTATGGGATTGGGTGTTGGCTTGGCTGGGCATCAGTGCCGCTCCTTGGCTGCACTCAATGCCCTGGCGTTACGCACTGGGGTGATTGTGATCCTGACCATTCCTGACCTCACAAAATAGTTATGTCGCTACAGCTGATCGCGACAGACGTGTGCTGGTCCGGTGGTCCGGTTTATATACCCTAATGATTTATAAAAATTTTATGAACTAACTTTTTGGAATATTTATAGAAGGGGGGATTTATTACGGGCGTGCCGGCCTCTTCGCGGGTAAACCCGCTCCTACAGATGCCTCAAGATCTGTGCATTCACTGTAGGAGCGGGTTTACCCGCGAAAGGGCCGGAACAGGTTTACTCGGAGGCCGCAGTCCCGAGGAACTTGCGCAGGAACTGCCGCGTGCGCTCTTCCTTCGGCGCTGCAAACAGCGCCTTGGCCTCGCCCTGCTCCACGATCACGCCCTTGTCGAAGAAGATCACCCGGTTCGCCACATCGCGGGCAAAGCTCATCTCGTGGGTGACGATGATCATGGTGCGCTTTTCTTCGGCCAGGCCGCGGATGGTCGCCAACACTTCACCGACCAGCTCCGGGTCCAGCGCCGAGGTCGGCTCGTCGAACAGGATTACCTCCGGTTCCATGGCCAGGGCGCGGGCGATGGCCACCCGTTGCTGCTGGCCGCCGGATAGGCGCCGTGGGTAGGCGTCTTCCTTGCCCGCCAGGCCGACTTTGGCCAGCAGGCGCCGGCCAAGCTCGATGGCCTGCTCGCGAGGCGTTTTCTTGACGACCACCGGCCCCTCGATCACGTTCTCCAGGGCGGTGCGGTGGGGGAACAGGTTGAAGTTCTGGAACACGAACCCGGCCTGCTGGCGCAAACGGCGAATCGCACTCTGCTGCCCGCCCAAAGGGCGGTTGGCATCGATGCTGATGGCGCCGATCTGGATCTGCCCGGCATCGGGGGTTTCCAGCAGGTTCAGGCAGCGCAGGAACGTGGTTTTGCCCGAACCACTGGGGCCGATGATGGCCACTACTTCACCGGGCTGCACGGTCAGGTCGATACCGTTGAGCACGGTCTGGCCCTTGAACCGCTTGGTCAGGCCTTTGACTTCAATCATGCTCAATGCTCCTGGTCATGCTGGTTGACCCGCGCTTCCATGCGGTTCTGGAAGTGCGCAAGGATGCTGCACAGCACCCAGTAGATGACCGCGACCGCCACGTACATGGTGAACACTTCGAACGTGCGCGCAGTAATCAACTGGGCTTGGCGGAACAGCTCGGGCACCTGGATGGTGGCGGCCAAGGCGGTGTCCTTTACCAGCGAGATGAAGCTGTTGCCCAACGGAGGCAACGCGGTGCGCAAGGCCTGCGGCAGGATCGCCCGGCGCATGGCTTGCACGCGGGTCATGCCGATGCTGGCGGCTGCTTCCCACTGGCCGCGGTCGATCGAGGAAATGGCTGCGCGCAGGATCTCGCAGATGTAGGCCGCCATGTTCAGCGACAGGCCGATCAGCGAAGCGGGGATCGGGTCGAGCTCGATGCCGATTTGCGGCATGCCGAAATAGATGACGAACAGCTGCACCAGCAGCGGCGTGCCGCGGAAGAACGACACGTAGACCCGCGCCAGCCAGTTCAGCGGCAGGATCTTCGACAGCCGCATCAGCGCCAGGGCAAAGCCCAGCACCAGACCGAAGAACATGCCGCCGACACTGAGCAGCACTGTATAACCCGCGCCCTTCAGCAGGAAGGGCGCGGAGTCGACAACGAGTTGCAGGCTTTCAGCGATCATTTGGTGACATCGGCACCGAAGTACTTCTCGGACAGCTTGGCCAGCGTGCCATCAGCTTTGAGCTTGTCGATAGCCTTGTTGATGGCTGCCAACAGTTCCGGCTCACCCTTGCGCATGGCCACGCCGCTTTCCAGGCGCGAGAAGGCATCGCCGGCAAGTTCGGTGTCCTTGGCTTTTTGCGCGTATTCCAGCGCGGCCAGGCGGTCGATCAGAATGGCGTCGATACGGCCGTTGCGCAAGTCGGCGAACTTGCTTGGGTCGTCCTCATAGGTGCGCACATCGGCTTGCGGCACGTCCTTTTTCACCCACTGCTCGTAATTGGTGCCAAGGCCTACGCCGACCTTTTTACCGGCCAGGTCCTGTGCGCCCTTGATGTTCAGCTGCTCGGCTTTCTTCTTCAGGATCAGTGCCTGGATGCCGGAGACAGTGTAGGGCTCTGAGAAGTCGTACTTTTTCTTGCGCTCTTCGGAAATGGTCACCTGATTGACCACTACATCCAGGCGCTTGGATTCCAGCGCGGCGAGGATGCCGTCCCACTTGGTCGGCTGGATCTTGGCCTTGACCCCCAGCTCCTTGGCCAGCAGCTCGGACAGTTCCACTTCGAAGCCGGTCAGTTTGCCGTTTTCGTCCTGGAAGCTGAATGGCGGGTAGGTGCCCTCTAGGCCGACGTTGATGACGCCTTTTTCCTGGATGGTCTTCAATTGCTCGCCGGCGAACGCCTGGCTGAGCAGGCCGGCACCCAGCAGGAGGGCCAGGCTGGCGTTGAGTAGCGGTTTGGCGAATTTCGACATTTCAGAGCCCCGCGCTTGTTGTCTAGGTAGTGAGGTGGCGACTATAGGGTTGGCTGATTAGGCCGGGAAATACTAAAAAATAACTTTAATATTCCTTTTTTTGATTTGCGCCAGGTGCTGGCTGCTTTGAGGGTAGGCGACGATACCCACTCCGTCATCGCGGCTTATGCCTGACTTAGTGCAGGATGGAATAAAGCGTTGTTTTTTCCAAGCCTCGGATTTGCCGTAAAGTGGATTGCAGCAGGCAGGTTCGGCCTTTTCGCGGGCCTGGCAACAAAATCAGATGGCCTATATGGCAGGAGAACCCCGTGAGCGAACAACCTTCATCCGCGCATTGGCAGTTGCAGAGCATTGTCACTGGCCTGCGCGGCGCCCGTGAGCAATGGCGCACCCGTAATGGCCGCAGCATCGGTGAGCAGGGCGGGCGCGAGCTGCCATCGCGCGAAGCGATGCGACAGATTCTGGAACAACTTTGCGGCGCGCTGTTCCCCATGCGGCTGGGACCAGTCGACCTGCGCGAAGAAAGTGAAGACTTCTACGTCGGCCATACCCTGGATGCCGCGCTGACCGCCTTGCTGGCCCAGGCTCGTCTTGAACTTCGCTATGCGGCACGACAGAGCAAGGCTGAGCTGGCTGGCGTCGACGCCCGTGCGCTGAGCCTGATCCAGGGCTTTGCCGCTGCGCTGCCGGAACTGCGCGTACTGCTCGACACCGATGTACTGGCCGCCTACCACGGCGACCCGGCTGCGCGCAGCGTCGATGAAGTGCTGCTGTGCTACCCGGGCATCCTGGCGATCATCCACCACCGGCTGGCGCACCACCTGTACCAAGCCGGCCTGCCGTTGCTGGCGCGGATCAGTTCGGAGCTGGCGCATTCGGCCACCGGCATCGACATCCACCCGGGGGCGCAGATCGGCCCGAGCTTCTTCATTGATCACGGCACTGGTGTGGTCATTGGTGAAACCGCGATCATCGGCGAGCGCGTGCGCATCTACCAGGCGGTGACTCTGGGTGCCAAGCGTTTCCCCAGCGATGAGTCGGGGACTCTGCACAAAGGCCTGCCGCGTCACCCGATCGTCGAGGACGATGTGGTGATCTATGCAGGGGCCACGGTGCTGGGGCGTATCACCATCGGCAAGGGTTCGACCATTGGCGGTAATGTGTGGCTGACTCGCAGTGTGCCGGCTGAAAGCAACATTACTCAGGCCAACCTGCAGCTGGATTGCCAGGACAAGAACTGATCCCGCATTGAAATTGCCTGTGCCGGCCTCTTCGCGGACAAGCCCGCGCCTACACGGAACGTACCAAATGTAGATGCGGGTTTACCCCGCGAAGAGACCGGAACAGGACGACCCAATCAGCGCCCCAATTCGCATTGAAATCCGATCCATGTTTAACTTGAACGCTTGTTCAATGAAAAAACGCTGGTCCGCTGCCGGTGTTCAACAGGAGGATTCCTTTGCTGAACCCGTTCATTCCGAACCTCACGTCATTCGACGAGGTGCACGCCCGATGAGTGCACCGAACCCTTCCCTTTCCAATGGCAAGATCCGCATGAACCCCCCGGTGTTCTACTTTGCGGCAAGTTTCATCCTCATCTTTGGCCTGGTAGTCATCTCCAATCCGCAAGCCGCAGGTGACTGGTTGCTGGCGGCGCAGAACTGGGCGGCCAACACGGTCGGCTGGTATTACATGCTGGCGATGACGCTGTACCTGGTCTTCGTGGTGGTCACCGCCTTGTCTGGCTACGGCAAGATCAAACTCGGT
Organism: Pseudomonas sp. DCA-1; assembly: GCF_046523955.1. Classification (NCBI taxonomy): domain Bacteria; kingdom Pseudomonadati; phylum Pseudomonadota; class Gammaproteobacteria; order Pseudomonadales; family Pseudomonadaceae; genus Pseudomonas; species Pseudomonas sp. DCA-1. The sequence continues at coordinate 652,972 of NZ_CP169881.1, forward strand.
GCCGACCACGACGAACCCGAGTTCAGCTACCTGTCGTGGGCCGGCATGCTGTTCGCCGCCGGCATCAGCATCACGCTGTTCTTCTTCTGTGTCTCCGAACCGCTCACCCACATGCTGCAACCGCCCCAAGGCGAAGCAGGCACGGTCGAGGCCGGGCGCCAGGCGATGCAGATCTTGTTCCTGCACTGGGGCCTGCATGGCTGGGGCGTGTTCGCCTTCGTCGGCATGGCATTGGCCTATTTCGCCTACCGGCACAACCTGCCACTGGCCCTGCGTTCGGCGCTGTACCCGTTGATTGGCAAGCGCATCAACGGCCCGATCGGCTATGCGGTGGACGGCTTCGGCATCATCGCCACGGTGTTCGGCCTGGGTGCCGACATGGGCTTTGGGGTGCTGCATCTGAACGCCGGTCTGGACTACCTGTTCGGCATCAGCCACAGCCAGTGGGTGCAGGTGATCCTCATCACCCTGATGATGGGCGCGGCTGTGGCCGTCGCCGTGGCCGGGGTGGAGAAGGGCGTGCGGGTGATGAGCGATATCAACCTGTTCCTGGCCTGTGCGCTGCTGCTGTTCGTGCTGTTTGCCGGGCCTACCCAGCACCTGTTCAACACGCTGATCCAGAACCTGGGCGACTACCTGGGGGCGTTGCCGCGCAAAAGCTTCGACGTGTATGCCTATGGTGAGAATCGTGGCTGGCTGGGCGGCTGGACCGTGTTCTACTGGGCCTGGTGGATTGCCTGGGCGCCGTTCGTGGGCCTGTTCATCGCCCGCATTTCCCGGGGCCGCACCATTCGCGAGTTCGTCTTTGGCGTGTTGCTGATCCCGCTGGGCTTCACCCTGGCGTGGATGTCTATCTTCGGCAACAGCGCCCTGGACCAGGTGATCAACCACGGCATGACCGCGCTGGGCCAATCGGCGTTGGATAACCCGTCGATGAGCCTGTACCTGCTGCTGGAAACCTACCCCTGGAGCAAGGCGGTAATCGCCACCACGGTGTTCATCAGCTTCGTGTTCTTCGTCACCTCGGCCGACTCGGGTACCGTGGTGCTGTCGACCTTGTCGGCCAAGGGTGGGGGAGCTGATGAGGATGGGCCGAACTGGCTGCGTATCTTCTGGGGGGCGATGACTGCGCTGATCACCAGTGCGCTGTTGTTCGCTGGCAGCATCGATTCGCTGAAGTCGGCAGTGGTACTGACTTCGCTGCCGTTCTCGCTGATTCTGCTGTGCATGATGTGGGGGCTGCACAAGGCGTTCTACCTGGAGTCGCAACGGCAGATCGCGCAGATGCACTCGCTGGCCCCGTTCGCCCAGTCACGCCGGGGGCGTGGCGGCTGGCGCCATCGCCTGAGCCAGGCGGTGCACTTCCCGTCGCGTGATGAGGTGTACCGCTTCATGGATGATGTGGTGCGCCCTGCGATTGCCGATGTGCGTGAAGTGTTCGAGCAGAAAGGCCTGGTACTGATCACCCAGGACGACCCTAGCCATGACAACGTCAGCCTGAAGATTGGCCATGGCGAGGAACAGCCGTTCATTTACCAGGTGCAGATGCGTGGCTATTTCACGCCATCATTCGCCTTGGGGGGGCTGGGTACGCAGGAGTTGAAGAACCGTCGCTATTACCGGGCGGAGGTGCACCTGAGCGAAGGCAGCCAGAACTATGACCTGGTGGGCTATAGCAAAGAGCAGATCATCAACGACATCCTCGACCAGTACGAGCGGCACATGCAGTACCTGCATTTGGTCCGCTAGACCGACGGGGCCGCTCTGCGGCCCATTCACAGCACAAGGCTGCACATGCAGGTCCATGCTGCAGGGCTGTCGTGCGTCGCGGTCAACCCATCCCGCATTCCACGTCGCAATGCCGCTGGCCTACAGGGGATCGCCTCCGTAGGTCAGCCACTCCCGCGCTAATCAAGAACGAAACTCATTAGGCTATAAGCAAACGTTTGCTTATAGCTAAAAGCTATTATTCGTTGCGATTCTATAGTGACCGGAAGTAAAAATTTCTAACATATTCCGTAAAAATCTTACAAATTCATAAAACGGTCATTTTGGTTTTATAGGATTGTCATTATCCTGTAGCGCAGGTGGCGTCTTAGACCAAAGTCGCGAAACGTTTAGAAACGATTGACTTGATGGTCACGCTTTGGGACTAAATCGCCCATCCCGGTGAGCGGGGCATCAGACCCCTCCGCCAGAGATACACAAAAATTAGAACGTAGAGGAGCAAAACATGTACAAGTCCAGCCTGGCTCTGGCCGTGGCACTGGGGGTTCTCGCCCAACAAGCAGGCGCTGCCGGTTTCGTTGAGGACAGCAAGCTGTCGCTCAGCTCGCGCACCATGTACTTCAACAATGACAACCGTGACGGCGGGGCTGACAACCGCGAATCGGGTCAGGGCTTCAAGCTCGACTACCTGTCCGGTTTCACTGAAGGCACCGTTGGTTTCGGTGTAGACGTCCAGGCCCTGTGGGGTATTCATCTGGATGGCGGCCGCGGCAAACACCCTGACAACAGCTCCTTCTTCCCAAGTGACACCGACCGCTCGGCTGTAAGCCAGTGGGCCCGCGTGGGTGGTAACGCCAAGGCGCGTTTCTCGAAGACCGAAGTTCACTATGGTAGCGCTCTGGCGCCGAACCTGCCGATTCTGGTCTCCAACGATGGCCGCCTCCTGCCGCAGACCTTCGAGGGTGGCACTATCCAGTCGAAGGAAATCGACAACCTGACCATCAACGCCGGTCAACTGACCCATGCCATGGGCCGTGCTTCGAGCAACCGTACCGGCCTTTCGGTCAACGGCGCCACTGCCGATAGCAACAAGTTCATCTACGGCGGTCTGGACTACAAGCTCACCCCTGACTTGACACTGCAGTACTACTACTCGAACCTGAAGGACTTCTACAAACAGCACTTCCTGGGTGCGACCCACGTTTTCAAGATTGCTGATGATCAGTCCTTCAAAACCGACCTGCGCTACTTCGATAGCAGCAGCGATGGCAAGAACGGCGGACCAGGAGCGTATAACTTCAATAACAACGGCGGTTACGAGAAAAATGACGGCAAGGTCGATAACAAGACCTGGTCCGCAATGTTTACGTACACCTTGGGTGGTCATTCGCTGATGTTGGGCCATCAACAAGTCAGTGACGACGGTGGCTTTGTCTGGCTGAACCAGGGCTCGGTCCGCGATGGCAACAACCGTCCGGAAGGCGCCGGCGGCTCCAGCTTCTACCTGTTCACCGACAGCATGATCAACCAGTTCGCCAAGGCTGGTGAAAACACCACCTTCGGTCAGTACGCCTACGACTTCGCTCGCCTGGGCGTGCCGGGCCTGAAAGCGTCGGTTTCCTACCTGAAAGGTGAAGATGGCAAAAACGCCGTTGGCGGCGGCCACTTCAGCGAGTGGGAACGTGACGCCCGTGTCGACTACGTTATCCAGGACGGCACCTTCAAGGGCCTGGGCGCCAGCCTGCGTCACGGCGTCTACCGTGGCACCGGCACCAGCTCGCTGGCTGACCAGGACCAGACCCGCCTGATCTTCAACTACACTTACAACTTCCTGTAAGCCGTAGCTGAACAAGAAGCCTCGCCTGATGCGAGGCTTTTTTATGTCTGCAGATTTTTATGAATTTTGGTTATAAATAAATTGTTATTTATTCCTTTTGTTCTTGGTCGATTGCAGGCACATTGAATCCCTAAGGTACAGAACCCAGCCCAGGAGCCGCAGCCCATGAGCCTCAAACTCGGCGATATCGCCCCCGATTTCGAACAGGATTCCAGCGAAGGCAAGATCCGCTTCCACGAGTGGCTGGGCAACAGCTGGGGGGTGCTGTTCTCCCACCCGGCCGACTTCACCCCGGTGTGCACCACCGAGTTGGGCTTGACCGCCAAGCTCAAGGACGAATTTGCCAAGCGCGGGGTCAAGGCCATCGCCCTGTCGGTGGACCCGGTCGACTCGCATCACAAGTGGATTGATGACATCAACGAAACACAGAATACCGTGGTCAACTTCCCGATCATCGCCGACGCCGACCGCAAAGTGTCCGACCTGTACGACCTGATCCACCCGAACGCCAGCGACACCCTGACCGTGCGCTCGCTGTTCATCATCGATCCGAACAAGAAGGTGCGCCTGACCATCACCTATCCGGCCAGTACCGGGCGCAACTTCAACGAAATTCTGCGGGTGATCGACTCGCTGCAGCTGACCGACAACCACAAGGTTGCCACACCAGGTAACTGGCAGGACGGCGACGAGGTGGTGATCGTGCCTTCGCTCAAGGATGAGGAGGAGATCAAGCAGCGCTTCCCCAAAGGTTACCGGGCGGTCAAACCCTATTTGCGCCTGACCCCTCAGCCCAATCGTTAATGGATTCCTCGTTGCATTGCTCTTAGCCAAGCAGGGATTTTCGGGCCGTTTCGACGGCCCTTTTTTATGCCTGTAAAAAAACTGTGAGAGCGGGCGCGCCCGCGAAGAGGCTCTCGCGGACAAAGACAATAATGGAATAAATAAATGAATAAATATGATTTCTAGATATATGAAGCGGCTGTTAATGTTACCTCCAACAGAACACAAGGAAGCGCAGCAATGCTGGTCGTCTCAATCGGTGGTAGCCCAAGTCTCCGTTCACGCTCCGGCGTGCTGCTCGAGCGTTCGCGCCAGTGGCTGCAGGACCGTGGCGTTGAAGTGGTGACCTTCCAGGTGCGTGACTTCCCCGCCGAAGACCTGTTGCATGCCCGTTTCGATAGCCCCCAAGTGCAACACTTCCAGCAGTTGGTGGCCCAGGCGGATGGCCTGATCGTTTCTACCCCTGTCTACAAAGCATCGTTTGCCGGTGCACTGAAGACATTGCTCGACCTGCTGCCCGAACGCGCACTGACCCACAAGATCGTGTTGCCAATCGCCACTGGCGGCAGCATCGCCCACATGCTGGCGGTGGATTACGCATTGAAGCCGGTGCTGTCGGCACTCAAGGCACAAGAGACCCTGCAAGGGATCTTTGCCGACGATAGCCAGGTGGCTTACGCAGAAGGTACAAAGCCCGCCCAATTGGTACAGGCGCTGGAAGAGCGCCTGCAGGACTCGCTGGAAACCTTCCACGCGGCCTTGACCCGTCGGCCGAACCCCGTGGCGCCCGGCGTACTGAATGAACGTCTGATCAGCGCTCGCTGGAGCATCTAACGGCATTACCCGCTTCACCACCTTACTCGCCCGTTAACGAGGCAAGCAGGTGCAACCCGAACCCATTCGCACAGGAGAGCGCCATGCGCACAGTCTTCTTGCGTCGTGGTCTGGTCGCCCTGTTCGCGGCGGCTGTGTCCTTCGGCGCCATTACCCAAGCCCAGGCCGAGAGCCTGCGTATCGGTTACCAGAAATACGGCACCTTGGTGCTGCTCAAGGCCAAGGGCACGCTGGAGAAGCGCCTGGCCGAGCAGGGAGTACAGGTGCAATGGACCGAATTTCCCGGCGGCCCGCAGTTGCTTGAAGGGCTGAACGTCGGCTCCATCGATTTCGGCGTAACCGGTGAGACCCCGCCTGTGTTCGCTCAGGCCGCTGGCGCCGACCTGCTCTATGTCGCCTACGAGCCGCCAGCGCCGCACAGCGAAGCAATCCTGCTGCCCAAGGGCTCGTCGATCCAGTCGGTGAAGGACCTCAAGGGCAAAAAGGTCGTCCTCAACAAAGGCTCCAACGTGCACTACCTGCTGGTCCGCGCCCTGGAAGACGCCGGCCTCAAGTACAGCGACATCCAGCCTGTCTACCTTCCTCCTGCCGACGCCCGCGCCGCCTTCGAGCGCGGCAGCGTGGATGCCTGGGTGATCTGGGACCCGTACCAGGCCGCCGCCGAGCAGCAGCTGCAAGCGCGCACCCTGCGTGACGGCAAGGGCCTGGTCGACAACCACCAGTTCTACCTCGCCACCCGCAACTATGCGACACAGCACCCTGCGGTGATCAACACCGTGATCGAGGAAGTGCGCGCCGTGGGTGAATGGTCCCAGGCCAACCCGCAGGAAGTGACCGACCAAGTTGCCCCGCTGCTCGGCCTGCCTGCCGACATCACCCTCACCTCAGTCAAACGCCAAGGCTACGGCGCTGCGCCGCTGACCCCAGAGGTGGTGGCCGCGCAACAGAGGATCGCTGACACCTTCCAGGCGCTCAAGCTGATACCCAAGCCGCTGAGCATCAAGGACGTGATCTGGACACCCCCGGCCAAGGTCGCTAGCGCGCCTTGATTGACTGCCTGTGCCGGGGCGTCGCTCCGGCTAGAGCCACCCTTGAGGAGACGACTCCAATGAGCCTTAACATTTTCTGGTTCCTCCCAACCCACGGTGACGGCAAGTACCTGGGCACTTCCGAAGGCGCACGTGCGGTCGACCACGGTTACCTGCAGCAGATCGCGCAGGCCGCCGATCGCCTTGGTTTTGGTGGGGTGCTGATCCCGACCGGGCGCTCCTGCGAGGACTCCTGGCTGGTGGCCGCGTCGCTGATCCCCGTGACCCAGCGCCTGAAGTTCCTGGTAGCCCTGCGCCCGGGCATCATTTCGCCGACCGTGGCAGCACGCCAGGCAGCCACCCTCGATCGCTTGTCCAATGGCCGTGCGCTATTCAACCTGGTGACCGGTGGTGACCCGGACGAGCTGGCGGGTGACGGCCTGCACCTGAACCACCAGGCGCGCTACGAAGCTTCGGTCGAGTTCACTCGTATCTGGCGCAAGGTGCTGGAAGGGGAAAACGTCGATTACGACGGTAAGCACATCCAGGTAAAGGGCGCCAAGCTGCTCTACCCGCCGATTCAGCAACCACGCCCACCGCTGTATTTCGGCGGCTCGTCCGAGGCCGCTCAGGAATTGGCGGCCGAACAGGTCGAGCTGTACCTGACCTGGGGCGAGCCACCGGCAGCCGTTGCCGAGAAGATTGCTCAGGTGCGCGAAAAAGCAGCGGCTCAGGGGCGCGAAGTCCGCTTCGGTATTCGCCTGCATGTGATCGTGCGCGAAACCAACGAAGCGGCTTGGGCCGCCGCCGACCGCCTGATCTCGCACCTGGACGATGACACCATCTCTCGTGCCCAGGCTTCGCTGGCGCGCTTCGACTCGGTGGGCCAGCAACGCATGGCTGCCCTGCACGGCGGCAAGCGCGACAACCTGGAGGTCAGCCCCAACCTGTGGGCTGGCGTTGGTCTGGTACGTGGCGGGGCTGGCACCGCACTGGTGGGCGATGGTCCGACGGTGGCGGCGCGGGTGAAGGAATATGCCGACTTGGGGATCGATACATTCATCTTCTCGGGTTATCCACACCTGGAAGAGTCTTATCGCGTGGCTGAACTGCTGTTCCCGCACCTCGATGTGCAACGCCCTGAGCAACCGCAGGCCGGCGGCTACGTAAGCCCGTTCGGCGAGATGGTGGCAAACGACATCCTGCCCAAATCTGTGTCGCAGAGCTGAGGGCCTGGCCATGAGTCGTGCAACTTCCTCCAACCTGACCCAGCGCCTGGCGCCGTGGGCGCTGCCGGTGCTGCTGTTGGCAATATGGCAGTTGGCCGTCAGCGCTGGCTGGCTGTCGACGCGTATCCTGCCGGCACCTAGCGCAGTGGTAAGCGCGGGCGTCGAGCTGGTGCGCAGCGGCGAAATCTGGACCCACCTGGCCATCAGCGGTTGGCGTGCAGGCCTGGGCTTTGTCATCGGCGGCAGCATCGGCCTGGTACTGGGCTTCATCACCGGCTTGTCGAATTGGGGTGAACGCCTGCTCGACAGCTCGGTACAGATGATCCGCAACGTGCCGCACCTTGCGCTCATACCGCTGGTGATTCTGTGGTTCGGTATCGACGAGTCGGCAAAGATCTTTCTGGTCGCGCTGGGCACGTTGTTTCCGATCTATCTGAACACCTACCACGGCATTCGCAACGTTGACCCAGCGTTGGTGGAAATGGCGCGCAGTTACGGCTTGTCCGGCTTCGGCCTGTTCCGCCAGGTGATCCTGCCGGGGGCGCTGCCTTCGATCCTGGTGGGCGTGCGTTTCGCCTTGGGCTTCATGTGGCTGACGCTGATTGTTGCCGAAACCATTTCGGCCAACGCTGGCATCGGTTACCTGGCAATGAATGCTCGCGAATTTCTTCAAACCGACGTGGTAGTGCTGGCCATCGTCCTGTATGCCGTACTCGGCAAGCTTGCCGACCTTGCGGCCCGAGGCTTGGAGCGTGCCTGGCTGCGCTGGCACCCGGCCTATCAAGTTGCCAGGAAGGAGGGCGCATGACCGTGTTCAAGGAACAGCCGCCACGCCTGCTGCGTGGCATCCCGCTGGCCTCCAAGGGCCTGCGCAAGACTTTTGGCCAGCGCGACGTGTTGAAGGGCATCGACCTGCACATCCCGGCCGGCCAGTTCGTGGCTATCGTCGGCCGCAGCGGCTGCGGCAAGAGCACCTTGCTGCGGCTGCTTGCCGGGCTGGACCAGCCCACCGCTGGTCAGTTGCTGGCCGGTGCCGCGCCGCTGGAAGAGGCCCGTGAAGAAACCCGCCTGATGTTCCAGGACGCGCGGCTGCTGCCGTGGAAGAAGGTGATCGACAACGTTGGCCTCGGGCTGTCTGGTGACTGGCGACAGCGTGCGCTGGAGGCCTTGGATGCGGTTGGCCTGGCCGACCGCGCCAACGAATGGCCGGCAGCGCTCTCGGGAGGCCAGAAGCAGCGCGTGGCTTTGGCCCGAGCCTTGATTCACCAGCCCCGTCTGCTGCTGCTGGACGAGCCACTGGGGGCGCTGGATGCATTGACCCGCATCGAGATGCAGCAACTGATCGAACGCCTGTGGCGTCAGCACGGCTTCACTGTGCTGCTGGTCACCCACGACGTCAGCGAGGCGGTTGCCGTGGCTGACCGGGTGATCCTGATTGAGGACGGCGAGGTCGGGCTCGACCTCACTGTTGACCTGGCACGGCCCCGGGCGCGTGGTTCGCACCGTCTGGCCGCGCTGGAAAGCGAAGTGCTCAACCGTGTTCTGTCCATCCCGGGCACTGCGCCCGAGCCGGATCCTGTAGCCCCTCTGCCCACGCAACTGCGCTGGGCGCACTGAATCCCAAAAGCCAAAAGGAAGCAAACCATGACTATCAAAGCCATCAATGTTCGCAACCAGTTCAAAGGTACTGTGAAAGAAATCCTCGAAGGCCCGGTACTGTCGGAAATCGACGTGCAGACGGCTTCGGGTATCGTCACTTCGGTGATTACCACCCGTTCCGTGCGTGAGCTGGAGCTGCAGGTGGGCAGCGAAGTGATTGCCTTCGTAAAGTCGACTGAAGTGTCTATTGCCAAGCTGTGATGCTGCTGCTCGATAATGGGGCTGCTTTGCAGCCTTCGCGGGCACGCCCGCTCCCACAGGTACTTCGCAAGCTCCAGGGTATGCGCGGGCTCTGTGGGAGCGGGCGTGCCCGCGAAGGGCCGCCAAGCGGCCCCAGATTTCTCAGCTGGAACGCTTGGCCAGAAACGGCGGCAGATACAACCCCAGATACGCCTCGAATACACGCTTGCCTTCCTCGGCCATGCGCGGGGTGATCGCCTCGTGCAACTGCACCGACCGTGCATACACCCGGTCGCTCAATTCCATGCCCAGGGCAAACACATCCACATCCAGTGGCATCACCGGCAGGTGAAAATGCTGGTCGAACAACTTGTGCATCAAGTTGCCCAGTTCCATGTCGTGCTGCCGGTCGGCCTGCACCACCTCGCTCAGGCCATGCTGCGCCAGGATCAACTGCCGCGCTGCCGCATCCTCGTTATAGATATCAAGCATGCGTTCTTCGATCAGCCGTGACAGCTCGTGCCAGGTGCTGAACGCGCTGCTGTCGATCGGTGCGCTCAGGGCTTCGCGAAACGCCCGGTGTACATCCGCAGTAAGCGCCTCCAGCAAGGCCGGCACACTGGCGAAGAAGTGATACACCGACGACGGTGGAATCTGCGCCCGCTCGGCCACGCTGTAGATAGAAAGCGCCGCCACCCCTTGCTCGGCCAACAGCTCACGCGCAGCCGCCAGGATCGCCTCGATCCTGGCCTGGCTGCTGGCACGCGGTTTGCGCGGGGTGGTGGTGCGGTTCATCAACTGCTGATTGCCAGGATGCTGGCCTGGTAGGCACCGACGAACAGGTCGAAGTCGCCGACTTCTTCCTGTTCCAGCTCGGACTGCCTGGCGAGCGACTCGCGGGCCAGCGTCTCGAATGCCTGCTGTTTTTCGTTGCTCAGTGGTTGTTCGCGGAAAGTCTCGGCGTGTACACGGCTCTGGCGCAGCGAGAACTGGACGAAGCTCTCGTCATGCTCGGTCATGCGTGCCAGCACCTGGGCCGATGGGGTCAGTGAGGTGTCGTCGACCTTGGCCTGCTGGGCATCCAGGGCCTTGGCGTGCTCATCAGAGCCCTGCGCCTGATCGAGCAGGTTGGCCAACTCGCGGATACGCTCGATCAGCTCGCTGGCCCAGTCCTTCAGGCTGATCGGCTGGCCATTGCGGTGCAACTCCAGGCCCGGACGACGACCTTCCTTGACCACAGTCAGGAAGTTGCTGGTGCACTGGCCGCATTCGCCGTTGTCCAGTTGCGGGCTGTCTTCCAGCGCGCAGAACAGCAGGAATGCGTCGAGGAAGCGCGCCTCGGTCAGGTCGATACCAACCGGCAGGAACGGATTGATGTCCAGGCAACGCACTTCCACATACTGCACACCGCGCGAAGTCAGGGCCTGGATCGGCCGTTCGCCGGAGTAGGTGACCCGCTTGGGGCGAATGTTCGAGTAGTACTCGTTTTCGATCTGCAGAATATTGGTGTTCAGCTGAACCCACTCGCCATCCACATGCGTGCCGACTTCAACGTACGGCGGGTAGGGCGTGCCAACGGCCTTGCGCAGGCTGTCGGTGTAGCTGGCCAGGTTGTTGTAGCAGGGCGTAAGACCGGCCTGGGCGTTGCTCTGGTAACCCAGGTCGCTCATGCGCAGGCTGGTGGCGTAGGGCAGGAACAGGGTTTCGGCATCCAGCTCTTCAAGCTGGTGCGGGCGGCCACGCAGGAAGCCTTTGTCCAGTGCCGGCGAGGCGCCGAACAGGTACATCAGCAGCCAGCTGTAGCGGCGGAAGTTACGAATCAGCGCGATGTAGGCCGACGACTGGTAGTCGCGGTCATTTTCCGTACTGCCTTCGTCTTCGCGCAGCAATGGCCAAAGCGCTTCGGGCAGCGAGAAGTTGTAATGGATACCGGCAATACACTGCATGGTACGGCCGTAACGCAGGGCCAGGCCCTTGCGGTAGACGTGTTTGAGCTTGCCGATGTTCGAGCTGCCGTACTCAGCGATCGGGATGTCCTCCTCGGCCGGCAGCGTGCACGGCATCGACGGGCTCCACAGGTATTCGTCGCCCAGCTTGCTGTAGACGAAACGGTGGGTCTCTTCGAGGCTTTCGAGCACCTTGGCCGGGTCGGCCAGCGCCGGGGTGATGAACTCCAGCAGCGACTCGGAATAATCGGTGGTGATCTGCTCGTTGGTCAGCGCCGATCCCAGAGCTTCCGGATGCGGGGTCTGGGCCAGGCGACCTTCGTCGGTCACGCGCAGGCATTCGCGCTCAATACCGTGCAGGCACTGCTTGAGCAGGGGGAGATTGGCGCCGAGCAGGCTCAGGCGGCGGTTGAGGAGGTCGCTCAAGATGTATTCCTTCACGCGTCAGTCGCCCCAATATGGGGGTAGAGATAACGGTCTACAAGGGTAGGAAGAAAGGAACTGGCGTTATCGCCTGGTTTACGCGGTTCCAGCAGTGCCAGCGCACTGCTGAAAATACCGCAGATACTGCTTGGTGAGCTAGAGAACCGCGAAGGTTCCTTGCGCTTTGGCCACCAGCTTGTCGCCCTGGACTACGTCGGCGTCGACCACCAGCGTGCGCCGCCCGGCGTGCAGCACGCGGGCGGTACACAGCACTTCGCCGTCGCTGACGGCACGCATGTAGTTGATCTTGCACTCGATGGTGACGCTTTGCTGGTCAAAGCCATGGCTGGCCGAGCAGGCCAGGCCCATGGCGATATCCACCAGGCTGAAAATCGCCCCGCCGTGCAGCTTCTGGCCACGGTTGCGCAAATGTGGCTCGAGCGCCAGGGCTACCTCGGCAACACCGGTGTCCAGGTGTTGCAGGCGGCAGCCCAGAAGCTGGCTGAAGGCGCTTTCGACGTATTCACGTGGTACGTCCATTACTTCTTCTTCAACTGCTTTGCGTTGGCGAACAGGGCTGCCATGGCGTTGTTGGCCGGGGCGGCAGTGGCGGTTTCGCGCTGACGCGGTGCCTGCTGCTGGCGATTGCCGCCATTGCCACGGTTGCCACCGCGGTTGCCTTCGACCTTCTCGCCCGGGGTGTCGCTCATGCGCATGGACAGGCCGACGCGCTTGCGCGGGATGTCCACTTCCATGACCTTCACCTTGACCACATCGCCGGCCTTGACCGCTTCACGCGGGTCTTTGACGAACTTCTCCGACAGCGCCGAGATATGCACCAGGCCGTCCTGGTGCACACCGATGTCGACGAAGGCACCGAAGTTGGTAACGTTGGTTACCACGCCTTCGAGGATCATGCCCGGTTCCAGGTCCTTGAGGTCTTCGACGCCGTCCTGGAAGGTGGCGGTCTTGAATTCCGGACGTGGGTCGCGGCCGGGCTTGTCCAGCTCTTGCAGAATGTCGGTGACGGTTGGCAGGCCGAAGGTCTCGTCGGTGAACTTTTTCGGGTCCAGGCGCTTGAGGAAGCTGCTGTCACCAATCAGCGAGCGGATGTCGCGGTCGGTATCGGCGGCAATGCGCTGCACCAGCGGGTAAGCCTCAGGGTGCACCGCAGAGGCGTCCAGCGGGTTGTCGCCGTTCATCACGCGCAGGAAGCCGGCGGCCTGCTCGAAGGTTTTCTCACCCAGGCGGCTGACCTTTTTCAGCGCTGCACGGGTGGCAAACGGACCATTGGCATCGCGGTGGGCGACGATGTTCTGTGCCAGCGTGGCATTGAGGCCGGAGATGCGTGTCAGCAGCGCCACCGAAGCGGTGTTTACGTCCACGCCCACGGCGTTCACACAGTCCTCGACTACCGCGTCCAGGCCACGTGCCAGTTTCAGCTGGGAGACGTCGTGCTGGTACTGGCCGACACCAATGGATTTCGGGTCGATCTTCACCAGTTCGGCCAGCGGATCCTGCAGGCGACGGGCGATCGACACGGCGCCGCGTATCGACACGTCCAGGTCCGGGAACTCGCGGGCGGCCAGTTCCGATGCCGAGTACACCGAAGCACCGGCTTCGGAGACCATGATCTTGGTGATTTTCAGGGCTGGATATTTCTTGACCAGCTCGGCCACCAGCTTGTCGCTTTCGCGGCTGGCGGTGCCGTTGCCGATGGCGATCAGTTCCACCGAGTGTTTGGCGCACAGTGCGGCCATGATGGAAATGGTGCGGTCCCAGTCGTTCTTCGGCGCGTGCGGGTAGACCGTGGTGTGGTCCAGCAGCTTGCCGGTTGCGTCGACCACGGCGATCTTGCAGCCGGTGCGCAGGCCCGGGTCGAAGCCCAGGGTGGCGCGCGGGCCGGCCGGTGCGGCCAGCAACAGGTCGTGCAGGTTGTGGGCGAACACGTTGATCGCCTCGCCTTCGGCATTGTCGCGCAGCTCGCCGAACAGATCGGTTTCCAGGTGGGTGTACAGCTTGACCTTCCAGGTCCAGCGCACCACTTCACCCAGCCACTTGTCGGCCGGTCGGCTGCGGTTTTCGATACCGACGTGGTTGCCGATCATCAGCTCGCACGGGTGCAGGGTGCCGGGCAGTTCTTCGCCTACCTTCAGCGAGACGCTCAACACGCCTTCGTTGCGCCCGCGGAAGATCGCCAGGGCACGGTGCGACGGCGCAGTACGCAGCAGCTCGTCATGAGCGAAGTAGTCGCGGAACTTGGCACCTTCTTCTTCCTTGCCAGCCACGACGCGGGCGCTGAGCACGGCCTCCTGCTTGAGGTAGCTGCGCAGCTTGTCGAGCAGGGCGGCGTCTTCGGCAAAGCGCTCCATCAGGATGTACTTGGCGCCTTCCAGCGCGGCCTTGACGTCGGCCACGCCCTTTTCGGCGTTGACGAAGCGTGCGGCTTCGCTTTCCGGGGCCAGGGTCGGGTCGTTGAACAGGCCATCGGCCAGTTCGCCAAGGCCGGCTTCCAGGGCGATCTGGCCCTTGGTGCGGCGCTTCTGCTTGTACGGCAGGTACAGGTCTTCGAGGCGGGTCTTGGTGTCGGCCAGCTTGATCTCGCGGGCCAGTTCCGGGGTCAGCTTGCCCTGTTCCTCGATGCTGGAAAGGATGCTGGCGCGGCGCTCGTCGAGTTCGCGCAGGTAACGCAGGCGCTCTTCCAGGTGGCGCAACTGAGTGTCGTCAAGGCTACCGGTCACTTCCTTGCGATAGCGGGCGATGAAGGGCACGGTCGAGCCTTCGTCCAACAGGCTCACGGCCGCCTCGACCTGCTGCGGGCGTACGCCCAGTTCCTCGGCGATACGGCTGTTGATGCTGTCCATGTAAACCACCTGACATTTGTGAATACGGGGGTCGCCTGTGGGCCTTTTGCCCGGCGGCGCTGGATGAAAGCCGCGCATTATACCCATCGCAAACGGCTTGCGGTGATGGCGCCCGGCCAGCCGGAACTGGCGCCGGGGGAAAAATCTGCTAACAATGCTCACGCAACGTGCAGCAATGGCTACGCCATAATGCGCGGCGATATCAGAGGAGTTATTCATGACCGGCACGCCAAACACCGCTGAAGGTGACAAGATTCTCATCGTCGACGACGATCCGGGGCTGAGCAGCCTGCTGGAACGTTTCTTCACCAGCAAGGGCTACCGTGCCCGTGCAGTGCCCAACACCGAGCAGATGGACCGCCTGCTGCAGCGCGAGGTGTTCAACCTGGTGGTGCTCGACCTGATGTTGCCAGGTGAGGACGGCCTGTCCGCGTGCAAGCGCCTGCGCCAGCAGAACAACCAGATCCCGATCATCATGCTGACCGCCAAGGGCGACGAGCTCAGCCGCATCAAGGGCCTGGAGCTGGGCGCCGACGACTACCTGGGCAAACCGTTCAACCCGGACGAACTGATGGCCCGGGTCAAGGCTGTGCTGCGCCGCCAGGCGCCGAGCGTGCCGGGAGCGCCGGGCAGCGAAGACGAGTCGGTCACCTTCGGTGACTATGAGCTGTCGCTGGCCACTCGCGAGCTCAAGCGTGGCGACGAAGTGCACATGCTTACCACTGGTGAGTTCGCTGTGCTCAAGGCCCTGGTGATGCACGCCCGCGAGCCGTTGACCCGCGACAAACTGATGAACCTGGCGCGCGGCCGCGAATGGGATGCGCTGGAGCGCTCCATCGACGTGCAGATTTCGCGCCTGCGTCGCATGATCGAGCCGGACCCGTCCAAGCCGCGTTACATCCAGACCGTCTGGGGCGTGGGCTACGTGTTCGTACCGGACGGAAACGCCGGAAAATGATGCCTGAACGTCGATGAAAACACCGCTCTGGTTTCCGCAAAGTTTCTTCGCCCGCACCCTGTGGCTGGTGTTGATCGTCGTTCTGTTCTCCAAGGCGCTGACCCTGGTCTACCTGCTGATGAACGAGGACGTGCTGGTCGACCGTCAGTACAGCCATGGTGTAGCGCTGACCTTACGTGCCTATTGGGCCGCTGACGAAGAAAACCGCGAAAAGATCGCCGAGGCGGCAGGCCTTATCCGGGTGACCGGTTCGGGTGTGCCCGAAGGTGAGCAGCATTGGCCTTACAGTGAAATCTACCAACGGCAGATGCAGGCCGAGTTGGGTGAAGACACCGAGGTGCGGTTGCGCATTCATGCGCCTCCGGCGTTGTGGGTCAATGCGCCAAGCCTTGGCCCAGGTTGGCTGAAGGTGCCGCTGTACCCGCACCCATTGCGCGGGCAGAAGATCTGGAACGTGCTGGGCTGGTTCCTGGCCATTGGTTTGTTGTCCACCGCCTCGGCGTGGATTTTTGTGCGCCAGTTGAACCAGCCGCTCAAGCGCCTGGTGTTCGCCGCCCGCCAGCTTGGCCAGGGGCGCAGTGTGCGCCTGCCGATCAGCGATACTCCCAGCGAGATGACCGAGGTGTACAAGGCGTTCAACCAGATGGCCGAGGATGTCGAGCAGGCCGGGCGTGAGCGCGAGCTAATGCTGGCCGGGGTTTCCCACGACTTGCGCACACCACTGACGCGGCTGCGCCTGTCGCTGTCGTTGCTGAACAGCGACAACGAGCTGAGCGATGACATGGTTCGCGATATCGAGGACATGGACGCGATCCTCGACCAGTTCCTGGCCTTCATCCGCGATGGCCGTGACGAGCCGGTGGAAGAGGTCGACCTTGCTGATCTGGTGCGTGAGGTGGTGGCTCCGTACAACCAGCCAGAAGAGCGCGTGCGCCTGTGCCTGGAGCCGATTCCACCGTTCCCGCTGCGCCGGGTTTCGCTCAAGCGCATGCTGGGCAACCTGATCGGCAACGCCCTGCACCATGCTGGCAAGGGGGTCGAGGTGGCTGCCTATGTGTCGGGTGACGAGAGTGCGCCGTATGTGGTGCTCAGCGTGCTGGACCGCGGCACCGGTATCGACGAGTCGGAACTGGAAACCATCTTCAACCCGTTCATTCGTGGTGACCGGGCGCGGGGTGGCAAGGGCACCGGGCTGGGGCTGGCGATCGTCAAGCGGATTGCTGCGCAACATGGCGGGAATGTGGAGTTGCGCAACAGGTCTGGCGGCGGGATCGAGGCGCGGGTCAGGTTGCCGCTGGGGCTGCTGCTGCCGCGTAATGCTGTGTAAGGCTCACCGGCCTCTTCGCGACTAAAGCCCTACAGGGTTTGTGCAGTACCTGTGGGGCTTCAGCCGCGAAGAGGCCGGTACAGGCTTGAATCAGCCTTTGCCCTTGGTCCGGGTCTGATTGGGCCCGCCATTCTTCTCCAGGTGCTCGATGATCATCCCGGCGACGTTCTTGCCGGTGGTGACTTCAATGCCCTCCAGCCCCGGCGACGAGTTTACCTCCATCACCAACGGCCCGTGGTTGGAACGCAGGATATCCACACCCGCCACGCTCAAGCCCATCACCTTGGCCGCCCGAATGGCGGTGATGCGCTCTTCAGGGGTGATTTTTATCAGGCTGGCGACGCCACCCCGATGCAGGTTGGAGCGGAACTCGCCCGGCTTTGCCTGACGCTTCATTGAGGCAATTACCTTATCGCCTACCACGAAGCATCGAATATCTGCGCCACCGGCTTCCTTGATGTACTCCTGAACCATGATGTCCTGCTTGAGGCCCATGAACGCTTCGATCACCGACTCGGCCGCCTGGGGGGTTTCGCACAACACCACGCCAATGCCCTGGGTGCCTTCCAGTACCTTGATCACCAGCGGGGCACCGTTGACCATCTGGATCAGGTCGGGGATGTCGTCCGGCGAGTGGGCGAAACCAGTGATCGGCAGGCCGATGCCGCGCCGCGACAACAGCTGCAACGAGCGCAGCTTGTCGCGCGAGCGGGCAATGGCGACCGACTCGTTGAGCGGGTATACGCCCATCATTTCGAACTGGCGCAGCACCGCGCAGCCATAGAACGTAACCGAAGCACCTATGCGCGGGATCACTGCATCGAAGCCTTCCAGCGGCTTGCCACGGTAGTGGATCTGCGGCTTGTGGCTGGCAATGTTCATGTAGGCCCGCAGGGTATCGATCACCACCATTTCGTGGCCACGCTGGGTACCGGCTTCGACCAGGCGGCGGGTGGAATACAGACGCGGATTGCGCGACAGCACAGCGATCTTCATGCAGCACCTGTGACAGGGGAAAGGGTGGCCGGGAAGGCCGGTTTGTCTTGTACGTACTTCAGGCCGGGGTTGACCACCAGCTGGCCGTGTATCAAGGCCTTGGAGCCAAGCAACAGGCGGTAGCGCATGCTCTTGCGGCAGGCCAGGGTGAACTCCACCTCCCACACACCATCACCCAGCGCCAATGACGTGCGGATGACGTAGCGAGTCTGGGCGTGGCCGTTGGAGCTCTTGATGGTCTTCATGGTCACCAGCGGTGCCTCGCACCGGCGGTGACGCAACTGCACCACCGAGCCCAGGTGCGCAGTGAAGCGAACCCAGGGCTGGCCGTCGCGCTCGAAGGGTTCCACCTCGGTGGCATGCAGGCTCGACGTGCTGGCACCGGTGTCGATCTTGGCGCGCAGCCCGGCCACGCCGAGGTCAGGCAAGGCGACCCACTCGCGCAGGCCGATCACAGTCAAATGGTCAAATGTCTTCACGAAGCGCACCCTGCGAATGAGGTGGTGAACTTTAAGCACGGCGGGGACTTTTTGCATCCGTATGTGAAGGTAGTACAGTTCGATGAAAGACAGAATCCGAGGTAACGGGATGGCACAAAAAGCCGAAGACGACGACAAGGTTCGCCTGGACAAATGGCTGTGGGCGGCGCGCTTCTACAAGACCCGAGCGCTGGCCAAGGCGGCGATCGAGAGTGGCAAGGTGCATTGCCGGGGCGAGCGTTGCAAGCCAGGCAAGGAGCCGCGGGTGGGCGACGAGTTCGTACTGCGTACCGGGTTCGATGAGCGCACCGTGGTGGTGAAGGCGCTGTCGATGGTGCGTCGTGGTGCCCCGGAGGCGCAGACGTTGTACGAGGAAACCGAAGAAAGTGTGCGTCGCCGTGAACAGGCCGCTGAGATGCGTAAGGCCGGGGCCATGGGTGTGACCACCGATGGCCGGCCGACCAAGAAGCAGCGTCGGCAGATCCACCAGCTGCATGGAAGTTACGATTGAATGGGGCTGCCGTGCAGCCCCAGGCACCTAACGGAGCACCGCCATTCGCCCGACCAGCGGTAGCGTGGACAGCAGCTTGAACAACGGCGCTGTCCAGCGCATCAACGCCTCGCTGCCTTTGGCCGCCAGCGGCGTGTAGTAGCTCCAGCCCAGCGCCAGCACCGCCATCAGCAAGCCGCCGATGTAGTCGTCCTGCCCCCAGTGGGCACCTGCTACCAGGCGCGGCAGCATGAACAGCAGCGCCAACCCCCAGACAACCAGGTACTGCAAAAGGCCGCGGCTGAACACGCTCATGAACAGCGCCCAGATCAGCAGCACCGAGGCGTGATCACCCGGGAAACTCTTGCTGGAACGGTCCTTGAGTTCCCAGGCAGCCTCCAGGTTCGGGTAATAGTCACTCAGGTGCACGACGTCGTCGAAGATCATCGATGGGCTCTTGTGTTGCCACCCGGCTGCATCCACCCACTTGGAAAACAGCGCGCGAATCACCACTAAGAGGAGTAGCGTGACCAGAAAGCCGAAAAATGCCTGGCGAACCTGAGCGGCCTTGAACACCCAGTCACCACGAATGAGCACAGCCAGCAGGATCAGGCCGACGACGATGTCGAACGGGCGCAGGCTGCCGATGGTCCAGATGTAGCGCCAGGTGGTGTTATCGGCCAGCGGCGCGTTCAGGCTGCGGAACAGCCATTCGTCGAAAGTCAGGCACAGGATCTGGCCAATGGGCCATAACCAGAAACACAGTAGAGCGATGGGAAGCAGCGTACAGGCTGCCAGCGGCCCCCAGGACCACCTTGCTTGGAACAGTGGTCGATTGTCCATAAAATACCTCTATTGCAAACAGAAATCGGAGCGCCGTGTGAGCGCTCTGTCATGGGCTCTCGCAGGTTCGCGATAACCCTTGTAACCATTTTGTCATCATTTTCAGATAGCCAAAACCTATGAGCGAATTGCCTGATACCGATTTCACCCAACGTTTCATCTTCGACGAGCGCGATGTGCGCGGCGAGTGGGTGTCTCTCGATGACAGCTACGCCGCAGTGTTGGCGCGTCATGAGTACCCCCAGCCGGTCAAGGTGCTGCTCGGTGAGTTGATGGCCGCCACCGCCTTGCTGGTGGGGGCGATGAAGTTCGATGGCCTGCTGATTCTGCAGGCGCGTTCGGCTGGGCCGATTCCGCTGCTGATGGTGGAGTGTTCCAGCGACCGCGAAATCCGCGGCATGGCCCGCTATGAAGCGGACCAAATTCCGGCCGGTGCCACCCTGTCGCAGCTGATGCCCGACGGCCACCTGACCCTGACCATCGACCCGGTCAAGGGCCAGCGCTACCAGGGGACCGTCGACCTCGATGGCGCCAACCTGTCGGAATGTTTCACCAACTACTTCGTTCAGTCACAGCAGCTCAATACCCGTTTCTGGCTCAATGCCGAAGGCGGCAAGGCACGTGGGCTATTGCTGCAGCAACTGCCGCGTGATCGCCAGCCGGATGATGAAGAACGCGAAGACAGCTGGCAGCACGTAGTGGCCCTGGCCAAGACGCTCAAGTCCGAAGAGTGGACAGAGGGCAACGAAACCCTGCTGCACCGCCTGTACCACGAAGATGCCGTGCGCCTGTTCGATATCCAGCCGCTGCGCTTCAATTGCAGTTGTTCGCGGGAACGCTCCGGCAATGCGCTGGTCAGTCTGGGCGAGCACGACGCCAAGGCGCTGGTCGAAGAGTGTGGCGGGACGGTAGAGATCGATTGCCAGTTCTGCAACGAGCGCTACTTCTTCGATGCCAGCGACGTGGCGCAACTGTTTGCGGGTGGCGGCACTGACGTGGCCTCAGAAACTCGTCACTGAAACGTTAAAGCACAGGACAATCTCCTGCCGAATTGCGCAAAAGCGCAGTTCTGACAGGAGGGGCCTACTTTTTTTGGGCGTTTCTGGCATAATCCGGCCACTTTTTTCGCTGTAGTAGTTTTTTCAAGACAACTACAAAACGTTTGGAGCACTCGGCCTCGGGCCGGATGGGGTATCTCATGACGCAAGCCAACAACACCGTGTACACCGACCTGAGCGTCGATGAGCTGGTAAAAGAAGCGCTGCAACGCGGTGAAGGCGTACTAGCCGATACTGGCGCACTGGTCGTGGAGACTGGTCACCGTACTGGCCGTTCGCCGGCTGACCGTTTCATCGTCGAAGAACCTTCCACCCAAGACGCCATTTCCTGGGGCCCGATCAACCGCAAGTTCCCGGCTGACAAGTTCGATGCCCTGTGGGCTCGCGTCGAGGCGTTCAACAACGCACAGGATCACTTCGTTTCCTATGTTCACGTAGGGGCTGCAGCCGAGCACTACCTGCCGGTGAAGATGACCACCCAGACTGCCTGGCAGAACCTGTTCGGTCGTTGCCTGTTCATCAACCCGGAGCAGTTCAACCCGGCTGGCCGCGACCAGTGGCAGATCCTCAACGTCGCCAACTTCGTGTGCGAACCAGAGCGTGACGGCACCAACTCCGATGGTTGCGTGATCATCAACTTCGCCCAGAAGAAAGTGCTGATCGCTGGCATGCGCTACGCCGGTGAAATGAAGAAAGCCATGTTCTCGGTGCAAAACTTCCTGCTGCCGGCTGCCGACGTACTGCCTATGCACTGCGCGGCCAACATCGGCGAAGAAGGCGATGTGACCTTGTTCTTCGGCCTGTCCGGCACTGGCAAGACCACCCTTTCAGCTGACGAAAGCCGTTACCTGATCGGTGACGACGAGCACGGTTGGGGCGAAGGCGTTGTCTTCAACATGGAAGGCGGCTGCTACGCCAAGTGCATCGACCTGTCCGAGAAGAACGAACCGGTCATCTGGAAAGCCATCAAGCACGGCGCAGTACTGGAAAACGTCGTTCTCGACGCCAACAAGCACGCTGACTACACCGATGTCAGCCTGACCCAGAACAGCCGTGCGGCCTACCCGCTTGAGCACGTTGCCAAGCGTTCGGAAGCGAACCTGGGCGGCGAGCCTAACGCAGTGATCTTCCTCACCTGCGACCTGACAGGTGTTCTGCCACCGGTGTCGATCCTGAACAACGAGCAGGCGGCCTACCACTTCCTGTCCGGTTACACCGCGCTGGTCGGTTCCACTGAAATGGGCTCGGGCGGCGGCATCAAGTCGACCTTCTCCACCTGCTTCGGCGCACCGTTCTTCCCGCGTCCGGCTGGCGAGTACGCCGAGCTGCTGATCAAGCGCATCAACGGTTTCAACTCCAAGGTCTACCTGGTCAACACCGGCTGGACTGGTGGTGGCTACGGCGTTGGCAAGCGCTTCAGCATCCCCACCACCCGTGCCGTGATCGCTGCGATCCAGAGCGGTGCACTGGTCGGTGCCGAAACCGAGCACCTGGACATCATCAACCTAGACGTGCCGAAGGCCGTTCCGGGCGTTGAAACCGAACTGCTCAACCCCCGCACCAACTGGGCTGACAAAGCGGCCTACGACGAGGCTGCCAAAGGCCTGGCCAAGCTGTTCATCGAAAACTTCAAGAAGTTCGAAGTTTCCGACGCCATCAAAGCCGCTGGCCCGCAGCTGTAAGCTGAGCTCAGCCGCAACGAGAAAGCCGCCCCAGAGGGCGGCTTTTTTGTAGTTTGCAGGAGCGGTTTGCCCACGAAGGGGCCCGCATAAGCAGCGAAAGTCAGGTTTTTCTGTTTCACTGTCAGCATCCATTGCGAAGACAAGAGTCAGCCAGATGACCGAAGCCCCTCAGCGCACTGCCTTCTCCCACTTCCACCCGATCCTCACCCGCCCCCAGGACAACGACCTGAACGGCCACATCGCCGGTGCAACGGTGCACGGCTTCTTCGAAACCGCGATACAGGCGTTTCTCGTCGAGCAGGCCGAACTGGATCTGCGACACGGTGAACTGGCCGCCTTCGTGGTCAGTTCGGCTGCGGATTTTTACGCGCTGCCGGGCTTCCCGGACTTGTTGGAGGTGGGGCTGGGAGTGACGCGCCTGGCGGGCAGCACGGTTGAGTACCGGCTGGCGCTGTACCGTCCGGGCGAGCCGGACGCGTGCGCGGCAGGCACGGTGGTGCAGGTGTTCATCGAGCGCGCCAGCGGCCGGCCTGTGGCGTTGCCAGAGGCGCTGCAGGTGATCCTGTCTGGCCTTATGCTGGAGCGACAGGCATAAAAAACCCCGCTGGCAGGGGCGGGGTTTGTTGCCGGGGCAGGGCCCTCAGGCGTTAGTCGCGCCAGTGGCGCTTGTGCTTGCGGTGGCCATAGTGGCGGCCACGGTCCCAGTGGCGACGGTCGTCGTAGTCGCGACGGTAGCGGCGATTCTCGTGGCGCTCGTCGTCGTCGGCCTTGTTGCCCATGTAGTTACCCAGTGCACCACCGGCGCCACCGCCGGCTGCTGCGCCAATGTAGCTACCAGTGGTGCCGCCGACAGAGCGGCCGACCACGTTACCGCCAGCGGCGCCCAATGCGCCACCGATGGCTGCTTCACCGCGCTGGTGCTTGTCGGCACCTACCGCACTGCCGGCTGCGCCGCCCAGGCCTGCGCCGATCGCGCCACCTGTGCTACCGCCAATGGACTGGCCCACGACAGAACCCAGTACCCCACCCAGTGCGCCGCCAATGCCGGCCTCGGTGGTGCCGCCTGCCATGGCAACGCCGCTGAGCAAGCTGAAAGACAACAACAGAATCGAGGAGTACTTCTTCATCGAGAGAGCCTCATAGGGATGACGAGGCGAATTTGAGGCTAAGAGGCGTGGCTGGCAACGGAAATCCGACGAGTAACACGAGTTGTACACAATTCTCTAACTAGCTGTATTTACTATGAAACTTTATCGTTTTCAGGCTGTCTGAGACCCTTATGACAAAGCCCTGAACCGCCACGGAACAGGGCTTTTTTCATTTTTACAGGATGCGCCCGTCGTCGCGCGCGCGCTCCAGCTTGATGGCAATGAACTTCGATGTTGGCGTATGGCTACCAACGCCAATGCTCTCTAGCGGCACCAGCGGGTTCACCTCCGGGTAATACGCCGCCGCCTGCCCGGCAGGGATGTCGAAGGCCAGCAGGGTAAAGCCTTGCACCCGGCGCACATGCTCATCCCCCCACAACGAAACAATGTCGACCTTCTGCCCCGGCTGGAAGCCCAGGCGGATGATGTCGGCTTCGTTGGCGAACAGCACCTCGCGCTGGCCGCGCACGCCGCGGTAGCGGTCGTCCAGGCCGTAGATAGTGGTGTTGTACTGATCGTGCGAGCGCATCGACTGCATGATCAGGTCTGGCAACTGGCCGCTGGCGCGTACGCGTTCGTCAAGCAGCGTGTCGGGCAGCAGGTTGGCCTTGAAGTTGGCGCGGCCGGTGCTGGTTTCCCATTCGCGGCTGGCCGCGCTGTTGCCCAGATAGAAGCCCCCCGGGTGACGCAGTCGCTGGTTAAAGCCGCTGAAACCGGCAATGGTATCGCCGATCAGGTCGCGGATACGGTCGTAGTCGGCCACCAGCCAGTGCCAGTCCACCGGTTGTTTGCCCAGCGTGGCGGCGGCAATGCCGGCGATCACCGCAGGCTCCGAGCGCATTTGCGTCGACAGCGGCTTGAGTTGGCCGTTGGAGGCGTGGACCATGCTGAACGAGTCTTCCACCGTGACTGCCTGCGGCCCGTCGGCCTGCAGGTCGATGTCGGTGCGGCCCAGGCACGGCAGGATCAGTGCCTGCTTGCCATGGACCAGGTGGCTACGGTTGAGCTTGGTGCTGATGTGCACGGTCAGCTCGCAGTTGCGCAGCGCCTGGGCGGTACGCTCAGTGTCGGGTGTGGCCTGGGCGAAGTTGCCGCCCAGACCGATGAAAACCTTGGCCCGGCCATCGAGCATCGCGTGAATGGCTTCGACGGTATTGTGGCCATTGCGCCGCGGCACGGGGAAACCAAAGCGCTTTTCGATGGCATCCAGCAGCGCCTCTGGCGGGCGCTCGTTGATGCCCATGGTGCGGTCGCCCTGCACGTTGCTGTGGCCGCGCACCGGGCACAGGCCGGCCCCGGGCGCGCCGATGTTGCCGCGCAGCATCTGCAGGTTGACGATTTCCTGAATGGTCGGCACCGAATGACGGTGTTGGGTGATGCCCATCGCCCAGCACATGATCACCCGCTTGCCCCGGCAGTACATGCGTGCGGCCAGTTCGATGTCGGCCAAGGTGAGGCCGGACTGTGCCTGGATGTGCGACCACGGCGTGGCGTCCACCACGGCCAGGTACTCGTCGACACCATGGCCATGTTCGGCGATGAAGGCGTGATCGAACACGGCCGGTTCGCCGTTGGCCTGGGCTTCACGTTCCCATTGCAGGACGAACTTGGCCATGCCGCGCAGCATCGCCATGTCGCCACCCAGGGCTGGGCGGAAGAAAGCGGTGTTGGTCGGGCGGTCACTGTTGGTCAGCATTTCCAGTGGGTTCTGGGGGTGCTGGAAGCGCTCCAGACCACGCTCCTTGAGCGGGTTGATGCACACCACCTGGGCGCCACGTTTTACCGCATCGCGCAATGGGTCGAGCATGCGCGGATGGTTGGTGCCGGGGTTCTGGCCCCAGACAAAAATGGAGTCGGCGTGCTCGAAGTCGTCGAAGGTGACAGTGCCCTTGCCGACCCCGACGCTTTGCCCCAATGCCACGCCGCTGGCCTCATGGCACATGTTCGAGCAGTCAGGGAAGTTGTTGGTGCCATAGGCGCGCACGAACAGTTGGTACAGGTATGCCGCTTCGTTGCTGGCACGTCCCGAGGTATAGAACTCGGCCTGGTCAGGGTTGGCCAGCTTGTTCAGCTCGCGGGCGATCAGGGCGAAGGCGGCATCCCAGCTGATCGGCAGGTAACGGTCGCTTGATGCGTCGTAGACCATCGGTTCGGTCAGGCGCCCTTGGTACTCCAGCCAATAGTCGCTCTGCTGCAGCAGCGAGGTGACACTGTAACGGGCAAAAAAGGCAGCATCGACACGGCGCTTGGTAGCTTCCCAGTTCACCGCCTTGGCGCCGTTCTCGCAGAACTTGACCATGCCGCTTTCTGGCGAATCACCCCAGGCGCAGCCGGGGCAGTCGAAACCGCCGCTCTGGTTGGTCTTGAGCAGGGCGCGAATGTTCTTCAGCGCGTTATCGCTGCCGACCCAGGCCTTGGCCACGCTACGCAGTGCGCCCCAACCGCCGGCGGGGCCGTGGTAGGGCTTGTAGCGAGGGGGGGAGGTTGGGGCGTTGTTCGGAAGAGGTTGGTACGAGGTCACGACTGTTACGACTCCGCCGCTGGGCTGTAGACCCGCGGTGCACTGTGCTTGGGCAAGTGGATAAGGTTGAGGTTGTGTTTGCGCGCCCATTGCAGGGCAAGGCCGGTGGGCGCAGACAGGCTGACCAGGGTCTGGATGCCGGCACGCAGCACCTTCTGGATCAGCTCCAGGCTGCAGCGACTGGTGACGATCGCCAGGCCGCCCTGGCTGTCGATGCGCTGTCGCAGCAGGGCGCCGATCAGTTTGTCGAGGGCGTTGTGCCGGCCGATGTCTTCGCGGCCAAGCAGCAGTTCGCCTTGGCGGTCCATGAACAGTGCTGCATGCACGGCGCCGCAATGCTGGCCCAGTGGCTGGAAGGCGTCGATGCGCTCGCGCAGGCCGACCAGCCACTGGGCCGGGGGCAGGGGCGCACCCGGTAACACGGCCAGATCTGGCAGCGCCTGCTCCAGGGCTTCGACCCCGCACAGGCCGCAACCACTGGTGCCGGCCAGTTGGCGGCGCTGGTTTTTCAGGTTCCAGAACGCCCGGCTGGAAATCTCCAGGTCGGCGTACATTGCCGCGCCGCTGCCGGAAAGCTTGAGGTCGTAGATTTCTGCGGTGCCTTCGACAATGCCGCTGCCGACACTGAAACCGACGGCGAAGTCTTCCAGATCGGTAGGGCTTACCAGCATCACCGCCTGGTTGAGGCCGTTATAGACAATGGCCAGGGCCACTTCCTCGGCCAGCGGGGTGCTGTCGCGTTTGGCATCGCTGAGCTGGACGTAATCGTAGGTGTTGCTGGCGGCTGGCATGGACAAAGGCGATGAGGCCGCGCAGACCGGAGGCTTGCTGTTCATCGGGGCTGAATACCGGCGGCTTTCTGATAGCACAAGCCTAGGCGCGCGGGCCGGCGGCGTCTAATCGCTAGGGTCTATGCCTTGATAGACCGCGTCGATTGGTCGCACAGGGCGAGAGTGGTAAAGCTGGCCTAGACTCCTGTGTCCGAGGTTTCGTCAACAAGGAGAGCGCAATGAGCCTGTTCAGTTTCGTGAAGGAAGCCGGCGAGAAGTTGATCGACCTGCTGACCCCTGGCAACGCCAATGCCGAAGAGCAGCTTAAGAAACACGTGGAAGCTGTCGGCCTGGGCAACCCGAACATTAGCGCCACTGTAGAAGGAGACAAGATCATCCTCAAGGGTGAAGTGGCCAGCCAGGAAGAGAAGGAGAAGATCATTCTGGCGGCGGGCAACATCAGTGGCGTGGCCAGTGTCGAGGACCAGATCACCGTGACCGGGCCGATAGTCCAGGCGGCAAGGTTCGTTACTGTGAAATCGGGCGACACACTTTCAGCCATTGCCATGGTCGTGTATGGCAATGCCGGCCAGTACAACAAGATTTTCGAGGCTAACAAGCCGATGCTCAAGCACCCGGACAAGATCTATCCGGGGCAGGTGCTGCGTATTCCTGACTGATCGCTAAAGTCTGTACAGGCCTCTTCGCGGGCGCGCCCGCTCCCACAGCTACAGCGCCAGCAGTGAATGTGGGAGCGGGCCTGCCCGCGAATGGGGCCTCACAGGCCTTCCAGTAACGCCCGGTAATCCTCGACCGCTGCAAACTCTTCGGTATCTCGTGGTTGTGCCTGGCTATCGGGCTGGCGCACCGCCAGCAAGTGCCCCACACCAAAGCGCCGTGCACTGCGCAGAATCGCCAGCGTGTCGTCGATGAACAGGCTGCGCTCCGGCTCGAAGCCGATATCCGCCTGCAAGGCATCCCAGAACTGCGGGCTTTCCTTCGGGTAGCCATAGTCGTGCGAGCTGATCAGCCGCTCGAAGTACGGTGCCAGCTCCACCCGTTCCAGCTTCAGCGACAGCGAGTCTCGGTGGGCATTGGTGATCATCACGACACGCTTGCCGGCCTGGCGAATCGCCGCCAGAAAGGTATCGGCATCCGGGCGCAGGGCAATCAGGTCGGCAATTTCCCGCTTCAGCTCGCGAATGGGCAGGCGCAACTCGCGGCTCCAGAAGTCCAGGCAGTACCAGTTCAATGTGCCGGCATTGCGTTCGAACAGCGGTTGCAGCTCCATTTCCGCCATGGCCCGGCTTACACCGTGCAGCTCGGCATAGCGCTGAGGCAGGTGGTCCAGCCAGAAGCGGTTGTCGTAATGCAGGTCGAGCAGGGTGCCATCCATGTCCAGCAGGACGGTATCGATGGCAGACCAGGGAAGAACAGGCATGGGAAACTCTCGATCAGTCGGCAAGCCACGGTATAGTAACCCGTTCACGCCAAGGAGCCGCCCCATGCGCCAGAAACCCACCGTACTCAGCCGCGAAATTGTCGCCAGCAGCCGCTTGTTCCGCGTCGAAGCCGTACAGTTGCGCTTCAGCAATGGCGCCGAGCGCACCTATGAGCGTCTGGTGGGCCGGGGTAACGGCTACGGCGCGGTGATGATCGTGGCCATGCTCGATGCCGAGCACGCTGTGCTGGTGGAGGAATACTGCGGTGGCACTGATGAATACGAGCTGTCTTTGCCCAAGGGCCTGATCGAGCCGGGCGAAGACGTGCTGGCGGCAGCTGACCGGGAGCTCAAGGAAGAAGCCGGTTTTGGCGCACGCCAGCTGGAGCACCTGACGGAACTGTCGCTGTCGCCGGGCTACATGAGCCAGAAGATTCAGGTGGTGCTGGCCAGCGACCTGTACGAAGAGCGCCTGGAAGGCGATGAGCCCGAGCCGATGCGGGTCGACAAGGTCAACCTGCGTGAGTTGTCGGCCTTGGCCATGCATCCGCAGTTCACCGAGGGTCGCGCCTTGGCGGCGCTTTACCTGGCGCGTGACCTGCTGATTCAGCGGGGGCTGCTGGAGCTATGACCGACCTGCAACTGATGCACGAAGTGGTCAAGCTGGCGCTGACGGCAGGCGAAGCGATCCTTCCATTCTGGCGCGCCGATGTAGCAGTGACCAACAAGGCCGACGATTCGCCGGTTACCGCCGCCGACCTGGCAGCGCACCGGGTAATTGCCGATGGCCTGCTGGCGCTGGCGCCGCAGATTCCGGTGCTGTCCGAAGAGGACTGCAATATTCCGCTGGCCGAGCGCCAACGCTGGAGCCGCTGGTGGCTGGTCGACCCGCTGGATGGCACCAAGGAGTTCATTGCTGGCAGTGAAGAATTTACGGTCAACATCGCCCTGGTCGAGAACGGCGAAGTGGTGTTTGGCGTGGTGTCGATGCCGACCAATGGGCGCTGCTACTTCGGTGGGCGCGGCCTGGGAGCCTGGCGTGCTGATGCCGGCGAGGCCGCCCAACCGATCCAGGTACGCATCGCACCACCGGAGGGCGAGCGTTTTACCGTAGTTGCCAGCCGTCGGCACTCCAGCGCGGAACAGGAAGCGCTGTTGTCCGGGCTTGGGGCTGCGGTGGGAGAGCTGGAGCTGGCCAATATCGGCAGCTCGTTGAAGTTCTGCCTGTTGGCCGAGGGCAGCGCCGATTGTTATCCGCGCCTGGCGCCGACTTCGCAGTGGGATACTGCAGCGGCGCAAGGCGTGGTGGAAGGGGCCTGCGGCGAGGTGATCGGGCTGGATGGCTTGCCATTCCGGTATCCGCCGCGCGAGTCGTTGCTTAACCCGTATTTCCTGGCCTTGCCCGCCAATGCTGCATGGCGCCAGGCCTTCCTGAGCCTGATCTGACGGAGTCTCACCCTACCCTGGGGGAGCGGGCGAGCCCGCGAAGCAGGCACCGCGGTGAATGGCACCGGCTTCGCCGGTGTTCGCGGGCCTGCCCGCTCCCACAGGTTTTGCGCCAGCCTTTGGGTTTTGTGCAGCGCGGTTGCTTTCAGCAGCTGCTGGGCTAGCGGTGCAAGACGTACTGGCCGCTGAACCTCACCGCTGGCTCGTCACTGCCGTCATTGCTCACCGTGGTCTCCAACGTCAACCGTGCCCGCCCACGCCGCTGGTACAGGGTCAGGAACCGCTCCCAGGTTTTCTCGTCCGGCGCGGCACAACGCGCCACCGCCGTGCCGGTCACTGGCAGCGGGTAGCTGATTTGCCCTTCCTGGATAACGATGTGCCCGTCATCGATCCCCAGTTCACGCAGGCGCAAGTGCAACCACCCCCAACCCACCAGCACTGCTGCGCAGTACAGGCTGCCACCGAACATGGTGCTTTTGTGGTTGACGTTGGCCGCCAGCGGCAGTTGCAGGCGCAGGGTGTGCTGCTGCCAATCGATCACTTCCAGGCCCATTTCGCGGGTCAGGGGGATGTCGCTGTGCAGTACGGACTGCAGGTACTGGCTATCGGTGCTCATTAACGGTTGTCCTCTTGATCATCATGCCCGCCGCTGCCGCCGTCGAAGTTCAAGCCGTGCTTGCGCAGCTTGTCATGCAGGGTTT
The DNA here is from genome assembly GCF_046523955.1 of Pseudomonas sp. DCA-1. Classification (NCBI taxonomy): domain Bacteria; kingdom Pseudomonadati; phylum Pseudomonadota; class Gammaproteobacteria; order Pseudomonadales; family Pseudomonadaceae; genus Pseudomonas; species Pseudomonas sp. DCA-1. Next base: position 683,343 of record NZ_CP169881.1, read on the forward strand.
TGCGGGGGATACCCAGTGCTTCGGCCAGGCTCCGCATGGAGCTGTGTGGCTGGGCCAGTTCGGCAGCGATCAGCGAGCGTTCGAACTGCTCGACCTGCTCGCTGAGGTTACCGCTCAGCTTGGGCGCTGTCGGTGCTGCTGCCGAGGGTGCCTGGCCATCCAGTGCCAGTTCCAGGCCAAGGGCGAAACGCTCGGCGGCGTTCTGTAGCTCGCGGACGTTACCTGGCCAGTCATGACGCAGCAGCAGGGCGCGTTGCGTTGGCTGCAGCGCATGCGGCGACAAGCCGTGGCGTTGGCTGGCCGCATCGGCGAAATGCTGGAACAACACCAATATGTCGTCCCCGCGTTCGCGCAGGGGCGGAATACGCAGCGGCGCCACGTTCAGGCGGTAATACAGGTCCGCGCGGAATCGCCCTTGGTCGGCAGACTGACGCAGGTCTTCCTTGGTGGCGGCTATGATGCGGATATCCAGCGGGATCAACTGGTTGCCGCCCAGGCGTTCGACCACCCGCTCCTGCAGCATGCGCAGCAACTTCACTTGCACATCCAGGCTCATGCTCTCGATTTCGTCGAGGAACAGCGTGCCGCCGTTGGCAAATTCGAACTTGCCGATACGGCGCTTCTGCGCGCCGGTGAACGCACCGGGCTCATGGCCGAACAGCTCGCTCTCGACCACCGACTCGGCCAGTGCGCCTGCGTTGATCGCCACGAACGGCCCTTCGCTGCGGCTGGACAGGTCGTGCAGGGCGCGAGCCACCACCTCTTTGCCAGCGCCGGTCTCGCCCAGAATCAACACATCGGCACGTGTGCCGGCCAAGGCAGCGATCTGCTCGCGCAGGCGCAGCATGGCCGGTGAATGGCCGACCAGGCGGGTTGCCAGCTGCTGGCGGTCGCTCAGTGCCAGACGCAGGCTACGGTTGTCCAGCACCAGCCGGCGCAAGGCCAGGGCGCGGCGTACGCTGTCGAGCAGAGCGTCTGTGGCAAAAGGTTTTTCCAGGAAGTCATAAGCCCCGGCGCGCATCGCCTGCACCGCCAGAGGCACATCGCCATGGCCGGTAATCAGCAGCACCGGCAGCTCGCTGTCACGGCTGTGCAGTTGTTCCAGCAACTGCAGGCCATCGATGCCAGGCATGCGGATGTCGCTGACCACCACGCCTGGCCAGTCGGCCTCGATACGCTCGGCCAGGCCTTGAGCTTCGGCCAGGGCGACTACCTTGAGCCCGGCCAGGTCCAGAGTCTGGCTCAAGGCTTGGCGCAGGTGGGGGTCATCGTCCACCAGGATGACCTGGGCTCGGCTGTCGATCAGTGTCTCGGTGGTCATGCCGAGGGGTCCTCCGAATTGGGCAAAGTAGCGCCAGACGCGGCCACACGCAGCTGGAGGGTCAGCATTGCGCCACCTTCCGGGTGGTTGGCCAGCAGCAGTTCACCGCCCAGGGCGCGCATCAGGCTTTCACAGATGGCCAGGCCCAGGCCCAGGCCCTGTGTACGGGTCTTGGTGGTGAAGAACGGCTCCTTGGCATGCTCCAGAGCCTGGCGGCTGAAACCGGGGCCATTGTCACGGATGTACAGGTAGACGCAGTCATCACGCTGCTCGGCACTTAGCCACAGGCGGCGCGGATTGGCTTTTTCGGTCAGGGCGTCGAGGGCATTGGCCAGCAGGTTGCCTAGCACTTGGCGCAAGCGGGTCTCGCCGGCCTGTACCCACAAGGTAGCTTCCGGCAGGTCGCGTATCAGCTCTACGGCCATCGCCCGGCGGCGCTTGGCCAGCAGCGCCAGGGCATCGTCCAGGGCCGGCTGCAGGGCCACGCTCTCTGGGGCATGGCGGTCACGACGGGCGAAGGCACGCAAGTGGGCAATGATCGAGGCCATGCGCCCTGTCAGTTCGCCGATCAGCTTGAGGTTGCCGCGGGCGTCTTCGGTACGTTGGTGGTCGAGCAGGATCTCGGCGTTCTCCGCGTAGCTGCGGATGGCGGCCAGAGGCTGGTTCAGCTCATGGCTGATACTGGCCGACATGGTGCCGAGCACCGACAGCTTGCCGGCCTGCACCAGTTCGTCCTGCGCGCGCACTGCCTCCTGCTGAGCGTTTTCGCGCTCCAGCACGGCATTTTTCAGGCGGGTGTTCAGGCCTTCAAGGTCGGCGGTACGTTCGGCCACGCGCTTTTCCAGTTCCTGGCGGCCACGGGCTTCGAAGTCGATGCGGTCGATGTAATGGCGCCGCCGTTGCATCACCAGACCGGCCAGCAGCATCAGTACCAACAGCGTACCGGCACCGATGGCCATTACCGTTTGCACCGAGCGATCAACCAGCGTGCGCGGGGCGAGGATGCTGACTTGCCAGCCGGTTTCCTTGATGTCGCGGGTCTGTGTGATCCAGGCCTGCGGGTTGAGAACCAGTGGCTGTGGGGCCTGGGTCGGATAGGGCTGGATGGCGATGATGGCCTGGCGCTCGGCGTCGGTCAGCGTGCGGGTAGCACGGAAGCGCCAGTCGGGCCGCGAAGTCAGGATGACCACGCCATTGTGATCGGTCAGCAACAGCTGCTCGGGTGTACGGCCCCACAGGGTTTCGGTGTGGTCGAGATCGACCTTGACCACCAGCACACCGACGATCCGCTCGCGGTCCCGCACGGCCGCGGCAAAGAAGTAGCCGCGCTTGGCCGAGGTGGTGCCCTGGCCGAAGAAGCGGCCCAGATGGCCGGCCATGGCTTCGTTGAAGTAGGGGCGGAAGGCGAAGTTTCGCCCGACGAAGGTGTCGTGCTTGTCCCAGTTCGAGGCGGCCAAAGTGTTGCCGCTGACGTCCATCAGGTACATCACCTCGGCACCGGTCTGTTGCACGATGTCCTTGAGCAGGCGGTTGGCGTTGGTCACCGCTTCCAGGCGGAACGGGTCGGCCAGCACGCCACGCAGCGCCGGTAGGTCGCCGAGAATTTGCGGCAAGGTCTCGTAGCGGTGCAGGGTGCCGAGCAGGTTGGCGACATACAGGTCGAGTGTCTGGCGGTTCTGCGAGGCCAGCTCATCCTGGTAATAGCGCTCGGCCAAGTGATGCAGGGGCCACAGCAATGGAGCCAGGCTCAGCGCCAGCAGGGCCAGGCTGCGCCAGCGGGGACGGCGTGGGGGCGTGGGTTTTGCAATCATCACGTAAATGCGCCAGAAAAGTCTGACGCAATTATGCGCTAGTTAAGGCAGCAGTTCCGCCTCTGCCAATGTCAGGCCCACCTTGTCCTTGTCCGATAACAGCGGTGGCTGCTGCAGCCCCCAGTCGATGTCCAGCTGGGGGTCGTCCCAGCGGATACAGCGGTCAGCACCCGGGTTGTAGTAGTCGGTGGTCTTGTAGAGGAACTCGGCCGATTCACTCATCACCGCAAAACCGTGGGCGAAGCCAGGTGGAATCCACAGCTGGCGATGGTTGTCGGCCGACAGGTGCACCGCGACCCATTTGCCGAATGTTGGCGAGCTTTTGCGCACGTCCACGGCGATATCGCGGATTTCCCCGTGCACCACGCGCACCAGCTTGCCCTGGGTGTTTGCCACCTGGTAGTGCAGCCCACGGAGCACGCCCTTGATGGAGCGCGAGTGGTTGTCCTGAACGAACTCCACGTTCACGCCGGTTTGCTGTGAGAACTCACGGGCATTGAATGCCTCGAAGAAGAAACCACGGCTGTCAGCGAACACCTTTGGCTCGATGATCAGTACTTCAGGTATTGCTGTAGGGATGATGTTCATAGCGGCTCGCTGGCCCGTCGCTCAAGTATTGACCCTAGTCGGCCTTGCCGGAAATTTCCGCGCGTAGCTGTAACAGGATGCATAAGGGATGGCTATGGTAGACGGCAGGCAGTTCCTTTAACCAGACCAGCCCTAACGATTGCCGATTGTTATCGATTTAAGTTCGCCGTGAGGCAGCAAATTCTTAGGATTCCAGGCTTTAAATATCGATATATATCGGTTATAAATTGACAAACGCCCCAGCACACCCGGCTCAGGGCCATCACAGAGGTCACCCATGAAAACCCTCAACTCCACGCCCCGTGCCGATGGTTTCCACATGCCCGCCGAGTGGGCCCCGCAAACTCAGGTATGGATGGTCTGGCCGGAGCGCCCGGACAACTGGCGCCTGGGCGGCAAGCCGGCGCAGGCTGCCCACGTAACCCTGGCCAAGGCCATTGCCCGTTTCGAACCTGTGACCGTCGCAGTCTCCGCCGGCCAGTACGAAAACGCTCGACGCCAACTCGACCAGCCGAACATTCGTGTGGTTGAAATCAGCAACGACGATGCGTGGGTGCGTGACACCGGCCCGACCTTCGTCATCAACGACCATGGCGAAGTGCGCGGTGTAGATTGGGGCTTCAATGCCTGGGGCGGCTTTGATGGTGGCCTGTACGCACCCTGGAACCGCGACGAGGAACTGGCCGCCAAGGTGCTGGAAATGGAGCGCTGCCAGCGCTACCAGACCGAAGGCTTTGTGCTTGAAGGTGGTTCGATCCACGTAGACGGTGAAGGCACCGTGATCACCACTGAGGAATGCCTGCTCAATCGCAACCGCAACCCGCACCTGAGCCGCGAGCAGATCGAAGCGGTGCTGCGCGATCACTTGGCAGTCGACACCGTGGTGTGGCTGCCGGATGGCTTGTACAACGACGAAACCGACGGCCATGTCGACAATTTCTGCTGTTACGTGCGCCCGGGTGAAGTGTTACTGGCCTGGACCGATGATTCCAACGACCCCAACTATGCGCGCTGCCACGCGGCCATGGATGTGCTGAAGAACACCCGCGACGCCAAGGGCCGCGAGTTCATCGTGCACAAGATGCCGATCCCGGGCCCGCTGTTCGCCACTGCCGAAGAGTGCGCCGGTGTCGACCAGGTCGCCGGCAGCCAGGAACGTGACCCTTCGGTGCGTCTGGCGGGTTCGTACGTGAACTTCCTGATCGTCAACGGTGGCATCATTGCCCCAAGCTTCGACGACCCGGCAGATGCCGAAGCCAGAGCGATCCTGGCAAGGATCTTCCCCGACCACGAGGTGGTGATGATCCCGGGCCGCGAGCTGCTTTTGGGTGGCGGCAACATTCACTGCCTGACCCAACAGCAGCCGGCGCCGATCAAGCGCTGAACGCGTGATGAATAAAGAGGCCCGTCGTATGACGGGCCTTTTTTTGCGCGGGCGACGCCCGGAGGCCGAGCTGGCATACGTTTTGTATTGTTTTTCAAACAGATAGCGAGGTTGCACGGCCAGGCCGCGCCTCGGATCTGTAACAATAACTACGTAAATTAGCCACTCACGGGCCAGGGAGTACGTGTAGACATGAACGCAGCAAGTGAGTCGGCTTTGCGCCCATCGGCAGTTGATCGCCAATCGCTCAGGCTTGTGGCGAAGTGGTTGAAACACCATGGAAGCATCAGGGTCAGGACGACCGACCCACGACGTCTGCTTGCCGGGCGATACCCCCAAGGTTTGATCAGCGAAGCAGAGATGCAGGCGCTGATGGCGGTGTGGCACTGATTGATTGCAGCTGTACCTGCCTCTTCGCGGGCATGCCCGCTCCCACAGATATTTCACAGGTTCTGAAACATGTGGTGATCATGTGGGAGCGGGCGTGCCCGCGAAGAGGCAGGTACAGCCAACAAACATCAGAAGCTGTAGCTACCTGTCACTATCAGGCTACGCGGCCCCCCACTTCAAACTGCGCCGCGCCGGTCACCGAGCTGTAATAGGTCTTGTCGGCAATGTTGCTCAATACCCCCCGATCAACCCCCGATCATCCCAGCCATGGGTCCGATACCGCGTCGGACACCGTCATCGGACCATTGTGCTGCCGGCCTGCGCTTCGATGGTCGAGCGGCGATCTTGCTCCGGAGCCTTGCTGACCCTGCCCTCAGGAAATTGTCCGTTCGATCAAAAGGCAATTTCCCACACAAGATAAATTATCTGCTGATAGCGCAAGCTTGCATGGAAATGCACCAGATAGGCCGGTAATTTTGGTCATATAAACCTGCATTTCACGACTTTTTGACATTTGTAATCGCGCGCGGCTAGGATTCGGCCAACGCCTGCTGGCCATGGTATTGGCCAGGCTGCTGCCGAGGGCCGCCGTGAGCTTACCGGTAGGCCCGCCCGGCTGGATCCGCATAGCGTCGAACCTACGAAGGGGCGTTGGTTCCTGGCGTCATATTGCAGCGCGTTTTTGATTAAGAAATAAGGAAAACAACATGTTGAAAACCAGGATCAGCCTGGTCGCCCTGGCGATGATCGCCGCGACCCAGGCTCAGGCCAATGACCAGGCTGACAGCAAGGGCTTCATTGAGGACAGCCACGCCAACGTCCTTCTGCGTAACGCCTACATCAACCGTGACAAGAAGCATGGCACCGACGACCAGATCGAATGGGGCCAGGCGTTCATTGCCAACTTCTCCTCCGGCTTCACCCAGGGCACCGTTGGCGTCGGTGTTGACGCATTTGGCCTGTACGCCGTGCGCCTAGATGGCGGCAAAGGTCACAACGGTGGCGGCGGCGTCGACTTCTTCAAACCGCACGAAACCACCAATGCCGAAGGCAACGCCAGTTCGCCGCACAACCTGGCCCGTGGTGGTGCTGCAGTGAAATTCCGCATTTCCAACACCGTGCTTAAGTACGGTGACCAGATGCCAGCACTGCCAGTGCTGCAGTACGACGATGCACGTCTGTTGCCAGAAAGCTTCACCGGTACCCTGATCACCTCCAAAGAGATCCAGGGTCTGGAACTGAACGCTGGTCGCTTCACCCAGGAAGCGCGCAAGAGCGCCGAGCGCCGTGATGGTGGTGGCCTGAAGTCGATCAACGTCTTCGGTGCCAGCTACAAGTTCACCGACAACTTCACCGCTTCGCTGTACACCGCCGACAACGAAGACGTTATGAAGAAGCACTACCTGGGCTTGAACTACGTCTTCCCGATCGCCAGCGACCAGTCCCTGACCCTGGACTTCAACGGCTACAAGTCGGACATCAACAACAAGCATGTCAAGGCTGCCGAGCTGACCGGTGACTCCAACACAATTTGGAGCCTGGCGGCCACTTACGCTTATGGCCCGCACTCGTTCACAATCGCCCACCAGCGCAGCACCGGTAGCACTGGCTATAACTACGGCGGGTATCAGAACGCAGGCCGTCAGGGTGACGGTGGTTCCACCATCTACCTGGCCAACTCGTACTGGTCCGACTTCAACGCCGAAGACGAGCGCTCCTGGCAGCTGGGCTACGGCCTGGACTTCGGTGCCTATGGCATTCCGGGCCTGACCTACAAGCTGGCCTACGTGGTGGGTGACAACATCAACACCCGTAACGTCGCCAACCCGCAAGGCTTCGGCGAAGGTAAAGAGCGCGAGATCTTCAACCAGATCCGTTACGTGGTGCAGGACGGCCCGGCCAAGGACCTGTCCATCAAACTGCGTAGCTCGTTCTTGCGTACCAACAACGCCGTGCAGCAGAACGGTTACAACGACGACGGCAACGAAGTCCGCGTATTCGTCGAGTACCCGATCAGCATCTTCTGATCCGCAGTTCTTTGCATGAAAGCTGGGGCCGCGCTGCGGCCCTTCGCGGGCTTGCCCGCTCCCACAGGTAAAGCGCCGCCTTCGATGGCGCTGCAAATTGTGGGAGCGGGCACGCCCGCGAAGGGCTGCAGGGCAGCCCCAGTCATGTTTGTCATGCAGGTTCAGTCTCTTCGTGGCGCAGTCTTGATGCCACAGTTCGTGTTGCAGTGTCCCCCGTCTCCGGTGCAAAGCTGTCGCTACGCGCCATCCGCCACATCCGTGCATAAAACTCGCTTTCGATCGAGCCACTGAGTAGCTCCCCCGGCTTGAGGAATGTGTGCAAGTCTGAAAACAACCCGATTTCGCTGGGGCTGATGCGCCGTGCCAGGTGCTTGGGCCTGAGCTCCGAAGGGTGCTCCAGGCCTGCGGCAGCCAACATCTCGGCCAGCGCGTGCAGTGTGTTGCGGTGGAAGCTGGCCACCCGCTCGGCTTTGTCTGGCACCACCAGGGCACGCTGGCGCAGAGGGTCTTGGGTGGCCACGCCGGTCGGGCACTTGTTGGTGTGGCAGCTCTGCGACTGAATGCAGCCAATGGCAAACATGAAACCGCGTGCCGAATTGACCCAGTCAGCGCCGATGGCCAAAACGCTGGCAATGTCGAAGGCGCTGACGATCTTGCCCGCCGCACCAATGCGGATGCTGGAGCGCAGGTTCAGGCCGACCAACGTGTTGTGCACGAACATCAGGCCTTCGCGCATTGGCACGCCCATGTTGTCGCTGAACTCGCGAGGTGCCGCGCCGGTGCCGCCTTCCTTGCCGTCGACAACGATGAAGTCAGGAGTGATGCCGGTGGCGAGCATAGCCTTGGCAATGCCCATGAACTCCCAGGGGTGGCCCAGGCAGAACTTGAAGCCCACGGGCTTGCCGCCTGAAAGCTCGCGCAGGCTGGCTACGAAATGCAGCAACTCCACTGGTGTGCGGAATGCGCTGTGCGCCGCCGGCGAGATGCAGTCCTCGCCGGCGCGTACGCCACGGGTCTCGGCAATTTCGGGGCTGACCTTGTGCCCCGGTAAAATGCCGCCGTGGCCAGGCTTGGCGCCCTGGCTGAGCTTGATCTCGATCATCTTCACCTGTGCCGAACGGGCCTGTTCGGCGAAGCGCTGTGGATCGAAACGACCGTCCTCGGTGCGGCAGCCGAAGTAGCCGCTGCCAATTTCCCAGATCAGGTCGCCGCCGTGTTCACGGTGGTACGGACTGATGCTGCCTTCGCCAGTGTCATGGGCAAACCGGCCCATGCGCGCGCCGCGGTTGAGTGCAGCGATGGCGTTGGCGCTGAGGGCGCCGAAACTCATCGCCGAGATGTTGAAGATCGAGGCCGAGTAGGGCATTCGGCATTGCGGCCCGCCGATGGCAATGCGGAACGAGGCAGGGTCCGGCGTGGCCACCGGTAGCATGGAGTGGCTGATGAACTCGAAACCAGGTTTGTAGGCGTCGTTGAGTGTGCCGAACGCTTTCTCGGCGCTTTCGTTCTTGGCGCGGGCGTAGACCAGCGAGCGTTGCGAACGGGAGAACGGCAGCTTGTCGTCGTCACCTTCGATCAGGTACTGGCGGATTTCCGGGCGGATGGTTTCGATCAGGTAACGGATATTGCCCAGGATCGGGTAGTTGCGTCGCACCGCATGGTGGCTTTGACGCAGGTCATTAAGGCCGACCAGGCTGAGCAGCGCGGTGATCAGCGTTACCGGCCACAGCCAGGCATGCTGGGACAGCAGGGGCAGGCTGGCGAAGGTGAAGACAAGGCAGAGTACGAAGCAGGCGTAGCGGCTGGGAAGAGAGTGTTTCATGGGTCCATCGCAGGCAGGATGACCGGGCATAGGATAGGCAAACACAGGGGACGGAAAACCTGGGTAATCGGTAAAAGACTGTTACACGCCGGCCCCTGGATCAGCCTTTAGACGGGGAGCTGCAGGCTGACCCGTAACCCGCCGCCTGCTCGGTTCGCCAGCATCAGCTCACCCCCATGGCTGGTGGCGATCCGCTGGGCAATGCTCAGCCCCAGCCCATATCCGCCGGATGCCTGGTTACGCGATCCCTCACCGCGCACGAACGGGTCGGTGATGGTCGGCAGCAGCGCTGGCGAAATCCCTGGCCCGCGGTCGTCGATGTGGATGAACACTCCTGTGGTGGTCCGCTCCAGCGTGACAGAAACATCCTTGGCATAACGCAACGCATTGACCAACAAGTTCTGAAGACAGCGCTGCAGCAGCAGGGCATCCCCCCGCAAGCTGTTCACCCGGCCGTGCACCGGCAGTGGTTCCTGGTCAGTCGCCAGGTCCGCACACTGGCGCGTCACCAGCCGGTCCAGGTCCACCTGCTGCAAGTTCTGCTGCTCTCCGGCACGCAGGTAATCCAGAACCTGACCGATCATATCGTCCATCTGCGTGATGTTCTGCTGCAGGCGCTGGCGGTGTTCGTCATCGGGTAAGCGCTCCAGTCGCAGGCGCATGCGGGTCAGTGGGGTACGCAGGTCGTGGGACACGGCGGCCAGGTAGTAGGCCTTGTCGTTGACCATGGCAATCAGCCGCTGCTGCATCGCGTTGAACGCCTGCGCCGCCTGGCGTACTTCTTCCGGCCCATCCAGTGCCAGGGGAGGCTGTTCGAGGTTACTGCCCAGCCCGCGCGCAGCATCGGCCAGGCGATGCAACGGGCGCAGGCACAGGCGCACGGCAATCAGGCACACCAGCAACACGGCGACAATACGCAGCGCATACACCCGCAGCAGGTAATCGCTGATCAGCACCCAGGCCGACTCGCCGCTCCAGCCCTGCAGTTCCTGGCCCGCAATGGTCAGCCAGTGCCCATCGGCCAGCGGCAGCGCGAACTGGATATGCGCCTGGGCCGTGCGCAGGCCGAACAGGCTGCGCCAGACGATCGGTTGGCCCAGTTCGTCGGTGAGTTGCACGTTCATAAGGCGCACGTCCTGGGCATGCCCCAGTTCGTACTTCAGGGCCTGCTGCAGCAACAGCTCGACCCGCCTGCGCCCAGGGCGCTCGTCATGCTCTTGCCCAGGCAGGCTTTCGACGCAGCGAAGCTGGTAGTGGGCTGGCGCCTGCAATGTACCGCCGTGGCAGTCGATCTGGGCAATCAGGGGGGCGCTGCGTGCAGCAACCAGTCGCACGGGCACCTCTAGCGCCTGGGCGAAACGCACATCGAACCAGATGCTGCTCGACATCAACTGGATCACCAGCGTGCCACTGACCATGATCAACAGCAGTTGACCAAACAAGGTGCGTGGCCACAGCCGGTGAAACCAGCGCATGTCAGGCCCCGGCCGTGAGGCTGGCGATACTCAGCAGGTAGCCTTCGTTACGGATGGTCAGGATTTGCGCGGCCCCCGCCGGTGCCCGGCGCAGTTGCTGGCGCAGGCGGCTGACGCACATGTCCACCGAACGGTCGTCGGGCAGGTGGTCGCGGCCGAACGCGCTGCGGGTCAGTTGGTCACGGGAGACCACACGGTTGTTGGCTTCCAGCAGTTCGCGCAGCACGCGGTAGTCGGAGCGCGGCAGGGTCAGGGTCTCGCCATCCGGGCGGGTGAGCAGGCGCTTGACGTGTTCCAGACGAAAGCCTGCGAACAGCTGGGCGTCCACCACGGGTTCTTCGGCACAGGTGCCCAGGCGTTGCGGACGACGCAGTACGGCTTTGATCCGGGCGATCAGTTCGCGTGGTTCGAAGGGCTTGGCCAGATAGTCGTCGGCACCCACTTCAAGGCCGATGATGCGGTCCAGCGTGCTGCCCTTGGCTGACAGCATGATCACCGCCAACCCGGGTGTGGCCTGCAACTGCCTGCACAGACTAAGGCCGTCCTCACCCGGCAACATCAGGTCGAGCACCACCAGCTCAACTTTGTGCCGGGCCAGCTGGTCGCGCATCTGTTCACCGTCGGCCGCGGCCAGCACGTTGTAGCCGGCATCGGTCAGGTAATCACAAAGAAGTTCGCGGATCTCGTCGTCATCATCGACAACCAGCAGGGTCGTGCTCATGCAGAAAAACACCTGTTAGGTGAGGGCCGGTGGCGCTCGTTACGTTCAATTACATCCCCGTACATGTCGGGGCTGGAGCCCGGAGGGCTGATCCCTAGAATCCTAACAAAAAATCATCTGCAAATACGAAGCCTTCCCAAATGAATCCCAAGAGCATCCCGACAGCGTTCACCCCCTTCAGTCAAAGTGGCAGTCGCCTAAAGCCGCTGGCCTTCTGCGTTGCCGTCGCCATCAGCGGTGGGGCAATGGCTGCCGACGGCAAACCCCTTGTACTGGACGCCACGCAGATCGAAGACAGCGCATTACTGCCTGCCGACGAGGCCGGCCAGTTGGGCTACACGGTCGAGAGCACCCGTAGCTCTACAGGCCTGGCACTGACACCACGGCAGACGCCGCAATCGGTTACCACCATCACCCGCCAGCAGATGGATGACCGCGACATCCACACCATCGAGCAGGCACTGGGAACCACCCCAGGCGTAACGGCCAACAAGTCCGAGGTGGGTGGGCGTACCGACTACCGCGCGCGTGGTTACTCGATCAGCAACTGGAAGGTCGATGGCCTGCAGACCCAGGGCGGTTCCGATTTCAGTGGCAGCGGCAATGCGCTGAACATGGACCTGTATGAACGCATCGACATCGTGCGCGGTGCCAACGGCCTGCTGGGCGGCACCGGCGACCCCTCGGCCACCGTCAATCTGATCCGCAAGGCACCGACCAAAACCTTCGGCGGCAGTGCTTATGCCACTTACGGCAGTTGGGACAAGCGTCGTCTGGGGGCTGACTTGAACCTGCCTCTGTCCGAAGATGGCCGCCTGCGTTCGCGTTTCGTGATGACCCAGCAGGATGCCAACTCCTTCCGCGACAACCAGTCCGAGCGCTCCCGCGCCGCCTTGGCCAATTTCGAGTTCGACCTGGACGACGCCACTACCTTGGGCGCCGGTTACCAATATGAGTACAACAAGGTTGTGGGCGGCGGCTGGGGCGCGAACATCCCGATCTGGTACCGCGACGGCAGCAAGACCGACTTGCCGCGCAGCACCAACCTGGTGCCCAGCTGGAGCTTTGGCGAATACACCACCCGCACTGCGTTCGGTTCGCTAGAGCACCGCTTCGACAACGACTGGACCCTGGACCTGAAAGCCGCCCAGGCCACCACCGAAGCCCTGAACCACCGGGGCCTTGCCAAGGTAAACTCGGCAGGGCGCGGCAGCTACGGCGGCTATTGGGACCAGGACGGCAGCGGCGCTGTACTGAATGGTTTGCACAGCTCCAGCGACACCACCCAGCAGTCGGCGCAGATCGACCTGTCCGGCCCGTTCCAGCTGTTCGGCCGCACTCACCAGGCCATGGTCGGCTACAACGACAGCCGCACCGTCGGCTGGTCGCCCCAGTACACCTGCACCATGGTCGGCGACGGCATGGCCAGCGCGCCTGCACTGGGTTGCCAGTTCCGCGCCAACAACGGCTTCCCGGTGACCGACTGGCACAATGGCGTGGATGACGACTACGACCTCATCGCCTCGCGCACCGGCCTTCACAGCAAGACCACCACCCGCCTGCAGGGCATGTACGCCGCCACCCGCCTGAGCATCACCGACCCGTTGTCGGTGATCGTTGGCGTGCGCACCAGCAACTATTCCTCGGTCACCCGCAGTGTGGCCGGCGAGCGCAGCAGCCAGGAAGAAAACGGCATCGTCACCCCCTACCTGGGCGCGGTGTATGACCTCAATGACAACTACTCGGTATACGCCAGCTACACCGACATCTTTACCCCGCAAACCTCTGAAACCAGCAGCGGCAGCAAGGTCGAACCGATTCGTGGGCAGAGCTACGAAACCGGTATCAAGGGTGAGTGGTTCGATGGCCGCCTGAACGCTTCGGCGGCGTACTTCCGCACCAAGCAGGAAAACAAGGCCGTGCTGGACGGCGACCTGACCACCCCGACCGGCGGCAGCGCCTACAAGGCCGGTTCCGGGCAGGAAACCGACGGTATCGACCTGGAAGTCGCAGGCGCCCTGACCCCCAACTGGAACGTCTACGCCGGCTACACCTACCTGCACTTCCGCCGCGTCGACAGCGACGGCCGCAGCGACCCGTCGCACTTGTTCAAGGCCTCCACCACCTACCGCCTGAGCGGCCCGCTCGATCGCCTGACCCTGGGCGCCGGCGTGACTGCGCAGAGCAACATCCGCGCCATCTCCAGCCCGGCTGGCCAGCCCACCAACGGTTTGAGTAATGGTGCCACTGACGTGAACTGGTCCGGTTATGCCATCTGGAATGCCATGGCCAAGTACCAGCTCACCGACAACACCAGTGTCAGCCTCAATGCCAACAACCTGTTCGACAAGCACTACTACAGCCAGTACGGGTTCTATGCCGGGGCGATTTATGGTGACCCGCGTAACCTGTCGTTGACGGTAAGCACCGCGTTCTGATCAGCTCTTCCACAAGGCCTGGCGCTGTACCTGTAGGAGCGGGTTCACCCGCGAACACCGGCGCAGCCGGTGCCTGCAACCGCATCGCCAGCGTCGCGGGCACGCCCGCACACGGAACCAGCGCTGGGTTCAAGGCCTGCGCTGGGCCGCCAAGCGGCCCTTTCTTACCTGGGCTCTGCCGCTTGCCTTGGATCAACCGGCTTCTCCAACTGGCCCTCGAAGCTATCCCAATCCTCGCCAAAAAGCTCCACCGGATGCATGGTCCGGTCTGCGCCATTGCCACAGGCTAGCGCCTTGGCAGGGCAGTACAGGTCGCAACCCCAGCAGATACGCTCGGGGTGGCGAGGGTTTGTGGGGAATCTCTTGGCCATGTTCATCCTCCCTCAGGGCTGCCTGTTCTGAACGTAAACTCCTCGCCCAGCCCGTCGTTTGACGGGCATCAATCCATTGGCGATCGCCAGGTCACCGTACATCGCGCATCCAGATATCTGGTTGACAGATATCTGGATAAGAGATATTTTCCACCCTATGTTGGTGCGCCGGGACAACACAATGCGGGTCATAACGAAAGCGGCGGTAACCAAGGCGATTGAAGCCCACGGCCAGTGGAAAGCGCCCCTAAGCCTGTGGCTGACGACCTTCGACAGGGCGACGCTGCGGTTTGAATCTTTTGAACAGTTGAGGCAGACGTGGGTCACTGTGTCTGGCTGGAATGTTGATCGCATCCCCCACTCAAAACTTAGGCCCGCCAGCCGCAAAGGGCCGCTTGATATCTACGTGTTCGATATCAAGAAAAACGAATGCCGCCTGATCGCGTGGCTCAATGCGCGAACGGGCACTCTCTACATCAAGGCCATTCTGTCGCACGCCGAGTACGACAAATGGTGCAGAAGCGATATCAGGTAGCAACCTGGGCCGCGCGATATTTCAATTCGACAGGTGACAACATGAAGCGGGATAAAATCGAAGCCAATGGACTAGATGCCTTCATCGCTAATATTTCACCCATGCTCGATGGCCTGAACACTCAGATGGCAACCATGGCCCAGCTTCTAGCCGCCTGCCATGACCCCATCAAGGACGATGCCGAGCTTGAGGCACGCATGGCATTGATCGACGAGCTCTACTCCCATGCGGACAGCGAAGGCCACGCTGCGGCACGCTTTGCCGAGATGGTAGCGGACCGCGTCTACGAGTATGAGAGTGAGTCTGTATTGGTGCCGTTCGCGAGCCAGGCCGAAGCGTTGGCCTTTCTGCTGTCGGACAGGGGCGTGAAGCAGAAGGACCTGTCGGCGATAGCGACCCAGAGCGCGGTATCCGAGATTCTGAACAACAAGCGGAAGATGACGGTTGCCCAGATAAAGGGCTTTGCTGAGTTTTTCAGCGTACCGGTTGAGTTCTTCATGCATGGGGTGATTTGACAGGCTCGATAGCCGTCTCCGACCACAACCCAGGGTCGACCAGCGCACTGCATGCCATGGCTCGGAACCCGTGGCCGCAGATGTCCGCCTTGGTGTCGTAGCCATCGTCCTGAGTGCGGCAACCCCCGCGAACACCAAGTCGAATTTGCCAGTGATCGCGTAGATCTGCCCAAGCAAGGCCACTGCATGCGGCGGGGTACAACGTGAATGTAGCCGGCCCCAAATGAGGTCGAACTGATTTCAGCGGGCGAGAGAAACACGATATTTCAGGGTATACCGCGAAACATTTCTAATTCCGCCAACTGCAAGCCACTGCGCTAGATTCGCTCCTCTTGGCATCCATGCCTTCACCAATACTGCATCTCGCCGTGGCTGCGACGCATCCAGTATGGCCAGGACCCAGAGCGGCCGATCAAGTCGTTGACCGAGTCGGTAGGGGCGGGTGCGATTGAGCTCATCATCAACGGCAGCCCTGCATTCCGATGTGTGTATGTGGCCAAATTTGCAGACATGGTCGTCGTGTTGCATTCGTTCGTAAAAACGACCAACAGGTCCGACCGGCACGCGATGCAGGTCGCCGAACAGCGGATGAAGGAGTTGAAGCAAGAACTGAGAAAAATGGGATACAGGGTTTAGCTGCCAGGCGTTTGGGTGATCACGATCTGGGGCGGTGAACCGGCATCGTTCGAGGGCAGGGTCAGGGTTGTGCGAAAGCCGAGCTTGTCCAGCATGTCCATCATGGCGTCCAAGGTGAATTTCTCGATCTTGCCATTTGCAAGTTCGGATATGCGGGATTGGGTGACGTTCAGCTTGGCTGCGGCATCATGCTGTTTGAGGCCCATTTTTTTGATGCAGTCAGTGATGAAAATGGACAAGTCCATTTTCAAGGCCATTTTGCTGGCGGTATCTGCGTCGTGGGTGGCGTGGAAAGGGCTTTCGTGGAATTGAAGCGCCATCGGCTTGCCTCGGCAGAAATATCTAAAATTTGCGATAAGTCGTAGTGGGGATTGGTTGGCGAGTCAAAGCGTTTGTGTTGGAGGGTGTGTCTGTTTTTGAGCTGGGCTGTGATCAGAGAATTGCATCTGCTTGGGGGGCTGCTGCGCAGCCCATCGCAGGCAAGCCAGCTCCTACACCGATCGCGGTGGCTTCAGGGCATCTGTAAGGCAGGGGATTGGGGGCTGCGGGGGGGGAAACAAAAAAGGCCCACCTTTCGGTGAGCCTTTCTTGATACTGCGTATGGTGCGGCACCAGGAGTCGAACTCAGTCATAATTTTCTGATTCTTATGGAGTTTATCCCTAAGAGTTTTTTCTCTATCTCTTAAACTACCCTTTATTGCCAAATTAAGCTATGTCTCCTTTAGGTAGACTGCTAGTTTGCGAATTTTCTAGCGATATCTTGATTATTGTTTTTGTTGTGCCTGAAGTGGCTTATTTCAAGCACACAAAAAATTGAGAGCTGTAGTTGGCTGTACAGGCTTATTTTGCTTGTCTATAAATTGAGTTTCGATGCAGCGATACTTAACTGTTTCGTAGGAATGTACTCATTTCTTGTCGCGGTGTATATCCCTTTTTCTGAGAATAAATACAGAGCAGACTTGGCTCGCGAAGATATCACGTACAGCAGTCGTCTCGCCATGTAAGCGGAGTAGCTTGAGCTTTTGTTTATTATTTCATCCCAGTGAGGTACTTTGCCTTCTAATAGGCCAACGCAGATAACAACTTCGTATTCGTCACCCTTAGTCGAATGGCATGTGGTTATTTTGATACCTGTCGATTCGTTGAAGTATTTAGAAATATTACTTGGGTCTCTGTCTATGCCATCTTTATTTATACGTTTTTCAGTCGACTTTAACAAAGATTCATATTGCTCGCAAAGCTCCCTGTGATTTACTATCGATATGTTTAAAGCTGAGCAGAAAGCTTGAGATAGCGATTGGATGTACCCAATGATGTCGGGCTCGCTAATAATGATTTTGTTAGAGGCTTTTAGCAGTGCCCGAGCATTGAGGCTTTCGTTTATGCTTACCGATATTTCTTGCAGGTTCAGAAGTATCTCGCTAGCAAGTCGGGCTCTCCTGTTATAGTTTTTATTGCTTGTTTGTATGTTGTGCAATCTGATTAATTTATACCATATGTTTTCCTGGCAGTGCGGTATTGGAGATAATCCCGGTGCGTCAAATGGAGTGAATCGCCCCTGGTTTCCTAGACACTCTCCAAGCTCAGGAAATAGCGTTTCTCATACTCTATTGGAGACAGCTGCATAGCACTGCTGTGTCGGCGTTTAGGGTTATAGAACATTTCGATGTAATCGAAAATATCACTTCGGGCTTCTTCACGGGTTGTGTAGATCTTTCGTCGGATGCGCTCCCGCTTCAAAAGTTGGAAAAAGCTCTCGGCTACGGCATTGTCGTGGCAGTTTCCCCGCCGACTCATGCTGCTGATTACATTGTTAGCCTTCAAGAAGCTTTGCCAATCTGAGCTACTGAACTGACTACCTTGATCTGAGTGAATCATCACTTGCTGCTGTGGCTTGCGTCGCCACACAGCCATCAACATTGCGTCGATAGCCAGGTCGCTGCACATCCTTGGCTTCATTGACCAACCAATTACTTGGCGTGAGAACAGATCCAGCACTACCGCTAGATAGAGCCATCCTTCATAGGTGCGGATGTAAGTGATATCTGTCACCCAGACCTTGTTCGGCTCACTGACCTTGAACTGCCGCGCGAGGTGGTTGGGCGAGGCCACTGTTGGTTTTCCACCGTAAAACCCTGGACGCCGCCGATAGCCCGTTTGCGAACGCAGCCCCTCCGCCTGCATCAAGCGCCCGACTCGATTTCGTCCGCATTCCTCTCCCAGCTCACGTAGGTCATCGTGAATTTTGCGGTAGCCGTATACACCTCCGCTTTCTAGCCAAGCGTGCTTGATCAAGCCAAGCAGACGTTGATCTTCTTTTGCTCGGGCAGATTGAGGCTCGGCCAGCCAGGCGTAGTAGCCGCTGGGGTGCACCTTGAGGGTTTGGCAAAGGCGCCGCACCGGGTAATCAGTCGAGTGCTTCTTGATGAAGGCGTACTTCAGCCGCACTCCTTGGCAAAGTACGCGGCGGCCTTTTTTAAGATGTCTCGCTCTTCAGTCACGCGCTTGAGTTCAGCGCGTAGCTTGCGCAATTCGGCCTGCTGATCGTCGTCTTGCTGACGCTGCTCTTGGGGCTTGGTGTAGACCTTGATCCAGGCGTAAAGGCTATGTACGGACATGCCCAGGCGCTGGGCGACATCGGCGACGGGTTTGCCTTTCTCGGTCACTTGCTTGACCGCTTCGATCTTGAACTCTTCGGGGTAACGCTGACGACTCATGGCACCTCCTATTTGGGCCTCATTATGAGGCTTGGAGGTGTCTACGAAACCAGGGGCGATTCAGATGTCTCGTGCTGGTCGGATCATCTCTTGCTGAAGACTCAGGTAGCTTTCGTGTGGAGCAATCAGGTTGCGGCTACCCACAGGTGACACCTGTGCTGCAAATTTAAGTGCATCTCGAATATGGTCATCCATCGCAATCCAACGTGGCGCCGAGGCGCCAGCGCGGCCGCCTTTAGTACCATCCTGAATGTTAATCCTGCCTAGCTCGTTAGCCTCGCGCCTTAGCCGTGGCAGGTCAGCCAAAATGGCCTCACGCAAGCGCATACCGGTGGCTCGCGCTAGCAGAACGATCGCGGCGGCGCGTTGCTGATGTTGGCGGCAAAGTGCATCGACGATCTGCATAACCTGGTTGCGGTCCTGGCCCTGTGGCACAGACTGTCGAACCCCGGTGCGCTGCATACCCAGCGCCTTGCTCGGACTTGGCACTTTCACGTACTGATCACCGCGAAGCGCCGCCATGGTCCTGTTAACGCTGGATAGCCGGTTTTGTGCGGTGCTGACGGCGAGGTCACCGCGCCTAACCACTTCACGCAGATACGCCGCATAGTCGGCCAACACTTTGCGATCAATCTGCCGCGCATCATTGATGCCGGGCCCCTGTTCGGAGCGGCACCACTTCACGAATGCCTGCCACCGATCGCAGTGCGCTCTGACCGTGCCGTAGTGGCCTCCGCCAAACATGTCTTTCAGCGCCTGCGGCCCTGCGTAGCTCAGTTGCCTGCCGTAACCGAAATTGCGGCCATCGCGTCTACCTACCAATGCCATGTCGATCACCTCATCTACCGTTCTCCGATCCTCGCCCCACGTCATCCCGCCAAGAATGTTGAGTGTTATCAGGGATCAAGGCCCCTGCGACCTGTGGGGAATGTCCACTACGCGGAACTGGCGGCTCCTTACGACCGGGAGCAAGGGCATCTCATGATCTGGCCTCCTGAGCACCGTTACCGGTGGGCGGGTAGAGGCTGCATTGGCTGACGAGACCAGTGCCGCGAGATCCTGAGTCGGGTGAACACAGCAATGCGATGACCGGGGCATGCCTGACTGTCAGTCAGGTGCAGCCCATTCCTTGGCCTGCGGCACCATCATCTACAGCGCTGTTGCTGGTGACATCGGCGTTTGTCACGCCGATTGTCATGAGAGCAGTTGCCGCAAAGCCAAGAGCGATGAGGGCTGCAGCAGTGTTAGACGCGCCCGTCTCTTTCCAGGAGAAAGAGACGGGCGTAGGTTGGCGCACGCGAAATGGCCAAGCGGATAGGTTGCTGCTGAGCAGATGGGTAGGGTGGTTGCCGCAGGGGCAACGATATTGAGTTGGCATCCATCACATGGGTAGTGACCGTACGAGCTGCCGGACGCGAATCGTACTTGCGGGTGAACCACCGCGGGAGCGGCGTGACCTTTAAGGTTCGGGTCACCTGGGGTGCTGTCATCGACAGCTCTTGCGACTCCCGGTCTACGCTTGTGGACAATATTCGTCAAGCAGCGCGATATCAGGGATTTAGCGCCTGTGGATAAAACTATCCCCCGGTGGACATCAGTGGTTTTCCACAGACGTAAGCTGTGCCAGCAGTTTTTTTCTTAGGTATGGTCCTTTCAAACGGGGCGGCTTTGCAGCCCCGTTTGAAAGGACCCGCGCGGAGGAGCTTCATGCGGTGTTGTGGGTAACTTCACAGCGAGTTGAGGTGGTGGTGCGGCGGGCTACTCGGTCCTCTTGGCACTGCGAAGGCGCGTGACGTTCTCGCCCGTCTGCTTGGCAAACTCATGCGGCGTCACATGGTCCTCGCGGTTCGCCTCCAAAAACCGGCTCCACCAGGTCATGATCATCCGGCGTTCTTCGAGGAACTCGGCCTTGTGGGTATAGGCGGCGCGCACGTTGTTGCGTTCCTTGTGGCTCATCTGCCGTTCGATAGCCGTCTCCGACCATAGGCCAGACTCGACCAGCGCACTGCACGCCATGGCGCGGAACCCGTGGCCGCAGATATCCACCTTGGTGTCGTAACCCATCGTCCTGAGCGCCGCGTTCACCGTGTTCTCGGACATCGGTTTCCACGGTTTGGCATCCCCCGCGAACACCAGGTCGAACTTGCCGGTGATCGCGTGGATCTGCTCAAGCAAGGCCACGGCTTGCGGCGATAAGGGTACAACGTGAATGTCTCCGGCCATCTTCGTACCCCTTGTGGAAAACGGTACGCCGTCGAGCGCCGGGCGGGTGTCGGGGATTTCCCAGATGCCGCGATTGAGGTCGAACTCGTTCCAGCGGGCGAAGCGCAGCTCACTGGAGCGTACGAACACGTGCAGCGACAGCATTACGGTAAGGCGTGTGAGTGGCCGACCTTTGTAGTCGTCGATGCGTGCTTGTAGCTCTGGCAGCCGCGATAAGGGTAGTGCGGGTCGATGTGTAACCCGTGGTGCTCTGATTGAGCCATCGAGGTCGTGGGCTGGGTTCGTCGTGATCAGCCGCAGCCGTTTGGCTTCGCGCATGATGCTTTGCAGGTAGTTCTTGATTCTGAGCGCCACGTCGATGGTGCCGCGCTTCGTCACGGCTTCCAGTGGCTGCATGAGGTCGTGGGTGTCCAACTCAAAGATTGCCCTGGCACCAAGCAAAGGGAATACGTGAGTCTTCAATCGGCTGAGCACAGTCTTGGCGTGGCCGGGCGCCCACTTCGGCACCATGCTCGCATACCAGTCGAGCGCAACGCTTTCGAAGGTGCGGCCGTTGATCACGGTCTGGGTCTTGGTTTGTTGCTTGTACTGGATGGGATCTATGCCGTTGGCGAGCTGCTGCTTGATCTCGAAGCGCTTGCGGCGTGCGTCGCCCAGCCCGACCACCGGATAGCTGCCAAGAGCGGTCAGGCCTTCGCGGCCATCGGGTTTCACGTACCTGAGTCGCCAGCCTTTGCGGCCGTTGGGTTGCACAAGCAGGTAAAGACCATCGCCGTCGAAGAGCTTGTACTCGCGCTCTCTGGGCTTTGCCGTGCGACAGGCGGTGTCGGTAAGCGGGGCAGTGGTGCGGGCCATAAGGGTAGTCTCCGATATCGAAACGGACCTCTATCCTTAAAACTACCCTTATTAGCGCTGGCTACCCTCGGAATCCGACGGAACGCTAAAACGAAAAAACCCGCCAGAAGGCGGGTTTTTCGGGGGTTCCAGAGATTTTGAAAGCTTTCTGTGGAACCTTGAATGGTGCCGGCACCAGGAATCGAACCCGGGACCTACTGATTACAAGTCAGTTGCTCTACCATCTGAGCTATACCGGCAATGGGGCGTCATTATAGCGATCGTTTGGCGCCTGTAAACCACTTCCTTGCGAATGTTCGCAAAAGACCTAAGTCACCGGCCCAAAAGAAGAATTTTCCTACCAGCCGCGGTGCATGGTGGTGACGCTAGGCTCGCTTTTGCCCGGGTTGAAGAACAGCTTGTCGTTGTCGCAGCCGCGCTTGCGGCAGGGGCTTTCGGTGCGCAGGGGCAGGCCGTTGTCGCCGCCCAGTTGCATGCCGGGGTGGTTCCAGTCCAGGTTGCTGCTGGGGTTGGGCGAGGTGCCGCCGGCACAGCCGGTCAGGGCGAAGGTCAACAGGGCGAGGAGTTTGGCTCGGGTCACGATGGTCAGGTCCGTTGGTCCATTGTCGGTTCTGGCGCAACGCCAGAAGGCCGCGGGGCTGGCGGGCAGCGCGCGACGTCACTTTTTAATGATTTGGGGGGTGGATGATACACCGTTGCGGCGGTGGAGCATTAGCCTTGTGTTGCCTGGCATGGCCTCTTCGCGGGTGAACCCGCTCCTACAGGGGGCCGGGTAAGCCGGGTTATCTGTGTAAGGCAATTCTGAACCATGGGGTTAAAAGCTTCAGGGTTTGGATGCTTCGGAAGTATCCTACGCGCGCCGCCGAAGTAACGCTGTTGTCGGGGAAGTGGCTCACGGATACCGTTTTCGGGTCGCTCTGGCGACCGGGTGTGAGAACCCGACTTTGAACGTATCGGCTGCGTAATGGCGACTGTGCGCGGGCAGACCTTGGTCTGGCCGAGCTTCCTACGTTCACTCGGTTTCTCACCTCGTGCACGGTTGCCGCCTTTGTTCCGTGAGAAAGAATGAACACGGCAACTCCTTTTGAACTAGGGAGTTTGAAAAGTGAAAACGATCGATTCTGATCCCAACAGCCCCAAACCAATCACAACCGCAGGCGTGGAAACCTTCCTCGCAGCCGGTAACCCGTCCCTCAATCTGCTGCGCGTAGAGCCCGGCGTCCCCATCGATGCTGCCTACGAGCATGTCTCGATCCTGATGGGCTACATCAAGCACCTGGTGCGCGAGGGGGATATGGAGGACGACCATAAATTCCTGGGTGCAGCCGATTACCTGTGCGACATGGCCAAGGCGCTGATGAACGATATCGAGATCGCCAAGGGTAAGGCGAATTGAAAAAGTCAGACCGCCGGGGCTGCTTTGCATCCCTTTAGCGACGCAAGGGCCGCTCCCACAAGCGACCGTGCAAACAGCGCTTGCGCTAACCACAAGAAATCTTTATGCACAAGTGGCATCAGGGGCCGGAGCGAAAGGCATGCCGGATCGCTACGCCGCTGGTCTTTGCGCAAACGCCTGTTTTTACTGGGTTGCAGCTGCAAGCAGGAATAAGCCAAGCGCTTGAAATAGCGCTTGGATCCAACAGGTAATCACAAGCTTGTTCACAGACTTATCCACAGGTTGTGCTGCGGCTAACCGTCGCGTTCCGCGAGAATGAGCAGGTTGCGCGGGGTCAGTGGGTAATCGCAGAACAGGCCCAGGCGCACGTCATAGCCTTGTTCTTCGAGGAACAGGGCGCGATCGAGTACCAGCCACAGCTCCAGTGGCCGACGGAACAGGTTGCGTACGCGCTCCAGGTTCCGAACCTCGGCCAGGCGTTGCCAGCCCGCAGCTTCCAGCATTGCCCAGTCCGGGTTGCCGCTCACTGGCAATTGCTTCAGTTCAGCCAAGTCACGGCAGTATTGTTCGAAGGGCTTCTCCAGCCAGGCCACCGGCAGGGAAGGCGTCGGCAGGTATTCATCGGTCTGGCGCTGCTGGCGTTGCAGCAGGTCGAAGCCCAGGCGCCGGGCCATCGAGGTGTCGCGCTGGCGCCGCACGCGGGCGCCGGCAGTGACGGTTTCGCTCAAGGGCAGGCCCAGGTCGTCCAGCGACAGCTGCAGGCTCGACGCCTGCGCGGCTGTGGATAACGCCTGGTATTGCTGCACGGCGATGCGGTTGTAGCAGCAGGGGGCTACGGCCAGTTGCCGGCAACCTTGCTGGCTGGCCAGTTGCATCAGGCGTACATGCAAATCGCCACAGGCATGCAGGGCAACCACGCTTTTATCGTCAGCCAGGTGGCGAGCGCTGTCTGTGGCCATCACGTCCTGGTGTACGTGCTGTGCCGGTAGGTGATGGTGCGTGCTCAGGGCCTGGCCTGCGGTGACCAGTTCTGCGTCGTACTCCAGGCAGGTCAACTGCTGGCCGGGTTGTAGCAGGCGGCGGCCGAGGTGGCCTTTGCCAGAGCACCAGTCCAGCCAGTGGTGGGGCCGGGCACGGAATGCCAGGTGGCTGGCGAAGGCTTCGATCTGCTGCCATTTGCGGCCGGGGACGGCGACGTCCAGGCGGTGGGCGGCAGGTGGCAGGTCGGTTTGCGGAAGGCTGCCGAGCGTAACGAGCTGTCGGGCTTGCTCGGCCAGTTGCGGGAATGGGGCAGGCAAGCGGTCAGTGGCGCTGTCGGCTTCGGCGTCTGCCAGTGAACATTGGCGCAGGTGGGCGGCAAGCGCTGGGTGGGTGGTTTCCCAGGCCAGTTGCAGGGTGGTGAAGGGGCGGGGTTTCCACAGCCGTTGGTGCTCGATCAGGAACTGGTCGAGGGCCTGGAAGCGGGTGCTTAGGTGGTGGCTGTGGAGGTGGTTGGGCATGGGTAGACATGTGTTGGTTTTCGGGGCCTCTTCGCGGGCGCGCCCGCTCCCACAGGTATAGTGCACAGGCTAAGCACTGTGCAGTACTTGTGGGAGCGGGCGTGCCCGCGAAGAAGGCCAGGAGATGTCAGCGCCCTTGGCACGCATCCACGCGCAACCAGCGCTCCAGCAGCTTGAAGCCTTGCACCAGCATGAACGAGATCACCAGGTAGAACACGCCTGCAGCGAAGAAGATTTCCACCGGCAGGTAGGTGCGGGCAATGATGGTACGGGCCATGCCGGTCAGCTCCAGCAGGGTCACGGTACTGGCCAGGGCACTGGCCTTGAGCATCAGGATCACTTCGTTGCTGTACGCCGGCAGGCCGATGCGTGCGGCGCGTGGCAGCATGATGTAGAACAGCGCCTTGCCCCGCGACATGCCCAGCGCCCGCGCCGCCTCGATCTCACCTTTGGGGATCGACTGCAGTGCGCCGCGCAGGATCTCGGCAATGTAGGCGGCGGTGTGCAGGGTCATGGTCAGCACCGTGCACCAGAACGGATCGCGCAGGTATGGCCACAGTGAGCTGGAACGAACCGCATCGAATTGCGCCAGGCCATAATAGACCAGGAACAGTTGCACCAGCAGTGGCGTGCCGCGGAAGAAGAAGATGTAGCTGAACGGCACGGCGCGCACGTACCAGTGGCGCGAGGAACGGGCGATGCCCAGCGGGATGGCCAGGATCAACCCGGCAACCACGGCAATGGCCACCAGTTCCAGGGTCAGGACCGCACCCTCGGCCAGGCGTGGCAGCCATTTGAAGATGACTTCCCAATTCATTATTCAGCCCTCGCAAAGCCGCGAGCGGCGCGTTTTTCCATGAAATGCATACCGGTCATGGCAATGACGGTCAGGCCCAGGTAGATGCAGGCTGCAACCATGTAGAAGGTGAACGGCTCTTTGGTCACGGTCACGCCGATTTGTGCGTGGCGCATGATTTCTTCCAGGCCGATTACCGACACCAGGGCGGTGTCCTTCATCAGGATCATGAACAGGTTGCCAAGGCCGGGCAGGGCGATGCGCCACATCTGCGGCAGGATGATCCGCGAGAGGATGCGGCCCTTGGACAGGCCCAGCGCCAGGCCAGCTTCACGGTGGCCTTTGGGGATCGCCAGGATGGCGCCACGGAACACTTCGGTGGCGTAGGCACCAAAGCACAGGCCCAGGGCGATCACGCCCGCGGCAAAGGCGCTGAGCTCAAGGCCGGGCATGTTCAGGGCTTCGCCGAGGCTGCTCATGAGCCCGACGGTACCGAAATAGATAAGCAGCACCCACAGCAGTTCGGGCACGCCGCGAACCAGGGTCGAGTAGAAGCCGCCAAGCCATTGCAGCGGCTTGAGCGGAGAGGTCTTGGCCAGGGCGCCGAGCAGGCCCAGGACCAGCCCCAGCAGCAAGGCGCAAAGCGCCAGTTTTACGGTCATCAGGGTGCCGGCCATCATGGCCGGACCGAATCCGTGCAGGTCGATATTCATGGGCAGGTCATTTTAGGGACTGGCGCGCCGCAAGGGCGCGCCGGTCAGGGCGGATCATTCGATGCTGAACGGGAAGTACTTGTCGTTGATTTTCTTGTACGTACCGTCGGCTTTGATTTCTGCCAGGGCTTTGTTCAGGTCGTCGCGCAGCTTGGTGTCACCTTTGCGCACGGCAATGCCGATCTTGTCGCTGTCCATCACCGGCTCACCCTTGAACTCGAAGTTCGAGCCGTCTTTGCTTTTCAGCCACTCGTACTGCACGTACTTGTCGGCCAGGATGCCGTCGATACGACCGGAGACCAGGTCGAGGTAGGCGTTTTCCTGGGTGTCGTAGAGTTTGATATCGACATCCGGGTAGTTGTCTTCAAGGTAGGTGCCGGCCAGGGTGGCGCGCTGGGTGCCGATGACCTTGCCCTTCAGCGACGCTTTGTCGGTCTTGAAGTCGACGTTTTTCGGCGCGATGAACTGCAGCTTGTTGGAGTAGTACGGATCGGTGAAGTCCACAGCCTGCTTGCGCTCGTCGGTGATCGACAGCGACGACACCAGGAAGTCGAACTTCTTGGCGTTAAGGGCCGGGATGATGCCGTCCCAGTCGGAGGTAACGACCGAGCACTCGACTTTCATCTTGGCGCACAGGGCGTCGCCGATGTCTTTGTCGAAGCCAACCACGTTACCGCTGGCATCCTTGTTGTTGAACGGTGGGTAGGCGGCTTCGATGCCCATGCGCAGTTTTTCTGCGGCCATGGCGTTTGCCGACATCACCAGCGTGGCAGCAGCTGCCAGGAGAAACTTCTTGTAGGTGTGCATGTATTGCTCCGTTAGCGGTGGCTGGACATGAATTGCTTGCAACGCGCCGAGGTCGGGTTTTCGAAGACCTGCTGCGGCGATCCCTGCTCTTCGACCAGGCCCTGGTGCAGGAAGACGACTTCACTGGACACATGGCGGGCAAAGCTCATCTCGTGCGTCACCAGCAGCATGGTACGGCCTTCTTCGGCCAATGCGCGGATAACGTTAAGCACTTCCTGGACCATTTCCGGATCGAGGGCCGAAGTGGGCTCGTCGAACAGGATCACTTTAGGCTTCATGGCCAGGGTACGGGCAATGGCGGCGCGCTGTTGCTGGCCACCGGAAAGCTGGGCGGGGTAGCTGTGGCGTTTGTCGTAGATGCCGACCTTGTTCAGCAGCGCTTCGGCGGCTTCGATGGCCTCGGCCTTGCTTTGGCCGAGCACGCGGCGTGGCGCCTCGATGATGTTGTCGAGGATCGACATGTGTGGCCACAGGTTGAAATTCTGGAAGACAAAGCCGATTTCACTGCGCAGGCGATTGATCTGGCGGTTGTCGGCTGCAATCAGGTCGCCATTCTTGGCGGCCTTGAGCTTGAGGGCTTCACCGGCGACCAGGATTTCGCCTTGGTGCGGGTTCTCGAGCAGGTTGATGCAGCGCAGCAGGGTGGACTTGCCGGAGCCGGACGACCCCAGGATGGAGATCACGTCACCGTCGCGAGCGGTCAGCGAAATGCCCTTGAGAATTTCCTGCTCGCCGTAGCGTTTGTGCAAATTGCGGATTTCCAGCGCGGGCGTGGCCTGAGCCATGTGCGGTCCTCATGTGTTCGGGTGCGTTCCCAGCTGTTGGCGGCCTTCCTGGCGTGCGCCAAGCTAGCATAGCGGCATTATGACGGCCAACAGGGTCGCCGGGGACTGGGGGCGCTGGTGGGGCAGTTTGTCGCATCGCTACAGCGTAACGTCGCGCAGATGTCCGCGAAGGTGTCGCCCAGCACCAGAGCCTTGATGAAAAAAGGCGCGATGGTGCCAGCTTTGGCCGGCTCATGGAAGCTGTTTTGGCCCATTGGAGGGGTAAACCCTACCTTTTACCTGTGGGAGCGGGTTACCCCGCGAATGCTTCGTTGGGGTCATAAGGTTGTACCCATGGGTTGCACTTCTCGGCATTGCAGTGGTGCAAAGGTGTTACCGAGGAGCACCTTTGGTGCATTTGTAAGTGGGTATTTCAGTAATCCGCCTATTTGGTGCCCTTTCGGTCAAGGAATGGCCGAAAGCCCTCCGGGCCGCATCCTAAAAGGCCTGCAGAGTTTTCTGATGAATGTATTCAGCACCTGGCGCGCTTATTGCCAGTAGGAAACCGCCGATTGCAGCGACGCCTAGGTCAACCCCTGGCGCGCTCTGTATCCGCAGTCGGCGTGGTCCACTCCTTACAAAGGTAGTTTCAATGAGCGGTAACAATTCCAATGACCTCGCTCAGGGGCTCAAACAACGGCATGTAACCATGCTGTCCATCGCTGGCGTCATCGGTGCCGGCCTGTTCGTAGGCTCCGGCCACGCCATCGCAGCTGCCGGCCCTGCCGTGCTGCTGGCTTACGCTGCCGCTGGTACGCTGGTCGTGCTGGTGATGCGTATGCTGGGTGAAATGGCAGTCGCCTCGCCTGACACCGGTTCGTTCTCTACGTATGCCGACCGCGCCATCGGGCGCTGGGCCGGGTTCACCATTGGCTGGCTGTACTGGTGGTTCTGGGTGCTGGTGATTCCGCTGGAGGCCAACGCGGCCGCGGCCATTCTGCATGCCTGGTTCCCCGCAGTTGATCTGTGGGCGTTCTCCCTCATCATTACCCTGGCACTGACACTTACCAACCTGTGCAGCGTAAAGAACTACGGTGAGTTCGAGTTCTGGTTTGCCTTGCTCAAAGTGCTGGCGATCATCGGCTTCATCGCCGTGGGCTGTGCTGCTTTGTTCGGCTTTGTACCGAATAGCCAGGTGAGCGGTGCCAGCCACCTGTTCGATACCCAGGGCTTCATGCCCAACGGTCTGGGCGCAGTGCTGGCCGCGATGCTGACCACCATGTTCTCGTTCATGGGTACTGAAATCGTCACCATCGCCGCTGCCGAGTCGAAAGACCCGGGCAAGCAGATCAGCCGTGCCACAAACTCGGTAATCTGGCGTATCTGCCTGTTCTACCTGGTGTCGATCTTCCTGGTCGTGGCCCTGGTGCCGTGGAACGACCCGGCCTTGGCCGAGGCTGGCTCCTACCAGACCGTGCTGAGCCGTATCGGTGTGCCGAACGCCAAGCTGATCGTCGACATCGTCGTGCTTGTTGCAGTAACCAGCTGCCTGAACTCGGCGCTATACACTTCTTCGCGCATGTTGTTCTCGCTGAGCAAGCGTGGCGACGCTCCGGCCATCGCCCAGCGCACCACCAAGGCGGCGACCCCGCACGTGGCGGTACTGCTGTCCACTGCGGCGGCGTTTCTCTGCGTGTTCGCCAACTTCGTGGCACCGGCCCAGGTATTTGAGTTCCTGCTGGCCAGCTCTGGCGCCATTGCGCTGCTGGTGTATCTGGTGATCGCCGTGTCGCAACTGCGCATGCGCGCCCAGCGTGAAGCCCGTGGCGAAAAGATCACCTTCAAGATGTGGCTGTTCCCGGGGCTGACCTGGGCGACCATTGCCTTCATCGTTGCCATTCTGGTAGTCATGGCGCTGCGTGAGGATCACCGTGTAGAGATCATTGCGACTGCGCTGCTGAGTATTGCTGTGGTGGCGGCTGGCTTGCTGGTTCACCGCAAGCGCGAGGCTGCCGGGCGGGTGGCGCTGGACAGCTGATCCGCGCTGGCTTAAATGAAAAGGCCGCGCCCTGTGAAGGGTGCGGCCTTTTCTGTCGCCTGTGATGGCCCGTTCGCGGGCAAGCCCGCTCTCACAGGTTCACCACAGGCCTGTCAGCCAAACTGCTTCTGCTGTTGCTGCTGCTTGGCCACGAGTTCGGAAGCTGCGATATAGGCTTCCTGGAATTCATCACTCTCCAGCCAGGCCATGGTGGTCTCTTCGTCAGCGCCGTCCAGCCATTTGCGGTAGGCGTTGAACACCAGCACGATGTAGTCGGTGGCGTGTTCTTCCTTGTGCCCCTTGAGCACGAGGGCGAGTAGCGGGTCCACCAGGAACACCGAGATCATTGGCACCAGGCCGCCTTCCTGGGCTTCCTTCATCTTGTTGAACATCGCGTCGTAGCTGCCCGACTCCATGGCCTTGTTGTACACCTGCTCGACGCTGGCGCTGTCGCCGGCGCTGGCCTTGACCGCTTGGCCGCTGCGTACCATGCGGTTCTGCTTGGCCTTGCTGGCGGCGCGCTTGGCGCGTTTCTGTTGCTTGGTAGGGGTGGCCATGGGCAAATCCTTGGGTGTGTCTGAAAGTGCGCGTATTGAAGCGCAATTGCCCGATAAACCCAAGCAGTGCTCCCGAGCGCTGCAGTGGAGAGGTCTGCGGGATGGTAGGCATGCCGAGCCTTCAGGTGGCTGGCTGCGGAGTCTCATCTTCTTCGAAGCCGCGTGAAGCTCGGCCTACCAGCAGAGGGTCGGGTGCATACGCCACCCGAGGGTCTTTACCCGGGTAGTCCAGCGAATGCAGGAAATGCCGGATGCAGTTGATCCGCGCCCGCTTCTTGTCATCGGACTTGATCACCGTCCACGGCGCATCGGCTGTATCGGTATGGAAGAACATCGCCTCCTTGGCCGAGGTGTAGTCTTCCCACTTGTCTAGCGACTTGATGTCGATGGGTGACAGCTTCCAATGCTTGAGCGGGTCGTCCCGGCGCGAAATGAAACGGCGCAGCTGCTCTTCGCGGTTCACCGAAAACCAGTACTTGAACAGCAGGATGCCACTGTTGCACAGCATGCGCTCCAAGTCTGGCGTCTGACGCATGAATTCCAGGTACTGCAGTGGCGTGCAAAAATCCATCACCTTCTCGACTCCGGCCCGGTTGTACCAGGAACGGTCGAAGAACACCATTTCACCCTCCGTGGGCAGGTGCTGGATGTAGCGCTGGAAGTACCACTGGCCTTTCTCCTGCTCGGAAGGCTTCTCCAGAGCGACGATGCGCGCACCGCGTGGGTTGAGGTGCTCCATGAAGCGCTTGATGGTGCCGCCCTTGCCTGCGGCATCGCGCCCTTCGAACAGGATCACCACCCGCTGGCCGGTTTCCTTCACCCAGCTCTGTACCTTCAGTAGCTCGATCTGTAACGCATGCTTGGCCTTATCGTAGTCCTGGCGTCGCAGGCGGGTACGGTAAGGGTAGTTGGCCGGCAGGCGCGCCGAGGTGCTGTCTTCGTTGCTGCCCTTGGGGGCGGTGGCAACCTCCAGCGCTGCGGGTTGCTGGCTGATGCTGGTTATTGTCGGCTCCGGCTTGCGCTGGCGTGGGCGGCGGGTGCGGATCGGTGTGAGTGCGGATTCGCTGGGGGAGGGGAGCAGGAGGGGTGATTCTTCGCTCATGGAGGTCCTTGCTGGTCGATACGGATGTCCGTATTCGATTATGAAGGTGAGCGAATAATGGCTATTTGATGCTGATCAATGAGAAAAATTACAGACAACAAAAAACCCGCACTAGGCGGGTTTCTTGTTGTCGCTTCGGGTAACTTTGCAACCACCAGAAGCTTGAAGGTGGTGCCCAGAGACGGAGTCGAACCGCCGACACGAGGATTTTCAATCCTCTGCTCTACCGACTGAGCTATCTGGGCGACGAGGTGAATTAAATAGATTTCCGGACCGCTCGTCAACGACTTTTTGAAAAAATTTTAAATTAATTCCGTCGCTTACGATTTTTGGGGTCATTCGGCCGGTGGAACGTAGCCTTCGGCCTGGGCGTATTCTTCGCCGGCGAAAAACTTGTCCATTTCGGCCTGGAGGAATTTGCGGTCCTCGGCGTTCATCATGTTCAGGCGTTTTTCGTTGATCAGCATGGTCTGGTGCTTCTGCCAGTCGGCCCAGGCTTTCTGCGAGATGTGTTCGAAGATGTCCTGGCCCTTGGCGCCGGGGTAGGGCGGGCGTTCCAGGCCTGGTAGTTCTTCTTGGTACTTGCGGCACATCACGGTGCGGGTCATCGGGAGTCTCCTGCAATCAGTTCGTCGGTCGCGCGTTCAAGCAGTTTTTTCACCGGGGCGGCGAGGCCCAGACGCGGCGGGGTGGCGAGGTTATACCAGAGCCAGTCGGCCTCGGCCACGTGCTCGCCGACCGGGTCGACGCGTACTAGCCAGGGTTCGATCGCCAGCTGGAAGTGGCTGAAGGTATGGGTCAGGCCGTCCATGGCGTGGCGGCCAGCCAGGCGCAGGCCGTGCTGATAGGCCAGGTCGTCGAGCTGGGTGATGTCGTCCAGTTCCGGGAGGCTCCACAAACCACCCCACAGGCCGCTGGAAGGGCGTCGGTAAAGCAGGATGGCGCCTTCGTGGTTGGCCAGCAGAGGCATCAGTGTGCGCCGTTGCGGCAGCGCCTTGCGCGGTTTGGGCTCGGGGTAGCGGGTTTCTTCGCCGTGCAGGTGCGCTTCGCAGCCACGCTGCAACGGGCAGATCAGGCAGCTGGGCTTGCTGCGCGTGCACAGCGTGGCGCCCATGTCCATCATCGCCTGGGTGTAGTGGTTGGCGCGTTGTTGCGGGGTGAAACGCTCGGCAGTGGCCCATAGCTGGTTGGCAACCTTGGGTTCGCCTGGGTAGCCCGCCTGGGCGGTGTAGCGTGCCAGCACGCGCTTGACGTTGCCGTCGAGGATCGGTGCGCGGATGCCCATGCTGATGCTGGCGATCGCGCCGGCAGTGGAGCGGCCGATGCCGGGCAGCTCGGTAAGCTGCTCGACACTGCGCGGGAATTCGCCGCCATGTTGCTCGACGACGACCTTGGCGGCCTTTTGCAGGTTGCGTGCGCGGGTGTAGTAGCCCAGGCCCGTCCACAGGTGCAGCACTTCGTCCTCCGGTGCCTCGGCCAGGGCTTGCACGGTTGGCAGGGCTTGCATGAAGCGGTCGAAGTAGTTGAGCACGGTGCTGACCTGGGTCTGCTGCAACATGATTTCCGACACCCACACGCGGTACGGGGTGATGCCCTGTTGCCAGGGCAGGTCGTGCCGGCCGTGCTCGTCATACCAGTCCAGCACAGCGCTGGAGAACTGCTCGGGGCTCATCGCTTGAACAGCCCCTTGAGCGCGTCTTTCAGTTCCGGGCTCACTTTGTCTCCAAGTTTTTCATCAAGCTTTTCATCGATCTTGTCTTTCAGGCGGTTGCCGGCCAGTTTGGCGGCAACCTTGCCCAGGCCGTTCTGGTCCAGGCGGCAGGCCTTTGCGCCGAGTTCCAGCGGGCCACGGCAGCGTAGGGGGACTTCAACACCCACATAACGTTCGTTGACCTGGCAGGCCGGGTCTGGCATGGCACGCTGGTCGCCTTCGACGATTACGCCGATGTTGTAGTCCATGCCCAGCACGCGCAGGTCGAGGTCACCATGGCCGTTGACGGTCAGGCCCGGGATGCGCGCCTTGAGGTCCGGGTTGCTGGCGACGCCATTGCGTATGACCAGGCTGCCGCGCAGTTCCTGGAACGGGGTGTCCTTGCCGCGTGGTTCGCTGCTCAGCGTCTTGCGATTGAGCGTGGCGATGGCCTGGCACAGTTGCTGTTCCAGGTTGGCATTGACCAGCACGCCATCGTTGATGGCGAAGTTTGCGCTGCCGTTCAGGGTGTCGACCAGTGCCTTCTGGCTGTTACCGGTGGCTGTCAGATCACTGGTCAGGGTCAGCAGGCCCTTGACCGGTGGCGTCTGTTCCTTGCCTTCGGCCTTGATGAAGTGCTCCACCGGCACCCGCTGGATGTTGGTGTTCACACCCAGCTGCGGCACGGCAGGGCGCACGTCGACCGTGCCCTTGGCTTCGAAGGTGCCGTTGTACAGCTCTCCGCGCAGGGTTTGCAGGGTCAGCAGGCCGCCTTGGCCAACGGCCTTTAGCTGGGCGTTTTCGATCGGCAGCTTATCCAGGGTCAACGAGCCGAAGGCCAGGTCGGCCTGCAGATCGAGGGCGCGCAAACGGTCGACCGGCAGCAGCTTGTCGTCGCTCCATGCCACTTGTGTCGGGGCACTGGGCAGTGGTGTGGAGCCGGCACTGGCTACGGCGCTGGCCTCTTGTTGCTTGACCTCGGCCTGGCGCGCAGCGGTGGCGCCCTTGGCCTCTTCGCTCTTGGCCGGCAGGTAGCGGTCGGCGTCGAAGGTGTCGCCCTTAAGCTGCAGGCGCAGGGCCTGTCTGGCGAAATCTTCGACGGCCACGCGGCCGCTGAAGGTGCTGTCGTCCAGCTTCACCGCCAGGTCTTCCAGGGCCAGGCTGTCAGGCGTGCCCTTCAGGCGAGTTACCAGTTCCAGTTTGGCGAAGGCGGCCGGGTCGTTGGTGGCCGGCAGCGGGCGGCCGATGCTTTCAAGGAAGGTGCGCAGGTTGAACTGGGCGATGGACAGGCCGCCGCTCAGCTGGGGTGCCTTGTCCAGATCACGCAGGTTCAGCTCACCGAGGGCGCGCAGTTGGTTGGCCGAAACTTTCAGGCCGTTCCACGTGGCGACATTGGCGGCCAGGTCGACCAGCAGTTGGCCTTGGGCGGCGAAAGTCACGGTCTTGCCGCCAGTTGGCTCACCCGAGGTCTCGCCCGACAGGCGCATGTCTTCGAAGTTGTAGCGCTTGAGCTTGCGGTCGAAGCGCAATTCGCCGGCCAGTTCGGTACGGGCCTTGATGTTCGGCTGGCTGGCGCTGATGAAGGCGCTGGCCTTGAGCGGGATGTTTGCGCCTTCATGGACCGGGCCGGTGCTCAGCTGAATGCTTTCGGCGCTGTAGCTGTGACCGGTCCTGGCATCGGTGTACTGCACGCGGGCGTTGTTCACGGTCAGGCTGTCGATGTCCAGCTTGATGGCGCGCTCGTTGCTGTCGACGGTCGCAGGCTTCTGCTCGGCAGGTGCCTGTGCCGGTGCATTGGTACTTGCGCCATTCTCCGCGGGCAGCGGCTTGCCGATGTCCTCCCAGTTGCCATGGCCCTGTTCGTCGCGCGTCAGGGTCAGGTTCAGGCCTTCGACACGTACGTCGCTCATTTGTACTTCGCGACGCAGCAGCGGCAGCACACGGACTGAAAGGCCAAGCATCTGCAGATCGGCGAACGGCTCCTTGGGTTTGTTCAAGGTAGCGATGCTGGCTTCGTGCAGCTCCAGGCCCAGCCACGGGAACAGGCTCCAGCCGATGTCACCGTTGAGGGTCAGTTCGATGTGAGCCTTGTCGCGTGCCAACTGGCGAATCTCGTCTTTGTAGTCGTTGGGATCAAAGAGGTGGGTCAGGGCGAAGCCCAGCGCCACGATGATCAGCAGTAACCCGAGAAGCCCCAGTCCCAGGATTTTGCCGAACGCTTTCATGGGCGAGTCCTTTTAGTCCGTTAGTGAGTTCAGGCGGCAGAGTATAACGCTGTAGCGGTTCCCCCTGCTTGTACGACTAGAGATGTAGGAAATTCCTACGCCTGTATCAGATGGTACGGCTTTCGACAGCTTAATATTGAGCTTGTGCCGGAACCATGACCGTTTCAGTCGGGCAGAATTGAAAGATGGCAGATTGCTTTCATCCTGCTTGATGCTGCTACCCTTGCGCCGCTTCGCGAGCACCTTCCCAATAACAAGGATCAGATCCATGACCAGTACTGTCGCGACGGGAACCTCGGCCAGTGCGCCAGGTTTCCTGTCGAAGGAACGCATAATCGCCCGCCCAGGCTTCAACCGCTGGCTGGTTCCGCCAGCCGCCCTGGCTATTCACCTGTGCATCGGTATGGCCTACGGCTTCTCGGTATTCTGGCTGCCTTTGTCGCAAGCCCTTGGGATCACCGCCCCCGTCGCCTGTGCAGCAGACATGGGCTTCATGGCCCGAATGTTCAGCGCCGAATGCGACTGGCCAATCTCGATGCTGAGCTGGATCTACACCCTGTTCTTCGTATTCCTCGGCTGCTCGGCGGCGGTGCTGGGCGGCTGGCTGGAGCACGCCGGCCCGCGCAAGGCTGGCCTGGTGTCGGCGTTGTGCTGGTGCGGTGGCATGCTGCTTTCGGCGATAGGTGTGAAAACCCATCAGCTGTGGCTGATGTGGCTTGGCTCCGGCGTGATCGGCGGTATCGGCCTGGGCCTGGGCTACATCTCGCCGGTGTCGACCTTGATCAAGTGGTTCCCGGACAAACGCGGCATGGCCACCGGTATGGCGATCATGGGCTTTGGCGGCGGGGCCATGGTAGGGGCACCGCTGGCCACCGCGCTTATGGGGCATTTTGGCAATGAGCACGAAGTTGGGGTATGGCAGAGCTTTGTCGCCATGGCGGCGATCTACTTCGTGTTCATGACCGCTGGCGCCTTGGCGTATCGCGTACCACCGACCGGCTGGAAGCCTGAAGGCTGGGCTGCGCCGTTGAAGAATGCCAGTAACGCCATGGTCACCGACCGTCACGTGCACGTCAGTGTGGCCTGGAAGACCCCGCAGTTCGCGCTGATCTGGCTGGTGCTGTGCCTGAACGTGTCGGCGGGCATCGGCATTATCGGTATGGCTTCGCCGCTGCTGCAGGAAGTGTTCGCCGGTAAATTACTGGGCAACGAACTGACCTTCAGCCAGCTGAGCACTGCGCAGTTGGCGCAAATTGCCGCGATCGCCGCCGGCTTTACCGGCCTGCTGAGCCTGTTCAACATTGGCGGCCGGTTCTTCTGGGCATCGTTCTCCGACTACATCGGCCGCAAGAACACCTACTTTGCCTTCTTCGCTTTGGGTGTGGGCTTGTACAGCCTGGTACCGAACATGGGGCACCTGGGCAACGTGGCACTTTTCGTGGCCGCGTTCTGCATCATTCTGTCGATGTATGGCGGTGGCTTTGCAACGGTGCCGGCCTACCTGGCCGACCTGTTCGGCACGCAGATGGTGGGTGCCATTCATGGCCGCCTGCTGACCGCTTGGGCGGCAGCCGGGGTGCTGGGGCCGGTGCTGATCACCTACCTGCGCGAGTATCAACTGGCGGCGGGCGTGGAGCGGGCGGCGGCTTATGACATGACCTTGTACATCCTCGCGGGTCTGCTGGTGCTGGGCTTTATCTGCAACATGCTGGTGCGTCCGGTGGCCGACAAGCACTTCATGAGTGATGCCGAACTGGCGGCCGAGCGCGCGTTGAGCCATGACAAGGGCGCCGATGGGGCGCGGTCGCTGGAGTGGAAAGCGGCGCCAGGCAGCCTGCCACTGGTGCTGCTGGCCTGGGCGGTGGTGGTTGTGCCGTTGGCCTGGGGTGTCTGGGTGACCTTGCAGAAGACCGCTGTGCTGTTCCATTGATCAGCAGGGGGCGCGTTGCGCCCCTTTCGCAGATGCAGGAGCGGGCCGTTGTGGTTGTATAGACCTGTAGCGGTATTCAGTCCGTGTAGATCCTGGCTTTGCCATATGTCATCCGCGTTTCAAGCTGGCGCGTTCTGGGCCTATAATGAAACCCTTTTCGCCCAATGATTTTGCGGAGCTGGTGATGGTTGAACGTAAGGCTTCCGTCGAGCGCAATACCCTGGAAACCCAGGTCAAGTGCTCGATCAACCTCGATGGCAGTGGCAAGGCCCGATTCGATATCGGTGTGCCCTTCCTTGAACACATGCTTGACCAGATCGCCCGCCATGGGCTGATCGATCTGGATATCGAGTGCAAGGGTGACACGCATATCGACGATCACCATACCGTCGAAGACGTCGGCATCACCCTGGGCATGGCATTCGCCCAAGCCATCGGTGACAAGAAAGGTATCTTCCGCTACGGCCACGCCTACGTGCCGCTGGACGAAGCGCTGTCACGCGTGGTCATCGACTTCTCTGGCCGCCCAGGCCTGCAGATGCACGTGCCGTATACCCGTGCCAGCGTTGGTGGCTTCGATGTCGACCTGTTCCAGGAGTTTTTCCAGGGCTTCGTCAACCATGCCCTGGTAACCCTGCACATCGATAACCTGCGTGGTCATAACACCCACCACCAGATCGAAACCGTATTCAAGGCTTTCGGCCGCGCCCTGCGCATGGCCATCACTCTCGACGAGCGTATGGCCGGGCAGATGCCTTCCACCAAAGGGTGCCTGTAAATGCAAACGGTAGCCGTAATCGACTATGGCATGGGTAACCTGCACTCGGTGGCCAAGGCGCTTGAGCACGTAGGTGCCGGTAAAGTGCTGGTTACCAGCGATGCCTCAGTGATCCGCGAGGCCGACCGTGTGGTGTTCCCGGGCGTGGGCGCGATTCGCGACTGCATGGCCGAGATCCGCCGCCTTGGCTTCGACAGCCTGGTGCGCGAAGTCAGCCAGGACCGCCCGTTCCTTGGCATCTGCGTCGGTATGCAGGCGCTGCTCGAACACAGTGAGGAAAACACCGGCGTCGACTGCATCGGCCTGTTCCCTGGCCAGGTGCGCTTTTTCGGCAAAGACCTGCAAGAAGACGGCGAGCACCTTAAGGTGCCGCACATGGGCTGGAACGAAGTCGTCCAGACCATCGATCACCCGCTGTGGCACGACATCCCTGACCGCGCACGTTTCTACTTCGTGCACAGCTACTACATCAATGCCGGCAAACCAGGCCAGGTGGTGGGGCGCGGTCACTATGGCGTCGACTTCGCCGCAGCGCTGGCCGACGGTTCGCGTTTTGCCGTGCAGTTCCACCCGGAGAAGAGCCATACCCATGGCCTGCAGTTGCTGCAGAACTTCATCGCCTGGGACGGGCGCTGGTAAATGAGCAGGTCGAAGACCAAGGCCCCGAGCATCACCCTTGCCCCCGAACAGGAGCGCGAAGCGCTCGATACCTTGAAGCGCTTCCTCGAAGACCGCTTCGAGCTGCAGTTGGGGTCATTCGAGGTGGCCGAGGTCCTCGAGCTGTTCAGCAAAGAGATTGCACCCCATTACTACAACAGGGCGATTGCCGATGTTCAGCTGCACCTCAAGGAGCGGTTCGAGAGCATCGAAAGCGACCTGTGGGCACTCGAGAAGCCCTGAAACCCAACAAATAGACAGGTTCCCAAGATGCTGATTATCCCCGCTATCGATCTGAAGGACGGTGCTTGCGTGCGCCTGCGCCAGGGCCGCATGGAAGACTCTACGGTATTTTCCGACGACCCGGTGAGCATGGCCGCCAAGTGGGTCGAGGGTGGCTGCCGCCGCCTGCACCTGGTCGACCTCAACGGCGCCTTCGAAGGCCAGCCGGTCAATGGTGAAGTGGTTACCGCCATCGCCAAGCGCTACCCGAACCTGCCGATCC
Source organism: Pseudomonas sp. DCA-1 (assembly GCF_046523955.1). Taxonomy (NCBI): domain Bacteria; kingdom Pseudomonadati; phylum Pseudomonadota; class Gammaproteobacteria; order Pseudomonadales; family Pseudomonadaceae; genus Pseudomonas; species Pseudomonas sp. DCA-1. The sequence goes on from NZ_CP169881.1 coordinate 722,629, forward strand.
AGATCGGCGGCGGTATCCGTTCGCTGGAAACCATCGAACACTACGTCAAGGCTGGCGTCAGCTACGTGATCATCGGCACCAAGGCAGTCAAGCAGCCCGAGTTCGTCGCTGAAGCGTGCAAAGCCTTCCCGGGCAAGGTCATCGTCGGCCTGGACGCCAAGGACGGTTTCGTCGCCACCGACGGTTGGGCCGAAGTCAGCTCGGTGCAAGTCATCGACCTGGCCAAGCGTTTCGAGGCCGATGGCGTCTCGGCGATCGTCTACACCGACATTGCAAAGGACGGCATGATGCAGGGCTGCAACGTGCCCTTCACCAAGGCACTGGCTGAAGCCACCCGTATCCCGGTGATCGCCTCGGGTGGCATTCACAACCTGGGCGACATCAAGGCCCTGCTGGACGCCAAGGCCCCGGGCATCATCGGCGCCATCACTGGCCGTGCCATCTACGAAGGCACCCTGGATGTCGCTGAGGCCCAGGCCTTCTGTGACAACTACCAAGGCTGAGGACTGAACCATGGCACTGGCCAAGCGCATTATCCCTTGCCTGGACGTGGACAACGGCCGGGTGGTCAAGGGCGTCAAGTTCGAGAACATCCGTGACGCCGGCGACCCGGTGGAAATCGCCCGTCGCTACGACGAGCAAGGTGCCGACGAAATCACCTTTCTCGACATCACCGCCAGCGTCGATGGCCGCGACACCACGCTGCATACCGTCGAGCGCATGGCCAGCCAGGTGTTCATCCCGCTGACGGTCGGTGGTGGCGTGCGTACCGTGCAGGACATCCGCAACCTGCTCAACGCCGGTGCCGACAAGGTCTCGATCAACACCGCGGCGGTGTTCAACCCAGAGTTTGTCGGCGAGGCGGCGGACCGTTTCGGTTCGCAGTGCATCGTTGTCGCCATCGATGCCAAGAAAGTGTCCGGGCCAGGTGAAGAGCCGCGCTGGGAGATTTTCACTCACGGCGGGCGCAAGCCGACCGGGCTGGATGCAGTCGAGTGGGCGAAGAAGATGGAAGGCCTGGGCGCTGGCGAGATCCTGCTGACCAGCATGGACCAGGACGGCATGAAGAACGGCTTCGACCTGGGAGTCACCCGCGCTATCAGTGATGCGCTGGGCATTCCGGTGATTGCCTCGGGGGGCGTGGGTAACCTGCAGCACCTGGCAGACGGCATTCTGGAAGGGCACGCCAGCGCGGTGCTGGCGGCCAGCATCTTCCACTTTGGCGAGTACACAGTGCCGGAGGCCAAGGCCTACATGGCTTCGCGCGGGATTGTCGTTCGCTGATCCATTGATCGGGGCTGCTTTGCAGCCCTTCGCGGGCACGCCCGCTCCCACAGAGATCTCAGCAAACCTGTGGGAGCGGGCGTGCCCGCGAAGGGCCGCGAAGCGGCCCCAATTGCCTCAACCGAGGTTCTTGCCGAGCAGCGCGTGGTAAAGCTCGGTATCCCCGAGAATCCCCACCACCTTGTCGTTATCCTGCAGCACCAGCTTGTTGCCGGTCTGATAACGAATCTGCAGTGCGTCACGCATGCCAATATCGGCGTGCACCACAGTCGGCCTGCGCTCCAGCAACTCCACATCTTGCCCCGGTGCCCATTTCTGCATGTCCAGACCGTTCTGGCCCTGGCGTGCACGCTTTAGCGCGCCGCCTTCGCCAAGGTCCAGCCACGAGTCGATACCTGGGTCCAGGCACACCGAGCCATTGACCCGTTTGCAGTTGTCCAGGCTGCGCATCAGGCTGCGGCCGCACAGCACGTTCAGCGGGTTGGTATGGGCGACGAAGGTGCGCACGTATTCGTCGGCCGGGTTCAGCACGATCTCCTCCGGTTTGCTGTACTGGATGATCCGCCCGTCTTTCATGATCGCAATGCGGGTACCCAGTTTCAGCGCTTCGTCCAGGTCGTGGCTGACGAACACGATGGTTTTGCTCAGCTTGGCCTGCAGGCCAAGCAGCTCATCTTGCAGGCCCTGGCGGATCAGGGGATCCAGCGCCGAGAACGGTTCGTCCATCAGCAAGATGTCGGCATCCATCGCCAGCGCCCGGGCCAGGCCCACGCGCTGTTGCATGCCGCCAGAAAGCTCATCCGGCTTCTTGTTGCGCCACTGGGTCAGGCCCACCAGCTCAAGCTTCTCGTCGACCAGCTTGCGCCGTTCCTTTTCCGGACGACCCTGCATCTCCAGGCCAAAGCTGATGTTCTCGCGCACCGTCAGCCAGGGCATCAGGGCAAACTTCTGGAACACCATGGCAATGCGCTTGGTGCGCATCATCTTCAGTTCGGCCGCGGAGCAGTTGGCAATGTCGATGTGCCTGCCTTCATGTTCGACGAACAACTTGCCGCGGCTGACGGTGTTGAGGCCGTTGATGCAGCGCAGCAGGCTCGACTTGCCCGAGCCGGACAAGCCCATCAGCACGCAGATCTCGCCTTTGTTGATATCGAGGTTGGCCTTTTCGACACCCACCACCAGGCCGGTCTGCTTGAGGATCTGCTCGCGGGTCTGGCCTTGGTCCAGCAGCGACAGTGCCTCGCGCGGCTTGTTGGAGAAGATGACGTCGACGTCTTCGAAACGAATGATGCTCATGCCTCACCCCTTACCGGCAGTTCCGGTTGCTTGCAGATACGGTCGAGCATGATTGCCAGCAGCACGATCGCCAGGCCCGCTTCGAAGCCCAGGGAGATATCGGCGGTGTTCAGTGCGTTGACCACAGGTTTGCCCAGGCCGTCAGCGCCGACCAGGGCGGCAATTACCACCATCGACAGCGACAGCATGATGCATTGAGTGACACCGGCGGCGATGCTTGGCATCGCGTGCGGAAGTTCGATACGGGTAAGCAGTTGCCGACGCGAGCAGCCAAAGGCCTTGCCGGCGTCCATCAACTCTTGGGGCACGTCGCAGATGCCCAGGTAGGTCAGGCGAATGGGCGCTGCGATGGCGAACACCACGGTGGAGATCAGCCCCGGTACCACGCCCAGGCCGAACAGGGTCAGGGTAGGGATCAGGTAGACGAAGGTGGGCACCGTCTGCATCAGGTCGAGCACCGGGCGCATGGCGGTATAGAACATCGGTTTGTGCGCGGCGAGGATGCCCAGTGGTACGCCGATCAACACACATACCACCGTGGCGAAGGTGACCTGCGCCAGGGTTTCCATGGTTTCCTGCCAGTAACCCAGGTTGAGGATCAGCAGGAACGACAGGGCAACGAACGCGGTCAGCGCCCACTTGCGCTGGATCAGGTGCGCCAGGGCGGCGAACAGGGCGATGAGAACGAGCGGGTTGAACCAGGTAAGGATACTGGTAACCCCGTAGATCATGAACTCCAGGCCTTGCGCGATGGCGTCGAAGTAATTCGCGCCATGCTGGGTCAGCCATTCGACGAACGACGCGATGTACTGGCCCAAAGGTATTTTCTGATCGATAAGCATGATAGCGAGCTTCCACCTGCATAGATTGAAATCAACCCGGAGCAGGCACGGTCCTGCCCCGAGGTAGCGCTACTGCGTAGTTCGTTATTGCGTAAGCTTGGCCTTGGCCGCCTCCAGGCCGGGTTTGCCATCAACGGTAGTTACGCCGGCCAGCCAGGCATCCAGCTTGCCTGGGTTGTCCTTGATCCATTTTCTGGCGGCGGCTTCGGGTTTCATCTTGTCGTCCAGGACATAGCCCATCATGGTGCTTTCATCCTTGAGCTCGAACGACAGGTTTTTAAGCAGTTGGCCAACGTTGCTGCATTCCTGCGTATACCCCTTGCGGGTGTTGGTCAGCACGGTGGCCTTGCCGAAGTCGGGGCCGAAGAATTCGTCCCCGCCGGTCAGGTACTGCATCTTGAAGCGAGTGTTCATCGGGTGTGGCTCCCAGCCCAGGAACACCATTGCCTCGCCGCGTTTCTGCGCGCGATCAACCTGCGACAGCATGCCCGCCTCGCTGGACTGCACGATCTTGAAACCGGCGTCCTTCAAGCCAAAGGCGTTCTTGTCGATCATGCTCTGGATGGTGCGGTTGCCGTCGTTACCCGGTTCGATGCCGTAGATCTTGCCGTTCAGTTCTTTCTTGAACTTGGGAATGTCGCTGAAATCTTTCAGGCCCTTGTCATACAGCGCCTGGGGGACTGCCAGGGTGTACTTGGCGTTTTCCAGATTGGCGCGCACGGTTTCTACCGTGCCGGCGTCGCGGTATTGCTTGATGTCGTTCTCCATGGTCGGCATCCAGTTGCCGAGAAACACGTCCAGGTCCTTGCCGGTGGCCAGCGACTTGTAGGTCACCGGTACCGAGATCATGGTGGTGTGGGTCTTGTAACCCAGTGCTTCGAGCACAACGCTGGTGGTCGCGGTCGTGACTGTGATGTCGGTCCAGCCGACATCGGAGAAGCGTACAGTCTGACACTGCTCGGGTTCGGCTGCCTGGGCCAGCAATGGCGCGGACAGCAACGCAACCAGCAACAGCGAGGGTGAACCTTTCATGGATGGACTCCTGAGATATTGTCTTCGGGTTCGCGTGGGTCGCCGGGCTTTCTGAGGGTCCGGTCGACCAGGCCTGCAGAGGGCAGGATGCGTGGCCGTGCTTTACGAGTCGCTTTCGATAATCCTCCAGCGCCGGGCAATCGCCTACTGGTGGGGTCGTATCCAGTACGGAACGGGTCGTATCCAGTATGGGCGATGTCGCTTATGGATTTTTCCACCCCCTCACACGCATTTTTGCGTCACCAGGCCGCTGGAAAACGGCGCGGTGGGCGCAGTTCCTCGTTAAAAACAGCGCGGCGCTGCTGGACAAAAGTACGTCGGTTGCAGACGGCGAGGTGGGCGGTAAAAGCCCGATGATGCTGGCATTCAAGGCGGCCCGCTGTTTGAGCCTAGCAGCTACCCCGCCCTGCGCATGGCGCGCAGAGACAAGCCCAGCAAGAGGTGATTCGACAATGGCCATCAGCGTGTTCGACCTGTTCAAGATCGGTGTCGGGCCCTCCAGCTCCCACACCGTCGGCCCCATGCGTGCTGGCGCTTTGTTCGTTCAGGGCCTGCGCGAACGCGGCGAGCTGGAACGTGTAAAACGGATCGAGGTGCGCCTGTATGGCTCGCTGTCGGCCACCGGTATTGGTCATGGCACCGACAACGCCACCATCATGGGCCTGATGGGCGAGTGGCCTGACGCCATTGACCCGACCCAGATCGTGCCGCGTATCGCCGACCTGCGCGAAACCAACACCCTGCAGCTGGATAGCCGCTTGCCCATCGAGTTCGTCTGGGCCCGCGACATGCTGCTGCTGGACGAGAACCTGCCGTATCACCCCAACGCCATGACCCTGATTGCCGAAGGCGAGCAGGGCGAGTTGCACCGCGACACCTATTACTCGGTGGGTGGCGGCTTTGTAGTCGATGCAGCCCAAGCCGCCAGCGGTGTGCTGGATGCTGACCAGACGGTGTTGCCGTACGACTTCAACAGCGCCGCCGAACTGCTGCGCCTGTGCAAGCAAAACGACCTCAGCGTGTCGCAATTGATGATGGCCAACGAGAAGGTCTGGCGCAGCGAGGAAGACATCCGCGCTGGCCTGCACAAGCTCTGGGAAGCCATGCAGGAATGCGTCAACAACGGCCTCAAGTACGAGGGCACGCTACCGGGCGGGCTGAACGTGCGCCGCCGCGCCGCCAAGCTGCACCGCAGCTTGCAGGAAATCGGCAAGCCCAACGTGATCGGCTCGACCATGAGCGCCATGGAATGGGTCAACCTGTTCGCCTTGGCGGTCAATGAAGAAAACGCCGCCGGCGGGCGCATGGTGACCGCACCGACCAACGGCGCGGCGGGCATCATCCCGGCGGTGCTGCATTACTACATGCGTTTCAGTGATGAGGTTGATGAGTCCAGCGTTGTCGATTACTTCCTGGCCGCCGCCGCCGTGGGCATCCTGTGCAAGAAGAACGCCTCGATCTCTGGTGCCGAAGTAGGTTGCCAGGGGGAAGTCGGCTCGGCCTGCGCGATGGCCGCAGCAGGCCTTGCCGAAGTACTCGGCGCCACTCCCGCACAGGTTGAGAACGCCGCTGAAATTGCCCTGGAACATAACCTTGGCCTGACCTGCGACCCGGTTGGCGGGTTGGTGCAAGTGCCCTGCATCGAGCGCAACGCGATTGCTGCGGTGAAGGCCATCAACGCGGTGCAGATGGCGTTGCGCGGCGATGGTGAGCACTTCATTTCCCTCGATCAGGTAATCCGCACCATGCGCGATACCGGGGCCGATATGCACGACAAGTACAAAGAGACCTCGCGCGGTGGCCTGGCGGTCAGCGCTATCGAGTGCTGATTTGCTGATCTGACCTCCAGGGCGTCTTTCGCGGGCAAGCCCGCTCCTACAGGAACTGTGCCATCCCTGTAGGAGCGGGCTTGCCCGCGAAGATGCCCTGGAGGCTGATGAGGTGCAGCACAACCGCCAATGCCTCTTTATGGTGCGATGAGGGGCGCCCCACCTACCGATTGTCGGATGTCGCGATCAGTGTGGGCGTTGTCGGTGACACTTAAGGGTGTCGCTTCTGGGAAACCCACGCGGCACGTGTCACTAAACTGCTCAACCGTTACAGGCAACGCGCTAGCTCGCCTGTTTTGGACGACTGGCCAACACGATGCAAGTACTTGAAATGCCCAATAAAGGCGTCGTTTTCAGGTTTTTTTGGATGGCCGTTCAAGTTTAGGCACGGCGTTTGCGTTGAGATTGGCAAGCCTACCCCCGGAAAATGACCGAGGGGTCATAACAAGAAGTAAGTGCCCGCCTGAGGCACACCCTGCATTTGTGTGAGGAGAAATCGCGATGACGTCGTACAACTCCGGGAATCCAACCCAGAACCGCACAACACCCCAGTCCATCGGGTTTCTTCTATTGGACAATTTCACCCTGATTTCCCTGGCATCGGCGGTCGAGCCGCTGCGCATGGCCAACCAGCTGTCTGGCCGTGAGCTGTATCGGTGGCACACGCTGACGATCGATGGCGGTCAGGTGTGGGCCAGCGATGGTCTGCAAATCACACCGGATGCGGCAATCAGCAATGCTCCGCCCATCGACACCGTGATTGTCTGTGGTGGTGTTGGCATCCAGCGTTCCGTCACCCGTGAACACGTCACCTGGTTGCAAGCCCAGGCCCGTCAGTCGCGCAGGTTGGGTGCCGTGTGCACCGGCAGTTGGGCACTGGCCTGCGCTGGCCTGCTCGACGGCTTCGATTGCAGCGTGCACTGGGAATGCCTGGCCGCAATGCAGGAAGCCTTCCCGCGGGTGAACATGAGCACCCGCCTGTTCACCCTTGACCGCAACCGCTTCACCAGCTCCGGTGGTACCGCGCCGCTGGACATGATGCTGCACCTGATCAGCCGTGATCACGGCCGTGAGCTGTCGGCGGCGATTTCCGAGATGTTCGTCTACGAGCGTATTCGCAACGAGCAGGACCACCAGCGTGTGCCGCTCAAACACATGCTTGGCACCAACCAGCCGAAGTTGCAGGAAATCGTCGCGTTGATGGAGGCCAATCTGGAGGAGCCGATCGACCTGGACGAACTGGCGGTGTATGTATCGGTTTCGCGACGCCAGCTTGAGCGCCTGTTCCAGAAGTACCTGCACTGCTCGCCGTCGCGCTACTACCTGAAGTTGCGCCTGATCCGTGCGCGGCAGCTGCTGAAGCAGACGCCAATGTCGATCATCGAAGTGGCATCGGTGTGCGGATTCGTGTCGACCCCGCACTTCTCCAAGTGCTATCGCGAGTACTTTGGCATTCCGCCGCGTGACGAGCGTGTGGGCTCCAACACCGCGCAGCAGGTGGCCATGATGCCGATTCCGCAGGCCATGACCCTGTCGCCGCACAGCGGGCCGATGGCGGCCCTTAGCCAGGCGCGCAACGAGTCGACATTTGCCAGTGTAAGGCTCTGAGACCGCGCCGGCCTCTTCGCGGGCACGCCCGCTCCCACAGGTCACACCCGCTGAGCTTGAGCCAGCGGTGACCTGTGGGGGCGGGCATGTTCCGCGAAGAGGCCGGTCCTGGGTAAATGAATTACGCGCGTTTGTTGAACTGCGCCAATGCCGGCAACAGTTGCTTGTCGATGGCCTGGCGCACCGCAGGTAGGATCGTCGCACTACCGGTGTACATCTGCTCCACCATCCCCTTCAGCGCTCGCGCATTGGGCTCGTTCAGCCCGCGAACCACCGCTTCACAAGCCTGTTCGGCACTGGCTCCGGCAGGAATATCGAAACCGCGCGCGCGCAAGTGGCCGGCGAGGTCGTCCTGATCAATCAAATCCGCATGCATCATGGCTGTTGTCCCTTTTATCGCTAAGAGAGTGCTGCTGTGATTTACGACCGATTCTGTGACGTGCGCGACAGCCTCGCAAGGACAGAATGTCGCCATGGCTGCTTTGGCTAAGAACAGGTCGTTTACGACTAAATCCCCTACCAGGCAAGCACGCACACTGAAGCCATTCACGGTACAGAGGGTTTGGTCACCCTCGCTCACGCACAGTGGATGTTGCTCGCTCTTGGCCCCGGTAGCTCACGGCTTTCCGGGGTTATTTTTTTTGCAACTGTTATTTATATTGGTTTTTGGGAATCGATGTCCGTGGACGAGTAAGGCTCCGATATCTGGAGCATGAACATGGACCGGGAAAAATTAAAGTTTGGCTTGTTAGGTGCTGTGTTTATTTTTGCAGGGTGTACAGCCTCGGAGCATTCGAATTATCTCGAAGGTTTAGCCGGCACGCTATTTCAGATTAAATCTGATCAGCGCCGTGAAGCACTTGAAAGTGTTAGCAAGGATAATTATGTCGATCCCGTGCGGGCTGAGGTAAAGACTTCGACAGTGGATTACCCCGAGCAAGTTATGTCCGTCAACATTTTTACATGGTAAAGAGCTGTTAGGCGGAAAAATAACTTTTCTGGGGCATAACCACGGATGTACATTTTGGCGGTGGTAAACCAGAAGTGTTCAGATTTACAAGAAGACTGACCGGGCCAGTATATAGAGCGTTCGCTATGGTTGTCCGCTTCTGTACTGTCTGATTGTTGCGAGTGAAGGCGCCAGGGTGCTTCGTATCTATGGAGACCTTGGCGCCGGCTCCCTGGTCATTCAAGAAGGAAGTTTTAAGGTGCGCCCGATGTATTGCGGCGCCGGCGCCCCCTCCTGTTGCTCTGCCAAGTGGTTCAATTGGTAAACAGTGGTGTGCCCAAAAGGCGCTGACTGCGGCCCCGCCAGGTCCACGTGCAGTAACATCTGCTCGCTAGCCGCCAGGACGTCGTCGAACCCTGCCCGGTGCAGGCTGTGATACACGTGAAGACGCTTGTGGTCGAACCCGATGATCTGCGTCTGCACCCACACCTCGGTGCCCAGCTTCACCTCGTGCAGATAATTGATGTGCGCCTCCAGCGTGAACAGCGAATTTCCGCTTTGCCCACGGCTGTCGGCGTCCAGGCCAATGCGCTCCATCAGGGCGTCGGTCGCGTAGCTGAAGATCAGCAGGTAGAAGGCATCGCGCAGGTGCCCGTTGTAATCGACCCAGTCCTCCTGGACCGTGGTGCGGTAAGTGATCAAAGCAGGCATCTTGGTCTCCTTAATCGCCGAACGACATGCCGTGGCTGGCCTTGCTGGACTTCACCGCTTCCAGTACCGCCAGCAAGGTGTCGTCACGGTAGCGCTCCAGTGCAGCGATGCTGCGCTCGCCCTGTTGCTCAGCGGTGCCGCTCACCACATCGTCGATCAGCTTGTCGGTCAGTTCCGGTGCTGGCAGGTACGTCCAGGGCAGCTTCAGGGCAGGGCCGAACTGTGACATGAAGTGGCGCATGCCGGCATCGCCACCGGCCAGGGTATAGGTCAGAAACGTGCCCATGAACGACCAGCGCAAGCCTGCGCCGAAACGGATCGCGTCGTCGATTTCGCCCGTGGTGGCAACCCCGTCGTTGACCAGGTGCAGAGCCTCGCGCCATAGCGCCTCGAGCAGGCGGTCGGCGATGAAGCCTGGCACTTCCTTGCGCACATGCAGCGGGCGCATGCCGAGTGCGGTGTAGATGGTTTTGGCAGCTTCAATGGCCTCGGGTGAGGTGCGGCTGCCGCCGACGATCTCGACCAGCGGCAGCAGGTACACCGGGTTGAACGGGTGGCCGACGACGCAGCGTTCAGGGTGAGTGGACGACTCGTAGAACTCGCTGGGCAGCAGGCCCGAAGTGCTTGAACCGATGATTGCGTCAGGCTTGGCTGCGGCGCTGATTTTGGCGTGCAGGTCGAGCTTGAGGTCCAGGCGCTCTGGTGCGCTTTCCTGGATGAAATCGGCGTTACGCACGCATTCCTCGATGGTCGCCACGAACTTCAGGCGGTCTTGCGATGCGCCGGGTGCCAGGCCCTGTTTTTCTAGCGCCGGCCAGGCGTTGGCGATCCGTTTGCGCAGTGCCTGTTCGGCGCCGGGCGCCGGGTCCCAGGCCACCACGTCCAGGCCGTGGGCCAGGGCGCGGGCAACCCAGCCGCTGCCGATCACGCCGCTACCCAGGGCGGCGAAGGTTTTGATTTCAGTGATAAAGGGCATAGCTAGTCCTCAGGGTAAAACACAGTCATCAGGGTTACTGCCTAACCCTGTGGGAGCGGGCATGCCCGCGAACACCGGCGCGGCCGGTGCCATCCATCGCGTTGCCTGCTTCACGGGCACGCCCGCTCCCACAGGGTCTTCGGTGCATTTGCGATCGTTGAAAGGATCAGCAGCGCTTGAGGTTCATTTTTTCTCGGCCTTCTGCCGGGCTGAGCACGCGGCCACCCATGCGGGTGATGATCTCGCTTGCGCGTTCCACCAGTTGGCCATTGCTGGCCAGCACGCCACGGTCCAGATACAGGTTGTCCTCCAGACCTACCCGCACATTGCCGCCGAGCAACACAGCCTGAGCAGCCATAGGCATCTGCATGCGGCCGATGCCGAAGCCGGCCCAGGTGACGTTGGCTGGCAGGTTGTCGACCATGGCCTTCATGGTGGTGGTGTCGGCCGGTGCGCCCCACGGGATGCCCAGGCACAGCTGGAACAACGGGTCTTCGAGCAGGCCTTCCTTCATCATTTGCTTGGCGAACCACAGGTGGCCGGTGTCGAAGATTTCCAGCTCGGCCTTCACCCCCAGCTCGGTGATGCGCTTGGCGCCGGCGCGCAGTTGGGCCGGGGTGGACACATAGATCGAGTTGCCGTCACCAAAGTTGAGGGTGCCGCAATCGAGGGTGCAGATTTCCGGCAACAGTGCTTCGACATGGGCCAGGCGCTCCAGCGGGCCGATCAGGTCGGTGCCCGGGCCGAACTCCAGCGGCGTTTCACCCGGGCCGATTTCCAGGTCGCCGCCCATGCCGGCGGTGAGGTTGACGATGATGTCCACGTCAGCTTCGCGGATGCGTTCCATGACTTCGCGGTAGAGGTTTACATCACGGCTGAAACGGCCAGTCTGCGGGTCGCGGACGTGGCAGTGGACCACGGTGGCACCTGCTTTGGCGGCTTCCACGGCGGATTCGGCGATCTGTTTGGGCGTGACCGGGACCAGGTGGCTTTTCGAGGCGGTGTCGCCGGCGCCGGTGAGGGCACAGGTGATGATGACGTCGTGGTTCATGGTGCAGTTCCTTGTGATGTCTGTGTTGGCTTTTTCGTGGGCATGCCCGCTCCCACAGGATCAATGTGATCCCGAGTGTGGCGGCGTACCTGTGGGAGCGGGCTTGCCCGCGAAAGGGCCCTGTCAGTTGGCGGTAAGCTTGAGGTTGTCAGCAGCCGGCTTGCCATCGAAGGTGGTCACACCCTCAAGCCAGCGCGCCTTGTCCTCGGGGTGGTCCTTGAGCCACTGGCGGGCTGATTCCAGCGCGTCCTTGTGGTCGAGCAGTGGCTGCATCATGCGGCTCTCGTCCTCGGCGCTGAACTTAAGGTTGGCCAGCAGGCGGTGGGCATTGGGGCAGCGTTCGGCGTAGTCCGGCGCCGTCACTGTCCACACCGTCGCACGGCCTTCGTCAGGGCCGAGCGCATCCCGGCTGTCACCCAGGTAGGCCATGTCGATGTTCACGTTCATCGGGTGCGGCGCCCAGCCGAAGAACACCACGGCCTCCTTGCGCCGCACCGCACGGTCGACGGCGGCGAGCATGCCGGCCTCGCTGGACTCGACCAGCTGGAACTTGCCCAGGTCGAACTGGTTCTTGGTGATCATTGCCTTGATCTGGGTGTTGGCGCCGGAACCCGGTTCAATGCCATAGATCTTGCCGCCCAGCTCTTTCTCGAACTTGTGGATGTCGGCGAAGGTCTTCAGGCCCTTGTCGTAGAGGTATTTCGGCACGGCCAAGGTGGCGCGCGCGTCTTCCAGGCTTGGCTTGTCCAGCACTTTGACCTGGTTGGCATCGATGAACGGGGTAATGGTCTGAGTCATGATCGGGTTCCAGTACCCCAGGAACATGTCCAGGCGCTTGTCGCGGATGCCGGCGAAGATGATCTGTTGCGAGGCACTGGTCTGTTTGGTCTGGTACCCCAGGCCGTCGAGCAGCACCTGGGCCATGGCGCTGGTGGCAATGACGTCGGTCCAGTTGACCACACCAAGGCGCACGTTTTTGCAGACGGCGGGCTCGGCGGCGAAAAGCGGGGTGGCAACGATGCTGCTCAGGGCAAGTGACAACAGGCTGCGGCGGATCAAGCTGTGCATGGTGGCTCTCCATCGGCAGTGCGTATTGTTATTGAGGGCGGCCTCTGCGGACCGTGTGAATACGCTACGCTGGCGCTACCTTGCCCAAGCGCACGCTAGCGACAGGAATTAGCACCTGGGCGACCAGTTTTCTGTGGAGGAGGGGATGATGGAGACGATAGCCTTTCTGTTGGTGCCCGGGTTTTCCGCCATGGGGTTCATTTCGGCGGTGGAGCCACTGCGGGTGGCCAATCGTTTTGGTGGGCAGTTGTACCGGTGGCAGGTGCTAAGCCTGGATGGTGAGGCGGTGCTGGCGAGCAATGGCATGTCGATCAATGCCGATGCCGCCTTGGGGGAGGGGGAGCCGGCCAACATCCTGCTGGTGGTTGCGGGCTTCGAGCCACTGGCCAATGTCGCACCCAAACTGCTGCATGCGCTGCGCCGGCTCAACCACGAAGCTGTCATGCTCGGTGGTATCGACACGGGCGCGATGGTGCTGGCCGAGGCAGGGCTGCTCGAGGGCTACCGGGCGACATTGCATTGGGAGGCGCTTGAGGCATTCAAGGAACGCTATCCAGGCCTTCAAGCCACCCAGGAACTGTTCGAGATTGACCGCAGCCGCATCACCTGTGCCGGCGGAACGGCCTCGATCGATTTGATGCTGCACCTGATTGCCCAGTCTCACGGCAGCGAACTGGCGGTCAAGGTGTCCGAGCAGTTCGTGCTGGGTCGCATCCGTCAGCGCCAGGACCACCAGCGCATGCAGATCGGTGCGCGTTATGGCATCAGCAACAAGAAGCTGATCCATGCCATTGGCGAAATGGAAAAACACATAGAGCCACCACTGAGCACGCTGGATCTGGCTGCCGCGATCAGGGTAACAAGGCGTCAATTGGAGCGTTTGTTTCGCATGCACCTTGATGCCACACCGAGCAGTTTCTATCTCGCGTTACGGCTGGACAAGGCGCGCCAGCTGCTGGCCCAGACCGACATGTCGGTGACTGAAGTCAGCCTTGCCTGTGGCTTTGAACTGCCATCGTATTTCACGCGGCGCTACAAGCTCAGGTTTGGAAGGTGCCCGCGGGAGGAGCGTCGGCCTGGGGGTACAAAGTGAGCTTCAATCCAGCTCGCGCTCGAGAATCGCCCTCAGTTTTTCACGATTCCTTGCTTGCAGATCCTTGCGAAGCGAGGCAAAACCCGCTGCATTGAAGCGTGCACCCAGATGGTCGAATATCAGGTTCAACTTTCTGGTGGGCTCGACCGGGTCGGTAATGCAGTAGGTGTAAAACAGGATCGCAACCGGAACCTGGTCCCCTTCATGGTCCATTTCGATGCTTAGATGTGAAGAGGCGTTCATTACGGTGAAAGTATGCGTACCTGCCGACTGCAGAGCGGCTTGAACATTTTCTTCAAGGCTCTTGAACCAAGGCCCTTTCTCGCGGGGCGGGGGTAGATAGCCACTGTACACATCGCTCAATGCAAGCAGGTGCGGCTCATACACAATGGTTTTATGTGTATGTTCGAACAGGGTGAATTTCAATGATTGCAAGGTGGCGAGAGCGACAGCGAACCATTGCTGAGGCTGGGTCTCCATCGAGTATTTTTCATTGGCCATCGCTTGTGAATAACGCAGGCACAGCTGCAAATCTTCCCATGTCTCGAGTGTCAGCCAGGGCGCAGGCTTGATTCTTAGCCGCTCCTCGAATATTCGGGTGTCCAGGCTTGTATCGCCCATGTGGCATTGCTCCTCGATGGATGCATATGACCAGAACCGGGTACCAGCGCGCTCTGGTACCCGGCCTCGCTAATCAGATAGCGAGAAACGCGGCGATGTCGCCTTTGATCTTCTCGTTCACAAGATCACGTGCAGCGTCGAAGTGACGAACGCTGAACGTGCCCTGCTGCGACGCGCGATAGACGCGGGTAGAGGTTTTGTCGACCTTGCGGGTCAGGGCGCCTTCACGCTCGACTTTCGAGTCGTAGCTGGCCTGGAAGCTGGTCATGTGCATCGCCGGCAGGCCTTGTGGCGTCATTTCGCACTGGGCGACCACGAAGTTGCTCGATTTGCCGGATTCGCTGTGGCTGTGCTTTTCCAGATGCGCCTTGACTTCCGGTTTCTGCACGACAATTTGCAGAACACGCCTGGCGCAGGCGGCGCGACGAGGGTCCGCAGAGACACTGATGGTGACGGACTTGGTGATCAGCTCTGCCAAGGTCAGGTTGTCCTCATCAATGGCATCTTCGGCATGTGCTGCACCCGTCATGGTCCAGCCGAACTTGATCAGGCCATCGTTGTAGAAGTTGTACCACTCGCGCTGCTGGGTTTCCTTGTCGAACTTCTTGTTGGCCAGTTCGGTCATCAAGCGCATGCCGGCCAGGATGTCTTCTGCAATGTTGGCAGGGACATTGTCAGCGAAGACGCAGATGGTCTGGCCGGTAGCGGCTACGCGCTCTTGACCCTCTTTGCGGATTTTTTCCATTTCAACTTTGATGTCAGCCACTTTGTAATTCCTTGATAGTTGTGAGTTCCAAGACACACATGGTGAGCACGTGGTCTGAGGGCACTATCGAGTAATTACGCAGGGGACATCAGCGGCATGTTGTTCCTCTGGAGTTGATCGTTCACTCGCGCGTACTGATCAATCTTCGGGTGCCAGCTCGTCACCGTTTTGCAGGCCCAGGCTGCGCAAGTACTCCGCTCGCTCATCGCTGTGCTGTGCAATGCAGCTGTTCCAGGCGATCTGGTAGGCCTTGCTGCCTGGTTGTTCAGCATGGGTTTCGACCTTGCAGTCTGCATCGCGCAGTTGGCTCCAGACTTGCTCGGCTGCCTCTAATCGCGACATCAGGCCGGCCTCGTCGCCAAACTGATCACGCATGCGCGCGACCAGGTCGTCGTAGGCCGACTGCAGCTCACGCTCGGCGATCTGCTTGTTGAATGCTGCGCAGGCGAAGGTCTGCTGGTCGGTCTCCACATTGTCGCAAGGTGTGCTTTCTTCCTCGCCGGCCTGGGCCCCGCTCACGATGGCCAGCAGCACCAGCCATGCCATTGATTTCATCCGCTTTCTCCTCAACAGGCTGTCGAATCGCAGGGATTCTCGCTCAGCCTGAGGCCAGGTGGTAGCTCCCTGACCAAATGTTCATGCAGCGGTCGCAAATGGCGTTATCGAGACTGCCTCTCATCGCCGAAAGACGCGCCAGACGTGCTCATGTCGCGCATTGACGCTTTCGGCAAACCCCCTGTCGTTTTTGCACCGGGGCGCCTCGGGGCACAGGCATATGCTGGCCTCAAAGCGCCGGCAGAAGGTTTGGCGCGACCCAACTCTATAAAAGGGGACAGCCTGATGAGCCCAGCCGAATTACACGCCGACAGCATCGTCATCGATGGCCTGATCATCGCCAAATGGAACCGCGAGCTGTTCGAAGACATGCGCAAAGGCGGTCTCACTGCGGCCAACTGCACGGTGTCGGTCTGGGAAGGGTTCAAGGCAACCGTCGACAACATCGCGTCCAGCCAGAAACTGATCCGCGACAACAGCGACCTGGTGATGCCGGTGCGCACCACCGCCGACATCCGCAAGGCCAAGGAGCTGGGCAAGACCGGCATCCTCTTCGGCTTCCAGAACGCCCATGCGTTCGAGGACCAGATCGCTTATGTGGACGTGTTCAAGCAGCTGGGCGTGGGCATCGTGCAGATGTGCTACAACACCCAGAACCTGGTTGGCACCGGCTGCTACGAGCGTGATGGCGGGCTGTCCGGCTTCGGCCGCGAGATCGTTGCCGAGATGAACCGTGTCGGCATCATGTGCGACCTGTCCCACGTCGGTTCCAAGACTTCCGAAGAAGTCATCCTCGAATCGAAAAAGCCGGTGTGCTACTCGCACTGCCTGCCCTCGGGCCTGAAAGAGCACCCGCGCAACAAGTCGGACGAAGAGCTGAAATTCATCGCCGATCACGGCGGTTTCGTTGGCGTCACCATGTTCGCGCCGTTCCTGGCCAAAGGCATTGACTCGACCATCGATGACTACGCCGAAGCCATCGAATACACCATGAATATCGTCGGTGAAGACGCCATCGGTATCGGTACCGACTTCACCCAGGGTCACGGCCAGGACTTCTTCGAATACCTGACCCATGACAAGGGCTACGCCCGCCGTCTGACCAACTTCGGCAAGATCATCAACCCACTGGGCATTCGCACTGTCGGCGAATTCCCCAACCTCACCGAGACCTTGCTCAAGCGCGGCCACTCCGAGCGTGTGGTACGCAAGATCATGGGCGAGAACTGGGTAAACGTCCTCAAGGATGTCTGGGGCGAGTAAGCCGCTCTCCAAGCCTGATAGCCCCTGCCAGCAACGCCGGGGCACCCACAAAAAATTTTTATGGAGTTGAGTTTCCATGGCCAAAATCGCCCCGCAATTGCCAATCGAAGTCGACAGCGAGACCGGTGTCTGGACCAGCGACGCCTTGCCGATGCTGTATGTGCCTCGGCATTTCTTCGTCAATAACCATATGGGCATCGAGGAAGTGCTGGGTGCCGACGCCTATGCCGAAATCCTCTACAAGGCTGGCTACAAGTCCGCTTGGCACTGGTGTGAAAAAGAGGCCGAGTGCCATGGCCTGGAAGGCGTAGCGGTGTTCGAGCACTACATGAAGCGTCTGAGCCAGCGTGGCTGGGGCCTGTTCGAGATCCAGGATATCGACCTGGATAAAGGTACCTGCAGCGTCAAGCTCAAGCACTCTGCATTCGTGTACGTCTATGGCAAGTGCGGCCGCAAGGTCGACTACATGTTCACCGGCTGGTTCGCTGGCGCGATGGACCAGATTCTCGCTGCCCGCGGCAGCAAGATCCGCACCGTGGCCGAGCAGGTCTATGGCGGGTCGGAAGAAGGCCACGAAGATGGCCTGTTCATTACAAAGCCGTTGTAAGCCGGAGATAGCGTCATGGCATTCGAAGCAATGTTCCAGCCGATCCAGATCGGCAAACTGACCATCCGCAACCGTGTGCTCAGCACTGCGCACGCCGAGGTCTACGCCACTGACGGCGGCATGACGACCGACCGCTATGTGAAGTACTACGAAGAGAAGGCCAAGGGCGGCATCGGCCTGGCCATCTGTGGCGGCTCGTCGGTGGTGGCCATCGACAGCCCGCAGGAGTGGTGGGCATCGGTCAACTTGTCGACCGACCGCATCATCCCGCACTTCCAGAATCTTGCCGACGCCATGCACAAGCATGGCGCCAAGATCATGATCCAGATTACCCACATGGGCCGTCGCTCGCGTTGGGACGGCTTCAACTGGCCGACGCTGATGTCGCCATCGGGCATTCGCGAACCTGTGCACCGCGCCACCTGCAAAACCATCGAGGTGGAGGAGATCTGGCGGGTAATCGGCAACTACGCGCAGGCTGCGCGTCGCGCCAAAGAGGGTGGCCTGGACGGCGTGGAATTGTCGGCGGTGCACCAGCACATGATCGACCAGTTCTGGAGCCCGCGGGTCAACAAGCGTACCGACGAATGGGGCGGCACCTTTGAAGGCCGCATGAAATTCGGCCTGGAAGTGCTGAAAGCCGTGCGTGCCGAAGTGGGTGACGACTTCTGCGTGGGCATGCGTATCTGTGGTGACGAGTTCCATCCCGATGGCCTCAGCCACGAAGACATGAAGCAGATCGCCGCCTACTACGACGCCACCGGCATGCTCGACTTCATCGGTGTGGTCGGTTCGGGTTGCGATACTCACAACACCCTGGCCAACGTCATCCCCAACATGAGCTACCCGCCGGAGCCGTTCCTGCACCTGGCGGCCGGTATCAAGGAAGTGGTCAAGGTCCCGGTGCTGCACGCGCAGAACATCAAAGACCCGAACCAGGCCACGCGCATCCTTGAAGGCGGCTACGTGGACATGGTCGGCATGACCCGTGCGCACATGGCAGACCCGCACCTGATCGCCAAGATCAAGATGGGCCAGATCGACCAGATCAAGCAGTGTGTCGGTGCCAACTACTGCATCGACCGCCAGTACCAGGGCCTGGATGTGCTGTGCATCCAGAACGCCGCGACTTCCCGTGAATACATGGGTGTGCCGCACATCATCGAGAAGACCACTGGCGTCAAGCGCAAGGTGGTGGTGGTTGGCGCAGGCCCTGCCGGGATGGAAGCTGCCCGCGTGGCGGCTGAACGCGGCCACGACGTGACCCTGTTCGAGAAGAGGGACCAGATCGGCGGGCAGATCACCATCGCCGCCAAGGCCCCGCAGCGTGACCAGATTGCCGGTATCACCCGCTGGTACCAGCTTGAACTGGCTCGTCTGAAAGTCGACTTGCGCCTGGGCACTGCCGCTGATGTGGCCGCCATTCAGGACCTGCGCCCGGACGTCATCGTGCTGGCGGTAGGTGGGCACTCGTTCCTGGAGCAGAACGAGCACTGGGGCGCTGCTGAAGGGCTGGTGGTCAGCAGCTGGGATGTGCTCGATGGCAAGGTAGCGCCGGGCAAGAACGTGCTGGTGTACGACACCATCTGCGAATTCACCGGTATGTCGGTAGCCGACTTCATCGCCGACAAAGGCAGCCAGGTCGAGATCGTCACCGACGACATCAAGCCAGGCGTGGCCATGGGTGGTACCACCTTCCCCACCTACTACCGCAGCATGTACCCCAAAGAAGTGATCATGACCGGCGACATGATGCTGGAAAAGGTCTACCGCGAAGGCGACAAGCTGGTGGCGGTACTGGAGAACGAATACACCGGCGCCAAGGAAGAGCGCGTGGTCGATCAGGTAGTGGTCGAGAACGGCGTGCGCCCTGACGAAGAGCTGTACTACGCGCTCAAGGAAGGTTCGCGCAACAAGGGCCAGATCGACGTGGAGGCGCTGTTCGCCATCAAGCCACAGCCGATCCTGAGCCAGCCGGGCGAAGGCTACCTGCTGTACCGCATCGGCGACTGCGTGGCCCAGCGCAACGTGCATGCGGCGATCTACGACGCCTTGCGCCTCTGCAAGGACTTCTGATCGTTAACAGTCGCCGCCATCGGGCGCGATCCCTGTAGGAGCGGGTTCACCCGCGAATGCGTCAGCACTGACAACACTGTTGCCTGACCGGATGCATTCGCGGGTGGACCCGCTCCTACATGGGGCCAGTCTCGCCCTCTGGTCGGCGCAAGAATCCAGCTGTTTGTGGGGAGTCTCCCATGTTGAACACCCTTCTACCCATTCTGCTGTTCGCTGCCCTTGGCCTGGCAGTGCTCGGTGCCTTGCGCCGGGTACGCATGTGGCGCCGTGGCCGGCCGTCCAAGGTCAACCTGATCGGCGGCCTGCTGGCCATGCCGCGCCGCTACCTGGTGGACCTGCACCACGTGGTTGAGCGCGACAAATACATGTCCAAGACCCACGTGGCCACTGCGGGCGGCTTTGTGCTGTCCGCTGCCCTGGCGATTCTGGTGCATGGTTTTGGCCTGCAGAGCAAGATCCTCGGCTATGCACTGCTGGTAGCCACGGTGATCATGTTCACCGGCGCCATCTTTGTCTTCAAACGCCGCCTCAACCCGCCCTCTCGCCTGTCCAAGGGCCCGTGGATGCGCCTGCCGAAGAGTTTGCTGGCGTTCGCCGTGAGCTTCTTCATTGCCACCCTGCCGGTCGCCGGTATCCTGCCGGCCAACACCGGTGGCTGGGTGATGGTCGCCATTCTGGGCCTGGGCGTGCTGTGGGGTGTATCGGAGCTGTTCTTTGGCATGACCTGGGGCGGCCCGATGAAGCACGCCTTCGCCGGTGCCTTGCACCTGGCCTGGCACCGCCGTGCCGATCGCTTCGGCGGCGGCCGCTCCACCGGCCTAAAGCCGCTGGATCTGGAAGACCCGAACGCCCCCCTGGGGGTGGAAAAACCGGTGGACTTCACCTGGAACCAGCTGCTGGGCTTCGATGCCTGCGTGCAGTGCGGTAAATGTGAAGCCATGTGCCCGGCCTTTGCCGCTGGCCAGCCGCTGAACCCGAAAAAACTCATTCAGGACATGGTCATCGGCCTTGCCGGTGGCACGGACGCGCAATTTGCCGGTAGCCCGTACCCTGGCAAACCGATCGGCGAACACGGCGGCAATCCGCATCAGCCGATCGTCAATGGCCTGGTCGACGCCGAAACGCTGTGGTCCTGCACCACCTGCCGTGCCTGCGTCGAGGAGTGCCCGATGATGATCGAGCACGTCGATGCCATCGTCGACATGCGCCGCCACCTCACCCTGGAAAAGGGCGCTACCCCGAACAAGGGCGCCGAGGTGCTGGACAACCTGATCGCTACCGACAACCCTGGCGGCTTCGCCCCCGGCGGGCGCATGAACTGGGCTGCCGACCTTAACCTGCAACTGCTGTCTGAAGTCAAAGCGACCGAAGTGTTGTTCTGGGTTGGCGATGGTGCCTTCGACATGCGTAACCAGCGCACTTTGCGTTCGTTTGTCAAAGTGTTGAAAGCCTCGGGCGTGGACTTCGCCGTACTCGGCCTGGAAGAGCGCGACAGCGGCGACGTGGCGCGCCGTCTGGGCGATGAGGCTACCTTCCAGCAACTGGCCAAACGCAACATCCAGACCCTGGCCAAGTACAAGTTCCAGCGCATCGTCACCTGCGATCCGCACAGCTTCCATGTGCTGAAGAACGAATACGGCGCCCTGGGCGGTGATTACCAGGTGCAGCACCACAGCACCTACATCGCCGAACTGATCGCGGCCAAGAAGCTCAACCTCGGCCAGCACAAGGGTGGTAGCGTCACCTACCACGATCCGTGCTACCTGGGCCGCTACAACGGCGAGTACGAAGCCCCGCGCGAAGTGCTCAAGGCGCTGGGTATCGAAGTGCGCGAGATGCAGCGCTCGGGCTTCCGTTCCCGTTGCTGCGGTGGTGGCGGCGGTGCGCCGATCACTGATATCCCTGGCAAGCAGCGTATTCCCGATATGCGCATGGACGACATCCGTGAAACCGAGGCCGAGCTGGTAGCTGTGGGTTGCCCGCAGTGCACTGCCATGCTTGAAGGCGTGGTCGAACCGCGCCCGCAGATCAAGGACTTGGCTGAACTGGTAGCCGACGTGCTGATCGAGGAGGACGGCTCCACTGTCCCAAAGCCGCAAACGGCTAAACGTGAACCTGCGGAGGTGCACTGATGAGCGACATTATCCGCCGCGATCCACGCGCCGAGTGGATCGCCCGTAACCGTCTGCACCCGCTGCATGCCGCGATGCAGACGCAGCAGACCAGCTGGATGGGGCCTAACGGCATCATCCGCAAGAATCCGCATGCGATTGCCGCGGGCTTTGTCGGCCCGGCCGGCATCAAGCGTATCGACCGCAGCGGCGCCCAGCAGGGCACCGGTGCGGGCGGGCGACGCACGGCGGCGGTCGAGGTCAAGTTGCCACTGCACCAGGTGCCGGAGCCGGCGTTCTACATTGCCGTCGTGCCGGACATGGTTGGTGGCCGCCTGAGCAGCCACGACCGCGACCTGCTCGGCCTGGCCCACAGCCTGGCCGGCAGCGACGGGGCGGTGCTGGCAGTGGTGTTCAACGAGCACAAGGAAAGCAACTTTTCCACAGCCGGTGTCGACCGCCTGCTGGTTATCGAAGGCGAGGCCTTTGAAGGTTATGCACCGGAGCAACTGGTGCAAGGCCTGCGGACTGTGGATAACCAGTTCACGCCGCGCCACTGGTTGCTGCCCGACAGCCGCACCGGTGGCGGTGAACTGGGTCGGCGCCTGGGCGCAGCGCTGGGCGAGCGCCCGGCAACGCGGGTATGGCAGGTCAAGGACGGCCAGTGCATCGGCCGCGCCGGTGCCGGCCAGCAAGACCTGCAACGCGCCGTGCCGCGCCTGATCCTGGCGGCAGCCGAGTGCGCCGAGCCGGTCAGCGAGACTCGTCACGAAGCGCTGCCGGTGGAGTTGTCCACAAGTGTGGTGCGCAGCCTGCCGCGCATCGAAGACCTTGGCTCGGTGGCCGTCGACCCGGCCACCATTGCCATGGCCGAAGCCGAGTTCATCGTCTCGGGCGGCAACGGTGTCAAGGACTGGGACCTGTACCACAAGGCCACTGCAGCCCTCGGCGCTACCGAAGGTGCCTCGCGGGTGGCAGTGGACGACGGCTTCATGCCGCGCAACCGCCAAGTGGGGGCCACCGGCACCTGGGTTACCGCGCGTGTCTACGTGGCTGTGGGTATCTCGGGCGCGATCCAGCACCTGCAGGGTATCGGTGCCTGCGACAAGGTGGTGGCGATCAACATGGATCCGGGCTGCGACATGATCAAACGGGCTGACCTGTCGGTGATTGGCGACAGCTCGGCGATTCTCAAGGCGTTGATCGAGGCTGTGGAAAACTTCCGCAGCGGCGGCCAGCGCGACGCGGCATAAGGGCACGAGCATGAGTACGAAAGTGATCAGCCTAGTTTCCATTGGTGCCCACCCCAGCTCCGGCCGCGCCCGCCGCGCCGAGCAGGATGCCCGCGCCGTGGAGCTGGGT
Organism: Pseudomonas sp. DCA-1; assembly: GCF_046523955.1. Classification (NCBI taxonomy): domain Bacteria; kingdom Pseudomonadati; phylum Pseudomonadota; class Gammaproteobacteria; order Pseudomonadales; family Pseudomonadaceae; genus Pseudomonas; species Pseudomonas sp. DCA-1. Next base: position 745,729 of record NZ_CP169881.1, read on the forward strand.
TTGCAGCTGGCTGGGGATAACTTGCAGGTGGTGCATGCGGGCGATCCACAGGAAGAGGCCTTGCGCGCTTACCTGGGCATGGGCCTGGACCACCTCGACGTGCTGGAGCAACCGGCCGGTGCCGATGTGCTGGGCGTGCTGGGTGATTATCTGCGCGACGCCGGTGCCCAGCTGGTGCTGACCGGCAGCCAGGCCGAGACTGGCGAGGGTTCGGGTATGTTGCCGTTCCTGCTGGCCGAAAAGCTCGGCTGGCCGCTGATTGTCGGGTTGGCTGAGGTGGAGTCGATCGACAACGGCACCGCGCAGGTGTTGCAGGCTTTGCCGCGAGGTCAGCGGCGTCGGCTGAAGGTACGTCTGCCATTGCTGGCGACTGTGGATAACGCTGCGCCCAAGCCGCGCCAGAGCGCTTTTGGACCTGCGCGCCGGGGGGTATTGGCGGCGCGTAACGTGGCCATTGTCGAAGATGAGCTGTTGGCTGAAGCCGAGTTGCAACCGGCCCGCCCACGGCCCAAGCGCTTGAAGGTGATCAAGGCCAAGAGTGGCGCCGATCGCATGAAGGCGGCAACCGCCAAGGCCAGCGGCGGTGGTGGCAAGGTGCTGAAGGACGTTTCGCCGCAGGAAGGCGCTGAGGCCATCCTCAAGCTGCTGGTGGAAGAGGGTGTCCTGCGCTGAGCAGGGCTAGAGGTCTCTTTATGGGAGCGTCCCGGCAAGGCCGCTCCCTCATTCAATACTCAGCATTGACCGAGCGCTTTTGCCCACCAAAACTGTTCGCCAAGGTGTGGATAAAGTGTTTGTGCATGTCTACAGGCCTTTTGTGACGTGCTCTCCAGGTTTTTGATCAAAAAACGTTCAGGCACTCTTCCAGTCTTTGCATGCGTGTATCTCAGCATTTTCCTGATTTTGCCCACAATCCCTGTTGGCCGGTCTGTGGATAATCTGTTCGGTTACGGCTGCAGGCTGCGTAGTTAAAGGTGTTGATAGGTTTGTTCAAAAAATGATCAATCCCGTTTGAATCTTGCTCGATCCCTGATAATCAGCTCTTTGAACCGCTTATCCACAACCCGGTTCCACACAATTCATCGGTTGCTCACAAAGTCTGTTGGTGTCTCTGTGGACAAGGTGTATGAACCCGGCTGTAGCCCAGTGCTAATGAGGGCTTGGCTAATATGATCAAATAATGATCAGCGCCCTGCCTGGCATTGTTGCCAGTCCGCAAAACTCCAGCCAGCCATTATCGTGTCCACAGGGCTTCATGTTTGTGGGTAACTCATGGCGTCAGTTTGCGACCCCCGTGCTTATAAGCCTTACGGCGTTATCACGCAGCTCTGGCTCCTGGGCTGGCTTTTTGTGGACAGTATCGGGATCCAGTAACTTCACGAGGCTTGGGGATGGCGTCAAATGGGCCGACCTTGGGGTACAACTTCCTGGGGCCTTCGCCTACCGATCGTCTGGGGCTTAACGCTGCGTGAATGAGTACATTCGGTTCACTCTTGAGCTTGGGAAGCGCTGCGGCGCAATTTGCAGGAGTGGAGGGTGCAATTTTGGGGGCGAACGCCGGGGCGATGATAAGCCTGACGGCACTGGCGCACGCGCTATCAACGCTGCACTTGACCCAAGAAGCAGTCCTCTAAGGCAGGTCGGGAAAAATTTCGATTTATTGACAGGCGGAGTTCCGGCTGAGGTTGCTCCGGAAATTGCTTTGGAAGGCGTACAGAGCTCACTTCAGCGTGGTCTGCCGGTGCGGCAATCTGTAGTCAACCGTCCTGCTCATGAAGTGGGCCGAGCAAGCCCCTTAGAGAGGGCTTCGGATTCATGGGCTTTTCAGAACGATACGATAATGCTTAGACAAAGACGACCTTCGAGGTGAATTGGAGGGGCCATGTTTCAGCCCCTCCACACCTCAGTGCAGTCGCTTATTGCGCCTGCACTTCTTTCAGATAAGCCGCCGGCTCTGCTCCCAGGTTGTTCAGCATCCGCCCGCTGTACCAGTCAATGAAGTTCACCACACCAAACTCGTAAGTCTTCGAATACGGGCCAGGCTGGTACGCGGTGGAGTTGATTCCACGCTGGTTCTCTTCGGCCAGACGACGGTCCTGGTCGTTGGTGGCGTCCCACACCTTGCGCATGTTCTCTGGGTTGTAGTCCACGCCTTCCACGGCATCCTTGTGCACCAGCCACTTGGTGGTGACCATGGTTTCCTGGGCGCTGATCGGCCACACGGTGAACACGATCATGTGGTCGCCCATGCAGTGGTTCCACGAGTGCGGCAGGTGCAGGATGCGCATCGAGCCAAGGTCCGGGTTCTTGATGCGACCCATCAGCTTCTGGCAGGCCTGCTTGCCGTCCATGGTCATCGACACGGTGCCCTTGAGCAGCGGCATGCGCACGATACGGTTACGCAGGCCGTGGCTCTTGTGCAGGTAAGGGATCTTCTCGGCTTCCCAGGCTGCAGCGGAGGCGGCCACGTGGTCCTTGAATTCCTGGCTGGCGCGCGGGTCGTTGGTGTCGTCCCACTCCAGCAGGGTTTGCAGCAATTCCGGGTGCGAACCGTTGCAGTGGTAGCACTCGCGGTTGTTTTCCAGCACCAGCTTCCAGTTTGCCTTTTCCATCAAGGTGGTTTGCACCGCCACCTTGGTGTTCTCCATGTCGTACGGTTCCATGTAATGGTCCAGGGTGGCCAGGAACTCGTCGATGGCAGGCGGGTTTTCCGCCAGGCTGATGAAGATGTAGCCCCCGGCAACCTTCACGTTCACCGGCTTGAGGCCATACTGGTTCATATCGAAGTCAGCACCCATCTCGGTGCCGGCGAACAGCAGGCGGCCGTCCAGCTCGTAAGTCCACTGGTGATATGGGCACACCAGTTTGGCCACCTTGCCTTTCTCGCTGACGCACAGGCGCGAACCGCGGTGGCGGCAGACGTTGTGGAACGCATGTACCTTGCCTTCGGCACCGCGCACCACAATGATCGGGTTCTTGCCGATCTGCAGGGTGATGTAGTTGCCCTTGGCCGGGATCTCGCAGGTCATGCCGGCGATCAACCATTCTTTATGGAAGATTTCCTGCATGTCGATCTGGAACAGACGCTCGTCGGTGTAGAAAGGCTGGGGTAGCGAGTAGGTGCGCTCGCGGGTCTGCAACATCTCGGCGGTGGCCTTGCGTGCAGGTTCAAGTGGATCGCCCAGGCTCAGGGTTGCGGTGACGTCCATCGTGTATTCCTCGGGGCCGTATGCGGCCGGCAAAAGGTGGCTAATCGTTGTTGTGGTGCCGCAAGGCTGCTTCAGATAAAACAGCTAGTTCTTTTGCCGTGGAGTGTGCGTCCGAAGACGCCGCGAACCGTATCCATGGGCGACATGGCCGATTTGAATAACGACGCGCCAGCCCTTGTGCCACGGGGCTGGTCGCGATAAGCACGTCGATGTCGCAGGCAGGAATGTACGTCGTCTTCAGCTTGCGCATTATCGCAGCCATGAAAAGGGCCATAGTCGGCCGCTGGAGAAGAACATGTCCGATACCTTCCTCAATCCGGTCACTACCCAGACCTGGGCCAACGGCCGCCACATTGTGCGCTGCGTCAAGGTCATCCAGGAGACCTGGGACGTGCGCACCTTCTGCTTCATGGCCGACCAGCCGATCATGTTCTTCTTCAAGCCGGGGCAGTTCGTCACCCTGGAGCTGGAGATCGAAGGCAAGCCCGTGATGCGGTCCTACACTATCTCCAGTTCGCCGTCAGTGCCCTACAGCTTCTCGATCACCGTCAAGCGCGTGCCGGGCGGCCTGGTGTCCAACTTCCTGCACGACACCATGCACGAAGGCCTCGAGCTGCCGGTGCACGGCCCTGTGGGCCTGTTCAATGCCATCGACTTCCCGTCGGGCAAGGTGCTGTACCTGTCGGGCGGTGTGGGCATTACTCCGGTGATGTCCATGGCGCGCTGGTTCTACGACACCAACGCCAATGTCGACATGGTGTTCGTGCACAGCGCCCGTTCGCCGAAGGACATCATCTACCACCGCGAGCTGGAGCAGATGGCTTCGCGCATCCCCAACTTCAGCCTGCACATCATTTGCGAAAAGCATGGCCTGGGCGAGCCGTGGGCGGGGTACCGCGGTTACCTGAACCAGCGGCTGATGGAGCTGATCGCGCCGGACTACATGGAGCGCGTGGTGTTCTGCTGCGGCCCGACGCCGTACATGACAGCGGTCAAGCGCCTGCTCGAAGCGGTCGGTTTCGACATGGCGAATTACCATGAGGAATCGTTCGGCGCGACGCCGGCAGAAGCCAAGGCCGATGCCGTGGAGCACGCCGAGCAGGCGGCCGATGCACCGGAGCTGGATGCGTCCGACCTTAATCTGGTGGAGTTCATCGGTAGCGAAAAGAGCATCCGCATCGCCCCGGGCGAGACCGTGCACGCGGCGGCAGCCAAGGTTGGTCTGATGATTCCGAAAGCCTGCGGCATGGGTATCTGCGGCACCTGCAAGGTGCTCAAGCTGGGCGGCGAGGTGGAGATGGAGCACAACGGCGGGATTACCGAAGAAGACGAAGCCGAGGGCTACATCCTGTCGTGCTGCAGCGTGCCGAAAGGGGATGTGCGGATCGATTACTGATTCGAGATATCGGGGCTGCTTGCGCAGCCCTGTTCTATTGCAGGACTGGCATTTTTGCCAGTTTCAGAGTGCCTGGTGGCCGAGTAAGGTTGCCTGAAACCACTCTGGATGACTGTATGAACCAAAGCAATTCGCTTGCCGTGAGTATGTGCCGCTCAGCGCCATATGATCCCTACGGCGCGCAATTTGGCAATCATGCTTCTCTACTCGCATTCAATGGAGAGCTGCGCGACGCCCCCACTGGCAATTATCTGCTTGGCAATGGCAGAAGAGCATATAGCCCAACCTTGAGGCGATTTTTGTCTGCAGACCAACTAAGCCCGTTTTCCAAAGGTGGCATCAACGCTTATGCCTACTGCCTGGGAGACCCGCTCAACAGGCATGATCCAAGTGGAACGTCCAGCCTCTGGGTGCTGGCTAAACGAGTTGTATGGTTTGGATCGCGAATCAAAGCATTTTTTTCTGGCCGCGATCGGTTGAAGACGTTGGGCGAGGGCGCTACATGGTTGGCCGGCATCGGCGGCGCCATGGCCTCTTACGGAGTACCCGGTGCCAAAGAGTTGGCTGCTGTTGGCAGCGTCGTGAGGTTCAGCGTTAAAGTCGTTTCGGTCGGTAAGGCTCTGAAGAAGCATGTTGATCATTTGATCCCTGCCTCAGGACCTTATGTGATGGATCTGGCTGGTGCCGAATTTTCGCCGTTTGTTGGCCCATTTGCCGGTAATCCTCAAATTGACTCGCAAGCCAGTAAGTCGGTCGGACCGGTGGGGCTGCAAAGCGGCTTCAGTTCCTCAGCAATGCCCCCCCGCCCCATGCCCGTACCTCGGGCGAAGTTTGTGAGGCAGCTATCTTTTTCCTGACCGGCGGTTGACTCAAGTCGGAACAAGGTGCCGGTTATCCTGTCAATCTGCGGGTTCGACACCTTATGAATCCGATATTTAATGGCGATAGGGCGCACTTTTCTTTATCGTGTGTGCCCCTCGCAACAACCTGAGATAGACCCATGCTGGAAGCTTCCCTGAATCAAATCGAGCAACTGGTCAGCGACCTGATGCAGAAAAACGCTCAACTCATCGAGCAGAACACCGCCCTTGGCCAGGAACTGGCCCAGGCCAAGGAAGAGAACGAAACCCTGCAACTGTCGCTGATGGAGCAGGAAGAGAAGAACGGCGCTACCGCAGCACGCATTCAGGCCTTGGTCGAGCGTGCCAGCGCGGGCGTTGTTGGCGCATGAGACTGCAGGAGCAGCCGATCAATGTCGTGTCGATTCTCGGCATCGACTATTCGATCAAGGCGCCCGAAGGCCAGGAAGAAACCCTGGCCCAGGCGGTACGGATGCTCAACAAAGCCCTTAACGAGACCAAGCGTCAGTACCCGACCTTGATCGGTGACAAACTGCTGGTGCTGGCTGCCCTTAACCTGTGCTCCAAACAGGTTGAACTGCAGAAAGAGCATCAGCAGACCCTTGCGCGTACTCAAGCGCAAATCGACGCCACGGTGGATGCCATCGTGCGGACCATTGCAGAGCAATAAGACCGCACACTTTCCCCTCTAGGAGCGGGTTTACCCGCGAATGCGTCAGTGGCTTCAACATCGCGTTCGCGGGTAAATCCGCTCCTGCGGGGTGCATCTGATTGCTTCAGATCACTGGATTAACTGGATACGCAAGTGTATACACTTTCCGCAGAACAATAATGTGCGGGGAGTAGGGGCATGCGTATCTGGCGTAAGAGCATCCAGTTGCAATTGATCACCAGCATGGGCGCTGCCTTGCTGGCGAGCATCCTGGTGGTGGTCATTATCTTCACCGTGGCGCTCAACCGTCTCACCGACCGCTACCTGGTCGACACTGCCCTGCCCGCCAGCGTCGAGGCCATCCGCAACGACATCGAGCGCATGCTGGGGCAACCGTTGGTCGCTGCCGCGGACATTGCCGGTAATACTCTGCTGCGCGACTGGCTTGCTGCCGGTGAAGATCCCGCGCAGGCACCCCAATTCATCGAATACCTGGCCGCCGCCAAACAGCGCAACCACGCTTTTACTGCGCTGTTCGCCTCGACCGAAACCGGCCACTACTACAGCGAGAAGGGCCTGGACCGTACCCTCAGCCGCAGCAACCCCAAGGACAATTGGTTTTACGGTTACATCGACAGCGGCGCCGAGCGGTTCATCAACATCGACATCGATGGTGCCACCGGCGAGCTGGCACTGTTCATCGATTATCGTGTGGAAAAGGAAGGCAAGCTGGTGGGTGTGGCCGGCATGGGCCTGCGCATGACCGAGTTGTCGAAGCTGATCCACGATTTCAGCTTTGGCGAGCACGGCAAAGTGTTTCTGGTGCGCAACGATGGTTTGATCCAGGTGCATCCCGATGGTGCCTTCAGTGGCAAGCGCCAGCTTGCCGAGCAGCTTGGCGCGGACGCAGCCAAAGGTGTCATGACCGGAGGCGCGAGCCTGCGTAGCAGCCGCTTCAGCCGTGACGGTGAGCGCTACCTGGCGCTGGGCTTGCCCTTGCGCGACCTCAACTGGACCCTTGTGGCCGAAGTGCCAGAGTCGGAAATTTACGCGCAAATGCATCAGGCCGTCTGGCTGACCAGCCTGATCGGTGGCGCCGTAGCCTTGGTGTCGCTGCTGTTGGTGGTACTGCTGGCGCGTGGCTTGGTGCGGCCGATCCGCCGCGTTACCGCTGCATTGGTTCAGATTGGCGGTGGAGCGGGGGATCTCAGCCACCGTCTGGACGATTCGCGCCAGGATGAGCTGGGTGACCTGGCCCGTGGTTTCAACCGCTTTCTGGACAGCCAGCGCAGCCTGATCGGCGAGGTGTTGAGTACCTCCGAGCGGCTGCGGCGGGCCGTGGAGCAGGTAACCCAGGTGGTGGACAACACTGCCGAGCGCTCCGGGCGCCAGCAGGAGATGACCGAAATGGTCGCCACTGCTGTACACGAGATGGGCCTGACCGTGCAGGACATCGCCCGTAATGCCGGCGATGCGGCCCAGGCGTCGCAGTCGGCACGAGACGAGGCGTTGCAGGCGCGCGAGGTGGTGCAACGATCCATTCGTGGCATCGAGGGCATGTCGGGTGACATCGGCAAGGCGGCCGATGCGGTCAGCCAACTGGCTGACGAAGTCGCCTCGGTCGATGAAGTGCTCGCGGTAATCCGCAGCATTTCCGAGCAGACCAACCTGCTCGCGCTGAACGCTGCCATCGAGGCCGCGCGGGCAGGGGAGATGGGGCGCGGGTTCGCTGTGGTGGCCGATGAAGTACGTACGCTGGCCCGGCGCACACAGCTGTCCACCGATGAAGTGCAGCAGATGATCCAGCGCCTGAAGCTGGGGGCAGGTTCGGCGGTGAGTTCAATGCAGGCAGGGCAGCAGGCTACCGGCAGCGGCGTGGAATCGAGCCAGCGCACCGGGGCATCGCTGAGCGCGATTACCGACCAGGTAGAGCACATCAGTGACATGAACCACCAGGTGGCCACGGCTACCGAGGAGCAGTCGGCGGTGACCGAAGAAATCAACCGTACTGTGCAGGGGATCTCCGATTTGGCGCGTGAAACGGCGGCGGAGGTGCAAGGGTGCCGCGAGGAGTGCCAGGCGTTGCGTGGGTTGGCTGATGACCTGGCGCGGCAGATGGGTGGGTTCAGGCTTTAGATCGCCGGGGCCGCAAGGCGGCCCCAGCACTCGCTCAGCCACCAATGATCGTGCGGATATCCGCGGCCAGCTCACGCACCCGCGCTTCTTCGGTATCCCACGAGCACATGAAGCGCGCGCCACCGCTGCCGATAAAGGTATAGAAGCGCCAGCCCTTGCCCCGCAGCGCCTCGATGGCGTGCTCCGGCATCTGCAGGAACACCCCGTTGGCCTCCACCGGGAACATCAGCTCTACCCCCGGCAGGCCACTGACCAACGATGCCAGCAGCTGCGCGCAATGATTGGCGTGGTTTCCATGGCGTAACCAGGCGCCATCTTCCAGCAGCCCGACCCATGGCGCCGACAAGAAGCGCATTTTCGACGCCAGTTGCCCGGCTTGCTTGCAGCGATAATCGAAGTCTTCGGCCAACTGGCGGTTGAAGAACAGAATCGCCTCGCCCACCGCCATGCCGTTCTTGGTGCCGCCAAAGCACAGCACATCCACACCGGCCTTCCAGGTCAGTTCGGCCGGGCTGCAGCCCAGGAAAGCACAGGCGTTGGTAAAGCGTGCGCCGTCCATGTGCAGGTTCAGGCCCAGCTCCTTGCAGGTGGCGCTGATCGCCTTCAGCTCGTCTGGGCGGTACACCGTGCCCACTTCCGTGGCCTGGGTAATGGTCACCACGCGCGGCTTGGGGTAATGGATATCCTGGCGTTTGAGCGCCACTTCGCGGATCGACTGTGGCGTCAGCTTGCCGTTGACGCTGGCCGCTGTCAGCAGCTTGGAGCCGTTGGAGAAAAACTCCGGCGCACCGCATTCGTCGGTTTCGACGTGGGCGGTCTCGGAGCAGATCACGCTGTGGTAGCTCTGGCACAGCGACGCCAGGGCCAGGGAGTTGGCCGCGGTACCGTTGAAAGCGAAGAACACTTCGCAGTCGGTTTCGAACAGATTGCGGAAGTACTCCGATGCACGCTCGGTCCACTGGTCGTCGCCGTAGGCGCGGTCGTGGCCGCGGTTGGCTTTTTCCATCGCCGCCCAGGCTTCGGGGCAGATGCCGGAATAGTTGTCGCTGGCGAATTGTTGGCTCTTGTCTGTCATGGCACGGTCCTGTGAACGACGCAGAACAGCACTCTAAACCATCGATTCAGCACTTGCCTATACAACCCGTGCATCGGCTGATTTCTGTGTTGTCCGGGCTGGCCCTTTCGCGGGTGAACCCGCTCCCACAGGGCGCCGCAAGCCTTCAGAGCGCGACCGTACCTGTGGGAGCGGGTTCACCCGCGAAAGGGCCAGCACAAACAGCACAACAGCGAATGTCGTAAACGCGCCATTGCAAGGCGTGCGCAGGCATCTGACCCGACCCCGCCAGTCATAACATCGCCACAAAGGGCCACAGTGCCCCACGACAAAAAATGATCGCTGCCGGGAGATACACAATGTTCAGCAAGCAAGACCAGATCCAGGGTTACGACGATGCACTGCTGGCGGCGATGAATGCCGAAGAACAGCGCCAGGAAGATCACATCGAGCTGATCGCCTCGGAGAACTACACCAGCAAGCGCGTCATGCAGGCCCAAGGCAGCGGCCTGACCAACAAGTACGCCGAAGGCTACCCGGGCAAGCGTTACTACGGTGGCTGCGAGCACGTAGACAAGGTAGAGGCCCTGGCTATCGAGCGCGCCAAGCAGCTGTTCGGTGCCGACTACGCAAACGTCCAGCCGCACTCCGGCTCGTCGGCCAACGGCGCGGTCTACCTGGCCCTGCTGCAAGCCGGTGACACCATCCTGGGCATGAGCCTGGCCCACGGTGGTCACCTGACCCACGGCGCCAAAGTGTCCTCCTCGGGCAAACTGTACAACGCTGTCCAGTACGGCATCGACACCAACACCGGCCTGATCGACTATGATGAAGTCGAGCGCCTGGCGGTCGAGCACAAGCCGAAAATGATCGTTGCCGGTTTCTCGGCCTACTCCAAGACCCTCGACTTCCCACGCTTCCGCGCCATCGCCGACAAAGTGGGCGCACTGCTGTTCGTCGACATGGCCCACGTTGCCGGCCTGGTTGCCGCTGGCCTGTACCCGAACCCGATCCCGTTCGCCGACGTGGTCACCACCACTACCCACAAGACCCTGCGCGGTCCACGTGGCGGCCTGATCCTGGCCAAGTCGAACGAAGAGATCGAGAAAAAGCTGAACGCCGCTGTATTCCCGGGCGCCCAGGGTGGCCCGCTGATGCACGTGATCGCTGCCAAGGCGGTGTGCTTCAAGGAAGCGCTGGAGCCTGAATTCAAGGCCTACCAGCAGCAAGTGATCGAAAACGCCCAGGCCATGGCCAAGGTGTTCATCGACCGTGGCTACGATGTGGTTTCCGGTGGTACCGACAACCACCTGTTCCTGGTCAGCCTGATCCGTCAGGGCCTGACTGGCAAAGATGCCGACGCCGCCCTGGGTCGTGCGCATATCACCGTCAACAAGAACGCCGTGCCGAACGACCCGCAGTCGCCGTTCGTCACTTCGGGTCTGCGTATCGGCACCCCGGCCGTCACCACCCGCGGCTTCAAGGTCGCTCAGTGTGTGGCATTGGCTGGCTGGATTTGCGACATCCTCGACAACCTCGGTGACGCAGACGTCGAAGCCGATGTGGCGAAGAACGTCGCGGCCCTGTGCGCAGATTTCCCTGTCTACCGCTGAGTGGAGTCACACACCATGCAACGTTACTCGGGCTTCGGCCTTTTCAAGCACTCCCTCAGCCACCACGAAAACTGGCAGCGGATGTGGCGCACGCCAACCCCTAAAAAGGTTTACGACGTGGTTATTGTCGGTGGTGGCGGCCATGGCCTGGCCACGGCCTACTACCTGGCCAAAGAGCACGGCATCACCAACGTTGCCGTGATCGAGAAGGGCTACCTGGGCGGCGGCAACACCGCCCGTAACACCACCATCGTGCGTTCCAACTACCTGTGGGACGAGTCGGCGCACCTGTACGAGCACGCCATGAAGCTGTGGGAGGGCCTGTCCCAGGACCTCAACTACAACGTGATGTTCTCCCAGCGCGGTGTTTACAACCTGTGTCACACCCTGCAGGACATGCGTGACTCCGAGCGTCGGGTCAGCGCCAACCGCCTCAACGGCGTGGATGGCGAGCTGCTGAATACTGCCCAGGTTGCGGCCGAAATCCCGTACCTGGACTGCTCCAAGAACACCCGCTACCCGATCCTCGGCGCCACCGTACAGCGCCGTGGCGGCGTTGCCCGTCACGATGCCGTGGCCTGGGGCTTCGCCCGCGCTGCCGACGCCTTGGGTGTCGACCTGATCCAGCAAACCGAAGTGATCGGCTTCCGCAAGGAAAACGGCGCGGTCATCGGTGTGGAAACCAACAAAGGCTTCATCGGCGCCAAGCGCGTCGGCGTGGTCACCGCCGGTAACTCCGGGCACATGGCCAAGCTGGCCGGCTTCCGCCTGCCGCTGGAATCGCACCCGCTCCAAGCGCTGGTATCCGAGCCGATCAAGCCGATCATCGACAGCGTGATCATGTCCAACGCCGTGCACGGCTACATCAGCCAGTCCGACAAAGGCGACCTGGTGATCGGTGCCGGTATCGACGGCTGGGTCGGCTACGGCCAGCGCGGTTCGTACCCGGTGATCGAGCACACCCTGCAGGCCATCGTCGAGATGTTCCCCAACCTTTCGCGTGTTCGCATGAACCGCCAGTGGGGCGGCATCGTAGACACCTCGCCGGACGCCTGCCCGATCATCACCAAAACCCCGGTCAAGAACATGTTCTTCAACTGCGGTTGGGGTACTGGCGGCTTCAAGGCGACCCCCGGTTCGGGCAACGTCTTCGCCGCGAGCCTGGCCAAGGGCGAAATGCACCCACTGGCCGCGCCGTTCTCCATGGACCGTTTCTACAACGGCGCACTGATCGACGAACACGGCGCCGCCGCCGTCGCCCACTAACCGGAGACACCGTCATGTTGCATATTTTCTGTCCCCACTGCGGCGAGCTGCGCTCCGAAGAAGAGTTCCACGCCTCTGGCCAGGCACACATCGCCCGCCCGCTGGACCCTAACGCCTGCTCCGACGAGGAGTGGGGTACCTACATGTTCTACCGTGACAACCCACGCGGTATTCACCATGAACTGTGGGACCACGTTGCCGGCTGCCGCCAGTACTTCAACGTCACCCGTGACACCGTGACCTACGAAATTCTGGAAACCTACAAGATTGGCGAGAAGCCGCAAGTGACCGCCAATGGCAAAGCCGCCAGCGCCACGTCGACCGTCAAAGGCCAAGGGGAAAAAGTATGAGCCAGACCTATCGCCTCGCCAGCGGCGGCCGTATCGACCGCAGCAAGGTCCTGAACTTCACCTTCAACGGCAAGACCTACCAGGGGTATGCCGGTGACAGCCTGGCCGCCGCGTTGCTGGCCAACGGCGTCGACATTGTCGGCCGTAGCTTCAAGTACTCGCGCCCGCGCGGCATCATCGCCGCCGGTACCGAAGAGCCGAACGCCATCCTGCAGATCGGCTCCAGCGAAGCTACCCAGATCCCCAACGTGCGTGCCACCCAGCAGGCGCTGTACGCAGGTCTTGTCGCCACCAGCACCAACGGCTGGCCGAACGTCAACAACGACGTCATGGGCATCCTCGGCAAGGTTGGCGGCAGCATGATGCCGCCGGGCTTCTACTACAAAACCTTCATGTACCCCAAATCGTTCTGGATGACTTACGAGAAGTACATCCGTAAAGCCGCCGGCCTGGGCCGTGCACCGCTGCAGAACGATCCTGACAGCTACGACTACATGAACCGGCACTGCGACGTGCTGATCGTCGGCGCCGGCCCTGCTGGCCTGGCTGCGGCATTGGCCGCTGCGCGCAGCGGTGCCCGCGTGATCCTGGCTGACGAGCAGGAAGAGTTCGGCGGCAGCCTGCTCGACACCCGCGAAACCCTCGACGGCAAGCCTGCCGCCGACTGGGTCAACGCAGTGGTCAAAGAGCTGGAAAGCCTGCCAGAAGTGACCCTGCTGCCACGTGCCACGGTCAACGGCTACCACGACCATAACTTCCTGACCATTCACGAGCGCCTCACCGACCACCTCGGCGATCGCGCCCCGATCGGCCAGGTTCGCCACCGCGTGCACCGCGTTCGCGCCAAGCGTGTGGTACTGGCTGCCGGCGCCCACGAGCGCCCGCTGGTGTACGGCAACAACGACGTGCCGGGCAACATGCTGGCCGGTGCTGTTTCCACCTATGTTCGCCGCTATGGCGTGGCCCCGGGTCGCAAGCTGGTACTGTCGACCAACAACGACCACGCCTATCGCGCCGCGCTGGACTGGCACGACGCAGGCCTGCAAGTGGTCGCCATTGCCGACGCCCGCCACAACCCGCGTGGTTCGCTGGTTGAAGAAGCGCGTGCCAAAGGCATTCGCATCCTCACCTCCAGCGCCGTGGTCGAGGCCAAAGGCAGCAAGCACGTCACCGGTGCCCGTGTGGCGGCCATCGATGTGCAGGCGCACAAAGTCACCAGCCCAGGCGAAGTCCTCGAGTGCGACCTGATCGCGTCCTCGGGCGGTTACAGCCCGATCGTGCACCTGGCTTCGCACCTGGGCGGTCGCCCGGTATGGCGTGACGATATCCTTGGCTTTGTGCCGGGCGATGCGCCGCAGAAGCGTGAGTGCGTCGGTGGTATCAACGGCGTGTATGCCTTGGGCGATGTGATTGCCGATGGCTTCGAAGGCGGCGTCCGCGCAGCCACTGAGGCCGGTTTCAAGGCCACTGTCGGCACCCTGCCAAAAACCGTGGCACGCAAGGAAGAGGCCACTGTGGCACTGTTCCTGGTGCCGCACGACAAAGGCACCAAGGGGCCGAAGCAGTTCGTCGACCAGCAGAACGACGTGACCGCAGCCGGTATCGAACTGGCCACCCGTGAAGGCTTCGAGTCGGTCGAGCACGTCAAGCGCTACACCGCGCTGGGCTTCGGTACCGACCAGGGCAAACTGGGCAACATCAACGGCCTGGCCATCGCGGCCCGTTCGATCGGCATCACCATCCCGGAAATGGGTACCACCATGTTCCGCCCCAACTACACGCCGGTCACTTTCGGCGCGGTAGCGGGCCGTCACTGTGGTCACCTGTTCGAGCCCGTGCGCTTCACTGCCCTGCATGCCTGGCACGTGAAGAACGGCGCCGAGTTCGAAGACGTCGGCCAGTGGAAGCGCCCGTGGTACTTCCCGAAAGCCGGTGAAGACATCCATGCTGCCGTGACTCGCGAATGCAAGGCCGTGCGCGACAGCGTGGGCCTGCTGGACGCCTCGACCCTGGGCAAGATCGACATCCAGGGCCCGGACGCGCGCGAATTCCTCAACCGCATCTACACCAACGCCTGGACCAAGCTCGACGTGGGCAAGGCCCGCTACGGCCTGATGTGCAAGGAAGACGGCATGGTCTTCGACGACGGCGTAACCGCCTGCGTCGGCGACAACCACTTCATCATGACCACCACCACCGGCGGCGCTGCCCGCGTGCTGCAGTGGATGGAGCTGTATCACCAGACCGAATGGCCAGAGCTGAAGGTGTATTTCACTTCGGTCACTGACCACTGGGCCACCATGACCCTGTCCGGCCCTAACAGCCGCAAGCTGCTGAGCGAGCTGACCGACATCGACATGGACAAGGAAGCCTTCCCGTTCATGACCTGGAAGGAAGGCAACGTCGGTGGCGTGCCGGCCCGCGTGTTCCGTATCTCGTTCACCGGCGAGCTGTCGTACGAAGTGAACGTGCAGGCCAACTACGCGATGGGCGTGCTGGAACAGATCATCGAGGCCGGCAAGAAGTACAACCTGACCCCGTACGGCACCGAGACCATGCACGTACTGCGTGCAGAGAAGGGCTTCATCATCGTTGGCCAGGACACCGATGGTTCGATGAACCCGGACGACCTGAACATGAGCTGGTGCGTTGGCCGCAACAAGCCGTTCTCGTGGATCGGCCTGCGTGGCATGAACCGCGAAGACTGCGTACGTGAGAACCGCAAGCAGCTGGTGGGCCTGAAGCCGGTCGACCCGACCAAGTGGCTGCCGGAAGGCGCCCAACTGGTGTTCGACCCGAAACAGCCAATCCCGATGGACATGGTCGGCCACGTCACCTCCAGCTACGCGTCCAACTCCCTGGGCTACTCGTTCGCCATGGGTGTGGTCAAAGGCGGCCTCAAGCGCATGGGCGAGCGTGTCTACTCGCCGCAGGCGGATGGCAGCGTGATCGAGGCGGAAATCGTGTCTTCGGTGTTCTTCGATCCGAAGGGTGAGCGGCAGAACGTCTAAGGCCCCCGGTCCAACCGGTGCCAGGCGTGGAATGAGGACTCTGTGGGAGCGGGCGTGCCCGCGAAGAGGGCGGTGAATTCAACATCGCATTCGCGGGCATGCCCGCTCCCACAGGATGGCCGTCTCCCGCAGGCATCGTGGTCGAATCCAGAATTCAAGGCAGGTAAGAAATGAGCGCTATCAACGTCTTCCAGCAAAACCCCGGCGCCGAGGCCAAAGCCCAGTCGCCACTGCACCATGCCGACCTGGCCAGCCTGGTAGGCAAAGGCCGCAAGAACGCAGGCGTGACCCTGCGTGAACGCAAGTTCCTCGGTCACCTCACCCTGCGCGGTGATGGCCACAACCCGGAATTCGCCGCCGGCGTGCACAAGGCCCTTGGCCTGGAGCTGCCCGTGGCGCTGACCGTGGTCGCCAACAAGGACATGTCGCTGCAATGGGTCGGCCCAGATGAGTGGCTGCTGATCGTGCCCGGCGGTCAGGAGCTGGCAGTCGAGCAAAAGCTGCGCGCGGCCCTTGAAGGCCAGCATATTCAGGTCGTCAATGTCAGTGGCGGGCAAAGCCTGCTGGAACTGCGCGGCCCGAACGTGCGCGACGTGCTGATGAAGTCCACCAGCTATGATGTTCACCCGAACAACTTCCCGGTGGGCAAGGCCGTGGGCACCGTGTTCGCCAAGTCGCAACTGGTGATCCGCCGCACTGCAGAAGACACCTGGGAGCTGGTGATTCGCCGCAGCTTCGCCGATTACTGGTGGCTGTGGCTGCAGGACGCTTCTGCCGAATACGGCCTGAGCATCGAAGCCTAAGGAGCAAGAACATGAGTCGGGCACCGGATACCTGGATTCTCACCGCCGACTGCCCGAGCATGCTCGGCACCGTCGACGTGGTGACGCGTTACCTCTTCGAGCAGCGCTGCTACGTGACGGAGCACCACTCCTTCGATGACCGGCAGTCGGGACGCTTCTTCATTCGCGTCGAGTTCCGTCAGCCGGACGATTTTGACGAGGCGGGCTTCCGGGCCGGCCTCGCCGAGCGCAGCGAAGCGTTCGGCATGGCCTTCGAGCTGACCGCGCCCAACCACCGCCCCAAGGTGGTGATCATGGTGTCCAAGGCTGACCATTGCCTGAATGACCTGCTGTATCGCCAGCGCATTGGCCAATTGGGTATGGATGTGGTGGCCGTGGTGTCGAACCATCCGGACCTCGAACCCTTGGCGCATTGGCACAAGATTCCTTATTACCACTTCGCACTCGACCCCAAGGACAAGCCCGGGCAAGAGCGCAAGGTGCTGCAGGTGATCGAGGAGACCGGTGCTGAGCTGGTTATTCTTGCCCGCTACATGCAGGTACTGTCGCCCGAGCTTTGCCGCCGTCTGGATGGTTGGGCGATCAATATTCACCACTCGCTGTTGCCGGGCTTCAAAGGCGCCAAGCCTTATCACCAGGCCTACAACAAGGGTGTGAAAATGGTCGGTGCCACGGCGCACTACATCAACAACGACCTGGATGAAGGGCCGATCATTGCCCAGGGTGTCGAGGTGGTGGATCACAGTCACTATCCCGAAGACCTGATTGCCAAAGGGCGGGATATCGAATGCCTGACATTGGCGCGAGCGGTGGGTTATCACATCGAGCGACGGGTGTTCCTCAACGCCAACCGGACTGTGGTTCTCTAACACCTGTTCTGGCCTCTTCGCGGGCAAGCCCGCTCCCACAGGTACTGCGCCGCCTTCGGGCCCAGCACAGTCCTTGTGGGAGCGGGCTTGTCCACGAAGAGGCCAGTGCAGTTATGCGCCTCGGTATCTCCCTCATATCCTCCGACGACAGCCCTGCCGCGAAAAGGCATCTCCCTGTCGCTTCCAGTCAGTGCGTCCGGCCCCATCCGGCCCACAATTCCCTGCATTCCAGTAGTACATGCCGCCCACGGATGGCGGCGCTTCAACCAACGCTGCATAAATAATAATCAAGCGAGGTACAAGCAATGTCTGGCAATCGTGGAGTGGTATATCTCGGCGCCGGCAAGGTCGAAGTGCAACACATCGACTACCCGAAAATGCAGGACCCGCGCGGCAAGAAAATCGAACACGGCGTCATCCTGAAGGTGGTCTCCACCAACATCTGCGGTTCTGACCAGCACATGGTCCGTGGCCGCACCACTGCCCAGGTCGGCCTGGTCCTGGGCCACGAAATCACCGGTGAAATCGTCGAGAAGGGCCGCGATGTCGAGCGCATGCAGATCGGCGACCTGGTATCGGTCCCGTTCAACGTCGCCTGCGGTCGCTGCCGCTCCTGCAAAGAGATGCACACCGGTGTCTGCCTCACCGTCAACCCGGCGCGCGCCGGCGGTGCTTACGGCTACGTCGACATGGGCGACTGGACCGGTGGCCAGGCCGAATACGTGCTGGTGCCATACGCCGACTTCAACCTGCTGAAGCTGCCTGAGCGCGACAAGGCCATGGAAAAGATCCGTGACCTGACTTGCCTGTCCGACATCCTGCCCACCGGCTACCACGGTGCCGTGACTGCTGGCGTAGGCCCAGGCAGCACTGTCTACGTTGCCGGTGCTGGCCCGGTCGGCCTGGCCGCCGCTGCCTCGGCGCGCTTGCTGGGCGCGGCCTGCGTAATCGTCGGTGACCTTAACCCGGCCCGCCTGGCCCACGCCAAGTCGCAGGGCTTCGAAGTGGTCGACCTGTCCAAGGACACCCCGCTGCACGAGCAGATCGTCGACATCCTCGGCGAGCCGGAAGTGGACTGCGCTGTCGACGCCGTAGGCTTCGAGGCCCGTGGCCACGGCCATGAAGGTGCCAAGCACGAGGCCCCGGCCACCGTGCTGAACTCGCTGATGCAAGTGACCCGCGTGGCCGGCAACATCGGTATCCCGGGCCTGTACGTGACCGAGGACCCGGGCGCGGTCGATGCCGCTGCCAAGATCGGGGCACTGAGCATCCGCTTCGGCCTGGGCTGGGCGAAATCGCACAGCTTCCACACCGGCCAGACCCCGACCATGAAGTACAACCGCCAGCTGATGCAGGCGATCATGTGGGACCGCATCAACATTGCTGAAGTGGTGGGTGTGCAGGTGATCAACCTGGATCAGGCGCCGGAAGGGTATGGCGAGTTTGATGCGGGTGTGCCTAAGAAGTTTGTGATCGACCCGCACAAGATGTGGGGCGCGGCGTAAAAAGCAGTTGCCTGACAAGAGCCCCTCAATTTGAGGGGCTTTTTCAAGGCTGAATAACTGATCTCAAAGCCCACGAAGCTCCAACCTAGAGCCGAGCAAGTTCCGTTGTTCCGGTGGGTGAGGTTACGTGCGATGGGTGAAAGAGGTGCGCTGCTATCCATTCTGTATAGTCGCAGGGGCTACCTTACTGCAGAAAATGGTTTGTAGTAATGCACATAGCTAAGTTAGTTTCTAGGGTTGCCGCGAATATCCCCGTTTTCATCAAAAATGCTGTCGGTGCTGCTATGGCTAGACAAAGTTGGCCTGCGCCGGCCAGGGCGGACTACGATTGCATGCCTACGTCCGGTACCCAAGTCTGTGGGCGCTTCATTCAATCTCAAAAAATTGTCTTGCAAGGTTTCAGTTTGGTTGATTGCGTGCAGGATAACATCATTTCGTCGCGTCGATACTGAACTCGGTAGTGTGCCTTCGAATTGCATATCTCTAGTTTGTAGTACATTATCAATCGAGATTTTGCTGTTGGCTATTTTGTTAGATTCTATGCTGACGGCGGTGTGTATTTTTTTTGATGCGTGCGCGAGGCTTACAACATCTTTGCTGGGTAGGGTGGGTTGAATCTTTGAAATGATGTTTGGGTTAGTTAATATACTTTCCCAACCGTTTTCTCTAGCCTTGCGCCATGCCTTGTTTATGGATCTTGGTAGCATGGCAAATTTCGTTGAGGCGTGTCCCGAGGTATCGGTTCTATTAATGGGGTCGTCTAGACAATAACAGTAGCTATTAATGCCGCCAGTTCCAAATGGACTATGTGAGTCGGGAGAAGAGAAACGCATAAAAATGGGAGAGAATGCACGATATCCGTTACCCAAAAGATAGGCCCGTAAGACGGGGTCGATTAACTGGCCGTCGAAACCGACCATCGAATGGTCGGAAGGTATCTTGAGGCAGTGTCCATAGCTCATATATGCGTATACGCTTTGGTCGGATAAGCTCAAAGCTCCCATCACGGTTCCGCTCTTATCCGTCTCTAGCAGGTTAGCGGCCTTGTCACTATGCTCCGCAAGTGACAGGCCGGCAGCACGAAAGATGCTACGGATATCGAGAGCTGATTTTAGGGTGTGTAGCTGTCGATTTTGGTAAAAATATTCTCTCATTTATACATTATCCATTCTGGGGTATTTTGCTTATAAGTTTCAGGTCAATGTATAGTTCGGGCGATCGCTTTGGATAGTGTGGCTCGATGAGTGCGACCAAAATCTTCCACAGCCTCACCCGCTCCATTTTGATGGGTAGCAACTGCTTGCGGTATGTTACGGCCTACTTCGAATGGGGGCGACGGCATTGCTCGACAGGTCTGGGGAAGAATGAGGAGCGTGCTGTCGGAAAGGTGGTAGATTATACTCTCGGGTGAGCCTATCGATCTCTGCTTGTCTGTGATTGAAGTTATTAATCGCGCGATCAAGTACATCTTGGGGAACTTTGGTTAGGTCAGTGTTTTTGGCTTTTTCAATGTCAGATAAATGCTCATTGTATAGCCACCATCTGTCACTGCTGGCTTGCTTTTGTTCGTATGCACGAATGAACGGATTGTTGTTGGAGTTTTCGTCCTGTATGTTTTTGCTTTTAGTTGGCGTTCCTCGAGGGGGTTGTGGGGGGCGTTTAGATTTTGGTGTGCGGCCAAAAAATCGATTCTTAATGCCTTTGTATAGGCTATTAAGTGGCTTGATGATAATGAGGATAGGAATTCGCCCTGAAGGATCAATTTTCCCTATGGGGTCGCCGTTACAGTACATGTATGTGTTGATACCACCCTCTGAGAATGGGCTTAACTCGTCTGGTGAAAGGAATCGCATAAGCTTTGGGCTGTACAAGCGATGTCCATTGCCTAGCGGATAGGTGGTGGTCACAGCGTCAAAGAACTCGCCGTTGAAGCCGATCGATGGTCGCCCCGATATTAACGTCGCAGACTGGCCGTAGGGGGAATAAGTAAATGCTCTAATTCTTCTCATTGAGTTGGCCTCGTCGATCTGAAATCTCGCGTTCCCTGAGTGGGCTAGGGTGGTAAGGGCGATGAACGTTTATTATGGGCATGTTACAGGAAACGTTTAACTGGCGTGGGACATCAGTGGCGACGTCTCGCCTACGACTGCTTAGTTCTAGTAACGTATTCATTCGAAAAGAGAGGGCACTTGCGATATCCTGGTATTTGGATAATGTGCTGTTACTGTGCTCTTCCCTAAAGGCAGTGACAACTAGCAATTTTGTCAGGTATCGCCCGCTGGAACCAAGTCTCGAACGTCGGGTCTAAAGTTTACTTTCGCGGGCCATCCCGGCCTATGAGGTCTTCTTCCAATGAAAGCTTTCACCCTGGCAACCCTGATGACCCTGGCCGCAAGCCCGGTGTTCGCCTTCAACCTCAGCGACGCCGCCAACGCCGTGTCCGCCATGCAGAACCAGCAACAGCAAGGCCAGGTACAGGCACCGGAAGCGCAGGCCAATCTGCTCAACACCCTGGGCAGCCAGCTGAACATCACCCCCGAACAGGCGGTAGGCGGAGCAGGAGCCATGCTGGGGCTGGCACGCAACAACCTTAGCAGCGATGACTATGGGCAACTGACCAAGGCGGTGCCAGGGCTGGACCTGCTGGCCGGTGCAAATGCGCTGGGCGGGTTAAGTGGGTTGGGTGATTTGCTGGGCAAGAGCAGCGAGAGCCAGTCGGCGTTGAGCAACGCACTGGGCAACAACGTGGAAAACCGTAGCGACCTGGACAATGCGTTCAAGGCGCTAGGCATGGATACCGGGATGATCGGGCAGTTTGCGCCGTTGCTGCTGCAGTATCTGGGGCAGCAGGGGGTTGCCGGGGCGTTGTTGCAGAATCTGGGGAGTTTGTGGACCACACCGGCGCCATTGGCTCAGCCCTCGGTCTGAAGGTCGGGTGAGGATTCTTGCGCAGTCTGCCCGGGCCTCTTCGCAGGGTGCCCGCGAAGAGGCCCGGGCAGACACTTGAAAATTATCAGCTCATTTCCTGCCGTAGCTGCTCGATCCGCTGATCCTTGGCCACCCACAACTGGTTGACCCAGGCCTGCACCATCTGCCGAAACTCGGGATCATTCTCGTAATCCCCCGCCCACAACGCCGGGTCCAGCTCCCGCACCTGAATGTCGATAATCACCCGGCTGATGCTGCCATTGAGCAATTCCCAAAACCCCGGCGCCTTGTTGCCGGGGTACACGATGGTCACATCCAGCAGGGCATCTAACTGCTCGCCCAATGCCGCGAGCACAAACGCCACACCACCTGCCTTGGGCTTGAGCAGGTAGCGATACGGCGACTGCTGCTCCTGGCGCTTGGCTTCAGTAAACCGGGTGCCTTCCAGGTAGTTGACCACGGTCACTGGCTGGCGCTTGAACAGCTCGCAGGCCGCCTTGGTGATTTCCAGGTCCTTGCCCTTGAGCTCTGGGTGCTTTTCCAGAAACGCCTTGCTGTAGCGCTTCATGAACGGGTAATCCAGCCCCCACCAGGCCAGGCCCAGCAACGGCACCCAGATCAGCTCCTTTTTCAGGAAGAACTTGAAGAACGGTGTACGGCGGTTGAGGCTTTCGATCAGCGCCGGGATGTCGACCCAGGTCTGGTGGTTGCTCACGGCCAGGTACGAGGTGTCCTTGCGCAGGTTTTCCACACCGCGGATGTCCCACTGGGTAGGGATGCACAGGGCGAAGATGGCTTTGTCGATTTCCGACCAGGTTTCGGCCACCCACATCACCGCCCACGACGCGTAGTCGCGGCCACGGCCTGGCAACACCAGCTTGAGCAGGGCGAAGACCAGCAGCGGGCAGATCAATACCACGGTATTGAGCAGCAGCAGGGTGGTAGTGAGAATGCCGGTCAGCAGGCGACGCATAAAGAGACTCTTGTTGTGGGAGATAAACGGTTGGCAATGATAAGCAGGGCGGTGGCCTACGCCAAATGTCCAATGCCCGGCGGCGGGAACAAATGTTTCACGTTATGTTGTTTAGTCTTGTGTAAGCGAACCTCTCTTGCCAGTGCAGTCTAAGCACTGACCCTTTCAAGGAAGCCTGCCTGTGAAACCACTGCTTGCCCTGTTGTCGTTGTTGGCGCTGCCGGTAATGGCAGCCGAACCCACTATATACGGCCGTTACGAGAACATTGCCCTGCCTGAACTGGGCGAAACCCTGAAAGCCAAGATGGACACCGGCGCCTTCACCGCGTCGCTGTCGGCCAAGGATATCGAGCTGTTCACCCGCGATGGCGACGAGTGGGTGCGCTTCCGCCTGGCGACCAAGGACTCGGACGGCAAGGTTTACGAGCACAAGGTCTCGCGCATCAGCAAGATCAAGGGCCGTGCCGATGAAGAGGACGAAGGGGATGCGCCAGAGGTCTCCAAGCGCCCGGTGGTCGACCTGGAGCTGTGCCTGGGGGATGTGAAGCGTACCGTGGAGGTGAATCTGGTGGACCGCAGCAACTTCAACTACCCGCTGCTGGTCGGTTCCAAGGCACTGCGCGAGTTCAAGGCGGCGGTAAACCCGGCGAAGAAGTTCACTGCTGGCAAGCCAGGCTGTTGATCTGAAGCGTGCGCCATACAATGTAGGAGCGGGCTTGCCCGCGAACACACATAATGTGGTGTCAGGCACCGGCTTCGCCGGTGTTCGCGGGCAAGCCCGCTCCTACACTGAGATGTGCCAACCTTCAAAACCGCAAGGCCGGACGCCATGCCTCATATCCTCATCGTCGAAGACGAAGCCGCCATCGCCGACACCCTGGTCTACGCCCTGCAGGCCGACGGTCACAGCACCGAATGGGTAACCCTGGGCAGTGCCGCCCTCGACCAGCAGCGCCAGCGCCCGGCCGACCTGGTCATCCTCGACATCGGCCTGCCCGACATCAGTGGCTTCGAAACCTGTCGCCAGCTGCGCCGGTTCACCGAGGTGCCGGTGATGTTTCTCAGCGCGCGGGACGGTGAAATCGACCGCGTAGTGGGCCTGGAAATCGGCGCCGACGACTACGTAGTAAAACCTTTCAGCCCTCGTGAAGTGGCAGCGCGCGTTCGGGCGATCCTCAAACGCATGGCCCCGAGGGCCGAGGTTGTCGGCGAAACCACCTTGTTCCACCTCGACACCTTGCGCATGCAGATCACCTACCGCAGCCAGCCGCTCACGCTGACCCGGCATGAGTTCCGCTTGCTGCAATGCCTGCTCGAACAACCGCAACGGGTGTTCAGCCGCGAACAGCTGCTCGACGCTTTGGGCGTGGCCTCAGATGTGGGCTATGAGCGCACCATCGACAGCCATATCAAGAGCCTGCGCGCCAAGCTGCGCCAGGTAGCGGGTGATGCCGAGCCGATCCAGACCCATCGTGGCCTCGGTTACAGCTATAGCCCGGAGCACGCCTGATGCGCTTGGGTATTCGCATCTTCCTGGTGTACTTCCTGTTCGTCGGTTTGGCCGGTTACTTCTTGCTCAATACCGTACGCGAACAGATTCGACCGGTAGTGCGCCAATCCTCCGAAGAAACATTGGTAGACACTGCCAACCTGCTGGCAGAAATCCTGCGGGATGACGTCAAGGCCGGCACCCTGAACCAGGGCCGCTTGCCCGAGGTGCTCGAGGCCTACGGCTCGCGCAGCCCGGGCGCACAGATCTGGGGGCTGGCCAAGAACCAGGTCAGCCACCGCATCTATGTCACTGACGCCAAGGGCATCGTGTTGCTGGACTCCAGTGGCGAGGCCCTGGGCAAGGATTACTCGCAGTGGAATGACGTGCTGCTGACCCTGCGTGGCCAGTATGGCGCCCGCTCCACCCGCAGCGACCCCAACGACGAAAGCACCTCGGTGATGCACGTTGGCGCGCCGATCATCGACAACGGCAAGATCATCGGCGTTGTCACCGTCGCCAAGCCCAATAGCTCATTGCAACCCTACATCGACCGCTCCGAGCGGCGCCTGCTCAGCCTGGGGCTAGGGCTGATCGGCCTGGGCTTGCTGATCGGTGCGGCTCTGTCGTGGTGGCTTGCGCGCTCGCTGCGCAAGTTGGCAGGTTATGCGCAGGCGGTCAGCGAAGGGGAACGTGCGGAGCTTCCGCATTACAAGGGCGGCGAGCTGGCGAACCTGGCACAGGCAGTGGAGCGCATGCGCACCCAACTGGAAGGCAAGGCCTATGTCGAGCGCTACGTGCACACCCTGACTCACGAGCTGAAAAGCCCGCTGGCGGCCATCCGTGGTGCTTCCGAGCTGTTGCAGGGCGAGGACATGCCCGCTGATCAGCGGGCGCGCTTTGCCGGCAATATCGAGCGCGAGAGCGAGCGTTTGCAGCAGATGATCGAGCGGCTGCTCAACCTGGCCAGGGTCGAGCAGATGCAGGCGCTGGAGGACGAGCAGCAGGTGGCGCTGGCGGCGTTGGTCGATGAGTTGCTGCTGGCCCATGCAGCGCGTATCGAAGGCGCCCGTTTGCAGGTACGTCAGCGGGTGCCTGCCACTTTGCGCTTGCTCTGCGATCCGTTTCTGATGCGCCAGGCGTTGGCCAACCTGCTCGACAACGCACTGGACTTCACCCCGGAAGGGGGCACGCTGCTGTTCGACCTAGAGCGCGATGGCGAACGGGTGGCGTTGAGCTTGTTCAACCAGGGGCAAGCGATACCGGCCTACGCCATCGGGCGGGTCAGCGAGCGGTTCTACTCGCTGCCGCGACCCGGGAGCGGGCGCAAGAGCACCGGGCTGGGGCTGAACTTCGTGGCCGAGGTGATGCAGTTGCATGGCGGGGCATTGGCGGTGGACAACGTCGATGGCGGGGTGCGCGTGCGGTTGTGGCTGCCGGTTCGGCGCATCAGCTGAGACAGCCGGGGCTGCACAGCAGCCCCAAATACACTCAAATCACACAGTCTCTCCACAAAGCCTCCACGCAAGGCGCAGACACTGCGCCCACTGCCACAGGAGGCCACATGAACAAGACCCTCGGTTTCAAACTCGGCATGATCGCCATGCTGATGTTGCTGTTGCTCATCCCGCTACTGCTGATCAACGGCCTGATCGACGAACGCCAGGCCATGCGCGACGGCGTGTTGCGCGATATTGCCCAGAGCACCAGCTTCGACCAGCAACTCAGCGGCCCGCTATTGGTGGTGCCGTACCGAAAGTACCAGCGCCGCTGGATCGAAAAGGACGGTGAGCGTACCCAGGAAACCAGCACCATCGCCGGCCACCTGTACTTCCTGCCGGAAACCTTCGACGCCGACCTGGGTGTGGACACCGAACTGCGCGCCCGCGGCATCTACCAGGCGCGCCTGTTCCACGCCAAAGGCCGTATCAGCGGCCGCTTCAAGCTCCCGGCGCATTGGGGGATCGACAAGGACTTTGACGACTACCGCTTCGACACGCCGTTCCTGGTGGTGGGCATCAGTGATATCCGTGGTATCGATAGTGGTCTGGAGCTGAGCATGGATGAGCAAAAAGTGCCGTTCGAGGCCGGCACCCAGCTCGACTGGATGCGCGGCGGCGTGCACGCCAGCCTGCCGGGGCTGGACGGGCTACAGGCGCGAGCGTTCAGCTATGGCTTTGACCTGGCGCTGCAAGGTACCGGCCAGTTGCACGTGGTCCCCGTGGGCCGTACCAGCAGCGTGGACATGCGCGCCAACTGGCCGCACCCGAGCTTCGTCGGCAACTACTTGCCCAACCGCCGCGAAATCGATGCTCAAGGCTTCAGTGCCCATTGGCAAACCTCGTTCTTTGCCACCAACCTTGAGGATGCCATACGCCAGTGCGCTATCGCCGGGCAGTGTACGGATTTCAGTGAGCGCAGCTTTGGCGTGAGTTTTATAGACCCGGTGGACCAGTACCTGAAAAGCGAGCGGGCGATCAAATACGCGTTGTTGTTCATTGCCCTGACCTTTGCTGGCTTCTTCCTGTTCGAGGTAATGAAGAACCTGAGTGTGCACCCGGTGCAGTACATCCTGGTGGGTGTGGCGCTGGCGTTCTTCTATCTGCTGCTGCTGTCGTTGTCCGAGCACATTGGCTTTGGTCTGGCGTATGGGCTGTCGGCTTCGGGCTGTGTGCTGCTGATCGGCTTCTACCTGAGCCATGTTTTACGCAGCCTGTGGCGAGGGGTGGGTTTTGCAGCGGGTTTGGCGGCGTTGTACGCGCTGCTCTTCGGGCTGCTGAGTGCCGAAGACTATGCCCTGCTGATGGGGTCGCTGTTGTGTTTCGGCTTGCTTGGGGTGTTCATGGTGCTGACCCGGCGGCTGGACTGGGCGCGTGTGGGGAGGGCAGCATGAGGGAGGATAGAGAGATCGGGCGCTGGTTGGCGCTCAGGATCGAGCTGTTGTTTCCTGTGATACCTAGGTGAAGCTTTCGCGGGCAAGCCCGCTCCCACAGGTACGGCGCACACTACCTGTGGAGCGGGCTTGCCCGCGAAGGGGCCCTGTCAGGCCACTGGCGCTGTAGCGACCATCGACGGCCGCTTGACCACCTCGGCATACCACGCCGCCAACCCAGGCTGGCGCTCACGCCAGCCAAACCCGGGCTGACGCAGATCCAGATAGCCCAGCGCACAGGCCACGCCAATCGCCGCCAGGTCGAAGCCGGACATCAGCTCCGGCAAGTGCTCCTGCTCCAGGTTGGCCAGGTTCCGGCGGATCTTGTCACCCTGCGCCTGCAGCCAGCCCTCCCAGCGCTTGTCTTCTGGCCGCAGGAAGCTCTCATAACGGCTCGACACCGCCGCATCCATGATCGCATCGGCCTGCGACACCAAGGTCATGCGCCGCCAGCGCGCCGAACCTTCACGCGGCAGCAGCGGCAGGCCAACGTGCTGCAGGTCGAGGTACTCGCAGATCACCCGGCTGTCGTGCAGCACGGTGCCGTCTTCCAGGCGCAGGGCCGGGATCTTGCCGATCGGGTTGTCCAGGTTGAGCTGCGGGTCGCCGCTCACCGGGCTGATGTTCACCGGCTGCAACTGCACACGCTCAAGCTGGCCGGTCTCGTGCAACACCACCATGACCTTGCGCACGAAAGGCGACAACGGCGAGTGGAACAGGGTCATCGTGCTCATGCGTCAGTTACCTTGCAGGCTAGGTGGCAGGCACACGCCGGTGCCGCCGATGCCGCAGTAGCCGTCCGGGTTCTTGGCCAGGTACTGCTGGTGGTAGGCCTCGGCGAAATAGACGGTCGGTGCCTGGTCGATTTCGGTGGTGATCTCACCGAAGCCGGCCTTGCTCAGCTCGGCCTGGAAGGCATCGCGGCTGGCCTTGGCCTGTTCCAGCTGTTCCGGGCTGGTGCAGTAGATGGCCGAGCGGTACTGGGTGCCGATGTCGTTGCCCTGGCGCATGCCTTGGGTGGGGTTGTGCAGCTCCCAGAACATTGCCAGCAGTTCGCGGTAGCTGACCTTGTCCTTGTCGAACACCACCAGCACCACTTCGGTGTGGCCAGTCAGGCCCGAGCAGACTTCTTCGTAGGTAGGGTGCGGGGTGAAGCCGCCGGCGTAGCCGACCACGGTGCTGACCACACCTTCACGCTGCCAGAAGCGGCGCTCCGCGCCCCAGAAGCAACCCAGGCCGAAGATGGCGAAGTCGATTGCGCCTTCGAAGAACGGGCCGAGCAGCGGGGTGTCTTTGAAGACATAGTGGAACTCGGGCAGGCTCATTGGCGTGTCGCGGCCAGGCAGGGCCTGTTCCGCAGTTGGCATGACGTTTTTGTTCACCAGGATTTCCGAACGCAGGACCATGGCCGTTCCTCTGTGTTTATTCAGTGGGGTAGGGGTTTGGGCCTTCTCGGGCATGCCCGCTCCCACAGGTACAGCACAGGTTTCAAAGGTTGTGGTGTTTCTGTGGGAGCGGGCATGCCCGCGAAAGGGCCCGAATGGCTTCTATAGTGCCCGAGGATTACGCAGCTGTCAGGCCACCGGGCCACGCGGATAGCGCTTCAGCCGCTCGGCCAGTTCGCGCCCGGGAATCGGTCGGTCGAACAGGTAGCCCTGGCCCACGTCGCAGCGGTGGCGGCGCAGGAACGCCAGTTGCTCCGGCGTCTCGATCCCTTCGGCCACCACCTTCAGCTTCAGGTTGTGGGCCATGGCCACCACCGCCGAGGTGATTTCCATGTCGTCCTGGTTGTCGGGGATCTCGTTGATGAAGCTGCGATCGATCTTGAGGATGTCGATCGGAAACTTCTTCAGGTAGCTCAGCGACGAGTAACCGGTGCCGAAGTCGTCCATGGCCAAGGTCAGGCCCAGGGCCTTCAGCTCGTCGAGCTGGCGGTGGGTGTCTTCGCTGGCTTCCAGCAGCAGGCCTTCGGTCAACTCCAGCTCGAGCAGGTGCGGGGGCAGGGCTTCTTCCTTGAGGATGGTGCTGATCGACGCTACCAGGTCCGGGTCGGAGAACTGTTTGGGCGACAGGTTGATGGCTACATGCAGGTTGCCCAGGCCGGCCTTGCGCAGTTGCTGGCTCATGCAGCACGCCTGGCGCACCACCCATTTGCCGATAGGGATGATCAGGCCGGTTTCCTCGGCCACGCTGATGAACTGGTCCGGGCGGATCATGCCGCGTTCGGGGTGGTTCCAGCGCAGCAGCGCTTCCAGGCCCAGCAGGCGACCGCTGCGCAGGCACAGCTTGGGCTGGTAGAACACTTCCAGTTCGTTCTGGGTCAGGGCACGGCGCAGGTTGTTCTCGACGAACAGCTTGTAGCTGGCTTCGGCATTGAGCACTTCGGTAAACACCTGTACCTGGTGTTTACCGTTGGCCTTGGCCTTGTGCAATGCAAGGCCGGCATTCTTCATCAGGCTGGCTGGGTCGACGCCGTGCAACGGTGCACAGGCCAGGCCTACCGAGGCGGTGACGTTGATCAGCTGGTTGTCGACGAACATCGGCTTGTCGAGGGTACACAGCAACTGCTGGGCAACGCCTTGGCCATCTTCAAGGCTGGTGTCGTCGAGCAGCACGGCGAACTCGTTACTGGCAAAGCGCGCCAGGATGCCACCGCTGTGCAGGCTGTTGCGTAGACGCCTGGCCAGGCTGATCAGCAGCTTATCGCCGGTCTGGTGGCCAAGGCTGTCGTTGATGCGCTTGAAGTTGTCGATGTCCACCAGCAGCAGGCACATCGAGCTTTCGCCATCGCGGGCGAAGCGCTCGTCCAGGCTGCGGATGAACGCCGGGCGGTTGCCCAGGTTGGTGAGGTTGTCGGTGTAAGCCAGGCGTTCGATGCGTTGCTGGGCCAGCTTGGTCTGGGTGACGTCTTCGTAGATGCCGATGTAGTGGGTCAGCTCACGGTTGTCACCGTATACCTTGGAGATCGACAACTGGCCCCAGTACGGCTCCAGGTTCTTGCGCCGGCTCTTGAACTCGCCCTGCCAACTGTTGCCCATGGCCAGGCTCGACGGCGAGTCGAACAGCAGTTCGCTGAGGTTCTCCAGTGCCGGTAGCTCGCCCAACTGGCGGCCCTGCACTTCGTCGGTACTGTACTGGGTGATGGCGGTGAAGCTGGGGTTGACGTACTCCACCCGGCCGTCGCGATTCACCAGCAGGAAGGCACTGGCGCTTTGCTCGACCGCACGCTGGAACAGGTGCAGGGCGCTGGCCGCGGCACGCCGTTTGTGGTTTGTGATCACTTGGGCAAACTGGTCGGCCAGCTCGCCGGCAAAGGCAATCTCGTCCGACTGCCAGGCCCGTGGCTGGCCGGTTTGCTCCAGGCACAACACGCCGATCACCTGGCCATCGACGCGGATGCTGGCGTCGAGCATGGCCTTGTTTTCCGGGCGCATGCTTTGCGCCAGGGCGCGGGTGCGCGGGTCGTGGCCGGCGTTGTGAGCGTCGATGGCGCGGCTTGCGTGCAGTGCATCCAGGTAGTCCGGGAAGCGGCTGGCATCGATAGCTTCGGGCTGGCGGTGCTCTTGCGCGTCGCGGTACCAGGCGATTATCGGTTCCAGGCGTTGGTCTTCCAGGTGCCAGATGCTGGCGCTGTCGACCTTGTAGATTTCGCAGGCGCTCTGGGTAATCAGCTGGGCCGCTTCGAATAGCGAGTTGCCCGCGCTGTAACGCTGGCGGGCAAGGCGCAGGATAAGGTCCTGCTGGCCGCGTACGCGCTCCAGGTGCTCCAGCTGTTCTTGCTGCGTACGCTGGTTCTGTTGCAGGGCCAGCTGCAGGCGGTTGTTGCGTGACTCCAGGTCGCTGGCGCCAAGTTCGCCGCTATCTTCCTGCTGATCGTCGAGCACGCTCAGGTAGCCGCGCAACAGTTGGCGGTTGTGTTGCTTGTAGGCTTCACCCGCCTCCAGCAGGCGCAGCGAGGTGTTCGGCGTGTGCAGGGTGTAGCGCACGCGGTAGTAGCCGCGCTGGGCCAGTTGCAACTGGATTTCGTCGTGCAGCCGGTAGCGTGCTTCGGGTTCCATCAGGCTGGCGTAGGGCGCGTCAATCAGGGCGCACAGCTCGCCGGGTTGCATGCCGAACTGGCGCTCACAGGCCGGGTCAAGGTAGAGCATGGCCCAGGTGGCTTCGTTGAGCCGTTCGAAACGCAACATGCCGAGCCGCGAGGGCACGGGTAATTGCGTCACGACCTCGGCCGCCACACGGCTGGCGGCATCGGGTTGGCTTTTCATCGAAGACTCGCTTGAAGAGGGAACGCTGCCTTTTGGCTGCGGCGGATTTGGCAAGGTTGCATCATGTCCCGAGGGCTGGCAAGCGGCCATGCTTGATGCTGTGGACAGGTTATCGGCGGGTGGGGCGGAAAACTTAGATCGCCTTGGGGTTTTTGCCGCCTGGGAGATCGAGCGCCGCCCGCGCGGCGCATCGCGAGCTACGCTCGCTCCTACGTTTGTTTCGGGCCAGTACAGCCTGTGGCAGGCGCACGCGACCGCCGTGTTAGTACGACGCTATATCGCGCCATGTATCAAGGCGATCGCGCGCAAGTCCCACAGGAAAATTGGCCCGAAATAAACGTAGGAGCGAGCGTAGCTCGCGATGCGCCGCGCGGGCGGCGCTCGGTCTCCCAGGCGGCAAAACCCTATCGGCGGACAAAAAAAGCCCCGCCAATCGACGGGGTTGAGGTACGAGCGTGGCAGCTCGAAAAGGGAACTGCCCCTCGCAAGGAGGGGCAGTGTGCTGCCTTACAGCAGCATGGTGCGGATATCGCCCAGCACGTCGCCCAGGCGCTTGGTGAAGCGCGCGGCGGCAGCGCCGTTGATCACACGGTGATCGTAGGACAGCGACAGCGGCAGCATCAGCTTTGGCTGGAAAGCCTTGCCATCCCAGACTGGCTGCATGGTCGCCTTGGAGACGCCCAGGATAGCCACCTCCGGCGCATTGACGATCGGCGTGAAGCCGGTGCCGCCAATGTGGCCGAGGCTGGAGATGGTGAAGCAAGCGCCTTGCATCTCGTCGGCCGACAGCTTCTTGGTGCGCGCCTTCTCAGCCAGTGCAGCGGCTTCGGCAGCCAGTTGCAGCAGGCTCTTCTGGTCGACGTTCTTGATCACAGGGACCAGCAGGCCGTCCGGGGTGTCCACGGCGAAGCCGATGTGCACGTACTTCTTGCGGATGATGGCCTTGCCGCTTGGCGCCAGCGAGCTGTTGAAGTCCGGCAGTTCCTTCAGCAGGAAGGCGCAGGCCTTGAGCAGCAGAGGCAGCACGGTCAGCTTCACCCCAGCCTTCTCGGCCACGGCCTTCTGCGCAACGCGGAAGGCTTCCAGCTCGGTGATGTCGGCGGAGTCGAACTGAGTCACGTGCGGCACGTTGAGCCAGCTGCGGTGCAGGTTGGCAGCACCGACCTGCATCAGGCGGGTCAGGGCCACTTCTTCCACTTCACCGAACTTGCTGAAGTCCACGGCAGGGATCGGCGGGATGCCGGCGCCGCCGGTTGCGCCAGCGGCTGCCGGTGCTTCCTTGGCCTTCTGCATCATCGCCTTGACGTACACCTGCACGTCTTCTTTCAGGATGCGGCCATGCGGGCCGGTGGCGGCAACAGCGCCCAGGTCGACACCAAACTCACGGGCCAGCTGGCGAACCGCCGGGCCAGCATGAACCTTGGCATTGCTGCCAGCGGCCGGTGCGGTAGCAACCGGTGCAGCGGCAGCGGCCGGGGCAGCAGCAGCAGCAGGAGCAGGTGCGGCAGCCGGAGCAGCCTCAGCCTCAGCCTTGGCCGGGGCAGCAGCAGCTGGAGCCGCTGCAGCAGGCGCAGCGCCAGCAACCTTGAGCTTGAAGATCAGGTCGCCAGTGCCGACTTCGTCTTCCAGCTTGCACAGAACTTCTTCAACCACGCCAGCAGCCGGCGACGGGATTTCCATGGAGGCCTTGTCGGACTCCAGGGTAATCAGCGACTGGTCAGCTTCGACGGTGTCGCCGACTTTGACCAGCACTTCGATGATCTTGGCTTTGCCCGACGAACCGATGTCCGGCACGTGGATGTCCTGCACGCTGGCAGCAGCCGGAGCTGCAGCCGGAGCTGCAGCCGGAGCAGGGGCGGCTTCGGCGGCCGGAGCCGGCGCAGCTGCCTGAGCAGGAGCGGCAGCAGCCGGCGCCTCAGGGGCCGCAGCAGCGGCGCCCTCGGCTTCCAGGACCAGCAGCTCGTCGCCTTCTTTCAGGCGGTCGCCCAGCTTGACCTTCAGCTCCTTGATGACGCCGGCCTTGGGCGCCGGGATTTCCATGGAGGCCTTGTCGGACTCCAGGGTCAGCAGGCTCTGGTCAGCCTCGATACGGTCACCGACCTTGACGAACAGCTCGATGATTTCACCTTCACCGCTGCCGATGTCAGGTACGCGAATGAGTTCGCTCACTTAAAAATACTCCTCAGCAGTCCAGTGGGTTGCGCTTGTCCGGGTCGATACCGAACTTGACGATAGCGTCTGCAACAACCTTGGGTTCGATCTCGCCACGGTCAGCCAGGGCTTCCAGGGCAGCCAGCACCACGAAGTGGCGGTCGACTTCGAAGAAGTGACGCAGCTTCTTGCGGCTGTCGCTGCGACCGTAACCGTCGGTACCCAGGACTTTGAACTCTTTGCTTGGTACCCACTGACGAATCTGCTCGGCGAACAGCTTCATGTAGTCGGTAGAGGCGATGACCGGGCCTTTGCGACCGTTCAGGCACTGCTCGACGTAGGTCTGCTGTGGCTTCTGGCCAGGCTTCAGGCGGTTGGCGCGTTCCACGGCCAGGCCGTCGCGACGCAGTTCGTTGAAGCTGGTGACGCTCCACACGTCGGCACCGACGTTGAACTCTTCACGCAGGATCTTCGCGGCTTCGCGGACTTCGCGCAGGATGGTGCCGGAGCCCATCAGCTGTACGTGGTGTGCGGCTTCGCGGGTGTCCTCTTCCAGCAGGTACATGCCCTTGATGATGCCTTCCTCGACACCGGCCGGCATGGCTGGCTGCTGGTAGGATTCGTTCATCACGGTGATGTAGTAGAAGATGTCCTGTTGCTCTTCGGTCATCTTCTTCATGCCGTCCTGGATGATCACCGCCAGCTCGTAGCCGTAGGTCGGATCGTAGGTGCGGCAGTTCGGGATGGTGCCCGCCATCATGTGGCTGTGACCGTCTTCGTGCTGCAGGCCTTCACCGTTGAGGGTGGTACGGCCGGCGGTACCGCCGATCAGGAAACCACGGGTGCGGCTGTCGCCAGCGGCCCAGGCCAGGTCGCCAATACGCTGGAAACCGAACATCGAGTAGAAGATGTAGAACGGCAGCATCGGCTGGTTGTGGCAGCTGTACGAGGTACCGGCAGCGATGAACGACGACATGGCGCCGGCTTCGTTGATGCCTTCCTCGAGGATCTGGCCCTTCTTGTCTTCGCGGTAGAACATCACCTGGTCTTTATCGACTGGCTCGTACAGCTGGCCGACCGACGAGTAGATGCCCAACTGGCGGAACATGCCTTCCATACCGAAGGTACGGGCTTCGTCCGGGATGATCGGGACGATGCGCTGGCCGATGTCCTTGTCCTTGACCAGCTGCGCCAGAATACGCACGAAGGCCATGGTGGTGGAGATTTCGCGGTCGCCCGAGCCGTCCAGGATCGCTTTCAGCGTTTCCAGTGGCGGGGTCGGCACGCTGAAGCTCTTGGCACGGCGCTGCGGTACGAAGCCACCCAGGGCTGCGCGGCGCTCGGCCAGGTACTTGGCTTCGGCAGAACCTTCTTCCGGCTTGAAGAACGGCAGGTTCTCCAGGTCGGCATCCTTGACCGGGATGTCGAAGCGGTCACGGAAGTGACGCAGGCTGTCGACGTCGACCTTCTTGGTGTTGTGCGCGGTGTTCTTGGCTTCGCCAGCACCGGTGCCGTAACCCTTGATGGTCTTGGCCAGGATGACGGTCGGCTGCTCTTTGTGGTTCACAGCCTGGTGATACGCCGCGTAGACCTTGTACGGGTCGTGACCGCCACGGTTGAGCTTCCAGATCTCTTCGTCGGACAGGTCTTCGACCATGGCCTTGAGTTCCGGGGTGTTGAAGAAGTGCTCGCGAACGTACGCGCCGTCTTTGGCTTTGTAGTTCTGGTATTCGCCGTCGATGACTTCGTCCATGCGGCGCTGCAGGGCACCGTTGGTGTCCTTGGCCAGCAGTGGGTCCCAGAAACGGCCCCAGACGACTTTGTTGACGTTCCAGCCACCGCCACGGAACACGCCTTCGAGTTCCTGGATGATCTTGCCGTTGCCGCGAACCGGGCCGTCGAGGCGCTGCAGGTTGCAGTTGATGACGAAGATCAGGTTGTCCAGCTTCTCGCGGCCGGCCAGGGCGATTGCACCCAGGGATTCCGGCTCGTCGCACTCACCGTCGCCCATGAAGCACCAGACCTTCTGCTTGCCGGCCGGGATGAAGCCACGGGCTTCCAGGTACTTCATGAAGCGTGCCTGGTAGATCGCCTGGATTGGGCCCAGACCCATCGAAACGGTCGGGAACTGCCAGAAGTCAGGCATCAACCATGGGTGCGGGTACGAAGACAGGCCGTTGCCGTCCACTTCCTGACGGAAGTTGTTCATCTGGTCTTCGCTGATACGGCCTTCCATGAAGGCACGGGCGTAGACGCCTGGCGAAGCGTGGCCCTGGAAGAAGACCAGGTCGCCGCCGTGTTCTTCGGTAGGGGCCTGGAAGAAGTAGTTGAAGCCGATGTCGTACAGAGTGGCACTGGAGGCGAAGCTAGAGATGTGTCCGCCCAGGTCCGAGTCTTTCAGGTTGGTACGCATGACCATGGCCAGCGCGTTCCAACGCACCATCGAGCGAATGCGGCGTTCCATGAACAGGTCGCCAGGCATGCGTGCTTCGTGGGTGACAGGGATGGTGTTGCGGTATGGCGTGGTGATCGCATACGGCAGCTGGGAGCCACTACGGGTGGCCAGCTCGCCCATACGGGTCATCAGGTAATGAGCGCGGTCTTCGCCTTCTTTGTCGAGGACCGACTCCAGGGCATCCAGCCATTCCTGGGTTTCGATTGGATCGAGGTCTTGCATGGCTTGCTCCAGGGCGGAAAGGCAACCAGAATCGATTGCCTGAGATTGCGACTGGCCTTATGGGCAGACGTCGTGAATTCTTGGATTACCGGGGTGTCTTCCGGCGCGTTGTAGTTTTACTACATTTGCTTTCGCATTTCATGCTTTTACACGACACGAGTAGTAGTAAAACTACATTTGTGCGACGTTTGGTCGCACCTTGGCTTGTGAGGAAAAACGTTCATGTTGGTTGGCATTGTGTCGCGAACGGGTGGTTCTTGATGTTTGTTGCCAAGTTTTCGTTTTTTTCAGCTATTTCCAACTTTTGTACGACAGTCCAACCGTGGTCCGGCTTCCCCTTGGCCGCTTTCTCCCCTCTATTTCACGCCGATCAAGGATAGACCATGCGCCTACCTTTGCCCTCCGATCTGCCTGCCACCTTGCAGCCGCTGGTCACTCGCAACCAGCAGTTCATCAGCGATGCCGTGGCCGGCCACCCCGAACTCGACCTGCAGGCCTGGAGCCCGCTGCACCGGCAGCAGTTCGACCAAGTGGCTGCTGCCAGTGAATTCGTGCTCAGCCTGGCCCAGCGCGAGCCCGCCATGCTGTTTGCCCTGCTGGCCAGTGGCGAGCTGGAGCGGCGTTACGCCCCGGGTGAGCTG
Organism: Pseudomonas sp. DCA-1; assembly: GCF_046523955.1. Classification (NCBI taxonomy): domain Bacteria; kingdom Pseudomonadati; phylum Pseudomonadota; class Gammaproteobacteria; order Pseudomonadales; family Pseudomonadaceae; genus Pseudomonas; species Pseudomonas sp. DCA-1. The sequence continues at coordinate 782,506 of NZ_CP169881.1, forward strand.
CGCAGGCAAATCGCCGCAACGGCCCAGGCAGCACAGAGCGAGGACGAACTGGCGCGCAATCTGCGCCGCGCGCGCAACCGCCAGCAGTTGCGCATTATCTGGCGCGACATTACCCGTCAGGCGGAACTTGGCGAAACCTGCCGGGACCTGTCGGACCTTGCCGATGCGGCCATCGACGAAGCCTACCAATGGCTGTACCCGCGCCATTGCCAGCAATTCGGGACGCCCATCGGCAACCGCAGCGGCCAGCCGCAGCACATGGTGGTGCTGGGCATGGGCAAACTGGGAGCGGTAGAGCTTAACCTGTCGTCGGACATCGACCTGATCTTCGGTTTCCCCGAGGGCGGTGAAACCGAAGGGGTGAAGCGCTCGCTGGACAACCAGGAGTTCTTCACGCGCCTGGGCCAAAGGCTGATCAAGGCGCTGGACCCGGTTACTGTCGACGGCTTTGTGTTCCGCGTTGACATGCGCCTGCGTCCCTATGGTTCGGCGGGTGCCCTGGTGCTCAGCTTCAATGCACTGGAGCAGTACTACCAGGACCAGGGCCGCGACTGGGAACGTTACGCGATGATCAAGGCGCGAGTGGTGGCCGGCGATCAGGCGGCCGGCGCGCAGTTGCAGGAAATGCTGCGCCCGTTCGTGTACCGCCGCTACCTGGACTTTTCCGCAATCGAAGCGTTGCGCACCATGAAGCAGCTGATCCAACAGGAAGTGCGGCGCAAGGGCATGGCCGAGAACATCAAGCTGGGTGCCGGTGGTATTCGCGAAGTGGAGTTCATCGCCCAGGCCTTCCAGCTGATCCACGGCGGGCGTGACCTCAGCCTGCAGCAGCGGCCGTTGCTCAAGGTGCTGGCCACCCTGGAAGGCCAAGGCTACCTGCCGCCGGCGGTGGTGGCCGAGCTGCGCGAGGGCTATGAGTTCCTGCGCTATACCGAGCACGCCATCCAGGCCATCGCCGACCGCCAGACGCAAATGTTGCCGGAAGGTGAAACCGATCAGGCACGAGTGGCCTACATGCTCGGCTTTGCCGACTGGCAGAGCTTCCATGACCAGTTGATGTACTGGCGTGGCCGCATAGACTGGCATTTCCGCCAGGTCATTGCCGACCCGGATGATGAAGACGGTGAAGGCGAACTGGTGGTGGGTGGCGAGTGGTCGCCGTTGTGGGAGCAGGCGCAGGATGAAGAAGCCGCTGGCCGGCAATTGCAAGAGGCTGGCTTCAAGCAACCCGCCGAAGCCTTGAGGCGCCTGGCCGGGCTGCGTTCCAGCCCGCAGTTGCGCTCGATGCAGCGCATCGGCCGTGAGCGACTTGACGCATTCATCCCACGGCTGCTGGCCCAGGCGGTGGAGCATGACAACCCTGACCTGGTGCTTGAGCGGGTGCTGCCATTGGTCGAGGCTGTGGCAAGGCGTTCTGCCTACCTGGTACTGCTGACCGAAAACCCCGGTGCCTTGCGCCGTTTGCTGACGCTGTGCGCCGCCAGCCCGTGGATTGCCGAGCAGATTGCCCTTTACCCGTTGCTGCTCGACGAACTGCTCAATGAGGGCCGCTTGTTCAGCCCGCCCTTGGCGCCAGAACTGGCCAGCGAGCTGCGCGAGCGCCTGACGCGCATCCCCGAGGACGACCTGGAGCAGCAGATGGAGGCGCTGCGCCATTTCAAGCTGGCCCACAGCCTGCGCGTGGCTGCCTCGGAAATCAGCGGCAACCTGCCGTTGATGAAAGTCAGCGATTACCTGACCTGGCTGGCTGAAGCCATCCTCGACCAGGTGCTGGCCCTGGCCTGGCGCCAGACCGTGGCCCGCCACGGCCAACCCAAGCGCAGCGACGACAGCCTGTGCGACCCAGGTTTCATCATCATCGGTTACGGCAAGATGGGCGGCCTGGAGCTAGGCCACGGTTCGGACCTGGACCTGGTCTTCATCCATGATGGCGATCCGCAGGCGGAAACCGACGGTGCGAAGCCTATCGACAGTGCGCAGTTCTTCACGCGTCTGGGGCAGCGCATCATCCACTTGCTGACCACCCAGACCAACTCGGGCCAACTGTACGACGTGGATATGCGCCTGCGCCCGTCCGGCGCCTCGGGCCTGCTGGTCAGCTCGCTGGGCGCCTTCGAGCGCTACCAGCAGAACGAAGCCTGGACCTGGGAACACCAGGCGCTGGTGCGAGCCCGCGTGCTGGTGGGTTGCAAGCAGGTGGGTGCGGCGTTCGAAGGTGTGCGCGCCAAGGTTCTGGGCCAGGCGCGCGACCTGGAAAAACTGCGCGACGAGGTGAGTGAAATGCGCGCCAAGATGCGTGACAACCTCGGTACCAAGGCGACGGCTGCCGGTACTGCGGCGAACGCCTTCGACGCCGGTGTACCCTTCGATATCAAGCAGGATGCCGGCGGTATCGTCGATATCGAATTTATGGTGCAATACGCCGCTTTGGCCTGGTCCCATGACCATCCGGCCCTACTGCGATGGACCGATAACATCCGCATTCTGGAAGAGCTGGAGCAGGCGAACTTGATGCCGGCCAGTGACGCGGTGCTGTTGCGTGAAGTGTACAAGGCGTTCCGCTCGGCCTCCCACCGCCAGGCCTTGCAGAAGCAGGCCGGGGTGATCGATGCGGCGCAGTTTGCCGATGAACGCCGTGAAGTGCGGCGGATCTGGGGTGAGTTGGGTTTAAGCTGATACCGTGTTGGCTTATTCGTGGGCAAGCCCGCACCCACAGGTACTGCGCAGGCCCTGAGCAGTGTGCAATCCCTGTGGCAGCGGGCTTGCCCGCGAATAGGCCATGTGAGTGGTACACTGTCCGCCACATAGCCTGAATATAAAGAGGGGAGGCCAGGCTGTACCGCAGCCTGTAGCCTCCCCGAGCGTTTCTGGACTAAGCATGAGAATACTGATCATTGGCCCCAGCTGGGTCGGCGACATGGTGATGGCGCAAACCCTGTTCCAGTGCCTGAAACAGCAGCACCCCGACTGCGTGATCGACGTGCTGGCCCCTGAGTGGAGCCGGCCGATCCTCGAACGCATGCCTGAAGTGCGTCAGGCCTTGAGCTTCCCGCTCGGCCACGGCGCGCTGGAGCTGGCCACACGTCGGCGCATCGGCAAGTCCCTGGCCGGCCAGTACGACCAGGCTATCCTGCTGCCCAACTCGCTCAAGTCGGCGCTGGTGCCCTTTTTTGCCGGCATTCCCAAACGCACCGGCTGGCGCGGTGAAATGCGCTTCGGCCTGCTGAACGATGTGCGCAAGCTGGACAAGGCCCGCTATCCGCTGATGATCGAGCGCTTCATGGCCTTGGCTTACGCACCCGGCACCGAGCTGCCGCAGCCATACCCGCGCCCCAACCTGCAGATCGAAGCGCAAAGCCGTGACGCCGCCCTGGCCAAGTTCGGCCTGGAACTGGACCGTCCGGTACTGGCGCTGTGCCCTGGCGCCGAGTTTGGCGAAGCCAAGCGCTGGCCGGCAGAGCACTATGCCGCTGTGGCCGATGCGATGATTCGCCAAGGCTGGCAAGTGTGGCTGTTCGGCTCGAAGAACGATCACCCGGTCGGTGAGCAGATCCGCGACCGGCTGATTCCGGGGTTCCGTGAAGAGTCGTCCAACCTGGCCGGTGAGACCTCGCTGGCCGAGGCCATCGACCTGATGTCCTGCGCCCATGCCGTGGTGTCCAACGATTCCGGCCTGATGCACGTGGCCGCTGCGCTGAACCGTCCGTTGGTGGCGGTGTACGGCTCGACTTCACCCGGCTTCACCCCACCGCTGGCCGAACAGGTGGAAGTGGTGCGCACCGGTATCGAGTGCAGCCCGTGCTTTGACCGCACCTGTCGCTTCGGCCATTACAATTGCCTGCGTCTGCTGGAACCGGGCAAAGTGATTGCCGCCCTGCACAGCCTCAGCGGACCGGACCTGATCGATACCGTGGCCGAGGTCGACTAAGTGCGGGTACTGATCATCAAGACCTCGTCGCTGGGGGATGTCATCCACACCCTGCCGGCGCTTACCGATGCCGCCCATGCCATTCCCGGCATCCGTTTCGATTGGGTGGTGGAGGAAGGCTTCGCCGAAATCCCCAGTTGGCACCCCGCGGTCGACCAGGTCATCCCGGTGGCGATCCGTCGCTGGCGCAAGAACCTCTGGCAAACCATCAAGAGTGGCGAGTGGAAGGCGTTCAAGCAGCGCGTGCGCGAGCGCAAGTACGACCTTGTGATCGACGCCCAGGGCCTGGTCAAGTCGGCCTGGTTGACCCGTTACGTGAAGGCACCCGTCGCCGGCCTGGACCGCTACTCGGCGCGCGAAGGCTGGGCCAGCCGCTTCTACGACCGGCCTCTGTCGGTTGCTACCGGCCAGCACGCGGTGGAGCGGGTACGCCAACTGTTTGCCATGGCCCTGGCCTATGACCTGCCAGAAGGCATCGGCAACTACGGCCTGGACCTCGACCGCCTGCAACTGCCGCCGGCTGCGCCCTATGTGGTGTTCCTGCATGGCACCACCTGGGCGACCAAGCATTGGCCCGAAGCCTACTGGCGCGAACTGGCCGAGCGCATGGGCCGGCGCAAGCTGGAAGTGCGCCTGCCCTGGGGTAATCCGGCCGAGAAGGCGCGGGCCGAGCGAATTGCCCAAGGCTTGAACAACTGCCAGGTGCTCCCCAAATTGAACCTTGCCGGCGTCGCTCGTGTACTGGCGGCGGCAAAGGCCTGCGTTGCGGTCGACACCGGCCTTGGCCACCTGGCGGCGGCACTCGATGTGCCTACCCTTTCGCTGTTTGGCCCTACCAACCCGGGCCTGACCGGCGCCTACGGACGGACCCAGATTCACCAGGCCAGTGACTGGCCTTGCGCTCCCTGCCTGCAGAAGAAGTGCACCTACAAACCGAGCGCCGATGACCTGGCCCGGTTCGATCTGAAACGCGAGTGGCCACTGTGCTTCACTCGCCTGAATCCCGAGCATGTGGCGAGCCGCTTGAGCGCGTTGCTGCTGGCTGAGGATGTCCGTTGATGCAACTGGCTTTCGTGCTTTACAAATATTTCCCCTTCGGCGGGCTGCAGCGCGATTTCATGCGCATTGCCCTGGAATGCCAGAAGCGGGGCCACCAGATCCGCGTGTACACGCTGATCTGGGAGGGTGACATTCCACCGGGTTTCGAAGTGCTGGTGGCGCCGGTGAAGGCGATCTTCAATCACCGCCGCAACGAGAAGCTCAGTGCCTGGATGGCCGCCGACCTGGCCAAGCGCCCGGTCGACCGCCTGATCGGCTTCAACAAGATGCCGGGGCTGGACGTGTACTACGCCGCCGACGGCTGCTTCGAGGACAAGGCGCAGACCCTGCGCGGTGGCCTGTACCGCCGCTGGGGCCGCTACCGGCACTTTGCCGAGTACGAGCGTGCGGTGTTCGCCAAGGACGCCCATACCGAAGTGCTGATGATTTCCGAAGTGCAGCAGCCGCTGTTCATCAAGCATTACGGCACCCCGGTAGAACGCTTCCACCTGCTGCCGCCAGGCATTTCCCAGGATCGCCGTGCGCCGGCCAATGCCGCCGAGATCCGCGCCGAGTTCCGCAAGGAATTCAACCTGGGGGATGACGACCTGCTGCTGGTGCAGATTGGCTCAGGCTTCAAGACCAAAGGCGTGGACCGCAGCCTCAAGGCACTGGCCGCGCTGCCGTCAGCCCTGCGCAAACGTACCAGGCTGATGGTGATCGGCCAGGACGACCCCAAGGTATTCCAGCTGCAAAGCGCTACCCTGGGTCTGGGCGACCAGGTGCAGTTCCTCAAGGGCCGCAGCGATATCCCGCGCTTCCTGTTGGGCGCCGACCTGCTGATTCACCCGGCTTACAACGAGAATACCGGTACGGTGCTGCTCGAAGCGTTGGTCGCCGGCTTGCCGGTGTTGGTGTCCAAGGTGTGCGGTTATGCCCACTACATTGCCGAGGCCGACAGCGGCCTGGTGCTGGACGAGCCGTTCGAACAAGATCAGCTCAACGGCTATCTGCAGCGCATGCTCGAAGACCCGCAGGCGCGTGCCAGCTGGTCGCGCAATGGCCTGGCATTTGCCGATAGCGCCGATCTGTACAGCATGCCGCAGCATGCTGCCGACGTGATCCTGGGGCAAAAAACCGCATGAAGCTGATATTGGCCGAACCCTTCAAACGCCTGTGGGCCGGGCGTGATGCCTTCGACGCCGTGGAGGCGTTGCAAGGCGAGGTCTATCGCGAGCTGGAAGGGCGCCGCACACTGCGCACCGAAGTGGCTGGCGAGGGCTTTTTCGTCAAGATCCACCGTGGCATCGGCTGGGGCGAGATCTTCAAGAACCTGCTCACCGCCAAGCTGCCGGTGCTCGGTGCCGGCCAGGAGTGGAAGGCCATCCAGCGCCTGCATGAGGTGGGTGTGCCTACCATGACCGCTGTCGCCTATGGCGAGCGTGGCAGCAACCCGGCCACGCAGCACTCATTCATCATCACTGAAGAACTGGCGCCGACCATCAGCCTGGAAGACTTCAGTATCGACTGGGTCAAGCAGCCGCCCGAGCCGCGTCTTAAGCGTGCACTTATCGCCGAGGTGGCGAAGATGACCGGTGGCATGCACCGCGCCGGGGTCAACCACCGCGATTGCTACATCTGCCATTTCCTGATGCACACCGATCGACCGGTGACGGCGGATGACTTCAAGCTGTCGGTGATCGACCTGCACCGGGCGCAAACCCGTGCCAGAATCAGCCGCCGCTGGCGCGACAAGGACCTGGCTGCGCTGTACTTTTCGGCCTTGGACATCGGCCTGACCCAGCGCGACAAGCTGCGCTTCCTGCGCGGTTACTTCCAGCGTCCCCTGCGGCAGGTGCTGAAGGACGAAGCTGCGCTGCTCGCCTGGCTGGAGCGCAAGGCTCAGAAACTCTACGATCGCAAGCAACGCTATGGGGATGCACTCTGATGGCGAGTTGGACACTGGCGCCGGGTTACGAACACCTGGCGGCGGACTTCGGCAGCCTTGATGCGGTATTTGCCCTCCAGGGCGAACGCCTGACCCGCGACCCGCTCAGTGAGGTGGTACGCATCGAACGTGACGGGATCAACTACTACGTCAAGCGCTACACCGGGGCCGGCAAGCACATGCGACGGTACCTGGGGCGGCCACGCATCAAGGCCGAATGGCAAAACCTCAAGCAATTCGCAAAATGGGGTATCCCCACCGCCGAAGTAGTGGCCTGGGGCCTGGAGCGCAACGGCCTGGCCTTTGGCCGTGGCGCGATGATCACCCGTGAACTGCCGCGCACCGAAGACCTGTCGGCCCTGGCCGAACAAAACGATCCGCGCTTGGCCGACCGCACCTGGGTCGACCATATCAGCCGTCAACTGGCGCGCCATACCCGGGTCATGCACGAGCACCGCTTCGCCCATAACGATTTGAAGTGGCGCAACCTGCTGGTCGATGACCAGGGCACGCTATTCTTCATCGACTGCCCCACCGGTGACTTCTGGCGCGGATTCATGTGGCGCCACCGGATGATCAAAGACCTGGCATGCCTGGACAAAGTGGCCAAATACCACCTGTCAGCTACCCAGCGCCTGCGCTTCTACCTGCAATACCGTGGCCGTGACCGGCTGAATGTGCGTGACAAGAAGCGCATTCGTCGGGTACTGGGCTTTTTCGAGGGAAGGGAATGACCGATTACCTGGCCAGCGCGGACCTCGCGCTGCTCAAGCGCCATGGCCTGGACGATTTCGAGGCGCTGTGGGCGCTGCAACTTGATGCAGTGGACGAACCCAACACCGGTCGCGGTGGCTGGAGCAGCGTCTTCCGTCTGGAACTCGAAGGCAAGGGCTACTACCTCAAGCGCCAGAGCGACTACCTGACCCGGACCTTGCACCGGCCGTTCGGCGAGCCCACCTTCGCCCGCGAATTCCGCAACATCAGTCGCTACCAGAAGCTGCGCATTCCGGCATTGCAGGCGGTGTTCTATGGCGAGCGCAAGCAGGGTGGCAAGCACCGGGCCATCCTGATGACCCGCGCTCTGGACGAATGGGCCGACCTCGAAAGCCTGCTGGCGCAATGGCCGCGGTTGGGTGAGGCCGAGCGCACCGGCATCCTGCAGGCCTGCGGCCAGCTGGCGCGTACCCTGCACAGTGCCGGGCAGGTGCATGGCTGCTTCTACCCCAAGCACATTTTCTTGCGCCAACGGCGCGACGGCTGGGATGCGCAACTGATCGACCTGGAAAAGACCCGTCCCCTGTTGCTCGGCATGCGTGACCGTCTCAAGGACCTGGAGCCACTGCTGCGCCGCGCCCAGGCGTGGAGCGTGCAGGATGTACGTACTTTGCTGGCTACCTACCTGGGGCAGCCCGCCGACGGCGCGCTGGTCGATACCTGGCTGCAACGGTTGACGCAACGCCGTCGTGAAAAAGAGGCCCGCTGATGCGTTTGTCTGAATTGAAGGATGCCGGGCGCAGCCCATCGCTGCCCCTGAGCATCACGTTGGTTGATGCCGCCGGCAGCGCCGACTTGCAATTGCTCAGCCTGCTGCGCGTGTTGCCGGGCCAGCGTTATGTGGGCGCTGGTGTCTGGCGTGGTACACCGGTGCTGGCAAAGTTGCTGGTCGGTGGTAACGCCGCACGGCATTTCCAGCGCGAACTGCAGGGTGTGAAATTGCTGGCCGAACAAGGCCTGACCACGCCGAAGCTACTGGCCGACGGCCTCAAGGAAGGCGAGGGCGGCTGGCTGCTGTTCGAGTTCCTTGACGGTGCCCAAGGCCTGGCCGATGCCTGGGCCGCAGTGGAAAACCTGCCAGTGTTGGCGGACGAGCAGCACCTGGTACTGGGCGAAGCGCTCACGGCTGTGGCGCACATGCACGCCCAAGGCCTTTGGCAGGAAGACCTGCACCTGGACAACCTGCTGCGCCATGCCGGCAAGCTGTATCTGATCGATGGTGCGGGCATAAGGGCGGAAACACCCGGTCAGCAGTTGTCGCGTCCACGCGTGCTGGAAAACCTCGGGGTATTCTTCGCCCAGTTGCCCAAGCGCCTGGAGCCGTTCATAGAAGAGCTGCTGGTGCATTATCTGTTGGCCAACGCCGAGCATGCGTTGCCGCTGGAAGCCCTGCAGAAGCAGGTGGACAAGGTGCGCAACTGGCGGCAGAAGGACTATCTGGACAAGGCTGGCCGCGAGTGCAGCCTGTTCAGCGTCCAGCGCACCCTCTCGGGCTTGCAAGCGATCCGCCGCAGTGAGGTCGAGGCCATGCAGCCTGTACTGGAGCAGGCCGATACGCTGATCGACAAGGGCCATTTGTACAAGACCGGTGGCGCTGCCAGCGTGGCGCGCATCGAGGTCAATGGTCGCCAGTTGGTGATCAAGCGCTACAACATCAAGAACACCGCGCATTGGTTCAAGCGCTTCTGGCGCCCGAGCCGGGCCTGGCATTCCTGGATTGAAGGCCACCGCCTGGAGTTCCTCGACATCGCCACGCCACGCCCCCTCGCGGTGCTGGAACAGCGGGTGCTGGGCCTGCGCAGCCGTGCCTACCTGGTCACCGAGTATGTCGACGGCCCGGACCTGACGGCATGCTTCGCGCCCTACGTCGAAAGCGGCGATGCGCCCGAGGAGCAGGTGTATGCCTTGGTGCACGTGATGCAGCAACTGATTCGCGAGCGCATCAGCCACGGCGACTTCAAAGGCCATAACCTGTTCTGGCACAACGGCCAGTGGTCGCTGATCGACCTCGATGCCATGTGCCAGCACGCCACCCAGCTCAGCTTCGCCCCGGCCTATGCCCGTGACCGGGCGCGGCTGCTGCGCAACTGGCCCAATGGCAGTGCCTTGCATCAGCGGCTGGACCGGCTGTTGCCAAAACTGGTCGACTGAGGCCGCCGGTTCCGGCTGTCAGTGGGCCGGCGGTGGTTGATCTGGCAGTGTCAGCCAGTCACTGCTGCGCCCTGCCTGGCGAACGCGTATCAGCCACTGGCCGTTTTCGTGGCGCAGCACCGCCCACGGCACCACACCGGCGTTGCTGGCAACGGCAATCTGCAAGTGGTAATGATCCGGCAGCAAGTGGCGGCGCACAGGCAACTGCCCGTCCTTGAGCGCAAGGTACAGCTGATCGTCAGCCTGAAAAAGCCCTTGTTCGGTGTTTACCGGCAGGCCGGCCACAGGCGTTTGTAGATAGCAGTCCTGCAGTAATTGCTTCAGGTCGGGCAGCCCGTCGTACCAGAGCACCGGTGAGTCGATGACCCACTGCCCGTCGGCTTTGCGCTTGAGCGGTTGCTGCAGATAGGCATCTGGCTGGTCAGGGTCAATGGCTCGCCAGCGGTAGCCGTCGAAGCTGACCCGGTAATAGCGGTTGTCGTTGTCCTTGACGAAGTACAGCGATTGCCCACCAAACGCCGAGCTTTGCTCGTAGACACCTTCACCGTAGATACCGTCTATGCGATAGCGCAGGCTGCTGCTGCCCGGTTGTACCTGGAGGCGTGCGGGCAGCGGCAGTGGCGGTTGTTTGGGGATCCCGCGCAGGGATCGGCGTAGCACTCTGGAACCCAGAAAGCTGGTACCGGCATCGTTGAGGTGGCTAAGCGCCTGATAGGCATGCCGCATCACCCCTTCGACATCCTCTTGCTTGAAGGCCTCGGCGCCGTCCCAGATATCGATTGCCATGCGGCCGATCGACAGCACCAGCAGCGCACGGTTCGGCAGCAGCAGGCTGATGAAGTCCAGCAAGCGCCAGCTCAACGCCATGACCGACTCCGCATTCACTTCGCTGGTCGTCATGCTGTCGGCATCGGCCTGGGCGATCAGCGCCCGGGCCTCGGCCATGTAGTAGTCGAAGAAAAGGTCGTCTTTGACCTCGGGCGTGGTCAAATGCGTGCTCAGGCGCCCCTTGTCCAGCAACCGCTGCACCGTGGCGGCAGGCAGCAATGGCAGGCGCTGGGCTACGTATGCTCTCAACGTGGGCTGTTGGCGCAATGTGCGAAGCAGTTCGCGGGTCGTGCGAAACCGGCGCCAGGCCCTGCGGTCCGGGGCATCCGGGGTGTACAGCACGCATGCCGGAGACTTGTAAGGGATGCTGTTGAGCAGAAGCACGCCCTGCAAGGTATGACCCATGATGTTCAGCTGCCGAACAGTGACCGGGTAGCCTGCTACCGGCGCGCGCAAGGCATTGTGTGGTTGGTCCAGCACTGCGCGCACCCAGTTGTAACCATGTTCGAAAGGGTCTTCGCCAAAGTGCCCGGCGTAGCGCGCCTTGACTGCTTCAGCGTGCATGCGTGCACGGTTGACCTTGCTGTGCGCAGTCAGGCGCCATTTGCCCGCTCTGGAACTGATCAGTTGGGTGTGCAGGTACTTTGCGTAGCTGTCACCCACGTTCAGTTCCCGGACCATGTGCTTGACATACTGCGGCGTGAGCCCGGCGGGCATGGCTTTGTCGTGGGCGTGGATCACCCGGGCAGTCAGCCAGTAGTCGGTGTCGAACCACGGCAAGTTCTTGAGGGCGATCTCTTCGAGCGTGTTGATTTCCTCGACCATTTCCACCATCTCGTGGCCCACGCGTCGCATGCCTACATAGGTGACATAGGACGAGAGGGCGAAGGGATGCATGATGGCGCCCGTGCGGCGGGCGCGCACGACGATGATTTTGATCTCGCGAGGATCTGTGTCGTACCCCAGGTCATGGCTCAGGCGCTCGCGAAGGCGTGCGTTGGCCCAGGCCAGCAGGCTATTGCGTTGTTTGAAGTCGTTAAGGCTCAGTACTCCCGGGGCAGCAGCCTGCTCGGCGATTGCTACCAGCGTTTGCATTGCCTGCATCATATGGCTCAGGCCTTGCGCAGGTGTATTGCGCAGCCAGTTGGGCAGGTTCTTCTCAAGCAATTGGGAGTAGCGTGTTTGCAGGATGGGTTTGGCGCCGACTTCGTGCCATAGCGCCAGGGCTTTATGTATTCGGGTGTGCTGGTCGGGTGAGTCGTTGCTCCACAAGCCGGTGTCACTCAGGCGTTGGCGTTGGGCTTCTACAACGCTGTCGATCTGGGCCTCCAGCAGGCTGTCGGCGTACCAGTCATAGCGCAGGCGCTGCGACCGGCGAGCGCGGTCCGCCTGCGTGTCAGTGTACAGATGCAGCAGCGGTCTGCTCTGGAGTGGGTCTTCCAGACGCTCGCAAAGCTCCAGGTGCAGTGCGGCAAGGGAGTCGAAGGCCTCGATGCCTTGTGACAGGCTGCACAGCAAGGCAGCGCCTGCGGCATCCTGAGGCGTGAGCATAGGGCCTTCGGTGGTACCGGCAACGATGATCAGTGTGCCTGGCAGGTAGCTGCGCCAGTTGGGCCTTATGCCTTCCAGCAGCACGCGATACACCTGTGGCCTGCTGGCCAGTGGAAGATGCCTGCGCTGCGAGGGTAGCGGTTGTTCCAGGCAGGCCCGCAGTTGCTCGGCCGACCCGTTGGCCAAGGTCTGGTCGCCCAGGCGCAACTCAACCTCGGCCAGCATCAGCGCCTTGCGCAGTGCCAGCAGTTTTTGTCTGGGGGTTTCGCCTTGCTCATCGGCCGTGGTCCAGAAGCTGGCCAGTTCGCCGTGCAGCCAGGTGCGCGTGTCGGGGTTGATGGGGTGTTGAAGGTCGAGGGTCGGGAAGCCGTCGAGCAGGTCACCGATCTGTCGGTCGATCTGTTCCAGTTGTTCGAGGGGGCGCATGGGGCGGATCCTTGGTTGAGGAAACCCCATGCTTGGCAATAGCTGCGGTTGCGTGGTGGTAGCGGGCTAGCGCCCCCGACGCCAGAGCAGCCCGCGCAGGCTCAGCAGGGCCGGCAGGCCCAGGCCGGCCCATGCCAGAACGTCCCAGCCACCGTCGCCGAGCAGCGCAGCGAACAGGCCCAGGAAGCCAAGCAGGGCAATCAACGCTGGCCAGGCGAAGAGGCGTGCAGTGGCTTGCGACCTGTGGCTCATGCGCGCGCCTCCCTGGGTTTGCGCAGCTTGCCCCACCACAGGTAGAGGCCGCTACCGAGCACGATGATTGTCAGCACGTCCAGTAACGCCCAGAGGATCTGCATCGGTCGCCCGCCGTAATCGCCGAAATGCAGTGGCTGCGACAGGCCCATGGCATCCATGTACCAGGGACGGTCGCCTACCGCAGTCACTGCAAGGGTGCGAGCATCGATCAGTACCGGCGTGAACAGGTGCGAACTCAGGTGGGTGGCACCGTTCATGAACACCGCATAGTGGTGCTCGCTGGAGAAACGCGTGCCAGGAAACGCGATGAAGTCCGGGCGCATGCCCGGTGCGGCCTGTTCGGCAATGTCCAGCAGGCGAGTGGCTGGGGCGCGCTCGACGAGCGGCGGGGCGTCGCGGTAGGGGGCAACCATCGCAGCCAGGCTGTCGTTGCGCCAGGCCGCGATGACCAGGTCGGACAGGGCGCTGATTACCCCGGTCACGCTCACCGTCAATGCCCAGGCCAGGGTGACCACGCCGATCAGATTGTGCAGGTCGAGCCAGCGCAGGCGGCGGGATTTTTTGTGGCGTACGGTGCCGAATTCCAGGCGGCGCATGAATGGCGCATAGAGCACGGTGCCGGAGACAATCGCGACAATGAACAATACGCCCATGAAGGCCATCAGCAGCTTGCCCGGCAAGCCTGCGAACATGTCCACATGCAGGCGCAGCATCACCATCATGAAACCGCCGTTGGCGGCCGGCATGGCCACCGCCTCGCCGGTGCGAGCATCGAGCATGAAGGTGTGCGACAGGTTGGGGTCGGTGCCGGCGGTGGCGGCGGTAATGGCGACCACGCCGTTGGGTTCGTCTTCATCGTAGCCGAAGTACTGCATGACCTCGCCGGGGCGATGTTGTTCGGCCTTGAGCACCAGTTGCTGCAGGTCGAGGTGCGGGGTGCCTGCCGGCATTTCACGCAGTTCGGGGGCGTCGCCTAGCAGGTGTTCGAGTTCGTGGTGGAAGATCAGCGGCAGGCCGGTGACTGCCAGCAACAGCAGAAACAGGGTACAGACCAGGCTGCTCCAGGTGTGGATCAAGGACCAGCGGCGGATGGTGGGGCTTTTCATCACGGTACCGATTGTTGTCGGTTGGAACCCGGGGCCGCAAGGCGGCCCCAGCTCACTCAGAACTTGTAAGTGGCGCTGGCGACAACGCTGCGCTCATCGCCGTAGTAGCAGTAGTACGCGTCACAAGTAGAGAGGTAATCCTTGTTCAGCAGGTTGGTGGCGGTGACCGCTACCGACGCGCCCTTCAGGCTGCCGTTCAGGCGACCCAGGTCGTAATGCACCGACCCGTCGAAGACGGTGTAGGCCTTGGCCTTGCCCAGGTAGGTATTGCCTTGGTCGCCGTAGGTATTACCGGTATAACGCGCGCCCAGGCCGATGCCGAAGCCGTCGAGCACGCCCGAGTGCCAGGTATAGTCGCCCCAGATGGACGCTTGCTGGTTAGGCATCAGTTGCAGGCGGTTACCTTTGAAATCGCCATCCTGCACCTCGGACTTGGCCAGGGTGTAGGCGGCAATCACCTTCAGGTTGTCGGTCACATCGGAAACCGCTTCCAGCTCAAGGCCGCGGACTTTCACTTCACCGGTCTGGCTGGTGATGGTCACACCACCGACCGTGTTGGTGACCGAGACATTTTTCTGAGTCAGGTCGTACACGGCTGCCGACAACAGGGTGTTGGACCCCGGCGGCTGATACTTCACGCCCAGCTCCCACTGTTTGCCTTCGGTGGGCTTGAACGAGTCCGAGGCCGACACACTGGCATTGCTGGACGGCTGGAAAGACTCGGCATAGGACAGGTACGGCACGAAGCCCGAGTCGAACACGTAGCTGATGGCTGCGTTGCCGCTGAACTTTTTGTCCCGCTGGGTATTGGTGGCATCGCCCTGGTTGAAGAACTTGGTGCCGGTATGCACCCAGTCTTCACGACCGCCCAGGGTCAGGCGCCAGTTACCAAGCGCCATCTGGTCCTGCACGTACAGGCCGGTCTGACGGGTTTTCTGGTTGTAGTCATAAAACGCGGTCGAGCGATCCGGGCGAGTGATCGGCAGCCCGTAGACCGGGTTGTTGACGTTGCTGTCCGGCACGTTGAAGTCGAAGATCGACAGGTAGTTGGTGTTGATGCGCTGGTGGTCCAGGCCGATCAACAGCGTGTGGTCGATGTCCCCGGTAGCGAAGTCCGCCTGGAAGTTGTTGTCCACCGCAAACTGGCTGATGTCTTCATCAGTGTTGGTGGACATGCGGCTGACAGTGCCATCGTCCTGCACCGGCGGCGAGCTCTTGTTGTAACTGCCAGGGGTGATGGTCTGGAACGACAGGTCCGACTTGGTGTAGCGCAGGTTCTGGCGGAACTGCCAGACGTCATTGATGCGGTGTTCGAAGGCGTAACCCAGCGCGTAGTACGTGCGGTCGTAGAACTCGTAATCCGGGTCACCCAGGTTCTTGTGGTGTGAGATCTTGCCGAATGGCATGTCGATCTTGGTGCCCTGGATGGGCCGGAACTGGCTGGTGGCACCGGTATCGTCACGGGTGAACTGGGTGAGGAAGGTCAGCGTCGTGTCTTCGTCAATGTTCCAGGTCAGGCTTGGGGCGATGTTGTAGCGCTTGTTGTCGATGTGGTCAATCTGGGTGCCACTGTCACGGATAACGCCGCTGACGCCATAGAGAAAGCGACCTTCATCGTCGATCTTGCCGGTGCTGGCGAAGTTGATCTGGCGATGGTTGTCGCTGCCGTATTGAAGCTCGATTTCGTGAGCGCTTTCGGCTTGCGGACGGCGGCTGACCATGTCCAGCAGGCCACCAGGTGGGGTCTGGCCGTAGATCGAAGAGGCCGGGCCGCGCAGCAGGGCGAGGCGGTCGAGGTTCCAGGTTTCGGCTTTCGGGTTGGCATACACGCCGCGTGGCAGCGGCAGCCCATCCAGGAACTGTGTTGGCTCGAAGCCGCGCACGCGCATCCAGTCATAGCGCGTATCGCTGCCGAAGCTGGCGGAGACGATACCTGGCATGTAACGCACTGCATCATCCAGGCTGTGTACACCGCGGTCTTTCATTTGCTCGCGGGTGGCGACAGAGATGGAGCGGGGGACTTCCACAAGTGCCGTGTCAGTCTTGGTGCCAGCAGCGGTGCGTGAAGCCACGTAGCCTTCAACCGGGCCCCAGGCGCTTTCGCTGGCGCTGGTGGCATTGACTGTGGTTTCCGGCAAGGCCAGGGTGCCATCCGGCACGGCCACCAGGCTGTAGCTGCCCGCACTGCTTTGCTGCAACTGCAGGCCGGTACCGCTCAGGGCGGCTTGCAGGGCGCCCAGGCCGTCGTATTGGCCGCTGACCGGGGCCGAGGTACGGCCGCTGACCAGTGCCGGGTCGATGGCCAAGGCAATGCTGGCCTGGCTGGCGATCTGGTTGAGAGTGGTGGCCAGTGGCGCGCTTGGCAGATTGTAGGCGCGCGACGTGGATTGCTCGGCGGCGAACAAGGCAGGGCTGGTCAGCGGGGCAGCCAGGCCGATGGCCAGGGCCACCAGGCTGGGGCGCAGGATATGATCAACGGCACGGGACATGCGGCGGTTCCTCGACGGGTAAGTGCTTGCTGCTTCCTTGCCGAGCGAGATCTGAAAAGTGACAGGGTGAATCTGAAAAATATTGAGAATTATTTAAAAGAGGTTTTGCCAGCACCGCCCACTTCGCGGGTGAACCCGCTCCTACGACCACCCCGATGTGTGTCCACCACCGCGCAGGAGCGGGTTTACCCGCGAATACGGTGGCGGCGGCAGCGGTGAACGGCTGGTGGAGATTGGCCAGCAGGCCCGGCCTATTTGGAAGTGACGTTCACCCACCACTGGGTATGCCGCTCGATCTTCACCGGCAACGCCGGCACCAGCGAGGCGAGCGCCAGGTCGGTGTTGGTCAGCGGGAAGCTACCGGTGACGCGCAGGTCGGCGACCTTGGCATCCACCCCGAGGTAGCCGCTACGGTACTGGCCCAATGTGGCGAGCAGGTCGGCCAGGCGTACGTTGTCGACCACCAGCATGCCGCGGGTCCAGGCATCGGCACCGGCGGGCACCGTGCCAACCTGGCCGAGGCCGTTGGCGTTCATCAACACTTGCTGGCCTTCGTGCAGCACCTGTTCGTCGCCGCTGTCATGCGGCATGGCGGCGACCGAGGCTTGCAGCACTTCCAGGCGCGTACCGCCGACTTCGCGGCGCACCAGGAAGCGCGTGCCCAGTGGCCGCAAGCGACCGTCTTCAGTGCGGACCAGCAGCGGGCGTGGGTCCTGGTGGCCGGTTTCGACCGAGATTTCGCCCTGGTGCAGCACGATCACCCGTTGTGCGCCGGCATAGTCGATGTCCACGGCGGTGTGGGTGTTCAGGCTGAGCAGTGTGCCGTCTTCCAGGCGCAAGGTACGCAATTCACCCGTGGCGGTGCGCTGGTCGGCCAGCCAGTAGCTGGGTGCCAGTGACGGCGCGCCGACCCATGCCAGCAGCGCCCCGAGCAGAAACGTGCCGGCCAGCCCGCCGCCAACCTTGCCAATGCGCCGCCGCAGGCTGGCGCGCGATTGCAGCAGCGCCTGGCGTGCCGGGCCAGCCGCCGCGCTAACGCGCTGTTCCATGGCGCCGAGCTGGCGCCAGGCACGCGCGTGCTCTTCGCTGGCGGCATGCCAGCGCATGAATTCATTGCGTTCATCAGGCGTGCCGCTGCTGTCGCCGAGGCTGAGTTTCCAGGCAATCGCGGCTTCCAGAACCCGAGACGAAACTGGGACGTTGCTCACGTCGGCTCCCCGTACAGGGCTACGTAGCACTGGCGCATGCCTTGGGCGATGTACTGGCGCACCCGTGATACCGAAACACCAAGGCGCTCGGCAATCTCGGCATGGCCCATGCCGTCCAGACGGCTGTGCAGAAACGCCGCGCGAGCCTTGCTCGACAGCTTGCCGAGCAGGCGGTCGATGGCTTTGAGATCTTCAAGGATCAGATGCTGCATTTCTGGCGAGGGCTGTTCGGCTTCAGGGATCAATGCCAGCTCGGCCAGGTAGGCTTGTTCCAGCGCGGCGCGGCGGAAGTGGTCGAACATCAGCCCTTTGGCCACGGCGGCCAGAAACGCGCGGGGTTCGCGGGGTGTGTCCAGTTGCTCACGACCGAGCAGGCGCACGAAGGTGTCCTGGCTCAGGTCTTCAGCACGTTGGCGGCAGGCCATGCTGCGTTGCAGCCAGGCGAGCAGCCAGCCGCGGTGGTCGCGGTACAGCGCACCGACCAGATCGGCGTGTGGGCTCTGTGCAGAAGACAAGCAGCGTCCCCCCGGAACGAATGCATTAACTAACGATAATTATTCGCGATTGTGGCAGAGGGGAGAGGGTGGTGCAATGGACGCTTATCGGATTGCCATCATGGGGCTTGGTTTGAGTTGTGTGGCGCCAGTGAGATCCAGCGCCGCCCGCGCGGCGCGCATCGCGAGCTGCGCTCGCTCCTACGTTTGTTTCGGGCCAGTAACGCCTGTGCCAGGCGCGCGCGATCGCCTTGTTCGTACGACGCGATATCGAGCCATGCGCCAAAGCGTTCGCGTGCAGATCCCACAGGAATGATTGGCCCGAAACAAACGTAGGAGCGAGCGCAGCTCGCGATGCGCGCCGCGCGGGCGGCGCTGCACATCCCGCCTCTACAAACCGTGATTCTGCATCTTGCGCCGTCGCCACCCGCGCAACCGTTGCTCCAGCTGCAGCGGGCTGTCCAACTGCTGGCGTCTGGCCTGGCTGAACAGGATCAGCGCCAGTTCTGCGGTCACCTGGGCATCGGCGCTGGCGTGGTGGCGCTCTTCAACCTGCAAGCCAAACCGCGCTACCCAGTCATCCAGCCCGGCCTCGCGCAGCACTGTGTCGGGGTTGAGCATCGGCGCCAGTTCGGCAATATCGAGGAACGGCGACTGCAAGCGGTAACCCAGGCTCTCCTTCAGCGCACGCGCCAGCATGCGCTGGTCGAATGGCGCGTGAAACGCCAGCACCGGGCTGTCGCCAATGAAATCGAGCAAATCCAGCAGGGCCTCGGCCGGGTCGCAACCGGCAGCCAGGGCGCTAGGGCCCAAGCCGTGGATCAGTACGCTGGCGTTGGTCTTCTGCAAAGGCCGGTGCAGCGTGCGTTCGAACTGCTGGGCAAAGTCGATGGCACCGTCTTCGATGGCCACCGCCCCGATCGACAGCACCTGATCACGGTTGGGGTTGAGCCCGCTGGTCTCCAGGTCCAGCACCACCCAGCGCTGCTCGCGCAGGGTACATACCCCCAGCGGCACGGGCTTGGGCAATCGGGCCAGGCGCTGGCGTGTGGTGTGGTCCAGTTCGGGCGCGCTGGGGCGCAGCCAGGTAAACAGGCTCACAACTGGTACCGCAAGGCCAGGCTGCTTTGCAAGCGTTGGGCCTGGCGCAGGGACTCGCGCAGGATGCGGCGGTCAAGGTGGTTGAGGCTGTCCGGGTCGACCCGGTTGGAATAGGGCAGGTTGTCGCGTATCTGGCGCTGGTGCTGCTGCATGCGGGTTTGCTGGATGAAGTGGTAGGCCTCTTCATAGGCGGCGCCGTCCAATGGCTCGATCACGCCCTTGGCCACCAGTTGGCGCAGGCGCTCCAAGGTATTGCAGGCACCTATGCCATTGGCCAGGGCCAGCAAACGGGCACCATCGACGAAGGGCGTCAGCCCCTGGACCTTGAGGTCGAGGGTCGCCGCCTTGTCGTTGCCCTGGCGTGTCAGCACGAACTCGCGCAACCGTCCCACCGGAGGGCGTTGGCGCAGGGCGTTGTCAGCCATCATGCGCTGGAAGATGCGGTTGTCGGCTACCTGTGCCAGCAGGCCTTGGCGCAGTTGCTCGCAACCTTGCTCGTCACCCCACACCACCCGCAGGTCGAAGTAGATGCTCGAACCCAGCAGGTTCTCCGGGCTGGCTTCGCGAACAAACCCGGCAAAGCGCCGCGCCCACTCGCTGCGCGACAGGCACAGTTCGGGGTTGCCGGCCATGACGTTACCCATGCACAGGGTGAAACCGCACTGGGCCAGGCACTGGTTGATGTATTGCGCCAGCGGCAACAGGCGAGCGCGGATGGCGTCGGCCTCGGCGCTGTCGACCGCTTCGAAGAGGATGCCGTTGTCCTGGTCGGTGTGCAGGGTCTGCTCGCGTCGCCCCTCGCTGCCAAAGCACAGCCAGCTGAATGGCACGCCCGGGTCGCCACGTTCGGCCAGGGCCAGTTCGATGACCCGGCACACGGTATGGTCGTTGAGCAAGGTAATGATCTGGGTGATCTGCGTCGACGATGCGCCATGGGCCAGCATGCGTTCCACCAGCTGGCTGATTTCACCGCGCAGCGAGACCAGCGTATCCAGGCGTGGCGCATGGCGTATGGTGCGCGCCAGGTGAACCAGATCGACCCGTTGCAGTGAGAACAGGTCGCGCTCGGATACCACCCCGCACAGGCGTCCGTTTTCTACCAGACATACATGGGCAATATGCCGCTCGGTCATGGCCATGGCGGCATCGAAGGCACTGGCCTGGGGTGGGAGGTAGAACGGTTTGGCTGTCATGTGCCGGTCGATGGCGGCGCCCAGGTCGGCATCTGTTGCTGCCACCACCTGGCGCAGGTCGCGCAAGGTGAAAATACCGATGGGGTAGCGTTGCGGGTCGACCACCACGATGCTGCCCACCTGCTGCTCGTGCATCAGCCGCACGGCTTCGCGCAGGGGCGTATCGGCGCTGCACACCACCGGGTGACGCATGGCCAGTTCACCCAGGGGGGTGTTCAGCGAGTACTGGGTACCGAGGGTTTCCACAGCGCGCTGGCGTACTTGCTGATTGACCTGATCAAGCAGGCTGCTGACACCGCGCAGGGCAAAATCCCGAAACACTTCAGACATCGAGAACACGCGGATGAATGCGGCCTTGTTCAGTTGCAGGCAGAAGGTGTCTTCACCGGCCAGGTGCTCGGTGCGGGTTGCCCGCTCACCCAGCAGGGCTGCCAGCGGGAAGCACTCGCCGCTGGTGATCTCGAACGTGGTCTCGACACCCGGTTTGGCCAGATGCTGGCGCTCGCCAACCACGCGGCCCTGCTTGACGATGTAGAAGTGCTCGACCGGCCCGTCAGCAGGTTTGACGATGCTTTCACCGCAGGCGTAGAAGCGCAGCTGGCACTGCTCGACCAAGAAGGCCAGGTGGCTGTGCTCCATCTGGTTGAACGGCGGAAAGCGCTGCAGGAACTGCAATGTGCCCTGGATGTTTTGCAGTACTGCCGTCTTGCCCGCCTGGCTGTAGGCGTCCTTTTTACTCATGAAACTGACCGTATCGCTATGCCGAACTATATATATCTATATATAGGTACCGGCCATGTTGTTCTCTGCCTCCATGGTCGGCTTGCGGCGAGGTGGTGCCCATTGGACGTAAGTCTATGAGCGCCCCTGTCAGAGACCCGACGAAAGGAGAAACGGGTTACGCAAGTACTGCGGTCCTAATGCTGAAGCGGAATTATTTTGACGAGACAAGCATGCCCGAGCACACCGACATCCTGAGCGACGCCGAGCGCGAGGCCTTGGCCGTGATAAACCAGAGTGCGCCTGTGGCTGCCAGGCCGTTGGTGCTTGTGGTGGATGACAACGCGGTTAACCGGGAGGCGCTGATTCTGTACCTGAAAAGCCGGGGCATCGATGCGGTTGGGGCGGATGGGGCCGAGGAAGCCAGGTTGTACCTGCACTACCAGAAGCGTATCGGGTTGATGATTACCGATTTGCGCATGCAGCCTGAAAGTGGGCTGGACTTGATCAGGACAATTCGCGCGTCGGAGCGGGCGGCGTTGTCGATCATTGTGGTGTCGGGCGACACCGATGTGGAAGAAGCAGTGGATGTGATGCACCTGGGCGTGGTGGATTTCCTGCTCAAGCCGGTGGATTTGGGCAAGCTGTTGGAGCTGGTGAAGAGAGAATTGAAAATGGATTGATGCGCAGTGGGGGCCGCAAAACGGCCCCCTTGGCGCAGATGTAACTTACAACCCGTTACGTGCCTTGAACTCGCGGCGACGGCGGTGCAGTACCGGCTCGGTATAACCGTTCGGCTGCTTGCCACCTTCCACCACCAGCTCCACTGCCGCCTGGAACGCCACGTTGTCGTCGAAGTTCGGCGCCATCGGACGGTACAGGGCGTCGCCAGCGTTCTGCTGATCGACCACCACGGCCATGCGCTTGAGGCTTTCCAGCACCTGTTCCTGGCTGACCACGCCGTGGCGCAGCCAGTTGGCCAGCAGCTGGGCGGAGATGCGCAGGGTGGCACGGTCTTCCATCAGGCCGACGTTGTTGATGTCCGGCACCTTCGAGCAACCCACGCCCTGGTCGATCCAGCGCACCACGTAGCCGAGGATGCCCTGGGCGTTGTTGTCCAGCTCGTTGCGGATCTCTTCGGCCGACCAGTTGGTGTCCGCAGCCAGCGGAATGGCCAGAATGTCGTCCACCGACGCCGGGGTACGTGAGGCCAGTTCACGCTGGCGCGCCTGTACGTCCACCTTGTGGTAGTGCAGGGCGTGCAGGGTGGCGGCAGTTGGCGACGGCACCCAGGCGGTGTTGGCACCGGCCAGCGGGTGGGCGATCTTCTGCTCGAGCATGGCTGCCATCAGGTCAGGCATGGCCCACATGCCTTTGCCGATCTGCGCCCGGCCTTGCAGGCCGGTGGCCAGGCCAACGTCGACGTTGTTGTTTTCGTAGGCGCCGATCCACTTCTCGTTCTTCATGGCACCTTTGCGCACCACGGCGCCGGCTTCCATCGAGGTGTGGATTTCATCGCCAGTGCGGTCAAGGAAACCGGTGTTGATGAACGCCACGCGCTCGGCGGCTGCCTTGATGCAGGACTTGAGGTTGACCGTGGTACGGCGCTCCTCGTCCATGATGCCGACCTTGACGGTGTTGCGCGGCATGCCCAGCAAGTCTTCGACCTGGCTGAAGATCTCTGCGGCGAAGGCCACTTCCTCAGGGCCGTGCATCTTCGGCTTGACGATGTACACGCTGCCGCTGCGGGTATTCTTGCGGGTGGTGTTGCCTTTGAGGTTGTGCAGGGCGATCAGGTTGGTGAACAGCCCGTCCTGGATACCTTCGGGGATTTCGTTGCCTTGGGCATCGAGGATCGCCGGGTTGGTCATCAGGTGGCCAACGTTGCGCACGAACAGCAACGAACGACCGTGCAGGGTCACGCTGCCGCCGTTAGGCGCCGCGTACTCACGGTCCGGGTTCATGGTGCGGGTGAAGGTTTTGCCACCCTTGCTCACGCTTTCGGCCAGGTCGCCTTTCATCAGGCCCAGCCAGTTGCGGTAGACGATGACCTTGTCGTCAGCGTCTACGGCTGCAACCGAGTCTTCGCAGTCCATGATGGTGGTCAGTGCCGATTCCATCAGGATGTCTTTGACACCAGCGGCGTCGGTGCTGCCGACCGGGGTGCTGGCATCGACCTGGATTTCGAAGTGCAGGCCGTTGTGCTTGAGCAGCACGGCAGTGGGTGCCGCGGCGTCGCCGTGGAAGCCGATAAGTTGCGCATCGTCGCGCAGGCCAGTGTTGCTGCCGCCTTTCAGGGCAACAACCAGTTTGCCGCCTTCGATACGGTAGCCCGTGGAGTCAACGTGCGAGCCGGCTGCCAGTGGCGCGGCTTCGTCGAGGAAGGCGCGGGCGAAGGCGATGACCTTGTCGCCGCGCACCTTGTTGTAACCCTGGCCTTTTTCGGCACCGCCTTCATCGCTGATGGCGTCGGTGCCGTACAGGGCGTCGTACAGCGAACCCCAGCGAGCGTTGGCGGCGTTCAGGGCGAAGCGGGCGTTCATCACCGGCACGACCAGTTGTGGGCCGGCCATGTGGGCGATTTCTTCGTCCACGTTCTGGGTGGTGGCCTGGAAATCGTCGGCTTGTGGCAGCAGGTAGCCGATTTCCTGGAGGAATGCTTTGTAGGCTACGGCGTCGTGGGCCTGGCCTTTGCGTGCCTGGTGCCAGGCGTCGATCTTGGCTTGCAGCTCGTCGCGCTTGGCGAGCAGGGCTTTGTTCTTTGGAGCGAGGTCATTGATGATCTTCTCTGCACCCGCCCAGAACTGCTCGGCGACGATGCCGGTCCCGGGGATGGCTTCGTTGTTCACGAAGTCGTACAGGACCTTGGCGACCTGAAGGCCACCGACTTGAACGTATCCAGTCATTGCTTGCCTCACTCTGCTCAGCTATTTCGCTCTTCTGTATTAAGCCTGTAGCGCTTCTCTAAACACGGCACCAGTGCATGCCCCTTCGGGGCGGCTGGGTGCGGCCGGCCAGACAGGCTGGCAGACAGTGTGCGTATTTTCACAGGCGCCTTGGCAGACATCCAAACGACGTTTTGTAGTCCGCGCCACGGGATACTACATGAAGCAGTAGGCGGGGCAAAATCAGACTAAAAGCGCCGTTATGCGACCCGATGGTCGCGTATGGTCACGCTGGGAGTGGGTATGTTCGCAAAAAACAGGTGGATTGTTCCAGATAAATCTTGAAACAGTACACGATTAGCTGTGCGGATTGCCCTGCGGCAGGTTGCCGCGCCTTGCCTATACTGATTCGATCCCCCGATTTTCTGCCGCCCGGCGCGGTCCGACACGAGGAAGGGCTTGTGGATCATCTTGTACTGACTGTAATTGCCCCTGACAAGGCCGGCCAGGTCGAACGTATTGCCCAGTGCATCGCCGACCACAGTGGTAACTGGCTGGAAAGCCGCATGTCGCGTATGGCCGGGCAGTTTGCTGGCATTCTGCGGGTGGCGGTGCCGGCAGAGAATTACGCCGAGCTTGTGGCCTCGTTGCAGGGGCTGGCCAGGTATGACATTCGCGTGCTGATTGCCGAGAGCGGGATCGAGCCCTCGTGCACCTGGAAGCCAATTGCCATGGAGCTGGTGGGTAATGACCGGCCGGGGATCGTGCGGGACATTACCCGTTTGTTGGCGGACCTTGGGGTGAATCTGGAGCGGTTCACTACCGAAGTGCGGCCCGCGCCAATGAGCAGTGAGCCGTTGTTTCATGCCGATGCGTTGCTGGCGTTGCCGCTGGCCCTTTCGCTGGATGAATTGCAGCAGAAGCTGGAGAGTCTGGCGGATGATTTGATGGTGGAGTTGCAGTTGCGGCCGGAGGATTGATCCTGGCCGGAGGTTATCCCGATATCACGGGGAAGGCCCTGTGGATAACCTGGGGGCGTACCTCTCCAGCCCAGGCATCACGTGCCCTGCAGAGCTTTGCTCAAAAAACACCCAATTATCAGCAGCTTGTGCACAAAGCACGGGGACGAGGGTGTGGATAACCTATGGAGATGTTTCTGCAGGCCAGTAGCTACATGGCCTGCAGAGTTTTGATCGTTTTCTGATCAGCTACGTTTGCGCAAGCTCAGCCATGCATCCACGCTGTAAATCGCCAAACCTGCCCAGATGAACATGAAGGCCACCAAGGCGCTCGACGACAAATGCTCATCGAACAGCAGTACGGCCTGCAACAGCACCAAAGTCGGTGCCAGGTACTGCAGGAAGCCCAGCGTGGTGTACGGCAGGTGCCGCGCGGCGGCGTTGAAGCATACCAGCGGCACCAGCGTTACCGGCCCCGCCGCCATCAGCCACAGCGCCTCGCTGCTGGTATAGAACGCGCCCTGGGCACTCATCGCTGACGGGTGCAGCAGCAGCCAGCCAAGGGCCAGCGGTACCAGCATCCAGGTCTCCACCACCAGGCCCGGCAGTGCTGCTACCGGCGCCTGCTTACGGATCAGCCCATAGAAGCCGAAGCTCAACGCCAGCACCAGTGATACCCATGGCAGGCTGCCCACTTGCCACACCTGCTGCGCCACACCCACGGCGGCCATGCCCACCGCCAGCCATTGCAGGCGGCGCAGGCGCTCACCAAGAATGAGCATGCCCAGCAGTACGTTGATCAGCGGGTTGATGTAATAGCCCAGGCTGGCCTCGAGCATACGACCGTTGTTTACCGACCACACGTAGGTCAGCCAGTTACCGGCGATCAGTGCCCCGCTCAGTGCCAGGATGCCCAGCCGGCGCGGGTTGTTGCGCAGTTCGCGCCACCAGCCGGGGTGTTTCCACACCAGGAGCAGTAGCGAGCCGAACAGTGCTGACCAGAGCACCCGGTGGACAATGATCTCCACCGCCGGGACGCTCTGGATTGCCTTGAAGTAGATGGGGAAAAGGCCCCAGATGATGTAGGCGCTCAAGCCCAGTATGTACCCGCGGCGCGGGTTTGCGGCGTGCATGCAGAATCCTTGCTTAGGTTGCTAAATAAAGCGACGCCTATTGTAGACAGAGGTGGGCGCGCTTCTAGAACAATTTCAGCGGTGCTTCATCCAGCGCAGCCATTTGTTCGCGCAAGGCGAGAATCTGGTCGCCCCAGTAGCGTGGCTGGCCGAACCAAGGGAAGCTGGGCGGGAACGCCGGGTCGTCCCAGCGCCTTGCCAGCCAGGCGCTATAGTGCAGCTGGCGCAGGGCGCGCAGGGGCTCGATCAGGGCCAGCTCGCGCGGGTCGAAGTCGTGGAACTCGTTGTAGCCGTCGATCAGCTCGGCCAGTTGCCCCAGGCGCTCCTCGCGGTTGCCGGCCAACATCATCCACAGGTCTTGCACCGCTGGGCCCATGCGGCAATCGTCGAGGTCCACCACGTGGTACACCTCGTCACGGTGCATCAGGTTGCCGGGGTGCAGGTCGCCGTGCAGGCGGATGAGCTGGTGTGGTGTGCGAGCGTAGATGTCCTCCACCCGCTTGAGCAGGTCGCGTGCCACGGACTCGAACGCCGGCAACAGTTCACGCGGGACAAAATTACCTTCCAGCAAGGTATTCAGTGAGGCGTGGCCAAAGTTGTCCACAGCCAGTGCCTCGCGGTGCTTGAACGGTTTGCTGGCGCCCACGGCATGCATGCGACCGAGCAGTTGGCCCAGGCGATACAACTGGTCGAGGTTGCCAGGCTCGGGGGCGTGGCCGCCGCGACGGGGGAACAGCGTGAAGCGGAAGCCCTGGTGCTCGAACAAGGTGCGGTCATCGTGCTGCATGGGCGCAACCACCGGGACTTCGCAGTCGGCGAGCTCGGCCGTGAAGGCGTGTTCTTCAAGGATGGCTGCATCGCTCCAGCGGCCTGGGCGGTAGAACTTGGCAATCAGCGGCTGCGCGTCTTCGATGCCCACCTGGTACACGCGGTTTTCGTAGCTGTTCAGCGCCAGCACCCGCGCATCGCTGAGAAAGCCCAAGCTTTCCACTGCGTCCAGGACCAGGTCGGGGGTGAGGGTGTCGAAGGGGTGGGACATGGTGGCTCCGGAGGGTAAGCGGCGTGGGGCCATGGTAGCGCGTTATGCCTGTGCCGGCTTCTTCACAGGCATGCCCGCAATCCGCCCACCGCGTGGCGAGGCTAAGCCGGTATCCCGATCAGCACATAGGACGGATGGAACTGCACCCGCACCGAACTGCCGGCCGCCACCTGTTGCCCAGCCAACCACTGCGCCTCTGCAATGGCACACAACGTCTGCCCATTACCCAGCGCCAGCCTGACCTCGCTGGGGCCGTCCTCCTCGGCCAGCACTTCTTCCACCGTCGCGCTCAAACAGTTGCTGCCCTCCTCGGCTTCTTCCTCTTGCGCCAGCAACCGCACCCACCCGGCCTTTAGCAGCGCCACCACCATCGTTCCCGCTGTCAGCTCCAGCCGCGCAGTGCTGTCGTGGGTGATCAGCGCATCGATCTCCAGCCCGCCGCTCAATGCTAGGCTGACGCGGTCATACCGGCCTTCTGGGCGCAGGCCGCTGACCTGGCCCTGCAACTGGTTGCGCGCACTGGTGCGCAGCATCAGGCGCCCGAGCAGGTCGAGGTCGCCGGATTCTTCGGCGGCTTCGAGGATTTGTGCCTGCAGGGCCTGCAGCCGTTGGTACAGGCGCAGCACCCGCTCGCCTTCCGGCGACAAGTGCGCACCGCCGCCGCCACGGCCACCGGTGCTGCGCTTGACCAAGGGCTGGCTGGCCAGATTGTTGAGCTCGTCGATGGCATCCCAGGCCGCCTTGTAGCTGATACCGGCTGCCTTGGCGGCGCGGGTGATCGAGCCTTGTTCGGCAATGTGCTGCAGCAGCGCGATGCGCTGTGGGCGGCGGGCGATGTGCTGGGTGAGAAGGGGGGGTAGGGACATGGGTATTCCGTATACAAGGGTGCTTTGCAAATGGGCAGGTCGCGCCAGGTCATACATACCCCGGTTTTGGCGTACGTGCCAGGCAATACACATCCACCCGCCGTGCACCTGCCTTGCGCAGTGTCAGGGCAATAGCCTGCGCAGTGGCACCGGTGGTCAACACATCATCGACGATGGCGACATGCTTGCCTTCCAGCTCGCCCGTTACCGCGAACGCCTGGCGCAAATTGCGCCGTCGTGCCCTGGCACCCAGATGTTGCTGTGCCGGTGTCTCGCGTGTTCGCACCAGCAAACGCTCGTTGCATGTTACCCCGACGTGCGACGACAACCACCGCCCAAGCATCCCCGCCTGGTTGAACCCCCGCTCGCGCAGTCGACGCCTGGCCAAAGGCACAGGCAACAGCAGGTCAGGGCGGGGCAGCCCTTCGGCATAGCGATACAGCAGCCCCTGCCCGAGTAGCTCAGCCATCAGGCGCCCCAAAGGCCATTGGCGATTGTGCTTGAAGCGGCTGATCAACGTGTCCACCGGAAAGCCGAACTGCCACAGGGCAATGACCTGATCGAAGGCCGGCAAGCCGCGGCCGCAAACGGCGCAGGTCAGGCCGGCCATGGGCAAGGGCAGGGCGCAATGCCGGCACTGATCACCCAGCCAGGGCAGCGCCTGTTCGCAGGTGATGCACAGCGGGTAGTGCTGCTCGGCAGGCTCATCGCATAACAAACACTGCTGATCAATAAGTGAGCACTTGTAAACCAGTCGCTTCCAGTACAGTTGACAGTTCATAGGCCTTCCATGACTATGCGAGCTATCCGTGATGCGCTGGCGGGCTTTCCTGTCCCGGCGCCAGCTACAGCCTAAACAAGGAAACGCCGATGAGCGCCAGCACAACTGCAACAACACGTCACGACTGGTCCCTGGCCGAGGTCAAGGCGCTGTTCCAGCAACCGTTCAATGACTTGCTGTTCCAGGCGCAGACCGTGCACCGCGCGCATTTCGACCCCAACCGCGTGCAGGTTTCGACCTTGCTGTCGATCAAGACCGGTGCCTGCCCGGAAGATTGCAAATATTGTCCGCAGTCCGGCCACTACAACACCGGGCTGGAAAAACAGAAGCTGATGGAAGTGCAGAAGGTGCTGGAAGAAGCTGCCCGCGCCAAAGCCATCGGTTCTACCCGTTTCTGCATGGGGGCGGCGTGGAAGCACCCGTCGGCCAAAGACATGCCCTACGTGCTGGAGATGGTCAAAGGCGTCAAGGCCATGGGCCTGGAAACCTGCATGACCCTCGGCAAGCTCGACCAGGAGCAGACCAAAGCCCTGGCCCAGGCTGGCCTGGACTACTACAACCACAACCTCGACACCTCCCCAGAGTTCTACGGCAGCATCATCACCACGCGTACCTACAGCGAGCGCCTGCAGACCCTGGCCTACGTGCGCGATGCCGGGATGAAAATCTGCTCTGGTGGCATTCTGGGCATGGGTGAGTCGCTGGACGACCGTGCCGGCCTGCTGATCCAGCTGGCCAACCTGCCGGAGCACCCGGAGTCGGTGCCGATCAATATGCTGGTCAAGGTAGCCGGCACGCCGCTGGCTGAGGAAGAGGACGTCGACCCGTTCGACTTTATCCGTATGCTGGCCGTGGCCCGTATCCTCATGCCCAAGTCTCACGTGCGTCTGTCCGCCGGCCGCGAGCAGATGAACGAGCAGATGCAGGCCCTGGCCTTCATGGCGGGCGCCAACTCGATCTTCTACGGCGAAAAACTGCTGACCACCGCCAACCCCCAGGCCGACAAGGACATGCAGCTGTTCGCACGCCTGGGTATCAAGCCCGAAGCGCGTGAAGAGCACGCTGACGAAGTGCATCAGGCAGCCATCGAGCAAGCGCTGGTCGAGCAGCGCAGCAGCGAGATGTTCTACGACGCCGCGACAGCCTGACATGGCTTTCGATCTGGCTGTGCGCCTGGCCGAACGGCGCGCAGCAGACCTGTATCGGCAGCGGCCGTTGCTGGAAAGCCCGCAGGGGCCGGAAGTGGTGGTCGACGGCCAGCGGTTGCTGGCCTTCTGCAGCAATGACTACCTGGGCCTGGCCAACCACCCCGAAGTGATCGCCGCCTGGCAGGCCGGCGCCGAGCGCTGGGGGGTGGGGGGTGGTGCCTCGCACCTGGTGGTTGGCCACAGCGCACCGCACCATCAGGTTGAAGAGGCACTGGCTGAACTCACCGGGCGCCCGCGCGCGCTGTTGTTCTCCACCGGCTACATGGCCAATCTGGGCGCCATCACCGCGCTGGTGGGGCAGGGCGACACGGTGCTGCAAGACCGCCTGAACCATGCGTCGCTGCTGGATGGCGGGCTGCTCAGTGGTGCCCGCTTCAACCGCTACCTGCACAACGACCCGGCCAGCCTGGCCAGCCGCCTGGACAAGGCGGTCGGCAATACCCTGGTGGTGACCGATGGCGTGTTCAGCATGGACGGTGACCTGGCCGACCTGCCGGCGCTGGCCGATGTCGCCCGTGCCCGCGGCGCATGGTTGATGGTTGACGATGCCCATGGCCTGGGTACCTTGGGCGCACAGGGCGGCGGTATCGTCGAACACTTTGGCCTGGGCGTAGATGACGTACCGGTGCTGATCGGCACGCTGGGCAAGGCTTGCGGCACTGCGGGCGCCTTTGTTGCTGGCAGCGAAGAGCTGATCGAGGCGCTGGTGCAGTTCGCCCGCCCCTACATCTACACCACCAGCCAGCCACCGGCGCTGGCCTGCGCCACACTCAAGAGCCTGGAGCTGCTGCGCCGTGAAACCTGGCGTCGTGAGCATCTGGCAGCCTTGATTCGCCAGTTCAGAAAAGGCGCGCAGCAGATGGGGCTGCAGTTGATGGACAGCCCGACGCCAATCCAGCCTATCGTGATCGGCGACAGTGCGAAGGCGTTGCGTCTGTCACGCCTGCTGCGTGAGCGCGGCTTGCTGGTGACGGCCATCCGCCCACCCACCGTGCCGGCTGGCAGCGCACGCCTGCGGGTGACCTTGAGCGCCGCGCACAGCGAGGCGCAGGTGCAGCTATTGTTGAATGCATTGGCCGAGTGTTATCCACAGTTGGAGAACGCCGATGCGTAATCGACTTGTTCTGTTGCCTGGCTGGGGCTTGGGAACTGCTGCGCTGGAGCCGCTGGCCGCTAGCCTGCGGGCCCAGGACGCCCGCCTGCAGGTAGAGCTGATGCCCCTGCCAGAACTGCCCCACAGCGATGTGCAGGCCTGGATCGACCATCTGGACCGCAAGCTGCCCAGCAATGCCTGGCTGGGTGGCTGGTCACTGGGTGGCATGTTGGCCAGCGCGCTGGCGCACAAGCGTGGCGACCACTGCTGCGGGCTGCTGACCTTGGCCAGCAACCCCAGCTTCCTGGCCCGGCCAGACTGGCCGCACGGCATGGCCGAAGACACCTTCGGCACCTTCCTCGACGGCTGCCGCAGCCATACCCAGGTCACCCTCAAGCGCTTCCGTACCTTGTGCAGCGACGGCGCCCTGCAGCCGCGTACCCTGTTGCGCCAACTGGGTGTCGGCGTGCCGGATACCGACCCGTTGTACCTGGCCACTGGCCTTGAAGTGCTGGCCAAGCTGGACACCCGCGAAGCTTTGCAAGCCTATGGAGGCCCGCAGCTGCACCTGTTTGCCGGCAGCGATGCGCTAGTGCCGGCAGAGGCGGCAAAGGCCTTGAGCGAGCTGTTGCCCGATGTGGAAGTGGGCCTGGTCGAAGACAGTTCCCACGCGTTCCTGCTGGAGTACCCGCAGGAGCTGGCGGCGGGCATCAAGAGTTTCCTGCATGAGAGTGGCGATGACTGACCTTTCCCGTCCGACCCTGCCCGGCGCATTGCCCGACAAGCGCCAGGTGGCGGCCTCGTTCTCCCGCGCCGCGGCCAGCTACGACAGCGTGGCGGCCCTTCAGCGCGCTGTAGGTCTGAGCCTGCTGGAGCAGTTACCGGCAGGCCTGCAGCCGTCACACTGGCTGGACCTGGGCAGCGGCACCGGCCATTTCAGCCGCATGCTGGCCGAGCGTTTCACCCAGGCCTGTGGCGTGGCGGTGGATATTGCCGAAGGCATGTTGCTGCACGCCCGTCATGTGAAGGGCGGGGCGCAGTATCACGTGGTTGGCGACGCCGAGCGTTTGCCGCTGCGCGATGGCAGCGTCGACCTGGTGTTTTCCAGCCTGGCGGTGCAGTGGTGCGATCAGTTCGCCAGTGTGCTGGCCGAGGCGCAGCGGGTGCTGCGCCCAGGCGGTGTACTGGCCTTCAGCAGCCTGTGCGTGGGCACCCTCGACGAACTGCGCGCCAGCTGGCAGGCGGTGGATGGTCTGGTGCATGTAAACCGCTTCCGCCGTTTCGAGGACTATCAGCGCCTGTGCGCAGCCAGCGGTTTTGAACAGCTTGAGCTGGAGCGGTGCCCGCATGTGCTGCACTACCCGGATGTGCG
Organism: Pseudomonas sp. DCA-1; assembly: GCF_046523955.1. Taxonomy (NCBI): domain Bacteria; kingdom Pseudomonadati; phylum Pseudomonadota; class Gammaproteobacteria; order Pseudomonadales; family Pseudomonadaceae; genus Pseudomonas; species Pseudomonas sp. DCA-1. The sequence goes on from NZ_CP169881.1 coordinate 815,052, forward strand.
CAGCCTGACCCACGAACTGAAGGCGTTGGGGGCGCACAATCTGAACCCTGGGCGACCTTCCGGTCTCACCGGCCGGGCGCGAATGCAGGGCCTGCTGCAGGCCTATGAGGCATTTCGCCAGCCCGCAGGGCTGCCAGCCACCTATCAAGTGGTCTATGGTGTGTTGCGCAAACCACAGGCGTAAGGGGAGCACGATGAGCCAGGCCTTTTTCATTGCTGGTACCGATACCGATGTCGGCAAGACCACCATTGCCGCCGGCCTGTTGCATGCGGCACGTTTGCAGGGCATGAGCACGCTGGGTGCCAAGCCGGTTGCCTCGGGCTGTACGATGACGCCGAAAGGCTTGCGCAATAGTGATGCCCTGGCGCTGATCGACGAAAGCACGGTCAAGCTGCCCTATGAGCAGGTCAATCCGTTTGCCTTCGAGCCTGCTATTGCCCCGCATGTGGCGGCGCGCGAGGCAGGGGTGACGCTGGCCGTGCCAGAACTGCTCGCGGCGATGCGCAATGTGCTGCAACAAAATGCCGACTTCACCCTGATTGAGGGAGCCGGTGGCTGGCGCGTACCGCTGTCGGGCCTGGAGAACCTGTCCGACCTTGCCGTTGCCCTGCGGTTGCCGGTGATTCTGGTGGTAGGCGTGCGCTTGGGTTGCATCAGCCATGCCTTGCTTAGTGCCGAGGCGATCGAGCGTGATGGGCTGCAGTTGGCGGGTTGGGTGGCAAACATCATCGAGCCGCGTACCTCGCGCCTGGAAGAGAACCTGGCCAGCCTTGCAGAGCGCTTGCCGGCGCCATGTCTGGGGCGGGTGCCCAAGCTCAAGCAGGCCAGTGCCGACATGGTGGCTGAGCATCTGCAGCTGGATTTGCTGGATTAGTATGTTGCCGGCCCGGCCTCCTTGCGGGGGTTGCCCGCGAAGAGGCCAGTGCAGGAATACCCAAGGCCTATCAACTGGCATTGAGCCATTAGGGATTTAAACGGGCCTTTTCGCGCCCAGCCTGCTTTAATTGGGGCTGTTCGTCATCCAGCGTCAATGGAGTCCTGACATGGAAATCACCGGTAGCTCCGCCTACTACGCGGGCCTGAGCGCAATCCAGACCGGGCAGAACCGCGTCGATCAAGCCGCCAGCCAGATCGCCAACACCACTGCCGAACGCACCGCCACTAGCCAGTCCAGCGATTTTCAGGCCGAACGCCTGCGCGCGGTCGACCGCAGCCAGCAGATGGACATGGCCACCAGTGTCGTGCAACAGGCGGTGGGCAAGACCGAAGTCGAACTCGGCGCAAAGGTCGCTAAGGCATCCGACGAAATGCTTGGCCGGTTCATCGACACCTACGCCTGAACACTTGCGTCATCCCCTATTTCAGCGCCTGCCCTTGTAGGAGCGGGCTTGCCCGCGAATGCGTCCGATCAGACAACAGTTTGGTTTGGTTGGAAGCATTCGCGGGCGAGCCCGCTCCTACAGGTGTTTTGCCGAGCGTTGGCGTATTTGCCATTTTTCGTGGCGGAAATGGCACCATAGTCCATCCTTGACAGAAAGCTGAGCTAAACGTAAGTTTCAAACAACTGTTTGATCGGCTTCCGCCAAGCGCGGGTCACCCCACAGAACTCACCTAGAGGTTCATCGCAATGCCTGACTACAAAGCCCCCTTGCGTGATATCCGCTTCGTTCGCGACGAGCTGCTTGGCTATGAGGCGCACTATCAGAGCCTGCCGGGTTGCCAGGACGCCACGCCCGACATGGTCGACGCGATTCTTGAAGAAGGCGCGAAGTTCTGTGAGCAGGTGTTGTCGCCGCTGAACCGCGTGGGTGACCAGGAAGGCTGCACCTGGAGCGAATCGGGGGTGAAAACCCCAACCGGCTTCAAGGAAGCCTACCAGCAGTTCGTCGAAGGCGGCTGGCCTAGCCTGGCACATGACGTCGAGCACGGCGGCCAAGGCCTGCCAGAGTCGCTGGGCCTGGCCCTGAGCGAAATGGTCGGTGGTTCGAACTGGTCGTGGGGCATGTACCCAGGCCTGTCGCATGGCGCGATGAACACTATTTCTGCGCATGGCACTGCCGAGCAGCAGCACACCTACCTGACCAAGCTGGTGTCCGGCGAGTGGACCGGTACCATGTGCCTGACCGAACCGCACTGCGGTACCGACCTGGGCATGCTGCGCACCAAGGCCGAGCCACAGGCCGACGGCAGCTACAAGGTGTCGGGCACCAAAATCTTCATTTCGGCCGGCGAACACGACATGGCCGACAACATCGTCCATATCGTTCTGGCCCGCCTGCCGGACGCACCGGCCGGTACCAAGGGTATTTCGCTGTTTATCGTGCCGAAGTTCCTGCCCAACGCCGAGGGTGGCGTGGGTGAGCGCAACGGCGTTAGCTGCGGCTCGATCGAACACAAGATGGGCATCCACGGTAACGCTACCTGCGTCATGAACTTCGATGCTGCCACCGGCTACCTGATCGGCCCGGCCAACAAAGGCCTGAACTGCATGTTCACCTTCATGAACACTGCGCGCCTGGGGACCGCACTGCAAGGCCTGGCCCACGCCGAAGTGGCGTTCCAGGGTGGCCTGAAGTACGCCCGTGAGCGCCTGCAAATGCGTTCCCTGACCGGCCCGAAAGCGCCGGACAAGGCTGCCGACCCGATCATCGTCCACCCAGACGTGCGTCGCATGCTGCTGACCATGAAGGCCTTCGCCGAAGGCAACCGCGCGATGGTGTACTTCACCGCCAAGCAGGTGGACATCGTCAAGTACAGCCAGGACGAAGAAGAGCGCAAGAAGGCCGATGCCCTGCTGGCGTTCCTGACCCCGATCGCCAAGGCATTCATGACCGAAGTCGGTTTCGAAGCCGCCAACCACGGCGTGCAGATCTACGGTGGCCATGGCTTCATCGCCGAATGGGGCATGGAGCAGAACGTGCGCGACAGCCGCATCTCCATGCTGTACGAAGGCACTACCGGAATTCAGGCCCTCGACTTGCTCGGTCGTAAAGTGCTTATGACTCAGGGCGAAGCACTGAAGGGCTTCACCAAGATCGTGCATAAGTTCTGCCAGGCGCAGGAAGGTAACGAAGCGGTCAAGGAGTTCGTCGAACCGCTGGCGGCCATCAACAAGGAGTGGGGCGAGCTGACCATGAAAGTGGGCATGGCTGCCATGAAGGACCGTGAAGAAGTGGGTGCGGCTTCGGTCGATTACCTGATGTACTCCGGCTATGCTTGCTTGGCCTACTTCTGGGCCGACATCGCCCGCCTGGCCGCTGAGAAACTGGCAGCTGGCACCAGCGAAGAGGCGTTCTATACCGCCAAGTTGCAGACTGCCCGCTTCTACTTCCAGCGTATTCTGCCGCGTACCCGTACCCATGTGGCGACCATGTTGTCGGGTGCCAACAACCTGATGGCGATGGACGAAGAGCACTTCGGCCTGTCGTACTGATACTGGCGCTGTACTCAAAACCCGCCTGCCCTGACCGGTAGGCGGGTTTTTTACGTCTTCGGGTTCAGCGCGGCCCCTTGCAGGAGACCGGAAGCTGGTAAATCCAACCGCAAATTCAACTGTTCCAGTGCACTGCCGATGAAGTGAGGGCACAATGCCATTATTGATCTGCCGGGTTGGAGATTACCCTTGTTTCGTCTTAACGCTGTTCGCGCAAGCCACTTCATGCCGTCGCTGTTCTTGTTGCTGGCAGGGCTCGCCGCAGCCTATGTGAGAGACCTCAGCGTCTTTTTCACATCGCTGTTCAATGTCCTGCCTACCTTGGTTCTACTGCTGGGCGGCGCCTACTGCGCGGTCTACCGCCGCCAGCGTGAGCTGTTTCTGATGCTGACGGTGTACATCGCCTACTTCCTGCTCGATACCCAGACCGACTTCTATCGTGACCATGGCCGCGTGCGTGAGGACGCGGCGGTGATCTTCCACCTGGTCTGCCTGCTGCTGCCGGCGCTGTTCGGGCTGTATGGCGCCTGGCAGGAGCGTACGCACCTGCTGCAGGACCTGGTCGCCCGCGGTGCTGTGCTGTTTGCCGTGGGCAGCGTGGCGGTGGCCCTCCAGCAAAGCTACCCCGAGGCGTTGCTGACCTGGTTGGCGGAGATCCGCTGGCCGGCTTTGCATGGTCACTGGATGAGCCTGATCCAGATGGTCTACCCACTGTTCCTTGGTGTGTTCATTCTGCTGGTGGTGCAGTACCTGCGTGCACCCCGGCCGCTGCACGCCGCGCAGTTGATCGGCCTGCTGGGCATTTTCTGGATGCTGCCGCAAACCTTCATCCTGCCGTTTACCCTGAACATCATGTGCAGCCAGGTAATGTTGATGATCGCCGCAGCAGTGGCGCACGAGGCTTATCAGATGGCTTTCCGTGACGAGCTGACTGGCCTGCCGGGGCGCCGTGCGCTGAACGAGCGCATGCAGCGCCTGGGGCGTAACTATGTCATCGCCATGACCGATGTCGACCATTTCAAGAAATTCAACGACACCCACGGCCACGATGTCGGTGACCAGGTGTTGCGGTTGGTCGCCAGCCGCTTGTCCAAGGTCACCGGCGGTGGTCGCGCTTACCGTTATGGTGGGGAAGAGTTCGCTTTGGTGTTCGCCGGCAAGACCGCCGAGGAGTGCGTGCCGCATGTGGAGGCCGTGCGTGAAGTAATCGCTAATTACGTGATGCACCTGCGCGACCAGCACAACCGCCCGCAGGACGATACCGCCGGGCGCCAGCGCCGCGCTGGCAGCGGCGGCGGCACGGTTTCGGTCACCATCAGTATCGGCGTGGCCGAGCGCCAGGCGGATCATCGCAACCCCGAGGCGGTGCTGAAATCCGCCGACCAGGCGCTTTACAGCGCCAAAGGTGCGGGGCGCAATTGTGTCATGGTGCATGGGCGACAATCGCCGCGTGGGGCAGTGCGTACAGCGTGACCGTGCGAGACTATATAGTCGATTGATGACCCTATGTCTCGCAAAAGTTGTTCGGTTACACTGCCAGTAACCCCAGTGTCGCGGTTCCCCGAGACCGCCCCGACCCGACTAGCGAGAGGTTGTCATGGCTGACTATAAAGCGCCCCTGCGCGACATGCGCTTCGTACTGAATGAAGTCTTCAACGTGGCCGAGCAGTGGACGCAGTTGCCCGGGCTGGCGGAGGTCGTCGATGCCGACACGGCCATGGCCGTGCTGGAAGAAGCCGGCAAGGTTACCGCCAAGACCATTGCGCCGCTCAGCCGCGCTGCCGACGAAGAGGGCTGCCACTGGGACAACGGCGTAGTACGCACCCCAGCCGGTTTCATCGAGGCCTACAACACCTACGCCGAAGGCGGCTGGGTGGGCGTGGGCGGTGACCCGCTGTTCGGCGGCATGGGTATGCCCAAGGCCATCTCGGCCCAGGTCGAGGAAATGGTCAACGCGTCCAGCCTGGCCTTCGGCCTGTACCCGATGCTGACCGCTGGCGCCTGTCTGTCGATCAACGCCCACGCCAGCGAGGCCTTGAAGGAAAAATACCTTCCGAACATGTATGCCGGCGTTTGGGCCGGCTCCATGTGCCTGACCGAGCCGCATGCCGGCACCGACCTGGGCATCATCCGCACCAAGGCCGAGCCCCAGGCTGACGGCAGCTACAAGGTCAGCGGCACCAAGATCTTCATCACCGGTGGCGAACACGACCTGACCGAGAACATCATCCATCTGGTACTGGCCAAGTTGCCGGATGCACCGGCGGGGCCGAAAGGTATTTCGCTGTTCCTGGTGCCAAAGTTCCTGGTCAATGAAGACGGTAGCCTCGGTGCGCGGAACCCGGCCACTTGCGGCTCGATCGAGCACAAAATGGGCATCCAGGCCTCGGCTACTTGTGTGATGAACTTCGACGAAGCAGTCGGCTATATCGTCGGTGAGCCGAACAAGGGCCTGGCGGCCATGTTCACCATGATGAACTACGAGCGCCTGGGTGTAGGCATTCAAGGCCTGGCGTCAGCCGAGCGCTCCTATCAGAACGCCGTGGAGTACGCCCGCGATCGCCTGCAGAGCCGTGCCCCGACTGGCCCGCAAGCCAAGGACAAGGCTGCCGATCCGATCATCGTCCACCCGGACGTGCGTCGCATGCTGTTGACCATGAAGGCACTGATCGAAGGTGGCCGCGCGTTCTCCACTTACGTGGCCATGCAACTGGACAGTGCCAAGTACAGCGAAGACGCCAGCGTGCGCAAACGCAGCGAAGAGCTGGTGGCACTGCTGACGCCGGTGGCCAAGGCCTTCCTCACCGACCTGGGCCTGGAGTGCGCAGTGCATGGCCAGCAGGTATTTGGCGGGCATGGTTATATTCGTGAGTGGGGGCAGGAGCAGTTGGTGCGCGATGTGCGCATTACCCAAATCTACGAGGGGACCAATGGCATCCAGGCCCTCGACCTGATGGGCCGTAAAGTGGTGGCCAGCGGCGGGGCATACTACAAGCTGTTCTCTGATGAGATTCGCCAGTTCATTACTCATGCAGGCAGCGAACTGGACGAATTCACCAAGCCATTGCGTGCTTCGCTCGATCAGCTCGATGGGTTGACCGAGTGGGTATTGCAGCAGGCCAAGGGCAACCCGAATGAAATTGGCGCGGCTTCGGTCGAGTACCTGCATGCCTTCGGCTATGTTGCCTATGGCTATATGTGGGCACTGATGGCGCGGGCGGCGCAGGCGGGCGATGGGGATGCGGCGTTCTATTCGGGCAAGCTGGGTACGGCGCGGTTCTATTTTGCACGGTTGCTGCCACGGGTGGATTCGCTGGTGGCTTCGGTGAAGGCGGGGAGTGAGTCGCTTTACCTGCTGGATGCCGAGCAGTTCTGATATTGAGGGCTACCCAGTGGCCCGATTCCCCAGATATCTGGGTATGAATCTCCCGTGTAAGCTTTTTCCTACACGACGTGGTGACTTTTCACCACTGTTCTAAGATTGGATCCACGGTTAATCTTTACCACATGGACGTTGCGCAGGAAGCGCAAAGGACAGATCAAGGACGACGACGAAGGAACACCTGCCAGGATGGCGGGGCGATACGGATGTCACAGGGAAACAGTCTGGAAAACCCCGCTTCGGCGGGGTTTTCTTTGCGTGCGTGTTTTTCAGGCCAGCACATCCAGCGGTGATGCCCCCAACAGACGAGCGTCCGTCTCTTCCTCCAGCAACGTGCGCAGCAGCTCTACGGACGCCTGCTGGCGCTGGGCATCGCGGAAGACCAGGCCAACCTTCAGCGGCACGCGCGGCTCGCTGAGCGGTTTCCACAGCAGCCCCTGATCATCTTCGGCGGCCTCCTTGGCGCGCCCCGGCAGAATGGTAGCCAGCGCCGTGTGCGCGAGGCTATCGAGAATCCCTGCCATATTGTTCATCTCTGCCTGCACCTGCGGCCGTCGACCCTGGCTGGCCAACTGCGCCTGCCAGATCTGGCGGATCTGGAACTCCTCGCCCAGCATCAGCATGGGCAACTCGGCGGCCTGGCGGATGGACACCTTCTTGAAGTCCTTCAGCGGGTGGGTATCGGGTATGACCAGTTGCAGCTCATCTTCGTACAACAGCAGGCCATGCAGACCTGGCTGGCGCGGCGGCAAGTAGCTGATGCCGATGTCCAGGCTGCCGTTGAGCAGGCGCCGTTCGATCTCCAACCCCGACAACTCGTAAATCTGCACGACCAGGTGGGGTTGAGCCTTGCGCAGCCGTTCAAGCAGCTGCGGTATCAGGCTTGGCCGCACGGTCTGCAATACACCGATAGCCAAGGTGCGCAGCGACTGGCCCTTGAAGTTGCGCATAGCTTCGTGGGCACGCTGCAGGCCGTCGAGCAACGGCAGGGCATGGTTGTACAAGGTGTGGGCGGCCAAGGTCGGCAGCAAGCGTTTGTTGCTGCGCTCGAACAGGCTCAGGTCGAGGCTGTGCTCCAATTGGCGGATCTGCTGGGAAAGCGCCGGCTGTGACAGCGACAGGCGTTCGGCGGCACGGCCTACGTGGCCTTCTTCGTACACCGCGACGAAATAACGCAGTTGGCGGAAATCCATAAGTAATACTTATCGAAAATGCTGGAAAAACGAAATGGTCGAAAACCCTGTTGAAGCCTAGTCTATCGCCGTATTCCAAAGGGTTACAGCGATGATTCGGTCGATTGTTACCATGGATGAAAAACACTTTTGATAGGCAAGGCAAAATATCGAGTGCCGGCATCAAGACCGCACCGTGGCTGCCCTTTACCGTGATTGGTTGGAGCCCTGATGAACCTGTTCAACCTGCGCCGCTCGGCTTCTGCCGCCGCCGCCGAGCCCAAGCGTGCGCCGGTGATCGTGCCGCAAGCATCCGAGCTGTCGCTTGATCGCCTGATGCCCGGCGCCGAACGTGCGGCGCAGGTATTCGTGCGTGGCCAGGGCTCCTGGTTGTGGGACAACGAAGGGCATGCCTACCTGGACTTCACCCAAGGCGGCGCGGTCAACAGCTTGGGCCACAGCCCCAGCGTGCTGGTCAAAGCGTTGGGAGCCCAGGCTCAGGCGTTGATCAACCCGGGCTCGGGCTTTCACAACCGTGGCCTGCTGGGGCTGGTCAATCGGCTGTGTCAGAGTACCGGCAGTGACCAGGCCTACCTGCTCAACAGCGGTGCAGAGGCCTGTGAAGGGGCGATCAAGCTGGCGCGTAAGTGGGGCCAGCTGCACCGCAATGGCGCCTATCACATCATTACTGCCAGCCAAGCCTGCCATGGCCGTAGCCTGGGCGCGCTGTCCGCATCCGACCCGTTACCATGCAATCGCTGCGAACCTGGCCTGCCGGGTTTCAGCAAGGTGCCGTTCAACGACCTGGCGGCGCTGCACGCCGAGGTGGATTCACGCACCGTGGCGATCATGCTCGAGCCGATACAGGGTGAGGCGGGCGTTATTCCCGCTACTCAGGAATACCTCAAGGGCGTGGAAACGCTCTGCCGCGAACTGGGCATCCTGCTGATCCTTGATGAGGTGCAGACCGGTATTGGTCGCTGTGGTGCGCTGCTGGCCGAGGAGCTCTATGGCGTGCGCGCCGACATCATCACCTTGGGCAAGGGCCTGGGAGGCGGCGTGCCACTGGCCGCCTTGCTGGCCAGGGGCAAGGCATGCTGCGCCGAGCCTGGTGAGCTGGACGGCAGCCACCATGGCAACGCGCTGATGTGCGCCGCCGGCCTGGCGGTGCTGGACAGCGTGCTGGAACCTGGCTTTCTGGCCCAGGTTCAGGACAACGGTCGTCACCTGCGTGAAGGCCTGAGCCGCCTGACCGGGCGCTATGGTCAGGGTGAAGTGCGCGGTCACGGGCTGCTATGGGCCCTTCAACTGAAAGAAAACCTGGCCCGCGAGCTGGTGGCTGCGGCCCTGCACGAGGGCCTGCTGCTCAACGCGCCGCAAACGGATGTGGTGCGCTTTTCTCCGGCGCTGACTGTGAGCAAAGGCAACATCGACGAAATGCTGCTGCGCCTGGCGCGCGCTTTCGCCCGCCTGCATGCCCAGCAGCAGGCCCGCCGCGAAGTGCCGGCGTAGCGGCCTGCCAAAGAATTCAACGAACCGTCTGGCGTTCCTGCGCATCGCCCCTGGCCTGTTTCATTCGGCCCGGGGCGTTTTTTTTGCCTGTGGAACCTCTTCGGCTGGCAGCTAGTCTTTGATGTAACCCTTCAGGAGAAACTCGCATGGACTTTATCCGCATTATCATCGCCATTATCCTGCCGCCGCTGGGGGTGTTCCTTCAGGTCGGGTTTGGCGGGGCGTTCTGGCTGAATATCCTGCTGACCCTGCTGGGGTACATTCCGGGGATCGTGCATGCGGTGTACATCATCGCCAAGCGGTGACACAGGCTGAGCCCGCGCCTGCAGGAGCAGCGAAAGGTTGCTCCTGCAGGGGCGCCTGTAACTACTGCACCAACACCCGGCAATAGAATTTCCACTCTTCTTCCAAGGCATGCGCCAGGTTCTCCGCCTTGCGGAACCCATGCCGCTCCTCCGCATAAAAATGCCCTTCAGCGTCGATCCCGTTGGCCTGCAACGCAGCCAACATGGAGCGTGTCTGCTCCGGCACCACCACCGCATCCAGTTCACCCTGGAAGAAAATCACCGGTACTTTGATTCGCTCTGCATGCAGCAACGGCGTGCGCTGGCGATAGCGTTCAACGTCCCGCTGCGGGTCGCCGATCAGCCAGTCCAGGTAATCGCCTTCGAACTTGTGGGTGGCACGGGCCAGGGCTACCGGGTCACTGACCCCGTACAGGCTGGCGCCGGCGCGGAACACGTCTTGAAACGCCAAGGCGCACAGGGTGGTGTAACCCCCGGCGCTGCCGCCGCGGATGAATGCCTTGCGTTTGTCGACCAAGCCCTGAGCCGCCAGGTATTCGACCACCGCGCAGGCATCGGCCACATCGCTTTTGCCCCAGCGCTGATGCAGTGCCTGCCGGTACTCCCGGCCATAGCCGGTGCTGCCCCGGTAGTTGAGGTCGGCCACGGCAAAGCCGCGCTGGGTCCAATACTGAATGCGCGGGTCGAGCACGGGATAGCAGGCTGAGGTTGGCCCGCCGTGGATGAATACCACCAGCGGTGCGGCGCCTTGCGACTGCGCTGGGGGGTAGAAGAAACCATGGGCCTGCTCGCCGTCACTGTTGTAGTGGATCGGCTGCGGCAGGCTGATATTCCCTGCCGGCAGCACTTCGGCACCGCCGGCCAGCACGCGTACTTCGTGGTTGTTGCGGTCAATGGCAATGACTGCCGGTGGGCTGATGGGCGACGCTGCAATGGCATACAGGTGTTCGCTGTCCATGGTCAGGCTGCGAAAGCGTGTGTAGGCACTGGCAAAACGTTCCATACGGCCATCTTCACCACGCAGCCCCAATTGCCCGAAGCCGTCTTCGAACCAACTGGCCAGGTAGCTTTGCGGGCTCAGTGGCAACCAGGTGCAGGTCCCCAATTGCCAAGGCGCAGCAGCATGGTCCGCCGATGCGGCGGGCAACGCTTGCCATTGGCCATCGACCTCACCCCAGGGTTGCCAGAAGCCCTTGCGGTCGGAAAGGCAGTAGAGCCGACCTTGGGCATCGAAGCGTGGTTGTTGCAACGATTCTTCTGCGGCGGCTACACATTGCGCCGGCCCCCAGTGGCCGCTGGCATCGCGCGCGCGGCACATCAGCCGGGTGACGGTCCAGGGCTGTGCCGGGCGGTCCCATTCGATCCACGCCAGGCGCTGGCCATCGGCGCTGACAGCAGGCGAGGCGTAGAAGTCGGCGCCCTCGGCGAGGACTTCGCGGCTGCTGTTACCCAGAGCGACCAGGCGATGCTCTACCTGTTCGGCATGGCGCTCTTCGACGGCCAGCACCTGGCCGTCGTGCCACTGCACATCGCCATAGCGGCAGCTGGCATCCTGGGTCAGTGCACGTGGTAACAGATCGTCCAGCGGCTGGGTGTAGACCTGCTGGTCCTTTTCGTTGACGAACACCAGCCCGTCGCCGCCCAGGCAGAAGCTGCCGCCACCATATTCGTAGACCCGACTGCGCACGCTGAAGCCGTCCGGGGTCAGGCAGCGAGCTTGGTAGTGCAACCAGTGCCAGATACGGCAAGCACCGTCGGCCGGGCGGAATTCGTTCCAGAACAGCCCGTCGGCACTGACCTTGAGTTCGGCAAAGTCGGTGCCGGCGGCAACTGCCTGGGCCGCGCTGAATTCAGCCGCGGGCGATGACACGGGAGTTTCGATCATTGCGGAAGGTCATCTGTTCGATCGCGAGCTGGGCGGTTTCAGCCTCCTCGCGGGCCTTGAGAATGATGCCGTGCTCGGTCGACTTGGCGCACACCGGGTCGGCGTTGCTGGCATCGCCGGTGAGCATGAAGGCCTGGCAGCGACAGCCGCCGAAGTCCTTTTCTTTTTCGTCGCAGGAGCGGCAAGGTTCGCGCATCCACTCATAGCCACGGAAGCGGTTGAAACCGAACGATTCATACCAGATATGGTGCAAGTCGTGGTCGCGTACATTCGGGAACTGCACGGGCAGCTGGCGGGCGCCGTGGCAGGGCAATGCGGTGCCGTCCGGGGTGATGGTGAGGAACAGGTTGCCCCAGCCGTTCATACAGGCCTTGGGACGCTCTTCGTAGTAGTCAGGGGTAACGAAAATAAGCTTGCACGGGTTGCCCTCGGCCTTGAGCTTGTCCCTGTATTCGTTGGTGATACGTTCGGCCCGCTCGAGCTGCGCGCGGGTTGGCAGCAGTCCCAGGCGGTTGAGGTGCGCCCAGCCATAGAACTGGCACGTGGCGAGCTCGACGAAGTCGGCCTCCAGGGCAATGCACAACTCGATGATGCGGTCGATCTTGTCGATGTTGTGCCGATGAGTGACGAAGTTGAGCACCATCGGGTAGCCATGGGCTTTCACCGCGCGGGCCATTTCCAGCTTCTGTGCAAAGGCCTTCTTCGAGCCAGCCAGCAGGTTGTTCACCTGCTCGTCGCTGGCCTGGAAGCTGATCTGGATATGGTCCAGGCCAGCCTTCTTGAATTCGGCGATGCGTGCCTCGGTCAGGCCTATGCCCGAGGTGATCAGGTTGGTGTAGTAACCCAGGCGGCGGGCCTCTGCTATCAGCTGGGCAAGGTCCTGGCGTACCAGTGGTTCACCGCCGGAAAAGCCGATTTGTGCGGCACCCATTTCCCGCGCTTCAGCCATGACCTTGAACCACTGTTCGGTGCTCAGCTCCTGGCCCTGGGCGGCGAAGTCCAGCGGGTTGGAGCAGTAAGGGCACTGCAGCGGGCAGCGGTAGGTGAGTTCGGCCAGCAGCCACAGCGGCAGGCCGACCTCGGGGGTAGGCGGCAACTCAGGCGAGGACGATCCAGTGTTCGGCACGGGCCACCTCCATGAACTGCTCGATGTCGTCCGCCACTTGCGGGACACCGGGGAATTGCTGTTCGAGTTCGCTGATAATTGCTGCCACGTCGCGCTGGCCGTCGATCAGGCCACCGATCAGGCTCGCGCTGTCGTTGAGCTTGATCATGCCTTCGGGGTACAGCAACACATGGCCCTTTTGCGCCGGCTCGTACTGGAAACGATAGCCGGGGCGCCAGTTCGGTACCTGGTTACGGTCGAAACTCATAGGGTGATTCCCTTGTGCCACACCCGTTCCTGGGTGACGGAATGATAGGGTGGGCGGTTCAGTTCGTAGGCCATGCTCATGGCATCGAGCATGCTCCACAGGATATCCAGTTTGAACTGCAGTATCTCCAGCATACGCTCCTGGCCCGCACGGGTGGTGTAGTGCTGCAGGGTAATCGCCAGGCCGTGTTCCACATCGCGTCGAGCCTGGCCCAGGCGGGTACGGAAATACTCGTAGCCGGCGGGGTCGATCCACGGGTAGTGCTGTGGCCAGCTGTCCAGACGTGACTGGTGGATTTGCGGGGCGAACAGCTCGGTCAGCGAGCTGCTGGCGGCTTCCTGCCAGCTGGCGCGGCGGGCGAAGTTGACGTAGGCGTCCACGGCAAAGCGCACGCCAGGCAATACCAGTTCTTGCGAGCGCAATTGGTCCGGGTCCAGCCCGACAGCCTGGCCCAGGCGCAGCCAGGCTTCGATACCGCCATCCTCGCCGGGCGCACCATCGTGGTCGAGCAGGCGCTGGATCCACTCGCGGCGCACTTCGCGGTCCGGGCAGTTGGCCAGGATCGCAGCATCCTTCATCGGGATGTTGACCTGGTAGTAGAAGCGGTTGGCCACCCAGCCCTGGATCTGCTTGCGGGTGGCGCGACCTTGGTACATCGCCACGTGGTACGGGTGATGGATGTGATAATAGGCGCCCTTGGCGCGCAAGGCCTGCTCGAACTCGGCAGGGGACATTGGCAGTGCGTCGCTCATTCGGCTGGCTCCTGTAGAACGATTATCTGGCCTGGCACATCTCTCTCCCTTGTGGGAGCGGGCGTGCCCGCGAACACCGGCGAAGCCGGTGCCATAGACCGTGTTGGCATTTTCGCGGGCGTGCCCGCTCCCACAGGGTCTGGTCTCGCCTCACAGACTGTTTTACAACTCGATGCTCATGCCATCGAAGGCAACTTCGACGCCCCGGCGCAGGACTTCGGCGCGCTCGGGGGAGTTTTCATCGAGAATCGGGTTGGTGTTGTTGATGTGGATAAGCACTTTGCGCTGGCGCGGGAAACCGTCCAGCACTTCGAGCATGCCGCCCGGGCCGTTCTGCGCCAAGTGGCCCATCTCGCGGCCGGTGCGGGTGCCGACACCGCGGCGCTGCATTTCGTCGTCTTCCCACAGGGTGCCGTCGACCAGCAGGCAGTCGGCACCGTGCATCATCGCCAGCAGCTTTTCGTCTACCTGGCCCAGGCCCGGGGCGTAGAACAGCTTGCCGCCGGTGCGGGTGTCTTCGACCATCAAACCAAGGTTATCGCCCGGGTGCGGGTCGAAGCGGTGTGGCGAATAAGGCGGCGCGGCGCTGCGCAGGGGGAAGGGGGTGAACTTGAGGTTGGGGCAGGCGTCGATCACGAAGCTGCCTTCCAGCTCGATACGGTTCCACTGCAGGCCACCGTTCCAGTGGCTGAGCATGTTGAACAGCGGGAAACCGGTGGTCAGGTCCTGGTGGACCATGTCCGTGCACCACACCTGATGCGGGCAGCCTTCGCGCAGGCTGAGCAGGCCGGTGGTGTGGTCGATCTGGCTGTCCAGCAGGACGATGGCGTTGATGCCGGTGTCGCGCAGGGCCCGGGCCGGCTGCATCGGCGCAAAGGCCTGCAGTTGGGCGCGGATGTCGGGCGAGGCATTGCACAGTATCCAGTGCACACCGTCGTCGGACAGGGCGATGGATGACTGGGTGCGCGCCGTGGCTTGCAGGGTGCCATCACGGTAGCCCTTGCAGTTGACGCAGTTGCAGTTCCACTGCGGGAACCCGCCACCGGCGGCGGAGCCGAGAACCTGGATGTACATGGCCACTCTCTATGCAGAAACCGGATCGGAAAAAACGAAAACGCCCCGGCAGGCCGAGGCGTGAAACCCTAAACCTGGCTTAGCGGTTAGCGAAGTACATGGTAACTTCGAAGCCGATACGCAGGTCAGTGTATGCAGGTTTGGTCCACATGGAATTACTCCTTCCGAATGAGGGTTGGGTTGTTCAGCTACTACTTGGGTACCGCCATGCGCTGGCAGTTCCCTGAAACCGAGATTGCGCTATCTTACAAGAAAAATTTGAACCGGAAGGTTAATTATTCGAGAAGCGCCGTTGCAGTTCGCGTAATAATCATCGTTTTTCACCCTGCCAGGAAGTGTCTGGCGCGGCAGCGTTGGCCAAACATAGCCAAGCGAAACCTGGGTCGAGCAGGTCGCTCAGCAGGTGGTCCAGATCCGTCTGCCGCGTAGTCAGGATAGACCTGCGCAGCACATCCAGCTTATCGGGTTGTGTGGCCAAGTGTGTCTGCCACGCCCATTCGGCGACATCGGCATTGGCCATGGCGGGCTCGTCGAATTGCCCAGCCAATGCCTGGCGAGCGGCCGGGTCAAGGGTGACGCCATGGCGCAGCAGGCCGAGCAGGTGGTTAAGCACCTGTGCCGGACCGGTGTGGGGAGACTGCACGCCGAACAGCAGCCCAGCAACACCCTCGACCTGACGAAAGGCGCTGAACACCGCATAGCCGAGTTGCAATTCTACCCGCAGGCGTTGGTACACCGGTCCTTGCAGCAACTGGGCTAACAGACGGCCTGCGGCTTCTTTGGCCGCAGGCAACGGGTAGAACAGCAGCAGGGCATGTTCGCTGCCTGGCACTTGGGCATGCTGCCAGCGGTGGTTTGCCCATGTAGGCAGGGGGGCAGGCCGCGAGCCTTGCCCAGGGCACTGCTGCAGCGCAGTGCCCAAGGCGTTTAGCGCGGTATCCTCGAAGCCGGTAGCCATGCCATGCCACTCGGTGTGCAGCCACAGGCTGTCGAGTTGCTGCTGGTTCAGCGTGTCGGCGGGCACCGCTGCGGGCAGGCTACCCTGTACCGCGTCTGGCAGTTGCTTGAGCAGGGCCCTGATGGGGATCAGGGCAGGGGGCTGCGCCGTGCAGGGCAGCCAGCAACTGGCAGGTGGCTTGAGCATCAATGCCAAGGCTTGTTCCACTGCCCGCAGCACTGCTGCTGGCAGGCCGGCGCAGCGCAACTGCCAGTATTCTCCGGCGCTGCTGTACTGCAGTTGCACGGAGGCGCGGTCACAGCGTTCCTGCAGTGGTACCAGGGCCAGTTCCAGCACACGCTGTAGCTGCTGGCGCAAAGGCGAAGGTACATGCCAGCGCAGGTACAGCGCAGCGTATTGGCGCGCCGGCGGGAGCTGGTCACTGATCTTCAGCGCTGCCGGCAGCGGCTGCGCCTTGGCATGGCGCAGGTCAGCCTTCAGCAATGGGTCGACTGGCAAGCGCTGCCAATTGCCATGGTCGCTACCTGGCAGGCTTTCCAGCAGGGCGCCAAGCGCCTGCAACCCCTGGGCATCCAGCTTGGCGAACGGCTGGCCTGTGCTGTCCCGGCGGGCCAGTTCGAGTGCGCTGGCACTTTGCGCACGGCTGCACTGCAGCAAGCCGAATTGGTGGTTCAACTGGTCTCGGTCGGCCTGGCGGATGAACCTGAACCAACCTTGCAGCAGGGCGCAGGTTTCGTCCGGGCAAGCGTCGGCACTTAGCTTCAGGTCAAGGTGCCACAGCAGCTGACCGGCAAACGCGTACAGCTTTTCGGCCGTGAAGCTTTGTAGCCAGCCACGCTCGCGAAGCGCGCCCAGCCAGGTACCTGGGCGGCTGTCCTCCAGGTAAGCAATCAGCAGTTCCAAGGCGTGCTCGGCCCCGCTGGGGAGGCCTTGGTGAGTGAAGGTCAGAGCGTTAGCCAGTGCGGGCAGTGGCGGCGGCAGCGCTCGCGGCACGCGCTCACCTGCGGCGAACAGTTCGGCGTGCTGCCGGGCAAGGCGTTCAAGTTCATCCAGCGGCTGTGGCCCGCAAAGGCTCAAGCAGATCTGGCCGCCTTGGTAGAAGCGCTGATGAAAGCCCGCAAGCGCTTGCTGGAAAGCTGCGTCGTGCAAGGCCAGGGTGTATCGATTGCCAGCATGAAAAGCGCCCAGTGGATGCTTGTCTGAGACTGACTGCAGCAGGGCGAACTGCTGTTGGGCCGATGGATTGCGCGACCAGGCGATGAATTCGGCGTGGATCACTTCGCGTTCACGGCGTTGGCGTTCGATACCCAGATCCGGTTCTGCCAGCATTTGGCACAGGCGCTCGAGACCGCCATCGAGCGCGTTGGGTGGCACCTCGAAGAAAAAGTCGGTGGCGCGTTCGCGGGTGCTGGCGTTGACCTGTCCGCCCACGGCTTGTACGTAGCGCATCAGGCCGTCTTCCAGCGGGAAGCGTGGTGTACCGAGGAAGAACAGGTGTTCGAGGAAGTGCGCCAGACCGGGCCATCTGGCAGCTGCGTCGTGGCTGCCCGCATGCACCCGCAGTGCGGCGGCCGAGCGTTTGAGGCGCGGGGCGTTGCGCAGGGTCAACTGCAGGCCGTTGGCGAGGGTGAGTTGGCGAGTGGTGTCAGACATGGGGGCTCCGGTGGCGGCTTTCCATGCTAACCGATTTGTTTGCAGGCTCGGCCTATTCGCGGGGTATGGCGCCGGTATGAAAGGCAGCGCAGATCCCGTGGGAGCGGGCGTGCCCGCGAATGGGCCGCATAGCGGCCCCTGTCAGCCTTTACGCAGGTGCAGCTCCTGGCGCAAATCGGTCAGGTAGGGAAACGCCGTGCGTCCCAGCACCACCCGCTCATGTTCCAGCTCTGCCAACAACTGGCACTCATCCCGCCCGGCCATGGCCAGCAAGCTGCCATCCGGGCCGATGATGCTGCTCTGCCCGCAATACTGGATCTCGTCTTCCGCACCGCAGTAGTTGGCATACACCAGATAGCACTGGTTTTCCTGCGCCCGGGCTCTCACAGTCACCTGGCAGGTAAAGTCGTACGGTGTCATGTTCGCCGTCGGCACCAGGATCAGCTCGGCGCCATCCAGCGCCAGGCGCCGGGCGTTCTCCGGGAACTCGATGTCGTAGCAGATCAGCAGGCCAACCTTCCAGCCTTCCAGTTCCACCACCGGGAAATAGTCGGCGCCTGGGCTGAACATCGAACGGTCCAGTTCACCGAACAGGTGGGTCTTGCGGTAATTGCTCAGGCTGCGGCCATGCGCATCGATCAACTGCACGCTGTTGTAGATCGCCCCGTCATCGCCGCGCTCAGGGTAGCCATAGACAATGGCGATGCGGTGCGCCTGGGCGATCTCCACCACGGTTATGGCTGCCGGGCCATCGGCGGCCTCGGCCAGGCGCTCGACCTGGGCCAGGCCGATGTTGTAGCCGGTCAGGAACATCTCCGGGCAAACCAGCAACTGCGCGCCGCGTTCGGCTGCCAACTGCGCCTGGTGACGCAGCCGTTGCAGGTTGCCGGGCACATCCAGTGGCTTGGGTGCACCTTGGTACAGAGCGATGCGCATGGTGCCTCCTTGTCTCAATCCGCCAGGGCGATCGGGCCAATTTCGTTGAACACATCGCCTGGGCCGGGGTTGTCGGGGTGGGTGTGGCCACCAAAGTGGTTCATGATACCCCACACCGCATTCAGCGACGTCTGCACCGCGCCTTCAACCCAGGCGGGGGTCCATGACACGTCGTCACCGGCAATGAAGATACCGCGCTGCTCCGCCGGCATGTCCTGCTGCATGAAGTGCGCATACATGCGCTGGTTGTAGCGGTAATGGCCCGGCAGCGCGCCTTTGAAGGCACCGAGGAAGTACGGGTCGGCCTCCCAGGAAACCGTGATCGGGTCGCCGATGATATGGCCGGCGATATCGGTCTTTGGGTAGATCTTCTTCAGCGCATCCAGGGCCAGTTGTACACGCTTCTCCACCGGGTGCGGCAGCATCTTCAGCGCGTCGCTCATCCACGAGTACGACAGGCAGATCACCCCGGGCTTGTCGTTGCCGTTGTCGAACAGGTAAGTGCCGCGGGTGAGGCGGTCGGTGAGGGTCATGCTCAACAGGTCACGGCCGGTTTCCGGGTCCTTGTCCTTCCAGAACGGGCGGTCGACCATGACGAAGGTTTTCGACGACTGCATGTAGCGGGTACGGTCCAAGGCCATCCACATCTTTTGCGAGAACAGCGATTCCTCGCAGTCGATCTGGGTGGTCAGCAACCAGGTCTGGCAGGTGGCGAGTACTGCGCTGTAGTGGCGGGTATCGCCCCAGTTGTCGGTGACCGCCAGGCGGCCATCGGCGGCGCGGGCAATGCGCTTGACCCCGGTACGTGGTGCGCCGCCATGCAGCGTGCTCAGGCTGGTGCCCTCCGGCCAATGCACGCAGCGTTCCGGTACGTGGCGCCAGATGCCTTGTGGCACTTGTTCCACGCCCCCGACCACCAGGTGCTGATGGTCGTCGCAGTTGGTCATCACCACGCGGAAGATTTCCAGCATCGAGTTGGGGAAGTCCGAGTCCCAACCGCCGGTGCCGAAACCGACCTGACCGAACACTTCGCGGTGCTGGAAGCTCAGCTTGGCGAACGAGCGCGAGGTGGCGACGAAGTCGTAGAAGGTGCGGTCGTCCCACAGCGGCACCAGCTTGTTCCAGAGTTCCTTCAGGCGCGGTACATCACGGTCGCGGATGGCCTGCTGGATATCGGCGAACTGGGCGCCGCTCTCCAGCGCATCGGCCCAGGCGTCGGCTACCTCATGAAACAGTTGTGGCAGGTCGGTGGGTTTCTCGGCGTAGTAGGTCTGGCCTTCCAGGTCGATAACTGTGCTGCCCGAGGCCGGGGTCAGCGGGTTGGGGAAGGGCTTGGTTTCCAGGCCCAGCTTGTCGACGTAGTGGTAGAAGGCGGTGGACGACACCGGGAAGCGCATGCCACCCAGCTCGGCAACGATCCCGTCAGTGCCATTGAAGGCTTGCGAGCGCAGCCGGCCGCCTAGCTTGGACGCCTCGTACACCACCGGCTTGAGGCCCAGCTTCATTAGCTCGTAGGCCGCTACCAGGCCGGCGATACCGGCACCGACAATGGCTACCTCTTCCCCATGGCGCTCAGCTGGAATGCTGCCCAGGCCTGCCGGGTGTTCCAGCCAGTCGTCGAAAGCAAAAGGGAAGTCCGGGCCGAAAATGGTGATCGGCTTCTTGCCGTCGGCGGGGTGGCGGTTCTTCTTGTTCATGAAATGACCTTGCCAGAGAGGCTGCGCGAGGAGCGGAGCCTGAGTATAGGAGATGCCTGGAGGTCATTTTAGGGCGTGGGGTGTTCGTTATTAAGGTTTAGAGTGTTGTCTTAATGTAGTTTATTTCGTCGAAATTATAATAGTGAGGTTGTTTATGACGACGTGCTTGTCTTGGGCTTTGGGGGGCTGTGAGATCGAGCGCCGCCCGCGCGGCGCATCGCGAGCTGCGCTCGCTCCTACGTTTGTTTCGGGCCAGGTACGCCTGTGACAGGCGCGCGCGACCGCCTTGTTTGTACGACGCGATATCGCGCCATGCACCGAGGGGATCGCGCGCAATTCCCTCAGGAATAATTGGCCCGAAACAAACGTAGGAGCGAGCGCAGCTCGCGATGCGCCGCGCGGGCGGCGCTCGATTTCTGCAACACCATAAAACCCAAGGCAAACACACCCGGCCATTGCGCAACGTCATGCCAGGCGGTGTAGCCTTAAGGGTATGGCGGTAGAGGTGCGCCGCCTGGGAGACCGAGCGCCGCCTGTATGGCGGTAGAGGTGCGTCGCCTGTGAGATCGAGCGCCGCCCGCGCGGCGCATCGCGAGCTGCGCTCGCTCCTACGTTTGTTTCGGGCCAGTTATTCCTGGGGGAATTGCGCGCGATCCCCTTGGCGCATGGCGCGATATCGCGTCGTACAAACAAGGCGGTCGCGCGCGGCTGTCACAGGCGTCACTGGCCCGAAACAAACGTAGGAGCGAGCGCAGCTCGCGATGCGCCGCGCGGGCGGCGCTCGATCTCACAGCCCCCCCAAAGCTCAAGACAAGCCCTTCGACGAGCAGGAGGCCTGATTATCAGAGCGGCTGACCGCGGTCCACCTTGCTGCTGAGAATGATCGACGTGGTGGTCTTCTCCACCCCGTCGACACTGCCGATCTGGTCGAGTAATTGGTCCAGTTGTTCAGGCGAGTCCGTACGCAACCAGGCCACATAGTCGAACTCGCCGCTTACCGCACACAACTGCTGCACCTGGCCCATGGCACTCAGGCGCCGCACCACGTCCTTGCCGGAGCGTGGCTGCACCTTGATCCCCACGTACGCTTGCAGCCCACCGCCTATCACACCCTGGCCCAGGCGTACGCCATAGCCGGAGATAACCTTGTTTTTCTCCAGCCGCTCCAGGCGCGAATTGACGGTGGTGCGGGCGATACCCAACTGGCGGGCGAGGGTGGCGACGCTTTCGCGGGCGTTGATCTGCAGCAGGGCGATCAGCTGGCGATCGATTTCATCCAGCGTGATGGAGCGGGAATCCGACATGGCGAGTCTCTACGGTTGGCCCGCTAGCCTAGCCAGCCTGTGCCAATCAGGGCAAGGCCAGGTGCAGTCGATCACCGTTGACGGCGTCGGCTTGGCACTTTGGGTGAGAAGGGCCGTGCATGTCCGAAGGCTGCGTCTTCGGCACTAATTCGGCATGATGAAGCGCTAGTCCAACGGAAATCTCAGCGTGAACCTCGACCACCTGCTCGAATGCTGGCGACTGGAAGTCTCCAACAAGAAAAGACCCGGACGCCCTATCAGCCTGCTGTTCAACGTGCTGCGCCGCGCACGCAAGGACAACAAACTGCGTTTCCTTTTCGCCTATCGCTTGGCCCAGTACCTCGACGCCCGCGGCGGCCTGGCCCGGCGCCACGCCAGGCGCATGCAGCAGCGGCTCAACCTCAAGTATGGGGTGGACATCGACATCGGCGCCCAGATCGCCCCCGGCCTGCGCATCGCGCACCTGCCGGGGGTGGTGGTTACCCGGCATGTAAGCATCGGGCGCAACTTCTTCATCCGGCAGAACTGCTCGATCGGCATCAAGACCCTGGGGTTGCAGGAGTACGCACTGCGCATTGGCGACAACGTGAGCATGGGGGCCAACAGTTGCATCGTTGCTGATCGCATCGACATTGGCGATGACGTGGTGATTGGCGCGATGTCGTTGGTTACGCGGGATATTCCGCCTGGCATGACCTTCTACAACCCACGGCAGGTCGAGATGCGTCCTGGAGGGGGTTAACTGACAGCGGTACATTTGCGGACGTTGGCAGAGGGGGTGGTGGAGCAGACTGGGAGGGTTCTTATGGGGTTGCCCATGGTTGATGGCCATCATCGCCCGATGGACTGGAACGTGCAGTGGTGCGGCCTCCTTCGTTTAGCCCAGGCGCCGCGCTAGTGATGAGCGCACCGAACGAATACGCAAAGGCTTGAGGCAGTTGGCTCTGTAGCCAGCTTCCTGGCGTCCGTTGTCACGGGGCAGGCCCAGGTTCATTCATGGGCTTGCTCATCTGTGAGCCGATTAGCGAGCATATTCGGCTCATTTTGTGAGCTGATAATGGCGCCTATTCGGCTCATTGTCTGATCCTCAAGCTAGGGTGTTTGGCTTGAAGTATCGATAGGGCACCTTTCCGCGATTATCGGCGTGCTGGGTGATCGGCTTCTTGGTGGGCTGATTTCGCTGAGATACCGTTTCAGCGCTACTTCCAAGGTCATGCGGCCGGCGCCGCTGCGCTGGATGTACACGCCCCCGAACATTTATTTCTTGCGGGCATGAAAAAGCCGCGCAATGCGCGGCTTGTAAGCTGGTGGGCCCACACGGACTCGAACCGTGGACCAAAGGATTATGAGTCCTCTGCTCTAACCAACTGAGCTATAGGCCCTCAGTAAGTGGGCGGATTATAACGAGGGTTTCGCACCTGTGCCATCTGAAAGATCCGATAGTGCTATGCGAAGAAACGCGGCCGCGAATTCCTCTGGCGGTAGAGGGAGGCTGACGATGTAGCCCTGGATCTGCTCGCAGCCCTCGGCCGCCAGAAAACGCTGCTGGGCCTGGTTCTCCACGCCTTCGGCAATGATGGTCAACTGCATGCTGCGGCCCAGGGCAATGATCGCCCGGGCGATGGCGGCGTCGTGTGGGTCGTCGGGCAGGCCGCGGATGAACGACTTGTCGATCTTGAGGATGTCCAGCGGCAGGCGCTTCAGGTAGCTCAGCGACGAATAGCCGGTGCCAAAATCGTCGATGGCTAGCTGTACGCCGAGTTTCTTCAACTGGTACAGCACGGCCAGGGCCTCTTCTGCCTGGCTCATGATGAAGTTCTCGGTGATTTCCAGCTGCAGGTCACCGGCCCTCAGCTGGTAGTGCTTGAGCAGTTGTTCGATGCGCCGTGCCAGGTGTGGGTGGCGCAGCTGGGCGCCGGCAAGGTTGATCGACAGCGGGCCGAAGGGTTCATAGTGCTGCTTCCAGGCCTGCATCTGCCGGCAGGCTTGCTCCAGTACCCAGTCGCCGAGCTGCAGGATGGTGCCGTTCTCTTCCGCCAGGTGGATGAAGTGTTCCGGCGGTACCTCACCAAAGGTCGGGTGGCTCCAGCGGATCAGCGCTTCGGCACCCACCAGGCTCTGGGTCTTCAGGCTGAGCTTGGGCTGGAAGCACAGGCTCATTTCGTTGCGTTCGACGGCCCGGCGCAGCTCATGCTCCAGGGCGATGCGCTCGCTGGCCTGGGCGGTGAGGTCGCGGGTGTAGGCTTCGACGCGGTTGCGGCCTTTGGCTTTGGAGCGGTACATGGCAGCGTCGGCGTTGCGGATCAGTGTGGAGACGTCAGTGCCATCCTGTGGGTAAAGACTGATGCCGATGCTGGCGCTGGTGAAAAACTCGTGCTCGCCGGCCTGGAACGGTGCGTTGAAGCAGGCCAATAGCTTGTTGGCGATAGTGCTGGCGTCACTGGGCTTGTGCAGGCCGGGCAGCAGAATGATGAATTCGTCGCCACCCAGGCGGGCTACGGTGTCAACGTCGCGTACCTGTTCTTTCAGGCGCTGGGCGATGCCCTTGAGCAGCAGGTCGCCGACCGGGTGGCCAAGGCTGTCGTTGATATGCTTGAAGCGGTCGAGGTCCAGGAACAGCACTGCGCCCTGGCGGTTGGACACCTGCGCGCAGGTGAGCACACCCTGTAGCCGG
This sequence comes from Pseudomonas sp. DCA-1, assembly GCF_046523955.1. NCBI lineage: Bacteria > Pseudomonadati > Pseudomonadota > Gammaproteobacteria > Pseudomonadales > Pseudomonadaceae > Pseudomonas > Pseudomonas sp. DCA-1. The sequence goes on from NZ_CP169881.1 coordinate 839,163, forward strand.
TTTTCGAACAGGGTGCGATTGGGCAGGCCGGTCAGCGGGTCGTGGTGGGCCTGATAGTCGAGTTTGGCCTGGGCGTGCTTGATGCTGGAGATGTCAGCAAAAACCGCCACGAAGTGAGTGACCTCGCGGTCGCTGTTGCGCACGGCGCTGATGGTCAGCCAGCTTGGGTAAAGCTCGCCGTTCTTGCGCTTGTTGTAGATTTCGCCCTGCCAGTGGCCCTCGTCTGTAAGCTGGTGCCACATGGCCAGATAGAAAGCGCTGTCGTGCTGGCCCGAGGCGAGCAGGCGCGGAGTCTGGCCGAGGGCCTCGATCTCGCTGTAGCCGGTGATCTCGCTGAAGGCGCGGTTGACGGCACTGATGCGCTGGTCAATGTCGGTGATCAGCACGCCTTCGGCGGTGTTCTCGAACACGGTGGCGGCCAGCTGCAGTTTTTCTTGCATCAGGTGACGCTCGGTGATGTCGCGGGCGATGGTCAGCATGCAGTCGACGCCGGTAATCGGCAGGGGGCGGGCGGACAGCTCGCAAAGGCGGATCTGCCCGTCGCTGCGACGGATATGGCAGGTGAAGTCGCGCACGAAGCCGTCGCGGTTGAGCTGGTCAACCAGGTGTTTGCGCTCGTTGAGGTCGACCCAGATACCCAGGTCTAGCGAGGTCTGGTCGATGGTTGGGTTGAGGGCGTAGCCGGTGAGGCGACAGAAGCCCTCGTTCACCTCCAGCAGCAACCCGTCGCTCTGGCGCGATAGCAGCAGGCCGTCGGGCGAGGCGTGGAAGGCCTTTGCGAACTTTTCTTCTGAAGTTTGCAGCTGCTGCTGGGTCTCCTTCAGCTGGCTGATGTCGCGTACTGCCACAACTAGCGCGGGTGTGCCGTCCAGTTCGAAGGTTTCGGCCGAAGTCAGGCCGGTGAACAGTTGGCCGTTGCTGCGGCGGAAGCTCATTTCCAGGTTGCGGATACCACCTTGGTGCAACCTTTCAAGCAGGAGCGGGCCACTGCCTTCTACGCCCCAAAGGCCAAGGTCGGTGGCGGTGCGGCCAATGACCTGGTCTGGCGGCAGGCCGATCTGCTCTTCGAAAGCCTCGTTCACCTCCAGCAGGCAGCCATCGCTGTGGCGCGCGATCAGCAATATATCGGGACACTGCTGGAATACCGAGGCGAACTTCTGTTCGGACAGGCGCAGGGCGTCCTCAGTGCGCTTGGTTTCGCTGATGTCGATCATCAGCCCGCGCATCACGGGCTGGTGGCCGTGTTCGATCATGCTGACGATGTTGCGTACCCAGAGGGGCTGGCCATCAGCCCGGATCACTCGGTAGTCCAGGCTGTGGTCGCGCCCCGCTGCGGTCTCGCTGTCGCAGTAGGCCTGTGCCCAGAGCGCGTCCTCCGGATGCAGGATGCTGCGCCAGAAACCGGGCCTGAGCCAGTCACTCAATGGGTAGCCGAGCAGGTCTTCGGCATGGGGTGAAACGTAGCTGTAGGTGAAGTCGTTGGCATCGGCTTCCCAGGCGATGGCTGACAGGCTCTCGACCAGGCCGCGATAGTGGTATTCGCTGCTGCGCAGCTCTTGCTCCAGGGCGATGCGCCGGGATATTTCCGAGCTGAGTCGGCGGTTGATGCGAATGACCACTGCCAGCACAGCCATCAGCAACAGCACCGCTGGCAGGCCATACACCAGCAGGTCGGACCAGAACATCCGCTGGTCGACTACATTGCCCACCCAGTGCTGCTGGATCTGGCTGATTTCGCTGCTGCTCATGTCGGCCATCACTTTATCGAGAATGCCGACCAGCACGCTCTTGTCGCGGGGGACGGCCATCGCCAGCTGATAACGGTAGGGCGTTTCGCCGCTGACGTAGAGGCCTTCGAGCTTGAGTTGGCGCAGGCTCCAGATACTGGAAGCGAGGTCACCGACCACGGCATCCACCTGGTCGGTGGCCAGTGCTTGCAGCGTGGAGCTGACGTTTGGCAGGGCAACCAGGTTGAGGTCCGGGTGGTGGGTACGCAGCAACTCGTGCGGGGCGTAGTTTTCTACTACGGCGATTTTCAAGCCGTACAGGTCAGCCAGCTTTCGCGGTTGTGCGCCGCCTTTGTGCGCGAGGATGACAATGGGGAAGTCGAGGTACGGGCGAGTGAAGGCCAGAAAGCCCTGGCGTTCCGGAGTGGACATGATGCCGGGCAGCAGGTCGATACGGCTTTCCCGCGCCTGCGCCAGCACCTCGGTCCAACTGCTGGGCTCGACCGGTTTGAACGTCACACCCAGGCGCTGCTGGATCATGGCAATGTAGTCGGCGGCCAATCCCTGGTAACGGCCCTCCTGGTCGCGAAACTCGAACGGTGGCCAAGAGGCGTCTACGCCCAGGTTGAGCTGCGGGTGGGCAGCCAGCCAGGTTTTCTCCTCGTCTGTCAGGGTCAGGGCGCCGGCCGTTGTGTTCCACAGAATCAGGATCAGCAACAGAATGGCCGGCTTCAAGGACATGGCAGCCTCGCACTCAGGTGGTCTGAAGTCGAGTGTAGACGGGCATTGCTGCAGGCGTGCAACGGAAGGGGGGCTTTATGTGGCGGGCCACTAAAGAAAAACCCCGGCCTGGGCCGGGGTTTTGTCATCACTCGTCGAGGAAGGAGCGCAGGTGCTCGCTGCGGGTCGGGTGGCGCAGTTTGCGCAACGCCTTCGCTTCGATCTGACGGATCCGCTCACGCGTTACGTCAAACTGCTTGCCCACCTCTTCGAGGGTGTGGTCGGTGTTCATGTCGATACCGAAACGCATGCGCAGCACCTTGGCTTCGCGTGCAGTCAGGCCCGAGAGCACGTCACGGGTGGCTTCCTTGAGGCTTTCGACTGTGGCCACGTCGATCGGGGACTGCATGGTCGAGTCCTCGATGAAGTCGCCCAGGTGCGAATCTTCGTCGTCACCGATCGGGGTTTCCATGGAGATCGGCTCTTTGGCGATCTTCAGTACCTTGCGGATCTTGTCCTCAGGCATTTCCATGCGCTCGCCCAGCTCTTCCGGCGTCGGTTCACGACCCATTTCCTGCAGCATCTGGCGGGAAATACGGTTGAGCTTGTTGATCGTCTCGATCATGTGCACCGGAATCCGGATGGTGCGTGCCTGGTCGGCGATCGAACGGGTGATCGCCTGACGGATCCACCAGGTGGCATAGGTCGAGAACTTGTAGCCGCGACGGTATTCGAACTTGTCCACCGCTTTCATCAAGCCGATGTTGCCTTCCTGGATCAGATCGAGGAACTGCAGGCCACGGTTGGTGTACTTCTTGGCGATGGAAATCACCAGACGCAGGTTCGCCTCGACCATTTCTTTCTTGGCGCGGCGGGCCTTGGCTTCACCGATCGACATGCGACGGTTGATTTCCTTGATCTCGGCAACGGTCAGGCCGGTTTCGGTCTCAAGGTCGATCAGCTTCTGCTGGCAAGCGACGATGGCAGCGTTCTTTTCACCCAGGGCGGCAGCCCACTTGGTGTTGCGCTTGGCCAGGTCACCGCTCCAGGTCTGGTCGGTTTCGTTGCTTGGGAACATGCGCAGGAAGTCGGCTCGCGGCATGCGGGCGTCACGTACGCACAACTGCATGATGGCGCGTTCTTGCTGTCGCAGACGGCTCAGGGCGTCACGTACACGCTCGACCAGTACCTCGAACTGCTTCGGTACCAGCTTGATCGGCATGAACAGGTCGGCCAGGGCCTGCAGGGCCTCGATGCTTTCCTTGTGGCTACGACCATTCTTCTTCAGGACCTTGGAGGTTACCTGAAGCTGATCGGATACCGCACCGAAGCGCTGGGCCGCGACTACCGGGTCCGGGCCGCTTTCGGCCTCTTCCTCGTCGTCACCGCTTTCGGATTCTTCTTCGTCGTCGTCGGACTCTTCCTTCGCCGCAGCGGCCTTGGCGCCCGGGATCGGCACTTCTTCGGTTGGCGCGGCAATGTTGTCGTCAGGGTCGATGTAACCGCTGAGAACGTCCGACAGGCGGCCACCCTCGGTGGTGACGCGGTCATATTCGCCGAGAATGTAGTCGACAGTGCCCGGGAAGTGGGCGATAGCGCCCATGACTTCGCGAATGCCTTCCTCGATACGCTTGGCGATTTCGATCTCGCCTTCGCGGGTCAGCAGCTCGACAGTACCCATTTCGCGCATATACATGCGCACCGGGTCGGTCGTGCGGCCGATATCGGTTTCAACTGCCGCCAACGCAGCAGCGGCTTCTTCGGCCGCGGCTTCATCGGTGTCGGCTTCCGCCAACAGAAGGGCATCCGCATCCGGAGCACTCTCGAATACGTTGATCCCCATGTCGTTGATCATGCGGATGATGTCTTCCACCTGTTCCGGATCTGAAATATCCTCAGGCAGGTGGTCGTTGACCTCCGCGTAAGTCAGGTAGCCCTGCTCACGACCGCGGGTGATCAACTCTTTGATACGAGACTGCTGTTGCGCTTTTCCGGACATAACACCCTATCCACTGAAGGTCTTGGCGGGCAAAAAACAAGCCGAGGATTATACCCGAGCATGGGCCTCACGCGCCAGATGAGGTCGGCGTTTGTGCGGGAACATTTCGGCTCAGCAGGGCGAGGAGCTGGTTTTTTTCCTCGCTGGTCAATTCGCTTTGACGTGATTTCCTGAGCAGTTGTTCCAGGCTGCGCTCGCGTTGGCGGGCGGACAAGCTAGTTATAGTGTCGAAAAACTGTTGTTCAAGGTTGTCGGCTACGATAAGCCATTCCTTTTCCGCCAGGGCCCGCAGCAGGCGGCCTTGTTCGGTGCCGTGCCAACGTGCGATCAACTGCATTGAGCTTAGCCCAGGATTTTTCTGCGCGGCTTCGATCAACGCCACCAGCAGTTGGCTGTACAGGTGCTCTTCGTCGGCGAAGTGGCTGGCATCTTCCACCTTGCCGGCCAGCAGCGGGTGGTGCAGCAAGGTGCGCAGGGCGGCCAGGGTCGGTGGCTCGACCGGTGCTGGCACGCGCGGAGGTGCTTCGTCGCGTTGTTGCCAGGGCTTGCCGCCCTTGCGGTTCTTGTCCCAGGGTTTGTCGCTCCACGGCTTCTTGCTGCCACCCTTGCTGGGTTTCCACGCCTGCTCCTGATGAACGGGGGCAAAATCGTGCTGCGGCATGTCGCCGTAGTCGGGGGTGTAGCTGGCCATGGCGTCGTAGTCGTAGCCAGGGTCATAGTCCGGCATGCTGCTGGCCGCCGGGGCTTGTTGCGCCAGCTGCTCGACCTGCTGAGGGTCGAGGCCGGTGATTTCCTTCAGGCGGTTGCGCATCAGCTGACGCAGGTTGGCGCCGGGGATCTTTTCGATCAACGGTGCGGCCAAGGTCGCCATATGCGCCTTGCCTTCCAGCGAGCGCGGGTCGGCCTCGACGCCAAGTTGCTCGAAGAAGTAGTCGGCCAGCGGTTGGGCGTGCTGGTTGATACGGGCCATGAAAGCGTCGGTACCTTCGGCGCGCACCAGGCTGTCCGGGTCTTCGCCTTCGGGCAGGAACAGGAAGCGCGCGCGACGGCCGTCCTGCAGGTTCGACAATGTCGATTCCAGTGCGCGCCAGGCCGCCTTGCGCCCGGCCTGGTCGCCGTCAAAACAGAACAGCACGCTGGGCACCACGCGGAACAGGCGCTTGAGGTGCTCTTCGCTGGTGGCGGTGCCAAGGGTGGCCACGGCATTGCGCAGGCCTTGCTGGGCCAGGGCAATGACGTCCATGTAGCCCTCGACGACGATGATCTCGTCAAGGTTGCGGTTGTGCTTGCGCGCCTCGTACAGCCCGTACAGTTCCTGCCCCTTGTGGAACACAGGTGTTTCCGGGGAGTTCAGGTACTTGGGCTTGTCGTCGCCGAGCACCCGGCCACCGAAGGCGATGATGCGCCCGCGGCTGTCACGTATCGGGAACATTACCCGGTCGCGGAAGCGGTCGTAGCGCTTGCCGCTCTCGGCGTTCTCGATCAGCAGGCCGGCATCGATCATCACCTTCTGCTGCAGGGTGTCGGCACCCAGGTGCTTGAGCAGGTTGTCCCAGCCGGGTGGGGCAAAGCCCAGGCCGAAGTCGCGGGCAATTTCCCCGGACAGGCCGCGGCCCTTGAGGTAGTCCACCGCTGCCTTGCGTGACGGGTGGCTGCGCAGAGCCTGGCGGTAAAACTCCGAGGCGGCGTCCAGTAGCGGGTACAGTGGCGAGTCAGTTGGCTGGCGCGGCTTCTGGTCGCGGCGGCCTTGCTCGCGGGGCACTTCCATGCCGGCGGCGCGGGCCAGTTCCTCGACGGCCTGGGGGAAGTCCAGGTTGTCGTGGTCCATGACAAAGCCCAAGGCGTTGCCACCGGCGCCACAGCCGAAGCAGTAGTAGAACTGCTTGTCGGGGCTGACCGTGAAGGACGGTGTTTTTTCTTTGTGGAACGGGCAGCAGGCGGAGTAGTTCTTGCCGGTTTTTTTCAGCTGGACGCGCGAACTCACCACGTCGACGATGTCGAGGCGGTTGATCAGGTCGTCAATGAAACTCTGGGGAATCAGCCCGGCCATGGCAGTCTCGTAATCTGGCAACTGGCAAGTCTAATCGCTCACGCGCCGAATGGGGCGAGTGCTGCTTGGGGAAGTGCGAGGGAATGTGCTCGTCGCCAGCCCCTAAGGGCTCGTCAGTCGGACGTGCACGTCTGGTCATACAGCAAGGAGGACCAGCTCTGACGTTTCAGGCAGGTTGCCCATGTGCAGTCCGCATGAAGCTTGTGCAGGGCCTTGAGCTAGCTGCTCAAGTTTGAAGCGACCACTGCCATCGCCCGGGGGTTAGCCGGGCAGGGCAGAAGCTTTGCGTTGAACGCCTGTATTAGTACAGACGAACGGCGCGGCGCTGTTCGCGCTGAACTTTCTTGGCGTGACGCTTAACAGCAGCAGCTGCTTTGCGCTTACGCTCTGCGGTCGGCTTCTCGTAAAACTCGCGGCTACGAACTTCAGCCAGTACACCGGCTTTTTCGCAGGAGCGCTTGAAACGACGCAGAGCTACGTCGAAGGGTTCGTTCTCTTTAACTTTGACGGCTGGCATCCAGGGCTACCTTAATTCATTACCGGGGTAGACGTGCTCCTGGCAAAACAAAGGTGTGCTGGAGAACGTCGGTTTTCAAGGGTTGCGGATGTTAACCCTTAGCAAGCCGGAATGCAAAGCCTCTGATCGAAAACCGCTGGTCGGCACCCGACACGGGGACTATCATGCGCGGCTTCGAATTCAGCCCCCACAAGGGACGAGCCCATGCTAGTACTGGGATTGGAAACATCCTGCGACGAAACTGGCGTCGCATTATACGACAGTGAACGGGGTTTGTTGGCCGACGCACTGTTCAGCCAGATCGACCTGCACCGCGTCTTCGGTGGCGTGGTGCCCGAGCTTGCCTCGCGTGATCACGTCAAGCGCATGCTGCCGCTCATCCGCCAGGTGCTGGACGAGGCAGGCTGCGTTGCCACCGAAATCGACGCCATCGCCTACACCGCGGGCCCCGGCCTGGTCGGCGCCTTGCTGGTGGGCGCTTCCTGCGCCCAGGCGCTGGCCTTTGCCTGGGACATCCCGGCGATCGGCGTGCACCACATGGAAGGCCACCTGCTGGCGCCCATGCTGGAAGAAAACCCGCCCGAGTTTCCGTTCGTCGCTTTGTTGGTTTCCGGTGGCCATACCCAGCTGGTTCGGGTCGATGGCATCGGTCAGTACGAACTGTTGGGCGAGAGCCTGGACGATGCTGCCGGTGAAGCGTTCGACAAGACCGCCAAGCTGATCGGCCTCAATTACCCAGGCGGTCCGGAAATTGCGCGTCTGGCCGAACAAGGTGTGGCCGGGCGCTTCGTGTTCCCGCGGCCAATGACCGATCGGCCAGGCCTGGAATTCAGCTTCAGTGGTCTCAAGACCTTCGCCCTGAACACCTGGCAGCAATGCAAGAATGCTGGCGACGACAGTGAGCAAACCCGTTGCGACCTGTCTCTGGCATTCCAGCAGGCGGTGGTGGAGACTTTGACCATCAAGTGCAAGCGGGCGCTCAAGCAGACCGGCCTCAAGCGCCTGGTCATCGCGGGTGGCGTGAGTGCCAACAAGGCCCTGCGCGCGTCCCTGGAGGACATGCTCGGTAGCATCAAGGGCAACGTGTACTACGCGCGCCCGCAATTCTGTACCGACAATGGTGCGATGATCGCCTACGCCGGTTGCCAGCGCCTGTTGGCCGGGCAGCAGCAAGACCTGGCGATCAGCGTGCAGGCTCGCTGGCCGATGGAGCAGTTGCCGCCGCTGTAAGGTAGGGCGTCGAAGGTTCAGAAGTGCCGTTCGCGCCCTGCAAACAAGTCGCGCAGGTTGTTGCGGTGGCGCCACACGATCATCAAAGTCAGTACGCTGATCGGCAGCAGGGCCTCGGGCTCGCGCCAGGCCAGCAATGGCAGGGTGAGTGGCGTGGCAATCAGTGCCGCCAGTGAGCTGGTGCGCGTGAGGTAGAAGGTCAGCAGCCAGGCGCCGATGGCCAGCAGCGCGGCCGGGAAATACAGGCCCATGAGCATGCCGGCAGCCGTCGCCACGCCCTTGCCGCCCTTGAAGCGGAAGTACAGGGGGAACAGGTGACCCAGCACCGCGCATATGCCCACCCAGGCCTGCGCGTGCAGGTCCAGCCCGGCAGCGCGGGCGAGCAATACCGGCAAAAGGCCCTTGCACAGGTCGCCAAGCAGGGTCAGGATCGCCAGTTTACGGCCTGCCAGGCGTAGCATGTTGGTGGCGCCGGCATTGCCTGAACCGCTGGAACGCGGGTCCGGGCTGCCCGAAAGGCGGCTGAGAACAATGGCGAAGGACAGCGAGCCGAGCAGGTAGGCGAGCAACGCCAGTAACCAAAACATGCTAACTATTCCGGGCGAGGACGCCCTGATTCTAACGGCGCCAGTCGCCCTTGTCGTGCTGTGGAGAGAAGTGCTTGGACAGAGTGTTCATCGAAGGCCTGGAAGTCGATACCGTCATCGGTGCCTATGACTGGGAGCGGGATATTCGCCAGTGCTTGCGCCTGGACCTGAGCTTTGCCTGGGACAACCGCCCGGCTGCCGCCGGAGACGACCTGAACCTGGCGCTGGACTATGCCAGTGTGTCGGCGCGCATCCAGGCGTTTGCCGAACAGGCCCGTTTCGAGCTGGTTGAAACATTTGCCGAGCGCCTGGTGGCCACCTTGATGGACGAGTTCCACATCCCCTGGGTGCGGTTGAAGCTGACCAAGCCGGGCGCGGTGCCGGCGGCCCGTGGTGGTGTAGGCGTGGAGATCGAGCGCGGATGTCTTTGAACACGGTTTACCTGGGCCTGGGCAGCAATATCGACCGTGAGGCGCATTTGTGCGCCGGGCTCGATGCGTTGGCTGGCATCCTGACCGACATGCGCTGTTCGCCGGCTTTCGAAAGCCAGGCGGTGGGTATCAAGAGCGGGCCGTTCATCAACTTCGTGGTGACCGGGCAAACCGCATTGCCGTTGATCGAGCTGGACCGCCGGCTGAAGTTCATCGAGGCCGACAATGGCCGCTATGCACCGGACCGCAAAGGGTTGCCGCTGGATATCGACGTGCTGATGTATGGCGATTTGCACGGTACCTTCGATGGGCTGGTACTGCCCCGGGCCGAGATCCTGAAGAACGCCTTTGTGCTGTGGCCGCTTTCGTTGCTGGCGCCCGACCTGGTGCATCCGGGGGTGGGCAAGCGCATGGCGCAGCTGTGGCAGGAAGCGCAGATCGATCAGGTGCTGGCTCCGGTCGCCTTTGAGTGGCGCGGGTTGCAGTTGACGCCCGCTTAAGCCTGCATCGGCCTCTTCGCGGGTAAACCCGCCCCTACAACGGCCTGTGCCCAACCTCTGATGTGTGCCCCCTGTAGGAGCGGGTTTACCCGCGAATACGGTGGTGACTGCGACGGTGAACAGCGGTCGGAAATTGGCCAGCAGGCCCGGCCCTTTCGCGGGTGAACCCGCTCCTACAGCGGCTTCAGCCGCGAAGAGGCCGGGAGGTCTAACCGCGCTGGTAAGCCTCGAGCGCTTTCAGCCGTTCACCTTTGAGTGCTTCGCCCAGCGCCTGACCCGTCAGCCCGGCTTGCACCAACGGCTTCACATCCACCGCTCGCGCCGCCGCTGCTGCGCCTCGCAGGTAATCGGCCTGTGGGTAACCCCGCTCGCCATCGCCCAACGCCGCCATCTCGCAAACGACCACAAAATCCTCGAACCGCTGCGGCCGTCGGTAGACATCGAACTTCTGCAACAGCTCCAGCAGTGCCGTGGCCGGCAGTTCGAGCGCCTGATTGCCCTGCGCCAGGCACTCCCCTGTCAGCATGGCCAGTTCCTGGCATTCACGCGGTGCCTTCAGGCGCTGGTTGACGGTTTTGATCGATGTCGGTGCCAGCCCGCGCAACAGGCAGGCCCAGCGCACGAGCAGCGGTTGTTCGTGCGCCGCCGCCTGCTCCAGCGCCGACAGTGTCCGGGAGCCGTCATCGAGCTCAGGCAGCAGCTCCTGCAGGGCCCCGCACGCGCTCAGCACCTTGAAGAATACCTGTGGTTGCACTTCCATCAGCGCGCGCTCGATTTCCTTCCAGCTGCGCTCAGCAGTGAGTGCCTGCAGTTCGCCCGAGGCGCTGATCTGGCGCATCAGCGTCAAGGTTTCATCGGCAACCCGGAAACCCAGTGGCGCATAGCGGGCAGCAAAGCGGGCAACACGCAGCACGCGTAGAGGATCTTCGGCGAATGCCGGGGAAACATGGCGTAGCAGGCGTTGATCCAGATCTTTCTTGCCTTGGTAGGGGTCGTATAGCGTGCCGGCTTCATCCTCGGCCATCGCATTTATGGTCAGGTCGCGACGGATCAGGTCCTCTTCCAGGGTTACGTCGGGGCTGGCGTGAAAAGTGAACCCGCCGTAGCCTCGCCCACTCTTGCGCTCGGTGCGCGCCAGGGCGTATTCCTCGCCGGTTTTCGGGTGCAGGAACACCGGGAAATCGGCGCCCACCGGCCGATAGCCCTTGGCGAGCATTTCTTCGACTGTGGCGCCCACCACCAGCCAGTCGATATCGCTGACAGGGCGGCCGAGCAGGCGGTCGCGCACGGCGCCGCCAACTTTGTAGATGTGCATGTGCAGCTCTCCATAACTGCCGACAGGATAACCCGTCGGCGGTCATGGAGTTGCATCAGAGGTGGTGGATAACGGCCAGGTCCATGCGGCCGTAGTCGGCGCTTTCGCTATGCTCGCCGCGCGGCGGCATGTGGTGAGTACTCATCACTTGCTCGCCTTGCACGGTCTCCAGGTGGATATCGAAGCCCCACAGGCGATGCAGGTGCTTGAGCACTTCGTCGGTCGAGTCCCCCAGCGGTTTGCGGTTGTGTTGCTGGTGTCGCAGGGTCAGTGAGCGGTCTCCGCGGCGGTCGACGCTCCAGATCTGTACGTTCGGTTCACGGTTGCCCAGGTTGTACTGCGCTGCCAGTTGCTCCCGAATCACCCGGTAGCCGGCCTCATCATGGATGGCAGGCACCAGCAGGTCGTCGCGCTGGTCGTCATCGAGGATGCTGAACAACTTGAGGTCGCGCATCACCTTGGGCGACAGGTACTGCAGGATGAAGCTCTCGTCCTTGAAGCTGCTCATGGCGAACTTGATGGTAGAAAGCCAGTCGCTGCCGGCAATTTCGGGGAACCAGTGGCGATCTTCTTCGGTGGGGTTTTCGCACATGCGGCGGATGTCGGTGTACATCGCAAAGCCCAGCGCGTAGGGGTTGATGCCGCTGTAGTACGGGCTGTCGAAGCCGGGCTGGAACACCACGCTGGTGTGCGACTGCAAGAACTCCATCATGAAGCCTTCGGTAATCAGCCCCTCGTCGTACAGGTCGTTCATCAGGGTGTAGTGCCAGAAGGTTGCCCAACCTTCGTTCATCACCTGGGTCTGGCGCTGGGGGTAGAAGTACTGGGCGATCTTGCGCACGATGCGCACTACCTCACGTTGCCAGGGTTCAAGCAGCGGGGCGTTTTTTTCGATGAAATACAGGATGTTTTCCTGCGGTTCGGCGGGGAAGCGCCCCTCATCGCGGTCGTTGCCCTTTTCGGCGTTCTTCGGAATTGTCCGCCAAAGGTCGTTGATCTGACGCTGAAGATGCTCTTCGCGCTCCTGTTGCCGGCGCCGCTCTTCTTCGGCAGAAATAGGATAGGGCCGCTTGTAGCGGTCGACACCGTAGTTCATCAGGGCATGGCAGGAGTCGATCAGGTCCTCCACTGCATCAATACCGTGGCGCTCTTCGCACTGGGCGATGTACTGCTTGGCGAACACCAGGTAGTCGATGATCGAACTGGCGTCAGTCCAGGTGCGGAACAGGTAATTGCCCTTGAAAAAGCTGTTATGGCCGTAGCAAGCGTGGGCAATCACCAGTGCCTGCATGCACATGGTGTTTTCTTCCATCAGGTAAGCGATACAAGGGTCGGAGTTGATCACGATCTCGTAGGCCAGGCCCATCTGGCCCCGGCTGTAGGACTTTTCCGTGCTGAGGAACTGCTTGCCGTAGGACCAGTGGTGGTAGCCCAGCGGCATGCCGACAGATGCGTAGGCGTCCATCATCTGTTCGGCAGTGATTACCTCGATCTGGTTGGGGTAGGTGTCCAGGGCGTAACGCTCGGCCAGACGGCTGATTTCCCGGTCGTAGGTCTGGATCAGCTCGAACGTCCACTCGGACCCAGTGGAAATGGGTTGGCGTCTCTGTGCTCTGGCGGTCATGTGGCTAACCTGCGCTGGAAGAGTTCACGGAAGACCGGGTAGATGTCGCCGGCCGATACCAGCTGCTGTTGGGCGAACGTGTCGGGGAAAGCATCGCCGATACGCTCGTACTCATACCACAGCGCCTGGTGTTCACGGGGGGTGATCTCAACGTAAGTGTAGTACTGCACATGCGGCATGATCTGTTTGGAGAGGATGTCGCGGCAGATCGGCGAGTCGTCGTTCCAGTTGTCGCCATCGGAAGCTTGCGCGGCATAAATATTCCAGTCGCTGGCCGGGTAGCGCTCGGCCATGATCTCCTGCATCAGCTTGAGGGCACTGGAAACGATGGTGCCGCCGGTTTCCCGCGAGTAGAAGAACTCTTCTTCATCGACTTCCCGGGCGCTGGTGTGGTGGCGAATGAAAACGACTTCGATGCGCTCATAGTTACGCTTGAGGAACAGGTACAGCAGGATGAAGAAGCGCTTTGCGATGTCCTTGGTGGCCTGGGTCATCGAGCCGGATACGTCCATCAGGCAGAACATCACCGCCTTCGAGCTTGGGTTGGGTTGCTTGACCAGCAGGTTGTACTTGAGGTCGAAGGTGTCGAGGAAGGGCAGGCGGTTGATACGCGCTTTCAGGCGCTCGATTTCCTGTTCGATTTCCTGGATATCGGTGAAATTGTCCGGCTCTTCGACCCGCAGGCGGTCGAGTTCCTTTTGTGCTTCGCGCAGCAGGGCGCGGCTGCTGCCGGTCAGGGCGATACGCCGGGCATGGGCCGAGCGCAGGGTGCGCACGATGTTGATGCGTGACGGGTTGCCTTCGTTGGCGATGCCGGCCCGAACGGTCTTGAAGGTGTCGGCGCCAGTCAGGTGACGTTTGACCAGGTTGGGTAGCTCAAGGTCCTCGAACATGAATTCGAGAAATTCTTCCTGGGTGATCTGGAAGACGAACTCGTCCATGCCCTCGCCGGAATTGCCGGCCTTGCCGCGACCGCCACCACCTCCACCGCCTTGCGGCCGTGGGATGTGTTCACCTGCCGTGAATTCTTTGTTGCCAGGGTGCACGATGGTCTGTTTGCCCCCACGACCATGATGCAAGACCGGTTCGTCGATGTCGCGTCCGGGAATACTGATCTGCTCGCCGTGTTCCATATCCATGATGGAGCGGCGGCTCACCGCCTCTTCGACGGCCTTCTTGATATGTTCGCGGTACCGCCGCAGGAAGCGCTGGCGGTTGACCGTGCTCTTGTTCTTGCCGTTCAGGCGTCGGTCTATAACGTAGCTCATGGTCCCTCCGGTGACTGGATGCAGCTGCAACCCACAAGCTGCAAGCCACAAGCTTCAAGCTGCAAGAAAGAGCAGCCACCGCCGCTGCAAGCTGTGACGCGGGCGGCAATGCCAACGCCAGGCAGCTTGCAGCTTGCGGCTCGTAGCTTGCCGCTTTATTGCGATTTCCTGACCCGCAGGTACCATTCCGACAGCAGGCGCACCTGTTTGTCGGTATAGCCACGCTCCACCATCCGGGTGACGAAGTCGTTGTGTTTCTTCTGGTCCTCTTTGCTGGCCTTGGCGTTGAAGCTGATGACGGGCAGCAGGTCTTCGGTGTTGGAGAACATTTTCTTCTCGATCACGACCCGCAGCTTTTCATAACTCAGCCAGCTTGGATTCTTGCCATTGTTGTTGGCGCGTGCGCGCAGTACGAAGTTGACGATCTCGTTGCGGAAGTCTTTCGGGTTGCTGATACCTGCCGGTTTCTCGATCTTCTCCAGTTCTTCGTTGAGCGCAATGCGGTTAAGAATTTCGCCGGTTTCCGGGTCGCGGTATTCCTGATCCTGGATCCAGAAGTCTGCGTACAGCACGTAGCGGTCGAAGATGTTCTGGCCGTATTCGCTGTAGGACTCGAGGTAGGCGGTCTGGATTTCCTTGCCGATAAACTCGATGTAGCGCGGCGCCAGGTATTCCTTCAGGTAGCGCAGATAGCGTTCGCGCACTTCAGCCGGGAACTGTTCCTGTTCGATCTGCTGTTCGAGCACATACAGCAGGTGCACCGGGTTGGCGGCAATTTCGTGTGGGTCGAAGTTGAACACCTTGGACAGGATCTTGAAGGCGAAGCGAGTCGATAGGCCGTTCATGCCTTCGTCGACACCCGCGGCGTCCCGGTATTCCTGAATCGACTTGGCCTTTGGATCGGTGTCCTTGAGGTTTTCCCCGTCGTAAACGCGCATCTTGGAATAGATATTGGAGTTCTCTGGCTCCTTCAGGCGCGAAAGCACAGTGAACTGAGCCAACATCTTGAGCGTGTCTGGCGCACAGTGGGCCTTGGACAGTGAGCTGTTGATCAGCAACTTGTCGTAGATCTTGATTTCATCGCTGACCCGCAGGCAGTACGGCACCTTGACGATATAGATCCTGTCGATGAACGCTTCGTTGTTCTTGTTGTTGCGGAAGGTGTGCCACTCCGATTCGTTGGAGTGCGCCAACAGAATACCGGTATAGGGGATCGCCCCAAGGCCTTCGGTACTGTTGTAGTTGCCTTCCTGAGTGGCGGTGAGCAAGGGGTGCAGGACCTTGATCGGCGCCTTGAACATTTCGACGAATTCCATCAGGCCCTGGTTGGCCCGGCACAGCGCGCCCGAGTAGCTATAAGCATCGGCGTCGTTCTGTGGGTATTCCTCAAGTTTGCGGATATCGACCTTGCCGACCAGGGCAGAAATGTCCTGGTTGTTTTCATCGCCGGGTTCGGTCTTGGCAATGGCGATCTGGTTAAGAATCGACGGGTACAGCTTCACCACCTTGAACTTGGAGATGTCACCGCCAAATTCCTGCAGGCGCTTGGTGGCCCAAGGCGACATGATGGTGTTGAGGTAGCGCCGTGGGATACCGAACTCTTCCTCGAGAATGGCCCCATCTTCAGTGGCATTGAACAAGCCCAGAGGTGACTCGAAGACCGGCGAGCCCTTGATCGCGTAGAACGGCACCTTTTCCATCAGCTGCTTGAGTTTTTCCGCCAGCGAGGACTTGCCGCCGCCCACCGGGCCCAGCAGATAGAGGATCTGTTTCTTCTCTTCCAGGCCTTGGGCGGCGTGGCGGAAGTACGACACGATCTGGTCGATGCACTCTTCCATGCCATGGAAGTCGGCAAAGGCCGGATAGCGGCGGATAACCTTGTTGGAGAAGATGCGCGACAGCCTGGAGTTGGTAGAGGTGTCGATCAGCTCTGGCTCACCGATGGCCAGCAACAGCCGTTCGGCCGCCGATGCGTAGGCACTGCGATCCTCTTTGCACAGCTCGAGGTACTCCTGCAGCGAGAGTTCTTCCTGGCGCGTAGACTCGAAACGTTGTTGGAAGTGGCTAAAAATACTCATGACGTCACCTCGCTCGATACGTGGAGACGACGCCGGATCAGTCAGCTGATGCTGGCATGCAACCGGGTTGGCCGATTGCTGTATACCCCCCAGAACACCCTGTAACGCTACCGATGACCCGCACGCCGGTGTACCGGCTCTCCCCTTTTTGGATGGCCTGAGCTTAAGCGTAGTTGGTTATCTGCAAGATCAAGGGGCGAGGAAGGCAGAAGTTACGAACGACCGTTCGTCAGATAAGCCGCAAGCCCGCGCGGGGCACGGGCTGCAGGGGAAAATAAAAAATTATTCAGCGTTGCCCTGAGCGGTCTCGGCCGGGTAGGTCGCGCGCCACAGTTCGAAGCCGCCGTCCACGCTGTAAACGTCGGAGAAACCTTGGCCTACCAGGTAGGCGGCAGCGCTTTGGCTGGAATTGCCGTGATAGCAGACCACCAGGGTTGGCGCGTCGAGGTCGGCGTTGCGGATGAAATCGGCGACCGAGTGGTTGTCCAGGTGCCGGGCGCCGGTGATGTGGCCGGCGGCAAAGGCCTGCGGGTCGCGAATGTCGACCACGACCGCACCTTCTTTCTTGCGAAGCTCCAAGGCCTGCTCAGGAGGGATGCGCTTGAATTCGCTCATGGGTACTACTTCCTTCAGGTGTGGTCGTTGAGTGTAGTGGGTTGTGCCGGTTGGCGCAGGGTGCCGTCGTCGGCGCAGTCGCAGCGGTGGTATTCACCGCTGTCAACGTTGTACAGGGTCATGGCGCCACCCCATACACAGCCAGTGTCCAGGGCGATGACGTCGGGCTGGGTGACCTCACCCTGCAGAGCGGCCCAATGGCCAAAGATGATCTTCACGTGGCGTGAGCGGCGGTCTTTGTGCGCGTACCAGGCTTTGTAGCCTTTGGGCGCGCTACCCAGGCCTTCCTTGCTCTTGAGGTCGAGTTTGCCATCGGCAGTGCAAAAGCGCATGCGGGTGAAGTAGTTGGTGATGACCCGTAGGCGTTCGACGCCGGCGAGGTTCTTGCGCCACTTGTTCGGCTCGTTGCCATACATGCCTTCGAGGTACAGCTGCAGGCGGGTGTCGTCACGCAGCACTTCCTCGACCTCGGCGGCGAGTTCCAGGGCTTTGCCAAGGGTCCATTGTGGCGGTATGCCGGCGTGAACCAGGGCGATGCCGCGGGGCTCGTCGTAATGCAGCAGCTTTTGCTGGCGTAGCCAGTCGAGCAGCTGGTCGGCGTCCGGCGCTTCAATGATCTCGCGCAGTGTGTCGCTTTTCTTGAGGCGCTCGACGTTGTGCCAGGCGGCCAGCAGGTGCAGGTCATGGTTGCCCAGCACGCAGACCAGTGAATGACGGATCGAGTACAGGAAGCGCAGGGTTTCCAGTGACTCGGGGCCGCGGTTGACCAGGTCGCCCACCAGCCACAGGCGGTCGACGGCGGGGTTGAAACTGACGCGATCGAGCAGGCATTTGAGTGGCTGCAGGCAGCCCTGCAGGTCACCGACGGCGTAGGTAGCCATCAGTGCAGCGCCCCGGGCACTGCCAGGCGGAAGGGGGCAATCTCGGCGTCGAAGCGCTTACCGTCTTCGGCGAACATCTGGTAGCTGCCCTGCATGGTGCCAACGCGGGTGCTGATGACGGCACCACTGCTGTAAGTATGGCTCTGGCCAGGGTCGATGTTGGGTTGCTGGCCAACCACACCGGCACCGCGTACTTCCTCAACCTCGCCGTCACCGTTGGTGATCAGCCAGTGGCGCGATAGCAGCTTGGCCGTGAGCGAGCCATTGTTCTGCACGGTAATGGTGTAGGCGAAAGCGAAACGACTGTTTTCGGGGTCGGATTGTTCTTTCAGGTAGCGGGTCACGACGCTGACGTCGATTTGATAGCGGGGGTCGGACATGCAAGGGCCTTGGGCGAACTGACGCAATAATGCAGTCTAGGCCATTGGGAGGGGGGAGGGCCAGCGGTGATCGGGCTTGGGGTGTTGACTATGCCGGCCCCTTCGCGGGTTTAACCGCGATAAGGCCGGTACAGGCTAAATCAGGCTTGTTGCTGATCAGCCAGTTGGTCAGCCAGGCGCACGAAGGCTGCCAGGTCGAGCTGTTCAGGGCGCAGGCTGCCATCAACGCCGGCAGCCTCGATGGCGGCGCTGTCCAGCAGGCCTTTCATGGTGTTGCGCAGGGTCTTGCGGCGCTGGTTGAACGCTTCGCGAACGACGCGCTCCAGCAGCAGGTGGTCCTTGGCCGGGAACGGCAGCACTTCGTGCGGCACCAGGCGGACGATCGCCGAATCCACTTTCGGCGGCGGGTTGAAGGCACCAGGGCCGACATTGAACAGGTGCTCCACGCGGCAGTGGTACTGCACCATGATCGACAGGCGCCCCCAGTCACCACCGCCAGGGCCGGCGGCCATGCGCTCGACCACTTCCTTCTGCAGCATGAAGTGCATGTCGCGGATCAACCCAGCATGGCTGAGCAGGTGGAAGATCAGCGGGGTGGAGATGTTGTAGGGCAGGTTGCCAACCACCTTGAGGCTGCGCGGCGGCACGCCCAGTTGGTTGAAGTCGAACTTCAGGGCGTCGCCCTGATGCAGGCGGAAGTTGCTGCGATCGGCGAACTTGTGCTGCAGGATCGGCACCAGGTCTTTGTCCAGCTCCACCACGTCCAGCTGTGCGCCACTGCCCAGCAGGCCTTCGGTCAGGGCGCCCTGGCCCGGGCCGATTTCCAGCAGGTGTTCGCCGGCCTTGGCGTTGATGGCGCGCAGGATGCGGTCGATGATACCGGCGTCGTGCAGGAAGTTCTGGCCGAAGCGCTTGCGCGCCCGGTGTTGGTATTGCTCGTTCATGGTCGGTTCTCGGCCATCTGGTAGGCGGTTTCCAGTGCGACGCGCAGGCTGCCGGTGTCGACTTTGCCTGTGCCGGCCAGGTCCAGGGCGGTGCCGTGGTCAACCGACGTGCGGATGATCGGCAGGCCCAGGGTCACGTTCACTGCAGCGCCGAAGCCTTTGTACTTGAGTACGGGAAGGCCCTGGTCGTGGTACATCGCCAGCACCGCATCGCAGTGCTCCAGATATTTGGGGGTAAACAGGGTATCGGCCGGCAGCGGCCCGCGCAGGTCCATGCCTTCGGTGCGCAGGCGGGCCAGGGTCGGCTCGATGATGTCGATTTCTTCGCGGCCCAGGTGGCCGCCCTCGCCCGCGTGCGGGTTGAGGCCGCACACGAGGATACGCGGGTTGGCAATGCCAAACTTGTCGCGCATGTCGGCATGCAGGATACGGGTTACACGTTCGACGCGCTCTGCAGTGATAGCGTCGGCAACATCACGCAGTGGCAGGTGCGTGGTCACCAGGGCCACGCGCAGGCCGCGGGTGGCCAGCATCATTACCACTTGTGCGGTGCGGGTCAGTTCGGCAAGGAATTCGGTATGCCCGGAAAAGGCGATACCGCTTTCGTTGATCACACCCTTGTGCACCGGGGCCGTGATCATCCCGGCGAAGTGCCCGTCCAGGCAGCCTTGCCCGGCGCGGGTCAGGGTTTCCAGCACGAACGCTGCGTTGGCCTTGTCGAGCTGGCCTGGCACCACCGGGGCCGCCAAGGGGGTATCCCAGACGTACAGGCTACCTGCGGGTGCCGGGAGGTCAGGCCATTGGCCCGGGGCTACCGGCAGCAGGCTGACGGCCAGCCCCAGCTGCGTGGCCCGCTCGGCGAGCAGGTCACGGCTGGTGATGGCGATCAGGGGGTGAGGCTGGGCGTCTGCGGCGAGCAGCAGGCACAGGTCGGGACCTATGCCGGCCGGCTCGCCGGGGGTGACGGCGAAGCGCAGGGGCTTCACTGGGCGGCCTGGTCAGCGCCAGGCAGCTTGATTTCAACGTAGGCTTCGTCGCGGATCTGGCGCAGCCAGGTTTGCAGCTCTTCGTCGTACTTGCGATTGCGCAGTACGCTCAGTGCCTGCTGTTCGCGAGCCTGCTCGGTGCTGTCGGTGGCGCGGCGGCCCAGCACTTCCAGAACGTGCCAGCCGTACTGGGTCTTGAACGGTTTGGTCACTACGCCTTGCTGGGCATTGGCCATCTGTTCACGGAACTCCGGTACCAGGCTGTTCGGGTCGACCCAGTTGAGGTCGCCACCGTTGAGTGCCGAACCCGGGTCTTCCGAGAAGCTCTTGGCCAGTTCGCCGAAGTCTTCGCCGCTCTTGATCCTCTCGTACAGGCGCTCGGCCAGCTGCTTGGTGGCCGCCTCGCTGCGGATCTCGCTTGGCTTGATCAGGATGTGGCGTACATGCACTTCGTCACGCAGCACGTTCTCGCTGCCACCGCGCTTCTCCTCGAGCTTGAGGATGATGAAGCCGTTGGGGATGCGAATAGGCTGGGTAATTTCGCCCACTGGCATGCTGCTGAGCATCTTGGCGAAGTCAGGTGGCAGCTGACCGGCTTTACGCCAGCCCATCTCGCCGCCTTCCAGTGCGTTTTCGCTGGCGGAATTGGCAATCGCCATCTGGCCGAAGTCCGCGCCCTGGCGCAGTTGCTGGTACACGTCACCGACCTTGCGGGCCGCTTTCTGGATATCGTCCGAGTTGGCGGCTTCCGGGGTCGGGATGAGGATGTTGGCCAGGCGGTACTCTTCCGACATCTGCATCTTGCCCAGATCCGAGGCCAGGAAGTTCTTCACTTCCTGCTCGGACACCTGAATGCGTTCGGCAACGCGGCGTTGGCGCACGCGGCTGATGATCATCTCGCGCTTGACCTGCTCGCGAGCGTCGTCGAACGACAGGCCGTCATGGGCCAGCGCCGCGCGGAACTGGTCCAGCGACATACCATTGCGCTGGGCAATGGTACCAATGGCCTGGTTCAGCTCTTCGTCGGTGATGCGGATGCCGGAGCGCTCGCCGATCTGCAACTGCAGGTTCTCGACGATCAGGCGTTCCAGTACCTGCGGTTCCAGGGCGCTGGTCGGCGGTACGCCGCCGCCGCGCTTGGCTATTGTTCGCTGGACTTCATGGACACGCTGTTCCAGCTGGCTTTGCATGACCACGTCGTTGTCGACGATAGCCACCACGCGATCAAGAGGTTGCACCGCGGCATGCACCGCGCCACTCAGCAAAGCGGCGCCCAGCAACACTGGGCGCAGACGATCAATAAGCTTGGTCTTCACGTTCACGGTAACCTTGAATGCCTTGGTCGAGGAAAGACTCGACCTTGTTGCCAACTACGCCGCCGAGGCCTTTCAGGACGATCTGAAGGAAGACACCGTGGTCGCCTTTTTCGTTCTGTGGAAGGGCCTGGCTGAAATCGTCGTAGTCGATCCAGTAACGGTTGATCAGGCGCAGCTTCCAGCAGCAGTTGTCGTATTCGAAACCGCCCATGGCTTCCAGGGTGCGGTTGCGGTTGTAGTCATGCTGCCAGCGGGCGATAACGTTCCACTGTGGAACGATCGGCCAGATGACCGAGAAGTCATGCTGCTGGATCTTGTAGTAGTCCTTCACGTAGTTAGGGCTGCCCGGGGTGCCATAGTCACCGCCGCCCACTTTCCAGGTACCGGTCGTGGAGTCGTAGGCGATGGTGTCGTTACGGTAGCGATAACCGAGGTTGACCACCTTGTTCGGGTTGTCTTCAGGCTGGTAGTGGAACATCGCGGCGCCCGAGCGTGGGCTGCGGGTGTCCGGGTCCCAGTTGTAGTTCGAATTGAAGCGCCAGTCGCGGTTGAAGTAGTAGTTGTACATCAGCGCGTACGGCGACACGTCCGACTGCGAGTCGGTGCGGGTGCGGTAGTCGATACCCGGCAACTGGACTTTGCGATCCTTGAAGTAATAGGCCTGGCCGATGCTGAAGTTCTGCCGCTCGAAGCCATTCTCTTCGATCCAGCGGGTTGTCACGCCCAGCGACAGTTTGTTCTCGTCGCCGATACGGTCGATGCCGCTGAAGCGGTTGTCGCGGAACAGCGAGTCGTAGCTGAACACCGTTTCGCCCGTGCTGAACAGCGGGATATCGGTCTGATCCTTGTAGGGTACGTAGAGGTAGAACAGACGCGGCTCGAGGGTTTGGCGGTAGTTGGTACCGAACAACGAGGTGTTACGGTCAAAATACAGGCCGCTGTCGACACTAAGAATTGGAATGTCGCGGTTCTGGTTGCTCTTGAAGTCACCGTAAAGATCGATTCGTTCGGGATGATCAATAAGGTCTTGCTTGCCCTTACTATCCAAATCGAGGTCGTAGTGGGTGTACATGTACTTCAGCTTCGGCGTGATGTAGCCGTAGCTCGCTTCCATGGGCAGACTCATGGAAGGCGCGACGTTCAGACGCGTACCGTTGGAGCGGGCGTTACCGAAGATGTTCTGATCCAGACGGCGCCCGCCCAGCACTTCACCTGTTACAGGATCACGTACTACCCCGGCAGTTGTATCCGGTTGGCCATCCTCGTTGAACACCAGGTCATTCTTCAGGTCGCGATCAAAGCGAACGGCTTCGGTTTCATATCCGAAGTTCAAGCCACCCGGCTCGAACGGCAGCTTACCGTTCAGGGTAATCTGCGGCAGGCGGTCGTACGGCGTGATCTTCGAAATGGTCGCCATTTCGTAGGCATGCACGTTCAACCTTGCGGTGTAGCCGTTGCCACGGTAGGTCAGCGCACCCTGCTGGTCCAGCAGGTCTTTGCTCTCAACACCGATCTGGTCGGACTCCAGGTCCTGGAAGTAGAACGGGTCGCTGATGTCGGTGTAGTCCACCTCGGCCATCAGGCGCTCGTCCAGCCCGCCCTTGTGCTGCCAGTTGACCATCCAGCGCTGATCTTTGTAATCAGTCTGGTCTTTGCGGTCGTCGTTCTTGTCGTTCAGGTAGGCGCCGCCGAACTGGCCTTCGCTGGAAGGCGTCAGATAGCGGAACTCGCCTTCCATCAGCAGGCCGCGCTTGGCCATGTAACGTGGGTACAACGTGGCGTCGTAGTTTGGCGCCAGGTTGAAGTAATACGGCGTGACCAGCATGAAGCCGGTGTCGCTGCTGGTGCTGAACGATGGCGGCAGGAAACCGGACTGGCGACGGTCGTCGATCGGGAAGTAGATGTACGGTGTGTAGAACACCGGGAAATCCTTGACCCGCAGCGTGACGTTGGTCGCGGTACCGAAACCGGTTGCCGGGTTCAGGGTGATGTTGTTGCCCTTCAACTGCCAGGCGTTGCTGCCCGGTTCGCAGGTGGTGTACGTACCGTCCTTGAGGCGGATGATGGCGTTTTCGCTGCGCTTGGCGTACAGGGCATTGCCGCGAATGTGCGACTTGTGCATCACGTATTCGGCGTTGTCGACCTGGGCTTCGCCAGTATCGAGCTGGATCTGTGCCTCGTCACCGACCACCAGCGAACCGTTGTCACGGATCTTGACGTTGCCCTTGAGCTCGCCACGGTTTTCGGCCTGGTAGAGGTTGGCCTCGTCGGCTTCGGCCTGCATGCTGCCCTGGCGCATCACCACGTCACCGGCGAGGGTGGCGATCTGTTGCTCCTGCTGGTACTTGGATACCTTGGCATTGATGTAGGTCGGCGACTCATCCTTCGGCGTGGTGTCGGCCATGCCCGGGCGGGTTGGCTCGATATACGCGCCACCGCAGTAGGGGCCGGTTTCAGCCAGCTGCGCGGCGGTGAGCTTTTCACGCGGAACCCAGTCCAGGTGGCTGTAGTCTTCACTGCGCGACTTCAGGCCACGGCCCTTGGCCTCGGTAACCAGCATGGGCCGGTCCGCAGTTTCGGCTTCGCCCGCAGCTTCGGTACCGGAACTGACGGCTGCACCTTCGTGCACCGGGCGCGGTGGCAGGTTGTTGACTGGGGTTTTGGGCTTGCAGTCCCAACCACCGGCGGCGGACACTTGGCAGTCGAATTGTTCGGCTGCCACTACGTATGAGGTGGCCAGAGGTTGCAGGGCCAGCAGACCGCCGGTTACCAGCAACGGAAACTTTCTACGAAACGCGGGGGATTTCAATGCCATCTTATTAGTCCGGGCTTCCTGCGTGCCATCTGCCCGCGTGTGGGGCCGCACGCCTCTCGATGGTCTGAAAAAGATGCTGGATAATAAAGCATGACCCGCTTGACGGCTAGGGCCGTCGGAGACCCTTGCAATGCCTGAACACGATGTACGCCTGCAACAACTGTCGGTCTGGCTCGATGAGCAGCTCAATGATCTTTTCCGCGACAACGCCTGGGGCGAAGTGCCTGCAGGCAGCTTGACTGCTGCCAGCAGCGACGCCAGCTTCCGCCGCTATTTCCGCTGGCAGGGCGCTGGCCACAGCTTCGTGATCATGGATGCGCCCCCCCCGCAGGAGAATTGCCGACCGTTCGTCGCCATCGACCACCTGCTGGCCGGCGCTGACGTGCATGTGCCGCTGATCCACGCCCAGGACCTGGAACGCGGCTTTTTGCTGCTCGGGGATCTGGGCACTCAGACATACCTTGACATCATCAATGCCGACAACGCCGATGGCCTGTTCGCCGACGCCATCGATGCCCTTCTGAAGTTCCAGCGTTTGCCGATGGACGCGCCGCTGCCCAGCTACGACGACGCCCTGCTGCGCCGTGAAGTGGAATTGTTCCCCGAATGGTACGTGGGGCGTGAGCTGGGCCTGACCTTCACCGATACACAGAAGGCCACCTGGCAGCGCGTCAGCCAGTTGCTGATCGACAGCGCCCTGGCGCAACCCAAGGTGCTGGTACACCGTGACTACATGCCGCGCAACCTGATGCAGAGCAGCCCCAACCCTGGTGTGCTGGACTTTCAGGATGCGGTATATGGCCCGGTCACCTACGACATTACATGCCTGTTCAAGGACGCCTTTGTCAGCTGGCCGCAGGCGCGGGTCGAAGGCTGGCTGAGCGACTACTGGCAGCAGGCGCAGGCGGCCGGCATCCCGGTGCACGCCGAGTTCGAAGCCTTCCACCGCGCCAGTGACCTGATGGGCGTGCAGCGCCACCTGAAGGTGATCGGCATCTTCGCCCGTATCTGCCACCGCGACGGTAAGCCGCGTTACCTGGGCGACGTACCGCGTTTCTTCGCCTATATAGATGAAGTGATCGGTCGCCGGCCCGAATTGGCGGAGCTGGGTGAGCTGATTGCCGAGTTGCAGGCCGGAGCGCGTGCATGAAGGCCATGATCCTGGCTGCGGGGAAGGGCGAGCGCATGCGCCCGCTGACCCTGCACACCCCAAAACCGTTGGTCCCGGTCGCCGGCCAGCCGCTGATCGAGTACCACCTGCGCGCCCTGGCGGCAGCGGGGGTGACCGAAGTGGTGATCAACCATGCCTGGCTTGGCCAGCAGATCGAAGAACACTTGGGTGACGGTAGCCGCTTCGGCCTGAGCATCCGCTATTCACCTGAGGGTGAACCGCTGGAAACCGGCGGCGGTATCTTCAAGGCCCTGCCTTTGTTGGGTGATGCGCCGTTCCTGCTGGTGAATGGCGATGTCTGGACCGACTACGACTTCGCGCGTCTGCAGGCTCCCCTGCAAGGTCTGGCTCACCTGGTGCTGGTCGACAACCCTGGCCATCACGGCCGCGGTGATTTCCGCCTGATGGGCGAGCAGGTCGTTGACGGCGATGACGCGCCAGGCACGCTGACCTTCAGCGGCATTTCGGTGCTGCACCCGGCGCTGTTCGAAGGTTGTCAGGCCGGCGCCTTCAAGCTGGCACCGTTGCTGCGTCAGGCGATGGCGGCTGGCAAGGTTTCTGGCGAACACTATCGTGGCCACTGGGTGGATGTTGGCACGCTTGAACGCCTGGCCGAGGCTGAGTCTCTGATCGGCGAGCGCGCCTGACATGTGGTGGCCAAGCACAGTGATTGGGGTGGGTGCCGGCTTCGCTGTTGCGAGCATACCGGGTGCCTTGCTCGGTGCGTTGCTTGGGCAGGCCATCGATCGCCGGCTGCGCTTGCAAGGCTGGGAAGACATGCGCGAACGCCTGGGTGGGCGCCCTGCATTACGCGACGATGAGTTGTTGTTCGTAATGCTCGGGCGCCTGGCCAAGTGCGATGGTCGGGTAGCCGAGCAGCACATTCAGCAGGCGCGCCAGGAGATGGTGCGCCTGGACCTGGCCGAGGCTGCCCGGCTGCGCGCCATCAGTGCGTTCAACCGTGGCAAGGCGGGCAAGGACCGCCTTGGCGGGCACCTGCGGCGCATTCGCCAGCAGCCCCACGCGGCGGAAGGTACCTTGCGGGCCTGTTGGCGCATGGTCTGGGCTGACGGCAAGATGGGCAACAAGGAGCGTGAGCTGCTGCTGGACTGGGGGCAGAAACTCGGCATGAGCCGACGCCAGGTGCAGGCCATGTCGCTGGAGTACGAGCCGCGCAAGGCCACGGGGGCAGAGGGCTTGCCCATGACCTATGCGGCAGCGTTGCGCTTGCTGGCGGTGGAGGCGGATACCGACACTGACAAGGTCAAGCAGGCGTATCGTCGGCTTGTCAGCCGGCATCACCCGGACAAGCTGGCGGGTACCGGTGCCAGCGAGGCGCAGGTGCGTGAAGCGACCGCGCGTACCCGTGAGTTGCACCAGGCCTATGCCATGATCCGCAAGCGGCGCGGCCTTTGATGGCCCACCACAAGGATCAAGCCGAACTCAACCCTGAGGGCTTATCCACCCCCGCACCCGGCGGAACAATTGCTCTTGTTCCGCCGCTTTGTTTCCCGGTATGGCGATCAACGACAACTGGCGATACTGGCTATCCTTCTGCCGCTTGCTGGCCTGCAGGCGTTGCTGGGCTGCGTTGCGGTCAGCGCTGCGGGTCGCGTAGTAGATATCAGCTGTCGGTACCTTCAAGGTTGGGGCCAGGCTTTCCAGGTCATGCTCCACCCGTGCAGGTGTCTGAGCAGCAACCATCACCAGTTTTTGTACCTGCGGTGGCTGCTTCTCGCTCAGGTAGCGCGCCGCCCAATATGCACCGCTACCATGGCCGATCAGTACGATGCTGCGGGCGTTGTGTTGCTGGGCGAACGCCACGGCGGCATCCAGGCGGGCGAAGATGCGTTCGGCATCTGCCGGGTCGGACTGCTCGCTGGCTTGTTCGGCGTCGGTGCTTTCTGCCGTGTCGGCATCGGCTGCCGTGGCTTGGGCCACGTTGGCGTTGGCGTCGGCCGGCACGTCCTTGGCCGGTGCGCTTTCGCCTTTGTCTTGCGCAGGCGCTGCAGGTGGTGCGGTTTCGACCCGCGCTTGCGGGCTGTCGGCGAGCAGGTCGGGCAGGCTGACGCTCAGGCTGTGCCAGCCGATATCAGGGAATTTTTGCCGCAGTGGGCCGACTGCATTTGGCCAGTCGGCCGTTTCGCCAGCACCGGGGACAATGATCACTGCCCCTTGCGGATCGTTGTCGTTGGCCGGCTTCCACAGGGCCAGGAAGCTGTCGGCACCGGCCTGAAGGGTCTGCTGCTCAGCTTTGGGCAGCAGCCGCTCCAGCGCCAGGGCATCCTCTTGGCTGCGTTCCAGCAAAGGTGGGCGTGGGGCTTCGGCAGCCGGTGCCACGGTACTTGCAGGTGGTGTTTCGGCATCAGCGGCCAGGGCGCCGAGTGGAAGGACCGAGGCCAGGCAGCACAGTGCCAGCGTCGTGCGATAAAGTGTGGACATGAGTCAACCCAAGGCCAGAATGAAACCGGCAGCCTAATAGTATTTGCCCGTGACGGCCATGCTGCATGGTCGTCTTTGCCAAGTCGAGCGTATAGATGAAGCGAGTGCGTCGCCTGTTGGTTATCGGCTGCTTGTGGCTGCCCTTGATTGTCTGGGCCAAGCCCGAGGCGCTGCCCTCTGTGGTGCTGGAGCCTGATCAGCAGCAGTGGCTGGACACCCACCGCAGTTTGCGTGTCGGCCTGGTGTTGCAGGCGCCCTACGCCCAGTTCGACCGGCGTCTGCAGCAACTTTACGGGGCCAATGTGGAACTGGTGAACAGCCTGGCGCAGGCGCTGCGGCTGGACCTCACCTGGCGTAACTTCAGCGACCAGGCCAGTTTGGAACATGCCCTGCAGCGCGGCGAAATCGACTTCGCCCCTGGCCTTACCCAGACGCCGGCCAGCCTGCGGCTGTGGCTATTCAGCGACCCGTACATGCGCGTGCCACAACTGGTGGTGGGGCCGCGCACCGGGGCCATGGCCGTGGAGCTGGAAAAGCTTGAAGCCGAGCAACGCGTGGCGGTGCGCATGCCCAGCCCCCTGGCGGATTACCTGCGCGGCAACTACGGCAACCTCAACTTGCAGGGGGTGCCAGACGATCGTGAGGCCTTGCAACTGGTGGTCGGTGGCCAGGCCAGTTTCGCCGTGCTGGATGAAGCGCAGCTCAGCCGCCTGTCGCGCGAGAGCGAGTTCGGTGAGCTGGCGGTGGTCGGCGATGTCGGCTTGCCGCAGCTGTTGCGTATCGGTTCGCGGCGCGACTGGCCGCTGCTGGCCGATGTACTTGAACGTGGCCTGCAGGCACTGCCGGCCAAGGAGCTGGAACAACTGCATCAGCGTTGGTTGCAGCCGAAATACCCGCGCCTGAGCGAGTCGCCTGGCTTCTGGCAGAACATCGCCTTGCTGTTCGGTATGTTGCTGCTGTGTGCCATGGCCACACTGGTGTGGCAACGCCGGCAGCAGCGCCAGCTGGAGCGCAGCCTGTTGGCCGCGCGGGAAAGCCTTGTGGAGCGCCAGGTGCGCGAAGAGGCGTTGCGCCTGAGCCAGTTCGCCATCGATCAGAGCACCGTGGGTATCCTCTGGGTCAATTGGGACAGCCATGTGCGTTACGCCAACCATGCTGCCGAGCGCATGTTGGGCTACACCGAGGGTGAACTGCTGGAGCGGCCGCTGAGCGACTTCGAGCCAAGCCTGAACATGGACCGCTGGCTAGAGCTGTGGAAGGGCGCGCGTACGGGGACGGGTGGTGTCGGTCAGTTTGAGACGCAGTGCCGGCGGGCTGATCAAAGCTTGCTACCCGTGGAGCTGTCGCTGAGCTTTCTGCGTTTTCGTGACTCCGAATATCTGGTGGTCTACCTCGCCGATGTTACCGAACGCCACCGCGCCTTGGCGGCCCTGCGCGAAAGCGAGGCGCGGCTCAAGGGCATTGCTGGCAACGTACCCGGGTTGGTGTTTCGCCTGGAGCGTGACCCGGCCGAGGGTGATCTGGAGTTCCCCTATATCAGCGAGGGTAGCGAGGCGTTGGTGGGTTATGCGCCCAGCGAGATCCAGCATCCGCAGATGGGGCTGCGCAACCTGGTACACCCCGAGGACCGTGCTGATTATCACAGGGTACAGGACCTGGCCTTGGTCAGCGACCAGGACTGGTCCTGGCAGGGGCGCATCCTCACCCGGCAGGGCGAACAGCGCTGGGCCGATATCAAGGCCAGCGCCCGTCGCCTGGGCAACGGCCAGGTGGTGTGGGACGGTGTAGTCTGGGACATCACACAGGGCAAGCGGGCCGAGCTGGCGCTGGCGAAGTCCCAGGAGCAGCTGCGCGAACTCTCGGCCCACCTGGAGAGCGTGCGTGAAGAAGAAAAAGCCCGTATCGCCCGGGAAGTGCATGATGAACTGGGGCAGATGCTGACCGTGCTCAAGCTGGAAGTGTCGATGTGCGAGCTGGCCTATGCCGAACTGGACCCAGGCCTGAATGAACGCCTGGCGAGCATGAAACGCCTGATCGCCCAGTTGTTCCAGCTGGTGCGCGATGTCGCCACTGCCTTGCGTCCGCCGATCCTCGACGCCGGTATTGCCTCGGCCATCGAATGGCAGGCGCGGCGTTTCGAGGCGCGCACGCAAATCCCCTGTCTGGTGCAAGTACCCGATAATCTGCCAGCATTGAGTGATGCCAAAGCCACCGGGCTGTTTCGTATCCTCCAGGAGGCGCTGACCAATGTGATGCGTCACGCCCAGGCACACAGCGTGGAGATTGAACTGGTACGTGAGGGCGGTCAGTTGCGCATGACGGTCAGCGATGATGGCCAAGGCTTTTGCCGCGAGCAGACCCGGCCCACCTCGTTTGGCCTGGTGGGTGTGCGCGAGCGGGTGCTGATGATGGGGGGGAGCATGGCGCTGGACAGTGAGCCGGGTGAAGGCACCAGCCTGAGCGTGGCCATTCCGTTGGAGTAGGAGAGCAATCGTGATTCGAGTACTGGTGGCCGAAGACCACACCATTGTCCGTGAAGGCATCAAACAGTTGATTGGCCTGGCCAAGGACATGCAAGTGGCGGGGGAGGCCGGTAACGGCGAGCAGTTGCTCGAAACCCTGCGCCACACACCGTGCGAGGTGGTACTGCTGGATATCTCCATGCCGGGTGTGAGCGGTCTGGAAGCGATCCCGCGTATCCGTGCGTTGCACGATGCGCCGGCGATCCTGATGCTGTCGATGCACGATGAGGCGCAGATGGCGGCGCGGGCGCTGAAGGCCGGTGCTGCGGGCTATGCCACCAAAGACAGTGATCCGGCGCTGCTACTGACGGCGATTCGTCGGGTGGCGGGTGGTGGACGTTATATCGACCCGTCGCTGGCCGACCGCATGGTGTTCGAAGTGGGCCTGACCGAATCCCGGCCGTTGCACACATTGCTCTCGGAGCGGGAGTTTTCGGTGTTCGAGCGCCTGGCCCAGGGCGCCAACGTCAACGACATTGCCCAGCAGTTGGCGCTGTCGAGCAAGACCATCAGCACCCACAAGGCGCGCCTGATGCAGAAGTTGAAAGTGAACTCGCTGGCGGAGCTGGTGAAATACGCCATGGAGCACAAGCTGGTCTGATTGCGACATACGCAATCGTTGAACCTGTCGAGGCCCTTGTGGGAGCGGGCGTGCCCGCGAAAGGGCCTTGCCGGTTGATTTCTATGGTTGCACCGGCCTCTTCGCGGGCATGCCCGCTCCCACAGGTTCGGTGGACTGCTTTGGAGCGCATTCCAATCCCGCCATCTTTGTAGGGCGATCCCTACAACAAGTCTTCCATCCGGATGATGGCATTCTCTCACTACCCCCGATTTTCGGGCGCTTGCGTCTCTTCTACTCTTTTGCCTACGCAGTCATCCAACAAGAAGGTGCAGGCATGAGCGAGGCGAAGTCGAACGCTGCAACCGGCGAAACGCTGGTCAGCTTCCGTGGTGTGCAGAAGAGCTACGACGGCGAGTCGCTGATCGTCAAAGACCTCAACCTGGATATCCGCAAGGGCGAGTTCCTCACCCTGCTTGGCCCGTCCGGCTCCGGCAAAACCACCAGCCTGATGATGCTGGCGGGCTTCGAGACCCCCACCGCCGGTGAAATCCAGCTTGGCGGCCGCTCGATCAACAACGTGCCGCCGCACAAGCGTGATATCGGCATGGTGTTCCAGAACTACGCGCTGTTTCCGCACATGACCGTGGCCGAGAACCTGGCCTTTCCGCTGACCGTGCGCAACCTGAGCAAGACCGATATCAGCGAGCGGGTCAAACGTGTGCTGAACATGGTCCAGCTCGACGCTTTCGCCAAACGCTACCCCGGCCAGCTGTCTGGCGGCCAGCAGCAGCGTGTGGCGCTGGCCCGGGCATTGGTGTTCGAGCCTCAGCTGGTGCTGATGGATGAGCCACTCGGCGCACTGGATAAGCAACTGCGCGAACACATGCAGATGGAAATCAAGCACATTCACCAGCGCCTCGGTGTGACCGTGGTGTACGTAACCCATGATCAGGGCGAAGCGCTGACCATGTCCGATCGCGTGGCGGTGTTCCACCAGGGTGAAATCCAGCAGATCGCCGACCCGCGCACGCTCTACGAAGAGCCTTGCAACACCTTCGTCGCCAACTTCATCGGCGAGAATAACCGCATTAACGGCACCCTGCTGGCCAGCGATGGCAACCGTTGCCAGGTGCAGTTGCCTCGCGGCGAGCGGGTTGAGGCGCTGGCGGTGAATGTCGGCCAGGCCGGCGAGCCGGTGACCCTATCGATTCGCCCGGAGCGCGTGCGCCTGAATGGCCACAGTGAAAGCTGCGTCAACCGGTTCTCTGGCCGTGTGGCCGAATTCATTTATCTGGGCGACCACGTGCGCGTGCGTCTGGAAGTCTGCGGCAAGGGCGACTTCTTCGTGAAGCAGCCTATTGCCGAGCTCGACCCGGCATTGGCCGTGGGCGATGTAGTACCGCTGGGCTGGGAGGTGGAGCACGCCCGCGCGCTCGATCCGATTGCCGAAGCCCATTGATGGATTGCTTCACCAACCCTGTACTGTGGAGAGAATAATAATGCGTAAGCAGTTGAAACTGACCGCCCTGGCGTTGGGGCTGTTCACCGCTGGCCAGGCCATGGCCGCAGACCTCACCGTGATCTCGTTCGGGGGCGCCAACAAGGCTGCCCAGGCCAAGGCGTTCTACGAGCCATGGGAAAAAGCGGGTAATGGCAAGATTGTCGCGGGTGAGTACAACGGCGAAATGGCCAAGGTCAAGGCGATGGTCGACACCAAGAGTGTGTCGTGGAACCTGGTAGAGGTTGAGTCGCCAGAGCTGGCGCGCGGTTGCGACGAGGGCATGTTCGAAGAGCTAGACCCGGCCCTGTTCGGTAACGAGTCCGATTATGTGAAGGGCGCCATCCAGCCGTGCGGCGTAGGTTTCTTCGTTTGGTCCACGGTCATGGCCTACAACGCTGACAAACTGAAGACCGCACCCACCAGCTGGGCGGATTTCTGGGACACCAAGAAATTCCCTGGCAAGCGCGGCCTGCGCAAGGGCGCCAAGTACACCCTGGAGTTCGCCCTGATGGCCGACGGTGTGGCACCGAAGGACGTGTATCAGGTACTGGGCACCAAAGAGGGTGTGGACCGCGCCTTCAAGAAACTCGATGAACTCAAGCCCAGTATCCAGTGGTGGGAAGCGGGTGCACAGCCGCCACAGTTCCTGGCCTCTGGCGACGTGGTCATGAGTTCTGCCTACAACGGGCGTATTGCCGCTGTGCAGAAAGAGAGCAACCTCAAAGTGGTGTGGAACGGCGGCATCTACGACTTTGATGCATGGGCGATCCCTAAGGGTGCCAAGAACGTCGAAGAGGCGAAGAAGTTCATCGCCTACAGCGTCAAGCCCGAGCAGCAGAAGATCTACTCCGAGAACATCGCCTATGGCCCGGCCAACTCCAAGGCCGTGAGCCTGCTGTCGGACGAAGTGAAGAAAGACATGCCGACCACGCCTGAGAACATTGCCAACCAGGTGCAGATCGACGTGGCGTTCTGGGCCGACAACAGCGAGCAGCTGGAGCAACGCTTCAACGCCTGGGCGGCGAAGAAGTAAACGTCCAGTGTGTGGGGCCGCAGAACGGCCCCCATTTCAGCCTGTATTGCGGAGTTCGCCATGGCCATTGCAGTGCCCCTCAAAGAAGGCGCAGATCCAAGTCTCAAGCAGCGCCTCAAACACGCCGAGCGGGTAAACCGCTGGAAGGCGCAGGCGTTGATCGCGCCGCTGGCGCTGTTTCTTCTGCTGGTGTTCCTGGTGCCGATTGCGGCGCTGCTGTACAAGAGCGTCGGTAACCCGGAAGTGGTCGGCGGCCTGCCGCGTACGGTGGAAGTCATCAGCCAGTGGGATGGCAAGAGCCTGCCTGGCGAGGACGTTTACAAGGCGCTCAGCCAGGACCTGGCCGAGTCGCGCAAGAACCATACCCTTGGTGACCTTTCCAAACGCTTGAACATGGAGCTGGCCGGCTACCGCAGCTTGTTGACCAAGACTGCCCGGGCATTGCCATTCAAGGCTGAGCCTGCCTCTTATAAAGACGCTTTGCAGGCTGTCGACGAGCGTTGGGGTGACCCGGCTTATTGGCAGGCGATACGCCGCAATACCAGTTCGGTGACTTCTTTCTACCTGCTGGCCTCGGTTGACCACCGCATCGATGACCTTGGTGAACTGGCCAAGGCCACCCCGGACCAGGCCATTTACCTGGACATTTTTGTCCGTACCCTGTGGATGGGGGTGGTGATTACCACTATCTGCCTGGTACTGGCCTACCCTCTGGCCTATCTGTTGGCCAACCTGCCTACCCGGCAGAGCAACCTGCTGATGATTCTGGTGCTGTTGCCTTTCTGGACATCGATCCTGGTGCGGGTGGCGGCCTGGATCGTGCTGCTGCAGTCGGGCGGCCTGATCAACGGCGCGCTGATGGCCATGGGCATCATCGACCAGCCGCTTGAGCTGGTGTTCAACCGCACAGGCGTCTACATCTCGATGGTGCACATTCTGCTGCCGTTCATGATCCTGCCGCTGTACAGCGTGATGAAGGGGATTTCCCCGAGCTACATGCGTGCGGCAATCTCGCTGGGCTGCCACCCGTTCGCCAGTTTCTGGCGGGTGTACTTCCCGCAGACCTACGCCGGTGTTGGCGCCGGTTGCCTGCTGGTGTTCATCCTGGCCATCGGTTACTACATCACCCCGGCGCTGCTGGGTAGCCCCAACGACCAGATGGTCAGCTACTTCGTCGCCTTCTAC
Organism: Pseudomonas sp. DCA-1; assembly: GCF_046523955.1. Lineage (NCBI taxonomy): Bacteria > Pseudomonadati > Pseudomonadota > Gammaproteobacteria > Pseudomonadales > Pseudomonadaceae > Pseudomonas > Pseudomonas sp. DCA-1. The sequence goes on from NZ_CP169881.1 coordinate 873,562, forward strand.
ACCAACACCAGCATCAACTGGGGCATGGCCACCGCACTGGGCGGGCTGTTGCTGCTGGCGACCGTGCTGTTGTACCTGATCTATAGCTGGCTGGTCGGCGCCAGCCGCCTGCGCCTGAGCTGAGGAGCCTGTCATGCTGAGCCCATACATGTCGCCCGTGGAGCGGGTCTGGTACTACAGCCTGCGCATTCTCTGTGGCTTGATCCTGCTGTTCCTGATCTTGCCAGTGCTGGTGATCGTGCCGCTGTCATTCAACAGTGGCAGCTTCCTGGTGTACCCGCTGCAGGGCTTCTCGCTGCAGTGGTATCAGGACTTCTTCGGCTCGGCCGAGTGGATGCGGGCGTTGAAGAACAGCATCATCGTTGCCCCGGCGGCCACGGTGCTGGCCATGGTGTTCGGCACCTTGGCGGCCATCGGCCTGACCCGCGGCGAATTCCCCGGCAAGTCGCTGGTGATGGCGCTGGTGATCTCGCCGATGGTGGTGCCGGTAGTGATCATCGGGGTGGCCAGTTACCTGTTCTTCGCCCCTCTGGGCATGGGCAACAGCTTCATCTCGCTGATTCTGGTGCATGCGGTACTGGGTGTGCCGTTCGTCATCATTACCGTGTCGGCGACGCTGCAGGGCTTCAACTACAACCTGGTGCGCGCGGCGGCCAGCCTGGGAGCTTCGCCTCTGCTGGCTTTCCGCCGGGTGACCCTGCCGCTGATCGCGCCCGGTGTCATCTCGGGAGCGTTGTTTGCCTTTGCCACCTCGTTTGACGAGGTGGTGGTGACGCTGTTCCTCGCCGGGCCGGAGCAGGCAACCCTGCCGCGGCAGATGTTCAGCGGTATTCGCGAGAACCTGAGCCCGACCATTGCCGCGGCGGCGACCTTGCTGATTGCGTTCTCGGTGGTGTTGCTGCTTACCCTGGAATGGTTGCGTGGGCGTAGTGAGAAGCTGAGGACCCAGCAGCCGACCTGATGATGGTTTGCCTGTGCCGGGCTCTTCGCGGCTAAAGCTGCGAAGGGGCCGGCACAGGTTGCGCTGGTCGACACCAATTGATACCAATCAGCCTTGATCGCTTTCCCTGAGTTACAATGCGCGCCACCGTGACTTTGCCAACAGGTGCGCCATGCAGCCCTACGCTATTGCCCCCTCCATTCTCTCCGCCGATTTTGCCCGCCTGGGTGAGGACGTCGACAAGGTATTGGCTGCGGGTGCAGACATCGTCCACTTCGATGTCATGGACAATCACTATGTCCCCAACCTGACCATCGGCCCTATGGTTTGCACCGCTCTGCGCAAGTACGGCGTCACTGCGCCGATCGACGTGCACCTGATGGTCAGCCCGGTTGATCGCATCATTGGCGACTTTATCGAAGCGGGTGCCACCTACATCACCTTCCACCCTGAAGCCACACAGCACATCGACCGTTCGCTTCAGCTGATCAAGGATGGTGGCTGCAAGGCTGGCCTGGTGTTCAACCCGGCCACCAGCCTGGATGCCCTGAAATACGTGATGGACAAGATCGACATGGTGCTGCTGATGAGCGTCAACCCAGGCTTCGGCGGGCAGAAGTTCATCCCCGGCACCCTCGACAAGCTGCGCGAAGCGCGTGCGCTGATCGACGCCAGTGGCCGTGATATCCGTCTGGAGATCGATGGTGGCGTGAACGTCAACAACATCCGCGAGATCGCTGCCGCTGGCGCCGACACCTTCGTGGCCGGCTCGGCGATTTTCAACGCCCCGGACTACCAGGAAGTTATCGCCAAGATGCGCGCCGAACTGGCTCTGGCCCGCCCATGAGCGGCTTCGAGCAGCTGTTCCCGGGGACGCTGCCCAGGCTGGTAATGTTCGATCTGGACGGCACCCTGATCGATTCCGTGCCTGACCTGGCCGCCGCTGTGGACCGCATGCTGCTCGAACTGGGGCGCCCGCCTGCTGGCCTTGAGGCGGTGCGCCACTGGGTTGGCAATGGCGCCCAGGTGCTGGTGCGCCGCGCGTTGGCGGGTGGCATCGACCATGCCGAAGTGGACGATGCGCTGGCAGAACAGGCGCTGGCGCTGTTCATGGACGCTTATGCCGAAAGCCATGATCTGACCGTGGTCTACCCCGGCGTACGGGACACCCTGCGCTGGCTGCGCAAGCAGGGCGTGGAGATGGCGCTGATTACCAACAAGCCTGAGCGCTTCGTTGGCCCGCTGCTGGACCAGATGAAGATCGGCAATTTCTTCCGCTGGATCATTGGTGGCGACACCTTGCCGCAGAAAAAGCCCGACCCGGCGGCGTTGCTGTTCGTCATGCAGATGGCCGGTGTTACCCCGCAACAATCCCTGTTTGTGGGTGATTCTCGCAGTGACGTGCAGGCGGCCAAGGCGGCTGGCGTGCAATGCGTGGGCCTGACCTACGGCTATAACCATGGCAGGCCGATCGACGATGAATCCCCCAGCCTGGTAATCGACGACTTGCGGGCATTGCTGCCCGGTTGCGCAGACCCGGCCACTGGGATAACGTTGGCGGACCTTCAAGCCTCACAAGACAGAGAGTCCACCGTGGCGGTTACTGGCAAATTCTGGATGAAAGTCATCAAGGCCTTGGCCCGTTGGCGTTGGCGCGCCTGACTTCAGCCTGCCGGCGTGTGCCGGCCCGTCCGTTTGCCTGACCTATTGCTGCTTGCCACGAGACTACTCATGAACCACGAAGAATTCCTGCGCCTGGCTGCTGCCGGCTACAACCGTATTCCCTTGGCCTGTGAAACCTTGGCCGACTTCGACACGCCGCTGTCGATCTACCTGAAACTGGCTGACCGGCCCAACTCGTACCTGCTCGAATCGGTGCAGGGCGGCGAGAAGTGGGGCCGTTACTCGATGATCGGCTTGCCATCGCGTACGGTGATGCGTGTGCATGGCTACCATGTCAGCATCCTCCAGGATGGCGTCGAGGTGGAAAGCTGTGAGGTCGAAGACCCGCTGGCATTCGTTGAAACCTTCAAGGACCGCTACAAAGTTGCCGATATCCCCGGCCTGCCGCGCTTCAATGGCGGGCTGGTCGGCTACTTTGGCTACGATTGCGTGCGCTATGTGGAAAAACGCCTGGGCGCCAGCCCCAATCCGGACCCGCTGGGCGTACCCGATATCCTGCTGATGGTGTCCGACGCGGTGGTGGTGTTCGACAACCTGGCGGGCAAGATGCACGCCATTGTGTTGGTCGACCCAGCTGAAAATCAGGCTTTCGAACAGGGCCAGGCACGCCTGCAAGGCTTGCTGGAAACCTTGCGTCAGCCAATCACCCCGCGCCGCGGTCTGGACCTGAGCGGCCCGCAGGCAGCCGAGCCGGAATTCCGCTCCAGCTACACCCGCGAGGATTACGAAAACGCCGTCGGTCGTATCAAGGAATACATCCTGGCCGGGGACTGTATGCAGGTGGTGCCATCGCAGCGCATGTCGATCGACTTCAAGGCTGCGCCTATCGACCTGTACCGCGCGCTACGCTGTTTCAACCCGACGCCGTACATGTACTTCTTCAACTTCGGTGACTTCCATGTGGTCGGCAGCTCGCCCGAGGTGTTGGTACGTGTCGAGGACAACCTGGTCACCGTGCGCCCGATTGCCGGTACCCGCCCGCGTGGTGCGACCGAGGAGGCCGACCGTGCGCTGGAAGACGACCTGCTGTCGGACGACAAGGAAATTGCCGAGCACCTGATGCTGATCGATCTGGGCCGCAACGATGTGGGCCGTGTGTCTTCGACCGGCAGTGTGCGCCTGACCGAGAAGATGGTGATCGAGCGTTACTCCAACGTGATGCACATTGTCTCCAACGTTACTGGCCAGTTGCGTGAAGGCCTCACGGCGATGGATGCACTGCGGGCGATTCTGCCGGCTGGCACCTTGTCGGGAGCGCCGAAGATCCGCGCGATGGAAATCATCGACGAGCTGGAACCTGTCAAGCGTGGGGTTTACGGCGGTGCAGTCGGGTATTTTGCCTGGAACGGCAATATGGATACCGCAATTGCCATTCGTACTGCAGTGATCAAGGACGGCGAGCTGCATGTGCAGGCCGGTGGCGGCATCGTTGCCGACTCGGTGCCGGCGCTGGAATGGGAAGAAACCATCAACAAGCGCCGGGCGATGTTCCGTGCGGTGGCGTTGGCCGAGCAGACTTCGGCCAAATAATTTGCCTGGGGCCGCAAAGCGGCCCCAGCAATTTAGAAGTCCACACTAACCCCCAGGCTAATGCCCTGCTGCGTCAACTCATCACTTTTGCGCCAGTTGTAGTTCCCGCGCAAATGCACCCCCGCCACCAGTTCATGGCTTACTCCCAGGCTCGCCCGGGTCAGGTCGCTGTGCGGTGTATACCCGGTCAGGGTGAAGTCATTTGCCGGCAAGCTGGTCAGGTGCATCGTCACATCCTGCTCGTCGTCCTCGAACTCATGCTCCTGTGCCACCTCGGCGAAAAGCCGGGTACCTGGCAGTACCTGCACACTGCCCAGCAGCCCCACGCCCAGGCGGCGTGAAGTGCGCTCCTGGTCATCGAAGGCAAGCGCCGTCGAGCGCCCGCTCTTCTCGTCGTAGCCATCCACCTTCACCCGCGCATAGTCGGCACTGATGAAAGGTGCCAACTGCCAGTTGCTGGTGTCGGCCGCCAGGTTGTAGCCCAGCCGCCCGGACAATGCCCAGGCTTCGCCGTCGGTGTCGCCCTTCTCACTGCGGTCATTCACGCCCAGGGCGAAGGTACGCTTGAGATCGCTGTAGTCCAGGTGCCCGGCGGTCAGCGCTGCGTCGGCCCACCAGCGGTCCTGGCGGTATTGGGCAAAGGCACTGGCCATATAGCTGTTCAGCTTGTAGTCCGAGTCCTGTTCGCCAGCTTCCAGCTTCTGCCGGTACGCACCGCCGGCCAGGCCCAGGCGCCAGGCGTCGTTCAGGCGATAGCTGCCGCCAAAGGTCAGGTTGTAGCCGCGACCGTCACCGCTGGCCGCGCTGTGCTGGCCGTCGAAGTCCAGGTCCTGAGCGCCGCTGGCGACAAAGGCTTGCCATTGGCCAACTGCTTGCCAAGGCGTCTGCCACTGATTGCGCAACTCATCCTGGTGAGCCCGCAGACTGGCGTGGGCCATTTCCGGTAGCAGGGTCAGTTCCCAAGGGGCAGCGAGGATCGAGTAGGCGTAATCGGCAATCAGTTGTTGGCCCGCGATGGTCGGGTGTACCGAGTCGTTGAACAGCAGTTTGGTCGGGTCTGGCGTTGTACCGTTGATCCCGTACACCGGGTTTTCCACGCAACTGTCTCCGCTGTAGCAGGTGCCGACAAGGTTCTGGTCGCTGGCCAGGCCGAACTGGCTGGGGCTGGCCAACGCCTCGCTCAACAGCGTAGGGATGTTCAGTGGAATGATCTGGGCATCGATCTGCCCCAACTGGCTGATCAATGACTGGTTGAACGCAGCGGAGAGCAGTGACAGTGGGTTTTGCTGTGGCGTGCCGCTGAAATTGGGTGTTTGGCCGAGGTCAGGCAGTAGCCAGACCATGATGTAGCGCGCACCTCCTTGCTGAAGCGCTTGGGCGCTGGCAGCCAGGCGGGCGCCGGCGGCTACGGCGTCGGCCGGGCTATTCACCAGGCCCTGCAGGAAGTCGTTACCGCCGCCTGTCAGATAGTACAAGGCATTTGGGTCGGCGCGCAGCCCGTTGGCCAGGTAGCCGGGGCGCTCGCGCAGCACCAACCCGGCATTGGGGTTTCCAGGTGGGATGACGGTCTCGGACGTTGTCGTGATCGAGTCCAGGATCTGCTGGGTGGTGTACCCGCCGACTGCCCAGTTATTACCATCGGGGCTGATGCCTATTGATGTCGACGGGTTCAGGTCGCCTGGCGCGACCCCCAGGCGGCTACCGAGGATCATCGGTGACACTGGGGCAAAGTTGCCGTCGGCATCGCGGTTGGTGAAACGCGCGCCTGGGGTACCGCCGCCCAGGTCGGGAAACTGCCCCGCATCGGCGAGGCTGTCGCCAAACACGACAAGGGTGGAATAGGGCGAAGGGCCTGCTAACGCCTGGCTGCAGGCCAAGGCCAGTGAAGCGAGGGTAAAGCGCAATAACGGGGCTTTTCGCATCAGGGAACATCCTTTTCTTTGTTTTTATAAGGACAACCCCATCGACCTTAGCAAATCGTAGTGCTTCCCTCCCAAGTCCATTCGTTTCCCCGTGTTTACAGGCATATTGCGCCCGTCGCCCCGGTAGGCTACTGTGCCGGGACGTATGAGCGAGACCTATCCTGTGTTGATCGTCAGCAAACTCTTGATGCGCGTAATCAAGGCCCACGCCCGTTGGCGTTGGCGCGCCTGACTTTATCTCCTGCCGGCCCGCCCGGCCCGTCCCCGTTTGCCTTCTCGTTTACCGCCCGTTGTGGCAAAGCCGCGCCTGTGGCTGGTGCAGGAAGGTTCGAATCATGAAGTCAGTAGATTCAAGAGGTTTAACACCATGTTACTGATGATCGACAATTACGACTCATTCACTTACAACGTCGTTCAGTACCTTGGCGAGCTGGGTGCCGAGGTCAAGGTCATTCGCAATGACGAAATGACAATCGCCCAGATCGAGGCCCTCAACCCTGAGCGCATCGTCGTATCCCCGGGGCCGTGCACCCCAAGCGAAGCGGGCGTGTCCATCGAGGCCATCCTGTACTTTGCTGGCAAGTTGCCAATCCTCGGCGTATGCCTGGGCCACCAGTCAATCGGGCAGGCTTTTGGCGGCGACGTTGTACGTGCACGCCAGGTCATGCACGGCAAGACCAGCCCGGTATATCACCGCGACCTGGGCGTGTTCGCCAGCCTTAACAACCCGCTGACCGTGACCCGTTACCACTCGCTGGTGGTAAAGCGTGAAACCTTGCCCGACTGCCTGGAAGTTACCGCCTGGACCTCCCATGCTGACGGTTCGGTCGATGAGATCATGGGCCTGCGCCACAAGACGCTGAATATCGAAGGGGTGCAATTCCACCCTGAGTCGATCCTGACCGAGCAGGGCCATGAACTGTTCGCCAATTTCCTCAAGCAGACCGGCGGCCGCCGTTAAGGATCGAACATGGATATCAAGAGTGCGTTGAGCCGTATCGTCGGCCAGCTGGACCTTACTACCGACGAAATGCGTCAGGTCATGCGCCAGATCATGACCGGTCAGTGCAGCGAGGCGCAGATAGGTGCCTTCCTGATGGGCATGCGCATGAAAAGCGAAAGCATCGACGAAATCGTCGGCGCGGTGTCGGTGATGCGTGAGCTGGCCGAAAAGGTCGAGCTGCAAAGCCTTGATGGTGTCGTCGATATTGTCGGTACCGGCGGTGATGGCGCCAACATCTTCAACGTCTCCACCGCTTCGTCCTTCGTCCTGGCGGCGGCGGGCTGCCCGGTGGCCAAGCACGGTAACCGTGCGGTATCGGGCAAGAGCGGCAGTGCCGACTTGCTGGAAGCTGCCGGCATCTACCTGAACCTGACGCCAACTCAAGTGGCGCGCTGCATCGACAGCCTGGGCATCGGTTTCATGTTTGCGCAAAGTCACCACTCGGCCATGAAGCACGCCGCAGGCCCGCGTCGAGAACTGGGGTTGCGCACCCTGTTCAATATGCTCGGCCCGCTTACGAATCCGGCCGGAGTGAAGCACCAGGTGGTCGGTGTGTTCGCGCAAGCCCTTTGCCGCCCGCTGGCTGAGGTGCTGCAGCGTCTGGGTAGCAAGCATGTGCTGGTAGTGCACTCGAAGGATGGCCTGGACGAGTTCAGCCTGGCCGCACCCACCTTTGTCGCCGAACTGAAAAACGACGAAATTACTGAATATTGGGTCGAGCCGGAAGACCTCGGCATTAAGAGTCAGAGCCTTCATGGCCTGGCTGTCGAGAGCCCGCAGGCTTCGCTGGAGTTGATCCGCGATGCGCTGGGCCGGCGCAAGACCGAGAACGGCCAGAAGGCCGCCGAAATGATCGTGCTTAATGCTGGCGCGGCGCTGTATGCCGCTGACCATGCCATGAGCCTGAAAGCCGGTGTAGAACTGGCCCATGATGTACTGCACACCGGCCTGGCCTGGGAGAAGCTGCAGGAATTGGGCGCCTTTACTGCAGTATTCAAGGTGGAGAACGAAGCATGAGTGTGCCGACGGTGCTGGAAAGGATCATTGCCCGCAAGTTTCAAGAAGTGGCCGAGCGTAGTGCACGCGTCAGCTTCGCCGAACTGGAAGGCCTGGCCAAGGCCGCCGACACCCCGCGAGGCTTCGCCAACGCGCTGATCGAGCAGGCCAAACGCAAGCAGCCAGCGGTGATTGCCGAAATCAAGAAGGCTTCGCCAAGCAAGGGCGTGATCCGTGAGCACTTCGTGCCGGCGGAAATCGCGGTCAGCTACGAGAAGGGCGGGGCCACCTGCCTGTCGGTGCTGACCGATGTCGATTATTTCCAGGGGGCCGATGAGTACTTGCAGCAGGCCCGCGCAGCTGTTTCGCTGCCGGTGATCCGTAAGGACTTCATGGTCGACCCTTACCAGATCGTTGAAGCCCGGGCCCTGGGGGCAGACTGCGTACTGCTGATCGTGTCGGCGCTGGATGACGTGAAGATGGCTGAGCTGGCCGCCACTGCCAAGGACGTCGGCCTCGACGTGTTGGTAGAAGTGCACGATGGCGATGAACTGGAGCGCGCGCTGAAAACCCTGGATACACCGCTGGTGGGGGTGAACAACCGCAACCTGCATACTTTTGAGGTCAGCCTGGAAACCACCCTCGACCTGTTGCCGCGCATTCCGCGTGACCGTCTGGCGATTACCGAAAGCGGTATTCTCAACCGGGCCGATGTGGAGCTGATGGCAATCAACGAGGTTTACTCGTTCCTGGTGGGTGAGGCGTTCATGCGCGCCGAGCAGCCTGGCCTGGAATTACAGCGGCTGTTCTTCCCCGAGCAGGTGAAGAAGACTGTTCAGCAACTGGACTGATTAAATGAAGCCGGCGTTTTTGCCGGCTTTTTTGTACCTGTAATGGCCTCTTCGCGGGCAAGCCCGCCCCTACACGGGTACGCGCCCTGTTGTGGGAGCGGGTTTACCCGCGAAGAGGCCGGTGAAAACAACAAAATAGGTGGATCAATGACCGATCAACCCTTGGCCCTGAGCGTCGAACAAGGCCTGCACGCCGAACAGGAATTGCTGGCCGCCGTCTGCCGTGGCGAGCGTGACAGTGGCGTGCTGTTCTGGCGCCCGACCGACCACGCGCTGGTCATGCCTCGGCGCATGAGCCGGCTGGGCAACTTCGAGGTCGCCTGCGCGGAATTGGCTATTGCTGGCTGGCCGGTGCTGCTGCGAGAAACCGGCGGTGAGCCGGTGCCTCAGTCGCACTCGACAGTGAACGTTGCACTGGTCTACGCCGCGCCGCGCAGTGAAGGTGACCACGGCCGTATCGAAAATGCCTACGAGCGCCTGTGTCTGCCGCTGTGCGATGTGCTGCGCGAGTGGGGAGGGGTAGCGTCAGTCGGGGAAATTGACGGGGCCTTCTGCGATGGCCGCTACAACGTCAACCTCAATGGCCGCAAACTGGTGGGTACCGCCCAGCGCTGGCGTCAGGGCCTGGGTGGCAAGCGCCCGGTGGTGCTGGTGCACGGTGCCCTGCTGCTGGACAACGAGCGCGAGTCGATGGTGGCGGCGGTCAACCGCTTCAACGAGTGCTGCGAGCTGGAGCAACGCTGTCGCGCTGATGCGCACATCGCCTTGCACGAAGTAGCGCCGGCAGCACCCTGGTTCGAGCGCCTTTCGCAGGCCTACGCCAAGGTACTGGCCGAGTTGCCCAAGGACTAGCGGGTACCGTAGACCACCATGGTCTTACCCTTGACCTGCACCAGGCTGCGTTCCTCCAAATCCTTTAGAACGCGGCCGACCATTTCCCGGGAGCAACCGACGATTCGGCCGATTTCCTGACGGGTAATCTTGATCTGCATGCCATCGGGGTGGGTCATGGCGTCGGGCTGCTTGCACAGCTCCAGCAGGCAACGTGCAACTCGCCCGGTCACGTCGAAAAATGCCAAATCGCCAACCTTGCGCGTAGTGTTGCGCAGGCGCTGGGCCATTTGACTGCCCAGGGCGTAGAGGATTTCAGGGTCCTGGCGCGCCAGTTCGCGAAACTTTTCGTAGCTGATTTCGGCCACTTCGCATTCGGTCTTGGCGCGTACCCAGGCACTGCGCTGCTGCTCGCCATCAACGGGCTCGAACAGGCCTAGCTCGCCAAAGAAATCGCCATTGTTGAGGTAGGCGATGATCATTTCATGGCCGTCATCGTCCTCGATGAGGATGGTGACCGAACCCTTGATGATGAACGACAGTGTCTCGGCCCGGTCGCCGGCGCAGATGATATTGCTTTTGGCGGTGTAGCGGCGGCGCTGGCAGTGCACCAGCAGCTTGTCGATGTTCTTTATCTTGGCGGGTAGGGCGGAGGCAACCATCACGAAATCCTGTTCGATATGACGCATAAGCTTTTTATAGAGGTTGGCTGACGGAGGGCGCCAGTCATTTGGCGCCAGCTTATCAGACACTACAGGATGTTTCGGTACTAAACCGACACATCTCGTGCTTTTCCCACAGCCGCACAAGGTCTAAGCTGACACCCTTTTCCGAAAATCAGGAGTCCGGGTAGATGAAGGCACGTATCCAGTGGGCCGGTGAGGCAATGTTCCTCGGCGAATCGGGGAGCGGCCATGTCGTCGTGATGGACGGCCCGCCCGAGGCCGGCGGCCGCAACCTGGGCGTGCGACCGATGGAAATGCTGTTGCTGGGCCTGGGTGGTTGCAGCAGCTTTGACGTGGTGAGCATTCTGAAGAAGTCGCGCCAGGCAGTGGAAAGCTGTGAGGCATTTCTTGAAGCGGAGCGTGCCAGCGAAGACCCCAAGGTGTTCACCAAGATTCACATGAACTTCGTGGTTAAAGGGCGTGGGCTGAAAGAAGCGCAGGTCAAGCGGGCGGTGGAGCTGTCGGCGGAAAAGTACTGCTCGGCTTCGATCATGCTTGAGCGTGCCGGGGTTGAGATTACCCATGGGTATGAAATCGTAGAGCTGGGTTAAGGCTGAGATTCCGGCGCCGCTTTGCAGCCCCTGAGGGAGCGGGTGAAGCCGCTCCCACATACTGCCCGGCCGACCTTCAGTTGCGCAGCGCCGGAAGGGCCATTCGCAACCATTGCGGAAGATTGCTTCTTAGCGCCTGGCTCAACCGCTCCCGGCGCTTTTGGTAAACCAGGCCAAGCCAGATAACCCCCAGCCCGATCATGGTCAGCACTACCGGGAACAGCAACGACTGGGCAAATACCTCGTACGACAGATATCCCAGATATGCCGCCACCCCCAGTGCACCAAACACCATGAAAACCGGCCGGCGCAGCAGTACCGCCATGCCCATCAGCGCAATGTTGATCAGGCAGTACAGGGCCTTGCCCAACTCACTGCCGCTGTCCAGCAGCGTCAACCCGCCCCAGAATGCTGCCAGCCCGGCGAGGTAACCCCAACGGGCGTAGTCCTCACGCGTGCGGCCGTCTATCACGAGGAAAACCACCAGCAAGCCCAGCCCAAACCACAGGGATACCTGGCGACGCTGCTCCCAACTGAACGGGGAGCCGAAGAACCACTCGCTAAGGTCCATCGACATGAACCACAAGGCCACGGCGATTGGCATGACAACGAACGGGTAGGGGATCAGCCGAAGCATTATCAGCCCGGCAAGCACCGTGGCTGCTTCCATCGCCAGCCAGCCACCCTGCACGTAGGTGTAGTACTGGTGGTAGTCGGCCTGCGCATCGTCCAGTGGCCACCAACCGACCATGCGTTCGATAGCGAATACCGCCAGCGGCACGATGCTGACTGCTACTGCTGCCAGCACGCCAGCGGCGACGGGCTGGGCGCGGCGTTGCAGATTGAGGGCGAACAAGGTGATCAGCAGGATATAGAGGCTGGCGATGATCAACAGCGCGCTGTCACCGATGCTCATCCAGGCCTCGGTGAGCAACCAGCCCATTGCCGCCATGATCAGCATGGCGCCAAAGTAGAAGGCAACATGGGCCAGCTGAAAGCTGCCACGTGGTGCGGGCTGCTGGCGCAGGAATGCCAACAGGCTTTGGTCCTGGCCTGGTTGGAGAATGCCTGCTTGCACGGCGCGCGCCAGGTCCTTGGCGTCGAATCGATCCGTCATGGTGATGCCTTCAGATGCGGTATGTGCTTTTGGTCATGACCTTGGCCAGCAAGCTCATGCCAAAGCGGACGGGGGCCGGGAAGCGATAACCACCGGCCTCCAGTGCGGACTCGGCGTGCTGCTCTTCGTCGATGCGCATTTGCTCGAGAATGGCCCGGGATTTTTCATCTTCGTGCGGGAGCTGCTCCAGGTGCTCGTCGAGGTGCTTGCACACCTGATGTTCGGTAGCGGCGACGAAGCCCAGGCTGACCTTGTCGCTGACCAGCCCGGCCAGTGCGCCGATGCCAAACGACATGCCGTAGAACAGCGGGTTGAGCACGCTCGGGTGGCTGTTCAGCTGGCGAATGCGCTGTTCGCACCAGGCCAGGTGGTCGATTTCTTCCTCAGCGGCATGCTCCATGGCCTTGCGCACTTCCGGCAACTTGGCGGTCAGGGCCTGGCCTTGGTACAACGCCTGGGCGCAGACTTCACCGGTATGGTTGATGCGCATCAGCCCGGCAATATGACGGGCCTGTTGCTCGTCCAGGTCAGCGTCTGGCTGGACGATGGCCGGCGATGGCCGGGCGGGTTGGCCGCTGAATGGCAGCAAGGTGCGCATGGCAGTATCGGCCTGCAGCAACAAGCGGTCGAGCGGCGAGTAGTGACGTTCGGTAGCCATCGGGCACCTCCGCAAGAATGTGCCCGACAGTTTACCGCAATAGCGGCGGGGTCGCTTGCCGTGGGTCAGCCCGGTGGCCAGTTCATCTGGCGCTGGCCAAGCACGTGCATATGGATGTGGTAGACGGTCTGGCCGCCTTTGGGGTTGCAGTTCATGACCACGCGGAAACCTTCCTCGCAGCCTTGTTCGACAGCCAGGCGCTGGGCGGTGAACAGGATGTGGCCAGCCAGGGCCTTGTCTTCTTCGGTCAGGTCATTGAGGGTGCGAATGTGCTTTTTCGGGATGACCAGAAAATGTACCGGTGCCGCGGGTGCAATGTCCTTGAAGGCCAGGATCTGGTCGTCTTCATAGATGATATCTGCCGGGATTTCCCGGTTGATGATTTTGAGGAATAGATCGTCCACAGCACTTGCTCCATGGTGAGGGTCGGGCCGAGTTTACTCAGCCGGGCGCCGCTCGCCCAGTGGCTATTCCATGCCTAAGGGGCAATAGCGGCGGTGGATGGCCCCGGCCAGCTTGCGCACCAGCCAGCGCGGCAGCAGCCGCGGGGCGAACGCCAGCCAGCGGTTGCGCCGACCGGGCATGATCAGCGCGCGGTTCTTGTCCAGTGCCCGCACGGTGTACAGCGCCACTTCCTCTGGGCTGAGACAGCGCGGCTTGCCATCGAGCCGCGCAATGCGCCTGCGTGCGGAGCGTACTGGGCCAGGGCACAGTACCGAGACCTTGATGCCGGTGCGTTTCAGTTCTTCGCGCAGGGCCTGGGAAAAGCTCAAAACGTAGGCCTTGCTGGCGGCATAGGCGGCCATCCATGGGCCAGGCGCCACCCCGGCCAGGCCGGCGACGTTGAGAATCTGCCCGCCACCCTGCACAGCCATCAGGTTACCGATGGCGTGGCACAGGCGGCTCAGGGCCAGCACGTTGACCTCCAGCAGGTCTTGTTCGTCGGCCCATTCATGGGCCAGGAACGGCCCATAGGTGCGCAAGCCCGCGCAGTTGACCAGCAAATCGATACGCCGCTCACCTTCTTCCAGCTCTAGCACGAAGCCTGAAAGGCGCAACGGCTGACTGAGGTCGCAGGCGCGGAACAGCACCTCGACACCAAAACGCTGGGTCAGCTCCATGGCGACAGGCTCCAGCGTTTCTCGTTGGCGTGCCACCAGGATCAGATTGCGCCCGCGCCGTGCCAGCGCTTCCGCCAAGGCCAGGCCCAGGCCGCTGGAAGCACCAGTGATCATGGCGTAACGGGTCATGCAAGGCTCCTGGGGGCGGAAGAGGGCGCCTAGTGTACAACTTGCCCGTGCAAGGTGTTGCCTTTTGCTACAAGGTGCTGGCGCGCAAAACCTGGCAGCGTTCCAGGGCTTGTCGGTACTCGCCATGCAGGCGCTCGATCAATGCGCTGGCGCTGGGCAGGTCATGGATGGCTCCGACGCCCTGGCCCGCTGACCATACGGTCTTCCAGGCCTTGGCTTCGTCATCGATTGGCTTGAGCTTGCCTTGCACCTGCCCCCCCTTGAGGGCGTTCATGTCGTAGCCGGCCTGCTCCAGGCTCTGGCGCAGGAAGCTGGCTGGGATGCCGGACACCACTGGGGTGTGGATGATGTCGGCGGCATGGGCATCCAGCAGCATCTGTTTGTAGGCGCCCTGAGCCTGGCTTTCTGTGGTAGCGATGAAGCGCGTGCCCATGTACGCCAAGTCCGCCCCCAGCAGTTGTGCGGCCAGGATTTCGTGGCCGTGGTTGATGCAGCCAGCAACAGGGTCTTGTCGAAGAACTGGCGAATTTCTGCGGCCAGGGCGAACGGGCTCCAGGTGCCGGCATGGCCGCCTGCGCCTGCGGCGACAGCGATAAGGCCATCGACACCGGCTTCGGCTGCTTTCTCGGCATGCCGGCGGGTGGTGACATCGTGGAGGACCAGGCCGCCGTAACCGTGCACGGCATCGACCACTTCCTTTACCGCCCCGAGGCTGGTGATGACGATCGGGACACGGTGTTCGACGCACAATGCCAAGTCGGCCTGCAGGCGCGGGTTGGTCGGGTGGACGATCAGGTTGACGGCATAGGGCGCTGGCGCCTGCAGGTCAGCCAGGCCAGCCTCGATCTCTTCCAACCAGGCCTTGAAGCCAGCGCTGTCGCGTTGGTTCAGGGCCGGGAAACTGCCAACCACGCCGCTGGCGCAGCAGGCCAGCACCAGTTGGGGGTTGGAGATGAGGAACATCGGCGCGGCAACCACGGGCAGCCGCAGGCGTTGCTCGAGCGAGGCAGGTAGCGACATGGCAAGGCTCCTTGAGCGGGTGGCTATGTCAGAACGGTTTCACCACCACCAGAATGACGATACCCAGCAGGATCAGCACGGGCACTTCGTTGAACCAGCGATAGTAGACGTGGCTGCGGGTGTTGGTGCCATTGGCGAAGCGTTTGCGCTGGGCGCCGCACACGTGATGGTAGCCGGTCAGCAGGATGACCAGGGTGAGCTTGGCATGCAGCCACCCCTGGCTCAGCCAGCCGGGATTGAGGTACAGCATCCAGGCGCCAAAGACGTAGGTGGCGATCATCGCCGGGTTCATGATTCCGCGATATAGCTTGCGCTCCATGGTCACGAAGCGTTCCTGGCTGATGCTGTCCTGGCTCTGGGCGTGGTAGACGAACAGCCTGGGCAGGTAGAACAGGCCGGCGAACCAGCAGACCACGCTGACGATATGCAGCGCTTTGATCCATAGGTAAAGCATGGAGGGAGTTCCTTCAGGTAATCACGGTCGTCAGATAGTAGTGGTCAAGCGCCCGAAGGGTCACCCGAAGAGTTGTTACAGGCGCCCCACGCCCCTATTATCGTGCGCTTTCCAGACGGCTCGTTGATAAGGGGCAAGCGTTATGATCAAGGTCGGTATCGTCGGCGGCACGGGTTACACCGGCGTCGAACTGTTGCGTCTGCTGGCACAGCATCCACAGGCCGAAGTGGCGGTCATCACTTCGCGCTCCGAGGCGGGCGTGGCGGTGGCGGACATGTACCCGAACCTGCGCGGCCATTATGACGGGTTGGCGTTCAGCGTGCCGGACAGCAAGGCTCTGGCCGCCTGCGATGTGGTGTTCTTCGCCACGCCGCATGGTGTTGCCCACGCCCTGGCTGGTGAGCTGTTGGCGGCCGGCACCAAGGTGATCGACCTGTCGGCCGACTTCCGCCTGCAGGATGCCGCCGAGTGGGGCAAGTGGTACGGTCAGCCGCATGGCGCGCCAGAGCTGCTCAAGGACGCTGTGTATGGCCTGCCTGAAGTCAACCGCGAGAAGATCCGCCAGGCACGCCTGATCGCTGTGCCGGGTTGCTATCCGACCGCCACCCAGCTGGGCTTCCTGCCGCTGCTGGAAGCAGGGCTGGCTGACCCATCGCGCCTGATCGCCGACTGCAAGTCGGGCGTCAGCGGTGCAGGCCGCGGTGCGGCTGTGGGCTCGCTGTTCTGCGAAGCCGGCGAAAGCATGAAAGCATACGCGGTAAAGGGTCATCGCCACCTGCCGGAGATCAGCCAGGGCTTGCGCCTGGCCGCGGGCAAGGACATCGGGCTGACTTTCGTGCCGCATCTGACGCCAATGATCCGCGGCATCCATGCCACCCTGTACGCGAATGTGGTCGATACCTCGGTCGACCTGCAGGCCCTGTACGAGAAGCGCTACGCCGACGAACCGTTCGTCGACGTGATGCCAGCTGGCAGCCACCCGGAAACCCGCAGCGTGCGCGGCGCCAACGTTTGTCGCATTGCGGTTCATCGCCCGCAGGGTGGTGACCTGGTGGTGGTGCTGTCGGTGATCGACAACCTGGTCAAGGGCGCCTCCGGCCAGGCGGTACAGAACCTCAACATTCTGTTCGGCCTGGATGAGCGCATGGGCCTGTCCCATGCCGGCTTGCTGCCGTAAGCAGCCAGCGTTCGAAAAGGCCCGCGTCGTGCGGGCCTTTTTGTATGTCGCGACTAAAGCCGCACAATTCTTGACCGATTTTCTCGGGAAAGCGGATAATGCGCGTCATCGAGTTTTATGGCGGCTACCGCGCCGGGAGAATCAACATGAGTGTCGAAACCTTCACCCCTACCGGCCTGGAGTTCACCCATGGGGCAGCCCAGAAGGTGAAAAACCTGGTCAATGAGGAAGGCAATGAACGTCTGAAACTGCGGGTGTTCGTGACCGGTGGTGGTTGCTCGGGCTTCCAGTATGGCTTTACGTTTGATGAGGATGTGGCCGAAGATGACACCATCGTCGAGCGCGAGGGCGTTTCCCTGGTGGTCGACCCGATGAGCTTCCAGTACCTGGCCGGCGCCGAAGTGGACTACCAGGAAGGCCTGGAAGGTTCGCGTTTCGTGATCAAGAATCCGAATGCCGCCACCACCTGCGGTTGCGGCTCGTCGTTCTCGATCTAAGGCTTCGCCAGAAAGCAAAACGCCGCGCAATTGCGCGGCGTTTTGATTTCTGGCGAAGCAGTCATGCCGGGTAGATCGCGCCCAGTATGCGCAACCCTTTGGCGGCAGTAACGGTGGGGCGGTTGGCAGCGATGCCTTCCAGACAGCAATGGGCCAACCAGGCAAAGGCCATGGCCTCGACCCAGTCCGGGTCCACGCCATGGGCACCAGTGCTGGCGACATGGGCGTCGGGTAGCAACTGACCGAGGCGGGCCATCAGCGCTCCGTTACGTGCGCCGCCACCACATACAAGAAGCGCCTCGGTGCCTTGCTGGGCGTTGCTCAACGAGTCGATGATGCTTCGAGCGGTCAGCTCCAACAGTGTCGCCTGTACGTCTTCGTCGCGGTAAACGGGTAGGCGGGCCAGGTGGGCATCCAGCCAGGGCAGGTTGAATACCTCGCGGCCGGTGCTCTTCGGGCCGCTGCCGGCGAAGAACGGGTCGCGGAGCAATGCACTGAGCAGGCCCGCTTGAACCACCCCCGAAGCCGCCCAGGCACCATCCTTATCGTAGGCCAGGCCAAGTTTGCGCTCGATCCAGGCATCCAGCAGCACGTTACCAGGACCGCAGTCGAAGCCGTGCACCGGTTTATCCTGTTCGATCAGGCTCAGGTTGCTGAAGCCGCCCACGTTCAGTATTGCCAGTCGCTGGCCAAGGTGGTTGAACAGGGTTTCGTGGAAGGCGGGCACCAGCGGCGCACCTTGGCCACCGGCTGCCACATCGCGGCGGCGGAAGTCGGCGACCACGCTGATGCCGGTAAGCTCGGCGAGCAACGCCGGGTTGCCGATCTGCACAGTAAAACCACGTGCCGGTTCATGGCGGATGGTCTGACCGTGGCTGCCAATGGCGCGGATGGCTTCCGCCTTCAGGCCTAGGCGAGCCAGCAACTGGTGGATACCTTCGCCTGCCAGGCTGGCCCAGCGGTTTTCCGCCAATGCCGCACGTGCGATCTCGTCAGGGCCGCTGCTGCACAGGGCAAGCAGCTCCTGACGCAAGTCGTCGGGCATTGGCAGGTAATGGGTGGCGAGCAGCTCAGGCTGCTCGCCTTGTTCGATCAGGGCAATGTCCAGGCCATCGAGGCTGGTGCCTGACATCACCCCCAGATAGAGCGCCATGGCTTAGCGCTTGTTCGCTGCGAGCATGGTTGCCTTTTCCTGGTCCATACGGGCAATCAGTGGTTGGCTCTGCTGCAGGAAGCGCTGGCGCTCGTTTCTGGCGATCGGGTCGGCCATCGGCACTTTCTGGCTCAGCGGGTCGACGTGCACACCGTTGACCTGAAACTCGTAGTGCAGGTGCGGTCCGGTGGACAGGCCAGTGGTGCCGATATAGCCAATGATCTGGCCCTGCTTGACCGTGCTGCCAGTCTTGATGCCCTTGGCGAAGCCCTGCATGTGGCCGTACAGCGTCTTGTAACGGTTACCGTGCTGGATAATCACGGTATTACCGTAGCCACCTCGGCGACCGGCCAGCTCGATACGGCCGTCACCAGCTGCCTTGATCGGCGTGCCGCGGGGAGCTGCGTAGTCGACACCCTTGTGGGCGCGGATCTTGTTCAGGATCGGGTGTTTGCGGCCGGCGGAAAAGCGTGAGCTGATGCGGGCGAAGTCGACCGGGGTGCGGATGAAGGCCTTGCGCAGGCTGTTGCCGTCGGCGGTGTAGTAGCTCGTGTTGCCCTGCTTGTTGGTATAGCGCACGGCGGTGTAGGTCTTGCCGCGGTTGGTGAAGCGGGCGGACAGGATATTGCCGGTGCCGACGACCTTGCCGTCCATCACCTTCTGCTCATAGACCACGTCGAATTCGTCGCCCGGGCGAATGTCCTGAGCGAAGTCGATGTCGTAACCCAGCACGCGGGCCAGGCTCATGGTCGTGCTGTGGGACAGGCCGGCGCGCTGGGCTGATGCCGACAGCGAACTCTTGATCACTCCGTGGGCATAGGCGGTACGCACCACCGGCTTGATGATGTCCCGATTGAAGGTGTAGCCCTTGGCGGTCTTGGTCAGGTGAATGGTTTCGAGGCTGCTGACCTTGCTGCTCAGGCTGGCCAGTTGGCCATCCTTGTCGAGCTCGAACTGCAGCACTTGGCCGTGCTTGAGCTGGCTGAACTGCTTGGCCTGCTTGTTACTTGCCAGCACGTCATGCACTGCATTGGCCGGCAGGCCAACCTTGGCGAACAGGGTTGACAGTGTATCGCCACGGGCCACGGTGATCTCGCGGTGGCCTGGTGCTTTGGCAGGTTCGGCGGCCGGGGCTTTCTGTTCGGCCTTCTGAGTCTCGGGGGCAGCGTCTTCGATCTGGGCGAAAGGCGATGTTTGCCCGTCTTCTGCCTGCACCAGCGGCGCAGCACGTGACTCGCCTTTAAGCTGCTCGGCAGGGCTCTCCAGCTCGAGGTTGAGGGTGGTTTTCTTGGCTTCCACTTCGCTGGATGGAAACACTAGCAGAGCCAAGCTGAGCAGGGCGGCAATGCCGCTGGCGGCCAACAGATGGCTTTTCGGATAAAGCGGGGGCGCTTTAGGCGGTTCGTTGGTCATAGGCAAGGTGACTTTGAAAAAAGTGAAATGGAAAAGATGAATGACATGATGAAGATGAAATAACTGTATAAAATATAACCAAATCCATTTTCACGCAAGGGCGCGTAGACGCCGCA
This sequence comes from Pseudomonas sp. DCA-1, assembly GCF_046523955.1. Lineage (NCBI taxonomy): Bacteria > Pseudomonadati > Pseudomonadota > Gammaproteobacteria > Pseudomonadales > Pseudomonadaceae > Pseudomonas > Pseudomonas sp. DCA-1. Next base: position 893,449 of record NZ_CP169881.1, read on the forward strand.
AGCCTGTGCCCGGGTCACATTCCTTTGCGAAACTTGTATTTGACGGCCGATCTTGTATGGTTGGCTCCCCCTGAATCTGAGCCTTGCGGGTTTGTCTATGAAGTCGGTTGAAGAGCAGCTGGCGCTTATAAAGCGCGGTGCGGAAGAAGTACTGGTCGAGTCGGAACTGGTGGAGAAGCTCAAGCGCGGCCAGCCTCTGCGCATCAAGGCTGGCTTCGACCCTACTGCACCTGACTTGCACCTTGGTCACACGGTACTGATCAACAAGCTGCGTCAGTTCCAGGAGCTGGGCCATCAGGTCATCTTCCTGATCGGTGACTTCACCGGCATGATCGGCGACCCCAGTGGCAAAAGTGCCACCCGCCCGCCGCTGACGCGTGAGCAGGTGCTGGATAACGCCGAGACTTACAAGCAGCAGGTGTTCAAGATTCTCGATCCGGCCAAGACCGAAGTCGCGTTCAACTCCACCTGGATGGACAAGCTGACCCCCGCTGACTTCATTCGCCTGGCGTCGCAGTACACTGTGGCGCGCATGCTGGAGCGTGATGACTTCGACAAGCGTTATACCACCAACCAGCCGATTGCCATCCACGAGTTCCTATACCCGTTGGTACAAGGCTATGACTCGGTGGCACTGAAGGCGGATGTGGAGCTGGGTGGTACCGACCAGAAGTTCAACCTGCTGATGGGGCGCGAGCTGCAGCGCGCCTATGGTCAGGAAGCGCAGAACATCGTGACCATGCCGCTGCTCGAGGGGCTCGACGGCGTGAAGAAGATGTCCAAGTCGCTGGGTAACTATGTCGGCATCCAGGAGGCGCCGGGGGTTATGTACAGCAAGCTGGTGTCTATCCCGGATACCCTGATGTGGCGTTACTTCGAGTTGCTGAGCTTCCGTTCGATGGAAGAAATCGAGCAGTTCCGTACCGACGTTGCCAACGGTGCCAATCCGCGTGACATCAAGATCAAGTTGGCAGAAGAAATCGTTGCGCGCTTCCATGGTGAAGAGGCGGCTGCCAATGCTCATCGTGCTGCGGGTAACCGTATGAAGGAAGGTGAGCTGCCGGAGGACTTGCCGGAGATCGAAGTGGCTGCGACAGAGGGGCTGCCGATCGCTGCCGTGCTGAACCGGGCCGGGTTGGTGAAGAACTCGGCACAGGCTCGTGATTTGCTTAGTGGCGGCGCGGTGAAGGTTGATGGTGCCGTGGTCGACAAGGACTTCATGTTTGTCCTTGGTGCTACTCATGTATGCCAGGCGGGTAAGAAGTCGTTTGGCCGGGTTACCCTCAAGGCTGAGTGATTGGCTGGTGGTGTAGCTATATAGAAGCGGGGAGGCCGGTAGGTCTCCCCGTTTTGTTTTTGGGGTTTGGTTGTTGCTGTTGTAGGGGGAGAGGGCTGTTTTGAGAGGGCGTTGGCTATGAGATGTGTCCGCCACCACCTTTGCAGTGCCTGTGAGATCGAGCGCCGCCCGCGCGGCGCATCGCGAGCTGCGCTCGCTCCTACGTTTGTTTCGGGCCAGTCACGCCTGCGATAGGCGCGCGCGACCGTTTTGTTT
>NZ_CP169881.1:900000-1700000 GCF_046523955.1 Pseudomonas sp. DCA-1
GGTCTTAGTGATCCGGTGGTTCTGTATGGAAGGGCCATCGCTCAACGGATAAAAGGTACTCCGGGGATAACAGGCTGATACCGCCCAAGAGTTCATATCGACGGCGGTGTTTGGCACCTCGATGTCGGCTCATCACATCCTGGGGCTGAAGCCGGTCCCAAGGGTATGGCTGTTCGCCATTTAAAGTGGTACGCGAGCTGGGTTTAGAACGTCGTGAGACAGTTCGGTCCCTATCTGCCGTGGACGTTTGAGATTTGAGAGGGGCTGCTCCTAGTACGAGAGGACCGGAGTGGACGAACCTCTGGTGTTCCGGTTGTCACGCCAGTGGCATTGCCGGGTAGCTATGTTCGGAAGAGATAACCGCTGAAAGCATCTAAGCGGGAAACTTGCCTCAAGATGAGATCTCACTGGGATCTTGAATCCCCTAAAGGGCCGTCGAAGACTACGACGTTGATAGGTTGGGTGTGTAAGCGCTGTGAGGCGTTGAGCTAACCAATACTAATTGCCCGTGAGGCTTGACCATATAACACCCAAGCAATTTGCTGACGCAGATTGCGGTGGTGAAGACGAAAGACCCGAAAATTCGTAAGACCACAAATATTACATATCCGGATTCGCTGGGCTGTCCATCTGGACATTCTGGCTACAGAATTTCTTGACGACCATAGAGCATTGGAACCACCTGATCCCATCCCGAACTCAGTAGTGAAACGATGCATCGCCGATGGTAGTGTGGGGTTTCCCCATGTGAGAGTAGGTCATCGTCAAGATTCATTTCGCAAAACCCCTATCTGCGCATGCAGGTAGGGGTTTTGTCTTTGTGGGCCGAAAATTCCGGGCCTGGCAGTATCTCTCTATGTGATTACGATGCGCGGCCCATCCTGCAGGCCCTTTTCCTATGCAAGCCAACAGCCCATGGCTATCATGCCTGCCTAATTCCAAGTTGAGACTGGCATGCTGAAGTTGTTGAATCTCCTCAAGGATGGTCGGTTCCATTCCGGAGAAGCTCTGGGGGCAGCCCTAGGGGTGAGTCGCAGCGCAGTTTGGAAGCAGCTGCAGCATCTGGAAAGTGAGCTGAACCTCACCATTCACAAGGTTCGTGGGCGCGGTTACCAGTTGGCCGCGCCACTGGCTTTGCTTGAGGCGCAGGCAATCGCTGGGTTTGCCGCAGGTGAACAGTGGCCGATGTTCATCCACGAAACCATCGATTCCACCAACGCCGAAGGCTTGCGCCTTGCCAGTGAAGGGCAGGCGGCTCCATTCCTGGTTCTGGCCGAGCGCCAGAGCGCCGGGCGAGGTCGGCGCGGCCGGCAGTGGGTCAGCCCATTTGCAGAAAATCTCTATTACAGTCTGGTGCTGCGTGTCGATGGCGGCATGCGTCAGCTTGAGGGGTTGAGCCTGGTAGTGGGGTTGGCCGTAATGCGCACCTTGCAGGCGTTCGGGGTAAAGGATGTCGGGCTTAAATGGCCTAACGATGTGTTGGTTCGTGGGCATAAGATCACCGGGATTCTCCTGGAATTGGTGGGCGATCCTGCAGATGTGTGTCATGTAGTGCTAGGCATTGGTATCAATGTAAACATGCAGGTAAACGAGCAGGTCGATCAGCAGTGGACCTCTATGCTGCGTGAGGTAGGGGCAGCCATAGATCGTAATCACTTGGTAGCGCTGCTCAGCCAGCAGTTGCAGCACGAATTGGCGCGCCATCGCCGCTACGGCTTTGCTGCATTCCAGGAGGAGTGGGAGCAGGCGCACTTGTGGCAGGGCCGCAATGTATCGCTGGTTGCTGGTACTACACGTATTGATGGTGTGGTTCTTGGCGTCGACGGGCAGGGTGGTTTGCGCCTTGAGGTGGACGGGATGGAAAAGAGCTTCAGTGGTGGTGAGCTCAGTTTGAGGTTGCGTGATGATTCTTGAGCTCGATTGCGGTAACAGCTTCATAAAGTGGCGTGTGATCCATGTCGCCGATGCTGTGATTGAAGGTGGCGGGATCGTCGATTCCGACCAGGCGCTAGTGGCCGAAGTGGCTGCGCTTGCTTCAGTTCACCTTACGGGTTGTCGTATTGTCAGTGTGCGCAGCGAAGAAGAAACCGATGCGCTTTGCGCGGTGATCGCTGAGGCATTTGCCGTGCAGGCGCGAGTTGCTCACCCTGTCCGTGAAATGGCCGGTGTGCGCAATGGCTATGACGACTATCAGCGTCTGGGTATGGATCGTTGGCTGGCAGCGCTGGGTGCATTTCACCTGGCCAAGGGCGCGTGCCTTGTGATTGACCTGGGTACTGCGGCAAAAGCGGACTATGTGTCCGCGGACGGCGAGCATCTGGGAGGTTACATCTGCCCGGGTATGCCATTGATGCGTAGCCAACTGCGTACTCACACCCGGCGTATCCGCTATGACGATGCCTCCGCGGAGCGCGCATTGGCCAGCTTGTCACCCGGTCGCTCTACTGTCGAAGCGGTAGAGCGCGGTTGCGTATTGATGCTCCAGGGCTTTGCCTCCACCCAGCTTGAGCAGGCTCGTGTGCTATGGGGTGAGGAATTTACCGTGTTCCTCACTGGCGGTGATGCGCCGCTGGTGAGGGAGGCCCTGCCACAGGCGCGTGTCGTGCCTGATCTGGTTTTCGTTGGCCTGGCAATGGCCTGCCCATTGGATTGAGGTGCCTATGCGCTGGTTGTTTCTGCTGTTACTGGTGCTCAACGTCTTTTATTACGTATGGCATCAGCAGGAAGCCCCGCTGAAGGTCAAGGAAGTCGCCCCGTTGTCGCTGTACAAGGGGAATCAGCAAGAAATCCGTCTGTTGCGTGAAACAGGTGTGTCCGCACCACCCAAGCGTCGTGATGAGTGCCTGGTAGTTGGGGGTGTGATGGGACGGGAGCAGTTGGATGCGCTGCGTCAGCGCCTGCTGAGTCTGGATATTGCCACCTTGCCGGTGGCAGGACAGCTGCCTGGGGTGGATGGTCGCTGGCTCAAGGTTGCTCCGGAAAGCGAGCGTTTGCTGGATCAAACGGTGCTTCTGGCTCTTTCTAATGATTTCAAAGACTTAAAACATAAAATTATTTTCTGCCAGGGTATTGCAACTGGCGAATAGCTTGATAGAATGGCGCCCGCTTCACAGGGAACACCACTCAGGTGGTAGAGCTGGAAGCGGTGTCAAAGCAGCTAAGTTTCAGATTTGATTGAAAAAATTTGAAAAAACGCTTGACACTAGGACGGCAGACAAATAGAATGCCGGCCACATCTGGAGGGATTCCCGAGCGGTCAAAGGGGACGGACTGTAAATCCGTTGCGAGAGCTTCGAAGGTTCGAATCCTTCTCCCTCCACCAGTTTTAGCGAGAGCCGTAAGCTCCGCGGGTATAGTTTAGTGGTAGAACCTCAGCCTTCCAAGCTGATGATGCGGGTTCGATTCCCGCTACCCGCTCCAAGTTTGCCGGATTTTGCACAAAGTGTTTCGCTCTTGTAGCTCAGTTGGTAGAGCACACCCTTGGTAAGGGTGAGGTCAGCGGTTCAAGTCCGCTCAAGAGCTCCATATAAACAAGGCAGATATGAAAATATCTGCCTTTGTTTTATCAGCGCAAGACTATTTCTTCTGCGGAGGATTGTATCGATGGCTAAGGAAAAGTTTGATCGTTCCCTTCCCCACGTTAACGTCGGCACTATCGGCCACGTTGACCACGGTAAGACCACTCTGACCGCAGCTCTGACTCGCGTTTGCTCCGAAGTTTTCGGTTCGGCAATCGTTGAGTTCGACAAGATCGACTCGGCTCCGGAAGAAAAAGCGCGCGGTATCACCATCAACACCGCTCACGTTGAGTACAACTCGACCATTCGTCACTACGCTCACGTTGACTGCCCAGGTCACGCTGACTACGTGAAGAACATGATCACCGGTGCTGCCCAGATGGACGGCGCGATCCTGGTTTGCTCGGCCGCCGATGGTCCGATGCCACAAACCCGTGAGCACATCCTGCTGTCCCGTCAGGTAGGCGTTCCGTACATCGTGGTCTTCCTGAACAAGGCTGACCTGGTAGACGACGCTGAGCTGCTGGAACTGGTCGAGATGGAAGTTCGCGACCTGCTGTCCACCTATGACTTCCCAGGCGACGACACTCCGATCATCATCGGTTCGGCTCGTATGGCGCTGGAAGGCAAAGACGACAACGAAATGGGTACTACCGCTGTCAAGAAGCTGGTAGAAACTCTGGACAGCTACATTCCTGAGCCAGTTCGTGCCATCGACCAGCCGTTCCTGATGCCGATCGAAGACGTGTTCTCGATCTCGGGTCGTGGTACCGTTGTTACCGGTCGTATCGAGCGTGGTATCGTCCGCGTTCAGGATCCGCTGGAAATCGTTGGTCTGCGTGACACCACCACCACCACCTGCACCGGTGTTGAGATGTTCCGCAAGCTGCTGGACGAAGGTCGTGCTGGCGAGAACTGCGGCGTTCTGCTGCGTGGTACCAAGCGTGACGACGTTGAGCGTGGCCAGGTTCTGGTCAAGCCAGGTTCGGTCAAGCCGCACACCAAGTTCACCGCAGAAGTCTACGTTCTGTCGAAGGAAGAGGGCGGCCGTCACACTCCGTTCTTCAAAGGCTACCGTCCACAGTTCTACTTCCGTACCACTGACGTGACCGGTAACTGCGAGCTGCCGGAAGGCGTTGAAATGGTAATGCCAGGTGACAACATTCAGATGACTGTTACCCTGATCAAGACCATCGCAATGGAAGACGGTCTGCGCTTCGCTATCCGTGAAGGCGGTCGTACCGTCGGCGCCGGTGTCGTAGCAAAAATTATTGAATAAGTAGTTGATTTACTTGATCAGGCCGGTATAATAGCCGGCCTGATACAGCGTTACAGGTCAGTAGCTCAATTGGCAGAGCGACGGTCTCCAAAACCGTAGGTTGGGGGTTCGATTCCCTCCTGACCTGCCATTTCACCTCGGTGTGATGGCTTTCTTCTTACAGGATCCTCCTCGATGACCCCCAAAACTGAAGCCCAAGAATCGCGTTTTGATCTGTTCAAGTGGCTGGCTGTAGTGGCTTTGGTGGTTGTTGGTGTTGTGGGTAATCAATATTACTCCGCCTCTCCAATCCTGTACCGCGTTCTTGCACTTCTCGTTCTGGCTGCTGTCGCGGGCTTTGTAGCTCTGCAGACTGCGAAGGGCAAGTCGTTCTTTGCGCTGGCGAAGGAAGCTCGTACCGAGATTCGTAAAGTCGTGTGGCCGACCCGCCAGGAAACCACCCAGACCACGCTGATTGTCGTGGCTGTCGTGCTGGTTATGGCACTGCTGCTGTGGGGGCTCGATTCCCTGCTCGGCTGGGCGGTCTCCTTGATCGTTGGCTAAAGGTGTCCCGTGGCTAAGCGTTGGTATGTTGTGCATGCTTACTCGGGTTACGAGAAGCATGTAATGCGCTCTCTGATCGAGCGCGTCAAGCTGGCTGGCATGGAAGACGGTTTCGGCGAGATCTTGGTTCCGACCGAAGAAGTCGTCGAAATGCGCAACGGCCAGAAGCGCAAGAGTGAGCGTAAGTTCTTCCCTGGCTATGTATTGGTCCAGATGGAAATGAACGAAGGGACTTGGCACTTGGTCAAGGACACTCCTCGCGTGATGGGCTTTATTGGCGGTACTGCTGACAAGCCTGCGCCGATTACAGATAAAGAAGCTGAGGCCATCCTGCGTCGCGTTGCCGACGGTAGCGATAAGCCGAAGCCCAAGACACTGTTCGAGCCGGGTGAAGTGGTTCGAGTCATTGATGGTCCGTTCGCTGACTTCAATGGTAGTGTCGAAGAGGTTAACTACGAAAAGAGCCGCCTGCAGGTTGCTGTGCTCATTTTCGGTCGCTCTACTCCGGTAGAGCTCGAGTTCAGCCAGGTCGAGAAGGTCTAGGCGGACGAAGCATCCCATACCCCGCAGCCCTGTGTGCTGCGGGGTTTTGTCGTCACTGGGATAAAACGCAAGTCATCCGGGGAGCCATCAGGCGTTCGTACCCGATTTTGGAGTAGCTCATGGCTAAGAAGATTCAGGCTTACATCAAGCTGCAAGTTAAGGCCGGCCAGGCCAACCCAAGCCCACCCGTTGGTCCAGCGCTGGGTCAACATGGTGTGAACATCATGGAATTCTGCAAGGCCTTCAACGCCCGTACCCAGGGTCAAGAAGCCGGCCTGCCGACTCCAGTGATCATCACTGTCTACAGCGACCGTAGCTTCACCTTCGAGACCAAGAGCACCCCTGCCTCGGTTCTGTTGAAGAAAGCTGCTGGCCTGACCAGTGGTTCGGCTCGCCCGAACACCGTTAAAGTCGGTACCGTTACCCGTGCTCAGCTGGAAGACATCGCCAAAGCTAAACAGGCTGATCTGACTGCCGCTGACCTGGACGCTGCTGTACGCACCATCGCTGGCTCTGCCCGCAGCATGGGCCTGAACGTGGAGGGTGTGTAATGGCTAAGCTGACCAAACGCCAAAAGGCAATCGCCGAGAAAATCGAAGCAGGCAAGGCCTACAACTTCGAAGAAGCGGCAACTCTGCTGGCCTCGCTGCCCGCTGCCAAGTTCGTCGAATCCTACGACATCGCCGTTAACCTCGGTGTTGACCCGCGTAAATCCGACCAGGTCGTACGTAGCGCTACCGTGCTGCCACACGGCACTGGCAAGACCGTTCGCGTTGCTGTCTTCACCCAGGGTCCAGCTGCTGAAGCTGCTCTGGCTGCCGGCGCTGATCGCGTAGGTATGGACGATCTGGCTGCCGAAATGAAAGGCGGCGACCTGAACTATGACGTCGTTATCGCATCGCCTGATGCCATGCGCGTTGTAGGTCAGCTGGGTCAGGTGCTGGGTCCTCGCGGCCTGATGCCTAACCCGAAAGTTGGTACCGTGACCCCAGACGTAGCCACTGCCGTGAAAAACGCCAAGGCTGGTCAGGTTCGCTACCGTACCGACAAAAACGGTATTATCCACACCTCCGTTGGCAAGATCGGCTTTGAAGCTGACAAGCTGAAGGAAAACGTTGAAGCCCTGATCGCTGATCTGAAGCGTATCAAGCCGGCTTCCTCGAAAGGTATCTACGTTAAGCGCGTTACCCTGAGCACCACCATGGGCCCAGGTCTGGTCATCGATCAGAGCTCGCTGAACGTGTAAGAACATGGCGGCGCGACCAGTCGCGCCGCCAGCAAAAATTGGGGTCCCTGCCTGGCGGGGGCTATCCAAGACCGTAGGCGGCGTAAGCCTTAAAATATCAGCCCACGCAGATGGTGCTCCCGATTCGTTACCGAATCAGACACCAAAACGACATCCGGCTTCGGCCAGATGAAACGGTAAAAACCAGGAGTAAACCCGTGGCAATTAAACTCGAAGACAAGAAGGCCATCGTCGCTGAAGTCAACGAGGCTGCCAAAGTCGCTCTGTCCGCTGTCGTGGCTGATGCCCGTGGTGTGACTGTAAGCGCAATGACCGGACTCCGTAAAGAGGCCCGCGAAGCTGGCGTATACGTACGTGTAGTGCGTAACACCCTGCTCAAGCGCGCTGTTGAAGGCACCGAATTTTCGATCCTCAACGACGCGTTCAAAGGCCCGACCCTGATTGCTTTCTCCAACGAACACCCGGGCGCTGCTGCTCGTCTGTTCAAAGAGTTCGCCAAGGGTCAGGACAAGTTCGAGATCAAGGCAGCTGCGTTTGACGGCAATTTCATTGCAGCGAACCAGATCGACGTGTTGGCTACCCTGCCGACCCGCGACGAAGCTATCGCAAAACTGATGAGCGTTATTCAAGGCGCCACCAGCAAGCTGGCTCGTACTCTGGCAGCCATTCGCGACCAGAAAGAAGCTACCGCTGCCTAAGGCACGCGAATTCTTTCAAAATCATACGTTTAATTTGATGGCTGCGTAGGCTGTCACCCCAATACAGGATTTAAGTCATGTCTCTGACTAACGAACAAATCATCGAAGCAATCGGCCAGAAAACCGTTCTGGAAGTTGTTGAGCTGATCAAAGCAATGGAAGAAACCTTCGGCGTTACCGCTGCTGTTGCCGCTGCTGGCCCAGCTGCTGCTGCTGCCGTTGTTGAAGAGCAGACCGAGTTCAACGTTGTTCTGGTTGAAGCCGGCGACAAGAAAGTGAACGTGATCAAAGCCGTTCGCGAACTGACCGGTCTGGGCCTGAAAGAAGCCAAAGAGAAAGTCGACGGCGCTCCTCAGGTTGTAGCTGAAGGCGTTTCGAAAGAAGCCGCTGAAGACGCTAAGAAGAAGCTGGAAGAAGCAGGCGCTAAAGTCGAGCTGAAGTAATCTCGACCTTGCGATGCCAGCCTGAGCGTTGAGCGAAAGGCTGATGGCTGGTGGCTTATGCCACCGGCCTTTTTCCGTTATTGGTGGCCGGTTAGGCCGGTCCCGATAACGAGCTGCAAGACACCCATGTGGGTGGCGCAAACCAAGGGGTTTGCACGATTTTCTGGCTGCTCCCGCCGGGAGAAGCCAAACAAGCAGGTGACCAAGCTGGGGAACGCTGATGGCTTACTCATACACTGAGAAAAAACGTATCCGCAAGGACTTTAGCAAGTTGCCGGACGTCATGGATGTGCCTTACCTCCTGGCCATCCAGCTGGATTCGTATCGCGAATTCCTGCAAGCGGGAGCATCCAAGGATCACTTCCGCGACGTCGGCCTGCACGCGGCCTTCAAATCGGTATTCCCGATCATCAGCTACTCCGGCAATGCTGCCCTGGAGTACGTAGGCTATCGCCTGGGCGAACCCGCCTTCGATGTGAAGGAATGTGTCCTGCGTGGCGTGACCTTCGCGGTCCCACTGCGGGTCAAGGTGCGCCTGATCATCTTCGACAAGGAATCGTCGAACAAAGCGATCAAGGACATCAAAGAGCAAGAAGTCTACATGGGTGAAATTCCCCTGATGACTGAGAACGGTACCTTCGTTATCAACGGTACCGAGCGTGTGATCGTTTCCCAGCTGCACCGTTCGCCTGGTGTGTTCTTCGACCACGACCGTGGCAAGACCCACAGCTCGGGCAAGCTGCTGTACTCCGCTCGCATCATCCCTTACCGCGGTTCCTGGCTGGACTTCGAGTTCGACCCGAAGGACTGCGTGTTCGTGCGTATCGACCGTCGCCGCAAACTGCCGGCCTCGGTGCTGCTGCGCGCGCTGGGTTACAGCACTGAAGAAGTGCTGAATACCTTCTACACCACCAACGTGTTCCACATTTCCGGCGAAAAACTCAGCCTGGAACTGGTGCCGCAGCGTCTGCGTGGTGAAGTTGCAGTCATGGACATCCATGACGAAACCGGCAAAGTCATCGTCGAGCAAGGCCGCCGTATTACCGCGCGCCACATCAATCAGCTCGAGAAGGCCGGCGTCAAGCAGCTGGACGTACCAATGGAATACGTCCTGGGTCGCACTACCGCCAAGGCAATCGTGCATCCGGCTACCGGCGAAATTCTCGCCGAATGCAACACCGAGATGACCACCGAGCTGCTGATCAAGGTCGCCAAGGCGCAGGTTGTCCGTATCGAGACCCTGTACACCAACGACATCGATTGCGGTCCGTTCATCTCTGACACCCTGAAGATCGATACCACCAGCAACCAACTGGAAGCGCTGGTCGAAATCTATCGGATGATGCGTCCAGGCGAGCCGCCAACCAAGGATGCAGCCGAGACCCTGTTCAACAACCTGTTCTTCAGCGCCGAGCGTTACGATCTGTCCGCCGTCGGCCGCATGAAGTTCAACCGTCGTATCGGTCGTACCGAGATCGAGGGTTCGGGCGTGCTGAGCAAGGAAGACATCGTCGAGGTTCTGAAGACCCTGGTCGATATCCGTAACGGTAAAGGCATCGTCGACGACATCGACCACCTGGGTAACCGTCGCGTACGTTGCGTCGGCGAGATGGCCGAGAACCAGTTCCGTGTTGGCCTGGTGCGTGTCGAGCGCGCGGTCAAGGAACGCCTGTCGATGGCGGAAAGCGAAGGCCTGATGCCGCAAGATCTGATCAACGCCAAGCCGGTAGCGGCGGCGGTGAAAGAGTTCTTCGGTTCCAGCCAGCTGTCCCAGTTCATGGACCAGAACAACCCTCTCTCGGAGATTACCCACAAGCGTCGCGTCTCCGCACTCGGCCCTGGCGGTCTGACCCGTGAGCGTGCCGGCTTCGAAGTTCGTGACGTACACCCGACCCACTATGGCCGTGTGTGCCCGATCGAGACTCCTGAAGGTCCGAACATCGGTCTGATCAACTCCCTGGCGGCCTATGCCCGTACCAACCAGTACGGCTTCCTGGAAAGCCCGTACCGTGTTGTAAAGGAAGGCGTTGTCAGCGACGACATCGTGTTCCTGTCGGCAATCGAAGAGGCAGATCACGTCATCGCACAGGCTTCGGCCGCGATGAACGATAAGAAGCAACTGATCGATGAACTGGTAGCAGTTCGTCACCTGAACGAATTCACTGTCAAGGCGCCGGAAGACGTCACCCTGATGGACGTTTCGCCGAAGCAGGTTGTTTCCGTTGCAGCGTCGCTGATTCCGTTCCTCGAGCACGACGACGCCAACCGTGCGTTGATGGGTTCGAACATGCAGCGTCAGGCTGTACCGACCCTGCGTGCCGACAAGCCGCTGGTAGGTACCGGCATGGAGCGCAACGTTGCGCGTGACTCCGGTGTCTGCGTGGTTGCTCGCCGCGGTGGTGTGATCGACTCGGTCGACGCCAGCCGTATCGTTGTTCGCGTTGCCGACGACGAAGTGGAAACTGGCGAAGCGGGTGTGGATATCTACAACCTGACCAAGTACACCCGTTCGAACCAGAACACCTGCATCAACCAGCGTCCGCTGGTGAGCAAAGGTGACAAGGTTCAGCGTGGTGACATCATGGCCGACGGCCCGTCCACCGACATGGGTGAGCTGGCTCTGGGTCAGAACATGCGCATCGCGTTCATGGCGTGGAACGGCTTCAACTTCGAAGACTCCATCTGCCTGTCCGAACGTGTTGTTCAGGAAGATCGCTTCACCACCATCCACATTCAGGAACTGACCTGTGTGGCGCGTGACACCAAGCTTGGCCCAGAGGAAATCACTGCGGACATCCCGAACGTGGGTGAAGCTGCACTGAACAAGCTGGACGAAGCCGGTATCGTTTACGTAGGTGCTGAAGTTGGCGCTGGCGACATCCTGGTCGGCAAGGTCACGCCAAAAGGCGAAACCCAGCTGACTCCGGAAGAAAAGCTGCTGCGCGCAATCTTCGGTGAGAAGGCCAGCGACGTTAAGGACACCTCCCTGCGTGTGCCAACCGGCACCAAGGGTACTGTCATCGACGTACAGGTCTTCACCCGTGATGGCGTGGAGCGCGATAGCCGTGCACTGGCCATCGAGAAGATGCAACTCGACGAGATCCGCAAGGACCTCAACGAAGAGTTCCGCATTGTCGAAGGTGCAACCTTCGAGCGTCTGCGTTCGGCTCTGAACGGCCAGGTAGTTGACGGTGGTGCGGGCCTGAAGAAAGGCACCGTGATCACTGACGAAGTGCTGGACGGTCTGGAGCACGGCCAGTGGTTCAAACTGCGCATGGCTGAAGATGCACTGAACGAGCAGTTGGAAAAGGCTCAGCAGTACATCGTCGACCGTCGCCGTCTGCTGGACGACAAGTTCGAAGACAAGAAGCGCAAGCTGCAGCAGGGCGATGACCTGGCACCGGGCGTACTGAAGATCGTCAAGGTTTACCTGGCAATCCGCCGCCGCATCCAGCCGGGTGACAAGATGGCCGGTCGTCACGGTAACAAGGGTGTTGTCTCGGTCATCATGCCGGTTGAAGACATGCCGCACGATGCCAACGGTACTCCGGTTGACGTCGTACTGAACCCGCTGGGTGTACCTTCGCGTATGAACGTTGGTCAGATCCTTGAAACCCACCTGGGCCTCGCGGCCAAGGGCCTGGGCGAGAAGATCGACCGCATGCTCGAAGAGCAGCGCAAAGCCGCTGAACTGCGCGTGTTCCTGACCGAGGTCTACAACGAGATCGGCGGTCGTCAGGAAAACCTCGACGAGTTCACCGACGAAGAAATCCTGGCCCTGGCTAACAACCTGAAGAAAGGCGTGCCTATGGCTACCCCGGTCTTCGATGGTGCCAAGGAGCGCGAGATCAAGGCCATGCTGAAGCTGGCCGACCTGCCAGAGAGCGGCCAGATGGTGCTGTTCGATGGCCGTACCGGCAACAAGTTCGAGCGTCCTGTGACCGTTGGTTACATGTACATGCTCAAGCTGAACCACTTGGTGGACGACAAGATGCACGCGCGTTCCACTGGTTCCTACAGCCTGGTTACCCAGCAGCCGCTGGGTGGTAAGGCGCAGTTCGGTGGTCAGCGTTTCGGGGAGATGGAAGTGTGGGCGCTGGAAGCATACGGCGCGGCATACACCCTGCAAGAAATGCTCACAGTGAAGTCGGACGACGTGAACGGCCGTACCAAGATGTACAAGAACATCGTGGATGGCGATCACCGTATGGAGCCGGGCATGCCCGAGTCCTTCAACGTGTTGATCAAAGAGATCCGTTCGCTCGGTATCGATATCGATCTGGAAACCGAATAACACGTGACGCGAAGGGGAGTGGGGCAGGTAATGCCCGCTCCCTGCTCCGCCAGGAGGAAAGGCCTTGAAAGACCTACTGAATTTGCTGAAAAACCAGGGTCAAGTCGAAGAGTTCGACGCCATCCGCATCGGTCTGGCGTCGCCTGAAATGATCCGTTCGTGGTCGTTCGGTGAAGTTAAGAAGCCGGAAACCATTAACTACCGTACGTTCAAACCTGAGCGTGACGGCCTGTTCTGCGCCAAGATCTTTGGCCCAGTCAAGGACTACGAGTGCCTGTGCGGCAAGTACAAGCGCCTCAAGCACCGCGGTGTGATCTGCGAGAAGTGCGGCGTTGAAGTCGCCCTGGCCAAGGTTCGTCGTGAGCGCATGGCGCACATCGAACTGGCCTCGCCGGTTGCCCACATCTGGTTCCTGAAGTCGCTGCCGTCCCGTATCGGCCTGCTGATGGACATGACCCTGCGTGATATCGAACGTGTGCTCTACTTCGAGAGCTATGTCGTTATCGATCCGGGCATGACCACCCTGGAAAAGGGGCAGTTGCTGAACGACGAGCAGTACTTCGAAGCGCTGGAAGAGTTCGGTGACGACTTCGATGCCCGTATGGGTGCCGAGGCTGTTCGCGAGCTGCTGCACGCTATCGATCTGGAGCACGAGATCGGCCGCCTGCGCGAAGAGATTCCGCAGACCAACTCGGAAACCAAGATCAAGAAGCTTTCCAAGCGCCTGAAGCTGATGGAGGCTTTCCAGGGCTCGGGCAACCTGCCTGAGTGGATGGTCCTGACCGTTCTGCCAGTGCTGCCGCCGGACCTGCGTCCGCTGGTGCCGCTGGATGGGGGCCGTTTCGCGACTTCCGACCTGAACGACCTGTATCGTCGGGTGATCAACCGTAACAACCGTCTGAAGCGCCTGCTGGATCTGTCCGCGCCTGACATCATCGTGCGCAACGAAAAGCGCATGCTGCAGGAGGCGGTCGACGCCCTGCTGGACAACGGCCGTCGTGGTCGCGCCATCACTGGCTCGAACAAGCGTCCGCTGAAGTCCCTGGCCGACATGATCAAAGGTAAGCAAGGTCGCTTCCGTCAGAACTTGCTCGGTAAGCGTGTTGACTACTCCGGCCGTTCGGTAATTACCGTAGGTCCGACCCTGCGTCTGCACCAGTGCGGTCTGCCGAAGAAGATGGCCCTCGAGCTGTTCAAGCCGTTCATTTTCGGCAAGCTGGAAATGCGTGGTCTGGCGACCACCATCAAGGCTGCCAAGAAGATGGTCGAGCGCGAGCTGCCAGAGGTGTGGGACGTTCTCGCCGAAGTAATTCGCGAACACCCCGTACTGCTCAACCGTGCACCGACCCTTCACCGTCTGGGGATTCAGGCGTTTGAACCGGTACTGATCGAAGGTAAAGCTATCCAGCTGCACCCGCTGGTCTGTGCTGCGTACAACGCCGACTTCGACGGTGACCAGATGGCCGTTCACGTGCCGCTGACCCTGGAAGCCCAGCTCGAAGCGCGTGCGTTGATGATGTCGACCAACAACATCCTGTCGCCAGCCAACGGTGAGCCAATCATCGTACCGTCGCAGGACGTTGTACTGGGTCTGTACTACATGACCCGTGAAGCCATCAACGCCAAGGGCGAAGGTCGCGTGTTCGCCGACCTGCAGGAAGTCGACCGCGTATTCCGCGCCGGCGAAGCCGCGCTGCACGCGAAAATCAAGGTTCGTATCAACGAAACCGTGAAAGAGCGTGATGGTTCGGTGGTCAAGAACACCCGTATTGTCGACACCACCGTCGGCCGTGCGCTGCTGTTCCAGGTTGTGCCAGCAGGTCTGCCGTACGACGTGGTCAACCAGCCGATGAAGAAAAAGGCGATCTCCAAGCTGATCAACCAGTGCTACCGCGTGGTTGGTCTGAAAGAGACCGTTATCTTCGCCGACCAGCTGATGTACACCGGTTTCGCTTACTCGACCATTTCCGGCGTTTCCATCGGTGTTAACGACTTCGTTATCCCGGACGAGAAAGCCCGCATCATCGGTAACGCTACCGACGAAGTGAAGGAAATCGAGAGCCAGTACGCCTCCGGCCTGGTAACCCAGGGCGAGAAGTACAACAAGGTCATCGACTTGTGGTCGAAGGCGAACGACGAAGTGTCCAAGGCGATGATGGCCAACCTCTCGAAAGAGAAGGTCATCGACCGCGAAGGCAAGGAAGTCGAGCAAGAGTCCTTCAACTCGATGTACATGATGGCTGACTCGGGTGCGCGGGGTTCCGCAGCCCAGATCCGTCAGCTGGCTGGTATGCGTGGTCTGATGGCCAAGCCGGACGGCTCCATCATCGAGACGCCGATCACCGCGAACTTCCGTGAAGGTCTGAGCGTACTTCAGTACTTCATCTCGACTCACGGTGCTCGTAAGGGTCTGGCGGATACCGCACTGAAAACCGCTAACTCCGGTTACCTGACTCGTCGTCTGGTGGACGTTGCCCAGGATCTGGTTGTGACCGAGATCGACTGCGGCACCGATCAGGGCCTGGTGATGACTCCACACATCGAAGGCGGCGACGTTGTAGAGCCGCTGGGTGAGCGTGTATTGGGTCGTGTCATCGCCCGTGACGTGTTCAAGCCAGGCACCGAGGACGTTATCGTTCCGGCCGGTACCTTGGTCGACGAGCAGTGGGTTGAGTTCATCGAGCTGAACAGCATCGACGAAGTGATCGTGCGTTCGCCGATCAACTGCGAAACCCGCTACGGCATCTGCGCCAAGTGCTACGGTCGTGACCTGGCTCGCGGTCACCAGGTGAACATCGGTGAAGCTGTCGGCGTTATCGCTGCACAGTCGATCGGTGAGCCAGGTACCCAGCTGACCATGCGTACGTTCCACATCGGTGGTGCTGCAAGCCGTACCTCGGCTGCCGACAGCGTCCAGGTGAAGAATGGCGGTATGGTGCGTCTGCACAACCTGAAGCAGGTTGAGCGTGCCGACGGTAACCTGGTTGCCGTATCGCGTTCCGGTGAGTTGGCGATTGCCGACGAGTTCGGTCGTGAGCGTGAGCGCTACAAGCTGCCTTACGGTGCGGTGATTTCGGTCAAGGAAGGTGAAAAGGTCGAAGCTGGCGCGATCGTCGCCAAGTGGGACCCGCACACCCACCCGATCGTTACCGAGCTGAAAGGTACCGTGACCTTCGTGGGCATGGAAGAAAACATCACCATCAAGCGTCAGACCGACGAACTGACCGGCTTGACCAACATTGAGGTGCTGGACGTCAAGGATCGCCCTGCCGCAGGCAAGGAAATCCGTCCGGCAATCAAGATGGTCGATGCCGCTGGCAAGGACCTGTACCTGCCAGGTACAGACGTACCTGCCCAGTACTTCCTGCCGGCCAACGCCCTTGTCGGTGTGGCTGACGGTGCGCAGATCGGTGTTGGTGACGTTATCGCGCGTATCCCGCAAGAGACGTCGAAGACCCGTGACATCACCGGTGGTCTGCCGCGCGTTGCCGACCTGTTCGAAGCGCGTCGTCCGAAAGAAGCCTCGATTCTGGCTGAAGTCAGCGGCACCATCGCATTCGGTAAAGAGACCAAGGGCAAGCGTCGCCTGGTGATCACTCCGACCGACGGTAGCGATCCGTACGAAGAGCTGATTCCAAAGTGGCGCCACCTGAACGTCTTCGAAGGTGAGCAGGTAAACCGCGGCGAAGTTATCTCCGACGGCCCAAGCGATCCGCATGACATCCTGCGTCTGCTGGGTGTGAGCGCGCTGGCGAAGTACATCGTCAACGAGATCCAGGACGTTTACCGTCTGCAAGGCGTGAAGATCAACGACAAGCACATCGAGACCATCCTGCGTCAGATGCTGCGCAAGGTCGAGATCTCCGAGTCGGGCGATTCCAGCTTCATCAAGGGCGACCAGATGGAACTGACTCAGGTGCTGGTAGAGAACGAGCGTCTCGCTGGCGAGGATAAGTTCATCTCCAAGTTCACCCGTGTGCTGCTGGGTATCACCAAGGCCTCGCTGTCCACCGAGTCGTTCATCTCCGCGGCTTCCTTCCAGGAAACCACCCGCGTACTGACCGAAGCGGCTGTAACCGGCAAGCGCGACTACCTGCGCGGCCTGAAAGAGAACGTGGTCGTGGGTCGTCTGATCCCGGCCGGTACTGGTCTGGCCTACCACAGCGAGCGTAAGCGTCGCCGTGATGCCGACAAACCGCTGCGTGTAAGCGCCAGTGAAGTGGAAGCTGCACTGACCGAAGCGCTGAATTCCAGCGGTAACTAAGTACAGGGCAAGGCCCCGGCAAGCCTCGGGCGATCATCGGTGACATGAAATGTTGCCGATGATCGGGCGGGGAGGGCCGGGGCCTCGTCTTGACTGGGTGCAAGATCCTCTTTAGACTTTTGTACCCTTAAATTTGGTGAGGCTCCGTCTCGCCAATTTTTGGCTTTCTTGCAAGACAATAGAGTCGCAAGACAATCAGTGGAGCTAGTAGATGGCAACTATCAACCAGCTGGTACGTCAGCCGCGTAAGCGTTCGGTCGAGAAGTCCGACGTTCCTGCGCTGCAGAACTGCCCGCAGCGTCGTGGCGTGTGCACCCGTGTGTACACCACCACGCCGAAAAAACCTAACTCGGCACTGCGTAAAGTATGCCGTGTGCGTCTGACCAACGGTTTCGAGGTTTCCTCGTACATCGGTGGTGAAGGCCACAACCTGCAAGAGCACAGCGTCGTCCTGATTCGTGGCGGCCGTGTAAAAGACTTGCCAGGTGTTCGTTACCACACCGTTCGCGGCTCTCTGGATACTTCGGGCGTCAAAGGCCGTAACCAGGGTCGTTCGAAGTACGGTACCAAGCGTCCGAAGTAATCGGTCGTTTGCAGACATCCATTTTTTTGAGTCGATAAGAGTAAGGTCGGGCGTGGGTCGAATGACCTGGTCCCGGGCTAACCTGAAGACCGTTTGAGGGCTTATCATGCCAAGACGTCGTGTAGCAGCAAAACGTGAGATCCTTGACGATCCGAAGTACGGATCCCAGATTCTCGCCAAGTTCATGAACCACGTGATGGAAAGCGGCAAGAAGGCCGTAGCCGAGCGCATCGTTTACGGTGCCCTGGATACCGTCAAAGCACGCAAGAACAGCGACCCCCTGGAAATCTTCGAGAAAGCTCTCGACGCCATCGCTCCGCTGGTCGAAGTAAAGTCCCGTCGTGTCGGCGGTGCCACTTACCAGGTCCCGGTTGAAGTTCGTCCATCCCGTCGTAACGCTCTGGCAATGCGCTGGCTCGTAGACTACGCCCGCAAGCGCGGCGAGAAGTCGATGGCTCTGCGTCTGGCCGGCGAACTGCTGGATGCTGCCGAAGGCAAGGGTGCTGCAGTCAAGAAGCGTGAAGACGTTCACCGTATGGCTGAAGCCAACAAAGCGTTCTCGCACTACCGCTTCTAATTCAAGCATCAATCTTTTTGCGAGGGCTTTATGGCTCGTACTACAGCAATTAACCGCTACCGTAACATTGGTATCTGTGCCCACGTTGACGCGGGCAAGACCACCACTACCGAGCGGATCCTGTTCTACACAGGTCTGAGCCACAAAATGGGCGAGGTGCATGACGGCGCCGCGACCACCGACTGGATGGTGCAGGAGCAGGAGCGGGGTATCACCATTACCTCCGCTGCCGTTACCACCTTCTGGAAAGGTTCCCGTGGTCAGTATGACAACTACCGCGTAAACGTTATCGATACCCCTGGCCACGTTGACTTCACCATTGAAGTAGAGCGTTCGCTGCGTGTACTCGACGGCGCGGTCGTTGTGTTCTGCGGCACCTCCGGCGTTGAGCCGCAGTCCGAAACCGTATGGCGTCAGGCCAACAAGTACGGCGTTCCACGTGTTGTTTACGTGAACAAGATGGACCGTGCTGGTGCTAACTTCCTGCGCGTCGTAGGTCAGATCAAGAACCGTCTGGGTCACACCCCAGTTCCTGTTCAGCTGGCCATCGGTTCGGAAGATAACTTCCAGGGTCAGGTTGACCTGATCAAGATGAAGGCTATCTACTGGAACGAAGATGACAAGGGCACTACCTACCGTGAGGAAGAAATTCCTGCGGATATGGTCGAGCTGGCTAACGAATGGCGCAACAACATGGTTGAAGCCGCCGCCGAAGCCAACGAAGAGCTGATGAACAAGTACCTTGAAGAAGGTGAGCTGTCTGTCGAAGAGATCAAGGCAGGCCTGCGTGCGCGCACCCTGGCCAGCGAGATCGTTCCGGCTGTCTGCGGTTCGTCGTTCAAGAACAAGGGTGTTCCCCTGGTTCTGGATGCCGTCATCGACTTCCTGCCTGCTCCGACCGAGATTCCTGCTATCCAGGGTATCAACCCGGACGACAAGGATCTGGCAAAAGACGACCCGGCCGTTCGCAAGGACGAGCGTCATGCTGATGATGACGAGCCGTTCTCGGCACTGGCGTTCAAGATCGCGACCGACCCGTTCGTAGGTACTCTGACCTTCGTTCGCGTCTACTCGGGCGTTCTGAGCTCCGGCGACTCCGTGATCAACTCGGTCAAGGGCAAGAAAGAGCGCGTTGGTCGTATGGTGCAAATGCACGCCAACCAGCGTGAAGAGATCAAGGAAGTACGCGCTGGTGACATCGCGGCCCTGATCGGCATGAAGGACGTGACTACGGGTGAAACCCTGTGCAACGCCGACAAGCCAATCATCCTTGAGCGTATGGACTTCCCGGAGCCTGTAATCTCCCTGTCCGTCGAGCCGAAAACCAAGGCCGACCAGGAGAAGATGGGCATCGCACTGGGCAAGCTGGCTCAGGAAGACCCGTCGTTCCGCGTCAAGACTGATGAAGAAACCGGTCAGACCATCATCTCCGGTATGGGTGAGCTGCACCTGGACATTCTCGTTGACCGCATGAAGCGCGAGTTCAACGTCGAAGCCAACATCGGCAAGCCGCAGGTTTCGTACCGCGAGAAGATCACCAAATCCAACGTCGAGATCGAAGGCAAGTTCGTTCGTCAGTCGGGTGGTCGTGGTCAGTTCGGTCACTGCTGGGTTCGTTTCTCCGAGCCAGACGTGGACGACAAGGGCAACATCACCGAAGGTCTGGTGTTCTCCAACGAAGTCGTTGGTGGTGTGATTCCTAAGGAATACATCCCTGCGATCCAGAAGGGTATCGAAGAACAGATGAAAAACGGCGTTGTTGCCGGTTATCCTCTGATCGGCCTGAAGGCCGCGGTATTCGACGGTTCGTACCACGACGTCGACTCCAACGAAATGGCGTTCAAGATCGCCGCTTCGATGGCGACCAAGCAACTGGCCCAGAAGGGCGGTGGCGTGGTTCTCGAGCCGATCATGAAGGTCGAAGTTGTAACCCCGGAAGACTACCTGGGTGACGTGATGGGTGACCTGAACCGTCGTCGTGGTCTGGTCCAGGGTATGGATGAGTCGGTCTCTGGCCGTGTCGTCCGTGCTGAAGTACCGCTCGGAGAGATGTTCGGTTACGCAACCGACGTTCGTTCCATGTCTCAGGGTCGCGCAAGCTACTCCATGGAATTCTCCAAATACGCCGAAGCTCCGTCGAACATCGTCGAAGCACTCGTTAAAAAACAAGGCTAATCCCCTTTAGGCAAGAGGTTCACTGTCGTGGCTAAAGAAAAATTTGATCGTTCCCTTCCCCACGTTAACGTCGGCACCATCGGCCACGTTGACCACGGTAAGACCACTCTGACCGCAGCTCTGACTCGCGTTTGCTCCGAAGTTTTCGGTTCGGCAGTCGTTGAGTTCGACAAGATCGACTCGGCTCCGGAAGAAAAAGCGCGCGGTATCACCATCAACACCGCTCACGTTGAGTACAACTCGACCATTCGTCACTACGCTCACGTTGACTGCCCAGGTCACGCTGACTACGTGAAGAACATGATCACCGGTGCTGCCCAGATGGACGGCGCGATCCTGGTTTGCTCGGCCGCCGATGGTCCGATGCCACAAACCCGTGAGCACATCCTGCTGTCCCGTCAGGTAGGCGTTCCGTACATCGTGGTCTTCCTGAACAAGGCTGACCTGGTAGACGACGCTGAGCTGCTGGAACTGGTCGAGATGGAAGTTCGCGACCTGCTGTCCACCTATGACTTCCCAGGCGACGACACTCCGATCATCATCGGTTCGGCTCGTATGGCGCTGGAAGGCAAAGACGACAACGAAATGGGTACTACCGCTGTCAAGAAGCTGGTAGAAACTCTGGACAGCTACATTCCTGAGCCAGTTCGTGCCATCGACCAGCCGTTCCTGATGCCGATCGAAGACGTGTTCTCGATCTCGGGTCGTGGTACCGTTGTTACCGGTCGTATCGAGCGTGGTATCGTCCGCGTTCAGGATCCGCTGGAAATCGTTGGTCTGCGTGACACCACCACCACCACCTGCACCGGTGTTGAGATGTTCCGCAAGCTGCTGGACGAAGGTCGTGCTGGCGAGAACTGCGGCGTTCTGCTGCGTGGTACCAAGCGTGACGACGTTGAGCGTGGCCAGGTTCTGGTCAAGCCAGGTTCGGTCAAGCCGCACACCAAGTTCACCGCAGAAGTCTACGTTCTGTCGAAGGAAGAAGGCGGCCGTCACACTCCGTTCTTCAAAGGCTACCGTCCACAGTTCTACTTCCGTACCACTGACGTGACCGGTAACTGCGAGCTGCCGGAAGGCGTTGAAATGGTAATGCCAGGTGACAACATTCAGATGACTGTTACCCTGATCAAGACCATCGCAATGGAAGACGGTCTGCGCTTCGCTATCCGTGAAGGCGGTCGTACCGTCGGCGCCGGCGTTGTGGCCAAAATCATCGAGTAATCACTCGACCGATTGAAAAAAACCCCCGCTCAGCGGGGGTTTTTTTTATTGGGTTGACACTAAATGGGGGCGTCTATAGAATCACGCCTCCTTTTAGCGGGCGTAGTGCGTCCGTTGGGAACAGCCTGGAGTCTGAAATCCAATGCAAAATCAGCAAATCCGTATCAGGTTGAAGGCTTTCGACCATCGCCTGATCGACCAATCCACCCAGGAAATCGTGGAAACCGCGAAACGTACTGGTGCACAAGTGCGTGGTCCTATTCCACTGCCTACCCGCAAAGAGCGTTTCACCGTTCTGGTTTCCCCGCACGTCAACAAAGACGCGCGTGACCAGTACGAGATTCGCACTCATAAGCGTGTTCTGGACATCGTCCAGCCAACGGATAAAACCGTTGACGCGCTGATGAAGCTTGATCTGGCGGCAGGTGTGGAAGTACAGATCAGCCTCGGCTAAGACTTCGGTCTAGTCGTGTAACGCTCTGAAATGGGCGGCCATAGCGGGTGAAAGCCCCGTACACTCATGAGGTTTACAACATGACTATTGGTGTAATCGGTCGCAAATGCGGTATGACCCGCATTTTCACCGAAGAAGGTGTCTCCATTCCGGTCACGGTCATTGAGATCGAGCCGAATCGCGTCACCCAGTTCAAAACTGAAGAAACCGATGGCTACCGTGCAGTGCAAGTCACTGTCGGCGAGCGTCGTGCTTCGCGTGTGACTGCCGCTCAGGCAGGCCACTTCGCCAAGGCCAACGTTGCCGCTGGTCGCGGTGTTTGGGAGTTCCGTCTTGAAGAAGGCGATTTCCAGGCTGGCGATCTGATCAAAGCTGAACTCTTCACTGCAGGCCAGCTGGTTGACGTTACTGGTCAGTCCAAAGGTAAAGGCTTCGCCGGTACCATCAAGCGCTGGAACTTCCGTGGTCAGGACAACACCCACGGTAACTCCGTGTCGCACCGTGTTCCTGGTTCCATCGGCCAGTGCCAGACTCCTGGTCGTGTGTTCAAGGGCAAGAAAATGTCCGGTCACATGGGCGCCGAGCGCGTGACTGTTCAGTCCCTGGAAGTAGTTCGCGTAGACGCTGAACGCAACCTGCTGCTGATCAAGGGTGCCGTACCTGGCGCTACTGGCGGCGACGTGGTTGTACGTCCAGCTGTCAAGGCTCGCGGTTAAGGGGAAACTGACATGCAACTTAATGTAAATGACGCTCAGGCGATCGAAGTTTCCGAACTGACTTTCGGTGGCGAATTCAACGAGACGCTGGTTCACCAAGCAGTCGTGGCCTACATGGCTGGCGGCCGTCAGGGCACCAAGCAGCAGAAGACCCGTTCCGACGTGGCTGGTGGCGGTAAGCGCCCATGGCGTCAGAAGGGTACTGGCCGTGCTCGTGCTGGTACCACTCGTGGTCCGATCTGGCGTGGCGGTGGTGTAACCTTCGCAGCTCGCCCTCAAGATCACTCGCAAAAGCTCAACAAGAAGATGTATCGCGCAGCTCTGCGCTCCATCCTCGCTGAGCTGGTGCGTAGCGACCGTCTGGTCGTGGTTCAGGACTTCGCTGTTGAAGCACCGAAAACCAAAGATCTGCTGAACAAGCTGAACGGCATGGGTCTGAGCGATGTATTGATCGTTTCCGACGCTGTTGATCAGAACCTGTACCTGGCTGCTCGTAACCTGCCGCACGTCGATGTACGTGACGTACAAGGTTCCGACCCGGTCAGTCTGATCGCATACGAGAAAGTGTTGATCACTGTCTCGGCCGTGAAGAAATTCGAGGAGCTGCTGGGATGAACCAGGAACGCGTATTCAAAGTCCTCCTTGGCCCGCACGTTTCCGAGAAGGCTACCGTTCTGGCTGAGAAAAAAGGCCAGTTCGTATTCAAGGTTGCTACTGATGCAACCAAGCTGGAAATCAAGAAAGCTGTCGAAGGCCTGTTCAACGTAAAAGTTGAAAACGTGTCGACTGTTAACGTTCTGGGTAAAACCAAGCGTACCGCACGTGGTCTGGGCAAGCGTAATGACTGGAAGAAGGCGATCGTCTCCCTTCAGCCAGGCCAAGATCTCGATTTCAGCAGCAGTGCTGAGTAAGGAAGGGGTGCATCATGGCAATCGTTAAATGCAAACCGACTTCCCCTGGCCGCCGTTTCGTGGTCAAGGTGGTCAACAAGGAGCTGCACAAAGGCGCTCCTCACGCACCGCTGATCGAGAAAAAATCGAAGTCTGGTGGTCGTAACAACAATGGCCGCATTACCACTCGTCACGTTGGTGGTGGTCACAAGCAGCATTACCGTCTGGTCGACTTCCGTCGCAACGACAAAGATGGCATTCCAGCCACTGTCGAGCGTATCGAATACGATCCAAACCGTACTGCTCACATCGCCCTGCTGTGCTACGCAGACGGTGAGCGTCGCTACATCATCGCGCCTAAGGGCGTGAGCGCTGGCGACCAGCTGATCGCAGGTGCCCTGGCCCCAATCAAGGCCGGTAACTCCCTGCAGCTGCGCAACATTCCAGTAGGTAGCACCATTCACGGCATCGAACTGAAGCCGGGTAAAGGTGCTCAGATCGCTCGTTCCGCTGGTGCTTCGGCTCAGCTGATCGCTCGCGAAGGTGTCTACGTGACCCTGCGTCTGCGCTCTGGTGAAATGCGTAAAGTCCTGGCTGAGTGCCGTGCGACCCTGGGCGAAGTCTCGAACTCCGAGCACAGCCTGCGTTCGCTGGGTAAAGCTGGTGCCAAACGCTGGCGCGGCGTTCGCCCAACCGTTCGTGGTGTTGCCATGAACCCGGTTGACCACCCACACGGTGGTGGTGAAGGTCGTACCTCCGGTGGTCGTCATCCGGTATCGCCATGGGGCTTCCCAACCAAGGGTGCTAAAACCCGTGGTAATAAGCGTACCGACAACATGATCGTCCGTCGTCGCAAGTAACTAGAGGGATACGACAGTGCCACGTTCTCTGAAAAAAGGTCCTTTTATCGATCTTCACCTGTTGAAGAAGGTCGAAGTGGCGGTGGAGAAGAACGATCGCAAGCCAGTTAAAACCTGGTCGCGCCGTTCGATGATCCTGCCACAAATGGTCGGTCTGACCATCGCGGTTCACAACGGTCGCCAGCATGTTCCAGTTCTCGTGAACGAAGACATGGTCGGCCACAAACTGGGCGAGTTCGCCGGTACCCGCACCTATCGCGGGCACGTGGCTGACAAGAAAGCCAAGCGTTAAGGGGTAAGGAAATGGAAGTAGCCGCTAAGTTGTCGGGCGCTCGCATCTCCGCCCAGAAAGCCCGCTTGGTCGCCGACCAGATCCGCGGGAAGAAGGTGGGCGAAGCGCTCAACCTGTTGGCCTTCAGCAGCAAAAAAGCCGCTGAAATCATGAAGAAAGTCCTCGAGTCGGCCGTAGCCAACGCCGAACACAACGAAGGCGCAGACGTTGATGACCTGAAGGTCTCCACCGTCTTCGTCAACGAAGGGCGTTCGCTGAAGCGCATCATGCCACGTGCCAAAGGCCGTGCTGATCGCATCGTCAAGCGGTCTTGCCATATCACTGTCAAGGTTGCGGACAAGTAACGGAGTCGATCAGATGGGTCAGAAAGTACATCCCACTGGCATTCGCCTGGGAATCGTCAAGGAGCACACCTCCGTCTGGTACGCAGACGGTGCTACTTACGCAGATTACCTGTTGAAGGATCTGAAAACGCGTGAGTACCTCCAAGACAAACTAAAAAGCGCGTCCGTAAGCCGTATCGATATTCATCGTCCGGCTCAAACTGCACGCATCACCATCCACACCGCTCGTCCCGGTATCGTTATCGGTAAGAAAGGTGAAGATGTCGAGAAGCTGCGTCAGGACCTGACCAAGCAGATGGGTGTGCCTGTGCACATCAACATCGAAGAGATCCGCAAGCCGGAACTCGACGCTATGCTGGTTGCGCAGAGCGTAGCTCAGCAGCTGGAACGCCGTGTAATGTTCCGTCGCGCCATGAAGCGCGCGGTACAGAACGCCATGCGTATTGGTGCCAAGGGCATCAAGATCCAGGTGAGCGGTCGTCTCGGCGGTGCTGAGATTGCTCGTACCGAGTGGTATCGCGAAGGTCGTGTGCCTCTGCACACCCTGCGTGCCGATATCGACTACAACACCTACGAAGCTCACACCACTTACGGTGTGATCGGTGTGAAGGTTTGGATCTTCAAAGGCGAAGTTATTGGTGGTCGCCAAGAAGAACTGAAACCACAAGCACCAGCGCCTCGTAAAAAAGCTGCTAAGTAAGGGGTACGCCAAATGTTGCAACCAAAGCGTACAAAATTCCGCAAGCAGATGACTGGCCACAACCGTGGTCTGGCACTGCGCGGTAGCAAAGTCAGCTTCGGCGAATTCGCCCTGAAAGCTGTTGCTCGCGGTCGCCTCACCGCTCGCCAGATCGAGTCCGCACGTCGTGCGCTGACCCGTCACGTTAAGCGTGGCGGTAAGATCTGGATCCGTGTGTTCCCGGACAAGCCGATCTCCAAGAAACCTCTCGAGGTTCGTATGGGTAAAGGTAAGGGTTCCGTGGAGTACTGGGTTGCCCAGATTCAGCCAGGCAAAGTCCTGTACGAGATCGAGGGTGTTTCTGAAGAGCTGGCGCGCGAAGCTTTCGCCCTGGCTGCTGCAAAGCTGCCTCTCGCCACCTCCTTTGTTAAGCGGACGGTGATGTGATGAAAGCGAATGAACTTCGTGAAAAATCGGCACAGCAACTGAACGAGCAACTGCTCGGCTTGCTGCGCGACCAGTTCAATCTGCGTATGCAGAAAGCAACTGGCCAGTTGGGGCAGTCGCACCTGCTCTCGCAAGTTAAGCGTGACATCGCTCGCGTGAAAACTGTGCTCAACCAGCAGGCAGGTAAGTGATCATGGCTGAAGCTGAAAAAACCGTCCGTACGCTGACTGGCCGTGTCGTCAGCGACAAAATGGACAAGACCATCACCGTTCTGATCGAGCGTCGCGTAAAGCACCCGATCTACGGTAAATACGTTAAGCGTTCGACTAAGCTGCACGCGCACGACGAAGCCAACCAGTGCAAGATCGGCGACAAGGTTTCCATCCGTGAAACCCGTCCGCTGGCCAAGACCAAGTCCTGGGCACTGGTTGAAGTCCTCGAACGCGCTGTTGAAGTCTAAGGGCTAGGGGTCGGAGAAATTTTATGATTCAGACTCAATCCATGCTCGATGTGGCCGATAACAGCGGCGCTCGTCGCGTCATGTGCATCAAGGTACTCGGCGGTTCGCACCGCCGTTACGCCGGCATCGGTGACATCATCAAGGTTACCGTCAAGGAAGCAATTCCGCGCGGTAAGGTCAAAAAAGGCCAAGTGATGACCGCTGTTGTCGTACGTACCCGTCACGGTGTTCGTCGCGCTGACGGTTCCATCATTCGTTTCGACGGCAACGCTGCTGTTCTGCTGAACAACAAGCAAGAGCCGATCGGCACTCGCATCTTCGGGCCAGTGACCCGTGAGCTTCGTACTGAGAAGTTCATGAAGATCGTCTCGCTCGCCCCTGAAGTGCTGTAAGGAGATCCGACATGCAAAAGATTCGTCGTGACGACGAGATCATCGTGATCGCCGGCAAAGACAAAGGTAAGCGCGGTAAGGTGCTGAAGGTTCTGGCTGATGACCGTCTGGTTATCGGTGGCGTGAACCTGGTCAAGCGTCATACCAAGCCTAACCCGATGGCGGGCGTACAGGGCGGTATCGTCGAGAAAGAAGCGCCTCTGCACGCTTCCAACGTTGCCATCTTCAACGGTGAAACCAACAAGGCTGACCGCGTTGGTTTCAAAGTAGAAGACGGTAAAAAAATTCGTGTCTTCAAGTCGACCCAAAAAGCGGTTGATGCTTGAACACTGCTAGGTAGAAGACCATGGCACGACTGAA
Organism: Pseudomonas sp. DCA-1; assembly: GCF_046523955.1. Lineage (NCBI taxonomy): Bacteria > Pseudomonadati > Pseudomonadota > Gammaproteobacteria > Pseudomonadales > Pseudomonadaceae > Pseudomonas > Pseudomonas sp. DCA-1. Next base: position 927,279 of record NZ_CP169881.1, read on the forward strand.
AGAGATTTACCGGAACGAAATCGCTCCTAAGCTTAAGGAAGAACTTAAGCTGTCGAACGTGATGGAAGTTCCGCGCGTTACCAAGATCACCCTGAACATGGGTCTGGGCGAAGCGATCGGCGACAAGAAAGTCATCGAGCACGCTGTTGCCGACCTGGAAAAGATCACCGGTCAAAAGCCGGTCGTGACTTTCGCTCGCAAATCCATCGCTGGCTTCAAAGTCCGCGAAGGCTGGCCGATCGGCGTCAAGGTGACCCTGCGTAGCGACAAGATGTACGAATTCCTGGACCGCCTGCTGGCGATCTCCCTGCCTCGGGTTCGCGACTTCCGCGGCCTGAATGCCAAGTCCTTCGATGGTCGTGGCAACTACAGCATGGGCGTGAAAGAGCAGATCATCTTCCCGGAAATCGACTACGACAAGATCGATGCTCTGCGCGGTTTGGACATCACCCTGACCACCACTGCTCGTTCGGACGACGAAGGCCGCGCTCTGCTGCGTGCTTTCAAGTTCCCGTTCCGCAACTGATTGGAGTAGGAAAATGGCCAAGAAGAGCATGAAAAACCGCGAGCTGAAGCGTCAGCTCACGGTAGCAAAGTTCGCTAAGAAGCGTGCTGAGCTGAAAGCGACCATCGTCAACCTGAACGCCTCTCCAGAAGAGCGTTTCGCTGCCGTTGTCGCTCTGCAGAAGCAGCCACGCGACGCTAGCGCCTCGCGCCTGCGCAACCGTTGCCGCCTGACCGGTCGTCCTCACGGTGTATACCGTAAGTTCGGCCTGGGCCGTAACATGCTGCGTCAAGCTGCAATGCGCGGTGACGTACCAGGTCTGGTCAAGGCCTCCTGGTAATCGCTGCAGGCAAGGCACGGGTGGAAGGGGAGTAATCTTCCGACCGCCGGTGACCTTGCCAACAAACAAGCCCCTATATGGGGCTTGTTTCGTTTCTGCCTTGTGTCTAGAATGACCGGCTCACCTGAGCCTGGGTTTTTGCCCAAACCGTTCGGGTGGTTGTCATAGCCGCAAGGCTAATAATTCTTGTATCAGGAGCATCTAGCCCATGAGTATGCAGGACCCGTTAGCGGACATGCTAACTCGCATCCGTAATGCCCAGATGGCTGAAAAGTCCGTCGTAAGCATGCCTTCCTCTACCCTGAAGGTCGCGGTTGCCAAAGTTCTGAAGGACGAAGGTTACATCGCTGGCTACCAGGTAACTGGTGAGGCCAAGCCTTCCCTGTCGATCGAACTGAAGTACTTCGAAGGCCGTCCGGTCATCGAGGAACTGAAGCGCTCCAGCCGTCCAGGCCTGCGCCAGTACAAGGCCGTCACCGATCTGCCGAAAGTACGTGGCGGTCTGGGCGTGTCTATCGTCTCCACCAACAAAGGTGTGATGACTGATCGCGCTGCGCGCGCTGCCGGTGTCGGCGGCGAAGTTCTGTGCACAGTGTTCTAAGGGGGGATAGACATGTCTCGCGTCGCTAAGAACCCCGTTAAGCTGCCATCCGGTGTCGAAGTCAAATTCGCCGGTCAGCAGCTTTCGGTGAAGGGTGCCAAAGGTACTCTCGAACTGAACGTTCACTCGTCTGTTGAAGTTACCGAAGAGTCTGGTGAGCTGCGTTTCGTCGCTCGCAATGGTGACCAGCAAGCTCGTGCCATGGCCGGTACCACCCGCGCTCTGGTCAACAACATGGTCCAAGGCGTAAGCCAAGGCTTCGAGCGCAAGCTCCAGCTGGTCGGTGTTGGTTACAAGGCACAGGCTAAAGGCACCGTCCTGAACCTGGCCCTGGGCTTCTCTCACCCAGTGGACTACGAACTGCCAGCCGGTATCACCGCTGAAACGCCTAGCCAGACCGACATCCTGATCAAGGGTATCGACAAGCAGCTGGTAGGTCAGGTGGCCGCTGAAATCCGCGACTTCCGTCCGCCAGAGCCTTACAAAGGTAAAGGTGTGCGTTACGCGGACGAAGTAGTCCGTCGTAAAGAAGCCAAGAAGAAGTAGGGCCTAGTAAATGACCGACAAAAAAGTTATTCGACTGCGTCGCGCTCGCAAAGCACGTCTCAAGATGCACGAACTCGAAGTCGTGCGCCTGTGCGTGTTCCGCTCCTCGCAGCACATCTACGCCCAGGTCATTTCGGCCGACGGCAGCAAGGTTCTGGCAAGCGCCTCGACCTTGGACAAAGACCTGCGTGATGGCGCCACTGGCAACATCGACGCGGCCACTAAGGTTGGCAAGCTGGTAGCTGAGCGTGCGAAAGCCGCCGGTGTATCTCAAGTTGCCTTTGACCGTTCCGGCTTCAAGTACCATGGCCGCGTCAAAGCGCTGGCTGATGCTGCTCGTGAAGGCGGGCTGGAGTTCTAAGTTATGGCAAATAACGATCAAAAGCGCGACGAAGGCTACATCGAGAAGCTGGTTCAAGTTAACCGCGTTGCCAAAACCGTAAAAGGCGGCCGTATCTTCACCTTCACCGCGCTGACCGTGGTGGGTGATGGTAAAGGTCGTGTTGGCTTCGGCCGTGGCAAGTCGCGCGAAGTACCAGCCGCGATCCAGAAAGCCATGGAAGCTGCTCGCCGCAACATGATTCAGGTTGACCTGAAGGGCACCACCCTGCAGTACGCCACCAAGGCTGCCCACGGCGCCTCGAAGGTTTACATGCAGCCTGCCTCGGAAGGTACCGGTATCATCGCCGGTGGCGCAATGCGTGCTGTCCTGGAAGTTGCTGGTGTTCAGAACGTTCTGGCCAAGTGCTACGGTTCGACCAACCCAGTGAACGTGGTTTACGCCACCTTCAAGGGTCTGAAAGCCATGCAATCTCCTGAATCCATTGCCGCCAAGCGTGGCAAGAGCGTCGAGGAGATCTTCTGATCATGGCAACCGTAAAAGTAACGCTGATCAAGAGCGTCTCGGGCCGTCTGCCTAACCACAAGCTGTGTGTTAAAGGCCTGGGTCTGCGTCGCATCGGTCACACTGTAGAAGTCCAGGATACTCCCGAGAATCGCGGGATGATCAACAAGGCTTACTACATGCTGAAGGTCGAGGGCTAATCGATGAAACTCAATGATCTGAGTCCAGCGCCGGGTTCCCGTCGCGAGAAGCATCGTCCAGGTCGTGGTATCGGTAGCGGTCTGGGTAAGACCGGCGGCCGTGGCCACAAAGGTCAGACTTCCCGTTCGGGTGGTTCGATCGCTCCTGGCTTCGAAGGCGGTCAACAGCCGCTGCACCGTCGCCTGCCGAAGTTCGGCTTCGTTTCCCTGAAAGCCATGGACCGCGCTGAAGTGCGTCTGTCCGAGCTGGCCAAAGTGGAAGGCGACGTGATCTCCGTGCAATCCCTGAAGGATGCCAACGTGATCAACCAGCACATTCAGCGTGTGAAAATCATGCTGTCTGGCGAAGTTACTCGCGCAGTCACCATCAAGGGTATCGCAGCCACCAAGGGTGCGCGTGCGGCTATCGAAGCAGCTGGCGGCAAATTCGAGGAATAAATGGCTAAGCAAGGTGCTCTCTCTTCGCTCGGTAAGGGCGGGATGTCGGAACTCTGGGCTCGTCTGCGCTTTCTGTTCATGGCGATCATCGTCTATCGGATAGGTGCACATATCCCGGTTCCCGGCATCAATCCGGACCGTCTGGCGGATCTGTTTCGGCAGAATGAGGGGACCATTCTTAGCTTGTTCAACATGTTTTCCGGTGGCGCGCTTGAGCGCATGAGCATCTTTGCACTGGGGATCATGCCGTACATTTCGGCATCGATCATCATGCAGTTGATGACGGCGGTCAGCCCGCAACTGGAGCAGTTGAAGAAGGAAGGTGAAGCTGGCCGTCGCAAGATCAGCCAGTACACCCGCTACGGCACCGTTATCCTGGCACTGGTCCAAGCCATTGGCATGTCCATTGGCTTGGCCAACCAGGGCGTGGCGTTTTCTGCAGGCCTGGGCTTCCATGTCGTCGCTGTTTCCACTTTCGTGGCTGGCGCGATGTTCATGATGTGGCTGGGCGAGCAGATCACCGAGCGCGGTGTGGGCAACGGTATCTCGATGTTGATCTTCGCAGGTATCGTTGCCGGTCTTCCGAGAGCAATCGGGCAGTCTTTCGAGTCTGCACGCACAGGCGATATCAACATTTTCGCCCTGGTCGCTATCGGTCTGCTGGCAGTAGCGATTATCGGTTTTGTGGTGTTCATTGAGCGTGGTCAGCGTCGTATCGCCGTTCATTACGCCAAGCGTCAGCAGGGCCGCAAGGTCTTCGCTGCGCAGACCAGCCACTTGCCGCTGAAGGTGAACATGGCAGGGGTTATCCCGGCCATTTTCGCGAGCAGCATTCTGCTGTTCCCGGCTTCGCTGGGTGCCTGGTTTGGTCAGTCTGAAGGTATGGGCTGGCTGCAGGACATCTCGCAGTCGATCGCTCCTGGTCAGCCGTTGAACATTCTGCTGTTTAGTGCAGGGATCATTTTCTTCTGCTTCTTCTACACAGCGTTGATGTTCAATCCGAAAGACGTAGCGGAAAACCTGAAGAAGTCCGGTGCCTTTATTCCGGGTATCCGTCCTGGTGAGCAGTCGGCGCGCTACATTGATGGCGTTCTGACCCGTTTGACCATGTTCGGTGCTCTTTACATGATGGCCGTCTGCCTTCTGCCCCAGTTCCTGGTGGTGGCAGCAAATGTGCCGTTCTACCTTGGCGGGACCTCGTTGCTGATTGTGGTAGTGGTTGTGATGGACTTCATGTCCCAAGTACAATCGCACCTCGTTTCGCACCAGTACGAATCCCTGATGAAGAAAGCCAACCTGAAAGGCTACGGTGGCAGCGGTCTGCTGCGCTGATACGCCCCTAAGGTTCGAGGAGTCGGTAATGAAAGTTCGTGCATCGGTGAAAAAGCTGTGCCGTAACTGCAAGATCATCCGTCGCGAAGGCGTCGTACGAGTGATCTGCAGCGCGGAACCGCGTCACAAACAGCGCCAAGGCTGAGTGTGATCTGCGCTTCAAACCCAGCAGCTAGTGTGCTGCTGGGTTGATTATTCGTTTCTACAGCGATATTATCTCGCGCCCTATTTCTTGGCTTCCGGGGCGTAGGTAGCTGTCAATTGGAGTCCCACTGAATGGCCCGTATTGCAGGCGTCAACATTCCAGATAACAAGCATACTGTTATCTCGCTGACCTACATCTATGGTGTCGGTCGCACAACTGCACAGAAGATTTGTGCAGACGCTGGTGTAAACCCAGCCGCTAAGATCAAGGATCTGAGCGACGAGCAAATCGAAACCCTGCGTGGCGAAGTCGCGAAGTTCACCACCGAAGGTGACCTGCGTCGTGACGTCAACATGAAGATCAAGCGCTTGATGGACCTGGGTTGCTACCGCGGCCTGCGTCATCGTAAAGGTCTGCCGGTTCGCGGTCAGCGCACCAAGACCAACGCACGCACCCGTAAGGGCCCGCGTAAGCCGATCCGCAAGTAATCGCCCAGGAATATAGACATGGCAAAACCTGCTGCTCGTCCTCGTAAGAAAGTCAAAAAGACAGTGGTTGATGGCATCGCCCACATCCACGCTTCTTTCAACAACACCATCGTGACCATCACCGATCGTCAGGGCAATGCTTTGTCCTGGGCGACTTCCGGTGGTTCGGGTTTCCGTGGTTCGCGCAAATCCACCCCGTTCGCAGCCCAGATCGCTGCTGAGCGTGCTGGTCAAGCTGCGCTGGAATACGGTCTGAAGAACCTCGACGTTAACGTCAAGGGTCCAGGTCCAGGTCGTGAGTCCGCCGTTCGTGCATTGAACAGCTGCGGCTACAAGATCGCCAGCATCACCGACGTGACGCCAATCCCGCACAACGGGTGCCGTCCGCCGAAGAAGCGTCGCGTGTAATCAGGAGACAGAAGAATGGCACGTTACATTGGTCCAAAATGCAAACTGTCTCGTCGTGAAGGCACTGATCTGTTCCTGAAGAGCGGCGTTCGCGCTCTGGAATCGAAGTGCAATATCGAAGCAGCCCCAGGTATCCACGGCCAGCGCCGTGGCCGTCAGTCCGACTACGGCACCCAGCTGCGTGAGAAACAAAAAGTCCGTCGTATCTACGGTGTTCTGGAGCGTCAGTTCCGCGGTTACTACCAAGCTGCTGCCTCGAAAAAAGGCGCAACCGGTGAGAACCTGCTGCAACTGCTCGAGTGCCGTCTGGATAACGTCGTTTACCGTATGGGCTTCGGCTCGACTCGTTCCGAGTCCCGTCAGCTGGTTTCGCACAAAGCGATCAGCGTCAACGGTAAGACTGTAAACATTCCATCCTACCAAGTTCGTCCGGGTGACGTGGTCGCAGTCCGCGAGAAATCGCTGGGCCAGTTGCGCATTGTTCAAGCCCTTGAACTGTGCGCCCAGCGTGGCCGCGTTGAGTGGGTTGACGTGGATGCTGCTAAAAAGTCGGGCGTTTTCAAGAACGTTCCTGCTCGCAGCGACCTGTCTGCCGACATCAACGAAAACCTGATTGTCGAGCTCTACTCCAAGTAAGGGCTAGAAAATAGGTGCATCCATGCAGATTTCGGTAAATGAGTTCCTGACTCCCCGCCATATTGATGTGCAGGTAGTCAGTCCGACCCGCGCCAAGATTACGCTCGAGCCTCTCGAGCGTGGTTTCGGCCATACCCTGGGCAACGCGCTGCGCCGCATCCTGTTGTCCTCCATGCCTGGCTGTGCAGTAGTCGAGGCCGAGATCGATGGCGTACTCCATGAGTACTCCGCGATCGAAGGTGTTCAGGAAGACGTAATTGAAATCCTGTTGAACCTGAAAGGCCTGGCTATCAAACTGCATGGTCGTGACGAAGTTACGCTGACCTTGTCGAAAAAGGGTTCGGGGGTGGTTACCGCTGCCGATATTCAGCTGGATCACGATGTCGAGATCGTCAACCCCGATCACGTAATCGCGAACCTGGCGTCGAACGGCGCTCTGAACATGAAGCTCACTGTAGCTCGTGGTCGTGGTTACGAGCCGGCCGACTCCCGTCAAACCGACGAAGACGAAAGCCGTAGCATTGGCCGTCTGCAGTTGGACGCTTCGTTCAGCCCGGTGCGTCGTATCGCCTATGTGGTCGAGAACGCCCGTGTTGAACAGCGTACCAACTTGGACAAACTGGTCATTGATCTGGAAACCAACGGCACCCTGGATCCTGAAGAGGCTATCCGCCGCGCTGCGACCATTCTGCAACAGCAGTTGGCCGCGTTCGTCGACCTCAAAGGTGACAGTGAGCCTGTCGTAGTCGAGCAGGAAGACGAGATCGACCCGATCCTGCTGCGTCCGGTTGACGACCTGGAACTGACTGTACGTTCGGCCAACTGCCTCAAGGCGGAGAACATCTACTACATCGGCGACCTGATTCAGCGTACCGAAGTAGAGCTGTTGAAGACTCCTAACCTGGGTAAGAAGTCCCTGACTGAAATCAAGGACGTTCTGGCCTCTCGTGGTCTGTCTCTCGGCATGCGCCTCGACAACTGGCCGCCTGCAAGTCTTAAGAAAGACGACAAGGCGACCGCCTGATCGTCGTAATCACCGAACGTAGTGTTTGGTAAGGAATGAATCATGCGTCATCGTAAAAGTGGACGTCACCTGAGCCGTACCAGCTCTCACCGCAAGGCTATGTTCCAGAACATGGCAGTGTCGCTGATCGAGCACGAGCTGATCAAAACCACCCTGCCGAAAGCCAAGGAACTGCGCCGCGTTGCCGAGCCGCTGATCACCCTGGCCAAGGAAGACAGCGTTGCTAACCGTCGTCTGGCCTTCGACCGTACCCGTTCGAAGTCCGCTGTTGGCAAACTGTTCAACGACCTGGGCAAGCGTTACGCCACCCGTCAGGGCGGCTACCTGCGCATCCTGAAGTGCGGTTTCCGCGCTGGCGACAACGCGCCTATGGCGTACGTCGAGCTGGTTGATCGTCCGGTCGGCGGTGCTGTAGAAGCTGCTGAGTAAGACGTTCTGTCTGCTACAAAGAACCGGGCCTAGTGCCCGGTTTTTTGTTTGTATACCTATTGTTTATTTCTATTGATATAAGTTATGTAATAAATTTGTACCTGTAATCTCGCTCGGCAATACTCTCTTTACAGCCGATAAGCCGGCGCTTGTAGACCGATAAGGAGAGCCCATGAGCAAGATTCTCACCACCGCTAGCGGTGCACCTGTAGCCGACAACCAGAACTCCCGCTCCGCCGGCCCGCGCGGTCCGCTGCTGCTCGACGACTTCCACCTGATCGAGAAGCTCGCCCATTTCAACCGCGAGAACATTCCAGAGCGCCGTGTCCATGCCAAAGGTTCGGGTGCCTATGGCACCTTTACCGTTACTCACGATATTACCGGCTATACCAGCGCCAAACTGTTCGAAGAGATCGGTAAACAAACTGAGACTTTCTTACGTTTCTCCACCGTTGGTGGCGAGCGCGGTTCGGCTGATACCGAGCGTGACCCGCGCGGCTTCGCGGTGAAGTTCTACACCGAGGAAGGCAACTGGGACATTGTCGGTAACAACACGCCAGTATTCTTCATTCGCGACCCACTGAAGTTCCCGGACTTTATCCACACCCAGAAGCGCCACCCGCAGTCCAACCTGAAGAACGCCCAGATGATGTGGGATTTCTGGTCGCACTCCCCTGAAGCGCTGCATCAGGTCACCATCCTCTTTTCCGACCGTGGCATTCCGGACGGCTACCGCCATATGCATGGTTTTGGCAGCCACACCTACAGCCTGATCAATGCAAAGGGTGAGCGTACCTGGGTCAAGTGGCACTTCAAGACTCAACAAGGCATCAAGAACCTCACCCCGGCAGACGCTGCACGCCTGGCAGGTACCGACCCGGATTACGCTCAGCGAGATCTGTTTGAGGCTATCGAGCGTGGCGACTACCCGCGCTGGACGGTCTGCATTCAGGTGATGAGCGAAGCCGAGGCTGCCAGCCGTGACGAGAACCCATTCGACGTGACCAAGACGTGGTCGCAGAAGGACTATCCGCTCATCAAGGTGGGTGTGCTGGAACTCAATCGTAACCCGCTCAACTATTTCGCAGAGGTCGAGCAGGCCGCGTTCGGGCCTAGCAATATGGTGCCCGGCGTCGGTCTTTCGCCAGACCGGATGCTTCAAGGCCGCGTATTCGCCTACGCCGACGCGCACCGCTATCGCGTGGGTACCAATCACCAGCAATTGCCAGTCAATGCGCCACGCTGCCCGGTAAACAGCTATCAGCGCGACGGCTCCATGGCTACCGGCGGCTACGGTAGTGCACCGAACTATGAACCAAACAGCTACAGCGACGCCCCGAAACAGTCCCCACGCCATGCTGAGCCAGCATTGGCCATGAATGGTTCGGCTGATCGCTACGATCACCGCGAGGACACTGACTATTTCAGCCACGCCGGCGCTTTGTTCCGTTTGATGAGCGATGAGCAGAAGGCCCTGCTGATCAGCAACATCGCTGGCACCATGGCGGGCGTCAGCGAAGACGTGATCCAGCGTCAGTTGCAGTACTTCTTCAAGGCGGATCCGGCCTACGGCGAAGGGATTGCGAAGGCTTTGGGCATCAATTTCGCCTAAGTCGAAGTGATAAGTAGAACCGCCCTCATTTGGGCGGTTTTTCAATGAATATCACTACTGTTTAACCGTTTTTTTGCGTCTGATTGCGCGTTTTTCAGTGACCGTAGACAAAAGCTGGTTCACACTATGTGGCATAGACGTTTTCACATGGAGAATCAGGGCGATGCAAGGCCACCCGGACGTAATCAACTATCTCGTCACGCTGCTGAAGGGCGAACTGGCGGCACGCGACCAGTACTTCATTCATTCGCGCATGTACGAAGACTGGGGCCTGTCCAAGCTCTACGAGCGCATCAACCACGAGATGGAGGAAGAGACGCAGCACGCCGATGCCCTGATGCGTCGTATCCTCATGCTCGAAGGTACCCCTGACATGCGTGCGGATGACCTGGAGGTCGGCAGCACTGTGCCGGAAATGATCGAGGCAGACCTCAAGCTCGAATACAAGGTGCGCGGTGCGCTTTGCAAAGGTATCGAGCTGTGCGAACTGCACAAGGACTACGTCAGCCGTGACATCCTGCGTGCTCAGCTGGCCGACACCGAAGAAGATCACACCTACTGGCTTGAGAAGCAGCAGGGCCTGATCAAGGCCATCGGGCTGGAAAACTACCTGCAGTCGCAGATGTAAGTTATCCACAGGCTCAAATAAAAGCCCCTGGCACCATAGGTACCAGGGGCTTTTTCATTGCGCTGGCAACACTCAGGCTCGATCCCGCTCCAGCAATGGTTTCAGGTAATGGCCGGTATATGACTGCTTCATCTCGCTCAGCTCTTCTGGCGTACCGCAGGCAATGATCTGGCCACCCTTGGAGCCACCTTCCGGCCCCAGGTCAACCAGCCAGTCGGCGGTCTTGATCACATCCAGGTTATGCTCGATCACCACCACGGTATTGCCGTGGTCGCGCAGGCGATGCAATACGTCGAGCAGTTGCTGGATATCGGCAAAGTGCAGGCCGGTGGTAGGTTCGTCGAGGATGTACAAAGTCTTGCCGGTATCGCGCTTGGACAGTTCGCGTGACAGCTTCACGCGCTGTGCCTCACCCCCTGACAGCGTGGTCGCTGACTGCCCCAGTTTGATGTACGACAGGCCCACATCCATCAACGTTTGCAGCTTGCGCGCCAGCGCCGGCACCGCATCGAAGAACTCTCGGGCATCCTCGATGGTCATTTCCAGCACTTCGTGGATGTTCTTGCCCTTGTACTTGATCTCCAGGGTTTCGCGGTTGTAGCGCTTGCTCTTGCACACGTCACACGGCACGTAGATGTCCGGCAGGAAGTGCATTTCCACTTTGATCAGGCCATCGCCCTGGCAGGCCTCGCAACGGCCACCCTTGACGTTGAACGAGAAACGTCCCGGGCCATAACCACGCGAGCGTGACTCCGGTACACCAGAGAACAGCTCGCGGATCGGTGTGAAGATACCCGTGTAGGTCGCCGGGTTGGAGCGCGGGGTCCGGCCTATCGGGCTCTGGTCGATATCCACCACCTTGTCCAGGTGCTGCAGGCCATCCATGCTGTGGTGTGGTGCGGCTTCCAGGCTGCTTGCGCCATTTAGGGCGGTGGCGGCCAAGGGGTAAAGGGTGTTGTTGATCAGCGTCGACTTACCCGAGCCGGATACACCGGTCACGCAGGTCAGCAGGCCGATCGGCACTTCCAGGTCGACGTTCTGCAGGTTGTTGCCACGCGCGCCCTTGAGCTTGAGTTGCAGCTTCTTGTTGCGCGGCGTGCGCTTGGCCGGCACAACGATCTTCTTGCGCCCGGACAGGTACTTGCCAGTCAGCGAATCGGGGTGGTCCATGACCTCCTGGGGCGAGCCCTCGGCGACGATCTGTCCGCCGTGCACACCAGCGCCAGGGCCGATGTCGACCACGTAGTCGGCCAGCCGGATGGCGTCCTCGTCGTGCTCCACCACGATCACCGTGTTGCCCAGGTCGCGCAAATGGTTGAGGGTGGCCAACAGGCGGTCGTTGTCGCGTTGATGAAGGCCGATGGACGGTTCATCGAGGATGTACATCACCCCCACAAGACCGGCGCCGATCTGGCTGGCCAGGCGGATACGTTGCGCTTCACCACCGGACAGGGTGTCGGCGCTACGATCCAGGGTCAGGTAGTCGAGGCCGACGTTGACCAGGAACTGAAGTCGTTCGCAGATTTCCTTGAGGATTTTTGCCGCGATTTCGCCACGCCGGCCGGTCAGGGTCAGTTCGCCAAAGTAGTTGCTGGCTTCACCGATCGGCATATTGGTTACCGCCGGCAGGGTCTTCTCGCCCACCCACACATGGCGCGCCTCGCGGCGCAGGCGCGTACCCCGGCAATCCGGGCACGGTTGTGTGCCAAGGAACTTGGCCAGTTCTTCACGCACCGTGGCCGATTCGGTTTCGCGGTAGCGGCGCTCAAGGTTCGGCACAATGCCTTCGAACGGGTGCGATCGCTTGACGATGTCGCCTCGGTCGTTGAGGTACTTGAAGTCGACACTCTGCTTGCCGCTGCCCTGCAGGATCACCTTCTGGTGTTCGGCCGACAGCTCGCCGAAAGGCTCCTCCAGGCTGAAGCCATAGTGCGCGGCTAACGAACCAAGCATCTGGAAGTAGTACACGTTACGGCGGTCCCAGCCGCGGATCGCGCCTTCGGCCAAGGTGAGCTCGGTGTTGACCAGGCGTTTGGTGTCGAAGAACTGTTTGACCCCCAGGCCGTCGCAGGTCGGGCAGGCGCCAGCCGGGTTGTTGAAGGAGAACAGCTTCGGTTCCAGCTCACTGATCGCGTGGCCGCACACTGGGCAGGCGAAGCGCGCGGAGAATATCGTCTCTTCGCCTTGTTCGCCGTCCATCGGTGCCACCAAGGCAATACCATCGGCCAGCTTCAGCGCGGTCTCGAACGATTCGGCCAGGCGCTGTTGCAGGTCGGCGCGCACTTTGAAACGGTCCACCACCACATCGATGCTGTGCTTCTTCTGCTTGTCCAGCTTGGGCAACTCATCGAGTTCGTAGAGTTTGCCGTTGACCCTGGCCCGCACGAAGCCCTGGGCGCGCAGCTCGTCAAACACTGCCAGATGCTCACCTTTGCGCTCGCGCACTACCGGCGCGAGCAGCATCAGTTTGCTGCCTTCCGGGTTTTCCAGCACCAGGTCGACCATTTGGCTGATCGTTTGCGCCTCCAGCGGAATATCGTGGTCCGGGCAGCGTGGCGTACCGACGCGGGCGTACAGCAGGCGCAGGTAGTCATAGATTTCGGTGATGGTGCCGACCGTGGAACGCGGGTTGTGCGAGGTCGATTTCTGCTCGATCGAAATCGCCGGCGACAGGCCTTCGATGGTGTCGACGTCGGGTTTTTCCATCATCGACAGGAACTGCCGGGCGTAGGCCGACAGCGACTCCACGTAGCGGCGCTGGCCTTCGGCGTACAAGGTATCGAACGCCAGGGACGACTTGCCGGAACCGGACAGGCCGGTGATCACGATCAACTTGTCCCGGGGCAGGGTCAGGTCGATGTTCTTCAGGTTGTGGGTACGTGCCCCACGAATCAGGATCTTGTCCACTACGGCCTCGCTCGGCGGGCATAAACAAGGAAGTATACGGCGCCCTGCCAGTACGCGGCAAAGCGTCGCGTAGATGCCGTCAAGCTGTCGGACTGATAGAATCGCCGCCGGTTCACACGAGGTTAATCCATGCACGACACCCACAACGAGCGCATGAGTGGCGGCGAAACCCGCGCCGCTGGCGGCCTTGCCCTGGTCTTTGCCTTTCGTATGCTGGGCATGTTCATGGTCTTGCCGGTACTGGCCACCTACGGCATGGACCTGGCTGGCGCCACGCCTGCGCTGATCGGCCTGGCCATTGGGGCCTATGGCCTTACACAGGCGGTATTTCAGATTCCGTTCGGGATGATTTCCGACCGCATCGGTCGCCGGCCGGTGATTTATCTGGGGCTGGTGATCTTTGCCCTTGGCAGCGTGCTGGCGGCCCAGGCCGACTCTATCTGGGGCGTGATTGCCGGGCGCATCCTGCAGGGCGCCGGGGCAATTTCTGCTGCGGTCATGGCGCTGCTGTCCGACCTCACCCGCGAGCAACACCGGACCAAGGCCATGGCCATGATCGGCATGAGCATCGGCCTGTCGTTCGCTGTCGCCATGGTCGTTGGTCCACTGCTGACAAGTGCCTTTGGTTTGTCAGGTTTGTTCCTGGTCACGGCTGGGCTTGCCCTGGTAGGCATCCTGTTGATCGCGTTTGTCGTGCCCAACACCCACAGCATCCTGCAGCACCGCGAGTCGGGTGTGGCACGCCAGGCCATCGGCCCAACCCTGCGCCATCCGGACCTTCTGCGCCTGGACGTAAGCATTTTCATCCTGCACGCCATCCTCATGGCCAGCTTCGTTGCGCTGCCGCTGGCGTTCGTCGAGCGTGGCGGCCTGCCCAAGGAGCAGCACTGGTGGGTGTACCTGACCGCGCTGTTCATCTCATTTTTTGCAATGGTCCCGTTCATCATCTACGGCGAAAAAAAGCGCAAGATGAAACGTGTGTTGGCCGGCGCGGTCAGTGTCCTGCTGCTGACAGAGATATACTTCTGGGAGTGGGCTGACGGTTTGCGCGGACTGGTGATTGGCACCGTGGTATTCTTTACCGCATTCAACCTGCTGGAGGCTTCGCTGCCTTCTCTGGTGAGCAAGGTGTCGCCTGCCGGTGGCAAGGGGACGGCAATGGGGGTGTATTCCACCAGCCAGTTCCTCGGCGCAGCGTTAGGCGGGATTCTTGGTGGCTGGCTGTTCCAGCACGGTGGGCTGGACACGGTGTTCCTCGGTAGTGCGGCGCTGTGTGCTATCTGGCTGATCGTTGCCTTGCGCATGAACGAGCCGCCATATGTGACCAGCCTGCGCTTGCCCCTGACGCCTGAGGCGGTCCGGGAAGCCGGCCTGACCGAGCGCCTGATGGCCGTGCCGGGTGTGACCGACGCTGTGGTGGTTGCAGAAGAAGCCGCCATCTATATCAAACTGGATACGAAAATTTTGGACCGTGCGACCCTCGAGCGACTGGTGAATCCAGCCTCTTCGGCGTGCGAAGCCTAGGAGAACGTTATGGCCCGTGGGGTTAACAAAGTCATTCTGGTCGGTACCTGTGGCCAGGATCCCGAAGTCCGCTACCTGCCCAACGGTAACGCCGTGACCAACCTGAGCCTGGCCACCAGCGAGCAGTGGACTGACAAGCAGTCGGGCCAGAAGGTCGAGCGTACCGAGTGGCACCGTGTGTCGTTGTTCGGCAAGGTTGCCGAAATCGCTGGCGAATACCTGCGCAAGGGTTCGCAGTGCTACATCGAAGGCAAGCTGCAGACCCGCGAGTGGGAAAAAGACGGCATCAAGCGCTACACCACCGAGATCATCGTCGACATCAACGGCACCATGCAGCTGCTCGGCGGTCGTCCGCAGGGCCAGCAGCAGGGCGGTGACCCGTACAACCAGGGTGGCGGCAATTACGGTGGTGGCCAGCAGCAATACAACCAGGCACCGCCACGCCAGCAGGCCCAGCGCCCGCAACAGGCCCCCCAGCGCCCAGCGCCGCAACAGCCTGCGCCGCAGCCGGCTGCTGATTTCGACAGCTTCGATGACGATATTCCGTTCTGATCAGAGCGGTAAGGCGTTCAGCAGGACCAGAAACCCGGGGCAGTTGCCCTGGGTTTTTTTATGGGCAGCACCGCATATCTGGCATCGCGGTCAGTAGAACAATCGCGGCTCCGGCGAATCCAGCAGGCTTGCCAGCTTGGTCAGGGCAAAGGCCAGTTCCTGGCGGCTGGGTGCCATCAGGGCGATGCGCACACCGCTGGTGGCGTGGCTGCGTTCTGGCAGGAACTGGCTGCCGCTGACTACCGTTACGCCGTTGTCACGCGCAAGGTTGGCAAACTCGTCGCTGGTCCACGGTTCTGGCAGCTCCAGCCAGATATGGAAGCTGTGAGGCTGAGTGCGGACCTTGTATCGGCCAAGAATCTCCCGGGCCAGGTGCTGGCGTGCTGCCGCCTCATCTTGTTGCATACGCACCAACTGGTCGGCCTTGCCGCTGTTGATCAGGTTGCTGGCCAGTTGCGCCATCAGTGGCGATGGCATCCACACGCTGCTGCGTACCATCGATGATAACCGTGACAGGGTTTGCGGCGGGGCGTACAGGTAGCCGATGCGCAGTGCCGGCAGCACGCTTTTGGACAGGCTGGTGAGGTACACCGAGCGTTCAGGCGCATACGCTGCAAGCGGCTTGTAGTCCGGGTTGGGCTCGAGAAAACCGTAGATATCGTCATCCACGATGTACAGGTCGAACTCCCGGGCGATCTCGGCGATGGCCTGGCGCCTTGCAGGGGGCATGATCGAGTTGGTCGGGTTCTGGTGCGTGGTGACGCACACCAGCAGGGAAGGGCGGTGTTCCAGGCAGGCCGCGCGCAATGCCTCCGGGATGATCCCGTGTTCGTCCATGGCTACGCCGCGCAGGCGCCGGCCCATGCTGTGGGCCAGGGATATGATGCCGGGGTAGCAAAGCGACTCGCACAGCACCACATCGTCACTCTTCGACAGGCTGCTGATGGTCACCAGCAGCCCATGCTGGGCGCCAGCGGTCAGTACTACCTGCTGCCAACGCGCATCAGGCAGCCAGCGCTGTATCCAGGTCGCACCGGCTTGTTTGTGGGACGTGTGGCCACCCTCTGTCACATAGTCGAGTACCTGCCCCAAGTCCGAGGAGGCGGCCATTTCGCTGATAGCCGCGCCTAGCCATTCGCTCATGTGAGCGTCGTTGGGCTTGATGATCGAGAGATCGATCTGGCTGCTTTCGCCGGCCACGGGCGCGGGCACCGACGGGGCGGTTAATGGCTGTCGCAATTGCCTGACAAACGTGCCTCGGCCTACCTCGCCCGCCACCAAACCGCGCTTGGCTGCTTCGTCGTAGGCCCTGCCAACAGTGCCGGGGGTTACATTCAGCGCCTCGGCGAGGTCCTTGAGTGTGGGTAAGCGATCGCCTTCTGCAAGCCGACCACCTTCGATGTCCTGTTCAAGGGCATCAGCGATCATCAGGTAAACCGGCTGTGTTTGATGGCTGAATTGAGGGACCCACATGGAAATGGCACCAGACGCTGCAAGAGCGCGAAAGCCTAGCATGAAAGCTCGGATGCAGGTAATGATGGTAATTGGTTTGATTGAGTTGATTTTATTTTAGATTGAATCGATTCAATTTTTGAAATTACAATCATCGCCCGATCAGGCCAGCCGCACTCGCGCTGTGCCTGGCTTAAACGCTCCACTGGATGGACATTGCTATGGAAATTCTGGGTTCTTACTGGGCGGAGCACTGGTTGCTGGCCATCCTCATGCTTGGCGCGATCGCCTTCGTTGCGGGTTTCGTCGACAGCATTGCCGGTGGTGGTGGCTTGTTTCTGGTACCGGGCTTTCTGCTGGTTGGCATGCCGCCGCAGGTGGCACTGGGCCAGGAAAAACTGGTCAGTACCCTTGGCACACTGGCGGCTATCCGAAACTTCCTGGCCAACAGCAAGATGGTCTGGCAGGTAGCGTTGGTCGGAGTGCCGTTTTCGCTGCTAGGCGCCTACCTGGGGGCTCACCTGATCGTGTCGATCTCGCAGGAAACTGTGGGCAAGATCATCCTGGCACTGATCCCGCTCGGTATTCTCATTTTCCTTACCCCCAAGGACCGCCCGGTCGAGGAGCGCGAACTGTCATCGCGCATGCTGTTCACCGTGGTCCCGCTGACCTGCCTGGCCATTGGCTTCTATGACGGCTTCTTCGGCCCCGGTACCGGCAGCATGTTCATCATCGCTTTCCATTACCTGTTGCGCATGGACCTGGTCTCCAGTTCGGCCAACTCCAAAACCTTCAACTTCGCTTCCAACATCGGTGCGTTGGTCGCCTTCGTCAGCGCAGGCAAGGTCGTCTACCTGCTGGCATTGCCACTTGTGGCCTGCAACATCCTCGGTAACCACCTGGGCAGTTCCCTGGCCTTGCGTAAAGGCAACGAAGTGGTGCGCAAGGTGGCGGTGTTCTCGATGCTCTGCCTGTTCACCAGCCTGGGCGTGAAGTACCTGACTTGATCCATTGATAGGAGATAACGAATGAAAACCGCATTTGTAACCGGTGCTTCCTCAGGCTTTGGCCGCGCCATCTGCTGCACCCTGATCGGCAAAGGCTACCGCGTGGTCGGTGGTGCCAGGCGCATGGACAAACTGAAAGCACTGGAGGCTGAACTGGGCGCCAATTTCATTCCGATGGCGCTGGATGTCACTGATTCAGTATCGCTCGAGAAGGCGGTCGAGCAGATGCGTGAGGCGTCGCTGCAGATCGATCTGCTGGTCAACAACGCGGGGCTGGCGCTGGGCGTGGACCGTGCCCAAGCCAGCAGTGCCGCAAACTGGCAGCAGATGATCGACACCAACATCACCGGCCTGGCCATGGTCACCCACAAGATTCTGCCGCAGATGGTGGAAGCCGATAGCGGCATGATCATCAACATCGGCTCGATCGCCGGTACTTACCCCTACCCGGGCGGTAACGTGTATGGCGCCAGCAAGGCGTTCGTCCGCCAGTTCAGCCTCAACCTGCGTGCCGACCTGGCTGGCACCCGCGTGCGGGTAAGCAACATCGAGCCGGGGCTGTGCTCAGGCACTGACTTCTCGATGGTGCGCCTGAATGGCGACGTGGATGCCGTGCAGGCCCTGTATCGGGATGTAGAGGCCCTCCTGCCGGAGGACATTGCAGCAACGGTAGCCTGGGTTGCCGAGCAGCCGGCGCATGTAAACATCAACACCATCGAGATCATGCCTGTGGCGCAGAGCAGTGCGGCGCTGAATGTGGTGCGCAACCTGCCACGTACCTGATTGGTGCTGTACCGCTGACTCAGGTCATCGCACCTTCTGGATTCTTGACTAGTCTTATCCTTTGGCGGCTATCAATTGGCCGCCACCGTGACTACCAAGAGGCGCCGGCAATGTTCCGTGCGTCCACCACCTGATCAGGAGTGCACGATGGACCTGAACCGTCGGCAGTTCTTCAAGGTCGCCGCCGTCGGCCTTGGAGGCTCGAGCCTTGCAGCGTTGGGCATGGCCCCGACGCCGGCATTCGCCGAGCAGGTGCGTCACTTCAAGCTGGCGCATACCAAAGAAACCCGTAACACCTGCCCCTACTGTTCGGTCGGCTGCGGCCTGATCATGTACAGCCAGGGTGATGCGGGAAAAAACGTCAAACAGAACATCATTCATATCGAAGGGGACGCCGACCACCCGGTCAACCGGGGCACCCTCTGCCCGAAAGGCGCCGGCCTGCTGGACTTTATCCACAGCTCGAGCCGCCTGCAGTACCCCGAGGTTCGCAAGCCGGGCAGCAAAGAATGGGTGCGGGTCAGCTGGGACGAGGCGCTCGACCGCGTCGCCGACCTGATGAAGCAGGACCGCGATGCCAACTTCATCGAAAAGAACGCCCAAGGACAAACAGTCAACCGCTGGCTCTCCACCGGTTTTCTTGCCGCTTCCGCCGCTTCCAGCGAGGCTGGCTACCTGACCCACAAGGTCATCCGCGCAACAGGCATGCTGGGGTTCGATAACCAGGCACGTGTCTGACATGGCCCGACGGTGGCAAGTCTTGCCCCGACGTACGGCCGTGGCGCCATGACCAACCACTGGTCCGATATCGCCAACGCGAATCTGGTCCTGGTGATGGGTGGCAACGCAGCAGAAGCGCACCCGTGCGGCTTCAAGTGGGTGACCGAGGCCAAGGCGCACAACAAGGCGCGGCTGATTGTGGTCGACCCGCGGTTTACCCGTACCGCTTCGGTGGCGGATTACTATGCACCGATCCGTACTGGTACCGACATCGCCTTCATGGGCGGGCTGATCAACTATCTGCTTAGCACAGACAAGATCCAGCACGAGTACGTGCGCAACTACACTGACGTGTCGTTCATCGTCAAAGAGAACTACGGCTTCGAGGACGGGTTGTTCAGCGGCTACGACGAGGCCAAGCGTGTGTACGCCGACAAGTCCGGCTGGGGTTACGAGCTGGGCGAGGACGGCTATGCCAAGGTCGACCCGACACTGCAGCACCCTCGCTGCGTGTTCCAGCTGATGAAACAGCATTACAGCCGCTATACCCCGGAACTGGCGAGCATGACCTGTGGCATGCCACAGGACGCCATGATGAAGGTCTGGGAAGAGATCGCCTCCTGCTCGGTACCGGGCAAGACCATGACGATCCTCTATGCGCTCGGCTGGACGCAGCATTCGATCGGCGCGCAGATCATTCGTAGCGCGGCCATGGTTCAGTTGCTGCTGGGCAACGTCGGCATGCCGGGTGGAGGGGTCAACGCGTTGCGTGGACACTCCAACATCCAGGGCCTGACCGACCTCGGCCTGTTGTCCAACTTGCTGCCGGGTTACCTGACCTTACCCGGCGATGCCGAGCAGGATTACGCCGCCTACATCGACAAACGCGCCTCCAAGCCACTGCGCCCGGGCCAGCTGTCGTACTGGCAGAACTACGGCAAGTTCCACGTCAGCCTGATGAAAGCCTGGTACGGGGCCAACGCCACGGTAGAAAACAACTGGGGCTACGAGTGGCTACCCAAGCTCGACGTGCCGGGCTACGACGTGCTGCGCATGTTCGAGATGATGGACCAGGGCAAGGTCAACGGCTATATGTGCCAAGGTTTCAATCCGATTGCAGCGCTGCCGGACAAGAACCGTGTCACTGCGGCGCTGAGTAAGCTCAAGTGGCTGGTGGTCATGGACCCGCTAGCTACCGAGACATCGGAGTTCTGGCGCAATGCCGGGCCGTTCAACGACGTCGACACGGCCAATATCCAGACCGAAGTGATCCGCTTGCCCACTACCTGCTTCGCCGAGGAAGACGGGTCGCTGGTCAACAGCAGCCGTTGGCTGCAATGGCACTGGAAGGGCGCAGACGGCCCGGGCGAGACCCGTACCGACGTGCACATCATGAGCGAGTTGTTCCTGCGCCTGCGCCAACGCTACCAGGCCGAGGGCGGCACCTATCCCGACCCGATAATGAACATCAGCTGGCCGTACAAGATACCTGAGGAGCCATCCCCGGAGGAGTTGGCCAAGGAGATGAACGGCTGGGCGGTGGCCGATGTCACCGACCCGACTGGCGCGGTGATCAAGGCGGGCCAGCAACTGGCGGGCTTCGGCCAGCTCAAGGACGATGGCAGCACCGCGTCTGGCTGCTGGATCTTCGCCGGCTGCTGGACCGAACAGGGCAACCAGATGGCTCGCCGCGACAACAGCGACCCGTATGGCATGCACCAGGTACAGAACTGGGCCTGGGCCTGGCCGGCCAACCGCCGCATCCTCTACAACCGTGCGTCCAGCGACCCGCAAGGCAAGCCTTGGGACCCGGAGAAAAAGCGCCTGGTGTGGTGGAGCGGCAAGGCCTGGACCGGCACCGACGTACCGGACTTCAAGGTCGACTCGCCGCCCGAGGCTGGGATGAATCCGTTCATCATGAACCCTGAAGGCGTGGCGCGTTTCTTTGCCATCGACAAGATGGCCGAAGGCCCGTTCCCCGAGCACTATGAGCCATTCGAAACACCGATCGGCATCAACCCGCTGCACCCGCAGAACAAGAAGGCCACCAGCAACCCGGCCGGGCGCATCTTCGATTCCGTGTGGGACACCCTCGGCACGCACGACGAGTTCCCCTATGCGGCGACCACCTACCGGCTGACCGAGCACTTCCACTTCTGGAGCAAGCATTGCCGGCTCAACGCCATTGCCCAGCCCGAGCAGTTCGTCGAGATCGGCGAGGTGCTGGCCAACGAGAAAGGCATCAAGGCCGGCGACCGGGTACGGGTGTCGAGCAAGCGTGGGCATATCGATGCGGTGGCGGTGGTGACCAAGCGGATTCGCCCGCTGCAGGTCAACAATCAGACCGTGCACCAGATCGGCATCCCGCTGCACTGGGGCTTCACCGGCGTTACCCGGCATGGCTACCTGACCAATACCTTGGTGCCGTTCCTCGGTGATGGCAACACGCAGACGCCAGAGTCCAAGTCGTTCCTCGTCAAAGTGGAGAAACTCTGATGGCCAGCCAAGACATCATCGCCCGCTCGGCCACCACTACCGTTCCGCCCTCGGTGCGTCAGCAGCAGGAAGTCGCCAAGCTGATTGACACTACCAAGTGCATCGGTTGCAAGGCCTGCCAGGTGGCGTGCTCGGAGTGGAATGAACTGCGTGACGAGGTTGGCCACAACCACGGCACCTACGACAACCCCCAGGACCTCACGGCCGAGACCTGGACCCTGATGCGCTTTACCGAGCATGAGCGCGACGACGGCAACCTGGAGTGGCTGATCCGCAAGGATGGCTGCATGCACTGTGCCGACCCAGGTTGCCTGAAGGCCTGCCCAAGCCCTGGTGCGATCATCAAACACGCCAACGGTATCGTCGACTTCAACCAGGACCACTGCATCGGCTGCGGCTACTGCATCACCGGCTGTCCGTTCAACATCCCGCGCATCTCGCAGAAAGACCACAAGGCGTACAAGTGCACCCTGTGTTCCGATCGCGTGAGCGTGGGGCTGGAGCCGGCGTGCGTGAAAACCTGCCCGACCGGTGCGATCGTGTTCGGCAGCAAGGACGAGATGAAAGTGCATGCGGCCGAGCGCATCGTCGATCTGAAATCGCGGGGCTACGACAACGCCGGGTTGTACGACCCGGACGGCGTCGGTGGCACCCACGTGATGTACGTGCTGCACCATGCCGACACGCCGAAGCTGTATGCCGGCCTGCCGGACCAGCCAGTGATCAGCCCGTTGGTGGGGTTGTGGAAGGGCTTCACCAAGCCGCTGGCGCTGTTGGCCATGGGCGCGGCGGTGCTGGCGGGGTTCTTCCACTATGTGCGGATCGGCCCTCAGCGTGTCGAGGAGGATGAGCACCCGACACCGCCGGACGAAAGCGTGCATCAAGTGGACCCGTCGGTCCATGTCTATGATCCGAAGCAGCCCGGTGGGCAAGGGGAGCAGCGGCCATGAACGACAACAAACCCATACTGCGCTACAACGCCAACGAGCGTAGCAACCACTGGGTGGTGGCGATCCTGTTCATCCTGGCTGGGCTGTCGGGGCTTGCGCTGTTCCATCCGGCGCTATTCTGGCTCAGCAACCTGTTCGGCGGCGGGCCGTGGACGCGCATTCTGCATCCCTTCCTCGGGGTAGCGATGTTCGTGTTCTTCCTCGGCCTGGTATTGCGCTTCTGGCGGGCCAACTTCATCACCGCCAACGACCGCCTGTGGCTGCGCCGCGTGGACCGGGTAATGCGCAACGAGGAGGAGGGTGTGCCGCCGGTCGGCAAGTACAATGCCGGGCAGAAGCTGCTGTTCTGGACCCTGCTGGTGTGCATGCTGGTGCTGCTGGTCAGTGGCGTGGTGATCTGGCGGGCATACTTCAGCCATTGGTTTGGCATCGATGCCATTCGCTTGTCTGCGCTGCTGCATGCGCTGGCGGCCTTCGTGCTGATTCTCAGCATCATCGTGCACATCTACGCCGGCATCTGGATCAAGGGCTCGATCAGCGCCATGCTGCATGGCTGGGTCAGCCGCGCCTGGGCACGCAAGCATCATGAGTTGTGGTACCGCGAAGTGACCGGCGACAAGACGCCGGGTGATCACGGACGAAAAGAAGGATGAGCGCTTGAGCAGCATACTCGAACCCGGGCAGATCGAAGCGTCGGCTGTCACGCCGCCATTTCTGCACCTGCCTGCCGCCAACCTGTTTGAACTGCGCGCCGCGCGCCTGGAGCATCTGGCTGAAGGCAACGCGCTTGGCGACTACCTGACGCTGATCGCGCGGTTATGCCGCATCCAGCAGCAGCTTGTGGATAACCCGCCCGGCGGTCTGCCGGTGGCCGAGGAACGTCAGCGCCTGTGCATGGATCATGGTTTGCCGCCGCTGGCGGCTGACAGTCTGGTGCGTGAAGGGCCGTGGCTGGTCTGGTTGCAGGCACTGCTTGAGCACCTCAACAGCGAAAGCAGTGGCCCGCTGGGTGAGGCGCTGCAGCTGCTGCGAGGCAGTGATGACCATCAGCGCAAGGGCTGGGGCATTGCTTTGCTGGCAGGCCAGTACGATGGTGTGCCCGCAGCACTGGTGCCCTTCCTCGGGGCCGCGTTGCAGGCAGCCTGGTCCAGCTGGTTGCTGGCGCTGCCCGCACACCAGCTCAAGCCAGCCGGCAGCCTGGCCCAATGCCCGGCTTGCGGTTCGCCGGCGATGGCCGGGGTGGTGCGCAACCGTGGAAAGCACAACGGCTTGCGTTACCTGGCCTGTTCGTTGTGTGCCTGCGAGTGGCATGTTGTGCGAGTCAAGTGCGTGTACTGCGAGTCGAGCAAGGATTTGCGTTACACCAGCCTTGAGGATGACCGCCATGCACCAGGCAAAGCGCCGCTGCGCGCCGAGTGCTGCCCTGGTTGCGACAGCTACCTGAAGCAGAACTACCTGGAGAACGATGCGGCGGCCGAGCCGCTGGCTGACGACCTGGCCAGCCTGGCCTTGGATATACGCCTGGACGGGGAGGGTTTCCATCGCCTGGCGCCCAACCTGATGCTCGCCCCGGGTAGCGGTTGAGGGTCTACACTGAAACACCGACTTGCCTTCGTACCTACAGGTAATTGCGCCAACCTTCAGGATGACGCTGTACTTGTAGGAGCGGGTTCACCGCGAATGGGCCAGCACAGACAACGGATCAGTCCAAGGTAGTACCGCATGTCCAACAGCCTAGCCAGCGACACCCCACGCCTGCCGTCCATCGATAACCTCCTGCGCCACCCGGCTTGTCTCCCGCTGATCGACCGCCACGGTCGCGACGCCGTGCTGACTACCCTGCGCCAGTTGCTCGACGACCTGCGCCAGCCCGCCCGTAATGGCGAACTCGGCAGCGCCGAACTGGCCCCGGAAATCCTCCTTGGCCGCAGCGCAGAACGCCTCGCCCTCCAGCAACGCAGTCAGGTCCGCCGCGTGTTCAATCTCACCGGGACCGTGCTGCATACCAACCTGGGCCGTGCCTTGCTACCGGAAGAAGCCATCGAGGCCATGCAGACCGCCGCTCGTTATCCGCTCAACCTGGAATTCGACCTGGCCACCGGCAAACGTGGCGACCGTGATGACCTGATCGAGGGCTTGATCCGCGAGCTGACCGGCGCCGAAGCCGTCACCGTGGTCAACAACAATGCCGCCGCCGTGCTGCTAGCGCTCAACAGCCTGGGCGCACGCAAGGAAGGCATCATCTCTCGCGGCGAGCTGATCGAGATCGGTGGTGCCTTCCGGATTCCCGACATCATGGCCCGTGCCGGCGTCAAGCTGCACGAGGTCGGCACCACCAACCGTACTCACGCCCGCGACTACGAGGCCGCCATCGGCCCGCGCACTGGCCTGCTGATGCGGGTGCATTGCAGCAACTACAGCATCCAGGGCTTCACCACCCAGGTGCCTACTGCCGAGCTGGCACGTATCGCCCACCAACATGAATTGCCGCTGCTTGAAGACCTGGGCAGCGGCAGCCTGCTCGACCTTACCCGCTGGGGCCTGCCCGCCGAACCCACGGTACGCCAGGCCCTGGCCGATGGTGCCGATATCGTCACCTTCAGTGGCGACAAACTGCTGGGTGGTCCGCAAGCCGGGATCATCGTCGGCCGCAAGGACTTGATCACCAGGATCAAGAAAAATCCGCTCAAGCGTGCGTTGCGCGTCGACAAGATCACCCTTGCTGCACTCGAAGCGGTGCTGGCGCTGTACCGCAACCCCGATCGCCTGGCCGAGCGGCTGCCCAGCCTGCGCCTGCTGACTCGCAACCAGGCCGAGATCCAGGCCCAGGCCGAGCGCCTGGCGCCTGAACTCAAGGCGCGCCTCGGTGAGCAATGGGCCATCAGTGTAGAGCCTGCGTTGGGCATGATCGGCAGTGGCAGCCAGCCGGTTGCGCGCTTGCCCAGTTTCGCGCTGTGCCTGCGCCCGCAAGTGTCGAAGAAGCTGCGTGGGCGCAGCCTGCATGTACTGGAACGAGCCCTGCGCGACCTGCCGGTGCCGGTGCTGGGCCGCATTGACGACGATGCCCTGTGGCTGGACCTGCGCCAACTGGATGACGAAGCCCAGTGGTTGGCCCAGTTGCCAGCCCTGCAACTGGGGCCAGTGCAGTGATCGTTGGAACCGCAGGCCACATCGACCACGGCAAGACCGCACTGCTACAGGCGCTAACCGGCCAAGCCGGCGACCAGCGGCAGGAGGAGCGTTCCCGTGGCATGACCATCGACCTTGGTTACCGCTATGCGGCGCTGAGCGAAGGCGCGCCGCTGACCGGCTTCATCGATGTGCCGGGCCACGAGCGTTTTATCCACAACATGCTGGCCGGCGCCCATGGTATCGACGTGGTGCTGTTGGTAGTGGCTGCCGACGACGGGGTCATGCCGCAGACCCGTGAGCACCTGGCGATCATCGAGCTGCTGGGCATTCCCCAGGCCTTGGTGGCGATCAGCAAATGCGACCGGGTCGAGCCGTCGCGCCTGGCCGAGGTGCAGATGCAAGTCAGTGAGCTGCTGGCGCCTGGGGCGTATGCCGGTGCGCGGCAGTTTCCGCTGTCGAGCATCAGCGGGGAGGGCGTGGAAGCGTTGCGCCAGGCCCTGCTGGAGGCCGAAGCAGGTACGCGGCAACGCAGTGTGCACGGTGGTTTTCGCCTGGCCGTCGACCGTGCCTTTGCGGTTACCGGCGCGGGTGTGGTGGTCACCGGCACGGCACTGGCCGGGCGGGTCAGTGCAGGTGATACGTTGCTGCTGGGCAAGGCCGGCAAGGTGGTGCGCGTGCGTGGCCTGCATGCGCAGAACCAGGCCGCGTTGGTGGCAGAAGCAGGCCAACGGGTGGCGCTGAACATCGCTGCCGAACGCCTGGCTGTGGAGCAGGTGCGCCGGGGCGACTGGCTGGTGCCCGAATGGTTGCATGCGCCCAGTGTTCGGGTGGATATCGAGTTGCACCTGTTACCAGACGAGACGCGTACTTTCGAACATTTCAGCGCCGTGCATGTGCACCTCGGCACCCAAGATGTCACGGCCCGGGTTGCCTTGCTCGAAGGCGAAAGCCTGGCTGCCGGCCAACGCATGTTTGCCCAGTTGCTGCTCAACGCGCCGTTGCAGGCTGTGCACGGAGACCGCCTGGTGCTGCGCGATCAGCGCGCTCAGCGCACATTGGGCGGCGGCAAGGTGCTCGACCCGTTCGCACCAAGCCGCCAACGCCGCAGCGATGCCCGTCTGCAGCAGTTGCAGGTACTGCGCGATGCAGCGGATCTGGAGCAGGCGCTGCCAGCACTGCTCGCCAGTGCACCGGGCGGTATTAGTCCGCAGCGACTCGAGCGGCAGTTCAACCGCCTGCGGGAAACCTGGCAGTTACCGGACGATGTGCGGGTGGTGGCCACCCGGCAGGGCCAACTGTTGTTCGCCAATGCCCAATGGCTGGCGCTCAAGCAGCAGGTTCTGGAACAGTTGGCGCGCTTTCACGAGCAAGAGCCCGACCAGCTCGGCCCTGACCGGGATCGCTTGCGGCGCTTTGTAGCCTTGCCCCTGGAGCGGCCGGCATTCGTCAGCCTGCTGGATGAGCTGCTCGACGACAGCGCCATCGCCAGCAGCGGGCCATGGCTGCATCTGCCCGATCACAAGGTGCAGTTGAGCGAAGCCGACAGTGCATTGTGGGCGCGTCTGCAGCCGAAGTTGATCGCAGGGCAATATGACCCACCCTGGGTCAGGACACTGGCGAGTGAGGAGAACCGTGCCGAAGCCGATGTGCGCCTGTTACTGCGCAAGTTGGCGCGGCTGGGCCTGGTGCATCAGGTAGTGCGCGACCTGTTCTACCCTGAGGCGACGCTACAGCGCATGGCAGCGTTGATGTTGGAGCAGGCCAGCGAAACGACGATAGTGCAGGTTTCCGCGTTTCGCGATATGTTGGGCATCGGTCGCAAGCGCAGTGTGCAGATTCTGGAATACTTCGACCGCATCGGCCTGACCCGGAGGGTGGCCGACCAGCGTCACATCCGCGCCGACAGCGCCCTGGCCCAACAGCAGGTCAGGCACTGAGTTCAAGGAAGGCAATCGCGCCCGGTGGCGCGGCCGGGCTTCAAACCCGGTTGGGGACGGCAGCCGTTCCCGGGCAGGTTCGACTCCCGCTGCCTTCCGCCATTTTTCACGCTTTAGGGCCTCTTCGCGGGCGAACCCGCTCCTACACAGGAAACCCTATCGTCGTAGGCCCTCAAGGGCGCTGATCAAGCCCGCTCGCCACACAGATCCAGGGCAAACCAGTGCTCTGCTGCGTCGGCATCCAACCCAGCGCCCAGCAGTGCCACCATCTTGCCCAGTGCCGCTTCACGGGTCATGCCACCGCCACTGACCAGCCCGGCCCCGCGCAAGCGGTTGCCCGCTGCATAGGTGTCGAACACCACTGAGCCTTCCGGGCACTGGCTGATAGCCGCCAGCATCACGCCGCGCTGGCGCGCTGCGCTCAGCACATTCAGCAGCGCCTGGTCATCCGACGGCCCGGTACCGCTGCCGTAGCACTCCAGCAACAAACCCTGCACACCGCTGTCGATCAAGGCCTGCAAATGCCCGGCCTGCAGCCCCGGGAAAACCGGCACGACCGCCAGGTTGACCGGTTTGCGCGGCTGCCTGTAGCCCAGCTCGGCAGGGATCGTATCGGCCCGCTCAGCGTCACGATGGCGCGGCAGCGCAGCAAAGGCATCGAACGCTTCGCTACGCAGCTTCGACGCCCGACAGCCATGCAGCAGTTGACCGTGGAAGTACAGCTGCACGCCCTCTTCCAGGCCTTGTTCGAACTGGCGCAATGCGCCGCACAGGTTGTCCCAGGCATCGCTGTCCGGGGCACCTGCCGGCAGCATCGAGCCGGTCAGCAACACCGGTACGGGCAAGCCAAGCAACAGGAACGACAACGCTGCAGCGCTGTAGGCCATGCTGTCGGTACCGTGCAGCACCAGCACGCCATCGTGGCCCGCTACATCCACCGCCTCGACGATGGCATCGCGCATCGCCAGCCAGTTGTGTTGTTGCATGTTGGCGCTGTCGAGCAACGGGTCCAGCTCTTGCAGCGTCCATTGCACCCGCGGTGCATTGGCCATCTGGGCAAAGTGTTCACGCATCCGCGCTTCAAAACCACCGGCCGGTGCCAGGCCTTCGGGGGTTTCGAGCATGCCGATGGTGCCACCGGTATAGAGAACGAGAAGATTCTTTACTGCGCGCATGGAAAGCATCCGTAGCGGTGAGCGGAGAAAGAAAAGCCGCCCGCGGAAGGGGCGGCTGGGCAGGGGAGGATATCAGCGCTGCGGCTGAACTTGGCCGACTGCTTTGTCAGTGGCTGTTTCCACCTGAGGATTGGCAGGCCAGGCATTGCGGTCCAGGTCCAGGTCGGCAAACTTGGACGAGTCGAACACAGGCTGCTTTACACCGGCCTTGCGCTGGTCGTCGTAGTCGCGCATGACTCGCAGGCCGACCTTGAACAGCAGGGCCAGGGCCACCAGGTTGACGAAGGCCAGGCAGGTCATGGTGATGTCGGCGAAGGCGAACACGGTCGACAGGTCTTGCATCGAACCCCACACGACCAGTGCCAGGACCAGGCCACGGAACACCATCAACACTACGCGGTTACGGCTGAGGAACTGCAGGCTGTTCTCGCCGAGGTAGTAGTTGTAGAGGATGCAGGTGAAGACGAACAGCGACAGCGCCACGCTGACGAACACGCGACCCCAGTCACCGACTACGGCGGCCAGCGAGTTCTGGGTCAGGACAATGCCGTCGCCCTCGAAGCCCGGGGTGTAGAAGCCTGAAAGCAGGATCAGCAGTGCGGTGCAGGTGCAGATCAGGAAGGTGTCGAGGAACACGCTGAAGGCCTGGACCACGCCCTGCGCGCCCGGGTGTTTCACGGCAGCCACGGCAGCGACGTTCGGCGCACTGCCCAGGCCTGCTTCGTTGGCGAACACGCCACGCTTCACACCCATGACGATGGCGCTGCCGAGCAGGCCGCCGAAAGCAGGGTCGAGGCCGAAGGCGCTCTTGAAGATGGTTTCCAGCATGGCTGGCACGTGTTCGATCTGGGTGCCGATCACGTACAAGGTTACGCCGATGTAGGCCAGGGTCTTGACGGGTACCAGCAGGTCCGACACCGCCGCGATGCGCTTGATACCGCCGATGAAGGTGATGGCCAGCAGCACGGCCAGGACAATACCGCTGTGGCTTGGGTCGAAGGCAAAGGCGTTCTGCAGCGAGTGGGTCATGGTGTACGACTGCAGACCGATGAAGGCGAAGCCGTAGGTGACCAGCAGCAAGAGCGAAAACACGATGGCCATGCTCTTGCGCTTCAGCCCGTGCTGGATGTAGTAGGCCGGGCCGCCACGGTACAGGCCGTCGCCATCAGCGCGCTTGTAAACCTGGGCCAGGGTGCATTCGAAGAAGCTGCTGGACATGCCCACCAGTGCGGTGACCCACATCCAGAACACGGCGCCTGGGCCGCCCAGGGTCACTGCGATACCGACACCGGCGATGTTGCCGGCACCCACGCGGCCGGCCAGGCTCAGCATCAGGGCCTGGAAGGAACTCAGCTGGCCTGCCTGGCCACGCAGCGATTCCTTGAACACGCTGAACATATGGGTGAAGTGGCGGAACTGGACGAACCGGGAGCGGATGGTGAAGTAGCTACCCAGCCCTACGATCAGCACGATGAGGAGTTTCCCCGAAAGGAAATCGTTGATTACTTCGAGCATTGGAAAATGACCTCGATTCTTATTCTTCGTGTGGAAAGACCAGCGGACGGCAGGCGCACCGCTATTCGTTGGGGCGCATGGTTGGCTATGACAAGACTGGTTACAATTTCGCGGATTGCTCTGACTTGATGCGACTTGATGCTACAATGGCGTCATTCGCGTCACCTGGATTCCGCATATGAGCGATCACTTCGCTACCAACCTCAAACTCGCCTGCAGCCACTACCGCTCTATTTCAGAAGTTTGCCGCCAGCTCTCGATCAACCGCGCGCAGTTCAACAAGTACCTGAGCGGGCAAAGCCGTCCGACGGCTTTCAACCTGAAGCGCATTGGCGACTTCTTCGGTGTCGAGGATTACGAACTGAACCTGCCCGCCGAGCAGTTCGCCCGTCTGATCGGTGCGCGGGTATCGACCCTGGCCGAGCAGCCCAGTGACCCGATCAGCGAGTTGTTTCGCCCGTTGCACGAACATGCGGGCAATCTGTCGCGCTATTGCGGTTACTACTTCGAGTATTCCAACTGCATGTCGGTACCGGGCACGATCCTCGTGTCGCTGGTGCACCTGTGGGAAGAGCGCGGCCGTTTTCTGTTCGAGCGCCAGGAACGGCAGGAACGCTCCAGTGCTACCGATCAGCATGCCGAGGTACGCTGTCGCTACCTGGGGGCGGCGTTCCAGTTGCAGGACCGGATGTTCCTCATCGACTACGAGTCGCTGACGTTCAACGAGATGAGCCAGACCATCCTCATCCCCAGCTTCAAAAGCCGCATCACCCGGTTGAATGGCCTGAAGGCCGGCGTATCCAGCGGCGACCGGCGCAACCCTGCCTGTACCCGGGTGGTATGGGAATACCTGGGCGAGGAGATCAATCGCATCAATGCGTATCGGCAGGTGAAACTGTACCGGCCGGATGATCCACGCATAGACGACGATGTGCGTAAGCGGTTGAGTGTGGCGCCGTTGCGCGATGGTCTGTTCGAGATCGAGTAATGCTCAACGCCTTAAGCATTGTCGAGGATGAACGCTGCTACTGCGTCCGCAACCTGGTCCGCTATCGCGGGAGCCCTGCGCAAATGTGCCGCGATGCCATGGTCGCAGTCGGTAAGAAACAGGCATTGCAAGCGCGATGCTGAAACTGCTCGCATCAAGGCGAGGGTAACTTCTTCAGGAATCGGGCTATAGCGTTCAGTGCCGGCAATCCACAGGTTGCCAGCGCTGGTGCCAGGGCCTTTGCCGAATCTCTGGGAGTTGAGCCCGTCGTACTCGCCGATCACCATCAATACTCTTCCACGAAACTGGTTGAGGAAGGTGTAGCTATCGCTCTCCAGAAAACCGAAAGGCTTTTTGATGGCAGCAGTGAATGCTGGGCCGAACGGCGCCTGGTAGGCGTGGTCTGGATAAACTGCTGGACAGATCAATACGATGTTGTCCACTTGTGGCAACTGTGCTGCAAGCTTGAGCGTAATTGCCGCGCCAAGGCTGTGGCCTATGAGCGTTCGGCATCGAGGCGCGATATGCGCGTGGAAACGCTGTGCTTCATCAAGGTTCGTAGCCAGTGACGGTGACAATGCGCCTGGCTCGCTGGCGAGGCTATGGCCTGACAGATTGCCAGTGAGTGAACCAATGCCTGCGGCTTGCAGGCGATAAAGCAGGGGGTTGAGCCGGGTAAAGTCGGAACGCGCGCCCCCCAAAACGAATGCTGGAGCTGCGCGCTCGATATCAGGTACCAGCAATCGCGCCTGTTGCTGGTAGTTTCCAAAGACTTCATTGATGAACAGCTCTTTGCCTGGGGCGGGCTCATCAAACTGCCACTTCACGCGCTGCGGGGAAGCCTTTTGAATGTGCATGGTGCTCTCTAGAAGAACTGGTTGAGCCATTCGCCGAGCGGGTTGCCCGTATCGAGCAGCAGTTTGAGTGCCATGATGCAGCAGACGCTGACCAGCAGCGGTTTTATGAGGCGTGAGCCGAAGCGTACTGCGCAGCGTGCCCCCAATTGCGCGCCCAGAAAGGCGGCGAGCGCCATTGCCAGCGCCAGCGGCCAGATGATCGCCCCGCTGAGAGAAAAAACTGACAATGCGCCCAGGTTACAGGCTGCGTTCAAAAGCTTGCTGGTGCATACGGCTTGAATGAGGTGCTGGCCCAAGAGGACCACGCAAGCCAGCATGAAGAACGAGCCGACTCCAGGGCCGAAGATGCCGTCATAAAAGCCAATGATTGGTGCAGCCGTCACGCAGAATAGGCTAGTCGATACCTTTGCCTTGCGCGCTTGTTCATTCGGCTTTGGACTGAAGGCAAAGTAGGCGGCGATCAGGATCAGCAGTGGTGGGACGCACGCCTGCAAAACGCTTTTGGGGACGTAAGTTATCGACAAGGCTCCCAACGCCCCACCGATGAACGACATGACAGCCATGGGACTGCCTCGTCTCCAGTCGATCATGCCTTTGCGGGCGAAGGCGCACGTAGCCGAAACCGTAGCCGAAGCTGCCTGGAACTTGTTAGTGGCAATAGCTGCCAAGGGTTCTACACCGGCAATAAACAGCACCGGGAGCGTGATAAGGCCACCGCCGCCGGCGATAGCATCAAAAAAGCCGGCCATCAGTGCAACCAGTGCGAGTAGCAGAACAAACGTCAAGTCGATTTCGATCATGGGGTATTTTCCTGTGCTCAACCACGGACCAGCAGCGGGTCTTCAGCGAGCACCAACGGTACGGCGAAGGGGGAGTATCCGAATTGACGGATAAGCAGGCGCCGGTTGTCCTGGACCTTGTCGCGGCCGTGCAAGGCTCGGCTGTTGTTGATCAACAATGCGCTGTCAGGTTGCAGGGCAAACGTCAGCGGTTGCGCAGTGCTCAGTGCTTTTTGAAAGGCGTTGAACGCGCGCGCCGCAGCGTTGCAGGCACGTTCATTCAGGCTGAAGCGATAGCTGTTGTATCGAACAGAGAAACCACCATTGGGCTCGAACTGCAGCATTGAAACTGCTTTGCCAGCATTGCCCTGTCCCTGAGCGAAGCAGTCACTGCGTGTGAAGTCGAAAGACTTTGAAGTCAGCGCAAGTGTGTCCAGGTTACTCAAGCGTTCGATGATTTCCCGGAGTGGGAAGACATTCGTAGGTTCATTGGCGGGGTTCCAGCGCGCAGTGAGAATCAGTGCTGAGGGAGCAGGGGAGTGAGCGTTGCTGGCGTTTGTTGAGCAGTTGTAAGGTGCTTCAGTGTGTGGCCCCAAGCGCAAGCCCGCATGCGAGCTGGTTTCAACCTCCAGGCAGGGATCTTCGTCGGGGCGCGGGACGCGGCCACCGCCCTTGAAGTTGCCGACCAGGCGGACCTGTTTGCCATCGTTGTCGATATCGAAGGCGAAACTGCGGTGGCGTACGAGTTCCAGCAGCAGTTGATTGCGCGAGGCAAGGTATTGGCAGCGAGGGCTTTGCGCCAGGGCGGTAATGTCGGGTAGGTATTCTGGTATTGGCTCGTTGGCACAGTGCATCTGCCTGTACATCAAGGCAGATAGATGGCCTTCACTGAAGCGCCGGAGGAGCGCACGCTGTTCTTCACTCAAGGCTTTTTCGAGTTGATCGGCGAATATACGAGCCTGAAGTGCTACTCCTTTAGCCTCCGGTCCACCCAAATCAGCAAGGGTTTGGCTTGCAAAGGCTATGGCCTGGCTTTGCTCTGGGTAGAAATCCAGGTAGGCAGCTTCCGAATGAGGCATTGAACGTTCCTTGTCGTTTTTATGTGAAACTCCCTGGCCGGCAAGTGGGGAGTCGACTATTCAATGCAGTTATGCCGATACGTGGAAGTCAGCCCATTCCTCGTATGTCGTAGGAGATTTCTGTCTGTGGCGGTATTGAGCGGTGAAACTGTGGAATCGCTCCCGCCTGCGGCATCCAACGGGGCCGGTGTTGGACTTCCCGGGCAGGAAACCGCAAAATAACCCCTTTACTTCATCAACCTCTCCGGATCTGCTGACTCTATGCGTATGCGCCTAATGCTGTTGGGTGGTGGCAATGCCCTCGGGCAAGCGCTGATTCGTCTTGGGGCCGAGGAGGACATCGCATTCCTGGCACCGCGCCCGCCCGAGAACGGCTGGGCGCCCTCAAGCCTTACTCAGCTGCTCGATGACCATCGCCCCGACGCGCTGGTCAACCTGGCCTATTACTTCGACTGGTTCCAGGCCGAGTCGGTCAGCGAGCAGCGCCTGGCCCAACAGGAGCGGGCGGTGGAGCGGTTGGCAGAGCTGTGCCAGCACCATCAGATCACCTTGGTGCAGCCATCCAGCTACCGTGTGTTCGATGGTGCGCGGGCAACGGCCTATAGCGAAAAGGACGAGCCAGTGCCGCTGGGCTTGCGTGGCCAGGCCCTTTGGCGCATCGAGCAGAGCGTGCGCGCGGCGTGCCCGCAGCATGTGCTGCTGCGCTTTGGCTGGTTGCTGGACGAGAGTATCGATGGCGCGTTGGGACGCTTCCTGACCCGTGCCGAGCAGCCACAGGAGCTGCTGCTGGCCGATGATCGACGTGGCAATCCGACGCCGGTCGATGATGCCGCCCGAGTGATCCTGTCGGTGCTCAAGCAACTCGACTGCAATGCGCCGCTGTGGGGCACCTACCATTACGCTGGCAATGAGGCGACCACGCCGCTGGCGCTGGGCCAGGCGATCCTCGCCGAGGCCGGCCAATACCGCCAGCTGGCCGTTCAGGCCCCCACGCCGCAGGCCCATGCCGCGCGCCCGGATGCCAGCGAAGAGCCACAGCACGCGGTACTTGCCTGCAAGAAAATCCTTCATACCTTCGGTATCAAGCCGCGTGCCTGGCGCGCTGGCTTGCCACCTCTACTGGACCGGTTCTACCGCCATGGCTGACGCCCCCATCCTGATCACCGGCGGTGCCGGCTTCATTGGCTCCCACCTGTGCGATGCGTTGTTGGGCAAAGGCTACGCCGTACGCATTCTCGACGACTTCTCCACCGGCCGGCGAAGCAACCTGCAGGTCGACCACCCACGGCTGGAACTGATCGAAGGTGATGTTGCCGATGCAGGGCTGGTCACTCAGGCTGCGGCTGGCTGCCGTGCTGTGGTGCATCTGGCAGCGGTAGCGTCGGTTCAGGCCTCGGTCGAAGACCCGGTGCGTACCCACCAGAGTAACTTCATCGGTACCCTCAACGTTTGCGAAGCCATGCGCGTGCATGGCCTGCGCCGGGTGCTGTTCGCCTCCAGCGCAGCGGTGTACGGCAACAATGGTGAAGGGGAGTCGATTTCCGAAGACACGCCCAAGGCGCCGTTGACCCCTTATGCCGTGGACAAGCTGGCCAGTGAGCAGTATCTGGACTTCTACCGCCGCCAGCATGGCCTGGAGCCGGTGGTGTTTCGCTTCTTCAATATCTTCGGGCCACGGCAGGACCCTTCCTCGCCGTATTCCGGAGTGATCAGCATCTTCTGCGAGCGTGCTGTGCAGGGCTTGCCGATTACAGTGTTCGGGGACGGCGAGCAGACCCGGGACTTCCTTTACGTGGGCGACCTGGTGCAGGTGATGGTGCAGGCACTGGAGCAGCCGCAGGTCGAGGAGGGGGCGGTGAACATCGGGCTGAACCAGGCGACCTCACTGAACCAGTTGCTGGCTGCGCTGGAGAAGGTTGTGGGGAGCTTGCCAGCGATCAGCTATGCGGCGGCGCGATCGGGTGATATCCGCCATTCGCGAGCGGATAACCAGCGGTTGTTGGCGCGGTTCGAGTTTGCGCAGGTGACGCCGATGGTTGAAGGCCTGGCAAAGCTTCTCGGTAAAGGCTGAACCCCTCGGGGCTGCGCCGCGGCCCTGAAATCACCCATGCCGCACCCTTCTGCGCTGGCAATCTTCGGGATGTAAGGCCCGCCCATCCTGGCTGCGGACCTGCAATATTTGAAGCGCTTGCCCCGTCACGCCGTCCACCAGCTCCGAACGCGTTTCACCCGCCTCGAACAGAAACCGCTCCCCCCACTGCCTCAAACCAACCACCACTGGAAAGACCGACTGCCCTTTGTCGGTCAGCACGTACTCTTTGTAGGCACTGCCATCCGACGCCGGCTGTGTCATCAGCAACCCACTTTCCACCAACAGCTTTAGCCGCGAGGTGAGGATGTTCTTCGCCAGCCCCAGGTTCTTCTGAAATTCACTGAAACGCCGTAGGCCGTCAAAGGCATCGCGCAGGATCATCAGCGCCCAACGGTCACCCAGCACCTCCAGAGCCCGGGCCACGGGGCACTGCGCATTGTTTTCATCGAGCATGGGGCACGCCTGTCTTGATTATCTGGTTGCAGATTAAAACCACATTTGTTAAATATCCAGCGGGTGGTTTCAAATTGAAACCAGATTCCAGAGGCTTGCTCGATGACACCTTCGCTGACACGCTGGTTAACCCTGTTGCTTGCCACCACCAGTGCGATGGCTGTGGCGACGGTGTACTTCGCTCAACCGCTGCTTGAGTCGATGGCTGCTGAGTTGGGGGTGGCGCAGCAGCAGATTGGCTGGGTAGTCGGCGCGACCCAGGCGGGCTACGCTTTGGGGCTGCTACTGATTGTGCCGCTCGGAGACTTGGTCGACCGTAAACGTCTGTTGCTTGGCCAGTTGCTGTTCTCGACGCTTGCGCTGGTCGGCGTTGGCACGGCGCCGAACTGGGCAATATTGCTGCTGGCGCTGGCTATCACCGGGTTGATGGCCGTCATGGTGCAGGTGATGGTGGCTCATGCCGCGAGCCTGGCCTCACCTGGCCAGCAAGGGCAGGCGGTAGGCACTGTCACCAGTGGTGTGGTGCTGGGTATCCTGCTGGCACGGCTGGCTTCGGGCGGGCTTGCCGACCTGGCCGGTTGGCGAAGTGTGTACCTGGTCGCCGCAGGGCTGTTGATGTTGCTGGCGCTGGTGCTGTGGCGCAGTCTGCCCGGCGGGCAGCCGATGGGAAGCCGGCCAGGTTACCGGGCGCTGATCGTGGCCCAGTTCAGCTTGTATCGGCACGACAGGTTGCTGCGCCAGTGCGGCGTGTTCGGTGTGTTGATCTTCGCCGCATTCAGCGTGCTGTGGAGTGCCATGGTCATGCCGCTAAGCGCTGCGCCGTTGGCGCTGAGCCATACCGAGATCGGCCTGTTTGGCCTGTTTGGCCTGGCAGGTGTGGCGGGTACGCTGGCGGCTTCGCATGCCGGTCGTCTGGCCGACCATGGGCGGGGTGAGCGTACCACCGGGGTGTCGTTGGCCCTGCTGACGCTGTCGTGGCTGCCAACAGCATTCGTCGAGCATTCACTGCTGGCCTTCGTGCTGGGTGTGCTGATGCTGGACTTTGCCGTGCAGGCAGTACATGTCACCAACCAGAGCCTGTTGCTGGCCGGGCGTGGTGCGATGGCTAGCCGTTTGATCGGCGCCTACATGTGTTGCTATTCGCTGGGCAGCGGTTTGGGGGCGGTGTTGGCGAGCTGGGTGTTTGCACACTGGGGCTGGGTTGCCGTGTGTGGGCTTGGCATGGGCATCAGTGCGGTCGCACTGTGCTACTGGCTATGGCTGCAACGCGCGAGGGCGGCCGAGGCCGCCCTGCAATGTTCAGGTCAGAACTTGTAGCCAAGGCCGACCATATATACCCACGGGTCGACGTCAACGTCGACCTTGGTCTTGCTGTAGCCAAGGGCGGTCGGGCCGTTGACGCTGGCCTTGGTATCGATGTCGACGTACCAGACCGAGGCGTTTACCAGCAGGTTGTCGGTCAGCATGTAGTCCATGCCCAGTTGGCCGGCGATACCTACCGAATCCTGCAGCTTGAGGTTGCTGAAGCCTTGTTGCTTGCGTGCGCTGCTCAAGTCTTCGTCAAAGAACAGGGTGTAGTTGATACCGACGCCAGCGTACGGCTGGAAGCGCGAATTCGGCTCCATTGGGTAGTACTGCAGCGACAGCGTCGGCGGCAGTTGCTTGATGTCCGCCAGCTTGCCGTCCAGCCCGCCGCCCAGACCTTTTACGGCGACGGTGTGCTTGAACGGGGTAGCTGCCAGCAGCTCCAGGCCGATGTGGTCGGTGAGCATGTAGGCAAAGGTCAGGCCCAACTGGGTATCGCTGTCCAGGGTCGCCTTGGTGCCCGACACCTTGTTACCGTCGAACTTGAGGTCGCCGCTGCTCTCGTTCGGGGCGGTGGTGATGGCGCCTGCGCGCAGGATCATGTCCCCCGCCTGATAGGCGTGGGCGGCAGGGGCGGCGAGCGCAAGGGCCACAAGCGAGGCACCCAGCAAGGACTTGTTCATGGAAGCTCCCAAAGGACGTTATTAATCGAGTAGTCCAATGGTACGGAGCTGGTTGAGCGGAAAGTTTGACCCAGCTCAACGAAGCGTCTTCACGAATTCGAAACAGTTCTCATCTCAGCTCATAAGCGTAGATTTTCTCGGCTTCCATCTGGTAACCGGCGTCGGCCAGCTCGCTGCTGGAAGCTCTAACCTGCATCTTTCCCTCGATCCAGTAGGGCTGGTAGAGGTCTTCGACGCGCACGCCCATCTCGCTGAAGATATGCACGATCTGGTTCGGCGGTGGCGGCGGCACGTGGATGCACGCACCGTAGTAAGGGACCAGAAGGAATTCGGTGGTGCGGCCTTCTTCGCTGACCTCCAGTGGCACGATGTAGCCGGGCAGCTTGACCTGTTGGCCGTCGAGGCTTTTTACCACTGGCGCATCGGGCGCCTGCTGGCGCGCGGGTGGGGCGGATTCGGCAGACAGGGCGTTGCTGAGCTGTGACATATCGTGCAGCGGGGTGAGTTGCGGCGGGATGACCGGTGCACCTTCAGGGATCAGCGCGGGCCAGTCCAGCTCCTTGGGTTCGGCGGCCCATAGAGGCATCGCTACCAGCAACAGCAGGGCCAGCAGCATTTGCATTGCCGGCCTCTTCGCGGGCATGCCCGCCCCCACAGGTACTGCCCAAGGTCCGAAGCCTGCGGGGCTTGCTGTGGGAGCGGGCGAGCCCGCGAAGCAGGCGGTGAGGTGTTTGATCATTACGCGCACTCAGAGGTGGATGGACAGGCCGTCGGCCAGCGACTGCCGGTAGGCCCGCCACGCCGGCACGCTGCCCATCAGCAACGCCGCCCCCAGGATGATAGCCAGCAAGGTCCATTCATGAGCACTCGGCAGAGCCAGTGGCAAATACAAACCATAGTTGGCCTGCACATACCCCTGTGCCAGGGCGATACCCGCATATAGCAAGCCAAGCCCGGCCACGATCCCGACCGACGCCAGTGACAGTGCTTCCATTACCAGCAACCCTGCAATATGCCAAGGCCGGGCCCCGACCGAGCGCAAGATCGCCATTTCCCGGCGGCGTTCGTTGAGGCTGGTGAGAATCGCCGTGAGCATGCCGATCAAACCGGTCAGCACCACGAACAGTGACACCACGAACAATGCCTGCTCTGCAGTGCCCATCAGGCTCCACAGCTCCTGCAGGGCTACCCCAGGCAGGATCGCCAGCAATGGCTCGCTGCGGTATTCGTTGATTTCCCGCTGCAGACTGAAGGTTGCGATCTTGCTGTTCAGGCCAAGCATGAATGCAGTGATGGCAGCAGGTTGCAGGTCCATCGTACGGGCCTGCTCGGCGCTGATGCGCCCGGCGCCACGGGCGGGTACGCCGTTGTGCCAGTCGATATGGATCGCCTCCATGCCGCCCAGGCTGATATGCAAGGTGCGGTCGACAGGTGTGCCGGTGCGCTTGAGTATGCCGACCACGGTAAACGGCTTGTCGTCGTGCTTGACCAGACTGATCGCGGCCACACCGTGGGCCAGCACCAGCCTGTCACCCAGCTTGTAGTGCAATGCCTCGGCCACTTCTGCGCCGAGCACCACCTCGAAGGGGTCGTTGGCAAACTCACGCCCCTGGCTCAGTTCCAGATGCTGGCGGCGGCCGTACTGGTAATGGCTGAAGTAATCTGTGGTGGTACCCATCACTCTGTAGCCACGGTGCGAATCGCCCAGCGAGATCGGGATTGCCCACTTCACCCGTGGGTCCTGCGCATAGTGCTGAAAGCTGTCCCAGCGGATGTTATTGGTCGCGTTGCCAATGCGGAACACCGAATACAGCAGCAGGTTCACCGAGCCAGAGCGTGCACCGACGATCAGGTCGGTGCCGCTGATGGTGCTGGCGAAGCTGGCACGGGCTTCGGTACGGACACGCTCTACAGCCAGCAGCAGGCACACCGACAGGGCAATGGCGAAGGCGGTCAGAAACGCGGTGAAGCGGCGGTTGGCCAGGCTGGCCAAGGCAAGGCGGAGCAGGTACATCAGGCCTCCCGGGGCTTGGCGGCACGGTTCAGTTCAGCAAGCGACAGGTGGCGGTCGAACAGCGGTGCCAGGCTCTGGTCGTGGCTGACGAACAGCAGGCTGGCGCCGGCGGCGCGGCACTCATCGAACAGCAGGCGGATGAACGCTTCGCGGGTGTCTGCATCCAGAGCCGAGGTCGGTTCGTCGGCAATCACCAGCTCAGGCTGGCCGATCAGTGCGCGGGCGGCTGCGACCCGCTGCTGCTGGCCGATCGACAGGCTGTCGGCGCGGCGGGCAAGGATGGCAGGGTCGCCCAGGCCCAGGTGGGTCAGCAGCGTGCTGGCCGCCTGGTCAACACTGCCATGGCGCTGCTCGGCACGTGCCTTGCGGCTGCGCGAGAAGCGGCAGGGCAGCTCGACGTTTTCACGTACCGAGAGGAACGGCAGCAGGTTGAACTGCTGGAAGATGTACCCTGTGTGATCGACCCGAAAGCGGTCGCGGGCGCCCTGGCTCAGGCTGCCGAGATCCTGGCCGAGCAACTGGATGCGGCCCTGGGCCGGCACGTTCACCCCGCCCAGCAGGCCCAGCAAGGTCGTCTTGCCACTGCCGCTAGGGCCTTTGAGAAACAGTGCTTCACCAGCGTCCAGGCGCAATGCCGGAATATCCAGCAGCGGCGGGTGGCCTGGCCAGGCGAACACCAGGTCATGCAGATCGATCAACGGCTGGTTCATTCAGAAGGCGACCGCTGCCTTGGCCGGCGTGGTTTCCACGCCTTTCTGGCCATTGGGGCCGATCAGTTGCACGTTGATTTTCTGGGTGGCGGGGAAGGCCTTGAACAGCGGCGCCAGGTCCAGTTGGGTCAGTTTGTCGGGGTTGGCGCACGTCAGCTGATAGTGGGCGCCGATGTCGCTGTGCTGATGGCCGTGTTCGTGTTCGTCACTCTCGTCATCGGCCTTGGAGGCGTCACCGAAGAGAGGGCTTTCCAGTGCCTGCTGGTCTTCTTTGCAGTTTGCGGCGCCAGAAAGACCGAACAGCTTCAGTGGTTGTTCAAGTTGCTGACGCACGGCGGCGACTTTGGCCTTGTCGGCATCGCTGCTGGCGGCATGCTCGAAGCCGACCAGGTTCATTGCCGGGCTATCCAGCTCCAGTTCCAGGGTATTGCCATCGAGTACCGCGTTGAGCTTGGCCACGCCATGCTCGTGGGCGCCGAGCGAGCCGTGGGCGTGGTCATGATCATGGTCATCGTGGGCATGGGCAACGGCCAGTGGCAGCAAGGCGAAGGGCAGGGCGAGCAGCAGGCGACGCATGGACGACTCCGGAGCGGGCTGAAAGATTTGGTTATGTTATAACAACTTTTCTGCGTGCTGCCAGTCTGTGTGGCCAAGTTTCATGTTGCGGTAGCATGGGGACATTGACGTGACCTCAAGGAAAGCATCGTGAGAATTCGTGGACAGATTGGTGACTGGCCGGTGGACCTGACCATCGAGCTGACGCCTGAGGAGTGGGGGCAACTGGGGCGGCAGACCGAGGTGCCGGTGGCAGCCCAGGCGGCTGCGACAGCTGCGGTGGCCGGGCCGCGCCAAAATGACGCTCAGTGGGCTGCGGCGCGTGATGTGTTGCGTCTGGCAGGACAGATGAGCGGGCCGGAATTGCTGGACCGGCTCGAAGGATTGGCCGGGAGTACGGCGGCGGGCAAACGGCTGCTGGTGCGTTTGCGGCACAGCAGTGAGGTCAAGGTGGAGAGTGGCGTGGATGCGCCGGTTTATCACTGGTTAGGGTGAGCGCTGTTTTCGCTGTTGGAGCAAAGCCTGCGCGGTCGCCTGTAGGAGCGGGTTTACCCGCGAACACCGGCGGAGCCGGTGCCATCCACCGCGTTGGCTTCTTCGCGGGCATGCCCGCTCTCATCAAACAAAATACAACCCACTGTTTTCTAAGCACTCAAGCGGCCACCAGCTGATACCCCAGTTTCCGGGCTTTGCGGAGCAAAGCCCGGACCTGCCGGTCCTGGCTTCTGGTTTCGAACTCCTCAAGACCTTTTTCAACATAAGCCTGCTTCTTGGTTAAAAGGTTGTACACCAGACGTGCCAACTGATGCGCAGTGGCCTTGATGGCGCAGCTGGTATCCATTCGAGTCAGTCTGGCTCGGTGCGATGCACCAATGAAACCCTTGTCGTTACGGGCATTGGATGCAGCCTGCTTGAGTGCTTGAGCTGCTCGATTGACTATTTTTGGCCCACCACCTGCCAGTCGATGACCGCCGGAAATTCGAGTAGGGGGAGCCAGTCCCAACCAAGAGCAGAAGTGCTGTGAGGACGGGAAACGTGATAGATCTGTACCGATCTCCCCTGCCAGCACTAATGCAGTGTCCACCCCAATGGTTGGAATTGCGGTTAGGTCCACGCCAAGAACTTTCCATAATGTCTGATGCAGTTCAGTCTGTTGGGCACCGTTTCGGTGCGGGCTCCGTAAAGGCTTATTGGATGGCTCTGGCTTGTTTTGCAGCACCGGCAACTGCTCTAACGCGGCTTTTATGGCGTCGTCACAATCAGCAATTTGCTGCTCCAGGAAGTCATAGGCAGCCAATTCCTGAGTTAGCGCATGCAAATGCTCGCGTCGCCAATTGCCATGAAGACTCCGAGCGACAGCCTCCTTGCCTGCCTTGATGCGGCGGTCGGTCAGTTCAGCCAGTTGCACTGGGTCCCGTTCACCTGCGCAGATGGCTCGCAAAATCTTCATGCCAGTTACGCCGGAAATATCACTGATGACATTGGCCAGCTGGATGTTCATTTGGCTCATGGCCTTTTGCATCCGGTTCAGCGTCTGCGCCTGGTCTTTCACTTTGGAAGCACGCTGCCTGACCAATGACCGGACGCAGCAGGTCAGATCATCGGGGCGGAATGCGCCTCTGAGCAGTCCATGAGTCATCAGCTGCCAAATCCACTGGCAATCCAGCACATCTGATTTACGGCCCGTGATTTGCCGAGTTGCTCTGGCATTGACGAGATAAACCTCAAAACCGCGCTCGCTGAGAATCTCGTAAATTGGAATCCAATAAACCCCCGTGGATTCCATGGCAACGACCTTGATCCCCAGGCTTTCAAGCCAGTTAGCCATCTTGAGCAGGTCGTCAGTAAAGGACGTGAACGACTGGACGGGATTTTCGTGCCGGGGATCGACCGCCACGAAATGCTCTCGACCACCGACATCGATCGCTGCGCAATCGGGATGGACGACGGTAAAGCGTTGCTTGGAAGGCTTGCGCGCCATGATGAATCCTCGCAGGATAAAGGGCGCGCGGGGCACACGGTGGCGAAAGGGTTCACTCTCTCATACGTGGTCACAGCTGAATCAGCTGATGCCTACAGGGACTTCACGCCGATACCGTGCGGATCACTCTCCCACGCGGGTGTGCGGACACACACCAGTGCTGGCTACGATCTCTGTCCCGCGCACACGAACCCTAACAAAGCAAAAGGCGGCTGGCCCTACCGGGCCAACCGCCTTTTCTTTTTCAAAATGTCAGCGTCGCTGCGGATCTAAAGCCGTACACCTCATGTTTGCTGCG
The DNA here is from genome assembly GCF_046523955.1 of Pseudomonas sp. DCA-1. Lineage (NCBI taxonomy): Bacteria > Pseudomonadati > Pseudomonadota > Gammaproteobacteria > Pseudomonadales > Pseudomonadaceae > Pseudomonas > Pseudomonas sp. DCA-1. Next base: position 971,399 of record NZ_CP169881.1, read on the forward strand.
CGACAGCGCAGCCCGGAAGGGCTGGGTGATCTCCCACAGGTACAGCGCAGGCTTCAAGGTCACTCAGAACATCGCCGCCGACAGCTTGCGACGATAAACACCAACCAGCGGGTGATCGCCACCCAGCAATTCGAACACCTGCAACAGCGCCTTCTGCGGCAGCCCGTTCTCGTAGCCACGGTTACGCTGGAACAGCTTCAGCAGCCCTTCCAGCGCCGCCTCATACTGCTGGCGCGCCAGTTGCTGAATGCTCAGCTGATAAGCCGCCTCGTCGTCTTGCGGGTTCTGTGCCAGACGGCTTTTAAGGTCAGCCACTTCCGGCAGGCTGGCGGCTTGGCGCAGGAAGGTCAGCTGGGCCTTGGCACCGGCCAGTGCAGCTTTGTGTTCGTCAGTCTTGACCGCATCCAGTACCACTTGCGCTTCGCCCAACTCGCCACGCTCGGCCAGGCAGCGGGCATACAGAATCAGCGCTTCGGCATTGCTGTTGTCCTCACCCAGCAGCGTGTGCAACAGCGCTTCGGTTTCGGCAAAACGGCTTTCGGCATACAGCGCTTTCGCCTGCTCCAGTGGCGAGGCGGTGGGCGCGGCTGGCATTTGTACATGCGGCTCGAGCATGGCGCGGATCGCCGATTCCGGTTGTGCCCCGGCAAAGCCGTCTACCGGCTGGCCGTCCTTGAACAGAACCACTGTCGGCAGGCTACGGATGCCGAACTGGGCAACCACCTGTTGCTCCACGTCGCAGTTGATCTTGGCCAGCAGCAGCTCGCCCTGGTAACCCTCGGCAATCTTTGCCAGCAATGGCATCAGTGCCTTGCAGGGTGCGCACCACTCGGCCCAGAAGTCCACCAGCACCGGTTTGTGGAAGGAGTTCTCGATCACCAGTTGCTGGAAGTTGGTATCGGTGGCGTCGAAAATGTAAGGCGTGTCTTGGGTCATCGCGACTCTCGCAAACTCGTGTATGGCAACACTATAAGGTGTCGCGGCTGGCGTGGTACAGGCTGACCCGGCGGAATTCGTGTGGCTCGGCCAGGTCCGGCAGGGTCAGTGCTTCGAGCACGCCCAATTGCTGGTACAACGGGTGGCGAAAGTCACGTACTCGCGAGTCGGCCACCAGGGCCTGGCGACCGCGGCTCAGGAAGGCATCCAGCAGCGGCAGGTTGGCGCGGTCGTACAGCACATCGGCAACCAGGATCAGGTCGAAGCGGTCTTCCTCGGCAAAGAAATCGCTGCTGTAGCTTAGTGTCACCCCGTTCAGTGCCGCATTCGCACGGCAGGCATCGAGGGCCAGCGGGTCGAGGTCGCAGGCCATCACTTCCAGTGCGCCGGCGCGTGCAGCAGCAATGCCGGCGATACCAGAGCCGGCACCAAAGTCCAGCACGCGCTTGCCCGCCACCCACTCCGGGCGTTCGGCCAGGTAGCGGGCCATTGCCAGCCCACTGGCCCAGCAGAAGCTCCAATAGGGCGGCTCTTCGAGAATGCGCCGGGTTTCTTCGCTGCTGAAGGCGCGATCCATGTTCTGGTCGTCGATCAGCCATAGCTTCAGGTCGCAATCGGGCAGTTCGCTGACGATCAGGCGCGCTTCGCCGATCAGGCCGCTGAGGGCCTGTTGCAGGGCCAGCGGCGCCACTTAAGGCGCCTTCTCGAAACGCAACGGGCCGGTGGCCTGGGTCTGTGCCTGGGTAATGCGCACCGGGGGCAGGTGCATGATCAGCTGGCCGGAGTTGCTGGCGCGGCCACGCAGTTCGACTCGGGCACCGGGCGGGAAGGCTTCGGGGTTGAAACGCAGGTGGTAGGGCAGTGCCTGGCCAGTACCGGTCAGGTTACTGCTGGCCAGCAGGCGCTGCGGGCGGTCGCGTTCGTCGATGACCAGCAAGGCCAGTTCCACGTCGGCACCCGCCGGGACTTCCAGCAAGGTGCCGCTCAGCTCGCGCTGGTAGGCCGGTAGCGGGCCCAGTACCTCGGCCTTGGCCGAGCGGGCTGGCGTGGGCGCCGGGTTGTCGGTCTTTGGCCTGTCGCTGCCGCAGGCAGCGAGCAGAGCGGCGCAGCACAGCACGACGAGCGCTCGGTAGTGCATGGGGGAGTCCTTCACGGGCATATTTCCCATGGATGTTAACCCCTTTGGCTTGTCTTGCCAGTGCAATGCGCTACCATGGTCCTCCCTGTGCGACACGCGTAGCGTGTCTCCGCCACCAAGCTGTATGGTCAGCTTGATGGGATTTCCGCAAGGAAATCGAATGCTTGGGTACCCATCCCCAAGGAACAAAGCCAGCCCTGAAGTCCAATGCCTTCAAGGATTTACCGCTGCGGCGGACGGCATAACCCAAGGTCGTTTAGCTCTCGGAAGCACGACCGCAGAACCGGTAACCCCGGTTTTGGAGAGCCCTCTAAACCTAACCCATGCGGGAGTGATGATCCCCGCAGGGGTCTCCTCCTGCGCATTTGAGACAGGAGGTAACAACTTCCCGACCAACGGTTAATTTCACCGTCTTGGTTCGGTCCTTCCTCTGGAGACATGGGCGAAAGCTCTGTCTGTCATTGTCCAACTGCCGCCTGTATGGAGCAGTAGCGGACTCGTTGTGCGACCAACGGTAGCCTATGACGGCATGCATCACTGGCAACGGTGATGTTTGAAGCCCGTCAGACAATGTAGCCCCCTTAATGGGTGCATCTCTTCCGCGAGGTGGAATGCAGACACTCGGAGCAGCACCGGGTTGAGGCGCTAGGCTGACTGGTACGGATAACTAACGTGAACCGCTGATAAACACCGTGAGCATGAAGGAGCCAAAGCTGCTGTTAGGCTCTAACCAAAAGGTACGTGGTCGGTTATCCCTGTAGGGAGTGGAGATACGTCGCCATGCAGACCACCGGTGAAAAGGCGGATCCTAACCCAGTCGTGTGACAGACAGGGAACGTGGTAAGCCCGTATTGCTGCCCTTGGGCAGGTGAACCGCAAGGAACACTGTTGGCAGTGCGGGTATGGGATCGCAGAGAAAGCGAATGCCAGGCTGTAATGGCCGGGATAGGGGTTGGAACATCACCCCACGGGAAACCGGGCAGACTTCTGCGTGGTCTTCTGTCGCAATGACTCTGACTGAGACCGTCTCATTAACTTCAGGGCTTATAGCTTCATCGGCCCTTGATAATCCTACCCTGACGGGGTGCATGCACCCCTCAGGGGGTACGTGCGCCTTCCGCTCGGGTGGTTTCACTTTGAGAGGAAAGCAGCATGAAAGAGCTCAGCCAGCAAGGTGAGCCTGCGCTTTCCGGCACTCCGCAGCAGTGGCACGACATCGATTGGTGTCGGGTTCAGCGGAACGTCCGGGGAATGCAGGTGCGAATTGCGAAGGCTTGTCGGGAAGGCAAATGGCGCAGGGTTAAATCCCTGCAACGGATGCTCACCCGCTCGAAGTCAGCCAGATACTTGGCTGTACGGAGAGTCACGGAAAATCAGGGAAGCCGCACGACGGGAGTCGATAAGCAACTCTGGGATACACCCAACGCGAAATGGAATGCGGTTGGTTTGTTGAAGGTGCGGGGATACAAGGCACGGCCACTACGGCGCGTCTACATCCCGAAGTCGGATGGACGGGAGCGCCCTCTGGGCATACCGACCATGACGGATAGGGCCATGCAAGCGCTGTACATGCTGGCCCTGTCTCCCATCGCCGAAACCCGAGGCGATCCGAATAGCTACGGCTTCAGGATCGAACGTTGTACGGCAGATGCGATGGCGCAATTGTTCGTATGCCTATCCCAGAAAGCCTCGGCCCAATGGGTGCTGGACGCAGACATCGAAGGGTTCTTCGACAACATCAACCACGAATGGCTGCTAAGGAGTGCTCCTACGGATACACGGATGCTTCAGCAATGGTTAAAAGCTGGGGTCGTCCACAAGGGGCAGTTACACGCAACGGACGCAGGTACGCCACAAGGGGGAATTATCTCCCCCGTGTTAGCGAATCTGGCACTGGATGGTCTGGAAACACTCCTCAAGCAACACCTAGGAGTGACAAGGGCGAAGAAGCTGAAGGTGAATGTGGTGCGATACGCGGACGACTTTGTGATTACAGGTACCTCCCCGGAGGTCCTGGAAAACGAGGTGAAACCTTGGGTAGAACAGTTCCTCGCTACACGGGGGCTGCAGTTGTCTGCCAAGAAAACACGTGTCGCCCATATCGATGAAGGCTTCGACTTCCTGGGATGGAATTTCCGGAAATACGAAGGAACGTTACTGATCAAGCCGAGCAAGAAAAACGTCAAGGCGTTCTACAGCAAGATCAGAGAGGCAATCGACACCCACAGGACGAGTAAGCAAGAGGATCTAATCCGACTGCTGAATCCGATGCTGAGGGGTTGGGCGCTATACCACCAGCCCGTAGTAGCCAAGCAAGCGTATAGCTGGATGGACCACAGGGTCTTTGTAAAACTCTGGCGTTGGGCGAAAAGGCGGCACCCCAACAAATCGTTGCAGTGGGTTCGACAGAAGTATTTTCGGACCATTGCAGGGAAAAGTTGGATGTTCGCCACCACGGTTCTGGAGGAGAACGGCAAGAAAAGGGAGGTCGTGCTGTATTCCCTCGCGGATACACCGATCGAGCGGCACAAGAAGGTGAGTGGGGAATACAACCCCTACGATCCTGCCATGGAGGCGCTAGGTGAAAAGCTGCGGATGGACCGGATGCTGAATAAGCTGAAGTACCGGAAACAAATCGGCAGTCTTTACGCAAGTCAAAAAGGTCTGTGTCTGCTGTGTAAGCAAGCTATCACCAGAGAGACGGGATGGCATGACCATCACATAATCTTCCGCACTCAGGGCGGTAGTGACTCAATGGAGAATCGGGTACTCTTGCACCCCAACTGCCACCATCAGCTCCACACCCGTGGTCTGCACGTGGATAAACCGGCTCCCACTGGGGGCTTAATGACGGCTTGAGCCGTATGCGTCGAAAGGCGCACGTACGGTTCTTAGGGGGGGATCAGCCAGCAATGGCTCATCCCCACCCGACTTTTTTGTTGCCTGCCACCATGCACTGTCCCTTTTGCGGTGCCAACGACACCAAGGTCATCGACTCTCGCCTCGTCGCCGAGGGCGAGCAGGTGCGCCGCCGCCGTGAATGCGTGGCCTGCGGCGAGCGTTTCACCACCTTCGAAACCGCCGAGCTGGTGCTGCCCCGGCTGATCAAGCAGGACGGCACACGCCAGCCCTTCGACGAAGAAAAGCTGCGCGCCGGTATGCAACGGGCGCTGGAAAAGCGTCCGGTCAGCGTCGAGCGCCTGGAGGCTGCGTTGGCGCACATCAAGAGTCGGCTGCGTGCCACTGGCGAGCGCGAAGTCAAATCGCTGGTGGTCGGTGAAATGGTCATGGCCGAGCTGCGCAAGCTCGATGAAGTGGCCTATATCCGCTTTGCCTCGGTGTACCGGCGCTTCCAGGACCTCGACGAGTTCCGCGAAGAAATCGACCGCCTGGCCCGTGAGCCAGCTAAAGAGTGAACATGCCCAGCCAAGCCGCCATCCTTGACGCCCACTACATGGCCCGCGCGCTGGAGCTGGCGCGCAAAGGCTTGTACACCACCCACCCGAACCCGCGGGTAGGCTGCGTGATCGTACGTGATGGCGAGGTGGTTGGCGAAGGCTGGCACGTACGCGCCGGCGAGCCGCATGCCGAAGTACATGCCCTGCGTCAGGCCGGTGAGCTTGCCCGCGGGGCTTGTGCCTACGTCACCCTGGAGCCATGCAGCCACCATGGCCGTACGCCGCCGTGTGCCGAAGCGCTGGTCAAGGCCGGTGTGGCGCGTGTAGTAGCCGCCATGCAGGACCCTAATCCGCAAGTGGCGGGACAGGGCCTGCGGCGCCTGGCCGAAGCCGGAATCGAAGTGGCCAGCGGGGTGCTCGAAGCCGAGGCTCGCGCCCTCAACCCAGGCTTCCTCAAGCGCATGGAGCACGGCCTGCCGTTCGTTCGCGCCAAGCTGGCCATGAGCCTGGATGGCCGCACCGCCATGGCCAGTGGTGAAAGCCAGTGGATCACCGGCCCGGCCGCCCGCTCGGCGGTACAGCGCCTGCGCGCCCGTTCCAGCGTGGTGCTGACCAGCGCCGCCAGTGTACTGGCAGACAACGCACGCATGACCGTGCGTGGCGCCGAGCTGGGCCTGGATGCCGAAACCACCGCCCTGGCACTCAGCCGCACACCCTTGCGAGTGTTGATCGATGGCCGCCTGCGCCTGCCACTGGCTGCGCCGTTCTTCCAGGCCGGCTCGGCTCTTGTGGTGACTGCTGTCGCAGATGACCCGCGCTATGCCGCTGCCGGCCACGAATTGCTCAGCTTGCCGGGCGACAATGGCCAGGTCGACCTTGCGGCGCTGATGCAGGCCCTGGCCGCCCGCGGCGTAAACGAAATCCTGCTGGAAGCTGGTGCCGGCCTGGTGGGTGCCTTTGCCCGGCTGGGCCTGGTCGATGAGTTCCAGCTGTTCGTCGCCGGCACTTTCCTCGGCTCCCAGGCCCGCCCATTGCTGGACTGGCCACTGGAAAAGATGAGCGAGGCCCCGCGGCTGAAAATTACCGAAATGCGCGCAGTGGGCGATGACTGGCGGGTCACGGCCATCCCCCTGCCGGCGCCCGGCGTATAATGCCGGGCTTGCCCCGCGCAAACCGTTTTTGAGGAAGACCCCATGTTCACCGGCATCATCGAATCCATCGGCACCATCCGCAGTCTGACCCCCAAGGGTGGTGACGTGCGCGTCTACGTAGAGACCGGCAAGCTCGATCTGGGGGACGTCAAGCTCGGCGACAGCATCGCCGTCAACGGTGTTTGCCTCACGGCCGTAGAGCTGCCGGGCGACGGCTTCTGGGCCGATGTCAGCGTCGAAACCCTCAAGCGTACCGCCTTCATCGACCTCAAGAGCGGCAGCAAGGTCAACCTGGAGAAAGCCCTGACGCCCACCACCCGCCTGGGCGGGCACCTGGTCAGCGGCCACGTCGACGGGGTCGGCGAAATCATTTCGCGCAGCGATAACGCTCGCGCCATCCAGTTCCGTGTGCGTGCACCAAAGGAACTGGCCAAGTACATCGCCCACAAGGGTTCGATCACCGTCGACGGCACCAGCCTGACGGTCAACGAGGTCAATGGCGCCGAGTTCGAGCTGACCATTGTCCCGCACACTCTGTCCGAAACCATCATGGCCGATTACCGTGCAGGGCGTCGGGTAAACCTTGAGGTCGACCTGCTGGCCCGTTACCTGGAGCGCTTGCTACTGGGTGACAAGGCCGCCGAACCGAGCAAGGGCAGTGGCATTACCGAAAGCTTCCTGGCCGCCAATGGCTTCTTGAAATCCTGATTGAGAAGGGGGTGCCGCGTGGCGCTCAACAGCATCGAAGAACTGGTCGAAGACATCCGCCAGGGCAAAATGGTCATCCTGATGGATGACGAAGACCGCGAGAACGAAGGCGACATCATCATGGCAGCCGAATGCTGCCTGCCCGAGCACATCAACTTCATGGCCAAGCACGCCCGTGGCCTGATCTGCATGCCGATGACCCGCGAGCGTTGCGAAACGCTGAAGCTGCCGCTGATGGCACCGCGCAACGGCTCGGGCTTCGGCACCAAGTTCACCGTGTCGATCGAAGCCGCCGAAGGCGTCACCACCGGTATTTCCGCCGCCGACCGCGCACGCACTGTGCAGGCTGCTGCTGCCAAGGACGCCAAGGCCGAAGACATCGTCAGCCCAGGTCACATCTTCCCGCTGATGGCCCAGCCAGGCGGTACGCTGGCGCGTGCCGGCCACACCGAAGCCGCCTGTGACCTGGCGCGCATGGCCGGTTTCGAGCCAAGCGGCGTGATCTGCGAAGTGATGAACGACGACGGCACCATGTCGCGCCGCGCCGAACTGGAAGTGTTCGCCGCCGAGCACGGCCTGAAGATCGGCACCATCGCCGACCTGATCCACTACCGCATGATCCACGAGCGCACCGTGCAGCGTGTCTCCGAGCAATCGGTGGAGAGCGAGCTGGGTGAGTTCAACCTGGTCACCTACCGTGACGCGGTCGAAGGCGACGTGCACATGGCCTTGACCCTGGGCAAGATCTGCGCCGAAGAGCCGACCTTGGTACGGGTACACAATATGGACCCACTGCGTGACCTGCTGCTGGTCAAGCAGCCAGGCCGCTGGAGCCTGCGCGCGGCCATGGCCGCCGTGGCCGAGGCCGGCAGCGGTGTGGTCTTGCTGCTGGGCCATCCGCTGGACGGCGATGTGCTGCTGGCGCACATCCGCGAAAGTGCGGGCGATGCGCCGACCAAGGCACCGACCACCTACAGCACTGTGGGGGCCGGTTCGCAGATCCTGCGCGACCTCGGCGTGCGCAAGATGCGCCTGATGAGTTCGCCTATGAAGTTCAACGCGATATCCGGATTCGATCTGGAAGTTGTAGAATACGTGCCCTCCGAGTGACTTGAGGCGGCATTGACGCCCTCTGCTCGAGTCCAGACCCCTGTCGAGGCCGCTTGTATGCGGCCTCGCTCTTGAAGATGAGAATATCGGAATGACCCTGAAGACCATCGAAGGTACCTTCATCGCCCCCAAAGGTCGCTATGCTTTGGTGGTTGGCCGCTTCAACAGCTTCGTTGTCGAAAGCCTGGTAAGCGGTGCCGTTGACGCCCTGGTACGCCATGGTGTCAGCGAAAGCGACATCACCATCATCCGTGCCCCGGGTGCATTCGAGATCCCGCTGGTGGCACAGAAGGTCGCCCAGCAAGGCGCCTACGACGCGATCATCGCCCTGGGCGCCGTGATCCGTGGCGGTACCCCGCATTTCGAATACGTGGCGGGCGAATGCACCAAGGGCCTGGCCCAGGTGTCCATGGAGTTCGGTGTTCCGGTGGCCTTCGGCGTACTGACCGTCGACTCCATCGAGCAAGCCATCGAGCGTTCTGGCACCAAAGCCGGCAACAAAGGTGCTGAAGCTGCCCTGTCCGCACTGGAAATGGTCAGCCTGCTGGCGCAGTTGGAGGCCAAGTGATTAGCGACGAAAGCGATCGTTTCAACCCGCGCGATCCAAAACCTGCGGATGCCGGCAAGCCCTCGAAGAGCGCCAAGCGCCGCGAAGCCCGCAAGCTCGCGACCCAGGCCCTCTACCAGTGGCACATGGCCCAGCATTCGCTGAACGAGATCGAAGCGCAGTTCCGGGTGGATAACGATTTCACCGATGTCGACGGTGCCTATTTCCGCGAGATCCTGCATGGGGTCCCGGCAATCAAGGGCGAAATCGACAAGGCGCTGGTGCCTTGCATGACCATCGCACTGGAAGAGCTCGACCCGGTCGAGCTGGCCGTGCTGCGCCTGTCCACCTGGGAGCTGATCAAGCGCGTCGACGTGCCGTACCGCGTCGTGATCAACGAAGGTGTGGAACTGGCCAAGGTCTTCGGTGCCACTGACGGCCACAAGTTCGTCAACGGCGTACTGGACAAGCTCGCTCCGGCGCTGCGTGAAGCAGAAGTCAAGGCGAACAAGCGCTGATCCTGGCGCTGCCTGGCCATGGGTGAGTTCGAGCTGATCAACCATTACTTCGCCGCTGCGCCTTGTGCGCAGGGCGGCGAGGGCGTGGCGCTGGGTATCGGTGACGACTGCGCCCTGCTGGACCTTCCCCCCGGTGAGCAACTGGCGGTGTCGACCGATACCCTGGTCGCCGGGGTGCACTTTCCTGCTGTTTGCGATCCGTTGCTGCTTGGCCAGCGTTCATTGGCTGTGGCGGCCAGTGACCTGGCAGCCATGGGCGCGACTGCAATCGGCTTCACCCTCGCACTGACCCTGCCTGACGTTGGCCCTGACTGGCTGGCGGCCTATGCCGACGGCCTTGGTCGCATGGCCCACCGTTGCCGCATGAGCCTGATCGGTGGTGACACTACGCGCGGCCCGCTGAGTATCACCGTCACCGTGTTCGGCCGCGTGCCGGCTGGCCAGGCCTTGCGCCGCAGCGGTGCAAGGCCGGGTGACCTGTTGTGTGTCGGTGGTTCGCTGGGCAAGGCCGCCGGTGCATTGCCGCTGGTGCTGGGTGAGCGCGAGGCGCCTGCCGCGCAGGCCGAACCGCTGCTGGCCCATTACTGGTCACCGATGCCGCAGCTCACACTCGGTGCCCTGCTGCGTGGCCGGGCCACGGCGGCGCTCGACATCTCTGACGGGTTGCTCGCCGACTGTGGGCATATTGCCAAGGCATCCGGTGTCGCGTTGGAGGTGAACCTGGCGCAAGTGCCAGTGTCTCCTGCTCTGGAGGCCTTCCTCGGCCGGGAAGCAGCGGTGAAGGCGGCGCTTACCGGTGGCGACGACTACGTACTGGCCTTCACCTTGCCACCAGAGGCGCTGGCGCCCTTGGCAGCCTTCGATTTTATCGAAGTGCATACCGTCGGCCGTGTGCTCGAAGGGCAAGGCGTGACCTTGCGCGACGCGCAGGGCCAGGACATCACTCCCGTTCAGCGGGGCTATCAACACTTCAGGGAGATACCGTGACCGATCACCCCAATCAGGTGCCTGCGGAGTTCGTTCCGCCTTCGGTCTGGCGCAACCCGTGGCACTTCATCGCTTTTGGCTTTGGTTCTGGCACCTTGCCCAAGGCGCCGGGTACCTGGGGCTCGCTGGTGGCCATACCGTTCATCCCGCTGTGGCAGATGCTGCCCGACTGGGGTTACTGGTTGTTGCTCGGCGTGAGCATGCTGTTTGGCTTCTGGTTGTGTGGCAAAGTTGCCAATGACTTGCGCGTACACGACCATGAAGGCATTGTCTGGGACGAGATTGTCGGCATGTGGATCACCCTCTGGCTGGTGCCGGAGGGCTGGCAGTGGCTGTTGGCAGGGTTCCTGCTGTTCCGCTTCTTCGACATCCTCAAGCCGTGGCCGATTCGCTGGATCGACCGCCATGTGCACGGGGGCGTCGGCATCATGCTCGACGATATCCTGGCCGGCGTGTTTGCCTGGCTGGGCATGCAGGTTCTGGTGTGGGCGGTTGCCTGAAACAGGGGGCGCGTGAATGGCCATAAGGACTGTGCTGCTGGCAATGCTGCTGAGTGTTGCCCCGTGGGTAATGGCTGCCGAGGGCGTGCCGAAACAGATCCATCTGGTTAGCGAGGAGTGGCTCGACTACACCAACGCCGACGGTACCGGGGTAGCCTGGGATGTGCTGCGCAAAGTGTTCGAGCCGGCCGGGGTCAAGGTGGTTACCCAGAGCGCGCCCTACAGCCGGGCGGTTGGCCTGGTCAAGCGCGGCGAGGCTGACGCCTGGGTTGGCTCGTACAAGGAAGAGAACGACTACAATCTGTACCCGCGCTGGCACTTCGATATGGACCATATCTATGCCCTGGGGCTGGCCAGCAAACCTGCGCCTACCCTGGAGACCATCGGCAAGTACCGGTTGGCCTGGGTGCGTGGTTACGATTACGGCAGCTACTTGCCCAATGTGCACGAGTTCCGCGAAATCCAGCGTCGCGAGGGCATTTTGCCAATGCTCGACCATGACCGGGTGGACTACTACATCGATGCACTGACCGAGATCGACTACGTGCTCGGGCAAGCCTCCCAGCCCGAGCGCTTCCGCCGTACTCATGTGGCCGAGTTGCCGTTGTACCTGGCCTTCGCCCGTAACGACCAAGCCAAGGCCCTGCGCGACCTGTTCGACAAGCGCATGAAAGAGCTGGTACGTAGCGGCGAGCTGAAGCCGATTTTCGAGCACTGGAAACAGCCCTATCCATTCAATGCGGATAGTCGCCCGCACTGAGACTGAATACATCAAGGTATAGCGCGGTCCGCTGTGGCAGCGGGCTTTTGATTGAGGGGTGGCTTTTAATAAGTATCGAATTTTTCGATCTTAACCCACTGTATACAGCCAGCCCACATCCCCCAACCTGCTGATACAATCGGCCCACGAGAAATTTCCTACTTATTCCAGGAGCACAACGTGCCCGTCGTCTTTGTTGCCGCCTCTAAACTCCCGACGCCCTTCGCGACCTTCACCATGCATGGTTTCCTAGACGAAGCCACAGGCCGTGAGCATGTGGTGCTCAGCCTGGGTGATATCGCAGACGGCCAGCCGGTATTGGGGCGCCTGCATTCCGAGTGCCTGACCGGCGATGCACTGTTTAGCCAGCGCTGCGACTGCGGTTCGCAGCTGGAAGCCGCGCTGCAGGCCATCGCCCGCGAAGGCCGTGGGGTGCTGTTGTACCTGCGTCAGGAAGGCCGTGGCATCGGCTTGCTGAACAAGATTCGCGCCTACGAACTGCAGGATGGCGGCGCCGACACCGTAGAGGCCAACGAACGCCTGGGCTTTGCTGCCGACCAGCGTGACTACGCCATATGCCTGCCGATGCTCGAGCACCTGGGCGTGAAGTCGCTGCGCCTGATGACCAACAATCCGCGCAAGGTCAAAGCCCTGACCGACATGAACATCGTGGTTGCCGAGCGTGTGCCGCTGCACACCGGGCATAACCCGCACAACCGCTACTACCTGGCGACCAAGGCCGGCAAGTTGGGCCACATGCTGGGCAATGAACACCAGGGCGAGGTGCCCCAGGCGTGACCCGCGCCGAGGTCAAGCGGCGCCTGGCGCTGGCCTGGTGGCAGTACCTGGCGGTGGGCCTGGTGCCGCTGCCCGTCATGGCTTGGGCCTTTGGGGGAGGCGATGCGCTGATCCCGGTGCTGGCCATGCCACTGTTCATCGCCGGTGCGGCTACCATGTTCCTCAGCCTGCCGCGCTTCGGCGCCTACAAGCGCGCACTTATTGCCACCTCCAAGGTGCTTGGCACGGGCGAAGAACCCACTGCCTGGATCGAACTGGCGCGGGTACGGCGCATGGCCATGCTGTATGCCTGCTTTCCGGCTTGGGTCGCCGCACTGTCGGTGCTGGTCGGCCTGGAGGCTGTGCCGCAGATTCTGCTCGCACTGTCGACGGTTGTAGTGCTGTACCTCTATCGTATTCCGCGCCAGTTAGGCTGATGCGACTGCTACCTGGCCTGCTGGCGTTGTTCGCCTGTACCGTGCTGGCTGCAGAACCGCTGCGTGTTGTCAGTCTGGCCCCTTCTATGAGCGAGATCATGCTTGAGCTGCAGGCCGACGACCTGCTGGTGGGCGTGCTCGATGGCGGCGAACGGCCGGCTGCGCTGCGCCACTTGCCTTCGGTCGGGCGCCAGGGGCAACTGAACATGGAGCGCCTGCTCAGCCTGCGCCCCGACCTGTTGCTGCTGTGGCCAGACAGTGTGCCACCGGCCCAGCGCGACCAGCTCAAGCGCCTGGGTATCGCCACTTTCAGCGCCGAACCCCACGACATCAGCCAGCTGATCGAGCAGATCGAGGCCATTGCCGGGCGTATCGGGCGTGCCGAGCAAGGTCATTCATACGCGCGAGCCCTCCGTGAGCGGCTGCAGCAGCTGCGCCAGCAGTATCGGCGTGATGAACCCTTGCAGGTGTTCTATCAAGTCTGGGATCGACCGTTGTACACGCTCGGTGGCCGCCAGGTGGTGACCGACGCCCTGGCCGTGTGCGGGGCGCGCAATGTGTTCGCCGACCTTGGCCAGCCGGCGCCACAGGTGAATGTGGAGTCCGTGCTGCTGCGTAATCCGCAGGTCATCCTGGCAGCCAATGAGGCGCAATTGGCCAGCTGGAAAGCCTGGCCGCAGATTCGAGCGGTTGCTGATGGTCGCCTGCTGGTGGTGCCGGACAAAGGGCTGGAGCGCCCCAGCGGGCAGATGATCGAGGCCACCGCCCGCTTGTGTGCGTTGCTGGACGCTAAAGCGCCGGGGTCCAGGTGATGCTCAAGAGTACAGTGCGGCCCTCTTCGCGGTAAGGGTGATACGCACCCTCGTAGCTGTAAAGGGCGCGGCTGTAGCTGCGGTCCAGCAGGTTATCCAGTTTGGCTTCGAGTTTCAGGTCGTCGCTAGCCGCCCAACTGCCGCGCAATCCCAGCAGACCATAGCCACCGATGCGGTTGCGGTTGGCCTCATCGTCATAACTGCTGCTGACCGCCTGCCAGCTGGCGCCCACGCTGAAGCGCCCGAACTCACGGTCCAGGTCCAGGCTCATGGTGCGGCGGGCGCGGCGTGCGAGGGTGTGGCCAGTGTCGCGGTCGCGGGGGTCGATCAGCGCCAGGCCAAGCTGGCTGTGCCAGGCGCCCCATTGCTGCGCCAGCGCCATTTCCACGCCATTGATTCGTGCCGAGGCGACGTTTCGGGGTATCGAGTCCTGGCCAAAGATGATCGCGTCGCGCAGGTCGGTGCGGTACAGCGAAGTCTCCAGCCGGCTCTCTGCAGTCAGCTGGCTGCGCCATTGCAGCTCGTAGCTTCTGGAGTGCTCTGGGTCCAGGTTCGGGTTGCTGAACTGTGGGTAATACAGGTCGTTGAATGTTGGCGCACGGAAGCCTTCACTGTAGGAAAGCAGCACATCGTTGTGCGCGTTCAGCGGTACGGTCAGGCTGCCGCTCCAGGTGGTCTGGCCACCAAACTGCTGGTTGCGGTCATGGCGCACGCCCAGCTCAGTGGAGAACTGCTCGCCCTGATAGCGGTGCTGGGCGAACACGGCACGGTTCCAGCGGCTGTCCTCAGTGAAATCGGTACTGCCGTGTACGCGGTCTTCGTACCAGTCGCCACCGATCAGTACTGTGTTCTGCTCGCCAAAGGCCAAGTCGTTCTGCCAGGTAGCCTGATCGCGGTAGGTGTTGAACACGAAGCGCTCAGCGCTGAGTTTGTCGCGTTTGTCGTCACGGTTCTCGCTATGTGCCAGTTCTAGGCGTGAATGCCAGGCTTCGGTGAACTGAACGTCAACGTAACTGCCCAGGCTGCTGACGCTGAAGTCGGTGTAGGGTTGTTGACCGAAGCTCTCGAAGGTCACGGGGTCGAAGCCGCCGAACGGGTTGTCGTACTCGCTGCGACCACGGCTATCGAGCAGGTTCAGGCCGGCTTCGAAGCGCTCACCGAAGGTATGGCTCAGGCTAAGGTTCAACGCCTTGTTGCGGTAGGCGTCGTGGTCACCATCGCTGGCGAAGGATGGCCCGGTCGAGTCAATGCCGGCTGTTTCATCCAGGCTGGCGCCAAGGTTGAAGCGAGTCGTGTCGTTGCCGCCAGAAAGCCCCAGGCTGCGTTGGAATGTCTGGTTGCTGCCGGCGGCCATGCGCAGGCGTGGCTGCAGGCCGGGGCCATTACTACGTCGGGTGAAGATCTGGATCACCCCACCAATGGCATCGCTACCGTACATCGCCGAGCGCGAGCCACGCAGCACTTCAACCCCGCTCGATCTGGTCGACGTCCAGAAACTGCAGGCCGCTGTCGCCCGAAGTGGCATTGGCGATGCGTACGCCATCGACCAGCACCAGGCTTTGCGCCGCCTTGGTGCCACGGATAAAGATGCCAGGCAGGCTGCCACGGCCACCGGTGGGGGCCACTTGCACGCCCGGTACGCGGGAGAGCAGGTCGGTGACACTGGTGGGTTGCAGGCGGTCGATGTCGGAGCGGGTGAAAACCGTGTTTGCAGCACTGGTGGCGGTACGCGACTCGACCTGGCGGCTGGCGCTGATCAGCACGTCGGGGAGCTTGAGGGCGTCGTCGCGTTCAGCGGCCAGAAGGAATGTTGGAGCGCAGAGAATTGCGGCGCAGGCAGACTTCTTCATGGGCAGTTCCAAAGCATTCGCGGGTCAACCCGCTCCCACAGGACTTCCACAGATCTTGAGCACTGTGCAGTCCCTGTAGGAGCGGGGCACCCGCGAAAGAGCCCTAGAGGCCGAGCCTGGCCATGCGGGCCTTCACCGAGGCCTCGATCCCGGCCGCATCCAGCCCGCACTCAGCCAGCATTTGCGCAGGCTTGGCATGCTCGACATAGATATCCGGCAGCCCCAGGTGCAGAAGCGGCTTGAGCACTGCCTGGCTGGCAAGGAACTCACCCACAGCAGCGCCCGCGCCACCCATGATGGCGTTTTCTTCGATGGTTACCAGCAACTCATGGCTGCCTGCCAGCTCCAGCACCAGTGCCTCGTCCAGCGGCTTGACGAAGCGCATGTCGACCACTGTGGCGTTGATCTGTTCGGCCACTTGCATGGCCTCGGCCAGTTGTACGCCGAACACCAGCAGGGCCACTTTCTCGCCCTGGCGGCGGACCACACCCTTGCCGATCTCCAGTGGTTGCAGGTCACCGCTGATCGGCGCATTCGGGCCGGTACCACGCGGGTACCGTACAGCTGCCGGGCCGTTGTACAGGTGGCCGGTGGTGAGCATCTTGCGCAGCTCGTTCTCGTCGCTGGGGGTCATCACCAGCATGCCTGGGATACAGCGCAGGTACGACAGATCGTAACTGCCGGCGTGGGTCGGGCCATCCTCGCCGACCAGGCCGGCACGGTCGATGGCGAACAGCACGTCGAGGTTCTGCACCGCCACGTCGTGGATCAGCTGGTCGTAGGCACGCTGCAGGAAGGTGGAGTAAATCGCCACCACCGGCTTGCTGCCCTCGCAGGCCATGCCGGCCGCCAGGGTCACGGCATGCTGCTCTGCGATCGCAACGTCGAAGTAGCGCTCAGGGTAGCGCTCGCTGAAGTCGACCAGGTCCGAGCCTTCCTTCATCGCTGGGGTAATGCCCACCAGGCGGTTGTCGGCGGCGGCCATGTCGCACAGCCACTGGCCGAACACCGCGGAATATTTCGGGCCGCTGGCTTTCTTCGGCGCGGCGGGCTTGTTGGCCGGCTCCAGCTTGGTGATGGCGTGGTAGCCGATCGGGTCGATCTCGGCAGGGGCGAAGCCTTTGCCCTTCTTGGTGACCACATGCAGGAACTGCGGGCCCTTCAGATCACGCATGTTGCGCAGAGTGGCAATCATGGTGGGCAGGTCGTGGCCGTCGATCGGGCCGATGTAGTTCCAGCCCAGCTCTTCGAACAGCGTGCCTGGCACCAGCATGCCCTTGGCGTACTCCTCGGTGCGACGGGCGATTTCCCAGGCACCTGGCAGTCGCGACAGCACTTTCTTGCTGCCTTCGCGCATGCTCGCGTAGGTGCGGCTGGAGAGGATCTTGGCCAGGTAGTTGGACAGGCCGCCGACGTTGCGCGAAATCGACATGTCATTGTCGTTGAGGATCACCAGCATGTCGGCATTGACTTCCTGGGCGTGGTTCAACGCCTCGAATGCCATGCCGGCGGTCAGCGCGCCATCACCGATCACCGCGATCGACTTGCGCGCGCTGTTCTGCAGGCGGGCAGCAATGGCCATGCCCAGCGCGGCGCTGATCGAGGTGCTGGAGTGGCCAACGCCAAAGGTGTCGTACTCGCTTTCGCTGCGGCGCGGGAAGGCCGCGATGCCGTCCTTCTGGCGCAGGCTGAGCATGCGGTTACGGCGCCCGGTGAGGATCTTGTGCGGGTAGGCCTGGTGCCCCACGTCCCACACCAGCCGGTCGTCCGGGGTGTCGAACACGTAGTGCAGGGCGATGGTCAGCTCGATCACGCCCAGGCCGGCACCAAAGTGCCCACCGGTCTGCCCGACGGTGTAGAGCAGTTCCTGGCGCAGTTCGTCGGCCAGCGTCTCCAGGTCGGCTTCGGCCAGCCGGCGCAGGCCGGCAGGCGTGTCAGCGCGGTCGAGCAACGGCGTGACCGGGCGTTCGCGGGGGATCTCTTGAAACGTCGTGGGCATCAGGCGAGTCGTTATAGGTGTGTGAAGACGCGGCAGTTTACCCCATTGTGGGAAAAGTGCCCATTCGACCACAGGTTACGCGGCCCCCTGTAGGAGCGGGTTTACCCGCGAATGCGTTGGCAAATTCAAGATCGCATTCGCGGGTAAACCCGATCCTACGGGGATAGGTGAAGCTGTTTAGTTACGGCGTTCGACGATGTAACGCGCCAAAGCCCGCAGAGGTTCGGCCGTTTCGCCGAACCCTTGCAGTGCGGCCAGCGCCTGGTCGCGCAGTTCGATTGCATAGGCTTTGGCGGCTTCCAGGCCCAGCAGGGCCGGGTAGGTCGGTTTGTCACGCGCTATGTCTGCACCTTGGCGTTTGCCCAGGGTGGCGGTGTCGCTTTCCACGTCGAGTATGTCGTCCTGCACCTGGAATGCCAGGCCAATGGCCTGTGCATATGTCTGCAGGGCATCCAGCTGTGCCGGTTCGGCGCGGGCGCTGGCCAGGGCGCCGAGGCGTACGCTGGCTTCGATCAGCGCGCCGGTCTTGTGCCGGTGCATGAACGCCAACGCCTGCTGGTCCAGCTTCTGGCCCACCGAACCGAGATCGATGGCCTGGCCGCCGACCATGCCGGCCGGGCCGGCAGCTTTGGACAGTACCTGAACCATGGCCAGGCGAATGCTGTCGATCTGCGGGCTCAGGCATGGGTCGAGGAGGGCACTGAAAGCCAGGCTCTGCAAACCGTCGCCAGCAAGGATGGCGCACGCTTCGTCAAAAGCCTTGTGGGTGGTTGGCTGGCCGCGACGCAAATCGTCGTCGTCCATGGCCGGGAGGTCGTCATGTACCAGCGAGTAAGCATGGATCAGCTCGACCGCGCAGGCTGCACCGTTGGCCTGCTCGGCCGGGGCGCCCAAGGCTTCGCAGGCCGCGTAGGCCAGCAACGGGCGCACGCGTTTGCCGCCGTTCATCACGCTGTAGCGCATGGCGGCGTAAAGGCGTTCCAGCTCTTTGGTCGGGGCGATGAACAGCGGTTCGAGGGCTGCGTCGACGCGCGCCTGGCAACTGGCCTGGTAGGTGCCAATCATGCTTCGGGCTCCGCGTCGAAGGGCTGGGCAGCCAGTTCGCCGTCGCGCTCCAGCAGAATTTGCACCTTCTGTTCGGCCTGGGCCAGGGCGCCCTGGCAATCACGGGTCAGGGCGATGCCTTGTTCGAAGGCGGCCAGCGACTCTTCCAGCGACAACTCGCCGTTCTCCAGGCGCTCGACCAGTGCTTGCAGGTCTGCGAGGGATTGCTCGAAATCGAGGGAGGCTTTTTTGCGGGCCATGGCGACTGTCTCGGTGGCATTCAGAACGGCGCGACACTAGCAGAGCGGGGCGGGGGGAGCAAACTTGTGTGGAGCAGGCCTCTGGGGCGAACCTCGATACTGTATGAAACAAACAAGGCGATCACGCGCAGCACAGATGTTTCTGGCCCGAAAAAATGTAGGAGCGAGCTTTGCTCGCGATGCGCCGCGCAGGCGGCGCTCGATTTCAGCGCCGCCATCTACCTCGAGTCAGGCGCAGAAAACCATCAAGCCGTAGCAGCTTCCCGTTCCACCATCGCTTCACGGTACCGCGCCAGTTCCTCGATGGTCAGCACCGGCAAATTGTACTGCCGTGCATATACCGCCACCTGCTCACCACGGGCCATAGTGCCATCGGGGTTCATCAGCTCGCACAAGACCGCTGCCGGGCGCAGGCCGGCCAGGCGCGCCAGGTCTACCGAGCCTTCGGTGTGCCCACGGCGGGTCAGCACCCCGCCATTGCGGGCGCGCAGCGGAAAAACATGCCCCGGGCTGACGATATGGTGCTGTTCGGCGCTGGAGCGCAGTGCTGCGCCAATGGTGGTGATGCGGTCCTGGGCACTAACCCCTGTGGTGATACCTTCGGCCGCTTCGATGGTAACGGTGAAACCGGTGCCGTGCCTGGCCTGATTATTCTGCACCATGGGCGCCAGCTGCAGTTCGTCGACGGTGGCTTCGTCCAGGCACAGGCAGACGATGCCGCTGCAATCGCGAATCATCATGGCCATGGTCTGCAGCGAAATGTTCTCGGCGGCGGCAATGATGTCCGCTTCGTCCTCGCGGTCGTCATCGTCGAGCAACAGTACAGGGCGCCCGGCCTTGAAAGCGGCGATGGCGGCGGAAACATTAGGGAATTGCGCGTGGTGCTGGGTGAACATGAAACGCTCCTCGTGAATGATCGATGAACGTCTCGGGGCGAACAAAATGCGCGCGCAAGGGCGCCCGGATGGCCCCTGCATAACGCCTTCTTTCATCCGGACTATGACCGTCGGCTCTGGAGTTGCACCAGATCTGCTGACCCCCGACATGGTCGGGGCGCTCGCGGGCTCATCTTTCGATTTACCGCCGGTGGGGACTTTCACCCCGCCCTGAAGACCGCCCAAGCATACAGCACAGTGCCACCTCACTGGCAACCCGCTGTTCTACTACCTTCGATGAGACTTGCAGCAGTAACCATCTACCCCTTTTCACCTGCCGCAGCGCCTACCTTCGTGACGGTCACATTGGCAAACCCAGGAAACGAACCGTCATGTCCTCTCTCTATCCTTTTACCGATACCGATCTCCATCTCGCATTCAGGAAGGTCGTCGACACATTGTTCGACAAGAAGCGCGACTACGTCGACGGCGTGCTCAAGCCCAAAATGCTCATCATTGCCGGTGCACAGGGCTCGGGTAAGACGTACTTGCTGGAAAACACGCTGCTGAAGAGCGGGCGCTACGACAATTATGTTCGCCTTTACGAAACCCATTTTCGTGAACTGCACCCTCATTATCGGGCGATGGAAGACAAAGGCGTGCTGCATGTCTATGAGCATACCGAGTCGTTCATCTGGCGCCTGGGGGCAATGATTTGCACGTATGCGATGGAAAACAAATACAACATCATCATGGAGACCGCCCTCGACAGCCCTCATTTCGCTGATTTTCCACCTGAAGCCGCCCGGCAGGGCTATCAGAGCGAGGTCCATCTGATAGCGTGCCAGAAAGAGTTCAGCCACTGGTCGACCCTGGACCGTGTGGTCAACAGCGTTGGCAATCATGAGATCGAGCGTGTGGTCAGCCTGACGCAGATCGAAGAGGCGCAAATCAATGGCAGGTCCATCATCGATGCTTTCGAAAACGCCTGTATCGAGGTGCCGGGTTCCGAAATCGTGATCTATCGACGTGGCCTGGAGACGGACAGGAATAGCCTGCCGGTCTGTCACAGCACCTGTCCTGAAAAAGGGCTCCTCGTGCCCCAGCAGACCTACCAGGGCAGGGCATTCTTCCGCGGGGCGGACCTGAAGATCAACTTCAAGGTCCAGCGCAGTCCCCAGGCCGATTTCCCCTGTTCCTATATTCAGTATGCGCAGGTGGTGCATGCCGGCCTGCTGGGTTCGGAACACCGTCGGACGATGGCCGAACTCAATTGCAAAACCCTCGGTCAGGCTCAGAAGCTGATGTCGCAGTTGCCTGTCGATGTCTATCGCGAGCTGTGCCTGTACGTGCTCAAGTACGCGCAACCTTGATTTGACCAAGGCAGGGCAGTCGCTGGCCAAGTACGCCTTCGATTGCCCTGCGCAGGGAAGTGGCCAGTATGGGGCCGTGCCCCAGGCCATTGAAAGTTATAATGCTCACAAATCACCCCGTGTGTAACTATATATAAGTAATCCTACAGGGTGTATGCATTGTCAGTGACGGTAAAGTCACGGCGTTAAACAGTGATCTGGTTTTAATGCAATATACTTAAAGCATTCGATCAATGCCACTGGCGCTTTATGTCCTGCCATTGAATTTCTGATAACCACTTGTCTGCCACCGGAAAGAAAATATTCTCCTCGGCATCCATATGATCATAGTACTTCTTGATGAAGTCTTCGATCGTGTCGGCGATTACTCTCGCTTCCTGCGTTGACTGCTCCAACATCTTGAGTTGTCCAGCAATTCGCTTGAAGGCTTGATGATCTTGCTCGATAGCCATGACCCGTTGGTGGATCGGGGCCTCGGTCGTCAGCAAGGCCAGCCGAATAAGCTCTTCATTTTCATGGTGGTGCCGCTCTGCATCGCCATGCAAGGCTTCCAGTTGCTTAAACAACAGCTTGCGGTCATCGGCACCCGCAGATCCGTGCCTAATCCTCTCCAGTAACTCTTTGATCTGAGTAATTTTGGTAGCCACCTCATGATGATAGGCGTGCAGCTCTTTCAATAAGGCGTTCATGCTAAGTCCTCATCAATACACCAAGCCGTTACAGATTAAATATTATTATTAAGCAATCTCTAATGATAGCTGCACGTGTGGCATACATCTAATCGTTTAATTATAGTCAAGAGCGAAACACCCACCTTCGAAAAAACCGCCCCATTGGAAGATTTCGAAATATCAATTTGATGTTTATATGCGTTACAAGAAGAAACAGACACACCAGGATCGGTTGCGGGCTGCCCTTCAACAGCGGGGGCTGAGCAGAGCGGGAGGCGCAAAGGGCTGCGTTCTATGCACGGAGGTAGGGGTTGGAAACCCGCGGGTTGTGAATGCTGTTTTTGAAGGTTTGTTAAATTAAAAAGCCGGCTTGTGGCCGGCTTCTCGGGGACGCTTCCGACTAATTTATGGTAAGCCGCAATCGCCTTAACTGTGTGGCCATCAAGGGCCTGAAAGAGATGGCAGATGCCCGTGTGGGATATCGCCGAGCCCTCTGGACCGCGGCTTGCGCCGGTCGGGGCTTAATGTGCGGCGTAGCATACAAGGGCGGGCGCAGGATGCCCAGCAAAAAATTGCGCAGGGTGCTTCAACTGGGCCGCTGCTGGCGCAAATGTGACCAATGGAACACCCAGCCAAGAATTTCCAGGCCCTGCGCCTGGCGCTGAGCAGGGGTGTAGCGTTCGACCGCGTAGTTGCGCCGGTCATGGCTGTGCAGGTAAAGGGTTTCGTGCGGGCCAAGACTGAGGTTGTTCACCCTGAGCATGCCGTTTTGCAGCAGGGCATAGGTTTCGCCCTCGACCACCTTGGTCATGCCCAGGTCGATGGCCAGGGTAGCTTCCAGCGGAATCAGCGGCAGCATGTTGCTGGCCGGCATTGCCACGCAGATTGCGTTGCCGGCTTGCACACCCAAGCCCTTCAGGGTGTTTGCCGGCAAGCGCAGGTGCTTGCTGCCCACCGGCGACAGCAAGCCGTTGTGCACTTCGTAGTAGGGCACCTTCAGTACCCGGCCACGATGTTCCGAAAGCGGGGTAAGCGGGTTGGCGGGCACTGGCCGTGGACAGCCGTTACGCAGGAGCGGGTGGGGGTGTTTGGGACCTTCACCGGTGCGTAGCCAACGGCGGTGTACACAGAACAAATCGGCCAGTTCGTCCAGCCGGGCCAAAGGCACACCGCGCTTGAACCAGTTGTTGACGTGCTGTGCTGTGACGCTGCGCTGAGCGGCGAAATCGGAAGGGGTCAGGCCACATTCATGGAGCAGGGCTCTGAGTCGGTCGCCGGAAGTGTTCATGGCAGCGAGTGTAGCGGCGAGTTGTCAGCAAGGATATGAACCGGATGTTGATTGAACTTGTAAGAAAATAGGCTGCTTGTAGGATGCTAGCGTAGGACTGTGTAGGATTTATTCTCGGTAATGCGCGCGTTGCCCATTCAGGCATAAAAAAACCCCGCCAAAGCGGGGTTTTTTCTGCAGTCGGAATCAGCCCTTGTAGGCAGCGACCGATTTGGTGATCGCGGCACGGGCGGCGTCGGCGCCTTCCCAGCCTTCGATCTTGACCCACTTGCCCTTCTCGAGATCTTTGTAGTTGGCAAAGAAGTGCTCGATCTGCTGGATCAGCAGGGCTGGCAGGTCGGTGTATTCCTTGACGTCGACGTACAGCTGCGACAGCTTGTCGTGAGGAACAGCGACGACCTTGGCGTCGCCGCCACCGTCGTCGGTCATGTTCAGCACACCGACCGGACGGGCGCGGATAACCGAGCCTGGGGCCACCGGGTAAGGGGTAACCACCAGCACGTCCAGCGGATCACCGTCGTCAGCCAGGGTGTTCGGGATGAAGCCATAGTTGGCTGGGTAGAACATTGGGGTAGCCATGAAACGGTCGACGAACAGTGTGTCGCTGTCCTTGTCGATTTCGTATTTGATCGGCGCGTGGTTGGCCGGGATCTCGATGGCGACGTAGATGTCGTTCGGCAGGTCTTTGCCCGCCGGAATCTTGCTGTAGCTCATTGGGCAGTGCCCCCGTGTTTGACCAAAAAGTGGCGGCGATTATAGGCACATTCTGCCGGGGCATGCCACGCTTGGCCTGATGTGCGGGCCCGTCAGGCTTGGCTTTCGCGGTACTCGGGATGTTCCGCCTGCAGCCGGCACAGGCGCGCCAGCGGGTCTTGCCGGTAGAACAGCGACAACTGGTGGTAGACCTGTGGATAAGCCTGATGAAGCAGGTCGGGGGCACTAAAGAAGTACTCGCTGGTAACGGCAAAGAACTCTGCCGGGTTTTCCGCAGCGTAAGGGTCGATGGCAGTTTCGGCGTCGGGGTTGGCGTCCAGTTGCTGGTTGAGATCGTCGTAAGCCTGCTGCATGGCGCTTGCCCACTCATCAACTGGCATGCCGCTGTGCAACGGTGGCAGGCCGTTGGCATCGCCATTGAGCATGTCGAGCTTGTGTGCCAGCTCATGGATGACCAGGTTGTAGGCCTCCCAGCCACCACTGGCCAGCACGCCGTTCCAGGCCAGTATGATCGGCCCCTGCTGCCACGCCTCGCCGCTGTGTTCGCCGTCCCATACATGCTCCACGCCACTGGCATCGCGGTGGCGCTGGGGGCTCTTGAAGTCGTCGGGGTACAGAATGATTTCGTGGAAGCCTTGGTACCAGTTCAGCTCACCCAGGTGAAGCAGCGGTAACTGTGCCTGGGCAGCCAGCAATAGGCGCTGCTCGTCGTCCAGCTCGACACCGGGCAGGCAGGTGAGGTGCTTGTCGAGCAGGAACAGGATGCAGGCTTCGCGCAGCCAGTGGTCTTCAGCGTCGCTGATGCCGTCCAGCATCGGCAGCCGCTCGCGTACGGCCTGCCATTGCTGTGGCGTGATCGGGTAGCGCGCCAGAGTACGCTTGCGCCGCCAGGCGCTGAATGACCACATGCCGTTTGTTCTTTACCTGTTTGTTCAGTGAGCCTTGGCCGTACGGCCCAGGCGGCCACGCAGCAAGCCGATGATCATCGGCACCAGCGACAGGATGATGATGCCCACCACCATCAGCGACAGATGCTGCTTGATGAACGGGACGTTGCCGAAGAAGTAGCCCAAGGTGACCAGGCCGCCGACCCATAGCAGCGAACCGGCAACGCTGAAGCCGAGGAAGCGTGGGTAGTGCATGTGAGCGATGCCCGCGACGAACGGTGCAAAGGTACGCAAGATAGGCAGAAAGCGCGCCATGGTCACGGTCTTGCCGCCATGGCGTTCATAGAAATCGTGGGTACGCTGCAGGTAGTCGCGGCGGAAGATCTTGGAGTTGGGGTTGTTGAACAACCGCTCGCCGACCGTTCGGCCGATCACGTAATTGGTGCTGTCGCCCAGGATTGCAGCGGCCATCAGCAGGCCGGCCAGCAGCACCGGGTCCATGCCACCACCCGCCGCAACGGCGCCGGCGATGAACAGCAGCGAGTCGCCCGGCAGGAATGGCATGACTACCAGGCCGGTTTCGCAGAAGATCACGGTGAACAGGATGGCGTAGATCCAGGGACCGTAGTTGGTGACCAGCAGATCGAGGTAGGCATCGAGATGCAGGATAAGGTCCAGCGGGTTGAAATCCATGTACAGCACCTGTGTTCTTGGGCGTAGGCTTGGTTACCGGGGGAGGGGTAAATTTTCACACATGACAGGTGCGCCATTATACGGCTAAGTGAGGATCATGCCCGAGGAGTTTGTAGCGGGGGGTTACGGTAGAGGGGTATTCCTTTACCAGCCTCTTAGCGGGCACGCCCGCTAAGAGGCTGGTGCGGGTCAATCCTGACTGATCGGCAGGATGTAGCTCTTGAACTCGGTATCCTCGCGAAAACCGATGGATTCGTAAGTCTTGTGCGCCACTTCATTGTTCGCGCTGGTCGACACCCGCATGCGCACAGCATTGGTCTCTTTGGCCATTTTCTTCGCTTCGCGAATCAGGTGGTCGGCCACCAGCATGCGCCGGGAGTCCTCAGCTACATAGATATCGTTGAGAATCCATACCCGCTTCAACGACAGCGACGAGTAGCTCGGGTACAGCTGGCAAAAGCCCAGCAGTTTGCCGTCGTCATCATCCGGAAGTGCCAGGTAAATCACCGATTCATCCCGCTTCAGGCGCTTTTCCAAAAAGTTGCGCGAGCTGTCGGGGTAGGGCAACTGCCCGTAGAATTCACGGTATTTGACGAACAACGGCGTGATCAGGTCGAGGTGTTCCAGGGTTGCCTTGATGATGCGCATGTGCGGCCCTCAGAGTCCATTTGGGAAACAGCGGAATGCCAGCAGCGTTCAAGGGCATGCTGCCCCAATGCACGGCACAAGTGCAATCCGCCTTCCGTGACAGGTTTTTTACCCTTTGCCGAGCAGGAAGTTACCTTTCTGGCTGGCGCTGTCTTCATTCTCCAGGCTATGTACCTCGGCTTCGTCCTTCAGATTCACCCCGGAAAGCTGGCGCCGGCAGGCTTCGCGCATCAAGTACAACAGGCGGTGCGCTGCCATGCCATAGCTCAGCCCCTCCAGGCGGATATTGGAAATGCAGTTGCGGTAGGCATCGGTCAGGCCGACCTTGGGTGCATAGGTGAAATACAGGCCAAGGCTGTCGGGCGAGCTCAGCCCCGGGCGTTCACCGATCAGCATCACCGTCATCCGGGCGCCCAGCAGCTCGCCGACCTCGTCGGCCACTGCCACACGGCCCTGCTGCACCAGCACCACCGGGGCGCTGGTCCAGCCGTCGGCGGCAGCCTGTTCCTCGAAGCGGGTCAGGAACGGTAGCGTGTGGCGATGCACGGCCAGTGCCGAGAGGCCGTCAGCCACCACGATGGCCAGGTCGACGCCGCCGGGGTTGGCCTGGGCGTGCTGGCGAAGGGTCGCAATCGAGTCTTCGTTCAGCCGGCGGCCAAGGTCCGGCCGCTGCAGGTACTGGTGGCGGTCGCTGGCAGCGCTGTGCAACACCAGGCTTTCGCGCCCGCGGTCACTCAGCTGGCTGGCCAGGCCGGCGTGGTCGAAAGCCAGGTGCACGGCATCACGTGCCTGGGCATGGGCGAACTGGAAGTCCAGCTGCGCCCCGGTCGGCAGGCTGGTGCCAGTGCGGCCCAGGGCGATGCGCGCCGGGGTCAGGTTGCGCAGGGCCAGCCAAGGGTTGTCGGGGGTAGGCGTGCGATGGTCCATGGTCATCCCTATGCAAGCTGTGCCAAGGCCTGGCGGAAGGCCGGCGGCAGGTTGTCACCGAAACGCACCCGGCCGTCGGCCTGGGTGAAAATGCCGGTGCGGGCCAGCCATGCCTCGAATTCCGGCCCAGGCTTCAGGCCCAGGGTTTGGCGCGCGTACAGCGCGTCATGGAACGAGGTGGTCTGGTAGTTGAGCATGATGTCGTCGGAGCCGGGGATGCCCATGATGAAGTTGATGCCGGCCACACCCAGCAGCGTCAGCAAGGTGTCCATGTCGTCCTGATCGGCTTCGGCATGGTTGGTGTAGCAGATATCGCAACCCATCGGCACGCCCAGCAGTTTGCCGCAGAAATGGTCTTCGAGGCCGGCGCGGATGATCTGCTTGCCGTTGTACAGGTATTCCGGGCCAATGAAACCGACCACGGTGTTGACCAGAAACGGCTTGAAGTGACGGGCCACGGCATAGGCGCGGGTTTCGCAGGTCTGCTGGTCGACGCCGTGGTGGGCGTTGGCCGAGAGCGCGCTGCCCTGGCCGGTTTCGAAATACATCAGGTTCTGCCCGAGGGTGCCACGTTTCAGCGACAGACCTGCTTCGTAGCCTTCCTGCAACACGTTCAGGTTGATGCCGAAGCTGGCGTTGGCCGCCTCTGTGCCAGCGATGGACTGGAACACCAGGTCTAGTGGCACGCCACGGTTGATCGCTTCGATCGAGGTGGTGACGTGGGTCAGCACGCAGGACTGAGTGGGGATGTCGTAGCGCTGGATGATGGCGTCGAGCATTTCCAGCAGGGCGCAAATCGAAGCGATGCTGTCGGTGGCCGGGTTGATGCCGATCATGGCGTCGCCGTTGCCGTACAGCAAACCGTCGAGAATGCTGGCGGCAATACCGGCCGGTTCGTCTGTCGGGTGGTTGGGTTGCAGCCGGGTCGACAGGCGCCCGCGCAGGCCCATGGTGCCGCGGAACCGGGTGACCACGCGGATTTTCTGCGCCACCAGCACCAGGTCCTGCACGCGCATGATCTTCGACACGGCAGCGGCCATTTCCGGGGTCAGCCCGGGCGCCAGGGCGCGCAGGCTGTCTTCATTGGCTTCCTCGCTCAGCAGCCAGTCGCGCAGACCACCCACGGTCAGGTGGCTGACCGGGGCGAAGGCCTGGGCATCGTGGGTGTCGATGATCAGGCGGGTCACTTCATCTGCTTCGTAAGGGATCAGTGCTTCATTGAGAAAGTGCGTCAGCGGAATATTGGCCAACGCCATCTGCGCGGCGACACGCTCGCCGTCGTTGCTGGCCGCCACGCCTGCCAGGCAGTCCCCGGAGCGTGCCGGGCTGGCCTTGGCCATCACGTCCTTGAGGCTGTCGAAGCGGTAGACCAGGTGGCCGACCGTGTGTACGAAACTTGCCATACAGAATCTCCAGAGCCGCGGGTTGCCCCGCGGCGGGTGGCGGCGATCAGTGCAGGGCCTCTTCGGCCTTCTGGATCGCGGCGAATTCCTCTTCCGGTGTGCCCGCAACCAGGTGGTGGCGGCTGTAGAAAGCAAAGTAGGCAATTAATACCGCATAGATCACTGCAGCGCCAATGACTACCCGCGGGTCAACCAGGAATCCGGCGACCACGGCGATACACGCCAGCACCAGCGCCAGGCCGGAAGTAAAGATGCCACCTGGGGTGCGGTAGGGGCGTTCCATCTTTGGCCGGCGGATGCGTAGGGTGATGTGCGCAGCCATCATCAGCACGTAAGACAGGGTAGCGCCAAACACTGCCACCAGGATCAGCAAGTCACCCTGGCCCGTCAGCGACAGGGCAAAGCCGATGATGCCCGGGATGACCAAGGCCATTACCGGGGCCTTGCTTTTGTTGGTTTCCGACAATTTGCGCGGCAGGTAACCGGCGCGGGACAGGGCGAAGATCTGCCGGGAATAGGCATAGATGATCGAGAAGAAGCTGGCGATCAGCCCGGCCAGACCGACCAGGTTGACGAAGCCGCCCATCCAGGTGGAGCCGCCGTAGGCCTTCGACAGGGCTTCGACCAGCGGGTTACCGGAGGCCTTCAGCGCCTCGGAGCCTGCGCCGCCCGGGCCGACCACCAGGATCAGCAAGGCGAAGGCCAGCAGTACCAGCATGGCGCCGATCAGGCCGCGAGGCAGGTCACGCTTGGGGTTCTTGGTTTCTTCTGCGGCCAGCGGCACGCCTTCGACGGCAAGGAAGAACCAGATGGCGTAGGGGATGGCTGCCCACACGCCGACATAGCCAAACGGCAGGAAGCTGCTGGCGCCGACGGCGTCCGTTTTGGCGATGTCGAACAGGTTGGCTGCATCAAAATGGGGCACCATGCCTATCAGGAATACGGCCAGGGCAATGGCGGCGATGGCGGTGATGATGAACATCAGCTTCAGTGCCTCACCCACGCCGAAAATGTGGATGCTGATGAACACGATGTAGAACGCCAGGTAGATCATCCAGCCGCCGATACCGAACAGCGATTGGCAGTAGGCGCCGATGAACACCGCGATGGCGGCAGGGGCGATGGCGTATTCGATAAGGATCGCCGTGCCGGTCAAAAAGCCGCCCCATGGGCCGAAGGCACTGCGGGCAAAGCCATAGCCACCGCCAGCGGTGGGGATCATCGACGACAGCTCGGCCAGCGAGAAGCACATGCACAGGTACATGGTGGCCATCAGCAAGGTGGCCAGGAACATGCCGCCCCAGCCGCCCTGCGCCAGGCCGAAGTTCCAGCCGGCGTAATCGCCGGAAATGACGTACGCCACGCCCAGGCCGACCAGCAGTACCCAGCCGGCAGCGCCTTTTTTCAGTTCACGTTGCTGGAAATAGTCAGAGCCGACTTTCTCGAAGTCGACGGAAGAGCCTGCCGGCGATCCGGCGGAATGTTCGCTTGGCATAGATTCACCTGTTGTTTTTCTTGGTGGCCGGAAGGGTTCCGGGCCGATGGTGATGGGTGCTGCAGGAAGCGAGCCAGAGCGGCTGGTGCACGGTTGCCGCCCTGGGTTCAGGGTATGCCGGCCTGGCCTCTTCGCGGGTGAACCCGCTCCCACAGGGATTGCGCAAAATTCAAGA
This sequence comes from Pseudomonas sp. DCA-1, assembly GCF_046523955.1. Lineage (NCBI taxonomy): Bacteria > Pseudomonadati > Pseudomonadota > Gammaproteobacteria > Pseudomonadales > Pseudomonadaceae > Pseudomonas > Pseudomonas sp. DCA-1. The sequence goes on from NZ_CP169881.1 coordinate 1,001,480, forward strand.
CCAGCGCAGGACCTGTAGGAGCGGGTTTACCCGCGAAGAAGGCGACGCGGTCTAGAAGAAGCCCAACGGGTTGATGTCGTAGCTCACCAGCAGGTTCTTGGTCTGCTGATAGTGATCCAGCATCATTTTGTGCGTCTCACGCCCGACCCCCGACTTCTTGTACCCGCCGAATGCGGCATGCGCCGGGTACAGGTGGTAGCAGTTGGTCCACACACGGCCAGCCTTGATCCCGCGGCCCATGCGGTAGGCACGGTTGATGTCGCGGGTCCACACGCCGGCACCCAGGCCGAACTCGGTGTCGTTGGCAATCGCCAGTGCTTCGGCTTCATCCTTGAAGGTGGTGACGCTGACCACCGGGCCGAAGATTTCTTCCTGGAACACGCGCATCTTGTTGTTGCCCTTGAGCAGGGTCGGCTGGATGTAGTAACCGGTAGCCAGCGCACCTTCCAGCTTCTCGACCTTGCCGCCGGTGAGCAGCTCGGCGCCTTCGTCCTGGGCAATCTGCAGGTAAGAGAGGATCTTTTCGAACTGCTGCTGCGAGGCCTGGGCGCCGACCATGGTGTCGGTGTCCAGCGGGTCGCCGCGCTTGATCTGCAGCACCTTCTTCATCACCACTTCCATGAACTGCGGGTAGATCGACTCTTGCACCAGGGCACGCGACGGGCAGGTGCACACTTCGCCCTGGTTGAAGAACGCCAGCACCATGCCTTCTGCCGCCTTCTCGATGAAGCTTGGCTCGGCCTGCATGATGTCTTCGAAGTACACGTTCGGCGACTTGCCACCCAGTTCGACGGTGGACGGGATGATGTTCTCGGCCGCGCATTTCATGATGTGCGAGCCCACCGGGGTAGAGCCGGTGAAGGCGATCTTGGCGATGCGCTTGCTGGTGGCCAGGGCTTCACCGGCTTCGCGGCCGTAGCCTTGCACCACGTTGAGCACGCCAGGTGGCAACAGGTCGCCAATGACTTCGAGCAGGACGGTGATGCCCAGCGGCGTCTGTTCGGCAGGCTTGAGCACCACGCAGTTACCAGCGGCCAGTGCCGGGGCAAGCTTCCAGGCAGCCATCAGGATCGGGAAGTTCCAGGGGATGATCTGCCCGACCACGCCCAGTGGCTCGTGGATGTGGTAGGCCACGGTGCCTTCATTGATTTCGGCAGCGCCGCCTTCCTGGGCGCGGATGCAGCCAGCGAAATAGCGGAAGTGATCGACTGCCAGCGGAATGTCGGCGTTGAGGGTTTCGCGGATCGGCTTGCCGTTGTCCCAGGTTTCGGTGATGGCCAGCAGTTCGAGGTTCTGCTCGATACGGTCGGCAATCCTCAGCAGAACGTTGGAACGATCCTGCACTGAAGTGCGGCCCCAGGCGTCGGCCGCAGCATGGGCGGCATCCAGGGCTTTCTCGATGTCTTCGGCAGTAGAACGGGGGAATTCAGCGATCAGCTTGCCATTCACCGGGGAGGTATTTTCGAAGTACTGCCCCTTTACCGGAGCAACGAACTCACCACCGATGTAGTTGCCGTAGCGGTTCTTGAAGGAAACCTTCGCGCCCTCGGTACCGGGATGTGCATAACGCATGGTGTGTCTCCTTGGTATTGTGCTTTTTAGGGAGTTGAAAAGCATAGAGCAAGGGTTGGGCCAGTGTTGGCCGTGCCAGGCAAATCAATGACTTGGGTCATTTTTACCGGCCTGATCAAGGAGGGCTGTGCCGGCGTCGGTACGCCAGGGGTGACACTTTGTGCCGTTTGCGACACGTCACCGGTGTGTGCATTGCAAAGCCTACCCGGGTGGAGGATGCTGGGCTGACGCTCTATCTGCGGAGAATTACAACAATGCAGAGCAATCACTTCACTCGCCATGCCCGGCAGGTCCATAGCGTTGCCCATGGTGGGGCTGGGGAGGGCGGCAGTGACCCGTCCATCGCCCGTTCCTGGCTGCGCTGCCTGGAGGACTACCACCTCGACCCGGCGGTGATCGAAGCCCCGGTGGTGCTTGAGCATGGGCGCCTGCTGGAAAGCCGCGAGCGCCTGCACCAGGTGCTGCAAATTGCCGACCATGAAATGAACAGCCTGCACCAGCAGCTTTCCGGTGCGGGCCACGCGGTGCTGCTGACCGACGCCCGCGGGGTGATCCTCAACTGCGTCAGTGCCCCCACCGAGCGGCGCAGCTTCGAACAGGCCGGGCTGTGGCTGGGCGCCGACTGGAGCGAGGCGCGCGAGGGCACCAATGGCATCGGCACCTGCCTGGTCGAACGCCAGGCGCTGACCATCCACCAGAACGAGCACTTCCGTGGCCGTCACACCGGCCTGACCTGCTCGGCCAGCCCGGTGTTCGACCCGCATGGCGAACTGCTGGCGGTACTCGACGTGTCCTCGGCGCGCCCCGACGTATCGCGGCAAAGCCAGTTCCACACCATGGCATTGGTCAACCTGTCGGCGAAGATGATCGAAAGCTGCTATTTCCTGCGCCATTTCGAGCAGCAATGGTTATTGCGTTTTCACCTGCAAGCCGAGTCGGTCGGCCTGTTCAGTGAAGGCTTGCTGGCGTTCGACGGCGATGGCCGCATTTGCGCTGCGAACCAAAGCGCACTGAACCTGCTGGGCACGGTACGGGGTGGCGTGCTGGGCAAACCGTTGGAGTGCTTTTTCGCGTGCAGCCATGACGAAATGTTCAGCCGTGCCACGCCCGGAGGCAGCACTGCCTGGCCGCTGCGCACCCTGGATGGTCGCCAGGTGTTCGCCAGCCTGCGGGGGCAGGCCCGGGCGCCGGTTTGGTCAGTGCCGGCCGCCCAGCCGCGGCCTGCACGTGAAGTGGAGCCGCTGGTCTGTCTGCTGGACCCTGCGTTGCAAAATGATTTCCGCCGCAGCGTGCGGGTGTTCGAGCGCGATGTGCCATTGCTGCTGCGCGGCGAGACCGGCTGTGGCAAGGAGGCGTTCGCCCAGGCTGTGCACCAGGCCAGTGAGCGGCGCGGCAAACCGTTCGTCGCCATCAACTGCGCTTCTATCCCGGAAAGCCTGATCGAGAGTGAGCTGTTCGGGTACCGCGGCGGCAGTTTTACCGGCGCGCGCAAGGAGGGCATGCGCGGCAAGCTGTTGCAGGCCGACGGCGGCACCTTGCTGCTGGACGAGATCGGCGACATGCCGCTTGCCCTGCAAACCCGCCTGCTGCGGGTGCTGGAGGAGCGCCAGGTGGTGCCGATCGGGGGAGAGCCACAGGCGGTGGACGTGCGCATCGTCAGCGCTACGCACCGTGACCTGCTGGAACGGGTTGAACAGGGCAGTTTCCGCGAGGACCTGTATTACCGCCTCAATGGCCTGGAGGTGGCGTTGCCGGCGGTGCGAGAACGCAGTGACAAGGCGCAGTTGCTGGACTTTCTGCTACGCCAGGAGACGCAGGGGCAACGCATAGACATCGAGCCCAGGGCGCGACAGGCGTTGCTCGAATTTACCTGGCCGGGGAACGTGCGGCAGATGCGCAATGTGCTGCGTACTTTGGTGGCGCTTTGCGAAGATGCCCGCATTACCTTTGCGGACCTCCCCGCGGTCATCCGCTCCAGCCCACCTACCGTGAGGGCGGGTGAGCCCGTGAAGATGTCCGACCAGGCAATAGAGGGCGAGGGCGTTGCCCTCGTTCGCGGGCAAGCCCGCTCCCACAGGTCCGGCGGTGCCGCAGAGATTGAGGGTGAATCTGTAGGGGCCGAGGTTCTGCTCGACGCGGAGCGGCAAGCGCTGAAGGAGGTCCTGGAGGCAAAACACTGGCATCTCACCCGCGTCGCCGAGCACTTGGGCATCAGCCGCAATACCTTGTATCGAAAACTGCGCAAACACGGCATTACCAGGGGCGACTGAGCGAAACAGCGGGTGCGATTTGTCGCGCCCTGGGCTACCCTGCCTCGATGTTTTGCGAGGTCGACCATGCATATTCACATTCTCGGTATTTGCGGCACTTTCATGGGTTCGCTGGCGGTGCTGGCCAAGGAACTTGGCCACCGCGTCACCGGCTCCGACGCCAACGTCTATCCCCCGATGAGCACCCAGCTCGAAGCCCAGGGTATCGAGCTGACCCAAGGCTATGACCCGGCCCAGCTGGACCCGGCGCCAGACCTGGTGGTCATCGGTAACGCCATGTCGCGCGGCAACCCAGCGGTTGAATACGTGCTGAACAAGGGCCTGCCCTACGTCTCCGGCCCGCAGTGGCTGGCCGATCACGTGCTGCAAGGTCGCTGGGTGCTGGCCGTTGCCGGCACTCACGGCAAGACCACCACCAGCAGCATGCTGGCCTGGGTGCTGGAGCACGCTGGCATGAGCCCGGGCTTCCTGATTGGTGGTGTGCCGCAGAACTTCTCGGTGTCGGCCCGTTTGGGCGACACGCCGTTCTTTGTGGTGGAGGCCGACGAGTACGACAGCGCCTTCTTCGACAAGCGCTCGAAGTTCGTCCACTATCACCCGCGTACTGCGATCCTCAACAACCTTGAGTTCGATCACGCAGACATCTTCCCGGACCTGGCCTCGATCGAGCGGCAGTTCCACCACTTGGTGCGCACTATCCCCAGCGAAGGCCTGGTCATCCACCCGACCACCGAGCAAGCGCTGGAGCGTGTGATCGGCATGGGCTGCTGGACCCCTGTGCAAACCACCGGTGAGGGCGGCCAGTGGCAAGCCCGCCTGCTCAGCCCCGATGGCTCGCGCTTTGAAGTACTGTTCGAGGGCGAAGTGCAGGGTGTGGTGGACTGGGCGCTGACCGGCCAGCACAACGTCGCCAACGCCTTGGCCACCCTGGCAGCCGCGCGTCATGTGGGCGTGGTGCCAGCCATGGGCATTGACGGCCTGAGTGCTTTCAAGAGCGTCAAGCGGCGCATGGAGAAGGTTGCCGAAGTACAAGGTGTGACCATCTACGATGACTTCGCCCACCATCCGACTGCCATTGCCACCACGCTCGACGGCCTGCGCAAGCGGGTGGGGGAGGCGCCTGTGATCGCGGTGATCGAGCCACGCTCCAACTCGATGAAACTCGGTGCCCACCGTGACGGCCTGCCAGAAAGCGTCAACGACGCCGACCAGGTGATCTGGTATGCGCCGGCCAACCTCGGCTGGGACCTGGCTGCCACCGCCGCGCAGTGCAAGGTGCCGAGCGTGGTGGCCGATAGCCTCGAAGCGATCATCGAGCGGATCAAAGGCCAGGCTCGCCCAGGCACCCATGTGGTGATCATGAGCAACGGCGGCTTCGGCGGCCTGCACGGCAAGCTGGCCGAGGCGCTGAAGTGAGCGGGCCGGAACGCATCACCCTGGCCATGACGGGCGCCTCGGGTGCCCAGTATGGCCTTCGCCTGCTCGATTGCCTGGTACGCGAAGACCGCGAGGTGCACTTCCTGATCTCCAAGGCCGCACAGTTGGTGATGGCCACTGAGACGGATGTTGTGTTGCCGGCCAAGCCCCAGGCGATGCAGGCGTTTCTGACTGAATACACCGGCGCGGCCGACGGGCAGATCCGCGTGTATGGCAAGGAAGACTGGATGTCGCCGGTAGCCTCGGGTTCTGGCGCCCCGGCGGCAATGGTGGTGGTCCCCTGTTCCACTGGCACTTTGTCGTCCATCGCCACTGGCGCCTGCAACAACCTGATCGAGCGGGCTGCCGACGTCACCCTCAAGGAGCGGCGTCAACTGATCCTGGTGCCACGCGAAGCGCCATTCTCCACCATCCACCTGGAAAACATGCTCAAGCTGTCGCAAATGGGCGCGGTCATCTTGCCGGCGGCTCCGGGGTTCTATCACCAGCCGCAGACCATCGACGACCTGGTCGACTTTGTCGTGGCGCGTATCCTCAACCTGCTGAACATCCCCCAGGACATGTTGCCACGTTGGGGCGAGCACCACTTCGGGGTGGATGATTGAAGCGAGCACTGGCGGGGTTGCTGGCGCTTGTGATGCTGAGTGGGTGCGCCACTGTGCGCACGCTGGATGCCAACAAGCCCGGCGCACCAGTGGTGTATGCCGGTACCCGGCTGGATTTGTATGTGATCAATGGCGGGTGTTGCCCGCGGGATCATTACGGGGCGGACGCTCCGGCGTATCCGCGCCTGGATCTGCCCGGCAGCATGCTGCTCGATACCCTGTTGCTGCCGTTGTCTTTGCTGACAGCGGCCGGCATAGGCTTCCAGGCTACCGGCGGCCTGTGATGGCCTCTTCGCAGGCACGCCCATTGCTACTGTTGAGTAGTCACTGGAAGATTATCGAGACCCTGTGGGAGCGGGCGTGCCCGCGAAGAGGCCTGCACAAGCGAAGCCTAGATCCTGCCCAGCTTGCGCAACTCATCCGACTCCACAACCCGCACGCCGTCTTCTTCCTCCAGCGCCAGCCGCCACAGGGCCCGCGCCAGGGTACAAGCCTCGATTCCCCGGTACTTCCCGGGTATCAACTTGGAAAACGGCGCCACAAGCTGTTCAGTCAGCCGTGGCTCCAGCCGCTCGCCCAGCAGGAATGAGGGCCGCACGATGGTCAGCTGTGGCCAGTCCTGAGCCTTGAGCGCTTCTTCCATCTCGCCCTTGATCCGGTTATAGAAAATTGACGACTTGGGGTCGGCGCCCACTGCACTGACCACCAGCAGATGCCGCGCACCCATTTCCCGGGCACGCTTGCTGAAGGCGACCACCATGTCCAGATCCACTGCGCGAAAAGCCGATTCGGAACCCGCCTGCTTCAGCGTGGTGCCCAGGCAGCAATAGGCGATGTCGACCCGCCCGGCTAGTTGCGGAAGGAACACCGCCGGGTCGCCCACCGGGTTTTCCAGGTGCGGGTGCTCGGCCAATGGTCGGCGCGTAGGCGCCAGTACACGGGTGATGGTGGGCTCGTTGAGCAAGCGGTCCAGTAAGTGTTCACCGGTCAGGCCGGTGGCTCCGGCAAGCAGGACATGCTGAGGCGTCAAGTACATGATGTCTCTCCCTTGTTACACACAAGTCTAGTGAGTGCCGGGCGTTTTTGCCTGTTCCCTCACGTTGGCCTGTGCGGCGTTACGCAACGCTTCTTCGGCTTGTTGCTGGCGCAGGTGCTGCCAGTGCTCAAGCACGGCGGGCGGAGCCCACAGCTGCGGCTCGGAGGCCTCGAAGCCTTCCCTATGTTCTCTTTCGGCAACGCTGGCGCGCGCCAGTTCAAACGCCTGTTTCAGGTCGTCGGTCTGGTTCAGCGCTTCCGCGAACAGGGCATCGCCAAAGTAGGTGAAGTCGGCTTCTTCCGAACAACCGAAGGAGACGCGGTCGGCCCGGGCAGCGGTCATGATCAGCGTGCGCTCGTCTTTGAGCGGGGCGATATAGCCCCCTGAATAGCAGGCAGAGATGACGATTACCTTGTCGCGATCCTTCAGCGGGGCCAGGGCAGTGGCCAGCTCGTCAGCAGAAAGATCGGCCAGTTGCAGGCGGGGCTGGTCGAGCACCAGTTGGTGGTCCTGGCTGCCATGGCTGGTGAGGTAGATGAACACCAGGTCTTCGGGGCCGCTGCGCTCTGCCAGGGTGGTGGCGGCGCGGGACAGGTTCTCGCGTGTGGCCATGGGGCGTGTGGCCATGTGGTCGCGGTGGTTGACCAGCGTGACCTGGCCACTCGCGCCAAAGCGCACCTTGAGCATGTTGCTGACGTAGTCGGCTTCGCGCAGGAATACGCTTTGCTGGCCATCGCCGGCCACTACCAGGCTATACAGCTGGATCGGTGGCGCCGAGCGTGGTACCCGAGCCAGTGCCTCGTTCAGCAACCGGCCCTGGTTGAGCAAAGCCAGGTCCAGTGGGTCTGGTAGCAGCTTGCCATTCTGGTCGCGCACGCGCACGCCGTTGGCCCATGTTCCGCTTTCGACCTTGCCACTGGCCAGGATCAGTCGCCCGTGGCCATGGTAGGCATCGTTCAGGAACCCGCCGATGTACTTGCTGCCGTCGGGCAGTTGCAGGCTGCCTTGGCCCGACAGGTGCCAGTCGGCGAACTCACCCTTGTAGTGGCTGCCATCGCTGCCCAGCAGTTCCCCTTCGCCGTTCAGCGAGCCGTCCTTGAATTCCCCGATCCACACATCGCCATCGGCATTTTCGTAGCGGCCACGGCCCTCCAGGCGGTTGTCCTTGAACTCGCCGATGTACTGCTCGCCATCAACGCTGTCGTAGGTGCCGGCGCCTTGTAGCTGGCCGTTGACGAAGAGGCCGCTGAACTGGTTGCCGCTGGCATCGCTGCGCACCCCGGCGCCGTTGGGCTTGCCCTTGGCGAACAAGCCTTGATAGCGACTGCCGTCGGCCAGCTCCAGCTGGCCTGCGCCGTCGTACAGGTCGTCCTTGAACTGGCCGCGGTAGGTCTGGTCGGCTTGTTTGAGGGTGCCCTCGCCGTCGCGGCGGCCGTGGCGGAAGGTGCCGCTATAGTGGCTGCCCGGGGTGGTCAGGTCGCCCAGGCCCTGAAACAGCCCCTCGGCGAACTGGCCGCGGTAGACCTCGCCGTTCTGGCCATGCCATTCGCCCTGGCCGTGCCACTGGCCGTCCTTGAAGCTGCCGGCGTACCAGCTGCCGTTGGGGTAGTCGATTCGGCCCTCGCCCTGCAGCAGGCCATTGACCACCTGCCCCCGGTAACGCCCACCGTCAGGCAGCCGTGCGTCCGGCGGGAGCAGCGATTCGCCATCGCCACAGGCGGCGAGCAGCAGGACCAGGGTAATGGGGAGCAATGGACGCATGGCAAGGACCGGGCAATAGGTCTGCCGAGTATGACGCAGAATGGGATCCTGAGACAGCGAGCCCATGTGTCGGCGCACAGCCTTGGAACCTTGCGCGTGCCCTGTAGGAGCGGCTTCAGCCGCGAACACCGGCGAAGCCGGTGCCCTCAACCGTGTTGCTTCTTCGCGGGCGCGCCCGCTCCCACAGGTGCCACGTTGCCTTCAAGGTGCAATCAGCGCACACCCGGTGAAACGATGATCTTCACATTCTCCTCTTTGTTGTTCACCAGTTCCTCGAAGCCCAGCTCGACAATCTGCTCCAATCCGATCCGACCGGTTACCAGCGGGCGAATATCCAGACGACCATCAGCAATGAAGGCAATCACGTCGGCAAACTCGCCGTTGTACGCCAACGCCCCCAGCACCTGCTTCTCGGTGGACACCAGCTCGAAGAAGTTGAACTCGCTGGGCTCTTCGAAAATACCCACCAGCACGCACTTGCCTGCTTTGCGGATGGTGTCGATGGCCAGCTTGGCCGTATGTTTGTTGCCGATGCACTCAAAACTCACATCGGCGCCCAGCCCTGCTGTCAGTGCGCGGATTTCCGCCAGGGCATCGCACTGGCTGGGGTCCAGCACCACGTTGGCGCCAACCTCTTTGGCCTTGGCTTTGCGCGCAGAGGACATCTCAAGGGCGATGACCTGCGCCGCCCCCGCAGCCTTGGCGCACATGATGGTGCAAAGGCCGATGGTGCCGGCCCCCACCACTACAACGGTTTGCCCAAGCAGGCTGCCGGCCTTTTTCACCGCGTGCATACCCACCGCCAGTGGTTCGATCAGTGCCCCGGCTTCGGCAGGGAAGCCCTGCGGCAGCCGGTAGAGCAGGTTGGCGGGCACGTTGACCAGCTCGGCGAACGCACCGTTGTTCATCAGGCCGGTGAACGCCAGGCGCTCGCAGATGTTGTACAGGCCATGGGTGCAGTAATAGCAGGTGCCGCAATGCTGGCAGGCGTCTGCCGCCACCGGGTCGCCTACGGCATAGCCCTCCACGCCTTCGCCAAGCTTGGCGATGTGGCCGCAGAATTCGTGGCCGAGGATACACTGGCCCTGAATGCCGGTCAGCGGGTGCGGGGCCTCTACCGGGATGAACACCGGGCCGGCAACATACTCGTGCAGGTCGGAGCCGCAGATGCCGCACCAGTCCACCTTGATCTGCACCCAGCCCGGCGCAGGGTCGGCCGGCAAAGGTACCTGTTCGACACGAATATCGTTGCGGCCATGCCAGACGGCCGCGCGCATGTGGGTGTGGCTCAGGTCATTCATTGTTGTTCTCCAGGCTCACGAAAAGGGCTTAGTGCTTGCGCAGGAATGCGAGCAGTTGCTGGTTGACCTGTTCGGCCGCCTCCATCTGCACCATGTGGCCGGCCTCTGGCAGCACCAGTACTTCGGCTTCCAGGCCCTCGGCATGGCTGGCCGGGATGATCGCATCCTTGCCACCCCACACCACCAGTGCCGGGTGATTGCCCAGTACCCCGCGCAAGTCGTGGCGCTGCCGGTCGCCGTCGGCGAGCGCGCCTGCCAGCTGCTGCAGGGCCTGGTCCACACCTTCCAGGCGCTTGAACTTGAGCATGTCCTCCAGCATTTGCCGGGTGACCAGCGCCGGGTCGGCAAACAACTGCACCATCTGCGGTTTGAGTGCATTGCGGTTGGCAGCGGTGACGAAACCTTGCAAGTACTGCCCGTTGATCGCTTCGCCCAGCCCGGCGCTGGCCACCAGGCTCAGGCTGGCTACCCGTTGCGGTGCCAGGCGCGCCACGTTGAGGCTGACGGCACCGCCCATGGAATGGCCGGCCAGGTGGGCCTTGGCGATGTCCAGGTGGTCGAGCAGGGCGAGCACGGTTTCGCTCAACTCATCCAGGTCGCCCCGCTGCAGGGCTTTGGCCGACTCGCCGTGGCCCGGCAGGTCGAGGGCGATGACCCGCCGCTCGGCAGCCAGTGCCGGGTGATTGAACAGCCAGTTGTTGAGGTCACCGCCAAACCCGTGCACCAGCACCAGCGGTGTGCCGCCTTCACCCAGCTCGAACCAGCGCAGCAGACGCCCGCCTACTTCCGCCTTCTGAGGGGCCGGCCCTTGGCTCTGGTCGGTGCCGCCTTCGGCGACGAACTCGGCCTGGAAGCGCTGTACCACAGCATCGATCTCGGCCTCTTCTGCTTCGCCTTCGACGACCACCGCCAGCAGTGCGCCGACGGGCAGGGTTTCATCCGGTTTGGCCACCTGGCGGCGCAGCACGCCGTTGAACGGCGCTTCGACGCTGCTGCTGATCTTGTCGGTCTCGACGTCCAGCACCTCGTCGCCCTTGCTGATTTCGTCACCTTCCTGCTTGAGCCAGGTGTCCACCCGGCCCTCGGTCATCGACAGGCCCCACTTGGGCATGGTCAGGGTATGGATCTGGCTCATGCGGCACTCCTTGCGGCTTCGATCACCTTGCGCACGGCGGCTTCGATCTTCGCCGCGTCAGGGATGTACAGGTCTTCCAGGGCATCGGAGAACGGCACCGGAGTATGCGGCGCGGTGACCATTTCGATCGGGCCCTTGAGTGCGGCAAAAGCCTTCTGCGCCACCAACGCGCTGATGTCGGTGGCCATCGAGCAGCGCGGGTTGGCTTCATCGATCACTACCAGGCGGCCGGTCTTCTCCACACTTTCCAGAATGCTGTCTTCGTCCAGTGGGCTGGTAGTGCGCAAATCCAGCACCTCGCAGTCGATGCCCTGGCGGGCCAGGTTGTTGGCGGCCTCCAGCGCCACATGCACCATGCGCCCGTAGGTAACAAGGGTCACATCGTCGCCGTCGCGCACGAAGTTGGCTTCGCCGAACGGTACGGTGTACACCTCTTCCGGCACCTCGCCCTGCATGCTGTACAGCAGCTTGTGTTCGCAGAAGATCACCGGGTCGTTGTCGCGGATCGCCTGGATCAACAGGCCCTTGGCATCGTAAGGCGAGGAGGGGCACACCACCTTCAGGCCGGGGATGTGCGTCCATAGCGAGGTGAGCATTTGCGAGTGCTGGGCCGCCGCGCGCAGGCCGGCGCCATACATGGTGCGCATCACCAGCGGGGTCACTGCCTTGCCGCCGAACATGTAGCGGAACTTGGCGGCCTGGTTGAGGATCTGGTCCAGGCAGCAGCCGGCGAAGTCGACGAACATCAGTTCGCACACCGGGCGCAGGCCCTGGGTGGCAGCACCGACGGCCGCGCCGACGTAGCCGATTTCCGACAGCGGTGCATCAAGCACGCGGCCGGGGAATTGGTGGTACAGGCCTTTGGTCACGCCCAACACGCCACCCCAGGCGTCATCCTCGCCGGGCGCACCGGCACCGCCGGCGACGTCTTCGCCAATGATGAACACCGTGTTGTCGCGGCGCATTTCCTGGGCCAGGGCTTCGTTGATGGCCTGCTGGTAGCTGATCTTTCTTGCCATGGTGGTTCTCCTGTTGTTCTTGTAATCCGCGGCTCAGGGGTAGGCGACGTAGACGTCGGTGAGCAGGTCGGCGGGCTGTGGCTTGGGATCGGACTTGGCGCGGCGAACGGCGTCTTCGATCAGGTCCTCGACGCGGGCGTCGATGGCGTCCAGTTGCTCGGCCGTGAGCAGGCCGGCGCGGGTGGTCTTGTTGCGAAATTGCATGAGGCAGTCGCGGGATTCGCGCAGGTTCTTCACTTCATCAGGGGCGCGGTAGGTTTGCGCATCGCCTTCGAAATGGCCGTAGTAACGGCTGAGCTTGACCTCGATCAGCGACGGCCCTTGCCCGGAACGGGCGCGCTCGATGGCGGCGCCGGCGGCCTCGTATACGGCAAAGAAGTCGAAGCCGTCGATGGTGACGCCTGGCATGCCGAAGCCGGCAGCGCGGTCGGCAATATGGTCGCAGGCGACGGACCAGTTGGAGGCAGTGGCCTCGGCGTAGCCGTTGTTCTCGGCCACGAAGATGCAGGGCAGGTTCATGATCGACGCCATGTTCATGGCTTCAAACACGGCGCCCTCGTTGGATGCCCCATCGCCGAAGAAGGCTACCGACACGTCATCGCGGCCCTTGAGCTTGGCCGCCAGCGCCGCCCCGGCCACCAGTGGTGCGCCGGCGCCGACGATACCGTTGGCACCGAGCATGCCTTTTTCCAGGTCGGCAATGTGCATCGAGCCGCCCTTGCCGCCGCATACTCCGGTCTTCTTGCCGTAGATCTCGGCCATCATGCCGTACACGTCCACGCCTTTGGCGATGCAGTGGCCATGGCCGCGATGGGTCGAGGCGATGCAGTCGCTGTCGCGCAGGTGGGCCATGACCCCGGCGGCAGAGGCTTCTTCGCCGGCATACAGGTGGACGAAACCGGGAATTTCGCCGGTGGCGAACTCCACATGCAGGCGTTCTTCGAAGGCGCGGATGGTCCGCATGACTTCATAGGCATGCAGCAGTTGTTCAGTACTGAGTTGATTGGACATCTTGTTGTTCTCCGGGGTTGTCTCAACACGGGTTTGCAGGGTGCAGGCGGTGGCCGCGCGGGACGGCCAGCAAGTGGTGGCGGGCGGCATGCGCCAGCACGGCCTCGACGTCCACGCTGAGTGGGCCTTGGTGGTCGAGGGTGATGGTGGGCGTGTCATGCTCGGCAAATTCGATTTCGCGTTCGCCGTCCAGGGCCAGGGTGCCGCTGGCCAGGCTCAGGCGATGGGCGACGCCGGGCGTCAGCGGACCGCAGGCGGAGATGCCGCAGGCTTGCAGCAGGCCGGGCGCCAATGGCGCCAACAACGCCTGTTCGGCACCGGGGGCCAGGCGTACCCAGGCGCCGTGCGGATCTTGCCGTGACACCGGGCACCATAGGCCGCACAGGGCCGACAGGCCGATGGCGTGGGGTTCGGCGAAGCAGGCGAAGACTTCGCAGAGGTCCTCGCTGCGGCTGAGCGCACGGGCACCGATGAAGCGCTGCGGCGACACGGCCACCTCGACCAAGGCCCATTCGGCCAGCTGTTGTTCAGGCACGTTCACCAGTAAGCGTTTGTTGCGGCGCAAGCCGATGCTGGCCGGTACCCGGCCACTGGCAAGCAGGCCACCGGCCAGGCCCGCGCTGGTGGCTTCACGAAGTTCGGGGAAGGCGTTGTTGGTGCCGGTGGACAGGGTCAGCAGCGGCACGTCACCGGCCTCGGCGGCGACCGCCTTGTGGGTGCCATCACCACCCAACACGGCGATCATCGCCACGCCGCGCTCGACCATGCGCCGGGTAGCCAGGCGGGTATCGGCCACGGTCTGGCTCAGTGGCAGGTCGAGGATCTCGATGGCCGGCCAGTGCTGGTCACGGGCCCCTGGGCCCTGGCTGGCCTTGAGCACTGCGGCAGCGATGCCGGTCATGTCGCTGGGCAACAACACCTGGCCAATGCCGGTGGCGCCGAAAGCGGCCAGCAGGCGCTGGATAGCCGAGGCCTTGTCGGTGCTTGAATAGAGCCCGGCATTGGCGGTCAGGCGGCGCAGGTCGCGGCCAGAGGCAGGGTTGGCAATGATCCCGACAATCGGGGCGGGTAGCGGCATGGCGCACCTCATATTTTTGTTTGCAAGGGGAGGAGCAAGCGGGGTGCCAGCTTTCTTCGCGATGGCTGAAGTTGCCGGACTAGAGGGTTCTGGTCGTGTTCGGGCAGGTCTTCACGGGTGTGGCGGCGAGACGCCGGGTGCCAGCGCCGGGCCAGCGTTGCCGAGACGCTGAGACGCTGCGTCTCAAGCCAGCCGGTAATCACACAGTGCTTGTCGGGGCATGCCCAGAGGCGCTTAATGGCCGGACAACGATAAAAACAGTAACGAGAACCGGAGGGCCTGAATGCTTGCCGCGAACTCCCGAGCCCATGTGGACTGCGTCAGCAGGGTGTTGAAGAATGCCGACCGCCTGCCGCAGGCGCCGGTACCACCACTGATTCTCGATTCATGGCGTCGCTCCATGGATGTGTACCGCCTCGACCCCGGTTCTCAGCAGGGGCCGCGTATCCTTTCCCAAAGCCTGCTCAACGAATGCCGCGAACGCGCCGAGCTGTTCCTGCGCATCGCCAGCGATGCCGTGGCGCGCTTGCACGAACGGGTGCGCGGCGCTGACTACTGCGTGCTGCTTACCGATGCCCAGGGGCGAACCATCGATTACCGGGTCGAGTCGGCCATCCGTAACGACTGTCGCAAGGCTGGGCTATATCTGGGGACCTGCTGGTCGGAGGGCGAGGAGGGCACATGCGGCGTGGCGGCGGTACTGACCAGCAAGGCCCCGGTCACGGTGCACAAGCGCGATCACTTTCGCGCCGCCTTCATTGGCCTGACCTGCACAGCGGCGCCGGTGTTCGACCCGTTGGGCGAGCTGCTGGGCGTGGTTGATGTGTCGGCCTTGCAGTCGCCGGACGATCGGCGCAGCCAGCACCTGATCCGCCAACTGGTCGAGCAGACGGCCCGCGAGATTGAAAACGCCTTCTTCATGCACAGCGCCCAGGGCCACTGGGTGATGCGCGCCCACGGCACGCCTGGCTATGTGGAGAGCCAACCCGACTACCTGCTGGCCTGGGATGCCGATGGCCGCTTGCAGGCAATAAACAGCCTGGCGCGGCAACGGCTGGTGGAACGCCTGGGACGCTTGCCCGAGCACATTGGTGAACTGTTCGACATCGACCAGCTGCGCCGGGTGAGCGCGTCGTCCGCCCAGCGTCTGCCTGGTCTGGGCGGTTTGTATGGCAGGGTCAGCGCACCGCAGCAACGCCAGCGTGCGCAGCCTGTGCGCCAGGCCCAGGACACCCGCATCGAGCAGCACCTGCGGTTGGCCACGCGGGTCAAGGACTGCAACCTGGCGGTGCTGGTACTGGGGGAGACCGGGGCCGGCAAGGAAGTATTCGCCCGCCAACTGCACCAGCAAAGCCAGCGCTGTGATGGCCCATTCGTTACCCTGAACTGCGCGGCCATCCCGGAAACCCTGATCGAAAGCGAGTTGTTCGGCTATGTGGCCGGGGCCTTCACCGGGGCTTCCAGCAAAGGCATGCAAGGGCTGTTGCAGCAGGCCGATGGCGGCACGTTGTTCCTCGACGAGATCGGGGACATGCCGCTGAACCTGCAAACCCGCCTGCTGCGGGTGCTGGCGGAGGGGGAGGTGGCGCCGCTGGGGGCGGCACGGCGGGAGCGGGTGGATATTCAGGTGATCTGTGCGACCCATCGCGATCTGGCGTCGATGGTGGAGGACGGGCGATTTCGTGAAGACTTGTACTTCCGCCTGGCCAATGCCCGCTTTGAGCTACCCCCCTTGCGTGAGCGTGATGACCGGCTGGGGCTGATTCACCAGTTGCTGGCCGAGGAGGCTGCGGCTTGCGGGGTGGAGGTGGTGTTGGCGGATGACGCGCTGCAGGCGTTACTGGTTTATCGCTGGCCGGGCAATTTGCGCCAGCTGCGGCAGGTGTTGCGGTATGCCTGTGCGGTGAGTGAGGGCGGGCAGGTGCGCCTACAGGATCTGCCGCAGGAGGTGCGTGGTGAAGCGGTTGGCTCGGCTGAAAGCGGGGTGTCGTGCCCGGCCCGGCAGCTGTTGCTGGACGCGCTGATCCGCCATCGCTGGAAGCCGGCGGATGCGGCGCGGGCTTTGGGTATTTCGCGTGCGACGCTTTATCGGCGAGTGCATGAGCATCGTATCGACATGCCGCGGATGAAGAGCTAGGGGCAATAAAAAACCCCGGCACAGGGCCGGGGTTCTGGTACATCACACTACACGATCACTCCTGGTTGGCCAGTTTGTGCTCGAGGTAGTGAATGTTGACGCCGCCTTTGCAGAAGCCTTCATCACGCACCAGGTCGCGGTGCAGCGGGATGTTGGTCTTGATGCCGTCGACGACGATCTCGTCCAGGGCATTGCGCATGCGCGCCATGGCTTCGTCGCGGTCCTTGCCGTAGGTGATCAGCTTGCCGATCAGCGAGTCGTAGTTCGGCGGAACCGAATAACCGCTGTACAGGTGCGAATCGACGCGTACGCCGTTGCCGCCTGGGGCGTGGAAGTGCTTCACCTTGCCTGGGCTCGGGATGAACTTCTTCGGGTCTTCGGCGTTGATCCGGCACTCCAGCGAGTGGCCACGGATCACCACGTCTTCCTGGCGGAACGACAGTTTGTTGCCAGCGGCGATGCTCAGCATCTCCTTGACGATGTCGATGCCAGTGACCATCTCCGATACCGGGTGCTCAACCTGCACGCGGGTGTTCATCTCGATGAAGTAGAAGCGGCCGTTTTCGTACAGGAACTCGAAAGTACCCGCACCACGGTAGCCGATCTCGATGCACGCATCGACGCAGCGCTTGAACACTTCCTGGCGGGCTTTCTCATCGATGCCCGGGGCTGGTGCTTCTTCCAGTACTTTCTGGTGACGGCGCTGCAGCGAGCAGTCGCGGTCGCCCAGGTGAATGGCGTTGCCCTGGCCGTCGGACAGTACCTGTACTTCCACGTGGCGTGGGTTGGTCAGGAACTTCTCCAGGTAAACCATCGGGTTACCGAAGGCTGCACCGGCTTCGGTACGGGTGAGCTTGGCCGAGGAAATCAGGTCCTCTTCCTTGTGCACCACGCGCATGCCGCGACCACCACCGCCACCGGCGGCCTTGATGATCACCGGGTAGCCGACGTCACGGGCAATCGCCAGGGCAACTTCTTCGTCTTCTGGCAGTGGGCCATCGGAGCCCGGTACGGTCGGTACGCCCGACTTGATCATCGCGTCCTTGGCCGAAACCTTGTCGCCCATCAGGCGAATGGTGTCGGCTTTCGGGCCGATGAAGGCGAAACCGGATTTTTCCACCTGTTCGGCGAAATCGGCGTTTTCTGCCAGGAAGCCGTAACCCGGGTGAATCGCAGTGGCGCCAGTCACTTCGGCGGCAGCGATGATCGCAGGGATATGCAGGTAGGAATCCTTGGACGATGCAGGGCCGATGCAGACCGACTCGTCTGCCAGGCCCAGGTGCATCAGTTCACGGTCGGCAGTGGAGTGCACGGCGACGGTCTTGATACCCAGCTCTTTGCAGGCACGCAGGATCCGCAGGGCAATTTCCCCGCGGTTGGCGATCAGGACTTTTTCGAGCTTCCCAGACATCGTTGGCTCTCCGCGATTCAAACGACGGTGAACAGCGGCTGG
Organism: Pseudomonas sp. DCA-1; assembly: GCF_046523955.1. NCBI lineage: Bacteria > Pseudomonadati > Pseudomonadota > Gammaproteobacteria > Pseudomonadales > Pseudomonadaceae > Pseudomonas > Pseudomonas sp. DCA-1. The sequence goes on from NZ_CP169881.1 coordinate 1,019,295, forward strand.
TCGAACTCAACCGGCTGGCCGTCTTCTACCAGGATGGCGTCGATGACACCGCCAATATCGGCTTCGATGTGGTTCATCATCTTCATGGCTTCGACGATGCACAGGGTGTCGCCTTTCTTCACGGACTGGCCAACTTCAGCGAAGTTAGGCGAGGTCGGCGAAGGCTTGCGGTAGAAGGTACCTACCATTGGCGAACGGATCACGGTGCCTTTCAGGGCCGGGGCGGCAACAGCAGCGGCTTCGGCGGCTGGGGCAGCAGCGGCGACCGGAGCTGCGGCAGGGGCGGCAGCCATAGGCGCCGGTGCATAGAACTGCTGGGCAGCTGGAGTCTTGCTGTGACGGCTGATACGGACCGACTCTTCGCCTTCCTTGATCTCCAGTTCGTCGATGCCAGACTCTTCCAGCAGCTCGATCAGTTTCTTGACTTTACGGATATCCATTAATCATCAACTCCCAAAGGTTCGGTCAGGGGGCGAAATACAAAAAACGTATCTGAAACGTTTCTCTCGAACCCCGGCCCATTTAGGCCAGGGTTTTCATCATTTGGGCTGTGCGTTGGCAGCCAGTTGTTCCAGTGCGGACTCCAGGGCCAGTCGATAACCGCTGGCGCCCAGACCGCAGATCACCCCTACGGCAACATCGGAAAAGTAGGAGTGGTGACGGAACGGTTCGCGTTTGTGCACGTTGGACAGGTGCACTTCGATGAATGGGATGCTCACCGCAAGCAATGCGTCACGTAATGCGACGCTTGTGTGGGTGAAAGCAGCCGGATTGATCAGGATGAAGTCCACACCCTCGTTGCGTGCGGCGTGAATGCGGTCGATCAGTTCGTATTCAGCATTGCTCTGCAGGTACTGCAGATGGTGGCCTGCGGCGCGGGCACGTTGCTCCAGGTCCTGGTTGATCTGAGCCAGGGTCACGGCGCCATAGTGGCCTGGCTCGCGAGTACCGAGCAGGTTGAGGTTGGGGCCGTGGAGCACCAGTAGCGTTGCCATCTGCGGATTCCTTGGATTTGTAGGGCAATTCGACACAGCGCGGCGAGTGTGCCGTAAAGCAACGGCAAGTGTCCAGTTCCCGGCAATAGCCAGCACGATGTCCGAGGTTCGCGCGAAGTATGTGACCGGATAATTAAATCCGGTCATTCATTTCAGGATTTTTCCCGGCTCGCGGGAAGTTATAGACCGACTTTGCCGCGTACGCGCGTCAGAATCTGCGCAAATTCACCGGCATTTATCTCGCCAATCACCCGATCAGCGGTAATTTCGCTGCCGTTCGCAGCAAAAAACAGCAGGGCGGGTGGGCCGAACAGTTGGTAGCGGTCGAGCAGCTTGCGTTGCTCGGCATTACTTTCGGTGATGTCGAAACGCAGCAGTTTGAAGCCGGACAGCTGAGTTTGCACCTGCGGTGCATTGAGCACCTCATGCTCGATCACCTTGCAACTGATGCACCAGTCGGCGTACCAGTCCAGCAGCACTGGCTGGCCGGCGGCCTTGGCTTGCGCCAGGGCTGCGTCCATGGCGCCAGGTGTGGTGATGGTCTGCCAGGCATCGGCTTTTGCTGCCGGCAGACCGCCGCTGGCGGCCAGTGACGCAACCGGCAGTGGGCGCAGTGGGTCGCCCTGGCCAGTGAGGGCGCCGTACCAACAAGCCAGCGCGTACACCAGCAAGGCCAGACCGAGCAGTTGCGCCAGGCGCTGGGGCGTCGTCTTGACGACGAATTCCAGGGCGCCGAGGAACAGTGCCACACCCGCAGCGAGGAAACCGACCAGCAGCAAGGTCACAGGGCCAGGCAGTACACGGCTGAGCAAGCCGATGGCCAGCCCCAGCAGCAGTACGCCGATGGCGTTTTTCACCGTGTTCATCCATGGGCCGCTTTTGGGCAGCCAGGCCGCGCCCCCGGTGGCCACCAGCAGCAACGGCGCACCCATGCCCAAACCCAGGGCGAACAGCTTGAGCGCACCACCCAGGGCATCGCCACTGGCACTGATATAGAGCAAGGCACCGGCCAAGGGCGCCGATACACACGGAGAAACCAGCAAGCTGGAGAGCACACCGAGCACTGCTGCGCCCAGCAGCGAGCCGCCCCGGGTGTGGTTGGCGACGTTGTTCAGGCGGTTACTCAGGGCCTGGGGCAGCTTCAGCTCGAAGAGGCCGAACATGGCCAGGGCGAACACCACGAAGAACAGCGCGAAGGGAACCAGCACCCAGGCCGACTGCAGGCGCGCCTGCAGGTTCAGGCTTGCACCGAACAGGCCCATCAGTGCGCCGAGTACCGCGAAGCTGGCCGCCATTGGCAGCACGTAGGCCAGCGACAGCGCCAGGCCGCGCACGCCGCCAACCTGGCCGCGCACGCCGCCAACCTGGCCGCGCAACACCACACCGGAGAGGATCGGCAACATCGGCAGGACACAGGGGGTGAAGGTCAGGCCGACCCCGGCGAGGAAGAACAGCAGTAGCGACTTCCAGTTCCAGCCGTGTTCGCGGGTGGCCGGCGCGTTTGCAACGCCTTCGCCATCGATACTCAGGCGTGCGGTTTCCGGTGGGTAGCACAAGCCCTTGTCGGCGCAACCCTGGTAGCCCACCAGCAGGGTGAAGGCGCGTGGGTCTTTGCGTGGCAACTCGATATCGAGCACGCCGTGGTAAACCTCGACGTCGCCGAAAAATTCATCGTGCTTGGGCTCACCCTTGGGGATGTTCGGCGTGCCCAGGGTGATATCGGCCGGTTCCGTGTGGAACTGGAAGCGGTGCCGGTAGAGGTAGTAGCCATCGGTGGCGACGAAGCGCAGCTTGATGGTTTGCGCATCGGCCTGGACAAGGTTGAGCTTGAAGGCCTCGTGTACCGGCAGGAAGTCGGCGTTGTTGGCCAGCGAAGCGGCGCCGAGGGTGGCGCTGGGGCGGTTGTCGAGCAGGCCTGCGGCGAAGGCAGGGCTGGCCAGCAGCAGTAACAGCATGAAAAACAGGCGGCGCATGGCGGACTCGCGAGGTGGAACTTGCTGCGCATGATAGCGGAGTTGGTGTGGGTTGGGGCCAGTAGTGCTCGCACATGACATGTGCAGTGCCTGGGCGATCGAGCGCCGCCCGCGCGGCGCATCGCGAGCTGCGCTCGCTCCTACGTTTGTTTCGGGCCAATTTTTCCTGGGGGAGTTGCGCGCGACCCCCTTGGCGCATGGCGTGATATCGCGTCGTAAAAACAAGGCGGTCGCGCGCGCCTGTCACTGGCGTTACTGGCCCGAAACAAACGTAGGAGCGAGCGCAGCTCGCGATGCGCCGCGCGGGCGGCGCTCGATCGCCCAGGCGCTGAAAAGCTCAACTCAAACCCTGAACGCTCGCACCGCCCGGTTCAGCTCACCGCCCAGGCTCAGCAACTGTTCGCCCTGTTCACGCCCCTCGCCAATGCGTTGCAGGTTGTCTTCACCCAATTCGTGAATCCGCTCGCTGTGATCACGAATCTCGCTCACCGCGCCACTCTGCTGCGCCGTGACATCGGCAATCCGCACCGCCGTATCGGAAATGGTTCGAATGGCACAGACAATCTCATCCAGTGCCCCATCCGCGGCTTGGGCTTGATTGGCCGTGGCCTCGGCGTGTTCCAGTTGCGCGCGCATCCCCGCCACCGAACTTCTGGCGGCCTGCTGCAAGCGGTCGATCAATGCCTGAATCTCGCCGGTAGCGCCCGTGGTGCGCTGGGCCAGTGAGCGCACCTCATCGGCAACCACGGCAAAGCCACGGCCCATCTCGCCGGCACGGGCCGCTTCTATCGCGGCGTTCAGTGCCAGCAGGTTGGTCTGCTCGGCAATCGAGCGGATCACCGTCAGCACCCCGCCAATGGTTGCCGACTCTTCCGCCAGTTGCTCGATCATGCGGGCGTTGCCTTGCACTTCATCGACCAGTTCACGCAAGCCCGACAGGCTCTGGCCAATTACCGCCTGGCCTTGTTCCACGGCACGCCCGGCATCGCGACTGGCCTCGGCGGCTGCGCTGGCGTCACCGGCCACTTGTTGAATGGTCGCTTCCAGTTCGCCCAAGGCATCGCGGATCTGCCCGGTATCGCCGGCCTGGCGTTCGGCGCCGCCGTGCAGCGCGGCGCTCATGCCGGCCAGGGCGTGGCTGCTGCCGGCCACCTGCTCGGCGTTATGGCGAATGGTGCCTACCAGCTCCACCAGGTACTGACGCAGGCGGTTGAGCGACTCCTGAATGTCATGCAGTTCGCGGTTGGTCTTGCCCAGGACGATGGCCTGGGCGAAGTCGCCCTCGGCCCAGCGTGACAGGGCCGGGGCCAGGCCGGTCAGGGTGCGTGCCAGGCGCCGTTGCAGCGTGTCGATCAGTAGGGCGATCAGCAGGATCAGGCCGATCATCAGGCCTTGGATGATGCGCACCTCGGCAGCGATTTTTGCATGCTGGCCGCGTACTTCGGGCTCCAGCGCGGCGATGGCCTGTTGTACTGCTTCCAGGCGCTGGCCGGTGCTGGCGGCCAGCTCGGCGCGGCGCTCGATCTGTTCGCGGGTGCGTTGCAGTTCGGCCGGGTAGCGATTGAGCAGGCTTTGCAATTCACGCTTAAGGCCCACGGCAATGTCTTCCTGTTGGGCGCTGGCCTGGGATTCCAGGCCCATCATTTCAGCGAAGTCGTCTGCACCGGATTCGGCCGTGCGGGTTACGCCGAGCAGTGGCAGGCCGTCGACTATCTGGGCCTGGGCGCGGATCAGTTGTAGCTCGCGCTCCACCTCATCGGCCAGTTCCGGGCGGCCGCTGCTGACCAGCTTGTCGCGAGCCAACGACAGCCGGCTCAGGTGCACGGTTGCGTCGAGCAAGGGCAGCAAGTAGCGATTGGCCTCGGCGTTGCCACTGTCGCGGGCGTAGCTGGCCATTTGCTCGAAGTTCGCCCCTAGCTCCCGTTCGGCTTGCAGCAACAGGGCTTGCGGGTCGCCGGCCAGCTTGCCGGCGGCCAGCAGTTCGTTGGCGGTGAAGGCCTGCAGGCTATCCAGACTGGGGCGCAACTTCTCGGCCAGCTCAACGGGCCAGTCCGCCAGTGCGGTCTGCAACTGCTGGTTCGCCTCCATGGCGGCGGCCTGGCGCAGGGCATCGCCGTTGCCCAGGTAGGCCTGGATATTGCGCGCCGCCTGGTTCTGAAACTGCTGGGACAGGCCCAGATAGCGCTCCATCATCTGGTAGGGGCGCTCGAGGGCGCGCTGCGACCACCACAGGGTGGCGCCCAAGGCGATACACACGGTCACCAGCAACAGGGTGTTGAAATTGGTCAGCCACTTCAGGCGCATAGCCACGAACTTCCTGCGCAGGGGAGAGGTAGGCGCCTGAAGTTATTGCGATTTTGTGACGGGGTGATGACGCCAGGGGCTTGGAGTCAGAAAAAAGTGGCACAGTGCCTCTATTGGTATGGCCGGCACAGTGAGTGCGAATCTCAGGGCTCTACACGAACGACGCAATTACGCCCCGCATGCTTGGCCCGGTACAGCGCCTCGTCCGCTGCACTGGCCATGGTCAGTGCATCCAGCCCCTCGTCCAGTTGCACCACCCCTGCACTGAAGGTGCACTGCAAGTCCCGCGGCTGCGCCGGGTAGAGAATTTCGGCAAAGCGCCGGCGAATTTCGTCCAGCACCTTGTGTGCGGCATCCAGCGCGGTATTGGGCATGACGATGGCGAACTCCTCGCCACCGTAGCGGCCAATGAAATCGGTCTTGCGCAAGCGCTGCTTGAGGAATAGAGCAAGGCTCTTGATCACTCGGTCGCCCATGGGGTGGCCATGGCGGTCGTTGATCTTCTTGAAGTGATCGATGTCGAGCATGGCAAAGCTCAACGGCTGCTGCTCACGGCGGGCGCGGAAGCTGCAGTCTTCCAGCAGCTGCAGGATATGAGTGTGGTTGTACAGCCCGGTCAGGCTGTCGCGAACCATGCGCGCCTTCAAATGGCGGGCGCGGGCGGCGCGGTTGCGCACGGTAGTGATCAGGTGGCGTGAGCGAAACGGCTTGGTCAAAAAGTCATCACCGCCTTCGCTCATGGCATCCAGTTGCTTGTCCAGGTCGTCCTCGGCAGACAGGTAGATGATCGGCACACTCACATAACGGTCACTGTGGCGGATTACCTTGGCCAGCTCCGGGCCGGTGCAGGCCGGCATGTACAGGTCAAGGATGATCAGGTCGGGCTGGAAGTCGGCAAGCTCTGCCATCGTGCGGATCGGGTCGGTCAGGCTGCGGGTGAGCATGCCGGCGCCGGCCAGTACACGCTCGGTGTACAGGGCCTGGGTGCGCGAGTCGTCGATGATCAGCACGCGCAACGGGTCGTGCGGGGCGGTGTTGGTCAGCAGTTCGACCTTTTCCAGCAAGCTGGAAGCTTCCAGGCTGCCGGTGAGAAAGTCCTGGCCACCGGCGCGTACTGCGGCAAGGCGGGTTGGGGTGTCGGCTTCGTGATGGCTGAAGAACAACAACGGAATGGAGCGTGCCAGGCCCTGCTGCACCTGGGCGGCCAGCAGCAAGCCCAGGCCGGCGCCGGTGAAGTCGACATCCATGATGATGGCCGACGGCGGGTACTCGCTGATCGAGGCGAGAAACGCTGCGGCGCTGGGCAACGCTTGCACTACCAGACCAAAGAATTCCAGTTGCTGGGCCAGGCGCTGGGCACGCTCGTGGTCCTGCAGCAGGATGTACACCGGTTTGCGCACGGGCAGCAGCAGCTGGTCGAGCGGATCGTCCTTGCGCAGGCCGTTACGCGTCAGCGGCTGGACGGGGCACTGCGGGCTTGGCTCGACTGCTTGGCTCATGTCCTGGCTACTTATAGGTTGGGATGTGCAGGGGCAATGATGGCTCTATGCTAGCAGCTCTTTTCAAGTGCGTGAGTGCCCTGCGTCAACAAAGCGGGTAGAACGAATATTCAGTTGCTGACTGAATGGTCGCTTATGCGTACGGTGGTGTCTGCTTTATAGTGCTGGCATGCGGGCTTACCGTGGCACCCTAGCGCAGGCCTGTGGTCAAAGCCCCTGAACCGTCGTGACTGATTAAGGACAAAGCCATGCTGGACTGGAAAAACCGAGAGGCCAAAGCCGAGCCCCGTGAGCGTGTCGACGGGCGCGGCGCTGCCGCCCGTAGCTACCTTGGCGGCCTTTGGAGCCGTGCCTTGGGGACCCTGATCGGGTTGTACCTGCTGGTGTGTATCGGCCTGGGCTGGTACTGGAGCCAGGAGCCGGCTCTGTTCCCGGTGCAGCAAAACGCCCAGGCTGCAGCCGAACGTGCTGGCCAGCAGATGGTGGTGGGCTATACCACCGTCGAAACCCTCAAGACCGTGGCCAACACTTTGCTGAACAAGCCGGGCGGCTACATTTCCAACGACCGCTTCCCGCCGGGGCTGTGGATGGACAACATGCCAAGCTGGGAATATGGCGTGCTGGTCCAGGTCCGCGACCTGTCCCGTGCTCTGCGTAAAGACTTCGCCCGTTCGCAGTCGCAGTCTACCGAAGACGCCGACCTGGCCAAGGCCGAGCCCCGCTTCAACTTCGACAACAAGAGCTGGATTCTGCCTTCGAGCGAGTCGGAGTTCGAAGAAGGCATCAAGTCGCTGACCCGCTACCAGACCCGCCTGGCTGCCGGCGACAAGGGCGCGATCTTCTATACCCGCGCCGACAACCTGAACAACTGGCTGGGTGACGTGGCAACCCGTCTGGGCTCGCTGTCGCAGCGCCTCTCGGCCAGCGTTGGCCGGGTCAAGCTCAACTCCACGCTGAAGACCGAGTCGGTCGTTGCCGGCCAGGCGCCGCAGGTGGATGAGGAGCTGGTGGAAACGCCATGGCTGCAGATCGACAACGTGTTCTACGAAGCCCGCGGCCAAGCCTGGGCGCTGTCGCACCTGCTGCGTGCCATCGAGGTGGACTTCGCCGACGTGCTGGCGAAGAAGAATGCCACGGTCAGCGTGCGTCAGATCATCCGTGAGCTGGAAGCCTCGCAAGAGCCGCTGTGGAGTCCGATGGTGCTCAACGGCAGTGGCTTCGGCATGTGGGCCAACCACTCGTTGGTCATGGCCAACTACATTTCCCGGGCCAACGCCGCGGTTATCGACCTGCGTCAGTTGCTGTCGCAGGGTTGATGATGGCTATCAGCCCAGCCGAGGCCGCCCATCGGGCGGCTTCCGACCGCGAGCTGGTGACCTGGGTGGACGAAACCGACCAGGTACTGGGCGCCTTGCCTCGTGCCGAGCTGCGCGAGCGTGGCCTGATCGGGCGCTGCACATTCATTCTGCTGTTCAACAGTGCCGGTGAACTGTGTGTACACCGCCGTACGCTGAGCAAGGCGCTGTACCCGGGGTATTGGGATGTGGCGGCGGGCGGCATGGTCGCGGCTGGCGAAGCGTATGCCGAGTCGGCCGCGCGCGAGCTGGCCGAAGAGCTGGGCATCGAGGGCGCCGAGCTGCGCTTTCACGAGCGGTTCTACTTCGACCAGCCTGATAACCGCTTGTGGTGTGCGGTGTATTCGGCGGTGTCGGATGCACCGTTGCGGTTGCAGCCGGAAGAGGTGATCGAGGCGCGCTTCATCGGTCTGGAACAGGCTGAGCAGGAAAGCCTGAGCAAGCCTTATTGCCCGGACTCGTTGGCGGCGTTGCAGCGCTATAAGGCCACTTTGTAGGCTCGGGTTTGCCCGCGAAATACCGGCCCAGACACCCGTTTCGCAGGGCAAGGGCTTTGCCCTTATTCGCGGGTAAACCCGCTCCTACACAATCGCCGTATTTATCGTTACACTGCGCGCCCTTTTCGGGCTGCCGCAATTCTTGCAGCAGTAGCGCCGCCCCTGCCAGAGTGGGGCTTCGCGGTCGGCCTCAACCCCAAGGCACGACCAGTTTTTGTCCTCAGCACCGAGGAACAAAAGTGGCCAAGAAAGCTTCTTCCTTTTCCGCCCTTGGCGGTCTCGTGTACTCCACCGACGCCGGTCGGCACTGCCCCGACTGTGGCCAGCCGGTGGACGCCTGCACCTGCAAGCAGCAAATCATCCCCGAAGGCGACGGCATTGCCCGCGTGCGCCGCGAAAGCAAAGGCCGTGGCGGCAAGACCGTGACCACCGTCACCGGCGTGCCGCTGCCGCCCGACCAGCTCAAAGAACTGGCGACCACGCTCAAGCGCCGCTGCGGCACCGGCGGCGCCCTGAAGGACGGGGTTATCGAGATCCAGGGCGACCATGTCGAGCTGTTGATCGGCGAGCTGACCAAACAGGGTTTCAAGGCGAAAAAGTCCGGCGGCTGAGGCCATCGCGCGATTTTTTGCCCAGCGCTTTCTAAACTCGTTCTCGTGGTCAGGGTCTATGCCTGAGCACGGATGAATCGTCATTTTCAGCTTTTACACTCGCTCCGCTGCCTGCGGGGCAGTGTCTTCGACTTATCTATAGGGGACTTGAATGTCCGTACGACGCACACGCAAAGACGATGGTAGCCAATGGACCGTGGCCGACAGCCGCAGTGTTTATGGCATCCGCCATTGGGGCGCTGGTTATTTCGCCATCAATGAAGCCGGGCGCGTCGAAGTGCGCCCCAACGGCCCTCAAAGCGCTCCGATCGACCTGTTCGAACAGGTCGACGAACTGCGCCAGAGCGGCTTGTCGCTGCCCTTGCTGGTGCGCTTCCCTGACATTTTGCAGGACCGTGTGCGCCAGCTGACCGGTGCCTTCGACGCCAACATCGCGCGCCTGGAATACCAGAGCCAGTACACCGCGCTGTACCCGATCAAGGTCAACCAGCAGGAAGCGGTGGTGGAAAACATCATCGCCACGCAAAACGTTTCCATCGGCCTGGAAGCCGGCTCCAAACCCGAGTTGCTGGCAGTGCTGGCGCTGGCGCCGAAGGGCGGCACCATCGTCTGCAATGGCTACAAGGACCGTGAGTTCATTCGCCTGGCGCTGATGGGTCAGAAGCTTGGCCACAATGTGTTCATCGTCATCGAGAAAGAGTCGGAAGTGGCCCTGGTGATCGAAGAGGCCGCCGAGCTCAAGGTGAAACCACAGGTTGGCCTGCGCGTTCGCCTGTCGTCGTTGGCCTCGAGCAAGTGGGCCGACACCGGTGGCGAGAAGTCCAAGTTCGGTTTGTCCGCCGCCCAGTTGCTTTCGGTGGTGCAGCGCTTCCGCGATGCGGGCCTGGATCAGGGCATCCGCCTGCTGCACTTCCACATGGGTTCGCAGATCGCCAACCTGGCTGACTACCAGCACGGTTTCAAGGAAGCCATCCGTTATTACGGCGAACTGCGTGCGCTGGGCCTGCCGGTCGACCACATCGACGTGGGTGGCGGCCTGGGTGTGGACTACGACGGCACCCACTCGCGCAATGCCAGCTCGATCAACTACGACATGGACGACTACGCCGGCGTGGTGGTGGGCATGCTCAAGGAGTTCTGCGACGCGCAGGGCTTGCCGCACCCGCACATCTTCTCCGAGAGTGGCCGTTCGCTGACCGCGCACCACGCCATGCTGGTGATCCAGGTAACCGACGTCGAGAAACACAACGACGACGTACCGACCATCGAGAACAAGGAAGCCCTGCCCGAGACCGTGCAGTGGCTGGTCGACCTGCTTGGCCCGACCGACATCGAGATGGTCACCGAGACCTACTGGCGCGCCACCCACTACATGGGTGATGTGGCCGCGCAGTACGCCGATGGCAAGCTGAGCCTGGGCGAGAAGGCCCTGGCCGAGCAGTGCTATTTCGCCGTGTGCCGCCGCCTGCACAACTCGCTGAAAGCCCGCCAGCGCTCGCACCGCCAGGTGCTGGACGAGCTGAACGACAAGCTGGCCGACAAGTACATCTGCAACTTCTCGGTGTTCCAGAGCCTGCCAGACACCTGGGCCATCGGCCAGGTCCTGCCGATCATCCCGCTGCACCGCCTGGACGAAGAGCCGATGCGGCGTGCGGTATTGCAGGACCTGACTTGCGATTCCGACGGCAAGATCAACCAGTACGTTGACGAGCAGAGCATCGAAACCAGCATGCCGGTGCATGCGGTGAAGGAGGGTGAGGATTACCTGCTGGGCGTGTTCCTGGTGGGTGCCTACCAGGAAATCCTGGGTGACATGCACAACCTGTTCGGTGATACCGATTCGGTGAACATCTACCAGAATGCCGACGGCAGCGTGTACCACGCCGGTATCGAAACCCACGACACCATCGAAGACATGCTGCGCTACGTGCACCTGTCGCCGGAAGAGTTGATGACGCATTACCGCGACAAGGTTGCCAGCGCCAAGATCACTGCGCGTGAGCGGACCCAGTATCTGGATGCCTTGCGCCTGGGCTTGACCCGGTCTTCGTACCTGTCCTCCTGAAATGCAAAGGGGCCGTTGCGCGGCCCCTTTGACTATCACTCTCGGTGAGACGTCGCGGTGAGTTCGATTGTAATAGGCAATACTGCGCCACCCTCTTCGAGAAGAGTGGTACTCGAATAGCTGTAGACCTGCTCCTCAGTCCGCGCCGTTATTTTCAGGCCCTCCACGTGCAGCACGGCGCCCGATTGTCGAGTGACCAGGAAAGGCGTCAGCCTTTCAAGGCCCTTCAAGACCTGATCATCGTGCTGTTGTTTTTCAGCCACAAAGTACAAGTAGATCAGCGGCACTGTCGCCCCACCAGCATCGCTGAGCACCTCATAAATGGCACTCTGCTTGCCAATTGGAGTTTCAGAAACAATCTTGGTCAACACAGGCCTTGCATCTCTGGAGAAGATCCATAGGGTTTGACCGAGGATAAGCAGAAGCAGGCAAGCAATCAGCCATCTAATACCCGTATGACTTGGCATATTCGATCCCTTTCTTGATCCATTCCTGATCCTCGGGGTCGTCGCCATAAGGGGAGCTGCCCCACCATGATCCAAATGCTGAATTACTGGTCCCCGCGCGGCTCTGTGCCCATCCCGCCCCCCTCAACAGGAATTCCTCCGAAAGGCCAGCAGCAGTTCCAGTTGCGCCATAATTGAAATTACCTAAAGCCTCATATTGCCTTCCCTGTTGCTTGTAATCCCACTCGCCTCGATTACGAACCTTCGAATAGAACCACGACACTAGAAAAGCACTGCCGCCATTTTTAAAGTAGTTACGCTCTTTGCTTGCAGCGTGCATGTTGCTAAGTACTGAGACACCTGATGGCGCGGGTGGAGGGTACATGATGGCTCCTTGCTCATAGGCCGTTGGTGTGAGCCCCCTCCATGGGTTCTGCTTTTATCGGCCAGAGGCTTGGAAGCAGTCAATCGAGCATATTTTTCATATTGTGTTTCCGGGCCCTGTGACCCACTTGTCCTCCAGTTTCAGTTTCCATCCAACCCACCCCAACGTCACCGCCCGCAACCCCATGAACCCAAGAAACGCCATCCACAACCCATGGTTGCCCAACCCGCTCATGGCCACTGCCACCGGCAGCGCAATCAACACCGAAACCAGCATTGCATTTCGCATTTCCCGCGCCCGGGTCGCGCCGATGAACAAGCCATCCAGCAAGTAACTCCACACCGCGATCAGCGGCAGCAACGCCAGGTAGGGCAAATACGGATAAGCCGCCGCCCGCACACTTTCGATGTCGGTCTGCAAGTCGATGAACAGGTGCCCACCCAGCAGGAACAGCCCGGCAAAGCCCAGGCTGGTGATCAGTGACCAAGCACAAGCGACCACCAGCGAGCGGCGCAAGGTGTCGCGGTCACGGGCACCAATGGCATGGCCGCACAAGGCCTCCACCGCATGGGCCAGCCCATCCAGCGCATAGGCCGTCAGCAGCAGGCCATTGAGCAACAGGGCGTTGGCCGCCACGGTCGCTTCGCCCAGGCGTGCGCCTTGCACGGTAATCAGCAGGAACACCAGTTGCAGCGCCAGGCTACGCAGGAAGATGTCGCGGTTCACCGCCAGCAGTGGCCTCCAGGCCTGCCAGCGCTTGAGCGCTGCCCACACGATCTGCCCCGGGTAGGCCCGCAGGGCCGGGCGGGTCAGGGCCAGGCCGAGCAGGGCGGCAGTCCATTCGGCAATCACCGATGCCCGCGCCGAGCCCAGTACACCCCAGTCCAGGCCCAGCACGAACCACAGGTTCAAGGCGATGTTCAGCAGGTTGGTGGTCAGCAGGATTGCCAGTGGAGCCCTGGCGTTCTGCGTGCCGAGGAACCAGCCGACCAGCGCGTAACTGGCCAGCGCCGCAGGCAGGCCAAGCAGGCGGGTATGGAAGAAGTCTTCGGTGGATTGCTGCAGGGCTGCGCTGGGTTGCATCGCATGGAGTGCCAGCTGGCTGAAGGGCAGGGCCAGCAGGCCGATCAACAGGGCGAAGCCGACCGCCAGCAGCAGCCCTTGCACCAGGACCTGGCGTAGCGCTGCACCGTCGCCACGGCCGGCGGCCTGAGCAGCGAAGCCGGTGGAACCCATGCGCAGGAAGCCCATCAGGCCGACCATGAAGGTGAACAAGGTGGCGCCCACAGCTACCGCGCCCAATTGGTGGGCGTGCGGGAGATGACCGATGACCGTGCTGTCGACCAGCGCCACCAGCGGTACCGAGATGTTGGACAGGATCATCGGCGCGGCCAACGCCCAGACCTTGCGGTGGGTGGGGCGGTGGCGCCAGTCGGCAGCGAGTTGGGGCATGTGCATTCCATGAGATTTTGGGGCCGCTGTGTGCCCCTTCGCGGGCTTCCGCCCCCACAGGAAAGTGTTGCTCTGGTGGCCGGCGCCAAACCCGTGGGAGCGGGCGAGCCCGCGAAGGGGCGCAACGCGGCCCCCTTTTAACGAATGGCCACAGTGTACCGACCAGGCAACCATTTAGCGCGACCATGGTCTGACCTGGCGCGCAACGCCGGGTGCTGCACCTGACGTTGCGCTATAGTTGCTGCCCTCACGTACACGCTGCCCAAGAGTTCCTATCTCATGTTCAACAAAGGATTGTTGCTGGCCTGCGCGCTGGCGTTGCTCAGTGCCTGTGACTCTTCCACGCCGGGTAAACCAGCACCGGCCGAGAAGTCTATGGCACCCGCGCCCGCCGAAGCCTCCGCCCCCAAGCGTGAGGACCCGACCGTGCTCGCCAAGCGCTACGAGGGCCGCGAACTCACGGTGCTGGACGTATCGGAAGTGCAGCTCGATGGCGCGGCAACGCTGTCGATCAGCTTTTCCGTACCGCTGGATGCCAAGCAGGACTTCACCAACAAAGTGCACCTGGTCGACACCGTCAAAGGCAAGCTCGACGGTGCCTGGGAACTCTCCGACAACCAGATGGAGCTGCGCTTGCGCCACCTGGAGCCGCAGCGCAAGCTGGTGCTGACCGTCGACAAGGGGCTGCTGGCAGTCAATGGCAAGCAGCTGGACAGCGAGTCGATCACCCGCCTGGAAACCCGCGACATGCAGCCGACCATCGGCTTTGCCAGCCGCGGCTCGCTGCTGCCTACGCGTCTGGCCGAAGGGCTGCCGGTGATTGCCCTGAACGTCGACAAGGTGGATGTCGAGTTCTTTCGCGTCAAGCCAGACATGCTCTCGACTTTCCTGGCCAACTGGGGGCGCAACAGCAGCCTGTACTACTACCAGTCCAAGGAAACCCTGGACATGGCCGAGCTGGTCTACAGCGGCCGCTTCGATCTCAACCCGGCACGCAACACGCGTGAGACCGTGTTGTTGCCAATTGCCGGCATCAAGCCGTTGCAGGCGCCAGGTGTGTACCTGGCCGTGATGCGCGCCTCGGGTACCTACGATTATTCTCAGCCGGCAACCCTGTTCACCCTTAGCGACATCGGCGTGTCGGCCCACCGCTACCGCGACCGCATCGACGTGTTTGCTCAAGCCCTGGAAGGCGGCAAAGCGTTGAGCGACGTCAACCTGGAAATCCATGATGAAAAGGGCAAGCTGCTGGCCCAGGCCACTACCGATGGCAAGGGGCATGCCCAGCTGCCAATCACGCCCAAGGCCGATACCCTGATCGCCACCCAGGGCGTGCATACCACGTTGTTGCGCCTGAACACCGCAGCCCTGGACCTGGCCGAATTCGACATCACCGGGCCTCAGGCCAACCCGCTGCAGTTCTTCATCTTCGGCCCGCGCGACCTGTACCGCCCGGGTGAGACGGTGCTGCTCAACGGTCTGCTGCGCGACCAGGACGGCAAGCCGGTCAAAGCCCAACCGGTGAGCGTGGAAGTGCGTCGCCCGGATGAACAGGTGAGCCGCAAGTTCGTCTGGGAAGCCGACAGCAATGGCTTGTACCAGTACCAGTTGCAATTGGCCACCGAGGCCCCGACGGGCCGTTGGCAACTGCTGCTCGACCTGGGGGGCGGGCGCAAGCAGGTCTATGAATTTCTTGTCGAAGACTTCCTGCCCGAGCGCCTCGCGCTGGAACTCAAGGGCAGCAGCAAACCGCTTTCGCCGGATGAAGATGCGCGCATCCAGGTCAATGGCCGTTACCTCTATGGCGCCCCGGCCGCCGGCAATCGCCTGAGCGGTCAGGCCTATGTACGCCCGCTGCGTGAGGCGGTACCGGCGTTGCCTGGCTACCAGTTCGGTTCGGTCACCGAAACCGATCTGAAGCAGGACCTGGAACTGGACGAGGTCACCCTTGACCAGGCCGGCAAGGCGGTGGTCGATATCGAAAGCCGTTGGGCCGAAGCCCGCTCTCCGCTGCAACTGACCGTGCAGGCCAGCCTGCAGGAGTCGGGTGGCCGGCCGATCACCCGGCGCCTGGAGCAGCCTATCTGGCCGGCTGAGCGCCTGCCGGGCCTGCGAGGCCTGTTCGAAGGTGAGGAAACTGATAGCAACGGGCCGGTGGAATTTGAATTCCTGCTGGCCGACCGCGACGGTCACAAACTGGCGGCCGATGCGCTCAAGGTGCGCCTTGTTCGCGAACGCCGCGATTACTACTGGAATTACTCGCAAAGTGACGGCTGGAGTTACGCCTACAATGAGAAATTCCTGACCCAGAACGAAGAGACGATCAGCGTCAAGGCAGGTTCCACTGCCAAGCTCAGCTTCCAGGTTGAATGGGGCCCTTACCGCGTCGAGGTCGAAGACCCGCAGACCGGTCTGGTATCCAGCGAGCGCTTCTGGGCCGGCTATCGCGCCCAGGACAACGCTGAGGGCGGCGCGGTGCGACCGGACCAGGTCAAGCTGGCGCTGGACAAACCCTCCTACGCCGATGGCGCTACCGCCAAGGTCACCGTCACCCCGCCCGCTGCGGGCAGTGGCTACCTGATGATCGAGTCCAGCGATGGCCCGCTGTGGTGGCAGGAAATCGATGTGCCCGCCGAAGGCAAGACCTTTGACGTGCAACTGGACAAGGCCTGGGCCCGCCACGATCTGTACATCAGCGCGTTGGTTATCCGCCCTGGTGAGCGCAAGGCCAATGCCACGCCCAAGCGCGCCGTGGGCGTGCTGCACCTGCCGCTGGACCGCGCCGAGCGCAAGCTTGCGCTGAGCCTGCAGGCACCGGAGAAAATGCGACCGAAACAGCCGTTGACGGTGAAGATCAAGGCCGCTAACGCCGATGGCAGTGTGCCCAAACAGGTGCATGTGCTGTTGTCGGCGGTGGACGTGGGCATCCTCAACATCACCGATTTCAAAACCCCCGACCCGTTCGCCAGCCTGTTCGGGCGCAAGGCCTATGGTGCCGATCAACTGGACATCTACGGCCAATTGATCGAGGCCGGGCAGGGCCGCCTGGCCAGCCTGGCGTTCGGTGGTGACGCAGCGATGGCCAAGGGGGGCAAGCGACCCAACACTACGGTAACCATCGTTGCCCAACAGAGCCTGCCGGTGACGCTGGACGACAAGGGTGAGGGCCAGGTCACGGTCGATATCCCCGACTTCAACGGCGAACTGCGGTTGATGGCCCAGGCCTGGACCGAAGAGCACTTCGGCATGGCCGAAGGCAAGACCGTGGTCGCCGCACCGTTGATTGCCGAGCTTTCGGCCCCGCGCTTCCTGGCCGGTGGCGACCGTACCAGCCTGGCACTGGACCTGGCCAACCTGTCCGGCCGCGCTCAGCAACTGAACGTCGAAATCACCACAGAAGGGCAACTGAGCCTGGCGGCCAACGCCGTGCAGAGCGTTAGCCTGGGCGAAGGGCAGCGCTCGACGCTGATGATTCCGGTGCAGGCCCAGGGTGGTCTGGGGCAGGGCAAGGTGCATGTCCGGGTGACTGGCCTGCAACTGCCGAACGAGCCGATCACAGCGTTCGAGCGTGACTGGACGCTGGGTGTGCGACCGGCCTACCCGGCAATGCTCAAGCACTACCGTGTGGCCCTGAAGGACCAGCCGTGGACCCTGCCCGAAGCAGACCTGGCCGCCTTCGAACCCGCTGGCCTGGAAGCCAGCCTGGCCTTGTCGAGCCGGCCGCCGCTGAACCTTGCCGAGCAGATTCGCGCGCTGCAAGCCTACCCCTACGGCTGCCTCGAACAGACCACCAGTGGCCTGTACCCCTCGCTGTACGCCGATGCCGACAGCCTCAAGCGCCTGGGCATCAAGGGCGAGCCGGCAGATGTGCGCAAGCGCAAGATCGAAATGGGCATCGAGCACTTGCTGGGGATGCAGCGCTACAACGGCAGCTTTGGCCTGTGGAGTTCGGACAGCGAAGAAGAGTACTGGCTCACCGCCTATGTGACCGACTTCCTGCTGCGTGCCCGTGACCAAGGTTACGGCGTGCCTGCCGAGGCACTGAAGAAGGCCAGTGAGCGCCTGCTGCGTTACCTGCAGGAACGCAACCTGATCGAAGTCGACTACAGCGAAAATGCCGACCACACGCGCTTTGCCGTGCAGGCCTATGCGGCGCTGGTGCTATCGCGCAGCCAGCAGGCGCCGTTGGGTGCCCTGCGCGGCCTGTTCGAACGTCGCGCCGATGCCCGCTCCGGTCTGCCGCTGGTACAACTGGCGGTGGCGCTGGACAAAATGGGCGACAAACCGCGTGCCGAGCAAGCCTTGCAGGCGGGCCTGGGCATCAGCCGTGGCAAAGGCTGGCTGGCCGATTACGGCAGCGCCCTGCGTGACCAGGCGCTGATCCTGGCACTGCTGCAGGAAAGCAACCTGGCCAGCAGCCAGGTCGATCAGCGCCTGTTCGCGTTGTCGGATGAACTGGCGGCCAACCGTTGGCTGTCGACCCAAGAGCGCAATGCACTGTTCCTCGCGGGCCGTGGCCTGCTGGGCAAGCCGGAAGGCCAGTGGCAGGCACGCCTGGACAGCGCCGGTGAAGTGCGCGAGTTGAACAATGCCGAGGCCGGTATGAAGCTGGAAGGCCCGTTACTGGCCTCGCCACTGAGCGTGCAGAACGAGGGCAGCGAGACGTTGTACCAGCAGCTGACTCTGTCGGGCTACCCACGACAGGCGCCTGCTGCTGGCGGCAACGGCCTGCAGATTCGCAGAGAGTACCTGGGCATGAATGGCCAGCCGCTGGACCTGCACAACCTGCGCAGTGGCGACCTTGTGCTCGTGCACCTGGCGCTGAAAGCTGAGGACCGCGTGCCGGACGCGCTGGTGGTGGACCTGCTGCCGGCAGGCCTGGAGCTGGAAAACCAGAACCTGGCTCAAAGCGCCGCCAGCCTGGACAATGCCAGCAGTGCAGTGAAGGCGTGGCGCGAGTCGATGCAGAACGCCAGCGTGGTGCATCAGGAGTATCGTGATGACCGTTATGTCGCGGCGCTCAAGCTCGACGGCTATGGCACCACCCACCTGCTGTACCTGGCGCGAGCGGTGACCCCTGGCACCTACCGCGTGCCGCCGCCGCAGGTCGAGTCGATGTATCGGCCGAACTTGCAGGCCGTGGGGGATGGGCAAGGGGAGATGACCGTGAAAGCCCGCTGACGCAGCACGCTTATCTGCAGGAGCAGCCGCGTGCTGCTCCTGCAAGGGTATGCCATTGTGCGTTCAGTGAATCACCCAGCTCATCACCCATAGCCCCAGCACCAGCCAGATGATCCCGAGGATGATCGAGGCGCGCATGAATGCGCGGATTGCCGAGTACAGCAGCATCAGGCCGATGATCAGGGCCAGGATGCTCAGCAGCGAGGTGTCCATGCCCAAGGTGCGCGACAGACCATCGATGAAGTTGCCACCGGCATTGGCCAGCAGGTTGAACAGCCCGCTCAATGCGTCGACGATGAAGCGGATCAACGACCCCAGTGCCTGGCCCAGCCACTCGAAAAAACCTTCTACATGCATAGTTGCTTCCTGATGAAAAAATCGGCGAGGTTGTCGTCCCAAAGCCTTTGGCCATTACCTGGCCAGGTCGGTTCCCGATGCCAAGCTTAGCGCGACCACGCAGCCGTGCGGGCAGGTTGTTGCGTGCTGCATTGATCAGTTTGCTGGTGCTGGGCGGCCTGTTGTGGCTGGCTGATCGTATCTGGCCGCTGCCGCTGCCGGGTGATGACCTGGCCCGGGTAGTGCTGGCCGAAGACGGCACGCCGTTGTGGCGCTTTGCTGATGCTGATGGCGTGTGGCGCTACCCCGTAAGCCCCGAAGAGGTTTCGCCGCTTTACCTGCAGGCCTTGCTGACTTACGAGGACCGTTGGTTCTACAACCACCCAGGGGTCAACCCGCTGGCCTTGGCCCGCGCGGCCTGGCTGAACCTGCGCGGCTGGCGTGTCGTGTCGGGCGGCAGCACATTGTCGATGCAGGTGGCACGCCTGCTCGACCCGCACGACCGTACCCTGGTTGGCAAACTGCGCCAGCTATGGCGCACGTTGCAGCTGGAATGGCACTTGTCCAAGCGCGACATCCTGCAGATCTACCTGAACCGCGCACCTTTCGGCGGCACGCTTCAGGGCGTGGCGGCAGCCAGCTGGGCGTACCTGGGCAAGTCCCCCCGGCACCTGACACCTGCCGAAGCGGCATTGCTGGCCGTGCTGCCCCAGGCACCCAGCCGGCTGCGCCCGGACCGCCACCCCAAGCGTGCCCAGCGTGCCCGGGACAAGGTGCTGCAGCGCCTGGCTGAATACCAGGTATGGCCGGCCCAGCAAATCCGCGAGGCGGCCGAGGAGCCGCTGGTGCTGGCGCCGCGGCAGGAACCGGCCCTGGCGCCATTACTGGCCCGGCGCCTGAACCGCGCGGACAGCCCGCCGCTGATCCGCACCACGCTTGACGCTGCGCTTCAGCGGCGCCTCGAAGACTTGCTGCTGGGCTGGCGCGCGCGGCTGCCGGAGCGTACTTCGGCCGCCATTCTGGTGGTTGAAGCGCAGAGCATGGCGGTGCGCGCGTACCTGGGCTCGGTAGATTTGTCTGATGAGCGCCGCTTTGGCCATGTCGACATGGTGCGCTCGCTACGTTCGCCCGGCTCCACCCTCAAGCCTTTTCTCTACGGCATGGCGCTGGACGATGGCCTGATCCATTCCGAATCGCTGTTGCAGGATGTTCCGCGACGCTACGGCGACTACCGCCCCGGCAACTTCTCCATGGGTTTCAGCGGGCCTGTGTCGGCCAGCTCGGCGCTGGCCCTGTCGCTCAACCTGCCCGCCGTGCAATTGCTGGAAGCCTACGGCCCGAAACGCTTTGCCGCGCAACTGCGCATGGCGGGCATGCCGCTGATACTGCCGCCCCTTGCCGAGCCCAACCTGTCGTTGATCCTGGGGGGGGCCGGCAGCCGGCTGGAAGACCTGGTCGGCGGCTACGCGGCGCTGGCGCGGGGGGGCAACAGTGCGCAGGTGCGCCTGCAGCCACAGGCCCCCTTGGTGGAGCACCGGTTGCTGTCGCCAGGGGCGGCGTGGATCATCCGGCGTATCCTCAGTGGCCAGGCGCGCCCGGACCGCGACCCGCACGCCGAACTGGTGCAGCGCCCGCAACTGGCCTGGAAAACCGGCACCAGCTACGGCTTTCGCGATGCCTGGTCGATTGGCGTGGGGCCGCGCTACCTGATCGGCGTATGGATTGGCCGCCCCGACGGTACACCGGTACCCGGGCAGTTCGGCCTGGCGTCGGCGGCGCCGCTGATGTTGCAGGTGCACGATCTGTTGAGCAATCGCGACAGCCAACGCGGCATCAGCGTCCCTGTAGAGCGGGTACCTGCGAATATCGGTGTTGCGGCGATCTGTTGGCCGCTGGGCCAGCCGATGAGCAAGCAGGACACCAACTGTCGGCGTCAGCGCTTTGCATGGACCCTGGACGGCACCACGCCGCCAACCTTGCAGGCAGCCGACCAGCCGCTGGGCCTGGGCTTGCGTGAAAAAGTGTGGGTCAACGAGCAGGGCTTGCGGGTCGATGGTAGCTGCCCGGGCGCCAGGGCTCGTGACATCGCCCTGTGGCCGGCGCCACTGGAGCCGTGGCTACCCCGTGTCGAGCGGCGCCTGGCGCGATTGCCGGCCATCGACCCGGCCTGCCCGCCGCAGGCGCCGGCCAGTGCACCACCGCTGTCGATCGTCGGTGTGCGCCCAGGCGACAATCTGCGTCGCCCGGCCACCAGCACTGAGCCGCTGCAATTGCAGGTCTCTGCCTTGGGTGGTGGTGGACGGCGCTGGTGGTTCCTCAACGGCCAGCCGCTGGGTGAAACCCAAGGGCAAGACAGCCTGTTGCTGCGTTTGCCACAGGTCGGGCAGGCTGAACTCAGCGCGCTGGACGAAAGCGGTCAGACGGCGCGGGTGGCGTTCCAGGTCAGCGAGTAGATGTTCGACGGCAGCCGGGCCAGCACCTACGCTTGCAAGTGACGGGTGTGGCCGGCTGGTGCCCCGCAACCCATGGGAACATGGAGTGCCCTATGTGTCCTCTGCTCGTGCCCCTGATGTTGCTGCTTTGGGCACTTGCTGCCCACGCCGAGCCGTTGCCGGGGTTTCTCGACAGCCATGAATACGAGCGGCGTCTGCCCAGCGCCAACCTGCCGATGACGGACTACTCCCCTGTGCGCCCCAGCATACGGCTGGCAGGGGCGGCTATCGACAATCCCAGCTGGGCCCCGGCCAACACCCGGCTGGTGCTGCATAAAGTGCGCTTCGAGGGCGGCACGGTGTTCCCCTTGGGCGACCTGCGCGAACACTATCAGCCGCTGATCGGGCGCGAAACCACGTTGGGTGAATTGCAGCAATACACCCAGCGCCTGACCCAACGCTACCGGCAGGAGGGCTACTTGCTGTCGTATGCCTACCTGCCGCCTCAGGATGTGGCCGATGGCAGGGTCAATGTGGTGCTGGTCGAAGGTTACGTACGTGATTACCACGTGGACGGCGATATTGGATCGGCCAATGAGTATTTGCAGCAGTTGCTGGCGCGCATCGAGGCCGAGCGCCCACTGACCCGCAAAACGCTGGAGCGCTATCTGGGCCTGGCTACGCGCATGCCAGGGGTCGTGGTAGAGGCCGAACTGGCAATGGCGCGTGCTGCCGATGGTGTCGCCCAGCTGACCGTGCATGCACGGCGCAAGCCACTCAGCGCCGCTGTGACCGTGGCCGACTCCAGCCGTGATGCTGCACAGGCCCTGATCACCGTAGCCAGCAATGCCCAGACCCGCCATGGCGAACGCGTAACGGCCAGCTGGCTGCTGCCCCCTGGCAATGACCGGGTCTACTACCAGCGTCTCGATTACAGCCAATACCTGGACGCCGCCGGAAGCCAACTGCTGCTGTCGGCGTCGCGCTACCGCAGCGAGCCCGGCACGCGCATACGTTTGGACGATGGCCGCGATATCACCCGCAAGCACGACAGTGAGCGCTATGCGATCGGCCTGCGTCAGCCGGTGGTTGTAAGGCCGAATGAGTGGCTGGCGGTGCAGGGCCACGTGTATTCAGTCAGTGAGCATGGTGAAGACCGGATGGCCGAACAGCCACCGTCTCGCAAGTACGACACCTATGTGCGGGCGCTGTCATTTGAAGGTGACTGGCGCATGGTGGAGCAGGGGCGTTTGCGTATCGTCAGTGCCGGGGTCCATCAGGGGCTGGACTACCTGGGAGCACGCAGCGATGCTGACTACGATCTCGATTTCCTGCGCTTGCGGCTTTCCGGTCTGCAGAGCGACAGGCTGTTGGATAACTGGCAGGGGGTGGTGTCCGGGGCGTTGTACTGGAGTGATGATCGATTGCCTGACAGCGAGCGAGCGGGGTTTGGCGGGCAGAATTTCGGGCGCGGTTACCCGCGCGATCAGGCGGACGGTGACAAGGGCTGGGGGGTGGCTTACGAGCTCAACTACAGCGTGCGCAGTAGCTGGCTTGCGCGGGTTCAACCCTATGCGGTGGTGGATACCGCTCAGGCCTGGCATAACCGGGGGCCGGTGGAGGACGCCCATCTGGCTTCGGTGGCGCTGGGTGTGCGGTTAGGGGGTGGGCACTTGTTCAATGTGGCGCTGGAAGTGGCCAAGCCGTTGGCGGATGTGGCGCTGGATAGCCTGGACCGTGGGCCTCGGCTGACATTGAACCTGGCAATTCAGTTGTAGCAGGCAAATATGGGCTTGCCGGAGCAGCGTTTCGCAGCGCGGGGCTGCTCCAAAATGGTGTGCCGCGCCTTCACTCAATGGGTCGTGAACCGCTGGTGCACGGGCGACGAGCTGGGGGGCAGCGCAAGAGCCAGTTGGGTGCGGTTGTGCATATGCGTCAAACGCAATACCTGAGACACATAGAGCTTCACGGTGTTTTCGGTAATGCCCAGTTCGCAGGCGATCTGGTAATTGGTCTTGCCCTTGCCTACCAGGCGCGCCACTTCCAGCTGGCGTGGTGACAGTTTCTCGAACGCTGCCGGTAGCTCGCTTTCGCTTTCTTCTGCATCACTGGCACGCCGGTGGGCACCTTGGCCACGGGCTTTTTCCAGGTCCTGATACAGTTCGTCCACCGACTCGGCCAGTTCCTGCAAGCGCTGGTTCAAGCCACCCAGATCACTGAGGTTGCGCCGCCGCTCCAGCAAGGCCTCTTCCTGCCGGCGGACGCCTTCCAGCAGTTCATCGAGGTCCATCGGCTTCTGGTAGTAATCGGCGAAACCTTCGCGTAGCGCCCGGATCAAGTCCTGCTTCTCGGCACGCCCAGTCAACATGATGGCTTCGAACATGCGCTGGCTACCGTTGATCTCTTTCAATGCGCGTACCAGCTCGATGCCATCCCGATCTGGCATGTGCAGGTCACAGATGAGCAAGCCAATAGTCGGGTCTGCCACATAGTGCTCGATGGCTTCGTCGGTTGAGAGGGCTGTAACGCAGGCATAGCCCTTGGTTTCGAGGAATTCACTCAGTTGCTCGACAATGACCGGTTGGTCATCAACCACCAACACCTTCACTTCACTCACTGATCTGGACACGATCAACTCCCTGTTCTTATACGGCCCTGCTCCCATGCCAGACGCTCTGGCAGCTTAAAAGTAGTCGCACCAGGCGACAATGTACAAGGTGTGTACAAGTCATCGGACCACTGGAAGGCTTATTGGATCCATACGGCCGTCAGAAGAAAACCTGATAACACATAGGGGACAAATGCCTGCTTATCACCCATTTCCTCGGTCAGTTCCTGCAAACGTTTTTTCACTTTGGGGTTGAGCAGCGTCCACAGACGCCGGCGTGTCAGTAGCCAGACCAGCACACTGACGCCCGCGCCAATGAAGGTGCCGAGCACATACTGCGGGCTGGTGGCCAGGGCCAGGGCGCCCATCAGCTTGACGTCGTCGGCACCGAAGCGGCCGAGCATGTAGCCTGGCAAGGTCAGCAGCATGACGATGGCCAGCGCCCAGCCGGCATCGCTGGCATCGGCGCCTATCCAGCTGTGACCAGTGCTGAACAACCAGGCCAGGGCGCAGCTCGCCACCCCCAGGGTCAGCACGTTGGAGATCTGGCGTTGACGCACATCCTGTTCGGAGCACAAGGCAAGCCACAGCAGGAGAACAATGCTTTGCATTGGCAGGTCGCCCTTCCCAAATGTTGAACACATCTACCCGGTCAGTCAGGTTTCCTTAAATGAAGATAGACGGGAACATGCGGGGGAGTGCAGTTGGCAATAGAAAAAGGCGCTGTCGAAACGGATTTTGTCGCAGTTGACACAGGCCTGGCAGGGGTTGCAGTCGTACTTGGAATCGCGATCTCTGTGGGCGCGGGTGCACCCGCTCCCACAGTGCCACGGCGTATGCAAAAGCCGCGTTCTAGCGCTATTTTTTGCTCCCCGGTGGGTAGTTGCCCAGCACCTTGGCCACGGTATTCTGGATAGCGCTGTTACGTTCTTCTGGGCTTGGCGGGTAGTTGTTCATGATCTGCTCGGCACTGCCGCGCCATACCAGCTTGCCGTCACGCCCATCGAACAGGTCGACCTGAATGGTGGCGACCTTGTAGTCGACACTGCGGGTTTCGTTGTACATCGGGCCACCCCAGTAGCCGCCCCAGTAGCCACCCCAGCCACCGCCGTAGTTGGTGGTGATCTGTTGTTGGCGCTGTTCCACGATCAGGTACGTGCGTACGGTCAGGTCCGGCCGCGCTCCGCCTTGTACAGGACGCAGGCCGCGCTGGTCGAGTTGGTCTGCCACCGCCTGGCGAATGCGCTGCTCGGTAAGGTCGCTCTTGATCCGTGGGTCATCCGGGCGGTACTGCAGGCCCGGCTCCTGCCATGCCCAGCTACGGTAGGCGGCAAAATCGCGGCTGGCATCGAAATCCTGCTGGACGTTGTTGCTTGAGCAGGCAGCGAGCAACAACGCGAATGACAGTAGAACGAGACGGCGCAACATGATGGTTCTCCGTTAGCTATTAACTGGGAGGATAGCCGCTGAGCGCCTTGTGCACAGAATCGCGCAAGGCACTTTCGCGCTCGCGGGGCGAGTCCTTGTTGCTGCTGCTTTCGGCGCTGGCGCTCCAGACCGGCTGGCCGCTGCGGGCGTCGTACAGGTCGATGCGCACCACCAGGACTTCGACCTCGTAGGTACGCACGATGGGCACGCTGGCATAGCCCCCATAACCATGGTGATAGCCGCCATAGCCCACACCACCATAAGGGTACGGCCCGTAGTAGGGGTCGTAGCTGTCGTAGTCACGCACCTGGCGCAAGCGTTTTTCCAGGCGTATACCGGCGCTTACCAGCAAATCGCCAGGGCCTGCGCGAGAGGGGCGCAGGCCATGCTGATCGAGCGCGCCGCTCACCGCATCGGCCAGTTGCGCCGGGTCGGCACCTACAGCGCCGCTGGGCAACTGCCCGTTGCGCCAGCTCCAGCTGCGGTAGTGCCCGTAATCGCGAACGGGCGCTGGGTAGGCACTGGCGTCGAAGGTGGTGGCCGCCTGGGCAGGGGCCGGTGGTAACGGGCGGCTGCTGGCCACATACGGGTTGCTGCCCTGGCAGCCAGCCAGGGCAATGGGCAGCAAGGCCAGGCACAACAAACGGTACGGCATGTGTTCCTCCCGGCGCGGCGGATTAGCGGGGGCGGCAAACCCAGTGCAGGTAGCGGCCAAGCCCGGCGAAGCTGGGGTGGCGACGGTGGGCCAGTTCCATTTCCAGCAGGTCGAGCAGCTCGGCCTTGCCCTGGAATTCCTTGGGCATATAGTCGTGAAACACCCGCACGCCGCTTTCGCTTTCAACCTGCCACATAGGCTCAAGTTGCGCCTTGAGTTCGCGTGGATCAAGCGGTTTCTGTGGGGTCAGGCTCTGCTTTTCACCTTCCAGCCGGTTGCTGCGCAACTTGCGGAAATGGCCCTTGAGCAGGTTGCGATAGACCAGGGCGTCGCGGTTGTAGAAGGCCAGCGATAACCAACCGCCGGGGGCCGTGAGCTGGTGCAGCACCGGCAGGATGCTCTCGGGTTCGGCCAGCCATTCGAGTACGGCGTGGCAGAGCACCAGGTCGTAGCGCTCGGTCAGTTGGCCGAGCAGGTCTTGCCAGGGCGCCTGGATGAAAGTGGCGGCCTGGCCGGCTTCGGCAAAGCGCGCTCTGGCGCCGTCGAGCATGGGCGCCGCGGGTTCGGCCAGGGTCAGCTGGTGGCCGCGCTCGGCCAGCCACAAGGCCATGTGGCCCAACCCGGCGCCGATGTCGAGGATGCGTAGCGGGCGGTCGGGTAGCGCTTCGGCCAGGTCGGCCTGCAACACCGCCAGGCGGATCGCGCCCTTGGCGCCGCCATAGATCTTTTCGGCAAAGCGGGTGGCCAGCTCATCGAAATGACGATCGTTCATCGGGCGAAGCGCCTCTCGCTGTCGGCCAGCTTGGCACGCACCACTTGGTCCATGTCCAGACCCAGTTCGCTGCACAGCAGCAACAGGTAGAGCACCACGTCACCGATTTCCTGGCCGGCGTGGGCCAGTTTGTCGGCAGGCAGTTGGCGCGATTCGTCCTCGCTCAGCCACTGGAAGATTTCTACCAGCTCGGCCATTTCGACGCTGGCGGCCATGGCCAGGTTCTTCGGGCTGTGGAAGCCGCGCCAGTCGTTGGTATCGCGGATCTGATGCAGGCGTTGGGTGATTTCTTGCAGGTTCATCGGGGGTCTCCTATTGCTGCATAGCTTCTGCCCAGGCCCGATGCAAAGCAAGCGTATACCGCCAGGACAGGCCCGGCCTACAGGTACTCCCAACGGCCGACCATATGCAGCACGCCCCCGTGCCCATCCAGGCGCAGTTGGCCCGAAGGGCCCGCTTCACTGGCACTGAGCAGCACCTCCGAAGGCAACCTTACCGGCTTGCGGAAGTCCACCTCAAAGGCATAGCCACTGTGCGGCAGGTGCCCGCGCAGCGCGGCCAAGGCCATGGCCTTGGTCCACATGCCATGGGCAATGGCCCTTGGGAAGCCGAACAACCGCGCACTGACCGCGCTGAGGTGGATAGGGTTGTAATCCCCGCACACCTTGGCATAACGCCGGCCGATATCACTGTCGGCATACCAGCGGGTGGCCTCGGGCAATGGAACAGGCTCAGTGTCGGCGGTCTCACTTGCCTCGCCTTCCAGCGTCAAGCCACGCACCAACATGCGGCTGGTCTCGCGCCAGAGCAGGCCGATGCCATCTTCAGCCTCGGTGACCAGGTCGAAGGTGCCACCTTTGGCATGGCGCTGCAGGTTGTGCGCGTGCACCGCAAAACGTAGCCCTTCGACAGCACCAAGGGGGCGCAGCACTTCGATGCGGTTGTGCAGGTGTACCAGGCCAAGCAGTGGAAAGGGGAAATCATCGGCAGTCATCAACTGCAATTGCAGGGCAAACGCCATCACATGTGGATAAGTCCCCGGCAGGCGACCATCATCGGGAAAGTGGCAAAGCCTTCGATACGCCCCCAGGTTGCCCGGCTGAACCCGAATGAAACAGCGCAGGCCATCGTCCGGCAGCCGGTCGCCGCTGATGGTGCGTTTGCTGGCTGCGCGCAGGTACAGGCTGGTGCGGGCGGCCGGGTTGTGCAGATCGTGCCATTGTCGGCTCATGCTCAAGCTCCCATCAGTGCCTGACCGCACACCCGCAACACCTGGCCGTTGACCGACCCGGAGCCTGGCTGGCTGAGCCACGCAATGGCTTCGGCGACGTCCTGCGGGCGCCCACCCTGGCCCAACGAACTCAAGCGCCGCCCTGCCTCGCGCAGGCCCATGGGCATGGCTGCAGTCATGTGGGTTTCGATGAAACCGGGAGCGATGGCGTTGATGCTGCCACCGCGCTCGGCGAGCCGTGGCGCCCAGGCCTGGGCCAGGCCAATCAGCCCGGCCTTGCTCGCGGCATAGTTGGCCTGCCCGCGGTTGCCGGCAATGCCGCTGACCGAGGCCAGCAGGGTGATGCGCGCGTTTTCCCCCAGCGCGCCATTGTCATACAGCGCCTGGGTGAGCACCTGCGGTGCCTTGAGGTTCACGGCCAGCACGGCGTCCCAGTATTCCGGAGTCATGTTGGCCAGCGTCTTGTCGCGAGTGATACCGGCGTTGTGCACCACAATATCGATGCCGTCGGGCAGGGCCGCGAGCAGTTGCGTTGCCGCATCGCCAGCGCATATATCCAGTGGCAGTGCCTTGCCGCCGAGGCGTGCAGCGAGGGCGTCTAGGTCCTGGCTGGCCTGCGGTACATCCAGCAGCAGTACATCGGCGCCGTCCCGTGCCAAGGTTTCCGCAATGGCGGCGCCGATACCGCGCGCAGCCCCCGTGACCAGCGCACGGCGACCGCCCAGTGGGCGGGTCCAGTCTTCCACCTGGCTGGTGCAGGCTTGCAGGCGCAGAACCTGGCCAGAGATGAAGGCACTCTTTGGCGAGAGGAAGAAGCGCAGGGCGCCTTCCAGCTGATCTTCGGCACCGGGGGCGACATACAACAGCTGGGCAGTGGCGCCGTTGCGCAGTTCCTTGGCCAGTGAGCGGCTGAAGCCCTCAAGGGCACGCTGTGCAACGCTGGCCAGTGGGTTGTCGAGGCCTTCCGGTGCACGGCCCAGCACCAGTACATGGGCGCATGGGGCCAGACTGCGTAGCAGCGGCTGGAAAAATTCACGCAACTGCTTCAGTGCATCGCTGTCGGACAAGTGACTGGCATCGAATACCACGGCCTTGATTTTCGGCCCCAGGCCGGCCACCCAGGCTTCAGCCTGCAGGTTGTCGGCATTGAAGCTGTATACCTCGTCAGTGAGGCGCGGGGCGATGGCTTCGACCTGCTTCGCCAGTGGCCCGCCACCCAGTATCAGGGCACCTTCTACCGGGCGCAGGCGGCCAGCCTGCCAGCGCTCCAGTGGCGCCGGGCGTGGCAGGCCAAGGGCATCCACGAGGCGGCGGCCGAGATTGGAGTTGGCAAAACCGAGGTAGCGATCGCTCATGAGGGGTCTCCCGAAAGGCAAGCTTGAAAGTGTGGACCAACTTTGCGGCAGGGTCGTTCGAATGCGGTAAAAACACCTAGGCTGTACCGATCAAATTGTTTCAGGAGGAACCAGCGCATGCGTTCAACTCGCCGGGTCGCGATCCTAGGCGGCAACCGGATCCCCTTCGCCCGCTCCAATGGCGCCTACGCCACGGCCAGCAACCAGGCGATGCTCACGGCCGCGCTTGAAGGCTTGATCGAACGCTATTGCCTGCACGGGCTGCGGTTGGGCGAGGTGGTGGCCGGTGCCGTGCTCAAGCACTCGCGCGACATGAACCTGACCCGCGAGTGCGTGTTGGGTTCGCGCCTGTCACCGCAGACCCCGGCCTATGACATTCAGCAGGCCTGCGGTACCGGGCTGGAGGCTGCGCTGCTGGTGGCCAACAAGATTGCCCTGGGGCAGATCGACTGCGGTATTGCTGGCGGTGTCGATAGCACCTCCGATGCGCCCATCGCCGTCAACGAAGGCTTGCGCCATATATTGCTGCAGGCCAACCGTGGCAAAAGCCTTGGCGAACGGTTAAAGCCCTTCCTCAAGCTGCGGCCTCATCACCTGAAACCCGAACTACCACGCAATAGCGAGCCGCGTACGGGGTTGTCGATGGGCGAGCATTGCGAGCGCATGGCCCACACCTGGCGCGTTGGCCGCGCCGAGCAGGACGAACTGGCGCTGCTCAGCCACCAGAAGCTGGCAGCGGCCTATGCCGAGGGGTGGCAGGACGACCTGTTGACGCCGTTTCTTTCGCTGACACAGGACAACAACCTGCGCCCCGACCTGAGCCTTGAGCAGTTGGCCAGGCTCAAACCAGCCTTTGACCGCAGCGGGCAAGGCACATTGACGGCGGGTAATTCCACGCCGTTGACCGATGGTGCTTCGCTGGTGCTGTTGGGCAGCGAGGCGTGGGCGCAGCAGCAGGGGTTGCAGGTGCTTGCCTATCTGGTCGATGGCGAAACCGCTGCGGTGGATTTTGTCACGGGGCGCGAAGGGTTATTGATGGCGCCGGTGTATGCCGTGCCGCGCTTGCTGGCACGCAATGGCCTGACGCTTCAGGACTTTGACTACTACGAAATCCACGAAGCCTTTGCTGCCCAGGTGCTGTGCACGCTCAAGGCCTGGGAGGATGCCGATTACTGCCGTGAACGGTTGGGCCTGGAGGCGCCGCTTGGCGCGATCGACCGCAGCAAACTCAATGTCAAGGGCAGTTCGCTGGCGGCCGGGCACCCGTTTGCGGCAACCGGTGGGCGGATATTGGCCTGCCTGGCCAAGCTGCTGGCGACGGCGGGTAAGGGGCGCGGGCTGATTTCGATCTGTGCGGCAGGCGGGCAGGGGGTGACCGTTATCGTCGAGCGCTGAAGCCCCTCCAGGGTAACTGCAGAGGCGGCGAGTGCCTTGATCATGATCCAGCTGTTAGGCTTGTCTGGTCAGAACTAAAAGAAGAAACCATGCCGATCATCGGACACCCCCGCGCCATCCCCGCGCTGGAACACCTGCCCAGACCGCTCTACGCCCGTGCCGAAAGCCTTGGCGCCGGCTCCTGGACCACTCGCCACCAGCACGACTGGGTACAGTTCTCCTATGCCATCAGCGGCGTACTTGGCGTGTACACACGCGACGGCAGTTACTTTGCCCCTCCGCAGTGGGGGGTATGGATCCCTGCCGATGCCGAGCATGAAGTGGTCACCTCGATGCAAGCCGAGATGCGCAGCCTGTATGTGCGCCGCGATGCCTGCCCATGGGCGCCGGAACAATGCCGGGTTCTGGAAGTGACGCCGCTGGCGCGCGAGCTGATCAAGCAGTTCTGCCTGTTCCCGGCGGATTACCCAGAAGACGACAGCTCCGAGGCGCGTCTGGTGGCGGTGCTGCTCGACCAGTTGCGCACCTTGCCGGAAGTCGGTTTTTCGCTGCCGTTGCCCCGCCACCCTGGTTTGCTGGCGCTGTGCAATGGCTTGATCGCTGCACCAGATCAGTCGCAGACCTTGCAGCAATGGGCGCGGGAGCTGGGGTGTTCGGAGAAGACGCTGATGCGGCTGTTTCAACGGGAAACCGGGTTGAGCTTTCGTAATTGGCGCCAGCGCATGCGGCTGTTGTCTTCGCTGGCGTTGCTGGAGGCGGGGGAGAATGTGACCGAGGCGGCGCTGGGGTGTGGGTATGACTCCACGTCGGCCTACATTGCGGCGTTCAAGCAGCTGTTTGGCGCGACACCGGGGGAATTGAAGCTCTGATTTTCGGTGGCCTGTGCCGGCCCTTTCGCGGGGTTAGCCGCGAAAGGGCCGGCACAGGCAGATACATCAGGTGCGGAACCTGCGCACCAGCGTATCCAGCTCATTGGACAGCCCGGCCAGGCTCTCGGAGTCCTGGCGCGCTGCCTGGGCCAGCTCGGCCACCAACTGCGCATCCCCGTGAATCTGGCTGATGTGCCGGTTGATGTCCTCGGCCACCTGATGCTGTTCTTCGGCCGCCGTAGCAATTTGGGTATTCATGTCGCGGATGACGTCCACCGACTCACGGATCTGCCCGAAGCTGTCGCGGGCCAGGCCAATACGGCTCACCGACTGCTGCGAAACTTCCAGGCTGGCGTGCATCTGCTCGGCCACTTCGGCGGTACGGCTGGCCAGGTTGCCCAGCAAACCGTCGATTTCGGCGGTGGAGTCGGCAGTACGCTTGGCCAGCGCCCGCACTTCGTCGGCCACCACGGCAAAGCCACGGCCCTGCTCACCGGCACGGGCCGCCTCGATGGCGGCGTTGAGGGCCAGCAGGTTGGTTTGTTCGGCAATCGAACGGATGGTGCCGAGGATCGACTGAATGGCGTTGCTGTCACGCTCCAGCTGCTGGATAGACTGCGCCGATTGCTCGATTTCCTGGCTCAGGCGATCAACGCTGTGTACCGCCGCATCGATCTGCTGCTGGCCTTCGCGGGCCTGCTGCTGGCCGCTGTCGGCCGACTGCGCCGCCTGGCTGCAGGAGCGTGCCACTTCATTGGCGGTGGCGACCATTTCGTGGAAAGCAGTGGAAACCATGTCCACGGCTTCGCGCTGGCGGCCGGCCGCCTCGGCCATGTCGCTGGAGACGCGGGTCGAGCTGCTGGACGTGCTGAGGATCTTGCTGGCAGCAGCGCCGATATGCTGGATCAGGCTGCGAATGGCACCGAGGAACTGGTTGAACCAGCTGGCCAGTTGGGCGGTTTCGTCGCGGCCGCGGATTTCCAGGTTGCGGGTCAGGTCACCCTCACCTTGGGCAATGTCTTCCAGGCCATTGGTGACACTGTTGATCGGGCGCACGATCAGCTTGGCAAAGGCCGCACCGACCACCGCGAACAGTGCGGCCAACACGACAGCGATGACGCCGATCAGCCAAGTGAGCCGGGTGGTGGTCTGCATCACTTCGCTTTGTTCGATCAGGCCGATGAAGGTCCAGCCCAGTTGCTGGTCGGGGTAGACGTTGGCCATGTAGTGCACGCCATTGAGTTCGACCTCGACCAGGCCTTTGCCGGCTTTGGCCAGCTTGGCGTAACCGTCGCCAAAGCTTCCCAGCTGCTTGAAGTTGTGGGCGGCGTCGCGTGGGTCGACCATCACGTTGCCGTTGCTTTCCACCAGCATCAGGTAGCCGCTTTCGCCCAGTTTGATCTGCTTGACGATCTCGGTCAGGCCTTTGAGCGACACGTCGATGTTGACCACGCCGCCGGGGTTGCCCAGCTGGTTGGCCACGGTGCGCACGGTGCTGACCAGCACCGCATCGTCGGCGGCCCAGTAGTAGGCGCCGGTGCGCAACGTCTTGCCAGGGTTGGCCATGGCAAGTTGGTACCAGGGGCGCGTGCGTGGGTCATAATTGACAAACTTCTGGCCGGCCGGCCACCCAGTGTAGCCGCCGTCACTCACCCCGTAGGACAGGTAGGCGTAGGCGGGATGTGAGTTGGCCAGGCGGGTCATGAAATCGAGTATTTTGCTGGCCTGCTCGCCCAGTTCGTAGGACGGGTTTGCGCTCATGTATTTGTTCAGCTCGCTACCCGTGGCGGCGACCATTGGCTGGGAAGCCATGTACTCGACGTTCTGGTTGATCCCCTGGAAGAAGATGTTCATCGCGTTGCTGACCTGGCGGATTTCCCGGCTGCTGCTGTCGAGGAATCCATCGCGGGCTTCGCCGCGCAGGTTGATGACCACCAAGGTGGCCACGAGAACGATGGGCAAGCCGGCGATGACCGCGAATGCCCAGGTCAGTTTCTGTTTGATGTTCATCGACGCTCCCGGAACTTTTATTTTTGACACACGAGGCAGGTAGCAACTACATCGGCAGCATCCGGGTTTAATGAAGCCAAAACGCCTGTATTTATTGGATAAAGTCGTGGTTGGTGACTATTCGGTCGTGTTTGGACATTTATGGCATACCAAAAGCTCGTGGCAGCTCAGTGACAGCAGTTGCCAGGAGCGCCATTGGCCAGGTCTTTGAGGATCGGGCAGTCCGGGCGATCGTCGCCCTGGCAATGCGAAACCAGTTCGCCGAGGGTGTCGCGCAGGCTCACCAGTTCCTCGATGCGCCGGTTCAGTTCATCGATGTGCTGCATGGCGAGCGCCTTCACATCGGCGCTCGCACGTTGGCGGTCCTGCCACAAGGTCAGTAACTTGCCGACCTCCTCAAGGGAAAAGCCCAGATCGCGGGAGCGTTTGATGAAGGCCAGGTTGTGCAAGTCCTCCGCCTGGTACAGCCGGTAGCCGCTGTCGCTGCGTGTGGCCGGTTTGAGCAGGCCGATGGATTCGTAGTATCGGATCATCTTGGTGCTGAGCCCGCTGCGGCGGGCGGCCTGACCGATATTCATGGCGCCTCCTGGGTACTGCTGGTGGGTTTCCACGTTTTGAGCCACAGTGCGTTGCTGACGACGCTGACGCTGGACATGGCCATGGCAGCACCCGCCAGTACCGGGTTGAGGTAACCCAGCGCGGCCAGCGGGATGCCGATCAGGTTGTAGATGAATGCCCAGAACAGGTTCTGGCGGATCTTCGCGTAGGTCTTGCGGCTGATTTCCAGCGCGGCGGGCACCAGGCGCGGGTCGCCACGCATCAGGGTGATGCCGGCGGCCTGCATGGCCACGTCGGTACCGCCACCCATGGCAATGCCGATGTCGGCCGCGGCCAACGCCGGTGCATCGTTGATGCCATCGCCAACCATGGCGACCACACCATCCTGCCTGAGCGCGGTCACGGTTGCGGCCTTGTCGGCCGGTAGCACTTCGGCATGCACATCGTCGATGCCCAGGGCCTCGGCAACCACTCTGGCGCTGCCACGGTTGTCACCGGTCAGCAGGTGGCTGCTGATGTGTTGGGCGTGCAGGGTGGCGATGGCCTGCGCGGCGCCGGGCTTGAGGCTGTCACCAAAGGCGAACAGGCCCACCACTCTTGCTTGCGTACCGCGTTCGATCAACCACGACAGTGTGCGTCCTTCGGCTTCCCAGGCCTGGGCCTGGGCGGCCAATTCGCCGGGCTGCAGGCCGCTTTCGTCAAGCAGTCGGCGGTTGCCCAGCGCCAGTTCACGGCCTTCAACGCGACCGGCAATGCCGCGCCCGGTCAGCGACTGGCTGTCGGCAACGGTTGGCACGTCCAGCCCTTGCTCTGCACAGGCCACCAGCACCGCCTTGGCCAGCAGGTGTTCACTCCCGCGTTGCAGGGCGCCGGCCAGGCGGTGCAGGTCGGCACTGTTGCCGTCCAGCGCCTGACTGTGAACCACCCGCGGGCTGCCGGAGGTGAGGGTGCCGGTTTTGTCGAACACGACGCGGTTGACCGCATGGGCACGCTCCAGGGCTTCGGCATCCTTGATCAGGATGCCGTGGCGGGCGGCGACCCCGGTGCCGGCCATGATCGCGGCGGGCGTGGCCAGGCCGAGGGCGCAGGGACAGGCAATGACCAGCACGGCGACGGCGTTGATCAGCGCGGTTTCCAGCGGTGTCCCCGCCAGCCACCAGCCAATCAGGGTGATCAGGGCCAGTACCAGCACAGCGGGGACGAACACCTGGCTGACACGGTCGACCAGCTTCTGGATCGGCGCTTTGGCGGCCTGTGCGTCTTCCACCAGGCGGATGATGCGCGCCAGCACGGTCTCGGTGCCCAGCGCCTGGGTACGCACCAGCAGCCGGCCTTCGCCATTGATGGCGCCACCGGTGACGCTGTCGCCGGGTTGCTTGGGCACTGGCAGGCTCTCGCCGCTGATCAGGGCCTCATCGGCGTGGCTGCTGCCGTCTTCGACCACGCCGTCGACCGGGAAGCGCTCGCCGGGCTTGACCAGTACCAGGTCGCCCAAGCGCAACTGGGCGATCGCCACGTCCTCCTCCAGGCCGTCGACCACACGCACGGCGCGTTCCGGGCGCAGGGCTTCGAGGGCGCGGATGGCACTGGCGGTTTGGCGTTTGGCGCGGCTTTCCAGGTACTTGCCCAGCAATACCAGGGCAATAACCACGGCCGAGGCTTCAAAGTACAGGTGCGGGGCCATGCCGGCGGGAGCCTGTGCCCATTGGTACAGGCTCAGGCCATAGCCAGCGCTGGTGCCCAGGGCCACCAGCAGGTCCATGTTGCCGGCACCGGCGCGCACGGCCTTCCAGGCTGCAATGTAGAAGCGGGCACCGAGAATGAACTGCACGGGGGTGGCCAGCAGGAACTGCGCCCAGGCGGGTAGCATCCAGTGCAAGCCGAACGGTTGTACCAGCATGGGTAATACCAGCGGCAGGGCCAACAGCAAGGCTGCACCAACTGCCAGGCGCTCGTTGC
This sequence comes from Pseudomonas sp. DCA-1, assembly GCF_046523955.1. Taxonomy (NCBI): domain Bacteria; kingdom Pseudomonadati; phylum Pseudomonadota; class Gammaproteobacteria; order Pseudomonadales; family Pseudomonadaceae; genus Pseudomonas; species Pseudomonas sp. DCA-1. The sequence goes on from NZ_CP169881.1 coordinate 1,055,666, forward strand.
GCAGGCGTCGCTGGACAGCGCTTTGGTCGTCCTTGGTCGATTGTGGCAGGCTGGCGCTGTAGCCTGCCTTTTGCACAGCGTCGATCAGCAGGTTGTCATCCAGGGCCGCAAGCACTTCGAGGTGCGCGCGTTCGCTGGCCAAGTTGACGCTGACCTGCTTGACCCCGGCCAATTTGCCCAGGGCGCGCTCTACTCGGCCGACACAACTGGCACAGGTCATGCCGCCTATCTGCAGTTCGAGGGTGCGGGTTGGTACCCCGTAACCGGCCTCGCGCACGGCTTCGACCAACGCTGGCAGGCTGGCAGGCGGGGCTACAACCCGGGCTTTTTCAGTGGTGAGGTTTACGCTGACCTGTTCAGCGCCGGTGACCTTGCGCAGGGCGCGCTCGACCCGGCCAGCACAGCTGGCGCAGGTCATGCCGGAGATCGGCAGGTCGTATGTGGTGGATGCGGGCATGGCTCTCCTCCTTGGACAGGCCTCCAGCATCAACCTTGCCACGCAGGCAAGGTCAATAGCCCAGGTCGGCTCGTTTCAACTCCAGCCCATATTGCCCCATGGCGATGCGGTATTTGTTGATCTGGCCCGCCTGCAGATTCAACCGCGTGCTGCGCTGGTCCTCTATACCTGCTGCGCAACCCGGCATTTGCCCAGGTAGCAGGCGCAGACGCACATCCACCGGGCCAGGCGGCAGGTTGAACGAGGTGGACTGCTCCTGGAAAACGCGCCCGGAAAGCTGGTCGTTGAGGTACACGCCGATTTCGCAATTGGTGGCCACTTCCAGGCGCTCCCGGGAAATGATCAGTACGCTGTAGGCTGAGTTGCCCTCGGCGAAGGCCGGTGGCACCACAGCCAGCGCGCCCAATAGCCCGACGACGCCCAATGCTGCCCTGAACATGAAAAATCTCCTGCTTGCCTGATCGTCAAAGGCGCAGCTTGGCCGACGCGGACGCGGATTTCCACCCCGGGTGTTGCAGGGAGGGCTTGACCTTGCCCTGATGGCAAGCTTGAGACTTGTGGAAAACCTGAAGGAGGCAACCCCTATGCAAGTGTTCAATGTACAAGGCATGACCTGCGGCCATTGTGTGAAAGCCGTGACCCGCGCGGTGCAGGAGCAGGATGCGGCAGCCAGGGTGGAAGTTGATCTGGCGGGCAAACAGGTGCGTGTGCAGAGCGAGTTGGCGCAGGAGCAGATTCTCACTGCGATTCGGGATGAGGGGTATCAGGCCGAACTCGCCTGAAGACCTGATTGCTCCCGCCGGAGGTAACAGTGTTGCAAATGTTTTCACATCGATAGGGTCCACAGCAGGTAGAATCAGTCACTTGCTTAGCCTGCTATGGATTCCTGATGAACCTGCGAATGGTGCTCATCCTGGGCGCACTCAGTGCGTTCGGGCCCTTGGCGATCGACTTCTACCTGCCAGCCTTCCCGGCCATGGCGCAAGCGTTCGCCACCGATGAAAAACACGTCCAGGCCACGTTGGCCGCCTACTTCCTGGGCCTGTCTATCGGGCAGCTGGCCTATGGGCCGGTTGCCGACCGTTTTGGCCGCCGCAAACCGCTGATGTTCGGCGTTACGCTGTTCACCTTGGCATCACTGGCCTGTGCCTACGCCCCCAACCTCGATACCTTGGTGGTGGCGCGTTTCATCCAGGCACTGGGTGGTTGTGCCGGTATGGTGCTTTCGCGGGCCATCGTCAGCGACAAGTGCGATCCGGTAGCGTCAGCCAAAGTGTTTTCGCAACTGATGCTGGTCATGGGCCTCGCGCCGATCCTGGCACCGATGCTGGGTGGGGTGCTGGTGAATCTGGCCGGCTGGCAGTCGATCTTCCTCGCTCTGAGCTTGTTCAGTGCCGGCTGCCTGCTGGCGGTAAGCCTGGGCCTGCCGGAAAGCCTGCCTGAGCATATACCGCGTCAGCCGCTGTCTGGCGCCTTGCGCCAGTACCTGCGGCTGCTGGCTGACCGGGTTTTCCTCGGCCATGCCCTGACCGGTGGTATCGCCATTGCCGGCATGTTTGCCTATATCGCCGGTTCGCCTTTCGTGTTCATCAAACTGTATGGCGTGCCCGCTGAGCACTACGGCTGGCTGTTCGGCACCAACGCCGCAGGTTTTATTCTGGTGGCGCAGGTGAACGCCCGCCTGCTGGCCAAACGCGGACCGGCCTTCCTGCTGGGGCGCGCGGTGTGGCTGTATCTGGTTGCGGGCCTGGTGCTGCTGGGCGTGGCGGCCTTGCGCCCTGCGCAGTTGTGGCCGCTACTGGTGCCGCTGTTCATCTGTATCGCCAGCCTTGGTTGCATCATTCCCAATGCTTCGGCCTGCGCCATGAGTGGACAGGGCGCGCGCGCCGGCAGCGCCTCGGCACTGATGGGCTGTGTGCAGTTCAGCGTAGCTGCGGGCGCGGCGGCACTGGTCGGGCTGCTGCATGATGGCAGTGCAGTGCCAATGGCAATCGTGATCAGCCTGTGCGGGGCGCTGGTGGTCAGTGTCGCGCTGTTGACCCGGCGTTTGCAGGCCAGGGCTCCCGCATAAGCGGATGAGGTGCCTGCAGCCGGGTTTCCAGCGTGGCGACGAAGGCACGTGCCTCGGCTTCGCTGCGGAAACTGACCACATGCTGATCAAGCTGGACCTGCCAAGGGCAGGCGGGGTTTCGGCTCGACGCACTTACGATAATTTTCATCGCGGCATACCTCCAGGAAGGGGAGCCGATCAAGTGTAGCGCTGGCCCGCCAGCCTGCCATGACACGGCTTCAGCGTCCTGACTGACGGTAAGTGTGTGCATTTCCCTGGCGGTGTTTCCTGCTTTGGGCCCAATGCCTGTAAAGCCCCAGAACCTTCGCTTTGTTTTGCGCTATTTGTGGAAGGTTGCTGTGGGCCACATCTGAAATGGCTGCAAGTTTGTTTTCATCAAGATGTTTCAGCGTGGCGGTGTGGGCGTACCGGTGCCTTGGCTGACTTGGTGCCGAGGAGTTTTTCGAAGCCGCTTTGCTGCTTGCCATGGGTAGATATACCCAGTGGTTTTTCATCTTGGGTAGGGTGGCACGTGGTCGTCTGACCGGCGTTTTTCTGCGGCTTATACTGGCGAACCAGGCCAGTGCCAGCGAGAGGCGCTTCCCTGGCAGGGTTGGCCATCGCATCCCCACCGTGAAATTGCAGGGAGTTACAAGGACATGAACGCAGCCAGCAGTATCAGCCAGATCGCCAGCCTGATGGCCGATCCCAAGCGCAGTGCCATGTTGTGGGCATTGATCGATGGCACACCTAGATTGGCCAATGAACTCGCGATAATGACTGGCCTGACTTCATCGTCCGCCTGCGCACACCTTTCGTTGCTGTCGTCGGCCGGCTTGCTCAAGCATGAAGCCAGGGGCCGCAAACGCTACTTTTGCCTGGCAACCCCGCAGGTCGGAGCGGCGGTAGAAGCCTTGGCCAGCGTGCAGCTGGAAAGCGCCAGGGGAGAGCGTGCCGAAGCGCCAGTATCGTCACTGCCCATGTCGATGCGCCGGGCGCGCCGTTGTGGCGATCATCTGGGTGGGGAGTTGGCCAGTGAGCTATATCATCGCATGGTGGTGGCCGGCTGGCTGGAAGGCAGCGGTCGGCAGTTGATGGTCAGTGACGAGGGGCGGGCGCAGTTGGCCTTGGTCGGGGTATACATCGATGCCTTGGCGCCACACCAGCAACGAGGTTGCGTGATCTGCCGCTGCACCGAGTGGAATGACCAGGGCCCTCACCTGGGGGGCGTACTTGGCCAGGCCTTGTTCAGGTTGTTCCTGCAATCTGGCTGGATGCGCGAGTTAGAGGACACGCGGGCATTGCATATTTCGGCGCTGGGTATCCAGCAGATCAATCGCATCGCCCGCGTGGCGACGTTGCAGGTCGGTTGAGCGCAACGTCTTCATGCTACTCAGACCAGCCGTGCATCCAGGCTGTTCTGCGCCAGGCGACGTGCCTGGTCCTCGGTCATGCCCAAGTGGGTGTGCAGGGCGTGGAAGTTCTCCGTGACATAGCCACCGAAGTAGGCCGGGTCGTCCGAGTTGACCGTGACTTTCACACCACGCTCGAGCATGTCGAGGATGTTGTGCTGGCTCATGTGCTCGAACACGCAGAGCTTGGTGTTGGACAGCGGGCACACCGTGAGCGGGATCTGCTCGTCGATGATGCGCTGCATCAGGCGCTCGTCCTCAATGGCACGTACGCCATGGTCGATACGTTTGATCTTCAGCAGGTCGAGGGCTTCCCAGATGTACTCGGGTGGGCCTTCTTCGCCAGCGTGGGCAACGGCGACGAAGCCTTCGCTGCGGGCGCGGTCGAACACACGCTGGAACTTGCTTGGCGGGTGGCCCATCTCCGAGCTGTCCAGGCCAACGGCAATGAAGGCATCGCGGAACGGCAAGGCCTGATCGAGGGTCTTTTGCGCTTCATCCTCGCTGAGGTGGCGCAGGAAGCTGAGGATCAGGCCGCTGCTGATGCCCAGTTGTTCGCGACCATCCTTGAGCGCCTGGCTGATGCCGTTGAGCACCACTTCGAAAGCAATGCCACGGTCGGTATGGGTCTGTGGGTCGAAGAAGGGTTCAGTGTGGATCACGTTCTGGGCTTTGCAGCGTTGCAGGTAGGCCCAGGTCAGGTCATAGAAGTCCTGCTCGGTGCGCAGCACGTCGGCGCCCTGGTAGTACAGGTCGAGGAACTCCTGCAGGTTGTTGAAGGCATAGGCACCGCGCAAGGTTTCCACATCGGCCCAGGGCAAGGCGATCTTGTTGCGCTCGGCCAGGGCGAACAGCAACTCGGGCTCCAGTGAGCCTTCCAGGTGCAGGTGCAGTTCGGCCTTGGGCAGGGCGTTCAACCAGTCATACATAGTGGTTCATCTCAATCAGGTACGGTTGCGGCCATTCTACAGGGGCCGGCCGGGCAATGCGCCCAGCCGGGCTGCGACCTGGTGAATCACCAGACCAAGGGTTCGCCCTTGTAGTTGATGAAACGCAGGCCGCCGTTGCCGCTTTGGGCCTTGATCTGTTCGATCATGCCTCGGGTGCTGGTGAGCACATCGATATCGGCGTTTTCGCCACCCATGTCGGTTTTCACCCAGCCTGGGTGCATGGCCAGCACGCACAGGTCCGGGCGCTGCTGCTCAACGAAGAAGCTGTTGATCATCGAGTTCAGTGCCGCCTTGCTGGCCTTGTACAGGCAGATTTCGCCACCGTCGGGGATGGTAACGCTTCCCAGGATCGAGCTCATGAAGGCCAGCACACCACTGCCTTCACGTATTTGACCCACCAGGCGGCGAGCCACGCGTATCGGCGCTACGGCATTGGTCATGAACAGATCGCCAATGTCGCTGTTGCTTACGGCCTCCAGGTCTTGCGGCAAGGGGCCCATGACCCCGGCGTTGACGAATATCAGGTCGAACACCTGGCCTTGCAGGCGTTGCTTCAGGCTGTCGAGCTGAACGGTGTCGTTCATTTCCAGCTGCTCGATACGCACGCCGGGCACGTTCGCCAGGGCGCCGGGCTGCTGCGGGTTACGGACGGTGGCAGTGATGTGCCAACCGTCTTCGTGCAGGCGTTGTACCAAGCCCAGGCCAAGCCCGCGCGAGGCGCCGATGATGAGGGCAGTTCTTGAATTGGCCATAGGAACATTCCTTTATCGGTGTAGGAGAAAGGAATTGAGCATACGTCACGGCGGATACGCGTGCCTGGTTTGCTTGTGGTCAAAAAATGATCAGTTATGTCCGGGCCTTGCGGGGCCGGGCGCTTCGCCTGTTGGCGCACGGGTTATCCACAAGCTGGTCCACAGTTATTGTGTGCAAGGTGAGCAAGCGGGGTGCGGCTTGGATGGGAGGCTCGCTGGGGATAAGTCGCGCGCATTCAGCAGTTTACGGCGGTCATCAAATCGTGATCAAAATATGATCAAAGCCCTGAAGGCCTTGAAATCACTAGCCTGCAAGAGAATGCCCCAAGCTTATCCACAGGCAGGCCCACAGTTGTTGTGGGCAATGTTCAGCGTGCTTCGAGCAAAATACGTCCGCGGCTCAAATCCGCCAGTTGCTGTTGCAATGGCGCCAGGTGGGCGTCACCGAGGGCAATCAGCAGGTTAACGCCATTGGCGGTGAACTGTTCATCCAGGACCAGGCCGTCAACCTCGGCCAGGCGCAGCTTCACCAGCGCCAGCTCGCTGAAACTGCAGCTGCAGCTGAAATTGCTGCGCTGTACCAGCAGGCGCTTGGGCGCCTGTTGCAGGCACTTGTTGGCGCCGCCGCCATAGGCCCTGGCCAGGCCGCCGGTACCCAGCTGGATGCCGCCGTACCAGCGGATCACCAGCACCACCACCTGGTCGCAGTTCTGCGCTTCGATGGCCGCCAGGATCGGCCGCCCAGCGGTGCCGCCGGGTTCGCCATCGTCGCTGCTGCGGTACTGCGCGCCGAGTTTCCAGGCCCAGCAGTTGTGGGTTGCGGCCAGGTCGCTATGACGTTCGATGAAACTCATCGCTTCGGCGGCACTGCTGATTGGCCCGGCGAGGGTGATGAAGCGGCTTTTGCGGATTTCCTCGCGGTATTCGCAGAGGTCGAGCAGGGTAGAAGGCATAAAGGACGGTCAGGCAGCCGGCTTGATGCCGCAGCCCTTCAAAATGATGTGGATAAGGTTGTTGCTCGCGTCTTCCATGTCCTGCTTGGTCAGGCGGCTGCGGCCAGTCACCTGGCAAATCTGGGTGGCGAAGTCTGCATAGTGCTGGGTGCTGCCCCAGAGCAGGAAGATCAGGTGCACCGGGTCGACCGGGTCCATTTTGCCTGCTTCGATCCAGGCCTGGAAGACCGCAGCACGGCCGCGGAACCATTCGCGGTAATCGGCGCTGAAGTATTCGGTCAGGCAGGTGCCACCGCTGATCACTTCCATGGCGAAAATGCGCGAAGCTTGCGGGTTGCGCCGGGAGAACTCCATCTTGGTGCGGATGTACTGGCTCAGGGCTTCACCGGGGTCGTCATCGACGCTCAAGGCGTTGAAGGTGCTGTCCCACAACTCGATGATATTGCTGAGCACGGCGATGTACAGGCCCAGCTTGTTGGTGAAGTAGTAATGCAGGTTGGCCTTGGGCAACCCCGCCTTGAGCGCGATGGTGTTCATGCTGGTGCCCTTGAAACCATGGCGGGCGAATTCATCTTCGGCGGCCTGGATAATGGCCTGTTCGTTCTTCTGGCGGATACGGCCCGCGGGCTTGCCCGAGGCGGAGAGGCGATGCGCAGGGACTTCTAGGGTCATGGGCGATTCCGTACGAGGCAGTGGCTGCGGCTGTGGGACAAGATTACCTGCCTGTGCCGAAGTGACAAGCGTTTGCGGCACAGACTGGCATCAACGTGTCGCAGCCAGGCTTTCGAGGAAGCTTTCCAGCACCAGGTTGGGGCGCCGGCCTTTGCGGGTAACCCAGCTCAGGCTCAGGTCATAAAAACGCTCCTTGGGCTTGAGCGCACGCAAACGGCCTTGTTGTACCCAGAACATGGCGTAGTGGTCGGGCAGATAGCCGATGTAACGCCCGGTGAGGATCAGAAACGCCATGCCCTCGCGGTCAGAAGCACTGGCGGTGCAATTCAGCGCCTGGTAATGCGCCTGGATTTCGGCGGGTAGACGGAAGGTGGGGGTGATGGCTTCCTGGCTATTGAGGCGGTCGTCGTCTATCTGCTGGTCATCGGCATAGAACAGCGGGTGGCCGACGGCGCAGTACAGCAGCGAGCGTTCGCTGTACAACGGTTGGTACTCAAGCCCCGAAAGCGGGCTGGTCTGGGGTACGACGCCAACGTGAAGGCTGCCATCGAGCACGCCGTGCTCGACCTGGCTGGGGGCGATCATACGGATCTGGATGCGCACATCAGGGCCGCGGTCCTTGAGTTCCGCCAGGGCATGGGTGATACGCATGTGCGGCAAGGTCACCAGGTTGTCGGTCAGACCAATGTTCAGCTCGCCGCGCAAATGCTGGTGCAGGCCGTTGACCTCGGTGCGGAAGCTTTCCAGCGCGCTGAGCAGTTGCAGGGCTGAATGGTAGACCTCGCGGCCTTCCTCAGTCAGCGAGAAACCGGCGCGTCCGCGCTGACACAGGCGCAGGCCGAGGCGTTGCTCAAGGTCGTTCATCTGCTGGCTGATGGCCGAGCGCCCAATGCCCAGTACGTTCTCGGCAGCCGAGAAGCCACCGCACTCGACGACGCTGCGGTAGATCTTCAGCAGGCGGATGTCGAAGTCGCTGACTTGGGCGAGTGGATCGGGTCGTCGGCTCATTAGTTTAGTCTCGGCCTGTCTGAAGATTAGAAATGTAGGCTTTTTCTGACTCTATCGCCGTGCCAATTTAGCTGCAACAAGATACATCGTTGCCTAATCGTCTTCCGAGGAACCGCCGATGAACATGCCCGAAACCGCCCCTGCCGGTATCGCCAGCCAGCTCAAGCTGGACGCCCACTGGATGCCCTACACCGCCAACCGCAACTTCCAGCGCGACCCTCGCCTGATCGTGGCGGCCGAAGGCAACTACCTGGTCGATGACCACGGGCGCAAGATCTTCGACGCCCTGTCCGGCCTGTGGACCTGCGGCGCAGGGCACACTCGCAAGGAAATCGCTGACGCGGTGACCCGCCAATTGAGTACGCTGGACTATTCCCCAGCATTCCAGTTCGGCCACCCGCTGTCGTTCCAGCTGGCGGAAAAGATCGCCGAGCTGGTTCCGGGCAATCTGAATCACGTCTTTTATACCAACTCCGGTTCCGAATGCGCCGACACCGCATTGAAGATGGTGCGTGCCTACTGGCGCCTGAAAGGCCAGGCCACCAAGACCAAGATCATCGGCCGTGCCCGTGGTTACCATGGCGTGAACATCGCGGGTACCAGCCTGGGTGGCGTCAACGGTAACCGCAAGATGTTTGGTCAGCTGCTGGACGTCGACCACCTGCCTCACACTGTATTGCCGGTGAACGCCTTCTCCAAAGGCTTGCCGGAAGAGGGCGGTATCGCTCTGGCTGACGAAATGCTCAAGCTGATCGAGCTGCACGATGCCTCCAACATCGCAGCAGTCATCGTCGAGCCGCTGGCCGGTTCGGCCGGTGTGCTGCCGCCGCCGAAGGGTTACCTGAAGCGTCTGCGTGAAATCTGCACCCAGCACAACATTCTGCTGATCTTCGATGAAGTGATCACTGGCTTCGGCCGCATGGGCGCGATGACCGGCTCGGAAGCCTTCGGCGTTACCCCGGACCTGATGTGCATCGCCAAGCAGGTGACCAACGGCGCCATCCCGATGGGCGCAGTGATTGCCAGCAGCGAGATCTACCAGACGTTCATGAATCAGCCGACCCCGGAATACGCCGTGGAATTCCCACACGGCTACACCTACTCGGCGCACCCGGTAGCCTGTGCCGCCGGTATCGCCGCGCTGGACCTGCTGCAGAAGGAAAACCTGGTGCAGTCTGCTGCTGAACTGGCGCCGCATTTCGAGAAGCTGCTGCACGGCGTGAAGGGCACCAAGAATATCGTCGATATCCGCAACTACGGCCTGGCCGGCGCCATCCAGATCGCCGCCCGTGACGGTGACGCCATCGTTCGCCCATACGAAGCGGCCATGAAGCTGTGGAAAGCTGGCTTCTATGTACGCTTTGGTGGCGACACCCTGCAGTTCGGCCCAACCTTCAATACCAAGCCGCAGGAACTGGATCGCCTGTTCGATGCGGTAGGCGAAACCCTGAACCTGATCGACTGATCTTTCCGATTTTGATGCCAGGCGCATGCCCGCTGCGGGCGCCTGGCTCTCCTATGTTTATCTGGAGTTTTGCATGAGCATTGTTCAGCACCTGATTCACGGCGAACTGGTTACCAAAGGTGAGCGCACCGCCGATGTCTTCAACCCGTCCACTGGCCAGGCCGTTCGCAAGGTCGAACTGGCCAGCCGCGCAACTGTTCAGGAAGCGATCGATTCCGCCAAGGCTGCCTTCCCGGCCTGGCGCAACACCCCACCGGCCAAGCGTGCCCAGGTGATGTTCCGCTTCAAGCAACTGCTGGAGCAGAACGAAGCCAAGATTTCGCAGATGATCAGCGAAGAGCATGGCAAGACCCTGGAAGACGCCGCCGGCGAACTGAAGCGTGGTATCGAGAACGTCGAGTTCGCGTGTGCAGCCCCAGAAGTGCTGAAGGGTGAGTACAGCCGCAACGTCGGTCCGAACATCGACGCCTGGTCCGACTTCCAGCCGCTGGGCGTGGTTGCCGGTATCACCCCATTCAACTTCCCAGCCATGGTGCCGCTGTGGATGTACCCACTGGCCATCGCCTGCGGCAACGCATTCATCCTTAAGCCTTCCGAGCGTGACCCGAGCTCGACCTTGTACATTGCCCAGTTGCTGCTGGAAGCCGGGCTGCCGAAGGGCATCCTCAACGTGGTGCACGGTGACAAGGAAGCGGTGGATGCGCTGATTGAAGCACCGGAAGTGAAAGCACTGAGCTTCGTGGGTTCTACCCCGATCGCCGAGTACATCTATGCCGAAGGCACCAAGCGTGGCAAGCGTGTACAAGCCTTGGGGGGCGCGAAGAACCACGCGGTGCTGATGCCGGATGCCGACCTGGACAACGCAGTCAGTGCCCTGATGGGCGCGGCTTACGGTTCGTGTGGCGAGCGTTGCATGGCCATTTCGGTAGCCGTGTGCGTGGGCGACCAAGTGGCCGATGCCCTGATTGCCAAGCTGGAGCCACAGATCAAGGCGCTGAAGATTGGTGCCGGCACCTCGTGCGGCCTGGACATGGGCCCGCTGGTGACCGCGGCAGCGCGTGACAAGGTCGTGGGTTACATCGATGACGGTGTTGCTGCTGGCGCCAAGCTGGTGGTGGATGGCCGTGGCTTCCGTGTGGCAGGTAATGAAGATGGTTACTTCGTGGGTGGCACCCTGTTCGACAAGGTGACCCCGGAGATGCGCATCTATAAAGAGGAGATCTTTGGCCCGGTGCTGTGCGTGGTCCGGGTGAATAGCCTGGAGCAGGCCATGCAGCTGATCAACGATCACGAGTATGGCAACGGTACCTGCATCTTTACCCGTGACGGTGAAGCGGCCCGTCTGTTCTGCGACGAGATCGAGGTGGGTATGGTGGGTGTTAACGTACCGCTGCCGGTGCCGGTGGCTTACCACAGCTTTGGTGGCTGGAAGCGTTCTCTGTTTGGTGACCTGCATGCCTATGGTCCGGATGGTGTGCGCTTCTATACCCGTCGCAAGGCAATTACCCAGCGTTGGCCACAGCGGGCCAGCCATGAAGCGTCGCAGTTTGCATTCCCTAGCCTTTAAGGTGGGGTAAGCAAAGCGGGGAGGCCGTCAGGCCTCCCCGTTTTGTTTTTGGGGTTTGGTTGTTGCTGTTGTAGGGGGGGCTGTTTTGAGAGGGCGTTGGCTATGAGATGTGTCCGCCATCACCTTTGCAGTGCCTGTGAGATCGAGCGCCGCCCGCGCGGCGCATCGCGAGCTGCGCTCGCTCCTACGTTTGTTTCGGGCCAGTCACGCCTGTGATAGGCGCGCGCGACCGCCTTGTTTGTACGACGCGATATCGCGCCATGCGCCAAGGCGTTCGCGCGCAAATCCCCCAGGCATAATTGGCCCGAAACAAACGTAGGAGCGAGCGCAGCTCGCGATGCGCCGCGCGGGCGGCGCTCGATCTCACAGGCGCTGAATGTGTTGCGGCGAGCACCTGGTGGCCTTGATACGGTCTTCACCTGGAATATTTCAAATAAATGAAATTAAAGGTTGACGCGCTTTCGAATCCCCTTATAATGCGCCCCACTTCCAGCGACACCGGAACGAAAAACTCCTTGATATTCAAAGAGTTAAGTAGTTAAGGCAAAAACTGGAGGGGCTACGATCAAATGGTCGAAAGCGGTTGAAAAGGTGGTTGACAGTGCTTCTAAGTGCTGTATGATTCGCCTCCCGCTACGAGAGATCGCAGCGAGCCAAGTGTTTGAAGCTAAACGAGTTTCTCGCAAAAAACTTCAAAATAAACGCTTGACAGGCTCTGAGGAATGCGTAGAATGCGCGCCTCGGTTGAGACGAAAAGCTCTTAACCAAACGCTCTTTAACAAATCGAATCAAGCAATTCGTGTGGGTGCTTGTGAGTACGGACTGATAGTCAAAAAGATTATCAGCATCACAAGTGACCATGCGAGAAATCACATAGTCATTTGAGATTGCTGAGCCAAGTTTAGGGTTTCTTAAAAACCCAAGCAGTATTGAACTGAAGAGTTTGATCATGGCTCAGATTGAACGCTGGCGGCAGGCCTAACACATGCAAGTCGAGCGGATGACGGGAGCTTGCTCCTTGATTCAGCGGCGGACGGGTGAGTAATGCCTAGGAATCTGCCTGGTAGTGGGGGACAACGTTTCGAAAGGAACGCTAATACCGCATACGTCCTACGGGAGAAAGCAGGGGACCTTCGGGCCTTGCGCTATCAGATGAGCCTAGGTCGGATTAGCTAGTTGGTGGGGTAACGGCTCACCAAGGCGACGATCCGTAACTGGTCTGAGAGGATGATCAGTCACACTGGAACTGAGACACGGTCCAGACTCCTACGGGAGGCAGCAGTGGGGAATATTGGACAATGGGCGAAAGCCTGATCCAGCCATGCCGCGTGTGTGAAGAAGGTCTTCGGATTGTAAAGCACTTTAAGTTGGGAGGAAGGGCAGTAAGTTAATACCTTGCTGTTTTGACGTTACCGACAGAATAAGCACCGGCTAACTCTGTGCCAGCAGCCGCGGTAATACAGAGGGTGCAAGCGTTAATCGGAATTACTGGGCGTAAAGCGCGCGTAGGTGGTTTGTTAAGTTGGATGTGAAAGCCCCGGGCTCAACCTGGGAACTGCATCCAAAACTGGCAAGCTAGAGTACGGTAGAGGGTGGTGGAATTTCCTGTGTAGCGGTGAAATGCGTAGATATAGGAAGGAACACCAGTGGCGAAGGCGACCACCTGGACTGATACTGACACTGAGGTGCGAAAGCGTGGGGAGCAAACAGGATTAGATACCCTGGTAGTCCACGCCGTAAACGATGTCAACTAGCCGTTGGAATCCTTGAGATTTTAGTGGCGCAGCTAACGCATTAAGTTGACCGCCTGGGGAGTACGGCCGCAAGGTTAAAACTCAAATGAATTGACGGGGGCCCGCACAAGCGGTGGAGCATGTGGTTTAATTCGAAGCAACGCGAAGAACCTTACCAGGCCTTGACATGCAGAGAACTTTCCAGAGATGGATTGGTGCCTTCGGGAACTCTGACACAGGTGCTGCATGGCTGTCGTCAGCTCGTGTCGTGAGATGTTGGGTTAAGTCCCGTAACGAGCGCAACCCTTGTCCTTAGTTACCAGCACGTAATGGTGGGCACTCTAAGGAGACTGCCGGTGACAAACCGGAGGAAGGTGGGGATGACGTCAAGTCATCATGGCCCTTACGGCCTGGGCTACACACGTGCTACAATGGTCGGTACAGAGGGTTGCCAAGCCGCGAGGTGGAGCTAATCTCACAAAACCGATCGTAGTCCGGATCGCAGTCTGCAACTCGACTGCGTGAAGTCGGAATCGCTAGTAATCGCGAATCAGAATGTCGCGGTGAATACGTTCCCGGGCCTTGTACACACCGCCCGTCACACCATGGGAGTGGGTTGCACCAGAAGTAGCTAGTCTAACCTTCGGGAGGACGGTTACCACGGTGTGATTCATGACTGGGGTGAAGTCGTAACAAGGTAGCCGTAGGGGAACCTGCGGCTGGATCACCTCCTTAATCGACGACATCAGCCTGCTGATGAGCTCCCACACGAATTGCTTGATTCATTGTAAAAGACGATGCTGTAAGCGACCCTGTTATAGGTCTGTAGCTCAGTTGGTTAGAGCGCACCCCTGATAAGGGTGAGGTCGGCAGTTCAAATCTGCCCAGACCTACCATTACATGGTATTCGCCGTTGAATACGGGGCCATAGCTCAGCTGGGAGAGCGCCTGCCTTGCACGCAGGAGGTCAGCGGTTCGATCCCGCTTGGCTCCACCACTTTCGCCGTATGCAGTAGCTTGTCAGAACTTAGAAATGAACATTCACCTCGAATGTTGATTTCTGACTTTTGTCAGATCGTTCTTTAAAAATTCGGATATGTGATAGATATAGACTGAACACCAGTTTCACTGCTGGTGGATCAGGCTAAGGTAAAATTTGTGAGTTCTGCTCGAAAGAGCAACGTACGAATTTTCGGCGAATGTCGTCTTCACAGTATAACCAGATTGCTTGGGGTTATATGGTCAAGTGAAGAAGCGCATACGGTGGATGCCTTGGCAGTCAGAGGCGATGAAAGACGTGGTAGCCTGCGATAAGCTTTGGGGAGTCGGCAAACAGACTGTGATCCAGAGATCTCTGAATGGGGGAACCCACTCAGCATAAGCTGAGTATCTTGTACTGAATACATAGGTGCAAGAGGCGAACCAGGGGAACTGAAACATCTAAGTACCCTGAGGAAAAGAAATCAACCGAGATTCCCTTAGTAGTGGCGAGCGAACGGGGACCAGCCCTTAAGTTGATTTGAGATTAGTGGAACGCTCTGGAAAGTGCGGCCATAGTGGGTGATAGCCCCGTACACGAAAATCTCTTATCAATGAAATCGAGTAGGACGGAGCACGAGAAACTTTGTCTGAATATGGGGGGACCATCCTCCAAGGCTAAATACTACTGACTGACCGATAGTGAACCAGTACCGTGAGGGAAAGGCGAAAAGAACCCCGGAGAGGGGAGTGAAATAGAACCTGAAACCGTATGCGTACAAGCAGTGGGAGCCTACTTTGTTAGGTGACTGCGTACCTTTTGTATAATGGGTCAGCGACTTATATTCAGTGGCGAGCTTAACCGAATAGGGGAGGCGTAGCGAAAGCGAGTCTTAATAGGGCGTTTAGTCGCTGGGTATAGACCCGAAACCGGGCGATCTATCCATGGGCAGGTTGAAGGTTAGGTAACACTGACTGGAGGACCGAACCGACTACCGTTGAAAAGTTAGCGGATGACCTGTGGATCGGAGTGAAAGGCTAATCAAGCTCGGAGATAGCTGGTTCTCCTCGAAAGCTATTTAGGTAGCGCCTCATGTATCACTGTAGGGGGTAGAGCACTGTTTCGGCTAGGGGGTCATCCCGACTTACCAAACCGATGCAAACTCCGAATACCTACAAGTGCCGAGCATGGGAGACACACGGCGGGTGCTAACGTCCGTCGTGAAAAGGGAAACAACCCAGACCGTCAGCTAAGGTCCCAAAGTCATGGTTAAGTGGGAAACGATGTGGGAAGGCTTAGACAGCTAGGAGGTTGGCTTAGAAGCAGCCACCCTTTAAAGAAAGCGTAATAGCTCACTAGTCGAGTCGGCCTGCGCGGAAGATGTAACGGGGCTCAAACCATGCACCGAAGCTACGGGTATCATCTTATGATGATGCGGTAGAGGAGCGTTCTGTAAGCCTGTGAAGGTGAGTTGAGAAGCTTGCTGGAGGTATCAGAAGTGCGAATGCTGACATGAGTAACGACAATGCGAGTGAAAAACTCGCACGCCGAAAGACCAAGGTTTCCTGCGCAACGTTAATCGACGCAGGGTTAGTCGGTCCCTAAGGCGAGGCTGAAAAGCGTAGTCGATGGAAAACAGGTTAATATTCCTGTACTTCCAGTTATTGCGATGGAGGGACGGAGAAGGTTAGGCCAGCCTGGCGTTGGTTGTCCAGGTTTAAGGTGGTAGGCTGAAATCTTAGGCAAATCCGGGATTTCAAGGCCGAGAGCTGATGACGAGTTGCCTTTAGGCGACGAAGTGGTTGATACCATGCTTCCAAGAAAAGCTCCTAAGCTTCAGATAACTGGGAACCGTACCCCAAACCGACACAGGTGGTTAGGTAGAGAATACCAAGGCGCTTGAGAGAACTCGGGTGAAGGAACTAGGCAAAATGGCACCGTAACTTCGGGAGAAGGTGCGCCGGCGAGGGTGAAGGACTTGCTCCGTAAGCCCATGCCGGTCGAAGATACCAGGCCGCTGCGACTGTTTATTAAAAACACAGCACTCTGCAAACACGAAAGTGGACGTATAGGGTGTGACGCCTGCCCGGTGCCGGAAGGTTAATTGATGGGGTTAGCGCAAGCGAAGCTCTTGATCGAAGCCCCGGTAAACGGCGGCCGTAACTATAACGGTCCTAAGGTAGCGAAATTCCTTGTCGGGTAAGTTCCGACCTGCACGAATGGCGTAACGATGGCGGCGCTGTCTCCACCCGAGACTCAGTGAAATTGAAATCGCTGTGAAGATGCAGTGTATCCGCGGCTAGACGGAAAGACCCCGTGAACCTTTACTATAGCTTTGCACTGGACTTTGAATTTGCTTGTGTAGGATAGGTGGGAGGCTTTGAAGTGGGGACGCCAGTTCTCATGGAGCCATCCTTGAAATACCACCCTGGCAACTTTGAGGTTCTAACTCAGGTCCGTTATCCGGATCGAGGACAGTGTATGGTGGGTAGTTTGACTGGGGCGGTCTCCTCCCAAAGAGTAACGGAGGAGTACGAAGGTGCGCTCAGACCGGTCGGAAATCGGTCGTAGAGTATAAAGGCAAAAGCGCGCTTGACTGCGAGACAAACACGTCGAGCAGGTACGAAAGTAGGTCTTAGTGATCCGGTGGTTCTGTATGGAAGGGCCATCGCTCAACGGATAAAAGGTACTCCGGGGATAACAGGCTGATACCGCCCAAGAGTTCATATCGACGGCGGTGTTTGGCACCTCGATGTCGGCTCATCACATCCTGGGGCTGAAGCCGGTCCCAAGGGTATGGCTGTTCGCCATTTAAAGTGGTACGCGAGCTGGGTTTAGAACGTCGTGAGACAGTTCGGTCCCTATCTGCCGTGGACGTTTGAGATTTGAGAGGGGCTGCTCCTAGTACGAGAGGACCGGAGTGGACGAACCTCTGGTGTTCCGGTTGTCACGCCAGTGGCATTGCCGGGTAGCTATGTTCGGAAGAGATAACCGCTGAAAGCATCTAAGCGGGAAACTTGCCTCAAGATGAGATCTCACTGGGATCTTGAATCCCCTAAAGGGCCGTCGAAGACTACGACGTTGATAGGTTGGGTGTGTAAGCGCTGTGAGGCGTTGAGCTAACCAATACTAATTGCCCGTGAGGCTTGACCATATAACACCCAAGCAATTTGCTGACGCAGATTGTGGTGGTGAAGACGAAATACCCGAAAATTCGTAAGACCACAAATATCGCATATCCGAATTCGCTGGGCTGTCCATCTGGACATTCTGGCTACAGAATTTCTTGACGACCATAGAGCATTGGAACCACCTGATCCCATCCCGAACTCAGTAGTGAAACGATGCATCGCCGATGGTAGTGTGGGGTTTCCCCATGTGAGAGTAGGTCATCGTCAAGATTCATTTCGCAAAACCCCTATCTGCGCATGCAGGTAGGGGTTTTGTCTTTGTGGGCAAAAAAGCCAGGGCTTGTTTGAATCACTGTGGGCATGCCGTGAAGCAGGCAACTCGGTGGAGGACACCGGCTTCGCCGGTGATCGCGGGTAAACCCGCTCCTACAGAGAATGGTGCAGCGGCAGGCAGGGGCGTATACCCTCCAGGCCAACGTCGCCTCCCACAATTCGAGCCAGAACACTAGAATAGCCCCACGCACCTATTCAGAAGCGCTATATGTCCAATTCTGTCGAACCTGAAACCCTGGCACAGTTGCCGTTGGACGAGCTTGTCGCCTGCCATGAATGCGACCTGCTGCTACGCAAGCCCGTGCTGCAGCATGATGAAAAAGCCCAATGCCCGCGCTGCGGCTACGAGCTCTATGCCCACCGGCACAATGTGGTCAATCGCAGCCTGGCCTTGGTGCTGGCGGCCCTTTTGCTGTTCGTGCCGGCCAATTTCCTGCCGATCATGCAGTTGCACCTGCTTGGTCAGACTTCAGACGATACGGTCTGGAGTGGCGTGCTAGGCCTGTACAACTCGGGAATGCGCGGTGTTGCCGTGGTGGTCTTGCTCTGTAGCATGGTCATTCCACTGGCGAAACTGCTCTGTCAGCTGGTCGTCCTGTTGAGCATCCGCCTGAACTTCGGGCGTGACTACGGCCTGGTCTTCTACCGTATCTATCACCACCTACGTGACTGGGGCATGCTCGAGGTCTATTTCATGGGGGTGCTGGTGGCCATCGTAAAGCTGGTGGATCTGGCCGAGCTGACCGTGGGCCTTGGGCTGTTCTGTTTCATCAGTCTGTTATTGATCCAGGTATGGCTCGAGGTGGTGATGTCGCCCCACCAGATCTGGAGTGCGTTATCGGGGGAGGACCTGCATGCGGGCGATTGACGCAGGCATTCTTGTCTGCAATGAGTGTCACGAACTGAACAGGCAAGAGGCTGACAGTACTTCGCAAACCTGCACACGCTGCGGCGCTATCGTGCATGCACGCCGGCCGAACAGTATCGTGCGTACCTGGGCGTTGCTGATTGCGGCGTCGATCCTCTACATCCCAGCCAACATATTGCCGATCATGACCGTGAGTACCCTCGGTCAGGGCAGCCCGGACACCATCATGTCCGGGGTCATCACCCTGCTCAAACACGGCATGGTGCCCATTGCGGCTGTGGTGTTCATTGCCAGTATCCTGGTCCCCACGTTCAAGCTGGTGGGCATCGGCTTGCTGTTGTATTCCGTTCAGCGGCGGCAACCGCTTTCAGCCCGGCAGCGGATACTGATGTACCGCTTCATCGAATTCATTGGGCGCTGGTCCATGCTGGATATCTTCGTCATTGCCATCTTGGTGGCAGTGGTGAATTTTGGCCGAATAGCCAGTGTCGAAGCCAACCTGGGCGCTGTCGCCTTCGCAACTGTGGTGATCCTGACAATGCTTGCCGCTTTAACTTTCGATCCCCGACTGATTTGGGATAACACGGAGTCGGATGACGACCATGAGTGACCTGCCAACGGCTAAAACCCGCCCAGCCTCGAACTGGTCGGCCATCTGGATCCTGCCTTTGATTGCGCTGATGATCGGTGGCTGGCTCGCGTGGCAGGCCTACCGCGACGCTGGCGTGGAAATTGAAGTCCGCTTTGAGTCGGGAGAGGGTATCGTCGCCAACAAGACCGAGGTCATCTACAAGGGCATGCCGGTTGGCAAGGTGAAAAGCCTGGTGCTCGACGCCAAGGGCGACACGCAGGGGGTGATCGCTACCATCGAGATGAACAAGGCCGCCGAGCCCCATCTGAACAAAGGCACGCGTTTCTGGCTGGTGAAGCCGAGCGTCAGCCTGGCCGGAATATCCGGCCTTGAAACACTGGTTTCGGGCAATTACATCGCTGTTAGTCCGGGGGAGGGGGAGCGTACCAAACGCTTTGTGGCATTGAAGGTGGCACCACCGCTCTCGGACTCTGAGCCAGGCCTGCACCTGACCCTCAAGGCCGACAGGCTGGGCTCGCTCAACCGTGACAGCCCGGTGTTCTACAAGCAGATTCAGGTTGGCCGGGTGAAAAGCTACCGCCTGTCCGAGGACCAGAGCACAGTAGAGGTAAAAGTCTTCATCGAGCCGGCTTACGCCAGCCTGGTGCGCAAGCACACACGTTTCTGGAACGCCAGCGGTGTCAGCATCGATGCTTCGCTTTCGGGTGTGAAGGTGCGCAGTGAGTCGTTGTCGAGCATTGTGGCGGGTGGTATCGCTTTCGCCACGCCGGAGTACCGCAAGGACAGCCCGCCCACCGATCCGAGCCTGCCGTTCCGCCTGTACGAGGACTTCGATGCCGCCCAGGCGGGTATCCGGGTAAAAGTGAAGCTGAGCGATTATGAAGGCCTGCAGGCGGGTCGCACGCCGGTCATGTACAAGGGCATCCAGGTGGGCTCGCTGAAAGCCCTGAAGATGGAAGACAACCTGGCCAGCGCTTCGGCCGAGCTGACACTCGACCCACTGACCGAGGACTACCTGGTAGACGGGACCCAGTTCTGGGTAGTCAAGCCGTCGATTTCCCTGGCGGGAATCACTGGCCTGGAAGCGCTGGTCAAAGGTAACTACATCGCCATTCGTCCCGGTGAGAAGGGCGCACGGCCAGAGCGTGAGTTCGAGGCGCGTGCCAAGGCGCCGCCACTCGACCTCAAGGCGCCGGGCCTGCACATGGTGTTGTTCGCCGACACCTTGGGTTCGCTGGAAGTCGGCAGCCCGGTGATGTACCGCCAGGTGAAGGTGGGCAGCGTGCAGAGCTATCAGTTCGCTCGTAACAGTAATCGAATCCTGATCGGTGTGCATATCGAGAAGGAGTACGAGAAACTGGTCAATGGTTCGTCCCGCTTCTGGAATGTCAGTGGGATCACCCTGACCGGCGGCCTGTCGGGTATCAAGATCAAGAGTGAATCGCTGCAAACACTGATGGCCGGCGGTATTGCCTTCGATACGCCACGACCCGATGTACCGCTGAAGCGGCACATTCCACGCTTCCGTCTGCATGGCAGTCAGGAAGCGGTAAACCGTGCGGGTACGTTGATCACCATCCGTGTAGAGCGTGCCGATGGCTTGAAACCGGGCACGGCCATCCGCTTCCGCGGCCTGGATGTGGGCAGTATCGAGAGCGTTGACCTCACCGATGACCTGCAGGCGGTACTGCTGCGGGCGCGTATTACCGAAGCGGCGGATCGTATTGCACGTGCCGGTACGCAGTTCTGGGTGGTCAAACCGGCGCTGGGCCTGGTGCGCACTGAAAACCTCGATACCCTGATTGGTGGGCAGTACCTGGAGGTGCAGCCAGCAGCCAAGGACCGTGGGCCACAGCGCGATTTCATCGCTTTGGCCGATGCCCCACAGGTCGCAGGGCCAGAGGTCGGCCTGCCATTGACGCTCAGTGCGCCACGCCGCGGCTCGATCAAGCCGGGCGTGCCGGTTACCTATCGTGAGGTCAAGGTGGGCAAGGTGACAGGCTTCGAGCTGGGCCAGAACGCTGATCGCGTGCTGATTCATATCCTCATCGAGCCGCGCTATGCCGCCTTGGTGCGCAGTGGTAGCCGCTTCTGGAACAGCAGTGGTTTCGGTTTCGACTGGGGGCTGTTCAAGGGCGCTACAGTGCGTACCGAGTCGGTGGAAACCCTGATTGATGGCGGTATCGCCTTCGCAACGCCAGATGGCGAGCAGATGGGTAACCCGGCACGGCCGCGGCAGACCTTTGCCTTGTTCGACAAGGCCGAGGATGAATGGCTGCAATGGGCGCCGAAGATTCAGATAGCCAAGTGATGCAAGGGTAGGGCCGCCTGGCGCGGCCCCTGCTTTGTGGCGCTGCCCAAAGCATATCGGTCATCATGTGCAGGTTGCAGCAACGCGCATCGGTGACGGTGTATAAATCGCAGGCAACAAAAAACCGACCCTAGGGTCGGTTTTTCGACTAGCGCGTCGCTTAGGCAGCTGCAGCTTCTTTCAGCGCCTTGATGTGGCCATTCAGACGGCCTTTGTGACGAGCAGCCTTGTTCTTGTGGATGATACCCTTGTCGGCCATACGGTCGATTACAGGTACAGCCAGAACGTAAGCGGCTTGCGCTTTTTCGGCGTCTTTTGCGTCGATGGCTTTAACTACATTCTTGATGTAGGTGCGGACCATGGAACGCAGGCTGGCGTTGTGGCTGCGACGCTTCTCAGCCTGTTTTGCACGTTTCTTGGCGGAAGGTGTGTTGGCCACCGTCGAGCTCCTCGAAAGACTTT
Source organism: Pseudomonas sp. DCA-1 (assembly GCF_046523955.1). Taxonomy (NCBI): domain Bacteria; kingdom Pseudomonadati; phylum Pseudomonadota; class Gammaproteobacteria; order Pseudomonadales; family Pseudomonadaceae; genus Pseudomonas; species Pseudomonas sp. DCA-1. The sequence goes on from NZ_CP169881.1 coordinate 1,077,361, forward strand.
AGGTAAATAGCAAACAAAATAGGCCGCGAATCATGCCGATCAGTCGAGCGGATGTCAAGGCCACCTGCAAGGTTCCGCCGAGCGGTGCGCCAACAAGCGGGAAAGATTCCTTTCTGCTGCGCGACCTGTACACTCGGGAATTTTTGGCTCCCCTGCGAAGGCGCGGGAGTATCGCACATTCGGACGCTGTCTGGCAGCGTCCTCTGTCATTGGCGTGAATCTTTTCGATGAACCTGCTCAAATCCCTGGCTGCAGTAAGCTCGATCACCATGATTTCGCGGGTGCTTGGCTTTGTACGCGACACCATCCTGGCCCGTATTTTTGGTGCTGGTGTCGCTACCGACGCCTTCTTCATCGCGTTCAAGCTGCCCAACCTGTTACGGCGCATTTTTGCCGAAGGTGCATTCTCCCAGGCCTTCGTGCCGATTCTGGCCGAGTACAAGACCCAGCAAGGCGAGGAGGCGACACGCACTTTCATCGCCTATATCAGTGGCCTTCTGACCCTGGTGCTGGCCCTGGTGACCGCCATCGGCATCCTCGCTGCACCCTGGGTGGTGTGGGCGACGGCCCCAGGTTTTGTCGACAGCACCGAAAAATACGAGCTGACCACCGCCCTGTTGCGGGTGACGTTTCCTTATATATTCCTGATCTCGCTGTCTTCCCTGGCCGGCGCGATCCTCAATACCTGGAACCGCTTTTCGGTGCCGGCCTTCACGCCCACCCTGCTGAACGTGGCGATGATCGCCTTCGCCGTGTTGCTGACACCGTATTTCAACCCGCCAATCATGGCGTTGGCCTGGGGCGTGCTGGCGGGTGGCCTGGCGCAGTTGCTGTACCAGCTGCCAGCGCTGAAGAAGATCGGCATGCTCGTGCTGCCGCGTCTGAACCTCAAGGACGCGGGTGTGTGGCGGGTTCTGAAACAGATGCTGCCGGCGATCCTGGGGGTGTCGGTGAGCCAGATCTCGCTGATCATCAACACCATTTTTGCTTCCTTCCTGGTCGCCGGCTCGGTGTCGTGGATGTACTACGCCGACCGCCTTATGGAGCTGCCTTCGGGCGTGCTGGGCGTGGCCCTGGGCACCATCCTGCTGCCGACCCTGGCCAAGACCTACGCCAACAAGGACCGCGAGGAGTACTCGCGGATTCTCGACTGGGGCCTGCGCCTGTGCTTCCTGCTGGTGCTGCCATGCACCCTGGCTTTGGCCATTCTTGCCGAGCCGCTGACCGTCGCGCTGTTCCAATATGGCAAGTTCAGCGCGTTTGATGCGGCCATGACCCAGCGGGCGCTGATCGCCTATTCCGTGGGCTTGCTGGCAATCATTCTGGTCAAGGTACTGGCACCGGGCTTCTACGCGCAGCAGAATATCCGCACGCCGGTGAAGATTGCAGTCTTCACCCTGGTCTGCACCCAGCTGTTCAACCTTGCCCTGGTCGGCCCGCTTGCACATGCCGGCCTGGCATTGGCGATCAGCCTCGGTGCCTGCCTGAATGCCGGCCTGCTGTTCTGGAAACTGCGCAGTCAGCGGTTGTTCGAGCCTCAGCCTGGCTGGGCAGTGTTCCTGCTCAAGCTTGTGTTGGCGGTGGCGCTGATGTCGGCAGTACTGCTGGCGGGCATGCACTATATGCCGGCCTGGGAACAGGGCATCATGCTTGAGCGCTTCCTGCGGCTTGGGGCGCTGATCCTGGCGGGCGTCGTGACGTATTTTGGCTGCCTGTACCTGTGCGGCTTCCGGCCCCGGCATTTCGCTCGCAAAGCCTTGCACTGAGGCTTTTGGCGGGTCAGGCGTCGGTTTTTCGCATTCCACGCCGCCCTTGGGCGCTGCTGCCTGTCACCAGCGCCCGGGTGTGGTTATAATCGGCCACTTTATGAGCAAGAAGCGCGTTATGCAGCTGGTTCGAGGTCTTCACAACCTGCGCCCCGAGCACCGGGGCTGTGTCGCCACCATTGGCAACTTCGACGGGGTTCACCGTGGCCACCAGGCAATCCTGGCGCGCCTGCGCGAGCGTGGTCAGGCCTTGGGCCTGCCGACCTGCGTGGTGATCTTCGAACCGCAACCACGCGAGTACTTCGCACCTGATACCGCGCCGGCGCGCCTGGCTCGGCTGCGTGACAAGATTGAGCTGTTGGCGACCGAAGGCATCGACCGGGTGCTGTGCCTGGCCTTCAATCAGCGACTGAGCAAGCTCAGTGCCGAAGCCTTCGTCAAGGCCATCCTGGTCGACGGCCTGGGCGTGCGTCACCTCGAAGTGGGCGATGACTTCCGCTTTGGCTGCGACCGCGCTGGCGGCTTTGCTTTCCTGGTCGAGGCCGGCAGCGCGTACGGCTTCACCGTCGAGGCCGCCAACACGGTAATCCAGGACGGCCTGCGGGTCAGCAGCACCGAAGTGCGCAAGGCCTTGTCCGAGGGCAACTTCGAGCTGGCCGAACACCTGCTGGGCCGCCCGTACCGCATTACAGGCCGCGTGCTGCACGGCCAGAAGCTGGCCCGCCAGCTCGGCACACCTACCGCCAACATTCAGCTCAAGCGCCGCCGCGTGCCGCTGTCCGGGGTATACCTGGCCAGCATCGTGATCGACGGCAAGGCTTGGCCGGGTGTCGGCAATATCGGCGTGCGCCCCACCGTTGCCGGTGATGGGCGCCCGCACCTGGAGATTCATCTTCTGGACTTTGCCGGCGACCTTTACGGCCGGCGCCTGACGGTGGAGTTCCACCACAAGCTGCGTGAAGAGCAGCGATTCGCCTCCCTGGAGGCGCTGAAGTCGGCGATCGATGCGGATATCGCCGCCGCACGTGCACATTGGCACGCTCAACCGCTAACGAAGAGCCTGAAATGACCGACTACAAAGCCACGCTTAACCTTCCGGACACCGCCTTCCCCATGAAGGCCGGCCTGCCTCAGCGCGAACCGCAGATCCTGCAGCGCTGGGACAGCATTGGCCTGTACCAGAAGCTGCGCGAAATTGGCAAGGATCGTCCCAAGTTCGTCCTGCACGACGGCCCGCCCTATGCCAACGGCAAGATTCACATCGGTCATGCGCTGAACAAGATCCTCAAGGACATGATCGTCCGCTCCAAGACCCTGGCCGGCTTCGATGCGCCGTACGTGCCAGGCTGGGACTGCCACGGCCTGCCGATCGAGCACAAGGTGGAGGTTACCCACGGCAAGCACCTTTCCGCCGACCGTACCCGCGAGCTGTGCCGCGAGTACGCTGCCGAGCAGATTGAAGGGCAGAAGACCGAGTTCATTCGCCTGGGCGTGCTGGGTGACTGGGACAACCCATACAAGACCATGAACTTTGCCAACGAGGCCGGTGAAATCCGCGCCCTGGCCGAGATGGTCAAGCAAGGCTTCGTGTTCAAGGGCCTGAAGCCGGTGAACTGGTGCTTTGATTGCGGTTCGGCGCTGGCTGAAGCGGAAGTCGAGTACGCCGACAAGAAGTCGCAGACCATCGACGTGGCCTTCCCGGTTGCCGATGAGGCCAAGCTGGCCGCCGCCTTCGGCCTGGCCTCTCTGGCCAAGCCGGCCGCCATCGTGATCTGGACCACCACCCCGTGGACCATCCCGGCCAACCAGGCCCTGAACATCCACCCGGAATTCAAGTACGCCTTGGTCGACACCGGCGAGCGCCTGCTGGTGCTGGCTGAAGAGCTGGTCGAGTCGTGCCTGAAGCGTTACAACCTGGAAGGCTCGGTCCTTGCCACCGCCCAAGGTTCTGCGCTGGAACTGATCAACTTCCGCCATCCGTTCTACGATCGCATGTCGCCAATCTACCTGGCCGACTACGTCGAACTGGGCGCCGGTACCGGCGTGGTGCACTCCTCGCCAGCCTACGGTGAGGACGACTTCGTCACCTGCAAGCGCTACGGCATGGTCAACGACGACATCCTCACCCCGGTGCAGAGCAACGGCGTGTATGTCGAGTCGCTGCCATTCTTCGGCGGCCAGTTCATCTGGAAGGCCAACCCGGCCATCGTCGAGAAGCTGAGCGAAGTCGGTGCGCTGATGCACACCGAAACCATCAGCCACAGCTACATGCACTGCTGGCGCCACAAGACCCCGCTGATCTACCGCGCCACCGCGCAGTGGTTCGTGGGCATGGACAAGCAGCCGACTACCGGCGAGCCGCTGCGTGAGCGTGCGCTGAAAGCCATTGAAGACACCAAGTTCGTTCCGGCCTGGGGCCAGGCGCGCCTGCACGCGATGATCGCCAACCGCCCGGACTGGTGCATCTCGCGTCAGCGCAACTGGGGTGTGCCGATCCCGTTCTTCCTGCACAAGCAGACCGGCGAGCTGCATCCGCGCACTGTCGAGCTGATGGAAGAAGTGGCCAAGCGTGTCGAGCAGCAGGGCATCGAGGCCTGGTTCAAGCTGGACGCCGCCGAACTGCTGGGCGCTGAAGCCGAGCAGTACGACAAGATCGCCGACACCCTCGACGTGTGGTTCGACTCGGGCACCACCCACTGGCACGTGTTGCGTGGCTCGCACGACATTGGCCACGCCACCGGCCCGCGCGCTGACCTGTACCTTGAAGGTTCCGACCAACACCGCGGCTGGTTCCACTCGTCCTTGCTGACCGGTTGCGCCATCGACAACCACGCGCCGTACCGCGAGCTGCTGACCCACGGCTTCACCGTGGACGAGAACGGCCGCAAGATGTCCAAGTCGCTGGGCAACACCATCGAGCCGGAGAAGGTCAACAACACCCTGGGTGCCGATATCCTGCGCCTGTGGGTTTCGGCCACCGACTATTCCGGTGAAATGGCCGTTTCCGAGCAGATCCTGCAGCGCAGTGCCGACGCCTACCGGCGTATCCGCAATACCGCCCGCTTCCTGCTGTCCAACCTGTCCGGCTTCGACCCGGCCCGCGACCTGCTGGCCTCGGAAGACATGCTGGCGCTGGACCGCTGGGCCGTTGACCGTACGCTGCTGCTGCAACGCGAGCTGGAAGAGCACTACAGCGAGTACCGTTTCTGGAACGTCTACTCCAAAGTGCACAACTTCTGCGTACAGGAACTGGGCGGCTTCTACCTCGACATCATCAAGGACCGCCAGTACACCACCGGCGCCAACAGTGTCGCCCGCCGTTCCTGCCAGACTGCGCTGTATCACATCAGCGAAGCGCTGGTGCGCTGGATCGCGCCGATCCTGGCATTCACCGCCGACGAAATCTGGCAGTACCTGCCGGGCGAGCGCAACGAGTCGGTGATGCTCAACGGCTGGTACGAAGGCCTGAGCGAGCTGCCGGAAGGTACCGAGCTGGGCCGCGCTTACTGGGACCGTGTGATGGCGGTGAAGGCATCGGTGAACAAAGAGCTGGAAAACCAGCGTACCGCCAAGGTCATTGGTGGCAACCTGCAGGCTGAAGTTACCCTGTATGCCGACGAAGGCCTGAGTGCCGACCTGGGCAAGCTGGGCGACGAGCTGCGCTTCGTGCTGATCACCTCGGCCGCCAGCGTGGTGCCGTTTGCACAGGCGCCTGCCGAAGCCGTCGCCACCGAAGTCGAAGGCCTCAAGCTGAAAGTGGTCAAGTCCGGCCACGCCAAGTGCGGCCGTTGCTGGCACTTCCGCGCCGATGTCGGCAGCCACCCGGAGCACCCGGAAATCTGCAGCCGTTGTGTCGACAACCTGAGCGGCCAGGGTGAGGTGCGCCACTATGCCTAACCCTGCAGCGGGGCGCTTCGGGCGCCTTGCATGGCTGTGGCTGAGCTTGCTGGTCCTGGTCGTCGACCAGGCCACCAAGCTGTACTTCAACAACGCCCTGACCATGTACCAGCAGATCGTGGTCATTCCTGACTACTTCAGCTGGACCCTGGCCTACAACACCGGTGCCGCGTTCAGCTTCCTGGCTGATGGTGCAGGTTGGCAGCGCTGGTTGTTCGCCTTGATCGCCGTAGTGGTCAGCGCGGTGCTGGTGGTGTGGCTCAAGCGCCTGGGGCGCAACGAGACCTGGCTGGCCGTGGCGCTGGCGCTGGTGCTGGGTGGGGCGATTGGCAACCTGTACGACCGTATCGTGCTGGGCCATGTGGTCGACTTCATCCTGGTGCACTGGCAGAACCGCCATTACTTCCCGGCCTTCAACGTGGCCGACAGCGCCATCACCGTTGGTGCGGTGATGCTGGCGCTGGATATGTTCAAGAGCAAGAAGTCCGAGGATCCGGTCCATGACTGACACCCGTATCGGCCAGAACACCGAAGTCACCCTGCACTTCGCGCTGCACCTGGAAAACGGCGACACCGTCGACAGCACATTCGATAAAGCCCCAGCCACCTTCAAAGTGGGTGATGGCAACCTGCTGCCGGGCTTTGAAAACGCCCTGTTCGGCTTCAAGGCCGGCGACAAGCGAACCGTGGCAGTGGCCCCGGAGAACGCCTTCGGCCAGCCTAACCCGCAGAACGTGCAGGTCATGCCGAGGTCCAACTTCGAAGGCATGGAGTTGTCCGAAGGGCTGCTGATCATCTTCAACGACGCCGCCAACACCGAGTTGCCGGGGGTGGTCAAAGCGTTCGATGACGACCAGGTCACCATCGACTTCAATCACCCACTGGCTGGCAAGACCCTGACCTTCGAGGTGGAGATCCTCGAGGTGAAGGCCCTGTAAGCCTGGAGCCGAGCATGCAAATCAAACTCGCCAACCCTCGCGGCTTTTGCGCCGGGGTCGACCGGGCGATCGAGATCGTCAACCGCGCGCTGGAAGTCTTCGGCCCGCCGATCTATGTGCGCCACGAAGTGGTGCACAACAAGTTCGTGGTGGAAGACTTGCGTAACCGCGGCGCCATCTTTGTCGAAGAGCTGGACCAGGTACCGGACGATGTCATCGTCATCTTCAGTGCCCACGGTGTTTCCCAGGCCGTGCGCCAGGAAGCTGCTGGCCGTGGCCTGAAAGTGTTCGATGCCACCTGCCCGCTGGTGACCAAGGTTCACATCGAAGTGGCCAAGTACAGCCGCGATGGTCGTGAGTGCATTCTCATCGGCCACGAAGGGCACCCCGAAGTCGAAGGCACCATGGGCCAGTACGATGCCTGCAACGGCGGCGCCATCTACCTTGTCGAAGACGAGGAAGATGTTGCCAACCTGCAGGTGCGCGACCCGGACCACCTGGCTTTCGTCACCCAGACAACACTGTCGATGGACGACACCAGCCGCGTCATCGATGCGCTGCGTGCGCGCTTCCCGAACATCGGCGGCCCGCGCAAGGACGACATCTGCTACGCCACCCAGAACCGCCAGGATGCCGTCAAGCAACTGGCTGGCGAGAGCGACGTGGTGCTGGTGGTCGGCAGCCCGAACAGTTCCAATTCCAACCGTTTGCGCGAGCTGGCTGAGCGCATGGGCACCCCGGCCTACCTGATCGACGGTGCCGAGGACCTGCAACGCGGCTGGTTTGAGCAGACCGCGCGGATCGGCATCACCGCCGGTGCTTCGGCACCCGAAGTGCTGGTGCGCGGCGTGATCGAACAGCTCAAGGCCTGGGGCGCCACTGGCGCTGAAGAGCTGGACGGGCGTGAAGAGAACATCACCTTTTCAATGCCCAAAGAGCTGCGGGTTCGCTCGCTGATCTAAGGGGCTGCATCGCCGCCAATGCAGGGGCTGCTTTGCAGCCCTTTCGCGACACAAGACCGCTCCTGCAATGACCGCCCTAGCAGCGGCCAGTGCTCAGGTCCTCTGTAACCAACCTGACTCTGCCGCTTGATGCCAGCGCCACTTGATATCGGCTGCGAGCAGAGGAGCGTTCGCACATTTCCAGTGTTGCACCCAGCCAGCCGTTGCCCGACGTCATTGGCACGCCCAGCGCACTGAATTTGAACTGCTCACCACGATTGCTGACTATTTTCAGGGGCTTTGCCAGCCGCTGCTCACGCAGCACCTGCCGGTTATGCTCCAGCACTACCCGCCAACCATTCCCCCAATTACCGTCCAGCGCCAACACCAGCACCGGCTGGCCCTGCAACAGCGCATGGCTGCGTGCACTACGCAACGCTTGGGCCAGATCACGCGCTGCTGCTGCCCTGTGAAGGTCATCGCTCATTCTGGCGTAGGCCGGTATGCCGAACTGCGTCAGCAACACCGCCACGGCCAAGGCCGACAACATTTGTATCAGTGTTACGCCGCGTTGCTTCACCGTGCATTCCTCCCTGGACGTGCTTGGCTATAGCTTCCTGGCGGTTGGACAAGAGATCCAGTCGCCCAAGTTGAAAGCAATGACGGGAAAAGTCGCAGGAGGTGCAGGGATGCACGCAAGGCAAGGGGGCATGACGCTTCTGGAAGTGTTGTTGGCGGTTGTGGTCGTGGCCGTGGGTCTGTTCGCAACGGCTGCGACGCAATTGCAGGCATTGCAGGCTGTGGACAGCGCGCGCCGTGACGGCCAGGCGGCGATGGCGCTGCACAGCGAACATGAGCGCAGGCGGCGATGAGGCGCTGTCAGGCAGGGCTTGGCTTGCTTGAGATGGTGGTGGCGCTGGCGATCGGATTGATGCTGCTGGCGGCGGCCAGCCAGCTTTTTGTCTCCGCGCACCAGACTTGGCGCCTGCAAAGTACGGCAGTGCGCATGCAGGATTCTGCGCGGCTTGCATTGCTGCGCATGGCGCAGGATATCCGCATGGCCGGGATGTTCGGTTGCCTGCGTCTGAGCCCAGGCGACTTTCTGGTCCCCGGCGCGGAGCAGGCCTTTGCCCGGCCCTTGGCGAGTGGCCCGTCAAGTTTGAGCCTGGTTGTCGCTGAGTTACCAGGGTATGCCGGCGACCCCGACTGGACCTTGCTGACAAACTGTATCAACACGGTGGAGGTACACAAGGAGCGCGCGCAAGGTAGCGACACGCTTATGGCTGTGCCTGTCAGCCGGCATCGCTATGTTCACGTTGGAAGTACGCTTTACTTCGAGCGGCGCGGCCGTAATCAGCCCTTGGTCGATCACGTGCGCGAACTGCGTGTAGTGCAGGTGGCTGGAGAGCGGATCGATCTTCAGCTGACATTGTATGAGCCGACCTTGCAGCTTGAGCAGCACCATGCGCTGAGCGTCGCAATTCGCAACCCGGTCCCCGCTTCATGACTCGCCAGCGTGGCGTGGTTCTTCTACTGGCCTTGATCCTGAGCGTCCTGCTGGGCCTGCTTGCCACATCTGCCCTGCGTGACGCGTTGGTGGAAACACGGATGACCGGCTACCTGAGCGATGGCCTGCTGGCGCTGGAAGAGGCAGAAGCCACTTTGCTGGCCGGGGTACGCGAACTTGAACGGGCGCCCCCTGACGCTTGTAACGCGTGCCTGCCGCCGCCCAAGCCGCACGATCTGGTTGGGCAGTGGCAAGGTACCCAGACCGGTTTTTTCCAAGTGCAGAACCTGGGTGTCAGCAAATGTGCCGCGCACATGCCCGAAGGGCAGCCGGTTAGTCTGTTCCGGATTACCGCCGTCAGTAAGCAAAGCCGCTCACGGCATGTGCTGGAAGCGGTCTACGCCGTGGCTGGCAATCAAACCCAACGCATCACCTGGCGACAAAGATTGCGAGGAGACTGACATGCAGCAAGGCTTGAGCCTGATCGAGTTGTTGATTGTGCTGGCCGTGACCGGCATTCTGGCAGCCATTGCCTACCCCAGTTACAGCGACCAGCTTCGGCGAGCCGCGCGCAGCGAAGTGGTTGGCCTGCTGCATGATGCCGCCCTGCGCCTGGAGCGCCACCGCGTGCGCACTGGCCAATACGCCGAGGGCGACCTGGTCTTGCCCGAAGGTACCCGCTACTACAGCCTTCAGGCCCAGCGCGACAGTGACACCTTCACGCTGCGCGCCCGGCGGCTACCGCATGGGCTGATGGCGCAGGATGGCTGTGGCGATTTCCAGCTCGACCAGGCTGGCGTGCAGCGCAATCCGGGCGCCGTTGAGCACAGCGCACACTGCTGGGGAAGCTGAAGGTTGAATGATGCCCGGTGCATCGCGGTTTTACTTCAGGTGTTGGATCGACAGATGAGCAAGCAAGTAGTGGTGGTCGGCGGCGGGGTGATCGGCCTGCTGACGGCATTCAACCTGGCAGCTAAGGTCGGCCAGGTGGTGGTGTGCGATCAGGGTGAGGTTGGCCGAGAGTCGTCCTGGGCTGGCGGAGGCATTGTCTCGCCGTTGTACCCGTGGCGCTACAGCCCCGCAGTGACCGCTCTGGCGCACTGGTCGCAGGACTTTTATCCACAGCTGGGCGAGCGCCTGTTCGCCAGCACCGGTGTCGACCCCGAAGTTCACACCACCGGGCTGTACTGGCTCGACCTGGACGACGAGGCCGAAGCGTTGGCCTGGGCCGCGCGCGAGCAGCGGCCGCTGAGTGCCGTGGATATTTCGGCGGCCTACGATGCGGTCCCGGTGCTGGGCCCGGGCTTCAAGCACGCCATCTACATGGCTGGCGTGGCCAATGTGCGCAACCCGCGCTTGGTCAAGTCGCTGAAGGCGGCGTTGCTGGCGCTGCCGAACGTGACCTTGCGCGAACATTGCCAGATCACCGGCTTCGAGCAAGAAAAGGGGCGCGTGACCGGTGTGCAGACTGCCGATGGCGTACTGGCGGCGGATGAGGTTGTGCTCAGCGCAGGCGCCTGGAGTGGCGACCTGTTGCGTACCCTTGGCCTTGAGCTGCCGGTTGAGCCCGTGAAGGGCCAGATGATCCTGTTCAAGTGCGCTGAAGATTTCCTGCCGAGCATGGTGCTGGCCAAGGGGCGCTATGCGATTCCGCGACGTGACGGGCACATTCTGGTGGGGAGCACGCTGGAACACGCCGGGTATGACAAGACCCCGACCGGGGATGCGCTGGAAAGCCTGAAGGCATCGGCGGTGGAGTTGTTGCCTGAGCTTGAAGGCGCCACAGTGGTGGCGCACTGGGCGGGACTACGGCCGGGGTCGCCAGAAGGCATCCCTTACATTGGGCCTGTGCCAGGGCATGAAGGGTTGTGGCTGAACTGCGGGCATTATCGCAATGGGCTGGTGCTGGCGCCGGCTTCGTGCCAGCTGTTTACCGATTTGCTGACTGGTGCCGAGCCGATCATCGACCCGGCACCCTATGCGCCAGAAGGGCGTTTGGGCTGAGAGCATCTTCCCGCTCCCACGGTGGGAGCGGGTTCTGTGTGCATCCGCGGGTTTTGCGCTCAACCCTTGTGGCCAGGGCCCTGCTGCAGGTGTGCCTGGCTGCAGTACCACTCATTACCCTGCTGCAGCGCCCGGTCGTTGGGCAGGTGCACGCCGCAATGGGCGCAGCGCACCATCTTCAGCGGCGCATCCAGCTTCGCCTCGGGGTGCGACTGCTGGCTGACTTTGAACTTGCGCCACAGCCAGAACGCGGCGGCGATCAGGGCGATCCAGAAAAGTAGGCGAACCATGGTGTCCAGCTTGTCGATTGAAGAAGCCGACAGTCTAGGACGCGGCCAATAAAAAAGGGAGGCCCAAGGCCTCCCTTTCATTCACCGCCGAAGGTCAGTCGAACAGACCAAAGGTCATGTAGCTGAACCAGGAACGGTCTTTCTCGGCTTCTTTCGGGCCTTCCGGCACGATCGGGTCGCCGTTCTCGTCTTTAGGCAGCAGCTCTCGCGGCATCTCGTCGCGCGCGTCCTGGAACTGCTTGACCACGTCCTGATTGGCGCGGGTTTCGCCTGGCGGCAGCGGGGTATCGGTTTCGATCAGGCCCAAGGTGGCCTTGGACAGCCAGCCGCGGCCGTCAGACTCGGTCTGCTTGGGCTGGAACTCGCCATCGACCAGGCTCGGGTGGTCCGGGTAGTTGAGCTTGAGGGTTTCCAGGCTCGTGGCGGCCAGTTCGTCCAGGTGCAGCTTCTGGTACGACTCGACCATCACTGCCAGGCCGTCACCGACGGACGGGGTTTCCTGGAAGTTTTCGACCACGTAGCGGCCACGGTTGGCAGCAGCTACATAAGCCTGGCGGCCCAGATAGTAGTCGGCCACGTGAATTTCGTACGAAGCCAGCAGGTTGCGCAGGTAGATCATGCGCTGCTTGGCGTCTGGTGCGTAGCGGCTGTTGGGGAAACGGCTGGTCAGCTGGGCGAACTCGTTATACGAGTCGCGGGCGGCGCCCGGGTCACGCTTGGTCATGTCCAGCGGCAGGAAGCGCGCCAGCAGGCCGCGGTCCTGGTCGAACGAGGTCAGGCCTTTGAGGTAGTAGGCGTAATCGACGTTCGGGTGCTGCGGGTGCAGGCGGATAAAGCGCTCGGCGGCCGACTTGGCGGCCTCGGGCTCGGAGTTTTTGTAGTTGGCGTAGATCAGCTCGAGCTGCGCCTGATCGGCATAGCGGCCGAACGGGTAGCGCGACTCCAGGGCCTTGAGCTTGTTCACGGCGCTGGTGTAGCTGGAATTGTCCAGATCAGCCTGGGCCTGCTGGTACAGTTCGGCCTCGCTGAGGTTCTCGTCAATGACCTCTTTATTAGAGGAACAGGCCGCGGTAAGCCCGAGGATGGCGATCAGCAGCAGGTGTTTCACTTGCATGGCGGCTTGCGTCCCTTTGACGGCCGCTGTCTTGGGCGGTGCCGTCCTGTTATGATGAGCGCCCCGGCCAACCCCGGGACAAAAGAAGCCGTATTTAACCACAAGCTCGCAGCCGAAACCAAAGGCTGTGCGCCCGCCGAATCGAGCATGTCCGAGATCATTCAACTTAGCGCAGAGGTACCGTCCGAACTGGGCGGCCAACGCCTCGACCAGGTCGCCGCCCAATTGTTCGCCGAGTACTCGCGTTCGCGGCTAACTTCGTGGATCAAAGAGGGCCGCCTGACGGTCGATGGTGCAGTCGTGCGCCCTCGAGACCTTGTTCATGGTGGTTCTCTGCTTGCCCTGGAGGCCGAGCAAGAGGCCCAGGGTGAGTGGATCGCAGAAGATATCGAACTGGATATCGTCTACGAAGACGACCACATCCTGGTGATCAACAAGCCTGCCGGGCTGGTTGTGCACCCGGCGGCCGGGCATGCCAGCGGCACCCTGCTCAACGCGCTGCTGCACCATGTGCCAGACATCGTCAACGTGCCGCGCGCCGGTATCGTGCACCGCCTGGACAAGGACACCACCGGCCTGATGGTGGTGGCCAAGACCCTGCAGGCGCAGACCAAGCTGGTCGAGCAGATGCAGGCCCGCAAGGTCAGCCGCATCTACGAGTGCATCGTGATCGGCGTGGTGACTGCCGGTGGCAAGATCGACGCGCCCATCGGCCGCCACGGCGGCATGCGCCAGCGCATGGCTGTAACCGACGGCGGCAAGCCGGCGGTCAGCCACTACCGTGTACTCAAGCGCTTCCGCTCGCACACCCATGTGCGGGTCAAGCTGGAAACCGGCCGTACCCACCAGATTCGCGTGCACATGGCCCATGTGGGTTTCCCGCTGGTAGGCGACCAGACGTACGGCGGGCGCTTCCGTATTCCGCCCGCTGCCAGCCCGACCATGGTCGAAGCGGTCAAGACCTTCCCGCGCCAGGCGCTGCACGCGCGTTTCCTTGCCTTGGCCCACCCGATTACCGGTGAAGTCATGAAGTGGGAATCGCCACTGCCGGATGACTTCGTCTGGTTGCTGTCGCTGCTGAACCAGGACCGCGAGAGTTTCATCGGATGAGTGGCCTGACACAGGCGTTGCTGTTCCCCGACTGGCCGGCCCCGGCCTCGGTGCGCGCCTGTGTCACCACCCGTCAGGGCGGCGTCAGCCTGCCGCCCTATGAAACCTTCAACCTCGGCGACCATGTTGGGGATGACCCTGCCGCGGTCGCCGAGAACCGCCGCCGCCTGAGCGAACAGTTCGCCATCCAACCGGCCTGGCTCAAGCAGGTACATGGCCTGGTGGTGGCGGATGCCGACCCGGCTGTGGTCGCCGAGGCCGATGCCAGCTGGACCCGCCAGCCTGGCATTGCCTGCACCGTGATGACCGCCGATTGCCTGCCTGCGCTGTTCTGCGACCGCGCCGGCACCCGCGTGGCGGCGGCGCATGCTGGTTGGCGCGGGCTGGCGGGTGGCGTGCTGGAAGCCACGCTGGACCGGCTGGCGCTGCCGCCAGAAGAGGTGCTGGTGTGGTTGGGGCCTGCCATCGGCCCGCAAGCGTTCGAAGTGGGGCTGGAAGTGCGTGATGCCTTTACCGCCGTGCACCCGCAAGCAGCTCGGGCATTCGTTGATGGCGAACGGCCAGGCAAGCTGTTGGCGGATATCTATGAGCTGGCGCGTATTCGCCTGGCTGCCCGTGGAGTGACTGCTGTTTATGGCGGTGGCTTGTGCACGGTCAGTGATGCACGGTTCTTCTCCTATCGCCGTACCCCGCAGGGTGGGCGCTTCGCATCGTTGGTCTGGCTGGACCCGCGCTAGCCTGTACCGGCCTCTTCGCGGGCACGCCCGCTCCCACAGAGGTTCCGCAAACGTTGAAACTGGTGGTGTACCTGTGGGGGCGAGCATGCCCGCGAATGGCCCCCATTAATCCAACAGGTTGACTTCGGTCAACCCCGCTAAGCTTGAATCTTCCAGAATCAGCCTTATCTATAAAGTCATCTCAGGCAGGTTTCTTTATAAACAGGCGCTGTCCATCGCTCCGACCTGCCCTTTAAAGGAAGGTACACCATGCGAATAGACCGTTTAACCAGCAAGCTGCAACTTGCAATATCCGATGCCCAGTCTTTGGCCGTTGGCATGGACCACCCTGCCATCGAGCCCGTGCACCTGTTACAGGCGCTGCTCGAACAGCAGGGCGGTTCCATCAAGCCGCTGCTGATGCAGGTAGGCTTCGACATCAATGGCCTGCGCCAGGGGCTGGTGAAAGAGCTCGACCAACTACCAAAAATACAGAACCCTACCGGCGACGTGAACATGTCGCAGGACTTGGCGCGCCTGCTTAACCAGGCAGACCGTCTGGCACAGCAGAAGGGTGACCAGTTCATTTCCAGCGAGCTGGTGCTGTTGGCCGCCATGGACGAAAACAGCAAGCTCGGCAAGCTGCTGCTGAGCCAGGGCGTGAGCAAGAAAGCGCTGGAAAATGCCATCAACAACCTGCGTGGCGGCGCGGCAGTGAATGACGCCAACGCTGAGGAATCGCGCCAGGCGCTGGACAAGTACACCGTCGACCTGACCAAGCGTGCCGAAGAGGGCAAGCTGGACCCGGTCATTGGCCGTGACGATGAAATCCGCCGTACCGTGCAGGTGCTGCAACGCCGTACCAAGAACAACCCGGTGCTGATCGGTGAGCCTGGCGTGGGTAAAACCGCCATTGCCGAAGGCCTGGCCCAGCGCATCATCAATGGTGAAGTGCCTGACGGCCTCAAAGGCAAGCGCCTGCTGGCGCTGGACATGGGCGCGCTGATTGCCGGTGCCAAGTACCGCGGTGAGTTCGAAGAGCGCTTGAAAAGCCTGCTGAACGAGCTTTCCAAGCAAGAAGGCCAGATCATCCTGTTCATCGACGAACTGCACACCATGGTCGGCGCCGGCAAGGGCGAGGGCGCCATGGACGCCGGCAACATGCTCAAACCGGCCCTGGCCCGCGGCGAGCTGCATTGCGTTGGCGCCACCACGCTGAACGAGTACCGCCAGTTCATCGAGAAGGACGCCGCCCTGGAGCGCCGCTTCCAGAAGGTGCTGGTCGAGGAACCGAGCGAGGAAGACACCATCGCCATCCTGCGTGGCCTGAAAGAGCGCTATGAAGTGCACCACAAGGTGGCCATCACCGACGGTGCAATCATCGCTGCGGCCAAGCTCAGCCACCGCTACATCACCGACCGCCAACTGCCGGACAAGGCCATTGACCTGATCGACGAAGCGGCCAGCCGCATCCGCATGGAGATTGACTCCAAACCGGAAGTGCTCGACCGCCTTGATCGCCGCCTGATCCAGCTGAAGGTGGAGTCGCAGGCGCTGAAGAAAGAGGAAGACGAAGCGGCGAAAAAGCGCCTGGAGAAGCTGACCGAGGAAATCGAGCGGCTGGAGCGTGAGTATTCCGACCTGGAAGAAATCTGGGCTTCGGAGAAAGCTGAAGTGCAGGGCTCGGCGCAGATCCAGCAAAAGATCGAGCAGTCTCGCCAGGAACTGGAAGCCGCCCGTCGCAAAGGCGACCTGAACCGCATGGCCGAACTGCAGTACGGGGTGATCCCGGACCTGGAGCGCAGCCTGCAGATGGTCGACCAGCACGGCAAGTCCGACAACCAGTTGCTGCGCAACAAGGTCACCGAGGAAGAAATTGCCGAAGTGGTGTCGAAGTGGACCGGCATTCCTGTGGCCAAGATGCTCGAAGGCGAGCGTGAGAAGCTGCTGAAAATGGAAGAGCTGCTGCACCAGCGCGTGATTGGCCAGGGCGAGGCGGTAACCGCCGTCGCCAACGCCGTACGCCGCTCACGTGCCGGGCTGTCTGACCCGAACCGGCCGAGTGGTTCGTTCCTGTTCCTCGGCCCGACCGGTGTGGGCAAGACCGAACTGTGCAAGGCGCTGGCCGAGTTCCTGTTCGACACCGAAGAGGCGATGGTGCGCATCGACATGTCCGAATTCATGGAGAAGCACTCCGTAGCGCGCCTGATCGGTGCACCGCCAGGCTATGTCGGGTATGAAGAGGGCGGTTACCTGACCGAGGCCGTGCGGCGCAAGCCTTACTCGGTGGTGCTGCTGGACGAGGTGGAAAAAGCCCACCCGGATGTGTTCAACGTGCTGCTGCAGGTGCTGGAAGACGGCCGCTTGACTGACAGCCACGGGCGCACCGTGGACTTCCGCAACACCGTGATCGTGATGACCTCCAACCTGGGCTCGGCGCAGATTCAGGAACTGGTGGGTGACCGCGAGGCACAGCGTGCGGCAGTGATGGATGCGGTGGGGGCACACTTCCGTCCGGAGTTCATCAACCGCATCGACGAAGTGGTGGTGTTCGAGCCATTGGGCCGCGAGCAGATTGCCGGTATTACCGAAATCCAACTCGGCCGCCTGCGCAGCCGCCTGCTGGAGCGCGAACTGTCGCTGAGCCTGAGCCCAGAGGCGTTGGACAAGCTGATTGCCGTGGGTTACGACCCGGTATACGGCGCACGGCCGCTGAAGCGGGCGATCCAGCGCTGGATCGAGAACCCGCTGGCGCAGCTGATTCTGGCCGGCAAGTTCCTGCCCGGTACGGCGATCACCGCCAGGGTGGAAGGCGACGAAATCGTCTTCGGCTGATTGTGTTGCACCATGAGCCCCGCGTTTGCGGGGCTTTTTTTGCCTGTTACAAATGCCGGTCCAGCCCAGCTATTTCGGGCCTTTGCGCCAATCCGGGGTAACCGCCTGAAATTTTTGAAATTTTTGCTTGCATCAAATTTAGAGTGCCCCTAATATACGCCGCGTTGTCAGGCACTAAGCGAATCACCAGCAACATCAGTGATCGCAAAACAACTTACAAATCAGTAAGTTGAATGAAAAAAAGTGGTTGACAAGCAAAACGAAGAATGTAGAATAGCCGGCCTCAGCAGCGACAACGCAAAAGCGAAGAAGCTAAAGAGTCCGAAGCGAACACAGTCTTCGGAGTTGTGCCGAAGTTCAGTTCCGCGATAGCTCAGTCGGTAGAGCAAATGACTGTTAATCATTGGGTCCCTGGTTCGAGTCCAGGTCGCGGAGCCAATCTCGGGGTGTAGCGCAGTCCGGTAGCGCGCCTGCTTTGGGAGCAGGATGTCAGGAGTTCGAATCCCCTCACCCCGACCATTTTCCGGGTCGTTAGCTCAGTTGGTAGAGCAGTTGGCTTTTAACCAATTGGTCGTAGGTTCGAATCCTACACGACCCACCATGTAGAAAAGGGCATCTCCAAAGAGATGCCCTTTTTTTTGAAACACTCGGGGTGTAGCGCAGTCCGGTAGCGCGCCTGCTTTGGGAGCAGGATGTCAGGAGTTCGAATCCCCTCACCCCGACCATTTTTGGGTCGTTAGCTCAGTTGGTAGAGCAGTTGGCTTTTAACCAATTGGTCGTAGGTTCGAATCCTACACGACCCACCATGAACAAAGGGCATCTCGCATGAGATGCCCTTTTTCTTTTGCCTCGAAAAATGCGCCCATCGGTGCAAATCCCACCTGTTTGCCACACCGCCCCTTTGTAGGAGCGGGTTCACCCGCGAATGCGGCAGTGCAGCCACCATCGCATTCACAGGTAAACCCGCGCCATACAGGGCATGCGGGCGCCTGTTAGTGCAGCTTCAGGCGCGGCTCGGTACCCCGGCCAATCTTGCTGCCCAGCATCATCAACGCCGTGCGGAAGAACCCGTACAGCGCCATCTGGTGCATGCGGTACAGCGACACATAGAACATGCGCGCCAGCCAGCCTTCCAGCTTCACGCTGCCCATCAGGTTACCCATCAGGTTGCCCACCGCCGAGAAGCGCGACAGCGATACCAGCGAGCCATAGTCCTTGTACTCGTACGTCGGCAGGGCCTTGTTCTCCAGGCGCGCCTTCAGGCTTTGCGCCAGCATCGAAGCCTGCTGGTGCGCTGCCTGTGCACGCGGCGGCACGTTACGGTCGCTGCCAGGTTGCGGGCAGGCGGCGCAGTCACCGAAGGCGAAGATGTTGTCGTCGCGGGTGGTTTGCAGGGTAGGGCGCACGACCAACTGGTTGATGCGGTTGGTTTCCAGGCCATCGATGTCCTTGAGGAAACCTGGCGCGCGGATACCGGCTGCCCACACTTTCAGGCTGGCCTGGATCACTTCACCGTCCTTGGTTTTCAGGCCGTCCTCGGTCACTTCACTGACCGCGGCGTTGGTCATCACCTTCACCCCGAGTTTTTCCAGGGTCTTGTGAACCGGTATGCTGATGCGCTCCGGCAGCGCCGGCAGAACACGCGGGCCCGCCTCGATAAGGGTGATGTGCATGTCCTTGGGCTGGATGCGGTCCAGGCCATAGGCCGCCAGCTCGTGGGCAGCGTGGTGCAGCTCGGCCGCCAGCTCTACACCGGTGGCACCGGCGCCGACAATGGCTACGCTGATTTTTTCGCTGGCCACGTCGCCGGCGTGGGCACGCAGGTAGTGGTTCAGCAGTTGCTGGTGGAAACGCTCGGCCTGCTTACGGGTATCCAGGAACAGGCAGTGCTGCGCTGCGCCCAGGGTGCCAAAGTCGTTGGTGTTGGAGCCCACGGCGATCACCAGGGTGTCGTAGCCCAGGGTGCGCGCAGGCAGCAGCTCGCGGCCCACTTCGTCGAGGGTGGCAGCCAGTTGAATCTGCTTGCCTTCACGGTCCAGGCCGCTCATGCGCCCCAGCTGGAAATTGAAGTGATTCCACTTGGCCTGAGCCACGTAGTTCAGTTCGTCTTCCGAGGAGTTCAGCGAGCCGGCGGCCACTTCGTGCAGCAGTGGCTTCCAGATGTGCGTGAGGTTGGTGTCGACCAGGGTGATTTCGGCCTGCTTGCGCTTGCCCAGGCTTTTACCCAGGCGGGTCGCCAGTTCCAGGCCGCCGGCGCCGCCGCCGACAATCACGATGCGATGAGTCATGGGAATATCTCATAAGGTTTACGGAATTCGTGGCCCTGGGGGCCGGCCGCAAACTGCACGAGGGGAGGGCGAGCGCTAAGCAGCTCATAGCACCAGTCCACTCAGCAGGCGGCTGATGAGACCCAACCCGATGGTCACGGCCAGCACCAGCACAAGGAGCAGCCACGGCCGGAAGGGCCTGCGCTCGACTTGGTGCTGGGGGGCTCGCAGATACTCATCGACACGACGCTGATCTTCCGGGTTCAGGCGGCTGGTCATGGTGGGCCTCGTCAGGTAGACGTTTGTGACTGTGCAAACGCTACAGCGTTCGCGCAGGCGCTTGAAACAAATGATAATGCTTTCTATCCCTGGCGCCGAGTGTACGCCATCGCAAACAGTCGCTGCACTGGATCAAAGACTGATGCCTACGTCGAAGACGATGCTGCGGCCCAGGTTGCCGCGCAGGAAATCCGGCGCATCGGGGTGGGCAAACAGTACCCGGGCAAAGGTTGGCCCGACCAGCGACAGCGAGCGCCAGCCCTGGCGCAGGTATTCGGTAGGCGGCGGGAAGTGGGTGTTGAGGTCGAGCACTTCGCGCTTGAGGCTGGAGAACGCGATGATGTCCAGCTCGTTCAGCTCCAGCCCGCGTTCCCGGTAATTGTGCGCCTTCTTGCGCAAGGTGGGCGCCAGGCGCCCCAGCAGTTCGGTGGCACTGATGCGCCGTGGGCGTGCTTCGCGGCGTACCAGTTGCGCCAGGGAAAACGCACTGCGCCGCCGCTGCAGCTCCTCGCGCCATTCATCGTTCAGCCGGCGGCCCTCGTCGAGCACGAAAAACACCTCGAAGGCGGCGTCGCGGAACAGCACGTCTGGTGGCTCCTGCCCCGCCGGGGTGAAGTCCTCGCTGCGGTAGGGAATGTTCAGCCCCTGCAACAGGCGCTGGCACACCCAACGCTCCCGCTCCCACTTACGGGCGTTGGAGAGAAAGGCATTGGCTTGTTCGGCCTGGATGGTAAGCAGGCGCAGGTAGTCTGAGTCATCCATGCAGACAAGCTTAGCCGCTAATCGATGACGGTAAGATGCTGTTTAAGCGTGAGAATCAGCCCAGCACTGGCCACTGCTGCACCAGCCCGACCAGATGCACCAGGCCAAAGCCCAGGCAGATCAGCGAACTGACCACGATAAAACGCTGCGAACGCCCGGTGCCCGCCAGCAATACTGGCCCCAGCAGACCGCGTAGCAAATACACCAGGGTGATCAGGCAAATGACTGGCAGCAGCAAGGGCAGCCGCCCGATCGCCCCGGCAGCCGACAGCGCATAGGCCGACCAGGCCAGCAACACGCAGGCGATGGCGGCGGTGATCAGCGCCGGGTAGCAGCGGCCCTTTTCGGCGGCCACCGCCATGCGCTCGCCGGCCCCGAACAAACGGTACCAACGCGGCCCCACGGCGATGATGGCCAGGTGAATTACGCCGATGATGGCGTTGAGTGCCGCTGCCAGTAGCAGGGCGGGGTTGGTTCCTTCCAGCATGACCAATGCTTCCTGCATCGAATGGAAGGCGACAGCCTACCGCAGCCGAAGGCATGGGAGAATGGGTGTAGACTCGGTTTTATCCACATGGCTGCAAAGGGTATTGTTCAGGTGATCAGCGCGCAGGTGTTATCCGGCACCACCCTTACCCTCGGCTGGCTGGGTTATGTGCCGTTGCTGATCTGGGCGGTCAGCCAGGTTCGCTGGGTTGAACTGTTTACCGACCGGCGCCGCCAGCATTTGCTGTTTGGCACGGTGTTCTGCCTGTTTGCGCTGTGGCTGGTGCGGCGCGACTTTGATACCGGGGTGTCGTACCACTTTATTGGCATGACGGCGGTCACCCTGTTGCTGGACTGGCCGCTGGCGGTGCTGGGTGGGTTCATGGCCCAGCTAGGCTTGCTGGCGCTGGGGCGTCAGGACCTGGCGGCGCTGGGGTTGAATGGTTTGTTGCTGGTTGGCTTGCCGGTGCTGATTACCGAGGTGTGCGCAGTATTGGTGGAGCGTGCCCAGCCCCGCAACCTGTTCGTTTACATCTTTTGTTCGGGTTTTTTTCCGGCCGCGCTGACCGTGCTGGTTTGCGTCCCCGCAGCGCTAGGGGTGTTGTGGCTGGACGGGCGTTTTGCCCTGCCGGAGTGGCTCAGCGACTTTGTGGGCTACCTGTGGCTGATGATGTTCCCCGAGGCGTTCATCAACGGCATGGTGATCAGTGCGCTGGTGGTGTTTTGCCCCGAGTGGCTGGAAACCTTCAACCGGACGCGGTACCTGCAGGCGCCGTGGAAGGAAGATGAGCGGTGAGTGTGTGGTGGCTGTGCCGGCCTCTTCGGGGGTAATGCACAGCACTCAGAGGTTGCACTCTCACTGTGGGAGCGGGCATGCCCGCGAACACGGGCGAAGCCCGTGCCATCCACTGCGCCGCCTGCTTCGCGGGCTTGCCCGCTCCCACAGGTACCGCGCGGGTTGTGGGCCCGCGTTGTATTTGTGGATCAGCTCAATGCCGCGGCTCCAGGTCCCCCGAATACAGCTCATCTTCGGACTCTTCCGACCCCGCAATCTTGTGCTCCTCAGCCGCCCAGGCGCCCAGGTCGATCAGCTTGCAACGGTCCGAACAAAACGGTCGGAACGCGTTTTTTTCGCTCCATTCCACAGGCGCGCCGCAAGTTGGGCAATCGACGGTCAATGGCTGGCTCATGGCTGGCCTCCTTTCAAAGTCAGGTAAAAGTGGTGCAGGCGGTCAATCTGCTCATGCAGCGCGGCCAGGCCGCCGTCGTTGACCACCACATCATCGGCATGGCGCAGGCGATCCTCACGGGCCAACTGCGCCTGCAAAATGGCCTGCACGTGCTCGGCACTGGTGTTGTCCCGCGCCAGGGTTCGGGCTATTTGCAGGTCCTGCGGCGCATCGATCACCAGCACGCGTTGGGTCTTGTGGTGCTGGCCCGATTCGATCAGCAGCGGCGACACATAGACCGCATAAGGCGACTGCGCCTTGGCCAGATAGCTGAAAATCTCCTGACCGATCAGCGGGTGCAGCAGTTGTTCCAGCCATTTGCGTTGCGCCGGGTCGGCGAAAATCAGCTGGCGCAGGGCGGCGCGATCGAGCTGGCCGTCGCCCTGCAGCACGCCCGGGCCGAAGCGCTCGACGATGCTGGCCAGGGCCGGGCGACCAGGTTCGACAACCCAGCGCGCCGCCTGGTCGGCATCGACCAGGTGCACGCCAAGCTCGACAAAGCGCTCGGCAGCGGCGCTTTTGCCGCTACCAATGCCGCCGGTCAGGCCGAGAATCCAGGGGGTAAAGGCCGCAGTGGTCATCAGTATCCAAGCAGTTGTATGTATGAGGCGTATATTTCATCACCCCAGAGCACGGCAATCCACCCCGCAATTGCCAGATAAGGGCCAAACGGGATTGCCGTGCCCATGGCATGCCGGCGAAAACGCAGCAGGCACAGGCCAACAAGCGCCCCAACCACCGACGACAACAGCAGCGTCAACGGCAGCACCTGCCAACCCCCCCACGCCCCGATCAGCGCCATCAGCTTGAAATCGCCATAGCCCATGCCTTCCTTGCCGGTGACCAGCCTGAACACCCAGTACACCGTCCACAGGCTGAGGTACCCGGCCACTGCGCCCCACAGTGCGTCGGCCAGGGCCACATGGATACCAAAGGCATTGACGATCAGCCCTAGCCACATGGTCGGCAACACCAGCACATCCGGCAGCAACTGGTGGTCCGCATCGATCAGGCTCAGTGCCAGCAGGCACCAGGTCAGCGGCAGAGCCAGCAACGCCTCTACCGAAGCGCCAAAGCGCCAGGCCACTACCAGCGACAGCAGCGCGCTGGCCACTTCCACTACCGGGTAACGCAGGCTGATGCGGTTTTTGCAGGACGAACAGCGCCCGCCCAAGGCCAGGTAGCTGATGACTGGAATGTTCTCCCACGCACGAATCCGGTGTGCGCAGTGTGGGCACCGGGAGGCGGGCAGACACAGGTCGAAACGCGCGTGCTGCGTGGTCGGCAGCCCCAATACCTCTTGCGCCTCACGCTGCCATTGGCGCTCCAGCATGATCGGCAGGCGATACACCAGCACGTTGATAAAGCTGCCCACCAGCAGGCCGAGCGCCGTGGCAAGGGTGAGGAAATACGCTGGCTGTTCAGCCAGCAAAGCCCATAAAGTCATGTTCAGATCAAACTACCCAACTGGAAGATCGGCAGGTACATCGCCACCACCAGGCCACCCACCAGCAAGCCCAGGATCAGCACGATGGCCGGCTCCAGCAGGCTGGTCAACTGGTCCAGCGCCTGGCTGACCTGTTCCTCGTAATGGCTGGCGGCTTTTTCCAGCATCTGGTCCAGCGTGCCGCTGGATTCACCGATGGCCGTCAACTGCACCAGCAAGGGGGGAAACAGCGGTTCACCGGCCATCGCCTGGTTCAGCCCTTGCCCATTGGCCATGCCTTGGCGTAGCCGCAACACCGCCTGCTCGTGCAGGTCGCCACCCGTTACCCGCGCCACCGTCCCCAGCGCATCCAGCAACGGCACCCCGGCGCCGTAGGACGTTGCCAGGCTACGCGCAAACCGCGCCAGCGCGGCCTGCCCCAGCAACTTGCCAAACACGGGCAAGCCCAGCACCCGCCGAGATATCCACAGGCGCGCTGGCGCGTGCTGCCGGTAAAGCTGGCGCACGGCAACACCCAGCACCACGCCCATCACCAGCAGCAGCGGCGCAAACCGGCTCAGCCCTGTGGACAAGTTGATCACCCATTGGGTAAATGCCGGCAACGCCGCACCCATGCCCGAGAACATGCTCTCGAATTTAGGAATCACCTCCAGCAACAAGATTGCCGACACCCCCAGCCCGGTCAGCAACAGCAGCAGCGGGTAGATCATCGCCTTGCGCACCTTCTTGTGCAGCACCCGACGCTGTTCCAGCATGCCGGCCAGCTGCTCCAGCTGCCGGTCGAGCGTACCGGACTGCTCGCCCACCCGTACCAGGTTGCAATACAGCGCATCGAACCATGCCGGGTGACGCTGCAACGCATCCGCCAACCCCAGGCCCGAGGCCACATCCTGTTTCAATCTTTCCAGCAACGCCGCCTGCGCCGCATCGCAACCACTGCGGCCCATCACCTCGAACGCCTGCAGCAGCGGCACCCCGGCCTTGAGCAACGTCGCCAACTGCCGGCTGAACCCCGCCGGGTCAGCCTTTTCGCGCCGCTTTGGCAAGCTGAACGCCAGCCCGCTGGCCGGCCGCAAACTCGCCACAGTGATGCCCTGGCGAATCAGCCCGGCGCGCACATAAGCCGGGCTGCGCCCGGGTGTTTGGCCGCTGACCGGCGTGCCATTGGCGTCGGTGCCGTGCCAGCGGTAGAGAAGTGAAGATGAAGTCATGCAAAGGTCCTTGTTCAGCCCCGGCGACAAGCCTGGAAACAGCTTGCCGCGTCCATGCAAGGGCAGGCGTCCGTGATGCTCACTAGAGTAGTTCAGCGAAGATGACGCCCGTGCGGGCAGGGGTGACAAAAGGTGTCTGTTCAGGCCTACTGCGCCGCTGCCGGTTGGGGCGCAACTGACCTCAATGTGTAAGCGAATCAAAAAGGAACTACGTTCATGAAAGGGCAACGCGGTATCACCCTGATCGAACTGATGATCGTCGTCGCGATCATCGGCATTCTGGCGACCATCGCCTTACCGATGTACACCAACCACCAGGCACGCTCCAAGGCCGCGGCCGGGTTGCTGGAGATCAGCGCGCTGAAGACGGCGATGGATCTGCGGCTGAATGATGGCAAGGATGTAGCGGATGTTGCCGCCCTGGGTGGCCAGCCGGCGACGGCGCATTGTGCGATCACGGCGAGCGGCAAGGCCGCGGATGGTAGCGGCAGCATTGTTTGCACCCTGGTGGATGCGCCTGCCAACGCGCTGGGCAAGGCCCTGACCCTGACGCGTTCGGCCAGCGGCTGGGCGTGCACGACCGACATCGAGGAAGACCTGGCGCCCAAAGGGTGCAAGGGGGCTTGAGGGCAGGGCAATAAACCAGCGGAAACAGGGGTTTGCGTTGCGGGTGTGAGCAGTGGTACGTTGCGCTACACGCCGGTGTAGCTCAGTCGGTAGAGCAGCGCACTCGTAACGCGAAGGTCGCAGGTTCGATTCCTGTCTCCGGCACCAGTCAATAGATTCATGCAGTGCCAAGCAGTCGCATGAAACTCCTCAAAAGCCCACCTAGTGCGGGCTTTCTGTTTTATGCAGTGCCATCCAGTTCCATCCCAGTGCTTGTCCTTTGAGTACCTGTGCGAGTACCTTACTGTGGTTCAATAATCCATGGGTACTCAGCATGCCTTTGACGGCACTACAGGTTAAGAATGCCGCTCCACGTGAACGGGACTATGGGCTTGCCGACGGGGGAGGCTTGTTTCTCTGGATTCGTGCAGCGGGTGGCAAGTCGTGGCGCTTTCGATTCCGCTTGGATGGCAAGCAGTCACACATTTCGCTTGGCACCATCGAAAAAGTAACTCTTGCGCAGGCGCGACAGCATGCCTCAGAGGCCCGTCAGCTTGTGGCGCAGGGGCGACATCCTGGGCTTGAGCGAAAGGTTGCACGAGCACAGGCAGCGGTCTCACGTGCGAATACTTTCAAGAGCCTGGCGTTGGAGTGGCATCAGCACAAGTCGCCTCGTTGGTCAGCAGGTTATGCCACTGATGTAATCGAGGCCTTCGAGCTCGATATCTTTCCGCAAGTCGGGTCTTTCCCGTTAGCTGATATCAAGCCCATGCAGTGGTTGCAGGTCTTCCGCCGTATCGAGTCCAGGGGCGCTCTGGAGAAGCTGCGTAAGGTTCGGCAACGTTGCCAAGAAGTTTATCGTTTTGCGATTGCCACTGGACGTATCGAGTACAACCCAATCGCAGACATCGGAGGAGCACTGCAGACCCCGACGTCTCGACACTATCCGTTTCTGCCTATCTCCGAGCTTCCTGAGTTGATACGCAGCTTTCAGGAGTGTCCTGGCCATGATGTAGTGAAGATTGCTACCCGACTGCTCATTCTGACGGGGGTACGGACCGCTGAATTGAGAGGCGCCCCCTGGTCTGAGTTTGACTTGGAACAAAAGCTCTGGATGATTCCGGCCGCCCGGATGAAGATGCGCCGCGCCCACCTAGTCCCTTTGTCCAAGCAAGCAATCGCCGCTTTGTGTGAACTCCAAGGCATTACAGGCGGCTACACGCTTGCCTTCCCAGGTCGGAACGATCCGGCGAAGGCGATGAGCGAAGCTGCTATTAATCAATTGCTCAAGCGCTCCGGCTACGATGGCAGGGCTACTGGACACGGATTCCGCCACACGATGTCCACCACTCTGCATGAGCAGGGGTATCGCAGTGAGTGGGTCGAAACTCAGCTTGCACATGTAGACAAAAATAGTATTCGCGGCACCTATAACCACGCTCAGTACTTAGAGGGGCGTCGCGAAATGCTTCAATGGTATGCCGATCATCTTGATGAATTGTCGTCAACTACTGACGCTTATAGAAAGATGAGGGAGAGTGCCGTATGAGTGATGAAATACGTCTGCCTGAGCTGGTTTCTGAATATGCTAAATATTACGGCGTTGATGTTCCCGATGCAGCGCACGCTCTACATGAGTTGATTGGCGAGCTACACCAAGAGTATAAGGCCCAAGGAAGGTTTGCACTGCCTAGCCATGTATTCTGGGTCGGGAGGGTAGATTCTTCGCGACATTCGATTCGAAAATATAAGCTTTTTTTTGAAGGTGTCTTGAACTATTTTTATGGTTTGTATGGTTCTGTATCTAAGGAAGGGTTTGATCTTGTTACTACATACTCTGAAAGTTGTCGAGATACTAGGGATGTGCCGGCAGGCCTAATATTCTTGTCCAAGAAGACTTTGGCTGAGTGGTTTGGGCAGGCAGGAATTGAAGTTCCTAAATACTTTCTGGTTGAGGAGGCTAGTGCAAAAATCGAAATCAGTAATGAAGGGAAGGCGTCTCGGGCAAAAGAGATGGCGTCGATTGGTCAGATAATCAGTGGTTTGGTTGATTTGATTAAGGAAGTTGACAGGGCTCACACTGAGCAGCCTGTAGATGATAAGGCCAGAATGCGTGCTGATACTATCAAGTTACGTGCCGCTAGGCTACATGACTCTAGTTCAATATATAACCTGTGCACGACAATTTTAAACCTTGCAGATGCCGCGGAAGCCGATATGCCTAGAAGTCATAAAACGCTAGAAAAATACATGGATGATAGTTTTCGTAAGGGTACAAAGAAACCTCGCTAGAGTTTTTTTGGCATTTCCCTGTAAAAATGGCAATTGCCAAGACTCACAGCCTCAGGTGCCATTCAATCGATAGCCATCCAATCCGGTTCCAAGGAGATCCGCCAAGATGGCTATCCAACCTGTCTCACCTCTACTGCTTCGCCTGCCGGGAGTCTGTGCCCTTGTGGGGCTGAGCAAGTCTCAGATCTACCGCTTGATTCGAGCCGGTGAGTTTCCTCCTGGAATCTCTCTCGGAGCGAATTCTGTGGCATGGCCAGCGGAGCATGTGAATGCGTGGATCGCTGAGAAAATTAACGCGTCGCAGGGATGATGCAAATTGTCATCCAGTCATGAACGATTACTAAAGGAGGCGCGTCCAGGTGAGTCCTGGGCGCAAGTTAAGGCTAGGGTTAGTGGGACGCGAATCCAAGATCAAGCTCGTCCTGGTGAGTCCTGGGAGGAATTAAATTCTAGGTGTCGTGAAGCTAGCATAAGTAAAAGCGCGGAAGAAGTAGAGCTAGTTGATTTTTTTGTAACAGCTGAAAGCATCGCGGCCAAAGATAGTCGACACTTTATGGATATTGCGCTGTTTCGAATGTCCAAAAAGGAAAAGCGTGCAGGTGAAGTTATACGGTATAACTTGAAAGATGGCTATGTCGAGGTGAAGGCAGGGCCAGATGGGATGGCAACGATCTGGGACTACGATATTGTGTTGATGTTGATATCGCATTTGACCGAATCGATGAATCGCCATAAAAAAGGCCACAGCGCAATGCCGAGTCGTGTTTTTACCATGCATGTCTCGGATATGCTGAGGTTTAGTCAGCGCGGCGATGGTGGTGGTCAGTCGGGAAGAATTGAGTCAGCATTGGATCGCTTAAAGGGAACCGTAATTAAAAGTGTGGTTTCTCGTGCTGTACATAAGAGTAAGCTCATAATGCGTGAGGTGAAAAGTGAAAGCCTTATTAGTGGGTATCGTGTGCTTTCCGTCACAGGCAGCGGCAGACTAGATCGCGTTGAAATTGAGGCGCCTAATTGGATCTACTCGCAAGTGACGCGCAGTCCAAAATCTACAGTTCTCACTGTCGGTGCAGACTATTTTCTAATCGAATCAGCTATTGGGCGCTTTATTTATCGTTTGGCTCGACGTGCAGCGGGGAATGATAGGGCTCGGTGGGGATTTAGAACCGTTTATGAGCGAAGCGGGGTTACAAGCTTTAAGGAGTTCTGTCGAACTCTAAGGGTTCTAATCAGGTTGAATAATCTCCCTGAATATGAATTATACGAGGAGGCTGGACAATCCGGGCCGCAACTGATCATGACACGACGAGGCTGGGATTCAGGCTGTGGATAACCCGTCTATTACCCACCACATTCCGTCCATTGCACACCATTTTCCGTCGATTAACCACTAGGGCCCGTCCATTGCCCACTCCTGAAATTTTTATATCGTTGAAAAATAAGGGATTAATCGGCCTTTTCAGGTCTAAAGCTTTGAATCCTTCAAAAACCCTGTAAAACATAGCTTCCTCACATGCTAGCCAGGCTCTGCTTGAAAGCGTTGATTTGAGATTGCGCTCTCGCCTTTCTGCTTTCGGCAAGGAGAAGGAGATGCACAACGATGAGAATCAGTGACGTACCGAAAACGAAGAGAAAGCTGCTGTGAGTCAGGTTCGCTTCGACGGTGGTGGTCAACGTAGATAGACCTCGCTAATTTCTGGGCGGAAGTGGCCCAGTTCCTGTGAAACCACCTCCAGTGCTTGTTTCCGTGTGAGTTGACGTTGTAGTGAAGCCATTCGCTCTTGAGCGTACGTGTGTCGTAATCCGTGGGCGCCATTTGACCAGCCGAGAGCCTGCCTCGAGGCAGTGCTAACGCTTTTGCTCCACGGCTGTCCGCCGCCGATCTCATAGAATTGCTGGTAGTTGATGCCGCGATCCTTTATGACGCGCGGCGCTGCCAGCCGGCTCCTTTCCAAGCGTTGAGCCAGTGGAATCGGGATACGCACCTCGCGAACCAGTCCACCCTTGCCGTGAACGGTGTAGCTGATCGTGGTTTCCCGAATTCCCGCGAATTTCATCCCGTGCGCCGGACGTTCATCCGCTCCACGCCGATGAGTCCTCTGCAGGCTCAGCAATTCATGAGCACGGAGACCAGCTGCGTACGCAATCTCTGTCGCAAGAGCGTTGTGCGGAGCTTGGCGAGATGCGATCAGCGTAATCTGCTCGCGGTTATATGCTCGTGCTTGGTCGGCCAAGCGGCGACCCAGCGTCGGGTGCTTCTTTGTGCTCGTGCGAGCAGTCGCGCTGCTCTTGACTACTTCTAGTGTCTTGCCTGGTGGCAGCTGGAGGGTGACGTGTTGCATCATCGCTTGGAGAGCCTGACGCTCCATATCCAAAGTTTTCTGGCCTACGGTCGTGGCTCGTTGCTGGAGGTAGCTAATAGCGCGGTCAGGTGTCATTCCACGGAGGCTGCCTAAGCGATGCTCGCGCAGGTAAGCGGTGATGCGTACCAATCGCTGCTCATAGTTACGGACAGTGCCCACCGAACGGATGTAGGTGCCCTGGAGCTTTTTCATCACCGATGCAGCTTGCTTCGCCGGCTTGGCAAACTTAGCCACTTTGTCGGTTCCGGTGTAGCCATCGGTGCACGGTCGAGCGTTGGATCTTGATGCCTTTTTCAGCTACCCAGCGTTGCAGTTCACTGCCATTGCAACCTGCTTGATCGAGTTGCAACAGCTCATACTTGTAGTTGTCCAACAATGAACGACGCTGGGCGTATGTTCGCGGTTTTCTTCGAATCCTAGACTCGGCTTTTAGGCGTGCAGTAATACTCTGCGCATCGAAATCGCTCATGTGGTTCTCTCCATCCGGGTGTAAGAACTCCTGACCGATAGTGGTTCAGCGGCACACCATCCGCAGATGGTTCGATGTGTGCCTGTTCGCCCCCCTTTGCATCAGATGCAGGCGGGGACTGTTCACGCCTACTCGGAGTCTCCGAGTGAGTTCCTGAGTGTCCGCTCAGGTTCGGCTGCCATTGGATCTGGCTGATTATGTTGGGTTGTCTTTTCTCCTTTGGTGATTGGTCGTTGATGGTTCCGACACATAGTCGGCGTTAACACGGGCACACACGCGATGACGCAGGTATGGCCGATGGGCTAGGGCCCGCGATGACGCAGGCCGGGCCCCCTGCCACAGTCCCAACCCGTGAGTCACACGGGTAACGAGACCACCGGGCAGTGCGGTTTGGTTCGTGTTCAGCTTACGGAAATGGGGATGGCCAAACAACGCAATGTCGCTGCGTTGTATTTGTTGCGTCAAATTGGAATGGTCGAGTGTGCCCGCTATGTAACGCGCCAAGAAGGCGCGTTACATAGCGGGCACAAAGCGTTGTGACGCGATAGGGGACAGTATTCAGTCAGATGTGCTGAGCACATCCTGTGTGGGGAGTTTTTACGGTGACAGCTTCAGCCGACTTTGCATTCACGCTATGAGGAGTTGAGGCCTTTGATCCTGCTAGCGACGCATCTGCTTAGCTAAGGCCAAAATGGCGAGGCCCAGGATTTTTATGAAGGTGGCCGTCCAGCTCAAGAGCAGAATAGCTCCGTGTTTGAATGCTCCGGGTGGTACCAGGCTGGTTACGCCGCTATCCCAACTTGTGATCTGGGCGTTTTCATTTTCGATGCGAGCCAAAACATCCCGCTCCCATTGAGCGCAGACTGCTATCCAGTTTTGATCCGTGGTGGTCACGATTTTCTGGACATTCGCGTAGTCGCCTGTGAAACGGTGCACGGTGTAGTGATAGTTGGAGCAGCCATCACTGCGGCTGTACTTCTCAAGCTGTACATTCAAGACGGCGTTGCCTCCGCGCTCCATGCTTGCTTTCTCTAGTAGAGCCCGAGCCTCATTTGGATTGTTGGATTCAGCCCAGCCACTCCCAAAAGTGAAAATGGTGTCGAAACCACGTGCCTTCGAATCTCTTGTCCATATGAAGTGATTCGGAGACTCGTAGGCATAGCCTGGAGGCGGTGGGCGCTCTCCTGGTTTGACCCTCACTGCTCTGTATCCTTTCGGACCCGGCTGCCCTTCAAATGCTACTGACTGCCCATCGAACAGCTCTCCGCCCTCTACGTTTTTGATGTGGACGAAGTAGCTGCGTCCATCATCTCCTTGGATGAAGCCAAACCCCTTCTCGGGCATGAAACTGCGTACGATGCCTGAGGTGAGGGTATCTTCCTGATCTGGTTTCTCGCTCATGAACCTGCTGTCCTTTTTGGAAGGCAGCCATGGTATCTCAGGGTATCAGGTGTCACCACCGAGTAACTGTGAGGACTTCGGTTGTGAGGCGAGGGCGGCATCCTTATGCTGACTCGACTACTCGCGGACTTGGTTCAATAACATGCGCAAAATTCTTATCGATGATGATGGATTTATTGAGAGTCCTTTTGCTAATAACATGCCTGGATTCATAAATAAGAAATCGTGGGGCGGGATAGTTTATCGGCGTGGAGAGAAAATCCAAATTGCTAGCTTTTTTCCCAGTGAAGAAAGTGGTAAGAGAATTAATGTTTTGGGGGTTTCAAAGGGGATGTATTTAGCGTTTGGTCTGGTTGGCTGTAAGGAACGACTTATCTATCTGGTGGATGAAGTAACTAGGAGTGATTTTCTATTGCGACCTGTAGAGGTCTCTTCTGTTCCAAACATGTATAATATTGAATCGACAATGCCACTTAGAATTTACATTCTAGAAGCAAGGCAGGCAATGCTGATCGATCTGAATCGCCCCTGGTTTCCTAGACACTCTCCAAGCTCAGGAAATAGCGTTTCTCATACTCTATTGGAGACAGCTGCATAGCACTGCTGTGTCGGCGTTTAGGGTTATAGAACATTTCGATGTAATCGAAAATATCACTTCGGGCTTCTTCACGGGTTGTGTAGATCTTTCGTCGGATGCGCTCCCGCTTCAAAAGTTGGAAAAAGCTCTCGGCTACGGCATTGTCGTGGCAGTTTCCCCGCCGACTCATGCTGCTGATTACATTGTTAGCCTTCAAGAAGCTTTGCCAATCTGAGCTACTGAACTGACTACCTTGATCTGAGTGAATCATCACTTGCTGCTGTGGCTTGCGTCGCCACACAGCCATCAACATTGCGTCGATAGCCAGGTCGCTGCACATCCTTGGCTTCATTGACCAACCAATTACTTGGCGTGAGAACAGATCCAGCACTACCGCTAGATAGAGCCATCCTTCATAGGTGCGGATGTAAGTGATATCTGTCACCCAGACCTTGTTCGGCTCACTGACCTTGAACTGCCGCGCGAGGTGGTTGGGCGAGGCCACTGTTGGTTTTCCACCGTAAAACCCTGGACGCCGCCGATAGCCCGTTTGCGAACGCAGCCCCTCCGCCTGCATCAAGCGCCCGACTCGATTTCGTCCGCATTCCTCTCCCAGCTCACGTAGGTCATCGTGAATTTTGCGGTAGCCGTATACACCTCCGCTTTCTAGCCAAGCGTGCTTGATCAAGCCAAGCAGACGTTGATCTTCTTTTGCTCGGGCAGATTGAGGCTCGGCCAGCCAGGCGTAGTAGCCGCTGGGGTGCACCTTGAGGGTTTGGCAAAGGCGCCGCACCGGGTAATCAGTCGAGTGCTTCTTGATGAAGGCGTACTTCAGCCGCACTCCTTGGCAAAGTACGCGGCGGCCTTTTTTAAGATGTCTCGCTCTTCAGTCACGCGCTTGAGTTCAGCGCGTAGCTTGCGCAATTCGGCCTGCTGATCGTCGTCTTGCTGACGCTGCTCTTGGGGCTTGGTGTGTAACCGATCCATGAACCCCACCTTCCACAAGGTGGAAGCCAAGGCTACCGTGGCATCTCTGGCGAACAGTTCCATGGCAGCAGCGCTTCGTAGTCTGCTACCGATGAGGCGTGCGGCAGTCGCTCCAGGACGTGGCGCAGCCACGTATAGGGCTCTTGGCCGTTGACCTTGGCGGTTTCGACCAAGCTGTAGATCTGCGCGCTAGCCGTGGCTCCCTTGGGCGTGTCACTGAACAGCCAAGCTTTGCGCCCGATCACAAACGGCTTTATGGCCCGCTCTGCCAGGTTGTTGTCGATCGGCAGGTGGCCCGCCTCGACATACCGCTCCAAGCGGTTCCAGTTGTTTGCCAGGTAAAGCACCGCCTTGCCCAGTACGCTTTGCGGTGTCACCTGTGAGTGCGTCTTGTCGAGCCAACTTTTCAACTGCTCAAGGATCGGCAGGCTTCGTTCCTGACGACCGAGGAATCGCTGTTCATCGCTGGCATCCTTGAGGTCGCGTTCGATGCCATACAGTTTGTTGATCATCGTCAGCGCAACATCGGCGCGACCGGTCTTGCCCTTAGGCTGCACCTTCTGCGCTTCGACGAATTTACGCCGGACATGCGCCATGCACGCCAGTCGTTCAACGCCCGGCTGTAGCGCCAACGCGTTGTAACCGGCGTAATCATCGGTCATCACGTAACCGCGATAGCCCTCCAGCAGGCGCAGCGGCACCTCCTGCGCGCGGCTGGTGGTGTAATCGAACAGCACGACTTGTCGATCAGGCGGGCCACTGGCCTGCACCCACATCCAGGATTGACTGGTCGGATCACGATCCGGCTCTTTGAGCACCTGCACGCGAGTTTCATCGCAATGGATCACCGGGCTTTCCAGCAGGCGGTCACGCATCAGGTTCAGCAGTGGCTGAAAGTGTTCGCTGCACTGGATGACCCAGCGGGCCAGGGTTTGCCGGGGGATCTCGATACCATGTCGGTTCAGCACCGTCTCGAAGCGGTGCAGCGGCAGGCCATCGACGTACTTGGTGGTCAGCAACATCGCCAGCACGCTGGGGCTGGCCATGCTCTTTTCAATCAATTGGGCCGGCTTGTCAGCGGTGACCGGCGCGGTTTCGCAGCCACGGCAGCCATAGACTTTGCGTACGTGTTTGAGCACACGGATCTGCATCGGCACGATGTCGAGCTGTTCGCTGGTTTGCTCGCCAATCACGTGTTTGCGGCAACCACAGGCGCAAGTCAGTTCGTGCTCGGGCAAGTCATGAATGACTTCAATGCGTGGCAGGTCAGCCGACAGTGGCTTGCGTTTGCCGCGCTGCTTGCTTGGCGCAACAACTTCTTCGTCGGCATCATCAGCGGTAGGTACCCACTGACTTTCGGGTTCATTGAACAACGCCAGTTGGGGCGTGTTGGACTCGACGGTTTGCTCGGACTTGCGATTGAATAATCGGTCACGCAGCAGCTTGACCTGTTCCTTAAGGTCGACGATCTGACCTTTGTCGACCGTGCGCTCGGCCAACAACTGCGCAAGCAGTAGTTTGAGCGCGACAGGGTCGTCAGGAAGGTTATCGGGCACTGAAATCATGGCCCGGATTATACCCGCTCAGGCGACGAAACGAGGAGTCAAAACCTGATGCGGACGGTTGCGCCAGAGATCGAAACCGTCGAGTAGCCAATTCAGCTCCTGGACGGTCAGTACGATAGCTTCGTCGGTCGCGTCGGGTGAAGTTTTGAAACGCTCGGCTTCGAGGCGCTTGAGCCAAAGGCAGAAGCCGTTGCGCTCCCAATACAACACCTTGATGCGGTTACGGGCTTTATTGAGGAAGACGAAAAGTACCGGGTCGAACACGGCGACCTTGATGTCCAGTTCGACCAGGGCAGTGAGGCCGTCGATGGACTTTCGAAAGTCCACGGGCTTGGGGTAGAGGTAGACTTTTTCGACTTTGCTGTCGGGGCGCATCATGGTGGGCTGGCTCCAGAAAGAAATCGGGAGCACAGCATCGGGAATCAGGTGGACGGTTGGAATGTGGGGATGATGGATCCCTTACCTTGGTGTAGACCTTGATCCAGGCGTAAAGGCTATGTACGGACATGCCCAGGCGCTGGGCGACATCGGCGACGGGTTTGCCTTTCTCGGTCACTTGCTTGACCGCTTCGATCTTGAACTCTTCGGGGTAACGCTGACGACTCATGGCACCTCCTATTTGGGCCTCATTATGAGGCTTGGAGGTGTCTACGAAACCAGGGGCGATTCAGTATGCTTTAGCGTCTTTCAGGCCACTATCTTGGACAGTCTTCTCTATGATGTGAACGAAAGCGTCCAGTGTTTTTCCCGCCAAGACACCCTTGCCACCATCACGCGTAGTCCAAAATTTGCCAATGGCGTCTTTAACTCGTTCATCTAGCCAGTCAAAATTCACGTTTATTCCCTTAATTAGATCTTTAGTACTACAGCTGGCACTACCCGCCGATTGATCTGATTTCTTCTGTAGTCATGCGATAAATTTTGAATGTCGCCACATTGCAGGCGTTGATGTCTAGGCTTTCTGCAGCGTAGATTAGTTCTCTTTGCAGCTCTTCGGGAATACTTTCCCAGAGGGGAAGTCTAATTCTCCGAAGATACTGAGCCTGGAATCTAAGGAAGCCACCTCGCATTTTCGTAGAGTACGTCGCTACGAATAGCCTAGATACGGCTGACATCAGAACAGCTTGCAATGCTCGTAAGTTCCAAGACTCCGATGTCACAACATACAAATTGTGGTGTGGGTAAAGCTCCCCTGCCTCATAGACAACGTGAGCTTCTCCTTTGATATCAGGGATTAGAAGCTTTTGTTTGCTAGTTAGTGAAGGAGTGATTCTATCAATGGTTTTATACCAGCTAGCGGGTGTTTTTTTCGCGCAATGACGATTTGCAATAACGTCCCGGCGTGCCTCTAGGTATTTTTTTAATCGAGGATAATTTTCCAGGTCGACAAGCCCACCCTCATCCTTGAATGGGTTTATTACGCCAAGCCCCGTCCATGCTACTTCCCCTGAAACTATGTCTTTTGTAGTCGCAAGCGGAAGCTTTCTATCTGGTTCAACATCTAGTGAGTTAAATGGACCAATAAAGGCTTTGTCTGCACCTGTAGCTACGCCTATGCCTACTTTGCAGCCTGAGTCCTCCAAGCAGGGGAATTCATTCTCCAGCCTACGTATCAGAGCGATTTGGTCAGATGATTCCAATAGCCATGGGTCAGACCCGTTGGTAACTTTAGCTATTTCCCTAACATCTGCCGATTGTGCTGTTTGCTCTTTAGCTAAAAGTTTATGCGTTAACGCTGTCAGGCTGGCTTTTTCAATGGCTGGCCGATGCGCAACCATCGTTTTTCCCGCTTTCTCTCTAGATATAATCGTTACTGCGGGATAGGCGACGACATCCGTATGGAATGCAGGTGCGTCTGTCATATCCACATAGACCTTAAGGTGAAAACTGTCAGCAACCATCTGGCGCAGAGGGCCACCGTATTTGTTTTTCATCCAGCGATCTGCACATATGAAGCCTAAATTCCCGCATTTAGTCAGAAGTGACAGTGAGCGCTCGATGAAGGGAACATACAGGTCAGCACGGTCATATAGGGTTTTGTAGCGGCGACGATATTCCGCGAGCAGCGGTGCGGGTATGAGCTCTTGCCTCACGTACGGTGGGTTACCTACAACATAGTCAAAGCCTTCTTCGAAGGACTGAAGCAGGAAGTCATCCTGAATTAGCCAGCCGTCGGCTAGTTTCTCAGCTGAATCTGGTGAAAATCCATTCTGTGCAAGTAGGTCGATTACTGCCGAATAAGTTCTGCTAAAAGTGTCGCGATGAAGCTCAACGGCACAGATTGCATTTGCTAACCCTTCAATACCAGACTCTCTCTCCTCATCTGCGCGCCAAGCAGTTAGCAAGCGCTCAATGGCAGGCAAGAGGAAGTCGCCTGCGCCGAACGATGGCTCTAGCAATCTTTGTTTGTGGAGCGGCTGATCACAGGTATACCCAGCGAGATCCAAAATAAAATTCACGACCTCGATACGAGTAAAAATCGCACCTAGTGCTTCGATGCCACCACCCGATGCCAAGGCTTCCGTCGCAGTGGCAATTGGGCACTCCACCAAAGGGAACGAAGCCTGAAAGAAAATTGGCTGCGGGTGCATCGTCTACCTCGTCGATTGCGGTAAATGCCGTAGAAAAAGTGCTTTCACGGGGATCCCGTTGCCATGGCCATCTGCAATTTGATGGCATGCTTTAGGGTATTTGGGGCTGCCTTGAGGGCGACACGTGGGGTTCCCGCAAACGATCTAGGATACCTGAATCCTTTTCCCAGAGTGTTACGGGATGACCAACGACGAGCTGATCGACATGCAGAAGCCGTGTTGGACACCAGATCGGAATGACAGAGAAGGCACATGCTGAGGTGGGCGTCCATCTCGCTCTCGTTCTAGAGCTTCGTCGTCATGGGTACGGCCACATAGCTTGATTTTATCGACCTCTTACCTGACGCGCCGTCGTCATACCGGGAAGGTGGCATGGGTGTTACGAAGGTCGCGGGTTGGGCGACATCTTGTTTCGATTTGGTTCGAAATAGGTTGGGTGCGGCCGTCCGATGTCAATCCGAAGCGTACGGCCGCGCAGCGACTGCTGCCTGTAAGGCTCGTTAGCAGTTGCAGAGTTCAGGCAACTAGCTTG
Organism: Pseudomonas sp. DCA-1; assembly: GCF_046523955.1. Lineage (NCBI taxonomy): Bacteria > Pseudomonadati > Pseudomonadota > Gammaproteobacteria > Pseudomonadales > Pseudomonadaceae > Pseudomonas > Pseudomonas sp. DCA-1. Next base: position 1,115,543 of record NZ_CP169881.1, read on the forward strand.
AGCAGATTCTCCAACAGGTCCTTGAGTTCAGCGCGATCTACACCATTGTCATGATACGTAGAGCGATCAATGATCTGCGTAGCAGTCATTAGCGGCCAGAACTTGTCAATCACATCGTCTGGCTTCATGCCAACTGCCTTGCCGATGATTTTCTTGGCGTCGCAAGTGTCTGTGAACGTAACTCTTTTTCCACTTTGGGCATCGATCATGTCGGGGCACAAGTAGTTTTCGATCTCACGTTTACGAGTCGAGTAGAACGCTCGTCCCTGTCCCTCGACTTCTTGCTTACGTTTCAAGATGGCTGCAACCTGCTCCGGGCTTCCGCCAATGTCGGAGTCCAAAAACACACACCAAGGCAGTCCAAGATCGTCCGCAAGATTGAGGGTTACCCAATGCTTAACGCTGCCACAGCCACCAATTAGGATCGGGACGATTCCTGCGTCTTCCAAGCTGGATGGGAGGTGTCCCCCTGCTTTGAGGGTATTTGAAGTGTGACGGAGGAAGGTGACGTCGGACTTGCCCTCCACCAGGACGACCCCTTTTGCTCGTTCCATTCCTGTCTCGGGCAGTACGCCTAGACTCTCGGCGGCTTCCGTGAGTACTTCCTTGGTTGGCATTTTTACAATGGGGACGCCGTGTTCGTCCTTGGTTACGTAACGGATGCCGTCGATGGGCATCAGGCCGGCCAACGCAGGGACGTGGGTGGTGACGATGATCTGCCTATTGGTCTGATTGGATAGCTCCAGAAGCGCCTTCATCAACATCATCTGATAGTTGGGGTGCTGTGAGGTTTCCGGCTCTTCGATTGCGTAGATCACGTTGCGTGGGCTACCAGCCACTGCATTTTTTTCGGCCTCAGCTCGGAAGAAGTTGAGCAAAATGAGCCTACGTACCCCGCTGCCGCGTTTATTTATGGGGATGCCATTCTCGCCCTCAAGAGTAAAGCTGAAGCTCCACTTGGGCTTTTCTTTGAAACGGGGAGTCAATTCATTAGCCAACTCCGGAGCCATTTCTCGAAGTTTGTCGAGGGTGCGTCCAGCAACGTCCAACACACTGCTCTCGATCTGCCGCTCTAGCTCACTGATCTGCTCCTGTAGCGCTGCTTGGGCTTCCTTGACCGCCTGCTGTAGAGGGTTCTTGGCCTCGGCGTCACCGTCACTGCTCTCCCTGTCCGCCTTGAAGAGCGCGAAAGTTGGCAGCAGCGCCTCGATTTTATCCCAAACAGATTTGCCTTCTGTGGACAGCCCCTTGCCTACATCAAGAAGCGTCTCTTGGCAGGCAACATCTCCGGCCGCATCGCGAATGGCTTTCCGCCATTGGGATGCCACCCGCTGATCTGCTACTCGATCAGCGATCTCAAATTGTGCGCCGAGCTTTTTCAGGTCGACCATTTTCAGACTGAGTAGGCTAGCGAGCGCTTTATCAGACGGATGCTCACAGCGGATGGCTGTACTGTCCAGTTTGCCGGTGCTCGCTTTGAACGTTTTGACGACCTCCAGGACGCCAGCCGCATTCAGCAGGTATTCCTGTGATAGCGAGGTGTGTACATTTTCATCCAGCACCAAAGCCTCAGGCAGGTCGTCGAACTCGCAGGCAATCTCGAACTGAGTGTGACCCTCCGCTAGACTGAAGCAGTTCATATCACTCTTGTCGGGTTTGATGTCCGCGCTGTCGAAGAAGATGGCCAAAGCTTCCAGGATGGTCGACTTCCCAAAGTCGTTTCGACCCACAATACCGGTCATAGATGAATCGATAGGAATGACGGTGGGTGTGCTATAGCCGCGAAAATGACTGAGCTTGACGGTCTTAAGGCGCATCGTGAGATCCCTGATCTGTGTATGTCTTCGTTTCCTTACCAACCGCTGTCAGTCCTCAACGGCCAAAAGTGATGTCCATTCTGCCGGAAGGAAATATCATCAAGAGGCCTCAGGCATTGATGTGAACCCGAGGCTCCACTGAGCCAGTGGATCTTCGAATCACAATCTGTAGGTCGCAGCGGTGTGGTTAGTCGCTGGGGTGCGCATCGATTATAGGTAGAGGATGGCAAAGCGCCAGGGTGGGCGGGTGGCCCATAGATATTATTTGGCCGTCACACAGTTCATGTTGGATTTGCCGGGTAAACGGTTTGTCTCGAGGGTATGAGTACCTAATTGAGTACCTTAATGGAATTCGGAACGCATCATAGCCTTTGTTTATGGGGTCTGTATCGTCCGGATTCGATTCCTGTCTCCGCACCAGAATCAGTTGGCCTATGGCGATTTCTCGCTACCTGGCACCAATAGAAGCCCGCCTTGTGCGGGCTTTTTTGTTCCCGTTGTCCCGTTCTCAAACCGTTAGGTCGTGCCTAGTCCTAAATCCGCGTTGCTCGTAGGAATCGTCTCGTTAGCTGCTCGAGGCCTCATTTGCCCCTTCTTAGCTGTTAGGTTCTTTCGCTCCTACAGTTCGCAAGGGACTCTGAAATGCGCGTCAGTCTGGATGGGCTTGGCCAAGCAGTAGACGGTGATGTAACCACCACAGGTGCGATTTGCATCGCCACTGGGGAAGGTTACCTCGACGAGGGACGAATGGTCCTGAGGATGGGGGATCCCACCACACCTTGTCCACTTTGCGGGCTGGAAGGAAAGGTCGTCGAAGGGGTGTGGCACTTCATCTCGGATGGCCAGCCAGTCGCCATGGATGGCGCGTTAGTTGATTGCGGTTGCCCAGAGGGTAGCAACCGGGTGGTGGCGCCTTTAGGGGAAATGCCCCCGCCGCGGCTGCCGGTTGCCGTACGCACTAGCCTCAAACCCGCTGGCCCTGGGAGCTCTAGCGCTTTGGCAGGGGCTTCGCACGCCATGGTTGGCGGGTTGCCTGGGCAGATGCAGCCGGGATTCTATGTGGTGCCCCGGAGCATGTCGTTCCCGCAGATTCTGTTGGAGCTGGCTAGCCATGATTCGACCTTGCCCATTTCGTACCTGCAACGCCTGAACCCGACTTTCGAGCAGGGGTTCAAGGCAGGGGAAATCTTCGTCATCGGCGATCCGGATAACGGTTATGCCTGCACCCAGGAGGAGGGACAACTAATGGCGGCCGCCGAGCGCGCGCGACGTTCCTTGGCTGTACTCGATTTTGCCGAGTCAGATTTCATGATGGAGTATCAGGCTGAAATTGCCGGACTGCTTAGTGACGCCAGTCTCTCCATGGGTGTGGGTAAGGACATGATGGACCACGGCCTCCGGCAGCTTCGCAGCACACTTGGCAACATCGAGCGTTTGCATCAGCAAGAATTTCTGCGCCATGGCCATCTGAATAGTCCATCGTTCTTCGCCGAACGACGGCTGTTATTGGAGCAGCTAGATGGTCAGTTGAAAGCGACTTTTCTAAATAAACATCTGAATCTAGGGGCCTACGAGCGGCTGAAGAAAAGCTTGAATATCTCGACCAAGAGCCTTGTGCATCATTGGTCGAAAGCCGGCGGGCCAGGGCAGATTCCTGGGTACGCCACGTACTTGGACAAAGTGGCGAAGCTTAGTAAGTACCTTCGGTATGGTGGGCATGTCGGAATTGGCTTAGGTGGTACATCTTCCTATCTGAAAGTCCAAGAGGCCTGCCGTGCAGGGGAAACCGAAGCCTGCAAAAAAATTCGTTTGTCTGAGGCAGGTGCTTTCACTGGGGGGCTGGCGGGAGGGATCGTGGGTGGCAAGATTGCTGGGATCACTGCGCTCGCTGTATGTGGGGTGTTCTCTGCTGGTACCGCGGGTTTCGGGGCGCCGGTATGTGGCATTGCGCTGGTCGGGGGAGGGGCTTTTGCTGGGAGCATCGCCGGTGCGGAGGGCGGTGAGCAAATGGGCGAGCTGATCTACGAATCACATTATGACTGAGTTCGAGAGTTGGCCCGTGTGGCTGAAGTGGATAATGCTGGCGTGTCCGTTCGTGATCGCGTTGGCCGGTTGCGCGGTCAGTGCATTCATCGCGGGTACAAGAAATTTCACTGTTGCAACCTCGGCTATCCAAAGTCATCCCGGCCTGGAGCAAATGAAACTGTTTTTGGGCACGCGGCGCTTTGGCGCTCGGTGGCTGCTGATAACGTTTCTTTGTGGAATACTCATTTGGCCTGGCGTACATATGCGCCGAGGGCATCTGGACATCGAAGAACTAGAAAACTTCCCTGCAAAACTTAAGTTGGCTCTACAGGTATCCACGTGGCTGACGGCCTTTGGCTTCGCTTGGATGTGGGTGACCTATGGATTCATCAAGGCGTAGCCGTTCCCCCCCCTGTAGGAGCGGGTTTACCCGCGAACGCGGGCGAAGCCCGTGCCATCCACCACCTACCCAACGCAATTAAACATGGTCCTATAACCCAAAGGTTGAATCACACTTCCTGCCTTCCAGGCGCAGCAACGACCTCTAGCCCCCTCCCGCGCGCTGCGAATGCATAATCGGTAGTGTGATGCCGGTTTTATCCGTGCTTAAGCTTTTAATCGGCAAAATATTGCTGATTCCAGCCATGCACACTATGATAATCAGCATTAAAGTACTGATTAATGGTGTCGCGATGCCGCTCAGACTCACGATCCAGGCTTTCTCCGATGGTGCATGGCGCGATGCAGCGACACTCACGGTTGAGAACCCCGAGCGTGTTGCTGATGGAAGATGCCTTGTCGCCTACGACGGCGACTACATCATCGCGAACGTTGATCGCATGGAGGATCGTTGCGAACTCGCCCTAAGCGTTAACCTTCCGTTGAACTGGGACCACCATGACGTCAAAGGGTATCCAGCATTCCTCTACGACATCATTCCCTCTGGTGCTGCCAAGGACTCTCTTGAATCCCGCTATGGGCGTCTTAAGCCCGAAGGTGTGGAAATGGGGCTGTACCTTCTGGAGCGCTTCACCCCGGCGCCTATTGGGCACCTGCGCATCAAGGAATCGGTGGAAGGCCTTCAGCCGGATCGAAACGAGGCTTTCGCGCGTGCTGAGGTCGTGGACAGAACGAACGAATTTCTTGAGTACGCCTATGAAACCGGCGCGGCGTTGGGCGGTGCTACCGGTGCCAACGGGCAAGCCCCCAAGCTAGTCATGACCGAAGCCCACGGCGGTGCTCTGTATGCGGATGCGATGCTCCCCGATGACCAGGCGTGCCGTCACTGGCTGATAAAGTTCGCGCGTAATCGAGGCGGCGAGCGCGACCAAGACATCCTGCGAACAGAGTTTCATTACTACAAGGCGGTTGCTGCCCTCGGCCTTGATACGGTTGCCACTGATGGCTTGGCGCTTGAAGAGGCATTGAAGCCAAGCCTCTGGATGCCACGATTTGATCGCCGAGTAGTGGATGGCGTGGTGGAGCGTATACCGCTGGAGTCGGTGTACTCGATCTGCGGCATTACCGGCTACGCGCATCCGATGGCGCATGCCGAAGTGGTTCACCGACTGGTAGGCCTATGGATCGATAACGGCCAGCAGGATGAGGTGGACGACCTGGTGTTCGAGTACGTGCGGCGCGATCTGCTGAACCGCATTCTAGGGAACACCGATAACCACGGCCGCAACACCTCCATCATGCGTGTGGGTGGGAAGTTTCGTTTGGCGCCAATCTATGACCTCGCGCCAATGATCCTGGATGAAGAGGGCATCACGCGGACGACGAAGTGGGCGGCGGAGCGCAAGGGGTCTTCCAATTGGCGCGATAACTGCGCTGAGCTGGTTGGTTACACCGATCCCGATGTCCTGCTGCAACGGTTGATGCATGCGGCTGAGGCATTCCGGGCGTTGCCCGATTTGCTGACCGATGCGCCCGAATCGATGCGCAATGCAGCCTCTCTACCCGTGAATAACCTGGACAAGCGACTCGTGGAGTGGGGACTGCGATGAAAAAACTACAGCCTGAAGAGCGCGCCCAGCTTGTAGAGGATATCGTCAAGCGCAACGCGGCGGGGCTCGATCCAATTGGGGCATCCATCCGCCGTCTACGGCTCGAAGTCACCGGGCTTGACCAAGAGACCTTCGCGGCCATGTGCAAGATGTCCACGAAAAGCCTGTACGAACTGGAAAGCGGGAAGTCGAACCCGAAGCTCAGCACTTTGGAGGCCGTGCTTCGGCTTTTTGGCGTGCGGATGGGTATGGTGATGACAGCCAAAGATCAGCCCACTGCAACGCTCGTCGGCCAGACGAAGCCTGGTGGGCCAATGGCGGTGGGCGCGCCGCTGGCCAGTTCCGGGGTGGTGGCCGGACCCAAACGCGGGAAAAGCCCTGCGGCAGCCAAAGCGAAGAAGACAGTGTCGAGGCCGGCATCGCCACGGGCACGGAAAAGCAGTCAGGAACAGTGAGATTGATGTGGGATGCAAATAAAGTCTCATCCCATGTTCCTGTAAGGATTTGTCCCCGACGCGAAGTTCGGTGCTGAAACTTCGCGTTCGTTTATAAGCAATAACAGCTGCTTCGGCGCCGTTCGTACATTATTAAGAGACGTTTCCTACAACTTCCATACTTGCCCCGCCAAGCAATGTGAGGCTAAATCTCTGCGTCACGGTAAATCCCGTGACCGGGCGTAGGAACCCGTTGGTAAACTTGGCGCATGCACTAGGCGCCCCTGCACCACAGCTGGCGCTTTTTTTGTGTCTGCCGTGCTGTGTCATGGCGGCTGTGTGTGGGCAGGCTTCGGCCTGGCCGGGTTTCCAAGTTTCCCGGTATTCCTACCCTGCACACAGCTGCCACCCAATCCCGTAGGAAGGATCGTGGCAGCTCCAACTAAAACTTGGAGCCTCATGCATGCTTACCTCAAGTCCAAGCAGGACCCTCGCATTCGTTCTCCACCGTTGTTCTTCAACGGCCATCAGCTACCTTGCCGTCAGCCAATCCCGCTCCGTCCCCGGTCATTCGGAGGTGCGGCCATGACTGACCAAGAACGCCTCTCCACCATCCAAAGCTACGCCTGGACCCTCGAACTGCTAGGCGAAGCCCTGGTCCAGCACGACGAAATGCTGGAATGCGAACACAACCCACGACTGAGCTTTCGCAATACGGCTGGGATTCACCAAGCGATTCGGATCATCAGCCGGTTGGCCAGTGAGCAGTGTGGGAAGGTGTTGGAACGCGGTGGTCAGGAGTTGGAGGGTTAGGCGATGAGGTTGATTAGGCCAGGTATCGCAGGTTGCGCCTGGCTTAGTCTGTTGAAGGCCGCTGATGGACTGTTGCAGTCATGTCGGGGTATGGGGCTGCTGCGCAGCCCTTCGCAGGCAAGCCAGCTCCTACACGGATCGCATTCATCTTGGGAAGTGCATGTGACCTGTGGTAATCCGTTTTCCTACGGCGTGCGTTGGCTATTCGTACCCCGAGAAACTTGCGAAAACCGCCACCCAGGAATAAAGTCCCTACGTCGCCGAAGCATCGGCGATGCGACCTTGGCCGGTCGGAATCGAAAGGCGCATCAGCGCCCAATCTTAATCGCAGGCGCTTTTTTTGTGCCCGCGGTGCTGCGTTATGGCGGTGGTGCGCGGGACACCTTCGGGTGTGCCGGGCTCCTTTCGTCCCGGTCGGCCAACCCGCGTACTGCTGCCACCTTAACTTGCTTGGCCGCGAGCGGTGGCAGTTCCATCACGAAAGGAACTCATGCATGACCACCGTAAATCCGTTACAGATCCGCGTATCCGTCCGCCGCCGTCGTTCTTCGGCGGCCCTGAGTGAGCGCAGCGTCGGCACACCTTTCTTCACCTCCGTCCAATCGGAGGCCCGCCATGACTGACCAAGAACGCCTCTCCACCATCCAAAGCTACGCCTGGACCCTCGAACTGCTAGGCGAGGCCCTGGTCCAGCACGACGAAATGCTCGAGTGCGAACACAACCCGCGGCTGAGTTTTCGCAACACGGCCGGTATCCACCAAGCGATCCGGATCATCAGCCGATTGGCCAGTGAGCAGTGTGGGAAGGTGATGGAGCAGGGTGGGTAGGACCCGGCTGATTAGCGGGCACCGCGGAAGATGGCATGGCACTGCGGTGTGGATGCATGAACGGCTGCTTTGCAGCCCTTGGACATGCAACACAAAAGCAGCCCCTTCTGCGGGGATGGTAGCAACTGCCTCAAGTTGAGTAGAACGCTCGCGCCTCTGTAGTGCATGGTAATCAGGCAAAGCGCACTTAATGCGCTTTGCCCTGACCATTTGCCTGGCCATGTGCCAACTACCGAGGATTCTGCATGGATCAAAACAGAGACAGCCTGAAAACCACCAACCCTATCGCCGGGCTGCCGGGCGCGGTATTCGAAAAGGCGTGGGAAGTACGCTGGGCATTGAAGCTGGCCTATGTAGGCTTTTTCATCGATATCGCGCTCATGCACTCACTGGGTACAACCTTGCTGGATTTCTCGGGGGACATGGCGATCGTCTGGGAAAATGTCGGGCGTATATTCGTGGGCATCATGCTCTTCTGCCTGGTGGTGTCGGTGGTAATCCCGGTGCTGGCGCGGGTGGCGGCGATCATGGGCAGCTTTATTCCGTGGCAGCGGCTTCAGGGCCCGCGAGATTATTCGCTGTTTCCCAACTACGTGACCTTCAGTGCACTGCGAGAGCACAGCCTTCGTGAAGGCAACGAATTCCTCTACAACTATTGGAAACGCAGGACCACGCAGCGCGAGGAGTGGCGGCAACAGCGCTTCCAAGCCGGGGTACTGGTGTTCGGCCTGGTGCTGATGGCAATTGCAGATGCTGGGGTTAGTGCTCATTTCCAACTGCCCGGATTAATGGCCTATTTCACCTTTTGGTTTGGCTGGAAGGGCTATGCGCTACTGAGCATCGTCACCCTGTGCCTGCTGCACTGGGCGTGGTGGTCATCGGATGAGATCGGCCAGATCTACTATCCGCCCTTGGCCGAGAAGCTGAACAAAAACCAGTACTGACGTCGGTGTGAACCTGCTCTGCAGCTCATCGTGACCCAAGGTCCGCACCATCCGTGCAGACCTTGGGATGATCTAGGGCAGTTGTTGCAAGCCGCTTCAGCTCACAGCAAACGCCGTGTTCAGCAGCAACACCACGATCAAGCCAACCACCGCCACAATGGACTGCACCACCGAGATGGTCTTGGTGGCTTCGCCCATGGTCATGCCAAAGGATTCTTTCACCATCCAGAAGCCTGCATGGTTCGCATAGTTGAAGAACAGCGAACCGCAGCCGATGGACAAGGCCAGCAAAGGCAGGTTGAGGCTGGGGTCTGCACCTGCCAGCGGTGCCAGCAAGCCTGCAGCACCCACGATACCGACCGTGGCGGAACCGGTAGACACCGAGAGCAACATCGCGATCAGCCACCCCAGAATCAGGGGAGGGAAGGCAGATTGCTGGGTCAGGTGCACAATGGCATCGCCTACCTTGGCGCTGGTCAGCATCTCCTGGAAGGCACCGCCACCGGCAATGATCATGATGATCGAGGCAATCGGCTTGAGGCTTTTGCCCAGTGCATCGCGCAGCTGTTCGGCGTCGCCGCCGCGCGCAAGCACCAGGCTGGCGCCGGCGAACAGCACGCCCAGCAGCATGGCGATCAGCGGGTTGCCCAGGAAACTGGCCAGTTCCAGCAGCGCATTGCCTTTGGGCAGCAGCATCTCGGCGACGGCATGCACCAGCATCAGGATGGCCGGCAGCAATGCGGCCAGCATGCCGACCATTACCCCGGGGCGGGGTTGGCCATCGGCTTTTTCAGCCAGTGTGAACTGGTCCAGCAATGCCTGATCGGGCCGCGTGTTCATGCGCGGTGAAATGAACATGCCGTACAGCGGGCCGCCCAGGATCATTGCCGGAATGGCGGCAAGGAAGCCATAGAGCATGGTGGGCCCAACCGAGGTCTTGAGCACGGCGATGGCGGTCAGTGGGCCTGGGTGCGGCGGTACCATGCCGTGCATGGCGGCAAGCGCCGAAATGACCGGCACACCTACATACACATACGCCGAGCCTTTGAAGCGCGCCTTGCTTTCCAGTTTGCGCGCCACGCTGAATATCAGCGGCAGCATGATCACCAGGCCGACTTCGAAAAACATGGGGATGCCAATGACGAAGGCAACCAGCATCATGGCCCAAGGGATCATGCGGTCGGAGGTGCGCTTGAGGATGACATCCGCGACCTGTTCCGTGACGCCAGCGTCAGCCAGGATCTTGCCGAGCATCGCACCCAGCGCAATCACCACCCCCACTGCGCCCAGTGTCTTGCCGGCGCCGGTGAGCAGGTGGGCGACGATGCTGCCTGGCGCCATATGCGTCGCGAAGCCCACGCCAATGGACACCACCAGCAAGGCCAGCAGCGGATGCATTTTCAGGCGCGAAACGATGAGCGCCACCAGCACCAGAACACTGGCCAGTGCCGTCAGTAATAGCTGTATATCTAAGGGAGTCATTCAAGGAGTCTCGGTTGGGCTGGCGCTCGGGCTGCACTCAGGGTTTGAAGGCGTGACGGGCGTTTCCACGGGGCATGCCCAGGTGGCTGCCGTTGCGGCTGCTGCTACGGTTTCGAGGAAGGGAACGCAGCTTTGCGCTAGCTGCCGCTCACAGGCGGCCGCCTGGTAACGGAAGATGGGCAGCAGGGAGGCGTGGCGCTGAGGCCGGTGGGCGGTGGTGTGGCGACGGGGCGCTTGGGCAGCATGGTCATTGGTTGATTCACCTTGTTGTATGGTCATCTATATGAATCTGGCCAAAGTATTTGCGCTGCCGTGGAACACTGTCAAGTGAAGGTCGTCGCATCATCTTGGGTGGCCATTTAGCCCCGGCAGGCAATACTTCTCTCTATACGCAGGCGTGTTCCTGGTGGCGCGCGCCGCTGGGAGGTGTCTGGTGAACAAATTAACGATTGTGGGTGCCGGCCTGGTCGGCGAGGCGGCGGCGCAGATCATCGCCCGGGATGAGTTGTGCCGTGAGCTGGTGTTGATGGACGTGCAGGGTGAACTGGCGCAGGGCAAGGCGCTGGACGTTTGGCAGGCGGCTGTGGATTCAGGTTCCGATACCCATGTTCACGGCGGGGCCAAAGCCGAGATGCTGGAGGGGTCCGAGCTGGTGGTGATCACGGCGGGCGTGCCGCGCAAGCCCGGCCAGTCGCGCCAGGATGTATTGAGTACCAACCTGCCAATCCTCGACAGCATCATGGCGGATATCAAGCACCACGCGCCGACAGCGACGGTGCTGGTGGTGTCCAACCCGGTCGATGTGCTCACCTACCGCGCCTGGAGCGTGAGCGGTCAGGGGCGCGACAAGGTGTTCGGGCAGGCGGGGGTGCTGGATACCGCGCGCATGAAGTGCTTCATCGCCGAGCAAACCGGGTTTTCTGCACGGGATATCACGGCGTTGGTGCTGGGCGGGCATGGCGACAGCATGGTGCCGCTGATGCGCTACTGCCAGATTGGCTCGGTGCCATTGTCGCACTTCCTGTCCAGCGAGCAGATCGAACAGATTGTCGAGCGCACCCGTAAGGGCGGCGGCGAGATTCTGGGGTTGAAGAAGACGGGGAGCGCCTGCGATGCACCGGGCGTGGCCATTGCGCAGATGGTCGATGCGATCGCCAATGGGCGGAACCGTATTTTGCCGGCGGTGGCGATTCTTGAGGGCGAGTATGGGCGAACGGATATCGCCATGGGTGTGCCCTGTGTACTGGCAGAGAAGGGGCTTGCGCGGATTATCGAGTTGCCGCTGGATGCGCAGGAACAGGCGATGTTCGACCACTCTGCCGACCAGGTGGCGCGGGATATTGCAGAGATGAAGGCGTTGTAGAGCTTGAAGCGTCATGCATCGGGTGTGGCGGCTCGGGCAGTGGGGGAACACTTTGCCTCCGTACCTGTCACACCCGTTCATTGGGGTTCAGACCCACCATTACCAAGGAGAGGTAGGCATGGGCGGTGCAACATCGGGACGTACCACCTTGACCAACTTCACGTTCACCAAGTTTCTCGACCGCGCGAGTTGTAAGCTGCTGGAAGCCAGATGCTCGGGCCAGCATCTCAAGGAAGTATCGGAGTGAATGAAGTTGAGCCTGGGCTAATTGCGATTCTGATTCTTGCCCCCATGATGCTGGCGATGGTCGTACAGTGTTTCATCGCACATAAATACACTGAGTACTACGAGTCGTTGCTAACGCGCTGTAGCTTCGTGACCGGCAATAAAATCACGTTTCAACATGCAGGCCTTCTGGGCAAGGTTATGCGTACGGGGTTGATCTCCATGGTGCTGGCTATCCCGAGCCTCTTCGTGCGCAGGGGGTTGATTGACTTCGATGAAGTCAAACGTTTCCCCTCAAGCATGAGACGACTGCTGGTGAGTCTGTTGGTCATTCACATCCTGCTGGCCACCGCGCTGATTATTTTTACTTACGCGTAGCCTGGCCGCTCCTGCATGGGGCGCGGTCAGGCCTGTCGGTTTTTGCACGAGCCGCAGCCCTCAGCGCTGATAAGCCTTGCCAAAATGCCGTTCCAGCCGCGCCTGCAGCAGTTCCAGCAGTATCGACAGCACCCAGTAGATCACGGCGGCGGTGGTCAGCATTTCCAGGTAGCGATAGCTCGAGCGCCCATACGACTGCGCCAGAAACATCACCTCCCAAACCCCCATCACGGAAATCAGCGACGAGTCCTTGAGCATCGAGATGAACTGGTTGGCGGTGGGCGGAATGATCACCCGCATGGCCTGGGGCAGGATGATGTGGCAGAAGATCTGCGGCGTGCGCATACCCAGCGCCAATGCTGCTTCACGTTGCCCGCGGGCGACGCCGAGGATGCCGGCGCGGAAGATTTCGCTCAGGTAGGCCCCGTAGTTCAGCGACAAGGCAATGATGCCGGCGCTGATGGCGCCGGGTACCAGGCCCACCTGCGGTAGCCCCAGGTAGATCAGCAGAATCTGGATCAGCAGCGGCGTGCCACGGAAGAACGAGGTGTAGAAGCTGGCCACACCCACCAGTACCGCGCTGTTGGATAACCGTGCCAGCGCGGCGGCAAAACCGAGCAGCACGGATACCACCATCGAGCACAGGCACAGGAACAGGGTCAGTGCGGCGCCTTGCAGAAAACCATTGGGCCCCAGCTTGAAACCGGCCAGGTTGGGAAACTTCTCCAGAATGATGGCGAACTTCAGGTCAAAGCTGAGGAAGAAGGCGACAAACAGCCCGAACAGCGCCAGCCAGGTCAGCAATAACCGGGTGCGAAAGCCGAACAGGCCGGCGCCCGCTGGCTTTGCCACGGGCTTGGGGGAGGGGGGGAAGGTGCTCATTTGCTGATGTCGGCGCCAATCCATTTCTGCGACAGCTTGGCCAGGGTGCCATCAGCCTTCAGCTCGGCGAACACCTGGCGTACCTTGGCATCCCACTCAGGGTCGCCTTTTTCGATGGCCACCGCGTTGGGCTCTTCATACAGCGGCGCGCCGGCCAGCTTGAAGCGCTTGTCTTGCTGCAGGCGCGGCTGCGCGGTCACCAGGTTGGTAATGATGGCGTCCAGGCGCACGCCAGTGCCCAGGCCCAAGTCCTGGAAGGCGACGTTTTCAGTGTCGTAGGGCGCAGCCTGCACGAAGTCGAACGGGTAATCGATCTTCTGGTCTTCCTTGCCTTCAATGACCAGGTTCTTGTTCAGGTAGCTTTCGTAGCTCGATGCACTGATCGAACCCACCTTGCGGCCTTCCAGGTCTTTGGCGCCATGGATGCGCTCATCCGAGGCATTGACCACGATCACGGCGGGCGATGCGTAGTACTCCACGGGGAAGTCAAATACCTCGGCGCGCGCCTTGCTCGGGGTCATCGAGCAAATGCAGATGTCGTAGCGCCCGCTCCAGCGGCCAGCGGCAATCACGTCCCAGGACGGTGTTTCCATGCGCAGTTTGACGCCGAGCTTGTCGGCCACTGCCTTGGCCACGTCCACGTCGTAACCGTCGAGCTGGTTGTGGTCATTGAGGAAGGAAAACGGCGGGTAGCTTTCCATCAGCACGTTGACCATTTCCTTGCGCGATTCAACCCGCTCCAACGTGGCGCCAGCAAAGGCTTGGGTGGCAGTTGCGAGCAGTACAAGGCCCGCACCCAGCAGAGAAGAAAATCGCATGTACATACCTGATATGTTGGGCAAATGGGTGATAGGGTATTTAATAGTTATAACCCTAATCCCCATAATGAATTTTATTCATAAGAACCTTCAGAGAAGTTATATGGCAGAGCGAACGATGGTAATTCTGGACGGTGGCATGGGCCGAGAGCTGCAGCGCAGCGGTGCACCGTTTCGCCAGCCCGAGTGGTCGGCGCTGGCGCTGAGCGAGGCGCCGGAGGCGGTCGTGGGCGTGCATGCAGCCTTCATCGATGCGGGTGCGCAGGTCATCACCAGCAACAGCTATGCAGTAGTGCCGTTCCACATCGGTGAAGAACGCTTTGCCGCCGAAGGGCGACAGCTGGCCCATATCGCCGGCCAGCTTGCGCGGCACGCGGCAGATAGCGGCGCGCACCCGGTCAGGGTGGCAGGTTCGCTGCCGCCGCTGTTCGGGTCCTACCGCCCCGACCTGTTCCAGCCCGAGCGTGTGGCAGAGGTGCTGACCCCGTTGCTCCAGGGCCTGGCCCCGCATGTTGACCTGTGGCTAGCCGAAACCCAGAGTTCCGTGGCCGAAGTGCGGGCCATTCATAGCCATTTGCCGGCAGACGGCAGGCCGTTCTGGGTGTCCTTCACCCTGCAGGACGAGGACGTCGACGACGTACCGCGCCTGCGTTCCGGAGAACCAGTGGCCGAAGCCATCGAGGCCGCAGTCAGCCTGGGGGTGGCTGCGGTGTTGTTCAACTGCAGCCAGCCTGAGGTGATCGGCGCCGCCATTGATGTCGCGCGCTCGGTCATCGAGCGACACAACGCCGAGATTGCCATCGGTGCCTATGCCAACGCCTTCCCGCCGCAGCCCAAAGAAGCCACTGCCAACGATGGCCTGGACGTACTGCGCGAAGACCTCGATCCGCCGGGTTACCTGGCATGGGCCAAGGACTGGCGTGCGCGTGGTGCCAGCATGGTCGGCGGTTGCTGCGGCATCGGCCCGGAGCATATCGCCGAGCTGAAGCGCAACCTGGCTTAAGCGCCCACGTGGCCGGGCGGCTTTGCTAGAGGCGAACAGTCGCTGACGTTGAGCCTGGCCCGGCGTATCGAGGTCGGCTATCTGGAAGAGGTGCGGGTGTTCGCTGTGTGCCCCGAATAGTCTTTTCTCTATGACGAGTGGCACGGGTCAGCGCACAAACCGTGGTACCGCTCGTATATAGATCAGTTCGCTGACCAGCTCTACCAGGGTTTGCGTGATCACGGCTGCCGCTGCCAACCCGCGCATCTCTTCTGGCAGCGCCAGCGCCAGCGGCAGCACCACCAGCGAGTTGCGCGTGGCTGCGCTGAACGTCACCGAGCGTGCCTCGCTGGCCGGCAGGCGCAGCAGGCGCGCACAGATGAAGCCAAGCACCGGCGCCAGCAGCATGAAGCCGATGTATACCGGAACCACCGGCAGCAGACGGTCGAAATCACGCAGTACCACGACAATCTGCGAAGCGATCACCACCATCAGCACCAAGGCCATGGCCGGCACCGGCAACCACGCCCAGGCGTCGTTCCAGGCCGCGACGGCGCGCGAGCGCCGGGCACCGGCGCTGGTGAGCACCGCGAGGGCCATCGGCAACACGATCAACAGCACGAAGGCTTCCAGGAACGGGGTGATGGAGATTGCCACCTGGCTGCTGCCACCCAGCATCAGGGCCAGATACACCGGCAGCAGCACCAGTTGCGCCAGCAATAATACGGGGGTTGCGGCCAGGGTCAGGCGTGAGTCGCCTTTGCCAATGTGGGTGAACACCACCACGTAGTCGATACAGGGCGTGAGCAGTACCAGCAAGGCACCGACGAGGATCGCCGGGTGTTCCACCAGCCCGCGGGTGATGGCCCAGACAAGCAGCGGAACGAGAACGAAATTGGCCAGTAGCAGGGCGGTGATGAAGCGGCGGTTACCCAGGCCCTGGCGCAGGTCGAGGAAGGGTATTTGCAGGAACATCGCGTACATCAGCACGGCGATGGCGGGGGTGATCAGGGCTTCAAGCTGGCGCGCAGTGTCGCTGGCCAGCAGGCCGAAGGCGATAGCGGCCAGTACGGCGGCGAAGTAGATGGGGATCTGCCGGGTTTCGAGTTGCTCTCTGGTCAAGGTGTGGCCTGTGGTTGGTGGTGTCAAACAGGGTAATACGTGATGGCACGTGGCTGCTCGAAATCATTCCCTGTGGGAGCGGGCGTGCCCGCGAACACCGGCGCAGCCGGTGCCATCCACCGCGTAGCCTTCTTCGCGGGCACGCCCGCTCCCACAGGATGTGTATCAGGCCTGCGAACGTGTTTCATGGTCCGTTCACGAAAAAGCCCGGCACTGGGCCGGGCTCTTTCACTTCAGGCAAGCGCCAATCAGTTGCCGTAAACCGGCAGCTTCTTGCAGATGGCCTTGACCTTCTCACGAACGGCGTCGATCACCGCTTCGTTGTTCAGGTCGGCCAGGATGTCGCAGATCCAGCTCGCCAGTTCCTTGCACTCGGCTTCTTTGAAACCACGGGTGGTAACGGCTGGGGTGCCGAAACGCAGGCCCGAGGTGACGAACGGCGAACGCGGGTCGTTCGGTACCGAGTTCTTGTTGACGGTGATGAAAGCTTTGCCCAGGGCGGCGTCAGCATCCTTACCGGAGATTTCCTGCTTGATCAGCGACAGCAGGAACAGGTGGTTCTGGGTGCCACCGGAAACCACGTCGAAACCGCGCTCGATGAACACGCTGGCCATGGCCTGGGCGTTCTTCACGACCTGCTGCTGGTAAGCCTTGAACTCTGGCTGCAGGGCTTCCTTGAAGCAGATGGCCTTGGCCGCGATGACGTGCTCCAGCGGGCCGCCCTGGGCGCCCGGGAAGACGGCGGAGTTCAGCTTCTTCTCGATGTCGGCGTTGGCACGGGCCAGGATCAGGCCACCGCGCGGGCCGCGCAGGGTCTTGTGGGTGGTGGTGGTGACCACGTCAGCGAACGGAACAGGGTTCGGGTACACGCCAGCGGCAACCAGGCCGGCAACGTGGGCCATGTCGACGAACAGGTAGGCACCGACCTTGTCGGCGATGGCGCGGAAGCGGGCGAAGTCCAGAACCTGCGAGTAGGCCGAGAAGCCGGCAACGATCATCTTCGGCTTGTGCTCGACAGCCAGGCGCTCGACTTCGTCGTAGTCGATCAGGCCATTGCCGTCGATGCCGTACTGGATGGCGTTGTACAGCTTGCCCGAGGAGCTTACCGAAGCACCGTGGGTCAGGTGGCCACCGTGTGCCAGGCTCATGCCCAGGATGGTGTCACCGGCCGACAGCAGGGCCAGGTAGACGGCAGCGTTGGCCTGGGAGCCAGCGTGCGGCTGTACGTTGGCGTAGTCGGCGCCGAACAGCTCCTTGGCACGGTCGATGGCCAGTTGCTCGACGACGTCGACGTATTCGCAACCGCCGTAGTAGCGCTTGCCTGGGTAGCCTTCGGCGTACTTGTTGGTCAGGACCGAGCCCTGAGCTTCCATGACTGCCGGGCTGGTGTAGTTTTCCGAAGCGATCAGCTCGATATGCTCTTCCTGGCGCAGAGCTTCTTGCTGCATGGCTTCGAAGAGCTCGGCGTCGTACTTGGCAATGGTCAAATCACGGCTGAACATGGCGGTCCTCAAGGATCGGGGTAATTTGGGTGTGCATTCTAACCGATTGATTCGCGGCTGGCATATGAAGTGGCATCAAGTCGCGGACCAATGGGCTTCATCTTGCATCCCGCGCCGTTTCTGGGCTGGGCGCGGGCAGGAGTTGACTCGCAGGTCCGCTTTTTATGCAGGATTCGGTTGCGGCACCGTACTTGTAGGAACGGGTTTACCTGCGAAGAAGCCGGCGCGGTGGATGGCACCGGCTTCGCCGGTGTTCGCGGGTAAACCCGCTCCTACGGGAACCTTGTGAACAGGCAGCGTGCGGGTCAATGGAACATGAACAAGGTCTCGTTGGAGAATTGCGCCTCGAACTGATGCGCCGGCATCGGCCGCCCGAACAGATAGCCCTGCACCTCGTCGCAACCATGCTCGCGCAGAAACTCCAGCTGTTCGTGGGTTTCCACGCCCTCGGCGATGACTGCCAGGTTGAGGCTGTGGGCCATGGCGATGATCGCCCGGGCAATCTGCGCGTCCTGCTCGCCTTCGGGCAGTCCGTCGACGAAGGTACGGTCGATCTTCAGTACGTCGATGGGGAACTGCTTGAGGTAGTTGAGCGACGAGTAGCCGGTGCCGAAGTCGTCTACCGCAATGCTCAGGCCGAGGTTCTTCAGGCTGGCAAGAATCTGCAGCGCCTCGTTTACCTCGCGCATCAGGATACTTTCGGTCAACTCCAGCTCCAGGCATGCCGGCGGCAGGCCGCTTTCATCCAGGATGTTGGCAATCCGCGTGCCCAGCTGGCCGTCGGAGAACTGCCGCGCCGAAATATTCACCGACACTTTCGGCACTCGCACCTTGGCCTTGTGCCAGGCCTTGAGCTGGCGGCTGGCCTCGCGCAGCACCCAATCGCCCACGTCCACCACCAGGCCCAGTTCCTCGATCACCGGGATGAAGTCGCCCGGCGGCACCAGACCGCGGGTCGGGTGACGCCAGCGCAGCAGCGCTTCGGCGCCGGTCAGGCGCTTGCCGTCGCCGCTGAACTGCGGCTGGTAATAGAGGATGAACTCGTTCTGCTCCATGGCATGGCGCAGGTCGCTTTCCAGCTCCAGGCGCTCCAGGGCGCTGGCGTTCATTTCGGCCTGGTAGAACTGGAAGTTGTTCTTGCCGCGCTCCTTGGCGTGGTACATGGCGGTGTCGGCGTTCTTCATCAGCTGGCTCAGCTCACTGCCATCCTGTGGGCTGAGGGCGATGCCGATGCTGGCGGTGACGAAGAACTCGCGGTTTTCCAGCACGAACGGCCGCACCAGGCTGCCGAGGATGTTCTCGGCCACGTGGATGGCGCGGTTCAGGGCCATTTCGCGGGTGGGGCGCGGCTGCAGCAGCAGGGTGAACTCGTCGCCGCCCATGCGTGCCACCGTGTCATCGTCATCCACGCAGGCCAGCAGGCGCAGGGCCATGTCCTTGAGCATGCGGTCGCCGGCCGCATGGCCGAGGGAGTCGTTGATCGGTTTGAAGCGGTCGAGGTCGAGGAACATCAGCACAACCCAGGCCTTCTGCCGCTCGGCCTGCTGCAGGGCATTGTACAAACGGTCCTGGAACAGTGTGCGGTTGGGCAGGTGGGTAAGGGCGTCGTAGTAGGCCAGGCGGTGGATGCGCTGTTCGCTGGCTTTGCGTTCGCTGATGTCGGTGAAGAAGCACACGTAGCTGGCCAGGTCGCCTTCGTCGTCCAGTACCGCCGTGATGCCGACCCAGGCCGGGTAATGGTCGCCGTCACGGCGCTTGAGCCACACCTCACCTTCCCAGCTGCCGCGCTGGTGCAGTTGCTTGACCACATAGCGCAGGTGGCCTTCCTGCTGTTCGTCGACAGTGAGCATGCCCGGCAATTGGTCGAGCACTTCACTGACGGCGTAACCGCTCACGCGGCTGAACGCTTCGTTGGCCTGGACGATATAGCCGGCCGGGTCGGTGATGAGGATCGCTGACGTGGAATGTTCGAATACGGTCGCGGCCATGCGCAGGTCTTTCTCGGCGCGGCGTTGCTGGCTGATGTCGCGGCCCACCCCAAGTACGCCTTCGAAGCGTTGGTCATCGTCCCACACCAGCACCAGGCGCAGCTCGATCGGGATCTTGCGGCCATCGGCACGCAGGCAGTCGAACAGGAACAGTTGGGTGGGTAACTGGCTGCACAATTGCGCCATTTGCGCCGGATCGCCCATGGCCTTGCTGACACGCTCCATCAGGCTGTAGATACCGGTGAGCTGGGCCGGGTTGGCGACGATGGATTGCCAGCCGTTGGCGAAGATCCAGTCGGCCTGGTAGCCCAGCACGCTCTTTACCGAGGGGCTGACATAATTGAGCTTGAGCTGGCTGTCGGTGGAGAAAATCACGTCGCTGATGCTTTCGGCGAGCATGCGGTAGCGTTGCTCGCTGTCACGCAGCGACTGGCTGGCCTCGATCTGAACGGTCACATCCTTGCCCACACCGATGATGCGCGTAACCAGGCCTTCGGCGTTGCGGGTCAGCACCTGCTCGCGGATGTCGTAGCAGCGCCAGCCTCCGTCGCGGTGGCGGAAGCGCAGCTGGCAGTGCAGCGGTTGGTCATGACCGCTGTCGCGCTGTTGCTGGCGCAGTGCCTGGTAGTGTGCGGCGTCCTCGGGGTGCAGCAGCAGCTCCCAGAAGCGGTCGCCCATCTGTGCCAGCTCGGTGCGGTCGTAGCCCAGGGTCTGGCCGAGGTGGCGGTTGCTGAAGATCATCCGTTGGCTGGGCACATCCTGCACATACAACTGGTCGGGTACGGTGCGTACCACGTCCGACCAGAAGCTTTCGCGTTCCAGTAGCGACAGCTCCACCTGTTTGCGGCTGGTGATATCGCTGATGCTGAGGATCACTGCCTGGTAATCACGACGCTGCAGCGGCAGGCGAGCCATCAGCCACAGGTGCAGCTCGTCTCCCTGGGGTGTCGGCAGACGCACTTCCAGCTCCAGCAACGGGCGTTGTTCGATCAGTGCATCGATCAGTTGCATGCCAATGCTGTCGCGGCTGTCGCCAGTGCCATCGATCAGCCGCTGCCAGGCCCCTTCGTGGCAGTCGATGTTCAGCAGCTGGCGCGCCACTTGGTTGACCTCGGTGATCTTCAGCTCCAGCAGCAGCGAGCGGCGCAGGTTCGGGTCCAGCGCCAGGCTGTGCTTGAGTGCGGCCCGGTTGCGCAGGTGGTAGCGATCGAGCTGACCGGGCAGGCTGGACAGGTCGAGCACGCACAGGGCCACGCCGGTGCCTTCAAAAATTTCCTGATAGCGCCTGCGGTCTTCCTGCAGCGCCCGCTGGCGGCGCCGCATGTTGATCAGCGCCAGTACCGGCAGCAGGGCGCAGAACAGTACCAGCAGGCATTTGCCGATCAGCGCCGGCAACAACGTTTGCCGGGCCAGTTTGGCGTCGAACAGGCCGTGTAGCTGCCAGGTGCTGTTTTCGATAAAGGCCAGCATCACGCTTTGCAGCGGCTCGTCGCTGGTATCGGTTGCGACATTGCGCAGCAGCACTTCGCCGCTGCGGCTGTTCTCCAGCAGCCACTGCGGGTGCCCACTACCCTCCAGGTGGAGGGTGAGCTCGCGGTAATAGTCCGGTGACAGGCGCAGTAGCCAGTAGCCGTGACCCTGTGCGGCATCCTGGCGCAGCAGCAGGTACAGGATGTGGTTGTCGGCCGAATTGGTGAAGAAGTACGGGCGTCCCTGGCTAAGTGCAAGCAACTCATCAAACAGCTTGCGGTCGGGGCTGCCTGCCAGGCTGTCGGCGCGCAGTTGCCCGGTGTTGTCCAGCCAGGCCGCGCTCTGCAGGGCGGGGAGGCGCTGGCGTAGGGTGCCGAGCAGGCTGGGCAGGGCGGCAGGGGTGGGGGCATCTGGGTAGGGTTGCACCACGTTCACGGCCTGCTGCGCCTTGAGCGCCATGTTCAGGCTCAGGTGGTCGGCCAGTTCCGCAGAGGCGTCCAGGCTCTGTTTGCGCAAGTCGGCCTGAGTATGTTTGAACTGGGCGAATAGCTGCCACACCAGCAGTCCCAGCAGGATCAGGGCCAGCAGCGCCAGCGCACCCTTGATCGACCCGCGCAGTATGGTGGCGGGTGCTTGTGGTGCGGAACGCAATGACGACGAATGAGTAAGGTTGGTCAAGCGTTGATCCTGCGATTGGGCTGGCGATGGCAGGGAATGATCTTGCACGGCGCGTGCCGGCACCGGGCTTGCGCACCGCGGAGGCGCACTATAAGGCCGGATACCCGAAACCGGCTAGCATGCCTCGGATTATGGCAAAGTGCCAGCCGTGTTGACCGGTGGTGGCTGCCCGGTGGTTCGGCAAGCCCCTGCAACCTGTGCGAGAATAGCGCCCGCTTCACATGACAACGCATCGGAGATGTTCGGTTTTGGTTACTCACTTTTCCTCCAATGGCCTCGATTCCGCCTGCGGGCGCAGCAGTCAGACCCTTGTCAGCACTGCCGTGACCGAGGACGTATCCTGCAAGTCTTGCCAGCGTTCGCTGGGCAAACCCGAGGCGGCCGCTGCCGCCAAAAGCAAGGCCCCGTCGCTGGCTGAACTGCGCAAGACTGCCAAGGTGGCAGTAGAGCCACCAACGCCGACAGTGACTGCGGCCAAGCCGGCAGCCAAGGTGGTCAGCACAGCGCCTGCCAAACCGGCCAAGGTGGCCGAGCAGCAACCTGCCCGCAGCGGCGGCTTCAGCGTGAAGTCCGCCTGGGCCGCGCGCCTGGCCGAGCAGGGCGACCGTTGCCGGTTGCCGCGGGGCAAGGTCAAGCAGCGTCACGTCTGAGCCTCTTCTGCTGCTGTGCCGGCCCTTTCGCGGGCTCGCGCGCTCCCACAGGAATCGCGGATTCTTCAGACTCTGTGGTGACGCTGTGGGAGCGGGCGTGCCCGCTAAGAGGCCGGCACAGGCAATGAATTCATCCCAGTGACCGCACTGATCACACCCCACCATCGGCCCCTCCTATGCAACGCCGCGCGTTGGCGTAGAATGGTCGACTTTGTTCAATGACACCCCGTAAACACATCCCCCTGGCCACTGCGTGCCGGGGCGATCGGCGATGTCTTTACCTATCTGATTAGAGGGCTTGGTTTTGGCTCAATACGTCTACACCATGCATCGGCTGAGCAAGGTCGTGCCGCCGAAGCGGGAAATTCTCAAGAACATTTCCCTGTCGTTCTTCCCAGGCGCCAAGATTGGTGTACTTGGCCTGAACGGCGCCGGTAAATCGACCCTGCTGCGGATCATGGCGGGCGTCGACAAGGAATTCGACGGCGAAGCCCGTCCGATGCCCGACATCAACGTGGGTTACCTGCCACAGGAACCGCAACTGGACCCAACCAAGACCGTACGTGAAGTGGTCGAGGAAGCGGTCAGCGTGATCAAGGACGCCCAGGCCCGCCTGGACGAGGTCTACGCGGCCTACGCCGAGCCGGATGCCGACTTCGACAAGCTGGCCGCCGAGCAGGCCAAGCTGGAAGCCATCCTGCAGGCCGCTGATGGCCACAACCTGGAGCGCCAGCTGGACGTCGCTGCCGACGCCCTGCGCCTGCCTGCCTGGGATGCGCGCATCGAACACCTGTCCGGTGGTGAAAAGCGCCGTGTGGCTCTGTGTCGCCTGCTGCTGTCGGCCCCTGACATGCTGCTGCTCGACGAACCGACCAACCACCTGGACGCCGACTCGGTGGCCTGGCTGGAGCGCTTCCTGCACGACTTCCCGGGCACCGTGGTAGCCATTACCCACGACCGTTACTTCCTCGACAACGTCGCCGGCTGGATCCTGGAGCTGGACCGCGGCGCCGGCATCCCGTACGAAGGCAACTACTCGGGCTGGCTGGAAGCCAAGTCGGAGCGTCTGGCGCAGGAGTCCAAGCAGCAGAGCGCCCACGAGAAGGCCATGAAAGAGGAACTGGAGTGGGTGCGCAAAGGCGCCAAAGCCCGCCAGTCCAAGTCCAAGGCCCGTCTGCAGCGCTTTGAAGAAATGCAGTCGCAGGAATTCCAGAAGCGCAGCGAAACCAACGAAATCTACATCCCGGCCGGTCCGCGCCTGGGTGACAAGGTTATCGAGTTCAAGAACGTCACCAAGGGCTACGGTGACCGTGTGCTGATCGACAACCTGTCGTTCGCCATGCCCAAAGGTGCCATCGTTGGTGTGATCGGTGGTAACGGTGCCGGTAAGTCGACCCTGTTCCGCATGCTGATGGGCAAGGAGCAGCCGGACTCGGGCAGCATCGAGATCGGTGAAACCGTGCAGTTGGCCTGTGTGGACCAGAGCCGCGAGGACCTGGACGGCGCCAAGACCGTGTTCCAGCAGATCTCCGACGGTTCCGACCAGATCCGCATCGGCAACTACGAGATCCCTTCGCGTACCTACGTTGGCCGCTTCAACTTCAAAGGTGGCGATCAGCAGAAGTTCGTCAAGGACCTGTCCGGTGGTGAGCGTGGCCGCCTGCACCTGGCCCTGACCCTGAAGGAAGGCGGTAACGTTCTGCTGCTCGACGAACCGTCCAACGACCTTGACGTCGAAACCCTGCGTTCGCTGGAAGAAGCCCTGCTGGACTTCCCGGGCGCCGCGATCGTGATTTCCCACGACCGTTGGTTCCTGGACCGCGTGGCTACCCACATCCTGGCGTACGAAGACGACTCTAACGTGGTCTTCTTCGAGGGTAACTACACCGAGTACGAAGCCGACCGCAAGAAGCGTCTGGGTGATGCTGCTGCCCAGCCGCACCGTGTACGGCACAAGAAGCTGGCCCAGTAAGCCGGTTTTCTGATGCACAAAAATGGGGCTCAAAGGAGCCCCATTTTTGTGCTTGGTGGAAGGCTGAAAACGGGTAATTGGGAGCGTGTTTTGTATACACTTACATAAAACGCACCAAATAATTTCATAAAAACGACATTTCGCCCTGTTCCGGTGCGATTGCTTCTTGGTACATTCCTGAAAAAACCAATAAGTCCAATCCTCTTGGTGAGATGTCTACCATGATCGAATCTGTCGACAATTTTCTTGCACGCCTAAAGCAGCGTGACCCTGGCCAACCAGAATTCCACCAGGCCGTAGAAGAGGTGCTTCGCACCCTGTGGCCATTCCTTGAAGCCAACCCCCGCTACCTGCAGTCCGGTATCCTCGAGCGCATGGTCGAGCCTGAGCGCGCCTTGCTGTTCCGCGTATCCTGGGTCGATGACCAGGGCAAGGTGCAGGTCAACCGCGGTTATCGCATTCAGATGAGCAGTGCCATTGGCCCGTACAAGGGCGGCCTGCGCTTCCACCCGTCGGTGAACCTAAGCGTGCTGAAGTTCCTGGCCTTCGAGCAGGTGTTCAAGAACTCGCTGACTTCGTTGCCCATGGGCGGCGGCAAGGGCGGCGCGGACTTTGACCCCAAAGGCAAGAGCGACGCCGAAGTGATGCGCTTCTGCCAGGCGTTCATGAGCGAGCTGTATCGTCACATCGGCGCCGACTGCGACGTACCGGCCGGTGACATCGGCGTGGGTGCCCGCGAAATCGGCTTCATGTTCGGCCAGTACAAGCGCCTGGCCAACCAGTTCACCTCGGTGCTGACCGGCAAGGGCATGACCTATGGCGGCAGCCTGATCCGCCCGGAAGCCACCGGCTATGGCTGCGTTTACTTCGCCGAAGAAATGCTCAAGCGTCAGGACAAGCGTATCGACGGCCGCCGCGTGGCGGTGTCCGGTTCGGGCAACGTCGCCCAATATGCTGCGCGCAAGGTCATGGACCTGGGCGGCAAGGTGATCTCGCTGTCTGACTCTGAAGGAACCTTGTATGCCGAGGCCGGCCTGACCGATGCCCAGTGGGACGCCTTGATGGAGCTGAAAAACGTCAAGCGTGGCCGTATCAGCGAGCTGGCCGGGCAGTTCGGCCTGGAGTTCCGCAAGGGCCAGACCCCGTGGAGCCTGCCGTGCGATATCGCCCTGCCATGCGCCACGCAGAACGAGCTGGGCGCCGAAGATGCCCGCACCTTGCTGCGTAACGGCTGCATCTGTGTGGCCGAAGGCGCCAACATGCCGACTACCCTCGAGGCTGTGGACATCTTCCTGGACGCCGGCATTCTGTATGCCCCAGGCAAGGCCTCCAATGCCGGCGGCGTAGCCGTGTCGGGCCTGGAAATGTCGCAGAACGCCATGCGCCTGCTCTGGACTGCCGGTGAAGTGGACAGCAAGCTGCACAGCATCATGCAGTCGATTCACCATGCATGCGTGCACTACGGTGAAGAGGCTGATGGCCGTATCAACTACGTCAAAGGGGCGAACATCGCGGGCTTCGTGAAAGTGGCCGATGCGATGCTGGCGCAAGGCGTGGTCTGACCTGAAGTTCTTGGGGCCGCTGTGCGGCCCCCTCAGGGCTCACCCTCGATCTCGAGCACTTCAATTACTTGCTCGCCCATCGGCCGGCGCCATACCACCTCATCTCCAGGCCCCGCGCCCAGCAAGGCACGCCCCAATGGCGAGCCCCAGTTGATCAGGCCTCGCCCGGCATCTGCTTCATCCTCGCCCACCAGCCGTACAACATGCTCCTGGTCCTGCGCATCGACAAATCGCACCCGGCTACCAATCTGCGCCTTGCTGCGAGAAGTGGCCGCCGGCACCACCTGTGCGCTCTGCACCCGTGCGTTGAAGTAACGCAGGTCGCGTTCGGTATCGGCCAGCTGCTGCTTGTCGCCACGCTCACCCTGAGCCTGCAGTTCGCTGCGCAAGGTATTCAGCTCGGCCAAGTGGGCTTGCAGCTGGCGCAGGCCGCTGGCGGTGACGTAGTTGGGTTGTTCGCTGATGCGCCGCTCAACCGGTTGGTCGGCCTGGGCGGCGGCTTGGTCTTCGTTGACGAATGCTCGGCTCATGCAAGGCCTCCTTGTGCGTGAGACCATCATGGCAGGCCGCCGGTTTAAAGGAATGTCCGTTTGCGACTCAGTTGTGGCGATAGGCCTTGGCAGCGCCGCGGTCTTTTTCCTGCTCCCACTCGCGGTCACGCTGGTCCCAGAAACGCTCGTGGTATTGGCGCTGTTCTTCGCTGTTCTGCATGGCATGACACTGGCGGAAGCCATCGTCCCAGCCGGTCTCGTACTGACGCTCGTGCAGGTAGCGGGGTACGTTTTTGCGGAAGTTGCCCACCATCAGCCCGGCCGCCTGGCGGCCACTGCTGCAGCCGTCCTGGAAGCCATCCGCATAGGCGGGAGGGTAACCGTGGTTGACCATCTGCTCGTGGGTGGTTTCGCAACCTGACAGCAACAACGCAATGCACACGCCGAACCAGTACCGCGACATAGCCACAAAGCCCTCCAGTTGATGGTGGAAAGTCTAGGTGGCGATTTGTCGGGTAGATGTCAAAACAGTGTCAAAGAGTTGGTTCAGTCACACTGCTTTGCCAGCCTAACAGACCAATTCGCGGGCAAGCCCGCGCCCACAGGGACTTCACAGGCCTCGAATCGTGTGGAGACCCTGTGGGAGCGGGCGTGCCCGCGAAAGGCCGCAAAGCAGCTTCAGTAGTGATACCACTTCAGCTCGAGCATCACCTCGTTCTGTGCCGTGGCCAGGTGGCTGAACTCACGCGAAGCGCTCAACCGAAGCCCAAGGTTCTGGCTGATTTCCCACTGCTGGTTCAGGCTTAAACTGCGCCGCACCTCGCCGTTGGTGAAGTAATCGCCCTTGGCCTCCAGCGTCATGTTGCCCAACCCATTGCGCCACAGCAGGCCGCCATTGAAGCCAGCCGCCGGGGCAATGAATTGTGCGAAGTCGTTGTGATGCTCGACCCGCACCGTGCCCAAGGCAAACCCCAGCAAACCGTCGGCCAGCTGCCAGGTGCCGCCAGCGCCACCATTCACATGGCTCACCAGCACTTCGTCATCATGCTTGCCCGGCACCCGCTCCAGCCCGCCAGCCACTTGCCATGACCAAGGCTTGAGCAGCTCGTTACGGGGTGTCAATGAACGGATGGTGGCCAGGTCCAGGCGCTGCACCTGCCAATCGTTGCCTTCATACTGGCGCAGCTTCAATTGCAGGATTTCGATCTGTGCGCCCAGCGGGAAGCCATAGGCGTTGTCATTCAGGTCGTGGTAGGCCATGCGCAAGCCATATTCGGCGTAGGCGCGGTCTTCGCGGGTACCCACGCCCAACTGCCAGGTGCGCGAGTCATGGCCATCTTCGGGCAGGCCGGGGCGTTCGATTTGCAGGGGGCGCGGCGGGTTGCTGTTGATCGCCCGCAGCAACTCGAAGCTGCGTTTGGCCTGCCCTGGGTCGCGTTCCTGGCCATTGGCCCGATAGCGCTCAAGACGATACGCGGCATCTTGCACCAACGCTTGGCGTTCGCGAGGCAAGGCCTGGAATTCAGGGCTTTGCAATTGCGCAGTGTCGGCGCTTACAGCCAGCACCTGGCGCTTTTCGTTGTGGTCGAGTGGCTCGGCCCTGGCCAGCAATTCACGCTCACGAGAGGGGCGGTAAGTTTCGCTGGCGACCAGGCCGGACTGCTTCACGGCTTTTACCGTGTCGGTGGGAATGGCGGTCAGCGGGAACTGAGACGTCAGGTCCAGGCTCGGCCGGGCCACTTGCAGCAGCTCCAGCAGGCGATAGGAGCAATTCTCGTCGAAGAAGAAGTAATCGAACTGGATCTGCTTCAGCTCCCACACATGCTCGACCATACGTCCGGTTTCTTCGGGGGTCAGGTCTAGCTGGTATTCCCACAGGTCGCGGTTTTCCAGGCTGCGGTATTCGGACAGTTTTTCCTGGTAGGGCATCAGCGCGAACAGCCCCGGGTAGCCACCCATCAGGCCTTTCCAGGCGTACAGGATGCTGTTGTCGCTGCCTTCGATATAGGCACCGAAGTTGATGGCGTAGCTCAGCAGCGTGGTGTCGTCGCTGCGGGTGTTGGACTGGTCGATGCGCAGCAGGGTGTGACCGAACATCGACGACGGGCTGTTCAGGTAGGCTGCCGGGAAGATCAACGCGGCGCTGTGCGGGTCGATCGACTGGTACCAGGTCTTGAATTCCTGGCAGTCCGGTTGTGGCAAGTCTTGCAGGTCTAGCTGTTCACGAAGCCAGCGGGTGCGCGCGGGGAATACGCACTGGGCGTGCTTGTCACCGAGACTGGCCGGGGCATACAGCGCATCGACCGTAGCCTTGAGTTCCTGGTCCGGATGGTGCGCGCCATCTTCGGCGAGGAAGAACGCATCATCATCCACATAGCTGCGCCAGCCGCCTAGCTTGGCGGTTTCATAATGACCAATGGCGAGCCAGTAAGGGGTATTGGCCAATTGCTGGAGACGGCCTGGATCCAGCACAGGGGCGGCATGAACAGGGGCGCAGGCACACAGCGCCAGGCAAGCAAAGCGTTTGAGCATATCGGGCAACTACTTCTTGACGATGCCGAAAAAGGCGAAACCCGCCCCGGGTGGGGCGGGAGCAGCTGTGCTTAGGCCTCGGTAGCGTATTTGGCCAGGCGTGGGTCGCTCTTCAGAACGGCCAGGGTGTTGCTGTGGACAGTTTCGGCAGTGACGTCGGCGCTGCTGAAGATCTGGTTGAAGTGCTGGTGGGTGACCGAGTTGAAGTAGCTGCGGTCTTCCGGTGCTACGCCGAGAACGACGGCATAGGTGGTCAGAGCTTCGCCCTGGCCCATGGCCATGTCTTCGGACAGCTCGTTCATCATGCCGTTCATGGCGAACCAGGACTTGCCGCCGTAGGTCAGCGAAGCCCTGGTCGAGCAGCCGTTGGTGCCGGAGGTCATGCCAAAGGTGGCGTTACCGGAGGTGCCGTTGGTGGTAGAAGCCAGGAAGTGTGCCGGCGTGCCGCGCTGGCCTTCGAACAGCATGTTGCCCCAGCCGCAGTTCGGGCCGCCTGGCGCTTCGGCCATGGCGTTCAGCGAGACCACGGTGAACAGAGTACCCAGAAGAATCCGTTTCATAGCATTTGTTCTCTTTGTCTTAACCAAGGGTCAGGGTTTCTGGCAACTCGGTTGCCAGGTCGGGAAAGCTTTTCACCCACCCGCGCAGCTTGGAGTTTAGGCACGATCTAAAGGTTGCGTTGTTGATTGCGAAAAATTTGCTGTCACATGACTGCACCGGCTGCGACATAAAGTCCCGTGGAGCCTTGCAAGGCGCGCGCGGGCAGCGCCAGAATGCTGCGTATCTGCCCCGCCGAAGTAAGGAAACCCAATGCCCGATCCTGTCGCTGCGCGCCTGCGTCTTGCGCCTGAAGCCCTGACCCGGCGTTTCTCACCCGAGCAGTTTGCCTTTACCCATACCGACGATCTGGAGCCGTTTCGCGGAGTCCTGGGCCAGGAACGTGCTGTCGAGGCCCTGCAGTTTGGCGTGGCCATGCCGCGCCCCGGTTACAATGTGTACGTAATGGGCGAGCCCGGCACCGGGCGCTTCTCGTTCGTCAAGCGCTACCTCAAGGCCGAGGGCAAGCGCCAGCAAACCCCGGCCGACTGGGTTTACGTCAACCACTTCGACGACACCCGTGAACCACGTGCACTGGAGCTGCCGTCCGGAAGCGCCGCCGAGTTCATCAGCGACATGGGCGGATTGATCGACAACCTGCTGTCGACGTTCCCGGCGGTGTTCGAACACCCGTCCTACCAGCAGAAGAAGGGCGCCATCGACCGCGCTTTCAACCAGCGCTATGACCGCGCGCTGGATGTGATCGAGCGCGCGTCGCTGGAAAAGGACGTGGCCTTGTACCGCGATGCCAGCAACGTCGCCTTCACGCCGATGGCCGATGGCAAGGCGCTGGATGAAGCGGAATTTGCCCAATTGCCGGAAGAGGTGCGCGAGCAGTTCCACGAGGACATTGCCCTGCTTGAGGAGCGCCTTAACGAAGAACTGGCCAGCCTGCCGCAATGGAAGCGCGAATCGAACAACCAGCTGCGTCAGCTCAACGAAGAAACCATCACCCTGGCGCTGCAGCCGTTGCTGGCGCCGCTTTCGGAAAAGTACGCCGAAAACGCGGCGGTTTGCGCCTACCTGCAATCGGTGCAGTTGAACCTGTTGCGTACCTTGGTCGAGCAACTGGTCGATGACAGCAAGTCCGACGCCGTGGCCCGCAAGCTGCTCGAAGAGCAGTACGCGCCTAGCCTGGTGGTGGGCCACCACGCTGACGGTGGCGCGCCGGTGGTGTTCGAGCCGCACCCGACCTACGACAATTTGTTTGGCCGTATCGAATACAGCACCGACCAAGGTGCGCTGTATACCTCCTATCGCCAACTGCGCCCAGGCGCGCTGCACCGCGCCAACGGCGGCTTCCTGATTCTGGAAGCCGAGAAGATGCTGGGCGAGCCGTTCGTATGGGATGCGCTCAAGCGAGCGTTGCAGTCGCGCAAGCTGAAGATGGAGTCGCCAATCGGTGAGCTGGGCCGTGTTGCCTCCGTCAGCCTGCAGCCGCAGGTGATTCCGCTGAACGTCAAGTTGGTGATCATCGGCTCGCGCCAGCTGTACTACGCACTGCAGGACCACGACCCGGACTTCCAGGAGATGTTCCGCGTGCTGGTGGACTTCGATGAAGACATGCCGATGGTCGACGAGAACCTG
This sequence comes from Pseudomonas sp. DCA-1, assembly GCF_046523955.1. NCBI lineage: Bacteria > Pseudomonadati > Pseudomonadota > Gammaproteobacteria > Pseudomonadales > Pseudomonadaceae > Pseudomonas > Pseudomonas sp. DCA-1. The sequence continues at coordinate 1,146,694 of NZ_CP169881.1, forward strand.
GAGCAGTTCGCCCAACTGTTGCGCACCCGCACCAACGAAGAGGGCATGGCGCCGCTGACTAGCGACGCGGTGGCGCGTCTGGCCACCTACAGTGCTCGTCTGGCCGAGAACCAGTCGCGCCTGTCGGCGCGTATCGGTGACCTGTTCCAGCTGGTCAGCGAGGCTGATTTCATTCGCCAGCTGGCCAGTGACGAAATGACCGATGCGGGCCACATCGAGCGGGCGCTCAAGGCCAAGGCCACCCGTACCGGGCGTGTGTCGCAACGGGTGCTGGACGACATGCTTGCCGGCATCATCCTGATCGACACAGAAGGCGCGGCCATCGGCAAGTGCAACGGGCTGACCGTGCTGGAAGTGGGCGACTCGGCGTTCGGCATGCCAGCGCGTATTTCGGCCACCGTGTACCCGGGCGGCAGCGGTATTGTCGATATCGAGCGTGAGGTCAACCTTGGCCAGCCGATCCACTCCAAAGGGGTGATGATCCTCACCGGTTACCTGGGCAGCCGCTATGCCCAGGAATTCCCGTTGGCGATCTCCGCGAGCATCGCCCTGGAGCAGTCCTACGGCTACGTGGACGGCGACAGCGCCTCGCTGGGCGAAGCCTGCACGCTGATCTCGGCCTTGTCGCGCACGCCGCTCAAGCAGTGCTTCGCAATCACAGGTTCCATCAACCAGTTCGGTGAAGTACAGGCGGTGGGAGGGGTCAACGAGAAGATCGAGGGCTTCTTCCGCCTCTGCGAGGCGCGTGGCCTGACCGGCGAGCAGGGGGTGATCATTCCGCGTGCCAACGTTGCCACCTTGATGCTTGACGAGCGCGTGTTGCAGGCGGTGGAGAACGGCATGTTCCACGTCTACGCGGTCAGTCAGGCGGATGAGGCGCTGAGCCTGCTGGTGGGCGAGGAGGCCGGGGTACTCGACGACAAGGGGCTGTTCACCGAGGGCAGCGTCAATGCCCGTGTGGTGGAGCGCCTGCGGGAAATTGCCGAGATGATCAGCGAGGAAGACATCGAGAAGGCAGAAAAGGAACGCCTTGAAGACGTGATTGCCCAAGCCAAACCGGCCTGAGTCAACAAACTGGCGCTGGCGGCGATGTGCTACCGTTCAGCGCCAGTTTTCCATCTTTCTGAACTGTTCTTCTATGCTGGAACTTAAGGACGGTACAGCGTTCAGGATGGAAACAGCCTGAGGGTTTCGGGCTGAACAAGGCTCATTGGAGGGGACGCGGCCATGCGCAACCTCAGCCTCACACGCCAGTGCCTGGGCCTGGTGACTCGTATCGAATGCAGCATTCGTCCACTGGCCGGGGATAACGGCATGTGGACCCTGCTGTTCGCCGCCGGCATGGCCGGTGAACAACCCTCCGCGATCAAGGCACAGGGGCCGTTTCATGGGCCGCTGGTGGCTGAGTCGGTGCTCAATGCCATTGTCGACAGCCTGACCCTGCATGGTTATCAGGTGGCGGAAGACCCGCAGATCTGGTGTCTGCATTTGCAGGCGCAGTTGCGGCGGATCAATGGTGAGCGGTGTCGCAACCTGGGGGATTACCAGTTTCATCCTGAGAACTGAAGAATGCCGGGGCTGCGGAGCAGCCCCCGGGCTTTTGCTGTAACAGGTGGCTGGCTATACTCGCCGTCGCTTTTTTAGTCACCTGATGAGTCCTGAACTTCATGGAACGTATCCTCGAAAACGCGATGTATGCCTCGCGCTGGCTGCTCGCACCGATCTACTTCGGCTTGTCCCTCGGCCTGTTGGCCCTGGCGCTGAAATTTTTCCAGGAAGTGGTCCACGTCCTGCCCAATGTCTTTGCGTTGAGCGAAGCTGACCTGATCCTGGTGATCCTTTCACTGATCGACATGTCGCTTGTCGGTGGCTTGCTGGTGATGGTGATGATTTCCGGCTACGAGAACTTCGTTTCGCAACTGGACATCGATGAAAGCAAGGAAAAGCTCAACTGGTTGGGCAAGATGGACTCCTCGTCGCTGAAGATGAAGGTTGCCGCGTCGATCGTGGCGATTTCGTCCATTCACCTGCTGCGGGTGTTCATGGATGCGCAGAACATCTCCACCGATTACCTGATGTGGTACGTGATCATCCACATGACCTTCGTGGTCTCGGCGTTTTGCATGGGCTACCTGGACAAGCTGACCAAGCACTGAGTCCCGCCAGGCCTCACTGCAACTCCCGTGGGAGCGGGCATGCCCGCGAACACCGGCAAAGCCGGTGGCAGCCACCGCGTGGCCTGCTTCGCGGGCACGCCCGCTCCCACAGAGATCTAGGCTCAACTGACGAGTGGCGTCAGTCATGCCTTGCGCATTCTCCCTTCCTGTACAAAAAATGAGCTCTCATGCGTGGTTCCCATCGCGAGGTGCTCTCATGAACCTGCATCAGCTCAATACCGAGGCCAGGGCTGGCCATGTCGACGAACTGAACCTGATCGCCATCGAAGGCGGTGACTACCTGCTCGAGGCCCGGGTCAAAGGCCATCCTCACCCCCTGTCCGATACCCGCGGTGAGCGCTTGCGCGTGCACTCGGTGGAAGATGCGCGCAAGTTGCTGCAAACCATCCCCATGGTTTCGATGAACCTGGTGCACTGGTCGGTGCAGGATGAAATGTGCGGTATGGGTACGCACCCGGAAGAAGACCTGAAGTTGCCGATTTCCCAGCGTTCGGCCTGGTAGCTGCTCACAACGCCTCAGTGTGCTAGGCTGCTCGCCCTTTTTATCAAGGGCGCGGCTGCACTGCGCCCTGCAGTGGAGCACGACAATGTCCGAACTCAACCTGTCTACCGATGAAACTCGCGTCAGCTACGGTATCGGCCGTCAGCTGGGCGGCCAGCTGCGCGACAACCCGCCACCGGGCGTCAGCCTGGAAGCCATCCTGGCCGGCCTGACCGATGCCTTCAACGGTGCCGACAGCCGCGTCAGCGAAGCCGACCTGTCGGCCAGCTTCAAGGTCATCCGCGAGGTGATGCAAGCCGAAGCTGCAGCCAAGGCCGAAGCCGCCGCTGCTGCTGGCAAGGAATTCCTGGTCGAGAACGCCAAGCGTGAAGGCATCACCACACTGGCTTCGGGCCTGCAGTTCGAAGTGCTGACCGCTGGTGAAGGCGCCAAGCCGACCCGCGAAGACAACGTGCGTACCCACTACCACGGCACCCTGATCGACGGCACCGTGTTCGACAGCTCCTACGAGCGTGGCCAGCCGGCTGAGTTCCCGGTAGGCGGCGTGATCGCTGGCTGGACCGAAGCCCTGCAACTGATGAACGCTGGCAGCAAATGGCGCCTGTACGTGCCAAGCGAGCTGGCTTACGGCGCCCAAGGCGTTGGCAGCATCCCACCGCACAGCGTACTGGTGTTCGACGTCGAACTGCTCGACGTTCTGTAAGGTCGTTGGGGCCGCTTTGCGGCCCATTCGCGAGTAAGCCCACCTTTTTCTGTAGGGGTGGGGTTCACCTGCGAAGAGGCCGGCCCTGCCGGCCTCAATTCCAGTCTGTCCCCCCAGGGTGCAATGCCCGCGCATAGCAGAACAGAAACAGATTCCGTACCAGTTCCTTGAGTACCCCCGGTTCACTCGAATTCAGCCCGCTCATGTCCAGGTCACCCTGGTCACGCAGTTCGTCGAGGGCTTCTTCTTCAAGGACCGCGCACACTTCGCCGGTTTCCCGATGAAGAATGCGCAGGTAGGGGTGGGGGCGTTCCAGCCAGGCGTCGATCAGGTAAGTCATGGAGATTCTCCTTGGATAGCGGTTCCAATGAGAATAATTCCTATTACCTAAATGGCAAGCGCCGATTGCCAGATTTTTGTGTGATCAGACTTTGCGGACGAACTCGGACTTCAGTTTCATGGCGCCGATGCCGTCGATCTTGCAGTCGATGTCGTGGTCGCCATCGCACAGGCGGATGTTCTTGACCTTGGTGCCGACCTTGACCACCAGGGACGAACCTTTGACCTTGAGGTCCTTGATCACGGTGACGGTGTCACCGTCCTGCAGGATGTTGCCGACCGAGTCCTTTTTCACCACCTCGTCGCTGGTCGCCTCGGCATCGCCGCTGGCCGACCACTCGTGGGCGCATTCAGGGCAGATCAGCTGAGTGCCATCCTCATAGGTGTATTCGGAGTTGCATTTTGGGCAGGGTGGCAGAGTGCTCACTTCGGTTCCTCAAACAAACAGACGGGCGGTTAAAAGCCCACATTGTAAAAGGTATTTTCCCGGAAGTGATTATGTCCGGACAAAAGCATCGCGGGCAAGCCTGCTCCCCACAGATGGTGTAGGAGCGGGCTTGCCCGCGAATGAAGACGACTCGGTCTGTCAGTGCGTACGCGCGACCGCAAATTCGCTCAGTTCAACCAGCGCATCCCGGTATTCACTGGCAGGCAGCACTTCGAGGCAGGCGATGGCACGCTTCACGTAATCGCGCGCCAGCTCGGCGGTGTACTTCAGCGCACCCGATTCCTCGACCGCGACGCGAATCTGTTCCAGATCTTCCAGGCCACCCTTCTGGATCGCCTGGCGTACCAGCGCCGCCTGCTCGGCAGTGCCTTCGCGCATGGTGTAGATCAGCGGCAGGGTAGGCTTGCCCTCGGCCAGGTCGTCACCGACGTTCTTGCCCAAGGTCTGCGAGTCGCCCTTGTAGTCCAGCAGGTCGTCGACCAGCTGGAAGGCCACGCCCAGATGGTCGCCGAAGGTACGCAGGGCTTCGCGCTGCTCGTCGGTGGCCTGGGCCAGTGCCGCAGCGCTGTGGGTCGACGCTTCGAACAGCATCGCCGTCTTGCCGCGAATGACCTCCATGTAGACTTCCTCGGTGGTGCTGGCGTCGCGTACACGCGACAGTTGCAGCACTTCACCTTCGGCAATCACGCGGGTGGCCTTGGACAGGATCTGCATGACCGGCATCGAGCCCAGTTCGACCATCATTTCGAACGAGCGCGAATAAAGGAAGTCGCCCACCAGTACGCTTGGCGCGTTGCCCCACAGGGCATTGGCGGTAGAGCGGCCGCGACGCATGCCGGACATGTCGACCACATCGTCGTGCAGCAGGGTGGCGGTGTGCAGGAACTCGATGGTGGCGGCCAGCAGGCGCAGGTCGTCGCCTTCGCGGCCCAGGGCCTTGCCACACAGCAGTACCAGCAGGGGACGCAGGCGCTTGCCACCGGCGGACGTGATATAGTCGCCGATCTTCGATACCAGCGGCACGCGCGAGGTCAGCTGCTTCTTGATGATCTCGTCGACGGCGCTGAAATCATCAGCCACCGCGCGGTAGAAGGTTTGGGGTTGCATCGGCTGCTCCAGTGAGGTTGCGCGGCATGCTAGGTCGCGGGTCCCGGTGTGTCAAGGCGCGGTGCCAGCTGGCCGGGGGCGGCACTTGCAAGCAAAACCGCGGTTGCGTACAATCGCGCACCCTAACTTCCTGGGCAGCACCTGCCTTACGCAATTGCGCCGGGCCGTTCCAGCCCTGTGCAGCCATGCCAGCCAATACTCATCATATAAAGCGCTGGGTGAGCAGGATTATCGGAGAAATACCATGTCTTACGCAGTAATCGTTACCGGCGGCAAGCAGTACAAAGTCGCTGAAGGTGAATTCCTCAAGATCGAAAAACTGGAAGTCGCCACTGGCGAATCCGTGACCTTCGATCGCGTTCTGCTGGTCGCCAACGGTGAAGAAGTCACCATCGGTGCTCCAGTTGTTGCTGGCGCTAAAGTAGTGGCCGAAGTCGTTTCGCAAGGCCGCCACGACAAGGTTCGCATCATCAAGTTCCGTCGTCGTAAGCACCACATGAAGCGTATGGGCCACCGCCAGTGGTTCACCGAGATCAAAATCACCGGCATCCAGGCTTAATCCCCTAGATCCCCTGAATTTATTTGGAGAATTGAACCATGGCTCACAAGAAGGCTGGTGGTAGTACTCGTAACGGTCGCGACTCAGAATCGAAACGCCTTGGCGTGAAGATGTATGGCGGCCAGGTTATCAAGCCAGGCAACATCATCGTCCGTCAGCGCGGTACCGAATTCCACGCTGGCTACGGCGTTGGCATGGGCAAGGACCACACCTTGTTCGCCAAGATCGAAGGCGTGATCAAGTTCGAGAAGAAAGGCGAGTTCATGCGCCGTTACGTGAGCATCGTCGCCGCTTAATCGCGACGTCGCTCCAGAAGCCCCGTCATGCGACGGGGCTTTTTCGTTTGTGGTGAGCCTCTTGCAAAGCTGTTTGTCTGGGTTGCCGGCGTTGGTTTCTACGGTCGTACGGGGCCGCCGCGCTCATTTTTGCAAGAGCCTCATGTTTTTGAGTCATTCAGCTCGTCTACCGACGAGAGGCGGTTTTAATGAAGTTTGTTGACGAAGTATCCATTCGGGTCAAGGCCGGTGACGGTGGCAACGGTTGCATGAGCTTCCGTCGCGAGAAGTTCATCGAGAACGGCGGCCCTAACGGCGGTGACGGCGGTGACGGTGGCTCGGTGTACATGATTGCCGACGAAAACCTGAACACCCTGGTCGACTACCGCTACACCCGTCACCATGAAGCCCAGCGTGGCTCCAACGGCGGTAGCACCGACTGCACCGGCAAGAAGGGTGAAGACCTGTTCCTGCGCGTGCCGGTCGGCACCACCGTGATCGATGCTTCCACCCAGGAAGTGATCGGTGACCTGGTCACCCCCGGCCAGAAGCTGATGGTCGCGCAAGGTGGCTGGCACGGGCTGGGCAACACCCGTTTCAAGTCGAGCACCAACCGTGCGCCGCGCCAGACCACCCCAGGCAAACCGGGTGAGCAGCGTGACCTGAAGATGGAAATGAAGGTGTTGGCCGACGTCGGCCTGCTGGGCTTGCCCAACGCCGGCAAGAGTACCTTCATCCGTTCGGTCTCGGCCGCCAAGCCGAAAGTCGCCGACTACCCGTTCACCACCCTGGTGCCAAACCTGGGCGTGGTCAGTGTCGACCGCTGGAAGAGCTTCGTCATCGCCGACATCCCCGGCCTGATCGAAGGCGCTTCTGAAGGTGCCGGCCTGGGTATCCGCTTCCTCAAGCACCTGGCGCGTACGCGCGTGCTGCTGCACCTGGTGGACATCGCGCCGCTGGACGAAAGCAGCCCGGCCGATGCCGCCGAAGTCATCGTCAACGAGCTGACCCGCTTCAGCCCGTCGCTGGCCGAGCGTGAGCGCTGGCTGGTGCTGAACAAGGCCGATATGGTCATGGACGACGAGCGCGACGAACGTGTGCAGGAAGTGATCGACCGTCTGGAGTGGGAAGGCCCGGTTTACGTGATCTCGGCCATTTCCAAGCAGGGCACCGACAAGCTCAGCCACGACCTGATGCGCTACCTCGAAGACCGCGCCGACCGCCTGGCCAACGACCCGGCCTACGCCGAAGAGCTGGCCGACCTTGACCAGCGCATCGAAGACGAAGCCCGTGCCCAGCTGCAGGCCCTGGACGACGCCCGCACCCTGCGTCGTACCGGCGTCAAGAGCGTGCACGACATCGGCGACGATGACGGTTGGGACGATGATTTCGAGGACGACGAAGACGGTCCGGAAATCATTTACGTGCGCGACTGATCGGTTGCAGTACACTAAACGCCGCTCTCTGGAGCGGCGTTTTTGTATCCACGGTATCTACAGATTCGACATAGGTTGGAAGAAGATGCGAAGCAAGGTGACGGGCGCCAAGCGCTGGGTCGTTAAGATTGGCAGTGCTCTGCTGACCGCCGATGGCAAGGGCCTCGACCGCGGTGCAATGGCCGTTTGGGTCGAGCAGATGGTCGCGCTGCGTGAGGCAGGCGTGGAGTTGGTACTGGTCTCCTCCGGGGCCGTGGCTGCCGGCATGAGCCAGCTGGGCTGGACCAAGCGACCGAGTGCGATGAACGAGCTGCAGGCGGCTGCCTCGCTCGGCCAGATGCGCCTGGTGCAGGCCTGGGAGTCGAGCTTCGGGGAGCACGGGAAGCACACCGCGCAGATCCTGCTAACCCATGACGACCTGTCCGACCGCAAGCGTTACCTGAATGCCCGCAGCACCCTGCGCACCTTGGTTGATCTGGGGGTGGTGCCGGTGATCAACGAAAACGACACCGTGGTCACCGACGAGATCCGCTTTGGCGACAACGACACCCTGGCGGCGCTGGTGGCCAACCTGGTCGAGGCCGACCTGCTGGTGATCCTCACCGACCGCGATGGTATGTTCGATGCCGACCCGCGCAACAATCCCGAAGCGCAGTTGATCTACGAAGCCCGTGCCGACGACCCCTCACTGGATGCTGTGGCTGGTAGTACCGGTGGTGCCCTGGGCCGTGGCGGCATGCAGACCAAGCTGCGTGCGGCGCGCCTGGCTGCCCGTTCTGGTGCCCACACCATCATCATCGGTGGCCGCATCGAGCGCGTGCTGGACCGCCTGAAGGCGGGCGAGCGCCTGGGCACCTTGCTGTCGCCCGAGCGCGGCATGCTCGCGGCGCGCAAGCAATGGCTGGCCGGTCACCTGCAAACCCGTGGCACCCTGGTGCTGGATGCCGGTGCCGTGCAAGCGCTGCGTCAGGCCAACAAGAGTTTGCTGCCGGTTGGCGTGAAGACTGTGCAGGGCAGCTTCCGTCGTGGCGAGATGGTGGTGTGCGTCGGCCCGGACGGCCTTGAAGTGGCTCGCGGCCTGGCCAACTACAGCGCCCTGGAGGCGCAGAAGATCATTGGTCAGTCGTCCGACGCCATCGAGTCGATCCTTGGTTACAGCGCCGAGCCGGAACTTGTACACCGCGACAACCTGGTGCTGGTATGAGCCCGCTGAAGAAGGTAATCGCTGTGGCAGCGTTCGTGCTGCCGATGCTGGCCGGCGCTGAAGAGGTCGGCCGGGTGTCCACCGTGTTCAAGTTCCTCGGGCCGAACGACCGCATTGTGGTCGAGGCGTTCGACGACCCTAAGGTAGAGGGCGTGACGTGCTACCTGTCGCGGGCCAAGACTGGCGGGGTGAAGGGGGGCTTGGGGCTGGCCGAGGACCGGGCGGAGGCATCGATTGCCTGTCGTCAGGTCGGGCCGATCAACTTCAAGGGTGAGCTCAAAGATGGCGAGGAAGTGTTCAAGGAACGTACCTCGCTGGTGTTCAAGACCATGCAGGTGGTGCGCTTTCTCGACAAGAAGCGCAATACGCTGGTGTACCTGGTGTACAGCGACCGCATGATCGAAGGCAGTCCGCAGAATGCGGTGACTGCCATTCCGATCCTGCCTTGGGCTCATTGATAGCCTGGTAGGTTGCCGGGAGGCCGTCGGCCTCCTATCGCGACACAAGCGGTTTACCCGCGAAGAAGACATCGCCGTGGATGGCACGGGCTTCGCCCGTGTTCGCGGGCAAGCCCGCTCCCACAGGGATCAGCGCATGCAGGATAGGGCCGCAAAGCGGCCCCAGCTATCTCAGGCCAGTTCCTCGGCCTGATCCTCACGCACAACCGCCTTCACTTCATCCAGCCGGCTGATGAACTTCCAGTCCGCCTCGTCGATGTAGATGCCGTTCGGCCCGCTGCCACCTTCCAGGTCGATCGCAACGTGTGCCGATACCTGTGGTTTCACACTCGCCAGAATCGGCACGAAGCCCAGTTGCAGGCTGGTCTCCAGCAGTGCCGCCTGGTTGCGTTCGTCGATGTCTGCCGCTTCGTCCAGGTAGTATGGCAGGCGAATGCGCCCGGCCAGGTCACGGTCCATCAGGTGCAGCAACAGGTACATGTTGGTCAGCGCCTTGATGGTCATGGTGGTGCCGTTGGACGCCGCACCGTCGATGTCGGCGTGGATGACCGGCTGGCCATTGACCTTGGTGATCTCGAACGCCAGCTCGAACAGGTCCTTCAGGCCCAGCTGGTTGTGGTTGGCCGCTACCAGCCGTGCCAGGTACTCCTTGGCCTCCTCGTTCTTGTTGTCCTGATCGGCACTCTGGGTCAGGTCGAAGACCGACAGGGTTTCGCCTTCTTCGTACTGACCGGCACTGTGGATAATCTGGTCGATGTGCTTGAGCGCTTCCTTGTTCGGCGCCAGTACCACGCGGAAGCTTTCCAGGTTGGACACCTGGCGCTTGTTGATCTCGCGGTTGAACAGGGCCAGCTGGTGCTCGAGGCTGTCGTAGTCGCTGCGGATGTTGCGCAGGGTTCGGGCGATGTCGGTGACCGCGGCGCGGCGTGCCTTGGCCAAGGTCAGGGCTTCATCGGTACGGTGCGCGTAGGCGTTCACCAGCAGTTGCAGGCGGCGTTCCATGTCGTCTTCGCTGTCGAACTTGGCCACGCCCTTCAGGCGCACCTGGGCGTACAGCGCCTCGATCTGATTGTCCACCCGCTGCAGGCCTTGCCAGCTGTCCTGGTAGTCATTGAGCAGCGGCAGCAGGTTGTCCATCGAGTCGTCGATGGCTTCCATGTATGGCGTGCCATAGGGCAGGTCGGCCGGCAGCAGTTGGCGACGGCGCAGGGCGTCTTCCAGGGTGCGCTGCTTGGACTCGAGGTCGCCGAGCTGGCGGCCGACCAGTTGCAACTTGGCTGACAGCTGCTGGACGCGCTCGGTGAAGGCGTCGCTGGAGCGCTTGAGTTCGTCCTGGGCCGCTTCCAGTTGCGAGAGCTGTTCCAGTTTCTCGGGCTCTTCGGCGGCGAGGGTCTGGCTGCGGCGGAAGTCTTCCAGCGCCTTCTGCGCGTCCAGCACTTCCTGGTACAGGGTTTCGGTCTGCGCTTTGGAGGCGGAGCGGTCGGCGGCCACGGCCTGCTGGGTTTTTAGCTGCTTGAGCTCTTTTTCCAGGCGCTCTTTCTGGTCGCGCAGGGCGGCGCGGTCGGCCAGGGCCTGCAGGGCCGGCGGGTCGATGTGGGTCAGATCGATGGCCAGGCCGGGGGCCTCGAAGCGCTCGCCCTTGAAGCCGTCGAGCACCGCTTCCAGCGACTTCACCCACAGGTCGCTATCGTCCAGCTCGATGCCGCGGTCGCCCAGCGGCAGGCTGAACAATGCGCCGTTGAACAGGCGCATCAGGCGGTCCACGTCCTGTTGCGAGAACTCTTCGCGCAGGCGGGCGTAGCTGTTGTTGTCAGCGTGATCCAGCTGCTGCTTGACCTGCTTCAGGCGTTTTTCCAGGTCGCGTACGCGCTCGTCGAGGTCTTCGGCACTGAACTGTCGTGACTGGGCCAGAGCACCGGCCAGTTCGTCGTGGGCGTCTTTGGCCGCCAGCAGTTGCTGTTCCAGCACCTTGACGTCGTCGACCAGCGCAAAGCGGTGCTTGAGCACCGACAGCTCGCCTAGCCAGCGCTGGATACCGCTGATTTCACGCTCCAGGCGCATCAGCTCCTGGGTGCCGCCGCGCTGGTCGTTTTGCAGGCGGTCCTGCTCACCACGGTAGTGCTCGGACTGGATGACCAGCTCTTCCTTGCGCGCCATGGCGTATTCCTGCCAGGTGCCCAGCAGGGTGTCGAGCACAGGCGAAATGCGGTGCAGCTTGCCACGCAGGATGTCCCGCTGGGCCACACCGCCGGCCAGGGCCTCGACCAGCGGGCCGGCAGCGACCAGGGCGTTGTAGTCCTGCTCCATGCGGCGTACGTCGCGGAAGGCTTCCTCGCACGCAGCGATGTAGTCGACGCTGCCGGAACGCAGGCTGTGCTCGAAGGCGTCGAGGAACAGTTGCTTGAGTTTGGCGGCGGTGATTTCACGCATGTGCAGCAGATTGATGAACAGCGCGCGGAAGGTTTTCAGGCTTTGCTCGCTGGTGGAGCGCAGCGGGATCATGGTCAGGTCCAGCGGCACCGAGGTGTGGCCGCCCACCAGTAGTCGGCGCAGTTCGTCCGGCTTCAGTTCGTAAGCCTTGATACCCAGGCGTTCAAGGTTGGTGAACAGCTCTTTCTGACGCAGGCAGGTGTCGTTCTTCTGGTAGTGGGCCAGGTCCAGTTCGCCCTTGTAGGCGAAGAACTGGTGGCCGAAACCGCCGCCCGGGCCGCGCCCGACCACACCGATCACGTGCGGGCCGTGGGGCAGGCTCAGTTCGCAGAGAATGTACGAGGTGTCGCTGGCGAAGTAGAAGCGGCGCGACTGCTCAAGGCTGTATTTGCCGAAACTCATGTCCGACATGCGTGCCAGGATCGGGAACTGCAGGGCGTTGATCGACGCCGATTTACCCAGGTTGTTGGCGCCGTATACCGACAGCGGGTGCTCCAGCGGGAACAGGCCAAGGCTGTAGCCGGCGGTGTTGAGCAATGCGAAGCGGCGGATGCCGTAGCGTTCCTGGCTCATGCGTCAATCTCCTGTTGCTCTTCGCGGATGGCCCGGGCCAGGGCGTCCTCTTCGCTTTCCTCGCCCTGGAAAGGCGTGAGGTCGAGCGGGTCGTCGGTGCGGTTGAGTTCTTCGGCGCTTTCTTCCTCGACCAGTACCGGGGTCGGCAGCGGCAGGTCGCTGTGCAGGGTGGCGGCCAGGTCGCGGTCCTGCTGCACTGAAAGGCACACATCGAGGAAGCGGTGCATGGGCGGCAGGAAGCGGTAGATGCCGCCTTCCTCATGGGCGAAGCCGAGCTGGGTCATGCGCCGCAGGATTTTTTCTTCCAGCTCGTCCACGGTCTGCACTTCGGCCTGCAGGAACAGGTCGCGGTACTTGTCCAGCAGCGAGGGCAGTTCGTCGCGGCCGATGCTACCGCCGTCGAGCACGGCCATCGGGTCGCGGCCCTGGTCAGCAAGGTGCTCGACCAGAATGAAGGTGAACAGCGACAGGCGCTGCGCGGTCTTGTTGACCTGCGCGGCGGTCATGTCCGGCACGAAGTAGTAGAAACCACGGGTGTCGCATACCAGCTCGAAGCCCAGGGCCTTGAACAGGGTGCGGTACTGGTCCTGGAAGTTCGACAGCTGGGCGTACAGCTCAGGGTCGCGCCGGCTGATGTGGAAGCCTTTGAACAGCTCGCGGAAGATCGGCGCGAGCTGGGACAGTTCGGAAAGATCAAGATGCATGGGCTGGGCTCGCGTTGGGTTCGGTAGGCGCGCTGGGGGCGTCTTCGCGGCTGGAGGTCAGGGCGAACGAACGCAGGCTGACCAGGTGTTCCTGAGTTGTGTATTCGCGGCGGTCGAGGCGTTCGCGCTTGAAGCGCTTTTCCCGCGAAAGACGCGAGAACCAGTACAGCAGCTCATCGGTGGCGCCTTCGGGCTCCTGCTCCAGCAGCCAGACCATCAGGTCGGGCAGTGGCAGGGCCTGTTCGCAGCGTTCGGTCATTTCCTTGACCGTGCGCGGAGCACGGGGCAGGGCGTCGGACTGGGTCTTGTGGGCTTTGGGGAAACGCGCCGGTTTGGGCTCGAAGCGGGCCAGTGCGTAAACGTAGGCCTCGACCTGGCTGGCACTGCCAAGGAAGGTGCTTTGCGGGCGGGTGAACATCGGCATGGCCGCTTGCGGCACGGCATCGATGCCCTTGCGTCGGATCACCGACAGGGCCAGCGCGGCGCCGCGGGTCACGGCGTTGTGCCGGCGGGCTTCTTCGCGCAGCGGCAGCAGCAGTTCGCGGGCGTGGCGCAGGGTCAACTGGGCGTTGGTCTGCATTTCCAGGATGCGCGCGTGGGTGCGCAGCAGCATGTCGTCGTCGACCAAGTGGCCCAGGCGCGCTTGTTCGCCCAGCAGTTTCAGCAGCACGGTCTCGACCTTGCGTACACCTTGCTCGAAGGCGCCGTCGGCGTTGACCAGCTGGATCATCGGCTCGACGTATTCGTCCCAGGTGGCCAGTACTTCGGCATAACGCTGGCGCAGCGGAATCTGGCGGTTGCTGGTCTTGGCCCGTTCGGCCACGGCCACCAGCGCCTGCTCGTCGTTGTCGAGCTTTTTCAGCACATCGCGCACGCGCATGTCGAGCAGGCGCAGCTGGCGTGCCAGGTCGTCGCTGTCGCGGTTGTCGAAGGCATCCTGGATGTGCCCGGCCAGGCGCTCCAGGTGGCGCAAGTAGGCTTCGATCTCCAGGCACAGGCCCAGCCGGTGTTCGCGGCGCAGGTAGGCGAGGAAGTCGTGGATCTGCGCGTTGAGCTCGAAACGGTTCGGGCTTTTGGCCACCGGGACCAGGATATCCAGGCGGATCCAAACGTCGAGTAGCTGGGTGATGTCCTGCGGGGTGCTTTCGAGCTGCTGGCGAGCCACATGCTGGCGCAGTTCGACCAGGCTCAGGGTGCCCTGGTCGAAACGCTCGCACAGCGGCTCGATCAGGGCCCAGTGTTCGGCTAGGGCGCGCAGGACGCGCTTGGGTTCGATCATTGGCTTCGACTCGTTGCCAAGAAAAAGGGGGCGATTGTACTGCATTCGCGGGGGTGGTTTTTACCCCTTGGTCTGTAATGAGGGATAACCTTGTGGTGTGTAGGTGTATGGCGGGGGTTTGAGGGTGCGGGCGAGATCGAGCGCCGCCCGCGCGGCGCATCGCGAGCTGCGCTCGCTCGTTTGTTTCGGGCCAGTTATTTCTGGGGGATTTGCGCGCGGGCGCCTTGGCGCTTGGCGCGATATTGTGTCGTACAAACAAAACGGTCGCGCGCGCCTGTCACTGGCGTTACTGGCCAGAAACAAACGTAGGAGCGAGCGCAGCTCGCGATGCGCCGCGCGGGCGGCGCTCGATTTCTGCCCCCCCCCAAAAAACCCACGGCAAGCACACCCGGCCATTGCGCAACGTCATGCCAGGCGGTGTGGCCTTGAGGGTATGGCGGTAGAGGTGCGTCGCCTGGGAGACCGAGCGCCGCCTGCGCGGCGCATCGCGAGCTGCGCTCGCTCCTACGTTTGTTTCGGGCCAGTAATGTCTGTGGCAGGCGTGCGCGACCGCCTTGTTTGTACGACGCGATATTCTGTGGTGTGTAGGTGTATGGCGGGGGGTGAGGGTGGGGTCGAGATCGAGCGCCGCCCGCGATCGTGTCCCGGGAAGTGGTGTAACTGAACCAGCCGAAGGCGCCCTGCGGGCGAAAGAGGATGGTCATCGTGGTTCTTGGCTAACGTTGAGTTTGCGAAGACCAAACACTCACCAGAGAAACCACGATGACCAAGCCCACTATCGCATTGACCGAGTTGGTTGAGAAAGGGGCAGACGCTGATCTGCTCAAGCAAATGATCCAGTTCGTTGCCCAGCGCATGATGGAGTTCGACGTCGAAGGCCTGTGCGGCGCGGGCTTCGATGTCAAAAGCCCAGACCGGACAAATAGCCGTAATGGCTACCGCGATCGTCTTTGGCAAACCCGCGCAGGCGACGTCGACCTTAAGATTCCCAAGCTGCGCCAAGGCAGCTATTTCCCTGGTTTCCTTGAACCTCGACGCACCGCTGAGAAAGCCATGGCGGCAGTCATCCAGGAGGCCTACATCCAAGGCGTTTCAACACGCTCAGTGGACGAGCTGGTCAAAGCCATGGGCATGACCGGCATCTCCAAAAGCCAGGTCTCACGGCTAGCTGGTGAGATCGATGAGCGCGTTCACGCCTTCCTTGACCGCCCGCTTGAGGGCGACTGGCCCTATCTCTGGATCGATGCCACCTACGTCAAAGTGCGGGAGGCCGGACGCATCGTCTCGGTCGCCGTAATAATCGCCGTGGCCGTGAACACCGACGGTGGCCGCGAAGTCCTGGGCATGCGGGTTGGGCCGTCAGAGGCTGAGCCGTTCTGGACAGACTTCCTGCGCAGCCTCACGCGACGTGGCTTGCGGGGCGTGAAACTGGTCATCTCCGACGCCCACGAAGGGCTCAAGGCGGCTGTTTCCAAGGTCTTCAACGCGACCTGGCAGCGCTGCCGTGTGCATTTCATGCGTAATGCCATGGCCCACGTCGGCAAAGGTCAGCGCACCATGGTGGCGGCCCTACTGCGCACAGTCTTCGCCCAGGACAGCCGTGCCGAATGCCATCAGCAATGGCGTTTGGTCGCTGATCAGCTACGCGAAAAATACCCCAAGATCGCGACACTCATGGACGGCTGCGAGGATGAAGTGCTGGCTCACATGGCGTTTCCAAAAGCGCACCGACAGCAATTACACAGCACCAATCCACTGGAGCGGCTTAACGCGGAGATCAAACGCCGCACCGACGTCGTAGGCATCTTTCCCAACGATCCTGCAATCACACGGCTGGTAGGCGCGATGCTGCTGGAGCAGAACGACGAGTGGTGCCTGCAACGGCGTTACATGCAGTTGGAGGCCTTTGAGGCAGTCAGCGATAATCCACAGGCCAAGCTGTCGGCCGTGATCAACTAAACGGCGAACTCAGCGGCCAGAACCATGATGAGTTACACCACTTCCCGGGACACGATCCCGCCCGCGCGGCGCATCGCGAGCTGCGCTCGCTCCTACGTTTGTTTCGGGCCAGTAACGCCTGTGACGGGCGCGCGCGACCGCCTTGTTTGTAAGACGTGATATTGCGCCATGCGCCAAGGCGTTCGCGCGCAAATGGCACAGGAATAATTGGCCCGAAACAAACGTAGGAGCGAGCGTAGCTCGCGATGCGCCGCGCGGGCGGCGCTCGGTCTGATAGGCGCTGCAAAAACCACGGCGTACACGTTAGAATGCCCAATTGCCGTCACCCCCTCGGATACCCGCCCCTTGCTGACCGAACCCCGTCGCCGCGCCTACCTTTCCGCCATGCAAGTGGTGCACTGGCTGCCGCGCGCCGAGCTGCCGTTCGCCGCACCGTCGCGGCCCGAACTGCTGCTGCCGGTTGCGCCGGTCGAGGACATCGATTTCGAAGTCCGGCCGGCGTCGGCAACCAACGAAACGCCCGTCATCCCCCAGGCCCGTTCCGGCGAGCGGCCGAAAATCGAGATCCCGCGGCCGGGCAGTATGCCCAAACCCGCCGTCAAACCCGCCGAAGCACCAGAGCCCGCAGCTCCGCGCCCGGTGCCCGTGCCGCCACCGCGCTTCTCGCTGCAGTTGTTGCGCGCCGGCAGTTGCTTGCTGCTGGTGGAGCTGGCCACCGGCCAGCCGTTCCAAAGCCGCGACCCCTCCTACCTGCTGCTCAAGGACATGCTGCGCGCCGCCGGCCTGCCCGACGCCCCGCAGATCATCGGCGAGCCGGTTCGCTGGCCACTGCTGGTGCGCGGCAACATGGACCAGGGGCCGGAGGCTGCGCGCGATTTCGTCCAGGGCTTCGTTCAGGCCCGCCTGGAAGACGCCCCGTGTACCTGTCTGTGGCTGGTCGGCCTGCCTGCATTGCGTTTTGCCGCCAATGCCGACGCCGAGGCCTACTACCAAACCCTGACGCTTGACAGCCTGGGCGACGCCTGGGCATTGCCGGGCCTTGAACTGTTGATGGACGAGCCGCAACGCAAGGCGGACGTCTGGAAAGCCATGCGCCAGCTGATGGCGCGCTGGAAGAGCGTTGAATGAGTGACTCAATCAGCTTCCGCCCGATGACCGAGGCGGATCTGGATGCCGTACTTAAGATCGAATATGCCGCGTTCAGTCATCCTTGGACCCGTGGAATCTTTCAGGATGCGCTCAAATCGTACGAAGTCTGGCTGATGTTCGACGGCCAGCAGCAAGTGGGTCATGGCGTGATCAACGTGATCATCGACGAAGCGCACCTGCTCAACATCACCGTAAAACCGGAAAACCAAGGCTGCGGCCTGGGCCTGCGTCTGCTCGAGCACCTGATGGCCCGGGCCTATCAGCTCAATGGCCGCGAATGCTTCCTGGAAGTGCGCGCCAGCAATCAGTCGGCCTATCGTTTATACGAACGTTACGGTTTCAACGAAATTGGCCGCCGCCGCGACTATTATCCGATCGCCGGCGGCCGTGAAGACGCCCTGGTGATGGCCTGCACCCTGTTCGAAGACTGACTTTGCAGGGGTGTACCCGGGCGCGCAGGCTTTGTTCTCGGCAGGGGCGGATAAAAAATGAGAAAACTGCTTTTGGCAGCGGGCCTGTGTGTAGCAAGCGCGGCCCACGCAGACGAGCGCGACGTTTGGATGTTCGCCCAGTGGGCGGGTGATCATCAAACCCGCCCCTTCCGTGAAATGCTGGTAGATGCCCGGCTTTACGGTGTAGTGCCAATTCACCAGTTGCTGCGCTCGGCATCGGACTGGAAACAGTGCCACGCATCGCCTTTCGCCGTACCGCCCCCCGCCAATTGGGCGGCTGTACGCTCGACCCTCGCGTTGATCAATGCACTCGACGACCAAGGCATCCTGCGCCAGTTCGAGGTGGTTTCGGCTTACCGTGAGCCGCGTCTGAACGCCTGTGCGGGCGGGGCAGCCAACAGTGCGCATGCCCGCGCGTTCGCCGTCGACATACTGCTGCCGGCGTGGGCCGATCCCAATCCGCTGTGCCGTTTCTGGCAGCAGCACGGCCAAACCTGGAACATGGGCCTGGGCCGCTACCCATCAGGCCGCATTCATGTGGATACCGCCGGCTATCGCACCTGGGGTGGCGATGGCAGTGCCGGGTCGTCGTTCTGCATCAAGCCCAAATGAGCCAGGCAACCCCGGCATTCGTCCATTATCCACTCGGCGAAGCGCTGGCACTTGTCGCTGTCGGGCAGGGGCTGTGGGCTGAGCAGGTGGTAGGCCGAGCCATCGCGCACAAAACCGTACGGCGCCTGCAACTGCCCGCTGTCGAGTTCGTCGCGCACCATCAGGGCTGAGGCAATGGCCAGGCCCAGGCCGGCGCTGGCGGCCTGAATCGACAGGTAGAAATGTTCGTAGTCGCTGCGTTCGCTGTGTCGTGCCTGCTGGCCGCTCAGCCGCAGCCAGGTGGGCCAGGCAGTGGGACGGGTGGCGCTGTGCAGCAGCCGTTGGCCTTCAAGGAGGGCAGGGGAGGCGGCGTGGCAAACCGGGCCGATCCATTCGTCGCAGATTTTCTGGCTGTACAGCTGGTTGTCCCAGTGGAAGTCGTCGCGGCGAATTGCCAGGTCGATACCGCTGCGGGCGAAGTCCAGCGGGCCGCCTGCGGCTACCAGGTGCAACTGAAGGTCGGGGTGGGCGGCATGGAATCTCGGTAAGCGCGGGATCAGCCAACGCATGGCGATGGTCGGCTCGCAGGACAGCACAAGCACATTGTCGCGGACCTGGTGCTGCAAACGCTGCACGGCACCCTCCAGCTGCTCGAAGATCGCCTGGGTGGTGCCTTGCAGGGCACGGCCGGCGGGGGTGAGGAAAATGGCCCGGTTGCGGCGCTCGAACAGTTCCACACCAAGGCTTTCTTCCAGCAGGCGTATTTGGCGGCTGACCGCGCCGTGAGTGACGTGCAAGTGCTCGGCGGCGCGCACGAAGCTCTCGGTCTGGGCGGCGATGTCGAAGTAGCGGAAGGCGTTGAGTGGCGGCAGTTTCATGATATCCCGGTTCAGCTTTGCCGGCCTCTTCGCGGGTAAATAGGTGGCATGTGGGAGCGGGTTTACCCGCGAAGAGGCCCAGGCAGGCTGTAAATGTCTGTGAAAAAAACTATCAGATTTATCTCAGCATAAATCGATTTTTCCGCGTCGGTAAGCGCTTGATAATTGGCGGTCTGTGCATTTCCATCGCCTATCGAGAACCCTCAGCATGACCGAACTCATTGCCGTCGCCCTGTTCACCTTGCTCGCCGTCATAAGCCCCGGCGCAGACTTCGCCATGGTCACCCGCAGCAGTTATGCACAGGGGCGCAAGGCCGGGCTGGCTGCTGCCGTAGGCATCGCCCTGGGGGTGCAGGTGCATGTGTTGTACACAGTGTTGGGCATTGCCGTAATCATCAGCCAGAGCCCGGCGCTGTTCCTGATCATGAAAGTGCTGGGTGCGGGCTACCTGATCTACCTGGGGTACAAGTCATTGACCAACACCCGGCGCATCAGCCTGGACGGGGTTGGCCGGTCCGCTGCCGGCGTACTGCAAGCGCTGCGCACCGGCTTTCTGACCAATGCCCTCAACCCCAAGACCATGTTGTTTGTCATCAGTGCCTTCACCCAGGTGGTACAGCCTGGCAGCCCGTTGACGCTGAACTTCGCCTACGGTGCGTTCATGTCCGTTGCCCATTGGCTGTGGTTCAGCCTGGTGGCGGTATTTTTCTCCAGTACGGCATTGCGCAAGGCGATGATCGAGCGGCAAGTGCTGGTGGACCGGGCCATTGGTCTGGCATTGATCGGGCTGGGCCTGGCTGTGGCGGTGACCGGAATGCGTTGAGGCGGCGATTGCAGTAGCCAAGCTGAGATTCGAGGTTGCTGCTGGAAGGGTTTTACGCTGGTGCCAGCGAACTTTTTTGCAGGCAAAGAAAAAGGGCTTACCTTGCGGTAAGCCCTTCGTCTTGTTTGGTGGCTACACAGGGACTTGAACCCCGGACCCCAGCATTATGAATGCTATGCTCTAACCAACTGAGCTATGTAGCCGATGGCGCGCATTATTCTCTTGAACGCCCCCTCTGTCAACACTCATTTCAAAAAAAATTTGCACGCTTTCAAAAACTTAGCGGCCAGCCCCGGTTTCAGTGCACCAGAAGCCAGTGCCCGCGCACGTCCAGCAACTGCAGCTGCTGGGTTGCAGCCAGGGATTGCAGGCTTTGGCCACGCCGGTCGAGGTAGAAGTCGCCGCACACCCGCCGAGACCATCCGCTGCTCGCCCTGCATGGCGGGCTATCTGCAAGCGAGTGCCCTGCACCAGATGCAGTCGTTTTCAAGCGTGTGGCAACAGGCGAATAAAAAGGTAGCTATGTATCTATTTGTTTCCCGATAATCGGATCCCAAACCTGAGGACGGAGATTTAGGTAAATGGCCACCAGTAGTGCCTCCACCGCACCCACCCCGGTAGCGGCAAGCCAAGCCACGCCGTTGGTGATGCGTATCATCGGTTTCTGCGCCTTGGCGCACTTGATCAACGACCTGATCCAGTCAGTGCTGCCGGCGATCTACCCGATGCTCAAGGCCAACTACGACCTGAGCTTCGCCCAGATCGGCATGATCACCCTGACGTTCCAGATCACCGCCTCGCTGTTGCAGCCTTGGGTCGGCTTCTTCACCGATCGCCGGCCCACGCCAAATCTGCTGCCGCTAGGCACCCTGTGCACGTTGGTGGGGATTGTGATGCTGGCCTTCGTTGGCAGCTTTCCGATGATCCTGCTGGCGTCGGCGCTGGTGGGCATCGGCTCGTCGACCTTCCACCCGGAAACCTCGCGTATTGCAAGGTTGGCCTCGGGCGGGCGCTTCGGCCTGGCCCAATCGACCTTCCAGGTCGGTGGCAACACCGGTTCCGCTCTGGGCCCGCTGCTGGCAGCGGCCATCGTCATTCCGTTCGGCCAGACCCATGTGGCGTGGTTCGGCGTGGCTGGGCTGTTCTTCCTCGGCGTCACCCTGATGCTGCGCGGCTGGTACAAGGAGCACCTCAATCAGGCCAAGGCGCGCAAGGCGGTTCAGGCTACCCACGGCATTTCGCGTAATCGGGTCATTGCGGCGTTGATCGTGCTGGGCCTGCTGGTGTTCTCCAAGTACTTCTACATGGCCAGCTTCACCAGCTACTTTACGTTCTACCTGATCGAGAAGTTCGGTGTGTCGGTGGCCAGCTCGCAGCTGCACCTGTTCCTGTTCCTCGGCGCGGTGGCGGCGGGCACCTTCTTTGGCGGGCCGATCGGTGACCGTATCGGGCGCAAGGCAGTCATCTGGTTTTCAATATTGGGCGTGGCGCCGTTCACGCTGGCGCTGCCGTATGCCGATTTGTTCTGGACCACAGTACTGAGTGTGGTGATCGGCTTTATCCTGGCTTCTGCGTTTTCCGCGATCGTGGTGTATGCGCAGGAACTGGTGCCGGGCAGCGTGGGCATGATTGCCGGGATCTTCTTCGGTCTGATGTTCGGCTTTGGTGGCATTGGCGCTGCGCTGTTGGGGTACGTAGCAGACCTGCATGGTATCGAGTATGTGTACGGGTTGTGCTCGTTCCTGCCATTGTTCGGGTTGTTGGCGGTGTTCCTGCCAAGTACAGGTAAACGCTGAGAGCGCCGGGGGCCTCTGCCAGGCCCCCGGGCAATTGACTCGCCCCCCGGAGGTGGCTAGAGTGCCGCCTCTTTTTCAATCACCTGCGTAGTAGCCAAAGCAATGCGCCGTACCCAGTCCCTCCCACACGCCCGCCAGCCTGCCTTCCAGGCACTGCGTCGTGCATGGCCGAGTGACACGGTGCTCAAGCGCCGCCGCAGCGTGCTGTTTGCCTTCACCTTCTCGCCACACCTCGCCTGAACTGATCTGCGCTTTCGCGTCGCTCGCCGTCCCGGCGTGCGCGCCTGTTTCTGCACGTCTTTTCGGTTTGCCAGGAGTGGTACATGAACATGCGTTTGTTGGCGGGCTTGTTGTTCGCCGTTTCTGTCGTGGGTTTCAGTTTGGGGGCCAGCTTGCCGCTGGTGTCGTTGCGCCTGCATGAAGCGGGGGCGAGCACACTGGAAATCGGCATCATCTCGGCCATCCCAGCCGCCGGCATGATGCTCTCTGCTTTTCTGGTCGACGTCTGCTGCCGCCATCTCACCCGCCGCACCATCTATCTGCTGTGTTTCAGCCTGTGCACGGTCAGCATCGCCTTGCTCGAGTCGGCGTTCGGCTCGTTGTGGCTGCTGGCGCTGCTGCGCCTGAGCCTGGGGCTTGGCATGGGGATCGCCATCATCCTTGGCGAGTCGTGGGTCAACGAACTGTGCCCCGAGCATAACCGCGGCAAGATCATGGCCCTGTACGGCACCAGCTTTACGGGCTTTCAGGTGCTCGGCCCGGCCATGCTGGCAGTGCTGGGCGCCGATAGCCCTTGGATCACGGGTGTCGTCACGGTCTGTTATGGGCTGGCGTTGCTGTGCATCGTGCTGACCGTGCCCAACGACCATGTCGAGCACGAAGAGGGCGAAAAAAGCTTCGGCCTGGCCGGATTCTTCCGGGTGGCTCCGGCGTTGTGCATGGCGGTGCTGTTCTTCTCGTTCTTCGATGCTGTGGTGCTGTCGCTGCTGCCGGTGTACGCCACCAGCCATGGCTTTGCCGTTGGCGTGGCGGCATTGATGGTGACGGTGGTGTTTGCCGGCGACATGCTGTTCCAGCTGCCGCTGGGCTGGTTGGCCGACCGGGTTGAGCGCACCGGGCTGCACCTGGCGTGCGGGCTGGTGGCGATGGTGATCGGCATCGGTTTGCCCTGGCTGCTGAACCTGACCTGGCTGCTGTGGCCGCTGTTGGTAGTGCTGGGCGCGGTGGCGGGTGGCATTTATACCCTGGCGCTGGTGCTGATCGGGCAGCGCTTCAAGGGCCAGGACCTGGTCACTGCCAATGCCAGTGTGGGCTTGCTGTGGGGTGTGGGCAGCCTGGTAGGGCCGCTGGTCAGTGGGGCAGCCATGAATGTCGCGCCCCACGGTTTGCCCATGGCGCTGGCGCTGATGGCCGGGCTGTTCGTGTGCTTTGCCAGGCAGTCATACCGGCGACGTGGGCGGATGCGGGCTGTGGCGCAGTGATATCCCTTTACGCCGCGCCGATGCTTACCCAATAGCGCGTCCTGTACTCGACCCGCACGGGCAGGCTGCGGGTGAGCAGTTGCAGGATTTGCCCGGTGTCAGCCAACTGATAGGTGCCTGAAACCTTCAAGCCCGCCACTTCTGGAGCGCAGCGCAGCAGGCCCGGTCGGTAGCGGCCAAGTTCGGTAACAAACTCGGCGAGTGGCATCTGCTGCACGCTGAGTACACCTTCGGTCCAGCCCCAGGGGTCGTTGTGCAGCGTTCTGGCCTGAATGCTGCCGTTGGTTCCGACTTGCAGGGTTTCACCTGGCAGCACTTGCCTCGCTGAGGCCAAGGCAGGGAACAACGTGACTTCACCACGACGCACCGACAGCAGCAGGCCCTGGCCGTTTTCGCGTAGCAACAGCTGGCCATCGAAGGTGGTCAGCGGGCCGACACGGGTGGCGATGTGGAACGGGCGGTTGTCGCTGGGGTTGCTGTCCAGGCTGACCTCGCCATGGATCAGTTTCAGCTGGCGTTGCTCCGCGCTGTAGTGCAAGTCGATGGCACTGGCGGTGTTGAGCTGGATTCGGCTGCCATCACTGCCTTGCCATCGGCGCTGCTCGCCTGTGGCGGTGCTGGTGTCGGCCAGCAGTTGTGGCAGGCCTAGCGTTTCGCGCGCGGCCCAGCCCAGGCTGCCGCCCACGGCCAACAGCCCCAGCAACTTCAGGTGGTCCCTGCGGCTGGCTTTGGGGGGCTGGCTCGCGTCCAGGGTGCGCCGGCTCAGGTCCTTGGGCAGCCCGGCCAGTTCATCGCCCAGATTACTGACCCGCTGCCAGGCCAGGCAGTTGTGTGGGTGGCTGGCCAGCCAGTGTTGAAACTGCTGCTCGGTGCGCGGACTGGGGCTGTCGAAACGCAGCTTCACCAGCCAGTCGATGGCCTGATCGACCTGAGCCTGTGCGGGCGTATCATCAGGCATCGGCATAGCGCAACCGGTAGCAGACGCCCAGGGCCTTGGCCAGGTCGCGTTCAACGGTGGCCCTGGACACCTCCAGACGTTGGGCAATCTGCGCGATGCTCAAACCGTCTAGCTGGGCCAGCAGGAACGCTTGGCGCACGCGCGGTTTCAACTGGTGCAAGGCGCGGTCGAGGCGTTCCAGGCTATCGAGGATGACAAGCTTATCCTCTTCGCTGGGCACTTCTGCTTCGGGCAGGTGAGCCAGGCTTTCCTGGTAGGCCCGCTCCAGCGCACGGCGGCGGAACTGGTCGATCATCAAGCCGCGGGCGATGCTGCTAAGGTAGGCGCGCGGTTCTTTGAGCGGCGACACCTGGCGGGCGCGCAACAACCGCACGAAGGTATCCTGGGCCAGGTCTGCGGCATGTTCACTGCAACCGATCCGGCTGCGTAACCAACCACGCAACCAGGCATGGTGAGACTGGTAGAGCAGAGCAACCTCGGTTGGCTTGAGCGTGTCGTTGATCTGCATCGTAGAGAAGGCCCAGTCCAGTGATGTTTGCGATTGTGAATGGTTCTCAATTCTATGCGGGGAAGATGGCGCCGAGCAATGGCATGCCAAAGATTAACTGCGCAAGAACCGGCGTTTGCCCGATGAACGGCTGCGCTAAGCTGGACCTGCAATCGATTTGATGGAGGTGCCATGATGCTGGCCGACCTTTCGCCCGAGGCCTATCGCGAGGCCACACAACACCTGGCAGCACTCGACCCGGACTGGTCGCGGCACATCGCAGCGATCGGGCCCTGCCTGCACCAGGCTACGCCGGGACGTGAGCCTTATGAGGCGTTGGTGCGGGCGATTGCCTACCAGCAACTGCACGCCCGTGCCGCCGAGGCGATCCTGGGGCGGTTGCTGGCGCTGTTTCCGGCAGATGATTTTCCGCAGCCAGAGCAGTTGCTGGCGGTAAACCCGGAAACCCTGCGTGCCTGCGGCTTTTCGGCGAGCAAGCTGGAGACGGTCCAGGGCATTGCTCAAGCCACCCTGGAGGGCCTGGTACCCACGCGGGAGCAGGCGTTAACCATGGCTGACGAGGCGTTGATCGAACGCCTGGTAGCGCTGCGTGGAGTAGGGCGGTGGACGGTGGAGATGCTGCTGATCTACAGCCTGGGGCGGTCCGACATTCTTCCAGTGGACGATTTTGGCGTGCGCGAGGGGTATCGGCGGCTCAAGGGGCTGGAGAAGGCGCCGACACCGGCACAAATGCGCTCGCTGGGCGGCGCCTGGCGGCCGTTTCGTACCGTGGCGGCCTGGTACCTGTGGCGGGCCTGAGGTTTTTGCATCGCCTGTACAGGCAACAACATATCCGGGAATCATAGATGAACCTGTACACCACCCCCGACCAACGCTGGCAAGCCGTAGCGTGCCGAGACACTGCCGCTACGGGCCACTTTGTCTATGCCGTACGTACCACCGGCGTCTACTGCCACCCCGGCTGCAAATCACGCCAGGCCAAGCGCATGAACGTCGAGTTCTACGACACCGCCGCGGCCGCCGAGGCTGCCGGCTACCGCGCTTGCAAACGCTGTATCAGCAAGGCCAGTGCCACCCGACACAGCCAGCTCGTCACCCATGCCTGCCGCTTGATCGAGGCCAGCGACCCCGCGCCAAGCCTCGACCAACTCGGTGCACGGCTGGCCGTCAGCCCTTTCCACCTGCATCGGCTGTTCAAGGCTGAAACCGGGGTCACCCCCAAAGCCTATGCCACGGCCTTCCGTGCCCGGCGGCTGCGTGCGCACCTGGAAGATGGCCAGCGTTCGGTCACCGATGCTATCTACGACGCCGGCTACAACTCCAACAGCCGCTTCTACGAAAGCGCCGACCAGCGCCTGGGCATGCGCCCCCGGCAATACCGCGCCGGCGGCGCCGGGGCAACCATTCACTTCGCCCTTGGCCAGTGCTCGCTGGGTGCAATACTGGTAGCCCAGAGTGACAAGGGCATCTGCGCAATCTTGCTGGGTGACGACCCCGAGGCCCTGTTGCACGATCTGCAGGACCAGTTCCCCAAGGCCCACCTGATTGGCGGTGACAGCGCTTACGAACAGCTGGTCGCCGAAGTGATCGGTTTCGTCGAAGCGCCGGCTTTGGGCCTGGCCTTGCCGCTGGATGTGCAAGGTACCGCGTTTCAGGAGCGAGTGTGGCAGGCGCTGCGTGAGGTGCCGGCCGGCAGCCGGGTCAGCTACACCGACATCGCCGCGCGCATTGGCGCCCCCAAGGCCGTGCGGGCGGTAGCCATGGCCTGCGCGGCCAACCCTATTGCCGTGGCCATCCCTTGCCACCGCGTGGTACGCCGGGATGGTGATATCAGCGGCTACCGCTGGGGCGTGGAGCGCAAACAGCAGTTGCTGAAGCGAGAAACGGCACTCTCCTGACTGCCCGAAGCCGCGTAGAATCCCCCGCCAAATCGAATTGCTAAGAGGAATATTCGATGAGGCGTGTCAGCCTTGACCGTTATTGCCCGGGCCTGCTGGTCCTGCTGGCCCTGATGCTGGTACTTGCCAGCCCGGCCTGGTCGGCCCCAGCCACGCCATTGTCCAATCTGACGGCTGCCGAAGCGCCAGCATTGGACGAAAACGCCAGCCTCGAACAGCTGAGCGACCACTTGGACCTCATCCGCCAGGGCGTCACCAGCGACGCCAACGACGACGCGCTGTCGCAACTGCGCCTCGCAGCGATGCAGGTTCAGCGTCAAGCTGATGCATTGAGTGCACAGCGCACTGCCGACGTGGGAAGGCTCGACGACCAGCTGAAGGTCATCGGCCCGGCCCAGCCGGACGAGGCCGCTACCCTGACACAGCAGCGCAAAGCGCTGGAGGCCGAGAAAAAGGCGCTGGTAGCCCAGCAGGATCAGGCCACCAAGCTGACCCAGTCGGCCCGCGACCTGTCCACGCAAATCGTCAACCTGCGCCGCAGCCAGTTCAACTCGCAAATCACCAGCCGTGCAGCCTCGCCGCTGAGCCCGGCGTTCTGGCAGAGCATCATCCGCCCCACCCAGGATGACGTGGCGCGCCTGCGTGACTTGCGCGGCGAGGCGGCCGATGCCATCGGCAGCGCCTTCAGCGCCGAAAACCGCTGGCAGTTCGTTGCCAGCCTGGTGGCAGCGATTCTGGTGTGGACGTTGGTGCGGCGCGTGCTTGAACGCATGCTGGCCAGTGCCATGGTCCGCTGGTTGCCCGACGGCCGCCTGCGCCGCAGCGCCTTGGCTCTGGGCGTTAGCCTGGCCACCCTGGGTACCATCGCCGGCTCGGTTTCGTTGCTGCGCTGGGGGCTGGAAAGCAATGCGCAATTGGGTTCGGACATCGCCAGCCTGACCAACCACATCCTCACCCTGGTAGTGTTCAGTGCCTTCATTACCGGCCTGGGCCGCGCCATGCTGATGCTGCAGCGCCCGTCCTGGCGGCTGCCGGCGATCCACGACCAAGTCGCCAGTGCGTTGGGCTGGTTCCCGAAGGTGCTGGCATTGGCACTGATGGTCATGATGACCATGGAGCGCATGAACAGCGTGATCGGCGTCAGTCTGGCGCTGACGGTGGCCGTCAACGGGCTGACCGCGCTGGTGGTGGCGTCCACCTTTGCCAGCGCGCTGCTGTGTTATCGCCGCACCCTGCGCAAGCATGACCTGCAGCGCCCGACGGGCCTGGCCGGGCTGATCCCGTTCGTGATGGTCATCTGGCTGACGTTGATTCTGCTGGCACTGTTCACCGGCTACCTGACACTCGCCTATTTCCTCACCGCCAAGCTGTTGTGGGTCAGCCTGGTGATCACCTGTGCCTACTTGCTGACCACCTTCCTCGGCGACCTGTGCGAAACCCTGCTGTCGCCCCGCCAGCCCGGTGGCCTGGCACTGGCCTCGACCCTGGGCCTGGCGCCTCGTCACCAGGCGCAGGTCAGCACCATACTGGCCGGTGTCGGCCGCACCATCGTGCTGTTCCTGGCGCTGTTGCTGGTGTTGATGCCGTCAGGCACCAGCCCCAGCGAATTGCTGCTGAGCCTTGGCGACTGGGATGGGACCGGGGGCAAGCTACTCGGCAACCTGAACATCGTGCCGCAGGACATCCTGCTGGCCCTGGCGATCTTCCTCGGCGGCCTGTTCGCCATCCGTGTGGTCAAGCGCTGGCTAAGCGATCGCCTGCTGCCGGAAACCGACATGGACGCCGGCATGCGGGCCTCGTTGGTAACCCTGGTGGGCTACCTGGGTTTCCTGTTCCTGGCCATGCTGGTGATGTCGACCTTGCGCATCAACCTCACCAGCCTGACCTGGGTGGTCAGTGCCCTGTCGGTCGGTATCGGTTTCGGTTTGCAGCAGATCGTGCAGAACTTCATTTCCGGCCTGATCCTGCTGACCGAGCGCCCGGTCAAGGTAGGCGACTGGGTCAGCCTGGCGGGTGTCGAGGGCGATATCCGCCGCATCAATGTGCGCGCCACCGAGATCCAGATGTCTGACCGTTCCACGGTGATCGTGCCCAACTCGCAGTTCATCTCGCAGAACGTGCGCAACGTGACCATGGGCAATGCGCTGGGCGTGGTCAGCATTACCCTGACTCTGCCGCTGGAGACTGATGCCAACCGTGTGCGGGAGTTGCTGCTGGCGGCTTACCATGAGCATGAGGCGATTCTGGACGCGCCCGCTGCCTCGGTGTCATTCAAGGACCTGACGGCCAGCGGTATGGTGATTGGTGTAAGTGGCTACGTGGCCGGGCCGCGACAGGTGTCCGGCACCCGCAGCGACCTTCTGTTCACCATTCTTGGCCGGTTGCGTGATGAAGGCATTCCACTGTCTTCGCCGCAGAGCATGGTGCTGGTGCAGGAAGGTGCGCGGCCGGCTGACGAGTCGGTGTAGGCATCGGGGGGCAAGGCACCCCCAACTCAATGCTGTTTGGCCTGCCTGATACGCAGCAGTATCACCAGCAGCACCAGCAGGACTGGCGGCGCCATGGCCATCAAGCCATCGCGCGCCGTCAGTCCCAACCCCAGTACATTCAGCCCGCCATACAAAAGCTTGAACAGATTCAGCAGGTAATAGGTGATGGCGATGATCGACAGCCCCTCCACCGCTCGCTGGATTTTCACCTGGGCATCTGCCCGGGCATTGAGGCTGCGCAAGATCTCGGCGTTCTGCTCCTCCATCTCAACTTGCACCCGCGCCTGCAGCAAGTCGCCCAGGTTGGCCACGTTCTTCGCCAACTGCTCCAGCCGTTGCTCGGTGGCTGCGCAGTAGCGCACGGTCGGCTTGAACCGGCGCTCGATGAATACCCCAAGGCGCTGGCAGTCACCCACATGGCTTTCCCGCAACTCCCCCAGGCGTTCGAACACCAGCTGTGCGTAGGCCTGGGTGGCGCCAAAGCGGTGACGGGTTTTTACCGTGCGGCTTACAACCTGACGTGACAGGTGGGCAATGGCTTCCAAGAGCCCCTTGGAATCATGGCCATCGACCCCGGCACTGCGCTCGGAGAGGCAGACCAGGGTATTGTCGAAGGCATCCAGTTCCTGGCTCAGTTGCTTGGCCGTGCTCAGGGTCAGCGAAGCCATCATGCGGTACGTCTCGATTTCCAGCAGGCGGCGGATCATGCGGCCCTGGCGGTAGGCATTGAGGCGCCTGTTGATGAACAGGAAGCGGTTGGTGCCATCCTCGGTCAGGCGGAAGTCGCTCCACACCACCGCATCGCCACCACCCACGCACGAGCCGCACGGGTCTTTGAAACCGTAGTGGGCCAGGTTCAGGTCCTGTTCGTGACGTACCAGCACCTGCACTGCATTGATCACCTGCGCCGCCTGCGGCGCAATCGCCTCGGCCAGCACCGGCGGCAGGGTTTGCCATGTGATATCGGCTGTGGTGCATGGCACAACCAGCGTCAACGTGAAGAACTCGGTGTGCCGCTCCCATTTGAACGGGTGGCCATCCATGTCAGTGATGCCTTGTGCGGCACCGGTGTCCGAAACATCAGGGCAGCAGCGTTGTAGCAATGCTGTACAGGCAGCATCGCCGCCGAGCAAGGCCAGGTGGAAGACATGCGCCGGGCCGTCGAAATAGAGTGACGGACGGGCGTGCAGTTCATTGTGCAAGGCGGTGCGTTGAGGGTGCATGGGTGGTCCGGCCTGGTGTTGTGATTATGGGGCTACCAGGAAGTGGGACTTTGCGGGCACTGGAGAAAGTCACGCGGGGGGAATGTTTGTATGGCCTGTACCGGCCTCTTCGCGGGTGAAACTGCTCGTGGGCGCTCAACAGTTGAAAAGCCTTCGCGGTCGCCTGTAGGCGCGTGTTTACCCGCGAAAGGGCCGGCCCTGCTGGCCAATTTCCACCGGCCGCTCACCGTCGCAGCCGCCACCGTATTCGCGGGTAAACCCGTTCCTACACACAGCACAGGCCGTTGTAGGAGCGGGTTCACCCGCGAACACCGGCAGAGCCGGTGCCATCCACCGCGTTGGTTTCTTCGCGGGCATGCCCGCTCCCACAAGATGACCACAGGCCTGAGGTGTTGTGGATTACCTGTGGGGGCTTACCCGCGAGGAGGCCGGAAAACCATAGATTTCGCCTTGCCCCACGGTTTGATGATTAATCACCTCGATTTCAAAGCCTTTCCAGGCATTGCCGCCGTTGAATCTGCAGGTTGCTGTCTGCCGACTGACACCGGTGAAAAGCTTCAACGCGGCCCCTTGCGATATCAGCCCAGACAGCGGGTTACATGCTTGACCGACTGATAGGCTGACAACCCCCAAGGCCCCAGCTCACGGCCGATCCCGCTGCCTTTGGTGCCACCCCATGACGTTTCGACGAACACCGCCTGCACCGAATTGATCCACACATGGCCAACTTCCAGCGCATCGGCCACGCGTTCGGCGCGTTCCAGGTCGGCGGAGCACACCGTGGCGACCAGCCCGAAGCGGCTGTCATTGGCTTCGGCAATGGCCTGTTCCTCGGTGGCAAAGCGCCGTGCGCAGAGCACCGGGCCAAAGATTTCCTCGGTCCACAGGCGGCTGTCTTTCGGCACATCGGTATACAGCGTTGGGCTGACGAACCAGCCTTCACGGTCCAGTGCATGGCCGCCAGCCAGGCACTGCAAACCTTCTTCCCGCGCCGTGGCAAAGTAGCTGGCCACCTTCAGCCACTGCGCCTGGCTGGTCAGCGGGCCCATGTCGACCTCTTCGGTCAAAGGATTACCCACCCGCAAGTTTGCCAGTGCCGCCTGCAAGCGCGGCAGCAATGTATCGGCAATGCCGTCCTGCACCAGCAGCCGCGATGTGGCCGAACACATCTGACCTGCGTTCCAGCTGATGCCGGCCACAATCCATTCCACCGCCTGGTCGACATCGCAATCCTCGAACACCACGATGGCCGACTTGCCGCCCAGTTCCAGCGTCACCGGCCGGCACTGCGCCGAAGCGCTGCGCATCACCTGGCTGCCGACGCTGTTGCTACCTGTGAACGACAACTTGTCCAGGCCGTTGTGGTTGCTTAGCGCGGCGCCGGTCTCGGCCTTGCCGTTGACGATGTTCAGTACCCCGGCCGGCAGGCCCAAGGCGTCGGCGATCTGGCCGTAGGCCTGCTCGATCAGCGGCGTAACCTCTGAAGGCTTGAGCAGCACGGTGCAACCGGCGGCCAAGGCCGGAGCAAGTTTCCAGGCGCTGGTCACCAACGGGAAGTTCCACGGCACGATCAGGCCGACCACGCCCACCGGTTCAAGGCGGGTGCGGGCGGTGAAACCCGGCGCAGCCAGCGGCACAGTGCGGTTTTTCGATGGCAGTTGCTCGGCCAGCTCGGCGTAATAGCCAAAGGTGGCGATGGCGTCATCCAGGTCGATTTCCGCTTCGTGACGCGGTTTGCCGTTATTGCGCATCTGCAGGGTGACAAGCGCTTCACGGCGTTGCCCGAGCTGTTCGGCGAAACCACGCAGGAAGGCGGCACGTTCACTGGCGCCGGTGCTTTTCCAGGCGGGCAGGGCGCTGCGGGCAGCGGCGACGGCCTGGTCGACCTGGCTCACGCTGGCGGCCATCAGCTCGGCGAACGGTTGCCCCAGTGCAGGGTCGTTGACACTGATGCAGTCGCTGCCTTGGCCTTCGACCCAATGGCCGGCGATATAGTGGGAAGTGGTCATGGTCGGTTTCCAGTCAGGCCATTTCGGCAGTGGTCACAGGCGTATGCGCGGTGCTTTTGCAACGCACCCATCGCGGGCCCAAGGGGCCATACACGCCAGCAGGTTCAGGGAACAGGTTGAGCAACAGCAGGTACAGCACGCCAGCCAGCCCCAGCGTGACCGGCAGGCTCAGGTCGATGCCGCCAGCCAGGTCACCCAGTGGGCCGACGAACTGCCCCGGCAGGTTGACGAAGCACAGGCCAACCGCCGCGCTGGGGATCCACGCCCCCATGCCGCGCCAGTTCCAACCGTGCAGGAACCAGTAGTGGCCACCACGCTGGCCGCGGGTGAACACCTGCAGGTCGTCGGCGTGGTAGAAGCCGCGGCGGGTAATCAGGCCAAGGATCATGATCACCATCCACGGGCTGGTGCAGGTAATGATCAGCACGGCAAAGGTCGATACGCTCTGCACGAGGTTGAAGGTGAAGCGGCCAATGAAGATGAAGCCGATCGCCAGCACGCCGATCAGCAGGGTGGCGCCGGCTCGGCTGAGCATGCGTGGGAACACGCTGGACATGTCCAGGCCGGTGCCATACAGCGCGGTGGTGCCGGTGGACATGCCGCCGATCACCGCAATCAGGCACACCGGCAGGAAGAACCAGCTTGGCGCTACCGCCAGCAGGCCGCCCACATAATTGTTGGCGGCGATGTAGTCCGGCGCCTGGGTGGCGACCAGGGTGGCCGTACACAGGCCGAACAGGAACGGAATCAGCGTCGCCCCCTGTGCCGCGATCACGGCCAGCATGATGCGCGCCTTGGGTGTTTCACGTGGAATGTAGCGCGACCAGTCACCCAGAAACGCACCGAACGACACCGGGTTGCTCATGGCCAGGATCGCCGCGCCGACGAACGCAGCCCAGAAACCTGCCTGGCCAAGGTTGACGCTGCCTGCGTAGCCCGCATCGAAGGGCCCGGCAAAGGCGACGATGCCTAGCAGGAACAGCAGGCTCGAGGCCCACACGGCAATCTTGTTGACCCACAGCATGAAGCGGAAGCCAAAGATGCATACCACCAGTACCAGCACCGCGAACAAGCCGTAGGCCAGGCCCAGGGTCAGGTCGGTCTCTGGCAGGCCGGCCAGGCGCTTGGCACCACCGACCAATGCATCGCCCGAGCTCCACACCGAAAGCGAGAAAAACGCCACCGCCGTGAGCAGCGACAGGAACGAGCCGACGATGCGCCCGTGTACGCCAAAGTGCGCGCCTGATGAAACGGCGTTGTTGGTGCCGTTAAGCGCGCCGAACAGCCCCATCGGGGCGAGGATCAGTGCGCCGATGCCAACGCCAAGCAGAATCGCCCACACACCGGCCTGGAATGACAACCCGAAAAGCACCGGGAAGCTGCCCAATACGGCGGTAGCGAAGGTATTAGCACCGCCGAAGATCAGGCGGAACAGGTCCAGCGGGGAGGCGTCGCGTTGATCGGCGGGGATCTGTTCGACGCCGTTGGTCTCGATACCGGTCGAGTGGCTCATGGTGGTGCTCCAGCGCGGTTGTTGTAGCCAGCGCAGTGCGCGGGCCTTTTTGTGGGTGCGATGGCAGGGCGGCAGCGCCGCGTAAAGGGTGATCAGGCCGGCGTTACGACCGACAGGTGCTCGTGGCAGGCCAGCCACTGTTCACCAAGGCGGCGGAAGACGATGGTCTCGCGCTCGCTCAACTGCTGCTCTTCACCGGCGATGCGGATACGCGTGGCCACATCGTGCATGAAAATAGCCACGTCGCCTTGCAGGCTTACATGGGCGTTGCCCGATTCGCAGGCAAGCACGGTAAAGCCCTCGGCCTGCCACTGGGCCCACAGCTCTTCATAGGCGCGACGCGACAGCAGCGGATACGGCAAGGTGTGAAACAGAAAGGTGGCGTCTTCGCTGAAGCAGGCGAAATAGCGGGCGGTGTCGTTGCTGGCGAACGCCGCGACGAGGTCGGCGGCAGCTTGCCGCACTTGGAGTGTCTGGTCCACGGGAGTGGCCTCACGGTTTTTTGTGATTGTGGTGAAGCGATTCTGGTGGCGGTTGGCGAGGGGAAAAATCGCTGGCGGCAAATAATCAGTTCAGGAATTTGTGAAGTGATGGGGCACATAGCAGTACAGGCAAGCCGACTGACGGTCTCTCCCACCCTCCATCCTTGCCTACGCTGATACTCCCAACCCGCTGAAGCAAGGAGATCCACTGTGACCTTCCAATACAAGCGTCTGGACAAGAACAACGCAGCCGTACTGCTGGTCGACCACCAGACCGGCTTGCTCTCGCTGGTAAGGGATATCGACCCCGACCGCTTCAAGAACAACGTCTTGGCCCTGTCTGACCTGGCCAAATACTTCAAGCTGCCGACCATCCTCACCACCAGTTTCGAGACGGGGCCCAACGGCCCGCTGGTGCCGGAGCTGAAAGAGCAGTTCCCTGATGCCCCTTACATTGCACGCCCGGGCAACATCAACGCCTGGGACAACGAAGATTTCGTCAAAGCGGTAAAAGCCACCGGCAAGAAACAGCTGCTGATTGCTGGCGTGGTCACTGAAGTATGCGTGGCTTTCCCGGCCCTGTCGGCGTTGGAGGAGGGCTTCGAGGTATTCGTCGTCACCGACGCTTCTGGCACGTTCAACGAACTGACCCGTGATTCGGCCTGGCGACGCATGGAGGCTGCCGGGGCGCAGCTGATGACCTGGTTCGGCGTGGCCTGCGAACTGCACCGTGACTGGCGCAACGACATCGAAGGGCTGGGTACCCTGTTCTCCAACCATATCCCGGACTACCGCAACCTGATGACCAGTTACAACAAGCTGGCCAAATAGTGCCTCCCGGGGGCTGCACGACAGCCCCCACATCAATCTGCAAGCGAAGCGGCAAACTGGCATTAATCGACCATACTCACTCTTCATTCGCCTTCAGGAGCGTGTCATGTCGAAGCCGTCCAGGAAGCCCTCCAAAAAACAGCCAGAAAAGCTGGGCGGTAAGGCGTACGAAAAAGCGCTCAAGAACCTGCATGTAGAGTTGGTGAAGCTACAGGAGTGGGTGGTCGCCAAGGGCCTGAAGGTATGCATTGTCTTCGAAGGCCGCGATGGCGCCGGCAAGGGTGGCACCATCAAGGCCATTACCGAGCGTGTCAGCCCGCGGGTGTTTCGTGTAGTGGCGCTGCCCGCACCGACCGAGCGGGAAAAGACCCAGATGTACGTGCAGCGTTACCTGGGCCATCTGCCTGCGGCGGGTGAAGTGGTGATCTTCGATCGCAGTTGGTACAACCGTGCGGGCGTTGAGCGGGTAATGGGCTTTTGCTCTGGCGAGCAAGTGGACAAGTTTCTGACCGGAGTACCCGGGTTCGAAAGGGTCATGGTCGATTCAGGGATCATCCTCATCAAGTACTGGCTTGAAGTCAGCGCCGACGAGCAGACCCGGCGCCTGCAGGATCGCATCAACGACGGCCGCAAGCTGTGGAAGTTGTCACCGATGGACCTCAAGTCGTATAGCCGCTGGGATGAATACACCCAAGCGCGTGACGAAATGTTCCAGGCGTCGGATACCGCTTGGGCGCCGTGGTTCATGGCCAATTCCAACGACAAACGTCGCGCCCGGCTGAATATCATCAGCCATCTGCTCAGCCGTATTCCCTACAAGGATATAACCCGCGACCAGCACGTGAAGCTGCCCAAACGCGGCAAGATCGGCAAGTACAAGGCGGTCGCCTACCCGTTCAAGTTCGTCGAAGAACGTTTCTGAACCCCTCCCTGCAGGGAGCTGCGAAGGTACGAGCTCATGCCACATGACGGTAGCCTGTTGCAGGCGACGGTGGTATTCCTTTTGGCTGTGGTGCTTCTGGTACCGCTGGCGCAGCGTCTGAAAATGGGCGCAGTACCGGGATACCTCTTGGCGGGTATCTTGATTGGTCCGTCGGTGTTTGGCCTGCTCGGCAACCCGGACAACGTGGCGCGGCTGTCGGAAATGGGCGTGGTCATGCTGCTGTTCGTGATTGGCCTGGAGTTGTCCCCAAGGCGCCTGTGGACCATGCGTCGGGCGCTATTTGGCGTCGGCAGTTTGCAAGTGGGGCTGACCGCCGTGCTGCTTGGGCTACTGGCATTCTGGCTGTTCGACCAATCGAAACCCGCCGCCATCGTGCTGGGGCTGGGCCTGGCGCTGTCGTCCACCGCCTTTGGCTTGCAGGTACTGGCCGAGCGCAAGGACCTGGGCAAACCTCATGGCCGCCTGGCCGTGGCCATCCTGCTGTTCCAGGACATTGCCGCCATTCCCTTGATTGCCGTGGTGCCGCTGCTCGGTGGCGATGTCAGCACTGCTGACGAAGGTGCCTGGCCTTTGTTGGCTGTAGCTGTCGGCATTGGTGTGCTGATTGTTTTTGGCCGTTATCTGCTGACCCCGATATTCAAGTGGACGGTGGGTTCGGGCCTGCCTGAGCTGTCGACTGCCACGGCATTGCTGGTCGTGCTGGGCACCGCGTGGTTGATGGAGCATGTGGGTGTGTCGATGGCGCTGGGGGCCTTCCTGGCCGGTGTGCTGATGGCCGAGTCGCCGTTTCGCCACGAACTGGAAACTCAGATCGAGCCGATCAAAGGCCTGTTTCTTGGATTGTTCTTCGTTGGCGTAGGTATGAGTGCCGACCTGCGCCTCCTGTTCGGCATGCCGCTGATGGTGTTGGGTCTGACGTTGCTGCTGGTCGCCATCAAGCTGCCCTTGTTGTATGGCCTGGGGCGCACGATGGGTGGGCTCAACAAGGCCCAGGCGCTCTGCCTGGGCGTGGTGCTGGCTTCGGGGGGCGAGTTCGCCTTCGTGGTGTTCAAGCTGGCGCTGGAGCACCAAGTGCTCACGCAAGCCGTACACGACCTGCTGGTGCTGGCCATCACCTTGTCGATGGCGGTGGTGCCCCTGGTAATGATGGCCTTGGCGCGGCAATTGCGAGACGACAGCCTTACGCAGGCAAGCTCTGGGACGGATCAGTGAATTGCGCCTTGCTGGCGCATTGAATGTTCGGAGGTCAAACATGCAGCCAGGTATCAAGCTGGACAGCGCCCTGTCGCGGGGCCTGCTCGATGTGCTCATCAAGGCAGGCCTGGTGGCAGTCTTGGTGACCTTCGCCTTTCAGGTGTTCCAGCCGTTCCTGGAGTTGATGCTGTGGGCGGTGATTCTGGCGGTCACCTTGTACCCACTGCATTGCCGCATCCAGCGCCGCACCGGGTTCAGGCAAGGTTATGCGGCGACGCTGTTGGTGCTATTGGTTCTGGTAGTGCTGCTGGTGCCTATCTACCTGGTGGTGATGTCCATCGGCGAATCCGTGGACAGCCTGGTGACGCTGCTCAAAAGCGGCGCCTGGAGCGTGCCGGTCCCGCCTGATTCCGTGGCGACCTGGCCACTGATCGGGCCGAAGGTGCATGCGCTGTGGTTGGCGGCCTCCGAAAACATGGCCAGTGTACTGAACCAGTGGATGCCCCAGATCAAGGGGGCCGGGCTAACGGTGCTGGGCGCTGCGGCCAGCGCTGGCGGGGCCTTCCTGCTGTTCATCGGCGCGATCATCATTTCCGGGGTCATCATGGCCTTCGGTGATCGCGGTGAAATCGCTGCGCAGCGTATCGCCATGCGGGTATCAGGCGAAGAGCGCGGTAAACCCTTGGCCACGCTGTGCACGGCCACCATTCGCGCGGTGGCGCAAGGGGTGATTGGCATTGCCTTCATCCAGATGTTGCTGATCGGTGTCGGCTTTGTCGTCAAAGGGGTTCCCGGTGCCGGGATGCTGGCCATCGTCATCCTCATGCTGGGCATTGCACAGGCCCCGGCGACGCTGGTGACCTTGCCGGTGATCATTTATGTGTTCAACGCCGAAGGCTTCACGGTGGCGA
Organism: Pseudomonas sp. DCA-1; assembly: GCF_046523955.1. Lineage (NCBI taxonomy): Bacteria > Pseudomonadati > Pseudomonadota > Gammaproteobacteria > Pseudomonadales > Pseudomonadaceae > Pseudomonas > Pseudomonas sp. DCA-1. The sequence goes on from NZ_CP169881.1 coordinate 1,184,976, forward strand.
CCATCATTTTTGCCGTCTACACCTTTGTCGCCGGCCTTGCCGACAACGTGCTCAAGCCGCTGCTGCTGGGACGCGGGGTCGATGTACCAATGCCGGTGGTACTGATCGGTGCATTGGGCGGGATGGTGGTCAAAGGCATCATCGGCTTGTTCATCGGCCCGGTAATCCTTGGCGTGGCCTACGTATTGTTCTGGCAATGGGTTGCGCTGCAGGTGCCGGAGCAACCAGCGCCACCTGCCGCCTGAGCCATGCCCAACCGCTGCTGTGGCCTGGGGCTGCTGATGGTGCTGGCCGGTTGCACCCAAGTCGGCCCGGATTATGAAAAGCCCCAAACGCCGTGGTTGGGCGGCTGGAGCACGCCAATGCTGGAGCAGGCCGAGCGCAGCGCGGCGGCGCCCGACCTGCGCCAGTGGTGGGCGGTGTTTGCCGACCCGACGCTGGATACGCTGATAGCTGAGGCCGATGCCAACAACACCAACCTGCGCGTGGCTGGCCTGCGTATCGCTGAAGCCCGTGCCCAGTTGGCCATCGTGCAGACCGGGCGTTATCCGCAGCTGCAGCAACTGAGTGCGCAAAGCCTGTACCTGAAGCAGAATCAGTCTGGTACGCCTTCGGCCCGTGATTCGGTGTTCTGGCAATCCAGCGTGGGCTTCGACATCGGCTGGGAAATTGACTTCTGGGGCCGTTTCAGTCGCGCCATCGAAAGCGCCGATGCCGTCTATTTCGCCTCCCAGGCCAACTACGCCGATGCCATGCTGCTGCTGCGTGCGCAAGTGGCCGACACCTACTTTGCCCTGCGTACCGCCGAGGCGCGGCTGGCTATCGCACAAGAGAACGCCAAGCGTCAGGCGCGTAGCCTGGAGATCACCGAGCGGTTGTTCCGCCACGGCGAAAATGACGAACTCGACTGGCAGCAGGCGCGTACTCAATACCTGGCGACTCTGGCCACCATTCCCGAGTTCGAGAACCAGCTCAACGCCCTGCGCAATGTGCTGTGTTCGCTGCTCGGCCGCCCGCCCGGGCCGCTGCCGCAACTGGAGGCCGGCCGTGGCCAACTGCCCTTGCCAGAGCGGGCAGTGTTGCAGGATGTACCTGCCAGCCTGCTGCAGCGCCGCCCGGACATTCGCGCCGCCGAGCAGGCTGTGGCGGCACAGTCGGCGCTGGTCGGGGTGGCCGAGGCCGATCTTTATCCACAACTGAACTTGCTCGGCAGTATCGGCTGGACCTTTTTATCGGCCAATCATTTGCCCGACACCTTCGACCTGGCTGCTGGCCCAAGCCTGATCTGGAACCCGTTCGACTATGGGCGGCGCAAGAACACCGTACGCGTGGAAGATGCCCGCTTGCAGCAACTGATCGAGTTGTACCAGCAGGGCGTGCGCGAAGCCGCCCGTGAGGCCGACGATGCAGCCAGCGGGCTGGTGCGCTCGCTGCAGAGTGCAACCATTCGCGACCAGGCCTCTCAGGCTGCGCAACGCTCGCTGAATCTGGCCAGCTCGCAGTACCGCGAAGGCTTCGCCGATTTTCAGCGGGTGCTCGATGCTCAGCAACTGCTGTTGCAGCAACAGGACGGTTACCTGGTCAGCCGTGGCAACGCAGTCAGCAGCCTGGTGACCTTGTACAAGGCCCTGGGTGGAGGTTGGGACGCCAGCCGCGCGCCGATCGACCCAGCCACCCGCCAACAAATGCAACAACGCACCGACTGGGGCGAGTTGCTCGACGAGCCAGCCCCCACCGCGCATGCACAAGGTGAAACCGAATGAGCGACGCCACGCCAACGCCGCCCCCGTCAGCCCCGGATCGCGGCATGCGCTGGGTGCTGCTGCTGATTGCCATCAGCCTGCTCTGGTACTTGCTGGCTGACCGCTTTACGCCATATACCCAGCAAGCCCGCCTGCAGGCTTACGTGGTCCCGGTGGCCGCCGAAGTGGCCGGGCAGATCAAGCGTGTGGCCGTGGGCAACAACCAGGAGGTGCGGCAGGGCGATGTGCTGTTCGAACTCGATCAGGAGCAATACCGCATTGCCTTGGCCCGTGCCGAAGCCGACCTCGATACCGTGCGCCGGCAGATCGGGGCCAGTACCGCCGGCATCGATTCGGCGCAGGCAGCGTTGTTGGCAGCCCAGGCCAATGAGCGCAAGGCGCGGCAGGATGCCGAGCGCCTTAAACGGTTGATTGACGAAGACCCCGGTACGGTGTCGGTGCGCCGCCTGGAAGGCGCCCAGGCCAACCGCGACCAGGCCATCAGCCAAGTGGCGGCAGCCCGTGCTGAGGTGGAGCGCGCCCGTGAGCAGCAGGGCGGGGCACAGGAAGACAACGCCCAGCTGCGCAGTGCTGCGGCTAATGTGGAAAAGGCTCGCCTGGACCTTGCTCGTACCGTGGTGCGTGCCGACGCGAACGGGCTGATCACCGACTTGCGCACAGACGTTGGCCATTATGTCGGGGCGGGTAGCCCGATGATGACCCTGATCAGTATCCATGACGTGTGGATAAGTGCCGACATGACCGAGAACAACCTCGGTCGCTTGCGCCCTGAAACCCCGGTGCTGGTGGTGCTCGATGCGCTACCTGGCACCGTGTTGAAGGGGCGCATACGCAGCATTGGCTACGGCGTTAGCGTGGGGCAGAGCACGCCGCCGGGTACGCTGCCGACCGTGAAGAACAGCCGCGAATGGCTGCGTTCGGCGCAGCGTTTCCCGGTTATTGTGGAGCTGGAGCGCGACCAGCTTCAGGACAAGACCGTGCTGCGGGTCGGTGGTCAGGCCGAGGTCATGGCCCTGCCCAGCGAAGGTAACCCAATGAACCTGCTGGGCCGATTGTTCATGTGGCTGATGAGCTGGCTGTCGTATGCCTATTGAATTGCGCCGCCTGCGCGCACTGCGCCTGGCCTGGGGCGTGGCGCTGTGCCTGGCGGTGAGCTTTGGTATCGGCTTGCCGGTGCCGATCCTGGCGCCGGTGTTCGCGGTGCTGTTGCTGGCCATGCGCAGCCAGCCATTGCCCCTGCGCGCGGCGCCGGCCCTGGCGCTACTGGTGCTGCTCGCTTGCGGCAGCGGGTTGCTGCTGATTCCGTTGTTGCGCCATGCTCCGTTGGCCGGGGTGTTACTGGTCGGGGTGGGGGTTTTCCTGACCTTGCGCTATGCCCTGAAGGGCGGCAACGGCCTGCTGGCCAACCTGCTGGTGGTCGGCCTGACCATGATCGCCGCTGCTGGCACCAGTGACTTCACCCTGGCACTGTCGGTGGTCGAAGCGCTGGCCAAAGGCATGCTGCTGGCAGTGCTGGGCACGTCGGTGGCGCATACGTTGTTCCCCGAACCTGCCAATGCGCCAGCACAGCCGGTGCCGCCGCTGCTGGGCAGCGAGCATGTCAGCTGGGTGGCGCTGCGTGCCACGCTGATCGTGATGCCGGCCTTTCTGCTGGCATTGATCGCCCCTGACCAGTACATGCCGTTGATCATGAAGGCCGTGAGCGTGGGGCAACAAGCCGGTGAAACCCGCGCGCGGCGCGCCAGCCGCGAGCTGATCGGTTCAACCTTGCTTGCCGGGGTGTTGGCGATAGTGCTGTGGGTGGCGCTGAGCCTGTTCGTTCACCTGTGGATGTTCTTCTTGTGGGTATTGCTGTTTGCCCTCTGGCAGGCTCGACGCCTGTACCAGGCGGTGCTGAGCCGGCAGGGCCCGGCGTACTGGGTCAGTTGCCTGACGACCATGCTGATCTTGCTGGGGCAGTCGGTGCAGGACAGTGCTGCCGGGCAGGATGTGTACAAGGCGTTTGCGGTGCGTATGGCGCTGTTTCTGGCGGTATCGGTGTATGCCAGCGGCATGTTGATCTGGATTGACCGACTTCGGAGTCGGCGCGGGCTTCTTAGCGGTTAAGCCCGGCTCCCAGGGAATTCAGGGTTGCCAATCAACCCCACTCTCTTCCAGATAGGCATCCACCGCTGCGCCTACCGTCGGATGAAAGGCTTTCTCCCCTATAGGCTCGAACAACTCGAACTGCCGCATCTTGTCCTTCACCGGGTCCTTCATTTCGGCAAACTGCAGCTCCACCCCTCGCGCTTCCAGTGCCCGGTCCAGCTCGGCCAGCATGTCCGCCGAAGTGATATCGATGCTGGTCACGGGCTCAGCGGCAATCACCACCCGCTGCACAGGCGTTGGCGACGCGTCCACCGCCGCCATCACTGTGTTCTGGAACTGCTCGGCGTTGGCAAAGAACAACGGCGCGTCCCAGCGCAGCAGCACCAGCCCTGGAATACGCCGGGCTTGTGGATAACGCTGTATGTCATGGTATCCGCGCAGCCCATCGGCCCGGCCGAGCACCGCGTAGTGCGGCCGCCAGCCGTCCCACAGGAACTCGATCACCGACACCGCCACAGCAATGCCAATACCGGGAATGGCGCCAAACACCGCTACGCCGACAAAGCAGGTGAACGACAGCCAGAACTCCCACTGCTGCATGCGGAAGATACGCTTGAGGTCGGCAAATTCGAACAGCCCCAGTGCAGCGGCAATCACCACCGCAGCCAAAGCGCTGTTGGGCAGGTGCTGCATCAGATTGGGCGCTACCAGCAGCAACAGGGTCACCGCCAGGGCGCCGATGATGCCGGTGAGTTGGGTCTGCGAGCCGGCAGCTTCGGCCACTGGAGTGCGCGATGAACTGCTGCTGATCGGGATGCCCTGGAACAGCCCGGAGGCCAGGTTGGCCACGCCCAGGCCGAACATTTCCTGGTTGGGGTTTACCCGCATCTTGAGGCGCGCGGCATAGGAGCGCGACAGCACACTGGTGTCGGCGAACGAAACCAGCGCCACGGCAATCCCGCCCAGTAGCACCTCGACCAGATCAATGTCGCTTACCCAGGGGAACACGAAGCTTGGCAGGCCCTGGGGCAATTGCCCGAGTACCTTGACGCCCACCTGATCAAGGTTGAACAGGCTCACTGCCAGCGTCGCCAGTACCACGGCGATCAGGATGCCTGGCAGGCGCTTGAACGGTTTGAGCAGCAGAATCAGCCCCAGGCTACCGGCACCCACGATGAAGCTTGGCCAGTGCCCTTGGCCGGCGAAAAGCGCCTGGCCCAGGTACCAAAGGTCGCGCAAGGGCCCTTCGCTGTCGACTTTGATGCCGAACAGCTTGGGCAACTGGCTGATCAATACGGTCAGGGCGATGCCGTTCATGTATCCATAGCGGATGGGCTTGGACAGCAACTCGGTGATAAAGCCCAGGCGCAACAGCCCGGCAATCACACAGAACGCCCCGGCGACCAGTGCCATCATGCTGGCGATGGCGATCGCCCGCTGCGGGTCGCTGGCGGCGTACTGCACCACCACCGCCAGGATAGGCGCGGCCAGCGCCGAGTCCGGGCCCAGCACCAGGATGCGGCTGGGACCGAACAGGGCATAGGCCAGCAGGGGGATGATGGTGGCGTACAGACCATAGATGCCGGGGACGCCGGAAGCCTCGGCGTAGGCGATGCCCACAGGTACCAGCATGGTGGTGAGTACCAGGCCGGCGGCGATGTCCTTGGGTAGCCAGGCTGCCTTGTAGTGGAGCAGGGTGACCAGGCCGGGTAACCAGCGTTGCCAGTCGAAACGAGTGGGGTGGGGCATGGTGTCGGCTCTGGGCGAGAAGGGCGCTGAACCTCAGCTTAGATGCTGGGGGCGGGGCCCGCTTTGTGGCCCGTTGCGACACAAGGCCGCCCCTGCACAGGGCGCATGTCCGGGCAAAACAAAACCCCTTGAAGCGCAAGCCTCAAGGGGTTTGTGTGTGCTGCAGGTTACCGCTTAGACGTTATCCACTAAGTCAGGCCTGAGGCGGCCACCAGTCCTGAGGGAGTTTCAATATCTGAAAATTATGTACCCGGTTTTGTACCCGGTTTTGTGCTTCGTGCCTGCTTCAGTGCGAGGTGAGATGATTAGCGCTCGTCATGCCCTCGGTCAGTTGTCACTGCGTCTCTGAAGGCAATGTAGGCTAGCTTGTCCTTTAGGTCTTTCATTTTGGACTCCACAAGCTTCGACACATCCTCATCGCTTGCGGTGGGTGGCGTTTCGTCAGGCCACATTAGCTCCCATTGAACTAAAAGCCTCAGATACCGCTCGGCGTATTTCAACGCCTCGTCCCGTTGAGCGGTCATGGTCGCAACTGCCTGGGCTGCGTTCTTTTGCTCGCGCGCGACTGATTCCTTGAGCTGCTTTTTGTAATCCCTCTCGGCCTCGGCGGCCAGTCCTTCTCTTTCTATGAGCGCTGTGATTACAGCTGTCTCGTCAGTGTTATTTCGCTTTGCGATTGAGTCCAGCTTGGAAAGGGTTTGTTTGCTGAGGGTGAATGTTCGAGGTTTTCGGCCATTGCTGTCAGAGCGGTAGCGACGCTGCCGTATAGCTCCCTGCAGTCTTATGACCAGGTCCAGCCTGTCCTCTTGGATCTGCCTGATAGCAGCAACGACGTTCTCGTAGGTCGAAAACCGGGTAAACGCATCGCCCTTGAGCCTCCTCATGTACTCGGCATCGAGCCGGTGCCTGAGGTAATCGGCTGCCCATTCCCACTCACCATCCTGCTTGCGCAGCCACTTCAGTGGTTTCTCATTTTCTGACATCTCATCCTCCAGGCGGGCCATTTGGGCTATGAGCCAAAGCCAATCCTTCGGGAAAGATTTATACCGTTACTGTTTCGTTACGCAACCGTTATCAGCTTTGACACTGATATGTGAGTAAAACGTTACGTGTTGTTATATGAGTCGTTACTGTAACTAAGGTATCGTAGATATAGGGTATATTTACGAGTTAAAAATTGGAGGTTATATGCTTGCTAGGATTCTTGATGCGAAGCTAAGGGCAGGTGATCCAGATGCTAAATTTTTGCTCATTGCATTCTGGGAGCACTATGGCGCGGTGACGCCTAAGCCTCGTTCGCAGAAGCAATTGGCTGAAGACCTGCGGCTTCCGGTGCAAGCCGTTTCAAAAGCGGTTGCCCAACTGGTTGATGTGGGGGTACTGCGAGTCGTTACTCAGCCCGAAGGGAAGGGGCGGCCAAGGTGTACCTACGAGATGAGCAAAGCTATCCAGTCGGCTCTGCGGGATGTTGAGGAAAGGACGCTGAACCACCCCGGTTTGGTCAAGCATGTCTTGGGTGGCGAGCGCATCAGGGCCATCTGGTCTGGCTGGAAGGACGATGCGCCGACTGCGAAGGAGCTCAACACACGCTCGCGAGACGAGAAGCGAGTTGCTCCAGTGCGACAGGGGAAGCTCAGCTTGGCGAATCGTTTGCTGCTCATGATATTGCTAAGCCATGCAGATCCGTTTGGGGTTGCCAGGGGGCTGAGTAGCAAGGAGCTCTGCTTGCTGACGGGAATGGATGCGGCCTCTCTTAAGCAGCGCTTGCGCAGGCTTACGGAGCTGGGATTCATTCGTAGACACATACCTGGGTTGGCGAGTCCGATTTTCGCTGAGAAGCTCAGGAGCGTTTATTGGCTTAATCTGAACCACCTTCAGCTTTCACCTGCTGACGACGTTGTTTCCGTCGTGGTGCATGAGAAGGCCGCCGATCAAGACATCGACTACAAGTTTTTGGCTGGCGTCAGACTTGATCGCAACTCCTTCCTAAGGCGAGGGGAATACTTGGCACCTCGCAGCGTGGTTCGTCTCTTCAGGCGAGCGCCAGATCATGCGTTTGATCAGCTTGAGCTTTTTATTTGTGACTGCGTATTGGGCTTTCTGTCGCGCCACTGGGTTCAGGCTGATTCCGCCGGATGGGGAAAGGTGCGCGGTGTGGACTCGACGGTGAAGGAGCAAGTGGCGGCATTCTTTCGACTGCCGATGCTTGATCCCAAAGACAAAGCGATTCTGGACCACGAGGAGATTTTCGACTTCCTCCACCACCAAGTCCTTGAGCTGGCCAGAGAGGTGGTCCAACGTTTTTCGCAGGTATCCAGCATTGATCTGGCCAGGGTTAGCTACAGCTTGGTCCCGGCGCATGTGTCGACTGGCCACCGTTGCATCGCTCTGTTGACTGAAAGAGCCTCGGACGAAGGTCTGGCCAAGCATTGGATGGTCACCAAGGGGTGCGATGATCCTGTGGTGAAAAGCGTGTTGAGGGAGGTGGATATTCCGCTGGAGCTGCGCGAAAAGTCAGGGTTGCTCACGCCGGCACGGGCTGCTGGGTAACAGGCAGTTTTTTTATACGGCCCTCGCAAATCCTCTGGGACAAACAGAGGAGCCCTATTCATGCGAATTCTCCGCTTGCAAGATGTGATAATCGCTACCGGCCTATCTAGGTCGACGATCTACAAATACATCTCGGATAACACGTTTCCGAAGCCGGTATCGCTGGGCGACCGCTGCGTCGGCTGGGTCGATAGCGAGGTGCACGACTGGATCCTGGCCCGGATCGAGGAGCGTGACCAAGCTGAGGGAGCGTCCACGCGTCCCATCGGCCATCTGAGCATGGCCAGCTAGAACCGCCACCTGCGCCATGATCGGCTTCGGCTGGTCATGGCGCTTATGCCGACTCGAACAGCTTTGGGCTCTCAGCTAACTCTCCCAAAGCGCAATGCGGCAAATCTCTCGACAGGCTCGGCAATGTTGCTCCCCATTGCCCGGCCTGATCGGGACGGTCGGTTATGGGCGGGGCTGCATCTATTGATATAGCTAATAGCTATTAACTACCAACTCTTACTATCCATCACTACCCATCACCACTGACTACACCGGAGGGAAAGAAGACCAGTAAAAAGAAACACATCACGTACCTGGTATGCACCAAAAACCAACCAGGTACTCAGCCATGAACAACCGCAAGCTCAACACCCACCTATCCCAGTCCGACATAGCCCTGCAGATCGAGTCACTCGTCCAGGCTATCGAGCGCAGCGATACACCCGCATTCCGGATCACGCACAAACGGTCAGGCTATGAGCAGGTCGAGCAGACCAGACTCTCCCGGTACTTCACCAACGTCCAGCAGATGTACAACCTGTTCGATGATCGAGTGCCGTACGACTATAGCGAGCACCTGTTAGCGTTCCGGGAAGCCTGTGACGACATCGGTCTTCAGCGTTCACCCAATGGTCCTGTCTGCATGAGCGAGACGGAGACGTACTGGCTCAGTCATCACCAGAGCATGAACGTCCTGACCGCACGGATCCGTGAACTGACACGAGAGCAGTGGTATCGGCGTAGGAAGTGGGACCGGCAGCAGTTGGCCAAGCAGCAGGATAGGGAAATCACCGAGTACACGGATGCGATGATGAGCCGATACTCGCGTACCGCGATCATCAGGTTGAACCTGTACTACTGGTCTGAGGCACAAGCCAGGCTACGTATCGAACAAGTGTTCAATCACTTGGATGCCCTGATTACCAAGCACCACCGCCATCCGATCTTCGAGCATCTTATCGGATACATCTACGCCGTTGAGCAGGGGGATCGAAATGACGGCAGGGGTTACCACATCCATGCAGCCTACTTCTTCAATGGCAACATAGTGTGCCGGGATGTCTGTAAGGCAACTAGGATTGGCAAGCTGTGGGAGGAGATCACTCGTCGTCAGGGCTATGCCCACAGCTGCAACCATGATAAGGAACAGTACGGCGACAAGCTAGGCATCGGCCAGATCCATAGGGAGGATCAGTCGAAGCGGCCTAATACCCACGAGGCAATGAGGTACCTGGTCAAGGACGATCAGCACCTGCGCTTGAAGCCTGCGGGGGCTCGCTGTCTGCGCAAGGGGACTCTTAGTCGTTCTCGTCGGTGATGGTTCGGTGCTGCTTGCTGAGCTGGTATGAAAGCTACGGGCCTCGACACCTATGCGTGGTGCCATCAAAATAGCCCTAGTGCCGCTTCCGCTTGATATATCACCCCTCGAAGGTGTTGAACTGGGACGCAAGAATTTTATTCAGCCTTCTCCATTCGGTTCTTGAAATATTGCTGCTAGCCTCAGGGCAACAGTGTCGATTCTACGGTCTGAGTGGCAACGCAGAATATCGTTGAAATGCTCGTCGGTGTTATTGAAGGGATGCCCAGGGGTTAGTTCGAAAGTTTCTCCTCGTGGGTCAGATATATCCCATGATCGGTGGTCCGTGAGCTAGAAGTTGGGCTATTTGCTGGCTGATATAGAGAAAGTGCGTCTGTAAAAAAGCAAAAACCCGGGTCGAACCCGGGTTTTCGGTTGAGTCACTCGGTTGAGTCCTTTTGGGGTATGAATTGAGCAATGCTGCTCTCAGACCGGCGTTGGTTTCTTGGAGGCTTTTTTTGCGAAGCCAGGTTTAATTGGCATCTATATCCAGTGCTCGCTTGTAACTTATCTGATTTTCAATATTAGTAATATAGCTTTCGATATGTGGAAATGCACCGCTAGACTTGAGCAGATTGAGTGCGCCTTTCACTACAAAACCCAGCATGAAGTCTGCTCCTGTGAGTCTGTCTTCGACTAAAAATTTTTTATTATTCAAGTGATTGTTTAGGTATGAAAAAACTTTGTTGAATTCAATTTCTGCATAGTTCTTGAGGAATTTTAGGTCGGTTCCGGATCGTGTTTCGAACTCATTGAATATTTTAAGTAGGAGCGGGAGCATCGCTGAGCTCTCTGAGAAGTGTATCCATTGTAGGTAGTCAATATATTCTGGACTTTTTTCGTTTGGTGCTAGATGGGGGGCGAATTCTTTAATCAAAACTTCTGTAATCGACCCTGACTCCGCAATTATCTTGCCGTCGAGCTCAATAACCGGAGATTTGCCTAGCGGGTGAATGTCCTTCAGGGTTTCGGGGGCCAGATGGGTTTCTTTATCACGCTGATACCGAATGATTTCATATGGTTGGCCTATTTCTTCCAGTAGCCACAGAATACGAAACGACCTAGAATCATTTAGATGGTGGAGTTTTATCATCGTTATTACGCCTTGTAAGTTATCGTGGGAGGGGAGGTGTGCTTTGTATGAGGGATCTCGGCAGGGGGGGGGGCCAGCAACCGGCGATCAAAATTTTATCTGTCACTAAGCGACCAGTCTACTGGCATGGCAAGCTGAGTGCGGCGATGCCCTTTAGGTTCCCTCCGGATCCACTGAGGTCTCTATCCAGCGGCTTTCCTTCTGGGCACGAGCGAAGGGCGGTTTGAAGGTTCCCCGTTAGCTTCAGGTAGGTGCTTCGCCGTACTGCGCCGCCATGAGCTCGCTGTGTGTGGGTTGGTCTGTATACTGTCTGAGTGTCATCAAGAATGGCTAACAATTCTCTCAGAAATTCACTATAGACGACTGGTCTATTTATTGATACATTAATCCGATGAAACTACGTTACGACGATACGCGTCAGCATCTACTCGATACCGGCCACCGCATGATGGTGGTTAAGGGCTTCACTGGTGTGGGCCTTAACGAGATTTTGCAGGCCGCTAACGTGCCGAAAGGCTCGTTTTACCATTATTTTAAGTCCAAAGAGCAGTACGGCCAGTCGTTGCTTGAGGATTACTTTCGCAATTATTTGGCGAGCATGGATGAGCGTTTTGCCGTCACGGGCAACACGGCTCGCGAGCGCCTGATGGGGTATTGGCAGAAGTGGCTAGACAGCTACTGCGAGCCCTGCGACGACCAGAAGTGCCTGGTGGTGAAGCTGAGCGCAGAGGTAGCTGATCTTTCGGAGCCCATGCGCCTCACGCTGCGCGATGGTGCAGATCAAATCATTGCGCGGATTTCTGAATGTATTGAGCAGGGGCAGCGAGACGGTTCTCTGGCAATGGGCGATGCTTTCCACACTGCGACGGCCCTTTACCAGTTGTGGCTCGGTGCGAGTCTGCTGAGCAAGCTACACCGTAATAGTCGGCCGCTGGAAAACGCCATGGCCACAACTCAGACCATTCTGACCTCTGACAACATCTGATGGCGCGGTTGCCCACCTGTTGGTGGGCATTTTTTTCACTGACCAACTAGTCGACTGGTCTAATTCGGGTGATCGAGACAAGCCCAACTTCAGCAACCCCAGGAGTTTGCACATGCCCCAATCAAAGCTAATCAATCGGCGCGTCGTTCTGGCCTCACGTCCCCACGGTGCGCCTCTCGAAGCGAATTTTCGCATTGAGCAAAGCCCCATTCCTGAGCCAGCAGAAGGGCAGGTTCTGTTGCGTACCGTTTACCTCTCACTTGACCCTTACATGCGTGGTCGCATGAGTGATGCACCGTCCTATGCTGCGCCGGTGGAAGTCGGTGGAGTGATTGTGGGTGGCACTGTATGCCGTGTGGAGGCTTCGAAAAACCCGGCCTACAAGGTCGGTGACTGGGTGCTGTCCTTTGCTGGCTGGCAGGACTACACGCTGTCCGATGGAAGCGATCTGACCGCGTTGGGTGAGTCGCCGGCGCATCCTTCTTATGCCTTGGGCATCTTTGGCATGCCGGGCTTCACCGCTTATATGGGCTTGCTCGATATTGGCCGGCCGCAGGCGGGTGAAACCCTGGTGGTGGCGGCGGCCACCGGGCCGGTCGGCGCGACTGTGGGGCAGATCGGCAAGATCAAGGGCTGCCATGTGGTCGGTGTCGCCGGTGGCGCGGAAAAATGCCGGCATGCGGTCGAGGTGCTGGGTTTTGATGCCTGTCTAGATCACCGTGCGCCGGACTTCGCCGAGCAACTGGCCAAGGCCTGCCCGGCAGGTATCGACATCTACTTCGAGAATGTCGGCGGCAAGGTCTTCGATGCGGTGCTGCCGCTGCTCAATACCAAGGCCCGAGTGCCCGTCTGCGGCATTATTGCGCACTACAACGATACCGCTTTACCCAACGGGCCAGATCGTTTGCCTGCTTTGATGGGCAGCATTCTGCGCAAGCGTATTCATGTGCAGGGGTTCATCATTTTTGATGATTACAGCCACCGCTACGACGAGTTCTTTAACGATATGTCGAGCTGGTTTGCGCAGGGCCGGATTAAATACCGTGAAGAATTAGTGAGTGGTCTGGAGGAGGCGCCTAAGGCCTTTATCGGCCTGCTCGAGGGGCGCAATTTTGGCAAGTTAGTGGTTCGCGTCAGTGAGGACTGATTGCCGCTTGTTGGAATAACACAGGTTATTGCTCTGCCAGCTCAAGCTCCTTGCTGGTAGGGCTTTTTTATTTAAAAAATCCAGATTGCTAAGTTACAGGCAATGCCTGCAGGGGGGGGTATGCATAAACCCAGTAAGCGCTCGCATAAAATAAACGCCATGTTCTGGCGTGTAGTGGTTGGTTGTCTGGGGCTTTACCCAACACTCTTGTTGGTGCTGAGTGTATTAGCCCCGCTGACCCGTGATCTGAGTTTCCCGGTAATGGTGCTGGTGGAAGTGCTGGTATTGGTGCCTGTCACCCAGCTTATTTCCTTTCCATTGGCCGGGTGGCTGGTTGCCCGTTTAAGGCGAATAGATTCGTGAGGGCATGACGCTGTTTAAGTCTGCCTCACGTCGCGCACCCACATGATCAAAGCGATAACCAAGGTTGTCGGCATCAACACTTTAAGCAGAGGAAATACCATGCAAACGTTAATCATCAACGGACAGTCGCAGCAGGTTGACGTTGCCCCCGATATGCCTCTGCTATGGGTCCTGCGCGATGTGCTGGGCCTAACCGGAACCAAGTATGGCTGCGGCATTGCCCAGTGCGGCGTGTGCACCGTGCACCTCGATGGCCAGCCGATTCGTTCGTGCGTGACGCCGATTTCCGCCGTGGCGGGCCGCGCGATCACCACCATTGAGGCCATCGGTGAGACGGTCGTGGGCCAAGCCGTGCAGCAGGCATGGCTGGCGCATGAGGTGGTGCAATGCGGTTACTGCCAATCAGGGCAGATCATGGCCGCCACGGCGCTGCTGCAGAGCCAGCCGAAGCCCGATGATCAGGCAATTGATGCCGCCATGGCGGGCAATCTGTGCCGCTGCGCCACCTACACCCGGATTCGCACGGCCATTCACAGTGTTGGCCAGGTTGAGGAGGCGTGAGATGAAAAAGCCTAACGAAGTGACTGTTGATATGTCCCGTCGCCGCCTCTTGCAGGGCAGCGGTATCGCCCTCGGTGGCTTGGTGTTGAGTACCTGGCTACCGCCGCTGGTGGCCAAAAGCGCAGCCGCCGAGGCGGCTGCGGCAGGTCGGCTTGGTGATCACTCCGCGGAGGGTTACGGTGCCTTTGTCCGCGTTGGCCCCGATGGCGTGGTCACGGTGATCTCGCCGAAAATTGAAATGGGCCAGGGTGCGCAAACCGGTATTGCCATGATGGTCGCCGAGGAGCTGGAAGTGCCCCTGGATCAGGTAGTGATCCAGGAAGCGCCACCGAACTCGGCGCTGTATACCGACAGCCTGATGCAGTTTCAGGCCACCGGTGGTTCGACTTCTACTCGTGTTACCTGGGAGCCGCTGCGTCGGGCGGGCGCTACGGCGCGCATCCTGTTGATCCAGGCGGCTGCTCTGCAATGGCGCGTCGCGCCGAGCCTGTGCCATGCGCAGAACGGCCAGGTGCTTGGCCCCAATGGCCTGCAGGCGGCCTATGGCGACTTGGTCGAAGCGGCTGCGACGCTGCCATTGCCCGACGCAGTGCCGCTGAAAACCCCCGAGCAGTTCAAGTTGCTGGGCACCCCCGCGCAGCGTCTGGATACGCCTGCGAAGGTCAACGGCAAGGCGCACTTTACCATCGACCTGCAAATCCCCGGCATGCTGGTGGCCTCCAGTATCACCTGTCCGGTGTATGGCGGGCGGCTGCTCAACGTTGATGACAGTCAGGCGCGACGAGTGCCTGGGGTGCGCGACATCGTGCGCCTGGACAATGCCGTGGCCGTCACTGCGAGCAACTTCTGGGCCTGTCAGCAGGCCATCAGGGCGCTGAAGATCGAGTGGGACCTCGGCCCACATGCCGCGATTGGTTCAGCGCAGTTGGACCAGGAGTTGCTCGCCGCCAGTAGCCGTGATGGCGTGGTCGCCAAGCGCAGCGGCGACATTGAGCAAGCCAAGCAGCAATCGGCCAGCCAGTTCGAAGCGGTTTACGAGCAGGCGCTGTTGTCCCATTCGCCGCTTGAACCCATGAGTTGTGTGGCCCATGTGCGCAAAGATGCCTGCGAGCTGTGGGTCGGCACCCAAGTACCGGTGTTTGCCCAGCAGACGGCCGCCCAAGTCACCGGGTTGCCCGTGGAAAAAATCCAGGTGCACAACCAATTGATCGGTGGCGCATTCGGCCGGCGTCTGGAGTTTGATTTCATCACCCAAGCGGTGGCCATCGCATGCCAGGTCGATTACCCGATCAAGCTGATCTGGAGCCGTGAGGAAGACATGACCCACGACCTCTACCGGCCGCTGTATGCCGACCGTATGCAGGCCGCCCTCGACGAGCAGGGACGGCCGCTGGGTTGGGAGCACCGCATCGCCGGCGCCTCGATTCTCGCCCGTTATGTCGGCAGCTTGCCGCCCAATGGCGTGGATAGTGATGCCGTGGAAGTGGCGGTAGACCCCATCTACAGCCTGGCGCATTTGCAGGTTCGTTATATCCGCCAGGAGCCGAGCGTTGTGCCCGTGTCCTGGTGGCGCGGCGTGGGCCCGCTGCGCGGCACCTATGCCCTGGAGTGTTTTATTGATGAGCTGGCGCACAACGCCAAGGCCGACCCGGTTGCCTACCGCCTGGAACTGATGGCGGAGCAGCCGCGTGCCCAGGCGGTGCTGCGTTTGCTGGCCGAAAAGACTGACTGGAATAAGCCGTTGCCCGCAGGGCAAGGCCGTGGTGTGGCGGTCAGTGCGGTGTTCGGCAGCTATGTGGCGACCCTGGTTGAACTGGAGATGCAGGGCGACTTGGGCATACGCATCAAGCGGCTGGTCAGTGTGGTGGATTGCGGCTTTGCGACTAACCCGACCTCGGTTAAGGCGCAGATCGAGGGCGGCACGCTGTTCGGACTGTCCGCCTCGCTATTCAACGAAATCCTCATCGAAAACGGCCAGGTGCAGCAGACCAACTTCCACAACTACCGGCAGCTGCGCATCAGCGAAGCGCCGGAGGTGGAGGTGCACCTGCTGCCTAGCTTGGAGGCGCCGGGTGGCGTCGGCGAGGCCGGTACTGCGTTGATCGGTCCGGCCCTGGTCAACGCCCTGTTCGCCGCCTCGGGTCAGCGCATCCGTCGCCTGCCGCTGAGCCGCTTCGGCTACTACCCGGTTTAAGGAGCACTTGATGAAATTAATAAGCAACCTACTGACGCTCGCCAGCGCGGCTCTGCTGGCGCAAGCGGCCTATGCGCAAGAGGACTTGCTGGCTAAGGGCGAATACCTGACGCGCGCTGCCAACTGTGTGGCTTGCCATACCGTGTCTGGCGGTCAACCCTTCGCCGGTGGTGTTGAGTTCAAGCTGCCGTTCGGCTCGCTGTTTTCGCCCAACATTACCCCGGACACGCAAACCGGCATCGGTGCATGGACCGATGACGAGTTCGTCAGTGCGCTGCAGACCGGCATTGGCCGTGACGGCAAGCACTACTACCCGGCGTTTCCCTATACCTCCTACAGCAAGATGTCGCGCGATGACATCCTCGCGATCAAGGGTTATCTCGATAGCCTGGAACCGGTCGAGCAAGCACCGCGCGAAAACCACATCGGCTTCCCGTTCAATCAGCGCTGGGGCATGGTTTTCTGGAATTTGCTGTTCCTTAACGATGAGCCATTTCAGGCGGACAGCCAGCGCTCTGCTGAGTGGAATCGCGGCAAATACCTCGTCGAAGGGCCGGGTCACTGCGGCGAATGCCATTCACCGCGCAACCTGTTTCAGGCTGTCAGCAGCGAGCGCTCGCTGGCCGGTAATCTGATCCAGGGTTGGAACGCCTACAACATCAGTGCCGACCCCGTGCACGGCATTGGTGCCTGGCCCACGGACGTGCTAGCTGGCTATTTGAAGGATGGCGCAGCGCCAGGCCTGGGTTTGTCTTCAGGGCCCATGGCGGAGGTGGTGGAAAACAGCTTGCGCCACCTGACTGACGCTGACCGTCAGGCGATTGCAGTGTTCCTCAAGGACTCGCCACCGCGCAGTGAAGGCGTGCCTCGCCCGCAGCAGGTCACGCTTGCAGAACCGGGCAGCGGCAGTGCACTCGGCAACAAGCTGTTCGCCGAAGCCTGCGCCAGTTGCCACCGCTGGGACGGCACGGGCAACCAGAGCCAGACGGCCATGCTGCTGGGCTTGAAGACGGTCAACGATCCGGCCGCCAGCAACTTGCTCGGCATTCTGTTGAGTGGCCACGGCGCCGCCGACGCCCCAGTGAATCGGCGTATGCCATCGTTCGGCAACATTTATACCGATCAAGAGTTGGCCGCGTTGAGCAGCTTTATGTTGCAGCGTTTCGGCGAGAGTGGTGCGCAGGTTTCGGTGCCGGCTGTGGCTAAGCGCCGGACCGAGTCCCTGCATTGAGCGGAGGTTCTGCATGTCGGGCCTGAACACATTGCTGGATGCGCTCCTGGCCGAGCGCGAGGCTGGCCGCGAAGCGGTGCTTGCGACTGTAGTCAAGGTCGAAGGTTCGGCGTATCGGCGGCCCGGTGCGCGCATGCTGGTGTCGCGCTTCGGCCGGCCCGAGGGCACCATCAGTGGCGGCTGCCTGGAGGCGGAAGTGGCGAAAAAGGCTTGGTGGCTGACCGAAGCCGGGCCGGCGCTGCGCAGCTACAGCACCGCAGAGGCGGATGACGCCAGCGAGGAAGCGCTGAGCTTCGGCCTGGGCTGTAACGGCAAGGTTCACGTGCTGTTCGAGCGCCTGCCGGCCGGCCCTTGCGCCTTGGTCGATGCTTTGCTCAGCGTGCGCGACCGCCAGCAGCCTGCGGCCATCGCCACGGTAATCGTCAGCTCGGGCGCGGCTGCGCCACGCTTAGGCGAGCGTTTGTGCTTGATGCCTGGGCAGGAGGCCGCGGGCGAGTTGCTGCGCTCGGTGCTGGTTGAGCAAATCAGCGCCGACCTGCAGCAGACCTTGCTGCGCGGCAAGTCATCCCGTGGTCTCTACCCGAATGGTCTCGGCGAAGTGGAAGTGCTTCTGGAGTACTTGCCGCCGGCGCGGCGTCTGGTGATCTTCGGCGCGGGCCATGATGCCCAGCCGCTGGTGCGCATGGCCAAGCTGTTGGGTTGGCATGTGACGGTGATCGACGGCCGGGCGCACTTTGCCCGGGCCGAGCGTTTTGCCGAGGCTGACCAGGTGCTGGTCGGCGATGTAGAGCAGCCTTTCGATTACCACGAGCTGGTGCGCGGGGCTGCGGTGGCGGTGATGACCCACAGCCTGGTGCAAGACGCGCATTGGCTAAAGGGTGTGCTGCACAGTGAACCCTGCTATGTCGGTCAGTTGGGGCCGCGTGAGCGCACCGAGCGCTTGTTGGCCGGCATCCACGAACAATTGGCTAAACCACAGGACGAGCTGCCGGGGCTGGAATGTTTGCATTATCCGATCGGCCTGGACCTGGGTGGCGACACCCCGGAATGCGTGGCCATGGCGGTGCTGGCGGAAATTCAGGCAGTGCTCAACGGCCGCAATGGCGGCAGCCTGCGCTTCAGATCTGCGAGCATCCATGACAGCGACCCTGTGCTAATGGCTGGCCGGGATCAAACGGATGTTGCGGCAGAAGGTTGTCGGCTGGTGGCCGTGCAGCGTTAACAATTTATCAACCGAGGAACCCATCAGCATGAGTCAAGCCATACGCGTTGTAGCGATACTGATAGCCAAGGCTGGCAAAGAGTCGCAGGTCGAGCAGATTCTGCGCGCCTGTGTGCAACCATCGCGCGCCGAAGACGGCTGCCTGTCTTACGTCCTGAATCGCTGTATTGAACAGGCCGGGCGTTTTGTCTTCGTCGAGCGCTGGGCCAGCCATGAGGCGATAGCGCGCCATCGGCAGATGCCACATTACACGACCATGGCCAATGCCTTGGGCGAGCTGCTAAGCGATCGTCAGGTTTATGTGCTTGAAGCGCTGGCGGAGGACATCGAACCCGCCATTGATCCCCGTACGGGCGTTGTCGAGTGATAGTTGATCGACATGGTCGGCGTTTTCGCAAACTTCGTCTGAGTCTGACTGCCGCATGCAATTACGCCTGCACCTACTGTGTGGCCGATGGCCGTCGCTTGGTGGCCGCACGCGATGAGCTGACGTCCGCGTCGATGCTGCGTGCCGTCGAGTTGCTCAGGGATGTTGCCGGGGTTGAGGAACTGCGCATTACCGGCGGCGAGCCGCTGCTGAGTGACCGGCTGGAGCCCTTTCTGCAGGGCGTAGGTAAGCTGGCGTTGCAGCACATTAGCCTGACCACCAATGGCCAGTTGCTGGCCGGCAAACTGCCGTTATTGCGCAGCGCCGGCATCCAGCGGCTCAATGTGTCCCTCGATACGCTCGACCCGAGTGCCTTCCGCACGATCGCCAAGGGCGGCGACCTGCAGACGGTGCTCAACGGCATTGAGCAGGCGCGCCGAGCCGGCATGAGCATCAAGATCAACATGGTGCCGATGCGTGGTAGCAACCTCGATCAAGTTTTGCCCATGTTGGTGTTCTGCCTTCAGCAGGGCTACGAATTGCGTTTTATCGAACTTATGCGCATGGGCCATCTGGCCCAGAATGCAGAGGCTTTTCGTACCCAGTTCGTCGGCCAGCGCGAGCTGCTGGAGCTTATCGGCGAGCGTTATGCCTTCACCCAGGCTGAGGCGCCGGTAGACTCCACCGCGCTGCGTTATAGCGTTGGCGAGCGCGGGGCGTTCGGCATCATTGCCAACGAAAGCGCGCCCTTTTGCCGGAGCTGCAGCCGTCTGCGCCTGTCGTCTACCGGCAGTTTATACGGATGTCTGTCATCCAATCGCGGGCACTTTATGGGCACGCTGTTGGATCTGCCGACTGAGCAGGCACAGCCGCAGCTCACCGCGTTGCTCGGCCGTGCGCTGGCGGACAAGCAGGACGCTACGTTTACCGGCAGCGCGCTGATTATGAAATCGGTGGGTGGCTGAGGTCGTCCGGCCTGTCGACGTCCCGCAGAATGCCGTGGTCATCGAGCGTCACGGCAATCACCTGTTGCGCATGGCTGGCGATCAAGCCCCTGGCCCCATTCTCGCCTTGCAGTTGCATCAGCTCCGGCCAGAAGCGCCGGCCGAACAACACCGGGTGGCCGCGCTGACCCTCGCAGTAAGCCACGACGATATGTTCAGCGTCGGCCTGCGCTCGCAGTTGCCGCAGGGTGGCGGCAGAAATCCACGGCATATCTCCAAGCAGCACCGCCACCGCAGTGGCCTGCGAGTGTGCCAGGCTCTGGATGCCGGCAGCCAGGCTTGAGCCCATGCCCTGTTTGGCGTGGGCCGCACGTACCAGCTGAACGCCAGGCGGTATAGCCAGGGCCTGGGCATCGTCCTCGGCTTTTAGCACGACTCGAACATCGCTGAAGGCTTCTTGCGTGCGCAGCACTGTTGCGCGTAGCAGGCTGTTGCCGTCGGCCAGCTTGGCGCAGCGTTTGTCGCTGCCGAAGCGCTGCCCGGTGCCGGCGGCGAGTACCAGGCCAATACACTCAGGGTTGCGGCGCGGTTCTGTCATGTTGAAAATCTATGTTGCCCCCTAAAGAAGGTTGGCCGTAGAAGAGCACTTGAAGGGCTTCGCGTCCCTCTCTGGAGTGTGCTGTCTTTTGCGTGTACAGCCCCTGGTTTCAGCGTTGTCAAGTGGCAGTTTTGCTATAGGAGCGTTTTTTCCGCGCACCGCATCACTGGTAATGCTGTTCGATCACTCGAAGCTTCGGATGATCTGATCGTTATTTGGTCAGATTGCTGTTTTTGACATCGGTAAAGACTGAAATCAGTCAGAAATACAAGGGTGTGCAGCCCTAGATTCTTTCTTGCAGCGCCTTGAAGAAGGCATCGATATTCTCATCGTGGCGCTTGTAGTAGGTCCAGGGGCCGATCCGCTGCGATGTCACCAATTGCGCGCGCTGTAGAGCTGCGAGATAAAGCGATGTCGTTGACTGCGAGAGGCCCGTGCGTTCCTGGATGATACTGACGCACACACCTACCGTCTCTGGATCTACCTCCTGCTCGGGAAAGTTTGTCCTGGGATCCTTGAGCCAATTAAGGATGGCTAGGCGCATCGGGTTCGCCAATGCTTTAAGGGCTTCGTTGACATCAATGGTCATAGATTTTTCTATACCTGTTTTTTGCGATATTTAGATATTTTCCTAGTTCGCGTAGAAAATTGGAAGGCGTCTCCGTGACCTCTGCGCGCCCGCCTGTCAAAAAGACTGGCTGCTCTGGACTGAAATCCTATTGCCCTATCAGGCCGGGCTATCGGACGTCTGTGTGTCGAAGTGCGGGATGATGTGCTTGCCAAGTTCCTCGATAACCTCTGCTGCGGGGCGTTTACCGTACTTGAGGTTCAGGATGACGTGGTCCACACCGATTTCCTCAAGCGTATCCAGTAAGGCCCGAAGGTGGTCACGTCCCAGGCGGAATCCAAGATGGATATGCGAGGGCGGCGTGGACGGGTGTTCGTCAAGGTCGATATAAAGCGACTGCAAGAACGGCTTGTAGGTGGGACCACACTGTTTCAATATTTCCTGTCGCCAATCCTCCACGATCAGTCGCTGTATTTTCGGTGGGCGTGGATAGTTGATCCATCCATGGCTTTCGCGCGCGATCCAATCGAGCGACTGGCGGCTGTGTCCGGTTACGAATAGCGGTATTTCACGGGTCGTGGGTTTGGGAATGAGATCGGCCCCCAACAACTCGCCTCCACTCCAGCGAATGGGCTCGAAGTGTGTTCGATGAGCTTGACGTATCACCTCGCAGTTTTCTTGAAAGGCCTCGCCACGCTTTTCGGGATCGATGCTGAATGCGGGAAACTCCACGGGACGATCGCCAGAGGCTACTCCCAGGAGCAAGCGACCTCCGCTCAACTGATCAATGCTTGCTGCGGCCTTTGCCGTGTGCAGGGGATTACGCAGTGTAAGGGCGATGGAGGCCGTGCCTAATGCGATTTTTGTTGTATGGGCGGCCATATATCCCATGTACACCCAAGGGTCGAAAACCTGGCCGACATCGCCGAAGCTTGGGTCCCTGAGTGGGACGTCGCGAAACCAGAGCGCCGAAAAACCAAGCGCCTCTGCACGTTTGGCCAGCGCTACCTGATCTAGCATGCTCGGTGTATCACCTTCGAAAGCCTCTAGGGGAAAGAACAGCCCAAGGCTTAGATGACCCTGCCTGAAGGTTCGTTTGAATCCCCTATGCTCTTGGTAGGGGATCGTGCTCGGTTGGTACATGCTTAACTTCCTCGGTCAGCAAACGCTGAGCCACGCCCCTGAGTTATGGGGCGTGGCATTGAGCGTTTAGGATTTGTAAGTCGGGTAGTCGGTGTAGCCCTTATCGGTACCGCCGTACATGCTGCTTGGATCAACTGGGTTAAGCGGCCAGTTGTTGGCGATACGAGCGGGCAGGTCGGGGTTCGCAATGAAGGGGCGACCAAAAGCGATCAGGTCGCCCCAGCCAGCTTTTATCACGCGATTTCCTCGTTCAGCGGTGTACTTGCCGGCATAGAGAATCTTGCCGCTGAAGGACTTACGAACATCTTCCCGGAACGTCTCAGGCAGCTCGGGGGCGTTTTCCCAATCGGCTTCGGCGAGCGACAGGTAGGCAATGCCCACTTCCTCGAGGATCTTCACGGCCTCGATGTAGGTTTGGTGCGGATCTTCTTCGACCAGACCTAGGTATACGCGGTCTTCGTCTGTGGTCGCGAACAGCGGGGCGAAGCGAACGCCCATGCGCTCCTTGCCGACGACACCAGCAACGGCCAGGGTGATTTCGCGCAGGAAGCGAAGACGGTTCTGCAGCGAGCCGCCATATTCATCATCACGCTGGTTGGTATGGGCCGAAATGAACTGGTTTACCAGGTACCCGTTCGCGCAGTGAAGCTCCACCCCGTCAAAACCTGCGTCCAAGGCATTTCGGGCTGCTTGGGCGTAGAGCTTAACCAGTTCCTTTACCTCCTTGGTGGACAGGGCACGTGGGGTCGATGGGTCGGCCAGTGCACCCGTGCCGGGGCCAGTTTCGATGAACACCTTGACGTTGTCCGCGCGGATGGCTGATGGCGCGACGGGCGCTTCACCACCGGGCTGCAGCGATGTGTGCGACACGCGGCCTACATGCCAAAGTTGAGCAAAGATCACCCCCCCTTCGGCGTGAACAGCGTCGGTGACCTTACGCCAGCCTTGTATCTGTTCTGGGCTATGAATGCCGGGTGTCCAGGCGTAACCCTGTCCCCGGGGTTCGATCTGGGTGCCCTCGGTCACCATGAAGCCAGCACCGCTGCGCTGACGGTAATAGGTGGCCATGAGGTCGTTCGCAATGTTGCCGGGTTGGGAGCTGCGCGAACGCGTCAGTGGCGGCAGTACGATACGGTTCTTGAGGGTGTATGGGCCCAGCTGAGTGGTTTTGAAAAGTTCTGATTGTGTCATTTCATTTACCTGCATATCTAAAATATTGGATGTTGTAAGCTAAAAAACATGGATCAACGAGGTCAGAAGAGCCCGAGCGGTGCTTCGTTGAGGCTGACGTAGATGTTCTTCTTCTGGCTGTAGGCTTCCAGCATTGACTTGTGAGTTTCCCGTCCCAGGCCAGATTTCTTATAGCCACCAAAGGGGGCGTGGGCAGGGATCTCATGGTAGGTATTTACCCACATACGTCCGGTTTCCACCGCGCGTGCCACACGCAACGCCCGGTTGATGTCTTGGGTCCAGACTGCACCCGCTAGGCCGTACTCGGAGTCGTTGGCCATGGCGATGACCTCCGCTTCATCCTTGAAAGGAATGACGCACAGAACTGGGCCGAAAATTTCCTCGTAGGCGACGCGCATATCGTTGCGAACACCGACCAGAATCGTTGGCTGGATGAAGAAGCCGGCATCGTAATCGGCACCTGTAAGACGACCGCCGCCGATCAGTACCTCGGCACCTTCCTCTTTGGCGATATCGACGTAGCCGAGGATCCGTTCCATCTGGGTCTTGCTGACCTGTGCGCCCATCATGGTGTCCGGGTTCAATGGGTCACCCACACGCACAGCTTCGAACTTATGCTTGAGCTCAGCCAGGAATCGCTCGTAGATGGATTCGTGAACGAACAGCCGAGCGCCGGATTCGCAGACTTGGCCTTGGTTCCACAGGATGGCGAGGACTGCGCCTTCCACGGCCTTGTCCCAGTTCGCATCGGGGAAAACGATGTTGGCCGACTTGCCGCCCAGTTCAAGGGTGGCGGGAATTATTTTCTTCGCTGCCGCATTGGCGACGAGTTCGCCGACACGCGTCGAGCCGGTGAAGGCAAGCTTGCGTAGGTCCGGATGATCCAGTAACGCCTGTCCAACTGTGGTGCCTAAGCCTGTGACGATGTTGACCACGCCGGCCGGAAGTACCTTGGCGAAGATCTTCGCTAGTTCAAGGATGGTTACCGGGGTCAGCTCAGAAGGTTTGATAACTACGGTGTTACCCGCCGCGATGGCTGGAGCGATCTTCCAGGCGGCCATAAGAAGCGGGAAGTTCCACGGAATCACTTGGCCCACGACGCCGAGGGGTTCACTGAGAGCGATGCTGAGTGTTTGCTCATCCAGCATGACCGCCTCATCCGATTGGCTGCGGATTACGCCAGCGAAGTAGCGGAAGTGATCAATCGCCAGTGGGATGTCGACGGAGCGACTTTCACGAATGGGTTTGCCTACATCAAGGGTTTCCAGAACCGCGAACCGATCGGCATCGGCTTCCAGTAGGTCGGCGATCTTCAACAGCGCATTGGCGCGTTCCGCTGGTGAGGTGGTACGCCAGGTCACGAAGGCGCGCTGTGCGGCCTGCACCGCGCGGTCGACGTCGGCAGCTGTGGCGTTTGGAATGTTGGTGAGAATTTTTCCGTTGGCGGGGTTGATAATGTCGAGGGTTTCACCGTATTCGGCCGTAACCCACTGGTTGTCGATAAACAGGCCGTAACAGCTGTCGGGAAGGTGATTCGGATGGGTATCGCTGGAATCTTTCATGGGGTACCTCATGAGGTGCCTAGGGTGGTTTACGAATTCAGGCTATTCGTAATATTCAGATATGTCAATATGTAGCTTTGTATTCCGGCACTTATGCATATCTCCGCACCCTTGCAGCTCACTTCTGGATCAGCCGGGAACGCGCCGTGCTTCGCGCCAGGGTTGCCTATGTAGTCCAGCCCCCCTTGATCTATTCATCAAGGAGGCTGGCTGCATCAGGTATTGATGTTTGCGTTGATGTGCAGATGAAGTTAGAACGGCGCGTCAATATCGATGACGCTAATCAGCTTGTGATTGACGAATTCCTTGATGCCCAAGCCGATTAGCTCGCGCCCGTAGCCGGAGCGTTTGATACCACCGAAGGGTAGGTTGGCCCTCGAGGTGCTGGGATGGTTGACGAACACCATACCAGTGGAGATGCGTTTGGCCACCTCGGCGCCATGCTTAGTATCGGCGGTGAATACCGAGCCGCCCAGACCGAACGGCGAATCGTTGGCAATACGCACCGCGTCCTGCTCGTCCCTGGCACGGAAGATCATCGACACTGGGCCGAAGAACTCCCAGTAATAGGCGGGATTATCGGGCTCTACGTCAGTCAGGATAGTTGGTTGCACGAAGGCCCCCAGTCTAGGGACTCTGGGGCCGACTTCGGTGGCTCTCGCGCCGTGAGCGACTGCCACCTGGATCTTCTGACGAATCTCGTCGGCGGCGGCCTGCGATGACAAAGGGGCCAGCGTGGTTTCCTGGGCAAAGGGATCACCAGCCTTAAGCTGCGCCACTCCTTCTGTGTAGCGACTCAGAAACTCCTCATAGACCTCGTCCACCACAATCATGCGTTTGGAGGAAATACACACCTGTCCAGCGTTCCAGTGACGCCCGATTACGGCCCACTTCACAGTCTTATCCAGCTCGGCATCGCGCAGTACCACGAAGGCATCTGCACCACCTAGTTCCAGGGTCGACTTCTTCAACGCCTTGCCGGCCTGCGCAGCAATGATGGCGCCTGCTCCTTCAGAGCCAGTCAGAGCGACACCATGAACACGATCATCGCTGATAATGCTTTCGATCTGTTGACGCGTTGCGTAGAGATTGCGGAAAGCTCCCGAGGGTAAGCCCGCATCTAGCATCAACTGTTCGAAGGCTGCAGCACACTGCGGTACGTTTGACGCATGTTTGAGCAGTAGGGTGTTGCCGGCTGCTAATTGCGGAGCGAGGATGCGTGCTACTTGGTAGTAGGGGAAGTTCCATGGTTCGATGGCTAGAATGATTCCCAGCGGCTCGTGAGTTAAAGTTGCCTCTCCCTCGGACGGTTCTGCAACAGGGAGTTTCTCTGGAGCTAGCAGCCCCTCCGCATGCTTAGCGTAATACTCTAAAATTCGCGCTGAAATCTCGACTTCGCCCAAAGCTTCAGCGGTGATCTTGCCCATCTCTAAGGTTAGCAGGTGGGCATAGTCGCTGGCCTGGGCGCGTAGCAGCTCAGCTGCCCGCTGGAGAATGGCACTGCGTTCGGTAAAGCTGCGTTCTTTCCAGTCGAGGAACGCGCTATGTGCGTCGTCCAGCGCCTGATTGACCTGGTCGTCGGTGGTTTCTGGGAAGGTCTTGAGCAATTCCCCGTTATAGGGGTTGATAGTGGCGTAAGCCATGTGATTCTCCTACTCGTGGCATGGTGGCATGGTGGCATGAAAAGCTCCGGTCTTTCCGTACGTGGTGACAGGGGCTGAAACTCGGATTACTCCACCGGCGTATACCGTTCGAGCCAGTGGGCGTAAGGGGGGGGCAGTACCCATGCGGGGCGCTCGACGCCAAGGGTGCGAGCTGCCGCGTATGGCCAATGTGGATCAGCGAGGTGGGCCCGGCCGACCATTACCAGATCAGCCTGGCCATCGCGCACCAAGCGGTCGGCCAGGGCTGGCGACTCGATACCCCAGGCCGCAGCAACGGGAATGCCCGCCTCATGGCGTATGCGTTCGGCGATTGGTGCAAGGAATGCCGGTGCCCAGGGAGTGTCAGTGTTCGGGATGTTGAAGCCCGTGCTAACGTTGACTAGGTCGGCACCTGCGTTCTTGAGTTGCCGTATCAGCGCAATGGCTTCGAGCAGTGTCTGCTCATCCTGGTTGTCGTACTCGATTACGCCGAGGCGTACAGTCAGCGGAAGGTGCTCAGGCCATACTTCGCGCACTGCAGACATGGTTTCGATGAGAAAACGCCTGCGGTTTTCCACGTTGCCACCGTAGCCATCGCTGCGTCGGTTGGAATGCGCAGAGAGAAAACTCTGGCCTAGATAGCCGTGCGCGAAGTGTAGTTCCAGCCATTCGAAACCGGCTGACAAGGCTCGTCGTGCAGCCATGACGAATTCTTCACGCACCTGCGCGATATCGCTCAAGGACATTGCCCTGGGGACCTTTGATAAATGGGCTCCGAAAGCGATGGCAGACGGTGCGATTGTTTGCCAGCCACGGTGGTCGTCTTCGGCTATATGACCATTGCCCTCCCAAGGCCGATTCGCGCTTGCTTTGCGACCTGCATGAGCGAGCTGAATACCCGCTACGGAACCAGCTGCCTTAATTGCCTGGGCAATGGGGATGAAGGCTTCGCCTTGCTTGTCGCTCCATAACCCAGCACAACTGGGTGTGATTCGCCCCTCAGGTGAGACTGCGGTCGCTTCAACTATCACTAGTCCTGCTCCGCCACGCGCGATACTCGCGTAATGGATGTGGTGCCACTCGTTGACCAGCCCCTCGTTGGCCATGTACTGGCACATAGGCGGCACGGCAATGCGGTTACGTAAGCAATGACTTTTTAGTTCGAACGGTTCGAATAGCGCTGACACGATGGTTCTCCGATTGAATTATGGAGGAACTCACCCACATCGCTCGGATAGAACCGTGCAATGAGGCTCCGGAAACCAAGAGGTAGGCTCGTCCAACTAAAGTCCTTAGATCATTTACGGTTTAACTCGCTTGACCTTGCCGTTCTGGAAAGGTGTCTGTCGGTGTAGTTGGTTGGTTGTGAATAAAGCCCGAAGTCTTGCAGTGCGCGGCTATCCGGCCACTGGAACCTTGAGTGTCGGGTGAATGTCGACCAATGGATCACTACCGTTTCAACAAGGAACGGCGAGAGCGCAGCAAAGCAAAGTTGCCAGGTATTAGTGCTCCGGTTCAGGGCGGCGGGAATAGGCATGGGATATCTCACTATCTCAGCGCAGGCCGAAACCTAGGGTGTTTAATGCATCTCGCAAGCGGTGTCTTCCGCTCAGTGAATCCGCTCCTTTTACACGTTCCACGGCCTGGCTGGACCAGGAACGGTTTTCGCGTTGTTGACGATGTTGGAAGTCGCTCATCCTTCGGTCATAGGCAGCAACTGAAACCGCCTCTGCCTCGGTGGCCTCATAGCGCTCACGGTGAAGCACCACTGATTGCGCCAGGCGTGGCTTGATCTCGGCGGGCTGTGCCGGATCGGGATGACCGACGCACATGCCAAATACAGCGAAAGTGTCGTTTGGCAGGCCAAGCTCCTCGGACACCGCTTCCGGGTGGTTGCGCATTCCGCCGATGTAAACGATTCCCAGTCCTTGGGCCTCGAAAGCTAGTGCGGCGTTCTGAGCGGCCAGAGCTGCATCTACAACACCGACGGTGTAGCTTTCTAAATAGTCGATACCTGCAGTCGGTGCCTGAAGGGTTCTGGCTAGTCGGCGTAGGCGTGACCAGTCCACGAGCCAGACCAGGAACAGCGGTGCCTGCTCGACATGGCGCTGGTTACCGGACAGTCGGGCAAGCCTCGCGAGACGCTCGCGATCCCGCACGGCGAGCACGCTCCAAGCTTGCAGGTTCGAGGAAGTCGAGGCTGACTGGGCCGCCGCGATCGCCCAGCTCAGCATCTGCTCATCCACAGGAAGATCGCTGTAGGCACGTACTGATCGATGCTGCAACATCTGCGCGATCACGGTGTCGGCAGCAGGTAAGTTAGCTGGCTCGCCATAACGGGCTTGCCAGGCTTTGAGTGCTTCGTCTTGAAGGCTCATGATGGATTGTTCCAGTGCAATGACATGCACAAGCCGAGATATACGCTCATAACGACTTGTGCACGCGTGTCAGTTAGGTGATGTGTCGGTGCCTTCGATTAGAAAAACTCGGTACTCCGCACCGGAGAGACGATGCTTTAGCGCCGCCTGGTAAGCCGGGCTGGCATACCAGGCTCGAGCGGCTGTCATATCTTCGAAACGTAGAATGACCGCTCCCTCGATCGATGGACCTTCCAACACCTCCAGTTGACCGTAGAAAGCCAGACGTGTGACGTCGTGCCCTTCTCGTGCGGCAGGCGCCTCCTGCGCGTAACGTTGCAGTTCAGCAGCGTCGGTGGTGTGCTCGCGGGTGAAAACCACGTAGGCGGACATCGGGCCTCCTTAGCTCAGCACGTTGAGCAGCGCGTGGGCGGTGGCTTCGGAGGAGGCCGGGTTCTGGCCCGTGATCAGCAGCCCGTCGGTGATGACATGTACCTGCCAGTCGGCGGTCTTGCTGTAGTGGCCGCCCTGAGCCTTGAGCATGTCCTCGACCAGGAACGGCACCACCTGGGTCAGGCCTACAGCCTCCTCTTCGCTGTTGCTGAAGCCGGTGACCGCCTTGCCGGCGACCAATGGCTGGCCGTCGCTGCCCTTGACGTGACGCAGCACCGCGGGCGCATGGCAAACCGCCGCAACAGGCTTGCCGGCGGCGATGGCGCGCTCAATCAAGGCGATGGACGCGGCATCTTCGGCCAAGTCCCACAGCGGGCCATGGCCGCCGGGGTAGAACACAGCATCAAATTCGGCGCCGTTTAAGTCGCTGAGTTTTAGCGTGTTGGCCAGCGCGTGCGTGGCGACTGAATCAATCTCGAAGCGGCGGGTGGCGTCGGTCTGGAAGTCAGGCTCATTGCTCTTTGGGTCGAGCGGTGGCTGGCCGCCATTGGGCGATGCCAGGGTCAGTTGCGCGCCTGCGTCGATAAAGGCGTAGTAGGGCGCGGCCAGCTCTTCGAGCCAGAAACCGGTCTTTTCACCAGTGTTGCCAAGTTGCTCGTGGGAAGTCAGAACGAGGAGGATCTTCATGTGATTTACCTTGCGGATAAAAGTAGTTATGGCTGTTTGGTTATGCGCCGCTAGCGTGGGTGTGCGACGCTAGCGGCACGGCTTAGAGGCTGGCTTCAAGCACCCTGCGGCTGACGTCTAAGCTGACGTCGGCATGTTCGCCGAGTGCGGTTAGGCGGTGAGCGGCGAGCTGGTTGATCAGCGCATCGATGACGTCAGCGCCAAGCTGGTAGGCCGATAGGCGCGTCGGTAGGCCCAGACTCTCGAAGAGTGTCCGGGTCTGTTGTATGGCGGCATCAATGCGCTGTTCTTCGTCCCCTTGGCTTATATGCCAAACCCGCTCGGCGTATTGCAGCAACTTGGCGCGCTTGGCTTCACGGCGAACTTCGAGATTTGCGGGTAACACGATAGCCAGCGTCCGTGCGTGATCGATGCCGTGCTGTGCGGTCAGCTCATGACCAATCATGTGCGTAGACCAGTCCTGTGGCACACCCGCACCGATCAAGCCATTAAGCGCCAGAGTGGCCGTCCACATGAGGTTGGCGCGGGTGCTGTAGTCCGCAGACTCCTCCAGCATCAGCGGACCGATTTCGATCAGTGTTTGCAGCAGCCCTTCGGCGAAGCGGTCTTGCACGCGGGCATCGATTGGGTAGGTAAGGTACTGCTCCATGACATGCACGAACGCATCTACTACGCCGTTTGCGAGTTGGCGGGTAGGGAGGGTCTGGGTCTTAGTAGGATCAAGAATCGAGAATTGCGGGAACACGTGAGGGCTGCGAAACGGCAACTTGTCTTGTGTCGCTCGGCGAGTTACCACACCGCCGTTGTTCATTTCTGAGCCAGTTGCGGGCAGAGTTAGTACGGTACCGAATGGCAAGGCTTGCCGAATACTTGCGCCCCGCGTTTCAAGGATGTCCCAAGCATCACCGTCGTAGCCAACAGCGGCGGAAACGAACTTAGTGCCATCAATGACCGAGCCTCCACCAACGGCTAGTAGAAAGTCCAAGCGATGGATGCGAACCGTATCAACGGCCCTGATTAGCGTTTCGTAGCTGGGGTTCGGCTCTATACCCCCGAACTCCTGCACCTCCCGGAAACCTAATGCCTCTCGGACTTCGTGGAGCGTCCCGCTCGCACGAGCGCTTTGGCCACCATAGAGCAGCAGAATGCGGGCTTCAGTCGGAATCAGCTCATCCAGCCGGGCAATGGTTTGGTTACCGAAGATAATTCGCGTGGGGTTGTGGAAGTCAAAATTGAGCATAGATTTCTCTATTCCTTAAAAGTAGACCAGTCGTATATTTTTTTGGTGAAATTTTTATTGCAGAAGCTCGTCGGCGCGCATTGCGCACCAAATAGCTGAAGATTGGTTAGAAGCTTGCTTCTAAAGGCAACCAAGTTGGTGTGGCATTCGTCTGCATTCCTGGTCCCGAGCCAAAGGCGTTGCCGCCAAGCAGCGTAAGCTCCGCGCGATGTCGAGGGTTGTTGCTAGGCACTGATGATAGGGCATCGGGAGTCATAGGTTTACCGTATCAAAAAAATAGACCGGTCGTCTACTTTCGGTTGTGGATAATCTATACAACGCTGTTTCGATGGTTGCTAATGAAGCAGCAGAAGCTTCATTGGCAGCGCATCGACTGATGCAGCCAAGCGTTACCACGCGGACTTCGCTTTGTAGCAGAAGGATCTGCCTGAGACCCAGTGCCTCACCGGAAGGGTGGTTGTGAACCAGCACGGTTGCCGCGGCGTTGTGCTCCAGAGCAGTCTTGACGACTTCCCGGGGATAGACGCTGGCACTGTCCAGAGTGCCCCGGAACAGTTCGTGAAAGACGATCACCCGGTGCCGGCTGTCGAGCAGAAGCAGGGCGAATACCTCATGCTCGTAGTCGCCCAGCAGCGCCTGCAGGTGGCCGAACACTTCCTTTGGTGAAGTCAGTGCTCGCCCCCGGCGCAGACGCAGATTCGCCAACTGTCGGGCCATCAGCAGGATTTCGGTTTCGGTGACCGGCGACTCGACCAGGTAGGTGCCGGTCGATTCACTGGCCTTCAGCTTGTGCAAGCGCATGGTGGGCTCCTTGAGGGTTATCGGTCGGTGGGGTATGGCGCTGGGCTTGCGCTTCCAGCTTCTCAGCCAGGCTGGGCTTGCTGGAGGTGGCTTGTGGTCTGATTGTTGAGGCGGGCACTTCACCTTCTGGGTAGAACTCTTCAACGATGGCGCTGGCATCCTCCTCGCTGTCCTCGAATGCGCCGTTGCCAAAGCCACGCCGTGCCGCCTCATCCAAGGCATCCTGATTGAATCCTGCTGCCTGTCGCCGTGAATCGAGCTCATTGGCGGTCACCAGCGCTTCGGCCATATCCATGCCGCTGCGCACCGTGAGGTCGGCGTAGAAGATCGGCGTGCCATGGCTTTGTCGGGTGGATTTCCCGCGTAAACGCAGCTCCAGCGGTAGGCAGGCCAGGCGGTTGCCCGAGATGGCCTGGAAGTAATGCAGGCGAGCTGCCAGGGTGCGGATGCTGTTGAAGCCCGTGGTGCGGAACACGAAGCTGCCTAGCGGATCCTCATCACCAATGACCACATTCAGTCGGCCATAGGGCTTGCAGGCACCGCCCTTGGCGAGCGGACAGGCATCCGGTGACGGGCATGGCATCGACTGCATGCCGTCCTGCGTGACCCGCTTGCAGGTTTCGCCATTGCCGACGCAAACCGGGCGCCCCGATTGCCGGTCGAACAGCGTGTAGTCAGCCCGGAAATTCAGCTCCGGTTCGTTGAACAGCAGGCGTACCGGAATGCTGCGCAGCTTGTCGTCCTTGCCCTGACGCAGCTCGTCATTGAGCGGGTGCAGAAGCCAGCCGTCCTTGCCCTGCACCTGGGACGTGATGGTGAATTGGTCATCCTTCTCCGGCAGTCGCTTGCCATTCTTCTCGATGACCTTACCGATGGAAATCCGCCCGAGTACCGGCGGAGTGATAGCCAGACCTTTGAGCATGGTGAGTCTCCTGGAAATGAAAAAAGGCCAGCCACGCAGCGCGAACTGCATCAGCTGGCCAAGGGGGAGGGAAGGGTTGGAACAGCTGGGTTTCAGCCGACCAGGAAGCGTCGTGCACCCGGTTTCAGCAGTGGGTACTTGGCCTGCAGGTAGGGCTTGTCCTTGAGCAACTGAGCGACATCGAGACCGATACTGTCCTTGGCCTTGCGCCAGCTGACGTAGCCGCTGGAGAACTCCGCACGGCTGGCATCGCCCATGGCCTGCTGCAGCATCTGCTTCAGTTCAGCCTCTCGTTTTTCCCGCTCAGCAATCGACTGACGAACAGCCTTCAGCTCGATGTAAGCCGCTGACAGACCAGCATGCTGGCTGAAGTCGACGACCTGGCCGTTGTCCTCCGGGTAGAGGCAGCGCAGGGCCGACTCAGCGGAGGCGGTGCCATCGGCCGGCGGTGGGGTGTCGGTTTCCACGTAGTGCCAGAACTGGCGCTCCAACTCGATCAGGCGAGCGATCATCTGCTCATCCCGCTCGATGCGGTGGATCTCCAGCGTCTGACCACCCAGCAGTACTGCTACATCCGCCGCCTGCTTGCCGGTGACGGCGAGCTGGTGCATCACCTGCAGCTGCACATACTCCGGCACGCCCTCTTTCCAGAGGCGTGCCCCGTTTATGCCGGCTGTCTTGCATTCCAGGATCTGCACATCGTCAGCCCCGATCACCTCGCGGTCGATATTGGCCAGCATCCAGGGCAGCTCTGGATCCGGGTGCTGCAGAACGGCGTTGATACGTCGAACCTTGTTCTTAGTCCGCTTGCTGTAGTGCCAGGCCACGATGGGCTCCAGCACGTTGCCCCAGTACATAGGGCTTTCCTCATCCTGAGGATCGGCCTTGGGCATGCCAGCATCACGACTGGTCTTTTCCATCCACAGCTCCAACTGCGATTTATAGGGGTTGAGGCCTACAGCAGCCGCAGCGTCCGAACTGCCGATGCCTTGCTTGCGGATCTGCAGCCAGTCCTCGCGTGGCAGTTCCTTGGTGCTAACCAGGCGCAGAGCCGGACGGGATTTGCTGGTGCTGCGATTCAATGAAGTGGCTTTCATAGCGTTCACCTTGCAGAAATAGAAACGCCCGACCTGCAACTAAGCGGGTCGGGCGTTATGGGTTGGGGTTGGTAAAAGGTCAGGCGACCAATTGCAGGGCTGTATCCAAGGCGCGTTGCTTGATCTGGGCACCCTGGCCGAACCAGGCGGAGTCGAGGCGATACTCCGTGCTGCGTGCCCGGCGCTCGTGATCGACGTACTCGGTGACGGCATTGAGCAGGCCCCAGGCAGTGCCGCGTGCTGAGTCCAGCTGGCTGCCGCGACCTCGACCTTCGTACAGCTCCTGCACTTTGCGCAGAGCGCGCTCGTTGGGTAGTTGCTCCGGCAGGGCGCCGGTCGGGCTGGTCTCGCACATCACGTTCATGAAAAAGCCTAGCGCCTCGTGCCATTGCACCTTGCGCTCAGCCAAGTGGCGCATGCGGTACATAAAGTCGTCCCATTGCGAGACGGCGATTCCGAGCTGTTTCTTCACCAGGTCGCCGTCGAAGCGGGTGCTGTGCGGAACCTTGATCGCACGACTGGTGCCGTCCAGGGCGATGGTCAGGGTGTTGTTGCAGACTACGCGGATGGTGGTGGGCGTTGCAGTGGTAGCCAGGGTGCCGTCGCAGGAGGTCGCTAGCAGCAAATAGCCATTTACCTGATCGTTGCCCTTGAGTGCAGCGCCCTGCCCAGTACGCGCCAGCGCCCAGAACTTGCGACCGCCCTTGAGCACGCCAGCGGTTTCCAGCTCGTAGCCGGAGACCTCGGTCAGGTCACGATAAAATTCGAGCACTTCCCGAGGCTGCACGGTGTGATAGCGCTGCGAGACCACTGACAGCGGTGCCTTGGTGTCCGAACGGTAGAGCACCTTCTGCTCGGGGAAGGAGTGGATCGCGCCCAGATGGCCGATGGCGTCCGACTTGAAGTGCACTGGGCTTTCCATGATCTGCCAGTCCATACCGGCTTCGCGTTGCCAGACTTCGATGGGCTGTTTCTGCGGCAGGTTGTTGCCCAAGCCGTGCCACGGAGTAGCGCCAACGTAGGCCATTTGTTCGATTTGATGAGCCATGACGAATTTCCTTTGGGTGCAGGCCGGCACAAAGCGCCGCGCAGAGCGCAGCACCGGCAATCAATGAGAGATAAGGAAGAGGAGAGCTGTGACCGGATCAGGCCGGCAGATTGAAACGGTGACCGCAGAGCAGGCAGAGGTTGTGAGCCAGGACATGACGGTCGAGCGATTCACCGAGCTGGGCACCGATCGCACAGCCACCGACGCTGCCGGCCAGGCCGCCGAGAATGGCACCCGATACCGAGCCGAGGGTGATGCCGACCGGGCCGGCGATTACGCCGAGCGCTGCGCCGGCCTTGCCGCCAGCCAAGGCAGCGCTGACGCCACGTGCGAGGCCACCGACTGCGCCGATGGCCGCGCCAGCTTTCATGGCGTGATGGAAAGAAGCGACTTTTGGGGAGTGACAGCGGGGGCACTGCAATGACATGGGACGAACCTCCTTGGTGCTGATGTCATTGCGGTAATGTGTGACTGAGATTTTTTGGAATCGGATTGTCGTTTGGCTGGGTACTTAACTGTCGGAGTGGGCCGAAAGCGACCCGATGCACCCACTCTTCGCGATAGCGGCGTCCGGCCATCCTTATTCCACTTGCTTTCTGTCTAGAATGTCCGCACCTATACAGAGTTGGGCCAACAAGACTGGGGGCAGCCATGAGGCTAGAGTCATTCCGAGTTCGTAACTATCGCTCTATCAATGACAGTGGTGAGATCGCCGTCTCTCGGATTACAGCCCTTCTGGGGCGGAACGAGAGCGGCAAGTCGAATCTGCTTCGTGCGTTGCACAGTCTAAACCCGATTGCAGGGTTTGAAGCTTTGAGACCCATCAAGGATTTTCCCCGGCACAGGCGCCTAGAGGAGTGCACAGACGATACGCCCGTTCTGTCAACGACATGGATGTTAGACGATGAGGACAAAGAGGCTCTGCTTGAGCTTCTTCCGCGAGCCACGGAGGTGTCCCAGGTCGTCATCGGGCGCAGCTATGGCAAGTCTAGGACGGTGAGATTTCCCGAGCTCAAGGCGATTCCCTTCGACGAAACGGACATCAAAGGCAAGGTCAGAAAGGTAGCTGCGGCAGTGCGCGCTGCGGCGCAGAAGCAGGAAACGCCTGGTGCATTGGATGCGGCAGCCGATGCCTTCGAGACTGCTGCATCTGCCACGAGGCAGCGTGATATATGGGCCAGCCAGACTGTGGCGGCGGCGAAGGCTTTACGGACTGCGTTGGCTGGTGCTGATGCTGATTTGACTGACAAGCAGGAGGAGGTGCTCTCCGAGCTTGAGGAGCTGGCTGAGAGCATCGTGGGCGATAAGGCTGCCCAGCAGAAGGCTCGTGACTGGGCTGTTGGCGCAATTCCAAAATTCATCTATGTCGATGAGTACCCAGAACTTGATGGCCATCAAGACATCTCCGCCTACATCCAGCGGAAGTCTCAGGGGCGGCTTGAGGACTCGGACCAGAACTTTGAGAAACTGTGCAAGGTTGCAGGTCTCAATCCCGAAGAGCTTCAGAAGCTTCATGGGCAAAACGATCACGAAACCCGGAATCAACTCGCGAACCGTGCTAGTGCTGTTGTCACCGGCGAGATTAAACGACTGTGGAAAGATCGCGCGCTTAAGATTCGTTTCAACCTTGATGGCCAACACATCGACACAATCATCTCTGATCCAACGAGCACATACGACGTTGAAGTAAATCTCAACGACAGGAGCCGAGGCTTTCAATGGTTCTTCGCTTTCTACATCACGTTTTCGGCTGATACAGACGGAGGCCATGCGGAGAACGCGGTACTCCTGCTAGATGAGCCCGGCCTGTACCTGCATGCCAAGTCCCAATCAGATCTCCTCCATCATCTGGAAGTGGATTTCACCAATCAGATTCTTTACTCCACGCATTCGCCCTTCATGGTGCCGACGCATGCGCTGGACTCAGTCCGTACCGTTAACATTGCGGAGGAAGTCGGCACCACAGTCACGAACGACCCTACGGGAGATGCTAGGACGTTGTTTCCGCTCCAGGCGGCGCTAGGCTATGACCTAGCTCAGAGCCTCTTTGTCGGCCCCAACAATCTTGTTGTCGAGGGAGTTACAGACTTCTGGATCCTGAGCGCCGTCAGCGGCTATGCGTCCGAGAAGGGAAGAACTGCACTGAGTACCGCTCTCACAATGACTCCAGCAGGAGGCGCGCAGAAGGTCTCTTACATGGTTGCGTTGCTGACTTCGGAAGCACTCAACGTTTTGGTTCTTCTCGACACCGAGCGTGACTCTAAGGTGACCAAGGACGAGCTCCTCAAGGCGAAGCTTATCCGTGACCAGAACGTCGTATTCGTATCGGAAGCGTTCTCGCCCCAACCGAACGAAGCAGATATCGAGGACTTGCTCGATCCGGCGGTCTACGAGGCTCTTGTGCGAGAGAGCTATAACAAAGAGCTGAACGGGAAGGAGTTGAAGTTAAATGCCAATATCCCGCGCATCGCCAAGCGCATTGAAGCGGGCCTTGCAGATCTTGAAATCCCTTTCCATAAGACTCGACCAACACGACTGTTTCTCAAGAAAATGGCGACGGAACCGGAAAATGTGCTGCCAGAGCAAAGCCTTGGGCAATTCGAGGCGCTGTTTGCCTTGATCAACGGGCGATTGGAAAAGCACGTTGTTCGGGATCCAAAGCCCTTCGAGAGTTAAAAGTGAATAGGCCACCTCTACGGGTGGCCTGTTCATATCGGGTGTTGCGGGACCATGCGTCCATTCATGCGACGGGTGTGTATCACCTTGGCCAAGTCCTCCACTCTGTTTGTTCGACAGGGGTTAGCGTATCGATACGACCTTTCTGTCCCGATTTTCCTTGATGGCCGACATTGAAAGGTTGCCGGTAGCTGCTTGCTGGATGTGTTCGCTCCACCAAGCCATCATCGGACGTCTGCGCTTAACTCAGTAGTGCCAGCTAAGCGGCTCGTTTATAGTCCTCTGCTTTGACATGGGAGGAGCTATGCAAGTTAAGCCAGTAGGTCAACTCGTTTTCGAGATGAACGGCGTTGAACATCAAGTTTCTGCCAGCCAGCTGTCCCAAGGGGATCTGGAAAAGCAATCAGGTCTGAAAAATAAAGATGACTCGGAGGAGTGGTCAGTAACCTTCACAGCTGAGTCGGAGTTCGGTCAGTTTGTTTGGGTAGTGTCCTTTACCCTAGGCAATGAGGGGGGCGATGTTAATGATTCTGATATGGTTAAAAAGCCCAAAGGTGTAAAAGTGGTCAGGGACGTGTCTTTCAAGTCAGCCTAAGGGCTTTTCCTTTTTCCAGCTGTCCAGCATGTCCGCCCATCTCTGCATCATCATGGCTCGATCACTCAAATACTCGGCATGGTTGTAGGTGCGGCGGACAGCGTTTTGCTCGGTATGGGCGAGCTGTCTTTCGATCCAGTCTGCTGAATAGCCCATCTCATTGAGTCTGGTGCTGCCCGTTGTCCTCGTGGCATGCGGGCTGTATTTACCTCCCCAGCCAAGTGTGTTGAGCATCTGGCGGAATGAGGCCGCAACCATTGGGCGGGTGCGTACGTCGCGGTGAGGAAATACGTGGGTGTATTTTCCTGTTATGGAATGCAGGCCTCGCAGTATTTCGACTGCCTGTCGCGGCAGTGGCACTGTGTGATCTTTGCGCTTTTTCATCCGTTCGGCGGGAATGCGCCAAAGCGCCTTCTCCAGGTCAAACTCTGCCCATTGAGCCTCTACAGCTTCATTGGGGCGGCAAAGAGTCAGCCACATGAGCTGGAAAGCGCAGAGGGTCTCATGGCGCCCGCCGTGAGATTCGACATCGCGTAACAGTTGGCCAATTTCTTCGGTGGAGAGAGGGCGTTTGTGCTGAGTCTTGTTAGCTGGCAGGGCTTTTCGAACGGGGTGTACCGGGTCGGTGCTGGCTCGCAGCGTGGAAATTGCCAGCTCGAAAACTCCGGACATGCTCCGCTTGGCTTCCTGGGCAACAGATGGGCCATTGTCTTGAGTAGCTGCTCTGAGCACTTCCAGAATGTGCACGGGGGTGATGGCCTTAATCGGCAGATCGCCTATTTTGGGAAAAACGACGCGTTCAAGCATGTTGAGTCGTCTGGACTTGGTGATCTCCTCCCAGTCCTTCAGTGAAAGCCACTCTTTGGCGACGGCTTCAAACGTAATGGCCTTCTCGTGGTCGCGCTTCACCCGCTCCTGTTGCCGGTGGTGCGCGGGATTGATGCCCTGTATGACTAGGGCGCGGGCTTTCACGCGCTCATCGCGTGCCTCCGCAAGAGTGAAGCGGCGCCCTTTGCGGCGCTCTTCGGCGTGCTCGGGTGATTCCCCTTTGGGCGCGATTACATAGTCCCCAATCGCGAACACGCTTTCCTTCCTGCCGGTTCCGTCGTTCAGCTCGAACCGATAGCGCCATGCCTTAACCCCGTTAGGCTTCACCTCAAGGTAAAGGCCATTGCCATCTGTGAGCTTGTAGGGCTTTTCCTTGGGCTTGGCGGTACGGCACTCGGTATCGGTAAGCGGCATGGCTGCTCAATCCTGTTATACCCGGTTATATGGGTAGGTGAATTTTTCGATACCCGGTAGCGTACCCGGTAAATATGCGGATCGTATAGATTCTTGTCGGACCTTTTCGGAAAAGAAAAACCCCTTGAGGCTTCATTTCTCAAGGGGTTCTGTGTCCGGTAAGGTCCGGTGAAATACAAATTGCTGTTTAGACGTTGAAGCGGAAGTGCATCACGTCGCCGTCTTTGACGATGTAATCCTTGCCTTCCAGACGCCACTTACCGGCTTCCTTGGCACCGGCTTCACCCTTGAACTGGATGAAGTCGTCATAGGCCACCACTTCAGCGCGGATGAAGCCTTTTTCGAAGTCGGTGTGGATGACGCCGGCTGCCTGCGGGGCAGTGGCACCGACGCGTACGGTCCAGGCACGTACTTCCTGCACGCCGGCAGTGAAGTAGGTCTGCAGGTTCAGCAGTTCGTAACCGGCGCGGATCACGCGGTTCAGGCCAGGCTCTTCCAGGCCCAGGGCCTCGAGGAACATGTCCTTCTCTTCACCGTCTTCCAGCTCGGCGATTTCTGCTTCGATCTTGTTGCACACCGGCACCACTACCGCGCCTTCTTCCTCGGCAATGGCCTTGACCACGTCCAGGTGCGGGTTGTTGTCGAAGCCGTCTTCGGCCACGTTGGCGATGTACATCACCGGTTTGCTGGTCAGCAAGTGGAAGCCACGGATGACGGCCTTTTCGTCGTCAGCCATGTGCTTCATCAGGCTGCGTGCAGGCTTGCCTTCGGTAAAGTGCGGGATCAGCTTTTCCAGAATGGCCTTTTGCGCCAAGGCATCCTTGTCGCCGCCCTTGGCGTTGCGGGCTACCTTCTGCAGTTGCTTTTCGCAGCTGTCGAGGTCGGCGAAGATCAGTTCGAGGTCGATGATCTCGATGTCACGCTTGGGGTCGACGCTGTTGGAAACGTGGATCACGTTCTCGTCTTCGAAGCAGCGCACCACGTGGGCAATGGCATCGGTCTCGCGGATGTTGGCGAGGAACTTGTTGCCCAGGCCTTCGCCTTTCGAGGCACCGGCAACCAGGCCGGCGATGTCGACGAATTCCATGGTGGTCGGCAGGATGCGGTTTGGCTTGACGATTTCAGCCAGCGCAGCCAGGCGAGCGTCGGGCATAGGCACGATGCCGCTGTTCGGCTCGATGGTGCAGAAAGGGAAATTCTCCGCCGCGATGCCAGACTTGGTCAGGGCGTTGAACAGGGTGGACTTGCCGACGTTGGGCAGGCCGACGATGCCGCAATTGAAACCCATGGGTATTCCCCTCTCTAAAGGAAATCAGGCCTTCTGGCTGTGCAGCTCACGCATCGCCTTGGCGAAATCGCCGGCAAGCACGTCCGGCAGCACGCCGAGGGCAAAATCGATGCTGGCGTCGAGCTTCTCCTGCTCGGCGCGCGGCGCGCGGCCCAGGACGAAGTTGGATACCAGTTTGGCGTCACCCGGGTGGCCGATGCCAAGCCGCAGGCGGTGGAAGTCGTTCTGGTTGCCGAGCTGCGCGATGATGTCGCGCAGGCCGTTGTGCCCACCATGGCCGCCGCCGCGCTTGAGCTTGGCAACGCCCGGGGGCAGATCGAGTTCGTCGTGTGCCACCAGTATCGCTTCCGGCTTGATGCGGAAGAAATTGGCCAAGGCCGCTACGGACTGGCCGCTGCGGTTCATGTAGGTGGTGGGGATCAACAAACGAACGTCGTTGCCCTGATGGCTGAATTTAGCCGTCAGGCCGAAATACTTTTTGTCAGCGGTCAGCGAAACACGCTGGGCGCTGGCAAGGCGTTCAACGAAAAGAGCCCCTGCGTTATGCCGGGTCTGTTCGTATTCGGGGCCGGGGTTACCCAGGCCGACGATCAACTGGATGGCGGTCACGTCAGGGGCTCTTCCTTGGAGTTGGTGGGTTACAGTGCGCGCGGCACTGTAACCCGATCAACGCCGGCGTGCGAGTGGATTACTCGGCAGCGCCTTCTGCTTCTGGAGCAACGCGTGGAGCGTGAACGTTGGCAACAGCTTTGTCATCACCGTGGGCCAGAGCGACGAACTCTACGCCTTTCGGAGCTTTCAGGTCCGACAGGTGGATGATGGTGCCGATTTCGGCGTTGGCCAGGTCAACTTCGATGAACTCAGGCAGGTCTTTGGCTTCGCAGGAAACTTCGATCTCGGACTCAACGTGGGAGATCTCGCCGCCTTTCTTGGCCGGGGCTTCTTCGTTGATGAAGTGAACCGGAACCTTGGCGGTCAGTTTCTGGCCAGCAACGACGCGGACGAAGTCAGCGTGCATGATGAACTGCTTGGCTGGGTGGCGCTGCATGGCCTTGATGATGACGTTCTGCTTAACACCGTCAACGTTCAGCTCGATAACGTGGCTGAAGGCAGCTTCGTTTTCGAACAGCTTGGTGATTTCCTTGGCCAGGATGGTCAGGGATTGAGCTTCTTTACCACCACCGTAAACAACGGCTGGGATGCTCAGCGAGTGACGCAGGCGGCGGCTCGCACCTTTCCCCAGGTCAGTACGCGCTTGGGCGTTCAGAATAAAATCAGTCATTTTGTTTCTCCAAAATAGCCCCCCGAGGGCGTTTGCGACCAGCGCCAACGGGGATGGCAAAAAAGCCCCGCCCCAACACAGGTTGGGGCGGGGCGCTTCATATCAACACGTGTCCCGCTTAGCGGAACATCGCGCTGATCGATTCTTCGTTGCTGATGCGGCGTACCGCTTCAGCGACAACCGGTGCGATATCCAGCTGACGGATACGGTCACAGGCTTGAGCAGCGGCGGACAGCGGAACGGTGTTGGTCACCACCAGCTCGTCCAGTACCGACTTCTCGATGTTCTCGATCGCGCGGCCCGACAAAACAGGGTGCGTGCAGTAGGCGTAAACCTTGGCAGCGCCGTGCTCTTTCAGGGCTTTGGCCGCGTGGCACAGGGTGCCGGCGGTGTCGACCATGTCGTCTACCAGGATGCAGGTGCGCCCTTCGACGTCGCCGATGATGTGCATAACCTCGGAGTGGTTAGCCTTTTCGCGGCGTTTGTCGATGATACCCAGATCGACGCCCAGGGACTTGGCGACAGCGCGTGCGCGCACGACACCACCGATGTCCGGGGAGACGATCATCAGGTTCTCGAAACGCTGGTCTTCGATGTCGTCAACCAGTACGGGCGAGCCGTAGATGTTGTCGACGGGGATATCGAAGAAGCCTTGGATCTGGTCAGCGTGCAGGTCGACGGTGAGTACACGGTCGATACCTACGACAGTGAGCATGTCAGCAACAACTTTGGCGCTGATGGCTACACGTGCCGAACGCGGACGGCGGTCCTGGCGGGCATATCCGAAGTAAGGAATCACGGCGGTGATTCGGGATGCTGAGGAGCGGCGGAAGGCGTCGGCCATCACTACCAGTTCCATCAGGTTATCGTTGGTCGGAGCGCAGGTCGGCTGAATAATGAAAACGTCTTTACCGCGAACATTTTCATTGATCTCAGTACTGATCTCGCCGTCGGAGAATTTACCGACAGAGACGTCACCGAGAGGGATATGCAGCTGACGTACGACACGCCGAGCCAGATCGGGGTTAGCGTTCCCCGTAAAGACCATCATCTTGGACACGCGCAGTACCTGAAGGCTGAGGGTATACCTGGATGAGTATAAGGAAAATGGCAGGGGCGGCTGGATTCGAACCAACGCATGGCAGGATCAAAACCTGCTGCCTTACCGCTTGGCGACGCCCCTGTATCTGTTGCTGCGAACGCTCATGCGCTCGACTTCTTGACCAGACTTTGCAGCTTGCGATGCAACATCGAAATATTGCTTCCTTTCGCCACAAACCCTGTTTGGGTCGCTGAAAGAAGGGCCAGAACTTTATCAGCTTCGGCTTTGCTTGGGAAGGCCCCAAACACACAACTTCCAGTGCCGGTTAGTCGAGCCTCAGTGAACTTTCCCAGTAAATTCAACGCATTGCGAACTTCAGGGTAATTCTGCTCTACCACCGGTTGGCAGTCATTTCGACTGTTTCCCTCGGGAACGGGGCGCATCTTAAGGGGGAGTGAATCACGTGTCAACTGCGGATGTGAAAAAATTTCTACTGTGCTGACAGACACTTGCGGCACCAGCACGACATACCAAGGTTCGATCGGGTCGACCGGAGTCAGTTGCTCCCCTACACCTTGCGCGAACGCCGCATGGCCGCGTACGAACACCGGCACATCGGCGCCCAGGCGCAGACCCAGTGCGGCCAGGCGGTCTTCGTCCCAGTCCAGTTGCCACAGGTGGGCGAGCGCCAGCAGGGTGGTCGCGGCGTCCGAGCTGCCGCCGCCGATGCCACCACCCATGGGCAGCACCTTGGTCAGCCAGATGTCGGCGCCGAGGGGGGTGCCCGATTGTGCCTGCAACATACGCGCGGCCCGCACGATCAGGTTGCTGTCGTGGGGGACTGCCTCGATCTCGGTGTGCAAGTGGATCACGCCATCGTCACGCAGGGCGAAGCTCAGTTCGTCGCCGTGGTCGAGAAACTGG
Organism: Pseudomonas sp. DCA-1; assembly: GCF_046523955.1. NCBI lineage: Bacteria > Pseudomonadati > Pseudomonadota > Gammaproteobacteria > Pseudomonadales > Pseudomonadaceae > Pseudomonas > Pseudomonas sp. DCA-1. The sequence continues at coordinate 1,229,159 of NZ_CP169881.1, forward strand.
AACACCGTTTCCAGCTCGTGGTAACCGTCCGCGCGGCGGCCGATGATGTGCAGCCACAGGTTGAGCTTGGCCGGGGCGGGCAGGGTGAGCTTGTGCATGGGATCAGTGCCCCAGCTGGCGTGGCTGCCAGTCCTTGACCACCAGGGTTACGTCCAGGTCCTTGCCGTGCAGCTTCAGGCGCTCGGGCAACCAGTAGCCGTTCTGTTCGGTGTAGCTCAGGTACTGCACCTGCCAGCCATCCTGGTCCAGGCTGGCCAGGCGGCTGTCGCCGTCCAGGGTCAGCTTGCTCTTGCTGTCGGGAGCGGGCAGGCCGCGAACCCACCAGACAAGGTGCGACACCGGCAGTTGCCAGCCCAGTTGCTCTTCCAGCAGCGCTTCAGGGCTGGCAGCTTCGTAGCGGCCCTGGTTGGCCACCTCCAGCACGACGCCACCCGGGCGGCCGGTCAGGCGTGCGGCGCCACGGCCCAGTGGGCCGGCCAGGCGAATATCATAGTAGTCCTGGCGTTGCAGCCAGAACAGCGTGCCGCTGCCAGAGTCGCGCGGGGCACGGATGCCGACCTTGCCGCTGATCTGCCAGCCATCAAGGTTGCTCAGTTGCTCTTTATGGACGCGCCACTGTTGCGGGTCGCCGTGGCCCTGCAGGGCCTCTCGGCTACCGAAGCCGGCACAGCCGGCCAGCAGGGCGATCAAGGTAAAGGTGATGCAATGGCGCAGGAACATGGCGTTAAAGAGTCTCGGATCCGGTCAGGCGTAAAAGGGTCTTGCGCAGGATAGGGCTGTCGGCCTGGGCTTCGAAGCCCTTGGCCCATACATGACGAGCTTCGCGGCGCTTGCCGTTGGCCCACAGCACTTCGCCCAGGTGGGCGGCCACTTCGTGGTCGGGGAAGTTGGCAAAGGCCTGGCGCAGGTAGGTTTCAGCTACGTCGAGGTTGCCCAGGCGATAGTTGACCCAACCCAGGCTGTCGAGCACTGCCGGGTCATCGGGGGTCAGTTGGTGGGCCTTGTCGATCAGCGCCTTGGCTTCGGCATAGCGGGTGGTACGGTCGGCCAGGGTGTAGCCCAGGGCGTTTAGGGCCATGGCGTTTTCTGGCTCGCGGGCGATGATGGCGCGCAGGTCTTTTTCCATCTGCGTCAGATCGTTGCGCTTCTCGGCCAGCATGGCGCGGGTGTAAAGCAGGTTGAGGTCGTCCGGGTAGCGCTGGATGGCTTGCTGCAGCACCTGGTTGGCCTGGGCGTCCTTGTTGTTGTTGCTATAGCTTTCCGATTCGATCAGGAATAGCTGGATGGCGTAGTCTGGCTGGGCTTCGCGTGCTTCGGCGAGCAGGCGCGAGGCATCACTGCTGCGGCCGTTGGCGATCAGGATGTCGGCCTGGCGCAGCTGTGCCGGCAGGTAGTCTGGGCCTGGGCCGACCAGGGCGTATTCACGCAGAGCGCCAGCAGGGTCGTGGCGCTCCTCTTGGATGCGGCCCAGGTTCAGGTGCGCAGCGTCGACGTTGCTGTCTCGCTCGACCAACTCCTGCAAGTAGCCTTCGGCTTCATCCCAGTCTTTGTTCTCAAGGCACACCAGCGCCAGCGAGTAGCGCAGTTCGTCATCATCGGGGTATTGCTGGACCAGGCTGATGAATTCGCCTTTGGCTTCGGCGATACGGTCCTGTTCGACCAGGGTGCGAGCGTAGGTCAGGCGCAGGCGTTTGTCGTCCGGGTTGTCGCGAATTGCCCCACGCAGCAGTGGCAGGGCTTCCGGACCACGGTCCAGGGCCTGCAGCAGCCGGGCACGCAGCAGGATCGGAGCGACCTCGCCGTTTTGTGCTGGGTGCGACTCGAGCAGTTTCAGGGCTTCTTCTGTCTTGCCGTCCTGGTTCAGCAACAAGGCCTTGCCGAATATCAGCTGGCCGTTGTCGGGGTATTTCACCAGCAAGCGTTCGAAACTATGTAGCAGGCCGTCGCGGGTGCTCTGGTCGGTTTCGGCTGCAGACAGGGCGAGGAAGTCGAAGTGGGTGTCGCCCTTGCCCTGCAGTACCTTTTCCATGTAGGTCATGGACTCGTCATAGCGACCGGCGCGGGCCAGCTGGATGGCGGCGGCGCGCTGTGCGTCGAGGTTCTGCGGGTCGTTGCGCGCCCAGACCAGCGCGTTCTCCAGTGACGGCTCGTCGGCGCCGAGGTACTCGGCAATGCGGTAGGCACGCTCGGAAACCCCAGGATCCTGGGTTTTTGCCGCCTGATCGGTGTAGTTGGCCAGGGCGATGTCGAAACGGTTGCGCTGGCCGGCCAGCTCTGCCACCAACAGGCTATAGAGTGTGTCCTGCTTGAACGAACCATACACCACGGGCTTTTCCGCCTCGCCCTTGCCAGCTTCGGCGACGGGAGGCTCGGCCTTTTGCGGGGCCAGGCTTTGGCAGCCCTGTAGCAGGGCGAAGGCAAGCAGCAATGCGTATGGTTTGTTCATAGAAAGGCTTATAGGAGGACTCACCGGCGGTCGGAGCATGATGACACAAGCGCGGAGGCAAACCCACCTGCGAAGGTCGTGGTTTACAGGCTGGGTGGTGCAGAGTGGGACAGCGGGGTGGGGGAGAGGTTCGCTGGGGCTTGTGCTTGAGGTTTGGCGCTGCTTTCAAAGGGTTTGGTAATGATCGGCAACATATAGGAATGCCCTAAGGATGCTCCGATCAACTTGTCGTGCAGCCGCGGCAAGTTGCAATTTTCCAGGCACCTACAGCGTCATTGGACGAAAAGTGACCGAAAAATCATGTACGGAGAGCTTTTTCGACCGGTTCTCCGTGTTAAACGCGAACCTCACCCATACCCATGAGCTGTTTTCGAACCCTCCACAGGTTTGCCAGGGCGAACAGCGTGGTCAACTGAGCCGTGTTTTTCATCAGCCCACGAAAACGTATTTTCACGTAACCAAACTGCCGCTTGATCACGCGAAACGGATGCTCGACCTTGGCCCGTGTCTGAGCCTTGCAGAACTCGATCTTGCGCTTGGCTTTGTACAGTACGCTGCGCTGGTTCAGCTTGGAATAGGTGCTGCGACGCGCTGCAATCTGCCAGATCACCCCCCGATTTTCATGCTCTTCGCGCCTTTCGACACCGGTGTAACCGGCATCTGCATACACGGCGTTTTCTTCGCCATGCAGCAGTTCAGCCACCTGCGTGACATCGGCCACATTGGCAGCGGTGCCATGGACGTGATGCACCAGGCCGGACTCGACATCGGCACCGATGTGCGCCTTCATCCCGAAGAAATACTGACCGCCTTTCTTGGTCTGGTGCATCTCGGGATCACGCTTGCCTTCTTTATTTTTGGTCGAGCTGGGGGCATGAATAATGGTGGCATCGACGATGGTGCCTTGGCGCAGCGACAGGCCTTTTTCCTGCAGATAACCATTGATGACCGCAAGGATTGCCGGTGCGAGCTGATGCTTCTCCAGCAAGTGCCGGAAGTTCATGATCGTGGTGTCTTCGGGGATTGGCGCGCTCAGCGTCAGGCGTGCGAACTGGCGCATGGGCGTGATTTCGTAGAGCGCTTCCTCCATGGCCGGGTCGCTCAGGGAGAACCAGTTCTGCAACAGATGGATGCGCAGCATGGTTTCCAGAGGATAGGGTTTTCTACCGCCGCCGGCCTTGGGGTAGAACGGTTCGATCAGCTCCAGCAGGCCTGCCCAGGGCACCACCTGATCCATTTCGGCGAGGAAGCGCTCTCGGCGGGTTTGCTTGCGCTTGCCGGCGTACTCAAAGTCGGAAAAGCTCATCTGGCTCATGGGCGGCTCGGATCAGGTGTTGCGGGGATTCTCGCATAACTGAAGGCTTGTTCGGAGATTCCCTAAAGAGTAACAGTGCGAGAAAAAGCGCTAGGCACACAATGACGAGTCTGCTGAGTAATTTCTTCGTGTGGCTTGGTAATTGGTTTGCTTCTTTGGTATCTATTAAGCCTTTGCGAGCATAGGCTTTCGGGAAGGTTAGCATTAAAGATATTGTTCCGAATCAAAAAACTTTCCCGGTAAAGCCAAGTCCGGCATATGTTTTTCTGCTCTCACTGATTAACTTGCAATTGGGTAGCATTGACTCAATGTGTTCAGTCAGGCGATGGGGTAAATATAGGGTTATCGACATGGATATGAAGATCGCGGTGATAAGAATGGCGAACACCACTCCTAGAGACTGTCAGGTTTCGATTCGGGGCAAGTCGTATCGGCATGAAGTCATAGATAATGCGACAGCATCAGTGCAATGAACAAGGTGATGTGAATAACCCATAGGGTTAACAAAATGCGCTTTTCGCGGAGGGGGAAATTTTTTATTTCCTCAATATCAGCGTAACCCCTGTAAATAAAGATTTTGGGTAGGGCCAACAGTGTTGCAATCTGACCGGTTCTTATTGTTTTGCCCAAGAGTCCGGCGTGCTGGTAATTTTTGATGTTGTCAGATACGAGGCGAGAGGTGGGCAGGAAAGATTCAAAATGCTCGGTGTATTTGTGTGAAATAATAATTTGCGCGCTAGCGGCAATTAGCATTGCTGTAATCAGGATCAGTGCGATCAGTCCTGGCTCTATGTTAGTCATTTTGAGAGCTCGTGATACAAGAAGTCACCTAATACCTCGCCTTTTTCTCCTGCGAAATCACCGGCTAACTTCGCCCCGGCAGCGCCACCGATGACCGCGCAGGTGAGTGCCCCTAGTCCGGCAGTCCCTACTCCTAGTGCCGCACATACTGCGGGTGCAACAATACTCCCTCCTAGGTAACCGCCTACAGCGCTACCAGCCAGACCTCCAGCTAATGATGCAGAGTTTACATATGCAGCTCGCTGGCATTCGCTTTCTCTGCCCAGAATACAAGCCTGGCGAATCTCTAGCCCCGTCGCTGCTACGTCAAGCGCTATGCCAATATAGGTTCCTTTTTTGATCAGGTTGGCAGCCTTGCCCACCCCGGCAACCTTATCCGCATACCCCGCAATTTCACCCGTGTGCAAATAGCTTTTCGTAGAAATGGCCAGTGTCCTCTTGATCGATCCCTTGTTGCGCAATCCAGCGCCGAACCCCGCCAGCTGGCCCAACTGTTCGTCAAGTTTCGAGAACAGTGCCGCACGCTTGGCATAAAACTGGTCGCGGGCATTGAGCGTCCCTGAGCCCAGATGCTCCCTGTGCAATTTCTCGATTTCCAGCAATGTGCCCTCAATTGCTTTCAGATGCTTGCTCAAGCCATCGCTAACCACGCCTGCACCCATTGACGCGTGGGCGAGCAAGCTCTTCAACAGTTCGAAATTCTCCAGAAAAAACTCATCGGCACCTTGCCCGCTGCGCATCAGCCCCATATGGGTCACGGCAGCTTTCGACATCAGATACGCCTCCTGACTGGTGCAGGAAGGCGTGGACCAGTCACCGACGATCACCAGTTCGCCGCCTCTGACCACGCTGTTGAAAATGTGCGAATTGAGGATGTCAAACTTGCTGGCCGAGTGCCGGGTCAGCGCGAGACTGGCCTTGAGCGTGTGGTAGTTTTGCATCCTGGGGTTGATGAACGCACGGGCTTCAGACATGGCGACCCCTCATGCGTACTTCTTGTTACCGATCCGGTCCCACCCGCCAGCAATGTTGCCGCCGCCGGAGCCGTCGGTGCGTTTTTGCTGGGTATAGGTGGTCTTGATTCGGCCGTAGTCGAGCTGAACCACCTCGATCGGCACGCCATCGGCGGCGCTCTGGGTGTAGTCGGCGATGATCACTTCTTCGAGAATGATTTCGTAATACTTGAGCTTGTCACCGCCCGCGCGGCACAGCGCGAGTTTCACTTCCTTGAAATGCTGGCCTGCACAACTGGCCTCCATCAGTTTGCAACTGGCGCTGTCGAGAAACTTGGTGAAGGTGAAGTTGCTGGCTGCGGTGCGGCCAGAGCTGGCGCCGCCGGCGGAGCTTGCGGTGGCGGAGGTGCTTTGGCTTACACCGAAGTCATAACCGGTCACTTCAATCCACTTGCTGTACTTTTCGTCCAAGGCTTCGCCTGGGATATCGCTGATTTGCAAATACGCGTCAAAAGCCATGTTTACCGCTCCTTGGCAAGGATGTGGGTACGGAATATTGATGTGACGACGGGACTTGCCCCGTCAGTGATTGGCAAGGCTAGGCGCGGAAAGGGGGGAGGGCAACAGCTGGGCATATATTTGGGAAATGGGCTACAAGCTTGTGGATAAGTCCTCTGGAAATATTTAGGAGTTTTCTCGCTTTGGTCGGCTTAGTTGGCCTGGGCGATATTCAAACTGGCCGGCCAATTTCGCGACCAGCAGGCTATCGAGCGTGCCTTTCTTGAATGAACCATGCATTACGGTTTTTCCACTTTGCTCTTGCTTTTGCTTCTAAGCGCGCGATAGTTCAGGCGACGCAGATTGCGACTTCAGGAGGCCGAGCGCAGGGATTGCGGAGGGAGGTGACGGGCATGGATGCCCGTCAAGCGCTGGGCCCCAGGATGGGGCCTGCAGCGCGGTCCTCCCGGGAGCAAGCCTGGAGCGAGGGGACCCCGGAGCGCAGCGTAGGGGCCGGATGATGGGAGCCGACGGTTTTGGTTACTTTGGCCACGACCAAAGTAACCCGCCGGAAGGGCGGAAAGGTGACTTGGTGCCTATATCGTGAATGAATGTCTACTCGATGTGAAAGCACAACCCAAAAGCCCAAAAGCTTAAGCGGCGGTTTTGATCAGGCGTACAGTCCGTTTGCGATGGCGACGCCAATTCACCTTTCCGCCCTTACGGCGGGTCCCTTTTTGTCGTGGCAAAAAGGAACCAAAAACCGTTGGCTCCCATCATCCGGCCCCTACGCTGCGCTCCGGGGTCCCCTCGCTCCGGCCTTGCTCCCGGGAGCACGCGCTGCAGGCCCCATCCATGGGGCCTCAGCGCTTGACGGGCATCCATGCCCGTCATCTCCCTCCGCAAGCCCTGCACTCGGCCTCCTGAAGTCGCAATCTGCGTCGCTTGGACTACCGCGCGCTTAGAAGCCAGATCAAAAGCGAAAAGCGAGCTCTGTGATCGGCCGGCACCGCCGATGCATTCGGTGAGATTCTGCCCGGTCATCTGGATAAGGATATCGCCGGCAAGGCTGCCCTCGGCCTGGTATACCTGGAAGAACGCCGTTGCTCTTGCTCTTGGCTTTTGCTTCTGAGCGCGCGGCAGTTCAGGCGACGCAGATTGCGACTTCAGGAGGCCGAGCGCAGGGCTTGCGGAGGGAGGTGACGGGCATGGATGCCCGTCAAGCGCTGGGCCCCAGGATGGGGCCTGCAGCGCGGTCCTCCCGGGAGCAAGTCCGGAGCGAGGGGACCCCGGAGCGCAGCGTAGGGGCCGGATGATGGGAGCCGACGGTTTTGGTTACTTTGGCCACGACCAAAGTAACCCGCCGGAAGGGCGGAAAGGTGACTACGCGCCACCTTCGCGAATGAATACCTACTTGATGTGGATGCTCACATCCAAGAAGCAAGAAGCAAGAAGCAAGAAGCGAAGTGGTCTGTTTTGACTCGGCGAACCGTCATTTGCGATGGCGACGCTGACTCATGTTATGCCCGAACACAAAATTTCTGACACCCTCCGGGGCAAGCCCACCAAAAAACGCTGCGCTCCCATCATCCGCCCCCTGCGCTGCGCTCCGGGGGCCCCTCTCTCCGGCCTCCTGAAGTCGCGAAGATCAAAAGCGGGAGTGAAACCTGAAATCAACGCTGATGCTGGCCCGCGAGCGGCGATAGCCGCAGCGCTATCAGCACAATAGCGAACGGTGGTTGTTCTAAAACCTGCGAAAGAGGACAATTATCGGCTTCCCGTCACAACCAGCGACCTTGCATGGCCTTTCTTGCACTTGGTATCAACCATAAGACTGCCTCGGTAGACGTACGCGAGCGCGTGGCGTTTACCCCAGAGCAGCTGGTAGACGCCCTGCAGCAGCTCTGCCGACTGACGTCCAGCCGCGAGGCGGCGATCCTGTCGACCTGCAACCGCAGTGAGCTCTATATAGAGCAGGACCACCTGTCCGCCGACGCCGTGCTGCAGTGGCTGGCCGACTATCACCGCCTCAGCCTCGACGAGCTGCGCGCCAGCGCCTACGTGCATGAAGAGCACGAGGCCGTGAAGCATATGATGCGCGTGGCCTCGGGCCTGGACTCGCTGGTTCTCGGCGAGCCTCAGATCCTGGGCCAGATGAAGTCCGCCTACGCCGTGGCCCGCGAAGCCGGTACCGTCGGGCCGTTGCTCGGGCGCCTGTTCCAGGCCACCTTCAGCGCCGCCAAGCAGGTGCGTACCGACACCGCCATCGGTGAAAACCCGGTTTCGGTTGCGTTCGCCGCAGTCAGCCTGGCCAAGCAGATTTTTGCCGACCTGGGCCGTAGCCAGGCCCTGCTGATCGGTGCCGGCGAAACCATCACGCTGGTCGCCCGCCACCTGCACGAGCAGGGCGTACGCCGTATCGTGGTGGCCAACCGTACTCTGGAACGCGCCAGCATCCTGGCTGAGCAGTTCGGTGCGCATGCCGTGCTGCTGGCAGACATCCCACAGGAACTGGCCAACAGCGACATCGTGATCAGCTCCACCGCCAGTCAGTTGCCGATCCTGGGCAAGGGCGCGGTCGAGAGCGCACTGAAACAGCGCCGACACAAGCCGATCTTCATGGTCGACATCGCTGTCCCTCGCGATATCGAAACCGAAGTCGGCGAGCTGGACGACGTCTACCTGTACACCGTCGACGACCTGCACGATGTAGTGGCGGAAAACCTCAAGAGCCGCCAGGGCGCGGCCCAGGCGGCCGAAGAGCTGGTATCCGTGGGCGCCGAAGACTTCATGCTGCGCCTGCGCGAACTGGCTGCGGTGGACGTGCTCAGGGCCTATCGCCAGCAAAGTGAGCGCCTTCGCGACGAAGAACTGCAAAAGGCCTTGCGCCTGCTGGCCAATGGCGGCAACCCCGAAGACGTGCTGGCCCAACTGGCCCGGGGCCTGACCAACAAACTCCTGCATGCGCCCAGCGTGCAGTTGAAAAAGCTCTCGGCCGAGGGCCGCCTCGATGCGCTGGCCATGGCCCAGGAACTCTTTGCCCTCAACGAGGGCTCCACGGACAAATCCCCGCAATGAAAGCGTCGCTGCTGAACAAACTGGAAATCCTCCAGGACCGTTTTGAAGAACTCACCGCCCTGCTCGGTGACGCCGAGGTTATTTCCGACCAGACGCGTTTTCGCGCCTACTCCCGTGAGTATGCCGAGGTCGAGCCGGTTTACGCTGCCTATAAAGAGTGGCGTAAAGTCCAGGACGACCTCGAAGGCGCCCAGGCGCTGCTCAAGGACAGTGACCCGGACCTGCGTGAAATGGCCGTGGAAGAGGTGCGTGAAGCCAAGGAGCAACTGCTGACGCTGGAGGCGCAGCTGCAGCGCATGCTGCTGCCCAAAGACCCCAACGACGGCCGCAACGTGTTTCTCGAAATCCGCGCCGGTACGGGGGGCGACGAGGCAGCCATTTTCTCTGGTGACCTGTTCCGCATGTACTCGCGCTACGCCGAAAAGCGCGGCTGGCGCCTGGAGATCTTGTCCGAGAACGAAGGCGAGCACGGCGGCTACAAGGAAATCATTGCCCGCGTCGAGGGCGAGAACGTCTACGGCAAGCTCAAGTTCGAGTCCGGTGCACATCGGGTTCAGCGTGTGCCCGAGACCGAGTCCCAAGGCCGTGTCCACACTTCCGCGTGCACGGTGGCGGTGCTACCCGAGCCGGACGAGCAGGCTGCCATCGAAATCAACCCGGCCGACCTGCGCGTGGATACCTACCGTGCCTCCGGTGCCGGCGGCCAGCACGTCAACAAGACCGACTCGGCGATCCGCATCACCCACTTGCCCACCGGTATCGTGGTCGAATGCCAGGAGGAGCGCTCGCAGCACAAGAACCGCGCCCGTGCCATGTCCTGGCTGTCGGCCAAGCTGAACGACATGCAGACCAGCGCCGCGCAGAACGCCATTGCCAGTGAGCGCAAGTTGCTGGTGGGCTCCGGTGACCGCTCCGAGCGCATCCGCACCTACAATTACCCACAGGGCCGGGTGACCGATCACCGCATCAACCTGACCTTGTATTCGCTGGACGACATCCTCAGCGGTGGCGTAGACGCGGTGATCGAACCGCTGCTGGCCGAATACCAGGCCGATCAACTGGCCGCCTTGGGGGACTGATGACTGTCATCGCCAGCCTGTTGCGCAACGCGCAGTTGCCCGAATCGCCCACTGAGCGCCTGGATGCCGAGTTGCTGCTGGCTGCGGCCATCGGTAAGTCGCGCAGCTACCTGCACACCTGGCCTGAGCGTATCGTCAGCAGCGAAGATGCCGAGACCTATGCCAGCTACCTGCAGCGCCGCCGTGGCGGCGAGCCAGTGGCCTATATCCTTGGGCTGCAGGGCTTCTGGAAGATCGACCTGGAGGTTGCGCCGCATACCCTGATCCCGCGGCCGGATACCGAGCTACTGGTCGAGACGGCCCTTGAGCTGCAACCCGCTTCGCCAGCCAAGGTTCTTGACCTGGGTACGGGAACGGGTGCCATCGCCCTGGCGCTGGCCAGCGAGCGCCCGGCCTGGCAGGTGACAGCGGTTGACCGTGTGGAGGAGGCTGCTGCCCTCGCCGAGCGCAACCGTCAGCGGTTGGGTCTGGCCAACGCTCGGGTACGGCTAAGCCACTGGTTCGACAGCCTGGCCGGCGAGCGTTTCGATCTCATCGTCAGCAACCCGCCCTACATCGCTGCTGAAGATCCGCACCTGGCGACCGGAGACGTGCGCTTCGAACCCAGCAGTGCACTGGTGGCCGGTGCCGATGGCCTGGACGACCTTCGTGTGATCGCTACCCAGGCCCCAGCGCACCTGTTGCCTGGTGGCTGGCTACTGCTGGAACATGGCTACGATCAGGCGGCAGCGGTACGCGCTCTGCTGGCTGAACATGGCTTTATCGAGGTGGCCAGCCGCACGGACCTGGGCGGCCATGAACGTATTACCCTGGGGCGACTGCCATGCTGAGTGATCAGGAACTGCTACGTTACAGCCGCCAGGTGCTGCTGGCTCAGATCGACATTGATGGCCAGCTGCGGCTCAAGCAGAGCAAAGCGCTGATTGTCGGGCTGGGTGGCCTGGGCTCGCCAGTTGCCCTTTATCTGGCCGCGGCCGGAGTAGGTGAGCTGCACCTGGCCGACTTCGACACCGTCGACCTGACCAACCTGCAACGCCAGGTAATCCACGACAGTGCCAGCGTCGGCATGAGCAAGGTCGACTCGGCCTTGCAGCGTTTGCAGGCTATCAACCCGGAAGTCAGCCTGGTTGCTCACCGCCAGGCACTGGACGAGGACTCGCTGGCGGCTGCGGTGGCGGCGGTCGACCTGGTGCTGGACTGCTCCGACAATTTCTCTACCCGCGAAGCGGTCAACGCTGCCTGTGTCGCCGCCAGCAAGCCACTGGTCAGCGGTGCGGCAATCCGTCTGGAAGGTCAACTGTCCGTGTTCGACCCGCGGCGCGACTACAGCCCGTGCTACCACTGCCTTTACGGACACGGTAGCGAAGCTGAACTGACTTGCAGCGAAGCAGGCGTCATTGGCCCGCTGGTGGGGCTGGTGGGTAGCCTGCAGGCGCTGGAGGCGATGAAGCTGCTGGCGGGCTTCGGTGAACCGTTGGTCGGCCGCTTGCTGTTGATTGATGCCCTAGGTACCCGTATCCGCGAGCTTCGTGTCAAGCGCGACCCGGCGTGCACGGTCTGTGGCAAGCGCGATGGCTGAGCGCTCGGCGCCGGTAGGCGTCATGGACTCGGGGGTTGGCGGTTTGTCGGTGCTCGCCGAGATCCAGCGCCTGCTGCCCAACGAGACGTTGCTGTATGTGGCCGATTGCGGGCATATACCCTACGGTGAGAAGTCGCCGGACTATATCCGCGAGCGCTGCCGGCACATTGCCGGGTTCTTCCATGAGCAAGGCGCAAAGGCCATGGTGTTGGCCTGCAACACCGCCACGGTGGCGGCAGTGGCCGACCTGCGAGAGTTGTATCCGACCTGGCCGTTGGTGGGCATGGAGCCGGCCGTGAAGCCTGCTGCAGCCGCCACCCGCTCGGGCGTGGTCGGTGTGCTGGCCACTACCGGTACCCTGCAGAGTGCCAAGTTCGCAGCCTTGCTCGACCGCTTCGCCAATGACGTACGGGTTATCACCCAGCCTTGCCCAGGGTTGGTCGAGCTGATCGAAACCGGTGACCTTGCAAGCCCGGCGTTGCGCCAGATGCTGCAAGGTTACGTGCAGCCGCTGCTGGCAGCAGGTTGCGATACGCTGATCCTCGGCTGCACCCATTACCCTTTCCTTCGCCCATTGCTGGCCAGCATGGTGCCGGAGGACGTGGCCATCATCGACACCGGCGCGGCCGTGGCGCGTCAGTTGCGACGGCTGTTGGGTGCCAATGATCTGCTGGCCGAAGGCCCGGCTGGCGCTGCACGCTTCTGGACAAGCGCTGATCCAGAAATCCTAAGAAAAATCCTACCTGTGCTGTGGCATAAGTCCGGCGATGTGCAAAGCTTTGCGTTGTGAAAAAAACGTGAAAACCAGCTGAACTATCGTTCCACTTCTGCTTTCTACCGCTTTGCCTGAGATGAGGCGGACACTAACAACAGCATCAGGAAGAAGGATGTTTCTCATGAGGAAACTGCTCGGCTTGGCAGCGGCTGCTGCCTTTGTTATGGGACAATCGATGTCGGTACAAGCTGCCGATGTTTCGTTTTCGGTGGGGCAGACCGGCGATTCGACCATGGTCTACCGGCTAGGGCTGCAATCGAACTGGGATGCGAGCTGGTGGCAGACCAGCGTTGGTCGGCTGACCGGCTATTGGGATGGCGCCTACACCTACTGGGATGGCGACGAGACCGCGAGCAATCACAGCCTGTCCTTCGCGCCAGTGTTCGTCTATGAGTTTGCCGGGGAGTCGGTGAAGCCTTACATCGAAGCGGGGATCGGGGTGGCGGCGTTCTCCAGCACCGAGTTGGAAAGCAACGAGCTGGGTTCGGCTTTCCAGTTCGAGGATCGCATCGGCTTTGGTTTGCGCTTTGCCGGCGGGCATGAGATTGGGGTGCGGGCGATTCACTACTCGAACGCCGGCATCAAAGAGCCCAATGATGGTGTAGAAAGCTATAGCTTGCATTACCGAATGGCGCTCTGAGTTCACCTGCATTCCCCCCTTCGCGGGCAATGCCCGCGAAGGGGGTAGTACTGGATTCAGGTGTTAGCGCGTCAGTGGCCACAGGCTACTGACGTTCAGCGTCTCCAGGACCAGTTCCGGTTCTCGCTGAGGCCACCGCCGCAATAACTCCTCTGCGGCACTGTCGGGCGTCCACGCCTCCGGTATCGCCTGTGCCGACGTCACCGTTACCTTCAGCGATTGTGGTCCTACAATGGTCAGTGCTACCCCTTGCTCCTCAAGGGCCTTGCGCTGCTCACGCATCCACTGCGGCAAGTTGTTCCAGCCCGCAGTTACCTGTGTCGGTGCAAACAGCTGCAACGCCGAATAACGGTTGAAAAGCGCCATCACCTGCGGTGACTGCCCCTTTGCCAGCAACGGCAGCGCTTTGCCCAGGCAATGCTCTGCGGCAAGCTGGTTGGTAGTGACGATTGTTTCGATCAGCTCAGCGTCATTGACATCGGCTGACAGGTAATCGCTGGTGCCGGTGTTGATGATCAGACCGTCCAGCGAACACCAGGCATGGCAAATCTGTTGGCATGCATGGGTGATTTGTTGTTCTTCATGCAACTGCCACGGCAAACGCAACAATTGGCGGCCGTAGCGTGCCCCCAAAGCATCCAGTGCAGCGCCATCCTTGCCGCTGGCGGCAACGCGATGCCCTTCCTCGAGCATCCTCTTCACCAAAGCCAAGCCAAGTCCGTTGCTTGCGCCCGTAACCCAGAAACTGCGTGAGTTATTCAAGACGTTATCCCCTGATTCTGCCGGCGTGGCAGCCCTTTGAACGCTTCCAGGGCCCGCTGGCGACTGCTGCTGAGATCTACGATTGGACTTAGGTAAGCAGTATTACCGAAAAGGTCCGTCGATTTAATGGGGTGATGGATGGCTTTTTCGTCGAGCGCTTGTAGTTCTGGTACCCAGTGGCGAATGAAATGCCCCTGAGGATCGAAGCGCTGCGACTGCGAAATCGGGTTGAAGATACGGAAATAGGGCACCGCATCGGTGCCGGTGGACGCACTCCACTGCCAGCCCCCGTTGTTGGCGGCCAGGTCGCCGTCAATCAGGTGGCGCATGAAGTGCCGCTCGCCCTTGCGCCAGTCAATCAGCAGGTTCTTGCTGAGGAACATGGCCACGACCATGCGCAAGCGGTTGTGCATCCACCCGGTGTGCAGCAGTTGGCGCATGGCGGCATCGATGATCGGGAAACCGGTGCGGCCCTGCTCCCACGCCTCCAGGTCTGCCGGGGCGTCACGCCACGGCAGGGCTTCGGTCTGGGCACGGAAGGCGCGGTGGCGGGAGACCTGTGGATAACCGCTCAGGATGTGCTTGTAGAACTCGCGCCACAGTAGCTCGTTGACCCAGGTCTGCACGCCCGTGCTGCCACTGTCGAACTCGCCCCGGTTGCAGGCCAGTGCACCGTGCAAGCATTGGCGGGGCGAGATCACGCCGGCGGCCAGGTAGGGTGAAAGCTGGCTGGTACCGGGCTTGGCAGGCAAATCACGCAAGTGCTGGTAGTCGTCGATGGTTTCGTCGAGGAAGCGCGACAGGCGGGACTGTGCCTCAGCCTCACCTGCTGGCCAGTGGTCGCGCACTGTGTGCGTGGTTGTTCCGAATCCCTCTACGTGTAGCGGGACCGGATCGCTGCCGATGTTCAACGGTGCCTGGCGCTTCACTCGCCGGGCCAAGGCCGGCAGGCTGCGGTGCAAATGTTCCAGGCAGGTTTTCTTGAACTGGCTGAAGACCTGGAAGTAATCGCCACTGCGGGTAAGCACGGTACCCGGACGGAAGAACAGCTGGTCGAGGTAGCTGTGTGCCTGGATGGCCGACTTTTCCAGCAGTGCCCGGGTGGCATCATCCCGGCGCTGCTCATTGATGCCGTACTCCTCGTTCCAGTGCACGCTTTGCACCTGATGCTGGCGGCAGACATCGAGCACCGCCTGTGGTGCCTGGTCCCAGGTTTCGATTGTGCGGATCAGCAGGGGTATGTTCAGCTTTTCCAGTGATTGGCGCAGGTCATTCAGGTTACGCAGCCAGAAGTCGACTTTGCAGTCGGCATCGTCATGGGCTTGCCATTGCCCGGGGCTGACAAGCCACAGGGCGATGGTCGGGCCGCGCTCTGTGGAGGCGCTGAGTGCAGTGTTGTCATCGATGCGCAGGTCGCTGCGCAGCCAGGTCAGGTGCATGGGGGAGTTTTCTCTACAGGCTGTCGATCGTGGGCTTGAAGCACGCGCAATGCCGCCTGCGGGGTATCGAACAGGAAAAGGTCGGGAAGCTCAAAAGCCTTCAAGCGGGCTTCATGCAGCGCCAGCGTGGTACCGCCCAGTAGCTTGGGGACCGGCAAGCCTTGCAGGGTGCGCAGCAACGCCTTGTCGTCGATGCGTGGCCCGAGGTGCAGGAGTAAGGCGCGTGGTTTCAGCACGTTGACGGCGCTTAGCAATTGCGGGCCTGCGACAGGCTGCTCGAGTACCTCGACCGGGAAGCCGTTGCTGGTGAGCAGCCAGGCGCACAACCATAAGCCTGGACTGAAGGTGCGTTCGCTGTCTTCAGCCAGCAATACGGCAGGGCCTTGCAGCAGCTGGTTGTCGTGATACACGCGGGCACCGAGCTTGCTGCGTAGCCAGCTGTGGAAAAACACCTGCTCCAGCCGAGCGTTGAAGTAATTGCGCCAGCGCAGGTCGAGCATGTCGAGTAGCGGCAGCAGCAATTGCTCGCACAGGGTGACCGCCGGGTACAGCGCCATGGCCTGGTTAAGTTGCTGGTCGAGGGCGCGCTGTGACAGGCTGGCGATGGCCTCGATCAGCTGGAATTGCCTGGCTTGCCAGTCACCCTTTGGTGGAGTGCTGGTAGGTTTGTCGAGCAACTCGCGGACTTGGCCGACCGACGCGCCACGCTGCAGCCAGGCCAGGACGGCCTCGACGCGTTCGACCTGCTCAAGTGGATACAGGCGATGCCCCTTGGCGGTGCGCTGTGGCTTGAGCAACCCATAACGGCGCTCCCAGGCGCGCAGGGTGACGGGGTTGACGCCGGTGCGACGGGCCAGTTCGCCGATGGGCAGCAAGTCCTCAGACCGCATTGCGCAAGCCCAGGCTCTCGGGGTGCGGTTGCAGGTAGGCTTGCTGCTGCAAGTAGGGGTCTGGGTGCTTGCGCAAATGGTGTTTGAGCAGGGTCAGTGGCACTACCAGTGGTACCACGCCTTGTTGGTATTGGCCGATGACTGCCTGCAACTCAGCCTTGTCCTGCTGCGTCAGGGCATCCTTGAAGTAACCGCTCAGGTGCTGCAGCACATTGCTGTGGGTGCCGCGGCTGGCACAGCGGCGCAGGGCCTGCATCAGCTGGCTGAAATAGCGTGAGCCGATGCTCTGTGGTTCATCATCCCTGCTCATGCTGCCAAGCAGGCGGCCGAGGGTACGATAGGCCTGGGGGTTGTTGGCCATCAGCAAATACTTGTAGCGCGAATGAAAGCGCACCAGAGCACCACGGTTCAGGCCTTCGGCCAACAGGCGCTGCCAGTCGGCGTAGGCGTAAACGCGGCTTATGAAGTTTTCGCGCAGCACGGGGTCATGCAGACGGCCTTCTTCCTCTACTGGCAGGTCCGGGCGCAGCGCGCAGAAAGCCTGCGCATAGACACCACGGCCGCCATGCACGGCCGGGTGGCCATTGTCCTGATAGACCTTTACCCGTTCCAGGCCGCAAGAAGGAGACTTCTGCATGAAGATGTAGCCGCAGATGTCGTCAAGTTCGTTGGCCATCTGCTCACCATAGGTGCGCAACGGGTCGGTCAGGTCCTTGCCGGGGTCGCGGGTGCCGACCACTTCGGGCTGTTCGGGGTTGCCGACCAGGCGAATCGGGTCACGGGGAATACCCAGGCCGATTGCCACTTCCGGACACACGGGTAGCCAGTCGAAGTGATGTTCCAGCTGTTTACGGCACAGGTCGGAAGCCTTGTGGCCGCCGTTGTAGCGCACGCTGTGCCCGGTCAGGCAGGCGCTGATGGCGATGCGTGGCTTGCTGTGTACGGAAGGGTCGTGCATGGCTGCCTCCGAAAATAAACCTGTACGTGACGCAAATCTTGTACAGGTTTATTTCAGCACAGCGCTGAAGTTATGCAAACTAGTATTTTTGTATAGTTCTGCATCACTCAAGGTGTTCGAGCAAGCGCCGAGCTGCTTCCTGGCCACTGAGCCAGGCGCCCTCGACGCGGCCGGACAGGCACCAGTCCCCACAGGCGTACAAGCCTTGGTCAGCATCCGCCAGTGCCCCCCACTCATGGTTGCTGCTGGGGCGGGCATAGAGCCAGCGGTGGGCGAGGGCGAAGGTGGGCGGCGGTACCACGCAGCCGACCAGCTCGGCGAATTCGCCCCACAGCTGTTCGATGACTTCTTCCTTGGGCAGGTCGATGTGCTGCCGGCTCCAGTCTGACGTGGCGTGTAGTACCCATGTGTCCAGGTGCTCATCGCGGCCGGGCTTGCTGCGATTGCGGGCCAGCCAGCCCAGCGGGCTGTCCTGCACGAAGCAGCCTTGCATTGGCGTATCCAGCGGTGCCTCGAAGGCAAGGGCGACGGCCCAGGTAGGTTCCATTTGCACGCCAGCGGCCACGGCAGCCAGCTTCGGTGTGGCGGCCAGAAGTGGCGTGGCCTGCGGTGCCGGGACGGCGATCACTACACGGCTGTAGGGGCCGTGGCTGCAACCTTCGGTGTCCTGCAGGTGCCAGTACTGCTTGCCGCGAAACACTTCCGCGATGCGGCAGCCGAAGTTGACGGTGACGTCCTTGAGCAAGCCTCGGGTGATGGCGCTCATGCGTGGCACGCCCACCCAGCGCGTCTGCTCGTCGGGGGAGGGGGTGAGTTCGCCATCAAGGTAGTTGTACAGCTGAGGCTTCCACTGCTCGGCCCAGCCAGCGGCCACCCATTGCTGCACCTGATCGACAAAGCGACGGTCACGGGCCGTGAAGTATTGGGCTCCGAGGTCGAGCGCGCCGGCCTCGCTGCGCTTGCTGGCCATGCGCCCGCCACTGCCGTGGCCTTTGTCGAACAAGTGCACGGATTGCCCGGCCTTCTGCAAGGCCTGGGCGGCTGACAAGCCGGCGATGCCGGCCCCGATGATGGCGATAGGTACTGTCATGATGGCCTCTTCAAACCTTGCTGTGAGCAGACTACGCTGTCAGGCAAACCTGTACAATGCACAAATTATGTATAAGGTTATTCCGTGTGGCGAACAGGTTGGCCTATGTTTATCCGAGAGCGTCGGGTCAAGAAAGTGCCTTGATGTTAAAAATAGACCACCGCCGCACTCTGCGAGGACACAGCCATGCATATATTGCTGACAGGTGGCACCGGTTTGATTGGCAAGCATCTATGCCAGTACTGGCTTGGCCAAGGGCATCGGCTTACGGTTTGGAGCCGGCGTCCTGAACAGGTGGCGAAGATTTGTGGTAGCGGGGTACGTGGCATCGCCCGCCTGGAGCAGCTGGAGGCCGATGATCATCTTGATGCGGTGGTCAACCTTGCCGGTGCGCCGATTGCCGACAGGCCCTGGACGGCCGCCCGGCGCAACTTGTTGTGGGCCAGCCGTGTCACCCTTACCGAGCAATTGCTGGCTTGGCTGGGCACCCGTGAGCAGCGCCCGGAGGTGTTGATCTCCGGCTCTGCGGTAGGTTGGTACGGAGACGGCGGCGAACGTGAACTGACCGAGGCTTCACCCCCGGTGCGTGAAGATTTCGCCAGCCAGTTGTGCATTGCCTGGGAAGAGACCGCCCAGCGTTCGCAAGCACAGGGGATCCGCGTGGTACTGGTACGTACCGGCCTGGTGCTGGCCAGTGACGGCGGCTTTTTGTCGCGCCTGCGCATGCCCTTCAAGCTGGGGCTGGGCGGGCCTTTGGGCAACGGGCGTCAGTGGATGCCATGGGTTCATATAGATGACCAGGTCGCCCTGATTGATTTTCTCTTGCAGCACAAGGATGCCAGCGGTCCTTATAATGCTTGTGCCCCGGAGCCTGTGCGCAACCGTGAGTTTGCCAGGCGACTGGGCCGTGCCCTGCATCGGCCGGCGCTGCTGCCAGTGCCGGCATTGCTGCTCAAGGCGGGCCTTGGCGAGATGTCGACCTTGCTGCTGGGAGGCCAGCGGGCGCGCCCGGTACGCTTGCTGGAAGCCGGCTTCACCTTCCGCTTCAACGATCTGCAATCGGCGCTGGACAACCTGTCCAGTCGCCTCTGACATAGGACGCTGCATGACCGATCACGCCCTGCTGCTGGTCAACCTGGGTTCCCCGGCCTCCACCTCGGTGGCCGATGTGCGCCGCTACCTCAACCAGTTCCTCATGGACCCGTACGTGGTCGACCTGCCGTGGCCGGTGCGGCGCTTGCTGGTGTCACTGATCCTGGTCAAGCGCCCGGAGCAGTCGGCACATGCCTACGCTTCGATCTGGTGGGAGGAGGGCTCGCCTTTGGTTGTGCTGACCCGTCGCCTGCAGGCCGCGATGGTCGAGCACTGGCCCCATGGCCCGGTGGAAATTGCCATGCGCTACGGCCAGCCGGCCTTGCCTGATGTGTTGGCGCGGTTGGCCGCTCAAGGTGTGCGCAAGGTGACTTTGGCACCGCTTTATCCACAGTTCGCCGACAGTACGGTGACCACTGTGGTCGAGCAGGCAAAACAGACGGTCAGCGAGCGGCAGTTGCCGTTGCAGATGCGCGTGTTGCAGCCGTTCTACGAGCACCCGGCGTACATCGAGGCGCTGGCAGCCAGCGCCCGGCCGTACCTGGAGCAGGGTTACGACCACCTGCTGCTGAGCTTTCATGGCTTGCCGGAACGGCACCTGAAGAAGCTGTTTCCGAAGGGGGTCAAGCACGACCTGCGTGCTGCCGATTGCTGCCACGGTGCACCCGCCGAAGTACGTTCGGTTTGCTATCGCGGGCAATGCCTGGCTACGGCCAAGGCCTTTGCGCAGCGCATGGGCATACCTGATGGCAAATGGTCGGTATCGTTCCAGTCGCGGCTGGGGCGGGACAAGTGGATCGAACCTTACACAGAGACGCGGTTGGATGAGCTGGCCAAGGCCGGGGTGAAGAAGCTGCTGGTGATGTGCCCTGCGTTTGTGGCGGATTGCATCGAGACGCTGGAAGAGATTGGCATGCGTGGCAGCGAGCAGTTTGTCGAGGCTGGCGGCCAGGAGCTGGTGCTGGTGCCGTGCCTGAATGATCACCCGGAGTGGGTCAGGGTGTTGGCTGATATGTGTGAAAAGGCCTGAATCAAAGGGGCCGTGTGGCGGCCCCTTCCGACCGGTTATACATCCAGCTTCTTGTGCTTCCAGCCATCATTGCCCGGCAGAATCAGGTTCAGGGCAATAGCCACAATGGCGCACAGGGCGATGCCCTTCAGGCCCCAGTCATCCGGACCGTCACCGCTGCCGATCAGCACGCCGCCGATACCGAACACCAATGTCACCGAGACGATCACCAGGTTGCGTGCTTCGGCCAGGTCGATCTGGTGGCGGATCATGGTGTTCATGCCCACCGCTGCAATTGAGCCGAACAGCAGGCACAAAATGCCGCCCATCACCGGCACCGGGATGCTCTGCAGCAGCGCGCCGAACTTGCCGATGAAGGCCAGGGTAATGGCGAAGACCGCCGCCCAGGTCATGATCTTCGGGTTGTAGTTCTTGGTCAGCATCACCGCGCCGGTCACTTCGGCGTAGGTGGTGTTGGGCGGGCCGCCGAACAGGCCGGCAGCAGTGGTGGCCAGGCCGTCGCCCAGCAAAGTCCGGTGCAGGCCGGGCTTTTTCAGGTAGTCACGGCCGGTCACGCTGCCCACTGCGATCACCCCGCCGATGTGCTCGATCGCCGGCGCCAGAGCAACCGGGACGATGAACAGAATGGCCTGCCAGTTGAACGCAGGGGCGGTGAAATTGGGGATTTCCAGCCACGGTGCGGCAGCGATCTTGGCGGTGTCGACTACGCCAAAGGCGAACGACAGGGCAAAGCCCACCAGCACGCCGGAGATGATGGGAACCAGGCGGAAAATACCTTTGCCGAATACGGCAACGATCAAGGTTGTCAGCAGCGCTGGCATCGAGATCAGCATGGCCGTCTTGTACGGCATCAGTGCTGTACCGTCCCCACCTTTGCCCATCGCCATGTTGGCGGCGATCGGTGCCATGGCCAGGCCGATGGAGATGATCACCGGGCCGATCACTACCGGCGGCAGCATGCGGTCGATGAAACCGGTGCCTTTGACTTTGACCATCAGCCCCATGAAGGTGTACACGAAGCCAGCAGCCATTACACCACCCATGGTCTCGGCAAGGCCGAACTGGCCTTTGGCGAGGATGATCGGCGTAATGAAGGCAAAGCTCGAGGCCAGGAACACGGGTACCTGACGACCGGTGACCAGCTGGAATAGCAGCGTGCCGATGCCGGCGGTGAACAGCGCGACGTTCGGGTCGAGGCCGGTGATCAGGGGCATCAGCACCAGCGCGCCGAATGCCACGAAGAGCATCTGCGCGCCCGAAACGACCTGGCGCCAGAGCGGGTCGTTGAAGCCGTCCTGCATGGTCAGGCGTCCTTTTGCTTGGTGCCGAAGATCTTGTCACCGGCATCGCCCAGGCCAGGCACGATGTAGCCGTGTTCGTTCAGGCGCTGGTCGATCGAGGCGGTGTAGATCTTCACGTCCGGGTGGGCTTTTTCCACCACCTCGATGCCTTCTGGCGCGGCGACCAGGACCATGGCGCGAATCTCTTTACAGCCGGCCTTTTTCAACAGGTCGATGGTGGCAACCATCGAGCCGCCGGTGGCCAGCATCGGGTCGATGATCAGGGCCAGGCGCTGGTTGATGTCCGGCGCGAGCTTTTCCAGGTAGGTATGGGCTTCGAGGGTTTCTTCGTTACGGGCAACGCCGACGGCGCTGACCTTGGCACCCGGAATCAGGCTGAGCACGCCGTCGAGCATGCCGATGCCGGCGCGCAGGATCGGCACTACAGTGATCTTCTTGCCGGCGATTTTTTCAACCGAGACCTTGCCACACCAGCCGTCGATCTCGTAGGTTTCGAGGGGCAGGTCCTGGGTGGCTTCATACGTCAGGAGCGCGCCGACTTCCTGGGCGAGTTCGCGAAAGTTTTTGGTACTGATATCGGCACGGCGCATCAGGCCGAGCTTGTGGCGGATCAGCGGATGGCGGATCTCACGAGTGGGCATAGGGGGGCTCCGAAAGGCGGGCAAAAAAACCGCGCTAGATTAATCTATTCAGCCTGTGCTGTCGTCTGGTCATTCTGGACGTTAGTCCATAAATGCTTGATCTGTGACGAGCGGATGCGTACCTTTGCCCGCTTTTCCAAAATGCACCCCCGGAGAGCGCCATGTCCGCCGATCTCGAGCATATCCGTCAAGTCATGCGTGAAGCTGACTGCCTGTACACCGAAGCCGAAGTCGAAGCGGCCATCGCCAAAGTCGGCGAGCAGATCTGCAAGGACCTGCACGACAAGAACCCGGTTGTGTTCTGCGTGATGAACGGCGGCCTGATCTTCTCCGGCAAACTGCTGACCCACCTGCAGTTCCCGCTGGAAGCTTCGTACCTGCACGCTACCCGCTACCGCAACCAGACCAGCGGTGGCGAGCTTTTCTGGAAGGCCAAGCCGGAAGTGTCGTTCATCGACCGTGACGTGTTGATCGTCGATGATATCCTCGACGAAGGGCACACCCTCAGCGCCATCATCGAGTTTTGCAAGCATGCCGGCGCCCGCTCGGTGTACACCGCTGTGCTGATCGACAAGGACCACGACCGCAAGGCAAGCCCTGACCTCAAGGCCAACTATGTGGGCCTGCCTTGCGTTGATCGCTATATCTTCGGTTACGGCATGGACTACAAAGGTTACTGGCGCAACGCTAACGGCATCTTCGCCGTAAAGGGGCTGTAACCGTGCGCCAGCCTGCGTTCATCGACCAATCGCTGTTCGCCGGGCTGGCCGAAAAGGCTACTGCCAACCCGCGCGGGCGGCAGCATCACACCTTCCACGAAATGGAAGAGCCGTGCCATCGCATGGCGGTCGGACTGCAACCGAGCACCTACATTCCGCCGCATCGCCATTTGAGCGCCGACAAGGCTGAAACCTTGATAGCGCTCAAGGGGCGCTTTGGCCTGTTGATCTTCGATGAGCAAGGCGCGGTCACTGACAAGCGGGTGCTGCAGGCCGGTGGCGACTGTCTGGGGGTGGATCTGGCGCCTGGTACCTACCATGGCTTGGTGGTGCTGGAGCCGGACAGTATGTTGTTCGAGTGCAAGGCTGGGCCATACCGACCGGTGGGCGAGGGTGAGCACGCACACTGGGCGCCGCGCGAGGGTGAAGCCGGTGTGGCCGATTACCAGGCCTGGATGCGCGCGCAGTTCGATTGATATCGGCTGTACCCGGCGTGCTAGAGTGCTCCTTCAGACAAGGAGCCTCACATGCGTGCGATTCTTCCCCTCCTGCTGGCGGTCAGTATGCCGCTCGCTGCCGCACCGCTGCACAGTCAGTTCCTGCCACCTGATGACCAGTCCCTGCGCCAGGAAGCGCCGACCAGCCAGCAATTGCTGCAGGTGACTGACTATTCGGTGGTCGTAGGGGCCCAGCGCCAGTCCGATCAGCAACCGATCCCGATCACATCGTCATTGCAGGTGCGTCTGAAGGGCAAGCCGCTGAGCAAGGGTGCGACCATTGCCCAGGTGCTGCTGACGTTCGATGGTGAGGCAGCCAAAAGCCTGAAAAAGCCAGTGTATGACGATAAAACCCGTACCTTGAGCCTGAATTACCCGGTCAGCAACTACCGGGTGGTCATGGACCTGCTGCGTAACGAAACCCTGTACGTGCAGTTTCTGACTTACGGCAACGGCCACATCTGGGCCGACCTGCACACCGGGACGGTACGTACGCGTTGAGGCGCGAAGCCTGCGGGGGGTAAACTGCCGGCCTTCGAAATTCAGTGATGGTCCAGTTGGAGTCGGCAATGCGTAAAGACAAGAAACAGGTAATCGGTGACGAAATCAGCGACGACTACGTCAAGTCGTTCCTTCAGTTCGAGCCGGCCGATGGTGTGACTTCGCCGTCGCTGCACAAGCTGGTCAAGGCCTACCGTGGCCTGCGCGTTGACGACTTCGAGCGCTTTGTAGGCTTCTTCGTCGAAGCTGGCCTGGACCTGGATGGCAAGGACGAGCACGGCAAAACCTTCGTCGAGCAGATTGCCGACCAGCGCAATGCACCTGAGTACATCGAGATCATCGATAAAGCCCGTGGCTGATTGGTAACCTGTCCCGGCCCTTTCGCGGGTAAACCCGCTCCTACAAAGGATATGCGGTCCTTGTAGGAGCGGGTTTACCCGCGAAAGGGCCGGCACAGGCTGACAAACACCCAGGCACAAAAAAACGCCCCGAGGGGCGTTTTTTCGTTAGCAGGCAGTTCAGGCGTAATGCTTGGCCGCCGGGCTGCTTTCTGCCAGGTCCAGGGCCGCGTCGTTATCGGCACTGATCTTGTGGTACAGCGCAGCATCGGTTGCCAGGGTCTTCTCGCGAGCCGGGAAGATTTCCTTGAGCTTGGCAGCCCAGGCACCCTTGGCCTGCTCGGGGAAGCAGCGCTCAATCAGTTCCAGCATGATCGATACGGTTACCGAGGCACCCGGCGATGCGCCGAGCAGTGCGGCCAGGCTGCCGTCCTGGGCCGAGACCAGCTCGGTACCGAACTGCAGCACGCCGCCTTTCTTCGGGTCTTTCTTGATGATCTGCACACGCTGACCAGCCACTTCCAGGCGCCAGTCCTCGGCCTTGGCCTGCGGATAGAAGCGACGCAGGGCTTCCAGGCGCTGCTCCATCGACTGCATCACTTCGCTGACCAGGTACTTGGTCAGGTCCATGTTGTCGCGGGCCACAGCCAGCATCGGGCCGATGTTGCCCATGCGCACCGACAGCGGCAGGTCCATCAGCGAGCCGTGCTTGAGGAACTTGGTGGTGAAGCCGGCATAGGGGCCGAACAGCAGCGAAGTCTTGCCGTCCACGACGCGGGTGTCCAGGTGCGGTACCGACATCGGCGGGGCGCCTACGGCGGCCTGGCTATACACTTTGGCCTGGTGCTGCTTGACGATTTCCGGGTTGTCGCAGCGCAGCCACTGGCCGCTGACCGGGAAGCCGCCGAAGCCTTTGCTTTCCGGAATGCCGGACAACTGCAGCAGCGGCAGAGCCGCGCCACCAGCGCCGAGGAAGACGAAGCGGGCGTCGACTTCACGGCTGCCGCCGCTGTTGACGTCCTTGATGCTCACGGTCCAGCCGCTGCCGTTACGGCGCAGGCCGACAACCTTCTTGCTGTACTTGACCTGCGCGTCCGGCGAGTCGCCCAGCAGCTTGAGCAGCTTGTTGGTCAGTGCGCCGAAGTTCACGTCGGTGCCTTTGGCCACGCGGGTAGCGGCGATGTGCTGGTCGGCCGGGCGGCCAGGCATCATCAGCGGCATCCAGTCGTTCATCACGGCCTTGTCTTCGGTGTATTCCATCTCGGCGAAGGCATGGTGCTGCTTGAGCAGCTCGAAGCGCTTCTTGAGGAAGGAAACACCCTTGTCACCCTCGACATAACTCAGGTGCGGGACAGGGTTGATGAAGGCACGCGCCGAGCCGAAGTTGCCCTTCTTGCACAGGTAGGCCCAGAACTGGCGCGAAACCTCGAACTGGGTGTTGATGTGCACGGCCTTCTTGATGTCGATGCTGCCATCGGCGGCCTGCGGCGTGTAGTTCAGCTCGCACAGACCGGCGTGGCCGGTGCCTGCGTTGTTCCAGGGATTGGAGCTTTCCGCGGCCCCGGAGTCCATCGCCTCGACGACCTCAAGCTTCAGGGTCGGGTCAAGCTCCTTCAGCAGTACGGCCAGGGTGGCACTCATGATGCCCGCGCCTACCAGTACCACATCAACCGATTCGTTCTGCGCCATTTAACGCGTCTCCACAATCTACAGCTACCTAATTGACAGCATAGGACCTGGGGTTGCCAGGGTCGCCATGTCCGACTTTTCGCAGTTCTTGCAACTTCCGCGGACACCGCCAATCAGTCTTCGGGTTCGGGTATTGAACGCCGTTTGCCACAGGTGCGGCAATTCGACTTATGGTCAAGGTGTCGTGCGTGCGTTATGGAACGGTTCAGACACTCATACAGGATGAGCGCATCTGCCGCCTGTTCAGGGCTGTTCGGGACACATCTGCCGCTTTTGCACATGCCAGACTGTTCATTTGCTCGCCACACTCTTGTGAAGTTGTGAAAACCGTTTTTTCACGCTCTTTTGGAGACGTGAACCTCAAAAGGGGACTGCGCGATGGCAACCCGCAGGTTCATGCAGTGTGAAGGGCCGGAAAAACAGGCACGACAGCCGATGCAAGACCTGAGTGGAAGGCTCTCTGTGGGCGAAGCGGTGAAGTTGCCGGGGTCAATCGGCGGATGCGGGGCCCGATCAGGAGACGTCCTTATAATCGGGGGGAGATTATAGCGATGTCGCGGGCAGAAATGTCGCCATTCGTGGTTTTTATTGCAGCGTTTGTCAGACAGCGAGGAGGCGCTGGTGCCAACGGCGGCTTGCGCGGG
This sequence comes from Pseudomonas sp. DCA-1, assembly GCF_046523955.1. Lineage (NCBI taxonomy): Bacteria > Pseudomonadati > Pseudomonadota > Gammaproteobacteria > Pseudomonadales > Pseudomonadaceae > Pseudomonas > Pseudomonas sp. DCA-1. The sequence goes on from NZ_CP169881.1 coordinate 1,255,914, forward strand.
CGCAAACCCGGGCTTCGATGGGCAGCTCGCGCCCCAGCCAGGCTAGCTGAATTTCGCTGACCTGCACCCAGTCGATGCCGCTTGGTGCCTGGCTGCATTGCTTGAAGGCCAGGCATTTGCCATCAGCGTCAAGGCGGGCATAAGCGTTGTGGCGCGGCCGTTGGAAGAGCAGAGTCCAGAGCGAGGCCATGGCGGCGAGTCCTTTGCGTTAGGGCTTGGCGCAAGGATAAGGGAGTGGCCATGAAACGATTGTGACAACCGGGGCGGGCCGATGACTGGTCTGTGCCTGGCTGGGTATACTGTGGGCCTTTGCCGCATTTTCTGGAGAAACGCGCATGTTGCAACGTCTGTTGTTCGGTTTGATCGCCGTGGCCAGCCTCAGCCTGGTCGGTTGTGCCCACAGCCCGCAACAACTCAATCCGCAACCCACGCTCAAGGCCCAGCTGGCCCCGGTCGGCCATGGCCAGCCGGTAGTGGTCCGGGTAGTGGATGGGCGGCCTTCGCAGTCCCTGGGTACCCGCGGTGGCATGTACCCCGAGACCAGCACCATCAGTGTCAGCGGTAATGACGTGGTGCCCAAGCTGCAGGCTCAGGCTGAAGCGGCTGTGCGCCTGCTCGGCTTCACCCCGACCCCGAACGCCGGCAATGCACCGCAGCTGACCGTGACCCTGGCTGAGCTGAAGTACCAGTCGCCCAAAGACAACCTTTACGTGACCGAGGCCACCATCGGCGCCACCTTCCGTGCTGATGTGACCAATGGTGGCCGCCGTTACAGCGGCCGTTATGGCGCTTCGCTGGACCAGCGTTTCGGCATGGCGCCGAATCAGGACACCAATAACCAGCTGGTGGGTGATGTGCTGAGCGATGCCCTGACCCGCCTGTTCAAGGACCCGAGCATCGGGCAGGTGCTCGGTCAGTAAGCTTCAGGTTGTACAAGAAAACCCGCTGCCTGAGTGACAGGCCGCGGGTTTTTTATTGTCCGGTCGGCGCAGGCTCACGCAGCTTCTATGTGGAAATCCAGCAAGCTGAATCCTGTGCCTGCATGCACTTCGGGCAAATCCTCATGCGCGTGCCCGCCAAGCGCACAGTAGACCAGCCACTGGCGATCCTGCACATTGATGGCAAAACCATCGATCAACGCCTGTTGTTCATCGCTCTGGGCAACGAGGTAGAGGCGGTCCTGGTTTTCGGCGTGCAACATGAAAAGGCTCCGGGCCATGAAAAGGCCGACAGGGTCGCCTGTATTGATGACGAGCGGATGACAGATGAAATTTAATGACAGTTTGTCGCCAAGGCCGGGCACCAAGGTGCGACTTGGGTAGAATGCTGGCCTTTGCCGTTGCTCACACCGAGGTTGCGTGATGTCCTTGCAAGTGCTCTGGGGGTTCCTGGCCGCCCACCCCACCAAGCTGATCAACCTGCTGGCGCTGCTGCTGACCTGCCCGGGCGGTTTGCTGCTGCACAGTGCTCGGCGGCGCGAGGCCGAAACCCGCGAGTACATGGCAGCAGACGAGGGGGTCGTGGACGCGTTCGACCTTCGGGTGCCGAAATACTTCTACATTCTTGGCTTTTCGTGCCTGGCGATGGCGCTGCTGCTGTCCTGGTTCAGCACCTGGGTCTGAGAACCATCGGGGCCGCAAGGCAGCCCCGAACCTGATCAGGCTACAGGTGCCTGCTGTCTGACCTGGTACTGGTTGCGCACCGGCGTCGCATACTGCAACACCAGGTAAGGCCGCTGCTCTTGCGGGCAGGCATCCAGACGCCGTTGCCATTCTTCCTTGGCCTTGGCCAGCTCATCCGCCGGGAACACCTTCTCAGCGCTTGGCACCTGCAGGGCTTCGTCCTTGCCCTCCCACATCGCATACGCCAGGTAATGCACCGGGAACAGTCGGTAGCCCCCCAGAATCTGCCGGTCGATCTCCGCAGCCAGCTGCTTGGTGTCTTCGTGGTATTCGGTTACTGGCGGCGCAAAGTTGATGTGCACGCGGCCCTTGTAGCCGGTAATGCCTTTGGCAATGCTGTTGTCATCTTCGCCCGGCGCCTTCTTGTAGGTGCCGGTGGTGGCGCGGATGTACAGCTCCCGGGCCTTGGCCTGGTCGCACGGGTCGTACTCGTAGCTGATCGACACCGGGGTCAGGTTCAGGCTCTGGATCACTGCACCGAACGGCTCGTCCTTGCGGCTCATGTGGAACATCTTGAGGATCGCCGAGTCGGTGCGGTCGTCACCGTCCTTGGCCCGACCTTCGGCCTGGGCGATCCAGATCGAGGTGGCATCGTTACGGATCGAGTGGTTGATGTAGGCCGATAGCAGTTGGTAAGCAGCCAGTTTTTCGCGTCGCCCGCTGATCGAACGGTGCACGATGAAGCTCTTGTTCAGGCGCATCATGTCGCTGACAAAGGGCTTTTGCAGCAGGTTGTCGCCAATGGCGATGCGCGGCGTGGGCAGGCCGGCGTGGTACACCGCATAGTTGACGAAGGCCGGGTCCATGACGATGTCACGGTGGTTGGCCAGGAACAGGTAGGCGGTGCCGGCCTTGAGCTGTTCCACACCCGAGTAGGTGACGCCGTCGGTGGCGCGATCGATGGTCTGGTCGACGTAGTACTCGACTTTGTCCTGCAAGGTCGAGACACAGGTAACGCCGGCGAATTCCTTGCGCAGGCGGCGTGCAATCAAGGGCTTGAGCAACCAGCCGAGAGCACCGGCCGCCCGCGGAAAGCGGAAGTGGGTGAGGATATCGAGGAATGCCGGGTCGCTGAGCAGGCGTGCCAGAACGGCAGGGACCTCAGCGTCGTCGTACGGTCGGATGGCATCGAATTCGCCCATCATGCTCTCTTGTTGGAAACGGCTAGGGTAATAAGGTAGGGACGGGCTCCGAAAAACGGCTCGGACGCACACAGACCCTGTAAACAGACCGGCAATTATACGCATAAGTCACTGCGGAGGCCGCGATGCTGGAAACCGACTTCTATGATTGCCCTTATTGTGGCGAACGTGTGGAAACTACCGTCGATCTATCTGCTGGCGACCAGGTTTATACCGAGGATTGCCAGGTGTGCTGCCAGCCTGTGGTGTGCATTCTGCAGGTGCACGGTGACGAATGGATGCTTGAAGTCCGCCGCGAGGACGACACCTGATGCAGCGCATCTATGAACCGGAAAGCCTGCTCGAGGCGCAAATGCTGGCGGGCATGCTTGCCAGCGAAGGGATCGAGGTACATGTGGTCGGCCGTGACCTGCTCGGTGCCGCCGGCGAGCTGCCTTTGCAGGGGCTGCTGGGGCTCATTGTCGCTGATGAGCAGGCCGAATGCGCACGGCGTCTGATCGATGCGTACAATGATGCCCAGCCATTGGTTGGCGACGAACCGGAGGATGTCCCCGGTACCTTGATCTGCTAGGTTCTGAATTCGCCCATGTGTGGACGTTACGCCCTGTTTCGCTGGCCCCAGGCCCTTGCCAGTCTGCCGGGCTTCCCCGTCGGCCAGCCGGCCCAATGGAATATATCGCCTGGGGCGTCGGTGCTGATCCAGCGTCAGCTTGACGGCCAACAGCAACTGGCCAAGGCGCGCTGGGGGTTGACCCCGGCCTGGCTCACCGACCTGTCCCGTACCCCCGCCCATGCCCGGGCCGAAACGCTGGCCGAGCAACCGATGTTTCGCGATGCATTTCGCCAGCGTCGCTGCCTGATGCCGGCCAACGGCTTTTACGAATGGCGTGGCAACGTGCGCAAACGCCCGTTCTGGTTGACCCCGGGGGAGGGCGCGTCGTTGTACTTTGCGGCGGTTTGGGAAGCCTACCCGGTGCAGGACCAGGTATGGCTGAGTTGCGCGGTGGTGACCCAGGCCGCCATGAACCAGCGCCGGCCGCTCATCCTCGACGAAGCGGGGCAGGCGGCCTGGCTTGACCCGGACACGCCGGTTGCCCGTTTGCACGAGCTGCTGGCCAGCCCGCCGGCGACGTTGCGTGAGCGAGCCTTGGCCAATTTCGTCAATGACCCGAAGCTGGATGCGCCGGAGTGTTTGACCCCGGCTTGATAGGTTGTCTGCGCCGGTCCTTTGGCGGGCAAGCCCGCTCCTACAACGGTCGTGTTCCCCTGTGCGGACGGGCTTGCCCGCGAAGGGATCGGTACAGGCGACGAAAATCTTCCCTGCGGCTATGGCAGCCACTGGCGACTCGGCCTAGGATACGGCGCATGTAAAAAGGGAGTGTTTTCATGCGTAAGTCTTTTGTCGTCAGCCTGTTGAGTGCTGGCATCCTGCTGGCCGGCTGCCAGGCGGTGAATACCACCAGCGGCGGTGCTGTTGGCGTCGAGCGCCAGCAGTACATGTTCAGCATGCTCTCGACCGACGAGGTCAATCAGATGTACGCCCAGTCGTATCAGCAGACCCTGGGTGAAGCATCGAGCAAGGGTGTGCTCGACAAGTCCAGTGCCGATGCCAGGCGTGTGCAGGCCATTGCCAACCGCCTGATTGCCCAGGCGCCCAAATTCCGCCCGGATGCCGCGCAGTGGGACTGGCAAGTCAACGTGATCAAGAGTGACGAACTGAACGCCAACTGCGGCCCGGGCGGCAAGATCATCGTTTACACCGGGCTGATCGATCAGCTCAAGCTCACCGATGCGGAAATTGCCGCAGTGGTAGGGCACGAGATTGCCCACGCCTTGCGTGAGCATAGCCGCGAGGCCATGTCCAAGGCATACGGTGTGGAAATGGCTCGCCAGGGTGCCGGTGCCATCTTCGGCCTCGGCCAGAGCAGCATGGCCATGGCCGACACGGTGGTGAACTACGCCATGACCTTGCCCAACAGCCGGGCCAACGAGAACGAGGCCGACCTCATTGGCCTGGAGCTGTCGGCCCGTGCCGGCTACGACCCGAATGCCGCGATCACCTTGTGGAACAAGATGAGCAAGGCTTCCGAAGGTGCACCGCCTGAGTTCATGAGCACTCACCCGGCGTCCGCGAGCCGCATTGCTTCGCTGCAGGCGGCGATTCCGAAGGTGATGCCGCTGTATCAGGCTGCAGCCAAACCGTAACTGCCTGAATGCAGGGGCTGCATGGCAGCCCCCGCTTTCCCTTTACCCAATCCAGCCACTGGTCTTCATTGCCGAATAGACGGCCACGATCGCCAGCACGAAGAACGCCGTTGCCGCCAGGCGGCGAATCAGCGTCAACGGCAGTTTGTCAGCCGCGAAGTTGCCCGCCAGCACCACCGGCACGTTGGCAATCAGCATGCCCAGGGTAGTGCCGATAATGACCATGATCAGGTGCGGATACTGCGCGGCCAGCATCACGGTAGCGACCTGGGTCTTGTCGCCGATTTCGGCCAGGAAGAACGCAATCAGTGTCGTCAGGAACGGCCCGAAACGGCGAGCCGGGTTCTCGTCGTCATCCATTTTGTCCGGCACCAGGGTCCACAGTGCGGTGGCGGTAAAGCTCGCGGCCAGGATCCAGTGCAGCGCCGATTCGCTGAAGAAGCTGCCGACCCAAGCCCCCACGGCACCAGCCGCGGCATGGTTGGCCAGGGTGGCGGCGATGATGCCGGCGATGATCGGCCAGGGTTTGCGGAAGCGGGCAGCGAGAATGAGTGCGAGCAGTTGCGTCTTGTCGCCGATCTCGGCCAAGGCAACGATAGCGGTGGGGACCAACAGAGATTCCAGCATCAGGATTCCTACGGGGGCGGGTCGACACGGCTATGACACGTACAGCCTCCCCGCCCCGGGTAAGGTGTGCGTGTCATAGGTCTTGTCAAACCCTCGATCCGTCTATGCGGATCTCGCCATGCAGGCTTGCATGGTGGGTCGCACGCGCCATGGTCTGTGGACCAAGTATGTTGACGCGTACCGGGCGAGCTGGGTGCTCGCGGGAGACTACTCCCCTAGGACGGTGCGGATTCTGCCTAGGCAAAACGCTTTCGGCAAGCGCTGTTTTTATCCGTGAGTTGCCTGGTAGATGCGGAAACCGTCGGCCTCGTCACGTACCTGACAGTTGCCCAATGCCCCTTCGATCAGTGGCTGGTAGCGCAGGAAGCTGTTGGCAACCAAGCGTATTTCGCCACCTTTTCGCAGATGAACGGCCGATTTTTTCAGCAAGTTTTCTGAAGCTTGATAGTTGGTATGAACGCCGGTGTGGAACGGCGGGTTGCTCAGGATAAGGCTCAGTTCGGTAGGGGCTGCGTCAATGCCATCGCCGCTGATCACTTCGCCTTCCAGGCCGTTGGCAGCCAGCGTCAGGCGGCTGGCGGCCACGGCGAAGGCATCCACGTCCAGCAAGGTCACCCGGCTTTGTGGGTATCGGCGTTTGAGCGTGGCACCCAGCACCCCGGCACCACAGCCAAAGTCCAGCATGTGGCCATCGGCCAGGCCGTCAAGATGCTTCAGTAGCAGGGCAGTACCTCGGTCGAGTCGGCCATGGCTGAATACCCCAGGCAGGCTGACCACCTGAAGCGGGCCGTCTTCCAGGGCCAGCTCGAAGCGCTCGGCCAGGCTTTCCAGCGGTTTTGCCTGTGGCGCCTGGTCGATGGTCACTTGCCACAGCTGGCAGTGCCGGGCACTGTCGAGTTTGCGTGGCTTGCCAAAGGCCTGCAACTGCTTGGCCGCGCCCTCGATGCCACCGCGCTTCTCACCGACCAGGTACAGCTCACGGCCAGCCAGGCGCGACGCCAGGGCGTTGAGCAGGTAGGCGGCCAGCTCGCGGGATTTGGGCAGGAACAGCACGGCGCTGTCGAATGCTGTTTCAGGGGCCTCGACGCCGTAATGGCTGCGGCCTGCGAAACGGCTTTCGAGCATGGCCTGATCGCCGGCATGCCAAGTCCAGGCCTGGGCCTGAGGCAACTGGCCGAGCAGGTCGTCGGCGGGGGCGCCGGCGATCAGCAGCGGCCCCTGAAACAGCTCTGCCTGGCGGAGCAACACTTCACTGCGCGGGTCCATGGACGACGTCTCCTGGAAAAAAGTGGCGCAGTGTAGCAGAGGCAGGCGCCTGGCTCAGCTGACCACGCGGCGTGGCTGCCCGGCGAAGAAGGCTTGGGCGTTCTCGCTGAGCTGGCCGACGATGCGCTGGCGGGACTCTACGGCACCCCAGGCGCTGTGCGGGGTGATGATCAGGCGCGGGATGCCGGGCTCCAGCAGCGGGTTGCCGTTGACCGGCGGCTCCACGCTCAGCACATCGGTGGCCGCGCCGCCCAAGTGACCACCGCGCAGGGCGTCTGCCAACGCCTGTTCGTCGATCAGGCCGCCGCGGGCGGTGTTGACCACCAGCGCATTGGGCTTGAGCAGCGCCAGTTCGCGGGCACCGAGCATATGCCGGGTGTACTCGTTCAGCGGGCAGTGCAGGGTCAGGGCGTCGACTTGCGGCAGCAACTCGTCCAGCGGTAGCCGGTCGGCGCGCTCCGGGCGGCCAGGGATCTGCCCGCTCAGTACGCGCATACCGAAGGCTTCGGCCAGCCTCGCCACGGCGCCGCCCAGTTCACCGTGGCCGAGCAGACCGAGGGTTTTGCCTTCCAGTTCGACGATAGGAAAGTCCAGCAGGCAGAACTGGCTGGCCTTGGCCCACTGGCCTTCGGCTACCGCCTGGTTGTAATCGCACAGCCGGGTGGCCAGGGCCAGCAGCAGGGCCAGGGTATGCTGGGCGACAGACGGCGTGCCGTAGCCCTGGCAGTTGCATACGGTGATGCCCTGGGCGCGGGCGGCGGCCAGGTCGACATTGTTGGTGCCGGTAGCGGCCACCAGGATCAGCTTCAGTTGCGGGTTGGCGGCCAGGGTCGCGGCATCGAGCATGACTTTGTTGCTGACCACTGCCACGGCGCCCTGCAAGCGTTCTGCAACCTGTTCCGGGCGGGTCGCGGCGAACAGTTCGAACGCGTCGAACTGCTGCTTCAGGGGTGAAAGGTCGAGGTCGCCAAGGTCCAGGGACTGGTGATCGAGAAACACGGCGCGACGCGGGCTGGGCATGAAGATCTCCGGTGGCAGGGAGGGATAAGGGTGTTGTGGCCATTCGCGGGCACTACAACCCTTGCGGGAGCGGCCTTGCCCGCGAAGAGGCCCTCAGCTTCGGCACAAAACTGAAGCCGACGCCGCAGTGTCTAGCTCAACCTTGCCGCCCGTCAACGCCCGCCACTCATACCTCTGCCACGCAAATCATTCCTTCGGCTGATTTAGCCGTCATATTGGCGGACTACAGTAATCCCCAGACTTGTCCGGCCCGCTTTTCAGAAAAGGGATACCCATGTTGCAGACGCGCATCATCAAGCCCGCCGAGGGCGCCTATGCCTATCCACTGCTGATCAAGCGCCTGCTGATGTCCGGCAGCCGCTATGAAAAGACCCGCGAAATCGTCTATCGCGACCAGTTGCGGCTGACGTATCCACAGCTCAACGAGCGCATTGCCCGCCTGGCCAATGTGCTGACCGAGGCCGGGGTCAAGGCCGGGGACACCGTGGCGGTGATGGACTGGGACAGCCATCGTTACCTGGAATGCATGTTCGCCATCCCGATGATCGGTGCCGTGGTGCACACCATCAACGTGCGCCTGTCGCCCGAGCAGATCCTTTACACCATGAACCACGCCGAAGACCGAGTGGTGCTGGTCAACAGCGACTTCGTCGGCCTGTACCAGGCCATTGCCGGGCAGCTGGCCACTGTCGACAAGACCTTGCTGCTGACTGATGGCCCGGACAAGACTGCCGAACTGCCCGACCTGGTCGGCGAGTATGAGCAGCTGCTGGCTGCTGCCAGCCCGCACTACGACTTCCCGGACTTCGACGAGAACTCGGTAGCCACCACCTTCTACACCACTGGCACCACCGGTAACCCCAAGGGCGTGTATTTCACCCATCGGCAACTGGTACTGCACACACTGGCCGAAGCCTCGGTCACCGGCAGTATCGACAGCGTGCGCCTGCTGGGCAGCAACGACGTGTACATGCCCATCACCCCGATGTTCCACGTACATGCCTGGGGCATCCCCTACGCTGCCACCATGCTCGGCATGAAGCAGGTGTACCCGGGGCGCTACGAGCCAGACATGCTGGTCAAGCTCTGGCGCGAAGAGAAGGTCACCTTCTCCCACTGCGTACCGACCATCCTGCAGATGCTGCTCAACTGCCCGAACGCCCAGGAGCAGGACTTCGGCGGCTGGAAGATCATCATCGGCGGCAGTTCGCTCAACCGGTCGCTGTACCAGGCCGCCCTGGCACGCGGCATCCAGCTGACCGCCGCGTATGGCATGTCGGAAACCTGCCCGCTGATCTCGGCCGCACACCTGAACGATGAACTGCAGGCCGGCAGCGAGGATGAGCGCGTCACCTATCGAATCAAGGCCGGTGTGCCGGTGCCGTTGGTCGAAGCGGCCATCGTCGACGGCGAAGGCAACTTCCTGCCCGCCGATGGTGAAACCCAGGGCGAGTTGGTACTGCGTGCGCCGTGGCTGACCATGGGCTACTTCAAGGAACCGGAGAAGAGCGAGGAGCTGTGGCAGGGAGGCTGGCTGCACACCGGTGACGTCGCCACCCTCGACGGCATGGGTTACATCGACATCCGCGACCGCATCAAGGATGTGATCAAGACCGGCGGCGAGTGGGTTTCCTCGCTCGACCTGGAAGACCTGATCAGCCGCCACCCGGCCGTGCGCGAAGTGGCGGTGGTGGGGGTGGCCGACCCGCAGTGGGGTGAGCGCCCGTTTGCCCTGCTGGTGGTACGGGACGGCCACGATATCGACGCCAAGGCGCTGAAGGAACACCTCAAGCCGTTCGTCGAGCAAGGTCATATCAATAAGTGGGCGATTCCAAGCCAGATCGCCGTTGTTACTGAAATTCCCAAGACCAGTGTCGGCAAGCTCGACAAGAAACGCATCCGCCAGGACATCGTCCAGTGGCAGGCCAGCAACAGCGCATTTCTTTCCACGTTGTAACCTTTGTGCGGGTCGCGTACGTCAGGGCGCGACCCGCATGCTAGAGAGCCCGCCGCCTTGCCAAACGGCAGAAATGCGCCATCCTTGAGCACTGCCAGCCCGCAACCGGAGCAAAACGGCAGCGAGTTGGTGGCATGGAGCGCAAATCACACTTTAGAGGGATCAAGCGCCTGTGCCTGCTGGCTATAGTCGGGGCCAGGGGATTTTCAGGAATGGGGGAGGGCGACATGCGCAAGCTGTGTCGCCGCAGGTGCAAGCCTGCAAACCGGTCGCTCGGGCCGTTCTTGAAAGGACTCACTGCCATAACAAAAAAGTACATGGAGTAGCGTCGATGAAATCTGCAAACCTGTTCTGGCGCCGGGCCAAGCTGCCCTTGGCCGTCAGCCTTGCTTCCACGCTCGCAAGTCCTGCTTTCGCTGTCAGTTTCAACATTGGTGAAATCGAAGGCCAGTTCGACTCCTCGCTCTCCATCGGCGCCAGCTGGTCGACGGCCAACCCCAACAAGAACCTGATAGGGGTTAACAACGGCGGCAAGGGCCTGTCACAGACATCCGACGATGGCCACCTGAACTTCAAGAAGGGCGAAACCTTCTCCAAGATCTTCAAAGGCATTCATGACCTGGAGCTCAAGTACGGCGACACCGGTGTGTTCGTCCGTGGCAAGTACTGGTACGACTTCGAACTGAAGGACGAAAACCGCGAGTTCAAGGACATCAGCGACTCCAACCGCAAGGAAGGCGCCAAGTCGTCCGGCGCCGAGCTGCTCGACGCCTTTGTCTACCACAACTACGCCATCGGCGATCAGCCTGGCTCGGTGCGTTTTGGCAAGCAGGTGGTGAGCTGGGGCGAAAGTACCTTCATCGGCGGCGGCATCAACTCGATCAACCCCATCGACGTGTCGGCGTTCCGCCGCCCTGGGGCCGAAATCAAGGAAGGCCTGATTCCGGTCAACATGTTCTATGTGTCGCAAAGCCTGACCGACAACCTGTCGGCCGAGGCCTTCTACCAGATCGAATGGGACCAGACGGTCGTCGACAACTGCGGCACCTTCTTCTCGCAGCCGGACATCATTGCCGATGGTTGCAGTGACAATCTGCGGGTGTTGAACAGTAGCAGGGCGTTGTCGCCCCAGGCGCTTGCCGGTTTGTCGGCATTTGGTGTGGACGTGAACAGCGAGGGTGTGAAAGTACCGCGTGGCGCCGACCGCGATGCGCGTGACAGCGGCCAGTTCGGCGTCGCGTTCCGCTACATGTTCGAGCCGCTGGATACCGAGTTCGGTGCCTACTTCATGAACTACCATAGCCGGGCACCGATCTTCAGTGCTACCGGGGCGCCGCAGGCGCTGTTCAACCTGGTGAACAACCCACTCGCGTCACCTGCGGTACGAGCGCTGGCGCCGTTGATCATTGCAGGCAACTCCCAGTACTTCGTCGAGTATCCGGAAGACATCCGTCTGTACGGGCTGAGCTTCTCCACCACATTGCCTACTGGCACGGCCTGGAGCGGCGAACTTAGCTACCGCCCTAACGCTCCAGTGCAACTCAACTCCACAGATATTCTGTTTGCCGGTGTAAGGCCGATCGATAGACCGCCCTACAACAATGCCTCGGTGCTGACTGGCACTCCAGGACAAGACCTGCACGGCTACCGGCGCAAGGAGGTCACCCAGTTCCAGACCACCTTCACGCACTTCTTCGACCAGGTCATGGGTGCCAGCCGCCTTACCGTGGTCGGCGAAGTCGGCGTTACCCATGTGGGTGGGCTGGAAAGCAACAGCAAGGCGCGCTACGGGCGTGACCCGGTCTATGGCCCGGGCCCATTGCCAAACGGCACCTGCGCCACTCTCAACGGTGCCACCATCGTCGGTTCGGGGCTTGGCTCCTCAACCGCGAACCTTGATCGCAACTGCGAAAACGACGGCTTTACCACCTCGACCTCCTGGGGCTACCGCGCCCGTGCCATCTGGGACTACAACGACGTATTCGCCGGGGTCAACCTCAAACCAAGCGTGGCCTGGTCCCATGATGTCTCCGGCTACTCGCCCGGCCCTGGCGGCAACTTCGAGGAAGGCCGCAAGGCAGTCAGCCTGGGCCTGGACGCCGAGTACCAGAACACCTACACGGCGAGCCTGTCGTACACCAACTTCTTTGACGGCAAGTACACCACAGTGGATGACCGCGACTTCGTCGCCCTCAGCTTCGGTGTGAACTTCTAAGCATACAGATCCAGGACGACACGACATGAACAAGACCAGAAGTCTGCTGCAAGCCGGTGTGCTGGGCCTGTCCCTGCTGGCGACCAGCGTCATGGCTGCGGTATCCGCCGACGAGGCGGCCAAGCTGGGCAGCACCCTGACCCCGATGGGCGCCGAGAAGGCCGGCAACGCCGACGGCTCCATCGGCCCATGGGAGCCGCTGTCGAAGACCGCAGGCAGCGTCGACGGCAAGGGCTTCCTGTCCGATCCGTACGGCAGTGAAAAGCCGCTGTTTACCATCACGGCGCAAAATGCCGACCAGTACAAGGACAAGCTCTCGCCGGGCCAGATGGCCATGCTCAAACGCTACCCGAGCACCTACAAGATCCCGGTGTTCAAGACCCATCGCGGCGCAACCGTCCCGGCCGATGTGTTCGCGGCCATCAAGGAAAACGCTACCAAAACCACCCTGGTGGAGGGCGGTAACGGCCTGAGCAACTTCCGCACGGCGGTGCCGTTCCCGATCCCGAAAAGCGGCCTGGAGGTGATCTGGAACCACATCACCCGCTACCGCGGCGGCAGTGTCAGCCGCCTGGTGACCCAGGCCACGCCGCAGCAGAACGGCTCGTTCAACCCCGTGTACTTCTCCGACCAGTTCGTCTTCCGCGACAAGATGAAGGACTACGACCCGAACAACCCGGGCAACATCCTGTTCTACTTCAAGCAGGAAGTCACTGCGCCTGCGCGCCTGGCCGGGACTGTGCTGTTGGTGCACGAAACCCTCGACCAGGTGAAGGAGCCGCGCAAGGCGTGGATCTACAACGCCGGCCAACGCCGTGTGCGCATGGCACCCCAAGTGTCGTATGACGGCCCGGGTACCGCCGCAGACGGCCTGCGTACATCGGACAACCTGGACATGTTCAACGGTGCACCCGATCGTTATGACTGGAAGCTGGAAGGCAAGAAGGAACTGTACATCGCATCGAACGCCTTCAAACTGGATGATCCGAAGCTCAAGTATGCCGACATCATCAAGGCCGGGCACATCAACCAGGACCTGGCCCGTTACGAGCTGCGCCGCGTCTGGCACGTAGTTGCAACCCTCAAGCCGGGCCAGCGGCACATCTACGCCAAGCGTGATTTCTACATCGATGAGGACACCTGGCAGGCAGCAGTGATCGACCAGTACGACGGCCGTGGCCAACTGTGGCGCGTGTCCGAGGCCCACGCTCAGCCTTATTACAACGTGGAAGTGCCTTGGTACACCCTGGAAGCCATCTACGACCTGCAGTCCGGTCGTTACCTGGCCCTGGGCATGAAGAACGAAGAGAAACGCGCCTACGATTTTGGCTTCAGTGCCAGCAAGGCCGACTTCCAGCCAGCGGCGCTGCGTCAGTCGGGTATTCGCTAAGCTGAAATCACTGAAATCCGTGTGATCCCCAGAACGCCCCGGCTCGCCGGGGCGTTTCTATTTCCTGAACCGGCCTCTTCGCGGGTGAACCCGCTCCTACAGGTTCCGCGCAGCCCTGTAGGAGCGGGTTCAACCGCGAAGAGGCCGGACAAGGCAATAAACCTCCTGAATACCTCCCCAAACCCCCGCCCCAGCCCCTGTCCATCAGTCATGTTGCTTTTTGTCGCAGTCTTTTCCATGGCAAATGCGCCCATCATCTTCAAATGCGCCGCATTACCCGCTAGTCTCGCAAGCATCCATACCGCCGTTGTCTTCCAACCAGAACGAGCCGGCCATGACAGATTTGTCCCGTACGCATGGATTCGCGAGTCAGGCCCTTGGCCTGCGGGACGGGCGTTTCTTCCGGCCGCCGCTGCCGGATGGCCATGTGCCGCGCCTGCGTTTGTGCCAGCGGCTGGAAGCCGGCTTGGGCGGGCGACTGTTGCTGGTCAATGCCCCGGCGGGTTTCGGCAAAAGCTCCCTGGCCATCGAGTTTTGCGAAGCATTGCCCGAGCACTGGCGCAGCCTGTGGCTGGGCCTGAGCCAGCGGGATGCCGACCCTGGCCGCTTTCTTGAGCGCTTGCTTGAAGGCCTGCAGCAGTACTGCCCGGCCCTGGGCGGCCAGGCCATGGGCCTGCTGAAAATGCGCCAGCGCCACCAGCCGTTTGCCTTTGAAGAATGGCTAGATGGCCTGCTCGATGAGCTGGCGCTGTACCTGCAGGCCGATACGCCGCTGCTGCTGGTACTGGACGACTATCACCTGGCCCAGGGGCCGGTGCTCGACCGCTGCTTGCAGTTCTTCCTCAATCACCTGCCCCCCGGCCTGGTACTGCTGGTGACCAGCCGCCAGCGGCCAGACTGGCACCTGGCGCGCCTGCGCCTGTCCCGGCAGTTGGTCGAGCTTAACGAACAGGATCTGCGCCTCACCGCAGATGAGTCGCTGGCAGTGATCGGCCGCCAGCCTACCGGCCTGCGCGGCCAGGCGCTGGACAACCTGATCCAGCGCAGCGACGGCTGGGTGGCCGGGTTGCGTTTCTGGCAGCTGGCGGCCAGCGACAGCGCTGACGAGCAAGCCTTGCCCCAGGCGCTGCATGGTGGCGAGGGCCTGATCCGCGACTACTTGCTTGAAGAGGTCATCGACAGGCTACCAGCAGACGTGCAGGCCTTCTTGGACGAAACCGCCTGCCAGGAGCGATTCTGCGCTCCACTTTGCGATGCGCTGCGTGGCCGCCACGACAGTGCCGCCGTCCTGAGCTTCCTGCAGGCGCATCAGGTGTTCCTGGTGCCGCTGGACGAGCATGGGCACTGGTTCCGCTACCACCATTTGTTCTCCGACCTGCTGCGCAGCCGCCAGGCCAGCGAATCACTGGTGGCTCTGCATTTGCGAGCCTGCCGCTGGTTTGAAGCCCAGGGCCTGCTGGATGAGGCGGTGGAGCAGGCTTTGCGTGCCGGCCACCTCGATGTTGCCGCCGACCTGGTGCAGAGCCTGTCCGAGGAGCAACTGCTGGCCGAGCAGAACGTCGGCATGTTGCTGCGCTGGAAGATGGACCTGCCCGACAGCCTGTTGATCAGCACGCCGCGGCTGATCGTGCTGTACAGCTGGGCGTTGGGCCTGGCTTGCCAGCTGGATGCTGCCGAGGAACTGGCCGGCTACCTCAGTCGTTTTTTGCCCGCGCCTTCGGCGACTGCGCAGAAGTCGATGCTGGCCCAATGGCTGGCACTCAGTGGGGTCATTGCCCGAGGCCGTGGCGATCGCGAGCGCACCTTGGCCTATTGCGGCGAAGCGCTACAAAGCCTGCCGAGCAAGCGCTATGGCCAACGCCTGGTGTGCTTGTCGACGCTGTCCAACCTGGCCATTGCCGATGGTGACTTCTGGCGGGCCCGAGGCTGGAACCGTGAAGCCCTGGAACTGGCCCAGCGTGTCGGCAACCCCTTGTTCGAGGCGCTGGCTCATTACGACCGGGCGCGGGTGCTGCATGCCCGTGGCGAGGTGCTGCGCGCGTTGGACGAAGTGCGCCAAGGGCTGCAACGTCTGCAAGGGCTTTCGGCGCAGCGGCTGTATGCCGTGCGTGCGCGCCTGACGCTTTACGAAGGTTACCTGCTGGTCTCGCGCCTGCAGCCGGCTCAGGGCCGGGCGCGTTTGCGCGCGGGGCTGGGTGAGGCGCGGGCGTGCCGGGACATCAGTGTGCTCATCGGCCATTGCGTGATTGCCACGCTCGATGGCAGGGAAGGTCACTTTGCCGAGGCCTTTGCCGAACTGGCCGAGGCCGAGCGTTTGATGCATATATGGGATGTGCCCCCGGTCTACTATCTGGCCATGATTACCCTGGTCAAATGCGAACTGTGGCTGGCCCAGGGGCGTACTGACCTGGCGGAGTCCTGGCTGCAGCGCCTGGGCCAGACCTATGGTGGCGAGCAGCCGGCGGTGCCACCGGAATTCCATCCGCTGCTGCCTTTGCACATTGCGTTGCAGCAGGCATTGCTCGATCGTATCCAGTTGCGTAGCGACGATGCCGTGCAACGCCTGGCTTGCCTGGTAGAGCGCGGCCAGGCCAGTGGCGGCATGATGCTCGCCGTAAGCGCCCTGTGCCAATGGCTTTCCCTGCTGTTGGACGAAGGCAAGGAAGGGCAGGCCGCGCAGTTGCTGCCCAGTTTGCTGGAGGCGGCTCATGGCGGCGTGATGCAGCCGATGCAGCCACTTCTGGAAAAACACCCGCAATGGCTTCATGAACAACTGCAGGCAGGTGCCGTTTGCCCGGTGCAGGCTGAACTGCTCAAGCATCTGCCGCCAGTGCCAATCGCCAGTACGGGCAACGGCGAAGCGCTGAGTGGTCGTGAGTTGGCCGTGCTCGAACTGATTGCCCAGGGCTGTTCCAATCAGCAGATCAGCGAGCGGCTGTTCATTTCCCTGCACACGGTGAAGACCCACGCCAGTCACATCAACAGCAAGTTGGGTGTGGAGCGGCGCACCCAGGCGGTGGCCAAGGCCAAATCCCTGGGGTTGCTGGCGTGATACTGGCTCTGTAGGTCATTGTTCGTTAAAGCGATGGCCTGGCGCCATGGTTCGTGGCCGGCAATGCTCTATCCTCATCTTTCCCGACCAGCTGCCGATACAGCTATCGGTGGCATCGCCTCGCGCGATTTTTCAATCATTCCAAGGCAGGTCGTGTTGATGCTGCAGTACGGGCAAAAGAGCTTTCTGATCGTCGACGACTTTACCGACTTTCGTACGTCGACCCGTTCCATGCTGCGCGAGTTGGGCGTGCGCGATGTGGACACCGCTGACAGCGGCGAGCAGGCGCTGCGCATGTGCGCGCAGAAGCGCTATGACTTCATCCTGCAGGACTTCCATCTGGGCGATGGCAAGAAGAACGGGCAACAGGTGCTTGAAGACCTGATCATCGACAAGCACATCAGCCATGAATGCGTGTTCATCATGGTCACCGCCGAGAGCAGCCAGGCGATTGTCCTCAGCGCCATCGAGCACGAGCCCGATGCCTACCTGACCAAACCGTTCAACCGGGTTGGCCTGGCCCAGCGCGTCGAGAAACTGTTCCAGCGCAAGACGTTGCTAAAGCCGATCCTGCAAGCGCTGGACCGCAACCGCCCGGCCGAAGTACTGGCGGCCTGCGCCGAGCTGTGCAAGAGGGATCCGCGCCTGGCTCCATTGTGCTTGCGCTACCGGGCCGATGCCCTGCGCAACCTCAACCGCTTCGAGGAACTGGAAAAGTTCCTCAAGGCCATCCTGGCCAGCCGCCCGCAGCCGTGGGTTTACGCCGCGTTGGGCGCACTGATGCACAAGCGTGGTCAAAATGCCCAGGCCCAGGGTGTATACGAGCAGGCGCTCAAGGCGTTCCCGATCATGCCAGGCCTGTACGATGGCATGGCCGAGGTGCTGGTGGCTCAGGGCGATACCCGGCGCGCGCAGAACTTGCTTGAAGAAGCCGTGCGCCTGTCGCCATTGTCGGTGCGTCGGCAGTCGACACTGGGCAAGCTGGCGCTGGAGAACGAAGACTTCGAGAGCGCATCGAAGGCGTTTCGCCATGCGGTGAACCAAGGGCAAAGTTCGCGTTACAAGGATGCCGAAAACAACCTTGGCCTGGTCCAGGCGTTGATGAGCAAGAATGCAGGCTTCGGCCTGGACGCCCGTACCCGGGTCGAGATCAACACCACGCTCAGCGAGGTAGCCAAGGAAAACCCCGAGGACCAAGGCCTGCAGGTGCGTGCGCGGATGATGAAGGCTGCCAGCCTGCAGCAGGCCGGTGACCCGGAAACGGCCGGCAAGCTGACAGAACAGGCGATTCAGCGCCTGGACAAGATGAACCAGTTCTTCTCGGTCGATTCAGCCCTGACCGTCGCTGCGCAATTGCAGGCAATGGGGCAGGAAGCCGCTGCCATCGGAGTGCTGAGGAGTTGTGTGGAAAGTTATGGCGATGACCCCAAGGTCATGGAGAAAGTGGGCAAGCTGACGGATGACCCCAGCGTGCTCAACGCCATTACCGAAGCCGTCACCCTCAATCGTCAGGGGGTACGCAGTTACCAGGGAGGGCAGCTTGGAGAGGCGTTGCAGATGTTCCGAAAGGCATTGGGTTTACAGCCGAAGAACATCAGCATCGCCCTCAACACCGCCCAGGCGCTGCTGCGCATCGGCGGTGACAACCCTCAGCCTGCGATCATGCAGGAGTGCCGCGACGCCCTCACCAGCGTGGCCGGTATCCCTGCCAGCGACAATCGCTATGACCGTTACCGCAAACTGCATATCCGAGTGTTCGGCGCATGAATCAAGACAATCAGGGGCTGGATTTTTCCACGGTGATCGCCTCCACCGTGCACGACCTCAAAAGTTCATTGTCGGCGCTGATCCAGTCCCACAGCCAGTGGGTGGAACGCTTGCCCGAGGAGCTGCGTGGCGGTGCCGAACAAGGGATCATGGAGCATGAATTTCGTCACCTCAACGGCATGCTGGTGCAGTTGCTGGGCTTATACAAACTGGGTGTGAACCAGTTGCCGGTATGCCCGGACTACCATGAGCTGGATGATTTCATCGAAGCCCAGCTGGCGGCGCACGAGGAAGTACTCAAGCACAACGACATTCTCGCCACCTGGCGCATCGACACCGATAACCCGCTGGGTTTCTTCGACCGCGAACTGGTGGCCTCGGTGATCTCCAACGTTATCACCAACGCCACCCGCTTTGCCGGGCACGCCTTGCTGATCACCATCGAAGAGGCCGATAACCAGTTGGCCATTTGCGTCAATGATGACGGCCCGGGTTATCCAAAGCACATGCTCGAGCGCCAGGAGGAGTACATCCAGGGCATTGACTCGACCAGCGGCAGCACTGGCCTTGGGCTGTATTTTGCGGCGCGGATTGCAGCGTTGCATGAAAGCGGTGGTGCGCGCGGGCGGATCGAGATATCCAACGGCGGGGCGCTTGGGGGCGGGTTGTTCAGGTTATTCCTGCCTTGAGGTATTGGGTGCCTGGGCGATCGAGCGCCGCCCGCGCGGCGCATCGCGAGCAAGCTCGCTCCTACATTTGTTTCGGGCCAGTATTGCCTGCACCCACGCGCGCGACCGCCTTGTTTGTTCCACGCAATATCCAGGTGGGCACCAAGGTGGCGCGCACCTCCGCCTCAGGAATAACTGGCCCGCAACAAATGTAGGAGCGAGCTTGCTCGCGATGCGCCGCGCGGGCGGCGCTCGATCTCACAGGCGCCACTTCGCTCAAGACATGAACCTCGTGCACCCACCCCATTTTCCTGTCAGGCTCCCAGCAGAACCCAGCTTCACCTGCGAGAACACCATGACCCAAGCCCCGCCTGCTCTCATCCGCGAAACCTTCCCCGTCGGCCCCTTGCAGTGCAACTGCACGCTGATCGGCGACCCCCTGACCAAGAAAGCCATTGTCGTCGACCCGGGTGGTGACGTGGACAAGATCCTTGCCCGCCTGCAGGCCCACGGCCTGACGCTGGTGAGCATCATCCATACCCATGCGCACTTCGACCACTTCCTCGCGTCAGGCAAGCTCAAGGAGCTGACGGGTGCCACGCTGCACCTGCACAAGGACGACCAAGTGCTGTGGGACAACCTCGAGATGCAGTGCCAGATGTTCGGTGTACCTTACACCCCGGTACCGGCACCGGACCGCTGGCTGGGCGATGACGAAGAACTCGCCTGCGGCTGCGGGGTGGCGCTGCATACGCCTGGCCATACCCCGGGCTCGATGAGCTTCTGGTTTGCCGATGCCAAATTGTTGATTGCCGGTGACACCCTGTTCCGTCGGGGTATTGGCCGCACTGATTTGTGGGGTGGCGACCAGCGGGCAATCGTGCGCTCCATCAAGGAGCGGCTGTACCGGCTGGACGAAGAGGCCATCGTGGTGACCGGCCACGGGCCCGACACCCGTTTGGGCGACGAGATGCGCGAAAACCCGTTCGTGCGTGCCTGATGGCACATGAAGGCACTTTCATGGAATTTTTCGTTGCCGATGCAATCCAAGGCTGGCATAGATCCCTTCGAGATCTGCCGCATTTATGAATTTCAGTAGGAGCTTGTCCATGTTCACCATGCGTCGTCTGATTATCGTCGCAACTGCCGCAGCACTGATGACCGGCTGCGCCGGCCAGAATCCTTACGACAACCAGGGTCAGGCGCAGGGCTCCACAGGGATGAGCAAAACCGCCAAGTACGGCGGCCTGGGGGCGCTGGCCGGTGCCATCGCCGGTGCTGCGATCGACCACAACAACCGTGGCAAGGGTGCACTGATTGGTGCTGCCGCAGTGGGTGCCGCTGCAGCCGGTTATGGCTACTACGCCGACAAGCAGGAAGCCGAGCTGCGCGCGCAAATGGCCAACACGGGGGTGGAAGTACAGCGTCAGGGTGACCAGATCAAGCTGATCATGCCGGGCAACATCACCTTCGCCACCGACTCGGCCAACATCGCCCCAAGCTTCTACTCGCCGCTGAACAACCTGGCTGGCTCGTTCAAGCAGTTCAACCAGAACACCATCGAAGTGGTCGGCTTCACCGACAGCACTGGCAGCCGCCAGCACAACATGGACCTGTCCCAGCGCCGCGCGCAGGCGGTCAGCACCTACCTGACTTCGCAGGGTGTGGATGCCTCGCGTATCTCTGTACGTGGCATGGGCCCGGACCAGCCGATCGCCAGCAACGCTGACGCCAATGGTCGTGCGCAGAACCGCCGTGTGGAAGTGAACCTGAAGCCGATTCCGGGTCAGCAGTATGAGCAGCAAGGTCAGGTTCAGCAGTATCCCTGATTGACCTTCAGGGCCGCCTTGCGGCCTTGTGGGAGCGGGCAGTCCCGCTCCCACAAGGCTTGGCAAAGCCTCTGCTTTTAGCGCGTTACGCTAGCCTGAATCGCCGTCAGGGCAATGGTATGCACGATATCGTCAACCTGCGCCCCACGCGGCAAGTCGTTCACCGGCTTGCGCAATCCCTGCAGCATCGGCCCCAGGCTGACCCCGTCGGCACTGCGCTGCACCGCCTTGTGCGTGGTATTGCCGGTATTCAGGTCGGGGAACACGAATACCGTGGCGCGCCCGGCCACCGGGCTAGCCGGCGCCAGCTCTCGGGCAATCGCCGGGTTTGCCGCCGCGTCATACTGTAACGGCCCGTCGATCAGCAGCCCCTGCGCCGCGTCCTGTGCCAGGCGTGTCGCTTCGCGTACTTTCTCGACTTCTTCATCGCTGGCCGAATCGCTTGAATAACTGATCATCGCCACCCGTGGCGCGATGCCGAAGGCCTGCGCCGATTCGGCACTCTGCTGGGCAATCTCTGCCAGCTCGGCAGCGCTTGGGTGCGGGTTCATCACGCAGTCGCCGTACACCAGCACCTGCTCAGGGAACAGCATGAAGAACACCGACGAGACCAGGCTCGAGCCGGGTGCGGTCTTGATCAGTTGCAGGGCTGGGCGGATGGTGTTGGCCGTGGAGTGCACCAGGCCCGAGACCAGGCCGTCCACTTCGTCCAGGGCCAGCATCATGGTGCCGATCACCACCGGGTCTTCCAGCTGCTGCTCGGCCATCGGTGCGTTGAGGTTCTTGCTTTTGCGCAGCTCGACCATGGGCTCCACATAGCGCCCGCGAATCAGTTCGGGGTCGAGAATCTCCAGCCCCGGCGGCAACGTGATGCCCTGGGCGCGGGCCACTGCGTCGACATCTTCGGGTTTGGCCAACAGCACACAGCGGGCAATGCCGCGGGCCTGGCAGATGGCTGCGGCCTGCACCAGCAGTGGCTCGGCGCCTTCTGGCAGGACGATGCGCTTGTTGGCCTGCTGCGCACGCTGGATCAGCTGGTAGCGGAACACTGCCGGTGAGAGGCGCAGTTCGCGCGGCGTACCGCAGCGTTGGTGCAGCCAGGCCGCGTCGAGGTGGCTGGCGACGAAGTCGGTGATGAACTCGGCACGCTCCCGGTCGTCCACCGGGATTTCGCGGTTCAGCGAGTTGAGCTGGTTGGCGGTGTCGTACGAGCCGGTGCTGACCGACAGGATCGGCAGGCCGGCCTGCAGTGCACCGCGGCACAGGCCAAGGATACGCTCGTCAGGCTTGCTGTCGCTGGTCAGCAGCAAGCCGGCCAGTGGCACGCCATTGATCGCTGCCAGGCTGACAGCGAGGATGATGTCGTCGCGGTCGCCCGGGGTTACCACCAGGGTACCCGAGGTCAGTAGCGGGACCGTGTTGGCCACCGTGCGCGCACAGATGATGATCTTGCTCATGCGCCTCTGCTCGTAGTCGCCGGCATTGAGCACCTGTGCGCCGAGCAGCTCGGCCACATCGCGGGTCCGTGGTGCGTTCAGCTCGGGTTGGTAGGGTATGCAGCCAAGCAGACGGAAGTCATTACCGCGCAGCAATGGCGAGTGCTCGCGCAGGCGGGTGGCAAAGTCCGCCATGCTCTCGTCGGTGCGCACCTTGTTGAGGATCACCCCGAGCACTTTCGGGTCGCGTGGGCCGCCAAACAGTTGGGCCTGCAGTTCGACCCGCCCAGACAGCTCGCTGAGCACTTCGTTTTCCGGGGCCGATACCAGGATTACCTCGGCATCCAGGCTCTTGGCCAGGTGCAGGTTGACCCGCGCTGCGTAGCTGGCGTGGCGCGTGGGCACCATTCCCTCGACCACAACCACGTCATTGCCGACGCAGGCTTGCTGGTAGAGGCGGATGATTTCTTCAAGCAACTCGTCCAGCTGGCCATCGCCGAGCATGCGCTCGACGTGGGCCAGGCTCAGTGGGACCGGTGGCTTGATGCCGTGGGTGCGGGCGACCAGTTCGGTGGAGCGCTCGGGGCCGGTGTCACCCGGGTGGGGCTGGGCGATAGGCTTGAAGAAGCCGACCTTCAGGCCGGCACGCTCCAGGGTGCGCACCAGGCCCAGGCTGATCGAAGTCAGGCCGACACCGAAGTCGGTCGGCGCAATGAAAAATGTCTGCATGCGTGCTTCTCGAAATAAGCGGTGCAAGAAATTAACGGTCAAGGGTAGCGCTATCGGCCCCTTGTGCGCACCAGCCGCAAGCGAAAGGCTGGCCGATGTGTTGCGCACGTTGTGCCGGGTCGAGCACCCACGGGCGTGCCTGCCACGGCGGCTGGTGGCGCAGATGCTGGGTATGGCCGCACGAAAGTTCCGCCACCCAGTGGCCTTCTTCGTCCTGATGAAAGCCGTTGATCCGACTGATGGGCCGTTGCTCGTCCGCAGTTCGTTCGCAATCGGACGATGGCTTGGTTACACTTGTGCGCTCTACATTCTTTTGCAAAAGGTCTTGCCCCATGCTGATCGCCGCCAACAAGGCTGTCTCCATCGACTATACCCTGACCAACGACGCCGGGGAGACCATCGACAGCTCCGCCGGTGGCGCGCCGCTGGTTTACCTGCACGGTGCCGGCAACATCATCCCGGGCCTGGAAAAAGCCCTGGAAGGCAAGCAGGCTGGTGACGAGTTGAACGTTTCCATCGAACCTGAAGAGGCCTATGGCGAGTACCTGGCCGAACTGGTCAGCACCCTGAACCGTAGCCTGTTCGAAGGTGTCGACGAGCTGGAAGTGGGCATGCAGTTCCACGCTTCGGCACCGGACGGCCAGATGCAGATCGTCACCATCCGCGACATCGACGGCGACGACGTTACCGTTGATGGCAACCACCCGCTGGCTGGTCAGCGCCTGACCTTCCAGGTCAAGGTTGTCAACGTGCGTGACGCCAGCGACGAAGAAATCGCTCACCGTCACATCCACGGTGAAGGTGGCCATCACCACTGATTTTCTGCGCTAAGCTCAGAAAGTCGCCAGGCGCTCGGGCAAGCCGATTTGCCTTCCTACGGGAGGTGAACGGTTTGGACGAGCGCCTTTTTAGTGGGCGAAATTCGCCTGCACGGCAACCGGGAACCTGAGAGGGGATTTCATCATGAGTGCATTTCACGACCTGAAACTGGAAGCGCTGAACGGCGGAGAGCTGCCCCTCGCACCCTTCAAGGGCCAAGTGGTGCTGGTGGTCAACGTTGCCTCCAAATGTGGCCTGACGCCGCAATACAAGGCCCTGGAGAACCTTTACCAGATCTACAAGGACAAGGGTTTCAATGTGCTTGGCCTGCCGTGCAACCAGTTTGCGGGGCAGGAGCCGGGTAGCGAAAAGGAAATCCAGGAATTCTGCAGCCTCAACTACGGGGTCAGCTTCCCGCTGGGGGGCAAGCTGGAGGTCAACGGGCCGCAGCGCCATTCGCTGTACCGCCTGCTGGCAGGCGAGGGGGCCGAGTTCCCCGGTGACATTACCTGGAATTTCGAGAAGTTTCTGGTAGGCAAAGATGGCCGGGTGCTGGCGCGTTTTTCACCCCGCACGGCACCGGATGACCCGGCAGTGGTGCAGGCCATTGAAAAAGCACTGGTCTGAATAGTACCGGGCGCGATCATTGTGGCGCCTGCGAAGCCGAGCGCCGCCTGCGCGGCGCTCACTCTCACAGGCGCTGCACATACTGCGTCGAACGACCAGCCGCAGCACTGACATTTCGACAGGCGCTATCCAGATACTCCTCGAACTGCTCGACAATCGCCGGCCAACCCTGGCGGCTGGCGTGTTGTCGCGCATTCAGGCGTACCCTGCGCAACGTCTCCACTTCTTCCAGCAACCAGCAAGCAGCGTCGACAAACGCAGCCTGGTCCCCTGGCATGGCCAGCGCGCCGCTGTGGCCATGGCGAATATGCTGCGCTGCGGCTGCCTCGTCATAAGCAACCACCGCCAACCCTGAGGCCATGGCTTCGAGCACCACATTGCCAAAGGTCTCGGTCAGGCTCGGGAACAGGAACAGGTCGCCGCTGGCGTAGTGCTCGGCCAGTCGTTCACCGCGCTGGGCGCCGCAAAACACGGCGTCCGGTATCTGTTGTTCAAGGCTGGCGCGCTGAGGCCCGTCGCCGACCATGATCAGGCGCAGACGCTTCTGTGGATACGTCTTGCGTAATGCCTCAAAGCAAGGCCGTAGCAAGCCAAGGTTCTTTTCCGCCGCCAGCCGCCCGACGTGCAAGACGGCGATATCCTCCGGGCCTAGCCCCCAGCTTTCGCGCAAGGCCTGGCTACGTCGGGCCGGATTGAACAGGCAGGCATCGACCCCTCGCGCCAGCAGTTCCAGGCGCTCGAAACCGCGACGCTCAAGCTCCAGGCGCTGGCTGGCGCTCGGCACCAAGGTGATTACCGTGCGCCGATGGAACCAGCGCAAGTAGTGGGTGAGCAGGCGCGCCAGCAGGCCAAGGCCGTACTGGCCGGAATACTGCGGGAAGTTGGTGTGGAAACCACTGACCACCGCCACCCCCAGGCGACGGGCCGCACGAAGGGCGCTGAGCCCCAGCGGCCCCTCGGTGGCGATGTACAGTACATCCGGGCGCTGTCGGCGCCAGCGGCGCAACAGCTTGTGCATCGACACCTCGCCCCACTGCAAACCCGGGTAGCCAGGCAGCGCCCAGCCCCGGCACAGCATCAGGTGCGGGTCGTTGTGCGCGTGCCCTTCGTCGGCCTGGCGCGGGCGCACCACCTCGACCTCATGGCCGCGCAGGCGCAACCCTTCGCTGAGGCGGCCAAGGGTGTTGGCCACGCCGTTGATCTCGGGTGGGAAGGTTTCGCTGACCAGGGTGATGCGTAGCGCGGGTGTATTCATGACAAAAAGTTTCCGCCTGCCGGGTTGCGCTAATGTGACTGCCTTATGACGTAAATATGACGCCTGATCGCCGGCATTTTTGCCTCTATGAATATTTCCTCGCACAGCACTCAAGAAGGTGTCGCCGGCAGCCGATGAAGATGCATTCGACTACGTGATGCGCTCCAGGAGAGCGGTGATGTTCAACAACAAGCTCAAGCAAGAAATCCGGCAACTGCGCGAAGACCTGATGTCCATCGAACAGGTCAAGAGTAGTCTCGACAGCGAGATGCTGGTGCTGCAGCTCGACCCTCAGGGACGGATCGAGATGGTCAACGGCAACTTCGAGAGCGAGATGCTCTACCGTGCCGAACAATTGCTTGGACGCAATATCGAGGACATCGTCCCCGCCCACGTAAAGTCACTGGACTTCTACCAGCGCATGAAAAGCGCGATCAGCCGTGGCGAACACCTGAACGGTGCGTTCCGTCTTCTGCGCGGCAATGGTCAGGAAGCCTGGCTGCGCTCGATCCTGCAGCCGGTGAAGAACAGCGAGGGGCGCATCAAGTACTTCACCCTGCATTCCAGCGACCTCACCCGAACCATCGAGACCTCACGCGAGCACGAAAGCCTGATCAAGGCGCTGATGCGCTCTACTGCGGTGATCGAGTTCGACCTCGACGGCATCATTCTCACTGCCAACGAACGTTTCCTGGCCACCGTCGGTTATCGCCTGGAGCAGATTCGCGGTAAGCACCACCGCATGTTCTGCGAACCGCAGGAGGTCAACTCGGCCGGCTACCAAGCGTTCTGGGACAGGCTACGCCGTGGCGAATATGTTGCCGAGCGCTTCAAGCGCATCGATGCCCATGGTCGGGTGATCTGGCTGGAGGCCTCGTACAACCCGATCTTCGATGCCCACGATGTGCTGTACAAGGTGGTCAAGTTCGCCACCGTGATCACCGATCAGGTCAACCAGGAGCAGGCAGTGGCCGAGGCGGCGGATGTCGCCTACAACACCTCGCTGGGTACCGATGTCAGTGCTCGCAAGGCCACCGAAGTGGTCACCCAGACTGTCACTGTGATGCGTGGCCTGGAGGCTTCGATGCAAGAGGCGGCCGACGGCATCCAGGCGCTGGATACCCAGTCGCGGGTGATCGGTTCGATCATCAAGACCATCAGCGACATTGCCGGGCAGACCAACCTGCTGGCCCTCAACGCGGCCATCGAAGCTGCCCGCGCGGGCGAGCAAGGGCGGGGCTTTGCCGTCGTTGCCGACGAAGTGCGCCAGCTGGCCTCTCGCACCAGCACCGCGACCGAAGAAATCGCCCGGGTGGTACAGCAGAACGAACAACTGGCGCAGGCGGCAGTGTCGATCATCGATACCAGCAAGCGCCAGGCCGAACAGGGGCTGGCGCTGGCGGATGAGACGGGCAGCGTGATTGTCGAGATCCAGGACGGGGCGAAGCGGGTAGTGGACGTAGTGGGGCAGTTTTCCAGCCGGCTGAGTCTTTGATATGGCTTGGGGTTTGTAATGGCCATGGGATCGAGCTTCGCCTGCGCGGCGCTCGATCTCAAGAACGATAAAAATTTCAGCCTTACTCACGCTAGCAACTGAACAGCTGAACTTCGCCGAGCATGCCGGAAACGAAGGCGCACTTTCCTACAACTGACTCAGAAACCTCCGATCCGAATCCATGATGGGATTTCCCCCTGCACACGTTGTCAGGGAGACACCTCATGTACCTGGATTACCTCGTGCCCTCATGGCACGGGATCGAGTCACGTGTCATCGCCATGGTGGGCTACCCAAGCGGTGGCCAGTTCCGCACCGGCCTCAATGAAGAGGTCGCCTCGCTGGGCCTCAACCTGCGCCGGGTCGACGCTGTCCGCACAGCCTTCCACCAGGCTGAATGGCAGGCGGCGCACATGCTACGCCAGCGCTTCGCCGACCTCGACATCAACAGCATTAAAGAAAGCGGCCGAAAGGGTACCGCTGGAGTTCAGAGGCTCAATCCGCATGAATGTCAAATTACATAAGTGCTAAGGTGAGAAGGTTGAAATGGATAAAGTATTTGCCAATTTGATTGAGAATTTCGGTCCGCCGATTGACCGCCGGGAAGTACCTGGCTCCACAATCGAAAAATACAGAGACAAGCTTCCTCCCAAGCTTTTGGAATATTGGTCCGAGCATGGGTGGGGGGGCTACGGTGAGGGCATATTCTGGCTAGTCAATCCGCAAGAATATGACGCCGTAGTTTCCTGTTGGATTGCAGGCACGGCACTTGCTTCGTACGACAACTATCATTTGGTTGCGAGAAGTGCCTTCGGAGACTTGTACCTTTGGGGAGAGAAAACTGGCTTTTCATTGGAGATAACAAGCGTGGGCTCTCAGTACATATTTTATCGAACTGAGTTCACAAAGGAACAACTAAATACTGAGCTTCAAGGCTTTATTTTGTCAAGAGAAGTGGAGTCAATGGATTTCAATGGTCTCTTCAATCCCGCCAAGGAAAAACTGGGTAGACTTAAACATGACGAGATGTACGGCTTTTTCCCCGCGCTCATGCTGGGCGGGGCTGACTCCCTGCAACATCTTAAAAAAGTCAGCGCTGTTGAACACTTGATCTTTCTGGCGCAATTGACAGATCTTCAACCTTACTCCTTTTCCGAGCAGCCAGATTAATGCCGCAGTCAACCAGCACCGCCACCGAGGAAATCGCCCGGGTGATGGACGTGGTGGAACAGTTTTCCAGTCGGTTGAGTCTTTGATAATTTGTAATGGCCATGGGATCGAGTTTCGCCTGCGCGGCGCTCGATCTAAAGAACGATAAAAATCTCCAGCCCCACCCACGGTAACAACTGAGCAGCTGAACTTCTAAGTTACAGGAGAGAATTCAGAGAGATCTTATGATAGCTATGAATGCCATTGAAGCTAGAAAGCTCTCGGTGAAGCAGGCAAAGGAAACCCTGTCATCTCTAGCAGCTTTGCACAATCCATGAATGCTAGTCGCTTGAGGTTTTCGCCGTGGATGAGGTTTTTTCCCTGTTTGTAGAGCAAGTTGGTGAGCCGTTTTTTCGACAGGAGGTTCCTCCCTCAAGTCTGGATTGATACAGAGGCATCTTGCCGAACAAATTGTTAGAGTATTGGAGTGAGCACGGTTGGTGCGGGTATGGTGACGGGATATTTTGGACTGTCAATCCCCAGGAATATGAAGGGGTAACTGCCTCGCTTATCGAAGGCACAATATTGGAGAAGCGAGATAGATACCACCTTATCGCTCGCGGCGCATTTGGTGACCTGTATCTCTTTGGAGAGCAAACGGGTTTCTCAGTAAAGATTTTGGCTCATATTTCACGATACAGGGGCAGTGAATATGAGTTGACGGCGGCGGATATGGACAGGGAAGTGCAAGGTTTCTTCCTTGGCAAAGAGAAGGCGTCTGTTGACTTTGATGGCATGTTCGAGCCAGCAAAGAAAAAACTGGGTATGCTAAAGCATGATGAAATGTATGGGTTCGTTCCAGCCTTGGCGTTCGGCGGGTCAAGCGACCTTGCTAACCTCGAGAAGGTTAAGGCAGTGGAGCATCTAATACTGCTTTCTCAGATTGCCACCCTCGAACCCTACAGTTTCTCCGACTTCTAAAAAAACAATCTGCAAAAAGGGGCTGCCCTGCAGCCCCACGCTCCTTCAGCTCCGCTCCCGCACCCAGAACAGCGTAGCCCCGGCCACCGCCGCCGGCATCATCAGCACGTTCACCCCCGGAATCATCAGCGCCAGGTAGGTGATGCCGCCAAAGCCCAGGCTCTGCCAGCGCTTCTGGCGCAGCCAGGCGAGCATGTCCTGCCAGGTCATCTTGTTGTTGTCCGCCGGGTAGTCGATGTACTGGATGGCCATCATCCACACGCCGAAGATCAGCCACAGCGGCGCAGCCACCACGTTGACCACCGGGATCAGCGACAGGACGAACAGGCCGATGGCGCGTGGCAGGAAGTAGCCCAGCTTGCGCATTTCGCGGCTGAAGGTGCGCGGTACCATGGCTGCCAGCTCGCCCCAGCTGAAGGCTGGGAAGGTGTCTTCGCCACGCACTACCACCTCGACCTTTTCCGCCAGAAAACCGTTGAACGGCGCGGCAATGATATTGGCCACCAAGGTGAAGGTGAAGAACACCATCAGCACCAGCAAGGCAACGAACAGCGGCCAGAGGATGTAGCTGAGGAAGCTCAGCCAGTCAGGCAGCGTTGGCATCAGGGCATCGAGCCACAGGCCGAACTGGTGGCCGGCGAAGTAGATCAGGCCACCGAACAGCAACAGGTTGACCGCCAGTGGCAGCAGCACGAACAACCGCAGGTTGGGGCTCAGCACCAGTTTCAGGCCTTCGCGCAGGTATTGGGGGCCAGAGAGGACAGGGGCTTGCATCTAGATACTCCGCAGAGAAGGAAAACGCGCTGACCTTACCGAGTTTGCCGCGCCGACGAAAGGCGGGGAGTAGGCGGGAAACGGGATGTAACAAAAGCGCCTGGGGCTTCTTTATCGATGAAATCGTGGCATAGACGATGCCTATGAGGTGGATTGTCTAAGGATATTTCCTTAATCTTTGCGACCTCGCTACAGTGCGCTCAACTTTTCGCTTTGCGGGCCTGCGCGTTTTAGCCTTCCCCAAGTGCTGCGTGGGTCCTTTTTATTTTCTTGGCTGGCGCAGCCGGTACACCGATGCCGGCCCTGCGGCCCGCTCGACAGGAGTTCGACATGTCTGAAGTACGTCATTCGCGCGTCATCATTCTCGGTTCCGGCCCTGCCGGTTACAGCGCTGCGGTGTATGCCGCCCGTGCCAACCTCAAGCCGCTGCTGATTACCGGCATGCAGGCTGGTGGCCAGCTGACCACCACCACCGAAGTCGACAACTGGCCGGGCGACCCCCACGGCCTGACCGGTCCGGCTCTGATGCAGCGTATGCAAGAGCACGCCGAGCGTTTTGAAACCGAAATCGTCTTCGACCACATCAACGCTGTCGACCTGGCCAACAAGCCGTTCACCCTGCAGGGTGACAGCGGCAAGTACACCTGTGATGCGCTGATCATCGCCACTGGCGCCAGCGCTCGCTACCTGGGCCTGCCGTCGGAAGAAACCTTCATGGGCAAGGGTGTATCGGCCTGTGCCACCTGTGACGGTTTCTTCTACCGCAACAAGCCGGTCGCCGTGGTCGGTGGTGGTAACACTGCCGTGGAAGAGGCACTGTACCTGGCCAACATCGCCAGCAAAGTGACCCTGGTACACCGTCGTGAAACCTTCCGCGCCGAGAAGATCCTGGTCGACAAGCTGAACGCCCGTGTGGCCGAAGGCAAGATCGAGCTCAAGCTCAACGCCACCCTGGACGAAGTGCTGGGTGACAACATGGGCGTAACCGGTGCGCGCCTGAAGAACAACGACGGCAGCAGCGACGAAATCAAGGTCGACGGTGTGTTCATCGCCATTGGCCACACCCCGAACACTTCGCTGTTCGAAGGCCAGCTGACCCTGAAAGACGGCTACCTGGTAGTCAACGGCGGCCGCGAAGGCAACGCCACCGCTACCAACGTCGAGGGTGTGTTTGCCGCTGGCGACGTGGCTGACCACGTTTACCGCCAGGCCATCACTTCGGCCGGTGCGGGTTGCATGGCAGCGCTGGATGTCGAGCGCTACCTGGACGGTTTGGCCAACGCCTCGTTCTGATCTGAGAAAA
Organism: Pseudomonas sp. DCA-1; assembly: GCF_046523955.1. Lineage (NCBI taxonomy): Bacteria > Pseudomonadati > Pseudomonadota > Gammaproteobacteria > Pseudomonadales > Pseudomonadaceae > Pseudomonas > Pseudomonas sp. DCA-1. The sequence continues at coordinate 1,287,302 of NZ_CP169881.1, forward strand.
AGGGGTGCAAAGCGCCCCCAATAAAAAACCGGCTAAGCGCCGGTTTTTTATTGTCTGCAATCAGCTCACAGGCTCAGTCGCATCGACAGGTCCACCGCTTTCACATCCTTGGTCATGGCGCCAATCGAGATGTAGTCCACCCCTGTCTCGGCAATCACCCGCAGGGTCGTTTCGTTTACGCCGCCGCTGGCTTCAAGCTTGGCTTTGCCAGCGGTAATGCGCACGGCTTCGCGCATTTCGTCCAGGTTCAACTCGTCGAGCATGATGATGTCCGCGCCAGCGGCCAGTGCCTGGCGCAGTTCATCCAGGCTTTCGACCTCGATTTCAACCGGCTTGCCCGGCGCAATGCGGTGCGCTGCGGCCACGGCCTCGGCCACGCCGCCGCTGGCGGCAATGTGGTTTTCCTTGATCAGGAAGGCGTCGTACAGGCCTATGCGGTGGTTGTCGCAACCACCGCAGGTAACCGCGTACTTTTGCGCCAGGCGAAGGCCGGGCAGGGTTTTGCGGGTGTCCAGCAGGCGCACCTGGGTGCCTGCTACCAGGTCGGCGAGGAAGCGCGCACGGGTGGCGACCCCCGACAGCATCTGCAGGAAGTTCAGTGCGCTGCGCTCACCACTGAGCAGCGAACGGGCCGGGCCTTCCAGGTGGAACAACGGTTGATTGGCAGTGGCCTGCTCACCGTCGGCCACCTGCCAGTGCACAGCAACGCGCGGGTCGAGCTGGCGGAACACGGCATCGACCCAGGCGGTACCGGCGACCACGCAGTCTTCGCGGGTGATGATGGTCGCCTTGGCCAGGCGCTCGGCCGGGATCAGTTGCGCGGTGATATCGCCACTGCCGATGTCCTCCAACAGCGCGCGGCGCACGTTGGCTTCAATTTCAGCGGTCAGGTCGGCAAGGCGTAGGTTCGGCATGGTCGGCTCCACAAGCTAGGTGCCCGCGATTATAGGGCAGGGGGCCTGTGTGTACAGCCGCCTTGTAGCTGACCTTTGGTCGGGCATTGTGAGTAATCGGAGCAGAGCAGGGTCATTAGCCAACCAGCGAAACGGCGCTGGCAGGCATACGATTTTTTACCGATACTGGTGACCAGTATTTGGCGTCATAGCTTTGACGATTTTCAGCCCTTTCGGGCAAGACACCCTGCAAGGAGTCCAGGATGCAAAAAGAAGGCAAGGTGGTGGCCTTGGCGGCAGCCATCGACCAAGGGGGGCGTACGCCTCTGCCTTGCCTTCCGGTCCTGTTGCTGCAGGTGCGCGACAAGGCCGCGTTGCAGTTGCGTCAGGGGCTGCAGGACTTGTTCGACAATGCCGATGACACGCTCTTCGAAATGGCCGACAAGGCCTTGGACCGCGGTGACCAAAACCTGTACTTCGAGGCCATGCGTGACCTGCGTCTGAAGCGCAAGAGCATCGAGCGTGGTTTTCTGGATACGTTCCATGATGCTTTCCTCCGAACCGGCCAGGTCGACTTGCTGGCAAACCTGGCCCAGCCGGGCAACCCGCGCAGCAAGGCTCAAATGGAGCGGGCCGCCGCCATTGAGGGCATGGTGGCGCGGGTGCTGTCACGCGATGGCATTGCCCTGCAGCAACTGGGTTTGCGCCTGCAGGCATTGCTCGACCGGCCCCTGTACGAGCAGCACAACCCATTGGGGCCTGCCGCGCTGTGTCGTTACTTCCTCGATGCCGGGCGGAATCTGGGCGTTGGCCTGCGGGTCAAGCTGGTGCTGCTGAAGCTGTTCGAGCGTTATGTGTTGCGCGATGTCGATGTGATCTATGGCGAAGCCAACCAGTTGCTGGTCGCTGCCGGCATACTGCCCGAACTGCAACCGGCGCCGCGCCGGCGTGCCGAAGACCGGCGCATGCGTGCGCGCCCAGGGCCGGCGAACCTTGGCCAGGAGGTGGGGGCGGACGCCGCAGGGCAGGCGTTTTTCGACTCGTTGCAGGCACTACTGGCGCCGGTACGCGGGCAGTTCGCTCCGCGGTTGCACGCGGTGGCTACCGCCCAGCCGATCAGTACCGCCGACCTGCTCCGGCTCCTTTCGCATTTGCAGCGCTACGTGCCCTCCACCCACGAGGCCGATGACTTCGAGCTCGGCCAGCAGCTTGAGCAACTGTTGTTGCGGGTGAGTGTGCGCAGCGGCACGCGTCGGCGCCTTGGAGTGGCTGACGAAGACGTGATCAACCTGGTTGGCTTGCTGTTCGCATTCATCCACAACGACGACAACCTGCCCGCCAGCCTGCGGGCGCTGATTGCGCGCCTTCATATTCCCCTGCTCAAGGTGGCATTACTGGACAAGGGGCTGTTCAGCCGGGGTAGCCATCCGGCGCGCCGGCTGATCAACGAAATCGCCGGCGCCTCGATTGGCTGGGAGTGCGGCAGCGAAGGCCAGCGTGACAGCTTGCATTTGCGGGTAGAGCGTATCGTCCAACGCCTGCTCAATGATTTTGCTGACGATGCAAGCCTGTTCGCCGAGCTGCTCGACGACTTCCTGGCATTCAATCAGGACGAACGGCGACGCAACGAGTTGCTGGAACAACGCACTCGCGACGCCGAAGAAGGCCGTGCCCGGGCACTGCAGGCCCGGCAGCAGGTGCAGCATGTGCTCAACCAGCGCCTGCGTGGTCGGGTATTGCCGCAGGTGGTGGTGCAAATGCTGGTGCAGGCCTGGAGCCAGGTACTGCTGTTGGCTTGGCTGAAGCAGGGCGAGGCCTCACAGGCCTGGCGCGACGCATTGCAGACGATGGACATGCTGCTGGTCAGCATCACGCCGCCGCATGAGCCGCAAACCTTGTTGCAGCAGGTGCCGGCCCTGCTCAAGGCGCTGCGCGATGGCCTGGCCAGCGTAGCCCTGGACGCGGTGGCGACCCGCGAGTTCTTCCTGCAACTGGAACAATTGCACCTGCGCGCCTGCGCAGGTAAAGAGGCGTTGCCGGCAGGTGAGGGCCAATCCTTGGGTGACGTGCTGGTGGCCGAAGAGATTGTGCTGGCGATTGCCGAAGAGCCCGCCTGCGTGCCCCTGCACGCTGCCGAGGGGCAGGCTGCAGCGCTGCGCCAGGCTCAACGCCTGCGCATCGGCACCTGGGTCGAGGCACTCGACGAGGATGAACCACTGCGCTGCAAGCTGGTCGCGCGCATCGACAGCAGCGATAGGCTGGTGTTCGCCAACCGCACCGGCATGAAAGTGCGCGAGTGGAGCAGCGCCAGCCTGGCCCAGGCATTTCAGCGGCACGAAGTGCGCGTGCTGGATGACCGCCTGTTGTTCGAGCGGGCGCTGGAGGCGGTACTTGATAGCTTGCGGCAAGGGCAGGCGCAATAGGCAGACGCATTACAATCATTCACATGCACACGGCGTTGACGGCAGGGCATACTGTGGGCATGTTCACGGCGTTTTTCAGGATCTGCCCATGCAATTGGACCGTGCCACTGGCTGGTTCCACGGAATCGGAATCACCCACTGCCCCTCGCCGAACTTCAATACGCGCCCCGAAGGCGAATCGATTTCCCTGCTGGTGATCCACAACATCAGCCTGCCCCCGGCCTGTTTCGGCACGGGCAAGGTGCAGCAATTCTTCCAGAACCGCCTGGCCCCTGATGAACACCCGTATTTTGCCAGCATCAACCACCTGACCGTGTCGGCGCACCTGTTCGTCGAGCGTGACGGCGCGGTGACTCAGTTCGTGTCGTTGCATGACCGTGCTTGGCATGCGGGTGTGTCGAGCTTTGACGGGCGCGAAGGCTGTAACGACTTTTCCATCGGCATCGAACTGGAAGGCACCGACGACCTGCCCTATACCGATGCCCAGTATGCGGTGCTGGAACAACTCACCCGGCACATCCGCGATGCCTGGCCGGCCATCGACCTGAACCGCATTCAGGGCCACAGCGACATTGCCCCGCAGCGCAAGACTGACCCCGGCCCGGCCTTCGACTGGCCGCGCTACCGCCAGGCGCTGCAGCACAACGAGGACAAGGCATGAGTTTTCTGGTGTTGTTGCTGGCGCTGTGGGTCGAGAAGTTTTCAGCCCTGCGCCATCGGGTGCAGCGCGACGGGTTCTTTCTTGGCGAACTGGTGCGTCTGGAACGCAACGGCAAGGTGCACCCATGGTGGACGTTGGCCATCCTGGTGTTGGCACCAGTAGCGCTGCTGGTGTTGCTGCTGCATGTGCTGGAGCCGGTGGCCTATGGTTTGCTGGCGTTGCCGGTGCACCTGCTGGTGCTGATCTACAGCCTGGGTCGCGGCGATGCGAAGGCATCGCTGGGGGCGTTTCGTGATGCCTGGCGGCGGGGGGACGATCAGGCGGCGCTGCACGTGGCCGAGCGCGACCTTGGCCTGGTGGCCGATGAACCGCACAGCCTGCTGGTGCGGGTGCAGGGTAATTTGCTGTGGCAGGTGTACCAGGGCTTTTTTGCGGTGATCTTCTGGTATTTCGTGTTGGGCCCTGGCGCTGCGCTGGCTTATCGACTGTTGGCGCTGTGTGGTGAACACAGCAAGCAGCCGGCGCTGAAGGTACGTGCCGAGCAGTTGCGGCACATCATGGACTGGTTGCCGGTGCGGGCGCTGGCATTGAGCTTTGCCTTGGTGGGCAACTTCCTTGCGGTTACAAGGGTGATGCTGCACGAGGTGCTCAATTGGCACATCAGTGCCGGGCACCTGGTGGCTCGGGTCGGGCGCATTGCCGATGACATTCCCGAGGAAGAAGACAGTCAGCGCGGGTTGGGGCGGCTGGACAGCCTGTGGGAACTGCTGCTGCGCTGCGCAGTGCTGTGGTATGCAGGTTTTGCGCTGTGGACCGTGCTGGTCTGATTGCGGGCCAATCGCATCCCACGGGAATCCCGTTCACCTGGGTTTCACCAGCCAAACAACGCGCAAGCATTGCGGGTGCTGGCCTGTGCCAGCACCTCGACATCCAGTCCCATCACTTGCGCCAGCGCCGCAGCAATGTCTGGCAGATGCTCCGGGCTGTTGCGTACCCCCGGGTACATCACCGGTGCCATGTCCGGTGCATCAGTCTCCAGCACCACGCTGTCCAATGGCAGCCGCGCCAGGGTCTTGCGCAGCCGCAGTGCCTGCGGCCAGGTAGCCGCACCGCCCAACCCCAGCATGAACCCCAGCTTGATGTACTCGCGGGCCTCTTCGTAGCTGCCGGCAAACGCATGAATCACCCCCGCCCGCGCGGGCTTGTAGCGCTTGAGCGTGGCAATCACTTGGGCATGGCTGCGGCGCACGTGCAGCAGGGCCGGTAGTTCGAAGTCGCAAGCCATCTGCAGTTGCGCTTCGAACAGCGCCTGCTGGCGAGTCTTGTCCAGGTCTGTAAGGTAGTAGTCCAGGCCAAACTCACCCACGGCACATAGTCGCGGGTTGTCGCGCAGGCGCTCCAGCCACTCGCGCAGTTGCAGTAGGTGCTCAGGTCGATGCTGGTCGAGGTAGACCGGGTGCAGGCCAAGTGCGGCGAACAGGCGCGGCTCGGCGCAGGCCAGTTCCCACACCCGTTGGAAATTCGCCTGGTACACCCCCAACACCACCATCCGCTCCAGCCCACGCGCCGCCGCGTTGGCAAGCAGGCGCGGGCGGTCGGCGTCGAAGTCGGGGAAATCCAGGTGGGTGTGGGTGTCGATCAGGCGCATGTTCAGGTCGCTGAGATGCGTTGCTTGAAGGTGCGGCCAACAGCATGCACGCCGGGTTCATAGCGTTTTTCCTCGATGGCGGCCAGTGCCAGTTCAAGCGCAGTGGCGGCAATCTGGCCATGCTGCTGGGCCATGGCATTGACCGGCAGCGGCAGGAAGTCGAGCAACTGGTTGTCGCCAAAGGTACCCAGCTGCAGTTGGCGCGAGTCGACCGGGCGCGCCTGGAGGGTGTCGAACACGCCCTGCAACAGTACGTACGAAGTGGTCACCAGAGCATCAGGCAGGCCACCCAGGTCGTCGATCAGTTGCTGCATCAGGCGCTGGCCGCACTCGCGGCTGAACGCTTCGCCCTGATAGCGGCGCACTTCGCCGGTATAGCCTTGCAGGGCTTCGTCGAATCCGCCGGCACGCGCCTGGCTAACCGACAGCTCGGGGCGCGCGCCTATCAGGGCTATGCTACGTGGTGCCGCGCTGAGCAGGCTGGCGGCCAGCTGGCGGCTGGCATCGCGGTCGTCGCTGATCACCGAGCAGAAGTGTGCGGGGTCCAGACGGCGGTCGATGGCTATCACCGGCAGGCCTTTGTCCTGCAGCTCGCGGTAGCTGTCATCTTCTGGCGGCAGGCAACTGGCAACGAACAGCGCATCGCAGCGGCGCGCACGGAACAGCTGCTGCAGTTGGCGCTCGCTGTCTGGCTGGTCGTCGCTGCTGGCGATCAGAAGCTGGTAGCCGCGGGCGCGGGCGCCTTGCTCCAGTTGCTTGGCAATGCGGGCGTAGCTGGGGTTCTCCAGATCCGGGAGAATGAAGCCCAGGGTGCGGGTATGCCGGCTGCGCAGCCCAGCTGCCTGCGGGTTGGGGGTGAAGCCGTGGGCTTCGACCACCGCGCGTACCCGCTCGACAGTACTGTTACTGATGCGCTGCTGTTCAGCCTTGCCATTGATGACGTAGCTGGCAGTGGTCACGGACACACCGGCCAGACGGGCGATATCGCTGAGTTTCACCGAATTTTCCTTGTTATTACCGGGGCTGGCTGTGAGGCCGGACCGGGTAGTTTGACCCGGTACAGGCATCACGCGCAGACGACCATTGTCGCAATTGTCCGACAGGATGGGGCTTTTTACTGGGCAGATTATCGAGTAACGTGGCCGCCTGGTCAGATTAAACGTTTCAGCTGCCGATTTTTCTGCCTCGGCTGCCACCCGTGCAAGGCTGCTGAACTGGCCCTTTATGTGAATTTCACAACAATACTCCAGTACCCGAACGGGAACTGCAAAAGGAGAAGGTCATGCTCGAGCTCGCCAATGAGCAGATAGCCATGGGCCAGAAGGCCGCCGACAAGGACGAGGCATTGCGCCTTCTGGCGGATCGGCTGGTTGCGGACGGCCTGGTCGCCGAGGGTTACCTGCAAGGGCTGCAGGCCCGGGAGGCACAAGGCTCCACGTTCCTTGGCCAGGGCATCGCCATTCCCCATGGTACGCCGCAAACACGCGATCTGGTGTATGCCACCGGCGTGCGGCTGCTGCAGTTTCCCGAGGGGGTAGACTGGGGTGACGGGCAAATGGTCTACCTGGCCATTGGTATTGCCGCCCGCTCCGACGAACACCTGCGCCTGCTGCAGCTGTTGACCCGTGCGCTGGGCGAGACCGACCTGGCCGAAGCCTTGCGCCGGGCCAGCTCAGCCGAAGTGCTGCTCAAGCTGCTGCAGGGCGCGCCACAAGCGTTGGCGCTGGATGCGCAGCTGGTGGGGCTGAACTTGCCGGCTGAAGACTTCGACGAACTGGCCTGGCGCGGTGCCCGCCTGTTGCAACGTGCCGACTGTGTCGACAGTGGCTTTGCCGCCGTGCTCCAGCAGGCCGAACCGCTGCCGCTGGGCGAGGGCCTGTGGTGGCTGCACAGCGAGCGCCAGGTTCGTCAGCCGGGCCTCGCCTTCATCACCCCGCAGCAGCCGCTGCGTTACCGCGACCAGCCGCTCAACGGTCTGTTCTGCCTGGCCAGCCTTGGCGCCGCTCACGAGGCCCTGCTTGAGCGTCTTTGCGAAGTGCTGATCGAAGGCCGCGGGCAGATGCTCTACCAGGCCACCAACAGCCGTGCGGTACTGGAAGTACTGGGCGGCGAGGCGCCGGCGGACTGGCCCAGCGCACGTGTCGTGCTGGCCAATCCACATGGCTTGCATGCCCGACCGGCCAAGGTGCTTGCACAACTGGCCAAAGGCTTTGAAGGGGAAATTCGTGTGCGCCTGGTCGATAGCGCGCAGCCAGCGGTATCGGTGAAGAGCCTCAGCAAGCTGCTCAGCCTCGGCGCCCGCCGTGGTCAGGCACTGGAACTGGTCGCCGAGCCGAGTATCGCTGCCGATGCCTTGCCGGTGTTGCTGGCCGCTATCGAACAAGGCCTGGGTGAGGAGGTGGAACCGCTCCCGCAGAGCGTCACGCCCATTGCCGATGACCTACCCGAAGTGCTGCAAGCGCCTGCGGCCGGCAGTCGTATCCAGGGTGTGGGTGCCGCCCCCGGCATTGCCAGCGGCCCGGCGCATGTCTGTGTCGAGCGTGAGTTCGACTACCCCTTGCGGGGTGAATCGTGCGCCCAGGAGCGGCAGAAGCTGCGCGAAGCGTTGGCCATCGTCAATGGCGAACTGCAGGCTTTGGTCCTGCGCAGCGACAAGGCCATTGGCGAAATTTTCGTCACCCACCAGGAAATGCTTGCCGACCCGGCCCTGACCGACGATGTCGAGCAGCGCCTGGCCCAGGGCGAAAGCGCCGCGGCCGCGTGGATGGCCGTGATCGACGCCGCGGCCCGTCAGCAAGAGGCATTGCACGATGCGCTGCTTGCCGAGCGCGCTGCCGACCTGCGCGATATCGGCCGCCGCGTGCTGGCGCAGTTGTGTGGTGTGCAGGCGCAGGCTGAACCCGAGCAACCCTATGTGCTGGTGATGACCGAAGTCGGTCCATCCGATGTCGCCCGCCTGGACCCCACCCGGGTTGCCGGTATTGTCACCGCCCAGGGCGGCGCCACGGCCCACAGTGCCATCGTTGCCCGGGCTTTGGGCATACCGGCAGTGGTCGGCGCCGGTGCGTCGATACTGCTGTTGGACAGTGGCACGCCGCTGCTGCTCGATGGCCAGCGTGGTGTGGTTAGCGTCGCACCGCCTGCGGATGAACTGCAGCAGGCGCTGGCCGAGCGTGACCTGCGCGAGAAACGCCTGCAGGCCGCCTGGGCCAACCGCTTCGAGCCGGCCATCACCCAGGATGGGCATGCCGTCGAGGTGTTTGCCAACATCGGTGACAGCAACGGTATAGCCAAGGTGGTGGAGCAGGGCGCCGAAGGTGTGGGCCTGCTGCGCACCGAACTGATTTTCATGGCCCACCCTCAAGCGCCGGATGTGGCTACCCAGGAAGCCGAGTACCGCCGCGTGCTCGATGGCCTCGATGGGCGCCCGCTGGTGGTGCGTACCCTGGATGTCGGCGGCGACAAACCGCTGCCTTACTGGCCGATCGCTGCCGAGGAAAATCCCTTCCTCGGCGTGCGCGGCGTGCGTTTGACCCTGCAGCGCCCGCAAGTGATGGAAGACCAGTTGCGCGCATTGCTGCGGGCCGCCGACCAGCGCCCGTTGCGTATCATGTTCCCGATGGTTGGCCAGGTGCACGAGTGGCGTGAGGCTCGGGCCATGGTGGAACGCCTGCGCGCAGAAATCCCGGTAGCCGACCTGCAACTGGGCATTATGGTCGAGGTGCCTTCAGCGGCCCTGCTGGCAGCGCAATTGGCGCGCGAAGTGGACTTCTTCAGCATCGGCACCAACGACCTGACTCAATACACCTTGGCTATCGACCGTGGCCACCCCAGCCTCTCGGCACAGGCCGATGGCCTGCACCCGGCGGTATTGAGCCTGATCGACATGACCGTGCGCGCCGCCCATGCCCACGGCAAGTGGGTGGGCGTGTGTGGCGAGCTGGCGGCCGACCCGCAAGCGGTGGCCGTGCTGCTGGGGCTGGACGTGGACGAACTCAGCGTCTCCGCGCGCAGCATCGCCGAAGTCAAGGCACTGGTTCGCCAGGCCGATCATCAGACAGCCCGCGCCTTGGCGCGCGAGGCCCTGCAACAGGACAGCGCCGCAGCAGTTCGCGCGCTGGTGGAGCGTTACTGAATGGCCAAGATCCTCACTCTCACCCTGAACCCGGCGCTGGATATCACCATCGGCCTGGACGCTCTGCGCCCAGGCCAGGTCAACCGTAGCCAGGAGCAGCACAGTCACGCCGCGGGCAAGGGGCTGAACGTTGCACAGGTACTGGCCGATCTGGGGCACAGCGTAACCGTTGGCGGTTTCCTCGGGCGCGACAATCTGCAGCCCTTCGAGGCGCTGATCGACGGTCGCGGTTTTACCGACTGCTTTGTCCGTGTGCCGGGCGAAACCCGCAGCAATATCAAGCTGGTCGAGGCCGATGGCCGTGTCACCGATATCAACGGGCAGGGCCCGGAGGTCGACGAGGCGGCACGCAACGCCTTGCTGTACAGGCTGCAACAGAATGCCCCAGGTCACGATGCCGTGGTGGTGGCTGGTAGCCTGCCGCGCGGGATCAGTGCCGACTGGTTCCGCCAGTTGCTCGAACTGTTGAAGGCTCAAGGCCTCAAGGTTGTCCTGGACAGCAGTGGTGAAGCCCTGCGTTTCGGCTTGCAGAGCGCGCCCTGGCTGGTCAAGCCCAATACCGAAGAACTGGGCGAAGTGCTGGGTCTGCCTGTGGATAACCTGGCGCAACAGACGGCTGCCGCCAAGCGCCTGCTGGCCAGTGGCGTTGAACACGTGGTGGTGTCTGCGGGCGAGCAGGGCGTCAGTTGGTTCAGTCGTGACCTGGCCATGCACGCCCGCCCACCCAAGGTACGGGTTGCCAGCACGGTGGGGGCGGGGGATTCGCTGGTGGCCGGCATGGTCCACGGCCTGTTGCTGGCCGAGGCGCCTGCGCAGACGTTGACCCGAGCCACTGCCATCGCCGCCCAGGCCGTTACCCAGGTTGGCTTCGGTATACGTGACCGCGAGCACCTGGTGCAATTGGAAGCGGCCGTGCAACTGACAGAACAACAAGAGGGTTGCCGATGAACATTGCCATAGTCACCGCCTGCCCCAATGGCCAGGTGTCGAGTGTACTGAGCGCACGCTTGCTGTCCGCTGCTGCCCAGCGGCGCGGCTGGAGCACCAGCGTCGAAGTGCAGAATACTGAACATCCCGAGCGGCAACTGAGCGCCGCGCAGATCGCCGAGGCTGACTGGGTGCTTGTGGTCAGCACCGGGCCGGTGGACCTGGCCCGCTTCGTCGGCAAACGCCTGTACCAGAGCACGCCATCCCAGGCGCTGGCTGATCGCGAAGGCTTTCTCGACGAAGCGGCGGCCAACGCCGAGCTGCTGGTCGCAGTGACAGATGGCCCCGCCGCCGCTGGCAGTGCTGGCACCCGCATCGTAGCCGTCACTGCCTGTCCGACGGGCGTAGCCCATACCTTCATGGCCGCAGAAGCCCTGCAGCAAGCAGCACAACAACTGGGCTATCAGCTCACCGTCGAGACCCAGGGCTCGGTCGGTGCGCGCAACCCCTTGTCTGCTGAAGCCATCGCCGCGGCGGACGTGGTTTTGCTGGCCGCCGACATTGAAGTTCCCACTGCACGTTTCGCCGGCAAACGTATTTACCGTTGTGGTACCGGCATTGCCCTCAAGCAGGCCCGCGCGACTCTGGACAAAGCCTTGGCGCAGGCCACGGTGGAGAACAGCGCCGACGCCGCAGCGCCGACCACGCCGACGAAGGGCGAGAAAACCGGCGTGTACAAACACTTGCTTACCGGCGTGTCGTTCATGCTGCCGATGGTGGTGGCCGGTGGCCTGCTGATCGCTCTGTCGTTCGTGTTCGGTATCGAGGCCTACAAAGAGGCGGGCACCTTACCGGCGGCGTTGATGCAGATTGGCGGTGAAGCCGCCTTCAAACTGATGGTGCCGCTACTGGCGGGCTATATCGCCTGGTCCATCGCCGACCGCCCCGGGCTGGCCCCCGGCATGATCGGCGGCCTGCTGGCCAGCACCTTGGGGGCCGGCTTCATCGGTGGCATAGTCGCCGGTTTTCTTGCCGGTTACAGCGCCAAGTCCATTGCCCGATGGGCGCGCTTGCCCAGCAGCCTGGAGGCGCTCAAGCCAATCCTGATCATTCCATTGCTGGCCAGTCTGTTCACCGGCCTGGTGATGATCTACGTGGTCGGCCAGCCGGTAGCGGCGATGCTCGAAGGGTTGACGCACTTCCTCGACAGCATGGGCACCACCAATGCCATCCTGCTGGGGCTGTTGCTGGGCGGCATGATGTGCGTCGACCTTGGCGGGCCGATCAACAAGGCCGCCTATGCGTTCTCGGTGGGGCTGCTGGCCTCGTCGAGCTACGCGCCAATGGCCGCGACCATGGCCGCCGGCATGGTGCCGCCGATTGGCTTGGGTATTGCCACCTTCCTGGCCAGGCGCAAGTTCGCCCAGAGCGAGCGCGAGGCGGGCAAGGCAGCGCTGGCGCTGGGGCTGTGCTTCATCTCTGAGGGGGCGATTCCGTTTGCCGCCAAGGACCCATTGCGGGTGATCCCGGCCAGTATCGCCGGTGGTGCGTTGACCGGGGCATTGTCGATGTACTTTGGCTGCAAGCTGATGGCGCCGCATGGCGGCTTGTTCGTATTGCTTATCCCCAACGCGATCAACCATGCGCTGCTTTATTTGTTGGCGATCATGGCCGGTAGCTTGTTGACTGCGGTGGTGTATGCCGTGATCAAGAAGAGCGAGCGGGTGGAGCTGGCGGTGACGCCGGTTAAAAGTACCTGAGCTGACCCCACTTTGTGGGAGCGGCACAAGGTCGCTCTCACAAAGGCCGCGTTGACCTCTCAGCGCCCATGCTTCTGCCGCAACGGCACCAGCAGATCACCCAGCCCGTTGTGATCGATCTCATGCATCAACGCCAGCAACCCGCCCAGTTCCCCTGTCGGGAAGCCCTTGCGCGCAAACCACGCCAGGTAGTCTCCTGGCAGGTCGGCAATGATCCTCCCTTGGTACTTGCCGAACGGCATGCTGCGGGTCACCAGTAGTTCGAGGGTTTCCGGCTTCATCGTCGCGCACCTGGCTGTGGAAAGGCGCCGACCATACTGCAATCTGCACGAAGCCCCAAGCGGCAATCATGCAGAACGCCGTTATCAGCTGTCGTCTCTTTTGTATAACTCATTGAAAATAAAGTAATTTATTTTTGTGGTAAGCGTGGCACGAACACTGCAATTCCCTAGAGGACTATCACCTGCCAAGGAGTTCGACCATGAGCAACCCCAACAAAGACGTGATCGACGTACTCAACGACCTGATCGAGTACAGCAAGGATGGCGAGAAAGGTTTCAAGGCCTCGGCCGATGATGTGAAGAACCCCGAACTGAAAGCGTTCTTCGTCCAGCGCGCGGGTGAGTGCGCTAACGCTGCCAGTGAATTGCAGGGCGAGGTTCGCCGCTTGGGCGGCGACCCGGAAACCTCCACTAGCATCAGTGGCGACCTGCACCGCGGCTGGGTCAACCTCAAGTCGATGGTCACCGGCAAGGACGAAGAGGCGGTGCTGAACGAGGTGGAGCGTGGCGAGGACCACGCCCTCAAGGCCTACAAGGAAGCCCGCGAGAAGCTGGTGAAACTGGGCCGCACTGCCAGCGACATGACCTACAGCCTGGTGGAAAAGCAGCTGCAAGGGGTGCAGCGCAACCATGACCAGGTCAAGGCCCTGCGCAACGCCGCTCGCGCCCGCTCCTAGTCGAGCGGGCCCTCGACCCGGTTTCGGCCCTTGGCCTTGGCCCGGTAGAGCGCTTCGTCCGCAGCACCCAGCACCCTGCCAAGGTCGTGCTGGGTGTCGGACAAACCGATACCGATGCTCACGGTTACTGCGTGGGCATCATCCGCAAACGGCGCCAGCGCCTCGACGCTGGCGCGGATGCGTTCAGCCAGTAGCTGGGCCCCGGCCAGATCGGTTTCCGGCAGCACGACCTGAAACTCCTCCCCACCGTAACGCGCGGCCAGGTCCGCCGGGCGGCGAATGCATGCCTCGATGGCCTTGGCCACTTCGCGCAAGGCATGGTCGCCACCGGCGTGACCATGGCGCTGGTTGAATGCCTTGAAGTGGTCCACATCCACCATCAGTACCGCCAGTGGTTTACGGTTACGTTGGGCGCGGGCCCATTCCTGGCGCAGCACATGGTCCAGCCTGCGACGGTTGGCCAGGCCAGTCAGGCTATCGGTGGAGGCGAGCATAGCCAGGTCTTCTTCGGCCTCGTGGCGGCGGCGCAGTTCGCGGCCCAGCAGCAACGTCAGCCAGAGAATGCCCACGCACAGACCGCCGGTGGCGACGCTGACGACAATGGCGGTGCGGCGCCAGGACTCGAACACCTCGTCGGCCGAGTGCACCACCAGCACGATCAGGGGCAGTTGCGCGACCCGGGCGAAGGTGAACATGCGGAGCTTGCCGTTGATGTCGGAGCGGGCGGTGAAGGTACCGCTCTGTTCAGCGATGATGCGCTTGAAATTGGGCCTTTCGGTGTAGGAGGTTCCAATCAGCGGGTCCTGCGCGCGGTGGGGCTGGCGGACGAGCAACTGCCCGTCGGTATTGAACAGGTTGATGCTGCTGTCGTGGCCAATGTCCAGGCGCTGGAACAACTCACTGAAGTACGACAGGCGCAGCGCACCCGCTGCCAACCCGGCGAACTCGCCATTGAGGCCGGAGATGCGTCGGCTGAAGCTGATACACCAGTCCAGGTCGCCAAGCTTGGCCTTGAAAGGGGGCCCTACCAGCAAGCCGAGGTTGGCATTCTGCTGGTGAGCCTTGAATACCCCGGTATGGCCGAAGTTGGCCTTGCGTGGCACGCTGCTGGTGGAGTCGCCGACGACATTGCCTTGCTTGTCCAGCCACAGCACGTCACCCCGCTTGCGGTCGACGAAGGCTTCATTGAACAGCAGGCGCTGGCGTATCGGGCCGGGGACTTCCGGCAGTTCCTTGCGCCCTACGGCCCAGATCAGGCCTTGCAGTGACTGATCGTAGAGTTCGACGTTGCGCAGGATGTCGCTTTCGATCAGCTGGACGATGTTGTTCGACGAGCGCAACGCCGACTGTTCGACACTTTCGCGCTCGCGGTCAAGCAGGTAGCTGACGATGGCCACGATGGCGAGCACGGCAAGGCAACTGCCCAGGTTGAGGATCAGCTCGGGGTGCGACCTGTAGACTGCGAAACGCGGGGATTGGGTGGGCATGCTCGCTACTGCGTGGGCAGGGCCATTCGCGGCGGCGATATTCTAGGGAAGCAGGGATTGTCGGACAAGATTTGTCCGACGGAAGCACGGTGTACTGTACTTTTCTATTTGTCGTGTACCTCTGTAGGAGCGGGTTTTCCCGCGAACACCGGGGAAGCCTTCTTCGCGGGTGAACCCGCTCCTACACTGGCAGCAAAAGATCAGAACACGTTCAGTGGGTAATCGACGATGACCCGCAGTTCATCGTTGTCGCTGTTGCTGTCGATCGACGCATAACCCTGGCTGCCGCGGTGGGTGGCATAGCGCACCAGCACCGACAGGTCCTTGAGGTCGCCTTCCTGGAACACGTACTTCACGTCCAGATCGCGTTCCCAGTGCATGGCGTTCTTGCCATCTTCACGGTAGTAATCGTAGTGAGTGGTGTCCTGAGTGGCCTTGGTCAGGTCGGCCTCACCGCGCGAATACGACAGCGAGGTGCTCAAACCAGGCACGCCGACTCCGGCGAAGTCATAGCCGTACTGCAGTTTCCATGAGCGCTCGTTCGGCGCGTTGAAGTCCGAGTACATGCGCGAGTTGTCCAGGTACACGCTGTCGCCCAAGTTGATGTAGTCGAATGGCGTGTTGCCGTTCACTCGCTGGTAGGCGGCGGTGACGCTGTGGAAGCCTGCGTTGACGGTGAAGTGCACGCTGTAGGTGTTGTTGTCGATCTTGCCTAGCAGGGCCTGGCCGGTGTCCTGGGTGTGATAGAAGTGCACGCCCGGGTTCAGGCTGACCAGGTCATTGACCACATAGGTGTAGTCGAAGTCCGCGTAATACTGGTTCCAGATGTCCTTCAGCTCGGCGGCGTACAGGTTGGCGGTGATGTGCTCGGTACCGCTCCACGACGCGCCGGCCCAGTTCAGGTGCTTGCTCTTGTCGTGCTCGTCCAGTGACCCGTAGTAGGTGTCGATGCGGCGGTGGCCGCTCTGGTTGTACGGGTGGGTGAAGCTGACCTGGCCGCCTTCGAGCAACAGGCCGTCGATGCTGGTGTTGGTCAGGCTTACACCGCGGAAGGTTTGCGGCAGCATGCGCGTTTCGCCGCCGGCGATCACCGGGTTGGTGAGGAACAGGTCCCCGGCTTTCAGCTCGGTGTCGAAGGCCTTGAGCTTGATCGCAGCACCGGCAGTGGAAAACGAATGCGGGGCAGCGCCCAGCTCGCCGTCGTCCTTGATGTGTTCGGGCAGGATGCTGGTGCCGGCATGGCCGCCGCCGCCGTCGAGCTTCACGCCCAGCATGGCATGAGCATCCAGGCCAAAGCCGACCACACCCGGGGTGTAGCCAGACTCGAAACGCGCAACCGCGCCCTGGCCCCACTCGCGGGTGTCGCGCACGCCGGCGTTGTGGTTGTCGCGGTTGAAGTAGGCATTACGAAAATGCAGGTTGAAGGACGAACCTTCGATGAAGCCATCAGCCTTGTCTTCATCTGCCTGGGCGGCGAAAGGGATCGTTGCAGTCAACGCAATGAAAAGCGGGGTAAAACGAAACGCGGAAGGCACCGGTACTAGCTCCTTTGGTATGACGGTGGGGCAGTTTTTATATTTGAATGTGCGTCTTTTTATAGGTGGACGTTACAACCAGGCTGAGAGTTGAAGCACATAAAAAAAGCCGCTGATTGGCAGCGGCCTTTAAAAGGCTAACATATCGGCACTGGAGGTGCCCATGGCGTAGCCAAGGGAAAGCGGGAGCAGCGACAGCGCCTGATCAGCTGTCGGCATTGGCATCGACAGTAACTTTGGAAGCTGTCTGTTTAGCGCCTTTTGCGGTATCTGCCTTGTTTACGGCTACAGCGTCACGGGCCTCTTGATGGACAGCCGCGAGCTCTGCATTGCGGGCGACGAAAGCCGGGGATTCTTCGGCCATGGCCAGGGGCGACAACAACAGGGAAGACAGGACGAAGACGCTGGCAATACCCATACTGCTGGACATTTGAAACTACCTTCTTGCGGTGCAAGTGCTAATGAGGACAGGGGTAAAGTTAGTCCTTTCAGTGCACTCGAAACAGAGTGAAGTGCGATAAGCACTGTTACGCAAAAAGTAACGATCCTTGGTGGAGTCAATGGGACTTTTGGCGAAAGCCCCGTGCTAGAGCGCCTGCGTACTGTTTGTAATAGATGGGCTCGTCCCACGAGGCGGTTCACAGCGCTACGGTGGTGTTCGAAGAAAGCCAACGGCAGCTTTGTAGCTGGCCGTCAGCCAGCTATCCGGTCGCTTTTTCGTGCGTGGCCTGGGGCAAGGTGATCAGGCTAAAAACCGATAAAGGCGTAATACACCGGGGTTTCATTGGTCGTGCGCAAACCCAGTGCCTGCAAGCTCGCCGTCAGCGCTTCATCCTGCACATGCAAGGTCCACTGCGTCCGTTCATTCCCCGGCACCTGCGCCAGCGCCGCAGCAAACGCCCCCATATCCGGTAAGTAAGCGGTAAACCCGTTACCTTTTAGCGCACTGGTAGTCATGCCCAATGCCTGACACACCGCCACCTTGGCGGCAATGTCATCGCGGTCGGCCTGGCGCGAAGCCTGGACCAGCGCCTGCAGTTCCACATCGACCAGTTGCGTGCCGTGAATCAGCTCCGGCCCCTGTTGCCAGGCCTCCGGCGGGCAGTCCTTGCTGTCTGGCCGCAATGGAATATGCGGGTTGATTTCTACCGGATAGATGCGACAGACCAGCGGGCGCTGCTCATAGATGGTGCAGAGGTCGTTGGCGTCGAGGTTACGACAACGTCCGGGGTTGAATGCAGCAAAGGTCACCGAGACGCGTGCCTCGCCCTCGCCGCAATGCACCGGATGGGAGCGTCGCAGCACATGGTCACGCTGCTCCAGCGGCATGCCAGGACCGTCCACGACGAAGGCTTCGATCAGTACCACCACCTGGCCGGCATCGTCCGCCCAGCGACGAGCTTCGGCCAGCGTCAGTGGCACATGGTGGCCGGTGCAGCATTTGCCGCAGCCGGTACAGCCGAAACGTAAGCGGTCGGTCACTTGGCTTCCGGGCTCCACTCGCTGACAAAGGCACGCTGGTGCTGGCGATCGTACAGACACAGCTCGGTGCCGGTGCGCTGCTGCATGTGCTTTTGTGGGTAGACGCCTTCGATCAGCAGGGCACTCATGCCTGCCTGGTCATCGAACTCGGCGGGCTTGCCGCGAGCGTGGGCGTTCTTGAACTGGCTTGCGGTCAGGCAGGCCTTGAGCATCTGCTGGCGCTGCTCGTTCCAGGCCTGACTACTGGAGGCCTGGGCAATACCGCTGAAGAGGGCACAGCTGATCAGGATAGAGCTGAGAAGCTTCATATGTGATTCCGGCAATTTTCTTGCGAGGGGCGCGAATTATGCCCGAGTCACCCCCGGCAGCCAGCCGGGGAGTTTGTCGCTGAATATATCAGTGCTCGGCGAACACCACGGTACGCGCGGCCACCACCAGACAATCGGTCAGCTCTGGCGAGGAGAACTTGGTAAGGATGGCATTGGCCCCGGCCTGGGTCGCCTTTTCACTGCTCATGGCACTGTCCAGCGAGGTATGCAACAGCACGTACAGGTGCTGGAAGTCAGGGGTTTCACGCAGCGTGCGGGTGAAGGCGTAGCCGTCCATCTCGCTCATTTCGATGTCGGAGACGATGATGTTGATCTCCTGCGCGGTGCCTTGCAGTTCCAGCAGCACGTTTATGGCGTCTTTGGCGCTGCGCGCGGTGTGGCATTCGATACCGAGGTTGCGCAGGGTGTGCACCGACTGTTGCAAGGCCACCTGGCTGTCGTCCACCACCAGGATATTGGCGGCGGCCAGCAGGCTGGCATCTTCTTCGTTCAAGGTGCCGTGCGCCGGCTCGGCGACGGGCGGGGCGATGGCGTGTATGACTTTTTCGATGTCCAGCACCTGCACCAGGGTGTTGTCGACGCGCGTCACGCCGGTGATGAACGAGCGGGTGCCTGAGGCGTAGGGTGGCGGTTTGATGTCGGTGCTCAGGCAATGCACGATGCGGCTGACTGCCTGTACATGCAGGCCTTGGCGCGAACGGCTGATCTCGGTAACGATCAGGCAGCCACCCTGTGGGTCGGCCAGCGGTTGTTCGCCAATGGCGCGGGACAGGTCGATGACCGACAGCGAGTGGCCGCGCAGGGTTGCCACGCCTTTTACATGGGGGTGCGACTCGGGCAGCTTGGTCAGCGGCGGGCAGGGTATGATCTCGCTGACCTTGAGCAGGTTGATTGCCATCAGCTTACCGCTGCGCAGGGTGAACAGCAGCAGGGATAGCGAATCCGCGCGGGCATTTTGCGTGGCCATGGTGACCTTCGGTGGGGAGCAGGGGATAACCGGTTATCGGCTCTTTGACGGCTGGCTTTAGGGTATTGATGGTAGTTGATGGGTTCGCCTTGGTCTTTTTTGTTGTCAGTGAGGTCGAGCGCCGCCCGCGCGGCGCATCGCGAGCTGCGCTCGCTCCTACGTTTGTTTCAGGCCAGTAAAGCCTGTTCCGGGCGCGCGGCCGCCATGTGTAGGAGCGAGCACAGCTCGCGATGCGCCGCGCGGGCGGCGCTCAATCTCACTGGCAACGCAAACCTCCCGTCACGCACTACCGTTCACGCAGGGCCTCCTTGGCCCGGTTCAGCGGCTTGATCAGGTAATCGAGGATGGTTTTCTCGCCCGTTCGGATATCCACTGTGGCAATCATCCCTGGCACGATCGCAAAACGCTTACCGGCCTTGTTCTGCAAGCTGTCCTGTTCGGTGCGGATGAACACGCGGTAGTAGTAGATTTCCGGTTTGACCTCGTCCTGCAGGGTGTCCGGCGAGATGCCCACCACCTTGCCGTCCAGCCCGCCGTACACCGAGTAGTCATAGGCACTGATCTTTACCTTGGCCGCCTGGTCGGGGTGAATGAAGGCGATGTCCCGTGGCGCGATGCGGGTTTCGATCAGCAGGCGTTCGTCCATCGGTACGATCTTCATCACCTGGCCACCGGGCTGCACCACGCCACCCAGGGTGTTGACCTCGATGTCCTTTACAATGCCGCGCACCGGCGAGCGCAGGGTCAGGCGGCTGAGCGAGTCGCTGCGCCCGCGGATCACTTCCGACAGGGCGTCCGCTTCGGCGCTGGCCTTGGCCAGTTCTTCCCGGGCACGCACCAGATAGTCCGAGCGCGCCTCGTTGGCCTTGAGTTCCAGCTCGGAACGCTGGCGGTTCAGGCGAATAACTTCGACCCGGCTGGAGGCACCCATCTTCGCCAGGTTCTCGGTGATCTTCAGCTCGCTGCGCACCAGTTGCAACGAGTCCTGAATACCCGCCAGGGTCTGTTCCAGGCCGCGGCGGCGGGTCTGGTACAGCGCGGTTTCGGCATCGATCAGGTCAGGAGAGTCGCGCAGGCTCGCCGGGAAGGTCAGTGGCTTGCCGGTCACCTCTGCCTGCAGGCGGGCCTGGCTGGCCCTGGCCGCGCGGTACTTGGCTTCGCTTTCACCAACGCTTGAGGCCGTCTTGGTCGGGTCGAGTTGGGCCAGCACTTGGCCGCGCTCGACCAGGTCGCCTTCGGCGACGCTCATCTGCGCGACGATACCACCCTCGAACGACTGGATTACCTGCTCTCGCGAACTGGGGATGACCTTGCCTGTGCCGGTGGACACCTCGGTCACCTCGAACCAGGCCGCCCAGGCCAGGAACGCCGCCAGCATCAGCGCGCAGAGGGTGATGAGGCGGCCGGCGCGGAATACCGCCTGGTCGTCCTGCCCGTCCAGGTAGGAAGCCGGGAGTTCGTGGTTGCTCATGCCTGGGCTCCTTGCAGCTTGGCCAGCGCGGCATCACGCGCGTCATCGATGACGATGCGCCCGGCGTCCAGCACCAGGATGCGGTCGACCCGCTGCAGAACACTCAGGCGATGGGTTGCGATCACCAGTGTACGGCCCTGACAGAAGCGCTCCAGGTTATCCAGCAGCTTGCGCTCGGTCATGTCGTCCAGCGACGCGGTCGGCTCGTCCAGCAGCAGCACCTGCGGCTGGCGTACCAGCAGGCGCGACAGCACCAGGGCTTGGCGCTGGCCGCCAGACAAGCCCAGGCCACCTTCTAGGATCAGATGGTCCATGCCCTTGGGCAGGCGGCGGACGAAGTCCAGTGCGCCAGTGGCGGCCAGTGCGGCCACCAGTTCCTGGTCGCTGGCCTGGCCGGCGCCGAGGGTGAGGTTTTCCCGCAGGGTGCCGTGGAACAGCCTCGCGTACTGCGGCAGCAGGCCGACGTCACGGCGCAGGTCAGCCGGGTCGAGGTGAGCCATGGCGATGCCGTCCAGGCTAATCTCGCCCTGTACCAGGTCCATGGCCCCGCCCAGCGCCTGCAGCAAGGTTGATTTGCCGGCGCCGTTGCGGCCCAGCACGGCAATGCGCTCGCCCGGCTGGATGTCCAGCCGGCCAATGTTCAGCACTGGCGGGTACTCTTCGCTGTAGCGGAAGCTGGCCTGGCGCAGGCGGTACTCGCCGTGAATGGCCGGCAGGTGCACGCGGGCTTCGCCTTCAGGGTGGTCGACCGGCGATTGCATCAGCTTGTCCAGGCCTTGCAGTGCGACCTTGGCCTGCTGCCAGCGGGTCAGCACATGGGTCAGCTGTGCCAGCGGCGCCATCATTCGCGACGAAAGCATGGATGCCGCCACCAGGCTACCTGTGGTGAGGTCGCCGGCGATGACCATGGGTGCGCCGATCACGATTACCACGGCAAACACTGCACCCTGCACGTTCTGCGTCCAGGTCACCAGGCCGTTGGTGAGGGTGCGCAGGCGCAGGTTGGTGTGCGCACAGGCCGCGTTGTACTGGTTCCATTGCCGTTCGAAGCGTGCCTCTGCCTGCAGTGCCTTGATCTCGTCCAGGCCCTGGATGCTTTCCACCAGCATGGCGTTGCGCAGCGCCGACTCACGCATCGAGGCATTGGCCAACCGTGCCAGGCGCCGTTGTGCAAGCAACCCTGGCAACACCATGGCCAGCAGCGCGACCAGCGGGATGAACACCAGCACGCCGCCGATCAGCCAGAACACGAACAGGAACAGCAGGAAGAACGGCAGGTCGGCCAGCACCGTGGCGGTGCTGGACGTGATCAGGTCGCGGATCGATTCCAGCTCGCGCAACTGCGAGATGAACGAGCCGGTGGACTTCGGCCGCACCGAGTTGCGCAGGCGCAGGGCATGGCCGTAGACCAGGTCGCTCACCCGCAGGTCGGCGCGCTTGCCGAGCAGGTCGGTCACCTTCAGCCGCAGCAGGCGCATGCTGAAGTCGAACACCAGTGCCAACACCACACCGCCAAACAGGACGTAGAGGGTGGGCAGGGATTCAGCCGGTATCACTCGGTCATACACCTGCATCGAGAACAGTACGCCGGCCAGCGCGAGCACGTTGGCCACCAGTGACGCGACCATCACCTGCCCATAGGGGCGCAGGTCGCGCAGTACGATGCGGGCGAACCAGTGGCGGTCGTAAGGGGCGGTGTAGTCGTCGGTGCGCACATCGCGCAGTGGCCGGGCCGGGCGCAGCAGGGCAACGCGGTTGATGCGGCCTTTCAGGGTGTCGCGGGGCAGGCGCGAAGTCAGGCCTTGGTCACCGGCAAACACTACCGCCAGGTCGTCCTCTTCGGTCACCGACTCGACCACCGCCAGTTGCCCGTCGTCCAGCTCCAGCACCAGCGGCGTGCGCCATTGCCGCAGGCCCTTGGCATCGAAGTGCACGAAGCGCAGTGCCAGCCCCGCCTGACGTGCCATGTGGCGGAGGATTTCATTCAACGGGCGGGCATCCTCCACTGCGGCCAGGCGAATACGCTGGGGTGATACGTCCAGGCGGTAGTGGTGCGCCACCTGCAATATCACCTCAAGCCAGGGGCCAAGGTCTGGCCGGTGCGCGGCGGCCTGCTCCGGCGCGGGTGCCTGGTTGGGCAGGGTCACATCGATCGAATCACTCATGGCTGGATCTCCACACCTTGCAGGTTGCGCCCCTCAAGGCCAAAGGCCGTGCGCAGGGCGCCGGTGTTGTACAGGCAGTCGACATCCAGGCGCAGCAGATCGGAGCGGGTGCCGGCAAGTTCGAAGCGTGACTGGTAGATCTCCTGCTCGGCGTTGAGCAGGTCGAGCAGTGGCCGTGTGCCCAGGTCCAGGTACTGACGCCCGTAGAGCATGCGTGCTTCCTGAATACTGGCCTGGCGCGCTTCCAGCGAGGTCAGCCGGCGGCTTAGCCCGGAGGTTTGCGCCATGGCTTCGGCCAGGCCCCGACGCGCCTGCAGGCGGGCGGCGTCCTCGGCGGAGTCGGCTGCGGTCAGCGCGTGGCTGGCCGCGCGGGTACGGGCGCTGATGGAGCCCCCTTGGTAGATGGGGACTTCGACGTTCAGGTAGATGCCTGCCTGGGTGCGGTCCAGTCGTGAGTTATCGCGGTTATAGTCGTCGTCCAGGTAATGATTGACCTGCGGTTGCAGCGATAGGGTGGGGTAGGCCTCCGCCTTGGCCTGGGCCAGTTCAGCTTGGCCCTGTGCGCGCTGGGCCAAGGCCATCAGCACGGCGGGCAGGCGGTCATCACCCTGTGCAGGGCGCTTGCAGGCCTGGTTCAGCTCAGCGGGTGAGCCCTCGGCCAGTGCCGGAGGGGTAACGCGGCCCATCAGCGCCGCCAGGGTCGAGCGCCAGCGCTCGTACTGCGACTGGTACTCCTCCAGGGTGGCACGGGCGCTTTCCACGCGGGACTCGGCCTGCACCACGTCGGAACGGGTGCTGGCGCCCATGTCGCTACGCTGGCGGGCCATGCCGGCAATGTCGCCCACGCCGCGAATCTGATCGCGGGCAATCGTCAGCAGTTGCTCGTATCGGCGGGTTTCGATCCAGGCATAGGCTGTGTCGCGGGCCAGATCGTCGACCACCAGCAGGATATTGGCCTGGGCGCGGGCGGCAGCCGCCTGGGCGGCATTGACGGCGCTGTCGACCTTGCCGAAGTCATAGAGCATTTGCTTGAGCGACAGGTTCAGGGCCTGGCTATTGCGGTCGCCGCCATAACCGGTGTCATAACCGGTGCGCAGACCGCCGGAAATCTGTGGGTAGTACCCCGCACGGGCGACGTTGATGCCTTCGCCCTGCTTGTAAAGGTTGCCGATGGCCTCAGCGATGCTCGGGTGCCATTGCGCTGCCTGCAGCACTGCGTCGGTAAGGCTCAGCCGTTCGCCACTGGCGACCGGGGCCATGCCGATGGGGGGGCGGGCGGGCACCGCTTCGGGCGCATCGCGTAACAACGATGGCCCGATCTGGCGCAGGTGGGGGTCTATATCATCGGCTGCCTGGGCAACCGGGTGGAAGTTCAGGGCCAGGAGCCCGAATGCTCCCAGCAACAGCGGTGACAGCGGACTGCTTCGCTTCACATAGTTCCCTTACTGCTGGTCGTCCATGCCGCCGGGCATTCACCCGGCGGGTTTGCAGCGGCCTCAAACCACATGGATACCGTTTTGTACCCACAGGTGATGGCTTGGATCCTCCTGGGCCGTGTATTGGTTATAGTCGACGCCGTCGGCAGTTTGGTTCCCGACCAGCGTCCAGTTGTCCGTCATGTGAACCGAGTCTTGGTCGTCCCCCTTGATAATCAGTGTGTCGGTACCGGTTTCGGTGATTGCCACCACGTCCCCCAGGTTGAGGGTGAGCGCCACCGAGCTGGTGTCGTTGAGGTCGAGGATTTCGATGTCGTGCACGCGCTCGGCCAGGTTGCCCAGGTCGATACTGGCGTCACCGCCGCCCCACAACAGGGTGTCGGTACCTGTACCACCATCGACGCTGGCGAAGTTCTGGTCGACTATCACCAGCGTGTCGTCACCCGCCCCCCCTTGCAGGGTGATGTGGCCACCCTGGCTGCCATTGAGGTGGTCGTCGCCGTCGGTGCCGGCGATCACATCGGTGGCCGCTGCCAGGCTGGCGAGTGCCGCTGATTCGTCGCCGCTATCAGCCATCAGCGATGTGGTCGTGGTGAGGCCGGCAGCATCGTCCACGTTGATGGTCAGGGTTGCGGTGTCGGTAGTGCCGTTCGGGTGGCTGAGCTCGTAGGTGAAGGTGTCTTGCTGGCCGACCACCGCCGAGGTGAGCCCCGCGTTGAGGGTGTAGGTGTAGCTGCCGTCGGCATGCACCAGCAACGTGCCGTAGGTGCCGGCCACGCTCACCCCGTTGTAGCCTGGGATGGTGTAGGTGTTGGCCGCTGTCAGCACGCTCAGCACGGTCAAGGCCGAACCGATGTTGTCGTCAGTCAGCAGGTTGCCGGTGGCTGCTGTCGCGCCACTGACCACGAACTCGGTCAGGTACGTTGTGGTGGTGTTCAGGCTGGTGGTGATGGAGCTGAGCAAGCCGATGCCGCCAGCGGTGACACGGACGTGGTAGGTACCGGCGCCCTGATTCTCGAAGGTATACCCGGCGCCGCCCCCCAGCACGCTGATCAGCGAACCACCCGGCACCGACTGCACCAGCACGTACTGGCCGGTGGCCGGGTTGAGCTTGAGCAGCTCGATGGTAGTGCCGTTGAGCAGGCTCAACAGGTTGGCGGAGTTGACCACCACTTGCAGGTCGGCCGTGGTGTCGGCGGCAACCGTGGTGGTGTAGGTGGCCTGGCGGGTACCGATCAATGGCAGGCTCAACGAGCCCAGCGTACTGCTGCTGGTGTCCACGCGGTTGTCCAGGGTGACTTGGCTGCTACCAACGTCGTTGACTGCGTCGACCACCGTGGCCGGTGCACCGTAGTTGGTGTCGCTCCAGATCTCCGTGGCTTGCGGGCTGTCGATGCGCACGTACAGGTTGGCGGTATCGGACAGGCCGTTAGGGTGCACCAGTTGGTAACTGAACACGTCTACTTTGCCGACACTGTTCGGGCTGCCGTTGGGCGTGTAGGTGTAGCTGCCGTCCGCACTGATCACCAAGGTGCCGTACTGGCCCTGAACCGTTGTGGCGGTCCCGGCCGAGACGTAGCTGCCGTTTTTTAGTACTTGCAGCACGGCGGCGCTGTCCGGGCCACTGGCATCCACCGCGCCATCGGTGCCCACGTCGGTAATGACGTTGCCGGAGGTGGCAATGCCGGTGCCGGTGAATTGGGTCAGGCTGGTGGAGACGATGTCCAACGTGGTGCTCACTTCGGTGACCAGGCCGATGCCGCCACTGCCCACGGTCAGTCGGTAATCACCTGCTTGCAGCACGCCGATGTCCACCTGCAAGCCGATTGGCAGCACGATCAGGTCGAGCAGGCCCTGAGTGTTGCCGGTGGCGATGGTCACCCAGGCGCCGCTGGCGTCTTTCACCTGCAGGGTGAAGCTGGTGTTGTTGAGTAGTGCCAGCACGCTGTTGGTGGTCAGTGTGAGGGTAGGGTCGGCCGTGCTGCCTGCTGTCACCGTCCAGGTGTAGGTCTTGGTAAAGCCGGACAGCAGCGTGGTGAAGCTGTCGGTGTAGGTCTTCGTGGCGCTGACCGCTTCCAGGTTGACCGTGGCTGTGGCCAGGTTGTCGCTGGCGATGACCGGCGCGTTGGCATCCACATCCGGTGCAGTGACGTTGACGTTGCCCGACACGTTACCGCGCGGGTCGCTGAGGGTCACAGACAGGATCTGGCCGTTGTCCTGAGGCGGGCTCAGGGTCACAGTGAAGGTGCCGTCCGCCTGCACCGTTGCGGTTTGCAGCACGGTACCACCGGCGCTGCGTACGGTTACGGTGGCACCCACTTCGCCCGTACCGGTGAGGGTACTGCCGTCAGCACTGAATTGCAGGTTGCCGGCAGCCGCAGGCGGTGTCAGGTCCGGTGCGGTCAGCGCAGTGCCTGTGGACACGTTACCGGCGCTGTCGGTGAGGGTGACGCTGAGCGCCTGGTTGTCGATCTGCGCCGCAGCCAGACTGACCACGAACAGGCCGTTGCTGCCCACCGTTGCGGTACCCAGTACGGTACCGGCGCTGTTGCGCACGGTGACCGTGCTGCCGATCTGGCCAGAACCACTGACCGAGGTGCCGTTGGCGTTGATGGTGGCCAGCGGGGCGGCTGGCGGTGTGGTATCCGGCGCAGTCAGGCTGGTGCTGGCGGACAAGTTGCCGGCAGCATCGGCCTGGCGTACCACCAGCAGTTGCCCGTCGTTCTGTGGCGAGGTCAAGGTAATGCTGAAGGTGCCGTTGGCTTGCACCACTCCGGTACCGACCTGGCCGTTCGGGCCTTGGACGGTAACGGTAGCGCCCACTTCACCGCTACCGGTAAGCACGCTACCCGTGCCATCGATGGCGATGTTGGTAGGGGCGGCAGGTGGCTGCAGGTCTGCGGCGGTGTAGCTTGTGCTGCCGGACGCATTGCCGGCAGCGTCAGCCTGGCTCACGCCCAGTACCTGGCCGTTGAGCTGCGCGGCGTTCAGGTTGACGGTGAAGACGCCACCGCCATTCACCACCGCCGTGCCGAGCACGTTGTTGCTGGCATCACGCACTGTCACCGTGGCACCGGCTTCACCCGTGCCGGTCAGCACCAGGCCATTGACAGAGAGGCTGGTCACCACCGGGTTGGCCGGTGGCGTGATGTCAGCTGCTTGCAGGAAGGTCGGCTGCGATTCGCCGCCGACCAGTGCCACCGCTGTCACCGAAATGTGCTCGCCGTTGAGCTGGGCTGCGTCCAGCGTCAGGGTGAAGGAGCCGCCCAGGGTTGCGCTGCCTGTACCGATCAGGTTGCCTGCGGCATCGTACACGCGAATGTCCACACCGCTTGGTGCACTGCCTGTCAGGGTCAGGCCGTCGCTGCCCAAGGTCACGTCGGTTGGCGGCACGGGTGGTGCGACCAAGGGTGTGACGTAGGTCGCGACCGCAGAAGTATTGATACCGTCAGACTGTGTCACTTCCAGGGTGGCGAGCGAGCCCGCCGCCGGCACCAGCGTTATCTGGAAGTTGCCAGCGGCATCCACCACGCCGGTGCCGATCACGCTTCCGTCGAGGCTGACGGTGACCGTGGCATTGGCTTCGCCTTTGCCGGTCAGCACGTTGAAGGTGTTGTTGATCGCCAGGTTGGTTACCAGGTCGGGTGGCGAGGTGTCGTTGGTCTGGTAAGGGACGGCCACCGAAGCGTTGCCGGCATCATCCGTGGACACCACCGTCAGCAACTGGCCATTGTTCTGTGCCGGGCTGATCGGCACAGTGAACTGGCCGTTCTCATCCACTTCCACCGTGCCCACGATATTGTTGTCCGGGCCGCGTACCGTGATGGTGCTGCCGGCTTCGGCGGTACCTGTCATCGACGTACCGGCTGCGTTGAGCAGCAGGTCGGTCGGCTGTACCGGTGGCGTCAGGTCTGGCGCAGTCACTGCCAGTGGTATCGACGGGTTGCCAGTGGCGTCCTGGGCGATGATGGTCAGCGTTTCGCCGTTGATTTGCGGGAGGTTCAGGTCAAGGACGAAGGTGCCGTCCGGATCTACCGTCACCTGGCCCAGCAGGTCACCGTTGTTGTTGACCACGGTGACGCGGGTGCCGGCTTCGGCGGTACCGGTCACCTGGGTACCGCTGTCGTTGATGACGGCGATCACGGTGGCAGGTGGTGTGGTGTCCGTCGCCGTGACCGAACTGATTGGCGAGATATTGCCGGCTGCATCGGTCAGTGTTACCTGCAGCACCTGGCCATCGAGTTGCGCCGCATCCAGCTCGACGATGAAGGTCCCGTCGGCGCCCACTGTGCCGGTTCCGACCTGCGTGGTACCGACGTACACGCGCACGATGGCGCCCACTTCGCCGATACCGCCCAGCTCGTCACCTGCCGCATTGAGCCGCAGCTCTGTTGCTGCCGCTGGCGGCGTGAGGTCCGGCGCTTGCACGTTGACCGGCAGGCTGACGTTGCCGGGTGGGTCGGCCTGCAGCACCGACAGTGTCTGGTTGTTGATCTGTGCAGGTGACAGTTCGACGCTGAAACTGCCATCAGCAAGCACGATACCAGTGCCCAATACGGTACCGGCTGCGTTACTGACGATTACTGTGGCGCCGGCCTCGCCCAGGCCGCTGACCACACTGCCGTCGGCGTTGATCACCACTAGGGTGAACGGGGCGGGTGGGGTGAAGTCCGGGGTTTGCAGGGTTGCCACTGCCGACACGTTGCCCGCCGCATCGGCCTGGGTGAAGCTGAGCAGTTCGGCGTTACCCAGCGCCGGGCTCAGCGTGATGGTGAAGTGGCCACTGGCATCGACGGTGGCGCTGCCGATTTCCTCGCCTGCCGGGTTGGTCACGGTCACCTGCGCGCCCACTTCGCCGCGGCCGGTGAGGGTGACACCATCACCGGAAATCGCCAGTTCGCCTGGTGCCGTTGGCGGGGTGGTATCGGGGGCAGTGATGGCGCTGGCGGCAGACTGGTTGCCAGCCGCATCGGCCAGCACTACTTGCACCTGTTGGCCGTTGGCCTGAGGCGATGCGAGGTTGACCTGGAAGGTGCCGTCGGCGCGCACCGTGGCACTGCCCAGCACCGAACCATCGGCGGCGAGCACCCGCACGGCGGCACCCGCTTCGCCGGTACCGTTCAGCAAGCTGCCACCCCCGGCGAAGGCCAGGTTGTCGGCCGCATCCGGCGCGACGCGGTCAGGGGCTGTCAGGCTGACGCTGTTGGACTCGTTGCCGGCCACATCGGACTGGCTGGCGCTGAGCTGTTCGCCGTTAATTTGCGCGGCGCTCAGGTTGACGTTGAAGGTGCCATTGGCATCGACCACGGCAGTGCCCAAGTCGACACCGCCTTCGCCAAGCACGGTAACGGTGGCACCTGCTTCACCGCGGCCACTGAGTACCAGGCCGTCGCTGGACAACACCAGGTTGGTCAGTGGTTGCGGTGCCGTGGTGTCTGGTGCCTGCAGGGTTGCGGGCAACGATACGGTGCCATCGGTACCCGTTGCGCTGACCTGCAGCACTTCGCCATTGGCCTGTGCACTACCCAGATTGACAGTGAACGTGCCGTCGTTGGCGACCGGGCTGCTGCCCAGCAATACGCCGTTGGGGCCGTACACCTTGATTGTGCTGCCCGTCTCGGCGGTGCCGGTCACCGACAGGCCGTCGGCGGCCAGTACCAGGTTGTCCGGTGTTGCCGGTGCCAGTACGCCC
Organism: Pseudomonas sp. DCA-1; assembly: GCF_046523955.1. Taxonomy (NCBI): domain Bacteria; kingdom Pseudomonadati; phylum Pseudomonadota; class Gammaproteobacteria; order Pseudomonadales; family Pseudomonadaceae; genus Pseudomonas; species Pseudomonas sp. DCA-1. Next base: position 1,317,271 of record NZ_CP169881.1, read on the forward strand.
GGTGCAGTCACGCTTTGTGCAGGGGAGACGTTCTGTGCGGCATCGGCCTGGACCACGTTCAGGCTATCACCCGTGATCGCTGTCGGTGAAAGGGACACGGTGAAGTGACCGTCGGCCGTCACTGTGGCGCTACCCAGCACGGTACCGTCCGGTGCCCGTACGGTCACGGTTGCGCCTGCTTCGCCATCGCCTGTCAGGGTGGCGCCATCGGCGGAGACCGCCAAGTTGGTCACGGCGGCCGGCGGCGTGGTGTCGGCTGCGGTGTAGGGTGCGGCCGGCGACACGTTGCCAGCTGCGTCGGTGGCAGTCACCTGCAGCGTCTGGCCATTGGTCTGGGCACTGTTCAAGGCGACCTGGAAGGTGCCGTTGCTGCCGGCTACCGCTGTGCCCAGCACGTTGCCGCTGGCATCGCGCACGGTCACGGTGCTGCCGGCCTCGGCGGTACCGGTCAGTTGCAGCCCGGTACTGGACAGGGCGAGTGCTGTCGGTGCCGCAGGCGGGGTGAAGTCCGGCGCGGTGACCGCCACGGCGGTGGAAGTGTTGTTGCCCGCGTCGGTCTGCGTAACGCTCAGGTGCTGGGCGTTGAGCTGAGCGCTGCTCAAGGTGAGGGTAAAGCTGCCATTGGCCGCTACCAGGCCGGTGCCTATGATGGTCCCGTCCGGGCCGTGAACGGTGACCGTGGCACCGGCTTCGCCAAGGCCAGTCAGGGTCAGGCCGTTGTTGTTCAGCACCACGTTGGACAGCGGCGCGGGCGGGGTCAGGTCCGGGGTTGTCACATTGATTGCCGGCGAGGTGTTGCTGGCGGCATCCACTTGCGTCACGCCGATGACCTGGCCGTTGGTTTGCGGCGTGTCGAAGGTCACCGTGAAGCGACCGTCTGCGCTCACCGTGGCGGTGCCGAGCAAGGCACCTGAGGCGTTGCGTACCTGTACCGTCGCGCCTACTTCACCGCTGCCGGAAAGCTGCCGGCCGTCCTGGCTCAACACTGGGTTAGTGATGGCCGCTGGCGGCGTGTGGTCTGGCGTGGCCAGGCTGGCCGGGCCGGACACATTGCCCGCAGCATCACTGAGGGTGACCTGCAGTGGGCTACCGGTGACTTGCGCGCTGGGCAGGGTGATCTGGAATTGGCCGCTTTGGTTGACGGTGCCGGTGGCCAGGATGGCACCACTGGCATCGCGTACGGTGACGCTGGCACCGGCTTCGCCCTGGCCGCTGAGTACGGTGGCTGCGCTGTTGAGGCTGAGGTTACTGGCCGCCAGCGGTGCCTGCAGGTCAGGCGCTTGCAGGGTGGACGCGAGCGAAACGTTACCTGCGGCATCAGCCTGGGTGACGATCAGGTTCTGCCCATTGGCCACGGCCGGCGAAAAGATGACGCTGAACAGGCCATTGCTGCCGACGGTAGCAGTCCCCAGCACGGTGCCTTGTGAGTCAGTCACGCGCACGGTTGCACCGACTTCACCCTGGCCGGTCAGTGTACTGCCGGTTGCGTCGAGGTTTACCTGTGTCGGCGCGTCTGGTGCCGTGGTGTCACTGGCCACGACGGTGGCCGGCACCGAAGGCTGGCCATCGACGGTAGCCTTGGCACTGACCTGCAAGATCTGGGCGTTGAGCTGGGCGCTCTGGAAGAACACACGGAAGGTGCCGTCGCTGCCGACCGTGGCGCTACCCAGAGTGGTGCCCCCGGAGGTCACGGTAATCAGCGAGCCGACCGTACCCTGGCCGGTCAGCAAAAAGCCGTCGGCGCTGATGGCAAGGGCCGAAGGCGTGGCCACTTCGGCACCGGTCGGGCCAGCCAGTGGTACTTCAGGCGATTCGTTGCCGGCAGGGTCGATCACCGCCACATCAACCGTTTCGCCTGATGCCAGCGGTGGGTCGACCGGTATGACGAAGGTGCCGTCCGGCCCTACGGTTACAGTGCCGCGCACGCTGTCATCCGGGTTGCGGACTTCCACTGTGCTGCCAGGCTCGGCTGTGCCGCCGACCGTGCTGCCGTCCGGGCTTACGGTAAGGCCGGTGGCTGGTTCTGGGTTGGTCGTGTCCGGAGCGGTGACTGAGACCGGCGCCGAGTCGTTGCCGGCTGCGTCGGTCACTACCACGGTTACGGTCTGGCCGTTGTTCTGCGGGGTATCCAGCGGCACGTTGAAACTGCCATCCGGGTTGACCGCCACGGTGATCACATTGCCGGCCCCATCACTCACGGTCACCGAACTGGCGCCAGGTGCGTTACCGCTCACAGCCGTGCCATCGCTGCTGACTGCAACGTCGGTGGGCAGTGCCGGTGGCGTGATGTCAGGCGCAAGGATCGGGCTGGGCTGCGAAATGTTGCCGGCCGCATCGGTCAGCGTCACATCCAGGGCCTGGCCGTCCAACTGGGCGGGCGATAGTGGGACAGTGAAGCTACCGCCTGCGGGCACGACGATGGTGCCTACCAACGTGCCGTCGCCAAGCTTCACTTCCACCGTGGAGCCAGCTTCGCCTGTACCTTGGATGGCGTTGCCAGCCGGGGTGATCGTGAGGTCGGCAGGCGCAGCCGGCGCAGTGCTGTCGTCAGCGGTGAAAGTGGCCGACGGCGAGGCATTGCCGCCGCCATCGATCAGCACCACCGACAGTACTTCACCGTTGGTCTGGGCGGGGGAGAGTACCACTTCGAACGTACCGTCTGCATTCACCGGCATGGTGCCTAGCAGGTCACCCGCAGCATTGCGTACCTCTACGGTGCTGCCTGCCTCGCCCTGCCCGCTGAGCAGTGTGCCGGTAGGGTCAAGGCCGAGCCCCTGCGCCGGCAGCGGTGCCTCGAAGTCAGGTGCGGTCACGGTGCCTGCGGGCGAGCCGTTGCCGCTATTGTCCGCCTGAGTGACAGACAGCGTTTGGCCATTGAGCTGTGGCGGGTCGATTGCTACCTGGAAGGTGCCATCGGGCTGGACCGTTGCGGTGCCCAGTACCGCGCCGCCAGTGCCTGTCACGGTCACCTGCGCACCCGGCTCGCCGCTGCCGCTCAGGCTGCTGCCGTCGCCAGCCAGGACCAGAGCGGTGGGGCTCTCGGGTGCCTGGGTATCCGGTGCTGACAAGTCGACCGCCGCTGACAGGTTGCCGGCCACGTCGCGTTGCTCCACGGTCAGTGCCTGGCCGTTGGTCTGCGGGGTGTCGAGGGTGATTTCGAAAGCGCCGCCAGCGCCGACCACCATGCTGCCCAACACGCTGCCGTCCGGCCCGCGCACGGTAACGGTGGCGCCCGGTTCGCCGTTGCCGGTGATCGTGGTACCGGTGCCGTCGATGGCCGGGTTGGTGACCACTTGCGGTGGGGTGGAGTCGGGTGCAGTGAAGTCCACGGGCCCTGCGCTGTTACCCAGGTTGTCAGTGGCTTCGACGGTCAGGCTTTCGCCGTTGCGTTGTGGCGCGTTGAGGGTGACGTCGAAACGGCCGTCGCCACCCACAGTGGCGCTGCCCAGCACATTGCCGTCGGCGTCACGCACGGTGACGATGGAGCCGCTTTGGCCCTGGCCGGTAAGGTGAATGCCAGCGGTATCGATGGCCAGCCCGGAGGGCTGCAGCGGGCCGTCGATATCGGGCGCCACGATGGTTACGGTCGAGGTGTTGCCAGCTGGGTCGCGCAGTACCACGTCCAGCTCCTGGCCGTCGGTCTGCGGAGGGTTCAGGACCACGCTGATCACACCGCCGGCACCGACCTGGGCGCTGCCCAGCACAGTACCGTCGGCGCTGATGACCTGCGCGGTGGTGCCCGGTTCGCCGCGACCGGTGAGCAGCCCGCCATCGGCGCTCAATTGCAGTTCGCTGGCTTCGTTGGGCGGGGTGATATCGGGGGCGGTGATCTGTGTCGGTAGCGAGCTGTTGCCAGCGCCGTCAACCGCCACGACATCCAGTATCTCGCCGTTGGCCTGGGCTGGGGTCAGGCCGATGGTGAAGCTGCCATCCGGTTCGGCCTGGACGCTGCCCAGAACATTGCCCTGCGCGTCACGCACTTGCACCTGCGTTCCTGCCGGTGCGCTACCGGAAATACTGGTACCGTCGCCGGTCACCAGCACGCCGCTTGGGCTTTCGGGTAGCGGTGTATCGGCAACGGTCACACTGACCCCTGCCGAGGTATTGCCGGCGGCATCGGTCTGCACCAGCACGAGGTTCTCTCCGGCGGCCAGCGGTGCTTCAAGGTCGACCACGAAGGTGCCATTGGGCGCCACGGTGCCGGTGCCGATGACTGCACCTTGGGCATCACGCACTTCCACCGTGGCACCGGGCTCACCACGGCCAGACAAGGCCAGGCTGCCATCGCCTGCCACCACATCAGTGATGATCGCCGGAACGGTAATGTCCGGGGCCACGTAACTCAGCGGCACCGAGGTATTGCCTGCCGCATCGGTCACTGTGATGGACAGGGTTTCGCCATTGGCCTGTGGCGGATCGAGGGTCAGGCTGAAGCTGCCATCCGGCTCGGCAATGGCGCTACCGATCAGGTTGCCCGAGGCATCTTTAACCTCCACCCGGGCGCCTCCTTCTGCAGTGCCGACCAGGCTGTCGCCATTGCTCAGTACCAGGTCGGTTGGTTGCAGCGGTTCTATCTGGTCCGGCGCCGTCAGCGGGACAGATGCAGAGATATTGCCGGCGGCATCGGTCAGGGTCACTTGCAGGGATGAGCCATCCACCACCGGGGTTGGCAGTTGCACATTGAAGCTGCCATCGGGCTGAACGGTACCGCTTACCAGCACCTGGCCCTCATCGTTGCGCACCTCCACGGTGGCGCCCGCTTCGCCGCGCCCGGAGACTGTGCGGCCATCGTTGCTGATGGCCAGATCGGTAGCGGGCTCCGGCGGGGTGGTGTCGCCGCCGTTGTCCACGTTCGGTGCAGTGACGCTGCCGGCCGTGGAGGCGTTGCCTGCGGTATCGGTGGCAGTCACCTGCAACTGCTCGCCTGCCAATTGTGGCGGGGTGAGGTCGATGCTGAAGGCACCGCTGGCCCCCACCACGACACTGCCCAGCACCGTGGTGCCGTCGGCGGCCAGCACACGGACGGTGCTGCCTGCTTCGGCGCGGCCGCTGACGACGGTACCATCGCCACTGATTGCCAGGTCGTTGGGCGCCGCAGGCGCGGTGATGTCTGGTGCGGTGATCTGCACCGGCAACGACGAGGTGCCGTTGTTGTCGATGGCCACTACGTCCAGCAACTCGCCATTGGCCTGGGCCGGCGTGAGCACCACGGTGAATGTGCCCTCGGCACCCACCACGATGCTACCGATCAGTGTGCCGTTGGCATCATGCACGTCCACGCGGCTGCCAGTCGGAGCAGAACCGCTGATGCTGCTGCCATCGGCGGCCACAACCAGTTCACTCGGGCTGGTCGGTGTGATCACCAGTGGCACGTCGTAGGTCAGCGCTTCAGAGACGTTGCCGCCCGGGTCGGTCTGTACCAGGGTCAGGCGCTCACCCGGCAGCGCAGCCGGATCGAGGTCGATCAGGAAAGTACCGTTCGCAGTTACCGTACTGGTACCCAGCAGCGTGCCATTGGCATCGCGCACCTCGACGGTAGCGCCGGCTTCGCCGCGACCACCCAAGGTCAGGCCGTCGGCGCCGACGACGATGTTGCTGACCACGGCAGGCACGGTAATGTCCGGGGCATCGAACTGCAGCGGTAAAGAGACATTGCCATCGGTATCGGTCAGGCGGATGTCCAGCACTTCGCCATTGGCCTGGGCAGGCGACAGGGTAATGCTGAAGCTGCCGGTATCATTGACCAGGCCAGTGCCGAGCAAGTTGCCCGAGGCATCGAAGGCCTGCACTGTCGCACCAGGCTCGCCGTTGCCACTCAGGGTCACACCGTCGGCCAAGGCCAGGTTGGTCGGCTGGGCCGGGGGCTGCAAGTCCGGGGTAACCACCGACGCTGGTGCAGAAGCATTGCCGGAGGCATCGATCAGCACCACTTGCAAGTTGCTGCCATCTTTCACCGGTGGGTCGAGGGTGATCTGGAAGGTGCCGTCGGGGTTGACTGAGCCGCTGGCCAGTACATTGCCCTGGGCATCGCGCACCTGCACACTGGCACCGGCTTCGCCGCGGCCATTGAGCTGGGCGCCGGCCAGGCCGACTACCAGGTTGGTCGCGGCATCTGGTGGTGTGGTGTCGCCACCGTCGATGTCCGGCGCGGTGATGTCGCTGGCCGGGGAGGTGTTGCCGGCGGCGTCGGTGGCGGTGACTTGCAGCACCTCGCCGTTTACCTGTGGCGGGTCGAGGGTTACGGTGAAGCTGCCGTCGGGGCCAGCCACCACACTGCCAATCAGCGTGCCGTTGGCGTCATGCACCTCTACACGGCTACCGGCAGGTGCGCTACCGCTGATGCTGCTGCCGTCTTCGGCGAATACCAGGTCGCTTGGGCTGGCAGGCGCAGTGGTGACCGGGACCTCGTATTGCAATGCCGAGGAAGCGTTGCCGCTTGGGTCAGTCTGCACCAGGCTCAATTGCCCGCCCGGCTGTGCGGCCGGACTCAGGTCGATCAGGAAGGTGCCGTTGGCCCCTACGACACCCGTGCCGATCACGGTGCCATTGGCATCGCGTACTTCGACGGTGGCCCCCGGTTCGCCGCGTCCGCTCAGAGCCAGGCCGCCAGCGCCAACTGTAATGTTGTTGACGGCATCGGGCGGGGTAATGTCCGGAGCATCGAACTGCAGCGGCGCAGAGGCGTTGCCGGCAGCATCCACCAGGCGTACGTCCAGCGCTTCGCCGTTGGCCTGGGCAGGCGACAGGGTGAGGCTGAACAGGCCGTCGGCACCAACGACACCGGAGCCAATCAGGCTGCCGGCAGCATCGCGCACCTGCACGGTAGCGCCGGGCTCACCGCGACCGGTGAAGGTGACGCCATCGGCCAGAGCCAGATCGGTCGGCTGGGCAGGGGCTGTGGTGTCAGGGTTGTCGACGTCCGGTGCCGTGATGCTGGCAACGGGCGAGATATTGCCAGCCGCGTCTGCGGCGCTGACCTTCAGGGCCTGGCCGTCACTTTGTGGCGGTTGCAGGGTGATGCTGAACTGGCCGTCCGCACCGGCTACGGCAGTGCCCAGCAATGCACCACCAGCGCCTCGTACGGAAACCGTCGAGCCAGGCTCGGCAAGACCGGTGAGCGTCGTGCCCTGTTCATTGATAGCCAGGTTGGTCGGCGCCAGTGGTGCCGTTGCGTCTGGCGCAGTGACAGTGCCAGGCGCCGAGACATTGCCGGCGGCGTCGGTCAGGGTGACATCAAGGTTTTCGCTATTGATCTGCGGCGCATTCAACGTCACGTTGAAGTTGCCGTCGGGACCCACTGTGCCGCTGCCGATCAGGTTGCCGGCGGCGTCGCGGATGTTCACCGTGGTGCCTGCTTCGCCACGGCCGGTCAGGCGCAGGCCATCCGGTGAAACCAGCAGGTCGATCGGCGTGGCCGGTGCGCTGGTATCGGGGGCGGAACCGCCGCTGCTGCCCCCGCCGCCGTTGCCCGCCGCTGCCGCTGCGCCGCCCACACCGAGCAGGCTGAGCCCGGCAATCGCCCAAGTTGGCATGGCGCTACCGGCAGTGCCGATGCCAGCGACCAGTTCGTCCAGCGAGGCCACTTCTTCGAAGGTGAAACCGGTGAACGCTGCCGCATCGTACTGGGCATGCCACAGGGTGCCGTCTTCGCCGACGAAGACCATATCGCTGCCGACCCCGGCCTGGTCCGCAGCGAAGAAGTTACCGACGGTGACTTTTTCACCCGACTTCAGCGTAACGATCAGGTCTTGCCCACGTTGGGTGACGGTGGCCACTTTGTCGGGAGATACCGGTATCTGCACGACGCTTGGTGCTTTGAGATTGATATTGCCCCAGGCGCTCTGAGTGGCGACTTCGGATTGCTTATCGGCGACGACGATGTTGTCCATGGATGCTCCCTGCTGATATCCGGATCCCCTGGCCCGACTATTCGGGCGACAACCGGCGTAACAGAGCCCTGATAGGGGGTACGCGCAGCCTCGACCAGGCAGTCGACAAATGGGTCGTTAGGGAGATATAGCAGCCGGTGGGGAAGCAACCAGATGGCTTTCTGGGTTAATCCTTTGGTAGAGAAGCCTTAGCGAAGCCCTAGCCTGCGGGCTAAACGGCTCAGGTTTGCGCGGTCCAGGCCGAGTTCGCGGGCCGCTGCTGCCCAGTTGTCCTGGTGCCTTTGCAAGCAGGCTTCGATGATCTGACGCTGGTAAATGTCGACGGCCTCACGCAGGCCACCTTCAGGCGGGGTGGCCACTTGTAACGGTGCCGCAGGGGAGGGCAGCGAGCCTGGCGTCGTTGCCGACACGCGCAGGTCCAGGTCGATGGCGTCGAGAGTGAGGATACGTGGCCGGTCAGGGTGCTGGCCCAGCGCCTTGAGGGCCGAGCGGCCTATCAGGTGTTCCAGTTCGCGCACATTGCCTGGCCAGTCGTAGGCGATCAGCGCGGCTTGGGCCTCATGGCTCAGGCGCAGGCTGTTCAGGCCCAGCCGTGAACGGTTCTGTTCGAGGAAGTAGCCAGCCAGTAGCAGCACGTCTCGCCCACGTTCGCGCAATGGTGGCACGTGCAGCGGGTATACACTGAGGCGGTGGTAGAAGTCGGCGCGGAAGTTGCCCGTACGCACCTCGGCAGCCAGGTCGCGATTGGTCGCGGCGATCAGGCGCACGTCGACCCGGTGCTCGCGGTCCGAACCCAGGCGCTGCAGCTGGCCGCTTTGCAGCACGCGTAACAGCTTGGCCTGCACCGTCAGCGGCAGTTCGCCCACTTCGTCGAGGAACAGCGTGCCGCCGTTGGCCAGCTCGAACTTGCCGCGGCGCTCGCCATGCGCGCCGGTGAAGGCGCCGCGCACATGGCCGAACAGTTCGCTTTCCACCAAGGTGTCGGGCAGGGCGGCGCAGTTGAGGCTGACCAGCGGCTTGTCGGCACGGCTACTGGCCTGGTGCAGGGCCTGGGCCACCAGCTCCTTGCCGACCCCGGTTTCGCCGGTGATCAGCACGGTCAGGTCGCTGCTGCCGACCAGACGAATTTCTTCCACCAGGCGTTTGTGCGCAGGGCTCTGGCCAATCAGCTCTCTATCCTGGCCGCTGGCCTGGCGGTAGAGCTCGGCGCGGTGGTGTTCGTCTTCGGCGCGCAGGGCCAGGTGCTCGATACGCTCGGCCACGGTAACGGTGGCGGCTGCCAGGCTGGCAAAGGCCTGCAGGGCATCCAGCTCCAGGCTCTGGAACTGCCCGGGGGTGAGGGCGTCAAGGGTGACCAGGCCCCATGGGCGCTCATCGACCATCAACGGGCAGCCCATGCAGTCGTGCACTTCAAGGTTGGCATCGGGGGCGTGGACCAAACCATCATAGGGGTCGGGCAGTTCGGAGTCGCTGGCGAAACGGGTGGGTTCCGGGCGGCTGAGCAGGACCTGGAAGCGCGGGTGCTCGCTGACCCTGAAGCGACGGCCGAGAGTGTCGGGGCTAAGGCCATCCACTGCCAGCGGCACCAGCCATTCACCATCCAGTCGCAGCAGTGCTGCGGCATCGCACGGCAGCAGGCCACGCATGGCTTGCAACAGCCGGCGGTAGCGCTCCTGGTCGGGCAAATCGCGGGACAGGTCGCTGACCAGGGGCAGCAGGGCGGTGAGCAGCGGTTTTGTAGTCATATGGACTCCTGTAGGTCGATATGACTATACGCAGGAGTAGGTCTTTTTGACATGACCTGCATCAAGCCCCTGATTTTACGGGCGATAAAAGTTGGCACGATTGCTGTAATGGCAGTGGCAGTCATTTGAAGCCACAGGCTCAGGAGTTGTTGCAATGCTCAATGCCGAACAACGTGCAATCATCAAGGCCACTGTACCTCTGCTGGAAAGCGGCGGTGAAGCGCTGACCACCCACTTCTACAAGATGATGCTCAGCGAGTACCCCGAGGTACGGCCGCTGTTCAACCAGGCCCACCAGGCCAGCGGCGATCAGCCGCGTGCGCTGGCTAACGGCGTGTTGATGTATGCCCGCCATATCGACCAGTTGGAGCAACTGGGTGGCCTGGTCGGACAGATCATCAATAAGCATGTTGCCCTGCAGATTCTGCCGCAGCACTACCCGATTGTCGGAAGCTGCCTGCTGCGCGCCATCGAGGAAGTGCTTGGCAAGGACATTGCCACCCCAGCGGTGATCGACGCTTGGGGCGCGGCCTATGGCCAGCTGGCCGACATTCTGATTGGCGCTGAAGAAAACCTTTATAAAGAGAAGGAAGCGGCCGAGGGTGGCTGGCGCGGTACGCGTGAATTCCGCCTGGTACGCCGCGAGCAGGAAAGCAGCGAGATCGTTTCGTTCTATTTCGCCCCGGTGGATGGCATGCCGGTGCTCAAGGCAGAACCTGGCCAGTACATCGGCCTGAAGCTAGACATAGACGGTGCCGAGCAGCGCCGCAACTATTCCCTGTCGGCGCTGTGCGACGGCAAGGAATACCGCATTAGCGTCAAGCGTGAGGCGGGCGGCAAGGTCTCCAATTACCTGCACGATGACTTGGTGGTCGGCGATACCCTGCAACTGTTCCCGCCTGCGGGGGACTTCACCCTGGCAGCCAGCGACAAGCCGCTGGTGCTGATCAGCGGAGGGGTGGGCATTACCCCGACCCTGGCAATGCTGCAGGCAGCACTGCAAACCCGGCGCGAGGTGCATTTCATCCACTGTGCGCGTAACGGCGCGGTGCATGCCTTCCGGGACTGGATCGATGGTTTGGCGGCACGTCATCCACAGCTCAAGCGCTTCTACTGCTATGCCGAGCCGGAAGGTGGCGCTGCAGCCGATGCGGTGGGTTTGCTGAGTGAAGACCTGCTCGCCGAGTGGCTGCCGCAGGAGCGTGACGTGGATGCCTACTTCCTCGGGCCGAAAGGCTTCATGGCGGCGGTCAAACGCCAGCTGAAGGGCCTGGGGGTGCCGGAGCAGCAGAGCCGCTACGAGTTCTTCGGGCCGGCGGCAGCGCTGGAGTGATGTAGCGTCTGTGCCGGCCTCTTCGCGGGCAAGCCCGCTCCCACAGGTATTGCACCGGTCTTGAATGTGGTGCCGTCTCTGTAGGAGCGGGTTTACCCGCGAAGGGGCCGGTACAGGCTTATAAAGTACTCGTCCCCCCGCTGCAGCACACCTTTCTGCCTATATATAAAGGAAAGATGAAACCGGGCGCTGCGCTTTCATCCTTAATCATCCTTTAATCACGGTATCCTTCACTCCCGGGTGTCGAGGGGCTTGCTCCTGCGCGGCACCTGGGCAGCCGTTTTTTTGCCGCCCGGCGTTGAACCGACGTCGTTGCGGCCGGTCTCAGCCACACTGGATAGCCCTGCGCAGTGCTTCCGCGACGCTCCCTCGGCATGCTCACAGGCCATGCCCAGCGTGTAGACTTGCGCCCAGGCAGGCGGATCACGCTGCCACTATCCATCGAAGGAACCGGCAATGAACGAACAAACATCGCGCCTGAATCGGGAACGGCGCTTTCTGGTGCTGTTGGGCCTGATCTGCCTCTCGCTGATCGGCGGCGCCCTCTACATGCAAGTGGTGCTGGGCGAGGCACCGTGCCCGCTGTGCATCCTGCAACGTTATGCATTGCTGTTCATTGCCGTGTTTGCCTTCATCGCTGCGGCGATGCCTGGGCGCCGCAGCCTGACCTTCTTCGAAGCGTTGGTGGTGCTCAGTGCTATTGGCGGAATCGTTGCGGCCGGCAACCATGTGTATATACTCGCCAACCCCATGGTCAGTTGCGGTATCGATACCCTGCAACCGATTGTGGATGACCTGCCACTGGCAAAGCTGTGGCCACTGGCGTTTCAGGTCGACGGCTTCTGCAGCACGCCGTACCCGCCGATCCTCGGCCTGTCGCTGGCGCAATGGGCGCTTGTGGCCTTCGTGCTGACCGCAGTCCTGGTTCCGCTCGGTATCTACCGCAACCGACGCCAGGTTTAGACAAAAGTCCCGAATTGCATGGGGTCTTTTGCACTCCATGCGAAGAGGGAAAAGTTGCGCACCGCTTGATCCAGATCAATCCCGAAGCCTTGTAGAATGCGGCTTTGAGGCCTGGCAAGCGGGGTGCGACAAACTGTCGCGAAGTTGAATTATTGAGCAGTATTGTTACGGATTCTGTAAAAGACTGTTGCTCAATAAGTCATAGTCAAGGGTTGGCGACCTATCTACAATCGCCCCCAATTTCCGTTCGGCACTGCTTGCGAGTCGCAGGATTGAAGGAAGCCTCAGCGCTCCTTTTTGCTGACTTCGTCAAGTTTCGCCCAACGGCGATACCGGGCGGACACCCCTCCGCGTTTTCCCGCACCAAATGGACTTGGTCTGAAGTACAGGCCTGTTGCCTACGAAACCATAAGCACCGCTAACCCGCTTGAAGCCAAGGTCCTGCAGTCGGACCCCAGGCAGGAGTGAGTACGGGCGCGAAATGCCTCACTTGGCAGGACGAAGTGCTGGCTACCAAAACACAAATTGCATTGAAGCAAGCTGATCTAGAGGTCGTGAGATGAGTAAAAAGCGTTACCCCAGACTGTTTGGCATATTGCCCTTTTTAGGCATGCTTTTACTCAGTGGGTGCAACTGGACCCTGCTCGACCCGAAGGGCCAGGTCGGCATTGAGCAAAAGAACCTGATCCTGATCGCTACCGGCCTGATGCTGCTGGTGGTAATCCCTGTGATCATCATGACCTTGGCGTTCGCCTGGAAGTACCGTGCTTCCAACAAGGCAGCCACCTACACCCCTGACTGGTCGCACTCGACCAAGATCGAGGCCGCGGTATGGATCATCCCGATCCTGATCATCATCGCCCTGGGTTATGTCACCTACCACTCCACCCACAAGCTGGACCCGTATCGTCCGCTGGATTCGGACGTTAAGCCGATTCAGATCGACGTGGTCGCGCTGGACTGGAAGTGGCTGTTCATCTACCCGGAGCAGGGCATTGCCACGGTCAACAAGATCGTCTTCCCGGCTAACACCCCGGTCAACTTCCGCGTCACTTCCGACGCTGTGATGAACTCGTTCTTCATCCCAGGCCTGGGCGGCCAGATCTACGCCATGGCCGGCATGACCACCAAGCTGCACCTGATCGCCAACGAAAATGGCGAGTTCGACGGTATCAGCGCCAACTACAGTGGTGCTGGCTTCACCGGCATGAAATTCAAGGCTACTGCCACCTCTCAGGAAGACTTCGACAAGTGGGTCGCTGAAGTCAAGCAGTCGCCGAAGAAGCTGGACAAGGCCGAATACGCCGCCTTGGCCAAACCAAGCGAAAACAACCCGGTCGCGCTGTATAGCGAGGCTTCGCCTGAGCAGTTCCAGCTGATCGTCGACAAGTACGAAGGCATGAACCGCGGTCGTAGCCACGAAGAAGCAGGCAGCACAGATCTGGCCACAACCAAGGGTGTGGAATCGAGTATGCAACCAGCTGCCGGTGCAGAGGAGTAAGAGATGTTCGGTAAATTAAGCCTGGAGGCGATACCCTATCACGAGCCGATAGTCATGGTGACGCTTGCCATGATCGCGCTCGGCGGTATCGCTGTCGTCGGTCTTATCACCTATTTCCGCAAGTGGACCTACTTGTGGAGCGAGTGGCTGACTACTGTCGACCACAAAAAGATCGGCGTGATGTACATCATCGTCGCGATGGTCATGCTGCTGCGCGGCTTTGCCGACGCCATCATGATGCGTACCCAGCTGGCTGCCGCAACCGGCGGCTCCGAAGGCTATCTGCCGCCTGAACACTATGACCAGATCTTCACCGCTCACGGTGTGATCATGATCATCTTCATGGCGATGCCGTTCTTCACCGGCCTGATGAACCTGGCGGTTCCTCTGCAGATCGGTGCACGTGACGTTGCCTTCCCGTTCCTGAACTCCCTGAGCTTCTACCTGCTGCTGGCAGGCGTGCTGCTGGTCAACATCTCGCTGGGCGTTGGTGAATTCGCCAAGACCGGCTGGGTTGCCTATCCGCCGCTCGCGGGCATTCAGTACAGCCCTGGGGTGGGTGTCGACTACTACATCTGGGCGCTACAGCTATCCGGATTGGGTACGACGCTTACCGGCGTGAACTTCCTCGTCACCGTGATGAAGATGCGCGCACCTGGCATGAAGCTGATGGACATGCCGATCTTCACCTGGACCTGCACCTGGGCCAACGTACTGATCGTCGCTTCGTTCCCGATCCTGACTGCTGCACTCGCTCTGCTGACTGTTGACCGTTATCTGGACTTCCACATCTTCACCAACGAGCTTGGTGGGAACCCGATGATGTACGTCAACCTGTTCTGGGCGTGGGGTCACCCTGAGGTTTACATCCTGATCCTGCCGGCCTTCGGCGTGTTCTCGGAAGTAACTTCGACGTTCTCTGGCAAACGCCTGTTCGGCCACCACTCGATGATTTACGCATCGGGCGCGATCGCCATCCTCGGCTTTGCTGTATGGCTGCACCACTTCTTCACCATGGGTGCCGGCGCCAGCGTCAACACCTTCTTCGGCCTGGCGACGATGCTGATCTCCATTCCGACCGGTGTGAAGCTGTTCAACTGGCTGTTCACCATGTACCAAGGCCGTGTGCGCTTCACCGCACCGATGCTCTGGACCCTGGGCTTCATGGTCACCTTCTCCATCGGTGGCATGACTGGCGTACTGCTGGCCGTTCCGGGTGCTGACTTCGTTCTGCACAACAGCCTGTTCGTAATTGCGCACTTCCACAACGTGATCATCGGTGGCGCGGTATTCGGCTACATCGCCGGTTTCGCCTTCTGGTTCCCGAAAGCCTTCGGCTTCACCCTGAACGAGAAGTGGGGCAAAGCTGCCTTCTGGTTCTGGCTGTCGGGCTTCTACGTTGCGTTCATGCCGCTGTACGCCCTGGGCTTCATGGGTATGACCCGTCGTCTGAACCACTCCGACAACCCACTGTGGGAACCCTACCTGTACGTAGCCGTTGTCGGCGCCGTGCTGATCCTGTTCGGTATCGCTTGCCAGCTGATCCAGATCTTCGTTTCGGTCCGCGACCGCAACCAGAACCTGGACGTGACCGGCGACCCATGGGGCGGCCGTACCCTGGAATGGTCGACTTCTTCGCCACCTCCGTTCTACAACTTCGCTCACATGCCTGAGAAAGTTGGTCTGGACTGCTGGCACGAAGCCAAGGAAGCAGGCGTTGCGTACAAGGCCCCGGCCAAGTACGAAGCCATTCACATGCCGAGCAACACCGCTACCGGTCTGTTCATGGGCCTGTTCCTGACCGTCTTCGGCTTCGCCTTCATCTGGCACATCTGGTGGCTGGTTGGCGCGAGCCTGGTTGCAACCATCGCTGTCTTCGTTCGCCACGCTGCACGTGACGACCAGGGCTACATGGTTCCGGCCGAAGAAGTGGCGCGCATCGAAGGCGAGCGTATGAAAGCGCTGGCCAAAGCAGGTGCTCTGCCTGCCGGCGCACGTGTCGAATCGTTTGAGCGGGTGTAATCAATGTCCAGTCAAGTAATGCACGGCGGCGCTGCTCATGGTCACGACCATGGGCATGACGACCACCACCACGACTCGGGCCAGATGACCGTACTGGGTTTCTGGCTGTACCTGATGACCGACTGCATCCTGTTTGCGTCGCTCTTCGCCACCTACGCGGTGCTGTCCGGCAGTTTTGCCGGCGGCCCGTCGGGTCACGACATCTTCCAGCTCGATTTCGTAGCTGTTGAAACGCTGTTCCTGCTGCTGTCCTCGATCACCTTCGGCTTCGCCATGCTGAAGATGTTCGATGGCAAGAAAGCAGGTGTACTGGGCTGGTTGGCCGTGACCTTCCTGTTCGGTGCAGGCTTCATCGCGATGGAAATCTATGAGTTCCATCACCTGATCAGCGAGGGCTTCGGCCCGCAGCGCAGTGGCTTCCTGTCGGGCTTCTTCGCCCTGGTAGGTACCCACGGTCTGCACGTGACTGCTGGTCTGATCTGGATGGCAATCATGATGTACCAGATCAACAAGCACGGCATCACGCCGACCGCCAAGACCCGCATGAGCTGCCTGAGCCTGTTCTGGCACTTCCTGGACGTGGTCTGGATCTGCGTATTCACCGTCGTTTACCTGCTGGGGGTTCTGTAATGGCTAACGCACACGACACTCATCACGAAGGTAATCACGGCAGCGTCAAGTCCTACATGATCGGTTTCGTACTGTCGATCATCCTGACTGCGATCCCGTTCGGCCTGGCCATGACCGCCAGCCTGCCGAAGAACCTGACCGTTCTGATCATTGTTGCCATGGCCGTGATCCAGGTAGTTGTTCACCTGGTTTACTTCCTGCACATGGACCGCTCGAAAGAGCAACGCAACAACGTTTCGACGTTCCTGTTCACCACCTTGGTGATCGCTCTGCTTGTCGGCCTGTCGCTGTGGATCATGTTCAGCATCCACTTCGAAATGTTGGCCAAGTGAGGTAAGACTGCATGTCCGTTAAGCACTTTATCCAAATCACCAAACCGGGGATCATTTTCGGTAACGTGCTTTCCGTGGCAGGCGGTTTCTTCCTTGCCTCGAAGGGCCATGTGGATTTCGCCCTGTTCCTGGCGGTGGTGATCGGTACTTCGCTGGTGGTTGCGTCCGGATGCGTGTTCAACAACTGCATCGACCGTGACATCGACCACAAGATGGAGCGCACCAAGAACCGCGTCATGGTTCAGGGCGGCATGTCGCTGCCCCTCGCGCTGATCTACGCCACCCTGCTCGGGGTGGCGGGTTTCAGCTTGCTGTATGTCCAGGCCAATCCGCTGTCTGCGTTCTGCGCACTGATTGGCTTTGTCGTCTACGTCGGTTTCTACAGCCTGTGGCTGAAGCGTAAATCGGTGCACGGCACCTTGGTCGGCAGCCTGTCCGGTGCCATGCCTCCGGTGATCGGCTACTGCGCCGTGAGCAACAGCTTCGACCTGGCTGCGGTAACCCTGCTGGTGATGTTCAGCCTTTGGCAAATGCCGCACAGCTTTGCCATCGCGATCTTCCGCTTCAAGGATTACAGCGCTGCCAACATTCCGGTTCTGCCGGTGGCACGTGGTATCCTCGCGGCGAAAAAGCAGATCGTGCTGTACGTGCTGGCCTTCGTGCTCGCCACCCTGATGCTTACCCTCGGCGGTTACGCCGGCCTTGGCTACCTGGCCGTGGCCGCTGCCATGGGCCTGTACTGGCTGTACATGGCCTGGGGTGGTTACAAGGCTGAAGACGATAGCAAGTGGGCCCGCAAGGTGTTCGGCTTCTCCATCCTCACCGTTACAGCCCTGAGCGTGATGATGGGTGTGGACAGCCAGACCGCTGCGGACGTGCTGATGACCTACGCTCGCTGAAACTGCTGCCTGTTTCACGAAAACCCCGGCCTCTGCGCCGGGGTTTTTTTATGGGTTTTTCTGTGCCGGCCTCTTCGCGGGCAAGCCCGCTCCCACGGGCATTTCGCAGGTTTTGCGTGTGGCGCGGTCCCGGTGGGAGAGGGCTTGCCCGCGAAGAGGCCGGCACAGGGAAATATAAATTTTATATTTTCAAATAATAGATCTGAAAAAATATAACAAAACAGGAAATTATCCTTTACGTGTATCATGTTTCGGGATTATCTTCTGATTCAGGCCGCCACATCGGCCAGCGTCGCTCGGACGGTTCCGGGCGCTTACGTACTCAGAGGAAGCCATGGCCAACCCAGGTTCGCCGCGCCGCTTTGCGCGCATCGATCGTCTCCCCCCCTACGTCTTCAACATCACAGCCGAGCTCAAGATGGCTGCCCGCCGCCGTGGCGAGGACATCATCGACCTGAGCATGGGCAACCCCGATGGCGCCACCCCGCCGCACATCGTCGAGAAGCTGGTTCAGGTCGCCCAACGTGAAGACACCCACGGCTACTCCACCTCTCGCGGCATCCCGCGCCTGCGCCGGGCCATTTCCAACTGGTACAAGGATCGCTACGAGGTCGACATCGACCCGGAAAGCGAAGCCATCGTTACCATTGGTTCGAAGGAGGGCCTGGCCCATCTGATGCTGGCTACCCTGGACCAGGGCGACACGGTGCTGGTGCCCAACCCCAGCTACCCGATCCACATCTACGGCGCAGTGATCGCCGGTGCCCAGGTGCGTTCGGTGCCGCTGGTACCGGGTGTGGACTTCTTCAACGAGCTTGAGCGGGCCATCCGCGAGTCGATCCCCAAGCCTAAGATGATGATCCTCGGCTTCCCGTCCAACCCTACCGCCCAGTGCGTGGAGCTGGACTTCTTCGAGCGAGTGGTGGCCCTGGCCAAGCAGTACGACGTGCTGGTGGTGCATGACCTGGCCTATGCCGACATCGTCTACGACGGCTGGAAAGCCCCGTCGATCATGCAGGTCCCGGGGGCCAAGGACATTGCGGTGGAGTTCTTTACCCTGTCCAAGAGCTACAACATGGCCGGCTGGCGCATCGGCTTCATGGTCGGCAACCCTGAGCTGGTCAGCGCCCTGGCGCGGATCAAGAGCTACCACGACTACGGCACCTTCACCCCGCTACAGGTCGCGGCCATTGCGGCGCTGGAAGGCGACCAGCAGTGCGTCCGCGACATTGCCGAGCAGTATCGCCAGCGCCGCAACCTGCTGGTCAAAGGGCTGCACGAACTGGGCTGGATGGTCGAGAACCCCAAGGCGTCGATGTACGTGTGGGCGAAGATCCCGCCGGAGTATGCGCACCTGGGTTCGCTGGAGTTCTCCAAGAAGCTGCTGGCCGAGGCCAAGGTCTGTGTGTCGCCGGGGATCGGTTTTGGTGACTATGGGGACGACCATGTGCGCTTTGCTCTGATCGAGAACCAGGACCGTATTCGCCAGGCTATCCGCGGAATCCGGCAAATGTTCCGGGCTGACGGTTTGGCTCGCAAGTAAGCCTATCGGGGCTGCAAAGCAGCCCCAACTACCTCTTGGGTGAGCTTTCCGCCTGCCTTCTGGTTACCCGTACGCCTACCTTCAGCACTCATTTCTCACCAAAGAGATCCCCATGAGTGTCTTCACCGCCTACTTCTGCGGCACTGGTTCGCACCGTTTTGACGACGCCAATCCCAACTTCTGGAATGGCGAGCTGGTCTCGACCCTGGCCAGCAACGACCAGAGCCGGGAATTTGCCCACTGGATCGCCGTCGACGGCCCAGGCAGCGGCAACCTTCAGGATGACAACCTGTTCGTCGTACCCGGCGGCTATTTCAACTGGACTGGCCAGCTGTTTGGCCGCGGCTGGGAGGAGAACGTCAACCATGTGCTGCAGGTCATCAAAGGCGAAAGCAGTTGGCGGCGCACCAAACTCAGTGAGCAAGAATACGAGCGGCTGAAAGCTGCCGGCGTGCCGATTCCGGATGTTTCTTCCTCCGCCTCATGGTTCTGGCGAACCTACGACTACGGCGATCGCCACCCAACCCCGCAGGAACTGCAGGAGCGCATCATCAGCATGTTCCGCAAACCGCGCCTGCCAACCCAGGTCAACCTGGTGGGCTGGAGCAGGGGAGGAATCAGCTGCCACATGCTGGCCAATGCCATGGCGCAAGACCCTGTATTGCGGGGCATACCGGTGAACATATTTGCCATTGACCCGGTGCCTGGGGTCGGTAACGTGCAAGCCGAGCGCGTAACGTTGGCTGATAACGTCAAAGAGTACGTAGGCTTCTACTCGAGGGATGAGCGCTCCAAAGGTTTTGCCTGCGTGATCCCTTCGGTCGCCAGAGGGACACGGATATGCGTTTATCCTATGCCGGGCCGTCATGCCACACTGGTGGGCAACGCCTCGGCTGATGGCGCAGGCGATGGCAAGGTGCTGGTCGAACCTGGGCTGATCGTTCGCCACTTTGCCGAGGTTTGCCTGACCCGCTGGGGCGTGCGACTGGACAAACGTCTGGCCTTGAGCAGCAGCCAGTTGATGAAGTATCACCAGGTCATGGCGGCCGCCGACAGGCAGTATCAGGCCATGCGCAGTAAGTCTTACACGGTACTCACCGAGGGCGATGAGAACGATCGTCTGGTGCATTGTGGTGAGGTGCATACGCAGTTCAGCAAGGTACAGGGAGGCAACTACAAGCCGAGCGCAGGCCTGGGTTTACAACGCTGGGATGCTGAAGCCTACCAACCCATCTGCTAGCTGAAAGGGGGCGGCCGGTGAATGCACTGGTCGCCCTTGTTCAGTGGCCGGATCAGCGGCAACTTTTTTTGCATTCCCCCTCTATCCAGCGGCCCCTGGTTGGATTAAAAATGGCGCCGCGGGCCAGCCCCGATAACAACCACCTTCCCTCCGTGACATCATGTCTGAATATAACCCTTGCCTTGACTGCGGCGCCTGCTGCGGGTACTTCCGTGTGTCCTTCTTCTGGGGCGAATGCCAGTCTGCCGGGGGCGTAGTGCCGGACGACCTGGTGGTGCAGATCAACCCCACGCGCGTTGCCATGATCGGCACCGATGCCAAGCCTTGCCGCTGTGTCAGCCTTCAGGGCGAGATCGGTAAAGAGGTGGCTTGTACGATTTACGCCAACCGTTCCAGCCCGTGCCGCGAGTTTGATGCGTCGTGGGAGGGTGGGGTGCATAACCCGAGCTGTGATGATGCGCGGGCAGCGTATGGCCTGCCGCCGTTGACTCCGCCAGAGGCCAACGAGCCGCATTGGCCGGATGATGGGGCTGAGGTGGCCTGAGCGTTTTTCGTTAGCCTGTATTTCAGGCCAGTGATTCCTGTGAAGGACACGCGCGCCCCTTGGTGCATGGCGTGCTATCGCGTTGTACAAACAAGGCGGTTGCGCGCGGCTGTCACAGGCATAACTGACCCGAAACGAATGGTGCGCGTTGGTGCAGGCTGCACTGGCCCGAAACGAATGGCGCGCGTTGGTGCAGGCTGCACTGGCCCGAAACGAATGGCACGCGTTGGTGCAGGCTGCACTGGCCCGAAACGAATGGCACGCGTTGGTGCAGGCTGCACTGGCCCGAAACCAATGTAGGAGCGAGCTTGCTCGCGATGCGCCGCGCGGGCGGCGCTCGATTTGCGCACCACCACAAAAACCAAGGCATGCACACGGTGGCCCTGTCGCAATCTGCAATTGCAGGGGTTGAGAAATGGCCTGATGTACCTGTCGGGTGGGCCGGTAGCGGCTGGCAGGTGCATGCCTTGAGTTGTTCGTCGCCTATGAGATCGAGCGCCGCCCGCGCGGCGCATCGCGAGCAAGCTCGCTCCTACATTTGTTTCGGGCCAATTATTCCTGGGGGAGTTGCGCGCGACCCCTTGGCGCATGGCGTGATATTGCGTTTTTCAAACAAGGCGGTCGCGCGCGGCTGTCACGGGCATAACTGGCCCGAAACGAATGGCGCGCGTTGGTGCAGGCTGCACTGGCCCGAAACGAATGGCGCGCGTTGGTGCAGGCTGCACTGGCCCGAAACGAATGGCGCGCGTTGGTGTAGGCTGCACTGGCCCGAAACGAATGGCACGCGTTGGTGTAGGCTGCACTAGCCCGAAACGAATGGCACGCGTTGGTGCAGGCTGCACTGGCCCGAAACCAATGTAGGAGCGAGCTTGCTCGCGATGCGCCGCGCGGGCGGCGCTCGATTTGCGCACCACCACAAAAACCAAGGCATGCGCACCATGCACACGATGGCCTGTCGCAATCCCCGGTCATGTCTGCCCACTCACACTCTGTAACCGTAAACCTCATTGGGCCCGCCAGACATCGCTATCCTGCCCTGGACATGTCTTTCAAGGATGACCACATGCCCAAACCCCATGGCTGTCTACTACGTCGCGGAAGGTGTTCGGAGCCTGGCCGGCTGTACATGCTGACTTCGGTTACCTATCACCGCCGTCCATTGTTCCTGAACTTCCAATTTGCGCGCTTGGTAATTCAATTTCTTCGTAGAGCAGATCAGGAGCACCATTGCCGGTCATTGGCCTGGGTCGTGATGCCCGACCATGTACATTGGCTGCTTGAGTTGAAAGACGTGACACTCGGGACATTGATGCAGCGTTTCAAATCCCGAACCAGCCATGCTTTGCGCAAAGCTGGAGCAAGGATGGTGCCGGTCTGGCAGGCGGGTTATCACGACCGGGCTTTGCGTCATGATGATGATGTGGTGAAGGTCGCCAGATATATCATCGCCAATCCGCTAAGGGCAGGATTGGTCTCCAGGATTGGGGATTATCCACACTGGGATGCGGTCTGGCTCTGAGGGCATGCCTTAAGGGACAGGAATGACTGGCCCGAACACAAAAAAACTGACAGTCTCGCGAGCTTCGCTCGCGATGCGCCGCGTGGGCGGCGCTCGATCTACGCGCCCCTGAAGATCCCAAGGCAAGTCTCCTCAAACACACTCCATAACCCAAGACCTGCCCCACCCCACCCACATGACGTTAAACTGTCATCTCCCCAGCAATGGACAGGAGATCCGGTGTGACCCCACCCCGCAGTTTCCCCAGCGACCTCTGCCTCGACAGCCCACGCCTGCAATTGCGCCCCATGCGCCATGCCGATGCCGCGCAGTGGCTGGCGATCATGGCCGACCCCGAGGTCATGCGCTATTGGCACCATGCACCGTGGCAAGACCTGGCCGAGGCCGAAAGCGCCCTGGCCGCTGACCGCGAAGCCTATGCCAATGGCGACCAACTCAAGCTCGGTATGTACCGCCGCGACAACGGCGAACTGATCGGTATGGTCCAGCTGTTCAATATCGATGACGTTTCCCGTCGCGGCGAGATCGGCTACTGCTTGGCCAGTTCGGTGCAGGGCAGGGGATATATGGATGAAGCCTTGACCTGCTTCATCGACTACATCGCCAATACGCTGCATATGCGTCGTCTCGAAGGCGAGATCGACCCGCGCAACCAGGGCTCGGCACGCACCCTGGAGCGCCAAGGTTTTGTGCTGGAAGGCACCTTGCGCGCGCGCTGGTGCGTGGCTGGCGAGCTGTCCGACTCGGGTATTTACGGCTTGCTGCTGGAGCCGCCAGTAGTCTGATCTCGTAACACCCGAGCGTGAATTTGGAAGCGGGGCAGGGCCTGGGTTAAGGTCGTAGGCTGTCCCGTTTCTCTCAGGAATCCCCTTTGCCCGTTTTCTACCTGAGTATCAGCTTGCTGCTGTATTTGCTCGCCCTGTTCTTTGATGGCGCACTGATGGGCGGCGAGCGTCACATGCCGGCCCTGCAGATGCTGCTATACGGGCCATGGGGTATGCCATTCGGCTTGTACCAATGGTTCGCCAACCCACTGCTGGCCCTGGCCATCCTTGCCCATCGGCGGTTTCGCCGGCTGGCCTTGCTGGCCGGGCTTGCCGCGGCGTATCTGGCTGCCAGCAGTTTTGGCATCGACCGCTTGCCGGATAACCGCACCTACGAGTTTCATGACCTTACCGGCTTTGGTGCAGGCTTCTACCTGTGGCTGACAGCGATGGTGGTGTTTTGCCTTGGGCAAGCCTGGTTTTGCTGGAAGGCGCGAAGAGCTGACGACGTGCCAGGCTGGAACTGGCTTGATGTCGCCTTGATTGCCGCCCTGGGGGTAACGTTGTATGCAGCGACGCAAATGCCCTCGCTGCGCTTCGAGCCAGGCAAGGTGCTGATGCCCCCGGAGCAGCCGCAGACGCTTTGATACCCACAAGGAGGGTTAGCATGACCAAGCATTACCTGGCAGGCCTGGTACTGGCTTGCGTGCTACCGGTAGCGATGGCGGACGACTACACGGCGGCCTACGGACAGTGCATGGACAAGGCCTCCAGCACCGTGGCCATGAATGCGTGCATCGGGGCCGAAACGCAAGTGCAGGACCAGCGGTTGAACCGGGTGTACAAGCAATTGATGGGCAAGCTGGATGCCGGTCAGCAGAAGAGCCTGCGGGATGTACAGCGCAAGTGGCTGGCCTACCGTGATGGCAATTGCCAGTTCCATGTACAGGCCAGTGGCGGGACCATGGCGCAGTTGGAAGGTGGCACCTGCATGATGGACATGACCCGCGCCCGCGCGGCGGAGCTGGAGCGGGTGCTTAGCCCTGGGCAGTAGCGCCTGTTCAGGCATGATTGGCCCACTTTTGCAGGCGCGGGTTTAGCCGCGAACACCGGCTTTGCCGGTGTCATGCACCGCGTTGTCTTCTTCGCGGGTAAACCCGCTCCTACAGAGACTGCAAGGTGCTGGTTCTATTTGCGCGGTTGGCGCAGCGCCCGGGCCTTGAGGTACTCGCGCACTTCCACGGCATCCCCGGCAAACTCGATGCGCTCGGCCTTGGCTTCGCGCTGGTAGGCATACATCGGGTCGTAGTATTCGTTCAGCAAGCCTTCGATCCAGCCCCGGTGCAGGTCTACTGCGCCGCTGCGCTGCTGCTCTTCCAAGGCTTCGCGCAGCATCTCGGACAAGCGCTGATGGCGCTCTCCACCCAAACGCTTGTAGATATTGGCCATGCTCTGCAGCATGCGCTCGGCAAACAACCGGGGACCGTCTTCCTCGCCATGCACGGCTATGAACTCGGCACTCAGGTTGACCACGTAGTCGCGCAGGATGCGCTCCACGCGGTTGGTGAAGCTGTCTTCAAGCCACACCAGCGGGTAATGCTGCATGCCTTGGTACAACTCCAGCGGCACCGTGCAGCTGCCAACAATGCGGCCTTCATCTTCCAGCACGAACTGCCCGATACCGCGGTCGCGCTTTTTCAGCACGTCGATTGCCAGCTGGTTTTCAAAGTCGATCTGCGCCGGTTGCGCCGTGGCGCGCTTGCCGAAACTGGAGCCGCGATGATTGGCGTGGCCTTCAAGGTCGAGCACGTTGTCCAACTGGTGCAGCACATCGGTCTTGCCGGTACCGGTCAGTCCACCGACCAGCACGAAATCACATTGCTCTACCGCTTGCTGGGTAGTCTCCAGCAGGAAGGTACGCATGGCCTTGTAGCCGCCTTTGACACGCGGGTACTGAATGCCCGCCTCATCGCGCAGCCAGCCCTGCACGATCTGCGAACGCAGGCCGCCACGGAAGCAGTACAGGTAACCGTCAGGGTGTGCCTTGGCAAACGCTGCCCAGGCCTCCAGACGGGCCTGCTTGGTGGCGCCACTGACCAGCTGGTGGCCCAGGGCGATGGCGGCGGTCTGGCCCTGCTGCTTGTAGCAGGTGCCGACCTTCTGCCGCTCCTGGTCGTTCATCAGCGGCAGGTTTACCACGCCAGGGAAGGCGCCTTTGGCGAATTCGACGGGGGCGCGCATGTCCATCATCGGCACGTCGTCGAGGAACAGCTGACGGAAGTCGGTGCAGTCGGGGCGCATCAGATCACCTCGACCGCATGGCTCTGTCGCTCGACCAGCTTGCCGATCGGAGACAGTTTCAGGCCTAGTTCCGCAGCCTCGGCGAGGAACTCGGCTTCACCCTCCGGGGCAACAGCAACCAGCAAGCCACCGCTGGTTTGCGGGTCGCACAGCAGGTGCTTCTGGTCGTCGCTGAGGGCGCCGATCTTGTGCCCGTAGCTGTCGTAGTTGCGCAGGGTTCCACCGGGGATGCAGCCCTCGGCCAGGTAGTGGTCGACGCTAGGCAGGCGTGGCACGGCAGCATAGTCCAGGTGCGCGGTGAGGCCGCTGCCTTCGGCCAGCTCGACCAGGTGGCCGAGCAGGCCGAAGCCGGTGACGTCGGTCATGGCCTTGACCCCGTCCAGCTTGCCGAAGCGGCTGCCGGGCGTGTTGAGGGTGCACATCCAGTCGCGGGCCAGGCCCTGGTCCTGCGCGCGCAGCTTGGCCTTTTTCTCGGCAGTGGTGAGGATGCCGATGCCCAGGGGCTTGGTCAGATACAACTGGCAGCCTACGCTGGCGGTGTCGTTGCGCTTGAGGTGGCGTTTATTGACCACGCCTGTGACGGCCAGGCCAAAGATCGGCTCGGGCGCGTCGATCGAGTGGCCGCCGGCCAGCGGGATACCCGCTTCGGCGCACACCGCACGGCCGCCGCGGATGACTTCGCGGGCGACTTCCGGCGGCAGCACGTTGACCGGCCAGCCGAGGATGGCAATGGCCATCAGCGGGTCGCCGCCCATGGCATAGATGTCGCTGATGGCGTTGGTGGCGGCAATGCGGCCGAAGTCATAGGGGTCGTCGACAATCGGCATGAAAAAGTCGGTGGTTGAAACCACGCCGCGTTCGTCGTCCAGCGCGTACACTGCTGCATCGTCGCGTGACGCGTTGCCGACCCACAGTTTTGGGTCCAGGGCCTGGGTGCCGCTTTCGGCGAGGATCACGTCCAGCACCTTGGGGGAGATCTTGCATCCACAGCCGGCGCCATGGCTGTATTGGGTCAGGCGAATCGGCTCGCTCATACGCACCTCTGCAGGTCAAATTGTTGCGCGATTGTAGCAAAGCTGGCCTTTGGGCCCTTGCCTCTTATAATTCCCGGTGCCGGCAAATGTGTCGGCACTTCCCCGCTATTGAACCGGAGAACACCCATGCTCAAACGCCCCCTGGCGCTCGCCGCCGGCCTCGTGCTGTCTTGCTGTGCCGTTGTCGTTCAGGCCGCCGAAACCCTGCGGGTCAGCGCCATCCCCGACGAAGCGCCGACCGAACTGCAGCGCAAGTTCAAGCCTTTGGGTGAGTACCTGGCCAAGCAATTGGGCATGGACGTGAAGTTCGTACCCGTGGCCGACTACCCGGCGGTGGTCGAGTCGCTGGCCGCAGACCGCTTAGACCTGGCCTGGCTGGGGGGCTTCACGTTCGTTCAGGTGCACCTGAAGGACCCGACCGCCACGCCACTGGTACAGCGTGAGCAGGACGCACAGTTCACCTCCAAGTTCATCACCGCCAACCCCGACGTGAAGAGCCTGACCGACCTGAAGGGCAAGTCGTTTGCCTTCGGTTCCATTTCGTCCACCTCGGGCAGCCTGATGCCGCGTTACTTCATGCTCAAGCAGGACAATATCAAGCCTGAGGAGTACTTCGGCCGCGTGGCCTATTCCGGCGCCCACGATGCCACCGTGGCCTGGGTGCAGGCTGGCAAGGTCGATGGTGGCGTGCTGAACGCCAGCGTGTGGCAGAAGCTGGTGGATGCCGGCAAGGTCGATACCACCAAGGTGAAGGTGTTCGCCACCACCCCGACCTACTTCGACTACAACTGGACCGTGCGCGGCAACATGGACCCGGCATTGAAACAGAAAATCAAGAAAGCCTTCCTGGACCTCGACCCGAGCAACCCGGAGCACAAGGCCATCCTTGACCTGCAGGCCGCCAGCCGTTTCATCGAGACCAAGCCTGAGAACTACAAGGGCACCGAACAAGCTGCACGCGAGGCCGGCCTGCTCAAGTGACAGCTTCGAATGTGGCAATCCATCTGCACGGTGCCAGCCTGCGCCATGGCCAGGTACGCGCGCTTGATGCGGTGAGCCTGCGTATCGCGCAGGGCGAGCGTGTGGCCATCATCGGGCCGTCGGGAGCGGGCAAGTCCAGCTTGCTGCACCTGATGGCCACGGCCGTCCAGCCCAGCAGTGGGCGCCTGGAGTTGCTTGGCGAGCAGCCTTGGGCGTTGTCGGCAAGGGCACGCCAGCGCCTGCGCGCGAGGGTTGGCCTGGTACATCAATCGCCGCCTTTGCCACCGCGTCAGCGAGTGGTGACCGCGGTGCTGGCGGGGCGGCTGGGGCAGTGGGGTACGCTGCGCGGTTTGCTCAACCTGCTGTGTCCCAGCGATGTGCCGGGGGCGCGCCAGGCGTTGGCGGAACTGGGCCTGGCCGACAAGCTGTTCGTGCAGTGTGGGCAGTTGTCCGGTGGCCAGTTGCAGCGGGTGGGCATTGCTCGGGCGTTGTACCAGCGGCCGCAGGTGCTGCTGACCGATGAACCGGTGTCAGCCATGGACCCGGTGTTGGCCGACCACAGCCTCGCCTTGCTCAGTCGCCATGCCCAAGCCACTGGCGTGACGTTGGTGGCGAGCCTGCACGCCGTAGAGCTGGCGCTGGCGCATTTTCCGAGGATTATTGGTATTCGTGAAGGGCAGGTTGTGTTCGACTGCCCGGCGGAAGCCGTGACCGAACAGCTGCTGGAAGCGCTATACGCCAACGAGCAACTGGCTCCGCCGCCAACCCAGGAGCCGACCCTGACCGTGCAGATTCCGCGATGCTGAAGGCTGACGTCCGCGACCCGGCGCTGCTGCCGCGGTTGTTGCTGGCCCTGTTGGCGGTGGCAGTACTCTGGCCGGCTATCCAGTCAAGCGAACTGGACCCTTGGGTGCTGCTGCAGGCGGACAACCGTCAGCAGATTGCCAGCTTCACCAGCGCCTTCTGGCCGCCGGCACATGATGCCGATTTTCTTGCGCTACTGTATGAGGCCACCTTGCAGACCCTGGCCGTGGCGACTGCCGGCATGGCGCTGGCGTTATTGTTGGCGATCCCGGCTGGCTTGCTGGCCAGCCGTGCCTTGTCCTTGCGCGCCGCTTCACGCGGCGGGCGGGCCGGGTTCTGGTCGAGAATGTTGCGCCTACCGGTGCGCGGGCTGCTGATTTTTCTGCGTAGCGTGCCGGAGATCGTCTGGGCGTTGCTGTTCGTGCGCGCTGTGGGGTTGGGGCCGACGGCGGGCGTACTGGCTATCGCCATCACCTACAGTGGCATGCTCGGCAAGGTTTACGCCGAAATCTTCGAGTCAGTTGACCAGCGCCCGGCGCATGCCTTGTTGCAGGCGGGCAGTGGCCGGCTGGCGGCGTTTTTCTACGGCATCCTGCCCAATGCCGCCAGCGAAGTGGTGTCGTACACCGTGTACCGCTGGGAGTGCGCGGTGCGGGCTTCGGTGGTGATGGGCTTTGTCGGTGCTGGCGGGCTTGGCCAACAGATCGACCTGTCGATGCGCATGTTTGCGGGGGCGCAGGTGGCAAGCATGCTGTTGACGTTCCTGCTGCTGGTGATCCTGGCCGACCTGCTCAGCCGCCTGCTGCGTTGGAGGTTGGCATGAACCGGGTGATCAACCTGCTGCTGCTGGGCACCATCGCGGTAGCGGTGGTGGCCTCGTTCGCATACCTGGAGCTGGACCTGCACGCACTGGTCGGCAATGGCGGGCTGGGGCAGATGGGTGAGTACGCCGGGCGCTTCCTGCAGCCGGATCTGTCTACCGGCCACCTCAAGGCAGTGTGGCGCGGGGCGCTGGAAACCCTGGCCATGTCTGGCATGGGCACCTTGTTGGCAATGGTATTGGGGATGTTGCTGGCACTGCCGGCGGCGGGCCGCTTCGGTTGGCCGTTGCAAGGGGCGGCGCGTTTGCTGCTCAATGCCTTGCGCGCCATTCCTGAGCTGGTGTGGGCAGCGCTGACTGTGCTGGCGGCCGGGCTGGGGCCGAATGCCGGTACCCTGGCTTTGGCGTTGCACACCGCTGGCGTGCTGGGGCGGCTGTTTGCCGAGGCGCTTGAGAACGCCCCGCCCGAGCCGGCGGCGGCGATCCGTTTGCAGGGTGGCAGCCAGGTGGCCGCGTTCTGCTTTGGCACCCTGCCCAACCTGTGGCCGCAGTTACTGGCCTACAGCTTGTACCGCTGGGAGAACAACATCCGCATGGCCAGCGTGCTCGGGTTCGTCGGGGCGGGTGGGTTGGGGCAGATGCTGTACACCACCTTGAGCCTGTTCCAGGAGGCCCAGGCCAGCACGGTGATCATGGGTATGCTGTTGCTGGTGTTGTTCGTGGATCTGTTGAGTGATGTATTGCGCCAGCGTTATGTACGGGCCTGATGGATAGGCGATGTTTCAAAGCAACCCCAAGATCTGTCAGGTGCCGACAGCCTCGGCACACTGCGCCTCCCGCTGCATCGACTCCAGGTTACGCTCGATCGTCTCGCAGATGGTATCCATCTGGATCTGATGCTCGCTGAACCTGAACGGGCTCTGCAAATCCGTGCCGATGCGCTCGATAGCCAGCAACATGAACCCTACCACCGTCGACGCCAGCGGCGTGAACCAGCCCAGCGACTCCACCAGCCCCACCGGCACGATCAGGCAGAACAGCGTGATGAACAGCCGTGGGAAATACACATAGGGGTAGGGCAGTGGCGTATTGGCAATCCGCTCCATGCCACCCTGGGCGTTAGACAGGTCTACCAGCGTCGACTCCAGTCGCGCCAGGCGAATGCTGTCCAGCCGCCCGGCCTGGTACTCCCGCGCGAGCAAGGCCGCAGAGCCACTGAGGATGTCATTGGCGAAATTGTTCGAACGGTTGCGCCGTTCGAACTCCGCCGGGGGGATGAAGGCCATCAGTTCCTCTGGGCAGCTTTCGCCTTTCAAGTGCGCCGCCAGACAGTTCACATAGGCGATATGCCGGCGCAGCAGGGTGGCCTTGACCGGGTTCAGGCCGTCATCCGGGTCATCGATCAGCGTCAGCGTCTGCCGGGCGAAGCTGCGCGAACTGTTCACCAGCGCCCCCCACAGGGTGCGAGCCTCCCACCAGCGGTTGTAGGCGCTGCTGTTGCGAAAGCTCACCAGTACCACCAGCGCTGAGCCCAGCAAGGTCAACGGGATCAGTGGCAGGGTGAACTTGCTGTTCAAGAACAGCATGAAATCGAGGGTGACCAGCACATCCCAGATCAGCAGCCAGAACAGCGACCAGCCGATATAGCCGATGGTCTTCACCACCAGGCGGTACTTGCGGGCGATGACGTCTTTCACGCGGGGGTACCTCGGAACGCGGGGGATGCAGGATGGGACGCCGAGGCTCGTCGAAGGTTCGAGGGTTGAATGTTGCAAGGGATTTTGTAGCTGAAACGAAGGGAAAAATCCGACCAGCCCAGCGGATGTACCTGAATTCCTGATTCAGCTCAAAAACGACAGAGTGGGTCGTTTCGATCCTTGAATGAGTGTATCCATAAGGATACGATTGGGTGACCACTTGATGTTTCTCGTTGAACAGACGGAAAGCTTTGCCGCTTGGCTATCGAGCTTGAGAGATTTGAGGGCCAGGCTGGCGTAGGTCGTAGGCTGGAGCGAGCAGCGGCGGGCAATCTTGGTGACTTCAAGTGGCTTGGAGGCGGTATTGGTGAGCTTCGCATCGACATAGCTGCCGGTTATCGCGTCTATTTCACGCAAAAGGGGCAGAGGTTGGTTTTACTGCTGGTCGGCGGCGACAAGTCCACCTAGGCCGCCGACATCCTCAAAGCCAGAAAGCTGCTGAAGGTGATGAAATGAGCGAAAAATTGATCCCGTTTGATATGACCGCCTTGTTGAGCAGCGATGAGGCAATCAGTGAATACCTTAGCCAGGTGCTATCAGGTGGCGATACCGAGGAAATCATTCGAGCACTTGGCCATATCGCTCGTGCACGGGGCATGACACATATTGCTACGGAGAGTGGGCTGGGTAGAGAAAGCCTGTACAAGGCGCTGAGCCCTGGCGCGAAGCCTCGTTTTGACACTGTATTGAGGGTCATTCGTGCGCTGGGGGTTGACCTTCTCGTTCAGCCACATGCAGTGACCCGCTGATCCAGCTCGGTCAAGTCAGTATTTGCTTCATCTGCACCAACGCTACCCGCGTGCCGTCCCACGCCTGCCGCTCCTCGATGCCGAACGGTGTGAAGCCCAGCTGTGGATAAAGCAGCAGGCCGGCGGTGTTGTGATTGAAGCATGACACCCAGACCTCCCGGGCGCTGTACTGCTGGCGGGCGAGGTCGATCATGGCCGTTACCAGATAACGCGCTACACCACGGCCGCGGGCGCTGGGGGCCACCACTACGTTGCCCAGGGCACATACGCCGCCATGTTCGGCTTTGTAGAAATTGGCGAAGGCCAGGACAGCGCCGTTACCTTCCACTACCGTGGAGCCGCTGCGTTGGGCGATGGCGTCGCTCAGCTGGTTGGGGGTGAGGGGGGCGGTGGCTTTGGGGAACATGTAGAACAGTTCGTCCGGGCTCTGCGGAAAGCTGCAGATAACGGGGATGTCTTCTGGCCGGATGGGGCGGTGGGTCAGGTGCATGGCAGGTCCTTCTCGCGTTGGCTGGCAGGGCCTCTTCGCGGGTAAACCCGCTCCCTCAGGTACTGCACAAGGCTCAAATCCTGTGCAGGCCCTGTGGGAGCGGGTTTACCCGCGAAGAGGCCATCAGCCTCACATCATAGGCCGCTTTCCATCCAACACCGCGCCCCGATTCATGGCTTGGCGGCCACCGCCACGTAGCCTTTGACCGCAGCCGGCGCCCTCGGCTTGGCCTTGTGCGCCAACAGGTACTGATAGCGCCGCCATTCCTTGTCGATCTCGTTGAATGACATGAACACGCTGATGCGATCCTTGCCCGCCAGGTCAGGGCGCTTGCCAGCGTCGATCTCGCGGGTGGGAATGATCGCGACGTTGATACCTACGACCTTGCCGTCATCGGCAAACACAGGCCCGCCCGACATACCCTTGGTAATCGGGCCGTCATGCACCGAGTAGAAGACGCTGCCCGGCGTACCTTCAAGCCGTACCAGCGACGACAGGGCATGGCCCTTGCCCTGCATCGGCATCATGAAACTGTTGAAGCCCACCGCCGTCACGGCTTCCCCTGGCACGTACTGGCGCCAGTGCGGCACGTTGCTGGCCTTGTGCTTGAAGAACACCACGTCACCCAGGCCCTCATGGACCACGTTGCGCAGGAACGGGGTGTGTTTGGCGGTGACTGCGTAATCCTCGTTCCACTGGATGGCGCTGGCCATCAGCAACATGGGGAGCGGGGCACCTGATGTGACCACGAACGCCTGGCTGTAGATGGGATCTGAAACGTAAGACGTTGGCACTCCATTGCACCCACTGAGCAGCATCATTGCCGCCATGCAGGGCGCGACTGTTTTCATGGGACACACATTGCGTGGAGAAAAGGGAGCGCTACTATGGCTAAGTGCCATTACTCTAACAATACTTTCGGAATATATCTGACGAATGACAGCTTAAGCGCCAGTGCCAAGCGCGGCCAATAGAATGCAGGCATGTGGGGAGGCGCGGGAGTCAGGAGGGCGGCGCCAATGTCTGGCGTGAATCGCAGGCACAAAAAAACCGACCATAAGGTCGGTTTTTTCCGGATTTGGTGCCCCGAGGGAGACTCGAACTCCCACTCCTTTCGAAAACGGATTTTGAATCCGCCGCGTCTACCAATTCCGCCATCAGGGCGTGGCGCGCAGTATAAAGAGGTGCCGCTGGTCGGTCAATCGGCTTTCATGGTCAATTTTCACACATTGGGCTAAACTTCCCGGCCCTGCCGAACCGAACATCATCATGCGCGTCGCCGATTTCTCCTTCGAACTCCCTGATTCCCTGATCGCCCGCCACCCGTTGGCAGAGCGCCATGGCAGCCGTCTGCTGGTGCTCGATGGGCCTACCGGCGCGCTGGCGCACCGGCAATTCCCCGACTTGCTCGACTATCTGCGCCCCGGCGACCTGATGGTGTTCAACAACACCCGGGTGATTCCGGCGCGGTTGTTCGGCCAGAAAGCCTCCGGCGGCAAGCTGGAGGTACTGGTCGAGCGTGTGCTCGACAGCCACCGGGTGCTGGCCCATGTGCGTGCCAGCAAGGCGCCCAAGGTAGGCGCGGTCATCCTCATCGATGGCGGTGGCGAGGCCGAAATGGTCGCGCGTCATGACACGCTGTTCGAGCTTCGCTTCACCGAAGAGGTGCTGCCGTTGCTCGACCGTGTCGGCCATATGCCGCTGCCGCCCTATATCGACCGCCCGGACGAGGGCGCTGACCGTGAGCGCTACCAGACCGTGTACGCCCAGCGCGCCGGTGCGGTCGCCGCGCCTACTGCAGGCCTGCACTTTGACGA
Organism: Pseudomonas sp. DCA-1; assembly: GCF_046523955.1. Taxonomy (NCBI): domain Bacteria; kingdom Pseudomonadati; phylum Pseudomonadota; class Gammaproteobacteria; order Pseudomonadales; family Pseudomonadaceae; genus Pseudomonas; species Pseudomonas sp. DCA-1. The sequence continues at coordinate 1,350,948 of NZ_CP169881.1, forward strand.
GGCGCTGCTGGAAAAGATCGCAGCCAAGGGTGTCGAACGCGCCTTCGTCACCCTGCATGTGGGCGCTGGCACCTTCCAGCCGGTGCGGGTCGACAAGATCGAAGACCACCACATGCATAAAGAGTGGCTCGAAGTGGGCCAGGATGTGGTCGATGCCATCGAGGCCTGCCGTGCCCGTGGTGGTCGGGTGATCGCGGTTGGCACCACCAGTGTGCGTTCGCTGGAGAGCGCCGCGCGTGATGGCGTGCTCAAGGCCTTCAGTGGCGACACCGACATCTTCATCTACCCGGGCCGCCCGTTCCATGTGGTCGATGCCCTGGTCACCAACTTCCATCTGCCGGAGTCCACGCTGCTGATGCTGGTCTCGGCTTTCGCCGGCTACCCCGAGACCATGGCTGCCTACGCAGCGGCGGTCGAGCACGGGTACCGCTTCTTCAGTTACGGTGATGCCATGTTCATCACCCGCAATCCGGCGCCACGCGGGCCCGAGGATCAAGCATGAGTCGCACCTGTCGAATGTCCTTCGAACTGCTGGCCACCGACGGCAAGGCCCGTCGTGGTCGCATCACCTTCCCACGTGGCACCGTGGAAACCCCGGCATTCATGCCGGTGGGTACCTATGGCACGGTCAAGGGCATGCTGCCACGCGATATCGAGGCCATCGGCGCCGAGATGATCCTTGGCAACACCTTCCACTTGTGGCTGCGTCCAGGCACCGAGGTGATCAAGAAGCACAACGGCCTGCACGATTTCATGCAGTGGAAAGGCCCGATCCTCACCGACTCCGGTGGTTTCCAGGTGTTCAGCCTGGGTGCCATGCGCAAGATCAAGGAAGAGGGCGTGACTTTCGCCTCGCCAGTCGATGGCTCGAAGGTGTTCATGGGCCCGGAAGAGTCGATGCAGGTGCAGCGTGACCTGGGCTCGGACGTGGTAATGATCTTCGACGAGTGCACCCCGTACCCGGCCGAGCACGATGTGGCACGCACTTCCATGGAGCTGTCGCTGCGCTGGGCCCAGCGTTCGAAAAACGCCCACGCCGACAACACCGCCGCGCTGTTCGGCATTGTCCAGGGCGGCATGTATCAGGACCTGCGCATGCGCTCGCTGGAAGGCCTGGAGAACATCGGTTTCGATGGCCTGGCCATTGGCGGCCTGTCGGTGGGCGAGCCCAAGCACGAAATGATCAAGGTGCTGGATTACCTGCCGGGCCAGATGCCTGCTGACAAACCTCGTTACCTTATGGGGGTAGGCAAACCGGAAGATCTCGTTGAGGGTGTGCGCCGCGGCGTCGACATGTTCGACTGCGTGATGCCGACGCGTAACGCGCGCAACGGTCATCTGTTCGTTGATACAGGGGTGATCAAGATCCGCAACGCGTTCCATCGTCATGATGAATCGCCGCTGGATCCGACCTGTGACTGCTATACCTGCACCAACTTCTCGCGCGCCTATCTCCATCATCTGGACAAATGCGGCGAAATGCTGAGCAGCATGCTGAATACCATCCACAACTTGCGCCATTATCAGCGCTTGATGGCCGGTTTACGCGAGGCTATTCAACAGGGTAAATTGGCCGCCTTTGTCGACGCCTTCTACGCCAAGCGCGGGCTTCCTGTACCGCCCTTGGACTGACTGTCCGCATCCATTATTAGAAAATTACATTAGGAGTGCCCAATGAGCTTCTTCATCCCCGCCGCATACGCGGACGCTGCAGCACCTGCCGCTGGCCCAGCCGGTACCGGCTTCGAGTGGATTTTCCTGGTCGGTTTCCTGGTCATCTTCTATCTGATGATCTGGCGCCCGCAGGCCAAGCGCGCGAAAGAGCAGAAGAACCTGCTGAGCAACTTGCAGAAAGGTGACGAAGTTGTCACCAACGGCGGCATCGCTGGCAAGATCGTCAAGGTTTCCGATGACTTCGTGGTGCTGGAAGTGTCCGACACTGTCGAGCTGAAGTTCCAGAAGGGTGCCATTGCTGCGACCCTGCCAAAAGGTACGCTCAAGGCTATCTGAGTTACCGGTTTTTTTTCCAGTCGGGGCGCGCAACGCGCCCCGCGTCTTGAACGGGCGGCGTGATGCTGAACAAATATCCTCTGTGGAAATATGCACTGATCGTGCTGGTACTGGTGGTCGGTTTCATTTATTCCGCTCCCAACCTCTACCCGGATGACCCGGCGGTACAGATCAGCGGTGCCAGTTCGGCGCTGCAGGTGAATCAGGCCGACCTCGATCGCGTCAGCAAGGCGCTGGTCGATGCCAAGATCGCCGTCAAGGGTGTAAGCCTGGGTGAAAAGGGCAGCGGGCTGATTCGTCTGACCAATCAGGAAGATCAGTTGCCTGCCAAGGATGTAGTGCGCAAGGCACTGGGCGATGATTACGTCGTGGCCCTGAACCTGGCCCAGACTACCCCGAAATGGCTGCGCAACCTGGGTGCAAGCCCGATGAAGCTGGGCCTGGACCTGTCCGGTGGTGTGCACTTCCTGCTGGAAGTGGACATGGACAAGGCCATGACTGCCCGCATGAAAGTCTACGAAGGCGAGGTCAAGACCTTGCTGCGCAAAGAGCGCATCCGCTACCGCAGCCTGCCTCAGCAGGATGGCGGTATCATGCTGGGCTTCGCTGACGATGCTACCCGCGAACAGGCACGTGCCCTGATCCGCAAGAATTTCAATGATTTCGACCTGACCACCACCGAGCGCAACGAGCTTGCGGTGCTGCGTCTGGCGCTGACTCAGGCGAAAGTCGCCGAGATCCGCGAATACTCGATCAAGCAGAACCTCACCACCGTGCGCAACCGCGTGAACGAGCTGGGTGTGGCCGAGCCGCTGGTGCAGCGCCAGGGCGCCAACCGTATCGTGGTCGAGCTGCCAGGCGTGCAGGACACTGCCGAAGCCAAGCGGATCCTTGGTAAAACCGCCAACCTGGAGTTCCGCTTCGGTGCCGAGCCGGGCGCGTCCAAGGCCACCACCGAGGTGTTCGAGTTCCGTGAAGGCGGCCGCTCCGCTGCCGTCGAGCGTGGCCTGATCATCACAGGTGACCAGGTTACCGACGCCCAGGCCAGCTTTGACGAGCATGGTCGCCCGCAGGTGAACATCCGCCTGGATGGTCACGGTGGCGAGCTGATGAGCCGTGCTACCCGTAGCAACGTCGGCCGTAGCATGGCGGTGATCTTTATCGAGCAGAAGCCAGTCACCCGCTACGTCAAGCAGACTGTCGGTGGCGTCGAGAAGGACGTTGCCGTACAAAGCTTCGTGGAAGAGAAGAAAATCATCAGCCTGGCGACCATTCAGTCGCCACTGGGCAGCCAGTTCCGCATCACCGGCCTGAACGGCCAGGGCGAATCGTCGGAGCTGGCACTGCTGCTGCGTGCGGGTGGTCTGGCCGCCCCGATGTACTTCGCTGAAGAACGTACCATTGGCCCGAGCCTGGGTGCCGACAACATCACCAAGGGTATCGATGCGTCGCTGTGGGGCATGTTGTTTGTCTCTCTGTTCATCATTGCCATCTATCGCGCCTTCGGTGTGCTGGCCACCATCGCCCTGGCGGGCAACATGGTGCTGCTGCTGGCGTTGATGTCGCTGCTGGGGGCCACGCTGACCCTGCCGGGGATCGCCGGCATCGTGTTGACCATGGGTATGGCAGTGGACGCCAACGTGCTGATCTTCTCGCGTATTCGCGAAGAGATCGCTGCTGGCATGTCGGTGCAGCGCGCCATCCACGAAGGCTTCAATCGCGCCTACTCGGCAATCGTCGACGCCAACCTGACCACTCTTTTGGTCGGCGGCATCCTGTTTGCCATGGGTACCGGCCCGGTCAAAGGCTTTGCGGTCACCATGTCCCTCGGGATTTTCACCTCGATGTTCACTGCCATCATGGTGACCCGTGCATTGGTCAACCTGACCTGTGGCGGGCGTGACATCAAGAAGCTGTGGGTTTGAGGGAGCTGCGATGAAAACCATCAATTTCATGGGCGTGCGCAAAGTCGCGTTCGCCGTCACCATGCTCCTCACCGTGCTGGCGCTGTTCAGTTGGTGGCAAAAGGGCCTGAACTTCGGGCTGGACTTCACCGGGGGCACGCTGATCGAGTTGACCTACGAACGCCCGGCTGACGTCAAGGCTGTGCGTGCCGAGCTGGTCAACTCCGGCTTCCACGAAGCTGTGGTTCAGAGCTTCGGTGCTACCACCGACCTGCTGGTGCGCATGCCTGGCGACGACCCGATGCTGGGTAACAAAGTGGCCGAAGCCCTGCAGAAGGTTGGCGGCGACAACCCGGCCAAGGTCAAACGCGTCGAGTTCGTTGGCCCGCAGGTGGGTGAAGAGCTGCGTGACCAGGGCGGCTTGGGCATGCTCCTGGCTCTGGGTGGCATCCTCATTTACCTGGCGTTCCGCTTCCAGTGGAAGTTCGCCGTGGGGGCGATCGTTTCGCTGATCCACGACGTGGTCGTAACGCTGGGTATCCTGTCGTTCTTCCAGATCACCTTCGACCTGACGGTGCTGGCGGCGGTACTGGCGATCATCGGTTACTCGCTGAACGACACCATTGTCGTGTTCGACCGGGTGCGCGAGAACTTCCGCGTGATGCGCAAGGCCTCACTGATCGAGAACATCAACATTTCCACCACCCAGACGCTGCTGCGTACCGTCGCCACTTCGGTTTCGACCTTGCTGGCCATTGCCGCGCTGCTGTTCTTTGGGGGTGACAACCTGTTCGGTTTCTCGCTGGCCCTGTTCATTGGTGTCATGGCTGGTACTTACTCGTCGATCTATATCGCCAACGTGGTACTGATCTGGCTGAATCTGAACAGCGAAGATCTCATTCCGCCGGTCAAGGCCGAGGGTGTGGACGACCGTCCGTAAGTTCTTCCCTGCGCCGCCTGGCGGTGAAAAGGCGCGAGTGTTGAACTCGCGCCTTTTTTTTTGCTCCAAGGCTGGGAGAAGCGCGGGTTCATGCCCGCTGGTACGATCAGGAGGTTCACGTGAATAAATCAATGCTGGTGGGTGCGGTGCTGGGTGCTGTCGGTGTAACCGCCGGAGGTGCTGTGGCGACCTACAGCTTGGTGAACAAAGGCCCCGAAGTCGCCCAGGTGACTGACGTGCAGCCGATCAAGCAGCAGGTGAAAACCCCGCGTGAAGTATGCAAGGACGTGACAGTGACGCGCCAGGCGCCCGTCAAGGATCAACACCAGATAGCCGGTACCGTGGTCGGTGCGCTGGCGGGTGGTCTGCTCGGTAATCAGATTGGTGGTGGTACCGGCAAGAAGATTGCTACGGTGGCTGGTGCGGTCGGTGGTGGTTATGCGGGTAACAAGGTGCAGGAAGGCATGCAGGAGCGTGATACCTACACGACCACGCAAACACGCTGCAACACGGTCAACGACATCAGCGAGAAGGTGGTGGGCTATAACGTGACCTATTCCATCGGTGACCAGGTAGGCAAGGTGAAGATGGATCGCGAGCCGGGATCGACCATTCCGCTGGACAAGAATGGCAAGTTGATCCTGAGCGAAGCTGGTCAGTAATTTGCGTTGCCTGTACCGGCCTCTTCGCGGGTAAACCTGTTCTTACAGGGGCAATGCGATCCATGTAGGAGCGGGTTTGCCCGCGAAGAGGCCGGTACAGGCCACGCAAAACCACCAGGCACAAAAAAAGCACCTCGAGAGGTGCTTTTTGTTTGCCGGCAATCTGCGCTTAGCGCTTCATGCTTTCTGGCAGGTGCGGCTGGATGGCAGTCAGTACCGCCTTGAAGCACTTGATGTTGCCTGCAACGATGTGGCCTTTGTCGAGGAAGTCGTGGCCGCCGTTGAAGTCGCTTACCAGGCCGCCGGCTTCCTGGATCAGCAGCACGCCAGCTGCCATGTCCCATTCGGACAGGCCTGACTCCCAGAAGGCGTCGAAGCGGCCAGCAGCCACATAGGCCAGGTCCAGGCTGGCGGAGCCGGCGCGGCGGATGCCGGCGGTCTGGCCGGTCAAGGCGCGGAGCATACCCAGGTAGTTGTCCATGTCCGCCATCTGGCCATCACGGAACGGGAAGCCGGTGCCCAGCAGGGCGCCTTCCAGGCTTGTGCGCGAACTGACGCGCAGGCGCCGGCCATTGAGTTGGGCGCCACGGCCGCGGCTGGCAGTGAATTCTTCCTGGCGAACCGGATCCACGATCACGGCGTGCTCAAGGCGGCCGCGGTATTTGCAGGCGATGCTGACGGCGAAGTGCGGGATGCCGCGCAGGAAGTTGGTGGTGCCGTCCAGCGGATCGATGATCCACAGGTAATCCTTGCCTTCTTCGCCGCTACCCGCGTGCAGGCCGGTTTCCTCGCCCTGGATGGAGTGGTTCGGGTAGGCCTTGCGCAGGGCGTTGACGATGCTTTGCTCGGCGGCGCGATCGACTTCGGAAACGTAGTCCTTGGCCTCTTTCTCATCGACCTTGATGCTATCCAGGCGTTCGATGGAGCGGAAAATCAGTTCACTGGCGCTGCGAGCGGCGCGCAGGGCGATATTCAGCATAGGCTGCATGGGCGGGTCACCTGGAGATGTTAAAGAAGAAAGCCGATCATTCTAGCAGAAAACTTTGGCGGCAGAAGTGTCACATTTGCTTTCATGGCGTTACGTCTGTCGGTTCTGTAAGATCGAAGACCCTGATTCCTGCATCTGTGAGCACAACACCTTGCTGCAAAATATTCGTGTTGTTCTGGTCAATACCAGCCACCCCGGCAATATCGGCGGCGCTGCGCGTGCCATGAAAAACATGGGCTTGTCGCGTCTGGTGCTGGTGCAGCCGAAAGAATTCCCCGCCTTGGATGCCAGTGCCCGAGCTTCGGGCGCCGACGACTTGCTGGATAACGCCCAGGTGGTCGACAGCCTCGAACAGGCGCTGGTTGGCTGCAACCTGGTGATGGGTACCAGCGCCCGTGAGCGCAGCATTCCCTGGCCGTTGATCGGCCCGCGTGAGTGCGGTGCCAAGGCGGTGGAGCATGCCAATGGTGGCGAGGAAATCGCCCTGGTGTTCGGGCGCGAGCACGCCGGCCTGACCAACGAAGAACTGCAGCGATGTCATTTCCATGTGCACATTCCCTCCAATCCCGACTTCAGCTCGCTGAACCTGGCTGCTGCCGTACAGGTGCTCTCCTACGAGGTGCGCATGGCCTGGCTGGCTGCCGGTGCGGCGCCGGGCAAAGTCGAGAAGGTTGATGCCACTGAGCTGGCGACCATGGATGAAATGGAGCTGTTCTACGACCACCTGGAGAAAACCCTGGTGGGCATCGGTTTCCTCGACCCCGAAAAACCCAAGCACCTGATGCCGCGCCTGCGCCGGCTGTATGGGCGGGTGGCGGTCGAGCGTTCGGAAATGAGCATTTTGCGCGGCATCCTCACCGAGACCCAGAAAGTGGTCCGGGGCGAGCCGCATAAACGGAAGGACTGACAGATGTTCGAACGCCTGCGTGAAGATATTCAAAGCGTATTCCACCGTGACCCGGCTGCGCGCAATGCCTTCGAGGTGCTCACCTGCTACCCCGGCATGCATGCCATCTGGCTGCACCGCTTGGGCAATGCCCTGTGGAAGCGTGATTTCAAGTGGCTGGCCCGGCTGGTGTCGAATTTCGGTCGCTGGCTGACCGGTATCGAAATCCACCCTGGCGCCACCATTGGCCGGCGCTTTTTCATCGACCACGGTATGGGCATCGTCATTGGTGAAACCGCCGAGATCGGCGATGACGTTACCCTGTACCAGGGCGTGACGCTCGGCGGCACCAGCTGGAACAAAGGCAAACGCCACCCCACCTTGGAGAACGGCGTGGTGGTAGGGGCGGGTGCCAAGGTCCTGGGGCCTTTCACCGTCGGCGCCGGGGCCAAGATCGGTTCCAATGCGGTGGTCACCAAAGCAGTGCCGGCCGGGGCTACGGCGGTAGGCATTCCAGGGCGGATCATCGTCAAGAGCGAGGATACTGAAGTCGAAGCCAAGCGTAAGGCAATGGCTGAGAAGATCGGCTTTGATGCCTACGGTGTCAGCGGCGACATGCCCGACCCGGTCGCGCGGGCCATCGGCCAGATGCTCGATCATCTGCAGGCCGTCGACGAACGGTTGGAGGGTATGTGTGGCGCGCTGACCAAGATGGGCAGTGACTATTGTGCCAAGGAACTGCCGGCCTTGCCGGAAGACGACTTCACCGAGGTTGCCCAAGTGGCCCAGCGCGACACTCAGTCGCATTGATCGCGCCGTACTGAAATCATGTTGACATGCGGGGCGTGTGCTCACGCCCCTCGTCTGCTACAATCGCGCCCGCCTCCCTGATGCAAACCCGACTAAAGCAGTAGGTCTAATAGTTGACTTAAATGCTCGGGAATCGCATACTCGCACACATCCCGAAACTCCCGTGGTACCCAATAGCCATGCGACTGACTACCAAAGGCCGATACGCTGTGACCGCCATGCTCGACCTGGCGTTGCACGCGAAGCATGGGCCGGTGTCTTTGGCCGATATTTCCGAGCGCCAGGGCATTTCCCTCTCTTATCTGGAGCAGCTTTTCGCCAAGCTGCGCCGTAGCAGCCTGGTTTCCAGCGTGCGCGGCCCAGGCGGTGGCTACCAGCTGTCGCGGGGCATGGAAACCATCCAGGTGGCCCAGGTCATCGACGCGGTCAACGAATCGGTTGATGCCACCCGTTGCCAGGGGCTCGGGGACTGCCATGCCGGTGATACCTGCCTGACCCACCACCTGTGGTGCGACCTCAGCCAGCAGATCCATGAATTCCTCAGCGGCATAAGCCTGGCCGACCTCGTCAAGCGCCGTGATGTGCAGGAAGTCGCCCAGCGCCAGGACCTGCGGCGTGTCGCAGGACGAACCGCCCAGCTGGACAAGATTGAGACGTCTGCCGTCGATTGACCCCCTGGGACGACGAGCGACGCCACCGCCTGATAGGAGAGACAAATGAAGTTGCCGATCTACCTCGATTACTCCGCGACCACGCCGGTCGACCCACGCGTGGCCCAGAAGATGGCCGACTGCTTGCTGGTCGACGGGAACTTCGGTAACCCGGCCTCGCGCTCCCACGTCTTTGGCTGGAAAGCCGAGGAGGCGGTGGAAAACGGTCGCCGCCAGGTTGCCGAGCTGATCAATGCCGATCCGCGCGAAATCGTCTGGACCAGCGGTGCCACCGAGTCCGACAACCTCGCACTCAAAGGTGTCGCGCACTTCTATCAGACCAAGGGCAAGCACATCATTACCTCCAAGATCGAGCACAAGGCGGTCCTGGATACCGCTCGCCAGCTGGAGCGCGAAGGTTTTGAAGTCACCTACCTGGAACCAGGCGAGGACGGCATCGTCACCCCGGCCATGGTAGAGGCGGCGCTGCGCGACGACACCATCCTGGTCTCGCTGATGCACGTGAACAACGAAGTCGGCTCGATCAACGACATCGCCGCCATCGGTGAACTGACCCGTTCGCGCGGCGTGCTGTTCCATGTCGATGCCGCCCAGTCGGCCGGCAAGGTCGAAATCGACCTGCAAAAGCTGAAGGTCGACCTGATGTCGTTCTCGGCGCACAAGGTCTATGGCCCGAAAGGCATCGGCGCACTGTACGTCAGCCGCAAGCCGCGTGTACGCCTGGAAGCCATCATTCACGGCGGCGGTCATGAGCGCGGCATGCGTTCGGGCACCTTGCCGACCCACCAGATCGTCGGCATGGGCGAAGCCTTCGCCATTGCCAAGCAGGAAATGGTTGCAGAAAACGCACGCATCAAGGCCCTGAGCGACCGCTTCTTCAAGCAGGTCTCAAACCTTGAAGAGCTGTACGTCAATGGCAGCCAGACTGCACGTGTACCGCACAACCTGAACCTGAGCTTCAACTACGTCGAAGGCGAATCGCTGCTGATGTCGCTGAAAGACATCGCCGTATCGTCCGGTTCGGCCTGTACCTCCGCGTCGCTTGAGCCGTCTTACGTACTGCGTGCTCTGGGCCGTAACGACGAGCTGGCGCACAGCTCGATCCGCTTCTCCTTTGGCCGATTCACCACCGAAGAAGAAGTCGACTACGCCGCGCAGAAAGTCTGCGAGGCTGTCAACAAACTGCGTGAACTGTCGCCGCTGTGGGATATGTACAAAGACGGCGTTGACATCTCCAAGATCGAGTGGGCCGCCCACTAAGCAGTCGCCGGCAAGAGCGGCTCCCTGATGAGGAAGGAATTGCACCATGGCATACAGTGAAAAGGTCATCGACCACTACGAAAACCCGCGCAACGTCGGCAAGATGAATGCCGAAGACCCGGATGTCGGCACCGGCATGGTCGGCGCCCCGGCCTGCGGTGACGTGATGCGCCTGCAGATCAAGGTCAACGAGCAGGGCGTTATCGAAGACGCCAAGTTCAAGACCTATGGCTGCGGCTCGGCCATCGCTTCCAGCTCCCTCGCCACCGAGTGGATGAAGGGCAAGACCCTGGACGAGGCCGAAACCATCAAGAACACCCAACTGGCCGAAGAACTGGCGTTGCCGCCGGTCAAGATCCACTGCTCGGTACTCGCCGAGGATGCCATCAAGGCAGCCGTACGCGACTACAAGCAGAAGAAAGGCTTGATCTAAGTCGCCTGTTGCAAGGTAAGGAGTTCTGATGGCTATCAGCATGACAGAAGCCGCCGCCAACCACATTCGCCGCTCCCTCGACGGGCGCGGCAAGGGTGAGGGCATTCGCCTGGGCGTGCGCACCACCGGTTGCTCGGGTCTGGCCTACGTGCTGGAATTCGTCGACGAACTGGCGGACGAAGACCAGGTGTTCGAGAACCATGGCGTCAAGGTGATCATCGATCCCAAGAGCCTGGTATACCTCGATGGCACCGAGCTGGATTTCGTCAAGGAAGGGTTGAACGAAGGCTTCAAGTTCAACAACCCCAACGTGCGCGGTGAGTGTGGCTGCGGCGAAAGCTTCAACGTTTGAGGCTGGCTGTGGGTACTCCTTGTCATTACGCATTGTTTGACCTCCAGCCAAGCTTCCGTCTGGATCTCGACAAGCTGGCCACTCGCTATCGTGAGCTGGCCCGCGAAGTCCATCCTGATCGCTTTGCCGACGCCTCTGAGCGTGAGCAGCGTATAGCGCTGGAAAAATCCGCTGCCCTCAACGACGCTTACCAGACGCTGCGCAGTGCGCCGCGTCGTGCGCGCTACCTGCTGGCCATCAGCGGCCACGAAGTGCCTCAGGAAGTCACGGTCCACGACCCTGACTTCCTGCTGCAGCAGATGCAGTGGCGTGAAGAGCTCGAAGAACTGCAGGATGAAGCCGACCTTGATGGTGTCGGCGTGTTCAAGAAGCGCCTGAAGGCCGCTCAGGACACGCTGAATGAGGACTTTGCCGGCTGCTGGGATGCCCCTGGCGAGCGCGACAAGGCTGAACGCCTGATGCGCCGCATGCAGTTCCTCGACAAGCTCGCCCAAGAAGTGCGCCAACTGGAAGAGCGCCTCGACGATTAACCCCGGTGCCGCCCGTGATGGCACCTAAGGTATTCAGATAAGCATGGCCCTACTGCAGATTGCCGAACCCGGTCAAAGCCCTCAGCCGCACCAGCGCCGCCTGGCGGTTGGGATCGACCTGGGCACCACCAACTCAATGGTCGCTGCACTGCGCAGTGGCCGTAGCGAGCCCCTGCCCGATGCGCAGGGTAACGTCATTCTGCCGTCCGCGGTGCGCTACCTCGAAGGGCGCATCGAAGTGGGGCAGGCCGCGCGTGATGCTGCCTCCAGCGACCCGTTTAACACCGTGCTGTCGGTCAAGCGCCTGATGGGGCGCGGCCTGGCCGACGTCAAGCAGCTGGGCGAGCAACTGCCATACCGCTTTGTGGGTGGTGAATCGCACATGCCGTTCATCGACACCGTGCAGGGGCCGAAAAGCCCCGTGGAAGTGTCTGCCGACATCCTGAAGGTGTTGCGCGAGCGTGCCGAAGCCACCTTGGGTGGCGAACTGGTGGGTGCGGTGATCACCGTGCCGGCCTATTTCGATGACGCCCAGCGTCAGGCTACCAAAGACGCTGCGCGTCTGGCCGGCCTGAACGTGCTGCGCCTGCTCAACGAGCCGACCGCGGCCGCCGTAGCCTACGGCCTGGACCAGAACGCCGAAGGCGTGGTGGCCATCTATGATCTGGGTGGCGGCACTTTTGATATTTCCATCCTGCGGCTGACCGCTGGTGTATTCGAAGTACTGGCCACCGGCGGTGATACCGCTCTGGGTGGTGACGACTTCGACCATGCTATTGCCGGCTGGATCATCGAGCAGGCTGGCCTCTCGTCCGATCTGGACCCGGCTACCCAGCGCGCGCTGCTGCAAACCGCCTGCGCCGCCAAAGAAGCCCTGACCGATGCTGACGTGGTCAACGTCAGCCACGGTGCCTGGCACGGTGAGCTGACCCGTAGCGCCTTCGAAGCCATGATCGAACCACTGGTTGCCCGCAGCCTGAAGGCTTGCCGCCGCGCCGTGCGCGACAGTGGTGTTGAGCTGGAAGAAGTCAGCGCCGTGGTCATGGTCGGTGGTTCGACCCGCGTGCCGCGTGTGCGTGAGGCCGTGGGCGCGCTGTTCGGGCGCACCCCGCTGACCTCGATCGACCCAGACCAGGTGGTGGCCATTGGTGCCGCCATCCAGGCCGACACCCTGGCCGGCAACCGCCGTGAAGGTGGCGAGCTGCTGCTGCTCGATGTCATCCCGCTGTCGCTTGGTCTTGAGACCATGGGCGGGCTGATGGAGAAGGTGATCCCGCGTAATACCACCATTCCGGTGGCCCGCGCTCAGGAGTTCACCACATACAAAGATGGCCAGTCGGCCATGATGATCCACGTGCTGCAGGGCGAGCGCGAGCTGATCAGCGACTGCCGTTCGCTGGCCCGCTTCGAGCTGCGCGGCATTCCTGCCATGGTTGCCGGTGCTGCGAAAATCCGCGTCACCTTCCAGGTGGATGCCGATGGCCTGCTTAGCGTCGCTGCCCGCGAGCTGGGTTCGGGCGTGGAAGCCAGCATTCAGGTCAAGCCGTCCTACGGCCTGACCGACGGCGAAATCGCCCGCATGCTCAAGGACTCCTTCGAACACGCCGGTTCCGACAAGCACGCCCGCCAGTTGCGTGAACATCAGGTAGATGGCGAGCGTCTGCTCGAAGCGGTACAGGGCGCCCTGGACGCCGACGGCGAGCGCCTGCTCAGCAGTGACGAGCGCGACGCCATCGAATTCCAGATGCAAGAACTACGTGATTTGCTGGCCGGCACCGATGGCGCAGCCATCGAGCAACAGACCAAGCGTCTGTCGCAGGTGACCGATGCATTTGCCGCCCGTCGCCTTGATTCGACGGTCAAAGCCGCACTGGCCGGGCGCAACCTGAATGAGATCGAGGAGTAATCGATGCCGCTGGTGACATTCCTGCCGCATGAGAAGTTCTGCCCCGAGGGGCTGACCGTGGAGGTCGAGCCCGGGACCAACATCCTGGAGCTGGCCCACGACCATCACATCGAGATGGAAAGTGCCTGCGGCGGCGTCAAGGCCTGTACTACTTGCCACTGCATCGTGCGCAAGGGCTTCGATTCGCTCGAAGAGGCTGACGAGCTGGAAGAGGACATGCTGGACAAAGCCTGGGGCCTGGAAGCGCAATCGCGCCTTGGTTGCCAGGTTTTCGTCGCTGACGAAGACCTGACCATCGAGATCCCCAAGTATTCGCTCAACCACGCTGCCGAAGCACCGCACTGAGGGCCTGTACATGAGTCTGAAATGGGTTGATGTACTTGAGATCGCAATCCAGCTTGCAGAAAGCAAGCCTGAGGTCGATCCTCGTTATGTGAATTTTGTGGACCTGCACCGCTGGGTGCTGGCATTGCCCGAGTTCAGCGACGATCCGTCACGCGGCGGTGAGAAAGTGCTCGAGGCAATCCAGGCCGCCTGGATCGACGAAGCCGACTAAGCGTCACTTGCAGGTTAGGCAATCCCCTGGAACCCGCGTATAATTCGCGGGTTTAATTTTTCGTAACACTCATATTCTGGAGTTTTCCATGGCTGTTCAACGTACTTTCTCCATCATCAAGCCTGACGCTGTTGCCAAAAACGTCATCGGCAAGATCACCACTCGCTTCGAAGAAGCCGGCCTGAAAATCGTTGCCTCGAAAATGAAGCAACTGTCCAAAGCCGAAGCCGAAGGCTTCTACGCTGAGCACAGCGAGCGCGGCTTCTTCGGTGACCTGGTTGCCTTCATGACTTCCGGTCCGGTCGTTGTCCAGGTTCTGGAAGGCGAGAACGCCATCGCCAAGAACCGTGAGCTGATGGGCGCTACCAACCCTAAAGAAGCTGCTGCCGGCACCATCCGTGCTGACTTCGCCGAGTCGATCGACGCCAACGCCGTTCACGGTTCGGACTCCGAAGCTGCTGCTGCTCGCGAAATCGCTTACTTCTTCGCTGCTACCGAGGTAACCACTCGCTAAGCGAAAGCTTACGGGTGAGGGTGAATCCATGACGACATCTACTGGCAAAATCAACCTGTTGGGTCTGACCCAGCCGGAAATGGAACAATTCTTCGACTCTATCGGGGAGAAGCGCTTCCGTGCCGGCCAGGTGATGAAATGGATTCACCATTTTGGCGTGTCCGACTTTGCGGCCATGACCAACGTAGGCAAGGTCTTGCGCGAAAAGCTTGAGGCCGTTGCCGAGATTCGCCCACCGGAAGTGGTCAGTGAAGACATTTCCGCCGACGGCACCCGCAAATGGGTGATCCGCGTTGCCTCCGGCAGCTGCGTCGAGACCGTCTATATTCCAACCGACGACCGCGGCACCCTGTGCGTATCGTCGCAAGCCGGCTGTGCCCTGGACTGCAGCTTCTGCTCCACCGGCAAGCAAGGCTTCAACAGCAACCTCACTGCCGCCGAAGTGATCGGCCAGGTGTGGCTTGCCAACAAATCCTTCGGGACCGTTCCTGCCAAAGTCGACCGCGCGATTACCAACGTGGTCATGATGGGCATGGGCGAGCCTTTGCTGAATTTCGACAACGTCATTGCCGCCATGAAAATCATGATGGATGACCTTGGCTATGGCATTTCCAAACGTCGTGTCACCTTGTCCACCTCGGGCGTGGTGCCGATGATCGACGAACTGGCCAAGCACATCGACGTGTCGCTGGCCCTGTCGCTGCACGCGCCGAACGACGAACTGCGCAACAAGCTGGTGCCGATCAACAAGAAGTACCCGCTGAAGATGCTGCTGGAATCGTGCATGGGCTACATGTCCACCTTGGGCGGCAAGCGCGTGCTCACCATCGAGTACACCCTGCTCAAGGACGTCAACGACCAGCCCGAGCATGCCGCGCAGATGATCGAACTGTTGCGCGATGTACCCTGCAAGATCAACCTGATCCCGTTCAACCCGTTCCCGCATTCGGGTTACGAGCGACCGAGCAACAACGCCATTCGTCGTTTCCAGGATCTGCTGCACCACGGTGGCTTCAACGTCACCACCCGTACCACGCGCGGTGACGATATCGACGCTGCCTGTGGCCAGCTGGTCGGTCAGGTCAATGACCGTACCCGTCGTAGTGAGCGCTACATCGCTGTTCGCCAGCTTTCTGCGGACGTCGAGCTGCCAGACAGCGCCGCCAGCCACTGACAGGGACCTTGCCCATGAGCCTGCGCGCCGCGTCGATCCTTGCGCTTTCGCTGCTGGCCGGCTGCGTGTCAGGCGGCGCGAGCGACCCTTTGGCCAGCCGCCAGGGCAGGGCGGAGGCAGGGCGGGCTTATGTGCAGCTTGGCTTGGGTTATTTGCAACAAGGATTGACCGAGCAGGCCAAGGCGCCGCTGGGCAAGGCCCTGGCACTGGATGATCAGGATGCCGACGCGCACGCGGCCCTGGCGGTAGTGTTTCAAGCCGAAGGTGAGCCGGCGCTGGCCGGAGCACACTTTCGCAAGGCCTTGCTGATAAGTCGCGGTGACACGCGAATTCGCAACAATTACGGCAGTTTCCTTTATGCTCAGGGACGATTTGCCGAGGCCAATCAGATGTTTCGCCTGGCCAGTGCCGATACCCTGTATCCTGAGCGTTCACGCGTGTATGAAAATCTGGGCCTGACCGCCCTGAAGCTCGAACGCCGCGATCAGGCGCACGCGTATCTGTTGAAAGCGTTACAACTCAACCAGCACCAACCAAAAGCGTTGCTGGAAATGGCTGAGTTGTCCTACGAAAACAGGCATTATGTGCCGGCCCGGGACTACTACGATCGTTTCAGCCAGTTGAGCGACCACGACGCCCGTAGCCTGCTGCTGGGCAGCCGCCTTGCCAGGGTGTTCGACGAGCAGGGCGCACTGGCCGAGTTGGGCCAGCAATTACAACGACTTTATCCCGGTACGCCGGAATACCAGCAATACCTGTCGGAGCAACGATGAACGCCGCGCATCCCGAAGTAGCTGTAGCGCCTGGCCAGAACCCCGGTGAGCTTTTGCGCCTGGCCCGTGAGAAACGGGACTGGTCTCAAGCCGAGGTGGCCCGCAAGCTCAACCTCACTGTCAGTTCGTTGAACCACGTGGAAACCGGCGCCTTCGACAAGCTGCCCGGGCATACTTTCGCTCGTGGCTACATTCGCGCCTACGCCAAGCTGATGGACCTTGACCAGGCCGCCCTGGTAGATGCCTTCGACCGCTACACCGGTACCCACGCCAAAGGCAGCGACGTGCATTCGCTGGGCCGTATCGAAGAGCCTGTGCGGCTGTCGCACAACATCCTGCGCGGCGTCAGCCTGCTGTTGCTGGTGGCTGTTGTCGGTGGTGGCTTTTTCTGGTGGCAGGACCAGGGCAGCCTGCGGGGCAAGGAACTGGCCAAGATTGCCCTGGAGCACGTCGAAGTCGAAAGCGCCGACGGCACCACACAGATTCACCCGCTCGATGAGCCTGAAGACCAGGCCGTTTCCGTTGGCCAGCAAGCTGAGAGTGCACCGCTGGCTCTGGAGCCGGGCGCTGCCGAGCAGCCTGCTGCCAATGAACAAGCGCCGGTAAGCTCGACCACAGCCACTGCCGCAGCGCCTGCTCCGGCACAGCAAGCGCCCGTGCAACCCGCACCTGCTGCTTCGCCTGAGCCGATTACGCCTCCGGTACAGCCCACTGCTGCACCAGTACCTGCACCGGCAGTGGCCGCCGCTGAGCCTGCCGCGGTGCCGGCTGGCAGTGCCAAGGTCGCCATCCAGTTCACCGCCGATTGCTGGACCCAGGTCAGCGACGGCAATGGCAAGGTGCTGTTCAGCGCCATCAAGCGCAAGGGGGACAACCTCGAGCTGACCGGCAAGCCGCCATTCGCGGTACGCTTGGGCTTTGCCCGGGGCGCCCAGGTCAGCTACAACGGCCAGCCCGTTGATGTTGCTCCGTTCACCAGTGGCGAGACTGCTCGCCTGAAGTTGGGACAGTAAGTCATGCACGGCGAATCTCCGATCAAACGTCGCGAATCCCGCAAAATCTGGGTTGGCAATGTGCCGGTGGGCGGTGATGCGCCCATCGCGGTGCAGAGCATGACCAACACCGACACCAACGATGTCGCTGCTACCGTGGCGCAAATCCAGCGTCTGGTCGATGCTGGCGTGGATATCGTGCGGGTCTCGGTACCGGACATGGACGCCGCCGAAGCTTTTGGCAAGATCAAGCAACTGGTCAGCGTGCCGCTGGTCGCCGACATCCATTTCGACTACAAGATCGCATTGCGCGTTGCCGAGCTGGGCGTTGATTGCCTGCGTATCAACCCGGGCAACATCGGTCGTGAAGACCGTGTACGCGCCGTGGTCGATGCCGCCCGCGACCGCGGCATTCCGATTCGTATCGGGGTCAACGCCGGTTCGCTGGAAAAAGACCTGCAGAAGAAGTATGGCGAACCGACCCCGGCTGCGCTGGTCGAGTCGGCCCTGCGCCACGTCGAGCATCTCGACCGCCTGGATTTCCAGGACTTCAAGGTAAGCGTCAAGGCCTCGGACGTGTTCATGGCTGTCGAAGCCTACCGTCTGCTGGCCAAGCAGATCGTACAACCGCTGCATCTGGGCATCACTGAAGCCGGCGGCCTGCGTTCGGGGACGGTGAAGTCCGCCGTCGGCCTCGGTATGCTGCTGGCCGAGGGTATTGGCGATACCATCCGTATCTCGCTGGCGGCCGACCCGGTCGAAGAAGTGAAAGTCGGCTACGACATCCTCAAGTCGCTGCATCTGCGTTCGCGTGGCATCAACTTCATTGCCTGCCCGAGCTGCTCGCGGCAGAACTTCGATGTGGTCAAGACCATGAACGAGCTGGAAGGGCGTCTGGAAGACCTGCTGGTACCGCTGGATGTGGCGGTGATCGGTTGCGTGGTCAACGGCCCGGGTGAAGCCAAGGAAGCCCATGTAGGGTTGACCGGCGGCACGCCGAACCTGATCTACATCGACGGCAAGCCTGCGCAGAAACTGACCAATGACAACCTGGTCGATGAGCTGGAAAAGCTCATCCGCCAGAAAGCGGCCGAAAAGGCCGAAGCCGACGCGGCGCTGATCGTCCGTGGCTGACACACCGAATTCGTAAGGACTTTTCGTGAGCAAATCGCTGCAAGCCATCCGTGGCATGAACGACATCCTGCCAGAACAGTCGCCGCTGTGGCGCTACTTTGAAGGCACCGTGGCCGGCCTGCTGGACACCTACGGGTACAGCCAGATCCGCACGCCGATCGTCGAGTTCACCGAGCTGTTCAAACGCTCGATCGGTGAAGTGACCGACATCGTCGAAAAAGAGATGTACACCTTCGAGGACCGCAACGGCGATTCGCTGACCCTGCGCCCTGAAGGCACCGCTGCCTGCGTGCGAGCGGTGCTCGAGCACGGCATCACCGGCAACGGTCAGGTGCAGAAGCTGTGGTACATCGGCCAGATGTTCCGCCACGAGCGCCCGCAGAAGGGCCGTTACCGTCAGTTCCACCAGATTGGCGTGGAAGTGTTCAACTTGGACGGCCCGGACATCGATGCCGAGCTGATCATGTTGACCTGGCGCCTGTGGGGCCAGTTGGGCATCCAGGACGCGGTCAAGCTCGAGCTCAACAGCCTGGGCACCAGTGAAGCCCGCGCACGCTACCGTGACGCGCTGGTCGAATTCCTTTCGGCGCGTCTGGAGCAGTTGGACGAAGACAGCCAGCGTCGTCTGAAGAGCAACCCGCTGCGCATCCTCGACAGCAAGGACCCGAACACCCAGGCGGTGCTGGTCGGCGCGCCGAAGCTGGAAGAATACCTGGACGAAGAATCGCGCGTGCACTTCGAGGGGCTCAAGGCCCGCCTGGATGCCGCCGGTATTCCGTTCGTGATCAATACCAAGCTGGTACGTGGCCTGGACTATTACAGCAAGACCGTGTTCGAGTGGGTAACCGACAAGCTTGGCGCCCAGGGCACCGTGTGCGCGGGTGGCCGTTACGACGGCCTGGTCGAACAGATGGGTGGCAAGCCGACCACTGGCGTTGGTTTCGCCATGGGCATCGAGCGCCTGATCCTGCTGTTGGAAACCCTGGGCAAGGTGCCGGACTCCATCAGCCGCCAGATCGACGTGTACCTGTGCGCCTTTGGCGAGCAGGCGGAGCTGGCCGGCCTGCGCCTGTCCGAAGGCCTGCGCGACCGCTTGCCGGGCCTGCGCCTGGCCGTCAACGCTGGTGGTGGCAGCTTCAAGAGCCAGTTCAAGAAAGCCGACAAGAGCGGTGCACTGTTCGCCCTGATCCTCGGCGACGACGAGCTGGCCAAGCAAGAAATCGGCTTGAAACCCCTGCGTGGCCAGGGCGAACAACAGAACATTGCCTGGGATGCTCTTGCAGAGCACCTGGAAACCGCGATCGCGCAGGCGTAACGCGGTTCAACAAGCGAATAGGCGAAAAGGAGTATTGGGGTGTCGAGTACCGATGATGATGACCTGGCAGGGATCAAGGACTGGTGGAGCCGCAACGGTAAGCCGCTGCTGACCGGCGCTTTGCTGGCTGGCGTGGTGGTGTTGGGCTGGAATACCTGGCACAAGTACCAGAACAACCAGTCGCAAGGTGCCTCGCAGTTGTATCAGGCGTTGATTGAAACCAGCCTGACACCGACCGGCCAGCCGGACACCACCAAGGTCGCGGAGCTGGCCGGCAAGCTCAAGAGCGAGTTTGGCGGTACCGCTTACGCCCAGTACGGCAGCCTTTTCGTGGCCAAGGTCGCGGTCGACAGCGGCAAGCTCGATGACGCCGCAGCCGAGCTGAAAAGCGTGCTGGACAATCCGGCCGACGTCACGCTGGGCGAGATCTCGCGTCAGCGTCTGGCGCGTGTACTGGCAGCCCAGAACAAGGCCGAAGATGCCCTGAAGCTGCTCGACGGCGACGCCGATAAAGCCTTTCTGGCCAGCCGTGAAGAGTTGAAAGGGGACCTGCTGGTTCAGCTGGGTCGCCCCGACGACGCACACAGCGCTTACGAAAAAGCCAAGGCCGCGCTGTCCGATGATGCGGCGGTCGGTGGCTTGCAATTGAAGCTGGATGACCTGGCTAAAGGGGACGCGTAAGTGATCGGTTGGAAACATGCAGCAGTGCTGACCCTGGCCGTGCTGGCCGCAGGTTGCAGCAGCAACAGCAAGAAGGAACTGCCCCCGGCCGAGCTGACCAAGTTCACCGAGGAAGTGGTGCTGAAGAAGCAGTGGAGCCGTTCGATCGGTGACGGCCAGGGTGAAACCTACAACACCCTGGTACCGGCCATCGAGAACGACCGCATCTACGCTTCCGACGTCAACGGCGAAGTCTATGCCCTTGATCGCATCACCGGTGACGTAGTGTGGAAGAAGGACCTGGAGCTAAAGGTTTCCGGCGCAGTTGGCGTGGGCTACGGCCTGGTCATGCTCGGTACCCTCAAGGGTGAAGTCATTGCCCTGGACTCCAGCACCGGTGAAGAGCGTTGGCGCTCGCGCGTGACCAGCGAAGTGCTGGCCCCGCCTGCCAACAACGGTGACGTGGTAGTGGTGCAGACCCAGGACGACCGCCTGATTGGCCTGGATGCCGCCACTGGCGACCGCCGTTGGATCTACGAGAACTCCCCGGCCGTGCTGACGCTGCGTGGCACCGGTGCACCGATCGCCACCAACCGCCTGGCTGTTGCCGGCCTGTCTACCGGCAAGGTTGTGGCTGTGGACATCAACAACGGTGTGCCGGTGTGGGAAAGCCGTGTGGCCATCCCGCAGGGCCGTTCCGAGCTGGACCGTGTGGTCGACATTGACGGCGGCCTGCTGCTGTCCGGTGGTATCTTGTACGTCAGCACCTACCAGGGGCGCGTTGCTGGCCTGGACCTGGAAAGCGGCCGCGAGCTGTGGCAGCGCGATGCCTCCAGCTACGTGGGTGTCGCCCAGGGCTTCGGTAACGTCTATGTGAGCGAGGCTTCCGGCTCGGTCGAGGGTATCGATGAGCGGTCTTCCAGTGCCCTGTGGACCAACGACTCGATGGCGCGTCGCCAACTGACGGCGCCTGAAGTGTTCTCAAGCTACGTAGCGGTAGGGGACTTCGAAGGCTATCTGCACTTGCTCAGCCAGGTCGATGGCCGTTTCGTTGGCCGTGAGCGCATTGACAGCGATGGCCTGCGCGCCCGCCCGCTTGTGGTCGGCGACACCATCTATGTCTTCGGCAACAGCGGCAAGCTCGAGGCGCTGACCATCCGCTGAAGCTATGCTTGAAGCCTTGACCGGCTTCAAGTCGCGGCGTAGGACACGCCGCCCGTACCCCGGCCGCTGCCTTGCAGCGGCCTTTGCATTTTCAAGAATTCTAGAGTGGAGAGCCGATGGTTCCCGTAATTGCCCTGGTGGGCCGCCCGAACGTCGGCAAATCCACCATGTTCAACCGCCTGACCAAGACCCGCGATGCCATCGTCGGTGACCTCTCGGGCCTGACCCGTGATCGCCAGTATGGTGATGCCAGCTGGCAGGGTCGCTCCTTCATCCTGATCGACACTGGTGGTATCACCGGTGACGAAGTGGGCATGGACGAGAAAATGGCCGAGCAGTCGCTCATGGCCATCGAAGAAGCCGACTATGTGCTGTTCCTGGTTGATGCCCGTGCTGGCATGACCGCAGCAGACCAGATGATCGCCGAGCACCTGCGCAAGCGGAACAAGGCCGCGATCCTGGTTGCCAACAAGATCGACAACATCGACCCCGACGTTGCCCGCGCCGAATTTTCGCCAATGGGCATGGGTAACGCCATTCCGGTGGCGGGCTCCCAGGGCCGTGGTATCAGTGCCCTGATGGAAGCCGTGCTCGGCCACTTGCCGCGCGATGCCGAAGAGGAAGCCCTCGACCAGGACGTCGCTGAAGGTGAGGAAGCCGTGCGCATTCCTGGCCCAAGCGAGAAGGATGGCATCAAGATCGCCATCATCGGCCGCCCGAACGTTGGCAAGTCGACGCTGGTCAACCGCATGCTCGGCGAAGAGCGTGTGGTGGTCTACGACGAGCCGGGCACCACCCGTGACAGTATCTACATCCCGTTCGAGCGCGATGGCGAGAAGTACACCTTCATCGACACCGCCGGGGTGCGCAAGCGTGGCAAGATCCACGAGGAAGTCGAGAAGTTCTCGGTGGTGAAGACGCTGCAGGCGATCAAGGACGCCAACGTCGTCATCTTTGTCATGGATGCCCGCGAGGGTGTGGTCGACCATGACCTGAACCTGCTGGGCTTCGCCCTTGAGGCCGGTCGCGCCATCGTCATTGCCCTGAACAAGTGGGATGGCATGGAGCCGGGTGAGCGCGCCTACGTGAAGACCGAGCTGGAGCGCCGGCTGTTCTTCGTCGACTTTGCCGACATCCACTTCATTTCCGCGCTGCATGGCACGGGCGTGGGCAACTTGTACAAGTCGGTACAGGCTGCGTTCCAGTCCGCGGTCACCCGCTGGCCGACCAGCCGCCTGACGCAGATCCTCGAAGATGCCGTGAGCGAGCACCAGCCGCCGATGGTCAATGGTCGCCGCATCAAGCTGCGCTATGCCCACCTCGGCGGTGCCAACCCGCCGCTGATCGTGATCCACGGCAACCAGACCGACAGCATTCCCAAGTCGTACTCGCGTTACCTGGAAAACACCTATCGCCGGGTGCTCAAACTGGTCGGTACGCCGATCCGTATCGAGTACAAGGGCGGTGAGAACCCGTACGAGGGCAAGAAGAACACCCTTACCGATCGCCAGGTCAACAAGAAACGCCGCCTGATGTCGCACCACAAGAAGGCCGAGAAGAAGCGTCGCGACAAGCGCTAAGTCGCCCCATGTGGGGGCAGGCACAGCCGCCCCCACAGACGCCCCTTGATCCAGAGCAATCCCCCTATTGTTTCAACCTTTTTCCTGACCGCTCGATCCGCTATGCTCGGACTCCACCCCGTGCCGGATATACCCCAGGAAAGAGGGCTCCATGATCCGCAGCAAACTGCCGAACGTCGGCACGACCATCTTCACCACCATGTCCCAGCTCGCCGTGCAGACTGGCGCGCTCAACCTGTCCCAGGGCTTTCCTGACTTCAATGGCCCGCAGGCCCTGCTTGATGCCGTGGGCCGGCACGTGGCTGCCGGGCATAACCAGTATTCGCCGATGACCGGCCTGCCGGCCTTGCGCCAGCAGGTAGCGGCCAAGGTCGAGCGGCTGTATGGGGCCAGGGTGGATGCCGATCAGGAAGTGACTATCACCCCCGGCGCCACCGAGGCTATTTTCTGTGCCATCCAGGCGGTGGTACATGCCGGTGACGAAGTGATCGTCTTCGATCCCTGCTACGACAGTTACGAGCCGTCAGTGGAGCTGGCCGGTGGCCGCTGTGTTCATGTGCAGTTGAGCGACGGCACCTTCCGTATCGACTGGCAGAAATTCAGCGATGCCTTGACCCCGCGCACGCGCATGGTCATCCTCAACTCGCCACACAACCCCAGCGGCGCGCTGATCACTCGCGAAGACCTCGACCAGTTGGCCGCACTAATTGCCGACCGCGATATCTACCTGGTCAGCGATGAAGTGTACGAGCACCTGGTCTACGACGGTGTACGCCACGCCAGCGTGCTGGCCCATGAGCAGTTGTACTCGCGTGCCTTCGTGGTCAGTTCGTTCGGCAAGACGTACCACGTTACCGGCTGGAAGACCGGGTACGTGATCGCACCGCCTGCCCTGAGCGCCGAGCTGCGCAAAGTGCACCAGTACGTCAACTTCTGTGGGGTGACGCCGCTGCAGTGGGCCTTGGCCGATTTCATGGCCGAGCACCCCGAGCATATTGATGAATTGCCAGCCTTTTACCAGGCCAAGCGCGACGTGTTCTGCGGCTTGCTGGAAGGCTCGCGTTTCAACTTTACCCGCACGACGGGCACTTATTTCCAGCTGGTGGACTATTCGCAAATCCGCCCG
This sequence comes from Pseudomonas sp. DCA-1, assembly GCF_046523955.1. NCBI lineage: Bacteria > Pseudomonadati > Pseudomonadota > Gammaproteobacteria > Pseudomonadales > Pseudomonadaceae > Pseudomonas > Pseudomonas sp. DCA-1. Next base: position 1,375,288 of record NZ_CP169881.1, read on the forward strand.
GACCTGAACGATGTCGACATGTCGCTGTGGCTGACGCGTGAGCACGGCGTGGCGACCATCCCGGTATCGGTGTTCTACCAGCAACCCATCCCCGAGCAACGCCTGGTGCGCCTGTGCTTTGCCAAACGAGAGGAGACGCTGCGTCAGGCAGCGGAAAGACTATGCGCGATCTGAGTACACTGCCGAACCTGAAAGTCGCCCTGGTGCAAACCACCCTGGCCTGGCATGACCGCGAGGCCAACTACGCGCACTTCGAGGTGCTGCTGGAGCAGGTGGGCGAGGTGGACCTGGTGATCCTGCCGGAAATGTTCACCACCGGCTTTTCGATGCAGTCGGAAAGCCTGTGCGAGCAGGAGAACGGTCCGACCTATAAATGGTTGAAAGCCCAGGCGAAGAAGCACAATGCGGTGATTACCGGTAGTGTGATCATCCAGGCGGCCGATGGCAGCCACCGCAACCGCCTGTTGTGGGCGCGGCCGGACGGCGAGATTCTGCACTACGACAAGCGCCACCTGTTCCGCATGGCCGGTGAGCACAAACATTACACCCCAGGCGAGCGGCAGGTGCAGTTCGAGGTCAAGGGCTGGCGGATTCGCCCGCTGATCTGTTACGACCTGCGCTTCCCGGTGTGGAGCCGCGACGCCCAGGACACCGACCTGCTGCTTTATACGGCCAACTGGCCGGCCGCGCGTCGCCAGCACTGGAACCGCCTGCTACCGGCGCGGGGCATCGAGAACCTGTGCTATGTGGCGGCGGTGAACCGGGTGGGCACGGACGGTAAAGGCTTTGCTTATTCTGGTGACAGCCAGGTGCTGGATTTCCAGGGTGAGAGCCTGCTCAGTGCCGGCGAGGCGGACGGGGTGTTCACTGCAGTACTGAGCGCGTCGGAACTGGCGGCGTACCGGGCCAAGTTCCCGGCCAACCTGGATGCCGATACCTTCGAGTTGCACTGACAGCAGCGCCGGTTTCTTCGCGGGCTTGCCCGCGAAAGGGCCTGGTGGCCAATCTCCCTGGCCCTTCACCGTTACCGCCGCCACCGTATTCGCGGGTAAACCCGCTCCTACACAGATCGGTGGTGGACACACATCTGGGGTTGGACACAGCCCGCTGTAGGAGCGGGTTTACCCGCGAAGAGGCCGGCGCTGGTTGAATCGATTTCCAGTCAATACACATCCCGCCGATACCGCCCATCCTCGATCAACTGCTGTACAGCTTCTTCACCCAGCATGCGATTGAGCGCAGCATCCACCCCCGCCGCCATGCCTTTCAGGCTGCCGCAGACATACACGCAAGCCCCATCGGCTACCCAGCGCTTGAAGTCCTCGGCCTGCTGCAGCATCACGTCCTGCACATACACCTTCTCGGCCTGATCGCGCGAGAACGCCAGGTCCAGCCGTGCCAGGTCGCCGTTGTCCAGCCAAGCATGCAGCTCATCGCCGCACAGCAAGTCATGCGCCCGATTACGCTCGCCGAACAAAAGCCAGTTGCGCTGCTCACCGGCATTGACCCGCGCGCGCAACAGGCTGCGAAGGCCTGCCAGGCCAGTGCCGTTACCGATCAGGATCATCGGCGCAGCGGCCTCAGGCAGATGGAAACCACTGTTACGCCGCAGGCGCAGGCTCAGGGTGCCATTCATTGGCAGGTATTCGGTCAGCCAGCCAGAGCCCAAGCCAAGGTTGCCGTCGGGGTGGCGTTCCTGGCGCACGATCAGCTCCAGCACACCATCGCTAGCGATCGAGGCGATGGAGTATTCGCGGCTGCCGATCGGTACCAGTGCATCCACCAGTGCCTGCGGCTGCAAGCCGATCAGGTGATCGCGGCGCGTCGGCAACTGGCGACCAGCGAGTGCCTGGGCAAGGGTTTCGCTCAGGCCATTCACCTGCACTTGGCTGCTGGCGTCCAGTGCCATGCCCTTGAGGAACGCGTCGATACGTGGCTGCCCATTTAGCGGCAGTATTTCTACCAGGTCGCCGGCTTCCCAGCTCGCAGGTTCTGCAGCCTGCAGGCCAAGCAGGTACACCGGTTGGCCTTGGCTGCCGGGGTTGAGCAGTTTGCGGCGCACCAGCGACCAGTTGGCAAAGGTTGGCGGCTGCCAGGCGGCGACCGGCTGGGCGCCGGTCAGTTGCGCCAGTTCCTGCTGCCATTGCTGCAGAGCGGCCTGGTCGGCGTTGTCCACTTCCACCGGGCTGAATGCACTGCTGGCGCCGCGCTCCCCCAGCCACGCCTGGAGGCGACGAGCGAAGCCGCAGAAGTGCGGGTACTGACGATCACCGAGGGCGAGCAGGGCATAGTTGAGGTTGTTCAGTGCCCAAGGCTGGCCGAGCACCTTGCGCTCGAAGGCGCGGGCGCTGTCGGGTGCTTCACCGTCGCCGAAGGTACTCACCACGAAGAGCGCGCGATGGGCCTGGCGCAGGTCGTTTTCACCCAGCTGGGCAAGGGCGCGCACTTGAACGGGCTGGCCGGCTGCCTGCAGCTGCCTGGCGCTCTGCCAGGCCAACTGTTCGGCAAAGCCACTCTGGCTGGCAAAGCCGATCAGCCAGCCGTCGCCATTGCCGTTGCTGTTGGCGACGTTGCCACGGGCTGCGCGCACCTGACGTTTCTTGCGGCGACGGTCGAGGTACAGCAGCCAGCCGGTGACGAAGAACAACGGCATGGTCAGGCTGGCGATGGTGACGATGATGCGCCCCGGCAAGCCGAAGTACTCGCCCACATGCAAGGCGTAAACACTCTGCAGCAGTTGCGCCTTGAAGGACTTGTCGGTGTAGCGGTCGTGCTTTTTAACCTGGCCGGTGGCCGGGTCCAGGACCAGGGTATTGAAGGCACGTGGGTGGGCAGCGTTGTCGAGCAGGTAGAACAGGTTGGCCGGCTGACCGCCAGCGGGCGGCAGGCGCAGGTTGTAGGTGGACAGGCCTGGGCCCGCGGCATCCTTGAGGTTGGCCCAGATGGCGTCATAGTCCACCACCAGCGGTGGCGCATCCCTGTCGACTTTCTGCGGCCCGTGCCGGCCACGGCCTTCACCACGTTTTTGCTGCTGGCCCGCAGCCGGCGCGTCAGCCAGCAGCTTGTTCAGGCCTTCGCGGTACCACTCATAGGACCAGAACAGGCCGGTCAGGGCGAACAGAAGGTAGAACAGCAGGCACCAGGTACCTGCCACGGCGTGCAGGTCCCAGTTGAAGGCGCGGCCTTTCTTGGCCCATTCGAAGGTCAGCCAGGTGCGCCAGGCCAGTGCTTTGCGCGGCCAGCGCAGGTACAGGCCGGACAGGCAGAAGAACACCAGCATCAAGGTGCAGGCCCCGGTGATTTGCCGGCCAGTATCGCCCATGGCGAGGAAACGGTGCAGCTTGAGCATGAGGTTGAAGAAGCCTTGCCCGGCCACTTCACCCTTGAGCTCGCCGGTGTACGGGTCGGCATAGCGCAGTTCGCCACGGCGTTCGCCCGGTGCAGGCATGAAGAAGATACGTGCAGCGTTGCCTTCACGCACGTCGACCCACAGCATCGACACCTTGTCGTGCTGCTGGGCTTCGACTCGTTTAACCAGCTCGGCCGGCGGCAGCACGCCTTCGGCGCGTACTTCTACCTTGAGTACATCGGCATTGAATGCGCGCAGCAGTTCTTCCTGGAACGAGTACAGCGCCCCGGTAATGCCCATCAAGGCCAGCACCAGGCCAGCGGTGATGCCAAAGAACCAGTGCAATTGGAACAGCGTCTTCTTCACCACGTTACTCACCTTGAGTTGCTGCCGCGACCTGCGCGGCGTGCATTATGCCTTGATACGCAAAAGCCCCGCTCACGGGAATGAACGGGGCTCGGGGTGACTTGATTAGAAGTGGAAGTTGGCACTCATGAGTGCAGTACGGCCAGGCGCTACGTGAGCGTAATGCGTAGCGAATACTTGATCGAAGTAACGCTTGTCGGTCAGGTTCTGCACATTCAGTTGCAAGTCGACATTCTTTGTCAGGCGATAGGTAGCCATGGCGTCATAGCGCCAGTAGGAAGGTACCTCGACCGAGTTGGCTTCGTCACCGAAGCGCGAATCGACAAAAGTCGCTCCAGCACCAACGGTCAGTTGCGGAATGATGTCGTAGGTCGACCAGAACGTGAAGTTGTTACGCGGCGTGCTAGGCATGTGGTTGCCTTCGTTCGCTGCAGTAGAGGTTTTCACGATCTCGCTTTCCATATAGGTGTAGCCGCCATAGACCTTCCACTTGCTGGTCAGGTTACCCGAGTAGGTCAGCTCCACACCCTGGACCCGTTGTTCGCCATCGAGCACCTGATATGTGGCATTGTCTGGATCGGTGACGCGTGCGTTGGTTTTGTCGGTACGGAACAAGGCTGCGGTCAACGATAGGTTATCGTCGAAGAAGTCCCACTTCGTGCCGATTTCGTAGTTGCGGTTACGTTCTGGATCGAGGTTGCTGTTGTTGGCCGCCAGCTCCAGGCCTCCATTACCGCTGGTTTCGCCCGACGGGTTGCTGGAGGTCGACCAGGCGGCGTAAATACTGCCGTTGGGCAACGGCTTGTAGACTACGCCAACTTGGTAGTTCCACAGATGCGCGTTGTTTTCGCGAGAGAAGTCCCCCGCAACCGAGCCACGCCCACCTGTGCTGTATCCGCTTGATTTGGTCTGGTAATCGTCGTAACGCAGGCCGAGGTTCAGCGACCACTGTTCGTTGAAAGTCAGTGTGTCAAATACGTAGGCAGCGCTGGTCTTCGTATCCGTATCGGTGAAGGCTTGGCTGTCGGTAATCGTGCCAGACCAGCCGTCATCCGGGGATGGGTCGTAGAGGCTGGTGCAGTCGCCCGAAGCCAGCAAGGCGGGGGTGCAAACAGTGCCTGTGCCAGCGGCCGAGGTGACGACATACCCGCGGTTATGCGTGTCGCTGTAGGTGAACTCCAGGCCTGTCACCAGGCTATGCTCGATGAAGCCGGTATTGAACTTGGCACTCAGGTCGGTCTGGTTCACCCAACCTTTGGACGTCGAATTGCGGTTCTTGGTGGCGCGATAGACCGTACCGTTGGCGACGTTACCTTTACTGTCATCCGGGTTGGTCACGATGTAGTCGAGGGTCGAGCGCGACATGCGGAAGCTGTTGGACAGTGTCAGGTTTTCGTTCAGGTCATGTTCGATACGGATCGTGCCGCTGTCGTTGCTGGTCTTGCGGTAGTCGCGTCCGTTCAAACCGTAGAAGTTGTCGCGGTCTACATGAGCCGGGCCATCTACATTGTATTTGCTGCGCGTGGCGCTGCGATTCAGCGGGATGCCGTAGTCAGGCATATCGTCGGTTTTCAGGTGGTAGTAACCCACTGTGACCCGTGTATCGGTGCCCAAGCCAAAAGCGAACGACGGTGCCACCCCCCAACGGCTCACATCCACATCGTCACGACCGGCGACGTTGGCTTCGTGCTTCATCAGGTTCAAGCGAAAGGCAGAGGTGTCGGTCAGCTGTTTGTTCAAATCCAGGGTGGTGCGTTTGGTCTGGTCTGAACCCCAAGTGAACCCACCGTTGTAGCTATCGCCAAGTTTTGCGCTCTTGGTGACCAGATTGAGGCTCCCGCCCGTCGAGCCAGCACCGGTAAAAGCGGAGCCAGGGCCTTTTGCGACCTCAATGGACTCCACGTTGAAGATCTCCCGGCTTTGGGATGCGACATCGCGCATGCCATCGACAAATACGTCACTTTCGGCGTTGAAGCCGCGGATGATAGGGCGGTCACCCGCTGGGTTGCCGCCTTCGCCTGCGCCAAAAGTGATGCCTGGGGTTGTACGCAAGGCGTCTACCAAGGACGTCGCCCCCGTGTCACGAATGACTTGCTGAGGGATCACCGTGACACTCTTCGGTGTTTCACGCAGCGGGGCGGTGTACTTCTTCGAGCTGGCGGTATCCGTCTTGTAGCTGGTGACATCCTGTGCCGCGTTGACGCTGGTTGCGTCGAGTGAAATGACAGAATCAGCAGCCTGATCATCTGCATATGCAAGCTGAGCAGTCGATGCTGCAGAGATGGCAACGCCAATGGCGGACGCAAGCAGGCGTTGTGAGCTCACAGCAGATGGCACGTAATGACGCATTGGTAAGGACCTTCCCCAAGGTTTCGAGGCGGTGGATCTTAATGTAAGCAATTTTGACTAACAATTGAGATTCGTTACCATTCGTGAAGAATTTACAATCTTTACAATTTGTCTTTACGGTTTCATGCAGCTGAAACGTCTTAACTGGCGAATGGGGCTTGTGTAGCGCAAAAGGGAATCAATATCATTGAGCCTTTACATTTCCCAACGGTGCTGTTGCCATGCTGCTTCACATCCCAGGTCTGTTCGACGCTGATGAACTGGCCCGTATTCGCGAGGCGCTGGAGCAGGCCGACTGGGCCGATGGCAAGCTTACGGCGGGTTATCAGTCGGCCAAGGCCAAGCACAACCTGCAGTTGCCGGAAGGCCATGCGCTGGCCAAGGAAATTGGCACTGCGTTGATCGACCGCCTGTGGAAAACCCCGCGCTTCATGTCGGCAGCGTTGCCGCACAAAGTGTTCCCGCCGCTGATCAATTGCTATCGCGAAGGTGGCAACTTCGGCTTCCACATCGACAACGCCCTGCGCCAGCCCAAGGGCAGCCCGGAGCGGGTGCGTACCGACCTGTCTTCCACGTTGTTCCTCAGCGACCCGGAAAGCTACGACGGCGGTGAGCTGGTGATCCAGGACACCTATGGCGTGCAACAGGTCAAGCTGGCCGCCGGTGACATGGTGCTGTACCCCGGCACTAGCCTGCACAAGGTCAACCCGGTGACCCGTGGCCAACGCTATGCCGCATTCTTCTGGACCCAGAGCCTGGTGCGCGATGACAGCCAGCGGACGCTGCTGTTCGAGATGGACAACGCAATCCAGCAACTGACTGCCGATGTGCCGGACCATCCTTCGTTGTTGCAGCTGACGGGCACCTACCATAACTTGCTGCGCCGCTGGGCTGAGGTCTGAGCCGTGTCCTACCTGCTGCGGCGTGAGGAAGTGGTGGATGTGGCCGGCTTGCAGGCCATGCTCGAGGAATCCCCCGGCAAGGCCGCCCAGGCAATTCTGGCGGCAGCGGGGCAGGGTGCGGTCGAGGCGCAGTTGCTGCTGGGGCAGATCCTGCTGGATGGGCTTGGCATCCAGCAGGATGCCACCGTCGCCCGGCGTTGGTTCGGTATCGCTGCACAGGGGGGGAATGCCATGGCGCACAACATGCTCGGGCGTTGCCTGGAGCATGGTTGGGGCGGTGAGGTGAGTTTGGCGCAGGCTGCCGTTCACTACGCCCGTGCGGCCGATTCCGGTTTGGACTGGGGCCTGTATAACCTGGGCAACCTTCTGGCGACCGGGCGCGGGGTGCCGGTCAATCAGGTGCAGGCGCTGATGTGCTACGAGAAGGCTGCGCAGCTGGGGCATGCCAAATCGATGAATCTCTATGGGCGTTACCTGGAGCAGGGCATTGCCACGGCGCCCAGCCCGGCGCGGGCGGTGCGCTGGTATCGGCGTTCGGCCGAGGCGGGGGATTTTCGCGGGATGTTCAGCCTGGCGCTGGTGCTGGTCGAGCGTGGGCAGTTGGCCGAGGCAGGGCAGTGGCTGGAGCAGGCCCGGGTTGCGGGGAACATGAATTTCCTGCGTGCTGCGTTGGTAACCCTGCAGGACGCGGGGCCGGTGTTGATGGCCTTTGCGGCGCGGTATGCCGAGGAAATCGATCGGCGCGAAGAGGCCGGTACAGGAGAGCACACATGAAAACGGGGCCTTTCGGCCCCGTTGTGCATTACAGGTAGTAAGCCTTCAGCGGCGGGAAGCCGTTGAATTCCACTGCGCTGTAGCTGGTGGTGTAGGCGCCGGTCGACAGCCAGTACAGGCGGTCACCGATGGCCAGGTTCAGCGGCAGCCCGTACTTGTAGTTCTCGTACATGATGTCGGCACTGTCGCAGGTCGGGCCGGCGATGACCACTTCTTCGGCTTCGCCTTTTTTCTCGGTCCAGATCGGGAACTTGATGGCTTCGTCCATGGTTTCGATCAGGCCGGAGAACTTGCCTACGTCGGTGTAGATCCAGCGCTCGACGGCGGTACGCGACTTGCGTGCGACCAGCACCACTTCACTGACCAGGATACCGGCGTTGGCGATCAGCGAACGGCCAGGCTCGAGGATGATTTCCGGCAGTTCGTCACCGAAGTCTTCCTTGAGGAAGCGGATGATTTCTTCGGCGTAGGTTTCCAGGCTGTTGGTACGGGTGATGTAGTTGGCCGGGAAGCCACCACCCATGTTGATCAGCTTCAGTTCGATGCCGTCTTCTTCTTTCAGGCGCTCGAAGATCACCTTGACCTTGGCGATGGCGGCGTCCCACACGCTGATGTCGCGTTGCTGCGAACCCACGTGGAAGGAGATACCGTAAGGAACCAGGCCCAGGTCGCGGGCGAGGATCAGCAGGTCCATGGCCATGTCGGTCTGGCAGCCGAACTTGCGGGACAGTGGCCAGTCGGCAGTGGTGGAGCCTTCAGTCAGAATGCGCACATACACTTTCGAGCCCGGTGCGGCCTTGGCGATGTTGCGCAGGTCGGCTTCCGAGTCGGTGGCGTACAGGCGCACGCCCTTCTCGTAGAAGTAGCGGATGTCCTTGGACTTCTTGATGGTGTTGCCGTAGCTGATACGGTCAGCGCTGACACCGCGGCCCAGTACTTTGTCCAGTTCGTAGATCGAGGCGATGTCGAAGCTCGAACCTTTCTCTTTGAGCAGGTCGATGATTTCCACGGCCGGGTTGGCCTTGACCGCGTAGTAGACCTTGGCAAATTCGAAACCGGCGCGCAGGTCGTCATACGCCTGGCTGATCATCTGGGTGTCGATGAGTACGAACGGGGTTTCCTGCTTGTCAGCGAACGCCTTCATTTTCTGGAAGGTTTCACGCGCGAAATAGTCTTCGACCTGGATCGACATGCTCAGGGACTCCATGGGCAAACTGAAAGATTAAGTGGCTGCAAACTGAACGTCCTCCGTATCCCCACTTTGGTTCGCCTACTCAGTACTTGAGCCGGATGGATCGTTTCCAGCATGGACGTTCGGCGCGCACTTTAGGGCGTGAAGAATGCAGAATCAACAGGCAATCCGGGCGTGATCGACGTGGATCGACGACCAGCCATTTGAATAACCGACTCGTGTGACCGGCTGATGTTCCCTGCGATGTTTCAAGCGTAAAAAATTGTGGAATGGAGCGTGTTGGGTCCTTCGCGGGCAAGCCCGCTCCCACAGGGGATACGCGTTCAATGTGGGAGCGGGCTTGCCCGCGAAAGGGCCGGAGGTGTTCATATTTATGGCCACATTTTCCTGGTACCCCCGTACAGGAAATCGCCCATAAATTTTTTGTTACCGACTGGCGGATTTGCTGCTTTTGATGCGAAACATTACTATTCGCACCCTTATCTGCCTCCCTGATGACCCCGACCGTGTCCGGACACAAAGGCTTCCTCGACCACTACCATGAGCTGATCGGCACCTGGACGCGCAAGCTGCGCAGTCGTCAGCAGGCCGAGGACCTCACCCACGATGCCTTTGTCCGGGTACTGGAAACCCCGCGCGAGCAGGTTGAGCAGCCACGCGCCTACCTGCATCAGGCTGCGCGCAACATCGCTGTGGATGGCTTCCGTCGCGAAGACCGACGCCAGGCCCTGGAGCGGGAAGCCTTCGAAGAAGGCGCAACCGGCAGTGGCGACCCGGAAGCCTACGTGCATGCCCTGGAGCTGGCCGACAGCGTTGAGCGGGCGCTGGCCGAGCTGCCTCTCAACTGCCGGCAGGTGTTCATCTGGCAGAAGCTCGAAGGCCTGACTCAGGCCGAGATTGCCGAGCGCATGGGGTTGAGCAAGAACATGGTCGAAAAGTATATGATCCGCACGCTCCGGCACCTGCGTGAGCACCTGGATGTGTCGGCATGAAGAGTCAGGAGATCTTTTCGATGGAACAGCACGGTACCGATGCCGTCCGCGAGCAGGCGGCCGCATGGTTCGCCCGCGTGCAGGATGCACCTCGGGATGCCGGGCTGCACAAGCAGTTGCATGCCTGGTTGGCGAGCGACGAGCACCACCGGGAAGAATATGAGCATCTCTGCCGCGTGTGGCAGGCCGCCGACTTCATTCCACGTCAGCGCCTGGAGGCGCTGTGCCAGCCAGACCCGGTGCAGCAGCTGCCACGACGGCGTTTCATGCGCCAGGCGTTGGCCGCCAGTGTCGCGGTAGTGGCGCTGGGCCTGGGCTGGGGCGGCTGGCACCACCTGCAACTGAACCATCAAGGCAGCCTGCAGACGGCCTTCAATGAGCGCCGTCAGGTCGAACTGCCGGATGGCTCGCATCTGGAGCTCAATGGCAACACGCAGTTGCAGGTCGAGTTCAGCGCCGGCCGGCGGCACGTGCGCCTGAACGCCGGTGAAGTGATGTTCAGCGTCGCCCATGACAGTAACCGGCCGTTTGTGGTCGACACTGCCCAGGGCAGTGTGGTCGTCACAGGTACCCGCTTTGACGTCCGCCTTGACCCAGCCAGCACCCGTGTGGCGGTGGAGCAGGGGTCGGTGCGGGTGCAGGGCAAGGGCGACTCGCCGGCGCAACTGTCGGCCGGGCAGGGGTCGCATATAGATGCACAGGGCCTGGTCGCCGCACCCTATGCGGTCAACACCGGCGCCATGACCGCATGGCGACAGGGCAAGCTGGTGTTCGACAACGCAACCCTCGCCGAAGTAGTGGCCGAAACCTCGCGCTACCGTCGCCAGACATTGCGGGTCGCCCCTGGGAAAGTCGCCCGGCTGCGCCTGTCCGGTACCTTCAGTACCAACGATACAGACGCTCTGCTGCGGGCCTTGCCGAGCATTCTACCGGTGGCCATCAAAGCTCATGAAGACGGCTCCAGCGAAATAATCGCCAAATAGATTCAGGTTTTTTTTCACTCGTTCGTCTTCCTCGCCAGCTGCAACTGCCAAGCATTTCCATTTGCACGCGGTTGGCGTTTATTCCGCATTCCAGGATGTTTCGACGACGTGAACAACAACAAACCTCTCCCACGCTTTCGCGCCCTGGCGCTGGCCCTGGCGGTCAGTACTGTGGCCGTTGGTAGCCCGGCCGCAGAGGCCGCTAATGCCCTCCACATCCAGGCCCAGCCGTTGGGTTCGGCGCTGAACCAGCTCGGCCAGCAGACCAGCCTGCAGCTGTTTTTCAGCCCCGAGCTGGTCGCCGGCAAACAGGCCCCGGCGGTATCGGGCAACCTGGCGCCGGTGCAGGCGCTGCAACAGCTGTTGCAAGGCAGCGGGCTCACCTACGAGATGTCCGGGGACACCGTTGTGGTGAAGCCTTTGCCGACTACCCTTGACCTGGGCAGCGGCAGCCTGGAGCTGGCCCCCACCGACATCAAGGTGGTCGGTGACTGGCTGGGTGATGCCCAGCAGAGCGTGATACAGAACCATCCCGGGGCACGCACCGTGGTACGCCGCGAGGCAATGGTGGAGAAGGGCGCAATGAACGTGCGCGACGTGCTGCGCGGCATCCCTGGCGTGCAAGTGCAGGACTCCAACGGAACCGGTGGCAGCGACCTGTCGCTGAACGTGGGCGTGCGCGGCCTTACTTCGCGCCTGTCGCCGCGCTCCACGGTACTGATCGATGGCATCCCGGCCGCCTTCGCGCCGTATGGCCAGCCACAGCTGTCGATGGCACCGATTTCTTCTGGCAACCTCGACAGCATCGACGTCGTGCGTGGTGCCGGCTCGGTGCGCTACGGCCCGCAGAACGTGGGTGGTGTGATCAATTTCGTAACCCGGGCGATTCCGCAAAAGGCCTCGGCAGAGCTGTCCACCACCCTGGAGACCTCCCAGCACGGTGGCTGGAAACACACCGAGTCAGCCTTCGTCGGTGGCACGGCCGACAATGGCATGGGCGTGGCGCTGTTGTACACCGGGGTGAATGGCAACGGTTACCGTGAAAGCAACAACGGCAACGACATCGACGACGTTATCCTCAAGACGCATTGGGCGCCAACCGATGTCGATGAGTTCTGGCTCAACTTCCATTATTACGATGGCCGTGCCGACATGCCGGGTGGCCTGACCCAGGCCCAATACGACAGCAACCCGTACCAGTCGCTGCGCGATTACGACTACTTTGCGGGCCGGCGCAAGGATGTGTCGTTCAAATGGCAGCGGCAGCTCGACGACGCCACCCAGTTCGAAGTGCTGACCTACTACACCGACAGCTTCCGCGGCAGCACAATAGCCTCGCGGGACATGAAGACGTTGTCGTCGTACCCGCGCAACTACCACACCTTCGCCATCGAACCCCGTGTGTCGCGCATCTTCTTTGCCGGCCCAACCACCCAGGAAGTGAGTGTCGGTTACCGTTACCTGAAGGAAGCGATGCGCGAACAGACGACTCGGCTGGCGCTGATCGACAACGTGCCGACGGAGACCCCGACTTCCGACGGCCACGTGTTCCAGGACCGCAGCGGCGGCACCGAGGCCAGCGCCTACTACATCGACGACAAGATCGACGTGGGCAACTGGACCATCACCCCTGGCGTGCGTTTCGAGCATATCAATACCGACTGGCGCGACCGCCCGGTGCTGGGCGCCAACAACCTTCCGGTAGCCGAGAAGAAGCGCAGCATCACCAGCAACGAGCCTTTGCCGGCGTTGAGCGTGATGTACCACGTTTCCGATGCCTGGAAGGTGTTCGCCAACTACGAAACCTCGTTCGGTAGCCTGCAGTACTTCCAGCTGGGCCAGGGCGGTTCTGGCAACAGTACGGCCGATGGCCTGGAGCCGGAAAAAGCCAAGACCTACGAAATCGGTACCCGTTATGACAATGGCAGCTTTGCCGGTGAGCTGACGGCGTTCTACATCGACTTCGATGATGAGCTGCAGTACATCAGCAACGACGTGGGCTGGACCAACCTCGGTGCGACCAAGCACCAGGGCATCGAGGCTTCGGTGCGTTATGACCTGGCCGGGCTGGACCCGCGGCTGGACGGGCTGTCGGTGAGCGGTGGCTACACCTATACCCGCGCGACCTATGAAGGGGATATCCCAGGGTTCAAGGGTCGAGACCTGCCGTTCTATTCACGCCAGGTGGCCACTGCCGGAGTGCGTTACGCAGTTAACCGCTGGACCTGGAACCTGGACGCCTATGCCCAATCGAAGCAGCGTGCGCCGGGAACCGGGATCAATGCCGACGGCAGCTTCAATGGCGACTACATCACCGAGCCGAGTGCCGACGGGCGGTATGGCGATATACCGGGCTACGTGACCTGGCATGCCCGTGGTGGTTATGAATTCGGGCCGCAGTGGTCCAATTTGAAGCTGGCGGCGGGGGTGAAGAACCTGTTCGACAAGCAGTACTTCACACGTTCGAGCGACAACAATGCCGGCCTTTACGTGGGTGAGCCGCGGACCTTCTATGTGCAGGCCAGTGTTGGGTTTTGATCCGAGATTACCGGGGCCGCTTTGCGGCCCTTCGCAGGTAAACCCGCTCTTGTAGGAGCGGGTTTACCTGCTAAAGGGCGCAAAGCCCCCCCAACGCTTACGAAACCACCGCCTCGGCCGGCGAAACGATACTGGTCTTCGCCCCCCGCGACCTCCCCGAGCTCAGGTACGCCGCAATCGACTCCTGCGTCACCTCGCCCAAGAACACCTGCTCGGCATCCAGCACTGGCAACCACGCGCGGTTGAACTCGTACATACGCGACAACAGGATGCGCAAATGCTCATCGTGCGACGCCGTGGCATTGAACGGCCGCAGGAAATCGCCACACGTCCCTTGCTGGCGGTGCATGTCGCGTCGGCGTACATAGCCCAGCGCCTTGTTTTGCGCATCGGTCACCACCACGTAGCGGCGGTCGTGTTCATCAAGCAGCTCCAGCGCATCGCTCACAGGCGTTTGCGGGCTCACCGACGGCGCGTTGTCCGCGGCATCCTCGGCACGCACCAGCAACAGGCGCTTGAGCGTGCTGTCCTGGCCCACGAAGTTGCTGACGAAATCATCCGCCGGGTGGGCCAGCAAGGTGTCCGGATGGTCCAGTTGCAACAGCTTGCCGGCACGGAAGATGGCAATCTTGTCGCCCAGTTTGATCGCTTCGTCGATGTCGTGGCTGACCATGATCACCGTCTTGTTCAGCGCCCGCTGCATTTCGAAGAACTCGTTCTGGATCATCTCGCGGTTGATCGGGTCGACCGCGCCGAACGGTTCGTCCATCAACAGCACGGGTGCATCTGCTGCCAGGGCACGAATCACGCCGATACGCTGTTGCTGGCCGCCGGACAGCTCGCGCGGGTAGCGTTGCAGGTACTGCTTGGGTTCGAGCTTGATCATGTGCATCAGCTCGAGGGCGCGTTCGTGGCATTTCTGCTTGTCCCAGCCGAGCAAGCGTGGCACCACGGTGATGTTTTCTTCGATGGTCATGTTGGGAAACAAACCGATTTGCTGGATCACATAGCCGATGTGCCGGCGCAGGGTGACTTCGTCCAACCCGGTGGTGTCTTCGCCATTGATGAACACTTGGCCCGAGGTGGGCGTGATCAGGCGGTTGATCATTTTCAGCGTGGTGCTCTTGCCACAGCCCGAGGGGCCGAGGAACACGCAGATTTCCCCTTCGTTGACGGTGAGGCTTACCGAGTCGACGGCTTTGACGTCCTTGCCGTTGACGTTGAAGGTTTTGCTGAGGTTCTTCAGTTCGATCATGAGCGCAGTCCTTCTGGAGTCAGGGCACGTTGCAGGGTTTGCAGCAGCAGGTCGGCGATGATTGCCAACAGGCTCACCAGCAAGGCGCCGATCAGCAGCATCGACATGTCGCTGCGGCTGATGGAGGTGAGGATGAGCACACCCAGGCCGCCGGCACCGATGGTGGCAGCAATGGTCATGACACCGATGTTCATGACCACGGCGGTGCGTACACCGGCGAGGATGACCGGTACGGCGATGGGCAGTTCGACCATGCGCAGGCGCTGACCGAAGGTCATGCCTATTCCGCGTGCGGCTTCACGGATGCCGGGCTCGACATTGGTCAGGGCCAGGTAGGTGTTGCGCAGGATCGGCAGCAGCGAGTACAGGAACACCGCAGTGATCGCTGGCAACGGCCCCAGGCCCTGGCCGAACTTGGAGTAGAACGGCAACAGCAGGCCGAACAGGGCAATCGAGGGGATGGTCAGCAGCACTGTGGCGCTGGCCTGCAGCGGGCCTGCGAGGGCCGGAAAACGAGTCATCAGGATGCCCAGCGGCACCCCGACCAGAATCGCCAGGCCCACGGCAACGCCTACCAGCATGATGTGCTGCCAGGTCAGATGCAGCACCTGGGCCCAGTCCAGGTGGCTGAAGGTATCGATCAGGTTCATGGCTGGCCCTCGCTGTTCAGTGGGTGCTTGCGCAGAAAGTCCGCGGCCACGGCAGTGGGGTTCTGGTGCTCGACATCGACCTTGGCGTTGAGCTGGCGCATGGTTTGGTCATCCAGTTGCTCGGCCAGCGGCTTGAGCAGGCCAGCCAGCTGCGGGTTGGCGTCGAGCGTGGCTTTGCGCACCACCGGCGCGGCGGTGTAGTCGGGGAAGTAGTGTTTGTCGTCTTCCAGCAGCTTGAGGTCGAAAGCGTCCAGGCGGCCGTCGGTGGTATACACCAGGCCGGCGAACACCTGATTGTTGCGCATGGCGGTGTACACCAGCCCGGCGTCCATCTGGCGGATGTTGCGCCGGCTCAGCGGCAGGTCATACATTTCGCGCAGGCCTACCAGGCCGTCGGGGCGGTTGGCGAACTCGGTGTCCAGGGCCACCAGGTGATTACGCTTGCTCTCGTCGCGCAGCACCTGGTTGAGGTCGCTGATCGAGTTGATCTGCGGGTAGGCCTCGGCGACCTGCTTCGGCAAGCCGAGGGCATAGGTGTTGCTGAATTTCGACGGGGTCAGCCAGATCAGGTCTTTTTTGGCATCCAGCTCCTTGACCTTGGCGTAGGTGGCCTCGGCGCTGGGCATGCGCTCTTCGATGTGGTTGTACGACACCAGCGACACACCGGTGTATTCCCACATCAGGTCGAGCTGGCCGGTTTCCTGAGCCTGGCGTGCGAGGCTGCTGCCAAGCCCGCCGATGACACGCACATCGAAGCCGTTGGCGCGCAGGTATTGCGCGGTGATTTCGGCGAGCACGGTCTGTTCGGTGAACACCCGCGCGCCGATGCGGATCAGCGGTTTTTCCGCTGCCTGGGCAAATCCTGCGTACAGCAAGGCCGCGCCCAGTAGCAAGGCGATTCTCTTCTTCATACGTTTCCTATCCTTATTCGACCAGGCCGCGTTCCAGCCAGCGCTTGCTGGAGAAACTCACCGCCGCATCCAGCACCAGTGCCAGCAGTGCGGTGCAGGCGGCACCCAACAGCAGTTGTGGCTGGTTGTTCAGGGCGATGCCGGGGAAGATCAGGCTGCCCAGGCTGTTGGCGCCGATCAGGAACGCCAGCGGTGCGGTACCCACATTCAGTGCCAGGGCCACGCGTACGCCGCCGACGATGATCGGCACGGCGTTGGGCAGTTCCACTTGCCAGAGTTGCTGGCGCGGGGTCATGCCAATGCCGGTGGCGGCTTCCTTGAGCGAGGCAGGGACGTTTTTCAGGCCTTCGTAGGTGTTGCGCACAATGGGCAGGAGGGAGGCGAGGAATAGCGCGAAGATCGCAGGCCCGGCTCCGATGCCCAGGATACTCAGGGCGATGGCCAGAACGGCCAGAGGGGGAATGGTGTTGCCAACGTTGAAGAACTGCATGAAGCGCTCGGCTTTGTCGACCCGGTGCGGTCGACTTAACGCAATGCCGGCGGGGATGCCCACGGCCAGCGCCGCCGCCATCGAAGCCAGCACCAATACCAGGTGCGCTTGCAGGTAGAACCCAAGATCGTCGCGATAACGCGCGATCGTGTCGATGCCGATCCAGTGGACCAGCAGGGCCAGGATGACGAGCACGGCGGCCCATCCCAACAGCCCCGAACCGTAGCGTTTTGCCACAGGTGGACTCCTTGTGTAGTCGGCGAGCACACTTCTTGGTTGCCGGCCAGTCCTGGCGGCGGGTGGTGTGTTCGCGAGTAGCAGCGTGAGGCAAGCCGAGGGCTGCGATCAGGCCATGAGCCGAACCCCGTCGGGCCCGAAAATGCTGATGAAACCAGTCCCCAACCGAAGCGGTTTGCAGGGGAGTGGACGTCTCCATGGGTGTCAAGGTTCCCATCTGAGGCAGCATTTGACCAGCGTTAATCACTGGGTGGCAGGATTTTTGGCGAGAAAAAACAGCGACTTAATGTGCTGCAGGCGTTGAAATAACTGCGCTTTGGTCATTTGTCGTGATAAAGCGATTGCCTGTTGGATTTCTTTTGTCTATGCCGGCCTCTTCGCGGGTAAACCCGCTCCTACACAGACTGCACCGCATTCGAATCCTGTGTCGTACCTGTGGGAGCGGGTTTACCCGCGAAGAGGCCGGCACGGGCGCCATTCATTCGGCAGATTTTGGTCCAGGCCCAACTTCAGGTATGATACTGCCCCTTTCAAATCCCCCAGTCAGGCGATTTCCCATGACCAACCAGGCCGCCGAAGTCGCGAAGCGCCGCACTTTCGCAATCATTTCCCACCCCGACGCCGGTAAGACCACCATCACCGAGAAGCTGTTGCTGATGGGCAAAGCCATTGCCGTCGCCGGTACCGTGAAGTCGCGCAAGTCCGACCGCCATGCCACCTCCGACTGGATGGAAATGGAGAAGCAGCGCGGCATCTCCATCACCACCTCGGTGATGCAGTTCCCGTATCGCGAGCACATGATCAACCTGCTCGACACCCCCGGCCACGAAGACTTCTCCGAAGACACCTACCGCACCCTGACCGCGGTGGACTCGGCGCTGATGGTGCTCGATGGCGGTAAAGGTGTAGAGCCGCGTACCATCGCCCTGATGGACGTGTGCCGGCTGCGCGACACGCCAATCGTCAGCTTCATCAACAAACTCGACCGTGACATCCGCGACCCGATCGAACTGCTCGACGAGATCGAAGCCGTTCTGAAGATCAAGGCCGCGCCAATCACCTGGCCAATCGGTTGCTACCGTGACTTCAAGGGTGTGTATCACCTCACTGGCGACTACATCATCGTCTACACCCCGGGCCACGGCCACGAGCGCACCGAAGCCAAGATCATCCAGAAACTGGACTCGGACGAAGCCCGCGCACACCTGGGCGACCAGTACGACGCGTTCGTCGAGCAACTGGAACTGGTGCAGGGCGCCTGCCACGAGTTCAACCAGGAAGAGTTCATCAACGGTCAGCTGACCCCGGTGTTCTTCGGTACTGCGCTGGGCAACTTCGGTGTCGACCACGTGCTCGACGCCGTGGTCGACTGGGCGCCGCGTCCGCTTGGCCGTGTGGCCAACGAGCGTACCGTGGAGCCTGTGGAAGAGAAGTTCACCGGCTTCGTGTTCAAGATCCAGGCGAACATGGACCCGAAACACCGCGACCGTATCGCCTTCATGCGCATCTGCTCGGGCAAGTACGAGAAAGGCATGAAAATGCGCCACGTGCGCTTGAACAAAGACCTGCGTATCGGCGATGCGCTGACGTTCTTCTCCTCCGAGCGTGAGCAGCTGGAAGAAGCCTTTGCCGGTGACATCATCGGCCTGCACAACCACGGCACCATCCAGATCGGCGACACCTTCACCGAAGGCGAGGCGCTGGGCTTCACCGGTATTCCGCACTTCGCGCCGGAGCTGTTCCGCCGCGTACGCCTGAAAGACCCGCTGAAATCCAAGCAACTGCGTCAAGGCCTGCAGCAGCTGGCCGAAGAAGGTGCTACTCAGGTGTTCTTCCCTGAGCGCAGCAACGACATCATCCTGGGTGCGGTCGGCGTGCTGCAGTTCGACGTGGTCGCCAGCCGCCTGAAGGAAGAGTACAAGGTCGAGTGCGCCTACGAGCCTATCACCGTCTGGTCCGCGCGCTGGATCAGCTGCGATGACAAGAAGAAGCTCGAGGAATTCCAGACCAAGGCCATGGAAAACCTGGCCATCGACGGCGGCGGTCACCTGACCTACCTGGCGCCGACCCGGGTCAACCTGGCGCTGATGGAAGAGCGCTGGCCGGATATCAAGTTCCGCGCTACCCGCGAGCACCACTGATCGCGAGAGCTTGCCCTTGACCCCTGTGGGAGCGGGTTTACCCGCGAATGCGTCGGTAGAGTCAACACCGCATTCGCGGGTAAACCCGCTCCCACAAGGACGTCGTAACGACTGAAATCAGTTCCCTGCTTTGATACTGGTCCAGATTCGCGTACGAATACGGTCGATCTTCGCCGGCATCGCCTCCAGCGCATACAGCTTGCCCATCACCTCGTCGCTCGGGTAAATCATCGTATTACCCTTCATCGCCGGGTCCACCAGCCCGTCTGCCTTGAGGTTGCCGTTTGCGTATTGCACATGGTTGCTGATGTTGGCCATCACTTCCGGCTGCAGCAGGTAGTTCATGTAGGCATATCCGGCCTTTTCATCCGGCGCATCGACGGGCATGGCGACCATGTCGAACCACATCGGCGCGCCCTCCTTGGGTATCGAATAGCCCACCTTCACGCCATTGTTCGCCTCGTCGGCGCGGTTCTTCGCCTGCAGCACATCCCCTGAGAACCCCACCACCACGCAGATATCGCCGTTGGCCAGGTCGCCCGTGTACTTGGACGAGTGGAAATAGCTGATGTACGGCCGCACCTTCATCAGCAGGTCCTTGGCCTTCTCGTAGTCCTTGGGGTCTTGGCTGTGATGGGGCAAGCCCAGGTAGTGCAGGGCGATCGGCAGCAGTTCGGGGCCATTGTCCAGCACCGCGACCCCACAGCTTTTCAGCTTGCTCATGTACTCGGGCTTGAAGATCAGGTCCCAGGAATCCACGGGCGCGTTGCCGCCGAGCACTGCCTTGACCTTGTCGATGTTGTAGCCAATGCCGGTACTGCCCCACAGGTACGGGAAACCGTACTGGTTGCCCGGGTCGTTCACCTCCAGCGCCTTTAGCAGCACCGGGTTGAGGTTGTGCCAGTTAGGCAGCTGCGACTTGTCCAGGCGCTTCAAGGCCTTGCCTTGAATCTGCCGGGCCATGAAATGGTTGGAGGGAAACACCACGTCGTAGCCGGAATTGCCGGTCATCAGCTTGCCATCGAGGGTTTCATTGCTGTCGTACACGTCGTAGGTGGGCACGATGCCACTGGCTTGCTGGAAGTTCTTCAACGTATCGGGGGCCACGTAGCTGGACCAGTTGTAGATCTTCACCGTTTCAGCGGCGCTGGCCACGCTGGCGGCCAGCATCAGAGGGGCGAGGAGGAAGGTGCGCATGTCGGGTTTACCTTGCTTTGTCTGTTGTTATCGAAGGCAGGCGATCAGCGGATCAGAAAACAAGCACGTAGGTCTTGCGCACGGTCTCCTGGATGTCCCAGGTGCCGGTGCTGTTGGCCGGTAGCATCAATGCGTCTCCGGCTTCTATGACCAGGGGCTCGCCACCGTCGGGGGTGAACGTGCAGCGGCCCTTGATGAAATGGCAGAACTCCTGTTGCACGATCTGCCGCCGCCAGCGCCCTGGGGTGCATTCCCAGATGCCGGTTTCGACGCCATCGCTGCGCTCCACGCAGGTGACTGACGTGACTGCCACGGGTTCGCCGAGCGGTACCGCGACCGGGTTGGAGCTGTCGAGCACAGCAAATTCGGTGTTCTTGAACTGGGTGATGCTCATGACCGGTGGATCCTGTACGAGTGATAAGGGAAGTCAGTGCATGAAGCCTTCCATGAAGTCCGCAAGCGATATGGCCAGGCGCCGCCTCCAAGGCGCGCTGGCGGGGTTGGCGAGGGTCCGGTCCTCGTGGACGAAGCTCTGGATGATCGCGTTGTAGCCCAGCCAGCGGCAGGGCTCGGGGGGCCAGCTGGCCAGGCTCGATAGCGGGCGGTTGTCGAGCACCCAGGGTTGTGCTGTCAGTTCGTTGTGCTGGTTGAGGATCAGCGCCGCCAGGGTGCGCCCACCCAGGTTGGTAGCCCCCACGCCTTCGCCGCCGTAGCCGCCGGCAAGGGCGATGCCGCGCTGGCGGTCGCAGAGCATGTGTGGGCGGAAGCGTCGCGCCATGCCCAGGTTGCCGCCCCAGGTATGAGTGATGCGTACCTGTTTGAGCTGCGGGAACAGTTCGCTGAACAGGTAGCGGCGCAGTTCGATTTCATGTTCGTCGAGGTTGAAGTTTTCGCGCAGGCGCCCACCGAAGCGGTAGCCACCGCGGGCACCGAAGACCAGGCGATTGTCGGCGGTACGCTGGCCATAGGTGACCTGGCGGCTGCTTTCACTGAAGGCTTGGCCCTGGCTCAGGCCAATTTGCTCCCAGGTGGCCTCTGGCAGCGGCTCAGTGGCCACCAGCAGGCTCTGTACCGGCAATTGGTGTTTGCCCAGTGGCGGCAGGCTGGCGGCGTAACCCTCCACGGCAGGCACCATCCACTGGCAGCGAATCTGTGCCAGCGGGGTACGCACCTCGCTCGGCTGCCAGTCGATGGCCGGGGTGTTTTCGTAGATCGGTACGCCCAGCGCCTCCACTGCCCGGGCAAGGCCGCGCACCAGCTTGGCTGGCTGGATGGTCGCCGTGTGCGGGCTATAGATGGCTCCAAACGCATTGCTGACCCGCAGTTGGCTCCCCAACTGCTCGGGGCTCAGCCAGCGGTAGTCGTCCTCGGTCATGCCTTGGCGATACAAGTCGTCGAGGTAGGCGCGCAGGCTGCGTTCCTGCTCCGGGTAGCGCGCCGCGCAATACAGCACGCCGCCTTTGCGGTAGTCACAGTCGATGCCTTCGCTTTGCAGCACGCGATGCACTTCATCAGGGATGCCGTGCAGCAGGTCGATGCTGGCGCGGCGCTGTTGCGGCGAGAGGGTGCCGAGCAGGCGGTCTTCGCCTAGCAGGTTGCCCATCAGCCAGCCCCCATTTCGGCCGGAGGCGCCGAAGCCGGCGATTTGGGCTTCGATCACCGCAATGTTCAGCTGGGGTGCCTGGCGCTTGAGGTAGTACGCGGTCCAAAGGCCGGTATAGCCGGCACCGATGATGCACACGTCAACGTCGAGGTCATTGCGCAGTGCCGGGCGCGCGCACAGCGGCTCGTCGAGCTGGTCCATCCACAGGCTGAGCGTGCGCAGGGGTTGCATCGGGTTCGGCTCCACATCCGTCAAGGTCTGTGGGCGATCGTAGTGGTGTCAGCGGGCAGCTGTCTTACGTGCGTGCACGCAGGGAAATTTGCTTCAGGTAGGCCTTGGGCGTGAGCCCGGTGTGCTCACGGAAGCACTTGTAGAACGCCGACAGCGAGTTGAAGCCGGCACTGAAGGCCAGCTCGTCGATCGTCGCCTCGACGCTGTCATCGCCGAGGCTGGCCATCAGGTGCTGCAGGCGTGCCTGGTTGACGTAGCGGTAGAAGCTTTGCCCCAGCACCTGGTTGAGCAGGTAGGAAATCTGGTTGCGGCTGTAGCCGCTGGCGTCGGCGACCTGTTGCAGGTCGAGCTCCGGGTCGAGGTAGGGGCGTTGACGCTGGAAGTAGTGCTCCAGGTCCTGGGCCATGGTCGACAACTGCCGAGGCGACAGGCCCAGGCGGCTGGTGGCGGGGCGCGGGCCGCTGTTGGCGTGGCCTGTGCCGTTCTGGCGGACCAATGTGGCGTATTCGTTGACCCGCCAGATCAGCCCGTCCCTGACGGTGATCGCCTCGCTGGACTGGAACGCAACCAGGCCGTCACCGCCCTGGACCGTGACCTGATACTGGATGAATGCGGTGCAGCCATCGACGCGGATGCGGTCGCTGTGGACGATGTCCTCGCCGGCTTCATGGGGCAGGCAGGCGCGTACGTAGTCGCGCAGTTCCTGGTGGCCGAGCACGCGGTTTTGAAAGAAGTCGTGGTACTGGATATCGGGGTGGTAGAGCGCCATGACACCGTCGAGGTCGCGGTGCTTCCAGCAGAGGTGGTAGCGCAGCACGATTTCGGCGGTAAGCGGCGTTTGCTCGGGGCCGTCGGGGAGGGTGGTGGCGATCATGGGAGGATAGTGCATTGCAGAACACCCAGGTGCAAGGGCGTGGATCCTGCATATTGCACGGTTTGCTCAGACGGCTTGGAGGGTAAGCCTTTGATTTTTATGAATGTAGTTTTTTGATACAACTGGCATGGCGGCTGCACCTTTCTTGTCACCATCGAACAAGGAGAAAGGCCATGCGCTCGATACTGCTTTGGATGATTGGGGTGCCGATTCCGGTGATCATTCTGATCTGGTTCTTTATGCATTGAGTTTTTGGGGGCCGCGCTTTGCGGCCCTTTTGCTACAACTCTTCGCTACAAAAGGCATGTTCAAGGTAGGGAAGCGCGAACATAGTCGAATCCCCATATTTTGTAGGCTTGGAGAAAACCGCACCCACAGGTAACGTCGCGGAATGCCCTGAGCAAAGCCCTCAGTTATCTGGCCAGCAACTGATACTGGGTGAGGGTTTCCACCGCTTTGTTGTTCACCACCCGCTTGATGTCGGTCAGTGTGCCGTTGGGGGGGGGGGCGAGTGAAGTGCAGGAAGTGGCCGAGGACGTTCTCGATGCGTTGCAGCGGCACTTCGGTGTTGGTGTCTGGCACTTCGCCGAAGTAGAGCAACAGATTGTCGAGGGTCTGCAGGATGTAGTGGTCGCCCTCGGTGTACGTGAAAAGTTCGCTATTTTTATAATGTTTTATTAAAAACAAAAGTAATTGGCAAGCTGCGTAATTGCTCAGTGCTGCTGCAAAAATTTTTCGACCAAAGCAAAACCAGAAACACTCATCAATATATGATTTTGGTACTCTTCAATGGCTAAAATCCTAACTGGACTTCCCCGCCGGTAAAGAGTGCCCGCCATATTAAATTCAAAATCTTTCAGCGCGGAATCAGAAACCACGCTGTGCTGTAAAATAGGCCACTCACCCGCCTTCAGTTTATCTACAGCCGTAAATATTACCGTAAAGCTTCCTCTGTGATCTTTGAATACCAAATATCTAGCATCCTCAGGCACCTCCTCGCTACTGCTGATAGACACCACAGCGAAAGCAAATACCTTCTTAAATTTTTGTTCCTTGCTTTCTGCGCCAAGCCAAATTATTTGGCTGATTGCAAATCTACCGTCTTCCATCGGAATAGAAAAATAGTCACCCGCTTGCATAGATTTTACTCTTGTCATAAGCCTAGCGCCCTCATCTTGGTCAAAGCATCAGATAGTACATCACTTCCCCAGCTAGGGCTATGTCCGGCCACATCATAAATTGAAGCGTTAGGATTGGAGGAGCTATACGACCTGATTCTATTTAATAAATTTGTAACCTCATTGGTCGACAGCGCACCTCCATTAAGGTCCATAATTTTTTGTTCTAAGAATTTGGCCTCAGCTTTGGTCAGATTGTTGTCAAAAATCACATGCTGCTGCAAGTTAGACTTCCCTGGGGTCGCAGCATGCACACCTAAGCGGGCCGTCGCATCACCACGCCCAACATATTTGATAACTCCGTTATCTGTTAATACGTAAAGACCTTGCCCATTTACAGGGTCGTATTTAGCCCCAGTCCCTCCAGCGCTACGTTGAGACGGTTTCCCCATACAAGGCGTCAGTCCAGCAGGGTCTATCCAATTGTTTGGGCTCAGCACATAACCATAAAGATTAGTACCACCACTCAAGCCTACAGGGTCTTGAGTAGTAAATCTTCCGACTTCGGGATCGTAATGTCTGAAAGTATTGTAGTGCAGTCCTGTCTCTTCATCGAAATATTGACCCTGAAAACGCAGAATCTGCCCGACCTTATTAACTGCAAAGTGCTCAATCACTCCCCACGAACGATACGTCGCCTGCCAAACGATTTTGCCGTCACTATCCGTCAGCTCCAGCGGCGTACCAATCTGGTCCGTATGGAAGTAATAGACCTTCTGCCCTTCCCCTTTAACCTGATCAACCCGCGCCAACGGCGCATAGCTACCCGGCTCGTACAGGTACAAGATGCTCTGCCTAGGCGTTTCCTCCCGCAGCATCCTCAGCCCCTGCCAGAGGAAGCGCTTCTGCTCGACCTCGCCATTGATTTCAGCCTGCTTGGCTATTCGCCTCCCCAAGCTGTCGTAACGATACTCGCCTTGGCTTTCCAGCTTGCCATTGACCAACGTCTCCGCCTGCACCAGCCGGTTCTCGCAGTCATAGCTGAAGTGCTGCACCTTGCTATGCCCCGAGCGCTTCTCGATCAGGTTGCCCCACGGGTCGTAGCGGTACTCCTGATCCCGCCACT
This sequence comes from Pseudomonas sp. DCA-1, assembly GCF_046523955.1. Taxonomy (NCBI): domain Bacteria; kingdom Pseudomonadati; phylum Pseudomonadota; class Gammaproteobacteria; order Pseudomonadales; family Pseudomonadaceae; genus Pseudomonas; species Pseudomonas sp. DCA-1. The sequence continues at coordinate 1,400,566 of NZ_CP169881.1, forward strand.
GTTTGATCCGGTTGTCCTTGACCTTGTCGAATTGCCGCGCATTGAAGTCCAGGCGGTTGGCTGCCGGGTCGTAGCGGAACTCCTCACTGCCGATCAGCGAACCGGTATCGCGACTGCGCAATTGGCCGTTGGCTTCGTACTCGTACTTGATCTCGCCACGCAGCTTGTCGAGGGTACGCACCAGTTCACCGGCCGGGTCGTACTGGTAACGGCGGTGGATCGGGTTGTAGGCGTGCTCGACCAGCAACGAGGTATTGATGCCGGTGTTGTGCACCTGCGAAAGCTTGTCGGCCGGCAAGGTCGAGGCAAACTGCCAGGCCTTGCGCCCCATGGCGTCATAACCGAAGCAACTGGTGAGCTTGCCTTGGGTCCGGTACACCTCCCGGTGCAGGTCATCGCGCTCCATGTCGCTGATCACCTGACCATCCAGATTCAGCTGGTGCAGATGACCGCTGCCGTAGTACAGGTGATTGACCTTGCGCCCATCCGGCAGGGTCAGCGTGGTCAGGTTGCTGAGTGGGTCGTACTCGTAGCCGAGCGTGCCGTCAGGGGTGATTTCTTTGGTCAGCCGACCGAGCAGATCGTAGGCGTACTCAAGCTTTTCTTCCGTGATCCCAAGCTGCTTGCCGATCCCGCTCGGTTGCCGCTCAATGCTCAGCAGCCGGTCACCGTCGTCATAGGTGAATCGCTGTTGTGCGTCGCTATTCAGTTTGGCGATCAGGCGACCAATGGCATCACGTTCGAACAGCGTATGGCGCTCGGGCCGCTCGGCATTTTCGCCATAGCCAATCTCATCCAGTCGTGTGAGATGGCCACCGACGTTGTAGCTGAAACGCCGGGTCAGGTTGTCCACCCGCACTTCTTCGCTTAGCCGGTCCGAAGCGTCGTAGCCAAAGCTGTACGTGGCGTTGTTCTCGTTGACCAGCGCGGTCAGGCGCATGGCCTTGTCGTACTCGTACCGAACCCGTTGGCCCTTGGCGTCCTGGCGGCTGCTCGGCAGGCCGCGGGCCGTGCGTATCAGGCGGGTGGTCTGGCCCTTGCCGTCGGTGTGGCTGAGCACCTGCCCGTAGACGTTGTAGGTGAAGCTTTCCGTGGTGCCGTCCGGGTGGCTGATGCGCAGCACTTCGCCGTCGGGCTTGCGCGTCAGTGTGGTGGTCTGGTTCAGCGCGTCCGTTACCGCGACCAGGTGCTGGCGTTCGTCATAGCGGTAGTACGTACTCTTGCCCGAGCAGTCCTGGTAGCGCTCGACCTGGGCCAGGGTGTTCCACCACAGGTACTTGGACTTGTAGGTCGCATCGATGATGGTGTGCGGCAGGCCGTCATCGCTGTTCAGGTACTCGGTCATCTGGCCGAGGGCATCGAGTTCGGCGAGCAGGTTGCCCTTGTCGTCGTAGCGCGCCTGCCAGGTGCTGCCATCCGGGTAGCTGACTTTGGTCACCAGCGTGGTCAGGTGGTGGTACTCGTACTGGATCTTGCGCCCCAGTGGATCGGTTTCTTCCAGCAGGCGGGCGTATTCATCGTACTTGAAGGCGAGCCGGTTGCCGTCTGGCAGGCCCAGGCCGACCATGTTGCCGTGCTCGTCCAGCTCGATGGCGTAACGTTCGCCACCGTAGTCGCGGCTGGCGACCACGCGGTGGTCGGCGTTGTACTGCACTTGCAGCTCACGGCCGAGCACGTCGGTGGCCCAGCTGGTGCGGCTGTCGAGGTCGTAGCGGAAGTGGTAATGCTCGCCGTCGCTGGTCCAGTGTTCGACCACACGTGGCTTGTCGCCCAGGGTTTGCCAACGGTAGTGGCAGCCCAGCCCCAGCGCGTTGCTGTGGGTCACCATCAGGCCGTCGGCGTAGCTGAAACTGCGCACGGTGTCGCCGTTGCGGTTGATCACCGCGCTCAGCTGGCCGTGTTCGTCGTAGCGGTATTGGGTAAGCGTTTCCACCGTTTCGTTGTTCACCACGCGCTTGATGTCGGTCAGGCGACCCAGCGGGTTGTCGTAGTGCAGGTGCACGCGGGTGCCGCCGGTGGCGCTGATGTCGGTCAGTGTGCCGTCGGGCGTGCGGGTGAAGTGCAGGAAGTGGCCGAGGACGTTCTCGATACGCTGCAGCGGCACTTCGGTGTTGGTGTCTGGCACTTCGCCGAAGTAGAAGAACAGGTTGTCGAGGGTCTGCAGGATGTAGTGGCCGCCCTCGGTGCACACCAGGTACACCTGCTCGTGCGGGTTGTAGATGCGCTGCCCCGGTTGCAGGGTCACGAACGGGACTTCGCGGCCCTGGTTGTCGGTGAGGTAGATGAATGCCCCCTGGCGGCGCAGGCTCTGCTCCCAGGGCAGCACCCAGCCGCGGCCGAGTACGCTGTCGACCGTCAGGTCGCTGGCGTAGAAGCGCGACCACTCGATCGGCATCAGGCCCGGCAGGCTGAAGTCGATTTCATCGGGCATCAGCTTGCGGCCCGTCGTGAGGTCGACGGGGTTGCCGACCAGGCCGCCGATAGCCTTGCGGGCCACGGGTTCGACCACGTAACGGCTGGCCACCTCACCGGCGACGAAGCCGGCCGTGAACTTCAGCGCGCAAGGCATGACGGCTTTCATGCCGGCCTGGGTACCCGCCTTGATCAGCTGGGCGATACCGCCTGCGGCACCGGCGATGGCCATCAGCACATCCACGGTGGTGCGCAGCCACTCCGGGACTTCATCGTCCACGGGCAGGTAACGGTAGGTGCCGCCGCCGATGATGACGTTGTCCGAACCACCGGAAATGGTGGCGCCGCAGGTCAGCTTGTCGCCCTTGCGCGCGGCGGCGACGCTGTTGATGAAGACGTTGGTCGAGCCTTCGGCAATCTGCACCGGCCCCGGGTGCTTGTCGCAGGCACCGATGCTTTTTTCGACGCGGGCGGCCTTGCGGCTGTTGATGAACACGTTGGGTGAGGCAGTGGTTATCGTCCCTGAGGGGGACGAGAACATACTGCCTATCGCCTCTCCGGCGGCGGTCAGCAAGCTGCCCCCGATGCCGGCTGCGAGGCCGGCCAGCAAGGCCACGCCGAACCCGCAGGTGAACGTGGCGATGGCCACCGTGGCCACTAGCGCAATCCCCAGGACGGCCCCGATCAGGAAGCCCCCCAGCGCGCTGGTGTGCGATATCTCGTCGCCGAACCTGGCCGCTTCGAACATGAGGGGTTACTCCTGTTCGCTAGATACGGGACAACGTGCGACCCGGTCGAGTCGATCCATGATCATGGGCATCTCCCTGAAATGCACGGTGAGCGTTTCAATCCAATTGCCGTGTAATCTTCCGTGAAAGGTGTCAAGTAAATAGACCCGTGCGCCGCTCTGTCAACGATGCGAAAGCCAAGTATGGCAAGGGTTATGCGCGGCTTAGCGTGATGTCATAACGCCACGTCCCAGGAATGTTCTAGGTTGTAGGGAGGGGAGGGGCTTTGCGCACGAAGTCTGTATTTTTTGAGTTTCAGAGGCGCCTGTCAGAAAAGTCGTAGTTGTTGGAGTGGTTGTACTCGCTCAGTAACGCATCATTCCTTATCAGCGTTTCCATGAAGGGGACCAAAGCCGGTCTTACAGCGCATGCCGCACGGACGCTCCTGTTGCTCCGTCCATGGCTAAAAAACAGGCCGTCGTCACGTCTCTTGGTGAGCGCTCCCGTGTCGCTGCTGCCTTTATGTATTGCCTGGCTTCGGCGCAGCTTACAGGGATGCTCGGTTTCCATCAGGCAATTGGCGCGGTCATGGCAGCATACGTGTTTTACGACGTCTGCTCGATGGAGGAGGCATGGCGTCGATGGATCGGGAGGTTCAGTCATCTCTTTCTTACCCCAATCTTTTTTGCCGCCGCTGGCATCCAGGTTTCCCTAAGTGCTTTCAGTGAGCCAAGCCATATGGCTATGGCTGCTGTTGTTCTTGCTGGGGGGACTCTCGGCAAGGTGCTGGGTTCATACATTGGGGCCTGGATGTCGGGCTTGAGACCAATAAATTCAATAGAAGTTGGTGAGCTGATGAACACTAAAGGTCTCGTTGAATTAGTGATACTTAGTGTAGGAGTACAGGTTGGGGTGTTGTCTGAAAGTTCCTACAGTATTTTCTTGGCACTTGCTGTTGTCTCTACGGTACTAACTAACCCGTTAATGGGGTTGCTAGCCTGGTGGCCGTGCAGAAATACTCAGTCTGTAGAGATTCGTCCAAAATAGGTGTTTGATTTCTGCTGTTTTCCCGATTACTGTCTGGGGAGGTTCAGGGATAAATCATAATTAAGGCCGTTACTATGGACGTATTCATGGGGTTGCTGGCTGCGGTGTTCTGGGGGGCTACCGATTTCTTGGTCGGCGTGAACGCAAGAGCGGTCGGAGTGAAACGGGCGGTATTTTTTGGGCAGTTGCTAGGACTTCTCTTGATGGCAGTCTTTATTGCCATTTCAGCCGATCAGTGGCAAAAGTTTACATCTGCGCCTTGGCTCACGATAGGGTTAGGAATTGTCGCCTCTCTATGCACCGTAGTAGGAGCGCTGGCGCTTTCAAAAGCTTTCGCTATTGGCAAGACAGCAGTCGTGGCGCCCCTGGTCACTTCGTATGGTGTTTTTACAACGCTGTTGGCATGGCTGGGTGGCGATGCCCTCTCCGCTTGGCAGGTGGTTGGTATCCTTGTCTGCTTTTTCGGCGTGCTGTTGGCCTGCCGCAGCGATAATGGTGGTGGTCTCGATCGTAAGGTCACCAGTGTGATGTCTGTGTGGTTTGCTTTGTTGGCGGCCATGCTTTACGGCATCAGCTTCTGGATTCAAGGGAAATTCGCCTTGCCGGCGCTGGGACCGGTGAACATGCTGGCGCTAGGGTATGCGGTGGGGGTCATGTTCCTTATCCCTGAAGCCGTCAAGTTTCTGCGGGATCATACGACGATAATGCTGAAGACCTATGGCTCACTGTGTGGGGCCAGTCTTTTCAACTTGGGAGGGTTTTCTGCGTTTTCTTGGGGGGCTCTAAATGGCTCGGTTTCCGTTGTCACCGTCATCAGCACGTTGTCGGGTGGTATTGCCGCGATCCTGGGGTACTTCTTTTTTCGCGAGCGGCTGTCAGTCATCCAGATCGGCGGTGTTAGCCTAGTGCTGTCAGGGGCTTTGCTTCTGCACCTTTACGGGTGAGATTGTTTCGACTTATAAAATTGTAGATTTTTGGGGATTGTGCCAATGGCGTATTTCTTTGCTGTGGGCCTGGGGATGTGAGTGCTCATAATAATGGACTATCAATGCTATCTTGCGAAAATTCATTTTGATATGTTGCCTTGCATGGCAGCATTTGCGGTAGTAGATGAGGCTGGAAGTTTTGTAGGTACATCTGCCCGATTAGGCTTGACGGCGTCTGCAGTCAGCAAGCAGGTATTAAAGCATTGAAAATGCCTTGTCCCGCACACAAAAAAACTGACACTCCCCTGATAGTCGAATCCCGGTATCCGTCCGGCCAACACATCTTCCTGACGGAGCCGGCGAAGGCTATGGTGTCCACCTAAAAGTGGACACCATTTCTGGCCCATCAAGCGGATTTTCCAGGCATCCTCAGCGCCGTACCTACAATAAATCTTTCAAAGCCCAGAGTGCGACGAGCCCGGTGCCTCCATCGCAAACATCGACTGGGCTACAGCCTCAATGGCAACCTCGTCCACAAATGGATTCAGCTCCACAATCAAAAAGCCTTGGCACTTCAGCTGCGCTCCTCCCGCCGCATCCTCAGATGCTCGGCGCTGGAACGCATGCTCAGTCCTCCACTATTAGCCCTGCTAAGTGAGCGGTGGTCAGGAAGCGTGACTGGGCAGCGCAGCAAACTGCTGTTTTTCGCATTGAGGGCTGCCCAGTTTTCTAACAGTTAAAGAAACTGCTCTGCATAGTGACAAGCCACCTGCCGCGTACTCACCTGCCTCAGCGCCGGCACCTCCTTGGCACACCGCTCGGTCGCATGCGGGCAGCGTTTGTGAAACGCACACCCATCCGGCGGGTTCAGCGGGTTGGGCAGCTCTCCGGCGATGCGAATCTTCGGCTTCAACGGGTCTGGATGAATCGCCGGTGTCGCCGACAGCAACGCCTGGGTATACGGGTGCAGCGGCTTCGCGTAGATGTCCTCCTTCGGCCCCATCTCCGCCGGCCGCCCCAGGTACATCACCAGTACCTGATCCGCCACATGCCGTACCACCGCCAGGTTGTGCGAGATGAACACGTAGGCGGTGTTGAACTCCTTCTGCAGATCCATGAACAGGTTCAGCACCTGCGCCTGAATCGACACGTCCAGCGCCGAGGTTGGCTCGTCCGCCACCAGCACCTTGGGTTGCAGCATCATCGCCCGTGCCAGGGCAATGCGCTGGCGCTGGCCGCCGGAAAACATGTGCGGGTAGCGCTGATAGTGCTCGGGGCGCAGGCCGACCTGCTCCATCATCTTCTGCACCTTGTCGCGGCGCTCGGCCTTGCTCAGAGAAGTGTTGATCAGCAGCGGTTCGGCCAGTTGGTCGCCGATCTTCTGCCGTGGGTTGAGCGAGGCGTAGGGGCTCTGGAACACCATCTGCACATCGCGGCGCAGTTGTTTGCGCTCTGCCTTGCTGGCGCCCTTCACCTCGGTGCCGGCAATTTGCAGCGAGCCGGACGAAGGCTCTTCGATCAGGGTCAGGGCGCGGGCCAGGGTCGACTTGCCACAGCCGGACTCACCGACCACGGCCAGGGTCTTGCCGGCCTCCAGTTCGAACGACACGCCATTGAGCGCGCGCACCAGCGCGTGGCCCTTGAACAGCCCGCGGGACACTTCGTAATGCCGGGTCAGCTCCCGTGCGGTAAGTACGACGGCCATCACGCCACCTCCTGATTCAGCGGGTAGAAGCAACGCACCAGGCTGTGGGCCTGTGGGTCGAGGGGCGGGCGCTGGCGCCGGCAATTGTCCTGTACATAGGGGCAGCGTGGTGACAGCAGGCAGCCGACCGGGCGGTCGTAGCGGCCGGGGACGATGCCAGGCAGTGTGGCCAGGCGTTCGGCGCCAATGCTGTGCTCGGGGATCGCGGCGAGCAGGGCTTCGCTGTAAGGGTGGGCGGGCACATCGAACAGTTCTGGCACCTGGCCGACTTCCACGGCTTGGCCGGCGTACATCACGCACACCCGCCTGGCGGTTTCGGCGACCACGGCGAGGTCGTGGGTGATCAGGATGAGCGCCATGTTGCGCTCCTTCTGCAGGTTGACCAGCAGTTCCATGATCTGAGCCTGGATGGTCACGTCGAGGGCCGTGGTCGGTTCGTCGGCGATCAGCAGCTTGGGCTCGCCGGCAATGGCCATGGCAATCGCCACACGTTGGCTCATGCCGCCTGACAGCTGGTGCGGGTAAGCGTCCAGGCGGCTTTCGGCGGCCGGAATCTCGACCTTCTTCAAGAGCTCCAGAGCACGCTGGCGGGCAGCCTTGCCCTTTAGGCCCAAGTGCTGGCGCAGCACTTCCTCGATCTGGAAGCCCACGGTGTAGCTGGGGTTGAGCGCGGTCATCGGGTCCTGGAAGACCATGGCGATGTCCTTGCCCACCACCTTGCGCCGCTGACGGCCGCTGAGCTTGAGCATATCGGTGCCGTCGAAGGTCAGTGAGTCGGCGGTGATGCGCCCGGGAGCGTCGATCAGGCCCATCAGGGCCATCATGGTGACCGACTTGCCCGAGCCGGACTCGCCGACGATGGCCAGGATCTCGCCAGCGTCGACTTTCAGGTCCAGGCCGTCCACCACCGGTACTGCATTGGCGTCGCCGAAGCGCACGTTCAGGTTGTTGATCTGCAACAGTGACATGGCGTTCTCCTCAGGCGGCGTTCTTGAGTTTCGGGTCCAGCGCGTCGCGCAGGCCGTCGCCCATCAGGTTGATTGCCAGCACACTGAGCAGAATGGTCAGGCCAGGCAGGCTCACTACCCACCAGGCGCGCTCGATGTAGTCTCGGGCCGAAGCCAGCATGGTGCCCCACTCGGGGGTTGGCGGCTGTACGCCGAGGCCAAGGAAACCCAGTGCGGCGGCGTCGAGGATGGCTGAGGAGAAGCTGAGGGTGGCCTGCACGATCAGCGGGGCCATGCAGTTGGGCAGCACGGTGACGAACATCAGCCGTGGCAGGCCGGCACCGGCCAGGCGTGCGGCGGTGACGTAGTCGCGGTTGAGTTCACCCATCACCGCGGCGCGGGTCAGGCGCACATAAGAGGGCAGCGAGACGATGGCGATGGCGATCACGGTGTTGATCAGGCCAGGGCCGAGGATGGCGACGATGGCCACGGCCAGCAACAGCGACGGCAAGGCCAGCATCACGTCCATCAGGCGCATGATCGACGGGCCGAGCAACTGCGGGAAAAATCCGGCCAGCAGCCCAAGGAGAATGCCCGGAATCAGTGACATCACGACTGAGGACAGGCCGATCAGCAGCGACAGCCGTGCGCCCTGAATCAGCCGCGAAAGCAGATCACGGCCCAGTTCGTCGGTGCCTAGGATGAACTGCCAGGTGCCGCCTTCCAGCCACACCGGCGGGGTCAGCAGGAAGTCGCGGTACTGCTCGCTCGGGTCATGCGGGGCGACCCAAGGCGCGAACAGCGCGCAGAACACAACCAGGCACATGAAGGCCAGGCCCATTACCGCGCCCTTGTTGCGCGCGAAGGCTTGCCAGAATTCTTTGTACGGGGAGGGGTAAAGCAGGCTTTGGTCCACCGGGCTGGCCGGCGACACGGATTTTGGAATCGGGCTAGTCATGGCAAAGGCCTCAGCGCTGATGACGGATGCGTGGGTTGGCCAGGCCGTAGAGGATGTCCACGACGAAGTTGACCAGAATCACCAGGCAGGCGATCAACAGGATGCCGTTCTGGACCACGGGGTAGTCACGGGCACCGATGGCTTCGATCAGCCATTTGCCGATGCCCGGCCAAGAAAAGATGGTTTCGGTCAGCACTGCACCGGCCAGCAGCGTGCCGACCTGCAGGCCGAACACGGTCAGCACCGGGATCAGCGCATTGCGCAGGCCGTGCACGAACACCACGCGGGCCGGCGACAGGCCTTTGGCGCGGGCGGTGCGGATGTAGTCCTCACGCAGCACTTCGAGCATCGACGAGCGGGTCATGCGGGCGATCACTGCCAGCGGGATGGTACCGAGCACGATGGCCGGCAGGATCAGGTGCATCACTGCGTCCTTGAACGCGCCCTCTTCATCGCTGAGCAGGGTATCGATGAGCATGAAGCCGGTTTTCGGCTCGATGTCGTAGAGCAGGTTGATGCGCCCGGATACCGGGGTCCAGCCCAGGCTTACCGAGAAGAACATGATCAGGATCAGGCCCCACCAGAAAATCGGCATCGAGTAGCCGGCCAGTGATATGCCCATGACACCGTGGTCGAACAATGAACCGCGCTTGAGTGCAGCGATTACCCCGGCCAGCAGGCCGACGATGCCGGCGAACAGCAGGGCGGCGAAGGCCAGTTCAAGGGTGGCCGGGAACAGGGTGAGGAATTCGCGCCACACGCTTTCGCGGGTGCGCAGCGATTCGCCAAGGTCACCCTGGGCAAGTTTGCCGACGTAGTCCAGGTACTGGACCGGCAGTGGCTTGTTCAGGCCCAGGCGTTCCATGGCCTGGGCATGCATTTCGGGGTCGACCCTGCGCTCGCCCATCATCACTTCCACCGGGTCGCCGGGGATCAGGCGTATGAGCGCGAAGGTCAGCAAGGTGATGCCGAAAAAGGTCGGTATCAGCAGGCCAAGGCGCCGGGCAATAAAACTAAACATTGTCGGGGTTACCTCATCAGGCCGTGGGGCGATCAGCCCGGTACGGCAGAGCCGCCGGTCCCCGTGTGGGTTGCCGGCGGTCGTTGTTGTTCTACTTCACCTTGGTGGTGGCGAAGTTGTTGTTGGTCAGAGGGTTGATCACGTAGCCCTCCACGTTGTCACGCATGGCGGTGAACATCTTTGGATGAGCCATGCTGATCCAGGGTTGTTCGTCATCGTACACTTTCAATGCCTCGTTATAGAGCCTTGCACGCTCGTCGTTGTCGATCACTTCGCGGGCGCGGCTGATCAGTTCCTGGAACTTGGGGTTGCACCAGCGCGCATAGTTCTCGCCACTTTTCACGGCATCGCAACTGAGCAGCGGGCTGAGGAAGTTGTCGGGGTCGCCGTTGTCGCCGGCCCAGCCGGTGGACACCAGGTCGGCTTCGCCGTTCTTCGCCCGGCGCAGCATCTCGGCCCATTCCATGACGCGGATATCCAGCTTGAGGCCGATCTGTTTGAGGTCGGCTTGCAGCATCTCGGCGGACAGGCGCGGGTTGGGGTTGGTCGGGCCGCCGCCGTTGCGGGTGAACAGGGTGATTACCGTGCCCTCGGGTACACCGGCCTGACTGAGCAGTGCGCGGGCTTTATCGAGGTCGCGCGGTGGGTTCTGGTTGTGGGTGTTGTAGCCGATCATGGTGGGGGGGTAAGGGTTTACACCTACCAGCGCGTTGCCTTTGCCAAACAGTTGGTCGACATGGGTCTGGCGGTCGAAGGCCATGTTGATGGCTTTACGCACGCGCACGTCGTTGAGGTATTTGTGCTGGGTATTCATGGCGATGTAGCCGGTGACCAAGGCCTCGATTTCTTCAACCTTGAGTTTCGGGTCTTGCTTGATCGACGGCACGTCATCGGGCTTGGGATAGAGCGCCACCTGGCACTCGTTGGCGCGCAGTTTTTGCAGGCGCACGTTGCTGTCGATGGCGATGGCGAACACCAGCGCATCGGCCGGCGGCTTGCCGCGGAAATAGTCCGGGTTGGGCTTGAAGCGGACCTGGGCGTCCTTGTTGTAACGCTGGAAAATGAAAGGGCCGGTGCCGATCGGCTTGCTGTTCAGCTCGGCGGTCTTGCCAGACTTGAGCAACTGGTCGCCGTATTCGGCGGAGTAGATCGAGGTAAAGCCCATGGCCATGTCGCGCAGGAACGGCGCTTCCGGTCGGCTGAGGGTAATCACCACGGTGTGCTCGTCAGCCTTGCTGACCGACTTGAGCAGTTCCTTGAACCCCATGCTCTCGAAGTACGGGTAGCCGACGCTGGTCTTGTCATGCCAGGGGTGGTTCGGGTCGAGCTGGCGATTGAGGCTCCACAGCACGTCATCGGCGTTGAAGTCACGAGTTGGCTTGAAGTAGTCGGTGGTGTGGAACTTAACCCCCTGACGCAGATGGAAGGTGTAGGTCAGGCCGTCGGCTGAAATGTCCCAGCGCTCGGCCAGGGCTGGCTGGATCTCGGTGGTGCCGGGTTTGAAGTCGACCAGGCGGTTGAACACTGTCTCGGCCGAGGCATCGGCGGTGACTGCGGTGGTGTACTGGACGATGTCGAACCCTTCCGGGCTGGCTTCTGTACACACCACCAGCGGTTTGGCCGCCAGTTGCGTGGCGCCGCCCAGAAGCAGCGCGACCAGGGCTAGGCGCAACGGCCGCGATTTCATGAAAGCTCTGTGCATGTGTTGAAAACTCCCTGCTTGCATTGGTTCCAGCGTAGCCGCCCCGGCCCGCAGCGAAACGGGCCAGGGCGCCGACGGTCAGAGAATGTTGAACGGAATGGTGGTGACCACGCGGAACTCATCCAGGCTGCCATCGCCCTGTGCCTTGCTGGCGCGATGGGTGGTGTAGGTGGCACGGATGCTGGTGTCTTTCAGCGGCCCGCTCTGCAGCGCATAGCTGGTGCCGATACCCCACTCATAGTGGGTTTCGCCATCCAGGCCATTCACGTCGTAGGCAGTGCCACGGTAGTGGGTGCCGTCGATACCCCAGCCGCGGGCGTTGTACAGGTTGAACTTCAGGCCAGGCACGCCATAGGGCGCCATGTTCAGCACGTAGGAAATCTGCAGCGATTTCTCGTTGGGGCCGTTGAAGTCCGACAGCAGCGAGTTGGCCAGGAAGATGCCGTTGGTTTCGTGCAGGTAGTCAAAGTACTCGTTGCCGTTGACCTGCTGCCAGGAGGCGCTGAGGGTGTGGGCCTGATGGGTCAGGCCCAGTGACAGGCTGTAGGTGTCGTTGTCGATCTTGCCCATTTTCTGGCTGCCGGCGTCGACGGTCTTGTAGTAGTTCAGGCCGGTGCTCAGGCTGAGCACTGCGCTGTCGCCGAGCACATGGTTGGCGCCGAAGTAGTACTGGTTCCAGAAGTCGTCGACCTTGGTGGCGTACAGGCTGGTACTCAGGCTCTTGAACGGCTGGTAGTTGATGCCGGCGGTGCTGGCACGGTCGGTTTCCACGCCGGTGGCACTGTACTCGCTGCGGAACTTGCTGAGGCTCTGTTCGGTACGTGGCGAGACGCGGTCGAAAGTACCCAGGTCGATGCTGAGGTTGTCGAATTCGGCGCTGTGCAGGAATGCGCCCTGGAAGCTCGAGGGCAGGGCGCGGTTGCCGATGTAGGCGATCATCGGCGTGTCCACCGACTGGCGGCCGAGGGTAAGGGTGGTGTTGGACACACGCGCCTTGATATTGCCCAGGCCCAGTTTGCTCCACTGGCCGATGGGGTCGCCATCGCTGTGGGTGAGGGTGCGGTTGTTGGGGCCGGCAATGGCTTCGCGGCTCTGCTGCAGGGCGATGGCGTTGTAGCCGGCGGCCTCGACGGCGAAGCCCACGGTGCCCTGGGTGAAGCCGGAACTGTAGTTGAGGATGGTGCCCTGTACCCAGTTTTCACGGCTGTGGGTGTCGTGGCGGGTGCCGTCGTTCTTGTAGTACTTCCACAGCGGCGCGCGTGCGGCGCGTTCGCGGGCATACCAGTTGCGGGTGCTGCCGGACAGGCTTTGGCCGTCGATGAAGCCGCTGGCTTGCGCTTGCTCGCTTGTGCTTTTGAGGGTGAGCGGGAGGTAGTCCTGGCTCTGCGGATCTGCCTGGGCCACAGTGGAAAAGGCACTGATGGATAACGCCAGTGCGGTCAAGGTGAATACTTTCAAGGTTAAAGCTCCCTTTCTTTTCTAGTTATGGCCGGCCTTGTGGGCCGGGTGATTGCTGCTGTGTTGCCAGGGTTGCCGCGGGATCACCGGGCAGAATCGGGGTGTTGTGTTGGCCGTACTGGCCTCTTCGCGGGCAAGCCCGCTCCCACAGGCAGGGCGCAGTGTCCGAACCTGTCGAGATCCTGTGGGAGCGGGCTTGCCCGCGAAGAGGCCGGAACTGGCTAACGCTTAATCAACACTCACACCGGAAAAATCATTGCGCCCAAACGGGCTGACCTTGAACTGGGAAACCTTGACGCTAAGCGGCTGGTTCACTGTGGAATGCGCCACCGGGGTAATCGGTACCTGCTGCTTGAGCCGCTGCTGGGCCTGCTGGTAGAGGGCGGTGCGCTGGGTACGGTCGGTCACCTGCTTGGCCTGCTTGACCAGGCTGTCGTACTGCGGGTCGCACCACTGCGAGTAGTTGTTGCTGCCGATGGCATCGCAGCTGTATAGGGTACCCAGCCAGTTGTCCGGGTCGCCGTTGTCTCCGGTCCAGCCGATCAGGGCGACGTCGTGCTCACCGTTTTTCATGCGTTTGAGGTATTCGCCCCATTCGTAGCTGACGATGCGCACCTTGAACCCGAGTTTGCTCCAGTCGGCTTGGAGCATTTCGGCCATCAGCTTGGCATTGGGGTTGTACGGGCGCTGCACCGGCATGGCCCACAGGGTGATCTCGGTGCCAGGTTTGACACCGGCCTGCAGCAGCAACTGTCTGGCCTTTTCCGGAGCGTACGGTGCGTCCTGGATGCTGTCGTCATAGGACCACTGGGTCGGTGGCATGGCATTGACTGCCAGTTGACCGGCGTCCTGATACACCGCCTGGATGATGGCTTTCTTGTTAACCGCCATGTCCATTGCCTGGCGCACTTCCAGGCGGTCGAACGGCGGGTGCTGGGTGTTGTAGGCGATGTAGCCGAGGTTGAAGCCTGGTTGCTGGAGCACCTGTAGCGTGCTGTCGGCCTTGAGCGCCGGCAGGTCGGCCGGGCGCGGGTGCAGGGTGACCTGGCATTCGTTGCGGCGCAGCTTCTGGATGCGCACCGAGGGGTCGGTATTGATCGAAAACACCAGGTTGTCGATCTTCACTTCGTTCGCTGCCCAATAGTCCTTGTTGCCCTTGTAGCGGATCTGCGAATCCTTCTGGTAGCGCTGGAACACGAACGGCCCGGTACCGATAGGCTGCTGATTGATGTCGCTGGGGCGTCCACTGGCCAGTAACTGCTCGGCGTATTCAGCGGAGAGGATGGAGGCGAAGCTCATGGCCAGGTTCTGGATGAACGCGGCATCGACCGTGTTCAGGGTGAACACCACGGTCATCGGGTCGATCTTCTCGACGCGGGCGATGTTCTTGTCCAGGCCCATGCCGATGAAATAGGGGAATTCGGTAGGGTAGGCCTGACGGAACCGATGACCCTTGTCGAGCATGCGGTTGAAGGTGAACAGCACATCGTCGGCGTTGAACGCGCGACTCGGGCTGAAGGCCTTGTTGCTGTGGAACTTGACCCCTTCACGCAGGTGGAAGGTGTAGCGCAGGCCGTCGTCGGACACCTCCCAGCGGGTCGCCAGGGCCGGGTGCACGGCGGTACCGCCACGTTCAAACTCGACCAGGCGGTTGTAGATGGGTTCGGCGGCGTCGTTGTCGGTGGCGCTGGTGTACTGAGCGGTGTCGAAGCCAGCTGGGCTGCCCTCGGAGCAGAACACCAGATTGTTAGCCAAAACGGCCGGGGATTGGCTGATCAGGCCCAGGGCCAGCAGGGTCGAAAGGCGTTTGGCGAAGCACATGGCAGTTCCTTTTTCATCTGTTTGCGCCGCCTTGGGGTGCGAATGGCGGCAACAGTTAGCCGACCCCGCAGCGGATAGCTGCAGGACGACATGAAAGGGTGGCAAGGAGGGGGCACCCGCCGCTCAGCGGGTGCCACGGTCAGCCTATTTGTCCACGCTTACGCCGTAGAAGGAATTCAGCGCAAACGGGCTGATCTTGAAGTCCTTCACCTTGGCGCTCATGGGTTGGTAGACAGTGGAGTGGGCGATCGGGGTGATCGGTACCTGCTCCTTGAGGATGTGCTGCGCCTTTTGGTACAGCTCGGTGCGCTTGGCCTGGTCGGACGTGGCCTTGGCCTGTTTGATCAGGTCGTCGTAGGGCTTGTAGCACCACTTGGAGAAGTTGTTGCCATCGACGGCATCGCAACCGTAGAGGGTACCCAGCCAGTTGTCCGGGTCACCATTGTCACCGCTCCAGCCAATCAGCATCGCACCCTGCTCGCCGCCTTTGGAGCGCTTGATGTATTCGCCCCATTCATAACTGACGATCTTCGCCTTGATACCGATCTTGGCCCAGTCGGCCTGGAGCATTTCGGCCATCAGTTTGGCATTGGGGTTGTACGGGCGTTGCACGGGCATGGCCCACAGGGTGATTTCGGTGCCTTCCTTGATGCCGGCTTCCTTGAGCAGTTGCTTGGCTTTCTCGGGGGCGAAGGCGGCGTCCTTGATGCTGTCGTCATAGGACCACTGCGTGGGCGGCATGGCGTTGACCGCCAACTGGCCGGCGCCTTGGTACACCGACTCGATGATCTTTTTCTTGTCCACGGCCATGTCCAGCGCCTGTCGGACTTTCAGCTGGGCCATGGGGTTGGCCTCGTTGCTGCCCTTGATCTTGTCCATCACGTTGTAGGCGATGTAGCCGAGGTTGAAACCGGCCTGCTGCGGCATTTGCAGGTTCTTGTCGGCTTTTAGGGAAGGTCTGAAGTAACCCTGTATTTCCGGTCGACTTCAGCCCTTGCTGCTTTTGAAAGCGGGCCGTCGATCAAAATCGACCAGGTAACCCGCTCAGTTCTCCGTTTTTGGCCGCCGCGAGCACCTCGCAGCAGCCATTTTCCGCATTACAGGTGCACCTTTCCTGCGGTAGTCAGCAAATGTCGGCGCGCCATCCATAGGTTCGACAGCGCGAACAGCGTCACCAGCTGAGCGGTGTTCTTGGCCAGGCCACGGAAGCGCACCTTCACGTAACCGAACTGGCGCTTGATCACTCGAAACGGGTGCTCGACCTTCGCTCGCACTTGTGCCTTGGCCTTCTCGATCTTGCGCTTGGCTTTGTACAGGGCGCTGCGTTTATCGAGCTTCTTGTAGGTGCTGCGGCGTGCTGCGACCTGCCAGATCACTTCGCGGCCCGCATGTTCGGGGCGCTTTTTGACGCCGGTGTAGCCGGCATCGGCGCAGACGACGTTCTCGTTACCGTGCAGCAGTTTGTCGACCTGGGTGATATCCGCCACGTTGGCTGCCGTGCCTACCACGCTGTGTACCAGCCCCGACTCATCATCCACGCCGATGTGCGCCTTCATGCCAAAGTAATACTGGTTCCCTTTCTTGCTCTGGTGCATTTCCGGGTCGCGCTTGCCGTCCTGGTTCTTGGTCGAGCTGGGTGCGTGGATCAGTGTGGCATCGACGATAGTGCCCTGGCGCAGCGACAGGCCGCGATCCCCCAGGTAGCCATTGATTACGCCGAGGATGCCGGCTGCCAGCTCATGTTTCTCCAGCAAACGACGGAAGTTGAGGATGGTGGTTTCGTCGGGAATGCGCTCCAGGCTCAGCCCGGCGAACTGACGCAGGATGGTCGTCTCGTAGAGCGCTTCTTCCATGGCCGGGTCGCTGTAGCCGAACCAGTTCTGCATCAGATGGATACGTAACATGGCCATCAGCGGATAGGCTGGACGACCACCTTCACCCTTTGGGTAGTGTGGCTCGATCAGGGCAATCAATCCCTTCCACGGCACCACCTGATCCATCTCGATCAGGAACAATTCCTTACGGGTCTGCTTGCGCTTGCCGGCGTACTCGGCGTCGGCGAAGGTCATCTGCTTCATGGAAAAACTCGGCTGGCGGGATCGGCGTATTTCACCAGATTCGGGAAGTCTTTTTCAGACCTTCCTTAGCGGCTCGATGTCGGCCGGGCGTGGGAACAGGGTGACCTGGCACTCGTTCTTTTTAAGCTTCTGCATGCGCACCGAGGCGTCGGTGGTGATAGCAAAGATCAGGTTGTCGATCTTCACGTCCTCGGGCTTCCAGTAGTCCTTGTTGCCCTTGAAGCGGATCTGCGCGTCCTTCTGGTACTTGCTGAACACGAACGGGCCGGTGCCGATCGGCTTCTGGTTGATGTCGGCGGCCTTGCCGTTCTTGAGCAACTGGTCGGCGTATTCGGCGGACTGGATCGAGGCAAAGCTCATGGCCAGGTTCTGGATGAACGCGGCGTCAACCTCGTTGAGGGTGAACCTCACCGTGTGCTCGTCAAGTTTCTCCACCTTGGCAATGTTCTTGTCCATGCCCATGTCGGTGAAGTATGGAAACTCGGTGGGGTACGCCTTGCGGAACGGGTTGTCCTTGTCGAGCATACGGTTGAAGGTGAACAGCACGTCGTCGGCGTTGAACGGGCGGCTGGGCTTGAAGTAGTCGGTGGTGTGGAACTTCACCCCTTCGCGCAGGTGGAAGGTATAGGTCTTGCCGTCGTCGGACACCTCCCATTTGGTTGCCAGGCCCGGGATGACCGCAGTGCCGCCGCGCTCGAACTGGGTCAGGCGGTTGAATACGGTCTCTGCCGAGGCGTCGAAGTCGGTCCCGGTGGTGTACTGCCCCGGATCGAAGCCGGCCGGGCTGCCTTCGGAGCAGAACACCAGGTTGGATGCGGCAACGGCCGACGGTGCGCCGCTGAGCAAGCCTGCACCCAGCAGGAACGGAATGACTGCGTGTTTGAGCATGGTGGCCTCATTGTTGTCATTTTTTGGATGAGGTGGCCTCGTGAGCCGACCTGCGGATACTTATGCAGGGGCTGTTCCCAATGCAACAGGTAGGAGGATAGTTGGCGCCAGAAAAGTGGAACGTCCGTACATGGATGTCGCATCGATATAACTTTTGGCGAAGTTAAACGTTTGCGTAGGCGCGATGATGGCGTTTTGCGCGATATTTCGGGTGGGCAGGAATGTAGGAAGGCACCTATGTGGTGCGTAGGAAACTTCCGAAAATCGTGAAATTGATGCGGTCACCTGTAGGAGCGGGTTTACCCGCGAACACGGGCGAAGCCCGTGCCATCCACCGCAGTGTCTAGTTCGCGAGCCCACCCGCTCTCACAGATGATGCGTGGACGCCTTATGGCATCTGCACTTCGATCAGGCCATCGGCGTTCATGCTCACTTCACTGGTGCCCGCCTCGATATCCGGCGCGGGTGCTGCTTCATCAGCCCCCATGGCCTTCATCGCCATCGGCGCGCTACGCAAGTACGGGCGCGGGTAACCGCTGCTGTTGAGGTTCAGGCTGACCACTTTGTAGCCTTTGCCACCCAGCGCTTCAGTCGCCAGTTGCGCGCGAGCCTTGAAGGCATCGACCGCATCCTTGAGCAGTGCATCCTCGCTGGCCTTGCGCGTGGCGGGTGCGATGGAGAAGTCCATGCCGCCCATTTTCAGCTCTTGCAACAGATCGGCGGTAAGCTGGGACAAGGCCGGGAAGTTGGCGCTTTCCAGGCGCAGCTCGGCGCGTTCGCGCCAGCCGGTGATCTTCTGGCCCTTGCTGTCGTATACCGGGTAGCTGTTGCGGCTGCCCTGGCTGATCTTCACGTCCTTGACCTGGCGCGACTGCTGCACGGCCTTGTTCATGGTTTCGGTGATCTGCTTGGCGAGCTTGCCCGGGTCGCTGTTCTGCGCTTCGCTGTACAGGGTCACGACCATCAGGTCGCGCGCCACTTCCTTGCTGACTTCGGCCCGCAGCGATACCTGGTTGAAACGCGGTTCATCGGCGGCCAGTGCCGGCAGGCTGGCGAGCAGGCCACAAGACATGATCAGGGCGGCGCCGCGACGTGGGATTTGCATGTGATACTCCTTGGCATTGAAAGGCGTGGGGGCTGGACTTCCATTCCACGCATGGCCCATCGGACCGGCAACAGTGTAGTGGGTTCAAAAGTGCCATCATGAACCTGTGACAAAGTGTGGCGCTTTGCCGCATCGCTGCAGCGAGGCGCCCGGCTTCGGTATACTCCAGCCGATTTTTCTGGAGCACTCATCAGGAGAGCTCATGCTCGCCGCCGTACAACCGTTGTCCGCTACCCGCCAGAACCTCTGGCGCCTCACCCTTATTCGGGTCCTGGTCCTGGCTGCCCAGGCCGGCTCGGTGGGCGTTGCCTACTGGACCGAACTGCTGCCGTTGCCCTGGCTGTCGCTGGCCGGCACCTTGGCCCTTTCTTCGCTGCTGTGTGCCTTCACGGCCCTGCGCCTGCGCCTGTCGCTGCCCGTCACCGAAATGGAATACGCCCTGCAGCTGGCCTGTGACCTGCTGATCCATAGCGCCTTGCTGTATTACTCCGGCGGCTCGACCAACCCGTTCGTGTCGTATTACTTGGTGCCGCTGGCGATCGCTGCGGTGACCTTGCCGTGGCTGTATTCGCTGATCCTGTCGGGTATTGCGCTGACGGCCTACAGTTTGCTGCTGGTGCAGTTCTACCCGCTCGAAGGGCTGCCAATGGCGCGGGACAAGATGCAGGTCTACGGCATGTGGCTGAGCATTGCCTTGGCTGCCGCAGTGATCACCTTCTTTGCCGCGCGCATGGCCGAAGAGCTGCGCCGCCAGGAACAGCTGCGTTCAGAGCGGCGTGAAGAGAGCCTGCGCGACGAGCAACTGCTGGCAGTGGCGACCCAGGCCGCCGGCGCCGCCCATGAGCTGGGTACGCCGCTGGCGACCATGAGCGTGCTGATCAACGAAATGCGCCAGGACCACACCGACCCGCTGTTGCAGGAGGACCTGCAGATCCTCCAGGACCAGGTAAAGCTGTGCAAAGAGACCTTGCAGCAGTTGGTGCGCGCAGCCGAAGCCAACCGACGCCTGGCCATCGTGGAGCAGGATGTGACTGCCTGGCTGGACGAGGCGCTCAACCGCTGGCACCTGATGCGCCCGGAAGCCAGCTACCGCTTCCAGCGCCTGCGCGACGGCAAAGTGCCGCGCCTGTCTCCGCCGCCAGACCTGACCCAGGCGCTACTGAACCTGTTGAACAATGCCGCCGATGCCTGCCCTGATGATCTGGAGGTTCGCCTGGACTGGGACGCCCAGGACATTGTCATCAGTATCCACGACCACGGCCCTGGCGTACCGCCGGCCATTGCCGAAGCCATTGGCAAACCTTTTATTACCACCAAGGGCAAAGGCTTTGGCCTTGGCCTGTTCTTGAGCAAGGCCAGCGTGACCCGTGCGGGCGGCTCGGTGAAACTCTATAGTCATGAACAGGGTGGCACCCTGACCGAACTGCGCCTGCCCTATGGCAAGCGAGGAGATGAATGATGAGCGAAGAAAACCAGGTCGAAAGCGAAGAGCTGCCGCACCTGCTGCTGGTGGATGACGATGCCACCTTCACCCGGGTCATGGCCAGGGCCATGAGCCGTCGCGGTTTCCGTGTGAGCACTGCCAGTTCTGCCGAAGAAGGCTTGATTCTGGCCCAGCAGGACCTGCCTGACTACGCCACGCTGGACCTTAAAATGGATGGCGATTCCGGCCTGGTGTTGCTGCCCAAGTTGCTGGAACTGGACCCGGAAATGCGCGTGGTGATCCTGACCGGTTACTCGAGCATTGCCACCGCAGTGGAGGCGGTCAAGCGCGGTGCCTGCAACTACCTGTGCAAGCCGGCTGACGCCGATGACGTGTTGGCAGCACTGCTGTCGGAGCACACCGACCTGGATACCCTGGTGCCGGAAAACCCGATGTCGGTCGATCGCCTGCAGTGGGAACACATCCAGCGCGTGCTGAACGAGCATGAAGGCAACATCTCGGCGACCGCACGGGCGCTGGGCATGCACCGGCGGACGCTGCAGCGCAAGTTGCAGAAGCGGCCGGTTCGGCGCTGATGCTCTATTGATGATGTTGGCCTGTTCGCGGGTAAATCCACTCCTGCAACTGTGAGAGCGGGCTTGCCCGCGAAGGGCTGCAAGGCAGCCCCAATCAGGGCGAGCACGATGAAGGTACTGTTGGTCATCCTTGCGATGGTTGCAGTTAGCGTCAAGGCTGAGGACTGGCCTGACCCACAGTGGCAGAGCGACCCTGCCGCCCTTGACTGGCAGGTCGTCGACGCTTATGCCTTTCCCGCACGCTCTCCCTCGGAGCGCAACGGCATCCGCACCGACGCTCTGCTGATCATCCGCGACGGTCGTATCCTCCACGAGCGCTACACAGCGCCCACCCGTGCCGACACCGCGCACCTGACCTGGTCGGTAAGCAAGAGTGTACTGGCCACGATAATGGGCGTGGCCCAGGGCGAAGGCCGCTTCCAGATGCAAGACCCGGTCAGCCGCTTCTATCCACCCATGCGCGCCCACCCCGGTGTGCGTATGGCCGACCTGCTGCACTGGGCCAGTGGCCTCGACTGGCAGGAAGACTATGAATATGCACCGCTGAAATCCTCGGTGGTGGCCATGCTGTATACCCGTGGCCGCGCAGACATGGCTGCCTATACGGCAGCGCGGGGTGCCGCTGCCAGC
The DNA here is from genome assembly GCF_046523955.1 of Pseudomonas sp. DCA-1. Classification (NCBI taxonomy): domain Bacteria; kingdom Pseudomonadati; phylum Pseudomonadota; class Gammaproteobacteria; order Pseudomonadales; family Pseudomonadaceae; genus Pseudomonas; species Pseudomonas sp. DCA-1. Next base: position 1,422,011 of record NZ_CP169881.1, read on the forward strand.
CCCGGTCAGCGATTCCTCTACTCCAGTGGCGACAGCAACCTGCTGGCCGCAGCGCTGCGCGGCATGCTCGATGCCGGACAGTACCCCGACTATCCCTGGGACGCACTGTTCACCCCGTTGGGTATCGGCAGTGCGGTATGGGAGCGTGACCGGGCAGGCACCTACGTAGGCTCTTCTTATCTGTACCTAAGTGCCCGCGATTTGGCCCGTATCGGCCTGTTGATGCAACGCGACGGGCGCTGGCAGGGCCGACAATTGCTGCCCAAAGCCTGGGTAGCCCTCAACCGTACCCCGTTTGCCCAGGCCCAAGCGCTGCCTGGCGAGGCCACCCCCGGTGGCCACTGGTGGCTCAACCAGCCGCTGGCTGGCGCCGAACGGCCTTGGCCCAGCGCACCCGCAGACACCTTCGCCGCCCTTGGCCACTGGGGGCAGGCGTTATATGTGCTGCCTGAACAAAAGCTGGTGATCGTGCGCTACGCCGATGACCGCGACAGCAGCTACCGACACGATGAACTGCTCAAGCGGGTGCTGGCGGCACTGGCCGGGGAGGGGGCATGAAGCGGCTATTGCTGCTGGTCCTGGCAGGGCTCCTGTATTGGGCCTGGCAAGAACGCCAGGCGCTGGCGGACTTCCCCGGCATACTGCCGGCCTACTCGGCCAAGGAATACTGTTCCTGCCGCTTTGTCATGGGCTTTGACGAGGCGTACTGCCGAGGGTATGTGAAGCAGTGGCTGCCATTGAGCCTGCTGGAGGAAAACAGCCAGCAGCGGCAAGTCACCGCTGAAGGCCTGGGGCGGCGCAGCCAGGCGGCCTGGCAAGGCGCGCGTGAGGGCTGCCGCTTGCTGCCATGAATGCAGGCGGGTAAGGTTGGCGGCCTGGTTTCACGAGATCTGTCATGTTCAAGCTGCCCCGCCTGCTGCCTGCCTTGTTGCTGGCTTTGTGCCTGCCCGCTCATGCCAATTGGCACCTGGATGGCGAATCTTCACGGCTGTCGTTTATTACCGGCAAGAATGGCAATACCGCCGAAGTGCATCGTTTTCTGGTGCTGCACGGCACGGTCGACCGCAAGGGTGTGGCCGGGTTGAGGATCGAGATGGACTCGGTAAGCAGCGGTATTCCGCTGCGTGACGAGCAAATGCGCGACAACCTGTTCGAGGTCGAGCGCTTCGCCGAGGCCACAGTGAAGACGCAGATCGACCTGCAGCCGATCAATGACCTGGCCGATGGTGCACAGATCGAGTTGCGTCTGCCGCTGACGGTCACCCTGCATGGCCAGTCGCACCGCTACAATGTTTTGTTGCTGGCCACCCGCCTGGATGCGCGGCGTTTCCAGGTGGTGACCCTTGAGCCCCTGGTGCTGCGCGCCGAAGATTTCGGCTTGATGCCGGGCCTGGAAAGCCTGCGCAAGTTTGCCAGGTTGAAGTCCATCAACCCGTCGGTGCCGGTTAGCGCGGTGCTGATCTTCACTGCGCGCTGACATGGCGGGGCCGGTCTTCCCCTGGCGGGATGGCAACCAGTTCGAACTGCTTATCGATGGCCCCGCATTCTTTCCGCGCATGCTCCTGGCGATCATGCGGGCCGAGTTCCAGGTTGACCTGGAACTGTACCTGGTCGAGGCCGGCGCCTGTGCCGAGGCGGTGGTGGACGCGCTGGAGCAGGCTGCCCGACGTGGCGTACGGGTGCGCTGCCTGTTTGATGACTACGGTGCATTGGCCTTCAACAGTGCGTTGCGTCAGCGCCTGCTGGACGCTGGCGTGTACTTGCGCTGGTATAACCGCCTGCGCTGGAAGCGTGGCCTGCGTAACCTGTACCGTGATCATCGCAAATTGCTACTGGTGGACGAACGTTGGGCCGTGGTGGGGGGGACGGGCGTTACCGACGAGTTCTGGAAGCCGGGTGAGGCGACCAGCGAATGGCACGAAGTGATGGTGCAGATGCAGGGGCCGGTGGTGAGCGACTGGCAGTTGCTGTTCGACCGTCAGTGGCACGCCAACACTCGCCGCACCGCCTGGCGCCCTGCTGAAGGCTTTGGCCTGCCGCGTCTGCCCAAGGTGCCTGCGCAGGGGCAGGGCATGGGCCGGGTCGCTTATGCCGACGCCCGCCAGCACCAGGACATCCTGCACGCGCTGGTACGGGCACTGAACAGCGGCAAGAAACGGGTATGGCTGGCCACGCCGTACTTCTTGCCGACCTGGAGCGTGCGCCGCTCGTTGCGTCGGGCTGCCAGCAAGGGCCTGGACGTGCGGCTGTTGTTGACCGGTCCGCGCACCGATCACCCCTCGGTACGCTACGCCGGGCATCGTTACTACCCGCGGCTGTTACGCGCGGGCGTACGGATTTTCGAGTACCAGCCGTGCTTCCTGCACCTGAAGATGGCTGTGGTGGACGACTGGGTCAGCGTCGGTTCGTGCAACTTCGACCACTGGAACTTGCGCTTCAACCTTGAAGCCAACATCGAGGCGCTGGACCCGCCGTTGACAGCGGCGGTGGTGGCCAGCTTCGAGCGCGACTTCGCCCTGAGCGAAGAAGTCGACCTCGCTCACTGGCATGCGCGCCCTTTGTGGCGCAGGGTCAAGCAACGGATCTGGGGCTGGCTGGATCGTTTGGTGGTCAACTTCCTCGACCGCCGTGACTGACAGCGGCTATCGTGCAGTGACTATTCACGGTTAACCGAAGGAGTGGGCAAGATGACGGCGAAGAAAATTCTCATGCTGGTGGGCGACTACGTCGAGGATTACGAAGCGATGGTGCCGTTCCAGGCCCTGAGCATGGTAGGCCACACGGTGCATGCGGTGTGCCCGGAAAAGCTGGCGGGGCAGACTGTGCGTACCGCGATTCATGACTTCGAGGGTGAACAGACCTACAGCGAAAAGCCCGGGCACAATTTTGCCCTGAATTATGACTTCGTGCGGGTGCGGCCCGAGAGTTATGACGCGCTGCTGATCCCGGGTGGTCGCGCGCCGGAATACCTGCGCCTGGATGAAAAGGTGTTGGAGCTGGTGCGGGCGTTCGACCAGGCCGGCAAGCCGATTGCGGCGGTATGCCATGGTGCCCAGTTGCTGGCGGCAGCTGGGGTGCTGGATGGGCGTGAATGCAGCGCTTACCCGGCATGTGCGCCAGAAGTGCGCCTGGCGGGTGGCACGTTCATCGACATCGCGGTGGACCAGGCGCATGTGGATGGCAACCTGGTGACCGCACCGGCATGGCCAGCGCACCCGGCTTGGCTGGCGGCGTTCCTTCAAGTACTGGGCACGCGTATTGTCTGACAGGCTTGGTTGAGTTCAGAGCGGGTTGCTTCAGGCAACCTGCTCAACCCAGTCATTGAGGTTGTAGTAGTTGGTCACCCGGGCAATCTTGCCACAGTGAATATAGAAGAACGCCCCCGCCGGCAGCACATAGGTCTGCCCGTTTGCCGCCGGCAACCCTTCGTCATCGACCAGGTATTCGCCATGTACGGTGAACTCCGCCGCCGCGCGGCTGCCATCGGCGTTCTGCATCACCACGATGTCGGCCAGGCGCTCGCGGTAGCAGCGGTTCATCTTTTCCATGAACGCGGCGAACCTGGCCTTGCCCATCTGACGCTCGCCCTGGTTGATGTCGTGGATCACGTCTTCGCTGAGCAGCGCCAGAAAGCCTGGCATGTCACCCGCGTTGAAGGCGGCGTAGTAAGCATTTACCAGTTCGGTTGCGGTCATGGAACAATTCCTGTCGTGTAGGGAAAAGGCGGGTCGCTAACTCGGATGATAGGGTTTCCCCTCAAGCCCGGCTTAGCCGAGCGCGTCATCCACATCGACAAAACGACCGCCAAACATGGAAATACGCCTGTTGCACGGTGCCGCTATCGCGCCTTACATCGATGACCTCGCTCGCCTGCGCCTTACTGTGTTCCGCGAGTTCCCCTACCTTTACGACGGCACCCCGGAGTACGAGGCCGACTACCTGGCCAACTATGCCCGCTCCGGGCGCAGCCTGGTTGTGCTGGCGCTGGACGACGGCAAAGTGGTCGGCGCTTCTACCGGCCTGCCGCTGGTGGACGTCGCGCCCGAATTCCAGCAGCCATTCCTGGCCCAGGGGCGCGACCCGGCCAGTGTGTACTACTTCGGTGAGTCGCTGGTGTTGCCGGCATACCGCGGTCAGGGCCTGGGGGTTCGCTTCTTCATCGAGCGCGAGTCCTACGCACACAAACTGGCCGAGTTCGATTATTGTGCGTTCTGCGCGGTCGAACGGCCTGGTGCACACCCGCGCCGACCAGCAGAGTACAAACCCCTGCACGGCTTCTGGCGCAACCGCGGCTTCCTGCACGACCCGTCGCTGCGCACCACCTACGCCTGGCGCGACCTGGACGAGCAGGAAAGCTCTGACAAGCTGATGTCATTCTGGCTCAAGGCACTGCCGATATGATCCGCCTGGCGGCCTGCCAGTACGCCATCGAGCTGCATGAGACGTGGGACGCCTACGCCGACCACCTGCAAGGCCTGTGCGCCGAAGCGGTGGAGGCAGGGGCACGCTTGCTGCTGTTGCCGGAGTACGCCGGGCTGGTGCTGAGCGGCCAGCTGAATGCCGGGCAGCGGGAAGACCTGAAGGCTTCGATTGCCGGCATCCAGCCGCTGATCGAACCCTGGAAAGCGTTGTGCGAGAGCCTTGCCCGGCGCTGGGGGATCTACCTGCAACCGGGCAGTATGCCGGTGCTGGACAACGATGGACGCTACCGCAACCGTGCCTGGCTGTTCGGCCCCCAAGGTGTGCTGGGTTATCAGGACAAACTGATGATGACCCGCTTCGAGCGCGAGCAGTGGGATATTGCTGCAGGCCAGGGGTTGCAGGTATTCGAAACCGAACTGGGGCGGCTTGGCATCCTGATCTGCTACGACAACGAGTTCCCGATGCTGGCCCGCCGCCTGGCCGAGTGCGGTGCCGACCTGATTCTGGCGCCGAGTTGTACCGATACCGAGGCCGGTTACCACCGGGTGCGTATTGGCGCCCAGGCGCGCGCTCTGGAGAACCAGATTGCCGTGTTGCAGAGCCCTACGGTGGGGGTGGCGCCTTGGTCACCGGCATTGGACGAGAATATCGGCCGGGCAGGCCTGTTCGTGCCGCCGGATCACGGGATGCCAGGGGATGGGGTGGTGGCGTTGAGTGAGCAGTTGAACCCGGACTGCAGCCAGTGGCTGGTGTGTGAGGTGGATTTGGAGGAAGTACGGCGGGTGAGGCAGGAAGGGCAGGTGTTTACCTGGCGGGACTGGCCGGAGCAGTTCGAGAGAGTCCTGTGATGACTGTGGCGGTCTCTTCGCGGGCAAGCCCGCTCCCACAGTCAAACGCGTAGCTTTCTGGCTTGCGCTGAACTTGTGGGAGCGGGTTTGCCCGCGAAGCAGCCGCCGCAGTTACATCAGGTTACTTCACTTCAACGGCCAGGCTTTCGGCAATCTTGCTCTGCCACAGGGCAGGGCCAGTGATGTGTACCGACTCGCCGTTGCTGTCCACGGCGACGGTCACCGGCATGTCCTTGACTTCGAACTCGTAGATCGCCTCCATGCCCAGCTCGGCGAAGGCCAGCACCTTCGACTTGCGGATGGCCTGGGCTACCAGGTATGCAGCGCCGCCAACGGCCATCAGGTACACAGCCTTGTTGTCCTTGATCGCTTCGATGGCGGTCGGGCCACGCTCGGACTTGCCGATCATGCCCAGCAGGCCAGTCTGCTCGAGGATCTGGCGGGTGAACTTGTCCATGCGGGTAGCAGTGGTCGGGCCGGCTGGGCCTACCACTTCGTCACCCACCGGATCGACCGGGCCTACGTAGTAGATGAAGCGGCCTTTCAGGTCTACCGGCAACTCTTCGCCACGGTTGAGCATTTCAACCATGCGCTTGTGCGCGGCATCGCGGCCAGTCAGCATCTTGCCGTTGAGCAGGATGGTTTCGCCCGGCTTCCAGCTGGCCACTTCTTCCGGGGTAATGTCGTCGAGGTTGACGCGACGGGCGCTCGGGCCGGCTTCCCAGACGATTTCCGGGTAGGCGTCCAGCGACGGCGCTTCCAGTTCTGCCGGGCCGGTGCCATCGAGCACGAAGTGGGCGTGGCGAGTAGCGGCGCAGTTGGGGATCATGCACACCGGCAAGGACGCCGCGTGGGTCGGGTAGTCCATGATCTTGACGTCGAGCACAGTGGTCAGGCCACCCAGGCCTTGAGCGCCGATGCCCAGCTGGTTGACCTTGTCGAACAGCTCCAGGCGGATTTCTTCCAGGCGGTTCTGTGGGCCACGGGCTTTCAGTTCGTGAATGTCGATGGACTCCATCAACACTTCCTTGGCCATGACCGCGGCCTTCTCGGCGGTACCGCCGATGCCGATGCCGAGCATGCCAGGCGGGCACCAGCCAGCGCCCATGGTCGGCACGGTCTTCAGTACCCAGTCGACGATCGAGTCGGACGGATTGAGCATGGCCATCTTCGACTTGTTTTCCGAGCCGCCGCCCTTGGCTGCAACATCCACTTCGACCTTGTCGCCAGGGACGATGGAGTAGTGGATCACTGCCGGGGTGTTGTCCTTGGTGTTCTTGCGGGCACCGGCTGGGTCGGCCAGGATCGAAGCGCGCAGGACGTTCTCAGGCAGGTTGTAGGCGCGACGCACACCTTCGTTGATCATGTCGTCGACGCTCATGGTGGCGCCGTCCCAGCGCACGTCCATGCCCACGCGGATGAACACGGTGACGATACCGGTGTCCTGGCAGATTGGACGATGGCCGGTGGCGCACATGCGCGAGTTGATCAGGATCTGGGCGATGGAGTCGCGTGCAGCAGGCGACTCCTCACGCAGATAGGCCTCGTGCATGGCCTGGATGAAATCGACGGGGTGGTAGTACGAGATGAATTGCAGGGCGTCGGCGACGCTCTGAATCAGGTCGTCTTGCTTGATCACGGTCATGCAGCGCGCTCCTCTTAAAGACGGGAACATTCAAAAAGACGCTCGACATAGCCGACCAGCACGTCGAAACGCCTTGCAAGGCGCCGGCAGGTCAGGCCGACGGAAAAAGGCGCGGCAGTATAGCGCGCATCCGTGCCCGGCACACCTGCGGCCGGTCTGGACCATGGTCGGCAGCGTGCCGGCATCTATTTTGCTGGTGTGCTCTGCTTGGCTTACAGTGAGCCTTGGATAGCAGGAGATGTACCGAACATGCCCGAAATTTGCGTGGGCGAGCGCCGCTGGGTGGTGCCCATTGGCAGCAACCTGCTCGATGCCCTCAACGAGGCGGGGCTGAATGTGCCCTACAGTTGCCGCGCCGGCAGTTGCCACGCTTGTCTGGTGCACTGCCTGGATGGGCAACCGGCGGACGCTTTGCCCGAGGCATTGGCGTTGGAGAAACACGCTCAGGGCTGGCGCCTGGCATGCCAGTGCCGGGTGGTCGAGGACCTGCGTGTGGCGCTATACGACCCCCGGCAGGGTGGCGTACCGGCGCAGGTCTGCGCTTTGGACTGGTTTGGCGATGTATTGCGCCTGCGGGTGCGGCCCGCGCGGGCGGTGCGTTACCAGGCGGGGCAGCATGTGGTGCTGTGGCTGGAGGCGGTTGCTCGGCCTTATTCCCTGGCCAGCCTGCCGGGTGAGGATGATGTTCTCGAGTTTCATATCGATTGCCAGCGACCTGGTGCCTTTTGCGACAGGGCGCGTGGGCTGCAGGTGGGCGATCAGATGCATTTGGGTGAGTTCAGAGGCGGAGCCCTTCATTACGACCCTGATTGGCAGGAGCGGCCGCTGTGGTTGCTGGCCGCGGGAACCGGGCTGGCGCCGCTCTGGGGTATCTTGCGCGAAGCGTTGCGCCTGGGGCATCGGGGCGAAATCCGCGTGCTGCATGTAGCGCGGGATCCGGCGGGGCACTATCTGGCGGAGCCGCTGCTGAAGCTGCCAGGGGTGAGTGTCGAGTTGGTGCTGGTGGAACAGATGGATGAAGCGTTGGCCGGGATGCGGCTGTTGTCGCGGCAGACGGTGGTGCTGCTGTGTGGGGCGCCTGGGAGTGTCGAGCGGTTTGCCCGGCGGATGTTCATCGCAGGCGTGCCGCGGGGGCAGGTGTTTGCTGATGTGTTCGTCGAGCATGCCTGAGGGCAGCCTTGTGATGCGAAGGGACCGCAAAGCGGCCCCTCCCTCTTTCATGCGGCGCTGTGCTCGGCGACGGGCACCTCGGCCTGCGCCCGCCGATAGAGAACCAGGTAATACGACCCCAGTCCGATCAACCAGCAGAACACTGCTGTCCACACATTGTGCGACAGGAAGTGCGCCCCCTGCATCATCCTGCCCACCGACAGTATCGACCCTGCTACCAGGGCTACTAAAAACGCCATCCGCGCCAGGCGCGGCTTGCGATCACGCAGCATGAAGAACAAGGCGAACAGGCAGAACCCGGTCGCGGCATGCCCGCCCGGCCAGCACAGCCCAGGCTTGTTGGTAGGCGGCCGTGGTTCCAGCAGCTTGCTGTACGTTTCGGTGCCGCCAAACTGGGTCAGGCTCCAAGGGCACTGCACCTGGGTGACTTTTTTCAGCGGCGTGACAAACGCTGTCGACAAGCCCAGCGCCAGCACCAGGCAGCCTAGTTCACGGCGCCAGCCAAACAGGCGCTTCCAGAAAAGGCTCGCGGCAAAGGTCAGCAGCGATATCACCCCCAACAGGATCACCACTTGCTTGACCCGGTCATGCAGGATGTTTTCCAACACGTAACTGTGGCGGCCAATGAACTGCCCGGCAGCGGGGTCGAAGAACAGGTTGGCGACATCCATGTCGACTGAAGTCAGTTCCAGCAGGATCAGGGCCAGCGCAGTCGCCAGGGGAATCCCCAGGTACAGCCAGTAGTTGATCGGGCGAGGGCGGGTGCGTTGCTGCATGACGGCTCCAGGGCGCGAAAAAGATCGGGTATTGTCGGCCGCCCGCTATCCTGTGTCCGTGAAGGATCAGTGAAAAAACTGTCAAGTGGGGTGAATTTTCCCAAGGGCTGGCACCGTGCAGGCATTGGCCTTAAGCTGCGCCTGCCGCGCACCACAGCGAGAAGCGCCGCACAGGAGAAACCGATGCGCATTCTTTTGGTTGAAGACAACCGCGATATCCTGGCCAACCTGGCCGATTACCTGGGCATGAAGGGCTACACCGTCGACTGTGCCCAGGATGGCCTGTCCGGGCTGCATCTGGCCGCCACCGAGCACTACGACCTGATCGTCCTCGACATCATGCTGCCAGGCATTGATGGTTACACCTTGTGCAAGCGCCTGCGCGAAGATGCCCGCCGTGACACGCCGGTGATCATGCTCACTGCCCGTGACCAACTGGACGATCGCCTGCAGGGCTTCCGCTCTGGGGCTGACGACTACCTGCTCAAGCCATTTGCCCTGTCGGAGCTGGCGGCGCGCATCGAAGCGGTGCTGCGCCGTGCCCAGGGCGGTGGGCGGCGCACCCTGCAGGTGGCTGACCTCAGCTACGACCTCGATACCCTCGAGGTAACCCGCCAGGGTCGCCTGCTGAAGCTCAACCCGGTCGGCCTCAAGCTGCTGGCGGTACTGATGCAGAAAAGCCCGCACGTACTGCGCCGCGAGGTGCTGGAAGAAGCCTTGTGGGGCGATGACTGCCCTGATAGCGACAGCCTGCGCAGCCATGTGCATCAGTTGCGCCAGGTGATCGACAAACCGTTTGAAAAACCGTTGCTGCATACCGTCCATGGCGTCGGCTATCGCCTCGCCGAGGGCCGCGATGGAGTTTAAGCAAAGCCTTGCCCAGCGCATCATCATCGCCTTTGCCCTGATGAGCGCGCTGGTGGCCGGGGCCTTCGCATTCGGTATCGTCGCCACGGTGCACCTGGTCGAGGAGCGACTGATTTCTTCGGTACTGGGCGGTGATCTGCAGCGCCTGCTGCGTATGGACAGCGTCAGTGACTGGAGTCATCGGCCTCGCCCAGACCAGCTGTTCTACTTCAGTGGTGGGCGTGACGACTTCGAGCTGCCCAAGGACCTGCGTCACCTCGACCGCGGTTTCCACGAAGTGTTCCGAGATCAGCTGTCGTACCACGCCATGGTCGAGATCGTCGATGGTCGCCGCTATGTACTGCTGCAGGACCAGAGCGACTTCGAGGAGCGTGAGCGCATACTGTTTGCCGTGGTTGTGGTGGGCTTCGTGCTCAGCCTGGTGCTGGCGGTCATCCTTGGCTGGTTGGTTGCACGTCGGGTAATGGCACCGGTCATCCGCCTGGCGCGTCAGGTGCGCCACCGCGATCAGTTACTGGGCCTGGCCCCACCGCTGGCGCCGGATTATGCGGCAGACGAAGTCGGCCAGCTTGCAGTGGCTTTCGACGATACCCTGGGCCGCTTGCGTGATGCGTTGACCCGCGAGCGGCTGTTCACCAGCGACGTCAGCCACGAACTACGCACGCCGTTGATGGTGTTGGCTACCTCTTGCGAGCTTCTGATGGAAAACCCTGGCCTCGATGCCCGCGCGCGCAGCCAGGTGGAGCGGGTTGCGCGGGCTACCGAAGAAATGCGCGAGCTGGTCAAGACCTTCCTCATGTTGGCCCGGGCGCAGCGTGATGAGGGCGCGGTGGCGTCACGGGCGACCCTGCGCGAAGTGGCCGACGAACTTATCGGGGTGTGGCGCGACACCATCGAACAGAAAGGCCTCACCCTGTATTTCGATGGCCGCGTGAGTGCTAGCCCTGTGCTGTACAACGCCACCTTCCTGCAGTCGGTGATGGGCAACCTGCTGCGCAATGCTGCGCACTACACCGACAGTGGGTATATCCGCCTGAGCCTGGAAGCCAACGGTTTCAGCGTAGAAGACAGCGGCGTGGGTATCCCCGAAGAGCAGCGCGAGGCCATGTTCAGGCCGTTCGTGCGCGGCGATGAACGGCGTGGCGAGGGCCTGGGGCTGGGGCTTTCGCTGGTACAGCGGATCTGTGACGACCAGGGCTGGCGTGTCACCCTGACATCCACCTTGCCACATGGCTGCCGCTTCCAGGTGGACCTGAGCAACACCGCGGCCAAAGGTGACCCGGACGCCTTGGTCGGGTAATTTCTTGTATCAGGTCAACTGGTACTCAACGTTTTTTTCACACTGGCATGACCTGATTCCAACGCTTGCATACCTAATGTGGGCGCAATGGAGTCAGGAGATGCCCAATGCGTAGCCCCATCAAGCTTGAATTTTCCGAGAAGTACGACAAAGACCATGCGCGCGAGTACTTTCTCAAGCACCAGGCCGGCCTGGCGCGACGCCTTTCCCACAAGCGAGATGAGCAGTTGGCGCGCCGCGCCTTGGCATTGGCTGGCGAGCCCGGCCTGGTATTGGACCTGCCATGCGGTGCGGGCCGTTTCTGGCCGCTGTTGGCGGAAAAGCCCAATCGGGTAATCATCGGTGCCGACAACTCCGAGGCCATGATCGAGACTGCCTGTGCGGCGCAACCGCCAGAGGTGGTCGCACGGGTACGGCCGTTGCAGACTTCGGCCTTTGCCATCGACCTGCCGGATAACGCCGTCGACAGCATCTTCTGCATGCGCCTGTTCCACCACATTGGCGAGGCGGCGCACAGAAAGACCATACTTTCGGAATTTCAGCGGGTTAGCCGTGATAGTGTGATCCTGTCCCTGTGGGTGGATGGCAACTTCAAGGCCTGGCGCCGGAAAAAGCTGGAGCTGCGCCGTAGCGCCAAAGCCGAACAGGATAATTACCAGAACCGTTTCGTGTTACCTGCCGAAACGGTCGAAGAAGAATTCAGGGCTGCCGGCTTCAGAATCCAGGAACGCCTCGACTTCCTGCCGTTCTATGCCATGTGGCGAGTCTACGTATTGCGTAAGGGGTAGTGTTTGATGGCTGTAGCCCATAAAGGGGAATCGCGGTTCGATTTTTACTGGCGTCAGCAAGGCGAGTGGGTCGAGGAGCCTAACCAGCGCCGCGGCGGTGAAAGTGGCGTGCAACGCCTCAACGATGCCAATGGCAAGCTGTTGTATGCCAAGCGCCAGGTTGGGCATATCTACCGCAGCCTGTTGCACCCTTTTGGTCGGCCGACGGTATTGCGTGAACTCGATGCGCTGAACAGTTTCGAGCAGCTGGGCGTGCGTGTACCGCGTATCGTCTTCTGTGGTGCGGAGCGCGATGCCGAGCACCAGTGGCGCGCGCTGCTGGTCAGCGAAGCGCTGGACGGTTTTGTCGAACTCGACACCTGGCATGCCGAAGGTGCCCGCGAGCGTTACCCGCAGGTGGTGCATGAGCGCATGCTCAAGGACCTGGCGGAAAACCTGGCGCGGATGCACCTGGGGCACTGGCAACACGGCTGCCTGTATGGCAAGCACGTATTCATCAAGGTGATCGGCGAGGGCGACCAGGCTCGCGTCGAAGTGGCGCTGCTGGACCTGGAAAAGTGCAGGCGGCGTATCAGTTGCCAGCGTGCGGCCGGCAATGACTTGCGTCAGCTACGCCGCCATTCGTCGCTCAATGACGCAGAATGGCGGACATTGCTCTACTTTTACAAGATGGCGTTTGGCAGCGCTGTCAAAGGGTTAGAGTAATGAAACTAGAAATTGCTCGAGCTTTGTTCCTGGTAGCTGGCCTGGCGGTGACCACCGTGGCGGTGGCTGCCTGGGAAGAGCCGAGACCGACGGTGTTCAGCAAGGCAGAAATGGCAGACCAATGCGCGTTGCCGCGGGATGCAAAACCGCAGCAGGCCCGGACCGAGCCGGACCATGACCTTTTGCTGTTCCTGTTTGGCTTGCGTCAAGGGCTGCGTCCATTCGGTTGAACCCTGCGTTAGCTGGAAAAACCAGAGGCCTCGCGATTGCGGGGCCTCTGGCTTTTTGCGCCTACGTTGCCGGCCTCTTCGCGGGCAAGCCCGCGCCCACAGGTTGGCTCAAGCGATTGCAGGTTCCTTGGCGCTCGCCTTGTGCGCCAGCAGGGTGTAGATACATGGCAACACAAACAAGGTAAACAGCGTGCCAATCGACATCCCGGTGGCAATCACCATACCGATGTCAAAACGGCTGACCGCTCCCGCCCCGGTTGCCAGAATCAGCGGCACCATGCCGAACACCATGGCCGCCGTGGTCATCAGCACCGGTCGCAGGCGAATGGCCGCTGCTTCCTCGATCGCTTCGCGCACGCTCAGGCCCCGCTCCTGACGTAGCTGATTGGCGAACTCTACGATCAGGATACCGTGCTTGCTGATCAGTCCGATCAAAGTCACCAGCCCGACCTGGGTGTAGATGTTCATGCTCGACACACCCAGGAACAGCGGCAAAAGCGCGCCACAGACCGACAACGGCACTGTCACCAGAATCACCAACGGGTCGCGGAAGCTTTCGAACTGGGCAGCCAGTACAAGGAAAATGATCGCCAGCGCCAGGCCGAAGGTGACCCACAATGCGCTACCTTCCTGAACGTACTGCCGGGCCGCGCCGGCGTAGTCGAAGGCAAAGCCTTCCGGGGCCTCTTCGCGAGCTATGTCCTGCACGGTCTTCAGCGCCTCGCCCAGGCTGACCATGGGTACACCCTGGATGATCGCAGCGTTCAGTTGCTGGAACTGGTTGAGCTGACGTGGGCGAGCACGGTCGGTGAGGGTGATCAGGGTCGACAGCGGCAGCAATTGGCCCTGGTCGTTCTTCACGTAGTAATTGTTCAGCCAGCCGGGGTTGTCGCGGTACGGCCGTTCAACCTGGGCGATCACCTTGTAACTGCGGCCCTCAAGGGTGAAACGGTTGATTTCCGCCTCGCCCAGCAGGGTCGCCAGGGTGCTGCCGATGGTGTCCATCGACACCCCCATCTGTGCCGCCTTTGCCCGGTCGATGTCTACCACCACTTCGGGCTTGTCGAAGGCAAGATCGATATCGAGGAAGGCGAACTTGCCCGATTCCTGAGCGCGCTTCTTGATGCGTTGGGCCACTTCCAACAGTGCCGGGTAGTCGCCAGCGGTATTGATCACAAACTGGAACGGCAAGCCCTCGCCAGTGCCGGGCAACGACGGCAGGTTGAAGCCGAAGATCTGCAGCCCGCTGATTTCCTCGAGTTTGGCCTGCACCAGCGGCAGTAGCTCCATCTGTGTGCGTTCACGTTCGTTCCAAGGCTTGAGCAAAAAGCCACCGATACCGGTCTGCACGCCATTGAAACCGTTGATCTGAAACGACGAATAGTATTCGGGGAAGGTCTTGAACAGCGGTGTGAACTCGTCGGTGTAGGCATTGAGATAGTCGAGGTTGGTCGGCTGGGGCGAGCTGCTCATCATGAAGATCACCCCTTGGTCCTCGTTGGGCGCCAGTTCGTTCTGAGTGAATTTGAGCAGCACCGGGATCAGGCACAGGACGATCACGGCAAACACCAGCACCACCGGCCGACTATCGAGGGTGGCGTGCAGCAAGCGCTGGTAGCGCCCCTTCAGGCGTTCGAACAGCTGGTCGAGGCGGTGGGCCAGGCCGCTCGGGTTCTGCTCCCGGCGCAGCAGCAAGGCGCACATCATTGGCGACAGGGTAAGGGCAACGATACCGGAAATGATCACCGCCCCGGCCAGCGTCAGGGCAAACTCCTTGAACAGCGCGCCAGTGAGCCCGGTCAGGAAGCCGATCGGTGCATACACCGCGGCAAGGGTGATGGTCATTGACACCACTGGCATGGCGATTTCGCGCGCGCCTTGCAGGGCCGCGTCGAACGGCGACTTGCCTTCTTCCATGTGCCGGTGGATGTTTTCCACCACCACAATGGCATCGTCCACCACCAGGCCGATGGCCAGCACCATGGCTAGCAGGGTCAGCAGGTTGAGCGAGTAGCCCATCATCTGCATGAAAAACAGTACACCGATCATCGACAACGGTATGGTCACCACCGGAATCAGCACCGAGCGCAGGGCACCGAGGAACAGGAACACCACCACGATGACGATCAGCACCGCTTCGCCCAAGGTCTTGATCACTTCGTCGATCGAAGCCTGGATGAACCGCGTGGCGTCGTAGGCAATCGACACTTTCAGTGCCGAGGGCAGCTGGCTTTCCAGCTCTGGCATGATGCGCCGCACTTCCTTGATGACATCCAGCGGGTTGGCGGCCGGGGTGGCCTTGATGCCGATATAGACCGACGGGGTGCCGTCGAACGAGCTGACCGTGTCGTAGTTTTCTGCGCCCATCTCGACCCGCGCCACGTCGCCCAGCAGCACGCGGCTGTCACCGCTGGTCTTGAGCGGCAGGGCGGCGAACGCCTCGGCCGACTTCAGCTCGGTACTGGCGTTGACGCTGGTGACCACGTATTCGCCTTTGACCTCGCCTGCGGCGGAAAGGAAGTTGTAGCGGCGTACGGCATTGGTCACGTCGGTAGCCGAAAGGCCGAAACCGGCCAGTTTCACCGGGTCCAGCCACAAACGCATGGCAAACACCTGGTTGCCGAGGATCTCCGCCTCGGCCATGCCCGGCAAGGTGGCCAGCTTGGGCTGGATAACCCGTGACAGGTAGTCGGTGATCTGCGGGTTACTCATTTCCTTGCTGTAGAAGCTGACGTACATCAGCGCCGAGGCGTCGGCAGCTTCCTTGCTCAGTACCGGGTCTTCGGAGTCCTGGGGTAACTTGTTGCGCACCTCATTGGCCTTGGCCAGCAGCTCGGTGAACAGTCGGTCGCTGTCGGCGCCAATGCGCGCGTAAATGGAAATGATCGAGAAGTTCTGCCGGCTCACCGAGGTCATGTAGTCGATGCCTTCGGCACTGGCCAGGCTCTGCTGCAATGGTTGGGTGATGTAGCCCTGGATGGTTTCGGCGTTGGCCCCGGGGTAGGCAGTGGTGACCGTGATCAGGGCGTTTTCCATTTGCGGGTACTGGCGGATCTGCAGCTTGTTCCAGGCCTGGAAGCCGAGCAGCAGAATCAGCAGGCTGACCACGCTGGCCAGCACCGGGCGGCGGATGAACGGGTCGGTGAACGCCATGCCAGCCTCCTGTCAGTCCTTGGCCGCTGCGCCCGGTTCGGGCTTGAGAGCGTTGTCCTGGCCAATGCGTATCGCGGCACCGGGGGTGAGTTTCAGCTGCCCTGCGGTGACCACCTGTTCCCCGGCCTGCAGGCCTTTGCTGACCACAACCACACCGTCTCGGCGCTCGCCAGTCTGTACTGTGCGCTGTTCGGCGATCAGCAGGGGTTGGCCCTTGTCGTCGTTTTCCTGCTTGCCGTTCTTGTCCTTTTTCGGTGAGACGACATACACCGAGTTGCCATACAGGGTGTAGGTAATGGCGCTTTCCGGCGCCACCACTTGCGGCTGCGGGTTGGGCAGCAGGATCAACAGGCTGGCGAACATGCCTGGCAGCAGTTTGCCGTCGGGGTTGGCCATGGTGGCGCGTACCAGCAGGTTGCGCGTGGTTTCCTCGACCTTGGGGTTGATGGCGCTGAGGTTGGCGGGGAAGCGCTGGCCCGGATAGGCGGCCACTTGCACCAGCACCTGCTGGCCCAGGCTCAGGTGTGGCAGGGCCTGTTCCGGCACGTTGAAGTCTACGTACAGGCTGGACGTGTCTTGCAGGGTGGCGATCACCGTGCCGGCGGCCAGGTACTGGCCGATGTCTACCTGGCGGATGCCGATGGTGCCGCTGAAAGGTGCATTGAGTCTCTTCTTGATCTTCTGCGCCCTGAGCTGCTCGACCACTGCCTGGTTGCGCCGGTACTGGGAGGAAAGGCGGTCAAATTCGCCGCGGGAGATGGCCGAATCGCCGACCAGCTGGCTGCCACGGCCGAAATCGACCTTGGCCAGGCCCAGGTCGGCCTGGGCGGTGCCGAGCAGGGCTGTTTCCTGATCGTCGTTGAGCTGCAATAGCAGTTGCCCGGCCTTGACCTGCTGGCCTGAGTCGAAGTGCAGGGATTTGACGATGCCTTCCACCTCCAGGCTCAGATCCACGCCCTGCAGCGCTTTGAGGCTGCCGACCGCGGGGAGGCGCTCTTGCCACTGGCGCTGTTCGGCCATGGCAGCCGCCACGGTGATGGGCGGTCTGGGGGCAGTGAACATCTGGATCTGCTGGTAGATCGAGAAGGCTTTGTAACCCCCCAGGGCCAGCAGAATCAGCAGAACAACGGCCAACATGATGAGCATGCGGCGGCGCAGCATAGGTCCGGTTCCTTGGATGCAGTTGTTATTCGTTTCTACACGACAACGGGCGATCCTGCCCACGTGTGGATGGGGGAAGTATTGACTGTTTTTCGGGAGGAGGGGTGTGAAATGCCTGTGCCGGCCTTTTCGCGGCTAAAACCGCTCCCACAGGGACCGTGTAGAACCCTGTGGAATCGGCTTTAGCCGCGAAAGAGGCAGTGAATGCAACAGAAAAATCAGACGAGATGCAGGTGGTTGTCCCAGAAACCGGACGGCAGGTTCATCGGTTGCCCGACCAGTTCGGCCTTGCGGCAATCGTAGAACCGGCAACGGCCCTGCCCGGAGGTGACGACAAAGCCGTCCTTCACTGCGCCAACGCCTGCGCAGTCGGGCATCGGGGCATCCAGCCGCACCGCGCCGCTGTCCAGGTCCCAGACGAACAGGCGATTGGCCCGCGGCGCCGTCAGCGCTACCAGCCGCAGCTCGCTGTGGATGGCAACGCTTGCGGTGTATTGGGCCATGGCTTGCAGTTGCCGCTCCGGCACCGGAAAGGCCTTGAATGGCTCGCCCGGGCGCTTGATCGCCAGCAGCTCGGCAGTTTCATCGGCATCGCCCATGAACTGCTGGCAGGCGGCGATGGTGCCATCGCTGGCCACTGCCAGGTGTCGCACGCTGTTCATCTGCTGGGCCAGGGTTTCCTTGCTCAGCAGGGTGCCGTCACGCTGCATCAGCACCAGGCTAGGTTGCATGGCATCGAGGTTCATCTCGACACGGCTTTCGGCTTCGGTACGGATACCGCCATTGGCCACGACCAGCGTTTCGCCGTCGGGCAGCCAGGCAACCTCGTGCGGGCCGATACCGTGGGTCGGTATCTCGCCAGTGTGCACCAGGCGCTCGCCTTCGAACCGGTACACGCCAAGCACGCCCCGCCCCGGGTCGGTGGTGTCGTTTTCGGTGGCATACAGCCATTCGCCGTCTTTGTGTACCACGGCATGGCCATAGAAGTGCCGGTTAGGCTGCGAGGCTACCGTTTGCAGCAGGCGGCCGTCACGCAGGTCGATCAGGTAGCTTTCGGTACCAGGGCGGCGGGCGACGAACAGGGCGATTGGCTGCTCGGGGTGGTGGATGATGGCATGGCAACGCTGAGCGACCTGGGTGCTGAACACCTGTGTGCCGTCCAGGCGAAAACCTACGGCAAAGTGCTGGCCGTTGCCGTTGTCACGCGCCGAGAGCAGCAAGGGTTCGCTGCCTTTGTTGCGGAACAGGCTCCAGCCGCCCAAGGTGAGGGCACTGAGCAATACGCTACCGAGTTTGAGTGCCTGGCGTCGCAGCATGATCAGTCACCGTCGTTGGCATTGAAGCCCAGCTGGATGTTCAGTGCCTTGGCCAGATCGCTTTCGTGCAGGCGATGGACGACGTTGAGGCTGTCGTAGATCTGGTTGAGGGTTTGCTGACCGGCGTCGTCGGCCAGCAGCTCACCCAGCGTTTTCTGGTTATCGGCCAGCAACTTGAGCGAGGTAGCGTAGGCGGCGTCGATCTTGTCCGCCAGCGCTTTCTGACCGCTGGGCAACAGGCCGCGCAGGCCCTGGTTGTCTACCCCGACCCAGACGGCTTCGGCGGCCTTGAGGCTGGCCTGCAGGCTGTTCATCGAATTGTGGCTGCGCCAGGCCTCGGCCTGCAACGGCTGCGGGATGCCCTTGCTCTGACGGCCCATCGGTGCGCCGAGCTTCTTCTTCAGGGTGTCCAGAGCGGTAACCTGGGCGCGCAGCAGATCGGCGATCGCCTCGTGGGAGTCGGCGTAGCGCTGGTTGGGGAACTTGGTCATCTGCGAGAGCATGCCGTCGGTGCTGTTCCAGCCTTTGAGGATTTCCTCTGCCAAGGCCTTCTGGTGCGCGCCGATGGCCACCAGCAGCGGGCAGTAGCGGGCCTTCTGCTCGGCAGTGGCGATGTCCGGCTTGCTGTCGAACAGGATGTACTCATAGGCCGACAGGCCACGTACCACTACGCTGGACTTGCCCAAAGCCTCAGCATCAACTGGCTTGTCGCCGTTGACCAGTTGCTCGACCTGACGGCCGACCAGGTTTTTCTTGTCGGGCCAGAACTGTACCTGCCAGGCGCGGTTGCCTTCGGCCAACGGGCCGACCAGCAGCGGCTGAAGCTCGGCCCAGGCTTTTTGTGCGTTGAGGAAGTCGGCGCGGGCTTTGTCCAGGCTTTCCTTGCCTTCGCAGTAGGCCAGGGCGCTGGCAGCCAACGTACGGTCGGCTTCGACCCAGCGGCTGTAGGTAGGCAGGATCACCTGGTTGGCGATAGCGGCGGAGGTCACTGCTTGCGGGTCTTGTGGCGAGCAGGCACCGAGGGCGAGTGCGGCGAGGCTTGTGAACAACAGTTTGGGTCGGAACATGCCCGGCTCCTTTGCGCGTTTAAAGTGAGTTCAGGAACGCCAGCAACGCGGCGCGCTGCTCGGCATTGAAAGTGAGTACGAAGTTGCGTGCCGCCTCGGCTTCGCCACCGTGCCACAGCACGGCTTCAAGCAGGTTGCGGGCGCGGCCGTCATGCAGGAACTGGCTGTGGCCACTGACCGTTTCGCTCAGGCCGATGCCCCACAGCGGCGCGGTGCGCCAGTCCTGGCCGTTGGCGGCAAATTCGGTGCGCTCGTCGGCCAGCCCCGGGCCCATGTCATGCAGCAGCAGGTCGCTGTAGGGGCGGATGACCTGGTTGGCCAACTCTGGTTCGGCGGCGTCGGCGGCGGTGGTGAACTGCGGTGTGTGGCAACCTTGGCAACCCGCCTGGTAGAACAGATTCTTGCCCGCCAGTACCTGTGGCGAGCCGACGTCGCGGCGGGCCGGCACAGCCAGGTTGCGGGTGTAGAACGTGACCAGGCGCAGGATGTTGTCGCTGACTTCTTTCTCGCCATCGGCCCCGTCGCCGTTAGGTGCGGACAGGCAGGCGGTTTGGGCCGGGGTGCAATCGTCCTTGGGCTGCAGGGTGCTGGTCAGACCCATGTCGCCGGCAAAGGCGTGCACGTTCTGCTGGTTGACGTTGGGCTGCCCGGCTTTCCAGCCGAAGCGGCCGATCACCGTTTTACCCTGGGCATCGTCCCATACACGGTTGGCCCGCCCGCGGATGCCATCGCGGTTGCGGTCGTCCGGGTCTTCGTTGGCCAGCAGGTCGGCTTCGGGGATAGCTTCAAGCAGGCCCAGGCCGATCATCGGTGGTGCCACCCGCGCCGAAAAGCGCGTGTCGGGGTGCATCACACCATAGCCGAGCTGGGTAATTTGCAGGGCTGGCTTGCGCAACTCGACCTGGTGGCCGTCCTTGAATGACAAGGTTTCGCTGGAGTAGCTGACCCGCACCTTGCCTTCCGGCGCCACGCCGGGGACGGCCATGTCCTGCAACTGGGTGCCATAGACTGGCTCTGGCACCACGCCGAGGCGCTCGATCACTTTGGCCAGGTAGGGTTGGTCGGGGATCGACAAGCGCACCAGCATACCCACCGCGTTGCTGTCACCCGGCTCTGGTGGGTGGCCACGGCCATCGCGCACGTGGCAGTTCTGACAGGCGTTGGTATTGAACAGCGGGCCCAGACCATCACGCGCGGTGGTGGTGGACGGGGCAATCACCCAGGGGTTGCGAAAGAAGCTGTTGCCAACGGCGAAGTCCAGGCGCTGCTCTGGCGAGAGGTTGGCCGAGGGCAGGGAATAGGCATTGCGATCGCTGCGCTGCACGGTCGCCTTGCCACCCGATAACGCTTCGCCGGGCTCGGCGTGGGTGAAACGCGGGGCGTCGTCACAGGCGGCCAGGGCACAGGCCAGCAGCAGGGGAGGGAGTCGGGACAGCGACAAGGACATCGAAAATCCTGGGCGTGAGCGAAAAACCGGCGTGCAGCTTAGCAGGCCCAGGATCATTGAATAAGAGCAATTTGCGTTTGCTTGATGAAATTGCCGCGAGCGCAGTTGGTCAGGCCATATAGAGCATGAAGTTTCGGTTGACCAGGTTGACGATCAGGTTTTTGTTGCCGCCACCGCGATTATCGCCGGTGACTTCGATGACTTGTTCGCTGGTGTATTCCATGGAAGAGGCAGTAATGCACTTGACTGCGTCCTCGTGCGCAGGTTGCCAGTAGTCCTGGAATATCCAGATGCTGGTGTCGGCAGACGGGCCGAGGATCAGGCGCAAGGCCTTGTGGTTCTCAGTCGATCTGCCGATCCATGGGATGGCCAGCGAGCCATTCCAGACGTGCTGGGCGCCGACTGCCAGGCTGTTGCTGCGGTTTTCACCGTCGATCAGGGTCAAGGTATAAGGGGTGTTATTGGCGATGGAGCGCAAGTAGGTGACGTTGGCCATGTGGTGTTTCCTCTTAATGTTCAGTTTTCGGGCGGGGTAAGGGGCTAGTCGGGGCGCGATAGACATAGGCCGCGAGCAAGGTGATTTCGTTGAACGGGGGGTCGAGCTCGGCGGGATGAAAGCGACCGAGCAGTTGCAGCCCTTGGTCACTGGCGACCGCTTCGAACATCCGGCGGTCGGTTTCGTTGGGGTCGTACAGGTAGATCTTGCCGGGGCGGGCAACTACCCGGCACATTTCCTCGGCCACGTGGTGGGTAATCGGAGCGCCCATCAGCGTCACGTGAGGGACTGCATGGTCGTCGAGGGGAAAGTCCGGAGCATCGTATTCGTATACGACGATGAGGTTGGGGATGTGCCCGCCTGCGAACGGCCCGTTGGAGATGAGCTGGCCGGCCTTGTTCAGGTTGTACGCATCGTTGAATCCGGTAATGAGGTCCCCCCCATTCATGCGTTGGACGATTCGGCCTTCGCCCCAGACATCAAGAATCTGCAGCACTGTGCCTCCTGTTAGCTTTGATCGAAGGCCTACAGGATGAGCATCTGCGCGTACGCCAGGCAGCAGGAAGCGTTTTACCCGGCAGCAAATGAAAACGCCCGGCACAAGGCCGGGCGTTTGCGTTGAAGCGCTACAGCATGATCAGAACTCGTGATCCGCAGTGTCCGGGTTCAGGTTGGCAATACCCAGCTTGCCCGCGGCCTGCTCAATCGCCCCGGTCTGCTTGACCAGTGCGGCGATTGCGTCACGCACGACCTGGTTACCTGCAGCATTGTCGGCGGCGATCAGCTGGTCGTAGTGCTCGCCTTTGAGGGCATGGTCGACGATTACCTGAAGCTTGGCCTCGGTGGCTTCCAGGTCGGCCTTGAGGGTTGCATCGGCGGCTGGGTCAACCTTGGCGACCAGCGACGAAAGGCTAGGGCCGGTCAGCTTGGTGCCGTCCGGGCGGGTGTACTCGCCCAGGTAGACGTTGCGGATGCCCTTGGCGTCGTAGAAGTGCGAGTAGTGGGTGTTGTCGCTGAAGCAGTCCTGCTCGTCTTCCGGCGAGTTGGCTTCCAGCGAAACTTTCATGCGCTCACCCGCCAGTTCGCCCAGCGACAGGCTACCCATGCCGAACAGCATCTTGCGCAGGCCGTCGTTGACAGGCTCGGCTTCCAGCTTGGCGCGGTAGTTGTCGGCGACGTTCGGTGCCCAGTTGCCGACCATCTCTTCGAGGTCGGTGACCAGCAGGTCGGTAACCGCTTTCAGGTAGGCACGGCGGCGGTCATTGTGGCCGCCAGTAGCGCCCTGGCCTTCCAGGTAGTCGGATGCCGGACGGTTGCCAGCGCCTGGGCCGGTACCATTCAGGTCCTGGCCCCAGAGCAGGAACTCGATGGCGTGATAGCCCGTGGCAACGTTGGCTTCGGAGCCAGCCAGCTCGTTCAGGCCAGCCAGTTTTTCGGGGGTGATGTCCTTGACGTCGACCTTCTCTTCACCCACCTGGATCTCGGTGTTGGCAATGATGTTGGCGCTGGCCGCCGGGTTGCCCAAGGCGTGCTCGTAGCTCTTGTCGACATAGTCGATCAGGCCTTCGTCCAGGGGCCAGGCGTTCACCTGGCCTTCCCAGTCGTCGATGATGGTGTTGCCAAAGCGGAAGGCTTCGCTCTGCAGGTACGGTACGCGTGCGGCGAACCAGGCTTGCTTGGCGGCCTTCAGGGTTTCGTCGTTGGGCTTGGCCAGGAACGCGTCGACTGCGGTCTGCAGCGTCTTGGCAGTGCTCAGCGAGTCGCTGTACACGGCGTAGACCATGTCGGTGTAATGCTTGACCACGGCTTTGCCGGCTGCTTCGTCGACAGCGCCTGGCGCAGCAGCGGCGGTGGCAGCAGCAGGTGCCTGGGCTTGCGCCGCGGCGGCTTTTTCGTCCTTGCCTTCACCGCAACCGGCGAGGGCGATGGCAATGGCCAGCAGACTGGCGGAGGCCAGAGGCATTCGAATCATTATTGGTTTTCCTGCATCGTGTGGTTGGACCAAGGGGTGGACCGTGCGCCGTGGCACGCGAAACTACAACATCATGCGAAAGATTTGCATTTGCTGTAAAGGGGCGGGCGCGCAATTCGTGTAAATCCGGGTCACGGCCTGTAACCGGGCAGGTGGCCTCAGGAAACCGAAACCCGGCTGCGTTGCGCTTGTTTGAGGAAGTGAGTCAGTTCACGGGCCGAAAGCGGCTTGCTGTAGTGGTAGCCCTGGCCCTCGTGGCAACCCTGGGCAACGATGTAGGTTTCCTGTTCGGCGGTTTCCACGCCCTCGGCGATCACCTGCATCCCCAGGCTCTTGCCCAGCTGGATGATGGCGCGAACGATTGTGGCGTCGTCATCGTCGTCGAGCAGGTCCTGAACGAAGCTCTTGTCGATCTTGATCTTGTCCAGCGGCAGCGACTTCAGATAGCTGAGGGACGAGTAGCCAGTGCCGAAGTCGTCGATGGCAATCAGCGCCCCGGAGCGGCGCAGGCTCAACAGGTGCTGGGCGGCGGTACTGATGTCTTCCATCAGGCCGGTTTCAGTGACTTCCAGTTCCAGGCTGCGCGGTGGTAGGCGATAGGCTTGCAGCAGGTTGTTGACCACCCGTGGCAGCTCGCTGTGGTGCAGTTGCACGGTTGACAGGTTGACCGCCATGCGCAGGTCGCTGAAGCCCTGGTCGTGCCATTCGCGCAGTTGTCGGCAGGCCTGATCAAGTACCCATTCGCCGATGCTGATGATGCTGCCATTCTGCTCGGCCAAGGGGATGAACTGGTCGGGTGGCACCATGCCCAGTTCCGGGTGCTGCCAGCGCAGCAGGGCCTCTACGCCAACCACCCGGTGGTCGCGGTAGCTGATCTGTGGCTGGTACACCAGGTACAACTGGTTGCGCGGCAGGGCTTCACGCAGGTCCTTTTCCAGTTCGCGACGGCGACGCATCTCGCTGTCGACGCTGGCGATATAGAACTGGTAGCGGTTGCGCGAACGGACTTTGGCCAGGGTCATGGTCTGTTCGGCTTTTTGCAGCAGTTTTTCGGTGCTGTCGCCGTCTTCGGGGAACAGGGTGATGCCGATGGTCGCGCGCAGGCGGATTTGCTCGTGGTCGAGGTCGAACGCCACTTCCAGGTCGTCGAGGATGCTCTGCGCCAGTTCGGCAGCCTCGTAGGGCTGCTCGATATTGGCCTGTACCAGGGCGAACTGGTCACCGCCCAGCCGCGCCAGGGCGCCCAGGCGGCCACTGTGGGCGCGTAGCCGGTCGGCCAGGGCCAGCAGCAACTGGTCACCGACCTGGTAGCTGAATTGTTCGTTGATGCCCTTGAAGTCGTCCAGGCCTAAGCACAGCACTGCCACGCGGTGCTGCAGGCGGCCGCCGTCGATGAGGATCTTGTCCAGTTGCTGCTGCAGTTGCTGGCGGTTGGGCAGGCCGGTGAGGAAATCATACTGGGCCATGCGTTGCAGGCTGTTTTCCGCTTCGTGGCGCAGATGGGTGTTGCGTTCGATCGAGGCCAGCAACTGGTTGGCGGTGTTCACCCACAGGCCCAGTTCGTTTTTCTCGTGGCCCTTGAGCAGCGGTATCTGGTGCTGGCTGGGGCGGTCAGGGTTGATCTGGGTGAGATGCTCGATGATCTTCGACAGCGGTTTGGTCAGCAGCCAGTGGTAGACCAGGTACAGCACCAGGCCCATGGCCATGGCCCGCAGTACGCCGGAAATGAAGATGATCACCGCGTTGATCAGGAAATCTTTACCGTAGGACGAGGTGTCGAGGGTAATGCTGAGGTCGCCGTAGTATTCGCTGTAAGGGCCACGACCGACCAGTTGCGTGGTGTAGGTGCGTTCCTGGCCGAGGATGAGGTCGGTGAGCCAGCGCATGGACATGTCCTGCAGCGGGCGGGACTTTTCTGCCAGCATGGTTTCGTTGGGATGGCCAATGGAGGCCATGCGCACTGACTCGTCCTGGAACAGGCCTTCGATGACCTGCATGCCCATTTCACGGTCGAGGCTGTACACCGCCTGGGTCGAAGGGTCGCGGAACATGTCGAGGATGCGCTGGGCATCATTGTTCACGGCTTGGCGGGTCTTGTAGGTGTCGTAGATGATTTGCGCACAGCTGAGCACGACGCCGACCGCCAGCGCCGACAGCAGCACGACCCTGAGCAACTTGACCGACAAGCTGTTCCGCAATTCCAGCTTCAATGGGGTTTCCTTAATCCATGCGCATGGCATCATTTTGCCATCAACGATGACGATACACTACCGGCCGACCATTAGCAGTGTATCGGTTGCCTGACCCCGCAACTTGAATGCGCTGTATCAATCTTCCAGAGGTTTGATGTTAGCGTGGTATGCGGGCTGAGCAAGCAAAACCGTGGCAGCCTCTTTGCGGGCAATACAGGCACAAAAAAACCCGGCACATGGCCGGGTTTCTTGATCAAGGCTGAATGGCTCAGGCCTTGAAGGTCTTGCCTTCGAACTGCTCGGCAACGAAGGCCCAGTTGACCAGGTTCCAGAACGCCTCGACGTACTTCGGACGCAGGTTGCGGTAGTCGATGTAGTAGGCGTGTTCCCAGACGTCGCAGGTCAGCAGCGGGGTGTCGCCGCTGGTCAGTGGGCAGCCGGCGCCGATGGTGCTGGCCAGGGCCAGGGAACCGTCAGCTTTCTTCACCAGCCAGCCCCAGCCGGAACCGAAGGTGCCGACCGAAGTCTTGGTGAACTCTTCCTTGAACTTGTCGAAGGAACCGAAAGCGGCGTTGATGGCGTCAGCCAGTGCACCGGTCGGCTGGCCGCCGCCGTTTGGCGACAGGCAGTTCCAGTAGAAGGTGTGGTTCCAGACTTGAGCGGCGTTGTTGAAGATGCCGCCCGAAGAGCTCTTGACGATCTCTTCCAGGGTCTTGCCTTCGAATTCGGTGCCTGGGACCAGGTTGTTCAGGTTCACGACATAGGTGTTGTGGTGCTTGTCGTGGTGATACTCCAGGGTTTCCTTGGAGATGTGCGGCTGCAGGGCATCGTGGGCGTACGGCAGCGGCGGCAATTCAAAAGCCATGGTGGATCTCCTGATTCAGGTCTGTTTGCGGTTTGCGCAAGGCCGATCACGGGCGGCCCGATAAGCGTCGGCGAGTCTGTACTCTTTGCGACGCAAGCGCTGGATCATAGCACCGGGCCCGGCGCATAACCACGCAACAAACATAGGGAATAGAGGTTCCGGAGGGGTTGGGCTGAGCCGACCGGCGGCTCGCCCTTGCGCTGGTGTCAAATGTGAGACCGAGTGCCGCTCGATCTTGCAGTCGATGAATATGGCGCGCCAAACCCCGAGGTCAGTTGAAGATCAGTTGCGCAGCCACTGCAAACATCATCACTGCCACCATCAGGTCGAGCATCCGCCAGGTCGCCGGCCGCGCCAGCCACGGTGCCAGCCAGGCCGCGCCAATGGCCAGGGTCGAGAACCACAGCAGCGAAGCGCTGGCCGCACCGGCCACGTAGGCGCCAGGGGCGGACTGTTGGGCGCCCAGCGAGCCGATCAGCAACACCGTGTCGAGGTACACGTGCGGGTTCAGCAGGGTCACCGCCAGGGCGCTGAGCAGCACGGCGCGACGGGAACGGACGCCCTGGCCCTGCTGGTGCTGCAGGCTCTGCTTGGAGCAGGCGCTGCGCAGCGCCTTGGCGCCGTACCAGATCAGGAACACCGCGCCGCCCCAGCGGGCAATTGCCAGCAAGGTCGGGTTGTGCGCCAGCACGGTGGCCAGGCCGAACACCCCGGCGGCTACGAGGATGGCATCACAGACGATGCACAGCGCTGCCACCGGCAGATGATGCTCACGGCGCAGGCTCTGGGCGAGGACGAAGGCGTTCTGGGCGCCGATGGCCATGATCAGGCCGAAGGCCACCAGCATGCCATTGAGATAGCTTTGCCACATGGCAGGGCTCTCCAAAAAGGGTCACGGAAGATGCTGGCCATTGTGATGTTCGGCGCTGTATAAGAAAAACAAATAAAGCTGATCACCCATTAGGAAAATCGATGTTCGACTACAAACTGCTGGCTGCCCTTGCGGCAGTGATCGAACAAGGCGGTTTCGAGCGTGCAGCGCAGGTATTGGGCTTGTCGCAGTCGGCCATTTCCCAGCGCATCAAGTTGCTTGAGGCGCGGGTCGGCCAGCCGGTCCTGGTACGTGCCACGCCGCCCGGCACGACCGAAGTCGGCCGCCAGCTACTCAACCATGTGCAGCAGGTGCGCCTGCTCGAGCGCGACCTGCAGCGCCAGGTACCGGCGCTGGACGAAGAGGGCATGCCGGAGCGCCTGCGCATCGCCCTCAACGCCGATAGCCTGGCCACCTGGTGGGCTGGCGCGGTGGGCAACTTCTGCGCACAACAGAACGTGCTGACCGAGCTGGTGGTAGAGGACCAGGAAGTGGGGCTTAAACGCATGCGTGCCGGCGAGGTGGCAGCCTGCCTGTGTGGGAGTGAGCGACCGGTAGCCGGAGCACGCAGTTTGCCACTGGGGGCCATGCGCTACCGGGCGCTGGCCAGTCCCGTGTTCATGGCGCGGCACTTCCCCCAAGGTTTTGTCGCCAGCCGCCTGGCCCGTACCCCGGCGATCGTGTACGGCCCGGACGATTTCCTGCAGCACCGCTACCTGGCATCGCTGGGCATGGAGGGTGGTTTTCTGCACCACCTGTGCCCTTCATCCGAAGGCTTCCTGCGTATGACAGAGGCAGGATTGGGGTGGGGCCTGGTGCCAGAACTGCAGGCCCGGGAGCAATTGGCCAGTGGGCAATTGGTGGAAATCTGTCGCGATACCCCCATCGATGTGCCGCTGTACTGGCATCATTGGCGCAATGGCGGGCAATTGCTTGCGCAACTGACTGACCACTTGCGGCACACCGCACAGCACTGGCTGGTGCCCTTGTAGTCATGGCTAGCGTCAGTTGCATCTGAAATCTGGCAAGACGGAGTGTTACATGCGAATTCTGGTCACCGGCGCGAGTGGCTTCATTGGCGGGCGCTTTGCGCGTTTCGCTCTGGAGCAAGGCCTGGACGTGCGTGTCAGCGGCCGCCGTGCCGAAGGGGTCGAGCACCTGGTCAAGCGTGGCGCACAGTTCATCCCGGGCGATCTGGGGGACGCCGAGTTGGCCCGGCGTTTGTGTCAGGGTGTCGAAGCCGTGGTGCACTGCGCTGGCGCGGTGGGTAACTGGGGACGCTATCAGGAGTTCTACCAGGGCAACGTGGTGGTTACCGAAAACGTGGTCGAGGGCTGCCTGAAAGAGCATGTACGGCGCCTGGTGCACCTGTCTTCGCCGTCGATCTATTTCAATGGCCGTTCGCGTCTGGACATCCGTGAAGACCAGGTGCCGCGTCGCTTTCACGATCACTATGGGCAAACCAAGTACCTGGCCGAGCAGAAAGTGTTCGGTGCCCAGGAGTTCGGTCTGGAAGTGCTGGCGCTGCGCCCGCGCTTCGTCACCGGCGCTGGCGATGCCAGTATCTTTCCGCGGCTGATGCAAATGCAGCGCAAAGGGCGTGTGGCGATCATCGGCAACGGCCTGAACAAGGTCGATTTCACCAGTGTGCACAACCTCAACGAGGCGCTGCTAAGTGCATTGTTCGCTGATGATCGGGCGCTGGGCCAGGCTTACAACATAAGCAACGGTCAGCCACTGCCGCTGTGGGACGTGGTCAACTACGTGATGCGCCAGATGCAGCTTCCCCAGGTGACCCGCTACCGTTCCTATGGCCTTGCCTATAGCCTGGCCGCCCTGAACGAGGCGGCCTGCATGTTATGGCCAGGGCGCCCGCAACCGACCTTGTCGCGCCTGGGGATGCAGGTGATGAGCCGTGATTTCACCCTGGATATCAGCCGTGCCCGGCAGTATCTGGACTACCAGCCCAAGGTCAGCCTGTGGACGGCGGTGGATGAGTTCTGCAGCTGGTGGAAGCATTTGCCGCCCGGCTGACAATGGTCATCAATGCGCCGCGCTGGCGGTTTATACTCGTGCCTCTATGTGACTTCGGCGGTTGAATGTATCCATGCGTAACCATGTTCACGATGACTTTGATGACGTGCCAACTTTGCGGGCGGGAACGGTTGATGATGACGAACTGATGCCGGCGCATGTGATGCGCAGCCGCCAGAAAGCCGCCCGCGGGGCCAGCACGGCGCCGTTGTGGGCGTTGATCGGAGCCTCCTTCATCGCGTTGGCGGGCCTGGGCTGGTGGAGTTTCCAGCAGATCTCGCTGATGGAGCAGCAACTGGTGGCCACCCAGGAAAGCTTTGCCCGCATCAGTGAGGAGGCGGCTGGCCGCCTTCAGGCGATCAGTGGCAAGGTGGCGGCCACCGAGTCAGGCGCCACTACCAGCACTGAGGCATTGAAGCTACAGCTGCGCCAGTTGCAGAAGGGTGTTGCCGGTCAGACCGGCGACCTGGGCAAGCGTCTGGAGCAGGTGCTGGCCGATACGCGAGAACAGCAGAAGGCCGTGACCGAGCTGCAAAGCCAGTTGCAGGCGCAGTTGAAGCTGGTGAATGGCGAGCTGGCGGCGTTGCGTTCGGGTCAGGTCGATGGTGGCAAGCTGGATGCCCAGTTAAAGAGCCTGAACGAGCAGGTTGCCGCGCTGAAGGCTGCACAGGTTGATGGCGGCAAGCTGGACGGCCAGCTCAAGAGTTTGGGTGGCGAGGTGGCAGCACTGAAGAAGCAGGGCAACCCGAGTGCGGCTATCCAGAGCCTGGAGCAGGACATGGTCGTGCTCAAGAGCCAGATCGACAACCGCCCGGCTGCGGCGTCCTCCAGTGGTGCTTCGGTGAAGGAGTTCGATGCCTTCCGGGCGCAGATGACGCGTAACCTGAACACGCTGCAAAGCCAGATTCAGAACCTGCAGCAACAGATCAACGCTCGTCCGTGACATCAGCTGAGCCTTATTCGCAGGCACGCCCGCTCTCACAGGATCAAGAACAGCTTTCAAGCTTTTCGCTGTACCGGTGGGAGCGGGCGTGCCCGCGAACGGCTCTCGATCACAACCGCGGATAATCGATGTAACCCACCGGCCCCTTGCCATAGAAAGTTTCGGGATGTGCCTCGTTCAACGGCGCATCGGCTGCCAGCCGTGCCGGCAGGTCGGGGTTGGCGATGAACGGCACACCAAACGCCACGGCATCTGCTTTGCCACTGGCCAGGGCGGAATTGGCACTGGCCTTGTCGAAACGCTCGTTGACAATGTACGGGCCACCGAATGCCTCTTTGATCAGCGGCCCGATGCTGTCATCGGCTTCCCGCTCCCGCGAGCAGATAAAGGCGATGCCGCGCTTGCCCAGCTCTCGGGCCACATAGGTGAAGGTCTCGGCGCGGTCGGCGTCGCCCATGTCATGGGCGTCGGCACGCGGTGCCAGGTGCACACCTACGCGCTGCGCGCCCCACACTTCAATGGCCGCATCGGTCACCTCCAGCAGCAGGCGCGCGCGGTTCTCCAGCGAGCCGCCGTAACGGTCGGTGCGCTGGTTGGTGCTGCTTTGCAGGAACTGGTCGAGCAGGTAACCGTTGGCGCCATGGATCTCCACACCATCAAAACCGGCAGCCTTGGCATTTTCGGCACCGCTGCGGTAGGCCTCGACGATGTCGCTGATTTCTTCGGTTTCCAGTGCTCGTGGGGTGGGGTAGTCACTCAGTGGGCGCACCAGGCTCACATGGCCCTTGGGTTGGATCGCGCTGGGGGCTACAGGCAGTTCGCCATTCAGATAGCTGGGGTGGGAGATTCGGCCCACGTGCCACAGCTGCAGGAAGATGCGTCCGCCTGCGGCATGTACGGCCTTTGTCACATTGTTCCAGCCACGGACCTGTTCATCGTTCCAGATGCCGGGGGTATCTGGGTAGCCGACGCCCATGGGGCTGACCGAAGTGGCCTCGCTGAGGATCAGCCCGGCGCTGGCACGCTGTACGTAGTATTCGGCCATCAGCGCATTGGGCACGCGGCCTTCATCGGCGCGGCAGCGGGTGAGCGGGGCCATGATGATACGGTTGGGCAGTTGCAGGTCGCCCAGTTTGATTGGATCGAAAAGCGTGGTCATAGCGGTTACCTGCCTTGTCAAAGTGCTTGGCGCAGTTGTTCGAGGAACGCCTGGATGGTGGCTTCGTCGCGTTTGAAAAAGTGCCATTGGCCAATCTTCTGGCTGCTGATAAGCCCGGCGCGCTGCAACGTGGCCAGGTGGGCAGAGACCGTCGACTGCGACAGGCCGCAGCGCTGGTCGATTTGCCCGGCACACACACCGTTTTCGGTGCTGTGGTACTGGTCTGGGAACTGGGTTGCCGGGTCTTTCAGCCAGCTGAGAATTTCTCGCCTGACCGGGTGGGCCAGTGCTTTTATGATTTCGTCGAGATCGAGTGGCATGGTTTGAGGCTCGCTGTAGCGGTATATCGCGATAGGACGAAATATAATTCGCTGAATTCCGATATACAAATACGAAGGCGTTCTGAGCTGAGCACGAATCGATATATCGCGTTATAACGATATGCTGGGTGGCGATGCTAGACTGCGCTCATGAACTACCTCGCACACTTGCACCTGGGCGGCCCGGCGCCGCAACAACTGCTTGGCAGCCTTTATGGCGACTTTGTCAAAGGCTCGTTGGAAGGGCGCTTTCCGCCTGCGCTGGAGGCGGCCATCCGGCTGCACCGGCATATCGACAGTTACACCGACCAGCACCCGTTGGTGCTAGCGGCTCTGGCACGTTTTCCGCGCGAGCGGCGGCGCTTTGCCGGCATCGTTCTGGACGTGTTTTTCGACCATTGCCTGGCACGGCATTGGAGCCACTACGCCGAACAGCCGCTGGAGCAGTTCACTGGCGCGTTTTATCGGGTACTGCTGGCAGAGCCCGAGCTGCCTGGGCGGTTGGCGCGGATTGCGCCTTTCATGGCAGCGGATGACTGGCTAGGGGCGTATGGCGATTTTGCCACCTTGGAGCAGGTGTTCAACGGCATTGCCCGGCGCTTGTCACGGCCTGAGGGGATGGCCGGGGTGATGGTGGAACTGGAGCGACTGTATGAGCCGCTGCTGGCGGATTTTCGCGAGTTCTACCCGCAGCTGCAGGCGTTTGCGGCGGTAGGGCGGAGGTCTGACAGTTAGAGGTGTGTGGGTGATACTGGCCCCTTCGCGGGTAAACCCGCTCCTACGGGCAATGCGCTCGGTGTAGGAGCGGGTTCACCCGCGAAAGGGCCAGAACAGGCAGTACACGCATTCAGGCAGCCCGCGCCTGTCGACGTGGCGCCATCTCCACGTCTTCAACCCCAAACAGCGCCAGGTGAATCGCCTGTTGCGCCTGCAATGCCAGCACCGCACGTTCCTTGCCCACGCTACCGATAGGCTGCAGCAGGTGGATGCATACCTCGCCTCGCGGCAGGGCAAACAGGCGTATCAGGTGCGACACCAGGTCGTCTTCCCCAATGAACGGCGCTGCCGGGTCGATCTGGTCATCACGCAGGTACTGGATAGCGACTGGCTGCACTGCCACGCCACGGTCGATGGCACCTGCCAGCAGGCGGCCATGAAAGGTGCGCAACGTGCGGCCGCTGGTAGTGGTGCCTTCGGGGAATATCAGCAGCGGGCGGGCCAGACCCAGTTGCCCGGCGATCTGTTCGCGCAGGCGCTGGCTGTCGCCACCACCACGGCGAATGAACAGCGTGCCGGCCTTTTCCGCCAACCAGCCGGCCACCGGCCAATGGCGAACTTCGGCCTTGGACAGGAAAGACAGCGGCGTGAGCATGCCAAGCAGGGGTATGTCGGTCCAGGAAACATGGTTGCTGACCCACAGCATCGGCCGCTGTGGAAGTTCGCCAACTACCTTCACGTCGAAGGGTAGGGCGGCGACCAGGCGCTTCATGAACAGGCAGGTCCAGCGCTGGCGCCGTTCGATCGGCGCCTTGAAGCCCAAGCGTTCTCCCAAGGCGATGATGCTGGCCATCAGCATGCCCTGCGTCAGCACCAGCAGCAGTCGGATGAGGCGGGCCAGTACCCGCAACTTCGGCATCAGACCGCCGCCTTGAAGTGGCGGGCGTAGCGTGGGCACAGCTCGTCGCGTTTTAGCAGGATGAACACGTCAGCCACCTGGAAATCCTCGTCCCAGCATGGCTCGCCGCAAATCTTCGCGCCCAGGCGCATGTAAGCCTTGAGCAGCGGTGGCATTTCGGCAATGACGTTGTTGGGCAGGGCCAGTTTCGGCAGCGGGTTCTTCGGCTCGGCTCGCAGGTGTTCGGTGCACAGGTAGCGCTCACGCAGGCGCTGCATCACTGCATGGGCCTGTACGCCGCCGTCCTGCATGGGGATGCTGGCGCAGCCCATCAGATAGCTGTAGCGGCCCTCGTTGAGCACCTCGGCCAGTTCACCCCAGAGCACGGCGATGGTGCCGCCGTTGCGGTAGTCGGGGGCCACGCAGGTCCGGCCCAGCTCGAGGATCGGGCCTTGCAGCTGCAACAGGCCGTGCAGGCTGAACTCTTCTTCGCTGTAGAAGCGGCCCAGGCTGCTGGCGGCCTGATGATCGAGCAGGCGGGTGGTGGCAACCAGTTCGCCGGTGCTCAGGTCGCGTACACCAATGTGGCGGCAGTGCACGTCGTAGTCGTCCATGTCCAGGCCTTGCTCGGCACCTTTGAGCTTGGCCTTGAATTCTGCGCTGAATACTTTGTAGCGCAAGGCTTGGGCTTCTTGCAGCGCCGCGGCGCCAACCAGGCGTTCGGCTTGCAGACGGCGTTCAGTGCTGTAGTCGCCAGCGGTAGCGATCCGAGTCATTACGAGTCTCCATAAGCCAGCCAAGAAGGGTTGCGGCCGGTCGGCTTTGTTGTGCAAAGTCAGCCTAGGTAGACCCAGTGTCACCCCTGTGAATCTTTGGTGATGCTTGCGTGACACACCCTGAGCCTTAACTGAAAGCCCTCCAGCAAGGAGCTGTGCCATGGCCTGGTTGCAACGACTCAACGATCCGCTTCGCCTCGCGCCGACAGGTACCCTGGGCGAAACCTACGCCGCGCTGCTTGAGCGCCTCGGCCCGGTTGCCCCGTTCGAACTGGCGGTACTGGGCGGGCGTGCAATGGCCACCCCGGGCCTGGCCTTCCTGGTGGGTTACCAGGCTGCCCTTCGCGTGCTGTGGCCCAGTGCGCCGCACAGCCTTGGCGCCTTGTGTGCCACCGAGCGGCGCAGCGTGCGACCGGCAGACATGCACACACGGCTGGACGCTCTGCGGCTGTCGGGTTGCAAAGACTTCGTTACTGCTGGCCTGGAGGCGGAGTGGTTGCTGGTGGCAGCGCGTAGCGAAGCGGCTGGCGCTGCGCCGCAACTGAGCCTGGCGGTGGTTTACCCCGGGGAGCCGGGGGTAACACTGGAGCCATTGCCAACCCTGCCGCTGATGCCGGAAGTCGGCCATGGGCGATTGCTGCTGGAGCAGGCATCGTGCGAGTTGCTGGCCGGTGACGGTTGGGATGCCTATGTGAAGCCGTTCCGTTCGCTGGAGGATTTGTATGTGCTCACGGCGCTGACCGCTTGGTTATATGGCGTGGGGCAAGAGTGCGCCTGGCCGCAGGGTCTGCGCCTGCAGTTGCTTGGGCTGTTGGCCGGCTGTGCCGAGGGTAGCCGCCAGTGTGCCGATAGCATGGGTTGCCACTTGTTGCTGGGCGGGTTGTTTGCGCAGTTCCAGGCGTTGCGGGGGGAGATCGATGCGGCGTTGGCGACAGGGCCGGTGCATTGGGCGCAAATCTGGCAGCGTGACCAGGGGGTGATGGCGCTGGCGGCGTCGGCGCGGGAGAAGCGGCTGAACAAGGCTTGGGTTGCTGCGGGCTTGTCATGAATGGCTGACAGGTATGTATGAGCCGATGAGTTGCGGCGTGGTACCTGTGGAAGCGGGTTTACGTGCAAAGAGGCCGGTGAAGGCATCGGAAAACCTGAAAGGCATTTCCTTTTATCGCGCTTGATCCCCGCAAATCCCGGCCGTTGACGTATCATTGGCCGCCTGACGGCAACCCCTCCAGGATCGCTTGCGCATGCTCGCCCTTCTTATCCAGACCCTGAACATCACGGCGCCGGTATTCGCCATGCTGTTCATGGGCGTCCTGCTCAAACGCGTACACTTGATCGACGACAACTTCAACCGTGTCGCCTCGCAGCTGGTGTTCAACGTCTGCATGCCGGCGCTGCTGTTCCTCGGCATCTACCACGCCGACCTGGCCGCAGCGGTCAAGCCCGGTGTCCTCCTGTATTTCATCTTCGCCACCCTGGCCGGTTTCGGCATTGCCTGGGGCATGGCCATCTGGCGCAGCCCGATGGCCGACCGGGGCATCTATACCCAGGGCGCCTTCCGCGGCAACAACGGTGTGATCGGCCTGGCCCTGGCCGCCAGCCTGTACGGTGACTATGGCATTTCCCTGGGGGCGGTGCTCGCAGGCCTGGTCATCCTCATGTACAACTCGCTGTCAGCGGTAGTACTGGCGGTGTACAGCCCGGACCTCAAGTCCGATCCGTGGAGTATCTGCAAGAGCATTTTCAGCAACCCGCTGATCATCAGCGTGCTGGTGGCCGCACCGATGGCTTACGGTCAGGTGCCGCTGCCTAACTGGTTGCTGACCTCGGGCGACTACCTGGCACAGATGACCCTGCCGCTGGCGCTGATCTGTATCGGTGGCACGCTGTCACTGGCAGCGCTGCGTAACTGTGGCCGGCTGGCCATCGATGCCAGCCTCGTGAAAATGCTCTGGCTGCCGCTGCTCGGCACCCTTGGGGCCTGGTTTTGCGGGTTTCGCGGGGCGGAGCTGGGCATCCTGTTCCTGTACATGGGCAGCCCGACCGCTGCAGCCAGCTACGTGATGGCGCGGGCGGCCAACGGCAATCATGAACTGGCCGCGTCGATCATCGTGATTACCACGCTAATGGCGGCGATCACCACCAACATTGGTATTTTCATCTTGCAGTGGGGCGGATGGATCTAGATCCTTGACTGCAAATAACAGCAACAACACTGCCTCACTGAGCTAAAGGACACTTCATGCAAGACCAGAGCACGCCCGAGCGGTTACAGCGCGGGCTGAAGAATCGCCATATCCAGCTGATCGCGCTGGGCGGGGCCATCGGTACCGGCTTGTTCCTGGGCATTGCCCAGACCATTCAGTTGGCCGGCCCCTCCGTGTTGCTGGGCTACGCCATCGCCGGCCTGATGGCCTTCCTGATCATGCGCCAGCTGGGCGAAATGGTGGTGGAAGAGCCGGTCGCCGGCAGCTTCAGCCACTTCGCCCACCAATACTGGAGCGAGTTTGCCGGCTTTGTCTCAGGCTGGAATTACTGGGTGGTGTACGTGCTGGTCGGCATGGCCGAGCTGACGGCGGTCGGTATCTACGTGCAGTACTGGTGGCCGGACTTCCCCACCTGGGCCACGGCGGCGATCTTCTTCGTGGTGATCAACCTGATCAACCTGACCCAGGTAAAGGTCTATGGCGAGATGGAGTTCTGGTTCGCCCTGGTCAAGGTGGTAGCGATCGTCAGCATGATCGGCTTTGGTGCCTGGTTGCTGGGCAGCGGTCATGGTGGCCCGGATGCCAGCGTGGCCAACCTGTGGCAGTACGGCGGCTTCTTCCCTAACGGCGTCACGGGTCTGGTAATGGCCCTGGCGGTGATCATGTTCTCGTTCGGTGGCCTGGAGCTGGTCGGCATCACGGCTGCCGAGGCTGACAACCCGCGCCAGAGCATCCCCAAGGCCACCAACCAGGTGGTGTACCGCATCCTGATTTTCTACATCGGTGCCTTGGCAGTGCTGTTGTCGCTGTACCCTTGGCAGAAGGTGGTGCAGGGCGGCAGCCCGTTCGTGATGATCTTCCACGAACTGGACAGCGACCTGGTGGCGACCATCCTCAATATCGTGGTGTTGACGGCTGCGCTCTCGGTGTACAACAGCTGTGTGTACGCCAATAGCCGTATGCTGTTCGGCCTGGCTAGCCAGGGCGATGCGCCGCGTCAGTTGCTGAAGGTAAGCCGTAGCGGTGTGCCGCTGACCGCGCTGGGCGTCTCGGCCTTTGCGACCGGCCTGTGCGTGCTGATCAACTACCTGATGCCGGGTGGGGCCTTTGGCTTGCTGATGGCGTTGGCGGTGTCTGCGCTGGTAATCAACTGGGCGAGCATCAGTATCACCCACCTGAAGTTCCGCAAGGCCAAGTTGGCTGCCGGGATCACCCCTTTCTACAAAAGCCTGGGGCACCCACTGACCAACTACCTGTGCCTGGCATTCATTGTGCTGATCCTGGTGGTGATGTACCTGACGCCGCCAATTCGCATCTCGGTAATGCTGATCCCGGCATGGATCGCTGTGCTGTGGCTCGCCTTCAAGATGAAGAAGGCGCGCCAGGCCAAGGGCTGATCGGGTTTGTTCGTAAGGGGTATGCCGTTAGGTTTTCGGCGTCTGTGAGATCGAGCGCCGCCCGCGCGGCGCTCGATCTCACAGGCGATGAAAGCCTAAAGGCATGCGTCTGGCGGCCCTGACGCGTGCCACTTCCATGCCCCTCAATGCTGCCTCCGCCAGGCACGCACGGTGGTGTACAGCAGCACTGTGGCGAGCACCGGCAGTACATAGAACAGCATCAATCGCTCCAGGCGGCCAGCCAGCGGCATACCCATGGTAAAAGCCGCCACATGAAGGCCGTAGGCCAGGTACAGGCAAAGAAACACCAGGCCTTCGGCGCGAGTGATGCGGTAACCGGAATAGAACACTGGCAGGCTCAGTACGGCAACGCCGAGCATTACAGGCAGATCGAAAGACAGCGCGTTAGGCGAAATCGACAGTGGCTCCGGGGTGATCAGTGCGGTCAGGCCCAATACGGCCAGCAGGTTGAACAGGTTGCTGCCGATCACCGTGCCCACCGCGATCTCCCGTTCGCCACGCAAGGCGGCGATCAGCGCAGCGGCCAGTTCCGGCAGGGAGGTGCAGATGGCAACCACCGTCAGGCCGATGATGCGCTCGGACAGGCCCAGGTCGGTGGCCACCTCGATGGCAGCTTCCAGTAACAAGTGGCCCGCCAGGCTCAGCAGGCCAAGGCCGACCAGTACCTGCAGCAGCGTACCTGCCCAGAAGCGCCCGGCACCTGACCTGGCGGCGTCCGGGGCAGGGTAGGTGCGTGCGTAGTGGCGCGACTGGTGCCAGAGCATGGCCAGGTAACCGGCCAGCCCAAGCAATAACAGTGCCCCTTCAACCCTGCCCAGGCGGGCATTGGCGGACAGTGCATACACCAGCCCGCTGGCGACGATCATCAATGGAATGTCCAGGCGCACCAGCTGGCGTGACACCCGCAGCGGGATGATCAGTGCGGCCAGGCCGAGAATGACCAGTACGTTGAAGATGTTGCTGCCTATCACGCTGCCTACTGCCACATCCGGCGCGCCCTGGTAGGCAGCCTGGAGGCTGACGGTCAATTGTGGCGCGGTGCTGCCGAAGGCCACCAGGCTCAGGCCTATGATCAGCGGACGAACATGCAGGCGTTGCGCCAGGCGCAAAGCGGAGCGCACCAGTAACTCGGCGCCGCCGACCAGCAACAGCAGGGCAACGCCCATTTGCAGCAGGCTAAAAGTGGGAAGGGTGGCCAGGTCGAAAATGGTCGGACTCCTGTCGCGTCAGTCGCTAAGCCCTTGTACCCGCACGCGCGCTGTTCCGCTACGGAGCATGCCGATTTTTTCTGCTGCTGCGCGAGACAGGTCGATCAGGCGGCCGCGGGTGTGCGGGCCACGGTCGTTGATACGTACCACCACACTGCGCTGGTTGGCCATGTTGGTGACCAGTACACGCGTGCCGAAAGGCAGGCTGCGGTGGGCGGCGGTAAGGCCGTGCTGGTTGAACGGTTCGCCACTGGCGGTGCGTTTACCGTGGTGGCGCGACCCGTAGTAGGAAGCGGTGCCCGTTTGGTCGTAACCGCGGGGGTCGATGTCATGGCTGGCGCAGCCGGCCAGGAAAGAAAACAGGGCGAGGGTGCCGAGGGATCGTTTTAGCAAGTCAGGTGCTCTCCGGTGCGGCCATTCGCGGGTAAACCCGCTCCTACAGGCGAAGCGTTGGCTTGTGTAGGAGCGGCTTCAGCCGCGAACGAGGGCGAAGCCCTCGCAGCATTACAGGGGGAAAATCATCACCCTTCGAGCTTGGCCTTGAGCAATTGGTTCACCTGCCCCGGGTTGGCCTTGCCTTTGGAGGCTTTCATGGCCTGGCCGACGAAGAAGCCGAACATCTTGCCGCGCTTGGCCTCATCGGCTGCACGATACTGTTCGACCTGCTCGGCATTGGCTGCCAGCATTTCGTCGAGCATCTTGTCGATCGCCCCGGTGTCGGTAACCTGTTTCAGGCCTTTGCTCTCGATGATGCTGTCAGCATCGCCTTCACCGGCGGCCATGGCCTCGAACACGGTCTTGGCAATCTTGCCGCTGATGGTGTTGTCACGAATGCGCAGCAGCATGCCGCCCAGCTGCGCGGCGCTGACCGGCGCCTGATCGATTTCGACACCCAGCTTGTTCAGCAGGCTGCCCAGTTCGACCATGACCCAGTTGGCCGCCAGCTTGGCATCCCCCCCGATCTTCACCACTTCTTCGAAGTAGTCTGCCTGTTCGCGGCTAGAAGCCAATACGTTGGCGTCGTAGGCCGACAGGCCGTACTGGCTCTGGAAACGCTCGACCTTCTGTGGGGGCAGTTCCGGCAGGCCGGCGCGGATGGTTTCGAGGAAGCTGTCCTCGATGACCACCGGCAGCAGGTCCGGATCGGGGAAGTAACGGTAGTCGTTAGCTTCCTCTTTGCTGCGCATGGAGCGGGTTTCGTCACGGTTCGGGTCGTACAGGCGGGTCTCCTGCACCACTTTGCCACCGTCTTCGATCAGGTCGATCTGGCGCTGGATTTCGCTGTTGATCGCGCGCTCGATGAAGCGGAACGAGTTGACGTTCTTGATTTCGCAGCGAGTGCCGAACTCGGTCTGGCCTTTCGGGCGGATCGATACGTTGCAGTCGCAGCGCAGCGAACCTTCGGCCATGTTGCCGTCGCAGATGCCCAGGTAGCGCACCAGCGCGTGGATCGCCTTGACGTAGGCGACGGCTTCCTTGGCGCTGCGCATGTCAGGCTCGGAGACGATTTCCAGCAGCGGGGTGCCGGCACGGTTCAGGTCGATACCGGTGGAACCGCTGAAGTCTTCGTGCAGGCTCTTGCCGGCGTCCTCTTCAAGGTGCGCGCGAGTTACGCCGATGCGCTTGATGGTGCCGTCTTCCAGCGCGATGTCCAGGTGGCCCTTGCCGACGATCGGCAGGTCCATCTGGCTGATCTGGTAGCCCTTGGGCAGGTCCGGGTAGAAGTAGTTTTTTCGTGCGAACACGTTGCGCTTGCCGATCTCGGCATCGATGGCCAGGCCGAACATGCACGCCATGCGCACGGCTTCCTCGTTCAGCACCGGCAGTACACCGGGCATGCCCAGGTCAACCAGGCTGGCCTGAGTATTCGGCTCGGAGCCAAAGGTGGTAGCGCTGCCGGAGAAGATCTTCGACTGGGTGGCGAGCTGAGTGTGAATTTCCAGCCCGATCACAACTTCCCATTGCATGTGTGAATTCCTCAGAAGCCGTTGGGGGCGCGGGTGTGCCAGTCGGTCACCTGCTGGTAGCGGTGCGCGACGTTAAGCAGGCGGCCTTCCTGGAAGTACGGCGCCAGCAGCTGCACGCCGACCGGCAGGCCGTCGACGAAGCCCGCAGGCATCGACAGGCCTGGCAGGCCCGCCAGGTTGGCGGTGATGGTGTAGACGTCTTCGAGATACGCGGCAACCGGGTCGCTGCTCTTGGCGCCAAGCTTCCAGGCCGGGTTTGGCGTGGTCGGGCCGAGAATCAGGTCGACATCGTTGAAGGCGGCCATGAAGTCGTTCTTGATCAGGCGGCGGATTTGCTGCGCCTTCACGTAGTAGGCGTCGTAGTAACCGGCCGACAGGGCGTAGGTCCCGACCATGATGCGGCGCTGTACTTCAGCGCCGAAGCCTTCGCCGCGTGAGCGCTTGTACAGGTCGGTGAGGTCTTTGGGCTCTTCGCAGCGGTAGCCGAAGCGTACGCCGTCGAAACGCGACAGGTTGGAAGAGGCTTCAGCCGGGGCGATCACGTAGTAGGCCGGAATGGCATGCTGCATGTTCGGCAGGCTGATTTCCTTTACCACTGCACCGAGCTTTTCCAGCTCTTTGACGCTGGCCTGGACCAGGTCGGCGATGCGGGGGTCGAGGCCGGCGCCGAAGTACTCTTTCGGCAGGCCGATGCGCAGGCCCTGCAACGAAGCGTTCAGGCTGGCGCTGTAGTCCGGCACCGGTTCTTCGATGCTGGTGGAATCCTTGGCATCAAAGCCGGCCATGCCTTGCAGCAGCAGCGCGCAGTCCTCGGCGGTGCGGGCCAGCGGGCCGCCTTGGTCGAGGCTGGAGGCGTAGGCGATCATGCCCCAGCGTGACACACGACCGTACGTTGGCTTGAGGCCGGTGAGGTTGGTCAGTGCCGCGGGTTGGCGGATCGAGCCGCCGGTGTCGGTGCCCGTGGTGGCGGGCAGCAGGCGCGCGGCCACTGCAGCGGCCGAACCACCGGACGAGCCGCCCGGAACGTGCTCGAGGTTCCATGGGTTTTTCACCGCGCCGTAATGGCTGGATTCGTTGGCCGAACCCATGGCGAACTCGTCCATGTTGGTCTTGCCCAGGGTGACCATGCCGGCTTCGGCCAGCTTGGCGACCACCGTGGCGTCATAGGGCGCGTTGAAGTTGTCGAGCATCTTCGAGCCGCAGCTGGTGCGTACGCCGTTGGTGCAGAACAGGTCTTTGTGGGCGATCGGTGCACCCAGCAGCGCGCCGGTTTCGCCAGCGGCGCGCCGGGCATCGGCGGCACGCGCCTGGCCCAGGGCCAGGTCGTCGATGATGCTGATGAAGCTGTTGATCTGTGGGTCGAGCTGTTTGATGCGCGCCAGCAGCGCGCCAGTCAGCTCTTCGGAAGAAAACGATTTGTCGGCGAGTCCGCGGGCGATCTCGGCCAGGGTCAATTGATGCATGGCAGGCTCTATCCCTTACTCGATGACTTTGGGAACCAGGTACAGACCGCTTTCGGTCGACGGCGCAATGGCCTGGTAGGCGTCGCGCTGGTTGCTTTCGGTGACTTGGTCGGGACGCAGGCGCTGGCTGGCCTCCAGCGGGTGGGCCAGGGGCTCGATGCCAGTGGTATCGACCGCTTGCATCTGGTCGACCAGGCCGAGAATGCTGTTCAGGGCGTCAGTAATGCGTGGCAGTTCGCCATCATTCAGGCCCAGGCGGGCCAGATGGGCGATCTTTTCCACGTCGCAGCGTTCAAGCGCCATGAGGATCTCCAAGGGAAACAAAGAACGGAATTTGGGTCCGCAGTGAGGAACATGTCAGCTTTCTGGCGGTCTAACGGCCGCGAAATTCTGCTGGCGTGCTCGGAAAAACAGCCAATTTAACATATTGGCTCCTTGCCCAAAATCCCTGCCATTGTTAGAGTTTGCCGCACTTTTTTACCCACGCTTTCCCCAGGGTCACTTTCCCATGTTCAAGAAACTGCGTGGCATGTTTTCCAGCGATCTTTCTATCGACCTGGGTACTGCCAACACCCTTATTTACGTGCGTGAGCGCGGTATCGTCCTGAATGAGCCCTCGGTTGTTGCCATCCGTACCCATGGCAACCAGAAAAGCGTCGTCGCCGTCGGTACCGA
This sequence comes from Pseudomonas sp. DCA-1, assembly GCF_046523955.1. NCBI lineage: Bacteria > Pseudomonadati > Pseudomonadota > Gammaproteobacteria > Pseudomonadales > Pseudomonadaceae > Pseudomonas > Pseudomonas sp. DCA-1. The sequence goes on from NZ_CP169881.1 coordinate 1,465,084, forward strand.
AGCCAAACGCATGCTGGGCCGTACGCCTGGCAACATTGCAGCCATTCGTCCGATGAAAGACGGCGTCATCGCCGACTTCAGCGTCTGCGAAAAAATGTTGCAATATTTTATCAACAAGGTTCACGAGAACAGCTTCCTGCAGCCAAGCCCGCGCGTGCTGATCTGCGTGCCGTGCAAGTCGACCCAGGTCGAGCGTCGCGCCATCCGCGAGTCGGCCCTCGGTGCGGGTGCCCGTGAAGTGTTCCTGATCGAAGAGCCGATGGCCGCTGCCATCGGTGCAGGGCTGCCGGTTGAAGAGGCCCGCGGTTCCATGGTCGTCGATATCGGTGGTGGTACCACTGAAATCGCCCTGATCTCGCTGAACGGCGTGGTCTATGCCGAGTCCGTCCGTGTGGGCGGTGACCGCTTCGACGAAGCCATCGTTACCTACGTGCGCCGCAACTACGGCAGCTTGATCGGCGAATCCACCGCCGAGCGTATCAAGCAGGAAATCGGTACTGCCTACCCAGGTGGCGAAGTACGTGAAGTCGACGTACGTGGTCGTAACCTGGCCGAAGGCGTACCGCGTGCCTTCACCCTGAACTCCAACGAAGTGCTCGAAGCGCTGCAGGAATCGCTGGCGACCATCGTCCAGGCGGTCAAGAGCGCCCTCGAGCAATCGCCGCCGGAGCTTGCTTCGGACATCGCCGAGCGCGGCCTGGTGCTGACCGGTGGTGGTGCGCTGCTGCGTGACCTCGACAAACTGCTGGCCCAGGAAACCGGCCTGCCGGTAATCGTTGCCGAGGACCCGCTGACCTGCGTCGCCCGTGGCGGCGGTCGCGCCCTGGAAATGATGGACAAGCACGCGATGGACCTGCTCTCCAGCGAGTGATCACGCTTGCTGTTCACGAGCGCCCGGTTTACAGGTAGTACGCACAGTGCTACCTGTATGTGCTGCGCTGGTGCCCGTTTGGGGCGCCGTAACCGTCAATCCGCAACCAGGCTGGTGCGTTGTCCCATGTCCAATGACCTCCTGAGTCGTCCACGAGGAACGGCCCATTAAACCGCTTTTCTCCAAGGGCCCTTCGCTGGGCGTTCGCCTGCTCGTTCTGGTGGTGATGTCAGTCGCGTTGATGGTTGTCGACGCGCGCTTTGACGTGCTCAAGCCCGTGCGCAGCCAGATGGGCCTGGTGCTGATGGAGTCGTACTGGATCACCGATTTGCCGCAGCGTGCCTGGCAAGGTGTGGCCGGCCAGTTCGGTAGCCGCACCGAGCTGATTGCCGAAAACGAGAAGCTCAAGACTGAAGCCCTGCTGCTGCAGGGGCGCCTGCAGAAGCTGGCGGCCCTGACCGAGCAGAACGTGCGGCTGCGCGAGTTGCTCAACTCTTCGGCGCTGGTCAACGAAAAGGTCGAAGTGGCCGAGCTGATCGGTGTCGACCCCAACCCGTTTACCCACCGCATTCTGATCAACAAGGGTGAGCGTGATGGTGTTTTTCTGGGCCAGCCGGTGCTCGACGCCCGCGGCCTGATGGGCCAGGTCGTAGAGTTGATGCCCTACACCGCGCGGGTGCTGCTGCTGACCGATACCACCCACAGCATTCCGGTGCAGGTCAACCGCAACGGTCTGCGTGCCATTGCCAGCGGCACTGGCAACCCGGAGCGCCTGGAGTTGCGCCATGTGGCCGACACTGCCGACATCAAGGAAGGCGACCTGCTGGTCAGTTCCGGCATGGGGCAGCGCTTTCCTGCCGGTTACCCGGTGGCCACGGTCAACGAAGTGATCCACGATTCCGGCCAGCCCTTTGCCATCGTCCGCGCCATCCCCACCGCCGCGCTTAACCGCAGCCGCTATATGTTGCTGGTGTTCAGTGACCGGCGTAGCCCGGAGCAGCGCGCCACCGATGCCGCCATTGCTCAGGAGGAGGCTGACCGCAAGGGGGCTGCACCTGCTGGTCAGCCGGCCGCTACCGGTGATCAGGTTGCGCCAGCCGCTGGTACGCCGGCCGCGGCGGTCGCACCGGCAGCTCCGGTCACTCCGGTCGCGCAGCCCGCAGCCCCGGCTGCTGCACCTGCCACGCCGGCCGCACCCGCTCAACCCCGGAGGCAATGATGGCTGCATCACGCCGCAACAACGGCTGGATCATCTGGCTTACTTTCGCCATCGGCCTGCTGCTCAGTGTTTCTCCCATGCCGCAGTTCATGGAGGTGTTCCGGCCCATGTGGCTGGCCTTGCTGGTGTCGTTCTGGACCCTTGCCGTGCCGAACAAAGTCGGCATGACCACGGCATTCGTGCTGGGCCTGGCCGAGGACGTGCTGTATGGCACCCTGCTGGGGCAGAATGCGCTGGTCCTTACCCTCATCACCTTTCTGGTGCTGTCCCTGCAGCAGCGTCTGCGCATGTTCCCCATGTGGCAGCAAAGCCTGGTCATTCTGGTGATCTTTGGCATCGCCCAGTTGATCCAGCTATGGCTCAGCGCACTGACCGGCAACCGCCTGCCCACCTTGGCGCTGGTTTGGTCGGCGGTAATCAGTGCCTTGCTCTGGCCGTGGATCAGCTTTGCCTTGCGCGACCTGCGTCGACGCTTGCATATCAACTGACGGCAATGTGCCGCTGACAGGGAGATGTCTGCATGACCCCGCTATACCTGGCTTCCGGCTCGCCCCGTCGTCGTGAACTGCTGACGCAGATCGGCGTGCCATTCATTGTCATCAATGCCCCCGTCGATGAATCTCCGCTGCCCAGCGAAAGCGCCCCTGCCTACGTCGAACGCCTGGCCCGGGCAAAGGCCGCCGCCGGCCTGGCCCGTGTCGACGGGCCGGCTGTAGTGCTCGGCGCAGACACTGCCGTGGTGCTCGATGGTCGTATTCTCGGCAAACCGGAAAACCGCGAAGATGCCTTGGCCATGCTGGCTGACCTGTCGGGCCGCGAGCATCAGGTGCTGACCGCTGTTGCCCTGGACGATGGCCAGCGGGTGCACAGTTTTTGCGTTACCAGCAAGGTGCGCTTTCGCGCCATCAGTACCGATGAAGCGCAGCGCTACTGGGCCAGCGGCGAGCCGGTCGACAAGGCAGGCGGCTATGCCGTCCAGGGGTTGGGTGCGGTGTTCGTCACCGGCCTCTCTGGCAGCTACTCGGCGGTGGTCGGCTTGCCGCTCTGTGAAACGGCGGATTTGCTTGGCCAGTTCGGCATTGCCTGCTGGCAATCGCCCGCGCATACGCCAGAGGTAACAAACCCGCAGTAGCCAGCAGTGCATACGCCATCCATCATTAGAAAGAACCTTTGACGAGAGCCTGCCATGAGTGAAGAGATCCTGATCAACATCACCCCGATGGAGTCACGTGTGGCGGTGGTGGAAAACGGGGTGCTGCAGGAAGTGCACGTCGAGCGCACCCAGCGCCGTGGCATCGTCGGTAATATCTACAAGGGCAAGGTGGTGCGTGTGCTGCCAGGCATGCAGGCGGCCTTCGTCGACATCGGCCTTGAGCGCGCTGCGTTTATCCATGCCTCGGAAATTTCCCAGCGTGAAGGCTCGGCGGTAGAGAACATCACCGCACTGGTACACGAAGGGCAGGCCCTGGTGGTGCAGGTGACCAAGGACCCGATCGGCACCAAGGGTGCGCGCCTGACCACTCAGCTATCAATTCCGTCGCGCTACCTGGTGTACATGCCGCGCAGCAGTCATGTCGGTATTTCGCTGAAAATCGAGGACGAAGCCGAGCGTGATCGCCTCAAGCAGGTGGTCAGCGACTGCATGGATAGCGAGAACATCAAGGATGCCGGCGGCTTCATCCTGCGCACCGCCGCCGAAGGTGCGCGTGCCGAGGAGATCTTGCAGGACATTCGCTACCTGCGCCGCCTGTGGGAGCAAATTGGCACCCAGATCAAGACCTGCGGCGCGCCCACGGTCATTTACGAAGACCTTGGCCTGGCCCTGCGTACCCTGCGCGACCTGGTCAACCCGAAGATCGAGAAGATCCGCATCGACTCGCGGGAAACCTTCCAGAAGACTACACAGTTCGTCGGCGAGTTGATGCCGGAAATTGCCGACCGCCTCGAACATTACCCGGGCGAGCGCCCGATCTTTGACCTGTACGGCGTCGAAGACGAGATCCAGCGGGCCCTTGAGCGCAAGGTGCCGTTGAAGTCCGGCGGCTATCTGGTGGTCGACCCGGCCGAAGCGATGACCACCATTGATGTCAACACCGGGGCTTTCGTCGGCCACCGCAACCTCGAAGAAACCATCTTCAAGACCAACCTCGAGGCCGCTACCGCCATCGCCCGACAACTGCGCCTGCGCAACATTGGCGGCATCATCATCATCGACTTCATCGACATGGAAGACGAAGATCACCAGCGCCAGGTACTGCGTACCCTGGAAAAACAGCTGGAGCGCGATCATGCCAAGACCAACATCATTGGCATCACCGAGTTGGGCCTGGTGCAGATGACCCGCAAGCGCACGCGGGAAAGCCTGGAGCAGGTGCTTTGCGAGCCGTGCCTGGCCTGTCAGGGCCGCGGCAAGCTGAAAACACCCGAGACCATCTGTTACGAAATATTCCGCGAGATCCTGCGGGAGGCCCGTGCCTATCAGGCTGAAGGCTACCGTGTGCTGGCCAACCAGAAGGTGGTCGACCGCCTGCTGGATGAAGAATCAGGCAACGTGGCGGAACTGGAGGCCTTCATCGGTCGAACCATTCGCTTCCAGGTCGAGTCGATGTATTCGCAGGAACAATACGACGTGGTGCTGCTCTGAGGCCTTCTGAAACACGCCACTGCGTCGTCGGGCTGGCAAAGCCGGCAGTACCGGCCATCATGGATAAACGACTTGGAGGGCCATGGCCATGGGACGTCTGAACCGCGTTCTTGTCGCTCTGACCCGCTGGGGGTTGGGCATATGTGCCCTGCTGACAGTATTGGTAGCGCTATATGTCAGCCTTGGCCGTGAACTGGTGCCGCTGGTAGCCGAGTACCGTGCCGATGTAGAAAGCAAGGCCGAGCAGGCGCTGGGCCTGCCCGTGCATGTCGGTGCCCTGGAAGGGCACTGGAGCGGACTGGCCCCCGTGTTGCGGGTGCGCGACCTGCAATTGGGCGAAGGCGCCAAGGCGCTGCGGCTGGACGAGGTCATGGTGGTGCCCGACATCTGGGCCAGCCTCACCGCCCGCGAAGTGCGCCTGGCGCGTATTCAGCTGGGCGGGCTGCAACTGATCCTTCGCGAGAACGAGCAGGGCGCCTGGAGCCTCGAAGGCCTGCCTAAAAAGGACGATGCACCGCTGGACCCTGCCGACCTGCTGCAGCGCTTGCGCCAGCTGGGGCGCATCGATGTGTTCGACAGTCTGGTCACCCTGCACCCCTGGCAGCGCGACCCGCTGACCCTGACTTATGTGAGTGCCGGCGTGCAGGCCGGTGCCACACGCCAGGCCTTGGACCTGCGTGCCACCCTGCCCGACGGCCAGCCCCTGGCGCTGAGCCTGAACAGCCATATGTCGGCCGAAGCTTGGCGCGATGGCGAGGTAGAAGCCTATTTGAGCCTGCCGCAAAGTGACTGGGCACATTGGCTGCCGCCCCGGGTGTTGGGGCAGTGGCATGCTGATACCCTGCGGGCAGGCGGTGAGTTCTGGGTCAACTGGGGCAAGGGACAGTTGCAACGGGCCGTCGTACGGCTCAATGCTCCCAGGCTGGAGGGCGCCTATGCCGGGCGCAAGGCTGCCAACCTGAATAATCTGGCTTTTGGTGCGTGGTTCCAGCGGCGGGAGCAAGGCTTCGACGTAGTCGTCGACTCGTTGGCCATGGACCTCGGTAAGGCTCGCTGGGAGTCTCACCTGCAGTTGCAGCAGCGCCCTGGCCAGAACGCAGCCGATGAAAGCTGGCAGTTACAGGCGGACCGCCTCGACCTCACACCGCTGACCCCGTTGATCGATGCCCTGGCACCGCTTCCGGACAAGGTAAAGGATGTGGTCGATGGCTTGAAGGTAACCGGTACGTTGCGCAATGTGCGCCTCGAGGCCAGGCCCAAGGCCGAGGGTGACCAGCGCCTGCAGTTTGCAGCCAACCTGGAGAAAGTAGGCTTCGATGCTTATCACAACGCCCCGGCGGCCGGTAACGTCAGTGGCAGCATCAGGGGTGATCTGGGCCATGGCGAGCTGCGCCTGGATACCGATGCGTTCATGCTGCATCTGTACCCGATCTTCGCCAAGCCCTGGCACTACCAGAAGGCGAATGCGCGCCTGACCTGGACTTTGGACAAAGACGGTTTCACCCTGGTTGCGCCCTACCTCAAGGTGCTGGGCGAAGAGGGCAAGATCGCCGGTGACTTCCTGATTCGCCTGTTGTTCGAGGAGGGCCGCGAGGACTACATGGACCTGCGCGTCGGCCTGACCGAAGGCGATGGCCGTTATACCGCCAAGTACCTGCCCGAAGTGCTCAGCCCGGCACTCGACGAATGGCTGCGCAGCGCTATCGTCAAAGGTGCCGTGGACGAGGGTTATTTCCAGTATCAGGGCTCGCTGAACCATGGCGCAGCGCCGGAAGCGCGCAGCATCAGCCTGTTCTTCAAGGTGCACGACGCCGCCCTGGACTTCCAGCCTGGTTGGCCACAGGTGCAGCATGTGGATGGCGATGTGTTCATCGAGGACAGTGGCGTGCGCATCATGGCCCGGCGAGGCGTGCTGCTCGACACCAAGGTCAGCGATGTGAAAGTCGATATCCCGCATGTTGACGGTGACCAGCACAGTCACCTTTATCTGGACGGCGACTTCGACGGTAGCCTGGGTGATGGCCTGAAGATTCTCAAGGAAGCGCCCATCGGCACCGGTGAGATTTTTGCCGGCTGGGAAGGTGAGGGGCCGCTGAAGGGCAAGGTCAAGCTCGATATCCCGCTGACCCATGGGCAGCGCCCAAAAGTGCAGGTGGACTTCGCCACCAGTGACGCGCGCCTGAAGGTTGCCCCGCCGAGCCTGGAGTTGAACCGCCTGAAGGGCGACTTCAGCTTCGACTTCGACAAGGGCCTGAGTGGCAAGGGCATCAGCCTACAGGCCTTCGGCAAGCCGGTAACGGCTCGAATCACCGCTGAAGGTCAGGCTGGGCAGATGCAGACCCGCATCAATGCCAATGGCCAGGTATCGCTCAAGACGCTGACTGACTGGCTGCAATTCAACCAGGCTTTGCCGGCATCCGGTGACCTGCCGTATCAGTTGCAGCTCAGTCTGGGGAGCCGGGACAACCGCCTGAGTGTCACTTCCAGCCTCAAGGGCTTGGCCATCGACTTGCCGGCTCCGTTCGGCAAAGCGGCAGCAGATACCCGTGACAGCCGTTTCAACATGAGCCTTCAGGGCCCGGAGCGGCAATTCGATGCCGCCTACGCCGACCTTGCCCGCTTTGCCTATGCTGCACCGGCCGAAAAGTTGACGCAGGGCCGTGGCGAGCTGGTGCTGGGTACAGGCGACGCCCGGGTACCTGTCAGCCAGGGGCTGAGGGTGCGCGGGCGCCTGGAGACCCTGGACCTGGCCCCTTGGCAGGAAAAGGCTGCCCAGCTTGCTGGCGACGACCCGGGTGGCAGCGCGCGGCAGAACTTGCAAAGCGTCGACCTGAGCATCGGCCAGTTGAAAGCCTTCGGCATGGACCTGAACCAGGCCGTAGTTCGCCTGGCCCGGGCCGGGCCAGCCTGGGATTTGCGCCTCGACAGCAAGGAGGTCATCGGTAACGCACGCGTACCGGATGCCAAGGGCGCGCCCATGGTCGTGCGCATGCAGACCTTGCGCCTGCCTGCCGCCAGCGCCGCTGAACAGCAGGCTGAAGACGGGCCCGACCCGCTGTCCTCGTTCGATCCGCGCAAAGTCCCGGCACTGGACCTGAGCATCGACAAGCTTTATCGAGGTGACGATCTTTACGGCAGCGCCTCGATCAAGCTGCGGCCGACCGCACGTGGCGTCAAGGCCAGTGATATCGACCTCGACCTCAAGGGGTTGCGCATTGATGGCGGTGGTGGCTGGGAGGGTGAAACGGGCAAAACCAGCAGTTGGTACAAAGGGCGCCTTGATGGCAAGAACCTGGCGGATGTGCTCAAAGCCTGGGGCTTTGCCCCGACTGTGACCAGCCGCGACTTCCGCCTGGATGTGGATGGCCGCTGGCCGGGTTCGCCGGCCGCGGTGGGCCTGAAACGCTTCTCGGGCAGCCTGGATGCAGCGCTGCGCACCGGCCAGTTCGTCGAGGTCGAAGGCAGTGCACAGGCACTGCGGGTGTTCGGCCTGCTCAACTTCAACTCGATTGGCCGTCGCCTGCGTCTGGACTTTTCCGACCTGTTTGACAAGGGCCTGGCCTATGACCGGGTCAAGGGCTTGCTGGTGGCCAGTAGTGGCGTCTACGTAACCCGCAAACCGATTACCGTGACCGGCCCGTCGAGCAACTTCGAGCTCGACGGCACGCTGGACATGGTCAGCGACCGTGTCGATGCCGACCTGCAGGTGAGCCTGCCGGTGACCAACAACCTGCCGCTGGCTGCGTTGATCGTCGGCGCGCCAGCTGTGGGCGGCGCACTGTTCCTGGTCGATCGGCTGATCGGTGACCGCGTGTCACGCTTTGCCAGCGTGCACTACCGTGTCGAAGGGCCATGGAAAGAGCCTAGAATCACATTTGTGAAACCTTTCGAAAAATCCCGCTAGGAGTACCCATGAAGGCAGCGGTAATCCAGATGGTCAGCCAGGACGACCTGCAGTCCAACCTGCAGCGTGCCGGTGCCCTGTTGGAGCAGGCCGCGTCCGGCGGCGCACGGTTGGCGGTGCTGCCGGAAAACTTTGCCGCCATGGGGCGCAAGGACGCTGCTGCCATCGGCCGTGCCGAGGCCTTGGGGGAAGGGCCTATTCTGCCATGGTTGAAACGCACCGCCCGCGACCTCAAGTTATGGATTGTTGCCGGTACCTTGCCATTGCCACCGGTCGGCCAGCCCGATGCCAAGGCCCATGCGTGCTCGCTGTTGATCGATGAACACGGCGAGGTGGTGGCACGGTATGACAAGCTGCACCTGTTTGACGTGGATGTGGCCGACAACCGGGGCCGCTACCGCGAGTCGGATGACTACGCGCAGGGTGCTCAGGTGGTGGTGGCTGATACGCCGGTCGGGCGGCTTGGGCTTAGCGTGTGCTACGACCTGCGCTTTCCCGAACTGTACAGCGCGCTGCGCGCCGCCGGCGCGGAGCTGATCACCGCACCGGCTGCTTTTACTGCAGTGACCGGCGCAGCACATTGGGAGGTGCTGGTGCGAGCCCGGGCCATCGAAACCCAGTGTTATCTGCTGGCTGCGGCACAGGGCGGCGCCCACCCTGGCCCACGGGAAACCCATGGCCATGCGATGATCGTCGACCCTTGGGGACGCATTCTCGCAGAACAGGCGCAAGGTGAAGCGGTACTGCTTGCCGAGCGCGACATTGAAGAACAAGTGTCCATTCGGACGCGCATGCCGGTGGTATCGCACCGGCGCTTTTTTTCGCAGGGCGCGTTGCGGCCTGCGCACACCTCGGAGTGACTATGAGCCAGATGTTATCCACCGTCAGTGAGCAGCTCCTGGCCCCAGGCGGCTTGACCCTGGACAGCCTGCAGAGCGTGCTGGGTGAGTTGGCTGGCCCCGGCATCGACGCCGCCGACCTGTACTTCCAGGGCCAGATCTCGGAAACCTGGGCGCTGGAAGACGGCATCGTCAAAGAGGGCAGCTTCAACCTCGACCAGGGCGTGGGCGTGCGTGCCCAGTCCGGCGAAAAAACCGGCTTCGCCTACAGCAACGCGATCAACCTTGAAGCGCTTACCTCGGCAGCCCGTGCCGCCCGTTCGATTTCCCGTGCCGGGCAAAACGGCAGGGTGCAAGCTTTCCGCAGTCAGGAGGTGGCCGCCCTGTATACCGCGGACAACCCGTTGGACGTGCTCAGCCGTGCCGAAAAGGTCGAGCTGCTTAAGCGTGTCGATGCCGCCACCCGTGCTCTGGACCCGCGCATTCAGCAAGTCAGCGTGAGCATGGCCGGGGTCTGGGAACGCATCCTGATTGCTGCGGCCGATGGCAGCCTGGCTGCCGACGTACGCCCGCTGGTGCGCTTCAATGTCAGCGTCATCGTCGAGCAGAATGGCCGTCGCGAACGTGGCGGACAGGGCGGTGGCGGCCGTACCGACTACCGTTTCTTCACCGAAGAGCGGGTCATGGGGTATGCCCGCGAGGCGTTGCGCCAGGCCCTGGTCAACCTGGAAGCGATACCGGCACCGGCCGGTACCTTGCCGGTGGTGCTGGGCTCGGGCTGGTCGGGCGTGCTGCTGCATGAAGCGGTCGGCCACGGCCTGGAAGGTGACTTCAACCGCAAGGGCAGTTCGGCGTTCAGCGGCCGGATTGGCGAGAAGGTGGCGTCGAGCCTGTGCACCATCGTCGACGATGGCACCCTCGAAGGCCGCCGCGGTTCTCTGAGCGTGGATGACGAAGGCACCCCGACCGAATGCACCACGCTGATCGAGAATGGCGTGCTCAAGGGTTACATGCAGGACAAGCTGAACGCGCGCCTGATGGGCATGGCTGTGACCGGTAACGGCCGTCGTGAATCCTACGCGCACCTGCCGATGCCACGCATGACCAACACCTACATGCGTGCCGGCGAAAGCGACCCGCAGGAGATCATCGCGTCGGTGAAGAAGGGTATCTACTGCGCCAACCTCGGTGGTGGGCAGGTGGATATCACCAGCGGCAAGTTCGTGTTCTCCACGAGTGAGGCCTACCTGATCGAAGACGGCAAGATTACCGCGCCGGTGAAGGGCGCAACCCTGATCGGCAATGGTCCGGAGGCGATGAGCCGGGTTTCGATGGTCGGTAACGACCTGGCACTGGACAGCGGGGTAGGGACGTGCGGCAAGGACGGGCAGTCGGTGCCGGTCGGGGTGGGCCAACCTACCTTGAAACTGGATGCGATTACCGTGGGCGGTACCGGGGCTTGATGGTTTCGGGAACCGTTGTGGGAGTGGCGATGCCCACTCCCACAGCGGCCCAGCCTGTCAGCGTAGCCCGCGCTGCAACTCGTCGAGGTCGCGAATGTACTTGAACACCTTGCGCGCGGCGGCAGGCGGTTTGTTCCGCGCCTTCTCGTGCTGGGCATGGCGCACCAGCGAGCGCAACTGCTGGCGGTCGGTGTCGGGGTACTCGTTGACGAAGCGCTCGAGGTCTTCGTCGTTACCGTCGATCAACCGGTCACGCCAGCGCTCCAAACTGTGGAAGCGTTCGTTGTACTGGCGAGTCGAGCTGTCCATCTGCTCGAGCAGGGCGTGGATGGCATCGAGGTCTTGCACGCGCATGAGCTTGCCGACGAACGACATGTGGCGTTTACGGGCGCCATGAGCGGTGTGCTTGCTGGCTTCGGCCAGTGCCTTGCGCAGCTCGTCGGTCAATGGCAGGCGCGCCAAGGTATCGGCCTTGAGCGTGGTAAGCCGCTCGCCGAGTTCGACCAGCGCATGGAGTTCGCGCTTGATCTGGGTTTTGCTTTTTTCGCCGTCGAAGGCGTCGTCGTTTGAATCAACCATGGTGGCAGTCCGCTAGAAATCGCCGCCATGATAACCAGTCGGGGGCCGCTTGTCCGGCCCGGTCGTAGAATGACCCCAAGCCGTACGCAGAATTTGAGTGGAGAGAACCATGAGTGCAGTCCAGAGCGTAGGTCCGAAAGACTTGCCAGCATTGCAGGAACAGGTCGAGGCGATCATCGCCGAGGCGCGTCGTCAGGGGGCCAGTGCCTGCGAAGTGGCGGTGTCGCTGGAGCAGGGGCTGTCCACCACCGTACGCCAGCGGGAGGTCGAAACGGTCGAGTTCAACCGCGACCAGGGCTTTGGTATCACCCTCTATGTCGGCCAGCGTAAAGGTTCGGCCAGCACCTCTGCCAGTGGCGCGGAGGCGATTCGCGAGACTGTCGCCGCAGCGCTGGCAATTGCCAGGCATACCTCCGAGGATGAATGCTCGGGCTTGGCCGACGCGGCGCTGATGGCGCGTGAAATCCCTGATCTGGACCTGTACCACGACTGGGATATCGAGCCCGAGAAGGCCATTGAAATGGCCCTGGCCTGCGAGGCGGCGGCGTTCGACGCCGACCCGCGCATCCTCAACGCTGATGGCACCACCCTCAATACCCACCAGGGCTGCCGCGTGTATGGCAACAGCCATGGGTTCATCGGTGGCTACGCCTCGACCCGCCACAGCCTGAGCTGCGTGATGATTGCCGAAGGCGACGGGCAGATGCAGCGTGACTACTGGTACGACGTGAACCGCCAGGGCAACCTGCTGGCCGACCCGCGCAGCATCGGCGTGCGCGCTGCCCAGCGTGCTGCCAGCCGCCTTGGCGCCCGGCCGGTGCCGACTTGCGAGGTACCGGTGCTGTTCTCGGCCGAATTGGCCGGTGGTCTGTTCGGTAGCTTCCTGTCGGCCATTTCCGGCGGCAACCTCTACCGCAAGTCGTCGTTCCTGGAGGGTACCATTGGTCAGCGTCTGTTCCCTTCCTGGCTGACCCTGGACGAGCGTCCGCATATTCCGCGTGCGTTGGGCAGCGCCGCGTTCGACGGTGATGGCCTGGCCACCTATGCCAAACCGTTTGTCGACAAAGGCGAGCTGGTGTCGTACTTGCTGGGTACCTATTCCGGGCGCAAGCTGGGTTTGCCAAGTACGGCCAATTCCGGTGGCGTGCACAACCTGTTCGTCAGCCACGGTATCGAAGATCAGGCCGCGCTGATTCGCCGCATGGGCCGCGGGCTGCTGGTGACCGAGCTGATGGGGCATGGCTTGAACATGGTGACGGGGGACTATTCCCGTGGTGCGGCGGGGTTCTGGGTCGAAAATGGCGAGATCCAGCATGCCGTGCAGGAAGTCACCATCGCCGGAAACATGAAAGACATGTTCCAGCAGATTGTCGCGATTGGCAGCGATCTTGAAACCCGCAGCAATATCCATACGGGCTCGGTGCTGATTGAGCGCATGACCGTTGCTGGTAGCTGATCGTTAGCCCGCGAACGGGCTGCTACAGGCTCTAAACTTTTTCTGCAAATCCTAAGACCCGGCCCTTGCGCCGGGTTTTTTGTTTCATCATCCCCTCTTGTAATGATTATGGTTGTCATTTAATAATCAATATCATTATCCGTTAACTCGGCGATGATGTTCATGAAACCCGTCCTCCGCGAACTGCCCTACCTGGAAAACTGGCGCTGGCTCAGCCGGCGTATTCGCTGTGCGCTCGAGCCCGACGAGCCGCGCCTGATCGAGCATTACCTGGCCGAAGGCCGCTATCTGGTGTGCTGCACCGAAACCTCGTCTTGGACGGTGGCGCTGACAGCGTTTCGCCTGCTGCTGGATACCGCCTGTGATCGCATGCTGCCTTGGCATTGGCGTTGCCTGTGCCTGGATCAGGCATGGCGTCCTCTGTTGGACCTGCGCAACCTCGACCGTCAGGAACAGAACCAGCGCTGGCAGCCCTACGCCTTGCAGTTGGCCAATTGCCGCCTGCTGCCTTCGATTTCTCCCGATGAACTGATGCAAGGATTTGATGATGAGTGATACCCGTATCGAGCGTGACAGCATGGGTGAGCTGCAGGTGCCGGTTCAGGCCCTTTACGGCGCCCAGACCCAGCGCGCGGTCGACAACTTCCCGATCAGCGGCCAGCGTATGCCGGCACAGTTCATTCGTGCCTTGTTGCTGGCCAAGGCCGCTGCGGCCAAGGCCAACGTCGAACTGGCGCAACTTTCTGCCGGGCAGGGTCAGGCTATCGTCAAGGCGGTTGAGCGACTGCTGGCCGAGGATTTCATCCAGCACTTCCCTGTCGATGTGTTCCAGACCGGCTCTGGCACCAGTTCGAACATGAACGCCAACGAGGTTATCGCCACCCTGGCTTCCCATGTACTGGGTGAGGCGGTCAATGCCAATGACCACGTCAACTGTGGCCAGAGCAGCAATGACATCATCCCGACCACCATCCACGTCAGCGCTGCGCTGGCCCTGCACGAGCAGTTGCTGCCAGCCCTGACGCACTTGGTGCAGGTGATCGAGGTCAAGTCGGCACAAGTACATCAGTACGTGAAGACCGGTCGTACTCACCTGATGGACGCGATGCCGGTGCGCATGAGCCAAGTGCTGGATGGCTGGGCTGCGCAGATCAATGCTGCCAAGGCGCACATCGAAGCGATGCTGCCGCACTTGCAGGCGCTGGCCCAGGGCGGAACCGCCGTGGGTACCGGCATCAATGCCCATCCGCAGTTCGCTGTCGGTTTCGCTCGCCAGCTCAGTGGCCTGACCAAGATCGAGTTTACGCCCGGCCAGAACCTGTTCGCCCTGATCGGCTCGCAGGACACGGCCGTGGCTTTGTCTGGCCAGCTCAAGACCACCGCCGTGGCGCTGATGAAGATCGCCAACGATCTGCGCTGGATGAACTCCGGCCCGCTGGCCGGTTTGGGCGAAATCGAGCTGCAAGCTCTGCAGCCGGGCTCTTCGATCATGCCAGGCAAGGTCAACCCGGTGATCCCGGAGGCCACTGCCATGGTCGCCGCCCAAGTGATTGGCAACGACGCGACCATCGCCGTCGCGGGCCAGGCCGGTAACTTCGAGCTGAACGTGATGCTGCCGGTGATCGCTCGCAACCTGCTGGAAAGCATCGAGCTGATGGCCAATGTCAGCCGCTTGCTGGCCGACAAAGCCATCGCCAGCTTCAAGGTCAACGAAGACAAACTCAAGGAAGCCCTCGCGCGCAACCCGATCCTGGTCACTGCGTTGAATCCGATCATCGGTTACCTCAAGGCCGCCGAAATCGCCAAGACCGCCTACAAGCAGGGGCGCCCAATCATTGATGTGGCGCTGGAGCACACCGATCTGTCCCGCGATCAGCTTGAAGCGCTGCTGGACCCGGAAAAGCTCACCGCCGGGGGTATCTGACACTGCGTCACCGCCCAGAACCCATGCCTACGGAATTCACTGACATGCACCATACCTTGCCTGCATTGCCATACGCCTACGACGCGCTGGAGCCACACATTGATGCCCAGACAATGGAAATCCACCACACCAAGCATCACCAGACTTATGTCAACGGGCTCAATGCCGCCGTTGAAGGTACCAAGTGGGCCGAATGGCCGGTGGAAAAACTGATCGCTGCCGTCAAGCAACTGCCGGAAGACCTGCGTGGCGCTGTGACCAACCACGGCGGCGGGCACGCCAACCACGGCCTGTTCTGGACTGTCATGTCACCTCAGGGCGGTGGCGAGCCCGTGGGTCTGCTGGCGCAAGCTGTCACTGCCCAACTTGGCGGTTTCGAGGCTTTCAAGGAGGGTTTCACCAAAGCCGCGTTGACCCGCTTCGGCAGCGGTTGGGCCTGGCTCAGCGTAACGCCGCAAAAAATGTTGGTGGTGGAGAGCAGCGGCAACCAGGACAGCCCGCTGATGCACGGCAATGTGCCGATCCTGGGCCTGGACGTGTGGGAACACGCGTACTACCTCAAGTACCAGAATCGTCGCCCGGAATACATCGGTGCCTTCTACAACGTCATTGACTGGGTGGAAGTCGAGCGTCGCTACCTCGAAGCCCTGAAGTGAGTCGGACCGGTATGCGCTCTTGGCGAGCTTTAGGCTGTGTACAGGCTTCTGTCTGATGATGGTGATGGATGCCGCGATGTCCTGACATTGTGCAAGCGCAGGTGTGCGAGGTCTATTCGCCTTCGTCAAAGAAGTTGTTGATCAGCTCGACCAGTGCGTCCATGGCGTCGCTGTCCTGCTCGCCCTCGGTATGCAGGTGCACCTGGGTGCCTTTGCCTGCTGCCAGCATCATCACCGCCATGATGCTCTTGCCATCCACCAGCTTGTCCGGGGCGCGGCCAACCCGTACCTGGCAGGGGAAGCGGCCGGCCACCCCGACGAACTTGGCTGCCGCCCGGGCATGCAGACCCAGCTTGTTGATGATGGTGATTTCGCGGGCGGGCATCGTGGGGCGGATCCTTGGGCTAGAGGTCGCGATGGCGGACCTGGACGTTTTTCAGGGTTTGCTGCAGCTGTCGACCAAGGCGCTCGGTGATGTACACCGAACGGTGATGGCCGCCAGTGCAGCCGATGGCGATGGTTACGTAGGCGCGGTTGCTGGCAGCGAAGCGGGGCAACCATTTGAGCAGGTAGCTGGAGATGTCGTTGTACATGTCTTCGACATCCGCTTGTGCAGCCAGGTAGTCGATCACGGGTTGATCGAGGCCCGAGTGCTCACGCAGTTCTGGCTTCCAGTAGGGGTTGGGCAGGCAGCGCACGTCAAAAACCAGGTCGGCGTCAACCGGCATTCCCCGCTTGAAACCGAACGACTCGACCAGAAACGCTGTGCCAGGCTCGGGCTGGTTGAGCAGGCGCAGCTTGATCGAGTCACGCAACTGGTACAGGTTCAGGTTGGTGGTGTCGATCTTCAGGTCGGCCAGGTCGGCAATGGGTCCCAACAACTCGCTTTCCACGCGAATCGCTTCCGCGAGCGAGCGGTTGGCGTTGGTCAGAGGGTGTCGCCGGCGGGTTTCCGAGAAACGTTTGAGAAGGACCTCTTCATCGGCATCCAGGTACAACACGTCGCACTGGATGTGCCGGGCGCGGGCTTCTTCAAGCAGTTCAGGGAAGCGTATCAGGTGGCTGGGCAGGTTGCGCGCATCGATTGACACCGCCACCTTGGGCTGCAGCAAATCGGTGTTGATCAGTGCATTTTCCGCCAACTGCGGCAGCAGCCCAGCGGGCAGATTGTCGATGCAATAAAAACCGCTGTCTTCCAGGACATCGAGGGCGGTGCTCTTGCCGGAGCCGGACCGGCCGCTGACGATGATCAGGCGCATGTTCAGTGCTCGTTCTGTACGTCCAGGACAACCTGGAACAGAGCCTCATTGCTGGTGGCCGCGCGCAGCCGATCACGAACCTCCTTGCGATCGAGCATGCTGGCGATCTGACGCAATAGCTCAAGATGGGCATCGGTGGCCGCTTCGGGCACCAGCAGCACAAACAGCAGGTCCACTGGCGCGCCATCGATGGCGTCGTAATCAATAGGGGCTTCCAGGTGCAGCAGAGCGCTGACTGGAGCTGAGCATCCTTCAAGGCGGCAGTGCGGGATGGCGATGCCATTGCCGAATCCGGTAGAGCCGAGCTTTTCCCGGGCTACCAGTTTTTCGAAGACGTCCTGCATCTCCAGTTCTGGCACTTGGTCGGCGATGACAGTGGCGACCTTTTCCAGGGCGCGCTTCTTGCTGCCGCCCGGCACGTTCACGAGGGAACGGCCGGGGGTCAGGATGGTTTCAAGTCGGATCATGGATGAGGGGGATCAGCGGGCAGCTGCACCTTGCAGCAGGCTTTGCTGTTTTTCCTTGTGTTTTTTCAGTTGGCGGTCGAGCTTGTCGGCCAAGGCATCGATCGCTGCATACATGTCTTCGTGTTCGGCGTTGGCTACCACTTCGCCGCCGGGAATCTGCAGGGTCGCCTCGACCTTCTGCTGAAGCTTCTCGACTTTCATGATTACCTGCACGTTGGTGATCTTGTCGAAGTGACTCTCCACGCGGGCGAGCTTTTCAAGCACGTAATCGCGCAGTGGCTGGGTGACTTCTACATGCTGTCCACTGATATTGACTTGCATACAGCTTCTCCTTTGTTGCCCGTGCATAAAGAGGCAGGTCTTGCACCTGCCACGAAAACGCTGTGGCTCATCTCAGGGGCTACATCAGTCGCTTGCGTTCGCTCGACGGTGCGATGCCGAGGGACTCGCGGTACTTGGCGACGGTGCGACGGGCTACCTGGATGCCTTGTGCCTCCAGTAAACCAGCGATCTTGCTGTCACTCAATGGCTTTTTCTGATTTTCCGCCGCAACCAGTTTCTTGATGATCGCGCGGATCGCCGTGGACGAGCATTCTCCGCCTTCGGAGGTGCTGACATGGCTGGAGAAAAAGTATTTCAGTTCGTAGATACCGCGCGGGGTGTGCATGTATTTCTGCGTGGTAACCCGCGAGATGGTCGATTCGTGCATGCCTACTGCTTCGGCAATGTCATGCAGTACCAACGGCTTCATCGCTTCGTCGCCGTGGTCGAGGAAGCCGCGCTGGTGCTCGACGATCTGCGTGGCCACCTTCATCAGGGTTTCGTTACGGCTTTGCAGGCTCTTGATGAACCAGCGCGCTTCCTGTAGCTGGTTGCGCATGAAGGTGTTGTCGGCGCTGGTGTCGGCACGTCGCACGAAGCCGGCGTACTGCGGGTTGACGCGCAGGCGTGGGATGGCTTCCTGGTTCAGCTCTACCAGCCAACGGTCGCTGTCCTTGCGCACGATGACGTCGGGCACCACGTACTCGGGCTCGCTGGACTCGATCTGCGAACCAGGGCGCGGGTTAAGGCTTTGCACCAGTTCGATGACCTGGCGCAGCTCGTCTTCCTTGATTTTCATCCGCCGCATCAGCTGGCTGTAGTCACGGCTGCCGAGCAGGTCGATGAAATCGGTGACCAGACGCTTGGCTTCGGTCATCCACGGGGTTGTAGCGGGCAGTTGGCGCAGTTGCAGCAACAGGCATTCGCCGAGGTTGCGAGCACCGACGCCAGCCGGCTCGAACTGCTGGATGCGGTGCAGTACTGCTTCGACCTCGTCCAGCTCGATATCCAGCTCCGGGTCGAAACCGGCGCAGATTTCTTCGAGGGTGTCTTCCAGGTAGCCCTGCCCGTTGATGCTGTCGATCAGGGTGACGGCAATCAAGCGGTCGGTGTCGGACATCGGCGCCAGGTTCAACTGCCACAGCAGGTGGCTTTGCAGGCTCTCGCCGGCCGATGTGCGTGTGGTGAAGTCCCACTCGTCGTCATCGTTGCTCGGCAGGCTGCTGGCGCTGGTCTGGTAGATGTCTTCCCAGGCGGTATCGACCGGGAGCTCGTTGGGGATGCGCTCGCTCCACTCACCGTCTTCCAGGTTGTCGGCGCTGACGGCGCTTTCCTGGAAGCTGTTGTCCTGAACTTCGGCGGCCGGCTTGTTCTCGGCGTTGTCGGCCATCGGGTCGCTGTTGTCGAAGTCTTCGCCGTCTTCCTGACGTTCGAGCATCGGGTTCGACTCCAGCGCTTCCTGGATTTCCTGTTGGAGGTCCAGGGTTGAGAGCTGGAGCAGGCGGATGGCCTGTTGCAACTGAGGAGTCATCGTCAGTTGCTGGCCCATTTTTAGGACGAGCGATGGTTTCATGGCAGGGGCTTAATACCTTGTTCGCCGGCGCGCATGCGCCATCCACTACACGAGGGCGCCGGAGCGCCAGATCAAGCAAGTTTTATGCCTTAAATTGTAGCGTTTGCCTAGAGTACCGTAACAACTTTACCCGCAGTCTCACGGCTGTTAGCCAGTACTTCAGGCGCTTGCCGGGTCAGAGGCGGAACTCATGGCCCAGGTAAACTTCTTTGACCAGATCGTTTGCCAGGATGGTTTCTGCGTCGCCTTCAGCGATCAGTCGGCCATCGTTGACGATGTAAGCGGTTTCGCAGATATCCAGCGTTTCACGCACGTTGTGGTCGGTAATCAGTACACCGATACCCTTGGCCTTGAGGTGGTGGATGATCTGCTTGATGTCGCCAACCGAAATCGGGTCGACACCGGCGAACGGTTCGTCCAGCAGGATGAACTTGGGCGCTGTCGCCAGGGCGCGGGCAATCTCGACGCGGCGGCGTTCGCCACCGGACAGGCTCATGCCGAGGTTGTCGCGGATGTGGCTGATGTGGAACTCCTGCAGCAGGCTTTCCAGCTCTTTGCGGCGGCCGTCCCGGTCGAGATCCTTGCGGGTCTCGAGGATGGCCATGATGTTGTCGGCTACCGACAGCTTGCGGAAGATCGAGGCCTCCTGCGGCAGGTAGCCGATGCCGGCGCGGGCGCGGCCGTGCATGGGCTGGTGGCTCACATCGAGGTTGTCGATCAGTACTCGGCCCTGTTCGGCCTGGACCAGCCCGACAATCATGTAGAAGCAAGTGGTCTTGCCGGCGCCGTTGGGGCCGAGCAGGCCGACGATCTGGCCGCTGTCGATCGACAGGCTGACATCACGTACTACATGCCGCCCCTTGTAGCTCTTTGCCAGGTGCTGGGCTTTGAGGGTTGCCATTTACTCGGCCTTCTTCTTGGGCTGGATCACCATGTCGATACGCTGACGTGGTGTTGTCACGTTGCTACCGCGACCGGCGGTCGCCACCTGGGTCTGGGTGTTGTAGACGATCTTTTCGCCTTCGGTGGTGTTGCCTTCGTTCTCGACCTTGGCGCGGTCGGTGAGAATTACCAGGTCCTTCTGCGCCTGGTACTGGATGGTCACGCCCCAGCCTTTCATCTTGTCCGGCTTGGCTGCGCTCTGCTGCTGCTCGAAGTAGGCCAGGTTGCCCACCGAGGTCACCACATCGATGTCGCCGGAGGCGGAGCGGGTGATGGTCACGGTGTTGCCTTTGATCATCATCGAACCTTGGGTGATGATCACGTCACCGGTATAGGTGGCCACGCCTTGCTTGTCATCCAGGTGAGCCTGGTCGGCCTGGATGCGGATCGGCTGATCACGGTCATTCGGCAGTGCGAAGGCGCTCGCGCTTCCCAGTGCTGCGCTCAGGCTGAGCAAAAGGGGGAGAGTTTTAACGAGCCTCATACTGTCCTCTTACGTTAGAGAGCAGGTCCATCCTGCTTTCTTTCAAATACGCTTTCATTCCTTTGCCCGTAGTTGTGCCACCGGCGCCGTCGATTCTAACGGCTTGCTCGGTCTGCGCATATTGCTTCTGCGGGAACACGGTCATGCGTGAACTGGTAATGATGGTTTCACGCTGCTTTTCGTCGGTGCGCGCAATCCGTACGTTGTCGATCAGTTCGACCTCGGTGCCGTCCGGATTGACCTCGGCACGGGTGCTCTGCACGTGCCACGGGTATTCGGTGCCGCGGTACATGTGCAGATCCGGCGTAGTCAGCAACGTGATTTCGCTGGCCTTGAGATGCTCGACCTTGTCGGCGGTCATTTCGTACTGCAGCTTGCCGTCAGGCAGGAACTGCACACTGTGGGCGTTGATCGCATAGTAGTCGATGGCGCTTTCGTCTACCTTGGCCACCGGCTTGTCGAGGAAGCTTTCCGGGCTGACATTCCAGTAGCCGACCGCCGCCAGCAGGGCGGTAATCACTGCTAGCAGCGCAATAGTGCGGGCTTTCTTGCTGAACATGGGCAGCCTTACAGGTAATTGGCGTTGGCAGCGTCCAGGGTGCCCTGGGCCTGCATGATCAGTTCGCAGAATTCACGGGCTGCGCCTTCGCCACCGCGCGCCTGAGTCACGCCGTGGGCGTGCTGGCGAACAAACGGTGCGGCGTTGGCCACGGCCATGCCCAATGCCACCCGGCGAATGACCGGCAGGTCGGGCAGGTCATCGCCCAGGTAGGCTACTTGATCATAGCTCAGGCCCAGCTCCGCAAGCAGGCCGTCAAGCACGACCACTTTGTCCTCGCGGCCCTGGTACAGGTGCGGGATGCCGAGGTTCTTCGCCCGGCGCTCGACTACAGGGGTTTTGCGCCCGCTGATGATCGCGGTGGTCACGCCCGAGGCCATGAGCATCTTGATGCCCTGGCCGTCGAGGGTGTTGAACGTCTTGAACTCACTGCCGTCTTCGAGGAAGTACAGGCGCCCGTCGGTGAGCACGCCATCCACATCGAACACTGCCAGCTTGACGGCTTTGCCCCGTTGCATGAGGTCCTGATTCATTCCATCGCTCCTTACATTACACCGGCGCGCAGCAGGTCGTGCATGTTCAGGGCGCCGGTCGGGCGGCCCTCGCGGTCTACCACCACCAGCGCGCCGATCTTGTGGTCTTCCATGATCTTCAGGGCTTCGGCAGCGAGCATTTCGGCGCGGGCCGTTTTTCCGTGCACGGTCATCACCTGGTCGATCAGAGTGGTGTGTATGTCGATGTTGCGGTCCAGGCTGCGGCGCAGGTCGCCGTCTGTGAATACCCCGGCCAGCGTGCCGTCGGCTTCGACGATCACGGTCATGCCCAGGCCCTTACGGGACATTTCGAGCAGTGCCTCTTTGAGCAGGGTGCCGCGGGCAACCTGGGGCAACTCGTTGCCGCTGTGCATCACGTTCTCGACCTTGAGCAAAAGGCGGCGGCCCAGTGCACCACCCGGGTGCGAGAAGGCAAAGTCTTCAGCGGTGAAGCCGCGGGCCTCGAGCAGGGCGATGGCCAGGCAGTCACCCAGCACCAGCGATGCCGTGGTAGAGGAGGTAGGGGCGAGGTTCAGCGGGCAGGCCTCTTGCTCGACGCGGGCGTCGAGGTTGACCTCGGCGGCCTGGGCCAGGGGCGAGTCCGGGTTGCCGGTCAGGCTGACCAGCTTGATGCCCAGGCGTTTGATCAATGGCAGCAGGGTGACGATTTCGGCTGTGCTGCCGGAATTGGACAAGGCAAGGATGACATCATCGCGCGTGATCATGCCCATGTCGCCATGGCTGGCCTCGGCCGGGTGGACGAAAAACGCTGGCGTACCGGTGCTGGCCAAGGTGGCGGCGATCTTGTTGCCGATGTGCCCGGACTTGCCCATGCCGACCACGACGACCCGGCCCTTGCTGGTCAGAATCAGTTCGCAGGCTTTGACGAAATTGTCGTCGATGCGCGCCAAAAGGGCCTCTACGGCCTCGAGTTCCAGGCGCAGGGTGCGTTGGGCGGATTGGATCAGCTCGCTGGATTGGCTCATGTCGAAAAAGCAATGCCTGAGGAAAAGGCGACGATTATACGCGCAATGATGAAAACCCTCACCTCCTCGATTGCTGTAGCGAATACCACCAAAGCCTGTCCCGGTGCTGAACGACTGCTTGCCCGGCCTTGGGGCGGCGCTGTCAGCGGTGCTATAGTTCGCCGCTATTCGGCCTGCCGGGATGTGTGTGCCTTCCAGATGGAGGCCGGCGTCCACTAGGACGAGGCTGCATTAGCAAGGAGTCTAGATGAGTGTGGATAGCGCCTACGCGGTCGAGTTGAAGGGTGTAACCTTCAAACGTGGTTCGCGCAGCATTTTCAGCAACGTCGACATCCGCATCCCGCGCGGCAAGGTCACCGGCATCATGGGACCATCGGGTTGCGGCAAGACCACGTTGCTCCGCC
This sequence comes from Pseudomonas sp. DCA-1, assembly GCF_046523955.1. Classification (NCBI taxonomy): domain Bacteria; kingdom Pseudomonadati; phylum Pseudomonadota; class Gammaproteobacteria; order Pseudomonadales; family Pseudomonadaceae; genus Pseudomonas; species Pseudomonas sp. DCA-1. Next base: position 1,488,167 of record NZ_CP169881.1, read on the forward strand.
TGATGGGGGCGCAACTGCGTCCCTCCAGCGGTGAAGTATGGGTGGCCGGCCAGAACCTGCCGACGCTGTCGCGCAGCGACCTGTTCGACGCCCGCAAGCAGATGGGCGTGCTGTTCCAGAGCGGCGCGTTGTTCACCGACCTCGATGTGTTCGAGAACGTCGCGTTCCCGCTGCGCGTGCATACTCAGCTGTCGGACGAAATGATCCGTGACATCGTGCTGATGAAGCTGCAGGCCGTGGGGCTGCGCGGTGCCATCGACCTGATGCCCGATGAGCTGTCCGGTGGCATGAAGCGCCGCGTGGCGCTGGCCCGGGCGATTGCCCTGGACCCGCAGATCCTCATGTACGACGAACCGTTCGTCGGCCAGGACCCGATCGCCATGGGGGTACTGGTGCGCCTGATTCGCCTGCTCAACGATGCCCTGGGCATCACCAGCATCGTGGTTTCCCATGACCTGGCAGAAACCGCCAGCATCGCCGATTACATCTACGTGGTAGGTGACGGCCAGGTGCTGGGCCAGGGGACGCCTGATGAGCTGATGGGCTCGGACAATCCACGGATCCGCCAATTCATGAAAGGCGACCCGGATGGCCCGGTTCCCTTCCACTTTCCCGCGCCTGATTACCGCGCCGACCTGCTGGGGGCGCGTTGATGCGCAGAAAATCCTTACTCGAACGTGTCCGCCTGCTGGGCCGGTCGGCAATCGACGTGCTGGCCGTGCTCGGGCGTTCGTGCCTGTTCCTGTTCCATGCGCTGGTCGGTCGCGGCGGCATTGGCGGCGGCTTCCAGCTGCTGACCAAGCAGTTGTACTCGGTGGGCGTGCTGTCACTGGCGATCGTCGTCGTGTCCGGGGTGTTCATCGGCATGGTGCTGGCGCTGCAGGGTTACAGCATTCTGACCAAGTACGGCTCGGAGCAGGCGGTAGGGCAAATGGTCGCCCTGACCCTGCTGCGTGAACTTGGCCCGGTGGTAACGGCGTTGCTGTTTGCCGGTCGTGCCGGATCCGCGCTGACCGCCGAAATCGGCAACATGAAGTCCACCGAGCAGTTGTCGAGCCTGGAAATGATCGGTGTCGATCCGCTCAAGTACATCGTTGCTCCACGCCTGTGGGCAGGTTTCATCTCGCTGCCGCTGCTGGCGCTGATCTTCAGCGTGGTCGGTATCTGGGGTGGCTCGTGGGTGGCGGTGGACTGGCTGGGCGTCTACGAGGGTTCGTTCTGGGCCAACATGCAGAACAGTGTTTCGTTCACTGACGACGTGCTCAACGGGCTGGTCAAGAGCCTGGTATTTGCTTTCGTCTCGACCTGGATCGCCGTATTCCAGGGGTACGACTGTGAGCCCACTTCAGAAGGGATCAGTCGTGCAACCACCAAGACCGTGGTCTATGCCTCGTTGGCAGTGCTGGGTCTGGACTTTATTCTGACCGCCTTGATGTTTGGAGATTTCTGATGCAAAACCGCACCCTGGAAATCGGTGTCGGCCTGTTCCTCCTGGCCGGGATCCTGGCGCTGCTGCTGCTGGCCCTGCGTGTCAGCGGGCTGTCGGCCAGCCCGACCACTGATACCTATAAAGTTTATGCGTACTTCGACAATATCGCCGGTTTGACGGTCAGAGCTAAAGTGACCATGGCCGGTGTGACCATCGGCAAGGTCACCGCCATCGATCTGGACCGTGATTCCTACACCGGTCGGGTGACGTTGCAGCTGGACAAGTCGGTCGATAACCTGCCGACCGACTCCACTGCCTCGATCCTGACCGCCGGTTTGCTTGGTGAGAAGTACATCGGCATCAGCGTGGGCGGTGAAGACGATGTCCTCAAGGATGGTTCAACCATCCATGACACTCAGTCGGCACTGGTGCTGGAGGATCTGATTGGCAAGTTCCTGCTCAACTCTGTTGGCAAGGAACCGAAAGAAGCGCAACCGGCTAATTAAGGAGTATCCATGATTTCGATCCTGCGACGTGGCCTGCTAGTGCTACTGGCGGCCTTCCCCCTGCTGGCCCTGGCTGCGCAGACACCGCACGAAGTGGTTCAGGGCACCACCAATGAACTGCTCGGCGACCTCAAGGCCAACAAGGAGCAGTACAAGTCCAACCCCAACGCCTTCTATGACTCGCTCAACCGCATTCTTGGCCCGGTGGTGGATGCTGACGGTATCTCGCGCAGCATCATGACCGTGAAGTACTCGCGCAAGGCGACCCCGGAGCAGATGCAGCGCTTCCAGGAGAACTTCAAGCGCAGCCTGATGCAGTTCTATGGCAATGCCTTGCTTGAGTACAACAACCAGGGCATCACCGTCGACCCGGCTAAGGCCGATGACGGCAAGCGCGCCAGCGTCGGCATGAAGGTCACCGGCAACAACGGTGCCGTGTACCCCGTGCAGTACACCCTGGAGAACATTGGTGGCGAGTGGAAGGTGCGTAACGTGATCGTCAACGGCATCAACATCGGCAAGCTGTTCCGTGACCAGTTCGCCGATGCCATGCAGCGCAACGGCAACGACCTGGACAAGACCATCGACGGCTGGGCCGGCGAAGTGGCCAAGGCCAAGCAGACTGCTGACAACTCGCCAGAGAAGAGCGTCAAATGAGCGAGGCTGCTGTAAGCATGGCCGAGCCGGGCGTGCTGCGTCTGGCTGGCGTGCTGGATTACCGCAGCGGCCCGGCCTTGCGCAAGCAGGGCAAGGTGCTGATCGATGGCTCGCGCGAGCCGCGACTGGTGCTTGATTGCTCGGCTGTCGAGAAGTCGTCGAGTGTCGGCCTGTCGCTGTTGCTTGCGTACATTCGTGATGCTCAGGCCACCGGCAAGGCGTGCGAGGTGCGTAGCATGCCCGACGACATGCGGGAAATTGCCGAGGTCTATGATCTCGATGAAGTGCTGGCAAGCTAGTGGCCAGGCACGGATGATGGCCCCTCGGTCAGCGAAGACTTCGTTGGGCTTCGCAGGCGAGGGGCTTTTTTGTATGATGGCCGACCCGTGCGCATCGGGCGCCGATTGAGGTTGAGCATGCAGGCCGTAGAAGTTAAGAGCTTCCTTGAAGAGAAATTGCCGGGTTCCCGGGTCGAAGTTGAAGGCGAAGGCTGCAACTTCCAGTTGAACGTGATCAGCGACGAGTTGGCTGGCCTGAGTCCGGTCAAACGCCAGCAGGCGATCTATGCTCACCTGAATCCGTGGATCGCCAATGGCAGCATCCATGCGGTAACCATGAAATTTTTCAGCAGCGCAGCCTGGGCTGAGCGCACCTGAGCCAACTTGGCGGCGAGACTCCAATGGACAAACTGATTATTACTGGCGGCGCTCGCCTTGACGGCGAGATCCGCATTTCGGGCGCGAAAAACGCAGCCCTGCCGATTCTGGCAGCGACCCTGCTGGCCGATGGCCCGGTCACCGTGGGCAACCTGCCGCACCTGCACGACATCACCACCATGATCGAGCTGTTCGGGCGCATGGGCATCGAGCCTGTAATCGACGAAAAGCTGTCGGTGGAAATCGATCCACGCACCATCAAGACCCTGGTCGCGCCGTATGAGCTGGTCAAGACCATGCGCGCTTCGATCCTGGTGCTGGGCCCGATGGTTGCCCGTTTCGGCGAAGCCGAAGTGGCTTTGCCTGGCGGTTGCGCCATTGGCTCGCGCCCGGTCGATCTGCACATCCGTGGCCTTGAGGCCATGGGGGCGAAGATCGAAGTGGAAGGCGGCTACATCAAGGCCAAGGCGCCTGAAGGCGGCCTGCGTGGCGCGCACTTCTTCTTCGACACCGTCAGCGTGACCGGTACCGAGAACATCATGATGGCCGCTGCCTTGGCCAAGGGCCGCAGCGTGTTGCAGAACGCCGCGCGTGAGCCTGAAGTGGTCGACCTGGCCAACTTCATCAACGCCATGGGCGGGAACATTCAGGGCGCAGGTACCGATACCATCACCATCGATGGTGTCGAACGACTGGATTCGGCCAACTACCGCGTGATGCCGGACCGCATCGAGACCGGTACCTACCTGGTCGCCGCTGCCGTGACCGGTGGCCGCGTCAAGGTCAAGGACACCGACCCCACCATCCTTGAAGCCGTACTGGAAAAACTCAAGGAAGCGGGTGCCGACATCAATACCGGCGAAGACTGGATCGAACTGGACATGCATGGCAAGCGGCCGAAAGCCGTCAACCTGCGTACCGCCCCGTACCCGGCGTTCCCGACCGACATGCAGGCGCAGTTTATCTCGCTGAATGCCATTGCCGAAGGCACTGGCGCGGTGATCGAGACCATCTTCGAAAACCGCTTCATGCACGTTTACGAAATGCACCGCATGGGCGCTCAGATCCAGGTCGAAGGCAACACCGCCATCGTCACTGGCGTCAAGGCGCTGAAGGGTGCCCCGGTCATGGCCACCGACCTGCGTGCTTCGGCCAGCCTGGTGCTGTCGGCGCTGGTTGCCGAAGGCGATACCCTGATCGATCGCATCTACCACATTGACCGTGGTTACGAGTGCATCGAGGAAAAACTGCAGATGCTCGGCGCGAAAATCCGCCGCGTACCGGGCTAGTACCCCGCGGGTGCAAGGACGCACCTTTTGAATTGAATGCGGCCAGGTCGATGACCTGGCCGGCAGCAGCCGCTTAAGGACCGACGTTCCAATGTTGACCATCGCGCTTTCCAAAGGCCGTATTCTCGACGATACCTTGCCGTTGCTGGCCGAGGCCGGCATCGTGCCGACCGAAAACCCGGACAAGAGCCGCAAGCTGATCATCCCCACCACGCAGGACGACGTGCGTCTGCTGATCGTGCGTGCCACCGACGTGCCGACCTACGTCGAGCATGGTGCTGCCGACCTGGGTGTGGCCGGCAAGGACGTGTTGATGGAGTACGGCGGCCAGGGTCTGTATGAGCCCCTGGACCTGCAGATTGCCCAATGCAAGCTGATGACCGCGGGCGTAGTCGGCGCAGCCGAGCCCAAGGGGCGCCTGCGCGTGGCCACCAAGTTCGTCAACGTAGCCAAGCGTTACTACGCGGAGCAAGGTCGCCAGGTCGACATCATCAAGCTGTATGGCTCGATGGAGCTGGCACCGCTGATCAACCTTGCCGACAAGATCATCGACGTGGTCGACACCGGTAACACCCTGCGTGCCAACGGCCTGGAACCCCAGGAACTGATCGCCACGATCAGCTCGCGCCTGGTGGTCAACAAAGCCTCCATGAAAATGCAGCACGCCCGCATCCAGAGCCTGATCGAGACGCTGCGCGGAGCGGTCGAATCGCGACACCGCGGCTAACGCTCTACCTGCTGCGCGCGGCCTTCGCTGTCGCGCCCGTCTATCCGCGTCATAGCCATTTTTCTCGGGTGCCCGCGCGTATGGACTGGTAGCTTGGGATTGTGCGAAAAGTCGCCGAGCGGCGATCACGCAAGAACGAAAACAGGCGAGGAACGGCCGGGGTCGCGCCCGACTTTGCTGGTTGCAAATGAGCATTCCGAGCCTGTTTTTAACGTAGCATGATCGTCGCGCAGGCACTTTTCGCACAATCCCCTAGGGCGCCTGAGCATTCGCTAATATTACGAGGCCCTCGCCATGACCGTGTCCACTGCAATTGCCCGTCTCAACGCTGCTGATCCGGATTTCGCCCGACATCTGGATCATCTGCTGAGCTGGGAAAGTGTGTCCGATGACGCGGTCAATCAGCGCGTGCTCGACATCATCAAGGCCGTGCGTGAACGCGGTGATGCGGCGCTGGTGGAATTCACCCAGCGCTTCGATGGTGTTGACGCCAAGTCGATTGACGACCTGATCCTCAATCGCGCGCGCCTGGAACTGGCGCTGACCCGTATCACTCCGGTCCAGCGCGAAGCCCTGGAAAAGGCCGCCAACCGTGTGCGCATCTATCACGAGCGGCAGAAGCAGGATTCCTGGCAGTACACCGAGGCCGACGGCACCGTGCTCGGCCAGAAGGTCACCCCGTTGGACCGCGCTGGCCTGTATGTGCCGGGCGGCAAGGCGTCGTATCCGTCGTCGGTGCTGATGAACGCCATCCCGGCCAAGGTTGCCGGCGTGGCTGAAGTGGTGATGGTGGTACCGACCCCACGGGGTGAGGTCAACGAGCTGGTGCTGGCGGCTGCCTGCATCGCCGGTGTCGACCGGGTCTTCACCGTCGGTGGTGCCCAGGCCGTGGCTGCGCTGGCCTACGGCACTGAAAGCGTGCCGCAGGTGGACAAGATCGTCGGCCCGGGCAACATCTACGTTGCCACCGCCAAACGCCACGTGTTCGGCCAGGTAGGCATCGACATGATCGCCGGCCCCTCGGAAATTCTCGTGGTGTGCGACGGTCAGACCGACCCGGACTGGATCGCCATGGACCTGTTCTCCCAGGCCGAGCACGACGAAGACGCCCAGGCCATTCTGGTCAGCCCGGATGCCGCCTTCCTCGATCGCGTGGCTGCCAGCATCGACAAGCTGATGCCAACCATGGAGCGTGCCGATATCATCGAAAAGTCGATCAACGGCCGTGGTGCGCTGATTCAGGTGCGAGATATGCAGCAGGCCATGGAAGTGGCCAACCGCATCGCACCGGAGCACCTGGAGCTGTCGGTGGCCGACCCGCAAGCCTGGCTGCCACACATTCGCCACGCTGGCGCGATCTTCATGGGCCGCCACACCAGCGAAGCGCTGGGCGATTACTGCGCTGGCCCTAACCACGTGCTGCCCACTTCAGGTACCGCGCGTTTTTCGTCGCCGCTGGGGGTGTATGACTTCCAGAAGCGTTCGTCGATCATCTTCTGCTCCGAGCAGGGCGCGTCCGAGCTGGGTCACACTGCCTCGGTCCTCGCCCGAGGCGAGTCGCTCACTGCCCACGCCCGTAGTGCCGAATACCGTATCCTGACCCAAGACAAGGGGAACTGAGCATGAGTCGATTCTGGAGCCCCTTCGTCAAGGACCTGGTGCCTTACGTGCCGGGCGAGCAACCCAAGCTGGCGCGCCTGGTCAAGCTGAACACCAACGAAAACCCCTATGGCCCATCGCCCAAGGCGCTGGAGGCCATGCGCGGCGAACTTAACGATAACCTGCGCCTGTACCCCGACCCGAACGGTGACCGCCTCAAGCAAGCAGTGGCCGAGTACTACGGCGTGACCCCGGCGCAAGTGTTTGTCGGCAACGGCTCGGACGAGGTGCTGGCGCACATCTTCCACGGCCTGTTCCAGCACGATACGCCCCTGCTGTTCCCGGACATCAGCTACAGCTTCTACCCGGTCTACTGCGGCCTTTACGGCATTGCCTTCGAACAGGTGGCGCTGGATGAGCAGTTCCAGATCCGCATCGAGGACTACAAAAAGCCTAACGCGGGCATCATCTTCCCCAACCCCAATGCGCCGACCGGTTGCCTGATGCCGTTGCAGGTGGTGGAGCAGTTGCTGCAGGCCAACCGTGATTCGGTGGTGGTGGTGGATGAGGCCTACATCGATTTCGGTGGTGAAACGGCGATCAGCCTGGTGGACCGCTACGATAACCTGCTGGTTACCCAGACGCTGTCGAAGTCGCGCTCGTTGGCGGGGCTGCGAGTTGGCCTGGCAGTCGGGCACCCGGACCTGATCGAGGCGCTGGAGCGGATCAAGAACAGTTTCAACTCCTATCCGCTGGACCGTGCAGCTATCGTCGGTGCGGCGGTGGCGTTCGACGATCGAGAGTACTTCGAGGAAACCTGCCGCAAGGTGATAGACAGCCGCGAGGCGCTGGTCGGGCAACTGCAGGCCAAGGGCTTTGAGGTACTGCCGTCGGCTGCCAACTTCATCTTCGCCCGTCACCCGCAGCAGGATGCCGGCGAGCTGGCGGCACGCTTGCGCGAGCAGGGCGTGATCGTGCGCCACTTCAAGCAGCCGCGTATTGCCCAGTTCCTGCGGATCACCATCGGTACGCCGGAAATGAACCAGGCACTGCTGGATGCGTTGAGCTGACGTGTAGGAGCGGGTTTACCCGCGAATACGGTAGCGGCGGCAACGGTGAACGGCGGGTGGAAACTGGCCAGCAGGCCCGGCCCTTTCGCGGGTGAACCCGCTCCTACGGGGATCGCGCCAGCCCTTGAGGAACGACAAAACTGTTGCTTCTCAAGGGCTTAATAGCGGCGGTCTTCGATCACAAACGGCTTGGCTGCCGGCCTGTTGCGCACTGCCGCCGGTGTACCATCAAGCACCAGTACATAATCGTTCTGCTCGTCCATGCCCTCAGGGTCGGTCCATTGCTCGTCTCTGGCCGCCACCTGGGCAACTACATGCCCATTCTTGATAATGGTCAGATAGCCATTGGCATTGCTGTTCCAGCGTAGCGATCCTTTGTTCTCGTCGGCCCGCGCCTTGCGTACGCCGGTATCACCCAGTAAAGGCGTGCCATCCAATAGCCATTCCGGCTGCAGCTTGAGGCCCATGTGGCGCAGCACCGTGGGCGCTACCGAGGTCTGCGCGGGTAGCCCGTACAGGTTGCCGGGTCCAGGCATTTCCACAGGAATGCTCAGCTCGGTCAGTTCCTGATTCAACGGTTTGTTGCTGGCGATGAAGATGCTCTTTTCCTGCTCCGAAGCGCCGCCATGGCCTTTCCCCCAATAGTCCCGGCCATGGTTGGTACTGACGAGCACCAGCCAATCTTCCTGCGGGAACATGCGACGCCGCTGGTCTACCTTGTCCAATAGCCGTCCGATCTCGCTGTCTGCCTTGCGCAACGCCTGTGCATAGCGCTCACCATAACCCGTGTGATGGCCGATTTGGTCAGGTTCATCCAGTTGAATGAACGTGAAATCAGCGGGTGTGTCGCCAAGGACCTGCAACGTACGCGCTATCACCTGTTCATCCGACAAACCACTCTCGCGTACATCGGCGTCATGGGCGTCCTCCAGCAGAAATGCTGTGTTGATGGGTGACCAGTTGACGATGCTGGAGAGGTAGGCATTGGGGTATGCCAGGCGTAGCCGCTTGAACAGGCTAGGAAACGCCGGGTTTACCCGTTGCGAGTCATCGTCCGATTCAACGCCATGCTTGTTGCTCCACACGCCGGTCAGCAAAGTGATCCAGCCAGGGCCGCTCAAGGTGGGTTGCTCGCTGGTTTTACCACTGATGCCCCCTGTGTAGGCCTTGCCGTAATACAGGCGCTGCTTCAGGTTGGTCGCATCGCCCAGTTGCAGGTATTGCTGCAATTGCACGCCGTCAAGGCCGATGAGCAAGGTTTTAGGGCGGCTCTGGTGCCGGGCCGTGTCACAGCCTGGCTGCAGGGTCAGGAACAGAAATAACAGCAAACTCGCCAGTCGCATGTAGGCACATCCTTGAAAGCACGCAACGAGGGTTGCAACAAAGTGTCATGCCCACAACTGGCAGAAATATCAGGTTGTTTACGTTTTTGCCCGCAATCCAGTAAGCTGCGTAAATTCATCGGATGATTGGTTGAGTGACATGAATACCGAGCTGAGCAAGCGCTCCCTGGTGGAGTTGGCTGTAGAGCGCATGCGCGAATGCATCGTGCAGGGCGATTGGCAGGTCGGCCAGCGCCTGCCTACCGAGCCAGAGCTTGCCTTGCAATTGGGCATTAGCCGCAACACCGTGCGTGAGGCCATGCGCGTGCTGGCGTTCAGTGGCCTGGTGGAAATTCGCCAGGGCGACGGCAGCTACCTGCGCACTGCCCAGGACCCGCTGCAGGCGGTGCGCGCGATGTCCCGATGTACGCCCGAGCAGGCCCGGGAAACACGCCATATCCTCGAGGTGGAGGCCATCGGCCTGGCGGCTCTGCGCCGTACCGATGCTGACCTGCAAGCGCTACGGGATGCCCTTGAAGGCAGTGCCGGGCACTTTCACGGCGATGTCGATGCCTATGTGGCTTGCGATCTGGTGTTCCACCAGCGGCTGGTCGATGCCGCCCACAACCCGGCATTAAGCGAGTTGTACCGTTACTTTTCCGGTGTCGTGGCTGCCGCGCTGCAACACAGTCTGGCGACCGTTCCGCGCTGCCAGGCCACGTTCGACTTGCATGGGCAGATCCTCGAGGCCATCGAGCGACGTGACGCTGAACGGGCCAAGTGCCTGAGCCGTACCCTCATTGAATCCTGACACCGAGAAGGCCATGGCTGAATCCATCACCCGTAATACCCCCTCGAACGAGCGGGATCTCGATGAGCTGCTGATCGACGCTGAAGCTGACGACGAGCAGGTCCAGCAGCAGGCTGTGGTGTTGCGGCGGCCCTGGCTGTTGCTGCTGGGCCTGGTGCTGGTGGCTTTGAACCTGCGCCCGGCATTGTCGAGCATGGCGCCGGTACTGGGCCAAGTATCTGAAGGCCTGGGCCTGAGTGCTTCGCAGGCTGGCTTGCTGACCACCTTGCCGGTGCTCTGCCTGGGCCTGTTTGCTCCCTTGGCGCCGGTGCTGGCGCGGCGCTTTGGCAGCGAGCGGGTGATTCTTGGCATCCTCGTCACCTTGGCACTTGGCCTCGTGGTACGAAGCGCCTTTGGGGCTGTCGGGGTGTTCCTCGGCAGCCTGATGGCGGGGGCCAGCATCGGCATTATCGGCGTGTTGTTGCCGGGTATCGTCAAGCGCGACTTTCCGCAGCATGCTGGCACACTGACCGGCGTATACACCATGGCATTATGCCTGGGCGCTGCCATGGCCGCGGGTGCCACCGTTCCTTTGGCCCAGCATTTCGACGGCAGCTGGGCACTAGGGTTGGGCTTCTGGGTGCTGCCGGCCTTGCTGGCCATGCTGGTGTGGCTGCCACAGGCCCGTCAGGGGCATGGCCTGCACAAGGTAGCCTATCGCGTGCGAGGCCTGTGGCGTGACCCACTGGCCTGGCAGGTGACCCTGTACATGGGCCTGCAGTCATCACTGGCTTACATCGTGTTCGGCTGGTTGCCATCGATCCTGATCGGTCGCGGCCTCAGCCCAACCGAGGCAGGGCTGGTGCTGTCAGGGTCGGTAATCGTGCAGTTGATCAGCTCGCTCAGCGCCCCTTGGCTGGCCACCCGCGGCAAGGACCAGCGGCTGGCGATCGTGGTAGTCATGTCGGGTACGCTGGCGGGGCTGTTCGGTTGCCTGTATGCGCCACTTTCCGGGTTGTGGGGGTGGGCCATTGTGCTGGGCCTGGGGCAGGGCGGTACCTTTGCCCTGGCGCTGACCTTGATCGTGCTGCGCTCGAAGGATGCCCATGTGGCGGCGAACTTGTCGAGCATGGCCCAGGGGGTGGGTTATACCCTCGCCTCAATGGGGCCATTTGCGGTGGGCCTGGTGCATGACCTGACTGGCGGCTGGGCGGCCCTGGGCTGGATTTTTGCGGTGCTGGGCGTCGGTGCCATCGTGTTCGGTCTGGGGGCCGGGCGGGCGCTGCATGTGCAGGTGACCAGCGAGAAAGTCTGAGGCCTGTTTTGCAGTACCGTCCTCTTACCCGCCAAGAGGACGGTACTGGCATAAGCCATCGGGGCAGATTATCGTGCAGCTTTCGAACCTAGGACGGACCAGCCCCCCATGAGCGATGCCAACCGCGCCCTGATCACCCGTTTCTACCAGGCCTTCCAGCGCCTGGATGCCGACGCCATGCTGGCCTGCTACAGCAACGATATCGTTTTCAGCGACCCGGTGTTCGGCACCCTGCGCGGCAAGGACGCCGGCGATATGTGGCGGATGCTCACCACCCGCGCCAAGAACTTCACCCTGACATTCGACAGCATACGCGCAGATGAGCACAGTGGCAGCGCGCATTGGGTGGCTACCTACTTGTTCAGCCAGACCGGGCGTATTGTGGTCAACGATATCCAGGCACGCTTTGTCATTCGTGATGGGCTGATTTGCCAGCATGACGACACCTTTGACCTGTGGCGCTGGTCGCGGCAAGCGCTGGGTGTTCCTGGCATGCTGCTGGGGTGGTCGCCGCTGATGCAGAACAAGGTCCGCCTGCAGGCATTCAAGGGGTTGCGCGCATTCCAGCAGGCCCAGGGTGAGTGAGGTTGTCGAACCTGCCGTTGGAAAGCCCTGGTTCGTCTATCTGGTAAGGGCAGCCAATGGCTCGTTGTATTGCGGCGTCAGCGATGATCCGCAGCGTCGGTTTGCCGCGCATCAGAAAGGGCAGGGCGCCCGCTATTTCAAGACCAGCCCGGCCCAGGCGCTGGTGTATGTGGAGCAGTGGCCGGACAAGAGCGCGGCGCTGCGCCAGGAGCGGTTGGTGAAACGGCTGCGCAAGTCGGCGAAGGAGGCATTGGTTGCCTCCTTTGGCGGCTTGGGGGAAATCAGTCCTTGCGGCGCTTCAGCTGATCCACCAAGGTTGTCGGCAGCCCCTTGATGATCAAGGTCCCCGCCGCTTCGTCATATTCCACCTTGTCCCCCAGCAGATGTGCCTCGAAGCTGATCGACAGCCCCTCGGCACGCCCGGTGAAACGGCGGAACTGGTTGAGGGTGCGTTTGTCCGCCGGGATTTCCGGCGAAAGGCCGTAGTCCTTGTTGCGGATGTGGTCGTAGAACGCTTTGGGGCGGTCCTCGTCGATCAGGCTGGACAGCTCTTCCAGTGTCACCGGCTCGCCCAGCTTGGTCTGGGTGGTGGCGTACTCGACCAGGGTCTGGGTCTTCTCGCGGGCAGATTCTTCCGGCAGGTCTTCACTTTCAACGAAATCACTGAAGGCCTTGAGCAGGGTGCGCGTTTCGCCCGGGCCGTCGACACCCTCCTGACAGCCGATGAAGTCGCGGAAGTAGTCCGACACCTTCTTGCCGTTCTTGCCCTTGATGAACGAAATGTACTGCCTGGAGTTCTGGTTGTTCTTCCACTCCGACAGGTTGATGCGTGCTGCCAGGTGCAGTTGGCCAAGGTCGAGGTGACGGGAAGGGGTCACGTCGAGCTCGGCATTCACAGCTACACCTTCGCTATGGTGCAGCAGGGCGATTGCCAGGTACTCGGTCATGCCTTGCTGATAGTGGGCAAACAGGATGTGGCCGCCGGTGGACAGGTTGGACTCTTCCATCAGCTTCTGCAGGTGCTCGACAGCCACGCGGCTGAAGGCGGTAAAATCCTTTTCTTCATCCAAGTACTGCTTCAGCCAGCCGCTCAGCGGATAGGCACCCGATTCGCCGTGGAAAAAGCCCCAGGCTTTGCCTTGCTTGGCGTTGTAGCTGTCATTGAGGTCGGCCAGCAGGTTTTCGATGGCATCGGAGGCAGCCAGTTCGGAGTCACGAGCATGCAGCACGGCGGGGCTGCCATCGGGCTTTTTGTCGATCAGGTGAACGATGCAATGACGGATTGGCATGGAATTCTCGGCGAGCTGCAAAAGTTGCCAAGTTTAACCTAGACCTGAGGTGATGCAGTGGCCGTATGTTGGCAGATATGTCTGTTGTTCGTTTTTTGTTCAGTTTTGTGTGTTTTCAGCTGAAACGCCCGAAAAACCTGCATTTAATCAAAGTGCGAAGCGGATATTTATCCATTCCTGTGGTAGTTTTGCGCGGTCTTGCGCCCCTCGTGTGGCGCAGTGCTGGCAGCTTGCTTTCGTCGTGTCGAACCAAACGCCGATTTACGTATCTACATACGCAATTGGCGCGGCCCTCCATTTAAAGGGGCTGGCCCGATAACGTCGTAGTCCGCTGCATAACCATCGAATTTGATAGGGAAGGAACACCACCATGGCATTGACCAAAGACCAACTGATTGCCGACATCGCCGAATCGATCGCCGCGCCAAAAGCCACCGCCAAGAACGCTCTGGAGCAACTGGGCCAGATCGTTGCAGACCAACTGGAAAACGGCGCTGAAATCACTCTGCCAGGCATCGGCAAGCTGAAAGTCTCCGAGCGTCCTGCCCGTACCGGCCGCAACCCTTCGACTGGCGCTGCCATCGAAATCGCTGCCAAGAAAGTCGTCAAGTTCGTTCCAGCCAAAGTGCTGACCGACGCTATCAACAAGTAATTGTTGCTTTGACGAAACCGCGCCCGGCTTGCCCGGGCGCGGTTTTTTCATGCCTGTGATTTACGCCGGGCGTGCCAGGCCTGACGTGCGGCGTCGTCATGGAAGCTCCAGGCGACCATGCGGCTCTGTTTCTGCCCCTGGCCCATCTCGATGATGCGCACGGCCTTGGCGCCGGACTTCTTCAACGCGGCCTCGATGCCCGGCAGGTTGCTGGCCTTGGACACCAGGCTGGTGAACCACAGCACCTGTCCGGCGTACTGCACGCTTTCGCCAACCAATTGGGTGACAAAGCGGATTTCCCCACCTTCGCACCACAGTTCATTGTTCTGGCCACCGAAGTTCAGCACCGGCAGCTTGCGTTTGGGGTCCTGCTTGCCAAGGTTCTTCCATTTGCGCTGGCTGCCGCGGGTGGCTTCGTCGCGTGAGGCATGAAAGGGCGGGTTGCACAAAGTCAGGTCGAAGCGCTCGCCCTCCTGCAGCAGGCCGCTGAGGATGTGCGCTCGGTTGGCCTGCTGACGCAGCGTAATGGCCTTGCCCAAACCGTTGGCCTGGATGATGGCCTTGGCCGAAGCCAAGGCCATGGGGTCGATGTCTGAGCCGAGGAAGCGCCAGCGGTAGTCGCTGTGGCCCAGCAGTGGATAGATGCAGTTGGCCCCCACGCCGATGTCCAGCGCGCGCACTTGGGGGCCCCTTGGGACGTCGCCGGCATTGTCATCGGCCAACAGGTCGGCGGCTACGTGGATGTAATCGGCACGGCCAGGAATGGGCGGGCACAGGTAATCGGCCGGGATGTCCCAGTGCTGGATGCCGTACTGGGCCTTGAGCAGTGCACGGTTGAACACGCGGACGGCTTCGGGGTTGGCAAAGTCGATGCTGGGCTTGCCGTGGGGGTTGGTGATGGTGAAACGGGCCAGATCAGGGTGGGCCTTGATCAGGCTGGGGAAGTCGTAACGACCCTGGTGGCGGTTGCGCGGGTGCAGGGTGGGTTTGTTCGGGGTCATGGCAGTGTCCAGCCCTATACGAGCGGTGGCTTGAAGAACCTGGGGTTGCTACGCAGCCCTTTCGCGACACAAGGCCGCTCCCACAGGAGGGTGGCGCCTTGAAGGTTGGCGCCGTCCTGTGGGAGCGGCCTTGTGTCGCGAAAGGGCCGCGTAGCGGCCCCAACGGTCTCTCTAGTGTTTACAGCGCAGCAATCCGCGCATGCTGCTCGGTGAAGTTGGCCAGAGCCTGTTCAGACTCGGCCAGCTTGGCGCGTTCTTTCTCGATCACCGCAGGTGGGGCCTTGTCGACGAAGGCTGCGTTGGACAGCTTGCCGCCAACACGTTGCACTTCACCTTGCAGACGCTGGATTTCCTTGTTCAGGCGTGCCAGCTCGGCATCCTTGTCGATCAGCCCGGCCATGGGTACCAGCACTTGCAGGTCACCGACCAGGGCGGTAGCGGACAGCGGCGCTTCGTCGGCATCGCCGAGGACGGTGAACGATTCGACCTTGGCCAGCTTCTTCAGCAGCGCTTCGTTTTCCTGCAGGCGGCGCTGGTCGTCGGCGTTGGCATTCTTCAGGAACAGCGGTAGCGGCTTACCTGGGCCGATGTTCATTTCGGCACGGATATTACGCAGGCCGACCATCAGCTCTTTCAGCCACTCGATGTCGCCTTCGGCGGCGGCGTCAATGCGCGCTTCGTTGGCCACTGGCCACGGCTGCAGCATGATGGTCTTGCCGTCGATGCCGGCCAGCGGCGCGATGCGCTGCCAGATTTCTTCGGTGATGAACGGCATGAACGGGTGCGCAAGGCGCAGTGCCACTTCCAGCACACGCACCAGGGTGCGGCGGGTGCCGCGGGCGCGCTCTACCGGGGCGTTTTCGTCCCACAGTACCGGTTTGGACAGCTCCAGGTACCAGTCGCAGTACTGGTTCCAGATGAACTCGTACAGCGCCTGGCTGGCCAGGTCGAAGCGGAACTGCTCCAACTGGCGGGTTACTTCGGCTTCGGTACGCTGAAGCTGCGAGATGATCCAGCGGTCGGCCAGCGACAGCTCGTAGGCTTCGCCGTTCTGGCCGCAGTCTTCACCCTTGTCCAGCACGTAGCGGGCAGCGTTCCAGATCTTGTTGCAGAAGTTGCGGTAGCCTTCGACGCGGCCCATGTCGAACTTGATGTCGCGGCCAGTCGAGGCCAGCGAGCAGAAGGTGAAGCGCAGGGCGTCGGTGCCGTAGCTGGCAATACCTTCTGGGAACTCGGCTTTGGTCTGCTTGGCGATCTTCTCGGCAAGCTTGGGCTGCATCATGCCGCTGGTGCGTTTTTCCAGCAGGGCGTCGAGGGTGATACCGTCGACGATGTCCAGCGGATCCAGCACGTTACCCTTGGACTTGGACATCTTCTGGCCCTGACCGTCACGTACCAGGCCGTGCACGTACACGGTCTTGAACGGTACCTGCGGGGTGCCGTCTTCGTTCTTGATCAGGTGCATGGTCAGCATGATCATGCGCGCAACCCAGAAGAAGATGATGTCGAAGCCAGTCACCAGTACGTCGGTGGAGTGGAACTTCTTGAGGAATTCAGTCTGCTCCGGCCAGCCCAGGGTGGAGAATGTCCACAGGCCCGAGCTGAACCAGGTGTCAAGTACGTCGTCATCCTGGCGCAGGGCCACGTCGGCGCCCAGCTTGTGCTTGGTGCGTACTTCTTCCTCGCTGCGGCCAACGTAGACCTGGCCGGCCTCGTCGTACCACGCCGGAATACGGTGGCCCCACCACAGCTGGCGGCTGATGCACCAGTCCTGGATATCACGCATCCAGGAGAAGTACATGTTCTCGTATTGCTTGGGCACGAACTGGATGCGGCCATCTTCCACGGCGGCGATGGCAGGTTCTGCCAGCGGCTTGGTGGAAACGTACCACTGGTCGGTCAGCCACGGCTCGATGACCGTGCCGGAGCGGTCGCCTTTCGGCACTTTCAGGGCGTGGTCGTCGATGCTGACCAGCAAGCCCTGGGCGTCCAGGTCGGCGACGATCTGCTTGCGCGCGACAAAACGGTCAAGGTTGGCATACTGGGCCGGCAGTTGGGTGTCGACCTGCTCGTTGACGCTGCCGTCGAGGTTGAAGGCCTGGGCACTGGCCAGCACGAAGGCGTTCTTGTCGAAGATGTTCAGCAGCGGCAGGTTGTGACGCTTGCCGACTTCGTAGTCGTTGAAGTCGTGGGCCGGGGTGATCTTCACGCAACCGGTACCGAACTCGGGGTCGCAATAGTCATCGGCGATGATCGGGATGCGGCGGCCGACCAATGGCAGCTCGACGAATTTGCCGATCAGTGCCTGGTAGCGTTCGTCGTTTGGGTTGACTGCCACGGCGGCGTCACCCAGCAGGGTTTCCGGACGAGTGGTGGCAACCACCAGGTAGTCCTGCCCTTCGGCGGTCTTGGCGCCGTCGGCCAGCGGGTAGCGCAGGTTCCACAGGTGGCCTTTCTCGTCGTGGTTTTCCACTTCGAGGTCGGAGATGGCTGTGTGCAGCTTGGTGTCCCAGTTGACCAGGCGCTTGCCGCGGTAGATAAGGCCGTCTTCATGCAGGCGCACGAACGCTTCTTTTACTGCTTCGGACAGGCCATCGTCCATGGTGAAGCGCTCGCGGCTCCAGTCTACCGATGAGCCCAGGCGGCGAATCTGGCGGCTGATGTTGCCACCGGACTGATCCTTCCATTCCCAGACCTTTTCCAGGAACTTTTCGCGGCCCAGGTCATGACGGTTCTGGCCTTTGGCTTCAAGTTGGCGCTCGACCAGCATCTGCGTGGCGATACCCGCGTGATCGGTACCAGGCTGCCACAGGGTGTCGCGGCCTTGCATGCGGCGGAAACGGATCAGGGCGTCCATGATCGCGTTGTTGAACCCGTGGCCCATGTGCAGGCTGCCGGTTACGTTCGGCGGCGGGATCATGATGGTGTAGGACTCGCCTGCACCTTGTGGAGCGAAATAGTTCTCGGACTCCCAGGTGTTGTACCAGGAGGTTTCGATTGCGTGCGGCTGGTAGGTCTTATCCATGCGCGGCGGGACCCTGTGCATTTATTCGGGAAAGCCGGGAAGTATAACCAAGCTGGGGGCCGCAGGCGACAAGCTGCTGACAACTGTCGGAACAGTGTCGCCTGTCTCGCGGGCAAAGCGCAGGCTTCGAACCTGTGGCAGCGGGTTTGCCTGCGAAGCAGGCGACACCGTTGCCCGATTCTACTCGGAACGCTTGATCAGGCGCTCGATCCGCGCATCCAGCCGGCGCTTGATTTCGTTCTCGATATGCGGGGTAAAGTCGTTGATCACGTCCTGCATGATCATCTGCGCGGCAGCGCGCAGCTCGCTTTCCAGGTGCAGCAGGGTGTCCTGGCGGCGGGTTTGCGGGTCGTCCTCGGGTTCGGCAGCTACCGGTTCGTCGGGCGCCGCGGGGTCGCTGGCGGTTTCGTCCAGCAGCAACGGAATCTGCTCTACCGTCTCGGTGAGCAGCGGCGGTTGCAGGTCGGCGTCGCCAAGCAGCTGACGGATCGACTCGAGGTCATCGAGCAGGTGGGCGGAATCGGGCAAAGGGGAGGGCTTGTCCATCGTCGTCAAAGTCGCTGTAAGCGGTGGTCTTGCAGAGCATAGCCCTGTTCACGGTAGAAACGGAATCGCTCACGGGCTGATTGGCGGATGGCGGGCTCTTCAACGACGATTTCGGCCACCCGCTCGAACTGCCCGACAAAGCCCGGCACGCTGGCGCCGAGGTTGATCAGCAGACCGCAGTGCTCGCCCGCGTTGTCAGCCAGGCCCAGCACCACGCCAGCATCTGCATGGACCTCGGCCAGGTCGTGGGGCACGAAAGCCTCGCCCTTGAAGCGCCACAAGCGTTGGTCCAGTTCACTGCGCTGTTCTGCATCCTGGCAGTGCAGATAGACGCGGTGGCCGAGGCGCCAGGCCTTCTCGCACAGCTTGCAGGCGAAATCGAGCCGAGCCGACAGCGAGTCGGTGGGCAGAATGTAGAAGTCGACTTTGCTCATGGTGGGAATCGCCGGCCGGTGGCGCGCAAGGCACCACCGGATTCACGGCGTCAGGCGCCAGCGCGGTCCAGCAGGTACTGGGTCAGCAGAGGAACCGGGCGGCCAGTGGCGCCTTTGTCCTTGCCGCCACTGACCCAGGCGGTACCGGCGATGTCCATGTGCGCCCAGTTGTAGGCTTTGGCGAAGCGCGACAGGAAGCAGCCAGCGGTGATCGTACCGGCCTTCGGCCCACCAATGTTGCCCATGTCGGCGAACGGGCTGTCCAGTTGCTCCTGGTATTCATCGAACAGCGGCAACTGCCAGGCACGGTCGTCGGCGCGCTTGCCGGCATCGAGCAACTGCCCGACCAGGTCGTCGTTATTGCCCATCAGGCCGGAGGTGTGGCTGCCCAGGGCGACGATGCAGGCGCCGGTCAGGGTGGCGATGTCGATGACCGCCTGCGGTTTGAAGCGCTCGGCGTAGGTCAGGGTGTCGCACAGCACCAGGCGGCCTTCAGCGTCGGTGTTGAGGATTTCCACGGTCTGGCCACTCATGGTGGTAACGATGTCACCTGGGCGGGTGGCACCGCCGCTTGGCATGTTCTCGGCGCAGGCCAGCAGGCACACCAGGTTGATCGGCAGTTGCAGTTCGAGCACTGCATGCAGGGTGCCGAACACACTGGCGGCGCCGCACATGTCGTACTTCATTTCGTCCATGCCGGCGCCTGGCTTGAGGCTGATGCCGCCGGTGTCGAAGGTAATGCCTTTACCCACCAGCACGAAAGGCTTGTCGGCCTTTTTGCCGCCCTGGTAATTGAGCACGATCAGGCGTGGTGGCTGGTCGCTGCCCTGACCCACGGCGTAGAACGCGCCCATGCCCAGGTCCTTGATCTTTTTCTCGTCCAGCACTTCAACCTTGAGGGCCTTGTGCGCCTTGCCCAGGTCTTTGGCCTGTTCGGCCAGGAAGCTTGGGTGGCAAAGGTTAGGCGGCAGGTTGCCGAGGTCGCGGGTGAAGGCCATGCCGCTGGCGATGGCGCTGGCATGCCTGACCGCGCGCTCGACTTCGGCCTGGCCGGCTTTGTCGGCCAGCAGGGTGACCTTTTTCAGCGCGCGCGGCTCGGCTTTCTGGCTTTTGAAGCGGTCGAACACATACTCGCCGTCCAGCAGGGTTTCGGCCAGCAGGCGGTACTTGCCATAATGGGCGTCGCGGTTGCTGACCGCGATATCGTCCAGGGCCAGCACTGCGTCAGCGCCATTCAGGCCCTTGAGCACGCCAGCGACACTGGCCACCAGTTTGCGCCAGGCGCGGTCGCCCAGGGCTTCTTCCTTGCCGCTGCCCACCAGCAGCACGCGCTCGGCTTTCAGGCCAGGGAGGTTCTGTAGCAGCAGGGTCTGGCCCGGCTTGCCGGCCAGGTCGCCGCGCTTGAGCACGGCGCTGATGGCGCCTTCGCTGGCCTGGTCGGCAGCCTTGGCAACAGCGCCGAGCTTGCGGTTTTCACCTACCGGAAGGACCAGGGTGGCGGTTTTTACGGATGCAGCAGCTACGCTTTTTACAACCAGTTCCATGTCAGGATCCCCGAATGATCGATACGAATGGCGCCGTGTGTTCCGGCGCTCTGGACGGGCCTGGCCGCGTCGTCGCGCACCAGCGGAAAAGCTGCCAGTTTGAGCCTGTGGCAAGCGTGCTGACAACCCCGTTGTGCACCTTCGTGCGCGGCCAAGTGACAGGGGCGGTCAATCACAGGATAATGCGCGCACTTTACATGGAGGTTCGCCTTTGGCGAACCGGCATTGGTCTTGGATGTACTAAGTCATTGTTTGGCGCCATTGCATGGCTGTCCGCCCTGACAACCCAGGAGTGTCTGGTTTGATCGTCTTTCGTTATCTGTCCCGCGAGGTCCTGGTGACCTTGAGCGCCGTCAGCGCTGTGCTGTTGGTGATCATCATGAGCGGGCGCTTCATCAAGTACCTGGCCCAGGCTGCCCAAGGCGTGCTCGACCCTGGCGTGTTGTTCCTGATCATGGGCTACCGCTTGCCAGGCTTCCTGCAACTGATCCTGCCTCTGGGGCTCTTCCTCGGCATACTGCTGGCTTACGGGCGCCTGTACCTGGAAAGCGAGATGACCGTGCTGTCGGCCACAGGCATGAGCCAGCAGCGCCTGCTGGGCCTGACCATGGCACCGGCTGCCCTGGTTGCCCTGCTGGTGGCCTGGTTGAGCATGAGCCTGGCCCCGCAGGGCGTGGCCCAGGTGCAGCAGATCATCAGCCAGCAGGATGCCCTGACCGAGTTCGATACCTTGGTGCCGGGCCGCTTCCAGACCTTGCGTGATGGCTCGCGGGTAACCTATACCGAGCAACTGTCGGATGACCGCATCAACCTGGGCGGGGTGTTCATCTCCGAGAAGCGCTTCAACCAGGACAAGACCAAGGACCGCGCCCCATCGGTGCTGGTCGCTGAAAAAGGTCACCAGGAAATCCAGGCCGACGGCAACCGTTACCTGGTTCTGGAAAACGGTTACCGCTACGACGGCAATCCGGGCCAGGCCGACTACCGCGCCATCAAGTATGACACCTACGGCGTGCTGCTGCCCAAGCCGGAAGTGGCCGAGGAAGTGACCGAGCGCGAAGCTATTCCCACCTCCGAACTGATCGGCGCCAAGGGCCTGCGTGAGCGCGCCGAGCTGCAATGGCGGCTGTCGCTGCCGATCCTGGTGTTCGTCGTCACCCTGCTGGCAGTGCCACTGTCGCGGGTCAACCCGCGCCAGGGCCGCTTCCTCAAGCTGCTGCCGGCAATTCTTCTGTATATGGCCTACCTGACAATGCTGATTTCCGTACGCGGCGCCCTCGAGAAGGGCAAACTGCCGATTGCCCTGGGCATGTGGTGGGTACACGGCCTGTTCCTGCTGATCGGCCTTGGCCTGATGTACTGGGAGCCGCTGCGCCTCAAACGCGCCGCCCGCCGTGCGGAGGTGGCCCATGGCTAAGCTCGATCGCTACATCGGCCAGAGCGTGCTGCTGGCCATCCTGGCCGTGCTGGGGATCATCCTCGGCCTGGCTTCACTTTTCGCTTTCATCGATGAGATGAGCGACCTGAGTGACACCTACACAGTGATGGAAGCGGGCAACTTTGTCCTGCTTACCGCGCCTCGGCGGCTGTATGAAATGTTGCCAATGGCCGCCTTGATCGGTTGCCTGATCGGCCTGGGCAGTCTGGCCAGCAGCAGCGAGCTGACCATCATGCGTGCGGCCGGCGTGTCCATCGGCCGCATCGTCTGGGCGGTGATGAAGCCGATGCTGGTGCTGATGCTGGTTGGTCTGCTGATTGGCGAATATGTGGCTCCGGTGACTGAGAACAAGGCTCAGGCCGACCGTTCTCTGGCTCAGGGTGGTGGTGAGGCACAAAGCTCCAAGCGCGGCATGTGGCACCGCCAGGGCGAGGAGTACGTGCACATCAACGCCGTACAGCCCAATGGCCTGCTGCTGGGCGTGACCCGCTACCGCTTCGACAGCGAGCGCAAGATCGTCACCTCGAGCTTTGCCCGCCGCGCACAGTACCAGAGCGACCACTGGCTGCTCGCCGATGTGCGTACCACCTACTTCCGTGGCGACCATACCGAGGTGGTCAACGCGCCAGAGGAGCGCTGGGATGTTTCGCTCACGCCAGAGCTGCTCAATACCGTAATCCTCGCGCCGGAGTCGCTTTCGATTACCGGGTTGTGGGACTACATCCACTACCTGTCTGACCAGGGCCTGAACAACGCCCGCTACTGGCTGGCGTTCTGGACCAAGGTGCTGCAGCCGATGGTAACGGCGGCTCTGGTGCTGATGGCGATCTCGTTCATCTTTGGCCCGCTGCGTTCGGTAACCCTCGGTCAGCGCGTGTTCACGGGTGTACTGGTGGGCTTCGTGTTTCGCATTGGCCAGGACCTGCTCGGGCCTTCGAGTCAGGTATTCGGCTTCCCGCCGCTGCTAGCGGTGGTGATCCCGGCAGGTATCTGTGCATTGGCGGGCGTGTGGTTGCTGCGCCGGGCAGGCTAATAGCCTGAGCTGCACAAGAAAGCCGACCTCAGGGTCGGCTTTTTCATGGGTGTTGAGCTGTCCCGGCCTCTTCGCGGGTAAACCCGCTCCTACAGGTACCGCGCAGGCATCAAGAAAGGGCCGAACCGGCAACGCCAAGCTTGTGGCTTATTTTTTCTGTTTAGGAACCCGCACCAGCTGGCTTTCCGAATAGATGTCATGCCAACCACGCTTGCGATTGTCGATCAGCACCCAGAAAAAACCCAGCCCCAGGCACAGCCACGAGGCGATCGACACGACGAACCGCAACAGCGCCTGCCACAGGCTGATGGCCGAGCCATCGGCATTCTGCACCCGGACGCCCCACACCTGCATACCCAGCGTCTGCCCGCTGTGGGTCCAGAACTTGGCAAAGAAGCCGAACAGGGCAAACAGCAATACCGTAGACAGCAGTGGGTCGCCATCCAGTGCGCCGGCCTCGGTCAGCTCGCGCATACGTGCTTCGCCGATGATCGACATCTGAATCATCTTGTAGGCGCCAGCGGTAACGATCAGCAGTGCGGTACACAGCAAAAAGTCATAGAACATTGCAGCCAGGCGCCGGCCCAGGCTGACCGGCGGAAAATCACCCTGGGGTGTGAGTAGAGGCTTGGACATGCAGGACGCTCCAAAATACGAGCCCACTATTCTACGGGCAAAAAAAAACCCCTGCACTTGGCAGGGGCTTTTCAAAGTCTGGCGCTGGATCAGACAGGTTGAACCTTGTCAGCCTGCATGCCTTTCTGGCCCTGGACTGCTTCGAAGGTGACTTGCTGGCCTTCTTTCAGGCTCTTGAAGCCGTTGCCTTCGATAGCGCGGAAGTGCACGAAGAGATCCGGACCGCTTTCTGGGGTAATGAAGCCGTAACCTTTTTCGTCATTGAACCACTTGACGGTACCCTTCTGACGCTCAGCCATTGTCTTATTTCCTATGAAACTTAAATTTTGATGACAGTTTCTTTCGCACTTTTTTGTAAGCGAAAGACTACTGGGCTGGGTTGCAGGAAGTAAGAGACGTCGAACGGGTTGTAGCAAATCTCGGCTACTGGCCCAGGTCACGAACTGTTGCGACCCATGCAAACACAGTGCAGTGACTCTACGCCAACTCCCGAGCGAAAAACAAGCCCTTGGTCGTATGGAAAACTGGCCGCTTGCCGATAACCGACCGATTTGTCGGAAACGGCATGGCGCCTGGCCTGGCGCCATGTTCAAAAGTTATTGGGCAGGTTCGAAAACGAATATGTCGACGCTGCCCAAAACCTTCACAAAGCCGTTTCAGCCACGGTAGTAACGTGGTGTCACGAAAGGCATTTTGCTGACTTTCAAGGCCACCTTCTTTCCACGCACCACGGCAAACAGTGCAGTGTCGAGTGCAGCATGTTCACTATCGATATAACCCATTGCGACAGGTGCAGCGAGTGTCGGACCAAAGCCTCCGCTGCATACTTTACCCACCGGTTTATCGTTTGCGTCGACAATGTCCGCGCCTTCGCGTACTGGCGTACGCTCCTGAGGCAACAAGCCTACGCGTTTGCGCGCGACCCCGTCGCGCACGTGGGCGAAGATCGCCTCGGCACCAGGGAAGCCGGCAGCACGTGCACCCTCGGCACGGCGCACCTTGGAAATCGCCCACAGCAGGCTGGCTTCGATCGGCGTAGTCTCGGTGTTCATGTCATGGCCATACAGGCACAAGCCAGCTTCCAGGCGCAGCGAGTCGCGTGCGCCCAGGCCGATCGGCTGTACTTCCGGCTCGGCCAGCAGGCGGCGGGCCAGGGCGTCGGCAGCGTTGACCGGTACCGAGATCTCGTAGCCGTCTTCGCCGGTGTAGCCCGAGCGGCTGACGAAGCAGTCCACGTCCAGCAGCTTTACCCGGCGCAACTGCATGAAGATCATGCCGGCCACTTCTGGAGCCAGGCGTTCCAGCACTTTGACCGCAGCCGGGCCTTGCAGGGCGAGCAGGGCACGCTCCTCGAACAGCGGCTGCACCTCGCAGCGGCTGCCGATGTGCGCTTGCAGGTGAGCCAGGTCCTGCGCCTTGCAGGCCGCGTTGACTACCAGGAACAGAGTGTCGTCGCCCAGGTTGGCAACCATCAGGTCGTCAAGAATGCCGCCTTGCTCATTGGTGAACATGGCATAGCGCTGCATGCCCACCGGCAGGTCGATGATATCCACCGGTACCAGGCTTTCCAGCGCCTTGGCGGCGTCAGCACCACGCAGAATGATCTGGCCCATGTGCGAGACGTCGAACAGGCCGGCCTGCTCGCGGGTGTGCAGGTGTTCCTTGAGCACACCCAGCGGGTACTGCACCGGCATGTCGTAGCCGGCGAACGGCACCATGCGCGCACCCAGTTCCAGGTGCAGGGCATGCAGTGGGGTCTTGAGCAGTGTTTCGGACATCGATGACTCCTTGCTGTCATTGTCGGGTCAACATTCAATGATGTTGACGGCCAGGCCGCCACGGGCGGTCTCTTTATATTTGCTTTTCATGTCGGCGCCGGTCTGGCGCATGGTGCGGATGACCTTGTCCAGCGACACGTAGTGCTGCCCGTCGCCGCGCAGGGCCATGCGTACCGCGTTGATGGCCTTCACCGAGCCCATCGCATTGCGCTCGATACAGGGCACCTGAACGAGGCCGCCGATCGGGTCGCAGGTCAGGCCCAGGTTGTGTTCCATGCCTATTTCGGCGGCGTTCTCCACCTGCTGCACGCTGCCACCCATCACTTCGCACAGCGCCCCGGCGGCCATCGAGCAGGCCACGCCGACCTCGCCCTGGCAGCCCACTTCGGCACCGGAGATGGAGGCGTTTTCCTTGTACAGGATGCCGATGGCTGCGGCGGTGAGCAGAAAGCGCACCACCCCGTCCTCGCTGGCACCCGGCACGAAGCGCATGTAGTAGTGAAGGACTGCCGGGACGATGCCCGCTGCGCCGTTGGTAGGGGCCGTAACCACACGACCGCCGTAGGCGTTTTCCTCGTTCACTGCCAAGGCGTAGAGGTTGACCCAGTCGAGCACCGACAGGGCGTCACGCAGGCTGGCCTCCGGGTGGCCGCTCAGTTGGCGGTACAGGGCCGGCGCACGGCGTTTGACCTTGAGCCCTCCCGGTAATATGCCCTCATGCTGGCAACCAGCAGCGACACAATCTTGCATCACCTGCCAGATGCGCAGCAGCCCGGCTCGGGTTTCTGCTTCTGGGCGCCAGGCGGTCTCGTTGGCCAGCATCACCTGGCTCACCGACAGGTCATGCGCGGTGCAGTGGCCGAGCAGCTCCTTGGCGGTCTTGAACGGATAGGCCAGCACCGTGGTGTCCTCGACGATGCGGTCGTGGCCGGCATCGTCCTCGTCGACCACGAAACCACCGCCTACCGAGTAATACTCGCGGCTTCGGATTTGCAGGCCTGCGTCGTCGAACGCGCGGAAGATCATGCCGTTGGGGTGGTAGTCCAACGGCTTGCGGATCATCGCCAGGTGCTGCTTTTCGATGAACGCAATGCTGTGCTCGCCCAGCAGGTTGATGCGTCCGCTGTCGCGGATGGCTTGCAGGCGAGCGGGAATGCTGTCGGTGTCGATAATGTCCGGGTGTTCGCCTTCAAGGCCCAGCAGCACGGCTTTGTCACTGCCGTGGCCTTTGCCTGTGGCGCCCAGTGAGCCATACAGCTCGGCTTTGACGCTGGCGGTGCGGGTAAGCAAGCCATCACGGCGCAGCCCTTCGGCGAACCGCGCAGCGGCGCGCATCGGGCCGACCGTGTGGGAGCTGGAGGGGCCGATGCCGATCTTGAACAGGTCGAAGACGCTCAGTGACATGGTGGTTCCTCCAGCCGGGGAAATTAGGCGGACGGTGAACCCTGTGGGAGCGAGCGTGCCCGCGAATGCGTCGGTGAAGTCATCATCGCATTCGCGGGCGTGCCCGCTCCCACAGAGGTCCACACCTCAAGTCAGGTAGCGGGCCTGAGCGCAATCAGGCGTCCTGATAGCTCTCGATCGACGGGCAGGCGCACACCAGGTTGCGGTCGCCGAACACGTTGTCGACCCGGCCGACCGGCGGCCAGTACTTGCCCTCCACCAGACTCGCCAGCGGGTATACCGCCTGCTCGCGGCTGTAGCCATGGGTCCATTCGCCAACCAGCTCAGCCGCGGTGTGCGGGGCGTTTTTCAGCGGGTTGTCGTCCTTGTCCAGGCTACCGTCCTCCACCGCGCGGATTTCTTCGCGGATCTGGATCATCGCGTTGCAGAAGCGGTCCAGTTCTTCTTTGGACTCGCTTTCGGTCGGTTCGATCATCAGCGTGCCAGCCACCGGGAAAGACATGGTCGGGGCGTGGAAGCCGAAGTCGATCAACCGTTTGGCCACGTCGTCGACACTGATGCCGCTGGTGTCCTTCAGTGGGCGCAGGTCGAGAATGCATTCGTGAGCCACCAGGCCATTACCGCCGGTATACAGAACAGGATAGTGC
The DNA here is from genome assembly GCF_046523955.1 of Pseudomonas sp. DCA-1. NCBI lineage: Bacteria > Pseudomonadati > Pseudomonadota > Gammaproteobacteria > Pseudomonadales > Pseudomonadaceae > Pseudomonas > Pseudomonas sp. DCA-1. Next base: position 1,515,539 of record NZ_CP169881.1, read on the forward strand.
TCTTCCAGGCGGCGGGCGATGTAGTTGGCGTTGAGGATTGCCATTTGCGAGGCACGTTTGAGGCCGGCACCGCCCATCATGCGGATATACATCCATGTGATTGGCAGGATGCTGGCGCTACCGAACGGCGCAGCGCATACCGCGCCCTGGGTGTTTTCCAGCTGTGCATGGCCTGGCAGGAACGGCGCCAGGTGCGACTTGACGCCAATCGGGCCAACGCCCGGGCCACCACCACCGTGCGGGATGCAGAAGGTCTTGTGCAGGTTCAGGTGGGAAACGTCGCCGCCGAACTTGCCTGGCGCGCACAGTCCGACCATGGCATTCATGTTGGCGCCGTCGATGTACACCTGGCCACCGTTGTCGTGGATGATCGCGCAGATTTCGCCGATCGCTTCCTCGAACACGCCGTGGGTCGACGGGTAGGTGATCATGATTGCAGCCAGGCGCTCGCGGTGCTCGATGGCTTTGGCGCGCAGGTCCTCGACATCGACGTTGCCACGGGCGTCACAGGCGGTAACCACGACACGCATGCCAGCCATATGTGCGGTGGCCGGGTTGGTGCCATGGGCCGACGACGGGATCAGGCAGATATCGCGGTGGCCTTCACCACGGCTGCGGTGGTAGGCGCGGATCGCCAACAGCCCGGCGTATTCGCCCTGCGAGCCGGCGTTGGGCTGCAGCGACACGGCATCATAGCCAGTGGCCGCGCACAGCATGGCCTCCAGTTCGGTGGTCATCTGCAGGTAGCCCTGGCTCTGCTCGGCCGGGGCGAACGGGTGCAGGTTGCCGAACTCGGCCCAGGTGACCGGGATCATTTCGCTGGCGGCGTTCAGCTTCATGGTGCACGAGCCCAGCGGGATCATGCTGCGGTCCAGCGCCAGGTCCTTGTCGGCCAGGCGGCGCAGGTAGCGCATCAGCTCGGTTTCGCTGTGGTAGCGGTTGAACACCGGGTGTTCCAGGATGGCCGACTGGCGCAGCAGGGCGGCAGGCAGCAGGGAGCCGGTGCTGGCGGCCAGTGCGGTGAAGTCAGGCTGTGCCTGCTCGCCACCCAACAGCTGCCACAGCGACTCGACGTCAGCCTGAGTGCTGGTTTCGTCCAGAGACAAACCCACATGGGCGGCATCGATCTGGCGCAGGTTGATGCCTTGGGCGCGTGCCTTTCCATGCAGGCTGGCGGTGGCAGTGCCGGTGGCCAGGGTCAGGGTGTCGAAGGCGCTGGCGCCTACCACCTGTACGCCCAGCGCCTTCAGGCCGGCGGCAAGGATCGCGGTCAGGGCATGGGTGCGCTCGGCAATGCGCTTGAGGCCGGCAGGGCCGTGGTAGACGGCGAACATGCTGGCGATGTTGGCCAGCAGCACCTGGGCGGTGCAGATGTTGCTGGTGGCCTTTTCGCGGCGGATGTGTTGCTCGCGGGTCTGCATGGCCAGACGCAGGGCGGTTTTGCCGAAGCGGTCAATCGACACGCCGACCAGGCGGCCAGGCATGTCGCGCTTGAACGCGTCGCGGGTGGCGAAGTAAGCCGCGTGCGGGCCACCGAAGCCCAGTGGCACGCCGAAGCGTTGGGCGCTGCCGATGGCCACGTCAGCCTCGAATTCGCCCGGTGGGGTCAGCAGGGTCAGGGCCAGCAGGTCTGCTGCTACGGCGACCAGTGCGTTGGCAGCATGGAAACGCTGTACGACCTCGCGGTAGTCGAACACTTCACCGTTGCTGGCCGGGTATTGCAGCAGGGCGCCGAAGAAGGCGCTGACATCGCCCAGCTCGCGCTCGTCGCCAACCACAACTTCGATACCCAGCGGCTCGGCACGGGTGCGCAGCACGTCGAGGGTTTGCGGGTGGCAGTGTACCGAGGCGAAGAAGGTGTGGCTGGCCTTGTTCTTCGACAGGCGCTTGCAGAAGGTCATGGCCTCGGCCGCAGCCGTGGCTTCGTCAAGCAAGGAGGCGTTGGCGATCGGCAGGCCGGTGAGGTCGCTGATCAGGGTCTGGAAGTTCAGCAGCGCTTCCAGGCGGCCCTGGGAAATTTCTGGCTGGTATGGGGTGTAGGCGGTGTACCAGGCCGGGTTTTCCAGCAGGTTGCGCAGAATCGGCGCCGGAGTGTGAGTGTTGTAGTAGCCCTGGCCGATGTAGCTTTTGAACAGCTGGTTCTTGCCGGCGATGGCCTTGAGTGCGGCCAGCGCATCCGCTTCACTTTGGCCGTCATGCGAGCCAAGCACGCTAGTGCCCTTGATGCTGTCGGGGATGACCGCAGCGGTCATGGCGTCCAGCGAGTCGAAGCCCAGTGCAGTGAGCATGGCCTGTTCGTCAGCGGCGCGCGGGCCAATGTGACGGGCGATGAATTCGTTGGCGGTGCCGAGGTTGATGGTCATGGCGGGTGTCCTCAGGCGTCGTCGTTGGCTTTGAGCAGGCGGTCGTAGGCGTCCTGATCGAGCAGAGCGGTCACGGCTTCTGCATCGGCAGGGATGAAGCGGAAGAACCACCCTTCGCCCATCGGGTCTTCGTTGACCAGTTCCGGGCTGTCTTCGAGCTGGCCGTTGACTTCGACCACTTCACCCGTCAGTGGCATGTACACGCCGCTGGCGGCCTTGACCGATTCGACGGTGGACGCTTCGCTGCCTTTCTCATACTGCTGCAACTCTGGCAGTTGCACGAAAACCACGTCGCCCAGGGCATTCTGGGCGTAGGCGGTGATGCCCACGGTGACGCTGCCATCGGCTTCGACGCGCAGCCATTCGTGATCTTCAGTGAAACGCAACTCGCTCATGGGAAATCCTCGGGAAGCAGGGCGTGGGGCGCGGTGGCGCCGCGCTCTTAGGGTAGGATTCCCTAAGCAATAATGCGGCCAATATAAAAAACTTCTTTTTTATCAATTGCTTACGTAAATATGGTGGAAAGCCATATTTTTTGTATGGAATGATATCGTTACAAGTGCTCATGGGAGGAAAAGGGTTTGAGCATCAAACCCTTGTGCACCCACGTCGAGGCGGGCTTGTATCGTTTTCGCTACAGTGTAGCGAAAACGATACGATTGCTGCGTGAACAGGGCAGGTGCCAATTGGCCTTCGGTCATTTCACTTTCAGCAGATGATCCAGCGAAAACGCGCCGGCGCCACGTGCGACCAGGAGCAGCAAGAGCCCTGCCCAAGTCAGGTGGGTGGGCCACGCATCGGGGTATACGAACACTTCTATCACCAGGGTCATGCCCAGCAGTGCCAGCGCAGATAGCCTGGTCATCAGGCCGAGCACCAGCAATAGCGGGAACAAGTGCTCAGCGTAGGCTGCCAGGTGCGCTGCAAGCCAGGGCGAGAGTAGCGGCAGCGCGTACTCGGTGCGGAACAGCTCATAGGTGCTGGGTGTGAGGGTAAGGAAACCTTCCACTTTGGTGCGCCCGGAAAGAAAGAATACCGAGGCGATCCCGAGCCGGGCGACCAGGCACAACAGGTCATCGCTCAACCGGCGCTCGATGCTCTGCGCAACGTGGTTCCAGGCGCGCCGCAAGCTGCTGGCCGGGGGTGTGAAATCGACACTAGCCATGGTGGTGTTCTCCTGTGAAGGCGAGTGGGCGAAAAGCCTGGGCTGTCATCAGGCGCCCGAGCATCTCGGTGAAGTCCAGGTCGGTTTCTGCGTGTCGCGCCAGGTCTGAGGCCTGCATCAGCGAGTGTCCGGCCGCACAGGCCTTGAGAAACTCATGGCCACCTTTCCCCAGCGGCTGATGGCATACGCCATCAGCGGTCCCGACAAACAGTACCCCTTCGCCCACCCATGGCTGGTCATGGGGCCAGGCAAGCTGTTCGCGGGCGCAGCGCCACAGGGTGTACACAGGATGCGCTTCGCACCAGTACCAGCGGGCACTGGCACGGGGGGGCAGGCAACCGTGATCCAGATCGCTGGGGGTCATGCCTGCCAGCTCGACAAGGTTCAGGCACGGTTCGTTCGGCGCGCTGAAGGCTTCTGTCCAACGCAGGTCCAGGCGCGCGACATCCGCCAGATACGGCACAGCATGCTGTGACTGAATGTCTTCGAGGAAATCCGGAAAGGTTGCGCCGTAGCAGATCAGCCGGGGATCGCTGGGGGGAAATTGCCGCGCATAGACTGCCGCGGTCTCATCCATCCAGGCGCGCCCGACGAGTGTGCACACGCTCGGAAAGTTTGCGCGCAGCGCATCCACGCAGCCGGCCAGCACCGTGTTGCGATAAACCGCGAATGCCGCTTGTTCGGTCACTCCCGAAAGCTGGGGAGCAGGGCGGGAATAGAGTGCCTCGATGAATGCGTGCTGGAACTGACCAAGGGAAAGGTTCATGGCAATACACCTGGGCAAGTCATGATCGACTGTGCGATGGACCGTTCAGCAAGCAGTTCGGTGAACGGGGGAAGCTTGTCGTCACGTTCAATGAGTGTCGGGCGCGGGCCGACACGGGAAACCAGTTGGCGGTACAGCGCCCACACAGGCTCGGCCACCTGCGCATCATGGGAGTCGATCAACAGGTTGCCTTGGTCATCATCGCTGTGCCCGGCCAGGTGAATTTCTGTGATGGCTTGCGCTGGAAAGCGGTCCAGGTAGGCAGTTGCCGAGAACCCCAGATTGTGAGCACTCACATAGACGTTGTTGATGTCCAGCAGCAGGCCACAACCCGTGCGACGTGTCAGTTCGCCAAGAAAGTCGATCTCGTCCCAGTCATGGCCCTGCAGCTGCAAGTAATGACTGGGGTTTTCGATGGATATACGCCGGCCCAATACCTCCTGGCATCGCTGGATGTTTTCAGCGATGCGCTGCAGGGCTTCGTTGCTGCGGGGAAATGGCAGCAGGTCTGGATGGTAGTGCCCCTGCCAGGTGGACCAGGCCAGGTGCTCTGATACAAGTACCGGTTCGGTCTGATCGCACAGTGCGCGCAGACGCTGCAAGTGGTCCTGATCGGGGGCTGCATCAGCCGCCAGCGAAAGTGCCACACCATGCAATGAGACCGGGTGCCGCTCTGCGATGCGGTTCAGCCAGGCAAGGCGAGGGCCACCGACCATGTAGTTCTCCGGGTGAACTTCAAACCAGAGCCCTTCGAGATTGCACGCCAGCGCCTGGTCGTAGTGCTCGGCCTTCAGGCTGATTCCGGCGCCCATTCGTGCGTCTGCGTTCATGGTCGGTTTCCCCTGATCAAGACTTGTGAGGTGTCAGCGAACCCATGCCGGCAGGTGTCTTGATCGAAGTGCAGGTGCCGGCGGGGACGTTTTTCCAGTGCATGCCGTCGTAGTCTTTCTTCGCACTGCCTGCGCAGCTGGTACCGGCGCCGGCCTTGCAATCGTTCTTTCCTGCCATGGCGACGCCGTAGCATTTTTCCATGGCAGCGCCACTGCCTGCGGGTTGCGTGCTGTCGGCCGCCATGGCAACGCCTGCAAGCGAGGCGAGAGCAAGTGCTGCAGTGGTGAGGGCGAGGGTTTTCATGGGTGAATCTCCTGAGAGTGTGGCCGTGGTCTTTACCGGCGGCTCATGGAGTAATTCGTGCCTCGCGTAAAAAGGGTTACAGCCGTGGGAGAATTTTTTTCAGGGCATGTCTTAACAAGCTGATGTTGAAGCCAAGGGCATGGCATATTTGCAGCACCTGCGTGCCACACGCCGGGAGCGGATGAATCAAGTCAATTGTATTCAGGGTGTAACCCAGGCGGCCCATGCAGCGAACTAACTCACAGGATGAGCTCGAGGCTCGCGAGGCCCGGTTGAAAGCACTGTTGCTTCGAGGGCTGACAGGCGACCAGCTGGCCTATCAGGATTTTCTTGGCACGCTTGCGCTGCATGTGCGTGCGTTTCTGCGCAGCCGTCTGAGCAGGCGCCCGGCCGAGATAGAGGACATGGTGCAGGATGTGCTGCTGGCGGTGCATAACGCGCGTCACACTTACCAGGCACAGCAGCCTTTGACGGCTTGGGTGCATGCGATCGCCCGTTACAAACTGGCGGATCATCTGCGAAGTGTTTCACGTCGCGAAGCCCGGCATGATGTTCTGGACGATGATGCGCAATTGTTTGCTATTTCGGAGGTTGAATCAGCCGAGGCCAGCCGAGACCTGACCAAGCTGCTAAAGCAACTGCCAGAGCGGCAACGACTGCCGATTGTTCATGTCAAGCTGGAGGGGTTGTCTGTCGAAGAGACGGCACAACTTACCGGGCTTTCCAGTTCAGCGGTAAAGGTTGGGATACATCGAGGTCTGAAAGCGCTATCCAGGCTGATTGGAGGAGCCAATAACCATGAAGACTGACGACTTGATTGCCTTGCTGGCCGCAGGCGAAGGGCCAGTGCCGCGCCACGCCGTTTGCAGGCGGATGGCGGTTGCTGTGCTGGGTGGGCTGACCGCAGCACTGCTGCTGACAGTTGCCCTTTACGGTGTACGTAGTGATATCACAGAGGTCGCACAAACCCCGTTGTTCTGGGGCAAAGTCGCCTTTCCAACCAGCTTGGCGTTGATCGGGCTGTGGTTGACAAGCCGCTTGGCCAGGCCAGGGGCGAAGGGCGCTGCGGGCTGGAAGATGCTTGGCTTGCCACTGCTGCTGGTCTGGTGCGGGGCGGCCGTGAGTATCGCCGGGGCGCCTGTGGATGCTCGCGCCGACCTGTTGTTCGGGCGCACATGGCGTACCTGCGCACTGAATATCACGTTGCTGTCGGTGCCGGCTTTTGTCACCGTGTTCTGGGCGCTGAAAGGCCTGGCGCCCACCCGGTTACGGCAAGCGGGCGCTGCCGGTGGCCTGCTGGCGGGCTCGACCGCAACGGTGGCCTACTGCCTGCATTGTCCGGAAATGGGCGTACCGTTCTGGGGTGTGTGGTATGTCCTTGGCATGCTTGTTCCGACGGCGTTCGGTGCCTGGTGGGGCCCCCGCATGCTGCGTTGGTAGGCAACTCAGAGCGGCTTTCTGGTTGCCGGTCCTGTGCTTTAAGGGGGCCTGAAAGCGCTTAACCAGTAATGAACAAGGGCAATGCCAGGTACAGCTTGATCACGATGACATTGATGATGTCGATGAAGAACGCCCCCACCATCGGCACCACCAGGAAGGCAAGGTGCGAGGCGCCATAGCGTTGTGTCACCGCTTGCATGTTGGCGATGGCTGTCGGTGTAGCACCCAGGCCGAAGCCACAGTGGCCGGCAGCCAGGACTGCAGCATCGTAGTTGCGCCCCATTACCTTGAACGTCACGAAGATTGCGAACAGCGCCATGACCAGTGTCTGCGCGGCCAACAAGGTAAAGAAGGGTAAAGCCAGGGCTGCCAGGTCCCACAACTTGAGCGACATCAAGGCAATGGCCAGGAACAGGGACAAACTTACATTACCCAGTACCGACACTTCCCGTTCGAATACTTTGTAAAAGCCGAAAGCCCGAAGCCCATTGCGCAACAGTACGCCGACGAAGAGTACGCAAACGAATGTCGGTAGTTCGAATGCTGTACCTTTCAGCAAGCTGTTAAGTAATGTGCCAGTCAATAAGCTGACAGCAATAAGTGCCAAGGTTTCTATAAATGAAAACGATGTGATCAGGCGCTCTCTGTCCGGTTGTTCAAAGCCCTTGGGTAACTGCGGCGTTTCTTCTTGCACCCCTGGTGTCTTGACCCGTTTGATCAGCAACCGGGCGACTGGGCCACCAATCAAACCGCCCAACACCAGGCCGAAAGTGGCAGAGGCCATTGCCAGTTCCGACGCCGAAGCCAGGCCAAACCTCTCAGTGAAGGTCGCGCCCCAGGCAACGCCTGTACCGTGGCCACCCGACAAGCTGATCGAGCCGGCCAGCAGGCCCATCAGCGGGTCGAGCCCCAACGCTGTCGCCAGACCGATACCCATGGCGTTCTGAACCACCAGCAAACCCGTCACCACCAGGAGGAATACGGCGACCACGCGTCCACCTTTCTTCAGGCTCGCGAAGTCTGCACTCAAGCCGATGGTAGCGAAGAATGCCAGCATCAACGGTGTTTGCAACGAGGTATCAAATTGGACGTGTACATCGAAACTGCGCAATGCCAGAAGTGACAAGGCAACGACCAGGCCGCCTGCAACAGGCTCAGGGATATTGTATGCGCGCAGGAAACCAATACGTGCGACCAGGCCGCGTCCCAATAGCAGTACCAAAGAGGCGGCTACAAGTGTCCCGTAAAAATCGAGTTCAAACATCAGGGTGCTCTTAGTTCAAGGTGACATGCAAAATTACAATGTCACCATTCTACGGGGAGCACTCCAGTCAAATACGGCTGGGCAGCTAGGAAAAGTCTGATTCAATTATGGGTTTTTACCACGGGCGTCATGGTTTCCCGGGTATTCCATATTTACGCAGCCGCTGGGCGATAGCCGTGTGCGAAGTTTGCAAGCGCCCGGCCAGTTGTCGTGTTGACGGATAGCTGGCATACAGGCGCTGTAACAGCTCGCGCTCGAAATTACCCACGGCCTGTTCCAGGCTGGCCACTTCGCCATCTTGCCCGCGTGCCACCGAGGTGCCGGCGATGTCCAGGTCGCCGATATCCACCAGGTTGCCCTCGCAGATAGCCGCGGCGCGGAAGATCACGTTCTGCAACTGGCGCACATTGCCCGGCCAAGGGTTGGCCAGCAGTGCCGAATGGGTGGAGGGGGTCAGCCGACAGGCTGGGCGCTGGATCTGCGTGCACGCCTGCTGCATGAAGAAGTGCGCCAGCATCAGGATGTCCTGGCCACGGTCGCGAAGCGGCGGTACCTCCAGGTTAAGCACGTTCAGACGGTAGAACAGGTCTTCGCGGAAGCTGCCTTCGGCGACCATGCGTTCCAGATCGCGGTGGGTGGCGCTGATGATGCGCACATCCACCTTCACTTCGCGGTCGCCACCCACCCGGCGGAAGCTGCCGTCGCTGAGAAAACGCAGCAGTTTGGCCTGCAGGTATGGCGACATCTCACCAATTTCATCAAGGAATACGGTGCCCTGGTTGGCCAGTTCCATCAGCCCAGGCTTGCCACCTCGTTGCGCGCCGGTAAAGGCCCCGGGCGCGTAGCCGAACAGTTCGCTTTCGGCCAGGCTCTCCGGCAGTGCTGCGCAGTTCAAGGCCAGGAACGGGGCCGCGTGGCGGCTGCTGACGGCATGGCAGGCGCGGGCTACCAGTTCTTTGCCGGTGCCGGTCTCGCCATGCACCAGCAGCGGCGCATCGAGCGCAGCCACGCGTAAGGCACGGGCTTTGAGGGTGCGAATGGCCGGCGACTCGCCCAGCAAGGCATCGAAGCCTTCGGCGTGGTCGTGGTGCAGGGCCGACAGGCGTTCGCCCATGCGCGAGGGTGGGTACAGCGTCAGCAGGCCGCCGGCGTTGGTGATCGGCATGGCGTCCAGCAGCAGGCTATGGCCGTTCAGCTGCATCTCGCGCATGGGCAGGTGGAAGTTGTTGTCGAGCAGCGCTTGCAGCAGTGCGGGGTCGCCAAACAGTTCACCCACCGAGCGCCCGGCAGATTCGCGACCGCACAGTTCGATCAGCGCCGGGTTGGCCAACAGCACCAGGCCTGCGCTGTCCACCGCCAGCACCGGGTCGCTCATGGCGGCCAGCAGGGCATCGAGTTGCAGGTGGCGGCGCTGGCCTGGGAGGATGTCGACCACGTCCACCGATTGCACGCCGTGTACTTCGAACAGCGCGTCGTGCAGTTCTTCGAGTACGGCGGGGCTGAGGGTGGGGGCGTCGATGTAGACGTTCGGCGGGACCATCTCCACGGCGTCCAGGTTGAGGTTGCGGGCACCGAGCAGGGCGAGGACTTCCTGGGTGATGCCGACGCGGTCGATGAAGCTGACGTGGATGCGCATGGGGTTCGAACAGTTGGCGATGGAGGCCGCCAGTATGCCCTGAGACGGGGGTCAGGCCCAAGGTTGGCGGTGGCGCATTCGCGGGCACGCCCGCTCCCACAGGATTGCTGCTGTAGGGGCGGGCTTGCTCGCGAAAAGGGTCACTCCAGATGTTCAGGTTTGATCGGGTCGCCCGATTTCACATCGAGCTTTTCGCGAATGTCCGCAAACATATGGTCATAGAGCTTGTGCGGCGAACTCAGGGTCTCGAATTTCTTCGGCGGCGCCAGATACGACTGCGCCTTGCGGGTCAGTAGCATGAGGAAGCTGGGCAAGACCTGGTCCTTGGCCAGGAAGAACTTTTCTTCCACCGGCTTGCCTTCGATGCTGCCATGCATGTGGAACTGAATACCTCTGCCTTCCTTGGGGTCCGACACAGCCTCGTACTCGATGCTCAGGTCATAGCTGTGGTCGGCGTTGTTCAGCGCAGTGCGCTCGATGTGTACATGACCGGAGTGATACTGGGCCATGGCTATCTCCTTTGGAAGGTCGAAAATGGCGGGCCGCGTAAGCCCGCCTGCTGCATTCAACGGTAGCTGATCCCCGGCTTCTCGGTGGAAACCCGAGTGCCGGCCGTGCCTTTGACGATGCCTTCGATGTTCTCCAGCGAACTGATCACCGCCACCTTGCCGGTGTTGCGGGCAAAGTCGCAGGCGGCCTGCACCTTCGGCCCCATGGAGCCGGCGGCAAACCCCAGCGTTTCCAACGCGTCCGGGTGGGCCTGGGCGATGGCCTTCTGCGTCGGTTTGCCCCAGTCAATGTAGGCTGCATCGACGTCGGTGGCGATAATCAGAAGGTCGGCTTCCAATTGCTCGGCCAGCAGCGCCGAGCACAGGTCTTTGTCGATCACCGCCTCGATGCCTTTGAGCTTGCCGTTTTCATCGTACATGGTGGGGATGCCGCCACCGCCTGCGCAAATCACGATGCTGCTTTTTTCCAGCAGCCACTTGATCGGGCGAATTTCGAAGATGCGCTTGGGTTTCGGGCTGGCTACCACGCGGCGGTACTTGTCGCCGTCGGCCTTGACCACCCAGCCCTTTTCCTTGGCCAGGCGCTCGGCCTCTTCCTTGCTGTAGACCGGGCCGATGAATTTGGTCGGATCATTGAAGGCCGGGTCGTTGGCGTCCACTTCCACTTGGGTGAGCAAGGTGGCGAAGGGCACCTCGAAGGCCAGCAGGTTGCCCAGTTCCTGTTCGATCATGTAACCGATCATGCCCTCGGTCTCTGCACCCAGCACGTCCAGCGGGTAGGCCTCGTCTGGCTTGTACGACAGGGCCTGAAGCGACAGCAGACCCACTTGCGGGCCGTTGCCGTGGGCGATGACCAGTTCGTTGCCAGGGTGGATCTTGGCGATCTGTTCGGTGGCGGTGCGGATATTGGCGCGCTGGTTGTCAGCGGTCATGGGCTCGCCGCGACGAAGCAGGGCGTTGCCGCCCAATGCAACAACGATACGCATGTGGAATGTCCTTTAGCGAAAGAATGAATGGACTGTCGCTGCACGGAGGCTGCGGAGTTCGCTGTGGGAGCGGGCATGCCCGCGAAGAGGCCAGACCTGACATCATCGATGATGCGGCTGACGCCTTCGCGGGCACGCCCGCTCCCACAGGGACTGCGGGCTACTTATAGATCCGCCAGGGTCGATACCAAGATCGCCTTGATCGTGTGCATGCGGTTTTCCGCCTGCTCGAAGGCGATGCACGCTGGCGACTCGAACACGTCATCGGTCACTTCGATGCCGTTTGCCAGGTCCGGGTATTGTTCGGCGATCTGCTTGCCTACCTTGGTGTCGGAGTTGTGGAATGCCGGCAGGCAGTGCATGAACTTGGTCCGCGGGTTGCCGGTGGACTTCATCAGTTCGGCATTCACCTGATAAGGCTTAAGCTGCTTGATGCGCTCACCCCAGGCTTCGATCGGCTCGCCCATCGAGACCCACACGTCGGTATGGACAAAGTCGACACCCTTGACCGCGGCTTTCGGGTCTTCGGTGAGGGTAATGCGTGCGCCGCTTTCTTCAGCGTACTGTTTGCAGCGTTCGACCAGGTCGTCATGCGGCCACAGTGCCTTGGGCGCGGCGATGCGCACATCCATGCCCAGCTTGGCGCCGATCAGCAGCAGCGAGTTGCCCATGTTGTTGCGGGCATCGCCCAGGTAGGCGTAGCTGATGTCGTGCAGCGGCTTGTCGCTGTGCTCACGCATGGTCAGCACGTCGGCGATCATCTGGGTTGGGTGGTATTCATCGGTCAGGCCGTTGAACACCGGTACGCCGGCGAACTTGGCCAGCTCTTCGACGATTTCCTGCTTGAAGCCACGGTACTCGATGGCGTCATACATGCGCCCGAGCACACGGGCCGTGTCCTTCATGCTCTCCTTGTGGCCGATCTGCGAGGAGTTGGGGTCGATGTAGGTGACGTTGGCGCCTTGGTCATAGGCTGCCACTTCGAAGGCGCAACGGGTACGGGTGGAGGTCTTTTCGAAGATGAGGGCAATGTTGTTGCCCTTCAGGTGCTGCTGCTCGGTGCCGGTGTACTTGGCGCGTTTGAGGTCGCGGGAAAGGTCCAGCAGGTAGCGCAACTCACGGGTGGTGTGGTGTTCCAGGCTGAGCAAGTTGCGGTTGTGAATGTTGAACGCCATGACAGTTTCTCCTTGAGTTCGGTGATGTCCCGGCCGCCACTTCATGGGTGCGGCCGGGCGTGATGGTCGTTAGTAGTCGATCGGGTCGCGCACGATCGGGCAGGTCATGCAGTGGCCGCCGCCACGGCCTCGGCCCAGTTCGCCGGCGCTGATGGTGATGACCTCGATGCCGGCCTTGCGCAGCAGGGTGTTGGTGTAGGTGTTGCGGTCGTAGCCAATGACTACGCCCGGCTCGATGGCCACCACGTTGTTACCGTCATCCCACTGTTCGCGCTCGGCGGCGAAGCTGTTGCCGCCGGTCTCGACCACGCGCAGCTGGACGCCCAGTTGCTCGCCCACCACTTCGATGAACGACTTGTTGATGCGGCGTACATCCATGCCGTAAGGCTTGCTTTCGTCCGGGCGGATGATGAATGGCACAATCTCTTTCACCACTTCCGGGAAGACCGTGACCAAGTCGCGGTCGCAGAAGCTGAAGACAGTGTCCAGGTGCATGGCGGCGCGGGATTTTGGCAGGCCGGCGACGATCACTTCCTTGACGGCGCCCTTGGCGAACAGGTTTTGCGCCAGCTGGCCGATGGCCTGGCGCGAGGTGCGCTCGCCCATGCCGATCAGCACGATGCCATTGCCGATCGGCATCACATCACCGCCTTCGAGCGTGGCATTGCCATGGTCCTTGTCCGGGTCGCCATACCACACCTGGAAGTCGGCCTCGGTGAACTCCTTGTGGAACTTGTAGATGGCGGTGGTCAACAGGGTTTCCTGGCGACGCGCCGGCCAGTACATCGGGTTCAGCGTCACGCCGCCGTAGATCCAGCAAGTAGTGTCTCGCGTGAACTGGGTGTTGGGCAGTGGTGGCAGGATGAAGCTGGAGTGGCCCAGGTAGTCGTTGTACATCTTCACGACTTCGGCGCCTTCGCTCTGCGGCAGGTCCTGGCCTGCCACACCGCCGATCAGGAATTCGGCCAGGTGGCGTGGCTCAAGGCCTTCGAGCCAGCTACGCACTTCGTTGGTCAGGCCTACGCCGACGGTGTCAGGGGTGATCTTGCGGTCGAGGATCCACTTCAGGGCCTCTTTGTTTTGCACGATATCGGTCAGCAGGTTGTGCATCTCCAGCACATCCACGCCACGCTCGCGCATCTTGGTAACGAAGTCGAAATGGTCACGCTTGGCCTGGTCGACCCAGATCACGTCGTCGAACAGCAGTTCGTCACAGTTGCTCGGCGTCAGGCGCTTGTGCGCCAGGCCAGGGGCGCAAACCATCACTTTGCGCAGTTTGCCGGCTTCGGAGTGGACACCGTACTTCTGTTTTTCAGCGGACATGGTTTCATTCCTCCAATTGAGCGAAGACGTGGGTCAAAGGGTCAGGAAGCCGTCATACAGGCCATAGGCTGCCACCAAGGCACCAATGACCACGGCTGCGAAGATCAGTTTTTCCACGTTGGTGAAGACCGGTTTGCCCACCTCACGCTTGGCTTTGGCGAACAGGATGGCGCCAGGTGCGTAGAGCAGGGCCGAGAGCAGCAGGTATTTCACGCCGCCTGCGTACAGCAGCCAGACGGCGTACAACAGGGCGATACCACCGATGATCAGGTCCTTCTTGCGTTCGGCCAGGGCCTGTTCGTAGGTTTCGCTGCGCAGTGCCAGCAAGAACGCATAGGCTGCCGACCACAGGTAGGGCACCAGGATCATCGAGGTGGCGAGGTAGATCAGGGACAGGTAGGTGCTGCTTGAGAACAGCGTGATGACCAGAAAGATCTGCACCATGGCGTTGGTCAGCCACAGGGCGTTGGCCGGTACCTGTTTGGCGTTCTCGCGGCGCAGGAACTCCGGCATGGTGTGGTCCTTGGCTGCGGCGAACATGATCTCGGCGCACAGCAGCACCCACGACAGCAGCGCCCCGAGCAGCGAGATGACCAGGCCGACGCTGATCAGCACCGCCCCCCAGTGGCCGACCACATGCTCCAGCACGGCAGCCATCGACGGGTTCTGCAGCTTGGCCAGTTCCGGTTGAGTCATGATGCCCAGCGACAGCACGTTGACCAACACCAGGAACAGCAGCACGGTCACGAAGCCGATCACCGTTGCCTTGCCCACGTCGGTGCGTTTTTCCGCCCGCGCCGAGAAGATGCTCGCGCCCTCGATGCCGATGAACACCCACACGGTGACCAGCATCATGTTGCGCACCTGGTTCATGACACTGCCAAGCTCTGGCGTGCCCACGGCCCAGATATCGGCGGTGAAGATGTCGAGCCTGAAGGCGAACAGGCAGATCAGGGCGAACAGCACCAGCGGCACCACTTTGGCCACAGTGGTGACCAGGTTGATGAAGGCAGCCTCCTTGATGCCGCGCAGTACCAGGAAGTGCACCGCCCACAACAGGATCGACGCGCCAATGATGGCGGCTGGGGTATTGCCTTCACCAAAGATCGGGAAGAAGTAGCCCAGGGTGCTGAACAGCAACACGAAGTAGCCGACGTTGCCCAGCCAGGCACTGATCCAGTAGCCCCAGGCCGAGGAAAAGCCCATGTAGTCGCCGAAGCCGGCCTTGGCATAGGCATACACCCCGCCATCCAGATCAGGCTTGCGGTTGGCCAGGGTCTGGAACACGAAGGCCAGGGTCAGCATGCCGACTGCGGTGATCGCCCAGCCGATCAGCACGGCCCCAACCCCTGCGCTGGCTGCCATGTTTTGCGGCAGCGAGAAGATACCGCCGCCAATCATCGAACCGACGACAAGTGCAACTAACGCGCCGAGCTTTAGTTTTCCGGATGAATCAGACATTTAACAACTCCTGCCAGGAGAAAGTTGACGACAGAATAGATCCGACGCCTTTGCCTTGAGCTGACTTATGTCAGTTTAAGGCGCCGTGAAGGTAGGAAATTTCCTTCACGGGTGCTCCTGGAGAGTGCCGACAGCTTGAGCTGCAGGCCTTGTGTGCTGGCACCTCCATGTCCTTCTAGAGCAAACGCTCTGTTCAGCCTGCGATGCTTGAAATTAGCCGCTTTTGCCGCTTTAGCAAATTTTTCACAAGAAATTCGAGTTTTATCAGTTTCTTTTCCTGTTGCCGGACTGCTGCTAGTTTTGAGAGGGCAGGTACATAGACAAAGCAGTTATGAGTGATATAGGTTGAACCCACAGCTTCAGTATAAGTAACGATATTTATATAGCCCGCAATGCTGTTTCAAACGCATGACAGGGTTTGAAGAAGGAGGCTCATGAGCGAACCGGGACAGAAGCTGCGCCTGGGCGCGCTGATCGCGCTGGTGGTCGGGTCGATGATTGGTGGCGGGATCTTCTCGCTGCCGCAGAACATGGCCGCGCGTGCCGATGTGGGTGCAGTGCTGATCGGCTGGGCGATCACCGCAGTCGGCATGTTGGCCTTGGCCTTCGTGTTCCAGACCTTGGCCAACCGCAAGCCGGAACTGGACTCGGGGGTATATGCCTACGCCAAGGCTGGCTTTGGCGAGTACATGGGCTTTTCCTCGGCCTGGGGCTACTGGATCAGCGCCTGGCTGGGCAACGTCGGCTACTTCGTACTGCTGTTCAGCACCCTGGGTTTCTACTTCCCGGTGTTCGGCGAAGGCAACACACCCATCGCCATCGGTTGTGCCTCGCTGCTGTTGTGGTCGGTGCATTTTCTGGTATTGCGCGGCATCAAGGAGGCGGCTTTCATCAACCAGGTCACTACCGTGGCCAAGGTGGTGCCGTTGCTGATTTTTGTGGTGATCGCTGCATTTGCCTTCCGCGCCGACATCTTCACCCGGGATATCTGGGGCTTGAGCAACCCACAATTCGGCAGCGTGCTGGAGCAGGTGCGCAATATGATGCTGGTGACCGTATTCGTGTTCATCGGCATAGAGGGCGCCAGCGTGTATTCCGGGCGCGCCCAGCGTCGGTCAGACGTGGGCAAGGCCACGGTCATCGGTTTTCTTGGTGTGCTGGCGTTGCTGGTGCTGGTCAACGTGTTGTCGCTGGGCATCATGACCCAACCGGAACTGGCCGGGCTGCAGAACCCCTCACTGGCCTCGGTGCTGGAGCATATCGTTGGCCCCTGGGGCGCCTTGCTGATCAGTCTCGGTCTGGCAGTCTCGTTGCTTGGCGCTTTGCTGTCCTGGGCGCTGCTGTGTGCCGAGATCCTTTACGCTACGGCGCGGGACAAGACCATGCCGCGCTTTCTGGCCAAGGAAAACGCCAACCATGTGCCGGCTAACGCCCTGTGGCTGACCAACTGCATGATTCAGGGCTTCCTGCTGATCACGCTGTTTTCCGCCGGTACGTACACCAGTCTGATCTACCTGGCCTCGTCGATGATCCTGGTGCCCTACCTGTGGTCTGCGGCGTATGCCGTGCTGCTGGCGATGCGTGCAGAAACCTATGCCGGGCAGCCGAGGTTGCGGCGCAAGGACTTGCTGGTGGCGCTGGTTGCCCTGCTGTATGCCGTGTGGCTGCTGTATGCCGGCGGGCTCAAGTACCTGCTGCTTTCGGCGCTGCTGTACGCCCCCGGCGTCATCTTGTTCGCGAGGGCCAAGCATGAGCAGGGGCAGACGTTGTTCACGGCCTGGGAAAAGCTGATTTTCGCCGCCGTGCTGGTGGGTGCCGCGCTGGCGGCCTATGCCCTGTATTCAGGGCTGCTGAGCTTGTGACGGGGCAGGGCAGGCGTGCTCCGGGCGTGACCAGATCCACAGGTTGCCCAAGGTCATCCCGGCGATTGCCAGGAATACCGGCCAGTGGTGTTCCAGAAAGGTCAGCATCAGGCCCGCACACAGCAGCATGCTGATGGTTGCGCTGACCTTGGCGCGGCGCTGGATAACCTTGCCGTTGCGCCAGTTATGCAGAGTTGGCCCGAACAGCCGGTGGTTCTCCAGCCATGCCGACAGGCGCGGTGAGCTGCGTGTGGCGGCCCAGGCGGCCAGCAGGATGAACTCGGTGGTCGGCAAGCCAGGGATCACAATGGCGACCAGGCCCACCCCGAGGCTCACGTAGGCCAGGATTCCATACAACAGGCGGGCGAGTTTCGAGCGGGCTGGTTGGGTCATGTTCTCACTGCATAAAACGGTTCGGCCACCGGAGGGGTGGCCGGCTACGGCGTATCAGACCAGCGCGGCATCCGCAGCGTAGGCGTGCTTGAGCAGCTCGGTGAAACGCTCGAAAGCGGCCACTGCACCGCGTTCGGCAGCCGCTTCCTCTTCAGGCGAGAGCGCCAGGCCATCGAGGATGCGGGTGAACTGCTTCCAGCCTTCGGCACGGCCACCGGCGGGCTCGCCCAAGTGACGGGCACCGAAGCTGTCGGACAGCTGCAGGGCCACGGCACGCTTGATCAGAAACGCAGCGCCCAGTTTGGAGCCTTCGGAGACGAAGATCCAGCCCATTGCCTCGCCCAGGCTCGGCTTGCCTACGGCGCCCGGCACGGCGGCCGGTACTTTGGTGTCGAGGTCGGCGAGGTCCAGGCGGGCCTGGTCGGCACGGCAGCGTTCAGCCAGGTCAGGGACGATGGCGATCAGTTGAGGGTCGTTGTACAGGGCCTGCAGCTCGGACTGGAACAGGTATTGCGCGACGACGAAGCGGGCGAAACTTTCGCGGCTGTCGAAAGGCGCGTGGGATTTGACCAGGGCATCCAGCTCGGCGTGCGGGGCGTGGGTGATCTGGTTCAGGCGTTGGGAGCGCAGGGCTGGGCGTTCGGTCATGGGGCAGTCCTTGGAGAGGGGGCGTCTAGATACAAGACGAAACAGCGGGGGCGGGACAGTAAAAAAAGGGTGTTTTCAGATTGGTTATTGCAGCGCCTGAGAGATCGAGCGCCGCCCGCGCGGCGCATCGCGAGCGAAGCTCGCTCCTACATCTGTTTCGGGCCAATAACACCTGTGACCGCGCGCGCGACCGCCTTGTTGGTTCGACACAATACAGAGTCGGACACCAAGGGGCCGCGCGCATAAGGCGCAGGAATAACTGGCCCGAAACAGATGTAGGAGCGAGCTTCGCTCGCGATGCGCCGCGCGGGCGGCGCTCGATCTCACAACCAATGCACATTTAAAGCGATCAGATATCCCAAACCACATTGATACCGAAGTTGCGCCCCGGCATGGTCAGGCGGTCGATGTTAGCGGGCTGGGTCACAGCCGCTTCACCCTGGCCGTCGTAGCTGCGCACCGAATCCCACTGCCAGTATTTCTTGTCGGTAAGGTTGTACAGCCCGGCATTGATGGTGACGTCGTCGGTGACCTTGTAGTAGCCGGTCAGGTCCAGCACGCCGTAGCCCGGGGTACGGAACTTCGAGGTGGAACCGTCAGGCGAATAGAAGGTACTGTCGTCGACACGGGTCTTGCGCTTGACCAGCGTCCAGCTCAGCAAGCCGCCGTAGTTCTGCTGCTCGTAGCCCAGGCCGAATACGCCCTTGAGCGGGTTGACACTGTTCAACGGTTGACCGGTGTCATCGTTACGACCATAGGTGTAGGCAATCGAGCTTTGGGCATAGAGGCCCTGCGGTGCGCCGAAGTGGTCGAGGTTCAGGCGGCCCTTGAATTCGGCACCCTTGATCGTGGCGTGCTTGATGTTGTTGGCCTGGAAGGTCTGTTCCAGGTTGGCGCTTTGCACGGCATCTTCGTCGATGAAATCACGGTACTTGTTGTAGAACACTGCCACGTCGAAGTTGCCGGCGTCGAAGTTGCCACGCAGGCCGGTTTCGTAGCTTTTGCTCTTTTCAGGCTCGAGGTTCGGGTTGCCCTCCACGCGGTAGCCTTGGTCCAGGTTCTGGAAGCGGCCATACATGGCTTTGGCGGTCGGAGTACGGAAGCCCTCTGCATACTGGCCGTACCAGGTGTAGTTGTCGTTGAAGGCGTAGGTCAGGCCGAACTTGGGCGAGATGCGGTGCCACTTCTTGTCCGAATCGTCCTGGGAGGTTGGCGCCGTACCGCTGGACTCCAGACCACGCAGGAATTCCTCCGTGAATTTGGGTTCCATGCGGGTGTAGTCGTAGCGCGCGCCGGGCATGAAGGTCCAGTTGTTCCAGCGGATTTCATCCTGCGCGAACAGGCTGTAGGTATTCACGGTCGGGTCCGGGAAGTCGCTGACCAACGCCTGCCCGTCACGCGCGCTGTCCTGTCCGATGGCGGTGCAGGTCCCACCGATATTCAGGCAAGTGCCGGTGCCGCTACGTGAACCCGTGACTTTCTCCTGTTTGAGTGTGGTGCCGTAGGTGAGCAGGTGGTCGGTTTGGCCGATGCTGAAGGCCTTGTCCAATTGGGCGTCGAATACCCACTGGCGATCCTTGTAGGTCGTCTGCCGGTCCCGAAACACTTGGCGTCCCGAGGCGACATACAGCTCATCGGTGCGTTGGTCGGTCTTCGCGATCTGGTAGTTGAGGCTCCATTTGACGTGATCTGCGACCACGCTATCGAGGTCGAATTCATGATTGAGGCCGAAGCGTTCACGGGTGATCGTGTCGTTGCCCTGGCGCATGCGGTACGAGTTCATGCCACCGAAGCCCGGAATGAACGGCCCACCCACCGCGCTGAGGATGTTCTGGTCGCGGTCATCCTTGTAGCGCTCGTAGGTGAGCCCCAGGCGCGCGTCGTCGGCGTAGTTCCAGCCCAGCTTGGCCAGCACGTTGGTGGTGCGCACGTCGATCGGGTTGGCTTCGGTGCGTGACAGGCCGTCGCCACTGTGGCTGCCGTGGGTTTCGGTCTCGTGGCCGTTGCGCTGGCTCAGGTGCAGCAGGCCGTCGAGATCACCCTGGCGGCCGGCGACAGTGGCGGAGGTCAGCCAGCTTTCGTCGGCCGAGCTGTAGCCGGTTTTCAGGCGTGCACCCACGTCTTTGCCGGGCTTGATGATGTCGTCCGGGTCGAGGGTGAAGTAGCTCACCGCACCGCCGATGGCGTTGCTGCCATACAACACCGAGGCCGGGCCGCGGAGGATTTCCACACGCTTGACGATTTCCGGGTCGACATAGTTGCGCTGGGTCTGGGCGTAGGGGCCGTAGAAGAAGCTGTCGGGGATCGACACGCCGTCGACTTGGGTGAGAATCCGCTCGCCGTCGATACCCCGGATGTTGTAGCCGTTCAGCCCGCTGCGTTGGCCGGTTCCGGATACCGACACCCCCGGCTCGTAGCGCACCAGATCCTGGATATTGTTCACGTTCTGCCGGTCCAGTTGCTCACGGGTCTGCACGCTGACAGTGCTCGGCACCTGGCTGACGTCCTGTGCACTGCGGGTGGCGCTGACGGTCACCTGCTGCAGGGCGATCACGTTGCTTGCGGTTTGGCGCTCCAGTACCACATTGCCGTTGCTGATCTTGCGAAAACTCAGCCCGGTACCCCGCAACAGGCGCTTGAGGGCAGCATCTGGCGGCAGCGAACCCTGTACGCCTGGCGAAGCCACGCCGTCGGCCAGCTCGGCGCTGAAGCCGACCTGCCAGCCGGTGACCTGGCTGAAGGCATTGATCGCCGACACCAGCGGTTGCTGGCCGATGCTGAAGCGGTAGTCGCCCATGCGCGGGCTGCTGGCCTGGGCCGGCTCGGCGGCCAGCGCCGGCAGGCTGCAGGCACCGCTTGCGAGCAGGGCAAAGGTCAACAGGGACAGTTGTCCTGTACGGCGGGGAAAGTTGGACGAGCGGGTAGGACCAGTGGACATCGGAAGCGCTCCCAGACGCGCGGGCTGTTATAGGTGATGGCTGTTCTCGTTCTCAAACAAGAATCAGTTGCATTGGCTATAACGAGACGGGCGGGCGAGTGCGATCGCGTAAAAATAATTCAGGGTCAGTTCAGGATGACCAGCGCCGGGTACTCATGCAGCTGTGCCGAGGTGATGTGGGCCAGTGCGCGCAGGGTTTCCAGCGGCTGGTCGAGGCGGTAGTTACCGGTGACGGCAACATTCTCCAGCTGTGTATTGCGGTTGATGATCCAGCCCGGGTAGTACCGCTGCACTTCGGCCAGCACCTGGCTCAACGGGCAGTTCTCGAACACCAGGCGGCCGTCAATCCAGGCCAGGTCCTTGTGCATGTCTGGGCGCTGGCGTTGGCCAAAGCCCTCGGGGCCGACGCTGATGCTGTCGCCGGCACTCAGGCGGATGCGCTGGTCGCGCCCACCCTGCAGGTCGACAGCGCCGCGTTGCACCCGCACCTGGGCTTCGCCGTCAAGGTAACGCACGGCAAAGTCGGTGTCGCGCACCTGTGCGCGCAAAGGCCCGGCTTTCACTTCCAGCGGCAGCTGCGCGCTGTCGGGAACCTGAAAATAAGCCTCGCCCTGCAGCAGGCGGGCGACCTGGCGGCCGTCCTGGCGTTCGCTGGCAAATGCCGAATTGGTGTTGAGCAGCACTTTTGCGCCGTCTTCCAGTTGCAGGCGCTGGCGCTCGCCGACCACAGTCAGGTGGTCCGCCTGCAGGCGCATGGGCAGGTTACCGACGGTGAACAGCCCAACCACCAGCAGCGCTGCGGTGGCCAGGGGTTTCCAGTGGCTGCGCAGGCGCCCGCGCCATGAGCGGCGTTGCTGCTGGTGCATCTGTGTGGCCACTTGATGCAACGGGGTACCGTTCCACAGTGCCTCGGCCTCGACATAGGCCTCGGCGTTTTCTGGCGCAGCGCTCAGCCAGGCTTCAAAGGCCTGGGTGTCTGCGGCATCTGCGCATTGCAGGCGCACCAGCCAGTCCAGCGCCTCGTCCATGGCACGAGCTCGGGCGCTAAGCCGGGCAGGTGACGGGCGAGGGGCAGGGCGGTCGGTCACGGTGAATCCTTGAATGGTTTTTTTGCGAATGATCAAGGCTAAGGCGGGGTGTGGCAAGGGCTTTGCGTTGCCGTTCGCCTGGGTTCAGCTTACTTGAGTCGTTCGGCAACACCCATGCAGATTGCCATGATCAGTTTCAGTTCCTTTTGTACCGTGCTGGGCGAAATGTTCAGTTGTTCGGCCACTTCCAGGTAGGTGGCGCCATGCAGGCGGCTGAGGATGAAGATGCGCTGTTGGCGCTCGCTCAGTTGCCCAAGGCTGACGCTGAGCTGTTTGAGCAACTGTTCGGCATGGGCGGCGTCTTCGTTGCTGGTGGCCGGTGCGGCCACGCTATGCAAGACCTCATCTGGCACGTCATCGACCAGCATGCGTGATTGCACGCGGCGCGCGCGCAGGTGGTCGAGGGCCAGGTTGCGCGCGGTCTGAAACACGAACGGCTCGATGTGCTCGATGGGCCGCTCGCCCAGCGCGCGGGACACCCGCAGGTAGGTTTCCTGCAGCAGGTCTTCGGCCGTGCTGGGGTTACCGACCATGCGCTGCAGGGTACGCAGCAGGGTGAGGCGCTGAACGAGGAAGACGGAATTGAACCGGGACTGACTCACGGGGGGACCTGGCCGACGAAAGGTTAATGATAATGCTTATCATCCATGCGGCAGGTCAAGTGTGGAATTATCAGGAAAAGGTAAAGATTGTGAGTCTGCGGGCGCTTGGCGG
Source organism: Pseudomonas sp. DCA-1 (assembly GCF_046523955.1). Taxonomy (NCBI): domain Bacteria; kingdom Pseudomonadati; phylum Pseudomonadota; class Gammaproteobacteria; order Pseudomonadales; family Pseudomonadaceae; genus Pseudomonas; species Pseudomonas sp. DCA-1. The sequence continues at coordinate 1,538,404 of NZ_CP169881.1, forward strand.
TGGATTTTCTGTGTATTTGAAATCGAGCGCCGCCCGCGCGGCGCATCGCGAGCAAGCTCGCTCCTACATTTGTTTCGGGCCAGTCCATCCTGTGCCACTGGCGCGCGACCGCCTTGTTTGTACGACGCGATATCGAGCCATACGCCAGGGCGTTCGCGCGCAAATCCCACAGGCATAATTGGCCCGAAACAAATGTAGGAGCGAGCTTGCTCGCGATGCGCCGCGCGGGCGGCGCTCGATTTCATAGGCGCCGAAAATGCCTTGTCATGCTCAGCCAGCCCGGCACAACGCCAAACAGTTATCCAGCATCCGGTTGCTGAACCCCCATTCGTTGTCATACCAGGCCAGCACCTTGAGCATCCGCCCGTTGGCGCGGGTATGGTTGGCATCGTAGATCGACGACAGCGGGTTGTGGTTGAAATCGCAGGAAACCAATGGCAGGGCGTTGTAGCCCAATACCTTGGAATGCTTGCTGGCCTCGAGGAACAGCTGGTTGACCTGCTCCGCCGTAGCTTCGCGCTTGAGGTTGACAGTGAGGTCTACCAGCGACACGTTGATGACGGGCACCCGCACCGCCATGCCGGTCAGCTTGCCGGCCAGTTCCGGCAGCACCAGGCCCACGGCCTCGGCGGCACCGGTCTTGCTCGGGATCATCGACTGGGTCGCTGAACGCGCGCGGTACGGGTCGCTGTGGTACACGTCAGTCAGCACCTGGTCGTTGGTGTAGGCGTGGATGGTGGTCATCAGGCCTTGCTCGATGCCGAACTCCCGGTGCAGCACCTGAGCGATCGGCGCCAGGCAGTTGGTGGTGCAGGAGGCATTGGAAATGACCTGGTGCGAGGCGCGCAGGATGTCGTGGTTGACCCCGTATACCACGGTGGCATCGGCACCCTTGGCCGGTGCCGAGACAATCACCTTGCCCGCCCCGGCGGCCAGGTGCGCAGCAGCCTTGGCCCGGTCGGTGAACAGCCCGGTGCATTCGAACACCACGTCGATCGCCTCGGCCTTCCAGGGCAGTTCGGCCGGATTGCGGATGGCACTGACCGCGATACGGTGACCGTTGACCGTCAGGCTTTCGTGGTCGGCCTCGACGGTCGCGTCAAAGATGCCGTGGACACTGTCGTACTTGAGCAGGTGGGCATTCATGGCGCTGTCGCCCAGGTCGTTGATGGCGACGACCTGCAGGTCCTGGCGATAGCCTTGGGTATACAGTGCGCGCAGGACATTGCGCCCGATTCGGCCGAATCCATTGATGGCGATGCGAAGGGTCATGGCAGTACCTCTGGCAGTTCGAGTGAAACCTGTGGCACAAAGGAGCTTCACTGAAACGGTTTTGTTGTTGGAATTACAAGATTATTCACTGGCTGATAGAAAACAAGCCTTTTTAGTGGCAGTATTTTGTTTAAATATACAACGAGTGGTTGGGCGACGTGCCTCCACCGATGCGGCGGGCTCCTAACCATGAGCCTAGGCCGCAATCGTTTGGAGGGGAAATGCCCGGTAAACCGCCCTTACAATTAGCCTGGAGTCCAGTACATGCATCCGCGCATCCTTGAGGTCACCCAGCGGCTGGTCGAACGCAGCCGAGCCACCCGCGAACGCTACCTGCAGCTGATTCGTGGCGCGGCCAGTGACGGCCCCATGCGTGCCAGCCTGCAGTGCGCCAACTTCGCCCACGGCGTGGCCGGTTGCGGCAGCGAAGACAAGCAGACTCTGCGCCTGATGAACGCGGCCAACGTGGCCATCGTCTCGGCCTACAACGACATGTTGTCTGCCCACCAGCCGTACCTGCATTTCCCCGAGCAGATCAAGCAGGCCTTGCGCGAGGTCGGTTCGGTCGGCCAGTTTGCCGGTGGCGTGCCGGCCATGTGCGACGGTGTGACCCAGGGCGAGCCGGGCATGGAGTTGGCTATCGCCAGCCGTGAAGTGATCGCGATGTCCACGGCGGTGGCGCTGTCGCACAACATGTTCGACGCAGCACTGATGCTGGGCATCTGCGACAAGATCGTCCCCGGCCTGATGATGGGCGCGCTGCGCTTCGGCCACCTGCCGACCATCTTCGTCCCGGGCGGACCGATGGTTTCCGGCATCTCCAACAAGCAGAAGGCCGATGTGCGCCAGCGCTATGCCGAAGGCAAGGCCAGCCGCGAAGAGCTGCTGGAGTCCGAGATGAATTCCTACCATAGCCCCGGCACCTGCACCTTCTATGGCACCGCCAACACCAACCAATTGGTGATGGAGGTGATGGGGCTGCACCTGCCGGGCGCCTCGTTCGTCAACCCGTACACGCCGCTGCGCGACGCACTCACCGCCGAGGCTGCGCAGCAGGTGACGCGCATGACCAAGGCCAGCGGCAGCTTCATGCCGCTGGGCGAAATCGTCGATGAGAAGGCGCTGGTCAACTCCATCGTCGCGCTGCACGCTACCGGCGGCTCGACCAACCACACCCTGCACATCCCGGCGATTGCCCAGGCTGCGGGTATCCAGCTGACCTGGCAGGACATGGCCGACCTCTCCGAAGTGGTGCCGACCCTGTCGCACGTGTACCCCAACGGCAAGGCCGACATCAACCACTTCCAGGCTGCCGGCGGCATGGCCTTCCTGATTCGTGAACTGCTCGACGCCGGCCTGCTGCACGAAGATGTCAACACCGTGGCCGGCCATGGCCTGCGCCGCTACACCCAGGAACCCTTCCTCGACGATGGCAAGCTGGTGTGGCGCGAAGGGCCGCAACAGAGCCTGGACGAAAGCATCCTGCGCCCGGTGTCGCGGCCATTCTCGGCCGAAGGCGGCCTGCGGGTGATGGAAGGCAACCTGGGTCGTGGCGTGATGAAAGTGTCTGCCGTCGCCCCTGAGCACCAGGTGGTCGAGGCCCCCGCACGGGTGTTCCAGGACCAGCAATCGCTGGCCGACGCGTTCAAGGCCGGCGAGCTGGAGCGTGACTTTGTCGCGGTGGTGCGCTTCCAGGGCCCGCGTTGCAATGGCATGCCGGAACTGCACAAGCTCACCCCGTTCCTCGGTGTGTTGCAGGACCGTGGCTACAAAGTTGCGCTGGTTACCGACGGACGCATGTCCGGTGCCTCGGGCAAGATCCCCGCGGCCATCCACGTTTGCCCGGAGGCTTACGACGGCGGCCCGCTGGCGCGGGTGCGCGATGGTGATATCGTGCGAGTCGACGGTGTCGAAGGCACGTTGCGGATCATGGTGTCGGCAGAAGAACTGGCCAGCCGTGAGCTGCCGCCAGCGCCCCAGGGCAACGACCTGGGGTGTGGGCGCGAGCTGTTCGGCTTCATGCGCATGGCGTTCAGCCCGGCAGAGCAGGGCGCCAGTGCCTTTACCTCGGCCCTGGAGCACCTCAAATGAAGCACCTGCTGGTTGGTGATATTGGCGGCACCAATGCCCGTTTTGCGTTGTGGCGTGACAACCAGCTGCATGAGGTAAAAATTTTCGCCACCGCGGACTACACCAACCCCGAGCAGGCCATCGAGGCCTATCTGGAAAGCCAGGGTATCGCCCGTGGCGGCCTGGCGGCGGTGTGCCTGGCGGTGGCCGGCCCGGTCGATGGCGATGAATTCCGCTTCACCAACAACCACTGGCGCCTTAGCCGCACGGCATTTTGCAAGACCTTGCAGGTCGAGCGACTGTTGCTGATCAATGATTTCACCGCGATGGCGCTGGGCATGACCCGTCTGCGCGAAGGCGAGTTCCGCGAGGTGTGCCCCGGCCAGGCCGACCCCTCGAGGCCGGCACTGGTGATCGGCCCAGGTACTGGCCTGGGGGTGGGCTCGTTGTTGCGTCTGGGCGAACAGCACTGGAAGGCCCTGCCGGGTGAAGGCGGGCATGTTGACCTGCCGGTAGGCAATGCTCGCGAAGCGGCAATCCACCAGCAGATCCACAGTCAGATCGGTCATGTCAGCGCCGAGGCCGTGCTCAGTGGTGGTGGCCTGGTGCGGCTGTACCAGGCGATCTGTGCGCTGGACGGCGACACGCCCAGGCACAAGACCCCGGCGCATATCACCGATGCCGCACTGGGCGGTGAGCCGCGAGCGCTGGCGGTGGTCGAGCAGTTCTGCCGTTTCCTTGGGCGAGTGGCGGGTAACAATGTGCTGACGCTGGGTGCACGAGGCGGGGTCTATATTGTTGGCGGTGTGATTCCGCGCTTTGCCGAGCTGTTCCTGCGTAGCGGGTTTGCCGCGAGTTTTGCCGACAAGGGGTGTATGAGTGGCTATTTTGCCGGGGTGCCGGTGTGGCTGGTGACGGCGGAGTTTTCCGGGTTGGAGGGGGCCGGTGTAGCGTTGCAGCAGGCGTTGGATCACTGATGGGGCCACTTGACGGCCCCGATGGCAATACCCGACAGCAGGCAAAAAGACCTGCAATCAACAAGAGGAAGGACCACCTTGAGCACTGCCGGCAAATCGATCCTGATGGTCGACGACGACCAGGAAATCCGTGAACTGCTGCAAACCTACCTGAGCCGCTCCGGCTTCCAGGTGCATGCCGAGGCTGACGGCAGGGGCTTTCGCCGTGCGCTGGAAACCACGCCCTGCGACCTGGTCATTCTTGACGTCATGTTGCCCGACGAAGACGGCTTCAGCTTGTGCCGCTGGGTACGCCAGCACCCACGCCAGGCGCGCGTACCTATCATCATGCTCACCGCCAGCTCGGACGAGGCTGACCGGGTCATTGGCCTGGAACTGGGCGCTGATGACTATCTGGGCAAGCCGTTCAGCCCCCGCGAACTGCAAGCGCGAATCAAGGCTTTGTTGCGCCGCACCGAGTTCGGCCAGACGGCGCCGGGCAGCGCCGTGCTGGCCTTCGACGACTGGCGCCTGGACACGGTCAGCCACCGCCTGTTCCACCGTGATGGAGAGGAGGTGATCCTCTCCGGCGCCGACTTTGCCCTGCTCAAACTGTTCCTCGATCACCCGCAGCAAATCCTCGACCGCGACACCATCGGCAACGCCACCCGTGGCCGCGAACCGATGCCGCTGGACCGTATCGTCGACATGGCGGTCAGCCGTCTGCGCCAGCGCCTGCGCGATACCGACAAACCTCCCCGGCTGATCCGCACCGTGCGAGGCAGTGGCTACTTGTTGGCGGCGCATGTCTGCTGTGCACCCTGAGCGGCGCTGGCGCCTGCTTCCGCGCTCCTTGCTGGGGCGCATGCTGCTGCTGACCTTGCTGGTTGTCCTGCTGGCCCAGGGGTTGTCCAGCATTATCTGGGTGTCTCAGCTGCGCGCCAGCCAGCTTCAGGGGCTGCGTGCCAGCGCCAGCAGCCTGGCCCATTCCATGAGTGCCAGCGTCAGTTACTTCCGCTCGCTGCCGGTGGCCTACCGGCCGCTGGTGCTCGACCAATTGCGCAGCATGGGCGGCACGCGTTTCTTCGTGTCGCTTAACGCCACGCCGCTGGACATGCAGGCACTGCCCATCACCCCTCGCAAGCAGGCGGTGATCGATGTGTTCCAGCAGGTGCTGCACGAGCGCCTGGGTTCACAGATGGAAATTTCCGTAGCGTTCGTCGCCCCCGACGACCTGCGTATCTTCAACAGTGGCCTGAAGCTCGACGAGCTACCGCGCTCCTGGGCGCATTACTCGTTGACCCTGGAACCACTCAACCCGCCGGTGCTGGTAACGCAGATCCGTCTGGGTGAGGGGGAGTGGTTGTATATCGCCTCGTTGCTGCCTGAACCCTATACCAGCCTGGAGGCCGAACGCCTGCCTCGGCAGCAGATCGGTTTCATCGTGCTCACCACAACCTTGCTGCTGCTGTTCATCGGCCTGCTGGTGCACTGGCAAAGTTGGCCGCTCAAACGGCTGGCGCGGGCTGCGCGGGAAATGTCGTTGGGCGCCGATGTGGCGCCGTTGGCTGAAGCGGGCGGCAGTGAAGTGGTCGAGGTTAGTCGGGCGTTCAACAGCATGCGTGAGCGAATCAGCCGCTACCTGACCGAACGCAGCCAGTTGTTCAGCGCCATTTCCCACGACCTGCGCACGCCAATCACCCGCTTGCGCCTGCGTGTCGAACTGCTGGAGGACGAGCGCCTGCAGGCCAAGTTCAGCCAGGATCTGGACGAGCTGGAGTTGCTGGTCAAAGGCGCCTTGCAGTGCGTAAAGGATACCGACATCCACGAAAACATCGAGCCGGTCGACCTCAACCAGGTGCTGGAGATTCTGGCCGAGCCTTACCTGGGCGATGGTCGCATCACCGTCGAGGGCCAGGCGCTGGCGCCTTACCCGGGCAAGCCGCTGGCATTGCGTCGTTGCATCGGCAACCTGATCGACAACGCCATCAAGTACGGCGAACGGGCGCGGCTGCGCATCATCGACGGGGCAGAAGGCTTTGTGCTGCAGGTGGATGACCAGGGGCCCGGGGTGCCGCAGCAGCAGCTGGAACAGGTGTTCGAGCCGCATTTCCGTCTGGCCGGGCAGCAGCAGGGGTATGGGCTGGGGTTGGGCATTGCGCGCAACATCGCCCATAGCCATGGGGGCGAGGTGAGCTTGCTGAACCTGCGCGAGGGCGGGCTGCGGGTGACTCTGTATCTGCCACGGGGTATGGATTGATTTTTTGGGGTGCCTGTGTGGGCCTCTTCGCGGGCAAGCCCGCTCCCACAGGTACAGCGTAAACTTGGAAGGCTGTGTGGTCTTTGTGGGAGCGGGCGCGCCCGCGAAGAGGCCAATACAGGCAGGCGCAATGTCACTGACCGGTGACAATCCCGCCGTCCTTCGTGACATCCGCCATGACCCCGCTGGCTAGAATTCGCAAATGACTGGCAAGGATCAAGCTGGCCCATGACCTCCCTCAACCTGTCCGCTGACAGCTGGCTCAATGCCCCGGCCCACAACGCCTGGCGCTTGGCCGAAGCACAGCGCCTGCTGGCCTTTGCCAAGGCCGCGAAACTACCCGACGGTTTCGGCAATCTGGATGCCAACGGGCAACTCGCCCCTGGTGCCCGTGCCGAAACCATGAACACCGCCCGTATGACCCATTGCTTCGCCTTGGCCCATCTGCAGGGCATCCCTGGCAGCCTGGCCTATGCCGAGCACGGTGTGGCAGCACTGCGCGGAGCCATGCAGGATGCCGACCACGGCGGCTGGTTCGCTCACCCCGACGGCCACGTCGATAGCGGCAAGGCGGCCTACCTGCATGCCTTCGTCGCCCTGGCTGCCAGCTCGGCGGTTGTGGCGGGCGCTGTCGACGCTGGCACGCTGTTGGCAGACGCAATCCAGGTGATCGAAGCGCATTTCTGGAGCGAAGAAGAAGGTGCCCTGCGGGAAGCCTTCTCCCGCGCCTGGCAGCTCCCCGAGCCGTACCGGGGCGCCAACAGCAACATGCACGCGACCGAGGCCTTTCTGGCTTTGGCAGATGCCACCGGCAACGGCCTGTGGCTGCAACGCGCCCTGCGAATTACCGAACGCATCATCCATGGCCATGCTGCCGCCAACGGTTATCGGGTGATCGAACATTTCGATGCCCATTGGGCACCGCTGCCGGATTACAACCTCGAACACCCCGCCGACCCCTTTCGGCCTTATGGCACTACACCCGGGCATGCCCTGGAGTGGGCGCGGTTGCTGCTGCACCTGGAAGCCAGCCTTGAACGGGCCGGCCTGTGCGCCCCGCAATGGCTGCCGAACAGTGCCCGCGCATTGTTCGACACCGCCTGCCAGCAGGCCTGGAACGTCGATGGTGAACCGGGTTTCGTCTATACGCTGGACTGGGCTGATCGCCCGGTGGTGCATGCACGACTGCACTGGGTGCACGCCGAGGCCTGCGCCGCTGCGGCAGCCCTGTTGCAACGCACCGGCGAGGCGCATTACGAACAGTGGTACCGCTGCTGCTGGGGCTTTATCGCCAATCATTTCATCGACCCCATCGGCGGCAGCTGGCACCACGAACTCGATGCACACAACCAGCCGGCCGGCACCCTCTGGCCGGGCAAGCCCGACCTCTATCACGCCTACCAGGCGCTGCTGTTGCCAGGCTTGCCCCTGGCACCCAGCCTGGCCAGCAACCTGGGCGGCAATGTAACCAAACGATGACATTCACGCATCGCTTCGTTACCTGACGAGGCGAGCGCGCTGTTTAGACTTCATGCAACGCAAGCGATCGACTTGCACGGCATAACAACAAGAAAGGTGCCTCGATGAATTCCACGCTCCGTTTCGCTGCCGCAATTTCCTTTGCCTCCTTGATCCCCCTGGGTGCCCAGGCTGCTGACGCCAAAGGCAGAGTCGAAGTGGTGCACTGGTGGACCTCCGGTGGTGAAAAAGCCGCGGTCGATGTGCTCAAGGCCCAGGTCGAAAAAGATGGCTTCATCTGGAAGGACGGCGCCGTTGCCGGCGGCGGCGGTGCCACGGCCATGACCGTGCTGAAGAGCCGCGCCGTCGCAGGCAACCCGCCCGGTGTCGCGCAGATCAAAGGCCCCGACATCCAGGACTGGGCGGCCACCGGCCTGCTGGACGCCGATGTGCTCAAGGATGTGGCCAAGGAAGAAAAGTGGGACTCCCTGCTGGACAAGAAAGTCGCCGACACCGTGAAGTACGACGGTGATTATGTTGCCGTGCCGGTGAATATCCACCGTATCAACTGGCTGTGGATCAACCCCGAAGTATTCAAGAAGGCCGGCATCGACAAGGCGCCCACCACCCTCGAGGAATTCTACGCCGCCGCTGACAAGCTCAAGGCTGCTGGCTTCATCCCGCTGGCCCATGGTGGCCAACCCTGGCAGGACAGCACCGTGTTCGAAAGCGTGGTGTTGTCGGTAATGGGCGTCGACGGCTACAAGAAGGCCTTGGTCGACCTCGACAACACCGCCCTGACCGGCCCGGACATGGTCAAGGCGCTGACCGAGCTGAAGAAGGTCGCCACCTACATGGACCCGGACGGCAAGGGCCAGGACTGGAACCTGGAAGCCGCCAAGGTCATCAACGGCAAGGCCGGCATGCAGATCATGGGCGACTGGGCCAAGAGCGAATGGACACTGGCAAAGAAAACCGCCGGCAAGGATTACCAGTGCGTGCCATTCCCCGGCACCGACAAGGCGTTCCTGTACAACATCGACTCGCTGGTGGTGTTCAAGCAGAACAACGCTGGCACCTCTGCTGGCCAGCAGGATATCGCCCGCAAGGTGCTGGGTGAGGACTTCCAGAAGGTCTTCAGCATCAACAAGGGCTCGATCCCGGTACGCAACGACATGCTTGCCGACATGGGCAAGTATGGTTTCGATGCCTGTGCTCAAACCTCCGCCAAGGACTTCCTGGCCGACGCCAAAACGGGCGGCCTGCAACCGAGCATGGCGCACAACATGGCCACCACGCTGGCCGTGCAGGGCGCGTTCTTCGATGTGGTGACCAACTACATCAACGACCCCAAGGCCGACCCGGCCGATGCGGCGAAGAAGCTGGCGGCGGCTATCAAGGCTGCCCGGTAACGGCTGTTCGCGGGCACGCCCGCTCCCACATGGGCCCTGCTCACCACAGTTCCTGGTCATGACGCCGGACCTGTGGGGGCGGGCTTGCCCGCGAAGCGGTGCGCAGCACCGCCACTACCTCGGGATTCAATACATGAGCACTATCACCGCCCAACTGCGGGCCTCACCCCTGGACGCGCTTCAGCGCTGGCTGCCCAAGCTGGTGCTGGCACCCAGCATGTTCATCGTCCTGGTGGGCTTCTACGGCTACATCCTCTGGACCTTCGTGCTGTCCTTCACCACCTCGACCTTTCTGCCCACCTACAAGTGGGCGGGCCTTGCGCAATACGCCCGTCTGTTCGACAACGACCGCTGGTGGGTGGCGAGCAAGAACCTGCTTCTGTTCGGCGGCCTGTTCATTGCCATCAGCCTGGCCATCGGTGTGTTGCTGGCGGTGCTGCTGGACCAGCGCATCCGCCGTGAGGGCTTCATTCGCACCATTTACCTGTACCCCATGGCGTTGTCGATGATCGTCACCGGTACCGCGTGGAAATGGCTGCTCAACCCCGGCATGGGCCTGGACAAGCTGTTGCGTGACTGGGGCTGGGAGGGCTTTCGCCTGGACTGGCTGATCGACCCTGACCGGGTCGTGTACTGCCTGGTGATCGCCGCCGTGTGGCAGGCCTCGGGCTTTATCATGGCGATGTTCCTCGCCGGCCTGCGCGGCGTTGACCAATCGATCATCCGCGCCGCCCAGATCGACGGTGCCAGCTTGCCGCGCATCTACTGGACTGTAGTGCTGCCCAGCCTGCGCCCAGTGTTCTTCAGCGCGCTGATGATCCTTTCGCACATTGCCATCAAGAGCTTCGACCTGGTGGCGGCAATGACGGCCGGCGGCCCGGGTTACTCGTCCGACCTGCCTGCAATGTTCATGTATTCGTTCACCTTCAGCCGCGGCCAGATGGGCATAGGCTCGGCCAGCGCCATCCTCATGCTCGGGGCGATCCTGGCGATCCTCGTGCCTTACCTGTACTCGGAGCTGCGGAGCAAACGCCATGCATAGTCCTGTCGACAAGCCGGTGCTCAGCTTCAGCCGTATGGCCATCCATGCCGTGTTGCTGATCGCCGTGCTGCTGTATCTGGTGCCGCTGGTGGTGATGCTGCTGACCAGCTTCAAGACCCCCGAAGACATCAGCACCGGCAACCTGCTGAGCTGGCCTGCGGTGATTACCGGCATAGGCTGGGCCAAGGCCTGGGCAGCGGTCAGCGGTTACTTCTGGAACTCGATCATGATCACCGTGCCAGCGGTGCTGATCTCCACCGCTATTGGTGCACTGAACGGCTATGTGCTGTCGATGTGGCGCTTTCGGGGTTCGCAACTGTTCTTCGGCCTGCTGCTGTTCGGCTGCTTCCTGCCGTTCCAGACCGTGCTGCTGCCGGCCTCGTTCACCCTCGGCAAGCTTGGCCTGGCCAGCACCACCAGCGGCCTGGTGCTGGTGCATGTGGTCTACGGCCTGGCCTTCACCACGCTGTTCTTCCGCAACTTCTACGTGAGCATCCCCGACGCGCTGGTCAAAGCCGCACGGTTGGACGGTGCCGGGTTCTTCACCATCTTCCGCCGCATCATTCTGCCGATGTCCACGCCGATCATCATGGTCTGCCTGATCTGGCAGTTCACCCAGATCTGGAACGACTTCCTGTTCGGCGTGGTGTTCTCCAGCGGCGATTCGCAACCGATCACCGTAGCCCTGAACAATCTGGTCAATACCAGCACCGGGGCCAAGGAATACAACGTCGACATGGCGGCAGCGATGATCGCTGGCCTGCCAACCCTGCTGGTCTATGTGGTGGCAGGCAAATATTTCGTGCGCGGGCTGACGGCCGGCGCGGTCAAGGGGTAAGCCATGGCAACGCTCGAACTTCGCAATGTGAACAAAACCTACGGCAGCGGCCTGCCGGACACCCTCAAGGACATTCAGCTGTCGATCAAGGATGGCGAGTTCCTGATCCTGGTGGGGCCGTCGGGCTGCGGCAAGTCGACCTTGATGAACTGTATCGCCGGCCTGGAGCAGATTACCGGCGGCGCCATACTCATCGACGAGCAGGACGTCAGTGGCATGAGCCCCAAGGACCGCGATATCGCCATGGTGTTCCAGTCCTATGCGCTGTACCCCACCATGAGCGTGCGTGAGAACATCGAGTTCGGCCTGAAGATCCGCAAGCTGCCCCAGGCGGCCATCGACGAGGAAGTGGCGCGGGTGGCCAAGTTGCTGCAGATCGAACACTTGCTGGCGCGCAAGCCGGCGCAGCTGTCCGGTGGCCAACAGCAGCGCGTGGCCATGGGCCGGGCGCTGGCGCGGCGACCCAAGATCTACCTGTTCGATGAACCCCTGTCCAACCTCGACGCCAAGCTGCGGGTCGAAATGCGCACCGAAATGAAGTTGATGCACCAGCGCCTGAAGACCACCACGGTGTACGTCACCCATGACCAGATCGAGGCCATGACCCTGGGCGACAAGGTGGCGGTGATGAAGGACGGCATCATCCAGCAGTTCGGCACCCCGCAGCAGATCTACAACGACCCGGCCAACCAGTTCGTGGCCAGCTTCATCGGTTCGCCGCCGATGAACTTCATTCCGGTGCGTCTGGCCAGGCACGATGGCCGCTTGCTGGCGCTGCTCGACAGCGGCCAGGCACGCTGCGAGCTGCCTTTGGGGCTGGCTGCTGACGAGCTGGAGGGGCGCGAGATCATCCTCGGCATCCGCCCTGAGCAGATCGCCCTGGGCGCTGCTGACGGTAATGGTTTGCCGGGTATCCGCGCCGAGGTGCAGGTCACAGAGCCCACCGGGCCGGACCTGCTGGTGTTCGTCACGCTCAACCAGACAAAAGTGTGCTGCCGCCTTGCACCGGATGTGGTGTGCCGGGTGGGTGACACCCTCAACCTGCAATTCGACCCGGCCCGGGTGCTTCTGTTCGACGCCGACAATGGCGAGCGCCTGCACCTGGCCAGCACTGGCGCAACTGCAAAGGACAACGTGGCTCACTTCAAAGGCCGTTGACTCGTCTACACCATCAATAAGAAAAAGAGGACGCAAAGGGATGGAACAGCGCAAACGCATCAAGACACTGGGATCGTTGGCCTTGCTTGCACTTGTAGGCAGCAGCGGTACACAGGCTGCCGAGGCTTTTTCCAGCGAATCAAAATGGATGACCGGCGATTGGGGCGGCACCCGGACCGAGCTGCTGGACAAGGGCTATGACTTCACCCTCGATTATGTAGGCGAGGTGGCTGGCAACCTGCATGGCGGCTACAACGACGACAAGACCGCACGCTACAGCGACCAGTTCGCCCTCGGCGCGCATCTGGACTTGCAGAAGATACTGGGCTGGCATGATGCCGAGTTCAAGCTGGCAATCACCGAGCGAAGCGGTCGCAACCTGTCCAACGACCGCATCAGCGACCCGCGCGCCGGGCAGTTCAGCTCGGTGCAGGAGGTGTGGGGCCGTGGCCAGACCTGGCGCCTGACCCAGATGTGGATCAAGCAGAAGTACTTCGACGGCGCACTGGACGTGAAATTTGGCCGCTTTGGCGAAGGCGAGGACTTCAACAGCTTCCCTTGCGACTTCCAGAACCTGGCTTTCTGCGGCTCGCAGGTGGGCAACTGGGTGGGCGGCATCTGGTACAACTGGCCGGTCAGCCAGTGGGCGCTGCGGGTGAAGTACAACATCACGCCGGAGTTCTTCGTACAGGTCGGGGCCTTCGAGCAGAACCCTTCCAACCTGGAAACCGGCAACGGCTTCAAGCTCAGCGGCAGTGGCACCAAGGGTGCGATCTTGCCGGTGGAAGCGGTGTGGTCGCCCAAGGTCAATGGCCTGCCGGGCGAGTACCGCCTGGGTTACTACTACAGCACGGCCAAGGCTGACGATGTGTTCGACGACGTCAACGGCAACCCGCAGGCGCTGACAGGTGAAGCCTTCAAGTCGCACTCCAGCAAGCACGGGTGGTGGGTGGTGGCGCAACAGCAGGTCACCGCCCACGGCGGCGACGTCAACCGTGGCCTCAGCCTGTTCGCCAACTTTACCGTGCACGACAAGGCCACCAACGTGGTCGATAACTACCAGCAGGTGGGGTTGGTCTACAAAGGTGCTTTCGACGCTCGGCCCAAAGATGACATCGGCTTCGGCGTGGCGCGAATTCATGTGAATGACGACGTGAAGAAGCGCGCCGAGTTGCTCAACGGCCAAAGCGGCATCAACGATTACGACAACCCTGGTTTCGTGCCGCTGCAGCGCACCGAGTACAACGCAGAGCTCTACTACGGCTTCCACGTTACCAACTGGCTGACCGTGCGGCCTAACCTGCAGTACATCAAGAGCCCTGGCGGGGTGGACGAGGTAGATAACGCGCTGGTCGCTGGCTTGAAGATTCAGTCGTCATTCTGAGGGCACTTGTTGTAAATTTACGCCAATCCATTATCGGTTCCTGGCACCCACTGGTCTGCAGTGGGTGTCGGGGATAGGCCGAGACAGCGCTATCTCGAACAACAAGAGCTCTGAACCATGCCCGAACATCCGCTCCATCGCTTCTTTTCCTCGCAGCGGCCACGGCCGACATTCGAATGGGAGCGTTACCAGCAGCGCGATGTCCTGATCATCGACCACCCCCGTTGCCAGGCGGTGTTCAGCCGCCAGGGCGCGCAGTTGCTGCACTTTCAACCGGCGGGTGAACGGCCGTGGCTGTGGTGCGCCGAACAGTGGCCGCAGGTGGGGGCGATCCGCGGTGGTGTACCGGTGTGCTGGCCCTGGTATGGCTGCCATCCCAGCGAAGACCTGTGGCCGGACCACGGCTGGGCGCGGCTGCTGGACTGGAAACTGGTGGACAGCCGTGAGGACGAGGAGGGTGTGACCCTGAAATGGCGGCTGGACCTGTGCGACTGGCAAGTCGACCTGCACGCCCGGCTAGGTAGCCGTATGGAGCTGAGCCTGAGCACCGAACATCAGGATAGCGAGCCCTGCCAGCTGAGCCATGCGCTGCTGGCGTACTGGCGCATCAGTGACGTGTCAGAGATAGCGCTGTCTGGGCTGGAAGACATTGAAGGCTACGACCGCCTCAACCGCCAGGCTTGCCGTGAAGATGGCGCGCTGAAGCTCAAGGGCGGCTGCCAGAAGGTCTACCCCGGTACGCCACGGGTGCAATTGCAGGACCCAGCCTGGCAGCGCGAGCTGTGCATCGACACCGGTGACAGCGACGACACCGTGGTCTGGCACCCTGGCAATCGCCCGCTGATGGGGGTGACTGGCCGCGAGTCGCAGCGTTTTGTCTGCGTCGAGGCGACCAGCGGCAGTGGCGAAGGCCTGAGCCTGGCGCCTGGGCAGCGTGCGCACCTGCGTTTGCAGGCGCACCGGCTCAATTGAGTTCGTCGTCCTCGATCGGGTAGCGGCTGGCGTTGAGGCTTTCCTTGATCTTGCGCAGGTGGGGCTGGAAGTCCACGCCGCGGCGCAGGGTCATGCCGGTGGCCAGCACATCGAGCACGGTCAGCTGGATGATCCGCGAGGTCATCGGCATGTAGATGTCGGTATCTTCCGGCAGCGGGATGTGCAGGCTCAGGCTGCAGGCATTGGCCAGTGGCGAGCCTGCGGCGGTCAGGCCCAGCACCGAAGCGCCGTTTTCACGTGCCAGGCGTGCCACTTCGACCAGTTCGCGGGTGCGTCCGGTGTAGGAAATGATCACGAACAGATCGCCGGTGTGGGCGACCGAGGCCAGCATGCGTTGCATCAGCACATCGGCGTGGGCCGACACGGCCAGGTTGAAGCGGAAGAACTTGTGCTGCGCATCCAGGGCCACTGGAGCCGAGGCTCCAAGGCCGAAGAAGTGGATCTGCCGGGCCTGGATCATCATGTCCACGGCGCGGCTGACCTGCTGCGGGTCCAGTTGCTGGCAGGCGCTGTCAAGCGAGGCGATGGCGCTGGCGAAGATCTTCTGGGTGTAGGCGGCCGGGTCATCGTCGGCCTCCACCGCGCGGCTGACATAGGCGGCACCACTGGCCAGGCTCTGCGCCAGTTGCAGCTTGAGTTCGGGGTAGCCGCTGACGCCGAACGAGCGGCAGAAGCGGTTGACGGTCGGTTCGCTGACCTTGGCCGCCTGGGCCAGCGCAGCGATGCTGAAACGGGTGGCTTGTTGCGGGTTGAGCAGGATGACTTCGGCGACTTTGCGTTCGGCCTTGTTCAGCTCGTCGAGGCGGCCCTGGATCTGTTCCAGGAGGTTTCGCACGCGGTCCATGGGTGTGTCCTTGGGTCGGGAAGACAGCCGGCTGTGGGAGCAGCAGGCTTTTTGCACGGTCGTCTATCGTACTGTCGGTGCGGTTGGCGTACCACTTGTCTGTAACACTTGTGTGTAATGTTGTGGTTTTTACTACATTTCCCCTTGAAAACCGTGTGTGAAAGCGGTATTCCTAGACCAACTTTAGGAAAGAACCAACATCATGGCTGCAATCAGTGTCGAACCTTGCACCTTTGCCCTGTTTGGCGCCCTCGGCGACCTGGCACTGCGCAAGCTGTTTCCTGCGCTCTACCAGCTCGACCGGGCCAACCTGTTGCACCCGGACACCCGCCTGCTGGCCCTGGCTCGCGAGGCCGGCAGTGCGCAGGAGCACCTGGACAGTATCGAAGCCCACCTGCGCCGGCACGTGCCCGAGACAGACATCGAGCCTGCTGCGCTGGGGCGCTTCCTCGCCCGCCTGAATTACCAGCACCTGGACTTCCTTCAGCCCGAGGGTTACCAGGCCCTTGCCGAGCAACTGCCTGGCGAGCTGCCGCTGATCGCCTACTTCGCCACGGCGGCGGCGGTGTATGGGGCCATCTGCGAAAACCTCGACAAGGTCGGGCTGGCTGCGCGCACCCGGGTAGTGCTCGAGAAACCTATTGGCCACGACCTGGAGTCGTCGCGCCGGGTCAACGATGCCGTGGCGCGGTTCTTCCCTGAAAGTCGGGTCTATCGCATCGACCACTACCTGGGCAAAGAGACGGTGCAGAACCTGATTGCCCTGCGTTTCGCCAATAGCCTGTTCGAAACCCAGTGGAACCAGAATTCCATCTCCCATGTGGAGATTACCGTGGCGGAAAAGGTCGGTATCGAGGGCCGTTGGGGCTATTTCGACAAGGCCGGCCAGCTACGCGACATGATCCAGAACCACCTGCTGCAGTTGCTGTGCCTGATCGCCATGGACCCGCCCAGCGAACTGTCCGCCGATGCCATCCGTGACGAGAAGGTGAAAGTGCTGAAGGCCCTCGCACCGATCACCGGCGACGGCCTGAGCACCAGTGTGGTGCGCGGCCAGTACATTGCCGGCTATAGCGAAGGCAAACCGGTGCCGGGTTACCTGGAAGAAGACAACGCCAACGCTCAGAGCGACACCGAAACCTTCGTCGCCCTGCGCGCCGACATCCGTAACTGGCGCTGGTCGGGCGTGCCGTTCTACCTGCGAACCGGCAAGCGCATGCCGCAAAAACTGTCGCAGATCGTCATTCACTTCAAGGAAACGCCGCACTACATCTTCGCCCCGGAACAGCGTTTGCAGATCGGTAACAAGCTGATCATCCGCCTGCAACCGGACGAAGGCATTTCTTTACGGGTGATGACCAAGGAGCAGGGCCTGGACAAAGGCATGCAACTGCGCAGTGGCCCATTGCAGCTGAATTTTTCCGATGCCTGGCGCAGTGCAAGAATTCCGGATGCCTACGAGCGGCTGTTGCTCGAAGTGATGCGCGGCAACCAGAACCTGTTCGTGCGCAAGGACGAAATCGAGTATGCCTGGAAGTGGTGCGACCAGTTGATCGCCGGCTGGCGTAATGCGGGCGACGCGCCCAAGCCGTACGCTGCGGGCTCCTGGGGGCCAATGAGCTCGATTGCACTGATCACACGCGATGGGAGGGCGTGGTATGGGGATATCTGAACTGAAACTGCCAGCGGCCGTGAAGGCTCATGAACTGGCGGATGCCAAGGCACTGTCCGTGTCCTTGGCTCATGATGTGGCTGAGCGCCTGCGCGCAGCGATTGCCGCCAAGGGGCAGGCCTGCTTGGTGTTGTCTGGCGGACGCAGCCCGGTGCCGTTCCTGGAGAAGCTGGCCAGCGAGAATCTGGACTGGGCCAAAGTCATCGTCAGCCTGGCTGATGAGCGCTGGGTGCCGGTAGAGCACGTCGACAGCAATGCCGGCCTGCTGGCCCGTCACCTGTTGAAGGGCGCAGCCGCCAAGGCCCGCTTCGTTGGCCTGTACCACCAGGCGGAGAACCTCGATGCAGCTGCGCTCAAAGCTGACCAGGCCTTGGCTGAGCTACCGCCGATCGACGTGCTGGTGCTGGGCATGGGCGACGATGGCCATACCGCCTCGCTGTTCCCCGCCAGTCCCAACCTGGAAGCAGGCCTGGACCCGGCCGGCCCACGCCGCTGCCTGCCGTTGCTGGCGCCGAGCGTGCCGCACCAGCGCCTGTCGATGACCCGTTCGCTGCTGGCCAGTGCTGCCTTCATCGCGCTGTCTGTGCAAGGCCAGAGCAAACTCGCTACCCTGCGCGCCGCGCTGGCGGGCAACGACCTTACTGAAATGCCGATTCGCGCTTTTCTTCACGACCCCCTGGACATCTACTGGTGCCCATGAGCCAAGGATCCACAGTCATGACCACCCTTGAACGCCCGCAGCCCAAGCTCTCGATGGCTGATAAAGCCGCGCGGATCGACGCCATTTGCAAAAAGGCGCGCATCCTGCCGGTAATCACCATTGCTCGTGAGGAAGACATCCTGCCGCTGGCTGACGCCCTGGCCGCCGGCGGCATCCGTACCCTGGAAGTGACCCTGCGCTCACAGCATGGCCTCAAGGCCATTCAGGTGCTGCGTGAGCAGCGCCCGGAGCTGTGTGTCGGCGCTGGTACCGTGCTCGACCGCAGCATGTTCGCAGCGGTTGAGGCTGCGGGCGCGCAGTTCGTCGTTACCCCAGGCATTACCCAGGACATTCTCGAGGCGGGGGTGGACAGTGAAATCCCGCTGTTGCCGGGCATCAGTACGCCGTCTGAAATCATGATGGGCTATGCCCTGGGCTACCGCCGGTTCAAGTTGTTCCCGGCGGAGATCAGCGGCGGCGTAGCAGCGATCAAGGCCTTTGGTGGCCCATTCGGCGATATTCGTTTTTGTCCCACTGGCGGTGTAAACCCGGCCAACGTGCGCAACTACATGGCCCTGCCAAACGTGATGTGCGTGGGGGGGACCTGGATGCTCGACAGCAGCTGGATCAAGAACGGTGACTGGGCGCGGATCGAAGCGTGCAGTGCCGAGGCTATGGCACTGCTGGACGCCAACTGAATCAGTTGTGTGCTTTACGGCTTATGGGGCGCTTGGTCGGCGCCCCTTTTTTTTGCCTGGGATATTTGCATTGGTTGTGCTGATCTTTTCGCGGGTAAACCCGCTCCTACACCTGATCGGTGGTGGACACACACACATTGGTGATTGGGCACAGGCCGTTGTAGGAGCGGGTTTACCCGCGAAAGGGCCGGGCCTGCTGGCCAATATCCCTGGCCGTTCACCGTTGCCGTGGCCTCCGTATTCGCGGGTAAACCCGCTCCTACACCTGATCGGTGGTGGACACACACACATTGGTGATTGGGCGCAGGCCGTTGTAGGAGCGGGTTTACCCGCGAAATGGCCAGTCCAGGTCAACAAAAAAAGCCCGCATCAAACGATGCGGGCTTTCTCATCCCTCATTCCAGGCTTCAGGCCGCCTTGGCTTCCTGCTGGCTCAGCGAGCGGTTCAGCGCGCTGAACAGGGCCTTGAAGCTGGCCGTGGTGATGTTCTCATCGATACCCACGCCATGCACCGGACGGCCACCGGCTACACGCAGTTCAATGTAGGCCGCGGCCTTGGCATTGGTGCCAGCGCCAATGGCGTGCTCGTTGTAGTCCATGATCTCTACGGCAACCGGCAGGCCAGCCACCAGTGCTTCCAGGGCGCCGTTGCCCTTGCCGCGCCAGTGTAGGGTGGTTTCGCCTTCACCGGCAACTTCCACTTCCACAGCGCTGTGGCCGTTTTCTTCCTGCAGGCGATGGCTGACCAGTGCGTATGGCGCGTTGGCCTGGAGGTATTCCTTGTGCAGCAGGCTGTAGATCTGCTGGGCGGTCATTTCCAGGCCCAGGCGGTCGGTCTCACCCTGCACCACCTGGCTGAATTCGATCTGCATGCGACGCGGCAGGCTGATGCCGTATTCCTGCTCAAGCAGGTAGGTGATACCGCCTTTGCCCGACTGGCTGTTGACGCGGATTACCGCTTCGTAGCTGCGGCCGATGTCGGCCGGGTCGATCGGCAGGTAAGGCACCTCCCACAGTTCCCCATCCTGCTGCTTGGCGAAGCCCTTGCGGATGGCGTCCTGGTGCGAGCCGGAGAACGCGGTATGGACCAGGTCGCCCACATACGGGTGGCGTGGGTGTACCGGCAACTGGTTGCACTCTTCGACCACCTTGCGCACGCCGTCGATGTCGGAGAAGTCCAGCAACGGGTCGATGCCCTGGGTGTAGAGGTTCAGAGCCAAAGTCACCAGATCGACGTTACCGGTACGCTCGCCGTTGCCGAACAGGCAGCCTTCGGCACGGTCGGCGCCGGCCATGAGGCCCAGTTCGGTGGCAGCGATGCCGGTGCCACGGTCGTTGTGGCAGTGCAGGCTGATGATCACGCTGTCGCGGCGGCTGATGTTGCGGCAGAACCACTCGATCTGGTCGGCGTAGATATTTGGCGTGGACACTTCCACGGTGGCCGGCAGGTTGAGGATGATCTTGTGTTCAGGGGTAGGGTTCCACACCTCGATGACCGCGTCACAGACTTCCTTGGCGAACTCCATTTCAGTGGCGCTGAAGGTTTCTGGCGAGTACTGGAAGGTCCACTGGGTTTCCGGCTGCTGGGCGGCGTACTTGACGAACAGCTTGGCCGCGTTCACCGCGATGTCCTTCACGCCTTGCTTGTCCTGATTGAAGACGATGCGGCGGAACGACGGGCTGGTGGCGTTGTACAGGTGGACGATGGCCTTCTTCGCACCACGCAGCGACTCGAAGGTGCGGGCAATCAGGTCCTCACGTGCCTGGGTGAGCACCTGGATGGTGGTGTCATCCGGGATGTGGCCGTCCTCGATCAGGGTGCGCACGAAGTCGAAATCGGTTTGCGAGGCAGACGGGAACGAGGCTTCGATCTCCTTCACGCCAACCTGCACCAAGGTCTTCCAGAAGCGCAGTTTCTTCTCCGAGTCCATCGGCTCGATCAGCGACTGGTTGCCATCACGCAGGTCGGAGCTGCACCAGATAGGTGCCTGGGTGATGGTTTTCGACGGCCAGGTACGGTCAGGCAGGTCGATGGTCGGGAAAGCGCGGTACTTCTTCGAAGGGTCTTTGAGCATGGTCATGGAAGCAATCCTTTTGTGTGCGGCCGAGGTCGGGCCTGCCGAAGCGATAACGATATGAAGAGGCGAGGCGACGCGATTCAGCCTGGTAGTCGGGCGCTGACCAGGCAGAGGCTGCGATGTTGTCGGAGCAGGATGAGGGTGCTGAAGGTTTTCATGCCTTCAAACTTAACCAGTGGGGTAGGGGATGGCAAGCGTTCGGGAAAAATTGAGATAAATGCTTAAAAAAAGTAATCGGGCGAGATTTTATGGCTTGGATCTTCTGGGCGCTTATTGATTCTTGCGCAGTATTTTTCGATGGCGCAACGCAGTTGATCTGCTGTCGACTGTGCTGGCGTCTTCGCGGGCATGCCCGCTCCCACCAGTATCGCGCTGTGTCTGAAGGCTTCGCTGTACCTGTGGGAGCGGGCGTGCCCGCGAAGCAGACGCCGCAGTTTCAGGGCTGGAACGCGCCAATGAAAATCGCCGGGTCCACCCGCGCATCGTTCAGGCTGACGTTCCAGTGCATATGCGGCCCGGTCGCCCGCCCGGTCGAGCCCACGCGCCCGACCACCTCGCCACGACGCAGTTGCTGCCCGACCTGCACATCGATCTTCGACATGTGGCAGAACATGCTGATGAAGCCCTGCCCATGGTCGACGAACACCGTGCGGCCGTTGAAGAAATAATCCCCCAGCAGAATCACTTTGCCATTGGCGGGTGTCTTGATCGGCGTGCCCGCCGGTACCGCAAAGTCCAGCCCGGCATGCGGGTTGCGTTCTTCGCCATTGAAGAAGCGGCGCACGCCGAACTTGCTCGACAGCGGGCCGTTGACCGGCTTGTCGAGAATCAGGTTGCTTGGCAGGTTCGGGCTGAAACTGCGGTAGGCCTCGATCTGCTCGGCCAGCTCGCGGTCGATGCGCTTGAGGTCGGCCGGGTTAGGGTTGACCTGGCGGGTGTTCTTCAGGGTGATGCGCTGCTCAGGGTACTTCTTGCTACCTACGCTGAAAGGCAGGGTGCGCCCGCCCTGGTTCAGCACTGCGGTACCGGGCTTTTGGGTGAGCGGGATGCCGACGATGGCCAGCCAGTTGTCCTGCTCCTTCACCACCAGCACCGGCTTGCCTTCGAAACGGGCGCTGGGTGCGCTGGCGGCGGGGCCCAGGTCGACGACCGCCACGCCGCCGGGTACCGGTTTGTTCAGCGTGCGGGTGATATAGCTGGCCTGGGCGCCGCCGGCCAGCAGCAGCAGGGAAAGGGCAAGCAGGGGCGCGAGCATGCGGGGCATGTGTCAGTCCAGTAGTGAGAGGGTGACCGGGGTCAGGTGGTTGTCTTCGACGCGCACCAGCAGCTCGCCTTCGTTCAGGCGGGCAGTCAGGCGTTGGCCGTTGCGGGTCTGTTCGGCGCTGCGAATGGCCTGGCCTTGTTCATCCAGCAAAATGCTGTATCCGCGGGCCAGGGTGGCCAGCGGACTGACCACTTGCAGTGTCTGCAGCTGGGCCTGGAACCGCTGGCGACGGTCCTTGAGCACCTCACGCATGGCCCGTGGTAGGCGCTCGGCCAGGCTGTCCAGGCGCTGGTTCAGCAGTTTCAGGTTACGCCCCGGATGCTGCGCGGCCAGGCGGGCGTCCAGGCGTGCCAGGCGTTCGCGGCGCTGGTTGAGGTTGAGCATGAACGCGCGACGCAGGCGCATGTCCAGGTCGTCCAGGCGTTGAGCCTGCTGGCGCAAACGCTCGCCTGGGTGGCGCAGGCGCCGGGTGAGTGATTCCAGGCGCAGGCGGTCGTGGGTCAGGCGGTTCTGCATGCGCAGCAGCAGGCGCCGTTGCAGGCCATCCAGGCGTTGCCGAAGGCCGCTGTTGTCAGGGGCCAGCAGCTCGGCGGCAGCAGACGGTGTGGGCGCGCGCACGTCAGCCACGAAATCGCTGATCGACACGTCGGTTTCATGGCCCACGGCGCTGACAATTGGCGTGACGCAGGCGGCCACGGCACGCGCCACGGCTTCCTCGTTGAAACACCACAGGTCTTCCAGCGAACCACCACCACGCGCCAGGATCAGCGCATCGAAGCCGAGGCTGTCGGCCAGGCGGATGGCGCGTACGATCTGCGCGATGGCTTCGCGGCCCTGTACCGCCGTAGGGATCAGGTTCAGCTCCACCTGCGGGGCACGGCGGCCGAACACACTGATGATGTCGCGGATCACCGCGCCAGTGGGCGAGGTGATGATGCCGATGCGCTGCGGGTGAGCCGGCAGCGGCTTCTTTCGTTCGGTGCTGAACAGCCCCTCGGCACCGAGCTTTTCCTTCAGGGCCTCGAAAGCCAGGCGCAACGCGCCATCACCGGCGGGCTCGACGGTGTCGAGAATCAGTTGGTAGTCGCCACGTCCCTCGAACAGCGAAACCTTGCCGCGCACCCGCACCGCCAGGCCGTCGCGCAGCGCCTGGCGTACCCGCGTGGCGTTCTGCCGGAACAACGCACAACGCACCTGGGCGCCGCTGTCCTTGAGGGTGAAGTACATGTGGCCGGACGCCGGGCGGGCGAGGTTGGAGATTTCGCCTTCCACCCACACACTGCGGAAAACGTCTTCCAGCAGCACGCGGGCGCGGCCGTTGAGTTGGCTGACGGTAAGGACCTCGCGGTCCAGGCCGAGTCGTTCAAAGGGGTCTCTGATCATGGTGGGCATGATACTGGGCTGGGTGAGTGCATGTCTTGGGGTTTGTGGTGCCTGTGAGATCGAGCGCCGCCCGCGCGGCGCATCGCGAGCTGCGCTCGCTCCTACGTTTGTTTCGGGCCAATTATTCCTGTGCCATTTGCGCGCGAACGCCTTGGCGCATGGCGCAATATCACGTCTTACAAACAAGGCGGTCGCGCGCGCCTGTCACAGGCGTTACTGGCCCGAAACAAACGTAGGAGCGAGCGCAGCTCGCGATGCGCCGCGCGGGCGGCGCTCGATCTCACAGGCACCACAAACCCCAAGACATGCACCTGTTTGCCCCAGCGCAATCCTGCGACGAATACAAGGACTACCCAGGAACTCGGCACGATGCTCGCTCAGCTCTCCTCATGGCCATCGCTGGGGCCTACATTGTCTTCGGCATCGCCTACCTGCTGCCTATCATGTTCACTGGCCTGTGGGTAGGGCGTAGATTGACCAACCGGTTGTCCCGCGAAGCGTTCGTACGCCTGGTCACCTTGCTGGTGCTGGCCAGCGGCCTGGCGTTGATTGGTCGCTACCTGAGCGCCTGAGCGGTAGAATTGCGTCATTACCGGCGTTTCTCAGGCTTGTCCCGTTCATGAACACCCAGAGCATCATCGTTCCAAAGCTGTCTACCGTCCCGGTGCATGAAGCCCGCTCCCGCGCCATCCTGCGCTGGCTGGTGCGCGAAAAAGTCGTCGAGGAGCAACTGACCACCTGCGGTCGCACCGGCAACCGCATGGGCCATGCCCTGGCGGCAGGGGCGCGCAAAGTGGCCCTGCACCCGGAAAAACTGCCCTTCGGCGAGCCGGTCAACGGCCTGGAAGTGATGCTCAAGCGCTGCATCTACACCCCCACCGAAGGCTTCCTCGAAGAAGCCGGTTGCCCGGAGTGCCGGCGCGAGGTAGGCGAGCCGTTGTTCGAAAGCCTGGAAGAGTGGATGCCGGCAGTGAGCGACAACTTTACCTGCCCACTGTGCGGCTTCGAAGATGACATCAATGGCTTCATTTACCTGCAGCCATGTGCCTTTTCCAACCTGGGGTTCATCTTCAACAACTGGGGCGAGGCCGGGTTCACCCAGGCCTTTCTCGACAGCTTCGCCGACTGGCTCGACCAGCCGGTGGCCGTGGTGCAGGTAAAACTGCCACAAGCCTGACCGAAGGCCCTTATTTTGCATTGAGCGGCGCGCCATGCATGAGTATAATGGCGCGCTTCCATTTTTCCCGCCCGGGAGCCCCCGCGATGCTGCGTATCAGCCAAGAAGCCCTGACCTTCGACGATATCCTCCTTGTACCTGGCTATTCCGAGGTACTGCCCAATGAAGTCAGTCTCAAGACCCGTTTGACCCGTGGCATCGAGCTGAACATTCCGCTGGTTTCCGCTGCCATGGATACCGTGACCGAAGCGCGTCTGGCCATTGCCATGGCTCAGGAAGGCGGTATCGGCATCATCCACAAGAACATGACCATCGAACAACAGGCCGGCGAAGTGCGCAAGGTCAAGAAGTTCGAGGCTGGCGTGGTCAAGGACCCGATCACCATCGACGCCGATGCCACTGTGCGCGACCTGTTCGAGCTGACCCGCCTGAACAACATCTCGGGTGTGCCGGTGCTGGCGAACGGCGACCTGGTCGGCATCGTCACCTCCCGTGACGTGCGCTTCGAAAATCGTCTGGACGCCAAGGTCCGCGACGTGATGACGCCGAAAGAGCGTCTGGTCACCGTCCGCGAAGGCGCCGACAAAAACGAAGTTCGCGAGCTGCTGCACAAGCATCGTCTGGAAAAAGTCCTGATCGTTGACGACAAGTTCAACCTCAAGGGCATGATGACCGTCAAAGACATCGAAAAAGCCAAGGCTTACCCGCTGGCCAGCAAGGACGACCAGGGTCGCCTGCGCGTCGGCGCCGCCGTCGGCACCGGCAAGGACACCGGCGAGCGCGTAGCTGCGCTGGTGGCGGCTGGCGTTGATGTTGTCGTCGTCGACACTGCCCACGGCCACTCCAAAGGTGTGATCGACCGCGTACGCTGGGTGAAAGAAACCTACCCGCAAGTGCAGGTGATCGGCGGCAACATCGCCACCGGCGCTGCCGCCAAGGCCCTGGCCGAAGCGGGTGCCGATGCGGTCAAGGTCGGTATCGGCCCTGGCTCTATCTGCACCACCCGTATCGTTGCCGGTGTCGGCGTGCCGCAAATCAGCGCCATCGCCAACGTTGCCGCAGCGCTGGAAGGCACTGGCGTGCCACTGATCGCTGACGGTGGTATCCGCTTCTCCGGTGACCTGTCCAAGGCCATCGTTGCCGGTGCTTCCTGCGTGATGATGGGTTCGATGTTCGCCGGTACCGAAGAGGCCCCGGGTGAAGTCGAGCTGTTCCAGGGCCGTTCCTACAAGGCTTACCGCGGCATGGGCTCGCTGGGTGCCATGGCACAGGCGCAAGGCTCGTCCGACCGTTACTTCCAGGACTCCTCGGCCGGCGCCGAGAAGCTGGTACCGGAAGGCATCGAAGGCCGCGTTCCTTACAAAGGTGCCTTGGCCGCGATCATCCACCAGCTGATGGGCGGCCTGCGTTCGTCCATGGGCTACACCGGCAGCGCAACCATCGAAGAAATGCGCACCAAGCCGGAATTCGTACGTATCACCGGTGCCGGCATGGCCGAGTCCCACGTGCATGACGTGCAAATCACCAAAGAAGCCCCTAACTACCGCGTAGGCTGAGGCTTCCAGCTACAACATAAAGCGGGGCTGTCATGACAGCCCCGCGTCGTTTCCGATTTCCACTGACGAGATTGAGTCATGGCCCTCGACATTCACGCTCACCGCATCCTGATCCTCGATTTCGGTTCCCAGTACACCCAGCTGATCGCCCGCCGCGTGCGCGAAATCGGCGTGTACTGCGAACTGCACCCGTTCGACATGGACGATGAAGCGATCCGCGAATTCAACCCGCGCGGCATCATCCTCGCCGGCGGCCCCGAGTCGGTTCACGAAGCCAACAGCCCGCGCGCTCCGCAGGCCGTGTTTGACCTGAATGTGCCTGTGCTGGGTATCTGCTACGGCATGCAGACCATGGCCGAGCAGATGGGCGGCAAGGTAGAAGGTTCCGACCTGCGTGAGTTCGGCTATGCCCGCGTGGACGTTGTCGGCAAGAGCCGCCTGCTCGATGGCATCGAAGACCACGTTGACGACGATGGCGTGCTGGGCCTGGACGTGTGGATGAGCCACGGTGACAAGGTCACCCAGATGCCTTCCAACTTCAGCATTCTGGCCAGCACCCCAAGCTGCCCGATCGCCGGCATGTACGACGACGCCCGCGGCTACTACGGCGTGCAGTTCCACCCCGAAGTGACCCACACCAAGCAAGGTGGTCGCATCCTGTCCCGTTTCGTGCAGGACATCTGCGGCTGTGAAGCCCTGTGGACGGCGTCCAACATCGTTGAAGACGCCATCGCCCAGGTGCGTGCGCAAGTCGGTTCGGCCAACGTTCTGCTGGGCCTGTCCGGCGGCGTCGACAGCTCGGTGGTTGCCGCGCTGCTGCACCGTGCCATCGGCGACCAGCTGACCTGCGTATTCGTCGACAACGGCCTGCTGCGCCTGCACGAAGGCGACCAGGTGATGGCCATGTTCAAAGAGAACATGGGCGTCAAGGTAATCCGCGCCGACGCTGAAAAGCAGTTCCTCGACAACCTGGCCGGCGAAGCCGACCCGGAGAAGAAGCGCAAGATCATCGGCCGCACCTTCATTGATGTGTTCGATGCCGAAGCCAGCAAGCTGGAAAACATCCAGTTCCTCGCCCAGGGCACCATCTACCCGGACGTGATCGAGTCGGCTGGCGCCAAGAGCGGCAAGGCTCACGTGATCAAGTCGCACCACAACGTCGGCGGCCTGCCCGAGGAGATGAACCTCAAGCTGGTCGAGCCGCTGCGTGAACTGTTCAAGGACGAAGTGCGCAAGATCGGCCTGGAGCTGGGCCTGCCATACGACATGGTCTACCGCCACCCGTTCCCGGGCCCGGGCCTGGGCGTGCGTATCCTTGGTGAAGTGAAGAAGGAATACGCCGACATCCTGCGTCGCGCCGACCACATCTTCATCGAAGAGCTGCGCAAGGCCGACTGGTACCACAAGACCAGCCAGGCATTCGTGGTATTCCAGCCGGTCAAGTCGGTCGGCGTCGTCGGCGACGGCCGTCGCTACGCCTGGGTCGTGGCCCTGCGTGCCGTCGAGACCGTGGACTTCATGACCGCGCGTTGGGCACACCTGCCGTACGAGCTGCTGGAAACTGTCAGCGGTCGTATCATCAACGAAATCGACGGTATTTCGCGCGTTACCTACGACGTGTCGAGCAAGCCGCCGGCGACCATCGAGTGGGAATAAGTCGGCATATGGCAAAAGCCAGTGTCAGATGACCTGTAACACACAAAGGCCCGCGTAATCGCGGGCCTTTGTCATTCTGAGGTCTATCGGCTACTCACATTCATCTGCCCCGCTGCGTGCATTATCACAGCGAGTAGAACGGGTCGCTTTCAGGCGCCTGGTCGTGCAGCGCTTGGGCGAGGTCCTGTATGTGTTCTGACCACGCCACTGTCTTTACCCATTGCACGGGCATGCCGGATACCCCGTACAACGCCCCGGCTAGTTGCCCCGCCACGGCTGCCACACTGTCGGCATCGTCTGCCAGGTTTGCTGCCAGAAGCACTGCGTCCCTGAAGTTGTCGGTATTCCACACTGCCCACAGTGCAGCTTCCAAGGTGTCGATGACATACCCTGAAGAGCGAATCTGGTCGCGGCTTTTTTCCTTGTATTCGCCAGCGTTGATAATCGTGGCGCGGGGCTGCAATGGGCGCACCATGGGGCGGCATATTTCCTCCTTGTCTGCGCCGTTCAGGGCGAGGTGCAGCTGCGCACCCAGCAGTTCGCAACAACTTAGTGCTTCGGGCGCCCGGTGGGTGGTCCGACTCTGACTTTGAGCTTCGCGCCAGGTGGACGGTAGCATGTGGCGCCTGAATATGGCGGTCGGGGCGAGTCGGATGATCGAGCCATTACCGGCCGTGTTCGGGTCTGTGTTGCCTGACCAGTCCAAGCCTTGCCGTAGCCATCCTTCCAAGGCAAGGCGGGTTGCATTGCCAATGTCGAAGCAGACACCGTTAGCGCTGTTTTCCCCTTGCTTGTACCACCTGCACAGACGCTCAAGATAATCGGCATGATCAAATCGCATGCACGCCAGGTACGAGTCCGCCAGGCAAAGCGCCATGCTCGTATCATCGGTCCACTCACCTGGCTTGAGCCTGAACGGCCCGCCGCCGACCATGTCATCGACATGCTTGGCATCACGGGGCAAGAACTCCAGCGTGGTGCCTACGGCATCGCCAATGGCCAACCCCAGCAATGCCCCCTTGGCTCTGTCGAGCGATTGATCGGGGGTGAGTGTGCAGGCGCGCGAATTTTGCCATTGCGGGTGTACGTAGCCACGGCTTGCGGATTCGCGTGGGGTGGGCGCTGGCAGCAAGTGGTTGTACCGGTAGGCATATTCGGTAACGGCGAGGGTGGAGCTGTGCAGGTCGATCATAGTACTTCTTCTAATAAGAGACGAGTCGTGGGGCCTTGTTCAATCCGATTCAGTACTCTGAAAGAGGTACCTGGCGGGTACAGTACCTCCGCTTCGGGAATTTGCGTGAGGAAACTGATGTCCTTGCCGGATACGCCGCGTACGACCATCTGGGTATTGCCCGAAAACGGTGTTGTAGCGGATGAGCTGAAGAATGCCATGTCGGTCTCTACTGCACCCATTTGCATCCGATTGAGCACATGCTGCGGAAGATCCGTTCCACGATAGGTTTCAGCGCCTAAGTAGCGAGGCAAGCGTGCCAGGCCTTCGGTTGCATGCTCGGCAAAGGCCTTGATACCAGGCGTAGCAGTGCCTTCGCGCAATGCTTGGTTATACGCCTTGTACACATCGTTGGTAGAGTAGCCGTAAAGTGCGCCTATTTGATCGTCGCTGAGCAGTCTCGAAAGCTCCGGGGCCCGTATGTCTGCCCGAGCGCGGCCTTCGGCAATCCATCGCTCTGCCATGTCCTTGCCCACTGCATCGCGCAGGCTCATGAGCTTCTTCGGCGCCGCTGCAACGGTTTTTTCCGTGGCTTGCGTCGCTGGGGGCAGCTCTGGCTCCGCTTTCTTAAGCGGCGTTGCGGTTTTCATCTGCAGCTCAGGTTCGATCAGCAGCCTGTTCTGGTTTTTTGCCAGCCAGTTGGCCAACTGCTTGTTGGAAATCTCGGCCTGAAGCTTGGCGCTGCGGCTGGCGATGCTTTCCATGCTGCTCATCACGCCGGCTTTCATCTGCCCGCGGGTCAGGTAGGTCACGATCGCCATCAGCAAAAGCGTCACGAGTTGCTCTTGTCCGCGTGCCAGTTGCCTTGCAGCTTGTTCGGTACGTTCTTGAACCAGCGCGGCCGAGCCGCCCGAAGGGTCGAGACCCGAGGGTTTCAGGCCGTCTTCGGCAGTCCACGCGGTTGCAAGCCCCTCTTGCATCGAGGCCAGGCAGGCGGGAAGCCCTTGATAGAAATACTCCGCGATGGCGGCCAGGCCCAATGCCATCAGGATCAGGTTACCGACCTGCAGGCCGATACCGCTGCCTGCGACCACCCCAGGTGCCGCGCCCACGCCAAAGGCAAGAGAACCTACCGCGCCGCCTATAGCGCCGCCTAGCGCGACGCTGCCGCCGAGAATCATCACCACTTCCTGCACGAGCTTGAGCAGCACGGGCAAAATCTGGTCGATGTTGATGGATGCCCATTTGCGGGACAGATTTGACTGCATCATGGGATAGGACAGCGCCATCGCCTGCCGGACGTTGTCGATCCGGTGCCCGCCTACAGCGCCATAGGCCTGGCTGGCGCCATCGCTTACACGGCGGGTGAAGCCGTCCCAGCTGTCATGGGCACTGCGCAACCCGCTGCTGACGCTCTGATTCAGGGCGCTGAACTTCTGGTCCAGGTTGCGTTCGATGTCGTCCCAGCTAGGGACGTAAGCTGATAAGTCCATTTACCATTGCATTCCTTTAGAGAAAGCCCGGTGAGTGTGCTGGCTGAAGGCGATTCATTCCCATGCACCGCCCTGGCAGTCAAGCCAACTGCCAAATAAGCTGATGGTTGCATTGCGAGGCATTTTCTCATCTGAGGTGCCTCTGGCAATGGTGTCAATTTGATGTCGTCGCTGTCGATTGGTTCCGCTACGCCTGCCGTCCAGCCAATGCCGTGGCTAAAGCGGACGATGCTTGGATACTTCACTTAATATTTCCCATTTGCA
Source organism: Pseudomonas sp. DCA-1 (assembly GCF_046523955.1). Classification (NCBI taxonomy): domain Bacteria; kingdom Pseudomonadati; phylum Pseudomonadota; class Gammaproteobacteria; order Pseudomonadales; family Pseudomonadaceae; genus Pseudomonas; species Pseudomonas sp. DCA-1. Next base: position 1,569,203 of record NZ_CP169881.1, read on the forward strand.
GGTGTATCGTATTCGCCCCTCATCGTCAGCGCCTTGCTGGCAGACTGATTGCGCAGAACACGAGGTACCCGCACCGATGTCCTTCACCCGTCGACAAATGCTCAAGGGCCTGACCGGCCTGGTTGTGGTTGGCCTGGGCGCCGGTGGCGCGGCGCGTTACTGGCTGGGCAAGGTCGAGGACGAAAACGCCGGGCATGACTACGAGCTGATTGCCGCCCCGCTGGAAGTGGAGCTGGTGCCGGGCTTCAAGACCGAGGCCTGGGCCTTCGGCCCATCGGCCCCGGGCACCGAGCTGCGCGTGCGCCAGGGCACTTGGCTGCGGGTACGCTTTATCAACCATCTGCCGGTCGAGACCACTATCCACTGGCACGGCATTCGCCTACCGCTGGAAATGGACGGCGTACCTTATGTGTCGCAATTGCCGGTCAAGCCAGGTGAATACTTCGATTACAAGTTCCGCGTGCCGGACGCCGGCAGCTATTGGTATCACCCCCATGTCAGCAGCTCCGAGGAGCTAGGCCGCGGTCTGGTCGGGCCGCTGATCGTCGAGGAGCGTGAACCCACCGGGTTCCAGCATGAGCGTACGCTGAGCCTGAAGAACTGGCATGTGGACGAGCAGGGCGCATGGCTGCCTTTCAGCATCCCGCGCGAGGCCGCGCGCAACGGCACTGCCGGGCGGTTGATCACCATCAACGGCCAGGCCGACTCGATCACCGAGCTGCCGGCCGGCCAGGTGGTGCGGGTGCGCCTGCTGAACCTGGACAACACCTGGACCTATCGCCTCAACCTCAAAGGCAACTGCGAGGCGCGAATCTATGCCCTCGACGGCAACCCGGTCACCCCGCGTGCGTTGGATGAGTACTGGTTAGGCCCGGGCATGCGTATCTGTCTGGCCATTCGCATTCCCGAGGCGGGTGAGGAAATCTCCCTGCGCGACGGTTTCGTGCGCCTGGGCACCCTGCGTTCGGTGGCCAGCAACGACGCGCCGAGTGACTGGCCGCCAGCGCTGCCGCCCAATCCGATCGCCGAGCCGGACCTGGAGAATGCCGAAAAGCTGAACTTCAATTTCGAGTGGGCGGCCAGCGTCTCTGTCACCACTGACGCGGGCAAACCGCCGAGCTTGTGGCAGATCAACGGTCAGGCCTGGGATATTACCGACAAGACCTGCGCCGACCGCCCCATCGCCACGTTGCAAAAGGGCAAGAGCTACATCTTCGAGCTTAAGAACATGACCCAGTACCAGCACCCGATCCACTTGCATGGCATGAGTTTCAAGGTGATCGGCTCCAACCGTCACGACATCAAGGAGCCGTGGTTCACCGACACCTACCTGCTGGGCAAGAACGAGCGTGCCCAGGTAGCGCTGGTGGCGGATAACCCTGGGACCTGGATGTTCCACTGCCACGTCATCGACCACATGGAAACCGGCCTGATGGCCGCGATCGCGGTGGTCTGATGCGTCCGCAGATCATCGATCGCAGTCGCGATCAGGAATTCATGCGGCTGGCACTGGGCTTGGCCGCCGAAGGCGCGGCGCTGGGCGAGGTGCCGGTGGGCGCGGTACTGGTGCAGCACGGACAGGTGATCGGCCAGGGCTTCAACCGACCGATCATCGACAGTGACCCCAGCGCGCATGCCGAGATGGTGGCGATCAGGGCGGCAGCCAGGTCGGCCAGCAACTATCGGCTACCCGGCAGCACCCTGTATGTGACCCTGGAACCGTGCAGCATGTGTGCGGGGCTGATCGTGCATTCGCGGGTGATGCGCGTGGTGTTTGGCGCGCTGGAACCCAAGGCGGGGATCGTGCAGAGCCAGGGACAGTTCTTTGGCCAAGGCTTTCTCAACCACCGGGTGATGGTGGAAGGCGGGGTGCTGGCCGAGGCGTGCGGGCAGATTCTCAGCGATTTCTTCAGGGCTCGTCGGGCCAAGGCCTGAATTGCATCGGGCTCTTTGCGGGCAGCCCGCTCCTGCAGGTTCTGTGCAAATTATGCAGGGGCGGGTTTACCCGCGAAGAGGCCCTGAAAGGCTTACATCGGTGGCGACTGATCCGCCGGCTTGTTCTTGTTGACCCCGGGCACATGCAGGTTGCCCTCGGCCACCTGGCCTTCGAGTTGCGGCTGGGTCACCCAGGTGAGGATGTCGTAGTAGCGGCGGATGTTGGCCACGAAATGCACCGGTTCGCCACCACGGGCGTAGCCGTACTTGGTCTGCCGGTACCACTGCTTCTGAGCCAGCCGCGGCAGCATCTTCTTCACGTCCAGCCACTTGTTCGGGTTTAGCTTTTCGCGCTTGGCCAGGGTGCGGGCGTCTTCAAGGTGGCCGCCACCAACGTTGTAGGCGGCAAGGGCAAACCAGGTTCGATCCGGCTCCTTGATGCTGTCATCAAGCTCTTCCTTGATCTTCATGAAGTACTTGGCGCCGCCCTGGATGCTCTGCCTCGGGTCCAGCCGGTTGGACACGCCCATGGCCCGGGCGGTGCGTTGGGTCAGCATCATCAGGCCGCGCACGCCGGTCTTGGAGGTGACTTCCGGCTGCCACATCGATTCCTGGTAGCCGATGGCTGCCAGCAGGCGCCAGTCGACCTGCTCGACCTTGGCGTAGCTCTTGAAGTGCTTCTCGTACTTGGGCAGGCGCTGTTGCAGGTGCTGGGCGAAGGTGTAGGCGCCGACGTAGCCGAGTACGTCAACATGGCCGTAGTAGCGATCCTTCAAACGCTGAAGGGTGCCGTTCTTCTGTGCCTTGTCGAGAAATTCGTTGATTTCGTTGAGCAGGCTGTTGTCTTCGCCTGCTGCCACTGCCCAGCGCTGGTCGCGGGTGTCGCCCAAATCGAAGGCGACCCTCACGTTGGGGAAATACACCTGGTTCATCGCCAGTTCGTTGGAGTCCACCAGGGTCAAGTCGATCTGGCCTTCGTCCACCATGCGCAGCAGGTCGACCACTTCGACGGCGTCGGATTCCTCATATTGCAAGGCCGGGTACTGCTTTTTCAGCTCGGCCAACTGGTCAGCATGGCTGCTGCCCTTGAGCACCATGATCTTCTTGCCGACCAAACCCTTGGCGCTGGTGGGGCGTGGGCGGCCGTTGCGGTAGATGACCTGCGGGGTCACCTCCAGATAGGGATGGGAGTATTTCACCTGCGCTTTGCGCCGCTCACTGCTGACCAGGCCGGCAGCAGCCAGTACCGGGCCGGAGGGCTTGCCGAGGGAGTCGTACAGCTCGTCCAGGTTGTCGGCGGTCTCGATCTGCAGCTTTACGCCGAGATCGTCGGCGAAATGCTGGACCAGTTCGTACTCGAAGCCGGTTTCGCCGTTACGGTCCTGGAAGTAGGTTGCCGGGCTGTTGCGTGTGATTACGCGCAGCACGCCATCCTCCTTCACGCGCTCGAGGGTGCTGGGTTTTTCAACGCAGGCACCTAGCAGCAGAAAGAGTCCGGTTGCGAGAAGCCATTTGGCGCAACGCTGGCGCAAAGCAGTGTGGGCGAACATAGGTTGCAGTATACGCAAAGGACTGGCCCAACCATATCTCGACAACTGTTAGCTTGTCTGGTAGCGGGTTCTGTGCTGTGTGGCTTGCCGTTAGAGGTTCGTCGCCTGGAAGATCGAGCGCCGTCCGCACGGCGCATCGCGAGCTGCGCTCGCTCCTACGTTTGTTTGCGGCCAGTTATTTCTGCAGGAGTTACGCGCGAGCGCCTTGGCGCATGACGGAATATCGCGTCGTACGGAGCACACGGTCGCGCGCGCCTGTCACTGACGTTACTGGCCTGAAACAAACGTAGGAGCGAGCGCAGCTCGCGATGCGCCGTGCGGACGGCGCTCGATCTTCCAGGCGACGAACATCTTCAGGCGAACATCCAAAATTCTGACCCGAAAGTCCGGTTCCGCCGCCCGGCAGGCATGGCTTAGAGCAGGTGCCGAAAGCCATCGAATTAGGCTAGAATGCACGGCCTCTAAGCACACCCCTTCCTGAGGCTGTCCCGACGATGTTGATCCTGCGCGGCGCTCCTGCCCTTTCTGCCTTTCGCCACGGTAAATTACTCGAGCAACTGAGCCAGAAAGTCCCCGCTGTTACTGGTTTGTATGCCGAATTTGCCCACTTCGCCGATGTTGACGGCGAGTTGACCGCCGACCAGCAGCAGGTGCTGGGCCGTCTGCTCAAGTACGGCCCGAGCGTGCCGGTACAGGAGCCGACGGGTCGTCTGTTCCTGGTAGTGCCGCGCCTGGGCACCATTTCGCCATGGGCCAGCAAGGCCAGCGACATCGCCCACAACTGCGGCCTGCAGTCGATCCAGCGCTTGGAGCGCGGCATCGCCTACTACGTGGCCGGCACCCTGAGCGACGCTGACGCCGAACTGATCGCCGCCGAATTGCACGACCGCATGACCCAGCGTGTGCTCGGCCAGCTGGAGCAGGCCGCAGACCTGTTCAGCCACGCCCAGCCCAAGCCGATGACCTCCGTGGACATCCTTTCCGGCGGTCGCGACGCCCTGGCCAAGGCCAATATCGACCTGGGCCTGGCCCTGGCCGAAGACGAAATCGACTATCTGGTCAATGCCTTCCAGGGCCTCAAGCGCAACCCGAACGACATCGAACTGATGATGTTCGCCCAGGCCAACTCCGAGCACTGCCGTCACAAGATCTTCAACGCCAGTTGGGATATCGACGGCCAGGCTCAGGATAAGAGCCTGTTCGGCATGATCAAGAACACCTACCAGATGCACAACGAAGGTGTTTTGTCGGCCTACAAGGATAACGCCTCGGTAATCGTCGGCAACGTTGCCGGCCGCTTCTTCCCGAACCCTGAAACCCGCCAGTACGGCGCGGTGCAGGAGCCGGTGCACATCCTGATGAAGGTGGAAACGCACAACCACCCGACCGCCATCGCCCCGTTCTCCGGCGCCTCCACCGGCTCCGGTGGCGAAATCCGCGACGAAGGTGCAACCGGCCGTGGTGCCAAGCCCAAGGCCGGCCTGACCGGCTTCACCGTGTCCAACCTGCGCATTCCGGGCTTCGAACAGCCTTGGGAGCAGGCTTATGGCAAGCCCGAGCGTATCGTCGACGCCCTCGACATCATGATCGAAGGCCCTCTGGGTGGCGCTGCGTTCAACAACGAATTCGGTCGCCCGGCCCTGACCGGCTACTTCCGTACCTTCGAGCAAGCCATCGACACCCCCCACGGTGAAGAAGTGCGCGGCTACCACAAGCCGATCATGCTCGCCGGTGGTATGGGCAACATCCGTGAAGACCATGTGCAGAAGGGCGAAATCACCGTCGGCGCCAAGCTGATCGTGCTTGGCGGCCCGGCCATGCTGATCGGCCTGGGCGGCGGCGCTGCTTCGTCGGTGGCTACCGGTGCCAGCTCGGCTGACCTGGACTTCGCTTCGGTACAGCGCGAAAACCCGGAAATGGAGCGCCGTTGCCAGGAGGTCATCGACCGTTGCTGGCAGTTGGGCGACAGCAACCCGATCGCCTTCATCCACGACGTGGGCGCTGGCGGTATTTCCAACGCCTTCCCTGAATTGGTCAACGATGGCGGCCGCGGTGGTCGCTTCGAACTGCGCAACGTGCCAAATGACGAGCCGGGCATGGCCCCGCACGAAATCTGGAGCAACGAATCGCAAGAGCGTTACGTGCTGGCCGTCAGCGCAGTCGACTTCGAGCGCTTCAAGGCCATCTGCGAGCGCGAGCGTTGCCCGTTTGCCGTGGTTGGTGAAGCGACTGAAGAGCCGCACCTGACCGTAAGCGACAGCCACTTCGGCAATACCCCGGTGGACATGCCGCTGGACGTGCTGCTGGGCAAGCCGCCGCGCATGCACCGTTCGGTTACCCGCGAAGCCGAGCTGGGCGATGACTTCGACCCGAGCGAGCTGGACCTGGACAGCGCCGTCCAGCGCGTGCTGAACCACCCGGCTGTGGCCAGCAAGAGCTTCCTCATCACCATTGGCGACCGCACCATCACCGGCCTGGTTGCCCGCGACCAGATGGTCGGCCCGTGGCAGGTTCCGGTGGCGGACTGCGCCGTTACCGCCACCAGCTTCGACGTCTACACCGGTGAGGCCATGGCCATGGGCGAGCGTACGCCGCTGGCGCTGCTGGATGCCCCGGCGTCCGGCCGCATGGCCATCGGCGAAACCCTGACCAACCTGGCGGCTTCGCGCATCGAAAAGCTGTCCGACATCAAACTGTCGGCCAACTGGATGTCCGCTGCTGGTCACCCGGGTGAAGACGCACGCCTGTACGACACCGTGAAGGCTGTCGGCATGGAGCTGTGCCCGGAGCTGGGCATCACCATTCCGGTCGGCAAAGACTCGATGTCGATGAAGACCAAGTGGAGCGACGAGGGCGTCGAGAAGAGCGTCACCTCGCCGATGTCGCTGATCATCACCGGCTTCGCCCCGGTCACCGACATCCGCAAGACCCTGACCCCGCAACTGCGCATGGACAAGGGCGAGACCGACCTGATCCTGATCGACCTGGGCCGCGGCAAGAACCGCATGGGTGCCTCGATCCTGGCCCAGACCTACGGCAAGATCGCTGCCCAGGCACCGGACGTCGACGATGCCGAAGACCTCAAAGCCTTCTTCGCCGTGATCCAGGGCCTGAACGACGACGGCCACCTGCTGGCCTACCACGACCGTTCCGACGGCGGCCTGGTCACCACCGTGCTGGAAATGGCTTTCGCCGGCCACTGCGGCCTCGACCTGCAACTCGACCCGCTGACCGACAGCAAGGGCGAAGTGCCGGCCATCCTCTTCAACGAAGAGCTGGGCGCGGTGATCCAGGTTCGCCAGGATGCTACCCCGGACGTGCTGGCTCAGTTCAGCGCTGCCGGCCTGGGTGAAGAATGCGTCGCGGTGATCGGCAAGCCGGTCAACAACGCTGAAGTGACCATCAGCCTCAATGGCGAAGTGCTGTTCGACGATGACCGTCGCATGCTGCAGCGCCAGTGGGCTGAAACCAGCTACCAGATCCAGCGCCTGCGCGACAACGCCGACTGCGCTGACCAGGAATTCGACCTGCTGCTTGAGGAAGACAACCCGGGCCTGTCGGTCAAGCTGGGCTTCGACGTCAACGACGACATCGCCGCGCCTTACATCAAGAAAGGCGTGCGCCCGCAAGTGGCCATCCTGCGTGAGCAGGGCGTCAACGGCCAGGTCGAGATGGCAGCCGCCTTCGACCGTGCCGGCTTCGCCGCCATCGACGTGCACATGAGCGATATCCTCGCTGGCCGTGTCGACTTCGAAGCCTTCAAGGGCCTGGTCGCCTGTGGCGGCTTCTCGTACGGTGACGTGCTGGGCGCTGGTGAAGGCTGGGCCAAGTCGGCGCTGTTCAACGCCCGTGCACGTGACGCCTTCCAGGCCTTCTTCGAGCGTACCGACAGCTTCGCCCTGGGCGTGTGCAACGGTTGCCAGATGATGTCCAACCTGCACGAGCTGATCCCGGGCACCGAGTACTGGCCGCACTTCGTGCGCAACCGCTCGGAGCAGTTCGAAGCCCGTGTGGCCATGGTCGAGGTGCAGAAGTCCAACTCGATCTTCCTGCAGGGCATGGCCGGTTCGCGCATGCCGATCGCCATCGCCCACGGTGAAGGCCATGCCGAGTTCGCCAGCGAAGAAGCCTTGCTGGAAGCCGATGTGTCCGGTTGCGTGGCCCTGCGCTACGTCGACAACCATGGCAAGGTCACCGAAGCCTACCCGGCCAACCCGAACGGCTCGCCGCGTGGTATCACCGGCCTGACCAGCCGCGACGGCCGCGTGACCATCATGATGCCGCACCCGGAGCGTGTGTTCCGCGCTGTGCAGAACTCCTGGCGCCCGGACGAGTGGCAGGAAGACGCCGCGCTGATGCGTATGTTCCGCAACGCGCGGGTGTGGGTGAACTAAGGCGTGTACAAGCTCGCCTTCTTCGTCCCCGCCAGTCACGTCGCAGCGGTCAAGGCCGCTGTGTTCGCCGCTGGCGGCGGGCGCATTGGTGATTATGACCACTGCGCCTGGCAAACCTTGGGCCAGGGCCAGTTCCGCCCGTTGGACGGCAGCCAGCCGTTCCTCGGGCAAACCGGCCAGGTCGAGGTGGTGGAGGAGTGGAAGGTGGAGTTGGTGGTGGCTGACGAACTGGTGGCTCAGGTCGTCGCTGCGCTCAAGCAGAGCCACCCGTACGAGACGCCAGCCTATGAAGTCTGGCGCCTCGCCGAGTTCTAGAACGCATCACGGCCATTCGCGGGCACGCCGGCTCCCACAGGGATATCACAATCCTCAGAACCTGTGATATCCCTGTGGGAGCCGGCGTGCCCGCGAAAGGGCCCTACAATCCAGCCACAGTCTCCTTGCCTGGCTCCGGCCGCTTCAACATTCCACAAGCCAGCAACCCCACCTCGAACAGCACCCACATCGGCACTGCCAGCATCGTCTGCGAAAACACATCCGGCGGTGTCAGAATCATCCCCACCGCAAAGCACCCGACGACCACGTAGGGCCTGCTGCGTCGCAATGCGGCCACATCGGCCAACCCCGCCCAGACCACGATGAACGTCGCCACCGGGATCTCGAACGCCAGCCCGAACGCCAGAAACAGCGCCAGGATAAAGTCCAGGTACTGGCTGATGTCGGTCATCATCGCCACGCCGTCCGGCGTCACGCTGGCAAAGAAACCGAACATCATCGGGAACACCAGGAAGAACGCGAACGCCATGCCGGCATAGAACAGCACGATGCTCGAAACCAGCAGCGGCAGTGCAATGCGCCGTTCACGGCGGTACAGCCCCGGCGCCAGAAAGCCCCAGGCCTGATGCAGCAGCAACGGCATGGCCAGGAACAGTGCGCACATCGCGGTCAGCTTGAACGGTGTCAGAAAGGGCGAGGTGACACTGGTGGCGATCATGCTCGCGCCTTCCGGCAAAAAGCGCCGTAGCGGTTCGGATATGAGCGTGTACAGCGTCTGGGCGAAGGGGAACAGGCCGGCAAACACCAATGCCACCAGCGCCAGGCAACGCACAAGGCGTTTGCGCAGGTCGCGCAGGTGTTCGGTCAGCGGCATGCTCGCCGCAGGGTCCATGGCAATACTCATGAAGCATTTTCCTTGGGCAGCGCGGCCGTGGCCGCATCATTGGCCGGCACCGCGTTCAGGCTGATGCCCTGGCGGATCTCCTGTTCCAGGCGCTGCAAAGGTGCCTTGTCGAGGTTGGGCATTTCGATTTCGCGCTCCACCTGCGTGCGCAAGGCGTGCATGGCCCGGCGTGCCTGGCCCAGGCCGCGCCCAAGGGTACGGGCTGCCACCGGCAGGCGCTCGGGGCCTAGTACCAACAGTGCGACGACGCCGATCAGCAGCAACTCGCTGAAGCCTACCTCGAACATCAGGCCTGGCGGTCCGCTTGAGGTTGCTGCGCAGCCTGGCCGTTCAGCGGGCACTGTTGCTGCACGTGCGCCTGGCCAGCGGCGCTGGCGTCATTGTCGCCGCCCATGGACTTGCGAAAACCCTGGATCGCCTCGCCCACATCGCTACCCAGACCCTTCAGGCGTTTGGTACCAAACAGCAAGAACACGATCAGCAGTACGATCACCAGTTGCCAGATTCCAATGCCACCCATAGCGACCACTCCTGTAAGGTCATGAAAAGGAAGGGCAATCCTGCCTTGCCTAGATGACGTGCGCATGACGAACGGGCATTGCCATCTACCTGAAACACCCCGCGTGTTGACTGGCGTTTTTATTCCGCGAGCGAGGCACACACGGATGGGTGGAAGGCAACAGCAGGGTGCGGCCCTGTTGATGGTGATGGTGGTGCTGGCAATGCTGGCGGCGGGCATGGCCTGGTTGGTGGAGGATGGCCGACGCCAGGTTGACGAAGTGCGCCTGTTGCACCAGCGGGTGCAGGTGCGGGCCATGGAGCAGGCCGGCCTGGCCTATGCCGGGCAGGCCCTGCGTGACCCCGCCTGGCGGCTCAGTCCGCTGTTCTGGCAAGCCTTGCGCGGGCAGCCGCTGAACTACGATTTTGGCGCTGGCCAGGCGCAGTTGCGGGTACGCGACCAGCACACCTGCTTCAACGTCAATGCGCTGCTGGGTGCCGATGGCGAACGCGCCGAGCGCCAGTTGCGTTACTTGCTGGGCAATGACATGGCGGCCGAACGCCTGGTCGATGCCTTGGTCGACTGGCTCGATGCCGACAGTGATGCCCGCCTGCAGGGCGCCGAGAGCGCCCAGTACCTGCGTCAGCAACCGCCACGGCTGGCGGCTGACCAGCCGATGCTCGACACCAGCGAGCTGAACCTGTTGCTGGAGCCGGACGCCAGCCGCCAGGCGCGTTACCCGATGCTGTGCGCCTTGCCCCAGACCACGGGTTGGCGGCTCAATGCCAACGCGCTGGGGTTGGAGCATCTGCCCCTGCTGGAGGCGCTGTATGAAGGGCGTTACTCGCGTTCGTTGCTCAGCCGCATCATCAGCGGTCGGCCGGCGTCAGGGTACGTGGATGCCGCCGCGCTGCGCCAGGCGCTGGGGGCGGTGGATGATGAAACGTTCGAACGGTTGAGCGAAGGGCTGCTGCTCAATAGCGGGCATTTTCTGTTGCAGCTGTCGTTCGAAGAAGAGGGGCGGGTGATGCGCAGCGAATTCCAGGTGGAGGCGCTGGGGGTGGTGCAATGGCATGCCCGGGTGCCAGCGCAGCAAGTGCGGGTGCGTAGCCGGGAGCCGATAGCCTGGTAACGTTTACGGGCGCCTTCGCGGCCAAGCCCGCCCCTACGCCGGTTTTGAAACCCGTGGGATCCCTGTAGGAGCGGGCTTGCCCGCGAAGAGGCCGGTACAGCCAGCAAAAGGTTGGCTGACCGGCACTGGATCAAACGGTGCCGATTTCCCCGCCATCAATACGCTGGATCACCACCGTCGAAGCCCGCGGCCGTACGGTAGCCCCAGCCGGCGTCGCATCGGTCGCCTTGTCGGTATACGGCCAGTTCCCCGGGTGCTGAATGTTGACGAACAGCGTCTTGTTGTCCGGGGTAAAGGTAATCCCGGTCACCTCGCAACCGTTTGGCCCGACAAAGAAGCGCCGCAGGTCCACCTGGTTCTGTGCGTTCACCGGCACCTGCTTGCCGCTGGCATCCACCAGGTCGGTAGGGATCACCGCCAGCAACTGGTCGTTGGTGTAGTCGGTCAAGGTGCTTTCGCCGTTGTCGGTCTCGAACCACAGCACGCCGCGGCTATCGAAGCTCATGCCGTCGGGGCTGGCGAACTGGTTCAGTTCGGTCAGGCCGGAGCGGTTGATGTCGGCAGTACCGGCAGCGTTGGCGCCGAACACGAAGATGTCCCAGTTAAAGCTCAGCTGATCGTCGCTGTCGTGCCAGCGAATGATGTGGCCGTGGCGGTTCGGGCCGCGCGGGTTCGCTGCATCGACCTTGTCCGGGGTGCGTGCACTGTTGTTGGTCAGGGTCAGGTACACATCGCCGTTCAGCGGGTTGACCGTTGTCCATTCCGGGCGGTCCATCGGCGTTGCGCCCACGGCATCGCCAGCACCGCGGGTGTTGAGGATGATGCCCGGCAAGTCGCCGTACAGCGCGCCCAAGGTGCTGCCGCCCGTGGTGGCGGTGGCCACATCCAGCAGCAGCCATACACCGGTGCCGTCGGCATTGAAGCGGGCCACGTAGAGCTTGCCTTGGTCGAGGTACTTGGCGCCGGTGGCCAAGCGGTCGGCCGGGGTGGCGTCGGCGGGGTCCCACACGGCGGTGGACACCCACTTGTACAGGTACTCGTTGTTCGAGTCGTCACCCATGTACCACACCAGCGGCTTGCCGGCGACGGGCAGGCCGGGGGCGCAGCCCTCGTGGCGGAAGCGGCCCAGCGCGGTGCGTTTGGTGGCCAGGGTGCTGCTGTTGTACGGGTCGATTTCGACAATGTAGCCGTAGGTGCTGGCTTCGTTGCGATAGTCGTCGGTGGCGCTGGCGCCTTTGACGGTAACATCGAAACGGGCGAATTCGTCATCCACTTCGCTGGCGTCACCGGCAGCGCTTTCCCACTTGTACTGGCCGCTGGAGGTGCCCACGCCAATGCGGCGCTGGTCCTCGGGGCGGGTACCCTTGTTGACGAAGATGCCCGGCCAGTTCTCTTCGCAGGTCAGGTAGGTGCCCCACGGGGTATAGCCATTGCCGCAGTTGTTGTTGGTGCCACGGCAGTGGGTGCCAGCAGTGGAGTACTTGGTCTTGACGTGGTCGGTGCCACGCAGCGGGCCGGTGATTTCCATGCGTGAAGCAGTGGTGAAGCGACGGTTCAGCGGGTCGTTGTCGACCACCTGCCAACGGCCGTTGATTTTCTGCAGGCGTACCACGCCAGCACCGTGTGCGTTGATTTCCTTGCGCACTTCTTCAACTGGGCGCTTGCCGTTGACATCGGTAGTGGGGCCGGCCGGGTGCAGGGCGGCGGTATCGATGTACTCGAAATTGATTGCCAGCAGGCCGTCTTCCGAGCTGCCGTTGATGGGGAAGAAGTGCATGCCGTCGTGGTGCATGCCCATGGCGTTGGCCTGGTCGGTCGAGGTGTTGCTGCCGTCGGACTTCCACGGGTTGCCGTTGCTGTTCAGTGGCGTGCCCCAAGGTGCCAGCACATAGGCGCTATAGCCGGCGGCGACCACACAGGCGTCGGTGCGCGAGCCTGGGATGGACTGGAAGCCCAGCGCCAGTTTTGGCACTTCCGGCTCGGTGACTGGCGGTTCGGTGACCGGATCATCGTGATCGGAACCACCACCGTCGAAGCAGCCTGTCAGGCCGGTACCGGCGATCATGGCGATGGCGGCGCCCAGGCTGCCGCGCATCACGCTGCGGCGGCTCAGGTAGGCATCCATGACGTTGGCCATCGGCAGATTGCCGCTTTGGTTCCGGTCCAGGTTGTCGCCGGTATCTCGACTCATCAGGTTGTCCTTATGTTGGCTGAGTTGGAAGAAACCGCGACTGTAAGGCGCAAGTGTGATGATTCCTTGGCAGAAATGTTAACGAGCTTTTAAAACTTTCGGTTCTTGGATGGGGAATCTAAAGATCGAATTGGAATTTCTGTCGGATTTCTGCCATCAAACTGTAATGCCAACGCCGCAACATCCGGGACCCTGAATGGACGTGGATAAGGATGGCGATGCGATGGCGAGCAGTGTGCGCAGGCGCGAAGTGATCGGCTGGATGGGTATCGGTGCCTTGGCACCGCTGCTCGGCGCCTGCACAGCCTTCCCAGGGCAGCAGGGCGGCAACGCCCGGCTCGACTTGCTGTACGTCGCCGATACCCTCGATGCCCGCCAGCCTGGCCAGGCGGTGGTACCGGCTACCCGGCTGGGGCCGGTCAGCCACTTGGGCCGTGCGCCCTGGATGACCGGCAGCAGCGCCAGCATCGCCTACCCTCAACTGGCGCCGCTGCTCGATGCCCGCCAGGCAACGACGGCCCCGCTGGGCGGTTATGCGGTGCTCGCGGCGTTGCTGGAACAACTGCGTGGCGAGGCCGGTGCGGGCAACAGCCTGACCCTGGAAAACGGCCAAGGCTGGAATGGCAGTGGCCTGGCCTACCTGACCCAGGGCGAAAGTGGTGTGCAAGGCAGCCAGCTGTTGGGCATCGAAGCGCGGGTCAGCAGCGACGAGCGTGTGCTGTGGCCGCAACGCTGCATGGGCCTGTATCGCCAGGCCAGCGCCATTACCCTCGGCGCCGGGCTGGCTGACGCACAACGCCAGGCACTGGGCGTGCAAGGCCTGCACATTTTCGAGCGCGGCGGTGCCCGTATTGCAGTGGTTGGCGTGACCGACCCGTACGCACAGGACCAGAAAGCCTCTCTTAAACAGTGGTATCAGTCACTGCTGCCGGTATTCGAGCAAGCCCGGCGCGAGGCTGACCTGGTGGTGGCCATGGCCGATGCAGGCACGGGCCCCGGCTTGTGGCTGGCTGAACGGGTGCCGCAAATCGACGTGCTGTTGTGTGCCCGTGGTCAGGACCTGTGGCCGGCACCGGTCGAGGTCACCCAGGCCAGCGGTCGGCGCGTGCCGGTGCTGTTTGCCGGCTGCCGGGGCAGCGGTGCCTTCCGCCTGCGCTGCCAGCGAGTGGCCGGCCAGTGGCAGTTCGACGGGCGTTTTTTCCCGGCCTTTGAACAGCAACTGGCGCCTGCCGCGCAGCTGCGTGTCGCGCAATTGCAGGCACAACTGCGCCAGCAACGGGCCGGCCACGCGGCCTGGCTCGACCAGCCGCTGGCCCGCGCGCCCCAGGCCTTGTGGCGCCGCGATACCCGTGGCGGCAGTTGGGACTGCCTGCTGCATCAAGCCTTGGCCGACGATAGCAGCATGCCCGTGTTGCTGCCGGGCCTGCGTTACGACTACCCGCTGTCCGCCGGGGCGCCCATTACCCGCGAACACCTGATCAGCCTTACCGGTGGTTACCCGGCGCCAGTGGTCGAGGCACCGGCCAGGCAGGTCGAACAAGTGCTGGAAAACGCCGCTGAACAATTGTTCGGTGACCCGCTGCTGCTGGACAACAGCCAGGACCTGCCGCGCTGGCAGGGCCAGGCCTGGAGCGTCAGCTACAGCCCACAAGGCAAGCGCATCACGGGGTTGGAGCCGGTGCAGGGCCTGTGCCGCACCTTTGGCTTGCAATTCGAAAGCCAGGCCGGCGAGCCACTTTGGCAGCGGGTCGAGGCCTGGCTCGCCCGCCAGCCTGACGGTTGGCAACTGGCGCCGCTGCAACTGCCCGAAGTGCGTTACGTGCAGGGGCACCCAGGCTGGCACCCACGGCAATTGGCCTCGTGATGCTCACCTCGCGTCTGCTCACCGGTGCTGGCCTGACCTTGGCCGGCTGGCTGTCTGCGCAGTGTGTGCTGCAGCTGAGCCGGCAGCCACACCCGGCCACGGCACCTGCGGTGGCCGATAGCCCGCTGCCCGGGCTGATGGTCGGTCACTGGCAGGCGCCGCCCGACAACGGCGCCATCACCATCACCCGTCTGCCGCTGCAGTACCTCGGCGGCCTCAAGGCCCAGCCATTGGCCGCCAGTGTGGTGGTGCTGCGCTACGGCCAGCAAGTGCGCACCCTGGCCCGCGGTCAGCGCCTGGCGCCAGGGATCGTGCTGCAGGACATCGACAGCGATGGCCTGATTTTCAACAACCAGGGGCGGCGTGAGCGCCTGCCCTGGCCGCCACGCCCCGCCGTGACCGGCTTCAAGCGGCAAGGATGAACGATGCCTGTTAGATACTGCATGGCGGCTGCGCTGAGCCTGGCCTTGTCCATGGCCTATGCCCAAGAGCCGGTGTTCGATGACAACGGTACGCCGATGTACGAAGTGAATTTCGTCGATACCGAACTCGGCGAGTTCATCGACAGCGTGTCGCGCATCACCGGCACTACCTTCATCGTCGACCCCCGGGTCAAGGGCAAGGTCACCGTGCGCACTGTCGACCTGCACGACGCCGACGCCATCTACGACATCTTCCTGGCCCAACTGCGCGCCCAGGGGTATGCCACCGTCGACCTGCCCAATGGCAGCGTGAAGATCGTGCCCGACCAGGCCGCGCGCCTGGAGCCGGTGCCAGTGGAGGCGGGCGGGCGGCAGGGTGAGGGTAGCGACAGCGTGGCCACCCGCGTATTCAACGTGCGCAACGCCGCCAGCGAACAGGTACTGGGTATCCTCAAACCGCTGATCGACCCGCGGGTTGGGGTTATTACACCGTACCCGGCGGCGCACCAGTTGGTGGTGACTGACTGGCGCAGCAACCTCGAACGCATCGCCAGCCTGCTGCGCCAGCTTGACCGCCCTCAAGAGGCACCGGGCAATGGCAGCACCCAGGTGATCTACCTGCGCCATGCCAATGCCGGTGAAGTGGTCAAGGTGCTGCGAGGGCTCAGCCAGGAAGGTGCGGTGCCGGCTGAGGGCGCGGGTGAGGCAGAGGGCAAGGACCGGCCGGTGATGCCAGCCTCCGGTGGCCCGGGCATCCGCCTGGAATACGAAGAAGGTACCAATGCCGTGGTCATGGTCGGCCCCGACAGCGAGCTGGCAGCGTACCGGGCCATTGTCGAGCAACTGGACATTCGCCGTGCCCAGGTGGTGGTCGAAGCGATCATCGCCGAGGTGTCCGACAGCAGCGCCCAGGAGCTGGGTGTGCAGTGGCTGTTCGCCGACGAGAAGTTCGGCGCCGGTATCGTCAACTTCGGCAGTAACGGGGTGAATATCGCCAGCATTGCCGGGGCCGCCGCCAGTGGCGACAACGAGGCCCTGGGTGACCTGTTGTCCACCACTACCGGTGCCACGGCGGGCATCGGCCATTTCGGCGGGGGCTTCAACTTCGCCATGCTGATCAACGCGCTGAAGGGCAAGAGCGGCTTCAACCTGCTGTCCACGCCCACCTTGCTGACCCTGGACAACGCCGAAGCATCGATCCTGGTCGGTCAGGAGGTGCCCTTCGTCACCGGCTCCGTGACGCAGAACAACGCCAACCCGTACCAGACCATCGAGCGCAAGGAAGTCGGGGTGAAGCTGCGCATCAAGCCGCAGATCAATATCGATAACAGCGTGCGCCTGGACATCGTCCAGGAGGTGTCGTCGATTGCCGACACCAGCTCGGCCAGCGACGTGATCACCAACAAGCGCGAGATCAAGACCAAGGTCATGGTCGAGGACAACGGCCTGGTGATACTTGGCGGCCTGATCAGTGACGAGTTGAGTACCAGCAACCAGCGTGTGCCGCTGCTTGGCGACATTCCTTATCTTGGCCGGTTGTTCCGCTCCGATGCCACCCGCAATACCAAGCAGAACCTGATGGTGTTCATCCGCCCGCGTATCCTGCGCGACGGCCCGAGCCTGGCGGGCCTCAGTGAAGACAAGTACCGCACCCTGCAGCAGACCACACCGCTGCAATTGCCGGACCTTGCAGAGGGCACGCGGCTGTTGCAGGTATTCCCCGCCAGCCGCGCACGCCTGGAAGGCGGTGACTGGTGATGCTGCCCTATCGCCAGGCACGGCAGAGCGGAGTGGCCATGGCCCCGGCAGAGCAGGGCTGGCAGCTATGGCTGCGGCCCGACGCCGACAATGCCCAGTTGCAGGAGTTGTTGCGTGTGCATGGCCAGCCAAGCCTGCTCGAATATCTGGAACCTGCGCTGTTCGACGAGCGCCTTGGCCAGCTGTACCAGGCCGGCGATGCCGCCACCGAGGCGCTGATCGAAGGCATCGGCGACCAGGTCGACCTGGATAGCCTGATGAGCGAGATGCCGCGCATCGAAGACCTGCTTGAAAGCGACGACGAAGCGCCGGTGATCCGCCTGATCAACGGCCTGTTCGGCCAGGCGCTGCGGCTGCGCGCCTCGGACATCCATATCGAGACCTTCGAGCAGAGCCTGGTGGTGCGTCTGCGGGTCGATGGCCACCTGCGTGAGGTGCTGCGTCCACCGCGTGCGCTGTCGGCCATGCTGGTATCACGGATCAAGGTCATGGCCCGCCTGGACATCGCTGAAAAGCGTCAGCCCCAGGACGGCCGCATCACCTTGCGCGCGGCGGGGCGCGAAGTGGATGTACGAGTCTCGACCTTGCCCGGCATCCACGGCGAGCGGGTGGTGATGCGCGTGCTCGACAAGCAGGCCAGCCTGCTGGCGCTGGATAACCTGGGCATGCCGGCAGCGGTATTGCAGGGCCTGCGCAGTTGCCTGGCGCGGCCCAACGGCATTGTGCTGTCCACCGGGCCGACCGGTTCGGGCAAGACCACGACCCTGTACGCCAGCCTGAACAGCCTCAACGATGGCAGCCGCAACATCCTTACCGTCGAGGACCCGGTGGAGTACGCCATCGCCGGCATTGGCCAGACCGCGATCAACCCGCGTGCGGGGCTGACGTTTGCCAGTGGCCTGCGCGCCATCCTGCGTCAGGATCCAGATGTGATCATGCTCGGCGAAATCCGCGATCAGGAGACTGCACAGATCGCCGTGCAGGCCAGCCTCACCGGCCACCTGGTGCTGTCGACCTTGCACACCAACAGCGCGGTAGGCGCAGTGACCCGCCTGCGCGACATGGGCATCGAGCCCTTCCTGATCGCCTCGTGCCTGCGCGGCGTCCTGGCCCAGCGCCTGGTGCGGCGTTTGTGCAGCTGTGCCGTGGCGCACCCGCTACAGGCCGCCGAGCGCGAGCTGTGGCCCGAGCTGGCGGCACTGGACAGCACTTATCACGCCGTGGGCTGCGAGCATTGCCAGGGCAGCGGTTATATCGGGCGACTGGGGCTGTACGAGTTTATCGAACTGGACGCTGGGCTCATCGGCTTGTTGTACGACGGCGCCAGTGAGCTGGCCATGCAGGATTACCTGGCTGATCGGCGCCAAAGCCTGGTGGCGATGGCCAGCGATTGCCTTGCTCGCGGCGAGACCAGCCTGGCCGAAGTACTGCGCGTGGTACAGGGCTAAGGCATGCCAACCTATCGCTACCAGGCCGTTGACCTCGCCGGCAAATCGCACAAGGCCAGCTTGCAGGCTGACAGTGAACGCCACGCTCGCCAGCTGTTGCGCGAGCAGGGCCTGTTCGCCCGCCAGTTGCAGCGTCATGAAGCCGGCAGCCGACAACCCCGTCGCCAGCGCCTGAGCCGCGCCCAGCTGTGTGAGCTGACCCGTCAGCTGGCCACCTTGACCGGGGCCGGCATTCCCTTGGTCGATGCCCTTGCCACCCTTGAACGGCAACTGCGTCAGCCCGCCCTGCACAGTGTGCTGGTGGCCTTGCGCGGCTCGCTGGCCGAAGGCCTGGGCCTGGCCCGCAGCCTGGCCCGGCAGGGCGCACCGTTCACTGGCCTGTACTGCGCGCTGGTCGAGGCCGGCGAACGTTCCGGGCACCTGGCCCAGGTGCTGACCCGGTTGGCCGACCATCTGGAGCAGGTGCAACGCCAGCAACACAAGGCCCGTACCGCGTTGATCTACCCCACGGTACTGATGGGGGTGTCGCTGGCCGTGGTCATTGGCCTGATGACCTTCGTCGTGCCCAAGCTCACCGAACAGTTTGCCCACGCCGGGCAGAGTCTGCCGCTGATTACCTCGTTGCTGATCGGCTTGAGCCAGGCGGTGGTGCAGGCCGGACCGTGGTTGCTGGGGCTGGCGTTGATGCTTGCCGTGCTGGCTGGATGGTTGCTGCGCAAACCGCACTGGTGTCTGCGTCGCGACCAACTGCTGCTGCGCCTGCCACGTATTGGCAGCCTGCTGCAGGTGCTGGAAAGCGCACGTCTGGCGCGCAGCCTGGCGATTCTCACTGGCAGTGGCGTGGCCCTGCTCGAAGCCTTGCAAGTGGCCACTGAAACCATCGGTAACCGGCGTATCCGCCTGGCCATGGAGCAGGTGCGCCAACACGTGCAGGGCGGCACAAGCCTGCACCGTGCGCTAGATGCCAGCCAGCAATTCCCGCCGCTGCTGGTGAATATGGTCGGCAGCGGCGAGGCCAGCGGCACCCTGGCGGACATGCTCGAGCGCGTGGCCGACGACCAGGAGCGCGGCTTTGCCCGCCAGGTCGATACCGCCATGGCGCTGTTCGAACCCCTGATGATCCTGGTGATGGGCGCTGTGGTGCTGTTCATCGTGCTGGCGGTGCTGCTGCCGATCATGCAACTCAACCAGGGCCTGCAATTGTGACGACAAGGAGTATTGCCATGCAGCATCGAAGTAACCGCCAACGCGGCTTCACCCTCATGGAAATCATGGTGGTGATCTTCATCATCGGCCTGCTGATCGCCGTGGTTGCGCCCAGCGTGCTGGGCAACCAGGACAAGGCCATGAAGCAGAAGGTGATGGCCGACCTGGCCACCCTGGAGCAGGCACTGGACATGTACCGTCTGGACAACCTGCGCTTCCCCAGTAACGAACAGGGCCTGGCCGCGCTGGTGAAAAAGCCGGCTCAGGAGCCGCTGCCTCGGGCTTGGCGCAGTGATGGCTACGTGCGTCGCCTGCCGGAAGACCCGTGGGGCACCCCTTACCAGTACCGCATGCCCGGCGAACACGGCCGGGTCGATGTGTACTCGTTGGGCGCCGATGGCATGCCGGGTGGCGAAGGCCAGGATGCCGACCTGGGTAACTGGGCGCTGTAACCGGTGCGCGGTCAGCGTGGCTTCAGCCTGATCGAGCTGCTGGTGGTACTGGCCATCGCCGGGCTGATGACCGGGCTGGCGGTAGTCGGGCTCGGCAGTGGCCAGGCCCGTGTCGACCAGGCCTTGCAACGATTGGCGGCCGAGACTCGCGGCCAGGCCGCGCTGGCCCGGCATGCCGGGCAACTGCGCGGGCTGCGCTGGAATGGCCAGCGCCCGGAGTTCGTGCGCCGCGAGGCCAATGCCTGGGTGGTCGAAGCGGTGCCGCTCGGCGACTGGCCCAAGGGCCTGCACCCGGACTGGCCGGCCAGCCCGCAACCGCGCGTGCTGTTCACGCCGCATGGCTGGGCGCAGTCGGGTAGCGTGCGCTGGCGCTGGGCCGATGGCAGTCAGCAATGGGCCTGGAGCCGCACCGATGGCATGTGGGTAGTGCCATGAAGCAAACACAGCGTGGTTTCACTCTGCTGGAGGTGACCGTAGCCCTGGCGATCGCTGCCGTGCTGGCGGTGATCACCAGCCAGGTACTCCGCCAGCGGCTGGCTGTGCAGGACAACCTGCAACAGCACCGCCTTGGCTTGTTGTGCGCGCGTGAGCTGCAAGCACGCTTTGTCGTCGAGCAGTACTGGCCTGCCGAAAACCAGGTAGCCGGCGAGCTTGGGCAAGGTGGCCAACTGTGTCACTGGCAACTGCAACTGCGCCGCACCGGCGTGCGCGACCTGCGCCGTGGCGAGCTACAGCTGTTCGCCGACCGCGAGCAGCGCCTGCCACTGGGCCAGTACACCGTGTTTCTGGAGCGCCCATGAAACGCCACCAGGCAGGCCTGACCCTGATCGAACTGATGGTCGCTCTGGCCCTGACTGCCGTGCTTGGCATCATGCTGGCTGCCTTGGTCAACGGCTGGCTGAAGGTGCGCGAGCGCCTGCAGCACACCAATCAGCAAACCTCGGTGCTGGACTTTTGCCTGGCGCTGGAGCGGCGCTTCGACAGCCCGGTGCTGCGCCGTGTCTACGACCAGCGTCTGCCGTTGGCCAGTCGTTGGCTGGACTGGCAGCCCGCTAGCAACCAGTTGCTGTGGGTTGCCAGCACCGGCCTGCCGGCAGCCGAAGGTGGCTCGCGCCTGCAACGCCAGCGCCTGCGCTTCGAGGCCCGTGAGCAGCGCCTGCTGCTGGAAAGCTCGGCGGATTTGTACGCCGCCGTCGCCCCACGCTGGGTACAGCGCGAACGACTCGACCAGGTCAGCGCCATGAACGTTCTGTACTACCAGGGCGGCCGCTGGCTGGCCTGGCCTTCTGACCAACCGGTGCACCCAGGCCGTGGCGTGCGTCTGGAACTGCTGCGTGATGGAGCCCCCTATGTCTGCACCTTCGCCCTTCCATGGGGGCGCTCATGAAATTTGAATGGCGGCGGCGTACGCCGGCCCAGGCGTGGCTATTGCTGCGCCCGGGTGCTGTCTGGCACTGGGCGCTGGTCCAGGAGGGTATTTTGCAAAGCCAGGGGCAGGGTGAGCCACCGGCCAACCCGCAGGCCCATGTTGCGCTGGTTCTGCCTGCCGAAGCCTGCAGCCATTTTCGCGTGCCGGCCCCGCCCGGGCTCAAGCGCGAAGAATGGCCTTTGTTGCTTGAGGATCGATTGCTGCAGGCCCCGCATGAGGTGGCTTGTGCCTGCCTGGCCCGTGAACCCGGGCACCTTCGCCTGCTGGTAGTGGCGCGTCAGCAACTGGATGACTGGCGTGGCCAATGTGCCGCCTGGGGCTTGCAGGTGGTGCGCTGCTGGGCGGAGCTACAGTTGCTGCCGTTGCCCGAGCCAGGATGCGCCTGGCAATGGCAGCGTATGCCCGGCATGTCCTGTTACAAAGGGCTGGCCGAAGACGGACAGGAACACTGGCTGGCCTGGCCTGATGCCTTGGGTGGGGTGCCGCAGCCACCGTGGGCAGGGCTGCACAAGACGTCGCTGAGCGGCAACTGGCCCACCGTATTTGCGCCGCTCGACACATTACCCGGTCTGTTCGAACGCACCCGCAAAGTGCGCTCGTTGCCGGTGGCGTCCCACCAGCAGCAGCGGCTGCTGGCGGCTTGCCTGGTGCTGGCCGCCGTTTGGGGTGGTTTGTGGTTGAGCCAGCAATGGCGCCAGGCGCAACTCTGGCGCAGCCAGGTCATTGCCGTGACCGGCGAGCAGGCCAGCCCTCGGCACGCGGCGCAGGCCCTCAAGCGCCTGCGCGAGAGCGTACTGCAGCAGCAACTGCGTACACGTCAGCTAGACGACCTGCAGGCTCGCTTGCAGGCCTGGCTGCGGGCCAACCCTGATTGGCGCCTGCAAGCGGTGCGCTTCGATGGTCAGCGTTGGCACCTGCGCCTGGAGGGCGAGGGCAATGCGCCGCCATGGCGTGATATGGCGGCTGCCGCTGGCGCCACAGTGCAGGTTCAAGAAGGCCGGGTGATCTTCGACTTGGGAGCCGCCTCATGAACCGGGACTGGTTACAGCGTCATCGCTTCAAGTTCGCCTGGGGACTGATCGCTCTGCTGCTGGCCGTCCTGGCCCTGCGTGAAGGCGTTGCGCAATGGCGCGAGCTTGGCCAGTGGCGCGCGCTGGCCGAACAGGCGGCCAGCCTGCAAGGCGGGCCCGGTGTGAACCTGGAGCGGCTACGTCAGTCGGCCCAGGCCCGTGGGATCGAACTGACCGAAGTCGATACACAAGACAAGGCCTGGCAGCTGCGCGGGCAAGTGGCCGATGAGCGCATGCTGCAAGGCTGGCTGCAGAGCCTGCGTGCAGAAGGCGCACTGCCGTTGCAATGGGGGCTGGAGCAGCAGGGCAAGGCTTTGCGATTCGACCTGGTGGTGCAGCCATGAGCCGCAGAGCAGCAATGGCCTGTGTGCTATTGGTATTCGTGCTCACGCTGTTTATCGAGCTTCCGGCCAAGTGGTTGGTGCGTGCGTCCGGCCTGCCGATACGTGATGTCAGTGGAAGCCTTTGGCAAGGGCAGGCACAACAATGGGGGCCGGTCGGGCCTTTGCGCTGGACGCTGCAGCCCTGGCGCTTGCAGGCGAATGCGCAGGTGGGGTTCCAGGGCCAGGCCTGGCAGTTGCTTGCAGACGGCTGGCCTTGGCGTTGGCGGCTGGAGGTATCAGCCAAGGGGACTTTGGCGACGGTATCGACGGATTACCGCCTGGCCGGCCAGTGGCAGGGTGTGTTGAAGATGCAAGGGGCAGGGCGCCAATGCCAAGCCAGTGAAGGCCGCGTGATCGTAACCGACCTTGCGCTGAGCGACCCTTGGTCACTAGGCCTTGGGCACGGCTGGCTGGAAATGGACTGCCGCAGTGGCTGGCACCTGCGCGGGCAGTTAGCGCAGCAAGGGCAACATCAACTGGGCGTGGATGCCGACCTGCCAGGGCGCCGGGCGCAGGTGGTGTTCCAGCTGCAGCCTGAAGCGCCGTTGACGCCATTGTTGCGTGGGGCCCAATGGCTCGGGCCGCAGGCCCTGGCGGGGCAGCGAGACCTTCGTTGGTAAGCAACAACGTGGCGTGGCGCCCTGTAGATACGCTGTGGGCGGTCGAGCTTTTCTGAGGTGGTCGGGGCTGAACCGCTTGGTCTTATCAAATGGTTCAAACCGAGACGCAGGCGGCGCTTTGCGTGGCGCCGGCTGCGCCGGTGTTCGCGGGTGAACCCGCTCCTACAACGGCCTGTGCCAACAACCGATTTGTGTCCAACCGCCGATTTGCGTCCATCCCCGATCAGTGTAGGAGCGGGCTTGCCCGCGAAGACGGCAGATCAGGCAATCACGATCACTCGTCGTCGGCGGTCCCGTTGGCCCGCCAGTAGGCTGCAGCCTTTAGCGCGTCTTCCTTTACCCCTTTCTCCAGCAACAACGCCTTGGCCTGGCGAGTCAGGGCTTTCTCCAGCGCCACCCAGGCATACAGCTGGCCTTGCGGCAAGCTCAGGTTTCGCACCAGTGCCAACAAGTCTTCCTCTTGGCGACGTACCCAGATCACTTCCACCTGGGCCTTGCTTGGCAGCGGCTGGCGCTCCTGCTCGTCTTCTATCTGGATCACTGCCAGCACCTGGCGGCCGGCTGGCAACTCCTCCAGCCGACGGCCAATTGCCGGGATGGCAGTCTCATCGCCGATCAGCAGGTAGTTGTCGAAAATATCCGGTACCACCAGCGAGGCCCTTGGTCCGGCGATGTCCAGGGTTTGCCCGGGCGTGGCCTGTGCGGCCCAGGTAGAGGCAGGGCCGTCGCCGTGCAGCACGAAGTCGATGTCCAGCTCATTTGCCACCAGGTCGATGCGCCGTGGCGTGTACTCGCGCATGGTAGGCCGCGCGCCACCGTCCTTACCCAGATTACGGGCCTCGATGGCCTGTTGTTGCTCCGGCGTTTCGGCGAACAGCAGCTTGATATGGTCGTCGCTGCCCATGCTGGTAAAGCCTTGCAGCTCGGCACCCCCCAAGGTGATGCGGCGCATGCGCGGGGTCAGCTCGGTGACCCGAAGTACCTGCAGACGGCGCTGGCGGATCTCATGGTTTACGCGGTGAACGGTGTCACTCATTGGGCGTCTCCCTGAAAGGTTCGGTTGGCCCGGAGGCAATGGCCTTGGCGGCATGGTTGAGCAGGTCACGGACCCGTTCGATTTCTTCCGCGGTCCAGCGGCCGCTGTGCATGTGCAGTGCATGGCGCAGGTTGCCGACTGCTTCATGAATCTCTGGTGGGCGGTCGTGGCCGCGCAGGGCGCGTTTGCTGACCTCGATGCGCATGCGCACGCCATCCAGGGCTACCGCCTGATCCGCCAAGGCGCTGCGGCCGGCATCGGTGATGGCATACAGGCGTTTGCTGCCCTGCACCTGGCCGCTGATCAGCTCGGCTTCTTCAAGAAAGTTCAGCGTGGGGTAGATCACCCCGGGGCTTGGGCTGTAGCTGCCTTCGAACAGGTTTTCGATCTGGCGGATCAGGTCGTAACCGTGGCCGGGTTGCTCGGCCAGCATGTCCAGCATCAGCAGCTTGAGGTCACCAGGGGCGAAGACCCGCGGGCCGCGTTCGCCACGGCCGGGGCGCCGCTCGAAGGGGTCATGAGGGTGATGTTCGCGCATAAGAATAGGGCTCTGTCGTTTGCGATATATCGTAAGATATTACTCAAGATATATCTAATGACAAGCCTTTAAATGCTGATGATTATCATCTACTCAGTCGATGTGTTACCTGTCGGCGGCGGTGTGTGCAGGGCAACCTGTGGCGGTTTGCACTCATTCGGGTTGCCTGGCTGCAGGTATGGCATGAGGATCGGTGCCATGCCCTTGAGCACCTGCACCGGCAGCGCCGAGGTAAATTTGAACGCTTCTGCCGTGCGACCCGGCACGAAGGCGGTCAGCGTGCCGAAGTGGTTGTCGCCGAGGAAGAACACGAAGGTGGCGGTGCGGTTCAGCGAGCGCGAACCGATCAGCCGGCCGCCGGCGCCGAAGCTTTCGATTCGGTTGTCACCGGTACCGGTCTTGCCGCCCATCACCAGTGGCGTGCCGTCCTGTAGCTTGAAGCTGCCGGAAATACGCCGCGCGGTACCTGCGTCGACCACTTGCGACATGGCGCCTTTGAGCGCACGTGCCACTTCGACCGGCAGAATTCGCACGCCCCGGTCCGGGTCTGTGATCAACTTGGTCTCGTAGGGTGTATTGGCTGCAAAGTGCAGGGTATCGATGCGCAGGGTTGGTAGGCGAATGCCGTCGTTCTGGATGATCCCGACCAGTTCCGAGAGGGCAGCGGGGCGATCGCCGGAGCTGCCGATGGCGGTGGCCAATGAGGGCACCAGGTGGTCGAATGGATAGCCCACGCGTTTCCAGCGCTGGTGGATATCGAGGAAGGCTTCGATTTCGACCATGGTGCGGATACGGCTGTCTCGGGCGCTCTGGTGGCGGCTCTTGAACAGCCAGCCATATACCTCCTGGCGCTCGAAACGGCTGGCATTGACCATCTCGGTCAGTGTCGAGCTTGGGTGCTTCAGCAGGTAGCCAAGCAGCCAAAGGTCCAGCGGGTGAACCTTGGCGATGTAACCTTGGTCGGGCAGGTCGTACTTGCCTGGGCCGTAAGCAGCGTACATCTCTGACAGACGGCCATCGGTCAGTTTGCCCAACACTTTCTTGTTACCGTTGAGGTGGGCACGCACGAATGCGTTGAACGTTTCCTGGCCTGCCTCGGGGAACAGGTAGCGGTGTACTGCCGCTAACCGCTGTGGGGTCACGCGCATGCTGTCGAGGAACGTGTCCAGGCGTTGTTGCGAGGTTTTACGCTGGTACTTCTTCCAGAAGCGCATCAGGTACTTGGTGCCCTCCTTGTCGGCGAAGCGCGCAAGGTACTCCTGACGGCGCGGGTCGGTGTCGTCCTTGAGCAGCGCCACGCGGTTGTACGGCTGCTGGTAAGTCACGTAGCGCACAAGGTCGCGCATCAGGCGGATGAACGGCAGGTTGATCGATTCGCGCAGTGCGTCTTTGAGTGTCGGGTTGCGGTTGTTGTCTTCCTTGCGGAAGTTGTTGAACACATGCATCCCGCCGCCAGTGAAGAACGCTTCGCCGGTGTTGGCCGAGTACTTGCGTTCCAGCGCGGCGTCGAGCATGGCGTCCAGGCTCTGGTTTTTGCTGTTCTGTGCCAGCCATTCCAGCGACCATTGCGTGATGCGGTCGAGTTCGGCCACTTCGACCTTCTTCAGATCGGCGGCAGGTTTGCCCGCGTACTTGTCGTGCAGCTCGGCGATAATTTCCAGATAGGTGGTCAGTACCCGCAGCTTGGCGGTTGAGCCCAGTTCCAGCTTGCTGCCTTCATTGATGTCGAAGGGCTGGTTGGTGCTGTCGGTCTGCACCCGTACCCGTGAGCCATCGGCGGTGCGCTCGAACAAGGTGAAGCTGTAGCTCACCTGGTCGGTGGTCTTGGCAGTGAGTAGCCGCTCGCCGATCAGGCCGATCTGTGCGGCAAACTCTGGGTCGGCAAGGTTTTTCAGGTACTGGCTGACCTGCAGTTGCAGGTCGGCCTGCAAGGTACTGGTGGCTGACAGGTCAAGGCGGTCAAGGTCGTACAGCGGGCGGTTGAGCATGGCCGACAGGCGGTTGCGTGCCAGGCTGATGCCCTTGTTGGTGATGATCGGTACGATGGTTGGCTGCGCTACCCAGTCGCGGTACACCGCCTTGCTGGCCAGCGCGGCATCGGCCAGCGGCTGATTGATGACCTTGTTGGCGGCAAGCACGCGAATGTGCGAGTCGGTGAGTTCGGCCAACTCGACCCGGCCCTTGGACAAGTAATACGAGGGGCGGCGCTGGGCAATCATCAGCGACAGTACCTGGCGCAGGGCCAGGCCGCGCGCGGCCATGCTCTCGGGGTCGGTGGCGGTGGCGTTCAGGGCCTGGTTGACCTGGTCGAAGTCGGCGCCGTACCACACCCGCAGGCCCTCGGCCATGCCATGTACCTCACCATGCCCAGGCACGGCCGACAGCGGTACGCTGTTGAGGTAGTCGCGCACGATGCGCTGGCGTGCCTCTGTGGTGTCGGGGCCGCCCTGATAGGCACGTACGCTGGCAGAAATCATCTGCCGGATCTTCTCCGCGCCCGACACCGTCAGGCCATCGGGTGAGTGGCGATATTTCTCCAGCTGTGTGGCCAGGGTGCTGCCGCCGGCAGACTGGCCGGGCAGGGCCAGGTACTTGGCGACCTGGCTGTAGGCGGCCTTGGCAAAGCGTGGCCAGTCCACGGCCGGGTTGTTACGTGGTTCGTTGGTATCCAACAGGTCGCGGTTCTCGATGAACAGCAAGCTGTTGACCATCACGGGAGGAATCGCCGCAAAGTCCGGGTACAGGTGCTGGGGGTAGTTGTACTGGTACAGCGTGTCGCCGCGGCAGTCGGTGATCGACAGGCCGGCCTGGATCTTCTCGATATAGGGAGCGAACAGCCCATGTTCGACGTAGTTCATCAGTGCGGGAGAGAACTTCACCTGTTCGCTGATGAGGTAGTCGCGCTTGAGCAGGCGTGGCAGGAATTCACCCAGGGCGCTATAGCCCAGGCGTTTGTCGAACGGCCCATCGCCGGGGTAGATGATGGCGTCGCTGGGACCAGGTTGCAGCGAGTAGGTCAGTGTACCGGCCAGTTTGCTGAACTCGCGCGATTGTAGTTCGGAGGTGCGGAACTCGTCGTACGCGGCAACGGCGATAACTACCAGTGCCACCAGCAGGGTGAGGAGGATCAGCCACCACCATAGCCGACGCTGACGGGGGGATTCAGGTTGTGGCGTCTCGGCCGGAGGTATCTCGGGTGCTTCCGTTCTGCTGGGTTCCGATTGCCACAGTGCGCCCATAGTCTTCTATCCGGCCAGGTGTTTTCGTCTTGCTTGTCTGAAGCTTAGACGTTGAGTGGATAGGGTGAAAAATTTGTAAGAAGAAGGGAAAAGTGGCGTAGGGCTATGCGGCTTTGGTGTGGGTTTCCTCAACGGACGATGTTGCTATGGTGCCTTGGCGATTTTTGGGGGGCGCAGCGGCCCCAGAGTTCTAGCCAAATTTCTGCATATATACAGTGAAAACTCCTACAACGGTCTTCCTATACTGCTGGCCCCCTTCGCCCTGCCGGGCGCTCTAGTCCGGCACATGGGCCGGCTCACAAGGCCGGCCTGGCAAGCCAACGCCACGCCTATCGGCATGGTCGCGGCTGCACGGAGGTCAAATCCAATAACAAAATGAGGTTGTATTGCTATGCCAGTCGGCAACCACTCTGCCCACGGCCAGGCCACTGAAGGCGGCCCGCTCAAGCGTGAACTGGGCGAACGGCACATCCGCCTGATGGCGCTGGGCGCCTGTATCGGTGTCGGTCTTTTCCTCGGTTCGGCCAAGGCGATCGAAATGGCCGGCCCGGCCATCATGTTGTCCTACATCATCGGTGGCCTGGCCATCCTGGTGATCATGCGCGCGCTTGGTGAAATGGCCGTGCACAACCCTGTCGCCGGCTCTTTCAGCCGTTATGCCCAGGATTACCTCGGCCCATTGGCGGGCTTCCTGACCGGCTGGAACTACTGGTTCCTGTGGCTGGTGACCTGTGTTGCCGAAATTACTGCAGTGGCCATCTACATGGGCATCTGGTTCCCCGACGTACCGCGCTGGATCTGGGCCCTGGCGGCGCTGGGCAGTATGGGCGCGGTCAACCTGGTGGCGGTGAAGGCTTTTGGTGAGTTCGAGTTCTGGTTCGCGCTGATCAAGATCGTCACCATCATCGCCATGGTTCTTGGCGGCATCGGCATCATTGCCTTCGGCTTTGGCAATGACGGTGTCGCAGTCGGTATCTCCAACCTGTGGAGCAACGGCGGGTTCATGCCCAATGGTGTGACTGGCGTGCTGATGTCGCTGCAGATGGTGATGTTCGCCTACCTGGGCGTGGAAATGATCGGCCTCACCGCAGGTGAAGCACGCAACCCGCAAAAGACCATTCCGCAGGCCATCGGCTCGGTGTTCTGGCGCATCCTGCTGTTCTACGTCGGTGCGTTGTTCGTGATCCTGTCGATTTATCCGTGGAACGAAATCGGCAGTCAGGGCAGCCCGTTCGTCATGACCTTCGAGCGTCTCGGCATCAAGACCGCCGCCGGCATCATCAACTTCGTGGTCATCACAGCGGCGCTTTCGTCGTGCAACGGCGGCATCTTCAGCACCGGGCGCATGCTCTATAGCCTGGCGCAGAATGGCCAGGCCCCGGCGGCCTTCGCCCGTACCTCGAAGAACGGCGTGCCACGCAATGCGCTGCTGCTGTCGATCGGCGCGTTGCTGTTGGGCGTGCTGGCCAACTACCTGGTGCCTGAAAAGGTCTTCGTCTGGGTAACCTCGATCGCCACCTTCGGTGCGATCTGGACCTGGGTGATGATCTTGCTGGCACAGCTGAAGTTCCGCGCCGGCCTTACCACTGCCGAGCGCAAGGCATTGAAGTACCGCATGTGGCTGTGGCCGCTGAGCTCGTATCTGGCGCTGGCCTTCCTGGTGCTGGTGGTCGGGCTGATGGCGTACTTCGAGGATACGCGTGTGGCCCTGTACATCGGCCCGGCGTTCCTGGTGCTGCTGACGGTGCTGTATTACACGCTCCGCCTGGCGCCGAAAGACGCACAAGGTGCGACGAGTACCGCCTCCTGATCTGACGTGGGGCCGCTTTGCGGCCCCAGCGTTCCGTCAGGCCGCCACTTCGCTGTGCGGCTCGAAACTGTCCGCCCGGGCCAGTTGCCACATCCGCGAATAGAACTGCCCGTTCACCTCGCCGGTCAGCAACTCACCTGGCTTCAAGAACACATGCATCTGCGAGAACAGCTTGATCTCGGTGGCCGAAATGCGCCGCACCAGGTGCTTGGCCTCCAGTTGAGCCGGGTGCTCCAGGCCTGCCGCCGCGAGCATTTCCGCCAAGGCACGCAACGTGTTGTGATGGAAGTTCAGCACCCGCTGGGCTTTGTCGGGCACCACCAGCGCACGCTGGCGCAGCGGATCTTGCGTGGCCACGCCGGTCGGGCACTTGTTGGTGTGGCAGCTTTGCGACTGGATGCAGCCGATGGCGAACATGAAGCCGCGTGCCGAGTTGGCCCAGTCGGCGCCAATGGCCAGCACGCTGGCGATGTCGAAGGCGCTGACAATCTTGCCGCTGGCGCCCAGCTTGATTTTGTCGCGCAGGTTCAGGCCGACCAGGGTGTTGTGCACGAACAGCAGGCCTTCACGTAGTGGCACCCCGATATGGTCGGTGAACTCCACAGGCGCTGCGCCGGTGCCGCCTTCCTTGCCATCGACGACGATGAAGTCGGGCAGGATGCCGGTTTCCAGCATGGCCTTGGCGATGCCCATGAATTCCCACGGGTGACCCAGGCAGAACTTGAAACCCACCGGCTTGCCGCCGGACAGTTCACGCAACTGGGCGATGAACTGCATCATTTCGATCGGTGTCGAGAAGGCGCTGTGGCGCGACGGGGAGATGCAATCCTCGCCCATCAGCACGCCACGGGTTTCGGCAATTTCCTGGGTAACCTTGTGTTTGGGCAATATGCCGCCGTGGCCGGGCTTGGCGCCCTGGCTCATCTTGATCTCGATCATGCGCACCTGAGGGCTGCGCGCCTGGGCGGCGAAGCGTTCGGGATCGAAGCGCCCATCCGGCGTGCGGCACCCGAAGTAGCCGCTGCCCAGTTCCCACACCAGATCACCGCCGTGCTCGCGATGGTAAGGGCTGATGCTGCCCTCGCCGGTGTCGTGGTGGAAGTTGCCCAGCTTGGCGCCCTGGTTGAGCGCACGGATGGCATTGGCACTGAGCGAGCCGAAACTCATGGCCGAAATGTTGAAGATCGAGGCCGAATACGGCTGGCTGCACTGCGGCCCACCAACGATAACGCGGAAGCTGGCCGGGTCGGCCAGCGGTGCCGGGCGCATCGAGTGGCCGATAAACTCGAAACCGGATTCATATACGTCGATCAGGGTGCCGAAAGGTTTGTCCGAGGCTTCGTTCTTCGCCCGGGCATACACCAGCGAGCGTTGGGCGCGGGAGAATGGCAGAGCATCGCTGTCGGACTCCAGCAGGTACTGGCGGATTTCCGGGCGAATGGCCTCGACCAGATAGCGGATGTTGCCAAGAACCGGGTAGTTGCGGCGTACGGCGTGGCGCTGCTGCAGCAGGTCGAACAGGCCGACCAGGCTGAGGATGCCAGTGGTCAGGGTGAACGGCCACAACCATTCGTGGTGGCTGAAGGGGATGCTCGCCAGAGTGAACAGCACACAGGCGGCGAAGAAGGCATAACGACTGAGAAGTGACAGGCTCATACAGGGTCCTTGCGATGGCTCGGTCAGGCTCAGGGCCTGGGGGCAAACCCCGACCATAGCCAAGTTGCCGGGCACTGCAAAATAAAATCGGGGTAGCGCAAATCATTCTCGACCCGAGCCAAATTGCCTGGGCGCAACGCCAACCGCTGTAGGAGCGGGTTTACCGGCGAAGGGTCGGGCCTGCCGGGCAATCTCCACCCGCCGTTCACCGTTGCCGCCGCTACCATATTCGCGGGTAAACCCGCTCCTACAGGGTGTCGCGCAGCAGTTTTTGCCGCCAGCTTTCCTGCTCCTGTGCGGACGCCTCGATCAGATACGCGTAACGCCCTGCCATCCGCACCGCCACCGGTATTCCGTCGCGATACAGAAGCCGGTTGCCAATCACTGCCGGCACTTTCGCCCCCGGCAGCAACGAGCCGATCAGGTTCAGCGGGTCACTGGCGCTCACCACCTGCAGCGTTCCGTCCGGTTCACGTCGTCTCACTTGCCGCAGCAATACTACCGCCTCCGGCAAGGCGAACTGTTCACCGGCCAGCCCGGCAATGAAGCGCCCGCCCCTGATTTCGCCACGTGCTTCCAATCGGTGGTAGCAGCGCAGCAGCTCACGCCAGGGCGGCAGTACATCACTCTCGCGCGCCAACAGGCGCCAACAGATCACGCCATAGCGGCGCAGCAGCGTGCGGGCAATGTGCTCCAGGCGCTGGTCGTGCTCCGGTGGCGCAACGCTGCGGCGCAGCAGTGACCAGCGCCCGGCATGTGCCATGCTGCTGGAAAGTGGCGGGTGGCCACGGCGGCTGTTACGTGAGCTGCGCTTGGTTGCAGGCGTGATAAGGCTGCGCAAGCCAGTGAAGCTGTCCGCCCCGACCAGGCCTGAGCCCACTAGCTCCTGCAGTGCAGTTTCCAGTTCACTGGGCAGCAGATGTGCTTCATGTGCCAGTTCATCGAAGAACAGCGCCCCCAGGGTTTTCAGCGCTTCGTGCACACGTTGCGCACGTAGGCCAAGGGCGTCGACAGCAGGTGCGGGCGCCAGACTGCGCCACGTGTTCAACTGCTCCCGCGGCAGCAGCACCAGTGGGGTACTGGTCAACGTGCTGCTCGCCACTGTTGCCGCCAGCCGGCTCCAGGCAAACTGCCCGCTTCGGCAGGCTTCATCGAGCCAGTGCGGACTGTAGTCTTTGATACGCGCCGGAAGCAGTTCCGCCTCCCAGGCTGCTGCGGCGCTGGGGAACCCTTGTAACTGGACCAGCACTTCGGCCACCGCCTGCGGACCACGCAGGCGCTCGTCAGGCGCCAGGTGCTGCCAATCGAACAGAAAGTGCATGAAGTCTTGCAGGCTGACCGGTTCGATCTCGCGGCGCAGGCGTTTGACCGTGTAGCGGTGGATGCGTGCCAGCAAGTGGCGTTCGCACCATTGCAAGTCAGTTGTACCTGGGCTGAAATGCCCGCGCAGCACATAGCCTTCGGCTTCCAGGCGGGCCAGAGCCTGCTCGATATCGGTTACCGGTTTGCCCAATGGCGCAGCGATTTGCGCCAGGGTCTGCGGGCCATGGCCGCTCAGGCGGGCGCGCAGCAGTTCGCTCAGTGCGTTGTCGGGTTCGATGGGCTGGTCGAAGCCAGCGAGCCGTTCGAACGCTGGCTCCATGTGCGCTGTGGGGTACAGGGCCAGCAGCAGGCTCAGGCGTTCGCGGGCCAACCAGAGCTTGTCATCGGGCAGACGCAAGGCACGCCCGGCCTTGGCCAGCTGCCTTAGCAACAAATCCCAGCAGGGGTTGGCATCTACCTCGATCTGACCGATGGCACCCAGGCTCATCAATGCTTCGTGCATTTCGTCGGGATTGGCCGGCTGTGGCCAGGCCTCGGCCGCGACGGCAGCAATGGCATCAGCGTCCAGTGCGCCCAGGTCGTCGCTACTGTGCACGTCGTTCCAGCGCCGGTTGAGTACCGCCTGGGTACGTCGTTCTTCCAGTGGTGCATCGTCCAGAAAGGCATAAGGCCGGGCGTTGAGAATCGCTGATGCCAGCGGCGAGGGGGCGGGCAAGTCCCTGCACAGCAAGCGCACTGCACCGCTTTCCATGCGCCGCAGCAGGGCCAGCCAGCCTTCGCTGTCCATTGCTTCGTGCAGGCAGTCGTCGAGGGTTTGCTCGACCAGCGGGTGGTCGGGAATCTGCCGCTCGCCGACGATGTTCTCCAGGCAGGCGATCTGGTCGGGAAACACAGCGGCAATCAGGTCTTCGCTTTTCATGCGCTGGATTTGTGGCGCCACCTTGCGTCCGCCCACAAAGCGCGGCAGTGCCATGGCCACGCCTGCGTTCCAGCGCCAGCGCACGCCGAACAGCGGTGCATCGAGCAGGGCCTGGATGAGGATCGGCTCGGCGCTGCGGCTGTTCAGGTAACGCCACACTTCGTCCAGCTCGAAACTGTGGCTGGTCGACAGTGACAACACGATGGCGTCCTCGCTGGCGGCAGCCTGCAGCTCGAAGTTGAAGGTGCGGCAGAAGCGTTTGCGCAGGGCCAGGCCCCAGGCGCGGTTGATACGGCTGCCGTAGGGCGAATGAATGATCAGTTGGGTCCCGCCGGACTCATCGAAAAAGCGTTCCATCACCAGCGTATCCTGCGAGGGCAGGGCGCCAAGCACTTCACGGGTGCGGGCCAGGTAGTCGAGTAACTGGCCTGCACTGGCTTCGTCCAGTTCGAAGGTCGCCTGCAACCAGGCCAGTACCTCGACCGTGTCGCCGCCTGCCAGCGCCAGTTGCTGGTCTATTCGCGCCTGCAACCGGGCTACGGCGGCAGACAGCTCGTCACTGCGCCCCGGCGCTTCACCCAGCCAGAACGGAATGGTCGGCGGCAGGCCGTGAGCATCCTCTACCCGCACCCGGCCCGGCTCTACGCGCAGAATGCGATACGAGGCGTTGCCCAGCTGGAAAATATCGCCGGCAATGCTTTCCACGGCAAAGTCTTCATTGACGCTGCCAATGTTCAGCGCCTGCGGTTCCAGTAACACGGCGTAGTCAGCGTTGTCGGGGATAGTGCCGCCGCTGGTCAGCGCAGTCAGTTGGCTGCCACGTCGGGCACGCAGCGTGCCGGTCACTACGTCACGGTGCAAGTAGGCACTGCGCACACCCTGGCGGCCGTTGTAGCCCTCGGCGAGCATGCGCAGCAGGGCCTGGTAATGGTGCTGATCGAGCTCGGCGTAAGGTGTAGCCTGGCGTAGGCAATCCAGCAGAGCCTGTTCGTGCCAGGCCTGGTTGCTGGCTTCTGCGACGATCTGCTGGGCCAGTACATCCAGTGGCGCCCGGGGGATGTGCAGTTCGTCCAGTTCGCCCTGGCGAACGCAGTCAAGCAGGGCAACGCATTCGATCAGGTCATCGCGTGAGGTGGGGAACAGGCGCCCCTTTGGCACACCATCGACCTGGTGCCCAGCGCGGCCTACCCGTTGCAGGAAGGCGGCAATCGAGCCCGGCGAGGCGATCTGGCAAACCAGGTCGACATCGCCGATATCAATGCCAAGCTCCAGCGATGCGGTTGCTACCAGCACCTGGAGCTTGCCGCTCTTGAGCCGCTGCTCCGCATCCAGGCGCAGCTCCTTGGACAGGCTGCCGTGGTGCGCAGCAACCGCCTCTTTACCCAGCCGGTCGCTGAGGTGGCGGGTGATACGCTCGGCCAGGCGCCGGGTGTTGACGAATACCAGCGTGGTGCGGTGTTCACGGGCCAGGGTGGCCAAACGATCGTACACGAGGCCCCAGACGTCGGTAGCCATCACTGCCCCCAGCGGTACTGGCGGCACTTCGATAGCCAGATCGCGCTGGCGCGCATGGCCGACATCGACGATGGCGCAGGCACGCCCGCTCCCGACCAGAAACTGTGCCACACGCTCTACCGGCCGTTGCGTGGCGGACAGGCCTATACGCCGCAGTGGCCTTTTGCACAAGGCTTGCAGTCGTTCCAAGGTCAGTGCCAGGTGGGCGCCGCGCTTGTTGCCGGCCAGGGCGTGGATTTCATCGACGATCACGGTGTGCACGTTGGCCAGGCCTTCACGGCCAGAAGCGGAGCCCATCAGCACGTAAAGCGATTCGGGGGTCGTCACCAGAATGTGCGGGGCCAGCTTGCGCATGGCGGCACGTTCCTTTTGCGGTGTGTCGCCCGTGCGCACGGCCGTAGTGATACGTGGGGCGTTCAGGCCTTGGTCGGCGATGGCTTGGCTGATGCCTTCGAGTGGGGCCTGCAGGTTAAGACGGATGTCATTGGACAGGGCCTTCAGAGGTGAAATATAGATCACTAGAGTCTGTGCGGGCAGCTCGCCCTGGTGCTTCATGCCTTCGCGCAGCAGTTCGTCGAGCACGGCCAGAAAAGCGCTCAGGGTCTTGCCTGATCCGGTCGGCGCGGCCAGCAGCATGGATTGCCCGGCGTGGATCAATGGCCAGGCCTGGGCCTGGGCATCGGTTACCGTGGCGAAGTAGCGGCGGAACCAGGTGCTGACGGCAGGATGGAACAGCTCGAGCACCGGGTGGTGTTTGGCGGGCAGGTTCATGTGTTGTTTATGGAGGGTGTGCAACGGGTTGGCAAGGGGCCGCTCGTCTGTCAGGCCGGCACAGGAATGACCGGCCTTGTCAGGCCAATGACCCCATGGGATCCTCGCGAGTCAATTTTTTCAGCGAGCTCACCCATGCCCAACATCATCCGCATCGCCGCCGCCCTGCTGATCGACCCTCAGGGCCGCACCCTGCTGGTGCGCAAGCGTGGCACCGAGGCGTTCATGCAGCCAGGCGGCAAGATCGATGCCGGTGAAACGCCGGTACAGGCGCTGGTGCGCGAGTTGCACGAGGAACTGGGCCTGCGCATCGACCCGGCTCAGGCCATGCACCTGGGCCAGTTCAGTGCCCCCGCCGCCAACGAGCCCGGCTTCGAAGTGCAAGCCGAACTGTTCCGTGTCGACAGCGCCGCTGCCGTGGTGCCGGCCGCAGAGATCGAGGAGGTGGTCTGGCTGGCTGCAGATCAGGCGCCCGTCATGCAACTGGCCCCCCTGACCCGCGACTTGATCCTGCCGCTGTATCGCCAGGCGCTCAACGCACCGCGCTGACACCGTCGAGGGTGGCGAACGAGGTGTCCTTGGCCGTCAGCAAAAAGTCGCGCATATATGGGGCATCGAGCATGTCGGTGCGTACGGCGGCATAAAGCGTGGCAAACAGGCCTTTCTCGCCCAGGCGTTTGCCCTTCACATAGCCGCGCGAGCTGTACTCGTGCAGCGCCCAATGCGGCATGCCGCATACGCCACGGCCGCTGGCCACCAGTTGCATCATCATCACCGTCAGCTCCGAGGTGCGCACGGCAGCTGGCTCTATATCGGCCGGCTCCAGGAAGCGGGTGAAGATGTCCAGGCGATCGCGCTCCACCGGGTAGGTGATCAGCGTCTGGTCGAGCAAGTCTTGCGGCACGATGTAAGGCTTGCTGGCCAGCGGGTGCTGGTTGGCCACTGCCAGCATCGCCTCGTAGGTGAACAGCGGCACATAAGTGATGCCTGCCAGGTCCACCGGGTCGGAGGTAACCACCAGGTCAAGGTCGCCGCGGGCCAGGGCCGGCAGCGGGGCGAAGGCAAAGCCGGAGGCCAGGTCCAGTTCCACTTCCGGCCAGGCATCGCGGAACTGGTCGATGGTCGGCATCAGCCACTGGAAGCAGCTGTGGCATTCGATAGCCATGTGCAGGCGCCCGGCAGTGCCGCCGGCCAGGCGTGCGATGTCACGTTCGGCACCGCGCAGCAACGGCAGGGTGGCATCGGCCAGTTGCAGCAGACGCAGCCCGGCGCTGGTGAAGCGGATCGGCTTGGTCTTGCGCACGAAAATCGGGAGGCCCAGGCGCTCTTCCAGCTCCTTGAACTGGTGCGACAATGCCGACTGGGTCAGGTGCAGGCGTTCGGCGGCCTCCACCAGGCTGTCGGCTTCGCGCAGGGCATGAAGGGTTTTCAGGTGACGGATCTCCAGCACAGATGACTCCGGGGTGTGGAATTGAAGAAACAGGGAATGAGTTGAGTTTCCCTCATGATGCGGCATCTGTCGACTGGGCGATCGTCGCACCGTCTGGCGGAAGTCATGAAACTGTCACCGAACTGTGGCAGCGCGCCCGAACAGAATTCATCAGACTCGCGCTCTACTGGGGATCTGCATTCTGGTGTTTCTTTCATGCGGGCTTTTTGGCTTTTTCTTTTCTTCCTGCTGAGCGTACCGGCGAGTTCCGCCGAACAGCGCTGTGACGCCCATGTGCCGGTGCAGCGTGCCGAACTGGGTGCCGTCAGCCTGGTGTACCAGAGCGTCGGTGCGCCACGCGACCCGGCCTTGCTGCTGGTCATGGGCCTGGGCGGGCAGCTGATTCATTGGCCGGACGACGTGGTCGAGGCATTGTGCCGACAAGGTTTTCGGGTGATCCGCTATGACAACCGCGATGTCGGCCTGTCACGCTGGAACCAGGTGCCACCGCACGCCAACCTGACGCTCGAACTGTTGCGTTACAAGCTGGGCCTGCCTGTGTCGGCGCCCTATACGCTGACTGATATGGCCGATGACGGCTTGCGCCTGATGGACGCGTTGGGCGTGCGTCAGTTTCATGTATTGGGGGTGAGCATGGGCGGCATGATTGCCCAGCATCTGGCGGCGATGGCGCCCGAGCGTGTGCGCAGCCTGACGCTGATCATGTCCAGTTCAGGGGCTGCGGGTTTGCCGGCACCGGATCCGGCGTTGGTGCAGTTGCTGGCCCGGCGCAGCGCGCCGAACCGCGCAGTGGCTATCGAGCAGCAGGCCGACCTGCTGGCGGCTTTGGGCAGCCCGGAAGTACACGACGACCGTGACGTGTTGCTGCATCAGGCGGCGGAGGCCTACGACCGGGCGTTCAACCCGGACGGAGCCAAGCGCCAGATCATGGCGATACTGGCCGAGCCGAGTCGCGTGGAGTTGCTCAACCAGTTGCGAGTGCCGACCCTGGTGGTGCACGGTACGGCTGATCCGTTATTGCCGGTGATGCATGGCGTGCACCTGGCGGCGCATATTCAGGGTAGCCAATTGCGCTTGATCCCGGGGCTGGCGCACCGTTTTCAAGAGCCGTTCAAGGCGCCGCTGCTGGGGGCGGTGTTGCCTTATTTGCAGGCGCATAGGCAAGCGGTCACGCACATCGCTGGGCTCTGAATTTGCGCTGGCTGCTTCGCGGGCTTGCCCGCTCTCACAGGTGCTGCACCGATCTCAGGCTTTCCAGTTTGGGTTCAAGTCAGCCGAGGCCGTATTTTTTCACTTTGTCGAACAGCGTGGTCTTGGCCATGCCCAGCTCCTGGCTGGCCTGGCTCAGGTTGCCGCCAGTGCGTTGCAGGGCATCAGTGAGCAGGTTGCGTTCGAATGCTTCCACCGCCTCGGCAAAAAGCAGGCCTTGGTTGGCACCACCGCTGGGGCCTTTCTTGAACGCTGGCAGGCCGAGGGCATAGCGTTCGGCCACGTTACGCAACTCGCGCACGTTGCCCGGCCAGTCATGGGCCATCAGGCGCGACAGGGTCTGGCTGTCCAGTGTCGGTGTTTCGCGGTCGAAGCGCAGGGCCGACTGCTGCAGGAAATGTTCGAACAACTGCAGAATGTCTTCACGGCGCTCACGCAGCGGCGGCAGCTCCAGGGTTACCACGTTCAGCCGGTAATACAGGTCACTGCGGAACTGGCCGCTCTGGCCCAAGGCATCGAGGTCGGCCTTTGTCGCGGCGATCACCCGGCAATCCACCGGGATGCTCTGGTTCGAGCCCAGTCGCTCCAGAGTGCGCTCCTGCAGTACGCGCAGCAGCTTGATCTGCAGGTTGATCGGCATGCTCTCCACTTCATCGAGGAACAGCGTGCCGCCATTGGCGTGTTCGATCTTGCCGATGCGGCGTTTGCCGGCACCGGTGAAGGCGTTGGCCTCGTGGCCGAATATCTCGCTTTCAAACAGGTTTTCCGGCAGGCCGCCACAGTTCAGCGCCACGAACGGGTGGCTCTGGCGGCGGCTGAAGTCGTGCAGGCAGCGTGCGACCAGCTCTTTGCCGGTGCCGGTCTCGCCTTCGATCAGCACGTTGGCTGAGGTGTCGGCGACGTTGGCGATCAGTTCGCGCAAGTGCTCCATGGCCGGTGAGCGACCAATGATGCGTCCCTCCAGGCTGCTCTGTTCGGCCAGCTGGCGGCGCAGGGCCACCACTTCGCGTGACAGCCCGCGCTGTTCCAGCGCGCGGCGTACCACGTCGACCAGGCGCTCGGGGGAGAACGGTTTTTCCATGAAGTCATAGGCGCCGTTACGCATGGCGCCTACGGCCATGTCGATATCGCCATGACCAGTGATCAGCACCACTGGCAGGCTGCGGTCACGGGCCTTGAGGCGATTGAGCAGCTCCAGGCCATCAATACCCGGCAGGCGGATATCGCTGACGACAATGCCGGCGAAATCGTCGCCGATGCGTTCCAGCGCCTGTTCGGCGCTGCCTACGCCCTCGCAGGCGATATCCTCCAGGGCCAGCGCCTGCTGGCAGCCGAGCAGCACATGCGGGTCGTCTTCGACGATCAGGACGGTAAGAGGCGCTTGGTTCATGGATGCTCTGCCGATTCGCTAGGGGGTGAAACCAGAGGCAGGGCCAGGACAAAGGCCGTGCCGCCGGTGGCGGGATGCTCGACGTTGAGGCTTCCCTTGGCGGCGGCGGCAAGGCTCGCCGACAGGGTCAGGCCCAGGCCCAGGCCATGCTCGCCCGGTTTGGTGGTAAAGAAGGGTTCGAACAGGTGCTTGCGCGCCTCGGCGTCGATGCCATGGCCATTGTCGCGCACCTGCAAACGGTACTTGTCGCCCTGCAACTCGCCTTCCAGCCACAGCTCAGGCTGCGGTTGCGCGGCCATGGCGTCAAGGGCATTCCCGATCAGGTTGACCAGAATCTGCTCCAGGCGGGTCTGGTCGATGGCCAGTTGCTGGTCCTCGAACTGGTGGTGCAATTTCAGGTGACAGGCACTGATGCGGTTGGCCAACACTTGCAGGGTGGCCTCCACCGCCTTGGCCAGTGAAGCCTGGCCGCTGTCATCGCCGCGCCGGGCAAATGAGCGCAGGCTGGCGGTGATGCGGCCCATGCGGTCGATCAGGTCATTCATGGTGCGCAGGTTGGTACTGGCGGTCTCCAGCGCCCCGCGCTCGAGGAAGCGCACAGTATTGCCAGACAAGGTGCGCAACGCGGCCAGTGGCTGGTTCAGCTCGTGGGCAATGCTGGTGGACATTTGCCCGATGGCGGCCAGCTTGCCCGCCTGCACCAGCTCATCCTGGGCGTGGCGCAAGGTTTGCTCGGCATGCCGGCGCTCGCGAATCTGGCCCTTCAGGCGTTCGTTGCTGGCGCGCAGGTCGGCGGTGCGTTCGGCAATCCGCCGCTCCAGCTGGCTGTTGGCTTCTTCAAGGGCTTCGCGGGCCGCCAGGCGGGTGGCGATCACCTTGCGCCGCTCGTTCCAGGCAATGCCGAGGATCGCCAGCAAGGCAAAGGCCACGCCCACCAGGATGCCCTGCACCATGGATTCGCGACGCAGGTCTTGCAGTGGGGTCAGCAGGGTGAAATGCCAGGGCGTGTCCACCAGGCGCCTGGTTTGCGCCAGGTAGGCCACTTCGTGCGGTTTGCCATGAGCGGTTTCGGTGTTGGCGGGGAAGGTCAGTTTTTCCACACCGTCGGCCAGGGTCTCCCGGGCCAGAGGCTGCAGTTCGTTCAGCGGCCACCAGTAGTACTGCAGGCTTCGCGCCAGGCGCTCCTTGATTTGCGGGGTCAGCGGGCGCACCGACTTAAGGCGCCGGGCCGGGTCACTGGAGAGGATGATGATGCCATTTTCGTCGCTGACGAACGCTTCCAGGCGGGCGCGCTGCCAGCGCTCCTCGAGGGTGTCCAGGCGCACTTTGATCACTGCAACGCCTATGATCTTGCCGTGCTCCTCAAGCCCGTGGGCCAGGTAATAGCCGGCCTCGCCAGTGGTACTGCCGATGCCGTAGAACCGCCCGGGTTCGCCGCGCACGGCTGTCTGGAAGTAGGCGCGGAACGACAGGTCTTCACCCAGGAACGAGTCGGCATCGCGCCAGTTGCTGGTGGCCTGCACCCGGCCATTGGTGTCGAGGACGAAGATGGCCCGACTGCGGCTGCGACGGTTCAGGCCTTCAAGGTATTCGTTGACCGTCTGGCGTGAGCCGCCGTCCGGGTCGGTGAGCAGGTGCGAGACGCTGTCTTCCAGTTCCAGCAGGCTCGGCAAGTAGGTGTACTTGCTGATTTCGCTTTCGACCGTACGTGCGTGCAGCTCCAGCTGGCGTTCGCCGTTTTCGCTGAGGGTGCGGATACCATTGCTCTCGCTGATCAGGTAGCCAGCCATTCCCAGGCCGACCATCAGCAGGATGATCAGTGGCGGTAACAGCAATTGACGGATCAGGCGGGAATTCACGGCAGGCTTGGCAGGGCGAAGTAGCGAGGGGTCGCATTTCATCACAGTGGCCTTGTAACGACCAGCTTCCGCTGCCTGGTGGGTGCCTGGCAGCGGAAGCTGTGGCCGGGTCAGTGCTGCAGGATCTTGCTGAGGAAGTGCTGGGTGCGCTGGTCGCGGGCGCTCTGGTCACCGAAGAACTCTTCCTTGGTGCAGTCTTCGATGATGCTGCCCTTGTCCATGAAGATAACCCGGTTGGCGACTTTGCGGGCAAAGCCCATCTCGTGGGTTACGCACATCATGGTCATGCCTTCCTGGGCCAGTTGCACCATCACGTCCAGCACCTCGCTGACCATTTCAGGGTCCAGTGCCGAGGTGGGCTCGTCGAACAGCATGACGATCGGGTCCATCGCCAGGGCGCGGGCGATTGCCACGCGCTGCTGCTGGCCACCGGAGAGCTGGCCAGGGTGCTTCTTGGCATGGGCACTGAGGCCTACACGGTCGAGCAGGGCCAGGCCCTTCTTGGTGGCTTCCGCCTCGCTGCGGCCCAGCACCTTGCGCTGGGCAATGGTCAGGTTTTCGGTGATGGTCAGGTGCGGGAACAGCTCGAAGTGCTGGAACACCATGCCCACCCGCGAGCGCAGTTTGGGCAGGTTGGTCTTCGGGTCGGCAATCGAGGTGCCGTCAACCACGATGTCGCCCTTCTGGAACGGCTCCAGCGCGTTGACGCACTTGATCAGGGTGGACTTGCCCGAGCCCGACGGGCCACAGACCACCACTACTTCACCTTTCTTGACCTCGGTGCTGCAGTCGGTCAGTACCTGGAAGTCGCCGTACCACTTGTTGACGTTCTTGATGGAAATCATACGGTGATCCTTTTTTGCAGGCGCTTGACCAGCCACGAAGCGGAGAAGCTGATGATGAAGTAGACGACGCCGGCGAAGATCAGGAACTCATGGGAGCGCCCGATGATGTCGCCGTTGGAGCGAGCCGAGTTGAGGAAGTCGACCAGGCCCACGGTATACACCAGCGAGGTGTCCTGGAACAAAATGATGCTCTGCTGCAGCAGCAGCGGGGTCATCTTGCGGAAGGCCTGAGGCAGGATGATCAGGCGCATGGTCTGCGCGTAGTTCATGCCCAGCGCTTGTGCGGCGCCCATCTGACCCTTGGAGATCGACTGCACGCCGGCGCGGACGATTTCGCAGAAGTACGCGGCCTCGAACATCATGAAGGCGACCACGCAGGAGGTGAAGGCACCCACCGGGGTATCTTCGCCGGTGATCCAGCGCAGCACGAACGGTACCGCCAGGTAGAACCAGGTGATCACCAGCAGCAGCGGGATCGAGCGGAAGTAGTTGACGTAGGCACCGGCCAGGTTCGACAGCAGCTTGCTCGACGACAGGCGCATCAGGGCCAGTATGGTGCCCAGCACGATACCGCCGATGACTCCCATGACCATCAGCTTGAGGGTCATGACCATGCCGTCCCAGAGGGCTGGCAGGGCGGGGATGATTTCGCTGAAATCCATTTCCATTTACTTGCCCCCCACGGAGATCAGGCCAGGCACGGCGACTTTCTTCTCGATCATGCGCATGAGCAACATCAGGCCCATGTTCAGGGTGAAGTAGATCAGCGTGGCCAGGGTGAACGCCTCGAACAGGTTGGCGGAAAACTCAGCGGTCTGTTTGGTCTGCGCCAGCAGCTCCATCAGGCCGATCAGCGACGCCACCGAGGAGTTCTTGAACACGTTGAGGAACTCGGAGGTGAGCGGCGGAATGATGATCCGGTAGGCCTGCGGCAGCAGCACATTGTTGTAGATTTGCGGGAGGCTGAAGCCCATGGCGCGGGCGGCAGCTTCCTGGCCTTTGGGCAGTGCCTGAATACCGGTACGCACTTGCTCACAGACGCGTGCGGCGGTGAACAGGCCCAGGCAGATGACCACGCTGATCAGTGCCGAAGTGGTCGGGTTGAGATCCTGCTTGAACCATTCCTGCAAGCCTTCTGGCAGCAGGTCGGGTACCAGGAAGTACCAGATGAACAATTGCACCAGCAGCGGTACGTTGCGGAACAGTTCCACGTAGGCGGTGGCGATACCCGATACCAGGCGGTTCGGCACGGTACGCATGACGCCGAGGAGTGACCCCAGCAGCAGCGCGATGATCCAGGCGGTGATGGCGATGGCGATGGTCCAGCCCAGGCCGGTGATGTACCAGTCCAGATAGGTTTCGCTGCCCACGCCGGTGGACTTGAAGAACACGCCCCAGTCCCAGTTGTAATTCATCGGG
The DNA here is from genome assembly GCF_046523955.1 of Pseudomonas sp. DCA-1. Classification (NCBI taxonomy): domain Bacteria; kingdom Pseudomonadati; phylum Pseudomonadota; class Gammaproteobacteria; order Pseudomonadales; family Pseudomonadaceae; genus Pseudomonas; species Pseudomonas sp. DCA-1. The sequence goes on from NZ_CP169881.1 coordinate 1,613,715, forward strand.
ATTTCCCCTCAGACGGTTGTTTCACGGGCACCTTCGAGCATCCGGGGGCGCAGGGCGCCCACGGATGAAAGGTTAGACACTAATGAGTGGCCTGCAGAATTGATTCGTGCTTGTGAGCACCAGGCCACTATTTGCTGAGGATCAGGACTTCTTCTCGTCCGCAGCCTTGTCGGTTGGCTCGGCGATCAGTTTTTTCAGCTCTTCGCTCATCTGGAAGTTGAGGTTCAGACCTTTAGGCGGGATCGGCTGCATGAACCACTTGTCGTAGCTCTTGTTGACTTCGCCCGACTTGAAGTAGGCAATGATCGCGTCGTCGACCGCTTTCTTGAACGCAGCGTCTTCCTTGCGCACCATGCAGCCGTAGATTTCATACGACTGTGGCGTACCGGTGATGACCCAGTCGGATGGCTTGCGCGCCTTGGCCATTTCACCGGCGAGCAGGGCGTCGTCCATCATGAAGGCCACGGCGCGGCCGCTTTCGAGCATGTTGAAGGCTTCACCGTGGTCCTTGGCGGAAATCACGTTCATCTTCATCTGCTTGTCGGCGTTCATCGCCTTGAGGATGCGCTCGGAGGTGGTACCGGCGGTGGTCACCACGTTCTTGCCGGCCAGGTCCGGGAAGTCTTTGTATGCAGGCTGACCGTCCTTGACCTTGGTCAACAGGCGGGTACCGACTTCGAAGATGCCGACCGAGAAGCCGACCTGTTGTTGGCGCTCGACGTTGTTGGTGGTGGAGCCGCACTCCAGGTCGACGGTGCCGTTCTGCACCAGCGGAATACGGGTTTGCGAGGTGACCAGGTTGTAACGGACCTTGATGTCCGTGCCCAGTTGCTTCTTCAGCGCGTCGACGACGGCCAGCTGGATGTCATGCGAGTAACCGACGGGCTCAGGTTTGCCGGCCAGGTAGGAAAATGGAATGGAGGAGTCGCGGTGCCCCAGGGTGATGGTGCCCGATTCCTTGATCTTCTTCAGGGTGCCGGTGAGCTCCTCGGCCATGGCCGGCGAAGCGATGACTGCAGCCGCGATGGCTGCGCCCAGCAATTGACGAACGATACGCATCAAATTTTCCTCGACGTGTTTGTTTTTTTTATGGAGCCGTTGGCGGACTCTTCGTTCAACGAATACAGCAAGAAGCGGGTGCATTCGGCTACCAAGTGTAGAGCATGACTCGTGCCAAGCCCTGCTGTCGACCTTAAACCGCTTGTATTGCTCGCGCTTGACAGTCTCTACATCTCTCCGGGGTTCGCCAGGCCGAATAAATAGCGTTTGCTCGTTCGGTTATCCGAACGCGTGGGCTGCCGCACATTCAGGTATCGCGTGTGGTAACTATGCAGTGCGCGGCAAGGGCGCAGACGTAGTGTGCTCTGCTCTTTGCCTGGAGAGTTCCACAGATGTCACCGCACCGGCCCCCGAACGATTCCATCGATAGCCTGATTGCCCAAAACTTGCCTGGATGGCTAGTCGACCACGCGCAACCGGAAAGGCTCGATGCGTTACGTAATGCCCTGCGTCGGCAGGCGCACTGCAATGCTCGGCTTGGCCCGATCCTCCAGGCCATCCCTTCCTTGCAGGCCTACGCGGCAGAGTTGCTCAAAACGAAACTGCGCAAGAGCGGCATCAGCAACCCGGACGTGACGGGCTGGAAGGTACGGCTCTCGCAGCGGCTGGTGCTGCCCAGCGCTTCGCCTGCGCTGCTGCGGCCCACCTATGTTCGCCGCTCTAGGCGGTCATTGCTGGAGGCGGCGCTGCATAACTATCATCGCAGGGAGACGCGCCCCGGGCTGATGCGCAAAGGTGAACTGGTCGATGGCAACGGTAACCGGCTGCCGATGAGCTTCCACGCGTTTGCCTCCGCATGTCGCGAGGTCGACGCAGGTGGCAAGTACCAGGCGTTGCTCACGCACCACCTACAGCCTGAAGATGGCCCGGAGGATGAGCCGGGCCAGGCCGTTTCCCGCTTGCACGGGCTTTTCGAAGCGAGTTTCAAGGCACATTTCGAGGTGGCGATGCGGGTCGCCGCGTTGAAGCAGGACATTGACGAGCGCACATATTTTTTTCTGTTGCCGCTTGTTGCCGAAAAGCCGGTAGTGCCTGCGCTGGTTGGCACTGTGGTTCCCCGACAGTTGTACCTATTGGGCCGCCCGGTTCAAGGCGTGCTGACGCTGGAAGTGCGTCCGTCAGCTGATGGCGCAGTGGAGTCGGTGGTGCTCTGGATACCCGATGACCCTCATCAGCCCGTCTCCCGTCATGCCAGCTGGGACGCACTCGACAACTACCTCGGTAAGCGCTTTTGTGCGCCGGACTATCGGCGCTTTTTCGCGCGCTTCATTACCGAGCGTGAGCGCATCAATTTCTATCGGGTATTGAACGAACGGGTCGCGCAGGCATCGGCAGCCGGGGTGGAACTCGACGCCCGTTCTGCACCGGTCACGGACGCACCGTTCGTACACCTGCGCCGGCAACACCTTGCCAAGATCAGGGATGACGCCAAGGTGCTCGCCGTACCCACCGATGTCGAAGATGACGAAGACCGCGAAGCGCGCATGCAGGGCTACAAAGAGCTGGGCATGAATTTGCTGAACGTGGCGGGCGCCTTCGTGCCTGTGCTTGGCGAAGTGCTGCTGGTGGCAAACGCGGTTCAGATTGCTGACGAAGTGTATGAAGGGTATGAAGATTGGCGCATGGGTGATCGCGAAGGGGCGTTGAACCACCTGTTCAATGTTGCCGAGAACGTCGTGCTCGGCGGGATGATCGCAGCCGGCAGCAAAGTGGCCGTGCGTGCCCTTGAGCGGCTGGCCTTCGTGGATGACTTGGTACCGGTGTGCGACTCCGCAGGCAAGGTCAAGCTCATGGCCACGGATCTACCCGGTTACGATGCCGAACCTTTGCGTGGTGCTGGCGCACAGGAATGGTTATGGCACCTCGATGAGGGCTGTTATCGAGTGTTGGAGGATCCGCAGGATGGTCGCTCCAGGATCCTGCACCCTGGTCGTGCCAGTGCCTATCGGCCTGTGATCGAGCAGAATGGCGCCGGCGGCTGGCGCCATGAACTGGAAGCTCCCCAATACTGGGAAGGGCGGGCCAATCTGGTGCGCCGCCTGAGTACGCCCCTGGCAGAACTACCGGAAGCGACATGCGACTACCTACTCCAGGTGACAGGGCTGAGTGAGGCGCAGGTTCGCCGTTTGCACGTCGAGCACATGGGCGCACCTGCACGGTTGCTCGATGCCCTGGAGCTTTATCAGGCACATGAATTGCACCCGGACTTCAGCGCGCCGCGACTGGCGCAGTACGTTGCTGATCGGCAAGTGCAGCCCAATGGCATCGAGCGGATATTGCGGCGCACTTTCCCGGGCCTGTCGGCTCGTTGTACCCGTGAGCTGCTTCAGCAATGCAGCGGTGCGCAGCTCGATACGCTCAGCACCGCGCAGCGGATCCCTTTGGCAGTGGCCGAGCGCGCACGATGGTCACTGCGCGAAAGCCGTCTGGACAGGGCCTGTGCCGGCTTGCGCCTGCCGCGTTGCGTCAATCCCGATACCGAACGCCTGGCTTTGGGCTTGCTCGAGCGTCAGCTGAAATGGCCGGACACCCTGCGCATCGAACTGCGCGAAGGTAGCCCGAGTGGCCGGTATCTGGCCGGTATCGGCGCTGAGTCTGCGCAGGATGTACGGTGTATCGTGCGCCGCGGTGATGGCTACCGCTATGCCGGTCAAGGCACATCCGGCCCCTACCTGGCGGCGCTGCTGTCTGCGCTGGACGAGACGCAGACAGCCGATCTCGGCGATGCCGCTGTCAGTCCAGGTGCCCTGGGCTCGTTGTTGATCGAGGCCGCTGCCGGTGATCGTACCCAAGCGGCTGAGCTCTGTGGCATGCCCCGTCTGGGCGTTGGCCTGCGGCCCCCGACCCGTTTTGGGGACGGGCGTATCGGGTATGCCTTGAGTGGGCGAGGGGAGAGCAGTCGGCGTGCCATAGGGCGTGGTATCCACCAAGTGTTTCCGACAATGACAGACGGGGAGCTACAAGCCTATCTGCTTGACCTAATGGAGCGGCGAGTAGGGTTGTGGGAGCACTACAGCCAGCTCACGGGACAGTTGGCACGCCTGCGTCAGAGCCTGCGCCAATGGCGCAGGGATGCCAGTAACCCACTGGACGCGCTGCGCCGCCGTCGGGTCGCTACTGCCGTTCGGCGAAGCTGGCGGCGCAAGATAACCGACGAGGCCGGGGACTACGCGCTTATCATCAGCGGAGAGCGTATCGGTAGTCTGCCCGAATTACCGGAGGGGGTGAGCTTTGATCATGTGCGACGGCTGATCCTCAGTGACCTGCGCCTTGGTGAAATCAATGGGGACTTCCTTCGACGTTTTCCCAACCTGATTGAGCTCGACCTGTCCGGCAATCGCCTGACTGCGATCCCTCACGGCATTGAACATATGCCCCGCCTGCGGCAGCTAAACCTGCGCCGCAACAGCGTGATCATGGATGAGGCCGGTGAGTTGCGTCTTGCCGGGATGAGCGCGCTGCGGTACCTCGACCTCAGCCGCAACCCGCTGGGAAGGGCGCCGGTACTGACGCGCCTGGGCAATTTGCGTGAAGTCAACTTGCGCTCTGCTGGCCTTGAGGCGTTGCCTGAGCGGATTTCATTTCGTGCCCACATAGACTTGCGTAACAACAACATCCGCACACTGCGCCGAGAGGTGCAGCAGCTGCGCCTGCAGGTGCACCAGTTGTCCTTGCACGATAATCCACTTGGCGAAGCTGACGCATTGCTGCTCGATGAGGCTCGAAGTGTGACCCCGGGGCAGTGGGGGTCAGCGTCCGCACGCCATCGCGCCATTGACAGTGACCTTTTCAATACCTGGGCCAACAGTACAGCCGACGCTGAACGTGATCGCCAGCAGGCCATATGGACAGCCCTGCTTGAGGAACCGCAATCAGATGGAATGTTCCGCTTTCTGGCAGACTTCGTCCATGGTGAGGACTTTGAACAGCACCCTGGGCATTACCGCAGCCGAATCTGGCGAATTCTTGAAACGTGTGAGCAGCACGAGCAGTTGCGTCATCAGTTGTTTCTAGAGGCATCTGGTCCACGCAGTTGTGAAGACCGCCTGCTGCTGTTGCTGGAGCAGATGGAGCTTGGGGTTCTGGTGCTGCGCGCCGTCGAAGACGCGCATGGCAGTCGGATGGAAGCCCGTTTGCTAAGCCTGGCGCGTGGTTTGTTTCGCCTGGACGAGGTCGACCGTCACGCGACTTTACATGTTCAACGCATGCATGCCGAGCACGCCCCTCATATCGATGAAATCGAGACACGGCTTTTTTACCGACAGCGGCTTGCGCGTCCCTTGGGCTTGCCGATCGAGCTCGACGAAATGCATTACCCAGGTTTTGCAAACGTAACCACCAGCGATGTGCTGCGGGTCCAGGACGCGGTTTTGCAAACTGAGACGACGGATGCCCTGATAGCCTCGTTGGCACAGCGGCCTTTCTGGGAGCAATACGCGCGAGAGTTTCATGCGCAGCGATTTGAAGAACTGGTACAGCCACTGCACCAGCGCATGGAAGCCCTGCAGGCTCAGGTAGATGAGCAAGTGATCAACGAAAGCGAGTTTCTGCAACGCTGTGAAGCACTGAAAACTGATTACGATCGCAGCGAGCGGGCATTGCTGGCGCGGTTGGCGCGTGAAGCCTATGAGCGCTGGGCGAATACGCCCCCTTGACGAATCAAGAGGGCTTCACCGTCGGTATCAGGCTGCGCGGCTATTTGTGCGCACCTTGCGGGCTTGCTGCAGATACGCCCCCAGGGCCATCTGCTCCTGCGCGGTCAGCGACAGGCCCAGCTTGGTGCGACGCCAGATAATGTCAGCGGTTTGCTCTGCCCATTCCTCCTCCAGCAGGTAGTCCACCTCGCGGGTGAACAGCCCGGCGCCGATAGCCTGCCCGAGGTCTTCGGGGCCGTGAACGCCATCAAGCAGCCGCCACACGCGGCTGCCGTAGGTGAGCACCCAGCGTTTGGCCAGGTCAACAGGCAACCAGCCGCAACGTGCCAGTACGGCATCGATCAGCGCCTGTACCGTTGTCATGCCCTCTGCGCCCGGCAGTGGCGCACTGGCAGTCCAGGCGCCGCGCATCTGGGTGAAGAAGGGCTTGAGTTCGGCCATGGCCGATTCGGCCAGCTTACGGTAGGTGGTGAGCTTGCCGCCGAACACAGACAGTAACGGTGCCTGGCCTTCGTCCGCCGAAAGGGCGAGTGTGTAGTCCCGGGTCACTGCCGAAGGGTTGTCCGATTCATCGTTGCACAGCGGTCGAACGCCGGAGTAGGTATGCAGGATGTCGGCTGGGCTCAGTTGATGGTTGAAGTGCTCGTTGACCACCTTCAACAAGTAGTGTGTTTCCTGCTCGGTAATGGCGACCGAGGCCGGGTCGCCGCTGTATTCCCGATCAGTGGTGCCGATCAGGGTAAAGCGGTCCAGATACGGGATGCAGAAGACGATGCGCTGGTCTTCGTTCTGCAGAATGTAGGCATGTTCACCTTCATACAGGCGCGGCACGATAAGGTGGCTGCCCTGGATCAGGCGGATGCCGTAAGGCGCCTCGAGCTTGAGGTCGTCCTTGATGAAGCTGGCCACCCACGGGCCGGCGGCGTTGACCAGTGCGCGGGCATGGATCGTCTGGAGGGTGCCATCGGCGTGCTGCAGTTCTACCTGCCACAAGCCCTTTACACGTTCGGCGCGCAAGCAGCGGGTGCGGGTGTGGATATGTGCGCCTAGCTCACGTGCCGCCATGGCGTTGAGTACCACCAGGCGGGCGTCATCGACAGCGCAGTCGGCGTATTCGAAGCCGCGGGTGATTGCTGGCTTAAGCGGGTATCCCGGGCCGAAGCGCAGGCTACGCGAGGCGCCCAGACGCTTGCGCTTGCCCAGGTGGTCGTAGAGGAACAGGCCGGCGCGGATCATCCAGGCAGGGCGCAGGTGCGGGCGGTGCGGAAGCACGAAGCGCATAGGTTTGACGATGTGCGGCGCCTTGGCCAGCAGCACTTCGCGTTCAGCCAATGCCTCGCGTACGAGGCGAAATTCGTAGTGCTCCAGGTAGCGCAAGCCACCGTGAATCAGTTTGCTGCTGGCTGACGACGTGTGTTGGGCCAGGTCGTCCTTTTCGCAAAGGAAGACCTTCAAGCCGCGACCAGCGGCGTCGGCAGCGATGCCCACGCCATTGATGCCACCGCCGATCACGGCAAGGTCATAACAGTCGGCTGTTGGGGGCTGGGACGAAACTGGCTGGGACACGGGCAAGGCCTCCTGGGGCTGTTCACATCGAATATGAACATTGATGTTCGTTTGCGAAAATATTAGCGCAACAGAAAGCCGGTCGCCAGTCAGTCTCTATAGAAAAAACTGATCAAATGACAATGAAGTGAACATTTACGAAAATTTAGGGGGCGGCCAGGGTTCTGGGCGCGCGCGCTGTCTCAGGCATAACTGGCCCGAAAACGATGCAGGCGCGAGCCTCGCTCGCGATGCGCCGCGCGGGCCGCATTTGATCTCACGGCCGCCACATATCTGGCGGCATGCACCCGCCAGCCCTCAAACCACCTCAAGCCTGATCTTGTTCTGGTTCAACAATTGGGTAAGGGTTGGGGTCGGTGTCTGGTCGGTCACCAGGCAGTCGACCAGGTCGATCGAGCCCAGACGCACCATGGCATTGCGCCCGAATTTGCTGGAATCGGCCGCGAGGATCACTTGTCGGGCATTGGCAATGATGGCTTGCGACACCCGCACTTCCTGATAGTCGAAATCGAGCAGGCTGCCATCCTCGTCGATACCGCTGATGCCCACCAGGGCGAAGTCGACCTTGAACTGGTTGATGAAATCGACACTGGCCTGGCCGACTACACCACCATCTCGGCGCACCGTGCCACCCGCCACCAGCACTTCGAAATCGTCCTTGGCGGCCAGGATCGCAGCCACGTGCAAGTTGTTGGTGATGACTTTCAGGTGGCTGTGGTTGAGCAGTGCCCGGGCAATCGATTCGGTGGTGGTGCCGATGTTGATGAACAGCGAGGCATGGTCGGGAATCTGTCGGGCCACGGCGTCGGCAATGCGCTGTTTTTCGTCGCGCATCTGGTCGGCACGCATGGCGTAGGCGGTATTTTCGATACTTGAATCGTAAGCCGCACCGCCGTGGTAGCGGCGTAGCAGGTTGAGCTCGGCAAGCTGGTTGATGTCGCGCCGGATAGTCTGGGGAGTGACAACGAATAGCTGCGCCATTTCCTCGATACTGACATAGCCGCGTTCGCGCACCAGTTCGAGGATTTGTTGTTGGCGGGGGGGCAGATTCATGGGCGGTCCTTTGGGGCTGCCGGACAAATTCTGCAATGATGCCGTAGGAAAGGGATGACGGCCAGTGGACGATGGGGGCCGTATGGCGGCCCCCACAGGTATCATGCCTCGTGATCTTCCCAGTCACGGGTACGCTTGACTGCTTTCTTCCAGCCGGCATACAGCTTTTCTTTCTGCGTTTCGTCCAACTGCGGGCTGAACTCGCGCTCGATGATCGCCTTGTCGCGCAGCTCGTCCAGGCCACTCCAGAAGCCACAGGCCAGGCCAGCCAGATAGGCGGCGCCCAGTGCCGTGGTTTCGCGCATTTGCGGCCGCTCCACGCAGGTGCCGAGGATGTCGGCCTGGAACTGCATGAGGAAGTTGTTGGCCACGGCACCACCGTCCACACGCAGTTCGGACAAGCGCTGGCCACAGTCCTGCTGCATGGCGTCGAGGACATCGCGGGTCTGGTAGGCGATGGACTCCAGTGCGGCGCGGATGATGTGGTCTACCTTCACGCCACGTGTCAGGCCGAACAACGCACCGCGGGCATACGGGTCCCAGTATGGGGCGCCCAGGCCGGTAAAGGCTGGTACCAGGTACACGCCGTTGCTGTCCTTGACCTTGCTGGCGAAGTACTCGGTATCCAGGGCGTCGTTGACAATCTTCAGTTCGTCACGCAGCCATTGCACGGTAGAGCCACCATTGAATACCGCGCCTTCCAGTGCATAGGCCACCTCACCACGCGGGCCGCAGGCAATGGTAGTGAGCAGGCCGTGGGACGACTTCACCGCCTGGTCACCCGTGTTCATCAACAGGAAGCAGCCAGTACCGTAGGTGTTCTTGGCCTGGCCCGGCTCCACGCACATCTGGCCGAACAGTGCCGATTGCTGGTCGCCGGCGATACCGGCGATGGCTATGCCGCTCTTGGTGTGGCCATACACTTCAGAAGAGGGGCGCACCTCAGGCAACATTTGCCGTGGGATGCCCAGGATTTCCAGCAGCTTGTCGTCCCACTGCAGGCTGTGGATGTTGAACATCAGCGTGCGCGAGGCGTTGGTGTAGTCGGTGACGTGAACCTTGCCACCGGTAAATTTCCAGATCAGCCAGGTGTCGATGGTGCCGAACAGCAGTTCGCCACGCTCGGCGCGCTCACGGGCGCCGTCGACATTGTCGAGGATCCACTTCAGCTTGGTGCCGGAGAAATACGGGTCGGTGACCAGGCCGGTGGTTTCACGAATGTAGCCTTCATGGCCGTCACGCTTGAGCTGGGCACAGATCTCGGTGCTGCGGCGGCATTGCCAGACAATGGCGTTGTACACCGGGCGCCCGGTTTCCTTGTCCCACACCACAGTGGTTTCGCGCTGGTTGGTAATGCCCAGTGCGGCGACCTGAGCGTGGCTGATGCCTGCCTGGGCCAGGGCCTCGACCATGGTCGCGCTTTGTGTGGCGAAAATCTCCATCGGGTCATGTTCGACCCAACCCGCCTGTGGGTAGTGCTGTGCGAACTCGCGCTGGGAGGTACCCACAACATTGGCGTCACGGTCGAAAATGATCGCCCGCGAACTGGTGGTGCCCTGGTCCAGGGCGATGATGTAGTTCTTATCCTGGGTGTCTGTCATGGTCGTAGGCCTTGCAAGAATAGAGGGTCAGGGCTGCGCGTGGTGGCGGCATCAATTGGCTTGAGTATCGCCCTGGCGAATGTCATTTGTCTCTGGGGTCGCGGCGGGCGCTACTGGCAGGTTGCGTGCAATAAGGCCGCGATAGCTCGCTGCACCCAGGCAGGCGCCAACGATCGGTGCAAATACCGGAACCAGGAAATAAGGAATATCCCGCCCGCCAGTGAAGGCGATTTCGCCCCAACCGGCGAGGAATGTCATGAGTTTTGGCCCGAAATCGCGGGCCGGGTTCATCGCAAAGCCAGTCAAAGGGCCCATGGCGCTCCCAATCACCGCAATCAGCAGGCCGATCAGCAGCGGTGCCATGGCACCGCGCGGAAGGCCGTTGTTGTCGTCGGTCAGGGCCATGATCACGCTCATCAGAATGGCAGTGATCACCACTTCGACCAGAAATGCCTGGCTGGTGGACAGGGACGGGTGCGGGTAGGTGGAGAACACAGAGGCCAGCTCCAGGCTGCCTTCGCTACCGCGCAGCATGGCGTGGGCCTGTTCGAAATCGAAGAACAGACTGCTGTACAGCGTGTAGACCAGTGCCGCGCCACAGAATGCGCCGCATACCTGGGCCAGCATGTAGAAGGGCAGCTTGCGCTTGTCGAACCCTGCGAACAGTGCAAGGGCGATACTTACGGCTGGGTTCAGGTGCGCACCGGAAATACCGGCGGTGAGGTAGATGGCCATGCTGACGCCCACGCCCCAGATGATACTGATCTCCCAAAGCCCGAAGCTGGCGCCGGCAACCTTGAGCGCGGCGACGCAGCCGGTACCGAAGAAGATGAGCAGGGCGGTGCCGAGAAACTCGGCCAGGCACTGGCTGGACAGCGTGGGTTGGTGCAGAGCAGTCGTCATGTATGACCTCGTTTTTTTTGTTGTGAGGCGCGTGGCGCTCGACAGCAAAACCCGGTGTCTATCCCCATTGACCCCGGATGATGTAGGAAATGCACCTTAAAAGTGCACCGCTTATTCAGAAACGAAAAAATATAGACAAGAAACGCTGATGTCAAAGGTCGAAAGTGAACGGTCAGTCACGATATGGCCGCTAGAATAAGATGCGGATCCCGTACTAGAGGCGCGCGATCGCGGTGCGCTGGCTGGGATGTAGGAATTGTCCTAAAGTAGCCGCCGAGTCGTCCCTGACTGGAGCCCTTGCATGACCCCCGCCCTAGACCTGTTGAAAAAGCACCGTGCTGAGCATCGTGTGCACAGTTATGAACATGACCCGAAGTCGGCGTCGTATGGCCTGGAGGCGGCAGAAAAGCTCGGGCTCGACCCGCAACAGGTGTTCAAGACGTTGCTGGCAAGCAGCGAGAAAGGAGAATTGCTGGTAGCGGTTGTGCCTGTGGTGGGGACCTTGGACCTCAAGGCCCTGGCCCATGCTGCCGGGGTAAAGAAGTGCGAGATGGCCGACCCGGCGGCGGCGCAGCGGGCGACCGGTTACCTGGTGGGCGGGATCAGCCCACTAGGGCAGAAGAAGCGTCTGCGGACCTTTATCGATGACTCGGCGCAGAATTTTGCAACTATCCATGTCAGCGCCGGTCGGCGTGGCCTGGAAGTGGAGTTGGCAGCGGCGGTGCTGGCGGAGTATACGCAGGGCTCGTTCGCCGGGATTGGTCGAGGCTGAGAACAGGGGGGCCGCCAAGCGGCCCCCTGGCGCTGAAGTCAAGTCGCCGAACTGTAACGACGCACGCCATTCTCCTGGCGTGGCAACTGTGCCGCAACGCTACCCGGTACAGGGAATAGCACGAGGTGATCGGCCTTCACTGCAATCTCCACATTCTCACCGACCTCGTGGTCGTTATGGCTAGGGAAGATCGCTTCCAGCTGGCTACCGGTGGGCAACTGCAAGCGATAGAGCGTCGATGCCCCGAGGAAGCTCTTGCCCACGATGTTTGCCAGTAGCGCGCTGCCTGGTGCATGCACGATATCATCGGGGCGCAGCAGTACATCCACCGAGCTGCCCGGCGCCATGATGTAGGCGCGGTTACCGCGCAGCTCACCCACTTCGGTATTGACCGCTTCGTGGCTGCTCATTTGCCCACGGATGAAGTATCCCTGGCCGATGAAACTCGCCACGAATGGCGTCTGCGGCTCGTGGTAAAGGTTGTAGGGCGTGTCCCACTGTTCCAGGCGGCCTTCCTTGAAGACACCGACCTGGTCACTGACCGCAAAGGCTTCTTCCTGGTCGTGAGTGACCAGAATGGCGCTGGTACCGCGGCTTTTGAGAATGTCGCGAACCTCATGGCTCAGGCGACGGCGCAGCTCTACGTCGAGGTTCGAGAACGGCTCGTCAAGCAGCAACAGTTGCGGTTCGGGCGCCAGCGCCCGGGCCAGGGCGACACGTTGCTGCTGGCCACCAGACAACTCATGCGGGTAACGACCGCCCAGCCCGCCGAGTTTGACCAGTTCCAGCATCTCTTCGATGACGGCGGTCTGGCGTGGGTGTTTGGCGATACCAAAGGCAATGTTCTGCGCCACGGTAAGATGCGGGAACAGCGCGTAGTCCTGAAACACCATGCCGATGCGGCGCTTTTCCGGGGCCAGGGTGAAGCCAGCCCGGGAAATGACCTCACCGCCCAGGTGGATTTCACCTTCGTGCACCGGCTCGAAACCGGCGATGGCGCGCAGGGTGGTGGTCTTGCCGCAACCGGATGAACCCAGCAGGCAACCGATGTCGCCTGCGTTCAGGTGCAGGTTGAGGTTTTGGACGATGCGCTGGTCGCCATAGCCGCAGGCGAGGTTGCGCAGGTTGAGCAGTAGGGGTTGACTCATGCGTGGTGGTAAGCCGGTTCTACAAGGAATTCGAGAAGCGCCTTCTGTGCATGCAGGCGGTTTTCAGCCTCGTCCCAGGCGACCGAACGTGGGTCGTCGAGCAGGTCCTGGCTGATTTCCTCGCCACGGTGGGCGGGCAGGCAGTGCATGAAGAGGACATCGGGTGCAGCCAGGTCGAGCAGTTCGCGGGTGACCTGGTAAGGTGCGAAATGCGCCAGGCGCCGTGCAGTTTCCTCCTCCTGACCCATGGAAGTCCAGACATCGGTGACCACCAGGTGAGCATCACGCACAGCTTCCTTGGCATCCCGGATGATCTGCACGCGGTCGCCGCCCAGTTCCATGAAACGTTGATCCGGCTCATAGCCTTCGGGGCAGGCGATGCGCAGCTGGAAATCGAACTGCGTGGCGGCTTCGATATAGGAGTTGCACATGTTGAAGCCATCGCCGATCCAGGTCACGGTCTTGCCCTGAATCGAGCCGCGGTGTTCAACAAAGGTCTGCATGTCGGCCAGCAGTTGGCACGGGTGCGATTCGTCGGACAGGCCGTTGATCACTGGCACGCGCGACTTGGCGGCGAACTCGGTCAGGGTGCTGTGGGCGTGGGTGCGGATCATCACCACATCAACCATGCTCGACAGCACGATGGCGCTGTCACCAATCGGCTCGCCTCGGCCCAGTTGGGTGTCGCGAGGCGACAGGAAGATGGCCTGGCCGCCGAGCTGGATCATGCCGGCCTCGAAGGACACTCGGGTACGGGTCGAGGACTTCTCGAAGATCATGCCCAGTACACGGTTCTTCAGGGGTTCGAACAGCACGCCTCGCTTACGCAGGTCCTTCAGCTCGATGCCGCGGCGGATCACCCCGAGCAATTCGTCGGTGGTGAAGTCCAGCAGGGAGAGAAAGTGCCTAGCGCTCATGATTGACTACCTTATCTGCAACGGTATGCAGGTCGACCGTATGGTTTTTTTGACAACGGGAATGACCTGCGGCGTAAGCCGCACGGGGCGGACGAAATAGGGAAAGGCGCAATACTATAAGTAAATGTCGCCTGAAGCCAAGGGGGGAAAAGCGGCCTGATCGCAAAGGGTGTTGCAAACGGTGTCTTTGCCCGATGGCCGTGCTGTTCTTTATTTGCTACACAAGGTTGTACACGGCTTGCTGGCAATTTGGCAAATGGCTGTCGTAAATCGTGCGCCTGATGTCGGTGGATTCACGCGGCGAAGCGCACTGGCCGCGGGGAGGGGCCGGGCGCATAGTCACTTTTCGACAACAACAAGGCAGAGGCGGCCATGACCAAGACCCTGCACCACCGTGCCTGTCACCTGTGCGAAGCGATCTGCGGGCTCAACATCGAAGTCAGCCATGAGGAGGACGGGCGAGCCCTGATCAGCTCGATCAAGGGCGACCCACTGGACCCGTTCAGCCGTGGCCATGTCTGCCCCAAGGCCGTGGCGTTGCAGGACATTCAGAACGACCCGGATCGCCTGCGCCAGCCACACAGGCGAGTAGGCGACCATTGGCAAGCCATTGGCTGGGATGAGGCCTTTGCACTGGCGGCCGAAAAATTGTGGGCGGTCCAGCAGGCCCATGGGCGCAATGCCGTGGCGGTCTACCAAGGCAACCCGAGTGTGCACAATTACGGCTTGATGACCCATAGCAACTACTTTCTGGGCCTGCTCAAGACCCGTAACCGTTTCTCTGCCACTTCAGTGGATCAGTTGCCCCAACACCTGGTCAGCCATCTGATGTACGGGCATGGGCTGCTGCTGCCGATTCCGGACATCGACCACACGGGATTCATGCTGATTCTTGGCGGCAACCCACTGGCCTCCAATGGCAGCATCATGACCGTTCCGGATGTGGAGAAGCGCCTGAAGGCCCTTCGGGCGCGTGGTGGGCGCCTGGTGGTGGTTGACCCGCGACGTAGCGAAACGGCGGCAATGGCTGACAGGCATTTGTTCATACGCCCCGGTGGTGATGCAGCCCTGTTGTGCGGCTTGCTCAACACATTGTTCGAAGAAGGCCTGGCACGGGGCTCGCACTTGCCGGTCAACGGCCTGCAGCAGGTGCGTGAGGCCATTGCGCCGTTCAGTGCCGAGGCCGTGAGTGCCCAGTGTGGTATCGCTGCAGCGGACATTCGCCAGCTGGCACGCGACTTCGCCGCTGCCGGGCAGGCCGTGTGTTACGGCCGCATGGGCGTCTCGACCCAAGCATTTGGTACCCTTTGCCACTGGCTGGTACAACTTGTGAACCTGGTGACCGGCAACCTCGACCGCACAGGCGGCGCGTTGTGCACGGAACCTGCCGTCGACCTGGTGGCGACCACCTCGGGCGGGCATTTCAATGCCTGGCAAAGCCGTGTGTCGGGCTTGCCCGAGTACGGCGGCGAGCTGCCGGTGGCGGCCCTGGCCGAGGAAATGCTTACATCGGGTGAAGGGCAGGTGCGCGCGCTGGTGACAGTTGCCGGCAACCCTGTGTTGTCCACGCCTAACGGTCGCCAGCTGGATGCAGCGCTGGAGGGTTTGGACTTCATGCTCAGCATCGATCTCTACATCAACGAAACCACCCGCCATGCCGACCTGATCCTGCCTTCCACCTCAGCGCTGGAAAATGACCATTACGACAGCACCTTCAACCTGCTGGCAGTGCGCAACGTCACGCGCTTCAACCGGGCGATCCTGGCCAAGCCGGAGGGGGCACTGCATGACTGGGAGATCTTCGTCGGCCTGGCCCAGGCGTTTGCCAAGCGTGCCGAGTTGGAATTGAAACCGACCTGGTCGCCTGCGCAGATGATTGATCAAGCCCTGCGCAAAGGGCGCTATGGTGAAGCAACGCCTTGGCAGCTCTCCTTGGCAACACTGGACGATCACCCGCATGGGCTTGACCTGGGGCCTTTACGCAGCAACCTCGCAGGGCGGCTGACGACTGCCAGCAAGGCTGTCGAAGCAGCCCCTCAGGTTTTGCTCGACGACCTGCAGCGCCTGGCGCAAATGACGCCACCAGTGCCGGGCGAACTGCTGCTGATTGGGCGTCGCTATGTGCGCAGCAACAACTCGTGGATGCACAACTTCCATCGCCTGGTAAAAGGCAAGCCACGGCATCAGCTGTTGATGCACCCGCAAGACTTGCAGCAGCGGCAACTGCAGGATGGCCAGCGCGTGCGCATCCGTTCGCGTACTGGCTCACTGGAGGTCGAGGTGCAGGCCTGCGAAGACATGATGCCCGGTGTGGTCAGCTTGCCCCACGGCTTTGGTCATGGTCGTCAGGGCGTGCACCTGCAGATCGCCCAGGCGCAACCCGGCGTGAGTGCCAATGACCTGACTGACGAACGCTTTCGGGACCAGGTTTCCGGAAACGCTGCGCTCAATGGCGTACCCGTGCAGGTCGAGGCCGCTTGAGGAACGGCAAGGCCGAGCACGGCGCTCGGCTTTCCGATACAATGCGACACCGTGCCGACGACTGTGTCGGATAGTTCAGCCGAGGTGCTACATGGATATCATCGAAACGATCAAAGAGCAGATTGCCAACAACACCATTCTGCTTTACATGAAAGGCTCGCCGAATGCCCCGCAGTGCGGCTTCTCTGCGCGTGCATCGCAGGCCGTGATGGGTTGTGGTGAAAAGTTCGCCTACGTCGACATCCTGCAGAACCCGGAAATTCGCGCCAACCTGCCAAAATACGCCAACTGGCCGACCTTCCCGCAACTGTGGGTAGCCGGTGAGCTGGTTGGCGGCAGCGACATCATGCTGGAAATGTTCGAGAACGGTGAGCTGCAAACCCTGATCAAGGAAGCGGCTGCCAAGGCCAAGGCTTCTGAAGCCTGATCTACCGGCAAGCATAAAAAAACCCGCTGATCGCGGGTTTTTTTATGGGGCGAGTAGTTACTCTTCGCCCATCTGCGACTGCAGGTAGTTCTCGATACCGATCTTGTCGATCAGCCCCAGTTGGGTTTCCAGCCAGTCGATGTGTTCTTCCTCGGACTCGAGGATATCTTCTAGCACGTCACGCGAGCCGAAGTCGCCAGCAGTTTCACAATGGGCGATGGCGGCCTTCAGGTCGACCAGGCCTTGCTGTTCAATCTTCAGGTCACACTCGAGCATTTCCTTGGTGTGCTCGCCGATCAGCAGTTTGCCCAGGTCCTGAACGTTAGGAATACCTTCGAGGAACAAAATACGCTTGATCAGTTTGTCAGCGTGCTTCATTTCATCGATGGATTCTTTGTACTCGTGCTTGCCGAGTTTGTTCAGCCCCCAATCTTCGTACATGCGTGCGTGCAGGAAGTACTGGTTGATCGCGACCAGCTCGTTTCCGAGGATCTTGTTGAGATGCTGGATGACGCTTACGTCGCCTTTCATGTCGGGGTTCCTGCCCTGTAGAAGTGTCAATCCAGTGAAGTTTGAGCCCGATACTTAGGTGTGTCAAACCTAAGTTCTTGAATAATAAGTGAAAATTAATAGGAATAAGAATGTTTGTGAACCGCGTTGTAGCGCTAACTTGTTGAATTTCAGGCATAAAAAAACCGGACGCCAGGTCCGGTTCTTGAAATTCTGGGTTCAGGCAGCGGTAAATTCGACGGGGTAGGGCAGGGCTGCCTGGCTGACCTGAAGTTCGGTCAGGGTCTCGCGGACCACCTGCTTGGCCACGCAGGCGCATTTGCCGCACTGGCTGGCGACATTGGTCGCGGCTCGCACTTCTTTGTAACTGCAGCATCCTTCATAGATCGCATCGCGGATCTGTCCGTCGGTAACGCCGACACAAAGACACACATACATAAGGGCTGACCATCGCTGGTTGGGTCGATGGGTTGGAGCTTAATGTTAATGAGAATGCTTGTCAAAGATCTTTCTGAGAGGGGTGTGCTTGAGCGACCGGCGGTCGCTTTGTCGACGGAGTCGGCCTGTCATGAGAAGCCGTGTATGATGGTCGGCCTTTGTTGGATGTCGGGCAAGCCCGTCTGGCCCGGCAAACGGTTTTTCACCCTCATCAGGAGATTACAATGAGCGTACTCGTTGGTAAGAAAGCCCCCGATTTCACCGTTCCGGCCGTGCTGGGCAATGGCGAGATCGTCGATAGCTTCAACCTGGCCTCGGCCATCAAGGGCAAGTACGGCCTGGTGTTCTTCTACCCGCTGGACTTCACCTTCGTCTGCCCGTCCGAGCTGATCGCCCTGGACAACCGCATCCCTGACTTCCAGGCGCGTAACGTGGAAGTGATCGGCGTGTCGATCGACTCGCACTTCACCCACAACGCCTGGCGTAATACCCCGGTCAACAACGGCGGTATCGGCCAGGTGAAGTACACCCTGGCTGCCGACATGACCCACGAAATCTGCAAAGCCTACGACGTCGAGTCCGAAGGCGGCGTGGCCTTCCGTGGCGCCTTCCTGATCGATACCAATGGTGTTGTCCGTTCGCAGATCGTCAACGACCTGCCACTGGGCCGTAACATGGACGAGCTGCTGCGTCTGGTCGACGCTCTGCAGTTCCACGAAGAGCACGGCGAAGTCTGCCCTGCCAACTGGAAAAAAGGCGACAAGGGCATGAACGCTTCGCCTGAAGGCGTTGCTGCCTACCTGAGCGAGAACGCTGGCAAGCTGTAATTGCTGCGTGCACAAAAAAACCGGCCTTCGTGGCCGGTTTTTTTTGCCTTCCTGTGCCGGCCTCTTCGCGGGAGCGCCCGCCCCCACAGATTCTCTGCATGCCTGAAGGCAAAGGTTAACCTGTGGGAGCGGGCGTGCCCGCGAATGCTTTTGGCAGATCAGTCGTTGAAATCGCGCCAGCCGCCCATTTCTTTCCAGCGGTTGACGATGCCGCAGAACAGCTCAGCCGTTTTCTCGGTGTCGTAACGTGCCGAGTGCGCCTCACGACCGTCGAAGTCGATGTCGGCACTCTGACAGGCCCGCGCCAGCACGGTCTGGCCATACGCCAGGCCCGCCAGGGTGGCGGTGTCGAAGCTGGAGAACGGGTGGAACGGGTTGCGCTTCAGGTCATTGCGCGCCACTGCTGCATTGAGGAAGCCCAGGTCGAAGCTGCTGTTGTGGCCGACCAGAATCGCCCGCTTGCAGCCGTTGGCCTTGAGGGCCTTGCGCACGCCGCGGAATATGTCGGTCATCGCGCTTTCCTCGCTGACCGCCATGCGCAGCGGGTGGTCCAGCTTGATCCCGGTGAACTCAAGTGCGGCCGGCTCGATGTTGGCGCCCTCGAACGGCTCTACTCGGTGGAAGTAGGTATGTTCGGGGAACAGGAAGCCTTTCTCGTCCATGCCGATGGTGACAGCGGCAATTTCCAGCAACGCATCGGTAGCGCTGTTGAAACCACCGGTTTCAACATCCACCACGACCGGCAGATAGCCGCGGAAGCGCTCGGCCATCGGGTGGCGAGGACCGCTGCTGCCTTGGGTTTCCAGGTCGTCTTCGTAAAGGTCTTCGCTCACGCGTTTGCCTCCAGCAGGCGCCAGCGCAGTTTTTCGCCAGCGCGCAGCGGGACTACGGTTTGCTCGCCAAATGGCAGGCTTTCCGGAGCGGTCCATTCTTCGCGGACCAGGGTGATGGTGTCGGTGTTCGCCGGCAGGCCATAGAAGGCCGGGCCGTGCAGGCTGGCGAAGCCTTCCAGCTTGTCCAGCGCGTTACGCTGTTCGAAAGCTTCGGCGTACATCTCGATGGCCGCATAGGCGGTGTAGCAACCCGCGCAACCGCAGGCTGCTTCCTTGGCGTGACGGGCATGAGGTGCCGAGTCGGTGCCGAGGAAGAACTTCGGGTTGCCGCTGGTGGCGGCGTCCAGCAAGGCCACCTGGTGGGTATTGCGCTTGAGGATCGGCAGGCAGTAGAAGTGCGGACGAATGCCGCCAACCAGCATGTGGTTGCGGTTGTACAGCAGGTGCTGGGCGGTGATGGTCGCACCCACGTTGGCCGGGGCCTCGGTGACGAACTGCGCTGCGTCGCTGGTGGTGATGTGTTCGAACACCACTTTCAGCGTCGGGAAGCGCTCGACCACACGGCGCAAGTGCTCGTCGATGAAGCGCTTCTCGCGGTCGAACACGTCGATCTCGCTGCGGGTCACTTCGCCATGCACCAGCAGCGGCATACCCACTTCCGCCAGTGCCTCTATGGCCGGGAAGATCTTGTCGATGCTGGTCACGCCGGAATCGGAGTTGGTGGTGGCGCCGGCCGGGTACAGCTTGGCGGCGTACACGAAACCGCTGGCCTTGGCCGCGCGGACGTCCTCGGGGCTGATGTTGTCGGTGAGGTACAGCACCATCAGCGGCTCGAAGCGGCTGCCGGCCGGGCGGGCAGCCAGAATGCGCTCACGGTAGGCGCCGGCCTCGGTGGCATTACGCACCGGCGGCATGAGGTTGGGCATGATGATGGCACGGGCGAAGGTACGCGCCACGTCGCCAACGGTGTGGGGCAGGACGGCACCATCGCGCAGATGGATGTGCCAGTCGTCGGGGCGCAGGAGGGTCAGGCGATCGGACATTGGGGATTCCAGGCGGGTCGAACTCAAGCCCCAATCCTACCGGAAAACCCTGGGGCGAGCACGGCTATCAAGTTTTCCGCGCGGCGTCCGATAGCCTGCTGGTAAGCCGTCAGAAATTGTGGAGCCGCCCGTGCGCCAGCGTTACCTAGCCCTGTTGACCCTGTTCGCCAGCCTGCCGGCCGGCGCACTGACTTTCCAGACGCGCATGGAGAACATTGCCTGGCAGGTCGAGGGTGACCAGTTCGAGTGTCGTCTGAGCCAACCGATCGAAGGTTTCGGCAGCGGTACGTTCGTGCGCCGGGCAGGCGAGCAGCCGGTGTTCCAGCTGCGTTCGGACAGCAACGTACTGGGTGCCGGCACCGCCAGCCTGCTGGCCGCGGCAGCGCCTTGGCAACCTGGGCGTGGCGATATCAACCTGGGCCATGTGCGCATGGCCCGCAGCGGTGTGCTGTTCAGCTCCTCCCAGGGGCAGGCCAGCCGGCTGATCAACGGTTTGCTCGACGGGCGTAGCACCGTCGTGCGCAACTACACCGGTGAGGCGGGCAGGCCGATGGAGGTGCGGGTGCTGCCGGTCAGCTTCGCCAAAGCCTACAATGACTATCAGGTCTGTGCCGGCAAGCTGTTGCCGATGAACTATGACCAGGTGCGCCAGACTCAAGTGGGCTTCCCTGGGGGCGGTTACGAGCTGGATGCAGCAGCCAAGGCGCGGCTGGAGGTGATTGTCGACTACCTGAAGGCCGACCCTACGGTTAACCATATCGAGCTCAACGGCCACTCCGACAACAGTGGCAACCGCCTGACCAACCGCGACCTGTCGCGCCGCCGCGCATTGGCCGTGGCCGATTACTTCAAGGCTCACGGTGTGCCGCAAGAGCAGATTACTGTGCGCTTCCATGGTGAGCGTTATCCGCTGGCGAAGAACAACAGTGCATCGAACCGGGCGCGTAATCGGCGGGTGAATATCGAACTGGATCGGGTGGCGGAGGTTGAAAAGGCGGTGGAAAAACCGGTTGAGCCCGTGTCGCCGGCTGCTCCCGCTCCAGCCGTTCCGGCTGCTCCCGCGTCGGGGGCGAAGGCGCCCTGAGACCGGATGGGGCGCCAACCCTTGCCTCAAATTTCCGTGTTGATCTGGCAAGTCGCCCTTCCGACAATTTCTGTCGCTTTGTCGTCAGAAGCTGTCGCCCCACTGTAAATTTATCCGCAACGCCGGTAGAATCGGTCCCTTTCCGTACAACCCCGTGGAGTGATGGCATGGCGGACGTAAAAAAGGTCGTACTGGCGTATTCCGGCGGCCTTGATACTTCGGTGATTCTCAAGTGGCTGCAGGATACCTACAACTGCGAAGTGGTGACCTTCACCGCTGACCTGGGTCAGGGCGAAGAGGTCGAACCGGCTCGTGCCAAGGCCCAGGCAATGGGCGTTAAAGAGATCTACATCGACGACCTGCGCGAAGAGTTCGTGCGTGACTTCGTGTTCCCGATGTTCCGCGCCAACACCGTCTACGAAGGCGAGTACCTGCTGGGTACTTCCATCGCCCGTCCGCTGATCGCCAAGCGCCTGATCGAAATCGCCAACGAAACCGGCGCCGACGCCATTTCCCATGGCGCCACCGGCAAGGGTAACGACCAGGTGCGCTTCGAGCTGGGTGCCTATGCCCTGAAGCCAGGCGTCAAGGTCATCGCCCCATGGCGCGAGTGGGACCTGCTGTCCCGCGAAAAGCTGATGGACTACGCCGAGAAGCACGGCATCCCGATCGAGCGCCACGGCAAGAAGAAGTCGCCGTACTCGATGGACGCCAACCTGCTGCACATCTCCTATGAAGGCGGTGTCCTGGAAGATACCTGGACCGAGCACGAAGAAGACATGTGGCGCTGGAGTGTCTCGCCTGAGAACGCCCCGGACCAGGCTACCTATATCGAGCTGACCTACCGCAATGGTGACATCGTTGCCATCGACGGCGTCGAGAAATCCCCGGCTACCGTTCTGGCCGACCTGAACCGTATCGGTGGTGCCAACGGCATCGGCCGCCTGGACATCGTCGAAAACCGGTACGTCGGCATGAAGTCGCGCGGTTGCTACGAAACGCCTGGCGGTACCATCATGCTCAAGGCCCACCGTGCCATCGAGTCGATCACCCTGGACCGCGAAGTCGCTCACCTGAAAGATGAGCTGATGCCCAAGTATGCCAGCCTGATCTACACCGGCTACTGGTGGAGCCCGGAGCGTCTGATGCTGCAGCAGATGATCGATGCTTCGCAGGTGAACGTGAATGGTGTGGTGCGCCTGAAGCTGTACAAGGGCAATGTGACCGTGGTTGGCCGCAAGTCGGACGATTCGCTGTTCGATGCCAACATCGCCACCTTTGAAGAAGATGGTGGTGCCTACAACCAGGAAGACGCTGCTGGCTTCATCAAGCTCAACGCGCTGCGTATGCGCATTGCCGCCAACAAGGGCCGTTCGCTGCTCTGATTGCTGGTGTGCGTGAAAACCCCGGCTCAGTCCGGGGTTTTTTTATGCCTGCGCAAAGGCGAGTCGTTCAACTTCGAGGGTTCACATCATCGCCCTCAAGTGCGCTGATCGAAAGCTGCGCACATTGACGTCTATCCAGATTACAAAAGCGCCAGACTCGCGCCGGCTCGGGGGGGTGGGCAAGAGCGTGCAAGAGTTGTTGTTCCATCATGCGACAGGCGTCGGGGCCGGAGAACATGAATGTAACAGGCTCGCCCTGTACCGCCTCACGGGCATCATTGGCAATAGCGGGTGTGGCCGCACTGTTCAGTGCTGGCGTGTTTTCGTGTACAGGGTTGTTGGGGAGCGGGCTGTAGAACGACTTGTAATTGAAGTTGAGCGTCAGAAAAAACAGTGCCGTCAGAAAGAATGGAAAACCTACCAGGAACCAGGTGTAGAGCTTTTGGCTGGACTCGCCGAGAAATGGCAGTGTGGCAAGGGCGGAGGCTTCGATAATCCCCGCGAAGATGGCAATGATCGTCAGCGGGGCGACAGGTTGTGCTTGGGTCATAGGGGCCGTCTCCAGCGGTTTTGTCCATCTTTACCTTACTGCTGTACTCAACTAAAGGCTGGATTCTTTCCCGGGGGAGGAATGATCGTCAGAGAACCTCGTTGTGTTGATTTTTCAACGCGTTCGAGTCGGAAGTTCTCCTCTGCTGAAGATCAGTATTCAACTGGTGCGTTTATGTTAGTGGGTGGTACCGTTTCTTTCGGTAATAAGTAATTTGTTTGTTACAACCATAGTCTTAATGTGTAGGAAGTTTCTGTAAGCTCTGTAGGTTTTGTCTGTCCATGGCTTTCACTGGTAAATCGCCGCGCCAGCAAGCGTCCTGTCGGTTATCGTGGCGTGCCAAAGCAACAACAATGTATGGATATCGCATGAATAAAGTGCTTATCGTGGATGATCATCCGGTCATACGCCTGGCCGTACGCATGCTGATGGAGCGGCATGGGTATGACGTTGTGGCGGAGACTGATAATGGGGTGGCTGCGCTGCAGCTGACACGGCAACACCTGCCGGATATTGTGGTGCTGGATATCGGTATCCCGAAACTGGATGGCCTGGAGGTGATCGCCCGCATGGCGACATTCAGCCCGGGTAGCAAGGTGCTGGTGCTGACGTCGCAGGCTCCCGGTAACTTTTCGATGCGCTGCATGCAGGCGGGGGCGGCGGGTTACGTGTGCAAGCAGCAGGAGCTTACCGAGCTGCTTAGCGCTATCAAGGCTGTGTTGTCGGGTTACAGCTACTTCCCCAACCAGGCCTTGCATGCGTCACGTGGCAGGGGCGCGAGCAGTGAGACGGATATGGTGAATCGCCTTTCTGCGCGAGAGATGACCGTGCTGCAACAACTGGCGCGAGGGCGTTCGAACAAGGAGATTGCCGACAGCATGTACCTCAGCAACAAGACGGTCAGTACCTACAAGTCGCGGCTCTTGCTCAAGCTCAATGCACGGTCACTGGTTGACCTGATCGAGCTGGCGCAACGGCAAGGTTTGAACTGACCGCCAGGCCTTGAAGCCTCCAGCCAGGAGGCTTTGCCAAGGCTAACGATCCATGACTAAAGGGCCAGAACTAAAGGTCGTAATCGAAATCGGCCAGCTGCTTCTGCAGGCGCCGTTCTTCTAGCATGTTGTCGATGGTGCGGCGTTTGCTCAGGTTGGTCTTTGCGGTTTCAACCTGTGGTTCCGCGTCATCGTCTGCGGCAACAAAATCATCATCGATCGACAGGTCGTCTTTATCGGTACTCATGAGTCGCTCCAAGCCAAGGGGCCATTGGCCGTCCTTATAACCAGAAAGCAGACGCTGGTAAAAAAGATTTTTTCAATCGACGTGATTGGTTTCTGCCTATCGGCTCAATCGTCGGAGGTTTTGTGCTTGTACTCGCACAAATCTTCGATCCTGCAGCTGCCGCACCGTGGCTTGCGCGCCTGGCACACATAGCGCCCGTGCAGGATCAGCCAGTGGTGGGCATCGAGCAGGTAATCCTTTGGTACGAACTTGAGCAGTTTCTTTTCCACTTCCAGCACCGTTTTACCTGGCGCGATACCCGTGCGGTTACTCACCCGGAAGATATGGGTGTCCACTGCCATCGCCGGTTGGCGAAACGCGGTGTTAAGCACCACGTTGGCGGTTTTACGGCCGACGCCGGGCAGCGCTTCCAACGCTTCGCGGGTTTGCGGTACCTGGCTGTCGTGGCGCTCGATCAGCAGCCGGCACGCTTCTATGACATTCTTGGCCTTGCTGTTGTAGAGGCCGATGGTCTTGATGTATTCGCTAAGGCCTTCAACGCCCAGGGCATAGATGGCCTCGGGGGTGTTGGCGACGGGGAACAGGCGGGCAGTGGCCTTATTGACGCCGACGTCGGTGGATTGCGCGGACAGTGTCACGGCGACCAGCAGTTCAAACGGGGTCGTGTAGGCCAGTTCGGTCTTTGGGTCGGGGTTGTCTTCGTGCAGCCTGCGAAAAATCTCCAGGCGTTTGGCGGCATTCATGAAATCAGGGCTTTCCTTGACGATGTGGATGGGCAGAGCCCGGACGCAGGCGATTGTACAAGGCCAACAGCAATCCCAGCAGCAGTAGCGCACCGGGGGCGAGGCTGGCCAGGTGCAGCTCGGTATGGTCAGCCAGCCATTGGCGGCTGGCGCCCAGCAGCAGGCAACTGGCAAAGACAGCGCCGAGGTGCTTTGCGAGCACGTGCCAGCGGCGTTGGTCAGGAAGCAGATGGTCACTGGCCAGGCATTGCAGGCACAACAATGCGGGATAGTGACCCAGTGCAATGGCCAGTGGTAGCAGCCAGGCCCGCATGGCCAACTGCAGGCAGCTGGCCAGAGCTGCCAGTAGCAGCAGGCTGGCCAGTACATATGCCCAGCTGGCGACGCGTTTACGCAGGGGGGCCAGCAACAGTTGGTGCAGGCATCCCATCACCACTGCGCACAGGCCGATGGCCGCGCCTTCACCCAGCGTTCGGGTGGCGCCCAACAGGGGAGCGAGGCTCATGGCCAGCAGGCAAAACCTATTCATGCGCGGCGCCCTCCAGCCATACACTACGCTGCTCATCGAAATAATTCAGTGCGTCCTGCAACGCGGCGATCACTGCCCGCGAGGTCACGGTTGCGCCGGCCATCTGGTCAAAATCACCCTGGTCCCGCTTTAGCGCCCAGTGATCGCCCTGATGGCGGTTGTCGAACTGTTTCAGCCACTGCAGCTGTGGGTCAGCCAGGTGAGCGCCCAGCCCGGGACTTTCCTGTTGTTCGACGACCTGGCTGCCGATCAGCCGGCCGTCTGTGGCGATCGCGACGCTCAGCACGATTGGCCCGACATATCCCTGCGCCTGTGTGACCAGAACTATGGCGCTTGGCTTGCCTGCCATAGTGGCACGGTAAGCCGCCAGGATACGGCTGTTGGGCCGCTGTGCGGCGGGCCTTGGCAGTGGGCTTTCCAGGGGCTGGTTGTCATAGCTGCCTTCGGGCAGCACGGCCAGCCGCTGGCGGCTTTGCATTTGTTTTTCGGCGCTGGCGATGGCCGGGCTGGTCCACTGCCGCCAGGCCAGGGTGACTGACACTGCCAATACTCCAGTCAGTAGCAGCAGGCCCACATCCCGAGCTCCATGCTTCATCGGGCTGCCTGCTGACGTTGCACAGCCACGCGCTCGAGTGCCGGTGCCAAAAGGTTCATCAGCAGGACGGCGAACGCGGTGCCATCCGGGTAGCTGCCCCAGGTACGAATCAGGTAGATGAGCAGCCCTGTTCCCAGGCCGAAGCACAACTTGGCCCAGTCGTTTCTGGGGCCGGACACCGGCTCGGTCGCAATGAAGAATGCTGCCAGCATGGTCGAGCCGGAAAACAGGTGCAGCAAAGGCGAGCCATTGGAGTCCGACCCCGAACCATTCCAGCCCAACAGGCTGAATATCAATAGCCCTGCCAGCAAACCTGCCGGTGCATGCCAACTGATCACCTTGCGCTGCAACAAAAACAGGCCGCCAAGCAGGAATGCCAGGTTGACCCATTCGCTGCCTGCCCCACCAATGCTGCCAAAGCCCGGATGGCTGGCAAACAGCTCGTCAATGGTCAGGCTGCGGTTGTGGCGTAGGCCGTCGAGCAATGTCGGACGGGCCCAGGCATCAATCTGATCGCCCCCAGCGAACACCTGCTGCAGGCTGTCGAGCAGGCCCGGGGCCTGTGCCGGCCAATGGTTCATCTGCAATGGGAAGCTGAGCAGCACGAAGGCGTAACCCACCATGGCCGGATTGAACAGATTTCGCCCGACCCCACCATAGGCCTGCTTGCCGATGCCGATCGCAACACATGCCGCGATGACCGGCAGCCACCATGGCGCCAGGGTGGGCAGGGCGGCCGCCAGTAGCACGGCGGTTACCAGTGCGCTGCCGTCGTTTAGCGCCTGGCTCAGTGATTGATTGCGCAGTGCCAGCAGCAATGCTTCGCACAGCAGCGCGGCACTGGCACACAGCAACAGGTTCAGCACCATGCCCCAGCCATGCAGCCACATTAGCGCCAGCAGTCCAGGCGTGCAGGCGAGCAACACCAGGCCCATGCTGGTGCGCAGGCGCGGATCGGGGCTGCTCATTGGCCAAACATCCCGTTGAAGCCGGAAAACGCCATGGCCATTACCCCGGCACCGATCAATTGGATGGGCAGGCCGCGCAGCGCGTCGGGGATATCGGCGTGGACGCTGCGCTGGTGCAGGTCGGCGAACACCATCAGCGTCAGCCAGAAGCCGCCAGCCGTCAGCAAGCCTTGGAGTAGCGCGGTTGGCCAGCTGACGTCGTCGCTTGCCTGTTGTAGAGCCACCCCAAGCGCTGCGGCATTGCTCAACAGCAGCGCTGGCAACCCCACTACGGGCCAGGTTGGGCGCCACTTGGCCAGTAGCCAGGGCAGGCCCCAGGCGAGCAAAGCCAGCCAAGGCAATAGCAGGAACAGGGCAAGATCGTGGATGTGCAACGGGGCAAGTACGGCGTACGCCAGCAGTTGCGCGCCGATTACGCCCAAGGCAATGCACAGGGCGCATGCCAGGCCGTGCACCTGTAGTTGCAACCCGGAGAGTGGCTGTCTGAGCAGGCACAGGTGATTGATCAGTGCGGCGCTGATCAGGACCAGGATGTAGTCATTCATGAGATGACGATAGCCGGGAATCAGGGCGATTGTCCGGATTTGACATGAAGGGGCCTGCGTATTGTGGGAGCGGGCAGGCCGCTCCCACAATGGCCCGCAGGGGAGTTACTTGATGCGCTGGCCTGGCTTGGCGCCGCTGTCCGGGCTCAGCAGGTAGATTTCTTCACCGCCAGGGCCGGCAGCCATGACCATGCCCTCGGACACGCCAAAGCGCATCTTCCGTGGTTTGAGGTTGGCTACCATCATGGTCAGGCGGCCTTCCAGCTTGGACGGGTCTGGGTAGGCCGACTTGATGCCGGAGAACACGTTGCGGCGCTCGTCACCAATGTCCAGGGTCAGTTGCAGCAGCTTGTCGGCACCCGCTACGGCTTCAGCCTTGACGATCAGCGCCACACGCAGGTCGACGGCCGCGAAGGTATCGAACTCGATCTCTGCCGACAGCGGGTCCTTGGTCAGTTCGCCATTGCCCGCCGGGGCATTGGCTTCGGCAGCCAGCAGGTCCTCCTTGCTGGCAGCGATCATGGCTTCGACCTTGGCCGGCTCGATACGGCTCATCAGGGCCTTGAACGGGTTAAGCGGGTGGTTTTCCAGGCGTGTCAGGTGGTCGTTCCAGGTCAGCGGGGCCACGTTGAGGAATGCCTCGGCATCAGCAGCCAGCACCGGAAGTACCGGTTTGAGGAAGATCACCAGCTGGCGGAACAGGTTGATGCCTTGGGCGCAGATGGCCTGGACTTCATCCTGCTTGCCTTCCTGCTTGGCCAGTGACCACGGTGCCTTGTCGGCGATCCAGGCGTTGGCGCGGTCGGCCAGTGCCATGATTTCGCGCATGGCGCGGCCAAAGTCACGGGCCTCATAGGCTTCGGCGATGGAGGGCGCGGCAGCCAGGAAGGCTTCGGTCAGCTCAGGCGCGGCATCACCGCCTACCATCACGCCTTCGTTGCCCTTGTGGATGAAACCGGCGCAACGGCTGGCAATGTTGACGACCTTGCCGATCAGGTCGGAGTTGACCTTCTGCACGAAGTCTTCCAGGTTCAGGTCCAGGTCGTCGACGCCACGGCCCAGCTTGGCCGCATAGTAGTAACGCAGGTATTCCGGCTGCAGGTGGTCCAGATAGGTGCGGGCCTTGATGAAGGTGCCGCGCGACTTGGACATCTTGGCGCCGTTGACCGTCAGGTAGCCGTGCACGTTGACCGCGGTCGGCTTGCGGAAGCCGGCGCCTTCGAGCATGGCTGGCCAGAACAGGGCGTGGAAGTTGACGATATCCTTGCCGATGAAGTGGTACAGCTCGGCCTTGGAGCCCTCGTTCCAGAAGGCGTCGAAGTCCAGTTCCGGGCGGCGTGCGCAGAGGTTCTTGAAGCTGGCCATGTAGCCGATCGGCGCATCCAGCCATACGTAGAAGTACTTGCCAGGCTCACCCGGTATCTCGAAGCCGAAATACGGCGCGTCGCGGGAGATATCCCACTCCTGCAGGCCGGAATCCAGCCATTCCGCCAGCTTGTTGGCTACCGCGTCCTGCAGGGTGCCGCTTCGGGTCCATTGCTGCAGCATGGCCTGGAAGTCTGGCAGCTTGAAGAAGAAGTGCTGGGAATCACGCAGTACCGGGGTGGCACCGGAGATCGCTGACTTGGGGTTCTTCAGCTCGGTAGGTGCGTAAGTGGCGCCGCATTTTTCGCAGTTGTCGCCGTACTGGTCTTCGGCCGCGCACTTCGGGCAGGTGCCCTTGATGAAGCGGTCGGCGAGGAACATGCCTTTTTCCGGGTCGAAGTACTGGGTCACCGAACGGGTGGCGATGTGCCCGGCTTCACGCAGGCGCGAGTAGATCAGGCTCGACAGCTCGCGGTTCTCTTCACTGTGGGTGGAGTGGAAGTTGTCGAAATCCACCAGGAAGTCGGCGAAATCGCTGCTGTGCTCGGCCTGGACGTTGGCGATCAGCTGTTCCGGGGTGATGCCTTCCTTTTCGGCGCGCAGCATGATGGCCGAACCGTGGGCGTCATCGGCGCAGACATAGATGCACTGGTTGCCGCGCAGCTTCTGGAAGCGCACCCACATGTCCGTCTGGATGTACTCCAGCATATGGCCGAGATGGATCGATCCATTGGCATAGGGCAGGGCGCTGGTGACGAGAATCTGGCGTGGCTCGGACATGGTGGCTCGGCTACTTATCTGGCTACGGGGTAAAAATGAGGATGATCGGCCACTATAAAGGGCTGGCGAAGATATTTCACCCCGCAAGCGTATCTGCTGACGATTGACGGGTTAGGATAGGCGGCTGTTTTACATTCAGTTTGCCAATGGGAGTCTCCATGAGTGCCGTCACCCGTGCCGCCGTTGAAGGCGTGCTTCGCCAGTACACCGACCCCTACCTGAACCAGGACCCGGTCAGCGCCGGCTGCGTGCGCGCCATCGACATCCAGGGCGGGCAGGTCAGCGTGCAGTTGCAGTTGGGTTATGCCGCTGGGCTGTTCAAGAACGGCTGGGCCCAGGTGCTGCAGACCGCCATCGGCGGCCTTGAGGGTGTCACTGGTGCCCAAGTTTCGATCGACTGCGTGGTGGCTGCGCACAAGGCCCAGGCCCAAGTGCCAGCCATGGCCAACGTCAAGAACATCATCGCCGTGGCCTCGGGCAAGGGCGGTGTGGGCAAGTCGACCACCGCAGCCAACCTGGCCTTGGCCTTCGCGCGCGAGGGTGCCCGGGTAGGTATCCTCGATGCCGATATCTACGGCCCCAGTCAGGGTGTGATGTTCGGTATCGCCGAGGGTACCCGTCCAAAGATTCGCGAGCAGAAGTGGTTCGTGCCGATCAAGGCCCACGGCGTGGAAGTGATGTCGATGGCCTTCCTCACCGACGACAACACGCCAATGGTATGGCGTGGTCCGATGGTGTCGGGCGCGCTGCTGCAACTGGTCACCCAGACCGCTTGGGATGACCTGGATTACCTGGTGATCGATATGCCACCGGGTACCGGTGACATCCAGCTGACCCTGGCACAAAAGGTGCCGGTGGTCGGTTCGGTGATCGTCACCACGCCGCAGGACCTGGCTCTGCTGGATGCCAAGAAGGGCGTGGAAATGTTCCGTAAGGTCAACATTCCGGTGCTGGGCGTGGTCGAGAACATGGCTGTGCATATCTGCTCGAATTGCGGCCATGCCGAACACCTGTTCGGTGAAGGTGGCGGCGAGAAGCTGGCCAGCCAGTATGGCGTCGACCTGCTGGCGTCGCTGCCGTTGTCGATGCTGATCCGTGAGCAGGCCGACAGCGGCAAGCCGACTGCGATTGCCGAGCCGGAAAGCCAGATTGCCATGGTTTACCAGGAACTGGCCCGCCAGGTGGGCGCGCGGATCGTGCTGCAGGAAGCAGCGGCACCGGCAATGCCGAGCATTACCATCAGCGAAGACTGACCTGTCATACCGGGTTTGCCCGCACACAGCGACTGCGCCGCACTTGAAATCTGTGCAGTCCCTGGGGAGCGGGTGAGCTTGCGAAGAGGCCAGCGCCTATTTCGAGCAGGCATGAAAAAACCCGCCAGAAGGCGGGTTTTTTTGAAAGCTAGGAAGCTAGATCGACTTAGGCGATCTGAACTTCTTCAGCCTGCATGCCTTTCTGGCCGCGGGTAGCGACGAAAGTAACAGCCTGGCCTTCTTTCAGGGTTTTGAAGCCGTCAGCTTGGATGGCTTTGAAGTGCACGAACAGGTCGTCGCCCGACTGAGGGGTGATGAAGCCGTAGCCTTTCTCATCGTTGAACCACTTAACAACACCGGATTGACGGTTGGACATTTTTCTGTCTCCTTGGACAATTTGATAACGGTCAGGAAAAACCCTGCCCGGGACTGAGCGCAAAGAGAGCAGAAAATTCAGCGATGGGCCGATCAGGATCGTGCATCAAACTAGAGATTCTCGGTGTCACGTGCAGCACAGTGGCAACACCTTACCCCACTTTCCGCAACCTGCCAATGGTCAGAAGACGCTTTAGGCAAATTCGGATCGGCGGCGGCTGCAGCCCCCACCCGGCGCGGGATGTGGGATGGAACTTTAACCTGGGCGCCGGGACCGGTAATATGCGCGTCACGATTTTCACCTCGCAACTCTTCAGGACACCCCGCCATGAGCATCAAATCGGACAAGTGGATTCGCCGCATGGCGCAGGAACACGGCATGATCGAGCCCTTCGTCGAGCGCCAGGTGCGCGGCGAGCAGGACAACCGCGTGATCTCCTTCGGCGTCTCCAGCTATGGCTACGACGTACGCTGCGCCGACGAATTCAAGGTGTTCACCAACATCAACTCGGCTACCGTCGATCCGAAAAATTTCGATGCTGGCAGCTTCGTCGATATCAAGAGCGACGTGTGCATCATCCCGCCAAACTCTTTCGCCCTGGCGCGCACTGTCGAATATTTCCGTATTCCCCGTGACGTGCTGACCATTTGCCTGGGCAAGAGCACTTACGCCCGTTGCGGCATCATCGTCAACGTCACGCCGCTCGAGCCCGAGTGGGAAGGCCACGTGACGTTGGAGTTCTCCAACACCACCACGCTGCCGGCGAAGATCTACGCCAACGAAGGCGTGGCGCAGATGCTGTTCTTGCAGTCCGACGAAGAGTGCGAAGTGTCGTACAAGGATCGTGGCGGCAAATACCAGGGCCAGCGCGGCGTCACCCTGCCGCGTACCTGAGCCGACAAGCGCGGGGAATTACCCGCGCCTTTGGCACTCCAACGAAGTAACGCCGGTGTGCATGATGTGCATCGGCTTTCGTCAGGAGCAGCCAATGAAACTCCATCCCGCAATCAGTGCCAAGCTGGCAGGCCTGCAGCCCAATCACGTAGGGTTGTTGCCCTGGTCACTGCTGGCGCACCCGCTGCCCATGCAGGCGGGGGGCGTGCCTCATCAACCTGACCCCGATACTCCACAACCGCCGGAGCCCGGTGAGACGCCACCCATGGAGCCAGGCGAGCCGACCTTGCCGGACGAGGCGCCTCCCGCCCCTGTTGCCTGAGCGTCGCTACAGCGTCCAGACGCGGTCAGCGCCAGCCAGGTACACGCGGCTGGCGCTGGCGGGCGTTATTTCCCACCCTCCGGTGAACTCACCGAATGCAGGTAGCAGGCTGACCTGCTCATCGATCAGGAAGCAAGGCAGGCGCAGGCGCTGACGGGCCTTGCCTCGCAGGACGAAGACTGGGTGTACGTGGCCCGCCAGTACCGGGTGTGTGTGGTGGAGCTGCGGCTCGTGCTGCAGGGCAAAGGGCTCCAGAACCCACGGCTCGTCCACGACCTGAATATCGAGCGAGGCGGGTGGATCGCCGGCGTTGCGGTCATGATTGCCGCGTATGAGCACTATTTTCAGTTCTTTGTGCCGCTTGCGCCAATCATCCACTTTGGCCAGCGTTGCCGGTGCACGGGCCGTGCGGGCATGCAGAAAGTCGCCCAGGATGATCAGTTGCTCACAGTCATGCGCGGCCAGCAAGCTATCGAGCCGGGCGAGTGTCGCCTCAGTCGTTCCGCGTGGCACCGGTTGATGCAGGGCACGGTAGCTGGCGGCCTTTCCGATGTGCACGTCGGCCACCAGCAGGGCCCGGCGGGCGGGCCAGTAGACGGCTTTGTCGGCGAGCAGCCAGAGCACCTGACCACAGTGTTCGATGGGTTGGTAATTCATTCCGCGTCCGCCGCTTGCTCCAGGTCCGCCACCATCCGCGCAATCCGGTCTGCCAGCTTCTCGGTGCTCAACGTCTCGCGCATGCCTTCCACCAGCAAGGCAAACGCCAGTGGCCCTGGCCGCTTCAACGCCCGCAGGTCCAGTTGCAACGCGCTCATTTTTAGCAATTGCCGACGTAGCCGCTCGATCTCCAGCTCTTCGCTCAATACCTCATCCCGCGCCTGGCCAAGCAGCAAATTCCCTGCGTCGTGTTTGCGAAACACCTCATAGAACAGGCCGCTGGAGGCCTGGATTTGCCGCGTACTCTTCTGCGCGGCGGGATAGCCGCCAAACACCAGGCCGGCAATCTGGGCAATTTCCCGAAAGCGCCGCAGTGCCATTTCCCCGGCATTCAGGCTGGCCAGCACATCTTCCAGCAGATGCCCGGTGCCTAGCGCTTGCGGCAAGTGCGTAGCCCAGTCCACCTTGGCAGGGCTGAGGAGTTCGAATCCGTAGTCATTGACGGCAATCGACACCGACAGCGGTTGTGCGCGGCTGACCCGCCAGGCAATCAGATTGGCCAAGCCCAGGTTGGCCATGCGCCCGGCAAAGGGGTACAGGAACAGATGCCAGCCCTGACGGGACTTGAAGGTCTCGGCCAGCAGTGTGCCTGTGGTGGGCAAGGCTGACCACTGTGCCTGAAGCCCAAGCAGTGGGCGTACTGCGCGCATTTCCGGCCCGTCAAAGCGTTCATGGGCTGCAGCATCGAGCTGCTCGACCAGCGCCTCGGCCAGCTCGCTCGAGAGCGGCATGCGCCCGCCGTTCCAGCGCGCCACAGCGGCCTTGCGCGCGGTGCTGCGACGCACATAGGCGGTCATGTTTTCCACCCGCACCAACTCCAGTACCCGCCCGGCAAACACCAGTGTATCGCCGGGGCGCAGGCGAGCGATGAACGCTTCTTCAACACTGCCCAGCGTTTTCCCCCCGCCGCCCTTGCTCCAGTATTTCAATTGCAGGTTGGCATCGCTGACGATGGTGCCGATGCCCATACGGTGGCGCCGTGCCAAGCGTTCGCTGGTAACCCGATAAACACCGTCGGCCTGACGCTCGACGCGCTGGTAGTCCGGGTAGGCGGTCAGTGAGCTGCCGCCGTGGCAGACGAAATCCAGCGCCCATTGCCATTGGTTGTCGCGCAACTCGCGAAAGGCCCAGGTGCTGCGCACTTCGGCGAGCAGTTGCTCCGGGCGAAAGCCACTGCCCAAGGCCATACTGACCAGATGCTGTACCAGCACGTCCATGCACAGGCGCGGTGAAAAACGAGCTTCGATGTGGCCGGCTGTCAGTGCCTGCCGGGCCGCCGCCGCTTCCACCAGTTCCAGGCTATGGGTGGGCACCAGGGTGACCCTGGAGCGCCGCCCAGGCGCGTGTCCTGAGCGACCCGCCCGCTGCATCAGGCGGGCGATGCCCTTGGCCGAGCCGATCTGCAGCACCCGTTCCACTGGCAGAAAGTCCACGCCCAGGTCCAGGCTGGACGTGCAGATTACCGCCTTCAGGCTGCCTTGCTTGAGGCTGCGCTCGACCCAGTCGCGGGTATCGCGGGCCAGCGAGGCGTGGTGCAGGGCGATCAGCCCGGCCCAGTCCGGGCGGGCCTCAAGCAGGGCCTGATACCAGACTTCGGCCTGGGCACGGGTGTTGGTGAACACCAGGCTACTGGCACTGGCGTCGATCTCGTGACAGACCTGGTCGAGCATCTTCAGGCCCATGTGCCCAGCCCAAGGGAAGCGCTCGATCACTGCTGGCAGCAGGGTGTCGACTTGCAGCGCCTTGTCTTGCCGGCCTTGCACCAGCAGGCCGCCCTGCGGTAGCAAGACATCCAGTGCGTGTTGCAGGTTGCCGAGCGTTGCCGACAAGCCCCAGGTCGGTAGGCCTGGGTGCCAATGCCGCAGGCGCGCCAAGGCCAGCTGCAGTTGTACCCCGCGCTTGTTGCCAAGCAGCTCGTGCCATTCGTCCACTACCACCAGTTGCAGCGTGGCGAAATCCTCATGTGCCTGTGCCCGGGTCAGCAGCAGGGTCAGGCTTTCGGGGGTGGTGATCAGCACACTGGGTAGCCGCCGGGCCTGTCGGGCGCGTTCGGCACTGTTGGTGTCGCCGCTGCGCACCCCCACGCTCCACGGCAGCTCGAGCTCATCGAGCGGCGCTTGCAACGCACGTGCGGTGTCGGCGGCCAAGGCACGCATGGGCGTCACCCACACCACCTGTAAGGGCGCTGGCTGGCGGCCTTGCGGCCCAGCCTTGAACGCACGTAGCGCAGCGAGCCATACCGCGTAGGTCTTGCCTGCACCGGTACTGGCATGCAGCAAACCGGACTCGCCCCGTTCGACGGCAGCCCATACGCGCCGTTGGAAAGCGAAGGGCTTCCAGCCGCGCTTGGCAAACCAGGCATTGGCGAGGTCGGTAGCAGCAGGCATGAGGCAGATGGCCCTCCGAAGGCTGTGCTTCTACAGACCACCTGCCGGCTGCAATGGTTTTACCGGATCAATTGGCCAACAGGTAGCCGCTGCGGCATACCTGTTCGCCGGCCACATGGGCGATGACCATGCCAGCCGTGGCCATGCGCCGTACGCTACGCGCATACAGCAGGCCTGGCTGGCTGTTGCGCAGGGCGGTAACTCGGTCACTGAGCGGGTCGATGACTTCGGCGATCAATTGGCCGGCCTCCAGGTGCTGGCCGGGTTTGGCGTGATAAACCAGCAACCCACCCAGTGGCGTTGCCACGGGTTCCACCGCGGCCAACGGCGTGGCGTGGCGTAACAGTGCGGGCAGGGCGGCACTGGTGCCTTCGATGACGCCGGCGTGGGTCAGGAAGTCGAGGATCGCCTGGCAGTCCTGGCTGGCAAGGTCATGGCTGACATCCGCCTGACCACGCAGCTCGACGGTTACCGAGCAGCAGCCCAGCGGAATCGGAAAGCGTTTGCCGAAACGCTGCTGCAATTGCCACCAGACCAGGCTGAAGCATTCATCGAACGACTGCCCGCCCGAGTCGGTTGCCAGCAGGCTGGCCTGGGCACCTAGGTAACGGGCCAAGGGTTCGATCTGGGGCCAGGCATCGGGTGTGGTGTACAGGTGCTCGACCGCTTCGAAATCGCAGTGCAGGTCCAGCACCATATCGGCATCGCAGGCCAGGCGCTGCAGTATCAGGCGCTGGGCCTGCAGAGGGGTGCGGGCCGGGTGTGCGTCCAGGCCTCGGCGCAGGTATTCGCGGATCAGTGCAAGGTTGTGCTGTGGGTCCTGGGTGAGGTGTTCTTCAATCTCGTCGCCGATGCTGTCCGACAGGTCGACGAAGTTGCGATTGAAATTCTCGCCGCTTTGCAGTTCAAAACGCCCCAATGGTGCGTCCAGCAGCACTTGCTCCAGGCCCACCGGGTTGGCCACCGGGACCAGAATGATCTCGCGCTGCAGTCGGCCTTGCTGTTCCAGCTCGACCAGACGGCGCTTGAGGTGCCAGGCTACCAGCATGCCCGGCAGCTCGTCGGCGTGCAGTGAGGCCTGTATATAGACTTTGCCACCACTGCGGGGGCCGAAGTGGAAACTGTGCAGTTGGCGGGTGATGCCCGGTACGGGGGAGAGCAGGTCATGGGTTGAATGGTGCATGTTGGTCCTGGCTGCGTGGCGAAAACGGTCTGCGACACGGGTCGGCTCAAAAATAGAAGCATAGTTTCAGCGAATGCGCCTCATCCTGCAGCAGTCGGGCATCGCAAACTTTTTCAGGCCAGTAGCGCCTGCAAGGTGGCCAGGTCATCTGCCTCCTCCACCGGCTTGTCCAGCCGCCAGCGCAGCATGCGCGGAAAGCGCACGGCGATACCGCTTTTGTGGCGCCGGGACAGGGCGATGCCTTCGAAACCCAGCTCGAACACCAGCGTTGGCGTCACGCTGCGTACCGGGCCGAACGTTTCCACCGTGGTCTTGCGGATGATGGCGTCGACCTTGCGCATTTCTTCGTCACTGAGCCCCGAATAGGCCTTGGCAAAGGGCACCAGCGCACGACCAGGTGTACCTGCCGGTGCATCCCATACGGCAAAGGTGTAGTCGCTGTACAGGCTGGCCCGGCGGCCGTGGCCGCGTTGGGCATAAATCAGCACCGCATCGACGCTGAACGGGTCGATCTTCCACTTCCACCAAATGCCCATGTCCTTGGTGCGCCCCACACCGTAAAGGGACTCGCGCTGCTTCAGCATCAAGCCCTCCACCCCCAGGCTGCGCGATTGCTCGCGCTGGAGGGCAAGGTCGGTCCAGTCCGGGCCTTGCAGCAAAGGCGACAACAGCACGGGGGCAAGTGGGTGTTCATCCACCAGGCGTTCCAGCTGGCTTCGGCGTTCGTGCTGCGGGCGGCTGCGCCAGTCATCGCCCTGCCACTCCAACAGGTCGTAGGCCTGCAACACCACCGGCGCATCGTTCAGCAGCTTTTTGCCCAGCGTTTTGCGACCGATGCGCTGTTGCAGCAAGGCGAAAGGCTGCACGGCCAGTTCCGCCTCGGTTTCACCGGGTTTCCAGACCAGAATCTCGCCATCGAGCACCACGCCATCGGGCAACGTCTGTGCCAGACCATGCAGTTCGGGGAAACGCTCGGAAACCAGTTCTTCGCCGCGCGACCACACCCACAGCTGGCCATCGCGCTTCACCACCTGCGCCCGAATGCCGTCCCACTTCCACTCGATTTGCCAATCGCTTGGCGGTCCGAGCAGGGTATCGAATTGATCGCTGGGTGCTTGCAGCGGATGGGCCAGGAAGAATGGGTAGGGCTGGCCGCCGCGCTGGCTGTGTTCATCGGCGGACTCTGGAGCGATCAGCCTCTGGTAGCTGGCTGCAGTAGGGCGATGGCCTGTATCGGTGTAGCCGACCAGGCGCTGGGCCACGCGTTTGGCATCTAGCCCGGCCAGTTGCGCCAAGGCGCGAGTGACCAGCAGCTTTGACACGCCCACGCGAAAGCTGCCAGTGATCAGCTTCAGGCACAGCATCAGGCTGGCGCGGTCCAACCGCGCCCAGAGCGGTGGCAGGCGCAGCCTGACTTGCTCAGGCGGCAGACCGCGCAGGGGCAGCAAGTGCTGTTCCACCCAGGTGGCCAGGCCTTCCTCGCTGCCATCGGCGTGCAGCGGCAGCAGCAGCGAAATGGTCTCGGCCAGGTCGCCCACGGCCTGATAGCTTTCTTCGAAAAGCCAGTCCGGCAGGCCAGCCAGCGTCGTTGCCAGTTCACGTAGAAGGCGGGTGGGCACCAGCTGGCGTGGGCGCCCGCCGGCCAGGAAATACACCGCCCAGGCAGCATCGTCGGCGGGCGCCATGTCGAAATAGTCCCGCAGTGCCTCGAGCTTGGCATTGCTGGAGGTGGTCGCGTCCAGGCGCAGGAACAGCGTAGCGAAGGCTTTCATGGCGAGGGGGCGGTGTTGGGCACATCGTCTTCGTCGCCATACTCGGTGACGAAGGCGCGGGCATCCAGGCCTTGTTCGGTGAGGTAGCGCACCAGTACCTCGACCGAGCCGTGGGTGACCATCACCCGTTGGGCACCGGTCTGGCCAATGGCCCAGAGCAGGCCAGGCCAGTCGGCGTGGTCGGACAGCACAAAGCCCCGGTCCACGCCGCGCCGCCGGCGGGCGCCGCGTAGCAGCATCCAGCCGCTGGCGAAGGCATCACTGTAATCGCCAAAACGGCGCATCCAGCTGCTGCCGCTGGCTGATGGGGGCGCCAGGACCAGTGCCTGGCGCAGCAGTGGATCGTTGCGCGGAATATCGCCTGCGTAGCGGGTTTCCGGCAGGCGGATGCCGGCATCCCGGTACACCCGGTTGAGCGACTCCATGGCGCCATGCACGAGGATCGGGCCAATGCTGGCATCCAGCCCATGCAGAATCCGCTGGGCCTTCCCGAAGGCATAGCAGAACAGCACGCTGGCCTTGCCCTGTTCACTGTTGGCCCGCCACCAGGCATTGATGCCGGCGAAGATCTCGCTTTGGCTTGGCCAGCGGTAGATCGGCAGGCCGAAGGTCGATTCGGTGATGAAGGTGTGGCACGCCACTGGTTCGAAGGGCGCACAGGTGCCATCGGGTTCTACCTTGTAGTCACCGGATGCAACCCAGACTTCACCTTGGTACTCCATGCGCACCTGCGCCGAACCCAGCACATGCCCGGCCGGGTGCAGGCTCAACGTCACACCGTGGTGCAGCAGGCGCTCACCGTAGGGCAGGGTCTGCAAATTGATGTCCTGGCCCAGGCGGCTGCGCAGAATGCCGGCACCGGGGCTGGCGGTCAGGTAATGGCCATTGCCGGTGCGCGCGTGGTCGCCGTGGCCATGGGTAATGACAGCCCGGTCCACGGGCCGCCAGGGGTCGATGTAGAAATCTCCGGGCGGGCAGTACAGGCCTTCGGGGCGGGCGATGACAAGGTCCATGGCACGGGCACTGGTTCTGGGCTTACCCGTTAAGAGGCATGGTGCCAGGCGTTAGTTCGGATGGATTTGGGAGGGAGCTGCTGAAAAACTTCATCAAGCCCCCTCATGCACCCCTGAAGAATGCCGTTACCGCCCCGGTACCAATGTGAGCCGCTGGTTGCCATACGCCCTGCCGAAGTTCTGCTGTTGCAGTGGCAGGCTCATGAAGCGCCCTTTGAACCAGGCATCCAGCCCGTCGCGGTAATGCGCGCTGGCCGGGTTGCCGGACTGGCCGCTGCTGGTCAGTATCTGCAAGGGCTCGGCCTGGCCGAAGTCGACGATCATCCGTGCCGAGGCTGGCAGGCGAGTGTCGAAGTCGCTACCCCAGGCGAATGGTGTAAGGGCCAGGGTAGTGAAGTCGCCGCCTGCGGCAAGCGGCGCACGGCTGATCGCATCGCCCAGGCCATGGTAGGCCGGTGCCGGCCAGCGGTACTGGTGCAGCTTGCCCCACTGCCAGGTGCGTCGGTCGGCACCCAGTTGCGCGATACCGGCCTCCATTGCACCTGCCAGGCTGCGGGCGAGGATGGTGGGTTTGTCTTCTTTTTGCGGCGTGGTGCGGTCATCCCAGAAAGGGCTGTCATCGCGGCCCAGCAGGTGATCGGCCTGCGCCGAGAACGACAAACGTGCATTGCTGACGAACGCCTGCCACGCCGGGCCGGCCTCCGGGCCCAGGTCATCGAGGAAGGTCTGGCGAGCGACCTCCTGCAAGAACAACTCGTACAGCGCGGCATCGGCCGACACCGGGCTCAGGCGGCCATCGAAGGCCTTGAGCCGGGCCAGCGTGTCGCGGGCCTTGTCGCGCTGCCCGGCGGGGAGGGCGTCGATCGCCTGCTTCAGAGGCTGGGCCATGCCGGGGGCGTCGAACATCTGCTTGAGCTTGTTGGCCAGCAAGGTCACCTGGTCATTCTGCAGGGCAATCAGGCTGCGACTGTCGTGGCGGCCGTTGCCGGCCAGCTGTGCCAGGCGTTCGGCACGTTCGGGGTAGTACCAGGTGCTGGACAGCTGCATGCCATAGCCGCGCGGCAGGCTGCGCTGGTTGGCATGGCCGATCCAGCCCGCGGGTGGGTCCTGGTCGTATGGGTGCAGCATCGGGTCGGCATAGCCATCCCAGTCGTAACGCCCGTCCCAGCCCGGCGAGGGCAGCAAGCCCTGGCCTTCGCGGCGATTGGGGTAGCGGCCACTGACTTGCCAGCCGATGTGCTCAGGCTCGGCGAAAACGAAGTTGACGGCAGCAGCGGTCACTTCCCGGGTGCTGTCGAAGGCCCGCTCCAGGTTCTTGGCCCGCGTCAGGTCGAACAGCGCATCCAGGCTGCGATCACCTTCGAACTGTGGCAGGTTCAGCGCCAGGCCCAGGCTGGCGTTTTCTGGCTGGGCCAGCAGGGTGCCGTGGCGGGTGTCGTACATCACTTCGCGCACGGGGCGCTGGCCACGGACAAAGAAGGTTTCGTTACGGGTACGGGCCGGCAGCCATTTACCGTCGGCCAGGTAGCGCAACTGATTGCCCTGGTGGCGCAACTGCTCGAGGAACACGTCCTGATTGTCGGCCATCACCGCGCTGCTGCTCCAGGCCAGCTTGCCATTGTAGCCGGCCAGCACGATCGGCAGGCCGGGCAAGGACAGGCCGGCAACCTGGTACTTGCTGGTATTGATCTGTACCGGGCTCAAGGCCCAGCCGGCGCGGCTGTCGCTGGCCAGCAGGCTTTTGCCGCTGCGGCTGCGCTGCGGGCCCAGGGCCAGGTTGGCCGACCCCGGGCTACCGAGCAGGTCGAGGTCGGCGAGCTTCTGGCTGGCAGCCACCAGGGCCGGCAGCCCCGGCAACTGGCTGGCAAGGTTCAGCCCCTTGAGCTTGTCCACTTCCATTTCGGCCAACGGCTCGTCCGGGGCTCCGGGCAGCAACCAGGCGAGCTTGTCGCTACCCACTTTCTGCGCCAGGGTCAGGGCGCTGAGTTCCTCGTGCAGGTTAACCGACTGGCTGAACGCGTACAGGCAGAAGACCAGCGCCGAGTCTTCAGGCTTCCAGTATTCGGGGCGATAGCCACTACTGGCCAGGCCTGCTGGCAGCTTGTCGCGGTAGCGGAACAGGTAGGCGTTGACC
Source organism: Pseudomonas sp. DCA-1 (assembly GCF_046523955.1). Taxonomy (NCBI): domain Bacteria; kingdom Pseudomonadati; phylum Pseudomonadota; class Gammaproteobacteria; order Pseudomonadales; family Pseudomonadaceae; genus Pseudomonas; species Pseudomonas sp. DCA-1. The sequence continues at coordinate 1,655,782 of NZ_CP169881.1, forward strand.
CCGCGCGCATACACTTCGAAGAAGCGCTTGAGCCTTGGCGATGCGTCGGCGTACTGCTGGGCGGCACTCTGCTTGAGGTTGGCGGCGCGCATGAGGCGGTCGATATCCAGCGCCTCGCTGCCGGCCAGTTCGGCCAGGCGGCCCTGGGCGAGCAGGCGCATGGCGACCATCTGTTCGATGCGGTCGCCAGCGTGCACATAGCCCAGGCTGAACAGCGCATCATGGAAGCTGCTGCTTTCGATAAGCGGCGCGCCCATGGCATTGCGCCGTACCGAAACATTCTGCGCCAGGCCCTTGAGCGGCTGCACGCCGCTGGTTGGTGGCACGCTATCCTGGTAGCCGCCCGTCTGGCAGCCGGCCAGCCCGAGCATGCCGAGCAGGGTGGCAGCGGTTGCAAACCGCAGGCGGAAGTGAGGAAAGGCGGGGGCGGCCATGACAAGGGCTCCTGCAAGGCGAGGCTGGTTTGGAAAGGCGCTAAGGTAGTAAGCGCGCAGGCGCCATGCAAGGTCCCAGGTCGGTTTATTTGATTGCGCGCCTCAAACGTCGAAGTGCTCAGCCAGTGCGTCGGAAAAATGCGTGCAATTGATGCGCGTGTAGCGTCGGTAGTCACGGCTCACCGCGAATGCAGAGCCGGGCATCAGCAGGATCTTGTGCTGCTCCAGTTTGCGCATGAAAGGTTGCAGGTCGGGCAGGTCCGGGTGATAGACCCAGAGGAACATCCCCCCTTGCGGTGCAATATCGAACTGCCAGCCGCGCTCGAGTAGCAAGCGTTGGGTTTGCACTTGCTGGCGGATCAGACGCTGCTGCACGTCCTTCATGTGCCGGGCATAGGTGCCATCTGACAATATGGTGTTGACGAAGCGTTCGCAAAACGCGGGGACGGCAACGCAGGTCAGCAGTTTAAGGCGTGTGAGCGGCTCGATCAGGTCTTGCGAGCAGGCAATGAACCCCACGCGCAGCGATGCCGACAGGCACTTGGAGAAGCTGCCGATGTAGATAACCCGGTCAAGGTTGTCCAGCTCGGCAAAGGTCTGGCGCACGGCGGGGCTGAAGTCCCCATACACATCATCCTCGACCACGAAGAACTCGTGCTCCACCGCCAGGCGCAGGACGCTGAAGGCGTTGTGCGGGCTGATGTTGCTGCCGGTCGGGTTGTGGAAGGTGCTGTTGCAGAAAAACGCCTTGACCTTGTGCCTGGCCAGGTGGCTTCTCATTTCTTCCACGTCCGGCCCGTCCTGAGTCCGCCGAATGCCGACGACGTGCCCGCCCGCCAGCTGGATCAGCTTGATCAGGTTGCCGTTGCCCGGCTCGTCGACGAAAACGTGGTCGCCTGGTTTGATCAGCAATCGTGCCACCAGGTCCAGGCCTTGAGTGGCACCCAGTGTGGTCAGCAACTGGTTGGGGCGGGCTTCGACACGGGTCAGCCGTTTCATGTGCACGCAAAGCTGTTTGCGCATGGGCAGGTAGCCCTGGATGTCGCCGTATTCTGCCAGCGAGCTCTGCTCCAGCCGCGCCGTGCGCCGAATTGCCTTGGCCAGCAGTTCGGTGTCGCGCCACGCCGGGGGCAGCCATCCGCTGCCTAGCTTGGTGAAGTGCTGGCCGCCCTGCAACAGCCGGAACAGCGGATCGCCGGCCATGCATTCGGGTTCGTGGATCACGCCGGTGTGACGCGTCCGGTTTGCGACGAAGTAGCCACGGCCGGGTGATGCCGTCAACACGCCTTCGCTGACCAACTGGGCATAGGCCGACACGACGTCGTGGTAGCTGAAGTCGACTGCAGCGGTCAGCTTGCGGATGGAGGGCATGCGTTGCCCGGGCAACCACTCGCCTGCTTCCAGGCGTTGTTTCAACAGGTGATGAAGGCTGCAGGGGATCATGGCAGGTCCGAAACCGTTAGAAAAAAAAGCCTAACAGTTAACGGAAATGCTTGTCGACTGTTCGTTTGCAAATGGCCAGTACATGCCACTATCTCCGTGTCGAAACTTTCGGCTGCCAACAAAGGCGGCACTTATAGCGTCTGTGCAGACCAGACAACTGGATATCAAGCCCATGCACCCTATGGACATGCAATCAGCCGTCATTGCCAGGCTTCCTGTCCCTGACGAACTGGAGTCATTCAAAGTTGTAAAGAATCTTGTGACCTCGGCGTTATTGGAGTGTTGTTCAATCGTCGAGTTCGAAGCACTGAAAGAAACATCGGTCATTGAAAGTGTGACTGAACAGGCACATGCCGATTTGCAGGCATTTGCCATGAAAGATCCGGCTGCCGGCCGCGACCTGGTATTCATTGCAAAAACCTACACTTCTTATTCTGCGGTTCTGCATTATCGGCTTGCCCATTGGATCTACAACAATAGCGCCGCTACCTACGGCGCCGGCGGCCAATGCCTGGCCGCCATGATCTCCCGGCGCGGAAAAATGCTGTCGGGGGCGGAGATCCATTTCCGCAGCCGCATCGGTGCGCGCTTCATCATCGATCACGGCATGGGCACCGTCATTGGTGAAACATCGACCATTGGTGACGATTGCTACGTGCTTGGCGGTGTAACCCTGGGCGCCCGCGGTATCAGTGACAACCCCTCGAGCCCCAGGCATCCGACGTTGGGTAACCGGGTACAGATCGGCGCTTTCGCCAGTGTGCTGGGCGCTATTCATGTGGGTGACGGCGCGTTTATCGGGCCGGGATGCATTGTTACCAAAGACGTCCCGGCCGCTGCCCGGGTACAGGTTAAAACATCATTGCAGGTGGTATTGGAAGCATGAACTCTCTTAACTATGAAGTTTTAAGAAATACCGAAAAACTGTATTACAAAGATCAGTACCTGGCGGGCGCGAATACTCAAGTAGTGCGGGTGCACAGTGACGGTATCGAGTTGCTGAGCACGGTGGCCTACCCGGAAGGTGGCGGCCAGGAAGCGGACTTCGGCACGATTGAATTACCGGTGGGTACCGTGCGATTCGTCTGGGTTAAAAAACTCTACGGTAGTCCTATTCGCCTGGAGGGTTTCAAAGGCGGAAAACTGGGCGGCATCATTATTCACAATGTGCACCCTGATGATTTGCACTTGCTGGATGAAGTCACCGCAGGCATGCCGGCTCGCGTCACTATCGATATTGAACGGCGCGAACGGCTGACGTTGTCTCACAGTGCCAGCCACTTCCTGTATGCCGCCGCCATCGGGCTGCGTGAAGAGCTGAAGCAATGGACTATCGGCTGCCATATCAAAGAGGACACGGCACGCTTCGACTTTCTGGTCGAGGACGCGTTCACGGCTGAAGACGTACTTGAAATAGAACGGCGGGCGAATGAACTGATCGGCTGCGATGCGCCCATCGAGCACTACGCGGTTCAAGGCCTGGAAGACGCACGTTTGTGGACCTACAACGGGATCGAAATCCCCTGCGGTGGCACCCACCTCGATTCACCGCGGCGCATTGGGCGCCTTGGCGTCAAGCGCAAACGGCTGGGTAAAGGCAAGGAACGGCTGATCTGCGTGTTCCCCGAGGCGGAAATCGACCTGTCCACTTATCACGAGCACGCATTATGAACAGCACATTACCGCGGCGCACGTACCTGTATTTCACCGCACAGTCGATCAACCTGACGACTGCCGTGATGTCGGTGACGATGGCCGCCATTGTCGGGGCCTCGCTGGCGCCTGACGCCGCATGGTCCACAGTGCCGTACGGGTTCCAGTTTCTGTGCCTGATGTTGGCAACCTATCCGGTCTCCAGGCTGATGAGCCGCATCGGCCGTAAAAAGGCTTTCATGCTGGGCGCGATTCCCTTGGCGCTGTCTGGCGTCAGCGGCTTTCTGGCGGTGGAGCACGAGCATTTTCCTGCGCTGGTCCTCAGTCACTCTGCATTGGGTGTGTACATCGCGTTCGCCAACTTCAACCGGTTCGCGGCGACCGACAATCTTTCCCAGGCCTTGAAGCCCAAGGCGCTTTCGCTGGTCGTGGCTGGCGGGGTCATCGCGGCTGTGGTCGGGCCGACGCTTACCGAGTGGCTGCGTGATGTTGGCGGCTTCCCACTGTTTTCGCTGTGTTACGCCGCGTTTGTCGGCCTGGCGCTGCTGTCGTTGTTGATTGCCCTGTGCCTGCCCAATGATGCGGGCACGGCCAGCGCGGTCAACAGCACAGCAAAACCGGCAAGCACCCGTGCCGAGCCGGCAGGCCCGAGCGTGGTTGTGGCAATGGCTGTGGCTGCGCTGGGCTACGGGATCATGAACCTGCTGATGATCCAGGCCTCGATGCACATGAAACACATGCACGAAGACTTCACTGACGTCCGTCTGGCGATCCAGTGGCATGTGATCGCCATGTTTGCCCCGTCGTTCTTCACCGGCGCCATCATCCAGTGGCTGGGTATCAAGACCACCATTTGCGCGGGCCTGGCCCTGTTGATCGGTTGCTCGGCGATGAATATCTGGTCGCACAGCTACGCCATGATGACCTTGGCACTGATTGCCCTCGGTCTGGGCTGGAACCTCACTTATGTAGGCGGAGGTGCGTTGCTGGCCCAGTCACTGCAGAACAGCCCGGCTGCGATGCAGATGCAGGGCAAGAACGACCTGGCCATTGCCGTTTTTGCCACCATCGGCGCATTCAGCCCTTCGCTGTTGCTGAGCTCGGTCGGCTGGGACGGTACCAATGCCATCTGCATGGTCCTCTGCATGGGGCTGCTGGTTGCCACTGCCGGGCTGCTGCAGAACAAGGCCGGCCTGCATACTTCAATGGAAGGTAGCCGCAAATGAGCGAGCTCATCAGTGTCAGCGATCGCATCTACACCAAACTGGAAATGAACAACCCGGGCGGTAGCCACAAATACCGGGCGGCGCGGCAGATCGTCGAACATGCCGTGCGCAGGGGCGACATCATTCCCGGGGTGACGACCGTCATCGAAAAGACCGGTGGCAGTTTCGGCTTTGGCTTGCTGGCGGCTTGCCATAAGTACCAGGTCGCCGTAGAGCTGGCGGTCGGGCTGAGTTTCAGCCAGACCAAGCGGGATCTGCTGGAGTGTTTCGGTGCCCGACTGATTGGCAAGGAAATGCTGATGGCCGGTGCCACCCCCAAGGACGTGGTGATGCATCACCTGGATAATCAGGCCGCACTGGGCAAGTCATACTTCTACACCGACCAGTTCAACAACCCGGTAGGCATCGAGGCCCATCGTTATCAGACCGCCAGCGAGCTGGCCATGCAACTGACCAACGCCGGGGCGGGGAGACAGATCCTGTTCGTGGGCTGTGCGGGTACTGGCGCCAGTTTCACGGGTATCACCCTGGGGCTGAAGGACCATGGCTTCGAGGTGTCGACGGTACTGGTCGATCCCAATGGCTGTGATTCGAGGGCTGGCGTGTTCGCCGATCATCGTTTTGAAGGCATGGCGGTGGGCGTTTGTCCGCCGTTCATGGACTGGTCGCTGGTGGACGAGCGGGCCCAGGTGCACCATGCAGAAATGCTGGCCGCACAGCGCTGGTTCTACATGCAGAGTGGCATTTTCGTCGGTAATACAGCCGCTGCCTGTCTGGCGGTTGCCCAGCGCATGGCCCAGCACCCGCGGTATGTCGAGACCACCCTGGTGACCATCGCCTATGATGCCGGCCTCTGGTACCAGGACCTGCTGGGGGCTAACCGGCGCAAAGCCGCATAACCCACCTGTGTCAGGCTCATGATCCAGAGGCTGGCACGGTACCCGTGGGAGCGGGCGCGCCCGCTCCCACAGTGATCGTGCAATCTCTCAGATTTTTATCGAGTCAGTCGATCAGGCGCCGTGGCACTTCTTGTACTTTTTCTCGCTACCACACGGGCACGGGTCGTTACGGCCAACGTCCTTCAGGGCGTTGCGTACCGGCTCCTGGTGGCCGTGGTTGCAGTGCGGGCCGTGTACATGGCCGTGGTCGTGGTGGTGATCATGGTCATGGTTGCAGTCAGGGCCATGAACGTGGGGTTGTTGGGACATTGCAGGGTTACTCCGGTATGTGATCGCCGGGGATTATCTCACCACTGCGTGATATGTGCAGGTCCCGATGGATGAGCAACCCGGTCGCCAGTTCGCCCTGCAGTGTGTAATGCAGCGGCTGCTTGCTTCTCAGCAGTTTGGCCAGTGGTTTCAGGTGCTGCCACAGGTTGGTGCGTGCGGTTATCTTGAAAGTGCGCCGTGCATGCCCGCCCACGCTGCGCCATACGCTGGCTTCATCCTGCACCAGGAGTAGGTCATTGAGGCGTATTGCATACGACACGTTGCGTATGAACAGGCGGCTGTCATTGGGGTTGTCGACCCGCACGTGCAACACGAACTCCTGTTCCAGCAACCTGGCCTTGACCGTTTCGACCTCGACCAGGTGCACTTCGGGCTCGCGCCAGTCTTCGCCCCAACTGGCACAGCCCGTCAGCCATGTCAGCAGCGCACCGAGCAGTAGCAGACGGGTGCGCTTGATCATGTTCAGTTCCCTACGTAGCTGGCGCAGCATTTCTTGAATTTGTGCCCGCTGGCGCAAGGGCAGGGGTCGTTGCGCCCGGCCTTCAGCCCGACCGTCGGGTCGATGAAGTACCAGCGCCCGGCATGCTGGACGAAGGCCGAGCGTTCACGGTGCTGATGATCGCCGTCCTGGTCGTGCCAGCGCGCGGTGAAGGTGACGAAGCCGTGTTCCGGCTGGCCGCCCAGCACTTCTGCGCTTTCCACCTCCAGGCCCAGCCAGGTGCTCTGTGCACTCCAGTCGGCCATGGCAGCACGGTCCAGGTCGGCTTGCTGAACCGGCAGGGTGGTGGCTACCAGGTAGTCGACCAGGCCCAGCACGTATGCACTGTAGCGTGAGCGCATCAGGGCCTGGGCATCCGGTGCCGGGGTACCGGCATGGTAATGCCCGCAGCAGGCGTCAAGCAGGTTGCCACTGCCACAAGGGCAGACCGAGACACTCATCATCACCACCAGTACTTGCCAAAGTTTTCAGGGTTGGCCCAGAACCTGGCGTTGAGCCAGTCCGGGACCTGCTTATAGTCATGTAGATCATAGGTGAACAGACTCAAAACCTGTTGGTCACGGCAGAATTTCTCGCTGGCCGACAAGGCCAGGGCGAAAAAGTCGGTGTCCTGCCAGCCGCAGGCGGCCAGGTCGGCCAGCACTGCAACGCGGCTGGCATTGAGGTTGCGAATGCCGCCGAGCAGCTCCAGGCCGGTGCGCTTTGGCAAGTGTTCCAGGCAGTCCACCAATACCGCCAGGTCAAAGCGCTGGGCAGCCAGTTCGGCCGGCAGCGGGCCAGGGGCGGCGATGTCGATGGTCACCTGGGGGTGCGCCTGAGCGAAGGCGTCCAGCGCCGGAAAGCGCGTACCTACCAGCAGCAGCCGTTGTGGAGTGAAGCGCTCGAGCAGGGCCGCCAAGGCCTGTTGAGGGGTGCGTTTGGAAAAACCTTCGGTCATTGCCATTCCTCGTTCTAGTCGTCCAAGACTAGCGGGCTGCGGCGTGTGGGCAAAGAGGCATGTGGCCGTGACGTAGCTTATTGCTGGCAGGGTTGGGATGAGCGGTCTTTACTCCCAGAGATCGGTCTTATGCCGATTCCCCCTAGGAGAAGCAATGAAATGAGCATAGTACGCACAGCGATACCCCTGGTACTGCTCACCAGTGTGTTGACTGGTTGTGCAGGTTTGCAAAAAACCGACTGGCCGAAATGTGCCGCCGTCGGGGGTGTAGGCGGCGCCGCCCTGGGCGCCATCGAAAGTTCCAGCTGGGCTGGCTGGGGTGCGTTGCTGGGCGGTGGCCTGGCGGCGGGCTATTGCTGGGCCCACGGCGATGGCGACGAGGATGGCGACGGCGTGCCCGACAGCCGTGACAAATGCCCTGGCACCCCGCGTGGTGTGCAGGTCGATGCCAACGGATGCCCGCCTGAGCCGGTCGCGGTGGTCGAAGAAGTGGTGGTGCAGAAGGAAGAAGTCATTGTCATCCGTGATGTGCACTTCGAGTTCGATTCTGCGCGCCTGACTGCCAGTGACAAAGAGCGCCTCAATACCATTGCCACGCGCCTGAAGCAGGAAGCGCCATCTGCCCGCCTTAGCGTCAGCGGCCATACCGACAGCGTCGGTTCCGACAGTTACAACCAGAAACTGTCCGAGCGACGCGCCCATTCGGTGACCGATTATCTGGTCGAAAGCGGTGTACCGCGCAGCAGCTTCGTTTCGGTAGTCGGCGCGGGTGAAACCCAGCCGGTGGCAGACAACGCCACGGCCGAAGGGCGTGCCATGAACCGTCGTACCGAGATCAAGATCCAGCGGTAAGGCGGCATGCGCCCGTGCCTTGAGCAGTGGCACGGGCGCGTCTTCATGCCGGCCAGCCGTTTGTGGCCAATGACACAGGAGCATTCAGCATGAGTGTGACGTCGAAGGCGGCATTGCCGCTGTTGGTGGCTGCCAGCCTGCTCGCGGGCTGTGCCACGCACAGTGATGGCAGCGCGCCCCTCAACCAAAGGACCTGGCCCATCTGCAGCCTGCTGGGCGGCTTGGTCGGTGGTGGCCTTGGCGCCATCGAGAGTTCTTCCTGGGCTGCCGGTGGTGGTGCCTTGGGCGCCATCGCCGGGGGGCTGATTTGTTACGCCCAGGACGGTGACGAAGATGGTGACGGCATTTTCGACCGACGTGATCACTGCCCCGAGACCCCTGCCAACACGGCGGTCGACCACATGGGTTGCCCACTGAAACAGTACCCGGTCGCGCCACCTGCCAGTGCTCCCGAACCCTCGCCAGAGGTGATCACCCTCGATGACAACGGCGCGGTGATGTTCGCCTTCGACTCCGCCGAACTGACGCCGGCGGCCCAGCAACGCCTGCAAGGCCTGGTGGCGAAACTCAATTTACCGACGGTGGCCAAGGTCCGTGTGATCGGGCACACCGACAGTGTGGGCTCCGACAGCTACAACCAGGCACTTTCCGAACGCCGCGCCAGCAGCGTGGCCGAGTACTTGATTGGGCAGGGCCTGGAGATGGGCAAGGTCACCAGCCAGGGCCGCGGGGAAAGCGAGCCGGTTACCGACAACGAAACCGACGAGGGCCGCGCGCGCAACCGACGGGTGGAACTGCACCTCAACTGAGTGGTGTTGGCGCCTGCCTTGGCATTACCGTGAATGCTGTTCGCATGGTTTGCTCGATCAGGCTGCCTCGACATGAGAACAATCGATAGGGGCGGGGTATGAAGTTCATCCTGGGCCTGGGCAAGGTCCTGACGGTCGCTTTCTGGGGGGTGGTGTTGTTCAATCAGTTGATGCCACAACCCTTGCCCTTCAATCTGCTGATCAATGCTGCCGGCATCGTCTTGTTGGGCCTGCACCTGCTTGAAGTGCTGTTCTTCAATCGCAGCCTGCGCGGACGCAGTCACCGCTGGTTTGACCGTTTGCAAATACTGTTGACGGGTATCTTCCATGTGATGTCCATTCCCCGTGCGCGGAAGGCGCCGCGGGTGAACTGATCTTGCAGCGGCTCTGATTCTCACTGCGGCCCCTTGCTGGAGGGGGCTTGCCCGCGAACACCGGCAACGCCGGTGACATTCACCGTGGCGCCGGCTTCGCTACAGGTTGCGCGCAGAACCTGTCAGATCACCAGCCGCGAACTGGCCACCGCAACCACGGCCAGCCCCAGCAACAGATTGATACCCACCATCCGCCGAATGCGCCCCAGTACCGCCGCCCCCGTCGGCCAGTCCTCGGCCTGTACTGCTGCCTTCAATTCCGGCAGCAGCAACGCCTGAATGCGCATGAACAAGGCAAGCATGGCGATCCCGCCACCTATCATTACGTGCACGTAACGGGGCGCCGTTTCGAAACCGCTGAAGCGCATGTGCAACATGCCGATACCACTTATCGCCAAAATCGCCACCGCCAGCCAGACCCAGCCGAAGAAGCGTCGGAAAACTTCCACCCACAAGCGCAGGCGGGCAGGCCCTTCCAGGGCTGCAACCGTTGCCGGGCGCAGCACCAGCCAGGCGAAGAACATGCCGCCGACCCATACCAGGGCGGCCAGAACATGCAGTGTGTAGGGCAGGGCAAAGGCGAGCATTCGGATCTCCATGCGGCAGAAAGGGCAATAGCGGGGTATGATAGCCGCCCCATGCGAAACACTGAAAATATATCCAGCCCTCCGGGCGCCTGCAGACCATGATCAGCAACGAACTCAAAGCCACTATCCAGGGCGCCTATTCGCGTTTTCTCGAAGCCAAGAGCCTCAAGCCGCGCTATGGCCAACGCCTGATGATCGCCGAAGTGGCCAAAGTGCTTGGCGACATTGCTTGCGACGATGAAGGCCGCCGCGCTGGCGAGCCTGCCGTGGTGGCCGTGGAAGCGGGCACCGGTACCGGCAAGACGGTAGCCTACAGCCTGGCTGCCATCCCGGCGGCCAAGGCCGCCGGCAAACGCCTTGTGATCGCCACGGCTACCGTGGCCCTGCAAGAGCAGATCGTCTTCAAGGACCTGCCCGACCTGATGCGCAGCAGTGGCCTCAACTTCAGCTTCGCCCTGGCCAAGGGCCGTGGCCGCTATCTGTGCCTGTCCAAGCTCGACATCCTGTTGCAGGAAGGCCACGCCCAGTCAGCCACGGCTCAGTTGTTCGAGGAAGAAGGCTTCCGTATCGAAGTCGACGAGCGCAGCCAGAAGCTGTTCAACAGCATGATCGAGAAGCTTGCCGGCAACCGCTGGGACGGTGACCGTGACAGCTGGCCAGAGGCCCTGGAAGACCAGGACTGGGCACGGCTGACCACCGACCACAGCCAGTGCACCGGCCGCCACTGCCCCAACTTCCAGCAGTGCGTGTTCTACAAGGCCCGCGAAGGCATGGGCAAGGTCGATGTGATCGTCACCAACCACGACATGGTCCTGGCCGACCTGGCCCTGGGTGGCGGTGCGGTGTTACCCGACCCGCGCGATACCATGTACGTGTTCGACGAAGGCCATCATCTGCCAGACAAGGCCATCGGCCATTTCGCCCATTATTCGCGGCTGCGTTCCACCTCCGACTGGCTGGAACAGACCGCCAAGAACCTGACCAAATTGCTGGCCCAGCATCCGCTGCCCGGCGACCTGGGCAAGTACATCGAGCAGGTGCCGGAGCTGGCGCGAGAAGTACGCACCCAGCAGCAGTTCATGTTCACCCTTTGTGAACAGGTGGCCGACTTCCGTCCCAGCGAGGACACCGAAGGCCGTGAACGCCCGCGTTACCGTTTCGAGGGTGGGGTGGTGCCGGAACAGATTCGCGAAGTGGGCATCGAACTGAAAAAGGGCTTTGCCCGCCTCAACGATCTGTTCACCCGCCTGGCTGACCTGCTCAAGGAAGGCATGGACGGTGAGGTCAACATCGGCATCGCCAGCCATCAGGCCGAAGAGTGGTATCCGCTGTTCGGCAGCCTGGTCACCCGTGCCCAGGGCAACTGGGAGCTGTGGACGGCCTTCACTGCCGAAGACCCGGAAGACAGCCCGCCCATGGCGCGCTGGCTGACCTTGGCCGAGAGTGGCGCGCTGTTCGACATCGAAGTCAACGCCAGCCCCATCCTCGCCGCAGAAATGCTGCGGCGCAGCCTGTGGAGCGTGGCGCACGGTGCGCTTGTGACTTCGGCGACATTGACAGCGCTGGGCAAGTTCGACCGTTTCCGCATGCGTTCGGGGTTGCCGCGCGATGCCGTCACTTGTGTGGTGCCCAGCCCGTTTGTGCATGGCGATGCCGGTCTTTTGCGGGTCCCCGACCTGAAGGCCGACCCCCGCGATGCTACCGCGCACACTGCAGCGATCATCCGCGAGCTGCCGAACATCGTCGAAGATGCCCGTGGCGCGCTGGTGTTGTTCTCGTCACGCAAACAGATGCAGGATGTGTTTGATGGTCTGGACCGTGACTGGCGCAAGCTAGTGCTCATCCAGGGCAACCTTTCAAAGCAGGAAACCCTGAACAAGCACAAGGCGAGGGTCGACGATGGCCAGCACAGCGTGCTGTTTGGCCTGGCCAGCTTTGCCGAAGGTGTCGACCTGCCGGGTGCGTATTGCGAGCACGTCGTCATCGCCAAGATTCCCTTTGCTGTGCCCGACGACCCGGTCGAAGCTGCGCTGGCCGAGTGGATCGAGGCACGTGGCGGTAACCCGTTCATGGAAATTGCCGTGCCCGACGCCTCGTTGAAGCTGATCCAGGCTTGCGGTCGCCTTCTGCGTACCGAGCAGGATCGCGGCGTTATCACCTTGCTTGACCGGCGCTTGGTCACGCAGCGTTACGGCAAGGCTATTCTCAATGCGCTACCGCCGTTCCGGCGGGAAATTTCCTGATCGCCGGAGCACTTGCTCCGGCGCATTGTCCATTACTCGTCTTGGGCCCGTCAGGGTCTTGAAGGAGAGCCCCCGCCTTATGATCCGCCGCACCCTGCCCGCTGTTTTCGCCTTGTTGTGCAGTTCGCCCTTGCTGGCCGAGCAGCAAACGCTGTTCAGCTTTGTGCGCCCGGCCTCGGTGGTCAATGTGGCGACCGTGGATGCCGGCATGCCGCAGTACAACGCGGAACAAACGGCCGAGGGCGAGGTGTTGCGGCGTGTGGTGTTCAACCCGGCGCAGCAGCCGACCCTTCGCCTGAGCCCGCAGGGCGGGGTGTGGGACTGGTCTGCGGGGCAGTTCCTGACCTTGCGCTTGCAAAGTGCCATGGATTGGGCATTGACCGTGGATGTTACGGTGCAAGGCAGCGATGGGCGCACCTTGACCAGCCGTATCGACCTGCCCGCTGGCCCCGCGCAAACCGTGATGGTGCCGTTGACGGCCCGCTCACCTCTGAGCCAGGGCATGCGCGCCGGCCCGCCGATGCCCTGGAACCATGGTGGTCAGCGCGTTCTGTTGACCAGCAGTGCCGGTGCAGTCGACCTCAAGCAGGTGACCTCGGTCAGCCTGAGCATCCCCAGCCCCAAGGTTGCGCAGAGCCTGTTGATCGAGCGTGTCGGTATTCAGGATGACGACCAGGCGTACAGGGCGGCCTATCACGAGCTGATTGATGCCTATGGCCAGTCGACTCGCGGGACCTGGCCCGAGAAGGTATCCAGTGACGAGCAGCTCAAGGCGGCCAATACCCGTGAACAGCAACAGCTCAAGGGCTGGTTGGCGGAGCGCAGCAAGCAGCAGTTGGACGCTTACGGCGGCCTGGTGGGTGGGCCGGCCTTTGCAGCCAAGGGCTTCTTTCGTACTGAAAAGCGTGATGGCCGCTGGTATCTGGTAACGCCGGATGGGCACCCGTTCTATTCGCTGGGGGTGAACGCCGTGGCGGCAGACGGCGGGCGTACGTATGTCGCCGGGCGCGAAGGCATGTTCAAGGCCCTGCCCGCCGAGGGCGATGCACTGGCCGCGTTCTATGGCGAAAGCAACAACGACGATGGCAATGCCTCGTCGCAAGGGCGCAATTTCAAGCAGGGGCGTTGGTTCGACTTCTACGCCGCCAACCTGCAGCGTGCCTACGGCAAACCCTGCCCGCCTGCGGTGGAGGGCCAGCCAGCGGACTGCGCACCGCCGGCGCTGGATGCCGACCGCTGGCAGGCGCACGCGCTTGACCGCCTTCAGGCCTGGGGGTTCAACACCGTTGGCAACTGGAGTGAGCCGGCTCTTGGCCAAGCCAGACGCATGCCGTATACCTTGCCGCTGTCGATCGAGGGCGACTACGCCAGCATCAGCACTGGCATGGACTGGTGGGGGCGCATGCCCGACCCGTTCGACCCGCGGTTTGCCATGGCCACCGAGCGTGCCGTGGCCATTGCCGCTCGCGATCACCGTGATGACCCTTGGTTGATCGGCTACTTTGCGGACAACGAGCTGGCCTGGGCTGCCCCCGGAAGCGACCCCAAGGCCCGCTATGGCCTGGCTTACGGTACCTTGCGCCTGACCACCGACGTGCCAGCCAAGCGCGCGTTCCTCAAGCAGTTGCGCGACAAGTATCGCAACCAGGAGGGGCTGTCCAAGGCCTGGGGCATCGAACTGACCGCCTGGGAACTCATGGAAGATCCTGGCTTCGAGGCGCCGTTGCCTAACCCGGAGCACCCGGAAATCGAGCGTGACTATCAGCACTTCCAGCGGGTATTTGCCGAGACCTACTTCAAGACCATTTCCGATTCGTTGAAGTGGCATGCGCCCAATCACATGCTCCTGGGTGGCCGTTATGCGGTCAGCACACCGGAGGCGGTCGAGGCCTGCGCCGAGTTCTGCGATGTGCTGAGCTTCAACTTCTATACTCTCAAGCCACAGGACGGCTACGACTTTGCCCGCCTGGCGGAACTGGACAAGCCGGTGCTGGTGTCCGAGTTCCAGTTCGGCTCGCGTGATCGCGGGCCGTTCTGGCCGGGGCCATTGGAGCTGGCGCGGGAAGAGGATCGCGGCCCGGCCTACACAAACTTCCTCAAGGCGGCCATGGCGCAGCCGATGATCGTTGGCGCGCACTGGTTCCAGTACCTCGACCAACCGGCCAGCGGTCGCCTGCTTGATGGTGAGAACGGTCACCTCGGGCTGGTGGCGATTACCGATATGCCATATCCAGGGTTTGTCGATGCCGTGCGCAAAAGCAATCAGCACACCATGAACCAGCTGCGTGCCGAGCTGGAAAAGCCGGCCCCCTGAGATCAGGTTGATGCAGTCAACTTAGGTAAGAAGGGCCTTGTGTCACGACCACTTGGCCCTAGCCAGTTTGCAAAACACCCAACTACTGAAACAATGCACACCTTTTTGGATATGGTCGTACGGAGAGCAGCGGGTGCAGATCCAGGGTCACTATGAGCTGAAGTTCGAAGCAGTGCGCGAAGCCTTTGCCGCGCTGTTCGATGATCCCCAGGAGCGTGGCGCCGCGCTGTGCATCCAGGTGGGTGGCGAAACCGTCGTTGACCTGTGGGCCGGCAGTGCCGACAAGGACGGCCAGCAGGCCTGGCACAGCGATACCATCGCCAACCTGTTCTCCTGCACCAAGACCTTCGCGGCCGTTACCGCCCTGCAGCTAGTCGGCGAGGGCAAGCTGGCCCTCGATGCCCCGGTGGCCAACTACTGGCCCGAGTTTGCCCAGGCGGGTAAGCAGTCGATAACCTTGCGCCAGCTGCTCAGCCACCGTGCCGGCTTGCCGGCCATTCGTGAGCTGCTGCCGGCCGAAGCCTTGTATGACTGGCAGGTCATGGTCGATGCCCTGGCTGCCGAGGCACCGTGGTGGACGCCAGGCACAGAACACGGCTATGCCGCCATCACCTATGGCTGGCTGATCGGCGAACTGATTCGCCGTGCCGACGGCCGTGGCCCTGGCGACTCGATCGTGGCCCGCACCGCCCGTCCGTTGGGGCTGGATTTCCATGTTGGCCTGGCTGACGAAGAGTTTCACCGCGTCGCGCATATCGCCCGTGGCAAAGGCAATGCTGGAGATGCCGCAGCGCAACGCTTGCTGCAGGTGACCATGCGCGAGCCTGAGGCCCTGTCGACCCGGGCCTTTACCAACCCGCCCGCGATACTGACCAGCACCAACAAACCGGAATGGCGGCGCATGCAGCAGCCAGCTGCCAATGGCCATGGCAACGCACGCAGCCTGGCGGGGTTCTATGCCGGGCTGCTGGACGGCAGCCTGCTTGAATCCGAACTGCTCGATGAGCTGACCCGCGAGCATAGCCTCGGCCAGGACCGTACCTTGCTCACCCAGACCCGTTTCGGCCTGGGCTGCATGCTCGACCAGCCCCATGTGGCGAATGCCACATTTGGCCTCGGCGCCCGCGCCTTTGGTCACCCCGGCGCCGGTGGTTCGGTTGGTTTTGCCGACCCGGAGCATGATGTGGCCTTCGGTTTTGTGGTCAATACCCTCGGCCCTTACGTGCTGATGGATCCACGGGCCCAGAAACTGGTACGCGTTCTTGCCAGTTGCCTTTGATCGGGTAATGCGGGTATTGCCACACCCCTTTGACTATCCTCAATGCCAACGCCTGAAGTTCGTAGGCAAAATATCTTTCTATTTCATGGTGTATCGCTGATGTCTTCACATAAAACCTTAGCACTCGCCCTGTGCCTGACCGCCGTTACCGGCTGCGCCAGCCACTCCCCGGACGGCTCCAAGGAAGGTGGTTCCAGCTGGTGGCCTTTCGGTTCGGACAAGGTTGCCGAGCAGCAAGTGAAGTCAGCCGTCACTGAAAAGGTGGCCAAAGCCGATGCCAAATCCGAAAGCGCCAGCCGCTGGTGGTGGCCGTTTGGTGGTGAGGACAAGCAAGCCAAGGGACCGGTGGTGCCGAAGATTGACCAGAAGGCCACCCAGGCCTGGCTGGACGAATACGAGCCCAAGCTGCGTGAAGCGATCAAGGACAGCAAGCTGGAGCTGGAGCGTCGCGACAATGTGCTGGCGGTAACCCTGCCGGTGGACAGCTCGTACAATCCTGATCGCCCGAACATGCTGCTGCCCATGTCCCTGGGCCCGATTACCCGCGTCGCCAAGACTGTCGAAGGCGACCCCAAAACTGCCGTGCTGGTACTGGGCCATGCCGACAGCAGCGGCGCCGCCGTTGTCAACCAGAAGCTCAGCCTGGAGCGCGCCGCGTCGGTATCGGCCATCTTCCGCCTCAGTGGCCTGCAGCGTGACCGCCTGACCCTCAAGGGCATGGGCTCGGTGATGCCGCGCGCTGCCAACGACAGTGCCGAGGGGCGCGCCCTGAACCGCCGGGTGGAAATGTTGCTGACCCCACAGAACACCATGGTCGCACTCTTGGCCAAATACCAGCAGGCCACCTCGGCACCCGCCCCAGCCTCGATGGTGGCAGTGCAGGATGCCAAGGCGCCAGCCGCCAAGGCCGCTGGCAGCAAGCCGGCTGCCAAAACTGCGGCGAAGAAACCTGTAGCCAAGGCCAAGACACCTGCGAAGACTGCAGCCAAGAAGAAAGCTGCACCGGCCAAGTCAGCAGCCAAAAAAGCTACTATTGACAAGAAAGTAGCTGCCAACAGCCCTGCGAAGACCAACTGATCGTCAAGGAACCGCAGTAATGACCCAATCCCTGGCCGATATGCGCCGCGACTACACCCGTGATGGCCTGACCGAAGCCCAGGCACCTGGGGAGCCGTTCGCCCTGTTCCAACAGTGGTTCGCCGATGCGGTGAAAACCGAGCAGGTACCGGTGGAAGCCAACGCCATGACCTTGGCCACGGTGGACGGCGAAGGTCGCCCGCATTGCCGTGTATTGCTGTTGAAGGGGCTCGACGAGCAGGGGTTCACCTTCTTCACCAACTATGACAGCGCCAAGGGCCAGCAACTGCAAGCCAACCCCTTTGCTGCAATGACCTTCTTCTGGCCAGCGCTGGAGCGGCAGGTACGCATCGAAGGCCGTGTGCAGAAGGTTACGGCACAGGAGTCGGATGCCTATTACCAGGTACGCCCGCTGGGCAGCCGCCTGGGGGCCTGGGCCTCGCCACAGAGCCGCGTGATTGCCGGGCGTGAGGAGCTGGAGGGCCTGGTAAAGGCCACCGAAGCGCGATTCTCCGACACCCAGCCGCACTGCCCTGAGCATTGGGGGGGATACCGTTTGTTGCCCGAGCGCATCGAGTTCTGGCAGGGGCGCGCAAGCCGCCTGCATGACCGGTTGAACTATCGGCTGGTGGATGGGCAGTGGCTGAGAGAGCGGCTGGCGCCCTGAGTAACTGGGGCCGCCAAGCGGCCCCAGCCATCGATCAAGCTACCCCGGATATCCCGCCGCCTCGCGCTCCAACCACTCCGCCAGTTGCTTACGCCCCACTTTCTCCTGCCGCGCCTGCGCCAACCTTTCCAGCATGAACGCGCGCTTTTCAGGATCAGCCCCTGCCAGCGACAATGCCAGGTCACGGTCCATCCAGCGGCGCATGCGCACATATAGCCACCAGTGGAAATACAGTCCCGTAACGGTGGTGACCACGACGATGAAGTAATCCATGGCTATTCTTGGTCTCACTTGAAAGGCCTTCGACACAGCCCGGCAGGCTGTACCCCGGCTGAATGAAAACAATTTTATTACGTTTGTACCGTGACAGCCGTCAATGTGCAGCGTCTAATGAGCACCTGACTTATGGAGACTTTACCCATGCGTAAATCCGCTTTGCTGGTGGCGACCTTTACCACCATGTCGCTGCTGCTGGGGGGCTGTGCCTCGAGCTTGACCGGTGACAGCTACTCCCGTGACGAAGCCCGCCGCGTGCAAACCGTGCGTATGGGCACCATCGAATCCCTGCGTCCGGTCAAGATCGAGGGCACCAAGACCCCGATTGGCGGCGGTGCTGGTGCCATCGTGGGTGGCGTAGCCGGCAGCGCTGTGGGTGGTGGTCGTGGCAGCATCGTGGCCGCCGTGATCGGTGCCGTAGCCGGTGGCTTGGCGGGTTCCGCAGCAGAAGAAGGCCTGACCCGTACCCAAGGCGTCGAAATTACCGTTCGTGAAGATGATGGCAGCATGCGCGCCTATGTGCAGGCCGTGCAGGAGAACGAAATCTTCCGTGTTGGCGACCGCGTGCGCATCATGACTGTGGACGGTACCAGCCGCGTTTCGCACTGACCGTAGCGCAGTAAAACAAAACCCCGACATGGCTGCTGCCAGTCGGGGTTTTTTCATGCTTCAGCCAAGTCAGGCAACGCTGGTTTTGCGGCTGGCCATTGCGGTGACGGCGTAGCCGATCACTGCGGCAAAGAACGAACCAGTAAGAATGCCCATGCGGTCCATGCCGGCGTACTCGCTGCTACCCGGGGCGAAAGCGAGCGAGCCAACGAACAGGCTCATGGTGAAGCCAATGCCGCAGAGTATCGCTACCCCCAATATTTGCCCCCAACCAGCACCTGCCGGCAGTGCGGCCAGGCGTAGCTTGACCGCCACCCAGGTCAGGCCGAAAACCCCTACGGTCTTGCCTAGCAACAGGCCGACCGTGATGCCCATCGGCACCGGGTGGGTGAAGCTGTCTAAGGTCATGCCTGTCAGAGAAACGCCGGCATTGGCGAAGGCGAAAAGTGGCAGGATGGCATAGGCCACCCAAGGGTGCAGGGCGTGTTCCAGCGCCAGCAGAGGCGACGATTCAGCATTGCGTGTACGCAGCGGAATGCACAAGGCCAGTGCGACACCGGCCAAGGTGGCATGCACGCCACTCTTGAGCACGCATACCCACAGGATCAGACCAACGATCATGTAGGGGCCGAGCTTGACCACGCCAAGCCGGTTCATCGCCACCAGCACCACCAGGCAGGCTGCAGCCAGCAGCAGCGACACACTCGACAGGGTGCCGGAGTAGAACAGGGCGATGACAATGATCGCACCCAGGTCGTCGATGATCGCCAGGGTCATCAGGAACAACTTCAGTGACACGGGGATGCGTTTGCCGAGCAGGGCCAGGACACCGAGGGCGAAGGCGATGTCGGTGGCGGTAGGGATTGCCCAGCCGGCCACGGCTGCAGGGTTGTCACGGTTGATGAACCAGTAGATCAGCGCTGGCACCACCATGCCGCCCACGGCAGCGGTGGCAGGCAGGATTACTTGTGAGGGCTTGGACAGGTGTCCGTCGACCACCTCGCGTTTGACCTCCAGGCCGATGAGCAGGAAGAACAGGGCCATCAGGCCGTCGTTGATCCACAGCAGCAATGGCTTGGCGATGTTAAGCGCGCCGACCTGAACGGCGACGGGTACGTCGAGCAAGCCGTTGTACAGGTAGGACAGCGGCGAGTTGTTGATGATCAGGGCCAGAACGGCGGCAGCGATCAGCAGCAGGCCGCTGGCAGCTTCGAGCTGGAAGAAACGGGTAAACAGGCTACGCACGGGCTGTAGGCTCTCCATGAGCAGTTTACGAAGGGTACGGGCGTACACCCTAGTCTGTGATGATGTTCCTTAAAACAAAAAACATATTCGTTTTTGTTATATGTTGTTGCTGGCAGGCCTAGGGCAAGCCTAGATGGATTTGGGGAAGGGTGGGGGAGGGGAAGTCTGGAGTAGGTGCTGGAATAGACTGATGCCGGACCGGGCCCTTTCGCGGGTAAACCCGCTCCTACAGGGGACCATTGTTCCGTGTAGGAGCGGGTTTACCCGCGAAGAGGCCCTGTCAGTCGATAAAGAGTCAGAGGCCGAGCATATCCCGCGCCACCGCCTCGGCGATACGAATACCATCCACACCGGCTGACAGGATCCCGCCCGCATACCCAGCCCCTTCACCCGCCGGGAACAGCCCCTTGAGGTTCAGGCTCTGGTAATCCTCACCCCGGGTAATCCGCAGTGGCGACGAGGTACGCGTCTCGATTCCGGTCAACACCGCATCATGCAGGTTATAGCCCTTGATCTGCCGGTCGAACGCCGGCAGTGCCTCACGGATCGCCTCGATGGCGAAGTCCGGCAGGCTCGGTGCCAGGTCTCCCAAGGTCACACCTGGCTTGTAGGACGGCTCGACACTGCCCAGTGCGGTGGAGGGCCGGCCGGCGACAAAGTCACCCACCAGTTGCGCCGGTGCCTGGTAGTTGCTGCCGCCCATTACATAGGCGTGCGCTTCCAGGCGCTCCTGCAGTTCGATACCGGCCAACGGGCCACCCGGGTAGTCGCGCTCGGGGTCGATGCCGACGACGATGCCGGAGTTGGCATTGCGCTCGTTACGCGAATACTGGCTCATGCCGTTGGTGACGACTCGGCCTGGCTCGCTGGTGGCCGCGACCACGGTGCCACCCGGACACATGCAGAAGCTGTACACCGAGCGGCCATTTTTGGCGTGATACACCAGCTTGTAATCGGCAGCACCCAGTTTCGGGTGGCCGGCGTACTTGCCCAGGCGTGCCTTGTCGATCAGCGTTTGTGGGTGCTCGATACGGAAGCCCACCGAGAACGGCTTGGCTTCCATGTAGACACCTTTGGCATGCAACATGCGGAAGGTGTCGCGGGCGCTGTGGCCCAGGGCCAATACCACATGGCGAGAGTGCAGCTGTTCGCCGCTCTCAAGCACGACACCGGTCAGTTGGCCATCTTCGATCAACAGGTCGGTGACCTTTTCCTGGAAGCGCACTTCGGCTCCCAGGGCGATCATGTCCTGGCGCATCTGTTCGACCATGCCGGTGAGGCGGAAGGTGCCGATGTGCGGCTTGTTGATGTACAGGATTTCGTCCGGCGCACCGGCCTTGACGAATTCTTCCAGCACTTTACGGCCGTGGTGTTGCGGGTCCTTGATCTGGCTGTAGAGCTTGCCGTCGGAGAAGGTGCCGGCGCCGCCTTCACCGAACTGCACGTTGGACTCAGGGTTGAGTACGCTTTTACGCCACAGACCCCAGGTGTCCTTGGTGCGCTGGCGAACCTCCTTGCCGCGTTCGAGGATGATCGGCTTGAAGCCCATCTGTGCCAGCAACAGGCCGGCAAAGATGCCGCACGGGCCGAAACCGACCACGATCGGGCGCTCCTGCAGGCCTGCCGGGGCCTGGCCGACGAACTTGTAGGTGACATCTGGCGCAGGGCCGATGTTGCGATCATCAGCGAACTTGCTGAGCAGCTCGGCCTCGTTGCTGGCTTCCAGGTCGATGGTGTAGATGAACAGCAGTTCGCTGTTCTTCTTGCGCGCATCGTAGCTGCGCTTGAACAGGTTGAAGCTGAGCAGTTGCTCGTCGCGGATGCCCAGGCGCTGGACGATGGCTTCGCGCAACGCTTCGTCAGGATGGTCCAGGGGCAGCTTCAGTTCGGTGATTCGTAGCATGGCAGGGTCCAGTATCCCGGCCATGGGCGGCCGGCGGCTTTACACAAACCGCCAAGTATAAGCTGTTCGCTGCCCCTACTGGCAGGATAAAAACGCCCGGTGATCAGTTGTCGCGTGCGCCGCCGTAGTAAGCACAGCCCTGCAAGGTCTTGCCGTCGATGCGCAGTTCGGCGCGCAGGTGGTGGATGGCGCCAGTGGCGATATCTGCACAGCGCTGCGGAGCGACCCACAGTTCCACGTGCTGGCCGTTGGCTTCGCTGGTCAGGGTCAAGCCACCACCGGGTACTTCTTCTTCCAGGAACGGCAAGGGCAGGGGGGGCTGGCCGATTCGCTCGATGACCATGCCCTTGCCGCTGGCTTTGATGTCCCAGTCCGGTTCATGACCGTTGGCGCGCAGGGTCAGCTGCTTGAAGTTGGGGTCGTCGCAAGCGCGGGTGGAGGGTTCCAGGCGGTACAGGCGGCTGACCTCCAGCTGGCCGTCGTTGTCGGCCTGCTTGGCGCCAGTGAGGCGACCGCGCACGTCGGCGAACAACTTGGCGTTGGCGTCCTTGGCCAGGTTGGCGGCCTCCGGCAGGATGCCGGTGCCGGCGACGTCATTGATCACGAAGCGGCGTGCTTCGCTGCAGGGCTTGAACAACAGGCGGCCGCCATTGGCGCTCAGTTCGCCCTGCATGCGCGTGGTGCCGATGTTCGGGTCACGGGGCTGCTCGGCCAGTAACTGGCAGCCAGCGAACAGGGGCAGCAGGGCACTGAGCAGCAGGGTAGGGGTGAGGCGCATGGGGCGGGCTCCGGGAATCTTTGCCAAAGAGCTGGCCACGATACACGTCCTGCAGGCAGAAAAAAGGGCCCGAAGGCCCTTTTTCATTCAACCCCCCAGGTACGCGTCGCGTACTTTCGGGTCGGTCAACAGTGCTTCCCCCGTACCCTGCATCACCACCCGACCATTCTCCAGCACATAAGCCCGGTCAGCGATCTTCAGCGCCTGGTTGGCGTTCTGCTCCACCAGGAACACCGTCACGCCATCGCGGCGCAGCTGTTCGATGATGTCGAAGATCTGCTGGATGATGATCGGCGCCAGGCCCAGCGAAGGCTCGTCGAGCAGCAGCAGCTTGGGCTTGCTCATCAGCGCCCGGCCGATGGCGAGCATTTGCTGCTCGCCGCCGGACATGGTGCCGCCACGCTGCATGTAGCGCTCCTTCAGGCGCGGGAACAGTTGCAACACCTTGTCCAGTTGCTCCTGGTAGTCGCCCTTGTCGGTGAAGAAACCACCCATTGCCAGGTTTTCCTCGACGGTCAGGCGGGCAAACACGCGGCGGCCTTCCGGCACAACGGCGATGCTTTTGCGCATGATGTGCGAGGACGGCTGGCCGACCAGTTCTTCACCCAGGTACTTGATGCTGCCACTGTGCGCCTGCGGCGAGCCGCACAGGGTCATGAGCAAGGTCGACTTGCCGGCACCGTTGGCGCCGATCAGGGTGACGATTTCGCCCTGGTTGATCTCCACGTTGACGCTGTGCAGCGCCTGGATCTTGCCATAGAAGGTGGAAACGTTTTCAAACTTCAGCATTTACGCTTCCCCCAGGTAGGCTTTGATCACATCAGGGTTATCGCGGATCTCTTCCGGCGTGCCGTGGGCCAGGGGGGTGCCCTGGTTGATGACCACGATATGGTCAGAGATGCTCATCACCAGCTTCATGTCGTGCTCGATCAGCAGCACGGTAACGCTGTGCGACTCACGCAGGTAGGCGATCAGGGCCTTGAGGTCTTCGGTTTCTTTCGGGTTAAGGCCTGCGGCAGGTTCGTCCAGCATGATGATGCGTGGTTGGGTCATCATGCAGCGGGCAATTTCCAGGCGACGCTGCTGGCCGTAGGCAAGGGTGCCGGCGGTGCGGTTGGCGAACTCGGTGAGGTTGACCTTCTCCAGCCAGTACTGCGCACGCTCCAGGGCTTCCTTCTCGCTGCGGCGGAAACCCGGGGTTTTGAACAGGCCGGCGAAGAAGTTGGTGTTGAGGTGGCGGTGCTGGGCGATAAGCAGGTTTTCCAGCGCGGTCATTTCCTTGAACAGGCGCACGTTCTGGAAGGTTCGCACCACGCCCTTGCGGGCAATCTGGTGGCCGGCCAGGCCCTGGATCGGCTGGCCATCGAGCAGGATGGTGCCGCCGCTGGGCTTGTAAAAGCCGGTCAGGCAGTTGAACACGGTGGTCTTGCCGGCGCCGTTCGGGCCGATCAGCGCCACTACCTGTTTCTCCTTGACGGTCAGGCCCACGCCGTTGACCGCCAACAAGCCGCCAAAGCGCATGCTCAGGCCGCTGACTTGCAGAATTTCGCGGCTCATCGGGGCAGCTCCATCTGTGGACGTTGCATAGGCAGCAGGCCTTGCGGACGCCAGATCATCATCAACACCATCAACGCACCGAACATCAGCATCCGGTATTCGCTGAACTCACGCATCAGCTCTGGCAGCAGGATCATCACGATGGCCGCGAGAATCACGCCCAGTTGTGAGCCCATGCCGCCAAGCACGACGATGGCGAGGATGATCGCCGACTCGATGAAGGTGAACGACTCCGGCGTCACCAGGCCTTGGCGCGCGGCGAAGAAGCTGCCGGCGAAACCGGCGAAGCAGGCGCCCAAGGTGAATGCTGAGAGCTTGATCACGGTCGGGTTCAGGCCCAGTGCACGGCAGGCGATCTCATCTTCACGCAGTGCTTCCCAGGCACGACCGATCGGCATGCGCAGCAGGCGGTTGATCACGAACAACGCCAGCAGGGCCAGCAGCAGAGCCACCAGGTACAGGAAGATGACCTTGTTGATCGAGTTGTATGGCAGCCCGAAGTACTCGTGGAAAGTCTGCATGCCCTCGGCTGCACGGC
Source organism: Pseudomonas sp. DCA-1 (assembly GCF_046523955.1). Classification (NCBI taxonomy): domain Bacteria; kingdom Pseudomonadati; phylum Pseudomonadota; class Gammaproteobacteria; order Pseudomonadales; family Pseudomonadaceae; genus Pseudomonas; species Pseudomonas sp. DCA-1. The sequence continues at coordinate 1,680,311 of NZ_CP169881.1, forward strand.
GTTCGAAGGTCAGGCCGAAGAGTTCCGGTTTGGGGATGTTGCTGATGCCGTTGGGGCCGCCGGTCCAGTCGGTGAGGTTACGCAGGAACAGGCGGATGATCTCGCCGAAGCCGAGTGTCACGATCGCCAGGTAGTCACCGCGCAGGCGCAGCACCGGGAAGCCGAGCAGGAAGCCGAATGTGGCAGCCATCAGGCCGGCAATCGGCAGGCACACCCAGAAGCTCCAGCCCAGATAATGCGAGAGCATCGCGTAGCTGTAGGCCCCGACGGCATAGAAGCCCACGTAGCCGAGGTCGAGCAGGCCCGCCAGACCGACCACGATGTTCAGGCCCAGGCCCAGCAACACGTAGATCAGGATCAGCGTGGCAATGTCGACCGCACCACGAGAGCCGAAGAACGGCCATACCAGTGCCACCACGATCAACCCGATGATGACATAGCGCTGGGTTTTGGGCAGGGTGAGGTAGTTACTGACTGCCGGGGGGATCAGCTTGCGATCCGAACGGCGGCCCATCACCGAACTCCACTGCTTGTCGAACAACACGCGCAGGAACATCAGCACCGAACACACGGCGATGATGCTGATGGTGAACGAGCCCTGGCTGTGTACGACCAGGCTGATGCCGTCGATGCTCAGTTTCAGGCCCAGCACCGGGAAGGCCACGGCCCAGACCAGCAAGGCGCTGAAGAACGCCTGTTTGAGATTTCTGTTCATACTTTTTCAACCTCCGGGCGGCCCAGGATGCCGGTCGGCCGGAATAGCAGGACAAGAACCAACAAGCCGAATGCCACTACGTCCTTGTACTGGTCGCCGAAGATGTCGGCGCCAAACGCTTCGGCTACACCCAGCACCAGCCCACCGAGCATGGCGCCCGGAATACTGCCGATGCCCCCCAGCACTGCTGCGGTGAAGGCTTTCAGGCCCACCAGGAAACCGGCGTTGGGGTTGATCACCCCGTACTGCATGCTCAGCAGCACGGCCGCCACGGCAGCCAGGGCGGCCCCGATGACGAAGGTGAGGGCGATGATGTTGTTGGTGTTGATGCCCAGCAGGTTGGCCATCTTGATGTCCTCTGCACAGGCACGGCAGGCGCGGCCCAGGCGGGAACGAGAGATGAACAGGGTGAGCAGTGTCATGGCCACCAGGGTGACGACGAACACCAGGATCTGCATGTAGCTGATCAGTACTTCTTCAGCACCGCCTGGTCCGAAGGAGAAACTCCCGGGGATCAGGTTGGGGATGGACTTGTCCTTGGAGTCCTGCGAAAGCAAGACCGTGTTCTGCAGGAAAATCGACATGCCGATGGCGGAAATCAGCGGGATCAGACGGTTGCTGTTGCGCAGGGGGCGGTAGGCAACCCGTTCGATGCTGTAGCCATAGGCACTGGTGACGAAGATCGTCGCGACGAAGGCGACGGTCATCAGGATCGGCAGCGAATGGATACCCATCATGGCCAGGCCCGCCAGGGCGATGAAGGCCACGTAGGAACCGATCATGTACACCTCGCCGTGGGCGAAGTTGATCATGCCAATGATGCCGTACACCATCGTGTAGCCGATGGCGATCAAGGCATAGGTGCTGCCGATGGTCAATCCATTAACCAGTTGTTGGAAGAAATGGTAGATCTCAGGCATTACAGCGCTCCTAAAAACCTGATTTGCATTTCACTGGCAGGGGTACGGCCAGGAAACCGCGGATGACGGTTTTAAGATTTTCAGGTGAGCCCGCCCCCGGATCGCGGGGAGGGGCCCATGAACCTCATAAAACGAAGCCCACTGCTCGCACAGTGGGCTCGTAGGTCAGCTATTAGTCACGCAGTTACTGAGGGGAGACTTCGGTCTTCGGCTTGCCGAAGTGCCATTCGTAGACCACGAACTTGAAGTCTTTCAGGTCGCCTTTATCGTCGAACGACAGGTCACCGGTCGGGGTCTTGAAGGTGCCTTCGTGGATGGCTTTGGCCACCTTGTCGGTATCTTCGGAACCGGCTTTCTTGATGCCTTGAGCGATCAGCTCGACAGCCGAGTAGGCAGGGAATACGAACGGGCCACTCGGGTCCTTGCCGTCAGCCTTGATGGCGTCGACGATCTTCTTGTTCTCCGGGTCAGCGTCGAACGACTTCGGCAGGGTGACCAGCAGGCCTTCGGAAGCGCCCTGGGCGATCTGCGAAATGGAGTCGTTACCCACACCTTCCGGACCCATGAACTTGGCTTTCAGGCCTTTCTCTTGAGCCTGGCGCAGGATCAGACCCAGCTCTGGGTGGTAGCCGCCGTAGTAGACGAAGTCGACATTGTTCTGCTTGAGCTTCTGGATGATCGAGGAGAAGTCCTTGTCACCGGCATTCAGGCCTTCGAAGACGGCCACTTTGGTGCCTTTCTTCTCAAGGGTTTGCTTGACTGCGGTGGCGATGCCTTCACCGTACTGCTGCTTGTCGTGCAGAACGGCAACGACCTTCGGTTTGACGTGGTCGGCGATGTAGTTGCCGGCAGCCGGGCCCTGGGCGCTATCCAGACCGATAGTGCGGAAGATCAGCTGGTAGCCACGGGCGGTGATTTCCGGGCTGGTGGCGGCGGGGGTGATCATGATCACGCCTTCGTCCTCGTAGATGTCGGACGCTGGCTGGGTGGAGCTGGAGCACAGGTGGCCGACCACGAACTTGACGCCGTCGTTGACCACTTTGTTGGCGACTGCCACGGCCTGTTTAGGGTCGCAGGCGTCGTCGTATTCCTTGGCTTCGAGCATCTTGCCATCTACGCCGCCCGCGGCGTTGATATCCTTGATGGCTTGCTTGGCGCCGATGAACTGCATGTCGCCATACTGGGTGACAGGGCCGGTCTTGGGACCTGCAATCCCGATCTTGATGGTATCGGCGGCAAACGAATGGCTGGCTACCCCGGCCAGAACCATTGCGGCGAACAGCTTGGAAATCTTGATCATAGTGCTCCACTCATTCTGTTGTAATTCTTATAGTCCTGGCGGCCAGGGCTACAGACCGGGCGGGATTTGCGGCGTGGCCATGCCAACGCGCTAGCCCACCTTCCCCCGGAACATGTCCCGGAACTGTACCGGTACAGTGTAGAGCGCTGTTCGAGCGCTTGAAAAGCGGTCGAAAAGTGCGTCTTTCCTGCGTTGTCGCTTGATCGACAGAAAGATACAGAAAGGCGCCATCAAACTGCCTGCATCTGCGGCCCCGTCCCACAACTTCGGGGCCAATCGACCAAATTACATATTTGAAACCGGGTTTTTCTGCAAAAATGCCGGCCTTTTTATTGACCGATTTTTTGCGGATACCACCCATGACTGATCAAACAAGCACCCTCTATGCCAAATTGCTTGGCGAGACGGCAATCATCGAGTGGAAAGCGTTGGAGCGTTTTTGGGCCAAGGGTGACCTGATTTGGGTCGACCCCAGCCTTGACCTGATCGCCGTTGCCGAGGCGATGGCCGAGAATCGCAGCGAGATCTTCGCCAAGTGGCGTAGTGATGGCACTGTTGGGCCGGTGTCGGCCGAGCAGGCATTGGACCTGCAAAGCCGCGACCCAGAGATCTGGGCGGTGGTGGTTTCACCGTTCATCGTGATTCAGGTGAAGTGCCAGGAAGAGGCGTGATCTTTTTTGGTGCGCAAAAGTACGCATCAGCTCCGTTTTGGTGCTTGAAAGTAATCAAGGCGGGTAGAGGGAAGTAACAATTCGGCGTGGCGGTAACAGTTTACGGGATGCGTAATGTGGCCGCCGTTCTGTCAGGCGCCAACGGGATCCTAGCCAGCCTGGGAAATGTTCGAATCAGTCAGGAGTTTATCAATGAGCACTGCACTACCTTCGCTTGGATTCGCCGGCATCGGCCTGATGGGCCTGCCCATGTGCCGCCGCCTGCTGGCAGCGGGTTATCCGCTCACGGTTTGGAACCGCAGCCCGGACAAGTGCGCCGCCCTGGTCGCTGCTGGCGCGCGCCTGGCCGGCAGCCCGGCCGAATTGTGCCGTGACAGCGACATGGTTCTACTCTGCCTGGCCGACACGGCGGTGGTGCGTGAAGTGGTGTTCGGCGAGCAAGGCATTGCCCAAGGCGGGCGCAGTGGCCAGTTGCTGATCGATTTCTCCAGCCTGGAACCCACCGCCACCCGTGAAATGGCTGCCGAACTGGCAGCACTGTGCGGCATGGCCTGGCTGGATGCACCGGTATCTGGCGGTACCCCCGGTGCCGAGGCGGGCACGCTGGCGATCATGGTTGGCGGTGAAGCGGCCGACTTGCAGCGTGCACGCCCGGTACTGCAGGTGCTTGGTCAGCGCGTGACACATATGGGGGCAGTAGGCGCTGGCCAGGTGACCAAGGCTTGCAACCAGATGATCGTAGCGTGCAATGCCCTGGTAATTGCAGAAGTGGTGGCACTGGCCGAACAGTCGGGCGTGGACGCGACGCTGATCGCTGAAGCGCTGGCCGGTGGTTTTGCCGATTCCAAGCCATTGCAGATTCTTGCGCCGCAAATGGCAGAGAGCCGCTTCGAGCCAATCAAGTGGCACGTACGCACGCTGCTCAAGGACCTTGATGGCGCAGTCAAGTTTTCCCGCGAGCAAGGCTCGGCAACGCCACTCAGTGGCCTTGCCGCGCAACTGATGCGGCTGCACGGTAGCCAGGGTTACCTGCAAAAAGATCCGGCGACCCTGGTAGAGCTGTATCGCAACAAGGTGTAATCCGGCCGCTCTGGTGCTGCAACCGCTCTAGCAGTGGCCGCAACTCGGTCAGCGGAACGGGGCGCCCCAACAGGTAGCCCTGCAGGTAGTCGCAGCCATGGCTTTCCAGGAAAGCCTGCTGTTCGGCGGTTTCCACGCCCTCGCTGACTACCTGCAGGTGCAGGGTATGCGCCATGGCGATGATTGCCTGGACAATTTCGCGGTCTTTCTGGCTGCCCGGTACATCCTGCAGGAAGGTGCGGTCGATCTTCAGCACATCCAGCGGCAGGCGCTTGAGGTAGGCCAGTGACGAGTAGCCGGTACCAAAATCGTCGATCGAAAGTGCCACCCCCAAGGCCCGGACGCGTTTGAGCAGGCTGACCGTGCGCTGGATATCGCCCACCAGGGCGTTCTCGGTCACTTCCAGCTCCAAGTGGTGCGGCGCAAGGCCGGCGTGGAACAGCGCCTTTTCAACTTCGTTGGGCAGTTCATCGTGGCTGAGGGTGACTGCCGAGCAATTGACCGTGACCTTGACCTTGCCATGGCCGTGGCGCTGCAAGAGTGCCAGGTCGACACAGGCGTGGCGCAGCACCCACAGGTCCAGGTCGATGATCAGGCCGTTGGCTTCGGCAATGCCGACAAAGCGGTCGGGCCCTAGCAGGCCGTGTTGAGGATGCTGCCAGCGTACCAGCGCTTCCAGTTTGGCCACTTGCCCACTACGCAGGTCGAAGATCGGCTGGTAGTGCACACACAGCCCGCGTTCTTCGAGCAGGGCCAGGCGCAGCTCTTCTTCCAGTTGCAAGGCGATCGACGCGCGGGCCTTCAGGCTGTCATTGAAGAAATTCAGGCTGTTGCGGCCGTTGTCCTTGGATTGGTAGAGGGCCAGGTCGGCATGCTTGAGCAGCTCTTCGGCTGTGCCGCCATCGTCCGGGAAGATGCTTATACCAATGCTGGTGGTCATGACCATGTGCCGCCCGCCAAGGTCGATGGGTTCTTTCATCCGTTGCATGATGCGCTGGGCCAGGTGTCGGGCTTCGTCGCGGCTGTTCAGGCTGGTGACCACACAGAACTCGTCGCCACCAAAGCGTGCAACCAGGTCGTGGCTGCGGGTAGCAGCCTTGATGTGGTTGGCGATCACCTTGAGCAGTTCGTCACCGGCGTCGTGGCCGAGGCTGTCGTTGATGCGCTTGAAATGGTCGATATCGAGGAACATCACGGCCAGGCGGTTTGCGCTGGCCTGATGTTCGACCAGGCAATCGGCGAATACCTGGTTGAACCCACGGCGGTTGAGCAGGTTGGTCAGGGCATCGTAGTTCGCCGCCTGCTGCAGCGAAGCGCGGGCCTGGTCCAGTTGGCTGAGCAGTACGCTGACCCGGCGCAGGTCGTGCTCCTTGCTTTGCAACTTTTTGTCGGCCAGTGCGGCGCTGATGCTGGCGCCACTGATCAGCAGGGTGATGAAGCCAATGCCCAGTCCCAGCTGCAGGCTGTTGTCGCCAGACGGCAGGCGCAGTGCGGTATCGGCAGGGATAACCAGGGTCATGGCCGACATCGCGGTGAAATGAGTGGCGACGATGCCGCCGGCCATCACCAGGCTGGCGCCGTATTTCATGGTCTGGTAAAGGGTGCCGCTGCCATTGCGCAAGTAGCTGGCCAGGTACAGCGCGGTCAGGGCGGTAAGCAGGGCAATGGCGGCAGAGGCAAGTAGCAAGCCGGTCTGGTAGTACTGGCGGGCCCCCGTTTCCATCGCAGCCATGCCGACAAAATGCATGAGGATGATGCCCAGCCCGATCAGCGCTGCGCTTGGCACAAAGTGGGGCGCACGCATCTTGCTTCGTTCCAGGCTGTGCATGGCCAGCCAGGCCACGCCCAGTGCGATGAGTAGCGAAAGAATGGTCAGGGATGGGTCGTAGTGCACTTCTACCGGAGCCCGAAAGGCCAGCATGCTGATGAAGTGCATGGCCCATATGCCGCCTGCCAGGCAGCAGGCTCCAAGCATGTTCCATTGCCGGTGGGCGGTGGGGTCGTCGCTGTGGGACTGGCGTTCGGCCATGCCGAGGGTGGCGAAACAGGCCGCGCAAGCAACGAAATAGGCGAGCAGAACCAGGAGCGGTTCATGACGGCAGTCTATGACGATACGCCCGGTTGCGGGAAGATCGGCGAACAGTTGTAGCCCCAGCCATTCCATGGAATGCCTCTTGGTCGAGTCTTCACTCGTCTGCGCTACAACCCGTGCAGACTGCCCAGAGGCAGTATAGGAAGGACTATTTAAGCCTTCCTGACTAATGGCACAATGATTTCTACGATTTGGTTATAACTTCAATCGCAGTGAGGAATAAATTTGGGGCCTTGATGCCTTCCTGTGGGAGCGGGCGAGCCCGCGAAGCATCCACTGCGATGGATGCCACCGGCTTCGCCGGTGTTCGCGGGCGTGCCCGCTCCCACAAGGGGCCTGCGTTAGCCAGCCACCAGCACGCGAATGGCTTCCAGGCGCAGGGCGGCTTTATCCAGCATCGCCAGGCCATCTTCGCGTTGCTTGCGCAGGGCGTCGATTTCGCTGTCACGTACGCTCGGGTTGACCGCTTGCAACGCTACCAGGCGCGCCAACTCCTCGTCAGCCTCGGCTGCCAGGCGGCGCTGGGCTTCGGCCACGCGCTCAATGTGGGTTGGCAGAATCTTCTCTTCGCCGCCACTGATACGCTTGGCCAGCACATCGCGCTGGGCCTGGACGAACTTGTTGGCGCTGGCGCGCGGTACGCTCTCGAGCTGGTCGTTCAGGGTTTCGAAGGCCACGCGTGACGCCAGGTCGTTGCCGTTGGCATCGAGCAGGCAGCGCAGTGCCGCCGGCGGCAGGTAGCGGCCCAGTTGCAGGCTGCGGGGTGCCACCACCTCGCTGACGAACAGCAGTTCGAGCAGTACAGTGCCTGGTTTGAGCGCTTTGTTCTTGATCAACGCCACGGCGGTGTTGCCCATCGAGCCTGACAGCACCAGATCCATGCCGCCCTGCACCATCGGGTGCTCCCAGGTAAGGAACTGCATGTCCTCGCGCGACAGCGCCTGGCCACGGTCGTAGGTGATGGTCACACCTTCCTCGTCGCCCAGCGGGAAGCTGGCATCCAGCATCTTCTCGCTCGGCTTGAGGATCAGTGCGTTCTCCGAATGGTCTTCGCTGTCGATGCCGAAGGCGTCGAACAGGGTTTCCATGTAGATCGGCAGGGCAAACTGGTCGTCCTGTTCGAGAATGGCCTCGACCAGCGCCTGACCTTCGCCGGCACCGCCGGAGTTGAGCTCCAGCAGACGGTCACGGCCAGTGTGCAGTTCGGCTTCCAGTCGCTCGCGCTCGCCGCGGGCGTCGGCCACCAGGGTATCCCAGGCCTTGTGATCGCCGCCTTCGAGCAGCGGCAGCAGGCGTGGGCCAAACTGGTGCTGCAGGGCATTGCCGGTGGGGCAGGTATTGAGGAAGGCGTTGAGGCCTTCGTGGTACCACTGGAACAGGCGCTCTTGCGGGCTGTCCTGCAGGTACGGGATGTGCAACTGGATAGTGTGCTTTTGGCCGATCCGGTCAAGGCGGCCGATGCGCTGCTCGAGCAGATCGGGGTGCGCTGGCAGGTCGAACATCACCAAGTGATGGGCGAACTGGAAGTTGCGGCCTTCGCTGCCGATTTCCGAGCAGATCAGTACCTGGGCGCCGAACTCTTCATCGGCAAAGTAGGCAGCGGCGCGGTCGCGCTCAAGGATGCTCATGCCTTCATGGAACACCGAGGCCGGGATGCCGGAGCGCACGCGCAGGGCATCCTCCAGGTCCATGGCGGTTTCGGCGTGGGCGCAGATCACCAACACTTTGGTGCGTTTGAGCATCTTCAGGGTGTCGATCAACCAGTCGACACGCGGGTCGAAACGCCACCAGCGCTCGTCATCCGCTACTTCACCCTGGGCCTGGAAGGCGACTTCCGGGTACAGCTCGGCGTGCTCGCCGGCTGGCAGGTCGCGGTACTGCTCGGGCGTGGCCAGCGGGTAGGGGTGCAACTGGCGCTCGGGGAAACCCTGAATCGCCGCACGGGTGTTACGGAACAGTACGCGGCCGGTGCCGTGGCGATCCAGCAACTCGCGAATCAACCGCGCGCTGGCCTGGGTGTCGCCGTCGCTGACCGCAGCCAGCAGGGCTTCGCCTTCGGCACCCAGGAAGCCCTGGATGGTGGCGTGGGCCTTGGGCGACAGGCGGCCCTCGTCGAGCAGTTCCTGCACCGCCTCGGCTACCGGGCGGTAGTGCTCGCTCTCGGCGCGGAAAGCGGCCAGGTCGTGAAAGCGGTTGGGATCGAGCAGGCGCAGGCGGGCGAAGTGGCTGTCCTGGCCAAGCTGCTCGGGGGTGGCGGTGAGCAGCAGTACGCCCGGGATCACTTGGGCCAGTTGCTCGACCAGGCCGTATTCGGCGCTGACCTGGTCTTCGTGCCAGACCAGGTGGTGGGCTTCGTCGACTACCAGCAGGTCCCAGCCAGCGGCAAACAGCGCGTCCTGGGCCTTTTCGTCGTCGACCAGCCACTCCAGAGCAACCAACGCCAGTTGGGCGTCCTCGAACGGGTTGCTGGCGTCGCTTTCGATGAAGCGCTCGGCGTCGAACAGCGCCACTTGCAGATTGAAGCGCCGGCGCATTTCCACCAGCCACTGGTGCTGGAGGTTTTCCGGCACCAGGATCAGTACGCGGCTGGCGCGACCCGACAGCAACTGGCGGTGAATGACCAGGCCGGCTTCGATGGTTTTGCCCAGGCCCACTTCGTCGGCCAGCAGAACGCGCGGGGCGCTGCGGTCGGCGACTTCGCGGGCGATGTGCAGTTGGTGGGCGATGGGCTGTGCGCGGCAGCCGCCCAAACCCCACAGTGCCGACTGCATCTGCTTGCTGGTGTGCTGCAGGGTGTTGTAGCGCAGGCTGAACCACGACAGTGGGTCTATTTGCCCGGCGAACAGGCGGTCGCTGGCCAAGCGGAACTGAATGAAATTCGACAACTGGGTTTCGGGCAAGGTGCGGGGCTGGTTCTGCCCGTCCAGGCCGTGGTAGACCATCAGCCCGTCGATGTCCTCGACCTCGCGCACTGTCAGCTTCCAGCCCTCGAAGTGGGTGATCTGGTCACCTGGCGAGAAGCGCACGCGGGTCAGCGGCGCGTTGCGCAGGGAATACTGGCGGGTGTCGCCAGTGGCCGGGTAGAGCACGGTCAACAGGCGGCCATCCTGCGCCAGGATGGTACCCAGGCCGAGCTCTGCTTCGCTGTCGCTGATCCAGCGTTGCCCCGGTTGATACTGCTGCGCCATACTGCCTGAACTCCCGCGGTGAAAAAGCCGATTATGTTAACGGATCGGCCGATCAGACCAAAGTGCCGATAGCACCGAAAGGTATCGAAAGGCACAGTCTAGTCGTTTCATCGCTCTGCACAGGGTCGCCGACGAGGGCTCCGGATCAACATGTCTGCCAAGCACCGCTGGATCAGCGCTTCGATAGCCGTAGGCAGCCTGGTGCTGCTGAGCGCCTGTGAGCAGAAAAACTTTGAGACATTGCCCCCCATCCCGATGGAGCAGCTTGAGGTGCTGGGCGTGCAGACGCCGATAAAGAGTGTGCACTTTCGTGACGTTGATGGAGAAGGGCTGCTGGTTCTGAGCCGCAGCGATGGCCAGGCCAGCGACCTTGAAAGCGAACAGGAAGTGGACAGGGTGGTGCTCAAGGCCACCTTGTACGGGCGCACGGCCGAGAACGACACCTTCAAGGCGCGCTGGCAGATCGAGCAGGAAACCACCTGCCCGGGGCTGGACCTGGACGTGGACTTCTATAATGACGTCAGTGATGTCAGCGACCTGAACAAGAATGGCGTGGCCGAGGTAACGGTGGCCAGCCATGCGTTCTGCGGCGGCGGTATCGACCCGCATGATATCGCCATCGAGATGCGTGAAGGGCAGGCCATTTACACCATTACCGGCCAGTCGCTGATCACCCCGGCGGGGGAGGAACCGGTCGGTGGTGAGCGCGAGGACAGCGCTTCGCTGAAGGCCGCGCCGCAGGTATTGCGCGATCATATGGATGCAGTTTGGCAGCAGGTGTACAAGCGGCCCTGGAGCGAGGCCAGCCCGCCAGGCGACGACGACCCTGGTGACGAAGCCGAGTAAATGTTGCCCATGACATCAAGGTAAAGCTGCGCCTGCCGATACAGGGGCATAGGAGAACGTCCATGCTGCCGCCGATCATTCCGCTCAGTGCCGCCCCGGTCACCTCGCAACAGGACCCGGTCAAACCAACCCCTGACATCAAACCGGTGGTGCCGGCGCAGCCTGCATCCGGCGAAAGTGCCATTGACCTCAAGCGCCAGCGCGACCCGCAAGAGCAGGTATTGTTGCTGCGCGATGAACAGCGCCGCCAGCAGCAACGCCGGCAAAAGGGCGAGCACGAGCGCTACGATGCCGTCCCGGGTGACGAGGTCAATGCCGACAACACGGTGCCGGTAGCGCCATTGATGGGCGAGCATGTACGCCAAGGGCTGCTGGTGGACATCGAAGTCTGATAAGGGGGCTGGTCAGCGCCTGCGCCTGGCTTCATCATGCAATTCTCTGTTGATCGTCGAGCCCCCCATGAGCCAAGACAACCTCATCGATTTCGAGGCCGAACGCGCCAAGCGCGTCCACGACCTCAAGGAAAAGCGGCTGAACGAAATGCGCAATGCTTTCGAGCAGGCCCTGCCATTGAGTACCACCAAGAAAAAGAAGCCCAAGGGCAAGCCGAAGAAGCGTTGAAACTTGACGCAGGTCAACCCTGCGCCCCCCTCGTGTGCCCGGCCCCGGGCGCCATTGACTCTGATCAATTTTTCGCGCCTCCACATTGGTTAACTTGCACCCATCGGACAACGGCAAACGAATGGGGAGGCCAGCATGTTCTTCGACAATGTGGTTATCGCCGGTGTGGTAACGGTCGGGTTGATGGTTGCCTTCTTTGCCGGTCTGGGCATTTTCATCTGGAAGGACTCGAACAAGCGCAAGCCGCGCTGACCTTCCGGGTACACGAGCACGCAAGGCATTTAGGGCGACTTCGGTCGCCCATTTTTTTGCCTGCATTTTTTATATTGCCCGAGTCGGCCCCTTTTGCAGCGGCGGCGAATCTGCAATCGAATAAACATGATTAGCTAGCTAATTAATCGTTTCCGCTTTATTCTTCCCACCATTGTCTATCTTTTCAGTAAGACCATTCCCCGCAAGGTCCGCCTCGTGCCCATCACCTTTCAGGCCCTGTTCGCTCCCAGCAGCCTCGCCCTCAAGTTTGCCATCAAGACCCTGCTCGGTGGCGGCCTGGCGTTGTGGCTGGCAATGCGCTGGGGGCTGGAGCAACCCTCCTGGGCATTGATGACTGCTTTCATCGTCGCCCAGCCGCTATCGGGCATGGTGGTGCAGAAAGGCTTGGCGCGGTTGGCCGGCACGTTGGTCGGCACAGTCATGTCGGTGCTGTTCATCGGCCTGTTCGCCCAGACCCCCTGGCTGTTTTTGCTTACCTTGGCGCTGTGGCTGGCCCTGTGTACCGCCGCGTCCACCCAGTTGCGCAGCGCCTGGGCCTATGCTTTCGTGCTGGCCGGCTACACCGCAGCGATCATCGCACTGCCGGCAATCGACCATCCACTGCAGGTATTCGACCAGGCCGTGGCTCGCTGTACCGAGATCTGCCTGGGTATTTTCTGCGCAACAGCCAGCAGCGCCTTGCTCTGGCCCATGCGGGTCGAGCAGCAACTGGGCGGGCAGGCGCGGCAGGCCTGGCAGAACGGCCTGCAGGCCGCCAGAGCCATGCTGGGCGGAGAGGACGAGGCGCGCAAAGGCCTGCTGGAAAGCCTGGGACGCATCGTCGCCATCGACAGCCAACGTGAACATGCCTGGTTCGAGGGCAATCGCGGGCGCCAACGTGCCCGTGCCATTCGTGGCCTTAGCCAGAAACTGATGGTGCTGCTGCGGATTTCCCGTTCGGTGCGCCGCCAGTGGCGGCAACTGGATGAGCGTGAGGTCGAGCACCTGACGCCCTGGTTGCAGGAAGTGCGTGCGCTGCTGGATCAACCCGACCAGCCCAGTCTGTTGTTGTTGCGTCAGCGTATCTGGAATGCCGCACACGATGAGCAGATCAGTTCGGCGGAACACTTCTGCCTGGCGCGCATGGCCCTGCTGCTGGACTATGCCATGGCCGCCACCCAAGCACTTGAGGATGTGGAGGTGGGCAGGGCGCCCAAGGACGTGTCCCAGGGGCTGGCCGCGCACCGTGACTGGTCGCTGGCCTTGCTGTTCGGCTCGCGCAGCGCGCTGGCCTTTTTGGTAATGAGTGGCTTCTGGCTGGCCACGGCCTGGCCTTCTGCCCCGGGTGGATTGATATTGACCTGCGTGGTCTGCAGCCTGTTCGCCAGTCGCGAGAACGGCGCACAGATCGGCCTGAGCTTCCTGCGCGGGATATTCCTGGCGGTACCGGCGGCGTTTCTGGTCGGGCAGATCATACTGCCGCAATGGAGCAGTTTCGCCATGCTCTGCCTGGGCATGGGCGTGCCGCTGTTTCTAGGTGCACTGGGTATGGCCCATCCGCGTACCGGGGCTACGGCCACTTCCTATTGTCTGCACTTCATTGTGCTGGTGTCGCCGCTCAACGCCATGCAGTTCGGCGTGGCGACCATGCTGAACAGTGCACTGGCCATGCTGGTGGGGGTGTCGGCAGCGGTCATGGCCTTCCGCTTACTGGTGTTCCGCCACCCGGCCTGGCTGGGCCGGCGCTTGCGTGCTGCAACGCAGAACGACCTGGTGCGCTTGACTCGGCGCGATCTGCGCGGGGCTGACAGCTGGTTTGGCGGGCGCATGGCTGACCGGCTGATGCAACTGGCGCGGCATGCCAGTGAATTACCGGAAGGTGAACGCAAACGCTGGGATGACGGCCTACACGGGCTGGATATCGGCGACGAACTGGTGCACCTGCGCATGTGCCTGGCGGTCGCCCAGGCCCCTTTGGGGCCGGCCGAGCGCGAGTACCTTCAACAAGTGGAGGCAGTGTTGGCCAAAGGGCCGGCTGCCGGGCGTGGGCAGCGGCTGGATGCTGCCAGTGAGCAGTTCATTGCAGCGTTGCGTCGGCTGCCAGCCAGCGACCCGCTGCGGCTGGCCGAGGGGGCGGTGCTGCAATTGCAGAAGAGCTGGGGCAAATGGTGCCGCTGGCAGGAGGACACCCATGGGTTTGCGTGAGTGGGAAGTGGGCGGTGTGCTGCTCAGCCCGTTTCTGCTTTATGTCTTGTTGGCGCTGCTGCTTACCGGCCTGCTGCGCCTGGTGGTGCATGCCACGCCGTTGGGGCGCTGGATCTGGCATGAGGCGCTGTTCGACGCGGCGCTGTTCGTTTGTGTGTTGTTCCTGGTGGTACGCCTGCTGGGAACTTTATAAAGGAGTGTTTCGATGCGTGCGGCCGTACGTACTCTGGTGACCCTGTGTGTGGTGGCCCTGGCCGTGTTGGCCGGCTACCAGCTGTGGCAGTACTACATGCTCACCCCATGGACGCGCGATGCCCGTGTGCGCGCCGATGTGGTGGTGATAGCGCCTGATGTGTCTGGCTGGGTACGCGAGCTGAAGGTCCATGACAACCAGCAGGTCAAGGCTGGCGACCTGTTGATGAGTATTGACCGCGAGCGCTTCCAGGCCGCGTTCGATCAGGCTAGCGCGGTGACCGAGACCCGCGCCCAGCAACTGCGCTTGCGCGAGCGTGAAGCAGCCCGGCGTACTGCCCTGGGGCCAGAGGCGATCAGTGCCGAGTTGCGTGAAAACGCCCAGATCAATGCTGCCATCGCCCGTGGCGAGTTGCATGAAGCCGAGGCGCAGTTGCAGGTGGCCAAGATCAACCTGGCGCGCAGTGAAGTGCGGGCCCCGCGCAGCGGGCATATCACCAATCTGCGTCTGGCCGAAGGCAACTATGTGAACACCGGGGAATCGGTGATGGCGCTGGTGGATGATTCGACGTTCTACATCCAGGCCTATTTCGAGGAAACCAAGCTGCCGCGTATTCGCGTAGGGGACACCGTGAAAGTGTGGCTGATGGGTGCGGGTGAACCGATGCAGGGGCACGTGGAAAGCATCAGCCGCGGCATCACCGACCGCAACAGCAATCCGGACAGCCAGTTGCTGCCGGAGGTAGAGCCGACTTTCAACTGGGTGCGGCTGGCCCAGCGCATACCGGTGAGGATTCGCCTGGACCAGGTACCGGAAGGGCTGACCTTGAGTGCGGGGATGACGGCGAGTGTGCAGGTGCACGAGGACCGCGACCCGCAGTGATGGTGCTGCCTCAATAGACAGAAATGAAATTTTTGAAGCGGTACAGCCTGGTCGTGTGGAGAAGGCAGTACCGCTTGAGTTCGCCGACGACGTTGGGCAAACACGAAAAACTTGGCGAACGGCCCGCCAGTTGCGTTAGGCTGCCGCTGTGAGTTGCCCGACAGAGGCAACCCTTCTCCCGCCAGGCGTGCGTATCTTCCGATTTCATTGCGAGGTTACGTCATGGCCATCACTTCCCAGGATATCTGCAACGCCGCCGATCAGCTAAAGGGCTTTGTCGGTTTTCACGGCAAGCGCGGTGTTCATATCGTGCGTTTCTCCGAGGACGCGTTCGGCATGGACGTGGCCGACGCCAGTATCACCCCCTGCAGCGAGTTTGTCTGGCGGCCTGAAGGAGGACAGCGCATGGCGCTGTGCCGCGAACGGCTTTCGCTGTTGCTGAATCTGCATGTGGATGAACGCTTGAACATTGGTGAACCGCTGCGCGCCTACCTGCGCCGGTGTGATCTGCCCGAGATCGTGGCGCAGCGCAGCCTGCAGCAGCACACCCGGTCTGTGTCGGAGTAGCACAAGGCTGCTTCTGCTAGGGCTGTGCTGTGCTTTGGGATGTTTGGTGCAACAACGCCGCCAACCCTGCGCTGTCCAGTGGCCTGCTCAGGTAATAGCCTTGCACTTCATGGCAGCGGTCCTTTTCCAGCGCCTTGAGTTGATGTTCGCTTTCCACGCCTTCGGCTGTCACTGTCAGCCCCATCGCCTCGCCCAGGTTGATGATGGCCTGGACCACTGCGCGGTCGCTGCCGCTGTTGCTGTTCAGGCCGCTGATGAAGCGCTTGTCGATCTTGATACTGTCGAACGGGTAGGTACGCAGGTAGCCCAGCGAAGAATAGCCAGTGCCGAAATCATCCATGTTCAGGCGCACGCCGAGCTCCTTGAGCGACAGCATGGTGCCTAGCGCCCCTTCGATGTCATTGAGCATTACGTTCTCGGTAATTTCCAGTTCCAACCGTTGGGCGGGGAAGGCCGTGTCGAGCAAGGTTTCGCGTACGTCGGCTACCACATCGCTGCGCAAGAACTGCGCAGGCGACAGGTTGACCGAAACCAGCACATCGGCCGGCCAGTCAAGGGCAGTGCGGCAAGCTTCGCGCAGCACCCAGCGGCCCAGCGCAACAATGATGTCGCTCTGCTCGGCCAACGGGATGAAGGTGTCCGGCCCCAGCAACCCTTCCTGTGGGTGCTGCCAGCGCACCAAGGCCTCGACTGCGACGATACGCAGGTCCTCAAGGCGATAGCGCGGCTGGTAATGCAACTCGAACTCCTGATTGCGCAGGGCCCGGCGCAGGTCGTTCTCCAACTGGCGACGGTACTGGATCTGCTGGTTCATTTCGGCAACGAAGTAACGCCATGTGCTCTTTCCATCGGCCTTGGCCTGGTAAAGGGCGATGTCGGCGCAGCGGATCAGCTCGCCTGCATCGAAGCCCTGATTACGCGTCTGGGCAATGCCAATGCTGGCACCAATGTGCAGAGGCTGGCTGTCGAAGACGATGGGTTGCTGCAGCAGGCTGATCAGGCGCGCACAGAAGCGGTCGATCTCGCTGCTGTTGTCCATGCCGTTGAGTACCAGGATAAACTCGTCGCCGCCCAGACGCGCGACCAGGTCGCCATCGCGGGTGGTGTCACGCAGGCGCGTTGCCACTTCTTGCAGCACGGCATCTCCGGCGGCATGACCGAGCGAGTCGTTGATCGGCTTGAAGTTGTCCAGGTCCAGCAGCAACAAGGTCAGCGGCGGCGAATCACTGCCGCGCAGCAAGGCCTGCTCCAGGTGCCTGGCGAGTTTGTTGCGGTTGGCCAGCCCGGTCAGTGGGTCGTGCAGCGAAAGGTGCTGGATGCGCGCGTGGGCATCGACTTCGTCGGTGATATCGCTGGCGGTACCCCGAAAACCGATGGCCTTGCCATTGCGCCAGATAGCACGGGCGGATATCCGGCAGTAGCGGTTCTGGCCATTCTGGTCGCGGTAAGTGCAGCGCAGGTTGGCCAATTGTTGCGGGTCTGCGGTAACCAGGGTGTCCAGCCAAGGTGACAGCGGCGTGGTATCGCAGGCCAGCAATTGGTTGAGCGGGTGACCCAGCCAGCCGTCTACCGGGTAGCCGGTGACGTTGGCGAAGCGCTGCGACAGGTAAGTCAGGCGTTGTTGCCGGTCGGTCTCCCAGATCCAGTCGGACGCCGACTCGGCCACCGCGCGGAAACGCTGTTCGCTGGCCTCCAGGGCCTGGTTACTCTGTTGCAGGTGCACGAGCGTGAGGCCGATCGCTCGGGAACTGCGCAAGGCATGGCGAAACAGGTACAGCATCACCAGCCCAAGTATCAGCAGTGCGCCCAATAGTGTCGGCAACACTGCCCACAACAGTTGACGCCCCGGCAGCGGGCTGTTCCAGGTCAGATGGTAACCGGTTTCGCCCAGCTCTATACGCAGGTGGCTGTGATCCTGCATATCCTCCTTTTCCACGTGCATGCCGGTCAGGCCAGCGCCGTTGCCCAACTGCGCCAGTTTGCTTTCGGTGAGCTGATCAATGAACAGCATCACTGGCGCTTGGCTCACCTCGCTGTCGGTTACCTCCCGGTCCGGGCGCACAGCAGCTGCACTGAGTGCCGCCGGCCAGCCATTGAACAATACGAAACGGGTGACCTGCTCGCGTGAAGTTGCCGCCGCGCGGGCCTGTTCGATGATCGGCTGTAGGGGGGTATCTATATAGGTGTTGGCACCTGCCTGGCTGGGCTGGCCTTTGAACAAGGCATAGGTGGTGCGGCCGTTTTCCACTACGAACACCCCTTCGTAGCCGCTGGCGCTGTACAACGACTCGCCTATGTTCTTTTCCTCGTAGGCCCATTGCCAGTCGACTTGGCCCGCCAGGTGCTCGAAGGCTGCATCCCATACGGCATAGCTGGACAGAAACTGGCGCGAGGCGAGCAGCCGTTGTTCCAGCGCCTGGTTCGCATGGAAGGCGCTACGCTGGCGTTCCTGCTGGTCGAGCGTGGTAGCGATATTGAACAGAGCGCCGAGAATGACCAGGCAGGCCAGGCCGAACACTGCGCTGAAACCGGTAATAAGGTGGCGCACCTGAAAGCGTGGTGTGGGGCTAGCGGGTGGAAGCTTGGCGGTCCTGGCCATGCGCGAGCGGCTCCTTCAGGCAACCTCCCGCCAGGCAGTCAGGAAGGAGGTTCAATCAGGATAGGCCAGCCTGAGCGCGGCAGCTTGACCGCGGGCAAAATTGACCTGATCGCGGCCAGCGTGCTTGGCGATATACAGCGCCTTGTCCGCCTGTTCGAGCCAATGCTCGGGGGACTCAAGGTTGGCTTCGAAGGGAGACAGGCCGATACTCAGGCTGATGCGCAGGTGCGGTAGCTGCGGGTTGCGGTAGCTGGAAACCCGTTCGCGCAGGCGCTCCATGGCTTGGCAGGCCTGAGCTTGGCTGGTTTCGGGCAGGATCACACAGAACTCGTCGCCGCCGTATCGTCCGGCCTGGTCGCCCTCGCGCAGGCTTCGCCGCAGCTCAGCGCTGATCTGGCGCAGTACACAGTCACCGACCACATGACCGAAGGTGTCGTTGATGGTCTTGAAGTGATCGATGTCGATCAGGGCAATCACCGCGTGCCCCTGTTGCTGCTTGCAAACCTGGAACTTCAGCAGCAGCAGGTCCTTCCAGGCGCCGTGGTTGAACAGCCCGGTCAGGCTGTCGGTGAGGCTCAGGGCGCTCAGTCGGCGCTTGTGGTCGCCCAGCTTTATCGCAAGCTGGTAGCACACCCAGCCCAAGGTCAGCGGGTACAGCGTCAGCATTGGCAGGCACGCATAGACCTGCAGGGGCGTGGCGGTCAATTGCAAGCCAGGGCCAAGCAGCAGGAGAGCGGCGAGCATGCCAGCCAGTTGCGCCAGCCCTCCACGAAAGACCATGCGCTTTCCGCCGGCGGCGACGTTGTTCATCGCCATCATCGACAGTACGGTCACGCTGGGCAGCGGATTGAAGTGCATGGCGGCGGCCCAGAACCCGCCCATCAGCGAGTCCAGCAGGAGGTTACGCTGCTCTGCCTGGTAGGGCGCTGTCGAGCGGGCAGCCCACAGGTAGGCCATGTGCGGCCACAACAAACCGTTGAACAGTACCAGCAGCCACATCCAGGCGGGTGGCGACAGCGGCGCAATGGCCGCCATGACAGTGAACAGGCCGATTCCCAGGCCGACGACACGCGGCAGGTAGATGCGCTTGACGAATGAAAGCCCTTTGCCGTTGCGGTTGTCCATAATGCTCATATTCTTCCGCTGATGTACCGTTCATCGCATAATTCCCATGAATATTGTCGAACAGTGCTTCATCGGCGAGAAATGACCTTGCAAGCCAATTCACGGTTGATTCGATCACCGAGGGGGGCATCAAGGCTTTCCTGTTGCTTGGGGCGCCTGATGGTTCCTCCTGATGTTGGTCAGCCAGGCTGGACTCACCGGATCGCGTGCAGAGCGGGGGCAGCCCGGCCTGTTAGTCCCGCTGCCAGGGGCAGGAGCGAACCGTAGCGGTGCGCTGAGTATCACTTGCGCTCGTCCGAACTGCGCGGGGGTAGGGCCTCGTCATCGTTTAGAAGCCGCGAGGGTGGTTTGCCACTGTCACTACGCACCTGTGCATGGCTGATCAGGGCGAAGATGAAACTGCCGCCTATGATGTTGCCCGCCAGCGTCGGCAG
>NZ_CP169881.1:1705000-4947500 GCF_046523955.1 Pseudomonas sp. DCA-1
TGGCGGCGCTGTCTCCACCCGAGACTCAGTGAAATTGAAATCGCTGTGAAGATGCAGTGTATCCGCGGCTAGACGGAAAGACCCCGTGAACCTTTACTATAGCTTTGCACTGGACTTTGAATTTGCTTGTGTAGGATAGGTGGGAGGCTTTGAAGTGGGGACGCCAGTTCTCATGGAGCCATCCTTGAAATACCACCCTGGCAACTTTGAGGTTCTAACTCAGGTCCGTTATCCGGATCGAGGACAGTGTATGGTGGGTAGTTTGACTGGGGCGGTCTCCTCCCAAAGAGTAACGGAGGAGTACGAAGGTGCGCTCAGACCGGTCGGAAATCGGTCGTAGAGTATAAAGGCAAAAGCGCGCTTGACTGCGAGACAAACACGTCGAGCAGGTACGAAAGTAGGTCTTAGTGATCCGGTGGTTCTGTATGGAAGGGCCATCGCTCAACGGATAAAAGGTACTCCGGGGATAACAGGCTGATACCGCCCAAGAGTTCATATCGACGGCGGTGTTTGGCACCTCGATGTCGGCTCATCACATCCTGGGGCTGAAGCCGGTCCCAAGGGTATGGCTGTTCGCCATTTAAAGTGGTACGCGAGCTGGGTTTAGAACGTCGTGAGACAGTTCGGTCCCTATCTGCCGTGGACGTTTGAGATTTGAGAGGGGCTGCTCCTAGTACGAGAGGACCGGAGTGGACGAACCTCTGGTGTTCCGGTTGTCACGCCAGTGGCATTGCCGGGTAGCTATGTTCGGAAGAGATAACCGCTGAAAGCATCTAAGCGGGAAACTTGCCTCAAGATGAGATCTCACTGGGATCTTGAATCCCCTAAAGGGCCGTCGAAGACTACGACGTTGATAGGTTGGGTGTGTAAGCGCTGTGAGGCGTTGAGCTAACCAATACTAATTGCCCGTGAGGCTTGACCATATAACACCCTGTGGGCCAAAAATTCCGGGCCTGCTCGAATTGCTGTGGGGCATGCCGTGAAGCAGGCAACTCGGTGGAGGGCACCGGCTTCGCCGGTGATCGCGGGTAAACCCGCTCCTACAGAGAATGGTGCAACGCCAGGCAGGGGCGTATACCCTCCAGGCCACGTCGCCTCCCACAGACCATCTCAGGCTGCGACAATATTCCCGTTACCTTAACGTGACTTTTCCGCGCCCCCCCTACGTCAAGACTCTGGTTCGGGGCACTTCTGCTCTTGGACCTGGCGATGCCAGCGTACCGTGCTGCGCATTCCTGGACTTCCACCGTCCCATCACTTGAGGTAGCAAGCAAGATGGCCAAGGCCGCCGATGTCGTTGTGCAATGCCTGGAAAATGAAGGTGTCGAGTATGTATTCGGCATCCCCGGTGAGGAAAACCTCGACCTGCTCGAATCCCTGCGCAAGTCGAAGATCAAGCTGGTACTGACCCGTCACGAGCAGTCTGCAGGTTTCATGGCTGCCACCTACGGTCGCTTGACCGGCAAGACCGGCGTCAGCCTGTCGACCCTCGGCCCTGGTGCCACCAACCTCGTGACCGCCAGCGCCTACGCCTACCTGGGCGGCATGCCGATGATGATGATCACCGGGCAGAAGCCGATCAAGAAGTCCAAGCAGGGTCGCTTCCAGATCATTGACGTGTGCGGCATGATGGACCCCATCACCAAGTACACCCACCAGTTCGCCTCGGCCGACAACATCCCCGCCCGCATGCGCGAAGCCTTCCGCCTGGCCGAAGAAGAAAAGCCGGGTGCGGTGCACCTGGAGCTGCCGGAAGACATCGCCGCCGAGCAGACCGACGCGCTGCCGATCCCGCGCAGCCTGCACCGCCGCCCGCTGGCCGAGCACGTGGCCATCGAAGCTGCCGTCGAAAAACTGCAGAAGGCCCGCAGCCCGATCCTGGTGATCGGTGCCGGCGCAAACCGCAAGATGACCGCTAAGGTCCTCAAGCAACTGATCGACAAGACTGGCATCCCGTTCATCACCACCCAGATGGGTAAAGGCGTGGTCGACGAGCGCCACCCGCGCTTCTTGGGTAACGCTGCCCTGTCGTCCGGTGACTTCGTCCACCGCGCCATCGAAGCGGCCGACCTGATCATCAACATCGGCCACGACGTGATCGAAAAGCCGCCGTTCTTCATGGTCCGTGGCGGCACCGAAGTCATCCACATCAGCTTCCGCTCTGCCGAAGTCGATGCCGTGTACTTCCCGCAGGTGGAAGTGATCGGCGACATCGCCAACGCCGTGTGGCAGATCGGCGAAGCCTTGACCGAGACTTCGCACTGGGACTTCACCCGCCTGATGGCCATCCGTGAAGCCAACGAAGCACAGATCGCCGAAGGCGCCGACGACGACCGCTTCCCGGTCTACCCGCAGCGCATGGTTGCTGACATCCGTCGTGTATTGCCATCCGAAGGCATCGTCGCCCTGGACAACGGCATCTACAAGATCTGGTTCGCCCGCAACTACAAGGCGCACAAGCCGAACACCGTGCTGCTGGACAACGCCCTGGCGACCATGGGCGCCGGCCTGCCATCGGCAATGGCTGCGCACCTGGTGCACCCGGACCGCCCGGTAATCTCGGTGTGCGGCGACGGCGGCTTCATGATGAACAGCCAGGAACTGGAAACTGCAGTACGTCTGGGCATGCACATCACCGTGGTGATCCTGCGTGACGACGGCTACGGCATGATCCGCTGGAAGCAGGCCAACATGGGCTTCACCGATTTCGGCCTGGACTACGGCAACCCGGACTTCGTCAAGTATGCCGAAGCCTACGGCGCCAACGGCCACCGCGTGGAAAGCGCCGAAGGCCTGCTGCCGCTGCTGGAGCACTGCATCAAGACCCCGGGTGTGCACATGATCGACTGCCCGGTCGATTACAGCGAGAACGACCGCATCCTCAACAGCGAGCTGCGTGAGCGCGCGCTGGCGGTGTAAGCCCTGACGACCTTATCGCTGTAAGCCGGCACCCACAGGTATCTCAGATCCTGTAGGTGTCGGCGGGTGGTAGATGGCAACCACTTCACGCCTGTTGCAATTGATCATTCTCAGGTTCTCTACTCATGGAGAACCCGAGAACATGACTATTGGTTCGACACACAACCCTCCTGCCGATCTGGCCATCGACCCATCACTGCCTATGCAGCCATGGGCCGCACGTTTCCCTAATCCCCCGGATCTCTGCTTCGACTACCGCCGGCTTCTCGAACAAGAGGGCGGCGTCGCACGTGCCACACAACCCGATCACCGCATTTGCATCGTCGGTGCCGGAGTTACCGGGCTGACTGCTGCCCGCGAGTTATTGCGCTGTGGTTTCAACCGTATCACCTTGATTGAGCAGTCCCGGCGTGTAGGCGGGCGACACCTGACGGTCGTGAACAGCTCAGCAAGCCACAAGCAACCTGCAACCCCTTTTGAAATGGGGGCGATGCGCATGCCGTTCTTCAATAGGACTGGAGAGTCGCCTAAAGAGGGTCGCTCGCTCATGGCCTATTACGCAAAGCTGTTCGAGCTGCGGATTTCTGACTTCCCTAACCCAGGTACACCTTGGGTGAATGCTACGGGAATTTATCTTCGCGAAGGTCAATTAGAAGGGGAAGGTGACCCGGGTCTTTTGATCTGGCGTAATCCGTCAGGCGAAACCCCACCCCCTACGGCAGTCTTGCAACAGGTCTACGAGAAATGGCGCAATTATGCTCAGCAATTTGCTGAGCATGTTGCCGCGGTTTATGGCACGTCAAGCTGGGAGTCGATATGGCGGGAAATCGTCGAACGCTATCATCGACTGTCGTTCAGGGATCTGGTGCATTTGCCCGCCCTTGCTGCCTGGGACCCTGAAAACCCCGGTGACTTTGGCGGTTTGGGCATGAGCAGTGACGAGTCAGCCATTTTCTATGCAATCGGTATTGGCGATGGCAGCTGGGGAGCCTTTTATGATGTTTGCTGCCTGTACCCGCTACGTACGGCAATCTTTGGCTTCAGCAGTCACTTGCAGTTGGTGCATGGCCGTGTGGATTCAAGAGGGGTGCCTTACACTGC
This sequence comes from Pseudomonas sp. DCA-1, assembly GCF_046523955.1. Taxonomy (NCBI): domain Bacteria; kingdom Pseudomonadati; phylum Pseudomonadota; class Gammaproteobacteria; order Pseudomonadales; family Pseudomonadaceae; genus Pseudomonas; species Pseudomonas sp. DCA-1. The sequence goes on from NZ_CP169881.1 coordinate 1,709,021, forward strand.
GCCGCATCTTGAAGCAAACAATATCCCTGATAGCAGGGGATTGCCGTTTCAAGGGCCAGCTTATCTCGGACTTGCGGCCCTCGACGAAAGCCTTTTGCACCTAGAGGTCGGCATGGGTGGGATCTCGCTATATGAACATCTTCTGAAAACAAGTGATGGGCTACTGACTGATACGTCCGTGTGTGCGGTGCAGAAGCTGGAAAGTGGCCGTATTCGGGTCGGATACCGTTGGCGATGCAGTGATCCGTTACACGAGAGCACCGAATATGAAGACTTCGACAGCGTAATCATGACCACTCCGTCATGGCTGATCGAAACCAACATCAGCCTCAGCGGCTTCACCCGCCAGATGTTGCCGCAGCCGATTATCGATGCCTGGAAGCATGCCCATTGGGAGACCAGTTGCAAGGTCTATGCACCGTTGAAGAAAAGTTTCCTCGACCGCAAGCCGATGCCGCAAATTCTGATTACCGATAGCTTTGTGCACGATGTCTATGCCTATCGGTACAACGATAGCTATCCAGATGACTGCATTCTCCTCAGTTATACCTGGGAGGATGACGCTACCAAATTGGCAGCCTTCTCTGATGCGGAGTTGGCGAGTAAATGTCTGAAGGAGCTCGATCGGATCCTTCTACGCTGCACCAATGTGGGGGAGGCTATTTCACCTTACGTCGATACTCGAAATATTTGCATACAGCGTTGGATCACAGATCGAAATGCGCTCGGGTGCGCGAAGTTGTATAGGGCAGGTACCTACTTTGATGCTGTAAACCTGATGAAATACAACCGAGACCTGAGTGCGCGCTCAGGGCTGTATCTGGCTGGCGAGTCCTTCTCAGTTGACGCTGGATGGACCGAGCCGTGTTTGCGCACGGCAATCGATACGGTCATCAACCTCTGCAACAACACGTCAGCCGAGTTCAATGGTGGCTTTACCCTCGAGTACTACCCCCACTATCAGGTTGGGAAATAACGGCGTACGGGCCATTTTGTAGGGGGAGTCCTACTGCCATTATGTGACTTTCCTTTGGTCCCATAGGACTCTCCTGACTGTCGCTCCCTGACCCAACATCGCTTTACTGGCGTCCTTCCAAAACAACCACAAGAAGGAAGCCGCCATGTCTGAATCCTGTTCCCCCGTCAGCCCCGTACGTATCGCTGTCATCCAGTACGACCCTCAGGTCGGTCTTGAGCACTGTGAGAGCAACGTGAGCAGAGGCCTGGCATTGGCCCGGCGCGCAGCACGCGAAGGCGCCAACCTGATCGTACTGCCTGAACTGGCCAACACGGGCTACACCTTCAATTCCCGTGCCGAAGCCTATTCCCATGCGCAGGTGCTGCAGGACGGCCCTTGCCTGAAAACCTGGGCCGACTTCGCCAAGCAATACCAGGTATACCTGGCTGCGGGGTTTGCCGAACGCGACGGGCTTAAGCTCTACGACAGTGCAGTGCTGTTTGGCCCCGAAGGCCTGCTTGGGCACTACCGCAAGGCGCATCTGTGGAACCAGGAAAAGCTTTGGTTCACCCCCGGAGATTTGGGGTTTCCGGTATTCGAGACGCCTATCGGCCGTATCGGCCTGCTAATCTGCTGGGACATCTGGTTCCCGGAAGTACCCCGGGTGATGGCCGCGCAAGGCGCCGACATCATCTGCAGCCTCAACAACTGGGTATGGACCCCGCCGCCGTTGTTCGATGATGCAGGGCGTTGTATGGCTTCGTACCTGACCATGACGGCAGCCCATGTCAACAACGTTTATATCGCCGCCGCGAACCGTGTCGGCAGCGAGCGGGGCGGGCGCTTCCTGGGCTGCTCGCTGATCGCCGGTACCAATGGCTGGCCGATCGGCGAGGTGGGCAGTGCAGAAGCCGAGGAGATTATCTATGCCGATGTCGATTTGAGCAGTGCACGCTCGGCACCGATCTGGAACAGCCTCAACGACCTGCCAAGAGACCGGCGCACCGACCTCTACGATGCCACCCTTGGCTATCGCTTGCATGCACCTATGCCACGCTGAGGAATTGCGAATGAACACGCTCTTCTTCTCACGACAGCAGCATTGGCTTGTGTTGATGTTCGGCTGCCTGCTGGTGTTTTTCGCTGCAAGCCTTGCCCATGGCCAATGGCTGGATTATGCACAGAGGGTGGCGACGCTCGATGAGCCGCTCAGCCGCTTGCGCTGGATTGTTGGTGATATCAGTGAAGTGGCTTTCTACAAGCACGAACTGCCCGCGCTTGGCTTGCTGCTGGGCGCGTGCCTGGCGCACTGGGCGCAGCTGCGAGGATACCGCTGGCAGGGCTTTGCCATTTGCTATGGCAGCGGATTATGGCCATGGGTGTTTACCAGCTCGCTTTTGGGCTTGCTGCTAAGTCATGTGTTGTGGGGATGGACCTTGGCCAGTGGTACTTGGCAACCTACCTTCGTTGCCTTCGTGTCATTGCCGGCAGCCATGGTCTTGCTTTTTGGTGCGGGCTGGCGGGTGACGATCACGGGGGCGCTACTGGGGGCTCTACTGGTAACACCGGCCAGCCTGCTGATGGTCAATTACCTGTGTTATCCCCTGCAGTTGCCCGTGGTAGTGGGCAATGTGAGTGGCATGGCTGTGGCAAGCGTCGTGGCCTTCATCCTGTGCAAGCGCTTTCCTTCATGGGTACGCCAATGCCGTGAACCCACCGTCGTGGAGCCGGTTGTCAATCAGCCTGACTACGGTGTGGTCTGGACTTTGCGGCGCGTTCTGGCCGACTTCAGCGAAGCCCCATTCTTTGGTAATGAACTGGCCAGCCTCGGGCTACTGCTGGGTGTGTTGCTGGCTTACCTGTTGAGCCCGGCTGCACTGTCCTACGGTTCTATGCTGGTGATGCAAATAGTGGCCGGGCAGGCCCTGGCATCCCTGGTCGGGGTTGTATGCTGGCGTGGACAGTGGAAAGCCCGTGGGTGGTACCCTACCTACATTCCGATTGTGTCGATCGTCCCCGCTGCGGTGTTGACACATGGCGGCAGCTGGCAAGTGGTGGTGATCAGTGCAGTACTGGGTGCACTGGTGGCTCCGCCGCTGGCAGTGGCGATCACTCAGCGGTTGCCGGCCTATGTGCATGGCTACATCGGCAATGTGATGTCGATGGCCGTCTGCACGCTGGGAATCGTGCCTGTAACCGGATTGCTTGTGGGGGGAGCAGCATGAGTGAACATTCGAGCCTGCCCAGGCTGTCGATCGCCACTCTGGGCGGCACGGTCAGTATGCGGGCCGGTGCTGTCGGGGGTGGTGTGACGCCAAGCCTGGATTGTGAGCGGCAACTGCTTCAGGTTCCACAGTTGCGCGAGATGGCGCAGTTGAACGTTGCTTCATTGTGTCTGCTCCCCAGTGCATCGCTGGGCTTCGCGACGTTGCTGGAGGTGTTGGCATGGGCCCGGGGCGAAGTGGAGCGCGGGGCTCAGGCCTTGGTATTGAGCCAAGGGACCGACAGCCTTGAGGAAACGGCCTATTTCCTGGACCTGCTCTGGTCATTCGATGTGCCATTGGTGATGACCGGTGCCATGCGCTCGGCGAGTCAGCCGGGCAATGATGGGCCGGCCAACTTGTTGGCTGCGGCTCAGGTTGCATTGGCACAACACAGCCGTGGGCGAGGTGTGCTTGTGGTCATGAACGATCAGGTCCACAGCGCGGCAAGGGTTCGCAAGACGGCCAGCGTGGCGATGGCGGCATTCGAGTCGCCCGGATTTGGCCCGTTGGGTGACGTTGTGGAGGGTGATGTGTTGTATCGCCATCCGCCCGGGCGACGGGAGGTGTTGCCGTTACCGTATCGCACCGACCAGCGCGTTGCCCTGCTGGAAGCCTGCCTGGACGCAGATACGGCGCTGCTGCAGGCTGTGGCCACATTGGGTTATGAGGGGGTGGTCATCGCCGGTTTCGGTGCTGGTCATGTTTCCGCCAGTTGGTCCGAAGTGCTGGAACACCTGGCGCCCACCGTGCCGGTCATGGTTGCTACGCGCACAGGGAGAGGGCCTACAGCCCGGGCAACCTACGGGTTTGCTGGTGCAGAGATCGACCTGCAGAAAAAAGGCGTGTACATGGCTGGGCAACTCTGCCCGCGCAAATGCCGCATCTTGCTGTGGCTGCTGATCGGCACCGGCCGACAGCATGAGCTGCAGGACTGGTTGCACTCCTGAGCCTTCTGCCCGCGCGATCATTCGCGCGGGCAGCCCTTCCGGCGTTGCTGTGCTAGGGTGCACACACTTTTGCATCCCAGGATTCTTACCCATGCTCCCCGTACTCAGCGAAAAAGAACTCGACCGCCTCGAAGACCTGCTGATCACCTATGGCAATGACTACTCGGTGCTGAACCTGGCCGAGCTCAATGGCTTTTTCGTCGCGTTGGCCAGTTCGCCGGTCACTGTCCTCCCGGAACAATGGTTGCCCGCAGTGGCGGGTGGCAAGGTACCGAAGTTCAAGAAGCCCGCCCATGAGGAGGCCTACACGGCATTGATGCTGCGTTATGCCAGCCAGGTGGCAGAAGAACTGAGCAATGAGGTCGACCAGTTCGAACCGCTGTTCGAGGAACGCGAAGGCGAGCAGGGCACTGTGATCGTGATGGAGGAGTGGTGTTTCGGCTACATGCGCGGTACCCAGATTGCCGGTTGGGGCGAGTTGCCACCGGAGCAGGCCTTGCTGCTCAAGGCCATTTCGCTACATGGGCTGGAGGATAATTTCGAGCTGCTGGACCAGATGAGCGAAGAGGATATCCAGGCCTGCGTGCCGCAGGTGGTCGAGGCTGCGCGTGGGTTGTTCCGGCATTTCAAAAAGCTGCACTGATCTGATAGTTGTATCGGCTAGCGCTCACCTGCGGGCGCCAGCGCAGTGTTTGGAAACCATTATTCCGCCCCGCGAAATTATGGTTTCCCCTGCGCACTGATTCTGCTGCCAGCCGATCCAGTGCAGCATGTGCTCCATCAGCCCCATCCCGGCGCTGACCAGGAGCCAAGCCCATGTCGAACCCGATCAAGCTGTACAACTTCCCCAAGTCTGGCCATGCCCATCGCATCGAGTTGATGCTCTCGCTACTGAACCTGCCCACAGAGTTGGTGTTCGTCGACTTGGCCAAAGGCGCCCACAAGCAGCCGGACTTCCTTGCCCTCAACCCGTTCGGCCAGGTTCCAGTCATCGATGACAACGGCACGGTGATTGCCGACTCCAACGCCATCCTCGTCTATCTGGCCAAAAAGTATGACAACGGTGCCTGGCTGCCCGAAGAACCTGCCGCCGCTGCCCGTGTGCAACGCTGGCTATCGGTCGCCGCCGGCCCGCTGGCATTTGGCCCGGCAGCCGCCCGCCTGGTCACGGTGTTCGGGGCTTCGTTCAATACCGACGAGGTGATTTCCCGAGCCCACACCTTGCTCAAGGTGATCGATGCCGAGTTGGCAAACACGCCATTCCTGGCGGGTAGCACACCCACGATCGCGGACATTGCCAACTACTCCTACATCGCTCACGCCCCGGAGGGCAACGTGTCGCTGGAGCCGTATGCCAATGTGCGCAACTGGCTGGCGCGGATCGAGGCACTGCCGCGTTTCGTCCCCATGCCGCGCACCGTGATCGGGCTGCAAACCCACGCCTGAAACCCCGCCATCGCGAGGAACGCCGCCATGCAACAGTCTCCTGATCACCGCCCCTCACCCTGGCATGCGGGTGAAAAGACCCTGCAGGAAAAGGTCGGTGTAGCAGAACGCATGGAGGCGTTCGGGCAAAAGGTCATTCGTGACCACATGCCCGACCAGCACCGAGCGTTCTATCACCAGTTACCGTTCATGGTCGCCGCCAGCGTGGATGCCCAGGGCCGGCCTTGGGCCACGCTGCTGGAAGGGCCAGAAGGGTTCGTAAGCTCGCCCGACCCTCGTATGCTCACGATCCACACCACCTTGCCAGCGGAGGACCCCGCCACCCCCGGGTTGGCAGCCGGGCAGGCCGTCGGTCTGCTGGGGATCGAACTGCACACCCGTCGGCGCAATCGCATCAACGGGCAGATCCGCCACGCTGCACAGGGGCAACTGCAAGTGGCCGTAGAGCAGGCGTTTGGCAACTGCCCGCAGTACATCCAGTTGCGTGACTACACCCGCGTCACCGAACCCGCCCTCGGGCGCTTCGATGCGACAACACTGGATACCTCAACCGTCAGCATGATCGAGGCCGCCGATACCTTCTTCGTCGCCAGCTATGTCGAGCATGCTGACGGCCAGCGCTCGGTGGATGTCTCCCACCGTGGTGGGCGGCCAGGCTTCATCAAGGTCGAAGGCAATCGGCTCACCATTCCCGACTATGCTGGCAATCTGCATTTCAACACCTTGGGTAACCTGGTGGTCAACCCGCGGGCCGGCTTGCTGTTCATCGACTTTAAAAATGGCAATGTGTTGCAACTGTACGGGCGTGCCGAGGTGCTGCTGGACAGCCCGGCCATCCAGGCCTTTGAAGGCGCGGAGCGGTTATGGACACTGCAGGTCGAGCAGGTAGTGTGGCGTCCGGCTGCCGTTGCCCTGCGCTGGGCTTTCAAGGAATACGCGCCGACCAGTCTGATGACCGGTACCTGGGCCGAGGCCGATGCGCGCCTGGAGCAGCGGCAACAACAGCGCCAATGGCTGGCCTGGCGTGTGCTGCGGGTAGAGCAGGAAAGCCGCGATATCCGCTCGTTCTATCTTGAGCCACAGGCAGGCCTCCCTGTGGCCTTTGCCCCTGGCCAGCATCTGCCTGTGCAAGTGCCGCGTGATGGCGAAGCGGCGCTGATTCGTACCTACAGCCTTTCAAGTGCCCCGGCCGATGGGTTCTTGCGCATCAGCGTCAAAGCCCAGGGCCCGGCTTCGCGGTATCTGCATGAGCACGTTGTGGCCGGCGATGTGTTGAATGTACGGCCGCCGGTGGGCAGCTTCACGCTTGACCAGCAAAGCACGCGGCCGCTGGTGCTGATCGGCGCGGGCGTGGGCATCACACCGTTGCTGGCCATGCTGCGCCAGCAGTTGAGCACGGGGCAGACTCGGCGCATTCATCTGTTCCATGGCGCACGCAGCCTGGCTGACTTGCCGTTCCAGCAGGAACTGACGACCTTGCGGCAACAGGCTGGCGATCTGCTGCATGTACACCGCGCCCTGAGTCAGCCTGAAGGGCACGCGCAGCTCGGCCGTGATTATGAGCTCGCCGGTCGGTTGGGTATCGAACAGGTCAAGGCAACGCTGGCGTTGGACGACTACGATTTCTACCTGTGTGGGCCGGGCAGCTTCACCCAGCAACTTTACGAAGGGCTGCGTGGGGTGCATGTGCCGGATGCGCGGATCCACGCCGAAGCGTTTGGCCCGTCGACGCTGCGGCGGCACACCGATGCAGACCAGCCAACCTTGCAACAGCCACCTGCCGCTGACGAACCGGTGCCGGTGTATTTTGCCGCGTCGGCCAAGGAGGCACGCTGGGTTCCCGGTAGCGGCACCTTGCTGGAACTGGCCGAGGCGCGTGGGCTGGCCCCGGAGTTCAGTTGCCGGGGTGGCTCGTGTGGTACCTGCAAGACCCGACTGGTGAGCGGCCAGGTGCATTATCCAAATCCGCCGGCAGAGCTGCCGGAGGCGGGTTCGGTGCTGATCTGTTGTGCTGTGCCCGCGAAAGTTGAGGAGGGGATGCAGGCGCTGGTGCTGGATGTTTGATTCAAGCCAGTCGCAGGAACGGGCTTGCCCGCGAAGAGGCCGGCACAGCTAACACCAGGCATCCAGATGAAAGATAATCCGCACGCCCCATAGCCCTCAGGAGCCCGCATGGACCAGATCCACCTGATGAAGGTGTTCGTCGCCGTCGGCGAGCTGGAAAGCTTCGCCGCGGCTGCCCGCCGTCTGGACATTTCCCCGGCCGCTGTCACCCGCGCCGTCAGCGCCCTGGAAGAGCAGCTAGGGGTCAAGCTGTTGCTGCGCACAACTCGCAGCGTGCGCCTGACCGAGGCCGGCGGCCGTTATCTGGAAGATACCCGGCACATCCTCGCCAGCATCCACGAGGCCAATGAAGCCGCTGCCGGCATCAACGCGACCCCCAGGGGCGATCTGGCGGTGACCGCGCCGATCCTGTTCGGCAGGAAGTTCGTCATGCCGTGCATCGTCCGTTACCTGCAGCAGTACCCGGAAGTCGATGTTTCCGCGTACTTCCTCGACCGCGTGGTGAACATGGTCGAGGAGGGCATGGACGTGGCCGTGCGCATCGGGCCGTTGCCCGACTCCGGGTTGAAGGCGCTGCGGGTGGGCAGGGTGCGGCGCATGTTGTGTGCCTCCCCCGACTACCTGGCGCGTCATGGTGTGCCAAAGCACCCGTCTGACCTGGCCGGGCACGCGGTAATCGGCACCACCAACCTGTCGCCGCGGGCCGGTTGGCGCTTCGGCGTGACCGACGAGCCGACCTTGGTGCGCATGAAGCCACGGCTGACGGTAACCAGCAATGACGGGGCAATCGCCGCTGCCAGCGGCGGGCTGGGCATTGCCCGGCTGCTGTCGTATCAGGTCGTAGACGAACTGGCCAGCGGGCAGCTGCAGGTGCTGCTGGCCGAGTACGAAGAGGCGCCCTGGCCCATTCATGTGCTGCACCGCGAAAGCAAGTACGGTTCGGCCAAGGTCAGGGCCTTTATCGACATGCTGGCGCAAGGTTTGCGCGATCAGCAGCTGGATTGAGAACCTGCATCGCGTCGAGAAATGATGCGAAACAATGTTTGATACCGTGGCGGCCGTTTTTCACGCAACCCGCTCACAACGCCTGATACTGCATCCTGAACGCCAGGTTCATTGCCTCCCCCCGGTGCAACAATCGCAACCCTGGCCGCCCTGGCAGGTGGTGCGCGTTGATGGGGTGGCTAACCGGCTCAAAGCAGAAAAAACCTTGTCCTTGCGGGCAAAACAGCAAGAAGTGTCCAGCCTCGTTGGCACTGCACGCCAGTCGATAACCCGCGCTGGGCTGTTCGATCACGCACTCCCCTGGCCAGCCACTGAAGGCGTGATCAACCACTGCCTCGGGCAAACGCCTCATGGCATTGAAACGCCATTGCTCAGGCACCTCGGCCTCGTACGAAGGCAACCTCCCATCCTCGGCCAGCCACACCTTGCGCGCAGTTGCGTACAACTTGGTATCGGGATACCGCGGAAAGTAGGGATGCAGCCCCAGGCCATACCAGGTAGCTGGCTCACCCTGGTGCATCACATGCAGGTCCAGGTTCAGGCAACCCTCATGCAGGTGCACATCCAGCGTGGCCTGGTAGGCAAACGGCACGGCACTGTCCAGCGTCAACCGAGCTTGCTGTTCGCTGTGGTGTTCTACCTGCCAGGCCTGTTGCCAGGCACTGCCATGAATCGGGTAAGGGTCATGCCCGGTATTTGGTAACAGTGCCTGCCACCCCTCGGGCCGGGCAAAGCCACCCTCGGCAATACGGTTGGACCACGGCGCCAGCGGGTAGCAGGCCAGGCGTCGGGGTGTACCGCTGGCCAGCGCGGCCGCGTCGGTATGGCGCAGCAGTGCCTGCCCGGTCGCCTTTACCTGCCAGTTGACCAGGCTGGCGCCGATTTCCGGGGCCAGGCTCAGGTGTGTCAGGCGGTCTTGCAGGTGCAGTTCGGTCACAGCCATGCAGGGCTCCTTTGTGGAAGATCAATCAATTGGCCCGGCGGTAGGTGAGCAGCACGATGCCGCACACCACCACCGCGCCGCCGACCAGCTGCACAGTGCTCAGGTGCTGGTCGAGCAAGGCCCAGCCCAGCAACAACGTGGCGATGGGTTCAACGTTCATTACCGGTGCGTTCTGCGCCATGTTCAGGCGAGGGACACAGACGAACAGCAAGCTGAAGGCCAGGCCATACAGCACTACCAGAGTGGCCAGGGCCGCCCAGCCACTGCTGCTGCCTGGCAGTGACAAACCGGATGGGATCACCCCGCTTGTGCCTGCAACCAGCATGCTGGAGAACACGATCAGCAGGGTCAGCAGGCTGCGTACAGGGCCGCGCACGGCAGCCAGTTTTTGGTCGGTGATCCACAAGGCACAGGCAAAGGCACAAGCCGCGCCGAAAGCCAGGCTTACCCCTAGTGCCCAGTGCGGGTTGGCCGCAGCGCTGTCGGCCAGGTGTGCCGGCACATCCAGCGCCAGTACCAGGCCGCACAGAATCAGGCCCATGAACAACACCGTGCGGCCGGTGGGGCGTGCACCGCCCAGTGCCCAGGTGAGCAGCGCCAGCAGCATCGGGAACGTGTTGCCCACCAGCAGCGCCAAGGCTACCGGAATGCGTGCGACTGCCGAATAAAGGCACAGGCTTTGGGTGGCGATCAGCAGGCCGAGCAGCAGTTGCCAGTGCCGGGTACCGGCGGGCAGGCTCAGGGCCTGGCGTTGCCACAGCAGCAGGCAGGCAAGCACCAGCAAGGTAATACCTGAACGGCAGAGAATGGCCAGCAGCACGCCGGTGCCGTCGTCGAATGCGATGCGAGCGGCAATGTGGTTGCCGGCGAATGAACAGGCCAGCAGGGCCAGCAAGGCGATTGCCAGTTTGCGCGGGAATAGAGGTACAGCCGAGGAGGGGGCAGCCATGTGCAGGATCCGTTGCAGGTAGGGCCAAGGGGGCTGCTTTGCAGCCCATCGCAGCCCCGGTTTTATTTACAGCACCACACTGGGCAGCCACAGCGAGATGGCCGGAATGTAGGTCACCGCCATCAGCACCATGAACAGCGCCAGGTAGAACGGCAGCATTGCCTTGATCGTCGACTCGATGCTCACCTTGCCGATGGCTGAGCCGACGAACAGCACGGCGCCCACCGGCGGTGTGATCAGCCCGATGCCCAGGTTCACCAGCATGATCATGCCAAAGTGCACCGGGTCCACGCCGATACCGGTGATCACCGGCAACAGGATCGGCGTAAGAATCAGGATCAGCGGCGCCATGTCCATCACCGTGCCCAGCAGCAACAGCATGAAGTTGATGCACATCAGGACCACATAGCGGTTGTCCGAGAGGGTCAGAAACGCCGTGGTGATCTTTGACGGGATCTGCATCAGCGTCATCACGTAACCAAAACTGGCAGCAAAGCCGATGAGGATCATCACGATCGAGATGGTCCGTACCGTGCGGTGCATCAGCTTGGGCAGGTCGCGCCACTTGTAGTCGCGGTAGATGAACATGGTCACGAAGAACGACCACACCACCGCCACTGCTGCCGATTCGGTCGCGGTGAACATGCCCGACAGAATGCCGCCCAGAATGATCACCATGGCCATCAGGCCCCACAGCGCTTCGCCGGCTATCTTCAACGCCTGGCGCATCGGGATCACTTCACCCTTGGGGTAGTTGCGCTTCTTGGCAAAGATCAGGCACAGGCCCATCATCACGGCGCTCAGCAGCAACCCGGGCATCACACCTGCCATGAACAGCGAGCCAATGGAAACCGTACCGCCCGCCGCCAGCGAGTACAGCACCGAGTTGTGGCTGGGCGGAGTCAGCAGCGCCTGTACCGAGCCGCTGACGGTCACGGCGGTGGAGAACTCGCGCGGGTAGCCTTTGCGCTCCATCTCCGGGATCAGCACCGAACCCACCGACGCGGTGTCCGCCACCGACGAGCCGGAGATTGCGCCGAAGAAGGTCGAGGCCATGATGTTGACCAGCGACAGCCCGCCACGCACGAAGCCCACCAGTACCCCGGCAAACGCCACCAGTCGCCGTGACATTCCGCCTTCGGCCATGATCGCACCGGCCAGCACGAAGAACGGAATCGCCAGCAGCGAGAATTTGTTAACCCCACTGGCCACCTGGATCATCATCGCCTGCAGCGGGATGTCGATCCACCAGGCGCCAATCAACGCCGACAGGCCCAGGGCGTAGGCCACTGGCATGCCCAGCAGAATAAGGGCAATGAAGCTGCCCAACAGAATGAACGCATCCATTTATGCTGCTCCTTCGTTTTCTTCCAGGTGGTCGAAGCGCACTACCTTGCGGTGGCTCTGATCGCCCAGCAGGAGCCTTTCCAGCACAAAGACCAGGGTCAGCACGCCACCGATCGGGATCGGCGCATAGGTCATGCCCACCCGCACCCCCGGCAGTGACGCCAGAAACTGGTTCCAGGTGGTGATGCACAGCTTGGTGCCGTAGTAGGTCATGAACACGCACACCAGAATCATCAACACTTGCACCAGTAGCGCGGCCAGGCTGCGCTGCAGCGGTGGCAGGCGGTCGGTGATCATCGTCACCGCCATGTGTGCCCCGGCCCGGTAGCTTGCGGCGGCGCCGACGAAGGTGAACACCACCATCAGCAGGATGGCTACTGGCTCCGGCCAGCTGGCGCCGGTGCCGAGCACGTAGCGGGCGAAGATGCCCCACGGAATGATCAGTGACATGGTCAGGATCGACAGGCCGGCAACCCAGGTGCAGGTGCAGTACAGCGTGTCGTTCACACGCAGGAACAGGTTTTTCATGGGCATCACCAAAGCGGCAATGCGGCGGGCGCCGCGCTGCCGAGGTCGTTCGGGAAGGGGCGCGGTTACTGGACAGCGTTGATACGTTTCATCAGGTCGGCGTACTGCGCGCCGTATTTTTCGCGTACCGAAGCGGTGGCGTCGTAGAACGGCTTCTTGTCGACGGTAATGAACTCGACACCGGCGGCCTTGAGCTTCTCTTCGCTGGCGGCGGTCTTGGCATCCCACAGCGCGCGCTCTTCCATCTGTGCTTCACGCGCCACCTTCTTCACCAGCGCCTGCTGCTCGGGGCTGAGCTTGTTCCAGGTGGTCTTGGACATCACAACCGGCTCCGGGAGGATCAGGTGGCCAGTGAGGGTGTAGTACTTGGCGCTCTGGAAGTGGTTGTGCTCAAGTAGCGTGGGCGGGTTGTTCTCGGCACCATCGATCACGCCAGTCTGCAGGGCACTGAAGATTTCCCCGGTGTCCATGGCGATGCCGTTGCCGCCCATGGCGTTCATCATGTCGATGAACAGCGGGTTGCCCTGTACGCGAATCTTCATGCCCTTGAGGTCTTCCAGGCTGCGTACCGGCTTTTTCGTGTAGATGCTGCGCGAGCCCCCATCCATCCAGGCCAGGGCTACCAGGTTGAAATCGGAATTGGTGATCTTGTCGAGAATTTCCTGGCCGATCTCGCCGTCGATGATCTTGCGCATGTGATCATGGTCGCGGAACACGAACGGCATGTTGAACACGTTCACATCCGGCACCACCGGGCCGACTATCCCTAAGCTGACACGGGTCATTTGCACGGCACCGATCTGTGCCTGTTCGATCACTTCCTTTTCAGAACCCAGAACGCCGCCGGCGAACATCTTGAAGGTGATTTCGCCATTGCTGGCGTCTTCCAGCTTTTTACCCATGTTCTGTTCCGCCACCACGGTCGGGTACCCGGCCGGGTGAATTTCGGCGAACTTGATGTCCAGCGCCGAAGCAGGCATGGCCACGCTGAAGGCGAACGGGAGTACGGCAAGGAGCAGCTTGCGTTTGAACGTCATGATGAAACTCCGTGGTTTTTATTATCTGGTTTCGTGGGTACAAGTGTGGGTATGGCTAGGGGGCGTCAGCCCCGGTAGGCAGGTTCCTCCAGGCCCTTGGTGCCAGGGTCGAGGGCAAATACCCCGCCAGCCAGGGGCTGGTCGCTGAGGTCGATGCCCATGGGGCGGATCGAGGTAACGTACAGAATGTCCAGGCTGGCGCCGCCAAAGGCACACATTGCCGGCTTTTTCACCGGCACGCGGAGCGATCGGTCGAGGCGACCTTCGGGGGTGAAACGGTGGATCTGCCCGGCGTCGTTGCCGCAGATCCAGTAGCAGCCGTCCTGGTCGATGGCGGCACCATCCGGGCGGCCGGGGTAGTCGCGCATGTCGATGAACAGCCGTTTGTTGTGCGGTGTGCCGCTGTCGATGTCGTAGTCGAAAGCCCACACCTTCTGCACGTTCGGGTGCGAGTCGGACAGGTACATGCGCATGCCGTCGGGGCTGAAGGCCAGGCCGTTGGGCACGATCATGCCGTCCTGCTGCAGGTGCAGCTGGCCTTCGCCGTCCAGCCGGTACAGCGCGCCCACGTGGGCACCTTGCTGCATGTCCAGCAGCATGGTCCCGGCCCAGAAGCGGCCCTGACGGTCGCAGCGGCCATCGTTGAAGCGCATGCCGGCCTGAGCGTGCTGCACGTTGCTGAGCAGCCGGCTGTCCAGGCTGCCGTCCGCCATGGCCTGGAGCTGAAAGATGCCGCTTTCCATGCCCGCAACCCAACCCTGACCGCTGCGGGCTATACAGGCCAGCATCTCGTCGCCCTGCCAGCACTGGTGTTTGCCATCGGCCGCTTGCCAGCGATGCAACTGGCGAGCGGGAATGTCTACCCAGTACAAGGCCTGTTCACCGGGGTGCCACACAGGGCTTTCGCCGGTACCGTTGCGGGCGTCGACGATTAGTTCGCAGTTCATGCCGTGCCTCTTGGCTTGGGGTCAGTTGAACGGGCCGGCCACGGCGAAAGCGCCGCCTTGGTAGACCATGCTCGGGTCATCGGCGGCAGGGGCCGGTTGGGCCTCCACGGCAGCGCGGAAGGTTTCGGAGCTGTCCTTGGGTACATAGCCCAGGTGCGCGGCATGGCGGTTGTCCCACCACACGGTGCGATTGTCGGACGCGCCATAGACAATGGTGTGACCAACGCCGGGGGTGGACAGCCCGCGTTCGATCAACTGCACCAGGTCGTCGTAGCTCAGCCAAGTGCAGAGCATGCGCGGGTTCTGTGGCTGCGGGAACGACGAGCCGATGCGAATGCTGACGGTCTCGATGCCGTAGCGGTCAAAATAGAAGCTGGCCACATCTTCGCCGTAGCACTTGGACAGCCCGTAATAGCTGTCGGGACGGCGCGGCGCGTGAGCGTCGATGCGCTCATCCTGGCGATAGAAACCGATGGTGTGGTTGGAGCTGGCGAAGATGATGCGCTTGACCCCATGCTTGCGCGCCGCCTCGTACACGTGGAACACGCCGCAGATATTCGGGCCGAGAATCTCTTCGAAGGCGTGCTCGGTAGAAACCCCGCCGAAGTGGAGGATGGCGTCTACGCCCTCGACCAGGGCATGCACCGCAGCCTTGTCGGCCAGGTCGCAGGTAATGACTTCTTCATGCGGGCCCGCGGCCGGGGCCATGGGGCTGATATCAGACAGGCGCAGGACCTCGGCGTAGCCTTGCAGGCGTTCGCGAAGGACCTTGCCCAGGCCGCCTGCGGCTCCGGTGAGCAGCAGGCGATTGAAGGGAGTAGTGGTCATGGCCAGCTCTTGTTGTTAATTGTTGTAGGTTGTCGTATGACTTGGCTGATTATTGGCGGTGGTTCTGTGTGTTGTCAATGAGGCTTGGGCGGCTTTTGCCGGCCTTTTCGCGTGTAAAAATACGAAAGGCCTGCGCGGTCGCCCTTAGGAGCGGGTTTACCCGCGAAGAGGCCGGCCCTGCTGGCCAATCTCCACCCGTCGTTCACCGTTGCCGCCACCACCGTATTCGCGGGTAAACCCGCTCCTACACCTGATCAATGGTGGACACAGGTCGGTGGTTGGGCGCAGGCCGTTGTAGGAGCGGGTTTACCCGCGAAAGGGCCGGCCCTGCTGGCCAATCTCCACCCGTCGTTCACCGTTGCCGCCACCACCGTATTCGCGGGTAAACCCGCTCCTACACCTGATCAATGTTGGACACAGGTCGGTGGTTGGGCACAGGCCGTTGTAGGAGCGGGTTCACCCGCGAAAGGGCCGGCCCTGCTGGCCAATCTCCACCTGTCGTTCACCGTTTCCATCGCCACCGTATTCGCGGGTAAACCCGCAGGTCTTGATCAGAGCAGCGACAATGGATAGTTGAAGATCAACCGGTTCTCATCGAACTCGTTATTGCTGTAATCCCGGCGAATCGACGAGTTACGCCATTTCACGCTCAAATCCTTGAACGCCCCGCTCTGGATCACATACGCAAGCTCCGTTTCACGCACCCACTCCTTGCCATCGGTCACGCCCCCGCTGTGCACATCGCGCCCGCTGATGTAGCGGTTCATCAGGGTCAACCCCGGTACCCCGACGGTGACGAAGTTGAAGTCATGGCGCACCTGCCACGAACGCTCGTTGGCATTGTCGAAGCTGGAGTTGTAACTATCGTTGGCCAAGGTCCCGCCACTGGTGCCGTTCACCCGCATCCAGGTATCACCATCGACTTTCTGCAGCCCCACCCAGAAGGTGCTGCCGCCGTACTTGGCCGAGAACATCCCCGAGTAGGTCTTGTTGTCCAGCTGCCCGGCGCGCTCGGAGCCGTCCTCGTCGCCATGGAAGTAGCCCAAGTTCGCACCCAGGGTCCAGTCACCCACCGGCTGGCTGTGGCTCAGTTGCAGGTATTGCTGCTGGTACACGTCCTTCAGCACCGCATTCCAAAGCCCCACCAGCGTGCGGTCCTGGTTGAACTTGTACTCGCCGCCGACGAAGTTGAAGCGGTCCGACACGCCGCCGCCGTAGCTCATGTCTTCCATGCTCGCGTCGTTACGCGGGCTGTTGCCGCGGAACTGGCCGCCGTACAGGGTCAGCCCGGCGATTTCGTTGGAGGTCACCTGCCCGCCACGAAATGTTTGCGGCAACGAACGCCCGTCGTCCGAACGCAGAATCGGCAGCACCGGCATCCATTCACCGATCTTCAGTTCGGTCTTGGAAATACGCGCCTTGCCCGCCACTGCCAGGCGCCCGTAATCGTCGGCTGGCCGGCCATCGTCATGGCGAGGCAGCAACGCCGTACCATAAGTGCCGCCACCACCGTCGAGCTTGACCGACCACATCCCCAGCACATCAACGCCAAAGCCGATGGGCCCTTCGGTGAACCCCGAGCGGGCATCGAGAATGAAGCTTTGCGTCCACTCCTCGGCCTTGCTTTGCGGGTTGCTGGGGTTGGTGAAGTTGCGGTTGATGTAGAAGTTGCGCAACCCGAGGGTGGCCTTGCTGTCTTCGACAAATCCCGCAGCCAGGCTGGTGCCCGGCAGGCCGGCGATAACCCCGGCGCCAAGCAGGGCGAAGGGCAGGGTGTGGCAGATTTTCATTATTGTTGTGCTCCCTAAGGGTGTGGCAGCCCGTCCACCGGGCACGCGCAAGCGGCCTGCGGTAGGGGCGGGTAGATAACGGGCCGGTCAGGGCCAGGGGTGAATGCGCGGTAACCGGGCGCTACGTACTGGCTGGGGTACGCGAGCTGGCCGGGGGAAGAGGGGTGTGCAACAGGCGTGGGTGCAGCGGGATGGGTGTCGACATGGGTTCGTCCACGGATTGTTGTTTTTGTTATGTGTTGTCGTACAACTATGGGCGATTATTAGCAGGGGGGAAGTGGGCTGTCAACGGCTGATCGCAGAGCAAATAGGGTCCTGGACGCCAAAACTGAGCTGCAGAGGCTCTACCCTGAACGCGTTGCAGACATACTACAACTGTCTTGCTCCATGCCACGCCCGTACACGATCTACTGGTAGGAGCGGGCTTGCCCGCGAACACGGGTAAAGCCCATGCCATCCACCCCATCGGCTGCCTCGCACCGCAAACCGGGGACAGGGTTACAAATCAAATCGGATCAGTGGTGGTCCCATCCCCGAGCCTGCGCTATCTTCAGATCTGGCCTCGCCCTTGACCACTTAGACTGGCATGTCCAGTCCCGGCATCCTTGCTGGTGCCGTACCCCTCCTGTCGGCAGGGGCGAGGCCTCTTCATTTGAAGGGAATGGCGCTGTGGTCACTTCCGGCAGACAAACTGCCATTGCAGAATAGCCAAGATCAGTGCATTGTAATGACAATCGTCTTTACATGAGGGCTATGTCATGGCTTCTATCAATATCCGCGTCGACGATGATCTCAAAGCCCGCGCCTACAAAGAGCTCGATCGCCTCGGTGTCACCCCCTCCGAACTCATGCGCCAGGCCCTGCAATATGTAGCTGAGCGGGGCAAGCTACCCTTTCGGCCGGTCCTGATGACCGAGGAAGATGAAGACCTCATTGCCACTGCACAAGAGCGGCTTGCTTCTCCGCAGCGCGTGAGGGTCCAGCTGGATGACCTATAGCCTCGACTTCGATGCCCGCGCATTGAAAGAGTGGAAGAAGCTGGGCGATACCGTGCGTCAGCAGTTCAAGAAGAAACTGGCAGAGGTCCTGCTGAACCCTCGAATCGAGGCAAACCGCCTTCACTCGCTGCCGGATTGCTACAAGATAAAGCTTCGCAGCAGTGGGTACAGGCTGGTTTATCAGGTCATTGACCAAGAGATCGTGGTTTTTGTCGTCGCTGTCGATCGTCGTGAAAGAGACCAAGCTTACAAAAAGGCTGCTGAGCGACTTGAGTAGGCTTCAAGGATTTGGCGGTCCCAGGTCGCAATCTCAAGGTAAATCACCGCCTCAAAGCTAGAGCTCTACTTCTGTGGGAGCGGGCATGCCCGCGAAGAATCCAACTCGGTGTATGGCACCGGCTTCGCCGGTGTTCGCGGCGGTTCAACGCCTCGATGAACCCGCACAGGTCCCCCATCAGCCCAGAGGGCTCATTGCCAAGTCAGGCAGACCAGCTTGCCGGGTAATCCCGGCAAACTGCGATCTCTGTAGGAGCGGGTTCACCCGCGAAGAGGCCAGCACAGGCAATACAATGCCCGCTAAACCCCATGCATCCGCAGCGCCCGCTGAGCGCACTCACGCCAGCTCAATTTGCGTTTCTCAGCCGGCCCCTGCAGCTCCACTTCCCCGGCCAGCACCACCGGCATATCCCGCATCTTCACCCAAGGCTCACTCTGCCAATACAACAACGTAGCGCTGCGTCCACCAGGCCAGCACATCTGCCCCAGCCTCGGCGCATCGTCCACCCCACCTGCCTGAATATCACGCAGTACCGCTACCACTTCATGTGTCAGCCACCGGCGCAAATGGCGGTTCTCCGGTACATGGTGATGCGCCAGCAAGGTATAGGCCCCGGACTCACTGACCATGGTGGTCTCCTGGTACTTGCCATAGCGCAGCAGTTGCACCGTGCGGTACTGATCCGGGTCAAGCTTGCGCATGCAGTGTTCGTCGAAAAAGTGACCGCTCAGCCGGCCGAGTTCGTGGGCGCAGAACCAGGCTTGGGATTCGAGCCAGAGAGTGTGGAGAGGGCGGTTGTGGCGGGTGAAGAGAGAGGGTTTTTGAAGGTCAGTCATGGCTGGCCTCCGTGGTCGTTTGAGCATGGCACAGGCGAGACGCATGTGCGAAAAGCCTGTAACTATCGGATTTGACGTAAGCGCTCCATAAACCCCACCTAACCAAAGATGGGCAGCGCACCTAGCTGTGTATGTGAGGTGTGCAATTCCATGGCAGTAGCGCTTCGTAGTCTTCGACTGAGCACGCCTGCGGCAGGCGTTCCAGTGCGTGGCGCAGCCACGCATAGGGTTCTTGGCCGTTGGCTTTGGCCGTTTCTACCAAGCTGTAAAGTTGTGCGCTGGCAGTGGCACCTTTGGGCGTGTCACTGAACAACCAGTTCTTTCTCCCGATGACAAACGGGCGGATCGCACGCTCGGCCGCGTTGTTGTCCATCGGCAAGTAGCCGTGCTCGACGTAGCGTTCCAATTTGCTCCAGTTGCTGGCCAAGTAACCGATGGCCTTGCCCAAGGCATTCTGCGTCGTGACCTGAGGTTGCGTTTTCTCTACCCAGTTTTTCAGCTGAGTCAGCAATGGCAGGCTGCGCTCCATGCGGGCAACCTTACGATCTTCGTCGTCACTGTCCTTCAAGTCGCGCTCGACGCCATAGAGCTTATTGATCAGGTTCAATGCGATGTCAGCGCGTCCTGTTTTGCCCTTGGGCTGTACTTTCTGCGCTTCGACGAACTTGCGGCGCGCGTGCGCCCAGCAGCCCAATCGCTCCAGCCCGTCCTGTGCGGCCAGCGCGTTGTAACCGGCGTAGTCGTCGGTCATGACATAGCCGCGATAGCCGTCCAGCAGGCGCACCGGCACCTCCTGCGCTCGGCTGGTGGCGTAGTCGAAAAGGATCACCGGGCGATCAGGTGGGCCGCCGGTTTGCACCCACATCCAGGATTGGCTGCTGGGCTCACGACCAGGCTCTTTCAACACCTGCACACGTGTTTCATCACAGTGGATGATCCGACTGTTCAACAGGCTTTCGCGCATCAGATTCAGCAGCGGCTGAAAGTGCTCGCTGCATTGAATCACCCAGCGTGCCAGGGTCTGGCGCGGGATATCGATACCGTGACGCCCCAGCACTTTTTCGAAGCGGTGAAGCGGCAAGCCGTCTACGTATTTGGTGGTCAGCAGCATGGCCAGCACACTCGGGCTGGCCATGCTTTTCTCGATCATCTGGGCGGGCTTGTCCGCCGTTACGGGCGCTGACTCGCAGTCCCGGCAGCCGTACACCTTGCGAACATGTTTGATGACGCGAATCTGCATCGGGACGATTTCAAGTTGTTCGCTGACTTCTTCACCGATGGCATGTTTACGGCAGCCACAAGCGCAGGTCAGTTCATGCTCGGGCAGTTCGTGGACAACTTCGATACGCGGCAAATCAGCTGGCAGCGGCTTGCGCTTGCCACGGCGTTTGGTTGGCGCAACGACTTCTTCGTCGTCAGCCTCATCCAAGGGCTCGGCCAGGCTTTCCGCTTCGTCGAAGAGTGGCAACTGTGGTGTCGCCGTATCGCCAGTCTGCTCGGTCTTGCGCCCGAACAAGCGCTGGCGCAACAGCGCAACTTCCTCTTCGAGATGAACGATCTTGCCCTTGTCGGACGCGCGCTCGTGGATCATCTGCTCAAGCAGTTGCTTGAGCAGAACAGGATCGTCAGGGAGGTTTTCGGGCATGGAAATCATGCCGCGGATTATACCGAATCAGGCGACGTATCGAGGCGTCAAAACCTGATGCGGACGGTTGCGCCAGAGGTCGAAGCCATCGAGTAGCCAGTTCAGTTCCTGAACGGTCAGGACAATGGCGACGTCAGTCGGATCAGGTGAAGTTTTGAAACGTTCGGACTCCAGGCGTTTGAGCCAGAGGCAGATGAATCGCCCCTGGTTTCGTAGACACCTCCAAGCCTCATAATGAGGCCCAAATAGGAGGTGCCATGAGTCGTCAGCGTTACCCCGAAGAATTCAAGATCGAAGCGGTCAAGCAAGTGACCGAGAAAGGCAAACCTGTCGCCGATGTCGCCCAGCGCCTGGGCATGTCCGTGCACAGTCTTTACGCCTGGATCAAGGTCTACAGCAAGCCCCAAGAGCAGCGTCAGCAAGACGACGATCAGCAGGCCGAACTGCGCAAGCTACGCGCTGAACTCAAGCGCGTGACGGAAGAGCGAGACATCTTAAAAAAGGCCGCCGCGTACTTTGCCAAGGAGTGCGGCTGAAGTACGCCTTCATCAAGAAGCACTCGACTGATTACCCGGTGCGGCGCCTTTGCCAAACCCTCAAGGTGCACCCCAGCGGCTATTACGCCTGGCTGGCCGAGCCTCAATCTGCCCGAGCAAAAGAAGATCAACGTCTGCTTGGCTTGATCAAACACGCTTGGCTGGAAAGCGGAGGTGTATACGGCTACCGCAAAATTCACGATGACCTGCGTGAGCTGGGAGAGGAATGCGGCCGAAATCGAGTCAGGCGCTTGATGCAGGCGGAGGGGCTGCGTTCTCAAACGGGCTATCGGCGGCGTCCAGGGTTCTATGGTGGAAAACCAACAGTGGCCTCGCCCAACCACCTCGCGCGGCAGTTCAAGGTAAGTGAGCCGAACAAGGTCTGGGTGACAGATATCACTTACATCCGCACCTATGAAGGGTGGCTCTACCTCGCGGTAGTGCTGGATTTGTTCTCACGCCAAGTAATTGGTTGGTCAATGAAGCCAAGGATGTGCAGCGACCTGGCTATCGACGCGATGTTGATGGCTGTTTGGCGACGCAAGCCTCAGCAGCAAGTTATGATTCACTCAGATCAAGGTAGTCAGTTCAGTAGCTCGGATTGGAAAAGCTTTTTGAAGGCCAACAATGTAATCAGCAGCATGAGCCGGCGGGGAAACTGCCACGACAATGCCGTAGCCGAGAGCTTTTTCCAGCTTTTGAAGCGAGAGCGAATCCGACGAAAGATCTACACAACCCGTGAAGAAGCCCGAAGTGATATTTTCGATTACATCGAGATGTTCTATAACCCTAAACGCCGACACAGCAGTGCTATGCAGCTGTCTCCAGTAGAGTATGAGAAACGCTATTTCCTGAGCTTGGAGAGTGTCTAGAAAACCAGGGGCGATTCAGAGTGCGACTTAATCTGTCGCACCCGGGTTACCTAATTGATCTTCTTAATGCTGTTTAAGTGATTCTCATGTTGAAAAACTCATCGGCCTAGTGGGGAAGGGTGTGGCCCGTGCGCAAGCAAAAATAGTGCGAGTTCTGAAAAGTATTTCAAGCGTTGTACGTTTCAGCCTTGGACACTGCTTTTGCTAGCTAATGGCTGCAGCTTGTTAATTTTTCCTTGAGCTGGCGAGCGTCTTGCGCGCGCTTTGTATACTGTCTTTAATGCTGGTTGACCTAGGGTTTTGCGCTTTCCGTACACACGATCCTCATAGTAGGTATCGCCAATCGTGTGGTAGATGATCGAGTTTGGCACTTCATTGTCACCGAAGCCTACCTCTAGTTTGGCGAGTGCCTCGGTGCGCCATTTCCTGGACCGGTTAGCATGAGGAGGGGTTGATATAATAATTTGTACAATTCGTATTTGCTCATCCCGTTGACAGCATTCCAGAAAATCTAGGAGCGCCCGCGGGGTGGCCAGCAATATAACGCCGAAGGTGAGCTTGGGGTCCCCTTGTTGCTTAGTATGAACCTGGAAGAAGGTTTCGCTTGTATCAACTCTAGGCCAACTCTTGTGGCTGGGGTCGACCTTGCCTATAAGAGTGATGACCTCTTCCTGGGGATCTGAAACAAACACGGCTTGAAACCTCAATCGAAACGAAAACGGAGTGGGGTCGTACTGGTTATTTAGGAGTACAACGAATTTTCTCATATATGCTGTATGCAGCATAGCGTTTGAGTCCGCATCAGGGCTTTATCGTTCCTTTTGTGGGTAACCAGATGGAACGCAAGTTGGCTTTTGGCTCCGCGCTAAGGGAGGTGCGGGTACGAAAAGAGATCGCACAAGAGCAGTTGGGGGCGAGCCAATCATTCGTTTCCACAATTGAGCGTGGCATTCGCAGTCCAACGATCGAAAAAATGGAAGAATTTGCGGAGCGACTAGGAGTGAATCCTGCGACCCTGATTGTCTTGATGCAGGTCGGTCAGGAGGGCGATGTAGATGAGCTTCTTGCAAAAATCCGGGATGAAATCAGAGCGCTGAAGCAGGTAGGGGTTTAGTCGTTCTTCGGCTTATACGAAAAAGCCACCTTGGCCTTTGCGGCTCAGGTGGCTTTTTTCATTTAATGCGCTTATTTGGTGCGAGAATTCGGAAAATCTGAAATTCGTTCGGTTCTCGCTGAAAAATAAGGCCCTTTGGAGATCAATCCCAGCTCAACGCCCCACCAGTCTGATACTCGATCACACGCGTCTCAAAGAAGTTCTTCTCTTTCTTCAAGTCCATGATCTCGCTCATCCATGGGAACGGGTTGGTAGTCCCCGGATACTCTTCCTTCAAACCAATCTGGGTCAAACGACGGTTGGCAATGAACTTGAGGTAGTCCTCCATCATCGCCGCGTTCATGCCCAGCACGCCGCGTGGCATGGTGTCACGGGCGTATTCGATCTCCAGCTGGGTCCCTTGCAGGATCATCTGGGTCGCTTCTTCCTTCATCGCCGCATCCCACAGGTGCGGGTTTTCGATCTTGATCTGGTTGATCACGTCGATACCGAAGTTCAGGTGCATCGACTCGTCACGCAGGATGTACTGGAACTGCTCGGCGACGCCGGTCATCTTGTTGCGGCGGCCCATGGACAGGATCTGGGTGAAGCCGCAGTAGAAGAAGATGCCTTCCAGTACGCAGTAGTAGGCGATCAGGTTGCGCAGCAGCTCTTTGTCGGTTTCGACGGTGCCGGTGTTGAATTCCGGGTCGGAGATGGCGCGGGTGTACTTCAGGCCCCAGGCGGCTTTTTTAGCGACCGACGGGATCTCGTGGTACATGTTGAAGATCTCGCCTTCATCCATGCCCAGCGACTCGATGCAGTACTGGTAGGCGTGCGTGTGGATCGCCTCTTCGAAGGCCTGGCGCAGGATGTACTGGCGGCACTCCGGGTTGGTGATCAGGCGGTACACGGCCAGGGCCAGGTTGTTGGCAACCAGCGAGTCGGCGGTGGAGAAGAAGCCGAGGTTGCGCATGACGATGCGGCGCTCGTCTTCGGTCAGGCCGTCCTGGCTCTTCCACAGGGCGATGTCGGCGGTCATGTTGACCTCTTGCGGCATCCAGTGGTTGGCGCAGCCGTCCAGGTACTTCTGCCAGGCCCAGTCGTACTTGAACGGTACCAGCTGGTTGAGGTCGGCGCGGCAGTTGATCATGCGCTTTTCATCTACTGCAACGCGGGCCGAGGAGCCTTCCAGCTCGGCCAGGCCTTCGGCAACGTCGAGGGCGTCGAGGGCAGCCTTTGCACGTTTGACGGCTTCGGAGTCAGAAGCGGTGGCCGCACGGGCCTCCAGGGCGGCGGCACCACCGGCGCTGTCGAGCTTGTCGAGGGTGGCGGCGGCAGCGGCCTGCGCAGGGGTGTTGCCTTTGGCGGCTACTTCGCCGTCTTCTTTGTCGAATTCGTCCCAGCTCAGCATGGTTTGGCTCCTGCTTGAGGGTCGCCCAGAGGCAACCGGTTGGATTTAAAGAATGTGATGCCTGACGCAAGGCCGTAACGGCGAATGGACAGCTCGAGAGGCTGACTCTCGTTTACATCTGAATGTGTTCTGGCTTGTACCTGGCCAGACCTCTGGGAGGGGCCAGGACAATTGAATAGGTGCTCTTTTCAGAGGGCGCAAAGTATACCGGAATTCACCTTCGATCGGGGCGCGGGTGTTGCCGGCGAGGGTAACTTTTTCGACCGGTTTGGCGTGCGTCCGTTCACGAAACAGGTGGCTTCTTCTACGGGGGGAGAGTGTAGCGCCAACCTATATGTTGTGCCAGTTTAAATTTCAAGGCACATCATATGGTGTTTCTTGAGGGCTGCGTTGGCGAAACCGGCCTCACCGCGGGCTTGCCGGCGATGAGGCCAGCTACCACTAGCTACGGTGGGTATACAGCGTTTCGACAATGTGTGTCTTGGGGTGCTTGCGTGCCTGTTCCACCGAGGTGAAACGGCCGGTTTCTGCGTTGCGACCAATCTTGCGAGATGCCAGTTTTTTCCGCGCCATGGGCTTACATCCTTTTTGAGAGGTCCTGTTCTTTTACCGAGCTGCGTGAACAGTGGGCAAAGGGCAAGGTTTCTCTGAGGCGCGGATACAAAAATGCCGCGCGAGGCACCGTTGGGCACCCCGCGCGGCATTCAGGCCTTACTGGCAGGCTTCGCAGTCAGGCTCGTCGATCGCGCAGGCCTTCGGCACTGGCGCAGGGCCGGCTGCCTGGACCGGGGCGCTGTCGCCACCGCTGGAAACGGCGTTGAGCTTGCCGGTGTTGATGGTCGACTTCTCGGTGCTGGTCGCGGCCAGGGCACGGAGGTAGTAGGTGGTTTTCAGGCCACGGTACCAGGCCATGCGGTAGGTCACGTCCAGCTTCTTGCCCGAGGCGCCGGCGATGTACAGGTTCAGCGACTGAGCCTGGTCGATCCACTTCTGGCGACGGGAAGCCGCGTCGACAATCCACTTGGTCTCGACTTCGAACGCAGTGGCGTACAGGTCTTTCAGCTCTTGCGGGATACGCTCGATCTGCTGTACCGAACCGTCGTAGTACTTCAGGTCGTTGATCATGACCGAGTCCCACAGGTCGCGGGCCTTGAGGTCGCGAACCAGGTACGGGTTGATCACGGTGAATTCGCCCGACAGGTTCGACTTCACGTACAGGTTCTGGTAGGTAGGCTCGATCGACTGCGACACGCCGGTGATGTTGGCGATGGTCGCGGTTGGTGCGATGGCCATGATGTTCGAGTTACGAATACCTTTCTGTACGCGGGCACGTACCGGCGCCCAGTCCAGGGTTTCTTCCAGGTTGACGTCGATGTACTTCTGGCCACGGGCCTCGATCAGGATCTGTTGCGAATCCAGCGGCAGAATGCCCTTGGACCACAGCGAACCCTGGAAGGTCTCGTAGGCGCCGCGTTCATCGGCCAGGTCGCAGGAAGCCTGGATGGCGTAGTAGCTGACCGCTTCCATCGACTTGTCGGCAAATTCGACGGCAGCATCGGAGCCGTAAGGAATGTGCTGCAGGTACAGCGCATCCTGGAAGCCCATGATGCCCAGGCCGACCGGACGGTGCTTGAAGTTCGAGTTACGCGCTTGCGGCACCGAGTAGTAGTTGATGTCGATCACGTTGTCGAGCATGCGCACGGCGGTGTTCACGGTGCGTTGCAGCTTGGCGGTGTCCAGCTTGCCGTCGACGATGTGGTTCGGCAGGTTGATCGAGCCCAGGTTGCAGACCGCGATCTCGTCCTTGTTGGTGTTCAGGGTGATCTCGGTGCACAGGTTCGAGCTGTGGACCACGCCCACGTGCTGCTGCGGCGAACGCAGGTTGCACGGGTCTTTGAAGGTCAGCCATGGGTGGCCGGTCTCGAACAGCATCGACAGCATCTTGCGCCACAGGTCTTTGGCCTGGACGGTCTTGAACACCTTGATCTTGTTGTACTCGGTCAGGGCTTCGTAGTACTCGTAGCGCTCTTCGAAGGCCTTGCCGGTCAGGTCGTGCAGGTCTGGCACTTCCGAAGGCGAGAACAGGGTCCACTTGCCGTCATCGAAGACACGCTTCATGAACAGGTCAGGGATCCAGTTGGCGGTGTTCATGTCGTGGGTACGACGGCGGTCATCACCGGTGTTCTTGCGCAGCTCGATGAACTCTTCGATGTCCAGGTGCCAGGTTTCCAGGTACGCACACACGGCGCCTTTGCGCTTGCCGCCCTGGTTGACTGCTACGGCGGTGTCGTTGACCACTTTCAGGAACGGTACGACGCCCTGCGACTTGCCGTTGGTGCCCTTGATGTACGAGCCCAGTGCGCGCACAGGGGTCCAGTCGTTGCCCAGGCCACCGGCGAATTTCGACAGCATGGCGTTGTCGTGGATCGCGTGGTAGATGCCCGACAGGTCGTCCGGCACGGTGGTCAGGTAGCAGCTGGACAGCTGCGGGCGCAGGGTTCCGGCGTTGAACAGGGTCGGGGTCGAGGCCATGTAGTCGAACGACGACAACAGGTTGTAGAACTCGATCGCACGGGCTTCCTTGTCTTTTTCTTCCAGCGCCAGGCCCATGGCCACACGCATGAAGAACACCTGCGGCAGCTCGAAGCGCACGCCATCCTTGTGGATGAAGTAGCGGTCGTACAGGGTCTGCAGGCCCAGGTAGGTGAACTGCTGGTCGCGCTCGTGGTTGATCGCCTTGCCCAGTTTTTCCAGGTCGAAGTCGGCCATGGCCGGGTTCAGCAGCTCGAACTCGATGCCTTTGGCGACATAGGCCGGCAGGGCCTTGGCGTACAGGTCGGCCATCTCGTGGTGGGTGGCGCTGTCGGCTACATTCAGGAAGCCCAGGCCTTCGGCGCGCAGGGTGTCCATCAGCAGGCGTGCGGTAACGAACGAGTAGTTCGGCTCGCGCTCGACCAGGGTACGGGCGGTCATTACCAGGGCGGTGTTGACGTCCTTGATGGCTACGCCGTCGTACAGGTTCTTCAGGGTTTCGCGCTGGATCAGGTCGCCATCGACTTCGGCCAGGCCTTCGCAGGCTTCGCTGATGATGGTGTTCAGGCGGGCCATGTCGAGCGGCGCCAGGCTGCCGTCAGCCAGGGTGATGCGGATGCTTGGGTGCGGTTCGACCACGGCGTCGGTGTTGGCGCGGGTGGCACGCTCCTTGGCGCGCTGGTCACGGTAGATCACGTAGTCGCGGGCGACTTTCTGCTCACCGGCGCGCATCAGGGCCAGTTCGACCTGGTCCTGGATTTCTTCGATGTGGATGGTGCCACCCGATGGCATGCGACGCTTGAACGTAGCGGTAACCTGCTCGGTCAGGCGCGCGACGGTGTCGTGGATGCGCGACGAGGCGGCGGCGGTACCGCCTTCAACTGCGAGGAACGCCTTGGTGATGGCCACGGTGATCTTGTCGTCGGTGTAAGGGACGACAGTGCCGTTGCGCTTGATCACGCGCAGTTGGCCAGGGGCGGTGGCAGCCAGATCCGGGTTGGAATCGGCGGCCTGCGGCACCTGGGCCTGCGGGTTCTCGCGAGTTGTGTCGGTTTGCATGGGTGGGTGTCTCCACAATTTCTATATTGTTCAGGCGCCCTAGGGCGCCCACCGTTCCGTCCACTTGCTCGATGGCCCCGCGGGGATGCGCAATGCATGCGCATCCGCCCGCACGGGCGTACCGACTTCGGGACAGACTCAGGAATAAGGGGCAATGGCTTGCCGCTCCCTGGCCGAAGTCAAAGGTTCTGGGCGGAGCCC
Organism: Pseudomonas sp. DCA-1; assembly: GCF_046523955.1. Taxonomy (NCBI): domain Bacteria; kingdom Pseudomonadati; phylum Pseudomonadota; class Gammaproteobacteria; order Pseudomonadales; family Pseudomonadaceae; genus Pseudomonas; species Pseudomonas sp. DCA-1. The sequence continues at coordinate 1,737,537 of NZ_CP169881.1, forward strand.
AAAATCTGTTGCTGATGGATGCCAGGCCTGGCCTGCAACACCCATGCCCGAACAAGACCCTGGAGGGGCTTGCCTCGGTCGCCTCCGCAGGAGCGGTTTGGCTGCTGAAATCACTTCAAGTTCCGCCCGGAAAATCGCTTGATCTTGCGGGTTGACTTTTGTGTGTGATTTTGCACGAACCCCTATATCTAGTGGTTCGCTGCGATCGGGATACAAGATAATGCGGTATTGGGGGCTTTGCAAGGCGATCGCCTGTGGATAACGTGTGCGTACTTTGTGAGTGAATGGTGGGTATTCGCTGTAGGCCTTGTGCCAAGTGGTTTGCAGTATTTTTCTGCAACGTGACGGCCTTGGGCAGTTTTTTTCGGGCGCGAACCCTGTCACAAAAAACGGTTCAGTTGAGGGGGCGGTAGGGCATGGTTGAAGATCTGGGTGCCTGTGAGATTGAGCGCCGCCCGCGCGGCGCATCGCGAGCTGCGCTCGCTCCTACGTTTGTTTCTGGCCAGTTACGCCTGTTACAGGCGCGCGCGACCGCTTTGTGTGTACGACACGATATCGCGCCGTACGCCAAGGCGTTCGCGCGCAAATCCCACAGGAATGATTGGCCCGAAACAAACGTAGGAGCGAGCGCAGCTCGCGATGCGCCGCGCGGGCGGCGCTCGATCTCGCAGGCCCCACCCATCTACATTCATACTCTCAGCTGCCCTGACACGATCCCAAGAACAACAAGGCCAAAGCCATGGACCACCCCATACCCCGCATCCTCATCGTGGAAGACGACCAGCGCCTCGCCGAGCTCACTGCCGAATACCTGCAGGCCAATGGTTTCGAGGTCGCGGTGGAGGCCGATGGCGCACGTGCCGCGAGGCGCATCATCGACAGCCAGCCCGACCTGGTCATCCTCGACCTGATGCTCCCCGGCGAGGATGGCCTGAGCATCTGCCGCCGGGTGCGTACCCAATACCCCGGGCCGATCCTCATGCTCACCGCGCGCAGTGATGAACTCGACCAGGTTCAGGGCCTGGACCTGGGGGCCGACGACTACGTCTGCAAACCCGTGCGCCCACGCTTGCTGCTGGCACGTATCCAGGCTCTGCTGCGCCGTAGCGAAACCGTGGATAGCAAGCGCCAGGACCTGGCCTTTGGTGCGCTGCGTATCGACAACCGCCTGCGCGAGGCGCACCTGGGCGAGCAGTTGATCGAGCTGACCGGCGCCGAATTCGACCTACTCTGGCTGTTGGCCAGCAACGCTGGCCGGGTGCTGACCCGCGAACAGATCTTCACCGCACTGCGTGGCGTGGGCTACGACGGCCAGGACCGTTCCATCGACATCCGCATCTCGAAAATCCGCCCCAAGATCGGCGATGACCCGCTTCAGCCGCGGTTGATCAAGACCCTGCGCAGTAAAGGCTACCTGTTCGTCGGCGAGGCACCATGAACAATTCGATCTTTCTGCGCATCTACGGCGGCATGCTGGCCGTGCTGGTGCTGGTAGCCTTGCTTGGCGTGCTTAGCCTGCACCTGGTCAATGAAGTGCGCGCTGCCCAGCATCGGGAGAGCCTGGCCCAGGGCACTTTCAGCCTGATGGCCGACAACCTGGCAGTGCAGAATGAAACCCAACGCAAGCGTTCGCTGCTGATCTGGGAGCGCCTGCTTGGCGTGCCGTTGGCGCTGCAGCCGCTGAGCGCACGCAGCCTTGACGGCAGCCAGCGGGCGCGCCTGTACCGTGGCCTGGTGGTGGTCGAGAAGATTGGCCCGCATGCGGCGCAAGTGCTGCGCAAGGTGGGCCAGGAAGACCTGATGCTGGTCGCGCAGATCAAACAGATCAGCGAGCAGCTGGCGCGGGCCACCCTCTATTTACTGGCCGACGAGCTGGTGCGCTACCCGGTAACCGAACAGCAGCAGCGCCTGGCACAGATCAAGCAGGAAAAAGGCTTCGGCTTTGGTGTCGCCTTGCAACGTATCGAGCGGGTCGGCCTGGACGATGACCAGCGGCGCCGGGTGGAGGAGGGGGACACGGTGATGGCGCTGGGCAAGGATGGTGACTCGATCCGTGTCTTCGCCGGGCTGACGGGCTCGCCATGGGTACTGGAAATCGGCCCGCTGTACCAGCTCAACCCTTACCCGCCGCAGTTGCTGATCCTGATTGCCTTCCTGGGGCTGTGCCTGATCGGCCTGGTGGTCTACCTGCTGGTGCGTCAGCTGGAGCGTCGTGTGTCAGGCCTGGAGATTGCTGCCACGCGCATCGCCCAGGGCAGCCTGGACACCCGCGTGCCGGCCGGCGACGCCGACTCGGTGGGGCGCCTGGCTGCTGCCTTCAATGGCATGGCCGAGCACCTGCAGCGTTCGCTGACCATGCAGCGCGAGCTGGTGCGAGCGGTGTCCCACGAGCTGCGCACGCCGGTGGCGCGCCTGCGCTTTGGCCTGGAGATGATCGAAAGCGCCACGAATGAACAGGCGCGGGCAAAGCACCTGGCGGGCATGGACGGTGATATCCAGGACCTCGACAAGCTGGTAGACGAGATGCTGACCTACGCCCGCCTGGAGCAGGGCGCACCGGCCTTGAAGTTCCAGCGGGTCGATCTGGATGCTTTGTTCGATCGGGTGATCGAAGAGCTGGCACCTTTGCGTGCCGAGGTGCGGGTGGTGCGCGGTGACTGCCAGGGCGCGGATGCCGAAGGCGCCTGGGTCGAGGCCGAGCCGCGCTACTTGCACCGTGCCCTGCAGAACCTTGTCGGCAATGCCATGCGCCATGCCGAGAGCGAAGTGCGCTTGAGTTATCAGCTGGGCCAGCAACGTTGCCGCATCGATGTGGAGGATGACGGCCCGGGGATCCCCGAGGGGTTCTGGGACCGCATTTTCACGCCCTTCACCCGCCTCGATGACAGCCGTACCCGTGCCTCGGGCGGGCATGGCCTGGGCCTGTCGATCGTACGGCGGATCATCTACTGGCACGCGGGCCGCGCCACAGTGGGCCGCAGCGAGGTGTTGGGCGGAGCCTGCTTCAGCCTGAACTGGCCAAGGCAGCAGGCACCGCTGTAAAGGTCAGACGCTGACCAGGCTCAGCAGGTGGCCGTCCTGCTGGCAGAACTGGCCTTGCAGCTCTGCGCCTTGCTGCCACTGCGGTGACAGGTCGGTGAGCAGGCGCAAGCGCGCCAGCCCTTCTGCGGACCAGTCGAGCACTTCTGCGTGTTCGAAGTAGAAGCGTTGGCGCGTCAGTGGGTACAGGGTCTTGAACAAGCTTTCCTTCAGCGAGAACGTCAGGGTGACCGTAAGCCCAAGCTGGCGGCGGTCCAAGCGCTCCAGTTCTGCCGGGGTGAGGATTTCGCCCATCAGCCGCTCGGCGCGTTCGTCATCCAGCAAGGCTTCCTGATCCAGGCCCAGACCTTGGCAGCTTTTTTCGCCGGCGACCACCGCGGCGGCCCAGCCCTTGCCGTGTGTGATCGAGCCATGAATACCGGCAGGCCAGATGGGCGAGCGGTCTTCGTGGGTGCCGGGCACGTAGTCGCGGCCGTCCAGGTGCTGCAGCGCGGCACGGGCACATACGCGACCGGCCAGGTACTCGGCCTGGCGCTTAGTCACCGAGCGCAGCAGGCTGGCACTGGGCAGTACGCCAGCGCGCTGGAAGTCGTCGGCGGCCAAGTGGGCAGGGTCGAAGGCGCAACTGACCAGCACCGCGCCGGGCAATGGGTGGGGCAGGGGCCAGTGGTGCTGGAGCGGGGCGCAGCAGGCGGGAAGTGTGTTCATGGCGGTTATTGTGCCAGCTGTGCAAGCGCTAAGGGAGGTGGCGTGGCAGGATGACTTAGCGCAGCCATGAAAACATGGCGCAGATCACAGCGTGATCCGTGTGGGAGCGGGTTTACCCGCGAAGAATCACCGCGGTGGATGGCACGGGCTTCGCCCGTGTTCGCGGGCAAGCCCGCTCCCACACAGATCGCGCCAGCTTTTAGACATTGAGCAAGACAGTTGCTGCCACAACGATTGCACAATCTTTTATTTGAACACCTTCTTGAAGAACGCCTGCATATCCGCCCAGGAACGCTCGTCCGCTGCCTTGTTATAGCCAATGTCCGGCCCCCCATGCTCACCATGGCTCAGCCGATCGGCATCGGGGTTGGTGAAGCCGTGCTTGGCCCCTTCAATGTTGACGAACTGGTAGTTGACCTTGGCCGCATCCATTTCCGCCTTGAACGCGTCCACCTGCTGTTGGGTGACCATGCTGTCCGCAGCGCCATGTTCAACCAGGATGTCCGCGCGCACTACGCCAGGCTTGGCCGGCGTTTTGGTGGACAACGCGCCATGGAAACTCACCACGCCGTCCAGTTTCTCTCCACGACGTGCGGCATCGAGCACCACCTTACCGCCAAAACAGTAGCCGACAGCGCCCAGTTGATGCTTGTTCACATTCGGCTGCTTTTTCAACAGGTCCAGGCCCGCGTCGAAGCGCGCTGCGGCTGCGGCCGGGTCCTTCATCGCTTCGGCCATGAATGCCTGGGCATCCTGCGGGTGCTCGGTGTGCTTGCCATCGCCATACATGTCGATGGCCAGCGCTTTGTAGCCCAGGGCGGCAAGATCTCTCGCGCGGCGCTTGGCATAGTCGTTCAGGCCCCACCATTCATGCACCACAACGATGCCTGGGCGTTTGCCGTCCAGCGCATCATCGTAGGCGTAGTAGCCGACGAGGCGGTTGCCATCGTCGTCCTGATAAGGAATCTCACGGGTCACTACCGCCGCTTGGGCGAGGGCGGCGCTGCACATCAGGGTCAGGGCCAGCAGGGCTCGCATGTTCACTACTCCTTGTTTTGCTGTCGGTTCGTTCAGCCGGGGTTCAGCCAGGGTTCAGTCGCGGTTCAGGGTGCCCTGATTACTCTAGCTTCCAGACCGAAACAGCGCACCCAACTGGAGTACCCAGCCATGAAAACCTTCAATACCCTGCTTGCCGCCATGGCCGTTTGTGCCGCTGGCATCACCACCGCCCAGGCCGCGGACGACAACTTCGCCAGCCTCACCTACGGCCAGACCAGCGACAAAGTCCGCAAGTCCGGCCTGCTGCAACGTAACACCGACCACCTCAATGCCGACGGTATTATCGGCAAGGACGATACCTGGGGTGTGCGTCTGGGCAAGATCAACGACCAGGGCCGCTACTACATGACTTATGACAACGTCTCGGGTGACCACAGTGGCCTGAAGTTGCGCCAGGAAAACCTGCTGGGCAGCTACGATTTGTTTCTGCCGGTGGGCGATACCACCAAGCTGTTCGGTGGGGGCAGCCTGGGTGTGACCAAGCTCACCCAGGACTCGCCCGGCGCCAGCCGGGATACTGACTACGGTTATGCCTACGGTCTGCAGGCCGGTGTGATCCAGGACATCACCGACAAGGCCTCGGTCGAACTGGGCTACCGTTACCTGCGCACCAATGCCGCGACCGAGGTGGGCGCACATGGCGGGCCGAAGGACGGCACCCTGCGTCTGACCAGCAGCGCCCAGACCTACCTGGCTGCTTCATACAAGTTCTGACGGACGAGCCGCGTTATCCTGTACTGGCCTCTTCGCGGGCACGCCCGCTCCCACAGGCGCTGCACAAACCTCAGAAACCGTGCAGTGCCTTTGGCTTCACAGGTGCTGCACAAGTTTCAGAAACGGTGCGATTGCTGTGGGAGCGGGCGTGCCCGCGAAAGGGCCGGTACAGGCAATACACATAAGGAGCTGCACATGAAACTGCTGGTGGTCGAGGACGAAGCCCTGCTTCGCCATCACCTCTACACCCGCCTGGGCGAAAGCGGCCATGTGGTCGAGGCGGTCGCTGACGCCGAAGAAGCGCTGTACCAGGCCGAGCAGTACCACTTCGACCTTGCCATTATCGACCTGGGCCTGCCCGGTATCAGCGGCCTGGAGCTGATCACGCGCCTGCGCAGCCAGGACAAGACCTTCCCCATTCTCATCCTCACGGCCCGTGGCAACTGGCAAGACAAGGTCGAGGGCCTGGCCGCCGGTGCCGACGACTACCTGGTCAAGCCGTTCCAGTTCGAGGAGCTTGAAGCAAGGCTCAATGCCCTGTTACGCCGCTCCAGTGGTTTCATCCAGTCGACCATCACCGCTGGCCCCTTGGTACTTGACCTCAACCGCAAGCAGGCCACCCTCGACGAACAAGCTTTGGCCCTGACTGCCTACGAATACCGCATCCTCGAATACCTCATGCGCCATCACCAGCAGGTGGTGGCCAAGGATCGCCTGATGGAACAGTTGTACCCAGGTGACGAAGAGCGCGACCCCAATGTCATCGAAGTGCTGGTTGGCCGCCTGCGCCGCAAGCTTGAAGGCGAGCACGGCTTCAAGCCCATCGACACGGTGCGCGGCCTGGGCTACCTGTTCACTGAGCGCTGCCGATGATCCGCTCGCTGCGGGTGCGCCTGATGCTGGCCGCCGCAGTGTTGGCGCTGCTGTTCATGCTGGCGCTGCTGCCGGCTTTGCAGAAGGCCTTCAGCCTGGCTTTGCAGGAATCGATCGAGCAGCGGCTGGCCTCTGATGTAACCACGCTGATTTCCGCTGCGCGTATCGAGCATGGCCGGTTGCAGATGCCGACACTGCTGCCGGACGAGCGCTACAACCTGCCCTACACAGGCCTGCTCGGCTATATCTTTGACCGCGACGGCAAACTGGTCTGGCAGTCGCGTGCCACCGCCGACCGGCACATCAACTACCAGCCGCGCTATGACGGGCGCGGCAACGAGTTCGACCGCATTCACCAGTCCGATGGCGAAGAGTTCTTCGTGTACGACGTCGAGATAAAGCTGCTGGGCGGGCAGAGCGCCGCCTACAGCATTGTCGCGCTGCAGCCCGTGAGCGAGTACAAGGCCACCCTCAATGGCCTGCGCGAAAAGCTCTACCTGGGGTTCGGCGCTGCATTGCTGGCGCTTATGGTGTTGTTGTGGGCAGGCCTGACCTGGGGGCTGCGCTCGTTGCGACGCCTCAGCCACGAACTGGATGAAGTGGAATCCGGTGCACGTGACGGCCTGAGCGGCGAGCACCCACGCGAGTTGCTGCGCCTGACCCGCTCGCTCAACCGTCTGTTGCGCAGTGAGCGTGAGCAGCGCACGCGCTACCGTGATTCGCTGGACGACCTGGCGCACAGCCTGAAGACGCCGCTGGCGGTGCTACAGGGCGTGGGTGAAAGCTTGCAGCAGCGCAGCGGCGAGCGCGAGCAGGCGCGGGTGCTGCAAAGCCAGATCGAACGCATGAGCCAGCAGATCGACTATCAGCTGCAACGCGCCAGCCTGCGCAAGAGTGGCCTGGTACGCCACAGCGTATTGCTGCGGCCGTTGCTCGACAGCCTGTGCAGTACCTTGGCAAAGGTTTACCGGGAAAAACGTGTGGACGTGGTGCTGGAGTTGCCGGCCGCGGCGCAGGTACCGATGGAGCAGGGCGCGTTGCTGGAAATGCTCGGTAACCTGCTGGAGAACGCCTACCGGCTGAGCCTGGGGCAAGTGCGGGTGAGCCTGGTGAAGGCGCCGGGGCATCTGACCTTGTGCATCGAGGACGACGGGCCGGGCGTGCCCGCCGACCAGCGTGAACGCATTCTGGAGCGTGGGGAGCGGCTGGACAGCCAGCACCCGGGGCAGGGCATCGGGTTGGCAGTGGTCAAGGATATCGTCGACAGCTATGACGCCGTGCTGAGCCTTGGCGATTCTCCGCTGGGAGGCGCCGCGTTCAGGATTACCTTCAACCTGGATTGACTCGTAGCCAGTGCCGCCCATTCGCAGGTAAATCCGCGAATGGGCGGCACTGGCAATTCATAATGGGCGGATTTCCGCCATTCCTCCCTGTACAAATTCCGCCACCGGGCGGAAATCCGCCAATCCGCCCTGGGAATATCGCCCTGTCGTTGGGCATTTATCCCTAGTAAATACGGGCCTTGCACCCTTCATGGGCATTTTGGCACCACCCTTGCTATTGATCCTCGCAGAGGCCTGCCCAGGCAGCTCGAACACAACGACAAATCCCTCCAAGTGCAGGAGGGTTAGCGATTCAGGTGCCCCCATCACTCTGGGAAGGGTGAACCGGCACACTTGAGGAAAATTAGCCATGACGACACGTCAGCCGCTGTACAAATCCCTGTATGTTCAGGTGTTGGTCGCCATCACCATCGGCATCCTGCTCGGCCACTACTACCCGGAAACGGGCGTTGCCCTCAAACCCTTGGGTGACGGCTTCGTCAAACTGATCAAGATGGTCATCGCCCCGATCATCTTCTGTACCGTGGTCAGCGGCATTGCCGGCATGCAGAGCATGAAGTCGGTCGGCAAAACCGGCGGCTACGCGTTGCTGTACTTTGAAATCGTCTCCACCATCGCGCTGATCATTGGCCTCGTCGTCGTCAACGTGGTCAAGCCAGGCGCTGGCATGCACATCGACGTCAGCACCCTGAATGCCAGCAGCGTGGCTGCCTACGCCGCCGCCGGCTCGCAGCAGACCACCGTCGGCTTCCTGCTCAACGTCATCCCCAATACGGTCGTCGGCGCGTTCGCCAACGGCGACATCCTGCAAGTGCTGATGTTCTCGGTGCTGTTCGGTTTCGCCCTGCACCGCCTGGGCAGCTACGGCAAGCCGGTACTGGACCTGATCGACCGCTTCGCCCATGTCATGTTCAACATCATCAACATGATCATGAAACTGGCACCGGTCGGCGCGTTTGGCGCCATGGCCTTTACCATCGGCCAGTACGGTGTCGGCTCGCTGGTGCAGCTGGGCTACCTGATGGCCTGCTTCTACATCACCTGCCTGCTGTTCGTGCTGGTGGTACTGGGCGGTATCTGCCGTGCCCACGGCTTCAGCGTGCTCAAGCTGATCCGCTACATCCGTGAAGAACTGCTGATCGTGCTGGGTACTTCGTCCTCGGAGTCGGCCCTGCCGCGCATGCTGGCCAAGATGGAGCGCCTGGGTGCCAAGAAATCGGTAGTCGGCCTGGTTATCCCTACCGGCTACTCGTTCAACCTGGACGGTACCTCGATCTACCTGACCATGGCTGCGGTGTTCATCGCTCAGGCCACTGACACCACCATGGACATCACTCACCAGATCACCCTGCTGCTGGTACTGCTGGTGGCTTCCAAGGGGGCTGCCGGCGTTACCGGTTCGGGCTTCATCGTGCTGGCCGCGACCCTGTCGGCTGTTGGCCACCTGCCGGTTGCCGGCCTGGCGCTGATCCTCGGCATCGACCGCTTCATGTCCGAAGCCCGCGCCCTGACCAACCTGGTGGGCAACGCCGTTGCCACTGTGGTGGTGGCCAAGTGGGTCAAGGAAATGGACGACGACAAGCTGGCTTCGGAATTGGCCTCCGGTGGTGCGCCGTTGATCGATACCCGCCCGACCGACGACCTGGGCGTGGCTGAAGGCCCGGCTCGTTGATAGCTAGTTGAAATGAGAAAGGCGACCCAAGGTCGCCTTTTTCGTGTCTGCGCGGTCCCTTGTGGGAGCAACTGTCTTGCTCAATTTCTAAAAGCTGGCGCGATCCCTGTGGGAGCGGGCTTGCCCGCGAACACGGGCGAAGCCCGTGGCCCTCAGCCCAGTACCACTTCCAGCACCCGGATGACGTCCGGCTGCGGGTAATGCCACCTTACTTGCACATCCCAGAACTTCACCCCGTACACCCGCTCAGCCGGTGGTATCTGGTAGGCCGGCCGTGGGTCCTGCGCCAGGCATTGCTCGATCAGTTCCACCAGCGGCTCGCTCAGGCGCAGCGCATGCTCGCGGGCCTGGAGCAGGGCGTTGTCAGCCCAGTGCACGGCAATTGCCACCGGCGCAGCATTGGCCATCTGGTTGCTGGCGCCAGCGATGCTGTCGGCATAAGGCACATACGGCTTGATATCCAGCACCGGCGTGCCGTCGAGCAGGTCGATCCCGGACAGCAGCAGGCGTCCGGGCTCCACGCCCTCCAGGCGTACCACCGACTGGCCGATGCCGTTGGGCCGGTGGGTTGCGCGCGTGGCGAACACCCCCATGCTCTTGTTGCCGCCCAGACGCGGTGGCCGCACTTTCAGACGCGGCTTTTCTTCCAGGGCCTGGTGGAACAGAAACAGCAGCCAGACATGGCTGACCTGCTCCAGGCCTTCGACCGCGTCACCTTGATCGAACGGCGGCAACAGTTCGAGTACGCCACGGGCGGCAGGTGCCAGCTGTGGCTGGCGCGGAATGGCAAACTTTTCCTTGAAACAGGAACGGACGATGCCGACCGGGACAACCGTATGCTGCATGGCCACTCAGCCGCGCACGCGCAGGGTCAGGCCCTTGAGGAAGTTGCGCAGCAACTGGTCGCCACACGGGCGGTAGTTGTCGTGGCCAGCCTTGCGGAACAGCGCGCTGAGCTCAGGTTTGCTGACCGGGAAGTTGACCGACTTGAGAATCGCGTGCAGGTCGTCTTCCTTGAGCTCAAAGGCCACACGCAGCTTCTTGAGGATCAGGTTGTTGGTTACCGGCAGCTCAATCGGCTGCTGCGGGCGGCTATCGTCCTTGCCTCGGCGGTAGATCACCAGGCCGTCAAGGAAGTGCGCCATCACCCGTTCCGGGCAGCGCACGAAGCCTTCCTCTTCTTCTTTTTTCAGGTAGGTGGCCAGCACCAGAGGATGCACTTCGAGGCCAGAGAGCCCAATGATCTCGGCCATCTTGGCGTCGTTCACCTTGAGCATGTAGCGCAGGCTGCGCAGGACGTCGTTGTGGTTCATTGCAGCAGAATCCTGTTCAGGTGCCGCGCGTTCCGGCGCGGCGTATTGCTTAAAAACGTTCGGAGGTAGCCAGGTAGCGCCATTGGCCCAAGGGCAACTTGCCCATCGACACACCCCCCAGGCGAATGCGTCGCATGCTTAAAAGCTCCAGACGCAGGTAGGCGCATAGCTCGGAAATCTGCCCTGGTTGTGGGTTTTTCAACACCATGCGCAAGTGTGTCTCGTTCTGCCAGCTGGCCTTGGCCTTAGGCAATTCGCGGTCATTGCGCATGGCCCCGCGCGCCAGGCGTTCCAGCGCCTGGGGGGTGGTCTCGCCGCGCACTTCAATGATGAACTCCTGCTCCAGGCGACGCAGGTCGGCTTCGATCTTGCGGGATACCCGCCAGTCTTGGGTAAACACCTGCAGGCCGCTGGCGCCAGGCTCCAGCGGTGCCACACAGGCCTGCCGGGCAAAATGCCCGTGCAGGGCGCGCACGCCTTCGCGGTGGGCTTCGCTGAGGCTGCCCATGTTCATGCTGGCGCGGGCGTCTTCACTGTCCATGCCGGCTGGCTGGTTCAGCAGCAGGGTCACCGGCTCCAGGGTTTCGGCACGGGCGCCCGGCAGCAGCTCGACGCGCTGCTGCTCAACCTTGAACTGCGGCTGCTCAACCACCACGCCATCGACCGTTACCCAGCCTCCTTCAATGTACTGCTCGGCCTCGCGGCGGGAGCAGCCGAGCTGCTCGATGAGGCGTTTGGACAGGCGGACGGGTTCGGACATGGGGCAATTCGCAAGGCAGGGAAAGGCCTCCATTGTACCTGCCTGCAAGCGGTAGATGATGGGAATCTGTGTCAGATGCGCCATTTTGGACACATAGCGCGGCACATTCAGGCGCCGCCTCAAGGCACTGTGCGCATTAGCCTCATGTGCAGCAGAGGGTAGGGCTGGCCCAGGCCGTCGGTTTCCGAACGGCCGATGACCTCGAAACCTTCATGCAGGTAGAAGCCCAGCGCTCTCGGGTTCTGTTCGTTGACGTCAAGGTACTCGGCATTCAGTTCGCTGATTGCATAGCGCAGCAGGCGCTTGCCTACCCCTTGGCCGCGGTAGCCAGGTGCGACGAACAGCATGTCTATCCGCCCGTTGGCGACACCGGCGAAACCACAGATGCGCTGGCGGTCCTTGCAGCAGATCAGCATCACTGCGTCGAGATACCGGCGCAGCACATGCTCGCGCAGTAGCAGGATATAGCCCTCTGGCAGAAAGTCGTGGGTGGCACGTACCGAATCCTCCCACACTTGTACCAGCTCGCTGTAGTCGCTCAAGCGCGGGGTTTGCAGCGTCAGTAGCGCAGGCATGCCGGCGTTCCTCTGGGGCGATAGGGAAAACATAGCAGGCCAACCACCGGTCGGCTTGTTCGCTTGGCGCTTGAGACCTGGGGAGTGACGGTCTATTAATTAAGCGTGGGAAAAAATCCCACGTAAATATAAGTTCAATCTGAAACTGGATTCCTGACTGATTTGGCGTTCTCGTGGCGAAGACCTGGAGGCGGACTATGCAAATCCACCTGCTGTTCAAGAAGGCGTTACTCGCGGCAGCTGTAGCTGGCGTGTTATCGATGTCCATTGCCTTGATCCCTGACTCGATTTCTCATGGCACCAGTGCTTACGCTAAAGATGGCGGCGGCGGCGGCGGCGGCGGCGGCGGTGGCGGTCATGGGGGAGGCGGTGGTGGCCATGGTGGCGGTGGAAGTGGCGGCGGCGGTGGTCACGGTGGCGGCGGAAGTGGTGGAGGCGGTGGTCACGGTGGTGGTGGAAGTGGTGGCGGCGGTGGTCACGGTGGCGGCGGAAGTGGAAGTGGTGGCCACGGCAGCGGCGGTGACGGTGGTGGCCATGCCGGCAACAGTGGCAGTGGCCACGACGGCAATTCAAACGCTGGGCGCAGCAGCAACCATGCTGAAGCAGGTGACGATCATGGTAATCATGTCGGCGGTGAGCCTGGGGATGATCACGGTAATCATGTTGGTGGTGAACCTGGTGATGATCACGGCAACCATGTGGGTGGCGAACCGGGTGATGACCACGGTGTTCATGCCGGTGGCGAGGCCGGGGATGACAACAGCAGAAGCTGATTGGTACTGATCCGAAGTGGTCCATACAAAACCCAGCGGACGGGTTTTGTATGAGCAGGTTCTGGCCTGCCTGCCTTTGTCACGTCATTTCCAATGAGCGCTGACAGCTTTTTCCTCGCCCAAGCCGGGACATGATTGCGGTTTGCGTGGGATTTATTCCCTCGCCTTATACTGGGTGCCTCTGTCAAGGAATGCCCTCAATGCAATCGCCTGTTTTACCCCCGTCGATGCTGAGTGCGCTGCGGCGTGTCATGCGCCCGCTGGTGCGCCTGATGCTGCGCAAAGGGGTCACCTACACGATGTTCACCGACCTGCTCAAGGAGGTGTTCGTCGATGTAGCCCATCGCGAGTTTCGCCTGAACGACACTGCGCCAACCGACAGCCGTATCAGCCTGCTTACAGGCGTACATCGTAAAGATGTCCGGCGGCTGCGTAATGAGGGCGACACTGCACGTGCGACCCTGCCGGATAACATCACGCTAGGTGCACAGCTGGTCAATGTGTGGACCAACACCCCACCATTCTGCTCGGCGCCCGGCCAGGCGAGGGCGCTTGCACGGCTAGCCAGTGTGGGTGGCGATTGCTCATTCGATGCCCTGGTCGCCAGGGTCAGCACCGATATCCGCGGTCGGGTGGTGCTGGACGAATGGCTGCGCCTGGGCGTCGTGCGGCTCGATGAGCAGGATTGCGTGCACCTGGAAGCCCATGCATTCGTGCCACAGAAGGGTTTTGATGAAAAGGCTGCGTACTTCGGCCACAACCTGCATGACCATGCCTGTGCTGCGGTGCATAACCTCAGCGGCGAAGGCCAGCCGTTTTTTGAGCGTAGCGTGCACTACGATGCCTTGAGCCCGGCCAGCGTCGAGCATCTGCGTGACGTGGTAGCCAAGGATGGCATGCAGACACTTCTTGCCTTCAGCCGACTTGCAGCTGAGTTGGAGAGTGTTGATGAGCCCGGTATCGAACAACGTCAGCGCATCACTGTCGGGCTTTATTTCTACACTGAAGCTACCGATTCCGATCCGTCGAAGACACCCGGGCCATGACACTTTTTGTGCGCTACCTCAGTGCTGTCACGTTTGCCCTGGTTTTCGGGTGGAACCTGATGGTCCCGGGCGAGGTGGCTGCAGCGCCGGTATGTGTCAGCCGTGACGAAGTGGGTATGGCCGGTGCCGCGAGTCTGCAGTTTCCCGGCGGCATGGGCGGCACCGGTGTGCGCAATGAAAATGGCGGCGTCGGTGGCACCGGTGCCCCAGTTCAGCAACGCCCTGGGGGTACAGGCGGCACAGGTGCAGTGGCGGATGGTGTGGACGGTACCGGTACGCCGATCCTGCACCCGGGCGGTACTGGAGGGACTGGTATCGTCGGTACCATCACCGGATTTGCCTCGATCTGCGTCAATGGCATGGAAGTGCACTATGGCAAGGACGTACCGGTGAGTGAAAACGGCGCACCTACCAGCAGTGGTCAGCTGGCGATCGGGCAGGTGGTGGCGGTGGAGGCATTCGCCACCCAGCGCGGCCTGCAAGCGGGGCGCATTTCGATCCTCAACGTCTTCGAAGGGCCGTTGACGGCGCTGCCCAATGCCTCGGCCCCCCTGCGGGTCATGGGGCAACCTGTGCGGTTGGCCGCTGGCGCGCGGGTGGCTGAAGGGCTGCGCCCTGGTGAGCCCGTGAGGGTCAGCGGCCTGCGCGATGCCCGGGGAGAAGTAGTGGCCACCCGCATCGAACGGGCACCGGGGTTGAGGGAGGCCAGCGCCATCGGCGCGGTTGATCGCACTGGCAGCCTTCAAGGGTTGAAGTTGGGTACCCGTGTGGCGCCTGCTCGTGAATTGCTGGTGCGCGGCCAGTGGACCGGGCGCCAGCTTGAAGTGGCGCAAACCCGTCCAGACCCGAGCCTGCCTTTTGCTGGCCGTGTCCAGCAGGCGGTGGTTGAAGGGCTGGTGCAGCGCACACAAGCTCGGCAGTTGGTGGTCGCAGGTATCAATGTGACGTTGGGGCAGGGCACCGTAATTGTCGGCAGGCAGCCAACGGCGTTGGCGCTCGATCAACGTGTGCGGGTGAGCGGGGTGCTCAATGGTACTCATGAGCTGCGGGCAACCCGCGTGGAACTCCAGGACGACCGTGTAGACAATCCCGGCAGAAGCCAGTCGGGGCACGGTAGTGAGCATGACAAAAGCAGCTCCGGCGGTTCCAGCAGCGGTCATGGCGCAAGCGATGCGACCAACGATCGCGATGAAAGTAGTGATGATCACAGTGGGCGCAGCGCCGTCGACGGCTCCGGTAGCCATGGCAGCGTTGACAAGTCGGGAGCGTCGGCACACCGCGACACCTTGGAGCGGTCGGCCCGCAGCAACAGCGGAAGCTCCGATCGGGTTGAAAAGGTTGAAGTCGAAAAAACCGGGAAGGTTGAAAAAGTAGAGAAGGTCGAAAAGCCCGACAAAGTCGAGAAAGTCGAGAAAGTCGAGAAAGTCGAGAAAGTCGAGAAGGTCGAGAAGGTCGAGAAGGTCGAGAAGGTCGAAAAAGTCGAAAAAGTCGAAAAAGTCGAAAAAGTCGAAAAAGTCGAAAAAGTCGAAAAAGTCGAAAAAGTCGAAAAACCTGAACGGGTCGAAAAGGTGGAGTTACCAGAGAGAGTTGAGAAGGTGGAAAAAGTCGAGCATCCAGAGCGATCCGGGCGTTAGCCAACTAGGCTGTGAAAATCCGACCATGCTTCCCGAAAGCGTACTGAGGTGCAAATGAGACCCTCGCTCGCTCTTTTCGCCTGTTTGCTCTCATGCACCTGTGTGTCGGTGCAGGCTGATACCTTCAGTGCCGCCATTGGCATGGACTATTCAAGTGGCGACTATGGCACCGGCACCACGTCGGAAATCTGGTATTTGCCAGTGGTCGGCAAGTATGAGAGCGGCCCCATGACTTACAAGGTTACCGTGCCCTGGTTGCGTATCACCAACCCCGAAGTCGGCCCCAATGGTGACCCCTTGCCCGGTGGTTGCCGAGACGTGGAGAGCGGGTTGGGTGACACGGTTGCCAGCGTCGCCTATGCATTGCTAGATGGTAGTGACGGCGGCCTGATGCTGGACCTGATCGGCAAGGTCAAATTCCCCACCGCCGACGAAGACCAGTGCCTGGGCACCGGACAGTACGACTACACCACCCAGGTCGACATCACCAAGGGCTTTGGCTCGGTCACCGGCTTCGCGACACTGGGTTGGAAGAAATTCGGCGACCCGCCCGATAGCGATTTCGACGACCCGGTATTTGCCAGCCTCGGTTTTGCCCTGCCGGTGGCGGTCGGTACTTCGGCCGGCGCCTCCTACGATTGGCGGCAGAAAGTGGTCTCGACCGGGGCGCAGATCAAGGAGCTTACCTTGTTCCTCACCCACAAGCTCAACCCGCAGTGGAAAGTCCAACTCTACGCAGTCAAAGGCTTCTCGGATGCCAGCCCGGATGCCGAGGGCGGCCTGATGCTGTTCCACACGTTCTGACAAAAAAGCCCCTGCACCGGTCATTCCCTAATGGAGAGCGCCGGGGCAGGGGCTTTGCAGGCTTCAGCCGTTTTAGATGGGTTCAGCCCACATGTCGTATTCGTCGGCATCCACTACACGGCAACGCACTTTGTCGCCTGGTTTGAAACCATGGTCGCCATCGATGAACACGCTGCCATCGATTTCCGGTGCATCGAAGAAGCTGCGGCCAACCGAGCCTTGTTCTTCAACTTCGTCGATCAGCACGTCGATTTCCTTGCCGATACGCAATTGCAGGCGGGCAGCACTGATGGCCTGCTGGTGGGCCATGAAGCGGTCCCAGCGCGACTGCTTGACGTCGTCCGGTACTTCTTCCAGGCCCAGGTCGTTGGCCGGGGCGCCTTCTACCGGCGAGTACTGGAAGCAGCCCACGCGGTCGAGCTGGGCTTCGGTCAGCCAGTCCAGCAGGTACTGGAAGTCTTCCTCGGTCTCGCCCGGGAAGCCGACGATGAAGGTGGAGCGGATCACCAGCTCAGGGCATTGCTCGCGCCAGTTCTTGATGCGTGCCAGGGTGCGGTCTTCGAAGGCAGGGCGCTTCATCGACTTGAGCACTTTCGGGCTGGCGTGCTGGAACGGGATGTCCAGGTACGGCAGGATCTTGCCGGCAGCCATCAGCGGGATCACGTCGTCAACGTTCGGGTAAGGGTACACATAGTGCAGGCGTACCCAGGCGCCCAGGCTGCTCAGCGCTTCGCACAGCTCGAGCATGCGGGTCTTGACCGGGCGGCCGTTCCAGAAGTCGGTCTTGTACTTGACGTCGACGCCGTAGGCGCTGGTGTCCTGGGAAATCACCAGGATCTCCTTGACCCCGGCCTTGACCAGGCGCTCGGCCTCACTCAGCACTTCACCCACCGGGCGGCTGACCAGCTTGCCGCGCATCGACGGGATGATGCAGAAGCTGCAGCTGTGGTTGCAGCCTTCGGAGATTTTCAGGTAGGCATAGTGGCGCGGGGTCAGCTTGACGCCCTGTGGCGGCACCAGGTCGATCAGCGGGTTGTGGTCCTGACGCGGTGGCACCACTTCGTGAACGGCGTTGACCACCTGCTCGTACTGCTGTGGGCCGGTGACCGACAGCACGCTTGGGTGCACGTCACGGATGTTGCCTTCCTCGACGCCCATGCAGCCGGTGACGATGACCTTGCCGTTTTCCTTGATTGCTTCGCCGATCACTTCCAGCGATTCGGCCTTGGCGCTGTCGATGAAGCCGCAGGTGTTGACCACCACCACGTCGGCGTCCTCGTAGGTGGGCACGACTTCATAGCCTTCCATGCGCAGCTGGGTCAGGATGCGTTCAGAGTCGACCAAGGCTTTTGGGCAACCCAGGCTTACGAAACCTACCTTGGGGGTGGCGGGCGTGGTGGACATGACTAACCTCGGTATTGAATGCAGGTCGCCCGGCCGGAATCGGGGGCGAACTTGACGGGCGCTTTTGGCGCCTCTGATCAAAAAGTGCGCAATTCTAGCGAGCGCAAGGGCGCTTGACCAGCAGAAATACGACGAACGCTGCGCTATGCTTCGCGCCGTTGCGCCGGGGGGCCTTCAAGGGCCTGGCGGCAAAGTGATTACCAGGGGCCGTGAGGGCCGTTTGCGGGAGGGGGGCGATGGTTCAGGCAATTGGTCACGCTGAGGTAAGGTGAGTTTCCTGTCGAGCTGTGTGCTTAAAAAGCGCTACTGTGGGCTTTTGTATACTTAGCTCAATGCCGCAAGTACGTGCTCAGGATCGTTATGAATCGCTCGAAGCAAGGCACGAGCTGGTCCTTCAGGCTCGCGACGGCCCTGTTCCCAATTCCGTAAAGTCCCTACTGCGACATCAATACGTTTGGCAAACGCAGCCTGTGAGAGGCCGGTGGCTTGACGAATCTTTTTGACTTGAACTGCGTCTACGTGGAATTCACGCGAGGGCTGACGCTCACCGCGATCGATCTCATCCATCTGAGTCATGCTTTCCACAAGACGATCGAAGAGATTCTTATCCATTATTTCCACCCTTTGTTTAGTGCGCGAAGCTGCGCTTTCTGACTGCTCGTCAAGGTATCCACGATTCCCTTGCGATAGATCAGAATCATACGGATCTGGTGGGCTGCAGTGACATGGTAGTAGATCACTCGTACACCCCTACTCTTGCCCTTGCCCTTGGCTGCCCAGCGGATTTTTCTGAGGCCGCCGGTTTCCTCTAGGAGAGAACCTGCTTCGGGATGCTCGGCCAGATAGGCCTGCAAAGCCCGGTATTCTTCATCATCCAGATGCTCCTTGAGATCGGAGGTGAATACTGGGGTCTCGATGAAGATCATGCAGTCCCTTGTGTGCGTCAATGGCGTAGCTGGATGATAGGGGGTTCGTCTACGTTGTACAAGGTGGCGCCTGTGTCAGCGTGTGATTTTCTTGATTAGGGGATGAGCGGTATAGGAGAGGTAGGATCAACGTTCAAGTATAGATTGAGAGTCATCAGGGCAACCCAAGCCTTCCAAACCGAAACCTGCCTTGGGGGTGGCGGGCGTGGTGGACATGACTAACCTCGGTATTGAATACAGGTCGCCCGGCCGGAATCGGGGACGAACTTGACGGGCGCTTTTGGCGCCTCTGATCAAAAAGTGCGCAATTCTAGCGAGCGCAAGGGCGCTTGACCAGCAGAAATACGACGAACGCTGCGCTATGCTTCGCGCCGTTGCGCCGGGGTGCCTTCAAGGGCCTGGCGGCAAAGTGATTACCAGGGGCCGTAAGGGCCGTTTGCGGGAGTGGTCGATGGTTCAGGCAAGCAGTCACGCTGAGGGCGGGCACGAGGGGAAGCAGGGGGCGTCGCGGTCGGTGGGCCTGCTCGTGGCGGCGGTCGGTGTGGTTTATGGCGATATCGGCACAAGTCCGTTGTACACCCTCAAGGAGGTCTTTACCGGCGGCTATGGGGTGTCGGTCAACCATGATGGCGTGCTGGGGATCCTGTCGCTGATCCTGTGGTCGCTGCTGTGGGTGGTGTCGTTCAAGTACGTGATGTTCATCTTGCGTGCTGATAACCAGGGTGAGGGCGGCACCATGGCGCTGACTGCACTGGCGCGGCGGGCCACGGCGGCCTACCCGCGGCTGCGCACGCTTATGGTGATCTGTGGCTTGATCGGCGCTTCGCTGTTCTATGGTGACAGTATGATCACCCCGGCGGTATCGGTGCTGTCGGCGGTGGAGGGCGTAGGCCTGGCCTTCGACGGTATCGACCACTGGGTAGTGCCAATTTCGCTGGTGGTGCTGGTGGCACTGTTCCTGGTGCAGCAGCACGGCACCGAGAAGATCGGCAAGCTGTTTGGTCCGATCATGGTGACTTGGTTCGTGGCGCTGGGCGCGTTGGGTGTGCATGGCATCTCGCAGAGCCCGGAAGTGCTCAAGGCGTTCAACCCGGGCTGGGCAGTCAACTTCTTCGTGGTGCACCCAGGCATCGGCGTGGCCATTCTCGGCGCGGTCGTGCTGGCGCTGACCGGTGCCGAGGCGCTGTACGCCGACATGGGGCACTTTGGCCGCAAGCCGATTGCCCGGGCCTGGTTCATCCTGGTGCTACCGGCGCTGCTGCTCAACTATTTTGGCCAGGGTGCACTGCTGCTGCAAAATCCGGAGGCGGCGCGCAACCCGTTCTACCTGCTGGCGCCGGACTGGGCGCTGCTGCCCTTGGTCGGGCTGGCCACCATGGCCACGGTTATCGCCTCGCAGGCGGTGATTTCCGGGGCCTTCTCCCTGACCCGTCAGGCCATCCAGCTGGGCTACATCCCACGTATGCACATTCAGCACACCTCAAGCGACGAGCAGGGGCAGATCTACATTGGTGCGGTGAACTGGACGCTGATGGCGGGCGTGGTCCTGTTGGTCATCGGCTTCGGGTCGTCGGGCGCTCTGGCGGCTGCCTATGGGGTTGCGGTCACCGGTACCATGCTGATGACCACCATTCTGGTATCCGCGGTGATGCTGCTGCTGTGGAAGTGGCCGCCGCTGCTCGCAGTGCCGATTCTGGTCGGCTTCCTGTTAGTCGACGGGCTGTTCTTCGCCGCCAACGTGCCGAAAATCGCCCAGGGCGGTGCCTTCCCGGTGTTGGCCGGCGGTGTGCTGTTCCTGCTGATGAGCACCTGGAAGCGCGGCAAGCAGATTCTGGTCGAGCGCATCGATGAAGGTGCGCTGCCGTTGCCATTGTTCATCAGCAGCATCCGCATTCAGCCACCGCACCGGGTCGAGGGTACGGCAGTGTTTCTGACTGCGCGCTCCGATGCCGTGCCGCATGCGCTGTTGCACAACATGCTGCACAACCAGGTGCTGCACAGCCAGGTGGTGTTGCTGACTGTGGTCAGCGAAGACCGGCCCCGGGTGCCGGAACATGAGCGTTTCGAGGTGGAAGCCTATGGCGACGGATTCTTCCGTGTGTTGCTGCACTTTGGGTTCATGGATGAGCCGGACGTGCCTGCCGCGTTGAAGCTGTGCCATCTGGATGGCCTGGACTTCACGCCGATGCGCACCACCTACTTCCTTAGTCGCGAGACGGTGATCGCGTCACGGCTGGAGGGGATGTCGCGCTGGCGGGGCAACCTGTTCGCGTTCTTGCTGAAGAATGCCAACGGCAACCTGCGCTTCTTCAACCTGCCGTTGAACCGGGTGATCGAGCTGGGGACGCAGGTCGAGATCTGAATTGGGTTATACGGTACTGTCAGGGCCGCAGAGCGGCCCTGATGCCTGTCAATTCTGCTCAGCTACGCGGGACTTGCCTTGGCGCGTCTCGATCTCGCCAATCAACCGCTTGGCGAGTGCCGGGTAGTTCTCGTCGAAGTGGTGCCCGCCAGGCAGTTTGAGGTGCTCACCTACTGCCGTGTTTTCCGTGCAACCGCTTTCGTCGGTTTCCTCTACGCCATACACGCAGACGACCTTGGGTGCTGGCAGCTTGGCCATTTCCGGCCCGGTTGGCGCTTCCTGGCCTTCCTTGCCCAGCCAACCCTCGACCTCGATCTCGAAACTGCCACTGCGCGCAAAGGCCAACAGCATCACCGCGTCGATACGCTGTTGGTCCTCGACCGGCAGGCGGTTGTAGATCGCCGGCAGCACATCGGCGCCGAACGAATAGCCGGTCAATACGAAGCGCTTGGTACCCCACTTCTGCCGGTAGTGATGCATCAGCTCGGAAAGGTCGGCGGCGCTTTGTTCCGGGGTCTTGTGCTGCCAGTAGTAGCGTAGCGTGTCGATGCCTACCACCGGGTAACCCAGCTTGGCCATTTCCCCGGCCACGTCGCGGTCCAGGTCGCGCCAGCCGCCATCACCAGAAAGGAACAAGGTGACCGTGTCTGTCGTTTGCCCGGCCGGCACCTCGACCACCGGCATGGCCAGTGCGTTACCGTCATGGCCGACCAGGGCTTGGGTGAGTTGCGCCTTGAGCACTTGTGGCAAGTGGATGTCGTAGTCGCTGATGCTGGTTTCGGCGTTGGCCTGGTCGCGCACGAACGCGGCGCTGGCGTCATCCGGGTTGTCGTTCCAGGCGACGTTCCAGTGGCCATGGGCAGCCGATTTGGGCAGCGGTGCCTGGCAGCCAGGCTGTTCGAGGGTGAAGCCCACGGAAATGGCCCGCGCCTTGTCATTGTCCTGGCTGGCCAGCCAACGCCAGGCCTGAGCGGCACCGGGGCCGATACCTGCGACCAGGGTCGGTTTTCCTGGCAGTTGCGCCAGCGCCTGGTCCATGGCCTGTTGCTGCTTGCTGCAGTCATTAGGCGGCAGAATTACCTGCACCAGCTGGGCTTCACCGGCCTGGCTCAGGTCGAGCAGTTGCTTGCCCGTCAGTGCCTGGTCTTGTGGCACACCGATGGCCACCCGGACCTTGGGGTGCACACCAGGGGTAACAAGGGTGATGCTGGTGTCATTGATGCTCATTTGTTCCAGGCGTGCCTCGGGGGCCGGGCGCGTCCACAGCCAGAAGGCCAGCGCGCCACCCAAGGCGGCCAGCAGCAGGGGAACCAGCAGGTACAGCCAAAAGCGTCGGGTCATCAGCGTTTCACCAATCCAGTCAGGCCGCCTGCAATCAGGGCGGCGGTGTCGGCCAGTGCCACCAGCGGGTCGAGCCCGGCTGGCACGGCCATGTAGCGGGGTTCCCAGTCCGGCTGGAACTTGTCCTTGAAGCGTCGAAGCCCCTGGAAGTTGTAAAGCTGTTCACCACGGCGGAACACCAGTGAACCCAAGCGCTGGGTCAAGGGGGCGCCACGCCTTGGTTGCAGACCGGACAGCGGTACCATGCCCAGGCTGAAACGCCCGTAGTCATGGCTTTTGTAGTGCAGGATCAAGCCGATCATCATGAATTCCATGGTCAGCTTTGGCGCTTCGGGGTGCGCACGCATCAGGTCGAGGCTGGCCAGCTCGTTTCCATGGGTTTCCAGCAAGTTGGCGAAGGCTACCGGGCGGCCCTGGAAGCGAATCAGGGCTATGCGGAAGTGTTGCAGGTAGTCCGGGCTGAAGCGCCCCAGCGAAAAGCCTTTCTCGCGCACGCTCTTGCCGCCGAGCCAGGCATCGGAAATTTCCTTCAGCTCAGCCAGCGGAGCGTGGCCGGGCTCATGGATCTCAAGGCTCAGGCCATCGCGTCCGCCGCGGTTCCAGGTGTAGCGCAGGTCCTTCATCTCCTTGCCTTTGGCTTCAAGGTCGAAGCGGCGCAAGTCGACCCGGGCTTCTTCGCCCAGCTTCAATGCGGTCAGGCCGATGTCCATATAGAACGGCAGGTTCTCCGCACGCACCTGGTAGAACACTGGCCGTGCGTTATGCAGGTCGCACAGGTCGCGGAACTGCCAGATCATCTCGGCGCGTTCCTGGGCCGGGCCTATTGGGTCGTACAGCGCCACCAGGCTGCGGCCGCGCCGGGCGTACATGAGGAACGCATTATCACGCGGGTGGAACAGCAACGCCTTGTCGCCAGTCAGCGCCAAGCCACCGTCGGGCTGGTCGGAGGCCTGCAGGATACGGTTGGCGCGTTGCAGCTCTTCTTCATCGGGCAGGTGGATCACCGGCGGCGCCGTGCGCAGCAGCCACGTCAGTGCCACGGCAGCCAGTAGCAAGGCGCTGCCCATGGCGGCGCGCAGACCCCGTGGAGCGTCGGCATCCAGGGTGAACTGCCACCATAGCTGATGGCTGTAAGGCACATCCTGGTAGGCGAACAGCAGCAACCACACCGATGCGCCTACCGCACAGGCGCTGGCCACCAGGAACACCGGCGAGAAGGGTAGCTCCAGCAGGCGGCTGGGGCGATAGAACGAGCGGCGGAATAGAGCGAGCAGGGCAGCGGTGAAGGTCAGCAGGCAAGCCTCTTCCCAGTCAAAACCCTTCAACAGCGACAGCAGGGCGCCGACCAGCAACAGTACGGTGGTCAGTAGCCAGGCGGCGGACAGGCGCCGACGCAGGCCTTGGGCCAGTAGCAGGCATAGCACACCGATCAGGCTGGCGCCGAAATGAGAGGCATCGATCAGCCGGTGTGGCACCAGGAAGCCCATGTGCTCCAGACGCGTGTCTATCTCCGGCGTGGCGCCGGAAAACAGCAGCACCATGCCGGACAGGAACACCAGAATCGACAGGACCGGTGCGGCCAGACCCGAAGCGGCCTTGATGGCCTGTTGTGCAAACAGCAGGCGTCGGGCTTCATTGGCCAGCAGCAACACGCAGGCCAGCAGCAGTGGCAGTACCACATAGATCAGCCGGTACAGCAGCAAGGCAGCGGCCAGCGGTGCGGCACCGAGTTGGTCGGCAAAGGCCGCCAGCAGGATCGCTTCGAATACCCCGACGCCGCCCGGTACGTGGCTGAGCACGCCTGCAGCCAAGGCCAGCAGGTACACCAGCACAAAGGCGCCGAAAGGAGGGGCTTCTGGCAGCAACAGGTAGAGCACGGTGGCTGCCGCCGCCACATCCAGCGCGGTAATCAGCAGTTGCAGGACCGCCAGGCGCGCATTGGGCAGGCGAAGTGTGCGCCGGCCCAGTTGAACGAGCAGGTTATCGGCCAGTGGTTGCTCGGCCAGGCGTCGGCGGTACAAGCCAATGACCAGCAAGGCAGACAGCACCAGCACGGCGCTGGCGACAGCGGCCAGCAGGCCGGGCGCCAACCCGAGTGCTGTCGAGGCCGCCGGCAGGTTGCTCAATGTCGCCAGGGCGGCCAGTGGCGGCAGCGCGCAGCCCAGTGACAGGCTGGCAAACACGGTCATGCGTGCGACCTCGCCAGCACCAAGGCCCAGGCGTGCGTACAGGCGATAGCGAACCGAGCCGCCAGAGAGCATCGACAGGCCGATGGCGTTGCCGATGGCAAAGGCGCTGAAACCGCCCAATATCAGGCTGCGTGCTGGCAGTTTCACGCCCGCATAGCGGCTGGCCGACCACTCGTAGCCCAGCAGGATCACAAAGCCGATCACCGTTGCCAGCAAGGCGCCCAGCAATGACTGGGTCGGCACGCTGAGCATCGCATCGTGCAAGGCATAGATGTCCAGCTCGTTCAGCAGGTGGCGGCAGGCAATCAAGGCCATCGTGAACAGTAGCAGGGTCACCATCAGGCCTATGGGCTGGCGGTAGCGACTTAGGCGTTCGAGCAAGGGCAGGCGCTGCACAGCACCGGGTAGCGCCGTAGCGAGTGGCACCGGAGGTTCGGGATTGTGCGAAGTCATGAGATGCCCCGGGCATGCTGCGCGAGGTGAAGGAGAGGTGCGGCCAAGTGAAAGTCCCTTAGGAAAACGTATCCAATGTTACTCCGGCCTCAGGCGTTTGCAGCTGCCTGGCACGGTTAAAGATAGTTCATCCTGGATACGGCATCTCAAGCCTGCGAGTTGGCATGAGGGTAGGGAAAATCGAGGCGACAAGAATCAGGAAGGTATAAAGCAACAAACCCCGCGCTGCTTTACACAGGCGGGGTTTGTTCTGACGAATATGGTTGCGGGAGCCGGATTTGAACCGACGACCTTCGGGTTATGAGCCCGACGAGCTACCAGGCTGCTCCATCCCGCGTCAGTGGGGCGGATTCTACAGTGTGCAGTTTGTATGTCAAGCGCTAGGCTTTGATTTATCGATGTTTTTTCGAAAACGCTTATCAGCAGGCAAAGAAAAAGGCCACTGTGTTAACAGTGGCCTTTTCTTGAATCTGGTTGCGGGAGCCGGATTTGAACCGACGACCTTCGGGTTATGAGCCCGACGAGCTACCAGGCTGCTCCATCCCGCGTCAGTGGGGCGAATTCTACAGCGTACAGTTTATATGTCAAGCGCTAGGCATTGATTTTTCGAGCTTTTTCGAAAAGGCTTTTTTGCGGGCAAAGAAAAAGGCCACTGCGTTAACAGTGGCCTTTTCTCGAATCTGGTTGCGGGAGCCGGATTTGAACCGACGACCTTCGGGTTATGAGCCCGACGAGCTACCAGGCTGCTCCATCCCGCGCCTGTGAGATCGAATTCTACGGATTTGCGCCCCGATGTCAAGCAATTGTTTTGGAAAAACCTTTTTTGTTCAAACCCTTAGCGCTTGATAACAGTATGCAGCTCAGGCACGGCGGGGCTTTCAGGCCGATTATCGTGTGGCCAGGCAGGTGAGCTGTTTCAGAGCAGGGCGCATGCGATACTATCTGTATGAATTTACAGTGCTGACGGTCGTCCATGTCCTTGCGCAAGATCATTCACGTCGACTGCGATTGTTTCTACGCTGCGATCGAGATGCGTGACGACCCGCGCCTGGCCGGTCGGCCCATGGCGGTGGGGGGCTCGCCCGACCATCGCGGGGTCATCGCCACCTGCAACTATGAAGCACGCGCCTATGGCGTGCGCTCGGCCATGTCGTCGCGGCATGCGCTGAAGCTCTGCCCCGATCTGTTGATCGTCAAGCCGCGCTTCGAGGCCTACCGCGAGGCTTCGCGGGAAATCCACACGATCTTTCGCGACTACACGGAGCTTATCGAGCCTTTGTCGCTGGACGAAGCCTATCTGGATGTCAGCGACAGCCAGTGGTATTCGGGCAGCGCCACGCGCATTGCCGAGGATATACGCCGGCGTGTTGCCCGCACCCTGCATATCACCGTGTCGGCTGGCGTGGCGCCTAACAAGTTTCTGGCCAAGATCGCCAGTGACTGGCGCAAACCCAACGGGCTGTTTGTGATTACCCCAAATGAAGTGGAAACGTTCGTTGCAGCCTTGCCGGTGGCCAGGTTGCATGGGGTGGGTAAGGTGACGGCCGACAAACTGACGCGGCTGGGCATCGAAACCTGCCTGCATTTGCGTGAGTGGTCACGGCTGGCATTGGTGCGCGAGTTCGGCAGTTTTGGCGAGCGGTTGTGGGGGCTGGCGCGGGGGATCGATGAGCGTGCGGTGCACAACGACAGCCGACGCCAGTCGGTGAGTGTTGAAAACACCTACGATACCGACCTGCCAGACCTGACCAGTTGCCTGGCGCGGCTGCCCGAATTGCTGGACAGCCTGAACGAACGCATCGCCCGTATGGACAGCAGTTACCGGCCAGACAAACCGTTCGTCAAGGTCAAGTTCCATGACTTCAGCCAGACCACCATGGAGCAGGCGGGCGCGGGCCGGGACCTGGAGAGTTATCGGCAATTGCTGGGGCAGGCATTCGCCCGTGGTGGCAAGCCGGTACGCTTGCTAGGGGTAGGGGTGCGGTTGCGTGACTTGCGGGGGGCGCATGAACAGCTGGAGCTGTTCCCGCCTAATAAATGAAAGGGGCTGCAATGCAGCCCCATTCTGTTAATGCACGCCCGGATCGGCCACCAACCGGCCAGTGGCCTCGGTCAGCGACTGCAAGAACTCCTGCTGCAGCTCCGGATCGTTGCGGGTCAGCTCGATCAGGCTCTGTTCCATTTCACTGGCTTCCTCTTCAAGGCCCAGCTCGGACAAGCGCTTGACCCGGTGCACCCACTGGCCGACATCATCATCTTCGAGGTCATCGAAGATCAGCTCATGGGCTTCAAGCAGCTTATTGCGCAGGGTAGCGCTGACCAGCAGGCTGGCATCGCCTCTTACCGCATTGTCCTCATCATGTACCTGCAGGTGCAAGGTGCCGACGTGGTTGAGGTTCTGCTCGGAAAACGGGCTGTCGAGCAGGTTCAGACGCAGCACGCCATTGCGGTCGGTGGTCAGCTCGTGGGTCATCTTGCCGGCCTTGACCTCGACCAGGCGCTCGCTCCAGGGCAGGCTGGTGGATTCCTCGCGCTTGCCTTTCTGCACTTCGCTGATCCCGGCCAGGTTTTGCTGGGCGCGGCCGTTGGAGGGCACGTTCATGAACGGGTTGAGCCCATCCACGCCATAACTGAGCCAGTCATGCGTGATGCTTTGCGGCAGGTTGCCCAGGGCGAAGACGTTGACCACATTGGCGCCGACACCCGCCACCACGGCCACTGCACCCAGCGGGATCTCGTAGATCTCACGCCAGGGTTGGTACGGCGTGTAGCGGTCATAGCGACGGGTCACTTCGAACTCGGTGACTTCGAAGCGCTTTTGCTCATGCACGCGCACACGTCGCTGCGGAAGCTCCATCACCTTCGGCTCACCGACATCGATCTGCAGGGTGTGCTCGAGCAGTTTGCGCTCGACGCGCTCCTCATGGTCGCTGCGCTGGGACATCTGGTTGGCGCAGCCGCTGAGGAGCAGGGTGCCGCATAGTGCGGCACCCCCCAGGGTAAAGGTACTTCGCTTGAACATGATCACTCGTGCATTGATTATCAGCGGCGAACGCGGGCCTGCAGGAAGGTCAGCACTTCATTGAGCGGCAACGTCTGGGCGTCTTGCTCGGTGCGGTGCTTGTACTCCAGGTTGCCTTCGGCCAGGCCGCGATCGCTGACGACGATGCGGTGTGGGATGCCGATCAGCTCCATGTCGGCAAACTTGATGCCTGGGCTGGTTTTCTTGTCGCGGTCGTCCAGCAGCACTTCATAGCCGGCGGCGGTCAGTTCTGCATACAGCTTGTCGGTTGCGTCGCGGACCACGTCGGTTTCGTAGCGCAGCGGTACGAGGGCAATCTGGAACGGAGCCAGGGCGTCATTCCAGATGATGCCTTTGTCGTCATAGCTCTGCTCGATGGCAGCAGCAACCACGCGGGATACGCCAATGCCGTAGCAACCCATCGACAGTACGACCGGCTTGCCGTTCTCGCCCAGCACCTGGCACTTCAGCGCCTCGCTGTACTTGGTGCCCAGCTGGAAGATGTGGCCCACTTCGATGCCGCGCTTGATAACCAGGGTGCCCTGGCCGTCAGGGCTTGGGTCGCCTTCGACCACGTTACGCAGGTCGGCGACTTGTGGAACCGGCAGATCGCGCTCCCAGTTGACGCCGAAGTAGTGCTTGTCGTCGATGTTGGCGCCAATGCCGAAGTCGCTCATCAGGGCAACCGAGCGGTCGATGATGATTTCCAGTGGCAGGTTGAGCGGGCCGAGCGAGCCGGCACCGGCGCCAATGGCTTCGCGCAGTTCGGCTTCGGTGGCCATGACCAGCGGGTCGGCAACCTGTTCCAGCTTGGTGGCCTTGATTTCGTTCAGTTCGTGGTCGCCACGGACGATCAGGGCAATCAGCTTGCCCTCTTCGGCGCCGCGCACGATCAGGGTCTTGACGGTCTTTTCGATCGGCAGGCCGTGGTTCTCCACCAACTGGGCGATGGTCTTGGCGTTCGGGGTGTCGACCAGGCGCAGCTCCTCGGTAGGCGCTGGACGCACGGTTTCACGCGGTATGGCTTCGGCTTTCTCGATGTTGGCGGCATAGTCGGAGCTGTCGCTGAAGATCACGTCATCTTCGCCGGACTCGGCCAGTACGTGGAACTCGTGCGAGTAGCTGCCACCGATCGAGCCGGTGTCGGCCTGCACAGGGCGGAAGTCCAGGCCCAGGCGGGTGAACACATTGGTGTACGCCTGGTGCATGCGATCGTAGGTTTCCTGCAGGGAAGCCTGGTCGGCATGGAACGAGTAGGCGTCCTTCATGATGAACTCGCGGCCACGCATCAGGCCGAAGCGCGGGCGGATCTCGTCACGGAACTTGGTCTGGATCTGGTACATGTTGAGCGGCAGCTGTTTATAGCTGGACAGCTCGTTACGGGCCAGGTCGGTGATCACTTCTTCGTGGGTAGGGCCGACGCAGAAGTCGCGCTGGTGGCGGTCTTTCACGCGCAGCAGTTCAGGGCCGTATTGCTCCCAGCGACCGGATTCCTGCCACAGTTCGGCGGGCTGGATGCTCGGCATCAGCACTTCCAGGGCGCCGGCGGCGTTCATTTCCTCGCGCACCACGGCTTCGACCTTGCGCATTACCCGCAAGCCCATCGGCAGCCAGGTGTACAGGCCGGAGGCCAGTTTGCGGATCATGCCGGCACGCAGCATGAGCTGATGGCTGATGACCACTGCGTCGGCAGGGGTTTCTTTCTGGGTGGCGAGCAAATATTGACTGGTGCGCATGGTTAGCCGTGTCGATTGCCTAAGACGTTGAAATAGCCCCGCATTGTACGGGGGGGAAACGAAGGCGTACAGGATGCCCCAGGGCGTGACACTTGTCAGCCAAGAAAAAGCCCGGCGTGATTGCCGGGCTTTTTCAGGTGCGGGGCACTGCAAGCCAGGCTTACAGGATGCTCAGCGGGTACTCCACGATCAGACGCAGTTCGTCGATCGACGAGGAGCCGTAGTACACACCGTCGCTGGAGCGGTAGGTGGCCTGACGAACGCGGAAGCTCAGGTCCTTGGCTGGGCCGCTTTGCATCACGTACTTGACGTCGATGTCGCGTTCCCATTCCTTGCCGCTGTCGGTGGTGCGGGTGGTGGCACCGGTACCGCGAACATAACGGGTCATGAAGGTCAGGCCAGGTACACCGAACTCGGCGAAGTTCAGGTCGTAGCGTGCTTGCCAGGATTTTTCGTCTTCGGCGTTGAAGTCGGAACGGGCAACGGAGTTGGCCAGGAAGACGGTACCGCCACCGTCCACGCCGTACGCGTAATCACCGTCGCCGCTGACTTTCTGGTAGGCCAGGGTGAAGGTGTGGGCGCCAATGTTGTAGGCGCCCGACAGGCTGGCTGCGATGTTGTCCAGCTCATTGGTGCCGTCGGACTTGCTTACCCATGCGCCGGTCAGGTTGTTGCCAATCGACTTGGTGTCATAGATGTTGAAGTCGAACACCAGGCCTTGCTTGTCGCTGATCGGCAGCGCCCAGTTGATGTTGCCGTACCACTTGCGGAAGTGATCTTCGATACGCGAGTAGTAGACGCTGGTGCTGAGGCTGTCGGTAATGGCATAGGTGCCACCAAAGACGTTGGCTTCAGTCAGGTTCAGGCTGTCGTGATAGGTCTGAGCCTGGGCGTTGAGCGCGGTGAAGTGACCGGCATGCAGGGTCAGGCCATCGATTTCGTTGCTGGTGATCAGGCCACCTTCAGCCACTTCCGGCAGCAGGCGGCTGTCGTCGGTAGCCAGTACTGGCAGGGCGGTGAACTGGTCGCCGAACTTGAGCACGGTGTTGGAAATGCGCATTTTCACTGCGCCGCCGCCTTCGGAGTACTCGTCTTGCGAACGGCCGTCGGAACCTGTCGGGAACAGGCCGGTGCCGGCGCGGCCTTTACCGCTGTCCAGCTTGAGGCCCAGCATGCCGATGGCGTCGACACCGAAGCCTACGGTGCCTTGGGTGAAGCCCGATTCGAAGGTGCCGAGGAAGCCAAGGCCGGTTTCTTCAACGCGGCTCTTGCCGCTATCGTTGTTACGGAAGTCACGGCTGAAATACAGCATGCGGGTCTTGACGTTCAGCTTGCTGTCTTCGATGAAACCTTTGGACTCGTCCTGTGCCGAGGCCATTGCCAACTGCGAGGTCCCTGCCGCAACGGCCAGGGCGATCATGCTCCACTTCATCACGCGCATCGTGATTTGCTCCTTTGGTTTTTAGGAAGAGTACCGCTGCGTCCAAGTCTTTTAGTTATATGGGGCAGCTCTTTCTTGTTATGTCGGCGAAAATGTATAGCACGCAGACTGTTGTTGGCGATATGGCTATAAGCACTCTTTGCGGAACTTTTTCGCCGTGTCGCTTTTAAGTATTTCCATGTCGCAAATCACGCCCCGTTTCAGGGGCCGTATAACCTCAGCGCTGTTCCTGGCACCGTAACGAATCTGTAACTGCCGATTCCGGTTGAGGAAACTCCCTGGTAACCCATGTCGCTGTTGTTATTTGTCGCGTTCACCTGCCACTGCAGATGTCGTGCCGACTTGGCGGGAAGGGGATGCAACAAGCGTGCTCAAAATTCGCAACACTTCATGAAATTTTCACAAAACCTGCTACCGAGGGTCGGAAAGTACCGTAAATGCGGGGCGAAGGCGGCTTGGGTGTTTTTTGGGATCGAGAATCATTAAAATTTAAAAACCTGCCATTAGAGTCAAGGTGTTACCGCAACTTGTTAATCCGGGGGCATTTGTGGGGTGGCAGGTGTGGGGAAGGCGGTCAGGCGGCCTCATTTTGGTGCGAAAAGTAGCGCTGTGTTACCGGGAATGTGCAAGGTATCCTTGCTGGCCTGTTTCCGCCTGACGCGGGATGGTATTGCCTGAAGGAGATATGCCGTGTTCGTCCTCGATTCGCGATTGCAGCAGGATTCGCTGGTGCTGGGGGAGTTTCCGCTGTGCCAGTTGCTGCTGAGCAAGGATGCCAATTACCCATGGTTCATCCTGGTGCCCAAGCGCGCGGGTATCAGTGAGCTGTTCGAGCTGGATGCGGCAGAGCAACAGCAGTTGTGGCAGGAAACCACCCTGTTGGCAGAAGCGCTGAAGGCCAGCTACGCAGCTGACAAGATGAACGTGGCTACCTTGGGTAACGTGGTCAGCCAGTTGCACATGCATGTGATCGTGCGCCAGCGCGACGACGCCGCGTGGCCGGCTCCGGTATGGGGCAAGTGTGCGCCTGTGGGTTACACCGATGATCAACTGCAGGCTGTTCGTCAGCGTCTGCGCGGGCTGCAGCTTGCTGGTTACCAAGAGGCCTGACATGACATTGGAAATGCGTATGGTCGAGCTGGAAACCCGTCAGGCGTTTCAGGATGACGCTATCCAGGCGCTGAATGACGTGGTGGTGGAGCAAGCGCGGGTGATCGAGCGGCTGCAATTGCAGATGGCCGAGCTGATCAAGCGTCATGAAGAGATGGTTGGCCAGTATGGCAGTGAAGGGGAAGAGGCGCCGCCTCCCCATTATTGATTTCTGCCAGGCTGCCATCGCCGGCAAACCAGCCCCCACAGGTATGATGCTGCTCTCAGGTGCAGCGCTGACCTTGCGGAGCCTGGCTTGCCGTTGATGGCGTCAGTCGGTCAGCGGCGGGTTACCGCAACTACGTCTTCGGCCTGCAGGCCCTTGTCGCGGTGCATCACCGAAAACTCCACGCGCTGGCCTTCGACCAGGATGCGGTGGCCCTCACCGCGGATGGCTCGAAAGTGCACGAAGATGTCATCACCCGAGTCGCGGGAGATGAAACCAAAGCCTTTCGATGTGTTGAACCATTTGACGGTGCCAGTATCACGGTTGCCGGCATCTTGTGCCGCGTGCTGGCTGCTGCGTGCCTTGCGTGGGCCGCGTGCAAAGCCCACGGCCAGATGCAGGGCCACGGCCAGTGCCGCGCAGACCAGGGCTGCCAGGTTGCCCATTTCCGGGCGGGCCAGTAGCGTCAGGGTCTGCAGCACGACGGCGACCACCAACAGGGCGCAGGCCAGATGCTGCAGTTGTTGTCGCGCGCCGCGATGATACAGTGGCACCACCGGCGCCAGCACCAGGTTGAGCAGGCCGAGCAGGGCCAGGTAGACCGCGTCAGGTTGTTGCAGGAAGGGTGTCGCATCGGTTTTCAGGCTGGGTATGAGCGATAGCAGCAAAGCTGCCACGCCCGTCACCAGATGGACGATCTTGAACATGGGGTTGGCTCACTGTTGATAAGGCCGATCACAGGAAGAGCTGGCAGCACGGTGCGCATGAGATATGGAGCGCGAACACGTGGCAGGCCAGCCTATGCACCCGGCAATGACAGTCCGCACGGGTGGCACAGTGCCTATTTAACAGTAAAGCCGCAGCCTACTCAAACCGCAGGCCGCCCAGTGGGCGATGTGTTGCGCCATGTCACATGCGGCATGCGGCAAGTGTTGCTACAGTGGTCGGCGCCCGCTTGAGTCTCAAGCCTTATGGAAAGGGGAGCTTCATGGCAATTGATATCGGTATCAGTGAAGAAGATCGCAAGTCCATCGTCGATGGGCTGTCCCGCCTGTTGTCGGATACCTACGTGCTGTATCTGAAAACCCATAACTTCCACTGGAACGTCACCGGTCCGTCGTTCCGCACCCTGCACCTGATGTTCGAAGAGCAGTACAACGAATTGGCGCTGGCAGTCGATTCGATCGCCGAGCGAATCCGTGCCCTGGGCTTCCCGGCACCGGGTTCGTATGCATTCTATGCACGGCACTCGTCGATCAAGGAGGAGGAAGGTGTCCCTCCGGCAGACGAGATGATCCGCCAGTTGGTCCAGGGGCAGGAGGCCGTGGTGCGCACTGCGCGCAGCATTTTCCCTGTGGTGGACAAGGTCAGTGACGAGCCGACCGCAGACCTGCTGACGCAGCGCATGCAGGTGCACGAGAAAACCGCCTGGATGCTGCGGGTGCTGCTCGACGACAAGTAACCGTTGCTCAAGGCGGAAAACTTGCGCAACCCCTGTGGGAGTGGGCGCGCCCGCGAACGCCGGCGCAGCCGGTGCCATCCAGCGCATCGCCTGCTCCCACAGGGTCCGCCTGGCAACCTGGTATTTGCAAAGGAACATTTTGCCGCTGCTTTAAGCTCGCCCGTCAGCGCTTCATAGGCCACCTGGTACCTGTGACGAGGAAGTGTGGCGCATGATGCAAGCGAGCAAACGTATGGCAGGCCAAGGCAGCTGGCCAGGAAAACAGTGCATCGATCCGTTCAAGGCGGACTTTGACATGCTGCAGACGCAGCCGGTGTCACGTTCCGTGCGGCTCAACGGCTTTTCTACCTGTTTGCGCCTGGAGGCTGTCTACTGGGGTATCCTGGAACGCATTGCCGCCGCCAACCGTTGTTCGGTCAGTGCCGTGTTGTCCTATGTGGACCGTGAAGTGCACCTGCGTCAGGGTGGAGTGCGCAACTTCAGCGGGCTGATCCGGGTCATCTGCGTGGCGTGGCTGCAGGACCCGCCGAGTGCTCGCTGATCGCCTGGCGGGCTGCGCAGTGCTTGCTAACCATATATAATCCCGCTTTTTGCTGCCCCGGCAGCCAGCGTTATGGTTGACGAGAGACACCCATGCCCCTTTATGACTATCAATGTGCGTCCTGCGAGCACCGCATGGAAGTGCTGCAGAAGATCAGCGCCGCGCCGCTGACCGATTGTCCGGCCTGTCAGGCACCGGCACTGAAAAAGCTGCTGTCGGTGCCAGGCTTTCGCCTGAGCGGTAACGGTTGGTACGAAACCGACTTCAAGACCGGGGCGAAAAAGAATCTGGCAGGCGGCGACAAGGCCGACTGAGTTGAATGCTGTGACCGGGTCTTGCAGTATTAGCCCTCCGGGCGGCCAAGGCCTCCACCGAATACACGAATCACGAGAAGCGAAACCACCATCATGATGCGCAGCCATTATTGCGGCCAACTGAACGAGAGCCTGGACGGCCAGGAAGTCACCCTTTGCGGCTGGGTCCATCGTCGCCGCGACCACGGCGGGGTGATCTTCCTCGACATCCGTGACCGCGAAGGCATGGCCCAGGTCGTGTTCGATCCGGATCGCGCCGAAACCTTCGCCGCCGCAGACCGTGTGCGCAGCGAATACGTCGTACAGATCACCGGCAAGGTCCGCAAGCGCCCTGAAGGTGCAGTGAATGCCAACATGGCCTCCGGTGCCATCGAGATCCTCGGCTACCAGCTGACTGTGCTCAACGAGGCGGAAACCCCGCCGTTCCCGCTGAACGAGTACTCTGACGTCGGCGAGGAAACCCGCCTGCGCTACCGCTTCATCGACCTGCGTCGCCCGGAAATGGCTGAAAAGCTGCGCCTGCGTTCGCGCATCACCAGCAGCATCCGTCGCTTCATGGACGACAACGGCTTCCTCGATGTCGAAACACCGATCCTCACCCGTGCCACTCCGGAAGGCGCGCGCGACTACCTGGTGCCAAGCCGTACCCATGCCGGTAGCTTCTTCGCCCTGCCGCAGTCGCCCCAGCTGTTCAAGCAGCTGCTGATGGTCGCCGGCTTCGACCGCTACTACCAGATTGCCAAGTGCTTCCGTGACGAAGACCTGCGTGCCGATCGCCAGCCGGAATTCACCCAGATCGACATCGAGACCAGTTTCCTCGATGAAAGCGAGATCATGGGCCTGACCGAAAGCATGATCCGCAAGCTGTTCAAAGAAGTGCTCGACCTGGAATTCGGCGAATTCCCGCACATGACCTTCGAAGAGGCCATGCGCCGCTACGGCTCCGACAAGCCAGACCTGCGTATTCCGCTGGAACTGGTCGACGTTGCCGACCAGTTGAAGGATGTCGACTTCAAAGTGTTCGCCGGCCCGGCCAACGATCCGAAGTGCCGCGTTACCGCCCTGCGTCTGCCAGGCGGCGCCAGCATGCCGCGCAGCAAAATCGACGAGTACACCAAGTTCGTCGGTATCTACGGTGCCAAGGGGCTGGCCTACATTAAGGTCAACGAGCGCGCCAAGGGTGTCGAAGGCCTGCAGTCGCCGATCGTCAAGAACATCCCTGAGGCCAACCTCAACAACATCCTCGATCGCGTTGGCGCCGTAGACGGCGACATCGTGTTCTTCGGTGCCGACAAGTTCAAGGTGGTCAGCGAAGCCCTGGGCGCGCTGCGTATTCGCCTGGGTCACGACTTCGAGCTGCTGACCTGCGAGTGGGCGCCGATGTGGGTTGTCGACTTCCCGATGTTCGAAGAGAACGAAGACGGCAGCTTCACTGCATTGCACCACCCGTTCACGGCGCCGAAGTGCACCCCGGAAGAGCTCGAAGCCAACCCGGCCAGCGCCCTGTCCCGTGCCTACGACATGGTCCTGAACGGTACCGAGCTGGGTGGCGGTTCGATCCGTATCCACCGTAAAGAGATGCAGCAGGCAGTATTCCGCCTGCTGGGTATCGAAGCAGAAGAACAGGAAGAGAAGTTTGGCTTCCTGCTCGACGCTCTGAAGTTCGGGGCACCGCCTCACGGTGGCCTGGCGTTCGGTCTGGACCGTCTGGTCATGCTGATGACTGGCGCCCAGTCGATCCGTGAAGTGATCGCGTTCCCGAAAACCCAGAGCGCCGCGTGCGTCATGACCCAGGCCCCAGGCATGGTCGACGCCAAGGCCCTGCGCGAGCTGCACATCCGACTGCGCGAACAGACCAAGGTCGAGTAAGCAGTCCCCGGGCGCATCCATATGGATGCGCCTTTGCGTTTCGACGCAGGTATTTTCCCGTCCCGCCCCGTCATGGGGCGGGGCTGTTTGTGATTCAAAGGATTCGGAGTCGATATGGCTGGTCATTCCAAGTGGGCGAACATCAAGCACCGCAAAGAGCGCCAGGATGCCAAGAGAGGCAAGGTCTTCACCAAGTGGATCCGTGAACTGACGGTCGCTGCCAAGCAGGGTGGCCCTGACCCGGCATCCAACCCGCGCCTGCGCCTGGCGTTGGACAAGGCCCTGGGCGCCAACATGAGCCGCGACATCATCGATCGCGCCGTAGCCCGTGGTGCTGGCACCAACGAAAGCGACAACGTCGAAGAGCTCAGCTACGAGGGTTACGGCCCGGGTGGCGTGGCGATCATGGTCGAAGCCATGACCGACAACCGCAACCGTACCGCTGCCGCCGTGCGTCATGCCTTCACCAAGTGTGGCGGCAACCTGGGTACTGACGGCTCGGTGGCCTACCTGTTCGAGCGCAAAGGCCAGATCAGCTTTGCCCCCGGCGTGGAAGAGGACGCGTTGATGGAGGCGGCGATGGAGGCCGATGCCGACGACGTGGTGGCCAATGACGACGGTTCGTTCGACGTATTCACTTCGTTCAACAGCTTCTATGCCGTGCGTAATGCCCTGGAGGAGGCTGGCTTCGAGGCCGCTGATGCAGAAATCGTCATGCAACCGACCACCAGTGCCGAGCTCGACCAGGACGGTGCCGAAAAGGTGCTCAAGTTGATCGACATGCTCGAAGACCTGGACGACGTGCAGAACGTCTATTCCAATGCTCAGATTTCCGACGAGATCATGGAAAACCTAGGCTAAGGTGATTTGGCATTTTGTGCCAACGCTGAGCGTTTGATCGCGCCTGTGCCGGCCCTTTCGCGGGTAAACCCGCTCCTACAGGTATTACGCCCATTTCAAATGTGGTGCAGTACCTGTAGGAGCGGGTTTACCCGCGAAAGGGCCGGCGCAGTTTGTAGAGATGCATCATTTTTTCGACGGGCTTTATGACTCTGATTCTAGGTATCGACCCTGGCTCGCGCATCACCGGCTATGGCGTGGTACGCCAGACCGCCCGTGGTTGCGAGTACGTGGCGTCGGGCTGCATCCGCACCGGCAGCGGTGAGCTGCACGAGCGGCTGCAGATTGTTTTTCGTGGTGTCAGTGAAATCATTGCCCAGCACGGCCCGGTGACCATGGGCATCGAACGGGTGTTCATGGCCCGCAACGCCGATTCGGCGCTCAAGCTTGGCCAGGCACGTGGCGCGGCTATCGTCGCCGCCGCCGAGGCTGGCCTGGAGATCGCCGAGTACAGCGCCACCCAGGTCAAGCAGGCCGTGGCCGGCACGGGTGGTGCCAACAAGGAGCAGGTGATGATGATGGTCATGCATCTGCTGAAATTGACGCAAAAACCGCAGATTGACGCTTCCGATGCCCTGGCCATCGCGCTGTGCCACGCCCACACCCGCTCCAGCCTGGTGCCGCATGGCTTGAGCACAGCGCGGCGACGCGGCGGGCGCTTGCGTCTGTAAGCGCTTCATGCGCTGATACACATTTTGTTCGGGTGATACGTTCACCTGCTGCATTTGCTGATAGGGTTGAGCGGTCTTTGACCGGCTCCCCGAGAGGAAGGATCGGAACGTGATTGGACGTTTGCGCGGCACCCTGGCGGAAAAACAACCGCCTCACCTGATTATCGACGTCAACGGCGTGGGTTACGAACTGGAAGTTCCCATGACCACGCTGTACCGTCTGCCCAAAGTGGGGGAAGCCGTCACGGTGCATACCCATCTGGTCGTGCGCGAAGATGCCCACTTGCTCTACGGCTTTGCCGAAAAACGCGAGCGCGAGCTGTTTCGCGAGCTGATCCGCCTGAACGGTGTAGGGCCAAAGCTGGCCCTGGCGCTGATGTCCGGGCTGGAAGTGGATGAACTGGTGCGCTGCGTGCAGGCCCAGGACACCTCAGCCCTGGTGCGCGTGCCAGGCGTCGGCAAGAAAACCGCCGAGCGCTTGCTGGTCGAGCTCAAGGATCGATTCAAGGCCTGGGAAACCTCGCCGGCCATGTTCACCCTGGTCTCCGATGGGCCTTTACCGGTCGCCAGCGAGTCCAGTGCCGAGGCCGATGCAGTCAGTGCCCTGGTCTCGCTGGGCTACAAGCCACAGGAAGCCAGCAAGGCAATCGCCGCGATCAAGGACAAGGCCGGCCTGAGCAGTGAAGAGCTGATTCGCCGCAGCCTGAAAGGGATGATTACCAAGTGATCGAAGCCGACCGCCTGATTGCCGCCAGTGGCCGCGACCGCGAAGAAGTCCAGGACCGTGCGATTCGCCCCCTGAGCCTGGACGAGTACATCGGCCAGCCAGTGGTGCGAGAGCAGATGGCGCTGTTCATCCAGGCGGCCCGAGGCCGCGGCGAGTCGCTTGACCACACGCTGATCTTCGGCCCGCCCGGCCTGGGCAAGACCACCCTGGCCAACATCATCGCCCATGAAATGGGGGTGTCGGTGAAGAGCACTTCGGGGCCGATTCTCGAGCGCCCCGGGGACCTGGCAGCCATGCTGACCAACCTCGAGCCGCACGACGTGCTGTTCATCGATGAAATCCACCGGCTGTCACCTGTTGTCGAAGAGGTGCTGTACCCGGCCATGGAGGACTTCCAGCTCGACATCATGATCGGCGAAGGCCCGGCAGCCCGATCCATCAAGCTTGATCTGCCACCCTTCACCCTGGTGGGGGCTACTACCCGTGCCGGCATGCTGACCAACCCGCTGCGTGACCGCTTCGGTATCGTCCAGCGCCTGGAGTTCTACAACGACAAGGATCTGAGCACCATCGTCAGCCGCTCGGCCAACATCCTTGGCCTGGCCATCGAAGACCAGGGCGCCTACGAGATTGCCCGCCGTGCCCGTGGCACGCCGCGCATCGCCAACCGCCTGCTGCGCCGCGTGCGTGACTACGCCGAGGTGCGCGGCAAGGGCCAGATCACCAAGGCCGTGGCGGACATGGCGCTGAACCTGCTGGACGTCGACGAGCGTGGTTTCGACCACTCGGACCGTCGCCTGCTGCTGACCATGATCGAGAAGTTCGATGGTGGCCCGGTGGGCGTGGACAACCTGGCTGCAGCCATCAGCGAAGAGCGTCATACCATCGAAGATGTGCTTGAGCCGTACCTCATCCAGCAGGGCTACATCATGCGCACGCCGCGCGGCCGCGTGGTTACCCGGCATGCCTACCTGCACTTTGGGCTGAATATCCCCGGGCGCTTGGGGGAGGGGGGCGATTTTTCCGAGCCAGGCGATGAATGACAGATCAAAAGCGACTTTTTGTGGTCCTACCGCTGGCATGCCCTTGGCGCGCTGGCAATAAGACATTAATGAAGAAAAAACAGTTGCCACAGCGGATTGGCAAGCTGAGGAGTAAGCACTAGAGTATGCGCGCGCAAAATCAGCTCGAACCGTTCGCACATAGGTGTCGCGTCTATTACGAAGATACCGATGCGGGCGGCGTGGTGTATTACGTCAACTACCTGAAATTCATGGAGCGCGCGCGCACCGAACGCCTGCGGCACCTGGGCTTTTCCCAGTCGCAGCTGGTTGAAGACAACCTGCTGTTCGTTGTCCATTCCAGCGAAGCGCGCTATCACGCGCCGGCGCGGCTTGATGACGAATTGCGGGTGACCGCGCAAGTACTTGAACTCAATCGCGCCAGCCTGCGTTTCGTACAGCAGGTGTGGCGGGAAAAGGATGAAACGCTGCTTTGCGAAGGGCAGTTCCTGGTGGCCGCCGTGCGCGCCGACACTTTCAAACCCCGAGCCATACCGCCCCAGCTGCGCGACGCCTTTGCGGCGGACGGCTCGGGTAATCAATCGAATGCAGGAGAATAAGCGTGGAAGCTAACGTCGTCGACCATACCTCCATGTGGAGTCTGGTCAGCAATGCCAGCGTGGTGGTACAGCTGGTAATGCTGACCCTGGTGGCCGCCTCGGTCACCTCATGGATCATGATCTTCCAGCGCAGCACCATGCTGCGCGCCGGTCGTCGTGCGCTGGATGCCTTCGAAGAGCGCTTCTGGTCGGGCATCGACCTGTCCAAGCTGTACCGCCAGGCAGGCAGCAACCCAGACCCGGACTCCGGTGTGGAGCAGGTGTTCCGTGCCGGTTTCAAGGAGTTCTCGCGTCTGCGTCAACAGCCGGGCGTTGATCCCGACGCGGTCATGGAAGGCGTTGGCCGTGCCATGCGCGTTGCCATTTCGCGCGAGGAAGAAAAACTCGAGCAGAGCCTGCCGTTCCTGGCCACCGTCGGTTCGACCAGCCCGTATATCGGCCTGTTCGGCACTGTATGGGGCATCATGAACTCCTTCCGCGGCCTGGCCAGCGCCCAGCAGGCCACCCTGGCCACCGTTGCTCCGGGCATCGCCGAAGCACTGATCGCAACCGCCATCGGCCTGTTCGCGGCAATCCCGGCTGTTATTGCCTACAACCGTTTCGCCGCACGCAGTGAAGTGCTGATCGGCCGTTACTACACCTTCGCCGACGAGTTCCAGGCGATCCTGCACCGCAAAGTGCACACCAGCGAAGAGTAATCAGGTAGAAGCCCATGGCCCGAGTTCGCCACAAACGCAAGCCCGTCGCCGAGATGAACGTGGTGCCCTACATCGACGTGATGCTGGTGCTGCTGGTCATCTTCATGGTGACGGCGCCCATGCTCAACCAGGGCGTGAAGGTCGACCTGCCCAAGGTTTCCAGCGAAGCCTTGCCGCAGGACAACAACGTCCAGATCCTCACCATCTCCATCAAGGCCGATAAAACCTATTACTGGAACCTCGGCAGCGAAGTCGATACCGACAAGCAGATGGACAAAGCCATGACCTTGCCGGCCATGACCGACGCCGTCACCAAGATCATTGCTGCCGGCCGTGACCAGGGCAAGCAGACCCAGGTGTTCATTCGTGGCGACAAGGCTGTCGACTATGGCGCGGTCATGGGTGCCATGGGCGGGTTGCAGAAGGCCGGTGTCGGTAACGTTGGCCTGATTACCGAGGCGCCCTGATGCAACAGCGAGAGCCATCCGCCTCGGAAAGCTACTTCTGGCCCAGTGTCTGGGCCATCGGCCTGCATGTGCTGGTGTTCGCCCTGCTGTTCGTCAGTTTTGCCATGACGCCTGAGCTGCCGCCATCCAAGCCGATTGTTCAGGCTACCTTGTATCAGCTCAAGTCCAAGAGCCAGGCGACCACCCAGACCAATCAGAAGATTGCCGGGGAGGCGAAGAAAACCGCTTCGCGCCAGACCGAAGTTGAGCAATTGGAACAGAAGAAGGTCGAGCAAGAGGCCGTGAAGGCCGCGGAACAAAAGAAGGCCGACGCTGCTCAAAAGGCCGAAGAGGCTCGCGAGGCTGCTGAAGCGAAAAAAGCCGAGGCCGCTGAAGCCGCCAAGGCTGCCGAGGCAAAGAAAGCTGCCGAAGCCAAGAAAGCCGAAGAGGCGAAGAAAGCCGCCGAGAAGCAGCAGGCCGACATCGCCAAGAAGAAGGCCGAGGACGAAGCGAAGAAAAAAGCCGAAGAAGAGGCCAAGAAAGCGGCCGCTGAAGAGGCGAAGAAACAAGCCGCCGAGGACGCCAGGAAGAAGGCAGCCGAAGAGGCCAAGAAGAAAGCAGCCGAGGACGCGAAGAAGAAGGCAGCTGAAGAGGCCAAGAAAAAGGCCGCTGCAGACGCCCAGAAGAAAAAGGCACAGGAAGCGGCCCGCAAGGCGGCAGAAGACAAGAAAGCCCAGGCCCTGGCCGAGCTGTTGTCTGACACCACCGAGCGGCAGCAGGCGCTGGCTGACGAGCAGGGCGATCAGGTAGCTGGCGACTTCGACGACCTGATCCGTATGCGCGCGGCCGAGGGCTGGGCGCGTCCGCCTTCCGCGCGCAAGGGCATGACGGTGACCCTGCAGGTCAGCATGTTGCCGGACGGTACCATTACCAGTGTCAGCGTGGCCCGTTCCAGTGGTGACGGCCCGTACGACAGTTCGGCAGTGGCTGCGGTCAAGAACATTGGTCGTCTGACCGAGATGCAGGGTATGAAGCCGAGCGATTTCAACCGTTATCGTTCGTTCAAGATGACATTTACACCTGAGGATCTAGCGTTGTGATTAAACGTCTGAGAGGACTGCTGGTCATGCTGTGCTGCGTGGCAGGCATGGCCGTTGCAGAGGAAAAGAACATCCTGGTCACCAGCGGCAGCGATCGGGCTACCCCCATCGCGGTAGTGCCGTTCGGTCTGCAGGGCGGCAGCGTGCTGCCAGAGGACATTGCTGACATCATCGGCAACGACCTGCGCAACTCTGGCTACTACTCGCCAATCCCGCGGCAGAACATGATCAGCCAGCCGTCGCAGGCCAGCGAAGTGATCTTCCGTGACTGGAAAGCGCTGGGAGCCCAGTACGTGATGGTCGGTAGCATTGTGCCGTCGGGCGGTCGCCTGCAGGTGCAGTACGCGCTGTTCAACGTCGCCACCGAGCAGCAAGTGCTGACCGGCAGCGTAGCGGGCAGCACCGACCAGCTGCGCGACATGGCGCACTACATCGCCGACCAGTCGTTCGAGAAGCTCACCGGCATCAAAGGCGCGTTCTCGACGCGCATGTTGTACGTGACGGCCGAGCGTTTCTCCACCAACAACACCCGCTACACCCTTCAGCGTTCGGACTACGACGGTGCACGTGCGGTGACCCTGCTGCAATCGCGTGAGCCGATCCTGTCGCCGCGCTTTGCGCCGGATGGCAAACGTATCGCCTACGTTTCGTTCGAGCAGAAGCGCCCACGTATCTTCGTGCAGAACATCGATACTGGCCGCCGCGAGCAGGTCACCAACTTCGAAGGCCTGAACGGTGCGCCAGCCTGGTCGCCGGACGGTTCGCGCCTGGCGTTCGTGCTGTCCAAGGACGGCAACCCGGACATCTACGTGATGAATATGGCTTCGCGCCAGATCAGCCGTGTTACTGCAGGCCCGGGTATCAATACCGAGCCGTTCTGGGGCAAAGATGGCAATACCCTTTACTTCACTTCCGACCGTGGCGGCAAACCGCAGATCTATAAACAGTCGGTCAGTGGCGGTGGTGCCGAGCGTGTGACGTTCGTGGGTAACTACAATGCCAACCCGAAACTTTCGGCGGACGAAAAGACCTTGGTAATGATTCATCGCCAACAGGGCTTTACCAACTTCAAAGTGGCGGCCCAGGACTTGCAGCGCGGAAGTGTAAAGATTCTGTCTGAAACAAGTCTTGATGAGTCTCCCACTGTTGCGCCAAACGGCACCATGCTAATCTACGCCACCCGCCAGCAGGGCCGGGGAGTCTTGATGCTCGTGTCGCTTAATGGCCGCGTGAGGCTCCCACTTCCTACCGCTCAAGGCGAAGTCAGAGAACCGTCCTGGTCCCCTTACCTGAACTGATTGCGGCGTAATACATTTTGCTTAACACACTGGGGTTTCATTAGGAGTTTCACGATGGAAATGCTGAAGTTTGGTAAATTTGCTGCGCTGGCCCTGGCCATGGCCGTAGCTGTAGGTTGCTCCTCTAAGGGCGGTGACAACGCAGGCGAAGGCGCTGCTGTAGACCCTAACGCTGGCTACGGTGCCAACACTGGCGCTGTTGACGGCTCCCTGAGCGAAGAAGCCGCTCTGCGCGCAATCACCACCTTCTACTTCGAATACGACAGCTCGGACCTGAAACCAGAAGCCATGCGCGCTCTGGACGTTCACGCCAAGGACCTGAAAGCCAACGGCAACCGTGTTGTTCTGGAAGGTAACACCGACGAGCGCGGCACCCGCGAGTACAACATGGCTCTGGGTGAGCGTCGTGCCAAGGCCGTTCAGCGCTACCTGGTTCTGCAGGGCGTTTCCCCTGCTCAGCTGGAACTGGTTTCCTACGGCGAAGAGCGTCCAGTTGCTACCGGCAACGACGAGCAGTCCTGGGCTCAGAACCGTCGCGTAGAACTGCGTAAGTAAGTTCTTATGCGTATGTGCCGCCGTGTAGTAACCGTCCTCGCACTCAGCCTGCCGCTTGCGGCCTGGGCTGAGGTCCCT
The DNA here is from genome assembly GCF_046523955.1 of Pseudomonas sp. DCA-1. Taxonomy (NCBI): domain Bacteria; kingdom Pseudomonadati; phylum Pseudomonadota; class Gammaproteobacteria; order Pseudomonadales; family Pseudomonadaceae; genus Pseudomonas; species Pseudomonas sp. DCA-1. The sequence continues at coordinate 1,782,319 of NZ_CP169881.1, forward strand.
GTAGTAGATGACAACGCAGGCAGCTATCCGCCTGTGGGTTATGGCACGAGCGGCGCCTATGCCGGGTCAGGGGCTTCGGCCCCTGCCTCTGCACAGGGCCAGCTGTTCATGCAGCTGCAACAGATGCAGGATCAGCTTTCCCGCCAGCAAGGCATCATCGAAGAGCTGCAAAACGATGTGTCGCGCATGAAGCAGGAAAACCTGGAGCGTTACCAGGACCTGGACCGTCGCATCAACAGTGGCGCTGCGCCTGCCGCAACCCCTGACAATTCCTCCGGTGGTGGTGCGTCCAATGCCGCCCCCGATGCCGCAGCAGGTGCTGCTGCGCAACAACCGGCCGGCAGTAGCCAGCCCGGTGATCCGGCGAAAGAGAAGCTCTACTACGACGCTGCTTTCGACCTGATCAAACAGAAAGACTTCGACAAGGCCAGCCAGGCGTTCAACGCCTTCCTGCGCAAGTACCCCAACAGCCAGTACGCCGGTAATGCCCAATACTGGTTGGGTGAAGTGAACCTGGCCAAGGGCGACCTGCAAGGCGCCAGCCAGGCCTTTGCCCAGGTCAGCCAGAAGTACCCGAAGCACAGCAAGGTGCCTGATTCGCTGTACAAACTGGCTGATGTCGAGCGCCGTATGGGTCATACCGACAAGGTGAAGGGCATCCTGCAGCAGGTCATCACCCAGTACCCGGGCACCTCTGCTGCTCAACTGGCCCAGCGTGACCTGCAGAAGCTCTAGGCGTCGCCGCTGTACCGCTCGAAAGAAACCCGCGCCAGTCGCGGGTTTTTTCGTTAGAATCAATGCCCTTTTTTCTTAAACACGCTGCTGCGGATAACGCTATGTCGAGTCCGCAACAGTGCCTGACGGAGGCGGACAGCCTGTTTAGCTGTCACGCCCGTGGCGAGCATGCAAGACACATTACGCATCACCGAAGTCTTTTACTCTTTGCAGGGTGAGACGCGAACGGCCGGGCTGCCCACGGTTTTTGTGCGCCTCACCGGTTGCCCCCTGCGTTGCCAGTACTGCGACAGTGCCTATGCCTTTAGTGGCGGTACCGTGCGCACCCTTGATTCGATCCTTGAGCAGGTGGCCGGCTTCAAGCCGCGCTACGTCTGTGTCACCGGTGGCGAACCACTGGCGCAGCCCAACGCCTTGCCGTTGCTGCAGCGGCTGTGTGACGCCGGTTACGAGGTGTCGCTGGAGACCAGCGGTGCGCTGGATATTGCCGGCACCGACACCCGCGTCAGCCGTGTGGTCGACCTGAAAACCCCAGGTTCCGAAGAGTCGCACCGTAATCGCTACGAGAACATCGAGCAGCTGACGCGTAACGACCAGGTAAAGTTCGTCATCTGTTCCCGCGAGGACTATGACTGGGCGGTATCCAAGCTGATTCAGTACAACCTGGCTGAGCGTGCCGGTGAGGTGTTGTTCTCTCCCAGCCATCATCAGGTGAACGCCAGTGACCTGGCTGACTGGATCGTTGCCGACAACTTGCCCGTACGCTTCCAGCTGCAGTTGCACAAGCTGCTGTGGAACGACGAGCCCGGACGTTGATTGAGGAGCACGTATACATGACCGAAAAACGCGCAGTAATCCTGTTGTCCGGTGGCCTGGACTCAGCCACCGTGGTTGCCATGGCCAAAGCCGAAGGCTACAGCTGCTACACCATGAGCTTCGACTACGGGCAGCGTCATCGTGCCGAGCTGAACGCCGCTGCCCGCGTGGCCCGCGACCTGGGTGTGGTCGAGCACAAGGTCATTGGGCTGAACCTCGACGGCATCGGCGGTTCGGCATTGACCGACAGCAGCATCGACGTGCCGGAAGCCCCGGGTGAAGGCATTCCGGTCACTTACGTGCCGGCGCGCAATACTGTGTTCCTTTCGCTGGCCTTGGGTTGGGCAGAAGTACTGGAAGCGCGCGACATCTTCATTGGCGTCAATGCCGTGGATTACTCTGGCTACCCGGATTGCCGACCCGAGTTCGTCGAGGCCTTCGAGCGTATGGCCAACCTGGCGACCAAGGCTGGTGTAGAAGGGCAGGGCTTCCGCATCCAGGCGCCGCTGCAGAACATGAGCAAGGCTCAGATCGTGCAGGCTGGTATGGCTCGTGGTGTGGACTACAGCTTGACCGTTTCCTGCTACCAGGCCGACGATGACGGCCGTGCCTGTGGCAAATGCGACAGCTGCCGCCTGCGCGCCGATGGCTTCAAGGCAGCCGGTATCGAAGACCCGACGCGGTATTTTTGAACAAAGTTTGATGGGGTATTGATTTCTCGTTAGAAATCAGTATTATACGCGCCATCCAACGGGTCGTTAGCTCAGTTGGTAGAGCAGTTGGCTTTTAACCAATTGGTCGTAGGTTCGAATCCTACACGACCCACCATATGCAAAGCGGTTCGTGAGTACTAGAGAGGGAGGCTTGCCTCAGCCAGTTTCTAGTCTTGCAGCCGTCTGAGGCGAACCTTAGGCTCGCTTCGTCGTGATGTAAATATGGAATAGCCCGCCTGTCATGGTGGGCTTTTTCGTGTCTGCCCTAGAAAAGTCAATGAGTTAGCGGGTTAGCGGGCTATCACGGCTATAGGTAACCGCGCGTCCGCATGGTCATAAATCGCACGCAGCCGAAACCATGGCGCCAGTTTCCTAGCACGATGACTTGGGATAGCTCTGCCTTGTTCGTCGAACTACGGGCGGATGGCTCGGCGCTCGCAGTGCTGGTTCAAGGGGAGGTGCGAGCGCTGTTGGGCGTGACTGTTTGACTTGCAGACGTTCGGGGTGCCGGCGTCGTCTTTACGCCTGATGTCATCGATCTGAATAGCAGGGTGGGTGTGAAAAGCTCCTCTGGGGCAACAGGTCGCTGGAACAGCTTGCAGCGCCCCTTACTGCTCGACGCAGCGTTCTTGAGCAAGGAGCTCCACGAAGCGCGCGGCAATAAGGAATTTTGTACCTTTCTAACCAGGACTGAAGATGATTGGAGTTGGCCAGCTGGGACGAGGCCATCTATCTGGCCATCGTCCCGATAATGCCAGTCAATTATTTTTCAACGATCTGCATAATGGGAAATGGTAAGCGCAATGAGCAGCACGATTTGGATGGCTAACATGCTCACCAATAATCGTTTCATGTTGGGCGGGAAACGTTTAACTTCATTTAAGTCAATTAAGCCTCTGCGCAAAAAGATTGTCGGTATGGCAAGTGCCATAGAGATCAATCCCGTACGCATGACTTTACCAAGCAAGCCTGCATGTTGGAATGTTTTTTTATTGCCGGTCACGAACTTACAATTTGTGAGAAACGACTCAAAGTCTTCAGTGTATCTATGCGCAATATAGCACTGCACGATCATCGCCAGATTCATGGGCGCAAGGATAAACAACGCAATTAATCCAGGGTCAACTTGATTCACTCCGATACCTCACGATATAAAAAATCACCCACCTTCTCGCCTCTCTCGCTCCCGAAGTCACCGGCGATTTTACCGCCTACTGTACCGCCTACCACAGCACAAATCAGCGCTCTTGGGTCGCCTGTACTAAACCCCAGAACGACTACACAAGCACCACCCCCCCTACCATACCCCCGAAGCTGCCGCCTCCCAGGCCACCTATCATAAAAACTCAGTCAGTGCAGTATATCTACAAGGGGCTTTGCCTACTTATAACTGGGACTGAAGGTGATTGGAGTTGGCCAGCTGGGGCTGGGCTATCTATCTGGCCATCGTAACGATTAAGCTAATGTCACTCAGCTAAGCTTCAACTATATACATAATGGAAAATGGTTAGTGCGATTAGCAGCATGATTTGGATTGTTAACAGGCTCACCAATAACCGCTTCGTGTTGGGCGGGAAACGTTTAACTTCATTTAAGTCAATTAAGTTTCTACGCAAAAAAATTGTCGGCATCGCCAGCACCAGAGAGATCGATCCCGTGCGCATGACTTTGCCCAGTAAGCCTGCATGCTGGAATATTTTCTTATTTCCGGTCACGTACGTACAATTCGGAAGAAACGATTCAAAGTGCTCAGTATATTTGTGTGCGATGTAACAAAGCCCGATCATAGACAGAGTTATGGGGGCAAGTATCAACAGCGCAATCCATCCAGGGTCAACTGCATTCACTCTGAAACCTCACTATATAATAAATCACCCATCATCTCGCCTCCCCAGCTTCCGATGTCTCCGAATATTTTACCGCCTACTGCACCGCCTACCACAGCACAAACCAGCGCTCCAGGGCCGCCTGTACTAAATCCCAGAACGACTACACAAGCACCACCCCCTGCCATACCTCCCGCATACCCTCCGAGGCTGCCGCCTCCCAGGCCACCTATCAACGCCGAGCTTTCAACATATTTGGCGCGGCGGCACTGCTCCTCCCGGCCCATTGTGCAGGCTTTATGAATCGACAAGCCTGTGGCGGCCACATCCAGCGCAGTACCGATATACGTGCCTTTCTTGACCAGATTCGACGCTTTGGCAACACCAGATACCTTGTCGGCATAGCCGGCGATCTCGCCTGTATGGAGGTAGCTGCGGGTCGAGATGCCCAATGCCTGCTTGACCTTCCCTTGGTTACGTGCCTCGCTCTTCGTCTTACCTCGCGCGCAAGTCATCGGGGCTCGGCTGAGGAACGTTTTGAGCCTGGGGTTGATTGGTCGGACGCTGACCGCCGCCGCCAGACAGAGATACTTGCTCGATGCGATGTGGACGTTTCGTTTGCGCTACGGGTTTCGGAAAAAGGGCGCAGAGCGCCCGCACATCACTCGGCCCATTCCGGGTCGCCAGTGAACACCACCGTCAGCCAACGGTCCGGCCCTTCACCGCCCACCGCGTCACCAATTTCGTTACGCCACGCATCCCATTCATCAATGGTCTTGGCCGTCATGGTCTTGGGCACGATGAAATACAGCTCAATTTCCCTCGAGCGCCCGACCTTGGCGACATAGGCGCGGTAAGACTGCAGGCCGTGGCGGGCGACGAAGGCCTTGGCCACTTCATCCACGTGCAGTTTGAGGTCGCCGGGGGTGACCAGGAAGATTTCAGACAGCGCCTGACGCACCACCGACATCGGCAACGGCACGATCACCAGGCACACCAGCGCCAGCACCGCCGGGTCGATGTACGGTGATACCCATTCCAGCGAAGTGCCCTGTACTGCATAGCCAAAGCAGAAGGCGATCAGCAGCGCGGCAGTGATGCTGGCTGACATCACCCAGCCCTTGACGTCCATGCGCACGAAGTCTGACTTCAGTTTGCGGTTGGCGCGTGCCTCGACGACGGCGATGCTCACGCAGGTGATCACCGTCAGCATTGCGTAGACCATGGCAATGCCGAACTCCAGGTGGCGCCCGCCTTGCAGCAGGCTGCTGACGGCGTTGATCAGTGCGTAGATGGCCACGCCGCTGAGCAGGATGCCGTTGAGTGCCAGTACCATGGGCTCCAGGTGCCAGAAACCCATGGTGAAGCGTTCGCGCAACTTGCGCGACATCTGCACGCTGGTGGTGTGCGAAGTGATCAGCTTGACCACCACAAGCGACAGCCCGCTCATGCTGGCATCCACCAGCGAGTAGACGCCGTCGAAGATGATGGAGAACGAGCCGGAGGCCAGGCCGAAGGCGATGCCGATGGTGGCAATGAACAGGGTGGCGGCGATCGAGGTGCGTAAAAGCCCTTGTTCGCTGGTGATGTCGAAGAAGGTGGATCGGGTTGCGGTTTGCATGAGTAGTGCTCAGTAAAAACGACGATGCTGTTGTGTCTGCAAGGGCCTCTTCGCGGGCAAGCCCGCTCCCACAGGATCTGCACCAGCCTCGAAAGCCACTACGCCCCTGTGAGAGCGGGCTTGCCCGCGAAGAGGCCCTTGCAGGTCAGACGCGAAACTGCTCCATCAGCGCCTGCTGCTGGTTGGCCAGCCGGTTCAATGCCTGGCTGATACGTGCTGATTCGTCGGCCTGGCCAGCCAGTGACTCTGTCACATCGCGGATGCCGGCCACGTTGCGGTTCACTTCCTCAGCCACCGCGCTCTGCTCTTCCGCTGCCGAGGCAATTTGCAGGTTCATGTCACTGATGACCGCCACCGCCTCGCCAATGCGTTGCAGTGCTGGCAATGCCTGTTCCATGCGTGCGGCGCTGTCCTGGGCCTGGCGTTGGCCTGCATGCATGGCCCCGACAACGTCTTGGGTGCCTTGCTGAAGGCCTTCGATAACTTGGCGAATTTCCTCCACCGAAACCTGCGTGCGCTGGGCCAGGCCGCGCACCTCATCGGCAACCACGGCGAAGCCACGCCCGGCTTCGCCTGCGCGGGCCGCTTCGATGGCGGCATTCAGTGCCAGCAGGTTGGTTTGCTCGGCAATGGTGCGGATCACTTCAAGCACCGAGCCGATTTGTCCGCTGCGGTCTTCCAGTGCGCGCGCCTCGTCCATGGCAGTGTTCATGCCTGCGGCCAGGCGGTCGATGCCCTGGCGCGTGCTGTCGACCAATTGCAAGCCTTCCTGGCTGGCTTGATCCGCAGCACGTGCGGCCTGGGCCGCCTGCGAGGCGTTGTGGGCGACATCCAGGGCCGTGGCGCTCATTTCGTTGGCCGCTGTGGCCACCTGTTCGATTTCGCGATGCTGTTGCTGCATACCGTTGCTGGTCTGGCTGGCGATGGCCGCCGATTGGTCGGCGGTGTCGCGTGCCTCCTGCAGCGACCCTTTGACCTGGGCGATAATCGGTTGCAACTTGTCGAGGAAGCGGTTGAACCAGTTGGTGAGCTGGCCCAGTTCATCCTGGCGGGCGTAGTCCAGGCGGCGAGTAAGGTCGCCTTCGCCACTGGCAATGTCTTCCAGGCGTGCAGCCACGGCCAGGATTGGCCGGCTAACACCGCGAGCGGTCAGCCACACCAGCAGCAAACCCGCGATTGCCGTGCCAATGCCTATCAGCAGGCTGGTGAGGTTGGCGTTCTGGTTATGGGCATCAAGGCGCTGGTTGAGGGCGACGGCAGGCGCCTGCAGCACGCTTTCTGGCAGCTCCAGCAGAACCTGCCACGGGGCTGTGTCAGGGATTGGCGTGAAGGGGTGGGCCACCCGCAGCAGGCCGTCGGGTACTGCCTTGTCCATGGGCTTGCCGAGCGCGCTGTCGTCGCGACTGTTGCCCGCCAGCAGACCGGCGGCGGTAGCGATGCTCACCTGGCCCTGGCCGTCGAACAGATCGCGGCGGCCGTCCACGCTCAGTTGCTGCAGATTGGCCAGGCCGATGTCCAGGCCGACCACGCCGACTACCTTGCCGTGTTCCAGCAATGGCAGAGCGATGCTGGTCATCAGCACCTGACGGCCGTTGACCTCGTCGAGGTACGGTTCGAGCATGCAGGTTCTGGCGGTGTCCTGCGGACAGGTCAGCCAGCGGTTTTTCGCCGCGCCGTTGCTGCCAATGCTGTTGTCACCGAGCATCGTTTCCGGCATGGCTTCAAGTTCCAGGGTGCCGGGACTGGGTTGTGACCAGTACAGCGAGAAACGCCCGCTCTCATTGCTGCCCATGGCGTCCTGGCCGAGGTACTGGCTGTCCTGTTGGTCCAGGGCGTTGGGCTGGAACACCAGGTACAGGCCGATCACGTCCGGGTTGCCGGCGAGGCTGGCACGCGCCTGGCGGGTCAGTTCGGCGCGCAGGTCGCCACCACCCCGGGCCTTCAGCACTTGCACCAGGCGGGCAAAGCCATTGCCGTACTGGTAGGCATCCATGAAGTAGCGCTGGATACGCAAGGCCTGGGTTTCGGCTTGGGCCTGCAGGCGCTGGCGGGCGCTGTTTTCAAGCATGGCGGTGTTGGCCTGGTTGACCAGGGCAGCGCTGCGGTGCGCCTGGGTCAGCGAGGTGGCTACCAGCAAGGCGACAATGGCCAGCAGGCACAGCCCGGCGAGCAGGGTGATCTTCCATTGGATGGAGAGGCGACGCAGCGGCATGAGGCTTTCCTTATCGATCAAGTACAACGCCCGCGGTCAGGCGCGGGCGTTGTGGGCAGCAGGGGTCATTCGGCGACATAGTTGGGCGGTGCCGAGCGGAAGGCTTTGGTCAGCCAGCCCAGGTAGATCAGCCCGAGCGCAGCCCAGATGCCGCCGAACATCAGCGAATGTGCGTTCAGGTCCAGCCATAGCGAGACGATGATGCAGAAGCCGATGGTAGGCAGTACCAGGTACTTCAACTGGTTGCTCAGGCCTTTGCGATTGCCTTCACGCAGGTAGCAGTGGTTGATCACCGACAGGTTGACGAAGCTGAACGCAACCAGGGCGCCGAAGTTGATGATCGAGGTGGCAGTCACCAGGTCGAAGAAGATCGCCGACAGCGAAATGACGCCGACCACGGCAATGTTCAGCACGGGTGTCTTGTAACGCGAATGCAGGCGGGCGAAGACGCTGGCCGGGATCACGTTGTCGCGGCCCATTACATACAGCAGGCGCGACACGCTGGTTTGCGAGGCCAGGCCCGAGGCGATGGTGTTGATCACGGTGCAGGCGATGAAGATCGACTGGAATAGCTTGCCGCCAACGTACAGGGCGATTTCCGGCAGGGCCGCTTCCTGGTCGTGGAAACGGGCCATGGTCGGGAAGTAGGCCTGGATGAAATACGACACAGTGATGAACACCACGCCACCGATCAATGCGGTGAGGAAGATCGCCCGGGGGATGGTCTTGGCCGGATCGCGAGTTTCCTCGGACAGGCAGGTGACCGCGTCAAAGCCCAGGAACGAGAAGCACAGGATGGTCGCACCGGCGGCCAGGGCGCTGAACTGGGTCTGGCTGTCGGCGAACGGTATCAGGCTCCAGGTGGTACCCAGCCCTTCACCATGGTCCAGGCCACGCACGCACAGGTAAATGAATACGGCGATGATCGCCACCTGCACACCCACGAACAGCAGGTTGAAGTGCGCCACCAGGTTCACGCTGCGCATGTTGATCAGGCTGATCAGGGTGACGAAGCCGGCCACCCACATCCACTCCGGCACTTCCGGGAACATGGCTGAGAGGTAAAGCTTGGCCAGCAGTGCGTTGACCATTGGCAGCAGCAGGTAGTCCAGTAGTGAAGACCAGCCCACCAGGAAGCCCACGTGCGGGTTGATTGCGCGTTGGGTGTAGGTGTAGGCCGAGCCCGACTGCGGAAAGCGCTTTACCAGGGTGCCGTAGCTCACGGCGGTGAACAGGATGCCGGCCAGCGCCAGAATGTAGGCGCTGGGTACGTGGCCGGCGGTAATCCCGCTGACGATGCCGAAGGTGTCGAACACGGTCATCGGGGTCAGGTAGGCCAGGCCGATGATGATCACGTGCCAGAGGCGCAGGGTTTTGCGGAGTTGGCCGTGGCCGGAAGCGCTCTGGTCAGGCTGCATGCTGGCATGGCTCCTGCTGCTGGGCGTAAACGACGGGCACGGTGTATTGCGCATGCGGCAAGGGCGAGCGGGTGGGCTCCATGTTGTTCACCTTTTATGTTGGAGCGGCGGGAGGCGCGGGGGAGCGCGCAAAGTGGTGAAAATAAAAAACGATGGATAGGTGAGTGTCAAGTTAAACATGACAAGATGTTGCTGAATTGAAATATTTATCGATTAAATCCGGGTTTTGTTCGGTTTTTGCGCGTTTATTTGCGATTGTGATCAATTGGCGTGTTCGTAAAAATTAACGAATCCTGTGCTTGCCTTGTCTCGGTGTCAGACGTGTCCGAAAAATGGCATTTCTCGACCTGAGCCAGCACTCGGCCTAATCGGGGGTGGTACTCTTCGTTTTCTGCGTGGCCACTGGCCGCCTTCGAAGCTCTTACGGACAGCAATCGGTTCTATTCATGAAGAAAACAGTTGGCATCCTTTCCGGCCTGGCTATCGCCATTGCCGTCGCAACTACCGCAGGCGCCTGGTACACCGGCAAGCAGCTGCCGGCAGAGCTGGACAACGCGCTTGCCCGCAGTAACGCCGAACTCAGAAAGGCCCTGGTCAGCACCGGCGGTAGCATGAGCATCGAGCGCGTGTCGCTGGAGCAGCACCTCTTCAGCAGTACTGCCCAGTACCGGCTCAAGGCTCGCGACATCAACGTGGGTGAGGGTGAGGTGATCAATTTTGACGTAGGCGTGACCGACCAGATCGAGCACGGCCCGTTTCCCTGGTCCAGGGTCAGGGCGCTGAAGCTGATGCCGGTAATGGCGGTCAGCAACAGCACGCTGCAGAAGGATGAGGCCGTCGCGCCATGGTTCGCTGCTGCGGGTGGCAAGGCCCCGATCAGTGCGCAGACCAGCCTGGGTTACAGCGGCAGTGTGGTCAGCCAGGTTCAGCTGGCGCCGCTAAGGCTTGATGAAGCGGACGGCAACAGCCTGGATTTCTCGGGCATGCAGTTCGAAGCCAGCGGGGACAAGGAAGGCAAGGCCTCGACGTTCCACGGCCAGGCCGACAGTCTCGTGATTAAACGGGTGCAAGACGACCAGCCGCCGGCCACGTTCGAGCTCAAAGGGCTGAAGTTTGGCGGTAACCTCGCAGCCACCGCGCACGATGCCATCTATGTGGGTAACGTCGATCTGGCGTTGGCCGAAACCAAGGTCACACTTGGGCCGAAACAGCAGGTGCTGCTGATCAAGGGGCTGGAGCAGAAGGCCTTGCAAACCCTCGAGGGCACGGACACCGTAGGTGGCCGCGCGGAGTACAAGGTCGGCGACATCAGCTGGGATGGCCGCGCGGTAGGCAAGGCACAGATGGCGGTGAGCGTGACCTCGGTCAACGCCCCGGCGCTGCAGGCCTTGTCGAAGTGGTACCAGTCGCACTTGCCTGAGTTCGAGGCCGCCAGTGCGGCTGGCCAGCCGGTGCCGCAGATCCAGATGGACGATGCCGAAAAGGCCCGCTTCCAGGGTGACTTGCAGAAATTGCTGGCCGCCAAGCCCAAGCTGGCGGTGGAAAACCTGTCGTTCAAGACCGCCAATGGCGAGAGCCGCTTCAACCTGTCGATGGACCTCGCCGCGCCGGCCAGCTTCGACCTGCCGCCGGACCAGCTGAGCAAGCAGATCATCACTGAGGTGAAAGGCAAGCTGTCGCTGTCCAAGCCGATGATCGGTGACCTGGCGACCTTGCAGGCCTTGCTGGATGGCCAGACCGATGCCCAAGCCATTGCCATGCAGTCGAGCCAGGCGGGGGAGATGGTCGGCATGATGGCGCTGCAGAGCGGCATGGCCACCGTGCAGGGCGATGATGTGGTCAGCAGCCTGCACTATGCCGAGGGCATGGTCGATTTCAATGGCCGAAAAATGACCGTGGAAGAATTTGCCATGTTCATGGCGGCGCATCTGGCAGCCCTGTCGCCGCAGGGGTGATGGTTTCTCCTGTTGCGGCCCCTTCGCGGGTGAACCCGCTCCTACAAGGATTTCACAGTGTAGGAGCGGGTTTACCCGCGAAGAGGCCAGTACAGGCAACACAAAAACCCCTTTAGTAATCGCTGGATTGTCTGTAGCCTTCGGCCTCCGATAATAATCCGCGCCCGCAGAGGGCCGTGGCGGTCAGTGTGCCGTCCGGCACCCTTAGCCGATCTGCCAGGGCCGGGTGATACACTCGATTTGACGCGCAAGCGCGCCTGCAGGTCCAGCGATCATGACCCAGATTTCCGAACGCCTTTTGGTTCAGGCCCACCTCGACGCCAAGCAGCCCAACCCGCTGACAGCCGAGCAGGAGGCCGAATACCGTGCGGCCATCGCTGCCGAGCTCAAGGCCCAGAATGCCGTGCTGGTTGCCCACTATTACTGCGACCCGGTCATCCAGGCGCTGGCTGAAGAAACCGGCGGCTGTGTATCCGACTCTTTGGAAATGGCCCGTTTCGGCAAGAATCACCCTGCCGAAACGGTCATCGTGGCCGGTGTGCGCTTCATGGGCGAGACGGCAAAAATCCTCACCCCGGAAAAGCGCGTGCTAATGCCGACCCTGGAGGCCACCTGCTCGCTCGACCTGGGCTGCCCGGTAGAAGAGTTCTCGGCTTTCTGCGACCAGCACCCTGAACGCACCGTGGTGGTCTACGCCAACACGTCCGCAGCGGTGAAGGCACGCGCCGACTGGGTAGTGACTTCGAGCTGTGCGCTGGAAATTGTCGAAAGCCTGATGGACAACGGCGAAACCATCATCTGGGGCCCGGACCAGCACCTTGGCCGTTACATCCAGAAGCAGACTGGTGCCGACATGCTGCTGTGGGACGGTGCCTGCATCGTTCACGAAGAGTTCAAGTCGCGCCAGTTGGCCGACATGAAGGCGCTGTACCCGGATGCTGCGATTCTGGTGCACCCCGAGTCGCCGGAAGCGGTGATCGAGCTGGCCGACGCGGTGGGCTCCACCAGCCAGCTGATCAAGGCTGCCCAGACCCTGCCGAACAAAACCTTCATCGTCGCCACCGACCGTGGCATCTTCTACAAGATGCAGCAGCTGTGCCCGGACAAGGAATTCGTCGAAGCCCCCACCGCCGGCAACGGCGCGGCCTGCCGCAGCTGCGCGCATTGCCCGTGGATGGCGATGAACACTCTGGAGCGGGTGCTGGATTGCCTGCGTAACGGCACCAACGAAATTTTTGTCGACCCGGCGCTGGTGCCCAAGGCCATCAAGCCGCTTAACCGCATGCTGGACTTTACCCAGGCGGCGCGGCTGAAGCTGTCTGGTAATGCCTGACGCCAGACCGCGTCATACTCTTCGCGGGCTCGCCCGCTACCACAGATATTGCACCGTTTACCAAGGCGGTGGAGTAGCTGTGGGAGCGGGCAAGCCCGCGAATCGTCTTCAGCGCCCCATCATTTCCTGAACCATGCGCCGCTGCTCCATGATCTCGCGCTGGCGCTGGTCAATCTGTGAGGCCAGCGGGAAATTCCCACCCGCCCGGCGCTTGGCGTAATCCAGCTGCTGGATTGCCTGGTCAAAGTCGCCGACCAGTGTGAAGTACTCGGCCCGTGCCCGGTGCAAGCCGATGGTATTGCCCGACAAGCCCCGCACTTCAGCCATGTCGTACCACACATCCGGGTCATCCGGGCGGCTCTTGACCAGCTCGTTCAATACCTTCTCGGCCTCGGCCGGCTTGTTCTGTTTCACCAGCAGGTCGGCACGCACCTGTTTCAACGGATAGTTGCCCGGGTACAGCCCCTGCATCCGTTCGGCGCGCTGCTGGGCGTCGGCAAGACGGTTGTTGGTGATGTCCAGGTCGATTTGCGCCAGGTTGTAGGTGATGTCGTTGGGCGCCTTGGCCAGCAGCGGCTTGAGCATTTCACGCGCCTCGTTCAATTGCCCACCCTTGATCTGTGCCAAGGCCAGGCCATAACGTGCAGCGTCCAGCTTTGGGTCTTCGTCCAGTTGGGCACGGAAGCGTTTGGCGGCAAGCCCCGGTGTGCCTTCGTAGGTAAGTGCCACCCGGGCGCGGATCAGCTGGTAGCGCATGCTGTCTTCGATACCACCCTTGGGCGCCTGGTCGGCGCGGTTACGGGTGTCGGCAATACGTGATTCGGTCACCGGGTGGGTCAGCAGGAATTCCGGCGGTTTGGCGTCATACCGGTACTGGCGTGCCAGGCGCTCGAACATGGTCGGCATGTTGCGCGGGTCGTAGCCGGCCTTTTCCAGGTTCTGGATGCCAATGCGGTCGGCTTCCTGTTCGTTCTGGCGCGAGAAGCGCCGCTGCTCCTGGATGGCCGCTGCCTGGGTGCCGGCAATCATGCCGATGCCCGCATCGCCGGCGCCACCTGCGGCCAGCACGATGCCGGCCAGCAGCGCTGCCATCATCGGCAACTGCATACGCTGCTGGGCCTCGACACCCCGCGCGAAGTGGCGTTGCGACAAGTGCGCCAGTTCGTGGGCCAGTACCGAGGCATATTCACCCTCGGTCTGGGCGTTGAGGAACAACCCGCCGTTGACCCCGACAATGCCACCTGGGGCTGCGAAGGCGTTGAGCTCGCGGCTGTCGATCAGGATGAACTCCAGGCGCCGGTCCTGCAGCTGGCTGGTTTCGGCCAGCTTGTAAACGCTGGTTTCGACGTAGTCCTTGAGCTGAGGGTCGTTGAGCTGATTGACCTGGCCACGCAGCAGGCTGAGCCAGGCGCGGCCCAGTTGGTGCTCCTGTTGCGGCGAGACGATCGCAGAACTGGCATCACCCAGTGATGGCAGGTCGTCAGCATGGCCGGGAAGGGCCATCAGGCAGGCCAGCGTCAGCAGGGTAGGGCGCAGTAGATTCATGCATGAAGCTCGCGTCGGATCAAAGATACCTACTGTAGCGGGCTCACACGTTGACGACCAGTGGCGCTATCCTAGCCAGCCATGCCAAGAAGCAGCCTGGCGATGCCTTTGGAGACCCTGCGATGAGTAACACCCTGACCTGCGACGCCGAACTGGACGCCAGCGGGCTGAATTGTCCTTTGCCACTGCTCAAGGCCAAGATGGAACTCAATCGCCTGGCCAGTGGCGCTGTGCTCAAGGTAATCGCCACTGACGCAGGCTCCCAGCGCGACTTCCGCACTTTCGCCCAGTTGGCCGGTCATACCCTGCTGCATGAAACGGCCGAGGCCGGTACCTATACTTACTGGCTGCGCAAGGCCTGAGTCTTTTCCAAGGATCGTCAATGTTCAAAGTCTTTCGCGACTGGGTGCAGCGCTACTTCTCCGATGAGGAAGCGGTGGTGCTGGCGGTCCTGTTGTTCCTGGCGTTTACCGCAGTGCTCACCCTGGGCGGCATGCTCGCGCCGGTGCTGGCGGGCATGGTGCTGGCGTTTCTGATGCAGGGGCTGGTCAACGCCCTGGAGCGTGTGCGCGTACCTACACGGCTGGCGGTGATGCTGGTGTTCGCCTTGTTCATGGGCGCACTGGCGGTGTTCATGCTGGTGCTGGTACCGCTGCTGTGGCACCAGTTGATCACGCTGTTCAACGAGCTGCCGGGCATGCTCGGCAAGTGGCAGTCGTTGTTGTTGCTGCTGCCGGAGCGCTATCCGCACCTGGTGTCGGACGAGCAGGTATTGCACGCCATCGAGTCGGTGCGCGGTGAAATTGGCAAATTTGGTCAATGGGCGCTGACCTTCTCGCTGTCCAGCCTGCCACTGCTGGTCAACGCCATGATCTATCTGGTGCTGGTGCCGATTCTGGTGTTCTTCTTCCTGAAGGATCGCGAGCTCATTGGCCGCTGGGTCAGCGGCTACCTGCCGCGCCAGCGCACCTTGTTGAGCCGGGTGGGCAGCGAGATGAACCGGCAGATCGCCAACTACATCCGTGGCAAGGGCATCGAGATCTTGATCTGCGGCATTGCCACTTACATTGCCTTCATCAGCCTGGGGCTCAACTACGCAGCGCTATTGGCGTTGCTGGTGGGGCTGTCGGTGGTGGTGCCTTACGTGGGCGCGGTGGTCGTGACTGTGCCGGTCACCTTGATTGCGCTGTTCCAGTGGGGCTGGGGCGACCAGTTCATCTACCTGATGACGGTGTACGCGATCATCCAGGCGCTGGATGGCAATGTGCTGGTGCCGCTGCTGTTCTCTGAAGCGGTGAGCCTGCACCCGGTGGCGATTATTTGTGCAGTGCTGCTGTTTGGCGGGCTATGGGGGTTCTGGGGGATATTTTTCGCCATCCCGCTGGCGACGCTGATCAAGGCCGTGCTGGATGCGTGGCCCAAGCAGGAGCCTAGCGTTTCACCGATGCTTTGAATGTCATTGGGGCCGCTCTGCGGCCCTTCGCGGGCACGCCCGCTCCCACTGGGCCCTGCACAATTCCTGTGGGAGCGAGCGTGCCCGCGAAGGGCTGCAAGGCAGCCCCATTCAATTTCAAGCCTTGTTCAAGGTCTGAGCAGCGGCCAGAACTGCATCCACATGCCCAGGCACCTTCACGCCACGCCATTCCTGGCGCAGCACACCGTCCTTGTCGATCAGGAAAGTGCTGCGGTCAACGCCCATGTACTCCTTGCCATACAGCTTCTTCAGCTTGATCACGTCGAACAGCTGGCACAGGGCCTCGTCCTTGTCGCTGATCAGCTCGAACGGGAAACCTTGCTTGGCCTTGAAGTTCTCGTGCGACTTGATGCCATCACGCGACACACCGAATACCACGGTGTTGGCCGCGGCGAAGGCGTCATGCTGGTCGCGGAAGCCCTGGCCCTCGGTGGTGCAGCCTGGGGTGCTGTCCTTGGGGTAGAAGTACACCACCACCTGCTGGCCCTTGAGTTCGGCAAGGCTGACGGTTTGCCCGCTGGTGGCCTGGGCCTGGAAGTCGGCGACAGGTTGGTCGAGTGCTACAGCCATGATCGGTTTCCTTACATTGGGTTCTGGGGACGCCATGGCTCGATCAGTGCGTCGAGGTTCAGGGCATCGGCAAAGTCCAGGAACTGGTCGCGTAGCCAGCTGATCTGCGTGCCGGCCGGCAGAATCACGGTGAACTGGGCGTTGAGCATGCTGCTACCGGTTTGCGGCGCCAGGTAGGTGTCGCAGGTCATGGCTTCCAGCTCGACGCGGTGGTCAAGGAAGAACTGGCACAGCTCGTTGATGATGTCCGGGCGGTAGGCAGCGCTGACGTAGGCTACATACGGAAGGGCCTGCGGGCGCACCTCCTGGTCTGCGCTGCGGACCACGTCGAGGGTCAGGCCGTGCTTCTTGCCCAAGCCTGGCAGGGTGGACTCGAGACGTGCCAGGGCGTCCCAGCTGCCGCCCACCTGCAGCACCAGGGCGCTGGTCTCGCCGTGGCGGCTCAGGCGCGAGGTGACCACCGCGCAGCGGTTTTCGAAGGCAGCGCGGCTGAGGACGTTGGCCAGCTCCATGGGGTTCGGGCCCAGGGCACTGATGACAAGGAATTGTTCGCGGACGGTGGGGGTGGACATGCAGCATTCCTAAAGCGATGAGCGGTCGGCACAGGACGGGCAAAAGCCTCCTGTCGGCAGGGCCCGGGGCTCGCATGCGAGGTCTTGGACGCTGGCGGGGAGCAAGGTCGACGGCCCGGCGGGCCGCGCTGCACCGATCAAAGGGCCAAGGGTAGCGAAATAAGCCGCCGAGGGGAATGCTCCACCCGCCTGCTTCGCTTGTGCAAGGTCGATGCCCCCAGTACCATTACCGCTCTCTTTTTCCGGCAGGAGCAGTTACATGATTGCGGGCAGTATGGTGGCATTGGTCACACCCATGGATGCACAAGGGCGTGTTGACTGGGGCAGCCTCGACAAACTTGTAGACTTCCACCTGGAAAACGGCACCCATGCGATCGTCGCTGTCGGCACCACCGGTGAGTCGGCCACGCTGGATGTCGAAGAACACATCCTGGTCATCAAACACGTGGTCGAGCGCGTCAAACGCAGCGCCAAACCGATTCCGGTCATCGCCGGCACCGGTGCCAACTCCACCGCCGAAGCCGTGCACCTGACCCAGAACGCCAAGAATGCTGGCGCCGACGCCTGCCTGCTGGTTGTGCCGTACTACAACAAGCCAACGCAAGAAGGCCTGTACCAGCACTTCAAGCACATTGCCGAAGCCGTCGACATCCCGCAGATCCTCTACAACGTTCCCGGCCGTACCTCCTGCGACATGCAGGCCGAGACCGTGATCCGCCTGTCGACCGTGCCGAACATCATCGGCATCAAGGAAGCCACGGGCGACCTGGCCCGCGCCAAGGCCATCCTCGATGGCGTCAGCAAGGACTTCATCGTCATGTCCGGCGACGATCCGACTGCCGTCGAGCTGATCCTGATGGGTGGCAAGGGCAACATCTCCGTCACCGCCAACGTCGCTCCGCGCGAAATGGCGGACCTGTGCGAGGCCGCCCTTGAGGGCAATGCCGAGAAGGCCCGCGCAATCAACGAAAAACTCATGCCGCTGCACAAAGACCTGTTCTGCGAGTCCAACCCGATCCCGGTGAAATGGGCGCTCGTCGAAATGGGCCTGATGCAAAAAGGTATTCGCCTGCCCCTGACCTGGCTGAGCGAAGGCTGCCACGAAAAAGTCCGTACTGCCTTGCGCCAGTCCGGCGTACTGGTTTAAGAGGAAGTACACCGCATGAAGCGACTGGCTGGTCTTTCCGCCCTTGCCCTGATTATCTCCAGCACCAGCGGGTGTGGCTGGCTGTGGGGCGAGGATGGCTATTTCCGCGACCGCGGCAGTGACTACCTGCAGGCGCACCCGACCGCGCCGATGCAACTGCCGCCGGACGCCAGCAACGTCAAGCGCCTTGACCCGCTGCTGCCGATTCCGCGTAACGTCGCTGACGATAACGTCGCGGGTGAGTTCGAAGTGCCTCGCCCGCAACCGCTGACTGGCGGTGCCGCCCAGGTTACCGACTACAGCCTGCAGCGCAGCGGCAGCAGCCGCTGGGTACTGGCCCAGCATTCGCCAGCCGAAGTGTGGCCGGTAGCCCGGCAGTTCTTCGAGGACAACGGCTTCCGCATTGCTGAAGAGCGCCCGCAGACAGGTGAGTTCAATACCACCTGGCAGCGTTTCGATGAGCTGTCGGCATCGCTTGGCCAGCGTCTGGCCAGCACTGCCAGCAGCGGTGACAGCGAGGTGCGTGTGCGTGTGCGCATGGAGCCTGGCGTGCAGCGCAACACCTCCGAGGTGTATGTGGTCAGCGTCGAGCGCCCGGCGGGCAGCACTGCCGATCCTGCGTTCCCGTCCACCTCCAGCAATATCGGCACCGATGCCCTGCTGGTCGACGAAATGCTTGCCAGCATGAACCGCAGCGCCGAGAAGGGTGGTTCGGTGTCGCTGCTGGCCGCGCGCGATTTCGACGCCCCAAGCCGCGTCAGCCTGAGCGAAGACGGCAGCGGCAACCCGGTGCTGTACCTGGGGTCTGACCTGGACCGCGCCTGGTCTGGCGTAGGCCGTGCCCTGGAGCAGGGTGGCGAATGGCGTGTTGAAGACATCAACCGCAGCCTGGGCCTGTACTACATCAACCTGTCCGAAAAGCCTGAAGACAAGCAGAACCAGCCTGGCTTCTTCAGCCGCCTGTTCGGCAGCGAGCCGACCAAGGAAGAGCGTGAAGCCCGTGCCGAGCGTTACCAGGTTCGCCTGAGCAAGGTGGGTGAGAGCGTGCAGGTCACGGTCGAGAAAAACATCAACACCGTGGCTCCGGCCGATGTCGCCCGCCGCGTGCTGAGCGCCATTCAGGACCACCTGGGCTAAGTGCGCTTCGCGGTACTCGGAAGCGGCAGCCAAGGGAACGGCACGCTGATCGCCAGTGGTGACACGTTCATCCTGGTCGATTGCGGCTTTTCCCTGCGCGAAACCGAGCGGCGCCTGGCGCTGCTCGGCGTGTCGGCGGCCCAGCTCAGTGCGGTACTGGTCACCCACGAACATGCCGACCACGTGCATGGGGTCGGCTTGCTGTCACGGCGCTACAATGTACCGGTCTACCTCAGCCAAGGGACCTTGCGCGGCATGCGCAAGCCGGTAGAGGTGGCCGGTTTTCTCGCTTGTGGCCAAAGCCTGCGCGTCGGCAGCCTGGAAGTAACCGCAGCGCGGGTCGAGCACGATGCTTACGAGCCATTGCAGTACGTGGTCAGCGATGGTCAGCGGCGTTTTGGCATGCTCACTGACCTGGGTTCGTACGACGCGCTGCTGTTGGAGCGTTACCAGGGCCTGGATGCACTGCTGATCGAGGCCAACCACTGCCGCGACCTGCTGGCACGCGGTCACTATCCGGCCTTTTTGAAGCAGCGGGTGGGTGGCATGCAAGGGCATTTGAACAACCACCAGGCCGCGCGCCTGGTGCACGAGTTGGGCTGGAACAACCTGCAACACCTGGTGCTGGCCCACCTCAGCAGCAAGAACAACCTGCCACACTTGGCCCGCCAGTGCTTCGTCGACACCCTTGGGTGCGACCCGGACTGGCTCCAGGTGGCGAATCAGGAACACGGGCTCGACTGGCGCGAAATCGCCTAGCCCAACACCTCAAGCAAGCGGAGCCCAATCATGGAAAAACGCGAAGAACTTTACCGCGGCAAGGCCAAATCGGTTTACAAGACCGACGACGCCGACCGCTTGATCCTGCTGTTCCGTAACGACACTTCGGCGTTCGACGGCAAGCGTATCGAACAACTCGACCGCAAAGGCATGGTGAACAACAAGTTCAACGCCTTCATCATGCAGAAACTGGAAGAAGCCGGCGTGCCGACCCAGTTCGACAAGCTGCTGGGCGACAACGAGTGCCTGGTGAAGAAACTGGACATGATCCCGGTCGAGTGTGTGGTGCGCAACTACGCTGCCGGCAGCCTGGTCAAGCGCCTGGGCGTGGAGGAGGGCATCAAGCTGGAGCCGTCCACCTTCGAGCTGTTCCTGAAGAACGACGAAAAGGGCGACCCCTTCATCAACGAATCCCACGTTGTCGCGTTCGGCTGGGGCACCGCCGAGCAGCTGGTAGAAATGAAGAAGCTGTCGTTGAAGGTCAACGAAGTGCTGAGCAAGCTGTTCGATGACGCCGGCCTGCTGCTGGTCGACTTCAAGCTGGAGTTCGGCGTATTCCACGGCCAGATCGTGCTGGGCGACGAGTTCAGCCCGGACGGCTGCCGCCTGTGGGACAAAGAAACCCGTAAGAAGATGGACAAGGACCGCTTCCGTCAGGGCCTGGGCGACGTGATCGAAGCCTACGAAGAAGTTGCCAAGCGCCTGGGCGTGCCGCTGTAAGCGGCGCGTTCACGCAAGCGCCTGATACCACGCGGTTTTTTTGAAAAAAAGATTTGCGTTTTAAAAGAACGCTGGTATGATGCGCGGCATTGGAGAGATGCCGGAGTGGTCGAACGGGACGGATTCGAAATCCGTTGTACTGGCAACAGTACCTAGGGTTCAAATCCCTATCTCTCCGCCATACAAGATCAAGCCCCTGGAAGCGAAAGCTTTCGGGGGCTTTTTCGTTGCGGCTTACTTTTTCATCATCCCCAACTCAGCATCATCCAGCAGCGCCTTGGCCATTGCGCTCAGGTAATGCGAGGCCCAGATCAGTTTCTGGTCGCCGTCCATCAGGCCGGTGATGATCAGGTCGCGCACGTAACCCATCAGTTCGGAGGCCTGCTCGCGGGCGTCCTGGCAGGGGATGCCGGGCTCGATGCGGAACAGCGGGTGGGTGTTGTTTTCGCCTTGGTAGAAGCAGGTCTTGCCGACTGTGGTGGGTTCTGGTGTGTTGTCGGTGGGCATTGTTTTGTTTCCCTGGATTTTGGGTTGCCTGGGCTGGCCTCTTCGCGGGCTCGCCCGCTCCCACAGGTACTGTGCAGTGCGTGACGGCTGTGATGACCCTGTGGGAGCGGGCGTGCCCGCGAAGAGGCCTGACCTGCTAATGCAAGGTGTGAGGCTCTGTGGGTAAATGCGGCCGCATCTGCAACTGCATCAACGCCGACTCGACCAGCCCCTGTACCGCTTCCATTTCATGAATTACGGCCTGCATCACGATCGAGCTGTGGGCGGTAGGTTCGAGTTGCACGGATTGGCGGGCCACGGACAGGGCGCAGAGCACGTACTCTGAAGACTGGACCAGGGTGTCTTGCAGGATCTGGGTGGAATCGGGGGAGTAGGGCGGATCGGGGACTGTCTTGCGCATGTAAGCTCCTTGGGTAGTGGAGCCGCCTGGCAACGCTGTCAAACGAATGGAGGCAGCTATACATGGGTTGACAGACCGGTACCCAAGGACCCGGCGCACACGAATGTGCCCCATGCACAGCTGCCATTAAGCGCTGCAACGGAAACTTGAGTAGTCGGCCTGTCAAAGCCGGTCGCTGATTTCACAACGACGAGCCGAGACTAGAGCGCGACCGAATCCGTCGCAACCGTTTGAGCGGGTTGGAAGTATGTTTGGGAAACGCCCTACAAGGAAGGGGATAATTCTGAGTGCAAGTTGTAGGACGGATTTCTACCAATACATCAGACAGGCTTCCTGCAACATTTTGTCTTGAACTGCCAATGGCACCTTAGGCTACAATGCGGCGCTCTGATACGCCACTCACGCCCAGGCCACACGCCGTAATGACTACGCGCGCTGGGCGATGAACTCTTCCTGACATGGATTCGTTGGATGCTTTGCGCCGTACTGGTCTCCCCCTGCGCCCCTCGCTGGACGGCTGAATTGTCGTCTGCGGCCAGTGCTGCGCACTTTCTGAAAACCCCGCACAACTTTGAATGCTGCCGCCAACCATTGGCTGCGGTACGCGGCTGTGCGCCCCACCGAAAATGGAGTGCTCCACTTGCACAAGAAATTCGTCGCGTCCCTTCTGGCGGTCGCCATCGCCTCTACCACGGCCTGTGCACAGCTCGGTATCAGCAAAGAGCAAGCGGGCACCGTGATCGGTGGCCTGGCCGGTGTGGCCATCGGCTCGACCATGGGCAGTGGTAACGGCAAGATCGCCGCAGCCCTGATCGCGGGTGGCATCGGTGCCTACATGGGCAACCGTATCGGCCACATGCTGGACGAGAAGGACCAGCAGGCCCTGGCGCTGCGCACCCAGGAGGTGCTGAGCCAGCAGCAGACCACCGCCAGCGCCCAGCCGGTGACCTGGAAGTCCGACCATTCGGGTGCCACCGCGCAGATCGTGCCGGGCAAGGAATACACCAAGACCAAGCAGGTCGAGGTCAAGCGCGCGCCGAAGATCCAGGCGGTGCCGTCGATGAAGCTGATCAACGAGCCGTATGTGACCACCAGCGACAACCTCAATGTGCGCGCCGCGCCCAATCAGACTGGCGAGAAGGTCGGCAGCCTGAAGAACCACACCGAATTCACCGCCGTGGGCTCCACCGGTGACTGGATCCTGGTCGGGCGCAAGGGTGTGACCGTTGGCTATGTGCACAAGAACTACGTCGAGCCCAAGGCCCAGGCCGTGGCCAAGCGCGTGACCCCGGCGGTGAACCTGGACGAGCTGGACGTTGCTGCCAGCAAGGAAACCCAAGGCTTCGACCTGGACTCGGTGCAGTCGCTGCCGACCCAGACAGTTGCCGCCGAAGCGGCCTGCCGCCCTGTCACCGTCAGCCTGAAATCGCAAAGCGGCAAGACTGAGCAAGAGCAGAACACCTTCTGCAAACAAGCCAATGGCACCTGGGAACTGATCTGAGGAAATCCATGAAAAAGCACGCGCTCGCGCTGGCAGTGATCGGCGCTTGTGGTCTGGTACCGCAGGCGTTCGCCCATGAGCTGGCCTTTTCCAAGAAAGACAACATCAAGGTCGAAGTGCCTGGGGATGCCACCAGCTGGTGCAAGCCCCAGGTCGACCTGACCATCACCCGCCCGGCGTGGGACAACCAGGAGCTGCTGTCTGGCCTGCTGACCAAGCTGCCGTTCGTGTTCGCCAAGGACTGCTCCACTGCCAAGGTGAGCTGGAAGGCGGTCGATGCCAAGGGCAACCTGTACGCCAGCGGCTCGGGCAATGCCAGCAACCTGGGGCTGGTCACCCTGGCGGCCGCGCCTGCCGCAGTTTCCCCTGCGCCGGTTGCAGCACCTGCGCCAGTGCCGGCACCTGTGCAGCCAGAAGCACCGGTTGCTGCTGCAGCGGCTTCAGCCCCTGCTGCTGAGCCAGCCCCGGCGGTAGTTGAAGCCGCACCCGCGAAAGCAGAAGCTACCCCGGCTCCCGCGCCTGCCCCAGCCGTAGCTGCAGAACCGGCCCCTGCGCCGGCCGCCGAAGCCCCGGCACCAGCCCCTGTTGTGCCGCCTGTCCCGGCACCTGCCACAGCAGTAGCAGTAGCCCCCACTTCGGACTTCGGCCGCTCGGTGGTCCTGGAAAACCGCAACCTGATGCAGGTAACGGACGGCGCCGGCTGCAAATGGGTGCTCAGCAAGTCGATCATCGGCGATGGCGACACCCTGTCGTTCGGCACCACCCCGGCCATGCCGTGCCCGGCCTCCGGCTTTGGCGAAGGCAGCTTCGAAAAAATCAGCTGGAAGGCCGTGGGCACCTACCGGGGTGATAACTGGAACCGCGTCTACGCGCACCCGAGCGGCCTGATCTTCATCAAGAACCTCGAGCCTGCGGTGAAGAACAAGGCTGTTTCCTACCTCACCGCGCAAGCTGACCAAGCCGCGTTCCTGGTGGGCGAAATCCCCGGCCGGCAGATGAAGGTGTACCTGACCTTCAGCCGTTCCAGCTACGGCGTACTGCGCCCGTTCGGCAGCGACCCGTACTACGTGGTGGTCACCCCGGACGAGTCGTTTGCTCTGGACGCGGCCAAGTACAAGGAAGCCGCGCTGGAAATCTTCGACCTGATCAAGACCACCTCGCCGACCACCACTGATGTGGCCACCCTGTTCATCGTCAAGGACCTGTCGGCGATCTCGAACAACATCTGGGGCAATGACGCGCAGAAGATTACCCGCAACCGCATCGGCATCAACCGTCAGGGCCTGTTCTTCGATGTGCGCGAGGGTACGAACTGGGCGGTTCAGCGTGAGCAGCGGCGGGTGCGTGAAGAGCGTCAGCGCCAACAGGAACTGGCCCGCGTGCATACCCGCGTACTGGAGCGTTACCAGCAGTTGCAGGATGGCATGAGCGACTTCAAGGGGCGTGAAACCGAGGCGCTGGCACAAATGGCCGGCATCAAGGTGCGCTTCGCTTCGCCATTGGAGCAGCAAAACCCTGCGACCTCGGCCAGCGTGACGCCGATGATGGTGCACGTTACCGGCACGCAGGGCGACTTCTACACCATCGACTTCCCGAGCAAGGGCCGTCTGGTTGCGGACGAGGAATACAGCGAAGGCTGGTACGTGACCCAGGTGGCCAACGCCACGCCGTACTACCCGCTGGACGATGGCCGTGCCGTGCCTACCTACCGGGCCTACAGCGTGGGTGAGCCCGAGGCTTGCAAGCAGGACCACTGTGCCGACCGCGTGTCGTTCGGTGCCGTACTGGCCAAGGAATTCCCCAACGCCGGTATCGATTTCAGCTGGACCCCCGAGGTCTCCCAAAAGTACGTGAACGACTGGAACAGCGCTTCCGCGATGGTCCAGTGAGGCAAACACCATGATCAAACAGATGAACAAGAAGCAGCTGCTGATTGGCGGTGTGGCCGCGGCGGTGCTGGTGCTCGGCGGTGGCTATGCGATGGTCTCCAGCTCGGGTAAGAAGGCTGCGCTGGCCTACTACGACGACTTCAAGGAGCGCTATTTCCTTGAGGATGTACTGTCTGAGGGGGACATTTCCTACTCGGCGTTTTCCGGCAACCTGACCGTCGCCGAGCCTGAAATCCGTGTCACTGCGGCGCAGACCAACGGCGCCCAACAGTTCATGCGCGGCCTGTCAGGCTTGATGGAATCGGTCCGCGGCAGTTCGACGGAAGAAGGCCTGGCGGGTTGGGCCAAGTACCAGCTCAACGTCAGCCGTAATGTTGCCGGCATATACCTGAAAGCCGATGCGCTGAAGCTGTCTCACGACGGTGACAGCAAGGACGGTACCATTCACATCCAGCTGCTCGGCATGCAGATGGCCAACCCCTACGTTGCCAGCAAGGGCGCCGAAGTGGTTCTGGTGGCTGATGTCAGCGACGAGATCCAGCCACGTGCAGAGCTGACCGCCAATGGCCGGGCCACTGAGTCGGGGTTCGCCTGGGGGGCCAACATGGCGGTCCGCCAGCCGGTGACAGGCGCGTTTCTGGTCAGCAGTACGGGCGATTTTGGCACCACGGTTGACCTGGACTTCACCATCAAGCGCTCCAGTGACGGTGAAGGCTCGATGGCGTTTGTCGTGACCCACCGCAACGATGGCTCCAAGGTAGGTGAGATCGTGCGCAAGGCCGACTTCCAGTCGCTGCCGGAGCTGGACGATGTCGAAACCCAACTCAAGAGTGCGCTCAGTGCCATGCTGATTGGTGCATACAGCCCTTACACCGGTCAGTCGGTATTGGCCGAAACAGTGAGTGGTTTTGCGCGCAAGGCAAAGGTCGAGAACTACTCGGTGAGCTACAGCGGCTTCAAACCGCTGAAAGAGGCTTTCAGCGATTACCAGCAGCAAGTCCCCAAGGCGAAGTTCGCAGCTTTCTGCCAGGAGGTTGGGCTGTCGTCGTGGAGCAGTGACTTTGGCGCCAAGGCCAAGAACCACAGCGACTCGGAGTGCGCCATCGGGCAGAAGCTGGTCGAAGACGGCAGTTTCGAAGAGCAGTACACCTTCAAGGAAGGCAAGAGCCTGTTTGCAGCGTTATTCGTGAGCAAGGCGTATCAGCTGGAAACCAATTGATTGGGTAATGGCTGAGTGAGCAAGCCCCCGGGAACCCTGAGTTGCCGGGGGCTTTTTTTGCTGTCAGGTGTGCCCGGACCCTGTCGGGCTTGGGATCAGCGCATCGCCGCCAGTTTGATGCCGAATCCCACCAGGCAAGCCCCCGCCAGTCGCTCGAACATATTGGCAATTCGCGGGTTGGCGCGCATGCGCTCGGCCAGTTGATGGGTCAGCACCACGGCAATCAGCCCATACAGGAAGGTCACCACCGCCACTGTCGCCGCCATGAAACCGAACGTCACCAGCCCTTGGTGCTTCACCGGGTCGACGAACAGCGGGAAAAACGCCATGTAGAACATGATCGCCTTGGGGTTGAGCAGGGTGATCATCATGGTCTGGCGCAGGTACTGGCCGTTGTCCATGCGGCAGGTGTGTGCTGCACCACCGGGTTTGCTCAGCAGCATGCGCAGGCCCAGGTAGGCCAGGTATGCAGCCCCCGCCCACTGCACCATATGAAAGGCGGCAGGGTAGGTGGCCAGCAGGGTGGCGACGCCGGCTACCGCCAGCCACAGCAGCACCTGGTCGCCCACGATTACGCCACAGGTCGCGGCCAGGCCTGCCTTGATACCGCCCTTGCCGGTGGCGGTGATCAGGGCGAAATTGCCCGGGCCGGGGATGGCCAGAAGAATGAGGAAGGCGATGACGAATGCGCCGTAGTCGGTGACGCCAAGCATGGTGAGTTCCTGTTGGGCATTGCGAAGGCAGTGCGCTGAACTATCGTCGCCAACGGCGCGCTTTTCAACCTGTTGTTGCACAGTTGCAAAGAACCTGTGCCAAGTGCGGCTTGGATCCAATGCCTGGAGTCTGTATGATTCCGCGGCCATCAGACGATGGTCGAAGATGATTCATTTAAAGGACTGAGTAATGAAAAAGCTGTTCAAGGCCACCGTTGCCGTTGCTGTCGTTTCGGGTGTTGCCCTGCTGTCGGGTTGCACTGGCCAAGTTTACAACCAACCGAAAAACTGCACCTACGACTACCTGTTCCACCCTTCGGTTTCCATCTCCAAGATCATCGGTGGCTGCGGCCCGATCGATAAACTGCCTCAGCAGCAGTAATCTTGGCGGTACCCTGATCGCGACGCTTGCGGCGTGATCCAAGGCCCCCGGTCATGTACATGGTCGGGGGTTTTTGTTTTTTGGCGTGACATTCTGCCGCTGGGGCAACCGGTCGCCTTGACGCTCCGGCCTGCAATTTGTTTGTGCTGGCATTTCAGATACAATCGGAAAAACGATTCAGCCTTGTCGGTCAATTCGACTAAAGGCCGAGTCGTTTTCTGGTTCTCTGGCTGCTGAACAATGATCAACAACAAGCCTGCGCTGAAGAACACGCTTTACCGGGGCCAGCCACAGGCCCTCACTCTGTTCTCCTGACTGGAAATGATCAATGTTCAAGAAAGCTGGCAAGACCTTGCTGGGTCTGGCGGTCGCTGCAAGCGTCATTCAAGCGCACGCTGCAGAAACCAAAAAAGTAGACGTGCTGCTGGTCGGCGGCGGCATCATGAGCTCCACCCTGGCCGTGTGGCTGCACGAGCTGGAGCCAAGCTGGTCGATGGAAATGGTCGAGCGCCTGGATGGCGTGGCCGAAGAAAGCTCCAACGGCTGGAACAACGCCGGTACCGGCCACTCCGCGCTGGCCGAGCTGAACTACACCCCGGAAGACAAAGACGGCAACGTCAACATCTCCAAGGCCATCGAAATCAACGAAGCCTTCCAGATCTCCCGCCAGTTCTGGTCGTGGCAGGTACGCCAGGGCGTACTGAAGAACCCGCACTCGTTCATCAACACCACACCGCACATGAGCTTCGTGTGGGGCGATGACAACATCAAGTTCCTCAAGAAACGTTACGACGCACTGCAGACCAGCCCGCTGTTCCGCCCGATGCAGTACTCCGAGGACCACGCGCAGATCGCCAAGTGGGTCCCGCTGATGATGGAAGGCCGCGACCCGAACCAGAAGCTGGCCGTGACCTGGACGCCAATCGGCACCGACGTCAACTTTGGCGAGATCACCCGCCAGTTCGTCGGCCACCTGCAGACCCAGAAAGGCTTCGACCTGAAGCTGTCCAGCGAAGTGCAGGACATCACCCGCAACAAGGACGGCTCCTGGCACGTCGAATACAAGAACCTGAAGGACGGCACCGAGTCGGCCACCGACGCCAAGTTCCTGTTCATCGGTGCCGGCGGCGGCGCGCTGAAGCTGCTGCAGAAGTCGGGTATTCCGGAAGCCAAGGAATACGCAGGCTTCCCGGTGGGCGGTTCGTTCCTGGTGACCGAGAACCCGACCGTGGCCATGCAGCACATGGCCAAGGCCTATGGTATCGCTTCGACCGGTGCGCCACCCATGTCGGTCCCGCACCTGGACACCCGTGTGCTGGATGGCAAGCGCGTGATCCTGTTTGGCCCGTTCGCCACCTTCTCGACCAAGTTCCTGAAGAACGGCTCGTACCTGGACCTGCTGAGCAGCACCACCACCCACAACGTGTGGCCGATGACCAAAGTCGGTATCGACCAGTACCCACTGGTCGAGTACCTCGCTGGCCAGCTGATGCTGTCTGACGATGACCGCTTCGAAGCCCTGCGCACCTACTTCCCGAACGCCAAGAAAGAAGAATGGCGCCTGTGGCAGGCCGGCCAGCGCGTGCAAATCATCAAACGTGATGCCGAGAAGGGCGGCGTGCTGAAGCTGGGCACTGAAGTGGTGGCGTCCGAAGACCGCACCATCGCGGGCCTGCTGGGTGCCTCGCCGGGTGCTTCGACTGCTGCGCCGATCATGCTGCACGTGCTGGAAACGGTGTTCAAGGAGAAGGTCGCTACCCCAGAGTGGCAGGCCAAGATCAAGGAAATCGTGCCGAGCTACGGCACCAAGCTGAACGATTCGGCAGCGGCCACCCAGAAAGAGTGGAACTACACCGCTGAAGTGCTGCAGCTGGGGAAACCGCCGGTGATCGACGCCAGCGTTGAATTCGGTGGCGCGGCGAGCGACCCGGTTGAGAGCAAGCCCGAGAACGACATGGCGCTGTAATCGGCCATTGCTGTGAAACTAGCCACGGGGGAGACCTCGTGGCTTTTTTTTGCCAAGCACAGCGCAACCCTCAGGCTTATCGCCATCCCTGTAGGAGCGGGTTCACCCGCGAAGAGGCCTGCACAGGTATCACTGCTGGCGCAGTATGCACTCCAGCAACCCCGGGAACCGCTTATCCAGCATCTCGCTACGCAGCGAATTCATATGGGTAGTCCCGACATTGCGGGTTTGCACCAACCCTGCATCACGCAACACACGGAAGTGATGGGACATGCTCGACTTCGGCCGACCTCCGTCCAGCTCGCCACAGCTGGCCTCGGCCACGCCGGCCAGGTGGCGGACGATTTCCAGGCGCACGGGGTCGCTGAGCGCATAGAACAGGCGTTCAAGGATAAGGTCTTCGGGATTGGGATGTTTATAGGCTCGCATGGTTGACATGATAACGGGGGTTTCATTAATTGCCATAGTTCGATTATGATCGAACAACAGTAATCAAATGACCCCGGAGTTTCCCATGTCCGCGCTATTCGAACCCTACACCCTCAAAGACGTCACCCTGCGAAACCGCATTGCCATTCCGCCGATGTGCCAATACATGGCCGAAGACGGCATGATCAACGACTGGCACCATGTGCACCTGGCCGGGCTGGCCCGTGGTGGTGCGGGCTTGCTGGTGGTCGAGGCCACTGCTGTGGCGCCGGAAGGGCGTATCACCCCCGGTTGCGCCGGTATCTGGAGCGATGCCCACGCTCAGGCGTTCGTACCGGTGGTGCAGGCCATCAAGGCTGCCGGTTCCGTGCCGGGTATCCAGATTGCCCACGCCGGGCGCAAGGCCAGCGCCAACCGCCCGTGGGAGGGTGATGATCACATTGCCGCCGACGACACGCGCGGCTGGGAGACCATTGCCCCGTCTGCCATTGCCTTTGGCGCGCACCTGCCGAAGGTGCCACGGGAAATGACGCTGGACGATATCGCCCGGGTCAAGCAGGACTTCGTCGATGCTGCCCGCCGTGCGCGTGATGCCGGCTTCGAGTGGATCGAACTGCACTTTGCCCATGGCTACCTGGGTCAGAGCTTCTTCTCTGAGCACTCCAACAAGCGCACCGATGCCTACGGTGGCAGCTTCGACAACCGCAGCCGCTTCCTGCTGGAAACACTGGCCGCCGTGCGCGAAGTGTGGCCGGAGAACCTGCCGCTGACCGCGCGCTTTGGTGTGTTGGAATATGATGGCCGTGATGAGCAGACCCTGGAAGAGTCGATCGAACTGGCCCGTCGCTTCAAGGCCGGTGGGCTCGACCTGCTGAGCGTGAGTGTCGGCTTCACCATTCCCGACACCAACATCCCCTGGGGGCCCGCGTTCATGGGGCCTATTGCCGAGCGCGTGCGCCGCGAGGCAAAGCTGCCCGTGACGTCGGCGTGGGGCTTTGGTACGCCGCAGTTGGCGGAGGCCGCATTGCAGGCCAACCAGCTGGATCTGGTTTCGGTAGGGCGCGCGCACCTGGCCGACCCGCACTGGGCTTACTTTGCGGCCAAGGAACTGGGGGTGGAAAAAGCCTCCTGGACCTTGCCGGCACCGTATGCGCACTGGCTCGAGCGTTACCGCTGAGGTTTGGAGGGGCTGCTTTGCAGCCCTTTCTCGGGCAAGCCCGTCCCCACAGAGACACCACAGGTTTCAGATGCTGCACCCTCTCTGTGGGAGCGGGCTTGCCCGCGAAGAGGCCGGTAAAGGCTAAAACCGATCCAGTCGGTATGCAGCCATCTCAGGCCCACCAGCCTGCTCAGCCAGCCGCCCCACCCATTCCGCCGTCACCGCCGCCTGAGTCAGCCCCAGGTGCTGATGCCCAAACGCCAACAGCACCCGCCCATCGCACACCCTGTCGATCACGGGCAGCGAGTCCGGCAACGAAGGCCTGAACCCCATCCACGGCGTTGCCCCTTCGACGCTCAAGTCGTGCCGGAACAACCCCTTGCTCAACCGGTGCAATTGCCAAGCCCGTTGCATGCTCGGCGGTGCCTGCAGCCCGGCAAACTCCACAGTGCCAGCCAGGCGCAAGCCATCGGCCATGGGCGTCATGATGAACTTGCGCTCAAGCGAGGTGACCGCAAACGGCAGGCGCTGGTGCTCACCTGGCAACATCAGATGGTAGCCGCGCTCTGTATCCAGCGGCACCCGCGTGCCTGTCAGCGCGGCGGTCAGTTTCGCAGAATGGGCGCCACAGCTGACAAGCACCTGGCGGGCATTGAGCATGCCTTGGTCGCTGGCAAGGCTCACGCCGGCACTGTGCAACTGCCCACCATCGACCTGCGCCTGGACAAAGCGCACCCCGCTGGCCTTGGCCGCTTCGAACAATTCGCACACCACCCGATAAGGGTCGATGAAGTGCCCGGTGCACGGAAAGAACAGTCCGCCCAACAGTGACGGGCTGAGTTGCGGCGCCGCTTCACGCACGGTTTCGGCCGACCAGAAGTCCACCGGCACCGCCTGCTGTTGCATGCGTGTGCGCAACGCCTCCAGTGTCTGGCGTGACTCAGGCTTCTCGAACACCAGCAACGAACCATCCTCTTGAAACAATTCGCTGCGCCCGATCGAGCCCAACAGCCGGTGCCAGGCGCCCAAGCTGCCTTCGTTCAACGTGCGGATGCCAGCCACGCTGCGCTGGAACGGCGCCTGGCGCAGGTTGAGCAGCAGCCGCGTGAACCACGGCATGGCCTTGGGCAGGTATTTCCAGTCCAGGCGCAGCGGGCCCATCGGGTCGAGCAGCATGCGAGGCAGGCGCTTGAGGATCGACAGGTCGGCAATCGGAAACACTTGCTCGGTTGCCAGGTGCCCGGCATTGCCGAAAGACGCGCCGAGGCCGGGTGCCTGGCGGTCGACCAGCATTACCCGATGGCCCTGGCGGGTCAGTTGCAGGGCACAGGTGACGCCGACAATGCCGGCGCCCACCACGGCGATATCGGTTTCAGCGGTTTCGACCATGCTCAGTCTTCCCGTTTACCATCAAGCAGGCGCCGCAGCTGCAGCGGGTTGCCGTGTTTCAACGCTTGCGGCAGCAGCGCATTGGGGAAGTCCTGGTAGCAAACCGGGCGCAGGAAACGCAGGATCGCCGCCGTGCCCACCGAGGTGGTGCGGGCATCGGAAGTGGCCGGGAACGGCCCGCCGTGGACCATGGCATCGCACACCTCGACGCCGGTCGGCCAGCCATTGACCAGAATGCGCCCGGCCTTACGCTCAAGGGTGGGTAGCAGGGCGCGAGCGCTGTCGATGTCGGCCTCGTCCAGTTGCAGGGTGGCGGTCAGCTGACCTTCCAGGTGTTCCGCTACCTGGCGGACCTGCTCATCGTCGGTGCAGGCAACGACCAGCGACGCTGCACCGAACACCTCAGCCTGCAACGCCGGGTCGGCGAGAAACGCTTCGGCCTGGGTCACGAACAACTGTGCCTGGCACTGGTTGGGGCCCTGATCGGTTTGGCCACTGGCGATGGTTTGGGCACAGGGGTTGTCTGCCAGGGCTGCGATACCGGCCTGGTAGGCACTGAAAATGCCGGGGGTGAGCATGGTTTGGGCGGCGGCCTGCTGCACGTACCCGGCGGCTGCAGTGATGAACCGCTGCAATGCCGGCCCCTGCCGGGCGATTACCAGGCCAGGGTTGGTGCAGAACTGGCCGGCGCCCTGGGTCAGCGAGGCGACGAAACCTTGTGCCAGTGCTTCGGCACGGGTTTGCAGGGCGGCGTCGAACAGGAACACCGGGTTGATCGAACTCATTTCGGCATACACCGGAATAGGCTCCGGGCGCGCCTGGGCGGCCTGGCACAGCGCTATGCCACCGCTGCGCGAACCGGTGAAACCAACGGCTTTGATACGTGGGTCGCTGACCAGGGCAATGCCCACTTCGCGGCCCGAGCCATAAAGCAGCGAGAACACACCCTCCGGTAAGCCGCACTGCTTCACCGCTTGCGCCACCGCCTGGCCGACCAGCTCGCTGGTGCCGGGGTGGGCACTGTGGGCCTTGACCACCACTGGGCAGCCAGCGGCCAGTGCCGACGCGGTGTCACCACCGGCCACCGAGAAGGCCAGCGGGAAATTGCTGGCGCCAAACACGGCGACTGGCCCCAGGGCCACCTGGCGCTGGCGCAGATCAGCGCGGTTGAGTGGCTGGCGCTGAGGCAGGGCGCTGTCGACCCGCACGTCCAGCCATTCGCCGGCCCGCACTACCCGGGCAAAGGTGCGTAGCTGGGTGCAGGTACGACCACGCTCGCCCTGAATGCGCGCCTTGGGCAGGCCGGTTTCGGCCACGGCGCGGTCGATCAGGGCATCGCCGATGGCCTCGATCTGTGTGGCGATGGCTTCAAGGAACTCTGCTCGTTGTTCGAGCGATGTTTCGCGGTAGGCGTCGAATGCCGCCCAGGCCAGGGCGCAGGCCTGGGCCACGTGTTCGCCTGTGCCGCCGAGGTAGGCCGGTTCCAACGTCTGACCGGTACTTGGGTCGATGGCACGGATGGCTTCGCGGCTGCCGGTTACCGGCCTCTGGCCGATCAGCAGGTTGCCTGTGAGGGGCATGTAGCCTCCTTGGAAATCTAATGCAGATGCATGGGGGGGATTACGACCCCTGTAGGAGCGGGTTCACCCGCGAACACCGGCGAAGCCGGTGCCATGCACCGGGTCGCCTGATTCGCGGGCACGCCCGCTCCCACAGGGAGAGCAGTGGCTGCTCAGGCGATGTTTTGCTCAGCCGACCAGCTGGCGTACCAGCTGCGGAACAGCGTGTACTGCTGTTCGGCATAGTTGCGCTGAGCGTCGGTCAGTACGTCGGTCTCGTTGAAGTGCAGGCTGTACTCGGTGTCGCCGTTCAGCACCATCAGGTGCTTGTAATACAACACCAGGTCGCAGCCTTCATCGAACGACGACAGCACCGCCAGCGCCGCTTCCAGCTCGCGCGCCAGGCGGCGGGCACGGGCGTCGCCTTTGGCCGCCTGTTTACTCAGGCTCACCAGTTGCAGCACTTCCCGCGGCAGGGCATTGCCGATGCCGGTGATGGCGCCGGTGGCGTTGCAATTGACGAAGCCATGCACCACTTGGGTGTCGACACCGACCATCAGGGTGACATCGTCATCCTTGGAGGTGATGTGTTCGGCGGCGTAGCGCAGGTCGGCGCCACCGCCGAACTCCTTGAAGCCGATCAGGTTGGGGAACTCGCTGCGCAGTTCGAAGAACAGGTCGGCGCGGGTGGCAAAGCCGTAGTAAGGGCTGTTGTAGATCACCGCCGGCAGTTTCGGCGCGGCAGCGAGGATGGCCGAGAAGTGGTGCTTCTGGGCGATCAGTGAAGCACCGCGGCTGAGCACGCGGGGGATGACCATCAGGCCGGCGGCGCCAACCTTGGCGGCGTGTGCAGCATGCGAAACCGCCTCACGGGTGTTCACCGCGCCGGTGCCGACAATGGTCGGGATACCGGCCGCCACCAGGCGCGCCACGCCTTCCTGGCGCTCGGCCTCGGTCAGCAGTGGCCAGTCACCCATCGAGCCGCAGTACACCACCGCGCTCATGCCGGCCTCGATCAGCTCGCGACCCTTGCGCACCAGGGCGTCGAAGTCCGGTTTGCGCTCGGCGGTGCAGGGGGTCATCAGGGCGGGCATGGTGCCGGTGAAGATGTTGTCATTCATTGTTGTCACTCCTGGCAATGTTCAGTCGGGAAAGGCCGGGGTCAGATGCCCCAGGCGAAAGGGTCCTGTTCGTCGATCAGCAGGGTGCTGTCGGCGGTCATGTAGGCGCGGCCGGTGATGAACGGACGAATGCGTTCGCCGTCGCGCGTGTAGCGGCCATGGAACTGGCTGCCGGTGATGCTGGCCTGCACCCAGGTCTGGCCTTCGGCAAGCTTGCCGTCGGCGGCCAGGCAGGCCAGCTTGGCGCTGGTGCCTGTGCCGCATGGGGAGCGGTCGTAGGCCTTGCCGGGGCACATCACGAAGTTGCGGCTGTCGGCGTCGAGGTCGTCGGCGAACAGCTCGATGTGGTCGATGGGGGCGCCGTTTTCGCCGGTGATGCCCTGGGCCTCCAGGGCCTTGAGCATGGCCCAGGTGTACTCGGTCAGCGCCTCGCGGTTATCCAGCGCAATGCGCTGGCCGTGTTCGGACACAAGGAAAAACCAGTTGCCGCCCCAGGCAATGTCGCCGCGCACCACGCCATGGCCGGGCACGTCCACCGCCACATGCTGGCGGTAGCGGTAGGAGGGCACGTTGGCGACGGTGATGGCGCCATCTTCATGCAAGGTGGCGCTGACCTGGCCGACCGGGGTGTCGATCTTGTGCTCACCCGGTGTGATCAGGCCCAGGTACTGCAACGAGGCGACCAGGCCGATGGTGCCGTGGCCGCACATGTTCAGGTAACCGGCGTTGTTGAAGAAGATCACCCCGCAGGTGGCATCGGCCGACACTGGCGGGCAGTACAGTGCGCCAACCAGCACATCGTTGCCGCGTGGCTCCAGCAGGCAGGCGCGGCGCCACCGGTCGTGCAGTTCGCGCAGTTCGTCACGCTGTTCGGCCATGCTTCGGCCCCGCAGTTGCGGAAAGCCCTTCATCACCAGGCGGGTTGGTTCGCCACCCGTGTGGGAGTCGATGACGTGAATCTGTTTCATGGGCTTGTCCCTTGCTTAAAAGATCAGGAAGCGACGGCAACAGGGCGGCCGTTAATGGTTTCAGCGCAGGCTTCGCTTTCGTCGTCGCCTTCCAGACGCACCAGGTGGGCAGGCACACCCGTGGCGGCGCCCCAGTAGTAGATGCCCAGTGCGCAGGCCGCCACGACCACGGTGTCGAATGGGTGGCCGATGACGCCCAGGCCGCCGAAGCTGCCCAGCCACGACAGCAGGATGGTCACTGCGTAGAACCCGATCAGCCACGCCGACGAGCGAACTTGCTGGGCCAGCGACAGGTGCTGGGTGGGTACGAAACGGCTGCACAGCAGGTACAGCACGAACATCACGATCTGCAGGGCCAGCAGCCACGACACGGTGTTCCAGCCCGACCAGTACACAATCAGTGCAGCGATGATGAACGACAGCGGACCAAGCACGGCCATGCCCTTGACCCGGAACGGGCGCGGCATGTGTGGTGCATTGCGGCGCAGGGCGGCGACGCTGACCGGGGCCACGGCGTAGCTCAGCACCAGGGCGGCGGACACCACGTTGATCAGCGCTTCCCACGATGGGAACGGCAGGGTCCAGAATACCGACAAGCCAAACGTCAGCCACAGGGCCGGGCGCGGGATGCCGGATTCTGCATCGATGCGGGTGAAGTACTTGAAGAAGGTGCCGGTCTGCGCCCAGCCATAGATCACGCGTGGGGTGGCGTTCATGTAGATGTTGCCGCAGCCGCTTGGCGAGATCACTGCGTCGGCCACCACCAGGTAGGCGAGCCAGCCCACACCCAGGGCCAGGGCGATGTCACGGTAGGGCAGTGCCAGCTCCTTGGTCACGCTGGCCCAGCCGTTGGCCAGCATTTCGGTCGGCACGCTGCCAAGGAAAGCCAGTTGCAGCAGCGCGTAGATGGCGGTGGACAGCAGTACCGACAAGATCAGTGCAATGGGGATGGTGCGTTGCGGGTTCTTCACCTCGCTGGCCACCGAAATGATCGGCGTCAGGCCCAGGTAGGCGAAGATGATGCCACCGGCGGATACCGCCATTTCCACCCCGGACAGACCGAACGGGGCAAAGCCCTGGACCTCGAAGTTTTCCGGTTTGAAGAAGGTGAACAGCACGCCGATCACCAGCAGTGGCACGATGAACTTGAACACGCTGACCAGGTTGTTGGCCTTGGCGAAGGTTTTCACGCTGCGGTAGTTGAGAAAGAAGAACAGCCCCAGCAAGGCGAACTGCACCAGCCAGCCGAGCACGGTTGGGTCGCTGGAGCCGGCCTTGGTGAGCCCGGGAAACCAGGCGGCGGCGTATTGGCGTGAGGCGACCACCTCGATGGCGATCAGGCTGGAAAAGGCGATCAGGGTGATGAAGCCCATCAGGTAGCCCAGCAGCGGGCCGTGCGAGTACACCGGGTAGCGCACCACGCCACCGGCGCGGGGCAAGGCGGCGCCCAGCTCGCAGTAGACGATGCCCAGCAACAGTACGGCGAACCCGCCCAGGAACCAGGAGAGGATGCCGGCCGGGCCGGCGATGGCCGAGACATGGCTGGCGGCAAACAGCCAACCGGAGCCGAAGATGGCGCCTAGGCCGATGAAGGTGAGGTCCAGCAGTGATAACTGTTTTTTGAATTTGCCTGACATGGGTTCGCCTTTTTGTTGGTTATTGGATAGGCAGGTCTGATGTCACGAGATGCGGCTTTTTGGGCCGCGCTCTTGTAGGACTTGGGCGGCTTGCGTGGGGCATAGAGTGGACCGATCAGGGCGGCGGTTCTTGATGGTTTTCTGCACAGGGAATGACGAAATCGGCACAGTTGCAGAAAAACAGTGGTAAGGCGCAAAGCGGGGGGATAGGCTCAAAGCCATACCGGATAAGGGTTTGAGAGATGCAGTGCTAGTGCCGGCCCTTTCGCGGGTGAACCCGCTCCTACAGGTACGGCGCAGAATTCGAAATCTGTGGGGGCCCTGTAGGAGCGGGTTCACCCGCGAAGAGGCCGGCCCAGCCAGCAGAGAACCGACAGATGACCGACGCCCCCCTGGCAACCCTCTACCAGTCCCTCGACCAGCACCGCCCCGCCACCCTTGAGGCCCTGCTCGCCGGAGTATCGCTGTTGTTGCCGATGCTCGACGCCATCCCCAACGCCGCAATCTTCATCAAGGATTCTGCTGCCCGCTATGCGTTGGCCAACAACACACTGGTCCAGCGCTGTGGCCTCAAGCGCCTGCAACCGCTGCTAGGCAAGACCAGCGCCGAGGTATTTCCGGCACAATTTGGCCCCGGCTATACCGAGCAGGATCGACGTGTTCTCAAGGAAGGCCTGGTGCTGGAGGACCAGTTGGAGCTGCACCTCTACGGCAGCCGTGAGCCCGGCTGGTGCCTGACCCACAAGCGCCCGCTGTACAACCCTGCCAGCGAAATCATCGGCCTGGTCGGCATCTCGGTCGACTTGCAGTCAGCCGCCGACAGCCACCCTGCCTATCAGCGGTTGGCGGCGGTTGACGAGCACATCCGCCGGCATTTTCATCAGCCGATCAGCATGGGCGAGCTGACCCGCATCGCTGGTATCTCCGTGGCTCAACTGGAACGCTACTGCAAGCGGGTGTTCCACCTCACGCCCCGGCAGATGATCCACAAGGCGCGCCTGGAGCATGCCCATCGCCTGCTGCATTCGGAGCTGCCGATCACTGAAGTGGCGATGCGCTGCGGCTACACCGATCACAGCGCCTTCAGCCGCCAGTTCAAGCAACTGACCGGCTTTACGCCGCGCCAGTATCGACAGGCTACCGCCGATCAGGTGGCCTGAAACAGCCCACGCGCCTCGGCAAAGCATTGCTCGGCAATCGCCGAGCGCGGCTCGCTGCGGCGCAGCAGCAGCCCGACCGGGCTAAGGATGGCGGCGTCGGCCACCGGCAGGATTCGCAGGTGCTCGCTGAGGTCTTCCAGGCCGCAGTCCAGTGGCATGATCGCGCAACATATGCCGGTGTTGATGGCCTGGATAAGCTGGAAGCTCGAGTCGCTCTCAAGCACCGCATTGGGTTCAAGACCACGGCTACGGAAGCTCAGGTCCAGAGACTGGCGGTAGTGCATGCCTTTGCTCAGCAGTCCCAGCGGAATATCGCCGAGCTCGTCCCAGCGCAACTGGTCGCTGGCGAACTGGAAGTGCCGCGTGTCGTGCAGCAGGCCCATGGTGGTGGTGCCGAGTTCGATCACTTCGAAGAAACTGGTATTGACCTGGTCCAGGTAGCAGATACCCAGGTCGAGCTGGTTGCGGCTGAGGCCGTCGAGTACCTGTTCCGAACTCAGCGAGCTGAGCTGAAAGTGCAGTTCGGGGTATTTTTCGCGCAGGGGCAGCAGCAGGTGCATGGGGTTGAAACTGGCCAGCGGCACCGTGCCCAGGCGCAGGCTGCCGACCACCTGGCCACGACAACTGGCAGCCTCGGCCTGCAGGCCGTCGTGGGCAGCGAGCAGGGTGCGCGCCCAGGCCAGGATGCGCTCGCCGGCCTCGGTGAAACCTTCGAAGCGCTGGCCCCGCTTGACCAGCACCAGGTCCAGTTCGTCTTCCAGGTTGCGCAGGCGCATGGACAGCGTCGGCTGGGTGATATGGCACAGCGCCGCCGCCTGGCCGAAGTGGCGGGTCTGGTCGAGGGCGATGAGGAACTTGAGCTGCTTGATGTCCATGGAAGTGCCTGGCGTATGGTTATGCAGACCTTAACCCACGTCTGCGATAGATGTCATTGATCGGCCGGTACGTCATATCGATTGGACGCCTCTGGGGGTATGCCTCTAGCGTGGTGAAAATGCCCTTCAAGGAGCTTCACCGTGCGCGTCCAACTTGATGCGGTCTTCGTACCGCTGAACATCGCCGTGCTGACTGTCAGCGACACCCGTACCTACGATAGCGATACTTCCGGCGCGCTACTGGCCAACCGCTCGGTCGAGGTCGGTCACCGGCTGGTGGCGCGAGCGCTGCTCAAGGACGACCTGTACAAGATCCGCGCTCAGGTGGCCAGCTGGATTGCCGATGAACAGGTGCAGGTGGTGCTGATCACCGGCGGTACCGGCTTTACCGGGCGCGACAGCACACCCGAAGCGGTCGAGTGCCTGCTGGACAAGCGTATCGATGGGTTTGGCGAGTTGTTCCGGGCATTGTCGATTCTCGATATTGGCAGCTCGACCGTACAGAGCCGGGCATTGGCCGGGTTGTCCAACCGCACATTGGTGTGCTGCCTGCCGGGCTCGACCGGGGCCTGCCGCACCGCCTGGGAAGGGATTCTGGCAGAGCAACTGGATGCACGGCACCGGCCATGCAACTTCGTCAAACACCTGTTGCCGATCGAGGCCTGCGCAAGCCGGGGCTGAGGGGTATCCGGTGCAAGGTACAGCACAGGTTTCGGGCCCTCTGCTGTGCCTTGTAGGAGCGGGTTTACCCGCGAAGAGGCCTGAACAGGCAACCACCCACGGTCAGCTCAACACATACCCCACCGGCAACAAGGCCGGCGGCAACTGCTGTTCCCCCAATCCGGCCAGCACATCGCGCTCCACCGTCCGCACCATGGCATCGGTCGGCAGGTCGTTCTCATCGCGCCCGAACGGGTCTTCCAGCTCGTTGCCGATCGCATCCAGCCCGAAGAACGTGTACCCCACGATGGTGGTGAACAGCGGTGCCAGCCAGCCCAGCGGCTCGGCCAGGGCAAACGGCAGCAGCAGGCAGAAAATATAGATGGTACGGTGCAGCAGCAGCGTGTAGGGGAACGGCAAAGGCGTGCCCTTGATCCGCTCGCAGGTGGCCTGCACTTCGGTCAGGCCCACTAGGCGTTGTTCCAGCAGGTTGTAGCGCCATTCGCTGATCTGTTGCTGCGCGGCCAACCGTGAACAGTGTTCGCCGATTTCACGCAGGATACCGTCGCACACATTGTGCGGGCTGATCGCATCGGCCTGGGCCAGCCACGGTCTGGCAGCTGCCCGTTCGTCCTCGTTACGCAGCCGGGCATTGAGTGCATGAGCGAAGCCACACAAGTTGCGCAGCAGTTCGTTGCGCAGTGTTTCGTCGGCGATCACCATGCTTTCCCGCACGAACGAGCGAGTTTCTATAATCAGCTTGCCCCAGGCCTTGCGCCCCTCCCACCAACGGTCGTAGCACGCGTTGTTGCGAAAGCTCATGAAGATCGACAGCGACAGGCCCAGCAAGGTGAATGGCGTGGCGCTGACCGGGTAGAAATACGCCGGAAAATGCCGCTCGACCAGCACGATCAGCGCGGCCAGCAGTGTCACCGTCAGGCAGCGCAGGGCAATGCGTTTGACGATCGACCCCTTGAGGGTGAACAGCACGCGCAGCACATCGGGGGAGGGCGGGACGATCATGGAAGTCCTGAGACGGCTGCTCAGCCGCCGGTCATGTTCATGAAGCGCAGGATCTGCACATCGCCACCGACTTCGAAGTGATGGCGATAGGGCTTGAGGTGCAGCGAGTCGCGAATGGCCTTTTCCAGGCGTTCGGGGTTGCCAGGATGGGCGCGCAGCACGTGCTTGAGGTCTACCGAGTGTTCGTTGCCCAGGCACAACAGCAGGCGGCCTTCGACGGTAAGGCGTACGCGGTTGCAGGTGGCGCAGAAGTTGTGGCTGTGCGGTGAAATGAAGCCGACCCGGGTGTTTGTGGCTTCGGCCAGGCGCCAGTAGCGGGCCGGCCCCATGGACGATTCGGTCGATTCGATCAGCGTGAACTGCTCGGCCAGGCGTTCACGAACTTCATCGCTGGAGCAGAACGATTCGTCACGTTCATGCTCGCTTATCACCCCCAGCGGCATTTCCTCGATGAAGGTGATGTCCAGCTCGCGTTCGATGGCAAAGCGCACCAGATCGACCAGTTCATGGTCGTTACGGCCTTTGAGTACCACGCAGTTGAGCTTGGTGCGTTTGAAACCGGCCTGGCGTGCGGCGTCGATGCCGGCGATTACCTGGGCAAGGTCGCCGGTGCGGGTCAGCTGCTTGAAACGGTCGGCATCCAGGCTATCCAGGCTGATGTTCAGGCGTGTCACGCCGGCGTCGAACAGCGGCTGAGCCAGGCGTCCGAGTTGCGAGCCGTTGCTGGTCAGGCACAGCTCGTGCAGGCCGGGCAGGGCGGCGATGCGCCCACACAGGTCGACGATGCCCTGGCGTACCAGTGGCTCGCCACCCGTCAGGCGGATCTTGCGGGTGCCGAGGGCGACAAAGCGCTCGGCCACCTGGAACAGTTCTTCGAGACTGAGGATTTGCTGGCGCGGCAGAAACTGCATGTCTTCGGCCATGCAGTACACGCAACGGAAGTCACAGCGGTCGGTGACCGACATCCGCAGGTAGTCGATTTTCCGGTTGAAGCCGTCGATCAGGGCCCGGCTGTTCTGTTCCACGTTCGCACTCGAATCTCGAAGGGGTTGGGGCATGACTCCAAGCTATAACCTGGGGGCAGGGGCGTCAAATTGCTTTGTCCTACTGGTTGATCGATGGCCTCTATCACTCGGCTTGGCATTTTCAGCGCCAGTGAGATCGAGCGCCGCCCGCGCGGCGCATCGCGAGCTACGCTCGCTCCTACGTTTGTTTCGGGCCAATGATGCCTGGGGGATTTGCGCGCGCACGCCTTGGTGCATGGCTCGATATCGCGTCGCACAAACCAGGCGATCGTGCACGCCTTGGCGCATGGCTCGATCTCGCGTCGTACAAACCAGGCGGTCGCGCGCGCCTGTCACAGGCGTCACTGGCCCGAAACAAACGTAGGAGCGAGCGCAGCTCGCGATGCGCCGCGCGGGCGGCGCTCGATCTCACTGGCGCTGAAGATGGCACGGCAAGCACCAGGAAGCCCATGATCGAAACCGCTTATCACGCCGTAAGATCTTTCGATTGGACGCCCCCTCCCCACGCTCCATAGGCTGGAAAAAAGCATCGAAGCGTGAGGATTCATCGCATGAGCCAGGACGAACACATCAGGGACTACAAGGGCGCCGCCGCCGGCTGGGGGGCGCTGAAAAGCGTGACCAAGAGCTGGCTGGGCAGCGAAAATGCCTTCAAGAACCTGCGGGCCATGCTCAAGACCAACCAGAACGGCGGCTTCGACTGCCCCGGCTGTGCCTGGGGCGAGTCGCCGGAAAGCGACATGGTCAAGTTCTGCGAGAACGGCGCCAAGGCGGTCAACTGGGAAGCCACCGGCCGCTCGGTCGACCCGGCTTTCTTCGCCAAATACAGCGTCAGCGCGTTGAAGGAGCAGACCGACTACTGGCTCGAATACCAGGGCCGCCTCACCCACCCGATGCGTTACGACGCCGCCACCGACCACTATGTCGAAACCACCTGGCAGGAGGCCTTCGAGCTGGTCGCCAGGCACCTGCATGCGCTTCAGTCGCCAGATGAGGCCGAGTTCTACACCTCGGGCCGGGCCAGCAACGAGGCGGCGTTCCTCTACCAACTGTTCGTGCGCGCTTACGGCACCAACAACTTCCCTGATTGCTCGAACATGTGCCACGAAGCCAGCGGCGCGGGCATGTCGGAAACCCTCGGGGTGGGCAAGGGCACCGTGGTGTTCCACGACCTGGAACTGGCCGACGCGATCTTCGTCATTGGCCAGAACCCCGGCACCAACCACCCGCGCATGCTCGAACCCCTGCGGGAAGCGGTCAAGCGTGGTGCCCAGGTAGTCTGCTTCAACCCGCTGAAAGAGCGTGGCCTCGAGCGCTTCCAGCACCCGCAGCACCCGTTCGAAATGCTCAGCAACGGCTCCGAGCCGACCTCCAGTGCCTACTTCCGCCCGGCCTTGGGCGGGGACATGGCGGCAATGCGCGGCATTGCCAAATATTTGTTGCAATGGGAGCGCGAGGCGCAGGCCAAGGGCGAGCCGGCGGTGTTCGACCATGCCTTCATCGCCGAGCACACCAGCGGCGTCGACGATTACCTGGCGACGGTGGACGCCACGTCCTGGGAGCACATCGTCAAACAGTCGGGCTTGACCCTGGCCGAGATCGAGCTGGCCGCCCGCATGTATCGCAAGGCCGAACGGGTCATCATGTGTTGGGCCATGGGCGTCACCCAGCATCGCCATTCGGTGCCGACCGTGCAGGAAATCGTCAACCTGCAGCTGCTGCGCGGCAACGTCGGCAAACCCGGCGCAGGCCTGTCGCCGGTGCGTGGCCACAGCAACGTGCAGGGTGACCGTACCATGGGCATTGATGAGAAGCCGTCGGCGGCGCTACTCGATGCCATCGAACAACGTTTCCAGTTCAGTGTGCCGCGTACCCATGGGCACAACGCGGTGTTGGCGATCAAAGCCATGGAAGAGGGACGGGCCAAGGTGTTCATCGGCTTGGGCGGCAACTTTGCCCAAGCCACCCCGGACACCGCGCGCACCCACGCGGCGCTGCAGAACTGCGCGTTGACCGTGCAGATTTCCACCAAGCTCAACCGCTCGCACCTGGTCACCGGCCGCGATGCGCTGATCCTGCCGTGCCTGGGCCGTACCGAAATCGACCTGCAGGCCGAAGGGCCGCAAGGCGTGACTGTGGAGGACACCTTCAGCATGGTGCACATCTCCCACGGCCAGTTGCGCCCGCGCTCGCCGCATATGCGCTCGGAGCCCTGGATCATCGCCGGCATGGCCAAGGCTACGCTGGGTAAC
This sequence comes from Pseudomonas sp. DCA-1, assembly GCF_046523955.1. Taxonomy (NCBI): domain Bacteria; kingdom Pseudomonadati; phylum Pseudomonadota; class Gammaproteobacteria; order Pseudomonadales; family Pseudomonadaceae; genus Pseudomonas; species Pseudomonas sp. DCA-1. The sequence goes on from NZ_CP169881.1 coordinate 1,826,727, forward strand.
CAGCCGATAGACTGGGAGTTTGCGGTGGCCGACTACAGCCGTATTCGTCAGATGATCGCAGACGTTATCCCTGGTTTCGCCAGCTTCAATGAGCGCTTGCAGCAGCCGGGCGGTTTCCACCTGGGTAACACCGCCGCCGATCGCAACTTCCGAACGGCCACGGGCAAGGCCCGGTTCATGCCCCACGCGCTGCCCGAGGAGCTGGTCAATGCCAAGGTGCTGGCCCGGGGTGACAAACCCGACCTGATCCTGCAGACCCTGCGCTCGCACGACCAGTACAACACCACCCTGTATGGCCTGGACGACCGCTACCGTGGGGTGTTCGGCCTGCGTGAAGTGGTGTTCGTCAATGAGGCGGACATCCGTCGCCTGGGCTTCGAGCCGGGTGAGCAGGTGGACCTTGTGTCGTTGTGGGAGGATGGCGTGGAGCGGCGGGTGTCGGGGTTCCGCCTGGTGGCGTATGACGTGCCGGAGGGGCAGGCGGCGGCGTATTACCCGGAAACCAACCCGTTGGTACCGCTGGAAAGCTATGGTGAGGGGACCTATACCCCGACCTCGAAATTCGTGGCGATCAAGGTCGTGAAAGCCAAGGCGGGGAACCGCATTGCGGCGGTGTTGGCCTCGGATTGATGGGGTGCCTGTACTGGCCCCTTCGCGGGTGAACCCGCTCCTACAGGACCCCACAGCGCTTGAGGTTGAGGTGACCCTGTGGGAGCGGGCGAGCCCGCGAAGAATCCAGCACCAGTCAGGCGCGATGCACCGGGTAAGCCGTGGTGTACTTCATCTGCTCCATGGCAAAACTGGAGGTGATGTTCGATAGCCCGTCGGTACGGGTAATCAGCTTTTTGTAAAACCGGTCATACGCCGCGATATCGCCCACCACCACCCGCAGCATGTAGTCCCAGTCGCCGGACATGCGGTAGCACTCCATCACTTCCTCGAACCCGGTGACGGTCGCGGCAAACTGCTCCAGCCAGGCGCTGTCGTGGCGCTGGGTCTTGAGCTGGACGAACACAGTAAGCCCCAGCCCCAGCCGTTCGGGGTCCAGCAGGGCGACACGGCCGAGTATGTAGCCGTCTTCTTCCAGGCGCTTGACCCGCTTCCAGCACGGTGTGGTGGACAGGTTGACGGCCTCGGCCAGGTCCTTCAGCGAGATCGAGGCATCACGCTGTAGCAGGGTAAGAATGTGCTGGTCGAAACTGTCCATATCGTGCGCTGGCCGTGCAGAAAAATATTTCACAGATTACCCCAAGGCCAGACGATTTGGGTTGTGCGATAGTTGCAGCTTTCATTCTGCCAATGGGCCTGACCATGTCCGACAAGCCGCGCAATTTCGCCACCCGTACCATTCACGCCGGCGAGCAGTTCAGCGTTGCCGATAACGCCATTTTCCCGGCCATCGTCACCGCCAGTTCGTTCACCAAGCGCAGCCTGGATGACAAGCCGGAATATTCCTATAGTCGCGTCGGCAACCCCACCCGGCATGCCTACGAAACCTGTGTCGCTGCCCTGGAAGAAGGCGTGGGCGCTGTGGCCTGCGCCTCGGGAGTCAATGCCACCGCAACCGTGCTTGAGCTGCTGCCCAAGGATGCCCACGTGGTGGTGATGAACGGCGTGTACGGTGGCACATTCCGCATCATGGAAGATTACCGCAGCCGCACCTCGGGGCTGACCACCACCTATGTCGATCTCAACGACCTTGAAGCCGTAGCGGCTGCGATCAAGCCGGAAACCCAGCTGATCTGGATCGAATCGCCGACCAACCCGTTGCTGCACCTGGTCGACATCAAGGCGGTATGCGACCTGGCCAGGGCGCGGGGAATTCTTACCTGTATCGACAACACGTTCTGCTCACCGTGGAACCAGCGCCCGATCACCTTGGGCGTGGACTTGGTGATGCACTCGGCCAGCAAGTACATCGGTGGCCACTCCGACCTCACCGGCGGTGTGGTGGTGGCAGCCAATGACGCGCTGCTGGCCCGCCTGCGCCGTATAAGCATGGCGATTGGTGCGGTGCAGGGGCCGTTCGACTGCTACCTGGCCCTGCGCGGCCTCAAAACCCTGGATGTGCGCATGGAGCGCCAGTGCGCCAATGCCCTGCAGGTGGCACGCTTCCTGGAAGGCCACGCGCAGGTCGAGCAGGTCTATTACCCGGGGCTGGAAAGCCACCCACAGCATGAACTGTGCAAACGCCAGATGCGCAGTGGCGGGGCAGTGGTGGCGATGAAGGTCAAGGGCGACCGCGCCGCGCTCAACCGCCTGGTAGAGGCACTGCAGATTTTTGTGCTGGCTGACTCACTGGGCGGGGTGGAGAGCATGATCAACCATTCCTGGAGCATGTCGCACTGCTCGCTGAGCCCGGAGCAGAAAGGGGTGATGGGTATCAGCGAAAACCTGCTGCGGTTGTCGGTAGGTATCGAGGATTACCGTGACCTGGTCGAGGACCTGGATGGGGCGTTGAAAGCGCTGGTTGCTGTGTAAGGGCTGCTGGCCTCTTCGCGGTCAAGCCCGCTCCTGCAGGTGTCGTGTTTCAATGTAGGAGCGGGCTTGCCCGCGAAGAGGCCGGCGGATTCAATAGATGCCTGTCAGGATTTGGGCGGATGAATGATCCGTTCGATCTTGTCCTTGATCAGCAACCTTTCCTTGCGCAGGCGGTTGACGGCCTCGTCGTTGGTACCGTTGCCTTCGGCGGCGACCACCTCCTTGTCCTTGGCGTTGTACTCCTTGTGCAGTTTGTGCAGGTCCTGATCCTTGTCAATGAGCGCCTGGAATGCATCAGCGGTAACGTGCAGGTCAGCGAGCAGATCATGCGGAACTGGCATTTCTTCACCTCTGTCAGGGTTGTCGGTAAGGCTCTGATCACTGAGGATAGCTGTCTTTGCGCAGGCTTGTGGCGGCTGCCCAGGCTGAATGGCAGCTGAATGATTTTGAGATTATTTGTAAAAGACGCACCTTCACGAAATTGTTACCGTCTTTTTCACAAAAATTTGATGGCGCCCTTTCTAGAGTTCGCCCAACTTTCCCACGGTGCCTTCTGGCCTGGGGGTTGAAAATCACTCTTGATTGCGAACGCTGATGCTCAACTTCAAATCCCTGCGGACTGAATGGGTCACGCTGCTGGCCAGTCTTTACCTGCTGATCGGCTTCAACATGTTCCTCTGGGAGCACCTGCAAGCCGCGGTTCCTGCCGGCCTGTCGGGGTTGTGGCTAAGCCTGGCGTTTGCCATGCTGATGCTCTTCGCCTTCAATCTGATCCTCACGTTACTTGCTTTCCGATATGTATTGAAGCCGGTACTTATCGTGTTGTTCATGAGTGGCGCAGGCGTGGCTTACTTCATGAACCAGTACGGTGTACTTATTGATACCGGTATGTTTCGTAATATGGCCGAGACCAATATTGCGGAAGTGCGCGACTTGATGTCGTTCAAGTTTGCCGCATATATCCTGCTGCTGGGTGTGCTGCCTTCGGTGCTGCTGTGGAAGGCGAAGATCGCTTACCGCCCCTGGCACCGCGAGCTGCTGGGTAAGTTGGTGGTCAGTGGCGCCTGTGTAGTGACCATCGGCTCGGTCGCCTTGGTCAATTATCAGGGGCTGTCGTCGCTGTTTCGCAATCACCATGAACTGCGCCTGATGCTCACCCCCAGCAATATCGTCGGGGCTTCCATTGGTTATGTCAGCGAGCGTGTCGGTACGGCCTCGCGCCCGTTCCAGCATTATGGCGAAGATGCCAAGCGTGATGCGGCCTGGCAAAAACATGAGCGCAAGTCGCTGACCGTGCTGGTGGTCGGGGAAAGTGCCCGGGCAGACCATTTCGGCGTGCTGGGCTATGACCGCGATACCACGCCGAATCTCGCCAAGGAGCAGGGCCTGCTGGCGTTTTCCGACGTGCACTCGTGTGGTACGGAAACGGCGGTTTCGGTGCCTTGCATGTTCTCGGGCATGAAGCGCAGGGACTACGATGCCCGGGTAGCGAAAAACCGTGAAGGGCTGTTGGACATTCTCCAGCGTGCCGGCCTGGCCGTGCAGTGGCGTGACAACCAGTCGGGCTGCAAAGGCACCTGCGATCGCGTGCAGTTCATCGATGTCAGCAACCTCAAGGATCCGCAGCTGTGCGCCAATGGCGAATGCCATGATCAGATCCTGCTGCAAGGCCTGGACGCGCTGATCGACAACCTCGACAAGGACACCGTGCTGGTGCTGCACCAGATGGGTAGCCACGGCCCCGAGTACTTCAAGCGCTACCCCAGTGACGACGAGCGCTTCACCCCGGTTTGCCAAAGCAACGCGTTGAACCAGTGCAGCAAGGAGGAAATCATCAACGGGTACGACAACACCCTTGCTTACACCGACAAGGTGCTGGCCTCGCTGATCGATATCCTGCGCAGCAAGCAAGACAAGGTCGACACGGCGATGATCTACCTGTCCGACCACGGCGAGTCGCTGGGCGAGTACAACCTGTTCCTGCACGGTACGCCGTACGCCATCGCTCCCGAGCCGCAGAAGCATGTGCCGCTGCTGACCTGGTTCTCTGACAGCTACAAGGAGGACTTCGGCGTCGATACCGACTGCCTGGCCCGGCTCAGCGATGCCCCGCTGTCCCAGGACAACCTGTTCCACTCGATGCTTGGCTTGTTGCAGGTACACACCGAACTCTACCAGCAGTCGCTGGACATGTTCGCCAGTTGCCGGCCCTGGCTGGCGGCCAAGCGCTGAAGCCAGTCGCGTGTCATGCAAGCTTGCGCGGTCCCTGTGGGAGCGGGCAAGCCCGCGAACCCGGGCCAAGCCCGTGCCATACACCGTGTTGCCTTCTTCGCGGGCGCGCCCGCTCCCACAGGGTGGACTGCTCCCGAAAAGCTGGACAGTTTCACCAGCAGTGCCCGCGCCGTATATACTGCGCGCCAATGTTAGTGGGAGAGCCTTGTGGCCATCGAAATTCACTGGATCCGTGACGACCAGAGCCTGGCCGAACACTGCCGCGACTGGCACCAGTTGCCGTTCGTCGCCGTCGACACCGAATTCATGCGGGTCGACACCTTCTACCCGAAAGCCGGGCTGATTCAGATCGGCGACGGCCAACGCGCCTTCCTGATCGACCCGCTGCTGATCGGCAACTGGCAACCCTTGGCCGACCTGCTGGAAGACAGCGGTGTGGTCAAGGTGCTGCACGCCTGCAGCGAAGACCTTGAAGTGCTGCTGCGCCTGACCGGCAAGCTGCCTCAACCGCTGTTCGACACTCAGCTGGCCGCCGGTTACCTGAACCTGGGCTTCTCCATGGGCTATTCGCGCCTGGTGCAGGAAGTGCTGGGCATCGAATTGCCCAAAGGCGAAACCCGCTCTGACTGGCTGCAACGCCCGCTCTCGGAAACCCAGGTCAGCTACGCTGCCGAAGATGCCGTGCACCTGGCCGAGCTGTTCACCGTGCTGCGCCCGCGGCTGAGTGACGACAAGTACGCCTGGGTGCTGGAAGACGGCGCCGAGCTGGTGGCTGCGTTGCGCCGTGAAGTCGAGCCCGAAAGCCTGTATCGCGACGTCAAGCTGGCCTGGAAGCTGGCGCCTCAACAACTGGCAGTGCTGCGTGAGCTGTGCGCCTGGCGCGAGCGCGAGGCGCGCAACCGCGATGTCCCGCGCAATCGTATCCTCAAGGAGCACTCGCTGTGGCCCATGGCCAAGAGCCAGCCGAACAACCTGTCGGCCTTGGCCAAGATCGACGAGATGCACCCGCGCACCATTCGTCAGGACGGTGAGTTCCTCATCCAGCTGATCAAGCGCGCCGCCAGCCTGCCTGCCGAGCAATGGCCAGCGCCCTTGCCCGAGCCGCTGCCGATCGAGGCTGCCGGCCTCCTCAAGCAGTTGCGTGCCATCGGCCAGGCCGAAGGCGAGCGCCTGGGGATTGCGCCCGAGCTGATGCTGCGCAAGAAAGCCCTGGAGGCGCTGCTCAAGAGCGGTTACCCCAATGGCCCTTATCAACTGCCCGATTCGCTGCGCGGCTGGCGCCGTGAGCGCATGGGCCAGGCCCTGCTGGACAACCTGGCAGGTGCCGGAGAAACCCGATGAAACGCATTTGCTCGATCTACAAGAGCCCACGCAAGAACGAAATGTACCTGTACGTGCTCAAGGCTGACGGCCTGGAGCGCGTGCCTGAAGGCCTGCTGCCGTTTTTCGGCACCCCCGTTCACGCTTTCGACCTGGTGCTCAGCCCTGAGCGCAAGCTGGCCCGCGAGGACATCAGCAAGGTGCTGGAGAACCTCGAAAGCCAAGGTTACCACCTGCAGATGCCGCCGCTGGAAGATGAGTACATCGAGCACCTGCCCGAAGAGCTGCTGCGCCGTAACGACCCCGTCTGACCATGCGCGTACTGATTGCTGAGCATGACCATGCTCGATACGCCGAGCTTTTGCGCGCAGCCGCGCCTGAAGTGGAAGTTCTGACCAGCGGCGACTCTGCCGAACTCGCCCGCCAGGCACCGCAGTGCCCGGTGTGGCTGGGCCAGCCGGACTTGCTGGCAAGTCTGCTGCGCCAAGGCCATAAGCCTGCCTGGATGCAGTCGACCTGGGCCGGTATCACGCCGTTGTTGGCCGATGGCCTGCCGCGTGATTACCGCCTGAGCCGGGCAGTGGGTATCTTCGGGCAAGTGATGGCCGAGTACATGCTCACCTATATGCTAGGCCATGAGCGTGAGGTGCTTGCGCGCCTGGTCAGCCAGGTCGAGCGGCGTTGGGATGACCACCCGGGGCGCAGCCTGGAAGGGCGCAAGGTTCTCATTGTGGGTGTAGGTGACATTGGTCAGCGTGTGGCCGAGTTCCTGCAGCCGTTTGGTGTGGAGCTTTACGGGGTCGCCAGCAGCGCCCGTGAGCAGGCGCCGTTCGTCGAGGTGGCGGCGCTGGTCGACCTGCCGCGCATGGTCGGCCAGGTCGATTACGTGCTGAACCTGCTGCCCGATACCCCGGCGACTCATGACCTGTATGACGCAGCGCTGTTCAAGTGCTTCCAGCCCTCGGCCTTGTTCATCAACGCCGGCCGTGGTGTGGCGGTGGTCGATGCCGATCTGGTTGAGGCGCTGAAGGCGGGCCATCTGGCCGGTGCGGTAATCGATGTGTGCCGCCAGGAGCCGCTGCCCAAGCAACACCCGTTCTGGACCGCCTGGGGCTTGCTACTGACCGGGCACAGCTCGGCGCCCACCTCGCCGGCGGCGATGGTGCGTTTGTTTGTCGAGAACGTGCGGGCTTATGAAGCGGGGCAGGGGTTGCGGGGAGAAGTGGACTTCGACCGGGGTTATTGAAATGTATGGGCTGTGTCGAAGGTGTGCCATAGCGCCGAAGCCTGTTGCGCCTGGCTGCGATTGAACGGCACCACTGCGTGTCGGCGTGACTGACAAGCGGTCTGGCTTTGCCGAAGGCCAGGCTCTAGACTGGCGCCGCCGCGCGCTGTGGCCCCCAAGATGAATGCAGGAACCCCGTGTGATGATCGCTGAAAACGCGCCGTTCTGGCGGCGCAAGACCCTCGAACAACTCAGCCAGCAAGAGTGGGAGTCGCTGTGCGATGGCTGCGGCCTGTGCTGCCTGCAAAAGCTCGAGGACGAAGACGACAACAGCGTCTATTACACCCGCATCGCCTGCAAGTTGCTGGACCTGGATACGTGCCAGTGCAGTGACTACCCCAACCGCTTCGCCCAAGTGCCGGACTGCATCCAGCTTACCCCGGGCAAGGCCGACCAGTTCAAGTGGCTGCCAAGTACCTGTGGTTACCGTCTGGTCAGTGAGGGCAAGGACTTGCCGGCCTGGCATCACCTGGTCTGTGGCGATCGCCAACAGGTCCATGAACAGCGCATTTCACAGTCGGGGCGTATGCTCAGTGAACACGATGTGCACGAAGACGACTGGGAAGACCACCTGATCTTCCGCGCCAGCTGACCGGCGCGACCCGCTGCCCCGGGGAAACAAGGAGTTTCTGTATGCGTTGCCAGCTGTTGTTGCTGTTGGGCCTGATGGCCAGTTCGCCGGCCTGGGCGAAAAAGGTCGACCTCGACTACCAAGTGCGATTGCTGCCTGCCAGTGGCCAGGCTGAAGTGCGCGTTACATTGGCCGAAGGCAGCGTAGTGCGCAGCCTGGACTTCGACCTGAGCAAGGCCGGGGCTTACAGCGGCTTCCAGGCTGATGGGCAATGGCAACTGAAGGGGCAGCGTGGCATATGGCAGCCAGCGGCCGGCAAGACCAGCCTCAGCTACCGCGTGCAGCTGGACCAGAAGCTGGCCAGCGGCGCCTATTCATCACGCGTCACCCCGCACTGGGCACTGTTCCTCGGCGACCAGTTGATACCCCCTGCGCGCCTCGACCAGCAGGACGGTACCGAGTTGGTGGCGCGCCTGGCTTTCGACCTGCCCGAGGGCTGGAAGAGCATCGAAACGTCCTGGCCGCGCATTGGCAAGGGGAAGTTTCGCATCGACAACGTGTCGCGCCTGTTCGATCGCCCGACCGGCTGGATGCTTGCCGGCGACCTGGGCAGCCGCCGCGCTCGCCTGGGCGAGACCGAAGTGACCGTGGCCGCACCGGTGGGGCAGGGCATGCGGCGCATGGACAACCTGACCTTGCTCACATTCGTCTGGCCACAACTACAAGCTGTGTTCCCGCGTAACCCGCCCAAGCTGCTTTTGGTCGGGGCGCGTGACGGCATGTGGCGAGGGGCTATGGCTGCGCAGGGCTCGTTGTACCTGAACAGTGCCCGGCCCATGGTCAGCGAAAACGGCAATAGCCCGTTGCTGCGCGAACTGGTGCAACTCTTCGCGCAGATTCACGGGCGCGACGGCAGTGACTGGCTGGTAGAAAGCCTGACCGATTATTACGCCAACGAGTTGCTACGCCGCTCGGGCGGGATGAGTGACGACCGCTACCAGGTCTGGCAGGCGCGCCTGAGCAAGCAGGGCGCCAAGGTCAACCGGCTCAAGGGTGAGCGCGCCAGTCCGGCGCAGGTGGCCCGTGGCGTGATGCTGTTGCAGGCGTTGGACAAGGAAATCCGCATTCACACCCAGGCCAAGCGTTCGTTGGACGATGTGGTGCGTGGGCTGATGCGCCTGCCCAGCGTCAGTACCGAAGACTTTGTGCAGATCAGCGAGAACGTGCTGGGGCGGCGTTCCGATGTGCTGCAGAGCAAGGTGCTGCACTAGGTATCCCTGCGCCTGACAATCGGCAGGGCGGCATCGTCTGCAAGTCGCATTTCAAGCGTATCAAGTCGTACCTGGAATACACCGCCGAGCAGAAACTCAGCATTGTTCACGGGGCGAAACCGAGGATGGGGAGCGTGCAGCCAACCATCGTCGGCAACGTTGATCGCGACAACCCATGGTTTGTCGAGGCAATGTTCGGCCCGGTTTCGGTGCTGTTCTGACGGAGCTCAGCACTCGGTCGCCCTGTGTTGGCAGGTCTGTCCTGCCGCCGCAGTGGCGGCCTTTTTATTTGAACTTGGGCCCCGAGCGGGTATTCAGCCCCTTGGCCAAGCGGTCGTACAGCACCACATTCACCGTTGCCGCCAGGTTCATGCAGCCCTCGGTTGGTATGTAGATTGTCTCCTCACACCAGCCCCGCACCTCTTCGCTCAACGAGCCATCCTCTGGTCCGAAGATGTAAATGGCACGGTCCGGATGGGTGTAGTCCGGCAATGGCCGCGCACCCTCCACCAGTTCCACCGCCACTGGCGTGCACCCCAGCGGGATAATGCGCTGCAGGTCGTCGATGCCGATCAGCGGGATGTCGTAGTGCACGCGCTTGGTGTCGGTGACGAAGTCACGCGCGCGCTCATAGCGTTTGCCCGTGTAGAACACCGAATTGACGCCATAGCAGCCCGCGGCGCGCATCACAGAGCCGACGTTTTCTGCCGACTTGGGGTTGAACAGGCCGATGCAGCTGTATCGTTTGTTTGCCACGTACCGGGGCCCTTCGCGAAAAAAAGCGCGATTATACGGGCTGCCCGGTAGCAGCGGGGGGCGAATCGATGGTCAGTCTTTCTTCAGCATGCCCGCCAACCCGGCAAACGGGTTGTGCGTAGCCTTGGCAATGCTCGGGGTGCTGGTGGAGCCTTCGCTGAAGTACTGCTGGTCGGTGTAGCGCGAGTGCTCGTTGTCGTGGCAGTACAGGCACAGCAGCTCCCAGTTGGAGCCGTCCTGAGGGTTGTTGTCGTGGTTGTGGTCACGGTGATGCACGGTCAGCTCGCTCAGGCGCTTGCCGGCGAATTCGCGGGCGCAGCGGCCGCACACGTGCGGGTACATTCTCAGGGCCTTGTCGCGGTAGCCCATTTCCTTGTCGCGCTTGGCATCGGCCAGGATGCGGTCGAGGCGCGCGGTAGCGGCGGCAGAAGAGGTGGAGCTCATGGTGTTTCCTTTGTTCTGATCGGGCAGGTGACGGTTATGCCATTGAGTCTAGCGCGCTTGCAGGTCAGGCGGACAGGCGAAAGCGTTGATTTAGGCGTAGCCTGTAGCAAGGTTCCCGACAGGAGGTTGCTGATGTTTCACGCGATCCTCGCCGCGCTGTTGATGGCTGGCCTGCCTCTGGCAGAAGCTGCCAGCACGCCACCTCGACTCAATACGCCAGTGCCTGGTGCACCGGGTACGCCCACGCCCACGCCATACCCGCAGATAACTCCGAGTACACCGCCCAAGGCTTATGACAGTCAGCCGGGGGCGCCGTTGTTGCCGCCGATGCCAGTGCCCGGCCCGCCGAAGGACCAGCCATTGCCCGGGTTGCGGCCGGAGCCGCCGAAGCCGCCGGCCCAGAATGATTGAGCATGAGCGGCCCACGCCGTCATCATGTTGGAGCAACTGTCTTGCTCAATTTCTGAAGCTGGCGGGTGTGGGAGCGGGCTTGCGGGGCGAAGCCCGTGCCATCCACCACGGTGTTGGCTTCGCGGGCTTGCCCGCTCCCACAGTCCAATCGCGCGGGTGCTCAAACCTGGGTTTAGGCAATACCTAGCTCGCCAAACACGAACGCATACTCCAGCGCCACATCTTTCAACCCTTGGTACCGCCCGCTCATCCCACCATGCCCAGCCCCCATCTCGGTCTTGAGCAGCAGCAGGTTGCTGTCGGTCTTGAGCGTGCGCAACTTCGCCACCCATTTGGCGGCTTCCCAATACTGCACGCGGCTGTCGTTGTAGCCCGCCACCACCAGCATCGCCGGGTAGGCCTGCGCTTTCAGATTCTCGTACGGCGCATAAGCCTTGATCCGTTCATACACCTCTGGTTCTTCAGGGTTGCCCCATTCGTCGTACTCGGTCACGGTCAGCGGCAGCTCCGGGTCGAGCATGGTGTTGAGCACGTCGACGAATGGCACCTCGGCAATGGCGCAGCGGAACAGTTCCGGGCGCAGGTTGAGCACCGCGCCGATCAGCAGGCCGCCAGCGCTGCCACCACTGATGGCCAGGCGGTCGGCGGCCGTCACGCCCTGGCTGATCAGGTGCTCGGCGCAGGCGATGAAGTCGCTGAAGGTGTTGTGCTTGTGCTCCTGCTTGCCGGCGCGGTACCAGGCCTCCCCCAGTTCACCGCCACCACGCACATGGGCGATGGCAAAGGCCACGCCACGTTCCAGCAGGCTCAGGCGCGCATGTGAGAACCAAGGGTCGAGGCTTTCGCCATAGGCGCCATAGCCGTACAGGTACAGCGGCACGGTCTTGCCCAGGTCCTGGCGGCGGCGTACCAGGCTGATCGGCACCTGGGTGCCGTCCGCTGCGGTTGCCCACAGGCGCTCACTGACATAATCATCGGCATCGAATGCACCGAGCACCGGGGTTTGCTTGAGCACCACCTGGTCGCCCGTGGACAACGCCAGTTGGCGCACCTGGGCCGGGCGGTTGAGCGCTTCGTAGCGCAAGCGTATGCGAGTGCTGGCAAATTCCAGGCTGTCCTGCACGTACAGGCTGTAGGCGGCGTCTGGCAGCTCGACGCGGTAGGCCGGCAAACCTTGCGGGCGCACTTCGATGATCGGCAGGCCGCCTTCGCGCAGGCTCAGGGTCAGGGCACCGCTATTCAGGCTGAGGCCTTCGAGCATGACCGCGTCGCGGTGCGCCACCAGCACCTGCCACTGTTCGCGGCTTGGTACTGGCGCGACTGGCGCATGGTACAGGGCGAAGTTGATGCCATCCTGGTTGGTGCGGATGAACCAGCGCCACTGGCCGTCGAGCTGGCCATGGTCGGGGAAGTATTCGTGGCCTTCGACGCGCGGCGCCAGGCAGATGAACGGTGCCTGCGGGGTTTCGGCGTCCAGTACCCAGGCCTCGCTGGTGGTCTTGCTGTTCAGCAGCAGTACCAGCTGGCGCTCGGAACTGGTGCGGTAGCAGTGCAGGAAGAAACGCCCGTCCGGCTCTTCGAACACGGTTTGCGCGGCGTCAGTGCCCAAGGTGTGGCGACGCAGGCGCCATGGGCGGTGGGTGTCGTCAAGCTCAGCGAAGAATAGCGTCTGGCTGTCGTTGGCCCAGGTCAGGCTACCGTCGCAGTCGTCGAAGGGCAGGGTAGTGACACTGCCACTGGCCAGGTCTTTGACGTACAGGGTATAGATTTCGTCGCCGCTGGTGTCGAGGCTGTAGGCCAGCAGGCGGTGGTCGGGGCTGATGCTGAACGCGCCGAGGGAAAGGAAACCGCCGTTGGCCAGGACGTTGGGGTCGAGCAGCAGTTGCTCCTGGCGTTCATCGACGGTGTTCGAGTCGTCGGCCGGGCGTGGGCAGCGGTAGTGACGCGGGTATTCGTCGCCGGCGGTGGTACGGGTGTAATACAGGTAGGGGCCCCAGGGCGCCGGCAGTGACAGGTCGGTCTCCAGGATGCGGCCCTTGATCTCTTCGAAGAGTTGCTCACGCAACGGGGCCTGGTCGGCCAGGCAGGCTTCCTGGTAGGCGTTTTCAGCTTGCAGGTAGGCGAGGACCTCTGGGGTGTCGCGCTGTTGCAGCCAGGCATACGGGTCGGTTGCCTGGTTGGCTTGGGCAATCGGGGGTTGGGGCTTGGTTGGCATTGAAGATCTCTTGATTGGGGCAAACACTGTCTGCGCCCTGAAAAGTGTTTATCATAGGCAACTCTTTGCCTGGCTTGCACGAACACCATGACCGAGAACGACTACACCTTCGCCTGGGGCCTGTACGCAGTGGCCGCCTTAGGGTGCCTGCTGGTGGGCTTCAAGCTCACCGGCTGGATGTGGCGCTGGCTGCGCGAACCGCTACGGGTGGTGCTGGCGGTGCTGCTGCTGACCCCGACCATCGTCGATCCGGTCAAGGACAGCTTCGCCCCGGCAATCGCCATCACTGCGCTGGATGTTGCCTTCAAGGTCGGCAACAACGCCTGGCGCGCTGTGTCCGACTTCGTCATGTACGGCATGATCGCTTTCGGCCTGTACTTCCTCTTCGTCCTGCTGCGCTGGCCGCTTGAAAAGCGCGCGCACGCACGCCGTGAACAGGCCGAAGCCGCTGCCAAGCGTCAGCTGGCCGAGGATGATCAGCTCGGCGCCCAAGCGCCGCTGGCAGCCGAGCGCAGCGACCGTTACCGTGACGACTCGCCGCCAGCCGCTGCGCGTGGCGCAGGCCGGGTCGAACCACGCCTGTAAACGGAGACACTCCGATGTGCGAACTGCTGGGCATGAGTGCCAACGTCCCTACCGACATCGTTTTCAGCTTCACCGGCCTGATGCAGCGGGGCGGGCGTACCGGCCCGCACCGTGACGGCTGGGGGATAGGCTTTTACGAAGGCCGCGGGCTGCGCCTGTTCCAGGACCCGGCTGCGAGCAGCGAGTCGGAAGTGGCCAACCTCGTGCAGCGCTACCCGATCAAAAGCGAAGTGGTGATTGGTCATATCCGTCAGGCCAATGTCGGCAGGGTGTGCTTGTCCAATACCCACCCGTTCGTGCGGGAAATGTGGGGCCGCAACTGGTGCTTCGCGCACAACGGCCAGCTGGGTGACTTCAAGGGCCTGGCCAGTTTCTACCGGCCAGTGGGCGACACCGACAGCGAAGCGGCCTTCTGTGACCTGCTCAACCGCATCCGCAGCGCTTTCCCGGAACCGGTGCCGGTGGAACAGCTGCTGCCAGTGCTGGTCGAAGCCTGTGCCGGCTACCGTGGTCAGGGCGTATTCAACTGCATGCTCAGCGACGGCGACTGGCTGTTCTGCTTTTGCTCGACCAAGCTGGTGCACATTACCCGCCGTGCGCCATTTGGTGCCGCACGGTTAAAGGATGTCGACCTGATCGTCGATTTTCATACCGAAACCACCCCCAACGACGTGGTCACGGTGATTGCCACCGAGGCCCTGACCGAGAACGAGTCCTGGCACCGCTACGCACCGGGTCAGTGGGCCCTGTGGCGGCACGGCGAGTGCGTGGCGCACGGCCAGAGCTAAGGACGCCTGCATGTTCAGAAGTTACCTTCGATTGCTGTTGTTCACCTTCGGCCTGCTGGCCGGTATTCAGGTCCCGGGGCTGGTCAAGGACTATAGCCAGCGGGTCGAGGCGCACTTGTTCGAATCGCGCGAGGCGCTCGATGGGTTCCGGCAAACGGCCGAGCGCTTTTTCAAGGGCGACTTGCAGGCGCTGCTGCAGCACTACCGCAGCAGCGACGACCCGGTGTTCATCAGTGACGCCAACAGCATCGAAAGCCTGATGATCCGCAACGAACTGCTGGAAAATGAATGGCAGGTGCTGCAAGGGTCATGGGCCGAGCGTACGTGGCATGTGCTGGTGCAGGCCGACCCGCAGTTGCGCGAAGAAACCCTCAATGGCTACAGCTACCAGATTCTGCTGGTGCCCGAGGCGATCGGCTGGGGGGTTGGTGCCGGTTTTGTGCTGGCGTTTGTGGTCGAAAGCCTGTTGCTGGGGATTGGCTGGCTGATCCTGGGCGGGCGGCGCAGGGCGGTGAAAGAGAGCTGGCGCTAAGTTCTGCTGTACCTGTACCGGCCCTTTCACGGGCTTGCCCGGCCCCACAGGATTATCACAGGCCTGGCGGGCGGGAGCGGGCGAGCCCGCGAAAGGGCCGGTACAGGCAGAGACCGTCGTTCAGACCAGCACGATCCGCTGCCCACCCACATCCCGCGCATAACGCTCCAGCACCTGCCGGCAAACCCCAACCACCTCATCTACCAACGCCACCCCGGTCTGCCACGCCACCACCAGCTCCAGGCTCGGCGGCGGCCGCAACCCTTCCAGCAGCACCAGCTCGCCCCGGCCCAAGTCGGCATCCACCAGCGCCGGCGGTAGCGCGCCAATGCCAAAACCGTCGCGCAACAGCCGGGTAATCGCCGCCACCGAGTTCACGCAATTCAACCGCGGCGCCTCTGCCCCCGCAGTCTGCAGCAAGCTCAGTACCTCCTGGTGCGGCCGTGAATTCTTCGAGAAGGTGATGATACGCTCGCGCCCAAGTTCGGCCAGCGACGCATAGTCCCGGTGCTGGTGGGCGCCTGCGGCTACCACCCAGCCCATTGGGTAGCGCGCCAGGTCGAGGCTGCGGATCGATTGCTCGCGTAGCAAATCGGTCTGCAAAATCACGTCAAGAAAACCCTTCTGCAACTGCTCGCGCAAGTTCAGCGCGGTGTCGGCCACCAGTTCGATTTCCACCTGCGGGTATCGCTCGCTCAACTCCGCCACCAGTGCGCTCATCCAGGTGTGGATCACAGTATCCATCACCCCGATGCGAATGCGCCCGACCTTGGCCCGGTCGCTGTCCAGCGATTGCTTCATGGCCTTGGCGGTTTCCAGCATGCGTTCGGCGTATTCCAGTACCTTGCCGCCCTCCGGGGTCAGGCTGACGCCGCGGGAATCGCGCAGCAGCAGCTTCACGCCCAGGTCAGCCTCCAGTGCGGCAATACGGCTGGATACCGAAGCCTGGGTGGTGAACAGCTTTTCTGCCGTCAGGCGGAAGCTCTTGAGCCGGGCGACCCAGACGAAGGTTTCGAGGAAGCGAAGGTTCATGATCAGTTTTTCTTGTTCCAGACCGGCGGTTTTTTTCGTTGGACGCAGGCGAGGCGGCCTCTGAACAATGTCGCCCAGGCCGCGACGCTTTATGTCGCTCATAAAACAATACCAACAAGCCGAGGCATCCATGAACCCCACCGGCGTGCAGCAGCAGGTCAGTTCCTTCCGTTCGACCGGGCCTTTCGCCTGGTACCGCGACATCGACAAACAGCAACGACGTACTTTCTGGAGCTGCAAGATTGGCTATGGCCTGGACGGCATGGACACGCAGATGCTCAGTTTCGTCATCCCTACGCTGATCATGCTGTGGGGGCTCACTACCACCGAAGCCGGCTTGATCCACACCAGCACGCTGATCGCCTCCGCTGCAGGAGGCTGGGTGGCCGGTATCCTCTCCGACCGCATCGGCCGTGTGCGTACCCTGCAACTGACGGTGTTGTGGTTCGCCTTCTTCACCTTCCTGTGTGGCTTCGCTCAGAACTACGAGCAACTGCTGATTGCCCGAACCCTGATGGGCTTTGGCTTCGGTGGCGAGTGGACCGCCGGCGCGGTGTTGATCGGCGAGGTGATCCGTGCCCAGGACCGCGGCAAGGCGGTCGGCATGGTGCAGTCCGGTTGGGCAATTGGCTGGGGCCTCACGGCCATCCTCTATGCGCTGCTGTTCTCTTGGCTGCCGGCAGAGCAGGCCTGGCGTGCGTTGTTCCTGCTGGGGCTGGTACCGGCGGTTTTCGTGATCTTCGTTCGCCGCCTGGTCAAGGACCCTGAGGTGTATCGTAACGCCAAGGCAGTGGAAAACGCCGAGGCCCCTTCGCGTTTCTACGAAATCTTCGCGCCGGGCATGCTCTGGACCACCGTTCGGGCATCCCTGCTGACCACCGGCGCGCTCGGCGGTTACTACGCCATCACCTCGTGGCTGCCAACCTTCCTGAAGAACGAGCGCGGCCTGAGTGTGCTGGGCACGGGTGGCTATCTGGCCATGGTGATCGTCGGCTCGTACGTGGGCTATGTGGTCAGCGCTTATCTGTCCGACCTGCTGGGGCGCAAGAAGAACTTCATCCTGTTCGCCGTGGGCTCTTTCGTCATTGTGCTGTTGTACACGCAGATGCCGGTCAGCGATGGCGTGATGCTGTGGCTGGGCCTCCCGCTGGGCTTTTTCGCCTCGGGTATCTTCAGTGGCATGGGCGCGTTTCTGACCGAACTGTTCCCTACGCGCATTCGGGGTTCGGGGCAGGGCTTCTGCTACAACATCGGCAAGGTCATAGCCGCGCTGTTCCCGTTGATGATCGGCATGCTCGGCCAGAATGTTCCGCTGGGCCTGGGTATCGGCGTGTTTTCTGCGGTGTCCTACGGCATTGTGATCGTGGCGGCCTTGAGCTTGCCGGAAACCCGCGGCAAACAGCTGCAGGCGCGGTAAGGTAGGCATATGCACAACGACAAGGGAGACCGCGTGGTGGAACGCCTGCTACTCAATTGCGACATGGGTGAGAGTTTCGGCAGCTGGCGCATGGGCCTGGATGCCGAAGTCATGCCTTACATCGATTGCGCCAACATCGCCTGCGGTTACCATGCCGGCGACCCCGGTATCATGCGCCGCACCGTGGCGTTGGCGCTGGAGCACGGGGTGAATATCGGCGCTCATCCGGCCTACCCGGACCTGGTCGGCTTTGGCCGCCGTTCCATGGCCTGCAGCCCGGAAGAAATCCGCGACCTGCTGCATTACCAGATCGGTGCGCTGGATGGCATCTGCAAAGTGCTGGGTGGTCGCGTGGCCTATGTGAAGCCCCATGGCGCGCTGTACAACGACATGATGGCCGACCCGCTCAAGCTGCGTACCGTGCTGGAGGCCGTAGCGGCCTATGACAGCAACCTGCCGTTGATGCTGATGGCTACCGCCGACAACCGAGCCGCCCAGGCACTGGGCGATGAAGTTGGCGTACCGCTGTGGTTCGAGGCGTTCGCAGACCGCGCATACACCGCCAGCGGCCATCTGCTGTCGCGGCGGCTGCCGGGCGCGGTGCATCACGACCCGGCGCGGGTGGTGGAGCAGGCTGTGCGTCTGGCCCGAGGCGAAACGCTGTTGGCTGACGATGGCAGTGCCTTGCAGCTCGCCGCCCGCACCCTCTGCGTGCATGGCGACAACGACAGTTCGGTGGCTGCGGTGCGGCAGATTCGCCAGGCCCTCGATGGGCTGGAGGCGTGATGAAGCCGCGAATCGAAGTGGTCGCCATCGACAGCCTGATGGTACGCCTGTTCGACCGTATCGATGAGGCCAACATGCCATGGATGCTCGCCGCCAGCCGGCGCTTGAGCGCGGCGTTCGGCGAGCACTTGCTGGACCTGGTGCCGTCCTACACCACGCTGATGGTGCAGTCTGCCCTGCCGCCGGGCGAGGCCAGGGCGCGAATCGCTCAGGTGCTGGACGGCTTGCAGCCTGACACCGGCAGTGGCGGCCGCCGACACGAGATCCCGGTGTGGTACGACGCCAGTGTCGGCCCCGAGCTGCCTGTGCTGGCGGCCCGCAGCGGCTTGAGTGAAGCAGAGATTGTTCGCTTGCATTGCGAGCGTGATTACCCGGTGTTTGCCTTGGGCTTCGCACCTGGTTTCGGCTTCATGGGCCTGGTCGATGAGCGCCTGGCCAGCCCTCGTCTGAGTACCCCGCGCAAGCGCGTGGCGGCGGGCAGCGTGGGCATTGCCGAGCGTCAGACGGCGGCGTATCCGGCAGTATCGCCGGGTGGCTGGAACCTGATCGGGCGCACCCCGGTGCGGTTGTTCGACCGTGAGCGTGAGGGTTACAGCCTCTTGCAACCCGGTGACCGGGTGCGCTTTGTGCCGGTTTCGCGCAGTGAATTCCTGGCCATGGGTGGTGATATGGAGGCGCAGGGATGAAGCAATTGAGGATCGAGGCCAGTACGCCGTTGTGCCAGTTACAGGATGCCGGGCGCTTTGGCGTGCGTCATTTGGGCGTGACCCAGGGCGGGGCGCTGGACTGGGTGGCGATGCACTGGGCCAACTGGCTGCTGGGCAACCCGTTGGGGGCGCCAGTGGTCGAGGTGGCGCTGGGTGGTTTTTGCGTGGTGGCCGAACAGGATTGCGTGCTGGCCCTGGCCGGTGCCGACCTGGATGCCAGGGTCGATGATCAGCCCTTGGCGCCATGGCGCAGCTTTGCCCTGGCCAAGGGCCAGCGCTTGACCCTGAAACAGCCAAAGCGGGGCGTCCGGGCGTACCTGGCGGCACCTGGCGGGTTTCAGGGCGAGGACGTGCTGGGCAGTTGTGCCACTGTGGTACGTGAAGCACTGGGTGGCATTGATGGCCAGGGTGCTGCGCTGGCTAAAGACCAGGCATTAGCTTTTACCGGTAGCAAAGCAACCCTGCGCGAAGTGCCGCAAGCGTTGTGCCCGCAGTTCGCCAAAAAGCCGGTGCTCGACCTGGTGATAGGCGCGCAGATCGGTGAATTCAGCGGTACCAGCCTGTTCGAAGCGTTCAACAGTGACTGGACGCTGGACAGGCGGGCCGACCGCATGGGCGTCCGCTTACTGGGACCGCAGCTGGTCTACCAGGGCGCGCCGATGATTTCTGAAGGGATTCCGCTGGGGGCTGTGCAGGTGCCACCGGACGGGCAGCCGATCGTGTTGCTCAATGACCGGCAGACCATTGGTGGGTACCCGCGGCTGGGCGCGCTGACGCCGCTGGCGCTGGCGCAACTGGCGCAATGCATGCCGGGGGCTTCTGTGCGGTTCAGGGCGGTGGTGCAGGACGAGGCCTGGCGGGAGCAGCAGCTTTACCTGGGGCGTTGGTTGTAAGGCTGCTGCCCTTTCGCGGGCTTGCCCGCTCCCACAGGGATCGCACTGCATTTGAGGGTTTTGAATGTGGGGGCCTGTGGGAGCGGGCGAGCCCGCGAAAGGGCCGGGACAGGCAACCTCACTTGGACAGGTAGCGCATCCCTTCCTCCAACCCTTGCAGGGTCAGCGGATACATCTTGTCCTCGATCAGGTCCCGCACCAGATGGGTCGACGCGGTGTATTCCCAGGCCTGCTTGGGGTAAGGGTTGATCCAGATGATTTTCTTGAATTTTTCCATGAAGCGCTGGATCCACACATACCCGGCTTCTTCGTTCCAATGCTCCACGCTGCCGCCTGGCTGGGTGATCTCGTAGGGCGCCATGGCCGCGTCACCGACGAACACCACCTTGTAGTCATCACCATACTTGTGCAGCAGGTCGAAGGTGGAAAAACGCTCTGACGTTCGGCGCAGGTTGTTCTTCCACACCGATTCATAAACGCAATTGTGGAAGTAGTAATACTCCAGGTGCTTGAACTCGGTCTTGCAGGCCGAGAACAGCTCTTCGCAGACTTTGACGTGCGCATCCATCGAGCCGCCAATGTCGAACAGCAACAGCAGCTTCACGGTGTTGCGCCGCTCAGGGCGCATCTGGATGTTCAGCAACCCGGCATCACGCGCGGTATGGTCGATGGTACCGTCAATGTCCAGCTCTTCGGCGGCGCCTTCGCGGGCGAACTTGCGCAGCCGGCGCAGGGCCAGCTTGATGTTGCGGGTGCCAAGCTCGACCTGGTCGTCGAGGTTCTTGTACTCGCGTTGGTCCCAGACTTTTACCGCCTTGCCCTGACGCTTGCCGGCGTCACCGACGCGGATACCCTCGGGGTTGAAACCGCCCGAGCCGAATGGGCTGGTGCCACCGGTACCAATCCACTTGTTGCCGCCAGCGTGGCGTTCCTTTTGCTCTTCGAGGCGTTTCTTGAAGGCCTCGATAAGCTTGTCCAGGCCGCCCAGCGACTGGATTTGCGCGCGCTCTTCATCGGTCAGCGAGCGCTCGAACTCTTTACGCAGCCAGTCTTCGGGGATCAGCGCCTCAATGTGCCGGTCGAGGTTTTCCAGGCCCTTGAAATAGGCTGCGAAGGCCCGGTCGAACTTGTCGAAGTGGCGTTCGTCCTTTACCAGGATGGCGCGGGCGAGGTAGTAGAACTCGTCCATGTCGGCAAACACCACGCGCTTTTGCAAGGCCTGGTGCAGGTCGAGCAGCTCACGCACCGAGACCGGCACCTTGGCCGCACGCATCTCATTGAACAGATTGAGCAGCATGGCCCTGCTCCTGTCAGCGGTTGCCGCGCCGGCTCATGAAGGCCAGGCGCTCGAGCAGTTGTACATCCTGCTCGTTTTTTACCAGCGCACCGGCCAGCGGCGGGATGGCCTTGGTCGGGTCGCGTTCGCGCAGCACCGCTTCACCGATATTGTCGGCCATCAGCAGCTTGAGCCAGTCGACCAGCTCGGAGGTGGACGGCTTTTTCTTCAGGCCCGGCACCTTGCGTACGTCGAAGAACACATCCAGCGCCTCACTGACCAGCGACTGGCTGATATTCGGGTAGTGCACGTCGACAATCTGCTGCAGGGTAGTGCGGTCGGGGAAGGCGATGTAGTGGAAGAAGCAGCGGCGCAGGAAGGCGTCCGGCAGCTCTTTTTCGTTGTTCGAGGTAATGATGATGATCGGACGCTGTCTGGCCTTGATGGTCTCGTCGATTTCGTAGACGTAGAACTCCATCTTGTCGAGTTCTTGCAGCAGGTCGTTAGGGAATTCGATATCGGCCTTGTCGATTTCGTCGATCAGCAGGATGACCCGCTCGTCGGCCTCGAAGGCCTCCCAGAGCTTGCCCTTTTTCAGGTAGTTGCGCACATCGTGCACCTTGTCCACGCCCAGCTGCGAATCACGCAGGCGGCTGACTGCGTCGTACTCGTAAAGCCCCTGGTGGGCCTTCGTGGTGGACTTGATGTGCCAGGTGATCAGGCGCGCCCCGAACGAAGCCGCCAACTGCTCGGCGAGCATGGTTTTGCCGGTGCCTGGTTCGCCCTTGACCAACAGCGGGCGTTCGAGGGTAATGGCCGCGTTTACCGCCAGTTTCAAGTCGTCTGTGGCGACGTAGTCGCGGGTGCCTTCGAACTTCATGGGGGCTGTCCTCTGCTTTAGCCTGTATTGGTCTTGATTTGTTAGCGACTATAACGCGGGGCCAGGCGACTGAAAACGCGGACCGGGTATTCAGTCCCTGAATGCCCCGTCACGCTGTCTCAGTCAGACTTCGGCGCTGGCTGCTCATAACGCGCATTGAATGCCTGGATAAACCCGTTACGGAGGATCTGCAAGAACGCTTCGAAGGCACTGATATCCTGTTGGCGCACACTGCCACTGAGTTCCACCCGGGTAGCGAACTGGTTTTTCGGCTGGTTCTTAAGCACCGTCTCGGTCGCACCCACCAAGGCCTCCCACACCGAGCGGAAGAAACCCTTGTCCTTTTCCTCGACGTCCTGTTGCCAGTCGAACACGTCGACATCGCGCAGCAGCGGTTTTATATAGCCGTTCAGCCGGCCGTTTTCTGCCTGGGCCTCGATGACCACGTCACCGTGCCCGGCATTGAAGTCGAATTTGCCGTAGGCGCTGGCAAAGTCATTCAGCTTGCGCAGCTCGATGCCGGTGGCGCGAAGCCTGAATTCGAAGTCATCGAAATCACTGAACGGGTCGAAGGTGGCACGGCTTTCTACCTTTGCATCCCCCGCGATCAACGCCGTACCTTCGAAACTGGCATCGCGACGGCCTTTCTGGTCGCGCACATTGGTCAAGTTGTGGATGCTGGCATTCAACCGGGTGGCCTTCAGGTCGACCGGTGGCTTGGAGTTGAAGTTACGGAACGTCAGCACGCCGTTGTCGATACGCACTTCGTTGAGGGTGATGGGCAGGAGTTTTTCCAGCTGTTGGCGCCAGTCGGTACCTTGACCGGTCTGCGATGCCTGTTTGCTACCACCGTCGACAAAGTTCAGTTCGGGGTGCACGAACGTCACCTCCGCTACCACTGCCTTGTCGTACCACAACGAACGCCAGCTCACCGAAAGGTCGATCAGTGGGGCCTCGAGAAGCGGTACGGGCACCTTGCCGGTGGTCTTGACGATCCTCAGCCCATTGATCTGATAGGCGCCGCGCCACCAGGCCAGGTCCACATCGGTTACCTGGCCGCGGTAGTCACCCATGTCGGCCAGCTTGTTGTTGAGGTAGTCGCGCACCAGGTAGGGCAGGGCCAGGTGCAGCGCCACCAGCAGTGCGATCAGGCTGGCCAGGCCGACCAGCGGCCAGCGATAGCGGGCTTTCATGAGGCGGTCTCCAAGGCAGGATGTGCGGTTGACCGCACCGCGGCGGGCTGAGTTCGAACAGGCTTTACGGGCCACTGCCGCGGGCTTACCCTTGAGGCATTTCCCTGCTTTTTCATGCCAAGGACCCCTGCCATGAGCCGTATCTTTGCAGACAACGCCCACTCCATCGGTAACACGCCGCTGGTGCAGATCAACCGCATCGCCCCGCGCGGCGTGACCATCCTGGCCAAGATCGAAGGGCGCAACCCGGGTTATTCGGTCAAATGCCGCATTGGTGCGAACATGGTCTGGGACGCCGAGAGCAGCGGCAAGCTCAAGCCGGGCATGACCATCGTCGAGCCCACCTCGGGCAACACCGGTATCGGCCTGGCCTTCGTCGCCGCTGCCCGCGGCTACAAGCTGATGCTGACCATGCCCGCCTCGATGAGCCTGGAGCGCCGCAAGGTGCTCAAGGCACTAGGCGCCGAGCTGGTGTTGACCGATCCGGCCAAGGGCATGAAGGGTGCTATCGAGAAGGCCAACGAAATCGTCGCCTCCGACCCGGAGCAGTACTTCTTGCCGGGCCAGTTCGAAAACCCGGCCAACCCGGCCATTCACGAAAAAACCACTGGCCCGGAGATCTGGAACGACACTGACGGCGCAGTCGACGTGCTGGTGGCGGGCGTGGGCACTGGCGGCACCATCACCGGCGTGTCGCGTTACATCAAGCATACCCAGGGCAAGGCCATCCTGTCGGTGGCTGTGGAGCCCGTGGCATCGCCACTGATCAGCCAGACCCTGGCCGGTGAAGAACTCAAGCCCAGCCCGCACAAAATCCAGGGCATCGGCGCCGGCTTCGTGCCGAAAAACCTCGACCTGTCGATCGTCGACCAGGTGGAGACGGTGACCGACGAAGAGTCCAAGGCCATGGCTATTCGCCTGATGCAGGAAGAGGGCATCCTTTGCGGTATTTCCTGCGGTGCGGCAATGGCGGCGGCGGTGCGCCTGGCCGAAAAACCGGAAATGCAGGGTAAGACCATCGTCGTAATCCTGCCCGACTCGGGCGAGCGATATCTGTCGAGCATGCTGTTCAGCGACATGTTCAGCGAGCAGGAAAACCAACAGTAATCGGCCTTGCCGCTGATCCGGCGCAACAATCGGCGGCCTGGTTTATTGCAGAATCTTCAT
Source organism: Pseudomonas sp. DCA-1 (assembly GCF_046523955.1). Classification (NCBI taxonomy): domain Bacteria; kingdom Pseudomonadati; phylum Pseudomonadota; class Gammaproteobacteria; order Pseudomonadales; family Pseudomonadaceae; genus Pseudomonas; species Pseudomonas sp. DCA-1. The sequence goes on from NZ_CP169881.1 coordinate 1,850,969, forward strand.
GAATGCGATCCCGCCCGGGTTGTTTTTACCGCGGCGGGATCGGTTTATGATGGCAGGATGATTTTCTGGAGAGCAGGCAGCGCAGCCCTGGCTCTTCCCCAAGGAGTGAAAGCATGACCTTTTCCTTTGCAGCCAAGGCGGGTGTCTTGCTGGTGTTTTTCGGCAGCGTGCTGTTCGTGCACCTGCGCGGCAAGGCCCGCCTGCCGGTGTTGCGCCAGTTCGTCAACCATTCGGCGCTGTTCGCCCCCTACAACGCGTTGATGTACCTGTTTTCCGGCGTGCCGTCCAAGCCCTATCTGGACCGTCAGCGCTTCCCGGAGCTGGACGTGCTGAAGGACAACTGGCAGGAAATCCGCGAAGAGGCCATGCGCCTGTTCGACGAAGGCTATATCCGTGCCGCCGAGAAAGATAACGACGCCGGCTTTGGTTCGTTCTTCAAGAAGGGCTGGAAGCGCTTTTACCTGAAGTGGTACGACAAACCGCTGCCTTCGGCGCAAACCCTGTGCCCGCGCACTGTCGAGCTGGTCAGCAGCATCCCCAATGTGAAGGGCGCAATGTTCGCCCTGCTGCCCGGCGGCAGCCACCTGAACCCGCACCGCGACCCGTTCGCAGGTTCGCTGCGTTATCACCTGGGGCTGTCCACGCCGAATTCCGACGCATGCCGCATCTACGTGGACGGTGAGCAGTACGCCTGGCGTGATGGCGAAGACGTGATGTTCGATGAAACCTATGTGCACTGGGTCAAGAACGAAACCGACGTAACCCGCGTGATCCTGTTCTGCGACATCGAGCGCCCGCTGAGTAGCCCGTTGATGACGCGTATCAACCGTAAGGTCAGTGCCTTCCTCGGCCGCGCCACCGCGCCGCAGAACACCGACGAAGAGCGCGTGGGTGGGATCAACCAGGCGTACGCCTGGAGCAAGCGCTTCAGCAACAAGATCAGCAGCCATGTGAAGCAGTTCAAGCGCGCCAACCCCAAGGCTTACCGTGTGCTGCGGCCGGTACTGGCGGTGGTGGTGGCGTATCTGCTGTATCGCTGGTTGTTCTGATTTTTGTAGTTTGTTCGGGCCTCTTCGCGGGGCCAAGCCCGCTTCCACAAGAGCATCACCCTCCTTGAAGGATGAGCAGAGCCTGTGAAAGCAGGCTTGTGCCGCGAAGAATCACTCGCTATATTCCAGAACATTCACTTCTTCAAAGACCGCTGTCATGCCTGCCATTCCTTCCACCACACGCTTTGCCATCGCGCCAGTCGCGGGCATGGTCGTGCGTGGTAGCCAGCAGCCGGTCATGATCTGTCACTCCCCACCACCTGTCAGTGGCGTCGTAGGCGGCGTAGCTCCGCCTCATTGCGTGGTTGTGCTGGGCTGATCGGCTTCGTGCCGCAACCCTTCGCACGCGCAACCTACTGAACACGGTCGGCCACTTCTCACGTCGAAGCGCACGCCGTCCGTTTGGCTTATCTGCCTACTATCAGGTGGCAATTCATGTCTGTCTTTACCAAAGCGTCCGTGGCCTCTGCGGCCACTACCTGCCTGTTCGTCCTGCTGTGGAGCAGCGGGGCGATCGTCTCCAAACTTGGCCTGGCGCATGCCAGCCCGTTCGCCTTTCTGCTGTTGCGCTCGGCGCTGGCCCTGGCTGGCCTGTTGCTGATCGGCCCGTTGCTAGGGCTGCGCTGGCCGCGTACTCGCGGTAGCATTCTGCGCGCCCTGGGTACAGGCTGTGTGCTGCTCGGTGCCTATCAGATCTTCTATCTGTTGGCGCTTGATACCCATGTCACCCCTGGTGTCATGGCGACGGTGATGGGCGTCCAACCGATCCTCACCGTGGTGCTGATGGAGCGCCAGCGTTCCTGGAGCCGTTTGTTCGGCCTGGGTTTGGGGCTGGGCGGCTTGATCATGGTGGTCTACCAGGGCATCAACCTGGGCGGGGTATCGCTGGCGGGGATGCTGTTCGCCCTGCTGGCGCTGGTCAGCATGACCTTTGGCTCGATCCTGCAGAAGCGCATTACCGACAACCCCATGGGCACACTGCCGCTGCAGTACCTGGCCGGCTTTGCCATGTGCGCGCTGTTCGCACCTTTGCAACCGCTCCATGTCGAGTGGACCGGCGGCTTCGTCGGTGCGCTGCTGTGGATGGGCCTGGTGGTCTCGCTGCTGGCAACCTTGCTGCTGTACCGGCTGATCGCCAAGGGCAATCTGGTCAATGTCACCAGCCTGTTCTACCTGGTGCCGGCAGTGACTGCAGTGATGGACTTGCTGATCTTCGGTAATCGCCTGGCGCCGCTAAGCTTGCTGGGCATGGGGCTGATCGTTGTTGGGCTGCTGTTCGTGTTTCGCAAGCCCGCGGCGCGCCTGGCGGAAGCGTAGGCCCTAGCGGAATTCTTCGGGGATGGCGTGGCGCAACACGCCTTCCTCGAAGTCCAGCAGGCCGGCTTCGCGCTGGGTGAGCAGGTAGTAGAGCAGGGTGTCGAGCGAGCGTTGCGGCGGGACCTCGACCGCCAGCATCTTCACTGCTTGCTCGGTTTCACAGGCACAGCCGAAATCCAGCAATGCCGCACGTACCTGGTCGAGGGTTTCCGGAGGTTTGACGACCACCCGGAACACCGAGCTACCGCTGCTGTGGCGCAGTTCTGCGAACCAGGTTTCGCCTTCTTCCTCGCGTGTGTCGATCACGTCGCCCGGGGCGATGCCATAGACATGGAAGGGGATGTTGTCGACGGCATAGCCGCCTTCTACGGCCTTGGCCCACAGCCCCTCGACCGAAGCCGGTGGGTAGCCGTTCTCGTCCTGTTCCAGGCGGAACAAAACCTTTTTGTACGCGCTGTTCATGCAGTACTCCGCTTCAGTTGCGCGCCGGGCGCAGCACCAGCCACAAGGCCAGGCCAATCAGCAGGCCGCCGTATAGGTGCGCCATCGACAATGGCTCATTCAGCAGCCATGCACCCCACAATACGCCGAATACCGGGATCAGGAACGTTACGGTGCTGGCTTTTACCGGGCCGATTTCCTCGAGCAGGCGGAAGTAAAGAATGTAGGCGAATGCCGTGCACAGCAGCCCCAGGCCCAGCAACGACAACCACACGTCCCAACCCCCCCAGCTGGCGGGCGGCTGGGAGAGTGCGCTCCAGCCGAACAGCGGGGTCAGCATCAGTGTGGCGCCGAGCATGCTACCCAGGGCGGAAAGACGGCTGTCCAGGCCGCTGATCCAGCGGCGGGCGAGGAACCCGGCAAAGCCGTAGCAGGTAGTGGCCGCCAGGCAGGCGAGGGCGCCTTGCAGCAGGGCCATGTCCAGTGCCACCGGGCCGGCGCCGCTGAGGATGCCGACGCCGAACAGGCCAAGGAAGATGCCGCAGAGTTTGGCCAGGGTCATTGGCTCGCGGAAGAACAGTACGCCGACCAGCACGCCCATCAACGGGGTGGTGGCGTTGAAGATCGCCGAATAGCCGGCCGGCAGCACCTGGGCCGCCACCGAGTAGAAGGTGGCGGGGATGCCGGAGTTGATCATGCCCAGCACCAGGCAGGCACCGAGCTTACCCTGGAAGTCCCAGCGCACCCGGGCGGCGGCGAGTAGCACGATCAGGCCCAGGCAGGCGATGGACACCCGGAAGAACGCGGTCGGCACCGTGCCCAGTTCGGGGGCGATGATGCGCATGAACAGGAAACTCGCTCCCCAGACGGCGGCAAGGGTCAGCAGGCGGGCTAGGGCGATGGGGCTCACAACGGTCTCCGAAGGCAAGGCAGGGGCGCGAGTGTACGCCAGGGGGCGGGGGGATTCTTGTGCTTTCTTGCTGTGTAATTCCTCTCGGGCTGCGGGGCTCTGGGCAAGGCAGGTGCAACTACAGCTCGGGGCTTCAATGGCAGTAACCCATGAAGCCAAGGGCGGCTAAGCTCTGTACTCAATCCCAGCTCCGAGGCCCCACGCATGTCCCAGCCCTGGCCCGCTGTCGAAATCGCCCGGATGATCCTCGCCGGCTTCGACGACTACCGCGATCATTTCCAGCGCATCACCCTCGGAGCCCGCAAACGCTTCGAGCAGGCGCACTGGCAGGACATTCAGCAGGCCGCCGCCGCCCGCATCAATCTCTATGAAGAGAAAGTCGCCGAAGTCAACGGCTGGCTGCGTCAGGCTTTTGCCACGGAGGTGCTGCTGGACGTGGAACAGTGGCCACTGGTGAAAAACGCCTATATCCACCTGATCGACCCACGGCTGGACGACGAGCTGGCAGAGACCTGGTACAACTCGCTGTTTTGCAGCCTGTTCAGCCATGACCAGATCAGCGACGGCTGCATGTTCATCCACACCACCCGGCCTTCCATGCGCGGCCGCGAGCGCGCCGCGCAAACCCGTACCTATCGGCTTGACGGCAGTCTCAGGAACTTGCTGCGCGCGGTGTTCGCCGATTACCCATTCGACATGCCCTATGGCGACCTGGAGGGCGACCTGACGCGGCTGGAAGAACAACTGCGCGAATGCCTGCCCGACTGGGTGTGCAAGGACCCGGCGCTGGCCGTGGAATTGTTTGTACCCGTGCTTTACCGCAACAAGGGGGCCTATCTGGTCGGCCGCCTGTACAACAGCGATGAACAGTGGCCGTTGGTGATTCCCTTGCTGCACCGCGAGGGCCACGGTATCGAGGCCGATGCATTGATCACCGACGAGGCCGAGGTGTCGATCATCTTTTCGTTCACCCGCTCTTACTTCATGGCCGATGTACCGGTGCCGGCCGAGTTCGTCAATTTCCTCAAGCGCATCCTTCCAGGCAAGCACATTGCCGAGCTATACACCTCGATCGGGTTCTACAAGCAGGGCAAGTCGGAGTTCTACCGCGCGCTGATCAACCACCTTGCCAGCAGTGATGACCGCTTTGTCATGGCGCCAGGGGTGCGGGGCATGGTCATGAGCGTGTTCACCTTGCCCGGCTTCAATACGGTGTTCAAGATCATCAAGGACCGCTTTTCGCCATCGAAAACCGTGGACCGCGCCACGGTGATCGACAAGTACCGGCTGGTGAAAAGCGTCGACCGGGTGGGCCGTATGGCCGACACCCAGGAGTTTGCCGATTTTCGCTTTCCGCGCAGCAAGTTCGAGCCAGATTGCCTGGCCGAGTTGCTGGAGGTGGCACCGTCGACGGTGGTGCTGGAGGGCGACACGGTGCTGATCCGCCACTGTTGGACCGAGCGGCGCATGACACCGTTGAACCTGTACCTGGAGCATGCCACCGAGGGCCAGGTGCTGGAGGCACTGGAGGACTACGGCCTGGCCATCAAGCAGCTGGCGGCGGCAAATATCTTCCCCGGCGACATGCTGCTGAAAAACTTTGGCGTGACCCGCCATGGCCGGGTCGTGTTCTACGACTATGACGAAATCAGCTTCCTGACCGAGGTGAATTTCCGCCACATTCCGCCACCGCGTTACCCGGAGGACGAAATGTCGGGCGAGCCGTGGTACTCGATAGGGCCGCATGATGTGTTCCCCGAAGAGTTTCCGCCGTTTCTGTTTGCCGATATGGGCCAGCGGCGGTTGTTCAGCCGCTTGCATGGGGAACTGTATGACGCGGACTACTGGAAGGGGCTGCAGGCGGCGATACGTGAAGGGAAAGTGATCGATGTATTTCCGTATCGGCGCAAAGCCCGGTGAGTCAGGTCGAGCAGGCCTGTCACTCCTTCAAACACTTCATCTCACTCAAATGGGAACGTACCTTGCCCAACCGTTCCTGCAGGAACCGCCGCTGCTGCGGAGTGCTTTGCTGCACCAGGTCCACCAGCAGGCTGCGCGCCTGCCGTTCGGTATTCTGATACGCCGCCCGGTACTCGGGTGTCCACAAACTCTCCTTGCGCTGCAACAAGGTCGCCAGGCGCGGCTCGAAGCTGGAGTCGTTGCGCTGGTTCATCGCCAAGAGCAATTGCTGCTGCCAGTGGGCGCGGTTGGCGATCCATTCACGGTTCTGGTCACCCAGCGCTTGAGACCAGGTCTGGATGCGTTGCTTCTGTACCGCAGTCAACTCGCCAAACCAGGGTGCCAGGCGTTTTTCCATGCGCTCGCTACGGCGGGCAATCTGCTTCGGCAAGGGCGTATCCACATACTGCTTCTGCCGCTCACTGATGTCTTCGCGGAAGGCCTCACGCATTTTCGCTACCTGGTCGTCGCTCATGCCACGCAGCAGTTCGGTGGCTGACGGGGTGATTTCCTCGGTCACCCGACCAATCGCTTCACGCACGTCGAGGGTGCTTTGTTGCAGGGCCTGGTCGGTCACCTGGCCGGCGGCGACCATGCCACGTAGCCGATCGAGCCAGTCGAGGTAGCCGGGCAGTTGAGTCTTGCAATGCCAGGCCAGGTGCTCGCGCAACCGATCGTCCAGCAGCGCCCTTTGCTCGCGGTTCATGTCCAGGTAGTCGCTCAGCGACCACGGCACCAGGCGGTCGAGGTTGCGATAGGCCAGGTCGATGCGGCTGCAGGCGGCCAAGGCCAGGGCGAAGCCGATGGCGATAAGCAGGGCTTTGGGCAGGCGTAGCGGCATGTGCTGTTCCTTCCTCAGGCTGGCCAGAAGGTAGATGCAAGTGCGGGCTGGCGGTTCCACTGCATGAGTGGTCGGGCCATGTGGTGGCTTCAGGTGTAGAATAGCCGCCTTGTCTTGAGGATCATCGGAAATGGCTCTGCTTGGGCGCTACAACAGTTTGCAAATCGTGAAACACGTGGACTTCGGTCTGTACCTGGACGGCGGCGCCGATGGCGAGATCCTGCTGCCCGGGCGCTACATCCCGAAAAACGCCGAGACCGAGGTCGATGACTGGTTGAACGTGTTCATCTACCTGGACAGCGAAGACCAGCTGATCGCCACCACCGAGAAGCCCAAGGTGCAGGTTGGCGAGTTTGCCAGCCTGAAGGTCAAGGACATCAACGGTGCCGGTATCTTCCTGGACTGGGGCCTGTCCAAGGACTTGCTGATGCCGTACTCGGAAGAGGCACGGCCGCTGAAGATTGGCGATTACTGCGTGGTGCACGTGTACCTCGACAAGCGTACCCGCCGGATCACTGCCACCTCGCGCCTGGACCGCTATCTCGATGTCACCCCGGCCGACTACAAGGTTGGTCAGCCGGTCGAGCTGCTGGTGGCCGGCGAAACGCCGATGGGCTTCAAGGCCATCATCAACAACCGCCACTGGGGCCTGATCCACAAGAACGAGGTGTTCAAGTTCTTGCGCTCGGGCATGCACGAGAAAGGCTTCATCAAGGAAATGCGCCAGGACGGCAAGATTTCACTGAGCCTGCAGCCGGTAGGCGCTGCCCTGGCGGACACCCTTCAAGAGCAGATCATGGCGCGCCTGGAAGCCGAAGGCGGGGTGTTGGGGGTGTGCGACAAGAGTGACCCTGCGCTGATCAGCAAACTGTTCAACGTCAGCAAGGGCAACTTCAAGAAGGCCATTGGCGGGTTGTTCAAGCAGGGCCTGATCGTCATCCATGACGATCGTATCGAGAAAGCCTGACCGCGTTACGGCTGTACGAAGTTGCGGAAGTCCAGCTGCTCGCCACCCGGACGGGTGTCGCGCAGCAGCGAGTCACGGTCGGCGCTGAGGGCCAGGCTGATGGTGGAGCGGCGCTTGCCAGGCTTGCGCACTTCCATCTGCTCCAGGTGAGCCTTGAGGAAATTGGTGGGTACCTTCAGGTGCTGCAGCTCATCGCTTTCTGGCGTGTGCAGCAGCAGGTTGACCCAGTCGGCCTGGCCTTTGCCCAGCAGTGCCACTGGCACTTCGAACCACCACAGGTTGCGTTTGTTGTCCAGGATGGCGAACAGCGTATTGCTGCTGGTCAGCACCGGGCGGGCCAGTGCTTCGTTGCGCCGGGCGATGGCGGCGGGTTTGTCGAGTTTCATGCAGGTTCCTGCGGGTTGACGCTATGAAGGCCTGCATTGTGAGGGGTGGCACGGGGCGGGGCAAGGTTTGTAACTGGCGGCGCATGTGCGAGCCTCTTCACCGGCTTGTGCGGTATTCGCCCGCAGTCTTACCGTCCGGCTTCTGACCGGGAAATCCGTTGAAACTCCTGGAGAAGGCGTTGGGTCCACCTAATGTCGACACGGTTCACGTGTCTCCATTTGCAGGAGTTTTGCCATGAGCGGTACTAAAGACAAAGCGAAAGGCTTGGCCAACGAAGCGATCGGCAACGTGAAACAGGGTGTTGGCAAGGTGACCGACAACGACAAGCTGCGCGGCGAAGGCAAGGCGCAGGAGTTGAAAGGCGAGGCGCAACAGATCAAGGGCAATGTGAAGGATGCGGTGAAGAAGCCTTGACTTGAGACGGCCTGTGCCGGCCTCTTCGCGGACGAACCCGCGAAGAGGCCGGCACTATACGTAAGCAAATTCTTCAACCACGGCCGGGAGCAGCACAGCACGGGCAGGGTCTATTAGACTTGTCTGTTGTAACGATCAAGCGGCGAAAGGAGACGCTATGATTTTCCCCGACCTGCGCGGCTTGCCCCTGCACCGCGTGCTGGTTCGCACCGTCAAGGAATTCCTCGACGACGAGATGTCCACCTATGCCTCAGCGCTGGCCTACCAGGCGCTGTTCTCGCTATTCCCCTTCCTGTTGTTCCTGATTGCCCTGATCGGTTTCCTGCACCTGCCGGACTTTTTCTCCTGGCTGCGTCTGCAATCGGAACTGGTATTGCCGCCCCAGGCGCTGGAGCAGGTGAATCCGGTGATCGACCAGTTGCAACAATCCAAGGGCGGGCTGCTGTCGGTGGGTATCGTGATCGCCCTGTGGACCGCCTCCGCTGGCGTGCGCCTGATGATGAGCGCCATGAACGCCGCCTACGATGTGCCCGAAGGTCGCCCGGTGTGGAAGCGTATCCCGCTTTCCATTTTCTACACCGTGGGCCTGGCTGGCATGCTGCTTGCGGCCGCAGCACTGATGGTACTGGGCCCCCAGGTGATGGAATGGATCGCCGCCCAGATCGGCATGCAGGAGTTCATCGTCACACTGTGGACCATCCTGCGCTGGCCGGTGATCATCATTCTGCTGATGGTGGCAGTGGCCCTGATCTATTACGTGATGCCTGATGTGAAACAGCAGTTTCGCTTCATCACCCCAGGCTCGGTGCTGGCGGTGGTGGTGTGGATCGTGGCCTCACTGGGCTTTGCCTACTACGTGAAGACCTTTGCCGATTACAACGCCATGTACGGCAGCATTGGTGCAATCATCGTGCTGTTGCTGTATTTCTATATTTCGGCCGCCGTGTTGTTGCTCGGCGCCGAAATGAATGCGGTGATCGAGCACATGTCAGCCGAAGGCAAGAACCCGGGCGAGAAAGACTTCGACGAGGATAAGCCCAAGGAAACCTTGACTGTACTGGGTCACGAGCACCCGAACCCGAGCAAGCCTCATAGCGTCGAGCCGAACCCCTGATGATCCGTGACATTCTCAAGATGGGCGATGAACGCCTGCTGCGCATCGCACCGCCAGTGCCCGAGCACATGCTTGGCAGTGCCGAACTGCAGCAGTTGATCGACGACATGTTCGAAACCATGCGTCACGTAGGCGGTGTGGGCCTGGCTGCCCCGCAGATCGGCATCGACCTGCAGTTGGTGATCTTCGGCTTCGAGCGCAGCGAGCGATACCCCGATGCCGAGGCGGTGCCGCAGACCATTCTGCTGAATCCGGTCATCACCCCGACCTCCAGCGAGGTCGAGGACGGCTGGGAAGGTTGCCTGTCGGTGCCTGGCCTGCGCGGCGTGGTGCCGCGCTTCAAGCATATCGGCTACCAAGGCATCGACTCCCACGGCAACCCGATCAGCCGCTTTGCCGATGGCTTCCATGCACGGGTGGTGCAACACGAGTGCGACCACCTGATTGGCCGGCTATACCCCTCGCGCATCCAGGACTTCGCCAGGTTCGGCTACACCGATGTGTTGTTCCCCGGGCTCGAGGTCAGCGAGGACTGACCTCGCTGCAGGGCTACCAGGCGTTTGTTGCGCTGATAGCGTTGCAGGCGGCTGGCCAGGGCTTCTGGCAGTTGCTGGGCCAGGTCGAAGCCCAGGCGCTGGTAGAAGGGCGTTAGCTCGGGATGACAGAACAGCCAGACAGGCCCGCCAACTTGCACCAGCGCTGCCTCGACCAACCGCGCGGCCACCCCTTGGCTGCGTCGCTGCGGGTCGACGAACAGGCCGGTCAGCCAGAACCCCTCACTCACCGCACTCAAGCTCAGCCCGGCGATGATGCCAGGCGCCCGTGCTACCCACAGTTCGGCGTCGTTTGCAGCGCGCATGCGTGAGCTGTGCTGGCGGTAGAAGTGGTCCAGCAAACGGCGTTCTGTGTCCGAAAGCTTCGAACAGGACAATTGTTCAGAAATGGTGAGTCCTACCCTGAAACGTGGCCAGAGGCTCTGGCCTGATGATTTGCGGCCACTTTGTCGCAGATTGTTGCAAAACCGGCAAGGGTGAATATCCGACTCCGGGGTTCAACTATTGCTGGCCGGGAGTAGAATTTTGTTCATCCCCCCTGGCAGTACGAAGCGGGATCGGTACTTCGTGCCATCTAGACCATAGATGACAACTTCTCCGCGCCGGATACGGCAATAGAAGTCAATCGATCAGCTTGAACGCGCAAAAGGCAAAACCACATGAAACCATTACTGATTCTTGCATTGGTCGGTATGTCCTCGTTCGCCCTCGCCGATGAGGCCAAACCCGTTTCCAGCGAGCCTGTGGCTCAGCAGTACGACTACTCGATGAACCTGGACATCAAGCGGGTGATCAACCTGTCGACCATCCCCAATGTCTGCGAAGTGGTACCTGCGACCATGACCTATGAAGACCATCAGGGCCAGGTGCACACCATTCAGTACCGGGCCATGGGTGAAGGTTGCCAGCAGGGGTGATAGATAGGTAGTGCGATGAAAGTTGCTGCTGGCTTCCATGTGATCGCCGCGGCATTTTCACCGCCCGTGGGATCGAGCGCCGCCCGCGCGGCGCATCGCGAGCAAGCTCGCTCCTACATTTGTTTCGGGCCAGTTATTCCTGAGGCAGAAGCGCGCGGCCCTTTGGCGTCCTCCTCGATATCGGGTGGCGCAAACAAGGCGGTCGCGCGCGTAGGCACAGGCAATACTGGCCCGAAACAAATGTAGGAGCGAGCTTGCTCGCGATGCGCCGCGCGGGCGGCGCTCGATCTCCCAGGCGCCCAATCACCGAGAACATTCACCGAGAACATTCCCCAGGCAGTCCCTGATGCACGCTCTCAGCTGCCCCCCGTCAAAATATTCTCCTCCACTGTCGATTTCCCCTCCCTCAGTTCGACCATAAGTGAAGGCACGCACGCAGTGTGCCAAAACACCCTGTCCTGTCGGAGGACCCCCGATGAGCACCGCAGCCGAAACCGAAATCCGCCAATTGATCGAGCGCTGGATGCAAGCCGTGCGCGATCGCGACATCCCGGGCATCATCGCCCCCTACGCCGACGATATTGTCGCCTTCGATGCCATCCAGGCCCTGCAATTCAAAGGCAAGTCCGCCTACACGGCGCACTGGGAAATGTGCATGGGCATGTGCACCGGCCCCATGGTCTTCGAACTTGCCCAACTTACCGTGCACGCCGCTGGCGATCTGGCCCTGGCCCATTGGCTGAACCGCTGCGGCCCGGGCGATGACGAAAGCCAGTGCGGCTTCATGCGCGCCACGGTGGGCTATCGTCGTCAAGGCGGCCAGTGGCAGGTAATCCACGAACACTGGTCGGCGCCTTTCGACATGGAAACGCAAAAAGCCCTGTTCGATCTCAAGCCCTGAGCCGTTATCGCCAAACGCACTTAGCCAAATGCCCTGGAGGCGACCATGAAATACCTGTGCCTGGTCTATTGTGACGAGGGGCTGTTGCACAGCCTGCCCGACAGCCCGGAAGACGCCGAATGCATGGCCTACGCCGAAGCCATTCACGGTTCCGGGCGAATGCTGGCGGCCGAGGCGCTGAAGTCGGTGCAGACTGCTACCACGGTGCGCATGCGCAACGGGCATATGAGCCTGACTGATGGCCCGTTTGCCGAAACCAAGGAGCAACTGGCCGGCTTCTACCTGGTGGAGGCCCGCGACCTCAACGAAGCGCTGAGTATCGCCAAGGGCATCCCTGCCGCGCGGGTCGGCAGTGTCGAGGTGCGACCAGTGCGCGAGCTGCAACCCTGACCGCCAAGGAGAACAATCAGCATGAGCCTTGCACCCATTGCGCAAGCGCAACACGAGTTGTCCATCAGCCGCCTGATCGACGCACCACCGGCCAAGGTATTCCGCGCCTGGACCGAACCCCAGTGGCTGATGCAGTGGTGGGGGCCGCACGGCATGACCACCCCGGAATGTGAAATGCAGTTGTGGGCCGGTGGCCTGTTTCGCACTCTGATGCGGGCGCCGGATGGCAGCGAGTACCCGAACCAGGGCGTTTTTCTGGAAATTGCCGCGCCACGCAGGCTGGTGTTCACCGATGCCTTCGGCCCTGGTTGGGTACCGTCGAACAAGGCCTTCATGACCGCCGTGATCAGCTTTGACGAGGAACAGGGCAAAACCCGTTACACCGCCCGTGCCTGGCACTGGAATGCCACTGACTGCCAGGCTCATGAAGAAATGGGCTTCTACCAAGGCTGGGGAGAAAGCCTGGACCGTCTTGTGGATGTGGTGACCCAGCGGATGCCCGACTGATGACAGCACCGGCACAGGTGCGCGCCGAAGTCGAGGCCGTGTACCGGCAGGAGTCGCGGCGCATCCTGGCGACACTGATCCGCTTGCTGGGTGATTTCGACCTGGCCGAGGAGGCCATGCATGATGCCTTCTTCGTTGCCGTCGAACGCTGGCAACGCGACGGCATCCCCGCCAACCCGCGAGCGTGGCTGGTCTCTGTCGGGCGCTTCAAGGCCATCGATGCGCTGCGCCGGCGCGCCCGCTTCGACCGCTCCCAGGCTGACTTGAGCATGCTGCTGGAGGGCCAGGCGCAGGACCCCAGTGAAGAAGAACTGCTGGCGGATGACCGCCTGCGGCTGATCTTCACCTGTTGCCATCCGGCCCTGTCGCCCGACGCTCAGGTGCCATTGACCCTTCGCGAAGTCTGCGACCTGACCACCGAGCAGATCGCCCGCGCCTTTCTGCAAAGCCCGACAACCATCGCCCAGCGCATCGTGCGCGCCAAGGCCAAGATCCGTGACGCCGGCATACCGTACCAGGTACCAGAGCTGAATGAGCTGCCTGAGCGCCTGGAAAGCGTGTTGCGGGTGATCTACCTGGTGTTCAACGAGGGCTATTCGGCGTCATCGGGCGAGACCCTGCTGCAGCAGGCGCTGAGTGATGAAGCCATTCGCCTGGCGCGGTTGCTGGTGCAGTTGCTGCCCGACCCGGAGGCGGTCGGCCTGCTGGCGTTGATGTTGCTGCAGGCGTCCCGGCAGCGGGCGCGTATCGATGGCCAAGGCAATCTGGTGGTTCTGGAGCAGCAGGATCGTAGCCTGTGGGACCGGCAGTTCATTGCCGAAGGCTGTGAACTGGTGCGCCAGGCCCTGCAGAGCCGTGCATTCGGGGCCTATACCGTCCAGGCGGCGATTGCTGCTGTGCATGCCGAGGCGGCGACGGCTGAAGAAACCGACTGGGGGGAGATCGTCGGGCTGTATGACGTGTTGCAGCGGTATTGGCCATCAGCGGTGGTGGAGCTGAACCGGGCGGTGGCGCTGGCGAAGCGGGATGGGCCGGAGGTTGGCTTGCGGGAAGTCGAAGGGATCCTGGCGCGGGGGGAGTTGCTGGACTATCACCTGGCACATGCGGCGCGCGCCGAGTTGCATTGCCAGCTGGGGCAGGTGGACGCGGCGCGTGCGGCCTGGCAGCAGGCGCTGGCCTTGACACGGCAGGCGCCAGAACGGCGGCATATCGAGCGGCGCTTGCAGGCTATCGAATGATGTGGGGTGTGCCGGCTCTTTGCGGGCCAGCCCATATCCCACAGGATGCCCGCTAAATCAACGAATTAGCGGGTTACCCAGGAGAGCAGCCTTGAAGTAGGTGCTGGCTGCATCACACTTCAGCTAGCCACAAAGTTCGGCGGCGACACCAGCTCGACGGTCTGCTGTTTGCGCGGTGCCAGGATCTCGGCTTCACCCGCGACCACCAGCTCGTCGTTCTGGTTGTACACGTTGGTGGCGATGCGCACCTTGAACTTGGGCAGCTTCTCGAGGATTTCCAGGCGCACGGTCAGGGTGTCGCCGATTTTCACCGGCTTCTGGAAGCTCATCTGCTGGCCCAGGTAGATGGTGCCAGGGCCAGGCAGTGTGCAGGCCACTGCAGCACTGATCAGCGCGCCGCTGAACATGCCGTGGGCAATACGTTCGCGGAACATGCTCTTGGCGGCGAACTCGGCATCCAGGTGAACCGGGTTGTGGTCACCGGACATCGCAGCGAACAGCTGGATGTCGCGTTCTTCAACGGACTTCTTGTACTCGGCCTTCTGGCCGACTTCGAGGGCTTCGTAAGGCGTGTTGGTGACCTGGGACATCGATGCTTCCTTAAGCGTTGGGCGAGGGCGGCTATCATTCGCTGCGTGCAGGGCGGCCAAGGGCCAGCGCCTGTTCAAGCCAGCCGAGAATGTCGGCGATGACCTCGCCACGGTTGGTTTCGTTGAGTACTTCATGCCGCGCCTCCGGATAGACGCGCAGCTGTACATGTCGATTACCGGTCGCGCGCAGGGCGTCGGCCAGGTGGGTGAGACGCTTGCCGGCACTGACCGGATCACATTCACCGCCGATCACCAGCATCGGCAGGTTGGGATCGATTTGCGCGAGGTTACCCGGCTGACTGATCTGCGCCAAGCCTTGTAGCAGGTCGAGCCACAACTGGTTGGTGCAGCGAAAGCCACATAACGGGTCGTTCACGTACTGATCGACCTCGTCCGGGTCGCGGCTGAGCCAGTCGAATGCGGTGCGGTTGGGCTTGAAGGCGTTGTTGAACGAACCGAAGGACAACCATTCGATCAGTGCACTCTTGCCCAGTGGCCCCTGGCGCCAGGACTCCAGCCGGGCAATCAGCCGCGCAAAGCGGTACAGCACGGCCGGTTGGTAGTTGGAGCCGCTGAGGATGGCCCCGTGCAGGCTGCCACTGTGATGCAGCAGGTAGGCCTGGGCGATGTAGCTGCCCATGCTGTGGCCGAACAGGAACAGCGGCGTGCACGGGTACTGCTGGCCGATGTGCTGGGCCACACATCCCAGGTCGTTGACTACGGCATTCCAGCCATGATGTCGGGCGAACAGGCCGAGGGCGCCCAGTTCGGCAGTGCGCCCGTGGCCACGCTGATCGGCTGCGAACAGGGCAAAGCCGGCCTCGCTCAGGGCTTGGCCCAGGCGCTGGTAGCGCCCGGCATGCTCGGCCATGCCATGGGCCAGCAGCACCACGGCCTTCACCGGTGTGGCCGGCAGCCATTGGTGTACGTACAGGCTGCAGTGCTCACTGGCGGGCAGCCAGAAGGCGTCGTGGGGCATGGCGGGTCCTTGTGCGCGCGGTTACCCGAACAGTGTATGCACAACCGGCCGGATTGCAGGAGGGGCACAAATAAGATTCACAATGTTAATGGCGGCACTTGGCGTATATGCCACCTTGGGCTTACCTGCTAACGTCGGATCAACGCCTTTTCGCCAGCAGGCGATCAGGTAAAGGACTAAAGGACGCAGTGCAGGTCCAGGCAGAGGAACAATAATAAATGCAAGCCGACTTCTGGAATGACAAGCGCCCGGCGGGCGTGCCTTCCACCATCGACATCAATGCCTACGCCTCGGTCGTCGAGGTGTTCGAACGCTCCTGCAAACGCTTTGCCGACCGCCCGGCGTTCAGCAACCTGGGCGTGACCCTCAGCTACGCGGAACTGGAGCGCCATTCGGCTGCCTTCGCTGCCTGGTTGCAGCAGCACACCGACCTCAAACCGGGTGAGCGCATCGCCGTGCAGATGCCCAACGTGCTGCAGTACCCCATCGCCGTATTTGGTGCCATGCGCGCCGGGCTGATCGTGGTCAACACCAATCCGCTGTACACCGAGCGCGAGATGCGCCACCAGTTCAAGGACAGCGGCGCGCGTGCGCTGGTGTACCTGAACATGTTCGGCAAGCGCGTGCAGGAGGTACTGCCTGATACCGGTATCGAATACCTGATCGAGGCAAAGATGGGCGACCTGCTGCCGACCGCCAAGGGCTGGCTGGTCAACACCGTGGTCGACAAGTTGAAGAAGATGGTGCCAGCTTACCAGTTGCCCCAGGCGGTGCCGTTCAAGCAGGTGCTGCGCGAGGGCCGCGGGCTGTCGCCCAAACCGGTGTCGCTGAACCTCGATGACATCGCTGTGCTGCAGTACACCGGCGGCACCACCGGCCTGGCCAAGGGCGCCATGCTCACCCATGGCAACCTGGTGGCCAACATGCTGCAGGTGCTGGCCTGCTTCTCGCAGCACGGCCCCGATGGGCAGAAGCTGCTGAAGGACGGCCAGGAGGTGATGATCGCGCCGCTGCCGCTGTATCACATCTATGCCTTCACCGCGAATTGCATGTGCATGATGGTGACCGGCAACCATAACGTGCTGATCACCAACCCGCGGGATATTCCCGGTTTCATCAAGGAGCTGGGCAAATGGCGTTTCTCGGCCTTGCTGGGCCTCAATACCCTGTTTGTCGCACTGATGGATCACCCGGGCTTCCGTCAACTGGACTTCTCGGCACTGAAGGTCACCAACTCTGGTGGCACAGCGCTGGTCAAGGCGACCGCCGAGCGCTGGGAAGACCTTACCGGGTGCCGCATCGTTGAAGGCTACGGCCTGACAGAAACCTCGCCGGTAGCCAGCACCAACCCTTACGGCCAGCTGGCGCGTCTGGGGACGGTGGGTATCCCCGTGGCGGGTACTGCGTTCAAGGTCATCGATGATGACGGTAACGAACTGCCGCTGGGCGAGCGGGGCGAGCTTTGTATCAAAGGCCCGCAGGTCATGAAGGGTTACTGGCATCAGCCCGAGGCAACGGCCCAGGCACTGGATGCAGAAGGCTGGTTCAAGACCGGTGATATCGCGGTGATCGACCCGGACGGCTTCACCCGCATCGTCGACCGCAAGAAGGACATGATCATCGTCTCGGGCTTCAACGTGTACCCCAACGAAATCGAGGATGTGGTGATGGGGCATCCCAAGGTCGCCAACTGTGCGGCAATCGGCGTGCCGGACGAGCGTTCAGGCGAGGCGGTCAAGCTGTTCGTGGTACCGCGCGAGGGCGGGGTGAGCGTTGATGAGCTGAAGGCCTACTGCAAGGCCAACCTCACCGGCTACAAGGTCCCCAAGCACATTGTGCTGCGCGAGTCATTGCCGATGACGCCGGTGGGCAAGATTTTGCGGCGTGAGTTGCGCGACATAGCGTGATACCAGGATGGCTTCTTCGCGGGTAAATCCGCTCTTACACCGCCCGATGTAGGAGCGGGTTTACCCGCGAATGCCTCTAAACTGCTCTAAAAGGCTGTATACAGCCTTATCTGCGACATTTTGGGTAATTACTCTAAAAATGACTTGTATTGTTCATTGAGTCATTTTTGTGACCGTAAGGCCTATTTTGGCCTCTAGGCGACCCCAGGCAAAGCTGTTACTCTCGGCCCGCTTCCAGATGATCCGGTTTGCAACGAATCGTCATCTCATATCAATAATAAGCGCATCGACGCGTGAATCGAACTTCGCTGTTGCTGAAGGAGTGGGCTTCCATGATCGAAAATTTTTGGAAGGATAAGTACCCAGCCGGGATTACGGCGGAAATCAATCCTGACGAATTCCCCAATATCCAGGCGGTACTCAAGCAATCCTGCCAACGCTTTGCCGACAAACCGGCCTTTAGCAACCTGGGCAAGACTATCACTTATGGCGAGTTGTATGCGTTGTCGGGGGCGTTTGCCGCCTGGCTGCAGCAGCATACCGACCTCAAGCCGGGTGACCGTATTGCCGTGCAATTGCCCAATGTCCTGCAATACCCGGTCGCGGTCTTCGGTGCCATGCGTGCCGGGCTGATCGTGGTCAACACCAACCCGCTGTACACCGCGCGGGAGATGGAACACCAATTCAACGACTCGGGTGCCAAGGCCCTGGTGTGCCTGGCCAACATGGCCCACCTGGCCGAAAAAGTGGTGCCCAAAACCCAGGTCAGGCACGTTATCGTCACCGAAGTGGCCGACCTGCTGCCGCCACTCAAGCGCCTGCTGATCAACAGCGTGATCAAGTACGTGAAGAAGATGGTGCCGGCCTACAACCTGCCGCAGGCCGTGCGTTTCAATGACGCCCTGGCGCTGGGCAAGGGCCAGCCCGTGACCGAAGCCAACCCGCAGGCCAACGACGTGGCGGTGCTGCAATACACCGGCGGTACCACCGGCGTGGCCAAAGGCGCCATGCTGACCCACCGCAACCTGGTGGCCAACATGCTGCAGTGCCGGGCACTGATGGGCGCCAACCTGCACGAAGGCTGCGAAATCCTCATCACCCCGCTGCCGCTGTACCACATCTATGCGTTTACCTTCCATTGCATGGCGATGATGCTGATCGGCAACCACAACGTGCTAATCAGCAACCCGCGAGACTTGCCGGCAATGGTCAAGGAACTGGGCAAGTGGAAGTTCAGCGGCTTTGTGGGCCTCAACACCCTGTTCGTTGCCTTGTGCAATAACGAGGCGTTCCGAGCCCTGGATTTCTCGGCGCTGAAAATCACCCTGTCGGGCGGCATGGCCTTGCAGCTAAGCGTGGCCGAGCGCTGGAAGGCCGTTACCGGTTGCGCCATCTGCGAAGGCTACGGTATGACCGAAACCAGCCCGGTGGCGGCGGTGAACCCGTCGGAAGCGAACCAGGTGGGTACTATCGGCATTCCGGTGCCGTCGACCCTGTGCAAGATCATCGACGACGCCGGCAATGAGCTGCCGCTTGGCGAAGTGGGCGAGCTGTGCGTCAAGGGCCCGCAGGTGATGAAGGGCTACTGGCAGCGGGAAGACGCCACGGCCGAGATTCTCGACAGCGAAGGCTGGCTGAAGACCGGTGACATCGCCCTGATACAGGCGGATGGCTACATGCGTATCGTCGACCGCAAGAAAGACATGATTCTGGTCTCGGGCTTCAACGTGTACCCCAACGAGCTGGAAGACGTGTTGGCGGCCCTGCCGGGCGTGCTGCAGTGCGCGGCCATTGGTGTGCCGGACGAGAAGTCGGGTGAAGTGATCAAGGTGTTCATCGTGGTCAAGCCGGGCATGACCGTGACCAAGGAACAGGTAATGGAGCACATGCGTGCCAACGTTACCGGTTACAAGGTACCGCGCTACATAGAGTTCCGCGATTCGCTGCCAACCACCAACGTGGGCAAGATCCTGCGCCGCGAACTGCGTGACGAAGAGCTCAAGAAGCAAGGCTTGAAGAAGATCGCCTGACCATAAACCTGCACGCTCAGTGTGGCAGCGGCCTCGTGTCGCGAAAGGGCCGCGACGCGGCCCTGGGATTTTGGCGGCGATGCGACAATGGTTGGGGGCGCTATGCGCCCCTTTCGCGAAACAAGGCCCCACAATAAGATGCGGCGCCGTCTTCAGACATTGTGAGCCCCTGTAGGAGCGGGTTTACCCGCGAATACGGTAGTGGCGACAACGGTGAACGGCGGGTGGATATCGGTCAGCAGGGCCGGCCCTTTCGCGGGTAAACCCGCTCCTACATCCGCGCAACTCAGCGCAGCTTCTCGAGCATCTGGTAATACCACATCCCCGCCGCCAGCAGCGGATTCCCCAGCAAGTCCCCCATCGGCACCCGCACATGCTTGCACTGGGCGAAGGTGTCGAACTTCTCCAGCGTCCCGGTCAACGCCTCGGCCATGATTTCACCCATGATGTGGCTGGTGGCAATGCCATGCCCCGAGTAACCCTGGCAGTACCACACGTTGTCCGACAGCTTGCCCAACTGCGGGATGCGGTTGACCACGATGCCCATGGCGCAGCTCCACTGGAACTCGATCGGCACCCCCTTCAATGCCGGGAAGGTGCGTTCGATGCAGGGGCGCAATTCGCCTTCGATGTCGCGTGAGTCCTTGCCCGAGTAGTTGGCGCCGCCGCCGAACAGCAGGCGCTTGTCGGCCGTCAGGCGGTAGTAGTCGAGGACGAAGCGGCAGTCGTACACCGCCAGGTCCTGGGGGTTGATCTGCTCGGCCAGTTCACCCAGCGGCGCGGTGGTGACGATACCGCCCATGGCTGGGAAGATCTTGCCCTTGAGCTGGCGCTTTTCCAGCTTGTGATACACATCACCGGCCAACATCACCTGGCGTGCCTCCACCCGGCCGTGGGCGGTAACCACCGCCGGGCGCGGGCCATGGACGATGTCCAGTACTTCGGAATTTTCGAATATCAGTGCACCCAGGCCATGTGCGGCACGGGCTTCGCCCAGGCACAGGTTGAGTGGGTGCAGGTGCAGGTTGCGCAGGTTCTTCAACGCGCCCAGATAAAGCGGGCTTTTCAGATGCTCCGCCACTGCAGAGCGGTCGAGCAGTTGCACCTGCTCGCCCATGCCGCGGCGCCGTGCTTCGGCCTCGAACGCACGCAGCTCGTTCATGTGCGAAGGCTTCATGGCTGCATGCAGGTGGCCACGCTTGAGGTCGCAATCGATGCCATAGCGCGCCACGCGCTGCTCGATCACCTGGTGCCCGCGCCAGCGCAAGTGCCAGATGAAATCGTCGACTTCGGCGCCCAGGTGGTTGCGCATCTGTGCGCGCATGGCTTCGTCGCCCGACAGGCTGCCGGTGACCTGGCCACCGTTGCGCCCGCTGGCGCCCCAGCCGATGCGGTTGGTTTCGACGATGGCGACCTTCAGGCCGCGCTCGGCCAGTTCCACTGCCGTGGCCACGCCCGTAAAGCCACCGCCGATGATCGCCACATCCACCTGTACTGTGCCCTTGAGTTGCGGGTACTCGCTGTGGTCGTTGAGGGTGGCGCTGTAATAGGACGGCGCGCGCTGCGCCGGGCCGTTGTTCAATGCTGCGTTCATGGGTGTTCCTTGTTATGTGGGGGCTCAGGCCTGGTGCAGGTACCAGCGCCAGTCCTGTTCGCTGACTTCGGCCATGAACTGGCGGTACTCGGCGCGCTTGACCTTCAGGTACACGCCAAGGAAGTCTTCGCCCAATGCTTCGCGGGCCCAATCGGAATGTTGCAGGGCGTCGAGGGCGGTCAGCCAGTCGGTGGGCAGGTGTTCGGTGGCCTGGGCATAGCCGTTGCCTTCAACGGGGGCGCCTGGGTCAAGCTGTTCGCGGATGCCCCGGTGGCTGGCAGCAAGGATCGCCGCTGCAGCCAGGTAAGGGTTGGCATCAGCGCCACAGATGCGGTGCTCCACATGCCGGCTGTTGGCCGGGCCACCCGGCACGCGCAGGCTCACGGTGCGGTTGTCCACGCCCCAGGTTGGCGCCAGTGGCGCATAGCTGTTGGCCTGGAAACGGCGGTACGAGTTGGCGTTGGGGCAGAACAGCAACAGCGAGTCGCGCAGGTGGCGCAGCATGCCGGCCACGGCCTGGCGCAGCAGCGGGGTGCCGGCCTTGTCTTCGCTGGCAAACAGGTTGTTGCCGTCGCTGTCGGCCAGGCTCAGGTGCATGTGCATGCCGGTGCCGGCCAACTGGGCGAATGGCTTGGCCATGAAGCAGGCCTGCATGCCGTGGGCATGGGCCACACCTTTTACGAGGCGTTTGTAGCGCACCGCCTGGTCCATCGCCTGCAGCGCATCGCCATGCTCCAGGGTGATTTCCACCTGGCCGGGGGCGTACTCCGAAATGGCCGTGCGCGCCGGGATGCCTTGGGCCTTGCAGGCAGCGTACAGGTCGGCGAGGAACGGTTCGATCTGCTCCAGTTCGCGCAGGCCATAGACCTGGGTGCTGCGGGGGCGGCCGCCGTCGTTGTCCAGCGCCGGTTGTGGGCGGCCTTGGGCATCACGCTGCTGGTCAAGCAGGTAGAACTCCAGCTCGCAGGCCATCACCGGGTGATAACCGTCAGCCTTCAGCGCTTCGATGGTGCGCAGCAGCACATGGCGTGGGTCAGCGATGCTGGCGGGCAGGCCCTCCTTGGGGTGCATGCTCACCTGCACTGCGGCGGTGGGCACCCGGCGCCAGGGCAGGCGCACCAGGCTGCCGTCAAGCGGGTAGGCACGGCAGTCGATATCGCCGACGTCCCACACCAGGCCGGAGTTTTCCACGTCGTCGCCATTGAGGGTCAGGCCAAGGATGGTGCTGGGCAGTGGCCGGCCGGTCTGGTACACGGCCAGCAGTTCCTCGCGGTGCAACAGTTTGCCGCGTGGCACGCCGTTGGCGTCGAGGATGAACAGTTCAAACAGCTCGATATCGGGGTTGTCGGCCAGAAAACGGGTAGCCTGCTCTACAGGGGCAAAGTGCATGATCAATTCGCTCATGGGCGCGCAGGGCCACCGCGCAAGCAGGCGGCCCGGATGAGTCAAACGGCCAGAAGGTGGCCGGGTTTGGTCACAATGGCGTGAGCGAGGTGTCCGGTGGGCGCGCGTGACGGCAGTGCCACAGGGCCCAGAAGGCGAGGATGATGTGGACCAGCGGATTTTCCCCGGCACGCCTCCGGGCCTTCGGCAGCGAAGGGCGGGACGACGGTGGGGCGATGGGCTGGGCGGGAGTCATGCCTTTGATACTCACATGCGGCGTAAGGTTGATTAAAGCAGTGAATGGCAACCTTTACATCGCACTTGGCTAAACATTCGCCCGGGAGCGTGCAAGCAGCAGAGAATCTGCAAATCTGCGACAATCGCCCGACTTTCCGAATGCCGATCATGAAAAAGCAGGCTCACCTGCATCACTAAAAAGCCCCATGACTGACCACGCCATCGACAAACTGCTGCAAAACCTCGACCACGCCATGATTGCCGACCGCCATCGCCTGCGCCGGCAACTGCACGAACTGCGCAAGCGCCCCGACGAGGCGAAGCTGGCGCAGTGGGTGGAGAAGGTCCAGGCCTCCTGCGCTCAGGTCACCGCGCGTCAGCAGAGCGTGCCCACCGTACGCTACGACGACAACCTGCCCATCGCCGCCAAGCGTGACGAAATCAAGAAGGCCCTGGCCGAAAACCAGGTGTTGGTGATCGCCGGCGAAACCGGCTCTGGCAAGACGACCCAGTTGCCGAAGATCTGCCTTGAGCTTGGCCGTGGCAGCCATGGGTTGATCGCCCATACCCAGCCACGCAGGATCGCAGCGCGTAGCGTGGCAGCGCGGGTCGCCGAAGAGCTGGGCACGCCCTTGGGCGCGCTGGTCGGCTACCAGGTGCGTTTCGAAGACCAGAGCGATTCCAACACCTTGGTCAAGCTGATGACCGACGGCATCCTCCTGGCCGAAACCCAGCACGACCGCTTCCTTGAGCGCTACGACACGATCATCGTCGACGAAGCGCACGAGCGCAGCCTGAACATCGACTTCCTTCTCGGCTACCTGAAAACGTTGCTGCATCGGCGACCGGACCTGAAACTGATCATTACCTCGGCCACCATCGACCTGGAGCGCTTTTCCAGGCACTTCGACGGTGCGCCGATCATCGAGGTGTCCGGGCGCACCTTCCCGGTGGACACCTGGTACCGCCCGCTGACCAGCGAACAGGACGAAGAGGGCAACCAGATCGAGGACGACCTCACGGTCGACCAGGCCATCCTTGCCACCCTCGACGAGCTGGCGCAGCACGAACGCAGCGAAGGCAAGGGCCCGGGCGATGTGCTGATCTTTCTGCCGGGCGAGCGGGAAATCCGTGATGCCGCCGAGATCCTGCGCAAGGCGCAACTGCGCCATACCGAGATTTTGCCGCTGTACGCGCGCCTGTCGCCGGCCGAGCAGCAGCGTATCTTCCAACCGCACACCGGGCGCCGCGTGGTGCTGGCCACCAACGTCGCCGAAACCTCGCTTACCGTGCCGGGCATCCGCTATGTGATCGACACCGGTACTGCGCGCATCAGCCGCTACAGCTACCGCGCCAAGGTCCAGCGCCTGCCGATCGAGGCGGTGTCACAGGCCAGTGCCAACCAGCGAAAAGGCCGTTGCGGCCGGGTCGAGCCGGGCATTTGCGTGCGCCTCTACAGCGAAGAGGACTTCAACAGCCGGCCAGCGTTTACCGACCCGGAGATTCTGCGCACCAACCTGGCGGCGGTGATCCTGCAGATGTTGCACCTGCGCCTGGGCGCAATCGATGCCTTCCCGTTCATCGAGCCGCCAGATGGCAAAGCCATCAGCGACGGCTTCAACCTGTTGCAGGAGCTTTCGGCGGTCAACCGCGAGAACCAGCTGACGCCAATTGGCCGCCAGCTGGCGCGCTTGCCGATCGACCCGCGGCTGGGCCGCATGCTGCTTGAAGGCGCGCGCCTGGGCAGCCTGCAGGAAGTGCTGATCGTCACCAGCGCGCTGTCGGTGCAGGACCCGCGTGAACGCCCTCCAGAACGCCAGCAGGCCGCCGATCAGGCGCACGCACAGTGGAAGGACGTGGACTCGGACTTCGCTGCGCTGGTCAACCTGTGGCGTGGTTTCGAGGAACAACGCCAGGCGCTGACCGCCAACCCGCTGCGCAACTGGTGCCGCAAGCAGTTCCTGAACTACTTGCGGCTGCGCGAGTGGCGCGATGCTCATCGTCAGTTGGCGCTGATTTGCCGCGACCTGCAACTGACGGTGAACAAGGAACCGACTGATTACCAGAAGCTGCACAAGGCGATCCTCAGCGGGCTGCTCAGCCAGATCGGCCAGAAGACCGAAGAGGGCGACTACCAGGGCGCCCGCCAGCGGCGCTTCTGGGTGCATCCATCGTCGGGCCTGGGACGCAAGCGCCCGCAGTGGGTCATGGCTGCCGAGCTGGTCGAAACCACCAAGCTGTATGCGCGCATGGTGGCCAAGATCGAGCCGGACTGGATCGAGCCGCTGGCCGGCCACCTGATCAAGAAAAACCATTTCGAGCCGCACTGGGAGAAGAAGCGCGGGCAGGTGGTGGCCTACGAGCAGATCACGCTCTACGGGCTGATCCTGGTCGGCCGTCGGCCGGTGCACTACGGCCCGATCGACCCGGCGACCTCGCGCGAGCTGTTTATCCGTGAAGGCCTGGTGGGTGGCGAAATCCAGTCGCGGGCCAAGTGCCTGGCGGCCAACAAACGCCTGCTTGAAGAGCTGGACGAGCTGGAAGCCAAGGCTCGCCGGCGTGACATCCTGGCTGACGAAGAAACGCTGTACGCTTTCTACGAAGCGCGCCTGCCGGCGGAAATCCACCAGACGGCGACCTTCGACAGTTGGTACCGCATGGGCAGCCAGAAGGACGCCAACCTGCTGATCATGCGCGAGGAGGACGTGCTGGCCCGCGAGGCCAGCGAAGTGACCGCCGCACAGTACCCCGACAGTATGCAGGTGGGCGATTTGCGCCTGCCGCTGAGCTACCACTTCGAGCCCGGCCACCCCCGCGATGGTGTGACGGTGCGGGTGCCGGCGCCGCTGTTGCCGAGCCTGCCGGGCGAGCGCCTGGAGTGGCTGGTGCCGGGCCTGCTGGAGGCCAAGTGCGTGGCGCTGGTGCGCAACCTGCCCAAGGCCCTGCGCAAGAACTTTGTCCCGGTACCTGACTTCGTCAAGGCTTCGCTGGCGCGCATGACCTTCGGCCAAGGGGCGCTCCCGCAGGCCCTGGGCCAGGAGCTGCTGCGCATGACCGGGGCACGTGTGTCGGACGAGGCCTGGGACGAGTCGGTCAACCAGGTCGAAGGCCACCTGCGCATGAACATCGAAGTGGTCGATGGTCAGGGCAAGTTCCTTGGCGAAGGCCGCGACCTGGCGGAACTGACCGCGCGCTTTGCTGCCGCCAGCCAGGCTGCCTTGGCCGTGCCGCGTGACGCCAAGGGTGAGCAGCCGGTGCAAGCCAAGGCCTTCAGCGAAGTGAAGCAGACCGCCCAGCAGAAGATCGCCGGCCTGTCGATGACCGTGTACCCGGCGCTGGTGGAAGACAACGGCACCGTGCGTGAAGGGCGCTTCTCGACCCAGGCCGAAGCCGAGTTTCAGCACCGCCGCGCATTGCAACGGCTGTTGCTGCAGCAGTTGGCCGAGCCGGCCAAGTTCCTGCGCGGCAAGCTGCCGGGGCTGACCGAGCTGGGCCTGCTGTACCGTGAAATGGGGCGGGTCGAGGCGCTGGTCGAAGACATTCTGCTGGCCAGCCTGGACAGTTGCATCCTTGAAGGCGAACAACCGTTGCCACGTGATGGCGCGGCCTTGGCCGCGCTGGCTGAACGCAAGCGCGGCAGCTGGGCCGAGCATGCCGAGCGCCTGGCAAGGCAGACCCTGGAAGTGCTGAAGCTGTGGCATGGTCTGCAAAAACGCTTCAAGGGCAAGATCGACCTGAGCCAAGCGGTGGCACTGAACGACATCAAGCAGCAGCTAGGCAACCTGGTGTACCCGGGCTTCGTCCGCGAAACGCCTGGGGTGTGGTTCAAGGAGTTGCCGCGTTACCTCAAGGCGGTTGAATTGCGTCTCGAAAAACTCGGCTCGCAAGTACAGAAGGACCGGGTGTGGAGCGGCGAGTTGGCCAATTTGTGGGCGCAGTACAAGGCCCGTGCCGACAAGCATGCCCAGGAAGGCAAGCGCGATGAGCAACTGGCGCTGTACCGCTGGTGGCTGGAAGAATATCGCGTGTCGCTGTTCGCCCAGCAGTTGGGGACCAAGGTACCGATTTCTGACAAGCGATTGAGCAAACAATGGAGTCAGGTGGAAGGCTAACCTTCATTATTTGTGGCAAACTTTGGGGCGTTTGGGGCCGCTTTGCGGCCCTTGGCGGGTAAGCCCGCCCCGCAGGGGTAAATGTACGCCCCTGAATTGGCACTAAAGTGCCATTAACCTGTCATATTCCCAGCCAGCGCCTTGTGGCGATGGCCTTTGACCAGAGGAACGACCGTGCATAACGTCGTGATCAGCGGCACCGGCCTGTACACCCCGGCCCAGAGCATTTCCAACGAAGAGCTGGTGGCTTCCTTCAACGCCTGGTCGCAGCAGTTCAACCAGGACAACGCTGCCGCCATCGAGCGCGGTGAAGTCGAGGCGGCGCCGCTCTCCGACGCGGCGTTTATCGAAAAGGCCTCGGGCATCAAAAGCCGCTTTGTCATGGACAAGGCCGGTATCCTCGACCCGCAGCGCATGAAGCCGCGCTTGCCTGAGCGCAGCAACGATGAACCGTCGGTGCTGTGTGAAATGGCCGTGGCCGCTGCCCGCCAGGCCCTGGAGCGCGCAGGCCGAACGGCGGCCGATGTCGACGGGGTGATCGTCGCCTGCTCCAACTTGCAGCGCCCGTACCCGGCCATCGCCATCGAAGTGCAACAGGCACTGGGTGTCCAGGGCTTTGCCTTCGACATGAACGTGGCCTGCTCGTCGGCCACCTTCGGCATCCAGACCGCCGCCAACAGCGTAGCGCTGGGCCAGGCGCGGGCAGTGCTGATGGTCAACCCCGAAGTGTGCACCGGTCACCTCAACTTCCGTGACCGTGACAGCCATTTCATATTTGGCGATGCTGCCACCGCCGTGTTGCTGGAGCGTGCCGACCAGGCCACTTCGGCGCACCAGTTCGATGTCGTCAGCAGCAAGCTTTGGACTGAGTTCTCCAACAACATCCGCAACAACTTCGGCTTCCTTAACCGTGCAGCGGAAGAGGGCGAAGGCGCTGCGGACAAGCTGTTCATCCAGGAAGGCCGCAAGGTGTTCCGCGAGGTATGCCCGAAGGTGGCCGAGCTGATCGGTGAGCACCTGGAGGAGAACGGGCTGCAGCCGAGCGACGTGAAGCGATTCTGGTTGCACCAGGCCAACCTCAGCATGAACCACCTGATCGTCAAGAAGCTGTTGGGGCGTGAAGTGGCCGAGGAAGATGCACCGGTGATTCTGGACCGTTACGCCAATACCAGCTCGGCGGGGTCGGTGATTGCCTTCCACCTGTACCAGGATGACCTGGCCAAGGGCTCGTTGGGCGTGTTGAGCTCGTTTGGTGCGGGGTATTCGATTGGTAGCGTGATTCTGCGCAAGCGCTGATTCATCAGGCGCTTGTTACGGCCTCTTCGCGGGCTCGCCCGCTCCCACAGGTACGGCACAGTGCTCAAGGTTTGTTGTGATCCTGTGGGAGCGGGGAAGCCCGCGAAGGTGCCGGCGCATTTCACACAGGCAAAAAGAAGCGGGAAACGCCGGATGGGGTCGGCATTTCCCGCTTCAGGTGAAGCAGAGCAGGGTGTTGTTTAGAACTTGGCTTCCAGATCAACCTGCAGGGTGTCTACGTCAGCATTGCTGTTCGGCAGCTGCGACAGGTCGGTCTTGGCCATCAGGTAGGCAGCACCCAGGGAGAAGTTCTTGTCGATTTCGTAACCGACCTTGAACTTATGACCGCGCGAACCGGTGTAGCCGTTGCCGAAGTCCGAATCGGTGAACAGGCTGACCACCGCGTTACGCTGCACATCGCGGTAGTTGTAGTCCAGGCTCCAGGCACCCATTTTGGTTTTCAGGCCAGCCAGCCAGGCCTGATCTTCGCCATCGGTGCTCTCGGTGTTCTTCACGTACTGGCCATAGGCCGACAACGGAATGGCCAAGCCGGTGAAATCGATCTGGCCAAAGCCTTCCACCAGATTGAACTCGTTGGTGGTGTTGCCGAACGACTGCAGGATGGTTGCTTCCTTGTCGTTGTCGTAACCATAGATGCTGGCACCCACGGTGAGCTTGAGCACGTCGGCCGGCGCAAACTTGGCGCCCAACTGGCCGTGGTAAACCTGCGCATCGTGCTTGTACTGGACGCCGTCACCATCGACGTTGTCCTTCAGGGTGTACTGACCGGCGCTGGCAAAGACCTCGGCCCCGCCCAGGTCAGCCTTGTAAGTCGCAGCCACACCTTCCGGGTTGATGTCGCCATCCCAGATGATGTCGCCCATGCTCACCCAAGGCTGTTGCATCTTGCCGCCAATCAGGTGCAGGTTAGGGACTGCAGTCGGGTGCCAGTCAAGGTAGGCCAGGTCGACCCACAGCGACTTCTTGTCGAAGTAGTTGTCGAAGCTCTGGTTGGTCGAACGTCGGTCAGCGCTGCTGCCAGTGGCGATACGAACCCCGGCGTCGACCTGCGGGTTGATCTCGCTGTAGAAGCCGACACGGGCACGCACGCGCTGGCGGTCCTGGTTGCCGCTGCTGCTGTTCGGGTCGTCGACGTTGACGTCTTCGTAACGCAGACGCACGTCACCCTTGATCTGGGTCTTGGCGGCCCATGCCACTTTTTGTTCGAAGGAGCTCATACGTTCGGACTGAGCTTTCTGGTCGGCCTTTTCCTTGGTTTCTTTTGCCAGGTCGCCCTGCAGTTCGTTGTACTGCGCCTGGTTGATCGAGCCATTGGCGCGGAGCATTTCGAGCAGCTTGGCGTCGACAGCAGCACTGGCCGGGGCACTCAGGGCCAGCATCATGCCGGTGAGGCTTACTCCGGTAAGTGTGGAAACAAGACGCATAAGGTTCTCCCTACTGAAAAAAATGGGGGAGGCTCAAGCGCCTGCCCCTGCGTTGGCATGTCTTCGGAAAGGGCCTGAGTAGACAGGTTCTGTGGATCCGGAAAACAGGCGCAAGTATTGCGGGGGTCAATGACAGATTAATGTCTGATTAGTGGCACTCTTGTTAAGTAATTGAGAATGAAGGGATCAACCCGGCTTTCGTCATTTGAGCGACGGGCCTTCCTTGGGGATACTGACGGTCTTCAGACAGCGAGCCGAAAACGTGACCAGCCTGTACAGCCTTGCCCATCTGCGTGATCTCCCGACAGCCACCTGGGATGCCCATGTGCCAGCCGGTCAACCCTTCCTGCGCCATGCTTTTCTCAGTGCAATGGAGGACAGCGGCAGCGTGGCGCGTAGCACTGGCTGGGCTCCCGAGCACCTGGTGCTGGAGCGTGACGGGCAGGTGCGGGCGCTGTTGCCCGCTTACCGCAAATGGCACTCGTTTGGCGAGTATGTGTTCGATCATGGTTGGGCCGACGCTTGTGAGCGGGCCGGTATCGCCTACTACCCCAAGCTGCTCGGCGCCGTGCCGTTCAGCCCGGTCAGTGGCCCGCGTTTGCTGGCTGCCGACCCAGCCGACGGCTTGCTGGTGCTACAGGCGCTACCGGAATACCTGGGTAAGGGTGGGTTGTCAGGGGCGCACATCAACTTCACCGACCCGCAGCTGGATGCGCAGATGGCTGGCTTGCCGGGGTGGATGGAGCGGTTGGGGTGCCAGTTTCATTGGCGCAATCACGGTTACCGCGACTTTCAGGACTTTCTCGACAGTCTTAGCTCGCGCAAGCGCAAGCAGATGCGCAAGGAACGCGAGCAGGTGGCGGGGCAAGGCATTGACTTTCGCTGGTATCGGGGCGACGAACTGGATGAAGCACAGTGGGACTTCGTCTTCCTGTGTTACGCCAACACCTATGCGGTACGCCGTCGGGCGCCTTACCTGACCCGCGAGTTTTTCAGCCTGCTGGCCGAACGCATGCCCGAGGCTGTGCGCGTGGTGATGGCCCGCCAGGGTGGGCGAGATGTGGCCATGGCCTTGAGCCTGGTGGGCGGTGACAGCCTGTTTGGCCGCTACTGGGGCTGCCTGGATGAGTTCGACCGGCTGCATTTCGAGACGTGTTTCTATCAGGGCATGGACTTTGCCATTGCCGAGGGTTACCAGCGTTTCGATGCCGGGGCGCAGGGGGAGCACAAGTTGATTCGCGGTTTCGAGCCGGTGTTGACGCGGTCGTGGCATTACCTGCTGCATCCGGGGTTGCGGCGGGCGGTGGAGGACTTTCTGCTGCAGGAACGGGAAGGGGTCAGGGGGTATGCCGAGGAGGCGCGGGGGATGTTGCCCTACCGCCGGGACTGAGCGTTTTGTGTTGCCTGTGCTGGCCTTTTCGCGGGCTTGCCCGCTCCCACAGGTATTGCACAGTTCTGAGGCCTGTGGTGATCCTGTGGGAGCGGGCGAGCCCGCGAAGAGGCTGGTGCAAGCGTCAATCGACCCCGACAAAGCCCCCGGTCTGGTGGTGCCACAACCGGGCATACAGCCCTTGCTGTTCCAGCAACTCACTGTGGCTGCCACTTTCGGCAATTCGTCCCTTGTCCAGCACTACCAACCGGTCCATACGGGCAATGGTGGAAAGCCGGTGGGCGATGGCAATCACCGTCTTGCCCTGCATCAGCGTCTCCAGGCTTTCCTGGATGGCAGCCTCCACCTCCGAGTCCAGCGCTGAAGTGGCCTCGTCCATGATCAGGATCGGCGCATTCTTCAACAGGACCCGGGCAATGGCGATACGCTGACGCTGACCGCCCGACAACTTGACCCCGCGTTCCCCCACATGGGCATCGAAGCCGGTACGCCCCTGGGCATCCGACAGTTGCGGGATGAACTCGTCGGCGCGGGCACGGCGCACGGCTTCGATCAATTCCGCCTCGCTGGCATCTGGGCGACCATACAGCAAGTTGTCGCGGATCGAACGGTGCAACAGCGAGGTGTCCTGGGTGATCATGCCGATCTGCGCACGCAAGCTGGCCTGGCTGACCTCGGCAATGTCCTGGCCGTCGATCAGGATGCGCCCACCCTGCACGTCGTACAGGCGTAACAGCAGGTTGACCAGGGTCGACTTGCCTGCCCCTGATGGGCCGATCAAGCCAATTTTCTCACCAGGGCGGATGTCCAGGTTGAGCCCTTCGATGACATTGGCAGCCTTGCCGTAATGGAAGTCGACGTCATCGAAACGCACCGCGCCGCGGCTGACCTTCAGTGCCGGCGCATTGGGCCTGTCGGTGACGGTGACCGGCTGGGCGATGGTCTGCAGGCCGTCCTGCACCATGCCGATGTTCTCGAAAATGCCGTTGACCACCCACATGATCCAGCCTGACATGTTGACGATGCGGATCACCAGGCCAGTGGCCAGGGCGATGGCGCCGACGGTGATCAGCGACTGGCTCCACAGCCACAGCGCCAGGCCCGTGGTGGTGGCCACCAGCAGGCCGTTGAGGGTGGTGATGACCACGTCCATGCTGGTGACCACCCGTGAGGCCAGCTGGGTTTTTTCGGTTTGTTCGCGGATTGCTTCGCGAGCGTATTGCTGTTCGTAGTCGGTGTGGGCGAACAGCTTGAGGGTGGCGATGTTGGTGTAGCCATCGACGATACGCCCCATGAGCTTGGAGCGGGCGTCGGAAGAAATCACCGAGCGTTCCTTCACCCTCGGCACGAAGTAGCAGAGCGCGGCGATGTAGCCGATGATCCACATCAGCAGCGGCAGCATCAGGCGCCAGTCGGCCTCGGCAAACAACACCAGCGACGTAATGGCGTAGATCAGCACATGCCATAACGCGTCCACGGCCTGCACGGCGGAGTCGCGCAGCGAGTTGCCGGTCTGCATGATGCGTTGGGCAATGCGCCCGGCAAAGTCGCTCTGGAAGAAGTTCAGGCTCTGCTTGAGCACGTAGGTATGGTTCTGCCAGCGGATCAGGCTGGTCATGCCAGGGTTGATGGTCTGGTGCACCAGCAGGTCATGCAGGCCGAAGAACACTGGCCGCAGCAGCAGGATCACCACCAGCATCCAGATCAGCTCGCCGCTGTGCTCGCTGAAGAAGTTGGCATTGGGCGTACCCTGGGCCAGGTCGATGATGCGGCTGAGGTAGCTGAACATCGCCACCTCGATCAGCGAGGCGAACAGGCCAACCACCAGCAGCGCGAGAAAAGCAGGCCATACCTGGCGCAGGTAGTACAGATAGAACGGCCACACCGTGCTCGGGGGGGCTTCGCTCGGTGCCGCGCGGAAAATATCGATCAGTCTTTCGAAACGACGGTACAGCATGGTCGACAACACTCCTGTTCGTCCGACCCTCAGGCGGTTTCACATCCTTGTGAAGCCTGCAGTCAGTCGATACGTTTGGCGGACTTGATATAGACCGGATCGGCCGGTACGTCGCGCATGCCTTTTTTGATGGTGGTGGGCGAGTTGACGATCTGGTCGACCACTTCCATGCCCTTGGTCACTTTGCCGAACACCGCATAACCGGCGTCGCGGCCCGGGTTGAGGAAGTCGTTGTCGGCGACGTTGATGAAGAACTGGCTGGTGGCTGAGTTCGGGTTGGACGTGCGCGCCATCGACAGGGTGCCGCGGGTGTTCTGCAGGCCGTTGCTGGCCTCGTTCTTGATTGGGTCGTTGGTGTTCTTCTGCACCATCTGGTCAGTGAAACCGCCGCCCTGGACCATGAACCCCGGGATCACGCGGTGGAAGATGGTGTTGTTGTAGAAGCCGCTGTCGACGTACTCCAGGAAGTTCTTGGTACTGATCGGTGCCTTCTCGGCGTTCAGCTCGATTTCGACCTGGCCGAAGCTGGTGTCCAGCATGACGTGCGGGGTCTTGTCGGAAGCCATGACACTGGTGGCGAAGGCGACCGAGCAGGCGGTGAGCAGGAGTTTTTTCAGCATGGGCTCAAAGATCCTTGAGAGGTGGAAACGGCTGCGAGGAACTGCAGCAGGGTCTGGTTGAAGACCTCGGGTTGATCGAGGGGTGTAGCGTGCCGGGAATCGTCGACGACGACCAGCCTGGCGTTGGGTATTAGGGCGACGTAGCGCTCTTTGAGTTGTATCGGCGTGTAATCGTGGTCGGCGGCGATCACCAGAGTAGGGCAGTGGATCTGCCCGATGCGTTCCTGCACGCCCCAGTCGACGATAGCGTCGAAGCTCTTGAGGTAGGCGCGTTTGTCGTTGCGCGCCCAGCGCTGGGCCATCTTGTGCCGCAGGTCTGCTTGTTGTGGCTTGGGGAACAGCCGCTCGGCCAGCCCCTTGCCGACGGTTTCGACACTGAGGATGCGCGCCAGGCTCCAGCGCTTGAGCCACCACGCCCAGTCACTGCGGGTGCGGCGCTTGACCTCGGGGGCGCTGTTGACGATGCACAGGCTGCGCAACCATTGCGGGTGGTCGACGGCAAACTGGAAGCCGACCATGCCGCCCATGGACAGGCCGACGAAGTGCACCGGCCCTGTGTGCAAGTGCTCGAGCAGGGCCAGCAGGTCGGCACTGAAGGTGGCGATCTGGTAACCGTCAGAGGGCTTGTCGGAGCGACCGTGGCCGCGGATGTCCATGAGGATCACCCGATAGTGGCGGCTGAGCACCGGCACCTGCAACTCCCAGTCCTGGCAGCTGGAGCCCAGGCCGTGCAGCAACACCAGGGGTTCGCCCTGGCCATATTCCTCGTAATGCAGCGTGCATCCTTCGTGTTCGAAATAGGCCATGGGCGCGGTCCTCTCAGGCTTGCGGGGGGGCTGCGAAGGGCACGTCCAGTGGCGCGGTGTCGAAATTGCGCAGCAGGTCGATGAGAATCTGCGTGGCCGGTCCCAGGGTCTTCTCTTTGCTCGAATAAAGGTAGAACAGTGGGTGGCGGCTGCCACCCTGATCCAGCGGCAATGGCTTTAGTACGCCTTCGCGCAGCTCGCGCTCGATCATGTGACGGGGCAGCCACGCAAAGCCCAGGCCGCTGCTGACAAAGGTGGCGGCGGTGCCCAGGCTGCCGACGGTCCAGCGCTGCTCGGCGCCCAACCAGCCCACGTCACGCGGTTGGGCGCGGCCGGAATCGCGGATCACCACCTGCAGCTGGCTTTCCAGGTCCTGGAAGGTCAGTTCACGTCCCAGGCGGTGCAGGCTGTGCTCGGGGTGGGCGACGGCGATGAACTCCACGGCGCTCAATTCGGCACCCAGGTAGCCGCCGATGCTGTAGCTGCTGATGGCCAGATCGGCGATGCCTTCGTGCATCACTTCCTCCACGCCAGACAGCACCTCTTCACGCAGGCGCACCCGGCAGCCGCGGCTTTGCGGCATGAACGCAGCCAGCGCGCGCACCAAGCGGGCACTGGGGTAGGCGGCATCGACCACCAGGCGCACCTCGGCTTCCCAGCCTTGTTCCATGTGGTGGGCCAGGTCTTCGAGCTGGCTGGCCTGTTTGACCAGGTGGCGCGAGCGGCGCAGCAGCACATTGCCGGCCTCGGTCAGCACCGCCTTGCGCCCATCGATGCGCAGCAGCGGCACGCCCAGTTGCTCCTGCATGCGGGCCACGGTGTAGCTGACCGATGACTGCGAGCGGTGCAAGGCCTCGGCGGCCTGGGCAAACCCGCCGTGATCGACCACTGCTTGCAGGGTTCGCCACTGGTCAAGGGTTACGCGCGGCGCTTTCATCTTTCGCTCCTGTTGTCCTAAGCTGCGCTCTTTCAAGGAGAGCGGCCCATGAAGAAATATTGTGCGGCAATACTGATGTGCCTGCCCCTCGGGGCCATGGCTTATCCCATCGATGTGGAGAAGGAGCTGACCGGGGTCAAGCTCGACTACACCGCCTATGACACGGCCTATGACATTGGCGCCATCACCCTCAACAACTATGGGCAGGTCCCGGCGGCGTGCAAGGTGACCTTTCGCAATGGCCCGGAGGCACCGCGGGTGCGCCGGGTGAACGTACCGGCGGGTAAAAGCGTCGATGTCACCGCCAAATTCAATCGGCAAATCATCAAACTGCGCATCGCCTTGAACTGCAGTGCGGAATAAACTGATTAATCGATAGATTGGACCCACTTTTTACGCTTTTTTATCGATAGGTCAAGCCTTAATCTCACCTCCATCGAATCGCACCCTTTTTTGCCGATGGAGGCACCCCATGTCCCGCGTACTGATCATCGAAAGCAGCGCCCGCCAGCAGGATTCCGTTTCCCGTCAGCTGACCAAAGATTTCATCCAGCAATGGCAGGCCGCTCACCCAGCCGATCAGATCAGCGTGCGTGACCTGGCCGTAAACCCGGTGCCGCACCTGGACGCCAATCTGCTGGGTGGCTGGATGAAGCCTGAAGAACAGCGCACCGCCGCCGAACTGGAGGCCCTGGCCCGTTCCAACGAACTGACGGATGAATTGCTGGCTGCCGACGTGCTGGTGATGGCGGCGCCCATGTACAACTTCACCATCCCCAGCACCCTGAAAGCCTGGCTGGACCACGTGCTGCGTGCGGGTATCACCTTCAAGTACACCCCGACAGGCCCGCAAGGCCTGCTGACCGGCAAGCGCGCCATCGTCCTGACTGCCCGTGGCGGCATCCATGCTGGCGCCAGCAGTGACCACCAGGAACCGTACCTGCGCCAGGTGATGGCGTTCATCGGCATCCACGATGTCGACTTCATCCATGCCGAAGGCTTGAACATGAGCGGCGAGTTCCACGAGAAGGGCGTCAGCCAGGCCAAGGCCAAGCTGGCGGCGGTGGCCTGAGGTTTCACGAATTCCCAACCCTGACACCTGTTTTTGCTCCTTTGGGTGTACCTGCCCGGCCTGTATGGCCGGGCTTTTTTATGCCTGGGATTTTTAGGGCATCAGTGCTGGCCTCTTCGCGGGTAAACCCGCACCTACATGGCCTCCATTCGCCGGAAGATATAGCAGGTCCCTGTGGGAGCGGGCGTGCCCGCGAAGAGGCCGCTACAGCCCCTACATTCCTCATGGTTGAACTCATTCGTCGCAACCCGCTAAGGTCGCGGCCTTGATTCACGAGAGACAACCATGGGCTACCTGATAATCGTCGCGCTGATCCAGGCGTTTTCCTTCAGCCTGATCGGCGAGTACCTGGCCGGGCACGTTGACAGCTATTTCGCAGTGCTCGCCAGGGTGCTGCTGGCCGGCCTGGTGTTCCTGCCGCTGACCCGCTGGCGCCAGGTCGAGCCACGCTTCATGCGTTCCATGCTGCTGATTGGCGCGCTGCAGTACGGCATCACCTATGTCTGCCTGTACCTCAGCTTCCGGGTGCTTACCGTACCGGAGGTGCTGCTGTTCACCATCCTCACGCCGCTGCACGTGACCTTGATCGAAGATGCCCTGAACCGGCGCTTCAACGCTTGGGCGCTAGTGGCCGCGCTGGTCGCCGTGGCCGGTGCCGCCGTGATCCGCTTCGACAGCATCAGCGGCGAGTTCTTCATCGGCTTCCTGCTGCTGCAACTGGCCAACTTCACCTATGCTGCTGGCCAGGTGCTGTACCGCCACCTGGTCGCTCGCCACCCCAGTGACCTGCCACACTACGCCCGCTTCGGGTACTTTTACCTCGGCGCGTTGCTGGTGGTGCTGCCGGCCTTCTTGCTGTTCGGCAACACTCAGCACTTGCCGAGCACGGATGTGCAATGGCTGGTGCTGTTGTTCCTGGGGCTGTGCCCGACGGCGCTGGGGCTGTACTGGTGGAACAAAGGTGCATGCCTGGTTTCTGGCGGTACGCTGGCGGTCATGAACAACCTGCATGTGCCGGTAGGGCTGCTGCTGAACCTGTTGATCTGGAACCAGCACGAGCCGCTGGGGCGGCTATTCATCGGCGGGGGGATCATCCTGGCGTCGGTGTGGCTGAGCCGCCTGGGTGGGCGCGCACAGGCGCCGCTGGCCGGCAAGGCCTGACGCGCCCTTTGATCCGGGGGCTGCAAGGCAGCCCCGGCAATCTCAGGCCTCGCTCATATCTTCAATGCGACGCAGCATCGGCTCCGCCGCCGTACGCCCGGCCAACCCCACCCGCATGTCATTGCCACTCGGCTGCTGATACAGGCTCAGGCCAAACTCCGGCAACACCGCCAGCAGGTAGTCGAAGATATCGCCTTGAATCCGCTCGTACTCTTCCCACGCCGTGGTGGTAGTGAAGCAGTAAATCTCCAGCGGCACGCCTTCGGCCGTGGTCTGCATCTGCCGCACCATGCAGGTCATGTTCTTGTGTACGTTGGGGTGGTTCTGCAGGTAAGCCAGGGCAAAGGCACGGAAGGTACCGATATTGGTCAGCTTGCGGCGGTTGGCTGACAGCTCCGCCACCGGCCCCAGCGCCTCGTTCCAGCTCTGCAGTTCCTGGCGCTTGGCGGTCAGGTAGTCACCCAGCAGCCGCACCTGGCTCAGGCGCTGCTCTTCTTCGCGGGAGAGAAAGCGTACGTCGCCGGCGTCGATGAACAGGCTGCGCTTGATGCGTCGGCCACCGGATTGCTGCATGCCGCGGTAATTGCGGAATGACTCGCTCATCAGGCGCCAGGTGGGGATGGAAACGAGGGTCTTGTCGAAGTTCTGCACTTTCACCGTGTGCAAGGTGATGTCCACCACGTCGCCATCGGCGCCTACCTGCGGCATTTCGATCCAGTCACCCACATGCAGCATGTCGTTGCTGGTCAACTGCACGCTGGCGACGAATGACAGCAGGGTGTCCTTGTACACCAACAGCAGCACTGCCGACATTGCACCCAGGCCGGACAGCAGTAACAGCGGCGAGCGGTCGATCAGGGTGGCGACGATGACGATCGAGGCGAAGATCCACAACATCAGCTTGGCCAGCTGCACGTAACCCTTGATCGAGCGGGTGCGGGCGTGTTCGGTGCGGGCATAGATGTCGAGCAGGGCATCCAGCAGGCATGACAGCGCCATGGTCATGAACAGCAGGGTAAAGGCCAGGGCGACATTGCCGAGGAAGTGCTGGGCGGTGTCGGACAGCTCGGGTACCAGCTTAAGGCCGAATTGCAGCACCAGTGACGGGGTCGTTTGTGCCAGGCGATGGAACACCTTGTTGTGGCGCAGGTCGTCCAGCCACTTCAGCGCATGCTGACGGGCCAACAGGCGCCCGCCTTGCAGTACCAGGAAGCGCGCCAGGCGGCCGACTATCAGGGAAATGAGCAGCAGTGCCGCCAGACCGATGGCGGCGTGCAGCATTGGATGTTGATCGAGGGTGCCCCACAGGTCGAGGGAATCACGCCAGATTTGTTGGATATCCATGGGCTTGCGTACAGTCTTGTTGCGAAACGAAGCTGTATTAGAGCGCGGATAGCGACAAAGTTGCCAAAAGAAATTCGGCTAAGGCGGCAGAAAACGTTACCCTATGCAACTGAATTTCCCGCACTTGTCTGAGGTTACCTCCGTGTTCTCCCAATTCGCCCTGCATGAACGCCTGCTTAAAGCCGTGGCCGAGCTTAAATTTGTCGAGCCAACCCCGGTGCAGGCCGCGGCCATCCCCCTGGCCCTGCAAGGGCGTGATCTGCGTGTGACTGCGCAGACCGGCAGCGGCAAGACGGCGGCCTTCGTACTGCCGCTGCTCAACCGTCTGGTCGACCTCAGCGGCCCGCGTGTCGAGATTCGCGCGTTGATCCTGCTGCCGACCCGTGAACTGGCCCAGCAAACCCTCAAGCAGGTGCAGCTGTTCTCGCAGTTCACCTACATCAAGTCGGGCCTGGTGACTGGCGGCGAAGACTTCAAGGAACAGGCCGCCATGCTGCGCAAGGTGCCCGACGTGCTGATCGGCACCCCGGGTCGCCTGCTCGAGCAACTCAATGCCGGCAACCTCGACCTGTCCCACGTGCAGGTCCTGATTCTGGACGAAGCCGACCGCATGCTCGACATGGGCTTTGCCGAAGACATGGAGCGCCTGTGCAAGGAGTGCGAGAACCGCGAGCAGACCTTGCTGTTCTCGGCCACCACGGGTGGCGCAGCCCTGCGCGACATCATCGGCAAAGTGCTGAAAGACCCTGAGCACCTGATGCTCAACAGTGTCTCGCAACTGGCCGAAGGCACCCGCCAGCAGATCATCACCGCCGACCACGACCAGCATAAAGAGCAGATCGCGCAGTGGTTGCTGGCCAACGAAACCTTCGACAAGGCAATTATCTTCACCAACACCCGCGCCATGGCCGACCGTATCTACGGTCACCTGGTGGCCAAGGATGTGAAGGCTTTCGTGCTGCATGGCGAAAAGGACCAGAAGGACCGCAAGCTGGCCATCGAGCGCTTCAAACAGGGCAGCTCCAAAGTGCTGGTGGCGACCGACGTGGCAGCCCGTGGCCTGGATATCGACGGCCTGGACCTGGTGATCAACTTCGATATGCCACGCAGCGGTGACGAGTACGTCCACCGTGTGGGCCGTACCGGCCGTGCCGGTGGTGAAGGCCTGGCGATCTCGCTGATCACCCACAACGACTGGAACCTGATGTCGAGCATCGAGCGCTACCTCAAGCAGCAGTTCGAACGCCGGGTCATCAAGGAAGTGAAGGGCACCTACAACGGGCCGAAGAAAGTCAAGGCCTCGGGCAAGGCGGCCGGCAGCAAGAAGAAAAAGGTCGAGAAGAAAACTGGCGATAAGAAAGCTGCCGCCAAGCGCAAGCCTACTGCCAAGCCGAAGGCCAACGCGCCCCTGGCCAGTGCTGACGGCCTGGCACCGCTGAAGAAGCGCAAGCCTGCTGCTGAATAAGACTCACGCCGGCCCTTTGCAGAAGCGACGCAAACTCGCATCTGCGAAGGGCGTGCGCAGGCGACGAACGATCACTCCGCCTTTTTCTCTGCCTGCTTCAACTCCTTGATCCGCTGGTCGATCAGCTGACACTTGTCGGGCAAGTCCTTGCTCGCCGTCCCCAGATCCATCCCCTGGAGCTCATCATTGATCTCCTTGGCCTTTTGCGGGTTCTGCTCGGTCAACTGAGTGACCAGCCCGGCCAACTCCTCACGTTTTTGTGTTGCTTCTTCAGGTGTGCAGGCCCAAGCGGGCAGGGCGCAGAGCAGGGCAGTGGCACAGGCTATGGGCAGTAGCGGTTTCATCCTTTCAACCTCCGGCGGTGGTGATGCCCGGTGGAGGGCTGTGGGGGCAGGGAAGTTCAGGGCTTGCGACCGATGGAAGATTCTTTGGTGGTGGTAGTCCGTTTCTGAAACGCTCCCGTATCTCTCCAGCGCCGTTGAGCAGCACGCTACATCGCTCTAGTCTCGAAGGAAAAGAGGGGGTATTGTATGTACAGCTGTAAATACAGGTCGTCCCATGTTCTTTGAATGGGACGAAGGGAAAAACCAGAGCAATATCCGCAAGCACGGCATCGACTTTGCCGACGTTCCTGACATGTTCAACCATCCCATGCTGATCCGGCGTGATGAGGATGTGGAATGTGCTGAAGAACGTTGGGTCAGCCTAGGATGGCTAAAGGCGCTGATAGGTGTCGTCGTGTACACGGAGAGGCGGGGTGAGGTGATACGCATCATTTCTGCAAGAAAAGCCACCAAACGGGAGGCCAGGTACTATGACCAAATCATCGAGAACTGACTGGAGCCGCCTGGCCCGACAGGACGACAAGGATATCGACACATCAGATATCCCTGAACTGGACCAGGACTTTTTCCGCCAGGCCGAGCTGCGCGTTCCCGCCAAGCAGACGGTGACCATTCGACTGGACTCAGATGTCCTCGCCTGGTTCAAGGAGCAGGGTAGCGGCTACCAGACCCGGATCAATCAGTTGCTGCGCCAGTACATGCAAGCGCAACAACGCCAGCGCTAAGCGCTTCGGAACGCTTGGCAACCCTGGCAGGTCCCAACCTGTGTACCCCTTTCGTCCACAGCAGGAGCCCGTAGCCATGAGCATCACCTACGACTGGGACCTGATCGAACGCTTGCTGCACGAAGTGCAGAACGGCGCCGGTCACAGCTTCACGCCCCGCCCTTATGCCGAACAGCATGCTGCGGCATTGGCCGCCAAGGGTGAGCCGGTGGGTGACGTGGATCACCTGAAAACCCGTGCATGCGAGTATGAAAAGCTGCTATTCGAGCGCGGATTCATTGAATGCCGGCCTGAAGAGGACGGCGGCAATGGCGAAAACTTCGTCCTGACCGAACGCGGCTCGCGCTTGATGAGCCTGATCGACAGCAGCATCCCCGGCTTCGAGCACCCGCGGCAGGTGCTGGATGAGCAGGAGGATGCGCTGGACGAAACGACATTCGAACAGGTATCTGCGAAGGCACAGATTGCTTGAGGTCGTTTTAAGGCTGGCAAGTGCAGCGCTCGAAACCCGATAATCGGTAGCTCCTGAACGCTGCCGAGCCTTGCCCATGCCTACGATCACCCCAGAGGCCCGCTTATGAGCGCGGTCCGCAAGAACCCTGACGCCTTTGCCTTCCAGGTAATGCTGGGCCTTTGCCTGATCTGGGGCTGCCAGCAGGTACTGATCAAGACCGCTGCCGTCGACATCGCCCCGGTGATGCAGGCAGCACTGCGCAATGGCATTGCCGCTGTACTGGTAGGCCTGATGCTGTGCTGGCGGGGAGGCTGGGAGCAGGTCGGCAGCACCTGGCGCGCAGGGGTGGTGGCGGGCGGGCTGTTCGGGGTGGAGTTTCTGTTCATTGCCGAAGGACTGAAACTGACGTCGGCGGCGCACATGTCGGTATTCCTCTACACCGCGCCGGTATTTACCGCCTTGGGCCTGCATTTTCGGCTAGCCAGTGAACGCTTGCGGCTGCTGCAATGGCTGGGCATTCTGCTGGCCTTCGGCGGCATTGCCATGGCCTTTGCCGGTGGCACTTCGTTCGAGGACATGGACAGCCGCACCTTGCTGGGTGATGCCTTTGGCGTGATCGCCGGGCTGGCCTGGGGCGCGACTACGGTGGTGGTGCGTTGCTCACGGCTATCGGAGGCGCCGGCAACCTTGACCCTGTTCTATCAGCTGGCGGTCGGGTTTGCCGGGCTGCTGCTGATTGCCCTGGTCAGCGGGCAGATCGGCGCGGTGTCGCTGACGCCGCTGGCGATGGGCAGCGTGTTGTTCCAGGGGATTGTAGTCTCATTCATCAGCTACCTCACCTGGTTCTGGTTGCTGCGTAAGTACCTGGCGTCGAACCTCGCGGTGTTTTCCTTCATTACCCCGTTATTTGGGGTGACCTTTG
Organism: Pseudomonas sp. DCA-1; assembly: GCF_046523955.1. Taxonomy (NCBI): domain Bacteria; kingdom Pseudomonadati; phylum Pseudomonadota; class Gammaproteobacteria; order Pseudomonadales; family Pseudomonadaceae; genus Pseudomonas; species Pseudomonas sp. DCA-1. Next base: position 1,893,645 of record NZ_CP169881.1, read on the forward strand.
GTGTATTGCTGCTGGATGAGCCGCTCAGTGCGAATTTCGTGGTCGGGGCGTTGATGGTGTTGCTGGGGGTGATCCTGGTAAGTGCCGAGCCTTGGGTGAAACAACAATTGCGGCGGTTGGTAGGGTGATGGATTGCCTGTTCCGGCCCCTTCGCGGGCGGCCGGAACAGGCTACATCGACTCAGGATGCAACCTTGGCCTGACAGGCGCTTCCCTGCTGTGCATTACCGTGCAGTTGGACCAACACTCCAGCCACCACCAACCCGCCCGTCGCCAGCATCAATGCGGGTTGCAGCCCGCCGCTGTAATGGCTGCTGAGCGCGGCCAGCAGCGGCCCACTCAACTGCCCCAAGGCAAAGCACGCGGTCAGCAGCCCGGCATTGCGCTGTGTGGCATTTGGCGCCAACTCGCGCGAGCGTTGCATGACCAGTTGCATGCAGGCCAGGAACGGCCCGCCACACAGCGCAACACCCAGCGCCAGCCCGATCCCTCCACCCATCAGGCAGGCCAGCACACCCAGCCCTTGCAGCCACAGGGTGGCAGTCAGCCAGGCTGAAGTGTGGCCACCACGGCGCACGCTCACCAGCAAGACGCCCAGCGCCGCCGCAAGGCCAAACGCCGGCCAGAACAGGTCAGCCAGCCACTGCCCGCGAAACTGCTGATTGGCCATCTGTGACAGAAAGGTGGCCGGCAGGATGTAGCCCATGCCATACAGGCCATACACCAACCCCAGGCGGCCAGTGCCGACACTGCGCGTCGGGCCTTGTCGCACTGGCGACTGAGCCGGTGCCGCTTGCAATGCCCGTGGCAACCACGGCCGCACGGCCAACAGCATCACCAGGGCAGCCACGGCATAGATCAGCCACAGCGCTGCCGAGCCCAGCCCCTGTACATGTGCGGCCAGTGCCAGTAGCCCGGTCACTGCAATACCCAGGCCGGGCCCGGCGAATACCAGCGCTCCCAGGCGTTGGCGGTTGTGGGCATTAGCTACTTGCTGGCTGAGGCTGGTGATCATCACTAGCACCCAGGCGCTGGCTACGCCGGTGCCAAAGCGCAGCAGCAGGTGGCCCCAGAAGCCGTCGGCAGCCCATGAGGCCAGGGTCAGCAGCACACACAGCCACAGCCCCCCATGCAGGCGCAGGCGTACCTGGCCTGGCGAGCGGGCGAACATGGCGTCCACCGCACCCACGAAGTAGCCAAGGTAATTGGCCGCCGCGACCAGCCCGGCGACTGTCAGGTCGAACTGGCCTTCGGCAATCAGTTGCGGCAGTTGCGGGGTGAGGGCGAAACGGCCGATGCCCATGGCCATCATCAGCGCCACGGCGCTGGCGAGCAGTTGAATGAGTGGCGACATGACAGGTCTCCTGCGCGGATATAAGCGATGGATGGCAGGTTAGGACGGTTTGATTTTCAATAAAATTGAATAATGATGATCAAGTTATTCTGTTTTGGAGAATGCTATGGAGTTCAGCCAACTGCGCATCTTTCAGGCCGTGGCCGAGGAAGGCTCGGTTACCCGCGCCGCAGAGCGTCTGCACCGGGTGCCATCAAACCTCTCCACGCGCCTGCGCCAGCTCGAGGAGCAGTTGGGCGTCGAACTGTTCCTGCGCGAACGCCAGCGCCTTCAGTTGTCGCCAGCAGGCAAGGTGCTGCTGGACTATGCCAACCGCATGTCAGCCTTGCGCGACGAAGCGCTGGCCGCCGTGCGTGGCGGTCAGCCGGCTGGTGACTTCGTACTGGGGACCATGTACAGCACGGCGGCGACCCACCTGCCGGGGTTGCTGGCGCGCTATCACCAGGCTTACCCGAAGGTGAACCTGCAAGTGCGTGCAGCACCCAGCGGCGAGTTGCTTGAGGGGCTGCTGAACCACACCCTGGATGCTGCTCTTGTGGACGGGCCACCGAGCCTTGCCGGGCTTGATGGCGTGCCGCTGTGCGATGAGCAACTGGTACTGATCACCAGCCCCGAGCACCTGGCGGTACGCACCGCCAAGGACGTGGCGGGCAAGGCGGTGTTCACCTTCCGCCAGGGCTGCTCATACCGCATGCGCCTGGAGGCCTGGTATGCCCATGCCCATACGCCGATGGGGCGGGTGATGGAGATCGAGTCATATCAAAGCATGTTGGCCTGTGTGATCGCGGGCGCGGGTGTGGCGATGATGGCCCAGTCGATGCTCGACAGCCTGCCTGGCCGTGACCGGGTGAGGGTGCACCCGCTGCAGGCTCCTTTCGATCAGGCGGTCACCTGGCTGATGTGGCGCCAGGGCATGCGCGGGGCTAATCTGCAGGCATGGATCGACCTGCAACAAAGCGAAACGATTAACCAGTCGTCGGAATCCACCGCCACGGCTTGATCCGCGTCAAAATGGCCCTTATCTGTAGGAACAGAGGAATGCGTAATACAGGACATCGGGCTATGATCTGTATGAAACATCGCAGGATTGATTTGCCGTGAGGCTGACCCGTCAAGGGGGCATTATGAATAAACCACTGTCAAACTGGCTCCACGACCTGGCCGTCGCCTTGGGGCTGATTCCACCACCCTTGCAGCCGGTGCCGATCCCGACTGATGAAGAGCAGCGCAAACGTCAATCGCGTCGTCGCTGATTAACGACAGAGGCCGCTGCACCCGAGTGTGTGCAGCGGCCTTTTTGTGCCTGTTGATTGTCTATTGCCTGTACTGGCCCTCTCGCGGGCAAGCCCGCTCCTACAAGCGAAAGGGCCGGTACAACGGTCAGGCCAGCTTCACCGCCGCCACCGACTTGCGCGACACCAGGCTCACCACTACAAAGCTCACCAGCCCTACCGCCAGGCTGTAGTAGATCGGCGTATTGGCCTCCAGCCCGTCCAGGAACATGAACAGCAGGGCGGTGGCAAAGCCCAGCGACATGCTGGCAATCGCGCCTGCGGTGGTCGCACGCTTCCAGAAGATCGCCCCGATCAGCGGGATCAGCATGCCGCCGACCAGCAGGTTATAAGCCAGGGTCAGGGCGTTGATCACATCATTCACCACCAGCGCGATGCCCAGCACCACCAGGCCAGTGAGCAGGGTGAACAGGCGGCTGGTACCCAGGCTCGACTGCTTGCCGCCACGCAGCTTGGGCAGCAGGTCTTCGGTCACGGTGGTCGAGGCAGCCAGCAGGCCGGCACTGGCGGTGGACATCATCGCCGCCAGGGCCGCGGCCATCAGCAGGCCACGGATGCCATCGGGCAGGGTGGTCTTGATCATCTCGGCAAAGGCGTTGTTCGGGTTGGCCAGGTCGGGCATCAGCACGTGCGCAGCCATGCCGATCGCAGCACAGGCCAGGCCATACAGCACGCAGTACACACCAGCGGTGGTACCGGCACGCTGACAGACCTTTTCGTCACGGGCGGTGAACACCCGTTGCCAGATGTCCTGGCCGATGAGGATGCCGAAGAAGTAGATCAGGAAGTAAGTGATGATGGTGTCCCAGCCAATGGTAGTCAGCTGGAAGCTGGCCGCTGGCAATTTGGCCACCAGGGTGTCCCAGCCACCGGCCTTGTACAGGCACACTGGCAGCAGGATGAACATCAGGCCGACGGTCTTGATCACGAACTGGACGATATCGGTCAGGGTCAGCGACCACATGCCACCGATGGTCGAGTACAGCACTACCACGCCGCCGCCGAGCATCAGAGAAGCCCAGAACGGCAGGTCCAGCAGCACCTGCAGGACGGTGGCCATGGCCAGGGTCGAGGTGACCCCAATCATCAGCGCGTAAGCCAGCATGATGACGGCGCTCGCCTGGCGTGCGGTGGGGTTGTAGCGTTGCTCCAGCACCTGAGTCACGGTGAAGATGCGCAGGCGCAGCAGCGGTTTGGCGAGGAACAGGTTGATGGCGATGATGCCCAGGCCAAGGGCTGCGCACAGCCAGAAGCCGGAAATGCCGTGGACGTAGCCCAGGCGCACGGTGCCGACGGTGGAGGCGCCACCGAGTACGGTGGTGGCCATGGTGCCCATGTACAGCACCGGGCCGAGATTGCGCCCGGCTACCAGGTAGTCTTCATGGGTTTTCGCGCGTCGCATGCCATACCAGCCAAGCCCTAGCATGCCAGCGGTGTAGATCATTACAACAATGATGTCCAAGGCCATTGGGGGTCTCCCGATTATCTTTATTATGGCGAGATCGACCGCGCGGGCGTTTGCACGGCGCCCGGCGGTCTTTTCTTGTGTTGGCGGGCCTCAGTGGCCCTCCCTCATGGCTCCTGCCGGGGTAGAGCGGTATTAGCGACGCACCACGCCAGGTAGCACGCAGAGCATCTCGAACAGCAGGTTGGCACCGAGCAGCGAGGTGTTGCCGGTGGTGTCGTAAGGCGGGGAGACTTCGACAAGGTCACAGCCGATCAGGTCCAGGCCGTGGCAGCCGCGAATGATCTCCATCGCCTGGATGGTGGTCAAGCCGCCGATTTCCGGGGTTCCGGTACCGGGCGCCCAGGCCGGGTCGATGCCATCGATGTCGAAAGACAGGTAAACCGGGCCACCGCCGACTTTTTCCCGCACTTCGGCCATCAGGGGCTCCAGCGACTTGTGCCAGCACTCTTCGGCCTGGACCACGCGGAAGCCCTGGCGACGGCTCCAGTTGAAGTCATCGGCGGTGTAGCCCTGGGCGCGCAGGCCGATCTGCACCACGCGCTCACAGTCCAGCAGGCCTTCTTCCACGGCGCGGCGGAAGGTGGTGCCGTGGGCGATTTTCTCGCCGAACATGTGGTCGTTGACGTCGGCGTGGGCATCGATGTGCACCAGACCGATCTTGCCGTGTTTTTTGTGCAGCGCACGCAGGATCGGCAGGGTGATGGTGTGATCGCCCCCCAGGGTCATGGGAATGACGTTGTGCTCGACGATCTCGTCATACGCTTCTTCAATGATGCGCACGGCGTCCAGCAGATTGAAGGTGTTGATTGCCACATCGCCGATATCGGCGACCGACAGCGAGTCGAACGGGGCGGCACCGGTAGCCATGTTGTACGGGCGGATCATCACCGATTCGGCGCGGATCTGCCGTGGGCCGAAGCGGGTGCCGGAGCGTAGCGAGGTACCGATATCCAGTGGCACGCCGATGAAGGCAGCATCCAGGCCTGCGGCGCTTTGCAGGTGGGGGAGGCGGAGCATGGTGGCGATGCCGCCGAAACGCGGCATTTCGTTGCCGCCCAGTGGTTGGTGGAGAGTCTTGTCCACGGTGGGCCTCATCAGTCGGTCGATTGTTGTGTTTGTTCGAACCTGTGCCGCCGCGCGCCATTCATGTGTGGTTTGCCGGCGGGCAGGGACATTTCGGCCAAGTCTGCTCAAGGTAGTGCCCGGGAAGAATCGCTACCGACAAATACTTAGTTCAGGATTTTCTGAACTAAAGGCGTGTGGAGCAGTTAGACTGCGCGCACATACCCTTGTGGAACCGTTGCACCATGGCCTCGACCTTGCCCGACCTGAAACTGCTGCGCATCTTCATCAGCGTGGTGCGCCACCAGGGCTTTGCCAACGCCCAGCGCGAGCTGAACCTGTCGACCTCGGCCATCAGTACCTACATGAGCCAGCTGGAGGGTGCTTTGGGTATCGTGCTGTGCCACCGTGGTCGGGGCGGCTTCAGCCTTACCAGCAAGGGCGAGCTGTTCCATCAGGAAACCCTGCGCCTGCTGGCCGAGCTGGACGGTTTCGAGCAGTATGCCGCCGCCCTCAAGGGTGAATTGCGTGGCACCCTCAACCTTGGGGTGATCGACTCCACTGTCGGTGACCGCGCCTTGCCGCTGGCCGAAGCCATCGGTGCCTACAGCCAGGAGCACCCAGCGGTGCACCTGCACCTGTCGGTGTCCAGCCCCTACGAGCTGCAACTGGGTGTGCAGGACAACCGCCTGGACCTGGCCATCGGCGCGTTTTCTTCGCGGATGAGCGGCTTGCTCTACCAGCCGTTGTACCGCGAACAGCACTGGCTGTACTGCAGCAGCCGCCACCCGTTGTATGCCGAGCGGCGCATCCCCGAGCAGGTGGTGACCCAGCAGCGCATGGTCGGGCGTGGTTACTGGAGCCAGGCCGAACTGGCCCGGCATGGCTTCAAGCACAGTGCCGCGACGGTTGAAAGCATGGAGGCGCAGCTGATCCTGATCCTTTCCGGGGCCTACATCGGCTACCTGCCCGAGCACTACGCCCAGGCCTGGGTCGACAAAGGTGATTTGCGCGTGCTGTCGCCGTCGACCTTTGGTTACCAGGCCCCGTTCTCGCTGATCATTCGTCGCGGTCGCAGCCGTGAACCGTTGATCCAGACCTTCCGTGACCTGCTGAAAAGCCAGCTCAACGTGGGCTGAGATGCGACGCATTCATGCATTCCGTCGGGAGGGGGTTAAATTCCGGTAAACGCTGGCCGCTAACCTGATAGCGCTCTGCTACATATCAATTTGCGCTGATGATTTCCCCTCATTTCATCCTGCAAGGATCGCCCAAGATGCGCATGAATTTGCCCGTCACTGAGCACGAAAGAACCTTCCCCGGCGATCAACGCCTTATTTCCACGACTGACCTCGACAGCCGAATCACCTACTGCAACGACGCCTTTGTGGCGATCAGCGGCTTTACCTACGACGAGCTGGTCGGCCAACCGCACAACCTGGTGCGCCACCCGGACATGCCGCCGGCAGTGTTTGGCCACATGTGGGAAACCATCAAACAGGGCAAACCCTGGATGGGCATAGTCAAGAACCGGGCGAAGAACGGCGATTACTACTGGGTAAGCGCCTACGTCACGGCGATATACGAACAGGGCCGGATCAGTGGCTACGAGTCGGTGCGCTCGGTGCCCACGCGCGAGCAGATCCGCCGCGCCGAGGCACTGTATGCGCGCTTGCGCGATGGCCGCAGCCCAGTGCCTTGGGCTGCCCGCCTGGGGCACGGCCTGGGCCATGGCTGGCCGCTGATCGGCGCCGGCCTGCTGTCGGCGGCGGGTTACCTTTGGCTGCCACCCTATGCCGCGCTTGCGGTGCTGATGGCAAGTCTGCTGCTGGCGTGGTACTGGGTCGAGCACCGGCAGAACCAGGCCATTCGCCGCACGTTGGCTGAGCATCCCAAGGCCTTTACCAGTCCGTTGGTGGCGCTGACCTACAGCGACAACCCGGGCCTGCAGGGCCAGCTCGACCTGGCCATCATCAGCGAGGAAGCCCGCCTGCAAACGGCCCTGACCCGGCTGGTGGATGCCGGGGTCGGGGTAAAGTCGCGGGCGGCGCAATCTTCCGACCTGTCCGATGCCCAGGCGCAGATGCTCGACCGGCAGCGCAGCGAGACCGACCAGTCCGCCACGGCTATCGCGCAGATGGCGGCAACCATCCAGCAGGTCACCCACAACGTGCAAAGCACGGCACACGCGGCAGGTGATGCCGACCAGCTGGCGCAGCAGGGCAGCGAGCTGGCCCTGAAGAGCCTGCAAGCCATGGGCAGCATGAGCGATGCGGTCAATGACATTGGTCAGGCGGTCAACGCCTTGGCCGAGCAGACCCAGTCGATTGGCAGCGTGGTCGACGTGATCACTTCGATTGCCGAGCAGACCAACCTGCTGGCGCTTAACGCTGCCATTGAAGCGGCGCGCGCCGGTGAGCAAGGGCGTGGGTTCGCCGTAGTGGCTGATGAGGTGCGGTCGTTGGCGCAGCGTACCCGCGCTTCGACCGAAGAGATTCACCATATCATCGCCTCCTTGAGGGCTGGGGCGGAGCGAGCGGTCAGCACTGCCAGCCGGGGTGAGCAGATTTCCCGGGACAGTGTGCACAGTGTCGAGGCGGTGCAGGCGGCGCTGAGCGGGATTGCCCAGGCGGTCAGCCGCATCACCGGCATGAGCCAGCAGATGGCCACGGCATCGGAGCAGCAGACCCATGTGGCAGAAGACATCAACCAGCAGATCGTGAGGATCGCCCAACTGTGCGACCAGAGTGCCGGGCAAGCCAGGCAAGGCGCGGAAATCAGCCAGGACCTCGAGCGCATGGCGGAGTACCTGCACAGCCTGGCTGAAAGGTTCAACCGCTGAAATCACGGGGCCCGCAAAGCGGGCCCCGGTTATGTGGCAAACTGTCCCCGCCAAGGAGACCGCCATGCCCAGACCCCGCTGCGAGCGCTGCCAGCGCCCGCTCGACCATTGCCTATGCCCATTGATTCCCGCGCTCGATAGCCGTACCCGTGTGGTCCTGCTGCAGCACCCCAGTGAAACTGCCCACGCCCTGAACACGGCGCGCCTGGCTGCCCTTGGCCTGAACAATGCCGAGCTGCGGATTGGGGAGGTATTCGATGACCTGCATGACCTGCTCGCCACCCCCGGATACCACCCGGTGCTGCTGTTCCCAGGCGATGACGCGCAGGAGCTGACAGCGTATGGCGAGGTGGGCGACAAACCTTTGTTGCTGATCGTACCCGACGGCACCTGGCGCAAGGCGCGCAAGCTGCTGTACCTGAACCCGTTGCTGGGGGGGCTGCCACGGGTGACGCTGGGGCAGGTGGCGGCTTCGCGCTATCGGTTGCGCAAAGCGCCGGAGGCGGGTGCAGTGTCGACGATCGAGGCGGTGGTCGGGGCGTTGAACACGTTGGAGCAACCGACCTGCTTTGACGCACTGCTGGCGCCGTTCGAGGCGTTGATCGAGGGGCAGATCAGGGCCATGGGGGTAGAGACGTTTCAGCGTAATCATGGCCGCGAGTGAGGGTTGGGGCTGCTTTGCAGCCCATTCGCAGCACAAAGCGGCCCCGCTATCTCAAACCCGCTCAACGCATCTCAGGCAGACGCGCCTCGGTGCGTACTTCGGTAGTCGCCAGCGCCTCTGGCGGCAGCGAAATATGCTGTTTGCTCAGCAATTCACCCATGGTCGCCAGTACGCGGTAGCGTGAGAACTCTTCGGTATAACGCACCTCGGTGTAGCGGCGGTCGGCGTTGTACAGCTCGTTTTCACTGTCGAGTACGTCCAGCAGGGTGCGCTGGCCCAGGCCGAACTGGTCCTGGTAGGCCGCACGCACACGCTTGGTGGTCTCGGCGTATTCACGCGCAGTTGGCAGCTGCTTGCTGGCGTTGTTCATGGCGTTCCACGCTAGGCTCAGGTTCTCGGTCAACTCCCGCAGGGCGTTGTTGCGAATGTCCAGTGCCTGGTTGATCTTGTGCGCGTCGGACTGCAGGCGAGCCTTGTCGCTGCCGCCGCGGAACAGGTTGTAGTTCATCTCCACGCCAGCTTGCCAGTCGTTGTTGTTGTGGCCTTTTTCGCCGCCGGTGTTGTTGTTGGCACCAGTTGCCAGAATGGCGTCGAAGCGTGGGTAGAAGGTCGACTTGCCCACTTCGTACTGCTTCTCGGCGGCGTTGACGTCAGCCTGGGCAGACTTGATGTACGGGTTGTTCTGACGCATGCCATCGCGGGCTTCTTCGAGGGTGCCTGGCACCTCGCCCTTGATGGTCTGCGGGCTTTCCAGCTCGTCCGGGGCACGGCCGATCACACTGAAGAAGTTGGCCTCGGCATCGGCCAGGTCGACTTCGGCGGTGTCCAGGTTGTTTTCTGCCAGGGCGCGACGGGCGCGGGACTGGTCGAGGTCGGCGGTGCTGCCGACGCCGCGCTCGTTGCGCAGGCCAATCTGGTCGTTGACGCGCAGGTGAGCTTGCAGGTTGTTCTTGGCCAAGGTCACCAGTTCACGGCGTTTTAGCACTTCCAGGTAGACCTCGACTGCACGCAGGGCGACATCCTGGGCGACGGCCTGGGTGTAATAGGCGCGGGAGGTAGAGACCGCCTCGGTGCGGCCCACTTCATTCGCGGTGTTGAAGCCGTCGAAGATCATCTGCCGCAGGCGCAGCTCGGACTGGGTGTAGTTGAGGGTTTCCTTGTTGTGATTACCCGCTGCACGGGTAGTGGCGTTGTCCGAGCGCTGGCGGCCGTAACCGGCAACCAGGTCCACGGAAGGGTAGTAGCCACCACGCGCGAACTTCACGTCTTCATCGGCCGACAGCTTGCTGTTACGGTTGGAGCTGACTTGTGGGTGGTAGTCCACGGCGCTTTGGACAGCCTCGGTAATCGACATCGCCTGTACGTTGGCACTCGCCAGGGCCAACAGTAAAGCACTGGTGATGGGGTTCAAAACGCGCATGGTACATCTCCCTGATCCTGGAATTGATCCTGCTGCTCGCCAAAAAAATGACGATAAACTTATCGCATATAGTGTTGCAGGTTTTTAACAACACAGCTAAGTACATTCAACGCGATAGATAAGAAGATTTATTCATATCAAATTGACATATAAGACTTTTATTGTCTAATAATTTTGCTTTAAGGGGCAGGGAATGACGGTGCTGAATGCTATGAAAGCCAATGAGCACAAGGGTTGTGCGCGGTTCCAGAACTAATTCAGATAAAGAGGGCGCCCATTAGGCGAAAGCGATATTTGGCGACAAAATATTGTCACTTTGGCCTGTGCAGCGTTTTCAGGCTGAGAATGTACAGGGTGACCAGTACGGCACTGGTCAGCATGAAGGTACGTGCCCAGAATAGCGGGACCAGGTAGCACGACAGGCCAATGCTGGCCCACATCAGGCCGATGGCGTAGACCTTGCCCTTGAGGGGGATGCCTTCACCACTGAGGTAGTCACGGATCCATGGTCCCAGCTTGGGATGATGGATCAGCCAGTGGTGAAAGCGCGGCGAGCTGCGGGCAAAGCAGGCCGCCGCCAAAAGCAGGAAGGGGGTGGTGGGCAATACCGGCAGGAATATCCCCAGCACCCCCAGCGCGACGCTGAGCCAGCCGGTAGCCAGCAGCAGGTAGCGCACAGGTTGCTCAGTGGTGGCGTGGCTTGAGCAGCGCCGGTTTTTCGTCAGGGGCGTGCAGCAGCAGGAATAGAGCGCTCAGTGCTTCGGGGATCTGCACGATCATGTCATCCTGCAGGTTGGCGTTGCTGGCGATGTCGGCGAACTCTGGTTGCTCGTCGAACAAGCCCGAACCCACCATGATCGGCAGCAGCATCTCGCTGACTTCTTCTTCGGCGTTTTCGAACCACGCCTCTTCCCGCAGGAACACGCCTTCCATGAAGCCGATGCACCAGCCGCGCAGGTCTGAATCGTCCGGCTCATCGGTCAGGTCGAGGTCGCATGGCAGGTCGAATTCTTCGTCGCTGGCCAACTGGCGGGCAATGTGCGCCTTGAGCGCTACCAGGGTGGCCTCGATCTCGGTGCGCTGGGCTTCGCTGGCGTAGTGCGGCTCTTCGGCGAACAGGGCGTCGATCCACTCGCGCTCGGGCACGTCCTCGGCGTTGATCGAAAGTGCGGTGAGGTAGCCGTGTGCGGCGACATAGTCCAGCGCTTCTTCGTGCAGCTCGTCGGCGTCGAGGAAGGCTTGCAGGCGGGTCAGTTGCTCGGCGAAGGACATTACAGGGCTACCTTGGGGAATAAACGATAACGAATTCTAGCACCTTGCAGCGGCAGCGGGGCAAAGGGAACGTCTATCGCCATGGTGCCTGTGCATCGCTGTGCTGCGGTATACTCCGCGATTTTTCATCCAGGGGCAGGTTTTGCCGGCTGCCTGGCAAAAACCGCTTACGCATTTGGCGTGTGCGGGGCGGGTTTTTCGTCCAGCCTTTATCCAGGATGGTACGGCGATTTGGAGTTGCACATGCTCGAACAGGCTCAGCGCGTTCTCAAGGACATCTTCGGCTACGACAGTTTCCGTGGGCGCCAGGCAGCGATCATCGAATGCGTGGCCAATGGCGGCGATGCCTTGGTGCTGATGCCCACCGGTGGCGGCAAATCGCTGTGTTTCCAAGTGCCGGGGCTGCTGCGCCCGGGCCTGACGGTGGTGGTATCGCCACTGATCGCGCTGATGGACGACCAGGTCGCCACCCTTGACGAGCTGGGTGTGTCTGCGGCCGCCCTGAACTCTACCCTGACGGCGGAGCAGCAGCGTGAACTGGCCGGGCGCCTGCGCCGTGGTGAAGTCAAGATGCTGTATCTGGCACCGGAACGCCTGGTGCAGCCGCGCATGCTCGACTTCCTGCGCGATCTGGACATCTCGCTGTTCGCCATTGACGAGGCCCACTGCGTATCGCAATGGGGTCACGATTTCCGCCCAGAGTACCTGCAGCTGGGCCAGCTGGCCGAACTGTTCCCGCATGTTCCGCGCATTGCGCTTACCGCTACCGCCGACATGCGGACCCGCGAGGAGATTGTCCAGCGCCTGCACCTGCAAGGCGCCGAGCGCTTCCTGTCGAGTTTCGACCGGCCCAACATCTTCTACCGCATCGTGCCCAAGGAGGCACCGCGCAAGCAACTGATGGCCTTTCTCGGCGAGCGCCGTGGCAACGCTGGCATCGTCTACTGCCTGTCGCGCAAGAAGGTCGACGAAACCGCCGCCTTCCTCTGTAGTCAGGGTTTCCCAGCGCTGCCTTACCACGCCGGCCTGGCCGCCGAGACGCGGGCGGCCAACCAGCATCGCTTCCTGAACGAGGAAGGGCTGATCATGGTTGCTACCATTGCTTTCGGCATGGGTATCGACAAGCCCAACGTGCGCTTCGTTGCCCACCTCGACCTGCCCAAATCGCTTGAGGCCTACTACCAGGAAACCGGCCGTGCCGGCCGTGACGGCCTGCCCTCCGATGCCTGGATGGCCTACGGGCTGCAGGACATGGTGATGCTCAAGCAGATGCTGCAGAACTCCGAAGGCGACGAGCGCCACAAACGTATAGAGCAGCACAAGCTGGATGCCATGCTGGCGCTGTGCGAAGAAACCCGCTGCCGCCGCCAGTCGCTGCTGGCCTACTTCGACGAGACCCTCGAACAACCGTGCGGGCATTGCGACAACTGTGTCGACAACATCCAGACCTGGGACGCTACCGAGCCGGCCCGCCAGGCGCTGTCGGCGGTGTTCCGCACCGGCCAGCGTTATGGTGTTGGCCACCTGGTCGATGTGCTGTTAGGCAAGGACACCGAGAAGGTGCGCAATTTCGGCCACGAGAAGTTGTCGGTATTTGGTGTTGGCAAAGGTCTGGCCGAGGTCGAGTGGCGCTCGCTGTTCCGGCAGCTGGTGGCGCGCGGGCTGGTCGATATCGACCTCGAAGGCTACGGCGGCCTGCGCCTGTCCGACAGCTGCCGGCCGCTGCTGCGCGGCGAGGTGACCTTGCAACTGCGCCGTGATCTCAAACCCCAGACCACGGCCAAAACCTCGTCGTCCGGTGGCGGCAGCCCGGCCAGCCAGTTGGTGCGTGCCGAAGAGCGCGATCTGTGGGAAGCGCTGCGTACCCTGCGTCGCAAGCTGGCCGAAGAACACAGTGTGCCACCCTACGTCATCTTCCCCGACTCGACACTGCTGGAGATGCTGCGCAGCCAGCCGGTCAGCCTCAGCGACATGGCCCAGGTCAGCGGTGTGGGGGCGCGCAAGCTGGAGCGCTACGGCCAGGCGTTCCTCGAAGTGCTGAACAACAGTGGTGGCACCGACGAGGCACCGAAAGTGGTGCTCGACCTGCGCCACGAACTGGTCAGCCTGGCCCGTGCCGGCATGACCCCGGCGCAGATCGCCGGGCAGCTCAACTGCAGCGAGAAGAACGTGTATAGCCTGCTGGCCGAGGCGCTGGGGCGCCAGGAGCTGAGTCTTGATCAGGCCATCGACCTGCCGGAAGACCTGATGCTGGAGGTGCAGGACGCCTTTCTTGATGGTGAGGGTGAACTGCCACCGGTGTCGGCCATAGCCCCCCAGTTCGGGGCGCGGGTACCGGAGGGCGTACTCTATTGCGTGCGGGCAGCACTGGCGGCGGAATTCGAATTGTAAACACCGGCAGGATCGAAGGCGGAAGCGCCATCTGCTGACCTTTGTCATGCTTTTTGACGATTATCGAACGCGTAGACCAGGCCGAGCCTTGCCTCATGGGGCAGGGCATGGTTAGCTGCCTAATAATTAGATCTACTCAATGAGTTCCTTATGCCCCTGAACGACAACCAACACCGCTTTGGCATGCAACTGGCCCAGATGTCCCGAGGTTGGCGTGCCGAGCTGGACCGCCGCCTGGCCGGGCTCAACCTGTCCCAGGCGCGCTGGCTGGTGTTGCTGCACCTGGCCCGCTTCGAAGAAGCCCCGACCCAGCGTGAGCTGGCCCAGAGCGTAGGCGTCGAAGGCCCGACCCTGGCGCGTCTGCTTGACAGCCTGGAAGCGCAAGGACTGGTGCGGCGGCAGGCGGTACTGGAGGATCGGCGGGCGAAGAAGATTGTGCTGTGCCCGCCGGCCAAGCCGTTGATCGATCAGATCGAGACCATTGCCAACCAGCTGCGGGTAGAGCTGTTTACCGGCGTGGACGAGGCCGACTTGCAGACCTGTATGCGCGTGCATGCCAAGATCCTGGCCAACCTCGAAAAGTCCTGAGCTCACCCATCCATTCAGGTGCAGTGCAAACCCAAGCCTCAGAAGGTGTGCCCAAGGTTCAGGTACACCGCTTGTTCATGTGCAGTGTTGGCGCCATAGCTGAAATTCAGCGGCCCTAAAGGCGTCTCCAGCCCCAGGAAGATGCTCGCCGCATTGATGTACCCACTGTCGAACTCGTTGTCGTTGTTCCATGCCCGCCCACGCTCCAGCGAACCGCCAATGTATAACGGGAAGTCCAGCGGCACATAGGCCCGCGGCGTCAGCCGGCGGTAATAGACCATGCGCAACAGGCTTACGTTCTGCCCCGATACCGAGTCCTGGCGGAAGCCTGACAGCTGTCGCGCCCCGCCTATCACAAAGCTCGACGTCACCACTTCGGTATCGTCCAGCGTGCGCCCGTAGCCCCCACCCAGCACGAACGTGTTCGGCCCGATGCTGATGGCCTTGTCCAGGTTAAACAGCCACTGCCGGTAATCCTGGTCGGAGTCCAGCGACTTGTCGTATTTGCGCAAGGTCAGGCCGATGTCCTCGCCATGGTGCGGGAAATACACGTTATCGAGGGTGTCGAACGAGTACTTCAGTTCGTAGAAACCTTCGTTGAAACTGACTTTGGGCAAGTCCTGGTCGCCGATGCGCACTTCGGCTTCGCCCCATGCCTTGCCCGCGCCCAGGCGCACTTCACCGCTGTTGCCGATCTGCCGGCCTACATTCAGGCCAAAGCCGTAGCGCTCCAGGCGATACTCGGCGACGGGGTCGTTGTCCAGGGTCGCTTCGATGTTCTGCGAGCCCAGGTCCAGGTACGGCGCGATGAAGTAGCGTGAGCCCACATCCAGGGGTTGGTAGAACTCACTGTACAGCTCTTGCTTATCGCCGATCTGGCCGCGGGTCAGCCATTCGGCGCCAAGGCTGTTGATGCCGTTGACCCGGTAGCTGGCGCCCAGGTTGAAAGCGCTGTCGCCACGCAGGTCATCGGACAGGTTCAGGCCCAGGCGCAGGTAGTCGGTGCCGCCGCGTCGTCCGCGGGCGTTGATCACCAGGGTGTTGTCGTTGCCCTTGTGCACCACGCGGTACTGCACCCTGTCGAAGTAGTCCAGGCCATACAGCGTACCCATGTCGGTCTGCAGGCGGTCCAGTTCCAGCGGTGCGTCGATCGGCTGGCGGATGTACGAGCGGATCACATCATCACTGACCTTGGAGTCGTTTTCGATCCGGATTGCGGTAATTACCGGCGTGCGCTGGCGCGGCGAGCGGGCCACGGCCAGGCTGGCGTCGCCCTCGAGCTGGCGCAGCTCGGCCAGGCGTGGGTCAAGCAGGCGAGTGGCGCGGTAACCGGCGTCGATCATGTCGCGGGCACGGCCGAAATCTGTCACGCCGAAGGCGGTCAACGATGGCTGGATGAGGATGTCGTCGCGGTGCAGGCTGGCCAGTTGTTCTTCGGAGTTGCGGCGGGTCATCAAAGTGATCGACTGATTCAGCACGTCGACCACCGTCAGTAATTGTTTGCGATCGCGCAGCGGGGTGCCGATGTCGACCACGATGGCCAGGTCCACGCCCATTTCGCGGGCCACATCCACCGGAATGTTGTCGACCATGCCGCCGTCCACCAGCAGGCGGCCGTCCAGTTCGACCGGGGCGAACACGGCGGGGATCGACATGCTGGCGCGGATTACCTGGGGCAGGTGACCACGGCGGAATACGACTTTTTCGCCACTGGCGATGTCGGTGGCCACGGCGCGGAAGGGAATGGGCAGCTTGTCGAAGTCGCGGGTGTCGGCGGTATGCGCCAGTTTGCTTTCCAGCAGCAGTGACAGGTTCTGGCCCTGGATCACACCCAGCGGCAGGCCCAGGCTGCCGTCGTCGCGGAAGCTGAGCTTCTGCTTGACCAGAAAGTCGCGGTCATCCTGCTTGCGCCGGAACGGCACATCCTCGCGCGGCGGCGCATCGGAGAGCGCCTGTTGCCAGTCAAGGGTGGTAGCGAGTTTTTCCAGCTCTTCGACACTGTAGCCCGAGGCGTACAGGCCGCCGACCACCGCGCCCATGCTGGTGCCGGCGATGGCGTCGATGCGCACACCCTGTTCCTCCAGCGCCTTGAGTACGCCGATGTGGGCCAGGCCACGGGCTGCACCGCCAGATAACACCAGGCCGACCTTGGGCCTGGCGGGTTCCGCAGCGATTGCCGTAAGCGAGGTAAGGGCGAGCAGAAAACAGAACAGCAAACGGCGCATCGTGAGTCTCAAACCGTGGGCGAAAGACCGCTAGTATAAGCGGCCCCTCACCTGGAGATGTTTCACCATGGCTGACAACAAGCCGGAAATCGTAATCACCTATTGCACCCAGTGCCAGTGGCTGTTGCGCGCTGCCTGGCTGGCTCAGGAACTGCTCAGCACCTTTGCCGACGACCTTGGCCGGGTAGCGCTGGAGCCGGGTACGGGGGGTATCTTCCGCATCACCTGCAATGGTGTGCAGATCTGGGAGCGCAAGGCCGACGGTGGTTTCCCCGAAGCGAAGGTACTGAAGCAGCGGGTGCGCGACCTGGTCGACCCGCAGCGTGACCTTGGTCACAACGACCGCTGATCAGGCGCCCTCGGTGAGTGGTCGCTGCCTGGGCGGTTGCTCGGCCGCCAGACGGCTGGACAGCACGATGGCGAAGATGATCAGCGCGCCGCCCAGCAGCATGCGCACGGTGGGGGTTTCGGCGAAAACTGCCCAGGCCACGGCAATGCCGTAGACCGGCTCCATGCCGAACACGACGGCGGCGGTGCGCGCCTTGATCACCGCCAGGCTGGCAACGAACAGGCTGTGCGCCACTCCCGTGCAGAAGATGCCGAGCAGGGCGATCCACAGCCAGTCCAGGGTCGCAACGCTGGCCAGGCCGGGGGCGGCGAACGGCAGCAGGCACAGGCCTACCACCAGGTTCTGCCACAGGGCTGCCTGTACCGCAGGCAACCGGCCGGAGCCAGCCCGGTTGGTCAGTGACAGCAGCGAGAACAGCAGGCCCGAGAGCAGCGCCCAAAGCAGGCCGCCGGTGGCTTCGCTGGCCAGGTCGAATGCCGGCGTGACCAGTATCAGGCCGATGCTGACCAGCACGACCAATACGGCTTCGTTACGGCGGATACGCTCGCGGAACAGCAGGCTTTCGAGGATCACCGTAAAGGCCGGGAAGCTGGCGAAGCCGAGGGTGGCGATGGCTACGCCGCCCACTTTGACGGCGATGAAGAAGCTGACCCAGTGGCCGGCCAGCAGCACGCCGCCGAGCAGCAGGCGGCGCGCGTCCTGGCTGCTCAGGCGTTGCCAGCCCGGGCCTGCCAGGCTGACGAACAGGGCCAGGGCGAGTACGGCGAAGGCAGCCCGACCGAAGACGATGATCGCCGGGCTGGCGCTGGCGGCCAGTTTGCCGAAAACGCCGGTAAGGCCGAAGAACAGCGCGCCAATGTGCAGGGCGCCGAGGGCGGTGCGGTGGTTCATGGTAGTCCTTGATGAAGATCTCTACAGGCAGTGCCGGCCCTTTCGCGGGTAAACCCGCTCAGGTTGTGCACAACCTTCAGGGCCGCGCAAATCCTGTAGGAGCGGGTTTACCCGCGAAAGGGCCGGTAAAGGCAAAGTGTAAAGCCTCAGGCAAACACATTCTGTCGCAAGACTGTTGTCAGTTATCGCCAGACTCTCGCCGCAAAGCCAAAGGTGTACACCCGAACGCCCGCAGCATCGCCGCTGAAAAGGCACTTTGCGAGCTATACCCGACCTGCGCCGCTATCTCGCCCATCGGCAGCACGGTCTGCACGATTAGCCGCCGCGCCTTGAGCAAACGCCGCTGGCGAATGTAGTCCATCGGAGTCATCCCGCACTCAGTGGTAAAGCGCGCATGCAGCCGGGCACTGGACAGCCCGGCGATGCGCGCCAGGTCGGCAACCTGCAGCGGGTAGGCAGCATGCTGTTCGATATGCACATCGAAGGACGCATAGGGCAGGCGCTGGCTGGCGTGCACGCTGGCTGCCGCCGTGACGTTGAGGCTGGCCAGCAGCAGTGCCGCGCCTTGCCTGGCGATCAATGGGTCGTGTACAGGGCTGCTCGCCAGCCAGTCCACCAGTTGCTGCTGGCGTTCATCCAGGCCCAGGGCGATGGGGCGGTCGAGCAGGCGGCGGCTGGCATCGGCATGCTCACCCAAGTGCTCGTGCAGCCAAGGCTCCCCAGGCACATCAAGCACCAGGCAATCACTGCCGGCATCGCTGGCGCACGTGTGATGAGCACCCGCCGGGACCACCACCAGCCCCTGCCGATCGATCCCGGCACCATGCCCCTGGACCTCGAACTCCAGGCGGCCGCGCAGGCCGAACACCAATTGCGGGTGTTCGTGGCTGTGGGCGATCAGGCTGTCGCGGTAATGGCGCAGCGAGAGGATCGGGCCGGCGGTCATGGGGGCTTCCTCGCAGGGCGGGCGCCCATTGTGCCTCAATCCCTGCACGCCATCACTCGTCACTGTTTTGCCATGGCGCTGTCATGTACGCCTGCCAGTCTCCAGCAAACTGCGCCGGAGCCTGCCCATGACCCATGCCGAACTGTCCCGCCCCTCGCGCAAGCAACGCGTGCGTACCCTGTGGATCTCCGACGTGCACCTGGGTACCCGCGACTGCCAGGCCGAACACCTGTCGCAATTCCTCAAGGGCTACCAGGCTGACCGCGTCTACCTGGTGGGCGATATCATCGATGGCTGGAAACTGCGCGGCGGGATCTACTGGCCGCAAGCTCACACCAACGTGATCCGCCGGCTACTGACCATGAGCAAGCGCGGCACCGAGGTGATCTACGTCACCGGCAATCATGATGAATTCCTGCGCCGCTACTCAAAGCTGATTCTGGGCAACATTCAGCTGGTAGACGAGGCCGAGCACCTGACAGCCGATGGCCGCCGTCTGCTGGTGGTCCATGGCGATCAGTTCGATGTGATTACCCGTTACCACCGCTGGCTGGCGTTTCTGGGTGACCGCGCCTACGAATTCACCTTGGTGCTCAACCGCTGGCTCAACCACTGGCGTGCGCGGTATGGCTATGGTTACTGGTCGCTGTCTGCGTACCTCAAGCACAAGGTGAAAGGGGCGGTGAACTTCATCAGTGACTTCGAGAATGCCATTGCCCACGAGTGCACCCGTCGTGGTTTTCATGGGGTAGTGTGCGGGCATATTCATCATGCCGAGATCCGCAAGGTGGGTGAAGTGGACTACCTCAATTGCGGGGACTGGGTGGAGTCGTGCACGGCCCTGATCGAGCATTGGGATGGCAGCGTCGAACTGTATCGGCTGGCGGAAGCGCAGGCCGTGGCGGCGTTGCGCGAGCCGGCTTAGGGGCCTCAGATGCTTACAGCCTGAGCTTGCCCAGCAGGATATCCCGGAACATCACGAAATCCCCGGCCAGGCTGTACAGCGGATAGGTAAAGGTCGCTGGCCGATTCTTCTCGAAAAAGAAGTGCCCGACCCAGGCAAAGCCATAGCCGAACACCGGCACGGCCAGCAGCAGCAACCATTTACCACTGCCAATGGTGTAGGCCAGCAGCGCTATCACCAGGCTGGTGCCGACGAAGTGCAGGCGGCGGCAGGTGGGGTTGCTGTGCTCCCCCAGATAGTACGGATAGAACTCGGCAAAACTGCGAAACTGCGCTGTGCTGTTCATGGCAGTGCTCCGGAATTAATACTTCTGGACAAGATACACGGCGTGGAGCCTGATTCGAGTCTAGAGTGACTGACGGGGCCTACCAGTGACAATAGGCGCCAAATGAGTATCCTTGGGGTTCACCGCTGGAGCGGTTGGTAAAAGAAGCCTGTCATGAGCGAAAGAACAACGTCAGCCAGTTGGGCATCAGGGATCGTGAAGGCACTTGAACTGGAAGGGCTGGATTGCAGAGCCATGTTCAAGCAGTTGGGGCTGGACTTTGCCGCCCTCGATGACCCTGATGCACGTTTCCCTCAAGATTCCATGACCCGCCTCTGGCAACTGGCGGTGGAGCTGTCGGGCAATGAGGCCATCGGCCTGAACATGGCACGGGTGGTCCGCCCGGCGTCGTTTCATGTGGTGGGCTATGCGTTGATGTCCAGCCGCACCCTGGCCGAGGGCTTCGAGCGTCTGGTGCGTTACCAGCGCATCATCGCCGAAAGCTCCGATCTCAGTTTCGTCCTCGGCGCCGAGGGCTATTCGCTGATTCTGACCGTGCACGGCGACCACCTGCCGCCGACCCGGCACAGCGCCGAAGCGTCGCTGGCCTGTGCGCTGGCGCTGTGCAAATGGCTCAGTGGCCGGCCGGTCCAGCCGCGGCGGGTACTGGTGCAGGGGCCGCAGCCGAAGAATGTCGAGCCTTACAAGGTGGCGTTCCATTCACCGCTGGTGTTCGGCGCCCCACATGATGCGCTGGTGTTCGAGCGGGCCGACATGGAAGCGCCGCTGCCGACCGCCAACGAGGCCATGGCGGTGCTGCACGACCGGTTTGCCGGGGAGTACCTGGCACGCTTCTCCGAAAGCCGGGTCAGCCACCGCGTGCGCCAGGTGTTGTGCCGCATCCTGCCGCAGGGTGAGCCCAAGCGCGAAACCCTGGCCCAGGCCCTGCACCTGTCGCAGCGCACCTTGCAACGGCGGCTGCAGGAGGAAGGCACCAGCTTCCAGACCTTGCTTGACGACACCCGCCGTGAACTGGCCGAACAATACCTGGCCCAGCCGGGCATGACCTTGCTGGAAACCGCCTATCTGCTGGGCTTTGCCGACCCCAGCAACTTCTATCGTGCGTTCCGCCGCTGGTTCGATGCCACGCCCAGCGAGTACCGCGCCCGTCTGGGCGCGGAGGGCGAAGTGCTCAGTGACGCCAGAACGCCGGCATGCACAACACCAGCACCGTGATGATTTCCAGGCGACCCAGCAGCATGCCGGTCGCCAGAATCCATTTGGCTGCGTCAGGCAGCGTGGCGTAGTTGCCCGACGGGCCGATCACTTCACCCAGGCCCGGGCCTACACCCGAAACCGTGCCAGCCGCACCGGTCAGCGCGGTCATCCAGTCCACGCCCAGCAGCGACAGCAGCAGCGCCATGACACAGATGGTGATGGCGAAGAAGAACGAGAACGTCAGGATCGAACGCACGATGTCTTCGTCGAGGCGATGGCCGTTGTATTTCTGCTTGATCACCGCGCGCGGGTGAATCAGCTGGTTGAGGCTGGCCTTGAGCAGGATGTAGGCCACCTGGAAGCGGAAAATCTTGATACCGCCTGCGGTCGAGCCGGAACAGCCGCCAACGAAGCCCAGGTAGAAGAACAGCATCAGCGAGAAGTTGCCCCACAGGCTGTAGTCACCCAGAGAGAAGCCGGTGGTGGTGACCACCGAGGTCACGTTCAGCGCTACGTGGCGCAAGGCATCGAGCCAGTGCAGGTCGGTGCTGTACCAATACCAGGTCCCCAACACCAGCCAGGTGGCGACCAGCATGCCCAGCAAGCCTTGCACCTGCTGGTCGCGGATCAGCGCCTTGCGGTTGCCGCGCAGGGTGGCTACGTAAAGGGTGAACGGCAGGCTGCCCATGATCATCACCACCACTGCAACCCAGTGCACGGCCGGGATATCCCATTTCGCCAATGACTGGTCGGAGGTGGAGAAACCGCCGGTAGAGATTGCCGACATGGCGTGGTTTATTGCATCGAACGGGCTCATGCCCGCCCACCAGAAGGCCAGCGCGCCCAGTATCGAGAAGCCGACGTAAACCCCGACGATCGACTTGGCGACCATGTGCGAGCGCGGCATGACCTTTTCCGAGCGGTCGGACGATTCGGTCTGGAACAGGCGCATGCCGCCGATGCGCAGCAGCGGAAGGATCGCCACCGCCATGGCGATGAAGCCGATACCGCCGAGCCAGTGCAGCATCGAGCGCCACATGAGGATGCCCGGCGACATGTTGTCGAGCCCGCTGAGCACGGTGGCGCCGGTCGCGGTGATGCCTGACATGCTTTCGAAGAAGGCGTCGGTGTAGCTGATGTGCTGGGTCAGCAGGAACGGTAGCGCGGCGAACACGCACACCACCAGCCAGCTGCTGACGGTCAGCAGGTACATGTCGCGCGGGCGCAGGTGCACATGCTCGGGGCGCCCCTGCACCACCAGGGCCAGGCCGGCGATGAAGGTGATCAGGCTCGACCAGAGAAACGACGGCATGTCGCCGGTGCGCTCGAAGATCACCAGGGTCGCCATGGGCACGGCCATGCTCACGGCCAGCGTAATCAGGAAGATGCCGATGATGAAACCAATGATCCTTAAGGTCGGCAACGCCATGTGATCTGCTCAGACTCGAAACGGAAGGGCGCCATTCTACCTATGGGTCTGGTGATGTAAACGCTAGAATGGCCGCACATTCAACTGCCAGGAGGGTAGCCGATGGAGGCTCTCGACGCATTGCTCAACCGTGTTTCCGTGCCACGCCTGACCGACCCAGCGCCCAATGCCGCCCAGCGCGAGGCGCTGTTCCAGGCTGCCCTGCGCGCCCCGGACCACGGCCAGCTGCGGCCGTGGCGTTTTCTTACCATCGAAGGCCAGGGTCGCGAGAAGCTGGGCGAGTTGTTCGCCGAAGCCTTGCAGCACAAGGGCGATGCCAGCCAGGCAGCCTTGGACAAGGCCCGTGCCATGCCGCTGCGGGCGCCATTGTTGATCGTGGTGGTGGCCAGGTTGCAGGACCACTTCAAGGTGCCCAAGTCCGAGCAACGCCTGGCGGCGGGCTGTGCGGCGCACGGTATTCTGATTGCTGCGCACGCGCAGGGGATCGGCGCGGTGTGGCGTACCGGTGACATGGCTTTCGACGCCCATGTGCACAAGGGGTTGGGGTTGGCCGAGAACGAGGAGCTGATTGGCTACCTGTATGTCGGCACGCCGCTGACCGAGCCGCGTACGGCGCCGGTGCTGGCAACTGCCGATTTCGTCAGTGGCTGGGGTGAGTAGGGCTGCCTTGGGCTGATTCATGTATCAAGGCTTCTGGCCTCTTCGCAGGTATACCCGCTCCTGCAACAGCATCCACATCCCCTGTAGGAGCGGGTTTACCCGCGAAGAGGCCAGGCGCCGTTACACCCATCAACTGCCTGCCGCTTCAGCCAAGGGCAACTCCAGCCTGGCCACAAACCCACCCTGTGGATGATTCTCCAGCACCAGGCTACCGCCGTGGCGCTCCGCTGCCTTGCGCGCAATCGCCAGCCCCAGGCCATGCCCCGGCGCTGCCTGCCCCGGCGCGCGGAAGAACGGCTCGCCCAGTTGCGTCAGGTGCTCCGCTGCCGCCCCAGGCCCATGGTCACGTACGCTGATCACGATGCGGTCCTGCTCGCGTGCGGCGCTGACCTCGATCGGCTGGCCGACCGGGTTGAAGCGCAGGGCATTGCGCAGCAGGTTGTCCACGGCCCGCTCTATCAGCGTTGGCCAACCCTGCAAGCTCAACCCCGGCTGCGCCTCCAGGCGCACGTCCTGCTCCGGCGCGCTCAGCAGGGCGTCCTTGCGCACGCTGCCGAGCAAGGCATTGATGTCGACCGGTTCGGCATGAGCCTGTTCGGCATCCACTCGGGCCAGGGCGAGGATTTCGCTGATCAGGTCTTCGAGGCGGTCGCACTCGCGGGTCAGGCGTGGCCACAGCGCTTGTCGCTGCTCAGGCTCGGCGCGTTCGGCCAGGGCCAGGGCGATACGCAGCCTGGCCAGCGGCGAGCGCAGTTCGTGGGACACATCGCGTAGCAGTTGGCGCTGGCTGCCAATGGTGCTTTGCAGGCGTGCGCCCATCTTGTTGAAGTCCTTGGCCAGCACGCCAAACTCGTCGCGCCGCGCTGCCAGCCGTGCCAGGCTGTTCTGCTGATAGGTGGTCTGGCCCAGGTCGTGTACGGCGCTGCGCAGGCGGCTTAACGGACGGGTTATGGACAGCGTCACCAGCAGGCTGAACAGGGTCAGCACGACCAAGGCAATGCCCAGTGCGCTGAGAGGCCACAGCAGGCTTTCACGGTGCCAGGCATCCAGCGCCGGGTGGGGAATGCGATAGATCAGCAAGTAGGTTTCGCCGGTGTCGGGGCTGGTGTATTCCTCGGTCAGCCGGCGCCATGGCAAGCGCCGCTGGTCATTGTGCTGGCGCGCTTCGAAGGCTGCCGCACGGCGTGGGAAGGTACCCGGCACCACGGCCTCACCGCTATCGTCGAGCACCTGCACGTCGATCTTGTAGCGGTCCTTGCGTCGTTCCAGAAAGTGCTGGGCCGCCTCCAGGCCTTCCTGCTCATAGTGCTTGGTCCACTTGCTGGCCAGGGTATTCAGGCCCGGGTGGCGGCTGAGGATCCAGGCGTCCTGGTTGAGCATGTGCCCCAGCAGGATCGACAGGCCTGCGACCAGGGTGATGGCCAGCCAGAAACTGGCCAGGATGCGCCAGAACAGAGAACGCAAGTGCACCTCCTAAACGGGAAAAGCCCGGCCCGCAGTGATGCGGACCGGGCAGGGGGCGAACAGCTTACTGGGCCTTGGCGCCTTTTTCAGCTTTCCAGGCCTGGAACTCCTGCCACTCGGCTTTCTTGGCGGCGCGTTCCTTTTGCAGTTCATCGAACTTCTTCTGCTGGTCAGGCTTGAGCAGGTTGCGCACCGCGCTGTCGGTCTTGTCGCGGCTGGCTTTCAGCTCGTCCTTCATGGCCTTCTGGTCGGCGGCCGGCAGCTTGGACAGGTAGCGCTCGGTGATGTCGCGGCGTTGCTGCATCTGCTCGCCCATCAGCTTGCCAATCTGCTGGCGCTGCTCGCGGCTCAGGTCCAGTTGGTGGAAAGGCGCATCACCGCGATGATGCGGGCCGTCGTGGCGCGGGCCGCCGTCAGGCATGGCCATGGCCACGGTCGGCAGAGCGGCAGCGAACATCAGGGCGATAAGGGTCTTGCGCATGGTGTCTCTCCTTTCATAGGCCGGTGATTACCGGATGAGCACAGTCTAGGGAGATCACCGTCAAGCGCAGTCAGGGGAGGGTAAAGGCAACGTAAAGATGATTGGCCCGAGCAGGTAGGGCCTTGTGCCGCGAATGGAGCGCGCAGCGGCACCGGTGTTTTACAGGCAGTAGTAATAGCCACGGCTACGCAATGCCACGATGCGTGGCCGGCCATCGGCGTGTGGGCCGATCTTCTTGCGCAGGTTGCTGACATGCATGTCCAGGCTGCGGTCGTACAGGGTCAGTTTGCGGCCCAGGCCGATCTGCGCCAGCTCCTGTTTGTCCAGCGGCTCGCCGGGCTGACGCAGCAGCGCCTCAAGAACACGGCTTTCGGACAGGGTCAGGGTCATTTCGCGGCCATCGATGCTGACCACGCCGCGCGCAGGGCTGTAGACGAGGTCACCCAGCTCCATCTGGCTGGTCGTGGCGGTGGGGTGGCTGCGGCGCAGCACCGCGCGCAGGCGGGCAGTGAGCTCACGCGGGTCGCAGGGTTTGGCCAGGTAATCGTCGGCGCCCAGTTCCAGGCCGAGAATGCGGTCCAGCGGCTCGCCGCGGGCTGACAGCATCAGCACTGGCAGCTCGGCATGCTCGCTGCGCAGCTGCTTGAGAAGCTCCAGGCCACTGCCGTCGGGCAACATCACATCCAGTACCACGGCAGCAGGGGCATGCTCAGCCAGGGCCTGGCGTGCGCTCTGGCCATCGTGGCAGGCACGCACGGAAAACCCTTCCTGGGTCAGCCAGCTGCCGAGCAGCTCGCACAGTTCCTGGTCATCATCAATCAGTAACAGCTCGCTCATGACTCACTCAATTCAACCAATGACGGCGGTGATTCGGCCCGCCAGTGGCAAAGATACCGCAGACTGATGACCTGAGTATAACTGCTGGTACCGCGCGGCCCTCTTCGCGTGTTTACCCGCGAAGAGGGCCGTGCCGTCTCAGGTCAGGGCAGTACTTGCTTGAACGGCTTGACCACAACCTTGTCGTATACGCCGGCAGCGATGTACGGGTCGGCATCGGCCCAGGTCTGCGCCGCCGCCAGCGACTCGAACTCGGCAACGATCAGGCTACCGCTGAAACCCGCTTCGCCCGGGTCGTTGCTGTCGATTGCCGGGTGCGGGCCGGCCAGCACCACGCGGCCTTCGGCCTTGAGCTGCTGCAAGCGGTCGATGTGCGCCGGGCGGGCAGCCAGGCGCTTTTCCAGGGAGTTTGCGACGTCGCTGGCGATAATGGCGTAGAGCATGTCAATCCTTGGGTTTGGAGGTAGAAGGGTCATCGTGCAGGTGGCGCGACAGGTACACGCCTTGCGCCACCAGGAAGATCACGGTCATGCCCAGGCTGCCGAACACCTTGAAGTCCACCCAGAAGTCCTGGAAGGTGAAGGCGACGAACAGGTTGGCCGCGCCGCAGAACAGGAAGAAAGCGATCCAGGCCAGGTTCAGGCGCGCCCAGATGGCGTCAGGCAGGGTCAGGGCGTGGCCCATGATGCGCTTGATCAACACCCGGTCGCCGATGAAGTGGCTGCCGGCAAAACCCAGGGCGAACAGCCAGTTCACGACGGGGGCCTTCCACTTGAGGAAGGTTTCGCTGTGGAAGGTCAGGGTCAGGCCACCGAACACCAGGCAGGCGATCAACGTCAGCCACTGGCCTTTTTCCAGCTTGCGCTGGCGCAGGAACAGAGCACCGTACACGACCAGCGAGCTGACGATCAGCATGGCTGTGGCGCTGTAGATGCCGCCAAAATCGAAGTGATGGCCGGCGACTTCCATGGGGCGCGGGTCGAGCTTGTAGACGATGAAGAACAGCAGCAGCGGGATGAAATCGATGAATTGTTTCACAATGGCAGCCAGAATCGGGATGTGACGGCATAATAACAAACATCGATTCCAGCGAAAGCGCTCCTCTATGAATGTTGATCTGCACTGTCACAGCACGGCCTCCGACGGCGCCCTGTCGCCTTCGGTACTGGTTGCCCGGGCTCATGAGCACGGGGTGCAAGCGCTGGCACTGACCGACCATGACACCCTCGAAGGCCTGGCCGAAGCGCGCCAGGCCTGCGCTGACCTGGGGATGCGCTGGGTCAGCGGGGTGGAGCTGTCTTGCACGTGGGGCGGCGCGACCATCCATGTGCTGGGCTATGACTTCCCGCTCGACGCACCGCCGTTGCTGGCGGCGATTCAAGCGTTGCACAACGGCCGCTGGCTGCGCGCCGAAGAAATCGACAAACGGCTGGCGGCCAAGGGCATGCCCGGCACGCTTGAAGGCGCGCGCGCCGTGCAACACGAACTGGGTGACAGCGGCAACGCCCCGGCGCGACCGCATTTTGCCGAGTATCTGGTGCGTGCCGGGCACGTCAAGGACCGTGGCGAAGCGTTTCGCAAGTGGCTGGGCGCCGGCAAGCTGGGCGACGTCAAGCAGCACTGGCCGACGCTCGACGAAACCGTTGCCACGCTGAGGCAGTCCAACGCTTGGGTGAGCCTGGCGCATCCCATGCACTACGACCTGACACGCAGCAAGCGCAGGCGGCTGATTGCCGACTATATTCAGGCAGGAGGGCAGGCGCTTGAAGTGGTCAACGGGATGATGCCTGCCGAGCAAGTGGGCACCATGTCCATCCTTGCCCGTGAGTTCGGCCTGCTGGCAAGCGCTGGCAGTGACTTCCACGGCCCCGGCACCTGGGGCGAGATCGGTGCCTATCGGCCTTTGCCCGAGGATCTGCCACCTTTGTGGCGTCGATTCAGCCATGAACAGCCTTTGGCGCTATGAACAGGAAGACTACGTGAGCCAATTTTTCCAGATTCATCCGGAGAACCCACAAGCGCGCCTGATAAAACAGGCCGTCGAGATCATCCGCAAGGGTGGCGTGGTGGTGTATCCGACGGATTCGGCCTATGCGCTGGGTTGCCAGATCGGCGACAAGTCGGCAATCGAGCGGGTACGGCGCCTGCGCGGGCTGGACAAGTCGCACAACTTCACCCTGATGTGCTGCGACATGTCGCAACTGGGGTTGTATGCCAAGGTCGACACCGGCACCTTCCGCTTGCTGAAGGCGCATGTGCCGGGGCCTTACACTTTCATCCTCAACGGTACGCGTGAAGTGCCGCGCCTGCTGTTGCACGATAAGCGTCGCACCATCGGGCTGCGTGTGCCGGACCACGCCATCACCCTTGCATTGCTGGCCGAGTTGGGCGAGCCACTGATGAGCGTAAGCCTGATCCTGCCGGGCGACAGCGAGCCGATGACCGACCCTTACGAGATTCGTGAACGGCTGGAGCACCATGTCGACCTGGTGATCGATGGCGGGTTCGGCGACCTCAAGGCGTCGACCATCATCGACCTCTCCGGTGAGGAACCGGAACTGATCCGCGAAGGTTGTGGCGACCCCACGCCATTCCTGGTCAACGCGTGAGCCAGCTGGAAGCGCTTGAGGCGTCGGCCGAACGGGCCGAGGAGCCTCGGCAACTGCAGCTGGCGCTGGTCTATGGCGAAGCCCTGACCGAGCTGCCGCTGGACCTGTACATTCCGCCGGACGCCCTTGAAGTCATCCTCGAAGCTTTCGAAGGCCCGCTGGACTTGCTGCTGTACCTGATCCGCAAACAGAACATCGACATCCTCGACATCCCTGTTGCCGAAATCACCCGGCAGTACATGGGCTATGTAGAACTGATGAAAAGCGTGCGCCTTGAGCTGGCCGCTGAATACCTGGTGATGGCTGCCATGCTGGCCGAGATCAAGTCGCGCATGCTGCTGCCGCGCTCCGCCGACGTCGAGGAGGAGGAGGGTGACCCACGCGCCGAGCTGATCCGCCGCCTGCAGGAGTACGAGCGTTTCAAGGCCGCCGCCGAGGGCATCGACGAATTGCCACGGGTCGGACGCGAGGTGGTGGTACCGCGCCTGGAAGCGCCGCAGGCCAAGGTACGCAAGCTGTTTCCTCAGGTCAGCCTGGAAGAGCTGCTGGTGTCCATGGCCGAGGTGATGCGCCGCAACGACCTGTTCGAAAGCCATCAGATCACCCGTGAGACCTTGTCCACCCGCGAGCGCATGAGCCAGGTGCTGGAGCGCCTCAAGGGCGGTGCCTTTGTGCCGTTCATCGCGCTGTTTGCTGCCGAGGAGGGCAAGCTCGGTGTGGTGGTGACCTTCATGGCCATTCTCGAACTGGTGAAGGAATCGCTGATCGAACTTGTGCAGAATGAACCTTTCGCCGCCATTCACGTGCGGCTTCGCCCGGCGCCAGTTGAAGAACCCGATGAACCTGAATGAACCCCGCGACCTGGCGTCGCTGATCGAAGCCTTCTTGCTCGCTTCGGGCAAGCCGCAATCCCTGGAGCGCCTGTACGAGCTGTTCGAGGAGGCCGAGCGCCCTGAGCCCAAGGTGTTCAAGCGGGCCCTGGAGGTGCTGGGCAAGTCGTGCGATGGCCGTGCCTTCGAGCTCAAGGAGGTGGCCAGCGGCTATCGCCTGCAGATTCGCGAGGATTATGCCCCTTGGGTCGGGCGCCTGTGGGAAGAGCGCCCGCAGCGCTATTCGCGAGCGCTGCTTGAGACACTAGCCCTGATTGCCTACCGCCAGCCGATCACCCGTGGTGAAATCGAGGATGTGCGGGGCGTTGCGGTGAACAGCAATATCATCAAGACCATGATGGAGCGCGAGTGGATTCGCGTGGTCGGCTACCGCGAAGTGCCCGGGCGGCCGGCGATGTTCGCCACCACCAAGGCGTTTCTCGATCATTTCAACCTCAAGAGCCTTGAGGACCTGCCGGCCTTGGCCGAGCTGCGCGAAATGGAACCAGAGCCGCAACTCGACCCGGATGATGCGCCGGTGCCTGCGCACCTTCAGGCGTTGGCGGATGCCAGCCTTGGGGAGGAGGAGGTTGGTGAGCCGAGAGAGGAGACCAGCTTCCGTAGCCTGTTGGTGGAGCTGGATGCCATGGAAGACGGCTTGAAAACCGATTTTGATGATTTGCGGGGAGAAGAGCCTGAGCCTCCGGTGGAGGAGGAGATCAAGGCGCAGCCCTGATTGATCTGTTGCCTGTGCTGGCCTCTTCGCGGGCACGCCCGCTCCCACAGGGGTATCACAGGTCCCGAAGGTTGCGCGTACCTGCAGGGGCGGGCGTGCCAGCGAGGTGGCCAGCACAAAGCCCATTGGGCAGAAAATCATGCCCAGCCCCACAAAACCCTCTACCCTCCAGTGCGTTCCCCTGATGAACCGCGTATGATGCGCGGCCTTTTGGCGCGTTCGTCGCCAGAACCCTGTTTTCATTCCTACACCGGGAGGTGCCCAGATGAGTGAGCAAGACCTGAAAGAAACCGAAATCACCCCGCCATCCGGCGAAAAGCTGCAGAAAGTGCTGGCGCGCATTGGCGTGGGCTCGCGGCGTGATGTCGAGGCCTGGATCAGCCAGGGTCGCATCAAGGTCAACGGCGTCGAGGCTACCCTTGGCCAGCGCGTCGACCTGCACGACGCCATCGCCGTGGACGGCAAGCTGATCAAGCGCGAGGAGGCCGCCGAGGCCACCCGCCGGGTGATCATGTACAACAAACCCGACGGCGAAATCTGCACCCGTGACGACCCGGAAGGGCGCCCGACCGTGTTCGACCGTTTGCCACGGCCAAAAGAAGGCCGCTGGATCAACATCGGCCGCCTCGACATCAACACCACTGGCTTGCTGTTGTTCACCACTGACGGTGAGTTGGCCAACCGCCTGATGCACCCGTCCTACGAGATGGACCGTGAGTACGCGGTACGTGTGCGTGGTGAGGTCGATGACGAGATGATCGAGCGCCTGAAAGCCGGCGTAATGCTGGAAGACGGCCCGGCCAAGTTCACCGATATCCAGAAGGCACCGGGTGGCGAAGGCTTCAACCACTGGTACCACTGCGTGGTGATGGAAGGTCGTAACCGTGAGGTGCGCCGCCTGTGGGAATCCCAGGGCATGGTGGTCAGCCGCCTGAAGCGTGTGCGTTTCGGCCCGGTGTTCCTCAATTCCGACCTGCCGATGGGCCGCTGGCGCGAAATGACCCAGGGCGAAATCGACATCCTCGCCGCCGAAGTAGGCCTGCAGCCGGTTGCGCTGCCAGCCATGAAGCTCAAGGCCAAGGACAAGATGGAGCGCCTGCAGCGCAAGTCGACCCGCCCGCTGGGCCGTGGCGAGCGCGTGCGCAACCTGCGCCCGGCCCACGAAGGAGCCGCGACTAGCGAACGTCCGGCGCGTCAGCCGCGTGAAGAAGCCCCGCGTAAACCCACCCGTGGCAGCACGGTGGCTGAGCGCCCGAGCGAGATGCGCAAGCGTGCGGGCAAGCCTGAGGGTGACAAGCCGGCAGGCCGTGGTCGCGGCAAGCCGCGTGGCTGATAAGCCAGCGTGGTGATCAAGGAACCAGCCTTCGGGCTGGTTTTTTTATGCCTGCGGGAATGTGGCCAAACGGCCCAAGATATTGAACAAAAAGAATTTTCGGACGACTGGCAAGTTCTTGATCCGCCCTGTAAAGAAATCTGTACGAGCCTGGCCGTTTTCAGTCCATGTTTCAGATCAAGCCCGTTCGTGTAAACAAACCTTGCCGGCGCCTCTGTGCCAAAGCCGCCGTCATGGCGCCAGCCACCCTTGCCCAAACCCCCGTCCCCACGGTGTTATAGCCGCCATTGCCTTGTGCACGAGCCCGCCCACAGAGCCGGGCTGACAAAACAACAAATGGAGGCGCCATGTACGCCGATCACTCCGCCTTTGAAGGCCTGTACCACAGGAACGCTGCGTTTTTCCGAGAGGAAACGATGCAACGCGTTGACGCCTGCGCGTTTGCAGGGGTATACAGTGCGCCGCGTTTTACCTGTGACTCTCTTGCGTACCGCGCACTCTTGATCACGCCTGGTTGACCCGCTCCGGCGGCACCTGAGGTCAAGAAACCCAAGGTAACCACCTTGCCCATTCCGCTGCGCCACGAGCGCGGTGGGTCCGATTCCGTCACAGATAAAAACAATGCAGGTGACTTCGTTCATGAGTGGACAAAACATGCATTCAGGCGAGCTAAAGCGGGGCCTGAAGAACCGCCATATCCAGTTGATCGCCCTCGGCGGTGCGATTGGTACCGGCCTGTTCCTCGGCTCGGCAGGCGTGATGAAATCCGCCGGCCCGTCGATGATCCTTGGCTACGCCATCTGCGGCTTCATCGCCTTCATGATCATGCGCCAGCTGGGTGAAATGATCGTCGAAGAGCCGGTGGCCGGCTCGTTCAGCCATTTCGCCCACACCTACTGGGGTGGTTTCGCCGGCTTCCTGTCGGGCTGGAACTGCTGGGTGCTGTATATCCTGGTGGGTATGTCGGAGCTTTCGGCGGTCGGCAAGTATGTCCACTACTGGTGGCCGGAGATCCCCACCTGGGTCACGGCGGCAGCCTTCTTCGTGCTGATCAACGCCATCAACCTGATGAACGTGAAGTTCTTCGGTGAAGCCGAATTCTGGTTCGCCATCATCAAGGTGGTCGCCATCGTCAGCATGATCGGCCTGGGTGCCTACCTGCTGACCAGTGGCAGCGGCGGCCCTGAAGCCACCGTGGCCAACCTGTGGTCACACGGCGGCTTCTTCCCCAATGGTGTCAGCGGGCTGGTAATGGCCTTGGCTTTCATCATGTTTTCCTTTGGTGGCCTGGAAATGCTCGGCTTCACCGCCGCCGAGGCCGACAAGCCAAAGACCGTGATCCCCAAAGCGATCAACCAGGTCATCTACCGCATCCTGATCTTCTATGTCGGTGCCCTGGTGGTACTGCTGTCGCTGACCCCGTGGGACACCCTGGTCGCCAGCATCGACGCCTCGGGTGGCAGCTATGGCAGCAGCCCGTTCGTGCAAGTGTTCTCGCTGCTGGGCAGTGACGTGGCTGCCAACCTGCTGAACTTCGTGGTGCTGACTGCTGCGCTGTCGGTGTACAACAGCGGCACCTACTGCAACGCCCGCATGCTGCTGGGTATGGCCGAGCAGGGCGATGCCCCGGCGGCGCTGGCCAAGGTCGACAAGCGTGGTGTGCCAGTGCGTTCGATCCTGGTGTCGGCAGCCGTGACCTTCGTTGCCGTGCTGCTGAACTACCTGATGCCGCAAAACGCGCTGGAACTGCTGATGTCGCTGGTCGTGGCCACCCTGGTCATCAACTGGGCGATGATCAGCTACTCGCACCTGAAGTTCCGTCAGCACCTTGACCGTACCGGCCAGAAGCCGCTGTTCAAGGCGCTGTGGTACCCGTACGGCAACTATGTGGTGCTGGCCTTCGTGGTGCTGATTCTCGGCATCATGCTGATGATCCCGGGCATCCAGGTGTCGGTGTATGCGATCCCGGTGTGGCTGCTTGCGATGTTCGTGGTGTACATGGTCAAGTCGCGTCGCCGGGTTGATGCGGGCGGTGCTGTTGAGACTGTGGCCAAGTAAGGCGCCATAGACGGTATGTGAAAACCCGGAGTCAGGTGACTGGCTTCGGGTTTTTTGTTATCTGTGTGGGCCCTTTTGCGGGTGAACCCGCTCCTACAGGTACAGCGTTGCCCTCAAGTCAGGTGATCCCGCCAAAAATCAGATCTGCTCCAGCAACCAGCCTCTGAATGCCCGCAACGACGGCAGCGCCTCATTCCTCGGCGGGTAGATCAGGTAGTAACTGCGCTGGCTGGCAAACGCCACGCCCGGGCTGTACAGCTCTCCCTTGGCCAGTTCCTCCTCCACCAATATGCGCGGCACCAGCCCGATCCCGATCCCGGCACGTACCGCCTGGATCAGGTGCGAGGTCAGCTCGAAGCTAGGCCCCAGCCGCATCGCACGATGCGGCAAGCCATGATGGGAAAACCACTCGCCCCACGCATGCGGGTTGTTGGCCACATTCAGCAGCACCTCTTCGCTGATCCTGGCCGGGCTCCAGCCCTGGCTGTCGGCGCCGGCCTCTGGCGGCAAGATCACTACCAGTTCTTCGGCATGCAGGCGATGGCAGACAAGCCCCGGCAGGTCGTGGCTGGCCACACCGATGGCGGCATCGATTTCGCTGGTGTCGAAGTTGATGGTTTCAATGCGTGAATGAATGTGCACCAGCATGCCCGGGTGAGCGCTGTAGAACGCATGCAGCCTCGGCAACAGCCATTTCGAGCCGAATGTTGGCAGGGTAGCCAGGCGCAAGGTGCCCACCCCCGATTGATAGGCCAGTGCCTGCAAGGTAGCGCTGCGGATGCGCCCCAGTGCCTCGCTGAGCTCGCGCTGGTACAGGCGGCCGACATCGGTCAGTTGCACCTGGCGCCCCTCGCGACGGAACAGTGTCAGGCCCAACTGCTGCTCCAGGGCCTGTACCTGGCGGCTGACCGCGCTTTGGGTCAGCGACAGTTCGGCGGCGGCGCGGGTGTAGCTTTCATGCCGGGCGGCGGCCTCGAAAGCCAGCAGCAGTGACATGGATGGGGTCAGGTGGCGGTAATTCATTCATAAAAGTCATTGATAGCGGCAGGATTATCCGTTTGCCCCTGACGCGAAACTACAGGAACATTGGCCTATACGTCATCCCTGCATGCTTGAACCCATGCTGGAGCGACAGGTATCCCGTGATCTAGCCAATATCAAGAGGCCTTCCTTCGATGATCGCCCAGCTGTCCACCGTTGCACCGAGCGCCAATTACCCCGAATTCCTCGAAGCCCTGCGCAACAGCGGCTTCCGTGGTCAGATCAGTGCCGACTACGCAACCCGCACGGTACTGGCCACCGACAACTCGATCTACCAGCGTTTGCCGCAGGCGGCGGTATTCCCGCTGGATGCCGACGATGTGGCACGGGTCGCCACGCTGATGGGCGAGCCGCGCTTCCAGCAGGTCAAGCTGACCCCGCGCGGTGGTGGCACCGGCACCAACGGCCAGTCGCTGACCGACGGTATCGTCGTCGACCTGTCGCGGCACATGAACAACATTCTCGAAATCAACGTGCAAGAGCGCTGGGTGCGGGTACAGGCCGGTACGGTCAAGGACCAGCTCAATGCTGCGCTCAAGCCGCACGGGCTGTTCTTCGCCCCTGAGCTGTCCACCTCCAACCGCGCCACGGTCGGCGGCATGATCAACACGGATGCCAGTGGCCAGGGCAGCTGCACCTACGGCAAAACCCGCGACCACGTGCTGGAGCTGCACAGCGTGCTGCTCGGTGGCGAACGCCTGCACAGCCTGCTGATCGACGATGCCGCGCTGGAGCAGGCCTGCGCCGCGCCGGGCCGGGTCGGTGAGGTGTACCGCATGGCCCGGGAAATTCAGGAAACCCAGGCCGAACTGATTGAAACCACCTTCCCCAAGCTCAACCGTTGCCTGACCGGCTACGACCTGGCGCACCTGCGCGACGAGCAGGGCCGCTTCAACCTCAACAGCGTGCTGTGCGGCGCCGAGGGCTCGCTGGGCTACGTGGTCGAAGCCAAACTCAACGTGCTGCCGATTCCCAAGTATGCGGTGCTGGTCAACGTACGCTACACCAGCTTCATGGATGCGCTGCGCGATGCCAATGCGCTGATGGCGCACAAGCCGCTGTCGATCGAGACGGTCGACTCCAAGGTGCTGATGCTGGCGATGAAAGACATCGTCTGGCACAGCGTTGCCGAGTACTTCCCGGCGGACCCCGAGCGCCCCACGCTGGGCATCAACCTGGTGGAGTTCTGCGGCGACGAACCGGCCGAGGTCAACGCCAAGGTGCAGGCGTTCATCCAGCATCTGCAAAGCGACACCAGCGTCGAGCGCCTGGGCCACACCTTGGCCGAAGGCGCCGAGGCAGTCACCCGCGTCTATACCATGCGCAAGCGCTCGGTGGGCCTGCTGGGTAACGTCGAAGGCGAAGTGCGCCCGCAGCCGTTCGTGGAAGACACCGCGGTACCGCCAGAGCAATTGGCCGACTACATCGCCGATTTCCGCGCACTGCTCGATGGCTACGGCCTGGCCTATGGCATGTTTGGCCACGTCGATGCCGGCGTGCTGCATGTGCGCCCGGCACTGGACATGAAGGACCCGGCGCAGGCTGCGCTGGTCAAGCCGATTTCCGACGCCGTTGCCGCGCTGACCAAGCGTTATGGCGGCCTGTTGTGGGGTGAGCACGGCAAAGGCCTGCGCTCGGAATACGTGCCCGAGTACTTCGGCGAGCTGTACCCGGCCTTGCAGCGCCTGAAGGGCGCCTTTGACCCGCACAACCAGCTCAACCCGGGCAAGATCTGCACACCGCCGGGCAGCGCCGAGGGCCTGACCCCGGTCGATGGCGTGACCCTGCGCGGCGACCTTGACCGCACCATTGACGAGCGCGTATGGCAGGACTTCCCCAGCGCCGTGCACTGCAACGGCAATGGCGCCTGTTACAACTATGACCCCAACGACGCCATGTGCCCGTCGTGGAAGGCTACCCGCGAACGCAAGCATTCGCCCAAGGGCCGCGCCTCGCTAATGCGCGAGTGGCTGCGCCTGCAGGGCGAGGCGAACATTGATGTGCTGGCTGCGGCGCGCAACAAGGTGTCGTGGCTCAAGGGCCTGCCGGCGCGTCTGCGCAACAACCGCGCGCGCAACCAGGGCCAGGAAGATTTCTCCCATGAAGTGTACGACGCCATGGCCGGCTGCCTGGCGTGCAAGTCGTGCGCCGGGCAGTGCCCGATCAAGGTCAATGTGCCGGACTTCCGCTCGCGCTTCCTCGAGCTGTACCACGGCCGCTACCAGCGCCCGCTGCGTGACTACCTGATCGGCTCGCTCGAGTTCACCATCCCCTACCTGGCGCACGCACCGGGGCTGTACAACGCGGTGATGGGCTCGAAGTGGGTGAGCCAACTGCTGGCCGACAAGGTGGGCATGGTCGACAGCCCGCTGATCAGCCGCTTCAACTTCCAGGCTACCCTGACCCGTTGCCGCGTTGGCATGGCCACGGTGCCGGCCCTGCGCGAGCTGACCCCGGCCCAGCGCGAGCGCAGCATCGTGCTGGTGCAGGACGCCTTCACCCGCTACTTCGAAACGCCGCTGCTGTCGGCCTTCATAGACCTTGCCCACCGGCTGGGCCACCGGGTATTCCTGGCACCGTACAGCGCCAACGGCAAGCCGTTGCACGTACAGGGTTTCCTTGGCGCATTTGCCAAGGCAGCGATCCGCAACGCCACGCAGCTCAAGGCCCTGGCCGATTGCGGCGTGCCGCTGGTGGGGCTGGACCCGGCGATGACGCTGGTGTATCGCCAGGAGTATCAGAAAGTGCCAGGCCTGGAGGGTTGCCCGCAGGTGCTGCTGCCGCAGGAATGGCTGATGGATGTGCTGCCCGAGCAGGCGCCGACCGCACCGGGCAGTTTCCGCCTGATGGCGCACTGCACCGAGAAGACCAACGTGCCGGCCAGCACCCGGCAGTGGGAGCAGGTGTTCGCCCGTCTGGGGCTGAAGCTGGTGACCGAGGCCACGGGTTGCTGCGGTATGTCCGGTACCTACGGGCACGAAGCCCGCAACCAGGAAATCTCTCGGGTCATATTCGAGCAGAGCTGGGCGACCAAACTGGACAAGGAAGGGGAGCCGCTGGCGACCGGTTACTCGTGCCGTAGCCAGGTCAAGCGCATGACCGAGCGGAAGATGCGTCACCCGCTTGAGGTGGTGTTGCAGTACGCTCAGCGCTAAGTTTCAGGGCCTTGGGGGCTGCTTTGCAGCCCTTCGCGGTACGGGGATCGTGCAAACCAGGCGGGCGGGGTTGCCCGCGAAGAGGCCGTCAGCGGCTTTCAGGCTTCTGTTGTACGGTCCCTGCCACGGCGCGCCTGGCGGTACAGATAGAGGCTCAACACCAACCCGCACGCTGCCGCAGCCGCCGCGAACAGAAACATCGAAGCAAAGCCGAACCCCGCCGCCACCGCACCGACCAATGGCCCGGTCACCCCCAGTGACAAGTCGATGAACAGCGAATAAGCCCCCACCGCCGCCCCGCGGTTAGCTGCCGACACTTGGTTCACTGCCTCCACGCCCAACGCCGGAAACACCAGCGAAAAACCAAACCCGCTCAGTGCAGCCCCCGCCAAGGCCAGTTCGGCGTTGGGTGCCAGCCACAGCATCAACAGCCCGAGCATTTCCACCGAAAGGCAGGCGATTGCCACCCTGAAGCCACCGATGCGATTGATCAGGTTGCCAAAGAGCAGTCGTGCGCTGATGAAACTGGCGCCGAACAGGCTCAGGGTCAGTGCCGCATTGGCCCAGCCACGGCTTGCGTAGTACAGGGTGATGAAGGTGGCGATGGTGCCAAAGCCAATCGAACCCAGGGCAAGCCCCGAGCCATGCGGAAATACC
Source organism: Pseudomonas sp. DCA-1 (assembly GCF_046523955.1). Classification (NCBI taxonomy): domain Bacteria; kingdom Pseudomonadati; phylum Pseudomonadota; class Gammaproteobacteria; order Pseudomonadales; family Pseudomonadaceae; genus Pseudomonas; species Pseudomonas sp. DCA-1. Next base: position 1,932,184 of record NZ_CP169881.1, read on the forward strand.
TTGCCCAGCACCCGCAGGAACGGCAGGCGTATACCGCTGACGATGGGGGTGGCTTGCTTGGGCCAGGCCAGCAGCAAACCGAGTACGCACAGCAGGATGATGCTCACACCCATGCTCCACAGCCCGAGGCCTTTGACCATCAGCACACCCAGTGGGGCGCCGATGGCCAGCGCACCATAGCTGGCGATGCCGTTCCAGGAGATGACCTTGGCCGTGTTTGCGGCACCCACCCGGCCAATGCCCCAGCCGATCGCGCCCGAGCCTACCAGGCTTTCGGCGCTGCCCAGCACCAGGCGGCCGACCAGCAGGCAAGCCAGGCTCAGCCAGGGCAGGTGAGTGAGGAAGGCGCAGGCCAGCATGAATACCCCGCTTAGCCCGCAACCGGCCAGGCCATACATGACCGCCTTCTTGCTGCCGTGGTTATCGATGATGCGGCTGGCGCCGGGGCGGCTGAGCAACGTCGCGAGGTACTGCACGCTGATCACCAGGCCGGCGACCACGGCACTGAAACCCAGGTCGTTGTGCACATAGCCGGGCAACACGGCCAGAGGGATGCCGATGTTCAGGTAGCCGATGAAGGTGAACAGGACGATGGAGACGACTTGCCCAGTGACGGCAAGGGACGTGGGACTGCGTGCTGGCATTGGGGATCCGTTGCTGCGGTAAGAATGGCGGTGTGTGCCGCCATCTTAACCACAGCAAGGGTGTTTGCAGGCGCAGCTGTCAGCCTGTAGTCAGTTGGTGTAATCGAGCATCCAGGTCACACTGAACTCGGCTTGCGAGTAATCCAGCCGCAAGCGCGGCAGGACGAAGCCGGCCCATCGGGTGAACATGGACGAATGCAGCAGGGCGTCGAGCGCTTGAGCGGCTGGCGCATTTCTGCCTCTTTGCGGTAGGAGGCGCGAGTCTGTGTGGGGTAGGGGCGGGGCAGGTGGTAGTGGGTTGTTACGACGTTGATTTTAGACGGTGTGAAAACGTGATGACGGGGGTAGCCCGCAGGTCAGCCGTTTTCACACAGCCGGGGATGCGCAGTTATTCCTGGTCAGCGCTGGATTGATCGTCACCATCCTGCTCGGCGGCAGGTGCCGGTTCGGCGTGAACGGTCACGGATGGCTCTTCTGGGTTCAGGCTTGGGAAGGGAAGATTCGGGATTTCATGCATCTCGTCGTTCCTCGCAAGTGTGAGTGAAAAGTCTGCGCCAGGCGCGTTTGGAGCTTCAATAAGCTGGGGCAGGATACACAAGTCTGGATGACAGTTTGGTTTTTTTCCTGGTCGCTTGTCGGTTTTGCGGGCGAACAACGCACAAATGCCCCATGAAAAAAGGGGCCTCTGGCCTAATGCCGGTCAGTTAAACCAAATGGGGCTGCTTTGCAGCCCTTCGCGGGCAAGCCCGCTCCCACAGGATTGCGCAAAATCTCAAGCTTGCGCTGTACCTGTGGGAGCGGGCTTGCCCGCGAAGGGCCGCAAAGCGGCCCCAGTTAATGAGGATGAAACCTTAACTGACTGGCATTAGCCTCTGGCCCCTTTTTCTGGTGTTTACTTCCGGCCTTCAGCCGTTTCCGCCACCTTGTCAGTGCGTGCGCACATGATGAAGTCGTTGCGGTGCAGGCCTTTGATCGAGTGGCTCCACCAGGTCACGGTGACCTTGCCCCATTCAGTCAGCAGCCCTGGGTGGTGGCCTTCGGCCTCGGCGATTTCGCCCACGGCATTGGTGAACGCCAGGGCGTGCTTGAAGTTCTTGAACAGAAACACGCGCTCCAGCTCCATGTGGCCGTCACGTACTTCGATGTTCCAGTCCGGGATTTCGCGGATCAGCTCGGCCAGCTCTTCGTCGGTGACTTTCGGGGCATCGGCGCGGCAGGCTTCGCAATGGGCTTGGTTCAAGGCATTCATGAGGTGTTTTCCGGTTCGAGTTGTTATCGGCAAAGTCGCTCAGGCAGCGACTTTGGGTGGAAACTTCGGTGCATGCAGACCCAGCTGCATGGCTTTGTGGACCATGCCCATGATGTCTTCGTGGGCCAGGTCGAACAGGCGCTTCATGTTCGGCAGCACGAAATACACCGGTTGCAGAATGTCGATGCGGTAGGGCGTACGCATGGCCTCAATCGGGTCGAAGGCCTGGTGCTCAGGCTCGTCGGACAGACTGTAGACGGTCTCTTTCGGCGACGAGAGGATGCCACCACCATAGATTTTGCGGCCTTGCGCGGTTTCCATCAGGCCAAACTCGATGGTCATCCAGTACAAGCGCGCCAGGTACACACGTTGTTCCTTGGTCGCGGCCAGGCCGAGCTTGCCGTAGGTGTGGGTGAACTCGGCGAACCAAGGATTGGTCAGCAGCGGGCAGTGGCCGAATATCTCGTGGAAGATATCCGGCTCTTGCAGGTAGTCCAGCTCTTCCGGGGTGCGGATGAAGGTGGCGACCGGAAAGCGCTTGCTGGCCAGCAGCTCGAAGAAGGTCTGGAAGGGGATCAGCGCCGGTACCCGGGCAACCTGCCAGCCGGTGGTGGCGCCCAGCACCTTGTTGATCTCGCCCAGTTGCGGAATGCGGTCATGAGGCAACTTCAGCTGGTCGATGCCGTCCAGGTATTCCTGGCACGCACGGCCTTCGATCACTTTCAGCTGTCGGGTGATCAGGGTGTTCCACACCGCATGCTCTTGCTGCGGGTAATCGATAAAACCATGCGCATCGGGCTCGCGTGCCACGTATTGCGTCTGTTTCATGAGGCTCTCCTGGTGAGGGCTTTTCTTGTTATGTGCAGGACATGCCTAAAGGAATATCCCTTCACCAGCGGTTTTGCACCGGGGCGGGCTTCGGCCGCGAAGGGTGCCGATGTGGGTTTTCGTAACGATAATTTTACAAAACCTAGCAAGTGTCGGAAAATTCGAGGCATCTGGCTGGTGGAAACCTTGTTTTTGTCAGCTTATCTTTACGACTTTTCTGCGCGGTGTTGAAAAACATTGGCGCTTCGAGAGCCCTCATGCGTATCAAAGTCCATTGCCAGAACCGCATTGGCATCCTGCGCGACATCCTCAACCTGCTGGTGGAGTACGGCATCAACGTGCTGCGCGGCGAGGTGGGCGGTGACCATGGCAACGCCATCTACCTGCATTGCCCGAACCTGATCAACCTGCAATTTCAGGCCCTCCGGCCGAAGTTCGAGGCGATTGCCGGGGTATTCGGCGTCAAGCGCGTGGGCCTGATGCCCAGCGAACGCCGGCACATGGAGCTGAATGCGTTGCTGGGGGCGCTGGACTTCCCGGTGTTGTCGATCGACATGGGCGGCAGCATCGTTGCCGCCAACCGTGCAGCCGCGCAGTTGCTTGGCGTGCGTGTTGATGAAGTGCCGGGCATGCCGCTGGCGCGCTATGTAGAAGACTTCGACTTACCGGAACTGGTTCGGGCCAACAAGTCGCGCATCAATGGCTTGCGCATCAAAGTCAAAGGTGATGTGTTCCTGGCCGATATCGCACCGCTGCAGTCCGAGCACGATGACAGCGAGGCGCTGGCCGGCGCGGTGCTGACCTTGCACCGCGCCGACCGGATCGGCGAGCGTATCTACAATGTGCGCAAGCAAGAGCTGCGCGGCTTCGACAGCATCTTCCAGAGCTCGCGGGTGATGGCTGCGGTGGTGCGTGAAGCGCGGCGCATGGCGCCGCTGGATGCACCGTTGTTGATCGAGGGCGAAACCGGTACCGGCAAAGAGTTGCTGGCGCGTGCCTGCCATCTGGCCAGCCCGCGTGGCCAGTCGCCGCTGATGGCCCTCAACTGCGCCGGGCTGCCCGAATCGATGGCCGAGACCGAGCTGTTCGGTTACGGCCCTGGGGCATTTGAAGGGGCACGCGCCGAAGGCAAGCTGGGGCTGCTGGAGTTGACCGCTGGCGGCACGCTGTTCCTTGACGGTGTGGGGGAGATGAGCCCGCGACTGCAGGTAAAGCTGCTGCGCTTTTTGCAGGACGGCTGCTTCCGTCGGGTAGGTAGCGATGAAGAGGTCTACCTGGATGTACGGGTGATTTGTGCAACCCAGGTGGATTTGTCCGAGTTATGTGCCCGTGGCGAGTTTCGCCAGGACCTGTATCACCGCCTCAACGTACTGTCGCTGCACATTCCGCCTTTGCGCGAGTGCATGGATGGCCTGGAGGGGTTGGTGCAGCATTTTCTTGATCAGGCCAGTCGGCAGATTGGCTGCGCCATGCCGCGCCTGGCGCCGGCGGCAATGGACAAACTTGGGCAGTATCACTGGCCGGGTAATGTAAGGCAGTTGGAAAACGTCTTGTTCCAGGCCGTTTCGTTATGTGACGGCGGCGTGGTTAAAAGCGAGCATATTCGTTTGCCGGATTATGGCGCGCGGCAACCGTTGGGCGAGTTTTCGCTGGAAGGGGACCTTTCACAAATTGTAGGGCGTTTTGAAAAGGCGGTGCTGGAAAGTTTGATGGGAGAGTTTCCCAGTAGTCGGGCTTTGGGAAAAAGACTGGGTGTTTCGCACACGACGATTGCCAACAAGTTAAGGGATTATTCCTTGGGCAAGTCGACTGATTAAATAGCTGTAAGTTAATAGCCTGTTAATCGGGTGGTGAATGCTTCGCGGGTGAACCCGCTCCTACAGGTACCGCGCCGCATTCATGGTGTGCGTGGTGTTCGTAGGCGCGGGTTCACCCGCGAAGGGGCCCACAGGGCCCCCAATTCACAAGGTGTCAGCCGTTAGAGCAGCCGTTCCCCATCACACGGTATTCGAGAATGTGTCTCTGGCCCTTGGAGTCTTCATAGGTCATGCGGGCTGGCACGACTTCGCACACATTGGGCACTTCGCTCATGGAGATGACGCGGGCGATGTCCAGGTGCTGCGAGTAACTGTACTGTTCAACCGGAATCTGCTCGGCATCTTTTGCTTCACCGGCCATCGCCGCGCCGCAAAGACTGCCAAGTACCAATACCAGTAAAGCTTTCATTTTCTATTTACCTGTCTAAGGTCGTGAGGGGGCACGCGGCGCTTATGGCGCCGCGAGTACAGCGAGTTTTAACTATCGGGATTAGAGGGAGATTAACGCTTGCCTTCGTGGGGGCTGTTACCAGTTGTTAATCGCCTAGCCGTTGCTGGCGAGATGAATTTTATGGCGGTGGCCAATGCTGAAACAGTGGGTGTTTTGATAAAGTGTTTTGACAGAATCTGTAACAATCCTGTGCCAAAGCCCCTCGTTTTTCTCCGAAGGGGCTGTAATGCCCGCGCCAGAGCGCTTTGCCGGAACGGGAGTACCAAATTACTACCAACGTCGAATGGCTTTTGTCGCTCTGGTACAGTTACAAACGGTTCCATACAAAAACAACTATTACACCGAGGTAACACAGATGAGTGCGGCTCCACTGTATCCCGTTCGTCCCGAGGTTGCGGCCACTACCCTGACCGACGAGGCCACCTACAAGGCCATGTACCAGCAATCGGTGATCAACCCGGACGGCTTCTGGCGCGAGCAGGCCCAGCGTATCGACTGGATCAAGCCGTTCACCAAGGTCAAGCAGACCTCCTTCGACGACCACCATGTCGATATCAAATGGTTCGCCGACGGCACTCTGAACGTTTCCTCCAACTGCTTGGACCGCCACCTTGAAGAGCGCGGTGACCAGGTGGCCATCATCTGGGAAGGTGACGACCCTTCCGAGCACCGCAACATCACCTACCGCGAGTTGCACGAGCAGGTCTGCAAGTTCGCCAACGCCCTGCGTGGCCAGGATGTGCACCGCGGTGACGTGGTCACCATCTATATGCCGATGATCCCTGAAGCTGTGGTCGCCATGCTGGCCTGTGCCCGTATTGGTGCGATTCACTCGGTGGTGTTTGGTGGCTTCTCGCCCGAGGCGCTGGCTGGTCGCATCATCGACTGCGAGTCCAAGGTGGTGATCACTGCCGATGAAGGCGTGCGTGGTGGTCGTCGTACCCCGCTCAAGGCCAACGTCGACCTGGCGCTGACCAACCCTGAAACCAGCAGCGTGCAGAAAATCATCGTGTGCAAGCGCACCGGTGGCGACATTGCCTGGCACCAGCATCGCGACATCTGGTACGAAGACCTGATGAAAGTGGCTTCCAGCCACTGCGCACCCAAAGAAATGGGTGCTGAAGAGGCGCTGTTCATCCTTTATACCTCCGGCTCCACCGGCAAGCCGAAGGGCGTGCTGCACACCACAGGCGGTTACCTGGTTTACGCCGCGCTGACCCATGAGCGCGTATTCGATTACCGCCCGGGCGAGGTGTACTGGTGCACCGCCGACGTCGGTTGGGTCACCGGCCACAGCTATATCGTCTACGGCCCGCTGGCCAACGGCGCCACCACCTTGCTGTTCGAGGGCGTGCCGAACTACCCGGACATTACCCGCGTATCGAAGATCGTCGACAAGCACAAGGTCAACATCCTCTACACAGCGCCAACTGCCATTCGCGCCATGATGGCTGAAGGGCAGGCAGCTGTTGAGGGCGCCGACGGTTCCAGCCTGCGCCTGCTGGGGTCGGTGGGTGAGCCGATCAACCCTGAGGCCTGGAACTGGTACTACAAGACCGTAGGCAAGGAACGTTGCCCGATCGTCGACACCTGGTGGCAGACCGAGACCGGCGGCATCCTGATCAGTCCGTTGCCTGGCGCCACGGGTCTCAAGCCGGGGTCGGCAACCCGTCCGTTCTTCGGGGTGGTGCCGGCACTGGTCGACAACCTGGGCAACCTGATCGACGGTGCTGCCGAAGGCAACCTGGTGATCCTTGATTCCTGGCCGGGTCAGTCGCGTTCGCTGTACGGCGACCACGATCGCTTCGTCGACACCTACTTCAAGACCTTCCGCGGCATGTACTTCACCGGCGACGGTGCGCGCCGTGACGAGGATGGTTACTACTGGATCACCGGCCGTGTGGATGACGTGCTCAACGTGTCCGGCCACCGCATGGGGACTGCCGAGATCGAAAGCGCCATGGTCGCGCACTCGAAGGTTGCCGAGGCTGCAGTGGTTGGCGTGCCGCATGACATCAAAGGGCAGGGCATCTATGTGTATGTCACCCTCAATGCTGGCATCGAGGCCAGTGAGCAATTGCGCCTGGAACTGAAGAACTGGGTGCGCAAGGAGATTGGACCGATTGCTTCGCCGGATGTGATCCAGTGGGCGCCGGGGCTGCCGAAGACCCGCTCGGGCAAGATCATGCGCCGCATCCTGCGCAAGATTGCCACCGGTGAATACGACGCGCTGGGCGATATCTCGACCTTGGCCGACCCGAGTGTGGTGCAGCACCTGATCGACACACACAAGGCGATGAGCCTGGCTTCGGCCTAACCCCTCCCCGGCAATACCCCCTGTAGGAGCGGGCTTGCCCGCGAATGCGTCAGTTCAGGCTAAGCTGTACCCTGACCTCACGCATTCGCGGGCAAGCCCGCTTTTGCATTGTTACCCGACAATCATCGGTAACTGTTCTGTCACCGGCCCCGCACAGGTTCGGAGCGCGAGGAAACAATTCCGGCCCGTTTCGGTGCGTCGGGGTCGCCATTTTGTGCATCGCGGCACGCTACACTTGCCGTCGTACAAGGCTTTGCCAATAATAGGCCCAGGAATTGCTAGGTCTATAGGTTCTATTTCTTGCGCCATTGCATATTCTGCACTGGCTGTCAACATCGCCCGCGGCGGTTTCAGGCGCTTCTATAAGTAGTTGTCGCTTTGAAGAAATATCGACTACCGGGCTGTCGTTAAAATGCCACTCACTCGCTCGTGGTATGCGGCCTTGGTCGAACCCTGCGCGGCTCGCGTTGTACTCATTCGCATATCGGGCAGCCGTTACCTGCCTTGTATTGCCCCGTACCGATGGAGTTACCTGATGAAGAAGCTCGCACTGCTTGGCGCCCTGGCGCTGTCTGTGTTTTCCCTGGTGTCGCAGGCTGATGAAAAACCGCTGAAAATCGGTATCGAAGCTGCTTACCCACCCTTCGCCTTCAAGCAACCTGACGGCAGCATTGCCGGCTTTGACTACGATATCGGCAACGCCCTGTGCGAAGAGATGAAAACCAAGTGCACCTGGGTCGAACAGGAATTCGACGGCCTGATCCCGGCGCTGAAAGTGCGCAAGATCGACGCCATCCTGTCGTCCATGTCGATCACCGATGACCGCAAGAAGTCGGTCGACTTCACCAAGCGCTACTACCTGACTCCGGCGCGCCTGGTCATGAAGGACGGCACCACTGTCAGCGATAGCCTTGACGAACTGAAAGGCAAGAAGATCGGCGTGCAGCGCGGCTCCATTCACGACCGCTTCGCCAAGGAAGTGCTGGGTGCCAAAGGTGCCACCGTGGTGCCTTACGGTACCCAGAACGAAATCTACCTGGACGTCGCAGCTGGCCGCCTCGACGGCACCGTGGCTGATGCCACCCTGCTGGAAGACGGCTTCCTCAAGACGGACGCTGGCAAGGGCTTTGCGTTCGTAGGCCCTGCCTTCACCGACGCCAAGTACTTCGGTGACGGTATCGGTATCGCCGTACGCAAGGGTGACAAGGCCAATGTCGACCGCATCAACGCGGCTATCGACGCCATCCGTGCCAACGGCAAGTACAAAGAAATCGAGAGCAAGTACTTCAATTTCGACATCTACGGTCCAGACTCGAAGTAAGACGTCGGGTTTCACCTGTGCAATGGTGCAAACAGCAGAGGCTCTGGGGTTTGCACCATTTTTCATTCTCTAGGTCGAGGACCTCATCATGTTGAAAGGCTACGGGGCAGTCATCCTCGACGGGGCGTGGCTGACGCTACAGCTCGCCCTGTCGTCGATGGCCCTGGCCATCGTACTCGGCCTGATCGGTGTGGCGCTGCGTTTGTCGCCAGTGCGCTGGCTGGCCTGGCTGGGCGATCTGTATTCCACGGTGATCCGTGGTATTCCGGACCTGGTCCTGATCCTGCTGATCTTCTACGGCGGGCAGGACATCATCAACCGGGTGGCGCCGCTGGTCGGTTACGAAGACTACATCGACCTGAACCCGCTGGTTGCGGGTATCGGTACCCTGGGCTTCATTTTTGGCGCCTACCTCTCGGAGACCTTCCGCGGGGCCTTCCTGGGCATTCCCAAAGGCCAGGCCGAGGCGGGCGTGGCGTATGGCATGAGCCCTCGCCAAGTGTTCTTCCGCATCCAGGTGCCGCAAATGATTCGCCTGGCCATTCCGGGCTTCACCAACAACTGGCTGGTGCTGACCAAGGCTACTGCGCTGATTTCGGTCGTCGGCCTGCAGGACATGATGTTCAAGGCCAAGCAGGCGGCTGACGCCACCCGCGAACCCTTCACCTTCTTCCTGGCAGTGGCGGCGCTGTACCTGGTGCTGACCAGTGTCTCGCTGCTGGCCCTGAAGTATCTGGAGCGCCGCTACTCGGTGGGCGTCAAGGTGGCTGAACTATGATCTTCGACTACAACGTCGTCTGGGAAGCGCTGCCGATGTACTTCGGCGGCCTGCTGACCACCCTGAAGCTGCTGGCAATTTCGCTTTTCTTCGGCCTGCTGGCAGCCATTCCGCTGGGCCTGATGCGGGTATCCAGGCAGCCGGTGGTCAACCTTGCTGCATGGCTGTACACCTACGTCATCCGTGGCACGCCGATGCTGGTGCAGTTGTTCCTGATCTACTACGGCCTGGCCCAGTTCGAGGCGGTGCGCGAGAGTATCTTCTGGCCGCTGCTGTCCAGTGCCACCTTCTGCGCCTGCCTGGCGTTCGGCATCAATACCAGTGCCTATACCGCCGAAATCATTGCCGGCAGCCTCAAGGCCACGCCGCATGGCGAGATCGAGGCCGCCAAGGCCATGGGCATGTCGCGCATGAAAATGTACCGCCGCATCCTGCTGCCCTCGGCACTGCGTCGGGCGCTGCCGCAATACAGCAATGAAGTGATCATGATGCTGCAGACCACCAGCCTGGCGTCGATCGTTACCCTGATCGACATCACCGGTGCTGCGCGCACGGTCAATGCCCAGTATTACCTGCCTTTCGAGGCCTACATCACGGCGGGCGTGTTCTACCTGTGCCTGACCTTCATCCTGGTGCGCCTGTTCAAGATGGCCGAACGCCGCTGGCTCGGCTACCTGGCGCCGCGCAAGCACTGACCGCTCTGTGAGAATCGACAGCATGTACAAACTCGAAGTCCAAGACCTGCACAAGCGCTACGGCAGCCACGAAGTGCTCAAGGGTGTGTCGCTGGCGGCCAAGGCCGGCGACGTCATCAGCATCATCGGCTCCAGCGGTTCGGGCAAGTCGACCTTCCTGCGCTGCATCAACCTGCTGGAGCAGCCGCACGCCGGCAAGATCCTGCTCAACAACGAAGAGCTGAAACTGGTCGCCGGCAAGGATGGCGCGTTGAAGGCTGCCGACCCGCGTCAATTGCAGCGGATGCGCTCGCGCCTGTCGATGGTGTTCCAGCACTTCAACCTGTGGTCGCACATGACAGCGCTTGAGAACATCATCGAAGCGCCGGTGCACGTGCTGGGCGTGAACAAGAAGGACGCCCTGGAAAAGGCCGAGCACTACCTGGCCAAAGTCGGCGTCGCCCACCGCAAGGATGCCTTCCCCGGGCATATGTCGGGTGGTGAGCAACAACGTGTGGCAATTGCCCGCGCGCTGGCCATGGAGCCGGAGGTCATGCTGTTCGACGAGCCAACCTCGGCGCTCGACCCTGAGCTGGTGGGTGATGTGCTCAAGGTAATGCAGGCGCTGGCCCAGGAGGGGCGGACCATGGTGGTGGTGACCCATGAAATGGGCTTTGCCCGCGAGGTGTCCAACCAGTTGGTGTTCCTGCACAAGGGCCTGGTGGAAGAAACCGGCTGCCCGCGTGAAGTGCTGGCCAACCCGCAGTCGGAGCGCCTGAAGCAGTTCCTCTCCGGCAGCCTGAAGTAAAAGCTGCATTTTTGCACCAGAATAGGGCATGCTGCGCGGCGAGCGCAGCCTGACCCGGCGCACAGACTCGAACGACCTCAGGTTTCGGACCGTACCCTATGACCACCCAGCGAATCGGTTTTCTCATCTGGCCCAGCACCAGGCCCTTGACCCTGGCATTGGCCGAGGAAGTGTTGCTGGTGGCGCAGCGGGTGCATCCGGATGTGGTCTACGAGTTGGTCTTCCTGCAGGCCGAGCCTGCGCAGGAAGGCGCCTGGCGTCTGCCGGGCGAGCCGTGGCTCGGCCGTCTGGAGGGTTGCCACAAGCTATTTCTGCTGGCCGACGAGCCGCCAGCGGCAATGGGGGCTGCCTTCTCAACGGCGCTCAAGCAGCTGGCGCGCAGTGGCTGCCTGATCGGTGGCCTGTCGGCGGGGGTATATCCGCTGGCAATGTTGGGCCTGCTCGATGGTTACCGGGCAGCCGTGCACTGGCGCTGGCAGGATGACTTTGCCGAGCGCTTCCCCAAGGTCATCGCCACCAGCCACCTGTTCGACTGGGATCGCGACCGTCTGACTGCCTGCGGCGGTATGGCTGTGACCGACCTGCTGCTGGCGGTGCTGGCGCGCGATCACGGGGCTGAGCTGGCTGGGGCAGTGTCGGAAGAGCTGGTGGTGGAGCGCATCCGCGAGGGTGGCGAGCGTCAGCGTATCCCGCTGCAGAACCGCCTGGGTTCGAGTCATCCCAAGCTGACTCAGGCTGTGTTGCTGATGGAAGCCAACATCGAAGAGCCGCTGACCACCGACGAAATTGCCCAGCATGTGTGCGTATCGCGTCGGCAGTTGGAGCGTATCTTCAAGCAGTATCTGAACCGCGTTCCCAGCCAGTACTATCTGGAGTTGCGGTTGAACAAGGCGCGGCAGATGCTGATGCAGACCAGCAAGTCGATCATTCAGATCGGGCTGTCCTGTGGCTTCTCCTCGGGGCCGCATTTTTCCAGTGCCTACCGCAACTTCTTTGGCGCCACGCCGCGGGAAGACCGTAACCAGCGACGCAGCAGCAGCCCGTTCGAGTTGAGTTCGGCGCCGGCTGAAAAAGGCTGAGATTTTGGGTGGGTTCGGGGTGTAGGCCTTGAGGTTGGTGGTGGGGCGCAAATCGAGCGCCGCCCGCGCGGCGCATCGCGAGCGAAGCTCGCTCCTACATTTGTTGCAACGTGGCCAGGCCTGTGAGGCCATGGTTGTCAGCCTTGTTTGTAAGGCTCAAGCCATGCACAAAGGCTGGCAGCCATGGCGTAACAGGCTCGGCACTGAGTTGAGTTCGGCGCCGGCTGAAAAAGGCTGACATTTTGGGTGGGTTCGGGGTGTAGGTCTTGAGGTTGGTGGTGGGGCGCAAATCGAGCGCCGCCCGCGCGGCGCATCGCGAGCGAAGCTCGCTCCTACATTTGTTGCAACGTGGCCAGGCCTGTGAGGCCATGGTTGTCAGCCTTGTTTGTAAGGCTCAAGCCATGCACAAAGGCTGGCAACCATGGCGTAACAGGCTCGGCACTGAGTTGAGTTCGGCGCCGGCTGAAAAAGGCTGACATTTTGGGTGGGTTCGGGGTGTAGGCCTTGAGGTTGGTGGTGGGGCGCAAATCGAGCGCCGCCCGCGCGGCGCATCGCGAGCGAAGCTCGCTCCCACATTTGTTGCAACGTGGCCAGGCCTGTGAGGCCATGGTTGTCAGCCTTGTTTGTAAGGCTCAAGCCATGCACAAAGGCTGGCAACCATGGCGTAACAGGCTCGGCACTGAGTTGAGTTCGGCGCCGGCTGAAAAAGGCTGACATTTTGGGTGGGTTCGGGGTGTAGGCCTTGAGGTTGGTGGTGGGGCGCAAATCGAGCGCCGCCCGTGCGGCGCATCGCGAGCGAAGCTCGCTCCTACATTTGTTGCAACGTGGCCAGGCCTGTGAGGCCATGGTTGTCAGCCTTGTTTGTAAGGCTCAAGCCATGCACAAAGGCTGGCAACCATGGCGTAACAGGCTCGGCACGTTGCAACAAATGTAGGAGCGAGCTTCGCTCGCGATGCGCCGCGCGGGCGGCGCTCGATCTCCCCGTCAACACATCAACATCGCCAAACATCCCGCCTCCCTCAATCCTGTGTGAACACCCGTTCACCCAGCCCCCTCTCTCCCGTACACTGCGCGATTGCGACAGTGTTTGTCGCATTGCCGAAAGCCTTGTCAAAACTGGGTTTTGCGCTGTAACAAGTTGTCGCTTGGCCGCAAGGACAGGCGCGGATCAGTCCTTACAATCCCCCCATCGCTCGCCACTTCCAGGCCAGCGTTCCTCTTCAGGAGACTCAGATGTCCGTTGAGCAAGCCCCGGTGCAACGTGCCGATTTCGACCAGGTGATGGTCCCCAACTATTCTCCGGCGGCCTTCATTCCTGTGCGAGGCGAGGGTTCCCGCGTCTGGGACCAGTCGGGTCGCGAGTTGATCGACTTTGCCGGCGGCATCGCGGTCAATGCCCTGGGCCACTGCCACCCGGCACTGGTCAAGGCCCTGACTGAACAGGCCAACACCCTCTGGCACGTTTCCAACGTGTTCACCAACGAGCCGGCCCTGCGCCTGGCCCACAAGCTGGTGGACGCCACCTTTGCCGACCGCGCGTTCTTCTGCAACTCCGGCGCCGAGGCCAACGAGGCCGCTTTCAAGCTGGCCCGTCGTGTGGCGCATGACCGCTTCGGTCCGCAAAAGCACGAAATCATCGCCACCGTGAACAGCTTCCACGGCCGCACCCTGTTTACCGTCAGCGTGGGTGGCCAGCCAAAGTACTCCGATGGCTTTGGCCCGAAGATCACCGGTATCAGCCATGTGCCGTACAACGACCTGGAAGCGTTGAAGGCACAGATTTCCGACAAGACCTGCGCCGTGGTGATCGAGCCGATCCAAGGCGAGAGCGGCGTGGTGCCGGCCGACAAGGCCTACCTGGAAGGCGCGCGCAAACTGTGTGACGAGCACAACGCTCTGCTGATCTTTGACGAAGTGCAGACTGGCGTGGGCCGTACCGGCTCGCTGTATGCCTACCAGCACTACGGCGTGACCCCGGACATTCTGACCAGTGCCAAGAGCCTGGGCGGCGGCTTCCCGATTGGTGCCATGCTGACCACCACCGAGCTGGCCAAGCACCTGGCCGTTGGCACCCACGGCACCACCTATGGCGGCAACCCGCTGGGCTGCGCCGTTGCCTGCGCGGTGCTGGATGTGGTCAACACCCCGGAAACCCTGGCCGGTATCAAGGCTAAGCACGAGCGCTTCAAAACCCGCCTGGAGCAGATCGGCCAGAAGTACAACCTGTTCAGCCAGGTGCGTGGCGTCGGCCTGCTGCTGGGCTGCGTCTTGACCGAGGCCTGGAAAGGCAAGGCCAAGGACGTGCTCAACGCTGCCGAGAAAGAAGGCGTGATGGTGCTGCAGGCCGGCCCGGACGTTGTCCGCTTCGCCCCAAGCCTGGTGGTTGAAGACGCCGATATCGACGCAGGCCTGGACCGCTTCGAGCGCGCTGTGGCCACACTGACCAAAGGCTGATCCGCCAACGGTCCTTTCGCCGGCCTCAGCCCAGCCTCGGCACGAGGCCGATCCGGGCCGGCGATACCCGATTCCAGTGCAGGTGCCTGGGTGCCTGCCGTTTTTTCGTGCCGCTGTGAACGGCCCGTATTCCAAAGGAGTGACACCATGCTGGTGATGCGCCCCGCGCAAATGGCTGATCTGAACGACGTGCAGCGCATGGCTGCAGACAGCCCCATTGGTGTCACCTCGCTGCCGGACGACACCGCTCGTCTCGGCGACAAGATTGCCGCCTCCGAGACATCCTTCGCCGCCGAGGTCAGCTTCAACGGCGAAGAGAGTTATTTTTTCGTGCTCGAAGACAGCGAAACAGGCAAGTTGGCCGGTTGCTCAGCCATCGTCGCTTCGGCCGGCTACTCCGAGCCGTTCTACAGTTTTCGTAACGAAACATTCGTGCACGCCTCGCGCGAGCTGAAGATACACAACAAGATCCATGTGCTGTCGCTGTGTCACGATCTGACTGGCAACAGCCTGCTGACCAGTTTCTATGTAGCACCGGAACTGGTGAACAGTGGCTGGGCCGAGCTCAATTCGCGTGGTCGACTGCTGTTCATGGCTGCGCACCCGGAGCGCTTCGCCGATTCGGTGGTAACCGAGATCGTCGGCTTCAGCGACGAGCAGGGTGAATCGCCGTTCTGGGATGCTATCGGCCGCAACTTCTTCGACCTCAACTATGCCGACGCCGAGCGCCTGTGCGGCCTGAAGAGCCGTACCTTCCTCGCCGAGCTGATGCCGCATTACCCGATCTACGTGCCGTTGCTGCCAGACCTGGCGCAGGAAGCCATGGGCCAGGTACATCCGCGGGCACAGATCACCTTCGACATACTCATGCGCGAAGGCTTCGAGACCGAGCACTACATCGACATCTTCGACGGCGGCCCGACCCTGCATGCGCGCACCTCTGGCATCCGCTCGATCGCTCAGAGCCGGGTGGTCCCGGTGAAGATCGAAGAGGCCCCGGTCAAGGGTGGGCGCCCGTACCTGGTGTGCAACGGCCAGTTGCAGGACTACCGCGCGGTGTTGCTGGACCTGGACTGGGTGCCTGGCAAACCGGTCAGCCTGAGCGTGGCTGCAGCCGACGCGCTGGGCGTGGGCGAGGGCGCCAGCGTGCGCCTGGTCGCGGTTTGAGGTCTGGCAACAGACGTTTCGGGATTGATGCGTTAGCAGTGTTTTGCGCCGGCCGATGCCGCCGCACAAGGAGATAGCATGATCGTTCGTCCTGTACGCAGCAGCGATTTGCCTGCGTTGATCGAATTGGCACGCAGCACCGGCACCACCGGGCTGACCACGCTGCCGGCCAACGAAGAGCGCCTCGGGCACCGTGTTGGTTGGGCGGAAAAAAGCTTCCGTGGCGAAGCCGAGCGTGGTGACACCGATTACCTGTTCGTGCTGGAAAACGACGAAGGTCTGGTGGTGGGCATCAGTGCCATCGCCGGCGCCGTCGGCCTGCGTGAGCCTTGGTACAACTATCGGGTCGGCCTGACGGTCAGCGCCTCGCAGGAGCTGAAGATCTACCGCGAAATCCCGACGCTGTTCCTGGCCAACGACCTGACCGGAAACTCCGAGCTGTGCTCGCTGTTCCTGCGCAGCGACCACCGCTCGGGTCTCAATGGCCGTCTGCTGTCGCGCGCGCGCATGCTGTTCATTGCCGAGTTCCCGGAGCTGTTTGGCAAGAAGATCATTGCCGAAATGCGCGGCATGTCTGACGAGCAGGGCCGTTCGCCGTTCTGGGAAAGCCTGGGCCGGCATTTCTTCAAGATGGAGTTCAGCCAGGCCGACTACCTCACCGGCGTGGGCAACAAGTCGTTCATCGCTGAGCTGATGCCCAAGTTCCCGCTGTACACCTGCTTCCTGTCCGAGGCTGCGCGCAACGTGATCGGCCGTGTGCACAAAGACACCGAGCCGGCGCTGGCCATGCTTAAGCAGGAGGGCTTCAACTATCAGGGCTACGTCGACATCTTTGACGCCGGCCCGGCCATCGAGTGTGACACTGCCAAGATCCGCGCGGTGCGCGAGAGCCAGACCCTGGTGCTGGCGGTAGGTACGCCAGGCGACGACGCGACCCCTTTCATCATCCACAACCGCAAGCGCGACGACTGCCGTATCACTGCTGCACCTGCACGGTTGGCCGCCGGTACCCTGGTGGTCGACCCGTTGACCGCCAAGCGCCTGCGCATGGGCGTCGGCGACAATGTGCGCGCGGTGCCGCTGTCGGCCAGCCGGGAGGCCCAGTAAATGACCACGCATTACATCGCAGGCAATTGGCAGGCTGGCCAGGGTGAAACCCTGCAGTCGCTCAACCCGGTGACCCAGGCCGTGATCTGGCAAGGGCAGGGCGCTGACGCCAGCCAGGTCAGCGCTGCTGTGCAGGCGGCGCGGCAGGCCTTCCCGGCCTGGGCGCAGTTGAGCCTGGAGGCACGTATCGATGTGCTGGAGAAGTTTGCCGCGCAGTTGAAAGTGCATGCCGAAGCCATGGCCCAATGCATTGGCGAGGAAACCGGGAAGCCGCTGTGGGAATCTGCGACTGAAGTCACCAGCATGGTCAACAAGGTGGCGATTTCGGTACAGAGCTACCGCGAGCGTACCGGCGAAAAGAGTGGTCCGCTGGCCGATGCCACGGCTGTTTTGCGGCACAAGCCCCACGGTGTGGTGGCGGTGTTCGGCCCCTACAACTTCCCCGGGCACCTGCCCAATGGCCATATCGTGCCGGCGCTGCTGGCAGGCAACTGCGTGGTGTTCAAGCCCAGCGAGCTGACCCCCAAGGTTGCTGAGCTTACCGTCAACTGCTGGATTGCTGCCGGCCTGCCGGCGGGTGTGCTGAACCTGGTGCAGGGGGCACGCGAAACCGGTGTGGCGCTGGCCGCCAACCCAGGTATCGATGGTCTGTTCTTCACCGGCTCCAGCCGCACCGGCAACCTGCTGCATCAGCAGTTCGCAGGGCGTCCAGACAAGATCCTGGCCCTGGAAATGGGGGGTAACAACCCGCTCGTGGTGGACGAGGTCAAGGACCTCGACGCGGCGGTGTATACCATTATCCAGTCGGCGTTCATTTCCGCTGGCCAGCGCTGCACCTGCGCGCGGCGCCTGCTGGTACCGCAAGGCGCCTGGGGCGATGCGCTGATCGCGCGCTTGGTCGAGGTGTGCAAAACCATCACGGTGGGGGCGTTCGATGAGCAGCCGGCGCCTTTCATGGGCTCGGTGATTTCGCTGCAGGCGGCTCGGGCGCTGCTTGCGGCCCAGGCCGAACTGGCCGCCAAAGGTGGCGTGAAACTGCTGGAAATGACCCAGCCACAGGCCGATGCCGCACTGCTGACCCCGGGCATTGTCGATGTCACCGCCGTGGCTGACCGCCCGGACGAAGAGTTTTTCGGCCCGCTGCTGCAGGTGATCCGCTACGCCGACTTCGATGCTGCCATCGATGAAGCCAACAACACTCAGTATGGCCTGGCTGCCGGTTTGTTGTCCGATTCGCGCGCACGCTACCAGTACTTCTGGCTGCGCAGCCGCGCCGGCATCGTCAACTGGAACAAACAGCTGACGGGGGCTGCCAGCAGCGCACCGTTCGGCGGCGTGGGTGCCAGTGGCAACCATCGCGCCAGTGCCTATTACGCGGCCGACTACTGCGCTTACCCCGTGGCTTCGCTGGAGACCGCCAGCCTTGCCTTGCCGGCGACCCTGACGCCGGGCGTCACCCTATAACAACAGTCACGGAGCCTAGCCGATGAAATCCTATGAAGTGAATTTTGATGGCCTGGTGGGGCCTACCCACAACTATGGCGGCCTGTCTTACGGTAACGTGGCTTCGCAGAGCAACAGCCAGCAGGGGTCCAACCCGCGTGAGGCGGCGCGCCAGGGCCTGGCGAAGATGAAAGCGCTGGCCGACATGGGCTTCAAGCAGGGTGTTCTGGCGCCACAGGAACGCCCGGACGTGGCCGCGCTGCGCCGCCTGGGGTTCAGTGGCAGCGATGCCGAAGTCATCCAGCGCGCCGCCCGCGAGGCCATGCCGTTGCTAGTGGCCAGTTGCTCGG
Organism: Pseudomonas sp. DCA-1; assembly: GCF_046523955.1. NCBI lineage: Bacteria > Pseudomonadati > Pseudomonadota > Gammaproteobacteria > Pseudomonadales > Pseudomonadaceae > Pseudomonas > Pseudomonas sp. DCA-1. The sequence continues at coordinate 1,950,671 of NZ_CP169881.1, forward strand.
CCTCAAGCATGTGGGTGGCCAACGCCGCGACAGTCAGCCCGAGTGCCGACACGGCTGACGGTCGTGTGCACTTCACCGCCGCCAACCTCAACTGCAAATATCACCGCAGCATCGAGCACCCGACCACCAGCCGCGTGCTGGGCGCCATGTTCAACAACGAGAAGCACTTTGCCCATCACGCCGCGCTGCCTGCCGTGGCACAGTTCGGTGACGAGGGCGCGGCCAACCACACGCGCTTCTGCCGCGCCTATGGTGAGGCCGGTGTGGAGTTCTTTGTCTATGGTCGCAGCGCCTTCGACAGCCGTTACCCGGCGCCACAGAAGTATCCGGCCCGACAAACCCTGGAGGCCTCGCAGGCTGTGGCCCGGCTGCACGGCCTGAGCGATGACGGTGTGGTCTACGCTCAACAGAACCCGGCGGTGATCGACCAGGGTGTGTTCCACAATGATGTGATTTCGGTGGGTAACGGCGAAGTGCTGTTCTACCACGAGGACGCGTTTCTCGATACCGACGCGGTGCTTGGGCAGCTGCGAGCTAAACTGGCCAGCAAGGGTGGCAACTTCCAGGCCATCTGCGTGCCCAGAGCCGCGGTGGCGGTGGAGGACGCGGTGCGTTCCTACCTGTTCAACAGCCAGCTGCTGAGCCGCGACGATGGTTCCATGCTGTTGGTCGTGCCGGAAGAGTGCCGCAACAACGAGCGGGTCTGGGCTTATCTTGGCCAGTTGACCAGTCAGGGAGGCCCGGTGAAGGAGGTCAAGGTGTTCGACCTCAAGCAGAGCATGCAAAACGGCGGCGGCCCAGCCTGTCTGCGTTTGCGCGTAGCCTTGAAGGAATCGGAACTGGCGGCGGTCAACCAAGGCGTTATCATGACGGCCTCGCTGTATGACACGCTGCTGCAGTGGGTCGACAGGCACTACCGCGATCGCCTTGGCGAAGCAGACCTGGCTGACCCGCAACTGCTGGTGGAATGCCGTACGGCACTGGACGAATTGACCCAGATCCTGAAGTTGGGCTCGGTGTATCCGTTCCAACGCCAACCTTGAAGAGAGACTCTGTAATGACCGACGCCTTGCGCCTGATCCTCGAAGATGAAGACGGCACCCAGCTGGAAACTTCCTGCACCCGCTTTGCTGTGGTCTGGCAAGGCAAGGAAGTGTGGATTCAGCAGGATGGCCGTGGCCAGCTGCTGATCGGTGTGGATGTCGAGGAAGACGACACCGAGTATGCCAACTTGCTGCTGCGCCCGATGGCCACCAACCTGGTCAGCCTGCAGCTGGAAATGGAACCGGCAGAGCTTGGCGAAGACGACGATCACGTTCATGGCCCTGACTGCGGTCACCACCACTAAGGAAGTCCCTATGCTCGCCCTTGGCAAATTGCTTGAGCTGACCCTCACCGATCACGAACCGGCCGAGAAGACCCAAGTGACACCCAAGGGCGCGCGTTTGCGGTGGCTGGGGGAGGGCGCGCTCGAAGTGCGTCCGGCCGAAAGCGAAGATTGCGGGCTGGACTTACTGTTGTCCGCCGGCATTCATGGCAACGAAACAGCGCCGATCGAATTGCTCGAGCGGCTGCTGCATGGCGTGGCCAACGGCAAGATCAAACCCAGGGCACGGGTGCTGTTCCTGTTCGGCAACCCGGCGGCGATCCGCAAGGGCGAGCGCTTTATCGAGCAGGACATCAACCGTTTGTTCAATGGCCGCCATGAGCTTTCCAGCGGTTTCGAAGCATTGCGTGCTGCCGAGCTGGAGCAGTTCGCCCGGGTGTTCTTCAGCAAGCCGGAGCGCAGCCGCCTGCATTACGACCTGCATACTGCCATCCGCGGTTCGAAGATCGAGCAATTCGCCTTGTACCCTTATAAAGAAGGGCGCAAGCACTCCCGTCGCGAACTGGTGCGCCTGGCGGCGGCAGGTATGGAAGCGGTATTACTGCAAAGCAAGTCGTCCATCACCTTCAGTGCTTTCACCTATGAACAGCTCGAAGCTGAAGCCTTTACCCTGGAGTTGGGCAAGGCCCGTCCGTTCGGCCAGAACGAGCAGGTCAATCTCGACAAGCTCGAAGAGCGGCTGATTCGCATTATCGAAGCTACCGAGCCAGAGGAAGAAAGTTCGCTGGATGGCCTGCAATTGTTCAGGGTTTCCCGCGAAATCATCAAGCACAGTGACAGCTTCCACCTGCACCTGCCGGCTGACATCGAAAACTTCTCCGAGCTGAGCAAGGGTTACCTGCTGGCTGAAGACCTGGCCGAGATGCGCTGGGTGGTCGAGGAGGAGGGCGCACGCATCATCTTCCCTAACCCCAAAGTCAAGAATGGCTTGCGCGCCGGCATTCTGATCGTGCCGGATTCGGGGCAGCGGCTGGGCTGAGAGCGCTGTCGCCTGCAGGCGACAGGGTTTCGGATCCTATCCATGATGAAAACCTTTTAATTCACCGCCTGTTCCATTTTCCCTTCCCTTGAGCGGTAATTGGCTTGCCAGTGGCGAAACACAGGATTTAGCATCCGGTCATGTCGTTTTCGTTTGCATAGCCCGAAAAACCGTCCAAACGATGGCTTCTATCGTATAAACACACTGCATCGAGACTGCAGGACCGATATAATGCGGCCCTTTGCCGTCGTTTCGTCGACGCGTTTGCCCAACAGGGCCGCCGTTTCCGTGGAAGAACCTATGAAAAGCGCAGAAATCCGTGAAGCCTTCCTTCGCTTCTTCGAAGAGCAGGGACATACCCGAGTCGCCTCCAGTTCGCTGATCCCGAACAACGATCCGACCCTGCTGTTCACCAACGCAGGCATGAACCAGTTCAAGGACTGCTTCCTCGGTGCGGAGAAGCGCGCCTACACGCGTGCTGTCAGCAGCCAGAAGTGCGTGCGTGCCGGTGGCAAGCACAACGACCTGGAAAACGTCGGTTACACCGCGCGTCACCACACCTTCTTCGAAATGCTGGGCAACTTCAGCTTCGGCGATTATTTCAAGCGCGACGCCATTACCTTCGCCTGGACCTTCCTGACGTCCGAGCAGTGGCTGAACCTGCCCAAGGAAAAGCTCTGGGTCACCGTCTACGCCACTGACGACGAAGCCTACGACATCTGGACCAAGGAAGTCGGCGTGCCGGCCGAGCGCATGGTGCGCATCGGCGACAACAAGGGCGCCCCGTACGCCTCCGACAACTTCTGGACCATGGGCGATACCGGCCCGTGCGGCCCGTGCACCGAGATTTTCTACGATCACGGCGCGGATATCTGGGGCGGCCCACCCGGCTCGCCAGAAGAAGACGGTGACCGTTACATCGAGATCTGGAACAACGTTTTCATGCAGTTCAACCGCACCGCCGACGGCGTGTTGCACCCGCTGCCAGCGCCGTCGGTGGACACCGGCATGGGCCTGGAGCGCATCAGCGCCGTGCTGCAGCACGTGCATTCGAACTACGAGATCGACCTGTTCCAGAACCTGCTGGCTGCCGCAGCCAAGGCCATCGGTTGCAGCAATGATGGCCAGGCCTCGCTGAAAGTGGTCGCAGACCACATCCGTTCGTGCGGTTTCCTGATTGCCGACGGCGTGCTGCCGTCCAACGAAGGCCGTGGCTACGTGCTGCGCCGCATCATTCGCCGCGCTTGCCGTCACGGCAACAAGCTGGGCGCCAAGGGCAGCTTCTTCTACCAGATCGTTGCCGCACTGGCCGCTGAAATGGGCGAAGCCTTCCCGGAGCTGAAGAGCCAGCAAGCGCACATCGAGCGCGTGCTCAAGGCCGAAGAGGAGCAGTTCGCCAAAACCCTGGAGCAGGGCCTGCGCATCCTCGAGCAAGACCTGGCCCAGCTGAAAGGCGACGTGGTACCGGGCGACGTGGTGTTCAAGCTGTACGACACCTATGGCTTCCCGATGGACCTGACCGCCGACATCGCTCGTGAGCGTGAGCTGACTATCGACGAAGCCGGCTTCGAGCGTGAAATGGACGCCCAGCGTGAGCGTGCCCGTTCCGCCAGCGCCTTCGGCATGGATTACAACAGCCTGGTAAAAGTCGACAGCGCCACCGAGTTCCTCGGTTACGATGCCACTGAAGGCCAAGGCAAGATCATCGCCTTGTACAAGGACGGCCTGTCCGTCGACCAGCTGGGTGAAGGCGAGCAGGGCGTGGTCGTGCTCGACCGCACGCCGTTCTACGCCGAATCCGGCGGCCAGATTGGCGATACCGGCTTCCTGCAGGCTGGCGCTGCACGCTTTGACGTGCGCGACACCACCAAGACCGGCGGTGCCTTCCTGCACCACGGCGTGGTTGCCAGCGGCGCGCTGGTGATCGGTTCGCCAGTCGAGGCCAAGGTCGATGCAGAGGTGCAACACGCCACCTCGTTGAACCACTCCGCCACTCACCTGCTGCACGAAGCGCTGCGCCAGGTGCTGGGTGAGCATGTACAGCAGAAGGGCTCGCTGGTCGACAGCCAGCGCCTGCGTTTCGATTTCAGCCACTTCGAGGCGGTGAAACCAGAGCAGATCAAGGCGCTGGAAGACATCGTCAACCGTGAAGTGCGCAAGAACACTGCCGTTGAAACCGAACTGACCGACATCGAAACGGCCAAGGCCAAAGGCGCAATGGCGCTGTTCGGTGAGAAGTACGGCGACACCGTGCGTGTGTTGAGCATGGGCGGCGATTTTTCGGTGGAATTGTGCGGCGGTATTCACGCCAAGCGCACCGGTGACATCAGCCTGTTCAAGATCATCAGCGAAAGCGGCGTGGCCTCTGGCGTGCGCCGTATCGAAGCCGTAACCGGTGCCGCTGCGCTGGCCTACCTGAACGCTGCCGAGGAGCAGGTCAAGGAAGCCGCGCAACTGGTGAAAGGTAACCGCGACAACCTGATCGACAAGCTGTCGGCTGTGCTTGAGCGCAACCGCCAGCTGGAGAAGCAGCTGGAACAGCTGCAGGCCAAGGCCGCCAGCGCCGCCGGGGACGATCTCTCCAACGCGGCTGTTGAGGTCAAGGGTGCCAAGGTCCTCGCCGCCCGCCTGGATGGGCAGGACGGCAAGGCCCTGCTGGCGCTGGTCGATCAGTTGAAGAACAAGCTCGGCCACGCAGTGATCCTGCTGGGCAGCGAGCATGAGGGCAAGGTTGTGCTGGTGGCCGGCGTGACCAAGGACCTCTCCAGCCAACTCAAGGCTGGCGATCTGATGAAACAAGCCGCTGCGGCGGTGGGTGGCAAGGGCGGTGGACGTCCGGACATGGCCCAGGGCGGTGGCGTCGACGTCGCAGCTCTGGACCAGGCCCTGGCGCTGGCCGTGCCATTCGCAGAGCAGGGACTTTGAGATGAAGGGGTGGATGGTCTAGTAGCCACACAGGCCACTCCCGTCCACTCCTTCATGTTGGATTGTTATTTGGGGCCCTGTATGGGCTGAGGCACCATTGAAATGGCGTTGATCGTACAGAAATTTGGCGGCACCTCTGTCGGTTCCATCGAGCGGATCGAGCAGGTAGCCGAAAAGGTCAAGAAACACCGTGAAGCGGGCGACGACCTGGTGGTTGTGCTGTCGGCCATGAGCGGTGAAACCAATCGTCTGATCGACCTGGCCAAGCAGATTACCGATCACCCGGTTCCTCGTGAGCTGGACGTGATCGTGTCGACCGGTGAGCAGGTCACCATTGCCCTGCTGACCATGGCCTTGATCAAGCGTGGTGTGCCAGCGGTGTCCTACACCGGCAACCAGGTGCGTATTCTCACCGACAGCTCGCACAACAAGGCGCGCATTCTGCAAATCGACGACCAGAAGATTCGTGCCGACCTCAAGGAAGGCCGCGTGGTCGTGGTTGCAGGCTTCCAGGGCGTCGATGAGCACGGCAGCATCACTACCCTGGGGCGTGGTGGCTCTGATACCACTGGCGTGGCCCTGGCGGCGGCGCTGAAGGCTGATGAGTGCCAGATCTACACTGATGTCGATGGTGTCTACACCACCGACCCGCGTGTCGTGCCACAGGCTCGTCGCCTGGAGAAGATCACCTTCGAAGAAATGCTGGAAATGGCCAGCCTCGGCTCCAAGGTGCTGCAGATCCGTTCGGTGGAGTTCGCCGGCAAGTACAACGTTCCGCTGCGCGTGCTGCACAGCTTCAAGGAGGGTCCGGGTACCCTCATTACCATTGATGAAGAGGAATCCATGGAACAGCCGATCATTTCCGGTATCGCCTTCAACCGTGATGAAGCAAAGCTGACCATTCGCGGCGTGCCGGATACCCCGGGCGTGGCCTTCAAGATCCTCGGCCCGATCAGCGCTGCGAACATCGAAGTCGACATGATCGTGCAGAACGTTGCGCACGATAACACCACCGACTTCACCTTCACCGTGCACCGCAACGAGTACGAGAAGGCGCATAGCGTGCTGGAAAACACTGCACGCGAAATCGGTGCCCGTGAAGTGATCGGCGACACCAAGATCGCCAAGGTCTCGATCGTTGGCGTCGGCATGCGTTCACACGCCGGTGTTGCCAGCCGCATGTTCGAAGCCCTGGCCAAGGAGAGCATCAACATCCAGATGATCTCCACTTCCGAGATCAAGGTTTCGGTGGTGCTCGAAGAGAAGTATCTGGAGCTGGCCGTACGCGCGCTGCATACCGCGTTCGATCTGGATGCTCCTGCCCGACAGGGCGAGTAAGGCGCTGCCTGGAAGGGCGCGGCTTGCCGCGCCCTTCGCGTTTCTGCTCGCCGCGCAGGCCCTGTCCTGCCCTGTGCGGCGAGTAACCAGGGCCTTGGTCGTCGTCCGCGACCTTGTCCCGAAATCCAAGACTGTTACCCCTGAATGTTTTGCGTAAGGAGAAAGCTATGTTGATTCTGACTCGTCGGTGCGCCGAGAGCCTGATCATTGGAGACGGCGAGATCACCGTGACGGTGCTTGGCGTCAAAGGCAACCAGGTGCGTATTGGCGTGAGCGCCCCGAAAGAAGTGGCAGTTCACCGCGAGGAAATCTACCTGCGGATCAAGAAGGAGAAGGATGAAGAGCCAAGCCTTTAATTTTTTTGAAGTTTTTTTCAAAAAAAGGGTTGCAAAGGTGAAAGAGGTTCTTTAATATTCGCCTCGTGTTGCGGTGAGGTGGCCGAGTGGCCGAAGGCGCTCCCCTGCTAAGGGAGTATACCTCATAAGGGTATCGGGGGTTCGAATCCCCCCTTCACCGCCATTATTCGCTTAGGGCGCTGTAAACGGCAAGAACGCTAAGTAGTTGATTTTAAACGAAAAAGTTCTTGCAAAAATGTTTCAGCGACCTATAATGCGCGGCAAGACACGGACTCATAGCTCAGCTGGATAGAGTACTCGGCTACGAACCGAGCGGTCGGAGGTTCGAATCCTCCTGAGTCCGCCACTTTTGAAGTGGCTTTGCTTAAAAGCTGCTTCAAACAACCAGTGGTAATCTGGTCTAAAACTACCAATTGCGGACTCATAGCTCAGCTGGATAGAGTACTCGGCTACGAACCGAGCGGTCGCAGGTTCGAATCCTGCTGAGTCCGCCACTTTTTGAAGTGGTTCTGCTTGCAAAGCTACTTCAGTAAACCAGTGGTAATCTGGTCTAAAACTACCACCACGGACTCATAGCTCAGCTGGATAGAGTACTCGGCTACGAACCGAGCGGTCGCAGGTTCGAATCCTGCTGAGTCCGCCACACCCCATCAAAAAGCCCGCTCAATAGAGCGGGCTTTTTGTTTGTGCGCCAATGAATTCTTGATCATGTCGATCTACGCTCTTCTGTAATGATTGCGGTGTAGCTTGGAGCCGCTGTGCGGCCTCAAAAATCAAATGTGCTTTCTCATCCACAACAACCGTCGCACTGATAGCTTCGAGCGTTGTCCCAGCTTTATCACGCAAACGATTGTTCTGGCCAAAAATTTAAGCGATCTGACAGCTTTAGCAGTGTATGATTGCGCCCGTCAGCCCCGCCGGGGCTTGTGGAAAACCACCATGGACTTACCCAGTAGTTACTCGCTAACAAGATTCATACAGAAAGATCTGACCGATTGATTCCCTCGGCGTGCTCCGCTGCTGGGAGTGGAGTTCGCCTATGACTGAAGTAGAAGTTAAAAAAGCGCAAGAAAGCCTGCAGGATCGCCTGGCCCAGGTGGTCGAACTGCTGCAGCGTCAGCGTATGGTCGAAGACCTGACCCATCGCCAGGAAGGCGCGCACAACGACCTGGTGGAAAACCTGGTCCACCGTCAGAACCTCGTCGAGCTGCAGCGCAAGCTCGATGACCTGCACCCCGCCGACATCGCCTATATCCTCGAAGCCTTGCCCCTGGAAGATCGTCTGACGGTCTGGCAACTGGTGCGCTCGGAGCGCGATGGCGACATCCTGCTGGAAGTTTCCGATTCGGTTCGCCAGTCGCTGATCGCCGACATGGACGATCACGAGCTGCTGGCTGCCGCCAAGGAGATGGACGCCGACGAACTGGCCGACCTCGCCCCAGAGCTGCCGCGCGACGTTGTTCACGAGCTGATGGAGACCCTCGATGCCCAGCAACGCGAACGGGTGCGTTCGGCGCTGAGCTACGACGAGGAGCAGGTCGGTGCGTTGATGGACTTCGAGATGGTCACCATCCGCGAGGACGTCAGCCTGGAAGTGGTTCTGCGCTACCTGCGCCGCCTGAAAGAACTGCCGAACCACACCGACAAATTGTTCGTGGTCGATTACGACGGCATCCTCAAGGGGGTATTGCCGATCAAGCGCCTGCTGGTCAACGACCCGGAGAAAAAGGTCGCGGAGGTCATGGCGACCGACCCCGTCTCCTTCCAGCCCGAGGAAGATGCCTACGATGCAGCGCAGGCTTTCGAGCGTTATGACCTGGTATCCGCCCCGGTGGTGGACAAGAGCGAACGCCTGATCGGCCGTCTGACCATCGACGAAATGGTTGACCTGATCCGTGAGGAAAGCGAGAGCGAAGTCCTCAACATGGCGGGTCTGCGTGAAGAGGAAGATATTTTTGCCTCGGTCTGGCGTTCGTTCCGCAACCGTTGGGCGTGGCTGGCAATCAACCTGATTACCGCGTTCGTTGCTTCGCGAGTGATCGGGTTGTTCGAAGGTTCGATTGAAAAGCTGGTGGCGTTGGCTGCGTTGATGCCGATCGTTGCGGGTATTGGTGGCAACTCTGGTAACCAGACCATCACGATGATCGTCCGCGCCATGGCCCTGGATCAAGTATCGCCAGGCAATACCAGCCGCTTGATGCGTAAGGAGTTGGCTGTGTCGCTGATCAACGGCCTGGTGTGGGGCGGAGTGATTGGTGCGGTGGCTTTCTGGCTGTATGGCAGCTGGTCGCTGGGGGTGGTGATGACCGCAGCGATGACCTTGAACCTGTTACTGGCGGCGCTGATGGGCGTGCTGATCCCGATGACATTGGCCCGCTTGGGTCGCGACCCTGCGATGGGGGCGAGCGTGATGATCACTGCTGTGACTGACAGCGGTGGCTTCTTCATCTTCCTTGGGTTGGCTACGCTGTTCCTGCTGTAAGCCGATCCTCCCTGTGGGAGCAATCCCACAGGGGAATGCGATTGCTGCCAGTCAGTCGCCGACAAAAAAGCCAGCTTACGCTGGCTTTCTTGTGTTCGCGCAGGCCTCAGGAAGCGTCTGCGGCCATTTCCACATCGTGAGCGATGAGGGCGACCAGAGCGTTCTGCTGGCGGTGGGACAGTTGGCGGAAGCGCTGCAGCAACTCGCGCTCATGCAGGGACAGCTCTGGGCTGTCCAGACGCATGCTGAGCTCGTCACCCAGCGCGCCTTCCTGGATAAGGCTCTGTTCCAGGCGTGCGATGATCTCGGAGTTCATGCTGCGGTGGTGGTTGCGCGCTACCTCGGCAATGCGCTCACGCATTCCGTCTGGCAGGCGGACGACGAACTTGTCAGCGGTGCGGCTCGAATAAATAGCCTGTTTCATTGGGCGCATATAAATTGACCGGAGTTTGGTTCAGGGGAAGCGGTTCTCAAATTGGCCGCACGGGATGGAAGTACGACCGTGGCGACGACAAAATGTTCAACCGCCAGTGAAAAATGGATGCTCATCTTGCCTCAAGGTCGCCGTTTGCTTGGCGTCAATTATGTGACAAATAGTGAGCCGGATAAAGGCTTTATGCCAGTACCAATTATCAGAAATGAGCACTGGTTTGAAAAGTTTCACATGCTCTGGCTAGCCTGGCCGTCAGTCATTTGCCGTCAACAATTGGTAAAACCCAGAAAAATGCCCGGAAAAGCCCTAGAATGCGCCGGTTCCCTCCATAGAGCATAGTGGCTATGCAACATGACGCAAGCGACCGCCGATCAGGGACAGGCCGGTTGATATTTCTGGTTGGGCCGTCGGGTTCCGGGAAGGATTCCCTGATCGACGCTTCGCGTGAGCAACTGGCCGTCGCCGGGGTAGAAATAGCCCGCCGGGTCATCACCCGGTCGGCCGAAGCCAAAGGCGAAGCTGCCCAAGGGGTCACGCCCGAGCAGTTTGATACCTTGCGTGCGCAGGGTGCGTTTGCCATGCACTGGCGGGCCAATGGCCTGGACTATGGCATACCCCGGCAGGTGGACCAGTGGTTGGCGGCGGGGAGGCCGGTACTGGTGAATGGCTCGCGGGCTTATCTGGCAGAGGCCCGTCAGCGCTATCCGGACTTGCTGGTCGTGTTGGTCCAGGTCAAGCCTGAGGTGCTGCGCCAGCGCTTGCTGGCCCGGGGCCGGGAAACCACAGAAGAAGTGGAGCAGCGCCTGGCGCGCAGCGCACGCTTGCAGGCTGCAGCCGACCCGTCGGTGCATGTGCTGGATAATTCTTCCACGCTGGAGGCGGCGGTCGCTGCATTCTTTTCGCTGCTTCGCAATCAGGGCGTGCTACCGCGGGGATAGCAGCCGCAGAAAAGGATTACGCGAAAAAGCCCAGTTGAGGCATGACAAACGCCAGCATGCTGGTTAACATGCTGGCCATCCCGCTGTGCAGCGCTCGCTGCCGGTCGTAGCGTCTCAGTAGCTCAATTGGATAGAGCATCCCCCTCCTAAGGGGAAGGTTGCAGGTTCAATTCCTGCCTGGGACGCCATTCTTGTCATTCCGATAATTGTCTCCTTTGTCGCCGCCGCGCTGCTGTTAAAGCACCTTCGCTTGGCCAGCTCACTATATCGGGCTTGCTGCTTGTTGCGTTTCATCCTGGTCGCCATCCGCCTTGGCGACCTGCTCTTGCGCTTTCTCCTCCACCTTGCGCTCGATGTTTTCTTTCATGCGCTGGGCGATCAACTCGTCGACTTTTGCTTTCATTTCTGGTGGCAGGGCGTCGTACTCTTCTTCGGTCAGGCCTATCTCACGCAGCAGTTTTTCCTTGATCATCTCGCCAGGCGACTTGGACATGAAGTCGTGAAATTCCTCCCGGGCAGTCTTGGGCGGCAGTGGTTCTCCGATGATCGGCTCGTTGGTCGCAGAACCCAGGTTTTGCAGCATCACCTTGAGTTTGGCAAAAGCTTCTGCACGAGCATCCTCAGCGTTTTGCTGAGCGGTACTGCCTCCGTTCTGCTGTTGGCTCGCCGTGTTGGCGGTGGATATTGGCGTGCGGACAGGCGCAATCTGGGCCATTGCCTGCTCATCGTTGGCGTGCCGAGGCTGATGGAGCGTGGGCTGCCAGCTCACGCCGTTATGGGCAATTATCATGTTTCCTCGTTGGAAATCTCGTTGACAGCTTCCAAGCGCAAAAGCCATGCCAGCATTCTATCGGCCGAAATCAGGGCCTTGGCGCTATTTCCGATACGCGCGGGCGGGCATATGCTTGCCCGTGTCAGGCATGATCTTGCCGCCTGCGGCAATTACCACCACTGTCGGCAGCCCCTTGATCGGAGCGCAGTTGCTGGGCATCAGGGAGAGTGTCCATGAGTCAAGAAACCAGGCCGGTACCTGCCGGCTTCAGTGAACAGCAGTTGCACACCTTGTTCGATTTGATCAGCGATGGCATCTGGGACTGGAATGCCAATACTGGCTACGTTTATCGCAACCCGGGCTGGTACAGCATGCTGGGTTATGCCAGCCACTCCATGGCCAACTCGGTATTTACCTGGGAGAGCGTGATCCATCCTGAAGACTACCCACGGGTAATGGCGCATTTCGAGGCCTATATCAATCAGCGCAACGAGCGCTACCGCATTGAATACCGTTGCCGTTGTCAGGATGGCAGCTACATCTGGATCGAAGACAGCGGCTACATCATCGCGCATAACGAGGACGGTTCCGTGGCGCGCATGCTGGGTGCGCATCGCAATATCGACGCTGGCAAGCGCTTGGTGGCTCAACTGGAGCAGAAGAACCAGTCACTGGAGTTTCAGGTGGCCGAACGCACCCGCGAGTTGTCTCGGGTTAACCAGCAGTTGCAGCGGCAACTGGACGAAAACCGTGAACTGGCCGAACGCGATGCGTTGACCCGGGTCGCCAATCGTTACCGGCTGGAGAGCGCGTTGCACCTGGAGTGCCAGCGCGCCCAGCGCTTTCGCCAGCCGTTGTCGCTGATTGCCATGGATATGGATGATTTCAAACCGATCAACGACCGCTACGGTCACGCCCGTGGCGATTCGGCGCTGGTGCGGGTGGCCGAAAACCTGCGCACCTGCTTGCGCGAACTGGACCTGCTGGCGCGCTGGGGTGGCGACGAGTTCGTCATCGTGCTGCCGCAGACCGCATTGGGGGAGGCGCTGGAGGTGGCAGCGCGCTTGCGCCAGGTGCTCGAGCTAGTGGAGCCGGTGGGGGATTGTCGACTGACCATGAGCTATGGCGTGGTGCAACGGCTGGATGGGGAGGACCAGGACGCGCTGCTGGCGCGTGCCGACAAGGCGCTATACAGGGCCAAGCGGGCAGGCAAGAACGCAATTTCCGAGTAGCGCCCGCTCAGAGATGGCGCTGTTTTCTGGAGGTTTACATGGCCTGAATGAAAAAAGACCCGCAGCGCCTCTCGGCGCAGCGGGCCAAATCGGCCTCGGCCGCTTCAGTGTCAGATATGCAAGGCGTGACCCAGGGCGCGCAGCGCGGCTTCCTGTACCGCTTCACCCAGCGTGGGGTGGGCATGAATGGTGCCGGCCACATCTTCCAGGCACGCGCCCATCTCCAGCGATTGGGCAAACGCCGTGGACAATTCGGAAACCGCCACGCCAACTGCCTGCCAGCCCAGAATCAAGTGATTGTCGCGTCGCGCCACCACGCGCACGAAACCGCTTTTCGACTCCAGGCTCATGGCCCTGCCGTTGGCGGCAAACGGGAACTGCGCGACGATGCAGTCCAGGCCCTGCTGGCTGGCTTGTTCCGGGGTCTTGCCGACCACCACCAGCTCCGGGTCGGTGAAGCACACGGCGGCAATTGCAGTAGGCTCGAAGCGGCGGGCCTTGCCGGCGATGATTTCGGCGACCATCTCGCCCTGGGCCATGGCCCGGTGCGCCAGCATCGGCTCGCCAGCGACGTCGCCGATGGCCCAGACGTTGCGCATGCTGGTCTGGCAGTGCTCGTCGATGGCAATGGCGGCGCCGTTCATCTTCAGGTCCAGGCATTCCAGGTTGAAGCCTTGGGTGCGTGGCCGGCGGCCCACGGCCACCAGTACCTGGTCGGTCTCCAGGCGCAGTTGCCCGCCCTTGCCGTCGTTGGCCAGCAGGCAACCATTTTCGTAACCTTCAACGCTGTGGCCCAGGTGCAGGGCGATGCCCAGCTTCTTCAGCGACTCGGCCACCGGGGCGGTCAATTCGCTGTCGTAGGTCGGCAGGATGCGCTCACGCGCTTCCACCACACTGACCTGTGCACCCAGCTTGCGATAGGCAATGCCCAACTCCAGGCCAATGTAGCCACCCCCTACCACCACCAGATGTTGCGGCAGGGCTTTCGGTGCCAGGGCTTCGGTGGAGGAAATCACCGGGCCACCCAGCGGCAGCATCGGCAGTTCGACACTGCTGGAGCCGGTGGCCAGCAACAGGTGCTCACACTGGATGCGCTGGCCATCGACCTCGACCTGCTTGCCGTCGAGCACCTTGGCCCAGCCATGTACCACTTTTACCCCGTGCTTTTTCAGCAAGGCGGCAACACCGGTGGTCAGGCGGTCGACGATGCCGTCCTTCCAGGCCACGCTCTGGCCGATGTCCAGGCGCGGCGAGGCTACGCTGATACCCAGCTCGGACGCCCCGGCAAAACGCGAAGTCTGGTGGAACTGTTCGGCCACATGGATCAGTGCTTTGGACGGAATGCAGCCGATGTTCAGGCAGGTGCCGCCCAGCGCCTGGCCTTCTACCAGTACGGTGGGGATGCCCAGTTGCCCGGCGCGGATGGCAGCCACATAACCGCCGGGGCCGCCGCCGATGATCAGCAGGGTCGTTTGGATAGTCTGGTGCATGCTCACTCCACGAACAGGCAGGCGGGCTGTTCGAGCAGGCCGCGCACGGCCTGGATGAACAGGGCGGCGTCCATGCCATCGACCACGCGGTGGTCGAACGAACTGGACAGGTTCATCATCTTGCGCACGACGATCTGGCCGTCGATCACCACTGGCCGTTCGACCATGCGGTTGACCCCGACGATTGCCACTTCCGGGGTGTTGACCACCGGCGTGCTGACAATGCCACCCAAGGCGCCGAGGCTGGTCAGGGTGATGGTCGAGCCGGACAGCTCTTCGCGGCTGGCCTTGTTGTTGCGTGCAGCGTTGGCCAGGCGCGAAATTTCGCCGGCATTGGCCCACAGGCTGCCCGCTTCGGCGTGGCGCAGCACGGGTACCATCAGGCCGTTGTCACCTTGGGTGGCAATGCCCACATGCACCGCGCCATGGCGGGTGATGATCTGCGCTTCGTCGTCGTAGGTTGCGTTGATCTGCGGGAAGTCACGCAGCGCCACGACCAAGGCGCGCACCAGGAATGGCAGCAAGGTCAGCTTGCCGCGGCTGTCGCCGTGCTTGCTGTTGAGCTGCTGGCGCAGGGCTTCCAGGGCGGTGACGTCAATTTCTTCCACGTAGCTGAAGTGTGCGACGCGGCGCTTGGCGTCCTGCATGCGCTGGGCGATCTTGCGACGCAGGCCGATCACAGGCACCTGTTCGCTGTCAGTGCGCTTGGCATAGCCGTTCGGTGCCTGGCCGGCATTGCTTTGCGGCTTGCTCATGAAGGCGTCGAGGTCTTCGTGCAGAATACGCCCGGCCGGGCCGCTGCCATGCACATAACGCAGTTCGATACCGGCATCCAGGGCGCGTTTGCGCACGGCCGGCGAGGCCAGTGGCTTGTCGCCCGGCTGGCGCGGCACAATGGCCGCAGCTTCGTGATTGGCGGGCGCCTGGTGCGCGGCGGGTTTTACGTCTTTCTGCGGTTCCGGCTTGGCTGCAATCGGGGCCGCCTGGGCCTCTACCGGCTTTGGCTGAGGCACATCCACATGGTTGCCGCTGCCTTCCACTTCGATGCGGATCAGTTCGCTACCGACCGCCATCACTTCACCGGGCTGTCCACCCAAGGCCAGCACTGTACCGCTGACCGGCGAAGGGATTTCGACGGTGGCCTTGTCGGTCATGACGTCGGCCACCACCTGGTCCTCGGCGATGATATCGCCGACCTTGACGAACCATTCCACCAACTCGACCTGCGCGATGCCTTCGCCAATGTCCGGCATCTTGATGACGTGCGTGCCCATTCAGACCTCCATGACCTTTTTCAGTGCCGCACCTACCCGCGAAGGGCCGGGGAAGTAAGCCCATTCCTGTGCGTGAGGGTAGGGGGTGTCCCAGCCGGTGACGCGCTCGATCGGCGCCTCCAGGTGGTGGAAGCAGTGCTCCTGCACCAGCGCCACCAGTTCGGCACCGAAGCCGCAGGTGCGGGTGGCCTCGTGCACCACCACGCAACGGCCGGTCTTTTTCACCGACTCGACGATAGTATCCAGGTCCAGCGGCCACAGGCTGCGCAGGTCGATCACTTCGGCATCGACGCCGCTTTCTTCGGCGGCCACCTGGGCCACGTACACCGTGGTGCCGTAGGTCAGCACAGTCACGTCATTGCCAGGGCGGGTAATGGCGGCCTTGTCCAGCGGTACGGTGTAATAGCCGTCGGGCACGGCGCTGTGCGGGTGCTTCGACCACGGTGTTACCGGGCGGTCGTGGTGGCCATCGAACGGGCCGTTGTACAGGCGTTTGGGCTCCAGGAAGATTACCGGGTCGTCGCATTCGATCGAGGCAATCAGCAGGCCTTTGGCGTCATATGGGTTGGACGGCATGACGGTGCGCAGACCGCACACCTGGGTGAACATCGCTTCCGGGCTCTGGCTGTGAGTCTGGCCGCCATAGATACCGCCGCCGCAAGGCATGCGCAGGGTCAGCGGGGCGATGAACTCGCCGGCCGAACGGTAACGCAGGCGGGCCAGCTCGGAGACGATCTGGTCGGAGGCCGGGTAGAAGTAGTCGGCGAACTGGATTTCCACCACCGGGCGCAGGCCATAGGCACCCATGCCCACGGCGGTACCGACGATGCCGCTCTCGGAGATGGGCGCATCGAACACGCGCGATTTGCCGTACTTGTTCTGCAGGCCTTCGGTGCAGCGGAACACGCCGCCGAAGTAACCGACGTCCTGGCCGTACACCACTACATTGTCGTCGCGCTCAAGCATGACATCCATGGCCGAGCGCAGGGCCTGGATCATGGTCATGGTAGTGGTGGCCATGGCGGTTTCCGGGTTTATGCTGTTGTTGTGGTCGTTCATCTCAAACCCCCAGTTCCTGGCGTTGACGGCGCAGGTGTTCGGGCATCTCCTTGTACACATCCTCGAACATCGAGGCGGCGCTCGGGATATGCCCGTTGGCCAGGGTGCCGTATTGCTCGGCTTCTTTCTGCGCAGCAATCACCGCAGCTTCGAGCTCGGCCGTGACGGCCTGGTGTTCTTCCTCGGACCAGTGGCCGATCTTGATCAGGTGCTGCTTCAGGCGGGCGATCGGGTCACCCAGCGGGAAGTGGCTCCAGTCATCGGCAGGGCGGTACTTGGAGGGGTCGTCCGACGTCGAGTGCGGGCCGGCACGGTAGGTGACCCACTCGATCAGGCTTGGGCCCAGGCCGCGTCGGGCGCGTTCGGCAGCCCAGCGCGAGGCGGCGTACACGGCGACGAAGTCGTTGCCGTCAACCCGCAGCGAAGCAATACCGCAACCCACGCCACGGCCGGCAAAGGTGGTCGACTCGCCACCGGCGATGGCCTGGAAAGTGGAAATGGCCCACTGGTTGTTGACCACGTTGAGGATGACCGGGGCGCGGTATACGTGGGCAAAGGTGAGGGCGGTGTGGAAGTCCGACTCGGCAGTAGCGCCGTCACCGATCCACGCCGAGGCGATCTTGGTATCGCCTTTGA
The DNA here is from genome assembly GCF_046523955.1 of Pseudomonas sp. DCA-1. Taxonomy (NCBI): domain Bacteria; kingdom Pseudomonadati; phylum Pseudomonadota; class Gammaproteobacteria; order Pseudomonadales; family Pseudomonadaceae; genus Pseudomonas; species Pseudomonas sp. DCA-1. The sequence goes on from NZ_CP169881.1 coordinate 1,967,972, forward strand.
TCGCCGATGCCATGGCCCAGCCGACCGCCTGCACGAACTGGGTCGCCAGGTTGCCGCTGATGGTGAAGAAGCCGGCTTCGCGCACCGAGTACATGATCGGCAACTGGCGGCCTTTGAGTGGGTCGCGCTCGTTGGACAGCAGTTGGCAGATCATCTCGACCAGCGATACGTCGCGGGCCATCAGGATGCTTTGCTGGCGGTAGGTCGGGAAGCACATGTCAGTGCGGTTCAGCGCCAGCGCCTGGCCGCTGCCGATGGCTTCTTCGCCCAGGCTTTGCATGTAGAAGGACATCTTCTTCTGGCGCTGGGCAACCACCATGCGGCTGTCGAAGATCCGCGTCTTGAGCATGGCGCGCATGCCTTGGCGAAGGATCTGCGGGTCGATGTCCTCGGCCCACGGGCCTTGCGCGTCGCCTTGCTCGTCGAGCACGCGGACCAGGCTGCAGGACAGGTCGGCAGTGTCGGCAGCATCGACATCGATAGCGGGTTTACGGGCCTGACCTGCATCGGTGAGGCGCAGGTAGGAAAAATCGGTCTGGCAGCCTGGCCGGCCGGTGGGCTCGGGCACATGCAAACGCAGGGGGGCGTACTCGTTCATGCTTTTTACGCTCGCTCGGGTATTTGTTTTTGTGAGCTCTGAAGCGGCCGCCGCTGAGTACCGGCTTGTGACTGGTAAGTCAGCGTCACCTACATCTTAGTGGCCCGGCAGGAGAATTTTTCTCTCAAGTTGATTGCCTTTGCCGAGCGGGGCAGATAAACATTCCGCATAAACACAAAAAACCGGTGATTTTGTCTCATGCGCAAACTCGATCGTACCGATATCGGCATTCTCAACAGCCTGCAAGAGAACGCCCGCATCACCAATGCCGAGCTGGCACGCTCGGTGAACCTGTCGCCCACGCCTTGCTTCAACCGGGTGCGGGCCATGGAGGAACTGGGGGTGATCCGCCAGCAGGTGACCTTGCTGTCGCCGGAGGTGCTGGGGCTGGATGTGAACGTGTTCATCCATGTCAGCCTGGAAAAACAGGTGGAGCAGTCGTTGCACCGCTTCGAGGAAGAAATTGCCGAAAGGCCCGAGGTGATGGAGTGTTACCTGATGACGGGTGACCCGGATTACCTGTTGCGGGTGCTATTGCCCAGCATCCAGGCGCTGGAGCGGTTTCTCGATTACCTGACGCGCTTGCCAGGGGTAGCCAATATTCGTTCGAGCTTTGCCCTGAAGCAGGTGCGCTACAAGACGGCGTTGCCGTTGCCGGCCAATGGCATGACCTTGCGGGAGTAAGGGGGGCGGTGCCGGCACAAGGATCGCATCCACCTGTAGGGGCGGGTTCACCCGCGAAGAGGCCGGCACAGCCACCCAATAGGCTGCTTGATATTTTAAACACCCGCAGCCTATGTTGTTGTCAGCCTACAACAACAAGGACAAGCGTCATGAGCACTGCTCAGCTCCAGGGCATCGATGAAATCGAATGCGTCACCCCCGACCTCAACGGCGTCCCGCGCGGCAAGGTGATGACCGCCGAAGGCTTCCTCGAAGGCCGTCGTCTGCAGATGGCCCGGGGGGTGCTGCTGCAGTGCATCATGGGCGGCTACCCACCGGCGAAGTTCTACGGCAGTGACGACGGCGACCTGGCACTGGTGGCCGAACCCGGTCAGGTGCACCGCCTGCCCTGGAGCAATGACGGCCGCGCCTTGGCCATCTGCGATGCCAACGAGCTGGATGGCCGGCCCTCGGCACTGTCCACCCGGGGCCAGCTAAAAGCCGTGATAGCCCGCTATGCGGCACTGGGCCTGGTGCCAGTAGTGGCAACCGAGCTGGAGTTCTTCGTCTTTGCCCCCAGCACTGACCCGCACCAACCGTTCCTGCCGCCTGTAGGCAGCGATGGCCGCCGCGAGCAGGGCCATTCGGCGTTCAGTGTCAGCTCCAACAACGGCCTGCGCCCGTTCTTCAAGGAGGTGTACCACTGCATGGCCGCGCTCGGCCTGCCACGTGACACCTTCATGCACGAAATGGGTGTCAGCCAGTTCGAGATCAATCTGCTGCACGGCGACCCGCTGCTGTTGGCCGACCAGACCTTCCTGTTCAAGCACCTGCTCAAGGAAGTGGCGCTCAAGCACGGGCTGACGGTGGTCTGCATGGCCAAGCCGCTGGCGCGTACGCCCGGCAGCTCCATGCATATTCACCAGAGCCTGGTCGAGGCCAGCAGCGGGCGTAACGTGTTCAGTGACGAGCAAGGCCTGCCGACAGACACCTTCCACCACTTCATCGGCGGGTTGCAGGCGTGCATGGCCGACTTCACTGCCCTGTTCGCGCCCAACGTCAACTCCTACCAGCGCCTGTGCCATCCCTATGCCTCGCCGAACAATGCGTGCTGGTCCGAGGACAATCGCGCCGTTGGCCTGCGCATTCCGGCCAGTGCGCCGGTCGCGCGACGGGTGGAAAACCGCCTGCCAGGCGCCGATGCCAACCCTTACCTGGCCATTGCCGCCAGCCTGGCCGCCGGCCTGCACGGCATCGAGCAGCGCTTGCAGCCATCGCCGGCCATCCAGGGCGAATTCGAGGTGCCCGAGCACCTGAGCTTGCCGTGCACGCTGCACGCGGCCCTTGAAAGACTCAAGCGCAGCACGCTGGCGCGGGAACTGTTCGGCAGCGAGTTCATCGAAGGCTACATCGCCAGCAAGACCCTTGAACTGAGCGATTTCTTCGACGAGATCACGCCGTGGGAGCGCCGGGTGCTGGCGGCACAGGCCTGAGCGCGACACAACCTGCACCGGGCACGCCCCCGCACAGCCAAATAGCTGTCGGGGGGCCTGCGCCAGGCGGTTTTTGCCTTTATGCTGCTAGCACCCAAAACTGCCACCTGACCAGGGAGCTCCACGGGACGTATGCGAAATGTATGGAAGCCGTTTCAGTCGTTGTATTTCGCCGCGCTGATGATGTTGATCGGCTCGGGCCTGCTCAGCACCTACCTGGCCCTGCGCCTGGCGGCCGACCATGTCGACAGCCTGTGGGTGGGTGCGTTGATGGCGGCCAACTACTTTGGCCTGGCGGTTGGCGGCAAGGTTGGCCACCGGCTGATCGGGCGGGTAGGGCACATACGCGCCTATGCCACCTGTGCCGGTATCGTCGGCGCCGCGGTGCTCGGTCATGGCCTGACCAGCTGGCTGCCGGCCTGGGTCGGGCTGCGCATGATCGTCGGCCTGGGGATGATGTGCCAATACATGGTCATCGAGAGTTGGCTCAATGAGCAGGCCGATGTGAAGCACCGGGGCGCGGTGTTCAGCGGTTACATGATTGCTTCGTACCTGGGGCTGGTGCTTGGCCAGTTGATCCTGGTTGTGCACCCGCAGCTCGGCCCTGAGCTGCTGATGCTGGTGGCGATGTGCTTTGCCCTGTGCCTGGTGCCCGTGGCGATGACCCGGCGTATTCACCCGGCGCCTTTGCGCCCGGCACCGATGGAGCCGAAGTTCTTCATCAAGCGCGTGCCGCAGTCGCTCAGTACGGTTTTGGGCTCGGGGCTGATTGTCGGCTCGTTCTACGGTCTGGCGCCTTTATATGCGTCAAGCCAGGGGATGAGTACCGAGCAAATTGGTCTGTTCATGGGTAGCTGCATTTTTGCCGGCCTGCTGGTGCAGTGGCCGCTAGGCTGGTTGTCTGACCGTTATGACCGGGCCGTGCTTATTCGTAGCGTGGCGGTGGGGCTGGCACTGGCTGCTGCGCCATTGGCGATTCTGCCCAGTGTGCCGCTGGAGTTGCTGTTCGGTATCGGCTTCCTGATCTCGTTGCTGCAGTTCTGCCTGTACCCGCTGGCGGTTGCTTTTTCCAATGACCACGTGGAAAGCGAGCGCCGGGTATCGCTGACGGCGATGCTGTTGGTGACCTACGGTGTGGGTGCATGCGTTGGCCCGTTGGCGGCAGGGGTTCTGATGAAGGTGCTGGGCGCGCAGATGTTGTATGCCTTCTTCGTATTCTTTGCCTTGGTGCTGGTCTGGCGCATTCGGCCGAAAGCGGTTACCGGCCTGCATCAGGTACAGGATGCACCGCTGGGCCACGTGGCGATGCCGGCGGCCGGTTCGCCGTTGTCGGCGGCGCTGGACCCGCGGGTGGATGAGCAGACCGTGCAGGACGTGATGCAGGCACCTGTGGCGGCTGAAGACACCGAGGATGAAGAGAAGGGCGCGCAGCAGCAGGCGCCTGAACCGGAAGAAGCCAGCAAGTCGGTGTAGGGTTTACCCGCGAAGAGGCCAGCCCAGCAGAAACACAAATGAAAACGCCACCTCAGCAGGTGGCGTTTTCTGTTTTACCGACCGACGATCAATAATCGTCCTTGTCGAACCGCCGCGCCTCACGCTGCAGCTGGTACACAAAACTCTCGATCTTGCGTTGAGCCTGCCCGCTCAGGTTGTGGAAGCGCACGCCGGCAAAGGTAGTGTTGATGCGCTCTTCATAGTGCAGATGACGCAGCTCGACCATGGTATCCACCAGGCCCAGCGGGTTGCCCGCCTTGAAACGCTCATACACCTGGCCCAGTTGCAAGCGGTCTTCGACATTGCCTTCGAAGCGCAGTTTGCAGCCGGTGGCCGAGATATCCAGCAGCTTGCCTCGCATGGCGCCGTTGCCCTTGAGGTGAGCACCGTCGAGGATGATGTCGACCAGCTGCGATAGCTTCAGTGCGGCGCGGAAGGCGTTGCGGCGCTGGTGGTAGGTCATCTCTTGCGGTAGGGCGCCGCTGTAGCAGCGATGGCCGTCGACCTCGCTGATTTTCAGCTCGTGATCGCACTCCCAGGCGATGCGCACACCATCGTGGAAGCCTTCGACGCGGAAGTGCTCGCCGTTCTCGATGAATTTCTCGCCGTCACGGGGGATCATCTCGTCCAGTGCCAGGGTGTTGCTTTCGCGGTCCACGCGCACCACATAGCTCTGGAAGCGCTGGCTGCGGTCATGGAAGGTGATGATCAGGGGGTCGTGGCTTTCCTGCAGCTGCCGCAAGTTGGCCGCAATCTCCAAGGGGGTGCTCAACACCTTGGGTGGCTGCGGGGCATCGGATTCATTGAACACAGCTTATCGTTCTCCAGGCAAAAGCGACACACGCAAGTAACGGCATTTTGCCACTATGTTCTGTGCCTTGATAGAAAAATCACACTTGGCTGAGCGCGCGCGGCTTGGCCAGAGGCGAGGTGCTGCCACGGCTGTCGTAGAGTGAGGGCGAATCGCCGCCCTGAAGGATGCGGATCTGGTTGTTGGTGACGTGTTGCTGCACCTGGATGATCCGGCCATTGGTCTGGTTGACCTGCTGGCAGTCGTCCATCAGTTGCGACAGCATGTCGAGCCGCTGCAGCATCACATCACCATGGGGTGACTGCGCGGCTACAGCCTGCACACCGGTGCGGTCGGCACTCAGGCCCAGGCTGCCGAGCAATTGGCTGCGGCGCTGGCCGTGCTGCTCGAGCAAGATGATCAACGACTGCTTGCGCGCCAGGATTTGCTCCAGCAGCGGCATGTCGCGGCCATGCAGGGCAATTGCTTCCTTGTGCAGAAGGTCGAGCAGTTCCTGCATCGGGGCAATGTCATCTTCGATCAGTTGCAGCAAGGTGGTGTCGTGCATGGCTAACTCTTGGCTTTTCTAGCGTCCGTGAAGTCAGCGCGCCGTACGGTCAGCGCTGGGCTTCGAAATCAAGCAGTTTGCTGGCGACCCGGCTGGCATCGACCTGGTAGCTGCCGTCGGCGATTGCCTGTTTCAACTCGGCCACGCGGGCGCTGTTGACCACCGGCTCGTCGCGCAGCTTGTCGCTGATCTTCTGCAACTGCTGGGCCTCCTGGCTGAGGTGTACCGCTTCTCCGCTGGCGCTGGTGGCGCTTGCCGCTTCCTGGCTGGCTGCCGGTTTTTCGGCGCTGCCGGACGCGGTATTGCCGCGCACGCCGCCCGTGACGGACGGAGAGTTATTCAAACGACTGAAGTCGATGACCATGATCAGAAACCTCTGGGTATTTGGACGCTTGCCTTGTTTTCGGCCAACCCGATATAAACTTTAGGCACAAATGCATTGCCGCCTGTCGGCAAGCCCGCGAACCCGTGTTCTGACACAGTTTAGGAAAAGCGGTTCCTCACTGCCAGCGCAATCTGGTGGCTGGCCTACATACTGACCTCGACCTGGCCAGGCCCGGTCACCCTGGCCTTGACCACGCGTTTGGAGTTGAGGTTGCGTACCCGGATCTGCTCGCTCAGGCCGCCCTTGCTCAAGGCTTCGCCCGGCATGCGCACGCTCAGGCCACCACTGCGGGCAATGATCACCACATGATCACCCTTGCGCACCACCTCGGCCTGTTTCAGGTGTTGCGGGGTGAGCACCTGGTCGATCACCGTGGGGCGCAGCATCTTCATGCCCACCGCCTGGTCCAGCTCGGTCAGAAAGCCCTGGCCCAGGGTGCCGACGTCTCGCTCGCGCAGGGCCACGTCACCTTCGCCGACCGTGTTGTCGCGCTTGAGCGGGCGGGTTACCACTACCACGTCGCGGAAAAGTCGCACGGTGGCCGGTACAAATACCGTCCACGGTGCTGCGCCGTTGCAGCGTATCCTTACCGTCACCCGGCCCAGTGGCTTGGCCGGGCTTTCCAGCGAGGCGTCCAGCTGCTGGCTGCACAATGGCATGCGCAACCGTGGGTCCAGCGGGTTGACCTGGATTTCATAGCGGCCGGCAGTCTGGGTGGTGGACAGGTAATCTTCAACGGTGAATTCAAGAAACCCTTGGGTGACACCGATAAGCTGTTCAGGCAAGGTGAACGCGTCCGCTACCGTGCGAACGCCGGGCATCAGCAGGCACAGCGTGGCCAGCGGGCCAGTCAGCAGGCGTGTCAATCGTCGGGAAAATGTCGTTTTCGTGTGCATGACACTCAAAAAAGCAAAGCCCGTGCCGACTCGCTACCTGAGTTGCAACGAAAGGCTGAAACGTTAAGGAGTCTGGCATGGCGGGTGTTATGGATTCGGTCAACCAGCGCACGCAGCTGGTGGGGCAGAATCGCCTGGAATTGCTGCTGTTCCGCCTCAATGGCGAACAGCTTTACGGCATCAATGTGTTCAAGGTCAGGGAAGTACTGCAATGCCCTGCACTGACCTTGCTGCCCAAGGCGCACCCTGTGGTGCGTGGCGTTGCCAATATTCGCGGGGCGACCATCCCGATCCTCGACTTGTCGATGGCCACCGGGTTGCGACCGCTGCAGGAAGACACACGCAACAGCTTCGTGATCATCACCGAGTACAACACCAAGACCCAAGGCTTCCTGGTGCATTCGGTGGAGCGCATCGTCAACATGAACTGGGAAGAGATTCATCCGCCACCCAAGGGGACCGGCCGTGATCACTACCTGACCGCGGTCACCCGGGTGGATAACCGCATGGTCGAGATCATCGATGTGGAGAAGGTGCTGGCCGAAGTGTCGCCGTCGTCCGAGTCGGTATCGGCCGGTGTGATCGATGCCGAGGTGCAGGACAAGGCGGTGTTGATGCGGGTGCTGACCGTCGACGATTCGTCGGTGGCGCGCAAACAGGTCAGCCGTTGCCTGCAGACCGTCGGGGTCGAGGTGGTGGCGCTCAATGATGGTCGTCAGGCGCTGAACTACCTGCGTCAGCTGGTGGATGAGGGCAAAAAGCCTGAAGAAGAGTTCCTGATGATGATCTCGGACATTGAAATGCCGGAAATGGACGGCTATACGCTAACGGCGGAGATTCGCAGCGATCCGCGCATGCAAAAGTTGCACATCTGCCTGCATACTTCGCTTTCCGGGGTGTTCAACCAGGCAATGGTCAAGAAGGTCGGCGCCGATGACTTCCTGGCCAAGTTCAAGCCGGACGACCTGGCCCAACGGGTGGTCGACCGGATCAAGGCAGCGCATTGAAGCAGCCGGGGGGCATGCCCCCGGCACCAGTGATTGAAAAGAGGCGGCAGTAGTGTCTACGGGTAATTTGGATTTCGAACAGTTCCGGGTCTTCCTGGAGAAAGCCTGTGGCATCCTGCTTGGCGAGAATAAGCAGTACCTGGTTTCCAGCCGTCTCAACAAGCTGATGGAACAACAGGGCATCAAGAGCCTGGGTGAGCTGGTGCAGCGCATTCAGGCCCAGCCGCGCGGCGGCTTGCGCGAGCAGGTGGTCGATGCCATGACCACCAATGAGACCCTGTGGTTTCGCGACACCTATCCGTTCGAAGTGCTGAAGAACAAGGTGATCCCCGAGTTCATCCGCAACAACCCCGGCCAGCGACTGCGCATGTGGTCGGCGGCCTGTTCGTCGGGGCAGGAGCCGTATTCCATCTCGATGGCAATCGACGAGTTCGAGCGCAGCAACCTCGGCCAGTTGAAGATGGGGGCGCAGATCGTCGCCACCGACCTCTCCGGCACCATGCTGACCAACTGCAAGACTGGCGAATATGACAGCCTGGCGATTGCCCGCGGCTTGTCCCAAGAGCGCTTGCAGCGCTACTTCGACCCCAAGGGGCCGGGGCGCTGGGCGGTCAAGCCAGCGATTCGCAGCCGTGTCGAGTTCCGCTCGTTCAACTTGCTCGACAGCTATGCCAGTCTGGGCAAGTTCGACATCGTGTTCTGCCGCAATGTGCTGATCTATTTCTCGGCGCAGGTGAAGAAGGACATCCTGCTGCGCATTCACAGTACCCTCAAGCCAGGAGGCTACCTGTTCCTCGGCGCCTCGGAAGCGCTGAACGGCTTGCCGGACCATTACCAGATGGTGCAGTGCAGCCCGGGGATCATCTACCAGGCCAAGTAAGCAAAAAGGCCGGCATCGAGAGATGCCGGCCTTTTTGTTTGCCCTGTCTTCGTAGGAGCGGGTTTACCCGCGAAGAGGCCGGCCCTGGTGGCCAATTTCCACCCGCCGTTCACCGTTGCGGCCGCTACCGTATTCGCGGGTAAACCCGCTCCTACACCGGATCGGTGGTGGACACACACCGGAGGTTGGGCGCAGCCCGCCGTGTAGGAGCGGGTTCACCCGCGAAAGGACCGGGCCTGCTGGCCATTTACCACCCGCCGTTCACCGTTGCTGCCGCTACCGTATTCGCGGGTAAACCCGCTCCTACACAGATTGGTGGTGGGCACACATCGGAGGTTGGACACTGCCCGCCGTAGGAGCGGGTTTACCCGCGAAGAGGCCGGCCCTGCTGGCCAATCCCCACCTGCTGTGCACCGTTGCTGCCGCTACCGTATTCGCGGGTAAACCCGCTCCTACACAGATCGGTGGTGGACACACATCGGAGGTTGGACGCAGCCCGCCGTAGGAGCGGGTTTACCCGCGAAGAGGCCGGCCCAGCTGGCCAATCCCCACCTGCCGTTCACCGTTGTCGCCGCTACCGTATTCGCGGGTAAACCCGCTCCTACACAGATTGGTGGTGGGCACACATCGGAGGTTGGACACTGTCCGCCGTAGGAGCGGGTTTACCCGCGAAGAGGCCGGCCCAGCTGGCCAATCCAATCCCCACCCGCTGTGCACCGTTGCTGCCGCTACCGTATTCGCGGGTAAACCCGCTCCTACACAGATCGGTGGTGGACACACATCGGAGGTTGGACGCAGCCCGCCGTAGGAGCGGGTTTACCCGCGAAGAGGCCGGCCCAGCTGGCCGATCTCCACCTGCCGTTCACCGTTGTCGCCGCTACCGTATTCGCGGGTAAACCCGCTCCTACACAGATCGGTGGTGGACACACATCGGAGGTTGGACGCAGCCCGCTGTAGGAGCGGGTTTACCCGCGAAGAGGCCGGCCCAGCTGGCCAATCTCCACCCGCCGTTCACCGTTGTCGCCGCTACCGTATTCGCGGGTAAACCCGCTCCTACACAGATCGGTGGTGGACACACATCGGAGGTTGGAGCCGGGCCGCTGTAGGAGCGGGTTTACCCGCGAAGAGGCCCGCCTAGGAAAACACTGACGTCAATTTTTTGTTTTGCCGCTTTTGCCGCCTATCAATTGCCGCTTTTGTCACCTCAGGCGGAAGGCCTTTGCCGCTTTTCTGGCATCAATCTGATAGTACTCTCCCGGTAAACCCCATAAATACGGGCTTTTCGGTGGTTGGCACAGCCCTTGCTATACCTTGCTCAACGAAATTCCGGTCAACCTCTAAAGGTTTCCCTGACATGAGCATCAGCTTCGACAAAGCGCTTGGTATTCACGAAAAGGCTCTGGGCTTCCGCGCCCAGCGCGCTGAAGTGCTGGCCAACAACATTGCCAACGCCGACACGCCCAACTACAAGGCGCGTGACATGGACTTCGCCTCGGTGCTCGCAGCCGAAAGCGACAAGCAGCAGAGCGGCGGCCGCTTCAGTCTTGACCGTACCAACAGCAGGCACATCGAGGCTGAAGGCCTGGCCATGGCCGATGAAACCCTCAAGTACCGCACGCCGCTGCAGCCGTCGATCGACCAGAACACCGTGGATGCGCAGATCGAGCAATCGAACTACACGGAAAACGCGATTGGCTTCCAGGCCAGCTTCACCTTGCTCAACAGTAAATTCAAAGGGCTGGTTTCCGCCCTGCGGGGAGAATGACCATGTCCCTTTCCAGTGTCTTCAACATTGCCGGTAGCGGCATGAGCGCACAGAACACGCGTCTGAACACCGTGGCGTCCAACATCGCCAACGCCGAGACCGTGTCTTCGAGCATCGACCAGACGTACCGCGCCCGCCACCCGGTGTTCGCCACCACCTTCCAGAACGCCCAGGCCGGCAGCAGCCAGTCGCTGTTCGAAGACCAGGGCGAGGCAGGGCAGGGCGTGCAGGTAAAAGGCATCGTCGAAGACCAGAGCACCCTGGAAGCACGCTACGAGCCGAACCACCCGGCGGCGAACAAGGACGGCTACGTCTACTACCCGAACGTCAACGTGGTCGAGGAGATGGCCGACATGATCTCCGCCAGCCGCGCGTTTCAGACCAACGCCGAACTGATGAACACGGCCAAGAGCATGATGCAGAAAGTGCTGACCCTTGGGCAGTGATAGGAAGCCGACATGACCACCACCAATTCCACTACAGACGTCGGCAGCGCGTACCTGACCTCGCTGCAGAAGCAGACGTCCAAGACTGACAGCTCTACCGGTGCCGCCGGCAGTGCGCTGGGCAAGGACGCGTTCCTGCAGTTGCTGGTTACCCAGATGCAGAACCAGAACCCGCTCGACCCGCAGGAAAATGGCGAGTTCGTGGCCCAGTTGGCGCAGTTCAGCAGCCTGGAAAGCATGCAGTCGCTGAACGACGCAGTGACCTACATCGCGGCCGGGCTGCAATCTTCCCAGGCCTTGCAGGCCTCCTCGCTGGTCGGGCGCAATGTCATTGTCCAGACCGACAAGGCCGTGGTCGATACCAGCAAGGACATGAAGGGCTCGGTCAACCTGACGTCGTCCAGTACCTCCACCTCGGTGGGGATCTACGACAAGGACGACAAGCTGGTGCGCACCATCGAGCTCGGTACCCAGAAGGGTGGCAGCATCGACTTTACCTGGGATGGCCTGAACGATGACGGTGAAGTCGCGGCCGCCGGGACCTACACCTTCAAGGCTACTGCCTCGATCGATGGCAAGGCCACGGCCATGACCACCAACCTGCCGGCTTCGGTTACCAGTGTGACCATGGGTACCAACGGTTCGGAGATGACGCTCAACCTGGCCGGGCTGGGCAGTGTTGCGCTTTCCAAAATCCAAAGCATCGGCATCTAGGGCCTGAGCAAAACGACAGGAGTTACACATGTCTTTCAATATCGGCCTTAGCGGCCTCTATGCAGCAAACAAGGCCCTGAACGTTACTGGCAACAACATTGCCAACGTTGCCACCACCGGCTTCAAGTCGTCGCGTGCCGAGTTCGCCGACCAGTACTCCAACTCCATTCGCGGCACTAGCGCGGGCAAGACCGTGATCGGCACCGGGGTAAAGACCGCCGCGGTTTCGCAGCTGTTCACGCCAGGTAATATCAACGCCACCGGCCAGGCGCTGGACATGGCTATTGATGGCAACGGCTTCTTTGCCCTGAACGACAACGGCTCGAAGATCTACACCCGTGCGGGCGCCTTCTACAGCGACAAGGCCGGTTATGTGGTGAATGCTTCGGGTGCCAACCTGCAGGGTTATGCGGTCGGCGAGGACGGCAAGATCATCCAGGGCATCCTGACTGACCTGCAGATCGATACTTCCAACCTGACGCCGAAGCCGACCAGCCTCATCACCGAGAAGATCAACCTGAACTCGGCCGCGACCTCCCCGTCGGTAACGCCATTTGATCCCACCAACGCCAGTTCCTACAACTTCACGTTCAATACTCCGGTGTACGACAGCCAGGGTAATGAACACCAGATGAATCAGTACTTCATCAAGGACGACGCGACCAATACCTGGTCCATGCACACCACTATCGATGGCCGCAACCCGGCCAATCCGGCTTCCACCGCGCCGCTGGTCAACGCTGTGCCGTTCAAGTCCGATGGTACGCTGGACAAGGACGCAATGATCGCGGGTGATGTCCCGGGCGGCCTGAGCATTGGCGAAGACAAGATCTTCCAGCTCAACGACTGGATCCCGGCGCAGAAAAACGCCGCCGGAGAGTGGTCGGCCAATGGCGCCATCGCCAACGCGGACGGTGTGAAGCTGGACATGCTGGGTGCCACCCAATACAACGCGTCCTCCGCAGAAATTGCAAAAACCCAGGATGGCTTCGCCACTGGTGAGCTGTCGGGGCTGAGCATCGACCAGAACGGCTACCTGTTTGCCAGCTTCACCAATGGCAAGGACAAGGTGATCGGCCAGGTGGCGATTGCCAACTTCGCCAACCTGCAGGGCCTGACGCCGATTGGCGGTACCAACTGGAAAGAGTCCTACGCCTCGGGCGTACCGGTAATCGGTGCCCCGGACACCGGTACCCTCGGCCAGATTTCTGGCGGTGCGCTGGAAGACTCCAACGTCGACCTGACCGGCGAGCTGGTCAACCTGATCAAGGCGCAGAGCAACTACCAGGCCAATGCCAAGACCATTTCCACTGAAAGCACCATCATGCAGACCATCATTCAGATGACCTGATGATTGTTTTTGCTGTGGTGTCTGTAATTGGGGTCGCAACGCGGCCCCAAGAACTTGAAGGTTCGTGCTAATGAAGCGGCTGTCATTATTGGCCTTGTTCCCCTTGCTGGTGCTGGTTCTGCCGGCCCCTGCCGCCCCCGCCCCGTTCTATCAATGGCAAAGTCTGGTCACCGGCCGCTACCTGTGCTCGGCCCACAACCCGGGCAAAGGCTGGGTGCGCCATTCCGGCCCCTACAACAACGCCGCCTGCCGCGCCCATTGAGCAAGCCCTTGCCGCAGGCGGCAAACATCCGCCGACAAACTGACGGTTATTGCCCCTCGCCACGCTGAAAGCCCCGTAAACCGGGTGTTTCAGACTTGGTTCGATTATTGCTTTGAACCACCCAGTGACAGCGCGGTAACTGCGCGCAGAGGAGAAACTGTGGACAAGTTGCTTTATGTGGCCATGACCGGCGCCAGCCAGAACGCGCTGGCGCAGAAGGCCCACGCCAACAACCTGGCGAACATTTCTACCAACGGTTTTCAGCGCGATCTGGAGCAGGCCCGTTCGATGCCGGTGTTCGGCGACAGCTTTCCGGCGCGCGCCTTCGCCATGACCGAGCGCCCGGCCACCGACTTCAGTGAAGGCCCGCTGGTCGAAACCGGCCGCGACCTTGACGTGGCGGTGACCGGCAAAGGCTTTATTGCCGTGCAGGCGCCGGACGGCAGCGAAGCCTATGTGCGTACCGGTAGCCTGAACATCGATGCCCTCGGTGTGCTGCGTGCCGGCAATGGCATGCCAGTGATCGGCAACGGTGGCCCGATCGCCATCCCGCCGGAGCAGAAAGTGGAAGTGGGTGCCGACGGCACCATCAGCATCCGCTCCATGGGTGAAGACCCGCGGGTGATGGCCGAGGTCGATCGCATCAAACTGGTCAACCCGGACACCAAAGGCCTGACGAAGGGCCTGGACGGTCTGATCCATACCACTTCCGGCCAGCCGGCCGATGCAGACGTCAATGTGCGGGTGGTGGCTGGCTTCGTGGAAGGCAGCAATGTCAACGCTGTCGAGGAAATGACCTCGGTGCTGGCGCTGTCCCGCCAGTTCGAACTGCACGTCAAGATGATGAACACGGCCAAGGAAGGCGACGAAGCCATGGCTCGGGTTTTGCAAATCGGCTAATCACTTTTGAACGGGTGCCGTAAAACAGGCGCACGAGGAGAACTTACATGCTTCCGGCTCTTTGGGTCGCTAAAACCGGCCTGTCCGCCCAGGACACCAACCTGACGGTCATTTCCAACAACCTGGCCAACGTCTCGACCACCGGCTTCAAGCGTGACCGCGCCGAATTTGCCGACCTGCTCTATCAGATCAAACGCCAGCCTGGCGCCCAGTCGACCCAGGACAGCGAGCTGCCCTCGGGCCTGCAGGTCGGTACCGGTGTGCGTATTGTGGGCACCCAGAAGAGCTTTGTTGCCGGCAGCCTGCAAACCACCGAAAACCCGTTGGACATGGCAGTCAACGGCCGTGGTTTCTTCCAGATCCTGCAGCCGGACGGCACCGTGTCGTACACCCGTGACGGTACCTTCCACCTGAACTCCGATGGCCAGATCGTCACCGCCAACGGCTACGCCCTGGAGCCTGCCATTGTCGTGCCTAACGACGCGCAGACCTTCACCGTTGGCCAGGACGGCACCGTGTCGATCACCACCGCCGGCAACCCGGCTGCACAGGTGATCGGCAACATCCAGACCGCCGATTTCATCAACCCGACCGGCCTGCAGGCGATCGGCGACAACCTGTTCCTTGAGACCGCCGCCAGTGGCGCACCTCAGGTCGGCACCCCAGGCCTGAACGGTTTTGGCACCACCCTGCAGCAGACGCTGGAGAACTCCAACGTCAGCACCGTGGAAGAGCTGGTGAACATGATCACCACCCAGCGTGCCTATGAGATGAACTCCAAGGTCATTTCCACGGCCGACCAGATGCTGTCGTTCGTTACTCAACAGCTCTAAGCCCTGTCACTCAGTTGCACCCGTGAGGTAAGCGTCATGAATCGTCTGTTGTCCGTTTTCGCCCTGGGGGGGGCGGTGTTGCTGGCAGGTTGCGTCGCGCCGACGCCCCGGCCCAACGACCCGTACTATGCGCCGGTGTTGCCGCGCACCCCATTGCCGGCAGCGGCCAACAACGGTTCGATCTACCAGGCCGGTTTTGAGCAGAACCTGTACAGCGACCGCAAGGCGTTCCGGGTGGGTGACATCATCACCATCACCCTCAACGAGAGAACCTCGGCCAGCAAGAACGCAGGTTCGCAGATCCAGAAGAACAGCTCGGCCAATATCGGCCTGACCTCGCTGTTCGGCAGCACACCGAACACCAACAACCCGTTCGGCGGTGGTGATCTGTCGCTGGAGGCTGGTTATAACGGCGAGCGTGCCACCAAGGGCGACAGCAAGGCCACCCAGGGCAACACCCTGACCGGTTCGATCACCGTCACTGTGGCCGAAGTGCTGCCCAACGGCATCATCGCCGTGCGCGGCGAGAAGTGGCTGACCTTGAACACCGGCGAAGAGCTGGTGCGCATTGCCGGCATGGTCCGCGCTGACGATATCGCCACTGACAATACCGTGCCGTCCACCCGCGTGGCCGACGCGCGCATCACCTATTCCGGCACGGGCTCGTTTGCCGATGCCAGCCAGCCCGGGTGGCTGGACCGCTTCTTCATCAGCCCGCTTTGGCCTTTCTGAGTACGGATGACCATGTTCAACGTAAGGCAGCTGATTGCCGCAACCCTGCTTTTGTCCTGTGCCTTCGCTGCCCAGGCCGAGCGCCTGAAGGACATTGCCAGCATCTCTGGCGTACGCTCCAACCAGTTGATTGGTTACGGCCTGGTGGTGGGCCTCAATGGCACGGGTGACCAGACCACCCAGACGCCATTCACCCTGCAAACCTTCAACAACATGCTGTCGCAGTTCGGCATCAAGGTGCCGGCCGGTTCCGGCAACGTGCAGCTGAAGAACGTTGCCGCAGTGTCGGTGCATGCCGACCTGCCACCGTTCGCCAAGCCGGGCCAGGTGGTGGACATTACCGTGTCGTCGATTGGTAACTCGAAGAGCCTGCGCGGCGGCAGCCTGTTGATGACCCCGCTCAAGGGTATCGACGGCAATGTCTACGCCATTGCCCAGGGCAACCTGGTTGTGGGCGGCTTTGATGCCGAGGGCCGTGACGGCTCGAAGATCACTGTCAACGTGCCGTCGGCTGGCCGTATTCCGGGTGGTGCCAGTGTCGAGCGTGCGGTGCCGAGCGGCTTCAACCAGGGCAATACCCTGACCCTGAACCTCAATCGCCCCGACTTCACGACCGCCAAGCGCATCGTGGACAAGGTCAACGACCTGCTCGGCCCTGGCGTGGCCCAGGCCTTGGACGGTGGTTCGGTACGGGTGAGCGCGCCGATGGACCCAAGCCAGCGCGTGGATTATCTGTCGATCCTCGAAAACCTCGAAATCGACCCGGGCCAGGCGGTGGCCAAGGTCATCATCAACTCGCGAACCGGCACCATCGTCATCGGCCAGAACGTCAAGGTGTCGCCGGCGGCGGTAACCCACGGCAGCCTGACCGTGACCATTACCGAAGACCCGATCGTCAGCCAGCCGGGGGCCTTCTCCAATGGCCAGACGGCTGTGGTGCCACGCTCGCGGGTCAATGCAGAGCAGGAAGCCAAGCCGATGTTCAAGTTCGGCCCGGGTACCACGCTGGACGAAATCGTCCGCGCGGTGAACCAGGTGGGCGCAGCGCCCGGAGACCTGATGGCGATTCTCGAAGCCTTGAAACAGGCCGGTGCCTTGCAGGCCGACCTGATCGTGATCTGAGGACGGCACGGATGAATATCAAAAGCCAGGTATCCGGTAGTGCCGACAGCGGCGCCTATACCGACCTCAACCGCCTGAGTGCCCTCAAGCACGGCGACCGCGACAGCGAAGCCAATGTGCGCAAGGTGGCCCAGGAGTTCGAGTCGCTGTTCATCAGTGAAATGCTCAAGGCCTCGCGCAAGGCCAGTGACGTGCTGGCCGACGACAACCCGATGAACACCGAAACGGTCAAACAGTACCGCGACATGTACGACCAGCAGCTGGCCGTAAGCATGTCTCGCGAAGGGGGCGGCATCGGCCTGCAGGACGTGCTGGTACGCCAGCTGACCAAGGGTCGCAGTGCGTCGGTCAATACCAGCCCGTTCCCGCGCGTCGATAGCAGTGGCCCGGCATTGTGGGGCAACAAGGTGGCGGAGCCGGTGCATACCATGGCCTCGTCCGCTACCCGCAATGACGTTGCAGCACTCAATGCGCGGCGCCTGGCCTTGCCCAGCAAGCTCACCGACCGCCTGTTGGCCGGTATCGTGCCATCGGCGGAAACCGCCAACAACGCCGCCGTGCCAGCCCGTGACGGCCAGCAAGTGGCCAAGGCCTTCGCCGTGCCGGACAACGGCCTGCGCATTGTCGGCCGCGCCGTGGCCCAGCCGCCGCTGGCGCCGAACAAGGCTTTCATCGACAGCGACGCCTTCGTCGCCACCATGCTGCCAATGGCCGAGCAGGCCGCCAAGCGCATTGGTATCGACCCACGCTACCTGGTGGCCCAGGCCGCGCTGGAAACCGGTTGGGGCAAGTCGGTGATGCGCAACAGCGACGGCAGCAGCAGCCACAACCTGTTCGGCATCAAAGCCACCGGCAACTGGCAAGGCGATCAGGCGCGGGCGATCACCAGCGAATTCCGCGATGGCCAGTTCGTCAAGGAAACCGCAGCGTTCCGCAGCTACGACTCGTACCAGGACAGCTTCCACGACCTTGTCACCTTGTTGCAGAGCAATTCTCGCTATCAAGGTGCGCTGGATGCGGCCGATAACCCTGAGCAGTTTGCAAGAGAGCTGCAAAAGGCAGGTTATGCGACCGACCCGGGCTATGCGAAGAAGATCATCAGCATTGCCCAGCAAATGCAGTCAACCCCGCAATACGCCATGGCTGGCAGAACCACGAACTTATAAAAGGACTAAATCATGTCGAGCCTGATTTCCATCGGCCTGAGTGGCCTGAGTGCCAGCCAGGCTGCCTTGTCGGTAACCAGTAACAACATCGCCAACGCCGCGACCAGTGGCTACTCGCGCCAGCAGACAGTTCAGGCGGCGGGGCCTTCGCACAACATTGGCGCCGGTTTCCTGGGTACCGGGACCACGCTGGCGGATGTGCGTCGCATCTACAGTTCCTACCTGGACAACCAACTGCAGACGGCCACCTCGTTGCAGGCAGACTCGCTGACGTTCCAGGACCAGATCACCAGTGTCGACAAGCTGCTGGCAGACCGTGATACCGGTATCAGCTCGGTCCTTACCGCATTCTTCTCGGCCCTGCAGACTGCGGCGGCCAAGCCGGGTGACGTTGCCTCGCGCCAGTTGCTGCTGACCCAGGCGCAAACCCTGAGCAACCGCTTCAACGCGGTGAGCACCCAGCTGACTCAACAGAACGCTACGATCAACTCCCAGCTCGACACCATGGCCGGCCAGGTGAACAAACTCACCGCCAACATTGCCGAGTACAACAAGCAGATCACCGCGGCCAGCGCCTCCGGTAACACCCCCAACAGCCTGCTGGATGCGCGCAGCGAAGCCGTGCGCCAGCTCAATGAGCTGGTAGGGGTGACGGTGCAGGAGCGTGATGGCAACTACGATGTGTACCTGGGCAGTGGTCAGTCGCTGGTCACTGGCACCAAGGCCAACACCTTGTCGGTGGAGCCGGGTGTGGCTGACAAGAGCCAGGTTGCCCTGCGAATCAACTATGACTCGTTCAGCTCGGACGTGACCTCGGTGGTGTCCGGTGGCGCCATTGGTGGCCTGTTGCGTTATCGCCAGGACGTGCTGACGCCGTCGATGAACGAACTCGGTCGCGTTGCCCTGGTGGTTGCCGACAGCATCAACGGCCAGCTGGGGCAGGGCCTGGATGCCAACGGCCAGTTCGGCAGCTCGCTGTTCTCCAGCATCAACAGCGCCACCGCCATTGCCCAGCGCAGCCTGGCCTCGTCGAACAACAGTGCCGGCTCCGGCAACCTGGATGTCACCATCGCCAACAGCGGTGCGTTGACCACCTACGACTACGAGGTGAAGTTCACCAGCGCCAACCAGTACAGTGTGCGCCGCTCCGACGGCACCGACATGGGCAGCTTCGACCTGAATGCCGACCCGGCACCCGTGATCGACGGTTTCAGTCTGGCGTTGAAAGGCGGCGGTCTGGCGGCTGGTGACAGCTTCAAGGTCATCCCCACCCGTGCAGCTGCCGGTAGCATTACCACGACCCTGACCGATGCCAACAAGCTGGCCTTCGCCGGGCCCGTCAGCGCTACTTCGGGCAGTGGCAACAGCGGTACTGGCACCATCACCCAGCCGACCCTGAGCGAGTCGCTGGACATCTACGGCGGTGCCGATACCGCGCTGATCCAGCAGTCGATTCGCGATTCGATGCCGGTGCGTGTGGTGTTCGACGCTGCCAGCGGTGGCTCCCAGGGCTACAAGCTGTTCGATGCCAAGGGCACCCAGATTGGCACTGGCAGCGTGGTACCGGGGCAGGACAACAAGCTGTCCATCGCCGTGCCGATGCTGGATGGGGCTGGCGACCCGATTCTGGATGGCAGCGGTAACCCGCGTACCTTTGCCGTCGAAACCACCATTGGCGGCAGCCCTGCGGCCAATGACAGCTTTACCCTGTCGTTTAATGCCGACGGCAAGGCGGACAACCGCAATGCTAACGCGCTGCTGGACCTGCAGACCAAGTCGACCGTGGGCACCAATTCTGGCACCGGGACCAGCTTCACCTCGGCCTACGCCTCGCTGGTCGAGCGGGTAGGGGCCAAGGCCAGCCAGGCCACCATTGACACCACGGCGACCCAGGCAGTGCTCAAGTCTGCGACCGAAAGCCGCAGCGCAGTGTCGGGCGTCAACCTCGATGATGAAGCGGCCAGCCTGGTGAAGTTCCAGCACTACTACACAGCGTCGTCGCAGATCATCAAGGCGGCGCAAGAAACCTTCTCCACCCTGATCAACGCCCTGTAAGGAGTAGCGGACCGTGCGTATTTCAACTGCTCAGTTCTATGAGACCAGCGCCACTAGCTACTCCCAGAACTACTCCAACTTGGCCAAGATTACCGAACAGGTCACCTCCAAATCGCGCATCCAGTCGGCCGGTGACGACCCGGTCGGCGCTGCGCGCTTGCTGGTGCTGCAGCAACAGAGCGCCTTGTTGGAGCAGTACAGCGGCAACATGACCACGGTCAAGAACGCCCTGCTGCAGGAAGAGAGCGTGCTATCGACCATCAACGATGCCCTGCAGCGTGCCAGCGAGCTGGCGATCCAGGCGGGTAACGGGGGCCTGAGCGATGCCGACCGTACCTCGATCGCCAGCGAGATCAAGGAAATCGAAGCCAACGTGTTCGGTCTGCTGAACTCGCGCGATGCCAACGGCGACTACATGTTTGGCGGCTCCAAGTCGTCGACCCCGCCCTATGTGCGCAACGCCGACGGCACCTACAGCTACCAGGGCGACCAGACCCAGCTGAGCCTGCAGGTGTCCGACACCTTGCGCCTGGCGACCAACGACACCGGCTACAGCATTTTCGACCAGGCCACCAATAACAGCCGCACCCAGTCGAGCCTGGTAGCACCGTCGCCGGATGACGGCAAGGTATTGCTGTCTGGCGGCCTGTTGACCTCGGCCGCCACCTACGGCAATCAGTTTGCCGCTGGTCAGCCGTATTCTGTCACCTTCACCAGTGCCACCGAGTACAGCGTGAGGGATGCCGCCGGCAATGACATCACCAATGAAACCGCCGGCAAGGGCAAGTTCGACGTCAATACCGAAGGCGGCAAGATGATCTCGCTGCGCGGTGTCGACTTCGAGATCAATCTGAACCTAGTGGAAGGTGACGATGCTGACGCCGTCGTTGCCGGCCATGTGTTCACCCTCGAAGCCAAGCCCGATACCCTCACGGCGACGCGTAGCGCGGGCAACCCGTCGACGGCGCAGGTGACCGGCACCAGCGTTACCGACCCGGAAGTTTACCGTAGCACCTTCCCAAGCAACGGCGCGGTGATCCGCTTCACCAGCGACACCGAGTATTCTCTGTATGCGCAGCCGTACAGTGCCGAAAGCAAGCCGATTGGCTCGGGCACAGTAGGGGCGGGCAACGCAGTGACGGTGGCAGGCGTTACCTACCAGTTCGACAGCGCGCCGAAGCAAGGCGACCAGTTCTCGGTCAATGCCAATACCCATCGCACGCAGAACGTACTGGATACCCTTGGTCAGCTACGCAGCGCTCTGGAAAAGCCGCTGGACACGCCCGAGGCGCAGGCTGCACTGAAAACCGCCACCGACTCGGCGATTTCCAACCTGGCCAGTGCCCGGGATCGTATCGACATTACCCGTGGCTCGATCGGTGCACGAGGCAACTCGCTGGATATTCAGGCGCAGGAAAACGAAAGCCTGGGGCTGGCCAACCAAAGCACACAAAGTGCCATTGGCGATACTGACATGGCCTCGGCAACCATTCAGCTGACCCTGCAGCAGGCCATGCTTGAAGCTTCGCAGCTGGCGTTTGCGCGCATTTCTCAGCTAAGCCTGTTCGACAAGATCTAATCTGCCTGCCTGATTCTGGGGCTGCTGCGCAGCCCTATCGCGACACAAGGCCCCCCACAGGTCGTCCTCTCTCCTGGAGGTGGCGTATTTTTGGGAGCGGCCTTGCGTCGCGAAAGGGCCGCGAAGCGGCCCCATCGATATTTGCTGCGAAGCTGATCATTCGGGGTCCAGTGCTCGCCCGGTCATTCCGCAAATTCCCCAGTCCCCACATCCTCACCACGGCTTTCGTAGCATTTCAATGTGACCAATGAGTCAAAACGCTCATCTTCCCTGTATTCTATGCAGCAGCTGTTGCAGCATTTTGTTACCGGTGCGCAGGCGAGCCCTGCCTACAACCCCTGGCGGTGACCGCTCCGGTATTTGGCGCCCTCAATTCATCGAGTGGTGGTCTTTGGCTGTTTTCATTGGGAAGCCAGAATGATTGGCATCAAAAGCATTGCGAGTTACGTGCCCACCGCTGGCCTGGACAACTACGTTCAGGGTGCGAAGTTCGGCAAGGACGAAGAGTTCATGTTCGGCAAGATCGGTGCGTCGTTCCTGCCGCGCAAGGCCGAAGAGCAAGAAACCTCCGACCTGTGCGTAGAAGCCGCCCAGGCGCTGTTCGCCAGCAACCCCGACCTTGATCCGCAATCGATCGATGCGTTGATCGTGGTCACCCAGAACGGCGACGAAGAAGGCTTGCCGCACACCGCAGCCATCGTCCAGAGCAAACTTGGCCTGTCTACCCGCGTGGCAGCGTTCGACGTGTCGCTGGGCTGCTCCGGCTATGTGTATGGCCTGTATGCGATCAAAGGCTTCATGGAGGCGGCAGGCCTGAAGAACGGCCTGCTGATCACCGCCGACCCGTATTCGAAGATCGTCGACCCGGAAGATCGCAACACCACCATGCTGTTCGGCGACGCCGCCACGGCAACCTGGATGGGTGAAAACGCGGTATGGAACCTGGGCCAGGCGCGTTTCGGCACTGACGGTTCCGGGGCTGAGCACCTGAAAGTCAGCGACGGCAAGTTCTTCATGAACGGCCGCCAGGTATTCAACTTCGCCCTGATCAAGGTGCCAGCGCACCTGCACGAGCTGCTGGATGCCAGCGGCCTGAAGTCGTCGGATATCGACGCCTTCTGCATCCACCAGGGCAGTGCGGCGATTGTCGACGCCGTGGCGCGACGCTTTGAAGAGCAACACCCGGAGAAGTTCGTCAAAGACATGCTGGAAACCGGCAATACGGTGTCCTCCAGTGTTCCGCTGCTGCTGCAGAAGCACATGCTCGATGGCAACTGGAAGCGCGTGGCGATCAGTGGTTTTGGCGTGGGCCTGTCGTGGGGCTCGGCCATCCTGTACCGCGACTGATCCCCCGGTCAGCCCACAAAAGCGCCCGGCGGCCACCGCCCGGCGCTTTTTTTCTGCCGAAAATAAACTTCTGCCTAACGCAGCCCGTCGTAGGAGCGGGTTCACCCGCGAAGAAGGCAGCTCGGTCTATGGCACCGGCTTTGCCGGTGTTCGCGGGTGAACCCGCTCCTACAGACGGGATGAGGCATTCAGCCCCAGTTCGAACAGTTTTTGACGCCAATAAACCGCCCTTAACCCCTTGATTTCTCAGGGCTGGCCCCATGCCAGTATTTTTTTTTTGAAAAACCCCTCAAGCAACCCGCGCACCCGACGATAACCATTACGAAGGTTCTCTAGGCCACACCCGGCTGTCGCCAGGGCCGGAAGCCGCAGTATCCATACAACGAGGAATTCGTCATGGCTTTGACCGTTAACACTAACATCACCTCCTTGGGCGTTCAGAAGAACCTGAACCGTGCTTCCGACGCGCTGGGCACCTCCATGTCCCGCCTGTCCTCTGGCCTGAAAATTAACAGCGCCAAAGACGACGCCGCTGGCCTGCAAATTTCCAACCGTCTGACCAGTCAGATCAGCGGTCTCAACGTTGCCGTAAAAAACGCCAACGACGGTATCTCCATCGCCCAGACCGCTGAAGGTGCGATGCAAGCTTCCACGAACATCCTGCAGCGTATGCGCGAACTGGCTCTGCAATCGGCGAACGGCTCGAACAGCGATGAAGACCGTACCTCGCTGCAGCAAGAGTTCACCGCGCTGTCGGGCGAACTGACCCGTATTTCCAGCACCACTACTTTCGGTGGTCGTAACCTGTTGGATGGTACTTTCACCAGCACCAGCTTCCAAGTTGGCGCGAATGCGAACGAAACTATCTCGTTCGGTATGAAGAGCGTTAGCGCTAGTGAGCTGAAAGGTTCCTATAACGAAGCGTCGGTAGATGCTGGTACCAACAAGCTGAGCGCTGTTGTCACAGGCAAGGCTGGGGTAATTACTTCCAACGCCAACGACGTAAGCTCCGCGAAATTTGTTGCTCAAGAAAAAACGTTGGGCGCTACTGGTGCTGGCAAAATCACCATTGGCACTACTGATGTTGATCTGGCTGCAACCGACAATCTGGATAGCATCGTTACCAAGATCAATGCTGCAGGTGTCACCGGCATCACTGCATCGAACCAGGGCGGTGTGCTGCGCCTCAACAACACCGGTGCCGACATGGCGCTCGCTGGTGATGCCAGTACTCTGGCCGCAGTTGGTCTGACAGCTGGCGCTACCGCAATTGTTGGTACTACTGACACCGATGGTACGGTGCAGATGGGGGTCCAGGCAATTGGCGCAGCCGGTGACTTGGTCATTGGCAGTTCTGCAATCCGTCTCGCAGCAACTGATACCCTTGAAGATGTCGTAAATAAAGTTAACCAGTACTCTTCTTCGACTGGCGTAACTGCCAAAATTGCTGATAACGGCGATGGCACTGGCTCTCTCAGCCTGAGTTCGAAAACTGACTTCACCCTGGGCGCTTCCACTAGTGCAGCTGTTGCAACCGCGTTTGGTTACGGCACTGCTGGCGGTGATGTTGCTGTTACGACCACTACTGGCCTGACTTCCGATGCTTCCATCAAAGTTAATGGTCAGGGGTTCAGCTTTAAGGCTGGCGATACCCTGAGCTCGATCGTTGCTTCGATCAATGACGGTGCTGGTGGTGTGGGTTCTGGTGATGGGACCAAGGCCACTGGTGTGACCGCTAGCGCCAGCGCTGATGGTCGTCTGATTCTGACCTCGGCCGATGGCAAAGACATCAAGCTGGAAAATAACAGCGCTGGCGCACTGGACACCTTGGGTCTGACCTCTGGTAACACCAAGGCCAAGCTGACCGAGGCTACTTCGATCACCGTCAATAATGTCGAAGTTAAATTCAAGAAAGACGACGACATGGCGGCCATCGCTGCAGCAATTAACAGCTCGAGCAGCGGCGTTACTGCCTCTGTAAACGACGACGGTACCTTGGGTCTGTTCGCTGACCAAAACATCGTAATTGCAGATGGTAGCAATGGCACCGGTCTTGCTGCTCTGGGTCTGAGCGCTGGTACCACCAACGCAGTGACTATGAATACTTCGGTCAACGACCTGAGCATCCTGGATGCCGCGAGCGCCCAGCAAGCCATCCAGGCTCTTGATGGCGCAATCCAGCAGGTGGACAGCCAGCGTTCTCAGCTGGGTGCTGTTCAAAACCGTTTCGACAGCACCGTCGATAACCTGCAGAGCATCGGCGAAAACTCCACTGCTGCCCGCAGCCGTGTGCAAGATGCTGACTTCGCGGCTGAAACTGCCGAACTGACCAAGCAGCAAACCCTGCAACAGGCTTCCACCGCGATCCTGTCCCAGGCCAACCAGCTGCCGTCGTCGGTACTGAAACTGCTGGGCTAATTTCAAAAGCTGAGTAGTTTGACGAAGGGTACGGCGACGTACCCTTTCGTCTTTCCGAGAATAAGAGGTGTAAGACATGGATATGAGCGTGAAGCTAGGCCTGTCCTATCCCGCCTCCGCTGCGCCTGACACATCGGCGAGCAAGCGGCAAGCAAGCGACCCGGTCGACAAACAACCCAAGCCTGAAGCTCGGCAAGACTTGGAAAGCGCCATCAGTGCCATCCAGGATTTCGTCAAGGCTTCAGAGCGACAACTCGACTTCTCGATCGATGACTCCACCGGCCAGGTGGTAGTCAAGGTCATTGCCCGCCAAAGCGGCGAAGTCATCCGCCAGCTGCCCTCCGAAGTGGCGCTGAAGCTGGCGGAAAACCTGAAGGATGCCAACAGCCTGTTGTTCGACACTCAGGTCTGATTGGCACGGCTTTTGTTGTAAAGCCGCACGGACGCGTTTTCGTCGGTTTTTCGACGGTCACCGAAATGGAGAGTGAAGATGGCGAGTTCAACTATTACCGGCCTGGGTTCTGGTCTTAAGATCGACGAAATCGTTGCGGCGCTAGCAAATGCCGAAAAGGCGCCCAAGCAGAAACAGATCAATACCCAAGCCACTACGGCCACTACTTCGCTGTCGGCTATCGGTACCATCAAAAGTGCGCTGGACACGTTCCGTGCGGCAATCGCCAAGCTGAATACGGCATCAAGTTTTTCCGGTTTGGCGTCATCGTCGTCCGACGAGGCGATTGCAAAGATCAAGCTGGGCGACGGGGCTTCGTCGGGCAATTACGCGCTTGAAGTAACCCAATTGGCAACTGCTTCGAAGATATCGACGCAGGTTTATGACAAGACCTCTACCTTAGTCAACGATTCGGGTGAGCCACAGACCCTCACTATCAGTCAGGGCAGTTCTACCCACAGTGTCACCATCGCCGACGGTGCAACGCTGCAGCAGGCTCGCGATGCGATCAACGGCCAACTTCAGTCCAAAGGCATTACAGCCAACATCGTTACAGATGCCAAAGGTTCGCGGCTGATATTCTCGTCTACAAAGATGGGCGAGGGTACCGAGTTGACGCTTGGTGGCACCGCCAGCATGGCGACCGGTGTCACAACGGTCGCTAAACCCCAAAATGCCAAATATACACTGGACGGTCTGGAGCTAGAATCAGCGTCCAATACTGTCACTGGAGCCGTCAGTGGTGTCGATATCACGCTGGTCAAAGAGGGTAAGGCCAACCTTGGGATCGCCAGCAACAACGATACCTTGAAGACCTCCGTACAGTCTTTTGTCACGGCCTATAACGCGCTTATGACAGCAGTCAACGCCCAGACCAAGGTCACCACGGGCGCTGACGGCGCTGCTACCGGAGCGGCAGCGTTGACTGGCGATGCAACCATGCGCTCGCTTGTTAACTCGATTCGTAGCGAGATCACTCGTAGCGTGGGGACTACTGGTCTGAGTAGTCTGTCGCAGCTGGGTATCAATACTGTCCAGAAGACCGGCCTGCTGGAGTTAAACGATACAAAGTGGGATGCAGCGGTCAAGACCTACGGGGCTGACATCAGTGGGCTGTTTACCGGAAAAGATGGCTTGCTGACCCGGCTGACAAGCACTACCGAGGATTATGTAAAAACTGGCGGGATACTGGAGACTCGCCAGACAAACTTGACCAACCAGCTTAAAGAGCTCGATGAGGCGCAGGCAGCGCTTGATCGCCGCATCACTTCGCTTACCGATACGCTGACCAAAAAATATAACGCCATGGACACCATGGTTGCTCAGCTAAAGGCCACCAGCGACAGCGTGATGACCACGCTCAATGCCCTGAACAAGTCCAACAGCGACGACTGATTACGTTAAAGAAAACCGGGCTGCGGCCGATTCAATAGGTATGCGGCCCACGGCCAGCCCCGTTCACTGAGGATCCCCCATGCACCCGATGAGAGCCCTTCGCCAGTACCAGAAGGTCAATTCCCACGCCCAGATTTCTGAAGCCACTCCGCACCGCTTGGTGCAGTTGCTGATGGAAGGCTCGCTCGACCGCATGGCTCAGGCCAAGGGTGCGATCGCGCGTGGCGATGTGGCGCTGAAGGGTGTGATGCTGGGCAAGGCCATTGACATCATCGGTGGTCTGCGTGAGGGGCTGGATAAGGAAAAGACCGATAACCCAGACGAACTGGACCGCCTCGACAGCCTGTACGACTACATGGCTCGCCGCCTGACTCAGGCCAACCTGCATAGCGACCCGGCCATGATCGACGAAGTCGCGCAGTTGATGATCACTGTCAAAAGCGGCTGGGATGCCATCGCCTCCGCCGAGCAATAACACCCTGAGGAGCCCCCCATGAGCGCGCTGCAGCAAATCGAAGACACCCGCCTTGCCCTGAGCGAGGCCCTGCAAGTGCGCGACTGGGCGGCCATTGGTGAGTTGGACTTGGCCTGTCGTGCGCTGATGGATGAATTACTGCAAGAGAATCAGGATGATGAGGCCGTAATCCGGGCCAATCTGGAAGCGTTGATGGCGGTTTATCGTCAACTGATCGAGGTTGCAAGTGACGAGCGTCAATCCTTGGTCGCGCAAATGTCGAATATCAACCAAGCGAAACACGCCACAAAGGTATACCATCTGTTCAGCTGAAGCTGGGCAGAGAGCAACGCTTCGGCGCCATAAATTTGACTGCCTTTAAGTTTTTGACTTTACTAGTGGCTGTTTTCGAATTTCAGACGTCCGAACACTGACCATTCAGTCGGAATGATGTCGAGCACGCCCCCGCAGGGCGCCGATATGACTAGGGAAGTTGCTATTGCATGTGGCGTGAAACCAAGATTCTGCTGATCGATGACGACAGCGCGCGCCGCCGCGACCTTGCGGTGGTGCTGAACTTCCTCGGCGAAGAAAACCTCGCGTGTGCCAGCCATGACTGGCAGCAGGCGGTCGAGCCATTGTCTTCGAGCCGCGAAGTGCTGTGCGTGCTCATCGGCACCGTAAATGCTCCGGGCAATCTGCTTGGGCTGCTTAAGACAGTGGCTACCTGGGATGAGTTCCTTCCGGTTCTGCTTTTAGGTGAAATTTCTTCTGCCGAGCTGCCGGAAGACCTTCGCCGCCGGGTGCTTTCCAACCTGGAAATGCCGCCAAGCTACAGCCAGCTGCTGGACTCGCTGCACCGTGCCCAGGTCTACCGCGAAATGTATGACCAGGCGCGTGAGCGCGGTCGCCAGCGCGAGCCCAATCTGTTCCGCAGCCTGGTTGGCACCAGTCGTGCCATTCAGCACGTGCGGCAGATGATGCAGCAAGTGGCGGATACCGACGCCAGCGTGCTGATCCTGGGTGAGTCCGGCACCGGCAAGGAAGTGGTAGCGCGCAACCTGCACTACCATTCCAAGCGCCGCGAAGCGCCGTTCGTGCCGGTCAACTGTGGCGCGATCCCGGCCGAGCTGCTGGAAAGCGAACTGTTCGGCCACGAGAAGGGCGCCTTTACCGGGGCCATCACCAGCCGTGCCGGGCGTTTCGAGCTGGCCAACGGTGGTACTCTGTTCCTCGATGAAATCGGCGACATGCCGTTGCCGATGCAGGTCAAGCTGCTGCGTGTGCTGCAGGAGCGCACCTTCGAGCGCGTGGGTAGCAACAAGACCCAGAGCATCGACGTGCGCATCATCGCTGCAACGCACAAAAACCTCGAAAACATGATCGAGGACGGTACCTTTCGCGAAGACCTGTACTACCGCCTGAACGTGTTCCCTATCGAGATGGCACCGCTGCGTGAGCGCGTGGAAGACATCCCGTTGCTGATGAACGAGCTGATTTCGCGCATGGAGCACGAGAAGCGCGGTTCCATTCGCTTCAATTCCGCCTCGATCATGTCGCTGTGTCGTCACGGCTGGCCGGGCAACGTGCGCGAGCTGGCCAACCTGGTCGAGCGCATGGCGATCATGCACCCGTACGGGGTCATTGGCGTGTCGGAACTGCCGAAGAAATTCCGCTATGTCGATGACGAAGACGAGCAGATGGTCGACAGCCTGCGCAGCGACCTTGAAGAGCGCGTGGCGATCAATGGCCACACACCAAACTTCAGCAACCACGCCATGCTGCCGCCCGAAGGCCTGGACCTCAAGGACTACCTGGGTAGCCTGGAGCAGGGCCTGATCCAGCAGGCGCTGGACGATGCCAGCGGTATCGTTGCGCGCGCGGCTGAACGTTTGCGTATTCGCCGTACCACCCTGGTCGAGAAGATGCGCAAGTACGGCATGAGCCGCCAGGGCGGCGAGGAACAGGCGGAAGATTGAAGCCTGGCGGTTGCCTATGCCGGCCTCTTCGCGGGCAAGCCCGCTCCCACAGGGATATCACCGAATTGAAGATGTGTATCGATCCTGTGGGAGCGGGCTTGCCCGCGAAGAGGCCGGCACAAATCCCTATCTCCGGCACGGCTATTGCTACACCGCTGGCAACACACCGTTTTTATGACGGTCAGCCACGCGAGAGAGCACGATGCCCCAGGCCGCCCACGTATCACGAGCCCCTGATCAGCAGGGGCAAACCCCGGTCGCGCAGGACAGCGGCCAGGGTATCGCGCAAGCCTTTGCCCTGTTCAACCAGGTGTCCAGCCAGCTGAGCCAGTCCTACAGCCTGCTCGAAGCCCGGGTCAGTGAGCTCAAAGGTGAGCTGGCCGTGGTCAGCGCCCAGCGCATCGACGAACTGAGCGAAAAGGAGCGCCTGGCCAACCGCCTGCAGAACCTGCTGGACTTGCTGCCCGGTGGGGTGATCGTGATCGACGGCCAAGGCCTGGTGCGCGAAGCCAACCCGGCCGCCTGCGAGTTGCTCGGCGATCCTCTGATCGGCCAGTTGTGGCGCCAGGTGATCGCCCGTAGCTTTGCCCCGCGCAAGGACGACGGCCACGAAGTCTCGCTGCGCGACGGCCGCCGCCTGTCGATTGCCACCCGCTCGCTGGATGCCGAGCCTGGCCAGTTGGTGCTGCTAAACGACCTGACTGAAACCCGTCGCCTCCAGGATCAACTGGCTCGCCACGAGCGGCTGTCGTCCTTGGGGCGCATGGTTGCCTCGCTGGCCCATCAGATTCGCACGCCGCTGTCGGCAGCCAT
Source organism: Pseudomonas sp. DCA-1 (assembly GCF_046523955.1). NCBI lineage: Bacteria > Pseudomonadati > Pseudomonadota > Gammaproteobacteria > Pseudomonadales > Pseudomonadaceae > Pseudomonas > Pseudomonas sp. DCA-1. The sequence goes on from NZ_CP169881.1 coordinate 1,998,528, forward strand.
GCTGTATGCCAGCCACCTGGCCGATAGCGAGCAAGCGCTGAGCGCGGAAACCCGCCTGCGGTTCGCCGCGACCTTGAAGGAGCGCCTGCACGAGCTGGAACACCAGGTGCGCGACATGCTGGTGTTTGCCCGTGGCGAGTTGCCGCTGGGGGATCGGGTGACCCCGAAAGCGCTGTTCCAGGCCCTGCAACAGGCGGCCCAGGCACATGTGCAGGGGCATGCCGTGCGCTGGCAGTGCGACAGTCATCTGGGCGAGTTGCTGTGCAACCGCGACACGCTGGTCGGCGCCTTGCTCAACCTGATTGAAAATGCCCTGCAGGCCAGCGATGGCCCGGCACGGCTGAAGGTGCACCTGTACCGCCGCGAACGTAGCTTGCACCTGTGTGTCAGCGATGCCGGCAGCGGCATCGATGCAGGCTTGCTCGGCCGTTTGGGCGAGCCGTTCCTTACCACCAAGGCCACCGGTACTGGCCTGGGCCTGGCCGTGGTCAAGGCGGTGGTGCGTGCGCATCAGGGCACGATCAACCTGCGCTCGAAAGTCGGCCGTGGTACCTGCGTGCGGGTAGAGCTGCCGTTGATCGACGGGCAATTGGCGGAGGGGGTGTAATGGCAATCAAGGTGCTGCTGGTCGAGGATGACCGCGTATTGCGCCAGGCGCTGGGCGATACCCTGGAAATCGGCGGGTTCGCCTATCAGGCGGTGGGCAGTGCCGAAGAAGCGCTGGAGGCGGTACTGGATGACGCGTTCAGCCTGGTGGTCAGTGACGTCAACATGCCCGGTATGGACGGGCACCAGTTGCTGAGCCAGCTGCGCCGCCAGCAGCCACAGTTGCCGGTGCTGTTGATGACGGCGCATGCCGCTGTCGAGCGTGCGGTCGAGGCCATGCGTCAAGGTGCCGCCGACTACCTGGTCAAACCGTTCGAGCCCAAGGCGCTGCTCAGCCTCGTGGAGCGGCATGCCGCCGGGCGGGTCACCGGCGAAGAAGGGCCGGTGGCTTGCGAGCCGGCCAGTCGCCAGTTGCTGGAGCTGGCGGCCCGTGTGGCGCGCAGTGACTCGACCGTGCTGATTTCCGGCGAGTCCGGTACTGGCAAGGAAGTGCTGGCGCGCTACATTCACCAGCAATCGCCGCGTGCGGCGCAGCCCTTTGTGGCGATCAACTGCGCGGCGATCCCCGACAACATGCTCGAGGCCACCCTGTTCGGCCACGAGAAGGGTGCCTTCACCGGCGCTATCGCGGCTCAGGCTGGCAAGTTCGAGCAGGCTGAAGGCGGCACCCTGCTGCTGGACGAAATCTCGGAGATGCCCATGGCCTTGCAGGCCAAGCTGCTGCGTGTGCTGCAGGAGCGCGAGGTGGAGCGGGTAGGCGGGCGCAAGCCGATCAGCCTGGATATTCGGGTGCTGGCCACCACCAACCGCGACCTGGCCGGCGAAGTGGCGGCCGGGCGCTTCCGCGAAGACCTGTACTACCGCCTGTCGGTGTTCCCGCTGGCCTGGCGCCCGCTGCGTGAGCGGCCGGGCGATATCCTGCAGCTGGCCGAGCGATTGCTGGCGCGCCATGTGGCCAAGATGAAGCACGCCCCGGTGCGCCTCTCGCCAGCGGCTCGGGCCTGCCTGCAGGCATATGCCTGGCCGGGCAACGTGCGCGAACTGGACAACGCCCTGCAGCGGGCGTTGATTCTGCAGCAGGGGGGCGTGATCGAGGCGGCGGATTTTTGTCTGGCAGGCGCCATTCCATTGTCGGCCGGCACCGAGCCATCTCTCGAGGTGGTTGCTGATGCCGGCGGCCTGGGGGATGACATGCGTCGTCACGAGTACCAGATGATCATCGACACCCTGCGCGCCGAGCGCGGCCGCCGCAAAGAGGCGGCCGAACGCCTGGGGATCAGTCCGCGTACGTTGCGCTACAAGCTGGCGCAGATGCGCGATGCCGGGTTTGACGTCGAGGCCAGTCTGTTCGGCTGACCCTCGGCTCCGTTGTGAACCCGCCCCCACAGGGGTTGTGTTGCCTGAACTCTGTAGGCTGGCACCTTTGTTGCTTTAGGTAGGTCATTCGCCGCATGACTGTCAAAAAAATGCGGCCGCAGGAGAGAGAAGGGTCATGAGCCAAGGTGTTGAATTCAATCGTCTGATGCTGGACATGCGGGCCATGCAGGCCGATGCCATGTCGCTGCCCAAGGTAACCGCCGCCCCCGAGCTGGCGCCAGGGCAAAGTACCTTCGCCGACATGCTCGGCCAGGCCATCGGCAAGGTGCATGAGACGCAGCAGGCCTCGACCCAACTGGCCAACGCGTTCGAAATCGGCAAGAGCGGCGTCGACCTGACTGACGTGATGATCGCTTCACAAAAGGCCAGCGTGTCGATGCAAGCCATGACCCAGGTACGCAACAAGCTGGTCCAGGCGTATCAGGACATCATGCAGATGCCGGTTTGAGGACGGATGTAACCCATGGCTGAAGCAGTCGTCGAAAACGCCCCCGCCAAAGCTGGCTCGCCAGCGGCCAAGCCGCCGCTGTTTGGCATGGCGTTTCTGGAAAACATCTCGCAGATGCCCATGCTGCGCCAGATCGGCCTCATGGTCGGCCTGGCGGCCAGCGTGGCCATCGGCTTTGCCGTGGTGCTGTGGTCGCAACAACCCGATTACCGTCCGTTGTACGGCAGCCTGTCGGGCATGGACACCAAGCAGGTCATGGACACCCTGGCCGCTGCTGACATCTCCTATAACGTGGAGCCCAACTCGGGGGCCCTGCTGGTCAAGGCCGACGACCTCTCCCGTGCGCGCCTGAAACTGGCAGCCGCCGGTGTGGCGCCGAGCGACGGCAATGTCGGCTTCGAGCTGCTCGACAAGGAGCAGGGCCTGGGTACCAGCCAGTTCATGGAAGCCACCCGTTACCGCCGCAGCCTGGAAGGCGAACTGGCCCGTACCGTTTCCAGCCTCAACAACGTCAAGGCCGCGCGCGTGCACCTGGCCATTCCGAAAAGTTCGGTGTTCGTGCGTGATGAGCGCAAGCCCAGCGCCTCGGTACTGGTCGAGCTTTACCCAGGCCGCGCACTGGAAGCCGGGCAGGTGATGGCCATCGTCAACCTGGTCGCCACCAGTGTGCCGGAACTGGACAAGTCCCAGGTCACCGTCGTCGACCAGAAGGGCAACCTGCTGTCCGATCAGATTCAGGATTCCGCGCTGACCCAGGCTGGCAAGCAGTTCGACTACAGCCGCCGGGTGGAAAGCATGCTCACCCAGCGCGTGCACAATATCCTGCAGCCGGTGCTGGGCAACGACCGCTACAAGGCCGAAGTGTCCGCCGACCTTGACTTCAGCGCGGTCGAGTCCACCTCCGAACAGTTCAACCCCGACCAGCCGGCGTTGCGCAGCGAGCAGTCGGTCGACGAACAACGTGCCAGCAGCCAAGGCCCGCAAGGCGTGCCTGGCGCGCTGAGCAACCAGCCGCCAGGCGCCGCTTCGGCACCGCAGACCACTGGTGGCGCGGCTACCCCGGCTGCTGCCATTCAGCCTGGCCAACCGCTGGTGGATGCCAACGGCCAGCAGATCATGGACCCGGCCACCGGTCAGCCGATGCTCGCGCCGTACCCGTCAGACAAACGTCAGCAAAGCACCAAGAACTTCGAGCTGGACCGTTCCATCAGCCACACCCGTCAGCAGCAGGGGCGCATGACCCGCCTGTCGGTAGCGGTGGTGGTGGACGACCAGGTCAAGGTCGACCCGGCCACAGGCGATACCACACGGGCGCCATGGGGCGCCGAGGACCTGGCGCGCTTTACCCGCCTGGTACAGGACGCCGTCGGCTTCGATGCCAGCCGTGGCGACAGCGTGACGGTGATCAACGTGCCGTTCGCCGCCGACCGTGGCGAGGAAATCGCCGACATCGCCTTCTACCAGCAGCCTTGGTTCTGGGATATCGTCAAGCAGGTGCTGGGCGTGGTGTTCATCCTGGTGCTGGTGTTCGGCGTGCTGCGGCCAGTGCTGAACAACATTACCGGGGGCGGCAAGCAGGCTGCCCCGGATAGCGACATGGAGCTGGGCGGCATGATGGGTCTGGATGGCGAACTGGCCAACGACCGCGTCAGCCTGGGTGGCCCGACAAGCATTCTGCTGCCTAGCCCGAGCGAGGGTTACGAGGCACAGCTCAACGCAATCAAAGGCCTGGTGGCCGAAGACCCGGGCCGTGTGGCTCAGGTCGTGAAAGACTGGATCAACGCCGATGAGTGATAACCGAGCCGTTACCGCCAAGCTGAGCCGCGTCGACAAGGCGGCGATCCTCCTGCTCTCGCTGGGCGAGACCGATGCGGCCCAGGTGCTGCGGCACATGGGCCCGAAGGAAGTGCAGCGGGTGGGTGTGGCCATGGCGCAGATGGGCAATGTGCACCGTGACCAGGTCGAACAGGTGATGAGCGAGTTCGTCGACATCGTCGGCGACCAGACCAGCCTGGGCGTTGGGTCTGATGCGTACATTCGCAAGATGCTCAACCAGGCTCTGGGCGAGGACAAGGCCAACGGCCTGGTCGACCGCATCCTGCTTGGCGGCAATACCAGCGGCCTGGACAGCCTCAAGTGGATGGAGCCGCGTGCCGTGGCCGACGTGATCCGCTACGAGCACCCACAGATCCAGGCCATCGTTGTCGCCTATCTCGACCCGGACCAGGCCGGTGAAGTGCTGAGCAACTTCGACCACAAGGTGCGCCTGGACATCGTCTTGCGCGTGTCATCGCTAAACACCGTGCAGCCGGCGGCGCTGAAGGAACTGAACCAGATTCTCGAGAAGCAGTTCTCGGGCAACTCCAACGCCGCGCGCACCACCCTGGGTGGCATCAAGCGGGCGGCCGACATCATGAACTTCCTCGACAGCTCGGTGGAAGGCGCACTGATGGACGCGATCCGCGAAATCGACAGCGACCTGTCGGAGCAGATCGAAGACTTGATGTTTGTCTTCAACAACCTGGCCGACGTCGACGACCGGGGCATCCAGGCGCTGTTGCGCGAAGTGTCCTCCGACGTGTTGGTGGTGTCGCTCAAGGGCGCCGACGAGCGGGTCAAGGACAAGATCTTCAAGAACATGTCCAAACGTGCTTCGGAGCTGCTGCGCGACGACCTGGAGGCCAAGGGGCCGGTACGGGTCAGCGACGTGGAAACCGCGCAGAAAGAAATCCTCACCATTGCCCGGCGCATGGCCGAGGCCGGCGAGATCGTGCTCGGCGGCAAGGGTGCCGAGGAAATGATCTAAGGTATTCGCGATCCCATAGCCGACGCCACCTTAAGTAGGAGCGGTTTTACCCGCGAAGGCGTCGGTCCTGGCAATCGAGGTTGTCGCTGCCGACGCATTCGCGGGTGAACCCGCTCCTACAAGGGACCGTGTCGGCCGAACATGGTTTGAGAACATGACAGCATGCCCACCAAAGAACACCACCCCAGCGACCTGATACGCGCCCGCGACCTCGAGGGCGTGGACGTGTGGACGCTGCCAAGCTTCGACCCGGAACCGGAGCCTGCGCCCGAGCCAGAGCCGGAACCCGAGGTCATCGAGGAAGAAATCGAGGAAGTGCCGCTGGAAGAAGTCCAGCCACTGACCCTGGAAGAGCTCGAAGCCATCCGTCAGGAGGCCTACAACGAGGGTTTCGCCACCGGTGAGCGCGAGGGCTTCCACAGCACCCAGCTCAAGGTCCGGCAGGAGGCCGAAGAGGCCCTGAAAGCCAAGCTCGACAGCCTCGAACGGCTGATGGCCAACCTGATGGAGCCGATCGCCGAGCAGGACACGCAGATCGAGAAAAGCCTGGTACACCTGATCGCGCACATGAGCCGCCAGGTGATTGGCCGCGAGCTGCGCAACGATTCCAGCCAGATCACTCAGGTGCTGCGCGAAGCGCTCAAGCTGCTGCCCATGGGGGCGGACAATATCCGCATCCACCTCAACCCGCAGGATTTCGAGCTGGCCAAAGCCCTGCGCGAACGCCATGAGGAGAACTGGCGGCTGCTGGAAGACAGTGCGCTGCTGCCGGGTGGTTGCCGCATCGAGACGGCCCACAGCCGCATCGATGCCACCATGGAGACGCGTATCGAAAAAGCGGTGGCGCAGCTGTTCGACCAGTTGCATGACCAATCCTTGCACCCGGCAGCGCCAGACATGTCGACAGACCTGGATGCGCCGGTCGAGCGTACCGTGGACAGCCCAGATGCACCTTGAGCGCACCAGCTTCGGCAAGCGCCTGGGCACTTACGCTGAGGCCATCGCGCTGCCGGCCCAGCCCATCGTCGAAGGCCGCTTGCTGCGCATGGTCGGCCTCACCCTGGAAGCCGAAGGCCTGCGCGCAGCAGTGGGCAGCCGCTGCCTGGTGATCAACGACGACAGTTATCACCCGGTGCAGGTCGAGGCTGAAGTCATGGGCTTTGCCGGGCCCAAGGTGTTTCTGATGCCGGTGGGCAGCATCGTCGGGATTGCCCCGGGGGCCCGGGTAGTGCCGCTGGATGACGGTGGCCGCCTGCCCATGGGCATGAGCATGCTGGGCCGGGTGCTCGACGGCGCCGGCCGCGCGCTGGATGGCAAGGGCGGGATGAAGGCCGAGGACTGGGTGCCGATGGACGGCCCGGTGATCAATCCGCTCAACCGCGACCCTATCAGCAAGCCGCTGGATGTGGGTATTCGCAGTATCAACGGCCTGCTTACCGTCGGCCGTGGCCAGCGTCTAGGCCTGTTTGCCGGTACCGGGGTGGGTAAATCGGTGTTGCTGGGCATGATGACCCGCTTCACCGAAGCCGAAATCATCGTGGTCGGCCTGATCGGTGAGCGGGGGCGCGAGGTGAAGGAGTTCATCGAGCATATCCTCGGTGAAGAGGGCCTCAAGCGCTCGGTGGTGGTGGCTTCGCCGGCCGACGATGCGCCGCTGATGCGCCTGCGTGCCGCCATGTATTGCACACGCATTGCCGAATACTTCCGCGACAAAGGCAAGAATGTGCTGTTGCTGATGGACTCGTTGACCCGTTTCGCCCAGGCCCAGCGAGAAATTGCCTTGGCCATCGGCGAGCCGCCGGCCACCCGCGGTTACCCGCCCTCGGTGTTTGCCAAGCTACCCAAGCTGGTCGAGCGGGCAGGCAATGGCGAACCCGGCGGTGGTTCGATCACTGCGTTCTATACCGTGCTGTCCGAAGGCGACGACCAGCAAGACCCGATCGCCGACTCGGCGCGGGGCGTGCTAGACGGCCACTTTGTGCTGTCGCGTCGGCTGGCTGAGGAAGGCCATTACCCGGCCATCGACATCGAAGCGTCGATCAGTCGGGTCATGCCCCAAGTGGTCGATGCCGACCACTTGCGCCAGGCGCAGAAGTTCAAGCAACTGTGGTCGCGTCTGTCGCAAAGCCGCGACCTGATCAGCGTGGGTGCCTATGTGGCCGGCGGTGATCCGGAGACCGACCTGGCCATTGCCTTGCAATCGAAGCTGGTGGAGTTCCTGCGCCAGGGCCTGCGCGAGAACGTGGGTATGGCGCAGAGCCGCGAACAGCTGGGGGCGATTTTCACGCCCCCGGCAGGTTGATAAGCCATGGCGCAGCCTGGGCGTGCCGCTCGCCTGGCGCCGGTGGTGGACATGGCCGAAGAGGCCGAGCGCAAGGCGGCTCAGCGCCTTGGCCACTTTCAGCAGCAGGTGGCCACGGCCCAGGCCAAGCTGGCTGAGCTGGAGCGCTTTCGCGAGGATTACCAGCTGCAGTGGATCAACCGCGGCGGGCAAGGGGTCAATGGCAGTTGGCTGGTCAATTACCAGCGTTTTCTCGGGCAGTTGGAAACGGCCATGACCCAGCAGCGCCAGAGCCTGGTCTGGCACCAGAACAACCTCAACAACGCGCGTGGTACCTGGCAGCAGGCCTATGCCCGGGTGGAGGGTTTGCGCAAGCTGGTGCAGCGTTACCAGGACGAGGCCCGGCGCGCTGAAGACAAGCGTGAGCAGCGCTTGCTGGATGAGCTGTCGCAGCGCCTGCCGCGGCAAAACCATCTATAGGTGTTCGCCGCAGGCCTTGCAGCGGAATAATTGGCCCGAAACAAATGAGAGGTCTTGCCCGCGAATGCGGTGGCGGCTGCGACGGTGTATGACCGGGTATATTGGCTGGCAGGTCCGGCCTATTCGCGGGTGAACCCGCTCCTGCCACGGTATTGGGCGACACCACCGATTGATGTAGGAGCGGGTTTACCCGCGAAGGGGCCGGTACAGGCCATCAAAGCCATGAGCCTGCATCCGCTTGCCACCCCCACCTTCGCCTGCTAAACCTTAAAGCAGTTGCATCCGCCATCATCGAAGGAATCGCTAGCATGGCAGTCGAGACTGATTTTTCGCAGGACGGGAAAAAGCTGACCATCAAGATCAAGGGGCGCTTCGATTTCGGCAAGCATCAGGAGTTTCGCGAAGCCTACGAACGCCAGCCCAGGCGGCCGGATTCGGTGGTCGTCGACCTGAAGGATACCACCTACCTCGACAGCTCCGCGCTTGGCATGCTGCTGTTGCTACGCGACCACGCGGGCGGTGATGAGTCGGATGTACGTGTGGTGCATGCCAGCTCCGACGTGCGCAAGATTCTCGCCATCTCCAATTTCGAAAAACTCTTCGATATCAGTTGAGCGCCGACATGCCGGCCGAACAGGCGTTGACCGTGCTGGTCGCCGAAGACAGTGCTGTCGATCGCCTGCTGCTTTCGCAGATCGTGCGCCGCCAGGGGCATCAGGTATTCACTGCGGAGAACGGCGAGCAAGCGGTAGCGCTGTTCATCGAGCGGCGCCCCCAGTTGGTGCTGCTGGACGCCCTGATGCCGGTCATGGATGGCTTCGAGGCGGCGCGGCAGATCAAGGCATTGGCTGGCGAAGCGCTGGTGCCGATCATTTTCCTGACTTCGCTGAATGAAGAGGAAGGCCTGGTGCGTTGCCTTGAGGCGGGGGGCGATGATTTCATGGCCAAGCCCTACAGCGCGGTGATCCTCGCTGCCAAGATTCGCGCCATGGACCGTCTGCGCCGGTTGCAGGCTACCGTGCTGGCGCAGCGCGACCAGATCACACGGCATCACCATCACCTGCTTAACGAGCAGCGGGTGGCCAAGGCGGTGTTCGACAAAGTGGCCCACTCTGGATGCCTTTCTGCGCCCAACATTCGCTACCTGCAATCGCCTTACGCGCTGTTCAATGGTGACCTGATGCTGGCGGCATTTACCCCGGCCGGCGACATGCGTGTGCTGCTCGGCGATTTCACCGGTCACGGCCTGCCAGCCGCGGTCGGCACCTTGCCGATGGCTGAGGTGTTCTACGGCATGACCGCCAAGGGCCACGGCATGGCGCAGATCCTGCGCGAGATGAATGCCAAGCTCAAGCGCATCCTGCCGGTAGACATGTTCTGCTGTGCGCTGCTGCTCAACCTCAGCATGCAGCGCGGCACGGTGGAGGTGTGGAATGGCGGTATGCCCGATGGGTATCGCCTGTCGGTGGATGGCCAGGTGCTGTCGGTACTGGGTTCGCGGCACCTGCCGCTGGGCATTCTGGCCGCTGAGCGCTTCGATGACAGCACTGAGGTGTTGCCGCTGGCACCGGACGAGCGCCTTTTGCTGCTGTCGGATGGTGTGCTCGATACCGCCGACGACCAGGAGCGCCTGTTTGGCGTGCAGCGCCTGCGAGCGGTACTGGCCGACAACCGCGACCCTGTGCAGTTGTTCGACGAGCTGATGCTGGCCCTGGAGCGTTTTGGGGGGCAGCCGCGCGATGACATCAGCTTGTGCGACATCCGCATGTTCACTGCCGAGGAGCGGGTGTCAGCACCGATGATCTACTCTGATAGCGGCCGTTCCAGCCCGTTGGACTGGTCGCTGGCCTTTGAGGTGCGCGGCGAAAGCCTTAAGCGCTTCAACCCTGTGCCGTACCTGGTGCAGTTATTGCAGGAAATTCATGGCCTGCGCGCACGTGCGGGCAACCTGCACAGTGTGCTTAGCGAGTTGTATTCCAATGCGCTGGAGCATGGTGTGCTGGGCCTGGACTCGCAGCTCAAGCGCGATGTGCAAGGCTTTACCGACTATTACCAGGAGCGCGCCCGGCGGCTGGGCTCGCTGACCGAAGGCTTTGTAAGCATCGATTTCAAGGTTGAACCGCATGGCGGCGGTGGGCGTCTGATGATCGAGGTGCGCGACAGCGGTGCCGGCTTTGACGTGCAGCGAGTGCTTTCGCGGCCTTCGCTGGATCAGGGGCTGAGTGGTCGCGGTCTGAATCTGGTGCGGCAGTTGGCCAGTGACGCGCGCTGGAGTGAGGGCGGGCGTTGCGCGCATGTGGAGTTCGTATGGTGAGCCGCTGGTTGGCTCGGGCATAATCTGGCTTGATCAAGGAGTGAACAAGTGACTGACATGCATATTGACCACAAGGTACTCAGTGACCTGCGTGAGGTCATGGAAGATGGCTACCTGCAGTTGGTGCAGACTTTTCTCGATGACTCAGAGCGGCGTCTTGGGCAGTTGCACGCGGCCAAAAGCGCAGAGGAGCTTGGCGCGGCGGCTCACAGTTTCAAGGGCAGCAGCAGCAACATGGGCGCTGTGGCTTTGGCCAGCCTGTGTCAACAGCTTGAAGAGCGCGCGCGGCGGCCCCCGTTGTACGGTATCGAAGACTTGATCAGCCGCATCGACATGGAATTCGTCGTGGTGCAGCACTTTTACCGTGGTGAGCAGCAGCGTATTTCCGCAGGCTGATAGGCGAGTTGGCGCGAGTCTTGCTTGTCTCTGTCTCGACGATTTTTTGTTTCTGGCGCGGAGACCGCTCGATGCCTGTCGCACCTAACCCATTGTTGCAAGCCAATGCCCTCGGCAAAACCACGCGTTCGGCCACCGTGCAGGCGGACAAGCCGCTGCAGGCGCAGGGCGACAAGGGCAATGCCTTTGGCCAGATGATGGCCAGGCAGGGCCGCGACAAGGTTGTAGGGCAGGATGACAAGGTCGCTCCGGCCAAGCCCAAGGACAAGCCTGATGCGGCAACGGGCGGCAAGAAAGACCCGGCTGGCAAGGCTGCAGTTGCCGATGGCGGCAACAAGTTGCCAGAAGGCGATTCGGCCCAGGCCGATGCGGGTGTGCGCGACGCCAGCCTGGTGGCTGGTCAGGTCACCGATGCCCAGCCTGGCGCGCAACTGATCCAGGCGCAGGCCGAGGCGGTGGCGCCAGTGCTTCAGGCGGCCACGGCGCAAAGCCAGGTTGCTGCGGCATTGCCTGAAGAGCCGTCTGCCGAGGAGGCCTTCGACCCGGATGCTGACCCCCTGGCCAACTTGCCGACCCTGCGCTTGGCGCTGGAGCACAGTGCCCAGGCCAAAGGTGGCACCTCGGCACATGCCCTTGATGCTGCCCAGGCTCAGGGCGAGGAAGGGCGGGCAGCCGTCAATACCTTGGCGAATCTGGTCGAGAATGCCGATGGCGAAAGCGCCGAGTCCGGTGACAAGGCCTTTGGCGCCTTGCTTGAAGACGGCCTTAAGGACACCAAGAGTGCCAGCAGCGACACCCGCGTCGATGATTTTGCCAACCGCCTGGCCAACCTGACCCAGGCGGCCACGGCCAAGACCGCCAACGCCGTACCGGCCAATGCGAGCCCGTTGCATCAGCCATTGCCGATGAACCAGAACGCTTGGGCCGAGGGCCTGGTCAACCGGGTCATGTACCTGTCCAGCCAGAACCTCAAGTCAGCTGATATCCAGCTGGAGCCGGCAGAACTCGGTCGCCTCGACATTCGCGTCAATGTTGCGGCGGATCAGGCCACCCAGGTTACCTTCATCAGCGGCCACGCCGGCGTACGTGATGCCCTCGACAGCCAGGTGCACCGCTTGCGCGAACTGTTTGCCCAGCAGGGGCTGGCGCAGCCGGATGTCAACGTGGCTGACCAGTCGCGCGAGCAGCAACAGCAGCAGGGGCAGGGCAGCAACCTGTCCGGAGTGGCGGCGCGCCGGGCCGAGCAGGGTGGGACCGAGGCGGTCGACAGCGCCCGGCCTTTGGAGCGGCAGGTGGTTGTCGGCGACAGTGCGGTCGATTACTACGCCTGATAGCTATTGGCCTGGGCTGGCTTCTTCGCGGGCGAGCCCGCGAAGAGGCCAGCACCGCAAACCTGCTGGAATCCATCCACTGCAAAATCTGGCATAACACTTGCTCAAGCCAAGCCATCCTCCCTTGAACCCCCGATGGACGACGGATTATTGGCATGGCGAAGAGCGAAGCAGTCAAAGACCCCGCCACTAAAGGCAAACTCAAGCTGATCCTGCTGGCCGTGGTAGGCCTGTTGCTGGCGATCGGCCTTTCGGTGGGCGCTACCTGGTTCATCATGCACAAGAGCGAGCCGGCTCCTCCCACCGAGGCTGCGGCCAGCAACGTCAAGCCAGCGGCGATCTACGAAGCGCTGACCCCGGCCTTCGTGGTCAACTTCAACCAGAACGGCCGTCAGCGCTACATGCAGTTGAGCATCACCCTGCAGGCGCGTAACCAGGCCGATCTGGATGCGCTCAAGGTGCACATGCCGGTGATCCGCAACAACCTGGTGATGATGTTCTCCGGGCAAGGCTTCGACGCCCTGGCCAGCAGCCCGGTAGGGCAGGAGATGTTGCGCCAGAAGGCCACCGCAGTGGTCCAGGAAGTGGCGCAGAAGGAAGTCGGCAAGCCGGTCGTTGACCAGTTGCTGTTCACCAATTTCGTATTGCAGTAGGAGTCCGCAATGGCCGTACAGGACCTGCTGTCCCAGGATGAAATTGATGCCCTGTTGCACGGCGTCGACGACGGTCTGGTGCAGACCGAGAGTGCATCCGAGCCTGGCAGCATCAAGAGCTACGACCTGACCAGCCAGGATCGGATCGTACGGGGTCGCATGCCGACCCTGGAAATGATCAACGAACGCTTCGCCCGCTACACCCGTATCAGCATGTTCAACCTGCTACGCCGCTCCGCAGACGTGGCCGTGGGTGGCGTGCAGGTAATGAAGTTCGGCGAATACGTGCACTCGCTGTACGTGCCCACCAGCCTCAACCTGGTCAAGATCAAGCCGCTGCGCGGCACTTCGCTGTTCATCCTTGACGCCAAGCTGGTGTTCAAGCTGGTGGACAACTTCTTTGGCGGCGACGGCCGTCACGCCAAGATCGAAGGGCGTGAATTCACCCCGACCGAACTGCGCGTGGTGCGCATGGTGCTGGACCAGTGTTTCGTCGACCTCAAGGAAGCCTGGCAGGCGATCATGCCGGTCACCTTCGAGTACATGAACTCCGAGGTCAACCCGGCCATGGCCAACATTGTCGGCCCCAGCGAAGCGGTGGTGGTGTCCACCTTCCACATCGAACTGGACGGCGGTGGCGGCGATCTACACGTGACCATGCCGTACTCGATGATCGAGCCGGTGCGGGAAATGCTCGATGCCGGTTTCCAGTCGGACCTGGACGACCAGGACGAGCGCTGGGTCAAGGCCCTGCGCGAGGACGTGCTGGACGTGGCCGTGCCGATGAGCGCCACGGTCGCCCGGCGCCAGTTGAAGCTGCGCGACATTTTGCACATGCAGCCGGGTGACGTGATCCCGGTCGAGCTGCCCGAGCACCTGGTGCTGCGCGCTAACGGGGTGCCCGCGTTCAAGGCGCGGCTGGGCTCGCACAAGGGCAATTTGGCCCTGCAGATCATCGACCCGATCGAACGCCGCTGACGGTGTGCCGGTCGCTTACAACGAATTGAATGCCTGTCGAGGAAATCATGGCTAACGAAAACGAGATCACCTCCCCAGAGGACCAGGCGCTGGCCGATGAGTGGGCCGCAGCGTTGGAAGAAACCGGTTCAGCCGGGCAGGCCGACATCGATGCACTGCTGGGCGGGGACACCGGCAGCAGCAGCGGCCCTGGCCGCCTGCCGATGGAAGAATTCGCCAGCTCGCCGAAGCCGAACGAAAATGTCAGCCTCGAAGGCCCGAACCTGGACGTGATCCTGGACATCCCGGTGAACATTTCCATGGAGGTGGGCAGTACCGAGATCAACATCCGCAACTTGCTGCAGCTCAACCAGGGCTCGGTGATCGAGCTCGACCGCCTGGCCGGCGAGCCGCTCGACGTGCTGGTCAACGGCACGCTGATCGCCCATGGCGAAGTGGTTGTGGTCAACGAAAAGTTCGGCATTCGCCTGACCGACGTGATCAGCCCCAGCGAACGTATCAAGAAGCTGCGCTGAGTGAAGGGCACGATGCGCGCCATCGCTGCGGCAGCGGTGCTGTTCGCCAGCCACGCCTGCCTGGCGGCGGCCACGCCAGCAGCCACCCCGGCGGCTCAACCTGGCAGTCTCGGCGGGCAGCTGGCGCAGATGGTCTTGGGCCTGCTACTGGTGGTGGGCCTGATCTTCTTCCTGGCCTGGCTGCTGCGGCGCCTGCAGAGCACCGCAGTGAAGGGTGGGCAGGTGATCGAGATCGTCGGCAGTCGTGCCATCGGCCCGCGTGACCGCCTGCTGCTGGTGCAGGTGGGCAAGGAGCAGATCCTGATCGGCCATACCCCCGGCAGTATCGAGGCCCTGCACGTACTGGCCGAACCCGTGGAAGTGCCGGCAAGCGTCCGTCAGGCGACGCCGGAGTTTGCCCAGCGGCTGATGGAGCTGATGGGCAAGGACCCTAAGGACAACAAGTGATGAGCGGCGCGCTGCGTACGTTGTTGACTCTGGCGCTGCTGCTGGCTGCGCCGCTGGCCCTGGCCGCCGACCCGCTGTCGATCCCGGCCATCACCCTGTCCAACACCCCGGACGGGCAGCAGGAATATTCGGTCAGCCTGCAAATCCTGCTGATCATGACCGCGCTGAGCTTCATCCCGGCGTTCGTCATCCTGATGACCAGCTTTACCCGCATCATCATCGTGTTCTCGATCCTGCGCCAGGCCCTGGGCCTGCAGCAGACACCGTCCAACCAGCTGTTGACCGGCATGGCGCTGTTCCTGACCATGTTCATCATGGCCCCGGTGTTCGATCGGGTGAACCAGGACGCGCTACAGCCGTACCTGAAGGAGCAGATGACTGCCCAGCAGGCTATCGACAAGGCCCAGGGGCCGCTCAAGGACTTCATGCTGGCGCAAACCCGGCAAAGCGACCTCGACCTGTTCATGCGCCTGTCCAAGCGTACCGACATCGCCGGCCCCGACCAGGTGCCGCTGACGATCCTGGTGCCGGCGTTCGTCACTTCCGAGCTGAAGACGGCGTTCCAGATCGGTTTCATGATCTTCATCCCGTTCCTGATCATCGACATGGTCGTGGCCAGTGTGCTGATGGCCATGGGTATGATGATGCTGTCGCCGCTGATCATTTCGCTGCCGTTCAAGATCATGCTGTTCGTGCTGGTCGATGGCTGGGCGTTGATCATGGGCACTCTGGCCAGCAGTTTCGGCGGCGTCTGACGCCGTCAAGGAGAGCCGCCGATGACACCTGAAGTAGCTGTCGACCTGTTTCGTGATGCCCTGTGGCTGACCACCCTCATGGTCGCCGTGCTGGTGGTGCCGAGCCTGTTGGTGGGCCTGGTGGTGGCAATGTTCCAGGCTGCCACGCAGATCAACGAACAGACCTTGAGCTTTTTGCCGCGCCTGCTGGTGATGCTGATCACGCTGATCGTCGCCGGGCCGTGGCTGGTGCAGAAGTTCATGGAGTACTTCACCACCCTTTACACCAACATCCCGCAGCTCATTGGTTGACGCGGCGATGCTGGAGCTGACCGACACGCAGATTGGCACCTGGGTCGCCACCTTCATCCTGCCGTTGTTCAGGGTGACTGCTGTGCTGATGACCATGCCGATCTTCGGTACCCGCATGTTGCCGGCGCGGATTCGCCTGTACGTGGCGGTGGCAGTTACTGTGGTGATCGTGCCGGCATTGCCGCCGTTGCCCGAGTTCGACCCGTTAAGCCTGCGCGGTATGCTGCTGTGCGCCGAGCAGATCATCATCGGTGCGCTGTTTGGCCTGGCCTTGCAGTTGCTGTTTCAGGCTTTCGTGGTGGCCGGGCAAATCGTCGCGGTACAGATGGGCATGGCGTTCGCCTCGATGGTCGACCCCGCCAATGGTGTCAACGTCACCGTAATCAGCCAGTTCATGACCATGCTGGTGAGTGTGCTGTTCCTGCTGATGAACGGCCACTTGGTGGTGTTCGAGGTGCTGACCGAAAGTTTTACCACCCTGCCTGTGGGGAGTGCGCTGGTGGTCAACCACTTCTGGGAGCTGGCCGGGCGCATGGGCTGGGTGTTCGGTGCTGGCCTGCTGTTGATTCTGCCGGTGATCGCTGCGCTGCTGGTGGTGAACATTGCCTTTGGCGTAATGACCCGCGCCGCGCCGCAGCTGAACATTTTCTCCATCGGCTTCCCGCTGACCCTGGTCATGGGCATGTTCATCTTCTGGGTCGGCCTGGCCGATGTACTGTCCCACTATCAGGCATTGGCCAGCGAAACGCTGCAATGGCTGCGTGAGCTGGCGAGGGTGCGCTGAGCATGGCGGAAAGCGAGAGCGGTCAGGACAAGACAGAAGACCCCACTGAGAAGCGCAAGCGCGACGCCCGCGAGAAGGGCGAGGTCGCCCGTTCCAAGGAGCTGAACACAGTGGCGGTGACCCTGGCGGGTGCCGGTGGCTTGCTGGCATTCGGTGGTCACTTGGCCGAAACACTGTTGGCGTTGATGCGTATGAACTTCAGTCTGACCCGCGACATCATCGTCGACGAGCGGGCGATGGGGGCCTTCCTGCTGGCCTCGGGCAAGATGGCCATCTGGGCGGTGCAGCCGGTGCTGATCCTGCTGTTCGTGATTTCCTTCGTGGCGCCCATCGCGCTTAGCGGCTTCTTGTTCTCGGGCAGCTTGCTGCAGCCCAAATTCAGCCGCATGAACCCGCTGTCGGGGATCAAGCGCATGTTCTCGATGCAGGCCCTGACTGAATTGCTCAAGGCGCTGGCCAAATTCTTCGTGATTCTGGTGGTGGCGGTGCTGGTGCTGTCCAGCGACCGCCAGGCCTTGCTGTCGATTGCCAATGAGCCGCTGGAGCAGGCGATCATCCACAGCTTGCAGGTGGTGGGCTGGAGTGCCTTGTGGATGTCAGCCGGGCTGTTGCTGATTGCCGCAGCAGATGTACCGTTCCAGCTGTACCAGACGCAGAAGAAAATGAAGATGACCAAGCAGGAAGTGCGCGACGAGTACAAGGACAGCGAGGGCAAGCCCGAAGTCAAGCAACGTATTCGCCAACTGCAGCGCGAGGTGTCGCAGCGGCGCATGATGGCAGCGGTGCCGGATGCCGACGTGATCATCACCAACCCGACGCATTATGCGGTGGCTTTGCAGTACGACCCGGAGAAGGGCGGTGCGGCGCCGTTGCTGCTGGCCAAGGGTAGCGATTTCATGGCGTTGAAGATTCGTGAAATTGGCGTGGAGCACAACATCCAAATCCTCGAGTCGCCGGCGCTGGCGCGGGCGATCTATTACTCCACCGAACTTGAGCAGGAGATCCCGGCGGGGCTGTATCTGGCGGTGGCGCAGGTGCTGGCGTATGTGTTCCAGATCCGGCAGTACCGGGCTGGCAAGGGCAAGCGGCCGGAGCCGCTGAAAGACGACCTGCCGATCCCGCCGGATTTGCGGCGTGACAGTTGACCTTGTGTCACGGCTTCAGGCCCTTTCGCGGGCGGGCCCGTTCCTACACGGTGGTGGACACATGTCGGTGGTTGGGCGCAGGCCGTCGTGTAGGAGCGGGTTTACCCGCGAAAGGGCCGGTCCTGCTGGCCAATTTCCACCCGCCGTTCACCGTTGCCGCCGCTACCGTATTCGCGGGTAAACCCGCTCCTACCACGGTGGTGGACACAGGTCGGTGGTTGGGCACAGGCGTCGTAGGAGCGGGTTCACCCGCGAAGAGGCCGGCCCTGCTGGCCAATTTCCACCCCCGTTCACCGTTGCCGCCGCCACCGTATTCGCGGGTAAACCCGCTCCTACCACGGTGGTGGACACAGGTCGGTGGTTGGGCGCAGGCCGTCGTAGGAGCGGGTTCACCCGCGAAGAGGCCGGCCCTGCTGGCCAATTTCCACCCACCGTTCACCGTCGCCGCCGCTACCGTATTCGCGGGTAGGCAAATGCCGTTGTTATTTTTTTTGGATATTGGATACAGTAGCCAAAATTGCCCGGCTGAGGTCTATCGAAATGAAACAAAATGTGATCGCACTGGTTTTTGGGGGGAGGAGTTCAGAGCATTCAGTGGCGCTCCGCTCCGCTGCTACAATCCACGCGGCGCTGATGGCTCTCGGTCACAGGGTGCACTGTGTGGGGATAGATCGTGAGGGCAACTGGAGGTATCAAGGAGAGCCGTGCCAGTTCCCAGGTGCGGTTGACCGGTCGGCTCCGTTGCTTTCAATTCGTCCAGGACATCCCTCGCTCTCATACACAATCCAAGGGAGCGACACGGTCGAGATTGGGATCGACTTGCTTTTCCCGGTACTGCATGGTCGGTGGGGGGAGGATGGAACGATTCAAGGATTGGCAGCGATGTGCGGTTTGCCTTGTGTGGGCTCCGGGGTGCTAGGTTCGGCAATGTCCATGGATAAGGATGTCACGAAGAGAATGGTCCAGTCTTCCGGGCTAGTTGTGGGGCCTTGGCTGGCCATGAATTCCATGCGTCCTTGGGAAGAGCTGGTTGAGTGCCTGGGTAGCAGCACGCTCTTCGTAAAGCCCGCCACTTCGGGCTCATCGATTGGTGTGTCTAGGGTCTCCAACGCCTTAGAATATGCTGCGGCATTTGCTATTGCAGCACGAGAGGACACAAAGGTGCTGGTGGAGGCTGAAATCTGTGGTAGAGAGATAGAGTGTGGTGTGCTCGAACTTGAGGAGGGCTTGATGGCCTCGGTGGTGGGTGAAATACTCAAAAAGGAAGAGCACACCTATTACGATTATCAGGCGAAATATGATTCCAACAGTGTGACAGGTCTTCGTGTGCCAAGCTTATTGCCACCTGACATTGTCGCGCGCATTCAGGATTTATCTGTTCAGGCATTTAGATGCCTTGATCTGAAGGGGTACGCCAGGGTGGATTTTTTCTTGACAGAAGAGGGTGCAATCATTCTCAATGAGGTCAACACCTTGCCCGGATTTACGAGTGCCAGTATGTACCCGAAGATGTTTGAGTGCTCCGGTTACCCCCCGCCGAAGTTGGTAGGAGCGCTAGTCGAATATGCGCTCTCATCAGCATCGAAAGATCGTTTATGACATATCCTGTCGACGCCGTGTCTCAAGAAACGTAACGATTGCATCTCGTCCCTCGGCAAGGTGCTCGGCTAAAAAGTGCTTGGCGGCTTCGCGATCACCCTGAGCGCAAGCGCTCAAAATGTTTTTATGATCCTGTTGTGATTTCTTGTGGTAGTCGAGATTTGTCAACAAAAAACGAAGATGGCGATCCACCGAGTCATGAAGGGACTTAATCAATGCAAGTAACCTGGGGCGCTTTGCTTTTGAATAAAGAAAGTGATGGAACTTTTCATTGAGTTCGCTAAGGTGGTGCGGGTCGGTGGCATGCTCCATGGCAGATATGAGTTCGTACATCTGCGCCAGATCATTTTCTACGATGTTGTCAAAACCAAAGTCCAAGGCGGTGCATTCTGCCATTATCCGCATATCATAGATCTCGACAATGTCCTCAATCGTCATGATCGCTACAGAGGCTCCTTTATGGACTTCGTAGGTAACAAGCCCTTCGGCTTCCAACTGCCTTATGGCGTCCCTTATCGGCATTCGACTCAAACCGAATTTTGAGGCTAGCTCTTCTTGGCGCAAAGCCGTACCTTCAGCTATTGCGCCAGAAAGTATGCCTTCGCGTAGCGACTCGACTACATAATCCATCGCGGTTTTATGGCGATGTTTGTCAGGAACGATAAAGCTATCGAGAGAGTTCGCCACCATGTTCTCCGGGTCTAGCGATGTAGTCAAAAGCGCTGGCGAAGGTATCACAGACTCACTAGAGCTACCATCGAGCAGTTGGCATGATGTTCATGCCTTTGAGTAGTCATTGGCTCTCTACATCCGCATAGAAACCGTGAGCTTTTGCATGATCAAGTCGCTCAGATTTTTTTGTCGTGGCGCCACCCTCTCCGTGGCTTTCCAAGAGCTTAAGCCTTGGGCCATTGCCGTAGAGGCGATTGGGCGGGAGGTCTCGTTTTTCTTGGTGATTGCCTGCTCATGAGCCACCCGTCAACGCGGTGGTGCTCGCCCGGTTCATCTTTTCGTGTGGGTGTCTGCCAAAGTTGGAAAGCTTCTTGCAATGCCAGCCGCAGGCGCCCCCTGGGCGTCAAAGTTTTGCATCAAGAGGACTCGCGGTGGATCGCACTCAGTTAATCAGCAACGCCCGTAACAACCTGGCCGGGCTCGGCCGGGGCAACCTGGGTGTGCCGCTGTTGCTGCTGGTGATGTTGGCAATGATGATGTTGCCGATACCGCCGTTCCTGCTCGACGTGTTCTTCACCTTCAACATCGCCCTGTCGATCGTGGTGCTGCTGGTGTGTGTATACGCCCTGCGTCCGCTCGACTTTGCCGCGTTCCCCACCATCCTGCTGGTGGCCACGTTGTTGCGCCTGGCCCTGAACGTGGCGTCCACCCGTGTGGTCATGCTGCATGGCCAGGAGGGCCACGGCGCTGCCGGTAAAGTGATCCAGGCCTTCGGTGAGGTGGTGATCGGCGGTAACTACGTGGTCGGTGCCGTCGTGTTCGCCATCCTCATGATCATCAACTTCGTGGTGGTGACCAAGGGGGCCGGGCGTATCTCGGAAGTGAGTGCGCGTTTCACCCTCGACGCCATGCCCGGCAAGCAGATGGCCATCGACGCCGACCTCAATGCCGGCCTGATCGATCAGGCCCAGGCCAAGCACCGCCGTGCCGAGGTTGCGCAGGAGGCCGAGTTCTACGGTTCGATGGACGGTGCCAGCAAGTTCGTGCGCGGTGATGCCATCGCCGGCTTGCTGATCCTGTTCATCAACCTGATCGGCGGCATATTGATCGGCATGATGCAGCACGGCATGAGTTTCACGGAGGCCGGCAAGGTGTACGCCTTGCTGACCATCGGTGACGGTTTGGTGGCGCAATTGCCATCACTGCTGCTGTCCACCGCCGCCGCGATCATGGTAACCCGCGCGTCGGGCTCCGAGGACATGGGCAAGCTGATCAATCGGCAGATGTTCGATTCGCCCAAGGCCCTGGCTGTGTCTGGCGGGTTGATGATCGTCATGGGACTGGTGCCGGGCATGCCGCACGTGGCGTTCCTCAGTCTCGGCCTGCTGGCCGGTGGGGGCGCCTACCTGGTGTGGAAGAAACAGCAGCAGGCCAAGGTCAAAGCCCTGGAAGAGGCGCAGCGCCAGCAGGACCTGCTGCCCTCGCCACAACGCGCGCTGGAAACCAAGGAACTGGGTTGGGATGACGTCACCCCCATCGACATGATCGGCCTGGAGGTTGGCTATCGGCTGATCCCGCTGGTCGATCGCAACCAGGGTGGCCAGTTGCTGGCGCGGATCAAGGGCGTGCGCAAGAAGCTGTCGCAGGACCTGGGTTTCCTGATGCCCACCGTGCACATTCGTGACAACCTCGACCTGCAACCCAGCGCCTATCGCCTGACCCTGATGGGGGTGATTCTGGCCGAGGCGGAGATCTATCCGGACCGCGAACTGGCGATCAACCCGGGGCAGGTGTTCGGCACCCTCAACGGTATTGCCGCGCGCGATCCGGCGTTTGGCCTGGAGGCGGTGTGGATCGATGTTGGCCAGCGTTCCCAGGCGCAGTCGCTGGGCTACACCGTGGTCGATGCCAGCACCGTGGTGGCCACCCACCTCAACCAGATCCTGCAGAAACATTGCCACGAGCTGATCGGTCACGAAGAGGTTCAGCAACTGCTGCAAGTACTTGCCAAGGCATCGCCTAAACTTGCAGAAGAGCTGGTGCCGGGTGTCATTTCCTTGTCGGGGCTGCTCAAGGTGCTGCAAGCACTGTTGTCTGAACAGGTGCCAGTGCGCGATATTCGCAGTATTGCCGAGGCCATCGCGAACAACGCCGGCAAGAGTCAAGATACCGCCGCACTGGTGGCGGCAGTGCGCGTCGGATTGTGTCGTGCCATCGTGCAAAGCATTGTCGGCGTTGAGTCGGAGCTGCCAGTGATTACCCTGGAGCCAAGGTTGGAACAGATTTTGCTGAATAGTCTGCAAAGGGCCGGGCAGGGTCAGGAAGATGGTGTTCTTCTGGAACCTAGCATGGCCGAGAAGCTGCAACGTTCGCTGATCGAGGCGGCCCAGCGCCAGGAAATGCAGGGTCAGCCGGCCATCCTGTTGGTCGCCGGCCCGATCCGCGCCATGTTGTCGCGTTTCGGTCGCCTGGCTGTACCGAATTTGCATGTTCTGGCGTATCAGGAAATACCTGACAACAAGCAAGTCACCATCGTTGCCACAGTGGGCCCTAACGGCTGAGGTAGGGGATAATGCAAGTTAAGCGATTTTTCGCCGCCGATATGCGTCAGGCCATGAAGCTGGTCCGTGACGAGCTGGGCGCCGATGCCGCGATCATTGGCAACCGCCGCATTGCCGGTGGTGTCGAACTGACGGCCGCGCTGGACTACAAGCTGTCCGCCCTGGCCCCGCGTGTGCCCAACGCCGAGCTGGAAGAAGAACTGCGCAAGACCCATACGCGCATTGCCAGTGCCCAGGCCGAGCTGGACCACCGTCAGGACAGCAGCGACAACAACCGCCAATTGTTCGCCGGGCAATCTTTGACCGCTGCCGAACCGTTGATCGAGCCGCATGTCGAGGCCCCCGAGGCTGCTGCCGCACCGGCTGCTGCACCGGTTGATCCGCGCCTGTTCGATGCCATGCGTTCCGAGCTGTCGGGCCTGCGCGAGTTGCTGGAAGTGCAACTCGGTTCGCTGGCCTGGAATCAGCTGCAGGGCAGCAAGCCGCAGCAGGCCAACCTTTGGCGCCGCCTGCAACGCATCGGCCTGTCGGGGCCGATCGCCCGCGAGCTGCTGGACCTGACCGCCGAGATCGAAGAGCCGCGCCAGGCCTGGCGCATGCTGCTGGCTCACTTGGCGCGGATGATCGAAATACCTGAAATCGAGCCGATCGAAGAGGGCGGCGTGATCGCCGTGGTCGGCCCGGCGGGTATGGGCAAGACCACCACCCTGGCCAAGCTGGCCGCGCGCTACGTGCTCAAGTACGGCGCGCAGAATCTGGCGCTGGTGAGCATGGACAGCTTCCGTATCGGCGCCCAGGAGCAGCTCAAGACCCTGGGCCGCATCCTCAACGTGCCGGTGACGTACGTCGACCCGGGCCAGTCGCTGGCAGCAGCGCTGGAGCCGCTGCTGCGCAAGCGCGTGGTGCTGATCGATACTGCCGGCCTGCAGGCCAGCGACCCTGCGCTGCGCATGCAACTGGAAACCTTGGCCGGGCGTGGCATTGCCGCGAAGAACTATCTGGTGCTGGCCACCACCAGCCAGAAGCAGGTGCTGACCGCCGCCTACCACAGCTACAAACGCTGTGGCCTGGCCGGCTGCATCCTGACCAAGCTCGATGAAACGGCAAGCCTTGGCGATGTGTTGAGTCTTGCCATCAGTCATGAACTGCCAGTGGCCTATCTTACCGATGGGCCACGCATTCCTGACGACTTGCACTTGCCGCGGGGCCACCAGTTGGTTTCGCGCGCGGTGAATGTGCAGCAGCAGGACGAGCCCAGCGAAGAGGCCATGGCCGACATGTTCGCTGATCTCTATCACAACCCACGGCGAGCGGGTTGACCATGAAGCGTGTGCAAAGTAGCTATGCCAAAGGGCACGCAGAATTGCCCTACGTGTGGCCTGAGTCCCAGCGAGACAAGGTAAAGAACAGACATGGGTAGCATGCATCCCGTACAGGTGATCGCCGTGACCGGCGGCAAAGGTGGCGTCGGCAAGACTAACGTTTCAGTGAACTTGTCCCTGGCGCTGGCCGAGCTTGGCCGCAGGGTCATGCTGCTGGACGCCGACCTGGGCCTGGCCAATGTCGACGTGTTGCTGGGCCTTGCCCCCAAACGTACTCTCGCCGATGTCATTGAAGGGCGTTGCGAACTGCGTGACGTGATGCTGCAGGGCCCTGGCGGTGTGCGCATCGTGCCGGCAGCCTCGGGCACCCAGAGCATGGTGCACCTGGCCCCAGCCCAGCACGCCGGGCTGATCCAGGCGTTCAGCGAAATCGGCGACAACCTCGATGTGTTGGTGATCGATACCGCTGCGGGTATCGGTGACTCGGTGGTCAGCTTCGTTCGCGCCGCCCAGGAAGTGCTGTTGGTGGTGTGTGATGAACCTACTTCGATTACTGATGCCTACGCGTTGATCAAGCTGCTCAATCGTGACTACGGCATGAACCGTTTCCGTGTGTTGGCCAACATGGCGCAGAGCCCGCAGGAAGGGCGCAACCTGTTTGCCAAGCTGACCAAGGTCACCGACCGCTTCCTTGACGTTGCCCTGCAGTACGTGGGTGCCGTGCCGTACGACGAATGCGTGCGCAAGGCGGTACAGAAGCAGCGTGCCGTCTACGAAGCCTTCCCTCGCTCCAAGTGTGCGCTGGCTTTCAAGGCGATTGCCCAGAAGGTCGATAGCTGGCCGCTACCGGCCAACCCGCGCGGCCATCTGGAGTTCTTTGTCGAGCGCTTGGTGCAACCCACCAGCGCGGGGCCCGTGCTATGAACGCCAGCGGTTTCAAGATGTACAGCCGGGCGTCGAAGGACGCCCAGTACGAGCTGATCGAACGCTACGCCCCGCTGGTCAAGCGCATCGCCTACCACCTGCTGGCGCGCTTGCCGGCCAACGTGCAGGTCGAAGACCTGATCCAGGCCGGCATGATCGGGCTGCTGGAAGTGGCTAACAAATACGACGCCAGCAAGGGCGCCAGCTTTGAAACCTATGCTGGCATCCGCATCCGCGGGGCCATGCTGGACGAAGTACGCAAAGGTGACTGGGCGCCGCGTTCGGTACACCGAAACACCCGTATGGTCAGTGACGCGATGCGTGCGGTTGAAGCCAGAACAGGCCGTGACGCTAAAGATCATGAAGTTGCTGCCGAACTCCAATTGAGTCTCGATGATTACTACGGGATTTTGAACGATACCCTGGGCAGCCGCCTGTTCAGCTTCGACGACCTGTTGCAGGACGGTGAGCACGAAGGGCTGCATGAGGATGGCGCCAGTGGCCAGGTCGAACCTGCGCGGGGGCTGGAAGAGGACCGCTTCCAGGCTGCCCTGACCGAGGCTATCGCCAACCTGCCGGAACGTGAGCGCCTGGTGCTGGCGCTGTACTACGACGAAGAGCTGAATCTCAAGGAAATCGGTGAGGTGCTGGGTGTCAGCGAGTCGCGGGTCAGCCAGTTGCACAGCCAGTGTGCCGCGCGCCTGCGTAGCCGCCTGGGGGAATGGCGGGCGCGTTGAGCCCGCTGTCGTTGCAGTCGTTTTCCACGTTGTACCGAATTGAATGAGTGCGTGCTCGGTAGGCCGAGCGCGTTTGAGACTGCTTGGAGGTCTAATTGGACAAGAACATGAAAATCCTCATCGTTGACGACTTTTCGACGATGCGGCGGATCATCAAGAACCTGTTGCGTGACCTGGGTTTCACCAACACCGAGGAAGCCGATGACGGCACCACGGCGTTGCCAATGCTGGAGAACGGTCACTACGACTTCCTGGTAACCGACTGGAACATGCCGGGCATGTCCGGCATCGACCTGCTGCGTAAAGTGCGTGCCAGTGACAAGCTGAAAAGCATGCCGGTACTGATGGTGACTGCTGAAGCCAAGCGCGACCAGATCATTGAAGCGGCCCAGGCCGGCGTCAATGGTTATGTGGTCAAGCCGTTCACCGCTCAGGTGCTCAAAGAGAAGATCGAGAAGATCTTCGAACGCGTCAACGGCTGAGTCACGTTACGGGGGGCGCGTCATGGATTCATCACAAACGTCTTTGGGCGAGTTCGAATCGACCCTGAAGAAGCATGCCCAGGAGTTGGTCGAAAGCCTGGAACGGGGCCGTTTCGGCGAGGCGGTGCAGCTGATTCACGAGCTGAACCAGACCCGCGACCGCGGCCTGTATCAGGAAGTCGGCAAGCTGACTCGCGAGCTGCACAGTGCCATCGTCAGTTTCCAGATCGACCCCACCATGCCGCAGGCAGAAGAGGTGTCGCAGATTACCGACGCCACCGAGCGCCTGTCCTATGTGGTCAAGCTCACCGAGGGCGCGGCCAACCGCACCATGGATCTGGTCGAGGAAAGCACGCCGGTGCTCAATGAACTGGCCAGCGAGGCCAAGGCCCTGAGTACCGACTGGCAGCGTTTCATGCGCCGCGAAGTGGCTGCGCCGGAATTTCGTGATCTGGTCAAGCGAGTCGACAGTTTCCTGACGCACAGCGCCGAGGGTAACCGAAAGGTTGCCGGGCACCTCAATGACATTTTGCTGGCCCAGGACTATCAGGACCTGACCGGCCAGGTGATCAAACGCGTCACCACACTGGTGACCGAGGTGGAGAGCAATCTGCTCAAGCTGGTGCTGATGGCCAGCCAGGTCGACCGCTTTGCCGGTATAAACCATGATCACGATCAATTGCGTGCAGAAAAAGATCGAGAAAAACATCCGACTCGGGGTGAAGGTCCGCAGATTCATGCCGATAAGCGTGAAGACGTCGTGTCCGGTCAGGACGATGTCGATGATCTGCTGTCCAGCCTTGGTTTTTAAGGAGCACGTTTGATGAGCTTCGGCGCCGATGAAGAAATCCTCCAGGATTTCCTGGTAGAAGCCGGCGAAATTCTTGAGCAATTGTCCGAGCAACTGGTCGAGCTGGAAAGCCGACCTGACGATGCCGACCTGCTCAATGCGATCTTTCGCGGTTTCCACACTGTAAAAGGGGGCGCCGGCTTCCTTCAGCTGAACGAGCTGGTGGAGTGCTGCCATATCGCCGAGAACGTGTTCGACGTCCTGCGCAAAGGTGAGCGCCGGGTCGATGCGGAACTGATGGATGTGGTGCTCGAGGCACTGGATACAGTGAACAGCATGTTTGGCCAGGTGCGCGAGCGTTCCGAAGTGACGCCGGCCACCCCCGAGCTGCTGGCGGCGTTGGCGCGCCTGGCCGAACCTGGCGGAGCCGAAGCTGTTGCAGCGCCGGCACCGGTTGCCGACGTGGCGGTTGCGGCATCGGCCGATGCCGACGAGCAGCACCAGGACATCACTGACAGCGAGTTCGAGCAGTTGCTCGATTCGCTCGATGCGGTCAAGGCGCAAGCAGCGGCCGACGAGCAGATGCAGGGCGAGACCGTCAGCGGTGCTGGTGATGAAATCACCGACGCCGAGTTCGAGTCGCTGCTCGACCAGTTGCACGGCAAGGGCCAGTTCAGTGTCGAGGTTGCGGCGCCGCCGGTTGCCGTCAGCAGCGAAGCGACCAGTGATGAAATCACCGACGCCGAATTCGAATCGCTGCTCGACCAACTGCATGGCAAGGGCACCTTCCAGGTCGATGCCTTGCCAGCCACCCAGGCACCAGCGCCTGCCGTGCCAGACAGCAGCGCAGCCAGTGATGAAATCAGCGAGCACGAATTCGAAGCCCTGCTGGACCAGTTGCACGGCAAGGGCAAGTTCGGTGGCGATGTTGCCGCTGTAGAAGCCCCGGCTGCTGTCCAGGCGCAAGCGCCGGCTGCCGCCAAGGCCGAAAGCCAGCCGGTGGCCAAGCCAGCCGCTGCACCAGCGCCTTCGCCGGCCAGCAAACCTGCCGCGGCGCCTCGCGCGCCGGCCCCGGCCGCCGAAAAGCATGCTGCCAGCGAAGCAGAAACCACGGTGCGCGTCGATACCGCGCGCCTGGACGAGATCATGAACATGGTCGGCGAACTGGTGCTGGTGCGTAACCGCCTGGTGCGCCTGGGCCTGAACAGCGGCGATGAGGCCATGTCCAAGGCCGTGTCCAACCTCGACGTGGTCACCGCTGACCTGCAGACCGCGGTGATGAAAACCCGCATGCAGCCGATCAAGAAAGTCTTTGGCCGCTTCCCGCGCCTGGTCCGTGACCTGGCGCGCCAGCTGAAGAAAGAGATCAACCTGGAGCTGGTCGGCGAAGAGACCGACCTTGACAAGAACCTCGTAGAAGCCTTGGCCGACCCGTTGGTGCACTTGGTGCGCAATGCTGTCGACCACGGTATCGAGATGCCCGACGAGCGTGAAGCTTCTGGCAAGGCGCGTACCGGCCGCGTAGTACTGTCGGCCGAACAGGAAGGTGACCACATCCTGCTGTCGATCTCGGACGACGGCAAGGGCATGGACCCCAACATCCTGCGCGCCAAGGCGGTGGAAAAGGGCCTGATGGACAAGGACGCTGCCGAGCGCCTGAGCGAGTCGGACTGCTACAACCTGATCTTCGCCCCGGGCTTCTCGACCAAGACCGAGATTTCCGATGTGTCCGGGCGTGGCGTGGGCATGGACGTGGTGAAAACCAAGATCTCCCAGCTCAACGGCTCGATCAACATTTTCTCGGCCAAGGGCCAGGGCTCCAAGATCGTCATCAAGGTGCCGCTGACCCTGGCGATCATGCCCACCCTGATGGTGATGCTGGGCAACCAGGCGTTTGCCTTCCCGCTGGTCAACGTCAACGAGATCTTCCACCTCGACCTGTCGCGCACCAACGTGGTCGACGGGCAGGAAGTGGTGATCGTGCGCGACAAGGCGCTGCCACTGTTCTACCTCAAGCGCTGGCTGGTCCAGGGCCAGGTGCACGAAGAGCAGCACGAGGGCCACGTGGTGATTCTGTCGGTCGGCACCCAGCGCATCGGCTTTGTCGTCGACCAACTGGTTGGCCAGGAAGAAGTGGTCATCAAGCCGCTGGGCAAGATGCTGCAGGGCACCCCGGGCATGTCCGGGGCCACCATCACTGGCGACGGTCGCATCGCGTTGATTCTCGACGTCCCGAGCATGCTCAAGCGTTACGCCGCGCGGCGTATTTGATTTCGGTGGCGCGCCCTGGCGGGTTGCGCCGCCTAATGGAGTGTTTATGGCAGTCAAGGTCCTGGTGGTGGATGATTCTGGTTTCTTCCGCCGCCGTGTCTCGGAAATCCTCTCGGCGGATCCAACGATCCAGGTCGTGGGGACCGCGACCAACGGCAAGGAAGCAATCGACCAGGCGCTGGCGCTCAAGCCCGATGTGATCACCATGGACTACGAAATGCCCATGATGGATGGCATCACCGCAGTGCGGCACATCATGCAGCGCTGCCCGACGCCCGTGTTGATGTTCTCGTCACTTACCCATGAAGGCGCCCGTGTCACCCTCGACGCGCTGGATGCCGGCGCCGTGGACTACCTGCCGAAAAACTTCGAGGACATCTCGCGCAACCCTGACAAGGTCAAGCAGCTGCTGTGCGAGAAGGTACACACCATTTCGCGCAGCAACCGCCGGATCGGCAGCTATGCCAGAACGGCGCCGGTCGCCGCGCCAGCGCCCGCCAGCACCTTCACCAGCCAGGCGCAGGCACGCCCGGCTGCGCCTGCCCGTGCAGCGGCCCCGACAGCGGCAGCCTCGCAGTCGCCGGCACCCAAGCGCAAACCCTACAAACTGGTGGCCATCGGTACCTCCACGGGGGGGCCGGTGGCACTGCAGCGGGTACTGACCCAACTGCCGGCCAATTTCCCGGCGCCGATCGTGTTGATCCAGCACATGCCGGCGGCCTTCACCAAAGCGTTTGCCGAACGCCTGGACAAGCTGTGCCGCATCAGCGTCAAGGAGGCCGAGGACGGCGACATGCTGCGCCCGGGCCTGGCCCTGCTGGCCCCCGGCGGCAAGCAGATGATGATCGATGGCCGTGGTACGGTGAAGATCCTGCCCGGCGACGAGCGCCTGAACTACAAACCCTGCGTGGACATCACCTTCGGTTCGGCGGCCAAGTCTTATGGTGACAAGGTATTGTCGGTAGTGCTTACCGGCATGGGCGCCGATGGCCGTGAAGGCGCGCGCCTGCTCAAGCAGGGTGGCAGCACGGTGTGGGCCCAGGATGAAGCCAGCTGCGTGATTTATGGCATGCCCATGGCCATCGTCAAGGCCAACCTGGCTGATGCCGTGTACAGCCTGGACGAAATTGGCAAGCACCTGGTGGAGGCGTGCGTCTGATGGACGTCCTCAGCCTGATCGGTTTGATCCTGGCTTTCGTTGCCATCGTCGGTGGCAACTTTCTTGAAGGCGGTCATGTCGGTGCTCTGGTCAATGGCCCGGCGGCTCTGATCGTGCTGGGTGGTACCCTGGCGGCGGCGTTGTTGCAGTCGCCGCTGTCGTCGTTCAAGCGCGCCTTGCAGATTTTACGTTGGATCCTGTTTCCACCGCGGGTCGACCTGGCGGGCGGTATCGACCGCGTGGTGAACTGGAGCCTGACCGCTCGCAAAGAAGGCTTGCTGGGCCTGGAAGGGGTAGCTGACAGCGAGCCCGACCCGTATGCGCGCAAGGGCCTGCAACTGCTGGTGGACGGCGCAGAGCCGGAAGCCATCCGCAGCATCCTCGAGGTCGACTTCCTTACCCAGGAAGGCCGTGACATCCAGGCAGCCAAGGTATTCGAAAGCATGGGCGGCTATGCGCCGACCATCGGCATCATCGGTGCGGTCATGGGCCTTATCCACGTGATGGGCAATCTGGCCGACCCGTCGCAACTGGGCAATGGCATTGCCGTGGCCTTTGTCGCCACCATTTACGGTGTGGCCAGTGCCAACCTTGTGCTATTGCCGGTTGCCAGCAAGCTCAAGGCCATCGTCATGCGCCAGTCGCGCTACCGCGAAATGCTGCTCGAAGGCCTGCTGTCGATTGCCGAAGGTGAAAACCCGCGCTCGATCGAGTTGAAGCTGCAAGGCTTCATGGAGTAACCCATGCGTCGCCGTCGTCATACCGAGGAACACGAAAACCACGAGCGCTGGCTGGTGTCGTACGCCGACTTCATCACGTTGCTGTTCGCCTTTTTCGTCGTGATGTATTCGATTTCCTCGATCAACGAGGGCAAGTACAAAGTTATTTCCCAGGCCTTGCTCGGGGTATTCAACGACCCCGAGCGCAGCATGAAGCCGATCCCGATTGGCGATGAGCAGCCGCTGAGCGTGCGCCCGGCCGAACCGCTGGTCAAAGACAGCGAGCAGACCGAAGCGGGCCTGGCGGCGACCAATGCCGACCCGTTGAAAACCATCAGCAATGACGTGCGCGATGCCTTTGGCGACCTGATCAAAAGCGACCAGATGACTGTGCGCGGCAACGAACTGTGGATCGAGATCGAGCTCAATTCGTCGCTGCTGTTTGGCAGTGGTGATGCGATGCCCAGTGACAAGGCATTTGCGATCATCGAGAAGGTGGCCAACATCCTCAAGCCGTTCGCCAACCCGGTGCACGTCGAAGGCTTCACCGACAACCTGCCGATCCGCACCGCGCAGTACCCCACCAACTGGGAGTTGTCCTCGGCGCGCGCGGCCAGCATCGTGCGCCTGCTGGCCATGGAGGGTGTCAACCCGGCACGCATGGCCTCGGTGGGTTACGGCGAGTACCAGCCGGTGGCCAGCAACGATACCGCCGAAGGGCGCGCACGCAACCGTCGGGTTGTGCTGGTGATTTCCCGTAACCTGGAAGTGCGCCGCAGCCTGACAGGCTCGGGCAGTGCCAATGCCACACCGGATGCCGCGTTGCGCCGGGCTGGCACACAAAGTGCACCAGCAACGCCAGCAACGGTGGCGGGGCAGTGATTCGTCAATTCCCCGTCGCTGATATGAACACGATTTTGAATGTGCCGCCGTACCCTGTGGGAGCGGGCATGCCCGCGAAGCCAGCGACTCGGTGAATGGCACCGGCTGCGCCGGTGTTCGCGGTCCTGCACGCTCACACTGAGGGGCGTGCAAGCTTTGAAGTTTTGCGCATGACAGTTGTATCTACAGTGTCCCTGCCAAATCAATAGATAGAGTTTGCTTGATGAGAGTCTGGGCAGTAGCCAATCAAAAAGGTGGCGTCGGCAAGACCACCACTACCATTGCCCTGGCCGGCCTGCTGGCCGAGGCCGGCAAGCGCGTGGTCGTCGTCGACCTCGACCCGCACGGCTCGATGACCAGCTACTTCGGGCACAACCCGGATGCCTTGGAGCACAGCTGCTACGACCTGTTCCTGCACAAGGGTGCGGTGCCCGAAGGCTTGCCCGGGCAACTGCTGCTGCCCACCAGCGATGAGCGCATTTCGCTGCTGCCGTCGAGTACCGCGCTGGCGGTGCTGGAGCGCCAGTCACCAGGACAGAATGGCCTGGGCCTGGTAATCGCCAAGAGTCTGGCGCAGCTGTGGCAGGATTTCGACTATGCCCTGATCGACAGCCCACCCTTGCTGGGGGTGCTGATGGTCAATGCCCTGGCCGCCAGCCAGCAGCTGGTGATCCCGGTGCAAACCGAATTCCTCGCGGTGAAGGGCCTGGAGCGCATGGTTGGCACCTTGGCCATGGTCAACCGCTCGCGCAAGCAGGCGCTGCCGTACCAGATCGTGCCGACCCTGTTCGATCGTCGTACCCAGGCGTCGCTGGGCACCCTCAAGCTGCTGCGTGATGCCTATGGGCAGCATGTATGGCAGGGCTACATCCCGGTGGATACGCGCTTGCGCGATGCCAGTCGCAAGGGCGTCACGCCCTCGCAGTTCGACAGCAAGAGCCGCGGGTTGATCGCCTACAGGGCGCTGCTCAAGCACCTGCTCACCTACAAGAACGCAGTGCAGGTGGCCTGATGACTCAAACTCGGCAAACCAGCACCCGGCCCCAGATGGCCCTGCAATCGTACCTGGACGGCTTGCTGCAGGAGGCCACCGAGGCCGAAGACCTGAGCGAGCCGCCGGCAGTGACGGATGAATTCGCCGAGGCGGTGCGTGAGGAGCAGGCACGCGATGCCCGGCAATCGGCCCGGCCTGAGCCCGCCGTGGCTGCCGCCAGCCTGGCCCCGCGGCCGTTCGCCGAGCCCCGCCTGGCGGTACTGCCGAGCCTGATGCCGGTGGAAGCCCCGGTGGTGACGGTGGTCGAGCAGGAGATCGTGGCCGAAGCCAGCATTCCGGTACTGGTCGAAGAGCAAACCGTGGAACCGGCTGTGCCGCTGGTCGATGTGCATCTGCCGGCGCCCAACCTGCCCGTACCGCCGGCCACTGTCGACGGTCGTCCGGCATGGGCGGCCGAGCCATTCGAATGCCTGCTGTTCGACGTTGCCGGCTTGACCCTTGCGGTGCCGTTGGTGTGCCTGGGCTCGATCTACACCCTGGCTGGCCAGGAGCTGACGCCACTGTTCGGGCAGCCCGACTGGTTCCTCGGCATCCTGACCTGCCAGGCTGGCAACCTGAAGGTGCTGGACACTGCGCGTTGGGTAATGCCTGACCGCTACCGCGATGATTTTCGCCAGGGCCTGCAATACGTGATTTCGGTGCAGGGCTACGAATGGGGGCTGGCGGTGCATCAGGTCAGCCGCTCGCTGCGCCTGGACCCGTCGGAGATCAAGTGGCGCAGCCAGCGTGGCCAGCGCCCGTGGCTGGCCGGCACGGTAATCGAACACATGTGTGCACTGCTCGACGTCGCCGCACTGGCCGAGCTGATCGCCAGCGGCGCGGTCAAGCAGATGCACGCGAAACAGAAATGACACAGAACATACCGCCAACGGCGGATTTTGAGGGTAGGGGAATGAAAAAGTCGTCTGCACAAGGTTCCGAAGATCCGATCCTGCAGTGGGTTACCTTCCGTCTGGACAACGAGTCCTACGGCATCAATGTGATGCAGGTGCAGGAAGTACTGCGCTACACCGAGATCGCCCCGGTGCCGGGTGCGCCGAGCTACGTGCTGGGCATCATCAACTTGCGCGGTAACGTGGTGACGGTGATCGACACGCGTCAGCGTTTTGGCCTGATGCCGACCGAAGTAACCGACAACACCCGTATCGTCATCATCGAAGCCGACAAGCAAGTGGTCGGCATTCTGGTCGACAGCGTGGCCGAAGTGGTTTACCTGCGCCAGTCCGAAATCGAGACCGCGCCGAACGTGGGTAACGAAGAGTCGGCCAAGTTCATTCAGGGCGTGTGCAACAAGAATGGCGAGCTGCTGATCCTGGTCGAACTGGACAAGATGATGACCGAGGAAGAGTGGTCCGAGCTGGAGAACATCTGAGTTGATCCTGCAGGTTGCTGTCATCTTCCTGGTACTGGCATGGGCGCTGAGCCTGTGGTTTTTCCTCAACTACAGCAAGCGCCAGCGCGAGCTGGCTGCGCAGCAGGCGGAGGGCGATGCGCTGCGTGACCAGCGTATCAAGGACTTGGCCAAGCGTCTGGATGACTACCAGAACGTTACCGTACGTATGGGTGAGGCCATCCATGAGCTGCGTGAGGCGGTGGCCACCCTGCCAGACCGGCTGGAGCGCCTGGAACAGCGCGACCCGAGCAACGTTACCTTTAGCCAGGCGGCCAAGCTGGTGGGGATGGGGGCGAGTATCGATGAGTTGACCCAAAGCTGCGGCCTGACCCAGGCCGAGGCGGAGTTGATGAGCAAGGTTTACCGGGCTCCTTGACTGGGGCTGGCAGGTAGCCTCGGCAGCAGGTTCGTCGCCTGGGAAACCGAGCGTCGCCCACGCGCCGCTCGATCTGAAGGTGCCGCCGGGCCCGCTCAGTACCCGCTGTTCATTTCAGTTGCGAACCCAGGAATGGTTGCCGCCGACGCTGGCGAATCGGTTCAGGGGCAGCAGTTGCCTCAGGGCTGTATTGGCTTGCGAAGGGTTGATGAATGGATAGCTGTTGACGCGTGGCATGGTGTGCAGGTTTATGATCTGGCGCAGGGTCCGCAACCCGGGTAGATGGCGATCGACCACTTCGGTGAGCAGTGCCGGCCCGGTGAGGTAGCTGAGCGTATTGGCATAGCGGTAGAAACCGCTCGGGTCCTGTTCCAGGCTCGGCCGGCTATCGTAGAAGTCTGCATGGGTCTGGTAACGTGCGAGCATTTCATCAGAGATCGCATCCAGCAGCGGGTTGCCGGGGTGGCTACCAATGAGGCTGGTGTTGTACAGGCAATTCATGCTCATTTTCTCGTTGGACATTGGCGGTGGCAGCAGCAGCCCATCGGGTGGGGTGCGCAGTTCGACCTGATCGATCGTTTCGCCCTTGCCGTCCGGTAGCAGGAAATCGTCTACGTCCATGTAAAGCCCACCCTCATGGTGCAGCATTCGGTAGCGCAGCACATCCGTCGCCGACGCGTAATTGGTGGCGATGCCACCGTTGCCATCCAGTGCTGCATCGTACTGTGCGTAATAGCGGCTTTGGCGGAAGGCCCGGAAGAAACCTTGCTCTTCAAGCGGCAATACCCGCAGCCCTGGCGCCCGGGCTGCCAACAGGCTTGCGTTCTGTTCGTAGGCGGTAGGCGAAGCCTTCGACAAAAACAGACGCATGCTGTATTCACTGTCGCTCAGGCGCGCGGCGTTGGAGGCAATGTTGGCCAGCAATGGCTCGCTAATGACTTTGTCGCCGACCCAGAGGCTGGAGATAAGTTTGGGGATGGGGGCGCTGTCCGGGGCCGGTGTTGGGATGGTTACTGGCAGTGGCAGGTCCACACCCAGCGCGCGCAAGGTGCGGGTGCGCATGGCGTCGGTGACAGGGCGCTGCCTGTCGAGCGCCACAAGGTCACGGCTGCCAGGTACCGCGATGTAGGCTTGCGGCTCGACCTCGTTGACGGATTCCTTGATGATGAATGCGTCGTGCTCCAGGTCATAGACCACGCGTGCATTGTAGGTTTCGATGCTGCATTCCAGGTCGTCCAGTTCGCCATCGTAGTGCGGCAAGCGTATCACCGCGCCGGCAACAGCCGGGTCACCTTCGTCAAGTGGTGTAATCGGCTGGTGGTTGTGGAAGTACTCTGCGCCTTCTGGCTCGGGAAGCCGTGGTGGACTGGTCGGGCTCAACGGATAGCCGAGTTGCCCGTTGACCTCGCGCGGCATGACAAAACCATCGCTTTTGAACTCGAACAGGGCCTTGATGCCTGCGCTGCCCTCCGTTGCCAGCGGTACGGCGTTGAACAGCCCCCAGGCGATGTCGCCAACCCCATCCTGTTTGGCTTTCAGGCTGTGGCCATTGATCACCTGATCCAGGCCCAGGCCCAACTGGGCAATACCTCCGAGCGCCAGCAGTGGCGCCAGCCCCGGCACCACCAGGCACAGTGGCGCCAGCAGGTTGAGCGTGTTGGTGAGGTAGCCTCGCCATCTGGCTTTGGTAACCTGGCTATCGGTGGTGATGACAAAATCGGCATCGTCGTAGCTGCGCTGGCGCTGGCGCTCGGTCAAGGCTGCGAACATATCCCCGGTCAGTTTGGGGTTGTATTTGCCAGGTTTGTAATTCACGTAGGTTCTGGGAGGCCAGACGCCATCATCGTTGAAATAACCGTGTTCCGGCGGCAGGCGGTGCCGGTCCGGGTAGTCGCCAAGGCCCTCTAGCGCGGTGTCCAGGCCGCTGAAATCAAGGCCCTGAGGGCGGTCGGCGAGCCTGAAGTGTTGTTTGAGTGCTTCGCGTCGGGCGGGGTCCTTGCACTGCTCGCCTACCCAGTCCTTGAGCAGGTTCTCGCTGGCGAATTCGAGCAAGGGCGAGCTGTTGCCTGGCATGTACAGCAGGGTCAGATCGCTGTGGGGGGCATTGATGTACAGCAGGTCGGTGGCCGCATAGCCATAGATGCTCAGCGTGCTGACCCGTATCTTGAAGCGCTGCGGCATCATGCCGGCGGCTTGCCATGCCAGCTCCCTGGCGGCATCGCTCAGGCGCCCCTGGCTGACCTGGGCGTTGCAGGCGGCGATGAAATTGAGCTTGCTGGCCAGGCGGTGACTGTCCTGGTGCTCCTGCCAGTAAGCGTCGAGCATGGCTTTGAACGGCTGGTGAAAGTCCAGTGCTTCGATGAACCGCTGGAAGGTTTCAGCCGGAACCTGAATGTGGGTCGAGGCATCGTAACGGGCAGGGGACGATCGCTGGAACAGGCCGTTGTACACTTCGAAGGCTGCGCCCTGATGGCCAAAGCCCAGCGCCGGCAGGCGATCGACCAGCCTCAATGGCCCTTGGGGGAAGGTGCCTGCCCAAGGGTTGGCGAACAACGCGCCAATGAGGTTGTTATCGGACTCCCCTTGCCAGTTGCCCAGCAGCGCCTGGGTCATGCTCTGTGTCTGCTGGACCGCTGCCACATACCCTTGGTCATCCGGCCGGTAGTGCAGGGTGACCACCTCGACGCGATCGGGGTCGATATCCACACCTTGCCCGGCAAGCCACTGCCGGATCAAGCGATTCGCTTCGCGGTCCGGGCGTGGGATGTTGGCCAGATGGTCTACTACGAATTGCACACCTTGGGCGTTGATTCTGCTGTCGATCATGACGGTCACCTTGTACGTGGGAGGCCGACAAGGTTGGGCGCATGGTGGGAGAGGGGGTGGTAGATAGTTACCGGCCAGTGCCGGGCAGCAGGGGCAATGGCGGGGTGATATCGTGCTCTTCCGGAGGCGCATCGTCGAAACCGGCGGGTACCTTGCCGCGCAGTTGCCAGGCGAAGGCGATGATCTCGGCAATGGTCAGGTACAGCGCCTCGGGTATTTGATCGCCCAGCTCCAGCCGTGCCAGTAGGCGTACCAGCTCGGCGTTTTCGTAGATCGGCACTTCGTGTTCGCGGGCGAGTGCAAGGATGGCCTCGGCCAGTTCCTCGTCGCCCTTGGCGGTGAGGGTCGGTGCCTGATGGCCGTCGTAGTTCAGCGCTATGGCTTGGCGTGGCGTCGTGTGGCTCATGCGGTTTCATCCACCCAGCGTTGTTCCATACGTGTGCGTGGCCCCTGCGGCGGAATGCCCGGGTAGCACTCCAGGTCGCCGACTTCCAGGCCCCGGGCCAGCAGGCGCTCGCGCAGCTCGCCAAGCTGGGTTTCGATCAACCGCGCGGTCTGCTCGCGCTCCGCCCATAGCTGCCCGCTCAGGCGGCCCTCGCTCAGTTGCGCCTGTACTTGCATGGGGCCGAGTGGGGGCAGGTCGAAGGCCAGCTCGATGCGCCACAGGGCTTGCCGAGGGTCTTGGGCTTTGTATTGGCGGTCGGCTTGTTGTTCCGGGGATTCTTCGCGCTGCAGTTTGACTTGCAGTGGGATGAAGTCCGGGCCGTGGCGGATCGGCACTTCGGTTTGCCAGGTGGTCTGCAGGTTGCCGTTTTCCAGCGTGCCGGTTTGTTGCAGGCTGCTCATGGCGTGGCTCTGCAAGCGTGAAACGGCAGCAGCAGCCAGGCGCAGCAACTGTTGCAGGTCGCCTTCGTCCTCCAGGGCCTTTAGCAGTCGCGACGGTAACGGGAAAGCTCCCGGCTGCGGCTTGGGGCTGACCCGTTCGAGCAAGCCCAGTGCGCTGCGCGCCAGTGCCGGCATGGTCACGGCCAGGCTGGTGGGGTTGAGATTGGTGGCGCCCGCCGCAAGGGCGGGAGCCTGGTCCATCAGCCGCAACAAATGCGCCTTGAGGTCGGTGGCGACGCTGGCGGTGGATCCACTCAGCAGCTTTGCCTCGAGAAAGCCGCCGCTGTTGTTTAGGGCCTGGGCCACTGCCTTGGCGTCGCCCAGTTGTCGGGCGTCCGGCAAGCCGGCCAGCAGGCGTTCGGCACTGGCGCGCAGGTCGCCATCGACGCCTGGGTCGCGGGTGAGTTGTTGCAGGGCGTTGAGCAGGCCTGGCAGCGAGGCTTGGCGGTTTTGTTGGGTCAGCAGCTGTTGGGCAATGCTGAGTTGGTCCTGCCTGCCGCTGAGCGGCACGAAGCGCAATGACTGATCGCCCTGCACCAGGGCGCTGAGCAGGCTGCCAATGGCCAGCGGGCGCGGGCTGTCGATGCTCAGTGTGGCACCGGCCTGGGCGCTGTTGAGCAAGCTGACCAGCGCCCGGTACACGGCCGGTTGGCCGGGTGCCTGGGCCAGCGGCTGGTTGGTCAGGACCTTGCCTTGCAGCAAGGTGCCGACCGGCACCTTGCTGGTGTCCAGCTGGGTGAGGGTGGACACCTGGCTGGCGCTTGCCTGTTGCAACATGATCGCCAGGCGATTGCTTTCGGTCTGGCTGACGGTGATCTGGCTGCCTTGGGGCAGCGGCTGGCTGGCGTTGGCCTGTAGCTGGGTCTGTACGCCGTTGGCCTGCATCAGCCGTAGCACCAGCTGAAAGTCCTGGCCCGTCTGGCGCAACGATACAACCTCGGCTTGCGCGGTTTCGCCGGGGGCCAGCAGACCGGGCTGCGCCTGGATCAGGCGCAGCAGTTCGCCGGTCATGCCTGCCTTCATGGTTTGGCTGCTGATCGCGTTTTGTGCGCCGAGACTATTGATTTCAGTCATGATTGTATACAACCTGTCGAGCCCGGCCTCTTGGCAGCGCGGCGGCGCGTGTAATAATGCCGAGCGCCCGTGGTTGCCAGTATAACGGCAGCGCGCGGGGCGACTTGAGACACAAGGGTTCTGGAGCGGTGTTGGCTGCTTCGCGGGTGAACCCGCTCCTACAGGGTTCTGTGCAGTATCCGAGTACTGCGCCGAACCTGTAGGAGCGGGTTTACCCGCGAAACAGGCGACGCTGCTCCAAAGCCCTACTGAAGATAAGGCGAAACCGTGACCCTTCACCTCCAAGCCGCGGGCCTGGCCTGCGAGCGCGACTGGCGCCTGCTGTTCGAGCAGCTCGATTTCGAGCTGGGCGCCGGCGACATGCTGCAGATCAGTGGCCCAAACGGCAGTGGCAAGACCAGCCTGTTGCGCCTGCTGGCCGGGCTGATGCAGCCGACGGCCGGGCAGATTCTGCTGGGTGGCAAGCCACTGGCCGAGCAGCGACATGCATTGGCCAGTGCCCTGTTGTGGATTGGCCACGCCGCCGGCATCAAGGACTTGCTCACCGCCGAGGAAAACCTCACTTGGCTGTGCGCCCTGCACCAGCCGGCTAGCCGCGAGGCGATCTGGGCAGCGCTGGAGGCCGTCGGCCTGCGCGGTTTCGAAGACGTACCCTGCCATACCCTTTCGGCCGGCCAGCAGCGCCGCGTGGCCCTGGCCCGGCTGCATCTGGCCGGCCCGCCGTTGTGGATTCTCGACGAGCCGTTCACGGCGCTCGACAAGCAGGGCGTGGCGCAACTCGAAGCGCACCTGGCGGCCCACTGTGAGCAGGGCGGCACGGTAGTGCTGACTACCCACCACACGCTGGAACGCAAGCCCTCCGGTTACCGTGAACTGAACCTGGGGCAATGGGCGGCATGAGCGTATTCATCCTGTTGTTGCGCCGCGAGGCGCGCCTGTTGTTCCGCCGCCCGGCCGAACTGGCCAACCCGTTGGTGTTCTTCGCCATCGTCGTGGCCATGTTCCCGCTGGCGGTCGGCCCGGAAAGCCAATTGTTGCAAACCTTGTCGCCGGGCCTGGTCTGGGTGGCAGCGTTGCTGGCAGTGTTGTTGTCGCTGGACGGCCTGTTCCGCAGCGATTTCGAAGACGGCTCGCTGGAGCAATGGGTGCTGTCGCCGCACCCACTGGCGCTGCTGGTGCTGGCCAAGGTGCTGGCGCACTGGATCTTTTCCGGGCTGGCGCTGGTATTGTTGGCGCCACTGCTGGCACTGATGCTGGGGCTGCCAAGCCATTGCCTGCCGGTGCTGCTCGGTTCGTTGCTGCTGGGTACGCCGGTATTGAGCTTGCTGGGCGCGGTGGGCGCGGCGCTGACAGTCGGCCTTAAACGCGGAGGTTTGTTACTGGCGTTGCTGATTCTGCCGTTGTATATCCCTGTATTGATCCTGGGCAGTGGTGCGTTGCAAGCGGCGTTGCAAAATATGCCGGCAACCGGCCATCTGCTCTGGCTCGCCAGCTTGACGGCCCTGGCCGTTACCCTGGCACCCTTTGCGATAGCGGCTGGCCTGAAGATCAGCGTCGGCGAATAACGAGTCCCGGGCTCTCAAGCCCGGCAAATACCCTGGATGTACCTTGATGAAAATAAGCTGGACGTGGTTCCACAAGCTGGGCTCCCCGAAATGGTTCTATGCCATCAGCGGCCGCATGCTGCCGTGGCTGGCCGGTGCTGCCGTGCTCCTGCTGCTGGTCGGCATCACCTGGGGCCTGGCCTTTGCCCCCCAGGACTACCAGCAAGGCAACAGCTTCCGCATCATCTATATCCATGTGCCGGCGGCGATGCTGGCGCAGTCCTGCTATGTGCTGCTGGCGGTGGCCGGGGTGGTGGGGCTGGTGTGGAAGATGAAACTGGCCGACGTCGCCCTGCAATGTGCTGCGCCCATTGGCGCCTGGATGACCGCCGTGGCGCTGGTTACCGGCGCCATCTGGGGCAAACCGACCTGGGGCAGCTGGTGGGTGTGGGATGCCCGCCTTACGTCCATGCTCATCCTGCTGTTCCTGTACTTCGGCATTATTGCGCTGGGCCAGGCAATCAGTAATCGTGACAGTGCGGCCAAGGCCTGTGCGGTGCTTGCGATTGTCGGTGTAGTGAATATCCCGATCATCAAGTATTCGGTGGAGTGGTGGAACACCCTGCACCAGGGCGCCACCTTCACCCTTACCGAAAAGCCGGCGATGCCGGCCGAAATGTGGCTGCCGCTGTTGTGCACGGCGCTGGGTTTCTACTGCTTTTTCGGTGCGGTGCTGTTGCTGCGTATGCGCCTTGAAGTGCTCAAGCGCGAAGCACGTGCCAGTTGGGTCAGGGACGAAGTATTGAACAGCCTGGGGCGGAGGCCCGCACAATGAGCTTTGCCACTTTCGGTGACTTTCTCGCCATGGGCCACCATGGGCTGTACGTGTGGTCGGCCTATGGCATCTGCCTGGTGGTGCTGGCACTGAATGTCGCCTCGCCATTGCTGGCTCGTCGTCGCTATTTGCAAGAAGAGGCGCGCCGTTTGCGCCGGGAGAACAACCAGTGAATCCGCAGCGCAAGAAACGCCTGTTGCTCATCGTCGGCCTGTTGGTCGGCGTCGGGGTTGCCGTCGGCTTTGCCTTGAGCGCATTGCAGCAGAACATCAACCTGTTCTATACACCAACCCAGATCGCCAACGGCGAAGCGCCGTTGGACACGCGCATTCGCGCTGGCGGCATGGTCGAGAAAGGCTCGGTACAGCGCTCGGCCGACTCGCTGGACGTGCGTTTCGTGGTTACCGACTTCAACAAGTCGGTACCCATCACCTACCGCGGCATCCTCCCCGATCTGTTCCGCGAAGGGCAGGGCATCGTCGCCCTTGGCAAGCTCAATGCCGAAGGGGTGGTGGTAGCCGATGAAGTGCTGGCCAAGCATGATGAGAAATACATGCCGCCCGAGGTCACCAAGGCGTTGAAGGAAAGCGGCCAGGCCGCTACCGGCGCAGAGGCCAAGCCATGAACGCAGCACTGGTAATCCCCGAACTGGGCCAGTTGGCGATGATTCTGGCCATCTGCTTTGCCGTCGTGCAGGCCAGTGTGCCGCTGCTGGGCGCGTGGCGTGGCGACAGCCTGTGGATGAGCCTGGCGCGGCCGGCAGCCTGGGGGCAGTTTGCCTTCCTGGTGTTTGCCTTTGCCTGCCTGACCCATGCCTTCATGACAGACAATTTCTCGGTCGCCTATGTGGCCAGCAACTCCAACAGCGCCTTGCCCTGGTACTACAAGTTCAGTGCGGTGTGGGGCGCTCATGAGGGTTCGTTGCTGCTTTGGGCGCTGATCCTCGGCTGCTGGACCTTTGCCGTGTCGGTGTTCTCGCGGCAGTTGCCGCAGGTGATGCTGGCCCGCGTACTGGCGGTAATGGGCATGATCAGCGTGGGCTTCCTGAGCTTCCTGATCATTACTTCCAACCCGTTCCAGCGCCTGCTGCCGCAGGTGCCGACCGATGGTCGCGACCTCAACCCGCTGTTGCAGGACTTTGGCCTGATCGTGCATCCGCCGATGCTGTACATGGGCTACGTGGGCTTCTCGGTGGCCTTCGCCTTCGCCATCGCCGCCTTGCTTGGCGGCCGGCTGGACGCGGCCTGGGCGCGCTGGTCGCGGCCGTGGACCATCGTTGCATGGGCGTTCCTTGGTGTCGGTATCACCTTGGGTTCGTGGTGGGCCTACTACGAACTGGGCTGGGGTGGCTGGTGGTTCTGGGACCCGGTGGAAAACGCCTCGTTCATGCCTTGGCTGGTGGGCACCGCATTGATCCATTCGTTGGCGGTGACCGAGAAACGCGGGGTGTTCAAGAGCTGGACCGTGCTGCTGGCAATTGCCGCATTCTCGCTGAGCCTGCTGGGTACCTTCCTGGTGCGTTCCGGCGTGCTGACCTCGGTGCATGCGTTTGCCGCCGACCCGTCACGCGGCATTTTCATCCTGTTTTTCCTGCTGTTCGTGGTCGGCGGGTCGCTCACGCTGTTCGCCCTGCGCGCACCGGTGGTCAAGAGCCAGGTCGGTTTCGCCCTGTGGTCCCGTGAAACGCTGCTCCTGGCCAATAACCTGGTGCTGGTGGTGGCGGCTTCGATGATTCTGCTCGGTACCCTGTACCCGCTGGTGCTCGATGCCCTGACCGGTGCCAAGCTGTCGGTCGGCCCGCCCTACTTCGACGCCTTGTTCCTGCCACTGATGGCGCTGCTGATGGTGGTGATGAGCGTGGGCGTGGTGGTGCGCTGGAAGGACACCCCGGGCAAATGGCTGGCCAGCATGATGACCCCGGTGTTGATCGGCAGTGCCATCCTTGCCCCGGTTGCCGGCTTTATCGTCGACGACTTCGATTGGCCGACACTGACGGCCTTCGCCCTGGCTGCCTGGGTAGTACTTGGCGGGCTGCGTGACATTTTCGACAAGACCCGCCACAAGGGCCTGGTCAAAGGCCTGCCGGGCCTGGGGCGCAGCTACTGGGGCATGCAACTGGCGCACCTGGGCCTGGCGGTGTGCGCGCTGGGCGTGGTGCTGTCCAGCAACAACAGCGCCGAACGCGACCTGCGCATGGCGCCGGGCGAAAGCGTGGAACTGGGTGGCTACCACTTCCTGTTCCAGGGCGCCAAGCACTTCGAGGGGCCGAATTTCATCTCTGACAAGGGCACCGTCGTGGTCAGCCGCGAGGGTCGTGAAGTGACCACACTGCACCCGGAGAAGCGCCTGTACACCGTGCAACAGTCGATGATGACCGAAGCGGGCATCGACGCCGGCTTTACCCGAGACCTGTACGTTGCGCTTGGTGAGCCACTGGAGAATGGCGCCTGGGCTGTGCGCGTACATATTAAGCCTTACGTCCGCTGGATCTGGCTGGGCGGTCTGTTGACCGGCCTGGGCGGGTTGCTGGCGGCCCTCGACCGGCGCTACCGCGTCAAGGTCAAGACCCGGGTGCGTGATGTCCTGGGCGTGTCTGGAGCAGCTGCATGAAGCGTTGGATCATGGTAGTGCCCCTTGCAGTGTTCCTGCTGGTGGCGGTGTTCCTCTACAAGGGGCTTTTCCTCAAGCCCGACGAGCTGCCTTCGGCAATGATCGGTAAACCGTTCC
This sequence comes from Pseudomonas sp. DCA-1, assembly GCF_046523955.1. Classification (NCBI taxonomy): domain Bacteria; kingdom Pseudomonadati; phylum Pseudomonadota; class Gammaproteobacteria; order Pseudomonadales; family Pseudomonadaceae; genus Pseudomonas; species Pseudomonas sp. DCA-1. The sequence continues at coordinate 2,042,967 of NZ_CP169881.1, forward strand.
CGGCGTTTTCCCTGGCTTCGACACAGGGGGACCGTACCCTGACTCAGGCTGACTTGCAGGGCCGCCCGGCACTGGTCAACGTGTGGGCCACCTGGTGTCCGTCGTGCAAGGTCGAGCACCCGTACCTGAACCAGCTGGCACAGCAGGGTGTGGTGATCCATGGCGTCAACTACAAGGATGACAACGCCGCCGCGCAGAAGTGGTTGGCCGAGTTCCACAACCCCTACCAGCTGGATATTCGTGACGAGCAGGGCAGCCTGGGCCTGGACCTTGGGGTGTATGGGGCGCCGGAAACCTTCCTGATAGACGCCAAGGGCATCATCCGCTACAAGCACGTGGGCATCGTTGATGCCACGGTCTGGCGTGAACAGCTGGCGCCGTTGTACCAGGGCCTGATCGACGAGGCCAAGCCATGAAGCGCTGGCTGGCAGCTGCAGTGCTGGGCATGAGCCTGGCCGGTGTGGCCAAGGCGGCTATCGACACCTACCAGTTTCGCGACGAGGCCGAGCGCGAGCGTTACCAACAGTTGACCAAGGAACTGCGCTGCCCCAAGTGCCAGAACCAGGATATTGCCGACTCCAACGCGCCGATTGCTGCCGACCTGCGCCGGGAAATCTTCCGCATGCTCGGCGAAGGCCAGAGCAACCAGCAGATCATCGACTTCATGGTCGACCGCTACGGCGACTTCGTGCGTTACAAGCCGGCGCTCAGCGGGCGTACCTGGCTGCTGTGGTTTGGCCCGGGGATCTTGCTGGTCGGTGGCTTCGTGGTGCTGGCGGTGATCGTACGCCGGCGCCGTGGCACGGCCGCGCAAGGCGCCGATGAGTTGTCTGCCGAAGAACGCGAGCGTCTCGCCAAACTGCTGGAAAAAGAACAGACCCATGATTGAATTCTGGCTTAGCGCGGGCCTGCTGCTGCTCGCTGCCCTCAGCTTTTTGCTGCTCCCGATCCTGCGTGGCCGCCGTCGCCAGCAGGAAGAAGACCGCACGGCCCTGAACGTGGCCCTTTACCAGGAGCGCATTGCTGAACTGGCGGCTCAGCAAGCCGCCGGTGTGCTCGATGAGGCGCAGATGGCCAAGGGCCGGGACGAGGCTGCCCGCGAGTTGCTGGCCGATACCGAAGGCGCCGAGGCCCCGCGCCAGGGGCATTTGGGCAAGGCCCTGCCGCTGCTGGCGGCCGTGCTGGTACCGCTGATGGCGCTGGGGCTGTACCTGCATTTTGGCGCGGCCGACAAGGTGGCGCTGACCCAGGAATTTGCCGAGGCACCCAAGTCGATGGAAGAAATGACCACGCGCCTTGAGCGCGTGGTGCAGGCCCAGCCGGATTCGGCCGAGGCCATGTATTTCCTCGGCCGGGCCTACATGGCCGAGCAGCGCCCGGCCGATGCCGCGCGTACGTTCGAACGGGCCGTGGCCCTGGCTGGGCGCCAGCCCGAGCTGCTGGGGCAGTGGGCCCAGGCCCTGTACTTTGCCGCCAACAAGCAGTGGAGCCCGCAATTGCAGGCGCTGACTGACGAAGCGCTGAAGGCGGACCCCAACGAGGTGACCAGCCTGGGCCTGCGCGGTATTGCTGCGTTTGAAGGCGAGCGTTATCAGGAAGCCATCGACTACTGGAAGCGCTTGCTGGCGCAGTTGCCAGAAGGTGATACATCGCGTGCTGCCCTGCAGGGCGGTATCGACCGCGCCGCCGAGCGCCTGGGTGGCGCGCCAGCGCAGGCTACCGAACCTGCACCTGTGGCGGCTCGCCTGAAAGTGCGTGTGGAGCTGGCGGATGCTTTGAAGGACAAGGTCAAGCCGGACGACACGGTGTTTATCTTCGCTCGCGCCAGCAATGGCCCGCCGATGCCACTGGCGGCCAAGCGTGTGACCGTGGCGCAGTTGCCGATCGAAGTGGAGTTGTCTGATGCTGATGCGATGATGCCGCAGATGAAACTGTCGCAATTTGCCGAAGTCCAACTGGTTGCACGTGTTTCGCGCGCGGGTCAGCCTACCCAGGGTGAATGGATTGGCCGGGGTGCTCCGTTGCCTAGCGCCACCCAGGCTACCCAGCGCCTGACCATCGACACTCCAGACCAGTAAGAGAGCAATGCCATGCATAGCACCGTCCGCCTGACCCTGATTACCCTGGCCTTGGGTTTGTCTGCGTGTACGGTGCACGAGCCGTACGAGCAGCCCGCGCCACCTATCGAGCGTGTGCCGCCGTCGGGGCCGGTGGTCAAGCCCTTGCCGGGCGGGCAGCCTTCCACTCAGCCGAGCAAGCCGGCAGCGATACCCAAGCCCATGCCACGTACCTCGGCCAGCTTTGCGCCACCGCCTGGCGGGGCAAGCCACTGGGATCCCAGGCTGGGTGTATATGTGTTGGAGAAGCAGCCCAATACCTTCTACCGGCAGCGTACCTACTATCGGTTCGATAACGGCTGGAGCTGGTCGTTGAGCCCGAATGGGCCTTGGCAGGAAACTGACAGCAGCGGTGTACCAGGTGGGTTAGGGCGGGCGTTCGCACAGTAACGCTGTTTCTGTATTTACTTCTGCTTCTGCTTCTGCTTCTGCTTTTGCTTGTAAGCGCGCGATAGTTCAGGCGACGCAGATTGCGACTTCAGGAGGCCGAGCGCAGGGCTTGCGGAGGGAGGTGACGGGCATGGATGCCCGTCAAGCGCTGGGCCCCAGGATGGGGCCTGCAGCGCGGTCCTCCCGGGAGCAAGACCGTAGCGAGGGAACCCCGGAGCGTAGCGTAGGGGCCGGATGATAGGAGCCAGCGTTTTTTGGTTACTTTTTGTCGCGTTTGACAAAAAGTGACCCGCCGTAAGGGCGGAAAGGTGACTATGCGCCACCTGCGTGAATGAATACCTACCCGATGTGAGTGCCCACATCCAAGAAGCAAGAAGCAAGAAGCAAGAAGCGAACTCGTCTGTTTTGACTCAGCGAACAGTCCATTCGCGATGGCGACACGGACTCACCTTTTCGCCCTTACGGCGAGTCACTTTTTGTCAAACGCGACAAAAAGTAACCAAAAAACGCTGCGCTCCCATCATCCGGCCCCTGCGCTGCGCTCCGGGGTCCCCTCACTCCGGCCTTGCTCCCGGCAGGACCGCGCCGAAGGCCCCATCCTGGGGCCTCAGCGCTTGACGGGCATCCATGCCCGTCACCTGCCTCCGCAAGGCCTGCGTTCGGCCTCCTGAAGTCGCGAAGATCAAGATCAAGATCAAGATCAAGATCAAGATCAAGATCAAGATCAACAGCAACAGCAACAGCAACAGCAACAGCAACGCAGCAACGCAGCAACAGCACAGTACAGTTTTGCCTTGTTATTTCCATTGACTGTACCGGTCGGTGACTCCGCATAATGACGCCTCGAATTTACCCGGAGGTGGCATGCGCAAGACAGTCCTGGTACTGGTGGAAACCGTCGACGATTACCTGCCCATGCTGGAGCAGGCCGGTTACCACCTGATCCGTGCCCCTTCGCCGCAACTGCGCGCCGATGCCATTCATCGCCACGCCGAAGAAATCGATGCGGTGCTCACCCGTGGTCCGCTGGGGCTATCCGCCGCCGAAATTGACGCATTACCCAGATTACAGATCATCTGCGTGATCGGCGCCGGCTACGAGCAGGTCGACCTGGCCGCCGCCGACGCCCGCGGCATAACCGTCACCAATGGCGCCGGGGCCAACGCCGCAGCCGTCGCCGACCACACCCTGGCCCTGCTGCTGGCGCTGTTGCGCGACATCCCTCGTGCTGATGCCAGCACGCGGCGCGGTGAATGGAACCGGGTGATCAGCCCCTCGGTGAGTGGCAAACGCCTGGGCATTCTCGGCCTTGGCGCAGTGGGCCTGGCAATCGCCAAGCGGGCTCACTTGGGCTTCGACATGCGCGTCAGCTACCACAGCCGCACACCACGCCAGGGTGTGCCCTATACCTGGTACGACAGCCCCCGACAGTTGGCTGAAACCGTCGACATCCTGGTGGTGGCCACCCCCGGTGGTGCCAACACCCGGCATCTGGTCGATGCCCAAGTGCTTCAGGCTCTGGGGGCTGAGGGCTATCTGGTGAACATCGCCCGTGCCAGTGTGGTCGACACGCAAGCCCTGATTGACGCATTGCAGCGTGGCCAGCTGGCTGGCGCCGCGCTGGATGTATTCGATGACGAGCCGGCAGTGCCCGATGCACTCAAGGCCTTGCCCAACACCGTGCTCACACCCCACGTGGCTGGCCAATCGCCAGAAGCCGCGCGCGACACGGTGGCCTTGGTGCTGCGCAACCTGCAGGCGTTCTTTGCCGGTGAGCCAGTTTTGACCCCGGTACGCCCGTAACCTTTTCCAGATATCTGCCCGGCGGCGCCCGGGCAACAAGGAGTGTGTGCATGCAACTCGAAATATTCCAGGTCGATGCCTTTTCCACTGAACCGTTCGGTGGCAACCCTGCCGCAGTGATCCCGCTGGAAAGCTGGCTGCCGGACGATGTGCTGCAGCGCATTGCCGAAGAAAACAACCTGTCAGAAACTGCCTACTTCGTGCGCAACGGCGAAACGTTCGACTTGCGTTGGTTCACCCCCGCCGTGGAAGTCGACCTGTGCGGCCACGCTACTTTGGCTTCGGCCTATGTGTTGTTCGAGCAACTAGGGGAGCAGGCGCAAGTGCTGCGCTTCAACACCCGCAGTGGCGAGTTGCGCGTCAGCCGTGGCACTGATGGCCTGCTGGCCATGGACTTCCCGGCCAAGCAACCCGTAGCGGTGGACATGCCGGCGGGCCTGCTGCAGGCGCTGGGCTTGAGCCAGGCACAGGTGGTGTACCGTAGCGACGATTATGTGGTGGTGATCGACGACGCCTTGCTGCTCGATACGTTGAAACCAGACTTTGTTGCACTGTCGGCCTTCGACGTCCGTGGCATTGCCGTGACCGCGGCAGGGCGTGGCTTTGACTTCGTCACCCGCTGGTTCGGCCCGCGGGTTGGTGTGAATGAAGACCCGGTAACCGGTTCGGCACACACCTCGCTGGCGCCGTTATGGGCCCAAAGGCTGGGCAAGAACGTGCTGAGCTGCGAGCAGGGCGGGGCACGCAAAGGGCAGTTGCAGTGCGAAGTGCCGGGCAATGGCCGCGTAATCATCAGTGGGCGGGCGGCGTTGTACCTGCGGGGCAATGTGTACATCTAGCATGGCGTGCGATGCCCTGGGGGGCTTCTATAATTGCAGGCCCATCTTTCCGTTCAAGGAGCCACCCATGGCCCTGGAAAAACACGGCACCTGCCTGTGCGGAGACACGCGGCTGACGGTCACCGTCGACAATACCCATATCAGCGCTTGTCATTGCAGCATGTGCCGCAAGTGGACCGGCGGCCCGCTGCTGGTGGTCCACTGCAGCAAGCCTCCGCTGATCGAGGGGCGTGCGCCGAGCGTCTATGATTCGTCCGACTGGGCCCAGCGTGCTTTCTGTGGCCGCTGTGGTACGCACCTGTACTACCGGCTCAAGGCCAACGACTTCCATGCCGTGCCGGTCGGCCTACTCGATGGCGACCAAGCCTGGGATTTCGACCTGCAGATCTTCGTCGAAGAGAAACCCGCGTGGTACTGCTTCGCCAATCAGACCAAGGAGCTGTCCGGCCAAGAGGTGTTCGAGCAGAACAGCTGATTCAACGCCATGTCTGTACGGGGGCATTCCGTTGGCGAATGCCTCCGTACAATTCTGCGTGAACTTGCCAAACCGGTGCATTCCTGAGAAAAGGGCGGTTTTGTTTTTCAGCGTTGGAGTGTACCCGTGAGCCAAGAACTGCAGATCATCGACCTGGTCGAGGGTGACGGCAAAGCCGCCGTCAAAGGCGCCCTGATCACCACTCAGTACACCGGCTGGCTGGCCGATGGCAGCGAGTTCGACTCGTCATGGTCGCGCGGTAAGCCGTTCCAGTGCGTGATCGGCACTGGCAGGGTAATCAAAGGCTGGGACCAGGGCCTGATGGGCATGCGCGTTGGCGGCAAGCGCAAGCTGCTGGTACCGGCGCACCTGGGCTATGGCGAACGCAGCGTAGGGGCGATCCCGCCAAATTCGGACCTGACCTTCGAGATCGAACTGCTGGAAGTGCTCACGCGGGATGATTGAGTGGGCACGTTGCAACCCGAGGTTCTTGCACCTTACACAATTGCGCAACACCCAGCCCCTAATCTAGGCCTTGCCTAGGGAACGGCATCCACCTCCAGGGAGGAACCAAACGGGTTCGGGGCACTCTGACCCTGACGCGTTGCCAGGGATGGCATTCACTACACGGGCGCCCTGCAATTGGCCGGGTGATGTGGCGGGTAAACCCGATTTTCTCTGCCACACGAGCCTGCCTTGATGAAGTTGCCAACATTCTTCCGCCGTCGCCGTCACTTGCTGCTGAGTCTGTTGCTCACAGCCATCGCCGTACCGTTGGCGCTGGAGGCTGTCGAAAGCCGGGCACGACCGGTGGATGGCACCCAGACCCTGGTATTTCTGCGTCATGGCGAGAAGCCGGGCGAGGGGCTCGGGCAGTTGAACTGCCAAGGCCTCAACCGTGCGCTGGACCTGGCCACTGTACTGCCCGAGCGCTTCGGCAAGGCCGACTACGTGTTTGCCGCCAACCCCACACGGCATGTCGAGGAAGGCAGCCGGGACGAAAGCTACAGCTACATCCGCCCATTGATGACCATCACCCCCAGTGCCATCCGCCTCGGCTTGCCGGTGAATATCGACTACGGCGCCAACGACACTGCTGAACTGGCCGATGAGTTGCTGAGCGACAAGTACCGCAATGCGACCATCTACACTGCCTGGTCCCACGGCTACCTGCCGGAACTGATCAACACCGTGGCCGGCAAGGCCTTGGGGGAGGAGCGGGTGGTCACCGAGGACTGGAGCGGCGAAGACTTCGACACGCTCTATGTACTGACCCTGACCTGGCAAAACGGCAAAGCCAGCCTGCTGAGCCGTAATGTGCGCCAGGGCCTGAATGACGGTGCGCATAGCTGCCCGACCTGATCCGCTGGTACTGTTTGGCAAGGAAGCCGGAACAGGGAAGGGCGATGAAACAGCGGGTAACGGTAATCGGTGGCGGAGTGGTGGGCCTGGCAACGGCTTACGCGCTGGTTCGGGAGGGGCGATCGGTTGATCTGATCGAGGCCCGCGACAACCTGGCGTCGGCCACCAGCTTTGCCAATGGCGGACAATTGTCTTATCGCTACGTGGCGCCGCTGGCTGATGCCGGAGTGCCGTGGCAGGCGCTGGGCTGGCTGTTGCAGGGCGAGTCGCCATTGCGGTTGCGCTTGCGCATGGACCCGGCCCAGTGGCGCTGGCTGCTGGCATTCACCCTGGCTTGCCGGCGTAGCGTCAATCGCCGTAATGCCGGGCAATTACTTGAGCTGGCGCTTTACAGTCAGGCCGTTCTGGCGCAATGGCGCGAGGAGCACAACCTGGGGGATTTTGCCTGGCGGCGCAATGGCAAGCTGGTGGCATTTCGCAGTGAACGGGCCTTTGCTCAAGGCCGGGAACAGTTGACGGACCCGACCAGTCAGCAGGTGCTGGCGGCTGCCGAGCTGCGCGGGCTGGAGCCTGCCCTGGATGGCGTACCGTTTGTGGGCGGTGTGTTCACGGCAGGCGAAGAGGTTGGCGATTGCCACTTGTTTTGCTTGCGGCTGGAGGCGCTGTTGCGCGCGTCGGGGCAGTGCCGTTTCCTGCTTGGCCGGCCAGTGACGCAATTGGTTCAGCGCCAGGGCCAGGTCGTGGCACTGCAACTGGGCGATCAGCAACTGGACGTGGAGCAGTTGGTGCTGTGTGCCGGGCATCGCGGCCCAGGCTTGGCATTACCGGGAGTGCAGATACCGGTTTACCCGCTGAAGGGCTACAGCCTGACCGCGCCGATCAGCGCCGGGCACCTGCCCCCTGAGGTGAGCCTTACCGACTATGAGCGCAAGATCGTCTATGCACGCCTGGGGCAGCAGCTGCGGGTAGCGGCGATGGTGGACATTGTCGGGTTCGATGAGTCGGTGGACATGCGCCGTTTGCAGAGCATGCGGCGGCTGGCGCTGGAGACGTTGCCAAGGGCGGCGGATTATGGCCAGGCGGTGGAGTGGGCGGGGATGCGGCCGGCGACACCGACCGGGGTGCCGATCATGAGTGGGACGGTGTACCGCAACCTGTGGCTGAACCTGGGGCATGGGGCGTTGGGGTTTACCTTGGCCTGTGGCAGTGCGCAGCGTTTGGCCAGGATGATGCGTTAAGCGGGCCGGCCTCTTCGCGGCTAAAGCCGCGAAGAGGCCGGTACAGGCGAAGGATGTCTAGCGGCCGAAGCGCATCGGCCAGCCCACCACTTTCTTCGCTCGTGGCGTCGCATAGGTGCGCACTTTGGACGTGCTCAAGCCCATACGCACCAGCGATTCGGCAATGGTCACCGCTGCGCTCACACCATCCACCACCGGCACGCCGGTGCGTTGGCGAATCTGCTCGTCCAGCCCGGCCATGCCGCCACAACCCAGGCAGATCACCTCGGCCTTGTCGTCACGCACGGCGCGTTCGGCCTGCCCGACAATCGCCTCCACGGCCCGCAGCGGGTCGGCTTCCAGTTCCAGCACCGCCAGCCCGCTGGCTCGCACCGAGGCACAGCGGTCATACAGGCCCGAGAGCTTCAGGCGGTCCTCGATCAGTGGCACGGTGCGGTCCAGCGTGGTTACTACGGAATAGGCGTGGCCCAGGTACATTGCCGTGCTGGCGGCGGCGTCGGTAATGTCCACCACAGGCACGTTGAGCAGTTCCTGCAGGCCTTCGCGGCCATGTTCGCCATAACCGGCCTGGATCACGGCATCGTAGGGCCCTTCAAAGGCCAGGACCCGGTCCATCACCGCGATGGCCGCCAGGTAGCTCTCGAAGTTGCCCTCCACCGATTCGGCGCCGAACCAGGGCGTGAGGCCGACGATCTCGGTACCGGGTGCGGCCACCGCACGGGCCTGTTCGGCAATGGCGTGGGTAATGGCTTCGGTGGTGTTGACGTTGGCGATCAGAATACGCATGGGCAGTCCTCCTTGATTAATGGCCGCTGTGGTCGACGGCGATGCACTCGCCGCTGACGTCGTGGTAGTGGCGGTTACGTGGCGCGATCAGCAGGTACAGGGCGGCGGCGATGCCGGCACCGATCAGCCAGGAGAACGGCGCGATACCCTGGAAGTTGGGCACCAGGGCCAGCACGATGGCCAGCAGTGCGGCCGGCACGAAGGCGGCCACGGCGCGCAGGTTGATGCCCTTGCTGTAGTGATAGGCACCGGCCGGGTGCTCGGTATACAGCTCTGGCACGTTGATGCAGCCTTTGCGCAGCAACCAGTAGTCGGACATGATCACGCCGTACAGCGGGCCGAGCAGGGCGCCCAGGCCCGACAGGAAGTACACGATCACCAGCGGGCTGTTGTACAGGTTCCACGGCAGGATCAGCACCGCCAGGGTGGCACTGATCAGCCCGGCACGGCGGAAGTTCAGGTGGCGCGGCGCCAGGTTGCTGAGTACGAAGGCCGGGGCGACGAAGTTGGCCATGATGTTCACCGCCACGGTGACGATCAGGAAGGCCAGGCAGCCGAGCACCAGGAATGGCGTGCTGGGTATGGCGGCGACGATCTGCGTCGGGCTGTCGATGATGTGGCCGTTGATCTGGAACTGCGCGCCGCACAGCACCACGGTGATCACGGCGAACACCAGGATGTTCACCGGCAGGCCCCAGAAGTTGCCGACGCGGATGGTCTTGCGGCAAGGCGAGGAGCGGGCGAAGTCACAGAAGTTCAGCACCAGGGTGCCGTAGATCGCCAGCCACAGTGCGCCGCCGGCAAAGATGTTGCGCCACATCTCGTAGCCGGTCAGCGGGGTAGCCACCGACCAGGCAATGCGCGCGTCGGCCTTGAAGTACATGAACACCGCCAGGGCGGCGACGGTCAGCAGGATCACCGGCCCGGCAAAGGCCTCGTAACGGCGCACCATCTCCATGCCGTAGGCCAGGATCACCAGTTGTACCAGCCAGATCGACACGAAACACACCCAGCCCAGGCTCGACAGGCCGAGGATGCTGTCGTGGTCGTAGGCTGCCAGTTGCGGCCACACGGCGGTGAGCAGCACCCGCAGCACCACCGATGCCAGGTAGGTCTGGATGCCGAACCAGGCGATGGCGATGACGGCACGGATCAGCGCCGGTATCTGCGCGCCGTGGATGCCGAAGGCAATGCGGCTGATGACTGGAAACGGCACCCCGGTTTTTTGACCCATGTAACCCGACAGGTTCATGAAGAAGTACACCAGTGCCGCGCCGATGGCCAGCGACAACAGAATTTGCCAGCCACCCAGGCCGAGGGCGAACAAGCCCATGGCGAACGAATAGTTGGCGATATTGTGCACATCGTTTGTCCACAGCGCGAAGATGCTGTAGCCGCCCCAGCGACGGCCTTCCATCCGGGTTGGCGCCAGGTCGCGGTTATGCAGGCGCGGGCTGAGAACAAGGTCCGGCTGGTGACCGGCAAGCTTGGAACTCGGGTGTGTGCTGGCGACGGATTGTTCAGGGGCAAGGTCGAGGCTGCTACTCATTCCGGCGGGCTCCTGATGCACATGGACTGCGATGAGCGGGCATGCGCACGGGCTCGCCATCTCGTCGGTGCAGCGTTGGCATCACAGGGTTGTGGGCGCGGCGGCCGACATTGGGTCGGCGTCGCGGATTCTTGTGTATCTATGTTTTGTTTAAGTTGTATACAAAACACGAACACACAAAAGCGAGTTCCATGCCAAGGGAAGCGCAGGTTTCAATAGGTGATCATTTCGAACTTATCTTGTTCAAAGGTAAGTTAATGAAATACAGAGAATATAAGTTGACCAAATGTACAAGTTATATTTTTTGAAAGATTGATTAGTTGATCATTTGGTCAAAATAACGGGTGGAAAGTGTGTAACGAATTGGGGCGCCACTGAAGAAAGTGCACACAAAAATGGCACCTATGGTTACGTTTTTGTGTACAAAAAATAGTCAGCTTTTCCTGTGCTGGCCTCTTCGCGGGCACGCCTGCGAGGAGGCCAGTACAGGGGCCAATCAATCCATTGGCGGCAACCGCCGCTTGACCGGGGTCTTCTTGATGATCGCGGTATTGGTCTCAGCCAGCACATTCATGAGGTCGAGCAGCGTGTCCAGCTGCTCCATCGAGCGCACATGCAGTCGGGCTATGAAGCAGTCCTCGCCAATGACCTTGTCGCATTCGGTGAACTCAGGGATGGCAATGATCTGGCGCTCCACTTCTTGCAGCTTCCCCGGCAGCGGACGGATGCGCACGATCGCCTGCAACTGGTAGCCAAAGGCGCGCGGGTCGACCTCCACGGTATAGCCGCGCAGCACGCCACGCTCTTCCAGCCGGCGCAAACGCTCGCTGACGCTAGGTGCGGACAGCCCGCTGACCTGCGCCAGAGCCTTGAGCGAGCGGCGCGAGTCCTCCATCAGTGCGTTGATCAATAATTGGTCAATGGCATCGGTCATGCTCACCTCATCAGGTAATTCGTGTTATCTGCCTTGATAGTAAAGGTAGGTTGGCGAAAATGCCTTGGTTATCCGCTGGATGGCCAGCCTGCAGCCTTTGCATACTGTTGCCATTATCAAAGGGAGGTTTGAGATGGACAGTTCATTGCGCCGTGGCTCGCTGGAGATGGTCGCCGCCATGCTGATTTCCGGGACCATTGGCTGGTTCGTGCTGGTGTCCGGCCAGCCGGTGCTGGATGTGGTGTTCTGGCGCTGCGTGTTCGGTGCCGTGACCTTGCTGGCGATTTGCGCCGCGTTTGGCTTTCTGCGCCCAGGTGTAATCAGCCGCACGGCATTTTTGCTGGCGATTGCCAGTGGGGTGGCCATTGTCGGCAACTGGCTGCTTTTGTTTGCCTCGTACGCGCGGGCGTCGATTGCCATCGGCACGGCGGTTTACAACGTGCAGCCATTCATTCTGGTGGGGCTGGCGGCGCTGTTTCTGGGCGAAAAGATCACCTTGGCCAAGGTGACCTGGCTGAGTGTGGCGTTCCTAGGCATGCTGGCCATCGTCAGTGCCCATGGCGCTGGGCAAAGTAATGGCGAGGACTATCTGCTGGGGGTTGCCCTGGCGCTGGGGGCGGCATTCCTGTATGCAATCGCGGCGTTGATCATCAAGCGCCTGAGTGGCACGCCCCCGCACCTGATAGCGCTGATTCAGGTAACCACGGGTGTATTGCTGCTGGCGCCATGGGTCACGCTTGGCGGGTTGCCGGTTGAAATGCCGGCGTTGGCCAGCTTGTTGACACTGGGGATGGTGCACACCGGCCTGATGTATGTGCTGTTGTACAGCGCCATCCAGCGTTTGCCCACGGCGTTGACCGGTGCGCTGTCGTTCATTTACCCGATTGCGGCAATTCTGGTGGACTGGGTGGCGTTCGGGCACCGCCTGGCGCCGCTGCAGTGGCTGGGGGTGGGGTTGATCCTGCTGGCGGCGGCGGGCATGCAACAGGGGTGGTGGTTCCGCTCGGCGCGGCATCCTGTAGGCGCGGGTTTACCCGCGAAGAGGCCCGCAAGGTAGAATGCCGCTTTTTGCCAGCCTGCGATCCGCCATGACCTCGCCCATCGACACCCTTGAGCAACACCTGCTTGCCGCCCTTGACCCTGCCCCACAGGAAACCCGCCGCCTGTTTCACGGTCGCGGCCGCTGCTGGCCGGGCCTGGAGCAGGTCACCGTCGACTGGCTGCAGGGCGTGCTGTCGGTCGCCTTGTTCCGTGAGCCGGCCGAGGGCCAGCTGGCCGAACTGGAAACCATGCTGCGCAGCTTGGCCGAGCGCCCGCAGTGGACCGGTCAGGCTGTCATCATCCAGCACCGCTACCTGCCCGACAGCCCGGGCCAGTGGCTGCTGGGCGAGCCGTGCCAGCAACGCGAAGTGATCGAGGACGGCCTGACCTACCTGCTGGACTTGGGCGTGCGGCAAAACAATGGCCTGTTCCTCGACATGCGCTATGGCCGCCGCTGGGTGCGCGAGCAGGCGGCGGGCAAGCGCGTGCTCAACCTGTTCGCCTATACCTGCGGCTTTTCCGTGGCAGCGATTGCCGGTGGTGCCGAGCAGGTGGTGAACCTGGACATGGCCAAATCGGCCCTGTCGCGAGGCCGGGACAATCACCGCCTCAATGGCCACGATGCATCACGGGTGGCGTACCTGGGGCATGAACTGTTCAAGTCGTGGGGCAAGGTGCGCAAGTACGGGCCTTATGACCTGATCATCATCGACCCGCCTACCTTCCAGCGTGGCAGCTTTGTGCTGACCCAGGATTACGCAAAGATCCTGCGGCGTTTGCCGGAGTTGTTGAATGCGGGAGGGACGGTGCTGGCGTGCGTCAACGACCCGGGGATCGGGCCTGAGTTTCTGATCGAAGGCATGGCAGCGCAGGCGCCTTCGCTGGCTTATGTCGAGCGTCTGGAAAACCCGCCGGAGTTTCCGGACGTTGACCCGGCGGGGGGGCTGAAGGCCTTGGTGTTCCGCCGGGTTTGATGTTGCTTGTGCGTTACTGACCGGTATAGATCTGGTCAAACACCCCACCATCATTGAAGTGGGTCTTCTGCACGGTACGCCAGTCACCGAAGGTTTTCTCCACCGACAGGAAGTCCACTTTCGGGAAGCGGTCGGTGTACTTGGCCAGTACCGTTGCATCACGCGGGCGCAGGTAGTTGTTGGCGGCGATCTCCTGGGCTGCTGGTGACCACAGGTACTTCAGGTATTCCTCGGCCACGGCCTGGGTCCCCTTCCTGGCCACCACCTTGTCGACCACCGTCACCGGAGGCTCGGCTTCGGCCGATACGCTTGGGTAGACCACTTCGAACTGGTCGCGGCCAAACTCGCGGGCGATCATCTCGGCTTCGTTCTCGAAGGTGACCAGTACGTCACCGATCTGGTTGGTCATGAACGTGGTGGTGGCGGCACGGCCACCGGTGTCCAGCACGGGTGCCTGCTTGAACAGCTTGCCGACGAAGTCGCGGGCTTTGCTTTCATCGCCGCCTTGCTTGAGTACGTAGCCCCAGGCCGACAGGTAGGTATAGCGGCCATTACCCGAGGTTTTCGGGTTGGGCACGATCACCTGCACACCGTCCTTGAGCAGGTCGGGCCAGTCTTTCAGGGCTTTTGGGTTGCCCTTGCGCACGATGAACACCGTGGCCGAGGTGAATGGCGCGCTGTTGTTCGGCAGGCGGGTTACCCAGTTGTCGGGCACCAGCTTGCCCTTGTCTGCCAGGGCGTTGATGTCGGTGGCCATGTTCATGGTGATGACATCGGCCGGCAGGCCATCGATCACCGCACGCGCCTGCTTGCTCGAGCCGCCGAAGGACATCTGCACGTTGACCTTCTCGTTGTGCTCGGCTTCCCAGTGTTTCTGGAAGGCCGGGTTGTAGTCCTTGTAGAAGTCGCGCATCACGTCGTAGGAAACGTTGAGCAGGGTGGGGGCGGCCTGGGCGAGGTTACCCAAGGCCAGGCCTGCGGCGAGCAGCGAGGCGGTGAAGAGCTTTTTCACGATGCTTCCTTGTACTTGAAGGGTGTTGGGGCAGATTGCCAGCGACTATAGCGGGTGGCTTTATACGGGTTAAAGAACAAAAAATGCTTTGGTTATGCTTCTGCCCGTACCGGCCTCTTCGCGGGCATGCCCGCTCCCACAGGTACGGTGTAATGCTCGGGCCTGTGGTGATCCTGTGGGAGCGGGCGCGCCCGCGAAAGGGCCTGTACAGGCACCGTCATTGCTTGGGAAACAACCCATTCCCACAGCGACAACAGAACGCCGCCCCATGCTCGTGGGTCTTCTTGTGGCAGGTCGGGCAATCATGCTGCAACTGCTCCCCGCGCATGGCATTGGCCAGCTCTGCCGTGAAGATACCGGTCGGCACGGCAATGATCGAATAACCGGTGATCATCACCAGCGACGACAGCACCTGCCCCAGCGGGGTCTTCGGCACGATGTCGCCAAAGCCCACGGTGGTCAGGGTAACGATGGCCCAGTAGATGCCTTTGGGGATGCTGGTAAAACCATGCTCAGGCCCTTCGATCACGTACATCAGCGTGCCGAACACGGTCACCAGCGTCGATACCGTCACCAGGAACACGATGATCTTCTGCTTGCTGCCGCGCAGCGCCTCCATCAGGTAATGGGCCTGCTTGAGGTACGGGCTGAGCTTGAGTACACGGAAGATCCGCAGCATCCGGATGACCCGGATGATGAGCAGGTACTGGGCGTCGCTGTAGTACAGCGCGAGGATCCCCGGCACGATCGCCAGTAAATCGACCAGGCCGTAGAAACTGAAGGCATAGCGTAACGGCTTGGGCGAGCAGTACAGGCGGGTGATGTATTCGGCCAGGAAGATCGCGGTAAAGCCCCACTCGATACCGGCCAGCAGGCCGGCGTAGCCCTGGTGCACCTCATCGATGCTGTCGAGGATCACCGTGACCAGGCTGGCCAGGATGATCAGTAGCAGGATCTTGTCGAAGCGGCGACCGGCTACGGTGTCGGTCTGGAAAACGATGACGAAGAGCCGCTCGCGCAGACTCGCTGGGTTGTTCATTGGCTCGTTCCACAAAAGCGATGGGCTGAGCCTAGGGGTTGCGTTTCAGCTGTGCAAGCGGCTGGCGTTGCGCTGTCTGGGTTGTGCCAGGTAGCTGCCCAAGTGCATCAGCCAACAGGCGGCAACGAAGGGGGCGGTCAGGGCAGGCAGCGGCAACAGCTTGAACAGCGGTTGCAGCAGCAGGGCCAGGGCTACTGCCAGCAACGTCACCCATGGTTTTTCGCCCTGGCGGCTAAACGCCAAGGCTGCCAGCGCGGCGTTGAAGCCGCAAAGGCCTAACCATGCGGCCTGTGCATGATCGGCGAGCAGGGCCACGCCGCCACCAATGGCCGAACCGATCACCGCCCACAACGCCGCATAGGGGTTGGCGATGAACATGCCGACGATGATCAGCAACCCGGCCAAGGGCTGGTCGAGCAGGAAGATCTGGCCCACGCCGCGGGCCAACGCATACAGCGGGTCGGCTTCGACGAAGCCGCTGGGCGAGGGGCTGGCGACCAGCAATGTGGCCCAGCCCAGCAATACGAAAGGGGAGGTGTAGGCAATCAGCAACTTGCCACCGCGCTTGCGCCACTGGTGGGTGATGATGCTGGACAGGCCGCCGGCGGCGATGATCAGTGGCGGCAGGATCGCTGACCAGGGCAGCACGGCGCTGATCAGGATGCCGATCAGCACGCCGTTGTAGCAATACAGCCCCGCTTGGCGGTCGGCACGGTCATAGCCGCGTGCCTGGGCGGTGAGCAGGCCGGCCAAGGCACCAAGTAGCGCGCCGCCGACCAGGTTGGGTGCGGTCAGCAGGATGGCCAGCAGGCAGCACAGGCCGCACAGGGGGTTGCGCAGCAGCAGCACCTGGCTGAAGCCGTTGAGTAACGCCGTGGCCCAGTCGGGGCACGGGTTGACGAAATTTTTGGTGTACATGGGGCAGTCAGTGAGGTTGATGGGGAGCGGTGGGCCTCTTTGGGCCTCGGTTTTCCGCGGTTGGGTAGAGCAGTATTCGGAGAGCGCTTTGCCCTCCAATCGCGATACAAGGCCGCTTCCACAGGGATCGCATTCCCTTGTGCCAGCGCCGCCCTGTGGAAGCGGCCTTGTGTCGCGAAAGGGGCGCAACGCGCCCCCGGCAATCTCAGATCAAAGTCTCGATCCGCAGCGTATTAGTCGATCCCGGCTTGCCGAAAGGTACACCGGCCGTGATCAGCAGCGTGTCGCCACGGCTGGCCATGCCTTGCGCCTGGGCAATCTCCAGGGCGGTGGAAACCACCTCGTCGACTTGACGCAGGCGGTCGTTGACCACCGAATGCACGCCCCAGGCCACGCTGAGGCGGCGCGCGGTGTTCAGGTTCGGCGTCAGGTTGAGGATCGGTGCCCGTGGCCGCTCACGTGCCGCGCGCAGGGTCGATGCACCCGACTCGCTGTAGTTGACCAGCACTGCCACCGGCAGGATGCCGCTGATACGGCGGATGGCGCAGCTGATGGCATCCGACACGGTCGCTTCGGCCTTTGGCCGGCCGACGTCGAGCTGGGCCTGGTAGTCCGGGCCGTTCTCAACCTGGCGGATGATCTTGCTCATCATCTGCACGGCTTCGAGCGGGTAGTCACCCGAGGCGGTTTCGGCCGACAGCATTACTGCATCGGCACCTTCGGCCACAGCGTTTGCCACGTCGGTGACTTCGGCACGGGTTGGCGCTGGCGAGAAACGCATCGACTCGAGCATCTGCGTGGCCACCACAACCGGCTTGCCCAGCTGGCGGCAGGTGCCGATGATGCGCTTCTGGATCTGCGGCACGCTTTCGGCCGGCACTTCCACGCCCAGGTCACCACGGGCCACCATGATCGCGTCTGCCAGTTCGGCGATGGCTTGCAGCTGTTCGACTGCCGATGGCTTCTCGATCTTGGCCATCAGGTAGGCGCGGTCGCCAATCAGCTGGCGCGCTTCAACGATGTCTTCAGGGCGCTGGACGAACGACAGGGCTACCCAGTCCACACCCAGCTCCAGGCCAAAGGCCAGGTCGCGGCGGTCTTTTTCGGTGAGCGGGGAGAGGTCGAGCACCGCTTGCGGTACGTTGACGCCCTTGCGGTCGGAAAGCTCGCCACCGTTCAGCACCTCGGTGTCGATGGCGTCGCTGTGCTTGGCGGTAACGCGCAGGCGCAGCTTGCCGTCGTCCAGCAGCAGGTCCATGCCGGGCTCAAGGGCGGCGATGATTTCGGGGTGCGGCAGGTTGACCCGGCGGCTGTCGCCCGGGGTCTTGTCCAGGTCCAGGCGCAGGGCCTGGCCGCGTTGCAGCTGCACTTTGCCTTCGGCAAAGCGGCCAACGCGCAGCTTCGGCCCTTGCAGGTCCATGAGGATACCCAGCGGGTAGTTCAGTTGCTGCTCGACTTCGCGGATCCACTGGTAGCGCAGGGCGTGGTCGGCATGCTCGCCATGGCTGAAGTTGAGGCGGAAGATGTTCACCCCGGCTTCGACCAGCTGGCGGATATCGTCGATGCCGTTGATCGCAGGGCCAAGGGTGGCGAGGATCTTTACTTTTTTATCTGGCGTCATGATTGGGCAGTCTCGAGGATCAGGATGGCGCGGAAGTCGTTGACGTTGGTGCGAGTCGGTTCGGTGACGATCAGCGCATCCAGCGCGGCGAAGTAGCCGTAGCCGTTGTTGTTGTCCAATTCGTCGCTGGCCGACAGGCCCAACGCTTCGGCGCGGTCGTAGCTGGCAGGGGTCATGAAGGCACCGGCGTTATCTTCCGAGCCATCGATGCCGTCGGTGTCACCGGCCAGGGCGTATACGCCCGGCAGGCCTTTCAGGCTTTCGGTGAGGCTGAGCAGGAACTCGGCGTTGCGCCCGCCACGGCCATTGCCGCGTACGGTCACGGTGGTTTCGCCACCCGACAGGATCACGCAGGGCGCCTTGAGCGGCTGGCCGTGCTGAACGATTTGTCGGGCGATACCGGCATGCACCTTGGCCACTTCGCGCGATTCGCCTTCGAGGTCGCCGAGGATCAGCGGGCTGAAACCGGCCTGACGGGCTTTGACGGCGGCGGCTTCGAGCGACTGCTGGGGTTTGGCGATCAACTGGAAGTGGCTGCGGGCCAAGGCCGGGTCGTCGGCCTTGACGGTTTCCGAGGCCGGGTTGTTCAGCCAGTCGATGACCGCTTTGGGCGCTTCGATGTTGTAGCGTTTGAGGATGGCCAGGGCGTCGGCCGAGGTGCTCGGGTCGGCCACTGTGGGGCCGGAGGCGATTACCGTAGCGAGGTCGCCCGGTACATCGGAAATGGCATAGGTGTAGACCGTGGCCGGCCAGCAGGCCTTGGCCAGGCGCCCGCCCTTGATCGCCGAGAGGTGCTTGCGCACGCAATTCATCTCGCCGATGGTGGCACCGGATTTCAGCAGCGCCTTGTTGATCTGCTGCTTGTCGGCCAAGGTCAGGCCTTCGGCAGGCAGGGCCAGCAGCGCCGAGCCACCGCCAGACAGCAGGAAGATGACGCGGTCGTCTTCGTTGAGGTTGCTGACCAGTTCCAGCACGCGCTTGGCCACAGCCAGGCCGGCAGCATCCGGGACCGGGTGGGCAGCTTCGACCACCTCGATCTTCTGGCAGTTGGCGCCGTGGCCGTAACGGGTCACGACCAGGCCGGAGACTTCGCCCTGCCAGCTTTTCTCGACCACTTCGGCCATGGCGGCTGCGGCCTTGCCGGCGCCGATGACGATAACCCGACCGCTGCGATCGGCGGGCAGGTAGGGTTCGAGGACTTGACGGGGGTGGGCGGCGGCGATGGCTGTGTCGAACAGCTCGCGGAGAAGTTTTTGCGGATCGACCGACATGGCAGGCTCCCAATTATTGTTGTTCTACAGAATCAAAAACGCCCCTGGAACTGCCTCCGTGCAGGCCGAACCAGGGGCGGGTGTTGCTCGGTATCGCTGGCTGATCTGTGGTCGCAGGTCAGGCGGCGTTTGCTTCATCGCGAGCTACGCTCGCTCCTGCGGGCTTTGTGCTGATCCAGTAGGAGCGAGCGTAGCTCGCGATGAGGCTGGTAAGGCTTACACGTTATTTATCGC
This sequence comes from Pseudomonas sp. DCA-1, assembly GCF_046523955.1. Lineage (NCBI taxonomy): Bacteria > Pseudomonadati > Pseudomonadota > Gammaproteobacteria > Pseudomonadales > Pseudomonadaceae > Pseudomonas > Pseudomonas sp. DCA-1. The sequence continues at coordinate 2,062,570 of NZ_CP169881.1, forward strand.
CGCGGATCGAGAAGTTGGCCATGTGCTCCAGGCCTTTGATCAGCGCCGAGTGGTCCCAGTTGCCGCCGCCCAGGGCCTGGCAGGTGTTGAACACTTGCTGGGCATTGGAGGTATTGGGCAGGTTGATGCCCAGCTCCTTGGCGCCTTGCAGGGCCAGGTTCAGGTCCTTCTGGTGCAGGTTGATGCGGAAGCCTGGGTCGAAGGTGCCCTTGATCATGCGCTCGGCGTGCACTTCGAGGATTTTCGACGAGGCGAAGCCGCCCATCAGTGCTTCACGCACCTTGGCCGGGTCTGCACCGTTCTTGGCGGCGAACAGCAATGCTTCGCTGACGGCCTGGATGTTCAGGGCGACAATGATCTGGTTGGCGACCTTGGCGGTCTGGCCGTCACCGTTGCCACCGACGCGGGTGATGTTCTTGCCCATGGCTTCGAACAGCGGCAGGGTGCGCTCGAAGGCGTTCGGGCAGCCACCGACCATGATGCTCAGGGTCGCAGCCTTGGCACCGACTTCACCACCGGATACAGGAGCGTCCAGGTACGCAGCGCCGGTTGCCTTGATTTTCTCGGCGAACACTTTGGTAGCGGTTGGCGAGATCGAGCTCATGTCGATCACCACCTTGTTCGGGCCGACGCCTTCGGCCACGCCGTTTTCACCGAACAGTACGCTCTCGACCTGCGGGGTGTCGGGGACCATGACGATGATGAATTCGGCTTCCTGGGCAACCTCTTTCGGGTTGGCCAGGGCCACTGCACCGGCAGCGATCAGGTCGGCTGGCGCGGCATCGTGGTGGGTGGAAATGAACAGGCTGTGACCTGCCTTCTGCAGGTTCTGGGCCATGGGCTTGCCCATGATGCCGGTGCCGATGAAACCGATTTTAGCCATGAGAGATTACCTCGTTGTAGTTGTTGAATCTCGATGGAGCAGGCTGCACAGGCCCGTTGTTGGACACAGAATTCTGTGGGAGCGGGTTTACCCGCGAAAGCGGCAGTGAAGCCAACGTCGCATTCGCGGGCAAACCCGCTCCTACAGGGTCAGGCATGTGTCACAGGACCTAGATCAGCCTCAGATTGCGTTATGGGTTTTCAACCAGCCCAGGCCCGCTTCGGTAGTGGTCTTGGGCTTGTACTCCGCGCCCACCCAGCCCTGGTAGCCAATCCGGTCCAGGTGCTCGAACAGGAAGCGGTAGTTGATCTCGCCGGTACCTGGTTCGTTGCGGCCTGGGTTGTCGGCCAGCTGGATGTGGTTGATCACTTTCAGGTTGGCTTCCATGGTGCGAGCCAGGTCACCTTCCATGATCTGCATGTGGTAGATGTCGTACTGCAGGAACAGGTTGTCGCTGCCCACCTCGGCCTGGATTTCCAGCGCCTGTTGGGTGGTGTTCAGGTAGAAACCGGGGATATCGCGGGTGTTGATCATTTCCATGACCAGGCGGATCCCGGCGGCCTTGAGCTTGTCAGCGGCGTAGCGCAGGTTCTCGACAAAGGTCTTGCGCACGGTGGCGCAGTCCGGGCCTTGTGGGCGGATGCCGGCCAGGGCGTTGACCTGGGTGTTGCCCAGGACCTTGGCGTATTCGATGGCTTTGTCGACACCGGCGCGGAATTCTTCGATGCGGTCGGGGTGGCAGGTGATACCGCGCTCACCTTTGGCCCAGTCGCCGGCCGGCAGGTTGAACAGCACCTGGGTCAGGCCGTTGGCCTCCAGCTGCTGCTTGATGTCGGCAGCGCTGAAGTCGTACGGGAACAGGTATTCGACGCCGCTGAAACCAGCATCGGCGGCAGCCTTGAAGCGGGCCAGGAAGTCCTGTTCGGTGAACAGCATGGACAGGTTGGCAGCGAAGCGAGGCATGAGTTGTCTCCTTGCGATGAAGGCCCCCAGGGCGTGCCTGGGGGCGTCAGGCGATCAGTCCAGCAGCGAGATGGCGGTTGGCGCGTCGTTGCCGACCAGGGCCAGGTCTTCGAACTCGTTGACCGCGTTGATCTCGGTGCCCATGGAAATGTTGGTCACACGCTCGAGAATCACTTCAACCACCACCGGCACGCGGAACTCTTCGGCCATCTTCTGTGCCTTGATCAGGGCAGGGGCGATTTCTGCTGGCTCGAACACACGGATGGCCTTGCAACCCAGGCCTTCGACCACAGCGACGTGATCGACACCGTAGGTGGCAGCGTCGGTCGAGTTGATGTTCTCGAACGCCAGTTGTACACAGTAATCCATGTCGAAGCCACGCTGCGCCTGGCGGATCAGGCCCAGGTAGGCGTTGTTCACCAGTACGTGGACGTACGGCAGGTTGAACTGCGCACCTACCGCCAGTTCTTCGATCATGAACTGGAAGTCGTAGTCACCCGACAGCGCGACAACCTTGCGCTTGGGATCGGCTTTGACCACGCCCAGCGCGGCAGGGATGGTCCAGCCCAGCGGGCCGGCCTGGCCGCAGTTGATCCAGTGGCGAGGCTTGTACACATGCAGGAACTGTGCGCCGGCAATCTGCGACAGACCGATGGTGCTGACGTAGCAGGTGTCCTTGCCGAATACCTGGTTCATTTCTTCGTAGACGCGCTGCGGCTTGACCGGCACGTTGTCGAAGTGGGTCTTGCGCTGCAGGCTCGACTTGCGCTCCTGGCACTCTTCCAGCCAGGCCTTGCGGCACTTGAGCTTACCGGCGGCTTTCCACTCGCGGGCCACTTCCAGGAACACGTCCAGTGCCTTGCCAGCATCGGAAACAATGCCCAGGTCCGGGGTGAACACGCGGCCGATCTGGGTCGGTTCGATGTCGACGTGTACGAACTTGCGGCCTTCGGTGTAGACATCGACGGAACCGGTGTGGCGGTTGGCCCAGCGGTTACCGATACCGAATACCAGGTCGGACTTCAGCAGGGTTGCGTTGCCATAGCGGTGCGAGGTCTGCAGGCCGACCATACCAACCATCTGTGCGTGGTCGTCCGGGATGGTGCCCCAGCCCATCAGGGTCGGGATTACCGGTACGCCGGTCAGTTCGGCGAATTCGACCAGCTTGTCGCTGGCGTCGGCGTTGATGATGCCGCCACCGGCTACCAGCAGTGGGCGCTCGGCGTCATTGAGCAGGGCCAGGGCTTTTTCGGCCTGTACGCGAGTGGCGGACGGCTTGTGCACGGGCAGCGGTTCGTAGGCGTCGATGTCGAATTCGATTTCGGCCATCTGCACGTCGAACGGCAGGTCGATCAGCACCGGGCCTGGGCGGCCGGTACGCATTTCGTAGAAGGCCTTCTGGAAGGCGTAAGGCACCTGGCCTGGCTCCAGAACGGTGGTCGCCCACTTGGTCACCGGCTTGACGATGTTGGTGATGTCGACAGCCTGGAAGTCTTCCTTGTGCAGGCGGGCACGTGGCGCCTGGCCAGTGATGCACAGAATCGGGATGGAGTCGGCCGAGGCACTGTACAGGCCGGTGACCATGTCGGTGCCGGCAGGGCCGGACGTGCCGATGCACACACCGATGTTGCCCGGGTTGGCGCGGGTGTAGCCCTCGGCCATGTGCGAGGCACCTTCGACGTGACGAGCGAGGACGTGATCGATGCCACCGACTTTCTTCAGGGCCGAATACAACGGGTTGATGGCAGCCCCCGGGATGCCGAACGCGGTATCTACACCTTCACGGCGCATGACCAGAACGGCTGCATCGATTGCTCTCATTTTGCTCATGGTTTGTGCCTCATCGATTTTGTAATTGTATACAACTTGCTTTGCGACAGAGTGTATTCACGCCTGGCGGCTCAGGTCAATGGGTTTTCATCGACTAAGCTGGCTTTCGTCAGAGCGCCCGTGAAAACGAGGGTTTGCGCCATCGCATACGATCGTTTCAAAATATTGTATACAAAAATATCTCTCGTTGTGTTCTATTTGTTCGATCGGTTTTCAACTGCCCTCAGGGCTTCTCACAACAAGAAGAGGACCTTTCCATGAACGTTCTGAACCTGAAAGTCGCTGTCAGCCTGGTAAATGCCGCGCTGGTGGCGGGCCGCAAGATCAATGCCGCGCCACTGACCGTGGCGGTGCTGGATGCCGGCGGGCACCTGCTGGCGCTGCAGCGTGAGGATGGCGCCAGCCTGATTCGTCCTGAGGTGGCCACTGGCAAAGCCTGGGGCGCGATTGCCCTGGGCAAGGGGTCGCGCTTGCTGGCGCTGGATGCGCAGCAGCGGCCGGCTTTTTTTGCCGCGCTGAACGGCATGGGTGAGCGGCCGGTGGTGCCGGCGCCAGGTGGGGTGCTGATTCGTGATCAGGACGGCAAGGTGCTGGGTGCCGTGGGGATCAGCGGTGATACCTCGGATATCGACGAGCAGTGTGCGATCAGTGCGATCGAGGAGGTGGGGTTGCGGGCAGATGCCGGGGTAGCGGCCTAAATCTCTATTGCCTGTTCTGGCCCATTCGCGGGCAAGCCCGCTCCCACAGTGACCCCACTACCTTCAGGCATGTGGTGATCCTGTGGGAGCGGGCTTGCCCGCGAATGGCCCTTCGGGATGGTTCAGGCTGCCTCAGGCTCACAACCTTTCAAGACCATACGAATGATGGTTTCGGCTGCCGCGTCATAATCACTGTCGGCCAGCTTGGCCTTGCCGGTCACCGCAGAAATCTGCCAGTCGAAGTCCGCATAGGTCTGGGTCGCCGCCCAGATGCTGAACATCAGGTGGTGCGCGTCCACATGGGCGATCTGCCCGCGGTCGATCCAGCGCTGGATGCACTCGATGTTGTGTCGGGCCTGCTCGTTCAACTGCTCTACCTGGTTCGCTGACAGGTGCGGCGCGCCATGCATGATCTCGCTGGCGAACACTTTGGACGCATGGGGCAGGTCACGCGAAATGCGAATCTTCGAACGAATGTACGAACTCAGCACTTCCTTCGGGTCGCCGTCTGCATTGAACGGCGTGGATGCCTGCATGATCGGCGCGATGATGCTTTCCAGGACCTCGCGGTAAAGGTTGTCCTTGGACTTGAAGTAGTAATACACGTTCGGCTTGGGCAGGCCGGCCTTGGCCGCGATATCGCTGGTCTTGGTGGCGGCGAAGCCCTTGTCGGCGAATTCCTCGCTGGCCGCGCGCAGGATCAATTCCTTGTTGCGCTCGCGAATGGTGCTCATGGTCAGGGATCTTCCTCGTGTCTGGCCACCTCTAAGGTGATCGGGCATGGTAGCACCGGGTTCGACGGGCGCTCAAGGCAGCGACTTTCGGCTAGACTCCGGCACATTCATTTCACTGGAAACAGGCAAACATGGCAGGAAGCAGTCTACTGGTACTGATCGACGACATCGCCACGCTGCTGGATGACGTCTCGCTAATGACCAAAGTCGCGGCGAAAAAGACTGCGGGTGTGCTGGGTGACGACCTGGCACTGAATGCTCAGCAGGTCACCGGCGTGCGCGCCGATCGCGAGTTGCCGGTGGTGTGGGCGGTGGCCAAAGGCTCGCTGCTGAACAAGGCCATTCTGGTGCCGGCGGCCCTGCTGATCAGCGCCTTCATCCCGTGGGCAGTAACGCCACTGCTGATGCTGGGCGGTGCGTACCTGTGCTTCGAGGGTTTCGAGAAGCTGGCGCACAAGTTTTTGCACAGCAAGGAAGAGGATGAGGCACAGCACACGGCGCGCAAGGAGGCCGTTGCCGATGCCAGCGTTGATCTGGTGGCTTTTGAAAAAGCCAAGATCAAGGGGGCGGTGCGTACCGACTTCATTCTGTCGGCGGAAATCATCGCCATTACCTTGGGGATCGTGGCTGACTCGCCGCTGACCCAGCAGATCATCGTGCTGTCGGGCATTGCGGTGGTGATGACCATTGGTGTGTATGGGTTGGTAGGCGGGATCGTCAAGCTTGATGACCTTGGGCTGTGGATGGCCCGCAAAACCTCCAGGCTGACTCAGGCAGTGGGTAACGGCATCCTGCGGGCGGCGCCGTACATGATGAAAAGCCTGTCGGTGATTGGTACTGCGGCGATGTTCCTGGTAGGCGGTGGGATCCTGGTGCATGGCATCGAGCCGCTGCATCATGCCATCGAGGCGTTCAGCGAAGGGCGTGGCGGGGCGCTTACCGGGGCGTTGCTCAACGCTGGGGTCGGGGTTGTGGCCGGTGCCATGGTGCTGGCGGTGGTCAGTGCTGCGGGGAAGTTGTGGCGGGCGCTCAGACCTGCCAATTGAGGCGCCTGGCCGGGGCTTTGCCCCGGTTCGCGGGTGAACCCGCTCCTACCAGGTACCGCGTTTGCCTTGCACCCGGCGCGTCCCCTGTAGGAGCGGGTTTACCCGCGAATGGGCCGCAAAGCGGCCCCGGTAACTCAGGTCAGAAGTGAACCTTGACCAGGAAGCTCATGGTGTTCTGGTCGGTAGTGAAAGCATCGCTGTCCTTGATGCCGTACTTGTTCTTCCAGTAGTCGTACTCCACACCCACATACAGCTGCTTTTCGCCCAGGTGCAGCGCTTTGCCCAGGTCGTACTTGATCTGCGGGTTGAAGTGCAGGTTGGCCTGGTAGGTGCCGCGGCGGTTCTCGTCGTTGTCCACCACCCAGTCCATGAAGCCGTCGATCAGCACGTCGGAATCGCCGACCGGAATGGTGTACGACCACACCGGGGTGATCTGCCACACGTTGTCGCCAGCGCGGCTGCCGTCGGTGGTGCGGTTGTAGAAGTTCAGCTGGAAGTAGTCGAAGCCCGGAATGGCCAGGTCGAAGCCCGGGCCGATCAGGTAAGACTCGGTGTCACCCTCGCCAAACTCGTAGGTCATCGCCAGCAGCACGTCCTTGACCGGGCCGAATTCCAGTTTCTGATCGAAGATCTTGCCGAACGACAGGCGTGGGCTGAACTCGCCATAGTAGGTGTTGGGGCCGTTGCTGGCGTCCTTCTTGCCTTGGTAGAAGATCTTGTCGACGAAGAAGAAGTTATCGCCGTACTTCCACGCGTCGGCGTGCTCGAAGGTGAATGTTTGCTGGGTCTCGGGGTTGACCTTGAAGTTCTTGCCCCACAGGTAGGTCAGGCTGTTGTTCTGCCATTGCAGCAGGTCGCCGCCGAAGGTGGTGCCGCAGGCCAGCAGGCCGCCGGCGAGGATCAGGCTCTTGATAGTACGCATTGCGAGTGTCGCTCCCTTGATTGATCTGTTGTCAGCGCTCGGTGTCGGCGCTTTTTTTGTCTTTTGAGTCAGCTTTTTTCGATAGGCCACAGCTGTTTGGCAAGGGTTGGGCCAACTTTTCCGGGTTGGCAAAACCTTCCTGCTCGACTTCGTTCTGAACGGATGAAAAGGGTCTTTCAGGCTGGCAACACGTTGGCCAACCGCCCGAATTCATTGACTGAGCGGTCAGTAAACGCAGGCAGAATCCGTTCTGCCCTGATCGAGGGGGCGCGCAGATTACTGGCTTGCGCGCCGCGCCTCAAGTGCTCCGTCCTGGAGCAGAGTGGATCAAACCTGTGCGTTTGGTCAGCTTATCAGAAGTGGACCTTGACCAGCGCGCTGGCGACGCTCTGGTTACTTTCCAGGTTGCCGCGGCTGTCAATGCCGTACTTGTCTTTCCAGTAGCTGTATTCAAAGCCGACGTAGAGCTGCTTGGCGCCCAGGTTCAGCGCCTTGCCCAGGTCGTATTTGACCTGCGGGTTGAAGTGCAGGTTGGCGTGATAGGTGCCACGGCGGGTCTGGTCGTTGTCGGTAACCCAGTCCATGTAACCGTCGATCAGAATGTCTGACCGCCCCACGGGGATGGTGTACGACCAGCCGGGGGTAATTTGCCAGACGTTGTCACCGGGGCGGCTGCCTTCGGTGTTACGCACGTAGAAATTGAGGGTGAAATAGTTGAAGCCGGGGATGTTCAAGTCGAAGCCGGGGCCGATCAGGTAGGCCTCGTTGTCGCCTTCACCGCGCTCGTAGGTCATGGCCAGCAGCACATCCTTGATCGGACCGAAGGCAAGCTTGCGGTCGAAGATCTTGCCCAATGACAGGCGTGGGCTGAACTCGCCGTAGTAGGTGGTCACACCTTTGCCGGGGTCGGCCTTGCCGTTGTAGAAGATTTTGTCGACGAACATGAAGGTGTCGCCGTACTTCCATTTGTTGGCGTGCTCGAAGGTGATGGTCTGCTGGATATCAGGGTTGACCTTGAAGTCCTTGCCGTACAGGTAGGTCAGGCTTTCGCCGTGCCACTGCAGCCATTCGCCTGCGTGCGAGGGTAGGGTGGCCAGCAGGCTGCTGCCCAATAACAGGGACGTGGTGATGCGCTTCATGTTGTGATTCCCGGACTTATTGTTTTTGTTGGCGTTTTTTTGGCGCGCAGGCGCCCCGGGCGACCCATTCCGGCGGGTCGACGGCGTAGCGGTTACTGCAGAGGTGAATAAGGGGCGGCAATGCACCGCCCCCCTTGGCTCAATGCTGGTGACAGACGTCGTTGTGCATTGCGCGGTCGGCACCGCCAAGGATGTTGAACAGTACGTTCAACACCAGGGCACTGACCGTGGCCATGGCGATACCGCTGTGGGTGATGGGTTCCATCCACTGTGGCATCTGGGCAAAGAACTCCGGACGCACCACGGGGATCAACCCGAAGCCGACGCTCACGGCAACCAGCAGCTGGTTGCGGCGGTCGCCGATGTCCGCCTCCTGAAGAATCTTGATCCCGGTGGCAGTGACCATGCCGAACATGGCGATGGACGCGCCGCCCAGTACCGCAGGCGGGATCGAGGCAATCAGGAAGGCCGCTTTGGGCAGCAGGCTGAGCAGGATCAGCAGTGCACCGGCCACGATGGTGACATAGCGGCAGCGCACCCCGGTCATTTGCACCAGGCCGATGTTCTGGGCGAACGAGGAGTGGGTGAAGGTGTTGAAGAAGCCTGCAATGAACGACGCACCGGCATCGCACAGCAGGCCGCGACGCAGCATGCCAGGGGTTACTTCACGATCAGTCACCTTGCCCAAGGCCAGGAACATGCCGGTGGACTCGACGAAGATGATCACCACTACCAGGCACATGGACAGGATCGGCGCCAGGCTGAAGGTCGGCATGCCGAAGTGCAGCGGGGTGACCACCTGCAACCACGGTGCTTCATTCAGGCCCGACAGGTCGACCATGCCGATGGAGCCGGCCAGGATGTAGCCAAGGCCCATGCCCACCAGTACCGACACATTGACCCAGAAACCGCGCATGAAGCGGTTGATCAGCAGGATCACGGCCAGTACCAGGCCGGCCACCAGCAGGTAGATCGGCGAGCCGAACGTTTGAGCGTCCTGGCCGCCACCGGCCCAGTTGACTGCCACCGGGAACAGCGACAGGCCAATCGAGGTGATCACCGTACCAGTGACCAACGGTGGGAAGAAGCGGACAACCTTAGACATGAACGGCGCGATCAGCATGCCGAAGAACCCGGCAGCGATGGTCGCACCGAAGATCCCCTGCAGGCCCACGCCGGGCATGCCGGCCATGGCCACCATGCTGCCGACGGCGGCGAAACTGGCACCCATCATCACCGGCATGCGGATGCCCACCGGGCCGATACCGAACGACTGGATGATGGTAGCGACGCCAGCGACAAGCAGGTCGGCGTTGATCAGGAAAGCGACTTCTTCACGGGACAACCCGGCGGCCTGGCCGATGATCAACGGCACGGCGATCGCGCCACCGTACATCAGCAGAACGTGTTGCAGGCCAACCAGGAACAGTTGGAACAGGGGCAAGGGTTCTCGCGGCGGCGCAATGGGGATATACGCCTTGCGTGACTCGGACATGCAGCACCTCGAGTTTTGTTTTTATTCTCGGATCCAAGCGGCAGGCCTCATGCCTGCGCGCTCGATGCTTGCTTGTTGCGTTACACATGAAGCCTGAGGCCGGGGCTACCGGCCTCTTCGCGGGCAAGCCCGCTCCTACAGGGAATGGTGATTCCCTGAGGGCGGGTTGCCTGGCGAGGTGCTGTCAGTTGACCTGGGCGCCTTTGGCGATCCATTCACCGACGAGCTTGCGCTCTTCGGTGGTCATCTGGGTGATGTTGCCCAGCGGCATGATCTGGCTGGCAACCGCTTGCGCCTGAATGCGCGCGGCCTGGGCCTGGATCTGCTGCGGAGTGTCGAACATCACGCCGGCAGGAGCGGCGCTGAACAGTGGGCTGGTCGGCTTGGACGAGTGGCACACTGTGCAGCGTTCCTGGATGACATTGTGGATCTTGTCGAAGTCGCCACCGGCCTGGGCAGCGGCCTGGGCGGGAGCTTGTGCTGGTGCGGTGGGTGCTTCGGCAGCCTTTGCAGCGTCCTCGGCGCGCTGCTCGGCAGCGGTCTTGCCGCCTACCGCAGTTGCCGGCAGCGGCTGGTACTCGATCTTCGCTGCTGCTTGCTCAGGGCTTACGGCCATCGGTTTCGGGCCGGTAACGTAAGCCAGGCAGATCATCGCCAGAGCGCCGACGGGCAGGGTCCAGGCGTACTTGTTGCTGTCGTGGCGGGTGTTGAAGTAGTGGCGGATCAGAACCGCGGCTACTGCGATACCGGCCAGGATCAGCCAGTTGTACTGGCTACCGTAGGTGCTCGGGAAATGGTTGCTGATCATGATGAACAGCACCGGCAGGGTGAAGTAGTTGTTGTGACGCGAGCGCAGCAGGCCCTTGGCCGGCAGTACCGGGTCGGGCGTCTGGTTGTTCTCGATCGCCGCCACCAGCTGGCGTTGGGCCGGCATGATGATGCGGAACACGTTACCGACCATGATGGTGCCGATGATCGCGCCGGTGTGCAGGTATGCACCACGGCCGCTGAACACCAGGCTGAAGCCCCAGCAGGCCGCGATGATCAGCACGAACAGCACACCACCGAGCAGCGCTGGCTTCTTGCCCAGGGGCGAGTCGCACAGGAAGTCGTAGATGAACCAGCCAGCGATCAGCGAACCGATACCGATGGCCACGCCTTCGGCACCGCTCAGGGTGCTGCCAGGCGCCAGCAGGTACAGGGCCGGGTTCCAGTAGAACACCACGCACAGCAGGGCGATACCGGACATCCAGGTGAAGTAGGCTTCCCATTTGAACCAATGCAGGTTCTCGGGCATTTTCGGTGGGGCGAGCTTGTATTTCTCCAGGTGGTAGATACCACCGCCGTGAATCGCCCAGAGATCACCCGACAACCCATCGCGCGGGTTGCTTCGGTTCAGGTGGTTCTCCAGCCAGACGAAGTAGAACGATGCACCGATCCAGGCGACGCCGGTGATCATGTGAACCCAGCGAATGCTCAGGTTCAGCCATTCGTGAAGGTGTGCTTCCACAGTATGTACCTCTGCCAGTCACCGAGAAGATGACTGACCTTTTCTTATTGGTGGGGATTGAGGATCAGCATCTGTTCCTCGGTGAAGTAATGCTCATCGCAGTTGTTGCCAGAACCACTGCGATCAACCACCAGGAAATCATCCCGCTTTTCGATCGTCAGCACCGGGTGGTGCCAGACGCCGCGATGGTAATTAACGCCCTGCCTGCCATTACTGCGGAAGGCTCGGACCAAGCCTGATACAGGTGCATCGCCAACCGGCGCGACCACGATCAGAAAGGGGTTGCCGAGCAGCGGGATGAAAGCCTGGCTGCCCAGCGGATGGCGTTCCAGCATGCGCACGGTCAGCGGCATGTCCTGCGCGTCGGCGCGGAAGATGCTGATGATCGCCTTGTCTTCAGGCTCGGCGGTTTCGACCGTGGCGAGCTTGTGAAAGCGCATGGTCGAGCCGTTGTTGATCATGAAGTGGTCGCTGCCGTCGGTTTCGATCACGTCTCCGAACTGGGCGAAGGCTTCTTTGGTCAAGGGCTCGATCATCAGGGTGCGCATGCGGTTATCTCTTCTATTGTTCGTTTTCTGAATAAGGTTCGGCTGTTGCTTACAGCTGCAGCAGGCGGAACAGGGCGATCTGGTTGATCTGCGTCAGGGCTTCCTTGAATTCGGCATTGGCATCGTTGTGGATGCGCTTTTCAAAGGCGGCGAGAATCTGGTGCCGGTTGCTGCCCTTCACCGCCATGATGAACGGGAACTGGAACTTGGCTTTGTAGGCATCGTTCAGCTCGGTGAAGCGGGCGAACTCCTCGGCGGTGCACTGGTGAATGCCGGCGCCGGCCTGTTCGTTGGTGCTCGATTCTGTCAGCTCGCCCTGGATGGCTGCCTTGCCGGCCAGGTCCGGGTGAGCGTTGATCAGCGCCAGCTGGTCGGCGTGGTTGGCGCTGAGCAGGATGTCGCTCATGCGCTGGTGCAGTGCCTCGATCTCGTCCAGCTCGCCCAGTTGGCCCAGGTCATAGGCTTTTTCGGCAACCCACGGCGAGTGCTCGTAGATATCGGCGAAGGCCTTGACGAAGGCGTCACGGTCCAGGGCGGATGGTTTGAGGGTATTGAAGGCGGTCATCAGGCGTTCTCTTTCTTGTACGGGTGGGTGGTGTGCCAGTGGCGGGCGATATCCACGCGACGGGCGAACCAGACCTGGTCATGACTTTTTGCGTAATCGACGAAGCGCTTGAGTGCTGCCAGGCGTGCCGGGCGGCCGACCAGGCGGCAGTGCAGGCCGATGGAAAGCATTTTCGGTGCTTCGGCGCCTTCGGCGTACAGCACATCAAAGGCGTCTTTCAGGTACTGGAAGAACTGCTCGCCGCAGTTGAAGCCCTGTACCTGGGTGAAGCGCATGTCGTTGGTGTCCAGGGTGTAGGGGATCACCAGGTGCGGCTTGCCAGTGGGGTTGTTTGGCTCCCAGTAGGGCAGGTCGTCGTCGTAGGTGTCGCTGTCATAGAGGAAACCACCTTCCTCCATCACCAGGCGGCGGGTGTTCGGGCCGGTACGGCCGGTGTACCAGCCCAGCGGGCGCTCGCCAGTGAGTTCGGTGAGGATACGGATGGCTTCGAGCATGTGCTCGCGCTCTTGGGCCTCGTCCATGTTCTGGTAGTCGATCCAGCGGTAGCCGTGGCTGCAGATCTCGTGGCCGGCTTCGACCATGGCGCGGATCACGTCGGGGTGGCGCTGGGCGGCCATGGCCACGGCGAAGATGGTGAGTGGTACGCCGCTGTCCTTGAACAGCTTCAGCAGGCGCCATACACCGGCACGGCTGCCGTATTCATACAGCGACTCCATGCTCATGTTGCGCTGGCCCTGCAGTGGCTGGGCAGCGACCATCTCGGACAGGAAGGCTTCGGATTCCTTGTCACCGTGCAGGATGTTGCGCTCGCCACCTTCTTCGTAATTGAGGACGAAAGACAGCGCAATGCGGGCGTTACCCGGCCATTGCGGGTGAGGAGGGTTGTTGCCGTAACCGATCAGGTCGCGAGGGTAATCAGCGCTCACTGCAGTCTTCCTTCTTGTGCGTTAGTGCGGGGGGTGGGCGGGCCGCGTCGGTATGTCGCACCACCGGATGGGCTGATTGTATACAACTTCTGAAATCTTTTGTAAGCCTGTTTTTCCGCATTTCTTCCCTTTTGTCGCCTGACAGCGACCTGGAAATACAGTGCAAGAAACCTGCCTGTTTGGTCAGCTAATGAAGTTGGCATCGTTATGGTGCGTGTATTTGCGACCGATGGGTCGTTTATGGGCAGCAAATGGAGGCTGTGACGGAGGGGGATAAAAAATTGTGTACAATCTTGAGGCGGAATGTCTTAATAACGTCATTCCCGCCTGCCGCAGGCGCTATGCTGGTGCGATGGCTGAGTATTTTTTGCCCACAGATTGAACAAGAGGCGACACGCAATGGGACGTTTGACCACACACGTACTGGATGCCGCGCATGGCTGCCCGGGTAGCTCGATCAAGGTCGAGCTGTATCGCGTCGAAGGCCAGCAGCTGGAGCTGGTGAACACCGCCCTGACCAACAGCGATGGCCGCGTCGACGCGCCGCTGTTGCAGGGGGAAGATTACCGTACGGGTGTTTACCAGCTGCAGTTCAGCGCTGGTGATTACTACCGCGCCCGTGGCGTGCAACTGCCGGCCCAGGCGTTTCTGGATGTTGTTGTGCTGCGTTTTGGCATCGACGAGTCGCAGGAGCACTACCATGTGCCGCTGCTGATTTCGCCGTACAGCTATTCGACCTATCGTGGAAGCTAGTTGGTCGCTAGAAGAATCTTCGTAGGTCCTTTGGCCCGCTCTCACACTGGCGGGCTTTTTTTCGTCTGCAGGAAAGTGGTGTGTGATGTGGGGGCGCTCGATCTCCCAGGCGACGTACCTCTACCGCCATACCTTCAAGGCCACACCGCCCGGCATGACGTTGCGTAATGGCCGGGTGTGTTTGCCGTGGGTTTCAGGGGGTGGCAGAAATCGAGCGCCGCCCGCGCGGCGCATCGCGAGCTGCGCTCGCTCCTACGTTTGTTTCTGGCCAGTAACGCCTGTGGCAGGCGCGCGCGACCGCCTTGTTTGTACGGCGCGATATCGAGCCATGCGCCAAGGCGTTCGCGCGCAAATCCCACAGGAATGATTGGCCCGAAACAAACGTAGGAGCGAGCGCAGCTCGCGATGCGCCGCGCGGGCGGCGCTCGGTCTCCCAGGCGACGCACCTCTACCGCCATACAGGCGGCGCTCGATCTCCCAGGCGACGTACCTCTACCGCCATACGTTCAAGGCCACACCGCCCGGCATGACGTTGCGCAATGGCCGGGTGTGTTTGCCGTGGGTTTCAGGGGGTGGCAGAAATCGAGCGCCGCCCGCGCGGCGCATCGCGAGCTGCGCTCGCTCCTACGTTTGTTTCTGGCCAGTAACGCCTGTGACAGGCGCGCGCGACCGCCTTGTTTGTACGACGCGATATCGAGCCATGCGCCAAGGCGTACGCGCGCAAATCCCACAGGAATGATTGGCCCGAAACAAACGTAGGAGCGAGCGCAGCTCGCGATGCGCCGCGCGGGCGGCGCTCGATCTCCCAGGCGACGCACCTCTACCGCCATACAAACGGCGCTCGATCTCCCAGGCGACGTACCTCTACCGCCATACCTTCAAGGCCACACCGCCTGGCATGACGTTGCGCAATGGCCGGGTGTGTTTGCCGTGGGTTTTAGGGGGTGGCAGAAATCGAGCGCCGCCCGCGCGGCGCATCGCGAGCTTTGCTCGCTCCTACGTTTGTTTCGGGCCAGTAACGCCTGTGGCAGGCGCGCGCGACCGCCTTGTTTGTACGACGCGATATCGAGCCAGGCTACCGGTGCTCAGAGGAACACGAACTTGGCAATGAAGATCGCGCACAGCACCCACAGGCTGGCCGAGATTTCCTTGTACTTGCCGGTACCCGCCTTCAATGCCACATAGCTGATGAAGCCCAGGGCAATACCATCGGCGACCGAGAACGTAAGCGGCATCATGATCACCGTGACGATCGCCGGAATGCTGTCGGTGGCCTCATCCCAATGGATATGCGCCATGCTACCCATCATCAGCATTGCAACGTAGATCAGTGCACCGGCTGTCGCGTAGGCAGGAATCATCCCGGCCAGCGGCGCGAAGAACATCGCGGCGATGAACAGCAGGCCTACCACCACAGCCGTCAGGCCGGTTCGGCCACCTGCGGCAACCCCCGCAGCACTCTCCACATAGCTGGTCACCGGCGGTACACCTACCACCGCGCCGAACACACTCGAGGCACTGTCAGCCTTCAACGCCTTCGACAGGTTCTCGATACGCCCGTCCGGCGCCACCAGGTTGGCTCGTTGCGCGACGCCCATCAGCGTGCCGGCAGTGTCGAACATGTGCACGAAGAGGAACGCCAGCACCACGCTGATCATGCTGACGTTGAACACGCCAGCCACGTCCATGGCCATCCAGGTGGGCGCCAGGCTCGGCGGCATCGACATCACCCCGCCAAACTTGACCAGGCCCAGGCCCCAGCCGGCGACGGTGACACCGATGATGCTGATCAGGATCGCGCCGAAGACCCGCTTGTAGCTGAGGATGGCGATCAGCAGGAAGCACACGGCTGCCAACAGCGGCCCCGGTTCATGCAGCGAGCCCAGCTTGATCAGGGTGGCAGGGCTGTCGACGATGATGCCTGCGGTCTTCAGGCCGATCAGCCCGAGAAACAATCCGACGCCGGCCCCCATGGCATGGCGCAGGCTGACCGGGATGCTGTTGAGCAGCCATTCGCGCACTTTCGACAAGGTCAGGAACATGAACAGCACGCCCGAGACGAATACCGCCCCCAGCGCCGTTTCCCAGTTGTAGCCCATGGTGCCGACAACGGTGTAGGTAAAGAAGGCATTGAGCCCCATGCCTGGCGCCAGGCCTACCGGCCAGTTGGCGTACAGGCCCATCAGCAGGCAGCCCAGCGCGGCGGCGATGCAGGTGGCGACAAAAGCGGCACCATGGTCGATGCCGGCGTCGGCCATGATGTTGGGGTTGACGAAGATGATGTAGGCCATGGTGATGAAGGTGGTCACCCCGGCGATCATTTCGGTTCTGACGGTGCTGCCGTGTTGCTTGAGTTTGAAAATCCGCTCCAGCCAGCTCGTTTCGAGCGGTGGGGCGAGATCCAGCGTAGGGGCTTCGGATTTGCGGCTTTCCACAGCGGGTACTCCTCAAGTCTTTCTTGTTGTTATGGAGCCAGTTTCCTGCGCAATGCACTTGGCGGCTCCGCGAGGGAAGGCAGACGTCTGACCGTTTTGTTGACTCAAGGGTCAAGAAGTTGCTCGATGGATTATGCTTTTGTGTACAAATAATGCAAATAATGTTTTATGTTTTGTATGCGCAATGCGTCGTACAACGGCTATATAGGTAAAACGCCCCCTGCGGAATCGCCTCAGCCTGTGTACAATGGCGCCATACTTTCTCTTCGTGCCTCGAGAGCCCATGAACGAACAGCTGCAACCTCTGAAAAAACCTGCACGAGTCGGCAAGGCCGGCCGCAGCGGTACCCAGGACGACATCGTCTACGCGCATATTTTCGAGGCCATCCTCGAGCAGCGTCTGGCTCCGGGCACCAAGTTGAGCGAGGAAGCGCTGGGCGAGATCTTTGGCGTCAGCCGCACCATCATCCGCCGCGCCTTGTCGCGCCTGGCCCACGAAAGCGTGGTGCTGCTGCGGCCGAACCGCGGCGCGGTGGTGGCCAGCCCGACCGTGGAAGAGGCGCGCCAGGTGTTCTTCTCGCGGCGCATGGTCGAACGCGCCATCACCGAGCTGGCGGTGCAGCATGCTACCCTCGACCAGCTCAACGAGCTGCGGCAGATGGTGCGTGAGGAGCGCGACAGCTTCTCGCGCGGTGACCGGGGTGCCGGCATCCGCCTTTCCGGTGAGTTCCACCTCAAGCTGGCCGAAGCGGCGGGCAATGCACCGCTGGTGAGTTTCCAGCGCAGCCTGGTCTCGCAGACTTCGCTGATCATTGCCCAGTACGAAAGCGGCAACCGCTCGCACTGCTCTTACGATGAGCACATGCAGCTTATCGATGCCATCGAGGCGCGCGATGCCGAGCAGGCCGTGAGCCTGATGATGCATCACATGGACCACATCGACAGCAAGCTGAACCTGGACGAGGAGAGCGCCTCGGACGATTTGCATGCGGTGTTCTCGCATCTGTTGAAAAAGCCCAAGGTTTCCGTCAAGGGTTGATCGTTTGCTGGTGTGATCGAGGGGCTGCACGGCAGCCCCCAGCCACTACTGGCCATAACCCAAAGGTCTGCTAAATTCTTGTGAGCAAACCTTCATCAAGCAGTTGGGCTTGCGCATTCGTTGCGTTCAACTTCTTGAGGAACGGATTCATGAGCATGTCCCTGGGTAAACGCATGGGGGCCGAACTGATCGGCACCTTCTGGCTGGTCCTTGGTGGCTGTGGCAGTGCGGTACTCGCAGCCAGTTCCCCTCTCGGCATCGGTGTGCTCGGTGTCGCCTTCGCCTTCGGCCTCACCGTACTGACCATGGCCTTCGCCATCGGCCATATCTCGGGCTGCCATCTAAACCCTGCCGTGTCGTTCGGGCTGGTGGTAGGCGGGCGCTTCCCTGCCAAAGAGCTGCTGCCTTATGTGATCGCCCAGGTGATCGGTGCCATCCTGGCGGCCGGGGTGATCTACCTCATCGCCAGCGGCAAGGCCGGGTTCGAGTTGTCTTCTGGGTTGGCTTCAAACGGCTACGCCGACCACTCGCCCGGTGGCTATACGCTGGGTGCGGGCTTTGTCAGTGAAGTGGTGATGACCGCCATGTTCCTGGTGGTGATCATGGGTGCGACCGACTCTCGCGCACCGGCAGGTTTTGCACCCATCGCCATCGGTCTGGCCCTTACCCTGATCCACCTGATCTCGATCCCGATCACCAATACTTCGGTCAACCCCGCGCGTAGCACGGGGCCGGCCTTGTTCGTCGGTGGCTGGGCCCTGCAGCAGCTGTGGCTGTTCTGGGTGGCGCCGCTGATCGGTGCTGCAATCGGCGGCGCGCTGTATCGAGGCCTGGCGAAAGAACCTTAGCGCTGGTGCACGCAGCGCCCGGCGGCGTAGGTTTCACGCACGGTACGGTCATCGCCCAGGGTGGTGAGTACGAACAAGGTTTCTTCGATGCTGTTGGACTGCTGGATGCGGTAGTCCAGCAGTGGCGTGGCCTTGTAGTCCAGCACCACGAAGTCGGCATCGTTGCCCGGGCGCAGGCTGCCGATACGGTCCTCCAGGCGTAGCGCGCGAGCGCCGCCGAGGGTGGCCAGGTATAGCGATTTGTACGGGTGCAGGCGCGCGCCTTGCAGCTGCATCACCTTGTATGCCTCGTTCAGGGTGTTAAGCAGAGAGAAGCTGGTGCCGGCGCCAACGTCGGTACCCAGGCCCACGTTGACCTTGAACCGCTCGGCCTGGGGCAGGTTGAACAGGCCGCTGCCGAGGAACAGGTTGGAGGTGGGGCAGAAGGCCACGGCCGAGCCGGTTTCGGCCAGGCGCTGGCACTCTTCGTCGCACAGGTGCACGCCGTGGGCAAACACCGAGCGCTCGCCCAGCAGCTCGAAGTGATCGTAGACGTCCAGATAACCCTTCTGCTCGGGGAACAGCGACTTGACCCAGTCGATTTCCTTGAGGTTTTCCGACAGGTGCGTGTGCATGTACACGCCCGGGTGCTCCTTGAGCAATTGGCCGGCCAGGGTCAATTGCTCCGGCGTGCTGGTTGGGGCGAAGCGCGGAGTCACTGCATAGTGCAGGCGGCCTTTGCCGTGCCAGCGCTCGATCAGTGCCTTGCTTTCGGCATAGCCGGACTCGGCGGTGTCGGTCAGGTAGTCCGGCGCGTTGCGATCCATCATTACCTTGCCGGCGATCAGGCGCAGGTCCAGGCGTTCAGCCTCTTCGAACAGGGCATTCACCGACTCCGGGTGCACGCTGCCGAATACCAGCGCAGTGGTGGTGCCGTTACGCAGCAGTTCTTTGAGGAAGATCTTCGCCACCTGGTCGGCGTGGTCTTTGTCGGCGAACTGCTTTTCGCAAGGGAAGGTGTAGGTGTTCAGCCAGTCCAGCAACTGCTCGCCGTACGAGCCGATCATGCCGGTCTGCGGGAAGTGGATGTGGGTATCGATGAAGCCCGGGGTGATCAGCGCGTCCTGGTAGTGCTCGACCGGGATGCCGGCATCCAGCGTCGGCAGCAGTTCACTGGCGTGCCCAACGGCGCTGATGCGGCCATCGTCGACCACCAGCAGGCCGTCTTCGTAGTATTCATGGGAAGCCTCCAGGCCCACCTCGGCCGGGTCGGCAATGCTGTGCAGGATGGCGGCACGGTAGGCTTTGCGGGTAACGGTCATAACACACTCGTCAAATGGCTTGGCTGCGGCGGGAGGGCGGCAGCAATTGGGCAATGGGGCCGGCATTGGCGGCAGCGTCGTGCTGGCCGAAGCAGGCGTTGTAAGTGGCAATGATTTCACCGGCGATAGACACGGCGATCTCGATGGGCAGCTTGCCCTTGACCTCGGTCAGGCCCATGGGGCAGCGCATGCGGGCCATGACGGCCTCGTCGAAACCTCGCTCGCGCAGGCGGTGCTCGAACTTGACCCGTTTGGTCTTCGAGCCGATCAGGCCGAACCAGGTGAAATCATTGCGCTTGAGAATGGCGGCGGTCAGTTCCAGGTCGAGCTGGTGGTTGTGGGTCATGACGATGCAGTAGCTGCCGGGCGGCAGGTCCGCGACTTCGTCGACCGGTTCCTCACTGACGACCTTGGTCACCCCCTTGGGGATGAGTTCGGGGAATTCCTGTTCACGCGAGTCAATCCAGCGCACCCGGCAGGGGAGCGCGGCGAGCAAGGGTACCAGAGCCCTGCCGACATGGCCCGCGCCGAACACGGCGATCTGCGCCTGCACAGCGGCCATCGGCTCGAACAGCAGCACGGTGGCGCCGCCGCAACACTGGCCCAGGCTGGCGCCGAGGCTGAAGCGCTCCAGGTGCGGGGTGGTGCGCTGCTCTTCGAGCATTTGTCGGGCGATGTGCAAGGCTTTGTATTCGAGGTGCCCACCGCCGATGGTGTCGAACAGGCCGCTGGCGCTGACCACCATCTTTGAGCCGGCATTGCGCGGTGTCGAGCCGCGTTCCTCGATGATGGTCACCAGCACGCAGGCTTCGCCACGTGACTGGTGGTCGGCGAGGGCGTTGATCCATTGGTGCATGATGCAACCTCTCTAAGCCATGCTGCCGACCCTGGTAGGAGCGGTTTTACCCGCACCTGCCAGGGCCTTGCGTTGTCAGGGGGTGATGGTTTCCAGTTCCAGTTCGCGCGACTGTGTTTCAGCCACTGCCTTGCGCATCTGCTCGCAGCCCCACAGCACCCGCTCAGGTGTAGCTGGCGCATCCACCTGCGGCTGCACGCGGTAGTCGGCGAGGCTGGCCACGGCATCCTTGATTGCACACCAGGCAGCGATGCCGAGCATGAACGGTGGCTCGCCCACGGCCTTGGAGTGGAACACGGTGTCTTCCGGGTTTTTGCGGTTCTCCACCAGTTTCACCCGCAAGTCCAGTGGCATGTCGGCCACGGCCGGGATCTTGTAGCTGGCCGGGCCGTTGGTCATCAGCTTGCCTTTGGCGTTCCACACCAGCTCTTCGGTAGTCAGCCAGCCCATGCCCTGGATGAAACCGCCCTCTACCTGGCCGATGTCGATCGCAGGGTTCAGCGAATCGCCCACGTCGTGCAGGATGTCGGCGCGCAACATCTTGTATTCGCCGGTCAGCGTATCGACGATCACTTCCACGCAGGCAGCGCCAAAGGCGAAGTAGTAGAACGGCCGGCCGCGTGCCTGGCTGCGGTCGTAGAAGATTTTCGGCGTGCGGTAGAACCCGGTGCTGGACAGCGACACCTGAGCGAAGTAAGCCTGCTGCACCAGTTGCTCGAAGCTGACGATCTGGTCGCGCACGCGCACATGGCCGTTACGGAACTCGACGTCTTCCTCGGTCACCTGATAGTGCCGTGCGGCAAACTCGGTCAGGCGGCGCTTGAGGATTTCAGCCGCGTTCTGCGCCGCCTTGCCGTTAAGGTCGGCGCCGCTGGACGCAGCCGTAGGCGAGGTGTTGGGTACCTTGTCGGTGTTGGTGGCGGTGATCTGGATGCGGCTGAAGTCCACCTGGAAGATCTGCGCTACCACCTGGGCTACCTTGGTGTTCAGGCCCTGGCCCATCTCGGTGCCGCCGTGGTTCAGGTGAATGCTGCCGTCGGTGTAAATATGGATCAGTGCACCGGCCTGGTTGAGGAAGGTGGCGGTGAACGAAATGCCGAACTTGACTGGTGTCAGTGCCAGGCCTTTCTTCAGGATCGGGCTGTTGGCGTTGAAGCGGCGGATCGACTCGCGGCGTTCTGCATAGTCGCTGCTGGCTTCCAGTTCGGCGGTCATCTCTTCGAGCATGTTGTGCTCGACGGTCTGGTAGTAGTGGGTGACGTTGCGTTCGGTCTTGCCGTAATAGTTGGCCTTGCGCACGGCCAGCGGGTCACGGCCCAGATGGCGGGCGATATGGTCCATCACCTGCTCGATGGCGACCATGCCCTGTGGGCCGCCAAAGCCGCGGTAGGCGGTGTTGGAGGCGGTGTTGGTCTTGCAGCGGTGGCCGTGGACGGTGGCATCGCCCAGGTAGTAAGCGTTGTCGGAGTGGAACATGGCGCGGTCGACGATCGAACCGGACAGGTCGGGCGAATAGCCGCAGTTGCCGGCCAGGTCGAAATTGATGCCGTGCAGCCGGCCGTTGTCGTCGAAGCCCACGTCATACTCGACGTAAAACGGGTGGCGCTTGCCGGTCATGGTCATGTCTTCGACCCGCGGCAGGCGCATCTTGGTTGGTTGGCCGGTCAGGCGCGCAACTACCGCGCACAGGCATGCCGGGCTGGCGGCCTGGGTTTCCTTGCCGCCAAAACCGCCACCCATGCGGCGCATGTCCAGCACCACCTTGTTCATCGGCACGTCGAGCACTTCGGCGACCAGTTTCTGCACTTCGGTGGGGTTCTGCGTGGAGCAGTAGACGATCATGCCGCCGTCTTCGGTAGGCATTACCGAGGAAATCTGCGTTTCCAGGTAGAAGTGCTCCTGGCCGCCGATGTGCAGGGTGCCCTGAATGCGGTGCGGGGCGCTGGCCAGGGCGGCAGCCGAATCGCCGCGCTGGTGGGTGTGGCTATCGAGCACGAAGTGCTTCCTGTGCAGCGCCTCGACCACGTCCAGCACCGGTTCCAGGTCTTCGTACTCGACGATGGCGGCCATGGCCGCTTTACGTGCGGTTTCAAGATCGCGGGCAGCGACAGCGAGCACCGGCTGGCCGAAGAACTCGACCTTGTCGATGGCCAGAAGCGGGTCGCCGGCCACCACCGGGCCGATGTCCTTCAGGCCGGGGATGTCTTCGTGGGTGATGGCAATGCGCACGCCCTCGAAGGCGTAGCACGGCGTGGTATCGATGCGCAGGATACGCGCATGGGCGCGGTCGGCGGTGCGGGCATAGACGTGCAACTGGTTGGGGAATTCCAGGCGGTCGTCGATGTACACAGCCTCGCCGGATACATGCTTGTCGGCGCTGTCGTGCTTGACGCTACGGCCCACCCCGGTGGTCAGGTCCTGGCTGAACAGTTCGGCCATCTCGGCCTGGCTTTTGGCTACGTGATGGTTAGACATAAGCGGTCACCCGGGTTTCGATGTGCGGTGTTTGCTGTTCGATGAAATACTTGCGCAGCAGGTTCTGCGCGGTCAGCAGGCGGTATTCCTTGCTGGCGCGGAAGTCGCTGAGCGGGGTGAAGTCTTCGGCCAGGGCCTGGCAGGCGCGCTCGATGGCAGCCTGGTCCCATGGCTTGCCACGTAGCGCCGCCTCACAGGCGCGGGCGCGTTTGGGGATCGCCGCCATGCCGCCGAAGGCGATGCGTACACCGCTGACTACGCCGTCTTCGATGCTGAGGTTGAACGCCCCGCACACGGCGGAGATATCATCGTCCAGGCGTTTGGACACTTTATAGGCGCGGAACGCCCAGTCGCTGGTGGCGCGCGGCACAATGATCTTCTCGATGAACTCGCTGTCCTGTCGGGCAGTGATGCGGTAATCGATGAAGTAGTCTTCCAGTGGCATCACCCGCTGGCGCTCGCCCTGGCGCAGGACGACCTGTGCATCCAGCGCGATCAGCAAGGGTGGCGAGTCGCCGATCGGCGAGGCGTTGCCGATGTTGCCGCCGAGGGTGCCCTGGTTGCGGATCTGCAGCGAGGCGAAGCGGTGAAGCAGTGCCCCGAAGTCAGGGTACTCTTCGTTCAGCGCGGTGTAGCAGTCAGTCAGCGGCGTGGCGGCGCCGATTTCCAGGTGGCTGGCGGTTTTCTCGATGCGCTTGAGCTCCGCCACATGGCCGACGTAGATCATCACGGGCAAGGTCTTGTGGAACTGGGTGACTTCCAGCGCCAGGTCGGTCCCCCCCGCGAGCAGGCGCGCTTCAGGGTGCGAGCTGTACAGGTCGGCCAGGTCGGAGACGGTCAGCGGCACCAGGCAGCGCTTGTCGCCGCTGTTCAGCTCGCCGGTCTGGGTCGGGGCAATGGCCTTGAGGCGGCTGATGGTTTGCGCCTGCTGGCTATCGAACTGGTCGCGGCAGGGCTGGCGGCAGCTCTGCTCGGCGGCGTCGAGGATCGGCCGGTAACCGGTGCAGCGGCACAGGTTGCCAGCCAGGGCTTCCTGGGCCTGGTGCAGGTCGGGGCCGCTGCTGTTCTTTTGCAGGGCAAACAGTGACATGACGAAGCCGGGCGTGCAGAAGCCGCATTGCGATCCGTGGCAGTCTGCCATCGCTTGTTGAACGCTGTGCAGTTGGCCCTGTTGTTTGAGACCCTCGACGCTGATC
This sequence comes from Pseudomonas sp. DCA-1, assembly GCF_046523955.1. NCBI lineage: Bacteria > Pseudomonadati > Pseudomonadota > Gammaproteobacteria > Pseudomonadales > Pseudomonadaceae > Pseudomonas > Pseudomonas sp. DCA-1. Next base: position 2,086,732 of record NZ_CP169881.1, read on the forward strand.
AGTTGCTTGCCGTGCAGCGACGACACAAAGGTCAGGCACGAATTGAGGCTGCGGTAGCGCAGGCTGTCGTTGCCTTGGTCGTCCTGGCTCAGTTCGCCGACCACCACGGTGCACGCACCGCAGTCTCCACTGGCGCAGCCCTCCTTGGTGCCGGTTTTGCCCAGGTGCTCGCGCAGGTACTGCAGCACCGTCATGTTTGGGTCCAGGGCGTGCTCACTACGCAGCTCCTGGTTGACGAGAAACTGGATCACGGGGATGGCCTCGCAATGGTTTTATTGTTGTTGGGCGGACTCTAAGCAAGACCTGTCTAGCAGGTCAATATTTTTCTGACTCAAAGGTCAAGAAATTGCACATGTCCATGCCCAGCCGAACACACTGCCTCTATTCCAAGCATAGATCGCGCCGGGCGCGTGGCTGTCTGACAGGTCAAATAAACCACCTGGCCCCTCTGCGCGACTACCGCCCAAGTACGCTACAATTCGCCCCTTGTGCCCAGTTCAATGATTTTGAAGGAAAACCATGACGTTCAAGGCCCCGGACAGCCTCTCCGAGCAGATTGCCGATTACCTGGCCGAACGCATCATTCGCGGCGAGCTGGCGCCAGGCGAACGTATCCAGGAGCAGAAGGTTACCCAGGCGCTCAACGTCAGCCGCGGCTCGGTGCGTGAGGCACTGCTGATCCTCGAACGCCGCCATCTGGTGGCGATCCTGCCGCGCCGGGGTGCCCATGTGACCGTGCTGGACGAGCGCAGCGTTCGCAGCCTGTGCTCGCTGATGGGCGAGTTCTACATCCTGCTGGGCAATGCGGTTGCGCAAAAATGGCGCACCGAAGCCGACCTGCGCCCGTTTCTGGAGATCCAGCAGCGGCTGCAGCGTGCCCATGACCAGCTCGACATCAAGACCTTCGTCGCCGACAGTTTTGCGGTCATGCGTGCGGCCTACCCGTTCGCCGACAACCCGTTCCTGCAGGAAACCGTGGAAAACCTGCAGCCGGCCATGAGCCGTGCCTATTACCTGTCGCTGGACCAGCGCCAGGCCAACATGAGCGACTATCTCGACCTGTTCGCCCGCCTGCTCGAAGCCGTGGTCTCCCGCGACCTGCCGCGCATTCGTGAGGTGCTCACCGCCTATGGCCAGCGCAGCTGCGAACTGGTGCTGGCGGCACTGGCCAGAGGCTGACCGATGCGCCTGAAGTGCATTCGCCTGGCCGGGTTCAAGTCGTTCGTCGACCCGACCACGGTCAACTTCCCCAGCAACATGGCGGCCGTGGTCGGCCCAAACGGCTGCGGCAAGTCCAATATCATCGACGCGGTGCGTTGGGTGATGGGCGAGAGTTCGGCGAAGAACCTGCGCGGCGAGTCGATGACCGACGTCATCTTCAACGGCTCCAGTGGCCGCAAGCCGGTCAGCCAGGCCAGTATCGAGCTGGTGTTCGACAACAGCGAAACCACTCTGGTCGGCGAGTATGCCGCCTACGCCGAGATATCGATCCGCCGCAAGGTTACCCGCGACGGGCAGAATAGCTATTACCTCAACGGCACCAAATGCCGCCGGCGTGACATCACCGATATCTTCCTCGGGACGGGGCTGGGGCCGCGCAGTTACTCGATCATCGAGCAGGGCATGATCTCCAAGCTGATCGAGGCCAAGCCCGAGGAGCTGCGCAACTTCATCGAGGAAGCGGCTGGCATTTCCAAATACAAGGAGCGCCGCCGCGAAACCGAGAACCGCATCCGTCGCACTCAGGAAAACCTGGCGCGCCTGACCGACCTGCGCGAAGAGCTCGAACGCCAGCTGGAGCGTCTGCATCGCCAGGCCCAGGCCGCCGAGAAGTACCGTGAGTACAAGGCTCAGGAGCGCCAGATGAAAGCGCGCCTGTCTGCCTTGCGCTGGCGAGGCCTGGACGAACAAGTCCGCCAGCGCGAGTCGGTGATCGGCGATCAGGGCGTTTCTCACGAGGCGCTGGTGGCCGAGCAGCGCAATGCCGATGCCAGCATCGAACGCCTGCGCGACGGTCATCACGAACTGTCCGAACGTTTCAATCAGGTGCAGGGCCGTTTCTACTCGGTTGCCGGTGACATCGCCCGGGTCGAGCAGAGCATTCAGCACGGCCAGCAGCGCCTGCGGCAGTTGCAGGACGACTTCAAGGAAGCCGAGCGCACACGTCTGGAAACCGAATCGCACCTGGGGCACGACCGCACCTTGCTGGCGACCCTGGGCGAAGAGCTGGCCATGCTTGAACCCGAGCAGGAAATGACCCTGGCGGCTGCCGAGGAAGCCGCTGCCGCGCTTGAAGAGGCCGAACTGGGCATGCACGGCTGGCAGGAGCAGTGGGACAGCTTCAACAGCAGTTCCGCCGAACCGCGCCGTCAGGCCGAAGTGCAGCAGGCGCGATTGCAGCAGCTGGAAGCCAGCCTTGAGCGCCAGACCGAGCGCCAGCGCAAGTTGGTCGAGGAGCGCGAACAACTGGGCAGCGACCCCCAGGATGCTGCCATGCTCGAACTGGCCGAGCAGCTGGCCAGCAGCGAAATGCTGCTGGAAGAACTGCAGCTCTGCGAAGAGCAGGTGATCGAGCGCCTGGAAAACGCACGCGAGCAACTGCAGCAGGCCACCCAGGCGCAACAGCAGGCACAGGGCGACCTGCAGCGCCTGGGCGGGCGCCTGGCCTCGCTTGAAGCCTTGCAGCAGGCCGCCCTGGAGCCGGGCGCAGGTGCTGCGCAATGGCTGCACGGCCAAGGGCTGGAGCAACAGCCGCGGCTGGCCGAAGGCTTGCGGGTGGAGCCGGGTTGGGAGCTGGCGGTAGAGACCGTGCTTGGCGCCGATTTGCAGGCTGTGCTGGTGGACGATTTCAACGACCTCGATTTTGCCGGCCTGGAGCAGGGTGAACTGCGCTTGCTGCTGGCCGTCAGCGCGGGGGCGACGTTGCCCGGCAGCTTGCTGGAGAAGGTCGAGGGCCGTATCGACCTGGCGCCCTGGCTGGGCCAGGTCAGGCCTGTGGAAGACCTGGCCCAGGCACTGGAGCAGCGCGGGTCGCTCGGCGAAGGGCAGAGCCTGGTCAGCCGCGATGGCTATTGGGTCGGCCGGCACTTCCTGCGGGTGCGCCGGGGCGGCGAGGCCGAAGGCGGCGTGCTGGCGCGTGGCCAGGAAATCGAACGCCTGGGCCAGGAGCAACTGGAACAGGAAGCGGCGCTGGAACAGCTCGATCAACAGTTGCAGGCCCTGCGCGAGCAGCAACTGGACCTGGAGGAGCAGCGCGAACAGTTGCGCCGCCGCACACAGGATGAAAACCGCCTGCACGGCGAGCTGAAGGCCAGTCTTTCGGCCAGCCGCGCGCGCGCCGAGCAGGTCGAGCTGCGCCGCCGCCGCCTGCACGAAGAGCTGGGCGAGCTGGAAGAACAGCGCGCCCTGGAACACGAGCAACTGGGCGAAGCACGCCTGCTGCTACAAGAGGCTCTGGAGCTCATGGCCCAGGACACCGAGCAGCGCGAACAGTTGATGGCCCGCCGCGATACCCTGCGCGAAAGCCTCGATCGGGTGCGTCAGGAGGCTAGGCAGCACAAGGACCACGCTCACCAGCTGGCGGTGCGCCTGGGGTCGCTGCGTGCCCAGTACGATTCTACCCGCCAGGCGCTGGAGCGCCTGGAGCTGCAAGCTGCGCGCCTGACCGAGCGCCAGGAGCAACTGAGCCTGAACCTGGAGGAGGGGGAAGCCCCGCAGGAAGAACTGCGCCTGAAGCTGGAGGAACTGCTGGAGCGGCGCATGAGTGTGGACGAGGAAATGCGCCTGGCTCGCCTGCACATGGACGAAGCCGACCGCGAACTGCGCGATGCCGAAAAGCGCCGCACCCAGGCCGAGCAGCAGGCCCAGTTGCTGCGCGGTCAACTGGAGCAACTGCGCCTGGAGTGCCAGGGCCTGGATGTGCGGCGCAAGACCCTGCAAGAGCAGTTGCTGGCCGACGGTTATGACCTGCAAGGCGTGCTCGCCACCCTGGAAGCCGAGGCCAGCGAGCAGGGTACCGAACAGGAGCTGGAGCAGCTTGAGGCGCGCATCCAGCGCCTGGGGGCGATCAACCTGGCGGCCATCGAAGAATACGAGCAGCAGTCCGAGCGCAAACGTTACCTGGACGCCCAGGACGCCGACCTGGTCGAAGCGCTGGAAACCCTCGAAAACGTCATCCGCAAAATCGACAAGGAGACCCGCAACCGCTTCAAGGATACCTTTGATCAGATAAATGCCGGATTACAGGCACTTTTCCCAAAAGTTTTCGGTGGTGGCAGCGCTTATCTGGAACTGACGGGCGAAGATCTACTCGATACAGGGGTGACGATCATGGCGCGCCCCCCGGGCAAGAAGAACAGCACCATCCATTTGCTGTCCGGCGGCGAGAAGGCACTGACCGCTTTGGCGCTGGTGTTTGCCATCTTCAAGTTGAACCCCGCACCGTTCTGCATGCTCGACGAGGTCGATGCGCCGCTGGACGATGCCAACGTCGGGCGCTACGCGCGTCTGGTCAAGGAAATGAGTGAAAGCGTGCAGTTCATCTACATCACCCATAACAAGATTGCGATGGAGATGGCGGATCAATTGATGGGGGTGACCATGCATGAACCGGGTTGTTCACGCCTTGTTGCGGTTGATGTGGAGGCGGCCATGGCCATGGTCGACGCTTGATGTACGACGATAGGGGCACATTCTGTAGCGAAATGCCCCCGCCATGTGCGACAGACGGTGTAAAGTTGTCTTTGGTCGTGCTAGCTTAATGTCACTCGTTTTTTGCGTGGGTAAAACGCCTGTCAGAACATAGAGTTGGCGCCACGTGTTAAAGGGCTTTGAACCCTTTGTTTTCAAGCATATTTTTATAGAGGCACGGGATTACATGGAAATCGGTCTGCGCGAGTGGCTGATCGTTATCGGCATCATTGTTATTGCCGGGATTCTTTTCGACGGCTGGCGCCGCATGCGCGGCGGGAAAGGCAAGTTGAAATTCCGTCTGGATCGTAGTTATTCCAACCTGCCGGACGAAGAGGGTGGCAGTGCCGAGGTGCTCGGCCCGCCGAGGGTGCTCGATACCCACAAGGAGCCTGAGCTGGACGAAAGCGACCTGCCTTCGCTCAGCGCGTCTTCGCGTGATCGCGAGCGTGAGCCCAAGCCGGTCAAGGCCAGTAAGCGCGGCAAGCGTGCCAGTGCGGCTGCCGATATGCAGCAGGGTGACCTGAACCTGAGCGCCGAGCAACGCGAGCCCGACCTGTTTGCTGACAGCGATGACGACTTTGCCGCCGACAACAACCGTAGCAGCGGCGCAGCGCCTGCCAGCAGCAGCGTCAAGGAGTTGCCACCCGCTGAAGAGGTGCTGGTCATCAGCGTGATCTCCCGCGACGAGGGTGGCTTCAAGGGCCCGGCGTTGCTGCAGAACATCCTGGAAAGCGGCTTGCGCTTCGGCGAAATGGACATCTTCCACCGTCACGAGAGCATGGCCGGTCACGGCGAGGTGCTGTTCTCCATGGCCAACGCAGTCAAGCCTGGCGTGTTCGACCTGGACGACATCGACCACTTCAGCACCCGCGCTGTGAGCTTCTTCCTCGGTTTGCCGGGCCCGCGTCATCCGAAGCAGGCCTTCGATGTGATGGTTGCCGCAGCACGCAAGCTGGCCCACGAACTGAACGGTGAGCTCAAGGATGACCAGCGCAGCGTACTGACTGCCCAGACCATCGAGCACTATCGCCAGCGTATCGTCGAGTTCGAGCGCCGCGCGCTGACCCAGAAACGCTGACAGATCCAGACGAAAGAGCAGCCTGAGGGCGTGCTGGCCGGTTCGGGCATCATCGTTGCCTGTGCCAGCTTCTTCGCGGGTAAACCCGCTCCTACGAGGGCACCACATGCCTTTGTAGGAGCGGGTTTACCCGCGAAGAGGCCGGCACAGGCAACGACTCCCTAGAACCCCACGCACCACCCCAAGCTGCTCTTTTGCTTTGCAAGAGAAGACAATCCATGACCGCCGAATCCCGTATCCTCGAACTGCGTGCCGAGCTCGACCAGCACAACTATCGCTACTACGTGCTCGACGAGCCCAGCGTGCCCGATGCTGAATACGACCGCCTGTTCAACGAGCTCAAGGCGCTGGAAGCCGAACACCCGCACCTGGTAACCCCTGACTCGCCCACCCAGCGCGTTGGCGGCGCTGCCTTGGCGGCGTTCAGCCAAGTGCGCCACGAAGTGCCCATGCTCAGCCTGGGCAATGCCTTCGAAGAAGCCGACCTGCGTGAGTTCGGCCGCCGTGTGGTAGAAGGTCTCGACCAGCCCGGCGCGGTCGACTACAGCTGCGAACCCAAACTCGATGGCCTGGCCGTGAGCCTGCTGTACCGTGACGGCCAGCTGGTGCAGGGTGCCACCCGTGGCGACGGCACCACTGGCGAAGACATCAGTGCCAACGTACGCACTGTGCGCAACATCCCGCTCAAGTTGCAGGGTAAGGGCTGGCCGGCAGTGCTGGAGGTGCGCGGCGAGGTGTACATGAGCAAGGCCGGCTTCGACCGGCTCAATGCCGCCCAGGCCGAGGCCGGTGGCAAGACCTTCGCCAACCCGCGCAACGCTGCCGCTGGCAGCTTGCGCCAGCTGGATTCGAAAATTACCGCCAGCCGCCCGCTGGAATTCTGCTGTTATGGCGTCGGCCAGGTGTCCGAGAGCATAGGCGACAGCCACATCGGTATCCTCGAGCAACTCAAGGTCTGGGGCCTGCCGATCAGCCGCGAGCTCAAGCATGCTGCGGGCATCGAAGAGTGCCTGGCCTACTACCGTGACATTGGCGAGCGGCGTAACAGCCTGCCTTATGAGATCGACGGGGTAGTGTTCAAGGTCAACAGCCTGGCCGCTCAACGCGAGCTGGGCTTCCGCGCCCGTGAGCCACGCTGGGCGATTGCCCACAAGTTCCCGGCCATGGAAGAGCTGACCGAGGTGCTGGATGTTGAGTTCCAGGTTGGTCGTACGGGTGCAGTCACGCCTGTGGCGCGCCTGAAGCCGGTCAAGGTGGCCGGTGTGACCGTGTCCAACGCCACCTTGCACAACATGGACGAAATCGCCCGCCTGGGCCTGCGCATTGGCGATACGGTGATCATTCGTCGTGCCGGTGATGTGATCCCGCAGGTGATGCAGGTGGTGCTTGAGCGTCGTCCGGTAGACGCCCGCCCGGTAGAGGTGCCAAGCGCATGCCCGGTCTGTGGCTCGCAGGTCGAGCGTACCCGGCTGGTAAAGCGCAGCAAAGGCAAGGAAACCACCAGCGAAGGCGCGGTGTACCGCTGTGTCGGCCGCCTGGCCTGCGGCGCCCAGCTCAAGCAAGCGATCATTCACTATGTATCGCGCCGCGCTATGGACATCGACGGCCTGGGCGAGAAGAGCGTCGAGCAGTTGGTGGATGAGGGCCTGATCGGCTCGCCGGCTGACCTGTACAAGCTGCAGTTCGAGCAGATCGTCGGCCTTGAAGGCTTCGCCGAGGTGTCCAGCAGGAAGTTGCTCGATGCCATTGAAGCAAGCAAACGCCCGAGCCTGGCGCGTTTCATCTACGCCCTGGGCATTCCTGATGTAGGCGAAGAGACCGCCAAGGTGCTGGCCCGCTCGCTGGGTAGCCTGGCCCGCGTGCAGCAGGCGCTGCCGCAGGTGCTCACCTACCTGCCGGACATCGGCCTGGAGGTTGCCTACGAGATCCACAACTTCTTTGAAGACGAGCACAACCAGAAGGTTATCCAGCAACTGCTCGACAGCGGTATGCAGTTGCAGGACGAAGGCGAGCTGGCTGCCGAGTTCGCTGCCAGCACTACCCTGGCCGGGATGATCGCCAAGCTCGACATCGCCTCTGTCGGCCCTACCGGCGCCGAGAAGCTGGTGGCCAGGCTCGACAGCCTGGACAAGATCATTGCCGCCGACGGCATCGACCTGCGCCAGGCCCTGGCGGCTAAGCAGGCTGACGCGGTGCGCGAGTTCTTCAAGGATGAAGCGAACCAGAAGCTGGCCCGGGACATCGAGGCACAGCTGCTGGCGTTCGGCATGCACTGGGGCTGTGAGAAGAAGGTAGCCGAAGGCTTGCCGCTGGCCGGGCAGACTTGGGTCTTGACCGGGACGCTAGAGCGTATGAGCCGGGACATTGCCAAGGACAAATTGGAAAGCCTGGGGGCCAAGGTAGCCGGTTCCGTTTCGGGCAAGACCCACTGCGTGGTGGCAGGGCCTGGGGCAGGCTCCAAGCTGGCCAAGGCTGCTGAGCTGGGTGTGAAGGTGCTGGATGAAGATGCCTTCGTTACCTTCCTGGCTGAGCAGGGCATAGCGGTCTAGGCATCCGCGGCCCTGTGGGAGCGGGCGTGCCCGCGAACACCGGCGTAGCTGGTGCCATCCATCGCGGCGCCTGCTTCGCGGGCAAGCCCGCTCCCACAGGGACGGTGCTGCTTGCGACATTCAAGCGGTGCCTGTGGGGAGGGTTTACCCGCGAGAGGCCCGTCCAGGCCGTCTCGACTCTGACAAGTCATTGAGAAATGATGACTTTTTCTCGCCCCGGAGGTTGTATCTGCTCGCAAGACCGGTACAATGGCGCCACTCGCTGCTCAGCGAGGCATGTAGTGGTGGCCCCATCGGTCCCCCCGCATTGATTACCCGTTAACCTGGTCAGGCCCGGAAGGGAGCAGCCATAGCGGGAACATCGAGTGCCGGGGTGTGGCTGGTGGGGCCGCCTCCATTTCCGGGGTCGGAAAACCTCAATCTGTAACGAACGCTTTCGTTCTTTCCTGCTTTTCGCCCAGTGCTCCCGCCGCCGACAGCTTCATCAGCCGCTGAAATTTCGGGCATGCCAGATGATCTTTCTCAGGGCATTGAGCTGCATGGCGCAACCCCTTGCTCATGGCCTGCAAGCGCCTGATCCGCGCGTCAAGTTCGTCTGCCTTGGCATTCAGCATCTGCCGGTCGACCTGCAGGTCCACCAACATCGCCCCGACTTCATCCAACGAAAACCCCGCAGCCTGCCCCAGGGCGATCAGCGCCAGCCTGTCCGCCACATCGGCTGCAAACTGTCGTCGCTGGCCGCGCTCGGCCAGGGACTTGAGCAAGCCTTTCTTCTCGTAGTAGCGGAGTGTCGATGCAGGTACGCCTGTGCGTTTGGCGACGTCGGCAATGTCCATTTCGGGCCCTTGACTTGAAGTTGACTTCAACTTCTATGCTGCGCGGCATGGGTAAGGACTGTCAACTTTCGAGGGCTTGTTCAATGACGTTTACTGCTATGTTTTTAGCTGCGTTGCCGATTGGCATCGGCGCCACAGTAGTGATGGACCTGTGGGGGCTGCTGCTGAGGCGGTTGGGTGTGGCAACGCTGAACTTTGCCATGGTCGGGCGTTGGGCGGGGCACCTGCTAGGTGGGCGTGCTTCGCACCAAGCGATTGCCAAAGCGGAACCGGTGCGAAATGAGTTGGCGTGGGGATGGGTGATTCACTACGCCACCGGCGTGCTTTTCGCGATGCTGCTGCTTGTGATCGTGGGGGAGGGCTGGTTGCGATCGCCTACTGTTTTACCTGCGGTAGTTGTGGGTATGGGTACAGTCGTGGCGCCGCTGTGCTTCATGCAGCCGGCCATGGGGGCAGGGTTCTTTGCGTCCAGAACGCCGACACCTGCGCGGAACTGCCTGAAGAGCCTGGTCACGCATTTTGTGTTTGGTGTGGGGTTGTTCTTGAGTGCGTATTTACGGGCTTTGCTGTGAAGACAGGGATCCCGATTACAGTAAGCACATGATCAGAGTGTCTGCTTTTAAAATAGGTCTGATAGCAGTCTAGGAAAGCTCCTACGCGTCAGGCAGGCATAGCGAATTATCCTACGTGTTCCGTCGACTCCCGTCTGATTGTTCCGGTCAACCTCGCCCACTAGGCTTTCGCGGTCGCTGTCAGTTCAGCGATCGGGTGTGGAAGCCTGGGTGGTTTGGTGGCTGTCGATATGACGGTTGTGCGTGGGAGGCCTTCGGGCCTGCCAGGTTTGCCATACCCCTGGTCTTCCACCCCGCGTACAACTGTCACCCTAAGTGTGGAAGCGAAAGGGTGCTCTCAGCCCGGTATCGTGAACTCATGAAAAACGGGTCCCCGATGCCCCCCACGTCTTCGATCTTCCCCAAGGCAAATCCCTTTCCCGCGCGATCAGCAAAGGCATCGTCCCGATGGGGTTCGCGTTGATGAATGTTTCCCACTACCTGATGTTCGCCTACAGTGATAGCCGGCGGGCGCTTGAGCGCATTCAGGACGAAGAAGCCAGGCAGTTATTGGAGCATGGGTTGCGGGCCATGCAGATTGCCTGGGGGCAGGCGGATGCTGTCAGCTTGGCGTTTGAACGTAAAGGCCGGTGACATTGAGTTTGTGATAGAGATTGTGAGTGTGCCGCTCAACGCTGTGGGAGCGGGCATGCCCGCGAAGAATATAACGCGGTGGATGGCACCGGCTATGCCGGTGTTCGCGGGCAAGCCCGCTCCCACAGGGATCGCGCCAGCTTTTAGAAATTGAGCAAGACAGTTGCTCCCACAGTGTTTGCGCAAGCGTTCGCGAAATGAGCAGGGCCGTTAGTTGCGCTGGCTGTGTGCCGGCATTTTGCTGGGTATTTCGGGCTGGGCCACAGACATACTCTCCGGCTCGCCCGTCCCTCCATGCCGCTGCAAAATCCGCTCGATCTCCCCCGACTGCTTCATTCTTGCCAGCGCCCGCAATAGCCCTTGAGTCGGTATCGCCGGATCGTTGCGCACCATGCACCCCAAATCCTGTTCGTCCAGCACTGCCAGCGCCTGCAATTGCTGCTCCGCTGGCAACCCTTGGTTGAACCACTGCAACGACAACTGGTTGCTTACCGCATGGCGATACCGGCCTGCCTGCAGCTTTTGCAGCACCAGCAACTGGCTGCGGCTGTCCTCACGGCGCAGCTGGCCTTGGTCCAGCAGCGGTTGCAGGGTTGGATAGGTGTAGCCAAGCACCGTGCCGATCGCCTGAGGTGGCAGTTGCTCCGGGGGTAACGGGGTGCTGTCGCCAGCGCGGCCAACCAGTACGTCGCGCTGATGAAACAGCGGGATACTCCACACAAAATCCCTTGGGCGGTCGTTGAGCCATTGGGTACTGACGTGGCAGCGCACATCAATATCGCCGCTGCTCATGGCCTCCTCCAGGCGCAGGCGTGCCATGACGTGGTACTTGGGGCTAGCGCCCACTTGCCTGGCAACGGCTTGCATCAGGTCGTAAAGCAATCCCTCCACTGGCTGATCGCCTTCGATGCGTACCAGCGGCATGCTCCAGCTCTCGACGACGGAAAAGCGCAGCACCGGCTGGTCAGCCAGGCTGTTTGTAGACCACAGCAGTAAAAGGGCCAGCAGTCTTCGCAAAGGCAATCCTCCCTGGACAATGCGCCATTCCAAGCTTAGACGAGTTGCGCAGGGTGCAATTTTGCCCCCGCTCCGCTAGCATTAGCGATCTTCCGCTCGATCAGGCTACGATGGTTTTTCGATGAGTTATCAGGTTCTTGCACGAAAATGGCGTCCGCGCTCGTTCCGCGAAATGGTCGGCCAGACCCATGTGCTCAAGGCCTTGATCAATGCCTTGGACAACCAGCGCCTGCACCATGCCTACCTGTTCACCGGTACCCGCGGCGTGGGCAAGACGACCATCGCCCGTATTATCGCAAAGTGCCTGAACTGTGAAACCGGCATCACCTCCACGCCCTGTGGCACCTGTTCGGTGTGCCGTGAGATCGACGAAGGCCGTTTCGTCGACCTGATCGAGATCGACGCCGCCAGCCGTACCAAGGTAGAGGACACTCGCGAACTGCTCGATAACGTGCAGTACGCCCCCAGCCGTGGGCGCTTCAAGGTCTACCTGATCGACGAAGTGCACATGCTCTCGACCCACTCGTTCAACGCCTTGCTCAAGACGCTGGAAGAGCCGCCGCCCTACGTCAAGTTCATCCTCGCCACCACCGACCCGCAGAAGCTGCCGGCCACCATCCTGTCGCGCTGCCTGCAGTTCTCGTTGAAGAACATGAGCCCGGAGCGGGTGGTGGAGCACCTCAGTCACGTACTGGCCGCCGAGAACGTGCCGTTCGAGGAAGATGCCCTGTGGCTGCTGGGCCGTGCGGCCGATGGCTCCATGCGTGATGCCATGAGCCTGACCGACCAGGCCATCGCCTTTGGTGAAGGCAAGGTACTGGCCGCCGATGTGCGTGCCATGTTGGGTAGCCTCGACCATGGCCAGGTGTATGGCGTCTTGCAGGCACTGCTCGAAGGCGATGCCAGGGCTTTGCTGGAGGCCGTGCGTAACCTGGCCGAGCAAGGGCCGGACTGGTCGGGTGTTCTGGCCGAAATGCTCAATGTGCTGCACCGTGTAGCCATTGCCCAAGCGCTGCCCGAAGCGGTAGACAACGGCCAGGGTGATCGCGAGCGGGTATTGGCGCTGGCATCGGCGCTGCCGGCCGAGGATGTGCAGTTCTATTATCAGATGGGCCTGATTGGCCGTCGTGACCTGCCCCTTGCACCGGACCCGCGCGGTGGCTTCGAGATGGTGCTGCTGCGTATGCTGGCGTTCCGCCCGGCAGACACGGACGACGCACCGAAGCCGGTGCTAAAGCCAACGGGGATCAGCCAGGCCACAGCTGATCCTGCAGGGCAGGTGGCAGCCGCGGCGCCGGTCGCGCTTTCATCGCCTGTTGCGGCTGTGCCGGCGGAGCCTGTAGCGCAAGCCTCGCAGCTGGAGGTGCCTGCACCCGCGACGGCTGATCATGAACCGGAGGCCGAGGCAGATGTTGAGCTGAAGGCCGAAGCCGAGGCCATCTCCGTACCTGAGCCTGTTGCCGAAGTGGTCGACCTGCCGTGGGAAGAGCCTGCCGTTGCACCCGCGCCGTTAGCGGCCGAACCCGCGCCTGAACCGGCACCTGCGCCCGAGCCTGTTGCCCCGGTGGCGCCCCCACAGGCCGCCCCGGCACACGACGAGCCGCCTTTCGACCCGTCTGCCTACGCTGCCGTGGGGATGGACCGGGACGATGAGCCACCGTTGGACGAAGACTATTACGGCGGCGAAAGCGATCCGGCAGGTTTCAGCTACCTGGACGAGTTGGCCGAACATGTTCAGGAAGACGTGTCCAAACCGGCTGCCGAACCGTTGCCGGCAGCCAAACCGGCCACCGGCCTGGCCTTGCAATGGCTGGAATTATTCCCACAGTTGCCTGTGTCAGGGATGACAGGCAACATCGCGGCAAACTGTACACTGATTGCCGCCGATGGCGACGACTGGCTGCTGCATCTGGACCCGGGCCAGGGGGCACTGTTCAACGCGACCCAGCAGCGGCGCCTGAACGAAGCGCTCAACCAGCACCTGGGGCGCACGCTGAACCTGCGGATCGAGCTGATCCTGCCCGAGCAGGAAACCCCGGCTCAGGCCGCAGCGCGCAAGCGTGCCGAGCGCCAGCAGGATGCAGTTGCTTCGATCGAGCAGGATCCGTTGATCCAGCAGATGATCAAGTTGTTCGGCGCCAAGGTGCGGCAGGATACTATTGAGCCTGTAGAAGCCCTGGTCAGCCAGGGCCAGTAACGGATAACCATGCGGCCGGCCCGGTGCCGGGCCGCATCACATGACCCAATCGAGGTATACCCCATGATGAAAGGTGGCATGGCCGGCCTGATGAAGCAGGCCCAGCAGATGCAGGAAAAAATGCAGAAGATGCAGGAAGAACTGGCCAACGCCGAAGTCACCGGTCAGTCCGGTGGCGGGCTGGTGAGCGTGGTGATGACCGGTCGTCACGACGTCAAGCGCGTCAGCATCGACCAGAGCCTGATGTCGACTGATGAAGATGACAAGGAAGTACTGGAAGACCTCATTGCCGCTGCGCTGAACGACGCAGTGCGCAAGGTTGAGCAAAGCAGCCAGGAAAAGATGGGCGGCATGACCGCCGGCATGCAGCTGCCGCCAGGCTTCAAGATGCCGTTCTAAGGGCATTGCGATACTCAAAACCGCCGCTGATATCAGCGGCGTTTTTTTTACGTAGATTTCAACCCAGGCGCGGTCTGCTTTTTTATGTCGGGTACAACTGTTGTGCTCGAACTTTGAAATTTTTGCACGATCACTATGGGGGCGGGCATGCCCGCGAACACGGGCGAAGCCCGTGCCATCCACTGTGCAGCCTGCTTCGCGGGCATGCCCGCTCTCATCAAACAAAATACAACCCACTGTTTTCTAAGCACTCAAGCGGCCACCAGCTGATACCCCAGTTTCCGGGCTTTGCGGAGCAAAGCCCGGACCTGCCGGTCCTGGCTTCTGGTTTCGAACTCCTCAAGACCTTTTTCAACATAAGCCTGCTTCTTGGTTAAAAGGTTGTACACCAGACGTGCCAACTGATGCGCAGTGGCCTTGATGGCGCAGCTGGTATCCATTCGAGTCAGTCTGGCTCGGTGCGATGCACCAATGAAACCCTTGTCGTTACGGGCATTGGATGCAGCCTGCTTGAGTGCTTGAGCTGCTCGATTGACTATTTTTGGCCCACCACCTGCCAGTCGATGACCGCCGGAAATTCGAGTAGGGGGAGCCAGTCCCAACCAAGAGCAGAAGTGCTGTGAGGACGGGAAACGTGATAGATCTGTACCGATCTCCCCTGCCAGCACTAATGCAGTGTCCACCCCAATGGTTGGAATTGCGGTTAGGTCCACGCCAAGAACTTTCCATAATGTCTGATGCAGTTCAGTCTGTTGGGCACCGTTTCGGTGCGGGCTCCGTAAAGGCTTATTGGATGGCTCTGGCTTGTTTTGCAGCACCGGCAACTGCTCTAACGCGGCTTTTATGGCGTCGTCACAATCAGCAATTTGCTGCTCCAGGAAGTCATAGGCAGCCAATTCCTGAGTTAGCGCATGCAAATGCTCGCGTCGCCAATTGCCATGAAGACTCCGAGCGACAGCCTCCTTGCCTGCCTTGATGCGGCGGTCGGTCAGTTCAGCCAGTTGCACTGGGTCCCGTTCACCTGCGCAGATGGCTCGCAAAATCTTCATGCCAGTTACGCCGGAAATATCACTGATGACATTGGCCAGCTGGATGTTCATTTGGCTCATGGCCTTTTGCATCCGGTTCAGCGTCTGCGCCTGGTCTTTCACTTTGGAAGCACGCTGCCTGACCAATGACCGGACGCAGCAGGTCAGATCATCGGGGCGGAATGCGCCTCTGAGCAGTCCATGAGTCATCAGCTGCCAAATCCACTGGCAATCCAGCACATCTGATTTACGGCCCGTGATTTGCCGAGTTGCTCTGGCATTGACGAGATAAACCTCAAAACCGCGCTCGCTGAGAATCTCGTAAATTGGAATCCAATAAACCCCCGTGGATTCCATGGCAACGACCTTGATCCCCAGGCTTTCAAGCCAGTTAGCCATCTTGAGCAGGTCGTCAGTAAAGGACGTGAACGACTGGACGGGATTTTCGTGCCGGGGATCGACCGCCACGAAATGCTCTCGACCACCGACATCGATCGCTGCGCAATCGGGATGGACGACGGTAAAGCGTTGCTTGGAAGGCTTGCGCGCCATGATGAATCCTCGCAGGATAAAGGGCGCGCGGGGCACACGGTGGCGAAAGGGTTCACTCTCTCATACGTGGTCACAGCTGAATCAGCTGATGCCTACAGGGACTTCACGCCGATACCGTGCGGATCACTCTCCCACGCGGGTGTGCGGACACACACCAGTGCTGGCTACGATCTCTGTCCCGCGCACACGAACCCTAACAAAGCAAAAGGCGGCTGGCCCTACCGGGCCAACCGCCTTTTCTTTTTCAAAATGTCAGCGTCGCTGCGGATCTAAAGCCGTACACCTCATGTTTGCTGCGCGACAGCGCAGCCCGGAAGGGCTGGGTGATCTCCCACAGTGATCACACTGGCTTTCCAGTTTTGTGCAAGGCAATTGCGCTCATATAACTGCAGGCCGCGTAGACTTAAGGTGACCTGATTTGACGCCACCGCCCTCGCTGGGTATAAACCGCCTCTTATTGAATTGTCAGGCCTTTCCCATGAGCTTCAGCCCCCTCATCCGCCAACTCTCATCAAACAAAATACAACCCACTGTTTTCTAAGCACTCAAGCGGCCACCAGCTGATACCCCAGTTTCCGGGCTTTGCGGAGCAAAGCCCGGACCTGCCGGTCCTGGCTTCTGGTTTCGAACTCCTCAAGACCTTTTTCAACATAAGCCTGCTTCTTGGTTAAAAGGTTGTACACCAGACGTGCCAACTGATGCGCAGTGGCCTTGATGGCGCAGCTGGTATCCATTCGAGTCAGTCTGGCTCGGTGCGATGCACCAATGAAACCCTTGTCGTTACGGGCATTGGATGCAGCCTGCTTGAGTGCTTGAGCTGCTCGATTGACTATTTTTGGCCCACCACCTCTCATCAAACAAAATACAACCCACTGTTTTCTAAGCACTCAAGCGGCCACCAGCTGATACCCCAGTTTCCGGGCTTTGCGGAGCAAAGCCCGGACCTGCCGGTCCTGGCTTCTGGTTTCGAACTCCTCAAGACCTTTTTCAACATAAGCCTGCTTCTTGGTTAAAAGGTTGTACACCAGACGTGCCAACTGATGCGCAGTGGCCTTGATGGCGCAGCTGGTATCCATTCGAGTCAGTCTGGCTCGGTGCGATGCACCAATGAAACCCTTGTCGTTACGGGCATTGGATGCAGCCTGCTTGAGTGCTTGAGCTGCTCGATTGACTATTTTTGGCCCACCACCTGCCAGTCGATGACCGCCGGAAATTCGAGTAGGGGGAGCCAGTCCCAACCAAGAGCAGAAGTGCTGTGAGGACGGGAAACGTGATAGATCTGTACCGATCTCCCCTGCCAGCACTAATGCAGTGTCCACCCCAATGGTTGGAATTGCGGTTAGGTCCACGCCAAGAACTTTCCATAATGTCTGATGCAGTTCAGTCTGTTGGGCACCGTTTCGGTGCGGGCTCCGTAAAGGCTTATTGGATGGCTCTGGCTTGTTTTGCAGCACCGGCAACTGCTCTAACGCGGCTTTTATGGCGTCGTCACAATCAGCAATTTGCTGCTCCAGGAAGTCATAGGCAGCCAATTCCTGAGTTAGCGCATGCAAATGCTCGCGTCGCCAATTGCCATGAAGACTCCGAGCGACAGCCTCCTTGCCTGCCTTGATGCGGCGGTCGGTCAGTTCAGCCAGTTGCACTGGGTCCCGTTCACCTGCGCAGATGGCTCGCAAAATCTTCATGCCAGTTACGCCGGAAATATCACTGATGACATTGGCCAGCTGGATGTTCATTTGGCTCATGGCCTTTTGCATCCGGTTCAGCGTCTGCGCCTGGTCTTTCACTTTGGAAGCACGCTGCCTGACCAATGACCGGACGCAGCAGGTCAGATCATCGGGGCGGAATGCGCCTCTGAGCAGTCCATGAGTCATCAGCTGCCAAATCCACTGGCAATCCAGCACATCTGATTTACGGCCCGTGATTTGCCGAGTTGCTCTGGCATTGACGAGATAAACCTCAAAACCGCGCTCGCTGAGAATCTCGTAAATTGGAATCCAATAAACCCCCGTGGATTCCATGGCAACGACCTTGATCCCCAGGCTTTCAAGCCAGTTAGCCATCTTGAGCAGGTCGTCAGTAAAGGACGTGAACGACTGGACGGGATTTTCGTGCCGGGGATCGACCGCCACGAAATGCTCTCGACCACCGACATCGATCGCTGCGCAATCGGGATGGACGACGGTAAAGCGTTGCTTGGAAGGCTTGCGCGCCATGATGAATCCTCGCAGGATAAAGGGCGCGCGGGGCACACGGTGGCGAAAGGGTTCACTCTCTCATACGTGGTCACAGCTGAATCAGCTGATGCCTACAGGGACTTCACGCCGATACCGTGCGGATCACTCTCCCACGCGGGTGTGCGGACACACACCAGTGCTGGCTACGATCTCTGTCCCGCGCACACGAACCCTAACAAAGCAAAAGGCGGCTGGCCCTACCGGGCCAACCGCCTTTTCTTTTTCAAAATGTCAGCGTCGCTGCGGATCTAAAGCCGTACACCTCATGTTTGCTGCGCGACAGCGCAGCCCGGAAGGGCTGGGTGATCTCCCACAGTGATCACACTGGCTTTCCAGTTTTGTGCAAGGCAATTGCGCTCATATAACTGCAGGCCGCGTAGACTTAAGGTGACCTGATTTGACGCCACCGCCCTCGCTGGGTATAAACCGCCTCTTATTGAATTGTCAGGCCTTTCCCATGAGCTTCAGCCCCCTCATCCGCCAACTGATCGACGGCCTGCGCATCTTGCCAGGTGTCGGTCAGAAAACCGCCCAGCGCATGGCCCTGCAACTGCTCGAGCGCGACCGCAGCGGTGGGCTGCGCCTGGCTCAGGCCTTGACCCAGGCCATGGATGGGGTGGGCCACTGCCGTCAGTGCCGCACCCTGACCGAGCAGGAGCTGTGCCCACAGTGTGCCGACCCGCGCCGTGACGACACCCAGCTGTGCGTTGTCGAGGGGCCGACCGATGTGTATGCGGTGGAGCAGACGGGCTACCGTGGCCGTTACTTCGTGCTCAAGGGGCACCTGTCGCCGCTGGATGGCCTGGGGCCTGAGGCGATCGGTATTCCGCAGCTGATGGCGCGGATCGAAGAGCAGGGCACCTTTACCGAGGTGATCCTGGCGACCAACCCGACGGTGGAAGGCGAAGCGACGGCGCATTACATTGCCCAGTTACTGAGCGAGAAAGGGCTGGTAGCGTCGCGGATTGCCCATGGTGTGCCCCTGGGCGGCGAGCTGGAGATGGTGGACGGCGGTACCCTGGCCCATGCCTTTGCAGGACGCCGGCCCATTTCGCTCTGATTCATTGGGGCTGCAAAGCAGCCCCAAAAGCCCACTCAGTACTCGCTGAGGGAAAACTCGGTCAGGCAGAAGGTAGGCACCCCGGCCGCCTGCAACCGACGCGAGCCGTCCAGTTCCGGCAGGTCGATGATCGCCGCCGCCTCGAACACCTGCGCTCCGGTACGACGCACCAGGTTGGCCGCCGCCAGCAGGGTCCCGCCAGTTGCTATCAAGTCATCGAAGATCAACACTGAATCGCCTTCGCACAGGCTGTCGGCATGCACTTCCAGGAAGGCCTCGCCGTACTCGGTCTGGTAACCCTCGCTCAGCACGTCGGCCGGCAGCTTGCCCTGCTTGCGGAACAGGATCAGCGGCTTGTTCAGCTGGTGGGCGATGATCGAGCCGATCAGGAAGCCCCGCGCGTCCATGGCGCCGATGTGGCTGAATTCAGCCTCGACATAGCGCTCGATGAACTGGTCGGCCACATAGCGCAGCCCGCGTGGCGACTGGAATAACGGGGTAATGTCGCGGAAGATCACACCCGGTTTGGGGAAGTCCACTACCGGGCGGATCAGGGCTTTGAGGTCGAAGGCGTCGCTGTGCATTGTTGCGGGTATCCTGGGAAAACGAATGCCCAAGTATACCCGCTAAACGTGGCCTCAGGCCTCGATTGCACCACCGGCCAGCGCGCACAGCTGGATCGGGTCGAGAATGTGCACTTCCTTGCCCTCGGCGCGCAGCAGGCCGTTCTGCTGGAAGCGGGTGAACACCCGCGACACGGTTTCTACGGCCAGGCCAAGGTAGTTGCCGATTTCGTTGCGCGACATGCTCAGGCGGAACTGATTGGCCGAATAGCCGCGGGCGCGGAAGCGCGCCGACAGGTTGACCAGGAAGGTGGCAATGCGCTCGTCGGCGGTCTTTTTCGACAGCAGCAACATCATTTGCTGGTCGTCGCGGATTTCGCGGCTCATTACCCGCATCAGCTGGCGACGCAGCTGCGGCAGTTGCACCGAAAGCTCGTCAAGCCGCTCGAAGGGGATTTCACACACCGAAGTGGTTTCCTGGGCCTGGGCCGATACCGGGTAGGCCTCGGTATCCATGCCCGACAGGCCGACCAGTTCGCTGGGCAGGTGGAAGCCCGTGATCTGTTCTTCGCCGCTGTCGCTGAGGCTGAAGGTTTTCAGGGCCCCGGAACGTACTGCGTAGACCGAGCCAAAACTGTCACCCTGGCGGAACAGAAACTCGCCTTTCTTGAGCGGCCGCCCGCGTTTGACGATTTCATCCAGTGCGTCCATGTCTTCCAGGTTCAGCGAAAGAGGCAGGCACAGGGGGGCCAGGCTGCAATCCTTGCAATGGGCCTGGTTGTGTGGGCGCAGTTTGACTGGCTCGGACATTTGAATCGATCCTTGTGGGAAAGCACACATAAGTCGTAAGGGTAACTCACGACACAGGGTGTAGGCCAGTGTGCGCGGTGATGGTGCGCGCTGGCGAAACCCCGGCAGGTGGCCTGCCGGGAGTCCTTGTGTGCTCATAGTGTGCCTGACAAGGAAGCTTGTCCATGCGGTGAACGCCTTGTTTTTCAGATCACTCGCGAGAAACGCTGGCGGTTGTGCATTGCCAGATACGCGTCGAACACCATGCATACCGAGCGCGCCAGCAGCCGGCCGGCCGGCAGGATGCGAATACCCTTGTCGTCCAGGCTGATCAGGCCGTCGCGCTGCAAGGTCAGCAGCTCGGGCCAGAGGTCGTTGAAGTAACCGCGAAAATCAAGGGTGAAGGCCTGTTCGATGGGTTCGAAATCCAGCTCGAAATGGCAGATCAGCTGCTGGATCACCGCCCGGCGTATACGGTCGTCGTGGTTGCACAGTAAGCCGCGCTGGGTAGCCAGCTGGGCGTTGGACAGGCTGTCCTGGTAGGTGCTGAGGTCACTGCTGTTCTGGCAGTACAGGTCGCCGATCTGGCTGATCGCCGACACGCCCAGGCCAATCAGGTCGCAATGCCCGTGGGTGGTGTAGCCCTGGAAGTTGCGCTGCAAGGTGCCTTCTTCCTGGGCAATGGCCAGTTCGTCGTCGGGCAGGGCGAAGTGGTCCATGCCGATGTAGCGGTAACCGGCGGCGGTCAGTTGGTCGATGGTGGCGTGCAGCATCTCCAACTTGGCGGCGGCGCTGGGCAGGTCGTTGCTGTCGATGCGCCGTTGCGGCATGAAGCGCTCTGGAAGGTGGGCATAGTTGAACACCGACAGGCGGTCGGGCTGCAGGCGGATCACCTCTTCGACGGTGCGGGCGAAGCCTTCCGGGGTTTGCTTGGGCAGGCCGTAGATCAGGTCGAGGTTGACCGAGCGAAACTGTAGCGTGCGGGCAGCCTCGATCAGGGTGCGGGTCTGCTCCAGGCTCTGCAGGCGGTTGATCGCCCGCTGTACGGCCGGGTCAAGGTCCTGCACACCCAGGCTGACGCGGTTGAAGCCCAGTTCGCGAAGCAGGCCCATGGTCGACCAGTCGGCTTCGCGAGGGTCGATCTCGATGCCGTAGTCGCCGGAATCGTCGTCCAGCAGGTGGAAGTGCTGGCGCAGGGTGGCCATCAGTTGGCGCAGTTCCACATGGCTGAGGAAGGTTGGTGTGCCTCCGCCAAAATGCAGCTGTTCAACACGTTGTTTAGGGTCCAGGTGGCAGGCGATCAACTGGATTTCCTGCTCCAGGCGCTGCAGGTAGGGCGCGGCGCGCGCGCGGTCCTTGGTGATGACCTTGTTGCAGGCGCAGTAGTAGCAGATGTTGGCGCAGAACGGCACATGCACGTACAGCGACAGCGGGCGCACGGCCCGTCGGCTCTCGCGCAGGGCGTTGAGCAGGTCGAACGAACCCACCTCGCTGTGCAGTTGCACGGCGGTTGGGTAAGAGGTGTAGCGTGGCCCGGCGAGATCGTAGCGGCGGATCAGGTCGGTATCCCAACGTAGTTCGTCGAGCATGAGGGTAGTCCCCGGAAAGAGCAGCAGTGCACCGGAGTCTATGGCCGTCTGTAGGAAACTGTGTTGATTTGTATCAAGGGCATTGGGGCTGCCTTGCAGCCCCCGTCAATGCCCCATCAGCCAGTGCTGGTGTGGGCCCGGCAGGGTCCAGACACCGAATAGCATCACCAGCACACCGCCCGCCACGCGCACGCTGCGTCGCCGCAACAGGGCGTTTACCCGTTCGGCAGCCAGCCCGGTTGCCAGCAACACCGGCCAGGTGCCCACCCCGAACGCGAGCATCAACACCGCGCTGTACCCGGCGTTGCCCTGGCTGGCCGCCCACAGCAGGGTGCTGTAAACCAAACCGCACGGCAGCCAGCCCCACAAGGCGCCCAGCAGCAACGCCCGAGGCAGGCTGGACACTGGCAGCAAGCGCGACGCCAGCGGCTGGATATGCCGCCACAACCCGCGGCCAAGTGCCTCGATACGGGTCAGCCCGCTCCACCAGCCGGCCAGGTACAGGCCCATGGCAATCAGCAGCAGCGCCGCAGCCACCCGCAGCGCCAGCGCTGCCGGGCTGCTGGCCACGGCCCAGCCTGCCAGGCCCAGCAACAGGCCGGCGCAGGCATAGCTGAAAATGCGCCCCAGGTTATACGCCAGCAACAGGCGCAGGCGCTTGCCGCGTTGTTCGGGGGGGATGGCCAAGGTCAGTGCGCCCATCAGGCCACCGCACATGCCCAGGCAGTGACCGCCACCCAGCAGGCCAAGGACCAGTGCCGAGCCCAGCAGCGGAAGCAGGTCAGGCACGGGGTGGTGGTTCCTTGTCGGTGTCGGCCGGGGCGTCGTCAGGCTTCACGGCCGCCTGGTGGCGCGGGTCCTGATCGTCGAACAGGATGCTGTGGGCGGGGCCTTCAAGGTCGTCGTACTGGCCGCTGTCTACCGCCCAGAAGAAGATGTACACGGCCACGCCGACCAGCAGCAGGGCTGCCGGAATCATGACATAGAGGGCGGGCATGGCGACTTCCTCCCGGGTAAAGGGGCTTCGTGGGGCGGCGGGCCAGAGGCCACGGGCATACGGGTCAGGCGCAGGGCATTGAGCACCACGATCAGCGAGCTGACCGACATGCCGATGGCGGCCCACACCGGCGTGATCCAGCCGAGCGCGGCAAACGGCAACATCAGGCCATTATACAGGGTCGCCCACAGCAGGTTCTCGAGGATGTTGCGCCGCGTTCGACGGGCCAGGTCGAAGGCCTGCACCAGCGCCTGCAGGCGGTTGGACAGCAGTACGGCATCGGCGCTGGTCTTGGCAAGGTCGGTGGCGCTACCCATCGCGATGCTGATGTCGGCGGCGGCCAGCACCGGCACATCGTTGACACCGTCGCCGAGCATCAGCACTTTGCGCCCCTGTGCCTGCAGGGCTTTCAGCCGGTCAAGCTTGTCGTCTGGCCGCAGGCCGCCAATGGCCTGGTCGATGCCCAGTTGTGCGGCCACTTCGGCAACCATTGGCGAGCTGTCGCCCGACAGCAGCAGCGTGCGCCAGCCACGTGCCTTGCAGGCAGCGAGCAGGGCCGGGGCATCGTCGCGCAGACGGTCGTCCAGGCCAAACCAGGCCAATGGCCCCTGGCGGTCGCCCAATAGCAGCCATTGGCCGCGCGGCTCCGGCACGGCGGGGGTCTGCGCGCCGCTCAAGGCGCAGACGAAGGTGGCCTGGCCAATGCGCAGGCGCTGCCCGTCCACCAGCCCTTCCAGGCCCAGGCCAGGTATGGTCTGCACATCATCGGCAGGCGTGGCGGTACGACCGAAGGCGCGGGCGATGGGGTGCTCGGAGCGGTTTTCCAGCGCGGCGGCAAGGGCCAGGCAGCGGTCGGCTGCCTGGCTGCCGAGCGGGCGAATGCTGCGCAAGGCCAGGCGGCCCTCGGTCAGTGTGCCGGTCTTGTCGAAGATTACCGTGTCGATCTGGTTCAGGCCTTCCAGCACATGGCCGCGGGTCACCAGCAGGCCGAGCTTGTGCAAGGTGCCGGTGGCGGCCGTAAGCGCAGTTGGCGTGGCCAGCGACAGCGCACAGGGGCAGGTTGCCACCAGCATCGCCAGCACGATCCAGAACGCCCGCGTCGGGTCCAGGTGCCACCACCACAGGCCGATGGCAACGGCGGCCAGCAGCGAAAACAGCAGGAACCACTGCGAGGCGCGGTCGGCAATTTCCGCCAGGCGCGGTTTTTCGGTCTGGGCGCGCTCCAGCAGGCGGACGATGGCCGATAACCGTGAATCGTGACCGAGGGCTTCGACTTCCACGTTAAGGGTGCTTTCGACGTTCAACGTGCCGCCGGTGACCCGTTCGCCTACTTGGCGGGGCTGTGGCAGGTATTCGCCGGTTAGCAGTGATTCGTCGACGCTGGAGCGGCCTTCTACGATACGCCCGTCGGCCGGGATTACCGCGCCTGGCAGGACTTGCACGGTGTCACCGCAGTGCAGTTCGCCAAGGAGGATGCGCTCGCTGCGGCCGAAGGCGTCCAGGCGCAGGCACGAGGCCGGCAGCAGGTTGACCAGCTGCGCAGTGGCCGCAGCCGTGCGTTCTCGGGCTCGGCGTTCCAGGTAGCGGCCGGTGAGGAGAAACAGGGCGAACATGCCCACGGTGTCGAAATACAGCTCGCCGCTGCCGGTGATGGCCGTCCAGATGCCAGCGCTGAAGGCAAGGCCAATGGCCAGCGACACTGAAACGTCCATGGTCAGGTGGCGGGTGCGCAGGTCGCGTGCCGCGCCTTTGAAGAATGGCGCGCAGCTATAGAACACGATGGGGATGGTGAGGAACAGCGCAACCCAGCGCAGAATGGTGTGCAGTTCGGGCGACAGGTCGATGTTGAACTCCGGCCAGGTTGCCATGGTTGCCATCATTGCCTGGAACCACAGCAGCCCGGCCACGCCCAGGCGGCGCAAGGCGCTACGGTTTTCCCGGGCCAGCTGCTCGGTGGCCTTGTCGGGCTGATAGGGGTGGGCGGCGTAGCCGATCTGTCGCAGCTCGGCGAGCAGGCGCGACAGCGGTAGCTGCTGGTCATCCCAGTTCAGCAACAGGCGGTGATTGGACAGGTTCAGGCGCGCTTCGGCGACACCGGGCAGGTTGCGCAAGTGCTTTTCGATCAGCCACCCGCAGGCAGCGCAACTGATGCCTTCGACCAGCAGGGTGGTTTCGGCCAGCTCGCCCTGGTGGCGGACGAAGGTTTGTTGCACGTCACTGCGGTCGTAAAGGGCCAGCTCGTCCTGCAACTGCCTGGGCAGGGCTTCGGGGTTGGCGCTAGCGTCACTGCGGTGCTGGTAGTAGTGCTCCAGGCCTCCAGCGACGATCGACTCGGCCACCGCCTGGCAACCTGGGCAGCAGAACTGCCGGGGCTGGCCGAGGACCACGGCGGTGAAGCGGCTGCCGGCGGGGACGGGCAGGGCGCAGTGGTAGCAGGGGGTGGGTTGGGTCATTGCGTCATTGCCTTACAGATCGGCCGGCCTGAATCGAAACCTGTAGGAGCGGGCTTGCCCGCGAATGCGTCAGGCCTGAAAACAACGTTGCCTGAGCTATCGCATTCGCGGGCAAGCCCGCTCCTACACAGGGAGAAGTGGTACGACTATTGGTGTTCGGCGCCTTGCAGTGCTTCATCACCCAGCTGCAAGGTCACACCATGCGCCACTTTTTCCTCTTCGAACAAGCGCCACACCTGGCCCCCTTCGCTACCCAGCAGTTCGACAAAGCGGCGCCCGTCGACCTTGTCTTCCAGCTGCCCCACATAGCGCCCTGCTTCTACCCGGCTTAGCAGCACCTTGCGGTCTTTCTCTGGCTGGGTTGGCGAAATCAGGTTCAGATCCAGGCTTTGCGGGTCGCTGTTACCGGTCAGACGCAGGTCCACTTCGCCAGTCAGCTCATCGAGGTGCACACTGGCCTTCAAGCCTAGCTTCTGCGCCAGCAATTCACGGTCCAGTGAGCGGTTGATGCCTTTGCCGGCCTCGTAGTAGTTGTCGTTCACCAGGTTGTCCGGGTTATGCACAGCGATGCTGACCATGGTCAGGCTCAGGCACACCGAGGTGGTGAGGATGCCGATGATGATCCAGGGCCAGAGGTGCTTGTACCAGGGGCTGGCGGCGGTGGCGGCAGGCATTGTGCGTTATCTCTCTTAGCGGATCTGTGGGCCGATGAAACGGCTCTTGGCTTCAACCTGGGCGTCACTGTCGTCGGCGCTCTTGAGGATGAAGGTGATTTCGTTGGTGGTCGATGGCAGTTTCTCGGGGGCAACCGACAGCTGCACGGGAAGGCTGACGATATCACCGGCTGCCACGCGGATTTCGCGTTGGCCTTCGAGCTTGAGGTCCGGCAGGCCGGCCGCGTCCAGCACGTAGACGTGATCGCGCTGGTCCTTGTTCATCACCTTCAGGCTGTACACGTTCTCGATCCGGCCCTGGGCGTTTTCGCGGTACAGCACACGGTCTTTGCTGACGTCGAAGCCGACCAGCGAACGGGTGGCGAAGGCCGTCGCCAGCCCGATCATCATCACCAGCAGTACCACGGCATAGCCGATCAGGCGCGGGCGCAGCATGTGGGTCTTCTGTCCGGACAGGTTGTGTTCGGTGGTGTAGCTGATCAGGCCTTTGGGGTAGTTCATCTTGTCCATGATGCTGTCGCAGGCATCGATACAGGCGGCGCAGCCAATGCACTCGATCTGCAGGCCGTCACGGATATCGATGCCGGTAGGGCAGACCTGCACGCACATGGTGCAGTCGATGCAGTCGCCCAGGCCTTGGGCCTTGTAGTCAGCGTCCTTTTTTCGTGGCCCGCGGGTTTCGCCACGGCGTGGGTCGTAGGACACGATCAGCGTGTCCTTGTCGAACATCACGCTCTGGAAGCGTGCATAGGGGCACATGTACACGCACACCTGTTCGCGCAGCCAGCCGGCGTTGCCGTAAGTGGCGAGGGTGAAAAAGCCGACCCAGAAGTAAGCCCAGCCATCGGCCTGGCCGGTGAAGAATTCAATCACCAGTTCACGGATCGGCGAGAAGTAGCCGACGAAGGTCATGCCGGTGACAAAGCCGATCAGCAGCCACAGGCTGTGCTTGGCGAATTTGCGCAGGAACTTGTTGCCGCTCATGGGGGCTTTGTCGAGCTTCATGCGCTGGTTGCGGTCACCTTCGGTGACCTTTTCGCACCACATGAAAATCCAGGTCCACACGCTTTGCGGGCAGGTGTAGCCGCACCACACCCGGCCGGCGAACACCGTGATGAAGAACAGGCCGAAGGCGGCGACGATGAGAATGCCCGAGAGCAGGATGAAGTCTTGCGGCCAGATGGTAGCGCCGAAGATGTAGAACTTGCGTTCGGGCAGGTTCCACCACACAGCTTGGTGACCACCCCAGTTCAGCCACACGGTGCCGAAGTACAGCAGGAACAGTGCGGCACCCCCGACCATGCGCAGGCGACGGAACAGGCCGGTGAAGGCGCGGGTGTAGATCTTTTCCCGGGAAGCGTAGAGGTCGACGGAATCCTTCCCTTTGCTGGCAGGCGGGGTGACATCATGTACCGGAATTTGCTTGCTCATCATCAAGTCCCACGGCAGTGGAGAAACGCCGCGGCCTGTGCGTGCGGGCCGCAGTCTCGCGCAATCTGCTAGCGCTCTGCGGTCCATGATACGCCGCTGAGGGCGGTATGGGATCGCACTGCGACCTTTAGTCGCGTTGGGTTCGTGGTATGAAACGTGTTATGGCGGGTGTCAATTGATCCAGGTCACTTGCCTGCGAGAAATGCTGTGCCAGTACCGGCCTCTTCGCGGGTAAACCCGCTCCTACAAGGATCCTGTGTAGGAGCGGGTTTACCCGCGAAGAGGCCAGGCCTGCCTTACTCAGCCTTGGCCGGTTCAGCCTGGTGCGACAGGCTGTAAACATAAGCCGCCAGCAAGTGCACCTTGTCGTTGCCCTGCAGCTGTTCCTGGGCCGGCATCTGCCCCTGGCGGCCATAACGAATGGTCTGCTGCAGCTGGGCAAAGCTCGAACCGTAGATGAACGCCTGCGGGTGGGTCAGGTTCGGTGCGCCCATGGCGGGTGTACCTTTGCCTTCCGGCCCGTGGCAGGCCACGCAGTTGGCAGCAAAGATCTTCTGCCCGTTCTCGACATCGGCTTTCGCGCCCTCAGGCAATGTGCGGCCATCGAGTTTGCTGACCACGAATGCAGCCACATCGGCCACGCCCTGGTCACCGATTACTTCGGCCCAGGCCGGCATCACGCCATGGCGCCCGCCCATGATGGTGGTCTTGATGGTTTCCGGCTCGCCGCCCCAGCGCCAGTCATTGTCGGTGAGGTTGGGGAAGCCGAAGGCGCCCTTGGCGTCGGAACCGTGGCACACCGAGCAGTTGGAGGCGAACAGCCGCGCGCCCATTTTCAATGCCTGCGGGTCCTTGGCCACATCCACGATGGGCATGGCCGCGAACTTGGCGAAGATCGGCCCGAAGCGGGCGTCGGCCTTGGCCATTTCCTTTTCCCACTCGTGCACGCCGGTCCAGCCCGGCTGGCCGTTGGAAAACTCGGTCTGCTTGTCGTTATCCAGGTACGAATAGCCCGGCAGGATGCCTTTCCAGTTGCCCAGGCCCGGGTACAGCACCAGGTAGCCGAGGGCGAAGATGATGGTGCCGACGAACAGCCAGAACCACCATTTCGGCAGCGGGTTGTCGTACTCCTCGATGCCATCGAAGGCATGCCCGACGGTTTCGTCGGTAACCTCTTCGCGCTGGCCCTTGCGGGTCGACAGCAGCAGCCAGGTCAACGAGAAGATGGTGCCCAGGGTCAGGACGGTAACGTACAGACTCCAGAAGGTTGTCATTGTTGTTTGCTCCCAGAAGCTTTTGCTTGCTCGACGTGCCGGGTGGCCTCGGGGTCATCCGCGAAGGGCAGTTGGGTCGCTTCGTCGAAGTCCTTTTTACGCCGTGGGTTGAACACCCACAGCGCCAGGCCCACGAAGGCCACCATCACCACGACGGTGCCCAGGCCGCGAATCATCCCGATATCCATCAGTGTCACCGTTTGCTTTTGATGATGGTGCCAAGACCCTGCAGGTACGCGACGATGGCGTCCATTTCGGTCTTGCCCTTGACCGCGTCACGAGCGCCGGCAATGTCGGCGTCGGTGTACGGGGTGCCGAGTGTGCGCAGCACTTCCATCTTCTTCGCGGTGTCTTTGCCGTCGAGCTTGTTCTCGACCAGCCACGGGTAGGACGGCATCTTCGATTCCGGTACCACGTTGCGCGGGTTGTACAGGTGCGCACGGTGCCAGTCATCGGAGTAGCGGCCACCGACGCGGGCCAGGTCCGGCCCGGTGCGCTTGGAACCCCACAGGAACGGATGGTCCCACACGCTCTCACCGGCTACCGAGTAGTGGCCGTAACGCTCGGTTTCGGCACGGAACGGGCGGATCATCTGCGAGTGGCAGCCCACGCAGCCTTCGCGGATGTAAATATCGCGGCCTTCCAGCTCCAGCGCGGTGCGCGGCTTCATGCCCTCGACCGGCTTGTTGGTGACGTCCTGGAAAAACAGCGGGACGATCTGGGTCAGGCCACCGACGCTCACGGCGATGACCATGAAGAAGGCCAGCAGGCCTATGTTCTTCTCGACGGCTTCATGCTTCATCAGTGCGCTCCCACAACGACGATCTTGGCGGCCTCTTCAGCCTGTGCCGGGTTGGCGGCACGTACGGTACGGAATACGTTGTAGGCCATCAGCAGCATGCCGCTGGCGAAGAACGCACCGCCCAGGGCGCGGACGATGTAGCCAGGGTGGCTGGCCTGCAGGGCTTCGACGAAGGAGTAGGTGAGGGTGCCGTCATCGTTGATGGCGCGCCACATCAGGCCTTGGGTAATGCCGTTGACCCACATCGAGGCGATGTACAGCACGGTGCCGATGGTGGCCAGCCAGAAGTGCGCGTTGATCAGGCCAATGCTGTGCATCTGCTCGCGGCCGTAGAGTTTCGGGATCATGTGGTACACGGCGCCGATCGAGATCATTGCCACCCAGCCGAGGGCGCCGGCGTGGACGTGGCCAATGGTCCAGTCGGTGTAGTGCGACAGTGAGTTCACGGTCTTGATGGCCATCATCGGGCCTTCGAAGGTGGACATACCGTAGAACGCCAGCGACACCACCAGGAAGCGCAGGATCGGGTCGGTGCGCAGTTTGTGCCAGGCGCCCGACAGGGTCATCATGCCGTTGATCATGCCGCCCCAGCTTGGCGCCAGCAGGATGATAGACATCACCATGCCCAGCGACTGCGCCCAGTCAGGCAGGGCGGTGTAGTGCAGGTGGTGCGGGCCAGCCCAGATGTACAGGGTGATCAGCGCCCAGAAGTGCACGATCGACAAGCGATACGAGTAGATTGGCCGCTCGGCCTGCTTGGGCACGAAGTAGTACATCATCCCCAGGAAACCGGTGGTGAGGAAGAAGCCCACGGCGTTGTGGCCATACCACCACTGGATCATCGCGTCGGTGGCGCCGGAGTAGGCCGAGTACGACTTGAACAGGCTCACCGGCAGCGAGATGTGGTTGACGATGTGCAGCATCGCGGTCACCACGATGAAGGCGCCGTAGAACCAGTTGCCGACATAGATGTGCTTGGTCTTGCGCTTGACGATGGTGCCGAAGAACACCAGGCCGTAGGTAACCCAGACGATAGCCAGCAGGATCGCCAGCGGCCACTCGAGCTCGGCGTATTCCTTGGTGGTGGTGTAGCCCATCGGCAGGGTGATCAGCGCGCCGACGATGACGGCTTGCCAACCCCAGAAGGTGAAGGCGGCCATGCTGTCGGAGATCAGCCGGGTCTGGCAGGTGCGCTGCACCACGTAGTAGCTGGTGCCGAACAGCGCACAGCCCCCGAAGGCGAAGATCACCAGGTTGGTGTGCAGCGGGCGCAGGCGGCCGAAGCTGGTCCAGGGAAGGTCCAGGTTCAGCTGCGGCCACACCAGCTGCGAGGCGATGAAGACGCCGAGGCCCATGCCAAGGATCCCCCAGACCACCGTCATGATGGCGAACTGGCGGACGACCTTATAGTTATAAGCAGTCGGACTGATTGCTGTGCTCATTCTAAGGTTCCACGGTTTTGATGTTCTTGTTGGTCGAAAAATCGGCGCCAGTATTGATAACCAGCAAGGTTACCGCAACGCAACTTTGGTACGCCGACCCGTGTCCAGGCCCGTTCACTGATGTCCCGCAGGGATCGGGTCTTGGCGATTGTACACAAATAAATATTTGTAATGTGTACCGTTTTTCACCTTTTTCTGATCGATCGGTCAAGCTTTTTTTGGGGCGGCGACAGGCCATGCACCGCGTCTGCATCGCTCCTTTCGCAGCGATGCCCATTGAGGCAACAAGCTTAGTTGTGTTCGGTGGGGGTGCAAGGGAAGCGGGCTGAGGGGGGATGTAAGGGTTGAGTGTTGTGGTGGGGCGGGGGGGAAAGGGTTGAGTGTTGTGGTGGGGCGGGGGTGTAAGGGTTGAGTGTTGTGGTGGGGCGGGGGGGGAAAGGGTTGAGTGTTGTGGTGGGGCAGAGATCGAGCGCCGCCCGCGCGGCGCATCGCGAGCTGCGCTCGCTCCTACGTTTGTTTCGGGCCAATCATTCCTGTGGGATTTGCGCGCGAACGCCTTGGCGCATGTCGCGATTTCGCGTGGTACGGGCCAGGCGGTCGCGCGCGCCTGGCACAGGAGGGACTGGCCCGAAACAAACGTAGGAGCGAGCGCAGCTCGCGATGCGCCGCGCGGGCGGCGCTCGATCTCACAGGCGCCAAATCCCTTTCTCTAACAGGCGCCAAATCCCTTTCGGCGAACTCACTGTGCAGTCACAGTCTCGGCCGAACCCTCCCGCGACAGGCTATACACATAAGCCGCCAGCAAGTGCACCTTGTCATTGCCCTGGATCTCGGCCTGCGCCGGCATTTGCCCCTGACGACCATAACGAATGGTCTGCTGCAGCTGGGCAAAGCTCGAACCGTAGATGAACGCCTGCGGGTGGGTCAGGTTCGGTGCGCCCATGGCGGGTGTACCTTTGCCTTCCGGGCCGTGGCAGGCCACGCAGTTGGCAGCAAAGATCTTCTGCCCGTTCTCGACGTCGGCCTTCGCGCCCTCAGGCAATGTGCGGCCATCGAGTTTGCTGACCACGAATGCAGCCACATCGGCCACGCCCTGGTCACCGATCACTTCGGCCCAGGCCGGCATCACGCCATGGCGCCCGCCCATGATGGTGGTCTTGATGGTTTCCGGATCGCCACCCCAGCGCCAGTCACTGTCGGTGAGGTTGGGGAAACCAAAGGCGCCCTTGGCATCGGAACCGTGGCACACCGAGCAGTTTGAGGCAAACAGGCGACTGCCCATTTTCAGCGCCTGCGGATCCTTTGCCACTTCTTCCACGGGCATGGCGGCGTATTTGGCGAAGATCGGACCGAACCTGGCATCGGCCTTGTCCATTTCCTTCTGCCATTCGTTGGCGCCGGTCCAGCCATTTTCATAGCCCGGCAGGATGCCTTTCCAGTTGCCCAGGCCCGGGTAGAGGATCAAATAGCCGACCGAGAACACCAAGGTGCCAACGAACAGCCAGAACCACCACTTGGGCAGCGGGTTGTCGTACTCCTCGATGCCGTCGAAGCTATGGCCCATGGTCTCGTCAGTGGTGTTGTTGCTCTGGCCCTTGCGCGTGGCGAGCAGCAGCCAGGTCAGGCCAATCAGGCTACCGATGGTCAGTACGCTGATGTACGTACTCCAGAACGTGGTCATTGCCCGTTACTCCTTTTTGCAGCAGGCTCCTGCCCGGCAGGGGGCAGGCGGTCGTCGACGAAGGGCAGCAGGCGCGCTTCGGCGAAATCACGGTCGCGGCGGCGGTTGAAGACCCACAGGGTGAGGCCGATGAAGGCAATCATCACCACCAGGGTGCCCAACCCGCGGATCATGCCGATGTCCATTTCCATCGCACTCACCTCTTGTTCTTGATCGCGGTGCCGAGCACCTGCAGGTAGGCGACCAGCGCATCCATCTCGGTCTTGCCCTTGACCGCTTCGCGGGCGCCGGCAATGTCGTCGTCGGTGTACGGCACGCCCAGGGTGCGCAGGGTGCGCATCTTGACGTCGGTGTGGCTGTTGTCGACCTGCTGGGCAACCAGCCACGGGTAGGATGGCATCTTCGACTCCGGCACCACGTTGCGCGGGTTGTACAGGTGCGCACGGTGCCAGTCGTCCGAGTAGCGGCCACCGACCCGGGCCAGGTCCGGCCCGGTGCGCTTGGAACCCCACAGGAACGGGTGGTCCCACACGCTTTCACCGGCCACCGAGTAGTGGCCGTAACGCTCGGTTTCGGCGCGGAACGGGCGGATCATCTGCGAGTGGCAGCCCACGCAGCCTTCGCGGATGTAGACATCGCGGCCTTCCAGTTGCAGCGCGGTATAGGGCTTCATGCCCTCCACCGGTTTGTTGGTGACGTCCTGGAAGAACAGCGGGACGATCTGGGTCAGGCCGCCGATGCTGACGGCAAATACCATCAGCAGGGCCATCAGGCCGACGTTTTTCTCGATGACTTCATGTTTCATCAGGCGTTTCTCCTCAAGCCAACTGGGCGTTCGCAGGGGCGACGTCAAGCGCTGGCGAACGCACGGTGCGCCAGGTGTTCCAGGCCATCAGGAACATGCCGCTGAGGAAGATCGCGCCGCCGACGAAGCGCACGACAAAGCCTGGGTGGCTGGCCACCAAAGTTTCCACGAACGAGTAGGTCAGCGTGCCGTCGCTGTTGACCGCGCGCCACATCAGGCCCTGGGCGATGCCGTTGACCCACATCGAGGCGATGTACAGTACGGTACCGATGGTGGCCAGCCAGAAGTGCGCATTGATCAGGCCGAGGCTGTACATGCGTTCTTTGCCGAACACTTTGGGGATGGTGTGGTATAGCGCGCCGATCGAGATCATCGCTACCCAGCCGAGAGCGCCGGCGTGGACGTGGCCGATGGTCCAGTCGGTGTAGTGGGACAGGGCGTTGACCGTCTTGATGGCCATCATTGGCCCTTCGAAGGTGGACATGCCGTAGAACGCCAGCGACACCACCAGGAAGCGCAGGATCGGATCGCTGCGCAGTTTGTGCCAGGCGCCCGACAGGGTCATCATGCCGTTGATCATGCCGCCCCAGCTGGGTGCCAGCAGGATCAGCGACATCACCATGCCCAGCGACTGCGCCCAGTCGGGCAGGGCGGTGTAATGCAGGTGGTGAGGGCCGGCCCAGATGTACAGGGTGATCAGCGCCCAGAAGTGCACGATCGACAAGCGATACGAATACACTGGCCGTTCGGCCTGCTTGGGCACGTAGTAGTACATCATCCCCAGGAAGCCTGCGGTCAGGAAGAAGCCCACCGCGTTATGGCCGTACCACCACTGCACCATGGCATCGGTGGCGCCAGCGTAGACCGAGTAGGATTTGGTCAGGCTGACCGGCAGCTCCAGGTTGTTGACGATGTGCAGCAGCGCCACGGTCAGGATGAAGGCGCCGAAGAACCAGTTGCCGACGTAGATGTGTTTGGTGTTGCGCTTCATCAGCGTGCCAAAGAACACGATGGCGTAGCCCACCCAGACGATGGTGATCAGAATGTCGATCGGCCATTCCAGTTCGGCGTATTCCTTGGAGCTGGTGTAGCCCAGCGGCAGGCTGATGGCCGCCAGCAGGATAACCAGTTGCCAGCCCCAGAACGTGAACGCGGCCAGGCCCGGTGCGAACAGGGTGGTCTGGCAGGTGCGTTGCACCGAATAATAGGAGGTGGCGAACAGTGCGCAGCCGCCGAACGCGAAGATCACCGCATTGGTATGCAGGGGGCGCAGGCGGCCGAAGCTGGTCCAGGGGAGGTCGAAGTTGAGGGACGGCCAGGCGAGCTGGGCGGCGATGAAGACGCCGAGCCCCATCCCGACGATTCCCCACACCACCGTCATGATGGCGAATTGGCGGACCACCTTGTAGTTATAGGCGGTACTGCTGGTTGTGTTCATGTATGGGTTCCCATCCACGGTTATTTGGCAGGCTTTACAGCGAGGCAAGCATGATTAATGGGCAAAGTGCCGGTATTGACGGGGATCAATGGGCGAAGGTCGCAAATGTCCCAGGCTTGCGCTGCGATCCTCCGCCGGTTGAAGGTAAAGAGGGCTACAAGGGGTGCCTGATCCTGGCCCATGGCGCGGGCGCGCCGATGGACAGCGGGTTCATGGACGAAATGGCGCAAAGGCTTGCGGCTCTTGGGGTAGCGGTAGTGCGCTTCGAGTTCCCGTACATGGCCGAGCGCAGGGTTACCGGTGGCAAGCGGCCGCCTAACCCGCAGAAGGTGTTGCTTGAATGCTGGCGCGAGGTGTACCGGCAAGTGCGACCTTTGGTCGCGGGCAAGCTGGCCGTGGGTGGCAAGTCCATGGGGGGGCGCATGGCGAGCCTGCTGGCCGACGAACTGGGCGCGGATGCGCTGGTGTGCCTGGGTTATCCATTCTATGCGGTGGGTAAACCCGAGAAGCCACGGGTAGAGCACCTGGCCGAGTTGAAGACACCGACGTTGATCGTGCAGGGCGAGCGGGATGCGCTGGGTAACCGCGAGGCGGTGGCGGGGTATGCGTTGTCGCCGGCGATCGAGGTGAGCTGGCTAGTGGCGGGGGACCATGACCTGAAGCCGTTGAAGGCTTCGGGGTTCAGCCATGAGCAGCATTTGCAGGCGGCGGCTGAACGTGTTGCTGATTTCCTGAAGGATTAGTGCTGGATTCTTCGCGGGTAAACCCGCTCCCACAGGATGGTCACAGGGTCCGAGGACGGTGATACGCCTGAGGGAGCGGGTTCACTCGCGAAGAGGCCGGCACAGGCCGACGCTTAGTCGCGGTACTCGCACAGGTAGGCCGTATCCACCGCCACTTTCAGCTGGAACTTGCTGTCGGCGGCAACATTGAACTTGTCGCCTGCCTTGAAGGTTTCCCAGTTGTCGCTACCTGGCAGTTTCACGGTCAGCGCGCCCGATACCACATGCATGATCTCGCGCTTGGCAGTGCCGAATTCGTATTCGCCCGGAGCCATGACGCCGACAGTGGCCGGGCCTTCTTCGCCCGAGAATGCGATCGACTTGACGGTGCCGTTGAAGTACTCGTTGACCTGGAACATGGGCGACTCCTGAAAAGAGGTGATGAAAAAGGGCTGGCCAGTATGCCCAAGCCCACAGGCCTCGTCATCTGCTTTCAGGGGCTGTTGGCGGGCAGGGTCAACGGTAATAGCCGCGCCGTGTTGCGCGCATCTTCCAGGGCCCTGTGCTGTTGCCCGCAAAAGTGCATGCCGGCCAGTTGCAGGGCGCCGTTCAGGCCGGTGGGGCGCTGCAGATGGCGGGCCTTGGCAAAGCGTTGCTTGAGGTTGATGTGCGGCAATGTGCGCAGCAGGCTGTCGAGGCTGTGCTGCTGCCACTCCTGGTGCAATTGCTGGCGGTCGTAGTCGCCCCAGCTGACCCAGGCCTGAAGCTGCCCGCGGTGGTGCCCCAGCCAGCGCTCGAAGCTTGCCCACACCTCGCGAAACGGCGCGGCGTTGTCCACGTCGGCCTGGCTGATGTGGGTCAGCTCACGGCAGAACGGGGTAAGCTGCGGCCGCCGCCGTGGCTTTACAAAACGCTGGAAATGGTCGACCTCGCGGCCTTCGCGGGTAACCAGGCTTGCGCCAATTTCAATGACTTCCATCTCTGTGACCGGCCACCCACCATCGTCGGTGGTGGCTTCCAGGTCGATCACCAACCAATGGCCCATACCAGGCTCCCTTGCAGATCCTGCTAGAGCGTAGCCAATGTCTGGGCATACGGCATCCTATGGCATTTTGCCGCCTGCTTTGGCACAAAGAGCAGACGCCAGTAGTTGTGCCGCCCCTGGAAAACGCCTAGCTTAGGCGCATACAGGCATAAACCGTGATGAGTGTCCGTCTTGACTCCAGTGCCCGGCCTCAAGGCCTTGTCCACCCTGATGCTGCTGGCCGTGTTCTGGTTGGCGGCACCGGTATGGGCTGGCGAAGCGGTCGAAGTGAAGATTGGCGCGGCCCATTTCCCGCCTTACACGGTGCGCCCCGAGCAAGGCGCCGATACCGGTTTGCTGCCGCAGTTGGTCAATGCACTCAACCGGGCGCAGCAGCACTATCACTTCGTTCTTGTGCCTACGTCTATCCAGCGGCGCTTCGGTGACTTCCAGCAGGGCCGCACCGACATGGCAATTTTCGAGAACCCACAATGGGGCTGGGAGCAAATTGCTCATCAGGCCGTGGACATGGGCCTGGAAGATGCCGAAGTGTTCGTTGCCCGTCAGGCAAATGGCAATGATCCACATTACTTCGATGACCTGCGCGGTAAACGCCTGGCATTGTTCAACGGCTACCACTACGCGTTCGCCGGCTTCAACGCTGACCCGAATTACCTGCGCAAGACATACAACGCGACCCTGACCTATTCCCACGACAGCAACCTGCTGATGGTGCAGGCCGGCCGCGCCGATATCGCCCTGGTCACGCGCTCCTACCTCAGCGATTTCCTGGCACGCAACCCGGCGAGCAGGGCTCAACTGGTGCCTTCGCAGCGCATTGACCAGGTCTATCACCACTACGCCTTGCTGCGCCCAGAGGCGCCTATTGACGAGCAGTCGTTCGCTGCCCTGCTGCGTGGCCTGCGTGACAGTGGTGAGCTGGCGCGGATCTTCGACCCCTACCGCATCACAGTCAGCACGCGCAGGCCTTGATTCCCGCCCGATGGCATCGTAGATGTTGTCGAAGAGTAACTCAGGCTTGCCGGTTGGCGGTCTTGCGGCAATGCACCAATGCATCGCGAATCATGAAGTTGACCAGGGTCGGTGACACCCCCAGTTCCTTCGCAATGTCCTTCTGCGGTACGCCATGCAGGCGGTACATCTCGAACGCATAGCGGGTACGTTGCGGCAGCTCGTTCAGCGCCTGGGCAATGTCGTCCAGTGCGGCAAGGTTGATATGGGTGGCTTCGGGCGAGGCATTCTGGATAACCACATTCAGGCCTTCCTCCTCACTGCCGGAGTACTTCAGCTCCATTGTCTGCTTGCGGTAGTGGTCGATCGCAAGGTTGCGCACGATCTGGAACAGGTAGCTCAGCTGCGCCTTGAATGACGAGGTGATCTGCGGGGCAGCACCGAGCCGGAAGAAGGCGTCCTGCACCACATCCTCGGCGCGGGAGCGGCAGCCAGTGATGCGGGCAGCGATCTTGACCAGGATGTTGCGGTTGTCGACGAAGGCCTGCAGTAATGGTGAATCGCACTTACTTGTGGATAGTTGTTCCGCCATGGAAATCACCTTGTCACAGAGAGGAAAGGAGGCACCCAAAGCTGGGAAGCTTCCTACGACGTGCGACAAATTATGTAGAATGATAATGATTGTCAAATGCGAAACTAAATTATTATTGCGTGTTGCTGTCCCAAGGGGGCATGCCCCCAGGTATGCCTCCAGCCTTCACGCAGCCCCACACCCTCGCCCCCGCTAATTTCTGCCCCCGTCCATCCGTTCCCCTGTGTACATCCCCGGTCGCCGCTCGCTGCCCGCCGCTGTTCGCGGCGCAGTCGGCACGCCCTAACAGACACTGGCAGGAACACCCCATGACGGACGCCTTCGAACTCCCGCTCTCGCTGGTCCAGGCCCTGGCGCAACGCGCCGCGCAGACCCCGGACAGGATTGCTCTGCGCTTTCTCTCCGACGCCCCCGGCGAGCAGGCCGTGCTCAGCTACCGGGACCTCGACCAGCGTGCGCGCACCATCGCCGCTGCCTTGCAGGCGCGCGCCAGCTTCGGTGACCGTGCCGTGTTGCTGTTCCCCAGCGGGCCGGATTACGTGGCGGCGTTCTTCGGTTGCCTGTACGCAGGCGTGATCGCGGTGCCGGCTTACCCGCCGGAGTCCGCGCGCCAGCATCATCAGGAGCGTTTGCTGTCGATCATCGCCGACGCCGGGCCGCGCCTGCTGCTGACCGTGGCGGCGCTGCACGACCACCTGCAAGGCCTGGAGGTGCTTGCGGCAGACGACACGCCCGAGTTGCTGGCCGTGGACGGCCTGGACCCGGCGCTGGCCGCGACCTGGCGTGAGCCCGCACTCAAGGGCGAGGACATCGCCTTCCTGCAGTACACCTCCGGTTCCACCGCGCTGCCCAAGGGCGTGCAGGTCAGCCATGGCAACCTGGTGGCCAACGAGCAACTGATCCGCCAAGGCTTCGGCATCGACCTCAATCCCGACGACGTGATCGTCAGCTGGTTGCCGCTATACCACGACATGGGGCTGATCGGCGGCCTGTTGCAGCCGATCTTCAGCGGTGTGCCCTGCGTGCTGATGTCGCCAGGGTTCTTCCTGGCCCGGCCGCTGCGTTGGTTGCAGGCCATCAGCGACTACGGTGGCACCATCAGCGGCGGGCCCGACTTTGCCTACCGCCTGTGCAGCGAGCGGGTGAGCGAGGCTTCGCTGGCCGGGCTCGACCTGAGCCGCTGGCGCGTAGCCTATTCGGGCTCCGAGCCAATCCGCCAGGACAGCCTGGCCACCTTTGCCGACAAGTTCCAGGCCTGCGGTTTCGACCCGCACAGCTTCTTCGCCAGTTATGGCCTGGCCGAAGCCACCTTGTTCGTCAGCGGCAGCCGCCGTGGACAGGGTATCCCCGCGCTTGAGCTGGATGCCAAAGCCTTCGCCGCCAACCGCGCCGAACCCGGCACTGGCAGCGTGCTGATGAGTTGCGGCTTCCCGCAGCCGGGGCACGCGATACGCATCGTCGAGCCGCAACAACTGCAAGTGCTGGGCGACAACCAGGTGGGGGAAATTTGGGCAGGCGGCCCGAGCATCGCCCTGGGCTACTGGCGCAACCCAGAAGCCAGCGCTCGCACCTTCGTCGAAATGGATGGCCAGACCTGGCTGCGTACCGGCGACCTGGGCTTCATGCGTGAAGGCGAGGTATTCGTCACCGGGCGCCTGAAAGACATGCTGATCGTGCGTGGGCAGAACCTTTACCCGCAAGACCTGGAGAAAACCCTCGAACGTGAAGTGCAGGTGCTGCGTAAAGGCCGGGTGGCGGTGTTCGCCGTCGAGCATCAAGGCGAGGAGGGCATCGGTGTCGCGGTGGAGGTCAGCCGCAACGTGCAAAAGGCACTCAAGCCCCAGGACCTGATCAAGACCCTCCGGCAGGTCATCGCCGATGCCTGCCGGCAGGCCCCCGCCGTGGTCCTGTTGCTGAACCCCGGCGCGCTGCCGAAGACCTCCAGCGGCAAGTTGCAACGCGCTGCCTGTCGCCTGCGCATGGACGATGGCAGCCTGGACTGCTATGCCCGTTTCCCTGAGGCAAGCGAAGCCGGTGCCGGTGCAACCGCTGGCGATGAGCTGCAAGCACGCATCGCGGGTGTGTGGCGCGAGATCCTCAAGGTAGAGGCGGTGTCGGCTGGCGACCACTTCCTGCTGCTGGGCGGTAACTCCATCGCCGCCACCCAGGCGACAGCGCGCCTGGCCGATGAGTTGGGTATCGACCTGAGCCTGCGCATGCTGTTCGAGGCGCCGGTACTGGCCGACTACAGCAAGGCCGTGGCACAGGTCATCGCCGATGGCGCCGCAGGCACCGCAGCCATCACCACGCTGGAGCGCGCCCAGGCGTTGCCCCAGTCGCTGGCGCAAAACCGCTTGTGGCTGCTTTGGCAGTTGGATCCGCAATCAGCGGCCTACAACATTCCCGCCGGCTTGCACCTGCGCGGCGAGCTGGATGTCGACGCTCTAAAAGTGGCCTTCCAGGCACTGGTGGCGCGCCATGAATCGCTGCGTACCGTGTTCAGCGAAGAGAATGGCCAGGCGCTGCAGCGTATCCTGCCGCAACAACCGTTCAGCCTGCACCGCCTGGACCTTGAAGGGCACTCGCCCGAGCAGGTTGCCGCGCAGCGTGAAACCGAGGCCCGCCAGCCGTTCGACCTCTCCCAGGGCCCGTTGCTGCGGGTGACCCTGGCGCGGCTGGA
The DNA here is from genome assembly GCF_046523955.1 of Pseudomonas sp. DCA-1. Classification (NCBI taxonomy): domain Bacteria; kingdom Pseudomonadati; phylum Pseudomonadota; class Gammaproteobacteria; order Pseudomonadales; family Pseudomonadaceae; genus Pseudomonas; species Pseudomonas sp. DCA-1. Next base: position 2,127,510 of record NZ_CP169881.1, read on the forward strand.
CGATGAAGACCATCAACTGTGGGTGACTTTGCACCACATCGTCGCTGATGGCTGGTCGCTGAACATCCTCCTCGATGAGTTCGCCAAACTGTATGCCGCCCACTGCCAGGGCCTGGAGGCCAACCTGGCGCCGCTGCCCCTGGGTTACGCCGACTACGGCAGTTGGCAGCGGCAATGGCTGGCTGAAGGCGAAGCCGAGCGGCAGCTGCAGTATTGGCAGGCGCGCCTGGGCGATGAACTGCCGGTGCTCGACCTGTGCACCGATCATCCACGTGCCAGCCAGCGCGACCATCGCGCCGCCCGTTTCAGCCTCAAGGTGCCGGCCATGCTTACTGAAGCGCTCAAGGGCCTTGCCCGCGAGCAGCAGGCCAGCCTGTTCATGGTCCTGCTGGCAGGTTGGCAGGCGCTGCTGCACCGCTACAGCGGCCAGCCCGATATCCGCGTCGGTGTGCCCAATGCCAACCGCCCGCGTATGGAAACTCAGGGCTTGGTCGGTTTTTTCATCAATACCCAGGTGCTGCGCGCGCAATTCGATGGCCGTCTGTCGTTCGCACAGTTGCTGGCCCAGGTCCGTCAAGCCACCCTGGAAGCCCAGGCCAACCAGGACCTGCCATTCGAGCAGTTGGTCGAAGCCTTGCCAGAGGCCCGTGAGCAAGGTCTGTTCCAGGTCATGTTCAACCACCAGCAACGCGACCTGTCAGCCCTGCGGCGTCTGCCGGGGCTGTTGGCCGAAGAGCTGCCGTGGCACAGCCGTGAAGCCAAGTTCGACTTGCAGTTGCACAGTGAGGAAGACCATCTGGGCCGCCTGAGCCTGGCCCTCGACTACGCCGCGGAGCTGTTCGAAGCCAGCACCGTCGAACGTCTGGCCCATCACCTGCTGGTCCTGCTGGAACAGGCGTGTGCCGCGCCGCAGCAGGCGCTGGGAGAGGTGCAATTGCTGGATGAGCACGGCCGTGCGCAGCTGCTGGGTTGGGGCCAGGCAGAGGCCGCCGCAGCGCAGCACCTGTTGGTCGAACAACTCAATGAGCAGGCACGCCTGACGCCGCAACGCACCGCCCTGATCTGGGACGGCGGCAGCCTGGATTACGCCGGGCTGCACCAGCAAGCCAACCGGCTGGCGCACTACCTGCGTGACAAAGGCGTCGGCCCCGATACCTGTGTGGCCATTGCCATCGAGCGCTCGCCGCAATTGCTGGTTGGCCTGCTAGCCATTCTCAAGGCTGGCGGTGCCTACGTGCCGCTGGATGTCGATTACCCTGCCGAACGCCTGGCCTACATGCTGGCCGACTGCGACGCCCGTTTGCTACTGAGCCACAGCAGCCTGCTGGGCAAGCTGCCGCAGGTCGACGGTGTCAGCGCCATTGCCCTCGACCAGTTGCACCTGGACAGCTGGCCCAGCCATGCCCCCGGCCTGCACCTGCACGGCGACAACCTGGCCTACGTTATCTATACCTCCGGCTCCACCGGGCAGCCCAAGGGCGTAGGCAATACCCATGCGGCGCTGGCCGAGCGCCTGCAGTGGATGCAGGCGACCTATGTGCTGAATGACAGCGACGTGCTGATGCAGAAGGCGCCGATCAGTTTCGACGTCTCGGTGTGGGAATGCTTCTGGCCGTTGGTCACCGGCTGCAAGCTGGTGCTCGCTGGCCCTGGTGAACACCGCGACCCACAGCGTATCGCTGCCCTGGTGCAGGCCCATGGGGTGACCACGCTGCACTTTGTACCGCCGCTGTTGCAGGTGTTCGTCCAGGAGCCGCAGGCAGGTGCCTGCAGTAGCTTGCGCCGGGTGTTCTCGGGTGGCGAAGCGTTGTCCGCCACGCTGCGTGACCGCGTGCTGCAGGTGCTGCCGCAGGTGCAGTTGCACAACCGGTACGGCCCGACCGAAACCGCCATCAACGTCACCCACTGGCACTGCCAGGTGGCGGACGGTGAGCGCTCGCCCATCGGCCGCCCGCTGGGCAATGTGCTGTGCCGCGTGCTGGACGATGAGCTGGAACTGAGCGCCCCCGGTGTGCCGGGCGAACTGTACCTCGGTGGCGCGGGCCTGGCCCGGGGTTACCTGGGCCGCCCCGGCCTCACTGCCGAGCGCTTCGTACCCCAGGCCGACGGCAATGGTCAGCGTCTGTACCGCAGTGGCGATCGCGCCCGCTGGCAGGTTCAGCTGGAGGCCCTGGAATACCTTGGCCGCCTCGACCAGCAGGTAAAGGTGCGTGGTTTTCGCGTCGAGCCAGAGGAAGTTCAGGCCTGCCTGCTGGCACAGGCGGGTGTGGAACAGGCGCTGGTGCTGATACACAAGGACGCCGTTGGCGCGCAACTGGTCGGCTATTACAGTGGCAGCGCCCAGCCTGCCGAGGTGCTGGCCGTGCTGGCTGAGCAATTGCCAGCCTACATGGTGCCGGCGCAACTCATCCCTTTGGCACAGATGCCCCTGGGCCCCAGCGGCAAGGTCGACCGCAAGGCACTGCCTGCTCCAGTGTGGCAGCAGCGTGAGCATGTCGAGCCACGAACCGAGCTGCAACAACAGGTCGCGGCCATCTGGCGCGACGTGTTGAATTTGCCGCGCATTGGCCTGCAGGACGACTTCTTCGCCCTCGGTGGTCACTCGTTGCTGGCGACTCAGATCGTTTCGCGCACCCGCCAGGCCTGCGATGTCGAGCTGCCGCTCAAGGCCCTGTTCGAAGCCAGCGAATTGGGCGCCTTCTGTGCCGAGATCGCCCACTTGCGCGCGGCCGGCGAGCGCAATCTGCAAGGTGCAATCGCCCGTGTCGACCGCCGTCAGGCGGTGCCGCTGTCGTACTCGCAGCAGCGAATGTGGTTCCTCTGGCAGATGGAGCCGGATAGCCCGGCGTACAACGTCGGCGGCATGGCACGCCTGCGCGGCACCCTGCATATAGACGCTTTCGAGCGTGCGCTGCAGGCGCTGATCGTGCGCCACGAAACCTTGCGCACCACGTTCCCCAGCATCGACGGGGTGCCGTACCAGTGCGTGGCCGAAGACAGCGGCCTGCATCTCGACTGGCAAGACTTCAGTGCGTTGTCAGTCGATGCCCGCCAGCAACGTTTGCAACAACTGGCCGACGACCAGGCGCACCAGCCATTCGACCTGGAGCGTGGTCCGCTGCTGCGCGCCTGTCTGGCCAAGGCCGACGAGCGCGAGCACTTCTTCGTGCTGACGCTGCACCACATCGTCACCGAAGGCTGGGCCATGGACATCTTCGCCCGCGAGCTGGGCGAGCTGTACGAAGCCTTTGTCGATGACCGCGAATCGCCACTGGCGCCGCTGCCGGTGCAGTACCTGGACTACAGCGTGTGGCAACGGCAATGGCTGGAAAGCGGCGAGGGCGCGCGCCAGTTGGCCTACTGGAAGGCTCGCCTGGGCGATGAACACCCGGTATTGGCCTTGCCCGCCGACCGCCCGCGGCCGGCTGTGCAAAGCCACCGTGGCGAGCTGTACCGCTTCGACCTCGACCCGGCCCTGGTCGCCCGCGTGCATGCTTTCAACAGCCAGCGCGGCCTGACCCTGTTCATGACCATGACCGCCACCCTGGCCGCCTTGCTGCACCGCTACAGCGGCCAGCGCGACCTGCGCATCGGCGCGCCGGTAGCCAACCGCATCCGCCCGGAAAGCGAAGGGCTGATCGGCGCCTTCCTCAATACCCAGGTGCTGCGCTGCGAGCTGGACGGGCAGATGACCGCCGCTCAGTTGTTGGAGCAGATGCGTCAGGCCGCCATCGAAGGCCAGTCGCACCAGGACCTGCCGTTCGACCAGTTGGTGGAGGCCTTGCAGCCGCCGCGCAGCAGCGCCTACAACCCACTGTTCCAGGTGATGTGCAACGTGCAGCGCTGGGCTTTCCAGCAAAGCCGCAGCTTGGCCGGCATGCAGGTGGATTACCTGGTCAATGACGCCAGCGCCACCAAGTTCGACCTGTACCTGGAGGTGACCGACCTCGACGGTCGTCTGGGTTGCTGCCTGACCTACAGCCGCGACCTGTTCGACGAGCCGCGCATCGCGCGCATGGCCGAGCATTGGCAGCAACTGCTGGTCGGCCTGCTGGACAACCCGCAACAGCGCCTGTGCGAGCTGCCGATGCTGAGCAGCGCCGAGCAGCAGGTGCTGGTGGGCCAGTTGCAGGGCGAGCACGATTTCGACCTCGACCAGACCTTGCACGGCCTGTTCGCCGCCCAGGCCGCGCGTACGCCACAGGCTGGTGCGTTGACCTTTGCCGGCCAGCACATGACCTATGCCGAACTCGACCAACAGGCCAACCGCCTGGCCCGCGCCCTGCGCGAGCGTGGTGTCGGCCCGCAGGTGCGCGTGGGCCTGGCCCTGGAGCGATCGCTGGAAATGGTGGTTGGCCTGCTGGCCATCCTCAAGGCCGGCGGCGCTTATGTACCGCTCGACCCCGAGTACCCGCTCGACCGCCTGCGCTACATGATCGAAGACAGCCGCATCGGCTTGCTGCTGAGTCAGCGCGCGTTGCTGCAAGCCGTGGGCGAGCTGCCTGAAGGCGTGGCCAGCTGGAGCCTGGAAGACGATGCCGCCAGCCTGGCGGCCTACAGCGATGCGCCGCTGGACAACCTCAGCCTGCCGCAGCACCAGGCTTACCTGATCTACACCTCAGGCTCCACCGGCAAACCCAAGGGCGTGGTGGTCAGCCATGGCGAGTTCGCCATGCACTGCCAGGCGGTGATCGCCGCATTCGGCATGCGCAGCGATGACTGCGAACTGCATTTCTATTCGATCAATTTCGACGCTGCCAGCGAGCGCCTGTGGGCGCCGCTGCTGTGTGGCGCCCGTGTGGTGCTGCGCGCCCAAGGGCAGTGGGGTGCCGAGGAAATCTGCCAACTGGTGCGTGAGCAGAAGGTGAGCATCCTCGGTTTCACCCCTAGCTACGGCAGCCAACTGGCCCAGTACCTGGGTGGGCAGGGCGAACAGTTGCCGGTGCGCTTGGTGATCACCGGCGGCGAAGCGCTGACCGGCGAGCACCTGCAACGCATCCGCCAGGCCTTCGTGCCACAGCTGTTCTTCAATGCCTACGGCCCGACCGAAACCGTGGTCATGCCGCTGGCTTGCCAGGCGCCAGAGGCCTTGCCAGCAGACCTTGGCAGCGTACCGATCGGCCGCGTCATCGGTAGCCGTACGGCCTACATCCTCGACGAGGATCTGGCTTTGTTGCCGCAAGGCGGCATTGGCGAGCTGTATGTCGGCGGTGCCGGCCTGGCGCAGGGTTACCATGACCGTCCAGGCCTCACTGCCGAGCGCTTTGTCGCCGACCCGTTCAGTGCCGAAGGCGGGCGCCTGTACCGTACCGGCGACCTGGTACGTCTGGGTACTGATGGCCTGGTGGAGTATCTCGGCCGTGCTGATCAGCAGGTAAAGATCCGCGGCTTCCGCATCGAGCTGGGCGAAATCGAGAGCCGCCTTCAGGCCCACGACGATGTCGACGAGGCCGTCGTGCAGGCGCTGGATTTGCCGGGCGGCAAGCAGTTGGTGGGCTACTTGGTGTGCAGGCAGGCCACCGCCGGTAGCGAGGCGCAAAACCTGCTGCGCGAAGCAGTGAAAGCCGATGCCCGCCAGCACCTGCCCGATTACATGGTGCCTGCGCACCTGGTGCTGCTCGACAGCCTGCCGCTTATGGGCAACGGCAAACTCGACCGCCGTGCGCTACCGTTGCCGGATCTTGAGCAGGCGCGGCAGCAGTACCAGGCCCCTGGCAGCGCGGTGGAAGCACAATTGGCGCAGATCTGGCGCGACGTGCTGAACATTGCCCAGGTTGGGGTGCAGGACAACTTCTTCGAACTGGGCGGCGACTCTATCCTGTCGATCCAGGTGGTCAGCCGCGCCCGGCAGGCCGGCTTGCAATTCACCCCACGCGACCTGTTCCAGCATCAGACCATCCAGACCCTGGCAACTGTGGTTCAGCTCAGCGAAGCCGCGAGCACGGTCGAGCAGGGCCTGCGCCAGGGCCAGGCCGGGCTGACGCCGATCCAGCACTGGTTCTTTGACAGTGACGTGCCACAGCCGCAACACTGGAACCAGGCCGTGCTGCTGGAGGTGCGCCAACCCTTGGTTGAGGCCACCCTTGAACAGGCATTGGCTGCGCTGGTGCAGCACCATGACAGCCTGCGCCTGCGCTTCAGCGACGCCCAGGGCCGCTGGCAGGCGCAGTACGCGCAGCCTGGCGCCGAGCAACTGCTGTGGAGCGCCACTGTCGCCGATTTCAATGATTGTCAGGCACTCTACACCGACGTGCAGCGCAGCCTGGACCTGCAACAGGGGCCGCTGCTGCGCGCCTTGCTGGTGCGTGACGGGCAGGGCACCCAGCGGTTGTTGCTGGCGATCCATCACCTGGTGGTTGATGGTGTGTCCTGGCGGGTGCTGCTGGAAGACCTGCAGGCGCTGTACCGTGGCCAGACTCTGCCGGCCAAGACCCACGCCGTCGGCGACTGGGCGGCGCGCCTGGTCAGCTACGCCGGCAGCGATTCGCTGCGTGACGAACTGGCCTGGTGGCAAGGCCAGCTGGGCGGTGTGCGTCGCGAATTGCCGTGCGACCATCCGCAGGGCGGCAATTTGCATCGCGACGCTCAAACCCTGGCCATCGGCCTGGACGTGGAGCAGACCCGACAGCTGTTGCAACTGGCCCCGGCGGCTTACCACACCCAGGTCAACGACCTGCTGTTGACCGCACTGGCGCGGGCCTTGTGCCGCTGGAGCGGCGATGAAGAAGTGCTGGTGCAGCTCGAAGGCCATGGCCGTGACGGGTTGTTCGAAGACATGGACCTGACCCGCAGCGTCGGCTGGTTCACCAATGCCTACCCACTGAGCCTGCGTCCGCTGCCAGGTGAAGACGACGCGGCGCGGGCCGGTTCGATCAAGCGCATCAAGGAACAACTGCGCCATGTACCGCACAAGGGCCTGGGCTACGGCGTACTGCGCTACCTGGCGGATGCCGCCGGGCGCGAGCAGATGGCGGCCTTGCCGCAGGCGCGCATCACCTTCAACTACCTGGGCCAGTTCGACCAGCAGTTCGACAGTGCGGCCTTGTTCCAGCCCCTGGAAGCCCCGGCCGGGTTGGCGCATGATCTCGATGCGCCGTTGCCCAACTGGTTGAGCGTCGATGGCCAAGTGTATGGCGGTGCTCTGCAACTGCGCTGGACCTTCAGCGCCGAGCGCTACGACCAGAAGACTATCGCGGGTCTGGCTGAGGGCTATCGTCAGGAGCTGCTGGCGCTGGTCGCGCATTGTCTGGCCGATGGCAATGGCAGCTTCACCCCATCGGACTTCCCGCTGGCGCACCTGACTCAGGAGCAGATCGACGCATTGCCGGTCCCGGCCGCGCAGATCGAGGACGTTTACCCGCTGACGCCGATGCAGGAAGGCATGCTGTTGCACACCCTGCTGGAGCCGGGCACTGGCCTGTACTACATGCAGGACCGCTACCGCATCAACAGCGCGCTCGACCCCGAGCGTTTCGCCCAGGCCTGGCAGGCCGTGGTGGCGCGCCACGAAGCGTTGCGCGCCTCGTTCAGCTGGAACAGCGGCGAGGCGATGCTGCAGATCATCCACAAGCCGGGCAACCTGGCGGTGGACTACCAGGACTGGCGCGGCCTTGCCGACGATGCCCAGGAGCAGCGCCTGCAGGCCCTGCACAAGCAGGAGCGCGAGGCCGGCTTTGCCTTGCTCAGCGAGGCACCGTTCCACCTGCGCCTGGTGCGCGTGGCCGATGAACGCTACTGGTTCATGATGAGCAACCACCACATCCTTATCGATGCCTGGTGCCGCTCGCTGTTGATGAACGATTTCTTCGAAGTCTACCAGGCCCTTGGCGAAGGCCGTCAGGCCCAACTGCCGGTGCCGCCGCGTTACCGCGATTACATCGGTTGGCTGCAGCGCCAGGGCCTGGACGACGCACGCGCCTGGTGGCAGGCCAACCTGGCCGGCTTCGAACGTGCCACAGCCATCCCGAGCGACCGCCCGCTGCGCCATGACCACGCCGGTAGCGGCATGGTCGTCGGCGATTGTTATACCCGCCTTGAGGTGAATGATGGCGTGCGTCTGCGCGAGCTGGCCCAGGCCCATCAGCTCACCGTCAACACTTTCGCCCAGGCGGCCTGGGCCCTGGTGCTGTCGCGCTACAGCGGCGACCGCGACGTGGCCTTTGGCGTAACCGTGGCCGGGCGCCCGGTGAGCATGCCGCAGATGCAGCGCACCGTCGGCCTGTTCATCAACAGCGTGGCCCTGCGCGTGCAGTTGCCCGCGGCGGGTGAGCGTTGCAGCGTACGCCAGTGGCTGCAGGGCCTGCTGCAAAGCAACATGGAACTGCGCGAGTACGAATACCTGCCGCTGGTGGCGATCCAGGCGTGCAGCGAGTTGCCCAAGGGCCAGCCGCTGTTCGACAGCCTGTTCGTGTTCGAGAATGCGCCGGTTGAAACCGCCGTGCTCGATCACGCCCAGCACCTGAACGCCAGCTCCGACTCGGGCCGTACCCACACCAACTTCCCGCTGACGGCGGTGTGTTACCCGGGTGATGACCTGGGCCTGCACCTGTCGTTTGACCAGCGCTACTTCGACTACCCGACCGTCGAGCGCCTGCTGGCCGAATTCAAGCGCCTGCTGCTGGCGCTGGTACAAGGCTTTGAAGGGGAGGTGAGCGAGCTACCGCTGTCGAGCGCCCAGGAGCAAGGCTTCCTGCTGGAGGACTGCAACCGGACCGAGCGGGTTTATCCACTTGAACAGAGCTACATCGCGCAGTTCGAAGCGCAGGTCGTGGCGCATCCACAGCGTACCGTGGCCCGCTGCCTGGAGGCATCCTATGACTACGCCAGGCTGAACCTGGCGGCCAACCGCCTGGGCCATGCGTTGGTGGCTGCCGGAGTCTGCGTGGACCAGCCAGTGGCACTGCTTGCCGAACGTGGGTTGCCGCTGCTGGGCATGATTGTCGGCAGCTTCAAGGCCGGCGCCGGCTACCTGCCGCTGGACCCGGGCCTGCCGGCGGCGCGCCTGCAAAGCATCATCCAGCTCAGCCGCACGCCAGTGTTGGTGTGCAGCGCGGCCTGCGCCGAGCAGGGACGGCAGTTGCTCGGTGAGCTGGAGGCTGCGCTGCGGCCGCAACTGCTGGTCTGGGAAGACGTCCAGGCCAACCCGATCGCAAGCCACAACCCGGGTATCCACAGTGGCCCGGACAACCTCGCCTACGTGATCTACACCTCAGGCTCGACCGGTCTGCCGAAAGGGGTGATGGTCGAGCAGCGCGGCATGCTCAACAATCAGCTGAGCAAGGTGCCTTACCTGGCGCTGAGCGAGCAGGACGTGATCGCCCAGACCGCCTCGCAAAGCTTCGACATCTCGGTCTGGCAGTTCCTGGCTGCGCCGCTGTTCGGCGCCAAGGTAGAGATCGTGCCAAATGCCATCGCCCACGACCCGCAAGGCCTGCTGGCGCACGTGCAGGCCACCGGCATCACCGTGCTGGAGAGCGTGCCGTCCCTGATCCAGGGCATGCTGGCCAGCGACCACCAGGCCCTCGACGGCCTACGCTGGATGCTGCCGACCGGCGAGGCCATGTCACCGGAGCTGGCGGCGCAGTGGCTGCAGCGCTACCCGCAGATCGGCCTGGTCAATGCCTATGGCCCGGCGGAGTGCTCGGATGACGTGGCGTTCTTCCGCGTCGATTCCGCCTCGACCCAAGGCAGCTACCTGCCCATCGGTACGCCAACGGACAACAACCGCCTGTACCTGTTCGGCGAGGAACAGAAGCTGGTGCCGCTGGGGGCGGTGGGCGAACTGTGCGTGGCGGGTACGGGTGTAGGCCGTGGCTACGTCGGTGACCCGGTGCGCACGGCACTGGCGTTCATTCCTCACCCTTACGGGGCACCGGGAGAGCGCCTGTACCGTACCGGTGACCTGGCGCGGCAACGCCCGGACGGCGTGCTGGAATATGTCGGGCGCATCGACCACCAGGTGAAGATTCGCGGCTATCGCATCGAACTGGGCGAAATCGAGGCCCGGCTGCATGAGCAGGCGGAAATTCGCGATGCCGCTGTGGCGGTGCAGGAGGGCGTGAACGGCAAGCATCTGGTCGGCTACCTGGTGGCGCACCAGGGCGTCAGTGCCGATGCTGCGTTGCTGGAGCAGGTCAAGCAACGACTGCGTGCCGAGTTGCCGGAGTACATGGTGCCGTTGCATTGGGGCTGGTTCGACAGCATGCCGCACAACGCCAACGGCAAGCTCGACCGCAAGGCCCTGCCAGCCATCGACATCGGCGTGCAGCATAGCCAGGCCTATCAGGCGCCACGTAACGACCTGGAGGATGTGTTGGCGGGCATCTGGGCCGATGTGCTCAAAGCCGAGCGGGTGGGGGTGTGCGACAACTTCTTCGAGCTGGGCGGCCATTCATTACTGGCCACGCAGATCGCTTCGCGGGTGCAGAAGCAGCTACAGCTGAACGTGCCGCTGCGGGCGATGTTCGAGTGCAGCACGGTGGAGGCGTTGGCCGAGTATGTACAGGGGCTGCAGGGCAGTGCGCTGGATGATGACAAGGTCGACCGGCTCAGTGACCTGATGGCGGAGCTGGAGGGGCTGTGATGGGCAGGGGCGCTTGGCGCCCCTTTCAATGGTCACGGTACTAAGACTATGTGAGAAGAGACGTCGCGATCACCGCATAGAACAAGCCAGTGAGACCATGCCGGCAGTCACTGGTTTTTCCGCCAGAGAGGAGGAAGCGCAGCGGTGTCACGTTGGCGTCGCAGAGCATGTGGATTTTGGTTGTCAGGCCACTACGACTGGGTTCTAGAGCGTAATCGGCAGGCTCATCAGGCGGCCTTTTTCGAGCGCCAGGTGACGAACTGCTGCCCGATCTCAGGAAAATTGAAAGTCATTCACGGTTTACCTACCATTTTTACCAGTTCCCCCTATCTTTGCGAGGGATTCAATATGGGTAACCGCGTATCCTATTTACTCCGGAGATATGGAGCTACCAGCATGGAAAGTTCATCAAACTCGTCTTTCTTCTATCAGGGGAGGTCCCTTGTTTCGATGATGCAGGGGAACCAGCTTCGCTCCGTTTTTCGGACGCCTGATATGCCCTTGGCCGAGCAACGAGTCGATGGTGGTGAGGCATACCATCTGTTCTCGACAGACGGCAAGGCCTCGGTGCTGTCAGTGCAGGAAACTGATAAAGGGGAACAGCACGCATACTCTGTATACGGCCACGATCCGAAATTACCGTCAACGCTTACGTTACTAGGCTTCAATGGCGAAGCTTTCACTCTGGTTTCGGGTTGCTATGCACTAGGCAATGGCTATCGATCATTCAATCCCACTTTGATGCGGTTCACCTCGCCTGATAGGCTGAGCCCGTTTGGAAAGGGAGGGGTAAATGCGTACTGTTATTGCAGTTGCGATCCTGTCAATAATGTGGACCCCAGCGGCCGGATGATGCGCAGGATAAGCCCTGTTTTGATACCGAAGCCGGTCAGTATCATAATTCCCAAGTCGGTCATTACAATCAATTCCATAAATGAGCCTGATATATTCTCTAAAGTCATCAGTTATCTAGACCTGCGTAGTGCGGCGGCACTTTCAAGGGTCAATAAACATGTTTACAGTATGACCAGGGCGGCCTTTTCTAAGATGGAGGTTTCGCTGAGTGATCCTGAAAAATTGCTCGCTGCCTCGCAAAAGGGTACCGTCGGGCCGGGTGTTGGCCAATCCTATGAACTTTTGGTAAAAAGGCCAGATATAAAACTTCCTCCCCAGTCAAAGCATGATGGTGCGAGGGAGCAACTTATACGAGATATTGATGCCGCCAGAAAATTTCGCGCGGCTCAACGAAGCAGGTTATCTTCGTTCGACTCGTCGTCGGGATCAGACTCCGAGGATGAGCTCCAACGCATTAGTCAAGGAATACGCAAAGCGATGAATGGCCCGCAGTTGTAGGAGCAACCGCGGGTTTGGTCGGGATGCCTGTATCGATGAGTCTGTGGTTGAGGATTCAACCGCGAATAGGTCCGTACACGTTCAGACACTCTCCCCGACGATCTTACAGTCAGCGCTTGCCCAGAATCTTCCCAAGCATCTCCGGCCGTGGTGCCCCTTGCTGGCTTTGCAGGTTGCCTTGCTCATCCTGATAGAAAATGGCTGGGGTCGCCTGCAACCCCATCTCTTCCATCAACGCCATGTTCGCCGCCAGCTTCTGTTGCACAGCCTCTGGCACCTGTTCCAGCGCCTTCAGCGTGCTGGCCTTGCCGGCCTTTTCATGCTGCTGCAGTGCCTTGGCCGGGTCTTTCGCCGCCAGCAGCGCCGCCGACTTGCCCGGGCTGTCTTCGCGGATGATGCCGACCATGATATGGCGCAACTGCACCTTGCCCGACTCCACCCAGGGCCGCGCCTGTTCCCAGAACATGTTGCAGTACGGGCAGTTCGGGTCGCTGAACAGGTACACCTTGCGCGGCGCATCGGCCTTGCCGTCGGCGATCCACGCGGTCTTTTCCATTTTCGCCCAGATTTCCTTGCTCATCGGCGCGTATACCAGCTTTTGCAGCGGCTCGGCGCTCAGGTCCTTGCCCTGTTCGTCGAACAGGCTGCCGACCAGCACGTGCTTGCCGTCGGCGGTCAGGTACAGGGCCAGGGCGTTGTTCTGGTACTCGGCGGCATAACCGCGCAGGCCGTTGGGCGCATCGAAGCTGCCCTTGATCACGGCGCCCTTGGCTTGCAGTTGCTGAACCGCCTTGGGCAGTTCTTCGGCCTGCAGGGCAGGGGAGGCCAGCAGGGCCAGGGACAGGGGCAGCAGTGCAGTCAATCGCATGTCAGTTTCCTTGTGCGGCAGGGGCGGGCGCAATGGCCCGGTCGAAAGGTTCCAGGGCGTGGCGCAGGCTGGCCCGGGACAGTTCGCCCAGGTGGCTGCCGACCAGACGCCCGTTGGCGTCGTAGAACAGGGTGGTGGGCAAGGCCATGGAGCCGACGCGCTGGGCCAGCAGGCCGGTGCCGTCGAACAGCACGTGTGTCAGGCTCAGGCCGGTGGTGGCGAGGAAGGTGCTGACGTTTTCCGGGGTCTCTCCCTGATTGACGAACAGGAAGGTCACGTGCGGGTAAGCGCTTTGTGCCTGTTGCAGCACGGGCATCTCACGCCGACACGGTGGGCACCAGGTGGCCCAGATGTTGATGACCAGCGGCTTGCCGCGGTAGCTGTGCAATGCCACGGCCTGGCCGCTGGCGTTGCGCAGGCTCAGGTCGGGCAGCTCGGTGCCTTTGCTGTACAGGTGGCCGCCGAGGCTGGCCAGGCCCCAGAACAGTGCGCCGCTGAACAGCGCCCAGCCTAGCGGGCGACGCAGGCCAGGATGGCGCCAGCCCTGCCATAGGGCTCCGAGCACGATGCCGACAAGGCCCGACCAGAACAGGAAGCCGCCATCGCGAATGTCGATGATTTGCAGCGGGTCGTCCTGATACATCGGCCAGTAGGCCAGCACGAAGCCGGCGCGGGCACACAGCAGGCCGATCAGGAACAGGTTGAACAGCGCCGATTCCGGGCTCTCGCCGCCACGTCGGGCAACCCACCAGCCGACAATGCTGGCAATCACCAGGGCGGTGAGCATCAGCAGGTGGTTGAGGGCCATGGTCAGGGGCCCGAGTGTTATGGTCAGCATCAGCCTTGGCTCCTGGTCTGGGCCCAGTGTTGCTGGAACGCTGCTGCATCAACTTCACCGGTGATGCGCCGCGCGCGTCGTTCTTCGCCTTCCGGGCCGATCCAGATGATGCTAGGCGGGCCGGGTACCTGGTAGCGCTGCAGCAGGGCCTTGCTGGCCGGGCTGTCGGCGGTCACGTCCAGGCGCAGCAGGTGCACGTTGGCCAGGCCGGCCTGCACGTCGCTGCGGGCGAACACCTGTTTTTCCATGACCTTGCACGACACGCACCAGTCGGCATAGTAGTCGAGCATCACCCACTGGCCGCGGGCTTTGGCCGCATCCAGCTCACGTTGCAGGTCTTCGGGGCGGCTGACGGTGACGAAACTGTCTTCGGCATGCAGGCCAGCGGCCGCTGTGCTGTCCCCCCCGGTGAACGGGCGTAGCGGCTGCCAGAGGTCGTCGCCGCCGGCTGCCGCACCGACCAGCAACAGGCCGCCCCACAGGGCGCCCAACAGCGGTACGGCGCGCAACGCCGGCAGGCGCTGCAGGCCCGGCCAGGCGGCCCAGGCCAGGGCGATCAGCCAGGCGCCGCTCAGTGCCAGCAGCAAGGTAGCGGGCAGCAGGCTGCGCACGGTGTACAGCGCCATGGCCAGGAACACGAAGCCGAACACACCCTTGACCCGGTTCATCCATGCACCTGGGCGCGGCAGATAACGGTTGCCCAGGGTTACCAGCAACAGCATCGGCACGCCCATGCCCAGGCCGAGGCTGAACAGCACCAGGGCCCCTTGCAGCACGTCGCCGCTCTGGGCGATGTACAGCAGTGCGCCGGCCAGTGGTGCGGTCATGCACGGACCGAGCAGCAGGCCAGACAACGCGCCCAGCAACGCCGCGCCATACAGGTTGCCGCCACGGGTACCTTGCCCGGCGCGGTCCAGGCGGTCGCGCACGACGGCGGGTAATTGCAGTTCAAAGGCACCGAACATCGGCAGCGCCAGCAACACGAACAGGCCCGCCAGGCTGCCCAGCAGCCAGGGTTGCTGCAGCCAGGCCTGAAGGCTGGCGCCCAGCAGCGCGGCAACCACACCCAGGGCGGCGTACACCAGCGCCATGCTCAGCACATACACCCCCGCCAGCAGCCAGCCGCGCCGGGCACTGGCGCCATTGCCCAGCACCAGCCCGGCAAGGATCGGCAGCATCGGCAGCGAGCAGGGGGTGAAGGCCAGCAGGAGTCCAAGGCCGAAGAACGCCAGCAGGCTCCAGGCCAGGTGGCCTTGCTGAAGGTTACTGGCCAAGGCCTGGTCGCTGGCTTGCTCGGCGGCTGGCGCCACACTGCCGCCCAGGTCGATCAGCGTGGTTTGCGGGGGGTAGCACAGGCCGGCGTCGGCGCAGCCCTGCCAGCCCAGGCGCAATTGGCCCTGGGCAGTGGCCGGCAGCAGCAGTTCGAGCTGGTCGCGGTACACCGCGCTGTCACCGAAGAACTCGTCATGGTGGTTGAGCGCTGGCGGCAGCTGCGGGTGTTGCTCTGCAGGCAGGCCGTCGAACTTCAGGCGCTTCTGGTACAGGTAGTACCCCTGCTTGATCTGGAAGTACAGGCGCATCTGGCCGTCGGCCTGGCGGTCGTGGGTGAGCACGAAGGCTTGGTCAACCGGCAGGAAGTCTGGTTTCACGTCGAACGGGTTGGCTTGCAACGGGCCGGCCAGTAGTAGTGTGAGGAAGAGCAGGAGAACGCGCATGTCTTCGCCTTGGCAAATCGGGGAATGGGGCCATGCTGGCTGGGGTTGATTAAATGAAGGTTAACGCTGGTTTTTGGGCTGGGAGAGCATAAGGGCTTACAGGGGTTCGTCGCGGCATTTTCAGCGCCTGGGGGATCGAGCGCCGCCCGCGCGGCGCATCGCGAGCTGCGCTCGCTCCTACGTTTGTTTCGGGCCAGTTATTTCTGTGAAATTTGCGCGCGTACGCCTTGGCGCATGGCGCGATATCGCGTCGTACAAACAAAGCGGTCGCGCGCGCCTGTAACAGGCGTTACTGGCCAAAAACAAACGTAGGAGCGAGCGCAGCTCGCGATGCGCCGCGCGGGCGGCGCTCGATCCCCCAGGCGCTGAAAACCCCAGGCGCTGCCCCCCCCCAGGCGAACACCTACCAGCCCCCCCCAATCCCGCCCGTCACCCCAGACACACCGCGACATATTGTCGGCTTGACTTTGCCTATGCCCACCCAATTGCTGTAAAGTTGACGCACGAGTCAGCTTTCCCGCCAGTACTAGAATCAAAAACAGGGCAGACCCCCTGCTGCCCAGAGGATCCAACATGTCCAACCGTGATATTTCCCGGCGCGCTTTTTTGCAAGGCGGCCTGATCGCTGGTGTCGGTGTGACCATGGCGCCATTAGGCAGCCAGGCATTCGCCGCGCTGATGGAGGAGCGCGTCACCACTTCGCCGCAGAAGTGGATGAACCATGATGGCAAGGCGCGTTTCCGTAACGATGCCTTGTCCAAGGTCTGCGGCGACAAGGTGTTCGCCCGCGACATCCGCGCCAAGGACATGCCCGGGTGGCCCGCGCAGCAGGGCCATGCGCTGCTGCTCAAGGCCACCACGGTTGATCGTATCTATGCCGGGCATGACCTCAGCCTGCTCGGCACCGACCTGCAGCCGGACCGCATCGTCACTGCCGCCGACCTCGAACAGGACGGCATTGCCTGGCCCGAGGCCCATTCGCCCGACCCGCTGCTGCCGCCCGGCAAGGTGCCGATGTTCATCGGCCACCCGGTGGCGATCCTGATCTGGCACGACTTCGAGCGCTTCCGCCAGGCCAAGCGCAAGCTGCAGTTCAATCAGCAGGCGATCCGTTACGGTGCCCAGGCGCCGCTGTACCAGCGCGACCCTTATGGCAGCTTCCGCTTCGTGCGGGTGGGCGGCGCCACGCCGTTCGACGACGATGAGTTCTCCAGCCTGAAGAACTCCATGCTGTTCCCCACCATCCTCAACCGCAAGCCGGTGTGGTCGAAGCAGCCCAACCAGCACGGCGACCTGACCGAGCAGGGGTTGTTCTACGCCAAGCGCATGGCCGAGCAGCTGGACAACCCGCCCGAGGACTGGCTGGTGTTCGACGAGCGCTACAAGACGCCGTCCATCGAACCTGCCGCGCTGGAGCCGGACAACGGCAACGGCTGGTACGACCCGGCCACGGGCACGCTGCACTTCGTGGTCGCCACCCAGTGCCCGTTCGAAGTGGCGCAGGAATGCGTGCACATGATCAAGCCGTCGCGCTTCGCCCTGAACACGCTGAACATGCACCCGGGCTACACCGTGGGCTATGGCTCAAAAGACAACAATATCTTCGTCTTCTATGCCGCGGTGGCCGCGCTGTACGGCGCCGGCGTGCCGATCCGCCTGGCCAACGACCGCTACGAGCAGTTCCAGAGCGGCATCAAGCGCCATGCCTTCGATATCCGCTACCAGCTGGCGGTGGACAAGAAGGACAACAGCTTCAAGATCTTCCGCGCCGACATGAGCTGCGACGGCGGCGGGCGCATCAACTACAGCCCGTCGGTGGCAGCCGTAGGCGCCACTGCAGCGCAGTCGATCTACTACATGCCGCAGAACGACCTGTCGGTTACTGCCTACTATTCCCGCGGTGTCGAGGCCGGCTCCATGCGCGGTTATGGCACCCTGCAGAGCATGGCAGCCACCGAGATGATGGTGGATGAGATCGCCGGCCGCCTGGGGGTCGATGCCATCGACCTGCGCCGCGCCAACGCGCTGAAATCGGGCATGAAGAACACCCAGGGCGCGGTGCCGGCGGGCGCGCTGCGGCTTTACGAGATCCTCGACAAGGCCGCTGTGCATGAATGGTGGCGCGACCGCGACGCACGCAAGCGGCAGATGGACGCGCAGGATCAGGACCACTGGTATGGGGTGGGCTTTGCCATTTGCCAGAAGGACTTCGGCACGGGCTCCGAAGCACCGATGGCCAGCATCGAATTCAGCCGCGACGGGCGTATCAGCCTGCGCCACATCGGCACCGAGCTGGGTACCGGCATGTCCACCTCCCAGGCTTTGGTGGTCAGCGATTTCCTCGGCCGCTCGGCCGACGAGGTAACGACGGCAGTCACCGAATGGCCTGAGCTGCAACTGAGCACCAGCGGCAACCCGTACCTGATCAGCCAGCCTGAGCAGGACGCCGCGCTGCGCAACCCGCGCTGGGTCGGCAAGCTGGCGTCGCCCTCGTCGGCGACCAACTCGGCCTTCTACTTCAGCCATGCCACCCGCGAAGCGGCGCGTGTGCTGTTCAACCATGGCCTGTGGCCGGCGGCCATGGCGATCTGGAGCCAGGGCCCATATGGCGGCCAGGCCAACCCACTGGTGGTGCGCCGCGAAAATGCGGTGTGGGTCAACGGAGAGCTGACTGGTAACGGTCTGCAGCCGATTCCGTTCGCCCAGCTCGCACAGAAGGCCCACGACATGGGCTTGGTCACCGGCGCCAGTGTGCACGGTTTCAACCGCTGGAGCTGGGCCGAGGCCGACTTCGTCATCGACGGCGTGCGCGAGCGTTTACCGCTCGACGCGGTGGCGGTGAAATACGGCGATGGGGCGGTGAATGCCAAGAAGGCGCAGATGAACAGCCATGGCTACCACCTGCTCGACCGGCAGAATGCGGCCTACCCCGACACCCAGCTGAACAATGCCATGGTCACCTACTATAGTCCGGTGGCGACCATCGTCGAGGTCAAGGTCAACAAAGGCACCTTGGAGACGCAGGTGCTCAACCACCACAGTTGGGTCGAGTGTGGCCGTGTGCTGGTGCCGGAACTGGTCAAGGGCCAGCTTGAAGGCGGGATCGCCATGGGCATTGGCCATGCACTGACCGAAGAAATGCCGTTGTACGAGGGTGGGCCCGGGGAGGGCGACTGGAACTTCAACCGCTACCGCCTGCCGCATGCGCGCGATGTGGCGGTGTGGCAGCAGACCAGCGAAATCCTCCCGCCGCTGTCACCGACCGACCCGTCCAAGGGCATCGCCGAAGTGGTGATGATCCCGGTCGTCGGTGCCATCGGCAATGCCGTCGCGCATGCCATCGGCAAGCGCGTGCGCGATCTCCCCATCACCCCAGCCCGTATCAAGGAGGCCCTCAATGGCTAACCGTCCACTGCAACTGACGCTCAATGGCCAACCGGTCGGGCCGGTCGAGGTCCCTGCGGACCTGGCGATGATCGACTACCTGCACGAACACCAGAACCTCACCGGTTCGCGCCTGGGCTGCGGCCAGGGCATCTGCCACGCCTGCGTGGTGATCGTCGACAACCCCGACGGCACCAGCGAGGAAGTGCGCACCTGCATCACCGGCGCCCATTACTTCGAAGGCAAGAAGGTTCGCACCATCGAAGGCCATGCCAAAAAAGACGAGGCCGGCAACCTGACGCTCAACCCGATCCAGCAGAAGTTCGTCGACCTGTTCGCCTTCCAGTGCAGCTACTGCGCCCCAGGCTTCGTCAACGCCGCTACCGTGCTGGTGGAAACGGCCCAGCGCCAGCCGCTGAAGAAGAGCGAGGTGCAAGACCGCATCGAGGCCAGCCTCGGTCACCACATCTGCCGCTGCACAGGCTACGTGCGTTACTACGATGCCACCCGCAAGGTGCTCAATGATCTCGGCCTGGTCAAGGAGGGTTGAACATGGGCTTCGTACGTAGCGCTTCGGCGTTGGTCCTCGGGCTGGCTGCCAGTTCGTTTGCCCTGGCGGCCGATGATGCGCAGGTCAAGCGCGGTGAATACCTGGCCCGCGCGGCCGACTGCATGGCCTGCCATACTGCTGAAGGCGGCGCGCCGTATGCGGGTGGCCTGCCTATCCATTCGCCGTTCGGCACCATTTATGGCAGCAATATCACCCCGGACAAACAGTACGGCATCGGCAACTACAGCGCCGACGAGTTCTTCGCAGCAGTCACCGAGGGCAAGCGCAAGGACGGCGCCAACCTCTATCCTGCGATGCCTTACACCTCGTACCACCTGATCAAGCGTGAAGATTCGGACGCGATCCTCGCCTACCTGATGACCATACCGCCGATCAACCGCCCGGCACCGCAGACCGCGCTGCGCTTCCCGTTCAACGTGCGCATGGGCCTCAGCGGCTGGAACATGCTGTATGGCAAGAGCGTGCAACTGCAGCCGACCGAGGGCAAAAGCCCGGCCTGGCAGCGCGGCCAGTACATGGTCGAGGTCATGGGCCATTGTGGCGAATGCCATACCCCGCGCAACCCGATCGGTGCGCTGCAGCAGGACCAGCGCCTGAGCGGCGGCCTGTTGGGTGGCTACCTGGCGCCAAGCCTGTTGGCCCAGGACCTGGCCGAGCGCGGCTGGACCCAGCCGGACCTGACCACCTTCCTCAAGCACGGCATCAGCGCCCAGGGCAGCATGTTCAACGAGATGTACCCGGTGGTGCACCACAGCACCCAGCACCTGGAAGATGCAGACCTTGCGGCCATGGCCACCTACCTGCTGGGCGACCAGCCGCCGCCGGCCAAGGCTATCGAGACTGTTGCCCTGGAGCAGATGAGCGACAGTGCCAAGCGGGGCCACCAGCAGTACCTGAACGTCTGCGCCGGCTGCCATGGGGTCGACGGCGAGGGCAAACCGCACATCGCCGTGGCCATGCGCGGCAACACCGTGCTGCGCCAGGCCGATTCGCGCAATCTGGTCAAGGTGATCCTCGAGGGCATCCGTGAACAGCAGTTCACCGGCTTCGAGCGCATGCAGCCGATGCCGGGCTTTGCCGACAAGCTGGATGACCAACAGGTGACGGATATGGTCAACTACCTGCGCCAGGCCTGGGGTGGATTGCCCGGTGACCTGAACGTACAGCAGCTCGCCGAGCTGAAGGCGGAGTAAAGCGTGCAGCATCTCGATCTACAGGTGGTCCGTCAGGCTTTGCAGTGGTCCTGCAACGGCCAGCGCGTATGGTTGTGCACGGTGCTCGCCACCTACGGCTCGGCGCCGCGTGCACCGGGTTCGCTGCTGGCGGTGAACGCCAGCGGCCAGTGGCTGGGCTCGCTGTCCGGTGGCTGCGTCGAAGACGACTTTCTCGAGCGTGTGGCCCTGGGTGAGTTTCCGGAGCCGGTTGCCATCGTGCGTTATGGCGACGGCAGCGACCCGCGTTCGCGCGTGCGCCTGCCGTGTGGCGGTGTGCTGGAAGTACTGGTGGAGAACCTGCCGGTTGAATGCGAGGTGCAGGCGCATCTGCGTGAGCTGGAACGTGCGCTGCTGGGCCAGCGCCGGGTACTGCGTGAGGTGAGCCTGCCAACGGGTACCCGCCAGCTGCTCGATGACCATAGTCAGGGGCCACGGGTCGAACGGGAAAATGCCCAGGTGCGCTTGCGTGTCGGCGCCGCCCAGCGGCTGCTGCTGGCCGGCTATTCCAGCGTGGCGCATTTTTGTGCCGAATTTGGCAGGGGGCTGGGTTTTGAGGTCATCCTTTGCGAGCCGCGTGATGAAGTGCTCGACGGCGTCGTGCTGAATGGCATAGAGGTACGCCGCGAGCTACCGTCGGAATTCATCGCCAACGGCGGATGCCATGCCGATACGGCAGTGGTGGCATTGACCCATGATCCAAAAATCGATGACCTGGCCATGCTTGAAGCCGTGCGTACCGAAGCGTTCTACATCGGCGTGATGGGCTCCAAGGCCACCTCCGACAAGCGTCGCGAACGCCTGCAGCGAATTGGTGGCCTGGGCTACGACGAGCTGGCGCGCATCCATGCGCCGATTGGCCTGAACCTGGGCAGCAAGACCCCGGCCGAGATCGCCCTGGCGGTACTGGCCGATATCCTTCGTGCGCGCAACGGCATCGAGCGGGCGGCGCTGTGAGCGTGGTTGCGTTGGTATTGGCGGCAGGCAGCAGTGTGCGTTTTGGCTCTGACAAGCGCCGTTCGCTGCTGGCTGACGGTCGAAGCTTGCTGGTGCACAGCGTAGAGAGCGCCTGCGCAGTGTTCGATGATGTGCGGGTGGTGTTGCGTGAAGGGGAGCGAGGTGTGGACCTGGGGTTGCCAGCGCGGTGCAGGGTGGTCTCCAGTCCGGATTTCACATTGGGCATGGGCCATAGCCTGGCGGCCGGGGCCGCTTCGCTGGCTGACAGCGAGGCGCAGGCAGTAGCGATTCTGTTGGGTGATATGCCCTGGGTGGCGTCCGCGACCCTGGATTTGCTTGCACGCGAGGCCAGTGGGTCAACGATAGTCCTGCCTTGTCATGCCGGACGACAGGGCCATCCGGTGTTGTTCGGGCGTGATTTCTGGCCGGCGCTTGCCCGGCTGAAGGGTGATGAAGGGGCGCGTTCGGTGGTCAAGGCCAACCCGGCGGTTTGCGTCAGGCTAGAGGTGCAGGATGCCGGTGTGTTGCAGGATGTCGATAGGCCGGATGCGGTGCGCCCTTGAATGCGTTCGTCAAAGGCTATTCATCTTCTTCGCCAGTGAGTTCATAGGGTTCGAGTTCGCTCAGTTGGGAAAGCAGCACCAGATGCTCCACTGCCTTCAGCTTTTCAAGACGCTCAAGGCTGTCTGGGCCTCCCAGCATCAAGGCGGGGACAAAGCCATACATTTCGTCTGAGCCCAGGGTGCCGAGCCGTTCCCTGGCAGGTTCGAACAGGTCGTCGAAGTAGACGCACTCGGTCATCAGCCACATGAGCAAACCGTGGATCTTGTTGTCCCGTTCTTCGTCGCCTGAGCTGTGAGCGCCATCGAGGTAACGGGAATGGTAGGCCGCGATGGTCAGCACCGAACCGGTTTTCTCACCCCATAGGTACAGGTCGCCAAAAGCGCTGCGGGCGATGAGGTGATAAGTGTCGCATGCTTCGAAGTGCGTACCTGCCAACCAAGAGGCCACTACACCCTGGTATTCCTGAGGATTTACAAGCCAGAACAAGCCGCCGCCGTAGCCGCACCAGCCGTGGTCTTGCCAGTATTCAAGGAGGCGATTGGGGAGTTTGCCTTGGTAATGATCGACAGCGGCAGGTGGTACGGGTTGCTGGCCGATGGGTTCGCCGAAGGTTTCCAGGAAAATGCTGAAGATGACATCCATTCGTTTAGGTCCTTTTGTGTGCTCAGAAGTCAGAGAAGCTGTAGGGTTCGAGTTTGGTGATTTGAGACAGCAAAATCAAATGCTCTATTGCTTTAAGTTTTTCTAGGTTTTTGAGGTCGGGGCGCCCTCCCAGCATCAATGCAGGAACAAATGCATATATCTCATCTTCTTTCAAGATGCCCAGCTTTTTCTTCGCGGGCTCAAAAAGGCTTTCAAAGTCGTTGTGTTCTTTTTTTCTTGATAGAAAGAAGCTTTGGACCTCTCTGGTTGCTTCCGTTTCAGTGAGTGTGCAGTTTTCACCTGTGTAACGGGACAGAAGACTTGTGATTTTTACTGAAAAGCCACTGTTCTCTCCCCAAAGATACAGGTCGCCGAAAGCGCTTTTGGCAATCAAGTGGTAAGTGTCCCGGTTTTCAAGGAGGGTGTCCTCGGTCCAGGATGAGACAACGCCCTCATAGTCCTGTGGATTAACCAGCCAGAATATACCTTCGCCAAAACCACACCATCCATGCTCTTTCCAGTATGCAAGTAACAACTCTGGAAGTTTTCCTTTATAGCGATCAATGCTGGATGGGGGCACCTCTCGACGGGAAAAAGGCGCGCCTATATTGTCAAGGAATATGGAGAATACCTCATCCATTTGCGATGCCTCTTATTGTTAGCACTTATGAAGTCTTACATTCATGTAAGTCGAGTGGGTGCCGAATTTCGGCGATTTTTCCGCGGCCTCTTTGATGCTGGCTAGTCTATTTCGCCATTGAGCACCAATGCTGGAGTTGACCCAGAACGGGCCGGTACCTTCATTGCCGCAGGTGCCTTCCCAGGCGAAGCGGATGCCATCGACGTAGTACTCGCCGATACGCGGCAAGCCCTCGACGAAGAACTCGGCAATGGAAGCCAGCCCCAGCGCACCGAGGATCCAGCCGCTGACTTTGAGGCCTATGGCCGCGCCCGCGCCGGCAAACGGAATGGTTCCGGCGCCGCCAGTGAATGCGCCAACCCCCGCTCCAAGCAGGCCGCCGGTAACGGTGCTGCCGATGACGATCATCGCCATCTGCTGCACAACCCTCAGCAGTTCGTCGACGATGCTGTTGATGTCGAGGTCGGCGAAGCGCTGGCGTAGCATGTGCGCCGCCTGCCATTCAGCCTGGTAGAAGGCTGTGCGGACAGCTTCTATCCGGCGCAGGTTGAGGCCCAGTGAGGCGACCTCTTCATTGAGGCTGGTGCGGAACTGGCCACCGCTTTGGTAGCCCACCATGGCGATGACACGTGACTCGATCTCGTGCCATGAGGGCACGAGGTAATCCAGGTACATGAGGTGTCTCCCTGACAACGTGTGCAGGGGGAAATCCCATCATGGATTCGGATCAGAGGTTTCTGGGTCAGTTGTAGGAAAGGGCAACTTCGTTTCTGTTGTGTTCGAGAAGCTCGGGAATTGGGTCCCGCCGTGAGCAGGCCCTGCTCCAGGCGCTGCTGCAGAACCCGGGCGAGTGCTGTCCAGCGAGCAACTGAAAGACTGCGTGTACGGTTTCAGCGACGAAGTCGAGAGCAACGCCCTGAACGTGCACATCCACCACCTGCGCCGCAGATGGCATGGCCTGTCAGGTCAGCTCGCTGCGTGGCGAGATCCTCGCCAGCAACCACAAGCACGATGGTGCCATGGACGACGAGCGCAGCGGGTTCCGTGACCAGACCATCGACGATGCGCTTTGGCGCACCTTCACCTACAACCACGGCGATGTGCGCATCACCACGGCCGATCGGCACATGGAGCGCGAGGCGCTGAACCAGTCGATTCTGCTGGCGGCATCGGCGCCGGTACTAATGGCCCTGCTCGGCAGCCTGGGGCTGTTGTGGATCGGCCTTGGCAAGGGCCTGGAGCCGCTCAACTGCGTGCGTGATGCGTTGCGCAGCAGGCGTGCGGACAGTCTCGAACCGCTGCAGGTGGCGGGCATGCCCAGCGAGTTGCAGACGTTGCTGGAAACCCAGAACCAGCTGTTCCGGCGCATTGCCCAGACCCTTGAGCGTGAGCGGCGGCTGACCGACGGTGCGGTGCGCGAGCAAGCGCTGGAGCATGCAGGAATGGCCAGGCTGGCAGACGCATCCAGTATCAACGCCGGACGAAGCCGTGCATCTCATCCGCCGCTTTTCACAGCCAATACTGTGTTTAGAAGTCAGAAAAGCTATAGGGTTCGAGGGTGGAGATCTGTGCAAGTAGTACTAAGTGCTCGACAGCTTTGACTTTTTCTAGGTGGGC
The DNA here is from genome assembly GCF_046523955.1 of Pseudomonas sp. DCA-1. NCBI lineage: Bacteria > Pseudomonadati > Pseudomonadota > Gammaproteobacteria > Pseudomonadales > Pseudomonadaceae > Pseudomonas > Pseudomonas sp. DCA-1. Next base: position 2,152,452 of record NZ_CP169881.1, read on the forward strand.
AAGATCGCAGGGGCCACCGAATGCCAAGGCTGGAACGAAACCATACATCTCATCATGATCGAGTTTGCCTAACTTGTTATATGCAGGCTCGAATAAATCGCCAAAGTCGTTGGACTCCCGCTCGACCAATAGAAAGAAGCCTTGCACCTCCTTGTCCATGTTGCCTGCATCAAGTTCATTCACTCTGCTGCAGTATTGTGAAGTGTGGGCTACGATGTCTAATGAAAACCCGGAATTTTCTCCGTACAGATAGAGATCACCAAAGGCGCCCCGAGCGATGACATGGTAGGTATCTCGCCCTTCGAGCGCAGTGCCTTCTATGAATGAGGCGGCTACGCCCTCGTAGTCTTGCGGATTGACCGTCCAGAATATTCCATCACCATATCCGCACCATCCGTGCTCGGTCCAGTATTCCAACAGTTTCTTCGGCAATTTACCGCTGTAGCGCTCGATGCTAGAAGGTGGCACCTCCTGCCTGAAAATCGGCTCGCCCATTTCTTCTATGAAGAGGGAGAAAAATTCGTCCATTGTCGCGCTCCTTATCTTGTTAGCATTTGTGCAGTCTGACATTTAAAAAGCCTGATGCACGGCCATCTTTGGCTTGTTCTTCGACTGATCTTGTCAGCTCTCCTACCCGCCGCGCCCGCGGGTGAGGTACGACACGATTGCCCCAACAACAGCACCACGACTTCCACATGGCCTTGGGCAATCTGATGCGTGGCCCGGGATATCGCATAGGGGTCGTCCCGGCAGAACGGGCCGGTGCCTTCATTGCCGCAGGTACCTTCCCAGGCGAAGCGGATGCCATCGACGTAGTACTCGCCGATATGCGGCAAGCCCTCGACGAAGAACTCGGCAATGGAGGCCAGCCCCAGCGCACCGAGGATCCAGCCGCTGACCTTGAGGCCCATGGCCGCGCCTGCGCCAGCGAACGGAATGGTTCCGGCGCCGCCAGTGAATGCGCCAACCCCCGCGCCAAGCAGGCCGCCGGTAACGGTGCTGCCGATGACGATCATCGCCATCTGCTGCACGACCCTCAGCAGTTCGTCGATGATGCTGTTGATGTCGAGGTCGGCGAAGCGCTGGCGTAGCATGTTCGCCGCCTGCCATTCGGCGTGGTAGAAGGCTGTGCGGACAGCTTCGATCCGGCGCAGGTTGAGGCCCAGTGAGGCGACTTCTTCATTGAGGCCGGTGCGGAACTGGCCACCGCTTGGGTAGCCCACCATGGCGATGACACGTGACTCGATCTCGTGCCAGGAGGGCACGAGGTAATCCAGGTACATGAGGTGTCTCCCTGACAGCGCGTGCAGGGGGAAATCCCATCATGGATTCGGATCAGAGGTTTCTGGGTCAGTTGTAGGAAAGGGCGACTTCGTTTCTGTTGTGTTCGAGAAGCTCGGGAATTGGGGTTGAGGCTGCGAGGGAAAGGGTGGCGACCCGCACGGCGCTCGATCTCCCCCAACCCTCCCCAAAAGGTCCATAATCCCCCCTTAATCCGCCCAAGGTGCAATACCAGCCACACCACACCGGGAGCCCCACCATGCACGTTCTGCTCTGCGAGGACGACGACCTGATCGCCGCCGGCATCTGCGCCGGTCTCACCGCCCAGGGCCTGACCGTGGACCGTGTGGGCAACGCCGCCGATGCGCGGGCAATGCTGCAGGCCGCGCAGTTCGACGTGATGATCCTCGACCTCGGCCTGCCCGACGAAGACGGCCTCAAGCTGCTGCGCCGCCTCCGCGAAAAAGGCGAGACCCTGCCGGTACTGGTGCTCACCGCCCGCGATGCCGTCACCGATCGTGTCGATGGCTTGCAGGCCGGTGCCGACGATTACCTGCTCAAGCCCTTCGATCTGCGCGAGCTGGCCGCACGCCTGCATACCTTGCTGCGGCGGGTGGCCGGGCGGGCGGTGAACGTAATCGAGCACGGCCCGCTGCGCTATGACCCGAGCAGCTGCGAGGCGACCCTGGCCGGCCAGCATGTCGACCTGTCCCGCCGCGAGCAGGCCCTGCTTCAGGCGCTGCTGCAGAACCCCGGGCGAGTGCTGTCCAGCGAGCAACTGAAAGACTGCGTGTACGGCTTCAGCGACGAAGTCGAGAGCAACGCCCTGAACGTGCACATCCACCACCTGCGCCGCAAGCTGGGTAACGGCATTGTCGAGACCGTGCGTGGCCTGGGCTACCGGCTGGGTCCGGCGCAGGCACCGCAAGAGGCTGCATCATGAGCCTGCGGGTACGCCTGAGCCTGATCCTCGGCAGTGCCTTCGTGATCATCTGGGCACTGGCCGCCGCGTGGATGCTGCGAGACCTGCGCCAGCAGATGATGTTTTCCCTCGACCAGCGCCTGGTGGCGTCGGCGCGTATGGTCGCCGGGCTGATCGACCAGTTGCCGCAGCCGCTGACCGCCAAGGGCGGGGAGGCGCATATTTCCGCCGACCAGTTCAGCGTACCGGATGGCATGGCCTGCCAGGTCACCTCGCTGCGTGGCGAGATCCTTGCCAGCAACCACAAGCACGATGGCGCCATGGACGACGAGCGCAGTGGGTTCCGTGACCAGACCATCGACGATGCGCTTTGGCGCACCTTCACCTACAACCACGGCGATGTGCGCATCACCACGGCCGACCGGCACATGGAGCGCGAGGCGCTGAACCAGTCGATTCTGCTGGCGGCATCGGCGCCGGTACTGATGGCCCTGCTCGGCAGCCTGGGGCTGTTGTGGATCGGCCTTGGCAAGGGCCTGGAGCCGCTCAACCGCATGCGTGATGCCTTGCGCCGCCGGCGTGCAGACAGTGTCGAACCGCTGCAGGTGGCGGGCATGCCCAGCGAGTTGCAGCCGTTGCTGGAAACCCAGAACCAGCTGTTCCGGCGCATTGCTCAGACCCTCGAGCGTGAGCGGCGCCTGACCGATGATGCCGCGCATGAACTGCGCAGCCCGCTGACCGCGATCAAGACCCACCTGCAGGTGGCACGCATGACCGACGGTGCGGTGCGCGAGCAGGCGCTGGAGCATGCCGAGCAGGGCACCGACCGCATGCACCGCACGCTGGAGCAGTTGCTGATGCTGGCGCGGGTGGAAGGCAGCCTGTCATTCGAGGACGGCGTGCAGTGCAGTGCCGAGCAGGTGGCCCATCAGGCGGTGCAGGACGCCGGAGGGGGTGACAACCGCCGTATCGTGCTGCGTTTGCCTGAAGAAGCCACGCAGATCTACCTGGGCATGCCCGCTCCGTTGGCAGTGGCAGCGCTGCGCAACCTGCTGGACAACGCCCTGCGACATGGTGGCGATAAGGCGGTGGAGCTGGAGGTGCAGATGGCCGACGGCCAGGTGGGCTTCATGGTGCGCGACCACGGGCCAGGGATTGCCGAAGCGGACCTGGAGCACCTGACCGAGCGCTTCTGGCGCAATGGGCAGAGTGGTGGTTGCGGATTGGGGCTGGCGATTGTGCAGGCGATCGTGCAGCGGTGTGCCGGCAGCCTGCGCTTTGACAGCCGTAGTGACGGCTTGCGGGTCTTCTTGCAGGTACCGGCGCGTCCTGGGCACAGACAGAAATAAAATCCAGTAACAACCGCTAAATCCTCCCCGCACTCAAGCGTTTCCAAAGCGATAACCGCCCATCCGCTTGCTTGCGAGGATTCACCCATGTCCACCGCTTCCAGCCTTGCCCGGGTTGTTCCGGCCAGCGTGCCGCAACCTTTGTACGAATTCACCGATTCGCCTTTGCTACAACGCCAGCAACAGCAAGAGTCCAACGCCCGCAGCTACCCGCGGCGCATCCCGCTGGCGCTAAAGCGCGCCCGGGGCATTCATGTCGAAGACGTTGAAGGCCGCCAGTTCATCGACTGCCTGGCTGGCGCTGGCACTTTGGCGCTGGGGCATAATCACCCGGTAGTAGTCGAGGCAATCCAGCGCGTGCTGGCTGACGAACTGCCGCTGCATACACTCGACCTGACCACACCGGTCAAGGACCGCTTCGTCCAGGACCTGTTCGGCATCCTGCCCGAGGCGCTGCGTCGCGAGGCCAAGGTGCAGTTCTGCGGCCCGACCGGTACCGACGCCGTTGAAGCGGCGCTCAAACTGGTGCGTGGCGCAACCGGGCGCAGCACCGTGCTGGCCTTTCATGGCGCCTACCATGGCATGAGCCAGGGCGCGCTGAGTCTGATGGGCAGCCTTGGCCCCAAGCAGCCACTGGGGGCGTTGCTGAGCAGCGGTGTGCAGTTCATGCCGTACCCCTACGACTACCGCTGCCCGTTCGGCCTGGGCGGTGAAGCCGGGGTCAAGGCCAACCTGCATTACCTGGAAAACCTGCTGCTCGACCCGGAAAGCGGTGTGCCGCTGCCCGCTGCCGTGATCCTCGAAGTGGTGCAGGGTGAGGGCGGGGTCATTCCGGCCGACATCGAATGGCTCAAGGGCGTGCGGCGCATTACCGAGCAGGCGGGCGTGGCGTTGATCGTTGACGAGATCCAGAGCGGCTTTGCCCGTACCGGGCGCATGTTTGCCTTCGAGCACGCCGGTATCGTGCCCGATGTGGTCACCTTGTCCAAAGCCATCGGTGGCAGCCTGCCGCTGGCGGTAGTGGTCTATCGCGACTGGCTGGACACCTGGAAGCCGGGTGCGCATGCCGGTACCTTCCGTGGCAACCAGATGGCCATGGCGGCCGGCTCTGCGGTGATCAACTATCTGGTCGAGCATCGCCTGGCCGAGCATGCCGAAGCCATGGGCCTGCGCCTGCGCCAGCACCTGCAGCAATTGCAACGTGACTATCCGCAGTTGGGTGATGTACGCGGGCGTGGCTTGATGCTTGGGGTCGAACTGGTCGCGCCGCAGGGCGAACGGGATGCGTTGGGGTACCCGCAGGCCAACCATGAGCTGGCGGCCACGGTGCAGCGCGAATGCCTCAAGCGCGGGTTGATTCTGGAGCTGGGCGGGCGGCATGGCGCGGTGGTGCGCTTCCTGCCGCCGTTGATCATCAGCGCTGAACAGATCGATGACGTGGCTCAGCGCTTTGCAGAGGCGTTGATCGCGGCAGTCTGAACCTTTGTCGGGGCCGCCTCGCGGCCCATCGCCTGCGCCAATGGCCCATCAAGACCAGGTTGCCGTCACGCCGGTTACCAGCCGCGTCCGGAGTCTACCCAGAAGTTCACGGACAGCGACGTGGACACTGACTCTACCTGGTGGAACCAGCCCTCGGGCAGGAACAGCAAGTCGCCGGCCTGCAACACCACACGCAGGAAGGGCACCTCACGGGCTTCGGGGAAACGCTCGTAGTCGGGGGCGTCGGGGTTGAAATCACAGCCGTCCAGGCCGCCCTTCGGGCTGGTTGACCAGGTGCCCAGTGCGGCGCGATGGTGCGGTGCTGCCAGGATGAACGATTTCTGCCCCCAGACCTGGGCGAACAGGTTGTCGGTATCATCCCGGTGCAGCGGTGTAAGCGTGCCTTTGGGGCCGATCCAGATACGCGGTGGAATGAAGCGCTGGCGTTCGAAGTAGTCCGGGTAGCGGATCAGGGCCTGGAGCTTTTCCGGCACGATATTGTTGCCCATATAGGCGGGGGGCTCGCCAGGCTTGACCGGCTGGTCCAGCGACGCGATGAAATCAGCCATGGAGGTGGCGCGAAAGTCGCGATCAGTGGAGAAGGTCTTCTTCACATAATCACCATGCCGGGTAATGCCCTGTAGCTCGGCAAAGTGTGCCAGCGAGGCGTCGCGGCCCATGGTGAACAGCGGCCAATCGCCAAGGGCGTCGCTCAGCACCACTGGCAAGCCCGTTGCCAGGTGCTCTCGATCGAAGCGCGACGGTGGCATTTCGGCCCGTGACAGGCGTCGTACAGCATGCAGCAAAGGTTGGGCTGCCGAGATGTGTTCGCTGTGACGTGCTGGCGTGGGATAGCGCTGGTTCATCGCTGCCTTGCTGGCTGTCGCGCCTTGCCGCGCGCTGCTGATGACCTGCGGCAGCAAGGTTGCCAGGCCCATGTTGCCGGTAATTTTCAGGCGTGCACTGGCGAACAGTTCCTCGACGTCGACAGTGCCCGCCATGATGCCGAGGAAGTCTTCTTCGGCCACCTCGAGGGTGACGTCCGGCGTGTCATGCCGGCCACGCCCGGTGCACGTGTTGTCGCATACCTCGGACCAGTAGCTGAGTCCCTGGCCGAAGTCGAACTGGAACACGCCTTCGATGCCGACGGCATGGGCATTGACGAACAGTTTTTCGAGTATGCGCTGAAGGTCCACGGTAAGCCTCGTCGGTTGTCGTTGTGCAGGGTTGGCATGGGCGCGTGTGGCCGCGCCCGGGTTGTCAGGCGCGCAGGCGTTGGCGCAGTACTTCGACCAAGCGGTCGATTTCCGCTTCGGTATTCAGCAAACCCGGCGCAGTGCGCACCACTGGCCCGGCATCGCGCGACACGGCGTCGACGATGATGCGTTGGCTAGTCAGGTACCTGGCCAGCTCGTCGGCATCCTGGCCTTTGCCGCGAAAGAAGGTGAAGCCCGCCGAATGGGTGCTGCTGCGCGGCGTCACCAGTTCGATGGCAGGCAGGCTTTCCAGCTGTTGCTTCAGGTAGTCGTTGAGAGCGTGGATGCGTGCCTGCACGGCAGCCTTGCCGGTTTGCAGGTGCAGTTCGAACGCCTTGCCCAGGGCCCAGCGGTGCTCGAAGGCGTGGTAGCCGCCCGGGCTCATGATGGTGGCGAAGTCTTCGTTTTCCGAGAAGGTGGCGATGCTCGGTTGCAGTTGCCCCAGTGCCGAGGATGCGGCGCAGATGATGCCTGTCCCCCGGGGACCGAACATCCACTTGTGGGTCCCGGAGATGAAGTAGTCGCAGTTCAGGTCGGCGAAGCGCATGTCCTCGACGCCAAGCCCGTGAACTCCGTCGATCACATACAGGATATGGTCGCGTTCGTCCCTGTTCTGATTGATCTCGCGTACGAGTGCACCGATTTCGCCAACCGGCAGTTTCACCCCGCTGCCCGAATGTACCCAGGTCATGCCCAGCACGCGTGTTTGCGGGGAAATGGCGGCACGCAAGGTCCCCAGCACCTGGTCGGTGCTCACCTGCCAGGGTTGCTCGAACAGGCGCAGCCTGCGTACCGGGTTGCCATCGCGGGCGCTGCGGTAGTTCATGGTTTGCCGTGCGGCGGAATGCTCGTGCACCGTGGTCAGGATTTCCTGGCCGGGTGCCAGCTTGATGCCGCCATAAATCAAACCCAGGCCCTCGGTAGTGCTGCCCGTCAGGGCAATCTGGCGTGGCGCCACCTCCAGGTAGCGTGCGGCCCATTGGCGTACCTCAGCCTCGTGCTTCCACTCCGACTGGGCATCCCAGTCGACCATCAGCGCCGGGTGACGGTCGAAACGTGCACGCAGGGCCTCGATGGCTTCGCGTACCGGTCTTGGATGAGAGGTGATCAGGAAGTTGGCGAAGTGCGCATAGTTCGGGTCGAGCTCGAACAGGCGGCGAAAATCGGCCCATCTTCGGTTGCCGGCGCTCGGTATCGGCGTGGCGGCCTCGGCACCGGGTAGCAGATGGCCGGCGAGCGGCAGGCCGGCAGCGAGGAGGCCAGCCCGTTTGAGAAAGTTGCGGCGGTCGTTCATAAAGGTGCCCAATGGCTTAGCGCAGTGAAGTGTCGGTACCGCGGGCGGCGTGCTGCACTTGTTCCCAGACGCGCAGGAAATTGCCGCCCCAAAGCTTGGCGATATCGGCTTCGGAGTAGCCGCGGGTAATGAGTTCGGCCGTTACGTTGCGTGCCTCGCTGGCGTCGTGCCAGCCATCGATGCCGCCGCCTTCGTTGAAGTCCGAACTGATGCCTACGTGATCGATGCCGATCTTGCGCACGGTGTAGTCGATGGCATCGCCATAGTCCTTCAGGGTCGCGGGCGGCTCTTGTTCGAGGATGGCATAGAGCTCGTTGGCATATTGTCCGACCTTCTGCTCGGGCCAGCCGGCGATGACCGGGTCGCCAGGCATCAGCGCATAGTTCAGGTCAGCCAGTGGCGGCAGGGCGTAGCGGGCGCGCAAGGTATTGAGCTTTTCCTGGGTCTGTGCGCTGAGCGGCTTGAGGTAGCTGGAGAACGCGACCAGTTGCACGACCCCGCCGCCTTCCTTGATCAACTGCATTTCCTTGTCGGACAGGTTGCGGTTGATATCGACCATGGCCCGTGGTGCCGAGTGCGACGCCACCACCGGAGTACGGCTGAGCTGAATGACCTGGTTCAGCGCCTTGCTGGACATCTGCGAGACATCGATGATCACGCCCAGGTCATTGAGCCGCTGTACGGCGCGCTTGCCGATGGGGGACAGACCCTCCAGCGCATCGACAGTGTCATTGAAGAACGGCAAGGGGCGAGATGAGTCGGCCCAGCTATTGTTGCCGACGTAGCTGAAGCCGAACATACGCACCCCGCGTGCCGCCCAGCGGTCGAGCTGGTCGATATCGTCCCCCAGCGCATACGCATTGAGCATGCTCAGGAACACCGCGAACTTGCCTTCGCCGTGCAAGCGCCGCATGTCCTGCGGGGTGTAGGCGATGGCGACACGTTCGGGGAAGTCGCGCACCATCGCGGTGATGGCGTTGTAGCGCACCTCCTGGGTGTGGCGGGCGGCCTCGACGAAACCTGGCGTGGGGCGATGCGGGCTGTTTGCGCCCGTCCAGGATTCGGGCCAGGCAAAGATGGTCAGCGCCGCGCCAGACAACCGCCCTTGGGCAGCCTTGGCCAGGTCGAAGCGGCCCGGCCCGTCCTTGTCGGCTTCGCTGCCTTCGTTGCCGAAGTCCAACGGCAAGGTGACATGGCTGTCGAACGAGATGATGCGCTCCTGTAAGTCGTTGGCTTGACGAACGACCTCCCGGGGGTAGCCGCCAGGGGCCGCGAAATGGTACCAGGCAGCCAGACCGGCACCCGCGGCGGCTGCCGCAGCCAGGCTGATGTACAGGGCTTTTTTCCAGCGTGGTGTCGTCATCTTGGTCTCAGTAGGTTCGCCGTCGAGGGAGGGCACAGAGGCCGCCGCTACCTGGGGTGAACGAGTCGACACAGAGGAAATTTAGCCGGCCCGGCCGAGGCGTTAAATTTCTGCGCAGGTACAACGTTCTAGCCTTGGACGGGCCGTGCTCCATGGCCGCTATGAACGCACAGGTAGTTGCAATGACGATTTCTCGACGCGGGTTCATCGCCGCTGTGGCATTGACGGGCGTGGCGGTGCCCGGTGCGCTGTATGTGCAGCGCCAGCGGGATGCCGATGCGTTTCCGGAAACGCCTGGCGAGGCTGTTGTCGAGTTGGCCGATACCCGCCTGCAGCAGCTGGGCGACATCCTGCGGGGCATCTGGCGCTGGACTGCACATGGCAAGGATGCCCAACTGCTGGGTATGCCCGACGGGGAGCTGGAACTGTTTCTGGATGTCGCCAGCAATGGCCGGGGGCTGCGAGGTTACCTGGACACCGCCGATCGCTTGCGCAGTGAGCAGGAACCACGTTATCGGGTCATGGGTGACTTGCTGACGGACAAGCCCGGGACGTTGCGCTGGCGGCTGTTTTCAACCGAGCCCGGTGCAGGGCGTGCGCGCTATGAATGCCATGTGGTGCTCGATGAGGTCTGGGGCGCCTATGGCAATGCCGGGCCGGCAACGCTCAATGGTCGTATCTCGGCCCTGGACCGCGCCCTGTCTCTGCCTGTTCTGGACAATGGCTTCCTGGCCTTGAAGCGGCCTTTCCCGGAGGCTCGCGAACGTACGCCGCTGTCGCCACAGTTGCTGGCTTGGCTCATTTCGCCGGAGCACCGGCTGTTTCACCAGTTATGGCACGCATCGCGGGACAAGTGGCACAAGCTGGAAGAGGACAAGCAATCCGCCCTGCGTGGTCTGGGCTGGCAACCCGGGCCGCGGGGCCAGGAGCGTGATGCGCGTGGCAGGCACAAGGATCGCAACGGTTCCGGAGAAGACTTCCTGTTCATGCACCGGCACATGCTCGGCAGTGCCAGGGCCCTGCAGGACCTGCCCTCGTGGACGCGGTTCCCGCTGCCTCAGCCGGAGCTCGAGCGTGACCGCGTCGGTTTCGCCCGTTACTTCGACAACTGCGACGGCAATGCCTTGCCACCGACCTGGCTGGCCCATGACGACCAGGAGTACACCCAGTGGGTACGCGACATCAAAAGCCCGGATACCTTCCATGGCAACTTTCAGGTCTGGGAGTCGCGGTACAGTGATCCGGAATATCTGAGCAAGCTGACCTTGGGGCAGTTCGGCTCAGAGCTGGAACTGGGCCTGCATGACTGGTTGCACATGCGGTGGGCGGCGGTGCCGCGCGACCCGTCCAACGGTATGCCGGTGCCCGCAGCACGTACCCCGGGGGATTTTGCTGAGCGCTGGTTTGAAGCACGTAACGATTTTCTTGGCGACCCGTTCTCGTCACATGTAAACCCGGTGTTCTGGCATTTTCATGGGTGGATCGACGACCGAGTCGACGACTGGTTCCGCGCCCACGAGCGGGTTCACCCGGGCGAGATCCGCCGCTTGCAGGTGAATGGTGTGCCCTGGTTCGCACCCGGGCGTTGGGTAGAGGTGGCTGACCCGTGGCTAGGTCCCGATACCCATGGCTGTTCCACGGTGCCGGGCCTGAGACCTGGTCGAAGCCTCGAGATGGACCCGGAAACCATGAAGCTGGCGTTACGCATCATTTATGGCAATGAAGACCTCTTTGCCCGGCTGCGACCACGGGTGCCGCAGCGCCCCTGGTATGCCCGCAATCTCAAGGTCGTGCGGGCATCGGGCTGACAGTGGGCCCAGCGCAGGTGTGCGTTGCTGAGAATCATTATATTTTGTAAGATCGCACGCTGATATCACTCAGTTCTGCATCTGCCCCGTCGTGGGTGTGCAGGACGATTCCAGGTGTGTTTGTGGAACGTTACTATCGTGAATTGGTGAGTTTCCTGTCCGCGCGCCTGGGTAACCGTCAGGCGGCAGAGGATGTTGCCCACGATGCCTACCTGCGGGTACTGGAGCGAACGGACAACGGGCAGATCGAGCATCCGCGCGCTTTCCTTTACCGTATCGCCCTGAACCTGGTGGTCGACCGCCATCGTCGCCATCTGGTGCGTCAGGCCGAACCGCTGGAGATACTTGACAGTGATGAGGGCTGTCATGTGCCGGCGCTGGCGCAGGAACTGCAGCTCAACCAGCGCCTGGCCCTCATGCAGCGGGCACTGGACGAACTGAGCGGCCCCTGCCGCGAATGCTTCCTGCTGCGCAAGATCGAAGGCCTGTCCCATCTGCAGATCGCCGAGCGGCTGGGCATTTCGCGTAGCCTGGTGGAAAAGCACATCGTCAATGCCATGAAGCACTGCCGGGTGCGCATGCGGCAATGGGAATCCTGATTGCCAGGTTAAAGGCAAATGCAAATTCCGTCAGTCAATCACTTGATTTATGCGGCTTTCCCGACTTCTATCAGATAAGACCGTTGCCGTACATGGCCTTGGCAGTAGCCGTTACTGGCGCAGTATGGTCATGGAGCGTGCCCATTACCTAATGGCCTAGGTCCGACCATGGCAAACAAGACTCTGCGCATTCTCATCGCCGATGCACACCCGTGCCAGCGCCTGCAGCTGGAACGGTTGCTCAATGGTTTGGGCTATTACCGGATAGCCCCAGTGGATAGCTTCGAGGAGCTGCAGCGCCTGGTGCAGTGCGCCTTGCAGCCCTTCCACCTGTTGCTGGGCAATATCGAGCTGGCCAGCCATTGCGGAGTAGACCTGGAACGCTTCTGCCGCGTCAGCACACAGATCCAGCACGCCCTGCTTTACCATTCCAGCCAGTTGAAAGTGCCAGCAGTGCCGCAGACCGAGCGCCAGGCGGTCAGCCTGAGCCTGCCACAGGTGCCCGATAACGAGGCGCTGGAGACGTTCATGGCAATCATCGACGCACCGATGCTGGTCGGCAAGCTACCGCTGCCGAGCACCCTGGCGGCCAGTACAGCGCGGCCACGGCCGCGAGCCAACTTCGCGCATACGGTGTTCAACCGCTAGCGGTGCCGCAGGCGGGGCAATGGGGCAGCTATTTGTTATGCTCTTGCCCTTTGCCGATCTGCGGACCCTGCCATGACTGCCATCGATACCGCTCGCCCGCCCCGGTTCAGCCGCGGCGACCATCGGACCCTGGGCCTGGCGGCGCTGGGTGGCGCGCTGGAAATCTACGACTTCATCATTTTCGTGTTCTTCGCGCTGACCCTCAGCCAACTGTTCTTCCCTCCCGAGATGCCCGAATGGCTACGCCTGCTGCAAAGCTTCGGCATTTTCGTCACCGGCTATCTGGCGCGGCCGCTGGGCGGCATCCTGATGGCGCACTTTGCCGACCATCTGGGGCGCAAGCGGGTCTTCAGCCTGAGCATCCTGATGATGGCATTGCCGTGCCTGTTGATCGGGGTGATGCCGACCTATGCCGACATCGGCTATGCCGCCCCGCTGATACTGTTGGCCTTGCGCATCCTCCAGGGTGCTGCCGTAGGCGGTGAAGTGCCAAGCGCCTGGACGTTCGTTGCCGAGCACGCGCCCAGCGGGCGGCGCGGCTATGCCTTGGGCTTTCTGCAGGCCGGGCTGACCTTCGGCTACCTGCTGGGGGCGCTGACCGCAACCTTGCTGGCGCAACTGTTCACCCCGCAGGAAATCCTCGATTACGCCTGGCGCTACCCGTTCCTGTTGGGTGGGGTGTTCGGTGTAATTGGTGTGTGGCTACGCCGTTGGCTCAGTGAAACACCGGTGTTTCTCGCCCTGCGCGCGCGCCAGGAGCAACCTGTGGCATTTCCGCTGCGGCGAGTGCTGGGCGAGCACCGCCGGGCGTTGATCCCTGCCGCGTTGCTGACCTGTGTGCTGACCTCGGCGGTGGTGGTGCTGGTGGTGATCACCCCGACAGTGATGCAGCAGCGCTTCGGCATGAGTGCCGGGCACACCTTCGCCCTCAGCAGTGTGGGCATCGTCTTCCTCAACATTGGCTGCGTGCTGGCCGGGCTGCTGGTCGACCGTGTGGGTGCCTGGCGCGCGCTGATGCTGTATAGCCTGTTGCTTCCGCTGGGTATCGGCACGTTGTACGCCAGCCTGGTGGGGCAGTGGGGCATGACCTGGCTGGCCTATGCGCTGGCGGGGTTGAGTTGTGGCGTGGTGGGGGTGGTGCCCTCGGTAATGGTAGGGCTGTTCCCGGCGCAAATCCGTGTATCGGGCATTTCCTTCACCTACAACGTGGCCTACGCAGTGTGGGCCAGTACCACGCCGCTGGCACTGATTGCGCTGATGCCGTGGAGCCCATGGGTGTGTGTCGGGTTTTGTCTGATCATGGGCGCGGTGGGGCTGCTGACGGCCTTGTATTTCGGGCGTCGTGAGCCATTGGTGTTTGCTGCGGAGCCGATGCCGGTCATGTGTGGCGACAAATGAGCAGGTGCATGTCTTGGGTTGTGTAGCAAGGCTTGCACCGAGCGCCGCCCGCGCGGCGCATCGCGAGCAAGCTCGCTCCTACATTTGTTCCGGGCCAATTATGCCTGTGGGATTTGCGCGCGAACGCCCTGGCGCATGGCTCGATATCGCGTCGTACAAACAAGGCGGTCGCGCGCGCCTGGCACAGGATGGACTGGCTCGAAACAGATGTAGGAGCGAGCTTGCTCGCGATGCGCCGCGCGGGCGGCGCTCGATCTGATAGGCGCTGTACCTCTCACGGCGAACACCTCGTAGGTCCAGACGCATACTCACAACAAAAAGCCCCCGGTCCTCATGGGCCGGGGGCTTTTTGTTGCCGCAAGGGCAGGGGCCTTACATGTTCGGGTAGTTCGGCCCGCCAGCGCCTTCAGGGGTGACCCAGGTGATGTTCTGGGTCGGGTCCTTGATGTCGCAGGTCTTGCAGTGCACGCAGTTTTGCGCGTTGATCTGGAAACGCTTGTTGCCGTCTTCCTGGGTGACCACTTCGTACACGCCTGCCGGGCAGTAACGCTGGGCAGGCTCGTCGTACAGCGGCAGGTTGCTGGCGATCGGTACGCTCGGATCGGTCAGCTTCAGGTGGCAGGGTTGTTCCTCTTCGTGGTTGGTGCTGGAGAGGAATACCGAGCTGAGCTTGTCGAAGCTGAGCTTGCCGTCCGGTTTCGGGTAGTCGATCTTTTTCGAGTCGGCGGCCAGCTTGAGGCAGGCATAGTCCGGCTTGGTGTCGTGCAGGGTGAACGGCAGTTTGCCACCGAACCAGTTCTGGTCGACATAGTTGAACGCCGCGCCCAACAGCGGGCCGAACTTGTGCATGGCCGGGCCGAAGTTGCGGCTGGCGAACAGTTCTTCGTGCAGCCAGCTGGCCTTGAAGGCGCTGACATAGCTGTTCAATTGATCGCCGCCTTCGCCACCGGCGATCAATGCGTCGGCCACTGCTTCGGCGGCGAGCATGCCGGACTTCATCGCGGTATGGCTGCCCTTGATCTTGGCCACGTTCATGGTGCCCAGGTCGCAACCGATCAGCGCGCCACCATTGAAGACCATTTTCGGCAGCGAGTTGATGCCGCCCTTGGCCAAGGCGCGGGCGCCGTAGCTGATGCGCTTGCCGCCTTCGAGGTACTGGCTGATCACCGGGTGGTGCTTGAGGCGCTGGAACTCGTCGAACGGCGACAGGTATGGGTTGGCGTAGGACAGGTCAACGATCAGGCCGACCACCACCTGGTTGTTTTCCAGGTGATAAAGGAACGAGCCACCGGTGTTTTCCTTGGCCACCACGTCCAGCGGCCAGCCGGCGGTGTGCACCACCAGGCCCTGTTCGTGCTTGGCCGGGTCGATTTCCCAGATTTCCTTCAGGCCGATGCCGTAGTGCTGGACGTCGGACTCGCTGTCGAGGTTGAAGCGCTTGATCAGCTGTTTGCCGATATGGCCACGGCAGCCTTCGGCGAACAGGGTGTACTTGGCGCGCAGTTCCATACCTGGGGTGTACAGGCCGTCCTTGGGGTTGCCCTCCCGGTCGACACCAAGGTCGCCGGTAACGATGCCGCGGACCACGCCGTTGTCGTCGAACAGCGCTTCCTGGGCGGCGAAGCCCGGGTAGATCTCCACACCGAGGTTCTCGGCCTGCTGGGCCAGCCAGCGGCACAGGTTGCCCAGCGAGATGATGTAGTTGCCATGGTTGTGCATGGTCTTGGGTACGAACAGGTCAGGCACCTTGGTCGCGCTGCCGGCATCCTTGAGCACGTAGATGTCGTCGCGCTTCACTTCGGTATTGAGCGGTGCGCCGAGTTCTTTCCAGTCGGGGAACAGCTCGTTCAGGGCGCGAGGCTCGAACACCGCGCCAGAGAGGATGTGGGCGCCGACTTCAGAGCCTTTCTCCACCACGCAGACGCTGATTTCGCTACCGGCTTCGGCGGCCTTCTGCTTCAGGCGGCAGGCGGCGGACAGGCCCGCCGGGCCGGCGCCGACGATGACCACGTCGAATTCCATGTATTCGCGTTCCACTGGTTCTCTCCTACTCATCAAGGCTCGTGCTGTTGCTTTGTCTTATGGGTGCGGGGCATTCGCAGCGGTTCTACGCAACGGCGGAACTGTAGCTGGGCAAATGACGGACTACACCGTTTTGTCTTGGCCGCGCATTATATCTACACCACTTGGCGGGTCCAATACAAACGTTTGTTTGAATTTGCCGCAGGCCAGTAAAATCACAGGAACGCGGCTGGAGGGTGACCGATTTGCCGTATTGACCGGAATGGGTGTTACGGTCAAGATACGAGCGGTTTTACGTTCGCCGTAGGCTTGCAGCCGGGCGCAGGTACACCTCTAAAGACCAGGTGTGGAGCAGGGTTTTGCGGGCTTAGGCCGGTTTGTAGTGGAGTTTACACGCCACGACAGAAAATGACCCGCGAGGATTTGTCGCAAGAGTCCGAACAAGACTGTTCGGTCACTGTGAAATTGCTGCCTCCCGATACGTTTTTAGAGGTGCCCTTGTACCCACGCGCATCGCAGGGCTCTGCCCCAGGCGACTATCTATTCACCGGAGAGTAACGAGGAATCCATGAAGGTTCTTGTAGCTGTCAAACGAGTGGTCGACTACAACGTCAAGGTTCGCGTCAAAGCGGACAACTCCGGCGTCGACCTTGCTAACGTCAAGATGTCCATGAACCCCTTCTGCGAAATCGCCGTGGAAGAAGCCGTACGCCTGAAAGAAAAAGGCGTTGCGACCGAGATCGTCGTCGTTTCCGTCGGCCCGACCACTGCCCAGGAGCAGCTGCGTACTGCCCTGGCTCTGGGTGCCGACCGTGCCATCCTGGTAGAAGCCGCTGACGAACTGAACTCCCTGGCTGTGGCCAAGGCGCTGAAGGCCGTTGTCGACAAGGAGCAGCCGCAGCTGGTCATCCTCGGCAAGCAGGCCATCGACAGTGACAACAACCAGACCGGCCAGATGCTGGCTGCGTTGACAGGCTTCGCCCAGGGTACCTTCGCGTCCAAGGTCGAAGTCGCTGGCGACAAGCTGAATGTCACCCGTGAAATCGATGGCGGCCTGCAGACCGTTGCACTGAACCTGCCAGCCATCGTCACCACCGACCTGCGCCTGAACGAGCCACGCTACGCGTCGCTGCCGAACATCATGAAGGCCAAGAAGAAGCCGCTGGAGACTGTTACTCCAGACGCGCTGGGCGTTTCCCTCGCCTCCACCAACAAGACCGTGAAGGTTGAAGCCCCGGCTGCCCGCAGCGCTGGCATCAAGGTCAAATCGGTGGCCGAACTGGTCGAGAAGCTGAAGAACGAAGCGAAGGTAATCTAAATGACTATCCTGGTTGTCGCTGAATACGAGAACGGTGCCGTAGCCCCGGCCACCCTGAACACTGTCGCCGCAGCCGCCAAGATCGGTGGTGATGTGCACGTGCTGGTCGCAGGCCAGAACGTCGGTGGCGTTGCCGAATCTGCTGCCAAGATCGCTGGCGTGGCCAAGGTGCTGGTTGCCGACAACGCGGCCTACGCCCACGTGCTGCCGGAAAACGTCGCGCCGCTGATCGTCGAGCTGGCCAAGGGTTACAGCCACGTGCTGGCCCCGGCTACCACCAACGGCAAGAACATCCTGCCGCGTGTGGCCGCGCTGCTGGACGTGGACCAGATCTCCGAGATCATCTCGGTCGAGTCCGCCGACACCTTCAAGCGCCCGATCTACGCGGGTAACGCCATCGCCACCGTGCAATCGAGCGCGGCCATCAAGGTGATCACCGTGCGTACCACCGGCTTCGACGCCGTGGCCGCCGAAGGTGGTTCTGCTGCCGTCGAAGCTGTTGGCGCTGCACACAACGCCGGCATTTCGGCTTTCGTTGGCGAAGAACTGGCCAAGTCCGACCGCCCAGAGCTCACCGCTGCCAAAATCGTCGTTTCCGGCGGCCGTGGCATGGGCAACGGTGACAACTTCAAGCACCTGTACAGCCTGGCCGACAAGCTCGGCGCGGCTGTCGGTGCCTCGCGCGCCGCAGTCGACGCAGGCTTCGTGCCGAACGACATGCAGGTCGGCCAGACCGGCAAGATCGTTGCGCCACAGCTGTACATCGCCGTCGGTATCTCCGGCGCGATCCAGCACCTGGCCGGCATGAAAGACTCCAAAGTGATCGTTGCGATCAACAAGGACGAAGAAGCGCCGATCTTCCAGGTGGCCGACTACGGCCTGGTCGCTGACCTGTTCGAAGCGGTTCCAGAGCTGGAAAAGCTGGTCTGATCCGGCTGCTTCACTTATAAAGAACCCGGCCCTCGCTTTGAGGGTCGGGTTTTTTTATGGGTTGAGGAGTGAGGCATGACGTTGCGCGGAACGGGCAGGGTGCTGGCATGCGTGGCGCTGTTGCTGCCGCCACTGGCGATGGCGGCAGGCAAATGCGAGCGCCTGGTGGCGACCGGCAGCCCTGATGCGCCGCCCTATTCCTGGCAAGACCCGAAAGACCCAAGGCACCTGATCGGCGCCAACGTCGACCTGTTGCGCCAGGTGGCCGGCGAGCTGGGTGTGAAGGTCGAGGTGCTGAGTGCCGGTCGCCGTGACCAGGCGCTGGAAGAGGTGCGCAGTGGGCGCATGGACCTGCTGCTCGACACCCCTATGCAGGTGGAGCAACTGACCGCGCTGGACTACATCCATCCGCCGTTGCAGCTCAATGAGTACCTGGTGTGGACCCGCCATGATGCAGCGGTGATCTTTGATGGCCCGGCCGATCTGACCAGATACCAGGGCAGCTTGTCCGACCGTGCGCGCCTGACCCCGGCCTTTACTGCGTTTGCCAAGGCCCAGCTCAAGCTGGTGCCGGCGCAGAACCTGACCCAGGCGTTCCAGAAACTGGTACTCGGCCAGGTGGACTATGTGCTGGCTGGACGTTACTCCGGTATGGCCATGGCCCAGAGCCTGGGCATGAGCAATGACCTGATAGCCCGCGGCTTGCCGGTGGACAGGCCGGGCCTGTACCTGGCGCTGTCGCATAACTCGGCGTGCAATGACAGCTGGTTGCGTGGGCAATTGGCAAAAAAACTGACAGAATTGCCGATCTCTGGTGCATCCGAAGCTGTGCTGCAACGTAATCTCGAGCGCTGGAAAGCGCAGTTGCAGGTGCCGGCGGACGCCCCCAAACACTAGGAAGATTGCGTGAGAACCCAACCACTAATCCTTGCCCTGGCCGTGCTCGGCCTGGCTGGCTGCGCCAATGATCCGGCCCCTGACGAGCAGATGCGCATTTCCGAACAAGCACTGGACCAGGCCAAGGCCGTCGGCGCCACCGGGCAGGTCGAAGCGCTGAAACTGGCTGAAGACAAGCTGGCCCGCGCCAAGGCCAACATGCTCACCCAGGACTACCGCGATGCGCGCATGCGCGCCGAGCAAGCCGAGCTGGATGCGCGCCTGGCCGAGGCCCAGGTGCTGAACCAGAAGAGCGAAGAGCAGCTGCAGGTGCTGCAGTCGCGGGTCAAGCGCTTGCGCAAGCAACTGGAGGTGCAGCCATGATCCGTCGTACGCCTTTGGCTGCACTGGTACTGTTGGCGCTGACGGCAGGTTTGCAAGGTTGCGCCAGCCAGCGCAGCAGTGCCGCGCTGGATGAGGCCACTGTTGCCTTCCAGGGGGTCAAAGATGATTCCGACGTGCTGCGCAGCGCGCCGCGCGACGTGATTCGCGCAGGCGAATCGCTGGCTCGCGCCGAGCGCTTGTCCAGCTACATCGGCACCGGTTCTGATGTGCGGCATTATGCTTACCTCAGTCAGCGCTACAGCGAGATTGCCCGCGAACATGCCAAGCTGGCGCTGAACCAGGAACGCCAGGCCAAGCTCGACCTGGAGCGCCAGCGCCTGCAGCTGGCTTTGCGTGAGGCCAAGCTGGCCAGCGTGCAGCAGCAGGGACAGTGGGTCGAATCGCAGATTGCCGCGTTGGCTTCGGAGCAGGCCGACCGTGGCCTGGTGATGACCTTGGGCGATGTGCTGTTCGATACCGGCAGTGCCGACCTGAAGAACTCGGCCAGCCGGACTGTGCTCAAGCTGGTGCAGTTCCTGCAGCTCAACCCGCGCCGGGTAGTGCGTATCGAGGGCTATACCGACAGCACGGGCGCGGGCGAGGACAACCTTAAGCTGTCGCGCGACCGGGCGCAGTCCGTGGCCGACATGCTGGTGGACCTGGGCATCGACGAAAAACGCCTGCAGGTTGAAGGCTATGGCGACCAGTACCCGATCGAGGCCAATGCTTCGGAGCGGGGCAGGGCGCAGAACCGTCGGGTGGAGATCGTATTCTCCGATGACAAGGGGCGGCTCGCGCCAGCGCGCTGAGTCTTGTGGAAAGGGCCGCTTTGCGGCCCGCTTTATGTCGGTTTAATCGTTTCGATAGCTGTCACGCTGTTGTATTGTCGACTATGTTGCAATCTGTCCCAGTACACTTTGCAACTGTTACGGTATCCTCTACCGTCTGTGACCTGTACAAGAACAACGAGCATGTCGACATGACCAACCTGCTGCTGTACCAGCGTATCGCCCAGCAACTGGCCGATGATATCCGTCGCGGTGTCTACCAGCCAGGCGAGCGGGTACCCTCCGTGCGCAAGATGAGCGCCCAGCTCAATGTCAGCCATGCCACGGTGCTGCAGGCCTATGCCAATCTTGAGGACCAAGGGCTTATCCGGGCGCGGCCGCAGTCTGGCTATTACGTTCACCAGACCCCTGCCTTGACCGCGCAAACCCCGGACATCGCCCGGGTGGAGCGCCCCGGCCTGGTCACGCGTGCCAGCATCATCCAGCAGGTGCTGACTGAGGCGCGTCGCGATGGTGTGTTCCCGTTTGGTGCTGCAGTGCCGCATGTCGACTACCTGCCGGTGCGCGCCTTGCATCAGCAAATCGCCAAGGTAACGCGCTTCCATAGTCCGCGCGCCTTCAGCTACATGTTCAGCCCCGGTTTCGAGCCGCTGCGCAGGCAGATCGCCATACGCATGCGCGATGCCGGCGTGCTGGTCGACCCGCGCGAAGTGATCGTGACCCATGGGTGTGTCGACGCCCTGCAGATGTCGCTGCGGGTGCTGACCCGCCCAGGTGACTTGATCGCCGCCGAGTCGCCGACCTATTACGGCTTGCTGCAGCTGGCGGACCTGCTGGGCTTGAAAGTGATCGAAATCCCCAGTGACCCGTCCACCGGTATCAGCCTCGAAGCCTTGCAACTGGCGGCTAACCAGTGGTCGATCAAGGCGTTGGTGCTGACTGCGCGCTTGAGCAATCCACTTGGTGGCACTGTTCCGGAGGAACGGCAAAAGCAATTGCTGCGCCTGGCCTCGGACTTCGATATCCAGATCATCGAGGATGACATCTACGGTGAGCTGATGTTCGAGCAGGGCAAGACCAAGGCGCTGAAGGCGTTCGACCGGCTGGATCGGGTCATCTACTGTTCAAGCTTCTCCAAGACTTTGTCCCCCGGCGTGCGTGTGGGCTGGATGATCGCCGGGCGTTACCAGGATGAGATTCAGCGCCTGCAGACTTTTACCACCCACTCGGCCTGCAGCGTGACGCAGATGGGGGTGGCAGCCTACCTGGAAAATGGCGGCTACGACCGGCATCTGCGCTACATACGTCAGGAGTATCGCAAGAACCTCAGTGCCTATCAGTTGGCGGTACAGCAGCATTTCCCCGAGGGCACCCAGATGACCCGGCCGACAGGTGGCTTCATCCTTTGGGTAAGCCTGCCGGGTCGGGTCAATACCCAGGAGCTGCATGTGCGTGCGCTGGAGCAGGGCATCAGCATTGCACCGGGGCTAATATTCAGTAACACAGAGCAGTTCAACCACTGTGTCCGGCTCAATTGTGGCATTCCATGGAATAAAGAGGCCGAGCGGGCTGTGATTACGCTGGGTTTGCTGGCCCAACAGTTGTGCAGAGAGACGGCGGTCACGCTTTTGTAAGGCTTGCAAGCTGCCTGTGGAACAGGGAGCATACGCATTTTTCCTGCCAGTCTGTCCATTTGCCATGAATGCTTTGCGCCGCTTTGTTCTGATCGTGTGCCTTCTGTCGTTGTGCTGCCCGGTCGTCCCCACCTTGGCTGCGCAGCCGGTACCCCAGGCTCAGGCTGCTCCGGGTAAGCAGGTGCCAAGAAAGGCGACAGCCAAGCCCGCGCACAAGCCGCTCAGCAAAGCGGTCGCCAAGCCATTACCCAAGACTAAGCTGGACCTGAGCCTGCCAGTTGATATGGTCAACAACCTTGAGCCGAATGTGGGCACACCTTCGCCAATCCAACGGCGCAAGCCTTTGTTGCCACCCATGTTCACAGAAAAGCCAGAGACCAATGACAGCCCGTTCCAGCTCAATGGTCGGCTGATCAACAACGAGATGCAGCTGCAACTGCGCAATGACAGCCGTCATGACGTGGAGGGGGCTGCCATCGACTTCGAGTATCGCCAATAGGTAGGAACTGACTGCAGGGTCACGGCAGATTTCATCGTGCCAGTAATTTCAAACGGCTGTTTGAGCGGTTACTATCCAGGGACGTTCGTCCCGTTTTGTTCCAAGGGAGTCCTGATTTTGGTGAATAGCCATGAAATGCCGTGAAGGCTGTGGTGCCTGCTGCATCGCCCCGTCCATCACTTCTGCGATGCCGCGAATGCCCAATGGCAAGCCGGCTGGTGAGCGCTGCCTGCACCTGACGGCCGCCAACCTGTGCGACCTGTTCGGCAAGCCTGAGCGGCCGGCGGTGTGTGGTGGTTTCAAGGCGGATGCCGAGGTGTGCGGCAGTGATCGTGACGAGGCAATCAGGATTCTTGGCTGGTGGGAGCAGATGACGGCGGCGTGACAGGCTGGATCTTCGACAACAAGGATAAACATGATGAGATCGTTCAAGCGTATTGCACTGTTGTGTGGCGTGGGTGTTCTGCTGTCGCCTGTGGCCTGGGCTGAAAACTGGCAAGTGGCCAAGAACGAGGACGGGATCAAGGTATCCCTCAGCGAAGTGGCCGGTTCCAAGTACAAGGCCTATCAGGGTGTTACCGTGATCAAGGCGCCGTTGGCCAAGGTGCAGGCGTTGCAGGAAGATGTGGTGGGTGCCTGCGCATGGATTCATGAGTGCAAGTTGCAGAAATTGCTCAAGCAAGAAGGTGACCAGACATGGACCTACACCCAGTTCAATACACCCTGGCCGGTGACGCCGCGTGATTCGGTTTTGCATGTGACCACGGTCAAGGAGGCGGACGGCAGCCTGGTGCGAAACCTGAAGGAAGAGCCGACCTATTTGCCGGAAGAGAAGGGCTTTGTGCGGGTGGCCAAGGTTGAGGGCTTCTGGAAGCTGGTGCCCAAGGGCGACAGCACGGAGGTGACCTACCAGGTGCACACCGAGCCGGGCGGCAGCGTGCCGGCAATGGTGGCCAACAAGTTCGTGGTGGATGCGCCGTTCAATACCCTGAAAGAGCTGCGTGAGCGGGCTGAGAAAAACTGAGGTTTAACGCGGCGCGCGGTTCTCTGTGGTAGCGGCCATGCGTCGCGAATGGGCGCGCGCAGCGGCCCCGGAGTCTTAGGATTAGCGCAATATTGCTTGGGCTGCTTTGCAGCCCTTTCGCGACGCAGGGCCGCTCCGCAAAGGCCGAACTGCGACCAGCAGGTTTACAATAAAAAAGGCTGCCCGAGGGCAGCCTTTTTGCGTTCGGCTATCAAAGCTTACTTGCGGTCCTTCAGGGCAACGAGGTCGCGCTTTTGCTCGCCGGTGTACAGCTGGCGCGGACGGCCGATCTTGTACGGGCTGGAGAGCATTTCTTTCCAGTGCGAGATCCAGCCCACGGTACGTGCCAGGGCGAAGATCACGGTGAACATGCTGGTTGGAATGCCGATTGCCTTGAGGATGATCCCCGAGTAGAAGTCGACGTTCGGGTACAGTGAGCGCTCGATGAAATACGGATCGGTGAGGGCGATCTCTTCCAGGCGCATGGCCAGTTCCAGCTGCGGGTCGTTCTTGATGCCCAGTTCGCGCAGGACTTCGTCGCAGGTCTGCTTCATCACGGTGGCGCGCGGGTCGCGGTTCTTGTACACGCGGTGACCGAAGCCCATCAGCTTGAACGGGTCGTTCTTGTCCTTGGCCTTGGCGATGAATTTGTCGATGTTCGAAACATCACCGATTTCATCGAGCATGGTCAGTACGGCTTCGTTCGCACCGCCGTGGGCCGGGCCCCACAGTGCGGCGATACCGGCGGCGATACAGGCGAACGGGTTGGCACCCGACGAGCCGGCCAGACGAACGGTGGAAGTGGAGGCGTTCTGCTCGTGGTCGGCGTGGAGGATGAAGATCCGGTCCATTGCCTTGGCCAGCACCGGGCTGATCGGTTTGATCTCGCACGGGGTGTTGAACATCATGTGCAGGAAGTTTTCCGCGTACGACAGGTCGTTGCGCGGGTACATCATCGGCTGGCCCATGGAGTACTTGTAAACCATCGCAGCCAGGGTCGGCATCTTGGCGACCAGGCGCACCGCGGAGATTTCGCGGTGTTGCGGGTTATTGATGTCCAGGGAGTCGTGATAGAACGCCGACAGGGCGCCGACTACGCCGCACATCACCGCCATCGGGTGAGCGTCGCGGCGGAAGCCGTTGAAGAAGGTCTTCAACTGCTCGTGAACCATGGTGTGGTTCTTGACGGTGCTGACGAACTGGGCCTTCTGCTCGGCATTCGGCAGTTCGCCATTGAGCAGCAGGTAGCAGGTTTCGAGGTAGTCGGACTGTTCGGCGAGTTGCTCGATCGGGTAGCCGCGGTGCAGCAGGATACCTTTGTCGCCGTCAATATAGGTGATCTTCGACTCGCACGAGGCAGTCGCCATGAAACCTGGGTCGAAGGTGAAGTGACCAGTGGCCCCTAACCCGCGGACGTCGATTACATCAGGACCAACGGTGCCGGTTAAAATGGGCAGCTCGACGGGGGCAGCGCCCTCGATGACCAACTGCGCTTTTTTGTCAGCCATGTGGCCTCCTATTAATGCTTGAAATCATCAGACAGACCCCCCACGCAGGGCCCGCACCACTATAGAGGGATAAATTCAGATGTCAATTTGCCTAAAGGCTTGTTGAATCAAGCATTCAAGCCTGATTTTTCCCGAAATTCTCGCCCATTTACGCCTTTTGTTCATTAAAGGCAATGCGCTATTTGGGCTACCCCGTCACGTTGTCATAAGCAGCCTAACTGTCTATACTCGGCACCCGACCGCCAGGGGCTTGCAAGCCCGAACTGCTGGGGGTCGCCGTTCCCTGGGTGGTGGGTACCTGACCAGTACACTTACCAACAACTTTGCCCTGATTCGCTAGGGGCTCTTCAGTGTGAAAAAAGCCGTGAAAAGCCAACGACCTGTAAACCTAGACCTAAGGACCATCAAGCTCCCCGTCACTGCGTACACGTCCATCCTGCACCGTATCTCCGGCGTCATCCTGTTCATCGGCCTTGCCATCATGCTTTATGCACTGGGCAAGTCGCTGGGTTCCGAGGAAGGCTTCGGTGAGGTGAAGGCGTGTCTGACCAGCCCGCTGGCCAAGTTCGTGACCTGGGGTCTGTTGTCCGCCCTGCTTTATCACCTCGTGGCAGGTGTTCGACACCTGATCATGGACATGGGTATCGGTGAGACGCTGGAAGGCGGCAAGCTGGGCTCGAAAATCGTGATCGTCATCTCCGTGGTGCTGATCGTTCTGGTGGGAGTTTGGGTATGGTAACCAATGTCACGAACCTGTCGCGTTCGGGCCTCTATGACTGGATGGCGCAGCGCGTTTCTGCGGTCGTTCTCGCGGCTTACTTCCTCTTCCTGATCGGCTACGTGGTCGCCCACCCAGGCATCGACTACACCCAGTGGCATGGTCTGTTCTCCAACAACGCGATGCGGATCTTCAGTCTGCTGGCCCTCGTTGCCCTGGGCGCTCACGCCTGGGTCGGCATGTGGACCATTGCAACCGACTACCTGACGCCTATGTCGTTCGGCAAGTCGGCAACTGCGATTCGTTTCCTGTTCCAGGCGGTATGCGGCGTTGCGATGTTCGCTTACTTCGTCTGGGGTGTGCAGATTCTCTGGGGTATCTGATCCATGGCTAGCATTCCAACCATTTCCTTCGACGCCATCATCATCGGTGGCGGCGGCGCCGGCATGCGCGCAGCGCTGCAACTGGCTCAAGGCGGCCACAAGACTGCCGTAATCACCAAGGTCTTCCCGACCCGTTCGCACACCGTATCCGCCCAGGGCGGCATCACCTGCGCCATCGCTTCGGCCGACCCGAACGACGACTGGCGCTGGCACATGTACGATACCGTCAAGGGTTCCGACTACATCGGCGACCAGGACGCTATCGAATACATGTGTCAGGAAGGCCCGGCTGCGGTCTTCGAGCTGGACCACATGGGTCTGCCGTTCTCGCGCACCGAAACCGGCCGCATCTACCAGCGCCCGTTCGGCGGTCAGTCCAAGGACTTCGGTAAAGGTGGCCAGGCCGCCCGTACCTGTGCCGCTTCGGACCGTACCGGTCACGCGCTGCTGCACACCCTGTACCAGGGCAACCTGAAAGCTGGCACCACGTTCCTCAACGAGTACTACGCCGTTGACCTGGTGAAAAACCAGGACGGCGCATTCGTTGGTGTGATCGCCATCTGCATCGAAACCGGCGAAACCCTGTACATCAAGTCCAAGGCCACTGTGCTGGCCACTGGCGGTGCGGGCCGTATCTACGCTTCCACCACCAACGCCCTGATCAACACCGGTGACGGTATCGGCATGGCCCTGCGTGCAGGCGTGCCGGTGCAGGATATCGAGATGTGGCAGTTCCACCCGACCGGTATCGCCGGCGCCGGTGTACTGGTCACTGAGGGTTGCCGCGGTGAGGGTGGCTACCTGATCAACGCCCACGGCGAGCGCTTCATGGAGCGTTACGCGCCGAACGCCAAAGACCTGGCCGGCCGCGACGTGGTTGCCCGTTCCATGGTCAAGGAAATCATCGCCGGCAACGGCGTGGGCCCGAACAAGGACCACGTACTGCTGAAGCTGGACCACCTGGGCGAGGAAGTGCTGCACAGCCGCCTGCCAGGTATCTGCGAACTGTCCAAGACCTTCGCCCACGTCGACCCTGTGGTCGCACCGGTGCCGGTAGTGCCAACCTGCCACTACATGATGGGCGGCGTTGCCACCAACATTCATGGCCAGGCCATTACCATGGACGCCGACGGCCAGGATCACATCATCCCGGGTCTGTTCGCCGTAGGTGAAGTGGCGTGCGTATCGGTTCACGGTGCCAACCGCCTGGGCGGCAACTCGCTGCTCGACCTGGTGGTGTTCGGCCGTGCTGCCGGCCTGCACCTGGAGAAGGCGCTGAGCGAAGGCGTGGAATACCGCGACGCCAGCGACACCGACGTCGATGTTGCCCTGAACCGCCTGAACAAGCTCAACGAGCGTACCAGCGGTGAAGACGTTGCCAGCCTGAAGCGCGAGCTGCAGAGCTGCATGCAGAACTACTTCGGTGTATTCCGTACTGGCGAATACATGCAGAAGGGTATCGAGCAATTGGCCGGTCTGCGTGACCGTATCGCCAACGTCAAGATCAACGACAAGTCCCAGGCCTTCAACACCGCGCGTATCGAAGCGCTGGAGCTGCAGAACCTGCTGGAAGTTGCCGAAGCTACCGCCATCGCGGCGGAAGCCCGTAAAGAGTCCCGCGGCGCTCACGCCCGTGAAGACTTCGAAGACCGTGACGACGAAAACTGGCTGTGCCACACCCTGTACTACCCGGGTGAGAAGCGCGTTGCCAAGCGCGGCGTCAACTTTGCGCCGAAGACTGTTCCAGCCTTCGAACCAAAAGTCCGGACTTACTAAGGGTGGCTGCTATGTTGAAAGTCGAAGTTTATCGTTACAACCCGGACACCGACTCGGCGCCAAAAATGGAGTCGTTCGACGTCGATACCGGCGGCAAGGACCTGATGGTGCTGGATGTATTGGCACTGATCAAGGAAAAGGACGAGGGTTTCTCGTACCGTCGCTCCTGCCGTGAAGGCGTTTGCGGTTCCGATGGCATGAACATGAACGGCAAGAACGGCCTGGCCTGCATCACCCCGCTGTCGGCGGTTGTGAAGGGCGGCAAGCTGGTTCTGCGTCCGCTGCCAGGCCTGCCGGTCATTCGTGACCTGGTGGTCGATATGAGCATCTTCTACAAGCAGTACGAGAAGGTGAAGCCGTTCCTGCAGAACGACACCCCGGCACCGGCCATCGAGCGCCTGCAGTCGCCGGAAGACCGTGACAAGCTGGACGGCCTGTACGAGTGCATCCTGTGCGCTTGCTGCTCGACTTCCTGCCCGTCGTTCTGGTGGAATCCGGACAAGTTCCTGGGCCCGGCAGCACTGCTGCAAGCTTACCGCTTCCTTGCCGACAGCCGCGATACCAAGACTCAGGAGCGCCTGGCGTCCCTGGATGACCCGTTCAGCGTATTCCGCTGCCGCGGGATCATGAACTGCGTAAACGTTTGCCCGAAAGGTCTGAACCCGACCAAGGCAATCGGTCACGTACGTAACATGCTGCTGCAAAGCGGCACCTGATACAAAGCGTTGTACCTGCAGTAAGCCGAGGTGCGGGTGGTGAGCCCGCACTGAGGTAAAACCCGAACAAGGGCCCACAAAGCCCGCGTTCATTACCTATGAAGATATGAGACCAGCAGGGGCTTTCCGGGCTGGTACCCGGAAAATCAGCAGGATCCAGGTGGCGTGGTTCAGTCGCTGTTTTCGGACTTTTCCAGGTTTGCTGTGGCTCTCGCCGATCAGTCCCCTAATCGAGGGTGACCAAGCATGCAAGAAAGCGTGATGCAGCGCATGTGGGATAGCGCCCACCTTTCAGGTGGTAACGCTGCATATGTGGAAGAGCTCTACGAGCTCTACCTGCACGACCCTAACGCTGTGCCAGAAGAGTGGCGCACTTACTTCCAGAAGTTGCCAGCCGACGGCAGCACCGCTACTGATGTATCGCACTCGACAATCCGCGACCATTTCGTACTGCTGGCAAAGAACCAGCGCCGCGCCCAACCGGTTTCCGCCGGGAGCGTGAGCAGTGAACACGAGAAGAAGCAGGTTGAAGTTCTGCGACTGATCCAGGCCTATCGTATGCGCGGCCATCAGGCTGCCAAGCTCGACCCGTTGGGGTTGTGGCAGCGCCCTGCGCCCGTAGACCTGTCGATCAATCACTACGGCTTGACCAATGCCGATCTTGATACGACCTTCCGTGCCGGCGACCTGTTCATCGGCAAAGAGGAGGCGAGCCTACGCGACATCTTCGATGCACTCCAGAAGACATATTGTCGCACCATTGGCGCCGAATTCACCCACATCGTCGATTCCGAGCAGCGCAGCTGGTTCCAGCAGCGCCTGGAAAGCGTGCGCGGCCGTCCGGAGTTTTCCGCTGACGTGCAGGCCCACTTGCTCGAGCGCGTGACCGCCGGTGAGGGCCTGGAAAAGTACCTGGGCACCAAATACCCGGGCACCAAGCGTTTCGGCCTTGAAGGCGGCGAGAGCCTGATTCCGATGCTGGATGAAATGATCCAGCGTTCCGGCTCTTACGGCGCCAAGGAGGTCGTGATCGGCATGGCCCACCGTGGCCGCCTGAACGTGCTGGTGAACACCTTCGGCAAGAACCCGCGCGAGCTGTTCGACGAGTTCGAAGGCAAGAAGATGAACGAGCTGGGCTCCGGTGACGTTAAGTATCACCAGGGCTTCTCCTCGAACGTGATGACCCCGGGTGGCGAAGTGCACCTGGCCATGGCGTTCAACCCGTCCCACCTGGAAATCGTATCGCCGGTGGTCGAAGGTTCGGTGCGCGCCCGTCAGGACCGCCGCAACGACACCGTTGGCGACAAGGTGCTGCCGATCTCGATCCACGGCGACGCTGCATTCGCTGGCCAGGGCGTGGTCATGGAAACCTTCCAGATGTCGCAGACCCGCGGTTTCAAGACCGGCGGTACCGTGCACATCGTGATCAACAACCAGGTTGGTTTCACCATCAGCAACCCGCTGGATGCGCGCTCCACCGAGTACGCGACCGACGTTGCCAAGATGATCCAGGCACCGATCCTGCACGTGAACGGCGATGACCCGGAAGCCGTGCTGTTCGTCACCCAGCTGGCCATCGACTACCGCATGCAGTTCAAGCGTGACGTGGTCATCGACCTGGTCTGCTACCGTCGCCGTGGCCACAACGAGGCTGACGAGCCTAACGGCACCCAGCCGCTGATGTACCAGCAAATCAGCAAGCAGCGCACTACCCGTGAGCTGTATGCCGAGCAGCTGATCCAGGCTGGTCGCATCGACGCCGAGCGCGCTCAGGCCAAGATCGACGAGTACCGCAACGCGCTGGACAATGGCCTGCACGTGGTGAAGAGCCTGGTCAAGGAGCCGAACCGCGAGCTGTTCGTCGACTGGCGTCCGTACCT
The DNA here is from genome assembly GCF_046523955.1 of Pseudomonas sp. DCA-1. Classification (NCBI taxonomy): domain Bacteria; kingdom Pseudomonadati; phylum Pseudomonadota; class Gammaproteobacteria; order Pseudomonadales; family Pseudomonadaceae; genus Pseudomonas; species Pseudomonas sp. DCA-1. The sequence goes on from NZ_CP169881.1 coordinate 2,182,305, forward strand.
GGGCCATGCCTGGACCGCGCGTCACGACACCCGTTTCGACCTCAAGACCCTGCAGGACCTATCGGCCAAGCTGCTCGAGCTGCCGGAAGGTTTCGTGGTGCAGCGTCAGGTGTCGAAGATCTACGAAGACCGTCAGAAGATGCAGGCCGGTGGCTTGCCGATCAACTGGGGTTATGCAGAGACCATGGCTTACGCCACCCTGCAGTTCGAAGGTCACCCGATCCGTATGACCGGCCAGGACATCGGCCGTGGCACCTTCTCGCACCGTCACGCGGTGCTGCACAACCAGAAGGACGCCAGCACCTACATCCCGTTGCAGAACCTGTTCCCTGGCCAGCCACGTTTCGATCTGTACGATTCGTTCCTGTCCGAGGAAGCGGTACTGGCCTTTGAATACGGCTACTCCACCACCATGCCGAACGCGCTGGTGATCTGGGAAGCCCAGTTCGGCGACTTCGCCAACGGTGCGCAAGTGGTGATCGACCAGTTCATCACCAGTGGTGAGCACAAGTGGGGCCGCCTGTGCGGTCTGACCATGCTGCTGCCACACGGCTATGAAGGGCAGGGGCCGGAGCACTCGTCCGCGCGTCTGGAGCGTTACCTGCAGCTGTGCGCCGAGCACAACATCCAGGTCTGCGTACCGACGACGCCGGCACAGATTTACCACCTGCTGCGTCGCCAGGTCATCCGCCCGCTGCGCAAGCCGCTGGTCGTCCTGACGCCGAAGTCGCTGCTGCGCCACAAGCTGGCCATCTCGACCCTGGAAGACCTGGCAGAAGGCTCGTTCCAGACCGTGATCCCGGAAATCGACGCAATCGATCCGGCCAAGGTCGAGCGTCTGGTGCTGTGCAGCGGCAAGGTCTACTACGACCTGCTGGAAAAGCGCCGTGCCGAAGGCCGCGAAGACATCGCCATCCTGCGTATCGAGCAGCTGTATCCGTTCCCTGAGGACGATCTGGTCGAAATCCTCGCCCCTTACACCAACCTCAAGCATGCGGTCTGGTGTCAGGAAGAGCCGATGAACCAGGGCGCCTGGTACAGCAGCCAGCACCACATGCGCCGTATCCTGGGCCGCCACAACAAGGCATTGACCCTGGAATACGCCGGTCGCGACGCTTCCGCCGCGCCAGCCTGTGGTTACGCTTCGAAGCACGTCGAACAGCAGGAAAAACTGCTGCAAGACGCCTTCACTGTCTAACGCCTTCGCGCACCTGAAACCGAATTTAAGGAAACACAGATAATGGCTATCGAGATCAAAGCCCCAACCTTCCCGGAATCGGTTGCCGACGGCACCGTTGCCACCTGGCACAAGAAGCCGGGCGAAGCCGTCAAGCGTGACGAGCTGATCGTCGACATCGAGACTGACAAGGTTGTCCTGGAAGTACTGGCTACTGCCGATGGCGTGCTGGGCGATATCGTCAAGGGCGAGGGCGACACCGTCCTGTCCGACGAACTGCTGGGTTCGATCGTTGAAGGCGGTGCTGCCGCAGCACCAGCCGCGGCAGCCGCTCCTGCTGCTGCTCCGGCCGCTGCTGCCGCTGACGCCGGTGAAGATGACCCGATTGCTGCCCCGGCCGCGCGCAAGCTGGCTGAAGAAAACGGCATCGACCTGGCTACCGTGGCAGGTACCGGCAAAGGCGGTCGCGTCACCAAGGAAGACGTGGTTGCTGCTGTTGCCAACAAGAAGTCGGCACCTGCCGCTGCACCGGCTGCCAAGCCTGCCGCTGCTGCCGCTGCCCCGGTTGTCGTCGCTGCTGGCGACCGTACCGAGAAGCGCGTGCCGATGACCCGCCTGCGTGCCAAGATCGCCGAGCGTCTGGTCGAAGCCCAGTCCAACATGGCGATGCTGACCACCTTCAACGAAGTGGACATGACCGAAGTCATGGCCCTGCGTTCGAAGTACAAGGACCTGTTCGAGAAGACCCACAATGGCGTGCGCCTGGGCTTCATGTCGTTCTTCGTCAAGGCTGCTACCGAAGCGCTGAAGCGCTTCCCGGCCGTGAACGCCTCGATCGACGGCAACGACATCGTCTACCACGGCTTCGCCGACGTCGGTGTTGCCGTGTCCAGCGACCGTGGCCTGGTGGTACCGGTGCTGCGTAACGCCGAGTCGATGAGCCTGGCTGAAATCGAGAACGGTATCGCTACCTTCGGCAAGAAGGCCCGTGACGGCAAACTGGCCATCGAAGAGATGACCGGTGGCACTTTCACCATCACCAACGGTGGCACCTTCGGTTCGATGATGTCGACCCCGATCGTCAACCCGCCGCAGGCCGCCATTCTCGGCATGCACAACATCATCCAGCGCCCGATGGCCATCAATGGCCAGGTCGTGATTCGCCCGATGATGTACCTGGCGCTGTCGTACGATCACCGCCTGATCGACGGCAAGGAAGCGGTAACCTTCCTGGTCACTATCAAGAACCTGCTGGAAGATCCGTCCCGCCTGCTGCTGGACATCTAATCGCGCAGCTGTAAGCTGCAAGCCGCAAGCTTCAAGCTGAAGCCTGCTGGTCTTGCGGCTTGCAGCTTGCCGCTTGAAGCTAAAAAGGAATCTTTTATGACCCAGAAATTCGACGTAGTGGTGATTGGTGCAGGTCCTGGCGGCTATGTGGCTGCCATCAAGGCTGCCCAACTTGGTCTGAAGACTGCCTGTATCGAGAAATACACCGACGCCGAGGGCAAACTGGCCCTGGGCGGCACCTGCCTGAACGTAGGTTGCATCCCTTCCAAGGCGCTGCTGGACAGCTCCTGGAAGTACAAGGAAGCCAAAGAAAGCTTCAACGTCCACGGTATCTCCACTGGCGAAGTGAAGATGGACGTCGCCGCGATGGTTGGCCGCAAGGCTGGCATCGTCAAGAACCTGACCGGTGGCGTTGCCACCCTGTTCAAGGCCAACGGCGTCACTTCGATCCAGGGCCACGGCAAGCTGCTGGCCGGCAAGAAGGTCGAAGTCACCAAGGCTGACGGCACCACCGAAATCATCGAAGCCGAGAACGTGATCCTGGCTTCCGGCTCGCGCCCGATCGACATTCCACCGGCTCCGGTCGATCAGAACGTCATCGTCGACTCCACCGGCGCCCTGGAATTCCAGGCCGTACCGAAGCGCCTCGGCGTTATCGGTGCAGGCGTGATCGGCCTGGAGCTGGGCTCGGTATGGGCTCGCCTGGGTGCTGAAGTCACCGTGCTGGAAGCCCTGGACACCTTCCTGATGGCTGCCGACACCGCCGTGTCGAAAGAAGCCCAGAAGACCCTGACCAAGCAAGGCCTGGACATCAAGCTGGGCGCTCGCGTCACCGGCTCGAAAGTCAACGGCAATGAAGTCGAAGTGACCTACACCAACGCCGAAGGCGAGCAGAAGATCACCTTCGACAAGCTGATTGTCGCAGTCGGCCGTCGCCCGGTGACCACCGATCTGCTGGCTTCCGACAGCGGCGTGACCATCGACGAGCGTGGTTACATCTTCGTCGACGATTACTGCGCTACCAGCGTTCCGGGCGTGTACGCCATCGGTGACGTGGTACGCGGCATGATGCTGGCCCACAAGGCTTCGGAAGAGGGCATCATGGTCGTCGAGCGCATCAAGGGCCACAAGGCCCAGATGAACTACGACCTGATCCCTTCGGTCATCTACACCCACCCGGAAATCGCGTGGGTCGGCAAGACCGAACAGGCCTTGAAGGCCGAGGGCGTTGAGGTTAACGTGGGCACCTTCCCGTTCGCGGCCAGCGGCCGTGCGATGGCTGCCAACGACACCGGTGGTTTCGTCAAGGTCATCGCCGATGCCAAGACCGACCGCGTTCTGGGTGTTCACGTGATTGGCCCATCGGCTGCCGAACTGGTGCAGCAGGGCGCAATCGCAATGGAATTCGGCACCAGTGCCGAGGATCTGGGCATGATGGTCTTCAGCCATCCAACCCTGTCCGAAGCGTTGCATGAAGCAGCGCTGGCGGTGAATGGCGGCGCCATTCACGTGGCCAACCGTAAGAAGCGTTAATTATAAGAAACCACGGCGGGCTGCCCGTCGTGAGTCTTGCGTGCATGACTCACCGCGGAAAGTCCGCCGGACCGGATCACATGGGATAACCCGGGGTCAACGGTCACAGGTGGTGCGGCGCCACTGATGGCGCAGCGCCGAAGCGCAGTACCTAACGAAGACGGTAAAAAGCATGAATCTTCACGAGTATCAGGGTAAGCAGCTGTTCGCTGAATACGGCCTGCCAGTTTCCAAGGGTTTCGCAGTCGATACCCCTGAGCAAGCTGCAGAAGCCTGCGACAAGATCGGCGGGAACGAGTGGGTTGTAAAAGCCCAGGTTCACGCGGGTGGTCGCGGTAAAGCGGGCGGCGTAAAGCTGGTTCGCAGCAAGGAAGACGCCAAGGCGTTTGCTGCACAGTGGTTGGGCAAGAATCTGGTTACCTACCAGACCGATGCCAACGGTCAACCCGTCTCCAAGATTCTGGTCGAATCCTGCACTGACATCGCCAAAGAGCTGTACCTGGGCGCTGTAGTCGATCGTTCGAGCCGCCGTATCGTGTTCATGGCTTCCACCGAAGGTGGCGTGGACATCGAGAAAGTCGCTCACGAAACGCCTGAGAAAATCCTCAAGGCCACCATCGACCCACTGGTCGGCGCTCAGCCGTTCCAGGGTCGCGAGCTGGCATTCCAGCTGGGCCTGGAAGGCAAGCAAGTTCAACAGTTTGCCAAGATCTTCGTTGGCCTGGCCAAGCTGTTCAAGGATCACGACCTGGCGCTGCTGGAAGTGAACCCGCTGGTGATCAAGGCCGATGGCGACCTGCACTGCCTCGATGCCAAGATCAACATCGACGCCAACGCCATGTACCGTCAGCCGAAGCTGAAAACCTTCCACGACCCGTCGCAGGACGATGCCCGTGAAGCCCACGCTGCCAAGTTCGAACTGAACTACGTTGCCCTTGAAGGCAACATCGGCTGCATGGTCAACGGTGCCGGCCTGGCCATGGGTACCATGGACATCGTCAACCTGCACGGCGGCAAGCCGGCCAACTTCCTTGACGTTGGCGGTGGTGCTACCAAAGAGCGCGTAACCGAAGCGTTCAAGATCATTCTGTCCGACAGCAATGTCGCGGCCGTTCTGGTCAACATCTTCGGCGGCATCGTTCGCTGCGACATGATTGCCGAAGGCATCATTGGTGCAGTGAAAGAAGTCGGCGTCAAAGTTCCGGTTGTCGTTCGCCTCGAAGGCAACAACGCCGAACTGGGCGCTAAAGTACTGGCAGAAAGCGGTTTGAACATCATTGCGGCAACCAGCCTGACCGACGCTGCTCAACAAGTTGTCAAAGCTGCGGAGGGCAAGTAATGAGCGTCCTGATCAATAAAGACACCAAAGTCATCTGCCAAGGCTTCACTGGCTCGCAGGGTACTTTCCACTCCGAACAGGCCATTGCCTACGGCACCAAGATGGTCGGCGGCGTAACCCCAGGCAAGGGTGGCACCACCCACCTGGGCCTGCCGGTGTTCAACACCGTCAAGGAAGCCGTGGAAGCTACCGGCGCTGATGCTTCGGTCATCTACGTACCGGCTCCGTTCTGCAAGGACTCGATCCTGGAAGCTGCCTTTGGCGGCATCAAGCTGATCGTCTGCATCACCGAAGGCATTCCTACCCTGGACATGCTGGATGCCAAGGTCAAGTGCGACGAGCTGGGCGTTACCCTGATCGGCCCTAACTGCCCAGGTGTCATCACCCCGGGCGAGTGCAAGATCGGCATCATGCCAGGTCACATCCACTTGCCAGGCAAGGTCGGTATCGTTTCGCGTTCCGGCACCCTGACCTACGAAGCTGTGAAGCAGACCACCGACGCCGGCTTCGGCCAGTCGACCTGTGTCGGCATCGGCGGTGACCCGATCCCGGGCTCCAACTTCATCGACATCCTGAAGCTGTTCCAGGAAGACCCGAAGACCGAAGCGATCGTCATGATCGGTGAGATCGGCGGTTCGGCTGAAGAAGAAGCTGCGGCCTACATCAAGGCCAACGTCACCAAGCCTGTCGTTTCCTACATCGCCGGTGTTACTGCACCTGCGGGCAAGCGCATGGGCCACGCTGGCGCCATCATCTCCGGCGGCAAGGGCACTGCGGACGAGAAGTTCGCCGCCCTGCAGGACGCGGGTGTGAAAACCGTGCGTTCCCTGGCTGACATCGGCAAGGCCCTGGCCGAGCTGACTGGCTGGGAAGCCAAGAAGTAATACTGCTACACCCCCCACGCGCACAAAGGCCACCTTCGGGTGGCCTTTGTCGTATGTGGGGTTTCTGTATGCCTATGCCGCCCTCTTCGTGGGTAAGCACGCCCCCTCAGAGAGATGACAATCCCTGCGGGGCTATGCAGTACCTGTGGGAGCGGGTTCACCCGCGAAGGGGCCGGTGCTGGCGATAGGGATTCTTCGATAGGTTTAATAGGAATTTTCACGCAGACGAATGTTTCAATCCGAGGATAATTCCTCCTGTCCTCGGTCGCACAGACGACAAACATGTACGCACATCGGACAAGCAGCACTGTGCCAGTGCGTTTGACTGACAAAACAGTTACATTACGCGTTCACTCTGTGCCCGTACCCCAAAAGGGAACGACACGCTAAACGGGTCTGGCCTATCAAGCCGGGCAGCATTTCCCCTCATCCAAAGGGAAATCCCCTCTCGAATCCCGATTTCAGCAGTGTGGTACTACCTTAAATGAAAGTTCTCAAAGGCCAGGATATCCTGGCGCTTGGCTTTATGACGTTTGCGCTTTTTGTGGGTGCAGGCAACATCATCTTCCCGCCTATTGTCGGTTTGCAGTCTGGCCCGCATGTATGGATGGCTGCACTGGGCTTCCTGGTGACTGCCGTCGGCCTGCCGGTCATCACCGTGGTCGCCCTGGCCAAGGTCGGTGGCGGCATGGACGCCCTGAGCAGCCCGATTGGCAAGTTCTTCGGTGGCTTGCTGGCGGCCGTGTGCTACCTGTCGGTAGGCCCGCTGTTCGCCACCCCGCGTACCGCGACCGTGTCGTTCGAAGTGGGTGTTGCGCCGCTGACCGGTGAGAGCCCGCTGGCGCTGTTCATCTACAGCCTGGTGTACTTCGCCGTGGTACTGGCGGTGTCCATGTACCCAGGCAAGCTGCTCGATACCGTAGGCCGCTTCCTGGCACCGTTGAAGATCATCGCCCTGGCGGTGCTGGGCATCGCTGCCTTCGCCCTGCCAGCCGGAACCATTGGTGACGCACAGCCGGCCTATGCCGCTGCCGCATTCTCCAAGGGCTTCTCCGACGGCTACCTGACCATGGATACCCTGGGTGCCCTGGTGTTCGGTATCGTCATCGTCAACGCCATCCGCTCGCGCGGGGTGGAGTCGCCGAAGCTGATCACCCGTTACGCCATCATCGCTGGCCTGATCGCCGGTGTCGGCCTGGCGCTGGTATATATCAGCCTGTTCCGCCTGGGTGCCACCAGCCACGATATCGCGGCTGACGCCACCAACGGTGCCGCGGTGCTGCATGCCTACGTACAGCACACCTTCGGCTCGCTGGGCAGCGGCTTCCTGGCCGTGCTGATCGCGCTGGCCTGCCTGGTAACCGCAGTTGGCCTGACCTGTGCCTGCGCCGAGTACTTCAGCCAGATTCTGCCGCTGTCGTACCGCGCACTGGTGGTGATCCTCGCCGGCTTCTCGCTGCTGATTTCCAACCTTGGCCTGACCAAGCTGATCATGTTCTCGATCCCGGTGCTCACCGCCATCTATCCACCGTGCATCGTGGTGGTCGGCCTGAGTTTCGTGAAAGACCTGTGGAACTCGCCAACGCGCATCCTGGCGCCCGTGATGCTGGTATCGCTGCTGTTCGGCATGGTCGATGCGATCAAGGGCAGCAGCCTTGCCCACGTGTTGCCGGACTTCATGGCGCACCTGCCATTGAGTGATGCCGGCATGGCCTGGCTGGTGCCTTCGGTGGTGACCCTGGCGGGTGCCGTGGCCTGCGACCGCATGCTCGGCAAGCCGCGCGAGGCGTTGGCCTGACCGCACAAGTCGAAGCCTGAGGGCGGCACCGGCCACAAGCCGAAGGGTGCGCGCCAAGGGTGAAAACAAGAGAGCCCCGTATCCGTAAGGATGCGGGGCTTTTCGTTGGTTGCCTGTTACAGTCTCTTCGCAGCAGGCCAGGCATTTTCCAGTGTGCAGGTGTGCCTTTTGCCGCTTGCCAGCGTCGAAATCCGGTCCCTATCCTTTAGGCACATGGCCCTTTCGGTAACCCTGCATGAACTTCATCCAAAGCAACCTCAACAACCTGCTGGCCATCGCCTGGTTCGCCCTGTGCTGGGGTGGCTATACCCGCTATGCGATCTGGAAGGGGCGCGACACCGCTTGCCTGGCCAGTGTGCTGCACCTGTACCGCGAAGACTGGATGCGCCGCATGCTGCTGCGCGACAACCGCATCGCCGATGCCAGCGTGATCGGTAATCTGGAGCGCAACGCCTCGTTCTTTGCCTCCAGCACCCTGATCATTCTGGCTGGCATCCTCACCGTGCTCGGTGCCTCCGACCGGGCTCTGTCGTTGCTGGCCGACCTGCCGCTGGTTCAGCAGACATCTCAGGGCATGTCGGAGATCAAGCTGCTGTGCCTGGCCATGGTATTTGTCTATGCCTTCTTCACGTTCAGCTGGTGCATGCGCCAATACAATTTTGCCGCTGTGCTGGTGGGGTCGGCGCCGATGATCGGCGAGCGGCTGGTCAACGAGCTGGAGCGAAAGGCGTTCGCCTCCCGCGCGGCGCGCGTGCTTTCACTGGCTGCCAACCAGTTCAACTTCGGCCTGCGCTCGTACTATTTCGGCATGGCCATGCTGACCTGGTTCATCAGCCCCTGGCTGTTCATGGTGGTGAGTGTGGGCGTGGTATTGATCCTGTACCGCCGTGAGTTCCATTCCGATGTACTGGATGTGATGGTCTTCACGCCCACTGAAAGTGCCCCCACGGACGCGGGAAAGGAAAGCGCCGCTGGCAACGCTTGAGCCGATCAGGGGGCGCCACCCGGTTGTCTAGCGGCTGCCAGCCTGCGTCTGCAGCCAGGCGACTGTCGCTGGCGAGGCCTGGCTCAGGGGAATCGAAGCCTGGTGCACGCTGCCATCCCAGCCCTCCATGGTGATCCACAGTTCAGCGTTGGGCCGGGTCTTGGTTGGAACCGGGACGGAAGCGCCCATGCTGTACGGTGAACCGAAGAAAATGCTCCCGGCCGCGCGCAGGCTGCGTGGCTTGCCCACCCGCAGGTAAGTGGCCTTCACTTCGCCGATACAGTGGTTGCACAGCGCCGCACTGAAACTCTTGAAATACCCGGCTGGGCCTTCCTGGCGGGGCGCCGCAGCACGGAATTCGGCCAGACGCAGGCTCCATGGGCCTACTGCGACCACACCCGCCTCACGCTCACCCAGCCCGGCTTCTCCTTTGAACAATGCCTGGTCGGCAAAATACCTGGGCATGAACCCCAAAGGGACGAGTATCAGCAGGATGTTCAGGTGAAAGCGCCATTTCAGCCACAGGCGGCGTGAGGCCGAAGGTGCGTCGGCGGTGGTGGCTCGGCTCATCGGGCGGTCTCCGGCAGGTGGGCGTCTTGCGCGGCGGTAGCCGTCGGTGCGCTGCGGGGTTTGCGTTTCAGTGCGGCTGCAGTGGCCTGTGCGGTGCGCTTGCTCCAGATCAACAGGCCGCTGAGCACCATCAAGGTCAGCACCAGGCCAAAAACGAACCAGATCATCTTGACCCACAGCCCGCCGAAGTCGCCAGTGTGCAACGGGCGCATGGATTCGGTGACGAACTCCAGTGAGGTGCGATCATCCAGGGTGTGCGAGGTGGCGACCACGCCTGTGTACGGGTTGATGCTGGCGCTCTGGAACATCAGCGGGTACCAGCCGCGGCCACGGATGTTGAAGGTGTCATAGGCATTGCCTGGCAGGCGCACGAAGGATGCCTCGAAGCCGGGGATCTGCGCCTTTACCGTTTCGATGGCATGCTCCAGGCTGACCAGCCGGGGCGCTTCGCCAGCCTGCAGCAGCGGTACGTCATCGCGGGCCACCACCGCGGGTACGTCGCGGCTTGAGATCGAGATGTGGTTGTCGGCCAGCAACGCCTGGATCAGGAACCAGGTGCCGGTGATCGCGATCACGGCAATGAACCAGATCGACCAGATACCGCTCAGGCGATGGAAGTCACCCCAGAAGATGCGGGCACCTTGGCGAAAGCGCAGGGTAGGTTTCAGAAAGCCTTTCCAGAAGCGCTTGTAGACGACCAGGCCGGTGACCAGCGAGGCAAGCATCGGCAAGCCCAGCAGCGAGACCAGGTACCACCCCCACGGGTAGCCGTTGCCGAAAGGTACCAGCCACCAGCCATGCAAGGCGCGGGTGAACTGGCGAAAGTCGAAGGAGGGGCTGATGCCCTGGATCTTGCCTGTATAGGGGTTCACGTAGAGGTTCTGGGTGGTGTTGTCCGGCTGCACCACCTGCACCTGCAGCGCAAAGTGCGACTCGTCCGGGCGCATGATGTATTGCACATCCAGCTCGGGGCGCGCTTCACGCAGGGCCTTGAGCACCTGGTCGTAGGTCAGCAGTGGCGCATCATCGCTCGGCTTCGCCGCGCGTATCTCCGGTTTGGCCAGCCACACCAGCTCCTGGCTGACCACTGCCAGGGTGCCGGTGAAGCAGACGATCAGCACGAAGAACCAGATGGGCAGGGCCAGCCAGCTGTGAACCAGGAACCAGAGTTTCGAGCGTGACTTTTTGGACATAGGGGCCGGTGCCTTGTGGTTTGGGTGGCTTGCGCGTCGATCCCTCGCGGTATGAGGAAAATCCCGCCGGTACCCTTATGACGCGCGAGGGCAGGCAAACCGGAAAACCGTCTGTCATGGCAAACCCCAGGCCCCCGGCTGAGCCTGCCTTTGCCAGTGGCCGTGACGGGTTAATTTTCCCGGTGTTCCATCCGTTTCGTAGGGATAGCCGAGTTGTTACTCGAAACCCATGTGCACGGATGAATCCCGATGAATGTTGAGAAGTCCCTGAAGCTCGCCCGCCGTTTCATTGAGCTGCCGGTGGAAAAGCGGCGGCTGTTTCTCGAAACCCTGGCCAGCGAGGGTATCGACTTTTCACAATTCCCGATCCCTGCGGACGTTGCCGTCGACGATCGCCATGCACTGTCCTATGCCCAGCAGCGCATGTGGTTTCTGTGGCAACTGGACCCACACGGTGCCGCCTACAACCTGCCCAGTGCGGTGGTGCTGAAAGGGGCGCTGGACACCTCGGCGGTACAGCGCGCGTTCGAGCAGGTACTGCAGCGACACCAGGCCCTGCGTACTGTGTTCCAGACCCAGGGTGACGAAGTGGTGCAAGTGGTGCAGCCAGCGGCCATCGTCATTGAAGAACACGACCTTCAGGCGCTGGCCGGCGGGGCCCGCGACGCCGCTGTAGCGCAAGCCGTCCGGGACGAAGCCGGTTTGCCCTTCGACCTCCAGCAGGGCCCGCTGTTTCGCGTACGCTTGTTGAAGCTGGCGGCACAGGAGCACGTGCTGCTGTTGACCCTGCACCATATCGTCGCCGATGGCTGGTCGATGAACGTGCTCATCCAGGAATTCGTCCACGGCTACGACGCCTTGGTTCGCGGGCAGGTGCCGGTGCTGCCTGAGTTGCCGATCCAGTACAGTGACTATGCGCTGTGGCAGCGGCGTTGGCTGGAGGCCGGGGAGCAGGCGCGACAGCTGGCTTACTGGCAGGCCAAGCTGGGCGACCAGCACCCGGTATTGCAGTTGCCTGCCGACTACCCGCGCCCGCTGCATGCCAGCCGCCAGGGCCAGCGCCTGCCCATCGCGGTGCCACAGGGCCTGAGCGAGCGCCTGGTGGGCCTGGCGCGTCAGCAAGGGGTCACCTTGTTCAGTGTGCTGTTGGCCGGTTTCAAGCTGCTTTTGCAACATTACAGTGGCCTGCAGGACATCCGTGTCGGAGTGCCGGTCGCCAACCGCAATCGCCAAGAAGTCGAGGGGCTGATTGGCGTATTCGTCAACACCCAGGTGTTGCGCACCGAGCTCGACCCGCAGATGTCCGTCGCCCAATTGCTGGCCGATATCCGCGAAACCACCCGCGCGGCCCAGAGCCACCAGGATTTGCCGTTCGAGCGTTTGGTCGAAGGCCTGCAAGTCGAGCGCAGCCTCAGCCATACGCCGTTGTTCCAGGTGTTGCACAACCATCAGGCGAACGTCGCCGACATCGGCGCCTTGCGCAGCGAATCAGGCCTTGAGCTGCACGTGCTGGAGCGCCACGAGCGCAGTGTCCAGTTCGAGCTCACCCTCGATACCGTGGAGCGCGACGGCCAGGTGCAGGCAGCCTTCACCTATGCCCGCGAATTGTTCGCCCCGGCCACCATCGAGCGTATGGCGAGCCATTGGCTGAACCTGTTGCAGGCCATGGCCGCCGACCCGCTGGCAGCCATCGGCGACTTGCAGCTGCTGGGTGCCGGCGAGCGGCAGCGGCTGCTGCAGGCCAGCCAACCGGCCTCCAGCGAGTTCGCCGTCGACAGCATACTTGCGCTGTTCGCCGCGCAGGTGGCGCAGCAGCCGCAGGCCCCGGCACTGGTGTTCGGCGACCGGCAACTGAGCTATGCCGAACTCGATGCCGATGCCAACCGGCTGGCACACCAACTGATCGAGTGGGGCGTCGGGCCTGAGGTACTGGTGGGTATTGCAGTCGAACGGTCGGTGGAGATGATCGTTGGCCTGCTGGCCATCCTCAAGGCCGGCGGTGCCTATGTGCCGTTCGACCCCGAATACCCGCAAGAGCGGCTTACCTACATGCTCGACGACAGCGGTGTTCAACTGCTGCTGACCCAGCAGGCGCTGCTGGCCCGTCTACCGCAGGACACACAAGTGCGCTACCTGGTACTCGACCAGGCAGCAGAGGAACTGGCGCGCTTCAGTACGACGGCTCCGCCTGCACAGCTGAATGCCGATAACCTGGCCTATGTCATCTATACCTCGGGCTCTACCGGGCGTTCGAAGGGTGTCACCATCAGCCATGGCGCCCTGGCCAACTACGTGCAGGCGGCCTTGCAGCGCCTGGCGCTGGGCCGGGTCGCGAGCATGGCGGTGGTTTCCACGCTGGCGGCCGACCTTGGCCACACCACCCTGTTCGGCGCACTGTGCAGCGGCAGCTGCCTGCATGTGATTGCCCTGGACATCAGCCTGGACGCCGAGCGTTTCGCCGCCTACATGCACGCACACGCTGTGGACGTGCTGAAAATTGTCCCTTCCCACCTGCAGGCATTGCTCGATGGCCCGCACCCGGCCCGGGCACTGCCACAGCGTGCGCTGGTGCTGGGCGGCGAGGCTTGCCCCGCCGGGCTGATGGCACAACTGGCGCAGCTGGCCCCGCACTGCACGCTGTTCAACCATTACGGCCCAACCGAAACCACCGTGGGCGCGCTCGCTGATGCGGTCGAGGCGCCACCGGCGACGGGGCGTGCGCCGCTTGGGCGGCCGTTGGCCAACATGCAGGCTTATGTGCTGGACGCTTCGCTGCAACCGCTGAGCACCGGCTGCCAGGGCGAGTTGTATCTTGCCGGCGCAGGGGTAGCGCGAGGCTATCACCGCCGCGCGGCGATGACGGCCGAACGCTTTGTGCCCAACCCGTTCGGTGCCGCCGGTACCCGCGTGTACCGTACCGGCGATCTGGCGCGGCAGCTGGCGAACGGCCAGGTCGATTACCTGGGGCGGGTCGACCATCAGGTAAAGATTCGCGGTTACCGGATCGAACTGGGTGAAATCACCGACACCCTCAAGCGCCAGCCCGGTGTGCACGACGCCGTGGCCGTTATCCGCGGCAGTGGCAGCGCGGCCCGCATCGTGGCCTACGTGGTCCCCGACAGCCAGTCTGATGCCCCGCAGGTGCTTGCCGAAGTACAAGCGGCGCTGGCCAGGCAGTTGCCGGACTATATGCTGCCGAGCCGCTTCATGGCATTGCCCGGCATGCCACTGACACTCAACGGCAAGCTCGATTTACGTGCCTTGCCGGTGCCTGACGAAGGCCCGGCACAGGCTTACCGTGCCCCGCAGACCACCTTGCAGCAGCAGCTGGCGCTGATCTGGCAGGACGTGCTGAACGTCGCCCAGGTAGGGCTTGACGACAACTTCTTTGCCCTGGGTGGGCATTCCCTGCTGGCGACGCAGATCATCGCCCGGGTCCGGCGCATCCTGGGGCGTGACGTACCGTTGCGCAGCCTTTTCGAAAGCAACTCGCTACAGGGCTTTGCCGAACAGGTAATGGGCGCTGGCGCGCAGCACGTCGAGCCGATCGCCGCGGTGCCGCGTGACCAGCCCCTGGTCGCGTCGCACGCCCAGCAGCGGCAATGGCTGTTCTGGCAGATGCAGCCGCACAGCACCGCCTACCACACACCTATGGTCGTGCGCCTGCGCGGCGAACTGGATCGTGCCGCATTGACCCAGGCCTTCGCGATCCTCTGCGAACGCCATGAAGCCTTCCGCACGACGTTCGTCGAGCGCGATGGCGTGCTGCTGCAGCGCATTCAGCCTGCGGGTGAATTACCGCTGGCCTGGGACCGACTGCCGGCAACGGCCGAGCTGGCACACATACAGGCTCAGGTACTGGCCGAGACCCAGCGGCTGTTCGACCTGGGCACCGGCCCGTTGTGGCGCGCCAAGGTGCTGCAGTTGGGCGAGCAGGACCAGTTCCTGGTGGTCACCTTGCACCACATCATTTCCGATGGTGGCTCGATGAGCGTGATGGTGCGTGAGTTCGTTGCCCTGTACCAGGCCCTGCACCGGGGCGAGGCGCCGGCATTGGCCAAGCTGCCGATCCAGTACGCCGATTACGCCGCCTGGCACAAGAACTGGTTCGACCAGGGCGAACTCCAGCGCCAGCTGGACTACTGGCGCGGGCAGCTGGGAAGCGAGCAGCCCATCCTGGAACTGCCAATCGACCACCCGCGCAGCGCGCTGAAAGACCACCGTCTGGGGCGCGTCGCATTCGCCCTGGACAGCGAACTGGCGCAGCGCTTGCGGCAGTTGGCGCGTGAGCATGAGCTGACCCTGTTCCAGCTGTTCCTCGGCGCTTTTGCCCTGTTGTTGCAACGCTACTGCGAACAACCCGATGTGCGCATCGGCATACCGGTGAGCAACCGCAGCCGGCAAGAGCTGGAAAACGTCCTGGGCTTTTTCGTCAATACCCTGGTCATGCGCGTCGAAGTCGACCCGGCGATGAGCGGCGCAGCGCTGCTCAGCCAGGTCAAGGCTACGGCACTGGCCGGGCAGGCGCATCAGGACCTGCCGTTCGACCGCCTGGTAGAAGCCTTGAACCCGCAACGCTCGCTGGACCGTAACCCGCTGTTCCAGGTGATGTACAACCACCTCAGCATTGCCGGCCAACAGGTGGGCAGCACCAGCCTGGCAGGTTTGCATGCCGAGGAAATGACCCTGCAGGGTGGCACCGCGCAATTCGACCTGACCCTGGAAACGCTGGAGACCGACGCGGCGATCAACGTGTCGTTCCTCTACGCTGCCGAGCTGTTCGAAGCCGCTACCCTGCAACGCATGGCTGAGCACTGGTGCAATTTGCTGCGCGGCCTGGCCGCCGACCCAGGCCAGGCTGTCGGCGAGCTGCCGTTGCTGGCGCCGCAGGAGCAGGCGGCCCTGTTGCAGGGCTGGCAACGGGTGGGGCTCGCGGCTGCGCCGGCGGCGGTTCACCAGCTGATTGCCGAACAGGCCCGGCGCCAACCGCAAGCGGTAGCGTTGCTGGTCGGCGACCAGCAACTGAGCTACGGCCAGCTCGAGGCCCGGGCCAACCAGTTGGCACATCGCCTGCGGGCGCTGGGTGTCGGCCCCGACGTGCTGGTGGGCATCGCCCTGGAGCGTTCGCTCGACATGGTTGTCGGCTTGCTGGGCATTCTCAAGGCCGGTGGCGCGTTCCTGCCGCTTGATCCTCAGTACCCGACAGAGCGCCTGGCCTACATGATGCAGGACAGCGGCATCGACCTGTTGCTCAGTCACAGCCGGGTGCTGCCGGGCCTGGACGTGCAGGCCGGCATTCGTACGCTGCTGCTCGACCAACTGGGTGAGCAGCCGGGCGCCGAACAGGCGCCCACCGTGGCATTGAGCCCACAAAACCTGGCCTACGTGATCTACACCTCGGGTTCTACCGGCCAGCCCAAAGGCGTTGCGGTTGCACACGGGCCGCTGGCCATGCACTGCCTGGCCACTGGCCAATGGTACGAAATGACCCCGGCGGACCGTGAGCTGCATTTCCTGTCGTTTGCCTTCGACGGTGCCCATGAACGCTGGCTGACCTCGCTGGTCATGGGTGGCAGCCTGCTGCTGCGCGACGATGAGCTGTGGAGCCCCGAGCGCACCTACGAGGAGATACGCCGGCATGGGGTGACCATGGCCGGATTCCCGCCGGCCTACCTGCAACAGCTGGCTGAGCATGCGGCGCATGCCGGTAACCCTCCACCGGTTCGTCTTTACAGCTTTGGCGGCGATGCCATGCCGCGGGCGACTTACGAGCGGGTGCAGCAAAGCCTGCAACCCCAGGTGATGATCAATGGGTATGGCCCCACCGAGACCGTGGTCACGCCGATGGTCTGGCGTACCCGCGCCGGGGATCATTGCGACAGCGCCTATGCACCGATCGGCCAGCCTGTCGGCGAGCGCAGTGCGTGTGTGCTGGACGCCGCCCTCGGCCTGCTGCCAGCAGGCGTGGCCGGGCAGCTGTACCTGGGCGGTGCCGGCCTGGCCCGCGGCTACCTGGGGCGCCCGGGCCTGACAGCCGAGCGCTTCGTGCCCGACCCGTTTGGCACCGAGGGTGCGCGTCTGTACCGCACCGGTGACCAGGTTTGCCTGCGCGCCGACGGGCAGTTTGATTACCTGGGACGAATCGATAACCAGGTAAAAATCCGCGGCTTCCGTGTCGAGCTGGGCGAAATCGAGGCGTGCCTGCTGGCCTGCGCTGAGGTGCGCGAGGCCGTGGTGGTGGCCGTGGACGGCCCAAGCGGCAAGCAGCTGGCGGCTTACCTGGTGCTGGCCGATAGCATTGCCGCACACGGGCCGGCCGAGCAGCGCGAGCAGCTGAAGGCGGCGCTGCGCCAGAGCCTGCCGGACTACATGCTGCCGACCCACTGGCTGGTGCTTGAGCAACTGCCGTTGCTGCCCAACGGCAAGCTCGACCGCAAAGCACTGCCGGCACCCGACTTCAGCGCCCTGCAGCAGGCCTACGTGGCGCCACGCAATGCCCTGGAGCAGCGTCTTGCCGCGTTGTGGCAGCGCGTGCTGAAGCTCCCGCAGGTGGGCGTGAGTGACAACTTCTTCGAGCTTGGGGGCGACTCGATCATCTCGATCCAGCTGGTCAGTCGGGCGCGTCAGGACGGCCTGCTTTTCAGTGCCCGTGATCTGTTCGAGCATCAGACCGTGGCCGCACTGGCCAGCGTTGCCCAAGTCGGTGCATGCGAAGCGCAGGCCGACCAGGGGCCGCTCAGCGGCGAGCAGGAGCTGCTACCTGTACACCAGCTGTTCTTTGCCCAGGCGATTCCGGCACGTCACCACTGGAACCAGTCGGTACTGCTTGAGCCACGGCAGCCCTTGAGCGCCGCAAGCCTGGAACAGGCGCTGCAAACTATGGTCGATCACCATGACGTCTTACGCCTGAGTTTTGCAGCCGCCGATGACGGCTGGAAGGCGCACTACCGCAGCCCCGCACAGTGCGCCCAGGCGGCACTGCTGTGGCAGGCCGCGGTGGATGATGAAGGGGGGCTGCATACGTTGCTCGAGCAAGCACAGCGCAGCCTTGACCTGGAAAACGGGCCATTGCTGCGCGCGCTGCTCGCAACGCTGGCGGACGGCAGCCAGCGCTTGCTGTTGGTCGTTCATCATCTGGTGGTGGACGGGGTGTCATGGCGCATCCTGCTGGAGGACCTGCAACAGGCCTACGCTGCCGTGCTTGCGGGTGACCAGCCGAACCTGCCCGCCAAGAGCCATTCCATGCAGGCATGGGCCAAGCGCTTGCAGGGG
Organism: Pseudomonas sp. DCA-1; assembly: GCF_046523955.1. Taxonomy (NCBI): domain Bacteria; kingdom Pseudomonadati; phylum Pseudomonadota; class Gammaproteobacteria; order Pseudomonadales; family Pseudomonadaceae; genus Pseudomonas; species Pseudomonas sp. DCA-1. The sequence goes on from NZ_CP169881.1 coordinate 2,200,343, forward strand.
CATGCAGCGTACATGCAGGGCCAGCTTGGCTACTGGTGCGAGCAGTTGCAGGGGCGCGCCGCACTGCCACGTCGGCAGGTCAGCGACCTGGCCGCAGCCAATCAGCAGTGCCACGCCCACACGGTTTACAGCCGCCTGGACCGCGCATGGACCGAGCGGCTGCTGCGCGAGGCGCCGGCAGCCTACCGCACACGTGTCAACGACCTGCTGCTTGCAGCCCTGGTGCGGGTGATTGCAGGCTGGACCGGGCGCGACGAAGTGTCGGTGCTGCTGGAAGGTCATGGCCGTGAAGCACTGTTCGACGACCTGGACCTCAGCCGCACACTGGGATGGTTCACCACGGTGTTCCCGCTGAAGCTGGCGGTGCCCAGTGAGCGTTCCCACACCTTGAAGCAGGTCAAGCAGCACCTGCACAGCATTCCCGACAACGGCATCGGTTTCGGGGTGCTGGGCCAATGGGGCAGCGCCGAGGCGCGCCAGCAGTTGGGCCATGCACCGCTGCCGGAAATCACCTTCAACTACCTGGGCCAGTTCGATGGCAGCTTCGATCAGGCCGAAGCGCTGTTCGTGCCGGCCAAGGAAGACAAGGGCGCCGATCACGACGCGCAGGCGCCGCTGGGCAACCTGTTGAGCCTCAATGGCCAGGTGTACGGCGGTGAGCTGAGCCTGGGCTGGACGTTCAGTCGCGAGTTGTTCGATAGCGCCACCCTTGAGCGTCTGGCCGCCGATTACACCCGCGAGTTGCAGGCGTTGATCGAGCACTGCTGCACACCGGGGGTGTGCGGTGTAACGCCGTCCGACTTCCCGCTGGCGCGCCTGTCGCAGATCCAGCTGGACCAACTGCCCGTGCCGGCGGCCGAGATCGCCGACCTCTATCCGCTGGCGCCGATGCAGCAGGGCATGCTGTTCCACGCCTTGTACGAGCAGCAGGCGGGGGATTACGTGAACCAGATGCGCGTCGATGTCGATGGCCTGGATGTCGAGCGTTTCCGCCGTGCCTGGGAGGCCGTGCTGCAGCGCCACGATATCCTGCGCACGCAGTTCCACTGGGAGCACGAGCAGGCTCTGCAGGTGGTACGCAAACACGTTGAACTGCCGTTCGTGGTGCACGACTGGCAGGGGCGCGAAGGCCTTGAGGCTGCCCTCGAGCAACTGGCAGTCGACCAGCGTCAGCAGGGCTTCGACCTCAGCCAGGCGCCATTGCTGCGCCTGGCGCTGGTGCGCACTGGTCCGGCCCGACAGCACTTGCTCTATACCAGCCATCACATCCTCATGGATGGCTGGAGCAACTCCCAGCTGTTGGGCGAAGTGCTGCACCAGTACGCCCTGCTGGGCGACGGTCAGCTCTCGGCATTGCCACCGGTCACCAGCCGTTACAGCGATTACATCGGCTGGCTGGGCCGGCAGGACGCCGCTGCCGGTGAAGCGTTCTGGAAAGACTGCCTGCGCGACCTGCAAGGGCCCACCCGGCTGGCGCAGGCCATTGCCTACGAAGCCCAGGCCGAAGCCGGGCAGGGCTACGCCGAGCATGTGCAGGTGATCGATGCCGCCACCACCGGGCAGCTGGTGGCACTGGCGCGCCAACACAAGGTCACCCTCAACACCTTGCTGCAGGGTGCCTGGCTGTTGCTGCTGCAACGCTATACCGGGCAGGACAGCGTCACGTTCGGGGCCACGGTTGCCGGGCGCCCGGCTGCGCTCAAGGGCATCGAGCAGCAGGTGGGCCTGTTCATCAACACCTTGCCGGTCACTGCCAGCCCGGCCCCGCAGCTACCGTTCGCGCAATTCCTGCAGCAGTTGCAGGCGCAGAACGTGGCCATGCGCGAGTTCGAACACACCCCGCTGTTCGACATCCAGCGCTGGAGCGGGCAGGGCGGCGAGGCCCTGTTCGACAACATCCTGGTCTTCGAGAACTACCCCGTTTCCGAAGCGCTGCAGCAGGGTACCCCGGCAGGCTTGAGCTTCGGCGAGGTCTACAGCCGCGAACAGACACATTACCCGCTGACCCTGTCGATCAGCCAAGGGCAGACTTTGCAGTTGCACTACAGCCATGCGCTGGAGCATCTGCAGCGCCCGGCGCTGGCTGCGCTGGCCGACAACTTCCAGCATGTGCTGCAGCAGTGCCTGAGCTTGCCGCTGGACAGCTGCCTGGGCGCGTTCTGCCTGGTAGCCCCTGCCACCCGCGAAGGGCTGTTGCAGCACGTCAACCAGACGGCTACCGATTACCCGCTGCAGCACAGTTATGCCGAGCTGTTCGAAGCGCAGGTGGCCCGTACCCCGCAGGCGGTCGTTGCGCGCTGCGGCGACCGGCACTACAGCTACAGCGAGCTCAACCGCCTTGCCAACCGTGTGGCCCATGGGCTGATTGCCCTGGGGGTCGGGCCTGACCAGCCAGTGGCCTTGCTGGCGCAGCGCAGCCTTGAGCTGCTGGGCATGATGGTGGGCACCTTCAAGGCCGCCGCCGGCTACCTGCCACTGGACCCTGGCCTGCCACAACAACGCCTGAGCCATATTGTCGCCTTGAGCCGCACCCCGGTGTTGCTCTGCACCGAGGCGTGCCAGGCGCAGGCCGAGGCCTTGCTGGACGCATTGGACGAGGCACGGCGGCCGCAGCTGTTGGTGCTGGAAACCCTCGACCGGCCTGACAGCGCCGAGCACGATCCGCAGCGCTACAGTGGCCCGCAGCACCTGGCGTACGTGATCTACACCTCGGGTTCGACCGGGCAGCCCAAAGGGGTGATGGTCGAGCAGGCGGGCATGCTCAACAACCAGCTGAGCAAGGTGCCATACCTGGGCCTGGGGCCGGACGACGTGATCGCCCAGACCGCGTCGCAAAGCTTCGACATTTCGGTGTGGCAGTTCCTTGCAGCGCCACTGTTTGGTGGCTGTGTGCAGATTATGCCGAACGAACTGGCGCATGATCCCGAAGCACTGCTGCAGCAGGTGCGCGAGCAGCGCATCAGTGTGCTCGAGAGCGTGCCGTCGTTGATCCAGGGTATGTTCCAGGCCCCGGCCGTTACCCTGCCGTCGCTGCGCTGGATGCTGCCCACCGGCGAAGCGCTGGCGCCGGAAACCGCACGTCAATGGTTGCAGCGCTATCCCGATGTCGGGCTGGTCAATGCCTATGGTCCGGCTGAATGTTCCGATGACGTGGCGTTCTTCCGCGTCGACCTGGCGAGCACGCAAGGCGTGTACCTGCCCATTGGCAGCCCCACCGACAACAACCGCCTGTATGTGCTGGACGCCGCATTGGAGCTGGCGCCGCTGGGCGTCACCGGAGAGCTGTGCGTGGCAGGAACCGGCGTGGGCCGTGGCTATGTCGGCGACCCACTGCGTACCGCCCAGGCCTTTATTCCGCACCCTTGCGGGGCGCCCGGCGAGCGCCTGTACCGCACTGGCGACCTGGCCCGGCGCCGTGCCGACGGCGTGCTGGAGTACGTCGGCCGGGTCGATCACCAGGTCAAGATCCGCGGTTTCCGTATCGAGCTGGGCGAAATCGAAGCCGCGTTGCTCGACAGCGATCAGGTACGCGAGGCGGTGGTGATGGCTCAGCCTGGCGCCAACGGGCCGCAGTTGGTGGCCTATTGCGTGGCTGAAGACGCGGTGGCTGCCGACGCGCTCAAGCAACAGCTCAAAGCCAGCCTGAAAGCCCGTCTGCCCGACTACATGGTACCCGTGCACTGGGTGCTGATGGCGCGCCTGCCGTTGACGCCGAACGGCAAGGTAGACCGCAAGGCGCTGCCGCTGCCGGACATGAGTCAGGCACGCCAGGCCTATGTTGCCCCGCGCAGTGAACTGGAGCAGCAGCTGGCCGCGATCTGGCAGGACGTGCTCAAGCTTGAGCAGGTGGGGCTGGACGACAACTTCTTCGAACTGGGTGGCGATTCGATCGTTTCCATCCAGGTGGTCGGGCGCGCCCGCCAGGCCGGCATCGCCTTCAGCCCCAAGGATGTTTTCGAGCAGCAGACGGTGCAGGGCCTGGCGCGTGTCGCTCGGCGGGGTGCCGCTCAGCAGCAGATCGACCAGGGCCCGGTCAGCGGTGAGCTGCACCTGCTGCCGGCCCAGGCCGAATTCTTCGCGCTGGCTATTCCCGAGCGCCATCACTGGAACCAGTCGGTGCTGCTGGACGCCCTGCAGCCGCTGGATGCCGACCGGCTGGAACACGCCCTGCACCAGTTGGTGGTGCACCACGACGGCTTGCGCCTGAAGTTCGACGAAAGCGAACAGGGCTGGCGCGCCAGCTTCGGCGAAGCGCACGTGCGCCACGCGCTGTTGTGGCAGCGTGACTGTGCCGATGCGCAGGCGCTGGAGGCACTGTGCGACCAGGCCCAGGCCAGCCTGTGCCTGGGCAATGGCGACCTGGTGCGTGCGGTGCTGGTAACGCAGCCGGGCGAGTGCCAGCGCTTGTTGCTGGTGATCCATCACCTGTTGGTCGACGGGGTGTCCTGGCGGATCCTGCTGGAAGACCTGCAGCGTGCTTATCGTCAATGCGTGGCGGGCCAAACGGTGGTGCTGCCGGCCAAGACCAGTTCGCTCAGGGACTGGGCCGGGCAGTTGCAAGCCTATGCTGGCAGCGAAGGGCTTGGCAGCGAGCTGGCGTACTGGCAGGCGCAGTTGCAGCACGACCACGCCGAGCTGCCCTGCGACCACCCGGGTGCCGGGCAACAACGCCGACGTGCGCGCACGGTCAGCACGCAACTCGACCGCGAAGTGACCCGGCAGCTTCTGCAAGAGGCGCCCGCCACCTATCGTACTCAGGTCAACGACTTGCTGCTGACTGCGCTGGCGCGCGTGGTGGGTCGCTGGAGCGGCCAGGCCGCGACGCTGATTCAGCTGGAAGGGCATGGTCGCGAAGAACTGTCCGCCGACCTTGACCTCAGCCGAACCGTCGGCTGGTTCACCAGCCTGTACCCGGTGTGCCTGCGCGTCGAGGGCGAGCTGGGCGCGTCGATCAAGCAGGTCAAGGAGCAGTTGCGCGCCATCCCCAACAAAGGCCTGGGTTACGGTGTGCTGCGTTACCTTGGCAGTGACGAGCAGCGTCAGGCCCTGCAAGGCCTGGCAACACCACGTATCACCTTCAACTACCTGGGGCAGTTCGACGCCAGCTTCGATGGCGCCGGCGATGCCTTGCTGCAACCTTCCCGGCTGGGCGTCGGCGCCGAACAGAGTGCTGACGCGCCGCTGGAAAACTGGCTCAGCCTCAATGGCCAGGTCTATGGCGGCGAGCTGCGCATGGGCTGGACGTTCAGCCTCGACCTGTTCGACGAACAGACCGTGCAACGCCTGGCGGACGATTACGGGCGCGAGCTGCGCAGCCTGGTCGAGCATTGCCTGCAGGCCAACGAGGCCGGTGAACAGGGCATGACACCTTCGGACTTCCCGCTGGCGGGCCTCAGCCAGGCCCAGCTCGATGCGTTGCCGGTACCGGCGGCGCAAGTCGAAGACATCTACGCGCTGTCGCCGATGCAGCAAGGCATGCTGTTCCACTCGCTGTACGAGCAAGGCAGCGGTGACTACATCAACCAGATGCGTGCCGATGTGCAGGGGCTGGATGCCGAACGCCTGCGGGCCGCCTGGCAGGCAGTCTACGACCGCCACGAGGTACTGCGTGCCAGTGTGCTGTGGCAGGGCCAGCAGCAACCGTTGCAGGTGATCCACAAGCACCTGGCCGTGGCGCTGGTGTACCAGGACTGGCGCGAGCGACGGGAGCTGCCCACCGCGCTCGACCAGCTGGCCAACGCCGAACGCCTGCGCGGGTTCGACCTGGGCAAGGCGCCGCTGCAGCGCATCCAGGTCATCCGCATTGGCGACGATCGCTACCACCTGATCGATACCAACCATCACATCCTCATGGACGGATGGAGCTATTCGCAGCTGCTGGGGGAGGTACTCGAACAATACGGTGCCCAGGCCCGCGGCGAGCCTCGCCCAGAGGCGCCGGCAGGGCGCTACCGCGATTACATCGGCTGGTTGCAGCGCCAGGATGCGCAGGCCAGCGAGCAGTTCTGGAAAGCCCGCCTGGCGGACCTGGAACAGCCCACACTGCTCAGCCGCAGCCTGGCGACCGGCCAGCCATTGGCCGAAGCCGACGTGGCCGGGCAGGGGCAGGTTGTCTTGCTGCGTGATCGCCAGCAAACCCGCCAGCTCAGCGATTTCGCCCGGCAGCACAAGGTCACCCTCAACACCTTGATGCAAGGGGCCTGGTTGTTGCTGTTGCAGCGTTATACCGGGCAGGCGGCGGTCGCATTCGGTGTCACCGTAGCGGGCCGTCCTGCCGAGCTGCGCGGTGTCGAAGCGCACATCGGGCTGTTCATCAACACCTTGCCGGTGGTTGCCAGCCCGCGCCCGGAACAACCCGTGGTGCAATGGCTGCAAGCGTTGCAAAGCCTCAACCTGCAATTGCGTGAACACGAACACACGCCGTTGTTCGAGATCCAGCGCTGGGCCGGTCACGGCGGCGAGGGGCTGTTCGACAGCATCATGGTGTTCGAGAACTACCCGGTCTCGGAGATCCTCCAGCAAACGGCACCCGAGGGACTGCGTTTCGATGCGGTGCACAACCATGAGCAGGCCAACTACCCATTGACCCTGGCGGTCAACCAGGGCGAGACGCTGTCGGTGACCTTCGGCTACGACCGTGGCTGCTTCGCTGCCGCACTGGTCGAGCAACTGGCTGGGCACCTGCGACAGTTGCTGGAGCAGATTGTCGAGGCCTCGGCGCACCAGGCGCTGGGCAGCCTGACGCTGCTCGATGCGCAACAGCAGCAGGCCACCTTCGCCCAGTGGAACCCGGCCCCCGCCGAGCACCCGGCCGACCAGGCCCTGCACAGCCGGATCGAGGCCCAGGTGCAGCGCACCCCCGATGCCATCGCCGTCACCTGCGAGGGCCAGGCCCTGAGCTATGCCCAGCTCAACCAGCGCGCCAACGCCCTGGCCCGGCGCCTGGTCGACGACGGGGTCGGGCCCGACGTGCTGGTCGGCCTGGCTGCCGAGCGCTCGCTGGACATGGTCGTCGGCATCTTCGCCATCCTCAAGGCCGGCGGTGCCTACGTGCCGCTGGACCCGGCCTACCCGGCCGACCGTTTGGCCTACATGATCGAAGACAGCGGCCTGCAGCGCCTGCTGGCCCAGCCCCAGGTGCTGGCCAGCCTGCCGGTGCCGGCAGGCGTGCGCGTGCTCAGCCTGGAAAGCAACGATGACAGCACCCAGGCCGACCCGCTGGCCTGCTCGCCGGTCACGGTCAGCCCGGACAACCTCGCCTACGTGATCTACACCTCCGGTTCCACCGGCAACCCCAAGGGCGTACTGCTGCCGCAGCGCAACGTGCTGCGCCTGTTCACGGCCACCGACGCCGACTTCCGCTTCGCCAGCGACGACGTGTGGAGCCTGTTCCACTCCTATGCCTTCGACTTCTCGGTGTGGGAAATCTTCGGCGCCCTGCTGTACGGCGGGCGCCTGGTGATCGTGCCGCAGCACACCAGCCGCTCGCCCGAGGCCTTCTACCAGTTGCTGGCCGATGAACAGATCACGGTGCTGAACCAGACCCCGTCGGCGTTCAAGCAACTGATGGCGGTGGCCACCACGGCCGAGCCGCAGCGGCCGCTGGCACTGCGCAGCGTGGTGTTCGGGGGCGAGGCGCTGGACGTCAACAGCCTGGCACCGTGGTTCGAACACTTCGGCGACCGCCAGCCGCAGCTGGTGAACATGTACGGCATCACCGAAACCACCGTGCATGTCAGCTACCGGCCGCTGTCGCTGGCTGACCTGGGCAAGGCGGCCAGCAGCCCGATGGGCGTGCCGATCCCCGACCTGTCCTGGTATGTGCTCGACGGCGACCTGAACCCGGTAGCCAAAGGCTGCATCGGTGAGCTGTACGTGGGCCGCGCCGGCCTGGCACGCGGCTACCTCAAGCGCAGCGAACTGAGCGCCACGCGCTTCGTGCCGGACCCGTTCGGTGCCCCTGGCGGGCGCCTGTACCGCACCGGTGACCTGGCGCGCTACCACGCCGACGGGGTGATCGAATACGCCGGGCGCATCGACCACCAGGTGAAGATCCGCGGCTTCCGCATCGAGCTGGGCGAGATCGAAGCCCGCCTGCAGGCCCAGCCGCAGGTGCGCGAGGCCCTGGTGCTGGCCCAGGAAGGCGCGACCGGCCAGCAGTTGGTGGCCTACCTGATACCCGCTGCCGAGGTAGCGCTGGAGCAGCACGCCGGGCTGCGCGCGCAGTTGCGCGAACAGCTGAAGGAAGCGCTGCCGGACTACATGGTCCCGGCGCACCTGTTGCTGCTCGACCGGTGGCCGCTGACGGCCAACGGCAAGCTCGACCGCAAGGCCCTGCCCAAGGCCGATGCCAGCCTGTTGCAGCAAGGTTATCGCGCCCCGCGTTGCGAGCTTGAACAGCAGCTGGCAGCCATCTGGCAGGACGTGCTCAAGCTTGAGCAAGTGGGCCTGGACGACCACTTCTTCGAACTGGGCGGCCACTCGCTGCTGGCCGTCAGCGTGGTTTCGCGGGTGCAACTGGAACTCGGCCTGAGCCTGACCCCGCAACTGATTTTCCAGCACCCGACCCTGGCGAGCTTCGCCGAACAGCTGGCCCAGGCATCTGCGCCGGCGGACACACAAACACTCAGCAAGCTGTCGGCTCTGCTGGACGAAATGGAGGAGGTGTGATGGACACCGCAGTCGCCACGAAAATTGCCCAGCGCTTCATCAATCTGCCGCTGGAAAAGCGTCGCCAATACCTGCAGAAAATGCTTGAAGAAGGCGTGTCCCCGGCCAACCTGCCCATTCCGCTGGTGCGCGACGACACCACCGTGGTGCCGTTGTCGTTTGCCCAGGAGCGCCAATGGTTCCTGTGGCAGATGGAGCCCCAGGGCACTGCCTACAACATCGGGGTCAGCCTGCGCCTGCATGGCCCGCTGAACCTGCAGGCCTTGCAAGGCAGTTTCGATACGCTGCTGGCGCGGCACGAGAGCTTGCGCACCACGTTCACCCATGACAGCCGCGACGGTGGCCCGCGCCAGCAAATCGCCCCACAGCTGACGGTAGCGATCGAATGCCGTGAGCGCGGCGTGGGCGATGAGCAGGCGCAGATTCAGGCCTTCGTCGAAGCCCACCGTGAGCAGCCGTTCGACCTGCAACACGGCCCCGTGTTGCGCGTGGCGTTGCTGCGCCTGGCGGCCGAGGACCATGTGCTCAGCCTGGTGGTGCACCACATCGCCGCTGACGGCTGGTCGCTGAAGGTCATGGTCGACGAACTGCTGCAGGGTTACAGCGCCTGTTGCCGAGGGCATGCCGTGGCTGTTCGGCCGCTGCCCATCCAGTACGCCGACTATGCCATCTGGCAACGGCGCTGGATGGAGGCCGGTGAACGCGAGCGGCAGCTGGCCTATTGGCAAGCGCAACTGGGTGGCCAGCAGCCGGTGCTGGAACTGCCGACCGATCGGCCCCGCCCGGGGCTGATGAGCTACCGCGGCGCACGACACGACTTCAGCTTGCCGGCCGAACTGTGCCAACGCCTGCAAGACCTGGCCCGCCACGAAGGGGTGACCTTGTTCGTGCTGTTGCTGGCCGCGTTCCAGGCCTTGCTGCAGCGCTACAGCGGGCAGCAGGACATTCGCGTGGGTGTGCCCATCGCTAACCGCAACCGGGTAGAAACCGAAGGGTTGATCGGGTTTTTCGTCAACACCCAGGTGCTGCGCGCGCAAATCGAGCCGCAGCAGACCTTCCGCGCGCTGTTGCAGCAAGCCCGCCAGGCCGCCAGCGACGCCCAGGCCCATCAAGAGCTGCCGTTCGAACAACTGGTCGAAGCCTTGCAGCCGGGGCGCAGCCTGAGCCACAGCCCGTTGTTCCAGGTCATGTTCAACCACCAGCGCCAGGGCAATGGCCAGCAGGCCGCCAGCGACACAGCGCTGCGTATCGAGGCGTTGCCTGGTGAAACGCGCACCGCGCCGTTTGACCTCACCCTGGAAACCTTCGAAGCGCCAGGGCAGATCGGCGCTTCTTTGAACTACGCCACCGATCTGTTCGATGCCACGACCGTGGCGCGCATGGCCGGGCACTGGGTGCAATTGCTGGACGGCATCGTGGCCGACGCGGGCCAGCGAATCGCCGCGTTGCCACTGCTCAGCGACAGCGAGCTGGACGTGATCGGGCAAGCCTGGAATGACACGGCGGTGCCGGTTGCCGACGCCTGCATTCAGCACTTGATCGAGCAGCGTGCCGATGCCACGCCGCATGCACCGGCGGTGCAGTTCGAAGACCAGACACTGAGCTACCAGCAGCTCAACGAACACGCCAACCGCCTGGCCTGGCGCCTGATCGAAGGCGGCGTAGGGCCGGACGTCAAGGTCGGGGTGGCCCTCGAACGCTCGCCACAGATGCTCGTCGCGTTGTTGGCCGTGCTCAAGGCCGGGGGTGCCTATGTACCGCTGGACCCTCATTACCCGGACGAGCGGCTGGCCTACATGATGGAGGACAGCGGCATCAGGCTGCTGCTGACCCAACCTTCGCTACAGGCACGCCTGCCGATACCGGTCACGGTTCAGTGCCTGTTGCTGGCGCCCGAGCACCTGCTGGGCAGTGGCTGCAACGCGGCAGCCTACGGTGTGCACAACCCGCAGCTGCAACTGTCGGCCGAGCACCTTGCCTACATGATCTACACCTCGGGCTCCACCGGCAGGCCAAAAGGGGTGATGGTGCCCCACGGCGCCCTGGTCAACTTCATCGCCAGCATGGCCAAGGCGCCGGGGCTGGCTACCGGCGATCGCCTGTTGTCGTTGACCACGTTCTCGTTCGATATCTTCGGGCTGGAGGTGTACCTGCCGCTGGTGCAGGGTGCCTGCGTGGTCCTGGCCGGTCCGGATACCGCACAGGACCCGCAGCGGGTACTGGAGCTGGTCGCGCGGCAGGCGGTGACCGTGTTGCAGGCCACCCCTTCGACCTGGCGCATGCTGCTATACAGCGGCCGCGGTGAGGTGCTGGCGGGCTGCACGAAGTTATGTGGCGGTGAAGCGCTGAGCGATGACCTGGCGCAGCGGCTGCTGGCCCTGGGCGGGCCGTTGTGGAACCTGTACGGGCCGACCGAAACCACCATCTGGTCAGCGCTGCATCGCTTGCAGCCCGCCAGGCCGCAGGCGTTGCTCGGCAGGCCGTTGGACAATACCCGGCTCTACCTGCTGGGTGAGGACCTGGCGCCGGTACCCGTTGGCGTTGCCGGCGAGCTGCTGATTGGCGGGGCGGGGCTGGCGCGCGGGTATTACCAGCGGCCTGGGCTGACCGCCGAGCGTTTCGTCCCCGACCCGTTCGCCGAGAACGGTGAGCGGCTGTACCGTACCGGCGACCTGGCACGCTATCGGGCCGATGGTGTGGTGGAGTACCTCGGGCGAATCGACCAGCAGGTGAAGATTCGTGGCTATCGTATTGAACTCGGTGAAATCGAGGCACAACTGGCGCGTCATCCCGCCATTCGCGAAGCGGCGGTGGTCGCCCGGCCGGGGCCTGGGGGCCAGCAGCTGGTGGCTTACCTGGTGCCGCAAGACCTGGCCGTGGTCGACGATGGGCAAACGCGCGAGGCACTGGGCGAGGCGCTGAAGCGGCAACTGCGCAGCGCGTTGCCGGAGTACATGGTGCCGACCTGGACGACGTTCGTCGCGACCTTCCCCCATACCCCCAATGGCAAGCTTGACCGCAACCGGCTGCCTGCCCCCGACCTGAGTGTCGCCCGGGTGGCCTACCTGGCACCGCAGAGCGAGCTGCAGCAGCAAGTGGCGCAGATCTGGCAGGAGGTACTGCACGTCGATCAGGTCGGCCTTGCCGACAACTTCTTCGACCTCGGCGGGCATTCGCTGCTGGCCACCCAGGTCACCGTGCGCCTGCGTGAGCAGTTGAAGCTGGAAACAGCAGTCAAGGCGCTGTTCACCACCCACGACCTGCAAGCCTACTGCGCCGAGATCGCAGTCGCCCCGCCGCAAACCCAGGCGGTCAACGATGCCTTGGCTAAATCCTTGGAGGCCCTCAAACGTCTATCAGCCGAAGATCTGGAAAATCTGATCTCTTGACAGGGGAAGGGCGTGCAAAAGTTAATCGAATCGGTAGCAACACTGTCGGCAAAGCAACGCAAGGCGCTGGCAGTGCTGCTCAAGCAGCAAGGTGTCGATCTGTACAGCGTGGCACCTGTTTTTCGACGCGATCCGACCGAGCCGCTTTCGCTGTCCTTCGCCCAGGAGCGGCAGCTGTTTCTTTGGCACCTTGAGCCAGACAGTGCCGCCTATCACCTGCCCACTGCGCTGAACCTGCGCGGCGCACTGGACCTGGCTGCCCTGCAGCAAAGCTTCGATGCGCTGGTGGCGCGCCACGAGTCGCTGCGCACCACCTTCGCCACTGACGGTGAGCGCACCACGCCAGTGATCCATGCCCCCGCGCCGGTGAGCATTGCCAGGCACACCCTGGCCCTGGCGCCCGGCGAGGACCGGGCGGCACGGCTGCGCACCTGTATCACCGAAGAAATCCGCCAGCCGTTCGACCTGGCCCAGGGCCCGCTGCTGAGAGCCAGCCTGCTGTGCCTGGGGCCGGACGATCATGTGTTGCTGATTACCCAGCACCACATTGTCTCGGATGGCTGGTCGCTGGCGTTGATGGTGCAGGAACTGGTGCACCTGTATCGCGCGTACAGCAGCGGCCAGCCTGCCAGCCTGCCGGCGTTGCCGATCCAGTACGCCGACTATGCCGTCTGGCAGCGCCAATGGATGGATGGCGGCGAACGGCAGCGCCAGCTGGCCTACTGGACTGCCCAGCTGGGCGGTGAACAGCCTGTGCTGGCGTTGCCCAGCGACCGCCCGCGGCCGTTGCACAGCAGCTACCGTGGCGCCCGCATCGACCTGCCACTGAGCCCGGCACTGGCCGATGGCCTGCGGCAACTGGCGCGGCGCGAAGGGGTGACCCTGTTCATGCTGTTGCTGGCGACCTTCCAGTGCCTGTTGCACCGCTATAGCGGGCAGTCGGACATCCGCGTCGGCGTGCCGGTCGCCAACCGCACGCGCAAGGAAACCGAAGGCCTGATCGGCTTCTTCGTCAATACCCAGGTGCACAAGGCCGACATTGATACGCACCAACCGTTCGCCCGCCTGTTGCAGCAGGTCAAGGCCACTGCGCTGGAGGCCCAGGCGCACCAGGACTTGCCCTTCGAGCAGTTGGTGGATGCGCTGCAGGTCGAACGGAGCCTGAACCGCAGCCCGTTGTTCCAGGTCATGTTCAACCACCGCAGCGCCGAGCGCCGGCTGCCAGGGGCCACACAGCTGCCAGGCTTGAGCGTGGAAGTGCTGGCGTGGGAAGAAGTGAACGCCCAGTTCGACCTGACCCTGGACACGGTCGAGACCGCGGATGGCCTGTGGGCATCGCTGACCTACGCCACCGACCTGTTCGACGCGCCAAGCGTCGAGCGCATGGGGCAGCATTGGCAGCATCTGCTGCACAGTGTGGTAGCCCAGCCGCAACAGCCGGTGGGCGAGCTGCCGATGCTGAGCCCGCAGCAGGCGCAAGCGGTACTGCACGACCTTAACGACACCACCACCGACTACCCCGGCGACTGGCGCGTGCACCAGCTGTTCGAGGCGCAGGCGCGTCGTCAACCAGACACCACGGCACTGCTGTTCGGTGACCAGCGCATGAGCTACCGGGCATTGAGTGAGCTGTCCAGCCAGTGGGCGCACAAGCTGATCGAACAGGGTGTCGGCCCGGAAAGCCTGGTGGGTATCGCCGCCGAGCGCTCGCTGGAAATGGTCGTTGGCCTGCTGGCGATCCTCAAGGCCGGCGCCGCCTATGTACCGCTGGACCCGGACTACCCGGCCGAGCGGCTGGCCTACATGTTCGAAGACAGCGGCATCGAACTGCTGCTGACCCAGGCGCACTTGCGCGATCAGCTGCCGGCGTTTGCCAGGCAGGTGCTGCTGCTGGACCAGCCCGGCGAGCTGGGCGGTTATTCGCAGCAGGCGCCGGCGTGCCGGCTGCACCCGGAGAACCTGGCCTACGTCATCTACACCTCCGGCTCGACCGGGCGGCCGAAAGGCGCCGGCAACCGCCACCTGGCGTTGTACAACCGGCTGGCGTGGATGCAGCAGGCGTATGCGTTGGGCAGTGCCGACACGGTGTTGCAGAAGACGCCGTTCAGTTTTGACGTGTCGGTGTGGGAGTTCTTCTGGCCGCTGATGACCGGTGCGCGGCTGGCCCTGGCGGCACCGGGCGAGCACCGCGAGCCGGAGCGCCTGATCGACACCATCGAGCGCCACCAGGTGACCACCTTGCACTTCGTGCCGTCGATGCTGCAGGTGTTCGTCCGCGAGCCGGGCCTGCAGCGCTGCCACAGCGTGCGGCAGGTGATCTGCAGCGGCGAGGCGCTGGCGGTGGACACCCAGCAGCAGGTGCTCAGCCACCTGCCCGGTGCCCGCCTGCACAACCTGTACGGGCCGACCGAGGCAGCGATCGACGTCACCCACTGGACCTGTGTCGACGAAGGGCGTGACAGCGTGCCGATCGGCCGGCCGATCGCCAACCTGTACACGCACATCCTTGGCCCGGCGTTCGAAGCCCTGCCGCAGGTAGCCATGGGCGAGCTGATGCTCGGTGGCCAGGGCCTGGCGCGTGGTTACCATCGTCGCCCGTCGCTGACGGCCGAGCGTTTCGTGCCCGACCCGTTCGGCAGCCACGGCCAGCGGCTGTACCGCACCGGGGATTTGGCGCGCTACCGCGACAGCGGGGTGATCGAGTACTGCGGGCGTATCGACCATCAGGTGAAGGTGCGCGGGCTGCGTATCGAACTGGGTGAAATCGAGGCGCGGGTGCTGGAGCACCCGCAGGTGCGCGAGGCGGTGGTGCTGGCCCAGGACAGCGGGCATGGCCAGCAGCTGGTGGCCTACGTGCTGGCCGAGGAGCAGGGCATGGCGGTGGACGCCGCCGCACTGCGTGACAGCCTTCGCGAGCAGCTCAAGGGCAGCCTGCCGGACTACATGGTGCCGACGCACATCCTGCAGGTGAAGGCCTGGCCGGTGACCGCCAACGGCAAGCTCGACCGCAAGGCTTTGCCCAAGCCTGACAACAGCGCCCTGCAGCAGGCATACAGTGCACCGCAAGGCCCGCTGGAACAGCAGATCGCGGCGATCTGGCAGGACCTGCTGAAGCTGGAGCGGGTTGGCCGCAGCGACAACTTCTTCACCCTCGGTGGCGACTCGATCGTTTCGATCCAGGTGGTCAGCCGCGCCCGCCAGGCGGGCATCCGCTTCACCACCAAGGACCTGTTCCAGCACCAGACGGTACAAGACCTGGCCGCAGTCGCCGAGGTGGGGTGTACGGTACAGGCCGACCAGCGCCCCTTGCACGGGCCCACACCGCTGCTGGCGGTGCAGCATGCCTTCTTCGACACAGCCATTGCCGAACGCCAGCAGTGGAACCAGTCGGTGCTGTTCCGCCCGTTGCAGGCGCTTGAAGCACAGGCGCTGGAGCAGGCGCTGCAGGCCCTGGTCACGCACCACGACAGCCTGCGCCTGAGCTTTGTCGAGGTTGATGGGCAATGGCAGGCCAGCTACCGGCCTGCCGGGCCGGTACAGCCACCTTTGCTATGGTGCGCGACACTGGCCGATGCCGGTGAGCTAAAGGCATTGGGCACCGAGGCCCAGCGCAGCCTCAACCTGGCTGATGGGCCGATGCTGCGCGCGGTGCTGGCAACCTTGACGGACGGCAGTCAGCGCCTGTTGCTGGCGATCCACCATCTGGTCGTCGATGGGGTGTCCTGGCGTATTTTGCTGGAGGACTTGCACCGGGCCTACCAACAATGTGCGGCCGGGCAGGCGCCACAGTTGCCCGCCAAGACCAGTGCCTTCAGGGCCTGGGCCGAACAGTTGCAGGCCTACGCCGCCAGCGACACGTTGCAGGCCGAACTGGGCTATTGGCAGGCGCAGTTGCGCCATGCCAGCGGCAGCCTGCCGCAGGACAACAGCGCTGGTGCCCTGAGTAACCGGTACGCCCGCACGGTCTACAGCCACCTGGACGGGGCCCTGACCCGACAGCTGTTGCAGCAGGCACCGGCCGCTTACCGCACCCAGGTCAACGACCTGCTGCTGACTGCGCTTGCGCGGGTAATCTGCCGCTGGAGCGGCGAACCCTCGACGCTGATCGAACTGGAAGGGCACGGGCGCGAAGCGCTGTTCGACAACCTCGACCTGGGCCGCACGGTCGGCTGGTTCACCAGCCTGTTCCCGCTGCGGCTGAGCCCGGCGGCAACGCTGGATGGGTCGATCAAGCAGGTCAAGGAACAACTGCGCGCCGTGCCCGAAAAGGGCATTGGCTATGGTGTGCTGCGCTACCTGGCGGACGCTGCCAGCCGTGAGTGCCTGCGTGCCTTGCCTGTGCCGCGCATCACCTTCAACTATCTGGGCCAGCTGGATGGCCACCTGGCAACCGATGAGCAGGCGCTTCTGGTGCCCTGCGCAGACCCCAAAGGCGATGAACAGAGCCTGGACGCGCCATTGGGTAACTGGCTGACGCTCAATGGCCAGGTCTATGCCGGTGAGCTGAGCCTGGGCTGGACCTTCAGCAGCGACATGTTCGAAGTCGCCACCGTACAGCGCCTGGCCGATGAATACAGCCACGAGCTGCGTACCCTGGTCGAGCACTGCTGCCAGCGCGAACACGCTGGCATGACCCCTTCGGACTTTCCGTTGGCTGGTCTGACCCAGGCCCAGCTCGACAGCCTGGCGCTGCCGCCAGCGATGATCGAGGACATCTTCCCGCTTTCGCCCATGCAGCAGGGCATGATGTTCCATACGCTGCTGCAGCAGGGCGGGGATTACATCAACCAGATGCGGGTTGATGTGACTGGCGTGGATCCCGAGCGCTTCCGTGCTGCGTGGCAAGCGGCAGTCGACTGCCATGACCTGCTGCGTGGCAGCTTCATCTGGGGTGAGCTGGCCAGCCCGTTGCAGATCATTCAGCGCGAGGCGCAATTGCCGTTCGCGGTGCATGACTGGCGTGGCCGTGACGACCTTGCCGATGCGCTGGAGGCGTTCGCTGCTGCAGACCGCGCGGCCGGCTTCGACCTGGTCCGGCCGCCGCTGTTGCGCCTGACCCTGATTCGCCTCGACGCGCAGCGTTATCACCTGATCTACACCAGCCACCACATCCTGATGGATGGCTGGAGCAATACCCGGCTGCTGGGCGAGGTGCTGCAGCGGTACCACGGCAGCGTGCCGGAGCAAGGGCCGGGGCGCTTCCGTGACTACATTGCCTGGTTGCAGCGCCAGGATGGCGCAGCCCGCCAGGCGTTCTGGACCCGCCAGTTGCAAGACCTGGATGCACCCACATTGCTGGCCAGGGCCACGGACTGGGCAGCCGGTAGTGAAGGGCAGGGGCAGGTCGAGCGGGTACAGCAACTGGATGCCCGGCAGACCGCCCGCCTGGACGCCTTTGCCCGTGAGCGCAGGGTCACCGTCAATACCGTGGTGCAAGCGGCCTGGCTGCTGGTGCTGCAGCGCTATACCGGCCAGACCTGCGTCGCCTTTGGTGCGACCACGGCTGGGCGGCCGGCCGAACTCAAGGGCATCGAGCAACAGATCGGCCTGTTCATCAATACCTTGCCGGTCATTGCCAGCCCACGCCCGGAGCAAGCGCTGGGTGACTGGCTGGACACCGTGCAGGCGCTGAACATCGCCCTGCGTGAGTACGATCACACGCCATTGTTCGATATCCAGCGCTGGGCCGGGCAGGGCGGCGAAGCGCTGTTCGACAGCATCCTGGTGTTCGAGAATTACCCGGTGTCCGAAGCGCTGCAGGCCGATACCACCAGCAGCCTGGTGTTTGGTGATGTGGCGAACCACGAACAGACCAACTACCCGCTGACGCTGGTGGTTAACCTGGGTACGCACCTGTCGCTGCAGTTGAAAGTCGATCGGGCACGGTTCAGTGCTCGGCTGGCCGGGCAACTTGGCGAGCACCTGTTGCAGGTGTTGCAGCAGATGCTTGAGAGCAGCGCCGAAACGGCGTTGGGCGAGTTGCCGATGCTGAACCCGCAGCAGGCGCAAGCGGTGCTGCATGACCTTAACGACACCGCCACCGACTACCCCGGCGACTGGCGCGTGCACCAGCTGTTCGAGGCGCAGGCGCGTCGCCAGCCGGATGCCACGGCACTGCTGTTCGGCGACCAGCGCATGAGCTACCGGGCATTGAGTGAGCTGTCCAGCCAGTGGGCGCACAAGCTGATCGAACAGGGTGTCGGCCCGGAAAGCCTGGTGGGTATCGCCGCCGAGCGCTCGCTGGAAATGGTCGTTGGCCTGCTGGCGATCCTCAAGGCCGGCGCCGCCTATGTACCGCTGGACCCGGACTACCCGGCCGAGCGGCTGGCCTACATGTTCGAAGACAGCGGCATCGAGCTGCTGCTGACCCAGGCGCACTTGCGCGATCAGCTGCCGGCGTTTGCCGGGCAGGTGCTGCTGCTGGACCAGCCCGGCGAGCTGGGCGGTTATTCGCAGCAGGTGCCGGCGTGCCGGCTGCACCCGGAGAACCTGGCCTACGTCATCTACACCTCCGGCTCGACCGGGCGGCCGAAAGGCGCCGGCAACCGCCACCTGGCGTTGTACAACCGGCTGGCGTGGATGCAGCAGGCGTATGCGTTGGGCAGTGCCGACACGGTGTTGCAGAAGACGCCGTTCAGTTTTGACGTGTCGGTGTGGGAGTTCTTCTGGCCGCTGATGACCGGTGCGCGGCTGGCCCTGGCGGCACCGGGCGAGCACCGCGAGCCGGAGCGCCTGATCGATACCATCGAGCGCCACCAGGTGACCACCTTGCACTTCGTGCCGTCGATGCTGCAGGTGTTCGTCCGCGAGCCGGGCCTGCAGCGCTGCCACAGCGTGCGGCAGGTGATCTGCAGCGGCGAGGCGCTGGCGGTGGACACCCAGCAGCAGGTGTTCAGCCACTTGCCCGGTGCCCGCCTGCACAACCTGTACGGGCCGACCGAGGCAGCGATCGACGTCACCCACTGGACCTGTGTCGACGAAGGGCGTGACAGCGTGCCGATCGGCCGGCCGATCGCCAACCTGTACACGCACATCCTTGGCCCGGCGTTCGAAGCCCTGCCGCAGGTAGCCATGGGCGAGCTGATGCTGGGTGGCCAGGGGCTGGCGCGTGGTTACCATCGTCGCCCGTCGCTGACGGCCGAGCGTTTCGTGCCCGACCCGTTCGGCAGCCACGGCCAGCGGCTGTACCGCACCGGCGACCTGGCGCGCTACCGCGACAGCGGGGTGATCGAGTATTGCGGGCGTATCGACCATCAGGTGAAGGTGCGGGGGCTGCGTATCGAACTGGGTGAGATCGAGGTACGGGTGCTGGAGCACCCGCAGGTGCGCGAGGCGGTGGTGCTGGCCCAGGACAGCGGGCATGGCCAGCAGCTGGTGGCCTACGTGCTGGCCGAGGAGCAGGGCATGGCGGTGGACGCCGCCGCACTGCGTGACAGCCTTCGCGAGCAGCTCAAGGGCAGCCTGCCGGACTACATGGTGCCGACGCACATCCTGCAGGTGCAGGCCTGGCCGGTGACCGCCAACGGCAAACTCGACCGCAAGGCTTTGCCCAAGCCCGACAACAGCGCCCTGCAGCAGGCCTACCGGGCACCGCAAACCCCGCTCGAGCAGCACGTTGCGGGTATCTGGCAGGAGGTGCTCGGCCTTGAGCGGGTGGGCCTAGGCGACCACTTCTTCGAGCTGGGTGGTCACTCGTTGCTGGCCACCCAGGCGGTATCGCGGATGCGCAAGCTGCCGGGTATGCAAGTGACTTTGCGTGACCTGTTCGATCACCCGGTGCTGGAGCGCCTGCTGGCAGCGCTCGGCGGCGCAGGCAAGGCTGCGACCGCGCACGGTGTCGAGCTATTGGCCCATGGTAAAAAAGCCACCGCGCCATTGTCGTTGATGCAGCGGCGCTTGTGGGTTGCCGAGCAATTGTCCGGGGGCAGCGCTGCCTACGGCATGCCATTGGCCCTGCGCCTGCAAGGGCCGCTGCAGGTCGAGGTGTTGCGCAACAGCCTGAACGCGCTGGCGCAGCGACATGAAGTGTTGCGTACGGCCTACGTGCAGGACGACGAGGGTGATCCGCTGGCGCAGATTGCTGACCAGATCGAGGTGGATATCGCCCTCGACGACTGGTCCGGGTTCAGCCACCAGGAACAGCAACGGTGCATCGCCGAAGCCACCCTGGCCAACGCCAGCACCCCGATTGCACTGGAGCATGCACCGTTGTTGCGCTGCCGTCTGGCACGCCTGGCAGACCAGGAGCATGTGCTGTTCTTCGCCATGCACCACATCATCTCCGACGGCTGGTCGATGGGCGTGCTGGTCCGCGACCTGGTTGAAATCTACCGTCACAGCGCCCCAGGGCAGACCCACCTTCTGGCGCCGTTACCGCTGCAGTATTCAGACTTCGCCTTGTGGCAGCAGGCCCTCGAGCAGGCGGGTGAGCTGCAGCGCCAGGCAAGCTACTGGCAACAGGCCTTGGCGGGCCATGCCGGCCGCCTTGACCTGCCACTGGAACAGCCGCGCAGCGAGCAGGGCTCCCATGCCGGCGGTGCGGTGGACTTCAGCCTGTCGCCAACCTTGACCGATGCGCTTGGCCAGTTCGCGGCCAAGGCCGGGGTGACCCTGTACAGCACGCTGCTGGCGGCGTTCCAGTGGTTGATGCACCAGACCAGCGGTGCCCATGACGTACTGGTCGGGGCCGACACCGCAGGCCGGCAGCACAGCGAACTGGAAGGCCTGATCGGCTTCTTCGTCAATGTGTTGCCGCTGCGTTCCAGGGTGAGTGATGGGCTGGCCTTCGGTGACTTCGTGCAGGGCACCCAGCGCACCTTGCTCGCGGCCCTGGAGCATCAGGACCTGCCGTTCGACATGATCGTCGAGGCCCATGGCGCCCCGCGGGTGCGCGGCATGAACCCGCTGGTGCAGGTGCTGTTCGTGATGAACAACCTGCCCGTACGCAGCGAAGCCCTGGCCGATATTACCGTGCAGGCGCTGCCCGCCCCGGCGCTGTATTCGAAGTTCGACATGGCCCTGTTCATCGAACAGGAGGCCGGGCAGCTCAGTGGCAACTGGCAGTTTGCGACAACGCTTTTCAGGCAAGAGCATATCCAGCGACTCGTCAGCGCATGGATCGCGATGCTCGAACAGATCGTCAGTGTTCAGGATATGAGGTGGCAAGCGATGAACGTTCCATTACAGGGTGGCGGCCTGGCTGGCAGCACACCGGTAAGCGCCCCGGCCAGCAAGGCCGACAAGCTGGGCAAATTCCTCAAGCGCTCTGCCGGCGCCACTGCAGCTGCACCGCCACGGGCTGCGGTGCGCGAGTCGCTGCTGGTGCCAGGCCAGTCGTTCCCGTTGCTCGTCGAGCCTGGCGACGCATCGATCGACCTGATCGAGTGGGTGCGCAACAACCGGCCGCTGGTCGAGCGCAAGCTGGGCGAGCATGCAGGCATCCTGTTCCGCGGCTTTGCCCTGGAGGGTATCCAGGGGTTCGAAGCATTCGCCGAAGCAGTCCAGCCGGGGCTTTATGGCCAATACGGTGACCTGCCGAAGAAGGAGGGGGGCAGGAATACCTACCGCTCCACGCCGTACCCGGAAAACAAAATGATCTTGTTCCATAACGAGAGTGCGCACCAAGACAGCTGGCCGCGCAAGCAGATGTTCTATTGCGAGCAGCCTTCGCCGGTCGGCGGTGCCACGCCGGTGGTCGACTGCCGCCTGATGTACGAAAAGCTGCCGCAGGCACTGCGGCAAACCCTCGAGGACAAAGGGCTGCTGTATGTGCGCACGTTCGCCGACAAGCTCGACGTGCCATGGCAGCATTTCTTCCGCACCGATGACCGCGCCGAGGTCGAGGCCCGTTGCCGTGCCGCTGGCATCGAATGGCGCTGGCTGGACAACGACGAGTTGCAGACCCGTACCCGTTGCCCGGCGATCATCACGCACCCGATCACCGGCGCACGCTCGTTCTTCAACCAGGTGCAGTTGCACCACATCTATTGGCTGGAGCCCGATGCGCGTGAAGACCTGCTGGCCATGTTCGGCCTGGAGCGCATGCCACGGCATGTGTACTTCGGCGATGGTTCGCCGATCCCCGACCAGGACATGCAACTGATCGGCGAGCTATATGAAGCCTGTGCCGTGCGGTTCCAATGGCAGAAAGGCGACGTGATCCTGGTCGACAACATGCTGGCAGCGCATGCCCGTGACCCGTACGAGGGGTCGCGCAAGATCGTCGTGGCGATGGGCGACATGTTCGACCGGGCAGCGCTGGAGGCGGCTGCGGCCACGCAGGTGATGGCGACCGAGGAGGCCGAGGAATGAACAGTTACGTAGACCAGGCCGACGACATCGGTTTTGCCCTGACCGTCGACCAGCAACACTGGCTCGATGCCTTGCCCGCTTGCCCGGACTGGTCACAGGCCGCGACGCTGCTGAAGATCAGCGTTCAGGGCCAGCCGGACCCGGCGCGCCTGAGCCAGGCGCTTGAGCGCTTGGTCGAGCGCCACCCGATATTGGCCGGGCGCCTGGGCACTGCCTCGGGATACCGCGGCATGCGCCAGTTCATCGGCGCCCGGCGGCCAGCCCTGACGCTGGCAGTGCAGGCCGAGGCAGATGCGCCGGCACTGCTCGAGCCTTGGCTGCGGCAGCGCTTCGAAATCGACCAGCTGCCAGCCGCCCAGGCGTTGCTGGTACCGGCCGCCGAAGCCGGGCAGTGGCATTTATGGCTGGGGGTGGCGGGCTTTGCCTGCGACGAGGCGGGCATGGCCATGCTGTACCGTGACCTGACGGCGTTGTATGACACGCCAGCCGGGCCGGATGAAGACCTGCCTGAAGCTTTCGGGCAGTATCTGGAGTGGCGTGCCGAAGTGGCCCAGGATGAGGATGCAGCGGCAGCCCGTGGCTACTGGCAAGGGCACCTGATGCCAACGGAGCAGGGCATGAGCGCGCCTTGGCCAGCCTATCGCCAGGACCAGCCAGCGACACACCAGGCGCATCACCAGGTCAGCCTGCCGCTGGGCTTGCAGGGGCAGTTGCAGCAGTTGGCCGCAGCCCGTCAGGTCAGCCTGGATACCCTGCTGCAGGCGGCGTGGTGGAGCTTGCTCGGCCGGCTTGGCGATAGCAACCGGTTGTTGGGCGCATGGCAGCACGATGCGCGACAGGATTATGACTACTTCGCGAACAGTGCGGGGGCGTTCAGCAAGCTATTGCCGTTGTGCCTGCAGTGGGCTGACGAAACCCGTTTCGGCGAGCACCTTGCAGCACTCGGCGCCGCGCTGGAGCAGCATGTGGCGTGGCAGGAGTACTGGGTACCGGAATGGGTGCCCACAGCCGTGCCGACCGTGGCGTTTTCCACTACTCCGGCGCTCGCGCCGCAGGTTGCCGGCGGGCTGTGCTGGCAGGGCGAGCTACTGGCGCCACGCCTGCCGGCGGGCATTGAGCTGCAGCTGCGCATTTGCCCAGCGGCGGGTGCTGACCAACCGATTACCGTGAGCCTGGATTACCTGGCCGGGCGCTACAGTGCGCGCGGCATGCAAGGCCTGCTGGAGCAGTACATCGAGTTGCTGCGCAGCATCGTCCAGGCGCCGGACCGCCCGCTGCGGCAGTTGAACCTGCTGGGTGAAGCCGAGCGCCAGCGCCTGCTGTCGATCAACCCCGCACCGCAGCCACTGGGCGCGACGTCATTGGCGGCGCAGATCAGCCAGTGGGCAATCGACACCCCCGACGCGCTGGCGCTGATTGCAGATGACGCGGGGCTGAGTTACGCCCAACTGGAGCTGACAGTGCAGCGCCTGGCGCTGGCGCTGCAGCAGGCTGGCGTGCAACCCGGGGCGGTGCTGGCACTGGCACTGCCGCGCTCGCTGGACTGGGTCGTGGCGATGTTGGCCTGTTGGCGCGTCGGCGCGGCTTACCTGGCGCTGGAGCCGCACTGGCCCGTTGCCCGGCAGGTGCGCCTGATGACACAGGCCGGGGCCACGCAGGTGCTGGTCGAACCGGCAGCGGTGGCCAGCCTGCGTGAGCAGGGCGTGGAAGCGCTGAGCCTCGACAGCCTGTACCCGCTGGCGGTTGACACTGCACGGCTGCAACCGCACGCCGCCAGCGCCAGCGATGCCGCCTATGTCCTGTTCACCTCGGGCTCGACAGGCACCCCCAAAGGCGTGGTGGTCGAGCACCGGCAACTGCTGAACTACACCGCAGGCGTGTGCCACACGCTGGCGCTGGAGGACTGTCGTCACTTCGCCTTCGGCTCGACCGTGTCGGCCGACCTTGGCCATACCACGCTGTTCGCTGCCTTGTATGTGGGCGCGACACTGCACGTGGCCGCCGACGAGGTGATGAAGGATGCCGAACTGTTTGCTGCGTACCTCGAGCAGCAGGCAATCGACTGCCTGAAGATCGTGCCATCGCACCTGAGCGCGCTGCTGGAGTCGAGGGCACCGGCAGTACCGGCCACCGTCATTCTGGGGGGGGAAGCCCCGAGCGCGGCGTTGCTGCAGCGCCTGTTGCAGATACGTCCGGACTGCAAGCTGTTCAACCATTACGGCCCGACCGAAACCACGGTCGGGGTCATGGTGCACCCGGTACGGGCGGTGCCGACTGGCACCCTCGGGTTGTCGCAGGTGTTGCCCAATAACCAGGTCTATGTGCTGGATCAACACTTGCAGTTGGCGGTCACCGGCATGCTGGGCGAACTGTATGTCGGTGGGCAGCAGGTGTGTCGCGGCTACCTGCAAGCCGTGCAGAGTGACCAGCCGGCTTTCGTCGAGAGCCCGTTCGTGGCAGGCGAACGGCTTTACCGCACCGGCGACCTGGCGCGCTATCGCCCGGACGGTGCTATCGAGCTGCAAGGCCGGCGCGACCATCAGGTGAAGATACGCGGCTTCCGCATCGAGCTGGCGGAGATCGAGGCACAGCTGTCGGGCGCACCGCAGGTGGTCGAGGCGGCGGTGTTGTGTGATGGAGAAGCGCTGAGCGCGTATGTCAGCTTGCGCGACGAGGCCACGGCGGCTGCCCTGGACGCGGTCCGCGAGTACCTTGGCCAGCAACTGCCGGCGGTGATGCTGCCGCGTACCCTGCAGGCATTGCCGCGGTTGCCGCGCCTGGGCAACGGCAAGCTCGACCGGCCAGCGTTGCGGCAGATGGGCAATGAACCTGCGGCGGGTCTGCTGGCCCCGCGTGATGCACTGGAAACCGTGATTGCGCAGCGCATGGCGCAACTGCTGGGGCTGGAGCAAGTGGGCATCGAGCAGGACTTTTTTGCACTGGGCGGGCATTCGCTGCTGGTCATCAAGCTGGCGGCCGGTATCCGCAAGTCGCTGCAGTGCGACATCAATCCGGGTGTCATTTTCGACCACCCGACGGTTGCTACCCTTGCCCAGGCGCTGCGCGAGCGCGAAGCCAACCCTGGCCAGTTGCTCAAATTGGCCCAGGCTCGTCTGCGGCTCGACAGCATGAGCCCTGAAGAAAAAGCCCGGCTGCTGGAAAAGAGCCGCTAAGCCTCACCACGCCCAGGGGCGGGCAACCCGCCCCTGAGGTCTTTTGCATTGCCTCCCCGTACTGCCGTGCCGATTGCGTGGAAGGATGCCGGCAAGATACTAATGCAAAAAATTCTCATTCTGGATTTTCCAGGGTGATGCGTCTTATGTAGGAGCGCGCTGAAAGCCACACGTGGCAAGCCGTTTTGACTTGCGTGTCAGGCGTCTGTCGCGGGATCTGCCCGGGGGAGGATGGGCAGCTCGGCCGTTTGGAGGCCGTTGGCGGGCGCGGGACGATTTCATTACCCGATATAAATAGAGAAATACCATGCCAGCAGGATTTTTCGAGTTCAAACCATTGGCCAAGGCGCTTTGCATGTCCCGCTCGATCAGCGCCCGCTCATCCCGGGCGTTGCTCGGTAAAGGGGTGCTGGGCGCTGCATTGATGCTGCCCATGGCCGCCCAGGTCTGGGCTCAGGGGGTCAACTTCGACATCGCTGCCCAGTCGCTGCCCAACGCCTTGCGTGCGCTTGGTGAGCAGGCCGATGTGCAGTTCATCTACAACGCCTCGGAAATGGCCGACCTGCGTGGCAACGAAGTGCGTGGCAGCTACACCGTCGACGCGGCAGTGGCCAAGCTGTTGCGCGGCTTGCCGGTCAGCTACAGCCTGGAGGGCGATACCCTGACCCTGGTGCGGCGTGAGCGCGCTGCGTCCTCGGCGCTGGAACTGGGCGCCACCAACATCACGGGCAACACGTTGGGCGTGACCACCGAAGGCAGCAACTCGTATACCACCGGTGGCGTCACCATCGGCAAGAGCGAACACAAGCTCAAGGATATTCCGCAGAGCGTGTCGGTGATGACCCGCAAGCGCATGGATGACCAGAACATCACCGACTTGCCGACGCTGTTGGCCAACGCGCCGGGCATGACCTTCGCCAAAAGCCCGGGCACCGGCGGCTTTATCACCTCCCGCGGTTTTGAAATCGATTCGCTGCAGTACGATGGCGTGCCCATGACCCGTGGCATCTATGCGCTGGGCAGCTACCTGACCGAACCGACGGCATTCTATGACCGTGTCGAACTGCTGCGTGGCGGTGCTGCACTGCTGCAAGGGGCCAACAGCCCGGGCGGCGCGATCAATTTCGTACGCAAGCGCGGCCAGGCCAAGCCGACGGTCACCCTGACCGCCCAGGCCGGTTCCTGGGACCACTATGCCACTCAGGTTGACGTTGGCGGCCCGCTGAACGAGGCGGGTAACATCCGTGGGCGTGCCGTGGTCGACTACGATACGCGCAACTCTTTCATCGACTATGTGGGCGGCTGGGAACAGAAGGTCTACGGTGCGCTGGACTTCGACCTGTCTGAAGACACCACCCTCGGTGTCGGCATCAGCGATCGCAAGACGCGTTTCACGCCCATGGTCGCCGGTTTGCCGCGCTTCAGTGATGGCCGGGACGTAGGCTTGTCGCGCTCGACCTTTACCGGCTCCGACTGGAACCGCGGCATGACCGAGCAGTTGGCGTTGTATGTCGACCTCGAGCACCGCTTCAACGACCACTGGAAGTTCAAGACCGCGGCGGTGGCGATCAACGAGCGCAACGAAATGACCTACGCCTACGTGGTAGCGCCGACCGGCCTGGCCAACGATGGGTCCGGTTTGTTCGACTGGCGCTACGCCACCGATTTCAACTCCCACAGCCGCGGCCTGGACATGTTCGTCGATGGCGACTTCAACGGTTTTGGCTTCGACCAGGAAGTGGTGTTCGGCGGTAACTATTCTCGCTTTACCAGCGACAACACCATGGCGGTGGTGCGCAGCGCCGGGGCGAACATTTTCGATCTCGACAACCACTTGCCCTTCGAGAACTACGACAGCCTGGCGGCCCGTGGCACGCGTACCGACAGCCAGTACACGATCGTGCAGAAAGGTATCTACGGTACCTGGCGCGTCAAGCTGACCGACCCGCTGACCCTGATCCTCGGTGGGCGTACCAGCTGGTACTCCTACGATTACGACTCTCAGGTCTATCAGGCCGGTGTTCATGAGTACGACAGCCCGGCTTCCAAGGCCAACAACGGTGTCGTGACGCCTTATGTGGGGCTGGTTTATGAACTGACCCCGCAATGGTCGGCCTACGCCAGCTATGCGGACGTCTTCATTCCGCAGAGTGCCAAGGGCGTCGGTGGCTCTACGATCGAGCCGATCGTTGGCAGCAACTACGAACTCGGTCTGAAGGGTGAACTCTACGATGGCCAGGTCAATACCAGCGTTGCCCTGTTCCGCTATGACCACGAGAACCGAGCGGTGCCGGTTCAGGATGTCACACAAATCTGTGATGGGTCCAGATGCTCGGAAGCGTCCGGCAAAGTGCGTAGCCAGGGCCTTGAGGCCGAGATCAACGGTGAGGTGCTGCCAGGCCTGCAAGCGTCGGCCAGTTACGTCTACAACACCACCAAGTACCTCAAGGACAACACGAACGAGGGCAAGATCTTCTCCACCTGGACGCCGAAACACTCGGTGAAGGTGTGGACGGACTACACCCTGCCTGGTGACTTCAGCCGCTTCAGTGTCGGCGGCGGTTTCAACAGCCAGAGCAGTACCGTTGCCTTCGATCGCAAGTTCGATTCGCCCGGCTTCACCATCTGGAATGCGCGCCTTGGTTACAAGGTCAGCGACGAAGTCAGCCTGGCGGTCAACTTCAACAACATCTTCGACAAGGTCTACTACATTCCGTCGTATGCGGCCGTCACTGCCAACAACTATTACGGCGACCCTCGCAACTTCATGTTCTCGGTCAAATACACCCCGCAGTTCTGAACCTGGGGCCACGCAGGCCATCTTGGCGGGTACCCCGTCCAGATGGCCTGCGCCAGGTCACAGCTCCCGCGCTACACGAAAGCCCAGGAAGTCGCCACGTACCGTGCGTTCGCGATCATTGCGATTGCCCGAACGCGAGAAGATCGGCGCTTCACCCCAGTCATTACCGCGCATGTGCGCCGCCTGGCAAAGCCCGCCGTCGGCCTCCATCCAGGCACTGCCATCGCTGGGCGCGCCGACGTAGTCCTTGTGGTAGCAGTCGGCGACCCATTCATACACGTTACCGTGCATGTCATAGACGCCAAAGGCATTGGGCGGGTAGCTGCCAACCGGTGAGGTATAGCTGTAGCCGTCCTTGGGGCCGTAGGTATTGGCGTGCTTGCTGATCTGGTAATCGCCTTCTTCGTCGAACGGGAACGGGAACGGCCCGGTGGAGCCGGCCCGTGCCGCGTACTCGCGTTCGGCCTCGCTGAGCATGCGGTAAGTGTGGCCGGTCTTTTTGCTTAGCCACTGCGCATAGGCCTGCACATCGTAGTAATCGACGCACACTGCCGGCTGGCGCGGCCCTTGCGGGTAGCGAGGCTTGCTGGCCTGGCACAGGCGCCCAGGGCGTTTATCACCGTCCTTGATGACCACGCCGGTTTCCTTGATATAGGCATCCAGCTCGCCGGCGGTGACCTGGAAGCGGCTGATGGCGAAGGGTTTGGCGAAGGTCACGGTATGTTGCGGGCCTTCGTCGGGCTGCTTGCCCGGCTCGTCATCCGGCGTGCCCATGACGAAACTGCCCGCAGGCAGCACGACCATTTCCGGGCAGCCGGCCTTGCAATCCTGGAAGACCTCGCCCGGGGTCTTGCCGGCAGCCTGGGCGAGTAGCGGGCAGGCCGCCATGGCCAGGGCAAGGGCCAGGCCGGTGACGGTGTAGGGGGCGCACTTCATGGCGAACGTTTCCTTTTTGGCAGGTGTGACGGGGTATTCAGGGTGCCGGGCAGCTACGCCCGAACGCCTCGATGAACGAGTCGATCAGGGGCTGCTCCAGCATCATGGTTTCGTGTGGGTAGGGTGAAGGCAGCGAAACGTCCAGCTCACCCCCTGCGCAGAACTGGCGGATGACCTGCTCGGCGGCGTGAATGTGTGCTGCGCTCTTGTGCACCTGCGACCACCAGCAGCTGGGCTTGACCCTGAGCGGAGTGAGGGTGAAATCGGCGAAGCTCGCTTCCAACTGATCGTGGATGTCGAACGCCTGGGCATTCATGATCTGGGCCTTGGCACTGGCCAGCACGCCCTGGACATCGGTGCCAGCGTCAGCCAGGTGCGCCGTGGCCCACTGGTAGAACGCCTTGACGTCCTGAGTAGGGTTGGCGTGCAGCTGCTCGGTGGCGGCCTGCCTGGCCTGCGGGAACAACAGCCCAAACAGCTCGACGGTGTCTTGCAGCTCGCGCTGGCCCGGTGCATCGCTGTGGCGGGCTGGGCGAGGGGAGTGATGGGGGAACGCGGCGCGGCTTAACTGCGCCTCGGGCAGGGTGCTATCGACCAGCCCCAGGAATGCGACCTCGCAGCTGGCCTGTTCCAGCTGCCGGGCGATGTCCCAGGCAATGCTGCCGCCCAGCGACCAGCCCATCAGGCGGTACGGCCCGGACGGTTGTGCCTGGCGGATCTGTGCGGTGTAGTCGGCGATCATTGCTTGCCAGCCCTGCTGTTCGGCCGGCGCCGGGCTGCCGCCCCGGTGCTGCACGCCGTAGACGCAAGCCTGCTGCTCCAGGCAGCGGGCCAGCGGCTGATAGCTGAAGACCATGCCGCCGCTGGGGTGGATACAGAACAATGCAGGCAGCGGTGTGGCCGGGCGGTTGAGGGGCACGATGCACGGGCTCGTACGTGCATGCTCACGGCCCAGATGTGCGGCCAGCAGGTCGATGCGGGGGTAGGCGAGCAGGTCCTGAATGCGCACTGCCAGGCCCAGTTCCTGCTTGATGCTGGCCAGCAGCTGGATAGCCAGCAACGAGTGGCCACCCAGTTCGAAGAAGTGATCGTCGCGGCTGATACGTTCGACGTTGAGCGCGGTTTGCCACAACGTGGCCAAGGCCTGTTCAAGCGTGCCCTGGGGAGCGTTGTAGGCTTGCTGCAACAGGCTGGCATCGGCCTTGGGCAGGGCCTTGCGGTCGAGCTTGCCGTTGGCTGTCAGCGGCCACCGGTCGAGCAGCAACAGGTGCGCCGGGACCATGTAGTCCGGCAGCGCCTCCTTCAGCTGTTCGCGCAACTGCGCGCGCAGCCCGGCGTGCTGCTCCAGCGCTACCTCGGCAGCGGGTATCAGGTAGGCCACCAGCTGCTGGCCGGTCGCGCCTTCCTGGGCCAGCACCAGGGCCTCGCGCACCTGCGGCTGGGCCTGCAGGCGGGCTTCGATCTCGCCCAGCTCGATGCGGAAGCCGCGGATCTTCACCTGGTGGTCGATGCGCCCGGCGTATTCGATCACCCCGTCGGCGTGGTAGCGCGCCAGGTCACCGGTGCGGTACAGGCGCCCGCCAGGGGCACCGAACGGGTCCGGCACGAAGCGCGTGGCGCTCAGGTCGCTGCGCTTGAGGTAGCCGCGTGCCAGGCCGGCGCGGCCCACGTACAGCTCGCCGATGCAGCCTTTGGCTACCGGGTTCAGGTCGCCGTCGAGCACATACCAGGACAGGTCGGGGATCGGCACGCCCATCGGGCTGCTGGCCGCCTTGCCCAGGTCAGCCAGCGACAGCGGCCGGTAGCTGACATGCACGGTGGTTTCGGTGATGCCGTACATGTTCACCAGCTGCGGCTGGCGGTCGCCGAAGCGTTCGAACCACGGTGCCAGGCTGTTGACGTCCAGCGCTTCGCCCCCGAACACCACGCTGCGCAGTGCCAGCGGCCGCTGCGGCTCGGCCGTGGTGGCCACCGCCATCAGTTGCTTGAACGCCGACGGGGTCTGGTTCAGCACCGTGACCTGTTCATCGGCCAGCAACTGGTAGAAGGCCTCGGGCGAGCGGCTGGTGTGCTGCGGCACGATCACCAGGCGCCCGCCGTACAGCAGGGCGCCGAAGATTTCCCACACCGAGAAGTCGAAGGCATAGGAGTGGAACAGGCTCCACACGTCGTCGCTGCCGAAGCGGAAGTCGGCGTCGGTGGCCGTGAACAGGCGCAGCACGTTGCGCTGCGGCAGCAGTACGCCCTTGGGGTTGCCGGTGGAACCGGAGGTGTAGATCACGTAGGCAAGGTTGTCCGGGCTGACCGTGACCGGTGAGCAGGCCAGCGGGTCGGCCTGGCTGCAGTCATCGTTGCTTTCCAGGCTGAGCACGCGCACGCCTGCCGGCACCGGCAGGCTGGCCAGCACCTGGGGCTGGGCCAGCACGCGCTGCAGACCGCTGTCTTCGATCATGTAGGCCAAACGGTCGGCCGGGTAGGCCGGGTCCAGCGGCACGTAGGCACCGCCGGCCTTGAGGATGGCGAAGATGCCAACGACCATGTCCAGCGAGCGCTCGGCAGCCAGGCCGACCAGCACGTCGGGCCCGACCCCGTCGTCGACCAGGCGCCGGGCCAGGGCGTTGGCGCGCTGGTTGAGCTGGGCATAGCTCAGGGCCTGGCCCTCGCAGGTGACGGCAATGGCATCGGGCGTACGCTGCACCTGGGCCTCGATGCGGCTGTGCAGAGCCTGGTCGGCCGGGTGCTCGGCGGGGGCCGGGTTCCACTGGGCGAAGGTGATCTGCTGTTCCTGTGCGCCCAGCATGTCGAGCTCGCCCAGCCGATGCTCGGGCCCCCGGGCCATGGCCAGCAGCAGGTTCTGCCAGTGCCGGGCCATGCGTTGCACGGTGCCGTGGCTGAACTGGCTGCAGTCGTATTCCAGGCTGAAGCCAAGGCCATCGGCTGCGTATTCAAGGTCGATGCCGACCAGGCATTTGGCCTGGGCGCTGGCGGTATCGAGGAAGTCCAGCTGCAGTGGGCCCAGGGCCATCGGGCCGCTGGCAGTCCCGGCCACGCGCCAGTTGAACAGGGCCTGGAACAACTGGGTGGGTAGCACCTGGCCGTTGTGCTGCAGCGTCTCCAGGTACAGCTCCATCGGGTAGTCGCTGTGGCTCAGGGCCGCAATAGACTGCTCGCGCAGGTTTTGCAACAGGGTCTGCACGGATTGCTGCGGGTCGAGTTCGGCGCGGTAGATCTGGGTGCTGACGAAAAAACCTACCAGCTGCTGGGTTTCGCTGCGGTTGCGCCCGGCGCTGGGCACGCCGAGGGTGAATTGCCGCTGGCCGCTGTAGCGGCCCAGCAGCACCTGCCAGGCGGCCAGGGCGATGACGAAGGGTTGCACGCCCTGCTGCCGGCTGAGCTGCAGCAGGGCCTGGAACACCTCGGCGTCCAGTTGCAGGCCATGGTAGCGGGCACTGGTGCCCTCAGGCGGCACGCCAGCGCAGCGCGGGTCGAGGTCACCCGGCAACATCAACGGCTGCAGTTCGTCACCCAGCCGGGTATGCCAGTAGCGGGCAGACGCTTGGCACGCATCACTTTGCAGGTAAGCCTGGCGTTGCCAGATGGCGTAATCGGCATACTGGATGGCGGGCCGTTGCAGCTTGCAGGCTCCCTGGGCGGCTGCCTGCGAATAGGCGCCCAGCAGGTCCTGCAGCAGGATTGGATTGGACCAGGCGTCTGAAACGATGTGGTGCATGTTCAGCAGCAACACATGCTCGTCACCTTGTACTTTCACCAGTCGGGCCCGGATCAGGGGCGCCTTGCCGAGGTCGAACGGTGCCAGCGCATCCGCTTCGATGAGCCGCTGCAATGCATGAGGGCGTTGCGTGGCGGGCATGGCGGTCAGGTCGTCGCAGGGCATTTCGAGGCGTGCGTCGGCTTCGACGAACTGCTGCGGTATGCCCTCGACCTCGGCGAACCTGCTGCGCAGGATGTCATGGCGGTCGACCACCGCCTGCAAGGCCATGGCCAAGTGCTGGCCATGCAGTTCACCCTTCAGCGACAGGGCCCGTGGCAGGTTGTACGCCGCGCTCTGCGGGTTGAACTGCTGCAGGTACCACAGGCGCTGCTGGGCGAATGAGAGGGGGGCTGGCCCGGCGCGCTCGCGTGGTGCTATCCGGTCGGGTTCGGACGGCTCATCCTGGAGGAGGGCGAGCAAGGCGTCGTCCAGCAAGTCTTCAGCGAGCGAGTCGGCATCCAGTGATTCGTGCATGGCGGTCCCTGTGGCAGTCGAGTCGAAGGACAGCAGCATGGGGGCCGGCCTCGCCGGGGAATGGCCGCTGTCCTCTGGAGAGGTGTATGGCCAGTAAACGAGCCGCCGCACGGCAAATTTACCGGCAGGCGCAGGGGCGGGGCGGGTGGGCAGGCCCCGGCCAGGGCGGCCGACGGCCTGGCTGGGGCGAGGGATGCAGCCGGTCAGGCCGGCTGGGCTGCGGTGCGGACCTTGCCGCTGTCCATGTGTACCAGCTGGTCGGCAATATCGAAGTAGCGGTCATCGTGGGAGATGACAATGATGGTCTTGCCCAGGCGCTTGAGGTCCGGCAGCAGCTCTGTGTAGAAGATGCGGCGGAAGGTTGGGTCCTGATCGGCTGCCCACTCGTCGAACACCAGCACCGGGCGCTGCTCCAGCCAGGCGCTGATCAGTGCCAAGCGCTTGCGTTGCCCGGTGGACAGGTCGGTGGTGGTGAAGGCGCCGTCGCGTACGCTGACCTTGTGCGCGATCTCCAGGCGTTGCAGGTATTGGGTAGCATCGTCGGGAATCTGCTGGTCGCCCTGGACCACGTCGTCGAACAGGTAGTAGTCGGCGAAAATGGTGGTGAACAGTTGTCGGTAGTCATCCCGGTCAAGCACCGAGACCGGCTGACCATCCAGCAGGATGTCACCACTGTGCGGCGCATACAGGCCAAGCAGCAGCTTGATCAGCGTGGTCTTGCCACAACCGTTCTCGCCGACGATGAACACGATGTCGCCCTGGTTGATCGTGAGGTTCACCGGGCCCAGGCGAAACGGCGTGCTGCCCTCGACTGCCGGAAATGCGTACTGCACATTGCGCAGCTCCAGGCTGTCGATGGCCTGGCGGGGAGCGCCTTTGCCGTCGAGCAGCAGGTCAGGTTCGGGCGAGGAAAACTGCTCTGACAGCTCGGCAATGCGCTGGAATGCCACCTGTGCCTTGCTGACCAGCGGCAGTACGCTGACCAGATGGTCCAGTGGGCCTTTCATGTACAGCAGCACCAGCACGAAGCCGGTCATTGCCGCCTGATCGACGCTTGTCCAGGTGCTCTGCAAGGCCAGTGCCAGGCCGATGACGATGAAGAACAGCGTCGAGCCGAACGTCTTGGCCAGGATGTAGGTGTTGACTGCCTTGATCTGGATGGCGCTGATCCGCTCGCTGATCCCCTGAATGTGTCGGGTGAACATGCGATACCGGCGCGGCCGGTGTATGCGCAGCTCCTTGGCGCCCTGGGCAATTGCGTTGTAATGCTTCTGCAGATCGTCCTCGGCCTCGCGGGCGGTGTTGAACCCCTTGATGCCGCGCGTGCGGGCGATGACCTGGGCGGTAATGCCGGCGCCCAATGCCAGCAGCATCAGCAGGAACAGCGGGCCGGACAACGTTGCCAGGTAGCCCATGCAGCCCAGCGTCACCGTCAGCGAAATGGTCAGGGGGGCGAAGGCGAACGAGAAATCGCTGATGGTATCGATATCGTGGGTCAGCACCGGGATCAGGCGGTGGCTGCGATAGCGCTCGATCTGCTCGATGGGCGCCGAAAGCACTTTTTCGCCCAACTCCTTGCGCAGTTTGGCGATGATCTTCTGGCCAACGAAATTGGTGCCCATGTCGGAGAAGATGCTGCTGAGCAAGGTCAGCACGCAGAGGCCGGCAAACAACCACAGCACGGCATGGGTCAGCCCTGCTTCGCTGTTGAGGGCGCGGTTGATGGTGGCCAGCAGCGTGGTGACGCTGAAGCCGCCGAGGATGCCCAACAGTATGGACACCAGCACGATGGGCCAGAACGGCTTGAGCAATTGGGCAAGCTCGCGGGGCGCGCTGAGCGGTTTGCGAATCATGGGGAAGTCTTCTCCAGGCGGATCAAAGGACGTGGTCATCAAAGAAGGCTTCACGCTCCAGACGCAGCAGAGCGGCTTTCTTGTGGGCCAGTTGAATGTCCTTCAGGTGGCCGAACCCCTGGGACTTGAGGAAGTCGATCTGGCGCGTATGGTCGATGCGCGGCTCGCCGAGAATCCGCTGGGTGCGTGGGTCATCGAGGAACATGTAATGCATCAGCGAGCGGAACCAGCCGCGCAGTTTGCCGATGCCCTGGTGCTTGGGCTCGCCGATCACCACATGCCAGCCACGGTCGTAATCGGCGACGTCGTAGTAGGGGGCGATGCGGTCTTCCTTGCACCAGTACACCTCGAAGTAGGCGAAGGGTTCGTCATCGAAGCAGCCGATCAGCGGGTGTACGCGCGGGTCGTCGAGCATTTCGCGAATGTATTGCGCATGTTCTTCCGGAGTGCCGGTCTGCTCCCAGAAGAACGCGACTTGCTCCAGGTTCATCCAGCGGTTGAAGGCTGCAAGGTCCTTCACCGGGTCGATGGTGCGCAGTGAAAAGGTGGCGTTCAGCTTCGGCAGATGGCGTCGATAGACTTCGCCCGCCGGTTTGGGCGGGCGTTGTGGGTGGCGTTTCTCGCCGCTGAAGCAATAACGCGGGGCAGTGTGCACGCTGGCCGGCTCACGCAGCCATGGCAGGGGTTGCTGCCAGAAGGTCTGGCGGGTGCAGCGCAGGGCAAGCCTGCCTTGGTCGTCGACCTGCCAATGATCGAAAATGCCTTCACGTACGGCACGCACGGCAAATTCCCGGTCGCCAGGGACCTGCACATTCACCTCGTTGCATTGTTTGCGGTGGCAGAAACGGGTCGCCAGTACCGCCAGCATCGCGCTGGCCGGAAATGCTGGCGGAAGTTGCTCGAAGACGATGCGGTTGTCGACCTCCCGGTAGGGGATGGCGGCGCTGCTGTCGAGGCGCAGGCTGCCGCTCTCTGGCGTTTCATCCTGGGCACTGGCTTTGCGGCCATCGGCCAGGATCAGACTGAAAGAGGGTGCGTTCATAGGGCTTCCTGTGAGGGGGCGAGTGCGACTTGTCGGGTGCTGTCCATGGATAAAGACGAACCGCACCTGCCGATGTTTAAGCGCCGGGTATGGCACCTGCTTCAGCGCCATCGACCTGCCAGCCGCCGCCCAGGGCCTTGTACAGGGCGATGCTGCCCATGACCCGCTTGAGGCGCAGTTGCACACCCTCGTCCTGAGCCTGGTACAGGGTGCGCTGGGTTTGCAGGACGGTCAGCAGGTCCTCGGCACCTGCCTGGTAGCGGCTTTCGGCGATGTTGAAGGCTTTGCGCGCCTGTTGCAGTTCGATGGCCTGCCAATGCAGTTGCCGGTCGATACCGTCCAGGGTATTGAGGGCCTTTTCCACATCGCTGAAACCAGCCAGGATGGCGCCGCGGTAGTTCTGCAGCAGTTCGTCCTGGGTTGCCACCGCCTTGTCGCGCTCAGCGCGCAGGCGGCCGTTGTCGAACACCGGCGTGATCAGGCCTGCGGCGAGGCTGGTGAAAGGGTTGCGCAAGACGTCCGGGAAATGATCGTTGCCGCTGCCGACGATCACCGTCAGGTTGAGTTTGGGCAGCATCGCGGCACGGGCTACGCGCACATTGGCCTGAGCCGCCGCCAGCTTGGCCTCGGCATTGGCGATGTCCGGCCGTCGGCTGATCAGTTCGCTGGGCAGGCCCGCATTGATCGAGGGCCACTTGAGCTGTTCAAAGCGCGTGTTGCCCAGTTGCAGGTTCTGCACCGGCTGCCCGACCAGGGTCGCCAGGGTAATCAGGGCCTCCCGGGCCTGTTGCTGGTAGAGAGGACGTTGCCGTTGCTGGGAGGCGACCAGGCTTTGTTGCTGGGCCAGTTCCAGTGCCGTGGCCGAGCCTGCATCGAAGCGGGTTTGTACCAGTTGCAGGACATGCTCCGCGTTGATCAGGTTGAGGTCAGCGATATGCCCCTGTTGTTGGAAGGCCAGCGCCTGCATGTAACTGTCGGCAACCTTGCCGAGCAAGGTCAGTTCAACGGTCGCGCGCTCGAACTCACTGGCTTGCAGGCCGTACAGGGCGCTCTCGCGCGCTGCCGCGTTGCCGCCCCAGAAGTCCACCTCATAGCTGGCCTTCAGGGCCACATCCAGGTAATGAGTGGTGCGCTGGGTCGGGCTGGAATTCAGTTGGCTGTAGCCGTTGCCGTGCTGCAGGCGCTCGCGGTTGGCATTGGCGGCCCCGGTGACCTCGGGCAGCAAGGGGGCGCCAGCAATGACCGCATCGGCCTGTGCCTGGCGAACCCGGGCCATGGCCGCGCCGACTTCAAAACTGTCGGTGCGGGCTTGCTCCACCAGCTGGTTCAGTGCAGGGCTGCCGAACGACTGCCACCAGCCGGTCAAGTGGCGTGGTGGGGCCTCGGGCGTGGCCGCCTGCCAGCGGGCCGGGGCATGCACGCCGTGTTGTGGCGGCGTTGCCGGGGTGGCGCAGGCGCTCAGCAGCAGGCAGGCGCCGAGCAGGGGCAAGGGTTTGATCAACGTTGGGGTACTCATACGCTGGTGAGGGCGGCCACCGGATCGAGCCGGGCGGCCTTGCGGGCGGGCATGAAGCCGAATGCGATACCGGTGACCACGGCGCAGGCGAAGGCACCGATGGCGGCGGGCAGCGAGAAGGCGACGGCGACCTGGGCCAGGCTCAGGGCACCGCCGACCAGCAATGCCAGGGCGATGCCGCTGACGCCGCCGACCATGGTCAGCATCACGGCTTCGGTGAGGAACTGGCGCAAGATGTCGCGCTGGCGCGCGCCGGTGGCCATGCGGATACCAATTTCCCGGGTGCGCTCGCGTACGGTCATCAGCATGATGTTCATCACCCCGATGCCGCCCACCAGCAGCGAAATGGCGGCAATGGCGCCCAGCATCAGCGACAGCGCGTTCTGCGTCCTGGCTTCGGCCTGGATCATGGCCGCATTGTTGGTCAGTTCGAAGTCGGGTACGCCGTTGTGCAGTTTCAGCAGCAACTGGTCGATGACCTGCTCGGTCTGCTTCACCTGGCGCGCATCTGCAGCGGCGATCACCACGTATTCCGGGGCCTGGTTGCCGAACAGGCGCACGCTGGCCGTGGTGTAGGGCACCATCACTCGGGCGTCGGCATCCTGGTCGCCAGAACTGGCGCCCTTGCCGGCCAGTACCCCGATGACCTGGAACGGTGCGTTCTCGATAAGTATGTACTGGCCCACCGGGTTGCGGTCGGCAAACAGTTTTTCCCGGGTCTTTTCGCCAATCACCGCCACTGCCGCGCCGGCGGCTTCGTCGGCCTCGGTGAAGAAACTGCCCTGGGCCACTGGCCAGTTGAATATCTGCGGGAAGTAGGTGTTGGAGCCTCCGACATAGAGCTTCAGGTCCTGGTTGCCATAGCGCACACCGGCTTTGCCGCCATTGACGGGCATGATCATGCGCACTTGGGGCAGGGTGGCGATGGCGCGGGTGTCGTCCAGGGTGATGATGCCTTCCGGCGCCCTGGGGGCGGGTGGCTTGCCATTGAGGTAGATGATGTTGGAGCCGAAAGCGCCCATCTGCGCCATGACCTGGCGCTTGCTGCCTTCACCCACGGCCAGCATGACCACCACCGACGCCACGCCGATGATGATGCCCAGCAACGTCAGTGCGGTGCGGAAGCGGTTGATCCACATCACCCTCCATGCCGCCTTGACGGCGTCCAGCAGTTCACCTTTCCAGGCGCCGTTGTGCTCGCTGCCGTCGTTCAGGCGCTGGCGCAGGTCGACGGCCTGCAGCACCTCGCTCTTGGGCGGCGAAGC
The DNA here is from genome assembly GCF_046523955.1 of Pseudomonas sp. DCA-1. NCBI lineage: Bacteria > Pseudomonadati > Pseudomonadota > Gammaproteobacteria > Pseudomonadales > Pseudomonadaceae > Pseudomonas > Pseudomonas sp. DCA-1. Next base: position 2,239,544 of record NZ_CP169881.1, read on the forward strand.
GGGCAGTGGCTCAGGCTGGGCCTGGTCGCTGATGATCTGGCCATCGCGGATTTCGATGATGCGCTTGGCTCGTGCGGCGACTTCCCGGTCGTGGGTGATGAGGATCACCACATGGCCCTGGCTGGCCAGTTCGTCGAGCAGGGCCATGACTTCGGTACCGCTGCGGCTGTCGAGGGCGCCAGTGGGTTCGTCTGCCAGAATGATGTGGCCACCGTTCATCAGCGCGCGGGCTATGGATACGCGTTGCTGCTGGCCGCCGGACAACTGGTGCGGGCGATTAGCGGTGCGTTCGGCCAGGCCCAGGCGGGTGAGCAGGGTATGGGCGCGCGCGTGGCGCTCGGCGGCGGGCATACCGGCATAGATTGCCGGCATTTCGACATTCTCCTGGGCGGTGCCGGAGGCAATCAGGTGATAGCCCTGGAACACGAAACCGAAGGCTTCACGCCGCAGCCAGGCGAGTGCGTCACTGTCCAGGCTGGCCACCTGTTCACCCGCGAACAGGTAGTCGCCACTGGAGGGGCGGTCCAGGCAGCCGAGGATGTTCATCAGCGTAGACTTGCCTGAGCCAGAGGTACCGACAATGGCGACGAATTCACCGGCGTGAATGCTCAGGTTGATGCCGCGCAACACCTCGATTCGCGGTGTATCGACGCCGCCATAGCATTTGCGGATATCGCGCAGCTCGATCAGTGGGACTGGCATTTACCCTCCCGCACTGAGCAAGGGGCTGATCAGCAGGTGGTCTCCTTCTTCCAGCCCTTCGAGAATCTGCACGCGCAGCCGGTCACTGATGCCGGTGCGTACTTCGCGATTCTCGATGGCGCCGTGTTTCGTCAGTACCTGTGCCAGCCTGCGATCGGGTTGCTTGCCTGGGTTCAGCGCAGAAATCGGGGCGGTCAGCACATTGTGCGCACGGTCAGCGACGAAGAATACCTGGGTGGTCATTTCCGCCATCAGGGCGCCGTCGGCGTTATCGACGTCCAGCAAGACCGTATACAACACCACGCGGCCATTGCTTTTGCTGGCCGGGCTGCCGCTGCCCTGGTTGGCGTGCTCCAGCGGCTTGGGCGGCACCGGCAGGATCTGCCGTACAGTGCTGTTCCAGCGCCGGGTGCCACCGCTGAGCGTGGTGAAATAGGCGTGCATGCCGGGTTTGACATGACCAATGTCCGCTTCCGACACTTCAGCCCAGACCGTCATCGGTGACAATTTGGCGATGCGCAGGATCAGCGGGGTCTGCTGCTGAGCGTTTAGCGTCTGCCCCTCGCGGGCATCCAGTGCGACCACGGTGCCACTCATGGGGGCATAGATGCGTGTGTAACCCAGTTCGGCCTGGTCACTGCGCAGGCTGGCCTGGGCCTGGCGAATCTGCGCCTGGATCATGTCGATGCGCGCCTGGGTGGCCTTGAGTTCGGCGCGCGCCGTTTGCACATCCTCTTCGCGCGTGGCACCGCCCGCCGCCAGGCTCTGCTGGCGCCGGGCCTTCTGCCGGGCCAGCTCATGCTGGGCACGTTGCTCTTGCAGCTGTGCCTGCAGGTTCTCGATCGAGTAGCGCCCCGCATCCAGCTTGGCCTGTTGCGTGGACGGGTCGATCTCGACCAGCAACTGGCCTTCTTGCACCGTGTCGCCGACCTCGACCTTGATGGCACGGATTTGCCCGGATGCCTGGGCGCCGACGTCTACATAGCGGCGTGGCTGCAAGGTGCCGATGGCGGTAACGCTGCTCTCGATATCACCCCGGCTGACAGTGACGGTATTCAGGCCGTTGCGGCTGGGCGGCATGATCTGCCAGGCACTCACGGCCAGCAGTGTTGCCAGACCAAATAAGGTGATCAGGGCCCGACGGGCCAAGAGGGGACGTTTCATGCAGGGTTCCGGCCAAAGTAAATTCCTCCGAGACACGTCGCGGGGTTGTACTTTGAACGAGAAGCAGCCCGCAAAATTTACTGCGCGGCACGGGACGGGGGGTGATAGTTGCCGAAGGCGAGTGAACTATCGGCTTAAACGGTTAAGCTGCAACTTGCGAACACAAAAAAACCCGACAGTTGTCGGGTTTTTTTGTTCGCTCAAGTTACTGCTTGGCAGGTTCTGCCGGAGTAGCTGGAGCTGCTTCTGGCGCCGGAGTAGTCGGAGCTGCTTCTGGTGCCGGAGTAGCCGGAGCGGCTTCTTCGGCAGCCTTCTGCTCGGCTTCGGCCTGATCTTTGGCAGCTTCAGCGTTTTCCTTGGCTGCTTCGTTCATCTTATCCTGAGCTTCACCCATTTTTTCCTGGGCTTGCTCGGCGTGTTGCTGTGCGTCTTGGGCTTTGTCTTCGCTCGCTTTATCGCAAGCAGCCAGGCCCATGGCAGCGGCCAGCATCAGAGCAAAAGCAAAAGGTTTACGCATGGGGATGTTTCTCCTTGGTGGAATAAGTGACTTGTTCCTTCGAGTGCCACTACGCGGAATAAGTTCAACGAAGAATACAGATATATAACGTCCGGTTCTATATAGACTTTTAAACGAATTCATGCCGCTGCCCTGCGGCCGGTGGAAACAGCCAATGAGCGATTCAACCTTGATGGCAATGGCCGAGCGCTTTCTCTCGGCGTTAAAACATTGTCAGTTGTTGCAGATGCGCGTGGCGCAGGCCGATGGCGATGGCATGACCTTGGTCCTGCCATGGTCGCCGGCCATTGTCGGCAACCCGCAAACCGGTGCCGTGCACGGCGGTGCACTGACCACGCTGATGGACACCACTTGTGGGATGGCCACGTTGTGTGTGCTGCCGCGCTTCGAAGTGTGCCCGACGTTGGACCTGCGCATCGACTACATGCACCCGGCTGAGGCGGGCAAGGACATTTACGGCCACGCCCAGTGCTACCGTGTAACCCGCGACGTGATCTTCACCCGTGGCACCGCCTACCAGGACGACCCCGACCAGCCCATTTGCCAAGTGGTCGGCACGTTCATGCGCCTGGGCCAGGACATCAAGGGCGGCATCCGTTTCGGCGACAGCCTGAAGGAGGGCGACGCATGATTCCACACGCGGTGCGTCAGCAGCTCAACGCCGCCCATGCGGTAGGCGACTATCGACCATTGCTGGCGCTGATTCCCTATGCCGGGCTGATCGGCATCGAATGCGAGCGTCAGGGCGATGATGTGTTGTTCCGCTTGCCGGCCAGCCCGGACAATATCGGCAACCCGCTGCTACCGGCCATCCATGGCGGCGTGATCGCCGGCTTCATGGAGCTGTCGGCAGCGCTGTACCTGCTGATCTACAGCGAGAGCGCAAGCATTCCGAAGATCATCGACTTTTCCATCGACTACCTGCGCGCCGGGCATTTTCGCGATACCTACGCCCAGTGCCAGCTGTGGCGCCAGGGCCGGCGGGTGACCAACGTGGCCATCACTGCCTGGCAGGGCGACAGACAGTCGCCGATTGCCACGGCCCGTGCGCATTTCAAGATCGAACCGGAAAAGCCCTTGAAATCATCCGGGCAGCCCCCATCTGCATGACATCCGCCGTTAACGCTGGCCGAACCGGCCGCCAGGCGCCACCGCCATCAGATCGGAGTTTCGAAGACCATGACTGTGGAAACACAAAAGGAAACGTTGGGCTTCCAGACCGAGGTGAAGCAACTGCTGCACCTCATGATTCACTCGCTGTACTCGAACAAGGAAATCTTCCTGCGGGAGCTGATTTCCAACGCTTCCGACGCCGCCGACAAGCTGCGTTTCGAAGCCCTGGCCAAGCCAGAGCTGTTCGAGGGCGATACTGACCTGAAGATTCGCCTGAGCTTCGACAAGGACGCCGGCACCGTGACCCTCGAGGACAACGGCATCGGCATGAGCCGCGAAGACGTCATTGCCCACCTGGGCACCATCGCCAAGTCCGGCACTGCCGACTTCATGAAGAACCTCACCGGTGACCAGAAGAAAGACTCGCACCTGATCGGTCAGTTCGGCGTGGGCTTCTACTCTGCGTTCATCGTTGCCGACAAGGTCGACGTGTACAGCCGCCGTGCTGGTCAGCCAGCGGCCGAAGGTGTGCACTGGTCGTCGAAAGGCGAGGGCGAATTCGAAGTCGCCACCATCGACAAACCACAGCGCGGTACCCGTATCGTCCTGCACCTGAAGAAGGACGAGCAGGAGTTCGCCGATGGCTGGCGCCTGCGCAACGTGGTCAAGAAGTATTCCGACCACATCGCCCTGCCGATTCAACTGCCGAAAGAGCAGGCCGCCGCCGCCGAAGGTGAAGAACAGCCGGCCGAGGAGTGGGAGACCGTCAACCGCGCCAGCGCCCTGTGGACCCGTTCGCGCACCGAGGTGAAGGACGAGGAGTACCAGGAGTTCTACAAGCACATTGGCCATGACTTCGAAAACCCGCTGGCCTGGAGCCACAACAAGGTCGAAGGCAAGCTCGAATACAACTCGCTGCTGTACGTGCCGGCCCGTGCGCCGTTCGACCTGTACCAGCGCGAAGCACCGCGCGGCCTGAAGCTGTACGTGCAGCGTGTGTTCATCATGGACCAGGCCGAGTCGTTCCTGCCGTTGTACCTGCGCTTCATCAAGGGTGTGGTCGATTCCAACGACCTGTCGCTGAACGTGTCGCGTGAAATCCTGCAGAAAGACCCGATCATCGACTCGATGAAGACCGCGCTGACCAAGCGCGTGCTGGACATGCTGGAGAAGCTGGCGAAGAACGAACCCGAGCAGTACAAGGGCTTCTGGAAAAACTTCGGTCAGGTGCTGAAAGAGGGCCCGGCCGAAGACTTCGCCAACAAGGAGAAAATCGCCGGTCTGCTGCGCTTTGCGTCCACTCAGGACGACAGCGGCGAGCAGAGCGTCGCCCTGGCCGACTACCTGGCCCGCGCCAAGGAAGGTCAGGACAAGATCTATTACCTCACCGGCGAGTCGTACGCGCAGGTCAAGAACAGCCCGCACCTGGAAGTCTTCCGCAAGAAAGGCATCGAAGTGCTGCTGCTGACTGACCGCATTGACGAGTGGCTGATGAGCTACCTCAATGAGTTCGACGGCAAAGCCTTTGTCGATATCGCCCGTGGCGACCTGGACCTGGGCAAGCTGGACTCGGAAGAAGACAAGAAAGCCCAGGAAGAAGTCGCCAAGGACAAGGAAGGTTTGGTCGAGCGACTGAAAGGAGCGCTGGGTGACAGCGTGGCCGAAGTGCGCGTATCGCACCGCCTGACCGACTCGCCGGCAATTCTGGCCATCGGTGAGCAGGACCTGGGTCTGCAGATGCGCCAGATTCTGGAAGCCAGCGGGCAGAAAGTGCCGGAGTCCAAGCCGATCTTCGAGTTCAACCCGACTCACCCGCTGATCGAGAAGCTGGACCACGAGCAGAGCGAAGACCGTTTCGCCGAGCTTTCGCACATCCTGTTCGATCAGGCGGCACTGGCGGCCGGTGACAGCCTGAAGGACCCGGCGGCGTACGTTCGTCGCCTGAACAAGCTACTTGTCGAGCTGTCTGCTTGAGTTGATGCATAGGAAAGCCCGCTTCGGCGGGCTTTTTTCATGGCAGCCTTTTTGTGAGAAGTGCCAAAGGAGTGCTAGATGAGCAAAGTTATCGTCGAATCGCTGGTTTATCACCTGTCTGGCAAGGCCTACGAAAGCCGTTTGGTCTATGAGCCAGGGGTGCTGGGCCGTCCGGGCCTGGTGATGGCGCCGAACTGGATGGGCATTGGCGAAGGTGCCGAGCGGATCGCCAAGGAAGTGGCCGAGAAGGGCTACGTGGTGCTGATTGCCGACCTCTACGGGCAATCGGTGCGCCCGTCCAATGCCGATGAGGCAGGCGTGGCGATGATGCCGCTGAAGAATGACCGTGGCGAACTGCGCAAGCGCATGCAGGAAGCCTTGGCGCAATTGCTGGGGCAGTCGAAGGCGCTGCTGGAGCCTGGCAAGGTGGCCACCTTCGGCTTCTGCTTCGGTGGCTGCTGCGCCCTGGAACTGGCCCGTAGCGGCGTCGATCTGCGCGCGGCAGTGTCGTTCCACGGGACCTTGGACACGCCGAACCCTGAAGATGCCAAGCACATCAAGGGCTCGGTGCTGGTGTTGCACGGTGCCTCCGACCCATTGGTGCCTAAAGAGCAACTGCCCGCATTCGAAGACGAGATGAACGCAGCCAAGGTGGACTGGCAGTTGCTCAGTTACGGCGGCGCGGTGCACTCGTTCACCGACCCGAGTGCCAATGTACCGGGCAAGATGCAGTATGACCGGCGGACCTCGGAGCGGGCGTTCCGCTCAATGCATAACCTGCTGACTGAAGTGTTCCAGCGCTGACAGTGCACGGGGCCGCAAAGCGGCCCCAATCACCGAGGCAACTCGATCCTCGAAGTTTCCCCTGGCACCGCAGGCCAATCCCCGGCAGCCCACCTGGCCCTTGCCTGCTCGATCAGTTCCGGGTCGCTGGCCACGAAATTCCAGTTCATCCGCCGCGGCCCATCCAGCGGTGCGCCACCTATCAGCACCAGCTGACACTCACCTTCAGCATACAATGTCACCGCTTCGCCCTCCGCAAGCACCACCAGGCTGCACGGCGCCACGTCCTCGTCATTCATCATCAGCTCACCGTCGAGCAGGTACAGCGCACGCTGCGCAGGCTCTTCTGGCACCAGCAGGGTAGTCGCCGGCTGCATCCGGACATGGGCATACAGGGTGGGGGACAGCACCGGTACCGGGGACGTCAGGCAAAACCCGCTGCCGGCAATCATGCAGATACGCACCCCCAGGCTGTCGCTGACCGGCAGGCTCGCCGCAGGGTGATGGCTGTAGCTCGCCGGCCCTTGTTCATGCTCACGCGGCGACGCCAGCCATACCTGCAGGCCGTGCAGACGTGAGCCATGGGCCAGGGCGTCCGCTGGCGTGCGCTCGACGTGGGCCACGCCGCTGCCAGCCGTCATCCAGCTGACATCGCCGGGCAGCACGTGTTGGTCCGAACCCAGGCTGTCCTTGTGCTGGATTGCCCCTTCGAACAGGTAGGTCAGGGTGGACAGGCCGATATGCGGGTGCTGGCGGATGTCCATGCCATGCCCCGGGGCGTAGTCGGTTTCGAGCATGTGGTCGAAAAACACGAACGGGCCAACGCTGCGGCACTGGGCCGATGGCAGCGGGCGCAGGATCGGCTGGCCCTCGACCGATTCGGCACGGGGGTGAATGACCAGGGGGCTGCTCATGGGACGGCTCCAGGCGAGGTGACAGTGCTTCAAGCATAACGGTTTGCCTGCTGTGGCTGAACCGTCGCGTTGGCCGGCCGGTCTATTGTTTTCATACTCGGAGAAGGAACCTGCCCATGATTGCCAGAGCGCTGGCCTGCGTGATGTTGTCTGCCTGTCTAAGCCAGGCGGCCCAGGCACGCGACTACCGCTACAGCGATGCCCATTTGCATTACGTGGACTTTTTCCAGGAAAGCGAAGGCATGCCGGCCCTGCTTGAGGCCATGGATGCTGCGGGTATCGAGCAGTCGATGATTTCCGGAATACCAGTGGCCAAGAAATGGCACGAAGACGAACCCAAACGCCCGCGCTACTACGCCGGTGATGACGCTGATGCCTACTGGTACAGCGCCACAGACACCTACGTGGCTGCGGCTCTGCAGCAGCTGCCGATCGAGCAGCGCAAACGTTTTCACCCGTTTTTGAGCGGTTTCAACCCGGTGGACAAGAACGCTGTCAGTCATATCGAGCGCATGCTCGATATGTACCCAGGGCTGTGGCAGGGCATCGGAGAGGTGTTCACCCGCCATGATGACCTGACAGCGCTGACCAGTGGCGACACGCCACGTGCCAACAATGAAGCCATGACGCGTATCTACTACCTGGCGGCCGAGCGCGACCTGCCCGTGCTCCTGCATTCCAACCTTACTTCCAAGCGCGAGCGCAACCCGCTGTACCTGGCGGAGATCGAAGAGCCGCTGCGCAATCACCCGCATACGCGATTCATCTGGGCGCACGCGGGCAGCAGCATGGAGATACACCGCCACCAGACGCAGATGGACTTTCTGCTGCCAGTGCTGACGCGATTGCTGGAGGACTATCCGAACCTGTATGTCGATTTGTCGTGGAGTGTGCTGCAGCCTTATCTGCTGAACGAGAAGGGCAAGCCGCGCGAGGAATGGCTGGCATTGGTCGAGCGCTTCCCGGAGCGGTTCATGCTGGGTTCGGATGTGGTAGGGCGGTTTGGCAGCCTGGGGGAGCAGATGCACGGGTTCAAACCGTTTCTGGATGCCTTGCCGGAGGCGGTAGCGCACAAGGTGGCCCGTGAGAACTTTCTGGCGGTGCTGCCCAAGGCGCGCCATTAGCCTGTGACGGCCTCTTCGCGGGCAACACAAACAAAAACGCCCCGAACCAGTCGGGGCGTTTTCATTTACAGCAGCAGCGTCTTACTTGCCTTCCCAGCGCTTGAGCACCAGGGTGGCGTTGGTGCCGCCAAAGCCGAAGCTGTTGCTCATGACCGTGTCGATCTTGGCGTTTTCTTCGGTTTTACGCAGGATTGGCAAGTCGGCGACTTCCGGATCCAGCTCGTCGATGTTGGCAGAGCCGGCGATGAAGTTGTTTTCCATCATCAGCAGGCAGTAGATCGCCTCGTGCACGCCGGCAGCGCCCAGCGAGTGACCCGACAGGCTCTTGGTAGAGCTGATCTTCGGAGCCTTGTCGCCGAACACGGCACGCACGCCCTTGATCTCGGCCACGTCACCGACCGGGGTCGAGGTACCGTGGGTGTTCAGGTAGTCGATCGGGGTGTCGACGGTGGACAGCGCCTGCTGCATGCAGCGGATGGCGCCTTCGCCGCTAGGAGCAACCATGTCATAGCCGTCGGAAGTTGCACCGTAGCCAACGATTTCGGCGTAGATCTTGGCGCCGCGGGCCAGGGCGTGTTCCAGTTCCTCGACCACGACCATGCCGCCACCGCCAGCGATGACGAAGCCATCGCGGTCAGCGTCGTAGGCGCGCGAGGCCAGTTCCGGGGTTTCGTTGCGCTTGGTCGACAGGGCGCCCATGGCATCGAACAGGAACGACTGGCTCCAGTGCTCTTCTTCACCACCGCCGGCGAAGACGATGTCCTGCTTGCCCCACTGGATCTGCTCCAGTGCGGTACCGATGCAGTGAGCCGAGGTGGCGCAGGCCGACGAGATCGAGTAGTTGATGCCCTTGATCTTGAACGGGGTGGCCAGGCATGCCGACACGGTGCTGCCCATGGTACGGGTTACCCGATATGGGCCGACGCGCTTGACGCCCTTCTCACGCAGGGTGTCCAGCGCTTCCATCTGGTTCAGGGTCGAGGCGCCGCCGGAGCCGGCCACCAGGCCGGTACGCGGGTTGGAAACCTGCTCTTCGGTCAGGCCGGAGTCCTTGATCGCGTCCTGCATGGCCAGGTAGGCGTAGGCAGCCGCGTGGCCGACGAAGCGGTAAACCTTGCGGTCGATCAGTTCTTCGAGGTTGAGGTCGATGGACCCGGAAACCTGGCTACGCAGCCCCATTTCCTTGTATTCCGGGTTGAAACGGATACCCGGACGGCTGTTGCGCAGGTTTTCGGTGACGGTAGCTTTGTCATTGCCCAGGCACGATACGATGCCCAGACCAGTGATAACGACGCGGCGCATGCGAATAACCCTTAGAAATTGTCAGTGGAGGTGAACACGCCGACCCGCAGGCCTTCGGCAGTGTAGATCTCGCGGCCGTCGACGCTGACCGAGCCATCGGCGATGGCCATGTTCAGCTTGCCTTTCAGGACGCGCTTGATGTGAATGTTGTACGTGACTTTCTTGGCTTCAGGCAGTACCTGGCCAAAGAATTTCACCTCGCCCGAACCCAGGGCGCGGCCACGGCCCGGCAGGCCCTGCCAGCCGAGGAAGAAGCCAACCAGCTGCCACATGGCGTCGAGGCCCAGGCAGCCCGGCATTACCGGATCGCCTTCGAAATGGCAGGCGAAGAACCACAGGTCCGGGTTGATATCCAGCTCGGCGACCAACTCACCTTTGCCGTACTTGCCGCCTTCTTCGCTGATATGGGTGATGCGATCGACCATCAGCATGTTCGGCGCGGGCAGTTGCGCATTACCTGGGCCGAACAGCTCACCGCGACTGCAGCGCAGCAGGTCTTCCCGAGTAAAGGCGTGTTGTTTGGTCATGCGAGCTCCTCAATAACCCCCTGCGGCAGGGGATGAATCTTCCCGGCCGGCTCGAAAACCAAGCGCTTCGAGGCGGCAGCCTACAGGTAGACTATTGCGTTGTGGTGAAAGTCACAGCGCACCTGGTGAAAGAAGTACAGGTGTGCACTGAAACGTCTATTTTCAGGTCCGATGAAGGTCCTGTCCAGTGTTTAAGACTGCCGCAATTTAGCATTTATCGCCAGTCGCGGTTGTCTGACCGGGTAACCAGTGCTGCAGCACCCGCTGCAATTCGGTGCGGCGCAAGGGTTTGCTGAGATAATCGTCCATACCGGCGGCCATGCAACGTTCACGGTCGCCCTGCAAGGCGTTGGCGGTCAGGGCGATGATCGGTAGCCCCTTGCCGTTGGGCAACTGGCGGATGCGTCGGGTGGCTTCATAGCCGTCCAGGTGCGGCAGGCGGCAATCCATCAGTACGGCAGCAAAGCGCTGGCGGCCGACCAGTTCGACGGCTTCGAGGCCATCCTCGGCCGTGCACACTGGCACCCCCAGACTGCGCAGCATGGCTTCTACGACACTCCGGTTGACCGGATTGTCCTCCACCAGCAGTACCTTATCATTGTCCGGTACCGTCGTTTGTGCAGTTGTTGGCGGCGTCCGCGGAATGGGGGCAGGGGTGGCGAGGGCCAGCGGCATCTCCAGGGTGAAGGTCGAACCCAGGCCCTCACGGCTTTCACCGCGTAGCTTGCCGCCCATGCGCTCGGCCAAGGTACGAGCGATCGACAACCCCAGCCCGGTGCCGCCGTAACGACGGGAAATCGAGCTGTCGGCCTGCTGGAAGGCGACGAACATCATTTCCAGGCGATCGCTGTCGATGCCGATGCCGGTGTCGCGCACGCTGCAGGTCAGCCAGATCAGCTGCCGGTCGAGCACCTGCCAGCGTGCCTCGACTTGCACTTGGCCACGTTCGGTGAACTTCAGGGCGTTGCCCACCAGGTTAAGCAGGATCTGGCGGATGCGCGTGGGGTCGCCGTTCACCTGCAACTGCTCGATACCGGCCGGCAGTTGCAGGTGCAGGCCCAGGCCGCGTTGCTGGGCGCTGTGCTGGAACGACTGGACACTGCTGGTGATAAGCTCGCCGAGGTTGAAGTCGATGTGTTCCAGTTGCAACGCGGCGCGTTCGATGCGCGAAAAATCGAGGATGTCGTTGATCACCTTAAGCAAATGCCCGGTGGACTCGCTGGCCACTGCCGTGTAATCGGCCTGTTCACTGCTCAGCGGTGTAGTTTCCAGCAGTTGCAGCATGCCCAGCACGCCATTCATCGGCGTGCGCAACTCATGGCTCATCATCGCCAGGAAATCTGATTTGGCGCGGTTGGCTTGTTCGGCCTCCTCGCGCGCCTGGATCAGTTCGGCAATGGCCTGCTTCTGTTCATCACTGGCCTGCTCCAGGGCGCTGGCCAGGTTGTTGATGTGGCGGGCCAAGTGGCCCAGCTCGCTGTCGTCGACTACCGGCAGGGGGGTGTTGTACTCGCCTTGCTGAATAGCCTTGACCGCGTGGCCCATGTCGCTGATCGGCTTGGCCAGGCTCAGGGCCAGGCGGCGTGCCAGCAAAAAGGTGAACAGCAGGGCGAACAGCGCCAGGATCCCGGCCTTGATCACGATTTCCTGCTGGCGCTGACTGAAGGCGTCATCGGACATGCCGACAATCACCCGGCCCAGGTAGTCGTCACCGATGGCCGGGAGGGTGGTTTTGCCCTGTTGCAGGAAGTCGTTGTCCAGGCGGATTTGTTGCAGGCGAATGGGCGCCTGGAACACCTCGACCTGTTGCGCGCGGTTGGCGCTTTCGTCGGACTGCTCGACGTACACCAGGATGTGGTTGCGGCTGTCCTGCACTTCCAGAAAGCGCACGTGCGGGATGCTGAGGGTGGCGCGCATCAGCCCTTCAAGCACTTCGTTGTTGCCCGAAATCACCCCGTACTCCGACGCCGGTGCCAACTGGTTGGCGATCAGTTGCCCGGTGTGGTTGAGTTCCTGGCGCAGGTCCTGGATGCGTACGAAGGTAAAGAAGCTGATCAAGAGCAAGGTCAGTAACAGGGCGGGGCCGAGGCTGATGATCTGCGTGCGGGTATGAATGTCCCAGCTCAAGCGTTTGCTCATGGGGTAGGTTCTCCCTCGGCCAGGGCCTTGGCGGCGGCGTTCTGATCGATCGGTTCCAGACCCAGGGCACGGGCCACCTGCTGGTTGCCACTGACGCCGTAGCGCATGGGGTACAGGCTGCGCGGCCAGCGCGTCGGCGGCTGATCGAGCAACTGGTCAAGCACCCACAACCAGTCGTCCTGGTCGCTGTAGGTACTGGCCAGGGCGCCGGCGCGAACGAAGCTGGCGTTCGGGCCGATCAGCGCCATCTGCCGGCCATAACTGCTCAACAGCAGATTCTTTGCAGTCTTGGAGTTGTACAAGTCAGGGTCGTCCAGGCCCAGTAGGACATCGCTGTTGCCCAGCAGATGCTGCAGGGGGCGGTTATCACGCGGATCGGACCAGTCCTGGGCAACGATCTCCAGGCCTAGCGGCCGTGCAGCATGGCGCAGTTCGTCCAGCAGGAAACTGCTGTGCTCGCCGTACAGCACGCCAATGCGCCTGGCCTGCGGCAACAAGTAGCGTATCAGGCGCAGTTGCCGTCCCAACGGTGCGTCGCTCCACAAAAGTGTGAGGAACGCGGGGCGCGACTTTCCCAGGCGCTGTTCAGCCTGTACCCGGCTGACCCGCATGACCAGTGCCGGCGGGCCGGCGGTTTCCCCCAGGCGCCATTCCAGTGCTGCGCTGTCGAGCAGGATCAGGCGTTGGTCGGCTTTGAGCTTGCCTGGGCGTGGCAGGTTGGCGGTGATCTGAAACTGCACGTGATCTTGCGGTCGGCGGCTTTCCAGTGCGGCGATGAAGCTGCGGATACCGGGCTGGTCCTCAGCCCCCACCAGCAGGATTTCGCTGGCGGACAAAGGCCCCAACGGCCACAGGCACAGCAGCAACAAGCGCAGCAGCAGGGCCATCAGAACTCCAGCTCCGCGCTCACGCTCAGGCGGTGACGGCTGTCGTAGCGGTTCTGCACGGCAGTGGTCGGTTCATCGTCCAGGCGCTGCTGCCACAGCGCCGCCAGTTCCAGGTTACTGCCATACACCCGAAAGCGTTTTGCCAGGCGCAGGTCCAGACGCTCGTAGCGGTACTGGTTAAGGGCATCGTCGCCGTAGTAGAACAGCGCGCTCGACCAACCGGCACCCCATTCGCGCATCCACCCGGCCGAGCCGCTGTTGCGGGCGCTGAGGCGGCGGTCGTCGGGGTTGCTGGCCCAGGCATCGACGTAGGCATAGGTCAGGCGCAGGCGGTCGCGCAGGGTGGGACGCCAGTCCATCTGCGCCTCGCTGCCGCTGAAACGGGCCTTGTTGGCGTTGCTGGCGATGTACTGGTTGTTCCTCAGAGGCTCGCTGATCATGCCGGTGATCTCGTCGTAGAACAGCTTCACATCCAGGCTCAGGTCGATGTCGCTGAAGTAGCCGTTGTAGCCTAGCTCGCGCGAGCGCATGCGCTCCTGTTCAAGGTCGCCAGGGCCACGGGTCTTGACGAAGTACTCACCGTTTTGCAGCCCGAATGCATTAGGGGTCAGGTTCTTGACCGTGTAACTCCAGTTGACGTTGTTCTCGAACATGTCGGGCGAGCGCACCGCTTCGGAGTACACCGCACGCAGGCCGTGGCGCGGGGTGATCAGGTAGTTGACCGCGACGCGCGGGGTCAGCGAACTGCCAGACAGGCGCGAGTCTTCGAACATGGCCCCACCTTGCAGTATCCAGTGCTCGTCAGCCCGCCATTCCAGCTGGCCGAACAGACGCCAGGTCTGGTCGTCGATGCTGCCGTTGAAGTAGGTCTGCGAGTCGGCGCGGTCATAGCGGTAGTTCATGCCACTGAGCAGACGCAGGCTGTCGGTCAGGCTCAGGGTGTCCTGGATTTCCAGGTCATAGCGGGTTTCACGGGTGCTCTGGTCCACATCGCCGCAGACCGGCTGGCTGCCACCGGCCTTCCATTGCGCCTGCACTTTGTCGGAGAGCGCACTCAGCACCGGGTCGCTGGTCGTGGGCAGGTTGCCCAAGGCAACCCCGCGCGCCACTTTTTCGGCAAAGTCGGGGTTCAACTGCCACAGCTGGGTCAGTTCGGGGCTGAACGACTGCAAGGCATCACAGGCGCGCCACACTTGCTGGCGATCGAAATGCTGGGCTGAGCCCTGGATATAAAGGCTGTGTTCGGCGCTGAAGTCTTTGGTCCAGCGCAACGAGCCCGCATAGTCCTTGGCGTTGACGTCGGCATTGTTCCCGGACTCGTACTTCTGGAACACTGGCTGGTAGGTGTAGGGCCGCTGATTGCTGCCTTCCTTGGCCGCCAGTTGCCACTCCAGGGTCTGGTCGACTGCCAGGTTGTGGTTGGCGCTGAGGTTGAGGCGGGTAAGGCGGCGGCTGTCGCGGTAGTCCTGGCCGAACTGGTTCTCATCGAAGCCGTCGTCCTGTTGGCCTGACAGCGACAGGCGCATGTCGCCGCCGTCCCAGCCGAAGCCGTGGCTGGCATAGAAGTCGTTGATGCCGTCCTGGCCGCGCGTCACTTTCAGCCGCGTACCATGGCTGTCAGCGGGGCGGCGGGTGAGGATGTTGACCACCGCCATCAATGCGTTGGCGCCATAGCTGACTGTGTTCGGCCCGCGGAATACCTCGATGCGCTCGATATCCTCCATGGCCAAAGGGATGTCGCTCCAGTCCACCGTGGCCAGGCCTGCGCGATACACCGAGCGGCCATCGATCAGTACCTGCATGCGCCGTGCGTCGTTGACGTTGCTGCCGTGGTAGTTGACCGTGGGTTGATTACCGGCACCGTAGCCGATCATCATGCCCGGTACCAGACGCAGCAGTTCGGGGATGTCACGGGCACCGCTGGCGCGAATCAGTTCGCTGTCGAGTACGGTCATGCTGCCCGGTACAGCGGCGGGGGATTGTTTCAGGCGTGTGGCGGTCAGAACCTGTGGCAGATCGGTATTGTCGATGAACAGGTCGTCGGCCATGGCCTGACTGCCGAGCAGGGCGGTCAATAACAGCAGGCGCGGGTAAGGGGGCGTGCCAGGGAACACGGGGCTGCCTTTGTTTCAGGATTGAAACAGGCATGGTAACTGACCTTGGCGTATTTTCCAGTGATCTGCAGCGGTTTTGCAGCGTGCCTGTCTTGACGCTTTCACGGGGGCGGAAATCGAACGCCGCCCCGCGCGGCGCATCGCGAGCAAGCTCGCTTCTGCATTTGTTGCAATGTGGCCATGACAGTGTCATCTGCGTTGCTAGCCTTGGCGCATGGCAGGCGAGCCGTATAATGGCGGGGTCGCCACTAACTTTTGGCTTTAATGGATTGGATATGACTGAACAGCAACCTGTTGCGGTTCTGGGCGGCGGCAGCTTCGGCACCGCCGTGGCGAACCTGCTGGCGGAAAACGGTGTGCCGGTGCGCCAATGGATGCGCGATCCGGCGCAGGCCGAGGCCATGCGTGTGAATCGCGAGAATCCGCGCTACCTCAAGGGCATCCGCTTGCACGATGGGGTTGAGCCGGTCAACGACCTGCTGGCCACCCTGCAGGCCAGTGAGCTGATCTTTGTTGCCCTGCCATCGAGTGCCTTGCGCAGCGTATTGGCACCCCATGCCGAACTGCTGCGCGGCAAAGGCCTGGTCAGCCTGACCAAGGGCATCGAAGCGCAAAGCTTCAAGCTGATGAGCCAGATCCTCGAAGAAATCGCCCCCGAGGCGCGCATCGGCGTTTTGTCGGGGCCTAACCTGGCGCGCGAAATCGCCGAACATGCACTGACTGCCACAGTGGTGGCCAGTGAGCACGAAAAACTGTGCCAGCAGGTACAGGCCGTGCTGCATGGGCGCACCTTCCGCGTCTACGCCAGTGCCGACCGTTTCGGCGTCGAACTGGGCGGGGCACTGAAGAACGTCTACGCGATCATCGCCGGCATGGCGGTGGCCTTGGGGATGGGCGAGAACACCAAGAGCATGTTGATTACCCGGGCCTTGGCCGAGATGACCCGCTTCGCCGTCAGCCAGGGCGCCAACCCCATGACCTTCCTCGGCCTGGCCGGTGTCGGTGACCTGATCGTCACCTGCTCCTCGCCCAAGAGCCGCAACTATCAGGTTGGCTACGCACTGGGTCAGGGCCAAAGCCTGGAAGAGGCGGTCAACCGCCTGGGCGAAGTGGCCGAGGGTGTCAACACGCTCAAGGTGCTCAAGACCAAAGCCCAGCAAGTGCAGGTGTACATGCCGCTGGTCGCTGGCCTGCATGCCATCCTGTTCGAAGGCCGCACGTTGAACCAGGTGATCGAGCACCTGATGCGCGCCGAGCCCAAGACCGATGTCGATTTCATTTCCATCAGCGGTTTCAACTGAGCCCTTGCGGCTCTGACACGAGCAAGGAGCAACACATGAACGATACGCCCGAACGCGCCCAGCGCGAGTCGATCATCCTGCGGGTGCTGTGGATGCTGGTGTTCCTGGTGGTATGGCAACTGGCCGAGGTGCTGCTGGGTGGTCTGGTGCTGGTACAGCTGATCTACCGACTGGTGTATGGGGCGCCCAACGCCAGTCTCATGAACTTCGGCGACAGCCTGAGCCAGTACCTGGCACAGATCGGCCGCTTCGGCAGTTTCCACAGCGACCAGAAGCCATGGCCGTTCGCTGACTGGCCTGCCCCGCGTGCGCCGGAAGGCGAAGCCGCGCACGCCGTGGCGCCGGCACCCCACCCGGTGCGTGACGAGGAACCCAAGCTGTGAAGCTGTGGGTACTGCGCCACGGTGAAGCTGAGCCGCGAGCCAATACAGACGCCGAGCGCCGGCTGACGGCCCATGGTCGCGAGCAGGTGCTGCACAGTGCTGCTCGCCTGATCGGGCAGCCATTGCAGGCGATTTTCGCCAGCCCTTACGTACGCGCCCAGCAGACAGCCACGCTGGTACATGACACCCTGGGCTTCGTCGAACCGGTGCGCACCGTGCCCTGGCTGACGCCAGAGGGTGATGTGCAGCAGGTCATCGGTGAAATCGAACGCCTGGGGCTTGAGCATGTACTACTGGTCAGCCATCAGCCGCTGGTGGGTACCCTGGTAGGTGCGCTGGAGCACGGTCACAAGCAACAGCCGGCGGCCATGAGCACTGCCAGCCTGGCGGAGCTGGAAGGTGACTGGCCGCTGGCCGGGCTGATGACGCTTCGGGCCATCCACTCACCCGCTTGAACTTGCGATGGCTTGTGCAGGCCGCTGTCTCGCCCGGGTCTAAATGCTGGCGTGGGTAATGATCGATAAGGCAACTGGCATTTTTGTCAGTTGTCGTGTTTCACCACCGCTTGCTAGCGTTGCCTCACGGCAAATATCAGGGAATGGCAAATGAGGGGTGAAATGCTGGAACTGTTGCGCTGTCTGGACCTGCAACCCACCCTGGAACAGGTTGACCAAGGTACTTCGCTGGATTTCGCCCAATACAGCCTGCTGCGCGAATCGGCCGATGCCAGGTTTTACCACCTGATGCGCAAGGTGAGCGACAACCCCAGGCTGGAGCCCACGGCGAGGCAACAATGCGAACAGGACCTGCGTACACTGCAGGACGCCTGCCTGCGGGTCTCGCACCTGCTGCAAACCAGTTGTCTGGCCTTGCGCCGCCTGCAACTGGACTACCAGGGCCAGCGCCTGGCCCGCGAGGCGCTGGAGAGCCAAGTGGCCTACATGCAGGCTTGCCTGCGGCGGTCGCTGAGCAGTTTCGACCGCTCGGCATGACCTGATCCCCCTCGCCGATGACCTTTATGGACATTGCCGAACCGCCCGCTGATGCCGACAATGGGCCATCACTCCGCTCTGGACCAGGCGCCATGTCGCAGCAGATCTTCTTCGCCCATGCCAACGGTTTTCCATCGGCCACCTACGGCAAGCTGTTTGCAGCGCTGGCGCCGGACTATCAGGTGCAGCACCTGGCCCAGCATGGGCATGACCCGCGCTTTCCCGTGGACGAAAACTGGCAAAGCCTGGTCGATGAACTGTTGCATCACCTGGCGCAGCAGGACCAGCCAGTCTGGGGCGTTGGCCATTCGCTGGGTGGGGTGTTGCACCTGCATGCGGCATTACGCTGCCCCGAGTACTACCGGGGGCTGGTAATGCTCGACTCTCCAGTGCTCACCCGCGCGGATCAGTGGCTGCTGCGCACAGCCAAGCGCTTTGGTTTCATCGACCGCATCACACCGGCCGGGCGCACCCTGGGGCGTCGCGAAACCTTCAACGACCGCGACAGCGCCCGGGATTATTTCGCGGGCAAATCACTGTTCCGCCATTTCGATCCCGATTGCCTCGACGCTTATTTGGAACATGGCCTGCAGGCGGTGGAGCAGGGGCTACAGTTGCGCTTCGATCCTGCTACCGAAATCAGCATCTACCGCAGCATCCCGCATACCAGCCCCGCCCCCGCGCGCCAGTTGCAGGTGCCGCTGGCCATGGTGCGCGGCAACCGTAGCAACGTCATCCGTCGCCACCACACTTTGGCTGTGCGTGGCATGCCTAAAGGTGAATACCACAGTGTACCGGGTGGGCACATGTTCCCGCTGGAGCGCCCGACCGACACTGCCAGCCTGATCAAGGGCCTGTTCGACCGCTGGAGCCAGGCATGAGCGCGCACGTTGAGGAGATTCGCCTGAGCCTGGGCCATATCGAACTGGCTGCACACCTGTTCGGCCCCGAAGACGGGCTGCCGGTGATTGCCCTGCATGGCTGGCTGGACAACGCCAACAGCTTTGCCCGCCTGGCTCCGCAACTGAAAGGGCTGCGCATCGTCGCCCTGGACCTGGCCGGCCATGGCTATTCGGAGCACCGCCCGCTCGGCGCCAGTTATGCCCTGGCCGACTATGCCCATGACGTGCTGCGAGTGGCCGAGCAACTGGGCTGGCAGCGTTTCGCCCTGCTGGGGCATTCGTTGGGCGCGATCATTTCGGTGCAACTGGCCGGGGCATTGCCCGATCGGGTCAGTCACCTGGCGTTGATCGACGGCGTCATCCCGCCGACCGGCGCCGAGCAGGACGCCGGCGAGCGCTTAGGGATGGCACTGCAAGCCCAGTTGCGGCTGGATGGCAAACGCAAGTCGGTGTACGCGACATTGGAAGCCGGTGTGCAAGCCCGGATGAAAGGCATGGTCGCGGTCAGCCGTGAGGCGGCCGAGCTGCTGGCCCAGCGTGGCCTGATGCCGGTGCCCGGTGGCTACAGCTGGCGCAGCGACAGCCGCTTGACCCTGCCCTCGCCGGTGCGCCTGAGCGAGGCCCAGGCCATGGCCTATGTGCGGCGGGTGAGTTGCCCGGCGCTGTTGGTGGTGGCTGCCGACGGCATGCTGGCACGCCACACGGGGTTGCTGGAGCAGCTACCCTTTGAACAGGTGACGCTGCCCGGCGGCCATCACCTGCACCTGAACGATGCGCAGGGCGCAGTCCTTGTCGCAGACTGTATCAATCGCTTCTTTGGCTTTGCTTGACTTGCACCGGACAAGTGTCGAGGCTTGGCGGGTTGAACAGGGAGACAACCATGCAACTGCCAGACATCCTGGAGCTTCAATTCGGCGCTGAACGCCGCCTGGTTCGCCAATGAGCGCGCCTGTTTCCATTCGCACTGCCCTGGCAGCCTGCCTGGTGCTCGCCAGCCCCGTGCTTTGGGCCGGTAGCCTGCCGGTACCGCAGGACGCCAAGGTGGTCGATCAACGCCCGGCCGTCGAGCAGGAGCGGGTCTACCCGATGGGCCCGTTGCGCAAGATCAGTGGCCGCCTGCGGGTCGATGACAAGGTCGAGAGCCGCGGTCAGGTCAGCTCGGTGACCTACGAATTGCCCGTCGAGCGTACTGCCCGTGAGGCCTTCACCAGTGCCCGCGAAGCACTTGTACGCGACGGTGGCTACCCGTTGTTCTGGTGCCAGGGGCGTGATTGCGGTGAGGCCAGCCTGTGGGCCAATGATGTATTCGCCAATGCCCGCCTCAACGGTGGCGATGAGCAGCAGGCGTTCATTCTGCTACGCCGCTCGGCAGAAGAGGCCGACACCCTGGTCGCGCTGTACAGCGTTACCCGTGGCAACCGCCGTGCCTACCTGCATGTGGAAGAGTTTATCGCAGACAGCCCGCTGGGCGAGCTGCTGCCAACCGCTGCCACGGTGCTGCGCGAAATGCTCGACACCGGCAAGCTCGACTACCCTGACCTTGCCGCGCCGCAAGACACCTGGGTAAACCTGCTGGCCCGCAGCCTGAACCTCGACAGCAGCTTGCGCGTCAGCCTCAGTGGCGCCCAGGCTGAGGCCTGGCGCGAGGCGCTGGTCAAGGCCGGGGTGCGTAGCCGCCGCCTTGAAGTCGGCAGTGCGCCTGCAGACGGCCTGCACCTTGAACTGATCCGTTGAACGAGCACCATCATGATTAACAATGATCGCCTGCTGGTCCAGATTCTGCTGGTGGCGTTGCTCGGTGCTGGCCTGTGGGTGATGGCACCGTTCATATCGGCATTGCTGTGGGGGGCCATCCTGGCCTTTGCCAGCTGGCCGTTGATGCGCTTCCTCACGCGCCTGTTGGGGGGGCGTGAGACGCTGGCAGCGGGCCTGCTGACCACGGCCTGGATCCTGATTGTGGCACTGCCGCTGGTGTGGCTGGGGTTCAACCTGGCCGATCACATTCGCGATGCTACGGCGTTTGTGCGTGATGTGCAGGTCGACGGCCTGCCCGATGCGCCGGCCTGGCTGGGCGGCATACCCTTCGTTGGCGAGCGCCTGGTCAACGGTTGGCAATCGCTTGACCAGCAAGGTGCAGCCTTGCTTGCCTCGATCAAGCCTTACTTTGGGCAGGTGGGTAACTGGTTGCTGGCTCGCAGCGCACAGATTGGCAGCGGCGTGCTGGAACTGACCCTGAGCCTGGTGTTCGTGTTCTTCTTCTACCGCGACGGGCCACGCTTGGCGGCATTCGTGCTGCGCTTGCTGCACCGGCTGATGGGCGAGCGCGCCGAGTATTACCTCGAGCTGGTAGCCGCTACCGTGCAGCGGGTGGTCAACGGGGTGATCGGCACGGCGGCCGCGCAGGCCATCCTGGCGCTGATCGGCTTCCTGATCGCGGGGGTGCCCGGGGCGATCGTGCTGGGGTTGGTGACCTTCATGCTCAGCCTCATCCCCATGGGGCCGCCGCTGGCCTGGATCCCGGCCACCGCTTGGCTGGTGTGGAAGGGCGAATACGGCATGGCAGTGTTCCTGGGCGTCTGGGGCACCTTCGTCATCAGTGGCGTGGACAACGTGCTCAAGCCGTATCTGATCAGCCGTGGCGGCAACCTGCCGCTGGTGATCGTGCTGTTGGGCGTGTTCGGTGGCTTGCTTGCCTTTGGCTTCATTGGCCTGTTCATCGGGCCGACCTTGCTGGCGGTCGGCTACAGCCTGTTGCTGGACTGGAGCCGTAACGCGGCTCAGCAGCCGCCACAACAGTAAGCCTGTAACGGCCCTTTCGCGGGCTTGCCCGCTCCCACAGGTACCACACAGGCCTTGAAGGCTGTGCAGTGCCTGTGGGAGAGCGGGCGTGCCCGCGAAGAGGCCGTTACAGGCAGACCACAACGCTGATTTTTACGCATTCTTTATACCCACCCCCACACCCCGCTCTCGCCCCTTTACGCCCCTCCCTCGGACAATTTCCCTAAAGCGGCCCAAGCCGTAACACGGGGAGAACCACATATGAACATGCTCGACGGGCTGTCACTGCTGCTGGCAGTGGCATTGGCGTTTTATCTGCTGGTGGCGCTGCTGCGCGCCGATCGCAGCTAGGGAGCGGCCATGCACAGTTACGATTTCGCCTTGCTCCTGGCATTCTTCGCCATTGTGCTGCTACCGGCACCCTGGCTTGGGCGGTTCTTCTTCAAGGTCATGGAGGGCCAGCGTACCTGGCTGACGCCTGTGCTGGGCCCGGTCGAGCAGGGCTGTTACCGGCTGGCAGGTGTGAACGCCAACCAGGAGCAGGACTGGCGGCAATACGCTCTGGCCCTGCTGGCGTTCAACCTGGTCGGCTTCCTGCTGCTGTTCAGCGTGCTGCTGTTGCAGGGCTACCTGCCACTCAACCCACAGCACCTGCCTGGCCAGGAATGGTCACTGGCGTTCAACACCGCCGTCAGTTTCGTTACCAATACCAACTGGCAGGCCTATAGCGGTGAGGCGTCGGTCAGCTACCTGAGCCAGATGCTTGGCCTGACCGTGCAGAACTTTGTCAGCCCTGCCACCGGCCTGGCCGTGCTGGTTGCCCTGTGCCGCGGTATCGCCCGGCGCAGTGCGACGACGCTGGGCAACTTCTGGGTCGACATGACTCGTGCCACCCTCTATGGCCTGTTGCCGCTGTGCGTGCTGCTGGCGCTGCTGCTGGTCTGGCAGGGCGTACCGCAGACCTTTGCCGACTACGCCCACGCGCTGACCTTGCAAGGTGGCGATCAGACCATTCCGTTAGGGCCGGCCGCCAGCCAGATCGCCATCAAGCAGCTGGGTACCAATGGCGGCGGCTTCTTCGGCGTCAACTCGTCGCACCCGTTCGAAAACCCTACGGCCTGGAGCAACCTGTTCGAGGTGGCGTCGATCATCCTCATTCCGGTGGCTTTGGTGTTCACCTTCGGTCACTACGTGAAGGACCTGCGCCAGAGCCGCGCCATCCTCGCCTGCATGCTTGCCCTGTTCCTGATCGGAGGCAGCACGGCATTGTGGTCCGAGCACCAGCCGAACCCAGCGCTGGAAAGCGCCCAGGTGCAGCAGACCGCCCCCCTGGAGGGCAAGGAAAGCCGCTTCGGCACCACTGGTTCGGTGCTGTGGGCGGTCACCACCACCGCTGCCTCCAACGGTTCGGTCAACGCCATGCACGACAGCCTCAACCCGCTGACCGGCATGGTGGCGATGGTCAACATGATGGTCGGCGAGGTGATCTTCGGCGGCGTTGGCGCCGGGCTGTACGGCATGTTGCTGTTCGTGCTGATCGCGGTGTTCCTGGCCGGGCTGATGATTGGTCGCACGCCGGAATACCTGGGCAAGAAACTGCAGGCCCGTGAGGTGCAACTGCTGGTGGCAACGCTGCTGGTGATGCCGGTCGGTGTGCTGGTACTTGGCGCCATCGCCGCCAGCTTGCCCGGCCCGGCCGGGGCGGTCACCAACCCGGGGGCGCATGGTTTCAGCCAGTTGCTGTACGCCTACACCTCGGGCTCGGCCAACAACGGCTCGGCCTTTGCCGGCTTTGGTGCCAACACCGTGTATCACAACCTGATGATCGGCCTGGCCATGCTCATCGGCCGCTTCGGCTACATCCTGCCGATACTGGCGTTGGCCGGCAGCCTGGCGGCGAAAAAAAGCGCGCCGCTGGGGCAGAACAGCTTCCCCACCCACGGCCCGCTGTTCACCGGCTTGCTGCTGGTGACCATCCTGCTGGTCGGTGGCCTGACCTTCCTGCCGTCCCTGGCCCTTGGGCCAATCGCCGAACACCTTAGCCTGGGTTTTTGAGGACCGATCATGAACATGCCCATTCCTGAAGTGAATAGCCGGCACAGCGCCAAGGACCAGACCCGCTTCGCCGCGCTGTGGCGCCCGGCGCTGGTGCAGGCGTTCGTCAAGCTCGACCCGCGTCAGCTCAAGCGCTCACCGGTAATGCTGGTGGTGGCCCTGACCGCAGTACTGACCACCGTGCTGTGCTTTGCGCCCGGCGGCGGTGTGAGCACCGGCGTTGCGGTGCAGATCGCCCTATGGCTGTGGTTCACCGTGTTGTTTGCCAACTTCGCCGAGGCGTTGGCCGAGGGCCGGGGCAAGGCCCGCGCCGACAGCCTCAAGGCCGGCAGCCAGGGCCTGACCGCTCAGCGTCGCCAGCGTGATGGCAGCTACGAGACGGTGGCTGCCAGCGCACTGCGCAAGGATGATGTGGTACGCGTGGTCGCCGGCGAAATGATCCCCGGCGACGGCGAGGTACTTGAAGGCATTGCGGCCGTCAACGAGGCCGCCATTACCGGTGAGTCCGCGCCGGTAATACGCGAATCAGGTGGCGACCGCTCGGCGGTGACCGGCAACACGCGGCTGGTCTCCGACTGGCTGCTTATCCGCATCACCAGCAACCCGGGCGAGTCGACCCTGGACCGCATGATCGCCCTGGTCGAAGGTGCCAAGCGGCAAAAGACCCCGAACGAAATCGCCCTCGACATCCTGCTGATCGGCCTGACCCTGATTTTCCTGATCGTGGTGGTGACCTTGCAGCCGTTCGCCCACTTCGTGGGTGGCAGCCTGCCGCTGATCTTCCTGGCCGCGCTGCTGGTGACGCTGATTCCCACCACCATCGGCGGCCTGCTGTCGGCCATCGGCATCGCCGGCATGGACAGGCTGGTACGGCTGAATGTCATTGCCCGCTCGGGCCGCGCCGTCGAGGCGGCCGGGGACGTGCATACACTGATGCTCGACAAGACCGGCACCATCACCTTCGGCAACCGCCGCTGCAGCGCACTGCATGCGGCACCGGGCATTACCGCCAAGGAACTGGGGGAGGGCGCCTTGCTGGCCTCGCTGGCCGACGACACCGCCGAAGGCAAGTCGATTGTCGAGTACCTGCGCCAGTTGCACGACTTTGTCGAGCCGCCTGCCGGGCAGTTCGAAGCGGTGGCCTTCAGTGCCGAGACACGCCTGTCGGGCATCGACTTCCAGCAGCACCGCTACCGCAAGGGCGCCGTCGATGCGGTGCTGGCATTCGTCGGTATGCAACGCCTGGAAATGCCGGCGGCGCTGGCCCGCGAAGTCGAACGCATTGCGCAGAGTGGCGGCACACCGTTGCTGGTGTGCGTCGACAAGCGCTTGCTGGGCGTGATTCACCTCAAGGATGTGGTCAAGCCTGGCATCCGCGAGCGCTTCGCCGAGCTGCGCAAGCTGGGCATCCGCACGGTGATGGTGACCGGCGACAACCCGCTGACTGCAGCTGCCATCGCCGCCGAAGCGGGGGTAGATGACGTGCTGGCCGAAGCCACGCCCGAGAAGAAGCTGGCGCGTATTCGCCAGGAGCAGAATGACGGCCGCCTGGTTGCCATGTGCGGCGACGGTGCCAACGACGCCCCGGCGCTGGCCCAGGCTGACGTAGGCATGGCCATGAACGATGGCACTCAGGCTGCGCGGGAGGCCGCCAACATGGTCGACCTGGACAGCGACCCTACCAAGCTGCTGGACGTAGTACAGGTCGGCAAGGAGCTGCTGGTCACCCGTGGTGCGCTGACCACATTCTCCATTGCCAACGATGTGGCCAAATACTTCGCCATCCTGCCGGCGCTGTTCGCTGCCATCTACCCGCAACTGGGCGTACTCAACCTGATGCAACTGGCCAGCCCGCAGAGCGCGATCCTGTCGGCCATTGTGTTCAACGCGCTGATCATCATCGTGCTGATCCCGCTGGCGCTACGTGGCGTGCGCGTGCAGGCGGTGAGTGCGGCGCAATCTGTTGATCTACGGGTTGGGTGGCATTGTGGTGCCGTTTGCCGGGATCAAGCTGATCGACCTGCTGCTCAATGCCCTGAACCTGGTCTGAGGAGGCCACCATGACTGCTTATCTACGCCCGGCATTGAGCCTGGCTTTGTTGATGACCCTGGTGACTGGCGCCCTGTATCCGCTGGCGGTGACCGGTATTGCTCAGGTCGCTTTCCCGAACCAGGCCAACGGTAGCCTGGTGCGCGATGCGCAAGGGCAGGTGCGGGGTTCGGCATTGATCGCCCAGGACTTCCAGGGCGATGGCTGGTTCCACTCGCGGCCCTCGGCAGGTGCCTACGCGACCGTGGCCAGCGGCGCCAGCAACCTGTCGCCGAGCAACCCGGCGCTGGCTGAGCGGGTAAGGAGCGATGCGGCCGCGTTGTATCAGGCACAGCAAGGGCCAGTGCCGCAGGCGCTGCTGACTACCTCGGGCAGCGGCCTGGACCCGCACTTGCCACCGGAGGCATTGGCCTATCAGATCCCGCGGGTGGCGGCGGCACGGCAGTTGCCGGTCGAGCGCTTGCAAGCCTTGCTGGAACAGGCCACCCTCCACCCATTGATCGGCCCGCCGGTGGTCAATGTGCTGGCGTTGAACCAGGCGCTTGAGCAACTGAGCCACTGATACTGGGACCGCTTTGCGGCCCTTCGCGGGCAAGCCCGCTCCCACAGGAACAGCGCTCCTTTCGAAGTGGGCGATTTCCTGCGGGAGCGGGCTTGCCCGCGAAGGCCTGGAAAGCTGGCCATCAGTCGACCGCCGTCCCTTCTGAAGGATGAAACATGAGTGACTCCACCCGCGCCGATGCGCTGTTGGCCAACCTCCCGCGAAATGGCCGGGGCCGGCTAAAGGTGTTCCTCGGCGCCGCCCCTGGCGTCGGCAAGACCTTCGCCATGCTTCAGGCCGCCCACGCCCAGCAACGCCAGGGCGTGAAGGTGCTGGCCGGCGTTGTCGAAACCCACGGCCGCGCTGAAACCGAGGTGCTGCTCGCGGGCCTTCAACAGCAACCTCTACTGCGCAGCCAGTATCGCGGTGTCACCCTCGAGGAGATGGACCTCGACGGCCTGCTGCGGGCCGCGCCGGCCTTGGCCCTGGTGGACGAACTGGCCCACACGAACGCCCCCGGCAGCCGCCACGCCAAGCGTTGGCAGGACGTACAGGAACTGTTGGCCGCTGGCATTGATGTATTCACGACGGTCAACGTCCAGCACCTGGAAAGCCTCAACGACAAGGTCCGCGACATTACCGGCGTGCAGGTGCGCGAGACCCTGCCGGACTGGGTGCTGCAGGAAGCCTTCGAGCTGGTGCTGATCGACCTGCCACCGCGAGAGCTGCTCGAACGCCTGCGTGAAGGCAAGGTGTACGTGCCCGAGCAGGCTCGGGCGGCCATTGATGCGTTCTTTTCGCAAACCAACCTCACCGCCCTGCGCGAGCTGGCCATGCAGACCGCCGCTGCTCAGGTCGATGCCGACCTGGCCCACGGCTATCGTCAGCGCGGCCAGGAAGCGCCGGCCTTGCGCGGCCGGTTGCTGGTGGGCATAGACGGTGACGACCAGGCCGAACGCCTGGTGCGCCATGCCAGCCGCGTGGCCCAGCGTCGCCACCTGCCCTGGAGCCTGGTGCATGTGGACAACGGCCGGCTACGTGACGAAACCGCACGGCATCGTTTGCAGGCCGCTCAGCAACTGGCCGAGCGACTGGGCGGGGAAGTGGTGCTGCTGCGTGCTGGTGAAGTGGCCCGCACGCTGATTCAGCATGCTGCCGAGCGGCGGGCCAGCCTGGTGCTGGTCGGGCAGTCCCGTGACCGTCTGCGCAGGCGTTTGTTCGGCACCGGTGTGGCGGCGCGGCTGCTGCGCGAGAGTCATGGCCTGGAAATCAACGTGCTGGACCGTGATGTGCAGCCGCCAGCGCCGCGTTCGGCGGTGCGGCGGGTGTGGGTGTGGCGTCATTACCTGCTGGCGCTGCTGGCCACCGTGATGGCTGCGGGCCTGGCCTGGGCGGTGTCCAGTGTGCTCGCATTGCCCAATATCTCGTTGGTGTTCCTGGCGGCGGTGCTGCTGGTGGCGGTGCGCAGTAGCCTGGGACCTGCGCTGGCCTGCGCTGCGCTGTCGTTCCTGGTCTATGACTTCCTGTTCATACCGCCCAACTTCTCGTTCAGCATTCAGCGCGAAGAAGATGTGCTGACGCTGGTGTTCTTTCTGTTGATGGCTGCGCTCACCGGCAACCTGGCCGCGCGTCAGCGTCGGCAGTTGCAGGCGCTGCGCGAGACCCAGGCGCAGACCAGCCAGTTGCTCGACCTGTCTCGCCGGTTGACGGTAGCCACCGATCGCCAAGCCATATTCAAGGCTGCCGGCCAGCACCTGGGCGGCTGGCAGGACACCCAGGTGTGCTTGCTGGAGCGCAACGCCGAAGGCCAGTTGCAAGTGGCCAGTGGGGAAGCCCACACTTTCAGCGACACCGAACGGGCTGCTGCCGATTGGGCCTGGCAGCACGTGCAGGCCGCTGGCCACGGCAGCGATACCCTGCCCGAAGGCCGCTGGTGGTGGTGGCCGTTGGCGGTGGACGAGCAGCCTCTGGCGTTGCTGGGCGTGCGCCCGCGCACCGGGCGGCCGCTCAGCGACCCTCGCAGGCGCCTGCTCACTGCTCTTGGCCAGCCCTTGGCCCAGGCCCTGGCCCGCGCACGCTTGGCTGAACAGTTGGAAGCCGCACGCCTGCACGGCGAAACCGAGCAACTGCGCAGTGCCCTGCTGGCCTCCGTATCCCATGACTTGCGCACGCCGTTGACCGCCATGCGTGGCAGCATCGACAGCCTGCTGGCGTTGGGCGACGCGATTCCGGCTGAAGACCGCCGCGAGTTGCTGGAAGGCACCCGCAACGAGGCCGAGCGTCTTGATCGCTACATCCAGAACCTGCTGGACATGACCCGCCTGGGCCATGGCGGCCTCAAGCTGGCCCGCGACTGGGTGGCCCCGGCGGACATCGTCGGCAGTGCGCTCAACCGCTTGCGGGTGGTGCTGGCGCCGCTGCGTGTGCACACGGACGTACCGGCCGAGCTGCCATTGCTGTTCGTGCATGCGGCGTTGATCGAGCAGGCGCTGGTCAACGTGCTGGAAAACGCCGCACGCTTTTCGCCGGCCAATGGTCGGCTTGAGCTGCAGGTGGCCGTGCATGACGACCAGTTGCGCCTGACCGTCAGCGACCAGGGCCCCGGCATTCCCGTGGCCGACCGCGAGAAGATCTTCGACATGTTCTATACCGCCGCCCGTGGTGACCGCGGTGGGCAGGGTACCGGGCTGGGCCTGGCTATCTGCCAGGGCATGATCGGTGCCCATGGCGGGCAGATTCTGGTGGGCGAAGGCATTGATGGCCAAGGCACCAGCATCACTTTATGCTTGCCGCTGCCTCCTCAACCTGAAGCCGATAGCGAAACCCCATGAGCCAGTCCGCCACCCTGTTGGTCATCGACGATGAACCGCAGATCCGCAAGTTCCTGCGTATCAGCCTGGCCTCGCAAGGCTACAAGGTGCTGGAGGCAGCCACCGGTGCCGAAGGGTTGGCCCAGGCGGCACTGGGCAAGCCGGATCTGGTGGTGCTCGACCTGGGGCTGCCGGACATGGACGGCCAGCAGGTACTGCGTGAGTTGCGCGAATGGAGTGCAGTGCCGGTGATGGTGTTGTCGGTGCGTGCCAGTGAAGTGCAGAAGGTCGATGCGCTGGATGGTGGCGCCAATGACTATGTGACCAAGCCGTTCGGTATCCAGGAGTTTCTCGCGCGGGTGCGGGCTTTGCTGCGCCAGGTGCCACAAGCTGGCGGCTCGGAAGTGGCGGCCTGCTTTGGGCCGCTGACTGTGGATTTTGCCTTCCGGCGGGTGACGCTCGATGGTGTGGAGGTGGCATTGACGCGCAAGGAGTATGCGTTGCTGGCGCTGTTGGCCGGGCACCCCGGGCGGGTGATTACCCAGCAGCAGCTGCTCAAGGATATCTGGGGGCCTACCCATGCGGAGGATACCCACTACCTGCGGATCGTGGTCGGGCATCTGCGACAGAAACTGGGCGATGACCCCACGGCGCCGCGGTTCATCATTACCGAGGCGGGGGTTGGGTACAGGTTGGTAGCGCCGACAGCATAATCCGCTCCCACAGCCCAAAGGGTTCGTCGGGCGCCTGCTGGGCAGGGTCTCGCACAAGGGATATCAGGCCCTGGGGGGTTCCTTCTCGAACAGCTGGCGCATGACTTCCAGGTAGCGCCGCGCGCCCAGGCCCAACGGGCGCGACTTGATCCAGATAATGTCTACCCACAAGCGCAGTCGGCTGGCCATATTGTCGAAGCGCACCTCGGCGAGTGCGCCCGAGGCAATCAGCGGTTCAACCAATGGCTGCGGCAGGTAGGCCCAGCCCAGCCCGGACTGCACCAGATCCAGCGTGGCCAGGTAGCTGTCGGTCAGCCAGATGCGCCGGGACAGGACCATGCGCGGGTCCGATCCGGTGGCCTTGCCCGAGGCCACGATGATCTGCCGTTGTTCGGCAAAGGCCTCCTCCGGCAGTGGCGTACCGCTGTTCTGCCCGGCCGGATGGCGCGGTGACGCTACGGCCACCAGCAGTTGGCTGCCGGCTTCGAGGAATGACTCGCGCTCGTCGATGCCGGGCCGTTCGAACACCAGGGCCAATTGCACACTGCCGTCATGCAGCAGGCGAATGGCCTCGGTCTGGGTGGCCGAACGTACCTCGACTTCCAGGCTGGGAAATGCCTGGGCGAGGATTTCCAGCGGTTGGTTCCAGGGGCCGGTCTGCAACTCGGGCGCCATGGCGATGGTCAGGCGTTTTTCCAGGCCTTGGTGCAGTTGCAGGGCCTGGGCGTCGAGCAGGTTGAGCTGGCAGATCACCTGCCTGGCCTGGGGTTCAAGGGCCAGGGCTGCGCTGGTGGGCAGGGCCTTGCGCGTGGCCCGGTCGAACAGCGGCAGGTCCAGCTCGGCCTCAAGCTGGGCGATCGCCATGCTCACGGCTGAAGGTACGCGGCCCAGCTTGCGGGCGGCGGCGGAGAACGAGCCGGCGTCCAGCACTGCGAGGAAAATTGCCAGGGAGTCGCTGGAGAAG
Source organism: Pseudomonas sp. DCA-1 (assembly GCF_046523955.1). Classification (NCBI taxonomy): domain Bacteria; kingdom Pseudomonadati; phylum Pseudomonadota; class Gammaproteobacteria; order Pseudomonadales; family Pseudomonadaceae; genus Pseudomonas; species Pseudomonas sp. DCA-1. The sequence continues at coordinate 2,270,293 of NZ_CP169881.1, forward strand.
GCCATGTTCGGTGAACCTGATGTTGGGGCGTTGTGAGCGAATAGTAATGGATGGGATTGCGAAGGGTAGGGTTTGAAGTATTCGGTGTTTGTGAGATCGAGCGCCGCCCGCGCGGCGCATCGCGAGCTGCGCTCGCTCCTACGTTTGTTTCGGGCCAATCATTCCTGTGGGATTTGTGCGCGAACGCCTTGGCGCTTGGCGCGATATTGCGTCGTACAAACAAAACGGTCGCGCGCGCCTGCCACAGGCGTTACTGGCCAGAAACAAACGTAGGAGCGAGCGCAGCTCGCGATGCGCCGCGCGGGCGGCGCTCGATTTCTGCCACCCCCTAAAACCCACGGCAAACACACCCGGCCATTACGCAACGTCATGCCGGGCGGTGTGGCCTTGAGGGTATGGTGGGAGAGGTGCGTCGCCTGGGAGACCGAGCGCCGCCTGTATGGCGGTAGAGGTGCGTCGCCTGGGAGACCGAGCGCCGCCTGTATGGCGGTAGAGGTGCGTCGCCTGGGAGATCGAGCGCCGCCCGCGCGGCGCATCGCGAGCTTCGCTCGCTCCTACGTTTGTTTCGGGCCAATCATTCCTGGGGAATCTGCGCGCGAACGCCTTGGGGCGTGGCTTGCTATCGCGTCGTACAAACAAAACGGTCGCGCGCGCCTGCCACTGGCGTTACTGGCCCGAAACAAACGTAGGAGCGAGCGCAGCTCGCGATGCGCCGCGCGGGCGGCGCTCGATCTAACAGGCGCTGAACCTCTAAAGCCCAACACCCCAACCCAAAACCCTACAGCCCTTCACCCAGCACCCGGTCAATACAATCAACAAAGTAATCCACGCTGGCCCGGCTGGTACACATCGGCGGTTTGATCTTGAGGATGTTCAGGTAGTCGCCAGTTGGCTGCATGAAGATACCCAGATCCCGCAACCGGTCGCACAGCAGCATGGTCTCTTCGGTGGCCGGCTCCAGGGTGTCGCGGTCGCGCACCAGCTCCAGCCCCAGATAGAAGCCCGAACCATGCGCCGCACCGGCCAGCGGATGCTTGTCGACCAGCGCCTGCAAGCGTGCCTTGAAGTAGCGCCCGGTGTCGCGGGCGTTGTCCCACAGGCCTTCTTCCTGCATGACATCCAGCACCGCCATGCCGATGCGGCAGCTGACCGGGCTGCCTCCGGCCGAGGAAAAGAAGTAGCCCTCGGCCTCCAGCGCCTCGGCGATTTCGCGACGGGTGATGACCACGCCCAGTGGCTGGCCGTTACCCATGCCTTTGGCCATGGTAATGATATCCGGCACCACGCCCTGTTCCTCGAAGCCCCAGAAGTACTCGCCCAGGCGGCCATAACCCACCTGCACTTCGTCGGCGATGCACACCCCGCCGCGGGCGCGGACCTTGGCATAGGCTGCGCGCAGGTAGCCTGCGGGCAGCGAGATACCGCCGGCATTGCCGTACACCGGTTCGCAGATGATGCCCGCCAGCTGACGGCCACGGGCGTCGAGGTCGGCCAGCTTGGCGTCGACGTCTTGCAGGTAGTCGGCGGCGCTGTCGGCCCCGCGGAAACGACCGCGGAAGGTGTTCGGTGCTTCGACCGGGTGTACCCAGTCCGGGCGGGTTTCCAGGGCTTGCGGGTTGTCGGCGATCGACGTGGAGATGGCATCGGTAGCCACTGACCAGCCGTGGTAGGCCTCCAGCACGCTGAGCAGGTCGCGCCCGCCGCTGTAGGCCCAGGCCAGGCGAATCGCCAGGTCGTTGGCCTCGGTGCCGCTGTTGACCATGAACACCCGGTCGAAACCTTCGGGGGCCAGGTCCAGCAGGCGTTCGGAGAACTCGGTGATCGCCGCGTAATGGAAGCGCGAATTGGTGTTCAGCAGTGACCACTGCCGCGCCGACTCGGCAACCATGCGTGGGTGGCCATGGCCCAGCACCGCGACGTTGTTGAGCATGTCCAGATAGGAACGGCCCTGCATGTCGATCAGGTAGTTGCGCCAGCCGCGCTCAATGTGCGGCGGTTGCGCGTAGTAGTGCTTCTGCGAGCGGGCGAAGCTGGCATCGCGGCGGGCCAGCAGCGCTTGCGGATCGGGTAGTGGCTCGGCATCGCAATCGAAACCCAATAATGTGGCTGGCGACGGGCACAGGGCCAGCCACGCAGCAGCCTGTGACGGCGTGGCGAAGAAGGGGGGCTGGATGCTGTTATCCAGGCACAGTTGTACGCTGAGGATACTGCCGCTGCTGCCCAGCTGCTGGCCTTTTTCCACGGCCTGGCCGTCTGCCGGTGCGTCTTCCAGGCCTTGCAGCCACAAAGCCCAGTGCACGGTGCGCAGACAGCCGCGGCCGTCGCCATGACGCTGCCAGGTGCCGGCTGCTGGCGCTTGCACAGGGCTGCCGTTGGGCACATGCAGCTCGACGCCAAGGGCGCAGGTGGCTGGCTCTTCGGGGCGGTCGATATGGGTTTGCGACAGGCGATATTGCCCGTGCAGGCTGCAGGCCGGTGCGGCTTGCGAGGTCAGCAGTTGCTGGTCGTAACCGGGTTGTTCCCAGTTACCGGCCTCGAAGTGTTCGCTGAGTACCCCCAGGTCCACCCGTGTGACAGCCTGCCCGGCCAGCTCGGGGAGCAGGGGGGCGCAGCCGTTCAAGTGCGGCGCCGCGGGTTGCAGGCCCGCAGCCTGCAGAATGGCCGCCTCCATCAGGGCGAAAGGCACGGCGGTGGCCGTGTCGAAAATTTCCCATTCGTGGGCAATGTTGTCGCGGGTGTACTGGTTGCCCGGGTCGACGGCTAGCTGTTGTTCGCTGCTCAGCACCAGTACGGCAGCGCGGTTCAGTACCAGCGGCCACAGGGCGCGCAGTTCGGCCTCGGTCAGCGGGTTGAGCGCCTGGTAGGCCTGCACGGCTGGCAGGATGCGCAGCGGGTCGCCCTCGGCGTGGTGCAACAGCGCAGCGCAGGTCACCGACAGGTCGGCGATACGCCAGGTGCGCAGCAGGTCGCCAAAATCGATCACGCCTTGCAGTTGCCACTGACGCTGGGCATCACGGGCCCACACGGTGTTGTCGTCGGTGATGTCCAAATGCACGGCCTGACTGGGCAGTTGATCGACCAGCGGCATCAGGCGCTCGTTGGCCTGTCGCGTGGTGTGTTCGATGCGGGCGCGTAGCCCGCTGTCCTGCAGCACCGGCAGCAGGTGATCGATCAGTGCCCCGGCATGCTGCGGGTCCCATTGCAAGGTGCGCGCAAGGCCTGGGTGGTCGAAATGGGCAAGCGCCTTGTCCAGCTTTGCACAGAGCCCGCCCAGCTCGGCCATCAGGCGTGGCTCCATGTGCTTGAGGCGGGTCAGCGGTTGGCCTTCGATGTAATCGAGCAGGCGCAGGCGCAGTGGTTGCGCGTCGATGTCCAGTTCCAGCAGCCCCATGCCGTTGTGGGCTGAGCGCACGGCGGGTACCGGCAAGCCTTGATCGCGCAGGAAGGCCAGGGCGGCGTGCTGGGCTTCAAGCTCCAGCTGGGCATAGCTGCCGTGGCAGGCCTTCAGCACATAGCCACCTTGCGGCGTGACCACGCGAAAGTTCAGGTCTTGCTGGCTGCCCAGTAGCGACAGGTTGCCGGCAAGGCCGTAGTGGGCCTGCAGCACAGCGTGTGCCTGGGCTTCGCTCAGCGTTGGGCTGGGCAGGCCGGAGCGCTGGATCAGGGTGGCCAGGGCGGGGGAAGCGGGCTGGGGTTGGGGGCTGGACATGGGCTCTACCGTGGGTACTGGGAGGTGACGGTGGAGAATTTATGCCCGATCCGGCTGATGATGGAAGACGATTATTGTCAGAAAAATTGATCACTGCTGCATTGCGTCAGGGCGGCAAGGCGCCTGCCTTGGTTTTTGTGGTGTTGCGTAGATCGAGCGCCGCCCGCGCGGCGCATCGCGAGCAAGCTCGCTCCTACATTTGTTTCGGGCCAATTATTCCTGGGGCAGACGCGCGCGTCCCCTTGGCGCTCAACTCGACATCGTGGGGAACAAACAAGGCGGTCGCGCGCGCAGGCACAGGCGATACTGGCCCGAAACAAATGTAGGAGCGAGCTTGCTCGCGATGCGCCGCCCGCGCGGCGCTCGATCTACGCAACACCGCAAGAACCAAGGCGAACACCCACCCATTCCCTACGAACCCTCAACCTCCAAAAACGCCGCCTCCAGCAACTGCCGGGTATACGGATGCTGCGGCGCATGGAAGATCGCCTGCGCATCCCCTTGCTCCACCACCTGCCCATGCTTGATCACCATCAACTGGTGGCTCAGCGCCTTGACCACCGCCAGGTCATGGCTGATGAACAGGTACGTCAGGTTGTACTTTTGCTGCAGGTTACGCAGCAATTCCACTACCTGCCGCTGCACGGTGCGGTCCAGTGCCGACGTGGGTTCATCCAGCAGAATCAGCGCTGGCTTCAACACCAGCGCCCGGGCAATGGCAATGCGCTGGCGCTGCCCACCAGAGAACTCATGGGGGTAGCGATGCCGCGTGCGTGGGTCCAGGCCTACTTCCTCCAGGGCCGCGATAATCGCCGCTTCCTGTTCCTGCGCGGTGCCAATGCCGTGAATGCGCAACCCTTCACCCACAATGTCCGCCACGCACATGCGCGGGCTCAGGCTGCCAAACGGATCCTGGAACACTACCTGCATCTCGCGCCGCAGGGGGCGCACTGCTTTCTGGTTAAGCCCTTCGAGGTTCTGCCCATGAAAGCGAATGCCGCCTTGGCTGGAGATCAGCCGCAAGATGGCCAGGCCCAATGTGGACTTGCCCGACCCGGATTCGCCAACAATGCCCAGCGTCTGGCCCTGGGGCAAGCTGAAGTTGACCCCGTCCACCGCCTTCACATGATCGACCGTGCGCTGCAGAAAGCCCTTCTTGATCGGGAACCAGACCTTGAGCTCATCCACCTCCAGCAACGGCGCGCCCACCGGGTTGTGCGCCGGCAGCCCGCTGGGCTCGGCATTGATGAGCATCTGCGTGTAGTGGTGCTGCGGGGCGCTGAACAGCGTGGCGCATTCGGCCTGCTCCACGATCTGCCCGTGCTGCATCACACACACACGATGGGCGATGCGTCGCACCAGGTTCAGGTCATGGCTGATCAGCAACAGGGCCATGCCCAGCCGCGCCTGCAGTTCCTTGAGCAGTTCGAGGATCTTCAACTGCACGGTCACATCCAGCGCCGTGGTCGGCTCGTCGGCAATCAGCAGCTCGGGCTCGTTGGCCAGCGCCATGGCGATCATTACCCGCTGGCGCTGTCCGCCCGACAACTCGTGGGGCAGGGCCTTGAGGCGCTTGTGCGGCTCGGGAATGCCGACCATATCCAGCAGCTCCAGCGTGCGCGCAGTCGCTTCCTTGCCGGTCAGGCCCTTGTGCAGCAGGAGGATTTCGTTGATCTGCTTCTCGATGCAATGCAGCGGGTTGAGCGAGGTCATCGGCTCCTGGAAGATCATCGCAATGCGGTTACCGCGAATGCGTTGCAGGGTCTTCTCGTTCTGCTGCAGCAAGTCCTTGCCTTCGTAGTGGATGCTGCCGCTGGGGTGGCGGGCCAGGGGGTAGGGCAGCAGGCGCAAAATCGAGTGTGCGGTGACCGATTTACCCGAGCCACTTTCGCCCACCAGAGCCAGTGTCTCGCCTTTGCGGATATCGAAGCTGACGCCGCCCACCACCCGGTTGACCTGGTCCCCGGTCACGAATTCCACGGCCAGGTTCCGCACTTCGATCAGGTTCTGTTCACTCATGTCACTTCCTCGGGTCGAAGGCATCGCGGGCGGATTCGCCGATGAACACCAGCAGGCTCAGCATCAGCGCCAGCACGGCAAAGGCGCTGATACCCAGCCACGGGGCCTGCAGGTTGGACTTGCCCTGCGCCACCAGCTCGCCCAAGGAAGGCGAACCGGCAGGCAGGCCGAAGCCGAGGAAGTCCAGGGCTGTGAGGGTGCCGATGGCGCCGGTGAGAATGAACGGCATGAAGGTCATGGTCGAGATCATGGCATTAGGCAGGATGTGCCGGTACATGATCGCCCCGTTGCGCATGCCCAGCGCGCGGGCGGCGCGCACGTATTCCAGATTGCGTCCGCGCAGGAACTCGGCGCGTACCACGTCCACCAGGCTCATCCACGAGAACAGCAACATGATGCCCAGCAGCCACCAGAAGTTGGGCTGCACGAAGCTGGCCAGGATGATCAGCAGGTACAGCACAGGCAGGCCGGACCAGATTTCCAGAAAGCGTTGCCCGGTCAGGTCGACCCAGCCACCGTAGAACCCCTGCAAGGCGCCGGCGATGACGCCGATAATGGAGCTGGCCACGGTCAAGGTGAGAGCAAACAGAACCGAAATGCGGAAGCCGTAGATCACCCGTGCCAGCACGTCGCGGCCCTGGTCGTCGGTGCCCAGCCAGTTGTCCGCCGAAGGTGGGGCAGGGGCGGGGACACGCAGGTCATAGTTGATGCTCTGGTAGCTGAACGGGATGGGCGCCCACAGCACGAAGCTGTCTTTCTTCGCCAGCAGTTCGCGGATGTAGGGGCTCTTGTAGTTGGCTTCCAGCGGGAATTCGCCGCCGAAGGTGGTTTCCGGGTAGCGCTTGAACGCCGGGAAGTACCATTCGCCGTCGTAACGGACGGCGATCGGTTTGTCGTTGGCGATCAGCTCGGCGCCCAGGCTCAGCCCGAACAGAATCAGGAACAGCCACAGTGACCACCAGCCACGGCGGTTGGCCTTGAAACGCTCGAAGCGCCGGCGGTTGAGGGGGGACAAGGCCATGTCAGTGCTCCCGGCTGGCAAAGTCGATGCGTGGATCGACCAGGGTGTAGGTCAGGTCGCCGATCAGTTTCACCACCAGCCCTAACAGGGTGAAGATGAACAGGGTACCGAAGACCACCGGGTAGTCGCGGTTGATGGCCGCTTCAAAACTCATCAGGCCCAGGCCGTCGAGGCTGAAGATCACCTCGATCAGCAAGGAGCCGGTGAAGAAGATGCCGATGAACGCCGAAGGGAAGCCGGCGATCACCAGCAGCATGGCGTTGCGGAACACGTGGCCGTACAGCACCCGTGATCGGCTCAGGCCCTTGGCCTTGGCGGTGACCACGTACTGTTTGTTGATCTCGTCGAGGAAGCTGTTCTTGGTCAGCAGGGTCATGGTGGCGAAGTTACCGATGACCAGTGCGGTGATCGGCAGTACCAGGTGCCAGAAGTAGTCCAGCACCTTGCCGGTGGTGCTCAGTTCGTCGAAGTTGTTGGAGGTGAGGCCACGCAGCGGGAACCAGTCGAAGTAGCTGCCACCGGCGAACAGCACGATCAGCAGGATGGCGAACAGGAACGCCGGGATGGCGTAGCCGACGATGATCGCTGAGCTGGTCCACACGTCGAAGTGGCTGCCGTGGCGCACGGCCTTGGCGATCCCCAGCGGGATCGACACCAGGTACATGATCAGCGTGCTCCACAGCCCCAGCGAGATCGAAACCGGCATCTTCTCGGCGATCAGGTCGATCACCTTGGCATCGCGGAAGAAACTGTCGCCGAAGTCCAGCCGGGCGTAGTTCTTGATCATGATCCACAAGCGTTCGGGTGGCGACTTGTCGAAGCCGTACATGCGCTCGATTTCAGCGATCAGCGCCGGGTCCAGGCCCTGGGCGCCGCGGTAGTTGGAGCCGGCCACGGAAACCTCGGCGCCGCCACCTGCAATGCGGCTGGTGGCGCCTTCGAAGCCTTCGAGCTTGGCGATCATCTGCTCGACCGGGCCACCGGGGGCGGCCTGGACGATGATGAAGTTGATGATGAGGATGCCGAACAGGGTCGGAATGATCAGCAGCAGGCGGCGCAGGATGTAGGCCAGCATCTCAGTTGGCCTCGTCCACAGGGTCTTCGCTGACCGCCGGAGTTACCTCGGGCTTGATCCACCAGGTGTCGATGCCGATGTCGTACTTGGGCGACACGTTCGGGTGGCCGATGTGGTTCCAGTAGGCCACACGCCAGGTCTTGATGTGCCAGTTGGGGATCACGTAGTAGCCCCACAGCAACACGCGGTCGAGGGCGCGGCAGTGGTCGATCAGGCTCTGGCGCGAGTCGGCGTTGATCAACTGTTCCACCAACTGGTCAATGGCCGGGTCGCGCAGGCCGATGAAGTTGCGGCTGCCGGGGTTGTCGGCGGCGGCACTGGACCAGAACTCGCGCTGTTCGTTGCCCGGCGAATTGGACTGCGGATAACCGCCGACGATCATGTCGTAGTCCCGAGAACGCAGGCGGGTGATGTATTGCGAAACGTCGACCCGGCGGATGTTCAGCTCGATACCGAGGTCGGCAAGGTTGCGTTTGAAGGGCAGCAGGATGCGCTCGAACTCGGTCTGCGCCAGCAGGAATTCGATGCTTACCGGCTTGCCTTGGGCGTCGACCATCTTGTCGTCGACGATTTTCCAGCCCGCGTCCTGCAACAACTTGTAGGCCTGGCGCTGTTGCTCGCGGATCATGCCGCTGCCGTCACTGACCGGGTTGTGGAAGACCTCGGTAAACACTTGCTCGGGCACTTTGCCGCGCAGTGGTTCGAGGATTTTGAGCTCGTTGGGGCTGGGCAGTCCATGGGCGGCCATTTCCGAGTTGTCGAAGTAGCTGCTGGTGCGGGTATAGGCGCCGTTGAACAGCTGTTTGTTGGTCCACTCGTAGTCCAGCAGCAGGCTTAGTGCCTGGCGCACGCGAACATCCTGGAACACTGGGCGGCGGATGTTGAAGATGAAACCCTGCATGCCGGTGGGGTTGCCGTTGGGCAGCTCCTCCTTGATCAGGCGACCCTCGCGCACGGCAGGCACGTCGTAGGCGGTGGCCCAGTTCTTTGCGCTGACTTCCAGGGCATAGTCGAACGCCCCGGCCTTGAGTGCTTGAAGGGCGACGGTGGTGTCGCGGTAGGAGTCGAAGGTCATGACATCGAAGTTGTAGAAGCCCCGGTTGATCGGCAGGTCCTTGGCCCAGTAGTCCTTGACCCGCTCGTAGCGCACCGAGCGCCCGGCCTTGACCTTGGCGACCTTGTACGGGCCGCTGCCCAGCGGGATCTCCAGGTTGCCGCGGTTGAATTCGCGGTTTTCGTACCAGTGCTTGGGCAATACCGGCAACTGGCCGAGAATCAGCGGCAGTTCGCGGTTGTTGGTGTGCTTGAACTTGAACAGCACCTTCAGCGGGTCTTCGGCGACCACTTCGGCAACGTCGGCGTAGTACTGGCGGTACAGCGGGGCGCCGTCCTTGATCAGGGCGTTGAACGTGAACACCACGTCGTCGGCGCGCATCGGATGGCCGTCATGGAAGCGCGCTTCGGGGCGCAGATAGAAGCGCACCCAGCTGTTGTCCGGAGCCTTTTCGATCTTACCGGCAACCAAGCCGTATTCGGTGAACGGTTCATCCTGGCTCTGGCGCATCAGGGTGTCGTAGATAATGCCGATGTTCTCGGCCGCCACGCCTTTGTTGATGAACGGGTTGAGGCTGTCGAAGCCGCCGAAGCTGGACTGGCGGAAGGTGCCCCCCTTGGGCGCATCCGGGTTGACGTAGTCGAAGTGCTTGAAGTCGGCGGGGTACTTGGGTGGCTCATCGTAAAGGGTGAGCGCGTGCTGCGGTGCGGCCAGCGCGGGAAGGCTCAGGCAGGCGAGCAACAGGCTGCCTGCCAGCCGGCGCAGACGGTGCGTTGGCGTCATTGGGCTTTCTCCGAAGTCTTGATCCACCAGCTGTTCAGCCCAAGGGTGTAGGGCGGCGTGGTGACGAAGGCGAACCGGTTGCGGTAGGCCAGGCGATGGTTGTCGAGGTACCAGTTGGGGATCATGTAGTAGTGCCATGAAAGCACGCGGTCCAGGGCGCGGGCAGCGGCGACCTGGTCATCGCGGGTACGGGCGGCGAGCAGGGTGTCGAGCAGGTGGTCGACTACCGGGTCCTTGACCCCAGCATAGTTCTTGCTGCCCTTTGTCGTGGCTTGGCTGGAATGGAAGTACAGCCACTGTTCGAGGCCGGGGCTCAGGGTCTGGTTCAGTGTCATCAGAATCATGTCGAAATCGAACTGGTCCAGGCGTTGTTTGTACTGGGCGCGGTCCACGGTACGCAAGCGCGCATCGATGCCGATGCTGGACAGGTTTTCGACATAAGGTTGCAGGATGCGTTCAAGGTTGGGGTTTACCAGCAGCAGTTCCATGCGTAATTGCTGGCCCTTGCTGTTGACCAGGCGCTGGCCGTGCAGTTTCCAGCCGGCCTCGGCGAGCAGGCCCAGGGCCTGGCGCAGGGTCTGGCGGCTGATACCCCGGCCATCGGTGTGGCTGACCTTGTAGGGTTCGCTGAACAGCTTGGCGGGCAACTGGTCACGGAACGGCGCCAGCAGCAGCCACTCCTTGCCGGTGGGCAGGCCGCTGGCGGCGAACTCGCTGTTGGGGTAGTAGCTGGTCGAGCGGCGGTAGGCGCTGCTGAACAGCGCGCGGTTGGTCCACTCGAAGTCCAGCATCAGCCCCAGTGCCTGGCGTACCCGCGGGTCGCTGAACGCGGCCCTGCGGCTGTTCATGAACAGGCCCTGTGTTTGCGTGGGGATACTGTGCGGGATTTGTGCCTTGATCACTTCACCCCGGCGCACGGCAGGGAAGTTGTAACCGTTGGCCCAGTTTTTTGCCTGGTGCTCGATATAGATGTCGAACTCGCCGGCCTTGAATGCTTCGAAGGCCACCGTGGCGTCGCGATAGAACTCGTATTCCACCCGATTGAAATTGTACTTGCCACGGTTGACCGCCAGGTCTTTGCCCCAGTAGTTCTTCACCCGTTCGAACACCAGGCGTCGCCCGGGTTGTACCTGGGTGATGCGGTAGGGGCCGCTGCCCAACGGGGGCTCGAAGGTGGTGGCCTTGAAGTCGCGCTTCTGCCAGTAGTGTTTAGGCAGCACAGGCATTTCGCCCAGACGCAGAATCAGCAGCGGGTTGCCGGCGCGTTTGAACACGAAGCGGATGCGTAGCGGGCCGAGGATATCTACCCGCTGCACTTCCTGCAGGTTGGTGCGGTAGATCGGGTGGCCATCCTTGAGCAGCGTGCGGTAGGAGAAGGCCACGTCAGCCGAGGTGATCGGCTGGCCGTCATGCCAGCGGGCCTCCGGGCGCAGGTTGAACACCACCCAGCTGCGGTCCTCACTGTATTCCACCGAGCGGGCGATCAGGCCGTAGCTGGAGGTCGGCTCGTCACCAGACGGGTCGTATTGGCCGGTGCCTACCATCAGTGGCTCGTTCAGCTCGCTGATGCCGTACTGCTGGAAGTTGGGCGTGGTAATCGGGCTCGACCCCTTGAAGGTGTAGGGGTTGAGTGTGTCGAAGGTGCCAAAAGCCATGGCCCGCAATGTGCCGCCCTTGGGCGCTTGCGGGTTGACCCAGTCGAAGTGGGTGAAGGTGGCTGGGTACTTGAGCGTGCCGAACTGCGCGTATCCGTGGCTTTCGCTCACCATCGCGGCTGCGGGAAAGCTCAAGGCCAGGCTGAGTGACAGCAGGAGGGGACGTATCAAGTCGGCATCCGATCCAGAGGCGTTGGGCTTTGATCGAGTACAGTAACAGCTTGGTGGGATTGGAAAAAGAGAGGGGCTGGGGTTTTCCAGTGGCTGGGTTTTCAGGCCCATTCGCGGGCACGCCCGCTCCCACAGGTACGGCACTGGCTTTCAGGGCTGTGAAAAACCTGTGGGAGCGGGCGTGCCCGCGAATGGCTGCAAAGCAGCCCCTGTAACGACTCAATGCCCGACGTAGACGGTCAGTGTCTGGCCTGGCTTGAGGGCGTGGCCGCTGCGTGGGTTCCAGCGCTTGAGGTGCTTCATTTCCACATTGAAGCGCTTGGCCACCAGGTACAGGGAGTCGCCCTTGCGCACCTTGTATTTGGTGGAGCGCTTTCCGGATGCTGCGACCCGGTTGCCGGCGGCGCTCGGAGCACTGCCACCACGCAGGGCCAGAACCTGGCCAGCGCGCAGACTGTTGCCGGACAAGCGGTTCCAGCGCTTGATGTCCTTGACCGATACGCGGTTGGCCCTGGCGATGACGCTCAGGTTATCGCCACGCTTGACCCGGTAGCTGCGTGCCGCCACCGGTGCCTTGGCTTCAGCCACAGCCCTGGCAAACGCTGCTTTCGGTGGTTGCAGGCTGACCAGCTGCTCGGGGTTGAGGTTGGACAGGCTGGCACTGAGCAACTGCGCCTTGGCGGTGGGCACCAGCAGCTGTTTCGGGCCATCGACAGTCATGCGCTTCTTGAATGCCGGGTTGAGCTGGATCAGCTCGTCCTCGTCGATGTTGGCGAAGGCCGCGACCCGGGTAAGGTCCAGGCGATCTTTGATCGCCACCGCTTCGAAGTACGGTTCGTTGGCGATCGGGGTGAGATTGATGCCATAGGCTTCTGGCGTGGACACCACCTGCGACAGCGCCAGCAACTTGGGCACGTAGTCGCGGGTTTCCTGTGGCAGCGGCAGGTTCCAGTAGTCGGTCGGCAGGCCGAGCTTTTCGTTGCGCTCGATGGCTCGGCTGACGGTGCCTTCGCCGGCATTGTAGGCCGCCAGGGCCAACAGCCAGTCGCCGTTGAACATGTCGTGCAGGCGGGTCAGGTAATCCAGCGCGGCGTTGGTCGACGCGGTGACATCGCGGCGGCCGTCATAGAAATTGGTCTGGCGCAGGTTGAAGTGACGACCGGTAGCCGGCATGAACTGCCACATGCCGGCAGCGCTGGCGCGTGAGTAGGCCATGGGGTTGTAGGCGCTTTCGATGGCGGGCAGCAGGGCCAGCTCCAGCGGCATGTCGCGTTCTTCAAGGCGTTCGACGATGTAGTGCAGGTAGAGGCTGCCACGTTCCCCGGCGCTCTCTATGAAGGACGGGTTGCTGGCGAACCACAAACGCTGCTGCTCGATGCGCGGGTTGACATCGATGCTGTCCTGCAGGGCGAAGCCCTGGCGCATGCGCTCCCAGACATCCTGCGGTGCCTGCTCGGCCGGCTTGACCAGCAGCGGGGAAGGTTTGTGCTTGATCCGCGCCTGGTAGTTGTGCGCGCGAACGCTATCGGATTCGTCGAGCTGACGGGTGCTCTGGCAGCCCACCAGCGTGGCTGCCAAGGCCAGCGCACTGATTTGGGCCAGGCGCGTCAGGGCGACGGAATGAGAGGTTCTGCGGCTACGGGAAGACATCGGCTGACACAGGTATCCGGGCGAAAAATTTCGGCGATTCTAGAAACCGCTCCGGCCCCGGTCAACCTTTGACCCTCACTTGCGATATATCTTGCGGTTATCAGAAGCTGTCCTTCCAAGACCTCAAGGCAGCAAAAACAGCGACATGCGAGGTGTTTGAATGTCCCTTCCATTCGTCTGCTTTTTGTTTAACTAATGTTTCAGAGGTGCGCAGAAAGGGGTTGGTCAGGCGCTCCAGGCCAATCGTTGAGGGCAGGCTGATGCGATTTTCGGCGCGTAAACGGGTAACGTCCTCAAACCGTTGCTGAACGTGCGGATTGCTCGGCTCTACAGCTTTGGCGAAGCGCAGGTTGCTGAGGGTGTATTCGTGGGCGCAGTACACTTCTGTCTGCGCTGGCAGGGCCGCCAGGCGGGCGAGGGCGGGCTGCATCTGTTCGGGTGTACCCTCGAACATGCGTCCGCAACCGGCGGCGAACAGGGTGTCGCCACTGAACAGGACGGGCGTTGCTGGCTGGTCGCTGAAGAAGGCGATATGCCCCAGGGTGTGGCCGGGTACTGCCAGTACCTGGAATGTCACACCCAGCACGTCGACCCTGTCGCCTTCGTCCAGTGCCAGGTCGCGGCCGGGAATGCGCTCGTTGGCCGGGCCACAGACCCGTGCACCGGTCAATTGCCTGAGCCGTTCCACCCCGCCGACGTGGTCATTGTGGTGGTGGGTGACGAGGATGTCGCTCAGCACCCACTCGGGGTTGGCAGCCAGCCAGCGTTCCACCGGGCCGGCATCGCCCGGGTCGACCACCGCACAACGGCGTTTGGCAGTATCCTGTAACAACCAGATGTAGTTGTCGGAGAAAGCGGGGAGAGCATCGATCTGTATCATGGTGCGGATCCGATTCGCCTAGCGTGGCACATGAGGGCATCTTAGCCGCGATGGCGCGGTGGGAGAACCTTCGAGGGAGAGCGCAATGACCGACCAAGCCTTTGCTCAGGCCGACCCGGACTGGGTCGAGCTGATCAGCCTGGCCCGTGAGTGGTTCAATGGCCCACTCGGCCAACTGATGCTCATGGAGGAGGACAAACTGCTGGAAGAAGAGCTCGGGCGCTTCTTTGGCGGTTATCTCGTACATTACGGGCCTTGCGCCGAGCCACCGCCCAGAGCCCCCCAGGTGCAGCGTAACGTGCGCCTTGGTGCGCCGTTGCCGGGGGTGGAGATTGTCTGCGAAGAGCAGGCCTGGCCGTTGAGCGAGCACGCTGCCGATGTGGTGGTGCTGCAGCATGGGCTGGACTTCTGTCTGTCGCCCCATGGCCTGCTGCGCGAGGCCGCCAGTGCCGTGCGCCCGGGCGGGCACCTGCTGATCGTGGGGATCAACCCGTGGAGCAGCTGGGGCATGCGCCATTTCTTCAGTCACGATGCTCTGCGCAAGGCGCGCTGCATCTCGCCGTCACGGGTGGGCGACTGGCTCAACCTGCTGGGCTTCGCGCTGGAGAAACGCCGCTTCGGGTGCTATCGTCCGCCGCTTGCCTCACCGGCCTGGCAGCAACGCCTTGAAGGCTGGGAACGACTGGCCGGCGGCTGGCAGGGCTTCGGTGGCGGGGTGTACCTGCTGGTGGCGCGCAAGATGGTGGTGGGCCTGCGGCCATTGCGGCCGGAACGCCGCGAGCCAATGGGCAAGCTGCTGCCGCTGCCACTGGCGAAAGTCAACCGCACCGCAGCCAACCCCGAAACTGACAAGCACTGAATTCAAGAGTGGTACATGAGCGATAGCGTCGAGATGTTTACTGATGGTGCCTGCAAGGGCAACCCTGGCCCGGGTGGCTGGGGCGTGCTGATGATCTACAAGGGCGTCGAGAAGGAACTATGGGGCGGCGAGCGTGAGACCACCAACAACCGCATGGAGCTGATGGCCGCGATCCAGGGCCTGATGTCGCTCAAGCGTGAATGCGAGGTGGTACTGACCACCGACTCGCAGTACGTGATGAAGGGCATCAACGAGTGGATGGTCAACTGGAAGAAGCGCGGCTGGAAGACGGCGGCCAAAGAGCCGGTGAAGAATGCCGACCTGTGGCAGCAGCTCGATGAGCAGGTCAACCGCCACAAGGTGACCTGGAAGTGGGTGCGCGGCCATATCGGCCACCCCGGCAACGAACGCGCCGACCAGCTGGCCAACCGTGGGGTCGATGAGGTGCGCGCCCAGCGTTGAGCTGGGGTACAATCGCGGCCTTTGTAACGGATGCAAGTTGGAGCGCCCGCGTGGAGCAGCAGCAAGATAAACGGTTCGTCATTCTCGATACCGAAACCACGGGTATGCCGGTTGGCGAAGGCCACCGGATCATCGAGATCGGCTGTGTCGAGGTCATCGGCCGGCGCCTGACCGGGCGGCACTTCCACGTCTACCTGCAGCCCGACCGCGAGAGTGACGAGGGCGCGATCAACGTTCACGGCATCACGGATGCCTTCCTGGTTGGCAAGCCACGCTTTGGCGATGTTGCCGAAGAGTTCTTCGACTTCATCCAGGGTGCCACGCTGGTCATCCACAACGCGGCGTTCGACGTTGGCTTCATCAACAACGAATTCGCCTTGCTGGGCCAGCAGGACCGCGCTGACATTTCGCAGCACTGCACTATTCTGGATACCCTGCTGCTGGCACGTTCGCGCCACCCAGGGCAGCGCAACAGCCTGGATGCGCTGTGCAAACGCTACGACATCGATAACTCGGGCCGTGAGCTGCACGGCGCACTGCTCGACTCGGAACTGCTGGCAGACGTTTACCTGGCCATGACCGGTGGCCAGACCAGTTTGTCGCTGGCTGGCCATGGTGCAGATGCAGATGATGACGGGCAGGGGGTTGGCGGCAGCGAGATTCGCCGGATTGTCGGGCGTACCCCGGGGCGGGTGATCATGGCCAGCGCCGAGGAGCTGGAGGCGCATGCCGAGCGTCTGGCAGCGGTTGCCAAATCGGCAGGTGGGCCTTCGCTGTGGCAGGCCCTGACCGAGATACCTGCGGGTTGAGGCGCTGGGCTTGCCGTGGGTTGTGGGGTGTTGCTGAGATCGAGCGCCGCCCGCGCGGCGCATCGCGAGCTGCGCTCGCTCCTACGTTTGTTTCGGGCCAGTAACGCCTGTGACAGGCGCGCGCGACCGCCTTGCTCGTACGACGCGATATCGAGCCATGCACCAGGGCGTTCGCGCGAATATCCCATAGGAATAATTGGCCAGTAATGCCTGTGACAGGCGCGCGCGACCGCCTTGCTCGTACGACGCGATATCGAGCCATGCACCAGGGCGTTCGCGCGAATATCCCATAGGAATAATTGGCCAGTAACGCCTGTGCAGGCGCGCGCGACCGCCTTGCTCGTACGACGCGATATCGAGCCATGCACCAGGGCGTTCGCGCGAATATCCCACAGGAATAATTGGCCAGTAACGCCTGTGACAGGCGCGCGCGACCGCCTTGCTCGTACGACGCGATATCGAGCCATGCACCAGGGCGTTCGCGCGCAAATCCCCCAGGAATAATTGGCCCGAAACAAACGTAGGAGCGAGCGCAGCTCGCGATGCGCCGCGCGGGCGGCGCTCGATCTCAGCAACACCCAACACTCAAGGCAGGCACGTCAACTACCCTGAAATGGACGCCATGTCCTTCGGAGGTAGCCGCCTGATGTACAAGGACCTCAAGTTCCCGATCCTCATCGTCCACCGCGCCATCAAGGCCGACAATGTTGCCGGCGAGCGCGTGCGGGGCATCGCCGAGGAACTGCGCCAGGATGGCTTTGCCATTCTCGCCGCAGCTGACCACGCCGAAGCACGCCTGGTCGCCGCCACCCACCACGGCCTGGCCTGCATGCTGATTGCTGCCGAGGGCGTTGGCGAGAACACCCATTTGTTGCAGAACATGGCCGAGCTGATCCGCCTGGCCCGTCTGCGCGCCCCCAACCTGCCGATCTTTGCCCTGGGCGAGCAGGTGACCTTGGAAAATGCCCCCGCCGAAGCCATGAGCGAACTCAACCAGTTGCGTGGCATCCTTTACCTGTTCGAAGACACCGTGCCGTTTCTCGCCCGCCAGGTGGCGCGTGCTGCACACACCTACCTCGATGGCCTGCTACCGCCGTTCTTCAAGGCACTGGTGCAGCACACCGCGCAGTCCAACTATTCCTGGCACACCCCGGGCCATGGTGGCGGTGTGGCCTATCATAAAAGCCCGGTAGGCCAAGCCTTTCACCAGTTCTTCGGGGAAAACACCCTGCGCTCGGACCTGTCCGTTTCCGTACCGGAGCTGGGTTCGCTGCTCGACCACACAGGCCCACTGGCCGAAGCCGAGGCCAGGGCGGCGCGCAACTTCGGTGCCGACCATACCTTCTTCGTCATCAATGGCACCTCCACGGCCAACAAGATTGTCTGGCACGCCATGGTCGGCCGTGACGACCTGGTACTGGTGGATCGCAATTGTCACAAGTCGGTAGTGCACGCGATCATCATGACGGGGGCCATCCCGCTGTACCTGTGCCCGGAGCGCAACGAACTGGGCATCATCGGGCCGATCCCGCTCAGCGAGTTCAGCCCCGAGGCGATCGCTGCGAAGATCCAGGCCAACCCCCTTGCCCGTGATCGTGGGCAGCGCATCAAGCTGGCGGTCGTGACCAACTCCACCTACGACGGGCTGTGTTACCACGCCGGGCTGATCAAGCAGGCCCTGGGTACCAGTGTCGAGGTGCTGCACTTCGACGAGGCCTGGTTTGCCTATGCCGCATTCCACGACTTCTTCACCGGGCGCTACGCCATGGGCACCGCGTGCGCGGCAGACAGCCCGCTGGTGTTCAGCACCCATTCCACCCACAAGCTGCTGGCGGCGTTCAGCCAGGCCTCAATGATTCATGTGCAGGACGGCGCCAGGCGGCAGCTGGACCGGGACCGTTTCAACGAAGCGTTCATGATGCACATCTCTACCTCGCCGCAATACAGCATTCTCGCCTCGCTGGATGTGGCTTCGACCATGATGGAAGGGCCGGCCGGACGCTCGCTGCTGCAGGAGATGTTCGACGAAGCGTTGAGTTTTCGTCGTGCCCTGGCCAACCTGCGTGAGCACATTGCCGCAGAGGACTGGTGGTTCAGCATCTGGCAGCCGCCTAGCGCCGAGGGCATCCCCCGTCTGGCTGCGCAGGACTGGTTGCTGCAGCCGGGCGCGCAATGGCATGGGTTTGCTGAAGTGGCGGCCGATTATGTGCTGCTCGACCCGTTGAAAGTGACCTTGGTAATGCCGGGGCTGAGCGCAGACGGTGTGCTGGGCGCGCGCGGCATCCCGGCGGCGGTAGTCAGCAAGTTTCTCTGGGAACGCGGGCTGGTGGTGGAAAAAACGGGCCTGTACAGTTTCCTGGTACTGTTTTCCATGGGCATCACCAAGGGCAAGTGGAGCACCCTGCTCACCGAGCTGCTGGAGTTCAAGCGCCACTATGACGGCAACACCCCGCTCAGCAGTTGCCTGCCGAGCGTGGGGGCTGCCGACGCCTTACGCTACCAGGGCATGGGCCTGCGCGACCTGTGCGACCAGTTACATGACTGCTATCGCGCCAATGCCACGGCCAAACAGCTGAAGCGGCTGTTCACCCATTTGCCGGAAGTGGCGGTAAGCCCGGCCCAGGCCTATGACAAAATGGTGCGTGGGGAGGTAGAGGCGGTGCCGATCGAGGCACTGCTGGGGCGTGTGGCAGCGGTAATGCTGGTGCCGTACCCGCCTGGCATCCCGCTGATCATGCCGGGTGAGCGGTTCACCGAGGCGACCCGCTCGATCCTTGACTACCTGGCATTCGCCCGAGCATTCAACCAAGGCTTTCCCGGGTTTGTCGCCGATGTGCACGGCCTGCAGCACGAAGGGGGCCGCTACACCGTGGATTGCATCACGGAATGCGCGTGATCTCGACGCCGGAGCGTGCCAGTTCGAAACGGTTATCACCCAGGTGGTTGACCTTGTCGCCGATGGCCAGGCGATAGGTGGTGATGGGGGCGCCCAGCGTGCTGCCGTCGAGTTGCAGGGTGGACTCCTGAAACTCGTGCACGGGGTAGATGCGGCCTTCGGCGTCACGGGCGTGGAATTGGCCGACCATTACTGCTGCCATTTGGGTGGAAACCTCTGAATTACGTAGGAAATGTATGAAGGCATAGACCGTGAAACAGCCTCGGAAGTTTTCGCCCTGCGGAAAAAAACTTAGGCGCCGGAGAACGGTCATCTATAACTACAACGTCTCTTTACCCCGCAAAGGTTGGAATTGCCATGAGCCAGGTGTATTCGGTAGCAGTTGTCGTCGGTAGCTTGCGCAAGGAGTCCTACAACCGCAAGGTCGCCCGCGCACTTTCGGAGCTGGCGCCGTCCAGCCTTGCCCTGAGAATTGTCGAGATTGGCGACTTGCCGCTGTACAACGAAGATATCGAAGCCGAGGCGCCACCGCAGACCTGGAAGCGTTTTCGCGATGAGATCCGCCGCAGTGATGCGGTGCTGTTCGTCACCCCGGAATACAACCGCTCGGTGCCGGGCTGCCTGAAAAATGCCATCGATGTGGGCTCGCGTCCTTACGGGCAAAGTGCCTGGAGCGGCAAGCCGACGGCGGTGGTGAGTGTGTCGCCGGGGGCTATTGGGGGCTTTGGCGCCAACCATGCGGTGCGCCAGTCGCTGGTGTTTCTCGACATGCCCTGCATGCAGATGCCCGAGGCTTACATTGGCGGCGCGGCGAGCCTGTTCGAGGATTCGGGCAAGCTCAACGACAAGACGCGACCGTTCTTGCAGGCGTTTGTCGACAAGTTTGCTTCATGGGTGAAGTTGAACAGGGCGGTCTGAACCCCGAATCATGCTGTGCAGCGCCCCCCCCGTAGGAGCGGTTTTACCCGCGAATGCGTCATTGAATTTGCCGACGCATTCGCGGGTAAACCCGCTCCTACCCGTCAGCGGAAGCTGTAGGCAACCCCGGCGTATACGCCAAACCCTTCGCCCGGTGTCGAACGGGCATTGTCCTTGCCTGCGTCGTTGTAGGCCGGCGTCACGGTCGCTGCATAGCGCTGGTTGGTCAGGTTGCGCAGATCCAGCCAGGTCTGCCAGTCCTGTTTCGGTGAGTCCCAGCCAACGCGCGCGCCGAGCAAGGCATATTCATCCGCGTGGTAGCTGTTGGCGTAGTCCACTTGCACCTTCGAGGCCATTTGCGTGTTGACCCCGGCATAGAAGCCGCTCGGCCAGTCATAGCGCAGCTCGGCCTGGTAGTAGTGCATGGGGATACCGGGCAGACGGTTGTCGCCAAACCTGTCGTCATCACGGTAGTGGAAGTCGCTGAAGGTGTAGGCCTGGCGCACGCTCAGCTTGCCAGTGCCCGCGCGCTCCCACAGGGTGCTGTCGAGGCCGGCTTCCACGCCTTGGTGCACGGTAGCGCTGGCGTTGAATTCCTTGGCCGGGGCGCCTTGCACGATTTCCACCGCCAGCAATTCATGGCGAACCTGCGAGTAGTACCACGCTAGGTCCCAATGCCCCAATGCCGATTCGCCGCGTGTGCCCAATTCCAGTGTGGTGGCGGTCTGGTTTTGCATTTCGATCGGTTGGTTCGCTGTGGGCGCACTCCAGATCAGGGCCCAGGGATGGGGCGGCTCTACCGAGCGGCTCAGGTTGCCGTACACCTGCAAGTCCGGGCGGATGTCGTAGCGCAGCCCCAGGCGGGGTGCATAGTCCCAGTCATGCATGCTCACCTTGCCGCCTTCAGCGGGGTAGGTCACGTCACTTTCGCGGCGTGTGTAGATCATGGCCAGGCCGGTGCTCAGCCACAGGTTGGGGACCAGTTCCAGATCGTTGCCAACATGCAGCACGGTGTCCGAGCCCTGGTAGGTGAAGTCGCGGGTGCGCTCGCCGAACACATCGCCATTGCGAGTAAATTGCGAAGCGCCGCTGTTGGGCAGGTGCTTGGTGGTACGCCAACCGACGGTGGTCTTGCTCTCGCGCCCGAACAGTGTGTCGCGGCGGAAATAGTTCAGCGTACCGCTGACATCGGTATAGGCGACCTTCAGGCGCATGGGGCCTTCGCGCAGGTCCATCGGGTAGTCGTGATAGACCAGGCCGGCTTCCAGGCGCGCCTCGTCGTCGAGGTAGAAGGTGGTCTTGTTGCCCACCCAGGTGCTGCCTGGCTGCGGGCGGCTGTCGTCGCGGGCCAGATAAGAGGGGTTGGCCGCGCGCGGGTGGTGCTTGATCTGGTCTTTGGTGAGGCGCCCGGGCAGTTCGTTTTCAGTTTCCCGGTAGCGCAGGTAGAAGCGGGTTTCCAGGTTGGGGTTGAAGCGGTAACCGACATTGGCGGCAATGCCCTTGGCGCTGCCACTGCTGTGCGCCTGGTAGCCGTCGTATTCCGAATCGGTCAGGGCCACGTAATAGTCGAGATCGCCCAGCACCTGGCCCGAACTGATGTGCCGATGCTGGTAGCCGCGGCTACCGACCTCGTAGCGTACTTGCAGTGCAGGCGCGTTGTAGCCGGTGTGGGTGACGTAGTTGATGGCACCGCCCAAGGCCAGGGAGCCTTGGTCAAAGCCATTGGCGCCACGCAGCACTTCGGCACGGCTCAGCCACAGCGGTTCGAACAACTCGTAAGGCGTGCCGCCCGGGCCGGTCAGCGGCAGGCCGTCGAACATCGTGTATACGCCAGAACCGTGCGCCCCCGGTGCACGGTTGATGCCCGAGCCGCGTATCGACAACTTGATGCCATCGTTGCCTGCCGATTGGGCGAACACCCCAGGTTGGTAGGCCAGCACGTCCTGGTTGCTGGCCACGCGACCTTGCCCCACGCGCTGCATGTCTACCAGGTTGCTGGCTCCCGGTACTTCACGCAGGCGCTCGCCGGCAGCCGTCAGCTCGTTCTGCTCCTCATCGGTGATCAGCACCCGGCCCAATTCGACCGCGGATGCCCCCAGCGCGGGCTGGGTGGCAGTCAGGGCCGCCAGCAGAGCGAGGCGGGATGAGAGGGGTAAATCGGAACGCATTGTACGACTCCAGGCGAAAGGCGAATGGACAACGGCGTTGAGACGAGCGAAATGCGGCTTGGAGCACGCAGAAAGTCGGCAAATCGTGCGCATCCTTCGTCACGCGGTCTTGTATGAAAGTTCTTTACAAACCCCGGCGGTGGAGGCGGGTGGCCTGCGCTTCGTAAGGTGACTGCAGGTAGGCAGTGATGCCCCGCTCAATCACCCGTGGAGTTCAAACATGACTGACAACGCTCGACACTTGCAGCAACCCTTGGCGGACGCCCCGGTTCGTCTAACGCCACGTGAACAGCAAGTGCTGTTGTGGTGTGCTTATGGCAAGAGCTCTTGGGAGATCGGCCAGATCCTTGAATGCAAGGAGTCGACGGTGAATTTTCACGTGTCCAACATCCTGCGCAAATTTGAAGTGCCTACCCGGGTGGCCGCTGTGATCAAGGCCATTCGCTACGGCATGCTGGCCGAGCAGTAAGGGGGTAGCGCATGAGCAACGATCCTCGGCTACCGCGCTTTGCCGATTGCCATGACCCGTTCTGGCCGCGGGTGGATTTGTGCAGGTTGCGGGAGCACCTGCAACTGCCGCGGTCTGTCAGTGAAGCTGCTTTGGAAGTGGCCGCGCGCTGCGCTGCTATCGAGGCAGCACGCGAATTCGCCCGCTGGCGGTCAGTACTGCGAGAGCGGGGTTACAAGCGCCTCGATGATGTAGCCGGGCATGATCATGGGCGTGCCTTGCGGGTGTGCTACATCCGTTTTGTCGAAGCGGCGGTCATGTATAGCCTGGGTTCAACCACCTGCCTGCCTGTTCCGCGCGGAGGGCAGGCCCATGCCTGAGGTATCTGTTTTCGACAGCCTGGCCCCAGCATTGGTGGCGTTCCTGGGTGTGGATGGCGATGTGCTGTTCGCCGCGCTACTGGGAGCATTGTTGGTGAGCGCGGCACGCGATCGATTGATCACGAGTGAGGCCAGGCGCCTGACACTGGCCAAGAAACTGCTGCTGCTATTCGTGACCGTGGGCGTGGGCCATTTGTTCGAGCCACTGGTTTCGTCATTGGTGCCTTTGCTGAGCCGGGGCATGGCGGCATTCGTGGCCGCTGTGGTGGTGATCCCCATCAGCCTCAAGGTCATGGTCTGGCTGGATACACTCGACCCACGCGAACTTATCCAGCGCTGGCGCCGTCGAGGTTAGCCACTGGCTGCGCCGCCGAGCTCACTCAGTTGCTGTTCCAACTGCTGGATGCGCTGCTTGTCCTTGATGAGCAGCAGGATGGCCTGACGATCGCAGGGCGAGAGCGTGCGTAGCCGTTCGAGCATATCGCACTCCCAGCCCGCATCACTTGGGGCGGCGGCGTTGTGCTCGGCTTGGCCCAGCAATAGCCAGTCCAGTGAGCATGCATACTTTTTGGCAATGTCTATGCAAAGTGAGTAAGGAATGCTTTCGCGAACCTTCCAGCTGCTCAGCGTTTGCGGGCTGACCGACAGTGCACGTGACAACTCGGCATCAGTTTGTGCATCAGTGAGAAGCTTAAGGCGCGTGAGCACCGCAGCAAGTCCGTGAGTACTCATAACAAATATCCATGACTGGTTTAATGATATTCCATGGGCTTAAACTACTCGTTATGAATACAGCCCTGCGTTTTAAGGAGCACTTCTGCAGTGAGAACCACCAAATTGAAGAATACACCCACAGTTGCAGCCAATACTGACACACAGGCTAGCCTGAGCAATGCTAGCAGGTACTTGCCGTGAGTACTTACAAGCTGGTTTGCCCGCATTGCCACAGCCGGATGCGTATACGTACTAGCGAAGGGCGCCATATTTTCCTGCGAATCGCTTATTTGCAATGCACCACCGAGGCGTGTGGATGGTCAGTACGCGCTGAATTCGAAATGACCCATGAACTTTCTCCCAGCGGCATGCCCAACCCGGAAGTGTACCTGCCTTCGGCCAATGGTGATTTGCGCAAGGCCGCTTTGCCGGGTGCAGGCCAAGGCAGCCCGAGTGAGTGAGGCACCATTGGGAACAGGTAACAAAAGGTGCAGATAAAAAAACACCCCGCCTAGGCGGGGTGTTTTCTGTTATTGGGGCTGCCGGGGTGATCAACCGATCAGTTGCAGGCCCGCTTGCTGAACCAGGTCCAGCAGGGGTTGCGGGTACACGCCAAGTACGAAAGCGAGAATGGCGATAGCCAGCAGCATGACGCCGCCGGTGCGTTGTTCCCACTTCAGCGGGGCGTCGTGACGGCGCAGGTTCGGCTCGACCAGGTACAGGGTAACCATGACGCGCAGGTAGTAGTACACGCCGATGGCGCTACCGATCACCAGCGCACCGACCAACCACCACAGGTGCGATTCGACGCCGGTAGCGATGATGTAGAACTTGCCGATGAAGCCGGCGGTCAGCGGGATACCCGCCAGCGACAGCATCATCACGGTCAGTACCGCGGTCAGGTACGGGCGGCGCCAGAACAGGCCACGGTACTCGTACAGTGCATCGGCGTCGCGGCCGCCGTATGGCGAGGACATCAGGGTGATGACGCCGAAGGCGCCCAGGCTGGTGATCACGTAGGTGACCAGGTACACGCCCATGGCTTCCAGGGCCAGGCCCTTGCTGGCGACCAACGCGATGACCAGATAACCGAAGTGGGCGATGGACGAGTAACCCAGCAGACGCTTGAGGTTGCTCTGGGTCAGCGCCAGCAGGTTACCAATCAGGATCGAGGCTACGGCAATCACCGCCAGTACAGTGCTGAGCACGCCGCTGCTGGCAGCAGGGGAGAGCATGAACAGGCGTACGACAACGGCGAATACTGCGACCTTGCTGGCGGTTGCCAGGAACGCGGCGACCGGCGCCGGAGCGCCTTCGTACACGTCCGGGGTCCACAGATGGAACGGTACCAGCGACAGCTTGAAGGCCAGGCCGACCAGCATCATGCCCAGGCCCAGCTGGGCCACCAGGCTTGGCATGCTGGTGGTAGCCAGGGCCATGCCGATCTGGTCGAAGCTCAGGCTGCCGGCGTCGGCGTACAGCAGGGCCATGCCGAACAGCAGGAAAGCCGAGCCTGCGGCCGACAGCACCATGTACTTGATACCGGCTTCCAGCGATCGCTTGTTGAAGAAGGCATACGCCACCAAGCCGTAAACCGGTACCGACAGCAGCTCCAGGCCGATGAACAGGCCCGCCAGGTGGTTGGCGCTGACCAGCACCAGGCCACCGAGGGCCGACATCAGCAGCAACAGGTACAGTTCTTCACGGTTGCCCGGGAAACCCTTGGAGCCTTCGCCGAGGTAGGCGTGGGCGAGGGTGACGCAGGCCAGTGTCGCTATGAGGATGATCGCCATGTACAGGCAGGCGAACTTGTCGATGGTGATCAGCGAGGTGACCGCCAGCGGCGCGACCTTCAGCGCCGGCAAGATCGACAGCAGGGCCAGGTTCAGCCCCACGGTGGACAGCAGGAAGGTCTGCGAGTGGTTGCGCTTCCAGGCGATCGCCAGCATCACCACCACCGTGGTGATGGTGGTGATCAGCATCGGCGCCAATGCGATGAAGTGTTGAGTGGTGAATTCCATAGCGCTCTTACCGGGCCGAAGCGAGTTGAGTGAAAGCGGATCCGAGCCACTGCTGCACACCACTCATGGTGGCGGCAGAGGTGTCGAGGAACGGCTGCGGATACACGCCCAGCAGGATCAGCAATACCGCCAGACCCAGAACCATGATCAGTTCGCGACCGTCCATGCCGGCCAGCACGGTGTCGGCCTTGGCCGGGCCAAAGTAGGCGCGGTGGATCATGATCAGCGAGTACACCGAACCGAACACCAGGCCGGTGGTGGCAATCACGGTGATCCATGGTACGTGCACGAAGCTGCCGATCAGGATCAGGAACTCGCCGACGAAGTTGCCGGTGCCTGGCAGGCCCAGCGATGCCGCTGCGAAGAACAGGCTGATGGCCGGCAGGTAAGCGATGCGGTGCCACAGGCCACCCATCTGACGCATGTCACGGGTGTGCAGGCGCTCGTACAGCTGACCGGACAGGATGAACAGCGCCGCAGCCGACAGGCCGTGGGCCAGCATCTGGATCACTGCACCTTGCAGGGCCTGCTGGCTGCCGGAGTAGATACCGATCAGCACGAAGCCCATGTGCGAGACGCTGGAGAAGGCGATCAGGCGCTTGATGTCGGTTTGTGCGAAGGCCAGGAAGGCACCGTAGAAGATACCGATCAGGCCCAGGGTCATGGCGATCGGCGCGAACTCGGCCGAGGCGTTCGGGAACAGCGGCAGGGCGAAGCGCAGCAGGCCGTAGGCTGCAGTCTTCAGCAAGATACCCGCCAGGTCCACCGAACCTGCGGTCGGTGCCTGGGCGTGAGCGTCAGGCAGCCAGGAGTGGAACGGCACCACCGGCAGCTTCACCGCGAAGGCGATGAAGAAGCCCAGCATCAGCAGGTACTCGATACCGGGTGGCAGCTCGGCCTTGAGCAGGTCGCTGTAGTTGAAGGTGAGCACGCCAGTGGTGTTGTAGTTGACCAGCACCAGGCCCAGGATCGCTACCAGCATGATCAGGCCGCTGGCCTGGGTGAAGATGAAGAACTTGGTAGCCGCGTAGATCCGGGTCTTCTTGCCGTCTGCCGAGCTGTGACCCCAGAGCGCGATGAGGAAGTACATCGGCACCAGCATCATTTCCCAGAAGAAGAAGAACAGGAACAGGTCCAGGGCCAGGAACACACCGACCACGCCGCCGAGGATCCACATCAGGTTGAGGTGGAAGAAGCCGACGTGGCGCTGGATCTCTTTCCAGGAACACAGTACCGACAGCACACCGAGCAGGCCGGTGAGCAGGATCATCAGCAGCGACAGGCCGTCAAGGGCCAGGTGGATGCTGATGCCGAAGCGCTGGATCCACTGGACTTTGTATTCCAGGGCCCAGGCCGGTTCGGCGCCCGGGGCGGGCGCAAGGGTGTAGTCGCCGGTACCCCACAGCCACAGGCCGATGCCAAGCAGCAGGGACATGGTCAGCAGCGCGATCCAGCGCGGCAGGGTGGCGCCGAAGCGCTCACCCAGCCAGCACAGGAAGCCGCCGATGAAGGGGATCAGGATCAGCCAAGGCAAAATCATGACGGGTTGGTTTCCTTTGGCAAAGTCGCAAGATTCATAGTCATACCGCAGCCACTACCACAGCACCGAGCACCAGCACGGCACCCACGGCGATAGAGGCGGTGTACCAGCGCAGTTGGCCGGTCTCGGTCTTGCTCATGGCAACGTGGCCGCCACGCGCCATCCGAGGAATCAGGCCGATGGTGCGGTCAACCGGGTCCTTGCGCAGGATGTGGCTGATCAGCAGGTACGGTTTGACGAAAAGCTTGTCGTAGATCCAGTCGAAGCCCCAGGCAGCGAACCACCAGGCCGACAGGACGCGACCGATGCCACTGTTGGCTACGGCGCTGACGAAGTGGCGCTTGCCCAGGAACAGCAGGGCGGCCAGCAGGATACCGGCGATGGCGATGGCACCCGAGGTGATCTCCAGCGCGTGCTTGGCTTCGCCACCGGCATGGCCGGCGCTTTCCGGCAGCACACCCGCCAGCGGTGGGGTGATCCAGGCGCCAACGAAGGTCGACAGCACGATCAGCACGCCCAGCGGCAGCCAGTGGCTGATGCCGTGGCCCGCGTGGGCTTCGGTCTTGGCTTCGCCGTGGAAGGCGATGAAGATCAGGCGGAAGGTGTACAGCGAGGTCATGAACGCGCCAACCAGGCCGGCATACAGCAGGCCGGTGTTGCCGCTGGCGAAGGCTTCCCAGAGGATCTCGTCCTTGGAGTAGAAGCCCACGGTCACGATCGGCAGGGCCGCCAGTGCCGCGCCACCGACCACGAAGCTGGCGTAGGCCAGCGGCAGTTTCTTCCACAGGCCGCCCATCTTGAAGATGTTCTGCTCGTGGTGGCAGGCAACGATCACCGCACCGGAGGCAAGGAACAGCAGGGCCTTGAAGAAGGCGTGGGTCATCAGGTGGAAGATTGCCGCGTCCCAGGCACCCACGCCCAGGGCCAGGAACATGTAGCCGATCTGGCTCATGGTCGAGTAGGCGAGGATACGCTTGATGTCGGTCTGTACCAGCGCGGCGAAGCCGGCCAGTACCAGGGTCACGCCACCGACCACACCTACCAGGTGCAGGATGTCTGGCGCCAGCAGGAACAGGCCGTTGGTACGGGCGATCAGGTACACGCCCGCGGTTACCATGGTAGCGGCGTGGATCAGTGCCGAAACCGGGGTTGGGCCCGCCATCGCGTCGGCCAGCCAGGTCTGCAGTGGCAGCTGGGCCGATTTACCCACCGCGCCACCCAGCAGCATCAGTGTTGCCAGGACCATCCAGGTGTCGCCAGCCTGGAACTTCTGCGGTGCCAGCACCAGCAGTTCCTGCACGTTCAGGGTGCCCAGCTGGGCGAACAGGATGAACAGGCCGATGGCCATGAACACGTCGCCGATACGGGTGACGATGAATGCCTTGAGTGCCGCGTTACCGTTGTTGCGGTTGCTGTAGTAGAAACCGATCAACAGGTACGAGCACAGGCCCACGCCTTCCCAGCCGAAGTAGATGAACAGCAGGTTATCGCCGAGGATCAGGAACAGCATGCTGGCGATGAACAGGTTGGTGTACGAGAAGAAGCGCGAGTAGCCGGCTTCGCCACGCATGTACCAGGACGCGAACAGGTGGATCAGGAAACCGACACCGGTCACTACGCCGAGCATGGTGACCGACAGGCCGTCCAGGTACAGGGTGAAGTTCGGCGCGAAGCCATCCACCGACATCCACTGCCACAGCAGCTGGCTGTACGCGCCGCCCTCAGGCGGGGCGACGTTGAACTGCCAGATGACGTAAGCGGCCGTGGCGGCCGACAGGCCTACCGAGCCGACGCCGATCAGGGCGGACAGGTTCTCCGAGAACCGTCCGCGCGAGAACGACAGCAGCAGGAAGCCGATGAGGGGAAAGACGAAAGTCAGGAAGAGAAGGTTCATCCGCGCATCTCACTGGCAGCATCGATGTCGAGAGTGTGGAAGCGGCGATACAGCTGCAGCAGGATGGCCAGGCCAATGCTGGCCTCGGCGGCTGCCAGGCTGATCACCAGAATGAACATCACCTGGCCGTCGGGCTGGACCCAACGGGCACCGGCGACGACGAACGCCAGGGCAGAGGCGTTCATCATGACTTCCAGGCTCATGAGCACGAAGAGGATGTTGCGGCGGACCATCAGGCCAACCAGACCTAAGCAGAACAGGATGCCGGCGACCGCCAGACCATGCTCGAGAGGGATAGCACCCATGATTTACTCCTTCGCCTCGTTGCGGCCCAGGTGGAAGGCGGTGACGGCTGCAGCCAGCAGCAGCATCGACGCCAGTTCGACCACCAGCAGGTAAGGGCCGAACAGGCTGATGCCCACGGCTTTCGGGCCCACGGTGGTACCGCTGATGCCGGCGCCACTCGGGGTGACGAACAGCACGTACAGCAGCTCCGCCAGCAGCAGGGTGCCGAGGATTACCGGCCCGGCCCAGATACCGGGCTTGAGCCAGCCCCGTTCCTGGGCGACCGAAGCCGGCCCGAGGTTGAGCATCATCACCACGAACACGAACAGCACCATGATGGCGCCGGCGTATGCGATCACTTCCAGGGCGCCGGCAAACGGCGCACCCAGGGCGAAGAAGATCATGGCCACGGAAATCAGCGAAATGATCAGGTAAAGCAAGGCGTGCACGGGGTTGGTGCCAGTTACCACCCGAAGGGTGGAGACCACGGCGATCCCGGCTGCGAAGTAGAAAGCGAATTCCATCTTTCTGTCCTTATGGGAGCAAGCTCTTCACGTTGATCGGCTCGGCTTCGTTCTGTGCAGAGCCCTTCGGCTTGCCAGCGATTGCCATACCCGCAACACGGTAGAAGTTGTAGTCAGGGTTCTTGCCGGGGCCGGAGATCAGCAGATCTTCTTTCTCGTACACCAGGTCCTGACGCTTGAACTCGGCCATTTCGAAATCCGGAGTCAGCTGGATCGCGGTGGTCGGGCACGCTTCTTCACACAGGCCGCAGAAAATGCAACGCGAGAAGTTGATGCGGAAGAACTCCGGGTACCAGCGGCCGTCCTCTGTCTCGGCCTTCTGCAGCGAAATGCAGCCGACCGGGCAGGCCACCGCGCAGAGGTTGCACGCTACGCAGCGCTCCTCGCCATCGGGGTCGCGGGTGAGGACGATGCGGCCGCGGTAACGCGGCGGCAGGTACACGGGTTCTTCGGGGTACTGCAGGGTGTCGCGCTTACGAAACCCGTGGGAGAACACCATTGCCAGGCTGCGCAGCTGGGTGCCGGTGCCCTTAACGATGTCGCCGATATACTTGAACATGGGTCAAATCCTCACTGGGCCGCGACGGCTGGCGTGTTGTAGAGCACGATCGCAGCGGTCACCAGCAAATTGATCAGGGTCAGCGGCAGGCAGAACTTCCAGCTGAAGTCCATCACCTGGTCATAGCGTGGGCGCGGGATCGAGGCGCGCAGCAGGATGAACAGCATGATGAAGAACGCGGTCTTCAGGGCGAACCACAGGAACGACAGTTGCGGCAGGATGCCGAACGGGCCGTGCCAGCCACCGAAGAACAGGGTTACCAGCAGCGCCGAGATGAGGATGATGCCGATGTACTCACCGACGAAGAACATGCCCCACTTCATGCCGGCATACTCGATGTGGTAGCCGTCGGCCAGTTCCTGTTCTGCTTCCGGCTGGTCGAACGGGTGACGGTGAGTCACGGCGACGCCAGCGATGAAGAAGGTGCAGAAGCCGAAGAACTGCGGAATGATGAACCACAGGTTCTGCGCCTGGTACTCAACGATGTCGCGCATGTTGAACGAGCCCACCTGCACCACCACGCCCATCAGCGCCAGGCCCAGGAACACTTCGTACGACACGGTCTGTGCCGAAGCACGCAAGCTGCCCAGCAAGGCGTACTTGTTGTTCGACGACCAGCCGGCGAACAGCACCGCGTAGACCGACAGGCCGGCCATGGCGAAGAAGAACAGCAGGCCGATGTTCAGGTCGGCAACGCCCCAGGTCGGGGTGATCGGGATGACCACGAAGGCGATCAGCAGGGCGCTCATGGCCACTACCGGTGCCAGGGTGAAGATCACGCGGTCGACGAAGGGCGGGTTCCAGTCTTCCTTGAAGAACATCTTCAGCATGTCGGCAGCGATCTGGAACATGCCGAACGGGCCAACGCGGTTCGGACCGTAACGGTCCTGCCACCAGCCCAGCAGGCGCCGCTCGACGAAGCTGAGCAGCGCGCCGCAGACCACCACCGCCAGCAGGACCACGATGGCCCGCAGCACGGTGAGGATCACATCGATCACTTCGGGGGTGAACCAGCTCATTGTGCTGCCTCCTGCAGACCTTCGACGGATGCACCGAAGATGGCAGGCGGAATGCCAGCCAGGCCTTTCGGCAACGCGACCAGGCCTGCGCCCAGCTCTTCATTGATACGCAGCGGCAGGCGCAGGGCCACACCGGCGACGTTCAGGCTCAGCAGGGCACCCTCGTTGACGCCCAGGCGGTCGGCTTCGGACTTGGCCAGGGCCACGTAGGCAGCCGGGATGCGTTCTTGAACCGGAGCGGCGCGCGAGGAGCTTTCTTCGCTGCCGAACAGGTGGAAGAACGGCACGGCAGTCCAGGTGCCACGGGCCGGGTTGAAGGCACCCGGAATAGCGTTGAACCAGTTCAGGCGGTCGCCTTGCGATTCGATCAGGCGCACGCCCGGGTCACCGGCACGCAGGTGGCCACCGACCTCGTCCTGGAACTTGTTCCAGGCTTGCGGCGAGTTCCAGCCCGGCGACCAGGCGAACGGCACCTGCTGGCGCGGTTCGGCCGAACCCGAGTAGCCTTCCATGGAGAAGGCGAACGCGGTGTCCTTGTCTTGCGGGGTGCGTGGCTCGTGCACGCTGATGTTGGCGCGCATCGCGGTGCGGCCGGAGTAGCGCAGCGGCTCACGGGCCAGCTTCATGCCCTTGATGCGGAACGCAGCGCTTGGCGCGGCGTTGACGATGCCGGCCAGTTGCGGAGCGGCTTCGGCGCAGGCGCTGGTGACGTGGTCCAGCTGGGTCCAGTCGACCGGCTTGTTCAGCAGGGTGGCACGCAGGGCGTGCATCCAGCGCCAGCCTTCGTGGATCTGGATGCTGCTGTCCAGGTACTGCGGGTCGAACACCTGGAAGAAGCGCTGGGCACGGCCTTCCTGGCTGACCAGGGTACCGTCACCCTCGGCGAACGAGGCGGCCGGCAGCACCAGGTGGGCGCGGTCGACGGTGGCAGTTTTGGAGTGGTCGGCAACGATCACCACCTTGGCCGCAGCCAGGGCTGCATCGACCTTGGCGGCCGGTACGCGGGCGTACAGGTCGTTTTCCAGCACCACGATGGCATCGGCCTTGCCGCTGATGACCGCGTCCAGCGCGGCATCGACCGACTCGCCACCGAGCATGGCCAGGCCAAGGCTGTTGGCCTCAGGTACCACCAGGCTCAGCGAGCCGTTTTTCTCGCGCAGCTTCAGGGCCTTGGCGATGTTAGCGGCGGCTTCGATCAGAGCTGGGTCGGCCAGCGACGTACCGGCAACGACCAGTGGGCGCTTGGCGGCGACCAGGGCGTCGGCGATGCGCTGGGCCAGGGCCTTGGCTTCGTCGTCCAGGCCGGCGACGGCAGGGGCGCTCGGGTCGATGGCGTGGGCCACGGCGAAACCGATGCGGGCCAGGTCGGCCGGCGCAGCGTGGACGCATTCTTCGGCGACGTCGTCCAGCTTGGTTTCAGCCAGGGACGCGATGAACAGTGGGTACAGCGCGTGCTGGCCAATGTTCTTCACAGCAGCGTCGAGCCAAGGCTGCACTTTCATCGCTTCGGCCATGGCCTCGGCCTTGCCTTTGGTGGCCTGGCGTACGGCCAGGGCAACGCGGGCAGCGGTCTGGGTCAGGTCTTCACCGAGCACGAACACGGCGTCGTGGTCTTCGATGTCGCGCAGGGTCGGTACTGGCAGCGGACTGTTGTTCAGCACGTTCAGTGCCAGGCGTACGCGGGCCAGTTCGCCAGCTTCCATGCCCGAGTAGAAGTACTCGGCGCCGACCAGCTCACGCAGGCCGTAGTTGCTTTCGAGGCTGGCGCGTGGCGAGCCGATACCGACGATGGTACGGCCGCGCAGCAGGTCGGCGGCCTTGTCCAGGGCGGCGTCCAGGCCCAGCTTGGTGCCGTCGGCCAGTTGTGGCTGGCGCGGGCGGTCCTTGCGGTTGACGTAGCCGTAGCCGAAGCGGCCGCGGTCGCACAGGAAGTACTGGTTGACCGAACCGTTGAAGCGGTTTTCGATACGGCGCAGTTCGCCGTAGCGCTCACCCGGGCTGATGTTGCAGCCACTGGAGCAGCCATGGCAGATGCTTGGGGCGAACTGCATGTCCCACTTGCGGTTGTAGCGCTCGGAGTGGGTCTTGTCGGTGAATACGCCGGTCGGGCAGACCTCGGTCAGGTTGCCGGAGAACTCGCTTTCCAGCACGCCGTCTTCGACGCGGCCGAAGTACACGTTGTCGTGGGCGCCGTAGACGCCCAGGTCGGTACCACCGGCGTAGTCCTTGTAGTAGCGCACGCAGCGGTAGCAGGCGATGCAGCGGTTCATCTCATGGGCGATGAACGGGCCGAGGTCCTGGTTCTGGTGGGTACGCTTGGTGAAACGGTAGCGGCGCTCGTTGTGGCCGGTCATTACCGTCATGTCCTGCAGGTGGCAGTGACCGCCTTCCTCGCACACCGGGCAGTCGTGCGGGTGGTTGGTCATCAGCCATTCGACGACGCTGGCGCGGAACGCCTTCGACTCTTCATCGTCGATGGAGATCCAGGTGCCGTCGGAAGCAGGGGTCATGCAGGACATGACGATACGACCACGGGTGTCGTTCTCGTCGGTGTACTGCTTGACTGCGCACTGCCGGCAGGCACCAACGCTACCAAGCGCCGGGTGCCAGCAGAAATAAGGGATGTCGAGGCCGAGCGACAGACATGCCTGTAACAGGTTGTCTGCACCGTTGACTTCGAGCGCTTTGCCGTCTACGTGGATAGTGGCCATTGTTCAAAGTTCTTCGTTGGCCCGCGTGAGCGGGCGTGGCTAATGGAAATCGGTGAGCTTGCGACACGCCTCGATTGCTCGGGCCTGCCGGTAAGCTGGCGAGTGGCACGGACCACCCGCCTAATCATCTTGTTATGCGCCGACCACGATCGGCTTCGCCAGGTCCGGGCGCAGGGTTGCAGCGCTTTCTGGCGCCACACCGGCCTCGAACTCCGAGCGGAAGTATTTGATGGCACTGCCCAGCGGCTCGACGGCACCCGGTGCGTGAGCACAGAAGGTACGGCCTGGGCCGAGGAAGTTGACCAGCCCCAGCAGCGTCTCGATGTCTTCGGCGCGGCCCTGGCCTTTTTCCAGTGCGCGCAGCATCTTCACGCTCCACGGCAGGCCGTCACGGCATGGGGTACACCAGCCGCACGATTCGCGGGCGAAGAACTCTTCCATGTTGCGCAGCAGCGACACCATGTTGATGCTGTCGTCGACCGCCATGGCCAGGCCAGTACCCATACGGGTGCCGACCTTGGCGATGCCACCGGCGTACATTTGCGCGTCGAGGTGCTCGGGCAGCAGGAAGCCGGTACCGGCGCCGCCTGGCTGCCAGCACTTGAGCTTGAAGCCATCGCGCATTCCACCGGCGTAGTCTTCGAACAGTTCGCGCGCGGTAACGCCGAATGGCAGCTCCCACAGGCCTGGGTTCTTCACCTTGCCGGAGAAGCCCATCAGCTTGGTGCCATGGTCTTCGCTGCCTTCGCGGGCCAGCGACTTGTACCAGTCGTTGCCGTTGGCGACGATGGCCGGGACGTTGCACAGGGTTTCGACGTTGTTCACGCAGGTCGGCTTGCCCCACACGCCAACGGCGGCAGGGAAGGGCGGCTTGGAGCGCGGGTTGGCGCGGCGGCCTTCCAGCGAGTTGATCAGCGCGGTTTCTTCACCGCAGATGTAGCGGCCGGCACCGGTGTGCACGAACAGCTCGAAATCGAAACCGCTGCCCAGGATGTTCTTGCCCAGCAGGCCGGCGGCCTTGGCTTCATCGATGGCGCGGTTTAGGTTTTTCGCTGCGGTGGTGTATTCGCCACGCAGGAAGATGTAGCCACGATAGGCCTTCAGTGCGCGGGCGCTGATCAGCATGCCCTCGACCAGCAGATGGGGCTGTTGCTCCATCAGCATGCGGTCCTTCCAGGTGTTCGGCTCCATTTCGTCCGCGTTGCACAGCAGGTAGCGGATGTTCATGGATTCGTCTTTGGGCATCAGGCCCCACTTCACACCAGTGGGGAAGCCTGCACCGCCACGGCCCTTGAGGCCGGAGTCCTTGACGCTTTGCACGATATCGTCGGCGGACATCTGCGCCAGCGCCTTGCGGGCTGCAGCGTAGCCGTTCTTCGATTCGTACTCGGCCAGCCAGACCGGCTCGCCGTCGTCACGCAGGCGCCAGGTCAGCGGGTGGGTTTCGGCCGAGCGCGCGATGCGGTTGGCCGGGCCGAAGGAAGTAATGGTCATACGTAACCCTCCAGCAGTTTGGAAACGCCAGCCGGCTGCACATCGCCAAAGGTGTCATCGTCGATCATCAGGGCCGGTGCCTTGTCGCAGTTGCCCAGGCAGCACACGGGCAGCAGGGTGAAGCGACCGTCGGCGGTGGTCTGGCCGAGGCCGATGCCCAGCTCGCTCTGGATCTGGCTGACCACCGACTCATGGCCGCCGATGTAGCAGACCATGCTGTCGCACACGCGGATGATGTGGCGGCCGACCGGCTGGCGGAAAATCTGGCTGTAGAAGGTGGCGACACCCTCGACGTCGCTGGCCGGAATGCCCAGCACTTCGCCGATGGCGTGGATGGCGCCGTCCGGCACCCAGCCACGCTCCTTCTGGACGATCTTCAGGGCTTCGATGGACGCCGCGCGCGGGTCCTCGTAGTGATGCATTTCGTGCTCGATGGCCGAGCGCTCGGTTTCGCTCAGGGCGAAACGGTCTGTCTGGATAAGCGTGCTGTTCATGCTTAGCGGTCCACGTCAGCCATAACGAAGTCGATACTGCCCAGGTACGCAATGAGGTCGGCGACCATGCTGCCTTTGATCACCGATGGGATCTGCTGCAGGTGCGGGTAGCTCGGGGTACGGATCCGGGTGCGGTAGCTCATGGTGCCGCCATCGCTCGTCAGGTAGTAACTGTTGATGCCCTTGGTCGCCTCGATCATCTGGAACGACTCGTTGGCCGGCATGACCGGGCCCCACGAGACTTGCAGGAAGTGCGTGATCAGGGTTTCGATATGCTGCAGGGTGCGCTCTTTCGGAGGCGGCGTGGTCAGCGGGTGATCCGCCTTGTACGGGCCTTCCGGCATGTTGCGCAGGCACTGATCGATGATGCGGATACTCTGACGCATCTCCTCGACACGGACCATGCAGCGATCATAGGCATCGCCGTTGTGGGCCAGCGGTACTTCGAATTCGAAGTTTTCGTAGCCGGAGTAAGGGCGGGCTTTACGCAGGTCGAAGTTGCAACCGGTGGCGCGCAGGCCGGCACCGGTGGTGCCCCATTCCAGCGCTTCCTTGGTGTTGTACGCGGCAACGCCGATGGTACGGCCCTTGAGGATGCTGTTTTGCAGGGCGGCCTTGGTGTATTCGTCGAGGCGCTTGGGCAGCCACTCGACAAAGTCCTTGACCAGCTTGTCCCAGCCACGTGGCAGGTCGTGGGCGACGCCACCGATGCGGTACCAGGCCGGGTGCAGGCGGAAACCGGTGATCGCTTCGATCACGGTGTAGGCGCGCTGGCGGTCGGTGAAGGTGAAGAACACCGGAGTCATGGCGCCGACGTCCTGGATGTAGGTGCCCAGGAACAGCAGGTGGCTGGTGATGCGGAAGAACTCGGCCAGCATGATGCGAATCACGTCGACCTTCTGCGGCACCTGGATGCCGGCCAGCTTCTCGACCGCAAGCACGTACGGCAGGTTGTTCATCACCCCGCCGAGGTAATCGATACGGTCGGTATAGGGGATGAAGCTGTGCCAGGACTGGCGCTCGGCCATTTTCTCGGCGCCACGGTGGTGGTAGCCGATGTCCGGTACGCAGTCGACGATCTCTTCACCGTCCAGCTGCAGGACGATACGGAACGCACCGTGCGCCGAAGGGTGGTTGGGGCCGAGGTTGAGGAACATGTAGTCCTCGTTGGCGCCCTGACGCTTCATGCCCCAGGCTTCCGGGTTGAAACGTGCCGATTCCTCTTCAAGCTGCTGCTTGGCCAGGGTCAGGCTGTAGGGGTCGAACTCGGTCGCACGGGCAGGGTAGTCCTTGCGCAGCGGGTGACCTTCCCAGGTCGGCGGCATCATGATGCGGCTGAGGTGCGGGTGGCCGGCAAAGTCGATGCCGAACATGTCCCAGACTTCGCGCTCGTACCAGTTGGCGTTTGGCCAGATGCCCGTCACGGTCGGCAGGTTCAGGTCGCCTTCGCTGAGCGACACCTTGATCATCACATCGCTGTTACGCTCGATCGACAACAGGTGGTAGAACACGCTGAAATCGGCGGCTGGCAGGCCACGGCGCTGGGTGCGCAGGCGCTCGTCGACGCCATGCAGGTCGTACAGCATGCTGTAAGGCTTGGCGACGCCGCGCAGGAAACTGAGCACCTCTTTGAGCTGGGCGCGTTTTACCCACAGCACGGGCATGCCGGTGCGGGTCTCCTGGGCGACGAATGCTTCGGCGCCAAAACGGTTGTTCAGTTCGACGACCACATCCTGGTCGTCAGCCTTGTAGGGCGGAATAAAAATAGCGTTGTCCGCTGTCATGGTCTCGGTCGCTTTG
This sequence comes from Pseudomonas sp. DCA-1, assembly GCF_046523955.1. Taxonomy (NCBI): domain Bacteria; kingdom Pseudomonadati; phylum Pseudomonadota; class Gammaproteobacteria; order Pseudomonadales; family Pseudomonadaceae; genus Pseudomonas; species Pseudomonas sp. DCA-1. The sequence continues at coordinate 2,308,305 of NZ_CP169881.1, forward strand.
GGTCAACGTTAAGAATGAAGCCAGGCCGCCGGCTCCTTCGGGAGCGGGCGGCAGGTCGCTGGATCAGACTTCGTCGGGGCTGCGCAGGTTGGTTACTGCAATGCGCTGCTCACGACGCAGGTCTTTCTGGGCTGGCATCTCGGCACGGTAAATACCTTGATCACCAACAACCCAGGAAAGCGGGCGTCGTTCTTGGCCGATCGACTCCTGCAGCAGCATCAAGCCTTGCAGGAAAGCCTCAGGGCGTGGCGGGCAGCCAGGCACATAGACGTCCACGGGGAGGAACTTGTCGACCCCCTGAACGACCGAGTAGATGTCGTACATACCACCGGAGTTGGCGCACGAACCCATGGAAATGACCCACTTCGGCTCGAGCATCTGCTCGTACAGGCGCTGGATGATCGGCGCCATCTTCACGAAGCAGGTACCGGCAATGACCATGAAGTCGGCCTGCCGCGGCGAGGCCCGGATGACTTCGGCGCCGAAGCGGGCGATGTCGTGGGGTGCCGTGAAGGCCGTGGTCATTTCCACGTAGCAGCAGGACAGGCCGAAGTTGTACGGCCAGAGGGAGTTTTTGCGACCCCAATTGACCGCACCACGCAGCACATCTTCAAGTTTACCCATGAAGATGTTCTTGTGGACCTGGTCTTCTAGCAGTTGATCGGTGACGGTTTCCCGTTCACCGACCGGGTACTGCTCGTTGGGCGCATCCGGATCGATTCTGGTGAGATTGTATTGCATGCCAAAGCCTCATTGTTTCAGCTTCGCTTGCCGCTTGCGGCGACCTTCGGGAGCCCAATCAAGTGCCCCGACGCGCCATAGGTAGACAAGACCTGCCAACAGAATTGCTATGAAAACGAGTGCTTCGACGAATCCGGTCCAGCCGCTTTCGCGGACGGACACAGACCATGCAAAGAGAAAGAGGGCTTCGATATCGAAGATCACGAACAGCATCGCGACCAGATAGAATTTGGCGGACAGGCGCAGGCGGGCGCTGCCGACGGGCAGCATGCCGGATTCGAAGGGTTCGTTCTTGGCGCGGCCCCAGGCCTTGCTACCGAGCAGGCTGGACAGGCCGAGCATGAAGGCGCACAGGCCGACGACACCCAGGAGGAAGATGGCAAAGCCCCAGTTGTGGGCGATGAGTCCTGTCGAATCGGACATGCTAGAGATCCTTATACAGAGACCCAGCTCTGCAGTCTGAAATAAGTGTAGAGCGGCGACTTGGCGTCGCACATGCAGTGACCAAATGTCGCAGCCGAATCAATCCCGCTGATTTTATGGGTAAACCTGGTGCAAGTAAAATTTCTGTCGCAAATTTATTCGTAGGATTAAGTACAAAAATCGTTCGTAACTGGCTGAGAGCCTTGAGATTCGGGCATTACGTGCGGTTTTGTTAATTATGTTTCTTGCGGCGGGTAACGAATTGCACGGCCAGTAATGATAATTAATATCATTTGAGCTGCTGCCTTCGAATTTGGCTGTTCTGCGCCTTGTAAAGTTCATCTGGCGATCCCCCTACTTGCAATTGCAAAAAACCCTTGTTCTAGCAGCTTTCGCTACTGCGCGCACCGCTCTGGGTCAATACTTTATCGGTTGAGCGATGACCGACTGATGAAGCGATGGCCCATTGGCCGAGCCAGTAGGCGAGGATGATCAGGTACGGTGCGGCGGCGAACGGGCTGACGAAGCGGTCGATACCGATCAGGCTGTCGGAGAATACGAACAGGCCGGCACCCAGCGCGGCCGGGCCGCTGCAGGCCAGGGCGCGCCAGAGCATCGCACTGATGGCCAAGATGTACAGCGTGACCGGGATCAGCAGCGGGCCGAGGCCATGGCTGGTCAGCACGCCTAGCAGTGTGATGCCAGCGATGGCGCTGAATGCCAGCGCAGGCAAGGCAGGGCGCAGGGTAATGCCGCAATAGGCGCGCAGGTAGGCCAGGTGGGCGCAGAGGAAGGCGACCAGGCCAAACACGAACAGGTCCGCAGGGATGGCCAGCAGGATGTCGCCGAGTACCGAGAAGCCCAGGCCGATCGAGATCCACTTGCGATAAGGCGAGACCGGGGTGTTGTGCAGCCAGGCAATCAAGGCCAGCACCGGGATGGGTTTGGCCATGAGGGCGAGCAGGGTGTTGTCGCTGGCCAGTGCATATATATAGAGGGTAGCGGCGGCCAGGGCGAAAATCATCAGGTGGCTTGGGCGAGGCATGGGCGGTCCTTGCTGCTGGGCTGCCCCAAGCATAGACCTGATCTGGGGTTTTGCCGGTGATGCCTTGGGTTGTGTTAGGGCTGCTGTGGGCTTGGCGAAAGGAATGCAGAGGCTGTGAGATCGAGCGCCGCCCGCGCGGCGCATCGCGAGCTGCGCTCGCTCCTACGTTTGTTTCGGGCCAGTCACGCCTGTTGCAGGCGCGCGCGACCGCCTTGTTTGTACGACGTGATAATGCGCCATGCGCCAAGGCGTTCGCGCGCAAATGGCACAGGAATAATTGGCCCGAAACAAACGTAGGAGCGAGCGCAGCTCGCGATGCGCCGCGCGGGCGGCGCTCGATCTGCGCATCACCCCAAAATTCAAACCGATCATTGCGCCGCCCTGACGTAATCGCGCTTAAATCACCTGTCTTGCCTCGATGCATGAGCCGGAGGCGCTACGGACATGGCTTGATTCGGCATTGATTCCGGTGCGGATACTCGCTGAACCTCGGCCTTTGCACCAAGGCTTGAGCGATGCATCGCCTGGGTGGGCCTCTTCGCGGGTAAACCCGCTCCTACAAGCGACTGCGCAAGCTATTCAAAACCTGAGCAAGGCAGTTGCTCCTACAGGTTCTGTGCATTTTCGGTCGGGCCGGTGCAGACGAAAACAAAGGCCCAGGGCTTCACAGCCCCGGGCCTTTGTTCAACCGCAAGCCACTATCAGTGGAACTGCTCTTCCTCGGTCGAACCGGTCAGTGCAGTCACCGACGAAGCGCCACCCTGGATCACGGTGGTCATGTCGTCAAAGTAGCCGGTGCCCACTTCCTGCTGGTGCGCCACGAAGGTGTAGCCCTTGCTGGCGTCAGCGAATTCCTGCTCCTGCAGCTTCACGTAGGCGGTCATGTCGTTGCGGGCGTAGTCGTGCGCCAGGTTGAACATGCCGTGCCACATGTTGTGGATGCCGGCCAGGGTGATGAACTGATGCTTGTAGCCCATGGCCGACAGTTCGCGCTGGAACTTGGCGATGGTGGCGTCGTCCAGGTTTTTCTTCCAGTTGAAGGAAGGCGAGCAGTTGTAGGACAGGATCTGGTCCGGGTACTCCTTCTTGATCGCCTCGGCGAAGCGGCGGGCTTCGTCCAGGTCCGGCTTGGCGGTTTCACACCAGATCAGGTCGGCGTACGGGGCGTAGGCCAGGCCGCGGGCAATGGCCTGATCGAGGCCGGCGCGGACCTTGTAGAAGCCTTCACGGGTGCGCTCGCCAACCACGAACGGCTGGTCGTACGGGTCGCAGTCGCTGGTCAGCAGGTCGGCGGCGTTGGCATCGGTACGGGCCAGGATGATGGTCGGTACGCCCGACACGTCAGCGGCCAGGCGAGCAGCCACCAGCTTCTGTACGGCTTCCTGGGTGGGTACCAGTACCTTGCCACCCATGTGGCCGCATTTTTTTACCGAGGCCAGCTGGTCTTCGAAGTGCACGCCGGCGGCGCCTGCTTCGATCATGTTCTTCATCAGCTCGTAGGCGTTCAGCACGCCACCGAAACCGGCTTCGGCGTCAGCCACGATTGGCGCGAAGTAGTCGATGTAGCCTTCGTCGCCCGGGTTCTTGCCGGCTTTCCACTGGATCTGGTCGGCGCGGCGGAACGCGTTGTTGATGCGCTTGACCACGGTCGGTACCGAGTCGACCGGGTACAGCGACTGGTCAGGGTACATCGATTCGGCCGAGTTGTTGTCGGCGGCAACCTGCCAGCCGGACAGGTAGATGGCCTGGATGCCGGCCTTGACCTGTTGTACAGCCTGGCCGCCAGTCAGGGCGCCCATGCAGTTGACGAAATCTTTGTCGGGGCGGAAGGACGGGTGAGCACCTTCGGTAACCAGCTTCCACAGTTTTTCTGCACCCTGACGGGCAAAGGTGTGCTCAGGTTGCACGGAGCCACGCAGGCGAACGACATCAGCGGCGGTGTAGGTACGGGTCACGCCTTTCCAGCGCGGGTTCTCGGCCCAGTCTTTCTCGAGGGCTGCAATTTGCTGTTCGCGTGTCAGTGCCATGGAAATAAACCTCGTCGCATCGATCTTGGGTTAATTGTGCTGATGCTCTGGGCAGATCAGGTGCCTGGCGGCTGTCCTGTTCGCAGGTTGCGGCGGCGAACGCGAAGGCTCGAAGGGGAAGGTTGGGCAGGCCAGGCGAAGGTGTGCTCCGGGCAGGTCGGCTCGTGGTTGCCTTGCTGCGGTGCTACGCGATTGCCAGTACTGCGGTGATGCGCTTCCGTCCCTCGGGACAACTTCTTCGTTGCAGTCGCAATCCCGTCGAACCGCCTTGTGGGCCGTATAGACACGAGGCGCCTCCAAGGGTGGAAGGAGCGCGCCCCGAAGGCCCTTGCCAGGGCCCCTGATTAGCGGGAGCGAGGCCATCATGCCCTTGGGAAAAAGACCCTGTCAAATGTTTTGTAGTGCTTTTTTGTGGTTACTACATCTTTGGTCTAATGCGACTTGGCAGTCAGTTTGAAGGCCTTTGGTCGAAGCCTTGAATTGCCTGAGATCAGTCAACAAGGTCGACTTTGACACGCAATGTCATGTTTTCACCCCGTTGGGTGCTGTACGTATGGCTTGACGCGCTGCGGTCGGCTTGGCTCTGCTGATTGAACCCCGCCAGGGTGATCCACTCGCCGAGCTTGCCAGTGACTGTCGTGTCGGTACTTTGTACTTTCACTACATCTGCACGTTCCTGGCTGATGCGGTCATTATTGCTGCTTATTTGCAGACGAACCGTTTCGCCGCTCAGGCTGGGGGTCACGTAGAAGCCTTGGGTCACGTTGCGATATTCGGTGTTGCTTTGAATGCGCCCATAGCCGTCTGTGCTGGTGCTGGTAATGGGGATGCTCTGGCCCACCTGGATCAGTGCCGGTTGCCCTTCGCTGGCTTGTACCTGCTGCATGCCGCCGTCGCGGTTGCTGGTGCCGTAGTGAATGACGCGAGCGTTGCCGCGGTTGTCCTGGAAGTTGCTGTCATTGTTGTCGACGCTGATCAGCAGGCGTTTGGGCGCGGTATCCAGCTGTTGCAGCAGGGCGCGCAGGTCGTCGATGCGCTCGGGGCTGGCGTTGACGATCAGTTTGTTCTCGAAGGCGCTGACCGTGCCGTCCTTGCCGATGAATGCCTGCAGGGCGGGCAGCAATTCGGCGCTGCTACGATGCTGAAGTGGCACCACCTCGGTGGCAGCATGGGCACTGAGGCTGGCGGCCAGCAACAGGGAGGCGAAAAGGGGGCGTAGCGGCATGTCCATGATCTCCGCAGGTGAAACCAACATGATGGCAAACTTGCTGACTTTTTGCCGGATCTGGATCACGCCGGCACTGTTGCAGAGGGTCGTTTTATCCTGATTTATCTTGTAGGCTATAAATTATAGTAGGCAAGATAATTGAGGTTAATTGCATGTCTCCCGTCCGTCCGCTCCTGCGCCGTAATCAGTTGGCCAACGCACTGGCCCAAGACTTGGCCGGCGAGTCTTTGGTCGATTACAGCTCGGGCATGTTCTTGGCCGCGCCGCGGCGTACGGGCAAGAGCACCTTCCTCAACAACGACTTCATACCAGAATGCATACAGCGCGGCTGGCTACCGGTTTACGTCGACCTGTGGTCGGATCGCGACGCCGCCCCTGCGCAGCTCATCAGTGGCGCCATCGGTACAGCACTGGCCAGATTCGAAGGTGCGCTGGCCAGGACTGCGAAAAAGGCCGGTATCGACAAGATCAACCTGCTGCGCACCCTGAGCTGGGATTTCACCCGCCCGCAACTGCCTGCGGGTACTACCCTGGCCCAGGCGCTTGCCGTGTTGCACCAAGTGTCAGGGCAACTGGTAGTGCTGATCATCGACGAGGCTCAGCACGCCCTTAACAGCGAAGATGGCCTCAATGCAATGTTCGCGCTGAAAGCCGCGCGTGACCACCTTAATCGTGGCGACCGTCCGGACGGCTTGCGGCTGGTGTTCACGGGCTCTAGTCGCGACAAGCTGGCCAACCTGGTACTCAAGAGCAAGCAGCCATTCTTTGGTGCCAGCATCACGCCCTTTCCGTTGCTGGGGCGTGAATATGTCGAATTCATCACCGCCTTGTGGAACCGTCGCCTGGCCGACAGTAACCAGTTCAAGATAGAGGACCTGGCATACGCGTTCGAATTGGTCGGCCGGCGCCCGGAAATGCTCAACAAACTGTTGGCCGAAGTTAGCGTCGGCCTGGGTGAGGCGGGCAACCTGGGTGAACTGCTGCGCAATGGGGCGCTGAATCATCAAGCCGGGGTGTGGAGTGACTACGAAAGCGCTTGGAACGAACTTACGCCGTTGCAGCAGGCAGTGCTGGAGGTCATGGCCGAGCGCACGCTCGGCCGGCAGCCGTTTTCCCCGTTTACCGAGCAAACCCTGGTTGAGGTCAGCCGCAAGCTGGAGCAGGCCCAGGCGGTAGCCAACGTCAACACGGCAAACGTACAGAAGGCCCTTGATGCCCTGCGCGACAAGGAGCTGGTATGGAAGGCCAATCGTGGCGAGTACGCGTTGGAGGATACTTCCATGGCCGAATGGCTCGCCCGCGACCAGGCAGTTGCCAGCCACAGGTGAACCTTTGAGGTGCCCCGTAAGTCGCACTCACAGGGAGCGCGTGGGGTGATTGCATGAAGGGTGTCCTGATCTTGCTGTTATGGCTTTGCAGTCTTGGTGCACAGGCTGCAGCAGACACGCTGCGCATCAAGCAGCTGCAGCGTTGCGGTGACTTGTTCAGCGATAGCCGGCAAAAATGGTGTCTGCGTGCCGAAGGGCTCCGGGCAAATCTGCCAACGGTATGGCTGGGCGGCACGCGGCTGTCAGAAGCCGATATCGAGCGACAAGGTGACCGGCTAACGCTGAAGCTGGCGAGGCCAGCCCAGCGCAGCGCCCCGCTCTGGCTGGTCGATGGCGGCCGCACGAGCAACCCGGTATGGCTGACCCGCCAACGCAGTCATGTGATCGCCGCAGGGCCCGATGAAGTGGCGAAGAACATGGACGGCCTGACCACCTACGTCGACCTGGTCAGCCTGTTGATCGAAGAAAAACACGACGGCCTCGGCGAGGCCCGGCGCATCGCCGGTAAATACGGCGCCCTGGTTGTCGGTGCCATACCGCCGCTGAATGTCTACCAGCTGCGCTTGCCGGTAGATGATCTGGTGCAGCGCGATGCGATGGTCCTGCGCATGGGCAGTGAAGTCAGCGTGGATGCCGTGATTGTCGAAGAGTCCGGCCCTGAGCGCGGGGAGGAGGGCAATGGGCGCGGCAACCGGGCCATCGACCAGGCGGATGAATGGGCCGCCAACCGCTTCATGGACGCGCTGTATTTCTACCGGCGCCGGATTGCCGCATCTGGCTTGCCGGTGAAGCCCGTGCGGGTCGGGGTAATCGAGCGCGAAGTGGACTTCGACGCCCCAGGGTTCAGCCATTATCAGGGGGGCTGCGAAAAAGGCCAGACATGCCTATACGCTCGCGACGGTGATCGCCCGGCAAGCCACGGCAGCCATGTTGCAGGCATTCTCGCTGCGCAGGGTGAGGGCTTTTTGCCGGGGCTGGGTAAGCACAGCCCTGGCTTCGAGGTGGTGGTAGAGCGCAACTCGGATGCCGGTATCACCGCCAACATCGCTGCATCGGTGAACCTGGTCGAAGATGGCGTGCGGGTGTTGAACTGGAGCTGGGGCATTCACCGGGTCGGGGCACGCAATGTGAAGGGTGATGAGGTCGATTCGCTGGTGCGCTCCGGGCTGGCGATGAGCGGCTACGAGGAGTTACTTGAGGAGTTCTTCCTCTGGCTGCGCAAGGAGCACCCTGACGTGGTGGTGGTAAATTCGGCGGGCAATGGTGCGTCCTGGTCGGGGACCGATGAATATCGCCTGCCTTCGTCGTTCATCACCGAACAATTGCTGGTGGTGGGCGGGCATCAGCGCAGTGACAAGGCTACGGCAGTTGAAGCCCACGATCATGTGCGCAAGCGTCACAGCTCCAATATCGACATGCGTGTGGACGTCAGTGCTGCTGCCTGCATACGCCCAGTGTCGGCCGAGGCTGCGCATTGCGGCACGTCGTACGCAACACCTTTGGTGACTGCCACTGTGGCGACGATGCTGTCGATCAACCCGGCACTTACCCCGGAACAGGTGCGCATGCTGTTGCGGCGCAGTGCCTTGACCCTGGGCGTCGAACAGGATTTTGAAGCGATGGATGCCGAAGACCTGACGGCGCCGATCCTGCCCTCAGAGCGTGGTGGCCGCCTGAACGACCCGGATCTTGGCCGTTCGGCGCGCCTGGACATGCAGCGTGCGCTGGACCTGGCCGTGCAGAGCCTGGAACGTGTGCGTTGAGCGGTGGCCGCTGTCCGACAATTTCCGTAACATCCCGCCCCTCGTTTTTAAATCGTCCTCCGGACTGAACCACAGGAAGCCCATGAAGCCCGCCCGACTACGCGCCGACCTGCTCGCCGGCCTCACCACCTCGTTCGCCTTGGTCCCCGAGTGCATCGCCTTTGCCCTGGTGGCCCACCTCAACCCGCTGATGGGCCTGTATGGCGCGTTCATCATTTGTACCCTGACGGCGCTGTTCGGCGGGCGGCCGGGGATGATCTCCGGCGCTGCTGGCTCGATGGCGGTGGTGATCGTCGCGCTGGTGGTGCAGCACGGTGCGCAGTACCTGCTGGCCACGGTGCTGCTGGGTGGCGTGGTAATGATCCTGTTTGGCGTGCTGCGCTTGGGCAAGCTGGTGCGCCTGGTGCCATACCCGGTCATGCTCGGCTTCGTAAACGGCCTGGCCATCGTCATCGCCATGGCCCAGCTGGAGCATTTCAAGGACGGCGAACACTGGCTCACCGGCACGCCGCTGTACCTGATGGTCGGCCTGGTGGCGCTGACCATGGCGGTGGTTTATGTGCTGCCGAAACTGACCCGCGCGGTGCCGCCGGCTCTGGTGGCGATCCTCGGTGTCGGCCTGTTGGTGTACTTGCTCGGGCTGCCGACCCGCACCCTGGGTGACATGGCGCACATCGCTGGTGGCCTGCCTGGGCTGGCCCTGCCGGATGTGCCCTGGAATCTGGAAACCCTGAAGATCATCGCCCCTTATGCGGTGCTGATGGCCATGGTCGGCCTGCTGGAAACCCTGCTCACCCTCAACCTGACCGATGAAATCACCGAGAGCCGTGGCTTCCCGGATCGCGAGTGTGTGGCACTGGGCGCTGCGAACATGGTGTCGGGCCTGTGCGGCGGCATGGGCGGCTGCGCGATGATCGGGCAGACGGTGATCAACCTCAGTTCCAATGGCCGGGGCCGGTTGTCGGGTGTAGTAGCCGGCGTGATGATTCTGCTGTTCGTGCTGTTCCTGTCGCCGCTGATCGAGCGTATTCCACTGGCGGCGCTGGTTGGTGTGATGTTCGTGGTGGCCCAGCAGACCTTTGCCTGGGCGTCGTTGCGGGTGTTGCACAAGGTGCCGGTGAATGATGTGCTGGCGATCATTGCGGTGACCGTGGTCACGGTGTTCACTGACCTGGCCATGGCGGTGCTGTTCGGTATCATCATCGCGGCGCTCAACTTTGCCTGGCAGCATGCACGCGAGCTGTATGCCGACACCCATGAGGACGCGGGGGGCGGCAAGCGTTATCAGTTACATGGCACGCTGTTCTTCGCCTCGACCACCTCGTTCCTCAACCAGTTCGACACGGCCGGGGACCCGGCCCAGGTCACGCTGGATTGCCAGCATTTGAGCTTTGTCGATTATTCGGCGGTTGCGGCGCTGAAAACCCTGCGTGAGCGCTATGCCAAGGCGGGCAAGCATTTGCGCGTGGTGCATTTGTCGGATCGGTGCAAGAAGCTGTTGAAGCGGGCTGGCGAGCAGCACTGAGCTTGATTGTGGCCTGTACCGGCTTCTTCGCGGGCACGCCCGCTCCCACAGAAAGGCCGCAGGCCCAAACATTGTGCGCCCCCGGTGGGAGCGGGCGTGCCCGCGAAGAGGCCGGTACCGGAGAACCGCTTACTCTCCGCGGCTCTTCTTGACGATGCCGTCGGCAATGCTCGCCGGGGCCTCGGCATAGCGGGTGAACTCCATCGAGAAGCTTGCCCGGCCCTGGGTCATCGAGCGCATCGAGGTGGCGTAGCCGAACATTTCGCCCAGCGGAACTTCGGCACGGATCACCTTGCCAGCCGGCGTTTCATCACCGTCCTGGATCATGCCGCGACGTCGGCTCAAGTCGCCGAGGATGTCGCCCTGATACTCCTCCGGCGTCACCACCTCAACCTTCATCACCGGCTCCAGCAACACTGCGCCACCTTTCTGCGACAACTGCTTGGTGGCCATTGATGCGGCGATCTTGTAGGCCATCTCGTTGGAGTCGACATCGTGGTACGAGCCGTCGAACACGGCGGCCTTGAGGTTGATCAGTGGGTAGCCGGCAAGCACGCCGTTCTTCATTTGCTCCTCGATACCCTTCTGGATGGCCGGGATGTACTCGCGCGGTACTACGCCGCCGACAATCTCGTTGATGAACTCCAGGCCTTCTTTGCCTTCATCGCCGGGAGCAAAACGGATCCAGCAATGGCCGTACTGGCCGCGGCCGCCGGATTGGCGAACGAAGCGGCCCTCGATCTCGCAGGTGTTGCGGATCTTCTCGCGGTAGGCCACCTGTGGCTTGCCGATGTTGGCCTCGACGTTGAACTCGCGGCGCATGCGGTCGACGATGATGTCCAGGTGCAGCTCGCCCATGCCCGAGATGATGGTCTGGCCGGTCTCTTCATCGGTACGCACGCGGAATGAGGGGTCTTCCTGGGCCAGCTTGCCCAGCGCGATCCCCATTTTTTCCTGGTCGGCCTTGGTTTTCGGCTCTACTGCTACGGAAATCACCGGGTCGGGGAAGTCCATGCGTTCGAGAATGATCGGCTTGTCCATGTCGCACAGGGTATCGCCGGTGGTCACGTCCTTCATGCCGATCAGTGCGGCGATATCGCCGGCGCACACGTCCTTGATTTCAGCGCGTTGGTTGGCGTGCATTTGCACCATGCGGCCAATGCGCTCTTTTTTGCCCTTGACGGAGTTGAGCACCGCGTTGCCGGAGCTGAGCACACCGGAATACACCCGGGCGAAGGTGAGGGTGCCGACGAACGGGTCGGTGGCGATCTTGAAGGCCAGTGCCGAGAACGGTTCATTGTCGTCGGCGTGGCGTTCCAGGTGCTTTTCTTCGTCGTCGGGGTCGGTGCCCTTGATTGCCGGAATTTCCGACGGGGCGGGCAGGTAGTCGATCACCGCGTCGAGCATCAGCGGCACGCCCTTGTTCTTGAACGATGAGCCGAGGATGGTGGGCACGATTTCGTTGGCAATGGTGCGCTGGCGCAACCCGGCCTTGATCTCTTCGATGCTCAGCTCCTCGCCATCGAGAAACTTCATGGTCAGCTCGTCATTGGCTTCGGCCGCAGCTTCGATCATGTGCGCGCGCCATTCGTCGGCAAGCTCCTGCAGATCGGCTGGAATATCTTCTTCGCGGTAACTGGTGCCCTGGTCGGCATCGTTCCAGTAGATGGCCTTCATCTTCACCAGGTCGATCTGGCCAATGAAGTTCTCTTCGCTGCCGATGGCCAGCTGGATGGGGACCGGGTGGTGCCCCAGGCGCTGATCGATCTGCTTGACCACGCGCAGGAAGTCGGCCCCCTGGCGGTCCATCTTGTTGATGTAGGCCAGGCGCGGCACGTGATACTTGTTGGCCTGGCGCCAGACGGTCTCGGACTGCGGCTCGACGCCGTCCGCGCCGCTGAATACCACGACCGCGCCATCGAGCACGCGCAATGAGCGCTCCACCTCGATGGTGAAATCGACGTGGCCTGGGGTGTCGATGATGTTGAAACGGTACTTGTGGGCGAACTGCTTGGTCGAACCTTGCCAGAACGCCGTGGTCGCCGCCGAGGTGATGGTGATGCCGCGTTCCTGCTCCTGGGCCATCCAGTCCATGGTCGCCGCGCCATCGTGCACTTCGCCCATCTTGTGGTTGACCCCGGTGTAGAACAGGATTCGCTCGGTGGTCGTGGTCTTGCCGGCATCCACGTGGGCGACGATGCCGATATTGCGGTACAGCTCGATGGGCGTTGTGCGGGCCATGGCGGACTACCTGTGGGTGGGCGGATTCCACCAAGTTAGCAGACCGGTGGAATCCTGCCCTGCCGCCGGGCTGTCAGTCGGTCTGGGCTAGCAGCATCCACTGGCCATCCACTTCGCGGGCCAGGCCGCTGGCCGGCAGCAAGGCCAGCAGGCGCGCGTGCAGGGCGGCCTCGGTAAAGGTCTTGAGGGTGGTCAGGTCCAGCGCACCGACCAGGTTGAGATCAGCCTTGGTGTACGACAGCCAGGCTTTTTTCAACACCTGGGCGACGTCGCTGCCGGCGGTGCTGGCGAACCGGCGGTGCCACTGGCGGCCTTCGAAGGTGAAGTTGTGCGCGTGGCTGTAGGTGCTTTGGTCGGCGCCTTCTACACAGCGGTGGCAGTGGCATGGGCCCTCGCCGAAGGCGTTGCGCAGGTAGCTGTTGAAGTCCACGACGGGCTTGAGGGACAGGCGTTTGTCGACTTCGAACAGGTCGGCGATCAGGGGTTCTTCGGCGCTCACTCGGGATCCTCGTGTGGTGTGGCGTGCATCGGCGGGCACCCTAACAGATCGGGGCATTCAGATCACCTGTTGCAGGTGCCCCGCATACCCCAAGCAACATGCGATCCCTGTGGGAGCGGGCGTGCCCGCGAAGAGGCCAGTAGAGACAACAGAGACTGCCTGCCGTACTCTACGCGCCCCTACGCCTATACACCCACCGAGGTAACCCCGTTTGAGCACCAAGTACCCGTACATCGCCACCGTGACCATCAGCGCTGAAGACCGTGGCGGAGATACCGAGGCTTCGGAAAACCCCAGCATGCGCGTGGGTCTGGAAGCGGTGACCGAAACCCTGAAGAAGGTGCATTTCGTCGGTACGCTCGCGGCCCCTGAGAAACCGGCCACGCATATTTGCGTGACCCTGGAGAATGGCCTGACCTATTACGGCCCGATCGTCAACGGCCATGCCGAACTGGAAGGCGGCTGGATCGCCTTCGAGTCCGACATGCTCACCCCGCAAGAGCTGGGCCTGTAAGCCTCAGCTCAGTTCTGCCAGGCACTGCTCGAGGATATCCAGCCCTTCCTCGAGCACCTCGGCCTCGATGGTCAGCGGTGCCAGCAGGCGAATGATGTGCCGCGCCTTGCCGCTGGGCATCAGCAGCAGGCCCTTGGCTCGGGCCGCTTCCATCACCTGGGCCAGTTGTACCGGTGCCGGGCTGCCATCGGCATTGACGAACTCGATCCCTCGCATGGCGCCCACGCCGGTCAGGCGGCCGATGTATGGGCTCAGGCCCGAGGCCTTCCAGCGCTCATGACGGCTGACGATGGCCTGCTCCTGCCGTTCACCCCAGGTTGCAACGTTTTCGTCGGTCATCTGCGCCAGGCTGGCCAAGGCCGCCGCGCAGGCAATCGGGTTGCCTGAATAGGTGCCACCCAGGCCGCCCTTGGGCAGCGCCGCCATCAATTCCTTGCGCCCGACCACTGCACCCAGCGGCATACCGCCAGCAATGCTCTTGGCCAGCAACAGCAGGTCGGGTTCGATGCCCAGGCGCGAGAACGCGAAGCGCTGGCCGGTACGGCCGAAGCCCGACTGGATCTCGTCGATGATGATCAGGATGCCGCGCTCGTCGCAGAAGCGGCGCAGGGCTTGGGCGAAGGCCGGGTCCAGGGCAAGGAAGCCGCCTTCGCCCTGTACTGGTTCGAAGATGAACGCCGCGACGTCCTCCACCGCCAGCTCGACGCTGAACAGGCGGTCCATGGCCTTGAGCGCCTGCTCGCAGGTAACCCCGGTATCCGCGCTGGGGTAGGGCAGGTGGTACACCGGCCCGGGCAGTTCACCGACCCGCTGCTTGTAGGGGGCGACCTTGCCATTGAGGTTCAGGGTGGCCAGGGTGCGGCCATGGAAGCCGCCGTCGAATGCGATGATGGCGCGTTTGCCGGTGGCGCCACGGGCCACTTTCAGGGCGTTTTCCGCCGCTTCCGCGCCGCTGTTGGTGAGCATGCCGGCCAGTGGGTAGTTGACCGGGACGAACTGGCTCAGTTGCTCCATCAGTGTCAGATACGGGCCGTGAGGGGCCGCGTTGAAGGCGTAGTGGGTCAGGCGGGTGGCCTGAGCCTGGATGGCCTCGACTACAGCGGGGTTGCAGTGGCCCAGGTTGAGCACGCCGATACCGCCGACAAAGTCGATGTAACGTTTGCCGTCAGTGTCCCAGACTTCGGCATTACGGCCATGGGAAAGTGTGATCGGGTGAACGATGGCAATGGATTGGCTGATACTTTCCTGGTTCATGGGGCACGCGGACCTTGTTCGAGTTTCTTATTATCCAAGCGTGTCGGCAGGTTATTCCGCAAACGAATTATTCGATTGCGGTCATTCCATGGATTCGTGATCTGGCTGGTTTTCTGGTTGGCTGTGCCGGCCTCTTCGCGGGCAAGCCCGCTTCTACCAGAGGCCGGGGCAGGTCAAATCAATCCCCCTCTGCCACCCGCTCCCGGATCCACTGCACAAAGGCCCTGATCTTGGGCACTTCGGCCGCATGCTCGGCATGCGCAATGAAGTGCCTACCGTTGCTTGCCACAGGGTGGTCCCAGGCCACCACCAGCTTGCCTTCGCTCAGCTCTTCGGCCACCAGATAGCGGGGAATCAGGGCTATGCCGCAGCCGGAGATGGCAGCGCGTATGCACAGGTAGAACGTGTCGAAGCGCGGCCCGTGGTAGCTGTTCTGGCTATGCAGCCCAAGCCCCAGGAACCACTCATGCCAGGCCTCCGGCCGCGAAACGCATTGCAACAGCCGGTGCTCAGTCAGCGCCTGGGCGCTGTCGAAACGGTGGCTGGCCAGCAGCTGCGGGCTGCACACGGGCACCACTTCTTCGCTGAACAACTCGATGCAGGTTGCCCCGGGCCAGGTGCCCTGGCCGAAGAAAAAGGCGACGTCAGCCTTGGCCTGAACCAGGTCGAATGGCTCCAGCTCGTTGCGCACATCCAGGTGAATGCGTGGGTAGCGGTCACCAAAACCCTTGAGCCTGGGCACCAGCCAGCGGGCGCCGAAGGTCGGCTGGGTGGCGATGCGCAGCACTTCGGTTTCGTCGCCGTAGCTGAGGATGTAGCGGCTGGATATGTCGATCTGGGTGAGGATCTTGTTCACTTCGGTGAGGTACAGCGCGCCGGCCGGGGTCAGGTGCAGGCGCCGGCGAATGCGCTGGAACAGCGAGTGCGAGAGCATGTCCTCAAGCTGCGCGACTTGCTTGCTGACGGCGCTCTGGGTCAGGTGCAGTTCCTGGGCCGCGCGGGTGAAGCTGAGGTGGCGGGCGGCCGCTTCGAAGCACTGAAGGGCGGTGGTCGAAGGCATCAGGCGTTTGGACATGACGGGCGAATACCGAGCAAAAAAGGAAGGAGTTCATTCCATAAAGGAATTATGTGGTTCGAAAAGGTCGTTTGTTGACCCCGGCCTATAGATTAATACTGACCTGGATCAACGATTACAACCGGTCATGCGAAGAGGAGGTCAATACCCGCTTCCGTCATCTGCAAAACAACAACAACACACATCAGAAATTTATAAGAATTCTGCTCAGACCTTCAGCCGCTTTGCTGCGGCCGACCCATTCGAGGGTTCTTCATGGCTTCGCAAGACAACAAGAAACAGCGCTCACTGCAGCACGGCCTGACTTCCCGTCAGGTTTCCATGATCTCCATTGCCGGCATCATCGGCGCCGGGTTGTTCATCGGGTCCTCCAACGCCATTGCCACCGCCGGCCCGGCCATCCTCATCTCCTACGCCATGACTGGCCTGCTGGTCTTGCTGGTGATGCGCATGCTGGGTGAAATGGCCATCGCAAACCCCAACAGCGGCTCATTTTCCACCTACGCCTCGGAAGCCATTGGCCCTTGGGCGGGCTTTACCATCGGCTGGTTGTACTGGTGGTTCTGGGTGTTGATCATTCCGGTGGAAGCCATTGCCGGTGCTGACATCCTGCATGCCTACTTCCCTGGCGTGCCTTCCTGGCTGTTCGCTTTCCTGATCATGCTGGTGCTGTCCTGCACCAACCTGGTCAGCGTGAAGAACTTCGGTGCCTTCGAGTACTGGTTCGCGCTGGTCAAAGTGGTCGCGATCATTGGCTTCATCGTGGTGTGCACCTTGGCGGTGTTCGGCTTCTGGCCGCTGGCGGAAGTGTCCGGGGTCAGCCGGCTGTGGGACAGCGGTGGTTTCATGCCCAATGGCTTCGGGACGGTACTTGGGGGCGTGCTGATCACCATCTTCTCGTTCTTCGGTGCCGAAATCGTCACCATCGCGGCTGACGAAACCGCCAACCCGAAAGACAAGATTCGCCGCGCCACCAACCTGGTGGTGTACCGCATCGCCATCTTCTACCTGGCGTCGATCTTCCTGGTGGTGTCGCTGGTGGCCTGGAACGACCCCGGCCTGAAAGCAGTAGGGTCGTTCCAGCGTGTACTGGAAGTGCTGAACGTGCCGGGCGCCAAGCTGCTGGTTGACCTGGTGGTGCTGGTGGCGGTGACAAGCTGCATGAACTCGGGGCTCTACACCGCGTCGCGCATGCTCTATTCGCTTGGCGCGCGTGGGCAGGCGCTTAGCGTGACCAAGCGCATTTCCGGTTCCGGCGTGCCGACCGTGGCGGTGATCCTCTCCACCCTGGCAGGTTTTGCAGGCTGCTTCGTCAACTACGTGTTCCCGGGCAAGGTGTTTGGCTTCCTGCTGTCGACCACCGGCGCCATCGCCTTGCTGGTGTACCTGGTCATTGCCGTGTCGCAGCTGCGCATGCGTGCCCGTGCCGAGCGTGAAGGGCGCCCGCTGGAGCTGAAGATGTGGCTGTTCCCATGGCTGACCTGGCTGGTGATCGGCACCATCGTCATGGTGCTGGGCTACATGCTGTTCAGCGATGCCTACCGCTACGAAACGCTGATGACCGCAGGTGTGACCGCGTTCATCCTGCTGGTTTCGCTGACCCAGCGGCGTGCCAGGATGGTTGCCCAGACGGCCTGATGTTTCTGCTTTAATGGGGGCGTTGCGCGCCCCCATTCCAACAAGCACAGGAAGCGTATGACTGATCACACACTTTCCCTTCAAGCCCTCGCGGCCCCTGAGGGTACCTGCTACGGCTGCGGCTGTTCCCACCCCAGCGGCCTGCACCTGCAAAGCCACTGGGACGCCGACGGTGTTCACCTGGTGTGCCGGCACTCGCCCGACAGCACCTTCATCGGCTGGCCTGGCCTGGTTTACGGTGGCCTGCTGGCGATGCTGGTCGACTGCCACTCCAACTGGACGGCGATGGCCTACCACTACCGTAACGAAGGCCGCGAGCCGGGCAGCTTGCCGCGTATCGACTGCGTTACCGGCACGCTCAACCTGACCTACCTGAAACCTACGCCGATGGGCGTCGAGCTGTTGCTCAAGGCGCGTGTCGAAGGCGAAGTGGGGCGCAAGAGCCGGGTCATCTGCGAAGTCTGGGCAGAGGATGTACTGACGGTGACCGCCGACTCCGTGTTTGTCCGCGTCGATACCGAAAAGCTCAAGCTCAAGGCCCACGGCCAGGCCTGAGCTGCCAATGCTGATGAGTGGTCGGTGATGGTCAGCGGCTGGGGATGTCTCTAGAGTGACAGGTTCATTCCCTTGGCAAGGTTGATCATGACCGAACTCAGTGCTTTCCCCATTACCCGCAAATGGCCCGCCAAACATCCCGAACGCCTGCAGTTGTACTCGTTGCCGACGCCCAATGGGGTGAAGGTGTCGATCATGCTCGAAGAGATTGGCTTGGCTTACGAGGCGCACAAGGTTAGCTTCGACAATGACGACCAATTGAGCCCCGAATTCATCTCGCTCAGCGCGAACAACAAGATCCCCGCCATCCTCGACCCGAACGGGCCGGGCGGTCAGCCGCTGGCGCTGTTTGAATCGGGGGCGATCTTGCAGTATCTGGCGGAGAAGAGCGGCCAGCTGCTCAGCCAGGACCCCGCTCACCGCTACCAGACCCTGCAGTGGCTGATGTTCCAGATGGGCGGCATCGGGCCGATGTTCGGCCAGGTCGGGTTCTTCCATTTCTTTGCTGGCAAGGAATATGAAGACAAGCGCCCGCGCGACCGCTATGTCAACGAGTCCAAGCGGCTGCTGGGCGTGCTGGATCGGCATTTGAAAGGTCGGCAGTGGATGGCTGAGGAATACAGCATCGCCGACATCGCCATCTTCCCTTGGGTGCGTAACCTGGTGGAGCGCTACAACGCCCGTGACCTGGTGGGCTTCGACCAATTCAAGGAAGTGCAGCGCGTGCTGGCGAATTTCCTGGAACGGCCAGCCGTGCAGCGTGGCCTGAAAATCCCGGGCTGATCAACCTGTGCAGGGACAGCCTTGCGCAAACTTCGAAACGCCTGCCGGTCGCCCGTAGGAGCGGGTTTACCCGCGAAAGGGCCGGGCCTGCAGGCCAATATCCACCCGCCGTTCACGGTTGCCGCCGCTACCGTATTCGCGGGTAAACCCGCTCCTACACCCGACGGCGTACGGGTTCAGAAGATGTGGTTCAGCAGCCAGTACAGGCTGCCAGCCAACAGCATTGCCGCTGGCAAGGTCAGCACCCAGGCCATCAGCAGATTGAACAACGTGCGCTTCTGAATCCCCGACCCATTGGCCACCATGGCCCCGGCCACCCCCGAACTCAGCACATGCGTGGTCGACACCGGCAGCCCGAACATATCTGCTGCGCCAATGGTGCACATCGCCACCACTTCGGCCGATGCGCCTTGGGCATAGCTGAGGTGGGTCTTGCCGATCTTCTCGCCAACGGTGACCACAATACGTCGCCAGCCAACCATGGTCCCCAGCCCCAGCGCAATGGCTACAGCTACCTTCACCCATAGCGGAATATAGCGGGTGGCGTCGTCCAACTGGGTCTTGAAGCGTTGCACATGGCTGTGGGTGTCGGCATCGAAAGTCACCAGGTGGTTTTTCTCCATGAGGCGGATGGCTTCACTGGTCAGGTACATGTCGTTACGCACGTTGGCCATGGCTTCAGCCGGTATGCGCTTGAGCGAGCCATAGCCTTTGACTTCTTCGCCGATCATACCGGTCAGCGCCGCCAGCGCTGGTACCAGGTGCGGGCTGGCCTTGGGTTCGGCAATGAACAGGGTCAGTACCTGGCGCGGGTCAGCCGGGGCCGCTTGCGGGGCGCTGCGTACCAGTGCCTGGCGGGTTACCTCAGCGACAGCGGAAAACTGCAGAGCCTGCTCGTTGGGCATGGTCTTGTTCAGCGCGTAAGCCATTGGCAGGGTGCCGACCAGAATCAGCATGATCAGCCCCATGCCTTTCTGGCCGTCGTTGGAGCCGTGGGCAAACGATACCCCGGTGCAGGTCAGAATCAGTAGGCTGCGGATCCACCACGGTGGCGGTGTCTGGCCTTCCGGTGCCTGGTACAGGGCCTTGCGTTTGACCTGCGCGCGCAGGGCCAGCAGCAACAGGGCTGCGCAAGCAAAACCGATCAGCGGTGAGAACAGCAGGGCATAACCCACCTTGCTGGCTTGGGCCCAATCCACGCCGCTGGTGCCGTCACGCCCATGCATCAGCGCATTGGCTACGCCCACGCCGATGATCGAGCCAATCAGGGTGTGCGAGGACGATGCCGGCAGGCCCAGCCACCAGGTGCCAAGGTTCCAGATGATCGCCGCCAGCAGCAGGGCGAAAACCATGGCAAAGCCGGCCGAAGAGCCGACCTGCAGAATCAGCTCTACCGGTAGCAGGGCGATGATGCCGAACGCCACCGCGCCACTGGAGAAAAGCACGCCCAGGAAGTTGCACAGCCCAGACCACACCACCGCGACCGGGGCCGGCAACGAATGGGTGTATATCACTGTGGCTACCGCGTTGGCGGTGTCGTGGAAGCCGTTGACGAACTCGAAGCCCAGGGCAATCAGCAGCGCCAGGCCCAGCAGAAGGAACGGTGTGGCCGTGGTAATGACCGTACCGCTTGCGGTCACATCCTGCTTGAGGCTCCAGGCGGTGTAGGCGATACCAGCCAGCAGCAGGCTGAAGAACAACGTTAAGGTGGCACGCCCAGGCTTGTGGGAGAGCTGCGGGCGGGCGTCGTGTTGGGCCAGTAGTGGGCTGCTGGCCACTGACGGGGTTGCCATGGGGGCTCCGGTTGGCGTTGGGCGAAAGTGCCGAAGGCCTTGAGCATAGAAACAATTCGTAACCCGGCCGTGACCTCGATCAATGAATTATCTAGGCTCAAGACGGACGGTAATGGCAGGAGACGCCCATGATTCGCTGCAAGCGTGTCTATGATGCGGTTGAGGATGAAGATGGCCAGCGTGTACTGGTCGACCGCCTGTGGCCGCGCAACAAACGCAAGGAAGACCTCCATGGGCAGTGGTTGCGCGAAGTGGCACCTTCGAATGAATTGCGTAAGGCGTTCCACCAGGGTGAAGTGGATTTCGCCGGTTTTACCCAGCGGTACCAGCAAGCGCTGGCAGCCCACCCCGAGCACTGGTATCCGCTGCTGGACATGGCCAGGAAGGGCACGCTGACGTTGCTTTATGCCGGCAAGGACAGCGAGCACAACAATGCCCGGGTGCTGGCCGATTGGTTGGAAACCGAACTGGACAGGTGTGGCCCTGGCAGTTCGCCGGTGTGTTATGCCCAATGAGTGCGATGCCCTTACAGTTGATTCCCGCCAAAGACATCCACTGCACCTTCGCCCGCGACCTCACGCGCCGCGCCATGTTGCCCTACTACCGCGAATACGACCTGCTGTGGATCGAAGAAGCCTTCGACGCAGCCTGGGGCTGGCGCGAGCAGTGGCTGGTGATCGAAGACGACACCCTGTTGGGTTTTTGCAGCCTCAGCCAGGACCGCCAGGCACTGTTCATCCGCGAGTTGCACCTGTTGCCTGAACACCGTGGGCGGGGCGTCGGTAGCTGGGTGCTGGAAGAACTGGCGCTATGGGCCAGTCAGCGGCGCCTTCCCTTGTTGCGGCTGATGGTGTTCCGCAGCAACCCGGCCCGCCTGCTGTACCAGCGTCACGGCTTCGTCGAGATGGGTGAAGACGATTGCTTTGTGCGGATGCAGCGGGATATCAACGTAGTAGCTAAATGATGGCTTGTCGCGACCGCAGCGCATGGGCATAGTGGATCCAAACGTTTACGGCTGCCTGCAGGCGGGTAGACCGTGTTGAGGATATTAGGGAAAAGGAGAAGCCTCTATGAACGGAATCGGTCCGCGGCTGCGGGAAGAGCGTGAGCGGCTAGGTATGACCCAGCGTGTATTTGGCGATATCGGTGGGGTCGAGCCCAACGCTCAGGGCAAGTACGAAAGCGGTGAACGCACACCGCGGGTCGATTACCTGGCGGCATTGGCGGCCAGGGGGGTGGATGCGCAGTACGTACTCAGCGGCCTGCGCACCCCGACAGCGCTCGAAGGTTTGAGCGCGGATGAGTCCGGTTTGCTGGGGGCTTTTCGGGAATTACCGTTGGACGATCAGGCGGCGCTCTTGCACCTTTTGGGGCGGTTGGCCAACGACGCCAAGCCCCGGCAAATCGTGAGGCCTCTCACCGTCGAACGTCAGTTGTTTCTGAAGGATGCAATGCGTTAGGCCCACCGTGAAAAATTTTGTTAAGGTGGCGGGATCCAATCGCCCTGCTGACGAGGTGTGTGCTTGATTAGGGTCTTAGTGGTCGATGATCACGATCTGGTACGAACCGGTATTACACGGATGTTGGCCGACATCGACGGCCTGCAGGTGGTGGGTGAGGGAGACTCGGGCGAGTCGGCACTGAAACTGGCCCGGGAGCTGAAGCCGGACGTTGTGCTGATGGATGTAAAAATGCCCGGCATCGGCGGCTTGGAGGCCACCCGAAAACTGCTGCGCAGCCACCCTGACATCAAGGTAGTGGCGGTGACTGTGTGCGAGGAAGACCCGTTCCCCACACGCTTGTTGCAGGCCGGCGCTGCCGGTTACCTGACCAAGGGTGCGGGCCTTGACGAAATGGTCCAAGCCATTCGTCTGGCCTTTGCCGGCCAGCGCTATATCAGCCCGCAGATCGCCCAGCAGCTGGCGCTGAAACCGTTCCAGCCGCAGGGCTCTCCGTTCGACGCGTTGTCCGAACGGGAAATCCAGATTGCCCTGATGATCGTCGGCTGCCAGAAGGTGCAGATCATCTCCGACAAGTTGTGCCTCTCGCCCAAGACCGTCAATACTTACCGTTATCGGATCTTTGAAAAACTCTCGGTCACCAGTGACGTCGAATTGACCTTGCTGGCCGTTCGCCACGGTATGGTTGACGCAAGCCTGTAAAACCTCATGTCCCAAGTCTTTGATGCCAGCGCATTCCTGGCGACCTGCAGCGGTCGCCCGGGCGTTTACCGGATGTTCGACGGCGAAGCCCGGCTGCTTTACGTGGGCAAGGCCAAGAACCTGAAGAAGCGCCTGGCCAGCTATTTCCGCAAGACTGGCCTTGCCCCCAAGACCGCCGCGCTGGTTGCGCGCATCGCCCAGGTTGAAACCACCATCACCGCCAACGAAACCGAGGCGTTGCTGCTGGAGCAGAACCTGATCAAGGAATGGCGGCCGCCGTACAACATCCTGCTGCGCGACGATAAGTCCTACCCCTACGTGTTTCTGTCCGATGGCGAGTTTCCGCGCCTGGGCATTCACCGGGGGGCAAAAAAGGCCAAGGGCCGTTATTTTGGCCCGTACCCCAGCGCCGGGGCCATTCGCGAAAGCCTCAGCCTGCTGCAAAAGGCTTTTTCAGTGCGTCAGTGCGAAGATAGCTACTACGCCAACCGCACCCGACCCTGCCTGCAATACCAGATAAAACGTTGCAAAGGGCCCTGCACCGACCTGGTGACTGCCGAGGAATACGCAGAGGACGTGCGCCATTCGGTGATGTTTCTGGAAGGGCGTAGCCAGCAACTGGGCAATGAGTTGAACGCCGAGATGGAGAAGGCCGCCATGGCCCTCGATTTCGAAAAAGCCGCCGAGCTGCGCGACCAGATCGCCCTGTTGCGCCGCGTGCAGGACCAGCAGTACATCGAGGGCGGCAGCGGTGATGTCGACGTCATCGCCGCCTTCGTCAACCCGGGTGGCGCCTGTGTGCACCTGATCAGCGTGCGCGGCGGGCGAGTACTGGGCAGCAAGAACTTCTTCCCGCAGGTGGGCATCGAGGAGGAGGTGGCCGAGGTCATGGCCGCATTCCTGTCCCAGTACTACTTGGGCAACGCAGAGCGCGAGCTGCCCGGCGAGTTGATCGTCAATGTTGTGCACGAAGACTTCAATGCCATCACCGAAGCACTGCACACGCTGCGTGGCCGCGAACTGACCATTAGCCACCGGGTGCGTGGTACCCGCGCCCGCTGGCAACAACTGGCAGTGACCAATGCCGAGCAGGCGCTGAATGCCCGCCTGGCCAACCGCCAGCACATGGCTGCGCGCTTCGAGGCCCTGGCCGAAGTGCTGGGCCTGGATGAAGTGCCGCAACGCCTGGAATGCTACGACATCAGCCACTCCAGTGGTGAAGCTACCGTGGCCAGTTGCGTGGTGTTCGGCCCTGAAGGGCCGATCAAGTCCGACTACCGCCGCTTCAACATCGAAGGCGTCACCGCAGGTGACGATTACGCGGCCATGCATCAGGCCCTGACCCGCCGCTATGGGCGCATCAAGGACGGTGAGGGCAAGTTGCCCGACGTGCTGCTGGTGGACGGTGGCAAGGGCCAGCTGAACATGGCCCGCGATGTGATGCAGGAGCTGGGCTTCACCGACCTGACCCTGCTCGGTGTGGCCAAGGGCGTCACACGCAAGGCGGGTTTCGAAACCCTGTACCTGAACGATGTGCATCACGAATTCACCCTCAAGGGCGATTCATCGGCCTTGCACCTGATCCAGCAGATCCGCGACGAAGCCCACCGCTTCGCTATCACCGGCCACCGCGCCCGCCGTGGCAAGGCCCGTCGAGTCTCCAGCCTTGAAGATGTGGCCGGGGTAGGGCCCAAGCGCCGCCGCGACCTGCTGAAACATTTCGGCGGCCTGCAGGAGCTCAACCGCGCCAGTATCGATGAAATCGCCAAAGCCCCCGGCATCAGTAAAAAGCTTGCCGAATCAATTTATGCCAGCCTGCATAGCGAGTAGAATGCCGGGCTCAACTTGCGGCCAGTCGTACCGATGAATATTCCAAACCTGCTCACCGTTCTACGCGTCCTGCTCATTCCGTGCTTCATTCTGCTCTTCTATATGCCCTATGAGTGGAGCTACATGGCTGCCAGCAGCGTATTCGCGGTTGCCGCCGCCACCGATTGGCTGGACGGCTACCTGGCGCGTCGACTGCAGCAGAGCACGCCGTTCGGCGCCTTTCTCGACCCGGTGGCTGACAAGCTGATGGTGGCAGTGGCCCTGGTGCTGCTGGTGCAGACCCACGCCAACTTCTGGCTGACCCTGCCGGCGGCGGTCATCATCGGTCGCGAGATCGTGGTGTCTGCGCTGCGCGAGTGGATGGCTGAGCTAGGGGCGCGAGCACATGTGGCGGTG
The DNA here is from genome assembly GCF_046523955.1 of Pseudomonas sp. DCA-1. Taxonomy (NCBI): domain Bacteria; kingdom Pseudomonadati; phylum Pseudomonadota; class Gammaproteobacteria; order Pseudomonadales; family Pseudomonadaceae; genus Pseudomonas; species Pseudomonas sp. DCA-1. The sequence goes on from NZ_CP169881.1 coordinate 2,333,125, forward strand.
TCCAACCTCGGTAAGTGGAAGACTGCGGCGCAGATGCTGGCGCTGGTGATCCTGCTGGGCAACCCGCCAGCGGTAACGTTCTGGGTGATCCTGGGCTACGGGCTGCTGCTGGTGGCAGCGGGGCTGACGCTTTGGTCGATGGTGCACTACCTGTTGGCCGCCTGGCCGCACCTGCGCGAAGGTTCGGAAAAAAAATAAAAGTTTTTTGAATCAAGGGGTTGACGCTGTTTTAGAAATCGCTAGAATGGCACCCATCACGACGCGGGAATAGCTCAGTTGGTAGAGTACGACCTTGCCAAGGTCGGGGTCGCGAGTTCGAGTCTCGTTTCCCGCTCCAAATTCGATCCTCAGTGTGTCGCTGGGATCAAAAAGAAGAGGCCTTCAAGGCCTCTTTTTTTATGCCTGAATTTTATATCTCGGCTATTGCCCCGGTTTCGACCAAACGGTCGCTGGGGGCGTAGCGAAATTGCAGGGTTTTCTGGGCAGGGTCGACGTAGCGCGTCAGTTGACCAGCGACATCAATTTCATAGCGGTCAATGCGACCGCCTGGACGTTCGCTTTCTACCAGATAACCACGTGCGTCGTAGCGGAAGTGGGTGTGTTTACCCCGGGCATTGATGCTTTTGAGGTCGTAGCCGTAACGGTTGTGTCCCGAATAAGTCTTGCCCGTGTGAGGTAGGTCATGAAAGCGGCCGATGATCTGTTCAAGATGCGCGTTTTCGTCATTGGCAGCATTGGTCATCCCGCGGCGCTGGATCTGGGTCAGTACCTCGGCAATCAGGTTGTCGCTGGCATCGTAGCGATAGGCCTTGTCCAGCAGTGGCAGCACTTCAGCAGGGGCGTCGCGGTAGTGAATAGCCTTGCCGGCCAGGCGACCGCTGGTGTCGTAGCGCGTGCGGGTGACCAGTTTGCCTTGGGTGCGCAGGACCTCGTCGTGCACCGCATCACGCTCGAAATCGCTGATCACCCGGCCATTCAGGTTGATCTGGTGCAGGTGTCCGCTGCCGTAGTACAGGTGGTTGAGTTCGCGCTGGTCGGGCAGGACTAGCGTCTGCAGGTTGCCCAGTTCGTCGTAGCGGTACTGCAGCAAGCCAGCGCTGTTGGTTTCGCTGAGCAGTTGCCCGTTGGCGCCGTAGGTGTAGTCGAGTTGCTGCTTCTTGCCTTGATTGTCTGTGAAGGTGATGGACAACAGATTGTCGGCCGCGTCGTAGCGATAGTCGGTGGTGCCATCTTCAGTGCGCTTGCTGACAAGCCGGCCGATGGCGTCACGCTCGAAGTCATGGCGGATGGCAGTCGTCCGTGTCGGCGGGGCGTTGTCATCCAGCACGTTGTAGGCATAGAGGCGGCCACTGCCATCCAGGTCTTTTTGTGCCACCAGCCGGTCCAGTTCGTCCCAGCCGAAGCGGTATGACTCGTCATTCTCGTTGGTAAGTTGCAGTAGCCGACCATAGGCGTCGTAGCGGAATTTCACGCTGTAGCCCATGGCGTCCGTACGCTCGACCAACCGGCCGCTGGGGTCGTAGCGAAATTGCAGGGTTTTCTGGGCAGGGTCGATATAGCGCGTCAGTTGACCAGCGACATCAATTTCATAACGATCAATGCGACCGTCCGGGCGTTCGCTTTCGACCAGATAACCACGTGCGTCGTAGCGGAAGTGGGTGTGTTCACCCCGGGCATTGATGCTTTCGCGCAAGCGGCCATGGTCGTCGTAGTGATACAGCGTCTGGGCATTGCTGCAGTCGCGGTAGCTGAGCAACTGACCGCACGTGTTCCAGCTCAGGTATTTGCTCTTTTCGAGGGCATCGGTGACCTGGGTGAACTCGCGGCATATCTGCTAATTTCTTCGACTGCCTTGGATTTGAGTGTAGAAATCTAAAAAGCTTGGTGCTACTAATATTGCATTGTTGGGGCCTATATCATCTTCCATCGCGGTGTATTTCACACTGCCGGTTACGGTGTCAAGCCAGAAGTCATTGTCTCCGCAATTTCCGGCGAACGGGATGTTGTTTTGGAAAAATTCAGGGTTTCGTGGATAGCTGATTTTTTTGTTGTTAATAACCTCGGTTATCGACAGGAGTCTTGGATGTTGGAGAATGCCTGGTGTCTCAATGTAATGGAAAGACTCTATTTCAAAAAGATTGGGATCTTTGGTTGTTATTTTGTAAAATAAATCTCTGTATATGAATGCTCCTCCATCAAAGTATCCTCCGTTGTACCTTGAGTAGAAGTCGATAAAATGCTCCCTGCCTTTAAATTTTGAGGGTAGCATTGACTCAATTGTGGTGATATCCAGTCCTGGGTAAGAGTCGTTGAATGTAAGTTTGTTAAGGGCAAATATTTTTGGCTGTGCCATGCTGTGCTCCTTTCGGCCTAGTGTAGGTGGCGTTTCTTTTTGTTGCCTCAGCTATAGCTTCGGCTGTTCCATATTTAAAGCCAGTGATAAAGCTGAATTCATGTGCGCCACCTATGTGGGGATGCCGATGATACTTTGGATTAACAAGTTGCATGGACATTTCATTGGATTTTGGGTGATATTCAATGTGGTGGCCGATCCATCGTGAAGACATTGGTTCATTGATTTTTGCCTTTTTGTAGAGAGCTGCCTTATCGTCAGCATAATTTCCAGTAGCTTTGATTTTGTAAATCCCTTCCGGATTACCAGGGTTAACTGACCCCGGATGAAGAACATCTCCGCCTTCGGGAAGGAAAATTATCGGTAAGCGGTTGAGTCCGAGTGGGTCGATATAGATTAAGCGGTTCGGCCCGTATTGGTAAAGATTTGTGCCTCCCTTGAGGTGTATGGGGTCAGGTTGTGTAAAGCGTCCTATGTCTGAGTCATAGAATCTAAATGTATTGTAGTGTAGAGCTGTTTCTCTATCTAGATATTGGCCTTGAAGTCGTAAATTCTGCTCTCGCGCCTGCTGCGGGCTGCCCCACTCATCAGGTGCTTTTCCCCAACCTTTATAATTGCTCTGCCAGATAGTCAGGCCACTAGGATCAGTTAGCTGCTCTGGTAGACCTGCCAAGTTGGTGTGAAAGTAATGTGTCGTTTCACTACCCAATTTGCCGTCGATGCGTGCTAGTGGTTCATAGCTATCCGGAGTGGCATACACATACAAACTAGCCAACCCACTCTGCACTTCTTGAAGTAAGCGCAACCCTTGCCAGTGAAACAGCACCCGCCGGCGAGGCTCTGGATAGTCCCTCTGGTAAACCTCCTTGCTGATCCGCCTCCCCAAAGGGTCATAGGCAAACACCACCCGCTCACGCTCGCCACTGCGGTACTGCTCCACGCAAACCAGCCGCTGTTCGGCGTCATACTCGAAATACTGCACCCAATTGCTACCGATCCGCTTCTCACACAGCCGCCCAAAGCGGTCGTAGCGGTAGCGCTTGTCCTGATACACCAAAACCCGGTTGTGCTTGATCAGGCCATTGAGCTTGGGGCCGTCGAACAGATTGCCGGCCTTGTCGTACTTGAAATCCTCGACCTGCGTGGCTTGCCAGTTGGGGCGTGACTGCTGGACGGTTTGCAGTTGCTCGTTGAGGTCGTAGCCGTAACGGTTGTGTCCCGAATAAGTCTTGCCCGTGTGGGGTAGGTCATGAAAGCGGCCGATGATTTGTTCGAGATGCGCGTTTTCGTCATTGGCAGCGTTGGTCATCCCTCGGCGCTGGGTTTGGGTCAGTACCTCGGCAACCAGGTTGTCGCTGGCATCGTAGCGATAGGCCTTGTCCAGCAGCGGCAGCACTTCAGCAGGGGCATCGCGGTAGTGAATAGCCTTTCCGGCCAGGCGACCGCTGGTGTCGTAGCGCGTGCGGGTGACCAGTTTGCCTTGGGTGCGCAGGACCTCGTCGTGCACCGCATCACGCTCGAAATCGCTGATCACCCGGCCGTTCAGGTTGATCTGGTGCAGGTGCCCGCTGCCGTAGTACAGGTGGTTGAGTTCGCGTTGGTCGGGCAGGACCAGGGTCTGCAGATTGCCCAGTTCGTCGTAGCGGTACTGCAGCAAGCCAGCGCTGTTGGTTTCGCTGAGCAGTTGCCCGTTGGCGTCGTAGGTGTAGTCGAGTTGCTGTTTTTCTCCTTTGTTGTCTGTGAAGGTGATGGACAGCAGATTGTCGGCCGCGTCGTAGCAGTAGTCGGTAGTGCCATCTTCAGTGCGCTTGCTGACAAGCCGGCCGATGGCGTCACGCTCGAAGTCGTGGCGGATGGCAGTCGTCCGTGTCGGCGGGGCGTTGTCAGACAGCGGCGGCTGCTCGTCAGGCGAGGGCACATGAGTAAGACGAACGACCTCATCCAGCACGTTGTAGGCATAGAGGCGGCCACTGCCATCCAGGTCTTTTTGTGCCACCAGCCGGTCCAGTTCGTCCCAGCCGAAGCGGTATGACTCGTCATTCTCGTTGGTAAGTTGCAGTAGCCGACCATAGGCGTCGTAGCGGAATTTCACGCTGTAGCCCATGGCGTCCGTACGCTCGACCAACGTAAGTGCTCCATGAACCCCACATTCAAAGCGCTTACCTGATGCCCGATGCTGTGCTCCCGATTTCCTTCTGGAGCCAGCCCTGCATGATGCGCCCCGACAGCAAAGTCGAAAAAGTCTACCTCTACCCCAAGCCTGTGGACTTTCGAAAGTCCATCGACGGCCTTACTGCCTTGGTAGAACTGGATATCAAAGTCGCCGTGTTCGACCCCGTGCTCTTCGTCTTCCTCAACAAGGCGCGTAATCGGATCAAAGTGTTGTACTGGGAGCGCAACGGCTTCTGCCTCTGGCTCAAGCGCCTGGAAGCCGAGCGCTTCAAAATGTCGCCTGAGCCCAGCGACGAAGCGATTGTCCTGACCGTCCAAGAACTCAATTGGCTGCTCGACGGTTTCGACCTTTGGCGCAACCGTCCTCATCAGGTTTTGACTCCGCGCTACGTCGCCTGACCCGGTATAATCCGCGGCATGATTTCCGTGCCCGACAATCTCCCAGACGATCCTGCCCTGCTCAAGCAATTATTGCTTGAGAGCTATGCTGCCCGTTTGCGCGAGCAGGAAGTCAATCAGGCCCACATCGTCCAAATTGACGATCTGAAAGAACAAATCAAGTTATGGCGTGACCGTTTCTTTGGCCGCAAGTCCGAGCAAACCGTCGATCCCAAAACGCCGCAACTGGCCATGTTCGATGAAGCGGAAAATGACCCTCTGCTGGCTGTAGTCGATGATGCCGATGAAGAAGTCGTTGTCCCGGTCAAGCGCCGTGGCAAGCGCAAGCCACTGGCGGCTAATCTGCCACGTATCGAAGTTATCCATGAGTTGCCCGAACACGAACTGACCTGCACCTGCGGTTGCCGCAAGCATGTCATCGGCGAAGAAACCAGCGAGCAGCTCGATATCGTGCCGATGCAGATCCGCGTACTCAAACACGTGCGCAAGATCTATGGCTGCCGTGGTTGCGAGACTGCTCCTGTCACTGCTGACAAGCCCGCCCAGTTAATCGAAAAAAGCATGGCCAGCCCAAGCGTGCTGGCCATGCTGCTGACGACCAAGTACGTCGATGGCTTGCCGCTACACAGGTTTGAAAGTGTGCTGTCCCGCCACGGCATCGAGATTCCACGACAAACCCTGGCGCGTTGGGTGATCCAGTGCAGTAAATACTTCCAGCCGCTGTTGAACCTGATGCGTGATCGGCTGCTGGAAAGTCCGGTGATTCATTGCGATGAGACTCGCGTCCAGGTGTTGAAAGAACCGGATCGAGACCCGACCAGCCAATCCTGGATGTGGGTGCAAGCCAGTGGCCCGCCTGATCGACAAGTTGTGCTGTTCGACTACACCACCAGCCGTGCGCAGGAAGTACCATTGCGTCTGCTGCAAGGCTATCGCGGCTATGTGATGACCGACGATTATGCGGGTTACAACGCTTTGGCGTTGCAGCCCGGTATCGAGCGACTGGCATGCATGGTTCACGCGCGCCGCAAGTTCGTCGAAGCACAAAAGGTGCAGCCCAAGGGTAAGACCGGACGAGCCGATGTGGCGCTGACGATGATCAATAAGCTGTATGACATCGAGCGCGACCTCAAGGAGGTCAGCGACGAACAGCGGTTCATCGGTCGCCAGGAAAGAAGCTTACCGATCCTCGGTCAGCTGAAAAGCTGGCTGGACAAGACGTACGCCCAGGTGACGCCGCAAAGCGTATTGGGCAAGGCGGTGCATTACCTGGCAAACAACTGGAGCCGCCTGGAACGGTATGTCGAAGCGGGCCATTTGCCAATCGACAACAACCTGGCAGAGCGCGCGATAAAACCGTTTGTCATTGGGCGTAAGGCTTGGCTGTTCAGTGACACGCCCAAGGGCGCCACGGCAAGTGCGCAGATATACAGCTTGGTCGAGACCGCCAAGGTCAACGGCCAGGAGCCCTATACGTGGCTGCGCCACGTACTTGAGCGCCTGCCGTATGCGTCGTCGGTCTCAGACTACGAAGCCTTGCTGCCATGGAACTGCTCGCCAGAGATACCACGGTAAGCTGAGGCCCTATCTTTTAGAAGGTGGGGTTCATGGATCGCACTCCGACCAACCGGCCGCTGGGGTCGTAGCGAAATTGCAGGGTTTTCTGGGCAGGGTCGATATAGCGCGTCAGTTGACCAGCGACATCAATTTCATAACGATCAATGCGACCGTCCGGGCGTTCGCTTTCGACCAGATAACCACGTGCGTCGTAGCGGAAGTGGGTGTGTTCACCCCGGGCATTGATGCTTTCGCGCAAGCGGCCATGGGCGTCGTATTGATACAGCGTCTGGGCATTGCTGCAGTCGCGGTAGCTGAGCAACTGACCGCACGTGTTCCAGCTCAGGTACTTGCTCTTTTCGAGGGGATCGGTGACCTGGGTGACACGGCCTTCCGGGTCGTATTGGTACTGTGACTCGCGCCCCAGCGGGTCCTGCTGCCAGAGCAGATTGCCGTGGCTGTCGTAGCCGTATTGCCGAGTTCGCCCGGCTGTATCGGTGACCTGGACGGGCAGTGCCCAATGTCGCAGGTATTTGATGTGTTCGCTGCGGCCGAGGGGGTCGCGGGTTTCGATCAGGCGGCCGATATCGTCGTAGCTGTAGCGCCATTCGCCTCCTTGTGGGTCGATGCTTTTCAGCAGTTGGCCGGCGATGGTCTCCTCTTGCCAGCAATTGCCGAGCGGATCGATGTGTTTATAGACCTCGTAAAATGGCCCCCAATAGTAGTGATCACGGCGGCCGAGGTTGTCCGTGACGAGGGTTTCACCGGCTTCCAGGTTGTACTCGAACCGGTACTCCTCACCATCGCTGCCCCAGTGACGAATCACCCGCCACTCGTGATCCGGTTGGGGCTCCAACAGTGGAGGCAAGCGGTAGGGCGTGCCGTCCAGGCGCTTGGGAGTAGGGCGCTTTACGGGACTGTCGAAGCGGGCCCATTCGTACTCGCGGACAGCACCGCTAGCCCGCTGATGACTGTTGAGGTAGCCCTCGGGGGTATAAGTGAAGCGGCGGACCCGTTGTCCCGTTGCATCCAGTACCTCATGCAGTAGCCCGCTGTCGGTGTAGCGATAGCTGACCAGCAGTTCGCTGTGTTCTACCGTCGGTGTTCCACCGTTTTTCAGGAACACCCGTGATAATTCACTGACACGCTGGGGATGCCTGGCGGCATAGTGAAGCTGCACGACCGTTTGGCCGTACTTGTCATAGAGGGCTTTCAGGCGCCCTTGTTCGTCGTACAGCAGGTCGAGGCAATTGAGATTGCGGTCGCCGAGCCTGATCAGGCGTGAGCGTTTGGGATTCAGTGGATCTGTATCGAAGACCTGATAGAGCCCGTCATGGATATCTTCGACAACGGTCTGGCCTTCCTCCAGCTGGAAGAAGGCCAAGCCGTCCACGGCACTGACGAAGGCATCACCGGCACTGAGGCGTCCCAGTTCCAGTCGGTTACCTTCCTCGTCAATGTAAATCCACAGTTCTCCCCCATGGGGGTGTGGCACACGCATGAGCTCAACCTCATACGGTACGCACCATCCCATGCCTAATAGGCCGTCGGGACGTCTATCATTGCTGTCGTAGCTTCGTGCCCATTCAATACCCACCAAGCCGGGAAGACTGAAGTCAACTTCCTCGGAGCCTACAAGGACCTTGCTACCTGCGGAAACGAGCACGGGGTTACCCTTATATGGGCAACCTTTGGATTTGGGTCTTGGTACCGGTGCGGTTGGGGGGCGTCTACGGGGCAGCCTGATTCTCCGTGAAACAAGCATCCCCGCAATAATCCCGGTAAACATCGCAATCTTGCTCTTGCCGTTGCGAATGTCCCGGACCGTCGCCGTACCGCCACCAATGCGCACATTGGGCGATACGTTTTCATTCACATCAATCGTGGCATCGCAGGTGGTCTTGTCACCTGAACGCGCTGCGGGTTGGCCATTGATGAATACCTTGTCCGAGCCTTGCGCAATGAAGGTGTCGGGCAGGGGCGGGTGGCGCGAACAGCTGATCTTGTCTCCTTTCGCAGGCTCCGAGCCTGGGTCGGCCGCTGTGGTGACGGGCGGGTTGAAGATGTCACGTATGGCCATCCCCAGCCCCACGAACGGGACGAGATAAGGCACCGCAGCCATGGCCATGGAACCAACGTTCTCCAGGATGGACGGTTCCTCTTGTTCAGTATCGGCTGCGCCGCCTCCAGGTGGGCCCGTGGTGCCGGCCGCGCGCGCAGCGGGCTCACTGTTAATGAGCACATTGGTTGACCCGCTCTCGATTTTTCCGTAGGGATCGGGCGAGACCACGCTGTTGCCAAGGCTGTCGCAAAAGCTGGAGATGGCATCGCCGACAGTCTGGTCTTCGCCGACGGAAAGGGTGCTCATTGCGCCGACTGCCACACCCGCGACGGCGGCGATGGCGACGCCAGCCGCACCGCCAGTGGCTACGGTGCCAACCACGGCCAAGCTGATGGCTGCGGCGACGGCCGCGGTGGCCGCTGCATAGATAACGGCCTCGGCAACTGCGCTGATCATTTCAGCGGCAAGCGATGGATGAAGAATTGCGTCGCCCATTCGGGCGGCGTGAACGGTCTGCGCCATTGGCGGTAAGCTCCTAGCAATCCGAAAGTCCTTGTCCTGGGGCGTGGAGAGGCTCAGGCAAATCGGAGCTCGTCTTTAAGCGCGCGCCAGTGGCTGATATCGTCGTCACTCAAAGGCCCAGGCTTGCTGTAGTTGAGCACCAGCATCCGTTGCTGCCCCGGTATCAGGCAGGCCGCCTGAAGCTGGTAGTGGGGCTTGTCGCCGACCATGAACTGGATGGCCATTTCCCGACTGTCGATGGGATGCTCATTGCTTCCAAGGCGGGTCACTTTCGCGGGCGTAATGGTCAGCGCCTTTGACTTCTTCCGTAATACGTTCAGTTGCTCCTCCAAGGCCTCATCCAGGGTCTTGGTGGTTGCAACAGGGCTGCGAGCGATCACCAACGTGGTTTGTCTGTTGGGGAAGCGCAGCATGTTCAGCGTCAAGTCCTCGGGGGCTTCATCACCCAGATCGAGAATTACATCGTGCGTCAGGTATTGGGTCATCTCGGGTAGTCCTTTTCGAGTTCAGTGCAGGGTGGCTGTGCGAGCGCTAGTCGAAATGCCCATCCACGTCAGCCTTGAGTGAGTCGCTGTCGCGCCCGTTCGCGCCCGCGCCCGACGAACCACCCGTTGGGTTGAGGTCGAGCTTTGCCGCCAGGGTGTTGATCTGCCCGGTCTGCTGTGCGGTGAAGTTGAAGGTCTCGCAGGTGATGTTCAGCGTGCCATTGGCGTGCATTTCGATAAGGGTCTTGCCGCATTTGAGGCGTAGCGAGTTGCCCGCTTCGACTTCGTAGTCGCCTGCGATGAGGTCGTTTTTGCCACCCCCCACTTTCAAGGTGTCGTTGGCCTTGACGACGCGCAGACGATTGCGGCCAATGGCGACCGATTCGTCCTGGCCAACCTGTTGGGTGCGATCGACGCCCACAGAGAGGGACTGGTTGTGATTGACCAAAGTGTTCTGATCTCTCTGGGCATGGATGAACACTTCCTCCTTGCCCAGCTCATCCTCGAAACGCAGCTCGTTGAAACCTTCCCCCTTGTGGGTCTGGCTCTTGATGGTCATGCGGGTCTTGTGATCGGGCAGGTCGTAAGGCGGCAGTTGGTCACCGCAGTAAGTGCGCCCGGTGATCATCGGCTGGTCGGGGTCGCCGTTGACGTAATGGATGATCACGTCCTGGCCGATCCGGGGGATGGCCATCGAGCCCCAGCTGCCCCCCGCCCAGCCTTGAGACACCCGCAGCCAGCACGAACTGAACTCGTTGTTCTGGCTTTCGCGGTCCCAGGGGAAACTGACTTTTACCCGGCCCCATTCATCGCAGTAGATTTCCTCGCCAGGCGGGCCGACGACGGTGGCCATGTGCGGCCCGTCGATTCGCGGTTTTTTCAATGGCGCAGGGCGCCATTCGGTCCGACCGGGAACCAGCACTGCGGTCTGCTCGTAGCGCGTGCTTACATCGGCCCCGGCAGCTTCTTCCTGCAGGCTGGTGAACTGGTGGCCTTTATGGGTAACCGTGTTCACCCGCCAATGCGCATTGAGGTCGTCACGTGGGTGACCGGTCAGGGTGAAACTAAGCCCCGGTTGCAGGCGCACGTCATCGCCCTGGACCTCGGCGATACGCACATCATGGCGCAGCGCTGTGATGCGGTTTTCGGTGAACGGCTTGCCCACGGCATCGCGTTTGTAGCGGCCTGGGTAATCGAAGTATTCGTAATCTTTGCTCTGATGCTCCAGGAAGGGCCCGGCGGCTCTGTGCTCCTGGCGGTAGGCCGGGTGGGTGAAGGTGTGGTCGCGCTGCACCTGGCGAGCGGTGCGCACCTGCTCGCTGTAGCGCAAGCGCTGAAGGCAGGGTATGGCTTGATCGCCACCGCTGTTGGCTTGGTACAGGACGCTGTCAGGGTCTACGGGCTCGTCGGCATCAAAGAAGCCCTCGTCGTCCGCCTCGTCCTTGATGGTCCCACGGCTGATCAGCCCGAGTGATTGCAGCCGATCGGTGATGATCAGCTTGTGCAGCTTTTCACTGTGCGCAAAGCGGTAGACGAAGCCTTCTTCAGCGGCAAGGCGGGCGATGAACGCCAAGTCCGTCTCACCGGCCTGAACGCAGAATTCGCGCACCTGATGGTCCATGCTGGCGCGTAGTTCGTACTGGTCGATGCCCTGGCGCTTGAGCATCAGCTCGAGAATTTGCGGAACGGTCTTGTGCTGGAAGATGCGCCAGTTCGAGCGCAGCCTTGCGCGGGCCAGTTGCGGTTCGACCAAGGCGTGATAGTAAGTGCGGTAGAAGCCGCTCTCGCCCTGGCTGAAGCTGCTGACAAGGCCGTGCACGTACCGTACCGGGCGTTCTCCGTCCAAGATGGTGAAGAGCACGGGTTTGTCGAGCAAATGGCCGAAGTCGATATCGTTTTCGAAGCTGATCAGTTTCAGCTCCAGTTCAAAGGGTGCGCTGATGCCCTCTCGGAGTTCGAACGACACCACTTCGAATTCAGCTTTGCCAACGAGAGCCTCAAAGCTGTAGCGCAAATCAGATTGGCTAGGCATAAAAGATCCTTGTCCGCCGTCTGAATCAACACAAAGCCCGGGCGGGCATGGCCGCCTGCCCGGGGCATTTGCACAGGTCAGGCGGCGGGTGCGCGCCAGTCGTCAGAGCCTTCGGTGTTGGCTACATCGTGAGCCCACGTGATCTTTCGATACGCCAGCGATACTTCAACCAGTTGGGTGTAGTTTTCATTGTCTTTGTCGAGTGCGTGGGGAAGCACGGTATTGATGCTGACGATGGTGGCGTCTTCGAGCGTGGTGGTGAAAAAATGCTCTTGTTTGCCTTCCGAGGAGGTGCGATACCAGCTGACCTCGACCGTTGGCAGCATTTCGCCGGTGGCAAGTGCCTGATACATCAGGGGGGTAGCTTTGTTCAGTGAACTGGTGAATATGAAAGGCTTATGCACGCGCTGGCCACTCGGTTGACCGCTCTGGGGGTCAGTGGGCGTAGTCACCTCATGCTTGATTTCCTGAACCAGAATCTGATCTTCATGGCCTTGTTGGAACACGTTGCCGACGGAGTCAGCGGTGAAGGCGCCAGCGGTGATGTTGCCTTGGGTCTGGCCTACGATCTTGATGTAAGCGGGTGTTGGCATGGCAGTTACTCCTGCGTCCATGTGGGTAAAGCACGCGCACCACAGGTGGCGTGGCCATCGGAAACGATGGGCTTGTCAGCGAGGCAAAAACCTCGCGAATTCGTTGAACTCAGTGGTGCTGTGTCACGGTTGGCTATTGCTGCAAAATGCCGTTCAGCGACTCCAGCACCTCGGTTGTGATCAGGTGCAGGCGATAGCTGTAGATCCCGTAGGCCACGGCCATGGCGATGGCGGAGATGACCAACGGGCTCCACCACGGCCATATCCGGCTCATGCGGAAGTTTTTTGGGGCGACGTTGGTGTAGGGGTCGCAGACTTCTTCGGGGGTGGGGCCGCGCAGTTCGCGGATGATCCCGTGCAGTTGGTGAATCAGTGCGTTGAGTGTTTCTTCGCCTTTCGGCGCGAGCGCATACTTGCCCTTCAGCCCAAGGCACAGGGCGAAGTACATGAACTCCAGTACGTCCTGATAACGCTTGGGCTCCTGCATCAGGCGGGTAATCACGGTGAAGATTTTTTCCCCACCCCAGGTCTCGTCGTGAAAGATGCTGAGCAGCGGCTCGTGGCTCCAGCAACTGCTTTTGCCCCAGGGCCGATCCATCACCGCTTCATCGATGTACAGGCACAGGCCGTAGGAGTACGCCAACAGCTGGGCGGGCTCATAGCCGTGCTGGCGTATTTCTTCCCGGATGCTGTCGATCTGAATACGTACTTGCTGATGCACATCTTTGATGTTGGGCAGTTCATCGAGCGTGCGCAGGCGCATGACCAGCCCGAACAAGGGCGCCGCGGCATCCAGCATGAGATTGGCGCAGCCACCCCTGAGCTGAAACTCCGGATCCGCGGGGTAGCCCTGATATGCAGGTTCCGGCTTCTGCTCCTGTGCAGATGCAGTGGAAGCTGCAGGTGCGGGTGCGTCGTTGGGCAGCGACTTCTCAAGCATCGAGTGCAAATCCGTATCCGCAACGTGCTTCGCGTCGTTGAGGGTAGGGTTACTGTTTTCCATATCATTCACCCCTGATCGCCCAGAACTGCAGTTCAAGCCCTGGGAACTCACCTGCAACGTGGAAGCCGAAGCCGTTGGCCATCTTCATGCAGGCCCAGGCGGGGGCACGGCGGTCCAGTTCGAAGTAGCTGAAGCCCGCATGGAAGGGCAGGTCGCGTGGTGCGACAGGCAAGGGCAGCAGCGGGATGCCCGGCAGTTGCAAAGGCACCAGGTCATTCAAGGACTCGAGTGAGGTGACCTTGGCTTTCTGTATGAACATCTGGCGCAACGTCTGCGGCGGCAGGTTGGCGCGCACGGCGATGATGAAATCGGCTTCGTCGATCAGGCGCCGGTCTTCCAGCGTGGTCGTCATCACACCAAAGTCCAGGGTCTCCAGCGGCAGTGACACGGCGCGGGGTTGCAGGACCGTGCTCAGGGCTCGACGGAGCGTGTCCTCCAGGGGCTTGAACGAGGTACGCAGTGCGGTGTGGTGGTAGGCCGGGTATTCCTGCGGCAGCCGGTTCTCGTCGGTGAAGGTGACGAATTCGCCACAGGCCTGGCTCATGGACAGGTACAACTGCTCGGGGTGTGTTTGTCCTTGCCTGGCCAGGTGGTTGAAGCATGGCCACCAGCGGTTCATGGCCTGCAGCAGGTTGAAGTCGCGAATGTCGGCGATACCCGACTGGCCCGAAGCGCCAATGCGGGCGGCGAGATTGCGCGCACGCTCGCGCAGGGTGTTGGTGATTTCTTCAAGGAAACGCTGAAGGGCCGGCACTGCCCGCACCGAAACGCTGGTGGGGTAGAACGCTTCATCCAATTGCAGGCTACCGTCGGGGCGCCGTTCCAGAATACGTGCCAGGGCCAGGCGGGTGTAGGCACTGCTGTCATCGGCTTTACGCTTGAGCTGCAGGTTGGGCACGGCCAGGTCGACCTGCACCAGGTCACCGTCGGCGCTGTGGGTATCCTTGATCTCCTCTGCCTGAGCGTTGTAGCGGAAGTTGGCGGCATTGTCGGGCCAGCTGACTTCACGGCCCCCCTCGGTACGCAGCGGCAAGCACAGGAATATCTCGCTGTCTTTCGAACCGTCGTCCTCGATTTCCAGGGGTGGAGGCGGCGGCAGATCGGCAGGAATATCGAACACTGTGCCATCGGGCATGATGCCCCGCGCCTTGGTGATGGCGACCTTGCCCAGGCTCAGGTATTCGTTGCTCAACTGCAGTTCGCTGAAGCCGTAGAAGGCCGCGTTGAGGCTGCCAAGGCGCTGATGCAAGGCCGCTTCACTGGCCCGCGCAGCTTGTTGGAAATGTTGTGGTTTGACGAACAGGCCTTCGGGCCACAGAACGGGGTTACGTGAACTCATGAGCGCTCCGTGTCAGCGTGAGTAAGGGGGATAGGGTGCAGAGGCGCTGTCATTCCTCCTCCTTGAGCAGAATCTGCGCGTCATTGACCAGCACTGAGAGAATGATCTGGTGGCCGCGTGGCGGAATCCGCAACACTTGCTGCCAGGTCGCGTTCTCCTGGTTTCTGTAGTCGCCGATCACCGCGACGAAGCGGGTCTCGGGCTCGATGGGCTCAAACGGTATGAACTTGAACTGGCCTGGGTTCAGCAGGTAATCGTCATCGCGGATGTAGGTACTGCGCAGTGCCTTGGCGGGGTCATCGTCCAGCAGTTGGTACACGCTGTTGCGCAGCAGCGAGTCATCGCGCAGTTGCAGGATCTTGATGGCAATCGGTGTGGCGACAGGCACGCTGGCTTCGGCCTTGCTGCCCGGCAGTGTGAGCACCACCGTGGGGTCGTCATAGCTGCCGGGCGAGCTTTCTTCCATCGGGGAGCGAGCCCATTCGCTCAGGTCCTCTTCGCCGGTTTCCACGGGGGACATGGCGGGGAATTGCACTTGCAGGTATTCGAACAGAGTCCCGACTTTGTCGGTCAGTGCGTGCGGATCGCCGGCGCTCAAGGTGACTGCGTAGGGGCTGGGTTCCAGTATGCTCTCGGGGATGGCCGCCACGTCGGTACTGTTCGGGTTGCCGTTGAGCGTTGGGCTGACGTTGATGCTGAACGCGACTTGGGTTGGGGCGTCCTTGGGCGGCCCGATCGGTAACGAGTGGTCCAGCACCACCTTGGTGGCTCTGCTCAAGGACTTGCAACCAGGCAGCCCGACCAGCACGATCAGCAAAGGCGCCATCAAGAAGGCCAGGCGGCTCATGTGCGCTCTCCCGCCGTCAGATGTTGCAGCGGGTTCGCGGTTGATGGCGCCGCATCAGCCAGCGCCTCGAACGCCGCCATGGGGTCTTTGATCACCCAATCGGCCCCGTCGCTGCCGATGGTGCCGCCCGTGCGATCGAACCGGTGACGCAGGGTGACGGTGTGCTGCACCTGGTCGAGATTGATGATGCACAAGGTCAATGTGCTCATGAGCGCCCCCGGAAGCGGACAACGGGACTGATCTGGCCATCGTGGTCATCGACAAAGCTGGTCCAGCCCAGGTAGGCGCCTTGGCTGCGGTGCAGGCAGAACGGCGACAGTGCGTTTTGTTTCAGGCGCAGCTCCAGGTCATACGCCAGGCCATCGCGCAGCAGAAAATCAATCAAGGCGCGCAAGCGACCGAAGTTGATGCCGCTGGGCAGCAAGTCATGCAGCTGCGCCTGGTCGAGTTCGCTGATGACGATGGTGAACTTGCTGCTGCGGGTGCGGGTGCGGCTGCCGACCATGAACGTGCTGCCAAGCTCGCCGTTGCTGTGCCCGAGGCTTACAAGCTGTTTGCTGTTGGTGGTGACCGAGCGCGTCTCGAATTCGCGGATCTGCACGTGCGTCAGATCGAAGCAGTGGGCGATGATGCCGGCGACGGTACCCGGTGCGCGGCTGCGGCTGGCGATAACCCCGGCAAAGCTGAGCAGGCGGCTCCAGGGCAGTGTCGTGTCGCCGCGCAGCTGTTTGTCGTTCAGCCCGAGCAGGGCAAACATGTACTGGGAGAACCCGTCGCGCGCACCGGGTTGAAAACGGATGTAATAGCGGTACTTGCGCCAGATTCGGTACAGCAGGCTGAGCAGGTAGTGGTTGAAGAAGTCGAAGAAGGCCGGCCGCACGCCTACACCCTGGGCATGTTCATAAGCCACTTGCTCCAGGTAATAGGTGGGCAAGGGCGAGTCGGTACCGTGCAGCCCCATGAACGTGGTGCACACGCGATAGCGCTCATCCTCCCCGGGCATACGCTCGGCCTTGTACACATCAGCGACGGGAAAGGTCAGGCGCGGGTCGCAGGCCAGCCGTACGCGCAGCCGGGTGGCCTCATCCGCCCAACGCGGTTCCAGGTCGTCGCCGTGCAGGCCATGCAACCGCTCCAGCAACTGGAAGAAGTTGTACTGGTGCGCGTTGGCGAGCAGCTTGTCGGCTAGATCAGCGGTTGCTTGCCGGTCTGGATGGGCCATGTGTAGTGCTCGTTGTTGGTGGTGTTGATCACTTCCAGTTGATGGAAGGAATTGATGCTGGCGTACAGGGCGAAGAAGTGCGCGAGCACGCAGCCGAACAGGTAGAGGTCGCCTTCGCAGAGGAAGGCGGTCTGGTCCAGTTTCAGCCGGGTGTGCAGGCCGCGAATGGGTTGCCCCTTGATCAGCCAGTCCATGGGCTGTGTGTGGATTTCGCGAATACCGTCGAGGCGTTTGTGGGTAGTGCGCGCTTGCTGGATGTCGTGCAACGCCGCGAAGTCGTAGGTGCGAATAACCGCCTTGAGCGGCTCGACCGACAGCAGCGACAGGTAGTTGAGCGACATGTTGGAGATCAACGCCCACTGCAACTGGCCATCCAGCACGGGCCGGTAGGGGCGGGTGGGGGCGCAGATGTTGGTATAGGTCGCCAGGGGCGGCGTGACTTCGGTGAGGACGTTGATGTCATCCACGCCCAGCGCCAGCGGCAAGTCCCTGTTGGTGCAGGTCAGGTCGATGGATGCAGTTTCAAGCTCACCTATATAGTTGTTGGCATCGGCGCGCACGAAGGCGATGCGGTGGGTCACGCCATCGCCGCGCAGGGACTCTTCGAGTTGGTAGCGGTAGTAGAGCGCCGTGCGGCCTTGGGCATGCTCGATTTCGTGGGCGAACGATTCGAAAGGGCGAAAAGTCCGCAGGTGCTCCCCGGTACTTCCGTCAGTGGTCGTTCGGGTGCTGATGACTTTGTCGACACTGAAGATTTCGTAAGCGGACTGCGCCTCGCTTCTGGGCTTCAGCTCTACCTGGGCAGACTCGCTGGCCAGGTCGATGGGCTCGGCACTGTGCTTGAACAGGTTGACCGCCGGGGTGCAGAACAGGCTGAAATCTTCTGAGCCAACGCGCAGGGGGTCTGGCAGTTGACGCGTGAAATGCAACTCGATGCCCACCTGCTGGCAGGCTTGTGCCGGCCATAGCTTTTCCAGGCCGGTAATGCTGAAGAAGTGGAAGCGCTTCGGGAACACGAAGTATTCCTGCAGAATCCGGTAGCCATCGAACACGTTTTGCGGGTAGGGCAGCAAGGCCTCCTCAGGGCTGAAACCTGGGAACCCGATGCTGTTGGCCGGTAGCCGGCGCACCTCGCCGTTCATGATCACGCTGACGTGTTTGAGGTATTGAGAGATCCATAGATAAAGCGTCAGAGCGGTGCGGTTGTCGCCGCTCAGGTGGAAGTCCAGACGCGTGCAGCCCAACGTATTCAGTGGCCGTTCGACCAAGGTTTGCAGGCCGATGCGAACCACAGAACTGTCGAGTGTCTGGGTTGCGCTGACGGCGCTGATTTCAAATGGATGAAGGCTCACTCCCGTGCAGGTACGAAACTCGCAGGGCACGGCGTCGACGGGTTTCGAGAACAACCTTGCACCTTTGGGAATGTGCTGTGACTGGCTGAGCGATTGTTTGCGTGGCGAGAATCGGATAATCGTGGCGCTGGGCAACGGGCGCAGGTAGTTGGGCCACAGTATCTGCAGCATGGGGTGGGTGAGTTCTGGCAGGTCATCTTCCAGCTTCAGCCGAAGTTTGGCCGTTAGAAACGCAAAGGCTTCCATCAACCGCTCGACATCAGGGTCGCTGCCCGCCTTGCCTAGCAGCCGGGCAAGCTGAGGGTTGTCCTTGGCGAAGTCGTTTCCCAACTCGTGCAGGTAACGCAGTTCTTCGCTGAATCTGTCCTTCAGTGACATGGGTCACCTCACTCGGGTGTAGCGGTTGTGTCCGTTTACCAGCAGCTCCAGCTGCAACTGCTCTGCCTGGTTGTTGACCTGCACCTGGCAGTCGAGCCTGAAATGCAGTTCCAACGGGGCGTGACAATCGGGTACCGCTTTGAGCGCGCGCACGTGGATGCGCGGTTCAAAGCGCTGGAGGGTACGGCGGATATCGGCGCTCACTTGCTGCAGCAGGTCGCCGCTGCTGACGTCATGCC
The DNA here is from genome assembly GCF_046523955.1 of Pseudomonas sp. DCA-1. Classification (NCBI taxonomy): domain Bacteria; kingdom Pseudomonadati; phylum Pseudomonadota; class Gammaproteobacteria; order Pseudomonadales; family Pseudomonadaceae; genus Pseudomonas; species Pseudomonas sp. DCA-1. The sequence goes on from NZ_CP169881.1 coordinate 2,351,680, forward strand.
CGTTGAAGTCGCGCAGGCCCAGGTCGGGGCTGCTTTGGGAGCAACCCTGGCGAGCGTTCAGCAACGTTTCGAGGTGACGCTTGATGGCCGCGAACTTGTGCGAAGCGTTTTCCTGGCGAGACGGCTCCCGGATGGCGGACGGGTCCGCCATCAAGCGATCGAAGAAACCACTCATTGCGTGTCGAGCCGGCCTACCAGGGAAATTTCGAAGTTCGCGCCCATGTACTTGAAGTGCGGGCGCACGGCGAGCGAGACCTGGTACCAGCCCGGATCACCCGCCACGTCCGAGACCTCGACCCTGGCAGCACGCAGCGGCCGACGGCTGCGCACATCGGCCGAAGGGTTTTCCTGGTCGGCGACGTATTGCTTGATCCATTTGTTGAGTTCGGACTCAAGGTCGCGTCGCTCCTTCCAGCTGCCGATCTGCTCGCGCTGCAACACCTTGATGTAGTGAGCCAGGCGATTGACGATGAACAGGTACGGCAGTTGGGTGCCGAGCTTGTAGTTGGTCTGTGCCTGCAGGCCTTCGGGTGTCTTGGGGAAGTTTTTCGGCTTCTGCACCGAGTTGGCTGAGAAGAACGCGGCGTTGTCGCTGTCCTTGCGCATGGTCAGGGCGATAAAGCCCTCTTCGGCCAGCTCGAATTCCTTGCGGTCGGAAATCAGTACCTCGGTAGGGATCTTGGCCTGCAGCTGCCCCAGCGATTCGTACAGATGCACCGGCAGGTCTTCGACGGCACCACCCGATTGTGGGCCGATGATGTTGGGACACCAGCGGTAGCGGGCAAAGCTGTCGTTGATGCAGCTGGCCAACAGGAAGGCTGAGCTGCCCCACAGGTAATTGTCGTGCCGGCCGTTGATGTTCTCATCGTAATTGAAGCTGCTGATCGGCTGGTCCTGGTGATGGTAGGCGGAGCGCAGCATGAAGCGCGGCCCGGTCAGCGCGATGTGGCGGGCATCTTCGCTCTCGCGGAACGCGCGCCACTTGGCATGCCTTGGGCCGGCGAAGATGTCTTTGATTTCCTTCAGATTGGGTAGCGCTTCGAAGCTGCTCAGGTTGAAAAACTCTGGGGAGGGTGCCGCAATGAAGGGCGCATGCGACATGGCACCGACTGACGCCATGTAGCTCAACAGTTTGATATCAGGCGAAGAGGGGCCGAAGTTGTAGTTACCAACCATTGCCGCGACCGGCTCGCCACCGAACTGGCCGTAACCGGCGGTATAGACGTGTTTGTAAATACCACTGCAGGTAATGTCGGCGGCGTTCTCGAAGTCATCGAGCAAGTCTTCCTTGCTGACGTGCAAGACTTCGAGCTTGATATTCTCGCGAAAGTCCGTGCGGTCGACCAGAAGTTTGAGGCTGCGCCACGAGGATTCAAGTTGCTGGAACGCGGGTTCATGCAGAATGGCATCCATCTGCTTGCTGAGGACCCGATCCAGCTCGGCAATCATCTGGTCGACGCGGTGTTTGTTGATCAATTGATCTGGGTCATTGTTTTTTAGAATTTCGGCAATGAAGGCGGATACACCCTGCCTGGCCACTTGGTAACCCTCTTGTGTGGGAACCAACTTGGTCTCTGCCATGATCTGGTCGAGCAAGGTGGCATTGCTCAGTGTTTCGGCCTGTGTTTCAACAGTGACAGTTGTGCTTGGCTTTGGCATGGGGACGCTCCGTTGTCTCAGTCTGCTTTTGGCGCTTCAAGCACCAGGTCGAGTTCTTGCGCGAGTTGCTTGCGGGCATGCGCGTCGTTCAGAAGCTGCTGCAGCTGTTTGCGGAAGGTGGGCACGTTGCCCAGCGGGCCTTTCAGGGCAACCAGCGCTTCACGCAACTGCAGCAGCTTGTTCAGCTCGGGCACCTGGCGTGCGATGCGATCTGGGCCGAAGTCCTGGATGGACTTGAATTGCAGTTTGACTGCCAGCTCTGCATCCGGAGTAGCGTCAAGCGCGGAGGGCACCGACATGGCCAGGCTCACATCGGCGTCATTCAACACGTTGTTGAAGGTGTGTTTATCGATGCGCATGACCTGACGGTCTTCGAGGGAGCGGCTGTCATCGAGGCCGAAGTCGCCCAGCACCATCATCTTGTGCGGCAGCTCTACCTCGGCCTGCTCGTCACCGGTGGCGGGCACATATTTGATGTTGATGCGTTCTTTGGGTGCAACGGAGCCTGAGGATTTAGTCATGGTTATATATATTTCCCAGTGTGGGTTTTATATGTAGGACGTTTCCTACAAGTAAGGCTTGTGTGTTAAACATGGGGTAAACATGATGCCTGGAGTTTGAGTTGTGAGTTGCTTAAAAACCATGCGCTTGATAATCGCCGAGCGTCGAGTTCTAATATGTAACAAAATAATTTCTTGAATAATGGTGAGTTTGTGTACTAGCCTTTTTTTGTTGTTGGGGTGGCCGGGTTAATGCTCGTGTATGTGTGCTATTGAGCGGGAGAGTTAAGGTGAGATGATTATTCGTTATGCAGGTGGCGTCGGACTTTCATTACTGTTTTTGTTAATGCCTGCCTTAACCCGCGCATCGCAGGACTGCTCACGGATCGTGTCCAATATCGAGCGCCTGGCGTGTTTCGATCAGGCGGCGGGTACGCCGGGATTCACGCCGCACCGACAGTGGTCAGCGCAGGAGCTGGAGGCACCCACGGTGCGTCGCGTATTGATCCATGAGACGGGGCGGGCGCCCGAGGACTTGAGGTTTCGCCTCCGCTCTGAAGAAGGCGGGCTCATGATCTCTGCCCCTGCGATTGCTTCAGTTGCACCGCACCCCTACCTGATCATCAGCTGCGTGCAGAACATCTCGAGGTTGCAACTGGTCACCGCCCAACCCGTCGATGCCAGCCGAGTGCAGGTACGGTTGCTAGGGGAGCGGGGCGCTACTGTACCCACACCGTGGCAAGTGATGGAAAACGGCCAAGTGCTCGACGCCGGCAGAGGCTTGCCGGGTATCGAGCAGATCAGGCAATTGATCGGGGCCCATCGCATTCACGTAGAGAGCGACAACCCTGCCGTTGATGGACTCGTTTTTGACGCTCAGGGGTTGGACCCGCTTATCGACGAGGCTCGCAAGACATGTCGCTGGTAGCTGAGGTCGAGGCGCAAGAAGTCACACGGTTGCTCGCACCCATCGATACCCAGGTGCCGGCGGGACTGTTCGATGTGGAAGACGAAACCTACCAGGCCATTGACCAGGAGATGGTCAAGCTGGGTGGGCTGCAGGAAGCGTCTATCGACTGGAACTACATCGAGGAGGCCTCTGCTCAGTACCTGGAGCGACAGTGCAAGCATCTGCGGATCGTCGCGCACTTGAGCGTTGCGTGGCTGCGCAGTGGCTGTTGGGAGCGCTGGGGGTTCACCTTGGCGTTGCTGGGCGGAATGATCGACAACTATTGGGAAACCGCTCATCCAACGCCTGGCCCGAAAGGCTTCCTGACCAAGCGCAAGATCGTTGGCCTGTTGTTCAATCGCTTGATCGATGCGCTGCCGCGCCTTGATCGTTTCACGTACACCGCGGCTCACGCCGCAGCGGCGAAGCGTGCATTGGCCCGTTTGATGTGTCAGCAGCAAGCTGCCCAGCTTGACCCGGCTGTTCTGGGTGAGCTGGAGCGCCTGTTGCACAAACACACGGCGCTTGCCAATGGTATTGGCGAGCGCGATGCGCCCAAGGCGCCGGTGGAGAGCCCGCAACCTGCGCCGCAGGCTGATGTCATCGCCACGCCAAAACCCCGCATGTCGATCGGTAACGAGCGCGAGACGCGCCGAGCCATGTTGAGCATGGCCGAGCTGATCAACCAGCAGGACCCGTACGACCCTACCGGCTATCAACTGCGCCGCTTCGGCCTGTGGGCCCACATTCAGGCCGCACCGCAAACCCGGCAGGGCAGCCGTACAGAGTTGATGGCAGTACCACGGGATATTGCCAGTGACTACGAGGATGCCATCGCCGGCACCGTAATCGACGCGGCGTTGCTCCAGCGAGTTGAAAAAAGTGTGACGGCTTCTCCCTTCTGGATTCGCGGCAGCTTTCTTGCCGCGACCGCCGCGTCGCGGCTGGCGATGGGCGAAGTGGCTGAGGCCATCCGTGCGGCGACCGCTCGTTTCGTGCTGCGCATGCCAGCGCTGCAGCAGCTGTGCTTCAGCGACGGTCAGGTGTTTGTCGACGACCAATGCCTGGCCTGGCTCAAAAGGGCAGACGGGCAGTCCGAGCAAGCGGCAGCCTCCCAAGAGTTCGCCAGCCTTCGCGAAGAACTGGTCAGCCAGCTGGAAAGCGGCGGCGTAGAACCGGTGTTGCTAAGGCTGCAGGGGATGCAGGCAGATTTTCGAGCCCCTCGCGAGCGCTGTCATACCACCGTCATCGCAGCTGATCTGTTGGCCGCACGAGGCGTGTCCTGGTTAGCCCAGGACCTGTGCGCCGGGGTCGCGCGAACGATGCAGCAAACCACCGCCAGCGACTGGGAGCCCGAGGTATTCCAGCGGCTTCAACAATACGCGTCCTCCCACGTGCTGGCCGATCGGAACAAGGAGCAGGAGCCTCGATGAATCAACTCTGGAAGTACCTCAAACGTTGGGGCTGGCCGCTCATGACCCGTATCGGTCTGGCAATGCCGCTGCTACTTGGGCTTGGTGCTGTGCTGATGCTGGTTGCCATCTGGTGGCTCGGCCCGCAATGGACGTGGCGCGATCAGCAGCCGTTGGCCAGTGTGGTGCATCGTAGTGTGGCCAGCCTGGTGCTCTTGTTGATGGTGCTGTTGTGCTGGTTGGTCGTGTTGAGAACGCGCTTTCGCCGCTTGCAAGCAGAGCGTCAGCAGGCAATGGACGCCGAGGCGGACCCGGCGCTACCGTTCGTTCACGCACAAGAGAAGGGGTTGAGCCAAGCGCTCGCACGCTATCTGGACAATGCCGGTGGGCGTCGCGCGCTGTACCGATTGCCGTGGTACCTCGTGCTGGGCGCCAGGCAGGCCGGCAAGAGCAGCTTTATTGACTGCACCGATCAAAGTTTCTCGTTGACCCGCATCGACAAGGCCCAGGCACGAGGCCGGCCTGCGCAGGCGCTCGCCTACCCCGTGGGATGGTGGATCAGCAATGATGCGGTGATCATCGACCCGCCCGGTGCCTTTATCAGCCAGAACGGTCCCGTAGATTCGCTGAGCAGTGGCTCCAGTGACGCTGAGTCCTCGGTACCGCCTGGAACCCAAGCCAACTTGTGGCAGCATCTGCTGGATTGGCTGCAGCGCAATCGAAGCCAGAGAGCCCTCAACGGCCTGGTGCTGGTTGTCGACCTGCCTGCGCTACTGCACGGTACCGTCGAGCAACGCACGGCCCTTGCCCACCTGCTGCGCACACGTCTTTACGAGGTGAGCAGCCAGTTGGGCTCGCGCTTGCCGCTTTATGTCGTGTTGAGCAAATTCGATCTGCTGGACGGCTTCGACCAATTCTACAGCAAGCTTTCGGCCGCCAAGCGCAACAGCCTGTTTGGATTCACGTTCAAGCTGGATGCGGTCGATACCTTCGACGCTTGGCTAGGCGAGTATGGCGAACATTACGATCGGTTGCTGGAGCAGCTGTTCGAGCAGGTGATCGATCAGCTGGACGTGCCGGGTAGCCCTGCGTTGCGTTCACGTCTCTACTCACTGCATAGGCAGTTGCTCGGGTTGCGCCCAGTACTGTTGGGCTTTCTGCGCGAGACCTTGGCAAGTGACCGTTTCACCACCCCGGCGCTGGTGCGCGGTGTGTATTGGTCGTCAGTCGTCCAGCACGGTGACGTGCGCAACGCCTTTGTCCGTGAGGCGGCGCAGCCTTACAAGACCAGCCTCCCCTTGGTTGAGGGCAAGACGCAGGGCAAGGCGTTGGCCTACTTCATTCAACAGGCCTTTGGACGGGTCATCTACAAAGAGGCCGGCCTTGCCGGCGATAACGTCAGGGTAGCTCGGCGCAAGCGCCAACTGCTGTGGGTGGGTTCTTCTGTAGGCGTTCTGGCCTTCTGCGTCGCCATCGCCAGCTGGCATCGTTACTTCGACATCAATGGCGTCAAGGCCGCCAGCGTGCTGGCCAAGAGCCGGGAGTACAGCCATCACGAAGTGGATCAGCGTCTGGACCCGACCGGGCGCAACTTGCTGGAGCCGCTGGACCAGATCCGCGATGCGGTAGCAGTGTTTGGCGACTACCGTGCTGCGTGGCCGGGTGTTGCTGATCTGGGGCTGTACCAGGGCCGTACCATCGGGCCGACCGTGGATGAGGCGTACCTCAGCTTGTTGTCCAGGCGCTTCTTGCCTGCGTTGGCCAGCGGCGTGATCGAGGCCATGGATGCGGCGCCCCCCGGCAGCGAGCAGCAAATGACCGCGCTCCGGGTTTACCGGATGCTTGAGGATCGCCGGAACCGTCGAGCGGAATGGGTCGAGGACTGGATGGCGCAACAATGGCAACAGGCCTTCCCCGGCCAGGGGCAGCTGCAACGAGACCTCATGCGGCACCTGAAGTATGCGCTGGCCTACGCGGATACCGACCTGCCGCAGTATCGCCAGCGTGTCAGCCACGTGCAGCAGACATTGCGTAAGGTGCCGTTGCCACAACGCGTGTATGCGGGCCTGAAGCAGCAGGCCCAGGAACAGTTGCATACCGGTCTGGACCTGCGTCATCAGGTGGGGCCTGCGTTCGATGTCGTTTACCAGCTGTCTTCCGGCTCGAGCCAGGGCGACAATGGTGTTTTGCTGGCGCCAATGCTCACCGCCAAAGGCTTCAAGGAGTACTTTGAACCGCGTAGTCAGCGCTTTACGGAAATGGCCATGATCGACCAGTGGGTACTGGGGGAACGTGCTCAACTGGATTACTCCGATGCCGACCAGGCTGCGCTGAACGAGCGCCTGCGCAACCTGTACAGCGCCGACTACATCGACAGCTGGCGCCGCGCCTTGAACGCATTCTCCGTGGCGGATTTTCGAGACCTGGATCATGGCGTCACGATCCTTGAACAGTTGGCTGGGCCAGCGGCGCCGTTGCACCGATTGCTGGAGACGGTTCGCGACAACAGTTCGCTGTTATCACCGGTTAATGTTGGCGTGGCGGATGAGGCCCCTTCGCCAGTTTCGGTCAACAGCAAGCCTGAGCAACAACAGGCGCTGGTCATCCAGCGGGCGTTTGCAGGCTTGAGCGCCATGTTGCACGCTGCAGGCGAAAAACCGAGCTACTACGATGAAACCCACGCAGCCATAGTCGCCGTCCACGACTATGCCAAGGCGGTACAGGGTAGCCCAGACCGAGGCAAGGCTGCGCTGCACGCAGTGCATCAACGCTTTTCAATGACCGGGCACGACCCCATCGGCACCTTGCAACGCGTTGCCACTGGCTTGCCGGAGCCAATCAATCATCACGTTAGAAAGGTGGCAGATCAAACGGCGCAGGTGCTGAACGTTGAAGCGTTGCGCGAGTTGGAGCGGCGATGGGATGCTGAAGTCTACAGCTTCTTCCAGCAGCGCCTGGCAGAGCGCTACCCTTTCGTAGTCAGGGCACCCGACGCTTCGCTGGAAGACTTTGAAGCGTTCTTCGGACCGAATGGGCGACTGCAGCAGTTCCAGGATCAATACCTGAAGCTTTTCCTCAAGGACAATCTGGAAGCCTTGCAGGATGGTTTGCAGGGGCGCTCCCTGATCCGTACCGATGTGATCGAGCAGCTGGAACGGGCCGATCGCATCCGCGAAACGTTCTTTGATCAGCGCGGTAACCTCAGCGTGCAGTTCAGTATCGAGCCGTTGGGGCTTAGTGCAAATCAACGCACCAGCCTGTTGGATCTGGATGGCCAGCTGATTTCCTACACCCACGGCCCAAGCCAGATCACCGGTATTGTCTGGCCCAATACCCTGGGGCAGCAGGTCCGTAGCAATCTCACCTTGCTAAGGCAAAATGGCAACAGCAGCAGCCTGGAATACCGTGGCCCTTGGTCGATGTTCCGCTTGCTCAGCCGCGGCGCGCTCAATGGCCGGACTGCGACCAGCGTGGATCTGAGCTTCAGGACCGGAGATGGCGTGATGCGCTATCGGCTTAACGCTGAAAAAGCCTTCAATCCCATTACCCAGCAACCATTCAAAGGCTTCCGCTTGCCCCGAGGCCTATTGCAACAGCCAGCCAGTGTGGTGCAGGCGGTGCTATCGGATGGGCGGCGACCATGAGCATCGTCAGGGGCGCAGTTCATTGACTGGGCAAGCTTTCGAAACCTGGGTATGCGCTGGCTGCCCCCGGCCTTTACTTACTCCACAGCCTCGGCCACGCCCTGATCCTCACCCAGGAATCCGCCACTCTGGTGCTGCCACAACCGTGCATAGGTACCCTTTTTAGCCAACAGTTCGGCATGGGTGCCTTGCTCGATGATGCGCCCTTCATCCATCACGATCAGCCGGTCCATGGCTGCGATCGTCGACAACCGGTGGGCGATGGCGATAACGGTCTTGCCCTGCATCATCTCATCCAGGCTCTCCTGAATGGCCACCTCCACCTCCGAGTCCAGCGCGCTGGTGGCTTCGTCCAGCAGCAGGATCGGTGCGTTCTTCAGCATCACCCGGGCAATTGCAATGCGCTGGCGCTGGCCGCCAGACAGCTTGATGCCGCGTTCACCCACCAGGGTGTCGTAACCGCTGTTGCCCTGGCGGTCGCTGAGCTGGCTGATGAAACCATCGGCCTGGGCACTGGCCGCAGCGGCGCGGATCTGTGCTTCGGTGGCATCGGGGCGGCCATAGGCAATGTTGTCGCGAATCGAACGGTGCAACAGCGAGGTGTCCTGCGTGACCATGCCGATGGCGCTGCGCAGGCTGTCTTGCGTGACCTTGGCGACGTTCTGCCCGTCGATGCGTATTTCCCCTTTGTCCACGTCGTAGAAGCGCAGCAACAGGTTGATCAAGGTGGACTTGCCGGCGCCGGAGCGGCCGACCAGGCCGACTTTTTCGCCCGGACGAATGTGCAGCGTCAGCTCATTGAGCACCTGGCGCTCACCGTTGTAGTTGAAACTGACCTTGTCGAAGCTCACCGCGCCACCCGTGGTGACCAGTTCTGCAGCACCCGGCACATCCTGCACCTTGGGGCCGCGGGTGAGGGTGGCCATACCGTCCTGCACGGTGCCGATGTTTTCGAACAGCGAGGTAATTTCCCACATGATCCAGTGCGACATACCGTTGACGCGCAAGGCCATGGCGGTAATCGCCGCCACGGCCCCGGTGCCGACCTGTCCCTGGTGCCACAGCCACAGTGCATAGCCACCGGCACCAAAGATCAAGCCCACCACCAGCGCCTGGTTGACGATTTCGAACTGGCTCACCAGGCGCATCTGGCGAAAACCGGTCTGCTTGAAGTCTTCCATGGCTGCGCGCGCAAAGTGCGCTTCGCGGTTGGAGTGCGAAAACAGTTTTACCGTGGTGATGTTGGTGTAAGCGTCAGAAACCCGCCCGGTCATCGACGACCGGGCATTGGCCTGCTCCTGGCCGACCTTGCCCAACCGGGGTACGAAATACAGCATGGCCAAACCGAACAGCACGACCCAGGCAATGAAGGGCAGCATCAGTTTCAGGGCAAAGCCGCCGGCCAGGGCAATGATCGCGATGAAATACACGCCAATCCCGGGCAGGATTTCGATAAGGGTGAACAGCACATCGCGCACTGCCAGTGCCGTCTGCATCACCTTGGTTGTGACCCGGCCAGAAAACTCGTCAGAAAAGAACGACAAGCTCTGGCGCAACATCAGGCGGTGAAAATCCCAACGCAGCCGCAGCGGCAGGTTGATCGCCAGCACCTGGTGCTGAACCATGGTGCGCAGCGCCACCAGCCCGATGCTGACCACTAGGACGATGCCGATCCCCCACAGCACACGGCTTTCCTCGGGGCCAACAGTACCGCCTGCCTGCCAGGACGCGAGCAGGTCGACCACCTGGCCCAGGAACGCGAATAGCCAGGCTTCGTATATCGACACCCCGGCACTGAGCAGCGCCAGCGCCAGGATGTAGCCACGGGCGCCGCGGGTACAAGCCCACATGAAGCGCAACAGGCCAACGGGCGGCGGTGGTACCTCGTCGGGTGGGAAGGGGTCGAGCCTACGTTCAAAGATACGCAGCATGCTTGTCTCCGAAAAAACGGTTTTTGCTTAACCGGTAACCATACAGCACATCAAAGCATTCGCCTGTAGGTAGGCGCCGCTGAAGCAGGTCCGTGTGGTCGGCGCCTGAAACCCACTGCATTGCTATAGCGGTGAAGCAAGGCCTGATCTGAAGCGTGCGACTGCGGGCTTGCCTGTGGCGACTTTTCCCGCCATTATCCAGCCATACCTACGCAACGGGCTTGCCAGCATGTCCACATCCAACCACGCCATTTCCGCTTCGGGCTTCATCGCTCAGGCAGACGCGTGCGTTGCCGTTGCCAAGAAATCCAAGAAACAGCCGCTCATCTGACCGAGGCGCGCTGTCTCGTCAGGTGGGCTGACGAGACAGAAGGCGCCAGGTATCCCTGCCACCACTTCCACTCTTCGCCCTGCTGACGCTGACTTTCGGTCAACATCAGGAGTTTTTGCATGTCGAATTTCCGTGGTATCTGGATCGCCCTCGTCACGCCAATGCGCGCTAATGAAATTGACTTCCCAGGCCTGGAAAAGCTGGTGAAGAAGTTGCTCGAAGACGGTGTGACCGGTTTTGTGGTGTGTGGGACCACGGGTGAGGCGGCGGCGCTGTCCAAGGCCGAGCAACTGGCGGTGCTGGATGCCATGCTGGCCTGGGTGGAGCCTGGCAGGGTGGTGATGGGCCTGTCAGGTTACAACCTGCGTGAGTTGCTGGCCTTCCAGGCTGAAATCCAGCAGCGTGACATTGGCGGGCTGCTGGTTCCCGCACCTTGCTACATTCGCCCTTCGCAGGCTGGCATCGAAGCCTTCTTCGCCACCGTGGCCGATGCCGCCAGCGTGCCAGTGATCGTCTACGACATTCCCTACCGCACCGGCGTACGCATCGAACGCGAAACCCTGCGCCGTATCGTGCGCCATCCACGCATTGCGGCAGTGAAAGACTGTGGCGGTGACAGCGAGACGACCATGGCCCTGATCGAAGACGGCCACGCCCAGGTGCTGGCCGGTGAAGACCTGCAAATCTTCAATAACCTGTGCCTGGGTGGGGCAGGGGCCATTTCGGCCTCCGCACATGTTCGCGCCGACCTGTACGTACGCATGGTGCAGCAGGTCGACAGCGGTGATTGGGCCGCCGCGCGTGGCACGTTCTACCAGTTGCTGCCCTGGATCAAGGTGGCCTTTGCCGAGCCCAACCCGGCTGTGGTCAAGGCGGCGTTGCAGCTGCAAAGCCTGATTGCAGACGAGCTGCGCGAGCCCATGCAGGCGTGTACGGATCCCACCCGAAGCAAGCTGCAAAGCGTGCTGTGTTCACTCGACGCGTGAAGCGGCAGCGGTTGATGGCGGGTTGAAGAGCAGCCACGCTCTGGGCCTGGGCCGGCAGGCGCTTTTCCACTGGCTGATACACCAGCCCGGCAAACTCACCCACGTTGCCTGCCAGGGTGAAGCCGTAGCGTTGGTAGGCGGGTACAGAAGACAATGACGCCTTTACCGTCATCACCTCAGCTCTGGCATGGTGTGCGTTGATTGCGGCCTCAAGCTGCCGTGGCAGCGCCCGGCTTGCGTTCGCCAATCAGGATGTCTTCGAAGAATGCCCCGACAGGTTCGGTAGGGTGGCACAGCTGTATCTCCAGCACCCACACCACCTCGCTCGGGACAATCTCCACCTCGGCCAGCTTGTCCTGGCTATACAACACATGCGGGAAGTCGGCGATGCGATGCCCGGCCAGGTTGCGCTCCAGCTGCCAACCTTTGGCTTGGGCACTGCGCTCGGCGAAGTCATACAGTTCACGCCCGGTCAACCCGCGGCCCCAGGCCTGACGGGTCTCGTCGAACACCTCATGCAGTGCCTCCACGCAGGCGTGGTGCAAAGCGTGCTGGCCAAACACGAAGGTATCGCCATAGTCACCTTCATAGCCATCCCATACCGGCCCAACGTCGACCACGACGATGTCCGTGGTACGTAGCACACGTTGAAGGTCAATGCCTTGCCGTGGCGTACGCACGGTATCGTCACCAAAACGGATGTAGGTGGGGTGCCAGGTGTGTGAGGCGCCCATCGCCTGCAGGGTATGCGCGGCCATCTCCAGTGCCTGGGCGGTGGTCATGCCGACCTGTAGTTGGCTGGCAATGGCGGCCACGGCCCGTACCGACTGTTCGCGGGCTGCGAGCATGCCGTCCAGCGAATAACGTGGGCCGACCTTTTCCAGCTGAGGGTGCAGCGTGCTGGCTGATGAAGCCTGCGTTGTCAGTGCACCGCTGGCGACAAAGGCCTCGGCCACAAAGCGATGGGGTTGTACCCCTGCTGCAAGGCATTGCTCGCGGGCCTGGGTGATCATCGTGGCATTGCCACAGGCATATACCTGGGTTTCGTCCCAGCGATGCGTCTGGCTGAGCGCCACCTGTTGTATACGTGCCTGGGCCGAGAGCACCGGTTGCCAGCGAAAGTGCGGGTGCACACGGCTGGACACATCGAGAAATTCGCGGTCATAGAAATCCGCCGGCGAAGAGCCGCCCCAGTACAGCGTGACTTCGGCATCGCCGGCCAAGGCCGTCAGCAGCAGCGGCTTGATGCCGGCGTAACCTGTGCCGGTGGCGAAAAGGATCAGCGGGCGCTGGTCATCGTGCTGCCAGGTACAGGCGCCCAACGGGCCTTCGAGCTTTACCGTTGCACCTGCTTGCAGGGTGGGCAGCAAACCTTCGGTGAACAGCCCACCGCTGACCTTGCGGATGTGAAACACCAGTTGCCCTTGTTCCTGGGCAGGCAGGTTGGCAATGGAGAAACAGCGGCTGTCGCCGTTGTCCAGCTGGAACCGCATGTACTGGCCCGCCCGCACCTCCAGTGGCTGAGCAGGCTGCAACACCAGCTCGACGATATCTGCGCTCAGCGCGCGCTTGCCAACAACCTGTGCCTGGGTTTCCAGTGCCGGGGCGTCCAGTGACCAGCCGGGTATTTCCAGGCGCATGTCGCTGCAGGCGTGGCTCTGGCACAGCAACATCTCGTCGGCGGCCAAGGGGTAGGAAGGCGGCGGTGTGTCCGCATCCCGCTGCTTGTCCTGATGCTGCCCTGAGACCACCTTGACCTTGCACGAGCCGCAGGCGCCGCGGCGGCATGAAAAGGGTACCGGCAGGCCGCTGGCGAGCATGGCATCGAGCAGCAGCTCCTGGCTGGCTTCGAAGGTTTTGCCCGAGGGCGACAATTCAATGACGTGGCGGCTTTGCATGAGCACCTCGGGGCAAATGGAGGTTCGATTGTTGCTATAGTCCAGGACCAGCAGAACCTCCAGTTTTGGATATTTCATATGGTCCAGCTTCGTAAATGGCAGCCACTGCTCAGGCTCGATGGGGCACAGGCTTCGTACCGGCAGATCGTCGAAGGGCTGGTGGCCGCAATCAGCGAGGGTCGCCTGCGCCCTGGCACGCCGTTGCCGGGCACGCGGGAGATGGCGCAATTGCTGAACGTCAATCGCAAGACCGTGATCCTTGCTTATGAGGAAGCCGAAACCAAGGGTTGGCTGCAAAGCGTGCAACGCCGGGGCACCTTCGTCAGCCAGCAACTGGCGCCAGGCACCGCGGCCGTGCCCAGTGCCGTGCGGCCTTTTGCTCTGGCGCTGCCAGAGGAGCCTGCCGTTGCCTACTTCAAGGCGAACGAACAGGCTGTAGCGCAGCAAGGGCGGCCAGGGGCCTTGTTCTTCGACAACGGCGCCTGTGACCACCGCCTGCTGCCACAGGCTGTACTGCACCGTTATTACCGCAATGCCTTGCGCAGCAGCTTCACCAGCAACAGCGTGCGCCATGGCAGCGAGTGCAGCAGCCGCAATCTGCGCAGCGCCCTGGCCGATATGCTGCGGCACAATCGCAGCCTGAACGTTGGCGCCGAGCATATCTGCCTGACCCAGGGGGTGCAGATGTCGCTGTCCCTGGTGGCCAGTGTGTTGCTCAAGCCGGGTGACGTTGTGCTGGTCGAGCGCCTGAGTTACCCCCCCGCCTGGGAGATCTTCCGTCAGCTGGGTGCCCGCCTGGTGACTGTGGAGCTGGACCATGAGGGGTGCCGGGTCGATCAGCTAGATGCCCTGTGCCGGCAGCACAAGGTGCGGATGATGTACATAACACCCCATCACCAGTTCCCGACCACGGTCAGCCTGCCAGCCGGGCGCAGGCAACAGCTGCTGGAGCTGGCCCGCCAGCATGCCTTTTGCGTGGTCGAAGAAGATTACGACTACGAATACCACTTTGCCGGGCGGCCTTATCTGCCGTTGGCCAGCGACCGCCAGCAGCGGCACGTGATTTACATTGGCTCACTGTCCAAGCCTTTGGGCAGCACGTTCCGTTGCAGCTATATCGTGGCACCGGTGGAAGTGACAACCGTGCTGGAACGCAGGGCGATGTTGACCCTGGGGCAGGGCGATGCAGTCATGCAGCAGATGTTGGCGGACCTGATCAATGATGGCGAACTGAAGAAGCACTTGCGCCGGGTCAACCGCGAGTACCGGCGCCGGCGTGAGACCTTGTTGGGGTGTTTGCGCGATGCGTTCGGTGAGCAGATCAGCGTGCAGGCGCCAGAAGGTGGTCTGGCGTTGTGGGTGAGGTTTGCCGATGAGATCAACGTGGATCAGTTGGTCGACAAAGCGCTGGAACGGGACCTGGTGGTGCGCAGTGGGCGACAGTTTTCACCGTTTGGCCATGCCGAGAACGCCTTGCGCCTGGGGTTTGCGTCGCTGGATGCCGATGAGATCCGGCAGGCGACCCAACGCCTGGCAGACGCAGCGAAAGCGATTGGCAAGGCGCGGTAGCGGATGGCACGGGCTTCGCCCGTGTTCGCGGGCAAGCCCGCTCCCACAGTGATCGCGCTGGCCTCAGGATTTATGCAAAAGGGTTATGCCCTCAAGGGTTTCGAGGCCTCTGGGTCTCAACGCATTCCGTTCGGTTACCGCACATAACCGCATCGCGGCGCCTCAAGCCTGCGCCAGTACCTCCGATAGCAGCACACCCACCCTCGAATCATCGATCAGAAGTGGTGCCAACAAGGAGTACTGCCCGCATGCTTGCCAACCTGAAAATTCGCACCGGAATGTTCTGGGTGTTGTCGCTGTTCAGCCTGACCCTGCTGTTTTCGACCGCCAGTGCCTGGTGGGCTGCCTTGGGTAGCGACCAGCAGATCACTGAACTGGACCAGACTGCGCACCAGTCGGACCGTTTGAACAATGCGTTGCTGATGGCGATTCGTTCCAGCGCCAACGTGTCTTCGGGTTTTATCGAGCAGTTGGGTGGCCATGACGAGAGTGCAGGCAAACGCATGGCGCTGTCGGTGGAGCTGAACAACAAGAGCCAGGCGCTGGTCGACGAATTTGTCGAAAACGCCCGCGAACCCGCCCTTCGCGGGTTGGCAACCGAGCTGCAGGCTACCTTTGCCGAATACGCCAAGGCGGTGGCTGGGCAGCGTGAAGCGACCCGCCAGCGTTCGCTGGAGCAGTATTTCAAGGTCAACAGCGATGCCGGTAATGCCATGGGGCGGTTGCAAACCCTGCGCCAGCAGCTGGTGACCACACTGAGCGAACGTGGCCAGCAAATCATGCTCGAGTCCGACCGGCGTCTGGCCCGGGCACAATTGCTGAGCCTGTGCCTGCTGGGCGTGACCGTGGTGCTGGCGGTGCTGTGCTGGGCGTTCATTGCCCAGCGTGTGTTGCACCCCCTGCGTGAAGCCGGTGGGCATTTCCAGCGCATTGCCAGTGGCGACCTGAGTGTGCCGGTGCAAGGGCAGGGCAACAACGAGATCGGCCAACTGTTCCATGAGCTACAGCGCATGCAGCAGAGCCAGCGCGACACCCTTGGGCAGATCAACAACTGTGCCCGGCAGCTGGACGCCGCCGCCACGGCGTTGAACGCGGTCACCGAGGAAAGCGCCAACAACCTGCGTCAGCAGGGGCAGGAGCTGGAGCAGGCCGCGACTGCCGTGACCGAAATGACCACGGCAGTGGAGGAGGTTGCGCGCAACGCGATCACCACCTCGCAAACCACCAGTGAATCCAACCAGCTGGCCGCGCAAAGCCGCCGGCAAGTCAGTGAAAATATCGACGGCACCGAAGCCATGACCCGCGAAATCCAGACCAGCAGTGCGCACCTGCAGCAGTTGGTGGGGCAGGTGCGGGACATCGGCAAGGTGCTGGAAGTGATCCGCTCGGTGTCCGAGCAGACCAACCTGCTGGCGCTCAATGCTGCCATCGAGGCGGCCCGTGCCGGTGAGGCCGGGCGCGGCTTTGCGGTGGTGGCGGATGAGGTGCGCACACTGGCCTACCGCACGCAACAATCGACCCAGGAAATCGAGCAGATGATCGGCAGCGTACAGGCGGGGACCGAAGCTGCGGTGGCTTCCATGCAGACCAGCACCAACCGCGCCCAGTCGACACTGGACGTGACCCTGGCCTCGGGGCAAGTGCTGGAGGGCATCTACAGTGCGATCGGCGAAATCAACGAGCGCAATCTGGTCATTGCCAGTGCGGCCGAAGAGCAGGCTCAGGTGGCGCGGGAAGTAGACCGCAACTTGCTGAACATCCGCGAACTGTCTAACCATTCCGCTGCGGGTGCGCAGCAGACCAGCGAGGCGAGCAAGGCGTTGTCGGGGCTGGTGGGGGAGATGACGGCGTTGGTGGGGCGGTTCAAGGTTTGAGGCGCTGCGCCTGCGTGGAACATTAAGATAAGGTTAAACTTATTTAAAGTTCCCCTTGCGGGTTGACTTCGATACTACGCTTGAATAAAGTTCGACCGCCCCGAGCACGGGGCCTTTTTTCCCTTCACTGAAGA
Source organism: Pseudomonas sp. DCA-1 (assembly GCF_046523955.1). Classification (NCBI taxonomy): domain Bacteria; kingdom Pseudomonadati; phylum Pseudomonadota; class Gammaproteobacteria; order Pseudomonadales; family Pseudomonadaceae; genus Pseudomonas; species Pseudomonas sp. DCA-1. The sequence goes on from NZ_CP169881.1 coordinate 2,368,567, forward strand.
ATTCAATGGACACAGTATCTAGTCGCTGCCTGACCCCTGCCGTATGGCCCGGTCAGGCACTTGAACCGGAACACCGGTCCCGACACCCCGGTCGGGCAAGCCGCGCCAGAGCCTGATGCTCCCCGAGACTTGCCGCCGCCGGTGTTGGCCGGTTGGAGGCAAGCTCATGAACCTCACTTCATTCGTTTCACATCGCCAGCCTGCGTGCCTTGCACCGCGGCAGGCCCGCGCCTGGCCGCGGCGTCTGCACGGCTACCTTGACCACCACCAGCACCCCCCAAGTAGTTACGGGGTGCTGGCGCGTCTTCATGCACGCTTGAGCCCCCGCACTTCTCACTGAATAAAAGATATTGAACGGTATCTTTGTGCTCGAACTTTTTACGTTAAAAGTTCGCGGGATAACTATTGCCCTGTGTTCATGAAAAGGAATCAAACCATGGATTGCGCGAGTAGAAAGTTCGCTGCCGAAACAACTTCCGACTCTCGGCAGCGGACAGACAACTGTCGGAAAGAACCAGCATTATTCAGCGACCCGACATGCCTTCGTTCACCGCCTGAGTGAAACGTCTGTGTGTCGTGCCGCCGCAGCGGCAGGAGCACAGCAACATGACTGTCAAACACCGTAACACCTCATCGGCCAAGGCCGAACGCGAAACCCGCCTGTCCACCCGCGCCGCCCGTGAAGCGCGCAATGGCCTGGCCGTCACCCTCGCTAATCTCGATGCCAGCGAACAGGGCCTGACCGAGCACGAAGCCGCCAAGCGCCTGGCGCGCGATGGGGCCAACCAGGTTGCCCACGACCCGCAACCCCACGCCCTGGTGCAGCTGCTCAAGGCCCTGAACAACCCGTTCATCTATGTACTGCTGACCCTGGCCGGGATCAGCTTTGTCACCGACTACTGGCTGCCGGTCAGCGCAGGCGAAGCAGACGACGCCGACCTGACCAAGGTCATCATCATCATGACCATGGTCAGCCTCAGCAGCCTGCTGCGCTTCTGGCAGGAGTACCGCTCGAACAAGGCTGCCGACGCGCTCAAGGCAATGGTGCGCACTACCGCCACTGTGTTGCGTCGCGAGCAGGTCGGCCAAGCCCCGCGCCTGCGCGAAGTGCCCATGGACGAACTGGTGGCTGGCGACATCGTGCAGCTTTCTGCAGGTGACATGATTCCCGCCGATATCCGCCTGCTCGAAGCGCGTGACCTGTTTATCAGCCAGGCCGTGCTCACTGGCGAAGCGTTGCCGGTCGAAAAGTACGACACCTTGGGCAATGTCGCGCAGAAGTCCGCCGCCGAGCATGGCGGCCGCCAGGACAACCTGCTCGAGTTGCCGAACATCTGCTTCATGGGTACCAATGTGGTCAGTGGCCGCGCCCGCGCCGTGGTGGTCGCCACCGGCCGACGCACTTATTTTGGCTCGCTGGCCAAGGCCATTGCCGGTTCGCGCAGCCAGACCGCTTTTGACCGCGGCGTGAACAGCGTCAGCAGCCTGTTGATCCGCTTCATGCTGGTGATGGTGCCAGTGGTATTCATGATCAACGGAGTGGTGAAAGGCGACTGGGGTGATGCCTTCCTCTTCGCGCTTGCCGTGGCAGTGGGCCTGACCCCGGAAATGCTGCCGATGATCGTCAGCGCCAACCTGGCCAAGGGCGCCGTGGCCATGGCCCGGCGCAAGGTGGTGGTCAAACGCCTGAACGCCATCCAGAACCTCGGCTCCATGGATGTGCTGTGCACCGACAAGACCGGTACGCTCACCCAGGATCGGATCATCCTCGAGCACCATGTGCGCTTCGACGGCCAAACCGACAAGCACATCCTCGAACTGGCCTGGCTCAACAGCTATCACCAAAGCGGCATCCGCAACCTGATGGACCAGGCCGTGCTGCATTTCGCCGGCCAGGACCACCAGTTCCAGGCGCCTTACGCCTACGCAAAGGTCGACGAACTGCCGTTCGACTTCATCCGCCGCCGCCTGTCAGTGGTGGTGAAGAATGCCTTGGGCGATCACCTGCTGGTAAGCAAAGGGGCGGTCGAGGAGATGCTCGCCATCGCCACCCATGTGCAGAAAGGCGACAAGGTCGTTGCCCTTGATCCGTGCCGTCGCCAGCAGCTGATGGCCAGGGTCGATGCCTTCAACCAGGACGGCTTCCGCGTGCTGGTGGTTGCCACCCGGGAGATCCCGGCGGCCGAAGGCAAGGCGCAGTATCACACCGAAGATGAGCGCGATCTGGTCATCCAGGGCTTGCTGACCTTCCTCGACCCCCCCAAGGAAACTGCCGGCCCGGCCATCGCCGCCTTGCGCGACATGGGCGTGCAGGTAAAGGTACTGACCGGCGACAACCCGGTGGTCACGTCCAAGGTCTGCCGTGAAGTGGGCCTGGCGCCAGGCCAGCCCTTGCTCGGCCAGGACATCGAGGGCATGGACGACACCACCCTGAAGCTTCAGGTGGAGGAGCGCACCGTCTTCGCCAAGCTCACCCCGCTGCAGAAATCACGGGTGCTCAAGGCCCTGCAGGCCAATGGTCACACCGTGGGCTTCCTTGGCGACGGCATCAACGACGCCGCCGCCCTGCGCGACGCTGACGTCGGTATCTCGGTGGACAGCGGCACCGACATCGCCAAGGAATCAGCCGACATCATTTTGCTGGAAAAGAGCCTGATGGTGCTCGAGGAGGGCGTGCTCAAAGGCCGCGAAACCTTCGGCAACATCATGAAGTACCTGTGCATGACTGCCAGCTCCAACTTCGGCAACGTGTTCTCGGTCCTGGTGGCCAGTGCGTTCATTCCGTTCCTGCCGATGCTGGCGATTCACTTGTTGCTACAGAATCTGATGTACGACTTTTCCCAGCTGTCGTTGCCCTGGGACCGCATGGACAAGGAGTTCCTCAGCAAGCCACGCAAATGGGATGCCCGCAACATCGGCCGATTCATGTTGTGGATAGGTCCTACGTCGTCGATCTTCGACATCACCACGTTCGCCCTGATGTGGTACGTGTTCGCCGCCAACAGCGTCGAAATGCAGGCGCTGTTCCAGTCCGGCTGGTTCATCGAGGGGTTGCTGTCCCAGACGCTGGTAGTGCACATGCTGCGCACTCGCAAGGTGCCGTTCTTCCAGAGCACCGCTGCATTGCCGGTGGTATTGGCAACAGGGCTGGTCATGGTATTGGGTATCTATATCCCGTTCTCTCCTGTGGGCGCGATGGTTGGCCTGGTGCCGCTGCCGTGGGAGTACTTCCCTTGGCTGGTCGCTACCCTGCTGGGCTACTGCGTGGTCGCCCAGGCCATGAAGACCCTCTACATCCGCCGTTTCGGCCAGTGGTTCTGAGTCATTCAAGGAGAGCCGACCATGCGAGTACTGATCTGTGCAGGACGCAATTACGCAGACACCCGGCGCTGCCGGCAGGCCTTGGACGACGTCCAGCGCCAGCGGCCGATCCGGGTGTTGATCCACGGTGGCAGCCAGTTTCTTGGCGGGGAAATTGAAAGCTGGGCACGCGAGCATGGCGCCGATCTGGTGCGTTACCCGCCAAACTGGCAGCTGCACGGCAAGCAGGCCGAACGCTTGCGCAATCTGTTCATGCTCAATGACAGCCGCCCTGACTTGTTGCTTGCCTTGCCCGGCGGGGATGACACCGAGGAGCTGCTGGCCAGGGCCCGTGGCGCCGAGGTTCAGGTGATGTGCGCCAGGCAACCACGTCAGCCTGAGCGGGGCGATTGCAGCTAATGCAAGCGCCTGGGGCCGTGCGGTACCTGTGGGAGCGGGCTTGCCCGCGAAGCAGGCGCCTCGGTTTCACGGCCTCAAGCATTGCGCAGCCGCCCTGGGCGGCTGCTCAGCCTGGCTGCGTCGCCAGATCGTTGCTGACGTTGCGCCCCAGCACCAGCACGGTGACAAAGCCACAGCCCACCAGCGCCGTGGCCAGGCTCAGCAGTACCGCAGTGCCCATATGGTCTACGACTTGCCCGCCGAAGAACGAGCCCACGGCAATGATTACCTGGAACATGGCCACGAACAGTGGCATGCCACGCTCGACGTCCTTGGGCGCCACGACAAACATCCAGATATTGGCGCAAGCCGGGAACGCACCGAAGGCAAAGCCCCACAGTGCGATCAGCATCGCGGCACCCGTCATGCCGGTGGCGAAGTGCGGGAACAGGGCGGTGCTGACTGCGATCATGAGCGCGACCAGCATCAGCGTATGCCGCACGCTGCGGTTGGCAGCAAAGCCGGCGAAGATGTTACCCATGAAGCCGGCCACGCCATACAACAGCAATAATGAACCGATCGTAGGCCCGTCAAAGCCGGCATTCTGTTTGAAAAACGGTGCGACATAGGTGTACGCAGCAAAGTGTGCCAGGCCGATCAGCAATACGGCGATCAAGCCGACCCGTGCTTGCGGGTTGATGAACAACGCCGGCAGGTCGCGAATGCGGATGGCCTTTTCCGGCATCAGCCGCGGCAGCAGGAATACCTGTGCCAGCAGCACCGGTACGCCTACCAGTGCAGTGACCAGGAACGTCATGCGCCAGCCCATCAGGCCACTCAGCCAGGTGCCCACAGGCACGCCCACTACCGTCGCCAGGGTTACGCCCGCCATGATGATGGAGTTGGCTTTGGCTACGCCCATCCCTTCAGGTGCCAGGCGGCCGCTGAGGGCGATGGCTGTGGCCCAGAAGCCGCCAATACTGATACCCAGTAGCACACGGCCGGCCAACAGCAGGCTGAAGTCGCCGGCGTAGGCCACGATGGCGTTGGCAATGATCATGATCAGCGTCAGGCCGATCAGCAGGTAGCGCCGGTCCAGCGCGCCCACGCCTACGGAAATCAATGGGGCGGCCAATGCAGCCATGATGCCGGGCAAGGTCACCATCAGGCCGGCAAGGCCTGCACTGATGCCAAGGTCGCTGGCCACATCGTTTAGCACCCCCACCGGGAGGAACTCACTGGTGACCAGGGCGAACGCACCCACGGCTACCGAGAGGATTGCCAGCCATTGCTGGGTGACACTCTGTTGATTGTGTTCGGGAAGGCCGCGAGGGGCCTGGCTGTTGCTTGGCATGGGTTAGGTTCCATGAGGGATCTCGCCTGTAGCAGGCGCAAGAGCGGGGGGATTTGCAGGCGATTGTAGAGACGGCCTTGCCTGGCCGACAGGCAGGCCGCTCGATAGTAATCATCAGCGCAATCGATGAAACGTCTTGCGTAGAGCGGCTGCTCTGAGCAATGGCGTCCCGCTTGCGAATGCTATGGGCGGGGGCTTTATTCCCTAACCCGTTCGCCGTCAGGCTAGCCAAGGGCGCTTGTGCTTGACCCGGACAGGTGCAACAGGCGGCAGTGCAGCGTGCTTATGCCGCCTATGGTGCCACCAGCACATCACACAGTGATTCGTTCAGCACATGCTTGGTGACGCTGCCGACCAGCAGCTCCTCCAGCGCGCTTGCTCCCTGCTTGCCGACCACAATCAGGTCGCACTCCAGCTCCTGCTCCTGCTCGACAATGCACCAGCCCGGGTTACCGTGCACCAGGACCTGCCGTGCATCGGCCATGCCGGCAGCCTCACTCAACGCCGCGAGTTGTGCTTCTGCATCCTTGCGAATGACATTGCGGTAGTGGGTGAGGGTGCCGTGGTCGATATGGGCGAAGCGCACGCTGGCTTCAAACGGGGCTTCGTACACATGCAGCAGAATGATCTCCGCTTGCGGGGCAATGGCCTTGGCCAGTTTGAGGGTGCGCAGTGAAACGGGCGAAAAATCGACTGGCACCAGCACAGTGCGGTAGGCATCACGAGGGGCCGGCTTGACCACGAGCAAAGGGCAGGGCATGTGGTTGAGCATTTTCTGCACGGTTGAACCCAGCAGCAGGCGCCGCGCCACGCTCTGGCCCCTGGCCCCACACACCAGCAGGTCGCTGTGCTTGTCCTGCACCACCCGGTTGATCTCCGTGATCACCGAGCCGCCGGCGACCTGCACGCCAGCGGAGATACCGTAACGCTGGAACAGCAGTGCTGCCAGTGCGTGGGTTTTCTCGCCTGCGCAATCCAGTACGCGTTTCAACAGATCGTCATCAGGCGTCACCAACTGTTTGAGGCGCTCGAAGGGTGCCGGGTTGGCAACGTAGAGCAGGTCCAGCGAGGCCTGTTGCGCATCGCTCAGGTAGGCAGCGCGCTCAGCGGCGTTGCGGGCATGTGGGGAAAGGTCGGTGGCAACCAGTATGTGTTTCAGCGGGTTCATGTGGGGCTCCTTGGCCAAGGCCGCGCACAGCGATCAAGCGGTAAACCTTGAGCACTGTGCGCCTGGCGGTGCTTGAGTCATTCCTTGCGTGCAGCCATCGTCGCGCGAACTCGGCGCGAGGGCTTGATTTGGGTCAATGACGTGTAGGTGCGGCGGCGGATCATGCCGGCAACAGCACGCAACCGGGCGCAGCCAGACCCTGACGTTCAGGCAGTAACGGCCGACCACTGCTCGAACGCTGCCTGCATGCTTTGCCGGGTCTGTGCGTCGGCGGGGATCAGGTGTTCGATGCGCAGTGACTGCACGGTGACATCCAGCGGCATGCCGAAGGTGGTGAACGTGGACAGGAACCTCAGCTCGCCATACGGGGTGTTCACGCGGGTCAGCAGCAAAGGGGTGGCTGTTGCCATCTGGCACGGGCTTGCCGGGGGCGGCAAGTCGCGCAAGCGCGCTGCCAGTGCCGGATTGCCTGCGGCCTCCCTGGATGCGCGGTGCCAGGCAGCAGCGCGGATTTCCGGCGCGTTGGCCATATGATCACCCAGACCACCGGGGCACAGCAGTGTCTGCAGCAGGTTGAGGCCGGTCGCCGGCTGTGCGCTGACACCGGCCATCGCCAGCAGCAGGCCGGTACTGGCATTGGCGGCGATGACGTCCCAGTTGCTGTCGATGACGATCGCCGGAGCGGGGTTGTTCACCTGCAGAATATGCTCGATGGCAGTATTCACCAAGGCCAGTTCAGGCGCATCGAGTGGTGTGGCGGCGTAGCGGGGCGCGTATCCTGCAGCAACGAACACTTCGTTGCACCGCTCCAGCGGTGCATCCAGGGCCGACAGGAGGGCATGCAAGGTGCCTGGGCTGGCTTTGGCGCGTCCTGTTTCCACACAGCTCAGATGACGCTGCGACAGTCCCGTCAGCAGCGCCAGTTCCAGCTGGCTGAGTTTGGCCTGACGGCGCAGTTCGCGAAGATGCTGGCCCGCTGAGATGTGTGGGGCAGGGGTGCTGCGATGGAACAGATGATGATTCATGCGTTGCCCTGATCGTCCTTGAGTACAAGCAACCCTATCAATTTGCGCGGCGTTTGTGTTGGTGGTTGTCAGGCCGCCGCGAGTGCTGCCTAGGCGTGATCGGAAGGCTCGTCAGTCCCCTTTCTGGATCTTGCGCAAGATGTTTCGCCTTTTGCGCGCCATACATACCGGTAGGGCTGAGCGTTGTGCAGCGCTAAAAATGTATTAATGGAACCGGCCAATTCGCATGTCGAACTGAGGCTGCCGTCGCGTGGGTAAACAGTGATATCCCGAAAAATGCGCTCAACTAAGTTAATCCAGGAGTTGAAGGTCGGAGTGAGTGTATATGAAATACGTTGATGTCGCTTGAATAACTGTTTGAAGAGAGGCGTTTCCCTCAGCTGTTTTTTCGATCAAACTCGCCTTCTGCGGGATTTCCTGATGCTGTGCAACATGAATTAACAGATTGTCTCGTTGTTTTTTGCAATGGGATACTACTCAGCTAGCCTTGGATGTGCTTGAGGAAATGACGACATGGATGTCGGGTGTTGGTGGCAAGGAGAACTTCCTGGCTAACAACCCTCGGCGCTGGCTAGTACTATTCGTGCTGTCTTTTGCGCTGCTGTTGGTCGCGATCGGTATGGCCGTTCTCTAGATCGCGCTTCTGACCCTCACCCATGCATCTCGATACATCCACTACCGACAAGTTTTTGATCGTCAACATGTATCCATCGATCGTCGCTGGCTTGCTATTGGGTGCGGGCATCCTCGGTGACAGGGTGGGGCGCCAACGCCTCTTTGTTGGAGGTCTGGCGATTGGAAGCAGGTTGTTCGCTGGGTCATGTTTTCCGCGATCGGAATACTTATCTTCAGCGCTATCATTGCAGGTATGAATTTCCGACGGACCCCCGTCTTGTTCAACAAATAAGCACAATTTTTCAAATAATGTTTGTTGATCTCCACCTGGGTGTCGCTCAGGAGAAACTGATAGATCTGCTACTAGGGGACTTCTGAAATGATGCTGGATTTAATGGGTAGATTTCAATGGGGCTCGGATTTCTACCAGATAACGGTCCACCGAATAGATCATGGTGCTTGGTGCTCCTGATCCTGTCCTCTTCTTCCTCCGTTGGCTATATAAGCGTTACACGCATAGCAGGAGTTTGTCAGCATGAAAACTGGTATTTATGCCAGTAGTGGTTTCAGGCTTGTTATGAGACAGTCGTGCTAAAGGCAGCTTTGAGGTGCACGCTGATGGCACGAAAAATTAAAAATAGCATGGATGAAAGTCAATGCCAGTTGTGGCGGGCTCTCAGCTATACACCTTATGGATACTGCTCGGGATGTTCACAGTTAATTGCATTTAATGGCGAGCGAGAAGATCCAGTAACTGGGCACTATCTGTTGGGTAATGGCCATCGAGGGCTCAATCCTGTCTTAATGCGTTTCAACTCCCCAGACAGTATGAGTCCGTTCGGGCGGGGTGGGACTAATTCTTATTGTTATTGCCTTGGGGATCCAATAAATTTACGAGACCCGAGCGGGCGTTTTCCAGTGCCAACATTTTTATCTCGATTCTTCAGGTGGGCTGGCCTAAAAGCTGGCTTCATTAAGGAAGCGAAAGGGGCGGGTCGGTTATTCAACGCGGTTACTACAAGCCAGACCAAAATATATACCCGAGAAACGAGAGCGAGGTCTGCCTCCGCACCGTCGCTTGCTTCTAGTGCGCCTGGTGTGGAGGACATCAGTGACTGGGATTATCTTGGAGCTCACGGAAGTTCGAAGGAGCATGGCCCCAGCTTGATGTCAGGGCTTGATCCAGCGTTTCAAGGTTCCAGCCATGCTCAACTGTTTGGAAAGGGATTCTATCTTGCTCCTGATCCGTACCACCCTTTTATGTACGCTCGAAGTCTTTGGATGCGCGGGAAAACACCAGAGTTATACGGAGTTTATATCAAATACGCCAGTCGCCTCAAATTAGGGCGAGACTATTCGATTAGAGTGCGTGAGGGCGTCGCAGAGATGCGTAGAAATTTAGAAATTGTCATCAGGGAGCCTGCATATCATTTAATTGCAGTCCGGTCAGGTATAAGAGATTCTGTAGTGCTTCTTAGGCCTAACGAGGCGCCATTTTGAGGGGCAGTGGAACCTTGTGTAAGCTTAGGTTCTGTATGAAGACCTTTGAAACCTCACTGGAGTCTCTGGAAGCCGATTTTCCGTAGATTTCTCGCTTTTTAGGCGAAGGATTCTGCCATGTCCAAGCGATACGAACTTTCCGATGCAGAATGGGAAATAGTCGCGGACCTCTTCACCGCACATCGACGTACAGGACGCCCAAGAGTCGATGATCGCTTGATGCTCAACGGCGTTTTATGGGTGCTGTGCTCCGGTGCAACCTGGCGGGACATGCCAGAACGATTCGGGCCTTGGTCGACGGTCTATCAACGATTTCGAGACTGGCGAAATCAAGGAATTTTCAACAAGATGCTCACGCGGTTACACCTCAAGCTCAATGCGCAGGGCCTGATTGACTTGAACACTTGGTGCATCGACTCAACCGCCGTGAGAGCCACCCGTGCCTCTTCAGGCGCAGGCAAAAAAGGGGGGCGAAGAACCAACGGACCACGCACTTGGACGAAGCCGGGGCGGGTTGGCGACGAAAATTCACATGGTCAGTGACGCTCGTGGCATCCCACTCCACTTCACGCTCTCAGGCGGAAACGCCAGCGACATCTCCCATGTTCAACGACTGCTGGACGGTGTCCACATCCCTTCGAGTCGAGGCCGGCCACACAATCGTTGCCGTTTGCTCTTGGCCGACAAAGGGTATGACGCAGAATCCTTGCGGCAATGCTGCGACCGCTATCGGATGCAACCGGTGATTCCGCTACGTGACATGAAACGTATGCCGAAGCCGGGTTTGCCGCGGCTGTTTGACAGGCCCAAGTATCGGCAACGCAATTCTATCGAACGTCTATTGGGTTGATTGAAGGAGCACCGCCGTCTGGGTACACGCTATTGCAAGCTGGCGGAAAGCTTCGCTGCGATGGTCTCGCTGGCTTGCTGGCGGCGGTGTCTACGACATTACTTTTCATACAGTGCCTAGGGAAGGTTTCAAGTAGCCCGGTAATTTGGGCAGCCTTCTGGATTGAGCAAAGGCAGTGGGCGATGATCATACGTTGCCCTGATCGTCCTTGAGTGCAATGTCCATGACCTCACGGGTCATTGAGTGCAAGCAACCCTATCACTACTGTGCCGGCAAACCCTATCAAGGAGAGCCATATGGGCTTGCGTATCTGCGCGCTGGCGGTACTGGTGCTGTTTTCGCTGTACACCGGCTGGACGCTGCTGATTGCCGAGCAATCGCTGCTGGCATTCGGGTTGGCACTGCTGGCGCGGCCGGACACCGCCCAGGTGGTCATCGACCTGTACCTGATGGCCGGGCTGGCCGGTTGCTGGATGATGAGAGACAACCGCGTGCGCGGCAGAGCCGGGATCGCGGTGCTGCCTTACCTGATGCTGACCGTCATGTTCGTTTCGCTGGGGCCGTTGCTGTACCTGGTAACCAGAGGCGTTGCCGAGGGGCGCCAGCCATGAGCGGTGCTCTGCAGGTCTATGCGCTGTGCGTGGTGGTGCTGTTCCTCAAGATGTTCCTGGTTTCCTGCTATCAGGGCTATCACCGCTTGCGCTTCGTCGCGTTCACCAACCCGGAGGACGCTGCCGTGTTCAGGCGCGTCGCCCAGGCCGTTGAACGCCCGCAGGTGACACGTGCTGCCAAGGTATGGGCCAATGATCTGGAGAACATTCCCATATTCTTTGCCCTCGGCGGGCTGGCTGTCGCGTTGGAAGCAGCCACGCAACCGGTGCTGTGGCTGAGTACGGTGTTCACGGTTGCCAGGGTCCTGCATACGCTGGCCTATCTGCGGGGCCTGCAGCCATGGAGAACGTTGTTCTATGGCATCGGGGTCATTTGCCTGCTGGGCTTCTGCTCACTCATCGCAGCGAAAATAGTCGGCTGACCCAAAATATTGCATGAGTCATCTTGATGCTTTCACATAGCAGTACTAATACTTAAGCACTGCCGAAGGGGATGATCATGCAGACACGCTTCGTTGTGGTTCCCGCAGTGCCACCCAAGAAAGAGGCTTATCCTCGACGGCTTGGCTTTCCTGCCGCACTGGCGGAGGGGTACGACCTCTATGACACGCAAGACAAGATGCGTCTGAGCCTGAACTTTTCCACCCGTGCCCAAGCCGAGTTCGAATGTGCATGCCGCAACCGCTGTGGGGATGCCGGTGATGCAGATCTCGCCAGTATTGGTTGATCGCCTGCTGTGGCCCGTTCTTGTTTCTGGTGCTGCTTTGCAGGGTCTATCGCCACATTCAAGCGTTTGCGATGAGGCTGGAACCGTTTCAGGGTCCCGGCTCAGCGGCTGATGGCACAGGCAAAAAGCTCTACCGCGCGGCTTGCCATTCAACAGTCACAAAGTTGTAACACAGCTGATGCAAAGTGTGCTGGCCATCACACGGAGCACTTTTTTGATGAAACGCCTGATGAAGTCTGCTGCACTCGCCGTTGCGGTTTCCCTTTGCGCCACCTCGGCAGCCTTTGCTGCAGAAAACGTCCGCTTGACCGGTTCGGGCGCCAGCTTCCCTGCACCGATCTACCTGACCTGGTTCAAGGACTTCAGCAAGAACACGGCTGGCGTCACCGTCGATTACCAGTCCAAGGGCAGCGGTGCGGGCGTTCAGGACTTCCTGAACAAGACTGTCGACTTCGCCGCCAGTGACTCGGCTATGAGCGAAGCAGACATTGCCAAGGTTGGCGAAGGCGTGCAGTTGCTGCCAATGACCGCCGGTGAAATCGTCCTGGCTTACAACCTGCCGGGTAACCCTAAAGGGCTGAAGCTGCCGCGCGACGTCTACTCCAATATCTTCCTCGGCAAGATCACCCAGTGGAACGACCCGCAAATCGCGGCGGCCAACCCTGACCTGAAGCTGCCTGCCACCCCGATCACCGTGGTCGTGCGTGCCGACTCCAGCGGCACCACTGCCGTCTTCACCAAGCACCTGTCGGCCATCAACGCTGACTTCAAGCAAGGGCTGGGCGAAGGCAACACCGTCAACTGGCCGGCCACCGACAAGTTCATCAAGTCGCCGAAGAACGACGGCGTAACCGCCACCGTCCGCCAGACCCCGGGCGCTATCGGCTACATCGAGTACGGCTTCGCCAAGCTGGCCAAGGTCGACTTCGCCATGTTGCAGAACAAGGCTGGCCAATACGTCGTGCCGAATGCCGAGAGCGGTGCCGAAGCACTGGCTGCGGTGAAAATGCCGGAAAACCTGGTGGCCTGGCTGCCTGACCCGGACGGTGCCAAGTCCTACCCGATCACTTCCTATACCTGGATGATTTTCCGCAAGGACAACGGCAACCCGGAAAAAGCCAAGGCCATGCGTGAAATGGTCGAGTACAGCCTGACCAAAGGCCAGACCATCGCCGACTCGATGGGTTACATCCCGCTGCCGCCGTCGGTAGTCGACCAGGTGCGTAAAGCGTCCGCCAACATCCAGTAATACCCAGGCGCTCCCGGTATCGGCATGAAGCCATGCCGGGGGTGTTTGTCCCTTGTCCCGGAACTCGCCAATGAACACTCCTTTTGCCATACCGGATAACCCCGACTCCGCGTGCCAGCCACCGTCTGCGAAAGACTTTCTGGTCGATCGCACCTTTCGTGCGCTTGCGCGCATTGGCGTGGTGCTGGTGCTGGCGCTGGTCTTCGCGCTGGTCTACGAAGTCGGCCGCAAGGCACTGCCTGGGATTGAAAAGCACGGTTTTGACGTGTTGTTCGGCAGCGTCTGGGACGTTAACCAAGGCAAGTACGGTATTCTGCCAGCGATCTGGGGTACGCTTTACAGCGCCTTGATCGCCCTGTTGATCGCCGGTTTCTTCGGCGTCAGCATGGCCATTTTCCTGACCCAGGATTTCCTTCCGGCCAAGCTTGCCGCGGTGTTTCGCACCATCGTCGAGCTGCTCGCCGCCATCCCCAGCGTGGTGTACGGCCTGTGGGGCATCTATGTGGTCATCCCGGCGATTCGCCCGCTGACCGCCTGGCTGAACAGCGAGCTGGGCTGGATCCCGTTTTTCGGCACCTCCCTCAGTGGCCCAGGCCTGCTGCCTGCGGCGCTGGTACTGGCGATCATGATCCTGCCGACCATCGCTGCGGTTTCCCAGGATGCGCTGACCAGTGTACCGATGAAAACCAAGCAGGCTGCCTACGGTATGGGTACCACCCACTGGGAAGCCATCCTCAAGGTGATGGTGCCCTCGGCGGCGACCGGCATCTTCGGTTCGCTGGTGCTGGGTCTTGGCCGTGCACTCGGTGAAACCATGGCGCTGGCCATGCTGGTCGGCAACGCCAACACCATTTCCCTGTCCTTGTTCGCACCGGCTAACACCCTGGCGGCGCTGTTGGCGCTGAACTTCCCGGAAGCCGGCCCGAACGAGGTCGAAGTGCTGATGTACGCCGCACTGGTACTGATGTTCATCACCCTGCTGGTGAACGTCCTCGGCTCGATGATCATGCTCTACGCCCAGCGTGGTAACAAACAATGACTGACCTGACGACCCCTGTAGCCGCGTTGCCCAGCCTGCAGCGCAAGCTGGAAGGCCGCGCCCTGCGCAGCCTGGTACTGACCACCCTGGCGTGGTTTGCGGCACTGGTGGCCAGCGTGCCGCTGATTTCCGTGCTGTACATGCTGATCACTCGCGGCGGGGCACGCCTTAACCTGGAAGTGTTCACCGAGCTGCCACCGACCGGCTTCGAGATGGGCGGTGGTTTCGGTAACGCCATGGCCGGTACCTTCGTCATGGTCGGCATTGCCGCCGCCATCGCTGTGCCGGTCGGTATCCTGGCAGCGGTGTTCCTGGCCGAGCTCGGCCCCGACAGCAAGCTGGCCAATGCTGCGCGCTTTGCCGCCAAGATGCTCACTGGCCTGCCATCGATCCTGGCCGGTGTGTTTGCCTACGCCCTGGTGGTGATGACCACCGGTACCTACTCGGCACCGGCAGGCGGCGTGGCCCTGGCGGTGCTGATGCTGCCGATCGTGGTGCTGACGGCCGAAGAGTCGATGAAGATGGTGCCCAAGATCATGAAGGACGCTGCCTATGGCATGGGCTGCACCCGTGCCCAGGTGATCTGGAAGATCGTCCTGCCCACCGGCCTGCCGGCCATCCTTACCGGGGTGATGCTGGCCGTAGCTCGCGCCGCTGGCGAAACCGCGCCACTGCTGTTCACCGCGTTGTTCAGCAACTACTGGATCTACCACGACGGCGACCTGGCGGTGATGAACCCCACAGCCTCGCTTGCGGTACTGATCTACAACTTCTCCGGCATGCCGTTCGACAACCAGCTCGAGCTCGCCTGGGCGGCCTCGCTGGTGCTGGTCATGATCGTGCTGGTCATCAACATTTTGAGCCGAGTCTTCGGCAAGCCCAAGTATTGAGAAAGGGAGCATCCAACTTGAACGTATCCACTGCGCAAAGAGCCGCTCCCATGGTCAGCGAAGCCCCCATTGTCATGGACTGCAAGCTCGACAAGATTTTCTACGGTAACTTCATGGCCGTGCGTGACAGCCATGTGCCGATCAGGAAAAACGAGATCACCGGTTTTATCGGCCCTTCGGGCTGTGGCAAAAGTACCGTGCTGCGTAGCTTGAACCGTATGAATGACCTGGTTAAGGGCTTCCGCTTCGAAGGCCATGTGCACTTTCTTGGGCAGGATGTCTACGGCAAGGGCGTCGACCCTGTTGTGGTGCGCCGCTATATCGGCATGGTGTTCCAGCAGCCCAACCCGTTCTCGATGAGCATCTTCGACAATGTGGCCTTCGGCCTGCGCCTGAACCGCTACAAAGGCGACCTGGGCGATCGCGTGAAGCACGCCTTGCAAGGCGCCGCGCTGTGGGACGAAGTGAAGGACAAGCTCAAGGTCAGCGGGCTGTCACTGTCCGGTGGCCAGCAGCAGCGCCTGTGCATCGCCCGTGCCATCGCCACCGAGCCGGAAGTGCTGTTGCTGGACGAGCCCTGCTCGGCACTCGACCCGATCGCCACCCGCCGCGTGGAAGAGCTGATGGTCGAGCTGAAGAAGGACTACACCATCGCGCTGGTGACCCATAACATGCAGCAGGCGATTCGTGTGGCCGACACCACCGCGTTCTTCTCGGTCGACATTTCCCAGGGCACCCGCACCGGCTATCTGGTCGAGATGGGCGCAACCGCGCAGATTTTCCAGAACCCGCGCGAGCAGCTGACCAGCGATTACATCAGCGGCAAGTTCAGCTGAGTCATCAAGCCCAAGGTGGCCAGGTGTTGCAGCCAGGACGGTTGCAACACCTGGCCGCATTACCTTCCGTTAAAGTGTTACCCGGGATTACCAATGCGAGCGACGCGTCGTCTTGATCTGTCAGCGGTAGAGCGCGCACTGCGCGAGGTGCAGGGCCGTTTTACCGAACTCAGCCAGCATTTCACCGAACCGCGGGACCCGTTTACCGACGAGGTGCTGCTGAATGTGGTTGAAGGCTATGCGCTGATTGACGACTATGTCGCCCGCGGTATCGACCTGTTCGACCTGCAACAGCTGAACCTGATGCTGGAAATCAATGCCACCGTGCTATGCGGCAGCGATCCGGCCCGTCGCCTGGAGTTCGCCCCGCACCTTGCAGCGACCGAGGCACATTTTTTCAACAACGTGGAAGGTGGCATCAAGGATTTGTACAACTGGTACTGCTCGTACCGCAGCGATTCGATCTGGAAGCGGGCCGCGGGTGTGTATGTACGGATCCTCAGCAAGCCGCAGCTGTTCATCGAAGGCAACAACCGCACGGGTTCGCTTATTGTCAGCTATTTGCTGATGCGTGCCGGGCTGCCGCCATTCGTGCTGTCGCTGGATAACGCCGAGGGTTACTTCAACCCGTCCTCGGTCATACGCAACTCCGCCAAACACGGTGTCAAGGCTTTGTACGAACTCCCCAAGATCAAGAAAAAGTACGCCGCTTTCCTGGAAGCGAAGGCGCCTGAGCCCGGCAAGTTCTTCCTGAGCGGCACGCCCGAGCCTGCCTGTGAGGGGAGCCGCTGATGCAACATTCATCACTGTTCGCCCGAGGGCGGCAAGCCATCGAGCGCAAGCTCAAGCGTGGCCAGGTACGCATTTCGTTCGATATCGACGACACGCTGGCCTGCCTGCCCGAGCACGCTGCTGCCGAAGACAGCAAGCTGCCGGGTTTCGTCCATCGCTGGCTGGGTGAGCCCCTGCGCAGCGGCACCCGTGAACTGATCCGCGACCTGCGCCGCCAGGGCTGCAGCATCTGGATCTACACCTCGTCGGGGCGCACCCCGGCTTACATCCGCCGGTGGCTGATGCTTTACGGCATTCATGTCGATGGCGTGGTCAACAGTGATCGGCACCAGCATATCCTGGCCCAACGTGGGCTGGAAAACTCTCCCTCCAAGCTGCCTTCGGCTTTTGATATTGATCTGCACGTAGATGATTCCGAAGGTGTGCGCCTGGAAGGTGTCGACCACGGTTTCCGCGTGGTGGTGGTGTGCCCGAAGGATGAGCACTGGGCGCAGAAGGTGAAGGATGCGGTGGTGGATGTGCAGGCACGGCTGGCCTGGCAGCAACCGCACCGTTATGAAATGCCCGCTTGCCAGCGTTCGCAGGCACTGGCTTCCTGAACGGACGCAATGCCAGCGACCGCGTAGCATCCTTCGCGGGTAAACCCGCTCCCACAGACGCTCGCAACCTTCGGGTCTTGCACGGCACCTGTAGGAGCGGCTTTAGCCGCGAACACCGGCAATGCCGGTGCCATCCCCCGCGCATCTTCAACACAGCCACGCCTGCAATTGACCGTACTAACCCGCTCATGCAGCGGTACTGATACCTGCCTACCACTCATGTCTAAGTCCTAAGTCTCGAACCCAGACCCAAGCAGGTACCGGGACCAAATCACCGGGCCACACCCTCCCGCCCCAAAGCACTCGCCACCCCACGCCAAAGCAGCGTTCCTGGCAATTTGCCCACTTCTGATAATCGCCTCCGACATCCCGTCCCCGTTTGGAGCGCGCCATGCACAACAACAATAAGCACCTGCCGCCTCGTTTTCTCGCAGCCGCCATCGCCAGCTTTTCTGCGCTTGGCCTGAGCAGCGTCGCCGAAGCCGAGATCATGCTGTACGACAAGGACCAGACGACGTTTTCCACCGATGGCTATATCAACGCCTTCTACGTCAACAGCAAGGTCGACCGCGAGGGCGAGCAGTTTGACCGCCGCCAGTCGCGGGTGAAGATGGGCTTCTTGCCCAACTACCTGGGCTTCAACATGGGCAAGCAGGTGGATGACCTGAAGCTCGGCGCGCGTGCCTCGTTCTGGGTAACCATCAACGACAGTGAAACCAACGGCACCGACACCGCCATCGACGTACGCCAGTTTTACGGCACGGTGGCCAACCCCGAGTGGGGCGAGGTGCTGATCGGCAAGGACTTCGGGCTGTTCGCCCGTTCCAACATCCTGCTCGACGAACTGCTGGCCGGCTATGGCCAGGTCAGCGACACCCTGGGGCTGGTGGACGGCGGCGGGGTGTCATTCGGCAACATTGGCAGCGGTTACCCGTACCCGTTCCCAACCTCGCAGATCACCTACCGCACGCCAGTGATGGACGGCCTGCGGGTGGCGGTGGGCATCATGGACCCGGTGGACACCAACGACAGCAGCCCGACCGGAAAGGCCTACCAGGAAAACCCACGCACCGAGAGCGAGATCACCTACCAGTTCGACCTGGGTGGGGCGCAGATCTACAGCTGGATAAACGGCAGTTACCAGACCTCGGACAATACTGACTCCACGGTAGAGACGGTCACTTCCAAGGGGGTGGGTTACGGGGTGCAGGCAAAGATGGGCGGCTGGTCGCTGACCGGCTCGGGGTTCCAGGCCAAGGGCATCAACCCGTTCTTCACCAACAATGCCGGCGAACCGGTTTTGCGCAATGTCGACAGTGACGGCTACCTGCTGCAGGGCTCGTACAAGTTCGGCAAGAACCGCGTGGCGCTGTCCTATGGCAAGACCAAGGACGATGGCAATGGTGCGGTTGACAGCGGTGCGGACTACGAGACCCGGGGTGTGGCGCTGTTCCATGACATCAACGACAACCTGAAACTGGTGGCCGAGTACAACCAGTTTTCCATCGACGGGCATGACACCAGTGCGCAGAACGAAGACACCGATACCTTTGCCGTGGGCGCGGTATTGACCTGGTAAGCGCCCGGGGCCGCAAGGCGGCCCCGATTGACGCGGCCTTTTACGCCCATGGAACCGCCCACCCGCTACCCAAGTAGCATTCGTCACCCGCTACCACCTCCTTAAACTGATCGCTCAGCCACCCCGTGCCGGAGACCACGATGCAACAGGCTCATAACGACGGTGTGGTCAGTGCCATGTCTCAGGCTACCGACGCACGGCTGGCCGCCCAGGACCTGGCGCGGCAGTTGCTGCACCCGCATTTGGGTTTCGTGCTGTTCTTCTGTTCCGCCGAATACGACTTGCAGGCTTTGGGCGAAGCGTTGGAGCAGGATTTTGGCGGCATACGCCTGGTCGGCTGCACCAGCGCCGGTGAAATCACCCCGCTGGGCTACGGCCGCAATTGCGTGACGGCGGTGGGCTTCGATCACCGGCACTTTTCGATCGCCACTGCGTTGATCGATGAGATGGAGCGCTTCAGCCTGATCGACGCGCAGCAGATGGTCGAGCGCTTGGTCGGCACCTGCCGCAGCAATACCCTGGCGCCAATCAAGGGCCACAGTTTTGCACTCACACTGCTCGATGGCTTGTCCAGCCGCGAGGAAATGGTGCTTGCCGCACTCAGCGCAGCACTGGGGGATATCCCGCACTTCGGCGGCTCGGCCGGTGACGACAACTACCTGAACCGCACCCATGTGTATTACGGCGGTACATTCCACAACGGCGCAGCCGTGGTGGTGCTGGTCAACACCTGGCTCGACTTCGAAGTGTTCACCACGCATCACATCCTGCCGCGCCAGGAAAAGCTGGTGGTAACCGGTGCCGACAGCGCCCAGCGCCGGGTTTTCGAACTGAATGCCGAGCCGGCGGCCGAGGAATATGCCCGCCACATCGGCGTGCCAGTGGCTGCGCTCGATCACCGGGTGTTCGCCGCCC
This sequence comes from Pseudomonas sp. DCA-1, assembly GCF_046523955.1. Classification (NCBI taxonomy): domain Bacteria; kingdom Pseudomonadati; phylum Pseudomonadota; class Gammaproteobacteria; order Pseudomonadales; family Pseudomonadaceae; genus Pseudomonas; species Pseudomonas sp. DCA-1. Next base: position 2,388,015 of record NZ_CP169881.1, read on the forward strand.
ACCCGCTGGCCGTGCGCATTCATGATCAGTACTACGTGCGGGCGATCCAGCAAATGCATCCTGACCTCAGCTTGAGCTTCTACTGCGCGGTGGAGAACGGCATCGTGCTCACGGCCATGACCCCGGGCCCGCTGTTGCCGAACCTGCACCAGCTGTTCGATGGCCTGCACCAGCGTCTCGGCCCGTTGTTGCTGACCATCGGTTGTGATTGTTTCCTGCGGCGGCTGGAACTGGAGGCCCATCACGGCCTGGAGCCGGTCGGCGCGTTCCTGCGCGAGCAACGGGTGATCGGTTTCAACACCTACGGAGAACAGTTCAATGGCATGCACATCAACCAGACCTTCACCGGGGTCGCCATTGCCCGCAACCGGCCTCCTGTCGGTCGCTGAACTGCAGGCCGAGCTGACTCGGCTGCAGCACCAGAACCACAAGCTGCAGCGCATCAATGACGCATTGATCGAGCGCATCGAGTCGGGTGTGACCCGGGGCAATGACCCATACGCCGCGTTCCAGCATTCGGTGGTGCTGGCCGAGCAGGTGCGCGAACGCACTGATGCGCTGAACCAGGCCATGGCCGAGCTCAAGGCCGTCAACCGCCTGCTCAGCGAGGCCAGGCAACGGGCCGAGACGGCCCACCAGCACCAGATTCGCCTGATTACCGACAACGTCCCGGCGCTGATCGCCTACCTGAACGCCGATCTGGTCTACGAATTCACCAACAAGGTTTACGAAGAGTGGTATTGCTGGCCGCATGGCGTGATGCTGGGCCAGAGCCTGCGCGCGGCCCACAGCGAGCAGCACTACCAGCGCCTGGAAGGCTACGTGGTACGGGCGCTGGCGGGGGAGAGCGTGACGTTTGAATTTGCCGAAACCAATATCAACGGTCAGGAACGCTATATGCTGCGCTCCTACGTACCGAACCGCCTGGCCAGTGGCGAAGTGGTGGGTATCTTCGTGTTGATTCGCGACATCACCGAGCGCCGCAACACCGCACAGGCCTTACACCAGGCCTATCAGCACCTGGAGCAACGGGTGCGCGAACGCACTGCCGAACTGACCAGCCTCAACGACCAGTTACTGCGTGAAATTGAAGAGCGCAGCCAGGCCGAGTCGCGTCTGCGCGAGGCCAAGCGCGAGGCCGAGCAGGCCAACCTGTCGAAAACCAAGTTCCTTGCTGCGGTCAGCCATGACCTGTTGCAACCGCTGAACGCGGCGCGGTTGTTCACCAGCGCGTTGCTCGAACGCGACGAGCCGCAAAACGCTGCCCACCTGGTGCGTAATGTCAGCAATTCGCTGGAGGATGTGGAAAACCTGTTGGGCACGCTGGTAGATATTTCCAAGCTCGATGCTGGCGTGATCAAGGCCGATGTCGCCCCGTTCGCCCTCAGCGAGCTGATGGACAACCTGGCCGCCGAATACGCCCAGGTGGCGCGTAGCGAAGGGCTGGCGCTGCACTTTGTGGGGTGTTCTGCCGTGGTGCGCAGTGACATTCAGCTGCTGGCGCGCATCCTGCGCAACCTGCTCAGCAATGCCATTCGCTACACCCGCAGTGGGCGCGTGGTGCTGGGGTGTCGGCGCCAGCGCGGTGGCGTGCGGATTGAAGTATGGGACAGCGGCATCGGCATTGCCGAAGAACATCTGGAAGACATGTTCCTGGAGTTCAAGCGTGGTGATGTGCAGCGCCCGGACCAGGACCGTGGGCTGGGCCTGGGCCTGGCGATCGTGGAGAAGATCGCCGGCATCCTCGGCCACCGGATCCGCGTGCGGTCATGGCTGGGCAAAGGGTCAGTGTTCGCAGTCGAGGTACCGCTGAGCGCCACCGCCCCCAAAGCCCAGCCGAGCCAGGCGATATGCGAGCCGATGCTCGAACGCCTGCGCGGGGCGCGGGTGTGGGTGCTGGATAACGATGCGGCGATTTGTGCGGGCATGCGCACCTTGCTGGAAGGCTGGGGCTGTCGGGTGGTCACTGCGCTGTCGGAGGAAGACCTGGCGCGCCAGGTGGACAACTACCACGCCGAGGCCGACCTGCTGATTGCCGACTACCACCTGGACAACGACTGCAATGGTGTCGACGCCGTAGCGCGGATCAATGCCCGCCGTGCCCAGCCGCTACCGGCGCTGATGATCACTGCCAACTACAGCAACGATCTCAAGCAGCAGATCCGCGAGCTGGGTCACACGCTGATGCACAAGCCCGTAAGGCCGATGAAACTCAAGACGGCGATGAGCCATCTGCTGGCCAGTGGCGTGGCATAACGGGTGGCCGCTTCGCGGGTTTATCCGCGAAACGGCGGGCAGGGATCAACGGCGCAGATAATCAGCAAAATCGATATCGCCGGCACTGAGAATGGCTTGTACCCGGTTGTGCACATTGAGTTTGCGCAAGATCGCCGAAACATGGGCCTTGACCGTGGTTTCGGCGATGTCCAGCGTGTAGGCGATCTGCTTGTTCGATTCACCTTTGGTCATGCGCTCGAGCACCAGCAGTTGCTTACGGGTCAGGGCTTGGAGCATTTCCGGCGGGAAGCTCGGTGCATCGTTATGGCGCCGGCTGGTACTGCTTTTCTGCGCGCGGATGATGTCTGGCGGCAGGTAGACATTGCCATTGAGGATTTGCTCGATCGCTTCGATCATCTGTGAGCGTGGCGACGACTTGGTGATGAAGCCCACGGCACCATAGGTAATGGCCTGCAGCACGATCTGCTTTTCCTGCTCGGCCGAAACGATGACCACCGGCGTGGTCGGCGCCTCGTTGCGCAAGGTGATCAAGCCATTGAGGCCGTGCATGCCGGGCATGTTCAGGTCGAGCAGGATCAGGTCGAGGTCGTCATGCGCCTGGGTCAGGGCCAGGGCGCTTTCAAGGTCGGCGGTCTCCATGACCTCGCTGCCCTGGAAACCATCGCTGATGACGTTGTGGATGGCTTCGCGAAACAGGGGGTGATCGTCGGCAATCAGAATTTTGTACATGGCCTTTTCACCTTGTTTTTATTGGATGGAGCGGGGCACGCATATGCAGGCATTTCAGGGGAACGGTACCGGTTGTGCCGGCTGCAATGGCAGGTTGGCTTGCTGCCAGGCATCCAGGCCGTCGCGGTACCAATACAGGTTGTTATAGCCCAAGGCTTTCGCGCGTTTTACCGCGTTCCAGCTTAACCAGCAATCGGAGCGGCAGTAAAAGACCAGCGGTTGGTCCGGGTGACCGGCCGTGGCTCTTTGCAGGTTACGCACGAAGTAGTCCTGCCATGCCGGGCTCAGTGCGCCGTTGCCGGTGTTGGCCAGCCACAGGCTGCCGGGGAGGTTACTGTGCGGTTCGTCTTCTATGAAGCGACCTTGCAGCCATTGACGGCGATAGACGTCGATCAGCACCGGCCTCGGCGTCTGGCCCAGCAGGCCTTGCAGTGTGGCGGTGTCGATGACCTGGCCGCCTTCGACCTGTTGCGGGGTCGGGCTGCGATAGTGCGTGGTGCGATAGCCGTCGGCGGAGAACAGCGGCGTGGTGTCGGCGTGGGCGATACCCAGCGACAGACTCAGCGCAAGGGCAACCAACAAAGGGCGCGGGGCACGTGGCATGGTTTTATCCTTCTTGTTATAGGCCCATTACATGCCAGGGACGGTGCGTTGTGAATGCGACGATTAGACAGCAAAGGCGGTACTAAAGTAGTAGATGGCCGGGCGCAAAGGGCGCTGCGCGCCTCTCCACATGAACCTTCGGCTTGTGGCCGCTCAGCGTGGTTTGCGCAGCGCCGCGTGCTGGGGGTTGAAGGTGAGTATCGCCAGCAGGGTGAACAATGCGGTCAAGCCCAGGCATACCGCCAGCGCCAGCAGGTTCAACCGCTCATAAAGTGCAAACCGCACCAGCTCTACGGCATGGGTGAACGGGTTCACAGCACACAGCCAGTACAACCACTGACTGGCCTCGCGCATTTTCCACAGCGGGTACAACGCCGAAGACAGGAAAAACAGCGGGAAGATCACGAAATTCATCACCCCGGCAAAGTTCTCCAGCTGGCGGATCGCGTTCGACAGCAATAGCCCCAGGGCGCTGAGCATGAAGGCCACCAGCAGCAACGCTGGCAGCGCCATCAGCAAGCCCGCAGCCGGTGGCTGTACCCCGTATAACCAGGCGATGGCGAGGAAGGCATAGACTTGCAGCAGGGAAATCAACGAAGTTGCCAGCAGTTTGCTGCCCAGCAGGAACGGGCGTGGCAGCGGGCTGGTCAGCAACACGCGCATGCTGCCCATCTCGCGGTCGTAAACCATCGACAGTGAGCCCTGCATGCCGTTGAACAGCAGAATCATGCAGGCCAGGCCGGGGATGATGTACACCTCGTAGGGGATGTAGGTGTCGTAGGGCTCGATGATGGCAATGCCCAGCGCTGCGCGAAACCCGGCAGCGAATACCAGCAACCACAGCAACGGGCGCACCAGCGCGCTGAGCAGGCGTGTACGCTGCAGCACGAAGCGCAGCCACTCGCGCAGCATGATGCCGTTGAAACATTGCCAGTAAGCGTTCATCGGGCGTTGGCTCCTGAGGGGGCGTTGGTCAGGCGGGCAAAGGCGTTATCGAGGTCACCGCCGTGCTCAAGGCTCAGCGCATCGGCGGTGCCACTGGCCACCAGGCGCCCCTGATGCAGAATCAACAGGTCATCGCTAGGCTGCACTTCGTCCAGCAGGTGAGTGGCCCACAGCACACTGAGCTGCTGCTCGCGGCACAACCGGCGCAGGTGCTGGTTAAGCGCCAGGCGGCTGGCCGGGTCGAGGCCGACGCTGGCTTCGTCCAGCAGCAGCAGGCGCGGTTCATGCAGCAGCGCTCGGGCAATTTCCACCCGCCGCCGATGGCCGATGTTCAGTTCACGCACACGATCGCGCCGGCGTTCACCAAGGCCTTGGCGGGCCAGTTCGGCTTCGACCCGCAGGTTGCTCTGGCGCCGCGACAGGCCATGCAAGGCGGCGTGGTAGCGCAGGTTTTGCTCAACGCTCAGGTCCAGGTCCAGGGTGCTTTGCTGAAACACCACGCCCAGCTGGCGCAAGGCCGGGCGTGCAGCGTTGCGTAGCGAGCAGCCGCACACGCGGATGTCGCCATGCTGCAGGTCGTACAGGCGCGTGAGCAGGGCGATCAAGGTCGACTTGCCGGCACCATTGGGGCCCAGCAATGCGGCGAAGCGCCCGGGTGCCAGGCTGAAACCGACCTGCCTGAGTGCCTCGCGCTGGCCATAGGCAAAGCTCACGTCACTGACATCGAGGGCGTTCATGGTGTCACCACCACACCCCAGGGGTAGCGCCCGACCTTCACCGACTTGAGCACTTTGAGGTTCTTTGCATCAATGACCGAAACGTCACCGCTGACACCGTTGGTGGCCAGCAACTGGCGCTGGTCCGGGGTGAATGCCAGCTGCCAGACCCGCCGCCCGACCAGCAGGTAGTCGAGCACGTCAAAGGTCTTGGCATCGACCACCGCCACGTGGTTAGCCGGGCCCAAGGCGACAAAGGCGTACTTGCCATCGGCGCTGAGCTTGATGCCCACTGGCTGGACTTTGTCGGGGTGTACGCCCTTGATCTGGAAGTTCAGGGTTTTCAGCACCTGGCGCGTGGCCACGTCGAGTATGGTCACCGTGCCGCCGATCTCTGCCGAGGCCCACAGGTGCGAACCGTCTTTGCTGAACTCGACGAAGCGCGGGCGCTGGTCGACCAGCGTGCTTTCGGCCAGGGTCTGGGTGCTGGTGTCGATCCAGTGCAGCATGTTGGTGGTCTCGCTGGTGTTGACCGCCCACTTGCCGTCAGGGCTGACCGCCATGCCTTCGGGTTCGATGCCAACGTCGATCTGCCCGAGTACCTTGTCGGTGACGGTGTCGATCACGGTGACCAGCGCGTCGTCCTCGTTGGACACATACAGCCAGCGGTCGTTGGGGTGCAGGGCGAACTGCTCGGGGTCCTTCCCGGAGGGCAGCTCCTTGATGATCTTGCGGGTGGCCACGTCCATCACCTGCACCCGGTCCGAATCGCTGGCGCAGATATACAGCAGCTTGCTGTCGTGCGACAGCAGCAAGCCACGAGGGCGCTGGCCCACCGGCAGGGTTTCGGTGACTTCCAGCGTTTGCATGTCGATCAGGCTGAGGCTGTTGTCCTTCTCGTTTGAGACCCAGGCGGTGGCAGCCATGGCGTGACTGCTGGCCAGCGCCAGGGCGCCCGACAGCAGGCTGGGGTAAATCAGGGCCCGGTGGAAGAGGGGGCGGCGCATGGCGAATTCCTTATTGTTGTGGTTGTCGGGTCAGGGGTAGCTACACGTCACTTCGGGCTTGTCGTAGCCCAGGCTGTCCATTTCGTTGAAGGGATGCAGAAAGCCCTCCTGCGGCGAGGTGCTGACCAGGGCGCGGGGCTGAACCAACGGGATCGGCTGGCGCAGTTCGCCGTTCCACGGGCGGTAACTGAGCTTGCGCCCCTTGAAGCCGTCCAGCGGCAACTGCTCGCTGAGCAGCAGTTGCTGCAGCGCGCGAGGTTCGGCCAGGCGCAGCTTGCTGGCCGCACTGGCGACACTGCGTACAGCCATCCAGGCGGCGAAGTCACGGTCATTCATCCAGCGCCCGGCCTGGGCCTCGAAGCGTTTTTGCAACTGCGCCGCCCCGAAGGTTTCCACGGTCTTGTGCCAGCCCGTGGGGGTCAGGCCCTGGGTACCGGCCACCGGGCGTGGATACCACGTCTGGTAGGGCAGGTACTCGCCGAAGTCACCGCGCTCGTCTGCCACCAGTACCACGTCGTATTCGGCAGTCTGGGTGAACAGCGGCATGTCGGCCTGGGCGCTGCGGCGCTGGTCGTTATCGAAGGTCCAGGTTTTTTCCGCGACCAGTTGCATGCCAAAACGCTTCACCGACCGGCGCAGGGCAGCGGCGTACGCCTGGTCGTCCGGGGTCTGGCCGACCACCAGCAGCGCCCGTTGCCATTTGCGCAGTACCAGGAACTGCGCCAAGGCATCGGCCAGCATGGCCCGGCTCGGCAGGCTGTGCAGGACATTGCCCAGGCACTGGCTGCTGCGCAGGCTGTCGTCGGGGCTGCCGGCGTTGAACAGCAGGCTGTCGGGCAGGGCGGTAGACAGCGCGCGCAGGCTGGCGGCCGGGGCATTCACCACGAACAGGCGCAGGCCTTGTTCATGCTGGGCCCTGGCGGCTTGCAGCAGGGCCTCGGGGCTGTCGACATTGGCGCTGGTCAGCTGAAATTGCTGCTTCAGGAAGCGCCCGGTGCTGTTGCTGTCGACAATGGCCAGTTCGGCACCTTGGAGCCCGGCATCGCCGGGTTCGGGGATGACATTGGACAGCAGCGGGCCAGCGGCGGGGCGATAGCCCAGGTAGCCGATGCGTATGTGCAGCGGGGCTGCGGCCTGGCCCTGAGCGGCGGGCGCCAGAGGCGTAGCCAGCGTTGCGGCCAAGGCCAGCAGGCAGGTCAAGGCAAGGTGGGCAGGCTGGCGCATAACACACTCCACGGCAGATGGCGCCAGCATAGGAAGCCCGCCGGGAGGGGGAAATATGCAGAAAGTAGCGCTCGGCCGGTACCAAGGTAGTAATTCAGTGCGGGGGCCGCAGTTTTACGATGGTCCACAACGGCCTGAGGAGAACCGCTTGTGCGCCTTGTCAACTTGTCGGCCCTGTGGCGAGTCAACCTCTGGGTCACGTTATGCTTCGCCTTGGTGACGCTGGCTTGTGCCGGGGTGCTGTTGCACCAAGCGGTGGCCGACGTCGAGCGTGAGTTGCAGTCAGCCGAAGCCGTGGTGGCATACCTGGGCGACACCGCCGAACGTGACCCGGCAAACCTGCAGCCCGGCTTGACCAAGAGCCTGCGCCATGTGCGGGTGCACTGGCTGGCAGCGGGTGAGGTGCCAAGGCTGCCGCAAGAGGCCGGTATGGATGCCTGGCTTGGCCGCCAGTTGTTCGGCGAGCGCTACCACAGCAGTCGGCTGCTGGACTTGAGTGATGGCCGCCGCGTGTTGATTGCCGTGGATGCGCGGGATGAAATCGATGAAGTCTGGGACTCCCTGCAACAACTGCTTGGCGTTTGTGGCCTGGCGTTGTTGCTGAGCTTGTTGACCATCCGCTGGGCGGTACGGCGGGCCATGGGCCTGCTGGATGAGCTGCTGGGCGCCTTGCACCAGGTCTCAGGCGGGCAATTGACGGCACGCCTGCGCGAAGCCGGCCTGCCGGAAGCGCGCCAGCTGGCCAAACACTTCAACCGCATGGCCGCAGCTCTGGAGCAGGCCCAGGCCGACAATGCCCACCTGACCCAGGCCCTGCTGGCGGTGCAGGAGCAGGAGCGTACCCAGCTGGCGCAGACCCTGCACGATGATCTGGGGCAATACCTGGCAGGCATGCGAGCCCAGCTATGCCTGCTGCGTATGGTGGCCGAACAGCCTGAAGTGGTGACGCAGACGGCGCAGGCCCTTGAATTCAATTGCGAGCGCCTGCAGCAGGGTTTTCGCGCGCTGGTGCACAACCTGTATCCGGTGGCGCTGCACTACATGCCGTTGGCCGAGGCCTTCGGGCTGTTGGTGAGCCAGTGGCAGGCCAGCCAGGGCATCGAATGCCGGCTGCGGGTTGGCGAGCACTTGCCGGCGCTGCCTGGGGCGAGCCGAACGCATTTGTACCGCTTGCTGCAGGAGGCGTTGACCAACGTCGCCCGGCATGCCGGTGCCAGCCAGGTGCGGGTGCGCCTGCAGCGCAGTACCAAGGGCTTGCGCCTGTTCATTCGCGACAACGGCTGCGGCGCCCACCAGCCCCAGCGCCCAGGGGTAGGCCTGCACTCGATGGCCGAGCGCGCCCGCAGCCTTGGGGGGGAGTTACGCATTTTCAGCCGCCCGGGCGGTGGCTGGGCGCTGGCCCTTAACATTCCCGAGGAGGTGCGATGAATATCGTGTTGGTCGATGACCACGCCGTGGTCCGCCAAGGCTACGCCAGCTTGCTGCGGGCGGTGCTGCCATTGGTGCAGGTGCGTGAGGCCGCCAGTGGTGAAGAGGCGCTGGCCAGGGTACAGGAGCAGGTGCCCAACCTGGTGATCATGGACTTTGGCCTGCCCGGTATCAGTGGCCTGGAAACCACCCGGCGCCTGCGCCAGCGCCTGCCGCAATTGCGGGTGCTGTTTTTCAGCATGCACGACGAGCTGCCGCTGGTGCGCCAGGCGCTGGATGCGGGTGCCTCGGGCTACCTGACCAAGAACTCGGCGCCTGAGGTGCTGATCGAGGCGGTGCAGCGGGTGTTGGCCGGGCATGCCTACATCGAGCAGCCCCTGGCCACCCAGCTGGCTTGCCTGTCACAGCAAAGCACCAGTGACCCCCGGTTGCAGCGCATGACCCAGCGCGAACTGGAGATATTCACGATGCTGGCCAAGGGTACCCCGGCGCGGGTGATTGCCGAGCAGTTGTGTATCAGTGCCAAGACCGTGTCCAACCACCTGACCTTGCTCAAGAGCAAGTTGCAGGTCAGTTCGCATGCCGAGCTGGTGCATCTGGGGATTGACCTGGGGGTGGTGCGGGTGGCGGGGTGAGGTAAGTGTTCTGGTTTTGAAGGTTCGGCGCCTGTGAGATCGAGCGCCGCCCGCGCGGCGCATCGCGAGCTGTGCTCGCTCCTACATTTGTTTCGGGCCAGTTATTCCTGTGGGATTTGCGCGCGAGCGCCTGGGTGCATGGCTCGACATCGCGTCGGACGAACAAGGCGGTCGCGCGCGCTGGCACAGACGATACTGGCCCGAAACAAATGTAGGAGCGAGCACAGCTCGCGATGCGCCGCGCGGGCGGCGCTCGATTTCACAGGCGCCGAACCTGCCAAGGCGAACCCTTCGCTCATTTGTCCCAGGTTTCAGGGCACCCCTTGCACCCCTCCATGTTGGCCTCCTGAAAATTCCCGTAATGCTGCCGCGCCCCGCGCAAATCGGCGCGTGCCAGGTTACTCTGGCCAAACTTGGCCTCCTGCAGGTTGGCATCGCCCAGGTTGGCCTCTTGCAGGTCAGCCTTGCTCAACCAGGCCATCTCCAGGTCCGCCGCCTGCAAGTTGGCCCGCTGCAGCTTTGCCCCGGACAGCCTGGCGAACTGCAGGTAGGCTGCACGCAGGTCGGCCTTTTCAAACTGTGCACCCTGGGCGAACAAGCCCCAGCCTTGAATGGCCACCAGCCTGCTGTTGCTCAGGTCGGCCAGGCGCAGATTGCTCTGTTGCAAGCTGGCGCGGGTCAGGTTGGCCCCTTGCAGGCGGGCTTTTTCCAGGTTTGCCAGGTCCAGCTGGGCATGGCGCAGGTCGGCATCGCGCAGGTCGGCACCGGCCAGGTTCATCTTGCGCAGGTCCTGGTTGGCCAGCTTGGCGCCGCGCAGGTTGGCCCCCGGGCACTGGCTGGCTTCGGCAATCACGCAGCCGTTGATGGTCAAGGGGGCATCGTTGCCGGCGTCGTCGGCGTTTACTGCCAGGGCGGGGGATAGCGCCAGCAGCAAGGTAAAGGGCAGGTAATTCATGGCGAAAGCCTCTGGGCAGGAGAAGGGCAGAAGCGGGGAGGGGCGCAAGCCGCTCCCCGCTGCAGGTCAACGCTGTGCAGTCTTGTTGTCCCAGCTCGGGATCTTGAACACCCAGAACGAACCACCCTGAGCCACCGGTTTGGTCAGCTCGGCCATGTCGCCGCCCCACAGCGGTACCGCACCGCCGTAGCCCACGGTCACGCCGATGTACTGCTCGCCGTCCTGCTCCCAGGTGATGGGCGGCGAGACGATGCCGCTGCCAGTCTGGAACTTCCACAGCTCTTTGCCCGTCTTGGCGTCGAAGGCCTTGAAGAAGCCGTCGCCCGTGCCGGTGAATACCAGGTTGCCCTTGGTTGCCAGCACCCCGGCCCACAGCGGCAGGTGCTCCTTGTGTTCCCACACCAGTTTGCCGGTGGACGGGTCCATGGCGCGCAACGTGCCGACGTGGTCGTCGTACATGCGCTTGATGCGGAAGCCCATGCCCAGGTAAGCCGAGCCCTTCTTGTAGTTCACTTCCTCGGTCCAGTATTCCTCTTTCCACTGGTTGCCGGGGATGTAGAACAGCCCGGTGTCCTGGCTGTAGGCCATGGGGTTCCAGTTCTTGCCGCCCAGGAACGGTGGCGAGACTTCCACCGGCTTGCCCTTGGTTTCACCCGGCAGCGGCTTGGCCGGGCGTTGGCCGGGGTTTTCCACCGGGCGGCCGGTCTTCAGGTCGATATGGCTGGCCCAGGTGATGTTGTCGACGAAGGGGAAGGCGTTCTGCAGCTTGCCGTTGTTGCGGTCGACCACATAGAAGAAGCCGTTGCGGTCGGCGTGGGCGGTGGCCTTGACCACGTTGCCGTTCTTGTCCTTGTAGTCGAACAGCACCAGCTCGTTGTTGCCGGAGAAGTCCCAGGCATCGTTGGGGGTGTGCTGGTAGAACCACTTGACCTCGCCGGTACTCGGGTCGACGCCGACCTGGCCGGAGGTGTACAGGCTGTCGAAGTCATGCGGGTTGCCGTCTTTCGACGTGCGCGCCCAGGTATTCCAAGGGCCGGGGTTGCCAGCGCCGACAATGATGGTGTTGGTTTCGGGGTCGAAGCTCGCGCTTTGCCAAGGGGCTCCGCCGCCGTGGCTCCAGGCTTCGACCTTGCCGGTTTCGGTGGTAGGGTCGTCTGGCCAGGACGGCGCCTTGACGTCACCGGTCGGGGTGCTGTCCTTGCCGTTCAGGCGGCCCATGTGGCCCTCGACGAAGGGCCGCATCCACACTTCTTCGCCGGTGTCCGGGTCGCGTGCGAACAGCTGGCCGACCACGCCGAATTCATCGCCGGAGCTGCCGTGGATCAGCAGCACCTTGCCGCTGGTCTTGTCCTTGATCAGCACTGGCGCACCGGTCATGGTGTAGCCGGCGCTGTGGTCGCCGAACTTCTTGTTCCACACCACTTTGCCGGTGCGCTTGTCGAGGGCGATGACACGCGCATCGAGGGTGCCAAAGTAGATCTTGTCGCCGTAGATCGCCGCCCCGCGGTTGACCACGTCGCAGCAGGGACGAATGTTGTCGGGCAGGCGGTGGTTGTAGGTCCACAGGCGTTTGCCGGTCTTGGCATCGAGGGCGAATACCCGTGAGTACGAGCCGGTGACGTAGACCACGCCATCGCTGACGATGGCCTGGGATTCCTGGCCGCGCTGCTTCTCGTCGCCGAAGGAGTAGGACCAGGCCGGGGTCAGCTTGAACACGTTCTTGTCATTGACCTGGGCCAGCGGGCTCCAGCGCTGGGCATTGGTGCCCATGCCGTACTGCAGCACGTCCCGGGTGGTCAGGTGGTCATTGGCGATGTCTTCCCAGGTGACGTTCTTGCCGGCAGGTGCAGCGGGTGTGCTGGCCGCTGTTGCCACATTGCCCAGGGCCAGGCTACCGGCCATCAGCAGGACGCGCACGCTCAGGGCCAGCGGGGAAAGGGCGGGTAGCGATCTTATTGTCATGGTTGCAGTTCCCAGTGGAGGTTTTGGCCTGCACAGGGTGGGGCGCAGCGGCTATCGCGGGATACGGAAAAAGTCCCGCCCTTGCCGGGAAAAGTTCCCGCACGGCACCTCAATTGGCCCTTCGCCACAAGCCCTACTACCAAGGGATGACGGCCCGGCCACCAAAGCAGCATTCGGTCGCCCGCAGGGTGTTTCTAAGATGGCGGCACGGCCTCTGTGGTTGAGGCCTTGTGTGCAATGGTGAGGGCATAACAATGACAACAAAATGCAATGTGTTGCTTGCTGCTGGGTTGCTGGCCGCATCTGTGCTGACCGGTACAGCCTGGGCCCATGGCAACGTGGTGCCCCAGGCAGTGGAGACCAAGGGCCTGACCCCGATCAAGGACGCTGGCGTGAGCCTGGACGACGACGGCTGGGCGGCGGTCAACCCGTACCGCAGCTCACCCGAGCACGACAAGGCCGTGGAAATCGGCGCCTCGGCCTACAACCAGAACTGCGCCGCCTGTCATGGCCTGGAGGCCAAGTCTGGTGGTATCGCCCCTGACTTGCGCATGCTCGATGCAGGTGATGCTGGCGATGAATGGTTCGTCGAGCGGGTGCGCCACGGCGCGGTTCGCGACGGCCGCGTGTACATGCCGAAGATGGCCGATTACCTCAGTCAGGAAGCCCTGTGGGCGGTGCGCACCTACCTCGACAGCGTGCACGTCGAGGAGTGACGGCCATGCGTCTGTGGGCGGTGCTGTTGAGTGGCCTGCTGCTGTGTTGCGCGGCGGCCCAGGCGCAGGTGCGCAACTATGACGCGATCATCGCTGCCGGCGAGCTCAAGGTGGCGGTGTACAAGGATTTCGCCCCCTACAGTTTTCAGGACCACGGCCAGCCGCGTGGTGTCGATGTGGAGCTGGCGCAGGCCCTGGCCACGGCCTTGGGGGTACGCCTGCAACTGATCTGGGCGCCACCCGGAGAAAAGCTCGACGATGACCTGCGCGACTACATCTGGCGTGGCAGCCCGCTGCGTCATCAGCAATTGGCCGACCTGATGATGCGGGTGCCTTACGATCGCGCCTACGCGCAGCGGCGCAACGAGCTGGGGGAGCTGGAAAACGCCCAGGTGGTGATGTTCGGCCCCTATCAGCAGGAGCGTTGGCAGGTGGCCTACGATCGCCGTCGCCTGCCGTCGGTGGCCAGTGTCGCGGTATTCCAGCAGCATCCTGTCGGGGTCGAGGTGGACAGCGTGCCGTCGTTTTACCTGACGTCGGTGTTCAACGGCATGCTTAGCGCCAGGACCCACCATTACCCCAGCGTGCAGCAGGCATTTGCTGCGATGCAGGCCGGCCAGGTAGACGCTGTGATGGCGATGCGCGGCGAGGTTGACTGGCAGCTGCACCAGGCCGCCGACCCGCAACTGGCCTTGGCAGAAAACGCCTACCCGAACCTCGGTAAACAGGCTTGGGAAATCGGCATGGCCGTGCATGAAAGCAACCGGCAGCTGGCCTACGCGGTGGAGGAGGCCATGGAGGAGATGATTCGCGATGGCCGGCTCAAGGCGATGTATGCCGCATACGGCCTGCGTTACGAGGTCCCGGAGATGTATCAATAGGAGTGGCCATGAACTGGCGAGCAACTTTCCTGCTGGCCTGCTGGATGCCCTGGGCCGCCCAGGCAGCGACACAAGGCACCTCCACAGACCCGGTGCCTTCCGTGATGTGGGACTTCTACCACAAGCAGTTGCTGGCCCAGGCTGCATTCGTGTTCGATGACCGTGTGAAGCTTCTGGCGCCACCCTTTGCCGAGGATGCACGGCAGGTGCCGCTGGAGATCGACGCCCGGGCGTTCACAGGCGAGGTGGTGCGGATAATCGCCTGGGCAGAGCTGAACCCTCTGCCGCGCATCGTCGACTTTCAGCCCGGCGAGCGCGTGTTGCCCTGGTTGTCGATCCGCATCCGCATCGAACAGGCCACACCGTTGCGCGCCGCCGTACTGACACGCGATGGCCTGTGGCACGTCGGTTCTACCCTGATCGATGCTGCCGGCGGCGGTTGTACCGCACCCAGCGTGGTGCGCACCCAGCCCGGCTGGGAGGAGCACCTCGGTGAGGTGCTGGGCGGGCGCTACCCGCGTGGTGACAGCAGCCGCCTGCGCCTGCAGGTGGCCCACCCGATGGATAACGGCCTGGTCAGTGGCATTCCTGAATTCTTTCTCAACCATGCCGAGTTGCAAGGTGCAGATGGCCAGCGCCTGGCCAGCCTGGAGCTGTACCCGGCGGTCAGCGAAAACCCCAACCTTGGCTTTGACATTCAGGGCCCTGGTCCAACCCGGCTGCTGCTGCGGGACAACAGCGGCAACCAGTTCGAGGCGGCGCTGCCCTGAGCGCGTTGTCTGATTCCCCCCTGACCCGAGGCACTGTCATGCGTTGGATCCTGCTGTTGCTGCTGTGCCTGGGGCTGCCAGCCCAGGCTGATCTGGCGTACCGGCTCACACCGCGGCAGATCGCCGAGGGCACCTGGTTGCTGGAAGGCAGCACCGACAATTTCGCCAAGGCCAATGGCGGCAATGTGGTCAACACCGCGTTCATCGTCACCGACAGCGGTGTGGTGGTGATCGACAGCGGGCCGTCGAAGGGCTATGGCGAGGCGTTGCGCAAGGCAATTGCCACCCTCACCGACAAGCCGGTAGTGGAAGTGCTGTTGACCCATCATCATCCTGACCATGTACTGGGCAACCAGGCCTTTGCCGATGTGCCGATCGGTGCCCTGGCCGGCACCCGCGACCTGCTGCGCCTGCAGGGCGATGCCATGGCCGAGAACATGTATCGCCTGGTTGGCGACTGGATGCGCGGTACCGAAGTGGTACTGCCGACCCGGGTGTTGCAGCCGGGTGTGCATGAGGTGGGTGGGCACCGCCTGAGGTTGCTGGGGCTGGGCGGGCACACGGGGGCCGACCTGGCGATTTTCGATGAAAAGACCGGCGTACTGTTCGCCGGTGACCTGGTGTTCTACCAACGCGCCCTGACCACGCCTAACAGCCCAGGGCTGGACGTGTGGCTCAAGGACCTGGATACCCTGCAGGCACTGCCTTGGAAGCAGCTGGTACCCGGGCATGGCCCGGTGGCCAGTGATGCGCAGCCGTTCGTGCAGATGCGTGACTACCTGGGCTGGCTCGATGGCCTGATGCGTGATGGCGCGGCGCGCGGTGACGACATGGCCGAGATGATCCGCAGCCCCATTCCTGAACGGTTTGCCGGGATCAGCCTGACGCGTTATGAGCTGATCCGCAGTGTCAGTCACCTGTACCCCCGGTATGAGCGCCAGCAGTTACGGCGCTTGCCATGACATTGTTTGTGCCTGTCAGCCCCCGTGCCGCCCACACAGCGCTCTGTGTCTGCACCCACCCATCGCTCAGGCCCCTACCAAGGAACTAGAAAACTCCGCACTGCGGGCAATTGTTGGCAATCGGGTCGGGACCAAGAATTCCCGACACACCGGGAAATTTTCCCGGGCACAACAAAAAAACCAAAGGTAGCCGTCATGACCCGATCCCCACGTCGCCCCTTGTTCGCCGTGAGCCTGGTGCTCAGCGCCATGCTGCTTGCCGGCGCGGCTCACGCCGCTGTCAGCAATGAAGACATCCTCCAGGACCCGAAGAACCCCCAGCAGATCGTGACCAATGGCCTGGGCGTGCAGGGCCAGCGCTACAGCCCGCTGGATATGCTCAATGTCAATAACGTCAAGGAACTGCGCCCGGTCTGGGCGTTCTCCTTTGGCGGCGAGAAGCAGCGCGGCCAACAGGCCCAGCCGCTGATCAAGGACGGGGTGATGTACCTGACCGGCTCCTACTCGCGGGTGTTCGCCGTGGACGCCCGCACCGGCAAGAAACTGTGGCAATACGATGCACGTCTGCCGGATGACATCCGCCCCTGCTGCGACGTGATCAACCGCGGCGTCGCGCTTTACGGCAACCTGGTGTTCTTCGGCACGCTGGACGCCAAGCTGGTGGCCCTGAACAAGGACACCGGCAAGGTGGTCTGGAGCAAGAAGGTCGCCGACCACAAAGAAGGCTACTCCATCAGCGCCGCGCCGATGATTGTCAATGGCAAGTTGATTACAGGCGTTGCCGGCGGCGAGTTCGGCGTGGTGGGCAAGATCCAGGCGTACAACCCGGAGAACGGCGAGCTGCTGTGGATGCGCCCCACCGTGGAAGGGCACATGGGCTATGTGTACAAGGACGGCAAGGCGATCGAGAACGGCATTTCCGGCGGTGAGGCGGGCAAGACCTGGCCTGGCGACCTGTGGAAGACCGGCGGCGCTGCGCCTTGGCTGGGCGGTTACTACGACCCGGAAACCAACCTGATCCTGTTCGGTACCGGCAACCCGGCCCCGTGGAACTCGCACCTGCGCCCCGGTGACAACCTGTACTCTTCCTCACGCCTGGCGCTGAACCCGGACGACGGCACCATCAAGTGGCACTTCCAGAGCACGCCGCATGACGGCTGGGACTTCGACGGCGTCAACGAGCTGATCTCGTTCAACTACAAGGACGGCGGCAAGGAGGTCAAGGCTGCCGCCACGGCGGACCGCAACGGTTTCTTCTACGTGCTCGATCGTACCAACGGCAAGTTCATCCGCGGCTTCCCGTTCGTTGACAAGATCACCTGGGCCACGGGCCTGGACAAGGACGGCCGGCCGATCTACAACGACGCCAGCCGCCCGGGCGCACCAGGCAGCGAGGCCAAGGGCAGCTCGGTGTTCGTCGCCCCGGCCTTCCTCGGCGCCAAGAACTGGATGCCGATGGCCTACAACAAGGACACAGGGCTGTTCTACGTGCCGTCCAACGAGTGGGGCATGGACATCTGGAACGAAGGCATCGCCTACAAAAAGGGCGCGGCGTTCCTCGGTGCCGGCTTCACCATCAAGCCGCTCAACGAAGACTACATCGGCGTGCTGCGCGCCATCGACCCGATCAGCGGCAAGGAAGTGTGGCGCCACAAGAACTACGCGCCGCTGTGGGGCGGCGTGCTGACCACCAAGGGCAACCTGGTGTTCACGGGTACGCCAGAGGGCTTCCTGCAGGCATTCAATGCCAAGACCGGCGACAAGGTCTGGGAATTCCAGACCGGGTCAGGCGTGCTGGGCTCGCCCATCACCTGGGAAATGGACGGCGAGCAGTACGTTTCGGTGGTCTCCGGCTGGGGCGGCGCGGTGCCGCTGTGGGGTGGCGAAGTGGCCAAACGGGTCAAGGACTTCAACCAGGGCGGCATGCTCTGGACCTTCAAGTTGCCCAAGCAGTTGCAGCAAACAGCGAGCACCAAGCCCTAACGCCTGCCTACTGCCGCTTGCCGCCGCTGATCCGGTGACAAGCGGCCCTACTACCAAATGACGAGAGCCCCGCTGCCAACGATGCATTCGCCCGGCACGCGGGGCTTCTTACCATCGGTGCATCGCCTGTCGTGGGACAGGCACCGACCCGCAGAGGCTCAGCATGATCTACGCACAACCCGGAACTCCAGGCGCCGTCGTATCCTTCAAACCCCGTTATGGCAACTTCATCAATGGCGAGTTCGTGCAGCCGTTGGCTGGCCAGTACTTCACCAACAGCTCGCCGGTCAATGGCCAGCCGATTGCCGAATTCCCGCGCTCCACGGCCCAGGACGTCGACCGCGCCCTGGACGCCGCGCATGCCGCCGCCGAAGCCTGGGGCAAGACCTCGGTGCAAGACCGCGCCCTGGTACTGCTGAAAATTGCCGACCGCATCGAGCAGAACCTGGAGGTGCTGGCGGTTACCGAAAGCTGGGACAACGGCAAGGCCATACGCGAAACCTTGAATGCCGACGTGCCGCTGGCAGCCGACCACTTCCGCTATTTCGCCGGTTGCATCCGTGCCCAGGAAGGTGGCGTAGGTGAGATCAACGAAGGCACCGTGGCTTATCACATCCACGAGCCGCTGGGTGTGGTGGGGCAGATCATCCCGTGGAACTTCCCGCTGCTTATGGCCGCCTGGAAGCTTGCCCCGGCCTTGGCCGCTGGCAACTGCGTGGTGCTCAAGCCCGCGGAGCAGACGCCGCTGTCGATTACCGTCTTTGCCGAGCTGATCGCCGACCTGTTGCCTGCAGGCGTACTGAACATCGTCCAGGGCTTTGGCCGTGAGGCCGGCGAGGCGCTGGCCACCAGCAAGCGCATCGCCAAGATCGCTTTCACCGGGTCCACCCCGGTGGGCTCGCACATCATGAAGTGCGCGGCCGAGAACATTATCCCGTCCACCGTCGAACTGGGTGGCAAGTCGCCGAACATCTTCTTCGAAGACATCATGCAGGCCGAGCCGGCGTTCATCGAGAAGGCTGCCGAAGGCCTGGTGCTGGCGTTCTTCAACCAGGGCGAGGTGTGTACCTGCCCGTCACGGGCGCTGATCCAGGAGTCGATCTACGAACCGTTCATGGCCGAGGTGATGAAGAAGATCGCCAAGATCACCCGCGGCAACCCGCTGGATACCGAAACCATGGTGGGTGCCCAGGCGTCCGAGCAACAGTACGACAAGATCCTTTCGTACCTGGAGATTGCCCGGGAGGAGGGCGCGCAGTTGCTCACCGGCGGTGGTGCCGAGCGGCTACAGGGTGACCTGGCCAGCGGTTACTACATTCAGCCAACCCTACTCAAGGGCAACAACAAGATGCGCGTGTTCCAGGAAGAAATCTTCGGGCCGGTGGTGGGCGTGACCACCTTCAAGGACGAAGCCGAAGCGCTGGCTATCGCCAACGACAGTGAATTCGGCCTGGGCGCCGGCCTGTGGACCCGCGACATCAACCGCGCCTATCGCATGGGACGCGGGATCAAGGCCGGGCGAGTGTGGACCAACTGCTACCACCTGTACCCGGCGCATGCGGCGTTCGGGGGGTACAAGAAGTCCGGTGTTGGCCGCGAAACCCACAAGATGATGCTCGACCACTATCAGCAGACCAAGAACCTGCTGGTGAGCTACGACATCAATCCGCTGGGCTTCTTCTAGACCGCGTCGCGGCCTTCGCGGGCTCGCCCGCTCCCACAGGTTCACCGCTGGTTCCAGAACCGGTGAAGAACCTGTGGGTGCGGGCGAGCCCGCAAAAGGGCCGGCACATGCATGGCCTACCCGTACCAACGCACCCCGCAAGCTCGTTCCAAAGTAGCATTCGGTCCGGTCCACCCCCGTGCATTAATGCTTCTACCGGAATCCTCCGGCACAAGAAGAGGACTTGCCCTATGTGGACTAAACCCGCCTATACCGACCTGCGCATTGGCTTCGAAGTGACGATGTATTTCGCCAACCGTTGATGACGGCCCGGCCATCGCCACGGTGGCCGGATCCTCCTGGAGTATGCGCCTGTGAACCTGATAGATCGCCAGCAAGCCCTTGCCTTGGGGCGAGGCTTGCGCCTGGACTGGGCGCCACAGAAGGGTTGCCACGTGCTGTTGTACGCCGGGGGCATCATCGAGCTCAATGCCAGTGCCGGCTGGGTCCTGGAGCTGCTGGACGGCCACAGTACCGTGGCAACGGTCATCGACCGCCTGGCACAACGCTTCCCCGATGTACCGGAGCTCGAAGAGGACGTGCTGGCATTTTTGGAGGTGGCCCGCGCCAAATCCTGGATAGAATGACCGGTAGCCCCGCTTTGGTCTGGTTGCTTTCGTGGTGGGATGCTTTACGCTGGCGTTTATCTTCCAGAACAATAAGAACAGGCTTACCGATGAGCCAGAGTTTCAGCCCCCTTCGCAAGTTCGTATCGCCTGAAATCATCTTTGGTGCCGGCTGCCGGCACAATGTGGCCAATTACGCCAAAACCTTCGGTGCGCGCAAGGTACTGGTGGTCAGCGACCCTGGCGTGATCGCCGCCGGCTGGGTGGCGGATGTGGAGGCCAGCCTGCAGGCCCAGGGCATCGACTATTGCCTGTACACCGCCGTGTCACCCAACCCGCGGGTCGAAGAGGTGATGCTCGGCGCCGAAATCTATCGGCAGAACCACTGTGACGTGATCGTCGCCGTTGGCGGCGGCAGCCCGATGGATTGCGGCAAGGCCATCGGTATCGTGGTGGCCCATGGACGCAGCATCCTCGAATTCGAAGGCGTGGACATGATCCGCGTGCCCAGCCCGCCGCTGATCCTGATCCCGACCACCGCCGGCACCTCGGCGGACGTGTCGCAGTTCGTGATCATATCCAACCAGCAGGAACGCATGAAGTTCTCCATCGTCAGCAAGGCGGTGGTGCCGGACGTGTCGCTGATCGACCCGCAGACCACCCTGAGCATGGACCCGTTCCTGTCGGCCTGCACCGGCATCGATGCGTTGGTGCATGCCATCGAGGCCTTCGTGTCTACCGGCCACGGGCCGTTGACCGACCCCCATGCGCTGGAAGCCATGCGCCTGATCAATGGCAACCTGGTGGAGATGATCGCCAACCCCACCGATATTGCGCTGCGCGAGAAGATCATGCTCGGCAGCATGCAGGCGGGGCTGGCGTTCTCCAATGCGATCCTGGGCGCAGTGCACGCCATGTCGCACAGCCTGGGCGGTTTCCTCGACTTGCCCCATGGCTTGTGCAACGCGGTGCTGGTGGAACATGTGGTGGCGTTCAACTACAGCTCGGCGCCGGAGCGTTTCAAGGTGATCGCCGAGGTGTTCGGGATCGACTGCCGTGGTCTCAATCACCGGCAGATCTGTGGGCGCCTGGTGGAGCACTTGACTGCCCTGAAACATGCCATTGGCTTCCATGAAACCCTGGGCCTGCATGGGGTGCGCACGTCCGATATCCCGTTCCTGTCGCAACACGCGATGGACGATCCGTGCATCCTCACCAACCCCCGTGCGTCGAGCCAGCGTGATGTCGAGGTCGTCTATGGCGAGGCCCTCTGACGAGCAGCAGCGGGCGTTGGCCGGGCTGCTGGGGCTGGGTGACCACTCGGCGCGCAAAAGCCATTATCCGGAGCTGTCCGCCCGCCTGGACGAGCTGGAGGCCGAACGCAACCGTTACAAATGGCTGTTCGAAAACGCCGTGCACGGGATTTTCCAGGCCAGCCTTCAGGACGGCATGCGCGCCGCCAACCCGGCGCTGGCCCGCATGCTTGGCTACGACGACCCGCAAGCGGTGCTTTTTTCCCTGACTGACCTGGCCGCCAACCTGTTTGATGGCGGTGCCAAGGAGTTGCAGGCGATCACGGCGGTGCTCGCCCGTGAGCACAGCCTGCACGGCTACGAAACCCGTTTGCGGCGCAAGGACGGCAGCCATCTCGATGTGCTGATGAACCTGCTGCTAAAACCCGGCCATGAAGGGCTGGTGGAGGGGTTCGTTGCCGACATCACCGAACGCAAGCTGGCCCAGCAACGCCTGCAACAGCTCAATGACGAACTGGAGCAACGGGTCGCTGCGCGTACCGATGAATTGCTTGAGGCCCGTGATGCCGCCGAAGCCGCCAACCGCAGCAAGGACAAATACCTCGCTGCCGCCAGCCATGACCTGCTGCAGCCGTTGAACGCCGCGCGCTTGCTGATCTCGACCTTGCGCGAGCGGCCATTACCAGAGGCCGAGCATGTGCTGGTGGAGCGTACCCACCAGGCCCTGGAGGGCGCGGAAGACCTGCTGACCGACCTGCTGGACATTTCCCGGCTCGACCAGGCTGCCGTCAGGCCGGACGTGGCTGTGTACCGCCTGGACGAGGTGTTCGCGCCGCTGGTCTCGGAGTTCAGCTCGGTGGCCGATGCTGCAGGCCTGAAGCTGCATGCACGCATAGCCGATTACGCCATCAGCACTGACTTGCGGCTGCTGACGCGCATTCTGCGCAACTTCCTCAGCAACGCTTGCCGGTACACCGACGAGGGGCGGATCCTGCTCGGGGCGAGGCGCCGCGGCGGCCAGTTGCGGCTGGAGGTGTGGGATACCGGGCGAGGCATCGCGCAGGATCGGCTGCAGGCCATTTTTCTCGAGTTCAACCAGCTGGACGTTGGCCGTGCTGCCGATCGCAAGGGTGTTGGCCTGGGGCTGGCCATCGTTGAACGGATCGCCAAGATTCTCGGTTACCGGATCGAAGTGCGCTCGTGGCCGGGGCGTGGCTCGGTGTTCAGCATCGAGGTACCTCTTGGCAAAGAAGTGCCGCTGGCTGTTCATCAGGCTGTGCCGCTGCCCAGCGCCGGTAATCCGCTGCCGGGCCGCCGCCTGCTGGTGCTGGACAACGAAGTGAGCATACTCGAGAGCATGGGCGCGCTGTTGGGGCAGTGGGGGTGCGAAGTGGTTACGGCTACCGACCAGGAGGGCGCCTTGCTGGCGTTGCAGGGGCGAGCCCCGGAACTGATCCTGGCCGACTACCACCTGGACCATGGCGTGGTGGGTTGCGAGGTGGTGAGGTACCTGCGTGAGCATTTTGCGACTGCCATACCGGCAGTGATCATTACCGCAGACCGCAGCGATCAGTGCCGGCGTGGCTTGCAGAAGCTAGGGGCGCCGCTACTGAACAAACCTGTGAAACCCGGGAAATTGCGGGCGGTGTTGAGCCAGTTGCTCCTGGTGCATTGACCGGGTAGTCGTTCACCAGTCGGCGAAATAGAGCACTTAAATGGCCTGTCGCGAAGTTTGGATCCACGGGCCTTTAAAACTTACCATTCGGTCAGCTTGCAAGCAGTTAGTAAACTAACTAATACGACTTTAAATACCGCTGGTCGGTGCTTTTGCTCAAGAAATGAACGATTTACCCGTGGGTCGCTCATATTTGCCAGCAAGTGTGTGCTTCAAGCAGCGCACTTCGCACCTCTCCCCAGAACGTAATGGACGTTCAACTTGATCTGAATCGCAGGGATGCACACGGGGCATTTTTACCTCTGACGATGGAGTAACGCCATGCCCAACCGAGGCTCAACGGTTGAGCCACTGTGTGCAATTGAGTAACCATTCGATGTTTCAATTAACGATATGAATTTGGTCTTCCTAGTGCGATCAAGTCGTACGCATGTTCGTTGCAAGGCCATCTAGCGCTGATGCATTACGTGGAGAATTCGACGTGGAGTTTAATACAATTATTAGCCTGTTCGGGCAGAAAGAATCCATGGAACTGGTGCGGCTGTCGGTCATTTATGTTCATTTACTGGCCTGTTGTATCGCCATCGGCCTGGTCTTTACCAGCGATGCCGAGATGGTCAGGGCCTTGTTGAAGGGGCATCAACAGGCCAGCCATGACGGTAAGCACATGGCGCGATTGCAGGCGTCCGTTGCCAATGCCTTGATATTCTTGTGGCTTACCGGTGCTGCGGTCATTGGTATCGATTATCTTGAAAAGGGCATGAGTTATTTCGCCAATCCCAAACTTCACGCAAAAGTCATTATTGTCTTGCTCCTGACCTTTAATGGCATGTTGTTGCATCGTTATGTATTACCTGCCTTGCTCAAGGCCGGTTCTTTGCTTGACCTGAATATAGGCGTGCGGATGTTTGCGCTGTTTTCTGGTGCACTGTCAGGTGTTTCCTGGTTATATGCAGCGATGCTGGGCGTCGGTCGGCCACTGGCCTGGAAGTATTCGCTGACCGAGTTGCTGTTGGCCTATCCGGTGATGATCCTGCTTGGCTTTGCCCTGATGGCCGCACTGACCCAGTGGGCGCGAAAACGCAATATGGTCAAAGCGACGCCAGCACCTGTGTGGCCGCTGGCGGGCATTCCTTGCTGATGGCCTGAAGCACTGCAACGGCGCTGCGAACCGGCGCTTCGGTTACACGTTTGCCTGCTCGCTGCGCCCTTTGGCCAGATAAGCGTTGAACTCTTCTTCCGGCACCATGCTGCCCCCCGTTCCCCAGACGAGGTGGGTGGCCTGTCGCAGCCGGGCTGGGGTGAAGCGTTGGCGGGCCAGGTACTCGTCGGCTTGCAGCACCCGTAGCATACCCGGTACGCCGGCCAGGGCAGAGGGCTCCAGTTTGACCTTGTCCTGCTCATGGGCGATGACCATCAAGCGGTACAGCTCTTCGTCGGTCACGGTGTAGTAACCATCGATCAGCCGCTGCATGGCTTTGCCGACAAACCCAGATGGGCGCCCGACCGCCAGGCCGTCTGCGGCGGTGATGTTGTCGATGCCGAAGTCCTGCACGCTCGTTTCATCATGCAGGCCGGTATAGACACCCAGCAGCATGCAGGGGGAGTGGGTGGGTTCGGCAAAGACGCAGTGCACCGCATCGCCGAACATCAGCTTCAGCCCGAATGCGACACCGCCCGGGCCGCCCCCTACGCCGCAGGGCAGATACACGAACAACGGATGGTCTGCGTTCACCTGAATGCCAGCCTGGTCGAGTTGCCGTGCCAACCGTTCGGCGGCGACGGCATAGCCGAGAAACAGCTGTGGGGAGTTTTCGTCGTCGACAAAATAACAACTGGGGTCTGAGGCCGCCTGCTGGCGACCCTGCTCGACCGCTACGCTGTAGTCGCACGCGTGTTCTACCACTGACACGCCGTTGGCCCGCAGCTTGTCCTTCTTCCATTGCCGGGCGTCGGAGGACATGTGCACGCTCACCTTAAAACCCAGCTTGGCGCTCATGATGCCAATCGACAGCCCCAGGTTACCGGTCGAACCCACGGCGATCGTGTGCTGACTGAAAAATGCGCGGGCCTGGTCGCTCGCCAGTTGGGTGTAGTCATCCGTTGGCGTGATCAAGCCGGCCGCCAGGGCCAGGTCCTCGGCGTGCTTGAGCACTTCATGGATACCGCCCCGGGCCTTGATCGAGCCGGAGATGGGCAAGTCACTGTCCGCCTTGAGCCACAGGTTGCCTGCGTTCTGCAGTGATCCTTCTTCGACAAACACCCGGCGCAGCTGTGGCAGCGGGATGACAGGCGACTCGATGACCCCGCCGGCAGCGGCTGTTTCGGGGAACACAGTGGCCAGGTAAGGCGCGAACCGCTGCAGCCGCGCGCTGGCCGCTTGCACGTCGGCAGCCGTCAGGCCCACATCGTGCAGGGCTTCTGCAGCCTTGGCGATACCCGGGTTGAACCAGCTGGTCTGCTTCAGGGCAACCAGATCGGCGATGATCGGATGGCTTTGTTGCCAGGCTTCCAGGGTTTTTCCGTGAATCATGATTTCACCTGCAGGCAGTCTGTTGTCCGCCTGCAGCAGTCTCGTGACAGGGGGAAGGGGCAGGATAACCCACGGAGTCTCGAACATTACACATTGGCTTTACTGAGGTGTTGCCTGTACCGGCCCCTTCGCGGGCTCGACCGTTCCCACAGGACATCCCAGCCTTAAAGGCTTGCGCAGTACCTGTGGGAGCGGGCAAGCCCGCGAAGGGGCCGGTACAGGCAAAGGATCTGAACCGTTTGCTTGTTCAGCCATAAGGCGGCGCTGGCAGTTCGGCCAGGAGGGTTTTCAAGCCGTCGCTCCACTGCCTGCGAATCTGCTGGTAATAGGCATCGTCGCTGGTAATGCGCTTGCGCGTCATGCTTTCCAGGCTGTTATCGCGGTACACCAGCAAGTCCAGCGGCATGCCCACCGACAGGTTGCTGCGGATGGTGGAGTCGAACGAAATCAGGCCGCAGCGCAGCGCTTCATCGAGCGGCGTGCGGTAATCCAGGTTGCGGTCGAGTATTGGCCTGCCGTACTTGCTTTCACCCAGTTGCAGAAACGGGGTGTCCGGCGTGGCCTGGAAGAAATTGCCTTGCGCATACACGTTATAGATGGCCATGGGGCCGCCGGCTATCTGGCCGCCGACGATGAATGAACTGCTGAGGTCGATATCGGCCGTGAGCTTGCTGCGGTCTCTTCTGACCACCTCGCGCAGGGTGTCGGCGACCAGCACCGTTGCATCGTACAGCGTGGCAACGTTCAGCAGGTGGGGGCCGTTGCCTTGGGTGCGTTGCTGCAGCAGGTTGATCACCGACTGCGAGGTCGCCAGGTTGCCGGCGGTCTGCAGCACGATCAGCCGCTCGCCCGGCACGCTGAAGACGAACAACTTTGTAAACGTGGAGATCTGGTCGATGCCGGCGTTGGTGCGTGAGTCGCTGATGAAGACAAGCCCGTCCTCCAGGTGCATGGCGACACAGTAAGTCATGCGGTTTCCCTTGCGTTGCGTGTGAAAGGGTCTTGCCGCACTCGCGCGGCAAGACCGGTCTGAAGCCAGCCTGTCACTGGCGATGCACGTGGACACTGGCCTGCATCGATTCGGCGCCGCCGCCGCGGCGTACGCCCCTGACCGGACAGGCGTCGAGGTAGTCCAGGCCCACCGCCAGCTTCAGGTGACGCTCTGGCCGGGTCAGGCGGTTGGTAATGTCGAAGCTGTACCAGGCATCGTCGACCCAGGCTTCGGCCCAGGCGTGGCTGGCCAGGTGTTGTTCGTCCTCGGTGCACAGGTAGCCGGACACATAGCGTGCCGGCACCCCCAGGCTGCGTGCGCAGGCCAGGAAGGCGTGGGTGTGGTCCTGACACACGCCCGCGCCACCGCTGAAGGCTTCGATGGCCGTGGTGCCCACCGACGTGGCCCCAGGGCTGTAGGGCATGTGCTCGGCCAGGCCTTGCATCAGCCCGATCAGCGCTGCCCGGTCGCGGTGACTGCCACATTGCCGGGCGGCGAAAGCAATCAGGGTGTCGTCGGCCTGCGTCAGGTGGCTGCCGCGCAGGAACGGCAGGGGCGACTGGCTCTCGGTTTCGTGTTCGCAATCCGGGTCGATCTCGACCTGGCCGTGTGCGGTAAGCGCCAGGTGGCCATGGGGTTTGTCCAGTGTCAGCACGTGCAGGATGTTGCCATAAGGGTCGATCTGGCCCTTCACCTTGCAGGGCAGGTCCAGTTGCCATTGATTGATACGTTGGCGTTCGCTGCTGCGCGGTGTCAGGCGCAGGAACTGGATACTGTTGCACACGTCGCTGGCGTAGCTATAGGTCGTGTCGTGGCGAATGGACAGTTTCATACAACCTCCAGGTAGGAGTGATGGACGGCCTGGCCCAGTTGGTTGATGCGGCCAATGAAGTCGCTCAGCCAGGGGTGCAATCCGGCATCGAGGATTTCGTCGATTGCGGTGTAGCGCAGGCGCGCATTCAGTTCGGCGGCCATGCGCTGGGCGGCACGCCCGGTACTGCCCGGCAGGCCCGCCAGGATCAGGTCCAGCTCCTCGATGCAGGCATGTAGCGAGCGCGGCACGTCTACCCGCAACAGCAGCAGTTCGGACACCGGCCGGGCACTGGGCGCGGCGCGATAGAGCTCGTTGAAGGCCTCATACGAGGTCAGCGCGCGCAGCAGGGCGCTCCATTGGTAATAGCCGCGGGCGGAGTCGTCGCTGACCTCTTCGGAGGCCTCGCCGAACATTTCATAGCGCGAATCGAGCAGGCGCAGGGTGTTGTCCGCCCGCTCCAGGAAGGTCCCCAGGCGAATGAAGCTGTAGGCATCGTTGCGCATGATGGTGCCGGAGGTCGCACCGCGGAACAGGTGCGATCGTTCCTTGACCCAGTCGCAGAACTGGCTGATGCCATAGCGACCAAGGCCATTGCTGGCAATGTTGCGCATTTCGATCCAGGTGGCGTTGATGTTCTCCCACATGTCGGCGGTGATACGGCCGCGTACTGCATGGGCATTGGTCCTGGCGGCCTGCAGGCAGCAATAGATGCTGCTGGGGTTGGTGGCGTCGAGGGCGAAGAAGTGCAGCATGCGCTCGGTGTCGAGTTCATTGTGCCGACGCAGGTAGTCGTCCAGCATGCCCGAGGCCATCAGCGACATTGCCAGTTCGGTATGGCCGTCGCTGCGCCCGGCCTGGGGCATCAGCGATAGCGAGTAGCTGACCTCGAGCATGCGCGCGAGGTTTTCTGCACGTTCCAGGTAGCGGGACATCCAGTACAGGTCGGAAGCGGTTCGCGAAAGCATGGCTCAGTCCTCCACCACCCAGGTGTCCTTGGTACCGCCGCCTTGCGACGAGTTGACCACCAGCGAGCCTTCCTTGAGCGCCACGCGCGTCAGGCCACCGGGCACCAGGCGGGTTTCACTGCCCGACAGCACGAACGGGCGCAGGTCGATGTGACGCGGTGCGATGCCGCTGTCGACGAAAGTCGGGCAGGTTGACAGGCACAGCGTCGGTTGAGCGATATAAGCGTGCGGGCGGGCTTTGATGCGCCCGCGGAAGTCCTCGATCTGGGCTTTGGTCGACGCAGGCCCGACCAGCATGCCATAGCCGCCGGAGCCCTGGGTTTCCTTGACCACCAGTTCGGGCAGGTGGGCCAGTACATGGGACAGCTCCGCCGGCTTGCGGCACTGCCAGGTCGGCACGTTGTTCAGGATGGGCTCTTCGCTCAGGTAAAAGCGGATCATGTCGTCGACATAGGGGTAGATGGATTTGTCATCGGCCACGCCAGTGCCGACGGCGTTGGCCAGCACCACATTGCCGGCGCGGTAAACCGAGACCAGCCCCGGCACGCCCAGCATCGAATCAGGGTTGAAGGACAGCGGGTCGAGGTAGTCGTCGTCCAGGCGGCGATAGATCACGTCCACCTGCTGGGGGCCGGCCGTGGTGCGCATGTAGACATGCTCATCACGCACGAACAGGTCGGCGCCTTCGACCAGCTCGATGCCCATTTCCCGGGCCAGGAAGGCATGCTCGAAATAGGCGCTGTTGAAACGGCCGGGCGTGAGCAGCACCGCGGTGGGGTTGTCCAAGGGGCTGGCGCTCTTGAGCGTGTCCAGCAGCAGGTTGGGGTAGTGGTCGATGGGCGCGATACGCTGGGCGGCAAACAGTTCGGGGAACAGGCGCATCATCATCTTGCGGTCTTCGAGCATGTAGCTGACGCCGCTGGGGGTGCGCAGGTTGTCTTCCAGCACGAAATAGCTGCCATCGCCGTCACGTACCAGGTCGACACCGGCAATATGCGCATACAGCCCACGGTGCAGGTCCAGGCCCTGCATGGCGATCTGGTAGCCCTCGTTGGCCAGCACTTGCTCTGGCGGGATGATGCCGGCCTTGAGGATGCGCTGGTCATGGTAGATGTCCTGCAGGAACAGGTTCAGCGCCTGTACCCGTTGAATGCAGCCACGCTCGACCGTGCGCCACTCGCTGGCGCGGATGCTGCGCGGGATGATATCGAAAGGGATCAGGCGCTCGGTATCCTGCTTGTCGCCATACAGGGTGAAGGTGATGCCAGCGCGGTGAAACAGCAGGTCGGCCTCGCGCCGACGCTGTTCCAGCAACTCCAGCGGGGTGTTGGCCAGCCAGCGGGCGAACTCCTGGTAATGCGGGCGGCAGTTGCCGTCCGCTTCGTACATTTCATTGAAAAAAGCCCGGGACATACCCACTCCTTGCCGCCGTTGCCGGCAGCTTCATTGCGGTTCATCTGCGTCTTTCAGGGTGCTGCCTTGCTGGGGTAAGTGGGAGCTGTGTCTCGCGTTAACCTCGGTCTCGGTAGATTGCCTGTGCGTTGAGCACAATCAGTCTTTGCAATAAAAGTGCCGAATACGCCTGGCGGTTCTGGGGATGCAGGAAATGTGAGGGGCACACCCCTGGCAGCAAGGGCCGGCGCATCAAAAAAGGGCGCTTTTGATTCGGGCGCGGGTTTTGAATCGAAATGGGGCACCGGCCGGTGCCCGGCGGGAGAAAAAGGGAATATTCCGGGTGCATGACTTGGGGGGAAGGGGGCATGCATCGAGTGCCGCGCGGGCGGCACCCGATTGAACAAACGCTGAATATCGCGAGGCGAGCGCCTTCAGGCCCTCAGAGGCAGGCGTAGACCACCAGCTCCACCAGCATTTCTTCCCGGGCGAGGCCCGCCACCACTACGGCCGCGCGGTTGGGGTAGGGCGCCTGGAAATACTCGGCGTACACAGCATTTACAGTTGCCAAATAGCGGCGGTCGGTCACGTAGATCAGTACCTGGGTCACGGCATCCAGCGAGCTGCCAGCGGCTTCCAGGGTGTGGCGCAGGTTGTCCAGTGTCTGGCGGGTCTGTGCCTCGATGCCGCCGGCAACCACCTGGCCCTGCGTATCGATTGGGATCTGCGCAGTGTACAACGTACCGTTGCCGACGACCGCCCATTCCAGTGGCGCCCTGGAGGCGAACAGCTCGGTCTTTATCGCATGCTTCATGGGTTGTTTCCTCAGTGGCAAGGGTTTTCAGTCGGCGTCGCTGCCGCCGCCTGCACCGTGGCGACGTGAGGCATCGGTGCTCTCGACAAGGATGTGTTCGGCCAGCTGCCTGAGCCTTTGCCAGGTATGTTCGTTGACTGTAAAACCTTGCTGCAGTGTGCGCTGCGGGTCGGTTATTGCCTGGGCTGTCTGGCCTGCTCGGGTGAACAGCACCGTTACGTCTTGCGCGGCCGCTTCAATGGCCTGGGGCCGGGTTTCACTGCTCAGTTCCGGGCGCGGCATGCCGGCGGTAAAATCGGCCAGGTGGCATTGGCGGGCGTCCTCCCAGCGGGCTTGCACGTGCAGCCCCTGCACAGCTGCCCGGCTCAGGTAGCCCAGCAACAGCAAACGGTTGTGACAGTGGCGTATGCGCAGTTCGGCCTGACCACAGCGCATGGCCTTGGCTGCCACCAGTTCCACCACCGTGGCGGCGCAGCGCAACACGCTCTGGCCCTTGGCGTCGATCACCAGCAGGGCGTTATCCTCATGGCACAAGGCGTATGGCCGTGCAGCTTCGGCTTGCAGATAACGCAACGCCTTTTCCAGTGCACCGACGCCATCGAGCCCCTGCAGTTGCAACCAGCCCACGAGTTCGGCGGCATCCTCGCAGTCGCCCGGGGCGAAGCCCATGCCTTCGAATGCCTTGCGGCACATCACCTGTATTTCGTTAAGCGATACGCGCATGGTCAAAGCTCCCTTTGCGGCATGACTGCGAAATTCCAGTCGTCTGCGAACGGCTGACCGATGTCGCTGACCAGCGGCGCGCCCTGGAACAGTGTGATACGCACCCAGCGGCTTGACTTGGGGTCGAATTTCCCCGCGCCGAAAAATGCCAGTTTGCAGCGCAGCAGGTGAATCGGCAGCATGTCCCGGGCCAGCAGATTGGCACGGATTTCACCGAAGTTTGTTTTTGCCATGCCTTGCAGGCGGCGTACCGTACCCTTGAACATCGGTTGGGCGATCAGGAAGTGAGCGGTCAACGCCTGGGGCTGCAGTTGCAGGTGCTCCAGCAGTGCGCCATGGCACTGCTGGATATTGCGGGCAATGCCCAGTTGCATTTCTTTTTCGGCCCCCGGCTCCTCTGCGCGAATGCCCAGGCGCGGCTCTTCTTTTTCAGCTGAGCGGTACCAGAAGAAGTGCTCCGCATCGGCAGCACTGAAGTCGTAGCGCAACGCCCAGCCATACTGCTGCTCGATGAGCTGGCGCAGGTGCTCAAGGGGCATCTGGGCGTCCAGCTGCCAGCTTTCGTTGACCCCCATGTGCTCGGCCAGGGGCGTGACCTGCTCGGGGTACAGCTCCAGCAGCAGGCTGACCAGAAGCTCCTGGCAGCCCACCCCCGTATGTAATTGCGCCCAGGCCAGCAGGCGCGGCCAAAGGCCCGCGCCGTCGGCTTGCGTGCCAAGCCAGGTGGCCAGTAAAGCAAGCTCGGCCAAGGTTTGCAGGTTCTGCTCATGCTGGCGCTGGTCTTCGGTCCGGGACTGGCTCAGGTGCAACTGGGCGCGCGCCAGCAATTGCTGCAGGCGCGCCAACGGGGCGGGCTCCGCCGACTGCGCCAGCACCAGGGCCAGGGCCGTTTCCCGCGTACTGATCCAGTGCTCCACCAGTTGAGGGTGGTTGAGCAGAAAAGGGGCCATTCCCAGCCCGGTCGCGTTGCCTACCCCCAAGTAACGTTGAAGGCCCGGGGCCAGTTGCACTGCCCGCTGCGGGGCGAGTGCCCGGGCCATGTGGTTGATCTGCTCGATGCTGAAGTGACGCAGCAGGTAGACGGTGAACATCTGCGCGCTGAACGGTTGTTTGAAGTCCGGGTTATCTTGCAGGCAACCAAAATCGGCGATGCCGAACTTGCCGTTACCGTAAACCGCGGTGGTGCGATACAGGTAGCCGACTTCAGCCAGTTGTTCTGGATCGGGCTGGCGACCTTCTGCCAGCGCCGCCAGAAACCGGTCGAAATTGCGCAAGCTACGGTTGGCCCGCGACAACACCAGCACGCGAGCATCGAAGCGGCCGGCTTCCTGCAGCGGCACGTTGCGTTGTAGGTCGGCCAGTTGTGCTATGTCGACATCGCCGGCCACCAGCACGAAGCTGACGTCCCACTGGTCGGCGATGACCCGATCGCTACGCTTTTCCGGCGGCAGGTAGGCCGAGAAGATCACGCAGTGGTAATGGCCGTTTGGCGTTTCGATGCGGTAGATCGCAGTGCCGAAGCCTTGGCCATCGAGGTCGAAACAGCTGCGCCGGATATGCCAGCGCTGCTGCATCATCCGCCGCATGCTGCTGCGCACGAAGCTTAGCGGGCTCTGGAAGTGGCTACCCAGCCGGGCCAGGTCCATGACTTGGCTGGCAGGGCGCAACGCGGGTATTGCAGGCACGCTGTTGGGCATTGTTGTTGTACCTGGATGGATCATGTTCAGACGCCTTGTTCACGGGCCATGTGTCGAGCGATGCGCACGGCATCCCACAGGGCTGGCAGGATCACCAGCGACACCGGCACCGCGGTGATGACAATGAAGGATTGCAGGGCCGTCACACCGCCTGCGCCAATGGTGATCAGCACCACCGCCGCCAGGCCCATGCCGATTGCCCAGAAACCGCGCAACCACTTCTTCGGTTTATCGTCGCTGGACATCGCCAGCGCCACGGTGAAGGCCATGGCGTCGCCATTGGTGGCCACCGAGATGAAACTCAGGAACAGGAACAGCGCGCTGACAAGGCCACCCAGTGGCAGGTTCTGCGTCACTCCCAGCAACAGGTCTTCAGGCTTGGCGCCATGGGCGGTGACGCTGCCTGGCGTTTGCAGCTCCAGGCCGATCCCGGTGCCGCCCACCACGGTGAACCAGAACATGGTCACCAGCGGTGCGATGATCGACAGCGTCATGATGATCTCGCGGATGGTGCGGCCCCGCGAGATCCGCGCGACGTACAGTGCCACCATGGGCGCATAGCCGATGAACCAGCCCCAGTAGAACACCGTCCACCAGTCCAGCCATTTGGGGTCGGCGCGGAACATCGTCAGTGGGATGAAGTGCTCCACGTGCAGGGCAAAGGCCGCCGGGAAACCGCTGAGGATGAACAGCGTCGGTCCGAATACCACCATGAACAGTGCCAGGCCGATCATCAACCAGACGTTGATTTCGCTGACAAAGCGGATGCCTTTGAGGCCCACCAGGCACGAGACAGTGTACATCGCGGTGACCAGGACGATGGTCAGCGACTGGGTGACGATAGTGTTGGGCAACCCCCAGGCGGCGTGCATGGCGCTGCTGATCTGCAGGCCAAGGAAACCGATCGGACCGATGGTGCCGGCCACTACCGCGATGATCGAGGCAGCGTCGGCCAAGGTGCCGATCGGGCCCTTGAGCGCTCGCTTGCCGAACAGGGGGTAGAGCAGGGTACGCGGCGCCAGCGGAAGGCCTTTATCGTAATGCAGGTGCATCAGCACGATCGCCAGCAGGCTACCCAGCACGGCCCAGGCCAGGAAACCCCAGTGCACGAACGATTGCGCCAGTGCCGCGGTGGCCGCTGCTTCGCTGTGCGGTTGCAGGCCGGCGAAGAAGGGCGGTGGGCTGGCAAAGTGCATCAAGGGTTCGGCAGCGGCCCAGAAGGCGCCACCACCTGCCAGCAAGGCGCACATGATCACTGCGATCCAGTTGAAGGTGCTGACGTCCGGGCGCTGGGTGACCCCGCCCAGGCGTACACGCCCGCATCTGGAAAAACCGATGAACAGGCTGACGGCGAAGGTTGCCAGCATCAGCACTTGCCAATAGAGGCCAAAGGCCTTTGTCGACCAGGCGAACAGGGTATTGACCAGCGCCGACACGGTGTCGATGTCGATCAGCGCCGCCAGCAGGAAGGCGCCGAGGAATCCGCCGCTGATCAGGAACAACGGCCAGTCGATATCGCGTGCCATAGGCAGGCCCATGGCCTGGCCGTCGGCCTGCAAGGTGGTTGGGTTTTTCATGAAACCTCCGGAACCTGCGATTGTTTTTATTGTTGATGCTGTCCGTGCAAAGGGTTCAGGCCTGTGCCGTGGTGGCGGTTTCCAGCAGGCGCAACCAGTTCAGCCCCATGATGTTGCCCACGTCTTGCTCGGCAAAGCCGCGGGCGCGCAGGCCCTGGGCGATGTTGCGGAAGTCGCGGCTGTCGCGGAACCACTGCAAGGGCGCCGGCCAGTTGGCGTTGTCCCTGGAGCCTTCGCCGTAGTCCTTGTCCTTGCTCCAGCGGCCGTTGCGCATCCATTCCAGCACCGACAAGGGTTGCGCCTGGCACAGGTCGGTGCCGATGCCGATATGCTCCACACCCATCAGGTCGGCGGTGCGCGCGACCATGTCGCAGAAACTTTCCAGGCTACAGTCCGAGGCACCCTTGAGATGGAACGGGTAGGTGCTGAACCCCAGCAGCCCGCCGGACTCTGCGATCCCGCGTAGCACCGCATCGGACTTGTTGCGCTTGGCGGCGTGGAAGCTGGCAGGGTTGGCGTGGGAGATGATCACCGGTCGGCTCGACAGTTCGATGGCCTCAAGCGTGCTTCGCTCGGCGCTGTGAGACATGTCGATGAGCATGCCGACGCGGTTCATTTCGGCGATCACCTGGCGGCCGAAGCGGCTGATGCCGTTGTCCTCGCGCTCATAGCAGCCGCTGGCCAGCAGGCTTTGGTTGTTGTAGGTCAGCTGCATGACGAGCACCCCGAGCTGGCGGAAAACCTCTACCAGGGCAATGTCGTCCTCGATCGGCGAGCAGTTCTGGAAGCCGAAGAAGATACCCACCCGGCCCTCCTCGTGGGCCAGGCGGATGTCGCTGGCCGTACGCACCGGGCGGATCAGCTCGGGCCATGTCTCGAAGCGGCGGTTCCACTCGCCCAGGCGCGACAGGGTTTCGCGGGCGTTTTCGTGGTAGGCGATGGTGGCGTGCACCGCGCTCAGGCCACCGGCCTGCATCTGCTGGAATATTTCCTGGCTCCAGTTGGAGTACTGCAGGCCATCGATCATTAAAAGGTCGTGCATGGCATGTATTCCTTCAGGGCCGCAGGTAGGTGGTCTTGAC
Source organism: Pseudomonas sp. DCA-1 (assembly GCF_046523955.1). Taxonomy (NCBI): domain Bacteria; kingdom Pseudomonadati; phylum Pseudomonadota; class Gammaproteobacteria; order Pseudomonadales; family Pseudomonadaceae; genus Pseudomonas; species Pseudomonas sp. DCA-1. Next base: position 2,423,574 of record NZ_CP169881.1, read on the forward strand.
CACGGTGTAGAAGTCGCGAGCGTATTGCCCCTGTTCCCGGGGACCGAAACTCGAGGCTTTACGGCCCCCGAATGGCACGTGGTAGTCGGTCCCGGCGGTGGGCAGATTGACCATCACGCAGCCGGTCTGGGCGCGGCGCTTGAAGTGGCTGGCGTGGCGCAGCGACTGGGTGATGATCCCGGCTGTGAGGCCGTACTCGGTATCATTGAGCGTGGCCAGCGCCTCTTCAAAATCGCGCACGCGGATCACGCAGGCGATGGGGCCGAACACTTCCTCGCGGTTGATGCGCATGTCGTTGCGGCTGTTGATGAACAGGGCAGGGCGCATGTAGTAGCCATCGGAGGCCAGTTGCAGGCGCTCGCCACCTTCGATCAGGGTGGCGCCTTCGGCCTGGGCCAGTTGCAGGTAGGCCAGGTTCTGTTCCAGCTGGCGCGCGTCAGCTACCGGGCCGATCTGTACGCCAGCCTCCAATGCATGGCCGACCTTGAGCTGGCGCATGCGCAGGCGCAGCGCCTCGACGAAGCGGTCGTGGATGCCGTCGCAGACGATCAGCCGTGACGACGCAGTGCATTTCTGCCCAGTGCCAAAGAAGGCCCCGTTGAGCGCGCATTCCACGGCCAGTTCGAGGTCGGCGTCGTCCATGACTACCAGGGCATTCTTGCTACCCATTTCCAGTTGGCAGCGCACCAGGTTACCGGCGGTGGCAACCGCTACGCGTCGGCCCGTCTGCAGAGAACCGGTGAACGTCAGGGCATCGATCTCGGCGGACTGGATCAGGGCCTCGCCGACGTCAGCACCGCTGCCCATCACCAGGTTGAAGGTGCCGCTAGGCAGGCCCTGACGGCTGATGATCTCGGTGAGCGCCCAGGCACTGGCCGGCACCAGGTTGGCCGGCTTGAACACCACGGCGTTGCCGAAGGCCAAGGCCGGGGCGATTTTCCAGGCAGCGGTGGCCATGGGGAAGTTCCATGGGGTAATGATGCCCACCACACCCACCGGTTCGCGATGCACTTCGATGTCGACCCCTGGGCGCACCGAGGCGGCAGTCTCGCCCATCTGGCGCAGCACTTCGGCGGCGTAGTAATGGAAGAACTGGCCGCTGCGGTTGACCTCGCCGATGCCTTCGGCCAAGGGTTTGCCTTCTTCTCGCGACAGCAGTTCGCCGAGTTCTTCCTTGCGGGCGATCAACTCGTCGCCGATGGCCATCAGCACTTGTTGGCGGCTTTCCAGAGCACTGGCAGCCCACAGGGGTTGAGCGGCGCGGGCGGCCTGGATGGCCTGGCGGGCCTGTTCGGCGCTTGCTTGATGGTACTGGCCGATCAGGTCGCCAGTGTCCGAGGGGCTGTAGTTGCCCAAAGTGGCGTGGCCTTCACACCACTGGCCATCGATGTAGTTGTTGTAGGTCTTGTGTGACATGGATGAACGCCTCCGTTTGCATGGCATTCATCATGCGAGCAATATGCAGCAAATAAAAATTAATAAAAAAAATGCTTTGATAAGGAATGCTAACCATGTTGCCCGAGCTGAAAATCGCGCAGTTGCGTTACTTCGTACTGGTCGCCGAACATAAGAGTTTCCACGCGGCCGCCCGCCAGGCCTTTCGCACCCAGCCTGCGATATCCCTGGCCCTGCGTGAACTGGAGCAGAAGCTGGGGCAGGCACTGGTCGAAAAGGGCGGTGGTCGGGTAGAGCTGACGCCATTTGGCGAGCATTGCCTCCCGTTGTTTCGTGGCTTGATGGAGCACCATGACCGTATTGCCCGTGAAGTCATGCTGTTTGCCCGGCATGAAATTGGCCAGGTCAGTATCGCCACCGTGCCTTCTGTGGCCAGCCGAATGCTGCCAGGGCCGCTGGCCCGCTTCGTGGCCGCGCACCCCAATGTGCAGGTCAGCATTCAGGACGGTACGGCCGAACGTGTGCAGCAGTTGCTCGCTCAAGGGCAAGTGGATTTCGGCATCAGCAGCCTGTGGGTGGACGATGACCAGCTTGAATTCGCCCCCATCGTGAATGATCAGGTTGGCGTGGTGTGCCGCAGCGACCACCCGCTGGCGCAGGCGGGGGGGCAGCTGCATTGGGCGCAGTTGCTGGGCGTGCCGATGATCCGCAACGGTACCTCGCAATTACTGGCGGGTACCGAGGCCGAGGGTTTGCTGGCCGATAGCCGGCTGTTCATTTCCAACATGATTTCGTTGATCGCCATGCTGGAGGAGGGGGTAGGGATCAGTACCTTGCCGTACCTCGCTTTTCCGCAGGAGAACGAAAAACTGGCGTTCGTACCTCTTGTGGAGCCCAAGGTAGAACGGCATATCGGCATGCTCACCCGCAAAGGGCGCAGCTTGTCACCTGTGGCGGGGGCACTGATGGCGTTTCTGCAAGTGCAATTGGCGAAGGCTAGCTGATTCGTTGGCCGTAGGGGCATGGCGCGCCATGGCCGGCACAGAGGTTCGCAAACGCACGCCCGGCTTTCAGAGAACCGGGCCTGAAGGCACGCTGACACCTGCCAGCGTGGTGAACGAGATGTCCTTGGCCGTCAGCAGAAAATCACTCACGTACGGCACCTCCAGCATGTCACTGCGCAGTGCCGCATAGAGGTTTGCTTGCAGGCCGTGTTCGCCAAGGCGCTTGGCGGTTACATAGCCGCGCGAACTGTATTCGTGCACGGCCCAGTTGGGCAGGCAGCAGACGCCGCGCCCGGACGCAACCAGTTGCATCATCATCACGGTCAGTTCTGAAGTGCGTACTTGTGCGGGCTCGACGTCGGCGGGGTCGAGGAAGCGGGTGAAGATGTCCAGGCGGGTGCGTTCGATCGGGTAGGTGATCAGTGTCTGGCTGGCGATATCGGCGGGCTCCAGGTACGGCTTGTGGCGCATGGCGTGGTGGTTGTCGATGGCCAGCAGCGCCTCGTAGCTGAACAACGGCACGTAGCTGATACCTGGCAGTGTCACTGGGTCGGAGGTCACCACCAGGTCCAGGTCGCCGCGCTCCAGGGCTGGCAGTGGCGCGAAGGAAAAGCCGGAGGCGAGGTCCAGTTCCACCTCAGGCCAGGCGCTGCGGAACTCATCCACTGAAGGCATCAACCACTGGTAGCAACTGTGGCACTCGATGGCGATGTGCAGCCGTCCGGCGCAGCCCCCGGCCAGTTTGCCCAGGTCCCGTTCGGTATTGCGGATCTGAGGCAGCACCTGATCGGCCAGTTGCAGCAGCTTCAGCCCGGCGCTGGTGAAGCGCACCGGCCTGGATTTGCGCACGAACAGAGGCATGCCGATGCGCTCTTCCATATCGCGGAACTGGTGCGACAGGGCTGATTGTGTCAGGTGCAGTCGCTCGGCGGCCTCGTGCAGGCTGTCGGTTTCACGCAGCGCGTGGAGGGTTCGCAGGTGGCGTAAATCGATCATGAGTAAAATGGCGGATCAACGCAGTAATGGCGGGTTTTCTTCACTGCTGCGTGATCCTGACAATTCCCTTGCTTGGGTTTCCGTGAGTGGGGTGAGGCTCAAGCCGCGTGAGGCGCGGCGAGGTTGCAGTACTGCCCCTTGAAATACAGCAGCGGCTGCGTGGCAGCAGTGGCCTGCAGGTTCAACGCTTTGACTTCGCCAATCACGATCAGGTGGTCCCCGGCGGCATGTTCGGCGTGAATTTCGCAATCAAGCCAGTGCAGGCTGCCGGCAATGATCGGGTTGCCCAACGGCGATGCTTGCCATTCGACGCCGTGCCACTTGTTGGCGCCGCGCCGTGCAAACTGGTTGGAAATGCCGACCTGCTCACCTGACAGGATGTTGACCGTGAAGCGCCCAGCCTGGCGAATTTTCGGGTAGCTGGCCGAACTGGACATCACACTGAATGACACCAGCGGCGGGCTCATCGACACGCTGTAGAACGACTGGCAGGTGAAGCCGATCGGCTCGCCCTCAAGGTGCGATGTAATCACCGTGATGCCGGATGCGTAGTGCCCGAGTGCCTGGCGAAAAGTCGACGGCTCGATCGCCGTACCGGAAAGCAACATGGTAGGTCCTGTGGCTGCATTCATTTCAGCGTGCGTTAGCGAGTTCCTGGCGGACAATTGCCGCGCCTGCACTCAACGCCTTGAGCTTGCCGCTGGCTACCTGGCGAGGCAGGGGTGCCATGCCGCAGTTGGTGCAAGGGTAGAGCTTGTCGGCATCGACGAATTGCAGTGCCTTGCGCAGGGTGGCGGCGACCTGTTCGGGTGTTTCAATGGCATGGGTGGCCACATCGATGGCGCCGACCATGACTTTCTTGCCGCGAATCAGCTCGAGCAGGTCCATCGGAACATGGGAGTTATGGCATTCCAGCGAAATGATATCGATGCTGGACTGCTGCAGTTTGGGGAAGGCCTGTTCATATTGCCGCCATTCTGAACCGAGGGTCTTTTTCCAGTCGGTGTTGGCCTTGATGCCATAGCCATAGCAAATATGGACGGCCGTTTCGCACTTTAGGCCCTCGATGGCCCTTTCCAAGGTAGCCACGCCCCAGTCATTCACGTCGTCAAAGAAAACATTGAATGCCGGTTCATCGAACTGAATGATGTCTACGCCCGCAGCTTCCAGTCCTCTGGCTTCCTGATTGAGAATCTTGGCGAATTCCCAGGCCAGTTCCTCGCGGCTTTTGTAATGATTGTCATACAGTGTGTCGATCATGGTCATGGGGCCGGGCAGCGCCCACTTTATCGGCTGTGTGGTGTGCTGACGGAGGAACTTGGCATCTTCGACAAACACCGGCTTTTGTCGAGCGACAGCACCCACCACCGTTGGCACGCTCGCATCGTAGCGATCTCGGATTCTGACGGTTTTCCGTTGCTCGAAATCCACGCCGCTGAGGTGCTCGATAAATGTGGTGACAAAGTGCTGCCGGGTTTGTTCACCGTCACTGACGATGTCGATACCGGCGTGTTGTTGTTCTTGCAAGGCCAGGCGCAAGGCATCCTGTTTACCTTCGATCAGTTGCTCGTCTTGCAACTTCCACGGTGACCAAAGTGTTTCGGGTTGAGCAAGCCAGGCGGGTTTAGGCAGGCTGCCGGCCGTGGAGGTGGGTAGCAATGTGTTCATGAACAGTGACCTTGTGCTTTGAATGTTCAACGTGGGTATTGAGCGGACCATTGCGCTAGTGTGGCCTGGTAGGGTTTGACAAATTGCTCCTCGGCAAATTTGCCCTGCTCGATTGCCAGGCGGCTGCGCTCTTCCCGGTCGTAGACAATGCGCGTGAGCGAGTAGTCCTGGTTGTTCAGGCTGGGCTGGTAGGCCTTGCCTGCAGGCGAATTGGCGTTGTAGATCTCGGGGCGGTAGATCTTCTGGAAGGTGTCCATGGTGCTGATGGTGCTGATCAGCTCAAGGTCGGTGTAGTCAGCGAGCAAGTCACCGGCAAAATAAAACGCCAGCGGGGCGACGCTGTTCGGCGGCATGAAATAGCGCACCTTCAAGCCCATTTTCTTGAAGTATTCATCCGTCAGCGAGTATTCATCCTGCTGGTATTCAACCCCCAGCACAGGGTGCTGATTTTCGGTGCGCAGGTAAGTCCTGCTGCTCGATACGCTCAGGCAGATAACCGGTGGTTTGCTGAAATGCTCCTGGTAGGTTTGCGAGTTGACGAAGCATTTGAACAGGTTGCCGTGCAGCTCGCCGAAATGATCAGGTGTGCTGAAGGTCGACCGATGCTTGTTATGCTCAAGTAACAGTACGCTGAAGTCGTAATCGCGCACGTACGAGGAGAAGTTATTGCCTACCATGCCTTCGAGGCGAGTATTGTTCTTGCGGTCGACAATATAGGTTTTCAATATTTCGATCAGTGGCAGGGCATTGCCGTACTGCGCGCTTTCAAGGTTCATTTCCACCGATATGATGTCCAGCTCTACGCGGTAACGATCATGTTCGGGGTTGTCCCAGTGCGCCAGCGCATTGAAACGGTTATTGATCATCGTCAGGGTATTGCGCAGGTTCTGCTGGCGGTTTGCACCCCGTGCCAAATTGGCGAAGTTGGTCGTGATGCGGGTGTTTTCGGCGGGGCGATAATGTTCGTCGAACGCAATGCGCTTGACGGTGAATGTTGGCGCTTTATCCATGGTAACGGCTTCCAGGTGCCTGAGTGTGAGCGATCCAGTGCTGGTCAGTTGCGTAGGCTGAGTCGTTCACAGCGTAATCTTGATGTGTTTGATTGAGGCGTATCCTAGGTGGGGCGCTGCATGAATGATATTGAAGTTATTTCACAGGTTTTTTAGCCCTGCTCATGATGCGTTGCCTGGTCGACTGCGGCATCATGGCTGCCTGGCCTTCACCTCACCCAGGAGACAGCGATGATCAAAACCGGCGATCAATTGCCCGACGTTACCCTTTATCAATACAACAACGACGCAGGCGCCTGCGCGATCGGCCCCAAGGCCTTTTCCATTCGCGAGCGTTGCAAGCACAAGAAGGTGCTGATCTTCGCGTTGCCGGGTGCATTCACGCCTACGTGCTCTGAACGTCATGTTCCCGGTTATGTAACGGCGGCCCCTGCGTTGTTTGCGGCTGGCATTGACGAAATCCTGTGCATCTCGGTGAACGATGCCTTTGTCATGAACGCCTGGGGCAATAGCTTGCAGGTCGGGGACGCGGTGAAAATGATCGGCGATGGTAATGGCGAATTCAGCGAGGCGCTGGGCCTGACCCAGGACCTTTCGGCACGCGGTTTGGGGCGGCGCTCGCAGCGGTATGCGATGTTGGTCGACGACCAGATAGTCAAGTACATTGCGGTTGAAAGCCCCGGCAAGTTCGAGGTCAGCGATGCGGCCAGCATGCTGGCTGTGTTGCGTTAGCCATACCTTTCAGGCCTTGCCGACAACGACTGTCAGGGCTGCCAGAACACCTTTCGAACCGGCCGCTAACAACAAGGTACAGACGGTTGAAACTTCACCAACTCCGGGCGCTGGTCGCCATTCATAACGCAGGCAGCATCCTCGAAGCCTCCAAGCTCATGCACATTACTCAGCCCGCACTGAGCCGTTCGATCAAGGAGCTGGAGCGAGAGGTGGGGTTTACCCTGTTGCAGCGGTCGCACAAAGGCATGGCCCTTACCGACGAAGGCAAGCGTGTCATCCGCCATGCCAACCTCGTGGTAGAGAGCATACGCCGCCTGCAGATCGAAGCGGCGAGCATTCAGGATGCGGCGCTGGGCGCCGTGTCGATCGGGGTTACGTCGTTGACGGCGATGCTCGATGGCGTCGATGAAAGCATTCTGGCCTTTCGGCGCAAGTACCCGCGGGTGAAGATCACCATCACCGACTTGCGCCCCAGTCAGATCCTGCAGCGCTTGCGCGATGGCAGCCTGGACTTTGCCATTACTTCGCAGCAACCGCTGAGTCGGCTGAACCTGGACTGGGAGGCACTGGGCAGTATCAAGGGCACGGTGATTTGCCATGCGTCGAATCAGCAGAAGTTCAGCCAGTCACTGCGCACCTTGCAATACGCACCTTGGATCAGCCTGGACGAGTTGTCCGACCAGGCTTCGCAGTTTCACCAATTGTTCGAAGCCAACGGCCTTCGGGTGCCGCAGAACACCGTTGAATGTACGTCAGTGATGATGGCGCTGAAGCTGTTGAAGAACACTGAATCGTTGATGACCATCAGCGAACTGGCGGTGGACCAAGGGTTTACCTACGGTATCGATTGCGAGTTCGTAGCCATGGCGGTGCAGGAGTTGATTCCGGATTACCCCATCAACCTGGTCTGCATTGACCGCCACAGCCTCACGGCACCTGCCCAGGAGCTGTTCCACAGCTTGCGCGGGCAGGTGCTCAAGCAGACCCGCCCCGTGGTTTCAGAAGTGGTAGTACATGCCTAGCGAGACGTTGCCTGGGTTATCGCCAGCCTGCTCCACCGGGGTGCCGGCGTAGGTGACCGACGAGGCGCGTTGGTTGGCGATCATGCCGAGGCGTCCATAAATGGCCCAGCGGGGGTTGATGAAGTGGTCATAGCCGATCATCACACCCCAGGCGTCCTTGTCGCGGGCGCTGACCTGGCGTTGCATCACCGCCAAGCGCAGCACGTCCAGTTCGCCCACCGGCGTCATCATGCCGAATGTGTACAGTGTGGTGCTGGGTGTGCCGGCCTGGTCCACGTCCTGGCGTTGCCAGGTGAGGCTGGTGGCCAGTGGGCCGAAATCGTAGAACGCCGACAGGCTCTTGAAATCGTTGGCGGTCTGGCGTGAGACGCCGCCGTCGTCCCATGGGTCGCTGTAGTAGCGGTTGTAGGAGGCCAGCGCAATCACCCGGCTGTTGCGGTATTGCAGCCGGGCACCACCGCCACGCACGGTGCGCCCCGAGCTGGCGGCATCGTCGAAGCCGAAGCTTAGCGCGGTACCGAGGCTGAAGCCGCTGAGGGTCGGGCTGGTGTAGGCCAGGGTGTGCTTGGGGCGCAGGTCAAGGTAGAAGGCGCCCTTGCCGGCGGCAGGCAGGGCCAGGTAGGTGTAAGGCGAGCCATAGGTGGCCAGGAACGGGTCGGCATAGGTGGGCGTGCCCATGCTGTAGGTCTTGCCGAACTCGAGCTTGCCCAGGGTGCGCGAGCGCAGGGCGACTGTCGCCAGGCGCAGGGTGCCGACGGTATCCCAGGTGCCCTCCAGGGCCTCGCCATTGAGGTTGAAACCCTCCTCGACGTCAAGCTCCACCACGGTATCGGGGTCAAGCGCCTTGCGTGCGTACAGCCCGAGCTTGTTGGTCCAGGCGCCGCCACCGGCCAGCCTGAAACCCGAGTGGTGCTGTGAGTCGTGATAGCTGGCGAATGCATCCACGGTGCCGTACACCTTGAGCGTGTCATCGAAGCCGTAATCCAGCCCGTAATAACCAAAACCCGGCGCAATCCGCGCGAGCGTCGGAAAACCCTCTGCCTCTGCCTGCGCAGCAAGGCAAGCCCCTTGGATCATCAACAGCAACGACGTAATGCGAGTGTTCATTCACGACTCCTGGCCAGCACAGTGATGTGGTGGCGCTAGCGTCGGTGAACAGAACGTTGCAGCGTGATTGCTTATTCGGTCAGGTCATGCCGTTTGGTTAATCAAGGACCGGCGCGGCATGTGGATTGGCGAGCGCATCCGCTTTAGACGGGCTTTGAACAAGCGTCAACGCTGCGCTACGGCTGCTGATTTGTGGGCGTTATTGGGGCCGCGTGCGGAGCAAGGGCGAACTGTGCGCCAGCGCAGGGCAATTTGGCCAACGATCGTTCCGGTTAATTAACCATTGGTTATCCCTATGCCGAAACTGCAAGTGTATTGAGTGCCCGATTGGCTGATATTCGCTGCACGCCGCGATTTGCCAACGGAGATAACAATGATCAGACCGCTCCCCACATCGCCGAGCCTGCAAAAGGGTGCGCATTCAGCCGCGCAGGTATCGTCCTCCCGTAAAACCTTGATCGCCTGCTCCCTGGGCAATGCGCTGGAAATGTACGACTTCACGATCTACAGCTTCTTCGCTGTACTGATCGGCAAGCATTTCTTTCCCTCCGACTCGGCAATGGCGTCATTGTTGATGTCGCTGGCCACCTTTGGTGTCGGTTTTCTGATGCGTCCGGTCGGGGCGATGGTCATCGGTCGCTATGCTGACCGGCATGGACGCAAGGCAGCTTTGAGCCTGACCATCGGGCTGATGACCCTGGGCACCGCAATGATTGCCTTTGCGCCCACGTATTCACAGATCGGGATTTTCGCCACGCTGTTGCTGGTGACCGGCCGGCTCATCCAGGGCATGTCGGCTGGCGGGGAGGTCGGTACCGCGTCAGTGTTCCTGATGGAATCCAGTGCGGTCGGCAATCGCTGCCAGAGCGTCAGCTGGCAGGCCGCCAGCCAGGGCTATGCCGCCTTGGTGGGGGCCGGCTTTGGCCTGGCCCTCAGCCAGTTACTCGATTCCGCGGCGCTGGAAAGCTGGGGATGGCGCATACCGTTCATTTTTGGCCTGCTGATCGGGCCGGTCGGTTGGTATATACGCACGCGTTTGCCGGAAACCCATGAGGCCGCACCGGCGCAGAAAGGGGAGCAGGGGCTGGATGCCGAACTGCTCAAACGCATCGCCCAAGGCATCGGCCTGATGGCCAGCTCGACCATTGGCATGTACCTGTTCGTGTTCTACATGCCGACCTACCTGACCACGGCCTTGCATTACCCACCCGGCAGCGCCATGGCGATTGCCTGTATCAGTAGCGGCTGCATGGCAGTCATCTGCCCGTTGGCCGGCAAATTCGCCGACAAGTATCAGCTCAGAAAACGCCTGCTGGTGTGGACGGTCGCCGCGCCGGTGGTGTTGACCCTGCCAGTGTTCTATCTGCTTGGGCACGTGCAGCACATGGGCCTGGCCATGATGGGCGTGGCGATCCTGATCTTGCCGACCTGTATCGGTGCCGGTGCGTTCTTCGCGCTGATCATGGAGGGCTTCCCGAAAGCCAGGCGGTCCTTCGGCACCTCGGTCAGCTACAGCCTGGGTGTGACCTTGTTCGGTGGCTTTTCGCCGTTGGTGGCCACCTGGTTGATTGCAGCGCTGGGCACGCCGTTGGCGCCTGCCTACTTTTTGCTGGCCGGCGGTGTTGTAAGCCTGGCCTGCCTCAGGTACTTCCCCGAAAACAAAGGATGCGAGTGATATGGGTATTTTGCAGAGCAATCAAACACCGGGCTCAGCCGCCGAGCTGGAAGAGTTCGTCATGCTGCGCCGGCAGATCCACGCTGCGCCGGAAATTGGCGGCGACACCCCGGATACGGCGGCCCTGGTAGCCGACAAGCTGCAAGCTTTGGGCTACGAAGTGCATCGCAATGTGGGCGGGCATGGTGTGGTCGGCGTGCTGAAAGTGGGGGACAACCCGCGCAGCATCGGTTTGCGTGCAGACATGGACGCACTGCCCATGGGCGAAAAGAATGCGTTTGCGCATGCCAGCAAGATCCCCGGCCGCATGCATGCCTGTGGCCATGACGGGCATACCGCGATCCTGCTGGCAGCCGCTGCGCAACTGGCGGCTACACGCCAGTTCAACGGCACGTTGAACGTGATATTCCAGCCCGACGAGGAAGGCCTGGCGGGGGCCAAGGCGATGATCGACGACGGCCTGTTCGAGCGCTTTCCGTGCGACTCGGTGTATGCGCTGCATAACATGCCCGGCCTGCCGGTGGGCACTTGCGTGGTGCAGGCGGGGCCAACCATGGCGTCCTCCGAGCGTGTCAGCATTCGGATTACCGGCAAAGGCGGGCATGGGGCGATGCCGGAACTGTCGGTAGACCCGGTGATGGCGTTGAACAGCCTGATCAGTGGTATCCAGACCATCAAGTCGCGCAACCTCAGCGTCGAGGACTACGCCGTGATCAGCATCGGCATGATCCAGGCCGGCACTGTCTACAACATCATCCCTGACGAGGCCTGCATGTTGCTGAGCGTGCGCACCGACACGGCCCAGACCCAGCAGAAGATCAACAGCCGCATTGACGCCCTGGCCAAGGGGCACGCTGAAAGCTTTGGCGTGGAGATCGACGTGCAATTCACCCAACTGGCGCCCGCCTTGTGCAACAGCGATGACGAAAGTGAGTTGCTGCGTGAAAGCCTGAGGCCGTTGTTCGCCGACGGCGCGCTGCTGGACAAGATGCCCAAGAAGGTCATGGGCACCGAAGACTTTGCCTACATGTTGCAGGCGCGGCCTGGCTGTTACTTCATGCTGGGCAATGGCACGGGCGAGTTCCATGGTTGCTCGGTGCATAACCCCCACTACGATTTCAATGATGCGTTGGTGAAGATTGGCGCTGATTGTTGGGTGAAGTGGGTTCAGGACTATCTGCGTTGACCCTGCGTCATCTGCGCTGGAATGGTCTACGCTCTGAGCCGAAGCGCGTCGTTACAGGCTTCATCCCGATATCGTCGCTCTGGCGATTCACACCGACGGACCATGCTCGGTCCAAAGAGGGTGCTGCAATGGCGACTATCGACACCGAGAACCTTGCAAAGGGGCTGCAGCAGGTTGAAGCCTGCTGGCAGGCGTATACCTTGTCACAGCGGCTTGTCGAAGGCCTTGAGGGCATCGACCTGAGCAGTGCCATTGAAACCGCCAACCGCGATTTCACAAGGTTTCAGAACCAGTGCCAGCTTTTTTATGCCGAAGTGCGCAAGAGGGCAGCCGATGCGGACAAACTGGAGAGCGACATGGCACTGTATCCCCATTACTTTCAGTGACACCTGATTGAACGTCGCGCTGTGCCCGGGTTCTGACAAGCAAAGGGTACGGCGAGGACGCTTTCATGAGCATCGAACGCAACATTCCCGAGCTTGAAGCCTGGTACGCCCAGTACGACGACATCAGTTACCGGCGCGAGTCACCGGATGCCTACCACCATGAACTGCTCCGCACTGCCGAGGCCCTGCGCGACGACGGTGCCATCGACTGGGACGACTGGTTGGCGCTCAAGGCGCTGGCCGATGAAGCGCATATCCGCGCGCTGGAAGATGCCGTGCAGGCCCATGTGAGCGACCCGGACGCATGAAAGCGCTGAAGATTGCCACCTTCAACATCAATGGCATCCGCAGCCGTCTGCCGGCGCTCTTGGCCTGGCTGGAGCGGGAGCAACCTGACATCGCCTGCCTGCAGGAGCTGAAGGCGGCCGATCAGCAGTTCCCTCGTGCGGAGCTTGAGGCGGCAGGCTATGGCAGCCTTCATCATGGGCAACCGTCATGGAACGGCGTGGCCATTCTGGTGCGGGGCAGCGATCCGCTTGAGGTTCGCCGCGGCTTGCCCGGCATGGAAGAGGACGGCCAGAGCCGCTATCTGGAAGCTGCGGCACACGGGGTATTGGTCGCGTGCCTCTACCTGCCGAACGGCAACCCGCAGCCCGGGCCCAAGTTCGATTACAAGCTGCACTGGTTCGAATGCCTGATCAAGCATGCACGCAGCCTCTATGAAAGTGGCCACCCCACGCTGCTGGCAGGGGATTTCAATGTCGTGCCCACTGACATGGACATCTATAACCCGCGTTCCTGGATGAAGGACGCATTGCTGCAACCTGAGTCGCGAGCGTGTTACCAACGACTGCTTGACCAGGGCTGGCTCGATGCCATACGCCATCTGTACCCGGACGAGCGTGTCTACACCTTCTGGGACTATTTCCGTAACCACTGGGCGCGCAATGCCGGGTTGCGAATCGATCATCTGTTGCTCAACCCCGAGCTTGCGCCTTATCTGAAACGGGCGGGTGTCGATGCGTGGGTGCGTAACGAGGCCAAGGCCAGCGACCATGCACCCGTCTGGATCGAGCTGGGTACGCGTCGTGCTCGGTCATAGTCAATCCAGCACATGAACGAATGCCTGGCTGATGCGCTTCGACGGTAGTCGACTTCAGATTGCATTCAGATTCGGCCCTGATAATTCCCTCCGTCGCACCCAGGCGGGGAAATTTCATGACTCAATCTCATCAATGGCACAGTTTGCTTCCGTTACCCATCGGTAGCCATGCCGATCATCAGGCGCATCTTTCTCTTCACCTCAGCGACGATCAAGGGCGCGGCGAGCTGGAGCACTTCATACACGAGCGCTTTGCCAGCGTGCACCAGGCGGATGTGCAGCATTACCTGCCGGAACTGCTTGCCTTGCAGGGTAGCCACGGTCGCCTGATCGCGGCGGCAGGCATGCGACCGGCCAGCGAAGGGCCGCTCTTCCTTGAGCGGTATCTGGACGAGCCTCTGGAATCTGCTGTTTCACGGGTAACCGGTGCCTCACCGGATCGCAACTGCATGGTAGAAGTAGGCAACCTGGCCTCGCTCAGCGCCGGCAGCGCTCGAATAATGATCATCGCCGTGACGTGGTTGCTGGCCATGCGCGGTTTGGAGTGGGTGGCATTCACGGGCGCCGCGACACTGTTCAACAGTTTCCGGCGACTGGGGCTGGTGCCCACTGTTCTGGCCTCAGCGGATCCTGCTCGCATGCAGGGCCAAGTGGACCAGTGGGGGACCTACTACGACCAGCGACCACAGGTATTTGCCGGCAACATAGGCTTTGGCTTCGATGCCCTGAAACAGGCGGGCATGTTCGAGCGGCTTGGGTTTCCCATGTTAGCCCTGGAGACCGGCCATGCGGCATGAACTGACTGCCTTTCAGGCACTGTTGCGCCAGCACGCCGTGGAACATCCTGACGCCGTGGCCGTCCAGGGAGATGCGCAGCGTTACACCTACCAGCAACTGCTTGACGAAGTCGAATCTCGCGCGGCCAGCCTGCGCAACCAACCTGCGGGAACCTTCGCCGTGGTGCTGGGAAACGGGCCCGAAGCGCTATTCTGGGATCTGGCGGCGCTGTTCGCTGAACGTGCCAGTGTGATAGTGCCGTCGTTTTTCAGCGCAGCCCAGTTCCAGCACTGCTTGCAGCAAAGCGGAGTGACAACGGTCGTGTGCGAGGCGCAGTGGGCTGATCAGCTCACTGCGCTTGGCTTTGACCGGCAGGCACCAGCTAATGTCTGGCTGCGTGAAAGTGTTGTCGCCCCGGCGCTGCCTGAGGGCACTGCCAAGATCACTTACACCTCCGGTAGCACCGGTACGCCCAAAGGCGTGTGCCTGAGCGCTGAAACCATGCTGCGTGTGGCGCATGAGCTGGAGGCCGCCAGCCGCCCAGCCGAGCCGCAGCGATACCTGGCAGTACTGCCACTGGGTGTTTTGCTGGAAAACCTGGGCGTCTACGCTGCGCTCATGGCTGGCGCTTGTGTGCAGCTCTATCCACAGCAGCAGTTGGGGATGGGAGGGGCAAGCCAGGTCGACTTCAAGCGCCTGCTGGGCGCAATCGCCCTCAGTGGTGCGCAGAGCCTGATCCTGGTGCCGCAGCTGCTGATGGGGTTGGTGACAGCGATCGAGCGTGGCCTGATGCGGGTCGGCCCACTGCGTTTGGTGGCGGTAGGCGGTGCTCGGGTATCGCCAAGCCTGCTCGCGCGGGCCGAGGCGGTCGGTTTGCCAGTGTTCGAAGGTTACGGCTTGTCCGAGTGCGCCTCGGTAGTGGCGCTCAATCGCACAGGGGCTGTACGCCCGGGGAGCGTTGGCAAGCCGTTGCCGCATGTGCAGGTGCGCATCGCCGAGGATGGCGAAGTTCTGGTGGCCGGCTCGATATTGCTGGGCTACCTGGGAGAGCCGCCTGTAACCGGGCAGTGGTGGGCAACAGGCGATGTAGGCCACCTCGATGAGGAGGGCTACCTGTATCTGGATGGCCGCAAGAAGCACCAGTTCATTACCAGCTTCGGGCGCAACGTCAACCCGGAGTGGGTGGAAGCCGAGCTGAGCCAAAGTGGCGTGATCGCCCAGGCTTTCGTGCATGGCGAAGCCCTGCCAAACAACCTTGCCTTGCTCTGGCCCCTGGATCCCGGCATCAGCGACGAGGCCATCGAACAGGCCGTACAGCAATGCAACGCGCGGTTGCCCGATTACGCCCGGGTACACGCCTGGCGCCGTTTACCTGTGCCTCTGAGCACGCTTGACGAAACCTTGACTGCCAATGGCCGCCCGCGACGTGAGGCGATCTTGCAGCGTTACCACACCCTGTTATCCGACATCTCGTTGTGAGGTTCACAATGTCCTTTTTCGACACCCTGCAAGTACAAACCGCCCAAGAGCGTCAGGCGCTGTTCGCCGTACCGGTGATCCGCGAGGCCCTGGCCGGCCAGGTCAGCCTGGACAGCTACGTCGCGTTCCTGACTCAGGCTTATTACCATGTGCGCCATACCGTGCCGCTGATGATGGCCTGTGGGGCACGATTGCCGCTACGGCTGGAGTGGCTGCGCGGCGCGGTCTGCGAATACATCGAGGAGGAATACGGCCACGAACAGTGGATCCTCAACGACATCAAAGCGTGCGGCGGTGACTGGGAGGCCGTGCGCGATGGCCAGCCGGTGCAATCCATCGAGCTGATGGTTGCCTACCTGTACGACTTGATCGCACGCGGCAACCCGGTCGGGTTGTTCGGCATGGTCAACGTGCTCGAAGGCACCAGCATCGCCCTGGCCACCCAGGCGGCGGGCGTTATCCAGAACACATTGGCACTGCCTGACCAGGCGTTCAGCTACCTTAGCTCGCACGGTGCGCTCGATCAGGACCACATGGTGACCTACAAACAGTTGATGGACCGCCTCGACGATGCCGGTGACCAGCAGGCCGTCCTCCACGCGGCCAAGGTCGTCTACCGCTTGTATACCGAGATGTTCCAGGGCTTGCCGCGTGTCGGGCAGCAAGAGGTGCACCATGCGTTTGGCTGAGTCCGTGGTGATCCTCACCGGCGCCAGTGGGGGCATAGGCCTGGAACTGGCTGAACAGCTCTGCGCTGCCGGTGCCCAGGTGTTGGCGGTCAGCCGGCATATGGGCAAGCTGGCTGGCCTGATGAACCGGTACCCTGATCGTCTGCGCTGGCAGGAAGCCGACCTGCGCAGCCAGTCAGGGCGCGAACACGTCATCGAGCGGGCACGCGAGATGGGGGCTGTCAATGTGCTGATCAACGCGGCTGGCGTGAATCGCTTCGCTCTGCTCGACCAGCTGGATGAGCATGCGCTGGACGAGCTATTGGACATCAATCTGAAGGCGCCTTTGCAACTGACACGCGCCTGCCTGCCGTTGCTGCGCGCTCAGCCCAAGGCGTTGGTGGTCAATGTCGGGTCAACCTATGGCTCGATCGGCTACCCCGGCTACGCCACCTACTGCGCCAGCAAGTTTGCGCTGCGTGGTTTTTCGGAAGCGCTGCGCCGCGAGTTGGCCGATACCACGGTGAACGTGCTGTATGCCGCCCCACGGGCAACCCGTACAACGATGAACAGCAGCGCCGCGACTGCGCTCAATCAAGCGCTGAAAGTTGGCATGGACGACCCTGCGGACGTCGCTCGTGCTGTGCTTCAGGCGGTGCAATCCGAGCGCACCGAGCTTTATCTGGGGTGGCCGGAAAAGCTCTTCGTGCGTATCAACGGCATGTTGCCGGGCATGGTCGATCGCGCACTGCGCAAGCAACTGCCTGTCATTCGCCGCTATATCGGCAGCCATTCCAAGGAGTCGAACAAATGAAGCGTCTGTTCATTGCCAGCTTGCTGGCATTCGCACCCTTCACCTGGGCTTTGGACCAGGCAGGCAGCCAGCGCCTGAGCGATTTGCAGCAGCGCTGGGCGCAGATTCAGTACCAAATGCCCAAGGACAAGCGTGCCGACGCCTTCGAAAAGCTGGCAGGCGATGCAGCAACATTTGTTCATCAGTATCCCGGCACACCTGAACCCTTGATCTGGGAGGGCATCATCAACAGCAGTTGGGCGGGGGCGACGGGTGGCCTCAGTGCACTGGGCAAGGTCAAGGCGGCGAAAGCCAGCCTGGAGCAGGCCATGAAGCTGGAGCCCAACGCGCTGCAAGGTTCGGCCTACACCAGCCTGGGTACGCTGTATGATCAGGTGCCAGGCTGGCCTATCGGTTTCGGTGATACCGAAATGGCCGACAAGATGCTGCGCAAAGCCTTGCAGATCAACCCCAACGGTATCGACAGCAACTATTTCTGGGCTGATCATCTGTATCGGCAGAAGCGCTACCCTGAAGCTACCGCAGCCCTGCAGAAAGCCTTGCAGGCACCGCCCCGGCCGGGGCGTGAGTTGGCTGACCAGGGCCGGCGTGCCGATATCGATGCTTTACTCAAGGCCATCAAGGACAAACAGGACTGAACATGCGGCTGTTGCTGGTTGAGGATGACATTGCACTGGGGGAGGGGATTTGCGACGGCTTACGCCAGGAGGGGTACACCCTCGACTGGTTGTGTGACGGTGTCAGTGGCTTGCATGCGCTGCAACACGAGACCTTCGACCTGCTGATCCTGGATCTTGGATTGCCCCGTATGGATGGCATCGAGCTACTCAGGCGATTACGCGCAGGCGGCGACAGCTTGCCGGTGCTGATCCTCACCGCGCGGGATGCTCTCGATGATCGCATTGCCGGCCTGGATGCCGGCGCCGATGATTACCTGGTCAAGCCTTTCGACCTCAACGAGCTCAAGGCGCGCTTGCGCGCCTTGCTGCGGCGCAGCGTAGGGCGCGCCAAGGTGCTGATCGAGCATGCCGGGGTCAGCCTGGACCCGGCCACCCAGCAAGTGCACTACAATGGCGTCGAAGTTGTGCTCACCCCCAAAGAGTATGTGCTGCTGCATGAGTTGCTGGCACATCCCGGCAAGGTATTCACGCGTGAACGCCTGACTCAACTGCTGTATGGCTGGGATGAAGAGCCGGAGAGCAACACGCTGGAGGTGAACATCTACCACCTGCGCAAGAAGCTGTTCAACGGCCTGATTCGCACGGTGCGCGGCATTGGCTATCTGGTCGAGGTCAAGGCATGAGCTCGCTACGCCAGCGTACGCTGTGGCGTGTGATGCTCTTGCTGCTACTCGGCACCGGCCTGCTTGCGCTCTATAACTACCATGACAGCAGCCACGAAATTAACGAGGTGTATGACGCGCATCTCGCCCAGAATGCGCGTTTGCTGCAAGGCGTCATGAGCATGCCGGTACAAGAGGGCTCGCGTGAGGCGCTGTATCAGGCCTTCAACGATGCCTTGGGCAAAGCGGGGCGGCACCAGGTGGGCCACCCTTACGAAAGCAAGCTGGCGTTCCAGGTCTGGGGTGAAGGCATGGCATTGCTGGTACATACACCCAGTGCGCCGTCAATTGACCCACCACCCACTGCTCCAGGGTTCTACGACTTTTCCAGTGGTGGTGAACAATGGCGCGGTTTCGTTTTGCCGGTGCCGGAAAAACACTGGCTTATATGGGTGGGTGAGCGTGATGATGTGCGCTACGACCTGATCGACCGCATCGTTCGCCACACGCTGTTCCCGTTCCTGCTTGGCAGCCTGGCATTGGCACTGCTGGTGTGGGCTGCGATCGGCTGGGGGCTACGGCCACTGCAGAACATGGCCAATGTCATCCGCAGGCGCCATGCCGATTCGCTGGAGCCGCTGCAACTGGTACCGCTTCCCACTGAACTGGAGCCCATGCAGGCGGCCATCAATCGCCTGCTGGCGCAAATCGACGATCTGCTGCGACGTGAACATCGCTTCATTGCCGATGCTGCCCACGAAATGCGTACGCCTCTGGCCGTACTGCGGCTGCACGCGCAGAACGCGCTGGCCGCCAGCAATGATGCCGAGCGCGAGAAAGCCTTGGGCTTTCTTGTGGGCGGGGTCGATAGGCTGACACGGGTGGTCAACCAGTTGCTGACATTGGCCCGCGTTGAGCCAAAACTGGGGCAGCGAGCCAGCACCCGGGTCGACCTTGCCGAAGTCGTCACCGAAACCCTGGCTGAACTGGCGCCATGGATACTGGACCGTGGCCTGGAACCCTCGCTGGACATCGACGAAGGGGACCACCACCTGCAGATCGACGCTGGCGCGCTGGGCATTGCGCTACAGAACCTTGTGTCCAACGCGGTAGAACACTCACCGCCTGGTGGGCGCATAGCCGTGTCACTGCGGCGCCTGGACAGCAGCGTCGAACTGGTCGTCGAGGATGAAGGGACGGGTATCGATGAGGAGAGCCTGTCCCGTGTATTCGAACGCTTTTATAGCCGCAATAGCCCAAATGGTGCTGGCCTCGGGCTCTCCATCGTCGCGACCATCATCGGCCGCATGGGTGGGCAGGTACGTCTTGAAAACAGATCGGCTGGCGGGCTGGCCGCTACCCTGTCGTTTCCACTGTCTTGAACCGAGGTTGCTTCAGATTGATCGCTGATTGACCCGCTCAGATAGCTGCTCGGCGCTTTCCTTGCGTTCTGAATATCGGTCCACCAGGAATGCCTGACGGTCGCGTAGCAGGACGGTGAACTTCACCAGCTCCTCCATGACATCAAC
Source organism: Pseudomonas sp. DCA-1 (assembly GCF_046523955.1). Lineage (NCBI taxonomy): Bacteria > Pseudomonadati > Pseudomonadota > Gammaproteobacteria > Pseudomonadales > Pseudomonadaceae > Pseudomonas > Pseudomonas sp. DCA-1. The sequence continues at coordinate 2,443,409 of NZ_CP169881.1, forward strand.
CACCCGATCGTAGTAGGGCGATGGCTTCATCCGTCCGGCGTCGTCGAACTCCAGATAAGCCTTGGGAACCGAAGACTGGTTCGGGATGGTGAACATCCGCATCCAGCGGCCCAGCACGCGCAACTGGTTGACCACGTTGAACGACTGCGAGCCGCCGCACACCTGCATCACGGCCAGGGTCTTGCCTTGGGTGGGACGCAGCGCACCCAGCGCCAAGGGAATCCAGTCAATCTGTGCCTTGAACACCGCCGACATCGCCCCATGGCGCTCCGGCGAGCACCACACCTGGCCTTCTGACCACTGCACCAGGTCACGCAGCTCCTGCACTTTGGGATGCTCTACGGGTACATCGTCAGGCAGCGGCAGGCCCGACGGGTCGAAGGTGCGGGTTTCGGCACCGAGGTGCTCCAGTAGGCGTGCGGCTTCTTCTACCAGCAAGCGACTGAAGGAGCGTTCTCGGGTAGACCCGTACAGCAGCAGGATACGTGGTTTGTGTTCGCTGGTCGGGGTTGCCGAAGGTGGCAGGTCGAACAGCGTGAGGTCGAGGTTAGGCAGTTGCTCGGACATGTATTTTTCCTGTTCAAAGCGAGCCGATGCGATCCAGCGCGTGCTTGAGCTGCGCGCGGTCGAGTTGATCGAACGGCAGTGCGAAGAAGGCCTGGCAGCGAGATTCGATGCGGGCCAGTGTGGCCCGGAACGCCGCATCGACCGAAGCTTCGTCACCCACGACATCGGACGGGTCTTCCAGCCCCCAATGCGACTTCAGCGCAGGGCCGAAATACACCGGGCAGGCTTCGCCCGCGGCCTTGTCGCAGACGGTGATGACGATGTCAGGCGGGTTGCCCTCGAACGCATCGTTGCCTTTGCTGCTCAGGCCCTTGGTCGAGATATTGGCTTGCTGCAACGTGCTCAGGCTGCGTGGCAACACCTGGCCCTTGGGGAAGCTGCCAGAGCTGACCGCCTCGAAACCGGGCGGTGCCAGGTGGTTGAACATTGCTTCGGAAAGGATGCTGCGGCAGCTGTTGGCCGTGCACATGAACAGGACTCGCATGGAGGGCTCCTCCGCTGGGTGGCGAACGTCAGAGGCTCAGGCGCAGTGCCAGAGCAGAAAGGGTGATCAGCAAAACCGGTACCGTGAGCAGCAGGCCGACCTTGAAGTAGTAACCCCAGGTGATGCGCATGCCTTTACGCGCCAGCACATGCAGCCAAAGCAGCGTGGCGAGGCTGCCGATCGGGGTGATTTTCGGGCCAAGGTCGCAGCCGATGACATTGGCGTAGATCATCGCCTCACGTACCAGGCCCTCTGCGCCGCTGGCCTGGATCGACAATGCGCCGATCAGCACGCTGGGCATGTTGTTCATGACTGAGGACAGCAGCGCGGAGATCAACCCGGTGCCAATGGCCGCGCTCCACAGTCCCTGCCCGGCAAGCCAGTCCAGCAGATGGGTGAGCATGTCCGTAAGGCCGGCGTTCTTCAGGCCGTACACCACCAGGTACATGCCCAGAGAAAAGATCACCACCTGCCACGGCGCTTCCCGCAGCACGCGACGGGTTGAGATGCGGTGACCACGAGCGGCCACGGCAAAGAGGATTGCGGCGCAGACGGCGGCCACCGCACTGATCGGGATGCCCAGAGGTTCCAGTACGAACAGGCCTGCAAGCAACACCAGCAGCACCCACCAACCGACTTTGAAGGTGGCGTGGTCATGAATTGCCTCGCTCGGCGCCTTCAGCGCATCGAGCGCGTACTGCTTGGGGATATCACGACGGAAAAACAGAAAAAGCACCAGCAGGGTGGTCGCCACGCTGGCGATATTCACCGGCACCATCACCGATGCGTATTCGGCGAAGCCCAGGCCGAAGTAGTCGGCGGAGACGATGTTGACCAGGTTGGAAACCACCAGCGGCAGGCTTGCCGTGTCGGCAATGAAGCCTGCTGCCATGACAAAGGCCAGTGTCGCAGCAGGTGAGAAGCGCAGCGCGAGCAGCATCGACATGACGATGGGGGTGAGGATCAGCGCCGCACCGTCGTTGGCGAACAGGGCCGATACAGCGGCGCCGAGCAGTACGCAGAAGGCGAACAGGCGGTAGCCACCGCCGTTTGCCCAGCGCGCCACATGCAATGCGGCCCATTCGAAGAAACCTGCCTCATCCAGCAGCAAGCTGATGATGATGATCGCGATGAACGTGGCGGTGGCGTTCCAGACAATGGCCCATACGGCAGGGATGTCATGCAGCGAAACCACGCCTGTAGCCAGGGCAATGAGGGCGCCTAGCGCGGCGCTCCAGCCAACCCCGAGCCCCTTGGGCTGCCAGATGACCAATATGAGGGTGAACACGAAGACAGCAATGGCGGGCAGCATGAATATCTCGCTTGGTGATGATCAGCAGCAGGCCGAATCACGAACGGGGCGGCCGTCCATGTTCTTCAGCCGAAGGGCGTTGTCTGCCAGCCATTGCGAATTGGCTTGCAAGGTGACCTGCAGCATCTCGTGAACCCAGGAAGGCAGCTCCGGATTCAGGCGGTAATACACCCACTGGCCCTGACGGCGGTCCAGCAGCATGCCATTGCTGCGCAGTTGTGCCAGATGGCGACTGATCTTGGGCTGGCTGTCGTCCAGCGCGCACATCAGTTCGCAGACGCACAGTTCGCCCAGGCTGGCGATAAGCAGGGTGGCGCGAGCGCGGGTTTCGTCAGAGAGGCTCTTGAAGACATCGGGCGGAGTGATCATGGGGGCGCCTGAATATATGGAAAACCGAATATACGTATTACCATATGTACAGGCAAGCATTCTTGGGCGTGGGCACATGCAGCCCAGCATGGCCATGGCCCCTCCGGTCGACAAAAGCAGGGTTTTGGCAGGCTTCAGGCCCTGATGGCAATGCAGGGTGTATAGTGCCTGCTCGGGTGACTGTCGTTCAGTGGCTCATAACCGAGAGGCCAACATGTCCCAGACGTACCCCAACGCGGCCCAAAAAGCCCATGTGCGCATCTGCGAGCAGGTCGAGGCCTTCCTTCAGCATGGCGGCCGCATTCAGCAGGTAGCGATCGGTGTCACCGGTTACTCTGAAGGTGTCTCCAGGGCGCAATGGAAAAAAGGGCGCACTGCAAAGCCTTGAGAATGCCGGCAGCCGCCGTGAAACGTTCCTTTCAGGTAATGGTTCACGGCTTGTGCATTCGCGAAGCGGAGTACGGGGTGGTCATGAAAGCTGAGCCTTGCCTCGGAACCGGAACGCTATCAGAAGCCTTCCAGAACAATCTTGCCGCGTGCTTTCCCGCTCTCGATCAAGGCGTGAGCGCGTTTGAGGTGCTCGGCGTTGATGGTGCCGTAGTGCTCGCCGAGGGTAGTCTTGAGCACCCCATCATCGACCAGCTGTGAAATGCGATCGAGTAGTTGATGCTGCTTGATCATGTCCTCGGTCTGGTACAGCGAACGGGTGAACATGAGCTCCCAGTGCAGGGAAAGGGATTTGCGCTTGAGCGGCATGACATCCAGTTGTGCCGGGTCGTCGATCAGCGCGAGCTTGCCTTGTGGACGAAGCACTTCGACCAGTTGGGGGAGGTAGGTGTCGGTATGGGTCAGGCTGATCACATGATCGACCGGGTCCAACTTGAGCGCTTCCAGTTGATGGGGGATCGGTTTGGTGTGATCGATGACATGATGCGCCCCCAGCTCCTTGACCCAGGCTTGGGTTTCAGGCCTTGAAGCGGTGCCGATGACAACCAGCTGTGTGAGTTTGCTGGCGAGCTGGACCAGGATCGAGCCCACCCCGCCGGCGGCTCCGATCACCAGAAGGCTTTGGCCCTGGCCCCCGTTTTCCTCAATACCCAGGCGGTCGAACAGTAGCTCCCATGCGGTGATGGAAGTAAGGGGCAGGGCTGCGGCACTGGCGTTGTCCAGGCTGCGGGGTTTGTGTCCGACGATACGCTCGTCCACCACATGGCGCTCGCTGTAGCTGCCAGCACGGTCGATGGCACCGGCGTAGAAAACCTCATCGCCAGGTTGGAACAACGTGACCTCTGGCCCAATCTCGCGAACAACGCCAACCGCATCCCAGCCGAGAACCTGTGGTTGCTCACCGCCGCGGCTCGCGCGGATTTTCGTGTCGACCGGGTTGACAGCAATGGCCTTTACCTCGACCAGCAGATCCCGGGCTCCCGGCTTGGGTTCGGGCAACTGCGCGTCATACAACGACTGCGGGTCCTGGATCGGCAAACCGGGTTGGGTGTAAACGACAGCCTTCATTGGCGCAACCTCTTGGGTAGGGGAAAAGTGAGCTCAGGCTAGTCGTTTCGATTAAGGCGATAAACTGGCCAAATAGCGCAAGACTTTCTCTCCTACAGTGAAAATGGTGTGAGGCGCTCGTTACCAAGTGTAAGCGCCTCACGCGCAACGGTCAGCTGGCGCTGTACCGCGGTGCTAGCTGGTTGCTGGACAACTGACCGAACAAGGCCTGGCGGGCAGCTTCGTATTGGTCGAAGGCTTGCAGATCTTGCATTGACGGCAAGGAGATCAGCACCCCGTTGTCGAAGTCCTGCAGCGCACCGTCCACCAAGTCCTGGGCCGACATCACGATGCCGGGATCGAGGTTTTCGACCGGTAAGCCGCCGATTTGCCAGAAGTCAGTGGCGGTGGCCCCGGGCAGTACCGCCTGCACCTGCACCCCCTTGCCTTCCAGCTCCTTGTTCAAGGACTGGGTGAACGCAGTGACGTACGCCTTGCTGCCGCCGTAGACGCCGTTGAGCAGTTCTGGCGCCAGGCTGACGATGGACGAGATATTGATGATCGCCCCCCGCTCACGCGCCACAAAGCCAGGTACAGCCGCATAGGTCAGGCGGGTGAGGGCGGTCACGTTCAGGCTGATCATTTCGGCCATGCGCTCGACATCGCTTTCCAGCAGGCTGGTATGGGTGCCGATGCCGGCGTTGTTCACCAGCATGCTGATGCTGGCATCTTCGCGCAGTTTGCGTTCTACCTTGGCAAGGTCATCTGTATTGGCCAGGTCGGCCGGGAACACTTCCACATTCTGCCGGGTTTCGCTAGTAAGCCGGCCCGCCAATGCGTTAAGGCGTTCCCGGTTGCGGGCCACCAGTACCAAGTCATAACCACGGCGTGCCAACTGCTCTGCGTAGAGCGAACCGATGCCGGTGGAAGCGCCGGTAACAAGCGCGGTGCCTTTGAATGCCTGTGCCATGGTGATACTCCGTTGCTTTGAGTGGGTGGAGCCATGATGCAGAAGACGGTTGTTGTCTTAAAGGACGTATATGGTAGTGTTTCAGGACATTGCTCAGTGAGGTTCAACCATGCACCGGGTCGGCTATTTGTTAACCGAAGGCTTTCAGATCATGTCCCTGGCAACGCAAACCGTGTTCGAGTTTGCCAACATCGTCGCCGGCAAAGCGGTTTACAGGCTCGAGAACTTTTCTGTCGGTGGCGGCACGGTGCGCTCCTCGTTGGGGATGTCTGTCGAGACGCTGCCTTTGGCCGCCCCTGGTCTGGCTGACACCTGGATGGTGACGGGTACGCTGACGCCGTTGACACCGCCTGGTGAAGAGGTGCTGGCCAGCGTGCGGGGCTTCGTCGACGCTGCGCGGCGCACTGCGGGTCTTTGCACCGGCTGTTTCGTACTGGCACAGGCCGGGGTGCTGGATGGGCGGCGTGCTACAACCCACTGGGCCTACGCGAACAAGTTGCGTGAGTTGCACCCGAAAATCGACGTCGAGGAAGACCGGATCTTCATCGTCGATGGGTCGATATGGACGTCCGCCGGCATGACCGCCGCCCTGGACATGGCCCTGGGCATGGTGGAAAAGGATCTGGGCAACGAGATGGCCAGGTCGGTGGCGCACAAGATGGTCATGCATCAACGCCGTTCTGGTGGGCAGTCCCAACATTCCGAGTTGTTGTCGCTGTCGCCCAGGACTGACCGTATCCAGAGCGCGCTGGATTACGCGCGCGGTCACCTCAGCCGCCCATTGAGCGTGGAAGAGCTGGCCCAGGTGGCGCACCTGAGCCCTCGGCAGTTCACCCGTGTATTCACTGCCGAGACCGGGCAATCACCCGCCAAGGCCATCGAGGGCCTGCGGCTCGAGGCTGCCCGGCTGATGATCGAGCAGAGCCGGCACAGCCTGGAGGTGGTGGCCAAGGAAACCGGGTTCAGGGACCGCCGGCACATGCGCGAGGTGTTCATCCGTGGGTTTGGCGTCCCTCCTCAGGCGGTGCGAAGGGATGCTCGGCAAGTGTGACCTGCGCTTTCGTTGAAGCGCTTTTATTCTTGCGCCATCCCCTCAGGTTCATGACACACAACGCAAGCTGCAGCACAATCAAAGCCCAGGCCTGGGCATGCCACCCCCAGACTGACCACAGTATGTTGCTGGCGATAAAACAGCAGAAGCCCACCATGCGCCGTCCTGGACGGTGCGACCCGATACACCAGGCTGCCACCACCGTGACCAGCATGGCTGGCCACTCCAGTAAGTCGATCCAGCTCTCCATCGAAGCGAGTCCCAAACATTAATCCATGGCGCCAGGCCGGGTCGATCGTGCCCGACCTGGCCTGGCGCCTTTGATTCACGCGGCCCGTTGCTCACCCTTCAGTAGTTTTTTCTGGGCTTGCATGGCGAGCCCCAGCTCGTCCAGTTGGTCTTTTCCGAGCAGCTTTTTCGCGGTGGGAAAGAGCTCTTCTTCCTCTTCCTCGATGTGATGCTCAAGCAGCTCCTTCATCACCTTGACCCGACCGGCGAATTCAAGGGTGCCTGTTTGCGTATGTAGCAGATCAGGCAGCACCAGGGCGTCGACAGTCCGGTGTTCTTCCTTGGCTTCGTAATACATCTTGGCTTCCTCTTTACCACCGGCTTTCTTGATTGCCGGGTAGAGAATGTCCTCCTCCAGAGCGGTGTGGATCTGCAGTTCCTGCTCGATGCGATGCAGCAGTTCGGCGCGCTTCTTTACGGCACGCTCTGTGGTCGCACTGAGCTCTTCCAACAGCTTCTTGACCAATTTATGGTCTTGAACCAGCAGGTCGATAGCATTCATGGTGTCACCTCGTCGCGGGCGAATGAAAAATGGCTTGCATGGAGTTGAGTGGCAGTGGGCGGCAGGGTTCAATGGCGATGACGTCTGGCAGGGTGCGCTTCAGGGGCGGGGCTTGATACCGCTCTGCCAGAGGCACCGAGGCCCGCGTCAGCAAGCCCCGGCAGCACGTTCACAGAATAGGTTTGCCTCCTGTCACGGCGTAGCGCGAACCCGAGATGTAGCTGGCTTCATCGGACCCCAGCAAGACATAGATTGGCGCCACCTCGACAGGTTGACCCGGCCGCCCCATCGGGTAACCGGAACCGAAATTTCTCACCGCCTCATCAGGCATGGTGGCCGGTATCAGCGGTGTCCAGATCGGGCCGGGCGCGACGCTATTGACGCGAATGCCCTGCTTGCCCAGCAATTGCGCAAGGCCAGCAGTGAAATTGGCAATGGCCCCTTTGGTGGCCGCATAAGCCAACAAGCTGGGTGACGGGTCGTCAGAGTTGACCGAGCTGGTGTTGATGATCGAGCCGCCTTTTGGCATCGAGGGCAAAGCGCGTTGGCAGATGCGGAAAATGGCGGTGATGTTGGTATCGAAGGTCTTTACCCATTCATCGTCGTCAATGTCGTCCAGGCTTTCATGGGCCATCTGGAACGCGGCATTGTTGACCAGGATATCGATGCGACCAAACTGCGCCACGGTCTTGTCGACGATGTCATGGCAATGCTGTTTCTGTGCCAGGTCGCCGGGCAGCAGCAGGCACTGGCGGCCAGCCGCTTTGACCCAGCGCGCTGTTTCCTGCGCATCTTCGTGTTCATTCAGATAGGCAATGGCTACGTCAGCGCCTTCCCGGGCATAGGCAATCGCTACCGCACGGCCGATGCCGCTGTCAGCACCAGTTATCAAAGCAATCTTGCCTTCGAGGCGATTGTTGCCGGTGTAGCTCTGCTCGCCACAGTCCGGATACGGCTCCATCTTGCGCTGGGAACCTGGAACGCTTTGCGGTTGGGAGGCGAATGGAGGGGTAGGGTAGTCGCTCATGCTGGAAGCTCCTGCAGGTTGAAACGCTCATTTCCGTTCGAAAGGCGCGGCAAGCCAGTGTTGAAGTGGATCTTCGTGCTGAGCGACGAGCGGTTGATGCACCCACTTCCAGTGAATTTTTACCAACCGCATGGCTCTACCGCTGACGGGGCTTGCTGGCATGGGTGAGGCCCACGTTATCAAGGAGTCTGCAGTGCCTCGAATCATCACGCCTTCCACGCCGGAACATGAGATCGACCAGAGGAATGAAAGGATGTTCGGTACGCCCAAGGAGCGGCTGGATTTCTATCGGCGCGAAATTCAGTATGAGACCACCATCCTGGCCAACCGCACTGACGCTTATCTTGCTGCCCAGTCGTTCCTGGTGATTGCCTATGTGTCATCGATGGGCAACCTGAACCCAGGCTGGGGCGAGATGTTCACCTTGATGGTGCCGGCTTTTCTCGCACTGCTCGGCGTGCTCAGTACACTGAACGCCTGGCCTGGCATCCGCGCGGCCTTCCGGATTATCGAGCACTGGCAGATGAAGCAGAGCCACCTGCTGCGCAGCGAGCCGATGATGGGCCTTGCCTATGACGAGTCGCCACTGTTCTGCGAGGCCGAGACCTCTCAGGCAGGGCACCGTAAATCGCTGCTGTTTTCCTTGCGCACGCCCTGGATTTTCCTGTGCTTCTGGGTTTTGCTGGGCAGCTATTCGGTTTTCATCCAGCTGGCGTGATCAGCGCGTGCTGGTCGGTGCCATGGGCGACCAGCACGCGCTGAAGAGAATCAGGCTCAGCCTGCCAATGCCTTGATCAACTGCTCATTGAAGGCGGGGATGTCATCCGGCTGGCGGCTGGTGATGAGGTTGCCATCGACCACCACTTGTTCATCCAGCCACGTACCGCCCGCATTACGAATGTCATCTTGCAAGGTTTTGTAGCTGGTCATTCGCTTGCCTTTGGCCAACCCGCTCGATATCAGCAACCACGCGCCATGGCAGATGACCGCCAGCGGCTTGCCGGCCGCATCGTGGCTTTTAACCAGCTTCTGCGCGCCGGGAATCAAGCGAATCGTGTCCGAATTCTGCACACCGCCGGGCAGCACCAGGGCATCGTAGAGGTCAAGCTGCGCACTGTCGAAAGTCGCATCCACGCTGAACGCGTCGGCGGGTTCGTCATGGTTCCAGCCACGTACCGTGCCTTCTTTCTCGCTCAGGATATCGACTACCGCGCCGCTGTTTTCCAAGGCTTCACGCGGGCCGGTCAGTTCCACCTGTTCAAAGCCATCGGTGACCAGAAAGGCCACGCGCTTGCCGTTCAATTGTGCACTCATCATTTTCTCCTCATGCTGATAGGCCTTTCATAAGGGCCTGCAAACAGCAAGCAAAGTTCCTGCTCGATGCCTGGCGGTATGGGGAGAACCTGCTAACGGTTGCGCACGGTATCCAATGCAGGCGACCAGACCGTATGACCGCAACGTGAACATGCCAGGGTGTCATGAGGCTCATGGTAGGCCGGGAAACCACAGCTCACGCAGCAATGCAACCCGGCGCCGGGCGGCGATGTGTACTCCGGGCGATGCTCGACCGGCAGCACTGACAGGCCTGGGCGTGTGTCTTGCTGATCGTAGAAGTACAAACTGAGATCGCCATCGGTTTCCAGAAGGCCCAGTCGAACCTGGCCCAGGTGCTCGACACCTTGCTGGCGTAGCTCCATGAACAGCTCATTCGGTGAAATGTTCATGTGACGCAGCGAATGGATTTCGTACATGCCATCTTTCACTACCGTGATCGGCAGCCCGTCGATCCAGGCCTCGCAGGTTCTGTTTCGCCTCATGAGGTAGACCGTTCCTCGGTAAAGCATGAACAGCGTGAGGAAAACCAAGGCCACCGGAAGCAGCGGTACGTCCTCGTAAAAGGTCACATCGCCGGCAGCTGAGCCCAGGGTGAGAATGACCACGAGCTCGAACCGGGACAGCTGTCTGATCCCGCGCCGGCCACTGAATTTCAGAAAGAAGAACACGGCCAGGAAGGCCGCTGAAACACGCACAGCAACTTCCAGCAGAAAGGTAAAAGGGAAGTCGCCTATCAGCATCCGTTGCAGATCAAACGAAACCATTCGTTCCACCCTTCCTTCTGCCGTTGTCAGATAAAGGGTTGACCGTTCTCGCTCAGGGCTGGTTCATCGACTTGGCCTGCAACTCTCCGCGCGCGTCACCAGGGAATCGGCGTGCCATCCCACGCCCAGAACGTTCCGCTCTGCGCCGGGCCGTGACGGCTCACAAGTGCCAGGATGCAGGTGGCGGCAAACGCGGGCGAGAACAGTTTGCCCGGCGGCACATTGCCCTGAAAGGGTCGGGAAAGCTGGGTGTCGGTGGTGCCGGGATGCAATGCAAGTACCGTTGATGCGGGGTTCAGTCGCTTCAGCTCGATGCTTGCAGTGCGCAGAAGCTGATTGAGCGCGGCTTTGCTGGCACGGTAGCTGTACCACCCACCCAGGTGATTGTCGCCGATCGACCCAACCCGCGCCGACAAGGCGACGAAGGCCATCGGTTGCCGACGCAGCAGCGGCAGCAAATGCTTGAGCAGCAGAACAGGGGCGAAACAGTTGGTTGTGAAAGTGCTCAGCAACCCCGCCATGTCTAGCTGGGTCAGTGCTTTTTCAGCCCGCGCCGGGCCTTCTTGCAGCACGCCAAGCGTGCTGAAGACCAGGTTCAGCTGGTCGCAGCAGGCGCCCACCTGTGCTGCCAGAGTGTGCAGTGCCTGCTCGGATCGGGCGTCGCAATCGAGGCGAACCAACCGTCGCCCGTGCTCTGTGAACAAGGTATCCAGCGCAGGGCTGGTGGTGGCGCGTCGCGAAACGGCGAACACCAGCCCGATGTCATCGCGCGCCAGCAACTGCGTGCACAATGCCAGGCCAATCCCTTGGCTGGCCCCGCAGACCAGCACATTGGCGGGTGTGTGAAGGTCGTTGATCAGGCTCATCGGCGTGTCCTCTTGGCTGGGCGCTGGCGCTTCGTCCTGTGATGCCTGCCAACGTTCTTGCACATGGCAGGGGCGAGCTCACAGCAGGATATAGTCGCTGTACTGCCGTAAGCCGTCATGGGACCCTTCGATCAAGTGCACGTAACGGTCGTTCACCCAGTCGATCGGCAGGCAATCGTCGACGTCCAGTACCGCGTCGGTATGCGGCTTGAGCCAGTCTGCCTGCAGGCGCTGTTTGCCCAGTTGCCTGGCCTCGGCCTTGTCCTTCGCCACCACCAGCAGGTAGCGGTGTGCCTCGCCAAACACCCCGGGCTCGTAGCCGCCAAGGTTGATGAAGAACAACCTGGGATCGTGTGGGCCAGGCGCTACCTGACTGAATTCGAGGCGGTAGTGGTCAATACCGTCGACTTCCATCCATGCGTCGATGTGCAAGCCCGTTCGGCTCCCGAACCAGGCTTGGCGCAAATGTGGGTAGGCCTGTTCAAGTGAGTCCGCCTGGGTGAACAACACATCGTGGACCTCGATATTGGCCCGTGGGTGGCGTCCACCGAGCATGACGACGTACAGCATGAGCAATTCCTTCTATCTCGACTTTCATGGGTGTTCGATAACGGGGCGCGAGGCTTGCAGAAATATGCATGCTGGGCATTAAAAACTATACATGGCTCGTCAAATATCTGTACAAGCGTCTACTATTGTATAGTATTTAGCAAAGTGCTCGAGGTCAGAATGGCGCACCCTGCACGTTGGACCTGTCTGTGCCTGCTGCTAGCCGCCATGTCGTCGGCGGCAGACTGGCGAGCGGAGCTGCCTGCGGCGCAACGGCTGGGCGCCGGTGATTTCACCTGGTTTGGCCTGCGGCTGTATACCGCCCGGTTATGGGCAGTTGGCCCGGTTCAGGACTGGAACCAGCCGTTCGCCCTTGAGCTGCTTTATCACCGTTCATTGTCCAGGGACACGCTGGTCAAGGCCAGCCTCGAGGAAATGCAACGCCTGGGTGGCGGCAGCATGACGGCACAGCAACGCGCGGCATGGACCAGGGCGATTGAGCAGGCATTCGTGGACGTGAGCCCTGGCATGCGCATCACGGGCTTGTACCTGCCGGGGCAGGGTTGCCGCTTTTACGTCGACGGCAAACTGAGCCACGCGATCAACGATCCGGTGTTCGCCCGGGCCTTCTTCGCCATCTGGCTCGACCCGCGGGCCAGAGACCCCCAATTGCGTCAGCGGCTGCTTGGGCTGGCTGGCGATGACCGAGGAGCCTGAACATGTACAAAGCGCTGTTGCTGGCTGCCTGCCTGCTTCTGGGCAGTTGTGGCAATGTCGGTGTCGAGCACTATGCCCAGGAGCAGCCGAAGCTGGACCTGGCGGCGTTCTTCTCGCGCCCGGTTCAGGCGTGGGGGATGTTCCAGAAGCGTTCCGGGGAGGTGGTCAAGCGCTTCCATGTGCGCATCGACAGCCGCCGCGAGGGTGAGCGGCTGATCCTCGACGAACATTTTCTCTATAGCGATGGTACACGCCAGCAGCGGACCTGGACGCTGGTGCCGGACGGCCCCGGGCGCTGGCGGGGAACAGCGGGGGACGTGATCGGCGAGGCGCGTGGCGAAGTGGCGGGCAACGCGCTGCGATGGCGTTACCAACTGGACCTGCCGGTCGATGGGCGGCACTGGCAGGTAGACCTGGACGACTGGATGTACCTCATGGATGACGACACCCTGATCAACCGCTCGAGCATGAGCAAACTGGGCGTGGAGATTGGTCAGATCACCTTGTTCTTCCGCCGCCTGCCAGAGGGCACACCATGAACCTGAACGCGCTGACCCAGCTGGTTTCGACCGGCGAAGCCAAGGAACTTGAACTGCTGTCGCTGGAGGGGGGCTTCTATCTCCTGCGTGCCTTGACCGACGCCGGCCCCGTGACATTGAGCGATGCCCAGGGGCAGCCCGTGCGCGTGCGCTCCACGACCGAACTGCGGCAGTTGCTGGCCGACCTACCGCCGGTGCCGTGCATGCTGGTGCAGCAGGTGGTGCACGATGAGATGTGCGGGCAACGTGACGGCCCCATCGCACCGCTGCGCGTACCGGTAACGCTCACCAGCCAGTGGTAGCCCGGACGATGCGCCTGGGCTTGGTGCTGGGTGACCAACTGTCGTTCGACCTGGCAAGCTTGGCGTCCCTTGACCCTGCTCGCGATGCGGTCCTGATGGCGGAAGTGGAGGGGGAGGCCAGATACGTACCGCATCATCCGCTGAAGATCGTTCTCATCTTCAGCGCCATGCGCCATTTTGCCCAGGCCCTGCGTGAACGGGGTTGGCAGGTGCACTATGTCAAGCTGGACGCCGAGGGTAACAGCGGCAGCATCGTGGGTGAGTTGCGTCGTTGGCAACAAACCTTGGGCGCCACCCACATCCACCTGACCGAGTGCGGGGAGTGGCGCCTGGAGCAGGCCTTGCGTGATGCCGCACTGCCGCTTGTGTGGTTTCGCGACACGCGTTTTCTGTGCTCCCGTGAAGCCTTCGGGCGCTGGGCCACAGAACGTCGCCAGCTGCGTATGGAGCACTTCTACCGTGGCATGCGCAAGCGAACCGGCCTGCTCATGGAGCCTGACGGCAGCCCGGCAGGTGGGGCCTGGAATTTCGATGGCGACAATCGCAAGCCATTGCCACGGCAGCTGCGTGGCCCGTTCGCTGCGCATTTCGCGCAGGACGACATCACGGCAGCGGTGGTGGCCTTGGTGCGTCAGCGCTTCAGCGACCACTACGGGGGCGTCGACGGTTTCGACTACCCCGTGACCCACGCCGAGGCACAACAGTTGTGGCAGCATTTTCTGGATTTCGGCCTGGCGGCTTTCGGTGACTACCAGGACGCGATGGCCGAAGGCGAGCCGTACCTGTTTCATGCGCGCATCAGTGCGGCACTCAACATTGGGCTTCTGGATGTGCGTCGTCTGTGCGACGACGTCGACAAAGCCTGGCGCGAGGGGCGTGTGCCGCTCAATGCAGCCGAAGGCTTCATTCGCCAGCTGATCGGCTGGCGTGAGTATGTGCGTGGCATCTATTGGCAGCGCATGCCGGCGTATGCCGGGCTCAATCACCTGAACAACGACCGGGCGCTGCCAGCGTTCTACTGGACCGGGCGCACCCGCATGCGCTGCATGGCGCAAGCCATCGGGCAAACCCTGCGGTTGGGCTACGCTCACCATATTCAGCGGTTGATGGTTACCGGCAACTTCGCCCTGCTGGCCGGTATCGTGCCAACCGCGATTTGTGAGTGGTACCTGGCGGTCTACATGGATGCCTTCGAGTGGGTCGAACTGCCCAACACGCTTGGCATGGTGATGCACGCCGACGGCGGCTACCTGGGGTCCAAGCCGTATTGCGCCAGTGGTCGTTATATCCAGCGCATGTCCGATCATTGCAAGGCTTGCAGTTACAAGGTTGACCAGGTGACCGAAGAGGATGCCTGCCCGTTCAATGCCTTGTATTGGCATTTTCTCATTCGCCATCGCCCCCAGCTCTCGGCTAACCCGCGCCTGGCCCTGGTCTATCGCAGCCTCGATGGCATGCCCCCTGGCCGTCGCGATGCCGTGTGGCTACGTGGCCAGTCTTTGTTGGCGCGGCTTGATGCGGGGCAGGCGTTATGAAAAAGAGCTTTCTGCCCAGCAAGGTTTGCGTGGTGTGTGGCCGGCCATTCAACTGGCGCAAGCGTTGGGCTCGTTGCTGGGAGCAGGTGCGCTACTGTTCCGAGCGATGCCGCCGGTCAGCGCCTCGCCGCGACCCGCACCAGCAGCGGCAAGGCCAAAGCCCATATCGGCATCAGTAGCAGGCCGGTTTCCAGCGCGCCCAATGGCAAGGCGACATCTGCCAGCCTGGCGCCGCCTACATAGGCCAGAGGGCCGCCAATCGCCCCCAGTAGTGCAGCGCTTCGCCAGTGCCTGCCGGCCCATGCCAGGCTGTGACGCATACCGCTGGCCAGCACCAACCACAGCAGCGCTAGCCACAACGGCAGGGGCCTGGCGTCGAAACTGAACACACCCAGTGCTCCCAGCGCGCTGTCGAGCACGCAGCCGATAAAGGTAACGCGCAACAGAGCCTTGACCTCGGCATCGATGTCCGGGCACAGGCGCAGGTGCACAGCCACGCCCGGAATCACCAGCAGCAACAGCAAGGGCCGCTCGGCGCCCAGCACGCAGATCCACCAGCCGGCTTGCAGCCAGAGGGCATTGCCGATCAGCCAGCGGCTGGGCATCAGGCACCGCCAGGCAAGGGCGCGCGGCGTGCCTGGGGCGCTGCCCAGAGTAGGTGTGCTACGCCAATGGCGCGCTCCTCGAAACCGCCTTGGCAGTAGCAAAGGTAAAACTCCCACAGGCGCTGGAACATGTCGTCGTAGCCAAGGTCCGTCAGCGCGGTGCGAGCCTGACGCAGGTTTTCGCGCCAGTGCCGCAGGGTGTGGGCATAGTCCTGACCGAAATCCTCCATGTGCACAAGGTTAAGGCCAGTGTGCCGGCTGGCGGTGTCGAGCAACACGCTGAGCGAAGGCAGGGCGCCACCGGGGAAGATGTAGCGCTGGATAAAGTCGACCGAGCGCTGCGCCTGGGCATAGCGCTGGTCGCGGATGGTGATCGCCTGCAATAGCATCAGGCCTTCAGGCTTGAGTAGCGAGGCACACTGGCGGAAATATACCGGCAGGTAGCGATGGCCAACCGCTTCGATCATCTCGATCGAAACCAGTTTGTCGAACGTGCCTTGAAGGTCGCGGTAGTCTTCGCGGAGCACTTGCACACGCTGCTCCAGCCCCAGGGCCTGAACGCGCTTCAGGGTATGGCTGTACTGCGCCTCGGAGAGCGTCGTGGTGGTGACCCTGCAGCCGTAACGGGTGGCTGCGTGGATAGCGAGGCTGCCCCAGCCGCTGCCTATTTCCAGCAGGTGATCGTCAGGGCTCAGCTCGAGTTTTTGGCAGATGCGCTCCAGCTTGTGCAACTGAGCCTGCTCCAGTGATTGGTCAGGGTGCTCGAATTGCGCAGCCGAATACATCATGGTGGGGTCCAGCAGCCGCTCGAACAGGGCATTGCCCAGGTCGTAGTGCGCCAGAATGTTGCGCCGGGCACCGCGCTTGTCGTTGCGGTTGAGCCGGTGCAGCAGGCGCAGGGCAGGGCGGCCCAAGCGGGCCAGGCCGCCCTCGAGCGCGTCGAGCACTTCAAGGTTGGCGACGAACAGGCGGGTCACCAGCGCCAGCTCGGGGCTGCGCCAATAGCCGTGAATGTAGGCTTCGCCCGCACCGATCGAGCCATTGCCGGCGATCAGGCTCCAGGTGGCGTCATCGAGGATTTCCACCTCGGCCTGCAACGGGCTGTCGGCATCACCGAAACTCCACTGCTGCCCGTGGCTGAGCAGGCGCAGGTGGCCGTGACGCAGCTTGCCCAACTGGGCGAGCACGGCGCTTCGTGCCAGCCCGCCGAGCAGTGGCGCAAGGCCTGCGAACTTGCTAACGCTCAGGGTGGGATTCGACATCATCAAGGTCCTCGCAAGGTTGGCCAAGCGCCAGGTCACCCTGGCAGGCGGTGTGGTCATGCACGGGCGTGCGTTTGAGTAACAGACGGAGCGCTTGCCAGTAGATGGCCGAGACGGTGCGCAGGCTCATCCACGGGAAGTTCAGGACATACCGACGCAGCGCGGTTCCATCCAGTGGCGTGCGGCGCAAGGCGAGGTCGGCTTCGAACACCTTTGTGCCGCCTTGCCAGTTCTGCATGTGAATGCGCACATGGTCCGCGTCCAGGAAAAAGCGCAGGCGATAGTCCATGTCCAGCGGCATGAACGGCGACACATGGAAGGCCTTGCCGACGCTGAAGGGCCTGGCAAGGTTGCCTTGCACCGGTAGCACGTAATGAAAGCGTTCACGCCAGGGCGTGTTGCGCACTTCCATCAGGATCGCGGTCAGGCGCCCGTCTCGGTCATGGCAGAAATAGAAACTCACCGGGTTGAACGACAGCCCCCAGCAACGCAGTTGCGTGAGCAGCTGTACCCGGCCTTCGGGCAGGTGCCCCGTCGCCTGCCCCACCAGCAAGCGTGCAGCCTGGGCCAGCGATTCGCCTTGGCGGGTCTGAGCGGGCAGGTAGTCGGTCTCGCGCCAGCACAACGGCGCCAGGCGCCAGCGCCCCAGCCAGCGTGACAGGCCCATCAGCCAGGTTTGTTCGTCCAGGTCCAGGTAGAACATGCCGATCCGGTAGCGAAACGCGTGGACCCGCGGCGTCAGCCGACGGTGGCTGATCCAGCCCAGGCAGAGGCTGCTGTTCACAGTTGCTCTCCGAAATGCGCGGCCACTTTCAGTGCGCTGACCACCCCGTCTTCATGAAAGCCATTGCCCCAGTAGGCACCGCAGAAATAACTGTGCTGTTGCCCTTGCAGTTGCTCCTGGCACGCTTGCGCGGCGGACGCTGCAACGCTGTACTGGGGATGGGCGTACTGGAAGCGGGCGATGACCTGTGCCGGGTCTATCAGTGCGGTCTGGTTGAGGCTCACGCAGAAGGTTGTCGGTGCCTGGATACCTTGCAGAATGTTCATGTTGTAGGTCAGCGCGGCAGGAGCCTGCTCTGGGCCGCCCAGGCGGTAGTTCCAGCTGGCCCAGGCGCGCTGGCGGCGTGGCAGCAGACGAGTATCGGTGTGCAGCACCACGTCGTTACTGGCGTAACCGATGGCGCCGAGTACGGCGCGCTCCCGGGTACTGGGGCTTTCCAGCAGTGCCAGGGCCTGATCGCTGTGGCAGGCGAACACCACATTGTCGAAGCGTTCGGTGCCGGCCGCGCTCACGAGGGTCACGCCACCTTCGTCGCGGCTGACCCGGTAAACCTTGCAGTTGAGGCGGATGCGCTCAGAGAACGTTCGGCACAGCGGCGCGACATAGCTGCGCGAGCCGCCTTTGATCACCCGCCACTGTGGGCGTTGGTTGACCGACAGCAAGCCGTGGTTGCGACAGAAGCGCACAAAGAACTCAAGCGGGAAGTGGAGCATGTCTGCGCGAGACATCGACCAGATCGCCGACCCCATCGGCACGATGTAATGATCGATGAAGCGCTGCCCATAGTGATTCGCCTGAAGGTAGGCGCCCAGCGTGGTGCTGGCATCGATACGCTGGCTGTCCAGGTCGGCCAGTGCCTGACGGTTGAAACGCAGAATGTCCCGGATCATCCCCCAGAACCCTGGGGACACCAGGTTGCTGCGTTGGGCGAACAGTGTGTTCACGTCGTGGCCGTTATATTCCAGGCCCGTGATCGGGTCATGCACGGAAAAGCTCATCTCGGTCGGCTGCGAAGGGACCTTGAGCTGGTCGAGCAAGCGGATGAAGTGCGGGTACGTCCAGTCGTTGAAAACAATGAAACCGGTATCTATTGCATGGCGCTGGCCTTTCCAGACCACATCAAGGGTGTGTGTGTGCCCCCCAATCCATTGCTCGGCCTCGAAAACCGTGACTTCGTGCTTGCGTGACAGCAAATGGGCGCAGGTCAGCCCCGCGATGCCACTGCCGATGATTGCTATACGCATGGATCATCATTCCTGTTCATGACGGGCGAGGCGTTGGCCCAGCGCCAGGCGCAGGCGCGCGGGCAGCGCCCCGAGCAGGCGCAACACCCAGGTAAAAAGACCGGGGAAGTTGATTTCCAGGGGGCGGCGGGGCAGGCGCCTGGCGATATGCCGGGCGGCACGCTGCGCAGACCACAGCTGTGGCATGGGGAAATCGTTGCGGCGGGTCAGTGGTGTGTCTACGAAGCCTGGGCTTACCAGGGTGACCGCGATGCCTTCGCGAGCCAGGTCGATTCGCTGCGACTCCACCAGATAGCGCACCGCGGCCTTGGACGCGCCATAGGCGCCAGCACGGGGCAAGGCCAGCCAGGTTACCGAACTGCCCATCACCACCAGGTGGGGGCGTTGGCCGGCGCGAAGCAAGGGCAGTGCCGCCGCCAGGCAGTAGCTGACGCCCAGCAGGTTGGTGCGCATGACGCGCTCGACCAACGCCGGATCGAAATGCCCCGGCTCCAGGTATTCGCAGGTGCCGGCATTGAAAATGGCCATGTCCAGGCCTCCCCAGGCCTGCTCGATATGCGCAGCGATGCCGGCGACCTGCTCCGGGTTGTCAAGATCGCCAATCGCCAGCAATACCTGCCCGGGAAACCGTTCGGCCAGCGGGGCAAGGCGGTCGGCGTTGCGCCCGCCCAAGGCCACCTGGTGGCCTTGCTCCAGGAGGATTTGCGCGAGCGCGGCACCGATCCCGCTGCTGGCGCCGGTCAGCCAGCAGCGGCTCATGCCAGCCTGCCTTTGAGCCAGCGGATCGCAGTGCCCATGACGGGTAGGTGCTCATAAAGCAGGGTACCGGCGTCGAAATAGTCCTGGTGAAAATGCACACGGTCGCGCCAATGCAGGCAGCTGCAGCCTTGCAACGTGATCGGCTGGCCGCCGGCCAGGCGCGGGTGGCAAAACTGTAGCGTCCAACGCAGGTAGCCCTGCCCGGGCCTTACCTCGTCAGCGCTGGTGAAGGCGTAGCGGATATCGCTGGCGTTGGCGTACAACTGCTCGAAGTAGGCGCGCAGGGCCTGCAGCCCCTGTATCTGGTGCAGGGGGTCACGAAAGGTGACATCTTCGCTGTACAGTTTTTCCAGCGTGTCGAGGTTAGCCCCATCAAGGCGGGCGAAGCGCTCGGCGAATTGCTGTAAGTACGCTGACATACTGGGCTCCAGACAATCCTGTACAAAATCGTATTGCTGTACAGGTATAACTGAAGCCTAAGCCTTAATCTATACAAGTCAACGTTCTTGTATAGGTTTTTTTGTCAGCGCTTGGCCTGGCCCTGTTGCCGGCGCAGTTCCGTCACTTCAGCCTCCAGCTCGCGAACCCTTTCCTCGGCGAATACTTGCGCTGTGACATCGCGCTGGATGCCGATGTAGTAGGTCAGCTGGTCCGCCTCGTTGTGCACGGGTGTGATGGACAACTCATTCCAGAACAGGCTGCCGTCCTTGCGGTAGTTGCGCAGCACCTGGCAGCAGGGGCGGCCTTCGCGAATCGCTTCGCGGATGATTGCGATGCCCGGCTGGTCGTGATCCTCGCCCTGAAGAAAACGGCAGTCCTGATAAAGGATATCGTCGGCGCTATAGCCGGTCAGGCGCTCGAAGGCCGGGTTGACGTAGATAAGGATGCTCTCATTGCCTTCCTGTTCGGCGACGACGATGCCATCGTTGGAATGCTCGACCATCAGTTGCAGGAGTTTTGCGTTGATCATGGGGCTCACCTACAGACATTTCGTATGCGATGTGCGCCGAAGGCTTCAGTGCAGAAGCTTTTGGCGCTGTTTGTTGCATGATGAACCAAGGAGGCTCGCCGCAGAAGGTGCATCTGGGTTTAGAATATGCAACCACCTGGATGACCCCTCGTTATGACCGACGCCACCCCACCCGAATTGCTACCCATGCGCGATGTGGTCAGCCTGACCGGCATCAATCCGGTGACCTTGCGTGCCTGGGAGCGGCGTCATGGGTTGATACACCCGCAGCGCACCGAGGGCGGCCATCGCTTGTACACGGCCCAGGATGTGCAGCGCATACGTGACATCTTGCGCTGGACCGCCAACGGCCTGCCCATCAGCAAGGTTGGCGACAGGCTCGCCGGCCAGCCTGTGGCGCCTGTGCAGCAGCCCTCGGCCTTTGACGACTGGCGCGCCGCCGTTGCGCGTGCCTCCAAGGCATTCGATGCGCAGGCGCTGGAAGCTATACATGGACAGCTGTTCACACTTTTGCCAAAGGCCACTGTGCTGCAGGACGTGCTGATGCCGGTTTGGCATGAGCTGGCTTCAGGCACTGCGCCAGGCCAGCGTAGCCAATGGCTGTTTCTCGATACGTTCTTGCGCGCCCGCCTGCTGCTGCGCTTGCAGATGAACCAGGCCGATGCGCCACGGGTGCTGCTGGCAGGTACCGAGGGGCAAGCCGAATGCCAGGTGTTGTGCGCCGGGCTGCTGTTGAGCAGCGAGCGACAACGCATCGAAGTGCTCGGCTGCGGGCAGCCCCTGGAAGAGCTCCCGCTGCTGTGTGCGGCGATGCAGCCTGCGGCACTGGTGATCGCGCTGCAGCCACCGGTGAGCCTTGCCTTGGCCAAGCGCTTGCGCTCGCTGCAGATGGAAATTGCTTGTCCGCTGGCCTTGACAGGCGAGGGGCTGGCCGGTGTGCAGGCTGCCTTGCACGGGCTGCCGGTGTGCCTGCTGGACGAGCATGGTGCTGACGTCGCGCGCGTGCTTGACGCCTTGCTCCGAGGGGCGCTGGACCTTTGAGTTTGGTTCTGCGCCGTGCTCAAAGTGGTTGGGTGCATAGCGGGTTGGTGATGGGGGCGCTGCTCGGCACGCTTTGGACCCCTATCGGTTTCACCGTCTCCAATGCCCTGGTGGCGCTCTATAGGCCGGTGATCGACCGGCACCCGAGGCCTCATTGCTCACGCGGTGTTTTCAGGTTTGGACGGGACCGCGTGCCACTGCTCCTTGGGCACCCATTTAGGTTGCTCGGGATCGCCCAGGTAGTGAGGCGACATGATTTGCACGCCATACTCGTTGAACACGTCCTGGATATTGGCGTGCAACAGGCTCAGTAGCTGCGCGCGTGGCCTGGGCTCAGATGGAATGGCCTGTGCCACTAATCGATACTCGGGGTAGAAGTCTGACAGCGCCGTCTGGAATACCTGGGGCGCGGGCGTTTGCAGCACGCCTTCGGTGCGCCGAGCCGCTTCCAGCAACATCGCCTCGACCTGACGCCAGGGGGTGTCGTAGCCGATGGTCACCACGGTATCGACCACATAGCCTGGCCCTTCCACGATACGCGAGTAGTTCTTGGTCACCGAGCCGGTAATCATTGAATTGGGAAGTGTCAGCACTTCGCCAAGCCCGGTGCGTATGGTTGTGGTGAAGATGCCCACTTCGGTCACCGTGCCCTCGTAATCGCCCACACGTACAAACTCACCGACGCGCATCGTGCGTGTGTAGGTAAGGATCAATCCGGCGGCCCCTTGGCCGATGACACTGGTCGCCCCCAGTGAAATCATCAGACCGAGCAACACCGAGAGACCCTTGAAGGCATCGGTACCCGAGCCGGGTAGATAGGGGTAGGCCATCACCAGGGCGAATAGCCAGATCGCCAGCGACGTCAGGCGCATGGTCGGTTGCAAGGTTTCGGCGGTCAGCCATTTCAACGTGCCTGGGCGTGCCATGCGCCTTAGCACACGTTTGGAGAAGGCGCTGATACCACGGGCGATGAAGAAGATCGACAGCGCAACTACCAGGCCGGGCATGGCACGTAAAATGCCGCTGACCAGGTAGTTGAGCAGTTCCATCAGGTGGATATTGAGGCTTTCACCCCAAGACCTTGTGTAGGGGAACTGGGACAGCACGAAGCCCAGCCACTGGTAGCAGAACAACAACACGACCAACCAGTACAGCAGCCAGAGTGAGCGGTCGATCAGGTAGTACAGGTTCTGCAGGTCGAACAGTTGCGTATGGCCGACCTTGAGGCGCTCGGAGTGTTTGCCCATCAGTTTGGGCAGCAGTCCCAAGAGCTTGCGTCGACAGTAGCCTGCGGCCTTTACCAGCATGAAGAACACCAGGGTTGCCGCAGCGCTGTAGCCTATCGCAGTGAGCAAAAAGCGCAGACTACGCGCCTGACGGGTTTCCTCGACGACAAGGCGCAGGTTCTCGGCGGCCTGCTCGGCAGCTTCGCCTGCTGTAATGCTATCGGCCGCAGCATCCAGCGGCGTCACGATGAATGCACGGCGCCCGCCCAGCAGCACCAGGTAGCTGTGCAGAATAGGGTCTACGCGAACCTCCAGGTCGTTTGTTTCCTGGAGTGTTTCCTCGATGACCTTCTTGGCGCGCTGGGCGCGCACCTTGGGTGTTTCGCCCAGCAGCGTCGCACGAAAGACCAGCACCGTGCGGTTGATGACGGTCAGCGGAGCGGGCTCGGCAATCACACCCTCGACCTCTGGCCCGGACTGAGGGGTGTCCGCATGGAGCAGGGGCGAGAACAGCAAGTGGGTCAGTAGCAATAGCCAAGCAGCCCGTCCGAACCTGCGCTTCTTGCCCATTTAACAGCCCCTGTGCCGGCGTGTGGATTGCTACCAGCATAGTCGGCTTCAGCCAGCATTCAGTGGCTTAGTTCGCGGGCAAGAGGATCACGAAGTTCTTCTTCATGTCCTCCACTACGGTCCATTTGCCCTTGGCGCCCGGTTCGATAATGAACGTGTCGCCAGCGGCCAGTTTGACCGGGGCGCAACCCTCAAGCTCGATGATGCAGCATCCACTTAAAACGTGGCAGAACTCCCAGACTTTGTAGTCAATACGCCACGCCCCGGTGCTGGCTTCCCATTCTCCGGAAATACGACCTTGCTGTTCATCGTGATAGTACTTGGACGTCAGCGTGTGAGGGGTACCTTCCAAAACTTCTTCAAAGAAGGGCAGGTCGCGCAGCGGTTGGATATCCAGTTCGCGGAACACGGTCAGTTTCTGGTTCATGGCTGTTTCTCGAGCACGTTGTGAGTAGGGCGATACATTAAATAGGCTTCACCGGTTACACCGAGCATCGGGTGCGGAACGATCTGGCAGGTTTTCACGATCTGAAATCCATGACGTTCGTAGAAGCGGCGTGCACCGTGGTTTTCTGCGTAATCGATCAGGCACAACCCATCGAGGCCAGCGTCGTCAGCGCGCTGCTGGGCGTGGCGAAGAAACTGGGCGCCCAGCCCCTGGCTCCGCCAGGCCTCATCCAGTGCCAGGCTGGATATGTACAAGGTATCGGGTATTTCCATGTCGGAATAAGGCGCGAGGACGGGGTCGGTCTCGGCTGGCCTGTCAGGCGTCGCGCGCAAGACATAGCTATGCATCATGCCGATGACGCGCCCTTCGAAAGTGGCCATCAGGCAGTTCTTGTATGAAAAGTCGCCCTGTTCTCTGGCATAGCGAGACGCACCGACACTCAGCAGTGCTTCTCCGGGGGCAGCGAGCTTGCTCCATATGTAATCGGCCATGCCCTCCGATGTCAGTTGAAAGAAGCGCGCAATATCATGCGCGTCCGAGACTCGAGCGGGTCTGAAGTCGATAGACATGTACAGTGCTCCCAAGGGGCCGCGTGGTCAGTTTGCAAGGCTTAAGCCTTTGGCTGCGGGGCAGGGTAGACGGTTTCAGCGGTTCCCATGATGCTCTGCGCGAACACCATCAACACGGCGTGCGACACTGCCCTCATGCCCACATGCACGTGGCGCTATAAAAGGTTCGGGTTGGCTTGGGTAATGGATCGTGCAAACCATTTCAAACCGCCGACGAAGCCTCTGTGCAAAGCGTCCGTAAATCCACTAAATTGTGGGTAAATGTAGAAACCAAGCGATAAGACGCAAATTAAGGGAATTAGCTCGCTTGATAGGGCCGGGCGTTAATTCTATAATTTTGTGGATTAACTGGCACAGAGCGGGCTAGGTATACACTATGTTGGATTTAAGCTTCAGCAAGCCGAGTGAGGTCGTGAAGCGCCTCTGCGATCGCTTGCGCACAGAGCGCTTGGCGCGGGACATGACACAGGCGGACTTGGCCGGGCGTGCCGGCATCGCTACAAACACAGTGTCCAACCTTGAAGCCGGGCGCAATGTCGGATTCGAGAACGTTGTTCGGGTGGCGATGGCGCTTGGCCGGACCAAGGAACTGGAAGGCCTGTTCCTGCCAAAACTGGACAGTATCGAGGATATCCGGCGCTACGAAAACAGCGCCAATCGTCTTCGTACCAAGAGGAAGCCCGGCAATGCTTGAGCAGGTGAACGTCTTCTACGAAGGGTGGGGGGAGCGATGGCAATGGGGCACGCTGGTCTCCACGACTGCCCTGACCGGTCGTCCACTGATTGTGTTCGAGTACAGCAATGAAGCCAGGCAAAGGGGCTTGGAGCTGTCGTCCTACACGCTGCCGCTGGAGGGGGCTCAACTGCGCCGAGACTTTCCAGACCACCAACTGTACTTGCCAGGGCCTGTTTACGACGCCTTGCCGGACGGATGGGGCATGTTGCTGATGGACCGTATGTTCAGGCGCCGCGGGCTCACCACAGCGCGCATCGGCTCACTGGAACGGCTGGCCTATATCGGTGGTAATGCCATGGGGGCCATGACGTTTGAACCCGTGGCGCCCGAAGGGCAGGCGTCTGAAGTCCACATCCCGCTGGAGCAGCTAGCCGCCGAAGTGCAGGAAGTGCTCCATGGAGACGGCGGTGAGTTCCTGCAGAGGTTGCTGCTGGTGGGTGGCTCGCCTCAAGGTGCAAGGCCTAAGGCCCTCGTCTATCGTGATCCCGAAACTGGCCGGTTTACAACTGCCGTGACGGCGGGCTTTGAGGCCTGGCTGGTCAAGTTCCCGGCCAAGGAAGAGCATGCCGAGGTGTGCGCTGTCGAAATGGTCTACGCCGAATGCCTGCGCATGTGCGGTATCGAGACCCCTGACACGCAGTACTTCAGCCTGCCTGATGGGTTGGCGGCGTTTGCCAGCAAGCGATTTGATCGTCAGGATGGCCTGCGCGTGCCCATGCAAAGCCTCGCGGCCTTCACGGGGGCGAGTTACCGGTCTCCAGGCGTGTTGGACTACGTCAATTTCCTGCGGGCAACCCAGATGTGTACCAACGACGTGCGAGAGATGGCGGTGGCCTTCGAACGTGCCGTCTTCAATGTAGCGTTCAACAACAGAGATGATCATCCCAAGAACTTTGCCTACGTCATGTCGCAGGACGGTCATTGGAGACTGTCGCCGGCCTACGATGTGACCTTTTGCGAGGGGCCAGGTGGATATCACCAGATGGATGTAATGGGGGAGGCCCTGTCGATTACCCGTACACAAATGCTTCGGCTTGCCGAGGAAGCCGAGGTGCCCCCGGAGGTTGCAGGCAGAATGATTGACGGCATTTGTGAGGTGGCTAGCCAGTTTTCAAGCATCGCCGAGAACCTGTACCCACAGGTCATTACGCCAGACACCTTGCGCACGATCCAAGGCCGCATCGATCAGAACGTAGCTCGGTTACAGGGCAGCGGTTGCCATTGAAGCAGGGAGGAGCGGGCGCTCAGTCGGCGGGCCGATTTTTGGCAAGGGAGATCGAAGGGCGGGATGGTGATGCCCTCATGGAGAGACCACCAAGCTGATCGGATAGCGCTCGGCGCTGGTTGGGAACAGCAAAGAAGGAAATTGTTGGAAAACGTCCGGGGAAGGCCCAATGCGATGGGCTAACCGGCGATCCTTTAGCATTGAGGTCTGCGCATGGAATATCGCGTTCGTCCCGCCACACGCAACGATGCAGCAGCGATTAGCCGCGTAGTTCTAGCCGCCCTGCGTGAGTCAAATTCACAGGACTACCCGCCCGATGTGATCGCTCAGGTTGAGCGGAGCTTTGCTCCTGAAGTCGTCACTGCACAACTTGCCAAGCGCAGGGTTTTCGTAGCCTTGCTGGGCGATAACATCGTTGGCACTGCCGGTCTTGACGGTGATGTGGTCAGAAGTGTTTTCGTTGACCCGGCTCACCAAAAAGGCGGCATTGGCCGGCATCTGATGGATGTCATTCATGCGACCGCTGCCCACGCCGGCATTGGGGCTGTACGTGTGCCATCGTCGATTACCGCTGAGAAGTTCTACGCCGCCCTGGGCTATCAGAAAATCCGCGACGAGTTTCATGGGGCTGAGCGCACCATCGTAATGGAAAAACGGCTCCAGGATTAGCCCAGGCTAGTTACCCGTTTATTCGGTAACGACTCAGCACATCCTTGAGATCGGCATACAGATCGTGCCCATTCATGATGACTTCGTCCGTAGCTGTCCGGCAGCAGCCATGTCTTCGTCTTCAGCGCCAAGCACTTCCTTGAGTGGCGTCTCTCCCACCCCCATCGCTCGCTCGATCAGCAGTTCGCTTCCATTACCGTGAAGCATCGCCTGCAGGCGCCCGAACTCGTTGCACCAGATCGTCTCGATGTCCTTGTCGCGCTGCGTGTCGCGATCACGGCTCAATGCCACCGCACGCACCTGCATGCGGCCATTCTCGGCCTTGCCGCCCAGCTCCACGCCATAGCCTGGCGTGGCCGACTTGCGCAGTACTATCTTGCCCGCGTCAGCCCAGGCGGTGGTCATGCCTTCGCGCACTTCGTAACCGAGTTCGGCCAGGCCCTTGAGCATGGCTTCGCGACGGGCGAGGGCGGCTTGCGCTTGCACATGCATGGCGAGCAATGCTTCGCAGCGGCTCGTCAGCTCGCTCACCGTGGCTTGCGGGCTGGTGGTCGTGCAAAGGCGGACCTGCTCGAGCAAGGCCTCGTTCCCAGCGCCCAGGCGGGTTTGTACTTCGTTTGCCAGTTCGTGGAGCTTGGCGAGCGAATCGCGACTCAGCTGGAAGTCGCGGCTTTTGTCAGCCAACTCGATCACCAGGCTGTCGAGCAGCAAGTTGCGCTGTTGCGCCTGGGGCTGCGCCTCGGCCCGGGCCAACGCTTGTACGAAGGGCTCAGCACAGGCTGTGCCTTGCAACAGATGCAGCTCGGCGATGTGCCGGTCGATATGCTGCAGGCGTGGGTCGCGGGTCGCTTGTGCTCGCTCGGCCAGCCACGTGGTGAGGTTGGGCGTGGGGGCGTCATCCATGAGCCGCCGAGCCAGCGCGCGTTGCTGTTCGTCCAGAGTTTGCGCTTCGTTGCTGCTGCTCAATTGGGCGAAGCCTTGGGCAAGCAGTTGCTCGGCATTGTCCAGTTGGGCGCCATCGGCCAGTTTTGTCAGGGCTTGCACCATCTGCGGGGCGGCGTCGGTGCGGCTGACCAGGGCCTTGAGCAGAAGCGCTGCATTTTCCTTCATGCGGCGTTGATGCTGGCGCTGCTCGGTAGCTTGCTCAATAGCGCGCTCTTCGCGGGCAAGCTGGTCGCGCCGCAGGTGTTCGATCTCGATGGGGACGGCTTTCTGCAATGCCTGGTACTGGTCCTCAGTGAGCAAGGCGCGCAACCGCGCTTGCCGTGCCCGCGTGGCCGCGCGTTCCTGCTCGCTCAGCTGGCCAAGCTTTTCAGCCTGGGCTTCCCAGCGGGCCACAGTCTGATCAAGGCGGCGCAGATGGCCTTCGCAAAGGGCGATGATTTCTTCACGGGTGACGATGCGCACCACCTTTGGGCCACTCATTGGCAGGTCTCCTTGTCGTTGGATGCGGCCACCGGCTGCCCTGCCTGCATGGCGTCCTCGATGGCCGCGCGCAAGCGGGCGCGCTCGTTGTCGCCATCGTGATACCAGGCCTGGGACGAGACGCGGTGGATCTGCGGAATCGCCCGGCGCAGTACCGAGGGCCGCCAGATTTCCCGGGCCCGGGCGCGCTCGAGCAGGGCGTGGCTGGGCGCGTCGCATTCGATGCCGATGGCATAGGTTCCGGTCTGCGGGCTTGCGATGGCGAAATCCAGGCCAAACGCGTCGCCTTCGCTGGCCGGGGCGGCATTCCAGCCCAGGGACGCGATGAACGCGCCAACGATCCTGGCGAAGCCGTCGTGGCCCTGGTCGTGCCCATGCACCTGCGTGCTGCGGTCCGTCTGCAGGCGGCCCAGCAGCTTGCCGCTGTAGTCGAACTCGCCGGCACACAGCGCGCGTGCATATTCCAGGTAGCCTTGCAGGTAGTCGCGCGGGCTGGCCGGCGCGCGCTGGGTGTTGAGCATGTCCGAAATGTCGGCGATGGGCATCGAGGTGATCATCACCACCTTGCGCCGAGCACGGGTCACCGCCACGTTCAGGCGGCGTTCGCCACCGGTCTGTCCGAGCACCCCGAAGTGACGGCGGAAGGTGCCCTGGCTGTTGCGGCCGAAGGTGGAGGAAAACACGATCACGTCGCGCTCGTCACCCTGCACGTTCTCGACGTTCTTGACGAACACCGACATGTCTTCACCGCCCTCGCTGCGTTCGCGCTCCTGGGCGTACGCGGCGCGGAAGGCTTCGTTTTCGGTGGCATGGGCTTCCAGGTGCTCCTCGATCAGCTCGGCCTGCTTGCGGTTGAAGGTCACCACACCCACTGACGGGCGCTGCGCGTAAGGCAGCTGCCAGAGCGCCTCCAGGTACTGCACGACACGCGCGGCTTCGGTTGCGTTGCTCTGGTTCTGGTACAGGCCCTCGACCTGCATCAGTTCCAGTGGCTTGAGCTGACGAATGCTCGCCTGGGGGTGGCGCACCGGCACGTTCAGGCGGTTGCCGTAGAACGAGGCATTGGAAAAACCGATCAGTTCGCGGTAGGCCGAACGGTAGTGGATCTGCAGCGTGGTGCTGGGCAGGGCGTTGCGCGCCAGTTGCAGCAGGTCTGGGCAGTCCTTGATCTCGCGGCGGTTCCAGGTGTCTTCGAAGGCTTCGCGTTGTTCTTCGTCAGCGTCCTCGTCAGGCTCATCGCCATCGAACAGTTCGGCCTCGTCACTTTCGACCCGGCTGGAGAAGAACGCCGTCGGCGGCATTTGCTTTTCATCGCCACTGACCACGGTGACCTGGCCGCGGAACAGCGTCGGCAGGGCAAACTCCACCGGCATCTGTGATGCCTCGTCGTAGATTACCGTGTCGAACAGACCGTTCTTCAGTGGCAGCACCCGACTGGCCACGTCCGGGTTCATCAGCCATACCGGGCGCAATGTCATCAGCCCCAGCGGAGCACCCAGTTCGAGGAATTCACGCAGCCGGCGCGAGCGCTTGCCGGTCAGCCGGGTCACATCCTCCCACTGCTTGCGGCTGCCCAGGCGCGTGGGGTCGATACCTGTGGCCAGCAGTTGGCGGTTGAGCTCACGCATCCGTGTATCGGCTTGAGCCAGGCTGGCAACCTTGGCCTGGGCCTCTTCCTGGCTGAACAGCAGCTCCGGGTTGGCCTGTTCGATGCGGTGTTTCCAGCCCAGCCGCGCTTCGCGGTTGAGCAGGCGGCGCACGGCGGCGTCGAGCTGCTCTGAGGGCAGCAGGTCGAGTTGCGCCTGGCGCTGGCGCAGCAGGGCGAGCAGCTCCAGGTCAGCCTCGGCGAGCTGCCCGGCGCGGGCGCGGAAGCCTTGGTAGGCCGCCAGGTGGGGCAAGGCGTCGTGCAGGCGGCTGAGCGCCAGTTCGTTGCTCAGGTTGTGTTCCACGGCATGCCGCAGCTGTTGAGCCAGTTCGTTGCCGAGCCAGTCTTCGAGCCGCTTGAGCTGGTCAAGGCTGGACTGGCGCACGCCTTGGCGCAGCAGCGAGGCATCCAGGTCTCCGAGCAAGGCCTCCAGGTGTTGTTTGTCGCCGGTAAGCACGGCGTCGTCTGCCTGGCGTGCGCGGGGCGACTGTGCCAGTGCCTGCGCCAACGCCTGGACTTCGACGAGCTGATGGATATCAGCCTTTACCAAGGCCGCCAGCTCCAGGCCTGCCTGCGGGGCAACGCTGTCCAGGGCCAGGGCCTGGTGAAGTGCAGCCAGTTCGGCGCGCAGGGGGCGCCATCGCTGTTCCAGTTCGATGGCCGCGCGCAGCCCTGGCAGGGCTTCATCCACACGGTCATTACCTTGAGCTTCGAGGAAATCGTGCAGACGCTTGCGTCTGAGCAGGTGCATCGGGTTCATGCGCGTTAGCCAGGAGCGAGCGGCCATGACCTTGGTGCAATCGCTTTCCAGGCCGCGCAGCGACTTGCTGTCTACCAGGCTCAAGGCAGGCGACAGTGCTGTCAGGTAATCGCCTTCGGGCAGTTGGTCGAGCTGCTGCTGCAGTTGCCGCAGCTCATTCAGCATCGCTTCGCCACGCGGCAGCTGCTCGCCGTCCTTGCTGCGGAACAGGGGGAGCCAGCGGGCCAGGCGCAGTCGCTGCTCCTGGCTCAGACCGAGCAAGGTAGCCACATGGGTGGCCATCCATGCCCGGTACGGCGCAGGGTCGTCGATCTCGAAGCTGGCCGGGTGTGCTTGCAGGGTTGCCTGGCGCTGTAGCTCAGCCTGGCTGAAGGCTTGCAGGCTGTCGGTAAAGGCCAGCAGAGTGGAGCGGTCAGTGGCGAACGGCTGCAACTGCACCAGAGGGCTGCCTTCGTAGCGGGCAGGCAGCCACAGGCGTATCAGCGGCGCACAGTTTTCTTCAAGGCGTGTCAGGCTGGCAACGTCAAGCACGGCCAGGCGCTGGCGCAACGCCGGGAATTCGAGCGGTGGCGGCCCGTCTTCGAGCTCGATCAGTTCGCCCAGCAGGCGCCGGTAGCTCAAACCGGTTGCCGGGTCCGGGCGGTGCAGGCTCTGGTGGAAGCGGTCCAGCTCGCCTTCAAGTGTCTCGATGCGCGCCGCCATTTGTTCGCGTTGGCGGAGCAGGCTCTGGCCTTCGTCGCCACCGATGAACAGGGTTTCCAGCTGTTCGCGAATACTGCGGATGATCGGTTCGCGGTCGCGATTGACGTCGTTGAGCATGACGATACGCTGCCCCAACCCTTCGGCTACCAGGCGCTTGTACACCACCTCCAGCGCCGCGTGCTTCTGGCAGACGATGAGCAGGCTGCGTTGGCGGCCGATGGCATCGGCGACCATGTTGACGATGGTCTGGCTCTTGCCTGTGCCCGGTGGCCCCTCCACCAGCAAACCAGGGCCTTGGCGCGCTTGCAGCACGGCCGCCTCCTGGGAGGGGTCGCTGGCGACGGTGAAGTAGCGGTGCAGTTCGGCCGGCGGGGCCACGGCCTCGTCCTCCTCGTCGGTCCTGAGCCGCAGTGCGGTCTCGAGCCCGCTGCCGGCAGGCGAGAGTGACTTCAGCTGGCGCAGGTCCTCGCCGATGGCCTGGCCCATGAAGGTGACGTGAAACAACACGCCGGCACATGCCAGTTCCTCCTGGTAAGGCACCACTTCCACGCTGCTGGCCGGCAGTCCGACGATGCTGCGCGAGCGTGCGGTGGCAAGCATGCCGAACGCATCCATCACATCGCTGGCGCGGATCGAAGAGCGGCCAAGCAACTCATCGGCCGTCTTGCGCCAGCGCTTGCATGCCTCGGCCCCGAGGACGCTTTCCAGCGCCGGGTTCAGGCGCACTTCCTCGCGTTCGCTGTCGAAGGCCAGGGCCGCAAGGCCGCGGTTGCCCACTTCCAGCAGCAGCTTCACCGGCCACAACAGCAGCGGAATGATGCGTGTACGCGTGGTGCCGCGCGGGTCGCGACTGAGCAGGAAAGGGAAGCCCAGGTACAGGCCGTCGATGCCGGTGTCGCGTTTGTACAATGCGCTCTGCCGGTGTAGCGCGTGCAGGCGCGAGGCAATCTGCGGCATGGCCTGGAAGCATTCCGGGTCCAGGTTCACGGGCCGTTCGTTGCGCAGCAGCAGGTGGTCGAGCAAGGCTGCCGCAGGGTGGCGCTCGCTGTGCAGTTCGTTGAGATCGATCCGGGCGGTTGTCTTGCCGATGGTCATGCGCACCAGCGGGCCGCGCATCACTGCGGTTACCACCTTCTTCTCGAAGAACTCGAGAATCTGTGACACATACTGCTGCTTTTGCGGCTCAAGCCACTGGCTTGCCGGAATGGCCAGCAGCACCAAGACCTGGGCCAGCGGCATGCGCCGTTCCAGGCGGAACTGCTCGGCCCATGCATCCACTTCGGCAACGCCGCAGCGGGCGAACCCGCGTATGCGCTCATCGACGCTGTGGTAAAGATCCTGGCGCGGGGACTGAAGCAGCGCTGTGGCAGCGTCGTTGTCGAACCAGCCGACTTCGACGCTGTTCGCCAGCTCAGCCGCTTCCTGGATGATCGCCTCCACCGAGCGGAACTGGCCGATCGAAGCGCTGAGCAACACGATCAGGTCTTCCTCGGCGATGATCCGTCGTTCTGCCAACGCCAGCAGGCCGGGGTGCGTGGTATCCGGCAGTAGGCGTTGGCGCGCCTGCCATTCGCTGGCCAGCTTTGCCCGCGAGGTTGACAGCAGGTATACCCTCAACGTCTCTTCGACCAGTTCGATCTGCTGATGCAGGGCACGCTGACGCACCTGCTCGGCGCGCAGTTTTAGGCGAGAAAGCCAGTTGTCGGTCTGCAGTTGCTCCAGCAGGTCGGGCACCGAGCCACTGATCAGTCGGTAGCCTTCCAGCGGATGCTCCAGCAACCAGCCCGGGGTGACGATCTCACCGCGGTGGATCAGCGGGATTTCCGGGTTCAGCAGTTTCAGCGCGAGCATCAAACGGAAATCGTCCTCCAGCCCGTCATGCTGCACCACTTGGCGCAGGCCGGCGAGCAATGAAGGGGAAAGGCCGAGCTGCTCGGCCCAGGTGACGATGACGCCGCGCAACAGATGGTCGAGCGCCTGCTGCCAGTGCTCGGCGTGCGCGGCGGCGAGGGCGAAGACCGCCGGCTTGTGGTAGCGCGCATCGCCCAGTTGCAAGGCAGCACCTTCGCCGTCGTCGCGTTCGGTGAAGGCTGAAGCCGGCGCCTGCACCGGGCGCCCGTCGAGCCAGGCCTCGACCTCGGGCCATTGCCAGCGCTGGTGCCGGTCGCGGGCCAGCAGGCCGCGCAACAGCAGGTTCAGCTGTGGGTCGAGGTCGTCGGGAATCGGGACACCATTGGCCAGTACATGGATGAGGAAGGCATTGGCATGGATGCCCTCGAAGCAGGCCCCCGCGGTCAGTTGCTCGAGCAGGATCATGCCGAGGCTCCACCAGTCCGAGGCGGCCGCCACACCGCCGGCGATGGCTTCAGGGGCCATGTAGCGGCTGGTTTCCAGGGGCGAGACGATGTCCAGGTCGAATTCCGACAGGCGCGCCGAGCCGAAGCCGCTGATCACCAGGTCCAGTGGCTCATGGGCACGTACCAGCAGGCTGGTCGGGCGCAGGTCTCGGTGGCGCAAGCCGGCCTCGTTGAAGGCATGCAGTGCCTGGCCCAGCTCCCGCAGCATATGACGCACGCTGTGGGCTTCACGGATCACGCCGCCGAGGTCGGCCAGGCTGCCGCCGGTCAGTTCCTCGACCACTTCGAATGCGCGGCCATCCCAGCGGCCGGTGGCGATGATCTCGGGCACATGGTCGCGGGGCAGACGGCGGATCACGTCATAGACCGCAGGGTCCGGCTCCGCGCCTGGTCGATAGAGGGTGAGTACCGCCTGGCGAGCGGTTTCCTGGTGCACTGCAAGGTAACGCTCGCGGACGCCGTCGGTATTGCTGATCTGGCGGATCAGCGACCAGCCGTCGATCAAGGTTTCGCTGGCTGCGGGCGCATCGTTGACCGGGGCAGCCGGCACACCGTTGGCTGCTGCAGACTGGGCCGGCGAAGCATCGCACAGCAGGCACATCAGGTCGCCGGGGTCCATGGCATGGCCGTTTTCACAGACGAGGCCGGGCGCCGGAGATGTGTCCGTCGGCGGGAGATTGTCCACGGTATGGATGATCTGCGGGCGCCAGCCGTCAGCGTGGATCGGCTCCCCGGCCAGGTCCCAGTTGCAAGGGTGCTGGTCGACGGTGCCCTCGCAGAACATTTCCTGTACCGGGCGTGCGGTGTTGCAGTTTGGGCAATAGCGAATCATTGGGCGAATTCCGGTCAGGGGCGGTGCGCGCTGGTGCTAACCTGGTGGCCTTGCGCGTTCAAAAGGTCGCGCAGACGCAGTACGTCGTCACGCCGAGGGATCCCTGCCATCCACACGCTGCCGTTCTCGTCGAACATCAGGTCAAGGGCCTGGTCAGTGGGTTGCAGGGGGCGCTGGTAGCTGGCAAGGCGTTCATGGCCGAGCGGGGTCAGCAGGTTCAGGCGCTGATTGTCGCTGCCACGCAAGGCCAGGGATTGTTCGCTGCGCTGGTCGAAGGGGTCGCTGATCAACGCATCGATCAGGCCTTCGGCTTGTTGCAGTTGGGGTTGCAGTTGCTCCAGCGAGTAGCCGCTGTACACCAGAATGTCCAGTGCACTCGACTGGCGAAGCCCCTGGAGCATGGCAAGCAGGGCGGGGAACTGGTCGAAGGGTTCGCCGCCGGAGACGGTGATGCCCTCAGCCTCGGCCAGCCAGGGCATCAGTTGTTTGAGCAACTGTGCGATGGCCACACGGCGCTTGCCTGGCCCCCAGGTGTCGGCGGAAATACAGCCGGGGCAGCGGATGCTGCAGCCCTGAAGCCAGATGCCCAGGCGACGACCTGGGCCGAGGGTGGTGATCGGGAAGTGCACACGGGACAGGCTCAGTTCCATGGTCAGCGACGTTCCAGGGTCAATCCGCCGACACCCAGACGGCTGATGGTGAAATGCTCGCCAGGTTGAGCGTCCTGGTCGAACAAGGCCCGCGCCAGCGGGTTGAGCAGATGCGCCTCGAGCTGGTTGCGGATGCCACGGCCGCCGTTGGACAGGTCGTGCAGACACAAAGCGTGCAATGCCTGGCGTGCCTCAGGGGCGATGGCCACGTGCAGTTTCTGCTGCTGCAGGTCCCTGAAGGTGCCGTCGACCATCTGTTCGAAGATCTGCTGGCCGACCGCTTCACGAATGAAGTCGAACACGATGACGTTCTCGCCGATACGGTTGAGGATCTCCGGACGATTGAGCACCTGCTTGAAATGCCGGTCGATCTCGCTGTGGACTTTCTCCCGAACCTGCTCGTAGGGCTCACCCGGCAGCACGTTGGCAACGCGCTCGCCATTCTCGCCCAGGCGGTAGATGCCCAGGTTGGAGGTAAACACGATCAGTGCCTCGGAAAAGTACACCCGGTCACCGCGACCGGAGGTCAGTACGCCGTCGTCAAGAATTTGCAGGAACTTGTCGAGGATGCGCGGGTGGGCTTTTTCGATTTCGTCGAACAGCACCACACTGAAGGGTTTCTCGCGAATCGCATTGGTCAGTTCGCCACCGACGTCGTAGCCGACATAGCCGGGTGGTGCACCGATGAGGCGCTGGTCGGCATGCTCTGCGCTGAATTCCGACATGTCGAAACGGATATAAGCGCTTTCGTCGCCGAACAGCAGGCTGGTCATGGTTTTGGCCAGCTCGGTCTTGCCCACCCCGGTCGGCCCAGCCAGGAAGGCTACGCCACGTGGACGGTTACCCTTGCGGCTGGCGCCGACGCCGGTCATCGCCCGCTTGACGATGTCGAGCATGTGGGTCACAGCGTGGTCCTGGCCTTTTACCCGTTGGTGCACCAGTTCTTCGCCCTTGCGAATGCGCTGGCGATCGATACGCAGCCAGGGGTCTTCGGTGACACCCACTTTATACCGGCGCACGGCATCAGCGATCTGCACCATGGGCACACCTTCGACCCGTGCGAGTTGCGCGATGGCGCTGAGGTCGAGCAGCAGCAGGCCCTCGGTATTCTGTACGAAGGCGTCCGCAGCCTGAGCGAGCGCGTCCTGACTCGCCTCCTGGCTACCGGCGAGCCCCTTGAGCAGCGCCGGCGCCAGGGCGCGGCGGGCCAGTTGGTCAGGTTTGGAGACGGGAATGTGGCGAATCCGGGGGTTGTCGACCAGCAGCCAGTCCGGCAGGTCGCCTTCTTTCTCCACCAGCCACAGCAGCGTATTGAAGAATGGCTTGCGCGTTTGTGGCTGGGGCCTGCTGCGCGCCTGGTGGGCATGCACCAAGGCCTGAGTGAACAGCTGATGCTCGGCCGCGTTCAGGGAATCGCTACGTACCGCCAGGCGCGAGGCGAAGTCGATGATCAGGGCGACAGGCGTATCGGTGCGGGCCAGCAGCCGCTGCATGGTGGCGGCCAGCAGGTCGATACCCGCAGACGCGGCGCCGTTCACCGGGGTCAGGCCGAGTTCCTGGAGCAGGGCTTGGCCAGGTGCCGGGTCGCTGCCGGGCTTGCCAAGCACACGAAAACCAGCCACCGGGTCCCAAGCCAGCACATGGCCATAGCCGGTGTCGAGCAAGGCGTTGCACAGGGTCTGGTTGAAGCTCTGGGCCGTGACCGTGCCAGGAACGACCTCACAAGCCTGGAGGTCGCGGATGTTGCCCGACAGGACGAATTGGCTTTTCAGTGGCAGGAAGCGGACGAGGTCACGCATCCAGCGCGGGGTTTGAAACGGTGTAGTCCCTGACATGATCAACTCGTCTAGGTTGGATCCTTGGCAGGGTATTGGTCCTTGCGCGTATTTTCCAGTATTGCCGTCTGAAAGTTCAGCGCGTTGTAGGGCAGCATTTCAAGAATGCCTCGATACATACCGAGGATGGCAACCAGACAAGTGCATGAGGTCAGCAATGGTAGACTTCGGCGCTGATTCAAGGAACTGTGTGTGGTGCTATGGGATAGCGGCGCAGGCTGTAATAATGGGGGGCAATTACAAGGGCCATGTCATGCTGACCATCACCAATAACGTGCATCTGCCGGATGCCGACATCGAACTGACATACATTCGCGCGCAAGGCGCGGGCGGGCAGAATGTCAACAAGGTGTCCAGCGCGGTGCACCTGCGCTTCGACATCCCGGCCTCGTCGCTGCCCGAGTTTTACAAGGAGCGGCTGTTAGGGTTGCGTGACAGTCGCATCACCGGTGACGGCGTGTTGATCATCAAGGCCCAGCAGTACCGCACCCAGGAGCAGAACCGCGCTGACGCACTGGCGCGTCTTGCCGAGTTGATCATCGCTGCCGGCAAGACCGAGAAAAAACGCCGCCCCACCAAGCCGACCCTCGGCTCGAAGACCCGCCGGCTCGAAGGAAAAGCCAGACGCAGCACTATCAAGATGGGGCGGGGCAAGGTGGAGTTCTAGTGTGGTGTTTCACAAATACCGCTGAAAATCATTTGCCCAGCGCTCGCGCCGCGCGAGCGACTGAGGCAAGGATGTCCTCGGCCTTCTTGTGCCACCGAAATGGCTTCGGGTTCTGGTTGTAGGTTTCCAGGTAGTACTCGATCGACGCCTCCAGATCCTTAACGCTGACATGTGCCTGCCGCTTGATTCACTTCTCGCTCAGCGTTGAGAAAAACCGCTCAACCAGATTCATCTTCTCGATGGGCTTTGTCGCGCTACTGTTCTGCGCCTACAAACCCGTCATTGACCTGGGTGTATTGGTGATACTGGCGCTGTCATCCGGCGGCTTCATTAGCATTTTGCTGGTCACACTGATTTCGCCGTGGTTCTTTGCCGCGATTGTGCCGCAGCCAGCAGTGCAAGAGGGTGAGCAGCCGGGGGGGCTGTGCCAGGCTAAATCGCCGGGGCGCCTGCCTGCTGAAAACGGCACCGTGCGCTATGGCCGTTCAGGGGCAGCGGAGTGGATTCAGCGGGCTCTTTCCAGGTGTTCGAACTGGCATTGCATCTGAGCATCTTTGAGGCTCAGCTCAAACTCAACCAAGCCGTCATGCACTTGCTGCAATGTCTGGATCTGCCCCATCAATTCCTGCTTTTTGTTATCGATGGCCTGCATGGCCAGATCCCAGGGCAGCTCCTGGTCGTGATGATCCTGCAGAATGGCCCGCATTTCCTTGAGTTTGAAACCGAGTTGCTGAGCGCATTTGATGAAGGTCAGCAGCTCTACGCTTTGCTGGCTGTAGATGCGGTACTTGCCTTCGCGCTGCGGTGGGGGCAGCAGGCCGATTTCTTCGTAATGTCGAATGCTTTTGACGGTGGTGCCCGACAGCTGGGCCGCTTTGCCGATGTACATGAAAGTCCCTTTTTTGACGCATCAGAAGCGAAAAGATGTCGCGTGCTCGTACAGGCGCGCGACATCTTTGCACGAGCATCAGGGTGTGGGAAGCCTGGACAAGGTGTCACAGCAGGGAGGCTCGGCTGCGCAGCGCAGGGGCACGGCCCGACCGGGGCCGATCAGCGGCTGGCGACTGCCTGGACTTGTTTGAGCCAGGCTTCGCGCTGTTGCGGCTTGGAGCCCAATACCGGACCGAAGGTCAGGGTTTTCAGGGGTTTTATGCCGCAGAACTCCAGGGTGGTCTTGCGCATTTGGTGCAGGCCCGGCATGCGATACACCCACCGGTAGTACCACGGCGGCGTGTCCATGGTCACCAAAAGATGAGCCGTGCGGCCCTTGAGCAGCTTATCCGGGAAGGGCGAGCCCTTGCGGTACTTGAAGGCAAAACCGGGCAGAAACACGCGGTCGAAGAACCCCTTGAGCAACGCCGGAATGCCGCCCCACCAGATCGGGTACACCAATGTCAGGTGTTCGGCCCAGGTAATGTCGTTCTGTGCGTCGATCAAATCGGGCTCAAGCAACTGGATCTGGTTATAGCCATCGTGCAAGACCGGATCGAAATCCAGGGTGTCCAGGCGCAGCAGGCGCACCTCATGGCCTGCTTGCGTGGCGGCCTCGACATAACGTTCGGACACAGCGCCGCAAAAGCTGTTGTTCGAAGGGTGGCCGAGGATTACGAGCATGCGTTTGCGCTTCATGACAAACTCCGGGTAATGAAGTGCCAAGGGTAAAGTCTGCCCCTTACGGTAGAGTCAAGCCTTGCCGGTTAGTGGTAGAGACAGACAGTCCAGCAGCACTCGGGTGTCGCCCGGCAAACCGTCGAATGAGGGGGCGCAGAAACGCAATGTGCGTTACGAGTGGATTACAGTGGAAGCACCAAGGGGGGGAGTCGAACGTGCAATCCCTCACCCAGTCGCGCAGCTTATGCTTTGGGCTCGTCCCAGTCATCAGGAGGGTTACCGCGGTCCAGCATCTTCTCGAATACGGCGTAGGGATCGGATTTTCTGCCTGCGGACTGCAGAGTATTTTCGTCGTTGCCCCATGCGTAGACGATGACCTTGGACCTTGAGTCGTAGCGAAAGAACAGCCGAAAGCGCCTACCGATTTTCGCCCGCCGCCAATGTCGGTAGGCGGTGCCTAGCGTGTTGCCTTGGCGGAGCTCGTCACGGCCCGGGTCGGCAGGCACAGCCTCCATGATCAGATGGCTTAATGCCCGAAACAGCTTGACGTTGGCGTTGCTTTCAAAACCTTGTGGGTCGTTCTGCGCGGCCTGGGCGGCGGCTTCTTGCAATTTGCGTAGCTGTAAAGTCACACCTTCATGGAACAACAGTGTCCAGCCATGTCGCAGTATCAGATCGCGACCTCACCGTCGATATCTTCGTCCAGATTTACATCGTGGCCCGCATTGGCGAGCATGGTTTGCGCCAGGTTTTCCGGCAGGGTGGTGAGGTTGCGCCCGCTTCGGATATCAGCCTCCAGCAAACCCAGGAACGCACCGATGGCAGGGTCCTCATGGATGGTTTCTACGCGGCTGACCACGACTTCCTTGGCGCGTACGTCGAATGCGATCTTGCCACCCGTGTCGAGGCCTAAAAGCTGGCGAACGGACTTGGGCACTGTGACCTGCCCCTTCGAGGTCAACGTGGCGATTTCGTGGATGGCAGGCATGAGCGTTCTCCCGGATGTATTGATTGAATGGCAAGGAATAATCCTTACACGGTCAATCTTGGTTTTCTGCTGATCAAGCATAGGCGGGGAGGACGCTCAGTAGCGCCGCAGGATGAGTTACATCACTTCCAGGGACACGATCCTCTAAAGGCTCTCAGGGTCCCCAAAGAACATTTGGACATTCATATAAATCAAATGGTTATGAATGAGAAATTGGATTTGTACCCGCAGATGTACCCCTTTTTACAGCAGCTGCGAGTGGATTACAGTGGACGCCCCGGGGCTGGCGCAGAACGTGCAATTCCCTCGCCCATTTGCACAACTTATGCTTTGGGCTCGTCCCAGTCGCTAAGCGTCGCAGCAGTCAGCGCGTCCCAGTCATCAGGAGGGTTGCCGCGCCCCAGCATCTTCTCGAATACGGCGTAGGGATCGGATTTGCTGCCTGCAGACCGGAGGGTATTTTCGTCGTTGACCCATGCATAGACGATGACCTTGGATCTTGAGTCGTAGCGGAAGAACAGCCGAAAGCGCCTACCGATCTTTGCTCGCCGCCAATGTCGGTAGGCGGTGCCCAGCGTGTTGCCTTGGCGGAACTCATCACGGCCCGGGTCGGCAGGCACGGCCTCCATGATCAGATGGCTCAATGCCCGAAACAGCTTGACGTTGGCGTTGCTCTCAAAACCTTGCGGGTCGTTCTGCTCAGCCCGGGCGGCGGCTTCTTGCAATTTGCGTAGCTGTAAAGTCACACCTTCATGGAACAACAGTGTCCAGCCATGTCGCAGCATCAGATCGCGACCTCACCATCGATATCTTCGTCCAGGTTTACAGGGTGGTTTGCGTTGGCGAGCAGGGTTTGCGCCAAGTCTTCCGGCAGAGTGGTGAGGTTGCGGCCGCCTCGGATATCAGCCTCCAGCAAACCCAGGAACGCACCGATGGCAGGGTCTTCGTGGGTGGTTTCTACGCGGCTGACCACGATTTCACCCCCGCGCACGTCGAATGCAATTTTGCCACCAGTGTCAATGCCCAAAAGCTGGCGAACGGATTTGGGCAGTGTGA
This sequence comes from Pseudomonas sp. DCA-1, assembly GCF_046523955.1. Classification (NCBI taxonomy): domain Bacteria; kingdom Pseudomonadati; phylum Pseudomonadota; class Gammaproteobacteria; order Pseudomonadales; family Pseudomonadaceae; genus Pseudomonas; species Pseudomonas sp. DCA-1. Next base: position 2,484,716 of record NZ_CP169881.1, read on the forward strand.
CCTGTCCCTTAGAGGTCAACGTGGCGATTTCGTGGATGGCAGGCATGAGTGTTCTCCCGGATGTATTGATCGGATGGTAAGGAATAATCCTTACTCGGTCAATCTGGTTTTCTGCTGATCAAGCATAGGCGGGGAGGACGCTCAATAGCGCCGCAAGATGAGTTACACCACTTCCAGGGACACGATGCTTCCATTGGCTCAAGACAGATGGCCAGCAGTATTGCGCTGTAGCGCAACCAAGAGAAGTCCCAGGTGCTAAGGATCAGGGAACTTGAAGGACATGAACTGGATGGGCTCACCTGTTCTCCCGCAAGGGATTCTCCGATCAAGTCAGCACAGGCCGTCTGACCTGTGCTGAAATAGCCCTCCGTCCAACAGCCCTCTACAAGCTCCCCATCCCATGAGTTAGATGAGCTTTTCCGATTGCGAGTACGCCGGTCAGCGCAAGCAAACCCGTCGCGAGCGGTTCCTGGCCGAGATGGAGCAGGTGGTACCGTGGAGCGGTTTGCTGGCATTGATCGAGCCGCATTACCCAAAGGCCGGCGGTGGTCGCAAGCCGTATCCACTGGAAACCATGCTGCGCATCGACCTGCTGCAAAACTGGTTCTCGTTGAGCGACCCAGCCATGGAAGAGGCGCTGTACGAGATCACTTCGATGCGCCGGTTGGCTCGGCTGACGCTCAGTGCACCGATCCCCGAAGACACGACAATCATGAATTTCCAGCACCTGTTGGAGAAGCACCAACTGGCGTCGGGGATTCTGGAAACCATCAACAATTACCTGCGAGACAAGGGCCTGTCGTTGCGCCAGGGCACCATTGTCGACGCAACCATCATCCACGCACCCAGTTCGACCAGGAAGGTAAACGCGATCCTGAAATGCATCAGACAAAAAAGGCTAATCAGTATTTCTTCGGCATGAAGGCGCATATCGGTGCCGATGCTGAGTCGGGCCTGGTGCACCACGTCCACGGCACAGCGGCGAATGTGGCCGATGTAACGGAGGTCGCTCAGCTGTTGCATGGCGATGAAGATGTTATCTGTGCCGACGCGGGTTATACCGGCATGGAGAAGCGGCCAGAGCATGAAGGAAGGCCGGTGATCTGGCAGATTGCCGCTCGCCGTAGCACCTACAAGCACTTGAGCAAACGCAGCATGCTCTACCAAGCCAGACGCAAGATCGAGAAGGTCAAAGCGCAGACGCGAGCGAAGGTTGAACATCCATTCCGTGTGATCAAGCATGTATCAATGCCGGCGCTGAGGGAATTGTCGAAGATGTGCGGTGAGGTTCGCCGTAACACGGGTCAGCGGGGCAGAAGGTTGATCTGAGTACCTGCGCTGATCAGTCAGAGGCTGAGGCTTGAGGAGTACAGATGTACTCCTCCGGAGTGCTCAGTCTTCTGGCAATGTCACCAAGTCGTCTGGGCCAACCAGAAAGCGCTGGAGGGGGGGACCCGCAGAGGAGATCGAAAGCCTCCGTGATGAAACTGAGCACCTGTATAAAACCGTCATCGACTACCAGCCGTACAAGGCGAGTATGGCCACTCGATCGGTAGCCATTGTCGGCGAGACCAAGGAATTCTAAGCCAACCCTCTTTCAGTCATACGAACCAAAAGCGCTTGAGGATGAATGCGATAAGTGCCTACCCCAATCCGTTGCGTGAAGTGATCATAGGTTGGGCTGCTAACGCCAGTGGTCATCTCAGAATTGGATAGGAAGACGCCTGTGTAGGATTCAGCAACGTCGCTGAAAAACTGGACTACAGCTTGCCTCGTAACAACGAGGCCTTTGCCAAGGTGACCGTCGATTACTGCATCCAATACATTGGTACGTAGACTCATGTCGTGTTCCTTCTGTCAGGTAGAGCTGGCAGGGTGAGCTCTAGCTATTTTTAATGGCTAATGGCTATTATCTCATCATTTCTACAGCAAGGAACGCGCATGAAGCTCAATCCTCTACACCTCAAGATTGCTGGTTTGCTTGAGGGCAGGCTTTTTCGAATCCCAGAATACCAACGTGCATACTCTTGGAAATCTCGCCAGCGTAAAGACCTTTTCGGCGACATCGAGGAGGCATTTCGATCTGGTCGGGAGCATTTCATGGCTACTTTGGTCGCCTTGGCCAAGGAGAAAGAAACCCGCCTTATCGGCGTTGATGAGTTCAAGACTGTCGAGTTGGTGGATGGTCAACAACGTGTAACGACGCTCATCATCCTGATGAAGGCGATTGAGAAAGCTTTAGACAACGATGATGCTACGCAAGCCAAAGTGCGACGGGAGCTAGGTGAGCTGCTTATAAAGGGAGACGACCATTCCCTGATTCTGCTCCAGACAAACCATGACGCAAGTCAGGTTTTCACCAACTACATCCGAAAGGGGGTGGTGGAGGAAGGCTCAGCAAAAACTGCTGCAGATCAGAATTTGGTGGATGCTGCCCGTGACTGCGAGCTCTTTGTGAGCAAATGGTTGGCTCGTGGGGATACTATCTTTGAGCTGTTGGTGACCATCAGGAATAAGCTCACGATCATTTACCATGAGATCTCTGAAGAGGCTACGGTATATCGAGTCTTCGAGGTTCTTAATAGCCGTGGGCTGGATGTCAAATGGATCGATAAGCTTAAAAGCCAGCTGATGGCACTCATTTTCGAGCACGTTGAGGGTGGCACTCGCGATGAGGCGGTGTCTGAGATGCAAGATGTCTGGCGGGGTATTTACCGCTCGCTGGAAGACAGTACACGAATCGGAGATGAAGCTCTCCGCTTCGCAGGAGCATGGGCCTCTGACGCGCGACCCAATCGGATTCCCAGTGAAGCAGACTCGACCGCACTGCTCACCTTGAAGGCGGGCACGCAGTTAAGAACGATTGCCGAGGTTGGTCATGAACTCGAGGCTGTAGTTCAAGCGAACCTACGCTTGTTCCGAGACCCGCGCCTTCGGGCTGTAACGCGGATTGTGCATGCTCGGTTTGTCGCAGCAGCGATCCTCCTGAGGAAATTCGACAAGAAGACAGAGCACAAGCTGCTGGGTAAATGGGAACGCGCCACGTTCAGAATCTACGAGCTGGCGGGCCGGGATAGCCGTCACAAGGTTGGAGAATACATCCGTCTTGGTTATGAAATCTACCGCAGCAACCTGGATAAAGACCAAATTCTCAGTGGGCTAGAAAAACTCTCCAAAGGTTATTCGATTGACGAGGTCTTGAACAATATTGATTGGGTAAGCAGCTACGAAGGCTGGCAAAATCAGCTCCGCTATGTGCTGAACCGTTATGACGAGCACCTGGCAAAGCTCGCGGGGCAGAAGCTCAATGAGAGTCAGTGGGGCAAGATATGGGAGCAGGATGCCGCTAACTCCATCGAACATATTGCGCCACAAAGCAGTGGCGCCGAGTGGACGCATCACCTCGGGAATTTAACGATGCTGCCACCTGGAACAAATTCTTCACTCAAAGCGAAGCCTCCAGTTGAAAAGATCGACGTCTACCGAAGCTGCGGATTGATTGCAACGATCCATGTCGGCCACCAGCTTCATGAGGCTGGTTCTTGGACAGAAGATATGGTTTTAGCTCGGGCAAAAAGCATCGAGGATTTCATCAGGCTTGAATGGGCCGACTGATCACGGTGTAAGTCACGTGAAGTCCACCTTGGAGGTAATCGCAACCCCCATGTGGACTGCGTAGGCCGGACTGAGAAATGCGGCGACCGATGGAGGCGTAGTATGAAGTTAGATCGCTGCGCTGGATGGGATCACAGGCCAGTCCACCAGCAACAGCCCTCCATTTTCTCGCAAAGAAGAGATGCTGTTATCTAGTCCGTCGCTCTTGAGTGAGCCACTTGCGTCCCATTTCTGTTCACCCTATCTGATCAATGTAGGTTACGAGGTTCTGGATAATCGCGGCATTGGCTTGGGGCTAGGGGATGATATGCCAAGCCGAACAGATGGCTCTGGGTTAGTCAGACCGGCAGGAGTGCATGAGATGAGGCCAGCGGCGCTTGGGCAGTATTTGCCAAGCTACATGCCACATCAGCGCCTGAGGGGGTTGAACAGCGGAGGCCAAGACTGGCCTCCGTGAGCAATCATTTGCCGCGATTGAACGGAACCACTATCCCTGCGTCTGGTGCGTTGTGAACAACAGTCACGGGAGTCACGGAGGTACTGTTACTCTTAAGCTTGGCCAAGTGCACCACTTCAGCAATGCCACTGAGGTAGCGGTTGGGCAAGCCTGTCAGCATCTCGATATCCGTTGCTGCTAACCCGATGTAGGCAGCGACGCCGTTCACAGGCAAAACGCCTGAGGAGGCCAACAGCTCGATGGTGCGTTTGAGGAGGCGAGGTTGTTCAGGTGCGCGACCTTCATCACCTGGTTCCGCTTTGACGCCCCAGCGAGCTGAGCGACGCTTGAAAAGCAGACCCTTTGCATCATCATCGATCACCTTCAATGCCCAGAGGCGCATGACCATGGCAGCCACAGAAACGCCCCAGCGTTGCTTGAGCAACAATAGGCTGTCGAGGGTAACTGGGCTCCTGACTTCGGCGGCGAACGTCTCTGCAGGCAGCAGGAAAGCACCCGCAAAACGGTGCGCCTGGTCTTCCATCATTTTGTGACGAACAGGGTCAGTCGACCGCTCAATTCCTTTGTGCAAGATCAGATGGCCGAGCTCATGAGCTAAGTCGAAGCGACTGCGGAAGCCGTTTTGCTTGTCAGCGGAAAGCAGCACGAGTGGGCGGTTCAACACCTCACTCCATGCCGACAGCCCCTCGATGGTTGCAACGCCGGTTTCCTCGCGCACCAAGATAACGCCGGCGCCTTCAACCGCCATTGCCAGGTCAGGTATTGCACGTCGACCCAGGCCCCAAAGCTCGCGACATTCATCGGCAGCTTCTTCGATATCGGCATTGGTGATCTGCTCAGGATCCTTGAAGGTACGCTTGGGCAGGTTCACATCGGGAAAGTCCACGAACTCACCCAGCGCAATTGCGATGTCCTGCGCCCATTCAAGGCGTGCTTCGAGCATTGTTCGTGCGCTGGCATGCGCCGAGGCATTGCTTCGGAACAAGGGAAGAGAGCACTTCTCAGGTAAAGGGCGGGTGAACCACTCCGGGGTAACATTGATGACTTTGGAGAGATTGGCCAAGGCTTCGGCCTCGGGACACTGCTGCCCAGTTTTCCACTTGCTAATCGTGGCAGGGGAGACCCCCACCATGCTTGCAAGTGCGACTTGAGAAAGGCCGCGAGCCGCGAGCGCTTGTACCAGCCGCCCCGACTCAAACCCTGTGATTCCACGACTCATGATTCTGTATGTTTTCCTGTTTCGGGTAGGCCCGTTTCGAGCACGCCTGTTTTGAGTTTCGGCTTCGCCTTGTCGATTTGCTCAGATGCTTCATCGTAACGAGCGAGGAACTTACTCAAAGGCTCTCGGAAAAGCCAACCCTTCATTTTCGCATCTGGCACCGCGATGTGAATTTCCAGAGGCGCTTCGGGCAGTTGGGTCAGTGAGCCGCTGAAGCACGCTACGAAAAAGAACGTACCGGAGGTGATAGGTTCCGGCGCAAAAAGTGATGGCTGAACCAGCTGCGTCATGGCCTGGTTTGCCTCTGCAAGCTGCCGTCGGATAGCACCCCGTCGGATGTTGTTCCACAGCGTGGAGCACATGTTCACCCGACCGAACTTGAAGATGCCGGCGTGGCCCAAGACGACTCCGTTACCCTTGAGGGGCGTATGGACTGCGTCGGCGGCACGCAACGTCTCTTCAAAGGACTCGTTCATGCGGAAGGCCCGCATCTGTCCCAGCGCATTCTTCCGGTGGTTGTCGTCCATGTCTTTAGTATCCAGGTACGCGCGGAGCGCACCTGCTTCAAATGCGTCCTCGATACCCATGGCAAGGTTGCGAGGGACATGGTGAATCAACAGCTCGGGAATGGTGGGTTGGCGGGTTTTGGTCATGAATGGAGGTTCTCGGATTTCGAATGGCGGGATTATACCTTAAAAAAATTTCGCGTGAATAGTGAGGAATCGATATTTGTGAATTTTAGAGGCTGATTCAGAGCTCCAAGCGAGGGCGTGAGGCAGTAGCTTTAGCGTTGTTGCGTTCACAATCGTCATTGTGGGTATGTTGCTGATGCGAAATTGAGCGCTCGTCGAGTGGTTTGCGGGTGGGTTATGAAGGACGTGCGCTGGGCTTTGTGCGCTGGCCCGCTGTGCGGCTTGCCGGTGACCATTTGCAATCGCTTTATTTATGAGGTGTCTAACGACCCTCCGCGTCATCCATAACCACGACGGTTTTTCATGATATGAATGACTGACTGGAAGGCTTGGGCTTCCTCCCACTGAGGTCTACGGCTAGGGTTGCGCGGCAGACGCGCTAATAAAGGATGAGGGGTAAGGGTATGGATGAGCAGCAAGAATGGCCTATGTACAACGGTAGACCCACGGTCTACTTTGATCAAAATGTAATCGATCTGGCCGTTAAGCAGAGAGATCCGGCGTTTTTCACCCAGTTCTCCAAAGACTTTCAGATCGTATATTCCGACCATACGCTGCGGGAGATAAAACGCAGTGGGCAGCCTGACAAGTTCTTGGAGGTTCTGTCCAGGTTCAATGCCATGATCCTCAAGCATGACGTTGATAGCGCGTTCCAGCCGACAGGGCAGATGTTTCTCGCCTCAACGCCTCCCGTAGCTGCCTTTGAGCAGTACGTCGCTACTGCACCATTCTTCGATCAGATGCTTGCCTCAGCTCATCAGACCACTCTGAAGATGTTCGGTGGACGCAAAGACAACAGTTTTGAGGACATCGCCGCCGAACAAACGGAGGCATTCAAAGGGTTGATGAAGATGGTCGCTGACGGAGCGGCAGCCTTGGCGGACACACATCCGGAACTGGTCGCTGCAGCCGATCAGTATATTGAGATCACCCAAAGGGCGTACGAAAAGGCCACGCAACTGTCGGCGCAGGAGATGACCAAGCACATCGATGAATCGGGTGCGAAATCTGGTATCCAGGGGTACCGTGAAGCAGTTGGGGCGGGGCCCGTGCAACTGAACAACATTGAAGCGCCCAATGTCATCAAGAAAATCTGGGCACGTTACCAGAACCTTGACGGCTACAAGGACAGAGGGTTCACGATCGAAAACTTCCTCGGCATTTCAGCCAGTCCGATCCATGGTCGCGAGCTCTACCGGTTCGAGAAAGTGACTAGCATCTATAACGTCCTCAACGTCATTGGGTACAACCCTGATAGCCGTCTAGACAAGGAAAACCGTCACATCGCGTCAATCAGCGATGCGGCGCATGCGTCTACGGCGATATTCACCAATGTTCTGCTCAGTGGCGACGCAGCTTTCGTGAGCAAAGTCCGTGCGATCTATGAGTATCTTGATATCCGCACGGAGGTGGGGTTAGTCACGGTGCAGGGCGAACGGGTACTCATCACCACGTGAGGTGGGGAAGCGATCTCATTCTAGCGTGGTGTGCAGGTCTTGAGCGGTTCGGGGAATATCGAGAATTTGTGAGCGTCGCAGTTGGCTAGCAGTGAGGAGTACATTTGTGTTCGGACTGCTACAAAGTTATTCCCATCTAAGGGATAGGGCGTAGCTACCCATGTCAATCCGTCGTATCGGATCGGTCTCTTTACCGTGCGCCCAATGAACTTGTGAGAGGTGGTTTTCATTGGTTTTTTTTGGGCGCGTGGTGGAATTAATTGAATGGAGGTGAATTTAGTAATGTCGGATTTAAAGAGCGGAGTTCCCACGAGTCTTCAAGGTATTAATGTTTGGAGGGCGTTGGGGAGTCTGGTGTCAGCAAGCGCTACAGTGACAGCTGTGGGGGCGCTTGCAGCTTTCGTCGTTATTTTTGCCTATTTGCATGAAATTGGATCGCCCGAATTGATAGGTAAGGCTTTGGCGGCACCTTCGGAGGTATGGCCTTGGGTCGTTGTGTCAAGTCTTTTGCTGATTTTTTATCTGCTGCTTCTTCTCTTAACTACGGCTTCATACGCAGTTGCCGTCAATCTGTTCAAAAAAACACCGGACGTCCAGCGTGCGATGGCGGGCTATCTGCTTATCCCCACGCTTGCTGGCGTTGTCGCGACAGTTTGCTCGACCTTGCTGACTCATAATACAAGTGTAGTCCCTGTGTTTGTCGACTCCGCTGTATGGGTGGTGATAGGTATGCTTGTATTGTTTTTCATTCCCAAGTTCACTGTTCTGCTTGATAAGGCTATTTCAGGTGATAAGGCTGTCCATTGCTTTGGGGTTATCCACCTGAAGCACATGTCTGCTTTGGCTATGGCTACCTGGGTGGCAGCGATCGCTGCCACTTTTCCAATGCTAGCTGTTTTGAGCACGCCTTCGTTGTTTTACAGTCAAGGCGGTGTGAGTAAGGCTGTTTTTATTTCGATATTTATTACCATCCTTGGTTTTGTTCCCGCTATCGCATTCTATGTGTCAAGGGGTGAGACCTTTGTTCGGGTGCGCAACGCATTTTTTGGTGTTGTGGCTCTGATAATTGGTACGCTCGTTATTGTGCCGTCAGCTGTGCCCGCTGCGGTCGATCAGGCTGCAGTTCTAGCAGGTATTAAGGATGTGCGGGTGTTTCCTTATATGTTGAAGGAAACCTATGCTGCAGAAGATTTTGATAGGAGCTGGGGGAACGTTGTTACGAAAAGGAATTATCCGGTAGTAGAAGGGCTTGTGCTTTTTACTTTGGGTGGTGTTACGTTGCTGTGCCCAAAATCTTTAGAGGGCACGGATCTGTCTAGATGGGCTTCCGAGTCGGGAGCCTGTTTGACGATGAACAGCAAGATGGTTAAGCGGATGCCTTTGAAGCAGACATAGATGTACTCATTCTAGAGTGGTCGAACAGTTAGAGTAGTCACTGCCATGACCGCTGCTTACCAAGCACTTAAGGTTGTAGCAATGGGCTGTTGCCTAGCCCGTGCGCGGTAAACGACGAAAATTGATGAGCAGTCTTTAATAGCGTGATCCAGTAGTATCGCAGATTTGGGGCCCAAGTGTGCTTAAGGCCAAGGGAGGCAGTGTGTTGAAATTTGTATGCTCAGAGTGCGTTGTTGAACGCTATCTCCAAGACTACTTGGACTTCGATGATACCGACGAGTGTAGCTACTGTCAGAAGGAGAGTGGTGTCGTGCCGCTTGAGGCGCTCATCGAGCAGTGTCGGGAGTCTGCGCTTTCTTCGTTTGAGGTCGTCGAACAGCCGCGTTCGGTTTACCTCCACAACCACGCGCCGATCGGGGAGCACTGGACGGACGTGCTTCACCGTGTACTTGGCTGTTCGGATGAGCTGATAAACGATATCGGTGAAGTCCTTTGGGACGGCTGGAGAGATGAGGATCCGTACTTCAGAGAGGGCGCTTCAGCGAGCATCGACATGACGTATGAGTGGAGGGAGATGGAGCGTAGCCTCCGCGAGGAAGCACGGTTCGTGAACCCAGCTGTCACGCGTGTACTTGAGCAGGTCTTTGGCAACGTCGATCAATTGCACCTTCGCGGATCACGCTCAGCCATATTCACGATCGGCCCTGGCCAACCCCTGCATACCTTTAAACGGGCGAGAGTGTTTTCCTCTGATAGCAGTGTTGAGGAAGCATTGCTCCATCCTGAGCGTTTCTTAGGGCCACCTCCGTCGGGAGTAGGGGCCGCAGGACGGATGAATGCCAAAGGCGTCTCAGTGTTTTATGGCGCTACAAACGACAGAACCGCCATTGCTGAGGTTCGACCACCTGTTGGAAGCTATGTGGTAACCGCCGCGTTCCAGGTGACTCGCCCACTGCGGTTGCTCAATTTGGGTGCGTTGAACAAAACGCGTCCTGATAGTCGGCTCAGCTACTTTGACCCCCAACGCGTCGAGCAGGCGAAGCGAGCCGCTTTTCTAGCGAGCCTGAAAAACCAGTTGTTGATACCAGTGATGCCGGATCTGGCGGATCACGGCTACTTGATTACGCAGGCGATCGCCGACTACCTGTCGATGCATCCTACGCTCAACTTGGACGGCATCTACTTCCCGTCAATCCAGCTGGGTAAGCGTGATGATGTCGCACCTGGACACAACGTGATCCTCTTTAATAAGGCATCCGGTGTGCACCATACCGACTCTAAGTACAAAGCTGAGTTCGCCTCCCTTCGGCAACCTGTAGATGAGGGTGAGTACTACAGTCCACAGATCTGGGCGGCCAAGAAGAAGGGCGAGGATCAGCCGAGCTGGTGGGATGAGATTCCTCCGGTACCTCGCTACAAACCTGCACTGGCTCTGGATCGGGAGGAGATCCGAATTCACCAGGTCAAGTGGGTCGATTTTGATACAGATGAAAAACTTGTGGGCTACAACCCTTGAGATCCTGATCGATCACTAGTCGACGGCGAGGGCGGGCATAGGTTGCCCGCCCATCTGGAGCTGTCGGCTTTTCAGTTCCGGTTGAGCCAGCGCTTCAGCAGGCCAGCCATAGGCTTGCTTGTGCCAAAAGCAGTGTTGATGATTTGCAGATCGGCTTCTGATAACCGTGCCGGATCAAGCTCCTTGAGCAGCGCTTCGGTTCCGAACGCTCTTGCCCAGGCAGCAATGTGTCCTTTGGCCGTATCTGAAGCCGCATTCGGAATCTCACGCAGCAGAAGACGTGCATATGCCAATCGCTCTTCATGACTAGGCAGCCGATCTTTGATTTCAGAGCGCAGGCCATTGACGGCTGTCCAAGTGAGAGGGCTCTCCGGAATCTTCAGCAGTTGAAGTGCCAGTGCTGGCAGCTCCTTCGACTCCTTCTCATCCATGTAGGCGCGGAAAATGTGACCGTAAACCCTTTTGCGTTGCTCATCAGTGATCTCGCTGTGCAACAGCATGGATTTTAGGTTGTTGAATGCTTCGATTTTGAGCGCGCGGCACCAGATGGAGAAGGCAAGATCAGGGTCGTTCACATTGCCCCGTGGGCCTTTCAGCAATACTGCTTTGCCAGCGCTCACGTATTCGTCCACCGGCAACTCGGGAATCAACGCCGTCCACGCGCGTTCAAGCATCTCAACCTGTACTGCTTTGTTGAAGTCGACACCATCAGCCAGCGTAGTGAGCTGAGGGCTGCTGAGCCTTACATGCCCGGATGTCAGGGAGTCGATGGCTTGTGCGGGATTTTGTTGCCAGACGGCACATGCTGTGTCCACCAGTTGAGCACCTTGTGTCGATGGAACGATACCGCCGGTGATCATGCTTTCCATGGACGCTAGCGTGTATTTGCCGACCATGCCTGGTGATGATGAGGCCTGCTGCCTTGCTTCGTTGAAGAGCGCTTGAGGAGAGTAGCCGTGGGGAAGCTGCTCAATCGTTGGCCAACGCCCGCAGAAGTGCTTGTGCAGACTCTCGAAGGCATGCTTGTGTCCCTTGGCACCACTGAACAATTTCTGCAGCGCTGGCCCCAACACTGTCGGAGTGGCCTGCATGAACACCAGTGAAATGCCTGGGACAAGCTGTCGCAGCACGTTGTCCCATGAGGCTATTTTGCTTGGGGCCGCCAACATCAGCGCATCCACATGAGGGCGTAGCAGTTTGTCGCTCCAGTATTGCAAGGGGATATGCGTGGCTGCGTCTGTGTAGAGCGCCCCTTGCGCATCATCCAGCTCTTGGCTGCTTACGAGCGTGGTCAGTTGATTGACGAGCGAGGTTTGGTCGTGCTCGTAGAGTGATCCGAATACCTCAAACAGCTGATTGCGGCATACGCCAGGAATGGCGCTAAGGGGTCTCCTGATCCAATGATCGAGCACTCTCGCAAGGCTGCGCGGATGATCCACCACAAATTTGCGTAGCACCTCAGCAGCATCATCGGCATAGCCATCAGTGGTACTCAACGAGATCGCAAAATCGGTAAAGCTCTCCCGCCATTCGTCGTTGAAGTACGGTTTGCGCTCAGCACCGAGATCCACAATCAACCGGAATGCGCGTTGGTAATCAATGGTCTCGTTATCGAGGTCAGCTACTCGGATGCTGAATCTAGCCAGGCACTTCAGCAACTGCTCTTCGTCTGAGTAAGGAACGTATTGCTCCAGTGCTCGGATCACGCAGCCGATGATGAGCGGTGCGCTCATGTTCGAAAGGTTGGTCACCTGCTCCCAAAGCTCATCACGGCTTTCATCACCTTCGCTGGACATGCGATCCCAGACGGAGTTGATCCTGTCAGTCGTTTGCTGCATATCCAGCCCGTCAATCAGATCGTCTTCATCGTGCGGTTCTTCATGGCCGTGTAGCGCAGTGATCAACTGATTTACGTACGCCGTTCCGATCTCCGGTAGCAACGACGTCTCGAACTCATCCATCCAGCGTTGCAGGTGGCTAAACGGGAGGGTGATTGAGCCAGAGCCCGTTTTTACTATGCGTCTGGACAGCCATTGCATGAGCCGGTCTTTCGCTGCCGGCCCAAGACCATGAGCGGAAAACACGCTGAGCACTATCTGCGATGCGCCTTCAACCATGATGATGGTTTCTTCCAGATTGGGCATCTGACCCGACTGGAGGCGCATGGTGCAGGCTTTGTCAGGCGTCAGCAGCTCGTCGATCAACACCGAGGCTATCTGCTTTTGATCCGTTGGATTCGAGATAGCGGTGATCCGACCGATCTTCTCTACGCCAAGCAGTGAGCGAAGACTGTCAGAGGTCACGATGTCGTTGCTCAGAATCCCCAGCACCAGATCGCGGGTACGCGGCGGCAAGCGATCAATGATGTCGGCCACAACACGCATCGCGTTGAACTTGAGCGTGTCTTCAGTGCGATGCAGCTCGCTTAGCATGCCGTGCAACAGCTGAGTCTCTTGATCGCTCAAGGACTCGTTGGCACGAGGAGAAAGGGCCTCCAGGAAGCCCTGTGTGTCTCCGGAGACCAGGTAGCCATAGATCCGCGCAGCATGGGGGCCGTATTGTCTTGTCGCGAAGTCCTCGGACAGCAACAACAGGCTCTGCAGCGAGCCCGGCCATTGAATGCCCACCAGGCTGGCCAGGAACTGACGCAGATCGCGCTGCCCATCGAGCACGCTGGTTTTTTCCGCTCCCTCTTCTTGAGTCACATAGCGCTTAAGTACATGGCGAGTTTCGAGAGGCTCGTCATCGAGCAGCGCCTGCCTGACCATCAAGTTCGTGAGGCGCTCCAGCAGCTGCGGGTCACCTTGCAGGTCTTGGTAAAATCCCGGGAAGCTCACACGTGCGGCACTCAATGCCCCTAGCGCAACCGGGTAGTTTGTGACGGCACCCTCATGCAGGCCGCCAGGTCGCTCACTGCCAATGGCGCCAAGCTCGCGTTCTTTTGCAAGCCACCAAGTCTGGGTGAATGCGTTTACGATCTGAAGGGCATTACGCGGATCGGTGACGTTGATGTGAATCATCCGATCCACCACCTGTTCAACCGAGGCGCCTCTATCGGAGATGTCTTTCACCAGGTCTGGGAAGTTCTTGAGCTTGGAAAGCGCGAATTGGCGCATGTCGCTTCGCGGCGGAGGCGGAATCTCCAGCCTGAACTGGAAAATGCGATCAAGGTAACGCCGAGCATCGGTGGGGTTGAACACTGAGCCTGGTTGCTCAGGGTTGCCGCGTCGGCGCGAGAGCGCATCCGCAACCTTGCCCTCATCGCATGAAATCACGAATACCAGGCCGAGGTTGTCCGGAAGCTTGTTGACCGGGATCTCCATGAATGTACGCACGGCATCCAGGCCCAAGACCATTTCTTCCGCTGAGAGTCGGTCGAGGTCGTCCACGAAGATGACGAGGCGCTCGTAGGGTACCGCATTACTTCTCGACGCTTTGAACTTGCGCAACTGCTGCAACAGCATCTCTTCATACTGCTCAGCACTGGCGCTGGGCAGATGGACGCGAGTGACGGTATTAAAGGGGCTGACTGCCGTCGGTTTCATCACCTTGATCAGGTAAGCATAAATCCCAGTGACCGCAGCAACGAAAAGCGACTGGACGATGGCATTCTCCAGCGGTAGCCATTTCAAGCCTGCGGCTACGAAGAGCAGATAGGTGATCACTGCGATCAGGAACGCCGGTACAGGGGCAACCCAGCTCATCAGGTGTTGCTTGGTCAGTTCACCGACACCCTTGTTGACCGTCTCTGTGTGGGTCACATTGCGGTAGAGGTCATCATGAAGTTTGCTCTCATCGCCACCCAGCTCCAGGAACACGTGCCGTAGGAGGGCGCGCTTGATGTCTTGTTCCTTGCCACCAAATCTCCAAGCGTTGAACGTGATGCTTTTGAAACGCTGACTGCGCGGGCGGCGTCCACCCGCTGTCGAGGTGTCATCAGCCAAGGCGTGCGTATACATCTCTTTGATGGAGCTCTTACCGGTGCCCCAGCCGCCTAGCAAGCCGATGCTGAATGGTGGCTGATGACCTTCATCTTCAATCAAGCTCCGGAGGGCCTGCGCGTAGTGCCGGTGCCCGAAGGCGTCATCCTCTTCTTTCTCGATGTGGCGATCCAGCACGGCAGGCATGGAGCGGCGTGTATCTAGCATCCTGTCTTCCTTAGCAGAATATGGCATTTGGCTATCTGCTCTGGAGCTTACTTGCCCTAGATGGGCGGTGGCTAGGGACGCGTGCCATGCAAGGCACGCAGTACGAGCGTGTAATTGTCCAGATTGAGCGGGCAGCAGATCCCGCCATGCTTGAAATGGGCTTTATGCCGCTGTCGCAGGGTGGCAGGGGGGGGCAGCAGATTCACCAGGGTATCGCGGGGATCACAGCGATGTGCGTTTTTTACAGGGCGCCCGTGGCACGAGTATGGTGCCCTGTAGCTTAAGACGCTGGAAAGCAGATCTCTGATGGCAGCGCCTGGGGAGCATGGGAGGGCTGGATTATGTGAGGCAGACGAGCAGAAAGACCACGCATTGCCTGTTCCAGTCCTGGGATACCTCCATCGCTCTCCAGGTCTTCAATCTCCAACCGCAGGTGATCAATGAGCTCGACTGCAGGTTTGCCAGACTCCAGGCTCAAGGTGAGTGCCAACATTGTCAATGGACTCAGCTCCAGCCCGTTGGCTGAGTTGGTCAAGCTTGTCCAGCGTAATGCTGCAGTGACCGCCTTCAAGCTTACTCAGATAAGTGCGACTCGTGTCGCCGAAGTTGCGCTGCGAGATATTTCGCTTGCTTCTAAGCGTCTTGAGTACGGTGGCGAACGACGACTTAAGTGACATTGACGGTTCCTCCATCTGTATGTGTCTTCAGTGACCTTCACGTTGAACCCACTGCGCTAGAGTCATCTGCGCTCTATCAACGGCAGCCCCATGTGGCGAGCCGGATGGGGGGAGGTGCGACAGGTTGACTTACTGTTGATACATACAGTATATCCTGCGAGACCCGATAGGAGAACATTTGTACTCAGTGGGGTGGCGGCGTGACGAATAACCCAGGTAGACCGTTGAAAACCGCTTTGTGTTTTTCCCAAGGACGAGGTGCTCTGGCAACCGTAGCTGCTCCCGAGAACGAGATGGCAGTGGTGTTGAGGTGGACGGGGTACACGAGTGAGCTTCGGCGTGCAGCAGTAGCGTTGCGGCAAGTGAGGCGTCCCTGCGTGAATCGGCTTAGATCGGTTCTGTGTGTTTTGCATCCAAAGGGTGACGCCTTCGTGGCCTACCACCTCAGGCTGTACCTATCTCAGAAATGAATGGGCCGGGTTGGAACGTTTATCCCTGAGAGCTCCCCTCCGCCTCGTTAGCAGTGGGGGATGGAATCGATTCAATAGCCTTGCGCACACTGGTGGTCAGTTGCTCAAGAATACTGACAATCTCCGAAACATCATCACTGTTGACCACAATGCGCTGGCCCGCTCGATAACGGCTGTCCCCGCTCTTTTTTACGTAGTCCTCGTCGACGATGCCCTGGGTGTGGGCCAGCAGATGGCGCTGTTGGAACAAGATTGTCAGCCGTTCAAGACGCTCGATTGGTAGGAGCTGCTCATAGCGGGTGCCGATTGCGTCAGCCCAAAGCTGGCTACCTTCAACAAGATTCTGGAAAGCATTTCGCCTCACTTGGTGTCCAAGCTTGAGCGAGCCATGGAGTGCTTCCATCACATGTTGGAAGGCGGTCACTGCATTCTGCAGGCAATTTTCGATGAGCAGTCGAGTGGTGTACTCCGCTGCATCACGGTCGGGACTGGCTGACTTGACGACATCCAGTTGCTCAATAGTCTTCTTGATCCCACTGATACTTTGCTCAAACTGGTGTCTGCGGCGTTGTGACCACACGCAGGGCAGAAGTAGGCGGAGCCAATCACGCCATACCTGCATTGGCACTGTGTGCAGGTGATTTTGAGGCGCATGGGCTCCAATGCCAGGAATGGCATCGGTACCTGTTGCGGTTTGCTGTTGACTGACATCGTCATGGAGATGAACCCGTGGGAGCGATGCCGGGCATTCCAAGATTGCGCGTCTGCGCGCATTCCCGTGGATATGGCGCCGGCCCTTTACAGTTGGACCTTACATTGGGGGCATCATTTTCAAACCATCCAAAGCATACCCTCAGATGTGCCCCTAATGTAGCAATCCACTGGAAGTGAATGGAGCTTCACGGTCTATGAAAAGACAGAAGTGATCAGTTGAACAGCCTGCCCGACGGCCCCTAAAGACTCTCAGGGTCGCCAAAAAACATCTGTATCCGCGACCGCAACCACCGCTCCGCCGGGTCATTGTCCTGTGCCCCGCGCCAGGCCATGTGCAGTTCGAAACTGCGCACGGGTATCGGCAGATCCTCGGCCCGCAAGCCGCCGGCGGCCGTCAGTGCATCCGCCGTGTAGTCCGGTACCGTAGCCACGATATCGGTGCCTGCCAGCAAGCTCCCCAGCCCGTTGAACTGCGGTACCGCCAGCACCACGTGGCGCTTGCGGCCGATTTCCTCGAGGGCTTCGTCGATGAAACCGGACAAGTCCCCGGCAAACGACACCAACGCATGGGGCCGCGCGCAGAAGTCATCCAGGGTGATGCTGCCGGGTACGCTGTCGGCGCGCAGCAGTTTCGGCATGCTGCGGCGCAGCACCTTGCGCTTGGCGTTGGCCGGCAGTTCGCTGGTGTAGCTGACACCCACCGAAATCTCGCCCGAGGCCAGCAGGGTTGGCATCAGCAAGTAGTTGACCCGTCGCACCACCAGCACGATACCGGGCGCCTCGGCGCGAATGCGCTTGAGCAGTTGCGGCAGCAAGGCGAACTCGGCGTCGTCCGACAAGCCGATGCGGAACACCGCATTGCTGGTGGCCGGGTCGAATTCGGCAGCGCGGCTGACTGCAGTGGAAATCGAATCCAGTGCCGGTGACAGCAGGGCGAAGATCTCGTGGGCCCGTGCCGATGGCTCCATGCTGCGCCCTGTGCGCACGAACAGCGGGTCATCGAACAGGTTGCGCAGGCGCGACAGCGCCGCGCTGATGGCCGGTTGGCCGAGAAACAGTTTTTCTGCGGCGCGGGTCACGCTGCGCTCGTGCATCAGCGTCTCGAACACAATCAGCAGGTTGAGGTCTACACGACGCAGGTCGTTTCGATTCATCGGTGCGCTTCGCCTAATGTGGGGCAGAGGTGAATCTTAAGGCCAAAGGCTGTTACCCTGCACGGGTTTAGGGGGACCAATCGCAGGGAAAGTCAGGTGCCCAATCGATGACAAGCATGTCGACTATTAATGCCCACTGATGGTCTAACGGGCAAAGCCCGGATAGAGTCAGTGGTAATTAGAGGTTCACAAAGGCGAGGTATGCGATGTCCCGCATGATCCGTTTCCACAAGTTCGGCGCTGCTGACGTGCTCCGTTGCGAAGAGCAGGCCGAACCGTCACCCGCTGCCGACGAGGTGCAGATCCGCGTCGAAGCGGTTGGCGTCAGCTGGTATGACGTGCTTTGGCGCCAGAATCTGGCACCGTCCCAGGCACGTCTGCCAGCAGGGATCGGTCACGAAATGGCCGGGGTGGTGACGGCGGTCGGTGAAGGGGTCGATGACATTGCCGTCGGTGACCGGGTTGCCAGTTTCCCGGCCACCAGCGCCAACGACCACCCGGTATATGGCGATGTCATCGTACTGCCGCGTACAGCCATTACTCGCTATCCGAATGTGCTTACCCCGATTGAGGCCAGCGTGCACTACACCCCGCTGCTGATTGCCTATTTCGCCTACGTCGACCTGGCACGGGCCAAGGCCGGGCAGACAGCACTGGTCACCGATGCCAGCCATTGCGCCGGGCCTGCCTTCGTGCAGCTGGGCAGGGCCCTGGGGCTGAAAGTGTTTGCCGCCACCAAGGATGCGGCGCAGCGAGAGTACCTGCTGGGTCTGGGCGCAGACAAAGTGATTGTCACTGAAGAGCAGGACCTGCTGTTGCAGATTGGCAAGTACACCGATGGCCGCGGCGTTGACATGGTGCTCGATGGCATGGGTGGCCCGCAGATGTCGCTGTTGGGCGATGTGTTGGCGCCGCGTGGCAGCCTGGTGCTGTACGGCCTGCAAGGTGGCAACCAGACACCGTTCCCGGCCTGTGCGGCATTCCAGAAAAACATTCAGTTCTATGTGCACTGCATCGGTAATTTCACCGGCAAGCCAGAGCTTGGCATCAGCCAGGACCAGGTGGCACTGCAGCGTGCCTTGCGCGATATCAACCAGTTCACCGCCGACCAACTGCTGACGCCGCAAATCATCAAGGTGTACCCGTTCGAACAGGTGGTCGAGGCGCATCGTTACATGGACCAATGCCCGTGCGGCGGGCGGGTGGTGCTGGACATGGCGCAACACTGACGGTTACTGAAATGACCAGCAAACCCGGGCAGGCCCCGGGTTTTTTGTGCGCGGGGTAAAGTGATTCAACTTTTAAAGTAGGACTGTTCCTACAATAAGTTGCGACGCGGACTACATATAAGTCAGCGGTCTTTGGGGTTTCAGAAATATCCCGCCAAATATTCAGCCTTGAACGCTTTTCCCTTGCGAGCCACTGTGAGCTGACACGGCCGCTGAATGGTTTTTTTACCGTGAACTGTGTCTTCAAATCGCGCTGCCTCCCTCTCGATAATGGCCCAATGATAGTTTGTGCAAGGAACGTGGGATGAGCATGGCTATGCCTGGTATAGAGCAGCATGTGGAAGCGACAGGCCATCGCAGTGGTGGTTTTTTCTCGATGGCCTGGCGACAGTGAAGGGTTACGTCATTACTTTCATTTAAGTTGTAGGAATTTTCTTCTGGGTAAGTTTGGCGCATGTTCAAGTTGAAATGGTTGGTACGGCATGCGCTGGCTGCATGAAGTTGATGAGGTGATTGCGTGACTGCTATTCACGACCAGGCGATGCATTATATCTACCAGCAAGTACTTGAGCGCTTGTTGAACCACATGTCCCAGGCGCAGCGCGCTTCCTTGCAGTTGTTGATACAACGCCTGTTGGTTGCTGCAGGCGGGCCCGAGTACATCGGTACTTTCAGCTTGCAGCTATTGCAAGGTAGCGACCGCCATAGCAGCCGGCTGCTGGCCATGTTGCGTGCCGCGCAACTGAGCATTGCCCTGCGTTCGCCGGTAACCTTTCAGCTGCGGGTATTGGTGGTCAGCCTGCCGGTTGCCGACAGCGCCACGCTGGAAGCTCATGAGCGCAGTTTTAGCGCCCTGTTCATGCAGGATGATCCGAGGGTGCAATTGCAGATGATCGAGGGGCGCGCAGTGGTGCCGTTCAGTCGTCGGCTATCGGTAATGCCTGAGCGCTGGGGGCTCGCCAGGGATGCGTTGTTGATGTTCGGCCACATGATCGATGCCAGGCCTGAAGCCCTGCTGGGTTGCCGCTTGCACCTGGAGCTGGCGGGGGCCGTGGATAATGCGCTGCAGTCAGCGGTGCCTCCCGATGCATTGGTCACTGCCGTGCCCGGGTTCCACCGGCGCCGATACCTGGCTTGGGCCCGGCGTAGCCTGCGCCTGGCCAGCGAGTGCGGCCCGCATGCAGTGCACCAGTGCCTGGCGGCACTGGCCCAAGGTCTGAGCCGATTGCACGGCGCTGTTGGGGGCGCACCGGTTGGCCAGCACGGGCCGGTACCGGGCGCCGTACCGGGGCGTGCGCCAGTGCGGCTGATTGCTATTGATGACCTGTTGCCGCAGTTGCTTGAAGACCAGCAGATTGACGCGATGCTGGGTTGTCACTTCGAGGCTGCTACGGATGCTTTGTCGCTGTCTGAATTCGTCGACTCGCTAGCCACGGCACAGTTGCACGAACTGCGTGCCCGCAGCCTGGAGCCGCAGGCCGGGCGCCCAGCGCTGACGCTGGCAGGGCAGGGGGGTGACAGCAAGCAGCGTAACGCCACCCCGTTGCTATTTGGCAAAGTCTACGGCATCAATCAGGCCCAACTGGTGTGCCTGCTGTTCAGCCCGTTTGCCAGGCAGGGGAAAAACCTCGAGCGGTTCTTGCAGTGCCGGCATGCCGACATGGTAGTGGCGTTGCCGTACCTGCACAGGGCCTTGCAAGGCAAACCCTGCCCTGATGCAGTCAAAGCCTGGCTGGTGAACACCAGTGGCCTGCCGTTGGGGCAACTGCGGCAGATTTATGATGGGCAGTTACCGCTGACGGGATGGCGCCTGCTTAACCACCTGGCCCGTCGGGATGTACACCTGAGGTTGCTACCGCAGCAGGCGGTGGGGCGGCGGCGTGGTGCTGCGGGGCTGCCTTGATGGGGCGAGCGGCCCCAGGCGAGTTCGCGTATCGCAAGGTGTATCGCTACCTGGAAGCGTTGATCGACCAGGCTGCAGGCGTTGGCACATGCCGTTTGCCGTCATTGCGTGAGCTGTCCCGGCGGTTACGGGTGTCGTTGGCCACGGTACAGAGTGCCTACAGCCTGCTGGAGGAGGAGGGCCGTGTACATTGTCTGCCGAGGTCGGGTTATTACGTACAAAACGGTGGCAAAGATCAGACTGTGGCCGTGGCCCGGCAGCCTCCCTTGCCGACACAGCCACTGTTGGAGCGCATTCTGCTTGGTCATGAACGGCGTTTGGCCCGTCAGCGTGATCGCAGGGTTGCGTCCTGGGAAGCGCTTGGTAGCGCCCGTTTGCGCAATGCTGTGGCTGAGCGATACACCCGCTGCTCCAACCAGTACTGGCATGCCGATGATGTCCAGTTGGCCCCCGATGTGCTGGCGTTGCTGGAGACGCTGCTGACCGCACTGGCCATGCAAGGTGGTACCGCGTTGGTGCATTCACCCTGTTGCTGGCAAGTGTTGCGCGCCTTGGGGCGTGTCGGCATGCGCGTGCTGGAGGTACCACAGGATTCCCGTGGCAACCCCGAGCTGCACGCTTTGGCCAAGCTGCTTGCTAGCGAGCCGATAAACCTGTTGGTCATGCCGTCTTGCCTGGGCATGCCACAAGGGCGGCTGGTTTCACCGTATTTTCAGCAGCAGCTTGGGCAGTTGCTTGGCCAACACCCGGTATGGTTGCTGGAAAACGACCTGGACAGCGAGCTTTGTTACGACGGGCCGCCGAGCACACGCCTGCGTGACTGGATCGACCCGCGCTGGCTGTTGGTGATGGGCACGTTCGAGGCCGCGGTGGGGGCAGAGGCGCCGTATGCCTATTTACTGAGTCGTGACACCGTGTTGGCCAAGGCATTCGCCGAGCGAGCGTTTCGGCTTGCGCCGCTACGCTTGCAGGCGCTTGCTCACATGCTCGGCAAGGGGGAAATCGAAACGCAACTGGTTCAACAGCGCACAGACCTGCAAAGGCGCACGCAATACCTGGCGCATGTGCTGCAGTCGCAATTCGGCCAGCGGGTGGTCTTCGAGCTGCCGCAAGGAGGGCAAATGCTGTGGGTGAGTTTCCGCCAGCCGCTGGCGTGGGACGGTATTGCCTTGGCATTGGCCGGCTCTGCATTGCATGCGCTACCGGGCGAGCAGTTCGGCCTGCAGGGGCATTACCCCCAACACCTCGCGCTGATTTGGCTGGGCGGGCACCCGGATGAATTGCAGCGGGCGGTAAGGCGACTGGCGCAGGCGCTTGAGGTGCACTGCGGGCGAAATATCCGCTTCTCGAGTTGAAACCAAGACGCTTGCAGGCGCTGACAGTTGCTGCGAAGGGGACGACAAGTCAAATGAACGAGTCACCGGGCTGACCCGCGGCTCTTGTCAGGTACGCTTTTCTGTATGTATAACCAGTGTCTGTTTTTGCTACCTGATGCCATCCCGTGATTGCCCATTCCGTCGACGACCCGTTCTACTACCTGCATAACTTCCGCCAGGTAGTGTCGTGGGTCGAACAGCGCTACCAGGACCTGCTCGATGACCAGGAACTGGCCTTCATCCGTGCCTTCAGTCAGTTGCAAGCGCCAGCCCAGGCCTTGATGGTGCGTATGGTCATGCGCAAAGGCGAGTTGTTTCGCAGCGATCGGCTCGACTACGCCGAAATCGGCGATACCGCGCTGGCGCTGCAGCCGTTGCTGGCCCTTGGCTGGGTAAGGGAGCCCGAGCAACTGGAGCTTGAACAGCTGTTCGCGTTGCTGCGCAAAGAAGAGCTGGCCCGCTGCTTCGCCCGGCAACTGAGCCGCCCGCGCGCAGCCAAGCATGAGCTGTTGGCACAGTTGCAACCCCTGGCCCTGGCGGCGCGGTCATTGGCCGAATGGTTCCCCGACAGCGAGGTGCGCATTCTGCAGTGGTGCCTGCAACCTCTGTGCGACCGCATGCGCCTGCTGTTCTTCGGCAACCTGTACCAGGACTGGTCAGACTTTGTCCTCGCCGACCTGGGCTTGCTGCGTTACGAGCAGGTACCATTCAGCTCCGATTCTCGCGCCCTGCAGCAACGTGACGATGTCGACCTGGCCATGGCCCTGCACCAGTGCGCCGAGCGCCTGGAGCAGGGCGGCGACCCGCAGCCGATCCTTGCCACCCTGCAGGGCCTGCACAGCGACAACCCCTGGCTGGCCCGGCGCCATGCGCGGCTGCAATTCGCCGTGGGCCAACAATGCGAGCGCCTGGGTGAATGGGACCTGGCCACGGCCGTGTATGCGCAGTGCAACCATCCCCAGGCGCGCATTCGCCAGGTGAGGGTGCTGGAGCGCAGCGAACAGTGGGGCCAGGCCCATGCACTGGCATTGCAACTGGCTGCGGCACCCGCCAACGCGCTGGAGGAGCAGGCGCTGCAGCGCATGCTGCCACGCCTGGCGCGCAAACTCGGCGGCCCGCCCCAGCGGCGCAAGCGCACCACGCCGCTGGAACTGATCGAGCTCGAACTGCCCCGCGGGCATGCTGCGCTGGGCGTTGAAGAAGCCGTGCGTCAGCACCTGATGCAAGAGGGGGGGCAGGTGCATTACGTGGAAAACACGCTGTTCAACAGCCTGTTTGGCCTGTTGTGCTGGGAGGCCATCTTCGCCCCGGTGCCCGGCGCATTCTTCAACCCGTTCCAGGCCGCGCCACAGGACCTGCACGACAGCGACTTCCAGCAACGGCGCAGTGCACTGTTCGAACGCTGCCTCGGGAGGCTCGACGATGGCAGCCATCGCCAGGCGATTCTCGACTGCTACGTGGCCAAACAGGGGTTGCAGTCGCCGTTCGTGTTCTGGTCCATGCTCAGCGAGGCACTGCTGGAGCAGGCCTTGGCTTGCTTGCCGGCCGCTGCACTCAAGCAATGTTTCCTGCGCCTGTTGCAGGACATTCGCAGCAACCGTGCCGGTATGCCCGACCTTATCCAGTTCTGGCCCGAGCAGGGCCGTTATCGCATGGTCGAGGTCAAGGGGCCCGGTGATCGCCTGCAGGACAATCAACTGCGCTGGTTGGAGTTCTGCCGGCAACACGGCCTGCCGGTCGCGGTGTGCCACGTGCGCTGGAGCGAATCGCCTTGAGTTACAGCGTAGCGGTGCGCGCCTTGTGTGAGTTCAGCGCCAAGGTTGGCGACCTGGACCTGCGTTTCACGCCGTCGCCCTCCGCTCAGGAGGGTATCGAGGGACATCAGCGGGTAGTGGCACGGCGGGCTGCTGGCTACGAGTCGGAAATCACCCTTGAAGGCCAGTTCGAAACCCTGACGGTGCGGGGCCGTGCCGATGGTTATGACCCTGGCAGCAATCGCCTGGAGGAAATCAAGACGCACCGTGGCGATCTGGCGCGTCAACCGGCCAATCACCGTCAGTTGCACTGGGCGCAGGCCAAGGTCTATGGCTGGTTGATGTGCCAGGCACGACAACTGCCCGCCATCGAGGTGGCGCTGGTGTACCTCGACGTGGACAGCGACAGCCAGACGCTGTTCACTGAGCACTGTTCGGCTGCCGAGTTGCAGGCCTTCTTCGAAACCCAGTGCCAGCGCTTTCTGGGCTGGGCCCGATTGCAGCAACAACGCTTGGCCGAACGTGACCAAGGCCTGCTGGCGCTGAGTTTCCCTTACCCACAGTTCCGAAAGGGCCAGCGGCAGTTGGCTGAAACCTTGTACAAGGCGGTTAGCACCGGCCGTTGCCTGATGGCCCAGGCCAGCACCGGCATTGGCAAGACCCTCGGTACCTTGTTCCCGTTGCTGAAGGCCATGGTGCCGCAGCAACTGGACAAGCTGTTCTTTCTCACCGCCAAGACACCGGGCCGGGCGCTTGCGTTGGACGCCGTGCGCCAGATCACCGATGCCACGCCGCAACCTGCCTTGCGCACACTGGAGCTGATCGCTCGCGACAAAGCCTGTGAATACCCGGACAAGGCCTGTCATGGTGAGTCCTGCCCCTTGGCCGCAGGCTTCTATGACCGTTTGCCGGCTGCGCGCGAGGCTGCTGCAGCAGTGCCGTTGCTCGACCGCGCCAACCTGCGTGAAGTGGCCTTGGCGCACCAGGTGTGCCCGTA
The DNA here is from genome assembly GCF_046523955.1 of Pseudomonas sp. DCA-1. Classification (NCBI taxonomy): domain Bacteria; kingdom Pseudomonadati; phylum Pseudomonadota; class Gammaproteobacteria; order Pseudomonadales; family Pseudomonadaceae; genus Pseudomonas; species Pseudomonas sp. DCA-1. The sequence continues at coordinate 2,509,489 of NZ_CP169881.1, forward strand.
CTACCTGGGTCAGGAGATGGCGCGCTGGGTCGACGTGCTGGTCGCCGACTACAACTACTACTTCGATGCGCATGCTTTGCTGTTCGGCCTGACCCAGCTCAACCAGTGGCGAGTGGCAGTGCTGGTGGACGAAGCGCACAACCTGGTCGAGCGTGGGCGCGGCATGTACAGCGCCAGCCTTGACCAGGGCCAGTTGCTGGCGTTGCGCCAGAGCAAACCGCCTGGGCTGGTCAGTGCGCTGGACCGCCTCAACAGGCAATGGAACGCGTTGTATAAAGAGCAGCGCGCGCCGTACCAGGCCAGCGAGTCGCTGCCTGAAGGGCTGCTGCGTGCCCTGCAGCAGTGCGTCGGGCTGATTCAGGAGCAGATGAACCAGGCGCCCACGCACATGGACCCTCAGGTGTTGCAGTTCTTCTATCAGGCCTTGCAGTTCTGTCGGGTTGCCGAGCTGTTCGACGAGCACTTTCTGTTCGACATCAGCCAACGCCAGGGCCCGCGCAAACGGCGCCTGGCCACCCTGTGCCTGCGCAATGTCATCCCGGCGCGGCTGCTGGCACCACGCATGCAGGCGGCGCGCAGTGCGACGCTGTTTTCCGCCACGTTGAGCCCACGGCACTTCTACAGCGACCTGTTGGGCATGCCAGCCGATACCGCCTGGCTGGACGTGGCCGCGCCGTTCCGTGCCGAACAGCTGGAGGTACGCATTGCCAGCCAGGTGTCCACCCGTTACCAGCAGCGCCAAGCCTCCCTGGCGCCGATCGTTGACCTGATTGCCCGGCAGTATGAGCGCATGCCGGGTAACTATCTGGCGTTCTTCAGCAGCTTCGAATACCTGCAACAGGTGGCAGGGCTGTTGGCCGAGCAGCATGGCCAGATTCCCCTGTGGTCACAGGAGCCGGGCATGGACGAGGCGGCCCGCCAGGCATTTCTCGATCGCTTTGTCGCCGATGGCCGAGGTGTGGGCTTTGCCGTATTGGGCGGCGCTTTCGGCGAAGGGGTGGATTTGCCCGGCACGCGGCTGATTGGCGCGTTTGTTGCCACCCTGGGGCTGCCTCAGGTCAACCCGGTCAACGAGCAGTTCAAACAGCGCCTGGGGCGGCAATTTGGTGCGGGTTTCGATTACGCATACCTCTACCCGGGCGTACGCAAGGTGATCCAGGCGGCGGGCCGGGTTATTCGGGGTGACCAGGACCGTGGTGTACTGGTGCTGATTGACGAACGCTTCGCCGAGACGCGGGTGCAGCAGATGTTTCCAGGGTGGTGGGCGGCGGCTACTGTCTAGCGGTCTTTCGCTTTTGGCGATCGGTCGCAATCAGGAGGGTGAGCAAACCACCCACCCAGCTCCCCTCATGGCACACCGCCGCAAGGCGGCCCAAGCGCGTCAACCAGGCATTCCGTCTGCCCGGGGCCGCAGCAGGATGGGCAGGTAATGGCGCAGGAACAGCAGCAATGCAAGGCTCCAGCACAGTGTAGAAACGCTTACCCCCAACGATGTAAACGGCGGCAGAATCACCCGGGCCAGGGTCGCCAGTTGCATCAGGGCAAAGGCCCAGGCAATGCTGGTCGGTACCTGCAATGGCCTGCCGGTGTGGCCCAGGCCGACCCGCGCCATCATGGCCAGGATCAGCCCGGTCATGGCGCCAACGGTCAGCGCGTGGGTCACCAGGCTTGGGCTCAGGGCCACCCCACTGTGCCACAGCGCCATGCCCAGGCAGGCCAGGGCGATCCAGGCGTAGGCCAGGTGCAGCGACCACAGCAACGGTACGCGCCACAGGCCACGATCGTGCCACAGCAGCAGTCGGGCCGCGTGCAGCGCGAACAAGGCAAAAAACAGCACCGCCAGGCTGGCACGGGGCTTATCGGCCAGGCCGGTGGCAAACGCCAGCGGTACTGCCACGCTGAGCAACAGGCAGGCACGGTCCAGCCATGGACGGGCGGGGGCCGCGCCAAGGTGACCCAGGCCACGGCGGGTAAAAAATGGTATGACCCGGCCGCCGAGCACGGTCATCATCGCCGTCACCAGCCACAGTCCGGCAAATATTCCACGACGCTGCCACAGTTCGTCCTGCTGCAACCAGCCGGCCAAGGTCAACCACTGGCAGGCGGCAATCAACAGCACCAGTACCACGATAGGGTAGTTGTTGCGCAGGCGCCGTTGCACGATCGGTCGTGCCAGGCTCAGTGCCACCAATGGCAGGAAGCTGCCCTCGACCAGTATCAGCATGCTACCCGGTAGTGGCAGAAACCAGCTCAGCCGGCTCAGCAGCCAAAGCAGGAACAAACCCTGCAGCGCCCGCCCGCTCAAGCCTGGGATGCCGCTCCAGTTCTGCACGGCGGTCAGCAGAAAACCCGCGATAATGGCGGCGGCGAAGCCGTAAAGCATCTCGTGGCGGTGCCAGGCGAGCATGCCGCCGGGCGGTGCAGGGGCCAGTGCCCCGGCCAGTACGCCGGCCCACAACAGCAGGGCGATCAGCGCAAACAAACTGCCACCCAGGAAGAACGGGCGAAAACCCAAACCCCAGATGGCTTGGCGCGGGCGTGAAGCAGTGGGTTGCAAGAGCATGGGCGGTCCTTGGTTCGTTCAGTAGGCCTCAATTGGGGTAAGATCACGATCCGTGCCAGTTGCAAAGCCTTTGAATATCAAGGTGATGGCACTTCTCAGGGTCCGAATGACATGCGCGTTTTGCAGTCATTCGGACTGGCTTGTATGTCGTTTTGACTTGCTTCAGGGTTTGCCTGGTTCAGTGCCGGCTGACGCTTCGCTACAGGATTCACGTTTTGTCCGACCTCTCGAAAAATCCGCTGCTGCAGTACATGGCCCGTCTGGCCCCATCCAGCCAGCAAACCATGCGCTACATTCTTCAGGACGCCGCCGACCGGCTAGGTTTCGTCGACTGCAACATCGTCGATGTGCCTTGGCATCGGCTTGAGCCGGGCCATGTGATTGCACTGGTGGCAGCCCTGCGTGCTGATGGTTACGCGCCCAACAGCTCGTCGCTGTACGTCAACGCGATTCGCGGGGTGATGAACGAGGCCTGGCGTCAGGGCCTGATCGACCACGAGCAGTTGTTGCGCATTCGCGAGGTCAAGCCGGCCACAGGCTCCCGTCTGCCGCCAGGGCGCAACCTGCGCCGCAGCCTGATCCGCGAGCTGATGGATGTGTGCGCAGCAGACCCGCGGCCACAGGGGGTACGTGATGCGGCGATCATTGCCTTGCTGTACGGCACCGGCATGCGCAAGTCGGAGTCGGTCGACATCGACCTCGACCAGGTCGACTTCGAGGCGCGCAGCCTGCAAGTGGTGGGCAAGGGCAACCACCAGCTGGTCAAGTATGCACCGCCGTGGGCATTCGAGAAGCTGCAGGCGTGGCTTGAACTGCGCCGCCAGGACCTGCCTGCCGGGGCGGAGGACGACCCGTTTTTGTTCAACCGCATCCGTCGCGGCAGCCACATTACCCGTGCGCGCATTACCAAGCATGCGATCTACTACATTGCCCGCCAGCGCGGCGCGCAGGTGGGGGTGAAGATCATGCCGCACGATTTTCGCCGGGCATTTATCACCCGGGTGATCGAAGAGCACGACCTGTCGATTGCGCAGAAGCTGGCGCACCATGCCAATATCCAGACCACGGCCATCTATGACCGGCGTGATGACAACGAGCGTCGGCGTGCCGTTGACCGCTTCGATTACTGAGGTTTGATTTTCAGGGGCTGCAAAGCTGCCCCATTCTCACGGGCGCCGGCACCGAAACAGGGCCGGCGCACGCCCCTGCTTTGTGCGCCATCCCCCCGTATGCCCGATGCCAGAGCGGCCGCAGCATAAGTTTCATCATCCTTCACCTGCGGAGTTGGCCCGCAACCTGCTATATCCAGCCTGCGAATTTGATCGAGTGGTCAGGCCGTGCGCGCTAGCAGCCGCCCGCGCCAGACCCTCTAAACGGCCAGCAGGCCACGGATTTCAGGGGCCGCAGGATGTCGCTCGCGGAGCAGATCGAACAACAACAAGACGATGCAGGCTGGAGTGCTCACCTGCAGTTGCGCTTTGTGCAGCGTGACAGCGTGACCCGCCTTGGTGCGTGGAGGCATTTTGGACCTCTTTTGGTGCAGCGGCCTTTTTATCCGGAGGGTGCGCCATGCCATGTCTATGTCTTGCACCCGCCGGGCGGCATCGTCGCCGGCGACCGTCTGGAACTGGACATTCACCTGGAGCCGGGTAGCCATGCGCTGCTGACCATGCCTGGCGCCAGCAAGTTCTATCGCAGCATCGGCCCGACCGCGCGGTTGGCCCAGCGCTTTCACCTGGCCGCGGGCAGCACCCTGGAGTGGCTGCCGCAGGACAGCATCTTCTTCTCAGGCGCCCGCGCCAGCCTCGCCAGCCGTTTTACCCTTGAGCCGGGCGCCCGCTTGCTGGCCTGGGAAACCCTGTGCCTGGGCCGCCCGGTCATGCACGAGCGTTTCGACCACGGCGCCCTCGACAGCCTTTTGCACATCGTACTGCCTGACGAGGTAGGCCTGCATGAGCGCCTGCGTCTCGAAGGCGGGCACCTGGACAAGCTTGGTGGGCATCCGCTACTCGCCACCTTCTGTGCCGCACCGGCCGATCAGGCCGTGCTGGAGCAGGTTCGCCCGCTGCTCGATGAACTGGGCAACCCGGCCGGTGCGACCCTGCTTGGGTCGTTGCTGGTGATCCGCCTGCTCGACCATGACAACCAACACCTGCAACGCACCCTGCAACGCCTGTGGCATGTGCTGCGTCCGGCCATCCTCGGCCTGCCAGCCTGCCCGCCGCGTATCTGGGCTACCTGAGAGAGCGCCATGGAGCTTACCCCGAGAGAGAAAGACAAACTGCTGCTGTTCACTGCTGCGCTGCTGGCGGAGCGGCGTCTGGCCCGTGGCCTGAAGCTCAACTACCCGGAGGCCGTGGCGCTGATCAGCGCCGCAGTGCTCGAAGGCGCCCGCGATGGCCGCACAGTCGCCGAACTGATGAGCCTGGGGCGCGAAGTGTTGACCCGTGAGCAGGTGATGCCCGGTATCGCTGAGATGCTTCACGACGTGCAGGTCGAAGCGACCTTCCCGGATGGCACCAAGTTGGTGACCGTGCATGACCCCATCGTCTGAAACCGCCAAGGAGCATTGCATGATCCCAGGTGAAATCCAGGTCGCCGCGGGCGACATCGAGTTGAACAGTGGCCGAGAAACGGTCAGCGTCAGCGTGGCCAACCATGGCGACCGGCCGGTGCAGGTCGGCTCGCACTACCACTTTTACGAGGTCAACGACGCGCTGGTGTTCGACCGTGCGCCTACCCTGGGCTTTCGCCTGGACATTCCGGCCGGCACTGCCGTGCGCTTCGAACCGGGTCAGGCGCGTACCGTGCAACTGGTGGCTTACGCCGGCAAGCGTGAGGTCTATGGCTTTCAGGGCAAAGTGATGGGCGCGCTGGAGGGCAGGGCATGAGCCGTATTTCCCGTCAGGCCTATGCCGACATGTTCGGGCCCACGGTTGGAGACCGCGTGCGCCTGGCCGACACTGCGTTGTGGGTGGAGGTCGAGAAAGACTTCACCATCTACGGCGAAGAGGTGAAGTTCGGCGGCGGCAAGGTCATTCGCGATGGCATGGGGCAGGGCCAGATGCTGGCGGCCGAGGCCATGGACCTGGTGTTGACCAATGCGCTGATCATCGATCACTGGGGCATCGTCAAAGCCGACATCGGTATCAAGCATGGACGCATCGCGCTGATCGGCAAGGCCGGCAACCCCGATGTGCAGCCGGGCGTGAACGTGCCGGTCGGGCCAGGGACCGAGGTAATCGCGGCCGAGGGCAAGATCGTCACCGCCGGGGGCGTCGATTCGCATATCCACTTCATTTGCCCGCAGCAGGTGGACGAGGCATTGAACAGCGGTGTCACCACGTTCATCGGCGGCGGAACCGGGCCGGCTACCGGCACCAATGCCACCACCTGCACGCCCGGCCCCTGGTACCTTGCGCGCATGCTGCAGGCCGCCGACAGCTTGCCGATCAACATCGGGTTGCTCGGCAAGGGCAATGCCTCACGGCCTGAGGCACTGCGCGAGCAAATTGCCGCAGGTGCTGTCGGGCTCAAACTGCATGAAGACTGGGGCTCTACGCCAGCGGCCATCGACTGCTGCCTGGGCGTGGCCGAGGAAATGGATATCCAGGTAGCGATTCACACCGACACCCTCAACGAGTCGGGCTGTATCGAAGACACGTTGGCGGCCATCGGCGACCGCACCATCCACACCTTCCATACCGAAGGTGCAGGAGGCGGCCATGCCCCGGACATCATCCGTGCAGCGGGGCAGGCCAACGTGCTGCCATCCTCGACCAACCCGACCCTGCCTTACACGATCAACACCGTGGACGAGCACCTGGACATGCTCATGGTCTGCCACCACCTGGACCCGAGCATCGCCGAGGACGTGGCCTTTGCCGAGTCGCGCATTCGCCGCGAAACCATCGCTGCCGAGGACATCCTTCACGACATGGGCGCCTTTGCCATGACCTCGTCCGACTCCCAGGCCATGGGCCGGGTTGGCGAGGTGGTGCTGCGCACCTGGCAGGTGGCGCACCAGATGAAGTTGCGCCGCGGGCCGCTGGCACCAGACACCCCTTACAGCGACAACTTCCGGGTCAAGCGCTACATCGCCAAGTACACCATCAACCCGGCGCTCACCCACGGCATCGGTCACGAAGTGGGCTCGGTGGAGGTCGGCAAGCTGGCTGACCTGGTGCTGTGGTCGCCAGCGTTCTTTGCGGTCAAGCCGGCCCTGGTGCTCAAGGGCGGGATGATCGTTACCGCACCCATGGGCGACATCAACGGCTCCATACCCACCCCCCAGCCGGTGCACTATCGGCCGATGTTCGGCGCGCTGGGTGCGGCGCGGCATGCCACACGCATGACATTCCTGCCTCAGGCGGCAATGGACCGCGGGTTGGCCGAGGAGCTGAACCTGCGCAGCCTGATTGGGGTGGTCAACGGCTGCCGGCGGGTACGCAAGCCGGACATGGTCCACAACACCCTGCAGCCGCTGATCGAAGTCGATGCGCAGACCTATCAGGTGCGTGCCGATGGCGAGCTGCTGGTCTGCGAACCGGCCAGCGAACTGCCGCTGGCCCAGCGCTATTTCCTGTTCTGAGGAGCACCCATGATTGTCTTGAACCGCCGTATCTCCGAACCCGGCACGCGGGTTGTCAGTGGCACTGTCACCCTCGACGTGGACAGCCGTATCAAGAGCCGCCTGCGAGTAACCCTGGACGATGGCCGCGAAGCCGGGCTGATGCTGGAGCGCGGCCACCTGCTGCGCGGAGGTGAATTGCTGGCCGATGCCGAGGGCACTCAGCTGATCCGCGTGTTGGCGGCGCCCGAAGCGGTGTCCACGGTGCGCTGTACCGATCCACACCTCTTGGCCCGCGCCGCCTACCATTTGGGTAACCGCCATGTGCCGCTGCAGATCGAACCCGGGCTGTTGCGCTTCCAGCACGACCATGTGCTGGACGACATGCTGCGGGGGCTGGGCCTGACGGTAGAGGCCGAACAGGCCCCGTTCGAGCCTGAAGCGGGCGCCTACCAAAGTGCACCGCATGGCCACAGCCACAGTCATGCCCATGGCCACGATCACCCGTTCGTTCGCCTGCCTGCCCATTCCTGAACTGCCCTGGAGCAACCGATGAAAAAGACTTTCGCCCTGTTTCTGTTGATGCTGGCACTGCCAGCCTTCGCCCACCCAGGCCATGACAGCAACCCGCTGCAGGACGGCCTGCTGCACCCGCTGACCGGGCTTGATCACCTGCTGATGCTACTGGGCACCGGCGTGCTCGCCGCGTTGACCCGGCGCAACCTGACGTTGCCCCTGGCTACTCTGGCGGCCATGTTCGGTGGTGCCGTGTGCGGTCACCTGTTCGGCGATGTGCTGGGCATGGAGACCCTGATTGCCGTGTCGCTGCTGGTGGCTGCCGGGGCGGTACTGCTGCCGAGCCGCCAGTTGCTGCTGGCCATGGCCATGCCGGTGTTCGCCTTGTTCCATGGCTGGGCCCATGGCGTGGAAGCCACGCCGAGCGCTTTCTGGCAATTCAGCGCGGGGTTTGTCGCGGTCAGCGGCTTGCTGCTGGCGGCAGGCTTTGCAATCGGTTGCCTGCTGCGCCGCCACAGCGGCCTGCAGAAGGCCTTTGGCGGTGGCCTGTTGGCCGGCGCCGCGCTGGTGCTGGCCGGTTGATGAACAGCGACCTGGCGCTGCTGCGCCTGCTGCAGTTGGCCAGCCCCGGCTTGCCAGTGGGTGGTTTTACCTATTCGCAAGGCCTGGAGTGGGCGGTTGAGGCCGGCTGGGTTCGCGGCGTGGACAGCTTTGCCGGCTGGCAGCGTGAGCAGCTTCACGACACCTTGGCTTGCCTTGACTGGCCGGTGTTGGCGCGTCTGTATCACGCCTGCCAGGCCGAGGACGCCGAAGCGTTCGGCCACTGGAGCCGGTTCTTGCTGGCCAACCGCGAAACCGCCGAGCTGCGCCTGGAAGAACAGCAGCGCGGCGCGGCGCTGGCGCGGTTGCTTGACGGCTGGCAACTGGGCCAGGCACCGGCCTGGCGCACCAGCCTTGAGCTGACCCAGTTGGGCGGCATGGCCTGGCTGGCCGCGCACTGGGCCATCCCGTTGCGCCAACTGGCATTGGGCCATGGCTTTGCCTGGCTGGAGGGCGCAGTCATGGCCGGGGTCAAGCTGGTGCCGTTCGGCCAGCAGGCTGCCCAGACCTTGCTGCGCGATCTCGGCGCCGACTTGCCCGCTGCACTGGACCAGGCACTGGCCCTGGGCGATGACCAGCTTGGCGGCGGCCTGCCGCTGCTGGCCATCGCTTCATCGCGTCACGAAACCCAATACACCCGTTTGTTCCGTTCCTGAGGACTGCCTGCATGCAAAGCTATCAACAACCCCTGCGCGTCGGTGTCGGCGGCCCAGTCGGCTCTGGCAAGACCGCACTGCTGGAAGCGCTGTGCAAGGCCATGCGCGATCACTACCAGATTGCCGTGGTTACCAACGATATCTATACCAAGGAAGACCAGCGTATTCTCACCGAGGCCGGCGCCCTTGAGCCGGAGCGCATCGTCGGCGTGGAGACCGGCGGCTGCCCGCACACGGCCATTCGTGAAGACGCCTCTATGAACCTGGCGGCAGTCGAAGAGCTGGCGCGCAAGTTCGGTAACCTCGAAGTCATTTTCGTGGAAAGCGGCGGTGACAACCTCAGCGCTACGTTCAGCCCGGAGCTGGCCGACCTGACCATCTACGTGATCGACGTGGCCGAGGGCGAGAAGATCCCGCGCAAGGGCGGCCCAGGCATTACCAAGTCCGACTTCCTGGTGATCAACAAGACCGATCTGGCCCCTTATGTAGGGGCTTCACTGGAAGTGATGGAACGCGACACCCAGCGCATGCGGCCGCAGCGGCCCTGGACCTTTAGCAACCTGAAGAAGGGCGAGGGGTTGCAGGCGGTGATCGACTTTATCGTCGAGCGCGGGATGCTGGGTGCGCGAGCCTGACAGATCGAGGTCCCTGCGGGCTTGTCCCGCGAAGGGACCGGTGGTAAATGAATTACGCGCGTTTGTTGAACTGCGCCAACGCTGGCAACAGTTGCTTGTCGATGGCCAAGGGCACGGGCCCCGGTAGCTCAAGGCTTTCCGGGGTTTTTTTCGTCTTCGCGTTTGCTATTTCCCAGCCCCAGAACTGATATTTTTGCCAGTAGCAGCCTGTGCTTGCCGAGTGCAATGCTGACATCCCCTATAACGGAAGCAGGTGGATGGTCATGACTGAATTGGCGAGCGACGAATTCGAAGAGATCAGTTATATCAGCCCCTCCGGGGACGTGCTCATCCGTGTCTACACCCCTAAGCAATGTACAGACCCGGTGGACTGGGGCGAATTCGAAGAAATTGAACGTCCGGCCATGCTTGTCAGGCCTGGTATGTTTGACATGGAGGTAGTGACACTTACCAACCCTGATGGCCGTTGGAGGCGAAGGATTGGAACGGCCAGGCCCACAATGAATGCAGCACCCTTCGCAGCTAGTGAAAGTGCTCCGTTGAGCGATACCAATTCACCCTTCGTGAAGCACAGTCTGCAGACTGACGGTCAGTCAGAAGCACAATACGCCGATGGTTGGGAGATTTTATATCACGACGGGTCAGGTGTCAGGTTCAGTCTGTACGCTGATGGTTTTACAGGTGATCTTTCGGACTATGAATTCGCTCTTCCCTATTGGATTAGGGATGCTGAGGATAGAATTGTCCACGGGGCTTGTAATTTTGAAGAGTTGAGTACGCTTGGCGCGACCTGGGCATTTCGACCTTTGGTACTGCGCGCCGGGAAAAAGGCGCGAGCCGAGGCAGTTCAACCGCAGGCAGACGTGGAGCAGACGTATCACGATAACAAGGTGCATTTCCGGTCCAAATATGGCCAACCCTTTGGAACGGCTAACGAGATTGTTTACGGCTCCTACGAAATTACGTCGGCGAAGGTTTCCAGTGGCCAAGATCCTGATAACTATATCGACCCACCGTTTACAAGAAGTTTCTCCAGCAATGGAACTATGAGCTTCAAGGTGGGGCGGCACGGTACGGACGCTGTCGCGAACTGGTTCAGTAGCTACATCAGTGATTCCGAGAATACGTTCGGGCATGCTCCCGATAAACTCAATTTTGGTTTCAAAGGCACGTTGAAACTGACCGTGACGGGCGGTAGTTTCAGTGGCATGGACCAAACGCTGGTATTCAAGGACGTTTTCATCGCTCAAGGTCATACAGGAACATCAAATAACTGGTGGTTCGGCGCCATTGGTGCCCGCAACCCGGACGATGGTAAGCGTTGGGTTCGAGTGGAGGGTAAGGCGCCGACGCCGTACGGGGAGTTTGATGCCTCGATGTATTTTCAGCGCGGCGGAGAGCCGCTCACGGACGACGAAATATTCGTATACGAGGGATCGCTAAATGCGCTGCCCACCGAGGCGTGGATGACCAGATTGATAGGTACGACTCGCGTGCAAGATATGGTGCTTCCCGGCAGCCATAACGCTGGCATGTATGGCCCACTGCATAATTGCACCGGGGGAGGCTTTGGTGAGGCAGCATCTAGAGCGCAACGCGCCTCCATTGCGGAGCAACTCCGGATGGGTGTTCGTTACCTGGATATCCGGGTCGCTCGCGCTGATGGTCAACTGCTTTGTTACCATCGGACAGGCACCGGCGCGGGGCCGGGATGCGACGGCGCGACGCTCGACGAAGTACTCACCTCCGTTGACACGTTCTTGACAGAAAATCGCGGAGAGTTCGTGATCTTGAGCTTCACGCATATACCCGACGCTGACGTCTCAGCCATTCAAACGATGATTAATCGCCATGCGAATCGTCTGCACAAAGTCAGTGCCGAACCGGGTGAGCGCAAACCGGTGAACCAATTTATCCTGGAGGATTTGCGCGGGAAAATGCTGGTGGTCAGTGAAGGGTTGATGGATGCGCCTGACTCAGGTTTTTATAGAAAAACAAAGGGTCCAAATTCTTGGGATGCGTATCAAATTGTGGATGACTACGCTAATTCGAAAGACACAGATGCTGTGATTGAAGATCAGTTGGGTAAGTGGGCAAGGCATGTGCCGGGTGAATATGGCGTCGGCTTCATGCTCAACTGGACTCGCACCCCGCAGAGCGGGGCGGATTCGGTCGAAAAAATGGCGAAAGTCATCAATGAAAAACTGGCACACAATCTTAATAGCTACCCGGCTAACTGGAGTGCCCCGCAGGTGGTATTGCTGGATTTTGTGACGCCGGGGTATGTCAACTCCATTGTCAATCAAAACCTCGCAAATATTTCACGGCGCGACGAAGGCGATGAAGTGGAACCACCCGTTGGGGCGCGAGTCAACGTGAATATGTATCCACTGCCATTATTTGACGGTGACCCGGTCCGCAAAAAATTACCTTTCGGTTCGTTGATTCCACTCTGGAGGGAAACCGCCATCAGCAACGAGGGCGGAAGCGTGCGTTTCGCGGCGCGGCCGTACAATCGTAACAGGTTGATTACCTTTGGCGGGTTGGGGTTGCTGTGCTTCAGGCAATACATCATCTCTAAAGACTTTGAAGGTGATGGCTTTGAGGTGCCGTTGCTGTCGGATGTACCTACTAGTCTACCCAAAGGCGTCCGGGAGATACGATGGATAGGCACCAATGCCAAAATAAGATGGTTGCATCTGCTTCAATACGGCAAAGTGGACGCTGAATAATACAACGTCTATTTTCTGTATTGTCGCGAAACGCGCAGTGTGTTGACTTTCGGCGAGCAACTGGTGGCTCCGTTGATTGTTCTACCACTCAGGTGGGTAAGGGCAGCCCGATTATCCTCCCGGTAAATTCGGCTGGCGGCGCGTCAGCGTGCACCTGCATCAAGGTATCCAGCAGCGTTTGACTGGCGAGGGAGAAGAGCGCCGCTCTTGGCCCCCGCCAGTTCAGCGTGAAGCGGCAACTGTTCGCTTGCGGCCAGTACGCCCTCGAACCTGTCCCGGTGCAACATGTGGTAAATATGCACGCGTTTTTGCGGGCAACCATCAGCGTTAATGCCTAACCCTGCGGCATGCCCGCGAAGAAACCAACGCGGTGGATGGCACCGGCTCTGCCGGTGTTCGCTGGTAAAACCGTTCCCACAGGTGCGTGTTGCCTGCATCATCTGTGACAACAGTGAGGCTTTTCCGGGTGCCCTTCATAGCGGTCATGGTGCCGCACCCAGTCCATGGTCCCACCTTCGTTGCGCCCCAGTGGCGCAATGTCGAGGAAGTTGTAGGTGTTGACCAGTATGTCCAGCCCGCGGGCGTAGGTTGAGTAGGTGTGGTAGACGCTGCCGTCGGCTTCGCGGAAAAATGCACTCAAGCCGGGCAGCTCGCTTTCATTGCCCTCATACGGCTCATAGTTGTACTGCCGCTGGCCTTCACGGCCGACACTGACGCCAAAGTCCTCGTTGAAGTCGCTGCCATTCGACGAATACCACGGGAACTGCCAGCCCATGCGCTGGCGAAATGCCTGGAATTCGGCATACGGCGCCCGAGACACCGCCACCAGCGACACATCGTGGTGTGCCAGGTGCAGGTTGGCGCCGTCAAAGTGATCGGCCAGAAAAGAGCAGCCGGGGCAGCCCTCGCTCCAGCCCTCGGCGAACATGAAGTGGTAAAGCAGCAACTGGCTGCGGCCTGCGAACAGGTCGGCCAGGCTCAACGCGCCGTCTGGCCCGAAGAAGCGGTAATCCTGCTCGACCTTTACCCAAGGCAAGGCGCGACGGGCTGCAGCTAGCGCGTCGCGGTGGTGGGTAAACGCTTTTTCGTGCAGCCACAGTTGCTGGCGAGCCGCCAGCCACTGGCTGCGGGAAACCACCGGGTGCCTGCTTGCGCTGGTGCTCATGGTGCTGTCTCCTCGCTGGGGATTCACACCTTGGTCGAGTACGACCGGGTCGAATCGACAGGCACCGGTGGCCGGGCGATGAGCGGTACCGGCTCAGCCCGAATGGGCGATATGCCCCTCGGCCAGTTCATCGGCGCCGTCATCCTCGCCAGGCAGGGCGGTGATTACGCTGAAGTCGCTGACTTCTACCTTGCCGCCGCCATAGCCCAGCAAATGGAAGGAAAACGCCTTGCGCTCGGTCGGGTTGTCGAAGCTGAACTCCATCTCCAGGGGCGCGTCGGCGGTGACCTTCACCTCTTCTGGCAGGCCCAGCGGCACGTCTTGTTCCAACTGCTTGGCCTTGAGCCGGATATAGGCCACACGTTTGGGGTCCAGCGAGCGTACCTTGACCCGCACGCGGGTGTGCGAGCCTTCAGGCATTTCCAGGTACTGGGCGCCAATCAGGTTGTCGGCCCAGTCATCGTGAATGCGCTTGCGCAACTTGATCGGTGAAGGGCCGCCGAACTGGTAACGCAGGTTGAGCGGGGTTTGCAGCAAGGATTGGTCGAGCACCCCGGCCAGGGCGCTGATCTGCTGGCCCAGCAGTCTGTCGGCCGGACCGAGGTAGCGGGCCTGGTCGGCGATGAAGCCTTCACTGGCATAACGCCGGCAGCGCTGCTGGAAGTCACATTCGGTGAACAGGCCCTGGCCGTTGTGGTAGCGCAGCATGCCGTTGGTGTAAGAGATCATCTCTCGGCCGCTGTCGTAGTCGCGGTACAACGAGCGGCCGCCAAGCGCGACAGGAATGGGCAGTGCGAAGTAGTCGAGCAGCGAGGCGGCCAGGTCGATGTGACCGTAAGTACCGCGCTTGATGGTTGGCAGTTGGGCCTGCTCTGGCGCCAGGGTAAGGTTGAAGCCCCAGGACGAGGCCAGGCGCACGCCATCGATGCCGTGGGACTCGTCGGAAGTCAGCACCACCAGTGTGTCCTTGAGGACGCCCTGGCGCTCGAGATTGTCTAGAAATGCCCCGACCGCGTCATCCAGGTAGGCGACCGCTGCCTGTTTCGGTGTGTCGTAGCGCTTGAGGTACTCGGCCGGCGCCGAATAGGGCTGGTGGGTGCCCACGGTGAGCAGCGTCAGCATCCATGGCTTGTCCTGCTTCTGCAACTGGCCCACATAGCCCAGGGCGCCTTCGAAGAAGGCGCGGTCATCCTTGCCCCATGGGAAGTCCAGGTAGTTCTTGTTGCTGAACCACTCCTGACCATGCACCGAATCGAAACCGATGTGCGGCATGATGCGGTCTTTGGCCATGAAGCGCAGGCCCGCGCCTTGCAGGTAGTGGGTGGTGAAACCGGCCTGGCGCAATTGTGCCGGCAGACAGGCCTGGTTGCGTTCGTTCTGGGTCAGCAGTTCCACGCCCTTGGGCGTGCCATTGGCCAGCTTGTCGTAATCGCCGCACAGCATCGCATACAGGCCACGGATGGTCTGGTGGGTGTGCAGCACGTAGTCTGGGGTGTTCATGCCGCGCTCGGCCCACTTGCTGAGCCTGGGCATCAAGTCCTCATTGAAACGACTGTTCAGCGCCTGGCGGTTAGGCCGCAGGTAGGCGCCGGGGATGCCTTCCATGGTAATCACCAGCAAGTTGCGGGCGCTTCCCGGGCCGGCAAGCAGCCTTTGCCCATGCAGGTCGGATTGAGTCAGGCCGCTGCTGGCGAGCGGGGTGAAGGTTTGTGTGCGGCCCATCCAGCCTTCGACCTGGCGTTGCAGGTTACCGACCCCGGCAGACATCAACTGGTGGGGGAGGTTGTATTGCCGCCACTGGTCGGCATCGGAAGGTAGCAACTGCTGGCTGCCCCAATGCGCGCCAAACAGCAGTACGGGTATGGCCCAGGCCGTGCGCGGCAGTGGCTGGCTGGCCTGTGCACGGCTGCGCCACGCACAGGCCAGCCAAGCCAGCAAGCCGCCACCCAGGGCCCAGGGCAGCCAGGCATGGGCCAGGCCGCCACCGGTTGAATTCTCCATGAATTGCGGGTCGAACAGGTAGTTCAGGTCGGCGCTGGTGGGCAGTCGGCCCACTGCGCTTACCAGTTCGGCCGAGGCCACCCACAGCGCCGCCCAGGCCAGCAGCACGGGCAGCGCAAGCCACCACGGCCTGCGGTGTAGCAGCACGATCAACAGGCTGCCAAGGGCGAGGTCGGACAGGTAACCGAACGGGTTGGACCAACCCAGCATGGCGCGCGTACCCAGTGGGATCACCAACACCAGGGCCGCCAAAGCGGCAAACCGGGTGCGTGGGTGGTCGGACAGGTTCTTCACAAAAACTTCCCTTTTGCCATTAAATCGTCATGCATCTGTGCTTGATGATAACAGGCCAGGGCAGGGAAGGCGGTCGATTACAAGGTTGGTAACCAAAGCCGGGGTTGTTCGCACAGCCCCGGCCGATGGCAACTATCAGAAGTAATAAGGGAATTTCAGGCTGAAGGAAAAGTCAGGTGCATCATCGGTCAGACCAATGGACAGGTTGGGTACGATGGTCAGGTTGTTGGTGGCGGCGAAGGTCATGCCAATGTTGAAGTTGGCGGCGTTGTAGTCACTGTTGGAAATCGATTGCCAGTCGCCGCCATCAGGTTTGATCTTGCTCTTGCGGGCGAACTGGTCGGACACCGAGAACGACATGCTCATCTTTTCGTTCAGGGCAAAGGCGATGCCGCCGCCGATCTGCCATGAGTCGCCGAGCTTGACGTCACCCGGCACCTTGCTGTTCACCTGTGGACTGATGTCGCTGAACGAGTCTTGCATGTTGTAGGTGTAGGACAGGCTGCCGAACAGCACAGCCGGGTCGAAGGTCTTGACCAGTGAGATGCCCGGTGTGATCGACCATACACCGTTGCCCGTCGGTAGGCTTTCCGGTACCGCGAGGTTGTTGTTGCCGTCCACTTCGCGCAGTTTGATGCCATAGGGGTCCTTGCCGGTCGGTGCCTTTACTCGCAGGGTAGCCACAGCGTCCGGCCAGGTTTCGTCCTCGTCGAGGAATTTATAGGCCACTCCGACGTTGATATCGCCGATTTCCGGGTCGCGGGTCACGGTGGCATCGGAAGTGGTTGCCCCGGCCCCCCCTGCACCGCCAGACGAATAGGTGGACTCGCGGTAGACCACGGGGACGTTGATATCGAACTGCCAGCGCTGCGCCAGGTTATAGCGCGCGGTCATGTCCAGGGTCCAGTTGTCAGCCTTGATCCGGTCGAGGTTGATGCTGCCGAGGAAGATCGAGTCCAGTGCCAGGAAGCCATTGAGGGTCAGCGCACGGGTATCGTAATGGGTATAGGTGAGGCCGGTTTCGAAGCTGAACTTGCCCCCGCCAAAGAATCCGCTGGCTTCGTCATACAGGTTGGTAACGCTTTGCGCCGGCTGGGAGTCGGCCGTCAGCGCCTGGCCGTAGGAGCTACCTGTAGTGCCCGGAGCCCCAGAAGCGACGGTTTGCGCACCTTTTACCCCCTCGGCGGGAGACCTGACCAGGCGTCTGGGCGGCGCTGCAGCAGGGGTCTCCTCGACCTGGCGCACACGTTGCTCCAGCACCATCAGTGCCTGTTGTTGTGCCTCATAGCGGCGTTTGAGTTCAATCAGTTCCTGTTTCAGCGCTTCGACCTGTGGGTCGGCGGCTGCGTAAAGTGCTGTGGCTGGGGCCAAGGCAGTCAAGCACACAAAAGCTCTGAGCGTAAAAGATCGGTACATGGAGTTGCCGTCCCTTCCAACTACTTTCGATGAGACTGAGCGTAGATCAGTATCCGAAGGTGCGAAGACCTTTGAGCTGGTCGAGGCTACCGCTGAGCGAAGCCGCTGTAGGCACGCTCTCACGCATGACAACGTTCAGGCTGGTGACGTTGTTGACCAGGTTACCGTTGCCGAGCAGCGTCGAGTTCTGCAGCAAGCCACCCTGGGCCAGGCGTTGCACGCTGCTGCCCTGGTTGTTGCTGGCATTGATGTTGAGCTGCACGCCCACACCGCTGGAAGACACACTGAGTGCGCCGGCGCCATTCTCCCCGACCAGAGTCTGGCCGGCGGCCAGTACCTGGCCGTGCTGTTGTACGGCGGGGGCGTGGTTGGCTTTGGTCACGTTGATATCGACGTTGTTGTAAGCGGCGTTGTTGTCACCGGCTGCACGCACCACCTGGGTCACACCTTCGGTGGTGGTCAGGCCGTTGCCGCCCGTTACCACGCCAGTCCCGGCAGCAGAAGCGCTGTTCGGTGCCGTACCTGCGCCTTTTTTATCAATCATCGATACATAGAACTGGGGCTTGATGGTCGATTGCTGAACCTGCAGCGTGGACGTTGCCCCGATCACATCCCCTTTGGCATTTTGCCAGGTGCTGGACATGATGATACCGAAGCTCACGATTCGTCCGGGCATCACATAGCGGCCCCGCAGGTTCGCCAGCTCCTGGTCCTTCAGTTCGATGGGTTTGAATGCCTCTGCGTGACTGGGCAGGCTGGCTGCCAGACAGGCCATGGCCAACCACAATGAAGTCTTCATGAAATGCTCCCTGGAGCATCATGCTCCTTGTCATTAGAACAGTCGTTAGAAGAAGTCGCTTCTGATGAAGCCGAAGTCCAGCAACTCTGAGTCCTGCACGGGGGTGAAGTTGTTCACCCGGCCCTTGGCGGTCAGTGGCATGGGCGGGTCGAGCAGGATGTTGTTCTTGTCGTAACCCTGGCCGATCACCGCGAAGATGATGCCGTTCCAGCCCTTGAGGAAATCATCGACCTTGTATCGTTTGTGGCCCAGCACCGGATCACCGATGTACACCCAGCCTTTGTCGACTTTCTGCATGACCACGAAGTGCTTGTAGCCGCGCACATCCATCAATACCACGACGGGAATGCGCACGCTGTGCAGGGTTTCGGGCGCCACCCGGTAACCGCGGGCACGCATCCCCAGGCTTTCGACGTAGTGCTTCATGTCGAGCATCGAGAAGCCTTGCGTGCGCACAAGGTCCTGGTCGGCGTGGGCCAGCATGCCTTCGATGATCTGATGTTCGTCCACATCCAGCCAGTAGGCCTGGCGCAGGATGGTTGCCAGCGCGGCGGCGCCGCAGCTGAAGTCGGTCTTTTGTTGCACCAGGTCAGCGAACTTGCGTTCACGCAAGCTCTGGATCGGTTTGAACACCACGGCGCCGCCCGGCAGGACGGACAGGGGCATTTGTGCAGCTTCGCTCACGCTGGCCAGGCACAGCAAAAACGCCAAGGCGAAAATACGCATGATCGGGTGCCTTACGGTGTGTTGAAGAAAGGCCCCCCGAAGGGGGCCTCAAGCACAGCGGTCAGAACGAGGTGTTGGAGATGGCCAGCGAGTTGCTTTGCTGGTTGCCCACACCGGCTGCTACGTTCACGCCCAGGTTACCGCTGCCACCATTCACCGAACCGCTAAGGGTTGCAGTGTTGGTAACTGGGTTGGCCCAGCCGGTCGGGGTCAGCACTTGGAAGGACACAGTATTGCTCAAGTCGTAAGCGCTGCTTTCGCTGTAGCTCTTCGAAACGTCGTTCGAGGATTGTTTCGATTGCTCGCCAGACTTCGAGAAATCGGACGCTGAAGCATTCTCGTACGAAGAGTCGTGAGACTTGGAATACGAAGAGTCTTTCGACTTGTCATACGCCGATTGATGCGACTTGTCGTAGTTGGAGTCGAATGCTTTCTCGAACGACGAGTCGTATGCACTTTCGTGCGACTTGTCGACCGATGCATCCAGCGACGCACTCAGCGAACCATCGAAGGAGTTGGTGTGGCTGCGCTCGTAACGGCCATAGTCGGTGGTATGGGTACTCGTGGCGTTGGCTGCAGCGTCCAGCGAAGCTGACAGGCTGGCGCTGCTCGACGCGCTGTGGCTGCCGCTGGCAGAGCCACTGGCACCCCAGCCGCTCGAGCCACTTGCGCTCGAGTTGTGGGAGCCGCTGGCGTTGCTGGATTGCGAGCCGCTGGAGTTCCAGCCACTGGAGCCGCTGGAGCTGGCGCTATGCGCACCGGCAAGGCGGAAGCTCGAGGACGAGCTGCGGTCGTCGGACGAGTTGAACGAGCCATCACGCGAGCTTGAACCGCTGGCCGACTTGGTGATGGTAATCGTATCCACACGGTAGGTGCGGTCAGCGCTGTTGTTTACAATCAGGCCTGGGCCGTCCTGATTGGCCGAAGCGGTGGCGGTGGCGTTACCCAACGGGGCGCCGGTGTTGGCGATGGCCATGGTGTTTTTCTGCTGGTTGAGGTCGCCACCGGCAATGTTGATGCCAATGTTGCCCTCAGCCCCGCTGGCTGAACCGCTCATCACAGCCGAAGACTGGGTCGAATAGTTGTCGACCCGGTTGTTTCTGCTGGTTTGCACAACGTCAGCCGTGGCACTGGCCATGCCGAACACGAAGCTGTTGTCCAGGCTCGAGTCGGAGCCTGCGTTGGCAATGGCGGCGGCGTTATCTTGCTGGTTGCCGTTACCGGCCGCCACGTTTATGCCAACGTTGCCGCTGGAGCCGGTGCCAGAGTCACTCATCTCGGCATCGTTGATGGTGCCTTGGTTGGTGATGCGGTTACGCGTGCTGGTCTGGGTATCCCAGGCATTGGCCGTTGCATACACAGGGATCTTGGTGGGTGGAGGCGTGTGATGACCATTGTTATGGTGGCCGTTATGGTGGTCATTACGCCGATCATTTTGCCCAGCTTGTACAGCAACAGCCATGACCGCAGCAATTGCGAAAACCAGAGGCTTGATTGCCATCGAGGGTTTCATGGTGATTCTCCGTACGCTATTAGGTTAAGTGTCGTTCTTAACTGCAGGGTCAATCCGCGACCCGGATGCTCAAGGTGTTGGCCATTCGGTTTCCCACCCCGGCACTCTGGTTCAACTGGATCACCCCCCGGCTACCGGTGAAGGCCTGGTCACTGGTGGTGACCTGGCGATAGCCTGCTGGAATGTCAGTTGCTCCGGAGTTGTTGATCAGCGCCACGTTCTGTTGCATGAGGACGCTGTCGTCGATGCTTTGCGGCTGCGCACCAATGCTGATGTTCAGTGCGTTGGCTTGCTGGGTGTTGGCGCCTGCACTCTGGTTGACCCCCAGGGCGCCGCTGCCGTTGCTGAACGCGGTGCCCTGGATGGTCGAGCGGGCGTCCATTGCGGGGTCGGCGGGCGTGTTGAGCCGTTGCCGGATCTGGGTACTTGCATGGGCTTCGGGGCCGACGGCGATGGCACGCGCATTGACCTGCTGCTGTTTGTCGCCAGCGGCCTGGTTGACAGAGAGGTTGCCCTGATAGCGGCTGCCGGAGCTGTCGATATAGGCGTTATTGATGACGGGAACCAGGGATTGCGCGAAGGCCGGTGCAGTGCAAAGGGCGGCCAGCATCAGCAATGTGCGCTTCATCTCACTTGCCCCCGCCGGTCAGAATCTGCAGCGGCGCGAGGCCACGCTGCACGCTTGAGTTGACCATGTTCGAGATACCGTTACCCGACCCCGTACCGCGTCCGCCCGCCAAGTTGGGAAGCTGGTTCTGGTTGCCGAGGTTGCCACCCAGGTTGTTGGTCTGCTGGGTGATCATGTTGCTGATGCCTGCGCCACTGCTGACGCTGGCGAAGTCGCCATCACTCAGCTCGCTGGTTTGCTTGAGCACGTAGGCCGACGGGTTGGCATTGACGGTGGTAGGGCTTGGGTCTGGGATCAGGGGGGGAATGGTTGCGTTGCGCACCTGCACATCGCGCTTGATGATGATGATCCCCTTGTCCGCCTGAGCCGTCAGGCTTAGTGACCCCAGTACACAACCCACCAGTAATAGGTGATAGAGGCGTTTGTCACTTTTCCTCACGGCGGCAACTCCTTCTTTGGCCCTGGTCAGCAATGCGAACGACAGAGCAGAAGGTGTGCCGCTTTTTAGAATCCTTTTCAGGTCAGATAGTTAGGGCAAGAGGCTGACAAAATACGGCGCTTGCATGTCTCATTAGTGAAACAGCCTGCCTTGAGCGTTGCCGGCAAAGGCAGCAGCGGCCTTGATTGGAAGGGTTTTTGCAAGTGTGTTTCACGCGCTTGACACTGGCCCTGGGCGGGGGGGGAACCCCGCAATTTCGGGGGGTTTGCCCCAGCGGTATGTATCAGTGGTTTAACACTCGGTCGGGAAGGCTGGCGCATCGCCACCAAGCAGCGTAGCAACCGCTTGCAAGGCCAGCAATTGGCGCTGCGGCCAATTGCCATTAAGGATTTGGCGCGGCTGGTTATGCCGCTTCAGCCAGGCCAGGCTGTCGTCGAAAAAGCGTTGACGATCGCTGAGGTCGGGTTGGCAACGCTGGCCATCGGCAATCCAGTCCACCCCTTGCGGGCTGAGCAACAGGTGCAGGTCATAACGCCGTGCCAGCAGGGCTTCTTCCAGCCAGGTTGGGCAGTCGTCGAACAGCGCGCGGCTCCAAAGCATGTTGCTCAGCAGGTGGGTGTCGAGAATTAGCAGCGGTGGCGCCTGCTCGCGCGCACGGTCCTCCCATGCCAATTGCCCGCGGGCGATGGCGGGAATATCGGCATAGCAGGTGTCACGGCATTGCTGGTCGATGAAGTGGCGCACGTACTCGCCCACCACCACGCCACCAAAATGTGCCTGGATCACCCCGCTAAGCCAGCTTTTGCCACTGGATTCCGGGCCGCACAGTACCAGCACTTTCATGGCTTGTTGCGTACTCATGGCTGTACCAGCGCCGGGTCGCGGCGCCATTCCAGCCAGCCGCGTACAGCAATCAAGGTGAGCACGGCAAAGAAGCCTGCGGTGAAATACAGCTGCTGATGCAGGTATTGGCCCACATAGATGATGTCGACCACGACCCACAGTGGCCAGCACTGCAGGCGTTTCTGTGCCATCCACAGTTGCGCCACCAGGCTGAAGCCGGTCAGGGTGGCGTCCAGCCAGGGCAGGGCGGCATCGGTCCAGTTGGCCATGGCTGCGCCCAGGGCGGCGCTCAGCAGCACCCCGGCGGTCAGGCCGGTGAACAATGCCGGGCGTTGCAGGCGGGAGACCTGGCGGGCGTCTTCAGCGTGGTCGGGGCGTTTCCACTGCCACCAGCCGTACAGTTGCAGGATGGCGTAGGCCACTTGCAGCAACATGCCCGAATACAGCTTTACCTCGTAGAACAGCCAACCATAGATCAGCACCATGACCAGGCCGATAGGCCAGCACCAGGCGTTCTGCTTGACCGTGAGCCAGACAGCGGTTACGCCGAGGACGGCGGCAATGAGTTCAAGGCCGGACATCGGCGATCCTTGGAGGCTACGGGGGAGGGGCGCGATTGTAGCGGGTCGGCCGCGGAAGGTGTAGGGCGCAGCGGCGGGATGCCCCCTGGTAGGAGCGGGTTCACCCGCGAACACCGGCAGCGCCGGTGCCGCCCACCGCGTTGCTTCCTTCGCGGGCATGCCCGCTCCCACAGGCGCAGCGCAGGCCTCAAGGTCACTCGATACCTGCAGGAGCAGGCATGCCCGCTCCCAACAAGGGCTTGTTCTCAGACCCGGAACTGGCGCAACAACTGCTCCAGTTCCACGCTCAACTGCCCCAGCGCCACCCCGGCATCGCTGGACTGGCGCGCCGCATCGGCGGTCTGCTGCGACAACCCGGCGGTATCCAGTACATTGCGGTTGATCTCTTCGACCACATGCGACTGCTGCAAGGTGGCGCTGGCGATGGAGGCATTCAATGCGGTGAGGTTGTTAAGTACCTGGTTGATGGCGTCCAGGCTGGCGCCGGCCTCGCGTGCCTGTTCGACGGTCTGGCGCGATGCCTCGCTGCTGGTATCGATGGCCTTGACCGCAGCGTCCGACTGGCTCTGCAGGTGCTCGATCATGGTATGAATCTCGGCCGTCGATTGGGCTGTACGCTGGGCCAGCAGTCGCACTTCGTCGGCGACTACGGCAAAGCCTCGGCCTTGCTCGCCGGCCCGCGCCGCCTCGATGGCGGCATTCAGCGCCAGCAGGTTGGTCTGTTCGGCAATGGAACGAATCACGTCCAGCACGCCGCCAATGCGTGTGCTGTGCCCGGCCAGGTCGCGAATCACCTGTACGGCCTGATCGATGGTCAGCGACAGGCGGTCGATCTGCGCCAGGCTGCCGTGGATGGCCTGCTGGCCGTGGGTCACTTGTTGTTGTGCCGTGCGCATCTCTCCGGCGGCCTGTTCAGCGGTCTTGGCCACGTCCTGCACGGCGTAGGTCACCTCATTGACTGCAGTGGCCACCTGGTCCATCTGTAGCGATTGCTGGGCACTGCGCTGTTGTGCGGCACCCGCATTGTCACCGACGTGCCCGGCGGACTGGGCCAGCGCGTGGGCCGCGCCTTGCAGTTGGCCGACTACGCCTTGGAGTTTTCCGTTGAAACGGTTGAAGTGCTCGCCCAGGTGGGTGATTTCGTCGCTGCCATGGGTGTCCAGGCGCCGGGTCAGGTCGCTTTCGCCGCTGGCGATGTTGCCCATGGCCTGCACCGCTTCCTGCAGCGGGCGGGCGATGCTGCGGGCAATCAGCATGACCACCAGCGCCATCAGCAGGGCAATGCCGACGCCGACCAGCGAAGCGTCGCGCAACTGGCGAGCAAATTCGGCCTGCACATCATCCACATACACGCCCGAACCGATGATCCAGCCCCACGGCTTGAACAGCTGAATATAGGAAGTCTTGGCTACCGGCTCACTGGCGCCGGGCTTGGGCCAGCGATAGTTGACGGGGCCGGCGTCCTGCTGACGGGCGAGGGCGACCATTTCGTTGAACACGGCGAAACCATCGGGATCGCGGATGGCTGAAAGGTCCTGGCCGTCGAGCTTGGGGTTGGCCGGATGCATGATCATCTTCGGCCCCAGGTCGTTGATCCAGAAATAGTCGTCATGGTCGTAGCGCAGCGCGCGCACGACCTGCAGTGCCTGTTGCTGGGCGGCTTCGCGGCTGAGCGTGCCGGCAGCTTCCAGGCCTTGGTAATAGGCCAACACACCTGCGGCGGTCTGCACCACATGGCGGGTTTTCTCCGCCTTGGCCTGGTACAGGTCACCATGGATCTGCCGCAGCATCAGCAGGCCCAGTACCACCAGCATGGCTACCGCTACTACAAGGATCAGCCACAGGCGCCGACTGATTGACATCGATCTCAGAGTGTTCATCCATCAGCTCCCGCATTGTTCTTTTTATTGAGGTGCATCGAAGCATGCTTTGCAGCGAGCCCCCACCCGACTAATGGCTAAGTGCTATGTTGGTGATAGTCTGCCGCAGGTCGCGTAAAGCGATTGCAAAGGGGCTCTGTCAGGATTTCGGCCGCGCAAGATGAAACCTTTAACAGGCGTGAACTTTTCCACTGGCGTTGCGCCCAACAGTCGCTGTAAAACAGCCGGGCCATGTACGGCAATCTCAAGCAAATCAAGAACAAGGGGCCTGCAACAAGCAGCGCTTCATCCGGGGGAATGATGGATTTTTGGACTGCCTTCCAGGCAATCATCTTAGGCGTGGTCGAAGGGCTGACGGAGTTTCTGCCGATCTCCAGTACGGGCCATCAGATTATCGTCGCCGACCTGATCGGTTTTGGCGGCGAACGGGCCATGGCTTTTAATATCATCATTCAGTTGGCGGCGATCCTGGCGGTGGTGTGGGAGTTTCGCAGCAAGATTTTCGAAGTGGTCTTCGGCCTGACCCACCAGCCCAAGGCGCGCCGCTTCACGGGCAACCTGCTGTTGGCGTTCATGCCGGCGGTGGTACTGGGTGTGCTTTTTGCTGACCTTATTCACGAATACCTGTTCAACCCCGTCACCGTGGCGGCGGCACTGGTGGTGGGTGGCGTCATCATGCTCTGGGCCGAGCGCCGTGAGCACCGCGTGCAGGTAGACCATGTGGACGACATGCGCTGGAGCCATGCGCTGAAAATCGGCTTCGTCCAGTGCCTGGCGATGATCCCGGGCACGTCGCGCTCCGGTTCGACCATTATCGGTGGCCTGCTGTTCGGCCTGTCGCGCAAGGCAGCGACCGAGTTCTCGTTCTTCCTGGCAATGCCGACCATGGTCGGTGCGGCGGTGTATTCGGGCTACAAGTACCGCGACCTGTTCCAGCCCGGCGATCTGCCGGTGTTTGCGATCGGCTTCGTGACCTCGTTCATCTTCGCCATGATCGCCGTACGGGCGTTGCTCAAGTTCATTGCCAACCATAGCTACGCGGCATTTGCCTGGTATCGCATTGTGTTCGGCTTGCTCATTCTGGCGACCTGGCAGTTTGGTTGGGTTGACTGGTCCACAGCTCATGGCTGAGGCAATGCGCGGGCAACGGGCTGAAGGCGTGCGCAATGTGCGCCTGAAGCTGCTGCTGTTGGGCGTGCTTTGCCTGTTGCCCGGTTGGGGGGCGGCGCGCATGGCCTGGAACGATCAGACCTGGTGGCCGTTGGCGTTGTACCCGGCCATGAGCCTGATCAGCCTGTTGCTGTATTGGCAGGACAAGCAGCAGGCACGTACGCAGGCCTGGCGTACATCCGAGAAAGTGCTGCATGCCAGTGAGCTGCTCGGTGGTTGGCCGGGGGCGTTATTGGCGCAGCAACTGTTTCGGCACAAGACCCGCAAGGTCTCGTTCCAGTTGGTGTGCTGGGGGATTGTGCTGGTGCATCAGGTGTTCTGGGCAGACTGGCTGTTTCTTGAGGGGCGTTATCTGCCCTTTGGTTGATGTGCAGTTGTGCCGGCCTCTTCGCGGGTAATGCCGCGAAAGGGCCGGTACAGCCAGATCACATGACCAACCCCGTCTGCAATCGCTTGGGCAACCGACGCACTACCAGCTGGTGCGAGTGCTGCAACAGGTCACACAGTTCATCACGCCCCATGGGGTAGGGCGGCGCCATGCTGACCCATCGCGCCCGCGCCAGGTAGGGTGCCGGCCGTATCCCGGGGCGATCGCAATAACCCAGAAACAGCTCGTCGGCCACCTTGAACGACAACCCGGCACTCGCCAGGTCGAGCACCGCGAACATCTTGTTTTCTGCCACCGAAAACACTCGGATGCCGCCCCATTTGTAGTCTTCCCGCGCACCCGGCAGGCTCAGGCAAAATGCCGCCACCTGGGCTTCGCTCATTTTCCGTTCAGACATACCGCTCTCCACAAGCCTCGAATGACGCCGCCAGGTGATCGATCCACACCCGGACCGCAGGCAGTAGGCCCCGCCGGTGTGGGTAAACCGCCTGCAGGTAGCCACCCGGCAGCGACCAGTCTGGCAGCAAGCGCACCAGTTCGCCGCGTTCCAGTTCCTCTTCACAAAACATGCTGGGCAGCGCAGTGAACCCCAGACCGGCACGTACAGCTGCATTACGTACTACGAAATCATCGATCGCCAAGCGCGGCTCCAGCGCTATTTCCTGCTGCTTGCCATGGGGGCCGATCAAGCGAAAGTGTACCAGTCGGTCTGCTTCGGCTGCGCCCAGCACTGGCAATGATGCCAACTCGCCCGGTTCGCGAATGTGGTCGGCAAAGCCGGGCGCGGCCACCAGTTGCATCTGTGCCTGGCGCAGGCGGCGGGTAACCAGGGCCGGGTCTTCGTCGCCCAGGTCGCGTACGCGCAACGCTACGTCAATGCCTTCGGAAATCAGGTCGACCCGGCGGTTGAGCAATACCATGTCCAGTTGCACCAGCGGGTACTGCTCAAGAAAGCGGCTGATCACATCCGGCAGGAAGGCGTGTGCCAGTGCCACCGGGCAGGAAACCCGTAAACGCCCGCGCGGCTCACTGCTCATGCTGGCCACGGTTTCGTCGGCGGCTTCGGCCTCCAGCAGCATGGCCTGACAATGATGCAAGTAACGTTCACCTACTGCGGTGAGCTTGAGTTGCCGTGTGGTGCGCTGCAACAGACGTGTGCCAAGGCGCTCTTCAAGCTCGGCGATACGCCGCGACAGGCGCGACTTGGGGATACCCAGCTGGCGCCCGGCGGCGGCGAATCCGCCGGCTTCGACGACGCGCGCGAAATAGAAGAGGTCGTTGAGGTCTTGCATGGGAATGTCTCACTGTTCCATCTGTGGGACAAACTAACGCATTTTCGCTTACTTATCAGCTATTGGTCACTTCGGTAGGATCTACCCCATCGTGATCGCCCACAGATGCGGTCTTCAATCACAGGAGAGTCCCATGAAACTGTTGCACATCGATTCGAGCATCCTGGGCGACAATTCCGCCTCGCGCCAGTTGAGCCGTGAAGTGGTCGAAGCCTGGAAGGCTGCAGACCCGAGCGTTGAAGTGATTTACCGCGACCTGGCTGCCGATGCCATTGCCCACTTCTCCGCCGCCACCCTGGTGGCTGCAGGCACCCCTGAAGACGTACGCGACGCGGCCCAGGCTTTCGAAGCCAAGCTCAGCGCAGAGACGCTCGAAGAGTTCCTGGCTGCCGATGCCGTGGTAATTGGCGCGCCAATGTACAACTTCACCGTGCCGACCCAGCTAAAAGCCTGGATTGACCGTGTGGCCGTCGCCGGCAAGACATT
Organism: Pseudomonas sp. DCA-1; assembly: GCF_046523955.1. Taxonomy (NCBI): domain Bacteria; kingdom Pseudomonadati; phylum Pseudomonadota; class Gammaproteobacteria; order Pseudomonadales; family Pseudomonadaceae; genus Pseudomonas; species Pseudomonas sp. DCA-1. The sequence continues at coordinate 2,537,382 of NZ_CP169881.1, forward strand.
CCGTTACACTGAAGCAGGCCCGGAAGGCCTGTGCGGCAACAAGAAAGTGGTGCTGGTTTCCACCGCGGGTGGCCTGCACGCTGGCCAGCCGACCGGCGCCGGGCATGAAGACTTCCTGAAAGTGTTCCTGGGCTTCATTGGGATTACCGACCTGGAAATTGTCCGCGCCCACGGCCTGGCCTATGGCCCGGAGCAGCGCAGCCAGGCGATCGATGCTGCACAGGCGCAGATCGCCAACGAGCTGTTTGCTGCTGCCTGATCAAGGGAGCGGTTGGTTGCAGGCGTGGCCTTGTCGAAGCACAAGGCCACTCCAACCTGTAGAAGCGTTCAGGCCACCGGGATAAGCGGATCAGCTGCCGCCAGGGCCGCTGCCCGGTCAGCCGCTGGCGGATAAATCCACACTGAATTGATCTGGCGCTTCAGCGCCTTGGCTTCGGTCTTGTCCTCCGGTGGCGAAACCACACGGTCCCATCCTTCGGTGTACACCGCGCCCCAGGCCCCCAGGTCCAGGCACGTCACGTACTTGGGCTGGCTGTAAGCCATCGGTGCCACGCCCAGCAACTCGGCAGCGGCATTGTTGCCCGCATGGCGCCCCAGCGGAATCGCATGCTGGCACGACATCACGGCATGATTGCCAAGCGCGTCACAGGTGGCGTAAGCCACGTCTCCAGCTGCATACACGGCCTCATTGCCCTTGACCTTCAGGTTGCCATCGACATGCAAACGGCCGCGGTTGTCGCGCTCGCCGCTGATCTGTTCGGTGAGCGGGTTGGCCTTGAAGCCAACAGTCCAGACCACCGTGCTGGCGTCGATACGCTGGCCGTTGTCCAGCTGTACACCGGCAGGGTCTACCGAAACCACCGTGGCACCGCAAACCCACTCCACGCCCAGGGCCTCGCACGCCTGCTCGATGGCTGGGCGGATGCCGTCACCCAGGGCTGCGCCAATCCTGGCGCCGCGGTCGATTACCACTACGCGCAACGCGGCGTCTTCGCCCAGTATCGCGCGCAAGCGGGCCGGCAGTTCGGTGGCCGTTTCGATGCCGGTAAAACCGCCCCCGGCTACCACCACGGTATTGCGCGCCGGCGTGTTCGGCAGGCTGGCCAGCGACTTCAGGTGGATTTCCAGGCGTGCGGCACTGTCGAGCTTGTCGACATCGAAGACATGCTCGATGCCAACCATGTCAGGGCGATCGAGCACACTGCCGCAGGCCATGATCAGGCGGTCGTAGGGCAGGGCGCACCGAGTGCCACTGCGGGTGCGATAGCCCACGCGGCGGGCCGCTTCATCGATATGGAATGCCGTGCCCGGCACGAAGCGGACATTTACAACATCGAGCAGTGCCTGCAGTGGTGCGGCCATGGTATGCACGTCTGGCTCGTAGAAGCGCGGACGCACATGCAGTTCAGCCTGGGGTGCGAGCAAGGTGACCTCGACGTCCTTGCTGGCGTTGAGGTCAAGCTGGCGGATGGCGCTGAGCGCGCTCCACAGGCCGGCAAAGCCCGCACCAATGATCAGGATCTGCTTCATGGTTGTGCTCCTTAGAAGTTCGGTGGACAAGGTAGACCGTGTTGCCGGTCAACGGTGTTACCAGTGCTTGCTGGAGTGCTTCAGAATGTTGGCGGCGTGATCACCCAGATCACCACGGCATCTACTTCACCGGGGTTGCCGTAGCGATGAGGTTCCTGGCTCGAGAAGCTGAAGCTGTCGCCTTCACTCAGTTGGAAATGCCGCTCGCCTACCCACAGCTCAAACGTGCCGCTGAGCAGGTAACCGGCTTCTTCACCGTCGTGGCTGTAACTTTGCTGGCTGTAGGTACCCGGAGGGAAACGTGAGTGCAGCATCTCCAGCTGGCGATTGGGCTGGGGGGTGAGCAGTTGATCGACGATGCCATCTTCGTAATGCACGCTCAGGCGGCTGTTGCGCCGCACCACATAGCCTTGGTCTTCGGGCGCGGTGGTGGCCTCGCTGGCGAAGAACCACTGGATGGTCACGCCCAGGCTGCGGGCGATGTTGAACAGCGCCGGGATCGACGGGTAGGAGAGGTTGCGCTCCAGCTGGCTGATGTAGCCTGCGGTCAGTTCACTGTGTGCGGCCAGCTCCGCCAGGGTCATGCCGCGGCGCTTGCGCAGGCCGCGGATGCGGGTGCCGAGGAACTGCGGCGCGGCGCCCCCGGGTTCGCTGGCGGGAGGCTGGGAGGGTTGGCTCATGCACGTCGGTCCATCGCAAAAGCCGCAGTATGTACAGCCTCAGAGTGCCCAGGCAACCGTCAGACCATCGTGAATCGCTTCTTCGGCCGTGCGCGGCGCCAGGCAGTCGCCAATCCGCCGCACGTCCACCACACCAGCCAGTTCAGTGGCCAGGCGGTCTTGAGGTTGATGCCCCATGCACAGCACCAGGGTGTCGATATCTTCGAAGATCATCGGATCGCCGCTGGCGGTGTGCTGCAGGTATACCGTGTTGTCGTCGCAGCCATAAAGGCGTGCGTATGGGGTGACAGGGATACCCAGGCGATGCAGCTCGCCGGCCAGTTGGTCACGTACATAAAGCGGCAGGCTCTCGCCGCAATGAGTGCCGTTGACCGCCAACTGAACCTGATGGCCTTCGCGCACCAGGCGTTCGGCGATACCGGGGCCGATCCAGTCACAGCGCCAGTCGATCACCAGCACCGAACGCCCGGGTTTCGCCTCGTTGCGCAACACTTGCCAGGCGTCCACTATCTGAAGTTCGCCGGTACGCTCGAACGCAGGCCAGTAGGGGATGGCGCCGGTAGCAGCGATGACCAGATCAGGGCGCTCACGTTCGACCAGTGCGCGGTCGACCCGGGTGTTGCGCACCACTTGTACCCCCGCCAAGGCCATTTCCCGTTGCAGGTTGGTGCTGGCACCCCCGAACTCGCTGCGCCGTGGCAGCAGCTGGGCGAGCAGCACCTGCCCACCGAGCTGCGGACCCGCCTCGTACAGAGTGACCTGGTGCCCGCGCGCAGCGGCCACGGCCGCGGCCTTCATGCCTGCAGGCCCACCGCCGGCGACCATTATGCGCTTGGGTGAGGAAGTGGGCGTAAGGTGCCCGTACTGTAACTCTCGGCCGGTTTCCGGGTGCTGGATGCAGGAAATGGGCAAGCCACGATGGAAATGGCCGATGCATGCCTGGTTGCAGGCGATGCAGGCGCGCACGTCTTCGACCTGGCCGCGTTTGGTTTTGACTGGCATCAACGGGTCGCAGATCAGCGCCCGGGTCATGCCGCACACATCAGCCTGGCCGCGAGCCAGGATCAGCTCGGCTTCCTGAGGCTGGTTGATGCGCCCGGTGACGAACAGGGGGATAGCCAGCTGTCGCTTGAAGGTGCCAGCCTCGCGGGCCAGGTACGCGGGTTCGATAGCCATTGGCGGGACGATATGGACCGCGCCACCCAGCGAGGCCGAGGTGCCGGCGACGACATGCAGGTAGTCGAGCTGGCCCTGCAAGGCCACGGCAGCAGCCAGTGACTCGTCTTCGCTCAGGCCTTGGCTGTCACGCTCGTCAGCGCTGATGCGCAGGCCAATGATGAACTGCTCATCGGTGGCGGCACGTACCGCGGCCAGCACTTCGCGCAAGAACCTCAGGCGCTGATCCAGATCGCCGTTGTAGCCATCACTGCGTACGTTTACCCGCGGGTTGAGAAACTGCGCGGGCAGGTAGCCATGACTGGCCACCACCTCGACGCCATCCAGCCCGGCCTGGTGCAGGCGGCGGGCGGCGCTGGCGTAGCCCTGGACGATTTCGTCGATCATTGCCTGGTCCAGCGCGCGCGGCATCACCCGGAAGCGCTCATTGGGCACCGCAGAGGCCGAGTAGGCTACCGCCAACAGGCCGTCTGCCGACTCCATGATCTCCCGCCCGGGGTGAAACAGTTGCGACAGCACCACGGTGCCGTGCGCATGGCAGGCCTCGGCAAGCTGGCGGTAGCCGTCGATGCAGGCATCGTCAGTGGCCATTAGCACATGCGAGGTGTAACGGGCACTGTCGTGCACCCCGGCGACCTGCAGCACGATCAAGCCGACGCCACCGGCAGCACGGTCGCGCTGGTAGGCGATCAGTTTGTCGTTGACCAGGTTGTCGGTGGGTAGGCAGGTGTCGTGCCCGGTGGACATGATGCGGTTCTTCAAACGTTTGCCGCGAATCTGCAAGGGCTCGAACAGATGAGGGAAGGCGGTCTGCATCACGCGGCTCCGGTACAGGGTTGTTATTTTTTCTTATAAAAGTGTAGCAATAGTAAAAAATCAACTTGTTTTTTTACTGGCGTCTGTCTAGGTTTTCCTCACTCGCATGGCGAGGGTGTGACCTCAGAACAACAAGAAAACGGGCCCGTCGGGCACCGGCAGGAGGAAACTACGATGCAGCTATTTCCAGGAGTGACCGGCCTTTGTGCAGCCTTGCTGGCCCTCGGCCTGGGCAATGCGCAAGCTGCGCAGCAGATGGTCGTGGTCGGTTATGGCGGCGCGGGCCAGAAGGCCCAGGATGAGGCAATTTTCAAGCCCTTCATTGCCCAGGACGGCAGCCAGCTGATCCAGGGTGAATACAACGGCGAAATGGCACGGATCCAGGTCATGGCTGACACCGGCCACGTCGATTGGGACGTGGTGCAGATCGAAGGGCCTGACTTGATGCGCGGCTGCGACGAGGGGATATACGAGCACCTGGACTGGCAGCGCCTGGGCCATGCAGCCGAACTGATCCCGGAAGCCGCACAGGATTGTGGTTCGGCCGCGCTGGTCTGGAGCGTGGCTATTGCCTATGACCGCAACAAGCTGGCCCAGGCGCCGGCCTCGTGGGCCGATTTCTGGGACATCAACAAGTACCCAGGCAAGCGCGGCCTGCGCAAGCGTGCGGTGTACAACCTGGAATTCGCGCTGTTGGCTGACGGGGTCAAGGTCGAGGACGTTTACCGCGTGCTGTCCACGCCGGCGGGTGTCGAGCGGGCCTTCGCCAAACTCAGCGAACTCAAGCCCCATATCCAGTGGTGGGACGCCGGCGCTCAACCCGCGCAATGGCTGGCAGCCGGCGACGTGGTGATGACCTCCACCTACAGCGGACGAATTGCGGTGGCGGCGCAGCAGGGCAGCCCGTTGGCTGTGGTATGGCCTGGCAGCCTGTACGGTATGGACTATTGGGCGATCATCAAAGGCTCGCGGCATGTCGACCAGGCCAAGCGGCTGATTGCCTATGCCAATCAGCCGGATACCCAGGTGCGGTATGTGCAGCAGATACCCTATGGGCCGACCAATACCCAGGCCGCAGCCAGGCTTGACCCGGCGCTGGCCAACTGGGTACCCACTTCGCCACAGAACCTGCAAGGGGCGCTGGCCATGAACGTGGAATTCTGGGTCGATCATGGCGAAGAACTGGAGCAGCGCTTCAACGCCTGGGCCAGCAAATAGCGTTCGGTAAAGGAAAACAAGATGACTGCAACGGAACAAAGCCTGCGTCGGGAGCTGGCTGCCTGCTACCGGCTGATCGCGCATTTTCGCATGAGCGATCTGATCTTCACGCATATCTCCCTGCGTCTGCCTGGGCCGGAGCACCATTTCCTGATCAACCCTTATGGCCTGCTCTTCGATGAGATTACAGCTTCCAGTCTGGTGAAGATCGACCTGCAAGGGCGGCCGGTGGGCGCTGCCCGTCATCCAGTCAACCCGGCCGGGTTCGTCATTCACAGTGCCATTCACGCTGCCCGCGAGGATGCCCGGTGCGTGCTGCACACCCACACCCGAGCAGGTTGCGCGGTGGCCGCACTGGAGTGTGGCTTGCTGCCGATCAACCAGATGTCCATGGAGTTTTACGGCAATGTGGCTTACCACGGCTACGAGGGCATTGCGCTGGACATGGATGAACAGCAACGGCTGGTGGCTGACCTGGGCAACAAGCCGGTGATGATTCTGCGCAACCATGGGCTGTTGACCACGGGACGCAGTGTGGCTGAAGCCTTCCTGCGCATGTACTACCTGGAAAAGGCTTGCGAGATCCAATTGGCGGCGCAGAGTGCTGGGCAACTGATATTGCCGTCGACTGAAGTGTGCAGGCATACCGAGCGGCAGTTCAACGCGCCGGGGAGAGGCTTGAAGCAGGGGGAACTGACCGACCCGGATGCGCTGCAATTGGCGTGGGCGGCATTGTTGCGAATGCTGGAAAAGGTGGCACCTGGTTATCAGGATTGAACCTGTTCTTTGATTTGGCAACGTTGACGTCCAGCCGACAGCGGGCGGACGGAACAGTCACTGTAGTGCAACCATTGGTTTCAACTGTGCTGGTCCGTTTTTATGGAATGCCTTTATGCTGTAACGAAATATGTCTAAAAAAGCCTGCAGAAGGAAGTCGCAATGCCACTCAAGGACCTGCTTATCGCCCTGGTGGTGATTGTCGCCTGGGGAGTCAACTTTGTGGTCATCAAGGTTGGCCTCGACGGGCTGCCGCCGATGCTGCTGGGGGCATTGCGTTTCTTGCTGGTGGCGTTCCCGGCGATCTTGCTGGTCAGACGGCCCAAACTGCCATGGCGCTGGCTGATCGCTTACGGTGCGACCATTTCACTGGGCCAGTTCGCGTTCCTGTTTCAGGCCATGTACAGCGGCATGCCGCCAGGGTTGGCTTCGTTGATCCTGCAGTCGCAAGCTTTCTTCACCCTCGGTTTTGCTGCGTTGTTTCTCGGTGAGCGGCTGCGCCTGGCCAGCGTGCTGGGGCTGCTGGTGGCGGCCGGCGGCCTGGCACTGATCGGCAGCGAAGACGGCGGCCATGTGCCCATGCTGGCGTTGGTGCTGACCCTGTGTGGCGGTGCAATGTGGGGCCTGGGGAACATCATTACCCGGCGGTTCGGCTCGGTCGACCTGGTCGCGTTGGTGATCTGGGGTGGGCTGATACCGCCACTGCCATTCCTGGCACTGTCCTGGTGGCTGGAAGGCCCCGACCGCATTGGCCATGCCTTGGCCAATATCAGTTGGAGTTCGGTGCTGGCCCTGGCGTATCTGGCCTTTGTGGCCACCATGCTCGGCTACAGCCTGTGGAGCAAGTTGCTGTCGCGTCACCCGGCAGGCAAGGTGGCGCCGTTCTCGCTGCTGGTACCGGTGATTGGCCTGAGTTCGTCGGCTTTGCTGCTGGGAGAGCGCCTGACCGCCACTCAGGGCTGGGGCGCATTGCTGGTGATGGCCGGGCTGCTGGTGAATGTATTCGGTGCGCGCATCGGTCAGCGCTTGCGAGCTGCCAACGCGTAGGCGCTTAAATCTGCTGAGCTGCGCTCTGTTAGAATCGGCCTCTTTTTGTCAGGCCAACGGAGCGCATCCATGATCATTTCCACCACCAGCCAGCTCGAAGGCCGCCCGATTGCCGAATACCTGGGCGTGGTCAGTTCCGAATCGGTGCAGGGCATCAACTTCGTGCGCGATTTCTTTACACGGTTTCGCGACTTCTTCGGCGGTCGTTCGCAAACCCTGGAAAGCGCGTTGCGCGAGGCCCGGGAGCAGGCCACTGAAGAACTCAAGGCCCGGGCACGACAGTTGCAAGCCGATGCGGTAGTGGGGGTGGACTTTGAGATCAGCATGCCGTCGGTACAGGGTGGCATGGTCGTGGTATTTGCTACCGGCACAGCAGTACGCCTGAGGTAAAGCCTTCTGCCACTGGTCGGCTACAAGGTTCTTGTCCGGTCGGTCCGCAAATGACCAGCTAGTCTCACTCTCACAGGCCGCGTTTCCTGGGCAACTTGTCTGGTTGCCGGCGCGACCGCCACCGGAGGGACACTGGGCATGAGCGAATCCTTTTTCGAAGACCTGAACGATGCGTTCCCTATCAACAGCCAGGTGCGTTGCGGCCAGGCGGCATTTCGCCTGGGTTTCGCCCACATGACGCTGGATGATTCCGAACAGCTCCAGCCTGCACATTTGCAGCGCAGCAAAAAAGGCCGCTTCATGCCGCGGGTACCGATCAAGAAGTGAGCCCGCGCCTGCACACGCCCCCCGCCCAACGGCGGGGTTTTTATTGCCATTCGTTGATCCGCCTCATGGTATTGCCCGGTAGCGCTCGCCGGATGGCCCGGCCTGTGGTTTTCTGGCGCGGCATTCCAGCGACGGAGGATTGAATGCTCATGCGAGTCAGGGAAGAAACCTATTGGCAGTGGGCCGACGCACAGTTGCACAGCCGCTGCCACGACGAAGCACTCAGCGACGGCACCACACTGGACGTGCAGGTGCGCTTGTCGCGCCTGGGGGCGACGCAGTTGTTTCTGGGGGTGTACGCCGGGGATGGGCGGGCGGTGCTGGAAGAGTATTACCCGGCGCTGCCGGGCGAGACCATGACCCGTGCGCTGGTGTGGGGTGTCGACCGCGCCAGGGCGATGGCAACGGGCGCCTTGCCTTTGCCGGAAACCCGCTTGCAGCGGCGCCAGGCATGAAAAAGCCCGGCCTGTGCGGGCCGGGCTTTGGTAAGGGTGCGAACCCTCAATTCAGCGGTTCGATCACCTTGACTGCCTGCTGCTCACGGGCAGCGGGCCATTCTTGTTGCAGGGTCTGCAGCACGCGGCCGACGAATTCGGTGTCTGCGGCGGCTTTCTTGCCGACGTAGCCTTGGCCACGGCGGTAGACCTTGAAGCGGGCACGCATGCTGGGCAGGTGCTCTTCAAATTCATCTTCGACGGTGTTCGGTGGCAGGCGGTCGAGGCGCACTTCACCGGTTTGGCTAACCCACAGCAGATGGTCGTCAAGGCTGTCCTTGCGCACGGCAAACAGCTGGGCCAATTGGTCGATAGTCGGATTGTTGTTCAAGTTCATCATAAAGCCCCCATTACCCATTCATAGGTGATTTTCACAGTTGGCGCTATCACGGTGTAGCGCACTACCAAGGCTGCTACAGCAGCATCGCAACAGGGGCTTTCTCACGCTGCCTTTTGGACAGTTTCCCTCTCCACGGACGGCCTGCGTTACCGCGCAGGCCGTCTGGAACACCCTTGCCACCGCTCCCGATCGGGGAGACGGCTTCATCATGCCCAAGGGCGATGAACGGCGTCAACCGTTTTGTAGTGATTTTTTTTGCTCACTACATTCTGTCGTTTTGTCCGACAATCACAGCTCGCGTCACAAGCCGGAAAGGATGTCGAAGGCGGCTTGCACCCGCGCTTGGTTGGGGTAATTCCGATTGGCCAGCAACACGACTGCCAGCTGTTCTGCGGGTACAAACGCGGCATACGCGCCGAAGCCATTGGTGGAACCAGTCTTGTTGTACCAGGCTGCCGGTAGCGCGGGCAGGGCCGGCTGCAAGCGAGTGGTTGCCTGCGGTTCACGGATCAGCAGCGAGCTGTTGCCATCGATCAGTGTGCGCAGCGTGACCGGGTAGGGGTAGCGTTCCCAGCCCAGGCCTTGCGTCATGGCGCCGACCTGGAAATAGCCTTGCTGGGTAATGGCGGTGGCTTTCACCAAGGCCGGCGGCAGGCCCTGCGGCTGCATGTGCAGGCGCACATAGCGCAGCAGGTCGCTGGCGCTGGTTTTGATGCCGTAGGCCTCGTCGGCGTAAGGGCCCGGACCCATGCGCACCGGCTTGTCGGCGGCGTCATACCCTTGGGCATAAAGGCCCTGGGCGCTGGCCGGAACCTGAAGGTAGGTATTTTTCAGGCCCATCTTCGTCAGCAGGCCCTCATTCATCAGCGTGGAAAACGGTTGGTGCTGCGCACGGGCGGCAAGGTCACCGAACAAGCCCAGGCTGGGGTTCGAGTAGCAGCGCTGGGTGCCGGGTTTGGCGCGAGGTTGCCAGTGGCGGAAGAAATCGACTACCTGTTGCGGCGTTTGCACAGATTCGGGGAACTGCAGTGGCAGGCAGTCGGCGCTATAGGCGCCCAGTTCCAGCACCGTTGCGTCGCCGATGGGGGCGCCGGCCAGTGCCGGGTGGTAGCGCTTGGCCGGGGCCTGGAGGTCAAGCTTGCCCTCGGCGCTGGCAAGCGCGGCCAGTGTGGCAGTGTAGGTCTTGCTCAGCGAACCAATCTCGAACAGCGTATCGCGGCTCACCGGTACGTTGTCGGCCTTGCTGGCCACGCCGTAGCTGAAGTAATGCGCGTGGTCGCGTGCATAGATGGCCACAGCCATGCCGGTGATGCCTTGTTCCTGCATGAGCGGGCGGATGATCTGGTCGACCTTGGCCTGTAACTGGTCGTCGGCCTGGGCGCTGGTATGGCCAAAAGCGAGGGTGATGGCGGCTGCAAGTACAGCCAGACGTGGGCGGAACATGGTGGGTCCTTTTGTGGAGCGTGTCCGTTGAGCGATATCACTCGGGGTTCCGGCGTTAGCGACGGAGAGCCAAAGAACTTATCGTCTGCCCAGCCACCATGACAAGATGGATACAGTGATGAAGTATTTGCGCATGTTATTTGACAATTTCACCCTGGCCTTGCTCGGTGTGGTACTCATCGCCACCGTGCTGCCTTGCTCGGGCGATGGCGCGGTATATTTCGGCTGGCTGACCAACCTGGCCATTGGCCTGTTGTTCTTCCTGCATGGCGCCAAACTGTCGCGTGAAGCCATCATTACCGGTGCCGGGCACTGGCGCCTGCACCTACTGGTGTTCTCCTGTACTTTCGTATTGTTCCCACTGCTGGGCCTGGCGTTCAAACCTCTGTTCGTACCGCTGGTGGGTAACGAGCTTTACCTTGGCATCCTGTACCTGTGTGCCTTGCCTGCCACCGTGCAGTCGGCCATTGCCTTTACTTCGCTGGCCCGCGGTAACGTGCCAGCGGCCATCTGCAGCGCGGCGGCCTCCAGCCTGCTGGGTATCTTCCTCACACCGTTGCTGGTGATGTTGTTGCTGGGTGCCAGTGGTGATACGGGGTCCGGTCTGGATGCGGTATTGAAGATCACTTTGCAGCTGCTGGTGCCGTTCGTTGCCGGGCAGATCGCGCGGCGCTGGATCGGTGCCTGGGTCAAGCGCAATGCGCGCTGGCTCAAGGTGGTGGACCAGGGTTCGATCCTGCTGGTGGTGTACACCGCCTTCAGTGAGGCCGTGGTTACCGGGCTGTGGCACACCGTATCGCCGCAGCACCTGGCGGGGTTGTTCGTGGTGTGCGCAATTCTGCTGGCAGTGGTGCTGTTTGGCACACGCATGCTTGGCAAGGCGCTGGGCTTCGACCTTGAGGATCGCATCACCATCCTGTTTGCCGGCTCCAAGAAAAGCCTGGCCACGGGGGTGCCCATGGCCCAGGTGTTGTTCGTGGGCAGTGGCATTGGCGCGATGATCTTGCCGCTAATGCTGTTCCACCAGATACAGCTGATGGTGTGTGCTGTGCTGGCGCAGCGCTATGCCAGCCGTGACCAGGCGGTGGAAGCCTCGGCGGTGTCCTGAACGCCTTCGCGCTCCCATGCAGGAGCGCAATGGCAGCGATCAGCGGGCCTGGCCTGAACGACGCTCGCGCAGCGCCTTGCCGACTTCGGCCTCGATCTTGTAGGCCGGCCCCTCCAGGTCGTCGAAGTTGCGCGTATAGCGTCGGGCAAACTCCTCCACGCCCAGTTCCTGATACTGCTGCACATGCTTGAGCTCGTGCGCCCACAAGGCAACGTTGTCCTCGGCATCGGCGGCCCGGCGGAAGATGATCGTGTCGATCAGTGTAACGGCGTTCACATCGGGGTTCTGCAATAGCGCATTGGCTGCGCTCATTTGTTGCTCATCCCCCACCCGAAAGCGCGCCGCGTCGAGCACGGCAAAGTCATACCAAGGTTCAAGCTGCGCCCGGATATGCAACGGAATCGGCTGCACACCGCTGGCCGTGGCTTCGTCACGGGCCTGGCGCAAGGCGTAGGTCAGGCTGGACGAGGCCATGACCTCCACATCCTTGAGGATCTGCCCGGCCTGGCCTGGGTCGATCGGGGCGCAGAAACAGCCCATCAGGCACACCTGATACTGCCCGGGCGGGCAGGCCTGTTCGGCATGCGCTGGCAGGGCCAGCAGCAACCCCAGCAGCGCACTAATCCGCCTCATGCAGGGCCTGTTCGACAAACTGGCGGCTGGCGCCCAGTACTTGCGCTTGCACGCTTTCACTGGCCAGCATGCGCCCGACCAGCAATGCCCCTACGCACTGGCTGATCAGCACCCAGGCCAGTTGCTCATCCTCCAGGGTTGTGCTCCAGGCCTGGTGCAGTTCTACCAGCCAGTGCTCCGCCACTTCACGCACCGGTGTGTCGGCCCGGGCGATTTCCACACCCAACGGCGGCAATGGGCATCCACCTTCGGCATTGCGCAGGTGGGCCAGGCTCAGGTACTGCTGCAGGCAGCGGCCAAGGCGTTCGCGGTTGGCGCCCTGGCAGGCCAGGCGTATCAGGGGGCTGTTGCTCAGCTCCTGGCGTACCACCTCGGTAAACAGGTCGTCCTTGGACGGGAAGTGGTTGTAGAAGGCACCGCCGGTCAGGCCGATCGCTTTCATCAGCCCGGCCACGCCGGTACTGGCAAACCCCCCGCGCTTGGCCAGCGCGCCGCTGCTGGCCAGCAGCCGTTCGCGGGTTTGCTGTTTGTGTTCGTTGGAATAGCGCATTCACATGCCTCGACAGACAGGCTTGACGATGACCGCGATCATAGCATAGCGTTCGTTTACTAAACGATCATTTACCCATGGAGGCAGGCATGTCAGAACAACAAAAAGTCGTGCTGGTGATCGGGGCGGGCGACGCCACTGGGGGCGAAATCGCCAAGCGCTTTGCGCGTGAGGGTTACATTGCCTGCGTAACCCGGCGCCAGGCCGACAAACTGCAGCCGCTGCTGGAGGAAATACAGGCCGCTGGCGGCCGGGCCTACGGTTTTGGCTCTGATGCGCGCAAGGAAGAGGAGGTGGCCGCGCTGGTGGAGACTATCGAGCGTGATATAGGCCCGATTGAGGCATTTGTCTTCAATATCGGTGCGAATGTACCGTGCAGCATCCTCGAGGAAACCCCGCGCAAGTACTTCAAGATCTGGGAAATGGCCTGCTTTGCCGGTTTCCTCACCGCGCAGGCGGTGGCCCGGCGCATGGTTCAGCGTGAGCGTGGCACCCTCCTGTTCACCGGTGCTACAGCCGGCACTCGCGGTGCAGCCGGTTTTGCCGCTTTCGCCGGGGCCAAGCATGGCTTGCGTGCCTTGGCACAGAGCATGGCGCGCGAGTTGGGGCCACGCAACATCCATGTCGCCCATGTGGTGGTGGACGGTGCCATCGACACGGCCTTCATCCGCGACAGCTTCCCCGAGCGCTATGCCCTCAAGGACCAGGATGGCATCCTTGACCCGGCGCACATTGCCGACAGTTACTGGTTCCTGCACGCCCAGCCCCGCGACGCCTGGACCTTCGAGCTGGACCTGCGCCCCTGGATGGAACGCTGGTAAACCCCCGTTAACTCGCAAGGACCGTAACCATGCACACGTCTGTCGATTTCTTTTTTGACCTGGGCAGCCCAGCCAGCTACCTGGCCTGGACCCAACTGCCGAACCTGTGCGCCCGCCAGGGGGCCGCGCTGCACTACCGGCCAATGCTGCTTGGCGGGGTTTTCCAGGCTACCGGCAATGCTTCGCCGGCCATGATCCCGGCCAAAGGGCGCTACATGTTCACCGACCTGGCCCGCTTTGCCGAACGCTATGGAGTGCCGTTCGGGATGCCGCCGGGCTTCCCGGTCAATACCCTGACTTTGATGCGTGGCGTGACGGGTACCCAGTTGCATTCACCGGATCGGTTCGAGGCATTGCTAACGGTGCTGTTCACCGGGCTGTGGGTACAGCGCCGCAACCTGAGCGACAGCGCTGTGCTGAATGAAACACTCGCGCAGGCAGGCTTCGACCCGCAGGTTTTTCATGCCCTGGCCGCTGACAGCGAAGTAAAAGCCGCGCTAAAGCAGGCGACCGAGGCCGCTGTGGCGCGCGGGGTGTTTGGCGCGCCCACCTGTTTTGTCGGTGATGGGATGTTCTTCGGCCAGGACCGCCTGGACTTTGTCGAGGAGGCGCTGCGTCAGAGCGCCAACAGCCTCTCCAGCTGAGTGCGCTCTCATCAAACAAAATACAACCCACTGTTTTCTAAGCACTCAAGCGGCCACCAGCTGATACCCCAGTTTCCGGGCTTTGCGGAGCAAAGCCCGGACCTGCCGGTCCTGGCTTCTGGTTTCGAACTCCTCAAGACCTTTTTCAACATAAGCCTGCTTCTTGGTTAAAAGGTTGTACACCAGACGTGCCAACTGATGCGCAGTGGCCTTGATGGCGCAGCTGGTATCCATTCGAGTCAGTCTGGCTCGGTGCGATGCACCAATGAAACCCTTGTCGTTACGGGCATTGGATGCAGCCTGCTTGAGTGCTTGAGCTGCTCGATTGACTATTTTTGGCCCACCACCTGCCAGTCGATGACCGCCGGAAATTCGAGTAGGGGGAGCCAGTCCCAACCAAGAGCAGAAGTGCTGTGAGGACGGGAAACGTGATAGATCTGTACCGATCTCCCCTGCCAGCACTAATGCAGTGTCCACCCCAATGGTTGGAATTGCGGTTAGGTCCACGCCAAGAACTTTCCATAATGTCTGATGCAGTTCAGTCTGTTGGGCACCGTTTCGGTGCGGGCTCCGTAAAGGCTTATTGGATGGCTCTGGCTTGTTTTGCAGCACCGGCAACTGCTCTAACGCGGCTTTTATGGCGTCGTCACAATCAGCAATTTGCTGCTCCAGGAAGTCATAGGCAGCCAATTCCTGAGTTAGCGCATGCAAATGCTCGCGTCGCCAATTGCCATGAAGACTCCGAGCGACAGCCTCCTTGCCTGCCTTGATGCGGCGGTCGGTCAGTTCAGCCAGTTGCACTGGGTCCCGTTCACCTGCGCAGATGGCTCGCAAAATCTTCATGCCAGTTACGCCGGAAATATCACTGATGACATTGGCCAGCTGGATGTTCATTTGGCTCATGGCCTTTTGCATCCGGTTCAGCGTCTGCGCCTGGTCTTTCACTTTGGAAGCACGCTGCCTGACCAATGACCGGACGCAGCAGGTCAGATCATCGGGGCGGAATGCGCCTCTGAGCAGTCCATGAGTCATCAGCTGCCAAATCCACTGGCAATCCAGCACATCTGATTTACGGCCCGTGATTTGCCGAGTTGCTCTGGCATTGACGAGATAAACCTCAAAACCGCGCTCGCTGAGAATCTCGTAAATTGGAATCCAATAAACCCCCGTGGATTCCATGGCAACGACCTTGATCCCCAGGCTTTCAAGCCAGTTAGCCATCTTGAGCAGGTCGTCAGTAAAGGACGTGAACGACTGGACGGGATTTTCGTGCCGGGGATCGACCGCCACGAAATGCTCTCGACCACCGACATCGATCGCTGCGCAATCGGGATGGACGACGGTAAAGCGTTGCTTGGAAGGCTTGCGCGCCATGATGAATCCTCGCAGGATAAAGGGCGCGCGGGGCACACGGTGGCGAAAGGGTTCACTCTCTCATACGTGGTCACAGCTGAATCAGCTGATGCCTACAGGGACTTCACGCCGATACCGTGCGGATCACTCTCCCACGCGGGTGTGCGGACACACACCAGTGCTGGCTACGATCTCTGTCCCGCGCACACGAACCCTAACAAAGCAAAAGGCGGCTGGCCCTACCGGGCCAACCGCCTTTTCTTTTTCAAAATGTCAGCGTCGCTGCGGATCTAAAGCCGTACACCTCATGTTTGCTGCGCGACAGCGCAGCCCGGAAGGGCTGGGTGATCTCCCACAGGCTGAGCAGGTCGGTGGGGTTGGTGCCATAGCGCTGCCAGTGCTCGAGCCCGGCCTGTTCGCCGCCGGGGGCTTGGCAATGAACGCAATGCGCCAAGCCCTCAGTATCCAGGGCCAATGTCAGTTGCCAGCCCTGGATACCGACATCGACCAAGCCGCCCTCGCGGCGTGCAACCACCTCAAGGTGATGCACGCCAAGCGCCACATTGCGCAGGCACTGGTAGACATCCCGGGCGCTCAGTGAACGTCTGTGGATCAAGATCAGAAATTCGCCGGCGTGTTGGCGCTGATGATCTCGGCCTCATCCGGGCCGATGTTCTTGAAACTGTGCGGCAGGGTCGTGGGGATGTAGTAACCGTCGCCCGAGTTGAGCACGCTGACCTGGCCGTCGACCCACAGCTCGACGGTACCACGGGTGACCAGCCCGCATTCTTCGCCTTCAGCATGCACGATCGGCTCGCCAGAGTCGGCGCCGGGTGCGTACAGCTCACGCAGCATGCGCATCTGCCGGCCTTCGACGCTGGCGCCGACCAGCAGCATGCGCAGGCCATTGCGGCCCAGGTCGGGTTGTTCGCCACCACGGAATACGTAGCGTTCCTCACGCACCGGCTCGTCGAAGCTGAAAAACTCCGCCAGGCTCATGGGAATGCCCTCGAGCAGTTTTTTCAGGGAGCTGACCGAAGGGCTGACGCGATTCTGCTCGATCTGCGAGATCGTCGAATTGGTCAGCCCGCTGCGGCGGGCCAATTCCCGTTGGGAGAGGTTGTTGCGTTCACGCACCAGTTTGAGTCGCGTCCCCGTGTCCATAGCCGCCTTGTAATCAGAGGTGTCAATAATAATGAGCGATGCGCATTAAAACACACTCTGCGCCCTTGCGCGCTGTGCTTCTCAAACCCGCTGCTCACGCGGCATTGGCCACAGCCCGACCAGCAGCAACAGCACGGCCACGGCCAAGAATGGCAAGCGTGGATCAAGGGCATACACCAAGGTACCGGCGAGCGGCCCGATCACCGCGCCCATGCCTTGGGCGGCGCCAATGGAGCCGGCTGTGGCGCCTTGTTCGGAGGCCTGCATGGCATTGGCCGCCAGTGCCGAAAACGCCGGGAACACGAAGCCCATGCCCGCTGCCGCAACAAAATAGCAAGCCCACAGCCAGGGGGCCGTGGTGGCCAGTGAGCCACAGGCAAAGCCCAGTGCCGATACCGTGGCACCCACCCGGATCATCTTCAGCGGTGGCCACTCCAGTTGGCGCAGGATCACCTGTGCCAGCATCAGTGCCACACCCACGGTGGTCAGGGCGATGCCAGCCGCCTGGGCGGCTTCGGCAGGGCCCAGATGCAAGCGGTCAAGGGCAAAGAAACCGACGATGATCTGCGACACGGTCACACTGAGCATGGCGCTGAATGCCACCAGCAGCGGCCGGCGCAGGCGCGGGTCGTTCAGCCGCACCGGACTGGGGGCGTGGCTGTGCGGCAGCGCCTGTGGTTTGAGGGTAAAAAACAGCACGAGGAAGGCAGTGGCCGGCAGCAGCGACATGATATGGAACGGCAGGCTCAGGCTGTGACGCGCCAGCAGTGCGGCCAGTGCTGGCCCGACCACCAGGCCGACGGCGTTGGCCGCCCCCAGTGAGGCCATGGCCCGCGCCCGGCGTTGCGGCTCGACATGGTCGGCGATCAGCGCATTGCAGCCTACCGGGATGGCGGCATAGAAGGCGCCGATGCAACCGCGCGCGATCATAAGGCCGATGAACGCCAAGGTTGCCCCCGGCAGCCAGCGCAGTGCGCCTTCGACGAACAGGCACAGCAGCCAGTAAGCCAGGGTAAAGCCGGCGCTGCCCAGCAGCAGGATGCGCCGACGGCCCAGGCGGTCTGCCGCGCGCCCCCAGGGCCGGGCCAGCAGCACCCAGACCACGCCGGCCACGGTTATGGCGGCGCCGGCTTGCCAGGTGGCCATGCCAAGCTGGCGGGCTATCGGGCCGATCAGGGCGACGAAGGCCATCATCGACATGGTGCAGGCCATGTTGGCCAGCAGCAGCGGGCGCAAGTCCAGGGTGCTGGCAGGCAGAAGGGTTGCAGGATCCTTTGCGACGTTCATGAGCGGTCCAGGGCAGTGCGGCAAATAAAAGCCGATATTATTAAGAACTATTATCGAGTGTCGAATCCCTGGGCTGCTGCAGCTCAATCACTGCGGCGCAGGGGGCCAGGCCACATGCTACGCAACACACCGTCGCGGCGCACCCACGCGTGCATCAAGGCTGCACCCACATGCACCAGCACCGTGGCGAACAGCAGGTAGCCCGCCCAGCCATGGGCCTGGCGCAACACGGCATACAGTTGAAGGTTGTGGGGGGCAATGGCGGGCAAGCCGAGCGGGCGCGGGTAATCGCCGGCCGACAGCATGGCCCAGCCCAGCAGCGGCATGGCCAGCATCAGGCCATAGAGCAGCAGATGCGAGGCTCCGGCGGTCCAGCGCTGCAGTTTTGGCAGGTCGTTCGGCAGGGGCGGATGAGGTAGGGTCAGGCGCGCAGCAATGCGCAGCACCACCAGCACCAGCAGGGCCAGGCCGGTGGCCTTGTGCAGGCTGATCAGCACCGGGTGGCGTAGCGACAGGTCGGCGACCATGCTCACACCGATGAACAACATGGCCAGTATCAGCACGGCCATCAGCCAATGCAGCAAACGGGCAAAAGGGTGGAAGGCTTCAGGTTTCATGGCTTGGCTCCGGTGCTGAGCGATTCGCGGCTACGGCGGTTGAACGATTCCGAATAGGCGGCCGAGCGGGCGGCGAGGATCGGATCGGCCGATGCCTCTATACCGCGCGGCAGGATCAGCGGGTCGAAGTTGAGGTCGCGGCAGGCCCCTTGCTCGGGGGCGTCTACCTGTTCCAGCACCAGGGTGCCGGCGTCCACGCTACGCCGCTCGGTGGGCCACGGCCGGGCAGGGTCGTCCACGGCGTCGCCCGGTTCGGCCAGCACCAGACGCAGCTTCCAGCGCAACGGGCCTTGGGCAAGGCGTTGCTGCAAGTCGTGTTGCAGGAATTGCTTGTCATCAACCTGGGTGGGCAATGCCGCAAATGCAGTTTGTGGCTCAAGCTGCCAACGCACCGGGTGGGCCGCGCCAGCTGCGTCGATCAGGCGGAAGGCATTGATACTGTGGTATTGCGTGTTGGCGAAGCTGTCGCTGGGTTTGTAGCCCGCCGCCCATTGGCGAAACGCCGCGCTTTCCGGGTGGGCGGCAAAGAACGCCTGCAGCTTGCCAGGGTCCGGTTTGCCGGTAGCCGGGTCTGGTGTGCTCGCCAGTACTTGTTGGTAGAAAGCTTGCGGCGTGCTGACTGCCAGCACCGGTGGGTTGTTCATGCCCGTCCGCCAGACCTGACCGTCGTCGGTGCTTAGCTGAATCGCCAGGCTGCGAACGGGTATAGCGGTATCCGGGGCGAACGGGTTGGCACCGCCGATGGCAAAACGGCCCACCACCGGCACCCGTTGCTGGCTGAAGGCGCGCGCCGTGGACAGGTTGGCGGCCTGCCCGCTGGCCTGGAAGTAGCCGCTCACGCACAAGCCCTTGGCGTGGTTCTTGCGATAGCCGGGGTAATGCCCGGCCTGGGCTTCGAAGGTGTCGATGATGCGCTGTGGCGTCAGTCGGGGTTCGCCGAGCCAGCCGGCGGCATAGGCAAAGCCGGCACCTGCGGCCAGCATCACGCCGCCAATGGCGGCCAGGCGCAAGGCTTTGGCCGGGCCGTGCAAGGGTGTGTTCATGGTCATTGTCCGGTTCAGTGAAGGTGCCAGTACGACGGGGCAGGGAAAAAGTTATTCCCTCATCGGGAATAGAATTTGTTCAGAGGCGTCTGCCCTTTACACTGACAACCCCAGAGGCCGGTACCTGACCATGCACGATTTGGACGACCACCAGTGGCGCGAGCTGCTGGCCCGCCTGCGCCGCTTTGCCGTGTGGCTGACCCGCGAGCCGGGCAGCGCCGACGACCTGGTGCAGGCGACGGTCGAGCGGGCCCTGAGCCGCCGCGACCAGCAGCGCGACGCTGATGCTCTGCGTGCCTGGCTGTTCACCATCCTTTATCGACAGTTCCTCGACGGTAAGCGTCGCGAGCGCTTGCATGCGCGCTGGCTGTCCTGGTTCGGCCGCAACGAGCGCGACGAAGAGCCGGCGGGTGACAACATCGAAGCCATCGTCCTGGCCCAGGCTGACCTACAGGCCTTTGCCCGGCTGTCGGCGGAGCAGCGTGCCTTGTTGCTGCTGGTCAGCATCGAAGGCTTGAGTTACAAGGAGGCCGCCCAGGCTTTGGGCATCCCCATCGGCACTGTGATGTCGCGCCTTTCGCGCGCGCGCAATGCCTTGCGCGAACTGACCGAGGACAACCCCCAGCCCCCGGCCTTGCGGAGACTGAAATGACGCGCCTGATCCCCAGCGATGATGAATTGCACGCTTACGTCGATGAGCGCCTGGAACCTGTGCGCCGGGCCGAGGTGCAGGCCTGGCTGGCGGCCAACCCGCAAGCTGCGGCACGGGTGGAAGGCTGGCGCGCCGATGCCCGAAGGCTGCGCACAGCGCTGGCCGGATTGGGCGAACTGCCCGGCGCGGCGCAGTTGGACCTTGGCCAGTTGCGTCGGCAACTGCGCCAGCGTCGGCAGCGACGCTGGGCTGCGGCGGCGGTGGTGATGCTGGCGTTGGGTGTGGGGGGCTTGGGCGGCTGGCAAGCGCGCGATGCAACCCTTGCACGAGCCGACCTGCCCATGGCTGATGCTGTTCAGGCACACCGTTTGTTCGCCAGCAGTGAAGCACTGGATATCCAGGCCAGTGATCCTGGGCAGCTGCGCGACTGGCTGGGGCGCCATTTCAGCCGGGTGGGCCAGTTACCGGACCTGGCCGGCTACGGCTTCAAGCCAGTGGGCGCGCGCTTGCTCAGCAACGAGCAAGGGCCGGCGGCGCTGTTGGTGTTCGAGGATGGCAAGGGCCAGCGCATCAGCCTGTTCCTGCGCTCGCCGGGCGACCTTTATCGGCGCATGCCGGACGGGCAACGGGTCGATGGCCAGTTGGAGGCGCGGTACTGGTCGCATGGGGCTTATAACTTTGCCTTGGTCAGCGCAGCGGACGATGTGCGTGGAGCGGGGGTGGGGGAGGCGTTGAGGCTGGGGTTGTAAGTGTGGGCCCAAGGTGTGCAACGAGGGCCCACCACCAGAATCAGCTCAGTTCCAGCCAGATCGGCGCATGGTCCGACGGCTTTTCCATCCCGCGCAGTTCATAGTCCACCCCCGCTGCCTTGATGCGCGGCACCAGCGGTTGCGAGGCCATGATCAGGTCGATGCGCAGGCCGCGCTTGGGCTCGTCCTCGAAGCCGCGGCTTCGGTAGTCGAACCAGCTGAAACGGTCGGTCACGTCCGGGTACAGGTGGCGGAAGCTGTCTACCAACCCCCAGCCTTTCAAACGTTCCATCCACTCACGCTCTTCCGGCAGGAAGCTGCACTTGCCGGTCTTCAGCCAGCGTTTGGCGTTGTCCGGGCCAATGCCGATATCACAGTCTTGCGGCGAGATGTTCATGTCGCCCATCACCAGCACTGGATGGTCGTTGCGGAACTGGCTTTCCAGCAGTGCCTGCAGGTCACTGTAGAAGCGCTGCTTGGCTGGGAACTTGGTGGGGTGGTCGCGGCTTTCACCCTGGGGGAAATAGCCGTTCATGATGGTGATCGGGCTGCCGTCAGCATCGGCGAAGGTACCCCAGATGAAGCGGCGCTGGGCATCTTCTTCGTCGGTGGCAAAGCCCTTGTGCAGGCTCAGCGGCGCCTGGCGCGACAGCAGGGCCACGCCGTAGTGGCCTTTCTGGCCATGGTAGTGCACGTGGTAACCCAGTGCCTGCACGTCGGCCAGCGGGAACTGATCGTCGCTGACCTTGGTTTCCTGCAGGCCGATCACGTCCGGCTGGTGCTTTTCGATCAGCGCCGCCAGCTGATGCGGGCGGGCCCGCAGGCCGTTGATGTTGAAACAGACGATCTTCATGGAAAGACAATCCCGGTAAAAGGCGCGATGCTAGCCGACATCGACCTGCATCACCAGCATGGCGGCCAGGCGAGCCTGCTGCTAACGTGCTGTTGGGGGTGAACGAAGCGCGCTGGGGCACCTCCAAGGCACTGAACGCCCATTCCAGGAGGTCTTTCCGCAATGCCCGAAACCACAGCCGCCCCGGCCCGTGTCTGCCTGCTCGACGATGGTTACAGCCGCGAGGCACGTTCGCTGCTGTACAACGCCTACCGCCACGAGCCCACCTTCGCCTATATCTTCGAAGCCCAGCGCCCGGGGTATGAGCGGCGCCTGCGGGTGATGGTGCGCGAATGGGTGCGCCAGCACTTCTACCTGCAACTGCCCGCCATCGGCCTGTTGGTCGAGGACCGCCTGATTGCCCTGGCCCTGATCGTGCCGCCGCTGCGCCGGCTGGGCGTGGCTGACAGCTGGGCCTGGCGCCTGCGCATGATGCTGGGGACCGGCCTGCGCTGTACGCGGCGCTACATGGATTACCAGGCCGCGTTGGCCGCCTGCCTGCCCACTGACCAGGTGCATGTGCTGCCGTTGTTGGGTGTGCATCCGCAATTCCAGGGCAAGCACTACGGCGAGCAATTGTTACAAGCTGTGCACAACTGGTGCGCGGAGGACCCGGGTACCCAAGGGGTGGTGCTGGACACCGGTAACGAGCACTACCTGGCTTTTTACCAGCGCCAGGGTTATGAGGAAATTGGTGAGGTAGCTGTAGGACCGATCCGAGAGAGGGTGTTCTTTCATCCTAATCCAGTCTCTTCAAAACCCGCTTTTGCCTGAACAGGCCGCCAGGCGGCTCCCTTGAGCGCCTGGCTCTGGTAGCATGCGCCGCATGACGTATTCAGGAAGATTGACCTGGGGCCTGGTTTTCTGGGTTGCCAGTTTCGCAGCATGGGGCCAGAGCGAGTTGTTGGTGAAGGTGAAGCCGGCCAACAAGGCGCTCAAGGCCAATGTCGAAGGCTATATAGGTACCTTGGGTGACCGCGACGAAGAAGCACTTTTGCGCTTCAGTCGCGGGGCAGAGGAGCAGGCGCGCAAAGCGGCGCAGGCACTCGGCTACTATCAGGCGCAGATCGTTACCGAGGTCAAGCCCGCCAGCGACGCAGACCATCCCCCACAACTGATCATCAGCATCAACCCGGGCGAACCGATTCGCCTGCGCAACGTGACCGTGCGCATCGAGGGCCCGGCCAGCGAAATGAAAGCCTTCCGTGTGCCTGACAGCAAGGCGCTGCGTGCGGGTGAACAGCTCAATCACGGCCATTACGAGGATGCCAAGCGGTTGATCCAGAACCAGGCGTCGCGCTATGGCTTCTTCAGTGGGCGCTTCAGTAGCCAGCGCCTGGCCGTCGACCCGCAAGCCGGTGTGGCCGATATCGACCTGGTCTATCAGAGTGGCCCACGTTATCGCCTGGGCGCCGTCACGTTCGGTGGCGACACGCCGCTGGACGAGGACCTGCTGCAGCGTATGGTTTCGTTCCAGCCGGGCACCCCTTACGACTCGGAACTGATCGCAGAACTGAACAACGACCTGCAATCGAGCGGCTATTTCGAAGGCGTGCGTGTTGATGCGGCGCCCACTGCTGCTGTGGGCGAAGACATCCCGGTGGATGTTCACCTGGAAACCCGTAAACCTCGCACCATGGGCCTTGGCCTGGGCTTCTCGACCGACGTCGGGCCGCGTGGCAAGGCCAACTGGACCCGCCACTGGGTCAACCCGCAAGGCCACAGCTATGGCTGGGAAACCGAACTGTCGGCACCGCGCCAGAACGTCGGCCTGTGGTACGACATTCCGCTCGACCCGCCGCTGACCGACAAGCTGCGCTTTGCCGGTGGCTACCAGAATGAGGAGCTTGCCGGCACCGACTCGCTCAGCAAGCTGTTGACAGTCGGCCCCGAGTGGCACAGCAAGCTGCCCAGTGGCTGGCAGCGGGTGATTTCGCTCAAGTACCAACGCGAAGAATATCGCCTGGGTGACGACTCCGGTTTGAGCAACCTGCTGATGCCGGGCGTCAGCTATTCCTTCCTGCGCAGTGACAACCGCATCGATCCGCACAACGGCTATCGCCTGCAGTTCGATGTTCAAGTCGCCAAGGAAGGGCTGGTTTCCGACACCAACCTGCTACACGGCAACGTATTGCTCAAAGGCCTGACCACGCTCGGCCACAACCACCGCTTTCTCGGGCGCGTACAGTTTGGCGGCAGTGCGACCAATGGCTTCAAGAACAACATTCCGCCGTCGCTGCGGTTCTTCGCGGGTGGCGACCAGAGTGTGCGCGGTTATGACTACCAGACCCTGTCGCCGAAGAACAGCGACGGTGACCGTATTGGTGGGCGCTATCTGGTGGCAGGCAGTGTCGAGTACCAGTATTCGCTGACCGAAAAATGGCGGGTCGCGACGTTCGTCGACCAAGGCAACTCGTTCAACGACCTGGAGCTGCCCAGCCTCAAGACCGGTGTCGGCTTTGGTGTGCGCTGGGTATCGCCGGTCGGGCCGCTGCGCCTGGACCTGGCCAAGGCGCTGG
The DNA here is from genome assembly GCF_046523955.1 of Pseudomonas sp. DCA-1. Taxonomy (NCBI): domain Bacteria; kingdom Pseudomonadati; phylum Pseudomonadota; class Gammaproteobacteria; order Pseudomonadales; family Pseudomonadaceae; genus Pseudomonas; species Pseudomonas sp. DCA-1. Next base: position 2,561,652 of record NZ_CP169881.1, read on the forward strand.
ATGACGAAGGGGGCATTCGCCTGCACTTTTCCATGGGGCCCGAGCTGTGAAACGCGTGATCAAACATATTTCACTGGGCCTGCTTGGGGTCGTCGCGAGCGTGGGCCTGGTGCTCGGCTTGCTGCTGGGTACCCAGGCTGGCAGCCGCTGGGCACTGGGCAAGGTGCCTGGGCTTGAAGTGGCCGACTTCCAGGGGCGCCTGGCGGGCAGTTGGCAGGCCAGCCGGCTGAGCTGGGCCGACGCCGGCAGCAAGGTAGAGTTACAAGCGCCGTTGCTGGCCTGGTCGCCGGCTTGTTTGCTGCGCGCTACCTTGTGCATTGACCGGTTGCAGGCAGACCGCATTGACATGGCCTTTGCGCCAAGCACCGAACCGGCCGAGAGCGGCCCGCTGCAATTGCCGACGCTGCGGTTGCCGCTGGCCATCGAACTGGGCGAGGTCAAGGTCGGGCAGTTGCGCCTGGATGGCAGTGACCTGCTTGGCGACTTGCAACTGGCTGCGCACTGGACCCACAGCGGGATACGCATCGACAGCCTGCGGCTGCTGCGCGACGACCTGCAATTGAGCCTGCAGGGTGACCTGCAACCCGAAGGCGACTGGCCGGTGCAATTGCAGGCGCAGTTGCAGTTGCCTGCGGTAGACGAAAAACCCTGGCAACTGGCGCTGACGGCCAATGGCCAATTGCAGAAGACGTTGGAACTCGCCGGCACCAGCAGTGGTTACCTTGATGCCACATTGAGTGGGCAGTTGCAGGCATTGGCCGAGCACCTGCCGGCGACCTTGAGCATCCGCTCCGAGGCGTTCAAACCGGCTGGTGCGTTGCCTGACACCATGCAATTGAACGCGCTCGAGCTCGATGCCAAGGGCGATCTGCTCGATGGCTATCAACTGTCTGGCAGGGCCAGCCTGCCGGCCGAGCAGTCACCCATCGCCTTGGTCCTGTCCGGACTGGTCGACAGTAAAGGGGCCAGGCTCGATGCCCTCGACCTGACCGCCAGCGACAGCCAACGGGTCAAGCTGCAAGCCACGGCTGACTGGCAGCAAGGCCTGAGCGCCGATGCGCAGCTGGACTGGCAGGACTTCCCGTGGTTTCGCCTGTACCCACTGGAAACACCCCCCGAGGTCACGCTCAAGCGCTTCAATACCCAAGTGCATTATCGCGATGGCAATTACCAGGGCACCTTCATGGGCGACCTGGATGGCCCGGCGGGAGCGTTCAGCTTAGCCAGCCCGTTCGAAGGTGACCTCACCCAGGTGAAACTGCCACAGTTGGCGCTGACCGCCGGCCAGGGCAAGGCAGCCGGGAGTGTCGCCTTACGTTTTGCCGACACCCTGGCCTGGGAGGTCGACCTGCAGCTGTCCGCGCTCGACCCGGCCTATTGGCTGGCCGAACTGCCCGGTACCTTGGCGGGGCCACTGCGCAGCAAAGGCGAACTGAAAGGCGATGCGCTTACCCTCGACGCCCAGCTTGACCTCAAAGGCCGCCTGCGTGGCCAGCCAGCCATACTCAAGGTCGAGGCCCAAGGGGCAGGGCAGAGCTGGACCCTGGGCGCACTGGCTATCCAGCTGGGTGACAACCGCATCAACGGCAGTGGCAGCCTGCAACAGCGCCTGGCGGGGCGAATCGACCTCGACCTGCCGCGCCTGGGCCAGCTGTGGCCAAGGTTGCAAGGCCGGGTCAAGGGCCGGCTGGATGTCGCCGGCACCTTGCAGGCCCCGCAAGGTACGCTGAGCCTGCAGGGCCAGCGCTTGGCCCAGGCCGAAAACCGTCTGCAGCAGTTGGACCTGGATGCGCGCCTGGACAGCGCCCAGCGCGGTGTACTCGAGCTCAAGGCAACCGGTATCCACCTGGGTGACACAGCCTTGGGCACGTTGCAGGCCAACGGCAAAGGCGACATTCGCCAGCAGGCCTTGACGCTGGCGCTGGACGGCCCGCAGCTCAAGCTCGACCTTGGTTTGGATGGCCAGTTGAACAAAGGTGACTGGCGCGGGCGCCTTGCCACGGGCCGAATCCAGGCCGGCGGCCAGGACTGGCAGTTGCAGGCGCCTGCACGTCTGCAGCGGCTGGCCAGCGGCCAGCTCGACTTCGGGGCCCACTGCTGGCGCTCCGGCCAGGCAAGCCTGTGTGGCGATGATCAGCGGCTCGCCCCCGAACCGCGCCTGCGCTACCACCTCAAGCAGTTCCCGCTGGGCAGCCTGGCCCAGTGGCTGCCGAAGGACTTTGCCTGGCAAGGCCTGCTCAATGCCGATATCAACCTGGACATCCCGGCCAGCGGCCCCAAGGGCACTGTCGTTGTCGATGCCAGTGGCGGCACCCTGCGCGTGCGCGACAAAGGCCGCTGGATCGATTTCCCTTATCAGGCCCTGCGCCTGGACAGCACGCTGGCACCGCGGCGCATCGATACGCGCCTGGCGTTTCGCGGTGAGCGCCTGGGTGAGCTGAACGTCAACGCCCGGCTCGATCCGCTGGGCAAGAACAAACCGTTGTCGGGTGATTTCCGCCTGGCCGGGCTGGACTTGTCGGTGGCCCGTCCGTTCGTGCCCATGGTCGAACGCCTGGCCGGGCAGCTCAATGGCAGTGGTCGGCTTTCAGGCACCTTGCTGGCACCACAGGTCAACGGCAACCTGATGCTCAGCGGTGGCGAAGTCAGTGGTGCCGAGCTGCCGGCCAGCCTTCAGGACCTGTCATTGCAGGCGCTGATTGCCGGCGAGCAGGTGCAGCTCAACGGCAATTGGCGCAGTGGCGAGGCGGGACGTGGCCAGTTGAGCGGCAACCTCACCTGGGGGCAGGCACTGGGCATGGACGTGCGTCTGCAAGGTCAGCAACTGCCGGTCGCGGTCGAGCCCTACGCCACACTGGAAGTTGCCCCGGACCTGACGTTGCGCCTGATCGATGACAAGCTGGCGGTGACCGGCAAGGTGCAGGTGCCCAAGGGCAAGATCACTGTGCGTGAGCTGCCGCCGTCCACGGTCAAGGTGTCGGATGACACGGTAATCGTCGGTCACCAGACCGAGGAAGGCAAACCACCCATGGCAATGGCCATGGACATCGATGTCGAAGTGGGCCGCGAAAAGCTGTCATTCAGCGGCTTCGGGCTTACCGCCAACCTGCTTGGCCATGTGCACATCGGCGATAACCTCGATACCCGTGGTGAACTGAGCCTGGCGGACGGCCGCTACCGTGCCTACGGCCAGCGCCTCACCATACGGCGGGCGCGACTGCTGTTCGCCGGACCGATCGACCAGCCGTACCTGGACATCGAAGCGATCCGCAAGGTTGACGATGTGATAGCCGGTATCCGCCTGAGTGGCAGCGCCGAACAGCCGACGACCAAAGTGTTCTCGGAGCCGGCCATGAGCCAGGAGCAGGCGCTTTCGTACCTGGTATTGGGGCGGCCATTGGGCAATACCGGTGAAGATAACAACATGCTCGCCGAGGCAGCGCTGGGCCTGGGCCTTGCCGGGAGCGCCGGCATCACCGGCAGCCTGGCGTCGAGCCTGGGAATTGACGACTTTCAACTGGATACCGAAGGTTCCGGCAACAGCACCAGCGTGGTCGCCAGCGGTAACATCACCGAGAAGCTGAGCCTTCGTTACGGGGTGGGGGTGTTCGAGCCGGCCAACACGATCGCGTTGCGCTACAAGCTAAGCAAGAAGGTCTACCTCGAGGCCGCCAGTGGGCTGGCAAGCTCACTGGACATCTTCTACAAACGCGACTTCTAAGCCCGCAGCGTGGCGGCCATCAACGGACGGTGGCCGCCTCGATGAACTCGTTGGTGTCGGGTGAGGGTGGTGGAGTGGTGGCGCGTACCGGAACGATCAGGTTGGTGTATTCCTCGATCAACCGGTTCAGAGCCTCTGGCGGTTCGCTTGCCTGGAACTGCATGCGGATCTGCACTTCGTCCGGGTCTCGGTTTTCGCCCTGACGGCCTTGGCCGCCAATGGTGACCTTGAAGCTTGCGGTCTTGCTCTCGCTTGCGGTCAGCAGTGCCTGCTGCGCCTCGGTGCCTTTGACCCTTACCGACAGGTCGACCTGCATGCGCTCCAGGGCCAGGCCTTTCGGTGACACCAGCGCAAACAAGGGGACGCGCATGATGTGCTGCCCATCCATGGCCACCTCGACCATCTTGGCTTTCATGGGGGCGCCCAGTGCTTCAGTGTCGCATTCGAAAAACTGGTCAAACAGGTTGATGTACTGCTGGGCAATCAGGCTATTGGTGGCACTGGCGGCTTCTTGCAGGCCACGGGTAATTTCACGCAGGTCAATGGAGGTCATGGGGGCGGGGGGCTTTTGCAACGATTCGACTCCTCAGGCCAGGGTGTGCCCCTCCCAAAACCGGCAGGAGGGGCAATCGGGTCAAGCGCCAGCGGTTTACGGGGTCGGCAGGTTTGCAGGCGCAGGTCGTTTCAAGGTATCCGCCTGGGAGATTTCGTCCGGGCATTCCAGTTCGGCGGTTCGGACAACGGTTGGCTTGGTTGCGGCGTCAGTGAGGAACTCGATTACCCTCATCATCGCTTCGGGCGGTTCCTGACGTTTCAGGGTCGTGTTGAAGGCATAGCGGGCGCGGGTATCTGTTTTGCGGGTTTGCGTGGATTTGTGGCTCACGCTGCCTTTCACGTTCAGCCTGAACGGCCCCCATCCCAGTGAGCCGGTAGCTTCTGCATTCATGTCCTTGCTGGAAACATCTTCCGACATCTGGTTGATAACCAGCTCGAACTCTACATTACCCTCTTCGATGGAAATGTTCGGGTGGGTAATGGCCGCCATCAGCGGCACTTTCATGGTCTTGCTGACCACGCCTTTGTATTCGCCCTGTTCGTCGACGATGGTTTCGTCGTAGTCGAACTGGATGGCGACTGCCTTGCCATCCTGAACGCATACCTGCATCAGGAAGTCGGCGTACGATTTGCTGGCGGTTACCTGCGCCTGGACCATGGCCTGCAAGGGACCGGCGATCATGCGGTCCATCGGCAGGGCATTGATCACGGAGCCTATAAGGCTGTTATCTAACGACATATCGAGAAGCTCACTCTAGTGGGGTAAGTCAGCCGCAAATAGCAGCCAAGGTGTTCGGGCGTCAGCGCGTGCAAAGCTCCTGGCGCCGGATGTTGCCGATCTGCCGCAGGCTCAGGCCGTACTTGTTGGCCAGCAGGCTGCGGGACAAACCGTTGGCGCTTTCCTTCTGGATCTGCTGGTTGCGCAGCTGACGCAGAAAGTGGTCAGCCTTGGGGATCTCCAGGGCGACCCCGGCAAAGCGCTTGATCAGTGCGTCGAGCGCTTCGGCCGGCAGCACGTCAGCGAGCTTGGTGCGCTCGCGGTGCTTGGGGATGTACTTGGGCCTGCCACCGTAGGCGCAGGTCAGTTGGTAGGCGTTTTCGATGCCTATACAGTCGATCAGGGCCTGCAGCGAGTGGGGCAGTTGGCTGATATCGATCTGGCTCAAATCTGGCTTTTGCATATGGCGCTCCTTCGGGGTAGATGGGATGTGCGACCCGATCACCCGCGGCGTTATGTCGAAGGTGTGAGCAAATTCTGTGCGACAGCCGAGGCGCGTCGCTAGGCGGCATAGGGGTTGGGGGTTGTAGTTTCGGTGAACAGGATTTGCAGGCAGCGATATCTGGCGCTGTAGGAAATGGCGTCGACATCTGTCTGTGCCGCCTGGTTTCCTGTCGGGTCACTCGCAATGACGCGCAGTGGGTGCGGTACCCCTCAATCGCACGGGTAGCTGCTCAGCAAGCTGGCGCTACCCAGATAGGCTTGAGGGGTGGCGCGCATGCCCGTTGGCAGCGTGCGCCAATCGACCAGCAGGCACAGCGCGTGCAATGGCTGGCCGTTGCGCTGGCCGATGACCTGGTCGGCAAAGTGGCGGCGGTACAGTACCTGGGTCTGACGCAGTGGCTGTGCCTGGTCGGCCTGTGCCAGTGTCAGTCGGGCCAGGTCGGGCAAGCGGGTAGTGGGCACGCTGAAATGTACCGGTGCAGCATCGGGCTGCAGGTAGCCGGCCTGGCGTACGCGCTGCCACAGTTGTTGCCATTGGCTGGCACCGGCATGGGTGGCCAACTCGCGGCCCAGTTCGAGCAGGTGTTCGGCCGGCGTCTGCTGGGTGTCCAGTGCATGAAGGGAGAGCGGGGTCAGTAACAGCGATGCGAACAACAGGGGTTTGTACATGGTGCCTCCGGCGTGGGTGCTAGGAAGCCCCATGCTTTCAGGCTGACGTCACCCCACCCAGCAGGAAATCCAGCGCCGGGGGCGGTGACCGTTGTATCATTGCGCGGCTCGTTGCGAGCCATTTGCCCCTGATGTTGCAAGGAACATTCGATGACACATGTGCAGCGCCTCAAATATTCACTTCTGATCATCCTGGTGGTACTGGGCCTGATGCTGGGCCTGTCCCACCTGCAGAAGCAGGGCACGATCAGTGAGCAGACCTTCCAGATGCTGGCCATCGCCATTGCCGTGGTGGTCGTGGTTATCAACGGCATTCTGCGGCGCAAGGTCAAGCCCTGATCTGCGCGGGCCGGCCAGGCATGGCCGGCCATTCGCTCAGCGCGAGGGTGTTTGCTCCAGTACGGCGCGCGCCTGGGGGTTGAGCCTGTAACATTTGTCGCTACCCAGTTGTATGACACCTTCGGTGCACAGGCGCTTGAGCACTTCGCGCACACTGAGGAACGACAGCGGGATATCCAGTTGTTCCAGTTGTGCGTGCACCCCGCGCACGCCAATACTGCGGCCATTGCGGTCGGCGGCGTGCAAGGCGTCGATAACCTTGAGGCGGATCAGGCTGGTGCGCAGGCCGAAGGTGCGTAACAGCTCGCGGATCTGTTCGTTGCCGATTCGTTCTTCAGCAAATACGTCCTGTCCCTTGGACGCTTTGCCTGGCGCGCGCCCGGCCTGGATCGAGGTTTGCGGGTTGTGCATGCGAATGCTCCTTTTCGTGGACGAACCCGAAATGTGGGTGGCTCACTTACTAGGACGAATGAGAACGCAAAAACTGCAACCCATTCGTGAAAAAAAGCCTGTTTCTCATCAAGACGTTCCATCGCCTTGTAATACGTAAAATATTCATCTGGCCATTCGTCTGATCGGGATGACCCCCGAACCCGAGGAGTGCCCGTGTTTCCATTTTGCCGTCCCATGACTTGCGCCGGCCTGGCCGCTGCCCTGGTGGCCTTCAGCGTCGGTGTGCAGGCGCAGCCCGCGCCAGCCGACGCCAGTGCCCAGATCCGTTACACCCGTTACGGCGTACCGCATATCGTGGCCAAGGATGAGCGTGGCCTGGGCTATGGCGTCGGCTATGCCTACGCCCAGGACAACCTGTGCCTGCTCGCCAATGAAGTGCTGACCGTAAGCGGCGAGCGCTCACGCTATTTCGGCGCCAAGGGCAAGACCCTGGAGCAGCGTGACAACCTGACCAGCGACCTGTTCTTCACCTGGCTCAATAGCCCAGCGGCGGTCGATGCCTTCCTGCAGGCGCAACCCGCGCCGGTGCAGGCGTTGCTGGCGGGTTATGCCAGCGGCTACAACCGGGCGTTGGCCGAACGCCGTCGTCAAGGGCTGCCCGCCGAGTGTGGCGATGGTGAGTGGGTGCGGCCCATCAGCAGCCAGGATCTGGTCAAACTGACCCGCCGTTTACTGGCCGAGGGCGGTGTCGGGCAGTTCGTCGAGGCGTTGGCGGGGGCGCAACCGCCAACGCTGACCAGCCAGCAATCGTCAGCGGGCTTTGCCGCCGCTTTGGCGCGTCAGGCGCGGTTCGCCGCAGAGCGCGGCAGCAATGCAGTGGCAGTAGGCGCACAGCGTTCAGCCAATGGCCGCGGCCTGTTGCTGGCCAACCCGCACTTCCCGTGGATGGGCGGCATGCGCTTCTACCAGATGCAACTGACCATTCCTGGCCAGCTCGATGTGATGGGCGCGGCGCTACCGGGCCTGCCGGTGGTCAACATTGGTTTCAACCAACACCTGGCGTGGACGCACACCGTCGACACTTCCAAGCACTTCACGCTTTATCGCCTGCAACTCGACCCCAAAGACCCGACGCGCTATATGCTTGATGGCAAGTCGCTGCCGATGGCCCGGCAAACCCTCCGTGTTGCGGTCAAGGGCGCGGATGGCCGCCTGAGCCAGATTGAGCGGCCGGTCTACAGTTCGCAGTTCGGCCCGGTGGTGCAATGGCCAGGTCGCCTGGACTGGGATGCGCGGGCGGCCTACAGCGTGCGAGACGCCAACCTTGAGAATTCGCGGGTGTTGCAGCAGTGGTACCAGATCAACCGAGCCGACAACCTGGCGGCATTGAGGGGATCGGTCGAGCAGTTGCAGGGTATCCCATGGGTCAACACGCTGGCGGTGGACGAAGGGGGGCGGGCCTTGTACCTGAACCAGTCGGTGGTGCCCTACGTCGACCAGCACTTGCTGGATGCTTGCAGCAACCCGCAGGCGCAAGGGCAGCTGGTGGTGCTGGATGGCTCGCGCAGTGCATGCCAGTGGAAAGTTGACGCGCAGGCGGCGCAACCGGGCATCTTCCCGGCGCGGCTGCTGCCAAGCCTGGAGCGAGACGACTTCGTGCAGAACTCCAACGACCCGGCCTGGATGGCCAACCCGGCGCAGCCGCTGACCGGCTACTCACCACTGGTCAGCCGCAATGACCAGCCACTGGGTATGCGTGGCCGCTTTGCCTTGCAGCGCCTGCAGGGCAAAGCCCGGTTAGGAGTAGATGAACTGCAGCGCATGGTCACCGATGACGAGGTGTACCTGGCCAGCCTGGTGTTGCCAGACCTGCTGCAATGGTGCAAAGGTGCCAGCGCAGATGTGCAGGCCGTGTGCAGCAGCCTTGCCGCCTGGAACGGCAAGGCCGACCTCGACAGTGGTATGGGCCTGGTGCACTTCCAGAACCTGTTCAGTGCGCTGGCCGAGCACCCGGAAAGCTGGCGAGTGGCATTCAACCCGGCCGACCCGCAACACACCCCGCGCGGCCTGGCTGTCGAGCAGGCGGTAGTGAGCAGGCGGGTACATCAGGCAGCACTGGCGTCGCTCAAGCAGGTCAGTGAAAGTGGCGTTGCCGGAGAGGCACGGTGGGGGCAGGTGCAACAGTCCCTTGATGGCACGCCGGTACCGGGCGGCCCGCAGGCGCTAGGGGTGTACAACGCGATCTACAGCGTGCCGCACGGGCAGGGCAAGCGGCTGGTGGTGAGTGGCACCAGCTACCTGCAACTGGTCAGCTTTACTGACAAGGGGCCAGAAGCCCGTGGCCTGCTGGCGTTTTCCCAGTCGAGTGAGAAGGCTTCGGCGCATGCCAGTGACCAGACCAAGGCATTTGCGGCCAAGCAATTGGCGGTGATTCCGTTTACCGAGGCGCAGATCAAGGCAGACCCGGAGTATCGGGAAGTGGTGATCAGTGAGCGGGACAAGGGGGCAGTTGCGCAGCAGTAAGGCATGCTGGCCTCTTCGCGGGCAAGCCCGCTCCTACAGGGGCCTGTGGGAGCGGGCTTGCCCGCGAAAGGGCCGGCCGTGTAACGTCAGGAAAACTCGAACGGCGCCAGCTGAAAGCCCTGCTCGTCAACCTGCAAGGCCCAACCGCGGCGGTCCCAGTCGCCCAGCACGATGCGCCGGGCCGGCTGGCCGTCGACCATCAGCTTGTGAATCGCTGGCCGATGGGTATGGCCGTGCACCAAGGTGCGCACGCCATGCGCCGCCATCACCTTGGGGACTTCTTCTGGCGTGACGTCGACGATTTCGGTGGACTTCATCCGCACTTGCGTGCGGCTTTCGCTGCGCAGCTTGCGTGCCAGCTTGTAGCGGGCCGACAGCGGCAGGTGGCGCAGGATCCACAAGCTCAGCGGATTGCGCAGCAGGCGGCGCATCTTTATGTAGCCCAGGTCGCGGGTGCACAGGGTGTCGCCATGCATCAGCAGCACCTGCTCACCACCCAGCTCGATCACGCTGGGGTCGTTCAACAGCGTGCAGCCCGCAGCTTCGCAAAAGGCCTGGCCAATCAGGAAGTCACGGTTGCCATGCATCAGGTAGATGGCCGTGCCACTGTCGCTCAGCCGGCGCATGGCCTGGCAGATCGACTGCTGGAAGGGCGTCATGGCATCGTCGCCAATCCACGCTTCGAAGAAGTCACCAAGGATGTACAGGGCCTTGGCGTGGCGGGCGCGGCCATCGAGCAGATCAAGAAACGCCCGGGAAATATCCGGGCGTTCTTCTTGCAGGTGCAGATCAGAGATCAGCAGAATCACTCAATGATCTCGGCTTTCTCGATGATCACGTCGTCTGCCGGTACGTCCTGGTGGCCAGCTTTGGAACCGGTGGCGACCTTTTCGATGGCGTCGACCACTTCACGGCCTTCGATCACTTCGCCGAATACGGCGTAGCCCCAGCCTTGCACGTTCTTGCCGCTGTGGTTGAGGAAGTCGTTGTCGGAGGCGTTGATGAAGAACTGCGCCGAGGCAGAGTGCGGCTCCATGGTGCGGGCCATGGCGATGCTGTACTTCTTGTTCTTCAGGCCGTTGTCGGCTTCGTTCTGGATGCTGGCGCGGGTTTTCTTCTGGTTCATGCCGGCTTCGAAGCCGCCGCCCTGAATCATGAAGCCTTTGATCACACGGTGGAATACGGTGCCATTGTAGTGGCCGTCCTTGACGTACTGAACGAAGTTTTCGGTAGTCAGCGGCGCTTTCTCGGCGTCCAGTTGCAGGACGATGTCGCCGTGGTTGGTGGTCAGTTTGACTTTGGACATGCTGAAACTCGCTCTTTCAAGGCAATCAGAAATAGGGTGCGCAGGGCGCGGGTTATCACCAGACGCAGGATCAGGCGATCGCGACACATGGCGCGCACCGGCCATTTTGCCAGGCTGCGGCAAAAAGCCGTGATAAATCACATCAGTTTGTCCGGGCGCGGCTGTCAGCAGCTTGACTGCTTCGGCTATGATAGGCCCTTTGATTCAATCGGCCTACCCAGGCTGGACACACGCATTCAAGGATCCTATGAGCAAGCCCACTGCCGACAACGCGCCCAACGCCGCTGCCAAAGGCGCCCCCGCTGTCCCTGCGAACTTCCTGCGGCCGATCATCCAGGCCGACCTGGACTCGGGCAAGCACAGCAGCATCGTCACCCGTTTCCCGCCGGAGCCCAATGGTTACCTGCACATCGGCCACGCCAAGTCGATCTGCGTCAACTTCGGCCTGGCCAAGGAGTTCGGCGGCGTCTGCCACCTGCGTTTCGACGATACCAACCCGGCCAAGGAAGACCAGGAGTACATCGACGCCATCCAGAGCGATGTCAAATGGCTGGGCTTCGAGTGGGGCGGCGACGTGCGCTATGCCTCCGACTACTTCGACCAGTTGCACGACTGGGCGGTCGAGTTGATCAAGCGTGGCAAGGCCTATGTCTGCGACCTCACCCCTGAGCAAGCCAAGGAATACCGCGGCAACCTCAAGGAGCCGGGCAAGAACAGCCCGTTCCGCGAGCGCAGCGTGGAAGAAAACCTCGACCTGTTCGCCCGCATGAAGGCCGGCGAGTTCAAGGACGGCGAGCGCGTGCTGCGGGCCAAGATCGACATGGCCTCGCCAAACATGAACCTGCGCGACCCTATCCTGTACCGCATTCGCCATGCCCACCACCACCAGACCGGCGACAAGTGGTGCATCTACCCCAACTACGACTTTACCCACGGCCAGTCGGACGCCATCGAGGGCATTACCCACTCGATCTGCACCCTGGAGTTCGAAGGGCATCGTCCGCTGTACGACTGGTTCCTCGACAACCTGCCGGTGCCGGCACACCCGCGCCAGTACGAGTTCAGCCGCCTGAACCTGAACTACACCATCACCTCCAAGCGCAAGCTCAAGCAGCTTGTGGACGAGAAGCATGTCGACGCCTGGGACGACCCACGCATGTCGACCCTGTCCGGCTTCCGTCGCCGTGGCTACACGCCGGCTTCGATCCGCAACTTCTGCGAAATGATCGGCACCAACCGCTCCGACGGTGTGGTCGACATGTCGATGCTCGAGTTCAGCATCCGTGACGACCTGGACCGCACCGCGCCACGCGCCATGTGCGTGCTGCGCCCGCTGAAAGTGGTCATCACCAACTACCCGGAAGGCCAGGTCGAGCAGCTTGAGCTGCCACGTCACCCGAAGGAAGACATGGGCGTGCGTGTGCTGCCGTTTTCCCGCGAGCTGTACATCGACCGCGACGACTTCATGGAAGAACCGCCCAAGGGCTACAAGCGTCTGGAACCGGCCGGTGAAGTGCGCCTGCGCGGCAGCTACGTGATTCGTGCTGACGAGGCGGTCAAGGACGCAGACGGCAATATCGTCGAACTGCGTTGCTCGTACGACCCGGACACCCTGGGCAAGAACCCTGAAGGCCGCAAGGTCAAGGGCGTGATCCACTGGGTGCCGGCCGAGGGCAGCGTCGAGTGCGAAGTGCGCCTGTACGACCGCCTGTTCCGCTCGCCGAACCCGGAAAAGACCGAGGAGGGCGGCAGCTTCCTGGACAACATCAACCCTGCTTCGCTGCAAGTGCTCAGCGGTTGCCGTGCCGAGCCGTCGCTGGCCCAGGCGCAGCCCGAGGACCGCTTCCAGTTCGAGCGCGAAGGCTACTTCTGCGCTGACCTGAAAGACAGCCAGCCGGGCCGCCCGGTGTTCAACCGCACTGTCACCCTGCGTGACTCCTGGGGCAGCTGAGGAACCGCCGTGCTTACCATCTACAACACCCTGAGCAAAACCAAGGAAGTCTTCAAGCCGCTGGATGGCAACAAGGTGCGCATGTACGTGTGCGGCATGACCGTGTACGACTACTGCCACCTGGGCCATGGCCGCAGCATGGTGGCCTTCGACCTGGTCACCCGCTGGCTGCGCAAGAGTGGCTATGAGCTCACCTACGTGCGCAACATCACCGACATCGATGACAAGATCATCAACCGGGCCAACGAGAACGGCGAAAGTTTCGACGCCCTGACTGCTCGCATGATCGACGCGATGCACGAAGACGAACGCCGCCTGAACATCCTGCCGCCAGACCAGGAACCGCGTGCCACCGACCATATCGCCGGCATGCACGCGATGATCCAGACCCTGATCGACAAGGGGTACGCCTACGCGCCAGGCAATGGCGACGTGTACTACCGGGTCGGCAAGTTCGTCGGTTACGGCAAGCTGTCGCGCAAGAAGATCGAAGACCTGCGTATCGGTGCACGCATCGAGGTCGACGAAGCCAAGCAGGACCCGCTCGACTTCGTACTGTGGAAGGGCGTCAAGCCGGGCGAGCCGAGCTGGGAATCGCCATGGGGCCCGGGTCGCCCGGGCTGGCACATCGAGTGCTCGGTGATGTCCACCTGCTGCCTGGGCGAGAGCTTCGACATTCACGGCGGCGGCAGCGACCTGGAGTTCCCGCACCACGAGAACGAGATTGCCCAGAGCGAGGCGGCCACTGGCAAGCAGTACGCCAACGCCTGGATGCATTGCGGCATGATCCGTATCAACGGCGAGAAGATGTCCAAGTCGTTGAACAACTTCTTCACCATCCGCGACGTGCTCGAGAAGTACCACCCGGAGGTGGTGCGCTACCTGCTGGTGGCCAGCCACTACCGCAGCGCGATCAACTACTCGGAAGACAGCCTGCGGGATGCCAAGGGCGCACTGGAGCGCTTCTACCACGCCCTGCGCGGCCTGCCACGGGTGGCGGCCAAGGGTGGCGAAGCCTTTGTCGAGCGCTTCAGCGTGGCGATGAACGACGACTTCGGCACCCCCGAAGCCTGTGCCGTTCTGTTCGACCTGGTGCGCGAGATCAACCGCCTGCGTGACAGCGACCCGGAAGCGGCTGCCGGTCTGGCCGGTCGACTGCGTGAACTGGGGGATGTGCTGGGTGTGCTGCAGCTGGAGGCCGATGACTTCCTGCGTGCCGGTGCCGAAGGCAAGGTCGATGCGGCTGAAGTCGAGGGCTTGATCCAGGCGCGCCTGCAGGCACGTGCGGACAAGAACTGGGCCGAGTCCGACCGCATTCGCGATCAGCTGACCGCCATGGGTGTAGTGCTGGAAGACAGCAAGGGCACGACTACCTGGCGTCTGGCTGACTGAAGTAACTGGGGCTGCGTTGCAGCCCTTCGCGGGCACGCCCGCTCCCACAGGTTGGCGCGACATTTCAAGTGTGCGCTATCCCTGTGGGAGCGGGCGTGTCCGCGAAGGGCCGCAAAGCGGCCCCTGCTTTTACTTCGCTAGACCCGCAAGCGGGCAGTGCAGTACCAGCCTGGCCCCACCCAATTCGCTCTCGCCAATCTCCAGCCCGAACCCATGCAGGTCGACGATCGCCGCCACGATCGACAGCCCCAGCCCGAAGCCGGCATGGCGGTGGCCTTCATCGCTGCGATAGAACCGTTTCAGTACGGCCGTTCGCTCTGCTTCGGGAATTCCAGGCCCGCTATCCTCGATCGCCATGTGCACGCCGTTGTCATCCAGCGTAGCGCTTATGCGCACACGACCCCCCTCGGGTGTGAACTTGATCGCGTTGCCCACCAGATTCGCCAAGGCCTCGAACAGCAGTTCGCGGTCGCCGTGCAGTGCCGGTAGCTGCGCAGGTTGGTGCAATTGCAGGTGAATGCCGCCATCCTCGGCCAACGGCAGGTAAAAATCGTACAGTTCTACCAGCAGTTCATGCGGGTCAAGCTGGACGAAGCCGGCGCGGCGCTGGCGGTCTTCCAGCTCGCTGATGCGCAACAACCCGCGAAAACGCGCCATCAAGGTGTCGGTTTCGCCGATGGCCTGGTCCAGTGCTTCGGCTTGCGCAGAATCCACGGCGCTTTGCTGGCGAATACGGTACAGCTGGGCGCGCAGGCGGGTCAGCGGTGTGCGCAGGTCATGGGCAATGTTGTCGCACACACCCTTGACCTCGTGCATCAGTCGTTCGATACGGTCGAGCATGGCATTGACGATCGCCGCAAGCATGTCCAGCTCGTCACGGCGGGCCGACAGAGGCAGGCGGTGGGTCAGGTCGCCGGCGACGATCAGTTCGGCCTGGGCCTGGATCGCACGTATACGTTTGAGCGGCCTGCGCCTTAGCAGGTACCAACCGGCAAAACCCGGTATCAGAGTTAGCGAGATGCCCCAGAGCAGGGCGTGCAGGATGATTCGGGTAACCACGAACAGCGAGCCGTTGTCACGCACCAGCACCAGCCACCGGCCATCCTGTACCTTGATTGCCACTGCGTCGCAGCTGTCGCGAGGCATGCGAGGATCGTCGGCATCCAGGCAGCGTTTCAACTCATGGATCTTGCCGTCCAGCCTGAGCTCTGGGGGCAAGGCCCGCACGCTGCCGCCAATCGGGTTGAGCTGGGGGTCGAACAGGCCGTAGGCGTCAAAGCTGCGCTCCTCGAAGGCCTGGCTGGCAATCAGGGCATCGTCCAGCTGCTTGCCGCTCATGTGTGCGAACAGGTGCTGGCGCTGCAGCATGGAGTGACGGGTGAGTTTGCTCAGGTAGCTGGACACTTCGAAATACAGCACCCCCATGAGGATGCTGCTCCAGGCCACGAACAGAAAGCTGTAGAGTGCCAGCAGGCGGCTGGTAGAGGAGCTCCAGCCCTTAGACGGGTTCAGCAATGGCATAGCCGGAGCCCCGTACCGTACGGATCAGCGGCGACTGGCCGGGGGAGTCGATCTTCTTGCGCAGGCGGCCGATGTGCACGTCGATCAGGTTGGTGCCCGGGTCGAAGTGATAGCCCCAGACTTCCTCGAAAATCATCATCCGTGTGATCACCTGGCCACTGTGGCGCATCAGGTACTCCAGCAGCTTGTACTCGGTGGGCAGCAGGTTGAGGGTATTGTCACCGCGGCGCGCCTCGTGGCTGATCAGGTCCAGCTGCAGGTCGGCAACCTGCAAGCGGGTCTGGGTCATGGGCACGCTGTTGCGGCGCAGCAATACCTCGACTCGCGCGGCCATTTCGTCGGAGGCGAACGGCTTGGTCAGGTAGTCGTCTCCGCCGGCACGCAGGCCGCGCACCCGCTCATCGACGTCGGAGAGGGCGCTGATCATCAGGATCGGCGTAGCAATCTTGAGGTTGCGCAGGGTAGTGACGATGGTCAGGCCGTCGACCTCGGGCAGCATACGGTCCAGGGTGATCAGGTCGTAGCCGCCGGCAATGGCCTTGGCCAGGCCTTCACGGCCATTGTCGGCCCAATCCACCTCCAGGCCGTGGCTGGTAAGTTCGGCGACGATTTCCTGGCCGGTGACGGCGTCGTCTTCGATGGTCAGTACGCGAGGCATGCTGGTTCCCGGGCATCTAATGGAGATTTGATTGTGCCAAAGAATAGACAACCGGCGATTTAAGAAAAATTCATCTAGCGTGCGCCAATGCCTTCGGCATGCATGATCTGCGCGATGATTGGCACCGGTGTCATCAGGTGTGAACGCATCATGGCACTGGCGCGTTTGGCATCACGGGCGAGGATCACCTCGACCAGTGCCGCATGCTCCTGGCGCTTTAGTGCCAGCGCCTGTTCGGAAAACACCGTCTGCGTCAGCCACAGGTGGCGATAGCGCTCGGCCTGGTCGAACAGGTAGGTGCGTGCCTGCAGCAGGTGCTTGGAGCCGCAGCCCGAGGCAATGGCAGTGTGGAACGCCTTGTGCCGCTCGTCCCATACATCCAGCCGCTGCTCGCGGGTTTTCACTTCCACCACCTTGGCCAGGGTATGCGAGTGAGCCAGCACAGACGCCTCCCAGGCGTCGTCGCCGCGCTCGATGGCCAGGGCAATGATCATCGCTTCCAGGTTGGCGCGGGCGTCGTAGATGTCGTTCATCTCATCCAGCGACATGGGCGCTACCCGGTAGCCTTTCTGGCTGATCGCGTTGACCAGGTGCTCGGCCACCAGTTGCGACAGCGCTTCGCGCAGCGGGCCCACACCCAGGTCGTAGCGTTCCTTGAGGGCGCTCATCAGCAATTTTTCACCGGGCTTGAACACCCCGCGGATGATGTCCTGTTTGAGCCTCTCATACCCGCTGAATGCTGAGTTTTGTCGGGGGGCGAGCGCTTCCAAGATCCTGTTCCTCAAAACGTTTTGCCGATCATACCGAAACCCTCTGCCCACGAAAAACAATGGACAAAAGCAAGCAGTGTCGCCTAAACATAAAAATGTAGACATTTTAATCTAGTGACGATATTTTTACCTCGCCCGCACTGATCCAGGTCATGACCGGACGGCGCCACCTACTTTTTTAGCCAGGACATTGCCATGAACGCTTTTACGCAGATCGACGAACTTGTCATGCCGCTGCCACTCGAACCGCAGGGCTATACCATCGCCCCCTCGAAACAGTCGCCGCGCCTGCTGGAACTGACCTTTGCCCGGGAAACCGTCGAAGCGTTCATGCAGGCCGTTGCCCAATGGCCGGTGCAGGCATTGGAGTACAAGTCGTTCCTGCGTTTTCGCGTAGGCGAGATCCTTGACGAGCTGTGCCAGGGCACGCTGCGCCCGGTGCTGCTCAACACCATCCTCGACCGCGCCACAGGTGGCATGCTGATTACCCCGATCGGCCTGGATGATGTGAGCCAGGCCGAAGACATGGTCAAGTTCACCACCGCCTGCGCCCACCTGATCGGCCGTTCCAACTATGACGCCATGAGTGGCCAGTTCTATGCGCGCTTCGTGGTGGTCAACAGCGACAACTCCGACAGCTACCTGCGCCAGCCGCACCGGGTCATGGAGCTGCACAACGACGGCACGTTCGTGAACCAGATCACCGACTACGTGCTGATGCTGAAGATCGACGAAAAGAACATGGAAGGGGGCAACTCGCTGCTGCTGCACCTGGACGACTGGGAGGAGTGCGAGGCGTTCTTCCGTCACCCGATGGCCCGCCGCGAAATGCGCTGGACCGCACCGCCGAGCAAAAAGGTTGCCGAAGATGTGTTCCATTCGGTATTCGACACCGATGCCGAAGGCCGGCCGACCATGCGCTACATTGACCAGTTCGTGCAGCCGGAAAACTACGAGGAAGGTATCTGGCTGAATGCCTTGTCCGAGTCGCTGGAAGGCAGCGGCAAGAAAGTCTCGGTGCCGGTTGGCGTAGGCAGTTTCCTGCTGATCAACAACCTGTTCTGGCTGCATGGCCGCGATCGCTTCACCCCGCACGAGGGCCTGCGCCGCGAACTGATGCGCCAGCGTGGTTACGTCGCCTTCCCCAAGCCGCTGTACCAGCGCGGGCAATAATGACAGGGCGCGGGGCGGGCGCCCGCCCATGCGTTTTTGCACATAACAATGCCACCAGGCCCCGTGCGGGCCTTGGTGAGCCTGCCAGGCAATGCCTGCGTGTGAGGTAAGGCTGTGTACGATTTCATCATTATTGGCGGCGGGATTGTGGGCATGTCCACGGCCATGCACCTGATCAAGGTCTACCCGGATGCGAAGATGCTCCTGCTGGAGAAAGAGTCTGGCCCGGCCCGCCATCAGACCGGCCATAACAGCGGCGTGATCCACGCCGGCGTGTATTACACCCCCGGCAGCCTCAAGGCGCGCTTCTGCCTTGAAGGCAACAAGGCGACCAAAGCCTTCTGCACCCAACATGGCATCCGCTTCGATGAGTGCGGCAAGCTGCTGGTCGCCACCAACGATCTGGAAATGCAGCGCATGAAGGCGCTGTGGGAGCGCACGGCGGCCAATGGCCTGGAGCGCTACTGGCTGTCGGCTGAGGAGTTGCGCGAGCGTGAGCCCAACATCGTTGGTATGGGGGGCATCTTCGTACCGTCCAGCGGCATCGTCAATTACGCCCAGGTAACCGCTGCGATGGCCGCAGAGTTCCAGCGTGCCGGTGGCGAAATCCGCTATGGCGCAGAAGTGGTCGGCCTGCAGGAACAGGCAAATGAAGTGATCGTGCGCACTCAGCGTGATGAACTGCGCAGCCGTTTCCTGGTGACCTGCTCGGGGCTGATGGCCGACCGCGTGGTGGGCATGCTCGGGCTGCGTACCGAGTTCGTGATCTGCCCGTTCCGCGGCGAATACTACCTGTTGCCCAAGCAGCACAATCAGATCGTCAACCACCTGATCTACCCGATTCCCGACCCGTCGATGCCCTTCCTGGGGGTGCACCTTACCCGCATGATCGACGGCACCGTCACCGTAGGCCCCAACGCCGTCCTGGCGATGAAGCGCGAGGGCTACCGCAAGACCGATGTCAGCCCCAGCGACCTGTTCCAGACCCTGACCACGCCCGGCATCCTCAAGGTGCTGGCGAAGAACTTCCGCCCGGGCCTGATCGAGATGAAGAACTCGCTGTTCAAGGGCGGGTACCTCAAGCAGGTGCAGAAGTACTGCCCGAGCATTACCAAAGCCGACCTCACGCCTTACCCGGCCGGCGTGCGTGCCCAGGCGGTGTCGCGCGACGGCAAGCTGATCGACGATTTCCTGTTCGTCAACACTGCACGCAGTGTCAACGTGTGCAACGCACCGTCACCAGCCGCTACCTCGGCCATACCGATCGGCGCCTACATCGTCGAGAAAGTGTGCGAGCAGGTCGGCCTGCAGGGCGGCAACTTCCCCAAGGCCGACCTGTCGGCCAGCCAGAGGGCTGCCAGCTGACAGCCCGGTAACACCTTCTGCGGTTTCGTTTTACTCAACCCGTACTGCCCTGCTCACCATTCAGGGCAGGGCGGGCTTTTTCGCGCCTGCGTCGGTGACGTGCAGCCGGCGGCCCCTGCGTGGGCATGACAAAAACAACAAGGTAGCGCCATGCAAACCCACAAGAACAATTTGAGTCATGGATTGAAATCACGGCATGTCACCATGCTGTCCATTGCCGGCGTGATCGGCGCCGGGCTGTTTGTCGGCTCTGGCCGCGCCATCGCCGAAGCGGGGCCGGCCACCATCCTGGCCTATATCCTGGCGGGCGGCCTGGTGGTGCTGGTGATGCGCATGCTGGCCGAAATGGCCGTTGCCTCTCCGGACACCGGCTCGTTCTCAACCTACGCCGACCTCGCCATCGGCAAATGGGCCGGATACACCATCGGTTGGCTGTACTGGTGGTTCTGGGTACTGATCATCCCGATCGAGGCCAATATCGCCGCTACCATCATCAACTCCTGGGTCCCGCAGCTGGAGATCTGGGTGCTGTCGTTGGTGATCACGTTGCTGCTAACGGCCACCAACCTGTTCAGCGTGAAGAACTACGGTGAGTTCGAGTTCTGGTTGGCACTGGTCAAGGTGGTGGCCATCGTCTGCTTCATCGCCCTGGGTGTTTGCGCCATTTTCGGCCTGTTGCCTGGGTCCGGCGTCAGCGGCGTCTCGCGCCTGTGGGATACCGGTGGTTTCATGCCCAACGGCTTTGGTGCGGTGCTGAGCGCCATGCTGATCACCATGTTCTCGTTCCTCGGGGCCGAGGTGGTGACCATTGCTGCGGCTGAATCCGACGAGGCGGGCAAGCATATTTCCAAGGCCACCAATTCGGTGATCTGGCGGATAACGCTGTTCTACATCCTGTCGATCTTCATCGTCATCGCACTGGTACCGTGGACTGACCCACGCCTAGCTACCGAAGGCTCTTATGTCACGGTGCTGGACACCCTGGGCGTGCCAAATGCCAAGGCCATCATCGACTTCGTGGTGCTGACCTCGGTGACCAGTTGCCTCAACTCGTCGCTGTACACCGCCTCGCGCATGGTCTATTCGCTTAGCCGTCGTGGTGATGCCCCGGCCTGTGCCCAGATAACCAGCCGCAGTGGTACACCCGTGGTGGCCGTGTTGTTGTCGACGGGGGCTGCATTCCTGGCGGTGATCGCCAACTACCTGGTGCCGGCCAAGGTGTTTGGCTTCCTCATGGCAAGCTCCGGCGCCATCGCCCTGCTGGTGTATCTGGTCATCGCCATTTCCCAGTTGCGCTTGCGCCAGCGCCTGACGGCACAGGGCAAGACGCTCGGTTACCGCATGTGGCTGTTCCCGTGGCTGACCTGGGGCGTGATCCTGTTCATCAGCGGCGTACTGGTATTGATGCTGTTCCGCCCGGATCATCGCCTGGAAGTGGTCTCGACGATGGTGCTGGCGGTGTTGGTGGTGTGCTCGGGGGTGCTGGTGACCCGACGCCGGGCGCGCGGGGCGGCGGTTGCTGGCGTAGGGCAGCGCGCCTGATTCGTCTGGCCTGAAGACAGACGAGCAAGTCGCATCAGGCTGTGAGAGGATGTCCGCCAACAAAGCCAGGACCCTGAACGCAGCCTGATGAAGACACCTAAAAGAATCGAACCGTTGATCGAAGACGGCCTTGTCGACGAAGTACTACGGCCGTTGATGAGTGGCAAGGAAGCCGCTGTGTACGTGGTGCGCTGTGGCAGCGAGGTACGCTGCGCCAAGGTCTACAAAGAAGCCAACAAGCGCAGCTTCCGCCAGGCCGCCGAATACCAGGAAGGCCGCAAGGTACGCAACAGCCGTCAGGCCCGGGCCATGGCCAAGGGCAGCAAGTACGGCCGCAAAGAAGCCGAGGATGCCTGGCAGAACGCCGAAGTGGCTGCGCTGTTCCGTTTGGCCGGTGCGGGTGTACGGGTGCCCAAGCCTTACGACTTCCAGGACGGCGTGCTACTGATGGAACTGGTGACCGATGCCGATGGCGATGCGGCCCCGCGCCTGAACGACGTACACCTGGAAGTTGAAGATGCCCGCGCGTTCCATGCCTTCGTCATTCGCCAGATCGTGTTGATGCTGTGCGCCGGAATGGTGCATGGCGATTTGTCCGAGTTCAACGTGCTGCTCGGCCCGGACGGGCCGGTGATCATCGACCTGCCGCAGGCAGTGGATGCCGCCGCCAACAACCACGCCTTCAGCATGCTGCAGCGCGATGTGGACAACATGGCCCATTATTTCGGGCGCTTTGCCCCGGAGCTGAAAAGCACCCGCTATGCGCAGGAGATGTGGGCGTTGTACGAGGCCGGCGAGTTGCTGCCCGACAGCCCGTTGACCGGGGTGTTCGAGGATGATGAACATGAGGCTGACGTAACCGGGGTGATGCGCGAGATCGACGCCGCCCGGATGGACGACGCTCGCCGCCGTGCAGCACGCGCCGAAGCTGAGCATGGGCCGGCCAAGGCAGAGGAGGTGACGCCGCCCTGGCTGCAGTAATTCAGTGCCTGTGCCGGCCGCTTCGCGGGTAAACCCGTTCCTACGGGATTTGCAGGCGCGGGTTTACCCGCGAAGAGGCCAACACAGGCAAACCCCGGGCGTTGCCATTGACGCAAGACACAATCTCGTCATTTAGCCTTTTCACTGGCGCGCGACAGGCATAAGGTATACGCCGTTCAAATTCCCTGGAGCTGTCATGTCCAACCAATTCCCGTCCGTTCGTCCCCGCCGCCTGCGCCAGAACGAGTCCCTGCGCACGATCTTCCAGGAAACCGAGTTCCGCCTTGAAGACCTGATCCTGCCGATCTTCGTCGAAGAGGGCATCGATGATTTCGTGCCGATCACCAGCATGCCCGGTGTCAATCGTATCCCCGAGAAGCTGTTGGCCCAGGAAATCGAGCGCTATGCCCGCGCCGGTATCAAGTCGGTGATGACCTTTGGCGTATCGCACCACCTGGATGCCGATGGCAGCGACACCTGGAACGAAAACGGCCTGGTTGCGCGCATGTCGCGTATCTGCAAGGACACCGTGCCGGAAATGGTGGTGATGTCCGACACCTGCTTCTGCGAATACACCAGCCACGGCCACTGCGGCGTGCTGCATGACCATGGCGTGGACAACGACGCCACCCTGGCCAACCTGGGCAAGCAGGCTGTCATCGCCGCCGCTGCCGGTGCCGACTTCATTGCCCCTTCGGCGGCGATGGACGGCCAGGTGCAGGCAATCCGCAGCGCCCTGGACGGTGCCGGTTTCCACGACACCGCGATCATGGCCTACTCCACCAAGTTCGCCTCGTCGTTGTATGGCCCGTTCCGTGAGGCCGGTGGCACCGCCCTGAAGGGCGACCGCAAAAGCTACCAGATGAACCCGATGAACCGCCGCGAAGCGGTGCGCGAGTCGCTGCTCGACGAGCAGGAAGGGGCGGACGTGCTGATGGTCAAGCCGGCCGGTGCCTACCTTGATGTGATCGCCGACATCCGCGCCGCTTCGCGCCTGCCACTGGCGGCGTACCAGGTGAGCGGCGAGTATGCGATGATCAAGTTCGGCGGCCTGGCCGGTGCCATCGACGAAGGCCGGGTGGTGCGCGAAAGCATTGGCGCAATCAAGCGTGCCGGTGCCGACCTGATCCTGACCTACTTCGCCATGGACCTGGCGCGCGAAGGTATCTGAAGCCAGGCCTTCGGCATGAAAGCCGCTGCCATTGCAGCGGCTTTTCTTTGGGCGCCGTTTGGTGGTGCCGCAAACGCACAAAAAAACAGTAAGCGCTGAATTATTTAGTGTCCTGTTGTATCTGATCCCTTAGAGCATTCATCGACAGGGATACGGGTATGAAACCTCGCAAGAAAAGCGTCCAGCCAATCGGCCTGAAGGACATCACCATCGTCGACGACGCCAAGATGAAGAAGGCGATCACAGCCGCCGCGCTGGGCAACGCCATGGAGTGGTTCGACTTTGGCGTATACGGCTTCGTCGCTTATGCCTTGGGCAAGGTGTTCTTCCCCAACGCCGACCCCGGCGTGCAAATGATCGCGGCCCTGGCCACCTTCTCGGTGCCGTTCCTGATCCGGCCTCTTGGCGGGCTGTTCTTCGGTGCCTTGGGCGACAGGTTCGGGCGGCAGAAAATCCTCGCCGCGACCATCGTGATCATGTCCCTCAGCACCTTCGCCATCGGCCTGATACCGTCCTACGCGAGCATTGGTATCTGGGCGCCGATCCTGTTGTTGCTGGCCAAGATGGCCCAAGGCTTTTCGGTGGGCGGTGAATACACCGGCGCCTCGATCTTCGTTGCCGAGTACGCACCTGACCGCAAGCGCGGTTTTCTCGGCAGCTGGCTGGATTTCGGTTCGATTGCCGGCTTTGTGCTGGGCGCAGGGGTGGTGGTGCTCATTTCCACGGTGCTGGGTGAAGAACAGTTCCTCGAATGGGGCTGGCGCCTGCCGTTCTTCCTGGCCCTGCCGCTGGGCATCATCGGCCTCTACCTGCGCCATGCGCTGGAAGAAACACCTGCGTTCCAGCAGCACGTCGACAAGCTGGAGCAGGGCGATCGTGAAGGCCTGGCCTCCGGGCCCAAGGTGTCGTTCAAGGAAGTGGCCACCCAGCACTGGCGCAGCCTGGTGACCTGCATCGGCGTGGTGATTGCCACCAACGTCACCTACTACATGCTGCTTACCTACATGCCAAGCTACCTGTCGCACAACCTGCACTACAGCGAAGACCATGGCGTGCTGATCATCATCGCGATCATGGTCGGCATGCTGTTCGTGCAGCCGATGATCGGCCTGCTCAGCGACAAGTTCGGCCGACGGCCGTTCATCATCGTCGGCAGTGTCGGCCTGTTGGCCTTGGCCATTCCGGCGTTCATGCTGATCAACAGTGGTGTGCTCGGGCTTATTTTCGCCGGCCTGCTGATCATTGCCGTGCTGCTGAATTTCTTCATCGGCGTGATGGCCTCGACGCTGCCGGCCATGTTCCCCACGCACATCCGCTACAGTGCCCTGGCCAGCGCCTTCAACATCTCGGTGCTGATCGCCGGCCTTACCCCGACCCTCGCTGCGTGGCTGGTGGAGAGCACAGGCGACCTGTACATGCCGGCCTATTACCTGATGGTGATCGCCGCTGTCGGGCTGGTCACCGGCCTGACCATGAAGGAAACTGCCAACAAGCCCCTGCGCGGCGCGGCACCCGCGGCATCGGACATCGAAGAGGCGCGTGAACTGCTGCAGGAGCACCACGACAACATCGAGCAGAAAATCGAGGACATCGATGCGCAGATCGCCGAGCTGGAAGCCAAACGCGAGAAACTGGCCCTGCAGCACCCGCGTATCGAATGATCAGCGCGGCATGTAGCCACGCTGCCAGGACCGCGGGATGAACCGCGATACCAGCGCCAGCACGCAGGCCAGCGCGCAGCT
Source organism: Pseudomonas sp. DCA-1 (assembly GCF_046523955.1). NCBI lineage: Bacteria > Pseudomonadati > Pseudomonadota > Gammaproteobacteria > Pseudomonadales > Pseudomonadaceae > Pseudomonas > Pseudomonas sp. DCA-1. The sequence continues at coordinate 2,586,646 of NZ_CP169881.1, forward strand.
GCCGGCCAGCGCCTGCAGGCCCAGGTGTTGTTGCAACCAGGCGCCGAGTGCGGCGCCCAGCAGCATGCCTGCCCAAGGCACCAACTGCACCCGCCAGCCATTGCGCCGCTCGCCCAGCAGCCAGCGCCCCAGGCCGCGGCCGAAACGCGAAAGGGCGCCAGTCACGTAAGTCAGGCCGATGGGCAGGCCATTCACCTGCTCGACTACCGCATTGATCATGCCCATGGCCAGCGTGGCGGCCAACAGCGCGGGGAAGGTGGCTGGTAACGGCCACGCTGCCGCGAAAGCCAGCAGTGCGGCAACCACCAGCAGCACCGGCCAGGCTCGACGGCGCAATCCGTGAGCCAGGAGCACGCCCAGCGCATTGCCCGCGACAAAGCCCAGTACGGCGCCACTGAGGCGCAGTACCAGGGCCAGGTCTGCTTCACTGATGGCCACCGCCAGGCGTGTGGTGTTGCCACTCATGAACGAGACGAAATCGCCCAGTGCCAGCAAGCCGATGGCATCGGTCATGCCGGCCAGCACCGACAGGGCGGCGACCAGGCCGAGGCCGACGCGACCACGCATTACCTGCAGGCGCAAACGCCTGGCTGTGCGCGCGGGGAGGGCGTTAGGGAGCATGCGCAGGCCTCAGGGCAGCAGGTTTTCGCGGGCCAGGGTACCTTTGATGGTGCGCTCCACCACGTCGACCAGCACCATGGTCTGGTGGTCGACCTCGATATTGAGCAGCTCACCGGCACGGTAGCTGGCGAAGGTGGTCTGGCGCAGGGTTTCCGGGATCAAATTGATAGTGATCACGTTGTCCTCCACGTCAGCGACCGTCAGGCTGCAGCCATTGACCCCGATGAAACCGCGGGGAAACACGTACTTGCCCCATTGCGGCGGCATGCGGAACTTGATGAAGGCGCCGGTTTCCTTGATCGACAGCTCGACGATTTCGGCGGTGGTGGCGATGTGGCCGGCCATCAGGTGACCGCCGACTTCGGCGTTCATCTTCGCTGAACGTTCGATGTTCACGTGCTGGCCGGGCTTGAAGTTGCGCAGATTGGTGCGCTCGAGGGTAGCGGTCATGGCGTCGAACCTGACTTGGCTGCCGTCGATTTCGGTCACGGACAGGCAGGTACCTTCGACACTGACGCTGGCACCGATTTTCAGCTCGTCGAGCAATTCCGGGGTGAGGTCGATGGTGAACTGGTTGTGGCCCGGATAGGTGGTCACATCAAGCAGAGGGCGGACGGCCTGGACGATGCCGGTGTACATGGTGTTGCTCCTGGGCACGGAAAAGAAAACTTCCGAACGCTATGCCCGTAGCGCAGTAAATGCAAGACCGGCTTCTTGGTTGGCAAGCCGGCTTGCGGGTCTGGCGCCAGCGTTGGGCAGGCGGCGTGCTTGTGGGCGAAACCGGTTTGCCGACGGCAGGGCCACACCAGATTCAAACATGCCCGCTGCTGTTGACGATCCGCAGGCACAGTGCCTCGTACGGGTCCAGGTTCACCATCAGGCGCCCGTCCTCGGTCAAATCGCCTTCAACCGTCTCGTTGATCATGTCGACCACCGGCCCAGGTGTGAACCCCGTCAACAGCAGTTCCTCGGCAATCGCGTCCTGGCCGAAGTTCAGCGCACTGATCTGGATACCACGCCCGGCTGGCAGCTCATGCACCATCACCAGCAGCCCCGGGCTGCTCACCTCAGGTACCAGCACCTGACGGCTGGTAGCGATGCCGTAAGCCTGGCGCACAGCCAGCAGTTTCTTCACCTTGCAGGCAAATGAATCACCCTCGTCCAGCTGGCTGTCGAGGCTGCCGTACAGCGCCCTGGCGCGCGGCATGCCACGCACTGAAGCCTCTGCCTGCGGGTCGAGCCCGGCGAGGTCATAGCCGCCCCGGTGAATCCATCGGGTATCGCCATCGAGCATGCGTTCGGCAACCGCTTCGGCGGGCAGGGGCAGGGCGCCGACCAGATCCCAACCGGACAAGGCGACTACCCCCGGCTGCATGGCGTTGTACATGACCAGCAGCAGGTGCACCTTCTTGATCAATTCGATATCCGCTGCGCCAATCTGTTCGAGGTCGCGAATACCCAGTGCAGCGGCGATCAGGCTGGCGGTGGTGCAGGCAATGCCGTTGGTCACGAAACGCAGGTTGTACGGGGCATGCTCTCCCGACAGCCGTTCGTAGATCTCTTCGCGGATATGTTCGCGCAGGATGCTGCCAGGCAGGGTCTGGCCTTTGTACAGGTACATGTCGTGCGCGTGCAGTGTCCAGAAGTGCACCAGCTCCACGGTCAGTTCGTCATGGTTTTGCAAGGCATGGATCAGCGAGGCCGGGTCGATGCCGAAGGCGTGCATCTCCTTGAGCATCAGGCGCAGGAACTCGGTGTCGCCGGTCAGCAGCGCATGCTGGTAGGCCGGCCGGGTAATGAAATCGTAGGACAGGTCGGCACCGCCCCTGGACATCTGCGCAATGTCATCGAGGGTCAGGTTCAGCTCCTGGAAGCTGAAACCGCCGGCCTTGCGGATCATGCCGCCGATCAACTGGTTGCCGACGATCGACAGCGGGTGGCTTTCCGACCAGGCGGTGCCGCTGGCGCGGGTTTCCACGCCGAGAAAGCCGTTGGCGTCCAGGCGCAGGCCGCGGGCACCGAGGCAGTCCAGGGCGTGCAACGCATCACCAATGATCATTTGTTGGGCGGCGAAGGTCGGGTCCAGCCAGTTCAGCGACGGCTGGCCCTCTTTGAAGTAGTGCAGGTACACCCAGCGGCGGGTCTTGCCGTCCACGCCCGTGACCGGTGGCGTGGCGCTCCAGTCGGTTTCCTTCACGCCCGGCTCGAAGAAGATCACCCGTTGCAGCTGGCCAACGATGTAATGGCGCGCCTTCAGCTCGTCACACTGCGCGGGCAGCAGGTTGACCGCATCGCGTCCGGCGGGCACCTCGGGCAGCAGCGGCCAGTCTTCTTCGCGGATCTCGACCATGTGGTACAGCCCAGGGTAAGGGCCATGGGCGATCTCGGCCAGGCGGAAGTCGGCGCCCTTGCCGGTGTGCGAGGGGATCAGGTCGTCGATGGTCACGGCATTGTGCGCTGCGGCCATGCGGCTCATCTGGATCAGCTCCTGCTCGCTGCCGTACAGCGGGTCGATGTCGAAGCTGATGCGGTCGAAGTTGCCGTCCACGCTGGGGGTAAGCTCGCGGCCGCGAATGCCGCCGGACAGCTTGATCGGGCCGGTGTGCAGGCCCTGCACGCCGATTTCTGACAGGCGCTTCCACAATGCTTCGTGGGCCAGGGCACCGAGCACCGAGCAGCCCTCAGGGGCGATGATGGCGTCGGGGTAGACGGTGAGCCACACCGAGGCGATTTCCGTGGCGCGGCGGGGCTGGGCCTCGGCGTAGGGTTGTTGCCACAGGCGCGACTGGCCTGAGTACAGGCTGGCGCGGTCCTGGGAGGCCTTGAGCATGGCGCGGTCTTCGAGCCATTTGACGTATGACGGGTCAGGCTGGGTCATTTCGCGTCCTCTTTGCGTGTCGGCACCGGCTCAGATTATGACGGCATTGCGGCCTGAACGTTCGGCTTGAGATGGGGGTTGGTTCCTTCGCGGGCTTGCCCGCTCTCACAGGCTCCCATACCGCTGAAGATTTGCGCTGCACCTGTGGGAGCGGGCGCGCCCGCGAAGAGGCCGGGCCTGCAAAGGCAGGCTCAGCGCCGGGCCGACAACTGCTGCGGCGCCAGAAACGCATCATGGAAGTAATTGCGCACCGCCTGCATCGCCGGGCTGAATGCCCGTTCCCGGTGCCAGGCCAACCCTACGCTCATTGGCGTCACCGGGTCGCTGATGGTCACCGTCTCGATGCGCTTGCCCTCCAGCGACCACGGCCGGTGCACCAGGTCCGACAGGATTGCCACGCCACTGCCATTGGCCACCATGCTGCGCACGGCCTCCACCGAGCTGGTACGCACCCTTACGCCCGGGCGCTGCCCGGCCTGCTCCCAGTAACGCATGGCACTTTGCTCGGCCTCATCCACGGTCAACAGGATGAACGGCTCACAGGCCACATCGGCCAGGCTCACCGCCGAGCGTTCGCACAGCGGGTGGTGTGCGGGCAACCACAGCCGGCGCTCGGAGTTGAACAGGGTTTCTGAGACGATGTCGGGGTGGGTGAGGTTGGCGGTGAGCACCACCGCCATGTCGAAACGCCCCTCCAGCAGCCCTTGTTCGATGGCGCTGCGCTCCTGCTCGTACAGCTCCAGGGTCACCCCCGGATGCCAGTGCTCCAGGCGTTGCAGGTGGTGCGGCAGGAAGTAGCCGATCACCGTGTAACTTGCCGCCAGGCGCAACAGGCCACTGGCGCGCACGTCCGGAAGCGGGCTGTTCAACGCATCGTCGACACTGCGCAGGATGACGTAGGCACGGTTCAAAAAGTGCCGGCCGGCCTCGGTCAGGCTCATGCCTTGGGCCGAGCGCTGGAACAACAGCACACCGAGCATCGCTTCCAGCTCCTTGATGGCCGTGGTCACTGCCGACTGGGAGATGTTCAGGTGGATCGCCGCTTGGGAGATCTGGCCGATTTCAGCGGTGGCAACGAAGTAGCGGACCTGGCGCAGGGTGAGTGACACGGTAGGCTCCCGGAGTATCTGATTTTCAGAAGACACCCCATCTGTTTATAGATCTTCCCAAGGGGGTGCGGAGAATCTAACGTGGCTTGCATGCAGTCACAAGTGCCAGGAGATGCCGTCATGCAAGCAGTAGACTTCAACTCGGACATGGGCGAGGGCTTTGGCCCGTGGACCATTGGCGATGGCGTCGACAATGAGCTGATGGGGTACATCAGCAGCGCCAACATCGCCACTGGTTTCCATGCCGGTGACCCCGGCACCATGCGCCGCACCGTCGAGCGCGCCAAGGCGCTGGGCGTTGCGGTGGGTGCACACCCGGGGTTCCGTGACCTGGTCGGCTTTGGCCGCCGGCACATCAATGCACCGGCGCAGGAGCTGGTCGACGACATGCTCTACCAACTGGGCGCGCTGCGCGAAATAGCCCGTGCCCAGGGCGTGCGTCTGCAGCACATCAAACCGCACGGGGCGTTGTACATGCACCTGGCGCGTGACGAAGAAGCCGCACATTTGCTGGTGGAAAACCTGCGGGTGATCGAGCCGGAACTGCTGCTGTTCTGCATGCCAGGTTCGGTGATCTGTCGCATTGCCCAGGCACTGGGCCAGCCGGTAGTTCGTGAGTTCTACGCCGACCGCGAGTACGACCTGAGCGGGTCGATCGTGTTTACCCGTAATGTGCGGGGCTACGAGCCCCAGGCGGTCGCTGAGCGGGTGCTGCGCGCTTGCCGCCAAGGCGTGGTGCGCACGGTCGAAGGCCAGGACCTGGCCATCGAATTCGACTCCATCTGCCTGCACAGTGACACCCCGGGCGCGCTGGACCTGGTCGAGGCCACGCGCAAGGCCCTGGATACGGCTGGCATCGTGGTGCGTGCACCGCGCTGAACCCGTCAGGTATCCGGCAAACACACAAGCCGGAGCCCGTGCATTTTGTTTTCGCCTGCCTTTCTATAAAGATTCCAAGAAAAGGAACTGTCATGGCCGAACCGCTTGCTACAACCCCGATTCGTTATAGCTTCGGCGCCGACGAGCACCTGTTTGCCGAAGTCAGCGAAAGCATGTCGCTGGAGGCCTTTTTCAAGGGTATGGCCGTCACCCGGGCGGTGGAGCGGCTGGCCCTGGATGGCGTGCTTGATGTATGCCTGGCCAACGCGTCTTTCCAGATCCGCTTCGACCCGGACCGTATCGCCCCCGAGGCACTGCTTGAAGCCGTGCGCGGCGCCGAGGCGCAGGCGGTGGCCGAGCGTTCGTTGCAGACGCGGATCATCGAGATCCCGGTGCTGTACAACGACCCCTGGACCCATGAAACCCTGATGCGCTTTCGGGATCGCCACCAGGACCCGACCAGCACAGACCTGGAGTACGCCGCGCGCATCAACGGCCTGGCCGATGTCGAGGCATTCATCGCCGCCCACAGTGGCGCGCCATGGTTCGTGTCGATGGTGGGCTTTGTCGCCGGCCTGCCGTTCATGTTCCAGATGGTCGAGCGCGAGCGGCAGCTGCAGGTGCCCAAATACCTGCGCCCCCGTACCGACACGCCCAAGCTCACCCTGGGCCATGGCGGCTGCTTTGGTTGCATCTACTCGGTGCGCGGGGCTGGCGGCTACCAGATGTTCGGCGTCACCCCGGCACCGATCTACGACCCGCAACAGACCTTGAACTACCTCAAGGAGCACATGGTGTTCTTCCGCCCGGGTGACATCGTGCAGTTCAAACCCATCGACCGCCGTGCCTATGACCAGGCGGTGGCGGATGTGGAGGAGGGCCGTTTTGACCTGCGCATTCGTCCCGTGGAGTTTTTCCTGGACGCCTTTCTCGCCGACCCGGTCGGCTACCCCAAATCGTTGCAGGAGGTGCTGGCATGATCAAGGTACTCAAACCGGGGCTGGCCACTTCTGTACAGGACCTGGGCCGCGAAGGTTACTACCACCTGGGTATCCCTCCGTCCGGCGCACTCGACCAGTACGCCTTGAGCGCAGCCAATCACCTGGTGGGCAACCCGGCCGGCGCTGCGGGCCTGGAGTGTGCACTGGTGGGGCCGGAGCTGGAGTTCCAGCAGGACGCACTGGTCGCTGTGTGCGGTGCGCAGATGCCAGCGTTGCTCGATGGCCGCGAGCAGCGCCCGGACACTGCGTTTGCCGTGCGGGCGGGGCAAGTGTTGCGTTTCGGGTTTCCAACAGCGGGCGCCCGGGCCTACCTGGCAGTGGCCGGAGGCATCGATGTGCCCGAGGTACTGGGTAGCCGGTCCACCTACGTGCTGGGCGCGTTGGGTGGCTTTCATGGGCGCAAACTGATGGCGGGCGACCTGCTGCCGGTGGGCGTGCCCAGCGGCAAGACCCGTGCCGGTGCAAGCTTGCCCATGGCCCTGCGTCAGGCCCTGGGGGGCGAGGTGGTGTTGCGGGTGGTGCCTGGGCTGTACTTCCACCGCCTGACCGAAGCTGCAGCGCAACGTTTCTTCACCGACGCCTGGACGGTTGGCTCCGAAGCGGACCGTATCGGCTATCGCTACAAAGGCGGCAGCGCCTTGAGTTTCCAACCGCGCGAGCAGCCGTTCGGTGCGGGGTCGGACCCGTCCAATATCGTCGACAGCTGCTACCCGATCGGATCGATCCAGGTGCCGGCAGGGTTGGAACCGATCATCCTGCATCGCGATGCAGTGTCGGGGGGCGGCTACGCCATGATCGGCACGGTGATCAGCGCCGACCTCGACCTGATCGGGCAGATGCAGCCCAACCAGCAGGCGCGGTTCCTGCCGGTGAGTCTGGAGCAGGCACTGGAGGCGCGGCGTTCGTACAAGAAGAAGCTGGCCTGCCTGGCCAGGCTCTTCAGTTGAGGATAATGGCTTCGGCGTAGCAGCGGCCTTGTGTCTAGACGGGGCCGCAACAGGCTCCGCGGCTACACCGAGCGCGCAGGCTTGCTGATGGTCTTGCCGGTTTGCGAGGCCACCTCAAGGGCTTGGCCGTCCCGCTGTTTGCCTTGGCGCGCCAGGCCTTCAAGCTGCGGTATCAGCATGCCTTCCGGCAAATGCCGCCAGAACCGCCCTGGCATGTGCAGGCGCAAGGCGTCCGGGTTGAGGCGGGCCGGGTTGAAGGTGTGGCGGTAATAGGTGCGCCAGAGTTCGGCGCCGGGGTCTTCGGCGTTGCGGGCCCACTGGCGCCAGGGCTCGGGGCAATGGCGCTGGTAGTCGAACGCCTGGCCGTCGAAGCGAATGCCATCCTGTGGCGTGGCAATCAACCAGCGCAAACGCCCCAGGCGGTCGGCGAAGTGCGCGCTGGCACTTTGCAGAATGTCGTGTGCAGGCTCGTGATAGGCCACCAAGTCGAGCTGCAAGTGCTCAGCCAGTTCCTCAGGCAGCGGCACGAAGCGTACAAACGCGTGCAAGTGATGCGCCTCGCGGGTTACCTGCTTGATGCGCCGTTGCAGCTCACTGCCCAGCCGGTCACCCGCCAACATTGCCGTGCGGTCGCCATGGGCGACGCGCCACAGCACTTCATACAGCAGGTTCCAGCGCTGTTCGCCACGGTAGCGAGAGGCCTGCTCCAACTGGCTCAGCAGTGCGGCCGGGACTTTGGCCCGGAAAGGGCCAGGCCCTTCAGGCGGCGCTGCCGGCACGGCCAGCAGGTCCGCCATCGGGCCTTGCGACCAGGTGACTTCCGATGGGTCGATGCCATGCCCCAACAAGCCCCGGGCCTGATCGCGCCAGGTGGCGAACAGGTCGTCGCAGTCGAGCGCGATCACCCCCATAACCCCATCTGCACGGGCGCTGGCGGCTCACTCAAGCGCGCTCGCAGCAAGCCGCTGCGCAGTTCGGCCTGGGCGGGGCGGTAGTCGCTGGTGACGATGAATGGACGTGCCTTGTCCAGCACGCAGCGCAGCTGGATCAGGTCGTCATAACGGATGCGCCGCTCCCGCCGCAGGGCGACCAGGCGCTGTACGCTGCGCAGGCCGATGCCGGGGATACGCGCCAGTAACGCCGGTTCGGCGCGGTTCACGTCCAGTGGGAACACGTCGCGGTTGGCCAGTGCCCAAGCCAGTTTGGGGTCGATGTCCAGTGCCAGGTTACCGCTGTGGCCCAGCAGCTCGCCAGCCTTGTAGCCATAGCCACGCAGCAGGAAGTCGGCTTGATACAGGCGGTGTTCGCGCAGCAGCGGTGGTGCGGCGAGGGGCACGCTGCCGGGGCTGTCGGGGATCGGGCTGAAGGCGGAATAGTACACGCGCTTGAGGCCGTAGCCTTGGTACAGCGATTCGGCATTGCGCAGCAAGGTGCTGTCGTCGGTGCTGTCGGCGCCGACGATGACCTGAGTGCTTTGACCGGCCGGGGTAAAGCGCGGCGCCCTGGGCTCATTGGCCACGGCCTGCTGGCCCTGATGAATCACGCCCATGGCCTGGCGAATGGTGCGCCCTTGCTTTTCCGGCGCCAGGCGCTTGAGGCTGGCCTCGGTGGGCAGTTCGATGTTGACGCTGAGGCGATCGGCCAGGCGCCCGGCCTCTTCGATCAGCAGCGGGTCGGCATCGGGGATGGCCTTGAGGTGGATGTAGCCGCGGAAGCTGTGCTCTTCGCGCAACAGCCGGGCCACACGGATCAGCTGCTCCATGGTGTAGTCCGCTGAGCGGATGATGCCGGAGCTGAGGAACAGGCCGCTGATGCAGTTGCGCCGGTAGAAGTCCAGGGTCAGGCGTACCACTTCCTCGGGGCTGAAGCGCGCGCGTGGCACGTTGCTGGAGCGGCGGTTGACGCAGTACTGGCAGTCATACAGGCAGAAGTTGGTCAGCAGTACCTTGAGCAGAGATACGCAGCGACCGTCAGGTGTGTAGCTATGACAGATACCCATGCCATTGGTAGCACCCAGGCCGTCAGCACCACGCGAGTTACGCTTGGGCGCGCCGCTGCTGGCGCAGGAAGCGTCGTACTTGGCGGCGTCTGCCAGGATGCCGAGTTTGGCGATGAGTTGCATGGCGGTGTCTCGCTATACTGAATATTCATACAGTATTTTGAGATTTGATGGATTGCAAGCGTCATGGGCGGGGGAGCGCGAGTTCGACCTTGAGTCGTCATTCGCCAGAACACCCACTCGGCAGGGGCCGGCTGGTCAATGCCCGGTCCGTTCCTCAACCGCCGGCGGGCTGTGCCCCGTGTCGGCCCAGGCGAAGTGGTAGACGTTGTTGGGGGCACTGGCCTGACACTGGCCGTTGTCGGCATCTGCACCGACTACATACCATTCGGCCCGCGAGGTCTCACCCAGCTTGCGGGCCTTGTCGGCGCTAAAGCACTGGCCCAGTTGGTTGGCAGGAACCAAGGCGAAGGCGGTGGGGTGCTGGCGCAGCCAGTAGACCGCTGCATCCACTTTGGATTGGCCGGTGAAACCGAAGTGCACGATGGGTTGCCGGGCAAACAGCCAATGCCCCTCGCGCCAGTTGACCAGCACCAGTTCGGCACCAGCAGTGGCCTGTGCGGCGTCGCTCATCAGCGTCTCATGCGGGTTGCGGCCCTCCTTGGCGGGCTCGACGAAACCACGCGCGAACCACAGGGCGAACCATACCAGGGCTACTGTGGTAAACGCCTTGCGCCAGCCCGGCCGGCGCTGCCACCAGCGCTTGAGCAGCCACGGCACGAGCGGCGCCATCGCCAGAATCAAGCCAGGCAGCGCCGGGAAAATGTACAGCTTGCGCTTGCCGGTGCTGAGGCTGAAGAACAGCAGCACCAATGCCACCCAGCCAAGCAGTAGCAGGAAGCGGCCATCGCGCTTTTGCAGTTGCCGGCGCCAGGCCGGTATCAGCCAGGGCAGGGCCAGGATCAGAGGTAGCCAGTACTTGGGGATGACCTTGACGAAGAAGTACCAGAACGGCTCGCGATGGTCCCAGGCATTGGCGTAGCGGCTGGCGGTCTGACGCAGCAGGATTTCCTTCAGGTAGGCCAGCTCTGCGGCGCCGCCGCCATGGGCGATCGACACCAACAATGGCAGCAGCCACACGGCGCAACCGGCGAGTAACCACAGCAGCCCCAGGCTCCAGCGCCATCCTTGGCCGGGCATGGCGACAACGCCGCGCCAGCGCTGGCGCACCGCCCAGGCATAAGGCAGCAGTATCAGCGCCGGGACAAAACCCACCCCCTTGCTGATAACGCCCAGGCCCATGGCAGCGCAAGCCAGGTAGAACCAGCCCCAGGCGGGCCCCAGCAGCAAGTGGCGCAGCATGCCGTAGAGGCCCAGCGCAACCCAAAGGCACAGGAAACTGTCGATCTGCCCGGTGCGCAGGATGCTGTAGCTCTGGTAGGTGGCCAGGAACAACAAGGCAGCGATCACGCCGGTGCGCCGGTTCCACAGGCGCCGCCCGAGGTCATGCAGCACCCAGGTGATGGTCGCCGCCGACAGCAGCCCTGGCAGGTAGAGAGCAACTTTGGGTGCGCCGGTCAGGTAGCTGAACAGCGCCACGGTCCACATGAACAGCGGTGGCTTGTCGCCATAGATCTCCGCTGCCCGGTGCGGAATGAACCAGTCGCCACTCTGGAGCATTTCCAGGGCCACGCCGAGGAAGCGTTCTTCATCGACATTCATCGGCTGACGCCAGCCGATTCCCGCGCCCACCAGCAACACGGCGAGGGCGATCAGGGCCAGGCGTTCGGCCCCGATTGTCTTGAACTTAGGCAAAGGGCTATTCCTTCAGGTGCTGGTGACGGGCAATCAGTTGCAGGTTGCGCAGGTAGACCAGAAAGCCGAAGCTTTGGCCGATAATGAAGACCGGGTCCTGGCGGTAGATGGCGTAAGTCAGCAGTAGCGCGCTGCCGAGCATGCTCAGGTACCAGAAGCCCACCGGGATCACGCTACGGCGTTTGAGTTCGCTGTACAGCCACTGCAGCACGAAGCGCCCGGTGAAAACGGCCTGACCCGCGAAGCCGATGATCAGCCAGAGGGTTTCGCGGGTCATCCTTCAAGCTCCTGCGGGCGGCTGTGCAGGCGGGTGCGGCGGATTAGCCACCACACCCCGAACAAGTCGAGGATGCCGACCAGGGCGCGGTCCAGGTTGCCGTACTTGGAGACACCGGCGTGGCGTGGCCGGTGGTTGACCGGGTGCACCAGCATGCGGCCGTTGTGGCGCAGGATCAGTGCCGGAATGTAGCGGTGCATGTGGTCGAAGTAGGGCAGGTGCAGGAAGGCTGCCCGCTCGATCAGCTTCAGCCCGCAGCCGGTGTCGGGCGTGGCATCCTTGAGCAGGCGGCTGCGTAGGCCGTTGGCAAAGCGCGAGGCCCAGCGCTTGCTGGCGCTGTCACGCCGGTTGACCCGGTGCCCTGCCACCAACTTGACGCCGCCGGCCAGGTTCTGGCTGGCGCGCACCAGGGCTAGCATGCCGGGGATGTCTGCCGGGTCGTTCTGGCCGTCGCCATCCAGGGTCGCCAGCCAGTGGCCACGGGCCACCTGGGCGGCATGCCACAGCGAGGTGCTCTGGCCCAGCGAACGGTCGTGACGCAGGATGCGCAATTGCCTGTAGCCCTGGCTTTTCAGTTGTTGCAGTACGTTCAGGGTGCCGTCGCTGCTGCCGTCGTCGACCACCAACACTTCGTAGTCTTCGGCCGTGAGTGCAGCACGAATCTCCATCAGCAGTGACGGCAGGTTGTCGACCTCGTTCTTGGCGGGGATGAGTACCGAGAGGTCAAGTGGATCGCTCATGAGGCTACCTGTGATCGTGTTGTGAGTGCGTGGATCAAACCCGGTAGAAACCCCGGTACCAACCAACGAAGGCGTTGACGCCATGTTCCAGCGACGTGCCAGGGGAGAAGTCGATCCAGCGTGTCAGTGAGCTTACGTCGGCCCAGGTTTCCAGTACGTCCCCCGCTTGCAGCGGTAGGTAGTCGCGCTGGGCCTTGATACCCAAGGCGTCCTCCAGGCAGTCGACAAAGTGCAGCAGCCTTACCGGCTGACCGCGGCCGATATTGAACAGTTGGCAGGGTGGTTTCCCTTCGACCGGGCGGGGCGGTTTCAGGCGCAGGCGCACGATGCTCTCGACGATGTCGTCGATGTAGGTGAAGTCGCGGCCCATCAGGCCGTTGTTGTAAAGCGCTATCGGCCGGCCTTCGAGCATGGCGCGGGTGAACTTGAACAGCGCCATGTCGGGGCGGCCCCAGGGGCCATAGACGGTAAAAAAACGCAGGCCGGTGGTCGGCAGGCGGTACAGGTGCGCGTAGCTGTGCGCCATCAGTTCATTGGCGCGCTTGCTGGCGGCATAGAGCGACACTGGCTGCTCGACCGGGTCGTCGATGCTGAACGGCAGCTTGGCATTGGCCCCGTACACGGAGCTGCTGGAGGCGTAGATCAAGTGGCGTGGTGGCTGCGCTCGGCAGGCCTCGAGAACATTGAGGAAACCAACCAGGTTGGCCTGCCCGTAGGCACCAGGGTTGTCCAGTGAATAGCGCACGCCGGCCTGGGCTGCCAGGTGGATCACCTCGCTGAACGCCTGCCTGGCGAACAGCGGTTGCAAATCGGCAGGGTTGGCGATGTCGAGGGTATGGAAGTGGAAGCTGGAAAAACCGAACAACGCCTGCAGGCGCGCCCGCTTGAGCTCGACGCTGTAGTAGGCATTAAGGTTGTCGATACCGACCACTTCGATGCCGGCCTCGCACAGGCGCCGCGCCACGTGGTAGCCAATGAAACCTGCCACACCGGTAATCAGTACGGGCATACTGGCTGCACCTGGCCACGGCCGATCCCGTAATAAGTCAGGCCGGCGGCGGCCATGTGCTCGGGCTCGAACAGGTTGCGCCCGTCGAACACCACCCGGTCGGTCAACTGCTGCGGCACCTTGTCCAGATTGAGTACGCGGTAGTCCTGCCACTCGGTGACGATCACCAAGGCATCTGCGCCCTTTAATGCATCGTCCTTGCAGGGCACCAGTTGCAAGTCGGCACGCGGGCCGTAGTGGCGCCGGATTTCTTCCATGGCCTGAGGGTCGTGGGCCTGGACCCGCGCACCCGCGGCCCACAACGCTTCCAGCAAGACCCGGCTGGAGGCTTCGCGGATATCATTGGTATTGGGCTTGAACGACAACCCCCACAGGGCAAACACCTTGCCCCGCAGGCCGCCGGGGTAGTGGCGCTGGATCTTGCTGAACAGCCGGCCCTTCTGCTGCTCGTTGACCGACTCTACTGCGCGCAGCAACTGTGTCTCGAAGCCTTCTGCCTCGGCACTGTGGCGCAGAGCTTGCAGGTCTTTGGGGAAGCAAGAACCGCCAAAACCGCAGCCGGCGTAGATGAAGTCATAACCGATGCGCGGGTCCGAGCCGATGCCACGGCGCACCATTTCGATGTCGGCCCCCAGGTGCTCGGCCAGGTTGGCGATTTCGTTGATGAAGGAAATCTTGGTGGCCAGCATGCAGTTGGCCGCGTACTTTGTCAGCTCGGCGCTGCGCGCGTCCATGACCATAAGCTTTTCGCGGTTGCGGCTGAACGGCAGGTAAAGCTCGCGTAGCAACTCCACTTCGGGCGCCTCTGCGCCGCCGATGATGATGCGTTCGGGGCGCATGCAGTCATCCACCGCAGAGCCTTCCTTGAGAAACTCCGGGTTGCTGATCACCTGGAAGCGGCTGGTATCGGCCACGGCCTGGGCGATGCGAGCCTTGATGCGGTGTACCGTACCCACCGGCACGGTGGACTTGTTGACGATCACTTTGGGCCCGTCGGCATGTTCGAGGATGCTGTCGACCACGGCAAAAACATGCTTCAGGTCGGCGCTGCCGTCGGCTTGCGGCGGGGTTCCGACGGCAATGAACTGCAACCTGGCATAGTTGGCGGCCGCTGCGGCGTCGGTGGTGAAGGACAGGCGACCGCAGGCGAGGTTCTTCTTCAGCAGCGGCGCAAGGCCGGGCTCGAAGATCGGGCAATGTCCTTCACTCAGGCTGGCAACCCGATCGGCATCGACATCCATGCACAGCACCGAATGGCCCACCTGGGCCAGACACACCGCCTGGGTCAGGCCGACGTAGCCGGTTCCGAAAACCGTGACCTTCATTTGACAGCTCCTTGATAAGAAAGCTGAAAAAAAATGTCACATCGTTGTTTAGGAATTGTTACCTGAAGGATGTTTCGTGGGCCATGAGGCCGTTATTCCACGGTGCCCAGGCAGAGCATCTAAACTTACTGACAGCTCGCGGTAGCGAATCGTACCGCGAACCGACACCCTTGAACCGACCACCGCCTCCCCGGAGTGGACGTCCCTCGCTGGCGATGGCCTTCTTGCAGAGGAGGGCAGGTCATGGACGAGGCAAAGCTTCACGATTTCATGGGCAAGCTGGTGAGCGACATGGGCGCAGCGGCGACGCTGGCCAACGTCATCCTCGGCGATGAACTGGGGCTGTACCGGGCCTTGGCGGACAGCCAGGCGGTCACCCCGGAGCAACTGGCGGAAAAGACCGGCTGCCACCCGCGGCTGGTGCGCGAATGGTTGAATGCCCAGGCGGCCTCGGGTTACATGGTCCATGAGAAGGGCCATTTCGTGCTGCCTGAGGAACAGGCCATGGCCCTGGCGCTGGAGGACTCCCCGGCCTACATGGCCGGCGGCGCGGCAGTGGTGGCAGCGCTGTTCCATGACAAGGACAAGCTGGTAGCCGCCATGCGTGGCGATGGCGGGCTGGCCTGGGGCGATCACCACCCGTGCATGTTCAGTGGTACCGAGCGGTTTTTCCGGCCGGGGTATCGCACCTTTCTGGTGGCGGATTGGCTGCCGGCGCTGGAGGGTGTGGTGGCCAAGCTGCAGGCGGGCGCCAAGGTGGCGGACGTGGGGTGCGGTCATGGTGCCTCGACGCTGGTGATGGCGCAGGCGTTTCCGGCGTCGACCTTCGTGGGGTACGACTATCATGAGCCTTCGATCGCAACCGCCAACGAGCGTGCACGTGAAGCGGGGCTGGAGGCGCGGGTGAGCTTCCAGCAGGCCAGCGCCAAGGACTATCCGGGGCATGACCATGACCTGGTGTGTTTCTTCGATTGCCTGCACGACATGGGTGACCCGGTCGGGGCAGCCCGGCATGCCTACCGTGCTTTGAAGGCGGATGGCACGGTCATGCTGGTAGAGCCTTATGCCGAGGACTCGCTGGAGGGTAACCTGACACCGGTCGGACGGTTGTTCTATGCCGCGTCTACCTTCATCTGCACGCCGAATTCGCTGTCGCAGGAGGTGGGCCTCGGGCTGGGCGCACAGGCCGGAGAAGCGCGCTTGCGGGCCGTCTTCGAGGAGGCGGGGTTCAGCAGGTTCCGCCGGGCGACGCAGACGCCGTTCAACCTGATTCTGGAGGCCCGCAAGTAGAGGTAAGCCTGCGCCGGCCTCTTCGCGGGCTTGCCCGCTCTCATCAAACAAAATACAACCCACTGTTTTCTAAGCACTCAAGCGGCCACCAGCTGATACCCCAGTTTCCGGGCTTTGCGGAGCAAAGCCCGGACCTGCCGGTCCTGGCTTCTGGTTTCGAACTCCTCAAGACCTTTTTCAACATAAGCCTGCTTCTTGGTTAAAAGGTTGTACACCAGACGTGCCAACTGATGCGCAGTGGCCTTGATGGCGCAGCTGGTATCCATTCGAGTCAGTCTGGCTCGGTGCGATGCACCAATGAAACCCTTGTCGTTACGGGCATTGGATGCAGCCTGCTTGAGTGCTTGAGCTGCTCGATTGACTATTTTTGGCCCACCACCTGCCAGTCGATGACCGCCGGAAATTCGAGTAGGGGGAGCCAGTCCCAACCAAGAGCAGAAGTGCTGTGAGGACGGGAAACGTGATAGATCTGTACCGATCTCCCCTGCCAGCACTAATGCAGTGTCCACCCCAATGGTTGGAATTGCGGTTAGGTCCACGCCAAGAACTTTCCATAATGTCTGATGCAGTTCAGTCTGTTGGGCACCGTTTCGGTGCGGGCTCCGTAAAGGCTTATTGGATGGCTCTGGCTTGTTTTGCAGCACCGGCAACTGCTCTAACGCGGCTTTTATGGCGTCGTCACAATCAGCAATTTGCTGCTCCAGGAAGTCATAGGCAGCCAATTCCTGAGTTAGCGCATGCAAATGCTCGCGTCGCCAATTGCCATGAAGACTCCGAGCGACAGCCTCCTTGCCTGCCTTGATGCGGCGGTCGGTCAGTTCAGCCAGTTGCACTGGGTCCCGTTCACCTGCGCAGATGGCTCGCAAAATCTTCATGCCAGTTACGCCGGAAATATCACTGATGACATTGGCCAGCTGGATGTTCATTTGGCTCATGGCCTTTTGCATCCGGTTCAGCGTCTGCGCCTGGTCTTTCACTTTGGAAGCACGCTGCCTGACCAATGACCGGACGCAGCAGGTCAGATCATCGGGGCGGAATGCGCCTCTGAGCAGTCCATGAGTCATCAGCTGCCAAATCCACTGGCAATCCAGCACATCTGATTTACGGCCCGTGATTTGCCGAGTTGCTCTGGCATTGACGAGATAAACCTCAAAACCGCGCTCGCTGAGAATCTCGTAAATTGGAATCCAATAAACCCCCGTGGATTCCATGGCAACGACCTTGATCCCCAGGCTTTCAAGCCAGTTAGCCATCTTGAGCAGGTCGTCAGTAAAGGACGTGAACGACTGGACGGGATTTTCGTGCCGGGGATCGACCGCCACGAAATGCTCTCGACCACCGACATCGATCGCTGCGCAATCGGGATGGACGACGGTAAAGCGTTGCTTGGAAGGCTTGCGCGCCATGATGAATCCTCGCAGGATAAAGGGCGCGCGGGGCACACGGTGGCGAAAGGGTTCACTCTCTCATACGTGGTCACAGCTGAATCAGCTGATGCCTACAGGGACTTCACGCCGATACCGTGCGGATCACTCTCCCACGCGGGTGTGCGGACACACACCAGTGCTGGCTACGATCTCTGTCCCGCGCACACGAACCCTAACAAAGCAAAAGGCGGCTGGCCCTACCGGGCCAACCGCCTTTTCTTTTTCAAAATGTCAGCGTCGCTGCGGATCTAAAGCCGTACACCTCATGTTTGCTGCGCGACAGCGCAGCCCGGAAGGGCTGGGTGATCTCCCACAGGTTACGTGCTTGTTTCAGGCCTGTGACGATCCTGGACCTGGAAAGCAGAAGGGGCGCCATGTGGCGCCCCTTCTGTTTGTTGCTTAGGCTTCAGCGTCCCAAGGACGATCGCCTTTTTCATCTTTGACGCGGGTCGGCAGGCCCATCACGTCCAGCGCCTTGAGGAACGGCTCGGCTGGCAACTCCTCGACGTTGACCATGCGCTTGGCATCCCACTCGCCACGGGCAACCAGCAGGGCGGCAGCCACTGGTGGTACGCCGGCGGTGTAGGAAATGCCCTGGCTGTCGGTCTCGGCGTAGGCTTCTTCGTGGTCAGCCACGTTGTAGATGAACACTTCGCGCGGCTGGCCATCCTTGGTGCCTTTGACCAGGTCACCGATGCAGGTCTTGCCGGTGTAGCCAGGGGCCAGCGAGGCTGGGTCTGGCAGTACGGCCTTGACCACTTTCAGCGGCACCACTTCCAGGCCTTCGGCGGTTTTCACCGGCTGCTCGCTGAGCAGGCCCAGGTTTTTCAGAACAGTGAACACGTTGATGTAGTGCTCGCCGAAGCTCATCCAGAAGCGCACGTTCGGTACATTGAGGTTCTTCGAAATCGAGTGAACTTCATCGTGGCCGGTCAGGTACAGGTTTTGCGAGCCTACCACTGGCAGGTCGTCGGTACGCTTGACCTCGAACATGGTGTTGCTGGTCCACTGGCTGTTCTGCCAGCTCCACACTTGTCCGGTGAACTCGCGGAAGTTGATTTCCGGGTCGAAGTTGGTGGCAAAGTACTTGCCATGGGAACCGGCATTGACGTCGAGAATATCGATCGAATCAATGCTGTCGAAATATTGCTGCTGCGCCAGCTTGGCGTAGCTGTTCACCACACCCGGGTCGAATCCGACGCCGAGAATGGCGGTAATGTTCTTGGCCTGGCACTCTTCGAGGTGTTTCCACTCGTAGTTGCCGTACCACGGCGGGGTCTCGCAGATCTTGCCCGGCTCTTCGTGGATGGCGGTGTCCAGATAGGCGGCACCCGTATCGATGCAGGCACGCAGCACCGACATGTTGAGGAAGGCGGAACCCACATTGATCACAATCTGCGATTCGGTTTCGCGGATCAGTGCCTTGGTTGCCTCGACATCGAGGGCATTGAGCGAGAAGGCCTGGATGTCGGCGGGCACCTTGAGGCTACCCTTGGCCTTGACGCTGTCGATGATGGCCTGGCATTTGGAGATGTTCCGTGACGCGATAGCGATACGACCCAGTTCGTCGTTATGCTGCGCGCACTTGTGGGCCACCACCTTGGCGACACCTCCTGCACCAATGATAAGAACGTTCTTCTTCAATTTACCTTTTGCTCCTTACTTGAAAGCCGGTCTTACGACAGGCTGGAAACGTAGTCTTCGAAACCGAACTCGCGGACGACTTCGACGCTGCCGTCGAGCTGCTTGACCACGATGGAAGGCATCTTCAGCCCGTTGAACCAGTTTTTCTTGACCATGGTGTAACCCGCCGTGTCGATGAACGACAGGCGATCGCCAATGGCCAGCGGACGGTCGAATTGGTACTCGCCGAAGATATCACCGGCCAGGCATGACTTGCCGCAGACCATGTAGGTATGCTCGCCGT
This sequence comes from Pseudomonas sp. DCA-1, assembly GCF_046523955.1. Lineage (NCBI taxonomy): Bacteria > Pseudomonadati > Pseudomonadota > Gammaproteobacteria > Pseudomonadales > Pseudomonadaceae > Pseudomonas > Pseudomonas sp. DCA-1. Next base: position 2,605,890 of record NZ_CP169881.1, read on the forward strand.
CATTGGGGGCCATCTTGGCGTTGAGGCGGTAGATCAGCAGGTCGAGCAGGTGCGCTTCGATCGAGCTGTCGACCACGGCCAGGTGCTTGCCGTTGTACAGGGTATCGAGCACGGTCACTTCCAGCGAGGCGCTGTTGGTGATGGCTGCTTCGCCGGGCTCCAGGTATACCTGCACGCCGTATTTTTCCGAGAACGCCTTCAGGCGCGCGCAGAAGGCGTCCACTGCATAGTCTTCACCGGTGAAGTGAATGCCGCCACCAAGGCTGACCCACTCGACCTTGTGCAGCAGGTGGCCGAAACGCTCTTCGATGTGCGTGAGCATCTTGTCGAACAGGCCGAAGTCACCGTTCTCGCAGTTGTTGTGGAACATGAAACCGGAAATCTGTTCGATCACCTGCTCGATCTTGGCCGGGTCCCATTCGCCCAGGCGGCTGAACGGGCGGGCCGGGTCGGCCAGCAGGTAGTCGGAGCTGCTGACCTGCGGGTTGACGCGCAGACCACGCACTTTGCCTTCGGACTGTTCGGCAAAGCGCTGCAGCTGGCCGATTGAGTTGAAGATGATCTTGTCGCAGTTCTCAAGCATCTCCTCGACCTCGTCGTCGGCCCAGGCCACGCTATAGGCATGGGTTTCGCCGGCGAACTTCTGGCGGCCGAGCTTGAGCTCGAACAGGGAGGACGAGGTGGTGCCGTCCATGTACTGCTGCATCAGGTCGAACACCGACCAGGTGGCGAAGCACTTGAGGGCGAGCAGCGCCTTGGCACCGGAGTGTTCGCGCACGTAGGCGATCTTCTCCATGTTGCTGAGCAGCTTGGTTTTATCGATGAGGTAATACGGCGTCTTGATCATTTAAAGGCCCCCGGCCAGGCCGGCCAAAAAAAGGACACGCATTGTGCCTTCACTTGCCGCAGACCGAAAGGGCGGGATACGCATTTCGTCAGGGTTGACGCGATTGCGAGGGCTTTTCGGTTGCGGCGAGCCTAGTAGATCAGGTGCATGTGACTGTCGTAATCACCCCCGACAGATGGCAGCTTCAGTCTGCCTGCTGCAGCCACGCCCTGATCTGCTCCAGTGTTGCGGTAGCGCCGCCACAGACCACCACCAGTACATTGCGCAAGGCGCCCAGTGCCTTGGCATCATAGGCCACTGCCAGCGCCGCCCCGCACGCGGGCTCGACCAGCACACGGTGGTCCAGCAGGAACCGCTCACAGGCCTCCAGCGCTGCGCGATCGCTGACCAGGTGGCTGTGCACCGGATGCTGCTGCACGCATATCAGCGCCTGATCAGCCACACGCTTGGCCCCCAGCGACGTCGCCACCGAGGCGATACGCTCCAGCTCCACCGAATGGCCGGCCTGCATGGCCGCATGCAGCGACGCCGCGCCCTCGGTTTCTACCGCCAGCACCGGCACGTCGCCCCAGCCATTGCGCTTCAGGCCCTCCACCACGCCGCTGAGCAAGCCGCCACCGCCGACTGACAACACCACCGCGTCCGGCTTCAGGCCGGCTTCGGCCACTTCATCCACCAGGCTGGCATGCCCGGCCCACAGCAGTGGGTCGTCGAATGGGTGGATGAAGGCATCGTTCGGGCCTACTAGTGTCTGTGCCAGGGCGTTGGCCTCTTGCCAGGAACTGCCGTGCACCACCACCTTGGCGTTTTCCAGGTGCAGCAGCTCCTTGGCCCGTTCGGTGGTGGTTTCGGGTACCACCACGGTCACCGGCACCCCCAGCTTGCGTCCGGCGTAGGCGACTGCCAAACCGGCATTGCCGCCTGACGAGGACACAAAGTGCCGGGCACCGAGCGCCTGGTGTACCTCGCAGGCGTGGCCTACACCGCGCAGTTTGAACGAACCGCAGGGTTGCAGGGCGTCGAGCTTGAGCCAGATATTACGGCCGGCAGCCAACGACAGCGGGCGCGATTCGATCAGGGGTGTATGAATGTGCAAGGTCATTGGCTGGCTCCGCGTAGTTGCTCGAGGTAGTTGTAAATGGTGTAGCGCGTCACGCCGAGGGCGCTGGCAGCCTTCTCGACGCCGCCCTTGACGATGAACAGGCCGCGTTCCTGCATGACGCGCACGGCCTCGACCTTGGCCTGTTTGTTCATTCGCCCCTGGCCGCTGCGATGCAGGGCGGCCTGGATGATCTCGCTCATCAGCAGCTCCATGTCGGCTGGTTCGTTGACCGCCGGTATGGCCCCCAGCGGCTGCAACTGCTGGAGAAAGCTCATGGCAGCATCGAGGCCGGTGACGTCGGTGTTGACGCACAGGCTGGCGAACGGGTGGCCGCTGCTGTCACGGAAAATTGCCGTGGCACTTCGTAGCGTGCGGCCTTTGAGCGTAGTGGGGTAATCGGGCAGCACCACCGGCTCACAGCCGTGCTGGTCGGCCGAGGCCTGCATCAGTGCCTTGAAACCCTGGTCCTGCTCCGGTGCGGCGAGGATCGGGCTGCCCAGGCTGCGGCCGGAAAGATGACCATTGACGATCGCCACCACCGAGTGCTCGGGGTGGTCAAGGTCGTGCAGGAGAATTTCCATGTTGCGCGCGGCAACGCTGCCCAGGGCCTGGATGGCGGCCTTGAGCACGGTGAGGGTGAGTTGGCGTTCTTCGCTGGGGGTGATAGGCATGGCAGATCGCAAAATCAACTGTTTGTGTATTTTTACACATATGGTTGAAATTCGCGATCTGCTTTTAGGGGCCCTGTAAGACTCAGCCAAGCGCCGGCGTGCGCGGCGGGATCATCCGGCGCGAGCCGGTCGACTCGAAGGCGGCAGCAAAACTCAGCAGCGCGTTGTCGCTATAGGCCTTCCCGGCAAAGGTCAGCCCCACCGGCATACCGATATCGGCCATCACGCCCATCGGCACGGTCACGGTCGGAACGCCCAGGTGACGGATTGCCAGGTTGCCGTTGGCTACCCAGATACCGTTGCTCCAGGCGATGTCCGCCGATACCGGGTTGATATCGGCATCGGCCGGGCCAACGTCGGCTACGGTGGGGAACAGCACCGCGTCCAGGCCCAGCTTGTCCATCCAGTCTTCCAGGTCCAGCTTGCGGGTCTGCTCCAGGCCGCGCAGGCCGTCGGGCAGTGTTTCGATCTGGTCCCAGGTCTTCAGACCGCGTTTGGCCATGTTGACGTACTCGTCCATGCCGGCAGCCAGGTCGTCTTCACGGTTGGGCAAGGTGCCCGGGTCGTGCGGGAAGATCTTCAGCCCGTCGACATCGGCCAGGCGGTTAAGCTTGGGGTCATCGTTGGCGCGCAGGAAGTCGTCAAAGGCCCAGCCCGACAGTTCCCACAGTTCGTCATGCAGGAACGCTTTGCTGACGATGCCACGGTTGTACACGGTCGGCGCGCCTGGGCGGTCACCTTCACAGTTGGACACCAGCGGGAAGTCCACTTCCAGTACTTCGGCACCCGCTGCTTCCAAGGCCTGGCGTGCTTGTTGCCACAGGTCGATCACCGTAGCGCGGGTGTTGATGCGTTGGCCGGTCGGCCCGCCGATGCCCGGTTTTTCGGAGGTGCCTGCTTCGGGGTCGGCATTTATATACATGCGTGGTACGCCAAAGCGCTTGCCCTTGAGCGCGCTGGCATCCGCCGCCAGGTCAAGGTAAGACGTCGGACGTACCGTCGAGGCAGCCGGGATCGGCACCCACGGCTGCAGGCGCCACAGGTCGCCGCGCTTGTCGGCGTCATCGGCGACCACCACGTCGAGGATTTCCAGCAGGTCGGCCATGGTGCGGGCATAGGGCACCACCACGTCCATGGTCGGCGTCAGCGGCCAGTTGCCACGCACCGAAATCACTCCGCGCGACGGGGTGTAGGCACACAGGCCGTTGTTGGACGCCGGGCCACGGCCGCTGGACCAGGTTTCTTCGGCCAGGCCAAAGGCGCTGAAACTGGCTGCGGTGGCGGTGCCGGCACCGTTGGACGAGCCCGAGGCGAAGGGCGCGGTCAGGTAGTTGGCGTTGTACGGGCTTTCGGCGCGGCCATAGACGCCGCGCTGCATGCCACCGTTAGCCATGGGCGGCATGTTGGTCTTGCCCAGGCACACGGCTCCGGCGGCGCGCAGGCGCTCGATGGTGAAGGCGTCGCGCTGGGCGACCAGGTCCTTGAAGGCAGGGCTGCCGGAGGCGGCAGTCAAACCTTTGACCAGGTAGCTGTCCTTGGCGGTGTAGGGGATACCGTCCAGCGGGCTAAGCACCTGGCCCTTGGCACGGCGAGCGTCGGAGGCCTCGGCTTCTTTCAGCGCCTCCGGGTTGCGTACCACTACGGCGTTGAGGGCAGTGGCGGTGTCGGCGCCATCGTAGGCGTCGATACGTGCCAGGTAGGCCTTGACCAGCTCGACCGCCGTCGTGCGGCCCGACTCGAGCGCGTCGCGCAGCTCGGCAATGGAAACCTCGGTTACCTCGATCATGCGTTCACCAAAAAAAAATGTGCAGGTAGGGGCTAATGCGAGGAGTGTACAAGAAGGGCTTGGTGGGCGCAGGTTTGCGCAGGGGCAAATGGTTTTATGCAGGGGGGCATTGTCGGGGGGCATTAACAGGCATTACGCGGTCCTTTGCCGGGGCGGCCTTTTGTTGACAAAGGCCGCCCCCACACCGTATGCGTCAACCGGCCAGGTCTGCGGCGCTATGGCGCTCCGGCACCTGGCTGTTTTCATCTCCCCAGGTACGGTTCACCCGTGTACCGCGCTGCACCGCAGGGCGCAGGGCAATTTCCTCGGCCCAGCGCTGTACGTTCGGGTACTCGTCAACCGCCAGGAACTGTGCGGCGTCATACAGGTTGCCGCGTACCAGCTGGCCATACCAAGGCCACACGGCAATATCGGCAATACTGTATTCCTCGCCGCCCAGATAACGGCTTTCGGCCAAGCGACGATCAAGTACGTCCAGCTGACGTTTGGCCTCCATGGTGAAGCGGTTGATGGCGTACTCGAACTTTTCTGGTGCATACACGTAGAAGTGGCCAAAGCCACCGCCCAGGTAAGGCGCCGCACCCATCTGCCAGAACAACCAGTTCAGGCTTTCGGTGCGCGCAGCCGGCGATTTTGGCAGCAAAGCTGCGAACTTCTCAGCCAGGTACAGCAGGATCGAGCCTGACTCGAACACCCGCACCGGCGGCTCCACGCTACGGTCGAGCAGGGCAGGAATCTTCGAGTTGGGGTTGACCTGGACGAAGCCACTGGAAAACTGATCACCCTCGCCGATGCGAATCAGCCAGGCATCGTATTCGGCACCGGCGTGACCCAGGGCAAGCAGCTCCTCAAGGGCAATGGTGACCTTGACGCCATTGGGCGTGGCCAGGGAATACAGCTGCAGCGGGTGCTTGCCCAGCGGCAGGTCCTTGTCGTGAGTCGGGCCGGCTACCGGGCGGTTGATGCTGGCGAACTGGCCGCCGGAGGCTGCGTCGTTGCGCCAGACTTTGGGTGGCACATAGGCAGGCTTGCTCATGCATGAATCTCCTTCAATGGCGCGAGAACGTCACGTAACAACGTGGACCTGCATCTATGCCACGGGTTCGATACGATACGCAAATGCACGGGGCGCCGGCGCAACATGCATGACGGCGGTTTCATCCAGTTTTCATCCGGCACGAGCCCGGCCGTCTTTATGCTGAGCTATCTCCTCGTCCTGCAAGGAACCGCTGGCCGATGACCATTGCACGCTGCGTGTTGGCGCTGGTCCTGCTCGGCGGCCTGTTGGCCCGCGCCGAGGCCGCGCCATGGGTTGCCGGCCTGCACCCTATGACCTTGACCGACCCAGTCGATAGCCGCCCAATGCAAGCGCTTGCGTTCTACCCGGCCATTGGCAAGACCCGTCGCAGCCGAATAGACGGGTATCCCGTCGATGTGGCCGAAGAGGCGCCCGTCGCCATGGGCCGATTCCCGTTGCTGGTGCTGTCTCACGGCAATACGGGCAGCCCATTGGCCCTGCATTACCTGGCCACGTCGCTGGCGCGGCAAGGGTTCGTGGTGGTGGCGGTTGTGCACCCGGGGGACAACGTGCGCGACCACAGTCGCCTTGGCACCCTGAGCAACCTTTATGGACGGCCGCTACAACTCAGCGCGGCGATCACCGCAGCGCGCGCTGATAGGGTGGTCGGGCCTTATCTGAACGAAGGCAAGGTGGGTGTTATCGGCTACTCGGCCGGCGGAGAAACCGCGTTGATCCTGTCTGGCGCACGCCCTGATCTGGACCGCCTGCATCGGTACTGCCTGGAGCGCCCGAAGGACGCAGACGCCTGCAAAACCCACGGCATACTGATTGCCGACCGCAGCGAACTGGCGCCTCAGACCGACCCGCGGGTGGGTGCGGTCATGTTGATGGCGCCGCTGAGCCTGTTGTTCGGGCGCCATGCCTTGGCCGGGGTGCAGGTACCCGTGCTGATCTACAGTGGCGACAGCGATCAGCTTGTGGCTGTGGACCGTAATGCCGAGGCTCTGGCCCGCAAACTCCCGGTCACACCGGACTACCGCCTGTTGGCCGGTGCCGGGCACTTCGTGTTCATGGCCCGTTGCGATGCCGAGCAGTACGCGCGGATGGTGGCGCTGTGCAAGGATGCCGACGGCGTCGACCGCCGGCATATCCATCGCTCGCTGCAGCGAGAAACGGCGGCGTTCTTCAGCCAGGCGCTGGGTGCGCCAGCGCCGGCTGAGCGTTCAGCTGCGACGGGCGCGCCGCGCCAGCAACAACGTTAGGCCGACCCCGGCCAAGGCGAGCAGGGCAGCCACGCAGAAGATCGAGGCATACCCCAGGTGCGCAGCGACGGCCCCCATCACTGGGCCGGCAATGGCCAAGGCCATGTCGAAGAACACTGCATAGGCACCCAGCCCCGCACCGCGGCTGCTGCTGGGGACTTGCCTGATCGCCTCCACGCCCAATGCCGGGTACACCAGCGACAGCCCGAAACCGGTCAGCCCGGCGCCAACCAGCGCCCAGGGCGGCGAGGGCGCCAGCCACAGAAGGCTCAGGCCGAGCACTTCGGTGGCCATGCAGGCGACCGCCACGTTGTAGCCGCCAAAGCGGTTGACCGCGTTGACGAACAGCAGCCGCGAGATGATGAAGCACACGCCAAATGCACTCAGGCACCAGGCCGCGCCGGCCCAGCCGCGCTCGAGGTAATACAAGGTGACGAAGGTGGTCAGGGTGCCGTAACCGATCGAGGCCAGGGTCAAACCCAGACCGCACGGGGCAACCCGGCCGAACGCCGACCAGAAGGGCAGGCGCTCGCCGCGTACCACGACCACGTCGGGGCGCTTGCGAAGCACCAGCAGGGCAAGGGTTGCCAGCACCAGCAAAGCCGGCCCCAGCACGCTGAAGTCCAGCCCGTCCACGGCCAGCACGCCAACTGGCGCACCGATGGCGATCGCGCCATAGGAGGCGATACCGTTCCACGAGATAACCCTGGCAGTGTGCTCGGGGCCGACCTGGCTGATGCCCCAGCTCAAGGTGGCCACGCCGATCAGCCCTTGGGCGATGCCCAGCAGCAAACGTCCACCGAGCAGCAGTGCCAGGCTCAGCAGCGGTAAGGTGAGGGTCCAGGCTGACAGCAACGTCAACACCCCACAACCGGCAATCCCCAGCAGGCCAAAGCGGATGGCCTGTTTCCCTCCCAAGGTGTCCGCCACCCTCCCTGCAAACGGGCGGCTCAGCAGCGTGGCCAGATACTGCAGGCCAATCGTTACACCGGCGACTACTGCGCCAAAGCCGAGTTGGTCGTGCACATAGCTGGGCAGTACCGCAATCGGCAGGCCGATGCAGAGGAAGGCAATGAAGGTATAGAAAACGATCGACAGGATCTGCAGGGTGATGTGCAGCGTGTTACTGGCGGGGGCAGGTTGTTGCGCGGTCATGGGCTCTTTCGCGGGCGGGCGGTTGGGCGTGGACCCATCATGGCTGGTGCGCGAAGTAAAAGAAAGCAGGCTAACGAATTATTCGTCGGGTAGTGTCAGTCGGTGGGAGGGGGGCTTCGCGGGCAAGCCCGCGAAGAGGCCTAGCCACACAAGGTGGTCAGGCCTTGGCCTTCAATCAGACCAGCACACCCTGGCTACGCAGGTAGTCATCGTAAGTACCGCTGAAGTCCACCACACCATCGGCCGACAGCTCGATGATGCGCGTGGCCAGCGACGACACGAACTCACGGTCGTGGCTGACGAACAGCAGGGTACCCGGGTAGTTTTCCAGCGCCAGGTTCAGCGCTTCGATCGATTCCATGTCCAGGTGGTTGGTCGGCTCGTCCATCACCAGCACGTTCGGCTTCTGCAGGATCAGCTTGCCGAACAGCATGCGACCTTGTTCACCACCGGAAATCACCTTCACCGACTTGAGGATCTCGTCGTTGGAGAACAGCATGCGCCCCAGGGTGCCGCGGATCACCTGCTCGCCAGAGGTCCACTGGCCCATCCAGTCGAACAGGCTCATGTCGTCTTCGAAGTCGTGGGCGTGGTCCTGGGCGTAGTAGCCCACTTCGGCGCTGTCGGTCCACTTTACCGAACCGGCATCCGGGGTCATCTCGCCGACCAGGGTGCGCAGCAGGGTGGTCTTGCCAATACCGTTGGGGCCGATGATCGCAACGCGCTCGCCCGCTTCGACGGTGATGTCGAAGTTCTTGAACAGCACCTTGTCGTCGAAGGCTTTGGCCATTTTCTCGACGACCACAGCCTGGCGGTGCAGTTTTTTCGTCTGTTCGAAGCGAATGAACGGGCTGACGCGGCTGGACGGCTTGACCTCGGCCAGCTGGATCTTGTCGATCTGCTTGGCACGTGAAGTGGCCTGCTTGGCTTTGGAGGCGTTGGCCGAGAAGCGGCTGACGAAGGTTTGCAGCTCGGCGATCTGGGCTTTCTTCTTGGCGTTGTCCGACAGCAGCTGCTCACGCGACTGGGTGGCTGCGGTCATGTACTCGTCATAGTTGCCCGGGAACAGGCGCAGCTCACCGTAATCCAGGTCAGCCATGTGGGTGCAGACGCTGTTGAGGAAGTGCCGGTCGTGGGAAATGATGATCATGGTGCTGTTACGCGCCGTGAGGATCGTTTCGAGCCAGCGGATGGTGTTGATGTCCAGGTGGTTGGTCGGTTCGTCGAGCAGCAGCACGTCCGGGTCCGAGAACAGCGCCTGGGCCAGCAGTACACGCAGCTTCCAGCCCGGTGCCACTTCGCTCATCGGGCCGAAGTGCTGGTCCAGTGGAATACCCAGGCCCAGCAGCAGTTCACCGGCGCGGGACTCGGCGGTGTAGCCGTCCATTTCGGCGAATTCGGTTTCCAGCTCGGCGACGGCCATGCCGTCTTCTTCGGTCATTTCCGGCAGCGAGTAGATACGGTCACGCTCGGCTTTGACTTTCCACAGCTGGCCGTGGCCCATGATCACCGTGTCGATCACGGTGAATTCCTCGTAGGCGAACTGGTCCTGACGCAGCTTGCCCAGGCGGGTATTCGGCTCGAGCATGACCTGGCCTGCGGACGGCTCCAGATCGCCGCCGAGGATTTTCATGAAGGTCGACTTGCCGCAACCGTTGGCGCCGATCAGGCCGTAGCGGTTGCCGTTGTTGAATTTGACGGAAACGTTTTCGAACAGTGGCTTGGAGCCGAACTGCATGGTGATGTTAGCGGTGGAGATCAAGGAGCTTACCTATCAATAACTTACGTGGCTTCTTCGCAGCTACGGACCAATTTGGAGCTTATCCAGCTCCTGCCAGTCGTTAGACGAGTTAATCCAGCGCGCATAAGTCGATAAGAGCATCTGCACGCCTTGCCCGAGCTGTTGGGCGATAAATGCGGGGTTGAGACCAGACATTGAGCATATTGTCGCATAGGTGTGGCGGCAGTTATACGGGGGCGGTACCTGATGCCCAAACCTTTCAGGATTGGCCGCTACTGGTGGTGCAGGTCCGACATCTGCTTGACGTGCTCCCCATTATTACCGGGCGGCAAGAGGAACGGCGATTCCCGTGCAGCGCGGTAGTGCACCTCTGCGTGAGCCTGCGGATAGCCTATCCCTAAGAACTGGACACCCAGCGCCAAACGACCGCGCGTGTGATTTCGTTCACCGACCGCCCTTGTAACAGTGGCGGAGGCAGCTCGCGCACAGCACAGTACAGTGCTTTAGTCGTTTTAGTGGTAGCGGCATTGCAGAACGGTGAGCATACCGGCCTCGAAGAAGTAGACCAGACGGTGCTCACGGGTGATGCGACGGGACCACACGCCAGATAAATCGCCTTTCAGCGGCTCAGGCTTGCCAATACCCGTGAAGGGGGTGCGTAGACACACGTCAATCAGGCGGTTGACGTTGCCAAGTATGGTGAGGTCGGCACTCTGCCAGTGACAGTAATCCTCCCAGCCCTCTTTGGTGAACTTCACGCTTACCTTGTCGCGGGCTTCATCCTTGTTCCGCTGCTTCTGGTTCTTGCTCATTGAGGTCCAGCTCCTTCGCCAAGGCCTGGCCGTCCCGGAGCTGATCGATGGATGAGCGCAAGCGCGAAGCGTTTTTGGACGATCCCAACAGGTGAATGGTCTCGTTCATCCCGTTGTAGTCCTCCAGGGACATTATCACTACGGGTTCGCCACGCTGTCGCGTGATTACGGCGGGCTCATGGTCCCGGCAAACATCATCCATTGTCTGCTTCAGTTCGGCGCGTGCCTGGCTAAAAGTCAGTACGTGCATTTGTCCATCCTCCGGGCTCTGCCCGGGTAAGGGTTGCTCTTTGGACCGCCACAGGCGACGCCCAAAGTACTAAGAAAGTGAAGCCAGTCGGCCCGCACAGCGGCTCCGTAGTGACTCACAGTGTTCTCTCATCTGGATCAGAATCGTCATTCCAGTAGCCACAGGCCAAAGGTGTCCAGATGGATCCAGCCGTCGCTGGCAACCGCAGCCATTGTCCCTAACGTTGTACAAGGCATTAAACCGGTAGATGCAACGGGAGCTTTTGAGATGATCTGCAATGAGTGCGGAAAGGAACACGCCAGCGATGACATTGAGCTTGTTTTCCGCCGAACGATTCTTTGTCCGGGCAACGCTACCTCTTCCCGTATTGCAGCGTGATGAGCCCTATAGCGGGGGGGTATGGGTCGAACTCATGTAACCAGATTTTGAACGTATCTACGAGCAGTGGGATGCCCCCCATCAGTCCTCTGAACCACCGTTTTCCGTATCCCTTGCCAACTCCATACCGACTTTTGGTGACACCAACGGCCTTCACGCTCAATTGCGGCTGACAGGGCCGACTACCAGGCCCCAGGCAGTCTCTCTGCGGCGATCCGCGTGCAGAACGACGCGTGGCGCCTGCAAAGACGCTACATGCAATTGAAGGCTTTCGAGACGGTCAGCGATAATCCTCAAGCCAAGCTGTCGGCCGTGATCACCCAAACGGCGAACTCAGTGGCCAGCGCCATGATGAGTTACACCACTTGAGCAGTGATCAGCTGCCGACTTGTGAAGGACGCCCAGAGCATGAGTGCGCTTGCAGTTGACCGCGTCGCCCATTGCCGTAGAATCGCGCGCCCAAAATTCAGCAGGCATGGCGAGAGGGAGCTTGAATGCAGCGGGTGATGATTATTGGTCAGCCAGGGGCTGGGAAAAGTACCCTGGCGCGCAAGCTTGGCGAGCGCACTGGCTTGCCGGTCGTGCACATCGACACGATTCATTGGCAGCCAGGGTGGGTCGAGCGGAGCCGGGACGAGAAGACGCGTCTTTGTCATGAGGTCGAGGCCCGTGAGCGCTGGATCTTCGAAGGCGGGCATTCGACCACATGGAACAACCGGCTGGCCCGCGCTGACATGTTGATATGGATTGATCGCTCGGCTCCGCTTCGATTCTGGCGCGTGCTCCTCAGAACGGTGTTAAACCGCGGTCGATCCCGGCCTGACTTACCGGACAACTGTCCGGAGTTGCTGGCCAACCTGCCGGAGTTTTTCAGGTTCATGTGGCGGACGAAAAACTCGTCTCGGGAGGCGATAAAGCGATTCGTGGCGACGGCCCCGTCGGGCTGTCGCGTGGTCTGCCTACGAACCAATCGGGATACCGATGTTTTTCTCGCGAGTATGGGCACGCAGCCTGATCAGGTTGTGCAAGGTCATTAGATGCCAGATCGCGCTTGAGTGGCGGCAGGCGCCTGCCGTGTAGGCGCATCAGGACATTTTCACTTGCCCAAGGAGGCCCTCATGGCGCTGACCAGCAAGATCACGGCTTACGATACCGCATGGCCGCAACGGTATGAGGCGGTTAAAGTGCTGCTGGCCTCGGTATTCGGCGATGAGCTTCTCGCCATTCACCATGTAGGCAGCACGGCTGTACCGCAACTTGCAGCCAAGCCTGAGATCGATGTGCTGGTCGAGGTTTCAGAGCATCGCAATGAGGCAGCGCGAGACGAGGTGTTGCTGACGTTGGGCTATGTGCGCGGCAGTGACCTGTCGGAATGACACCACTTCTACCGCCGCAATGTTGGCGAGATGCGGACCCCCGATCATGGCGTTGGGTTCGGTGGGGCCTGGAATTGTTCGTCATGAGGTTTTTGGCGCCTGCCAGATCGAGCGCCGCCCGCGCGGCGCATCGCGAGCTGCGCTCGCTCCTACGTTTGTTACGGGCCAATTGTTCCTGAGGATTTTGCGCGCGAACGCCTTGGCGCATGGCTCAGTAGCGCGTGGTACAAACCAGGCGGTCGCGCGCGCCTGTCACAGGCATGACTGGCCCGAAACAAACGTAGGAGCGAGCGCAGCTCGCGATGCGCCGCGCGGGCGGCGCTCGATCTGGCAGGCGCCAAAAATCTCATGATGAACACCTCAAGGCCCCCACCGAACTCAACGCATGTGGGGCGCTTTAACTAATGCCTACCGTTTTTTCGGCGAGTGAGATATCTGAGCGCTTGAAATGATCCCTGATAAGATCGGCAAGATCAGAAACAGGACGAGTAGCATCATCCAACGACTGCAACCGTACCGCGAATTCGGGCAGTGTCGGTAGCCCACAATCCGGCAATGGCAGGATGATATCTTCGGGCGCTAGGCGTTGCAGCCAAGGCGTAACCGCAAGCCCATTGCGAACCATGGTCAATGTGGTATCGGCTGATGCATTTTCGAACACCATCTTTCCAACAATACCTTCTTCGTCCAGACGCTGGAAAACGGTATCGCGAAAGGCACAATTCGCAGTCAGAAAGCACAGTGCCAATGGCCGCTGTGCTGCTGTTACCTCGTTGCCCAACCATACCAGTTGATCCACAGCCAACCGTTCGCCCAATTCGACGTTGGTCGGGCCTTGACTGATCACCAGATCGAGTTTGCCGTTGGTGAACGCTTGGTCGAGATCCGTCGAAGAAGCGCTGAAGATCTTTACCTCGACCCTCGGAAAGGCATTACTAAAAGCTTTGAGCAAGTGGGCAAGCGGGGCTCCGGCCATATCGAAGGGGAGCCCAAGGCGCACCGAGGCTGCTGATTCCCTTCCACCAATGGAGGCACAGAAAGCGTCATGCATTCGTAGCAGACGACGGGCGTCTGGCAGCAGCGATTTTCCCTTACCCGTCAGACGACTGCCCTGTGTATCACGCAGCAATAACTGGCAGTCGAGGAATGCCTCCAGACGTTTGATTCGCTGGCTAACAGCACCTTGTGTCAGGTGCAGGTTGACTGACGCAACGCTCATGCTCCCAGTATCCGCCACCTCGACGAAGGCTCTGAGCAGTGCCAGATCAAGGTTGTGAGTTTTGTTCATGTCAAGCCATTAGCAGTGTTAATAGCGGCATTATAATTCGTCGCTACTCAAAGTTCACGCTCCTCTTTAGATTGCAAGGCACAGACTGACACATGGACATGAGCAAGAATGATCAACACCTTGGATAGCATCAACCTACGAAATGAACTGGATACGCTCACAGAATACTGGAAGCCCCGAGTCCTCGGTCGCGTCAATAACCAGTTCGTCAAAATTGCAAAACTGAAAGGAGAATTTGTTTGGCATGCGCACGAACATGAAGACGAGATGTTTTCAGTAATCTATGGCACGCTTTGCATTCAGCTCGAAGATCGCACCATTGTCTTGAATGCAGGGGAGTTTTGCATTATTCCCAAACGGGTGCGACACAAACCGATCGCCGAAGATGAATGTGCGGTCATGTTGATTGAAACGGATACCACACTCCATACCGGCGGAGAACGTTCGCCACTTACAGTCTCGATAGATGATCAATTGTATCCAGCTTGATTCAATGACAGCGCCCATGTTTTCACATTCGAGATTTAGGCGCTCAACCAGGTCTTTGGATGATTGACGCTACAATCTGCCGGCAGAGCATGCACCTGCGTGGAGCATGTTATGCCGGAGCGGCATAGGCGCTGGGCGAAGCCCTTCGGACCAATTCGCGAACCAACTGATGCGTTTTCGTGAGGGCGCCTCTCTTTCAGCCAGCCAAACATCCGTTCGGTGATGTTGCGCTGCCGGTACTCGAGCCGGAAGAACTTACTACCGCATCACTGAAGCGGCTGTATCAGTTCGGCACCTTGGTTGCGCACATTGCCAATGGCTGTGCTCACTCGATACCACTCGAAGGCCTCGGCTGGCTCGCCCAGGTTGAGCGCCATCTGCTCGGCCTGTTCGCCCGGCGTCGTGGTTTGCATCCACTCACGCGCAAGGTCTGGGGCCAAAACCACTGGCCTGCGGTCGTGCACATCTACCATTCCGCCCTGGGCATCGGCCGTAATGATGACGAACCCATCATGCTCGCCGCCAGCGAACTGGCCGATGCTGGCGCAAAGGGAAGGGCGCCCGTCGCAGCGTCGGATGTAGTACGGCTGTTTCTTCGGTCCGCCTTCATCGACCCATTCATACCAGCCGTCGATCGGCGTTATGCCTCGGTGCGGCCAGATTGCCCGGAAGAAGGGGCCGTGTGTCACCTTTTCGACCCTGGCGTTGATCGGCGCAGCACGGTCGGTCGCCCAATGGGGCCGCCATCCCCATCTCACCAGGTCCGCCCGCGGGCCCGCCTCATCCATTCGCAGCACTGCCACCGGCGTGGTCGGCGCGACGTTGTACCGGCCAAGTGGCTGGTCGCCGACGTTGTTCCGCCAGGCCTCTGGCAGGCTCAGGGTTTCGACAAAATCGTGTATGCCTCGGTACTGGCTCAACCTTCCACACATGCGCGGCCCTCCTGCCTGAGCAAGCATAGCGCTTGGGTGTATCGCCACCCAGCGCGTCATGCGGCTGACGGATGGGTATACCGCAATCCAAAAAGGGCAGGGGGCGTGCCCCGGCGATCCAGCCAACACGTCAATGTTTTGCAGTGGCGAGTAGCCGATAGCGCGAGAAGGGCGTGCCGTCGATATCCACCTCTCCGTCAAGGCGAAACCCCAGGCGAAGAATACCTTTGATTCGTGTTCTGGTTGGTGGAAGCAACAGGGTGATCGACTCAAGCCCCATCTCCTGGAAAGCGCGCCGTACGATCTCATCGAAAATCACTCTGCCAAGCCCCCAGTAGTCTGGATGAAGCACCAAGGCAAGATCAGCGTCACCGTCTTCCTGCTGCAGGCCACCCCAGCCGGCGAATTCATCTTCAACGAAAAAAGCCCAGGGACCATAGCCATTCAGTGCCCATTGGGCCTCTTTTTGGGCGACCCACACCTTGCACTTGCTTTCGTCAAAGTCGGGACGACCCAAGGGCATTTGGCGTAAGACATCGGGATTGTTGTTGAGCGCGATGATGTCAGCGATGGAGGCGTCGCTGAGAGGTCGGAAATGCAGTTGCATGATGTGCCTTTTCAAACCGCTTTAAACCTGATGTATAGCGCCCTGGCCGAACTGCACCAGTGCGGATCGATTCATAGGCCGCCGACTGCACGGCCTGAGGTCCGCTTCTTACGCTAGACCACCGCGCCAAACAAGCGGCCCACCAGAGCCGTGACGCCCATGGCCAGCGCCCCCCAGACGGTCACCCGACAGGCGCCCGTCATGATGCTGGCCCCGCCAGTCTTGGCGGCAATAGCCCCCAATGACCCGAGAAATACCAATGACATGCCCGATATCCAAGGCACCACGCTGTGCTCCGGCGCGACAAAAGTCACCGCCAGTGGCAAGGCGGCGCCCACCACGAAACTGGCGGCGGACGCCAGGGCGGCTTGCAAGGGTTTGGCGGCGAGCGTGGTGCTGATGCCCAGTTCGTCCCGCGCGTGGGCGCCCAATGCGTCATGAGCCATCAGTTGATCGGCCACTTGATGCGCCAGCTCGGGTGCTACCCCGCGATGTATGTAGATGTTGGCGAGTTCGATGTGCTCAGCTTTCGGGTCTCTGGCCAGTTCTGCCCGTTCGCGGGACAAGTCCGCCCGTTCGGTATCGGCCTGGGAATGTACCGAAATGTACTCGCCAGCGGCCATGGACATGGCCCCGGCCATCAGCCCCGCCATTCCGGTGACCAGCAACGTGGCATGGCTGGCGTCGGCGGCCGCGACGCCTATCAGCAGGCTGGCGGTAGAGACAATGCCGTCGTTGGCACCCAGGACAGCGGCGCGCAACCAGCCGATACGATCGCTTCTGTGTGCCTCAGTGTGTCTGTGCATGAATTTCACTGTTTAACGGGGCTCCCTGTCATCAGACGGTTCAAGTGACTTGCAGCCGGCGTCAGCGGGTTTCAATTTGCGCCTGCAACTGTCCGCCGACAATGGATATTTCTTTGAACTGTTCGCCCTCGCGCAGCACGAACAGCGCGTCCATCCCGCGCTCCTGAGCCAGACGAGGGCCTTCGGTTTCGCCCAGGACCATCAGCGCCGTGGCCCAGGCATCGGCGAGCATGCACGAGGCCGCCACCACGGTGACGGCGGCGAGCGAGTTGCGCAGTGGCGCGCCGGTGGCCGGGTTCATGGTGTGAGCATAGGACTGACCGGCCACGTCGACCCACTGTCGGTAGTCGCCGGAGGTCGCGATTGAGGTATCGCTAAGTTCCATCACACCCATGACCTCACGCACGCCCCTTTTGGGCTTTTCCAGGGCCACGACCCAGCATTGTCCGTCAGGTTTGACGCCCCGGGCGCGCATTTCGCCATCGATACCGACCAGGTAGCGAGTGATACCTGACCCTTCCAGGCAACGGGCCAGTTCATCCACGCCAAAACCTTTGGCAATCCCACTCAAGTCAAGGTTCGCCGGCGCGCGCTTGCGTACCTGATTGCGTTGTGGCTCAACCTCCAATGCGGCGTCGGCTGACAGCCAGGTGCGCGGCGCAATTGTGCCGATTCCCTGCGCTGTGACCTGCCGCGCCGCTGGGCCGAAGCCCCACGCGTTCACCAGGTCACCAACAGCGATGTCGAAGGCGCCGCCGGTTTGCCGGCTGACGCGCAATGCAGCAGACAGCACCGTGGTCAGTTCGTTGGGTACCGACACCCATTGCTGCTCGGGGGCGGCATTGAGGCGGTTAAGGTCCGAGTCGGGTTTCCAGGTGGACATTTGCTGGTCCACCCGGGCCACGGCGCGGGCAAGTTGCTGGCCAATTTCGTCGGTATCAAGCCCGGCCCCGGCATAAAACAGGGCGGTGTAGCGGGTGCCCATGGTTTCGCCGTTCAGGCTGTAACGCTGCAACTCAGTAGACATCTTCACGGTAGCGTCCTTGTGCCTTGAGGGTCAGCACGCTGAGGTTGAGGGGCGCCAAGACTTCATCCAGGGCCTGCATTACGCCTTTGGCCATTTCGCGACTGCCACACACCAGCACTTGGGCACCTTTTTCAATCAGCCGGCGCAAGGCGAGGGCATCACTGATCAGCCGGTCTTGTACGTAGCTGCGCTCCGGGACCTGAGAAAAGGCGGCGTGCAATTGCGTAAGGCGGCGGTCCGACAAGAATTGGTTGAGTTCCGGTTCGTAGAGAAAGTCCGAGGCCGGGTTGCGCCCGCCCCAATACAAGTGCATCGGGTGTCGGGCCTTGTTGTTGCGGATAAAGCCGGCCAAAGGACCGATACCGGTACCGGCGCCGATCAGGATTACCGGGTGCGTGCCCGATGCCGGACGAAATTGCGGGTTGGGCTGAATGAAGGCGTCAATCTGCGCGCCAATGTCCAGGCCGTGAAGAAACTCCGAGCACATGCCCCCGTTGTGTTTACGCACACAGATCTCGAGCACGCCGTCCTGGGAACCGCTGGCCAGCGAGTAGAAGCGCGGGATTGGGCTGCCCGGGGGCAGAATCCCGACCAGGTCGCCGGCCAGAAAGCTCGGCAGTCCGCCGCGCGCTTTGAAGCGCAGGACATGGGTCGGTGCATTTACCTGTTCGCCATAGGCAATCCGCTCTGTCAGCTCTAGTGAATGGGTACGCGGCCGCTGCGGGGTATGAACCAGCGCCAGCGCGTGCCCCAACACGTCGCCCAACGCGTGGCCCCAGCGCGCAAACTCCTGAGGGGACTGGCGGTTGACGGTTTCCAGCCCCAGCAATGGCGAGCCACCGGCCTGCAACATGGCGTCCTGCACTTGATGGGCGTACTGACAGAACTGCGCAAACTGGCGGTCGCCCAGGCCCAGCACCGCAAAGGGTAGGCCGGGCTTGATGCCGGTTTTGGCCAGCCGCGCCAGGAACTGCGAAGCCGAGGCCGGCGCATCGCCGTCACCGTGGGTCGCGGTGAGGATGAACACCCGTTGGGCACTACGGTAATCGCCCAACCAGTCGTTCATCGCCGCGCTGTGCACCTGATGGCCGCTCTGGTGCAAGGCGTCATGCAAGGTTTTGGCAAAACCCCAGGTGCTGTTGTTTTCACTGCCCACCAGAATCACGCTGTCGGCGGCATGCGCAGGGCTGTTGTGGCGGAGGCTCGGGCCAGCCTTGCGGCGGCGCCACCATAATAGAACGCCGGTCACGCTCATCAACGGCACGCAGAGGGCGCAGAGCCCGAGCAACAGGCCCAGCCACCAGAGGCCTTCGCCAGTGTGCAACTGGTAGACCAATTCATAGAGGTTGAGCATCGGGTCGTGGGCTTGATAGGACAGCAAGGCGCCGCTGGCCTGATCCACGTAGCCGTCGCCCTGTGCTGTGCGCAGGGAATACACATCGCGGGGGTTGCCGGGGCTCGGGTAGACCAGCTCGCGCAAGTCGTTCAAGTCGGTGGCCTGCAAGGCCTGCAGCTTCGCCACCGGCAAGGCCGGACCGGCGCTGACGTGCGCAGGGAAGGCGGGTTCACCTTGACTGCCGTCGGCGATAAAACCAAACGTGGTGGCGGACATGTAGGCCCCGCTCAGTGCCGACAACAACAGCCCGAGCAAGGCCAGTCGCCCGACTTCAGCATGCCAGCGCTGGCTGAAAGTGCCCCGCAGCGGCCGCAGCAGGTTGCGCCAGCCACCCAGGCGTCGGGCCAGCAATAGCGCGCCGGACACTGACAGCGCCAGCATGAGCAGGGCACCAACACCCGATACGCCATGGCCCGGCGTGCCAAGGAACAGCGAGCGGTGCAGGTCTTTCACCCAGCGGGTGAACGCGGATGGCTCGTAAGGGGCGAGCCCTTGGCCGGTCAGTGGGTCGACCTTCTCCGCCCCGGCCTTGCCGTTCTGGTTGTAGTAGACGATCACCGTGCCGGACGCTGAGCGCTGGATCTGCTCCACCCCCGTAAAGTGGCTGGCAACGCGCCCGGCAAGTTGGCCGACGTTGAGTTGCCCGGCAGAAGTGGACGTATTGTGCAGACGTTCCAGCGCCGGCTCGACAGACAGGATCGCGCCGCTGATGGCCAATACCATGACCAACAGGGCGGCGATCAGGCCAGGAAGGGAATGGAACTGACGAAGCATGTTCAGCCTCCGGAGGTGGCGGGTGCTACAGATCGTAAGTAAAGGAGTCGACGTAGCCACTGCCGGTCGCGGGCTTGCCTGCACCCTTGGATGTCAGCGGCACGCTGACATCGCCGCGGGCGTCGCGTTTGTCCTCGACGGCGCTGTCGATGCGGATCTGATACCCGGCATCAATCAGGGTGTCCGCCAGTTCTACGCTGACTTTCAGCGTGCGCCCACTGCCGACGCTGGCGCCGCTGACCCCGTCGAACTCGCTCGGGTTCATCCCGCTGCCACGGGCCCAGTCGGCCAGGTGCTTGTAATATTTGGCCTTCTTGCCGGCCACCCAGAGGGTTTTCTGGTACTGGCCATTGGCGTCGGTGACGTAGATCGCCAGGTAGGCATCATTGCCGCTGTAGTCCTTGAGCTGCGTGGTCAAGGTCACTTCACGGGCCTGGGCCAGCGCCGGCAGGGTAATGGCGCCGATGAGGCAGGTTGCTGCGATGATCTTTTTCATGAGCGTGTCCTCTTGATCGTTAGGTCGAGAGCCTGGACCTGCCGGCTGACAGCAACCTGAACGGCAGGAAAATTCATAGACAGGTGAGTTGTCATTCGGCGAGCGGGCTGCCGAGATAGTCCCTGGCGTCGCCGTCATTGCGGAAATGGACCTCGAGTGTCCTCAGGTGCAGCGATGCCGGGGAGTAGCTGGCTTCGATGTCATTGCCTTTGCGGTCCTGGCCCTTGAGTTCGTAACAGCCATCGTCGACCTTGATGCGCTGCACGCGCCAACCGTATTGCCGCTCTACCTGCTGACGCAGGGTTTCGCGAGGTTGCCAGTCGCTGACCGGGTCGCTGCAGTCGTCACCGGCCAGGGCGTAACCGCTGAGCAGCAAGCCCATCAGCGTGGCATTGGCAATAAAACCTGATTTCATGACTTGTCTCCTGTCGAGGGCGGCGTCTGTGGCATAACCTAAAGGGCCTTCCTGACAGCCAGCTGAATTTTCAGATTCACGTCAGGCAAGGCGATTAAGGTGCTGCAAGACAACCATCACAGGAGGTGTCAGATGCGGGTTCTACTGGTCGAGGACGCTCCTGGCCTGGGTGAAGCGGTGCGCGAGCAGATTGCCGATGATGGCCACGCCGTCGATTGGGTACAGCGCTTGGACCACGCGCGCAACAGCGTCCGCAGCACGCCTTACGACTTGATCTTGCTGGACCTGATGCTCCCGGACGGGCGCGGGTTGGATTTTCTGCGTCAACAACGCTCGGCAGGAGACGTGACCCCGGTGATTATCCTGACCGCCCAGGATCAGATTTCCGATCGTATCGCCGGCCTCAACGCCGGTGCCGATGACTACCTGGTCAAACCGTTCGACCTGTTTGAACTCTCGGCCCGCGTGGCAGCGGTGGGGCGGCGTTATAGCGGCAATCCCAATCCACAGATCAAACTCGGTGATTTGCAGGTCGACATGAGTGCCCGCACGGTGCAACGGGGCAGTGCCACGGTGGACCTCACGGCGCGGGAGTGGGCGCTGTTCGAGGCGTTTGTGCAACGCCCCGGCGCGCTACTGTCCAAGTCGCAGCTCGAAGAGCGGCTGTATGCTTTTGGCGCCGAAATCGAGAGCAATACCATCGAGGTATACATCAGCCGTCTGCGTAAAAAACTCGGACGCGAGCTGATCGAAACCGTGCGAGGCATGGGCTATCGGTTAATGTCCGCATGAAGCCTTCTTCGAGCCTGCAAATACGTCTCGGTCTAGGGCTGACGCTTGGTATGACTTTACTCTGGCTGGTGGCGACAGTGGGTGCCTGGCTAGTGGTGCGGCATGAGTTGAACGAAGCGTTCGATAGCGCGTTGGAAGAAACTGCACAACGCATTCTGCCCTTGGCCGTGCTGGAAATCAGCAACCGGGAAGAATCCCGGACAGCACAACACGTCGCGACACTGAAGATGCACAAGGAATACCTGACTTACCTGGTGCGCGATGCCAAGGGCAAGATTCTGATGCAATCTCACGACGCCAACCCGCAGATTTTCAACCGACAACCAACTGAAGGCTTCTCCACTTCTGAAAAGTACCGATTGTATGGCGCTAGCGCATTGCGTCAGACGCTGTTCATCGAGGTGGCCGAACCGCTTGGTCATCGTCGTGAAGCCGCGCGGGAGGCCTTGTTTGCGTTGTTGTTGCCCCTCATGGTGTTGATTCCTGTCAGCCTGGTGGGTACCTGGTTATTGGTGCGTTTCAGCCTGCGCAGCGTGCTGGCTTACCGTCGTGCCATTGAAGCGCGCGGTGTGGGTGACCTGTCTCCGATCAAGGTGGAGCACCTGCCTGCAGAAATCGATCCGTTGGCTGAGGCGGTCAATCACCTGCTGGAGCGCTTACGCAACGCCCTTGAGGCCGAGCGCAGCTTTACCGCCAACAGCGCCCACGAACTACGCACACCATTGGCCTCGACCCTGGCGCAGATCCAGCGGTTACACCACGAAGCGCCGGAGGGGCCGCTGCGAGTACGTGCACAGAAGATCGAACACGCGTTGCATGAGCTTTCAAGGCTTTCAGAAAAGCTCATGCAGTTGGCCAAAGCCGAGGGCGGCGGGCTGTTGTCCGAAACGCCACAAGACCTGATCCCGTTGCTTGCCCATGGCGTGGACGAGTGGAACCAACGCAGCGGGCAGCGCATCGAGTTGCGGTTGCCAAGCCAGACCAGCGTGTATTCGATCATTGACCCGGACGCCTTTGGCATCCTGCTGCGCAACCTGATTGAGAATGCGCTGAAGTATGGTGCAACGGACCAGCCGGTCGAAGTCAGCCTCACCGAGCAGGCACAGCTGCGGGTAGTCAATAGTGGCCCGGCAGTGCCGCAGCCTGTATTAGAACACCTGACCGAGCGTTTTGTGCGTGGTCACAGTGAGATCAGTGGTTCGGGGCTGGGCTTGGCGATTGCCAAAACCATCGTGCAGGGGGTAAACGCGCGGATGAAATTGGTCTCCCCGGCAACAGGTCGACAGGATGGGTTTGAGGTCTGCATCTGGTTACCGCTTGCCCCATCATGAAAGTCCATGGGGCTCGCTATCAGGCGCTCAGCACTCGTTTCAACACTTCGTAAATCCTGGCATCAGCCGATTGGGCAACGTTGAAACGGATGAAATCACCCGCAGTCATGGACTGGCTAAACGCATTTCCGGGCGCCAGCACTACACCTTCATTCAAGCAAGCCCGGGCCAGCGTGGCTGCATCCGTGCCTTGAGGGAGTTGGCACCAGACATACATGCCTGACTGGGGCGTTATCCAGGGCTTGATACCAACGGCCCTTAGTTTCGCTACCGTTCTCTCCATGGCCTCGGCCAGCCTGAGGCGAACGCTTTCCATGTGTTTGCGGTACCCGCTATCGGTAATCGCCAGATGGATGATGTCCGCGGCCAGGCGGCCACCCCCGAATGTAGTCGCAATCTTGAGATCGACCAGGCTCTGGATCCAGTCACTGCGAGCCGCGATGTAGCCGCATCGAATCGACGCGGAGATGGTTTTGGAAAAACTGCCTATCTGGATGACACGAGAGAGACCATCGAAGGCAGACAGCCGTGGCGCTGGTGCATTCTCGAAATCCCCGAAGATGTCGTCCTCTACAATCACCAGGCTGGAGTTGTCGGCCAGCTTCAGCAGCCTGTGCGCCGTGACCGGAGACAGGGTGGCGCCGGTTGGGTTATGGATGCCTGCATTTGTTATGTACAACCGGGGAGCATGCGCTAGCAGGGCAGCGCCAAAAGCATCGATGTCCGGGCCCGTTGCCGTATAGGGTACGCCTACGATGTTGACCCTGTGCGCTTTGAGCAGTGCGTGAAAATTGAAATAGCAGGGATCGTCGACCAGCACGGTGTCCCCCGGTTCCAGCAGAAAACGGCAGATCAGGTCGATGGCGTGGGTGCCGGACTCCGTGAGCATGATCTGCTCGAGAGGGGCTTCGATCCCGATGCCTGTCAGCCTTCGTGACAAGAATTGCCTGAGTGGCAGATGCCCAAGCGGTGAGGCGTACTCAGTCAGTTTCAGCGTGTCAGAACGGGCAACGGTTCGAAGCGCTTTCCGCAAGCCCGCTTCGAACATCCAGGAGGGAGGTAGCCACCCGCACCCCGGTTTCAACGCATCGCTAGCGGTTTCAAGCGACTGGCGGGAGATCCACAGCGGGTCCACTTCACGATCAAGCCTGGGGCCTAGTTCGGTGAGTACCAAGGGCGCCACTGGTCCGGCTACGTAAAAGCCGGAGCCAGGGCGAGAATTGAGTACACCCTCTGCCATCAACCTTTCATAGGCCTCAAGAACCGTAGAAACCGACACTTGCATGGTCTGCGCCATAGCGCGGACCGAGGGAATTCTCGCGCCTGGTGTGTAGGTTCGAGAGGCGATCCGCGACTGGATTTCACCCATGACAGCTCGAATTCGCGTTCCGTCCCGTTTCATCGCACCCTCAACTGTGCTGGAGTCATATGCATAACAGTTTGGTTGAAGTGTATTGGATTGTACATGGCCTGGGTGAGCCTGTCGGTGATGTACTGAGCCTTGGCTTATCGAGGACTTACCGATGGAAAAATCAGCAAGCGGGTGGATCAACGGCTTCATAGGCGTCGCCATCTTTGCGGGTTCGTTGCCGGCAACCCGAGTGGCAGTGGCCGACTTCGAACCGACGTTCCTCACCTGTGCCCGGGCAACCATTGCCGCCATGCTGGGCGCGCTTTTTCTGATCGTGCTACGCCAGCCTCGACCCAAACGGGAGGACTTGTCGCCCTTGGCCGTAACAGCGCTCGGCGTTGTTATCGGTTTCCCGCTACTGACCGCATTTGCCCTTCAGCACATCAGTTCTGCTCACTCCATTGTCTTTGTCGGGCTCCTGCCATTGTGTACCGCAGGCTTTGCCGTTCTGCGGGGCGGTGAACGACCTCGGCCATTGTTCTGGCTGTTCTCGTTGACAGGTGCCGGGTTGGTCGCTGGCTATGCCTTGATGAACGGAGGTGAGGCATCGGCGGTGGGCGATCTGCTGATGTTGGCTGCGGTTGCGGTCTGTGGGTTGGGTTATGCCGAAGGCGCGCGCCTGTCGCGGACATTGGGGGGATGGCAGGTGATCAGCTGGGCATTGCTGGTAGCGTTACCGTTCATGCTGCTGCTGACGGTGGTCAATCTTCCAGCCCCTGATGACTTTGCCAGGGTAAGTGCCCCTGCGTGGCTCAGCTTTGGCTACGTTTCACTGTTCAGCATGCTGATCGGGTTTGTGTTCTGGTACCGAGGGCTCGTCCAGGGGGGGATTGCGGCTGTGGGCCAACTGCAACTGTTTCAGCCCTTCATGGGGCTTGGGCTGGCAGCGTTGCTTCTGCACGAGCATGTCAGCTGGACGATGCTGCTCGTGACGCTGGGTGCTGTCATCTGCGTTTACGGGGCTAAGAAATATGCCTAAGTACAGCGTCATTCCCTGTCAAACAAGGTTGGATGTAGCCCGGCGCCGTCTGACGCCGGGCTGAATTGCATCAGAAAGGCTTGGTAGGCAGGTACTTGCCGTCCAGGGTGATCACAGCGCGGTGGCCACCGTCCGGGTCTTCGACTTTCTTGATGTCCAGCTTGAAGTTGATGGCGCTGATGATGCCATCGCCGAACTTCTCGTGCACCAGTGCTTTGAGGGTGGTGCCGTATACCGACATCATTTCGTAGAAACGGTAGATGGTCGGGTCGCTCGGCACGCCGTCGAAGAAGCTGCCGCGGATAGGCATCGATTGCAGCAGCGCGACTTGATCAGCATCGAGGCCGAGTTTCTCGCCTACGACCTTCGCGGCGCTTTCAGGCAGCGGATGCTGGCCGAGCAGTGCTGCTGTAACGAAAGCTTCGGACAGGCCGGTGCCGTCAACTATTTCGGCGAAGGAGAGGTCTTTGCGGGCCTTGGCCAAAATGATGGTCTCGGTCAGTTCCTGGCGAGCAGTGCGGGTAGCTTGAGTCTGGATCATGGTGAATCTCCTGGGTAGGCAAAGGTACAGGTAAGGTTTCAGGCAACGTGCCTGGCTTGCTGGGAAACGGCGTGGACTTCCGGGTTTGCTGCGAGAGACACGAAGGTCCCGGTACTGCCATCAAAGGCGTCGATGCATCCGGTCTCGATGTCATAAATCCAGCCATGCAGGGTCACGCGGCCTTCTTCGAGCGCCAGACGCACGGATGGGTGGGTCTGGATGTTGGCCAGCTGCGCGATGACGTTTTCGCGCACCATGGCAGCGACTTTGCTCGGCTCGTCCGGGTGCTGACGGGCTTCGTTGACCACCTTGGCCGAGTCTGCGTACCGCAACCAGCCGGATACGGCAGGCATGTGGTCCAGGCACTTGCAGGTGGCAATGGCGGTCATCGCGCCGCAGTCCGAGTGGCCGCAGATCACGATGTCTGCGACGTTGAGGCCAGCCACCGCGTATTCGACCGAGGCCGAAACGCCGCCCGGTTCCGGGCCATAGGAGGGCACGATGTTGCCGGCGTTGCGGATTACAAACAGATCGCCTGGTTCGCGCTGGGTAACCAGTTCAGGCACCAGCCGGCTGTCCGAGCAAGAGATGAACAGTGCCTTTGGGCTTTGTTGGGTGGCCAGGTCCTTGAACAGTTTGACCCGCTCCGGGAAGGCGTTTTGCTGAAATTTCAGAAAACCGTCGATGATCGCTTTCATGGTGGCTGTCTCGATGTCGCTGGGTGTGAGACAAAGATTAAGCAGCGCATGACATAAGGTAAAAGTCTAATTTATTATGCATACAATCAGATAATCTTATGGGTAAGGCCATGCTCGCTCGACATATCCAGTACTTTCTTGCGGTGGCGGAGCACCTCAGTTTCACCAAGGCTGCAGCGGCGCTGCACGTATCTCAGCCAGCCCTTTCCCAGCAGGTAAGGCAGTTGGAAGAAAGTCTTGGCGCCCAGTTGTTCGACCGCTCAGGCCGCGCAACACGTTTGACGGATGCCGGAGACGTCTATCTTCACTATGCGCGCCGTGCTCAGCAGGAACTGCGGGAAGGTAAAAGTGCCATCCATGACGTGAGCGACCTCAGCCGCGGCTCATTGCGCGTAGCCGTCACGCCGACATTCACGACCTATCTGGTGGGGCCGCTGATCGAGGCGTTTCACTTCCGGTATCCAAACATCACCCTCAACCTGAAAGAGATCTCTCAGGAGCGCATCGAGGAGCTGCTTTTGGCGGGAGAACTGGACGTAGGTATTGCGTTCGATGAAATAAATTCTCCGGACATCGAGGCCGTTTCCTTACTGAGCGAAACCCTCGCTTTAGTGGTGAGCCGCAGACACCGCCTGGCCGAGGAGCGGTCCATTGCATCGCAGGCGCTGAGTGCTGAGTCTATGGTTCTGCTCAGCCCAGAGTTTGCCACTCGCGAACAAATTGACCGCTACTTCCGCAAACACGAAATTCGCCCGCAAGTGCAGATGGAGGTCAATGCCCTTGGCGCAGTGATTGAAATCATTCGCCGGACGACGCTGTCGACTTTATTGCCTGCCAGAATTGCCTTGGCCCATGACGATCTGGTGGCCATCACGCTGGAGCCAGAACGCTTGCAGCGAACGGCCGTACTCATGCGGCGAAAAGAGGCCTTTTTGAGCGCAGCCGTGCGCGTGTTCATCGAACTGGTTAAAGAAGTATCCAGCGATCTTTAGGCGTGAGGCCGCGTAGGTACAACGCGATCTCCACTACTACGATTAACCCGGTGATCGTCGAGGCCATGGGTCTTCGTGCTGGAACTGATACCGTCGCTCGGCGCGGTCAGGGCTGAGGTCGCGGTTGAGGACGGCCTGAGCAAGATGGGCTTCTGGCAAACAAAAAAACCTGATCCTCTATGTAAAAGAATCAGGTTTAGCAGGACCTACAGGCCCAGTTCAGTCAGGCCTGGGTGATCATCCGGCCGGCGACCCAGGGGCCAATGGAACTTGCGCTCGCTTTCCTTGATGGGCATGTCGTTGATGCAGGCGAAACGGCGGTGCATCAAGCCATCGGCTTCAAACTCCCAGTTTTCGTTGCCGTAGGAGCGGAACCAGTTGCCCGAATCGTCGTGCCACTCGTAGGCGTAACGGACGGCGATGCGGTTGTCGGTGAAGGCCCAGAGCTCTTTGATCAAGCGGTAGTCCAGCTCTTTCTTCCACTTGCGAGTGAGGAATTCCTGAGCTTCTTCACGATTGTTTGCAAACTCGGTACGGTTACGCCATTGGGTGTTCGGCGTATAGGCCAGTGCAATCTTTTCGGGTTCGCGAGTATTCCAACCATCCTCGGCGAGTCGGACTTTTTCAATCGCCGATTCGCGAGTGAAAGGAGGAAGTGGCGGACGAGTGTGTTCGTTGGACATGGTGGTGCCTCCAATCTTCTGGATGGTTAAGTTGAGTGGGTGTTGCTTTAACGTCAAACGCTTGCGTGCTGTACGTCCTTGAGTAATATCTTTGCGATTTCTCTTGCACTATCGAGAACGGTGTAGTCACCCATGACGTGGGCCACGGTTATCGTGCCCTCTATCATCAAAAAAAGTTGCTTGGCCAAGCCAGCCGGATCGTTAATCCGTAATGCGCTGGTCAGCTCTAGCGTGTAGTCCAGCAGCTTTTGTTTATGCAGTTTTGCGATCTGCCGAACAGGATCGTCTGCGTCACCAACCTCTCCGGCTGTGTTGATGAACGCACATCCGCGAAAACCGTCAGACTCGAACCAACTTTTGAGTACATCAAAAATTCCAAGGATGCGCGCTTCTGGCGTTTGCGCTTTTTCGCATTCACTTCTAAACCACTTCATCCAGCGTATATCGCGTGCATTGAGTGCCGCTGCGGCTACGTCGTCTTTATTCGCAAAATAACGATAAATACTTTTACGTGCTACGCCAGATGTCTTTACCAAGAGGTCCATGCCCGTGGCATGAATCCCGTTTTCGTAAATAAGCTTCTCGGCAGTCGCCAGGATTTTTTCGCGTGTGTCGGTCATTGGCTTATCCATGTAGTCAGAGTAGAACGATCGTTCTCCCTGGTCAAGCATCTCTTGAAATTATTCGATTGCGCGCAAGCGGGGCGCCGGAATGCTTTCGATCAGGGGGGGTTGGCTTCCCGCTGATCAGTCGCGCTCCAGTTCGGCGAAGCGGCTGGACAGCCAGGCGTGAAGGTGCCTTACCGCAGGCGACAACTGCTTGCGGTGTGGGCACACCAGACTCAGCGGCATGGCCGGCCCGGGGTGATCCTGCAATAGCACGACAAGCCTTCCTGCCAGTACATCGTCGCTCACATCCAGCCAGGACTTGTAGGTTATTCCTTCGCCGGCCACGGCCCAGCGCCGGGCGATATCGGCGTCATCGCAGAGCAGGGCGCCACGCACCTGGACGGTCTGCGTTCCCAGTTGCCATTTGTCGTAGACCCGGCCCTGCTGCATGTACAGCAAGCACTGGTGTTCGAGCAGGTCTTCAGGGGCTTGCAGGTTGCCTTGCTGCGCCAGGTACTCGGGCGAGGCCACCAGTACCTTGCGGTTCCAGGGCGCCAGTGGCAGGGCTATATAGTTGGCGTCGGCGTTCAGGCCATAGCGGATGGCGATATCTACCGGATCGCGAAAAAGATCGGCGATCTGGTCGGAGAGAAACAAGCGCAGGTTCAACTGTGGATGCTCTCGGCGAAACGCCGTGAGCCAGGGCAACAACACGTTGCGTCCCAGATCGGAGGGCGCGGCCACCTGCAAGGTTCCGCTGAGCTGGGCGCTTTCCTGACGCAGGTTGTCGCGCCCGTGCCTGAGGGCTTCCAGGGCGACAAGGGCCGAGGGAAGGTACTGCTCGCCCTCGGCTGTCAGGCGCAAG
The DNA here is from genome assembly GCF_046523955.1 of Pseudomonas sp. DCA-1. Lineage (NCBI taxonomy): Bacteria > Pseudomonadati > Pseudomonadota > Gammaproteobacteria > Pseudomonadales > Pseudomonadaceae > Pseudomonas > Pseudomonas sp. DCA-1. The sequence continues at coordinate 2,635,421 of NZ_CP169881.1, forward strand.
CTGCGTGTGGTGCGGGCAAACAATCGCACATCCAGTTCACGCTCCAGGCGCTTGACTGCCTCGGCTGCCTGGCCGGGCAGCAGGTCGGCCTCATGGGCCGCCGCGGTAAAGCTGCCCAGCGCGGCACTGCGAACGAAGATGCCCAGGTCGTCGAGACGGATCATTATCACTCCTGCAATGAAAGTGTTGACGGGCAGGGTCCGTTTTTTCCGGCCGCCTGGCACGCCAGACTCAATGCCAGATCAAACCACATTCAGCAGTGAGTGCCTATGAGAGCGATCAGTTACATCCACAAAGGCTTGCCTATCGAAGACCCTGCGTCTCTTCAAGACATCTTTATGCCTAAACCCAGCCCTGGGACCCGGGACCTTCTGGTCGAGGTCAAAGCCGTGTCGGTCAACCCTGTCGACACTAAGGTACGCGCCGGAACTTTCACGGGAGAGCCGAAAATCCTCGGCTGGGACGCGGCCGGAATCGTCCGCGAAGTCGGGGCCCAGGTGACCCTGTTCAAGCCCGGAGATCAGAGTCGCCAGCCTCATCAATGCCGCCAACATGCGCCGTGCCCATGCGCTGGTCGAGAGTGGCAAGGCGCGTGGCAAGATCGTCCTGGAGGGCTTCTGAAACGCGTATGACAGACCACGGCGGACCGGCCGATCCGGCCCGCCAGGAACAAGCAGGGTTAAACGAACCGTGTTTTTCTGCGCCGCGCTTACTCACGGCGCCACGCCCGGCGAAACGCATGCACACCTTGAAGCAGGCAGTACCGCGCCTGCGCCTTGCAACTGACCAGGAGCTTGATTTGAACCAACAAGATTACCCCCTCGTTTCCCTCGCCATCCTCAAGGCCAAGCCAGACCAGAGAGCAAAGCTGAAAGCGGCCTTGCTGGCCTTGATCGAACCGACTCGGGCGGAGCCCGGCAACCGCGACTACATGCTGTTCGAACGCAGCGACGAGCCCGGGACGTTCTACATGCGCGAGGCGTTCGACCACCAGCAGGCCCTGGACGCGCACCTGACCACCGCTCACTTCCAGCGGTTTGCCGAGCAGGCCGAACAGTTGTTGGCGGAGCCCTTGCAACTGATCTTCCTTGACCCGGTGTCATCTGCCGTTGCGCCCTGTCCCTGAGGCAGGCCAGGCCTTGGCCACTGTGGCGTTACTGCCAGCAGCATCGGCACGTAGGCACACGCAAGAGCGGAGGGCAAACAGGGTCAGGCTTGGCGTCCACGACTTGTCTTTACACTTCAAGCGCTAAGCAATGCTTCGAGCTGGCCCTTGCGATCCAGACTCGCCAAGTCATCGAAGCCGCCGACATGCACCTTGCCAACAAATATCTGTGGGACGGTTCGGCGTTGGGATCGCTGCATCATTTCCGCCAAGTGCCGGGGTGACTGTTCAACGTCGATTTCGTCGGGGGTAATGCCCTTGCTCGACAGCAGTCGCTTGGCGCTCACGCAGTAAGGGCAGTGCTGGGTGGTGTAGATCGTCACGTGGCTCATGGTGGTTACCCTCCTAGCTTGCCGATGGCGGAAAGTCGATATCGGTAGCGGCGATGTTGTTCAGGTAGTTGGTCAGGGTTAACAGCGTGACCTGCGCCACTACCTCCACGATCTTGCTATCCGTAAGGCCCGCCTCACGCGCTGCAGCGATCTGCTCGTCACTCAACTGGCCGCGACTTGCGGTGATCTGCTGGGCCAGCGCGGCAACCGCGCTGAGTGTGCCGGCTCGGGCTTGCCTGACGGCCTCATCGCTTAACCCAGCCTTGCCGCCAAAGAAGGTGTGTGCCGCCAGGCAGTAGTCGCAACCGTTGATTTGCGAGGTGGCGAGGGCAACGACTTCACGCTCGACGGCGCTCAGTGAGCCTTTACCCAAGGCTTGGGCGAGGGCCAGGTAACCGTTGAGTGCGACCGGAGAGTGAGCCAGGGTCTTGAATGCATTGGGGATGAAGCCGAGACCTTTCTGAATGCCTTCGAGGGCTGCGCGCGAGCCAGTAGGGGCCTGGTCCAGCGAGAGAGTAGCGATGCGAGTCATGGTAGTTCTCCACTAGGTTGATCAAAACGGCTTGTCTATCAAGCCTGGAGTCCATACTAGGGAGGCAGACTTTTCTTTCGGCTTCAGATCGTCGAAGGTATGCAACAGATCGTCTAAATCTGAGCGCGCTATGGACCGACTATCGACACTGCTCAAGCACTTCAACCTGCACGCATCCACGTTTCACCAGGGTGGGTTCTGCGGAACAACCCACCTTTATGGACAACACAGTGTCGGCCACGCCCACCTGCTGCGCTCGGGGCGTCTGGCCTTCAGGGGCAAGCGTGGCCAGCTGATCGAGTTGACCGAACCCAGCCTGATTCTGGCGGTGCGCCCGCAGGAGCACCACTTGCTGGCCACCGAAGCCGATGAGGCGGAATTGGTTTGCGCCACCCTGCATTTCGATGGCGGCGCCAACAACCCGCTGACCCTGGCTTTGCCGGACTTCATCATCAAGCCCCTCGGCGAATTGCAAGGCCTTGATGGCACCCTTCACTGGCTGTTCGAAGAAGCCTTTGGAGATGAGTGTGGTCGTGATGTCATTCTCAATCGCTTGTTCGAGCTGATGATCATTCAACTGCTTCGCCACCTCATCGCCAACCGCAGCATCGCCTCGGGAATGATGGCCGGGTTGGCCAACACTCAGCTGTCCCGCGCGCTTGTGGGGATCCACGATGAGCCGCAGCGCAATTGGTCCGTGGCGGAACTGGCGAATCTTTCGGGCATGTCGCGGGCGAGCTTTGCCGCGCACTTTCGCGAGATCGTGGGTATCACCCCCGCGGACTACCTGGCGAACTGGCGCATCAGCCTGACGCAGAAACGCCTTCGCGAAGGGCGCCCCATTGCCCTGATCGCCGATGAGGTCGGCTACGAAAGCCCTTCTGCGCTGGCCCGAACCTTTCGCCGCAAGGTGGGCGCAAGCCCGACGCAATGGCTGCAGCAGGATGCGGTATAACGCCTGCTCGACAGATTTGCGCGCGAGGCAATGAGCGAGGTCCCGTGCCCCAACGGGGTGGCTTATACGTTCTCCCGAAGAAATTCGATGAACGCCATCGTCCTTGCCGAGCGTCGCCGCTCACGGCTGAACACGGCGCTGACCGGCAGCGCGGTCGTCTGGTATTCGTCGAGCAGGCTACACACGCCACCCTGCTCGAAGTCCGCAGCAAACAGCCATTGCGGAGACAGGGAGATGCCCAGGCCGGCTAGGACCATTTCACGAATGGCCTCGCTGTTGTTGCTGGTGACGTTGCCTTTGATTGCAACCTCAAGTGCTTCGCCACGACGGGTGAAGTGCCAGCGGTCGTAATGCTCAAGCAAGGTGAAGGCGATGCAGTTGTGGCCTGCCAGTTCGGCGGGCTCGCGTGGCCGGCCATGGCGATCGAGATAGGCCGGTGCAGCGTAGACTCGCCGTGTGCTGGTGCCCAGGGGCACGGCCACCAGTCCCTCGCTCTTCACCACGCCAATGCGGATGGCCAGGTCGATGTTTTCCATGAGCAGGTCTTCGTTGTAATCGTTCAGGCGCAGGTCGATCTGCACATCGGGATGTCGCTGTAGAAAAGTCCCGATCAGGGGCGCTATGCACAGCCTCCCATAGCTGACCGGTGCGGCAATTCGCAGGGGGCCGGCGATCTGCTCCTGGCCGCTGGCGAAGCTGCGCGTGGCATGCTCTAGCTGGCTGAGAATTTCCTGGCAGTGGCTGTAGAAACGTTGCCCTTGATCGGTGAGGGCGAGGTGCCGGGTGCTGCGGGCAAACACGGCTCCGCCCAGGTACTGCTCCAACGCACGGACCTGCTTGCTGACTGCCGGCTGCCCCATGTTCAGCTCCCGAGCCACTGCCGAAAACGAGCCACGCTCCACGACGCGCACGAAGATGCGCATGCTGTCGAACAGATCCATCGCTATTGGGCCTCTTTGGGGAATAAGTAATATGCAAATTTAGTTTCTTATCGGAATGAGGAAGACGGTGCAACCTGTAAGCGTCCACTCATTCAGAGGTTCCCGTCATGAATCAGACCATGCTTGCCGCTATCGCCGAATCCGCCCAGACCCCGCTGGCCGTGCGCCACATCGCCCGTCCTGTGCCCGGCAAGGGGCAGGTCCTGGTGCGGATTCACGCCGCAGGGGTCAACCCGCTCGACACCAAGATCGCTGTCGGTGCAGGCGCTCATGCCCGCCAGGCGCTGCCGGCCGTGCTCGGCCTGGATCTCGCTGGTACGGTCGTTGAACTGGGCGAGGCGGTTGATGGTTTCACGCCTGGCCAGGAGGTCTTCGGCATGGCCGGCGGCATCGGGGGCGCCCAAGGCACCCTGGCCGAATACATCGCCGTGGATGCCAGGCTGATTGCATCAAAGCCGCATGCGCTCGGCATGCGTGAGGCTGCCGCGTTGCCGTTGGTTTTCATCACCGCCTGGGAAGGTCTGGTTGATCGCGCCAATGTTCATAGTGGTCAGCGGGTGCTGATTCATGGCGGCGCAGGTGGCGTCGGCCAAGTTGCGGTGCAATTGGCCAAGGCTCGCGGTGCCGAAGTCTACGCCACCGGCTCCGCGAGCAGTCTAGACTTCATCCGCTCGCTAGGAGCCACGGCGATTGATTATCAGGCGCAGGGTGTAGAGGCCTATGTCGAACAATATACGGCTGGAGAAGGTTTCGACATCGTTTATGACACCGTTGGCGGCAGCACGTTGGATGCGTCATTCAAGGCAGTAAAACCGTATACCGGGCACGTACTCAGCTGCCTCGGTTGGGGCCAGCACAGTCTCGCGCCTTTATCCTTCAAAAGTGCCACCTACTCGGGTGTATTCACCCTGGCACCGCTACTGACCGGCAAGGGGCGCGAACACCACGGAAGTATTCTGCGCGAGGCAGCTGTTCTGGCCGATGCCGGGCAACTGGCGATCCGGGTGGACCCGCACCAGTTTGCACTGGACGAGGTCAACGACGCATTCCGACAGGTCGCGGAAGGTCGTGGCAGGGGCAAGACGGTTATCCAGTTGGTAAGCGATTAGCCTCCAGAGCTTCATTAATCAGCAGTTACCGGCCAGTAGCGCCCGCTTCTGGCCCTGGCTGGCTTTCACGAATCTGCCCAAGGGTAAAATTGGCGTTTCACACGCAGATGCTCCAGGCCGTTGGAAACACGCTGGACTACCACGTCTTTCAGATCCGTGTCCGAAAACAGGAAAGGCGGGGTCTTGGCGAGGAGCACCTTCATCGTCGCAGTATTCCTGCCGTCGCCGTCGTGGATGGCACGGGCTTCGCCCTTGTTCGCGGGCAAGCCCGCTCCCACAGGGATGGCGCCAGCTTTTAGAAATTGAGCAAGACCGTTGCTCCTACCCAAGATTCTGGTCACCCCCCTCGAACCATCAACCAGATGACGGCCAGCCATTTCTCCCGCACACTGCGGAAAATTCCCAAGCCCGTACCCCGTCACATTGCGGGGCACAGCCGGAGTAGAAAATGGCGCGACAACTAATAACAAACGCCCACGACCCGTTGCACGAATCCCGCGAGGCCCGGTTGAAGCTGGCCAGCGAAGGCGAACTACCGCTGGGCATGCTGCGTGATGAGATCGACGCCTCCTGGCGCCGAAGCCTGGGCCACGGCCTGGACTGCCTGCAGGGCGAACAGGTCGGCCTGGGTTTGGAACAGGGCCATGACCTGCGCCTGCTGCTGGAGCGCAACCGCCTGCTGATCGATGCCGTCACCCCAGAACTTGACTACCTGGTCGCGCGCCAGGGCAAGGCTGGCATCGTCATCCTCGGCGACGCCCAGGCCAACGTGCTGGCCATCGAAGGCCAGAAGCACGTGCTGCAGCGCGAGGGCCTGCGCGATCTGCACCCGGGCAGTTGCTGGAGCGAATCGCTGCGTGGCACCAACGCCATCGGCACGGCCGTGGTCGAAGGCCGGCCGACGCTGATCAACTGCGGCGAACATTACCTTGACCGTCTGAGCCCGTTCTCCTGTACTTCCGTACCCTTGCGCGACCCGCGCGGCGAGGTGATCGGCGTGCTCGACATCACCCGCGAAGGGGTGATGGCGCAACCGCAGGACAGCCTGTCGACCCTGATGCTGGCGGCCGGCAACATTGAAAGCCGCCTGTTTGGCCTGTGCCACCCAGAGCAGCTGGTGCTTGCCTTCCACAGCCGCCCGCAGTACCTCAACAGTGCCTGGCACGGCCTGTTGGCCCTGAGCCTGGACGGTGAAGTGCTGGCCGCCAACGACAGTGCCTGCCAGTTGTTGCAGGTGCCGCGCCATGAGCTGATTGGCCGGCGCAGCACTGACCTGCTCGGTGAACGGTCACCTGCGTTCATTGCGCGCCTGTGGCAGGGCGGTGTGAGCAGTGTGCAGACGGCCAAGGGCGAGTTCCACTTCCGTGCCTTGCAGTTGCCACGCCATGGCCGGGTCAATGGCAGCACGCCGGCAAGCAAGCCGGTGCTGGGCAAGCAGTCGCCGGCACTCGACGCCCTGGCCGGTGGTGATCCACGGCTGGCGCGCAACTTGCGCATGGCCCGCCAGGGGCTGGGCAATGGCCTGCCGGTGCTGCTGCTGGGCGAGACCGGTACCGGCAAGGAAGTGGTCGCTCGCGCCTTGCACCAGGCCAGCCCGCGTGCCGACAAACCGTTTGTGGCAGTCAACTGCGCGGCCATTCCCGAAGGGCTGATCGAGTCCGAGCTGTTCGGCTACCGTGAGGGCGCCTTCACCGGTTCGCGCCGGGGCGGCATGGTCGGACGGCTGATGCAGGCCCATGGCGGCACGCTGTTTCTCGACGAAATCGGCGACATGCCGCTGGCCCTGCAAGCACGCCTGCTGCGGGTATTGCAGGAGCGCCGCGTAGCACCATTGGGGGCGGGCGACGAGCAGGACATCGACGTGGCGCTGATCTGCGCCACCCACCGCGACCTCAAGCGCCTGGTCCAGGAACAACACTTCCGTGAAGACCTGTACTATCGGGTAAACGGTGTGTCGCTGCGCCTGCCGGCCCTGCGCGAACGCGACGACCTGGCGGCGATCATCCAGGGCCTGCTGGACAAGGCCGATGCGCGTGGCGTAACCCTCGACCCGGCGTTGACCGCGTTGCTCGAAGGCTTCGACTGGCCAGGCAACATCCGCCAGCTGGAAATGGTGGTGCGCACCGCCCTGGCCATGCGCGAGGATGGCGAGCAGGTGCTGACCCTCGATCACCTTACCGACTGCCTGTTGGACGAGCTGGCGAGCAGCACAGCGCCCTCCGGCAGCCTCAAGGACAATGAACTGGAGCAGATCCGCGGTGCTCTGGCACGCCACCAGGGCAACGTCTCGGCCGCCGCCGAGACGCTGGGTATCAGCCGGGCGACGCTGTACCGCAAGCTCAAGCAGTTGCGCGGCTGACGTGGGCGGCCTGTTCGCAAGGCTGGTGGACTCCAGCGACCCTGTACTCATGCGCCAGGCGTTGGCCTGGCTGTATGGTTTCGTGCGCCCACACCGGCGTGCCATCGGCCTGTTGCTCGGTTTGTCGCTGGGTGCATCGCTGCTGGCGCTGGCGCAACCCTGGCTGGTCAAGACCCTGATCGACGAAGGGCTGCTGGCCAAGGATTACCAAACGCTTTGGCACATGGCGGCAATCATGATCGGCGCGGGCCTGCTGGGCACGGTGCTGGCCGGCGTCAACCGCTACCTGCATACGCGCCTGTCGGGGCGCATCCTGTTCGCCTTGCGCGACGATCTTTACCGCCATCTGCAGCAGTTGTCGCCAACCTTCTACGGGCGGCGGCGTATCGGCGACATTCTTTCGCGGCTGGATGGCGATGTGGCAGAGATCCAGCGCTTTGCCGTGGACTCGCTGTTCTCGGCGGTGTCGGCGGTGATCGGCCTGGTGGGTGCGGTGGCGTTGATGCTGATGCTGTCGTGGCAGTTGTCGCTGTTGCTGGCGCTGCTGGTGCCGATCGAGGTGCTGTGGCTGCGCTGGATGCGGCGCAAGGTGGAGCGCGAAGTGCGCAACTTGCGTGAGCGCTCGGCGGATGTGTCGTCTTTTCTGGTCGAGACCCTGCCGGCGATGAAGTTCATCCAGGCGGCCGGCCAGCAAGGCCGGGAAGCAGGGCGCCTGGACCAGCTTGGGCAAGGTTACATGCGCCAGTTGCTGAAGGTGCAGGTGACCGAATTCTTCACCCAGGCCATCCCCGGCACATTGACCTCGTGGTGCCGCGCCTGCGCGTTCCTGGTGGGTGGTTGGTGGGTTATCCAAGGCACCTGGCAGTTGGGCGCGCTGATCGCTTTTTCTACTTACATGGGTATGGCGGTTGGGCCGGTGCAGAGCCTGTTGGGCTTGTACGTGGCGGTGCAGCGCATGGCTGTCAGCCTGGGAAGGGTGATGGAACTGAAGCAGGAGGCGGTAGCGGTACATCAGACCGCCAACCCGCAGCCCATCCCCTTTGGCCCCGGCGAGTTACGCCTCGAGGCGCTGAGCTTTGCCCATGAGGGGCGCCAGGGTGCGGTACTGAAAAACGTGCAGGTGAGCATCCCGGGTGGCCTGAAAGTCGCCATCAGTGGTGCCTCCGGGGTGGGCAAGTCAACCCTGATCGACCTGCTGCAGCGCTTCTACGACCCGGATGCCGGGCGCATCCTGCTGGACGGCGTCGACCTGCGCGACCTCGACCTTGTTGCATTGCGCAGGCAAATCGCAGTGGTCAGCCAGGACATCGTGTTGTTCCGTGGCACCCTGGCGCAGAACCTGGCTTATGGCGTGCCCGAGGCCAGCCGTGACGAACTGGAGCGGGTGGTGCGCCTGGCGCGGCTGGACAGCCTGGTCGACAGCCTGCCATTGGGCCTGGACGGCCTGCTGGGCGAGCGTGGCCAGCAGTTGTCTGGCGGGCAGAAGCAACGTATTGCCATCGCCCGCGCGGTATTGCAGGCCCCGGCGATCCTGGTGCTGGACGAGGCCACTTCGGCGGTGGACGAAGCCACCGAGCGTGAAGTGATCGCGGCCATCGACCAGTTGTTCGCTGGCCGCACGCGTATTCTGATCAGCCACCGGGCTTCGACCCTGGCCGATGCCGACCTGCACCTGCAACTGCATGACGGCCAGTTGCAGAATCTGGCGCAGGAGGTGATCAAACATGGGCACTGACGTACGTGTTGGCATCATCGACAGCGGCTGCTCGCCGGCGCAGGCCAACGGTTTGCTGGGCGCCCGCCGTTTCTGGCTGGAGGACGGCCAGTTGCGCGAAGGTGAAATGCTCCCCGACCAACTTGGGCACGGCAGTGCGGTGCTCGCCAGCTTGCAACACGAGGCCGGTCCGGTGTCGGTGCTGGTGGCCCAGGTGTTCAGCGCCCAGGCCAGCACCAGTGCGTTGCAGGTGGCTGCCGCATTGCTGTGGCTGGTGGAATCGGGGGCCACGCTGGTCAATCTCAGCCTGGGCTTGCAGCAGGACCGGCCCGTGCTGCATCAGGCTTGTGCCGAGGCGCTGGCGGCTGGCGTGCTGTTGTGTGCATCCAGCCCGGCACAGGGTGGGCCGGTATACCCGGCCAGCTACCCGGGTGTGATTCGACTGACCGGTGATGCGCGTTGTGCGCCCGGCCAGTGGTCCTGGCTTGGCACCCGGCAGGCGGACTTTGGCGGTTATGTGGGGGCGGGCGGCCGAGCGGGTGCGAGCTTGGGCTGTGCGGCTTTGAGCGGAAGGATTGCGGCTTTGCTGCGTGACGAGCCGGGCAGGGATCGCCAGCAGGTCCATGACTGGTTGCGCGATCACGCGGCTTTCATCGGCCCAGAGCGTCGAGGGCCCAGCCATGGTTGAGCCGCGCATTGTGGTGCTGGGGGCCGGCCCTGCGGGTGCAGCCACGGCCATTGGCTTGCGGCGGCTGGGTCACACCGTGACAGTGGTGTCGGAGTGGCGCCGTTTCGCGGCAGTTGAAGGCGTTTCGCTGCGGGTGCTGGAGGGCTTGCGGCACGCAGGGCTTGGCGGGGCCTTGAGCCAAGCGGCCATGCCGGCCACCCGCCAGGTGCACTGGAACGGCCAGCACCTGCACATGAACCAGGAGTTTTTGCTCGACCGGCAACGCTTTGACCAGGCGTTGCGCGAAGACCTTCAGCGCGCAGGTGTACGTGTGGTCGAGGGGCGGGTGCGTGAGGTCGTGAAGGGGGGCGGTCATCATGTGCGCCTGGACGATGGGCAGGTGCTGACCGCTGATTTCCTGGTTGAGGCCCGAGGCCGACAGGCTCCCCTGGCCGCAGACCGCCTGCGTGGGCCGGAAACGGTCAGCTTGCTCAATGTCTGGCAGGGTAGCCCCGGTGCGCCTGCGTCGGCGGTGGAGAGCCTGGAGGATGGTTGGGCGTGGATGGCACGGCTGGAAGATGGCCGCTGTTACTGGCAAGTCACCCAGGAGGCTGCCGGGCTGCCGGGGAAAGCTGGGTTGGCAGCTTACTGCGTGGCGTTGCGGGGCCGCAGCGCGTTGGTAGCCGAGCTGTTCGACGGTCAGGCATTGATCCCGGCACAGGTGCATGCACGCAGCAGTACCGCCATTCTGGCAGGTGAATGTGTCGGGCAGGACTGGATCCGGGTGGGGGATGCCGCGATGGCCGTTGACCCGCTGTCGGGCAACGGGATTTTTCAGTCGCTCTCTTCGGCATTGCAGGCGCCGGTGGTGATCAATACGTTGCTGCGCAGGCCTGAGCGGGCTGAGCTGGCGCGGCAGTTTCACCAGCAGCGGGTCGAGCAGCTGTTCCTGCGTTTTGCCCGCATTGGCCGGGATTTCTATGCCCAGGAACAACGCCGGGTGGGGCAACCGTTCTGGGCCCGGCGCCAGGGTTGGCCGGATGCGCACCCCCTGCATCAGGCGGCTGATTGGCAAGCGGTGCGGGTTGAGCGACGGCCTGTACTGCGTGATGGGCTGGTGGATGCAGCAGAGGTGGTGGTGACAGCGGATCAGCCGTTGGGGGTGTGGCATTTGCAGGGGGTGGAACTGGCACCTGTGGTGCAAAAAATACGCAGTGGCCGGCCTGTTGAGGCGGTGTTGTCAGGGCTTGCGGGTGAACAGCAGAGGATGGTGCGGCGGTGGCTGGGGGAGCAGGGGTTGGTTTGAGATTGTCGGGGCTGCGAAGCAGCCCCAGGATGTCGGATCAGAAGAAGGTACCGACGACCAGTTGCATGTAAGTCCCGGTATCCCGCCCACCCAGCTGCGTGCCGCCATTGGCCGCACTGCGCTCCGGCTTGTAGAACCCCACCACCGGGCTGATCAGCAGGTGGTCGTTGACCATCCATTCCACATACAGGTCCAGCTCGCGCCCGCCAAGGTTGCCCTGGTCGGTGTCCAGCGTGTCGAAGTCGAAGTACAGCGCGCCGACGGTCAGGTTGTCCCGTGGCTTGCCCTTCAGCGCTACATGGTGCACCTGGCTGTTCTTGTTGAACGGCCCGGCATAGTTGGCTGCCACTTCACCCTGGAACCAGGTGCCGTAACCCCGGCTCAGGCCATAGAACAGCGGGTCGAAGCCTTCGGAGAAGCGGCTGTAGCGGTAGGTGGCCGTAGGTGACCAGGGCAATTGGGAGAAGGTCCAGTTGCCCTCCAGGTACCAGGCATTCTCGCGCCCGCCGCTCTTGTCCTGGGTCACGTACTCGGCGGCCAGCTCCAGGTCTTTGACGCCCAGGTTGCCGCGCCCGCGCAGGCTGGCGGTGTCCATGCCGTCGCGGTGTTCCAGGCCCATGATCTGCGCATAGCGCTGGTCCACGTCGAGGCCGCGGATCCAGCTCAGGCCGACGGTACCGGTGTCGGTGACGTGCTCCAGGTTGGCTACCGCCAGGGAAGTGTCGGCCTGGTAGTGGTTGTCGGACTTCAACCACATCAGGTCACCGCGCCAGCCCTGGTTACCGCCCAGGCGCAGCACGGCGGTGCGGTCGAAGGCCTTGCGTGCAGCAAGGTAGTAGGCACCGCCGCGATCGAAGTTGGCCCCCAGGTCGACCTTGCCCAGGTTTACCGGGTCACCCTGGATCAGGAAACCATCACCCAGGGTGACGACCTGGCGGCCACCGGAAATGTCGACGCCATCTTCACCCAGCGCCGGAAACAGGTTGGCCGAGCGCCAGCCCAGGTACAGGTCTTCGATGGCGGTGCGACGTTCGTCGCCCAAGGTCAGGCCGGCGGCGTCGCCATCGCCCCAGGTGGCGGAACTGAGCAGGCTGAAGGCCCCGTAGAGGGTGCCGCTATCGGCCAGGGTCTGGCTGCCGCTGAGGCCGTATTTTACGTAGCCTTCCTGCCAGGCGGTGCTGCCGGGTTGGCGGTTGCCGGCCTGGTTGAAGCTTTCCTCGCTATGGAAGACGCCGAACAGGGCTTCGAGGTTGGCGTTGAGGCTGGTGCCATCGTGGTTGTACAGCTCGTAGGCGTGGGTGGCGGGTGCGGTTAACAGCAGGGCCAATGTGCAGGCGAGTGTGTGCCTCATGGGTTTGCTCCATGGTTGTTATTGTTGTTTTTGTATCGCCTGTACCGGCCTCTTCGCGGGTGAACCCGCTCCTACAAGGCATGTGTTATCTGATGTAGGAGCGGGTTCACCCGCGAAGAGGCCGGCACAGGAAAAGGATCAGAGCTTGATCAACACCGATTTCAGCTCGGTGTAATGCTCGATGGCCGCTGCGCCCATCTCGCGACCGACGCCGGACATCTTGTAGCCACCAAACGGCAGTGCTGGGTCGAGGGCGCTGTGACAGTTGACCCACACCGAGCCGGACTTGATGCGTGGGATCATTCGGTGCACCGCGGCCAGGTCGTTGGACCAGATGCTTGCACCCAGGCCGTAGGGGTTGTCGTTGGCCATGCCGATCACTTCGTCGATGTCATCGAATGGCATCGCCACCAGCACCGGCCCGAAGATTTCTTCCTGCACCAGGCGATGACGCTGGTCCACATCGACAATCACCGTCGGCTTGACGAAGTAACCAGGCCCGAATCCTTCACCCCCGCAGGCGATAGTGGCGCCCAGTTCGCGGCCAAGCTCAATGTAGCCAGTGACGCGGTCCTGCTGCTTGGCTGAAATCAGCGGGCCCATCTGCACCGCCGGGTCCAGCCCGTTGCCCAGCTTCATGGCATTGGCGATCCCGGCGATGTCGGCCACCACGTTGTCGAAGTGCTTGCGGTGCACATACAGTCGCGAGCCTGCGCAGCACACCTGGCCCTGGTTGAAGAAGATCGCCGTGGCCGCACCGGCTGCGGCTTCCTGCAGGTTGGCATCAGGCATGACGATGGTCGGCGACTTGCCGCCCAGCTCCAGGGTGACGCGGGTCATGTTATCCATGGCCGCCTTGCCGATCAGCTTGCCGACCTCGGTGGAGCCGGTGAAGGTCAGTTTGTCTACGCCGGGGTGGCGGCTGAGCGCGGCGCCGGCGTTCAGGCCAGTACCGGTAACCACGTTGAACACGCCGGCCGGGTAGCCGGCCTCGTCGACCAGCTCGGCCAGCTTGAGCACGCTCAGTGGGGTTTCATCGGCAGGCTTGAGCACTACGGTGCAGCCGGTGGCCAGGGCCGGGCCGAGCTTCCAGCAGGCCAGCAGCAGTGGGAAGTTCCAGGCAACGATGGCGCCAACCACGCCCACTGCTTCGCGGCGCACGAAGCCGTGGAACTGGTCGTTGGGCATCAGCGGCATGGACGCTTCGACGGTGCTACCCTCGATCTTGGTGGCCCAGCCCGCCATATAGCGCAGAAAGTCGATGGCCAGTTGCACGTCCATCACCTGGGCCACGGCGGCGCTCTTGCCATTGTTCAGGCATTCCAGTTCGGCCAGCTGACGCGCATCGCGCTCCATCAGGTCGGCCAGGCGCCACAGCAGGTTCTGCCGCTCGCGTGGGCGCATGCGGCTCCAGGGCGAGTCGTCGAAGGCCTGGCGCGCAGCGCGCACGGCGCGGTCGACATCTTCGGCCTCGGCGGCCGGCACTTCACCCAGCACCTCGCCGGTGGCCGGGTTGCGGAACGACAGGGTTCGACCGCTGGCGGCGTCCTGCCAGTCGGCACCGATGCGCATCTTCAGCTTGCGTTCGAGAAAGGCGCGGGTGGCAGGCAGGATGGGCAGTTCGGAAAGCATGGGGCTGTGCCTCTTGTCATTGGATGTGACGGGCACTGGCGCAATGGCCGTGCCAACGTGGGCAGATGGCCGCAAAGCGTTGTGGGCGTTGGGTTTTGCCTGAGCGCAAGGTCGCGATTGCCGGGTTGCGCTGTTGCACATTGAGACGGTGTGAGACGGTGGTGAAACAGTGGCTGTTCGGCGTCTTCGCGGGCCCTGTCTCAACATGAAACACCCTGTCGCGAAATGGCACGCTGCAAATGGCCAACTTGGCTGCTGGCCAAACCTCGAAAACCGCTTAAAAGGTTGAAAGGAAACGCTTTTACCGCAACTGGCACAGTTCCTGTATCACAACCGTCACATGCACACCTGCTGTACCAAAGCGTGCGAAAACGATAAGAACAACAACCGTGGAGGTCTGACCTTGAAGACGACTCGACTCCGGCGGCATGCGGGCAAACTGGCGCTGGTCGCCGCCGCGCTGCTGAGCACCCAGGCCATGGCGGCCGAGCAGGGCCCGAGCCTGTTGCAGAACAAGTGCATGGGGTGCCATATCCCCGAAGGCAACGACACCTATAGCCGCATCAGCCACCAGCGCAAGACGCCGGAAGGCTGGCTGATGAGCATCGCCCGCATGCAGGTGATGCATGGCCTCCAGATCAGCGACGACGACCGTCGCACGCTGGTCAAATACCTGGCCGACAAGCAGGGCCTGGCGCCTAGCGAAACCGATGGCGTGCGTTACGCCATGGAGCGCCGGCTCAATACCGTCGAGCACTTCGACACCCAGCTCAGCGAGACCTGTGGCCGTTGCCACTCGGGTGCTCGTGTTGCCTTGCAACGGCGTCCGGCCAAGGAGTGGGAACACTTGGTCAACTTCCACCTTGGCCAATGGCCGTCCCTTGAATACCAGGCCCAGGCGCGTGACCGCGACTGGCTGCCGATCGCCCTGCAGCAAGTGGTGCCGGACCTTGCCAAGCGTTACCCGATGGAAAGCACCGCCTGGGCCGAATGGCAGAAGGCCAAACCCAAGGCGGACGTACTGCCGGGGCAGTGGGCATTCAGCGGCCATATGCTGGCCAAGGGCGATGTACGTGGGGTGATGAGCGTCACGGCCGGAGAGGGCGATACCTTCAAGGTCGAGGTCAAGGGTGCTTACGCCGACGGTACACCGTTCAACGGCAGCGGCTCGGCCATCCTGTACAACGGTTATGAATGGCGCGGCAATGTGAAGGTTGGCGATACCAACCTGCGTCAGGTGTTCGCTGCGCTGGATGGCGAAATGAAAGGCCGTATGTTCGAAGCCGATCACGATGAGCGCGGCCTGGACTTCAGCGCCGTGAAGGAAGGCAAGGCGCAGTTGCTGGCGGTGCAACCGGCGTTCATCAAGGCCGGCGGCGAAAGCGAAATTACCCTGGTTGGCAGCGGCCTGTCTGGCAAGCCGGACCTGGGCGCCGGGGTGGAAGTGACCGAAGTGCTGGAGCAGACCCCGACCTTGGTAAGGGTCAAGGCCCGCGCCGCGGCCGATGCCAGGCCAGGCCTGCGCGAGGTGGCGGTAGGTGCGCTCAAGGGCGTGAACCTGGCGGTTTACGACAAAGTCGACGAAGTGAAGGTCGTGCCGGCGTTCTCCATCGCGCGCATTGGCGAGAACGGCGCCTCCGTGCCGAAAGTGCAGGGGCGTTTCGAGGCTGAAGCCTGGGGCAAGGATGCCGATGGCCAGCCATTGCGTATCGGTTACCTGCCGGCAAGTTGGAAGGTCGAGCCGTTCAACGAGCGTGCTGTCGAGGATGAAGACGTCAAGTTCGCCGGGCAGATGCAGGCCGATGGCGTGTTCGTGCCAGGCGGCGCCGGGCCCAACCCGGAGCGCAAGATGATGACCAACAACGCCGGTAACCTCAAGGTCATCGCCACGCTGGCCGACGGTGGCCAGACCGGCGAAGGGCACATGATCGTCACCGTACAGCGCTGGAACAACCCGCCGCTGCCATAACGGCAGGCTGCAACGGTTTTCCAACGGATCGATTATCGGGAGGTCGCCATGGGCGTACTACTGAACCTGGTCGAACGCAACCTGCACGAAGTACAGGTTGATGCCGACCGCATGCTGTTCCACATCCCCAGCAGTTCGCTGTTCACCGCTGATGCGGTGACCGGCGGCATCATCGACACCTTGCGCCAGCAAGGCTGCTCGGCCGAGGAGCTGATGCAGCGCCTTGGCCAGCAGTTTGCCGGCGACGATATCCAGGACACCCTGCGCGAGCTGATCGCGCTGGAGCTGGTCAGCGACGGCTCGCCGCTGACCCCGGAAATCGCCCTCAGGCAGGTCGAGCGCACCGCGCTGAACACCGTGGTGCTCAACGTCAACACCGGCTGCAACCTCAGCTGCACCTATTGCTACAAGGAAGACCTGGACAAGCCTTCCGCCGGCAAAAAGATGAGCACCGCCACCGCCGAAGCCTCGGTGGAGATGCTGCTCAAGGAATCACCCAACGAGCAGCGCTACAGCGTGGTGTTCTTCGGTGGTGAACCGCTGTCCAACCGGCCGTTGATCGAGCACATGGTGGCTTACTGCGAGCGGCGTTTCGCCGAAGCGGGCAAGCAGGTGGAGTTCATCATGACCACCAACGCTACCTTGCTGACCGAAGAAATCATCGATTGGCTCAACGCCCACCGCTTTGGCCTGTCGATCAGCATCGATGGCCCCAAGACCGTGCACGACCGCAACCGTATTACCGTGGGCGGGCAGGGCACCTATGACGTGGTGCGGCGCAAGGCCGACCTGCTGCTGTCGCGCTACACCAGCCGGCCGGTGGGGGCGCGGGTTACGCTGACCCGTGGCATTACCGACGTTGAAACCATCTGGAACCACCTGTTCAACGAAATGGGATTCGCCGAGGTTGGCTTTGCCCCGGTTACCTCCGGCGACATGGCCGACTTCAACCTGACTGGCGAAGAGCTGGTGCAGGTCTTCGCCAACATGAAGGCACTCGGCCGGCGCTACCTGGAGGCGGCACTGGAGCACCGCAACATCGGCTTCTCCAACCTGCACCAGTTGATCACCGACATCCACGAAGGCCACAAGAAGGCCCTGCCGTGTGGCGCCGGGTTGAAGATGCTGGCGGTGGACCACGAAGGTGAGCTGAACCTGTGCCACCGCTTCACCGGCTCCAGCCTGCCCACCTTCGGTAACGTGCACCAGGGCGTGAAGCAGGCGCAGCTCAACGACTTCCTGTCGCAGCGCCTGGACCGCAGCAACACCGGCTGTGAAAGCTGCCGTATTCGCAACCTGTGCTCCGGCGGCTGCTACCACGAAAGCTATGCGCGCTACGGCGACCCGCAGCACCCGACTTACCACTACTGCGAACTGATGCGCGACTGGGTGGACTTCGGCATTGAAGTCTACAGCCGCATCATGGCCGTCAACCCGGCCTTCATCGATCGCTACATCACCCCGCGGAAGGCGCATTGACATGAAGCACTTGAAGCCCCTGAACAACAAGGCGCGCATCCTGGAGCAGGCCGCCGCCGAAGACCGTGTCGAAGAAGTGATGGCAATGAGCGCGGTGGCAGGCTGCACGGCCACTACCGACCCGGGCTGGGAGGTGGACGCCTTTGGCGGCGTGAGCTCGCTGTGCCAGCCGATGGAGGCTGACCTTTATGGTTGTTCCGACCCTTGCTGGTGGCCGGCCCAGGTGCCGGACATGATGAGCACCTACCAGGACTGGAACGCCCAGGCGACCAACTCGGCAGAGGACTGGCGCAACCTCGGCACCGTGTTCCCGAAAGACAAGTGACGGCCCAACAAGAATGACAAGGGGAAACCGCATGAAAGCTGGACGCTGCGCGCCATTGGCGCTCACCATCGCCGCCATGGCTTGCGCCGGGCTGGCACAGGCCGACGACACTGGCCCGGCACTGAAGGCTGGCCACGAATACATGATCGTGACCAACTACCCAAACAACCTGCATGTGGTCGATGTGGCCAGTGACACGGTCTTCAAAAGCTGCCGGATGCCCGACAAGTTCGGCCCTGGCACCGCAATGATGGCGCCGGACAACCGCACCGCCTACGTGCTCAACAACCATTACGGCGACATCTACGGCATTGACCTGGACACCTGCAAGAACACCTTCCACGCCAACCTGTCCAGCGTAGCCGGTGAAGTTGGCCGGTCGATATACTCGTTCGCCATCAGCCCCGATGGCAAAGAGGTGTACGCCACGGTCAACCCGACCCAGATGCTGAACGACCATTACGTGGTCAAACCACCGCGGCTGGAGGTGTTCAGCACCGCTGATGGCCTTCAGGCCAAGCCCGTACGCACCTTCCCGATGCCGCGCCAGGTGTATCTGATGCGCGCCTCCGACGATGGCAGCCTGTACGTTGCCGGGCCGGATATTTACAAGATGGACGTGAAGACCGGCAAATACACGGTGGCCCTGCCGTTGCGCAACTGGAACCGCAAAGGTTACAGCGCCCCGGATGTGCTGTACTTCTGGCCGCACCAGAGCCCGCGCCATGAGTTCACCATGCTGTACACCATTGCCAAATTCAAGGATGACAAGCAGGACCCGGCCACC
This sequence comes from Pseudomonas sp. DCA-1, assembly GCF_046523955.1. NCBI lineage: Bacteria > Pseudomonadati > Pseudomonadota > Gammaproteobacteria > Pseudomonadales > Pseudomonadaceae > Pseudomonas > Pseudomonas sp. DCA-1. The sequence continues at coordinate 2,654,044 of NZ_CP169881.1, forward strand.
GCCGAACCGCTGTATGGCTACCTGAGCATCGACCTTAAGACCGGTAAGACCCACACCCAGGAGTTCGCCGACCTGACCGAGCTGTACTTCACCGGCCTGCGCTCGCCCAAGGACCCGAACCAGATCTACGGCGTGCTCAACCGCCTGGCCAAGTACGACATCAAACAGCGCAAGCTGATCAAGGCGGCTAATCTGGAGCACACCTACTACTGCGTGACGTTCGACAAGAAGGGCGACAAGCTTTACCTGGGTGGCACCTTCAATGACCTGGCGGTGTTCAACCCGGATACGCTGGAAAAGGTGAAGAACATCAAGCTGCCGGGTGGTGACATGTCTACCACGACGCCGCAGGTGTTCGTTCGCTAAAACGGTGTGTGCTTCTTCGCGGGTAAACCTACAAAGGACGGCGCCACATTTGAGGCCGGTGCAGCTTTTTGTAGGAGCGGGTTCACCCGCGAAGAAGCCAGCACAGAAAACACAAGAACAACAAGAGAACGCCCATGCCCCAGCCAAGCTACACCCAGGGCAACCAGGACAAGCCCCTGCTGACCCAATGCATCGGCGACGCCTTCGACGCCACCGTGGCCCGCTTCCCCGACCGTGAGGCGCTGGTGGTGCACCATCAGGCCCTGCGCTACACGTGGCGGCAACTGGGCGACGCCGTCGACCAGCACGCCCGCGCGCTGCTGGCCCTGGGCGTGCAGCCCGGTGACCGTCTTGGCATCTGGGCACCCAACTGCGCCGAGTGGTGCATTACCCAGTTCGCCAGCGCCAAGGTTGGCGCGATCCTGGTCAACATCAACCCGGCCTACCGTTCCAGCGAACTGGACTACGCCCTTGGCCAGTCCGGCTGCCGCTGGGTGATCTGTGCCGACGCCTTCAAGACCTCCGATTACCACGCCATGCTGCAGGGCCTGCTCCCGGGCCTGGCCAGCCGCCAACCGGGCGCGCTGATCTGTGAGCGCTTCCCCGAGCTGCGTGGCGTGGTCAGCCTGGCGCTGTCGCCACCGCCCGGGTTTCTGGCCTGGAACGCATTGCAGGCCCGTGCCGAGGTTGTCAGCGGGGAGGCCCTGGCCGCACGCCAGGCACAACTGCATTGCGACGACCCGATCAACATCCAGTACACCTCAGGCACCACCGGTTTCCCCAAGGGAGCCACCCTTAGCCACAGCAATATCCTCAACAACGGGTACATGGTCGGCGAAAGCCTGGGCCTCACCGAGCACGATCGGCTGGTGGTGCCGGTGCCGCTGTATCACTGCTTCGGCATGGTCATGGCCAACCTCGGCTGCATGACCCACGGCAGCGCATTGATTTACCCCAGCGATGCCTTCGACCCGCTAGCCACGTTGCGGGCAGTGGCGCAGGAAAAAGCCACTGCGCTGTATGGCGTGCCGACCATGTTCATTGCCGAACTGGACCATCCGCAGCGTAGTGAATTCGACCTGTCGAGCCTGCGCACCGGGATCATGGCCGGCGCGACCTGCCCGATCGAGGTGATGCGCCGAGTGATTGGCGAGATGCACATGGCCGAAGTGCAGATTGCCTATGGCATGACCGAGACCAGCCCGGTGTCCTTGCAGACCGGTGCCGCTGACGACCTGGAGCGTCGCGTGACTAGCGTCGGTCGCACCCAGCCCCGGCTGGAGAGCAAGGTGGTGGACACCGAAGGCAACACTGTCCCGCGTGGCGAGATCGGCGAACTGTGCACTCGCGGCTACAGCGTGATGCTGGGTTACTGGAACAACCCCAAAGCCACCGCCGAGAGCATCGACGTAGACGGCTGGATGCACACCGGCGACCTGGCGATGATGGACGAGCATGGCTATGTGTGTATTGTCGGGCGCAGCAAGGACATGATCATTCGCGGCGGCGAGAACATTTACCCGCGCGAGCTGGAGGAGTTCTTCTTCACCCACCCGGCGGTGGCCGATGTGCAGGTGATTGGCGTGCCGTGCAGCAAGTACGGTGAAGAGATCGTGGCCTGGGTGCGGCTGCACCCGGGGCATACTGCCAGTGAAGAAGCGTTGCGTGAGTGGGCGAGGGCAAGGATTGCACACTTCAAGGTGCCCCGGTATTTCCGTTTTGTCGACGCGTTCCCGATGACGGTTACGGGCAAGGTGCAGAAATTCCGGATGCGCGAGATTAGTGTCGAAGAGCTGTCTTCCAGATGACCTTTTACGTGCGCAAGCTGAAGGCAACAGCCTTGTGCGCGGTAGCCTGTAGGAGCGGGTTTACTCGCGAAAGGGCCGGCCCTGCTAGCCCGTCCCCCTGGCCATTCACTGTTGCTGCCGCCACCGTATTCGCGGGCATGCCCGCTCCCACAAGATCATCACAGTCCTTAAGTGTTGTGGATTACCTGTTGGGGCGATGTCATGCCCTCAGTCTTGCAGCCGGTCCGGGCTGTTGAAGTTGCTTAGCCGGCGATCACTCTCGGCGCACTCCAGCCCTTGCACCGCCTCGCGCAGCAGGGCCTTCTGCAAACTTCGCTCACCTGCTGCCCAGGCCTGCTCCAACACCGGCAACACCCGCTTGGGCAGTACGCTGAACATCGGCTGCCAGAAACCACCCTGACGCACCATTGCCGCGCTGTTACCGGTCACTGCCAGCCGCAGCAGGCCCTCGATCAATTCGCGATCAACCAGCGGCGCATCGCAGGCCAGCACCACCACCCACCCATGACGCGCCACCCTGAGCCCGGCAATCACCCCCGCCAGCGGCCCGGGGAAGTCGGCTTCTGCATCGCCCACCAACCGGTCGGCGTATGGCCGGTAAGCCGCCTGGTTACGATTGCAGGAAATCACCAGGTCGTCGCTCAGTGGCCGCACCACTCGATGAACATGTGCAATCAACGGCTCGCCTTGCCAGTCCACCAGGCCCTTGTCACGGCCGCCCATGCGCTGGCCGCGGCCACCGGCGAGAATGAGGATGGAGCAGGGGGGGAGTGCGTCAGGCATGAAAAAGGGTTCCGGGCAGTCATTGCCGGGAACCCTCCCATTTCACGCGGGGCTTGTCCAGTCAGCTTTCGCGGGGCACGGGTTGCCCGTCGCTGTCATGCGCCTGGCGTCGCTGTGACAGGCGCATCACCACCACGAAGAACACCGGCACGAACACCACCGCCAGCGTGGCGCTGAGCATGCCGCCGATCACCCCGGTGCCAATCGCCTGCTGGCTGGCAGAGCTTGCGCCGCTGGCGATGGCCAGAGGTACCACGCCGAGGATGAACGCCAGCGAAGTCATCACGATCGGCCGCAGGCGCAGGCGGGCCGCTTGCACGGCGGCGTCGGCGGCGTCCACGCCCTGGTCTACCAGATGCTTGGCGAACTCGATGATCAGGATGGCGTTCTTCGCCGACAGGCCGATCAGGGTGATCAGGCCAACCTTGAAGAACACGTCGTTGGGCATGCCGCGCAAGGTCACCGCCAGCACCGCACCGAGCACACCGAGCGGAACGACCAGCAGCACCGCAGTCGGGATCGACCAGCTTTCGTACAGTGCAGCCAGGCACAGGAACACCACCAGCAGCGACAGCGCCATCAGCAGGGGGGCCTGGCTACCGGACAGCCGCTCCTGCAGTGACAGGCCGGTCCATTCCAGGCCGGTACCGGCCGGTAGCTGCGCCACCAGCCGCTCGACTTCGGCCATGGCCTCGCCCGAGCTGTAGCCGGCGGCTGGCTCGCCTGAGATCGACACCGCCGGGTAACCGTTGTAGCGGGTCAGCTGCACCGGGCCGCTGACCCACCGGGCCTGAACGAACGCGCCCAGTGGCACCATCTTGCCGCTGTCGTTGCGCACGTGAATGTTCAGCAAGTCTTCGACCTGGCTGCGCTGGTTACCTTCGGCTTGCACCACCACCCGCTGCATACGGCCCTGGTTGGGGAAATCGTTGACGTAGCTGGAGCCCACGGCCACGTCCAGCACCGTGCCGATATCGGCAAACGACACCCCCAGTGCGTTAGCCTGGCGGCGGTCGATTTCCAGTTGTACCTGCGGGCTTTCCGCCAGCGACGCTTCGCGCACGTTGGTCAGCACCTTGCTTTTGCTGGCGCTTTCGAGCAACTGGTCACGGGCAGCCATCAGCTCGGCGTGGCCTATGCCGCCACGGTCCTGAAGGCGAAATTCGAAACCGGTCGACTCACCGAGGCCGTCGATGGGCGGCGGCAGTACCGAGTAGGCTATCGCGTCCTTGAGCTGGGTGAAGGCCATGGTCGCGCGATCGGCGATCGACTGAGCGCTGTCGTCGGCGCTGCGCTCGGACCAGTCCTTGAGGGTGGTGAAGGCCAGCGCCGCGTTCTGCCCGCTACCGGAGAAGCTGAAGCCCAGGATCAAGGTGGTGTTGCCCACGCCCGGTTCTTCGGTGTTATGCGCCTCGATCTGCGCGGCTACCTGTTCGGTGCGCATGCGGCTGGCGCCCGGCGGCAGTTGAATGTCGGTGATGGTGTAGCCCTGGTCTTCAGTGGGCAGGAACGCCGTAGGCAGCTGGCTGAAGCCGTAGCCCAGCACCGCCAGCAGCACCGCGTACACCAGCAGGTAGCGGCCGCTGCGCTTGAGCGCCTGCACCACCCAGCGCTGGTAGCCGTTGCTCATGCTTTCGAAGCGGCGATTGAACCAGCCGAAGAAGCCTTTGCGTTCATGGTGCTCGCCCTTGGCCACGGGTTTGAGCAGGGTGGCGCACAAAGCCGGGGTCAGGCTGAGGGCGAGAAACGCCGAGAACAGGATCGACACCGCCATCGACAGCGAGAACTGCTGGTAGATCACCCCCACCGAGCCTTGCATGAAGGCCATGGGCAGGAATACCGCCACCAGCACCAGTGTGATGCCGACGATTGCACCGCTAATCTGGCTCATGGCCTTGCGCGTGGCTTGCTTGGGGGGCAAGCCTTCTTCGGCCATGATGCGCTCGACGTTCTCTACCACCACGATGGCATCGTCGACCAGAATGCCGATGGCCAGCACCATCCCGAACAGTGTCAGCACATTGACCGAGAAGCCCAAGGCCAGCATCACGGCGAAGGTGCCCATCAATGCTACCGGCACGACCAGGGTCGGGATCAGCGTGTAGCGCAGGTTCTGCAGGAACAGGAACATGACTGCGAACACCAGCAGCATGGCCTCGAACAGGGTGTTGATGACCTGCTCGATCGACACCTTGACGAACGGCGAGGTGTCGTAGGGGATGTCGTACTTGACGCCTTTCGGGAAGTAGCGCGCCAGGTCCTGCATCTTCGCCCGCACCAGGGTGGCGGTTTCCATGGCGTTGGCGCCGGGCGACAACTGCACGCTGAAGGCGGTGGCCGTTTTGCCGTTCAGGCGCGTGCCGTACTGGTATTCCTGGGCACCGATTTCAACCCGGGCGACATCCCCTATAGTGACCGTTGAGCCGTCCGGGTTGGCACGCAGGACAATCGCAGCAAACTCTTCGGGGCTGCTCAACTGGCCTTTGACCACCACGTTGGCGGTGATTTCCTGGGTGCTGCGGCTGGGCAGATCGCCGATGCTGCCAGGGGCGACCTGGGCGTTCTGCGCGGCGATGGCTTCGGCCACATCGTTGGGCGTGAGGTTGAACCCGATCAGCTTGCGCGGGTCGATCCAGATGCGCATGGCCCGTTCGGAGCCATACAACTGGGCCTTGCCGACGCCCTTGAGGCGGCGGATTTCGTCCATCACGTTACGTGCAAGGATGTCCGACAGCGCGGTTTCATCGAGCTTGCCGTCTTCGGAGGTGAGGGTCGCCAACAGCAGGAAGCCGGTGGACACTTTCTCTACCTGCAGGCCCTGTTGGGTAACTGGGCGTGGCAGGCGCGACTCGACCACCTTCAGGCGGTTCTGCACATCGACCTGAGCCAGGTCCGGGTGGGTGCCCGGGGCGAAGGTGGCAGTGATGGTGGCGCTGCCCAGGCTGCTCTGCGATTCGAAGTACAGCAGGTTGTCGGCGCCATTGAGCTCCTGCTCGATCAGGCTGACCACGCTTTCGTCCATGGTCGCCGCCGAGGCACCTGGGTACACGGCGTAGATTTCCACCTGCGGCGGTGCCACGTTGGGGTACTGGGCCACCGGCAGTTGCGGGATGGCCAGCGCGCCGGCCAGCAGGATGAACAGTGCGACCACCCAGGCGAATACCGGGCGATCGATGAAGAATTGCGGCATGAATCAGGCCCTCACTGGCCGGTATGCTGTGCGATGGGTGGGGCAGCGGGCGTATTGTCGACCTGCACCTGGTCACCGGCCTTGACGTGCTGCAGGCCCTCGACCACCACCCGCTCGCCGGCCGCCAGGCCCTCGCTGACGATCCAGCGGTCGCCTTGGGCGCTGCCCAGTACAACCTGGCGGTCGCTGACCCGGGCTTGCGGGTCTACCACCAGCACCTTGGGCACACCGGCGCTGTCGCGCAGGATGGCGCGTTGCGGCACGCTCAGGCCCTTGGGTTGCACCGCTTGCTCCAGGCGTACCCGCACGTAGCTGCCAGGCAGCAGGTCGAGGTCCGGGTTGGGGAACTCGCTGCGCAGGGTGATCTGGTTGGTGCTGGGGTCGACGCTGATGTCGGAGAACAGCAGCTTGCCCGGCAGCGGGTAGGCGCTGCCGTCATCCTGGATCAGCGTGGCGCGTGCCTGGCCGTCGCCCACCTGTTGCAATTCGCCAGCGCGCAGGGCGCGGCGCAGCGCGTTGAGCTCACGGGTAGACTGGGTGACATCGGCATGGATCGGGTCCAGCTGCTGGATGGTCGCCAGCGGGGTGGTTTCGTTTTGCCCGACCAGCGCGCCTTCGGTGACCTGGGCGCGGCCGATACGGCCGGAAATCGGCGCGGTCACGGTGGCATAGCCGAGGTTCAACCGGGCGCGCTCCAGCGCCGCCCTGGCTTCGGCCACTTCGGCATCGGCCTGCAGGAAACTGGCCTTGGCGTTGTCGTACTCCTGGCGGCTGACGGCTTTGTCGTCGACCAGTTCGCGGTAGCGCTGTTCTTGCAGGCGCGCCTGGTACCGGGTGGCCTCGGCCTTGGCCAGCGTGGCGCGGGCGCTGTCGTGGTCGGCCTTGAACGGCGCCGGGTCGATCAGGAACAGTACATCACCCTGCTTGACGTCGCTGCCTTCGCGGTACACCCGCTTGAGCACCACACCTGCGACCCGCGCACGCACTTCGGCGGTGCGTGGCGCGAGGATGCGGCCGCTGAGTTCACTGCTGATGGCCAGTGGCTGCAGTTGCAGGGTTTCCACGCGCACCTGCGCAGTGGGAGCCTGTTCGTCTGGTTCGGCGCTGTCGCTGCAACCGGCCAGGGACAGGCTCAGCAATGCCATGAGCGCCAACGGGCGCAGGCACGGGGAGAGGGTAGTAGGCATGCGGATCTTCCGATGATGACCGTGTATATGCTAAGGCAGACGCTGCCTGGGCGGCTGTTAATACCTGTAGGGCGAGTGTGAAAAAGTGTGAAGAATGATCCTGTCGAGTGGTCGGGTTCTATATTCTGCACAGGCTTATTTCAACCCAGACTCCCAAGCACCTATGCCGAACATTTTCCTGGTCGAAGACGACAGCGCCCTGTCCGAGCTGATCGCCAGCTACCTGCAACGCAACGACTTCCATGTCCAGGTGATCGCCCGGGGCGATCATGTGCTGGACGAGTACCGTCGGCAAAGGCCTGACCTGGTCATCCTTGACCTGATGCTGCCGGGCATCGATGGCCTGCAGCTGTGCAGGCTGCTGCGCCAGGAGTCGCAGACCCTGCCAATCCTTATGCTGACGGCCCGCGACGACAGCCATGACCAGGTGCTTGGCCTGGAAATGGGGGCCGACGACTACGTGACCAAACCCTGTGAGCCACGCGTGCTGCTGGCCCGCGTGCGCACGTTGCTGCGCCGCAGCAGTGTCCACGAGCCGCGCCTGGAAAACGACCTGATCCTTATCGGTGGCCTGCGCATCGACCTGGATGAGCGTACGGTGAGCTGGCGCGGCGAAGAGGTGGAGCTGTCCAGCGGCGAGTACAACCTGCTGGTGGTGCTGGCGCGCAATGCCGGTGAGGTGATGAACCGCGACCGTATCCTGCAACAGTTGCGTGGCATAGAGTTCAATGGCACCGATCGCTCCGTTGATGTGGCCATTTCCAAACTGCGGCGCAAGTTCGACGACAACGCCGGCGAAGCGCGCAAGATCAAGACCGTGTGGGGCAAGGGCTACCTGTTCAGCCGTGTCGAGTGGGAGTGCTGACCGGCCATGCTCAAGATCCTGGTGCGGCTTTACCTGGTGATCATCGTCGCCTACGCCGGCGCGTTGCTGTTCATCCCTGACACCATCGTCGGCCTGTTCCGCGACCGGTTCATGGCCTACAACCTGGACCAGGCCAAGGGTGTACAAGCGTTGATCGTGCGCCAGTTCCGCCAGGCCCCGCGTGAGCAGTGGCCAGCGGTGGAGCAAGAGCTGGCCAGTGATTTCGCGCCGCTGCAACTGCAGCTGCTGCGCATGGACCAGGCCGGTTTGAGCGATGAAGAGCAGGCGCGACTGGAGCATGGTCTGCACGCAGTGCGCATTGCTGAGTGGGGCTATTACGAAACGGTGCTGGCGCCGCTGGACAGGGAGTGGCTGGTACGCCTGCATTCCCCGCCAGACCCGCTGGACATCAACGTGCTGTCGTGGGGTGTAACCGTATTGATCGGTGCAGCCATGTTAGGCTGCCTGCTGCTGTGGGTTTGGCCGCACTGGCGTGATCTGGAGCGCCTCAAAGAGACCGCTCGGCGCCTGGGCCAGGGGCAGATGGCCGAGCGCACGCACATTTCGCCTCACTCCAACATTGGTGAACTGGCCGGGGTATTCGACACCATGGCCAGTGACCTTGAACGCCACGTCAACCAGCAGCGTGAGCTGCTCAATGCGGTATCGCACGAGTTGCGCACGCCACTGACCCGGCTGGATTTCGGCCTGGTGCTGCTGTTCGACGAAGTGCCGCCAGCCAGCCGCAAGCGCCTGCTGGAGCTGGTCGGGCATGTGCGCGAGCTGGATGAGCTGGTGCTGGAACTGCTGTCCTACAGCCGGTTGTACAACGCCGACCAGGCGCGGGAGCGGGTGGAGGTATCGCTGCTGGAACTGGTCGACAGTGTGCTTGGCGGCTTCGCCGAGGAACTCGATGGCCGGGGTATCCAGTGGGAAGTGCGGGCCGAGGGTGAGTTGCCGCGCTTTGTACTGGACCCGCGGCTGACGGCGCGCGCGGTGCAGAACCTGGTGCGCAATGCCATGCGCTATTGCGATGAAAGCCTGTTGCTGCGCTTGCGCCTGGAAGCCGACGGCGCCTGCCTGCTGACGGTGGAGGATGACGGGATTGGCGTGCCTGTGGAGGAGCGCGAGCGGGTGTTCCAGCCGTTCTATCGCCTGGACCGCAGCCGCGATCGCAACACCGGTGGTTTTGGCCTTGGGTTGGCAATCAGCCGGCGGGCGATCGAGGGGCAGGGTGGCACCTTGACTCTGGCACAGTCGGCGCTGGGTGGGGCGCAGTTCAGGATTCGTTTGCCCGCCGGATGATAGGTTGGCTGCACCCGCGAAGGGACCGGGCCTGCTAATCCTGCTCTGCCAGTTGGCTGGACCACAATACAAAGCGATCCTTGCCGGTGTGTTTGGCTTCATATAGCGCCTGGTCGGCGCGGACCAGTGCTGTAGTCAGGCTCTCTCCCCGGTCAACCCTGGCCAGACCAATGCTGATGGTGACCGGGTGCTCGCCAACGTCCTCGCGTACGCGCTGGCACAGCGCTGCCACTCGCTGCTCGGCTCCTTGCTGATCCAGCCCTTCAAAGAAGATCGCAAACTCTTCACCCCCCAGCCGGGCAAACGCTTGATCGGCCATGCTCGCCTTGATATGCAGGGCCACGCGCTTGAGCACTTCATCGCCCACGTCATGGCCGAAGCGGTCATTGACCCGCTTGAAATTGTCGATATCGATCATCGCCAGGAACTGCCCGGACGTCGCCATCCGCAGTTGGCGGTCGGCCTGGGCCATGAACGAGCGGCGGTTGGGAATGTTGGTCAGGGCATCGACGTAGGCTTGCTCCAGCAACACCTTGGACAGGTAGAAATTGTGCAGCTTGGTTTTGCGGATCTGCAGGTAGCTGTAGCTGACCAGGCCGCTTAGAAACACGGCATAGCTGATCAGCATGGCGCCTTCGAGCCCGTCGGGCGCTATGCGGGTGTGGTAGAACGGACAAAGCACCACCCAGGTGATGACCATGGCGCAGAAGAATGACCAACGCCGCACCGGCAGCACCGACATGGCATACAGGACGGTGGATACCCCAAGCACCAACCACACCGGGCGCAGAGCTATCGGGATGCCTTCGATCACCAGGCGCATGCCCAGGGTGATGACGGTAATGAACAGCAGGTTGAGCACGTCGAAGTGATGGCTGCGGCGGGTGAAACGCAGCACCACGATCAGGCCGCCGAGCAGGGTGATGAACAGAAAGGACAGCCAGGTGAAGCCTTGGCCGCCGAGGAAGCTGACGATCAGGTCGAAGACCAGCCAGATCAGGACGCTGATGCAGAACACCAGCAGGCAGAACGAGCGCATGGACTCGAATTCGTGCTGGCGGAACTCGGCGCGCAGCGCCGCAGGCGCGACCTGCTGGCGTACGTGTGCTTCGATGGTCTTGAGCATCGGGGGCTCCTGAGGCTACTACTTTTTCAGGCCTGGACCTTTCGCGGGCAAACCCGCTGTTACAGGGAACGTACGGTTTGGGGGCCTGTGGGTTCACCCGCGAAGAGGCCGGCCCTGGCGACTCATTGCTGTGGCAAGACACCTTGGGCCCAGGGCCGGTAGCGCAGGGCAAACACTGCCTCGGCATGGCACCCGCTACCCAGCCGGGGCTCGGCAGGCTCTGCCCGAAACGCCTGATCCGGTGCGCTCACCTGGCGGAACGCCTCGCGCACCACTCCCACCCGGCACGGTAGGGCCTGCTCATAGCCCTGACGTACCAACACCGGCAAACGCCCGGTGCCGGCGCCATCCTGCCACCACACAGTCAAGCCCAAGCCGGCCAGTTGATCCAGCCAGACGGCATTGACCCGCGGCGACAGCTTGCCTGTGCTGAAGGCGCTGATATGCAACGGTTTGTCCAACTGGCGGTTGAAGGCCTGTAGCTGGCTGTACAGCGCATCACGCCGTTCGGCCTCGCGTAGATGCTGGTCGTCCAGTTCCATGGGCAGGTACCAGCCATCCACTGGCAACTGCCAGGCCTGGCGCAGTTGCTGGTACTGGCTGAGCGAGCGCCCCAGCTGCGCTTTCCAGTAGCTGTTCAGGCCTTCGCCATCCAGCTCGTCGAGGCGCTGGTAGTAGGCCGGGTCCATGTACAGCCCCAGCACCAACTGCAGGCCTTCGGCACGCGCCGTGCGCAGGCTGTTGGCCAGCCAACCTTTGGCTCCGCCGAAATCGCTGTCGCCATAGGCACTCCATTGCACGATCAGGGTTTTGCCACCTTGGGCCGCGGTGGCTTGCCACAGGTGCTGCCACTGGGCAGGCGTGACGCTGGCATCGCGGTTCAGGGGTTGGTAGAACAGGCGCTGGTCAGCTGTGGCCGGTAGGCACAGGGCCAGCAGGCAGAAGGCGATGAGCGCACGCATCAGAAGGTCATCTCCGCACCGACCAGCACGCCGTTGGCGCGCTCGTAAAGGTTACCGCCCAACGATTGCTGGTACTCGGCACGCACTTTCAGCGAGCCGCGGTAGGCGTTGTAGCGGTCGTCGTCGAACCACCATTGCCAGCGCACGCCAACCCCGGCGCGGGCGTCCTGGCGCCAGTCGTTGCTGGGGTCCTGGCTGGAGAACTCGACAAAGCCGTAGGGCATGAGGGTTTGCGGCGAGCTGCCCGGCAGCTTCCAGGCGTGGCCCTGCTGGTAGCGCGACAGCCAGGCATGATCGCCGGCACGGGTCCACCAGGCAGCATCAAGGTAGAGGAACCGTTCGTTCCAGTCGTCCTCATCGATGCGCCAGTCGTTGCGCCAGCCTCCCTGGTCGAGGAACGAGGCGGTGGCGCGTAGCAGCAGGTCATTGCTCGATTCGGCGTGGTGGCGCAAATCGCCCCAGTTGCCGCCGACCTTGGCCGGGCTCAGCAACTGGCCAAGGCTGAGGCCGCGGTAGTGGGTTTCGTCGATCTGCCGCTGGTGGTAAAGCTCGGCATACAGGTTGAGGTTGGCCTGGCCGAGCGGTTTGTAGCGCAGGCCGACACCGGTACCCATGCTCTGGGCATAGTCGGTGCGGCTTTGGCCACCGAACAGTACCCGGCCATACACTGACAGGGTGCTGCCATTGCGGCTGGGCTCCTCGCCCAGAGCATGGTCCCACATGGCCAACTGCACGTTCTGCGATTGCGCCCGGCGCGAGCTGCCGCTGCGCTGGCCGTTGTCGAGAAATTTGTCGTTGGTCGAGGTGCCGGCCGGCGACCAGGTGCTGGCCAGGGTAATGGTGTCGCGACGCGACAGGCTCTCGTGGGCGCGGCGCTGGCGGTACTTGCGGGCCTCCAGGCTGCCGTATTCGTCATCACCGTCGACCAGGTTCTGCTCTACGTCGAGGATGCGGCGCAGTTCGCGGCGTGCCGCAGCGCTGTCTGCATGTTCGTCGTAGCGCAAGGCAAGTGTTTCGCCAAGGCGGTAGTCCTCGGGGAAGTCGCGAGTGGCGCGCTCAAGGTAGGGGATCGATTGCATGCGCTGAGCCTTGTCCGTCGAGCCAGCCAGGCGCATGCCGTAGTCGGCGCGATAGCGCGGCTGGTCGGGAGCCAGGCGCACGGCTTCGGCTAGCCAGGCGGTGCTCTGCGCACTGTTACCGGCCAGTTGCGCAGTGCCGGATGCGGCGTAGTAGTGATCGGCGCGCGGGTTGTGCGCCAGGGCCTGGCGCTGGAAGCCCAGCGCGGTCTGCGGGTCACCTTGGCGCTGGGCGATGGCGGCGCCCAACGCCCAGTCGTCGGCGCTTTGGTGCGCGGCAGCGTCCCAGTAGCGGCGCGCTGCATCAGCGTCGCCTGCATTCAGCGCGCCGCGTGCGGCGGTGAGGCGGGCATTATCGGTAAAGGCGCTGTCTGGCAGGCTGCGCCAGATGGGCCGGGCGGTTTCGGAGTCGCCGGCCGCTTCGAGTGCGTAGGCTAGCGGCAGACGATTGCCAGGACCGCCCAGGCGCTCGGCAGCCTGGTAGTAGACCACCGCCTCACCCGGCTGGTCGGGCATGGCGCAACGGCCCAGGGCGCGGTACTGGCCCGGTTCGCTCGGGCTGGCCGGCACTGCCTGGCGCACGGCATCGCACTGGCCGGCCTCGGCCAGCCGTCCGAGCAACTGGGCGCGGGTGTTGGCGTTTACCCGGGGTATCAGGCCGAGCATGCGGCGGCTGTCCAGTGGGCCGTCACTGCGGGCATACAGGTTGCCCAGACGCTGTAGCAGCGATGGGTCGAGGCGGCCCTGGTGGCGGTCGTAGGCCTGCTCCAGCAATTGCCGTGCGTGATCGCCGTAGCCCTGTTCGGTCAACAGGAAGGTGGTTTGCTCCAGTGCGGCGAAGTCGCCGGTCTGCCGATAGCGTTGTTCCCATTCTGCGGCGGTGCGCGGCTGCGGGGGTGGTGGTGGGGCGCCATACAGGCGCTGCCTGAGCACGGCATAAGCCTTTGGGTTGGTACTGGCGGAGCAGCCCTTGAACTGGTCCCGGGCCAGGTCCGGGTCTTGATGTGACAGCCAGTCGACCGTTTCAAGGCAGGGGCGCTGCAGGTCGTTGCTCAGGCGCCGTACCAGCGCCGCATCGTCGCCTTCGCGGGCCAGTTGCCAGAGTTGTTGGCGCTGTTCGGGGTGCTGCAGCTGATCAGGCGGTAGCGACTGCAGCCAGCGTTGGGCCTGTTGATGGTGGCCGACGGCAATGGCGCGGTTGGCCGCTGCGGCGGAGGGGGCGTGGGCCAGCAGCGCAGTCAGGCCCTTCTCGTCGACTTGCTGGATATAGGCATTGGCCAGGCGTTGCCAGTCTTCGGCAGGTAACTGGCCTGTGTCGGCCAGCGGCTGCAGTTGCTCGATGGTTTCTTTCCAGTTGCGCAACTGTTCGGCAAAGTTGGCCCGGGCCAGGCGCAGTACCTGGCCGTCCTCCCCGGGCGGCAGCTGGTTGAGCCATTCCAGTGCTTTGGCAGCGCCTCCAAACTTGGCCAGGCTCAGGCTGTAGGCCTGCCACAGGTGTATCCGGTGGCTGCCGTCGCTGGCGCCCAGCCATTGCTCCACCTGGCTGGCCGGAGGCGGGTCCTGCTCGATCCAGGTCAGGCGCAGCTCCAGCAGGGCGTCAGCGTATTCGGGGCTGTTGCCTAGCTGCTCGGCCAGCGCTTGGGCCTCCTTGTAACGGCGCTGGTGGGCCAGCGCTTCGACCAGCAGGGCGCGGGCTTCGTCGTTGTTCGGCACCCGGCCCAGCACATGGCGGGTCAGGCGCTCGACTTCAGCCCAGTTGTCTTTCCTGGCCTCGCGATAACTGCGGTCCATGAACGGAAAGCTGGTGAACCGCTGGAAGTCGGTCATCGGCGCCGAAGCGGCAACGGGCAGGGCGGCGGAGCATAGCAGCAGGCCAGTAAAGGTGAGGGAAAAACGCGGCTTCATGCCACCTCCCGGGTCAGATCAATCGCTACTTGCTGTTCACTGGCCTGTTCGATCAGGGCCTGCTCCAGCACCTGTCTGGTGATGATGCCGCGGGCGATCAGGTGCTCGCCGAGGCTTTGGTGTTCGGGGTCGAAGTCGATCAACGCCTGGTTGAACAGGGTGACAGGGACCATGCCGCGCACCTGCAGTAGCGCGCCTAGCATCACTTGATGATGGCAGACCCGTTCCAGCAGCGCTTCGTCGTCCTGGTGGCGTTCAAGCACGGCCAGCATGTCTCGGGTTTCTTGATGCTGCCAGCGGCTTGGGTAGTGGTAGCGAAGGCCAAGCGTTACCCGGCCCTGGGGAGCCAGGCGTGCCTTGACCGGGCGCTTCAGCTGGCGGCTGATCACGCCCAGCGACACCTGACTGACCGGGCTTTCACTGGCCAGGATCAGCGTGTCGCCGTCTTCGTCCACTGGCAGTACACCATAATGGGTGGCCAGCTTGCGTGGCAATTTGGCGATCAGTTGCGGGTCGAGTTTGAACGGGTTCAGCGGTGCCCAGGGCAGATCCAGTTGCTCGGCCAGGGTGGCCACCAACTGCTCGCTGTTCAGCCAGCCACGCAGTAGCAATTCGCGGCCCAGTCGCCGACGAACCGGGCTGGTGATCGCCTGCTGCAGCTGTTCGTCGGTGATCAGGCCCTTGGCCACCAGGCGCTGGCCCAGTGGTGTGCGAGCCGGGGCGGCGATGGCGGGGAACTCGTGGGTGGTCTTGTCCCAGGCCACGCGCCGCGAATCTCCCATTTCCATTACCTGGCGCAGGGCACGCAGGTTGGCAAAGAAGTTGACGAAGTTGCTCCACATCATCCGCGGCGCCGACAGCAAGCCCTCGCCGATGCCATAGAAACGGGTGACGAACCAGGCGCGCTGGAATAGCCGGTTGAGCAGCAAAAGGCCGTTCAGCCACAGCAGGTTCGACAGCAACCAGCTGTCGCTGAGGATCGACATGAAGCGCCAGGACTCCGGCGCAAGCACCGTGACTAGCCACATGGCCAGCAACACCAGCAATAACAGGTTGACCAGGAAGCTCAGCAGGTAGGCAAACAGCCCGCGGCGGTCACGCCAGAGGAAGTAGTTGAGCGCACCTTTTCGGCTCCAGCCGAGATTGCTGGTGCCCTGGAACACGATGCCGACGATCCAGCGCGACTTCTGTCGGATGGCATGCTGCCAGTCACGCGGGAAGTGCTCGCGCACGCAAATCACCTGGGAGAATTCGCGGCTCATGCCCGGGCGCCATTCCTGCTTCAGTGTCAGCGCTGGGTCGGTGATGGAATAGCGGGCGAAAATGCACTTCATGCCCTTTTGCTTCAGGCGAAAGCCGATGTCGTAGTCTTCGGTCAGGCTCTGTACGTCAAAGGCGATGCCGTCACCGTCCTCGAGCAGTGCGCTGATGGCGCGGCGGCTGAAGCAGGTGCCGACGCCGGCACTGGGCACCTGGCCGGTCAGCGCTTCGCGCACGATCACGTCCTTGCCGTGGTTTTCGGCAAACTCGTCGACATAGTGGCCGGCAGTAAAGCCCTTCCACTCCGGTGCGTAGGGATACACCGGGATCTGGATCATGTCCTTGTTCGGCAGCAGGTAGTTGAACAGGCGCAGCTCCATGGGCGAGATCACGTCTTCGGCGTCATGCAGGATGAAGCCGGCGAACTCAATGCCAGCGTCCTGCTGGAAGCGCAGCAGCGCGTCGATGATGTTGTTCAGGCAGTCGGCCTTACTGGTGGGACCGGGGCGGGCGCAGACGACTTTGTGCACGTTGGGGTAGTGCAGGCACACCGCGTCCACGTCGGCCTGGGTTGGCGGGTCGTTGGGGTAGGTGCCAACAAAGATCTGGTAGTTCTCGTAGTCGATGGTCGAAGCGGCCAGGCGGGCCATTTCACCGACCACGCCGACTTCGTTCCAGGCAGGGACCATGATGGCCAAAGGTTTTTCCGGGGCTTCGTACAAGCGCTTCTCATCGGCCTTTTCGAACTTGTCGTAGATGCGAAAACGCCGGATCAGCTTGCGCCCCCAATAGCACAGATCAATGAACAGGTCGTCCAGGCCCAGCAGAAACATCAGCGAGGCGAGGGTGATCGCCAGGAGCTTCAGGCCGAACAGCACGTAAGTGAGAAAATCGATAAATACCAGGCTCATGTGTCAGCCACCGACAGGGCAGAGTGGGCCATCGTCTTTTCCTCGCTCGTTCCTTCGACGAAGTTGCAGGAGATGTCACTGTCAGGTACGGAATAGATACAAGCAGCCGAACATAGGATTGTCCAAATTTCGGGCTTTTTCTTGCGAGCTACATCTTGTAGCTTTACAGGTCGTTCATTCAGGGAGCTGAACATGCAAGGCAAGGCCCGCAAGATCGTCCAGGCCATTCTCTATGAGGCCATCGCCGTCGCCTGCGTGGCGCCCGCGCTGGAGCTGGCGTTCGGGGCCGGCATGGCGCAGTCGACCGTGTTGTCGGTGCTGATGTCGGGCATCGCGATGAGCTGGAACATGGGCTACAACTGGGTGTTCGAACGTTGGGAAGCGCGTCAGCACAAGCGTGAGCGCACCTTCTTGCGGCGCCTGCTGCATGCGCTGGGCTTCGAGGGTGGGCTGGTGGTGATTCTGCTGCCACTGGTGGCGTACTGGCTGGATGTGAGCCTGTGGGCGGCACTGCTGACCAACCTGGCGCTGTTCGTGTTCTTCTTCGTTTACGCCTTTGTCTTCCAGTGGGGCTTCGACAAGGTGTTCGATGTGCCGCTTTCGGCGCAGCAGGCCAAGTGTTGACTTTCGGCCGCGAGGCAGGCTAAGTTCCAGCACCATGAATACATTCCCGCACGTGAACGCCATTATTATTACCGCCATTATCAGCTTGGCGGGATAGCGCGTACGTGCACCGAACCCGCCCTGGAGGCGGGTTTCTTCTCTCTGACTCCTGGGCAACGTGAAAATAGCCAAGGAGTCATCGATGACCAGCTTCAGTGTCCCTCGTACTACCGTCACCCCTCAGCAACTGCTGTCGGAGCAGGTGCGGCGCATTCTTGCCGCGCCGGTGTACGATCTGGCCATCGAAACGCCCCTGCAAGCGGCTCCGGCCTTGTCTGCCACCCTGGGCAACCAGGTGTTGCTCAAGCGCGAAGACCTGCAGCCTACGTTTTCGTTCAAGATTCGGGGGGCCTATACCCGCCTGTCCCGTCTGACCGATGTGCAGCGTCAGCGCGGCGTGATCACCGCTTCGGCGGGCAACCATGCCCAGGGCGTGGCCTTGGCGGCATCGCATCTGGGTATCAAGGCAACCATCGTCATGCCCACCACCACGCCATCGTTGAAAGTGGAAGGCGTGCGTTCGCGCGGTGGGCATGTGGTGCTGCATGGCGAGAGCTTCCCGCATGCGCTGGCCCACGCACTGAAGCTGGCCGACAGCGAAGGCGCTACCTTCGTGCCACCGTTCGATGACCCGGATGTGATCGCCGGGCAGGGTACCGTGGCCATGGAAATTCTCCGCCAGCGCCCGGGGGCGCTGGACGCTATCTTCGTGCCCGTGGGCGGTGGGGGCTTGATCGCCGGTATCGCCGCCTATGTGAAGTACCTGCGTCCAGAAGTGAAGGTGATCGGCGTCGAGCCGGTGGATTCCAACTGCCTGCAGGCTGCCATGGCCGTCGGCGAACGCGTGATCCTGCCGCAGGTCGGCACCTTTGCCGATGGCGTGGCGGTGGCGCAAATCGGTGCCCATTGCTTCGAGCTGTGTCGCCACTTCGTCGACGAGGTGGTGACAGTGAGCAGTGACGAGCTGTGCGCGGCGATCAAGGATATCTACGACGACACCCGTTCGATCACCGAGCCGTCCGGGGCCTTGGCTGTGGCAGGTATCAAGAAGTACGTGGCGCGTGAGGGTGTGCAGGGGCAGACCCTGGTGGCCATCGACTCTGGCGCCAACGTCAATTTCGACCGCTTGCGCCATGTGGCCGAGCGGGCCGAGCTGGGTGAGCAGCGCGAGGCGATCATCGCCGTGACAATTCCGGAACAGCCGGGCAGCTTCCGGGCCTTTTGCCAGGCACTGGGCAAGCGGCAGATCACCGAATTCAACTACCGCTTCTACCCCGGCAAGGAGGCGCGCCTGTTCGTGGGCGTGCAGACCCACCCGGTGCACGACCCACGTGAGCAGTTGCTGGCCAGCTTGCGGGAGCAGGGGTACAGCGTGCTGGACCTGACCGACAACGAGCTGGCGAAGCTACACGTACGCCATACCGTGGGCGGGCATGCCGCGCCAGGGGCTGATGAGCGGGTAATGCGCTTCGAGTTCCCCGAACGGCCAGGGGCGTTGCTGGGGTTTCTGGAGCGATTGGGCAAGCGCTGGAACATCAGCCTGTTCCATTACCGCAACCATGGTGCGGCGCAGGCGCGGGTGTTCGCCGCTTTGGAAGTGCCAGCGGACGAGCTGGCGGGCTTGCCGTTGACGCTGGATGAGATGGGGTATCAGTATTGGGACGAGACTGACAACCCGGCGTACAGGCTGTTCCTGGGATGACGCACACGTGTGGGCAATGCAAGCGTGTCTAGCCGCTTGCTTGCCACCTTTGATCGCTGCGTGAGCCCAACGAACGGGTTTCAACGCTCGCGCATGAAAAAGCCGGCAACGAACTTGCGGAACGTTTCCAGGCTTTTGAAGTCGGCGTAGCGCTTGAAGTTCTCGGTATCCGGCTCAGGGCCGATGGGTTGTTCCAGCAGCGACACTGACAACACCCGGTCCTGGTCCGAGGTCAGCACCAGCTCATCCATCACCTGCCCACCGATCACGGGGCGACGCATCTGCACTTTCACGCCTTTACTGGCCATCCAGTCGATCAGCGACACCAATGCCTTGAGCGGTTCGCGCTCTTCATCGCGGTACACCGGGAACAGATGCGCGCGCGACAGCACGGGCACACTGGCCACATGGATCAACTCATAGAAATGGCTACCGGCGCTGGTCGGCGAGTAGATCATCAGCGCCAGCAACGGCCCGGTGGTGCGGCTTCCGCCCCAGTACAGGTGATGCCCCTGGAAATCGAAGCCTTCCTCGCTGCGGTTGTTGAGCAGCTTGCGCCCTTTGATCTGGTCGACGCAGTCCAGCAGCAGGCCGTGGCGGCGATGGTTGCCAAACATAGAGGCTTCGCGCAGACGGGACTTGAGCATCATCATGTGCTTCATGTCCAGGCGTGTTTCCAGGTAGTTGCTGGCGGGCACCCGCTCCAGCAGCGGATAGCGGCTGGCCACGCTGCGCAACTCGGCAAACTGTGTGGTCAGGTCTTTTTTCAGGTGGGTGGCATAAAGGTTGAGCCCGCTGGTTTCGATCCAGGTCAGCAGCAGTGACAACAGGCGCTGCTGTTCGCGTTTGTCGTTGCCATCGCCGACGGCACCGGCCGTGCCAGCACGGAAGTCGCTGATCAGGCGCAAGGGTGTGTCGGGCGGCAGCCAGGCGGCGGGTGGGACAGGGTCATTTTCGCGTTCGGCGGCTTCCCGCTCGTCCTTGGTGAACGGGCAGCCTGGCGCGTGCTCGGCAGTGCCTGGGTTGTTCTTGAGGAAGAGCGTACCGGTGCTGCCGTTGAGGGTGACGTTGAGCACCGGCAAGGCATCGTTGCGGCAGTCGCAAGCCAGCCACTGGTTGGCGTTGCGCACTTTCATCAGTAGCTGGTTGGCCTGTAGCAGGCGCGGGCCGGCGAGGCTGCCGGTGGCAAAGCCGACCAGCAGTTCCTCTTCAGCGGGGGTCAGGCTGCGTACCTGGGTGGCGGTTTTGTCGATGATTCGCATGAAGCAGCTCCAAGCTACGAGCCCCAAGCTTCAAGCAAAGTCGCGTTGCTTTCAACTCGCCGCTTGGCTACCGCCGAACATCTTCGCGGCACGGGCGCGAATCTCATCGGGGGTCAGGTCCTCTTTGTGGGTGGAAACGAACCAGATGTTGCCAAACGGATCTTTCAGGGTGCCACTGCGGTCACCGTAAAACTGGTCGGTCAAGGGATGTAACTGGATGCCCCCGGCGGCCAAGGCTTGGGCGTAGACCTTGTCGCAGTCTTCAACATACAAGTGCAGACCTACACCCGCACCGCTGAGTTTCTGGCTGGCGGTGAGCCCGCCTTCCATGTCGCAGGGGTCGCCCAGCATCAGCGAAGAATCGCCGATTCTCAGTTCGGCATGGCCAACGCGACCGCCCGGGGCATCGAGGCGGAACATTTCCTTCGCACCAAAAGCTTGCTTGTAGAATTCGATGGCCTTGGCGGCGTCGTTGATGGCCAGGTAGGGCGTGATGCTGCGCTGGCCTTCGGGGATGGGTTTGACTGCCATGTTCGACTCTCCTGTGCAATGGGCGCCGAAGGGCGCCCTGTTGCTTAGAGTCGTTCGCCCAGATGGAAAATCGACAGTGACGCTAGATCGATTGTCTATAAGCGCGGCGGTCAGAAGATGTAGTCGGTGGTCAGGAAGCTCGACTGGCGGTTGCGAATGATCTCGCTGATCAGCGCTTTGTTGGCCTCCTGGAAGCGTGTGGCGACCAGCGTCCGAATGGAGAACACACGCAAAGCGTCATGCACGGACAGCGTGCCCTCGGCGCTGTTCTTGCGGCCATTGAACGGGTAGGTGTCCGGCCCGCGTTGGCACTGAGCGTTGATGTTAATGCGCCCGACCTGGTTGGCGAAGATGTCGACGAGGCTGCCGATGGTGGCCGGGTCGTTGCCGAACAGGCTCAGTTGCTGGCCGTAATCGGAGTCCAGCACATAGTCGATCACCGTCTGCAGGTCGCGGTAGGGCACCACCGGTACCAGCGGGCCGAACTGCTCCTCGTGGTACACGCGCATTTCCCGGCTGACCGGGTACAGCAAGGCCGGGTAGAAGAATGAGCCACGGCTTTGCCCGCCATTTTCGTTGAGCACGCGTGCACCCTTGGCCGCCGCATCGGCTACCAGGCCATCGAGGTAGTCAACCTTGCCGGGCTCGGGCAACGGCGTCAGTGCCACGCCAGGCTCCCAGGGCATGCCGGGCTTGAGCGCGGCCAGTTTGCGCTGGAACTTGTCGAGGAAGGCCTCGACCACATCCTCGTGCACGAACAGTATCTTCAGCGCTGTGCAGCGCTGGCCGTTGAACGACAGCGCCCCGGTGACGGCCTCTTCGACAGCGTTGTCGAGGTCGACTTGGGGCAGCACGATGCCCGGGTTCTTGGCGTCCAGGCCCAGTGCGGCGCGCAGGCGATGCGGGCGGGGGTGCAGTTTCTTAAGGTCGCTGGCGGCCTTGTGCGTGCCGATGAAGGCGAATACATCGACCTTGCCGCTGGCCATCAGCGCGCTAACCGTTTCCCGGCCGCGTCCATAGATGACATTGATCACGCCTGCCGGGAAGCTGTCGCGGAACGCTTCAAGCAAGGGGCGAATCAGCAGTACGCCAAACTTGGCCGGCTTGAACACCACAGTGTTGCCCATGATCAGCGCCGGGATCAGTGTGGTAAAGGTCTCGTTCAGGGGGTAGTTGTAGGGCCCCATGCACAGTGCCACGCCCAGCGGGACGCGACGGATCTGGCCGAGGGTGCCTTGTTCCAGTTCGAAGCGGCTGGAGTGTCGGTCCAGGTCCTTGAGGGCGTTGATGGTGTCGACGATGTAGTCGCAGGTGCGGTCGAATTCCTTCTCCGAATCCTTCAGGTTCTTGCCGATCTCCCACATCAGCAGCTTGACCACGGCCTGGCGCTGTTCACGCATGCGTGCAAGGAAGGTTTCGACATGCTGGATACGTTCGGCCACGCGCATGTTCGGCCAGGCGCCACGGCCTTTGTCATAGGCCTGCACGGCGGCATCGAGGGCGGTCAACGCGGTATCGGCATCCAGCAGCGGGGCGCTGCCCAATATGACCTGATGCTCTTCGTTGCCTTGTTTGATCCACACCGGGCTGCGCACCGTGGCCAACGGGCCGTCCCAGCGCCTGAGTTCACCGTTGACCAGGTAGTCGCGTTGTTCCAGTGGGGCTCCCAGGCGCCAGGTTTCCGGGATGTTCTCGGCGCTGGGGAAGAGTGAATCGAGCAAACGGTCCATGGGTACTGCACCTCACATCAAAGGGCGGTTTTCAAGTCAGTTGAATCGTTTCAGCCAGAGCATGCACTGGCTGCCGGAAAAACACCAGTCTGGCTCAACATGGCCGCCCATGCCTACCGGCAAGCAGTCGGCGGCCTGACGGTCGTTTATGCTAGAGAAGGCGCCAAAGGTTATTCATTGATAGCAAAGTGGGCGGCGGACGCTTGATGGGCACGGTTA
Organism: Pseudomonas sp. DCA-1; assembly: GCF_046523955.1. Lineage (NCBI taxonomy): Bacteria > Pseudomonadati > Pseudomonadota > Gammaproteobacteria > Pseudomonadales > Pseudomonadaceae > Pseudomonas > Pseudomonas sp. DCA-1. The sequence continues at coordinate 2,676,895 of NZ_CP169881.1, forward strand.
TAGCAAAAGTGCTGCTGAGCATCGGTTTGATGCGGGGAATTTGACGCCATGAAACTTGATCTAAAGTCAGCCAGAAGCCGCTTGCCAAAGCGTTTGCAGGCATCTTAAATTGTTACTGAATGTGATAATTAAGTTTCAAGTAAAACAATAAAAATCAAAGTGTTAAGTGTTATTGCGGGTTTTTTCTCTTGTTCCGATTGGCCAATAGTGCACTTCAAAAGGACGTCGAAGAAGAAATGAAAAAGACCTTGACGACTGTGGCGCGCAAGCTCCTGTCGCCCTCCACGCGCTACGAAATCAGGCTGCTGTCCAGCAAAGTGCGAGAAATGTTGGCGCGTGCCTGTCTCTGGCGTTGGGAAGTTGCCAGGTTTCGCCCGCAACAGGAGAGCCCGTACGAAATCCTCTACATCGGCCGCAAGCAGCAACGGGAGATGGCCAAGCTGCTGATCGGTGGCAAGGGCCAAGGCAGCGCATCGATCGTAGACGGTGCAAATGCCACGGCGGCTGCCAGCCACGTAGTGGTCATCAGCGAAATGCCCACGTCGGGGGCGTTGTCGGTGCCGCATTACCTGAGCGCCGTGGTGCCGTTGGGGCGCTCGCTGGAAGACATCACTGCCCGTTACGACAGCGAACTGCGGCGCAGCATTCGCAAGAACCGGCCGCTCTATCACATGCGCCAAACCCTTTCGGACGAAGAAATCGCCATGGCCGACCGGGATCTGCTGCGCCCTTATGCTTCGGCCCGGCAGGGCATTCATGCCGCGCAGTTTCCTACCGAAGAGGTGTTCCGTATTGCCAAGAGTGTCGGCCGGCTTGACTTGATCATGCTGGGCGATGAGGTGATTGGCTGCCACCTGGGGTGTGAAGTGGTGCGCGGCGGCAAGCGTTACTGGAGCACGTTGCGCTTTGGTTATTGTGAAGCGGTGTTTTCCGATGCGAAGAAATTGCGCGAGGTGAACTCGATCACCACCTTCATGGCGCTCGAATGGGCATTGGAGCAGGGCTTCGATTATTACGATATCGGCCTGTGTCTGGCGCGCCCGGACGACGGCCTGCTGAAGTGGAAGCGCCGCCGCGGTGGTGATATCGACTCGCTGGGTAACCATGCGTACCTGTTTGTCCGTCTGCCCAAGACCGGTACGGCAAAGTTCCTGTGGGATACGCCGATGTTCGCGGTCGAAGGCGACAAGCTGACGTTGCATCTGGGGCTGCCGGATGGCCCAAGCGATGAGGAAGTTGCCAGCCGCTATCACGAAATGGTGTTTGGTGGCCTGCACAAGATTTATCTCTATGGAGGCAGCGGGGCTGGCGAACCGTTCGTGGAAACGTTGCGCAGCCGTTACGCCAACTTGCAATCACCGCCCACCATGGAAAGAGTCACGAGTGATTGAGTGACAGCCAGGGATGCATTGATCTGGCGCCTGGCGCCGGGGTCCAGACTTCGTCATCAGGGGAGGACGCTTCATGGGAAGCGACATCTCGCAGTTCAGTGCATCGCCCGCAGCCAGGCAACACACCTGGACCTTGGCCGCCTACCGCTACATGCTGCGCAAACGACTTGGCAGAAGAGCGGCGATCGACATCAAGAACCTCGCCACCAAGAGCTGGGACATCGCCCCGGGCGAAGCCACGGTTTCGCCGCCGGCCATTTTCCTGCCCGGCCAGCTGGAGCGGGTGACGGGCTGGGAAGGCAAGCGGTTTTACCCCTACGTGCACCCGGCGCAGACCATGGCGGGAGGCGTCAATGCGTTGCAAGGACCAACCCGCGGCTACCTGATCAAGGATGTGTGGCTGGTCGATGGGGCGTTGTACAAGGGCAAGGCCAGCCATTGGCTGTCACAGAAGCCGAATACCTTCCCGACCATCCTCATCGACAATGAAATCGACCGCGCCGCGATCTATTGCACACAAAACGGTAACGCCTGGTTCGGCACCTGGCTGATGGAAGATTGCCCGACCTATGCGCTGGCCTGCAACGAAGGCATCCCGGTGACCACCGCCCCCTCTGCCAGGTATCCGCTGTTTACCCAGGCACCGGCCTATGAAGACTGGCTGGACATGAAACCTTTGCGCCTGCGCAGTGCGTTCTTTCGCGAGCTGGTGCTGTTCGATGACCAGAGCAACAACCGCAGCCGGCATGCTCGCTACCGAGCCATGGGTGACAAACTGCTGTCGCATGTGTCGTACACGCAGCACCCGGGGGTTTTCCTGTTGCGGGGCGGTGATGGTGACCTGCGCCTGTTGCGCAACGAGCTGGAGCTTGCCGAACACCTGCGCACGACCCGCGGTTTTCGCATCGTCAACCCGCTGAAGTCCGATGTACCGAGTATTGTCGCGGCTTGCGCCGGGGCTAAAGTGGTCATCGGGGTGGAGGGTAGCCAGTTGGTGCATGGCGTGAACGTACTGCAGGCTGGAGGCTGCCTGCTGACTTTGCAGCCGCCGAACCGTTTCGTCAGCTACTACAAGTACCTGACGGATCGTGATCACCAGCATTTCGGCTTTGTGGTTGGCCTGCCGGAAGGTGATGGTTTCAGGATTGATATTGGCGAGGTGGAGCGCACGCTGGATCTGTTCCCACGATAAGTGTGTAGTATCCGTGCATGGATCAGCGGCGGGCAGGGCAGTAGAGGATGATCGAGGTATCACGGTTTTGGCGCGACCCTGCCTTGCCGTTCGTCGAAGCCCGACGGGTAGGGGACGGGCGCAAGGTGTGCTACGCCGCGCACTCCCACGAGAGCTTCTCCATCGGTGTCATCACGGGGGGGCGTAGCACTTACATCAACAGTGACCAGTGCATTGAGGTTGGGGCGGGTACCACGGTGTTGATGAACCCAGGCGTGGTGCATACCTGCAACCCTATTGCCGGGGAACCCTGGTCTTACCTGATGCTGTTCGTCGATCAGCCTTGGTTGCAGGCAGTGGGTTTTACCCTGCCCACGCAGACCTGGAGTCGCTCGCCTGTGTTGTATCGGCGGCTGTTGCAGGCATTTGCCGACCTGTTCGACGCCAGGCTGCCTGATCGCGAAGCCCGCCTGGCGGCCCTGTTTCACGAGTTGCCGGGCATGCTTGGCGGTAATGCCAGCGAGGGTGGCGAGGGCAATCCACGGCTGGATGCAGCGGCAGCGTTCATACGCGCCCATCGCAGTGACCCGCTCAGCCTCGAGGATATCTGCGGGGCTTGTGGCCTGTCTCGGTCCTACCTGATTCGTGCCTTTCGCCAACGCTTTGGCCTGACGCCGCATGGCTACCTGCTGGACCAGCGCGTGCAACTGGCCCGGGCGCAGTTGCGCCAGGGCCGCTCAATTGCTGAAGTTGCGCAGGACGCCGGGTTTGCTGATCAGGCGCACCTGCAGCGGGCATTCAAACAGCACCTGGCGGCGACACCGGGGCATTACAGAAACGCCGTCGCTAGCCTGGGCGCTCCTGCAGGAGCCGGGCAAGCCTTAAAGGATCAGGTAAACCGCGCTGGCGACCAGTAACACGGCCAGGCTCCGATTGAGCATGCGCAGGTGACGTGGGTTGTCCAGGTACTGGCGAATAACGCTGCCGGCCCAGGCCCAGCAGGCCACCGAGATGAAACAGATTGGGCCGTAGATCCAGGTAAACAGCCACAGCAAGTGCTGTTCACCGCCGGTGTAGGCTCCCACCCCGGCAACGGCTGCCAACCAGGCTTTGGGGTTAAGCCACTGCATCGCTGCGCCGTGCCAGGCTGAAGGGGCATGGGTAGGCTGTGCGTTGTTCAGGTTGCCGTCGTCACTGGCCAGTTTCCACGCCATGTACAGCAGAAACGCCACACCGCCCCAGTGCAACATCAGGCCCAACAGGGGCCAACGCAACAGCAGTTGATGCAGGCCCAGCCCTACCAGCACCAGCAACAGGCAGAAGCCCAGCGTGGCGCCGGCTACATGTGCCACGCTGGCGCGCAGGCCATGGCGGGCACCACTGCCAAGTGCGACGATGTTGACCGGGCCGGGGGAGATCGAAGCCGCAAGCGCGAAGGCGGCCATGGACAAGTACAGGCTCATGAGGAAGATCCGGGTGTTTAGGGAGGCGTTATCCTCGCGTGGCTGGCGTTCTGATGTATTGAACAAAAGTACCTGCGCACAACTCGCGCCTGCTGGGCTGATGGCGATGCAGGGGGACAGGTTTTGTAATAGTTTTGCGCTACTACAGAAACCTGCTGTGCTTGTAGCATCGTCCTCCCAATTTGTTATCAAGGTCTATATGAGCACCTTCGCGGAGCCCCCCAGTTTTCGGCTTTTCTGGCCATCCTTCCCCCGTCCGTGTGACGTTTCCCTCGTGAGTACCCGCTAATGGAATGGCTAGCCGACCCCACGGCCTGGCTAGGCCTGCTGACGCTTATCGTCCTCGAGCTGGTGCTGGGTATCGACAACCTGGTGTTCATCGCCATCCTCGCCGACAAGTTGCCGCCCCACCAGCGCGACCGCGCGCGGGTCATTGGCCTGAGCCTGGCGCTCATCATGCGCCTGGGCCTGTTGGCCAGCATTTCGTGGATGGTCACCCTGACCGCACCGCTGTTCGAAGTGTTCGGCAAGAGCTTCTCTGGCCGTGACCTGATCATGCTGTTTGGTGGTGTGTTCCTGCTGTTCAAGGCCACCATGGAGCTGCATGAACGCCTGGAAGGTCACGTGACCCAGGCAAGTGGCACACTGCGCCATGCCGCATTCTGGCCGATCGTTGCCCAGATCGTGGTACTGGACGCGGTATTCTCGCTGGATGCCGTGATCACGGCGGTGGGCATGGTCGATGAGCTGTCCGTGATGATGATCGCGGTGATCTTCTCGATCGGTATCATGATCGTTGCCAGCAAGCCGCTGACCCGCTTCGTCAACGCCCACCCCACGGTGATCATGCTGTGCCTGGGCTTCCTGATGATGATCGGTTTCAGCCTCACCGCAGAAGGCCTGGGTTTCCATATCCCGAAAGGCTACTTGTACGCGGCCATCGGCTTCTCGATCCTGATCGAGATGTTCAACCAACTGGCCCGTGCCCGCCGCAAGCGCAGCTTGCAACAGCATCGGCCGTTGCGCGAACGGACTGCCCATGCCGTGCTGCGCCTGCTGGGCGGCCGCCGGGTCGAGGCTGACGAGGTAGGCGAGGAAATTGCCGACCTGGTCGAGGGCGGCGGGGAACAGGTGCTGTTCGACCGGCGTGAGCGGGTCATGATCAGCGGCGTGCTGAACCTGGCCGAGCGACCGATTCGTACGGTGATGACTGCCCGTGCCGAGGTTGATGTGATCGACCTGGCGCAACCGGCTGATGCCATTGCCCAGGCCCTGGCCAATTCGCCGTACTCGCGCCTGCCGCTGATCCGCGATGGCCGTGTGGACGAGCCCTTGGGCTTTGTGCACAAGAAGGAACTGCTCAAAGAGCTGCTTTCGGGTAGCCAGCCCGACCTGGAAAACATGGCCCGGGCGCCGTTGAACCTGCTGGAGAGCTTCAGCATCCTCAATGCCTTGGAGCAAATGCGCGGTCAGTCGACGCATATTGCCTTTGTGGTCAACGAATTCGGTGACTTCACCGGGCTGTTGACCATGACCGACATCCTTGAGTCGATTGCCGGGGAGCTGCCGGATGCCAGCGAAGTTGAAGGCCCGGGCATCGTTCAGGAGGGTGAAGGCTTTGTGGTCAGCGGTGCGCTGAACCTCAGCCAGGTGCAGGCGCGTACTGGCTTCAGTGCCCGTGCTACCGAGGATTACCAGACCCTTGCGGGCCTGGTGATGAGCTTGCTCGACCGTCTACCGATGGTCGGTGACCGGCTGGCCTGGAATGGCTGGATGCTGACCGTAGAGGCGGTTGAAGAGCGACGAGTGCGCCAGGTTCGGCTTACACCGAACGGCGACGCTGACGTAGCAGGTGCTTGAAGCCTTCAAGCACCAGCACCAGTACCGCGGCCCAGATTGGCAGGTAGGTCAGCCACTGATCCGGGCCGATGGTTTCGCCCAGCAGCAACGCCACGCCCACCAGCAGCACGGGTTCGACGTAGCTGAGCAGGCCGAACAGGCTGAATGGCAGCATGCGGCTGGCCAGCACGTAGGCGATCAGCGCCGAAGCGCTGATCGCGCCAAGGATCGGGATCAACACGTAGAGCCCCGGGTGTGCTTGCAGATCCGCGCTGGACAGTGGGCTCTGGATCACGAAGTACAGCGCCCACGGCAGCAGCAGGCACATGTCGCACCACAGACCACCCAGATGGTCGGTGCGGCAGCGTCGGCGCAGCACGAAGTAGATCGGGTAGCCCATCGTGACCAGCAGGGTTTCCCAGGCAAAACTGCCATTTTGGTACAGCTCGTGGCCCACGCCCAGCGCGGCGCAGGCCACGGCTACCGTCTGCAGGCGTGACAGGCGCTCGCCATATACCAGTCGCCCGGTCAGGACCATGGCCAGTGGCAGCAGGAAGTAACCCATCGACACTTCCAGGCTGCGCCCATGCAGGGGCGCCCATAAAAACAGCCACAGCTGCACCCCCATCAACCAGGACGTGCCGACCATGCCGAGCAACAGCACCGGTGTGCGTTTCACCCGCCCCATCAGTTCGCCCACCCGCTTCCAGTCTTTCGAGACAAGCATGAACAAGGTGAGGCAGGGCAGTGTCAGCAGGGTACGCCAGCCAAAGATTTCTTCGCCATCGAGTGGCTTGAGCAGGGAGGTATAGAAGTACATCACAGCGAACAAACAGGACGCCATGACCGATGAAACAATGCCTTTTGACACGAATGCCTCGAATAAGGGAATTGAGCGGGTTGATCAGCCGCGCATGATCTCAGGGGGCGCGCCTTGCGGCAACTGCGTTGCGCCCGGGCGAGTGGCCAGGGCTTCGAGGAACTGGGCGGCCGGCATGGGCCTGGCGAACAGGTAACCCTGCTGGAAGTCCACCCCGTGCGCGGCCAGGTAGTCGCGCTGCATGGCGGTTTCCACACCCTCGGCGACGATACCCAGGTCCAGCTTTCCTGATAGCTCGATGATGGTCTCGAGAATGTGTACTGACAGCGCATCGGCGCCGATCATGGCAACAAAGCTCTGGTCTATCTTCAGGTAGTCGACCTTGAATTGCCGCAGGTAGTTGAGGCTCGACTGGCCGGTGCCGAAGTCGTCGAGGGCGATCATCACGCCCATGGCATGCAGCTTTTCGAACAGTTCAAGGGTGACCGGCGTGGGCTCGATCAGCTTGCGCTCTGTCAGCTCCAGGGTCAGCACCACCCGACCGGGCGGAAAGTGCTGCAGGAATGTGCGGCAGTCATCCAGCAGGCTGAGGTCGCGGCAGTGGTCAGCGGTGATGTTGACACCAATATGGAAGCCGTCTTCCAACAGGCCGGCATAGGGCGCCAGGCTTTGCGCGGTATGTGTCAGCAGCGCGCGGGTCATGGCGACAATCTGCCCGCTGTGTTCGGCATAGGGGATGAACAGGTCGGGGCGAACCAGGCCCTCTCGCGGGTGGTGCCAGCGCATCAGCACTTCCGCGCCAGCCCAGCGGTAATCGCCCTTGCGCACCACCGGCTGAAAATACGGCAGGAATTCATCGGCCTGCAGGGCACGCTCCAGTTCGGCACGCGGTGAGGTGGCGCGGCGAATCTGCCAGCGGCATACCAGCGCCGCCAGGGCACCCAGCACCAGCAGCAGACTGAGCAGGCCAGGGTAGTGGCTGCGTAACAGTTGGCCTTGCTTGTCGGCACCGTAGCCGCCCTGCACGCTGAAAGGGTAGCGGGTTGAGCCAATCAGCACGTTGGCACTGGGTGCTGCGGGGGAGACGCCTTTGTGTACCACCCCGTCCTTGCCCATCCAGGCGTCGCCCACGCGGATCTGCAGTTCTTCATCGGGGCCGATCAGGCGTAGTGCAGTCAGCAGGTGGTCGCCATCCACCGTGGTGATTGCACCGTGGTCGCCGTCGCTGGCACGGTAGACCAGCAGCGGGTGGCCCGGCGTAACCGAGTTGCCGTCCATCAGCCATAACTTGCCGTCGACGTAATCGCCAGGATTGACCGGTTCTTCGAACTCGCCGAACAGCGAAGTGCAATAAAGGTTGTTGTGCCTGAACAGGTTGGTCGAGCGCACGAAGGCATTGCGGGTAACCTGGGCCCGTAGCATAAGCTTGACCTGCTCGCATGGGCTGTCAGTCAGTGGAAGCAGCGAATTGGCGGCACGGGACAGGTCGTCGAGAATGTGTTCGACGTGCTCCAGTGCCTGGCGGGTGGTGGCCTGGCTGCTGGCCTGCATTTCACGCTCGACCTGCCAGTTCATCACGGCCAGGCCGCACATGACCGGCAGCACGCCGACGACCCAGGGCAACAGCGTGCGCCAGCTGAGGGCGGCGCGGCGTTTGACGGTAAGGGGCATGCTGACCTGACTATCATGAAGTAAAACGAGAGGATAGCCGTTTGTCGGCGCGTACGAGTAACTAAAACGCGACAAACCATTTTACGCAATGTAGAATCGATTTACGAATACAACAATAAGGTCCTTCACTTCCGAAGGATCAAGCCCGCCGAGAATGGGTCCATATGACATACCATGGGTTCAAGCTGATCATAGGTGACTACCTCGCCCGTAGTGTGCGGGGCATTCCGTGCTCACCGCCGTTCCTGTTCCACATCCCACGCAATCAATAATTTTCGCTGCAGATGAGAACATGAACATGGCTGATATCTTCGAAAATCCAATGGGCCTGATGGGCTTCGAATTCATCGAACTGGCTTCGCCGACCCCGGGCGTACTTGAGCCTGTATTCCAGATACTGGGCTTCACCAAAGTGGCCACCCACCGTTCCAAGGATGTGCACCTGTATCGCCAGGGTGACATCAACCTGATCCTGAACAATGAACCTAAAAGCATCGCCTCGTACTTCGCCGCTGAACATGGCCCGTCGGTGTGTGGCATGGCCTTCCGCGTGCGCAATGCCCATGAGGCTTATGCCCGCGCCCTGGAACTGGGCGCCCAGCCGGTAGAAATCGAAACCGGCCCGATGGAACTGCGCCTGCCGGCGATCAAGGGTATCGGGGGGGCACCGCTCTACCTGATCGACCGCTTCGAGGAAGGCAGCTCGATCTACGATATCGACTTCAACTTTATCGAAGGCGTGGATCGCAACCCGGTGGGGGCTGGCCTGAAAATCATCGACCACCTCACCCATAATGTTTACCGCGGGCGTATGGCCTACTGGGCCGGGTTCTACGAGAAGCTGTTCAACTTCCGTGAAATCCGCTACTTCGACATCAAGGGCGAATACACCGGCCTCACTTCCAAGGCCATGACTGCTCCTGATGGCATGATCCGCATCCCGCTCAACGAAGAGTCGTCCAAGGGCGCGGGGCAGATCGAAGAGTTCCTGATGCAGTTCAACGGTGAAGGTATTCAGCACGTGGCCTTCCTGACCGATGACCTGCTCAAGACCTGGGATGCCCTGAAGGGGCTGGGCATGCGCTTCATGACCCCGCCACCGCAAACCTACTACGAAATGCTCGAAGAGCGCTTGCCTGGCCATGGTGAGCCGGTCGACCAGCTGCAAGCGCGTGGCATCCTGCTCGATGGCGCCTCGCAACCCGAAGACAAGCGCCTGCTGCTGCAGATTTTCTCGGAAACCCTGCTTGGCCCGGTCTTTTTCGAGTTCATCCAGCGCAAAGGTGACGATGGCTTTGGTGAGGGCAACTTCAAGGCGCTGTTCGAATCCATCGAACGTGACCAGGTACGCCGTGGCGTGCTGAGCACAGACTGACCGCCTTGGAGTACCGTCGTCGTCATGCTCGTTCGGCGGCGGTACCCCGCCTGTTTGCACGTGCCCTGAACAGGGCCAGATAAACGATCGAGCCGGTCACGATCCCCACCAGCATCAGCGAGGGCGCGATCTGCAGCACCGACTGGCGGATTTCCTGAGCGGTGAAGCCCTCCGGGTAGCCACCTTTGACCGTGTAGCCATATCTGGCCGACATTGCGCTGGTAAAAAACTCGGCCTGTGAAGGGCGTTCAAGGCTGCGGCTGTCACCATTGCTCCATATGTAGCGGTCGCCAAACTCGACCAGCAGTGTCAGCCCATCCTGAAAGCCATCCAGTTCGTTGCGAATCTGCATGGCATAGGCTGTCACGATCACGCCATTGTTCTTGCCTTTTTGATGAAAGTCGACCAGCAGCTTCTGGCGCGTGTCAGGAGGGCCGTAGGACAGTGCGACCCGCTGGCCGGACAACGCGAACGATGAATAATGCTCCAGCGAACCTGAAGCCGTGCTGCAGTAAGGTTGATTGTCTTTGAGTAAGGTCAATGACCTGACCATGGAGCGAATGGCAACCTGGTCCTGCAAGGCACTTTTGACGCTATCGCAAGATTCCCCTGCAAAGGGCAGGGTGCGTAGGGCTGTCTCGTGCATTCTGTCCAGTGCATTATCGACGCTGAAAACCGCCTCCTGAACGGAAATGCTGGCGTTTTCCGCAAGTTTCGCTTCCAGCTGGAAAGCCATTACCAGCAAACCGGAAACCACAGGCACCAGCGCTACTGCAATGAGCAGCAGCAGCTCCACCATGCTGCGCCCTGCGTGCATGATTTTCGACATAGGCTAATAGTTCTCCGCTCTGAAACTGTTCGTGGTGAACAGTTGAGCCCTGAGCCTATGTATTTGCTGTCCGGGCTGCTGTAGTCCGGCTGCAGTTGAAACGGTAGGAAATCGAGCGCTTTGATGTAGCTAACTGCCGTTGAGCTTTTTAAGGACTGCTTCGGCCAGCAAGGCAGTGGAAGCGGGGTTCTGCCCGGTGATCAGCCGATCATCGTCGACCACGTACGGCTTCCACGGATCATCATGTTTGCTGTACTCACCGCCGCGAGCCCCAAGTTCGGTCTCCGTCAGGAACGGCACTTTGTCATCCAGTTCGGCCAGTTTTTCCTCTATGTTGGAAAAGCCGGTCACCTTGCGGTCTTTGAGGAGCAGGCAGTTGTTACTCAGCTTGATGTTCAGCAGGCCGACAACGCCGTGACAGACTGCTGCGACAATGCCACCTTTTTCGTAGATTTTACGTGCCAATTCCTGCAACGGCTGGTTTTCAGCGAAGTCGTACATCACCCCATGCCCACCGGTGTAGTAGATGACGCTGTATTCGTCAGCCTTCACCTGCCCTGGGGCCAGGGTACTGCCCAGGCGCGTCATGAAGCGCTTGTTGTCGTACCACTGCCAGTCCAGGTCAGGGGCCATCTGTAGGCTGTGCGGGTCGACGGGAACGTAGCCGCCCTGCGGGCTGACATAATCGACCGTGTAGCCGGCTTTTTCGACTTTCTCGACAAAGTGAACGGCTTCACCCAGCCACAACCCGGTCGCCCGTTTGAGGGTTGGATACTTCGCTGTATTGGTCAACACCACCAGAATTTTCTTGCTCATGACCCTGCTCCCGTCGGCAACCTGAATGGGCCTGTGTTCCTTGGCCCGAGGGAAAACCTAAATAGCATAGCTGTCACCTGCAAGTACGCCATGGCATGCAGTATATGCTGTGCTAACTTGAACAGATTCCACGGGCGAGCCTTGGGCCTGGCGACACTGTGGTCAACCCTGAGCATTGCTGGAGTCACGATATTGGTCGCAAACGGTACGCCACGCGAGCCTGCACCGCAGGTCATCCTGCATTCGCCTGCTTTGCCATCGATCGAGCCGATGGGCGAGCGGATAGCCCAGTTCGACTGGTGGCGTACCTCGCTTGGGCCATTGTCGCGCTGGCCTGCCTCGTTGCGCATTGCCGTGGACATGATGCACTTGTCGCCCTTCCCGTGTGCGGTGGTCTGGGGGCCAGACCTGTGTGTGGTGCATAACGACGGCTACCGGGCGTTGCGGGCATTACCGGATGCGCTGGGCATGGCGTTCGATACCCTGTGGAATGATATCTGGCCAGCAGTGGGGCCCTGGGTGTTCAAGGCACTGGAAGGCCACTCGAATTTTGTCGAGGACCCACCCCTGCGCATCGTCCGCAGTGAGGGCACCGAACCGCTATGGTGTGCATTCGGTTATGCACCCCTGCACGATGAACTCGGTAACGTGGCCGGGTTTCTGCATACGGTGATCGAGACCACAGCCAGCGTCGAGGCGCACCGCCATTGGCGTGATCAGGTGCAGAACTTTGAGCGCCAGGTCGAGCGCCATGTGGCCGAGCGAGAGCAGTTCTGGTTGCTGTCGCGCGAAGCGATGATGATGCTCACCCCTGAATTGAAACTGCATGCCGCCAACCCGGCCTGGTACCGCATTCTGGGCTGGACACAAGAGCAGGTGCAGGAAATGTTGGTGATGGAACTGGTGCACCCGACAGAGCGTGCCGAAGTCCAATTGGCAATGTCCGGGCTGCTGCAATGCAGACAGGCGGAGCAGTTGGAGATCCGCCTGCGACACCGCGATGGCCACTACCACTGGTTTCGCTGGAGCGCGCGGTTTGACGGCAGCCTGCTGACTGCGGTTGGCCGGGACATCACCGCAGACCGTGAAGAGGCGGCGCGCCAGGCAGAGGCGCTGATGCGCAACAACGAGCGCATGGAGGTGGTTGGCCAGTTGGCAGGTGGCATGGGCCATGAAATGAACAACTTGCTGTCCGGTATCGGTGGCAGCCTCGAACTGCTGCAACGGCGCCTGCAGGAGGGGCGGCTGGAGCGTGCTGGAGCCTACGTGGACGTTGCGCGCGACGCGGTGCAGCGGGCCATGGATCTGACCCATCGGTTGATCGCATTTTCCCGTCCTCAGCCATTGGCCCCTCGGCCACTGGACTTCAATCGGCAATTACCTCTGAGCGAACCTCTGTTGCTGCGAGCCTTGGGGGCAGAGATGCGTTTGCACTGGCAACTGGATGTTACGCCTTGGGCTGTGAGCCTGGATGTGCGCCAACTCGAGAATGCCTTGATCAACTTATGTGCCAATGCGCGTGAAGCGTGCCTGGAACAGGGCAATGTCACCATCAGCAGCGTCAACGAACGGCTGACAGCCTTTTTTCCGGATGAAGGTGGCTTGCCGCCAGGCGACTACGTGGCCGTGCATGTCGAGGACGATGGCCATGGCATGTCAGCAGTGGATATCGCCAGGGCTTTTGAACCGTTCTACACCACCAAGCCGCTCGGTCGTGGGGCCGGGCTTGGTCTGTCGATGGTGTATGGCTTTGTCCGTCAGTCAGGCGGCTATGCCTGGATCGAGTCGACGCCGGAACAGGGTACCAAGGTTTCCATGCTTTTCCCGAGGAGCCATGAGCCGGTTCCCGATGAGCCTTTGCCAGTAGCCTTTTCGCAGCGCATGGCACGGGGCGAGCGCCTGCTGCTGGTGGATGATGAATTTGATCTGCGCGCGGTCATGCGCGAGTACCTGACTGAGCGTGGTTTTGACGTCACGGATGTGGGCGATGCCAATACCGCACTGGAGCGCTTCCGCAATGGCGGCCCTTTCGATCTGGTCATAACCGATATCGGTTTGCCAGGTGGCTTCAGTGGCCGGCAAGTGGCCAAGGCCATGCGCATGCAGCTTGCACAACAGAGAATTCTGTTTATCACCGGTTATGCGGACCAGTCTATCGAAGCGCAATTGCTCGATCAGCCTGGCACGGCATTATTGAACAAGCCGTTTTCGCTGGCGCACCTTGCCGATGAGGCGCTACGCATGCTTGACGCGTAAAGCGTTTCAAGGTTTGCCTAGAATCTGTGTCACTTGAGCCTGCAACTGCTGCAACTCGAACGGCTTGCAGATCAGGTGCATGCCCGCGCCCAGGAAGCCTTCACGGGCCATGGCTGTTTCCGCGTAGCCGGTGATGAACAGCACCGGTAATTGTGGGCGCAGGCTGCGGGCAATTTCTGCCAGTTGCCGGCCGTTCATGCCGGGCAAACCCACATCAGTGACCAGCAAATCCACCGGTTGTGCCGAGCGCAGCACCTTCAGGCCCTCGTTGGCGTCGGCTGCGCTTTGGCAGGGGAAGCCGTTTTCGCGCAACGCCTGGCAGAGCAACTGGCGCACATGGGGATCGTCCTCGACAATCAGCACGTGTCGGCTGCAGCCGTCTTGCCTGGGGGGCACAGGCTCGCTGGAGGGCAGGGCCTGGTCGACATGGCGTGGCAAATACAGCTCCACCTGGGATCCTTGGCCAATCTCGCTGCTGAGGGTGATATGCCCGTGGGACTGCTTGGTGAAGCCGTACACCATCGACAACCCCAGGCCAATGCCCTGGCCGGTCGCCTTGGTGCTGAAGAACGGCTCGAAGGCGTGCTCCAGCGTGCTTTGCGCCATGCCTTGGCCGCTGTCGATGATTCGCAGGCGCACATAGTCGCCGGTGCGCAAAGCGCCGTCACCGAACTGCTCGGTGGAGATGCGATGATTGCTTGCCTCGATGCGTAGCGGGCCACCGTTGGGCATGGCCTCGCTGGCATTGAGCAGCAGGTTGTCGAGGGCTTCTTGCAACTGCTGGTCATCCGCCTCCACGGGCCACAGGTTTTTGGCCGCGTGCACTTGCAGGGTTATTGCCGGGCTCAGGCAAGCCTTCAGGCGCTTTACATCGAGCAAGGTAGGCAGGTCTATACGTTGGCTGTGCAGCGATTGGCGGGAAGAGAAGGCAAGCAGGCGGTGGGTCAGGCGGGCAGCGCGCGAAACGGCCTCGCGGCCCATGCACAGAACGCCATCCAGGCCGTCGCTGCGGCCTTGGCGCAGTCGCCGCTGCACAAGTTCGAAACTGCCGCTGATGCTGGTGAGCAGGTTGTTGAAGTCATGGGCGACGCCGCCGGCCAGTTGGCCGATGGCCTCCATCTTGCGTGCCTGGCAGCGGGCGAATTCACTGCGGTCCTGCTCTTTTTCCGGCGTTGAAGGCCGGCTGTCCAGGCGCTGCTGCATGCCATAGAGCTGGTCACGGGTGACGTACTGTCGCCGGCGGTTGCGTAGCGCGGACCGGGTCATGTGCAACAATTGGGCATTCTCGAAAGGCGCGACCAGCCATAGAAGATTGCCCACCGGATGATGACTCACGCCAGCTGCCGACCAGGCACCCTGGGTCACCAGCACAATGGGCAAATCCGACCAGCTCGGTTGCTGGTCGATGAATGCCTGTAGCAAGGCGCTTGGGCCTTGGTTGAACACCTGCTCGGCAATGATCGCCAAGCCTGCGCCTTCGGCCAGACGCGCCTGCAGGTTGGCCAGGTCGACCGCGCAGAGGCTGTTGATGCCCGCAGAAGTCAGCAGACGCGAGGTGTCCGCCGCCAGTTCTGGCGGTGCGAGGATCAAGGCACGTTCATCCAGCGCCAACGAACTGGCCAAAACGACTCTCCTTTAGGGTGGCCTGATACCCACTGGACCTTGCTACAACCTCAGGGTTCAACTGAATCCAGGTTCTGCCTACAGGCCTTGTTGCAGTGCAGGGTCGTCCGGGTTTTGGCGCTCCAGCTCGGCTAGCGATACTTGCACGTTCTGCAGTTGGCCGGACTCTTTCCAGTACTGGATCAGCAGCACCCGTGCCCGGCGATTGGCTGGCTGGCGATTGAGTATGGTTTCCAGTTGCTTCTGGGCGGCGTCGAGCTGGTCCAGCTGATGCAGGGTGACCGCCAGTGTGTAGCGGTAGTCGGCGTTGTCCGGGTCCAGTTCCACGGCGCGGGACAACGCCAGCAAGGCATACTCACGCTGTTCGTGACGATTGAGCCAAAGCCCTAGCTCATACTGCAGAAAGGCCGAGTCGGGGCTCAGCGCAAGGGCTTTGCCCAGGACCTGGCGGGAGGCATCGTGATGGCCCTGGCGCTCGAGCAGACGTACCTGAGTCGCCAAGGCTTCAAGGTTGCCGGGGGCGACCGCGAGCGCACGGTGCAGGGCCGCCGCGGCGTGCGTGTAGTCGTTTTCGTGCAGGTAAAGGCGCGCCAGGTGCACCTGGGCGTCGGCATCTTCGGGTTGTTGCTCCAGGGCCTGTTGGTATTGTTCCAGCGCTGATTGCAGCGGACCGAAATAGAGGCCGATGGCGTCGGGATCGAGGCCCAGCAGGGCATCCACGGCGGCAAAGCGCACGCTTTGCTCACCGTCGTCCAGCAGCGGGCCGAGTACCAGGCTGCGCTGTGCGGGCGGTAACAGGCGGCGGATACTGGCAATGGCCGCTCGGCGCACCAACGGGTCGGCCTGTTCCAGGTCCTGTCTGGCCAGTTTCAATGCCTGTGGCGAGGGGTAGTTGGGCAATTCGGCGTAGAGCGCCGCCCGGCGGATGGCAGGCAGGTCGTTACGCTGCAATTGCTGGTACAGCACCCGTGCGGCACCGGGCTGGCCGTCGTGGGCCAGGCGTAGCGCCTTGGCGTAGCTGTGTGCTGGCAAGTTCGGCGGGGTTGGCGGGGCGTCGCGCCACAGGTAGCCGAACAGGGCCGATACCAGAACCAACAACAGCAGGGCGATCAGGTAGCGGTTGCGTCTGGGCATCGGACGATCCGTGGCGGCGGGAAGGGCTGAGCTTGGGCCAGCCGGGGGGTAAATGCAACCGAGCCGGCCAAGGCGCTTGCCATGAGCCAAGCCTGCGCTGGCATTCCATGCATTGTGTATTGTTGTAAATAAATGGCAAACGTAAAAAAGCCCCGCAGACCATGGCCTGCGGGGCAAGCGGTTGGGGGAGGAGCCAACCAAAGGAGCCGTTGAAACGGGGTGTGTCAGTGTGCGCTGGCCACCGTCTCTGGTTGCCAGCCGCCGCCCAGGGCCTTGTAGATCGAGACGATGCCGCGGTACAGCTCGACTTCACCCTGGGCTTGCGCATCTTCAGCACTTAGCCGCTCGCGCTCGGCATCAAGCAGTACCAGGTAGTCCACGGTGCCCTCGCGATATCGAATCGAGGCCAGTTCTGCTGCCTTGCGGCTGGCATCGCTCTGGCGCATCAGCGACAGCAGACGCTGCTGGGTCTTGTCGTAATCGCTGAAGGCATTGGCCGACTCCTCCAAGGCCAGCAGCACCAGCTGTTCGTAGTTGGCCAGTGCCCCTTCGGCATCGGCCTTGGCGCCGCGCAGGCGGGCCCGCACGCTGCCCAGGTCGAAGGCTGCCCAGGTAATGCTCGGGCCCAGCGCCCAGGCGTTGGCCGCCGAAGAGCCGATCTGCGAGCCGCGGGCGGCGGTAAAGCCGAGGAAGCCACTGAGGCTGACACGGGGGAACAGGTCGGCGGTGGCCACGCCAACGTTGGCGGTGGCGGCCGCCAGTTGGCGTTCAGCGCTGCGGATGTCCGGGCGACGGCGCAGCAACTCACCCGGGTCACCCACCGGCAACGCCTTGGCGATGGCCGGCAGTGCCTTGGGCGACAGGTCTACGCTGAGCGCGTCAGGGCGCTGGCCGAGCAGGGTGGCGATGCGGTGCCGAGCCCGAGCCTGTTCGGCTTGCAGTTGCGGTACGGTGGCTTCGACCCCGGCCAGGCGCGCATCGGCACGCACCACGTCGAGGTCATTGCCCACGCCGGCATCGCGCAGGGTTTCGGTAATGGTGCGTGATTCCTGCTGGGTCTTCAGGTTGGCCAGGGCAATCTTTTCGCGCAACTGGGCACCGCGCAGTTGCCCGTAGGCATCGACCAGTTCGGCGATCAGGCTGACCTGCAGCTGTTGCAGGTCGGCGGCGGCCGCCGCTTCCTGGGCTTCGCTGGCTTCGATCTGGCGCTGGATGCGGCCGAACAGGTCAAGTTCCCAGGCCATGTCCAGGCCCAGGTCGTAGCGCTCACTGTTCACCCGCTGCGTGGTCTGGCCGGGGATCTGGCCCTTGCCGAGATCGCTGCTGGCACGGCTGGTGATCACCGGGAACGGGTCGTTCTCGGCGTCTTCGCGGATCGAGCGGGCCGATTTCAGGCGGGCGAAGGCAACGCGCAAGTCACGGTTGCCGTCCAGCGAAGCCTGCACCAGCTGGTTCAGCACCGGGTCGTCGAACTGCTTCCACCACAGGCTCTCGAAGCGGCTTCGGTCGTAGGCCTTGGCCTGCACATCGCTGCCCAGTTGTGCAGGTTCGGTAGCTGGCGCCTGGTAGTCCGGGCCTACCGCACAGGCCGCCAGGGCCAGTGCCAGCAGGCTTGGGGTCAGGGGTTTGAGCAGGTTCATGCGTGGTTCTCCAGCACTTGAGCGTGTTCAGCCTTGCGGGCCTGGCGACGCTCGACGAAACGGCGGATCAGGAAGAAGAACACCGGGGTCAGGAACAGGCCGAACACGGTGACGCCGATCATCCCCGAGAACACCGCCACACCCATGGCATGGCGCATTTCCGAACCTGCACCGGAGCTGAACACCAGGGGCACCACGCCCATGATGAAGGCGATCGAGGTCATCAGGATCGGCCGCAGACGCAGGCGGCAGGCTTCCAGCACCGCAGCCAGCGGGTCGAGGCCCTTGGCCTGTTCATCCTTGGCGAATTCGACGATCAGGATCGCGTTCTTGCACGCCAGGCCCACCAGTACGATCAGGCCGATCTGGGTGAAGATGTTGTTGTCGCCACCCGATACGATCACACCGGTGATGGCCGACAGCAGGGTCATTGGCACGATCAGGATCACCGCCAGCGGCAGGCTCCAGCTTTCGTACTGGGCGGCCAGCACCAGGAACGCCAGTAGCACGCACAGCGGGAACACCAGCAGCGCGGTATTGCCCGAGAGGATCTGCTGGTAGGTCAGGTCGGTCCACTCGAAGGTCATGCCGTTGGGCAATTCCTCTTTCAGCAGCTTCTCGATTGCAGCTTCCGCCTGACCAGAGCTGTAGCCCGGTGCGGCGGCACCGTTGATCTCGGCAGTGATGAAGCCGTTGTAGTGCATGACCCGGTCCGGCCCCGAGGTATCGCTGACCTTGAGGAAGGTCGCCAACGGGATCATCTCGCCAAGGTTGTTGCGCACCTTCAGTTGGCCGATCTGCTCGGCATCAAGGCGGAACTGCTGCTCCGCCTGGACGTTGACCTGATAGGTACGGCCGAAGCGGTTGAAGTCGTTGGTGTACAACGAGCCCAGGTAGACCTGCAGGGTGTCGAAGATGTCGGTGATCGCCACCCCGTGGGTCTTGGCCTTTTCCCGGTCGATGGCGGCATCGACTTGTGGCACGTTGACCTGGTAGCTGGTGAACAGGCCGGCCAGCTCTGGGACGTTGTGGCTCTTGGCGATGATGTTCTGGGTTTCTTTATACAGCGCCTCGTAACCCAGGTTGCCACGGTCTTCGATTTGCAGACGGAAGCCGCCAATCGTGCCCAGGCCTTGTACCGGCGGTGGCGGGAAGATCGCGATGTAGGCGTCCTGGATGTCGGCGAACTGGGCATTCAGTGCGGCTGCGATGGCTGCCGCTGACTGGCTCGGGTCCTTGCGCTCATCGAATGGCTTGAGCGGGGTGAACACGATGCCGCTGTTCGGGCTGTTGGTGAAACCATTGATAGACAGGCCCGGGAAGGCCACCGAGTCGGCCACGCCAGGCTGCTTGAGGGCGATTTCGCTCATGCGCTTGATCACCGCTTCGGTACGGTCGAGGCTGGCCGCGTCCGGCAGTTGGGCGAAGGCCACCAGGTACTGCTTGTCCTGGGCCGGCACGAAACCGGTCGGGGTGGACGAGAAGCCCAGGTAGGTCAGGCCCATCAGGCCGGCATACACGAACAGGGCGATGCCACTGGAGCGGATGACCCGGCGCACGCCACCGACGTAGCGGTTGGACGCACGGTCGAAGAAACGGTTGAACGGGGAGAACAGCCAGCTGCCCAGCAGTTTGTCGAGGAACCGCGAGAAGCGGTCCTTGGGTGCGTGGTGCTCCTTGAGCAGCACCGCAGCCAAGGCTGGCGACAGGGTCAGCGAGTTGAACGCCGAAATGACGGTCGAAATGGCGATGGTCAGGGCAAACTGCTTGTAGAACTGCCCGGTCAGGCCGGAAATGAACGCAGCAGGTACGAACACAGCGCACAGTACCAGGGCGGTGGCGATGATCGGCCCGGTCACTTCGCTCATGGCTTTCTGCGTGGCTTCCAGCGGCTTCAGGCCCAGCCCGATGTTACGTTCGACGTTCTCCACCACGACGATGGCATCGTCCACCACGATACCGATGGCGAGCACCAGCCCGAACAACGACAGCGCGTTGAGTGAAAAGCCGAACAGGTGCATGACCGCGAAGGTACCGATCAGCGAGACCGGCACAGCCAGCAGCGGGATGATCGAGGCGCGCCAGGTCTGCAGGAACAGGATCACCACCAGCACCACCAGCACCAGGGCTTCGAACAGGGTGTGCACCACCGCTTCGATGGAGCCGCGCACGAAGATGGTCGGGTCATAGACGATGCTGTAGTCCATCCCTTCCGGGAAGTCCTTTTTCAGCTCGGCCATTTTCGCCCGCACTTCGTCGGAGATCTCGATGGCATTGGAGCCTGGGCGCTGGAAGATCGGGATGGCCACCGCCGGCTGGTTGTTCAGCAGCGAGCGCAGGGCGTACTGGCTGGAGCCGAGTTCGACCCGGGCGATGTCCTTCAGGCGGGTGATTTCTCCATCGGCACCGGCGCGGATGATGATGTTTTCGAACTCTTCCTCGTTGACCAGGCGGCCCTGGGTATTGATCGACAGCTGGAAGCTGGTCGAGCCTGGGGCAGGCGGTGCGCCCAGCTGGCCGGCGGCCACCTGGCGGTTCTGCTCGCGGATGGCGGCTACCACATCACTGGCTGTCAGGTTGCGCGAAGCGGTCTTGTTCGGGTCCAGCCATACGCGCAGCGAGTAGTCGCCCATGCCGAACAGCTGCACGTCACCTACGCCGCCCAGGCGCGCCAGCTCGTCCTTGATGTTGAGGATGGCGTAGTTGGACAGATAGAGCATGTCGTAGCGGTTGTCCGGCGAGGTCAGGTGCACGACCATGGTCAGGTCAGGCGAGGCCTTGTCGACGGTGATACCGATACGGGTCACTTCCTCGGGCAGCTTTGGCTGGGTACGGGTGACGCGGTTCTGCACCTGCACCTGGGCGTTGTCCAGGTCGGTACCCAGGGCGAAGGTGATGGTCAGCGTCAGCTTGCCATCGGCAGTGGACTGGGAGGACATGTACAGCATGTTCTCCACTCCGGTAATGGCCTGCTCCAGCGGCGCGGCAACGGTTTCGCCGATGACCTTGGGGTTGGCGCCTGGGAAGTTGGCGCGCACCACCACGGTGGGCGGAACCACTTCGGGGTATTCGCTGATCGGCAGCTGGAACAGCGAGATAGAACCCGCAATCAGCAGCACCAGCGACAGCACCGCGGCGAAGATCGGCCGGGTAATGAAGAATTTCGAGAAGTTCATCGGTAGGGTCCCTTAACCGCGTGGCGCCTGGGCGCCGGCGACTTTCACGTTATTGCCCGCCATTTTCGGCGCCGGGTTGCTGGCCTCCAGGGCCTGACGCTGCCGTGCAAGAGCGGCGAGGGTTTGCTCGCTGGCCATCGGTGTTTCCTCCGGGGTTACCGGCGAACCAGGGCGCACGCGCTGCAGGCCCTTCACCACGATGCGTTCGCCCTTGTCCAGGCCGCTGCGGACGATGCGCAAGCCTTCAAGTTTCGGCCCCAGTTCCACGGTGCGGTAGGTGGCTTTGTTGTCCTTGCCCATCACCAGCACGAACTTCTTGCCAAGGTCGGTACCCACGGCTTCGTCGTTGATCAGCATGGCGTCGTACTGGGCGCTGCCGACCAGTTTCAGACGCGCATACAAGCCTGGTGTGAACTCGCCGTCGCTGTTGTCGAATACCGCGCGACCCCGGATGGTGCCAGTGCGCGGATTGACCTGATTGTCGACGAAGTTCATGTGGCCCAGGTGCGGGTTGCCGCTTTCGTTGGTCAGCCCCAGGTATACCGGGGTGCTCTGGCCACGCTGGCCTTCGCGGGCCAGCTGGGTGTACTTGAGGTACACGCGCTCGTCGGCGTCGAAGTAGGCGTAGACTTTGTCGGTGGATACCACGCTGGTCAGCGGGGTGACATCGGCGGTGACGATGTTGCCGGCGGTGAACTCGGCGCGGCTGACACGGCCACTGATGGGCGCAGTGACGCGGGTAAAGCTGAGGTTCAGGCGCGCCAGGTCGAGCTGGGCCTGGATCGCATCGACGCCGGCACGGGCTTCGGCGGCAGCACTGCTGCGCGATTCGGCCAGTTCGGCGGAAATGGCGTTACTGTCACGCAGGCGCTCGCCGCGGCGGGCTTCATTGGCGCTGCGGATGGCGGTGGCCTTGGCCTGTTGCAACTGGGCTTCGAGGCGGCGTACTTCTGCCTGGAACGGGCGCGGGTCGATCTGGAACAGCAGGTCGCCTTTTTTGACCTGGGCGCCTTCAGTGAAGGCCACCCGGTCGATCTGGCCGGAGACCCGCGGGCGCACTTCGACGGTTTCCGGGGCTTCGAGGCGGCCGGTGAACTCGTCCCATTCGGTGATCGGTTGCTCGATCACCTTGGCCACGCTTACCTTCGGCGCGGCGGGCGCCTGCACGGCGTCGGGGGTTCGACCGCAAGCGCTGATCACCACCACTGCCAGGGCAGCGAGGGGGAAGCGCAAGGGTTTGAGTGATTGTTCCATGGAGAACTCCGCCAATGTATTAGTAGTGGGCGGAGTGTGAGTGTGTTGCGCGTGAGGTACGAATCGAACGGGGCGAAGGTTAATATCACGCTGAATGATAGGTGGGGATCAATTATCGATGACGGCCATGGTTGGGCGAAGCGCACTGCCTGTGCAGGCATCCCTTTACGCGAAAACCTGGGCCTGGCCATTCAGTGAATGCTTGAGGCCAGCTCGAAAATCGGCATGTACATGAGGATCACGATCAGGCCGATCAGCAGGCCGATGAAGGTCATCAGCAACGGCTCGAACAGTTTGACGAACCATTCCACCCAGCGGCCGATTTCCTGGTCATGGAAATCGGCGCAGCGCTCCAGCATCTCGCCCAGGTTGCCGGACTGCTCGCCAGCCCTCAGCAGGCGCAGTGAAACCGGCGTCACCAGGTGCCCGGCCGCCAGTGCATCGGAGAGCGGCAGCCCTTCGCCCACCCGCTGGCAGGCCTGCTCCAGGCCCTGCGCTGCTGCGTTGCCGAGCAGGCCGCGGGCCATGCCCATGGCGGTGAGGATGGGAATGCCGCCTTGCAGCAGGATGCCCAGCGAGCGATAGAAGCGCGCCAGCTCGTACATCATCAGGCGCTGGTGCAGTGCTGGCAGGCGCCGCAGTTGGCAGGAGGCCCAGTACCGTACACGCGGGTGCCTACGCAGCAGCCAAAGCGCCGCGACCCCACCGACGCTGCCCAGCGCCAGGGGCGCTTGCTGGGCATGCAGAAACAGGCCGACCTGCATCAGTACCCGTGACAACCAGGGTAGTTCGGTGCCCATGCCCTCGAACACTTGGCTGAAACGCGGCACCACATAGCCGAGCAGGAACAGCACCACCCCACCCCCCACCAGCAACAGCAGCAACGGGTAGACCGAGGCACCCACCAGCTTCTGTCGGACCAGGTCCAGGCGCTGGCGATAGCTGATATAGCGGGTGAGGGCATCGCCCAGGGCGCCGGTGCGTTCACTGGACTGCACCAGCGCCACATACAACGGCGGGAATACACGCGGTTGCTGGCCCAGTGCCTGGGACAGCGAGCGGCCCTCGTACAACTGGCGTACCAGCTCGGCGAGCACCTTGCGCGCTGTCGCTGCCGGGCTCTTCTCCGCCAGGCTTTCCAGTGCGTCGATCAGCGGCAGGCCGGCATTGAGCAAGGTTGACAGTTCCTGGCTGAACAGCACCAGGTCGAACGCCGCTTCACGGCGCCAGGCCATGCCGCGCAAGGCGCCGCCGCTGCTGCGCAGGCTGAGCACACGCAGGCCTTGGTCTTCGGCCTGGCGGCGGGCCTGGTCCGCGTCCTCGGCATCGATCTGCAACTGCACCACGCCCTGCCTACCCAGGGCCTTGAGGCTGTAGCGCATGGCCGCTCTCCTTACTGCCAGCTGGTAATTTCGGCGTTTTCCCCATCGCCACCCGGCTGGCCGTCCTTGCCCATCGACAGCAGGTCGTACTCACCGCCGTTCTCGCCGGGTTGCCGGTAGATATACGGGCGGCCCCACGGGTCTTGCGGCACGGCCTTCTGCAGGTACGGGCCGGTCCAGCGAGCCTCGCCACTGGGGGCGACCACCAGTGCCTGCAAGCCTTGTTCGCTGTTGGGGTAGTGGCCGACCTCCAGGCGGTACAGGTCCAGGGCCTTGCTCAGCCCCTCAATCTGCGCCCGCGCAACCTTGGCCTCGGAGCGGCCTAGCTGACTGAAGTACTTGGGCGCGACGATGCCGGCCAGCAGGCCGAGTACCACCAGTACCACCAGGAGTTCAAGCAGAGTGAAGCCACGTTGCGGGTTGGTTCTGCGCTGCATGGTGAAGCCCTCCACTGCTATGGGGACAAGCGTTGACATGCACCATGCAACAGCCGTGCACGTCTGCCCCGGGGCCTTGCGCCATGGGGCACAGGAAGCGGCACAGTGCTTGCGTCGTGGTGACTGTCCTCGGGTTTTCCGGGGCATTTCCCCCACATCGGGGCCACGACGAAGAGGCGACCGGCATGCGTGGACTCATCCTCGGTTTGATCTGGCTGGCGGCAGGTGCTGCCCAGGCCGATGTGTACATCTCAATCGATGCCAAGGGTGGCTACGTGCTGACCAATGTCCATCGACCAGGGCGCCACTATGAGAAGGTGATCAACGAGCCGCTGTCCCAGGGTGGGCCGGTCAAGGCGCAGATGATCACTGGCCGCCCTTACGCCGAGGTCGTCGCCACGGCTGCGCGCATCCACAACGTGCCGCCGGCGCTGCTGCACGCGGTGATCAAGGCCGAGTCCGGCTACAACCCCAAAGCCCGTTCGCGGGCGGGGGCAGTTGGGTTGATGCAACTGATGCCGGATACCGCCCGCGAGATGGGGGTGCAAGACCGGCTGGACCCTGAAGACAATGTGCAAGGCGGGGCACGCTACCTCAAGCAAATGCTTACCCTGTTCGACAATGACATCACCTTGGCTGTGGCGGCCTACAACGCCGGCCCGGATGCTGTATTGCGGCGCGGTGCCGTGCCGCCGTTTGCCGAGACCCGGCGCTATGTGCCCACGGTGCTGCGCGAATATCGCAAGTTGCAAGGGTTGACTGATGATTCGCCCTTGTAACACCTGGCTTGCAGCTCCCGTATTCCACAGGGGCAGCGCCACCTTCGGCTGTAACGGGTAGGGTGAAGTGAGGAGGGGATCAATACCCTTCGGCGGATGCCATCAATTTAATACCATGGATTCCCCAAGTCTGGGCTATAACCTTCTAAAGGTGCCCAACTGAGGTGTCCGTTATGGACGTCGCCCCTCGTTCCGACACTATTGACGTGCCTGCCGGTAGCGAGTTGGCCGTCCCGCGCAAGCCGTTCAACCTGCTGCGCTGGTATGCCTGGGTCAGTCTAGCCATCATTCTCTCGGTGGCGGCCGGGCTGGGGCTGATTTCCAGCCGCTTCATCATCGACGAGAGTGTCGAGCGTGATGCGCTACTCACCGCACAGTTCATCACCTCCATCGCCGATGCCGAAGTGCGCCATGTGTCGATCCCCAATGTGCGGACCATGGGCGAACTGCTCGATCCGCGCACCGACCGCAACAACTTGCCCGAGGTCGACCCGGAAGCCCGGCGCATGGCCCGTGGCGAGTTCCTTGACCATATCGCTCACCTGCCCGATATTCTGCTGGCCAATATTTATGCTTTGGACCATACAGTGATCTGGTCCACCAACCCGGCACTGATCGGCAAGCTGATTGAAGGCGACGAAGACTTGAATCGGGCTTTCGAGTACAAGATGCGGGTTTCGGCCAGCTACCACAATTTCGAACAGGCCCGCACCGAGCAGAAGTTCATCACCCCGCCCAAGCAGCTATTCATCGAGAACTACATTCCGCTGTTCGATGCCGATGGCGATCAGGTCACAGCGATGGTCGAGATTTACAAGGAACCCCATGACCTGATCGTACGCATCGAGCGTGGCCTGATCCTGATCTGGTTGGCCATCACCGTCGGCGCTGCTCTGGTCTATGTCGGCCTGTACGGCATCATGCACCGCGCCGCGCGGCTGCTGGCGGTGCAGCAAAAGCGGCTGATCAGCAGCGAAACCTACGTGGCACTGGGTGAGGTGTCGTCGGCAGTGGCCCATAGCCTGCGCAACCCGCTGGCCAGCATCCGCTCAAGTGCCGAACTGGCCCAGGCGTTCGACGAAGGCCCGGCGCAGAGCCAGGTCAACGACATCATCAGCCAGGTCGATCGCATGTCGCAGTGGATCCGCCAGATGCTGCAGTCACTGCGCCCGCTGAACGACGAGGCGTTGGCGGTGGACTTGCCGCAGGCGCTGGAGGAGGCCCTGCAGACCTACGCTGTGCCGCTGGCGCGCAGCGGAGTAAGCCTGGACCTGCAACCCTTACCGGCCGTGCAGGTGTTGGGGCACCCGGTATTACTGCGCCAGGTATTCAGTAGCCTGATCGCCAATGCCTTGGAAGCGATGGAGCAGGGCGGGCGGTTGCGTATCGAAGTGGTACGTCACAACCGGCGCAGCCTGACCTTGCGCTTGTCCGACAATGGCAATGGCATGAACGACGAGCAGCAGCGAATGGCCTTCCGACCATTCTTCACGACCAAACCAGGTGGGCTGGGGGTGGGGCTGGTGCTGGTGAAGCGCATCATGGAACGCTTCGGCGGTACGGTTCGGCTCAGCAGCAGCGAGGGCCATGGCACGAGGGTTTCGTTAAGTTTCCGACTGACCTGAAAGCACCAAGACACATTAATAAAGGGATGTAAGATTTTGATATAAAAGCTAATAGCGTTTTGGGTCAAAATCACCCAAATGTGGGGAAGACTCCTCAAAATTAATCTAGAAAGTTCTTTCAACTTACTGATAAATAACAGTTTTAATAGGTAATAGTCCTGCTGGCTGAGTTTTTGCAGCGTAATTTGTGAAGCGCGACACACGACAAAGGGCAGCTGCGACTGCCGGGTGGATTGCTAACCATTGGCTACTGCCATTGGCCTTGATGCAGTTCTGAACGTACGCCCTGCGCGGGAACTACGCGATGCAGATGCTGGAAAACGAAGCGCCCGAAAAGGCCAATGCGACCGCCAGCGGGCTGGCCGTACCCTTGCGTGAATTCAACCTGCTGCGCTGGTTTTCGGTGATCAGCCTGTTAATCATCACCACGGTGGCCGGTGGGCTGGGTTACGTCTCGACGCGCTTCGTGGTGCGCGACAGCGTGCAGCGCGATGCCATGCTCACCGCGCAGTTCATTCAGGCAATGGCCCAGGCCGAAGTGCGCCATTCGCAATTGCCGCCGGGCACCACTATGGGCGAGTTGCTGGACCCGCAGTTGGATCTGCAGCACCTGCAGTTCACCCCGGCGTTGGCCGAAGCGACCCGGGTCGAGTTCCTCGATCATGTCAAACACCTGCCGGATACCTTGCTGGCCAATGTCTACGCCCGCGACCGCACCATTGTCTGGTCCACCAACGTCGAGCTGATCGGCAAGCGAATAGGAGATGATGGTGATCTTGAGCGCGCTTTTCACTCGCGCAAGGCGGTGTCGGCCAGTTATCACAAGGCCGCCGAGGATCGCGAAGAGCAGAAGTTCCAGCGCGCACCGCGTTACCTGTTCATCGAGAATTACATCCCGCTGTTCGACAGCCAGGGCGAGCAGGTACTGGCCATGGTGGAAATCTACAAGGAGCCGCAGGATCTGATCCGGCGCATCCAGCGCGGCTATTTGCTGATCTGGGCCTCTACCTTGGTGGGCGGGGCGTTGATCTACTTCGGGCTGTTCTGGATCGTGCGCCGGGCGGCGCACATGCTGCGCCTGCAGCAAGAGCGGCTGGTGGCGAGCGAAACCTATGTGGCGCTGGGTGAAATGTCGTCGGCAGTGGCTCACAGCATGCGCAATCCGCTGGCCAATATCCTCTCCAGCGCCGAACTTGCCCAGGAGACCGCCAACCCTGCTGCGCAGAAGAACATCACTGACATCATCAGCCAGGTCGACCGCATGTCGCGCTGGGTGCGCGACTTGCTGGTGTCGTTGCGCCCGGCCAGTGATGAACCCGAGGCCGTGGACCTGGTGGCGGCCATCGAGGACACCCACCTGGCCTTCGCTCAGCAGATCGAACGCAATGGCGTGCGCTTCCATTTCGAAGGGCCTGACGTGCAGTGGGTGGTCAGCCAGCCGCTGCAGCTCACGCAGATTCTCAACAGCCTGTTCTCCAACGCCCTGGAGGCCATGCCCGCTGGCGGGATGCTCAATGCCCAGGTCAATGTGCAAGAAGGCCTGCGTGCCGAGTTCGTGCTGACCGACACCGGCAAAGGCATGAGCCAACAGCAGGAGCGGATGGTGTTCAAACCGTTCTTCACGACCAAACAGGGTGGCCTCGGCGTAGGCCTGGCTCTGGTCAAGCGCATCATGGAACGTTTTGGCGGCTCGGTCAGCCTGAGCAGCCGCGAAGAGGAAGGAACCCGCGTCAGCCTTACATTCAATATTGCAGCGGGAGGGGAACATGGAGCACAGCATCCTGGTCGTCGAGGATGATGAAATCCTTGCCGACAACATTCGCACTTACCTCAGCCTCAAGGGCTACGAAGTCATCGTGTGCCACAGCGCAGAGCTGGCGCTGGAGCAGATCAAGCGGGCGCAGCCTGACGCGGTGCTGACCGACAACTCGTTGCCAGGCATGAGCGGGCACGACCTGTTGCGTACCCTGGTGGCCCAGGCGCCAGGCCTGAAAGTGATCATGATGACCGGCTACGGCAATGTAGAAGATGCCGTGCAGGCGATGAAGGAGGGCGCCTTTCATTACCTGACCAAGCCGGTGGTTTTGGCCGAGCTCAAACTGACCCTGGACAAGGCCCTGGCTACCGAGCGTATGGAACGCACGCTGTCGTTCTACCAGGAGCGCGAGGCGCAGAAGTCCGGGTTGCAGGCATTGATCGGCGACTCGCCGGTGATGCTCACCCTCAAGCACACCCTGCGCCAGGTGCTCGATGCCGAGCGGCGCATGGCCAGTGACGACCTGCCACCGGTGCTGATCGAAGGCGAGACCGGTACCGGCAAGGAGCTGGTGGCCCGCGCCCTGCATTTTGATGGTTCGCGCAGTAAAGGGCCGTTCATCGAGTTCAATTGCGCTTCGATCCCTGCCAACCTGCTTGAGGCCGAACTGTTTGGCCACGAGAAGGGCGCGTTCACCGATGCCAAGGAGCGCCGGGTGGGACTGGTGGAGGCTGCCGATGGCGGCACCTTGTTCCTTGACGAGATCGGCGAAATGGACTTGGTGCTGCAGGCCAAGCTGCTCAAGTTGCTGGAAGACCGCAGCATCCGCCGGATTGGTGCTGTGAAGGAGCGCAAGGTCGATCTGCGGGTGATCAGCGCCACCAACTGTAACCTGGAACAAATGGTGCAGCAGGGCAAGTTCCGCCGTGACCTGTTCTTCCGCCTTCGCATTATCGCCTTGAAGGTGCCGCGCCTGTATTCGCGTGGCCAGGACATACTGCTACTGGCGCGGCATTTCCTTGCCCACCATAGCCGCCGTTATGGCAAGCCAAACCTGCGCTTTTCTGCCGAGGCTGAGAACCTGATGCTCGGTTATAGCTGGCCTGGCAATGTGCGCGAATTGCGCAACATGCTGGAGCAGACCGTGTTGCTGGCGCCGAACGAAGTCGTGCAGGCGCATCAGTTGAACCTGTGCATGACCTTGGTTGACGAGCCGTTGGCGCAGCAGCCGATGGCGGCCATGTTCGAAATGCCGCGGCACGAACCAGAACCGGGTACAAGCCTGCCTGACATGGAGCGTGACCTTGTCTGCAAGACCTTGGACCGCACCGACTGGAACGTGACCAAGTCAGCGCGGATGCTGGGGTTGTCGCGGGATATGCTGCGTTACCGGATCGAAAAACTGGGTCTGACCCGGCCCGACAAGCGTCAGTGGTAGTACAGGCAGGGTCGTCAACGGTTACCTGTGCCCGAGCTGCCTTCTCCTTGCCGGCCGGTACCTTCCGACCCACTGCCATCCATCCCCGGCAGATTGCGGTTGTCATTCTGCATGGCTGGCGGGCTTTGTGGTTCGTTGCCCTGTATGCGCGGGTCGGTATCCCGCGGCAAGGGCTTCTCGATCGGGTTGAGGGTGCTGTCCACGCCTGGCTGTGGCGCTGTATTGTGCGGATCGTCGGGGTAGGTCGGGCCTGTGCCGACAGCAAAAGCCAGCGGCGAGGCGAGCAGGGCAATCGACAGGATGATTGAGCGGGGCATGGCAGGCTCCTTTGCTATACGGGTAGGGCTCATACTTCCCTTTGGCCTTACCCGAAACGTGAAGGTGCCATTACCCCGATCAACGGTCACACCACCAGCGACAGCAACATGATGAAAATGATGCCGACGATGGACAGGATCGTCTCCATCATGCTCCAGGTCTTGAAGGTTTCTGCCACGGTCATGTTGAAGTACTGTTTCACCAGCCAGAAGCCGGCGTCATTCACATGGGACAGGATCAGCGAGCCGGCACCGGTGGCCAGTACCAACAGCTCACGGTTCACCCCCGGCACCAGGTCGATCACCGGCGCCACGATACCCGCGCCGGTGATGGTGGCGACCGTGGCGGAGCCGGTCGCGATGCGAATCACCGCCGCCACCAGCCATGCCAGCATGATCGGCGAAATTTCTGCCTGCACAGCCATCTGCCCGATCACGTTGCCTACGCCGGTGTCCACCAGCATTTGCTTGAAGCCACCGCCAGCGCCGACGATCAGCACGATGGCGGCAGTCGGTGCCAGGCTCTGGTCGAGCATCTTCATGATCTGCTGGCGATTGAAGCCGCGAGCCGAGCCGAAAGTGTAGAAGGCCAGCAGCAGGGCGGCGAGCAGGGCGGTGATCGGGTGGCCGATCAGGTCCATCCACTGGCGCACGATGTGCTCGGCAGGCAGCACCACGTCGGCGAACGTTTTCAGCAGCATCAACGCGACTGGTAGCAGCACGGTGATCAGGGTGATGCTGAAGCTTGGCAGGTTGCCCTGGTCGGACTCCTTGGCGATCTGGTCCATCAGTTCCTGGGACGGGTTGCCCGGGATGTAGCGGGAGATGAAGTTACCGAACAGAGGGCCGGCAATGATCGCGGTGGGTAGTGCGACGAGCAGACCATAGAAGATGGTCTTGCCAATGTCAGCATGGAAAATGCCGATTGCCAGCAAGGGGCCCGGGTGTGGTGGCACCAGACCGTGCACCACCGACAGGCCGGCCAGCAGCGGAATGCCGATCTTCACCAGCGATACGCCGGAGCGCCGGGCGACGATGAATACCAGTGGAATCAGCAGCACAAAGCCGATTTCGAAGAACAGCGGGATGCCCACCAGGAAGGCGGCGAACATCATCGCCCAATGCACGTTCTTCTTGCCGAAGGCGCGGATGAGGGTTTGCGCGATCTGGTCGGCCCCCCCGGAGTCGGCCATCAGCTTGCCGAGCATGGTGCCCAGGGCGAGCACGATACCGACGAAGCCGAGTACGCCGCCAAAACCGTCCTGGAACGATTTCATGACCTTGGCCACCGGCATGCCGGAGGTCAGGCCCAGGAAGCCGGCCGCGAGGGTGAGGGCGACGAAGGGGTGAACCTTGAAGTGGGTGATCAGCAGGATCAGTCCGACGATGGTAACCATCGCGTCGAGCAGCAGGAAAGTATCAGTAGCCAGTCCGAACATGGTTTGAAGGCCTCGGTCTTATCGTTGTTTTGGGCGTAGCTTTTTGGAGTCTTTGCCCGCTTTACGGGTCGGGGTAGCGCTGTCTTGGGTGAGACGGAAAAACCACCGAGGTCAGGCGGTTTGCGCCAGGCCCGGCTCACCGCAGCGCTTTAGCCAGCGGTCCACCGCTTCGGCCAGTGCTTCGATCGGTTGGGTGGCGTCCAGAGCAAGTGTCAGGGGCTCGCCACGTGGCGATTCCAGGGCAGCGAACTGGCTGTCGATGAGGCTGGCCGGCATGAAGTGTCCTGGGCGAGCCAGCACGCGTTTTTCAGCCTCGGCAGGCGACAGTTCGAGGAACACGAACACCAGCCCGGGCATGGCATCGCGCAGGGTATCGCGGTAGCGGCGCTTGAGTGCCGAGCAGGTCAGGATCGGGCGTTCCCCGGCTTGGGTGGTGGTTTGCAACTCTTCACCAAGGCGGACCAGCCAGCCGGCACGGTCACTGTCATCCAGCGGGATGCCAGCACTCATCTTGCGGATGTTTTCGGCAGGGTGGAAAGCGTCGCCTTCGATCAGGCGGCCGCCGCTTTTGGCAGCGATGGCGGCGCCGATGCAGCTTTTGCCGCAACCGGCCACGCCCATCACCACAATGGCGGACAGGGGAGAATTCATCAGTACCTCCTGCGGGTGAGATAGCGCTGTCTCGCCATTGACGAACAGACACCTCCCCGGTGTTATTGGTCTTGTCCTTACGCAGTATGGACGCCTGGTGGCAAGCGCGTGGTGGCTGCTACCAAAGATTACATTGCCTGCATCCTGAGACAGCGCTACCTTAGTGGCCGTTCCCTATCCTTGCAAGTAGTAAAATTACAACATTCATGTCCCGCACCGGCTCCCGTACTACAGGTCGTCCCACCCTGGCTGAAGTTGCCAGGCTTTCCGGGGTTTCCCCGATTACCGCTTCGCGCGCCTTGCGTGGGGTCAGCACGGTTGCGCCTGACCTGGTGGAAAAGGTCATCGCGGCGGCGGCTAGCCTCGGCTATGTGGCCAACCCGGCGGCCCGGGCGCTGGCCTCGGCGCGCAGCCAGTCGGTGGTGGTGTTGATCCCGTCGTTGTCCAACCAACTGTTCATCGACACCCTGGAGGCCATTCACGAGGTCATGCGCCCGCGCGGGCTCGAGGTGCTGATCGGCAACTATCACTACGACCTTGCCGAAGAAGAGAACTTGATCCGCAATTATCTGGCCTATCAGCCCTGCGGCATTTTGTTGACCGGTTTCGAGCGTAGCGATGCTGCGCGGCAGATGCTGGCTGCCAGCGGCGTGCCGTGTGTGCACATGATGGAGCTCAATGGCGAGCCAGGGGCTTTGTCGGTCGGTTTCTCGCAGCATCAGGCCGGACGTGCTGCTGCACGGCACCTGATCGAACGCGGGCGCAAGCGCCTTGCATTCATTGCCGCGCAGCTGGACCCGAGGGTGATGCAGCGTGCCGAGGGATTCCGTCAGGCATTGGCAGAGGCCGGTTTGCAGGCCGCCGAGCTGGAGGTGTTGGCCCCGGAGCCATCGTCGATTGCCCTGGGCAGCGCGCTGTTCAGCCAGCTGATGCAGCAGGCGCCGGATGTCGACGGCATTTTCTTCTGTAACGACGACCTGGCCCAAGGCGCGGTGCTGCAGGCCTTGCGTCAAGGGGTGGAGGTGCCACGTCAGGTGGCGATGGTCGGTTTCAACGATTTGCCGGCATCGGCGCATATGGTGCCGCGGCTGACCTCGATTCGCACACCACGGGCTGCGGTGGGGCGGGGCGCAGCGCAAGCGCTGCTGGCGTTGCTGGATGGCAAGCGGGTGACGAACGCGCAGCAGGATCTGGGCTTTGAGCTGATGGTGCGCGAGAGCTCCTGAGAGCGACCGTCAAGGCGTCGGCGCGTCCTCAAGACAGGCGCTGTAGATTTAGATTCTCTGTTGGCGGTCAAGCTTTTCTGAGGTGTTCCATACCCGTTTGTGTCAGGGCGGCAAGGTGCCTGCCTTGGTTTTTACGGTGATGCGTAGATCCAGCGCCGCCCGCGCGGCGCATCGCGAGCAAGCTCGCTCCTACATTTGTTTCGGGCCAATTATTCCTGGGGCAGACGCGCACATCCCCTTGGCGCTCACCTCGATATCGTGGGGACACCAGGGCGGTCGCGCGCGCAGGCACAGTTTGTGTCAGGGCGGCAAGGTGCCTGCCTTGGTTTTTACGGTGATGCGTAGATCCAGCGCCGCCCGCGCGGCGCATCGCGAGCAAGCTCGCTCCTACATTTGTTTCGGGCCAATTATTCCTGGGGCAGACGCGCACGTCCCCTTGGCGCTCACCTCGATATCGTGGGGACACCAGGGCGGTCGCGCGCGCAGGCACAGTTTGTGTCAGGGCGGCAAGGTGCCTGCCTTGGTTTTTACGGTGATGCGTAGATCCAGCGCCGCCCGCGCGGCGCATCGCGAGCAAGCTCGCTCCTACATTTGTTTCGGGCCAGTTATTCCTGGGGCAGACGCGCACGTCCCCTTGGCGCTCACCTCGATATCGCGGGGAACAAACAGGGCGGTCGCGTGCGCAGGCACAGTTTGTGTCAGGGCGGCAAGGTGCCTGCCTTGGTTTTTACGGTGATGCGTAGATCCAGCGCCGCCCGCGCGGCGCATCGCGAGCAAGCTCGCTCCTACATTTGTTTCGGGCCAATTATTCCTGGGGCAGACGCGCACGTCCCCTTGGCGCTCACCTCGATATCGTGGGGACAAACAGGGCGGTCGCGCGCGCAGGCACAGGCGATACTGGCCCGAAACAAATGTAGGAGCGAGCTTGCTCGCGATGCGCCGCGCGGGCGGCGCTGGCTCTCTGAGGCGCCACAAATGCCACAAATGCCACGACTTGCCAACGGCGTTCTATGCTCAAGAAACCGCGCATAGGGAGCCCCGCGTCATGTTCGATTTCCATCGCAAGTCTGATTTGGCAGAAATCCAGCGCAGCCGCCAGGCGCTGGCCGATGCGCAAGCCAAACTGGCTGCTATCAGCCGTTCCATGGCGATGATCGAGTTCGCCCCTGACGGTACTATTCTCGACGCTAACGAGCGCTTCTGCCAGGCCATGGGCTACAGCGCCGAGGAGCTGCGAGGTAAGCACCACCGGCTGTTCTGTGAGCCGGACTATGCAAAAAGCGCCGAATACCAGCAACTGTGGCGCGAGTTGGGGCAGGGCAAGGCAATCAGCGGTACGTTCGAGCGCATCGACAAGGCGGGGCGCGAAGTCTGGCTGGAAGCCAGCTACATGCCAGTGCTGGACGAGCAACGGCAAGTCACCAGCGTAATCAAGGTGGCATCTGACATCACCCAGCGGGTGGTGCTGGAGCACGAGAGCGAAAGCCTGCTAAAGGCCATCAGCCGCTCCATGGCGGTGATCGAGTTCACCCCACAAGGCCGGGTGATCAAGGCCAACCAGAATTTTCTCGACACCATGGGCTACCGCCTCGATGATGTGGTTGGCCGCCACCACGGGCTGTTCTGCCTGGCGCATGAACGCGAATCGGCCCAGTACCGCGAGTTCTGGGCTTCTCTGAACCGTGGCGAGTACCATTCACATCGCTTCGAACGCGTCAACAAGCAAGGCCAGACCGTCTTCCTGGAGGCCTCCTACAACCCGATCTTCGACAGCAAGGGCCGCCTGTGCAAAGTGGTCAAGTTTGCCAGCGACATCACCCAGCAGGTCTGCACCCAGCAAAGCGCCGCCCATGCCGCTCATGCCAGTTCGGTGCAGACCGATGCCTGCGCGCGCAAAGGTACCGAGGTGGTGCAACAGGCGGTGCAGGTAATCGAGCAGATTTCCCAGGAGCTTAACGACGCAGCGCGCAGCATCGATGCGGTGAACAAGCAGTCGGATGTGATCGGGCAGATTGTGCTGACCATCCGTGGCATTGCCGACCAGACCAACCTGTTGGCCCTTAACGCAGCCATCGAGGCTGCACGTGCCGGCGAGCACGGGCGCGGCTTTGCCGTGGTGGCCGATGAGGTGCGCAACCTGGCCGCGCGAACCAGCAAGGCCACCCTGGAAATTGTCGATGTGGTGCGGCAGAACCACGACCTGTCGCTATTGGCAGTGGCCAGCATGCAATCGAGCCTCAACCGCACCGGTCACGGCGTGGCGTTGGCCAATGAGGCGGGCACGGTGATCATGGAAATCCAGCAAGGCTCACGGCACGTCGTGGATGCCATCAGCCAGATCAGCTCGACGCTGCAATTGCACTGAGCGCCTCGCGCATCTCGTCAAGCAGTGCCTGCAGGCTGACTTGCAGTTGCGCGCGTTGTTCGGCGGTCGGCAGCCCTAGTGCGTGTGCGTGTTCGATAGCTTCACAGTCTTTGACCACGGTGCGCACCCTGATCATTTTGGCGCCACCCTTGATGCGGTGGGCCAAGGCACGCACTGCGTCATCAGGGGCGTCTGTTGCCAAGGCGCGCAGGGCGGCCAGGTCTTCACCGACACTGATCGACAATTGCTCCAGCAAATGCCGCGTCAACTGTTCGTCGTCCTGGGTCAGGTGGCGCAATTCGGCCAGGTCGAACCCACTATGGCAGGGGGCCGGCGACGGCTGCTGAGGGTGCACCAGGGGCAGATGGGTCTTGAGTGTGCGCAAGCCAATCGGCTTGAACAGGCATTCGTCCATGCCGCTGGCCAGGCAGCGAGTACGCTCCTCGGCCTGGGCGTTGGCGGTTACCCCAAGAATACGGCCTGCCGGCAGGCCGCGCTCGACCTCCAGGCTGCGAATGCGCCGGGTGAGTTCATGCCCGTCCATGACCGGCATGCTGCAATCGGTAATCACCAGGTCGAAACTCGCGTCCTGCCAGCGTGCGAGGGCGATTTCGCCATTTTCCGCCAGTGTCACGTGGTGCCCCAGGGTTTGCAGTTGCCGTTCCAGCAATAGCAGGTTGGCCGGGTAGTCGTCGACCACCAGGATATTGAGCGGGCCGCTGCTGCTTTCAGGCGCCGTGAGTTGCTCTTGCGCTTGTGCCGGTGCTGCGCAGACGGGCAACTGCAGGTTGACTTGCACCCGGGTGCCAACGCCCTCGACGCTCTGAAGGCTCAAGGAGCCGCCCATCAGTTCGGCCAGGGTACGGCTGATGACCAACCCCAAGCCAGCCCCTTGACGTGCCCTGGGCCCATCGACCTGAACGAAGGCATTGAACAGCCTGGCCTGGTCGGCGGGACGGATGCCGATGCCGGTGTCGCGCACATTCAGCTCGATTGCCAGATTGCCGTGGCCGGCAACTTTGGGTAGCAGCAGACATGCCTGGACTTCACCACGGTCGGTGAACTTGATGGCGTTGCTGATCAGGTTGGACAGAATTTGTTTGAGTCGCAGTGGGTCAGCCAGCACCCATACCGGTTCTGCCGGCAGCTCGCCCTGCAGATGCAACCCTTTGGCCCGGGCATTGCCTTCGAACACCCGCAGCGTGGCGCGCACCAGCTCGACCAGATTGGTAGGCACCGGCTGCAGGCTGATGTGCCCGGATTCGATGCGAGAAATATCGAGAATATCGCCAATCAGCTCAAGCAGGCCAATGGCCGAATCATGGGCGGTCTGCAAGGTCTGGGAGTCGCTGCGGCCGCTGCGGCTATCTTCCAGGGCCAGTTCCAGCAGACCGATCACGGCATTCATCGGGGTACGGATTTCATGGCTCATGGTGGCCAGGAAGGTGCTTTTGGTCTGGCTGGCCTGTTCAGCGTCGTCCTTGGCCTGGCGTAACTGCTCCAGCAGCCCGCGGCTCAGCGCAAGCTGTGCCTGCAGCGCGTGCTGTGCCTCGGTTCGCTGGTTGATCAGCTTGCGCAGGTAGCTGTTCCAGAACACCACCCCGGCCAGCAGCAGGGCCGACAGTACGAGCACCTGCAAGGCCAGGGTGCGGTAGTCGCGCCATGGGCTGTCGCTCACCAGTGTGCTGGTACGCCAGCGGTTGATCAGTTGGTCGAGTTCTTCAGGCGGAATGCTTAGCAGCGCCTTGTCGAGAATGGCCTGCAACTGGGGCTGGTCGGCGGCTACGGCAAAAGCGGCAATGGCCGGGGCATCGTCGAGCACGCCGGCGATGCGCAAACGTTCCTTGAACACATGGCTGATGTAATAGGTAGCATTGATATGGCTGCTCAGGGCCACGTCGGCAACACCGTTGGCCACGGCCTCCATCTGGGCGAGGGGGTTGTCAACTTCGACCAGCTCGGCCTGTGGGTATCGCTGTTGCAAAACGGCCTCCTGGGGGGAACCGCGCACCAAGGCGATGCGCTTGCCATCCAGGTTCTTGGCCTGTGCAGATGATTCGCCGTCGTCACGGGTGACGAGCACGCGCGGGCTGACCAGGTAGGGGCGGGTGTAGCGCAGTTGCTTCAAGCGGTCGGCGCCATAGCCCAGCGCGCCGATCATCTGTGCCTCGCCGTGGACCAGGCGGTCGATCATGACCTGCGATGAAGCACTCTCGACCGGTTTGAACTGCAGCCCCGTGCGCAATGAGATCTGCTTGAGCAGGTCCAGGGTGATACCGCTAGGGCGGTGCTGAGCATCATTGAACGTCAAAGGTGCCAGCGAGGTATTGACCAGTACGCTGATCGTGGGGTGGGCGGTGATCCAGGATTCTTCTTCTTCGCTCAAGGCAGTGAGGTGGCGCTGCAGCAGCAGGCTGGTGTTACCACTGCTCCAACGGCGCAGAATGTTCAAACGTTCACTTTCGCTTATACGTGACAGCGCCTTGTCCACCAGCCGATGCAAGCGCGGGTTGTCGCTGGCGATGGCGAAGGCAAAAGCTTCTGGGGCCAGTTGGGAGAAATGGTCGATTTTCAACGTGCCCTGAAAACTTTTGCCGATCATGTAGTCGGTGCTGATGGCATCGCCCAGATAGGCGTCTGCCTCGCCCAGCACGACGGCAGCGAGCCCGGCCAGGGTCGAGCGGTACAGGCTCAGTTGCGCCTTGGGGTACTGGGCGCGAACGCTGGCGGCCGGCAGGTAATGATCGACCATCGCCAGGCGCAGGCCGGCAAGGTTGGGCGTGCTTTTCAAGCTGCGCCCCTCGAGGGTGACGATCACTGGCAGGTCGTCGGCATAGGGGGTGCTCAGGCTAAGTTGGGCGTCCGCCGCTTCGAAAGCGTTGGAGCTACCCAGCAAGTCGATACGGCCATCACGCAGGGCAGTGATGGCCTCGTGACGGCTGTCAAAACGGCGTACTTCAATGGGTATGTCAAGCTGTTCGCCGATGATGCCGGCGTAGTCTGCACTCAACCCCTCATAGTCATGCTGACTCACGTTGATTTCGAACGGGGGGTAGTCGGGGCGCGCACTGCCCAGTACCAGGCGTTGGTGTTGTTTCAGCCAGTTGCGGTCCTCGCCGGATAACGCCAGCGGGGCAGCGGCACTGATTGAGCGTGCCAGCAGATGGCGTGGTTCGCTGCTGGCCTGCAGCACCATGGAGTTGGCCAGACCTAGAGCCAGAAGGACGCTCGCCAGCAGCTGTTTCATGGCAGCCGAGCGCTCAATAGACGTTGTTGCGCTTGGCCAGGTCGACCATTTCCACCAGCGACTCGGTCTTGAGCTTTTCCATGATACGGCCCCGATAGGTGCTGATTGTCTTCGCGCTGAGGTTCATGCAAGTGCCGATGTTCTTGTTGTTCTCGCCGCGCGCGAGGCGCCGCAGCACTTCCATTTCCCGGTTGGAGAGACTGGCCAGGCGCACTGGCTCGCTCTCCAGCGAGTTGCTGTTGACCGACATCTGCGGAAAGGTCGAATAACCCTTGGTCAGGGCCTTGAGGGCGAACAGCAGAGCCTCGTGGTCCTCTTCCTTGGTGACGAAGGCGCCTATCCCGGCATCCAGGCAGCGGCGTACATACAGGTCAGTGGCCTGGCCGGTCAGCACCATGATCTTCGGTACCGGCTCCAGGCTCTGCAATCGCTTGATGACTTCCATACCGTCCAGGCCAGGCAGGCCGATGTCGAGGATGACCACGTCCGGGCGCAGTTCGCGGGCTACCTGAGCCACTTCACTGCCATTGCCGACCTCGCCGACGACATGGAAGCGCTCGCGCTCGAGCAGTAGGCGCAAGGACAGCCGGACAATAGGGTGGTCGTCGACGATCAGCACGGTTGTCATGAGGAAAACTCCTGTAGGGATGTGGTCCGCTTCCTGGAACACTCAGGAATACGTCTGCAAGTGGGGTTATCGGAAGCGCTGCACGATACGACCATTCCCGAAGTTTGGTAATGCCGAGTATAGAAGTGTTGAAATCCTCAGTGCTTATTGTTGAAAAATCCTACAAGAAACAGGAAAGACATCACCCTGAAACAGCGGTGATGCCGATTCTTTGCAGTTGCTCAGGCGCAGGCTGCGTGCGGTTTGTGTATACGCAGTGTGGAGGCAGGGTTGTTGGCCAATGCCTGCCCGACCCGCGTCGGGCGGGCTACCAACTGCCCGGTACAATTCGGGCAGCGGCCTTGGAAGCGGGTTTCGGCACAGGCACGGCAGAACGTGCATTCGAAGGAGCAGATCAGAGCGTCGGGGCTGTCACCCGGCAGGTCGGCATCACAACACTCGCAGTTGGGGCGTAACTCCAGCATGGGCATGACTCCTGTTCGCAGGCGTAAACCCGGAGTCTGCTACGCCCGAGGCAAGGCTGGCAATGTTCAGTCGCCAGGGCGGTACAGGTGGGCATGCCCGGCACGGTACAAGGTCGATTCGGCGAACGGCGTATCCCCCAGTACATGACCTACCAGGATCAGCGCCGTGCGCCGGAAATCCTTGGCCGCTACGCGTTCGACAATGTCACCGAGGTTGCCGCGCACCCAATCCTGGTCTGGCCAGGTGGCCCGATGCACCACCGCAACCGGGCAGTGCGCGCCATAGTGCGGCACCAACTCATCGACAATGCGCGACAGGTGCTTGACCCCCAGATGAATTGCCAGGGTGCTGCCATGGCGCGCCAGGTCGCCCAATTGCTCACCAGGTGGCATGGGCGAACTGTCGCCATAACGGGTAAGGATCACCGTCTGCGCCACTTCAGGCAAGGTCAGCTCGCAGCCGAGCAGGGCGGCGCTCGCTGCCGTGGCGGTAACGCCGGGGATGACCTGGTAATCGATGCCTAGCGCCTGCAGGTGGCGGATCTGCTCACCGATGGCGCCGTACAGGCTGGGGTCGCCGCTATGCACCCGGGCCACATCCTGACCTTGTTCGTGCGCGCTGCGCATGGCAGCGATGATCTGTTCCAGATGCAGTTCGGCGCTGTTGATCACGGTTTCGGCCTGGTGGCCTTCGAGCACGGCGGCGGGCACCAGTGAACCGGCATAAATGATCACTGGGCACTGACGAATCAGCCGTTGGCCCTTGACCGTGATCAGCTCCGGGTCGCCGGGGCCGGCACCGATAAAGTAGATGGTCATGCTAAGTCCTGGCAAGAAAGAGGGTACGAAACGTTCAGCAGGCCAGGGCGAGCGTCGCCGGGCCCAGTACCTGGCGCGTCAGTAGCAGGCTGGCTGTACCCTGCCGCTGGCTGGCCAGGGCCAGTGCCGCGCTCTCGGCTACGCCCCAGCAGCCGCTGTGCCGGTAGGCAGCGGCGGACCGGTGGCTGAGCAGTGGTTCATAGGGTTGCAGTTGCGCGACATGGTACAGCACCAAAGGCAAACCTAGGTGCTCTGCCAGTTGCAACAACCCGGGCTCGTCGGCCTTCAGGCTGATGCTTGCGATGCCGCGCAGGTCAGCCAACGCCAGGCCCTGGTCGTCCAGAGCCTGGTGCAGCAAGCGATGCAAGGTGTCCGCCGGGCAACCCTGGCGGCAGCCAAAACCGGCGTAGAAGGCAGGCATCAAGCCTGGCTGGAACGGCGGAACAGCCAGGCGCTGAGCAGGCCCAAGGCCAGCCAGAAGGCGGCGTTGGTCAGCCAGGAGGCGACTTTGAACTGGGTTTCCAATGCTTCGGGGGCCAGGCTTTCGTGCACCTCCGGTTGCGGCGCACCGATGACATGAGGCATGACCAGCAGCACGGCGCCCAGCGCCTTCAGCAGCCAGTGGCGGGCAAACACCAGCAAGGCCAGGCCCAGGGCTGTGGCACTGGCTGTACCGACCCACCAGGTCTGGCGTTGCCCCAGGTCGGCGGCCGCAGTACCTGGCAGTTCTGGTGGCAAGCCCAGGGTTGGGGCCAGGCAGAACACGGCGAAGCCAGCCAACCCCCACAATGCGCCAGTGGCGGCGCGTTTGGGCTCGCGAAGGCTGTACAGGGCGGCGAGGATCAGGGCGAAGCCGACCGCGACCACCAGGTTGCCGCCTGTGGTGGACAGCACGCGCTGCCAGCCGTCTTCCGGCGACCAGGCTTCGGCGCTGTGTTCATGAGCGGCCACTTCGCTACCGTGTTCGTGGTGTGCGGCCGGGGCCGAGGACTCGTAGGTTTCCGCCTCCAGAATCAGCGGAGCAACCCAGAAGCTTTGCAGCAAGGTCAGCAACAGGGCTGCAAGGAGCCCGCTGAAGCCCGCAGTACGGGCAATGCGCGTGATCATCAGGCGTACTCAGTGGCAGGGGAAGGCGGCGCTGTGGCGGGTGTCGTGGGCGGCGTTGTGCACGGCCTCGATGTGCGAGAACCCGGCAAAGTAGACCAGGCACAGACCCAGCAAGCTGGCACCGACGGCGATGGTTACACGCCGGCTGAGGGTAACGGGGGTAGCAAGGCTGTGTTGTTTGGCGCTGGTGACGGGCATGACGCGATCCTCTGCTTTTTTGTGGGCAACGGGCGAGCGCGGCAGCCCCGGACGTGGTCGCCCAAGGGAATGCAACAGCGCCCGCCCACCGCGGGGTGTTCATGAACGTCAGGCCGGTCTCCGGGCTTGCGAGGAAGAGCTGGGCTCCTGGAACGCGTCACCTTCCCATGCCGTACTACAAGGCACAGTGGTACAGACGCTTCACTCGCTTACCGTTGCGGGGGCAGCACCGGCATTGTCCGGCCCTGCAGAAGGGCCTGGGACGCACCGGTTTCCCGTTTCACCCCGTGAGGGGCACCTGAACGCGAGGCATAAGGAGAGCATGGGGCGGGCTTGGCGTCAATGTCATACACAGCGCGAGGCTGTCGAACAGCAGGTACTACAGGCTCAGGCCCGCAGGCAGAAGTGCAGGAACCGGGCGTTCACCCGCGGGCGAATGCCGCCAGCTTGTCGCCATCCAGCCGGTAACGCACCCACTCATCCTGCGCCTCGGCCCCCAGTTTCTGGTAGAAGCCGATCGCTGGCTCGTTCCAGTCCAGCACGCTCCATTCCAGGCGCCCGCAGTTGTTCGCCACCGCTTCGCGGGCAATGTGCTGCAACAACTGCCGGCCAGCGCCATCGCCGCGTTGTTCGGGGGTTACGTACAGGTCTTCCAGATAGATGCCATTGCGCCCGAGCCAGGTCGAGTAGCTGTAGAAGTACACGGCAAAGCCGATTGCACGGCCATCACGCTCGCACATCAGGGCGTGCACAGTGCTGCCTTCGTCGAACAGGCTGTGCTCGATGTCGGCAAGGGTGGCGACTACCTCGTGGCGAGCGCGTTCGTATTCGGCCAGTTCGGTGATGAAGGTGAGGATCTGCTCGGCATCGGTATGCACGGCAGGGCGAATGGTGAGGCTCATGGTGACGGCTTCCTTGGTCCGGATTGGCGATACAGTGATGTGTATCTACGTAATTTAATCAAACTGTACCAGTCGCTGGGAAAGGCGACTCCGGTAGTGTGACAGCACCTATAAAGAAAGTGGAATGCCCGCCATGCTTGCCTCTGCCGACCTGCTGACCGCCTTCGTGCTGTTTGCCTTCGTGTCTTCCATCACGCCAGGCCCCAACAACACCATGTTGCTGGCCTCGGGGGTAAACTTCGGCGTGCGCCGCTCGGTCCCTCACGCCTTGGGTATCAGCTTTGGTTTCATGGTGATGGTACTGGCCGTCGGCCTGGGGCTGGGCGAGGTGTTCAAGGCCTGGCCGCCACTGTACACAGTGCTGCGCTACACTGGCGCCGCCTATCTGCTGTACCTGGCCTGGAAGATCGCCACTTCCGGGCCGGTCGGCACGGCCTCGTCCAGTGCCCGCAAACCGCTGGGCTTCTGGGGAGCAGCGGCGTTCCAGTGGGTCAACCCGAAGGCCTGGGTGATGGCGGTGGGGGCGATTACCACCTACACACCCGCGCAAGGCTATGTAACCAACGTGATCGTCATTGCGGCCTTGTTCGCTTTGGTCAACCTGCCGAGCGTGGGGGTATGGGTGATGTTCGGCAGCGCCCTGCGCAACCTGTTGCAGCATTCGCGCTGGCTGATGCTGTTCAATGTCGTGATGGCCCTGTTGCTGGTGATTTCACTGTACCCGCTGCTGTTTGTAGAATCAGCGTTTTCCTGACCCCGAGAGTACAGTAAGCCCATGCAGTTGATTCCCTGGTCCCACGAATGCGCCGAAGGTTTCACCCTGCGTGGCTGGCGAACCCCGGCCAGTGGCAAACCGCTGCTGCATTTCCTGCATGGCAACGGCTTCTGTTGCCTGACCTATCAACCGCTGCTGATGCGCCTGGGCGAGCATTTCGACCTGTGGCTTTGCGACGTTCAAGGCCATGGCGACAGTGACCATGGCGGGGTGTTTCGCGGCTGGAACCGCTCCGCTGCCTTGGCGGTGGAGGCCTTTCAGGGCGGGCGTGGCGAATATGGCGACGTACAGCGGTTTGCCGTAGGTCACAGCTTCGGTGGCGTGCTCACAGGGCTGATCCTGGGCAGTGAGCCGCAACTGTTCGCACGTGCCGTGCTGCTCGACCCGGTACTGTTCAGCCGACGCATGATCGGCGTGATGGGGGCGGCAGCCCTGGTCGGCCTGCATCAGCGCCACGGCCTGGCCCGCAAGGCTGCCAGCCGCCGCAGCCACTGGCCCGATCGCGAGTCGGCGTTGGCTTCGCTGGAAGGGCGCGGCATCTTCAAAGGCTGGACACATGCGGCACTGCAGGCCTATGTCGAGCATGCCATCGGGGATTGTGGCGAGGCTGTGGTGCTCAAGTGCCGGCCCAGCCGTGAAGTGGAAATCTTCAGCTCGTTCCCTAAACGCTTGTGGGCCAGTCTGGCTGCAATCAGGACGCCGACACGGGTGTTGTATGGCGAAGACACCTATCCCTTTGTGCCACATTCGGTGAATCGCCTGGCGCTGCTAAACCGCAATGTGACCGCACGGCAAGTTCCCGGTGGGCACTGTTTCATGCAGGAAGACCCGGCCATGGCGGCCGAGCAGGTGCTCGGTTTCTTGCAGGTTTGACTGTTCTG
The DNA here is from genome assembly GCF_046523955.1 of Pseudomonas sp. DCA-1. NCBI lineage: Bacteria > Pseudomonadati > Pseudomonadota > Gammaproteobacteria > Pseudomonadales > Pseudomonadaceae > Pseudomonas > Pseudomonas sp. DCA-1. Next base: position 2,721,789 of record NZ_CP169881.1, read on the forward strand.
CAGGTGGGACGAAGCATGCCATTTTAGTCAGCTACCGCTTGATTGGCATCATTGATAAGGTTATCTCAACCAAGAGAGGAGCCTTCTCATGAAAAAGATTCTGGGTATTCACCGCAGCCCTCACGCCCATTGGGTGGGTGATGGTTTTCCGGTGCGCAGCCTGTTCACCTACGACAACCTGGCCAGCCGGATAAGCCCGTTCCTGCTGCTGGACTACGCCGGTCCGCATGATTTCGCCCCGACCCAGGCCCGACGCGGTGTAGGCCAGCATCCGCATCGCGGCTTCGAGACGGTGACCATCGTCTACCAGGGTGAACTGGAGCACCGTGACTCTACCGGTGCTGGCGGCTTGATCGGCCCTGGTGACGTGCAGTGGATGACGGCTGCCAACGGCATCATCCATGAAGAGTTTCATTCTCCTGGCTTTGCCCGCAGTGGTGGCACATTGGAAATGGTTCAGTTATGGGTGAACCTGCCGGCGCGGGACAAGCGCGCAGCGGCCGGCTACCAGACGCTGCTGGCCGGCGAAATTCCGGTGGTAGCGATGGACGGTGATGCCGGGAGCTTGCGGGTGATTGCTGGTGACTACCATGGGCACCAGGGGCCGGCGCGGACCTTCACGGCGATGGATGTGTGGGATTTGCGGCTCAACGCCGGCGCGACCCTGCAGTTGCCGGTTGCTGCCGGTCGCAATGCGGCGCTGGTGGTGTTGCGTGGTAACGTTCGAATCAATAGCGAGCGCGAAGCAGGCCCGTCCAGCCTGGTGCTGCTCGACCGGGAGGGTGTAGACGTAGCCGTCGAGGCGCTGGACGGCGCCAGTGTGCTGCTGCTCAGCGGTGAGCCAATCGATGAGCCGATTGTCGGCTACGGCCCGTTCGTGATGAACAGTCAGGCGGAGATTGCCGAGTCGTTCGATGATTTCCATGCCGGGCGGTTTGGGCAGATGCAGGATGAGAGGGGAGGTGCCGCGCACTGATCCTGTTGATTGGGTGGCCTGCCCCGGGCCTTTCGCTGGCAGGCAATCTCCCCAGCGACCCGGCTGGATCCTGGCCAATGCGTTGTCGTCCGAGACCACTCGTCGTCAAGTCTGCTATTGCATTCGAACATACGGCGCACGCGGAGAATCTTCCACTAAGGTGCTAAAGGATTCCTCGCAAGCTCATTGCCCGGGCGCATGGAAAGCTGGCCGAGCATGTGCAATATCAATTGGCGCCCCGCCCGACAAAGGCGTACTCCCAAACAACAGGCCATCCCGCAGAGAGGGTCGTACCATGTCGTTGATAGGCGTTTCGATACTAGAAATGCGGCAAATGATCGAGCAGGCCTGCTTGCCAGATCGCTGTGAAGTCAGCTGCCCGGACGGCGCCAACCTGACCATCCGCCTGGGCCAGGGCCAGGATCTCGATCAAGGCGTGACCCTCAGTGGGGTCGCCCTGCAAGATCTCAACAGTTGCCGTGATCTGGTCAACCTGGTGGAGCAGCTGCATGCGCTGCGTGACAGCCACCCGGCGTCACTCAAGGCCATTGCCTGAGCGCACCTGTCGTGCCCGGGTCAGCTCAGGCTGGCCCGGGCACTTGCATTCTGGCTGCTGAATAGAGCGCGCAGGTATCAGCCCTGGCAGCCATCAGCGCCGCACCGGCTGCCGCTGTTCGGCTTATTGCAGTTCCAGCAGCAGGTTCAGGCCACCGTCTCCGCACTTACCCTTGTCACGGACCACGCCATGCTAACTCCGTCCATCCCAGACGAAGGCCACACTGTGAGCGCGGTCGATCTTGTCGGGCAATGGGGGGCAAATGTGCAAGCGCAGCCCTGGGAGGCCTTGCAGGTTGAGGGTGGCCAGCTGGCATTGGCATTCCACACTTTGCGCCACGGGGCCGAACAGGGTGTCGCGTACGTAATCGAGCTGCAGCGAGGCATTGGGGGCGCGGCCAGGCATCTTCATCGGTACATGGCTCCGGTGCAACGGCTCGAAGAACCAGGCAGGTATGGCATGGCAGGCTCCAGACAAAAGTAGGCGGCTTATCATTCGAAGCTTGCCTGGCCAAGATGTTCAATGTGTTTCATGTGGGTTTATCTTGTTTTGCGCTGGGCGGCAGAGGACTGACCCTGTTCAGGCACCCGCCTTGCGCAAGGTCAGGTTGATCCGCCGTTCACCCAGGCGCGGATGGACACCGGGCTTGATCGGTAGCACGCCGTGGAAGCGCAAGCGGTCTTCGCCGCCCCAGACCAGCACATCGCCGTGGCTCAGTGCAATGCGCTGAGCCTTGTCGGCACGCTGCAGGCCGCCAAACAGGAACACGGCTGGCAAACCCAGCGACACCGACACGATCGGCTGGCCGAAATCCTGCTCGTCGCGGTCCTGGTGCAGGCTCAGGCGTGTGCCTGGCAGGTAATGGTTGACCAGGCAGGCATCCGGCACGAAACCGTCAAACCCGGCCATGGCTGCCGCGCGGGAGGCCAACGCGAGCAGAACCGGGGGCAGGGCGGGCCAGGGCTGGCCACTGAGTGGGTCGTTGGGGCTGTATCGGTAGCCGTGTTGATCACTCACCCAACCCAACGTACCGCAGTTGGTCAGCCCTACTGCCATGCGCAGGCCTCCTGGGGTGTACATGTGCCGGAACGGCGCGGCACGCAACACCGGACGCAGGGCATCGAGCAGCGCCTCGGTTTCGGCCAGGGCAAAGCCAGGCAGCAGCACGGTATGGCTGGCCAGGGGTTGCGGCTGGGGGCCGAACAGGTCGAGGTCGGACTGGATCATGCGGCTGCACATCTTCGATCGGTTTGCCATTGTACCTCGACAGATACAACCCAAGGGCTTGCACATGCTGACCGGATCGAAACATTGCAGAGGGCGGGACAACAGAAAAAGGAACCGCGGCACCAGGGAGAGGAGCACCGCGGTTCAAGGGGGAGCGGTTTACTGCTGGGTCACAGTGGCCAGGTTCGCGTTGCCCAGCTGGGTGATGGTGGCGGATTGGGCGACACCGCTCTGGTCGACGAACGCCATGTTGCCTTGGCCTCCCTGGGTCACGTAGGCGACGTTGATGTTGTCAGTCTGTTTGATGGTGGCTTCGTTGCCGCTTCCGTAAAGTTGGTTGGTGTAGCTCTGGTTGCTATAGCCGGACTGGTCGAGGGTGATGGTATTGCCGGTGCCCTGGCTGCTGCCGTAGGCATAGTTGTCGGTACCACGCTGGTCGGCGATCAGAATGTTGTCAGTGCCGTTCTGTTCGAAGTACAGCTCGTTGCTGACGTCATCCTGCTTGGTCGACATCTGGTTGCCTTTACCCGTCTGAGTCAGCGTGGCCAGCTGGTCAGCGCCCTTCTGGGTCAGATTGACGCCGTTGCCATTGCCGGTCTGGTTGATGGTGGCGTTCTGGTTGGTACCGAACTGGCCACCCATCTTGGCGCCTTTCCAGTTACTGGCGGTGATGCTGTTGCCATTGCCTTGGGTGTTGATGGTGAGGTTGAGGTTTTCACCATTCTGATAGGTGAAATGCAGGTTGTTGTTGCCGGTCTGGGTGATGGTGGTGTTTGAATTGTTGGTCTCGAACTGGTCCGACCAACTGGCGTTGGCGTTGCCTTGCTGCGACAGGCTGACCTTGTTGCTGACGCCGAAGCTCTGGTCGATATAGCCTTCGTTCAGCTGGCCGGTCTGGACCACGGAGGCCTGGCTACCCACCTGAGTGTCCTGCCACACTTCCACCGAGTTGCCGCCTCCGTACTGTCCAATGGCAATGGTGCCACCGGTGCCTTCACGCTGGTCGCCATAGGCCCAGTTGTCGTGGCCATCCTGGTAGATCTGGATATCGCCACCGACATGGTTCAGGTGCTCGGTGGTGGCGAAGTTGTCATGGCCAGTCTGGTTGACGGTGCTGCGATTGTTGCTGCCACCGAAGGTCTGCTCGATGAACGCCTCATTGCGCTGGCCGGATTGCCAGCTGGTGGCTTTGCTGCCTTCCTGGCTGTCCTGCCACACGGTGGATCTATTGCCGACGCCTTGCTGGGTTTGCAGCGACTCGTTGTTCAACCCTATCGACTGGCTGGCGAAGGCATCGTTGTAGCTGCCTGCGGCCTGCTGGGTGATCTGGCTGCCGTTCTCGAACAGTTGCTCAGCGTAGCCGGCGTTGTACTGGCCGGTGGCGCTCTGTTGAATATCGCTGGTGCTTTCGGCCTGCACGGCGAGGTGATTGTGGCCCTTGCCAGTCTGGGTCTGGGTGGCGGAGGCGAAGGATGCCTGGCTCTGAGAGACTTCGGCGATGTTTTCCTTGCCGTCCTGGGTCTGGGACGAGGTGCTGTCAGCAGCCATGGCCTGACCTGCGAGGGCCAGGACGATAGCGGCACTTAACGGAGCGAGCTTGTACATGTGGTGCCTCCAGGTCTATCGGTATTGGGTGATCTGAACATGCTGGCCATTGCCAGCCTGGGTCACGGAGCTGTTGAGCCCCGAGCCGGACTGCACGATGCTGGCGCTGTTGTCGTTGCCGATCTGCTCGATGGCGGCGCTGTTGCTGCTGCCGCTCTGGCGAATCGACGCGCTGTTGCCATTTCCCTGTTGGCTGATGATGGCCATCAGGTCACTGCCTTCCTGCAAGATGTACGCTTCCTGGGCACCGCCAGACTGGACGATACGGCCCAGCAGGGCCTGACCGTTCTGGTCGAGGGCGGCGCGGTTGCCTGACCCTTGTTGCTCGATCACCGCAGCCTGGCCGGCACCGGCCGGCAGCAGGCGGATGATCACTGGTTCACCGAGGTCGTTGCCGGGTGCGAGGTCGGCATTGTCCATCAGGTCCTCTGCCCAGCAGGCCTGGCCCACCAGGGCCAGGCAGAGCAACAGGGAGTACAGCCGTTTCATCGAAGCCTCCGGCTTTTACTGCACGATTACGTTGACGGTGCGTGTGGTGCCTTGGCTGGTGGTGATCGTCGCCGTCGGTGCCGCAGTCGGGATGATCGTGGTGCTATTGCTGACCACCAGGCGCCAGCGGCCGGTCAGCGCTACCGTGGCCGTACCCAAGGTCTGGACACCGGTAGTAGTGGTTACCTGCACGGTCACGGTATTGCCGGTAGTCACCGAGGAGGTGCCACTGATGTCCCAGTTGTAACGGTTGTTGGAGCGCGCCGTGACTGTGGCTGTCGTGACGGCGAAGGTTTCAGCGGCAGGCCGAGGCGACACGTTGACGGTGACCGTACCTGGGGTGGACAGCCCCCCCAGCGAGTCACGTGCCTGGTAGGTGAAGGTGGTGGTGAAGGCTGTGGTTACAGTGGCCGGTGGGGTATAGGTTACGGTCGTGCCGTCGGTGCTGACCGTGCCGCGGCCGGCGGCCGGCTGGGTGATGTTGGTCACGCTCAGCGGCACGTTGCCTTCTGGATCGGTGTCGTTGGCCAGCACGTTGATGGTCAATGGCACGCCCAGGGTGGCGACGGTCTCCGGGTTGGCAGTCGGTGCCTGGTTAGGCGCTACGTTGATGGTGACGGTGGCCGGTTCCGACTTCAGGCCCTTGGCATCCATCGCCCGGTAGCTGAAGGTGGCTACCAGCGGTTGTGTGGCCCCGCTCGGCGGCGTGTAGGTCACCGAGGTGGTGCCGTTCATCACGACGCCGCCAAGGCCGGTCCCGGGTTGGGTCAGGTCGCTGATGGTCAGCGGCACGTCGCCATCCGGGTCGCTGTCGTTCAGCAGCAGGTTGAGTGTGATCGGTACACCGACACTGGTGTTGCCGATGTCGGCCTGGGCCAGCGGTGGCTGGTTGGCGGCCTCGACCGGGGCGTTGCCAACCACGATCACCGGCTCCACATCACTACCGCCGCGGGCAGACTTGACCGTAACGGTGGCGGGCGGTTGCGCCAGGTCGTTGACCGTGATGCTTTGCAGCGTGCCCGATTTCGACATGCGGCCGTAGCCTTGGGCGAGCAGGTCGGGGACCGCTACTTCGTCGCTGGAGCTGGCCTCGATCAACAGGCGTTTGTTGGCCCAGTCATAGCGTGCGGTGCTGACTTTGACCACGTCGCTCAGCTTGCTCGAGAGCGCAGTCGGCTGGGTGCCGCCGACTGCGTTGCTGGCGGTGACAACCACCACCTCTGGCGGCGCCGACTGGTTGAACTGCTGGCTGAAGAACAAACCGTTGTTGTCCGAAGTCAGGGTGAACTGACAAGGCGAAGGCGGCGTGCCGATCAGTGCCAGGCCATTGCGCATACACAGGCTGGCCTCATTCGGGGCCTTGGCGAACACTTCCACGCGGGTGCCGCTGCCGTTGCGCGAGTACGTGGCGCGCTCCAGGGTGACCGGGGTTTGTGCCCGCTGGTCCAGCACCTTGCCAGACACTGTGAACGTGTTGGTCTGAATGGTGCCAGCGGGCCCTTCGATGCGCACGAAGTTGGTATTGAAGGGGCTACCGGTTACCGCTTCGGTGATATTGGGGTCGCCGATGTAGGTTTCGGTGGTACCAGTGTCAGGGTTGACCTCTGTATACGGCCCGCCAACCCCCTTCAGCCAAGGGCCGATCGCACCCTCCAGCGCCCCCTGGAAGTTGCCCGGAGCGCCAATGCCTATGTCCCGCGTGATGTTGATCGCGCGACGTCCTGCCGTGGTGACGTTGACCGTCTCCACCCCGTAAGGGTGCGTGATGGTGTAGGTGCCGGTGCGTGGGACCGAAGCGCGGATACGGATGCGCGCGAAACTCTGCTGATCACCGTCTACCGGGTTTTCAGCAGCGAAGGCTGCCTCAATACCGGCAACGTAGACCTCCAGCTCATAACCGCTGTTACCTGCTTGTGGTATCGAGGTTTCGGCCAGGAACCAGAACATCTCCGGTGGCCAGTTATCTGGAAATACCAGCGGCAGGGCATCGTCATAGACACCGGGCTCGGGCAACAAGGTGCACATGTAGGCCGGCGCCCCTGGCGCGCCTGGCGCACGGGTGCTGGTGGCACGTGACTGGCACAGCTCCAGGGATTGGTCGAGGCTGTCCTTGTACCACATCGGATAGCCACCTGTGGCGAAGGTGTAGGGCCCCGGGTCGACATCAGACAGCGCGGCGAATGCGGCGCTGGTAACGGTAAGAGAGAAACCGGCGGCCAACAGCGCACGGCGCGACCAAGTGTTCATGCTGCCTCCTTGAAGGCTGAGCCTTTGTCTGTTCATGGCACCAGCACCACGTCTTCGGTGTCGCTACCACCGTTGGCGCTGGTGACCTGCACCTTGGCTGGCGGAATGGGCGAGAGGGTCATGCTCAACGTCTTCACGGCGCCGGTACCGCCCAGGTTGCCGATCAACGTGCCGTTGCCGGTATGTGCGGTAAGTACTGGAGGTGTGGTTTCGTCACTGGTGCTGGCCACCAGGGTCAGCTCGCCAGTGGACAAGCGGTACTGGGCCTGCGTGATGGTGACCAGGTCGGTCAGTGGCAGGTCAGTAGTGGCCAGGCTGCTGGTTGGGACGGCCACGCTGTTGTCAGCGGACAGTGTGACGATGGTTCCGGCCGCCGGGTTGAGGGCTGACTGGCCGTACCAGGCGCCAGTGCCATCGGCTTCGGTAAGGTTCAGGTTGGGTGTTTGACTGGTCAGGGTGACAGTTGCCGGAGGTGGCGGGGCCATTACGAAGATGTCTTGCTGGGCGATCAGGTCGCCGTTCTCGGTATGGCGTGAGTAAGTGCTGCGTTGTGGCATCAGCGGGGTTGGCAGGGCCACTTCGGAAAGCTTGCCGGAGACAGCGAACAGCTCGGTGCGCAGGTCGATGCCACCAGGGCCTTCGATGCGTACGTAGTTGGTGTTGAATGGGCTGCCGGTGACCTGCTCTTCCAGGTTCGGGTCGCCGATGAAGCGCTCGTTGCCTTCGGTGTAGGGGCCGTTGACACTGCGCAGGAACGGCCCGACATCGCCCTTGAGTGCGCCGGTGAAGTCGCCTGCGCCGGCGATGCCGATGTCGCGGGTCATGTTGATCGCACGGCGTCCTGCAGCGGGTACATCGAACACTTCAACCCCGTAGGGGTGGGTGACCACGTAGGTGCCCGCGGTGGGTACGTCGACCCGGATACGGACCCGCGCGAAGCTGACCTGGTCACCCTCGACAGGCTCCTCGGCGGCGAATGCCGCTTCGATCGCGGTGCCGTAGCTGAGGTCGATGCCACGGGCGGCGTCGACGATTGCAGCGTCGGCAGTGAACCAGAACGCTTCGTCAGGGAAGTTGGTGGGGAAGACGATGGGTTGGGTATCGTCGAACACACCAGGCGTGGGCAGCAGCGTGCACATGTATGAAGGTGCGCCGGGCGCGCCGGCGACCCGGGAGCTGACCGCCTTGGTCAGGCACAGGTCGAGGGTACGACCGTGGCTGTCCTGGTACCAGGCGGGGAAGCCACCGTTGGCAGGAACGTAAGCGCCTGGGTCGACAGCGTTCAAGGCGGCCTGCGCCGGGAGCTGGAGCATGCCGGCGAAAATCGCCACTGCCAGCGGGTGGGGTATCGGTCGGTGCATGAGTCAATTCCTCCTGCAAACGGGCCCATGGACTTGGGGCGTCTGGGAGGAGATCGGCAAGAGCTGTGCCAATATCTGAAAGTTGCGCTGCAGGCCTTGGGGGGCAAGGGGGCGAGCCTATCCGCGGGGGATTTTGCAAGCCGCTGGCGGTGGGCAGCGTTCCCCCAAGGTTGGGGATTGGGGGCCGGTAATTTCAACCCGGTTTTCGATGCAGAGCCGAGTTCTGAATGCAGTCAGGATCAGGCAGTAGGCGCGGCCGGTTATTCTTGCGATCTGGAGCCTTGTGGTTTGCGTGACTTTTTCTCCGGCCGCTTGCCGGGCTTGAGCTGCCAGCGGTCGGCGTTGGCGAGCAGGCGTGCCTGGATTGCGGGTGGGTAGTCGCTCAGGGTTGTCACGGGTGGGACTGGCTTGCCGGGCAGGCCGGCCTCGCGGATGACCTTCGGCCAGCGCGGTCGCCAGCACAGCAGCAGGCTGAGCCAGTGGCCGGTGCCGATGATGACGAAGGCGGGCCAGACAAACAGCAGCGCAATTTTGAACAGCCAGCTGCTTTTGCGGAAGAAACGCCCAAGGCCTTCGAACTGGGCGCTGAATGCCTGGATGGGTGAGGGTAGCTGGGTGCTCAGGCGGGGGCGAGGGACGGCGTGTGGGCCTTCTTCCATGTAACGGCGGATGAATTCCCACTCATCACGCAGTTCGCTGCCGCCTTGGCCTTGTTTGCCCAGCAGGGCCATCTCCATGTGAGGCAGGCCGGTGCGGCTGGGGTGCCAGACCAGGCCTAGTCGCATGCCCATGCTGAGTGAGTCATCTTCTGGATATAAGCCAGTGCTCCCGGTTGTTTTCCAAGGGAAGGTGACGATTCCACCGCAATAGTGCGGTCTATGCAGATGAACTTGCTGGGTGTTCCGGTTGAAGCGGACAAGTAGGTGGCGACTGGTTAGTATTTCCAGTCTTGTCAACTGAAATCCATATTTTGCATATAAATAGTAGGTCATGCCACCGATGGATAGCATGTATATGCTAAACAGGATCGAGGTGGGGGAAAGAAATTCAGGCTGAGTAAGAGTGCTGTAAACTGAGCCAAGCGTTATATATAGCCATGCATAAGTCATCGGGCCCAAGCCGCCCAAGGTCATTAATGTAATAATTCCACGCCTTTCTTCCGAGCCGCCGCACCTCATTTCCATATAGGTATCATTGAAGGTGAATATGGGGCCGCGTGTGCGTGGGGTGCTGCTGACTGAGTTGAAGTGGATATCCTCGTTTAGTTCGCTTTCATATAAATCATCAGCTGTCGGCTTGTCCGCTGGCTTGGTATTCGCATTTTCTTGAGTCGATAGTTTCCAAAACCCCCATTCTATTAGATACATTTATAGCACCTCACTGAAGGCCGAGTGGAGATTTGCCAGTTCTTCTTCTTCGGTGAATGTGCTTGATTTTTTGTCAATGCGATAAGTGCTACGTTTGCACCATTTCTCCAAGGCATCATCTTCGAAAATAATAATGGTTACCGTTAGTGCTAGTCCTAGCCAGAAAGCGCCGAGGACCAGTCGTGCTAACATAAGGCGAGCAGTTGCTGTACCTAATGTACTGGAGAGCACGCTCAGTGACTGACTTAGCGCCCTTAAAAGTCGGTGTCTACCGTTTTGTGCCAAATGCTCGAAAAGCGGGCGGGCTATTGCGATGGCAGTACCTAACTCGGCTAAAGACAAGGCTGACGTCGCCATTGCGCGGGTGAAATATGCGCCGCTCAATAAACGAGACTTTGTCAGTGCGCTATCTTGAGAGTAATTTTGCACGCCATCCATAAAATCCCACCATGCCAGTATGAAACCACCTGTCCCAGCTAAACTGGCGCCCCAAATTTTCAAGCGGCCTAAAGCGGCCGCTGCTCCTCGTCCGGTCACACTGTTCGCGCCGTACCGCGCGACCACCTGATCCACATAACTGGCTCCAACTTCGAAGCCCGCCGCAGCGGTAGTCATCGCGGCCGCCAGGAGTTCGGTCTTCACCCGCGCATCACTGTCAGGCAGTTCGCGCGCTTTGAAGGCCATCAGCATCCCCTCCAGCAGGCACACCAGCCCGGAAACACGCACTTTGTAGAAGTCACTGTTACGGGCCTGCATCAACCCTTCAGCCCAGGCCTGGTCGAGGTACCTTGATACCTGGCCTGCGCTGCGTTGTGGGTTGAAGGGCTGCCCGCTACGTGCAGCTTCACTCAGGCGAATATCGACAGCCGTTTCATGCACAGAAGCGAACAAGGTCAGCCGCAAACCCTGGTGCAGTGCGCGGTCCATGCTGTTGGGTGTCGCGGTGCGCAGCACTTGCCGCCCCAGCGCGACGTACCAGGCATACAGGCCGATGCTGGCCGTGCTGCTCTGTGCCTGCATCTGTTCGTACAGGGTGTTGATGCGCCCAAAGGCATTGGCAGCGGCATGGGCTTGCCTGGCAAGCGCTTCCGGCAGGGCGAAGGATGACGCTGACGACGGTTCGGCCTTGGCGGCTTCCAGCAGCGCCGCCAGTTCTTCCCGCAGGTCCTCCTGATTGTAGGTGATGCCGCGTATTGCCAGGTTGCCCCGGCCTGCCACGTCGCTGCGCCACCAGTGGTCCAGCACCTTCGTACCCCCTTCACTCAACTCCATGCCGATCACGCACTGGCCGGTCTGTTCGGCAAAGGCCAGGCCGTTGATGAGGTCGGCGTTGTCGTAGCGGTCCAGTGCCTGCAACAAGCGTTCGCTGACCACCCAGCGGGCATGGTCCTTGGCGCGGTCTTCGGCGGCTTGCTGGGCGTGTTGCATGGCCTGCTCGAAACCGTCGAGCTGATCGTGCATGGCCTGGCGGTCGACCAGGTGGCCGTATTTCTGGTCGAACCGCTTGCGGAACTCGCCGGCATCCTGACGGGCCTGGACTTTGCTGCGGACCTCGCGCTCGAACTGCGCCAAGTGGGGCTTCATGCGTTCATCATGGGCATCGGCCTGTTGCCTGGCCCGTTCGGAGAACAAGTAGATCTCGGGATGCAGGTGGGGCTGGTTGCGGACTTTTTCGGCCATGACTTCGCGCTTGACGATCTGCTCGGCCACCATCTGCGGGTAGAGTTTTTCGATTTCCAGGAACGACTGCGCGACCAGCAGCTTGCGTTCGTTGTCGACCCCGGGTTCCACGGTGCGCTCCAGCCACTGGGTCTTCACATCCTCGACAGCGGCGTTGCGCCAGGCGTTGAGCTCCTGGGTGATCCCGATGGCGTCTTCGATGACGATGGCGGCGCCACGGGGTTTGCTGTGGTTCACCAGCGGTGCCAGCGCTTGGCGTGATGCGTGCGGCGAGACGATCTGGTCGTTGTTGAACGGCTGCAGGTCCAGCAGTGCCTGCAGGTCTGCATCGTCCTGGGCCTTGAAGTCGGCTACCCAGTTCAGTTGGTCATGCTTGAGGACGTGGGGCTGTGGCGGGGCGTCGGAAGGCTGGATGAAGCGGGCGATATCGATCGAGGGCAGGCTGCTGCGGTATTCCTCGTCGAGCAGGAGGTAGTTGTCGAGCATGCGCGGGGTCAGCGGGGAAGGGCTGAACAACGGGCGCAGCTCCTGGATGTCATCCAGGTCGTAGAGGGTGATGGTCCAGCCGAAACCGCGAATGATCTCATCCAGATTGCCGGCGCTGGGGGCAGTCTCCCAGGGGGCGTCGCTGCTGATGTACAGCAGCGAACCATTGGGCGCCACGCGGTATTGGCTGTGCCATTCGTAGGCCGGCGCGCTATGGCGCTTGATCAGCAGGTAGAGAAAGCCCTCGCGCAAAGGGCGGATGGCGTAGCTGGAATGGGTCAGCTCGCCGACCTCATGGAACGGGCTGAGATAGCCCGGCAATTTGGGTAGGCGGGCACGTTGTGCCGGGTTGCCGCCGACGGCGGCGTAGCGCAGGGGCAGCAGTTCGAAGCGGCGGGTGCAGTCGGCGACGGGGCTGTTGCGCAGGGCCGGGCGGTAGCCGGAGGTGATGCGCCTACACAGTTCGAGGGTTTCGTTGAGTGAGTCCATGGTTGTGTTGTGCCTCAGTCCTTGGTGCGCAGGCAGCGCTGCACGTTGTCCATCAGGGATGTCTGCTGCTCGCGCGTGGCGGCAATCGCCTCCTGCCAGGCTGGTGAGCTACTGAGCTGTTCGCCACCGCGAGCCAGCATCAGCACATAGCTGATAAGGTCTTCTTCACGTCCCAGGCCTTGCGCGCGCGCCTGATCCAGATAGTGCTGAATCAACCCAACCCGTGTGCCGTGGCAGGCAGCGTGCAAGGTCGGGCAGGACTGCTCGTTCTTGAGCAACTCGGCAAGTTGATAGCTCAGCGGGTCACCCGCCAGTTCGGCCCAACACGCTTCGTTCAACGTGATTGGCGGACAGTGCATTGAGTGAGGCTGATCACCCCCGGATATCTGCATCCACAACCGCTTGCTCGGGTGTGCCACGGGTGCCCACCAGTGATGGATGGGGGCCAACCATTCGCTTACCCCAGGCAGCTCACGGTGCCTATCCAGCACTAGCAGAGCCGCGGCGGTGTGGAAGCGCAACAGGTACGAGTGGCCGTCCGTGCCCGTGACGATGTTGGCGTGGCTCAAGTGTCCGGCGAGCCGGGCAGCGGGAAGCGCGCTGACTATCCAGCCGCACACGGCGCCAGCAGCACCTTGTTCAAGTTGCCATTGGAAGTCGTACTGGGCCGAGACATCGGAACCGAGGCGCGAACCGAACAACCAAGGGCCTGCTGTCCGCAGGTTGCTGAACTGGGCTTGCTGCAGCAGTGGCCAGCAGCGGCCCGTGTAGTGCCCGGTCAGTTGTTCCTGCACCTCGGGTGTCAAGTTGGCCATTTCCACGATGGCGCTGAGGCGATAGTGATCGGATGCCCGCAGCACATCGACCATTGCTCTGACAAATGGGCTGGGCATCAGCTTGCTCCTTCCATGCGAATGATGGTGTGGCCGTCGGCGATCGCTTTGAGCAGGCAGCTGAGGCAAATGGGCTCGCCCGGCGCTGGTACGCCAGACGTTGAAGTGACGCGATTGCTACCCGTAGCCTGCTGGCTGACAGGCCCTTTGAAGGCCAGCGCCAGGCCGTCCAGCGTGATACCGGCGCCGTCGACCCTCAGAAGCCCCGCGGGGCTGCGGATCGTCAGGCTTTCGCTGACCTGGATGTCATAAACCTTGGTGGTGTGCCGGATGGCTTCGCCCGTTTGCAACGTGCTGTGACCGGCAACCACCTGTTCGCGGTGGCCGCCGATTTCTACCGTGTGGTTTGCCTTGGTGATGTCCTGCCTGTGGTTCCCTACCTGTTCGATTCGGTCCTTGCCTGTGGTGATCCTGTGGTTGCGGCCGATGCTCAGGCTGTCGTCGTTGCCGATTTCGTGTACCCGGTTCTGGCCGATGCCAACAGACTCGTCACGGGCAATGTCTTCGCGACGGTCCTGACCGATCGAAATCGTCTCGTCTCGTTCGACGCGTTCGGTACGATCGTTACCCACGCGTGTGGTTTCGTCGTGCTTGACGATGTTGTTCTGGTCCCGCTCGGCATGAATGAACACCTCCTGCCGATCCAGTTCATCCTCGAAGCGCAGCTCGTTGAAGCCTTCGCCTTTATGGGTCTGGCTCTTGATGGTCATGCGCGTCTTGTGCTCGGGCAGGTCATAGGGCGGCAACTGGTTACCGCAATAGGTGCGCCCGGTGATCATCGGCTGGTCCGGGTCGGCGTTGACGTACTGGATGATCACATCCTGGCCGATGCGTGGGATGGCCATCGAACCCCAACTGCCTCCCGCCCAACCTTGCGACACGCGCACCCAGCAGGAGCTGAATTCGTTGTTTTCGCTTTCCCGGTCCCAAGGAAAGCTCACTTTCACACGGCCCCATCGGTCGCAATAGATTTCCTCGCCCTTGGGCCCGACCACCGTCGCCATGTGCGGGCCGTCGATGCGTGGCTTGGGCAGGGGTGCCGGGCGCCATTCGGTCCTGCCGGGAACCAGCAATGCTTCCTGTTTGTAACGGGTGCCTTGCTGCGAGCCGGCGGCCTCTTCCTGCAGGCTGGTGAACTGGGTGCCTTCGTGATGCACGCTGACCGTGCGCCAGTGCACGTTGAGGTCTTCACGCGGGTGCTCGATGAGGGTGAAGCTCAGCCCCGGTTGCAGGCGCACATCGTCGCCTTCCACTTCGGCAATGCGTGCATCATGGCGCAGGGCTGTGAGGCGGGTGGCAGTGAACGGAACCCCGACCGCATCACGCTTGTATCGGCCGGGGTAGTCGAAGCGCTCATAGTTCAGCGATTGATGGGTGTTGCTATTGTCGTACGCTTGGTGTTCCTGACGGTATTGCGGATGAGTGAAGGTGTAGTCCCGTTGCACCTGCCGCGCTGTTCGAACCTGTTCGCTGTAACGCAAGCGCCGCAGGCAAGGCCTGGCCTGATCGCCGCCTCCAACGGATCGGTACAGCACCTGATCGGGGCCCACGTCGTCATTGTGAAACCCTTCATCCTCATCATCGGTCTTGATGGCCCCCCGGCTGATCCGGCCCAGCGCCAGCAGCCGGTCAGTGATGATTAGCAAGTGCTGTTTCGGCGTGTGTTCGAAGCGGTAGACAATGCCTTCCTCGGCGGCCAGGCGGGCCATGAAGTCGAGGTCTGTTTCACCGGCCTGCACGCAAAATTCGCGCACCTGATGCGGGTCGAGACACTTGAGCTCGTAGGCATTCACGCCCTGGCGCTTGAGCATGATCTCGAGAATCTGCGGCACGGTTTTCTGCTGGAAGATGCGCCAGTTCGAGCGCAGCCCGGCGCGGGCCAGCACGGGCTCGACCAGTGCCCGGTAACGGGTGCGATGGAAGCCTGTTTCTCCCTGGCTGAAGGTGCTGACCAGGCCGTGCACGTAGCGCAACGGGCGCTCATCCTGCCAGAGGGTGAACAGCACCGGTTTGTCGAGGAGCTGGCCGAAGTCGACATCGTCTTCGAAGCTGATCAGCTCCAGCTGCAGCCGGAACGGTGAGCTGATGGCTTCGTCCAGTTCGAAGGACACCACCTCAAACTCGCTTCGGCCAACCAGCGGCTGGAAAGTGAAGCGCAAATCGGATTGGCTGGGCATGTGGCGTCCCCCGTTACTGCTGCAGAATGGCGTTGAGCGATTCGACGACTTCGGCGGTTAGCAGGTCGAGGCGGTAGCTGTAGTAGCTGTAGGCGCAGACCATGGCGATGACCGAGATGACCAGTGGGGTCCACCAGGGCCACTGCCAGCGGCGCATACGGTGGGGGCAATGGACGACGTTGCTATAGGGGTCGCTCACTGTATCCGGCGTGGGGCCACGCAGTTGGCGAATGACCTTGTGCATCCGGCTGATCAGCGCGCTGAGGATTTCATCGCCCTTGGGGTCAAGGGCGTATTTGCCTTGCAGGCCCAGGCAAAAGCAGAAGTACAGGAACTCCAGCACATCCTGGAATTCCTTTGGCGATTGCATGATGCGCTCGAGCAGCACGAAGATCTTTTCGCCGCCCTGGGTTTCGTCGTGGAAGATGCTCAGCAGCGGTTCGTGGCTCCAGCATGAGTTCTGGCCCCAGGGGCGGGTCATCACGGCCTCGTCCAGGTGCAGGCACAAGGCGTAGGAATAGACTTCCTGATGGACCGCGCAATAGCCGTGCTGTCGCATTTCCTCGCGGATAGTACCGATCTGCGTTTGCACGGTCTTGTGCACGAACTGGATGTTGGGCAGGTCATCCAGCGTGCGCAGGCGAATGACCAGGCCGAACAGCTGGCTTGCCGCGTCGAGCATGAGGTTGTCGTAGCCGCCGCGTAGCTGAAAGTCTGGATCGGCCGGGTAGCCGGGTAGATCGGTTGCGTATTCAGGACCCGCGCCGTCAGGAGGCGGTGGGGTTTCGTTTATGTCTTCGAGCAGGATTGGCTTTTGGGGGGTGGGCACTGGTTTGCCAGTGCGGTCGGACTCTTTGGGCATCCTTGAACCTCGTCTCTTGGCAGCTCAAACACTCGCGATGGCCCCCGCGTCCATGCGGTCGGGCATTAGCAGTTGCGAAAGCCTGAAGAGTAACTAGGAATCAATTTTTGTGGGAGATTGAAAATTCCTAAAGCATTGTAGGAAGTTTCTTTGGAAGTTGTTGTCTAATTATTTCTGTCAAGAAATGAATGATGTTTTATATAGGGCTGATTTTTCTCATGACTGTTCTGAACACGTCTTCAAGTGCTGCGGCGCAGCATCAGATAGGACTGGGCTATGTTCAGCCGCCTGCAGCGCGATGCGTCCATAGAAGAGCAATGCAGTTGCCCAAGTTGTAAGCCAGACAAAGATTCCGGCCCAGAACGTATGAGACATATAGTGCCAGCCCTGTAATACTCGGGTAGTGCCATACACGAATCCGATCAGCAGGATGGCAACCAGCAACTTGCGAGCATGCGCCCACCGGTGGCGCAGGGCCACGAAATACAGCGCCAACAGCGTAAACCCGCTGGACGCATGGCCACCCGGCCAGCAACGGCCATCGCCGGGCTTGCTCCATAAAGAGAAGTTTTCGAACCATTCGACCCGGGCTTGCGAACCGCCATACAGCGTGGTTTCCACAGGGCAATACACGCTGGTATGGCTTTTCAGGTAGTGAATCACGGTGGTGCTCAGTGCGAACGCTACCACCACGAACAACAGGTCGCGCCGATATTGGGTGGTAAAGCGTAGCACCGGTGCAATACGGACCTTTTCCAGTACCCGGGCAAGGCCCAGTTGTGGGTGGCTAGCCAGGCGCGGCCAGATGAACGAGAGCAAGCTGCCTATGACGGCCAGTTCACCTGTCCAGTCCGGCAGGATGCGTGGCCATTTGTGGGTGACTTTCTCGAATAACGGGTTGTGCAGCAGCGGGAACTGGCCAGTGGCCGGGTCAAGCAGCAGGCTGCTGATCCAGCGATCTAAGTCTGTGAGGTCGAAGGCCATGAACACAATGGCGGCCAGCAATAGTGGCAGCAGCAGGTTGTTGCGGTAGAAGGTGGCGCGGGAGGGCATGTTCAGAGTTCCTTGGCATCAATGAGTGTGTGCCATTCACTGGCCGCCATTTGGCCCAGCACCTTCGTCTTGCCATCGTTGCCACGCGTGATGAACAGGGCGCTGGCATAGCTGTTCGATGTTGCGCTAGAAGGCGCTTTGAGCGCCTGCTCCAGTTGATCCATGCAGCCGCTGTGGCTGACCAGCACGAGGTTGTGGCCACTTCGCTTGAGGGCAAAGGCCTTTTCGGCAAAGTGGCTGTCACATTGATTAAGCCAGTCTCGTGTGGCGATGGTTTTACCGAACATGGCTTGTGCGGTCTGCCGGGTTCGCACCTCTGGGCTGGTCCAGACATCAGCTTCGCCCAAGCCAAGGTGTTGCAACCCGAGGCCTACATCGGTGGCCGCCTGCCTGCCCGCGACGGTGATCCCGCTGGGGTCGTTCAGGCACGCATCACTGGAGCGGTCGCAGCGTTCGGCATGGCGCAGTACGACAATCACCGAGCCTTTTGCCCAATCGGTATACAGCCCACTGTGCTGCAGGTGATGCGGATTGCCCAGGTTGGGGGTGGCCGCGCGCTGCTGGGCCCAGGCTGCCGCTACGCCGAGCAAGAGCAGCAGGCACAACACCACCCATTGCGCTGCTCCCCAAGGCCATCGGTGTATCGGCCCAAGCCGTGAAGCGGGGGAGTCGTCGATCAGGTCGTGCAGCATGTTTGCCACTCCAGTCAGTTTGCTCCATGCGAGAGCGTCGGCACTGTAGGCAGTGGAATGTCGGCAGAGGGTGAGGCGGGTGTGAAAAAAGCCTTTCGCTGATGGGTGTGCGGTGGAGGTCAAACCGGGTGAGAGGGTAAGAATGAAACCGGTTTCAAAACATTTCTGAACGCGCTAGATTATTCGGCTGTCTTCTTGATGGCCTATCAAGATCAACTCTTTATTGAAAATCAGATGGCGCTTATCAAGGCCACCCCAAAGCCGATGAGGATTCGCAATGCCTGAGCATGCCCCAGACAACCCGCGCAGGGATTTTCTGCGCAAGACCTTGACTCTGATCCCTGTCGTTACAGTGGCCAGTACAGGGCTTGGCGTGGGCGCCAGCCAACTGCTTGCGGCCCCGCAACCGCATCAGCAACCGAAAGTGCCGGCTACGCCGCCTGCGGGCAATTATCAACCGACATTCTTCAGCGCCGAAGAATGGGCTTTTCTACAAGCTGCCGTTTCCCGCATCATCCCGGCCGATGAGCTTGGCCCAGGGGCACTCGAAGCGGGCGCCGCCGAATTTATCGACAGGCAAATGAACACCCCCTACGCGACGGGCGCACAGTGGTACATGCAAGGGCCGTTCAACGCCGACGCCCCGCCCGAGCTGGGCTACCAGTTGCAGCTCAGCCCGCAACAAATCTACCGCCTGGGCATCGCTGCCGTGGACGGCTGGTGCAAAGCCAATGGCGGACAGGTTTTTGCTGCGCAAGATAGCGCTACCCAGGACCGCATTCTCAGTACGTTGGAGGCAGGAGAGGTGGTTTTCGAACCCGTTCCGGCCAAGGTGTTCTTCAGCCTGCTGGTGCAAAACACGCGCGAAGGGTTCTTCTGCGACCCGATTCATGGCGGCAATAAAGGCATGGTCGGCTGGACCCAGATCGGCTTCCCCGGCGCCCGCGCCGACTTCATGGACTGGGTCGAGCGCAACGAGCCTTACCCGTTCCCGGCTGTATCGATTCGTGGTGAGAGGGCCTGAGGCATGGCGACTGTGTTGAACAAAGTGGATGCGGTGATCGTCGGCTTCGGCTGGGCCGGTGCGATCATGGCCAAAGAGCTGACCGAGGCCGGGCTGCACGTGGTAGCCCTGGAGCGGGGGCCAATGCAGGATACCTACCCCGAAGGCAGCTACCCGCAGGTGATCGATGAGCTGACCTACAGCGTGCGCAAGAAGCTGTTCGTCGATGTGTCGAAAGAAACCGTCACTGTCCGCCATAGCGTGAATGATGTGGCATTGCCCAATCGCCAGCTGGGCGCATTCCTGCCGGGCAAGGGCGTGGGGGGCGCGGGCCTGCACTGGTCGGGTGTGCACTTCCGGGTCGACCCCGTCGAGTTGCGCCTGCGCAGCCACTATGAAGAGCGCTACGGGCGCACGTTCATTCCCGAAGGCATGACCATTCAGGACTTCGGCGTCAGTTATGAAGAACTGGAGCCCTATTTTGACTTTGCCGAAAAGGTCTTTGGCACTTCAGGCCAGGCCTGGACCGTCAGAGGCCAGGTGGTCGGTGAAGGGAAGGGCGGCAACCCCTATGCGCCGGACCGCTCCAACCCGTTCCCGCTGCCCGCGCAGAAGAACGTTGTATCGGCAAGGCTGTTCGAAAAGGCTGCCACCAGCCTGGGCTACAAACCCTACAACCTGCCGTCGGCCAACACCTCCGGGCCATACACCAACCCCTACGGGGCGCAGATGGGGCCGTGCAACTTCTGCGGTTTCTGCAGCGGTTACGTGTGCTACATGTACTCCAAGGCCTCGCCCAACGTGAACATCCTGCCGGCGCTGCGCCAGGTGCCCAACTTCGAGTTGCGGCCCAATGCCCATGTGCTGCGGGTGAACCTGGACGACCGCAAGCGCAAGGCTACCGGCGTGACCTACATCGATGCCCAGGGGCGCGAGGTGGAGCAACCGGCAGAGCTGGTGATTCTGGCGGCTTTCCAGTTCAACAACGTGCGTCTGATGCTGCTTTCCGGCATTGGCAAGCCTTACGACCCGGTGAAGAACGAAGGTGTGGTCGGGCGTAACTTCGCCTATCAGAACATGGGTACGGTAAAGGCGTTCTTCGACAAGGACACCTACACCAACAACTTCATCGGCGCGGGTGGCAATGGCATTGCCATCGACGATTTCAACGCCGACAACTTCGACCATGGCCCGCACGGCTTCGTCGGCGGTTCGCCAATGTGGGTGAACCAGGCCGGCAGCCGGCCGATTGCCGGCACCTCCAACCCGCCGGGCACGCCGGCCTGGGGCAGTGCCTGGAAGAAGGCCACGGCCGACTACTACACCCACCAGGTGTCGATGGATGCCCACGGCGCACACCAGTCCTACCGTGGCAATTACCTGGACCTGGACCCCACCTACCGCGATGCCTACGGCCAGCCGCTGCTGCGCATGACGTTCGACTGGCAGGAAAACGACATCAAGATGAACCAGTTCATGGTCGACAAGCTGAGCAAGATCGCCCAAGCGATGAACCCCAAGGCCATTGCCGTGCTGGGCAAGCAGGTCAAGGACCACTTCAACACCACCAGTTACCAGACCACCCACCTGAACGGCGGGGCAATCATGGGCACCGACCCCAAAACCAGTGCACTGAATCGCTACCTGCAAAGCTGGGACGTACACAACGTGTTCGTTCCGGGGGCTTCGGCGTTCCCGCAGGGGCTGGGTTACAACCCGACCGGGCTGGTGGCCGCGCTCACCTACTGGTCGGCCCGTGCCATCCGTGAGCAGTATCTGAAAAACCCCGGTCCGTTGGTCCAGGCTTGAGGAGCGATGAGCATGAAGACACTGTTGATCGCAACTCTGGTGCTGGGTGCCGGCGCGGCTTTGCAGGCCGCAGCGAATGACGATGCGCAGGTGCGCCTGGGCGAGTACCTGGCCCGCGCCGGTGACTGCGTGGCCTGCCATACCGCCAAAGGCGGCAAGCCCTTTGCCGGCGGGTTGCCGATGGAAACGCCGATTGGCACGGTGTACTCCACCAACATCACCCCGGCGGCCAGTGGCATCGGCCAGTACAGCTTCGAAGACTTCGACCAGGCCGTGCGCAGGGGTATCGCCAAGGACGGCAGTACGCTCTATCCGGCCATGCCATACCCGTCGTATGCGCGGGTCAGCGAGCAGGACATGCAGGCGCTGTACGCCTATTTCATGAAGGGCGTGGACCCAGTCGAGCAGGCGAACAAGGCCTCTGACATTCCCTGGCCGCTGAGCATGCGCTGGCCGCTGGCAATCTGGCGCGGCCTGTTCGCCCCAGAGGCCAAGCCCTGGCAGGCATTAGCTACAGCCGACCCTGTGGTGAACCGCGGGGCGTACCTGGTCGAGGGCCTTGGGCATTGTGGCGCTTGTCATACGCCGCGGGCACTGACCATGCAGGAAAAGGCCCTGAGCGCGGCCGATGGCGAGCAGTTTCTGGCCGGCAGCGCGCCGCTGGAAGGCTGGGTTGCCAAGAACCTGCGTGGCGATCACAAAGACGGCCTGGGCAGCTGGAGCGAAGCGCAGTTGGTGCAGTTTCTCAAGACTGGGCGCAGTGATCGCAGCGCCGTGTTCGGCGGCATGAGCGATGTGGTCGAGCACAGCATGCAGCACATGAGTGATGCCGACTTGACCGCTATCGCCCGCTATCTGAAAACCCTGCCGCCGAGCAATCCGGACGACCAGCCGCATGTGTACGACAAGCAGATAGCCGATGCGTTATGGAAGGGTGACGACAGCAAGCCTGGGGCGGCGGTGTACATCGACAACTGCGCGGCCTGCCACCGCACCGACGGGCAGGGCTACACCCGCGTGTTCCCGGCCTTGGCCGGCAACCCGGTGGTGCAGACTACGGATGCCACGTCGCTGATCCATGTGGTGCTTGCCGGTGGCACGGTACCGGCAACGCACACTGCGCCGTCGAACTTCACCATGCCGGCTTTCGGCTGGCGCCTGAGCGACCAGGAGGTTGCCGAGGTGGTGAATTTCATTCGCAGCAGTTGGGGTAACCAAGGCAGCGCCGTCACGGCCGGTGACGTGAAGTCGCTTCGCTGACGTGTTTTTCTGCGCCCTCGCCCGTAGGAGCGGTTTTAACCGCGAACACGGGCGAGGCCCGTGCTATCCCCTAACGTAATCAGATTCCAGGGTAAGCCCTGTTCCACAGATATTAATCTATAACAATCAATGAGGTATGCAATATTATTAATGCGATTTAACATTTACGGTCTTCGTGCCCGACCAACGGCATGTTGACGAACCCGTGCATTTTTGCTGTATTGAAACCGGTTTCATCACTATTAAAACAATCATAAGGAAAACCCATGACCGACGCGCCTGCCCATACCCGCGAACGGGTCACCATCAGCGAAGTGGCGCGTGTTGCTGGCGTTTCCAAAGCCACCGTCTCCCGTTACATCGGTGGCGACCGCCAATTGCTGGCCGAAGCCACGGCCAAGCGGCTGGAAGAGGTCATCGAACGCCTCGGTTATCGCCCCAACCAGATGGCTCGCGGCCTCAAGCGCGGCCAGACGCGACTGATCGGCATGCTGGTGGCCGATATTCTCAACCCCTATTCAGTGGCCGTGATGCACGGCGTGGAAACCGCCTGCCGTCAGCATGGTTACAGCCTGGTGGTGTGCAACACCAACCGCGACGACGAGCAGGAGCGTCACCACCTGGTGGCCCTGCAGAGCTACAACGTCGAAGGGTTGATCGTGAACACGCTCGGTCACCACCCCGGCGAACTGCTCAACCTGCGGCGTGACATCCCCATGGTGCTGGTCGACCGCCAATTGCCCGAGCTGAATGTGGACCTTGTCGGCCTGGACAATGCCGACGCAGTCGAGCAGGCTCTTGACCACCTGCAAACCCAGGGCTATCGCGACATCCTGGCGGTCAGCGAACCCCTCGATGGCACCAGTTCACGCCTGGAGCGGGTGCAGGCGTTCGGCGCGTCGATCAGCCGCCGGCCAGGCATGCGTCAGCAGGTACTTGAAATCAGCGCAGGGCTGCAGGGCCAATTGGCTTCGTTTCTTGCCCACAATGGCCATGGTCCGCAAGCCATCTTCACCTTCAACGGCGTTGCCACCTTGGCGGTGACCCGGGCCCTGCTCGAGGCCGGGCGCAACCTGGTTGCCGATGTCGGGCTGATTGCCCTCGACGACCTCGACTGGTACCCCTTGGTCGGCAAAGGCATCACCGCACTGGCCCAGCCCACCGAGCGCATCGGTGTGGCGGCATTCGAAAGCCTGCTCGGTCGCCTGCGCGGCGACAGCGGCGCAGCACGGCGTATCGACTTCAAGGCCAACCTGATCATCCGCGGTTCAACCCAACCCCAGTAAGAAACAGCAGGTTTGCGCCTGCTGCTGTTGATTAAAAAATGAAACCGGTTTCATAAGGACAAAAACAATGCACGCGAACCCCGTTTCCATCAGTCTCTCCAGCTACGGCGCCGACTTTGTGCGCCAACGTGGCCAGGAGCAGTTTCTGGACCTGCTGGCCGCCGCTGGCGTCAGCCGCGTCGAACTGCGCGAAGAATTGTTCGCCAGTGCACCGGACGCCGCTGCGCTGGGTAGGGTCATTGCCGCGCTGCGCCTGGAATGCCTGTACTCCACCCCCCTTGAACTGTGGACCGCGCAAGGCGTGCCCGACTCGCTACTGGTGCAGAAGCTGGAAATTGCCCGGGCGCTTGGCGCGGTGGCGCTGAAGGTTTCCCTGGGGCACTTCGATGAGCACTGCGATGTGATGGCCCTGGCGTCGCTGCTGCCTGCGCAGGGGCCTCTGTTGCTCGTGGAAAACGATCAGACCGCACAAGGTGGCAGGCTCGAACCGATGCTGCAGTTCTTCCAGCGCGTCGACCCGCTTGGGCTGCGCCTGGGCATGACGTTCGATATCGGTAACTGGCAGTGGCAGGGTGAGCCTGCGCGGCAAGCTGCAAGGCAGCTAGGCCGTTGGGTGCGCTATGTGCATTGCAAGGCTGTGCAGCGTCGGGCCGATGGCCGTCTGGTTGCCATACCGCCGCAAGCGGCGGACCTGCAGGAGTGGGCAGCGCTGATGGCCGAGTTTGCGCCGGGCGTGGTGCGCGCCGTCGAGTACCCCCTGGTGGGCGAAGACCTGCTGGCGCTGACCCGGGCCCAGGTGCGTCACCTTTCTGCACTGGGCGCGGTGCAGGAGTTGGACCATGCATGAACATGACGTGCTGTGTTTCGGCGAGACCATGGCCATGTTCGTTGCCGAGCAAGCCGGTGACCTGGCCGGTGTCGGGCAGTTCGGCAAACGCATCGCCGGCGCCGACAGCAACGTGGCGATCGGCCTGGCGCGGCTGGGTCTCAAGGTACGCTGGCTGAGCCGGGTTGGTGACGATTCGCTGGGCCGTTTCGTGCTCGAGAGCTTGCGCGGCGAAGGCCTGGACTGTGCCGGCGTTGAGGTGGATGCCAACTACCCGACGGGTTTTCAGCTCAAGGCCCGCAGCGATGATGGCAGCGACCCGGCAGTGGAGTACTTTCGCCGAGGTTCGGCGGCCAGCAGGCTGTCTCCTGCGATGTTGAGCCCCGTTTGGCTGCAGGCTCGCCACGTACACGCTACCGGTATTCCGCTGGCGTTGTCGGACAGCTGTCGGGCGCTGTCTCACGCGCTGCTGGACGGGATGCGCGCAGCCGGGCGGAGCATATCGTTCGATCCCAACCTGCGTCCCTCGCTGTGGCCCGATCAAAGCAGCATGGTGCGTGAAATCAATGCCTTGGCGGCGAAGGCCGACTGGGTTTTACCGGGGCTGGAGGAGGGGCGGTTGCTGACCGGTCAGCACACCCCGGCCGATATCGCCGCGTTCTACCTGGACCAAGGGGTGGAACTGGTGGTGATCAAGCTGGGCGACGCGGGCGCCTACTTCCGCAGCGCCAAGGGCGAAGGGCAGGTAGCCCCGGTGCCAGTCAGCCGCGTGGTGGACACCGTCGGTGCAGGTGATGCGTTTGCCGTCGGTGTGCTCAGCGCGCTACTGGAGGGCCGTCCGGTAGCCGAGGCGGTAGCGCGCGGCAACTGGTGCGGCAGCCGTGCCGTGCAGTCACGAGGTGACATGGAAGGGCTGCCGCTGCGTCATGAACTGGAGGCCTATGACCTGCGCAGAAGCGCATGAGTCGACCCCGAATCACCTGTTGCAACAAAAACAACAAGCTCAGGAGAAACAAACCATGCAAAGCCAAAGCCTGGCACCTCGCCGCTGGTGGTACATCATCCCGATTGTGTTCGTTACCTACAGCCTGGCGTACCTGGACCGCGCCAATTATGGCTTCGCCGCCGCCTCCGGCATGGCTGAAGACCTGCACATCACCCCGGTGATGTCATCGCTGTTGGGGGCGCTGTTCTTTCTCGGTTACTTCTTCTTCCAGGTGCCTGGCGCCATCTACGCCGAGAAGCGCAGCGTCAGAAAGCTGATCTTCGTCTGCCTGATCCTGTGGGGCGGCCTTGCCACACTCACGGGCATGGTCAGCAACGTCTACATGCTGATCGGTATCCGCTTCCTGCTCGGGGTGGTGGAGGCTGCGGTGATGCCGGCCATGCTGGTGTACCTGTGCCATTGGTTCACCCGTGCCGAGCGCTCGCGCGCCAATACCTTCCTGATGCTGGGCAACCCGGTGACCATTCTGTGGATGTCGGTGGTGTCGGGTTACCTGATCAAGCATTACGACTGGCGCTGGATGTTCATCATCGAAGGCCTGCCCGCTGTGATCTGGGCGTTCTTCTGGTGGCGCCTGGTGGATGACCGCCCGGCCCAGGTGAAGTGGCTGAGCGAGCAGGAGAAGGCCGCCCTGGCGCAGGCGCTGGCTGCCGAGCAGCAGGGTATCAAGCCTGTGAAGAACTACCGCGAAGCGTTCCGCTCGCCGCAGGTGATCATCCTGGCGCTGCAGTACTTCTGCTGGAGCATCGGCGTGTATGGCTTCGTGCTGTGGCTGCCATCGATTCTCAAGCAGGCGGCGAACGTCGATATCGTGCAGGCCGGCTGGCTGGCCTCGGTGCCCTACCTGGCGGCGGTGCTGGCGATGGTGGGCGTGTCCTGGGCGTCGGACCGCCTGCAAAAGCGCAAGCGCTTCGTCTGGCCGCCGCTGCTGATTGCCGCCGTTGCGTTCTATGGCTCTTACGCCTTGGGCAGCGAGCATTTCTGGCTGTCGTATGCGTTGCTGGTGGTCGCCGGCGCCTGCATGTACGCACCCTATGGCCCGTTCTTCGCGATCGTGCCCGAGATCCTGCCGGCCAACGTCGCAGGCGGCGCCATGGCGCTGATCAACAGCATGGGTGCGCTGGGCTCGTTCGGCGGTTCGTGGCTGGTCGGCTACCTCAACGGTGCTACGGGCGGGCCCGGTGCCTCTTATCTGTTCATGTGCGGTGCGCTACTGACTGCAGTGGCGCTAACCGCTGCGCTCAATACCTCCCAGACGTCAGGCCGGGCAAAGCGCGATAACTCGCGTCTGGCCATGAACCATTAGGAAACCTGCAATGAAGAAGCGAATCGTCCTGTATAAACGCCTGTCTGACGACTTGATGGCACGCCTGCAAGATCGCGTCGAGGTGACCTGGGTGGATACCTCCCGGCCCGATGGCCTGGCCCGCCTGCGTGATGCGTTGCCGGGGGCGCACGGGTTGCTGGGGGCTAGCCTGCGCCTGGATGCCAGCCTGCTCGACCTTGCCCCGCAACTGGAAGTGGTGTCGAGCGTTTCGGTAGGCGTGGACAACTACGACATTGCTGAACTCAGCAGGCGTGGTGTGATGCTCACCAACACGCCCGACGTGTTGACTGAAACCACCGCCGACACAGGCTTTGCCTTGATCCTGGCTACCGCCAGGCGGGTGGTGGAGCTGGCGAACTGGGTGCGTGACGGCCGCTGGCAGGCCAACCTGGGGCCGGCGCATTTTGGCAGTGATGTGCACGGCAAGACGCTAGGCATCGTCGGCATGGGCCGCATTGGCGAGGCCCTGGCCCGGCGCGCGGCCGCTGGTTTTGGCATGCGCGTGCTGTATCACAGCCAGCGTGCCAAGCCCGAGCTGGAAGCACGCTATGCCGCATGCCAGTGCAGCCTGGATGAGCTGTTGCAGCAGGCAGACTTCGTTTGCCTGACAGTGCCGTTGAGCGCCAGCACCGAAGGCCTGATAGGCGCACGGGAACTTGCGTTGATGAAGCCTGAGGCAATCCTGGTGAACATCTCACGCGGGCGTGTGGTGGATGAGCAGGCGCTGATCGAAGCGCTGCGGGCCAGGCGCATCCGCGGTGCGGGGCTGGACGTGTTCGTGCACGAGCCGCTGCCGGCCGACTCGCCGCTGTTGCAGCTCGATAACGTGGTAGCGACCCCGCATATCGGCTCGGCGACCGAGGAAACCCGCCAGGCCATGGCGCGTTGCGCGGTGGATAACCTGCTCAGCGCGCTGGCCGGTGAGCGGCCGGCAAACCTGGTCAACGGCTGACGCGCGCCCCTGCCACGGGGGCCGCGCAGCCTTTGAAATGATCAGCGGCAGTTACCTGCCTTGCGATAGCCTGCTGCCTGCGCTTCACCTTCGTTAGCGAAGGAAACCTGGTTCTTCGCTGCAACCTGGTTGTAGCCTGGGCAGCCGACTGACAGGTGATAGACGTGGCTGTTGCGGTTGCCAAGCACGGCGCCGACCGAACCGGCGCTGGCCAGGCTTGGTTTGGCCTCTGGCTTGGCCGCGTTTACCGGCACCGCCTCTACCACGCCGCTGCCAACCGGCTTGTAGCCGGCAGTCCACTTGCGTTCGCCGCTTACGAACGGGTTGGCATGGCCCATGATCGCGGCAATGCGCCGGTCGCGTTCTTTCTCCCAGGCCGACACCGGGTGTTGCTTGTCCCAGGCCATCAGCAACTGTTGCTGTTGGCGCGACATGCTCAGCTTGTAGCGGTCGAACATGTAGAAGGTGGTGCGGGCCACCAGGCCTTTGACTTCGTCACGCGGTTCAGCGGTGCGCTGGACGAAATCGACCTTGGTGGTGCATTGGCCGTATTCGCCGGCATTGCCAGTGACCATGCCGTAGTTGAAGTTGCTGCGGTCACCGTTGACCTCACCCACGGCCGGGTAAAGGTTGAACAGGTCGGCCTCCATGGCGCGGAACACCGGGTCGTTGTCCACGCAGTGCTCACGGCCGCCGTTCTTCCAGCACTGGCGCTGGTTGCCGAAGGTGTGGGCGGGCACGATGTGTTCCCACTCGGTGCGTTCTGCACGGTTCTGCTGCTTGCGCGTCTGGTAACCACACGAGGCGGCATCGATGCGCCCGCCAGACTTGCCCACCCAGGTCCATTTGCACCCGCAGTACAGGTCGCCGAGGGCACTGCTGGCCTGGTCCAGGTAGACCTTCTGCTTGGCCACCACTTTGGCTTCGGTGAAGGTGGCCGGCGGGTTGGCCAAGGCGGGGAGGGTAAAGAAAAATAATAAGGTTATGGCGTAAAGCAGTGATTTCATGGGGAAAACATATTTCAGGTTGGGCCGCGCATTGTAATGGTTTCCGCGAGGCTGACCAGCTCGCGGACCCATACCAACTGCCGCAAGCCCGCGCTATTTGAAGCCGGTGACCGCGTGGGGAACGTAAGGGGCCTGCAAGCGCGCCACCTCGTCCTCGCTCAGCTGCAGTGACAGTGCGCCCAGGGCATCGTCCAGGTGGGCGGGCTTCGAGGCGCCGACGATAGGGGCACTAACGCCGGCCTTACCCAGTACCCAGGCCAGCGCAACCTGGGCCATCGGCACACCCCGTTCGCTGGCGATCTGCTCGACCACATCGATTACCCGGCCGTCCTCCACCTCGGTCTTTTCATAGAACGACTGCCCGGACACGTCGGTGCGCGTGCGCTCGGTCTGCTGCCCATGCGGCCGGGTCAGGCGGCCGCGCGCCATGGGGCTCCAAGGCATCAGGCCGACGCCTTGATCCAGGCACAGCGGAATCATCTCTCGCTCTTCTTCGCGGTAGATAAGGTTGAGGTAGTTCTGCATCGACACAAAGCGGCTCCAGCCGTGGCTGGCGGCTACCTGTTGCGCCTTGGCGAACTGCCAGGCATACATCGACGATGCGCCGATGTAGCGCGCCTTGCCGGCCTTGACCACATCATGCAGGGCTTCCATGGTTTCCTCGATGGGGGTGTGGTAGTCCCAGCGGTGGATCTGGTAGAGGTCGACGTAGTCTGTGCCCAGGCGGCTGAGGCTGGCGTCGATGTTGGCCATGATCGCCTTGCGTGACAAGCCTTGCTCATTGGGCCGGCTGGCGCCTTCCCACATGTTGGCAGGGAAGAACACCTTGGTGGCGATCACGGTTTCTTCGCGGCGGGTAAACTCCTTCAGGAGTTTGCCGAGGATGATTTCCGAAGTGCCGGCGGAATAGCTGTTGGCAGTGTCGAAGAAGTTGATGCCTTGCTCGACGGCGTGGCGAATGATTGGCCGGCTGGCGTCTTCGCCCAAGGTCCAGGGGTGAGTGCCGGCGTCGGGTTCACCGAAGGTCATGCAGCCCAGGCACAGCCTTGAAATGTCCAGCCCGGTGCTACCCAGCTTTACGTACTGCATCGTCGTCTCCTTCAAGGGCGTGAGTGATGGAGTTAGCCTAACGCTGGCAGGCTTGGGCGAAAATTCCGTATTGATGCAGGCGCCATCTGCAAGAATTCACAAGCGTAGCATCGGCCGCACCTGCTGCTGAAGGAAGTCGGTAACCGCCTTGATCCGTGGTGTGGCGCGCACATCTTCATGCACTGCCAGCCAGATTTCGATGCTCATGGTCTGTTCGGCGGTGCCTGCTTCCTTCAGGCCGTGTTCCTGTGCCATGAACGCGGGCAGGCAGGCAATGCCGATGCCGCCGGCACAGGCTTGGGCCTGGATGCGCAGGTCATTGCTGTGCAATGCGAACGGCTGCTGGCCGGCCTGGAGGTTGAGCCATTGCTGTTGTGGGGAGCGGGCCTGAGACTCGTCGTAGCCGATGTAGCGCCTGACCGTTGCGCTGGCCAGGTAACCGGGCGAGGCATACAGCCGGTAATCCAGGTGCCCCAGCAGGCTGACCACCAGAGTTGGCTCTGTCGGCCTGGCCAGGGCGATGCTGATGTCAGCTTCGCGGCGGACCAAGGATGCCTTGGATTTGCTGCCCACCAGCTTCAGGCGCAGCTGTGGGTAGCGCTGGTACAGCTCGCCCAGGCGCCGGGCGACGATGCTGCCCAGCAGCGCCGGTGGTGCCGAGAGCACCACTTCGCCTTCCACTGTCTGTTGGCCGGCGCTGGCGAAATGTTCCAGGGCAAAAGAGGACATGGCCATCTGCTCGGCGAGTTCTGCAACACGTTGGCCTTCGTGGGTGAGGGCATAGGCGCGGGGACGTCGGTCGACCAGCTTGAGCTTGAGCGAAGCTTCGAGCGAGGCGATGCGCCGGGCCACGGTGGCGTGGTCGACACCCAGGGTCTTGGCGGCGGCCGACAGCGAGCCGGCCGAGCTGAAGGCGGAGAAATGGCGCAGGTCTTCCCAATCGAACATGAATGACTCGGCAGTGGCGGGTGCATAACGGGGTAGGGTAACCCTTTATGACCAGGCCGGCTTCAATGCCCGCCTTTCATCCGCCGCGCCACCAGGTAGATGCCCAGGCCAGCCAGCGCAGTCGCGGCGCCGATGTACCCGGTGCTGGTCCAGCCCGTACCAGCAGTAATCGCCATGCCTCCCAGCCATGGCCCCAGGGCATTGGCCAGGTTGAACGCCGCATGGTTCGACGCCGCTGCCAGGCTTGGCGCTTCATGGGCAATGTCCATGAGGCGAATTTGTAGCGGTGCCGCCAGGGCGATCATGGTGCCCACCAGGCCGATGCCCAGCAGCAGGCTCCACAGCGCCTGGGCGGCGAAGGTAAAGAACAGCAATACGGCAATCGACCACATCAGTACCAGCCCCACAGCGCGGAACTGCAGGCGGTCGAACAGCTTGCCGCCTGCGATGTTGCCAACGATGCCGCCCACGCCGAACGCCGCCAGCCCGAACGGAATCCACTGTGGCGACACCTGGGTCACTTGCAGCATGGTCGGTGCCAGGTAGCTGAACACGCAGAACATGCCGGCAAAACCGATCGAAGCGATGGCCAGCGCCATCCATACCTGTGGGAGGGCAAAGGCCTGTAGCTCCTTGCGCGGGTCGCTGCGAGTTTCGTCGTGGCGCTGGGGCACGAAACGCCAGACCAGGGCGATGGTGCACAGGGCGATCGCGCCGACTAGCACGAATGCCGAACGCCAGCCGAAGTACTGGCCCAGGAAGGTGGCAACCGGGTTGCCGAGCAACATGGCCAAGGTCAGTCCCATCATCACCCGGGCAACGGCCCCCGCGCGCTGATCCTTGGCGACCATGCTTGAGGCCACCACTGCGGCAATGCCGAAGTAGGCGCCGTGGGGCAGGCCGCTGATGAAGCGGAATGCGACCAGGCCACCGAACGCGGGGGCAAAGGCAGTGGCCAGGTTGCCCACGGCATACAGCAGCATCAACAGCAGCAGCATGTGCTTGCGCAGCAGTTTGGCACCGAGAATGGCCAGCGTCGGGGCGCCAACCATCACCCCCAGCGCATAGGCGCTGATGGCATGGCCCACCTGCGGCTCGCTCAACTGCAAATTGCTGGCAATGTCGGGCATCAAGCCCATGATGGCGAATTCGCCGGTGCCGATGGCAAAGCTGCCCAGTGCCATGGCGGCTTCCATCTTGGCGACGGTGCTTTTACTGGGTAGCGGGGGGCGTTCCTGGACTGACATCTGTATCCCTATTGAAACATGCTGAAACGTTCAAGGCGGGATGATAGTCAATCGATGGCAGCAACGTCGAGGACGCTGCCCCTGACAGGCCCTTAGCGTTCCAGGTAATGCGTCTGTGCAGCAAAGTCGATGAACCGCTTGCTGGCCAGCGACAGGTATTCCCCCGAGCGCCAGCACAAGCGGAAACTCATCTGCTGTGCTGGCCGGAACGGCACGCCGACGATGCCTGGCGTGCGTTGCTGCACCGAGCGCAGCAGGGTCGCCACCCCCATGTTGTCCAGCGCGGCCTGCACCACCAGCGAGACGAAGTTGCTCTGTAGCGCCACCTGATAAGTGATGCCATGTTCGGCGAAGAACGCATCCAGAAGATGGCGTTGAACGAAGGTGCGATCAAACACCACCATGTCGGTATTGCGCAGGTCTTCGGCGGTGAGGAAGGCTTTGCCGGCATAGGGGTGATCAGGGTGCATGCACGCCAGCATCTCGTCGCTGCCCAGCAGGATCGACTCCTTGTCGGGCGGCACACGCCGGGACTCCAGCAGCGCCAGGTCGATTTCCCGTTGCTCCAGGCGGTGGCCAATGTCCTCGGCACTGCCTTCGAACACGGTCATCGCAATGCCCGGGTACAGCTGGCGGAAGGCGTTCATCAACCCGGGGACGTAGTGCAGGCCGAACATCGGCGGAATACCCAGGCGTACTTCACCACGCTTGAGGTCGGCCATGTCGCGCAGTTCTTGTCGGGCAATGTCCATTTCGCGCAGGGCGGAGGCAATGCGCGGCAAGAACTGCTCGCCCTCGGCCGTGAGAATCACTTTGCGCGTGGTGCGGTTGAACAGGGTTACCCCCAGTTCTTCTTCCAGCCGGGTAACGGCCATGCTCAGCGCTGGCTGGGCGATGTGCAGGTGCTGCGCGGCCTTGGTGAAGCTGCCTTGGCGGACGATTTCGACACAGCAGCGCAATGCCTTGAGGTTCATTGAGGGGTGCTACCTTTCATGCGAGATGCATTTATAACGAACTGTGATGCTAAGCATCATAACAATATATTTATTATTATTAACCAGAGGGCCTACGATGCGCGCCACTGAGACATCCTGCAACATCTCAGTCACGCAGTTTAATAAATCTGCAATCCCACAAAGATTTTGAGGTAGTACCCCAAATGGCCAAGGCCGCCGATGTCGTTGTGCAATGCCTGGAAAATGAAGGTGTCGAGTATGTATTCGGCATCCCCGGTGAGGAAAACCTCGACCTGCTCGAATCCCTGCGCAAGTCGAAGATCAAGCTGGTACTGACCCGTCACGAGCAGTCTGCAGGTTTCATGGCTGCCACCTACGGTCGCTTGACTGGCAAGACCGGCGTCAGCCTGTCGACCCTCGGCCCTGGTGCCACCAACCTCGTGACCGCCAGCGCCTACGCCTACCTGGGCGGCATGCCGATGATGATGATCACCGGGCAGAAGCCGATCAAGAAGTCCAAGCAGGGTCGCTTCCAGATCATTGACGTGTGCGGCATGATGGACCCCATCACCAAGTACACCCACCAGTTCGCCTCGGCCGACAACATCCCCGCCCGCATGCGCGAAGCCTTCCGCCTGGCCGAAGAAGAAAAGCCGGGCGCAGTGCACCTGGAGCTGCCGGAAGACATCGCCGCCGAGCAGACCGACGCGCTGCCGATCCCGCGCAGCCTGCACCGCCGCCCGCTGGCCGAGCACGTGGCCATCGAAGCCGCTGTAGAAAAACTGCAGAACGCGCGTAACCCGATCCTGGTGATCGGTGCCGGCGCCAACCGCAAGATGACCGCCAAGGTCCTCAAGCAACTGATCGACAAGACTGGCATCCCGTTCATCACTACCCAAATGGGTAAAGGTGTGGTCGACGAGCGCCACCCGCGCTTCTTGGGTAACGCTGCCCTGTCGTCCGGTGACTTCGTTCACCGCGCCATCGAAGCGGCTGACCTGATCATCAACATCGGCCACGACGTGATCGAAAAGCCGCCGTTCTTCATGGTCCGTGGCGGCACCGAAGTCATCCACATCAGCTTCCGCTCTGCCGAAGTCGATGCCGTGTACTTCCCGCAGGTGGAAGTGATCGGCGACATCGCCAATGCCGTGTGGCAGATCAGCGAAGCGCTGAATGACACTTCGCACTGGGACTTCACCCGCCTGATGGCCATCCGTGAAGCCAACGAAGCACAGATCGCCGAAGGCGCCGACGACGACCGCTTCCCGGTCTACCCACAGCGCATGGTTGCTGACATCCGTCGTGTATTGCCATCCGAAGGCATCGTCGCCCTGGACAACGGCATCTACAAGATCTGGTTCGCCCGCAACTACAAGGCGCACAAGCCGAACACCGTGCTGCTGGACAACGCCCTGGCGACCATGGGCGCCGGTCTGCCATCGGCAATGGCTGCGCACCTGGTGCACCCGGACCGCCCGGTAATCTCGGTGTGCGGCGACGGCGGCTTCATGATGAACAGCCAGGAACTGGAAACTGCAGTACGTCTGGGCATGCACATCACCGTGGTGATCCTGCGTGACGACGGCTACGGCATGATCCGCTGGAAGCAAGCCAACATGGGCTTCACCGATTTCGGCCTGGACTACGGCAACCCGGACTTCGTCAAGTATGCCGAAGCCTACGGCGCCAACGGCCACCGCGTGGAAAGTGCCGAAGGCCTGCTGCCGCTGCTGGAGCACTGCATCAAGACCCCGGGCGTGCACGTGATCGACTGCCCGGTCGATTACAGCGAGAACGACCGCATCCTCAACAGCGAGCTGCGTGAGCGCGCCCTGGCGGTGTAAGCCCTGACAGGTCGGCGCCGTCCTTTTTCAGGGGCGGCATTGTGCTGCGAAGAGGCCCGTATAGCTGACAGTGATATGTCGGCTTTACGGGCTTTTTCATGGCACAAGGCTGCCTCTGTATCCCACTCACCGCAGATCAAGCAGGCCTTGCAGGCTGGCCAGAATGGCATTGGCGTCGTAGGGCTTGCGCGCGACGGGCACATGCTGCAAATGCTCGGGAATGCTGATGCCTTCGCCATAGCCGGTGGCAAAGAGGAACGGAACCTGCCGGCGAACCAGTTCATCCGCTACGGAAATGGAGGTTCCGGTGCCCAGGTTGACATCCAGTATTGCCGCGTCCGGTTTGTGGCTGCCAAGCAGTTGCATGGCTTGGTCCTCGGAACTGGCGGTGATCACGTCCTTGATTTGCGCATCATTGAGGATTTGCTCCAGGCCTACTGCAATCACCAGTTGATCCTCGAGTATCAGCACACGCAAGCCAGAGCACGCTGAAAAGGCACCGTTTGCATGGGCCAGAGGCGTGGCCGGGAGAGCGGTTTCTGCCGCTTCGGCTACGGAAAGGTGCTTGGCCGGGATTCTGAAAAAGCCTTGCAGGCCTTCGGGGTGATATTCCACCGTGCTGGTGCCACCCAGGTCGAACGGGATGCTGCGGTCGATCAGCACCGTGCCGAAGCCGCTGCGGCTCGGCGGGCGTACCGTTGGCCCACCACTTTCCCGCCAATTGATGGCACAGGCGTGGGTGGCGTCGATTGCCCAGCTCACTGAAAGCTTGCCGCCGGCCCGCGATAGCGCACCATACTTGGCCGCGTTGGTGGCCAGTTCGTGCAGCACCAGCGCCATGACCGAGTACGCGCGCGCATCGAGGATGACGTTCGGGCCCTGCAATTCGATCACGCTGGCAGCCGTGCGATAGGGCGAAAGCTCGGCCTCCAGCAGATTCGTCAGGCGCCCGCCACCGTCACCACGCACCACCTGGTCGTGGGCCAACGACAATGCCTGGATACGCCCTTTCAGCGTTGCCACATAGTCCTGCAGGGTCTGGCTCTCCGGGGTCGGATGGGCAACCAGCGCACCAATCAGCGACAGGATGTTCTTGACCCTGTGGTTGAGCTCTTCGTTGAGCATGCGCTGGCGCACTTCAGCCTTGGCGCGTTCACTGGCGAGCAGCTCGCTGTTGTGCAGCACCACTTCGACGATAGCTGTACGGATGGCATCGCCAAACTGGCGGTCCTGCTCGGTCCAGGGTAGCGACTGCTGGTGAACGGTTTCTTTCCAGATGGCGAAGCTTTTGCGTGGCGTCAGGCGATCGCCCAACGCGCCGCTGTCATAGGTTTTGTTCGGGTCCCCGGCCCAGTCGAGTGTCTCGACCACCTCCTTGCGGAAGAAGATCAAGTAATCCCTTGGGTGTTGCGACATCGGGATGATCAGCACACCCGACACATCATTAAAATACGCCTGTGCCGACGGGATCACTGTCGACAGGCGATTGGACGCCCAGATTCGGCCTTCGCTGACCATGTCTGCCAGGCGCAGCAGATCAGGCACGGCCGTTTGGGGCGGCGCCAGCCCTGCGGACGACCAGCGGCCCAGCAGTGACATGCCGATGCCGTCGCAGGGAATCAGCGACATCAACCGGGGCAGGCGTGCATGGAAGAACCCATCGATGTCCGCAGCCTGGTTGGCGTCGCACAGCATGCTGTCCAGCGCTTTGTGGATGCGCACGGCGGCTTCGAGTTTTTGCCGGCTACGCAGGGTCTCGATATGCAGGGAGAAGAACTCACCGAACATTTCGGCGGCCACACGTTGCCCCATGGCCAGCGTGCGCGGTGCGTAGTGATGGCAGGCAATCATTCCCCACAGCTCGCCGTTGACGATGACCGAAATCGACATCGAGGCGCCCACGCCCATGTTGCACAGGTATTCGCAATGGATCGGCGAGACACTGCGCAGGTGCGCGTAGGACAGGTCGAGCGGTTCGCCCGAGGGGTCGAGCACCGGGTTGATGGCGACCGTTTTGAACTGGGCGTCGGAGATTACCCGGATCGGGTTGCGCAGGTAGAGCGCGCGGGCTTGCTGGGGGATATCGGAGGCCGGGAAGTACTGGCCCATGAAGCTTTCGAGGTCGCCACGCTTGGCCTCGGCAACCACCTTGCCGGCGCCGTCTGCTCCCAGCTGGTAGATCATTACCCGGTCGTAACCGAGCACCGCCCTGACAAAACGGGCGGCATCGCGGAACAGCTTGCTGGTCTGGTCGATTTCGCGTAGTTGGGCAATCAGCGTGCGCGCCAGCTCGATCGGTTCGGCGATGCTCGCGCCAGCGGGCTCGAATTCGAGGATTGCCGTGCCTTTGTACAAGTGGGCGGCGATGTCGACGGCCTCGCCGTTGGGCAGCGTCACGCCGAAACTGAGCGCGGGCCGCGAGGCGTCCCGGGTACGGGCTAGTGCATTGCGAAGCGTATGCGCGACCTCGTCGCCCAGCACCGCGTGCAGTTTCTGACCATTGATATCGTTTGATACACCCAGCACTTGTGGGGCGTTGACCGAATGGCGCAGCACCACGGTCGCTGAGGCATCACAGGCCAGCAGGCAGCCATGGGGCTGGATGCTCCCGGGAATCTGGATGGGCTCCCGGTCGCAGTTGGTCAGGTTAACTTGGGGGTTGTAGGTCATTGGCCCGTGCCTGTGGGTAAGGGGAGGCGGGCAGCAGGTCCGCCATCGTGCGTCAGCCTAGCAGGCATTGCACGCCTTGGGGATGGCGGGCCGCTCCAGTCCAGGGCAGTGCGCTGCTGCTGGTGAGTCAGCTTTGGAGTACAGATGTGCTCTTGTCGAGAATCGCTTGAAGGCAAGCTGCGATCAATGGTCTCATCCCGCGCTTGAGCCAACTGGTATTGCAAGATGAACCGCCCACTGTTTATTTCCATCGATGGGCCCAAGGGTACCGGCAAGACCACGCTGCTGGAGGCCGTCACTCAAGCCTTGCGGCTGGAGGGGAACAAGGTGATCCGCCTCTGCGAAAGAAAGAATGACCCTCACCGGGGCGAGACCATGGCCTTGGTCAACCAGCTTTCCAGAAGCCCTTGCCAGGACCTTGAGTTCAAGGTTTGCGAGCGCTTCGCTGAAAGCCGCGCCTGGATTTCCCGGCATGTACTGCCCAGGCAGCCCGCTGACAGCATCATCCTGATTGATCGCTGGTACCCCTCTGACGCTGCGTTTCGCCGCACTGTGCCGTTTGACAAGATCCTGCGCCTGAACCTCGAACGGAACGTGCAAGTACCCGATCTGCATGTCGGTGTGGTCACAACGCCTGAAACCTCATGGGCAAGGGCCGCGGCGCGCACACGTGGGCTGGGCAGTACGGTGATCCATAACCTGGATGAACAGGTTGCCTGTACCGAGGCGTTCGAGCGTGCAGTTACAGAGCAAGGCTGGGTGCTGTGCCGCAATGAAGGGACTGTCGACGAGGCAACGCGGCAGGTCGTTCGCGAGATTCAGGGCGTGCTTCGACACCTCTGAGGCAGGGGTGAATACTGCCTTTGCAGGTATCAGGCGCCCTGCCGGTCGATGTCACGGCGCAGGACTACCGACGTGGTGATGTCATCCACCGATTCGTGACGTGCCACGTTGTCGCGTACCTGGTTGAGGTCGTCGATCGTCCGGGTCTCCACTTCAACCACCAGGTCAAGCTGACCGCTCACCGATGAAACCCGTCGCACGCGCGCGTCCGTTGCCAACTGGTCGAGCAGCCCCATGGCAGGCGTGCGCTGCAACGTCACCAGCAAGATGGCGCGTATGACGTTGGCGTCTATTTCGCCGATGTCAGCGCGATAACCGCGAATGATTCCGCTGCGTTCAAGGTTGGCTACCCGCTCGGTGGTGGCGCTTCTGGAAAGGCCTATGCGGCCGGCTAGTGCCTTGAGCGCAATGCGCGCGTCCTTTGACAGTACCTCAAGAATCTCACGATCTTTAGCGTCCAGATCACGCATTCCACCCCCTTGATAAACTTGCCGTCATTATGCCGGTCGGAACCGGCATTATGCCTGTTGCGCCCGACCGTATGCAGGGTGTCCGTTTCGGCTGTGCATGACAAGCTATTGCAAAAACAATTCGCGCGCTCGGAACCTGATGATATGACAGACCTTTCCCACCCGGCACCTCGGTTTTCGGCAAGCGATGCAGAGGGCCTTGCAAAAGATTTCTTCAATGTCACCGGCACTGCAACGCCCTTGGATGGGGAACGTGATCGCAATTACCGGCTGGATACGGGCGTAGATGCAGGCTGGATACTGAAAATCGTCAATGCCAGCGAGCCCAGGGTAGAAAGCGAGTTTCAAACCGCGCTACTCGATCACTTGGCCGTGCATGGCGCGCATTTGGGCGTGCCGCACCTGCGGGCCAGCGTGACTGGCGACTACCTGCCGTCTGTGGCCAGCAGCACCGGTGAAAAGCACGCCGTGCGCCTGGTCAGCTGGCTGGCCGGCACGCCACTTGCCAAGGCCAGTCGTTCCATGGCGCTGATGAGAAACTTCGGCCAGGCACTCGGTGAACTTGACCGTGCCCTGCAAGGCTTCATGCACCCGGGCGCAGTCCGCGACCTGGACTGGGACTTACGCCACGCTGCGCGTTCCCGCTCGCGGCTGCACTGCATCAAGGACCCTGATCGCCGGGCCATTGCCGAGCGCTTCATCGCCCGGTTCGAACAGGCTGTACAGCCGAAGCTGGCGTCCCTTCGGGCCCAGGTGATCCACAACGACGCCAACGACTGGAACATCCTGGTCGATGCCGAAACGGCCGGTAACGTGACTGGCTTCATCGATTTTGGCGATGCCGTGCACACCGTTCTGATTGCCGAGGTAGCGATCGCCAGCGCCTACGCCATTCTCGACATGGACGACCCGATCGGCGCTGCGGCTGCGCTGGTGGCCGGCTTCCATGAGAAGTACCCGTTGCAAGCGCAAGAGCTTGATGTGTTGTTCAACCTGATAGCCATGCGCTTGGTCATCAGCGTCACGTTCTCCGCTTCCCGGCAGGACCAGACCGACGACAACCCTTACCTGGCGATCAGTGAAGCGCCTGCCTGGCGCCTGCTGGAGCAGCTTGATTCGATGAACCCACGGTTGGCCACCGGCATTCTGCGCAAGGCCTGTGGTTTCGATGCCATCGAAGGTGCGGGGGAGGTCCGCCGCTGGATTGCCGACAACCACAAGTCGTTTGCCGACCTGGTGCGCCCGTCAGCGGCCATTCTCGACAAGGTGATCGCGCCGTTTGGCGATGCCAGCCATGAGATGACCATCGCCTCGGCCCAGCAGCGCCCGGCAGATGCGACGCGGTGGTGGAATGAATTCTCTGCCGCGCACAAGGTGGCGCTGGCCATCGGACCATGGGGCGAGATACGTGCCATCTATACCGACAGCGCCTTCGAGTCTCGCTTCATCAAGGGGCAGCACCGTACCCTGCATATCGGGGTAGACCTGGTGATGCCAGCGGGTACCCCGTTGTACGCACCGATCGCCGGCACCGTCAGAAGCGTCGAGGTCGAGCCAGGCCCGCTGGGTTATGGCGGCCTGGTGATGCTCGAGCATACCCCACCCGGTTGCCCGCCATTTTTGACGCTGTGGGGGCACATGGCCCACGAGGCGCTCAGCCGTTTGAAGGCCGGTGACAAGCTTGAAGCTGGCGACCTGGTCGGCTACATGGGCAGCGATCACGAGAACGGCGGCTGGATTCCCCACCTGCATCTGCAGGTGGTCACTGATACCCGGCTGAGCGCGCACGAGGTCATTGGCGTGGGTGAGCCAGCGTACCGCGACGCGTGGGCCGACCTGTTCCCCGATGCTTCGGCCCTGGCCGGTATCCCGCCAGAGACCTACAGCCAGCAGGGGATGACCAAGGCCCAGATCATTACCAGGCGCAAGGAACTGCTGCTCCCTAACCTGTCCATTTCGTACACCGATCCGATCAAGTTCGTGCGCGGGGATGGCGTATGGCTGATCGACAACTTCGGGCGGGCCTACCTGGACTGCTTCAACAACGTCTGCCACCTGGGCCATAGTCATCCCGACGTGGTCGAGGCCCTGACCCGCCAGGCTGCGCTGCTCAACACCAATACCCGCTACCTGCACGACAATATCGTCGAATACGCCGAACGCCTGACCGGCACTTTGCCAAAGGGCCTTTGCGTAGCGTCCTTTGGCTGCTCGGGGAGTGAGGCCAACAGCCTGATGCTGCGTATGGCGCGCAATTACACAGGCAGTGATCAGGCGATCGTGCTGGACTGGGCCTACCACGGCACCACGCAGGAACTGATTGATCTGAGCCCTTACAAGTACAAGCGCAAGGCGGGTAAGGGCAGGGCGGCGCATGTTTACGAGGCCGTAGTCCCGGACAGCTACTACGCCCCCGAGCACTGGCCCGTGGAAGCGCACGGCAAGCGCTTTGCCGAGTCGGTGGCAGAGCAGCTGGATGCCATGCGCAAGGCAGGCAAGCGCCCCGGTTTTTTCATTGCCGAGTCGATCCCGAGCGTGGCGGGGCAGGTGTTTTTGCCCGAACACTACCTCAAGGAGGTGTACGCCATGGTGCGAGCCGAAGGTGGGCTGTGCCTGGCCGATGAGGTTCAGGTCGGGTTTGGCCGGGTCGGCAGCCACTGGTGGGCATTCGAGACCCAGGGCGTGGTCCCGGATGCCGTCAGCATGGGCAAACCCATTGGTAACGGCCACCCGATGTCGGCGGTAGTGACCACGCGCGAGGTTGCCGATGCTTTCAACAACGGCATGGAGTATTTCAACACCTTCGCCGGTAACCCAGTGTCATGTGCGGTAGGCCTGGCGGTGCTGGATGCAATCGAGCGCGACCAGTTGAAAGAAAACGCCTTGAATGTCGGCCATTACCTGCTCGATGGTTTGCGCACGCTTCAGCAGCAGTTCGAGGTGATTGGTGATGTGCGCGGGTTGGGCCTGTTTCTCGGCGTCGTGCTGGTTACCGACCGCCAGTCGAAGGCGACAGCCACGGCCCTGGCCAGAAAAGTGGCGGATGGCGCCCGGGAGCGTGGCGTGTTGATCGGCACCGAAGGCCCGCATGACAACGTGCTGAAAATGCGGCCCTCGATGATTTTCAGCCGGGCCAATGCGGACTTTCTTCTCGAGGTGCTGAAAGACAGCTTCATCGCGGCGCTGAAATAGCGTTTCAGGGCGAGCAGGGCGTGTCCATGAGCACGCCCTGCGTCGCGCCTGTCTGGCGCTCTGGGCAAGTTTGCCAGATTCAAGCCCCTCTGATGCCCAGGCCTTCGCGAGCCTGGCCATGCAGGCCGGATGCTTCTGGCAATGCCGTGACCTTGATCGCTCGCACCGGTACGGCGAACCTTGCGCCGATTTTCGAAAACCGCTCCAGCAGCCTGAAGTTGATCGCCTGCTGAATGTCCATGTACAGGTTGTAGCCTGGGTCCTGGACGATGTAGACACACTCGAACTCCAGCGCCTCTTTGCCGAAGCCGCGCAGGTGAGCGCGATCGAAACGCGCCTGCTCCTGGGCCTTGATGGCGTCTTCTACGATGCCTGGCGCTTTCTTCACAGCCTCGGTTGGCGTGTCGTAGGAAAGCCCGAACTCGAACACGATGCGACGCTCTTGCAAGCGCTTGTAATTCTGGATCGTGCTGCTGATCATGCTGGCGTTGGCCATGACGATCTGTTCGCCACCAAGGCTGCGGATGCGTGTGGTTTTGAGGCCGACGTGCTCAACGGTGCCCGCCAGGGGCCCAATGACGATGAAGTCACCGATCTCGAACGGCTTGTCCACGGCGATCGACAACGAAGCGAACAGGTCGCCGAGGATATTCTGCACAGCCAGCGCCACCGCGATGCCGCCCACGCCAAGGCTGGCGACGAAGGCGGTGATGTTCACCCCCAGGTTCGACAGCATCGCCAGCACCACCACAGACCACAGCAGTACCCGCGCGCCCCAGGCCGAAAGGGTAGCCAGCGCGCTGCCCTGGTTCAGGCCGTCGGTACGGTGGCGGGCGAAGTAGCGGCTCAGGCCCAGGCCGATGGCGCGGTTGGCCCACAGGCCAATCTGCAGGGCCGCGACCACGAACCACAGGCTGCTGACCCTGCTCAGCCAGCGCTCGGGCAGGTCGAGCATGCTCAATCCCACCAGCAATGAGGCCAGCAACAACAGAAAGTTGCTGGTGCCGGAAAGCACCTTGGCCATTACCTGGCTCAATGGGCCTTCGTGTTCGGACCACCGCCGTATCCGGCGTATCAGGAAACTGATTGCGGCACGGGCGACCATGAAGGTCACGATGGCGACTGTCAGCGCCACCAGCAGATTGAGAATGGAGATGCCAAATACGGTGGTGTCGCTGAAAAACGCGATGATGCGGTCGTTCATGAGTACCTCGCCTCTGGGTTGATTTGCCAAGGTGCTTTCTTGGGACGTCAAAGAGGCGCTACAGGTCGATCGGATTTCACCGCGCGGGGCAGGCGGAGTCAGTCTCGGTACATTTTTTCAATAACCGCAACAGTTTGTTCAGCATTGGCACGACTTGCGGGGTTCGATTGCCAACGCACGCTTGCCGCAACGGCTGCAGGCCCATGCCAACCTG
The DNA here is from genome assembly GCF_046523955.1 of Pseudomonas sp. DCA-1. Taxonomy (NCBI): domain Bacteria; kingdom Pseudomonadati; phylum Pseudomonadota; class Gammaproteobacteria; order Pseudomonadales; family Pseudomonadaceae; genus Pseudomonas; species Pseudomonas sp. DCA-1. The sequence continues at coordinate 2,765,105 of NZ_CP169881.1, forward strand.
CACCTGTTCGACGATGCCGTGCGCACGCTGCGCCCAGCGCCGGGTGAGACTGCGGCCCAGGACCCTGCATAGCAACTCCCTGGATAGGCTAGTGCTGCTTGCGCAATGCTTCCTGCTCCGGTTCGGCGACCGTGACCCGGTTACGGCCCGATACCTTGGAAAGGTACATGGCGCTGTCTGCGCTGCTGAGCAAGGCGCTGAGCTCAGTGGCAGGGGCCTTCGCGAACGCTAAACCTATGCTTGCGGTGACCGGGTGTTGCTCATTTACACGCAGTTTGGCTATCAGGGCCCGCAGGCGCTCGGCAACCTCGATGGCCGTGGCTAACGGTGTATTGGGCAGCAGGATGGCGAACTCCTCGCCGCCCAGCCTGCCGGCAATGTCGTTGTCACGCAGGCTGGCACTGATCACTGCACCGATGCGCTGCAGCACCTGGTCGCCTGCGGCATGCCCGAACGTGTCGTTGATCTGTTTGAAATGGTCGACGTCCAGCATCAACACGGCCATGAATGCACCTGCGTCCTTGCACCGGGCGTGTTGCGTCGACGCGTTGTCGAAAAAAGCACGTCGGTTGTTCAGGCCAGTCAGTTCGTCCGTGCACGAGGCCACCATGGCCAGCCGATGCGCGCGTTGCATTTCGTGTTTCAGGCGCCAGGCCGTCGTCAATGCAGAGGACAGGCTTTGCGTCGCGCTGACCACGAACCAGGCGAATACCAATACCGCCAAGGCTATCCCTTGTTGCAGCGTGGAAGGTTGCAGCAGTAGCCAGCCCGTAGAAGGCAGCAAGACCAGGCCCATCGACACCAGGGTCATGTTGCGGTAAGAGGAGTAGCACGACACCGCGCTGACAGACATCCCGACGGCAAACAGCATGATCAGCGTCTGCCCCAGCGCGTCGTCGGCGGGCATTACGGCAAATGCGCCCCAACCCCAGATAGCCGCCGAAAGCATCAGCGTGACCCAGTAACGCCACTCCCAGCGTTCGGCCGTACGCAGGTTGGCCGGTGCTCGCAGATAGGCCAAGAACATGGCGGCACGCACGCCGGTCGACAGGCCCAATAACGTCATCCAGACGATGACCCTTTGCTGGTCGAAACGCTCCCAGCCCAACCAGCACAGCATTATGGCGGCCAGGAAGCTGCCAAGCACCGCAGGCGCCGACTGGACGAACAGCTGTTCGAGCCGATCCGTCCGTACGGAGCGCGCTATTTCATCGCGGGGATCAAGGTTTGTCATGGCTGGTGACGCCACTCGTGACCGGTAGCGGATACCGGTACTTTGACGGCGCCCTGGAAAAGCCTCCTGGCGTTCACATGTGATGCCCTTCGCCATGTTTGATTGCTGGATTCAGAAAGCGTTGCGGTAGGTAGTGGCAGTGCAGAACTGGCTATCACCACGGCTACGGCACCTGCGACGTTTTCCGCATTTCATGTCGTTGCGCGGATCCCTTCCTTGGCCGAAGGCCAGGTTTCCCTCGCAAGTTCCGTATCACGAACATAGCCTGTTTTCCGGCAATTCGAAAGCCAATCGATCGCGACGGCCAACAAGTGGTCGAGCAAGCCAAGGCAGCTTAGGGCGTTGCCCGAACCACTGGCGCCGACCAACGTGCAGGCTTTCAAAAATCGAACGTCACGCCGGCATACAGTGCACGACCGTCACCCGGGGAGTGGAGGGAGGCATCCGCACCATCCGGGTCGTACCACACGTACTCGTAGTAGCGGTTGGTGAGGTTCTTAAATTGCAGGTCGACACTCATCGTTTCGTTGACCTTGTAGGTCGCGCCAAGATTCGTGAGCACGTAACCGCCATACCGGCCCTGGGTATTCTCGCGTTCCAGGTAGTAGTTGGTCTGGCCATTGATCCAGGCCGTCAATTGCAGGGCAGGGGTGGCCTGGTAGCTGATGCCGGTGTTCCACAGATGGTGTGGCACGTGATCGATTTCCTGGCCCTTGCTGCCTGGTAACGCGCTGCTGGGCTCAAGGATCTTGGAGTACTGCCAGGAGTAGGACATCCACACCTCGGTGCGTTCGTCCGGGTGCAGGTTGACCTGCAGGTCGTAGCCCCAGCGGCGTGTTTCGCCGACGTTGTCCGACTCGCCGCTGGGGTCGTTCAGGCGACGGCTCACTTCGCCAGAGGCGTCCTGACGCCAATAGGCCACGCGGCCATCGACCCAGCTGGCCGGGGTGAACTTGATGCCAGTTTCCCAGCCTTCGTTGATAGAAGGGTCCAGGTCCTCGTTGCGCGGCGGCACCTTGTAGGCTGCGGCGCCCGTCCCGACCTGGAAGGTGCGGCCCCAGTTGGCGTAAACGCTGGCGAACTTCCACGGCGAATAGACAATGCTGAGCTTGGGCTGCTTGATCAGCCCGTAGTCGTTGATGTCGGAGTCCTGCCCGGTCATCTTGTTGGTGAAGTCACCACTGATTTTGTCCACCCGGTAGGCCGGCACGATCTTCAGCGACTCGAACGGCTCGATCTCCGCCTGCACATAGGCACCGACCGTGTTGAAGTCGAAGTCCTGGTCGCGTGTCTGCGCCTGGCGTACACGCTCCACGGTGCGGTAGCGTTCGCTGCGGTTCTGTTGCTTCTGCACATCGCTGCCACCTTCCAGCGCAAAGGCGTGCAGCCAGTCCACCTGTGGCCGCCAGGTCAGCGAGGTGATGGCACCGTACTGGTCCTCGTAGGTATCGCGCTCCTGCTGTGAACTGGTGCGCCAGTACTGCGTCCAGCGACGGTCGTCATAGGTGTTGAGGTAGGTCTTGGCTGACCAGGACAGCGTTTCGGCCAGGTCGGTGTCGAAGTGCACGCTGACCTGGTTCATTCGCCGCGTGCCTTTGTCCGTGGCGTTGTAGTCATTGCTCATGCGCGGATGATGGCGGGCGTCATCCTCGGTCAGGTAGCCGGCCTCCTGGGCTTCGGACTCGTAGTGGCGGGCGATCAGGCCAAGGCGGTAGCTGCCATCGTCAGGGGTATAGAACCACTTGCCGCCGAAACTGTAGCGTTCGGTGTCGGCATGGTCGCGGTAGCCGTCGACCTGCTGGCGGGCGAAGAAGTAGTTCTGCGTCCAGTTGCTGGTCTCGATGCCCTTGGCCAGTTGCACCTCGCGGGTGTTGAAGCTGCCGTAGCGCAGGCGCGCCTTGTTGTAGTTGCCGCCGGTGCGGGTGTTGATGTTGACGTTACCGGCGATGTTGTTCAGGCCATAGCGCGGGTCGCTGGTGCCGCGCACCACTTCGATGCTGTCGATGTCCATGGGGAACACCGAGTCGATGAAGGGCATGTTGCCGTCATTGGTATTGCTGGGAATACCATCGATCAACAGTTTCACGGCGTTGACCTCGCCTTCGCCATTGAAGCCGCGGAACGAAAGCTTGCCGGAGGTGGTGCCTTGGTTGAACTCGGTGAGCATCACCCCCGGTGCCCGGCGGAACAGCTCCCAGCTGTAGGCAACCGGCATCTCCTCGAGGATGTCACCGCCCAGAATATCCACCGAACTGAGCACGCTGGTCGTCGCCAAGGGGCCGCTATTGGTGCCGGTCACATTGACCGCGCCGAGGGTGAGTACCGAGTTTTCGGCAGGCAGTGTTTCAGCGATGGCAAGTGACAGCGGGTTGAGGCCGAACAAGGCGAGCACGGGCAGTACGGCGCATGCGGTACAACGGAACGCAGGCATGTGTGGTTTCCTGGCAAAAACGGTCGGGCAAGGTCAGGCGTCGTGCAGCGCACGCCATGACCACAAGACAGCAGCGACGGTTCAGGCCAGGGGTGAGGCGCGGGGGTTCAGCCGAGGCCACTGTTCTCGTGGCAGCGGCAAGGCATGACGGTCTCCCAGTAGAAGGTCGGCCGGCCAGTAGCGGGGGAACAGATGGCGGTAGTAATCACCGCCTGCCAAGGCATGGCCGGCATGGCCACAACAGCAGTCACCACTCTGGTGCTTGGGTTCAGGGGAATGGTCGAGTTGCGACAGGTCTGCCTTGAGCTGGGTCAACACTGACTTGGGCAGGCTCTGGGCACCGTGAATGCTGCAGAAACTGCCGAGAATCAACGACTGGCTGTCGAGGCGAGGTGATTGCAAGGCACGATCGAGCGGCATCGCCAGCAGGTTGAACAGCAGGGCGAAGCAGGCGAACAGACAAAGATGTGCGCGAGCACGTGAAAGCATGAGTCACCCGAACGAATATGGCGCGCATTAAGCCGCATCCGTTGCCGGCTGTACAAGTTCCGTGGTGCGCCATTTTGTCGCGGGCGTACCACGCTGAGGGCTCAACGACTGCGCATGCAGGCGGCCATCATGAACGTTCGGCTCAGGTTTTTTGTTGGAATGCAGCGTCCAAGAGAGTGGTTATCCCTTCCGGTCTTTTACTCTTGGCAGGGTTCTCATCGGGCCAAACAAAAGCCGGGGCGTATTACCGTCCCGGCTTTTGTTTTTCAGAGAACAGCGACAATCGCTTAGGCCGCAGCCAAACACGAAAGGCGCCCGGTCGGTGTCATCAGTAGCGCCACAGCACAGCGACTTCCAGGCTGCGCGGCTCACCCAGGTAGTACTGGGTGTTGGTCTGATGGATGAAGCGGGCATACACCTCGTCGGTGAGGTTGCGCAGCCGCGCGCTGACTTGCACGTGCTTGTCCAGGTCGTGGGTCATGGACAGCCCGTAGACGGTGTAGGACGGTACCCATGCGGTGTTGGCGGTGTTGGCGTACACCGATGAGACATAGCGGGCATCGGCCCCGACCTGCCAGCCAGGCGCCAGGTCGTAGGTCAACCAGAGGTTGGCCACGCGCTCGGGGATGTTGACCGGGTTCTTGCCCTTGCGCGAGTACACCACGCCGCCGATGGTCTCGTTGAATTCATCGTACTCGGCATTTACCCAACTGAAGTTGCCTGCCGCCAGCAGCTTGGGCGTGACCTTGAACGAGGCTGCCAGCTCGATGCCGGTGGAGGTCTGCTGGCCCGCTTGCTCGGTGGTGTTGGGCACGGTCGAGGAGGGCACGGAGATATCCTTGCGCACGATGCGATACGCCGCTGCCGTGGCCGAGCCGCGCCCATCGAGGAAGTCCAACTTGCTGCCTACCTCGACCTGACGGCCGGTGCTCAGGTCGAAGTCGCCGACCTGGCTGATCGAGGCGCTGGTCAGGGTACCGCCTGGTGGTTCGGCCGAGGTGCTGTATTGGGTGTACAGGCTGACGTTGGAGGTCAGGTCATAGACCAGGCCCAGGCGACCGGTGATGGCGTCCCAGCGTCGGTCGAGCCTGGTTCGCGCCACATGGTCGACCACGTCGAAGTCGATATGGTCGTAGCGCAGTGCGGTGATCAATGACAGCTGATCGGTCAGGCGGGTACGGTTCTCGACGAAGGCCGAGGTGGTGTCGGTGGTGGTGGTTCTGCCCTTGGTCATGGGCGCGTCCATACCGGGGATATCGAGGAAGTGCCCGGGTTCGAAGCCGTTCGGGTCAACCGTGTCGAACGCCCCCTTGGACAGCGGGTAGTTGGTTTGCTGGTTGGTGTTGTAGTCCATGCCGAACGCCCAGTCGCTGGCAAGGCCGAACAACTGGCCCTGATGGGTCAGTTCGAGCTTGTCGCCGTTGACCTCCTGGTCGTGCCGCTGGCGATAGCCGCCCGAGCGAGCGATGGCGCTGTTGTCGGCGGTGTAGCGATACACCTCAAGATTGCGGTAATCGCGCTGGCCGTTGTAGTGGTAGAAGGTGTTACGCAGTTGGGTGTTGTCATCGAAGCGATAGTCGGTGATCGAGCGCAGCCACCGGGTGCGCTGCTCGTAGCGACCGTCTTCGACGTTGTAGTTGTTGAAACGGTTGTGCTTGTCGATGTGCAAGGTACCGACCAGTGGCTGCAATACCGGTGTACCCCAGTAGGGGCTGTCCTCTTGCTCTTCCAGGTATTCGATGGCCAGCGTGTGCGAGAGCTGATCGTTGATGTCGCTAAGCAGCGAGAAAGCCAGATTGCCGGCCCCATTCTCCTGCCGATCGATATAGCCGTTGGTGCTGGTGCGGCTGTAGTCGAGGCGCGCATAGTGGCGCGGGCCGTCGCCCGTGTTCAGCGCCTTGTTGAAGGCGACCGACGTTTCCATGGTGTCGTAGCGTGCATAACTGACGCGCCCTTCGAAGGTGTCTTCGTCACGGCTTGCCAGCCGGGTGATGAAATTGAGGCTGCCACCGACAGCGCCGCTGCCGTTGAGGAATGAGGATGGCCCGCCGAGCAATTCGACGCGGTCGTAGATCCAGGCGCCCACCGGGCGCGCCGCGCCGCCATACTGCAAATTGATGCCATTGAACAACTGGCTGATCTGGGCACCGTTGAACCCTCGGTACGACACATACCCCCCCCAGCCGGGCGGAGCCGAGGCGTTAACCCCGGGCAGTGCATTGGCGGCGTCCTGGAAGTTACGTGCGCCAATGCGCTCCATGGTCTTGCGGTCGGCAACGCTGACGGAAGCGGGGTTCTCCCTGGCGCTGAGGTTCAGCCGCGAGCCGCTTTCGATGGGGCGATCAAGGTCAAGGCGGGTTGCCTCCGTGGGTTGATTGGCTGTGGCCGTGACATTGCTGGCCGGCAGGGTCAGGGTGTCATCCTGCGCCCAGGCACAGGTTGCGCTGCCAACGAGCAGCGCCAAAGTGGTCATGCGGAACATGCAAGGCTTCCTGGCTGAAATCGGTGAGCACACGTCCGCTGCCGATCAGGCGGCACGGGGACGTGGCGATGTCAGAACGCGAGAAGCGAAGCAGGAGAGGCGCGGGGGTTGACCAGTGGCCAACGCTGCTTGGGCAGGCGTGGTGGAGGTTGGTTGGGTAAGGGGCTGCCCGGCTCGCCGGCGAGCAAGGTCAGCAGGCCAAAAAATACGGCCAGCAGCGTGGCGCTGAACAGGCTGGCGATCACGCAGTCACCGCCGGCAGGCAGGGCCGAATCGCTTAAGTCTTGCTCACCTTGGTACATGCCGCTGCTGTCAGCCGTGCACCAAGCAGCATCATCCATGCCAGCCAGGCGCAACCCGGCCATTTGCCCATGGCCCATGGCGCACAACAACGAGCCGAACAGGATGCTGAAATACAGCACCCAGGCGACCTGTGATCGTGTGTGGTGGGCCAGCTTCATGACGGGACTCGGCGTGACAACGGAATGATCAGGTTTGGAGTTGGCGACGGATTCTACATCTTCTGAGGTATCTGAACAGGGGGACTTTTCAAGCGCGAATATTCAATCGGGTACAGGCGCACGAGACTTAGTGGACACCTATGAGTTCGGCAGCAAGCGCGCGGAGTTCGTCCTTGTCCTGTTGAAGCACAAGCCCACTGCCCGCGTGTGCAAGCAATCGCGCGGCATGCCGGCTGCAGGCGGGCCGAAATGCATGGGGGTTGATGTGCGCCAGGCTGACAAGGGCTTTGATCAAGCGCAGATTGACCTCGTGCAAAGCTGCGCCGTCCCGGCTGATCGGTGCAAAGAAATCGTCAAACAGGTCATCCGCCACCAGTGCACGCACATAGACCTGCGCGCATTCGTTATCCGTACTCTGCGCCACGGGATGCAGTTTCCCCCAACACGTCAAGCACCGAATGCCGCGCCCAATGATGTCGATGGCTGTACCGGGATCATTTACCGCAGGGGACAGCGCTCGCGAGGCAATCTCGGACAACACCGAAAGCCCGAAGCGCGGGTCATGCTCGAACGTTCTCCTGAGGCCGATGCTCAAGGCAGCGAAAATATCGATGTCCAGCGCGCCATTGTCATTGAGCGGCTCACCGTTCACGGCCAAGGCCCGCGCAACCACCATACCCTCATGGACAAAGGTGCCAGGCAGGACTTCGAGATAAATTCGAATCTTGGTGTCCGTCGCAATCCTGTTTAGCGTAAGGACATCGATGTGCTGTACATAGCCTGTCTGGCCGCTTTTCACTTCATGGGCTGCCCCAGCAAGCTTGAGGTCAGGCGGGTAGGCTGCACCGCCCAGATAGGGGTGTTCAACACGCTGCTCGATGGCTTTGATCACAGCTTTTTCGACACGGTCGATCGTCTCGCCCACGCGCCCTAGTTTGGAGAGGTGATCAATCCAGCGCAGCAAGGTGTAAATGATCAGGACCACAACCGCAATCGTCACGGTGAAAAGCACTACACGACCTTGTGTACCGTAGGCTCCGGTGCTCAGTGCAATGATACCGACGAGGCTGAAGAGAAAGGACCCGATGAAGGTCGCCAGAGCGTTCTGGGTCGTGGCGTCCTCCATGACCAACGAAGTGGCGCGCGGCGTTACACCACTGCTGGCGGCACTGTAGGCCGAGACCATTGTACTCAGCGAAAACGTTGTGACGGCCAGCATGCTCGAGGCGATGATACCCAATATCTTGTCAACCGCATCTGCACCGATACGGGCAGGCAAGGTGACGGGGACCGCATCCTTGAGCACCACGGCCACCAACGCCGTAACCACCCCCAGCAGGGAGAAAAGCGTTGCCCTGAACCAGAGACGCTTGGCAATTCTCGTAGCCAACCAACGCCAGCGAGCTATCATGAAGTCCTCCTTTTTGCCGAGAGTGTAGGCCCTTAGGGGAAGTTGCAGTTATTCATAAGCTGTTCCTTCAAAACCTCCACAGCTTTAGGCCTTCTGGGGGTGGACTTGTAAAGCAGGACGACCTGGCGCATGTAGCTGTCAGCCTCCGACACGGGTGTTGCATGCACGTCGTCAGTCTTCAATCCCGCCCAGTACGGGACAACAGAAGCCCCCATGCCTTTTGCGACCATGATGTGGATTGCATCTAGCGCATCCAGATTACACAGCACATCGGGCTGCAGGTCATTGTCATTCAGGTATTGCTGTGCAATCTGCCCACCCCAGGCATTTGAGTCATATCGAATCAGGTTTCGCCCAAGAATCGTCGAGCGGACGTCGCTTTTGTCAATGGGGTCTTTGGTCAAAAGCATCAGGGGTTCTTCTCGAAGCACCTGCATACGCAAGGTTTTGGGGACGGTGAAGGGCGGACATACCATGATTCCCGCATCAAGCTCTCCGGAAGCCACGTGTTCGTAAAGACTGCGCGAGTCCCCCGGGGTGATGCGTAGCCTCAATTGCGGAGCAATGGTTGATAGCTGGTTCATGGCCTCCGGCAATATGCCTGTTAACGCGGTGGAAATCGCGCCAATCTTGAGATACCCGGACAGGCTGCTGGTGTCCAGATCTTCCTTTAGCTCTGCTGCCCCCTGGATTAGATCTCGAATCTTCGGCAGCAACGACAGGCATTTCTCGGTCGGTTCGACAGCGTGTGCGCTTCGGATCAGGAGTTCGCACGCCAGTGACTTCTCGAGTGCTTGTATACGTTGGCTGACTGCAGGTGCTGTCAGGTTTTCCCGTCGAGCAGCTGCGGCAATCGAGCCAGTTTCTATTACCGCAATCAGGCTTTCGAGAAATCGAGTGTCCAAAACATTTCCTTTCGCTGAGAGATGGAAAAATGCGCTTTAGCACTTGCGCGAGGCTACGCTAACCTCCCCAAAAGTTCTATCAGAAACCAAAGAGGGCAGTTATGAAATCGTTATTTCATGTTTCATACCATGTTACAGATCTCGAAGCATCGCGTAACTTCTACGGTAACATTCTCGGCTGCAAAGAAGGCCGTGCGAGTGAAACTTATGTGGATTACGATTTCTTCGGTCACCAGATTTCGCTTCACAAAGGTGTGCCTTTTCCCACTACCCGTACCGGCAAAGTCGGCGATCATGAAGTGCTGATGCCGCATATCGGCTTGGTGCTGCATCTGGATGACTGGTTCGCGATGGCAGACCGCCTGGCGTTTCATGGTGTGCAGTTCGACATACCGCCGGTTGTACGATTCCCTGGCCAACCTGGGGAGCAGCGAACGATGTTTTTCCTGGACCCCAGTGGCAACCCGATCGAGATCAAAGGGTTCAAGGACTTTGAAGGTGTTTTTGCCACCTGATTGGCAAAAACGTCCGGGACGCTCCCCCGCTTTGTCTGCATGAAGTAAGAGGCGTGTATCGGTAAGTGGCCACTCAATAAAAATAACAGGTTCCAACGATGTGTTTGGCATTTTTGCCGGCCAATGTACAGTCCAAATTATAATAACTGGAGGACGTATGGCGAAGACTAGTCTAGTGACTAGAATTATTGCAGGTCTTGTGCTCGGGGTTGTAGTGGGGGCACTTCTCAATTTCTTTCCCGAGTACAAAGCTTGGATAACCAGCAACCTTTTGCAACCCGTCGGCGATATTTTCATCAAAATGATGAAGATGATTGTCGTACCCCTCGTGTTCGCGTGCATGGTCGGCGCGATCGCAGGCAATGGTGATAACAAGGCGATAGGGCGGGTAGGGGTGAAAGCCCTGTTCTACTTCTTCGTCGTGACCAGCATCGCAATTGTTTGTGGCCTGCTGGTTGGCAATCTTGCGCAGCCGGGCGTAGGTGCCAACTTGACCACCCTTGCAAACACCCAAACGCTCTCGCTTCCCTCTGCCTCGGAGAGCACAGGGTTTGGTCAAGTCATCCTCAATATCATCCCGGACAATATCGTCGGTGCAATGGCGCAAGGAAAGCTGCTGCCTGTCCTGTTCTTCTCGGTCATGTTCGGCTTTGGGCTAAGTGCTCTGGACAAAGAGAAGAAAATGCCGCTGATCGCGGTAGTCAATGCCATTTCCGCGACGATGTTCAAAGTGACGCATATCGTGATGCATTACTCACCCATCGGGATTTTTGGCCTGATCGGCGTGACGGTCGCCAACTTCGGGCTTTCCGCATTGCTGCCTCTGGCAAAACTGATTGCCGTCACCTACATCGCGGTCATTCTGTTCGGCGTGGTCGTGCTGGGCGGCATCGCGAAGGTTGCAGGGATCAACATCTTCGACCTGATCAAGGCGATCAAGGATGAGTTGATCCTGGCGTTCAGTACTGCCGCCTCGGCGACTGTCATGCCCCAGTTGATTGAAAAGGTCGAGGCCTACGGTGCGCCGCGTTCGATTGCTACGTTGGTTATCCCTACGGGTTATTCCTTCAATCTGGATGGCGCATCGCTTTTCGTGGGCATCGGCACGCTGTTCATCGCGCAGCTCTATGAAATTCCCCTGAGCCTGGCTGACCAGGCGATGCTGATCATCATCATGGTGCTGACCTCCAAGGGCGCAGCCGGCGTTCCGGGGGCCATGTTCGTGATCTTGACCGCTACGCTGACCAGTGCCGGTCTGCCTGTGGAAGGTATTGCGTTCATCGCCGGAGTCTATCGCTTGATGGACATGCCGATCACGGCGCTGAATGTCTTGGGCAACGCACTGGCGCCTCTGGTTGTGGCGAAGTGGGAGAACCAATACCGGATGCCTGCTGCCCCGATGGTAGCTGCCGAGGAGCGTTCGCAGGCAACGACGATTGCTGCGAGCGCTTTCGTCGAAACCGTCGACAAACCGGCTTAGCCAGGGGCCTGCGGAGTAGACCAGGCCGAGGCGTCGTGCGGATGCAGGCTTTCCAGGTGGCGGACGTGCACCTGGGTGTCGCGATAAGCGCTAAGGCATACCTGTATGCGCCGCGCAGCGTCCTCGACGAACATCAGGTTCTGCCCGTTGAGCGCTGCGAAAGCCTGTTCGTCAGCCCGTTTCACGGCGGTCTGAACCGGCGTGCGCAAAGCGCCTTCGACTTGGTCGATCAAGGCCAGCAACCCGAGATCCGGAGCATCGGCAGGCACCGCGACGCGCACCCGAGCTTCGCTACGTTGGCTGTGAGGCGTCGCCAGCGACGCGTTGCTGCGCAGCCACTGCGCGACGGCGCCGGCTTCAAGCAGTGGCTGGTCCTTGAAGGTTCGCAGGAAGCTGTCTTCAATCAACTGCCGGGAGAGAGCGGCCGAGCATGGGCAGGTCGAGGAGTAGCCGATCCTGACCTCAATATTCAGGTTCAGCGCCCCGCCGACCTTCGTCGCGAGCACGTGAACCGGGTACGACTTCCATCCAGAGAGACCCTCGGTCACCAGTGCAGGGCGGCGAACCAGCAAGTCGAAATCCAGGCGCAACCTGGCATTGCGGCTTTCGCAATCCTGATGGCTGTCGATCATCTCCTGCAACAGCGCAAAGAGGCTTGCCGGCGACACCGCCGCAGCCTGCCCCCATGCGTCCAGCAGGCGATACAGCCTGGACATGTGAATGCCTTTGACGTGCGGTGCCGGCAGGTCGACCTGAACATCCGCCCGGGCGTGCAGTTCACGCTGGTAGGTCGCTTCCTGGATCCTTACCGGCAGGTCGATACCCTGCATGCCGACCCATTGCAGCGGGCTGAGGCTGGGGGCCAGGTCGGTGACGGAAACGTCGGGTAGTGCTGAGCTCATCATTTATATCCAGTGGTGGGAGCCTTGCACGTGGCAGCAAGGGGTATGAATCAGTTTCAGATTACTGGCTGAGTTATAACATAACAATAAGGGCAGGTTGCAAATCACGTCCTGACTCTTGAGCAGGCAGAGGCGGGAAGCCGCTTCGCTTGAGGCTGCTGGCGCGGGAGAAAAAACTATTGGATAAGATCGACGCTGACCTGAAGCGCGTTGGGCTTCAGATTCACGAGCGGTCGCGCAAACAGAGGCGGCCCGTGCTGCAGTAACTACCTATCGCGCATTGGGAGGAGGGTGGTCACCCTCCTTAATGGTAGTGATGGTGGAGGATTTCCTCACCCGCACGGGGCCAGCAACGTGCAGGCCGGAACGCTGCAGTGACAACTCGCTCCAGAACGCTCGGGCAGGCGTTGCGATTGGTGCTTCAGTTCCCATCGTTATCTCGACGGCTCGAATGGGGATGGGGGCTTGCCCCCTCGCCCAGTCACAGCACCTTGTCGAGCGTGATCGGAAACTCTCTCACACGCTTGCCCGTGGCATGGTAGACCGCGTTGGCTACCGCGGCTGCCACCCCGACGACGCCGATTTCACCTACGCCCTTGGATCCCAGTTCATTGATGATGTCGTCGTGCTCTTCAACGAAGATGACTTCGATATCCCCGCAGTCTGCGTTGACCGGGATGTGGTACTCCGCCAGGTTGTGGTTGACGATGCGACCCAACCGATGGTCGGTGAGCGCGGCTTCGTGCAGGGCCATACCCATGCCCCACACAACGCCTCCCAAGATCTGGCTGCGCGCGGTTTTCGGGTTGACTACCCGTCCCGCCGCCACGGCGCTGACCACCCGTACTACCTTGATCGTGCCAAGGTCCTCGTCGACGTGGACTTCCACGAACACCGCCGAATGCGTGGCGGTGGAGAACGGTTCACGCCTGGCGCCGGGCTCCGCGTCGACTTGCACTTCGAACTCACCTTCGGGGGCGCTGGCGATGATGTCCGCCAAGGCCAGGCGATGGCTGCCTGCGTGCAGGTAGCCATCGGCGAACACGATCTGCTCCCGGGCCGTGCTGGCCACTTGGGGGTACATCTTGCGCGCATGTTCCAGCACTTTGGTGCGCAGTATATGGCAGGCCTGGCGGACGGCCGAGCCGACCGACGACACCGTGAACGATCCTCCCTGAAGGGGTGCGGTGGGCAGTGAAGAGTCACCCAGCACGAAGGTGACATCCTGCACCCTGGCGCCAGCCGCGTCGGCTGCGATCTGCGTCATGACGGTATAAGTGCCGGTCCCGATATCGGTGGTGGCACTGCAGACGGTGAGGTGGCCTTTGGCATCGAAGCGCGCTTTGGCGCTGGCTTTCATCTGCATGGCTTCCCAGACGCCGCCGGCCATCCCCCAACCGACCAGCTGGTTGCCATGGCGCATGCTGCGCGGTTGCGGATTACGGTTTTGCCAGCCAAAACGTTCGGCACCTTGCCGGTAGCACGCCAGCAGTTCCTTGCTGGAGTAGGGCTTGCCCTCGTTGGCATTGCTGGCGGCAAAATTGCGCCGGCGCAGCTCGAGCGGGTCAATCTGCGCTGCACAGGCAAGCTCATCCATGGCGCATTCCAGGGCAATCATCCCCGACGCGGCGCCAGGCGCTCGCATGTCCAACGGGGTGTACACATCGAGCGAGGCCAGGCGATAGCTGAGGGCAACGTTGTCGCACTGGTAGAGCATGCCACTCCATTCCACCACGTGCTCGGTGAAGTCCTCGAAGCGGGAGGTCTGGCCAAGCGCATCGTGGGCGATCGCCAGCAACTGCCCGTTTGCGTCAGCACCCAGGCGCAGGCGCTGCTCGGTGCGGGGCCGGTAGCCAAAGGTGAACATCTGCTGGCGAGTCAGCGTGACGCGCACCGAACGCTGCAGGTGCAACGCCGCCATCACTGCCAGCGGCAACTGGTACTGCGGACGCAAGCCCGAGCCGAAGGCACCGCCGACGAATGCCGCGCGCACGCGGATGTTTGCCTTGGGCAGGCCAAACACCTTGTGCAGGTAGTCCTGGCAGTTTTGTGTGCCTTGGGTCTTGTCGTGGATTTCCAGCGTGCCGTCGCCTTTGTAGAGTACGGTTGACGCATGGGGCTCCATCGGGTTGTGGTACTCGTTGGCTGTCAGGTAGGTGGCATCCACCTGCACCGGGGCCCCGGCAAACTGAGCGGCAAAGTCACCACGCGGCGCCGGTGTCTCGGTGAGTGCTGCATGCGACTGTTGGCATGCGCCCAGGTCGGTCTGGTGGGCCTCCTCGGCATACTCGATCCTGATCAGCGAACCCGCATACCGGGCCAGTTCGAGGGTTTGGGCAACCACCAGCGCCAGCGGTTGCCCATTGTAGAGGACTCGTTCATTGAACAAGGGCCTAAACGGCGCCCCCTTCGCGGAGTCGGCGTCGCTGTAGTTGTCGTCATAACTGGAAATATGCGGACGATGTGCATGGTCGAGCACGGCGATCACCCCCGGCACGCGCATTGCCTGCGCACTGTCGATGTTGAGTACCCGACCGCGGGCGATGGTACTGGACACGACGCTGCCATGGAGCAGGCCTGTCTCGGGGTATTCGCCCGCGTAGCGCGCCTGCCCGGTGACCTTCGCCATGCCGTCCACGCGGTCCAGGGGCGTGCCAACTACTGGTGTGGAGTTGATCATGGTCGTGCCCTCCAGCAAGCGGCGCCGTAGGCCGCGTCATTCAGTGCCCGCACAATCGCACGTTGGGCCAGCGTGACCTTGAACCCGTTGTGGCTCAGGGGTTTTGCGTCTTGCAGCAACGTTTGCGCGGCGCGGGTGAACAGTGCTTCGCTAGGCGCTTGGCCGGCCAGCATGCGCTCCACAACCGGGTCTCGCCACGGCTTGTGGGCAACGCCGCCCAGCGCCAGGCGAGCTTGCTGGATCACCTCACCATCGAATTTCAAGGCTGCAGCGACCGACACCAGCGCGAACGCGTAGGAGGCGCGGTCGCGTATTTTCAGATAACGGTAATGGTTTTCGAACTCCGGGGGTGGCAGCTCGATGGCGACCACCAGTTCATCGACTGCCAGCTGATTGTCTCGCTCCGGGGTGTCCTCGGGGAGACGATGGAACGCCGCAAAAGGTATTTGGCGCTCTCCGCGCGGCCCCTGCACATGCACCACGGCTTCGAGCGCTGCCAATGCCACACACATATCCGAGGGATGGGTCGCGACACAGGCATCACTGGCGCCGAGAATCGCGTGGATACGGTTCGAGCCTGTACGCGCCGGGCATCCGCTGCCGGGCTCACGTTTGTTGCAGGGGGTGCCGGTGTCGTAGAAGTAGTAACACCGGGTACGTTGCAGCAAGTTGCCACCGGTGCTGGCCATGTTCCTCAGCTGCGGTGATGCCCCAGCCAGGATGGCGTCTGACAGCAATGGATAGTGCTGCTCGATCATTGGATGCCAGGCCAGGTCGGCATTGCTCACCAATGCGCCGATCAACAAGCCACCGTTCAACGTGAGGTGGATGCCGTTCAGCCCAAGGCCGGAAATGTCGATCAGGCGCTTGGGGCGAACCACGTTTTCTTTCATCAGGTCGACGAGGTTGGTGCCGCCGGCAATGAAGTGCGAGCTGGCGCCTGCCAGGCTCACGGCTTCGCTGATGGATGCGGGCTTGTGGTAGCTGAAAGGCGTCATGGATTCGGCCCTCGTTGAGGCTGGGCCAGGTCCGTCATCAACGGTAGGGCTTCTTCTACCGCAGCGACGATGTTGCCGTATGCACCACACCTGCAAAGGTTGCCACTCATCTGTTCGCGAATGGCCTCGCGGGTGTCGGCACGCCCTTCACGGGCAAGCCCGACTGCGGAGCAGATCTGCCCCGGGGTGCAGTAGCCGCACTGGAAGGCATCGTGGGTGATGAATGCGCGCTGCATTGGGTGCAGAACGTCGCCGACGGCCAGCCCTTCGATGGTCACCAATTCGGCCCCATTGCACATGATGGCCAAGGTCAGGCAGGCATTGACGCGCTTGCCATCGCGCAGCACCGTGCAGGCCCCGCACTGGCCATGGTCGCAACCCTTCTTGGTGCCAACCAGGTCCAACTGCTCACGCAAAAGGTCGAGGAGGGTGGTCCAGGGATTCACCTGCAATGTTCGGCGCTGACCATTCAGGGTCAGGCAGATGGGGTGTTCTTCAACCCCATTGGGAGAGATCGCGCTCATGGAAGGTCCTCACGGTCAGGGTTTGCGCAGTCGGCTGCGTCTCTGTTGTGCGACCGGGCCGGTTGACTAAACGTTCAGCCCGCTTGCCAAGTTGCCGATCACATCTGGCCGTCACCCGTGTTTTTGCAGGGCGTCAATCAACTGGGCCTTGGTCATGGTCGAGCGCCCCTTGATGTCTTTGCTGCGTGCCTCTTTCATAAGGCTTTCCTTGCTTTGCGATTCCAGCGACGCGTGCGACATCCGCGAATGCCCCTGGCGAGATTCAGCGGCGCGTTTGGCCGAATCCGAGCGTGCGGTCTTCTTCGCCCGCGACGATGTCCTGCTTCCCGAGCCTCCGTGCTTCTCACCGCCACCGGATTGTTTGTTTGTGCTCGGCCTTGCGTTTCTGCGCGTCCGTGTACTAGTCTTTGTCCCCGCGTGGCATGGTATTTACTCCTGCGTGGGTTGCATGAACGGTTTGAACCCGGGTAGAACCGACGAACCGGGCGATGGATAAGTGATCCGTTGCCATCGGCCCTTTCAGCTAACTGCCGGAACCTGCGCCTGATCCACCTCCGGCTGAGCCATTGCTACCACTACCCGCATTTGCGCCGCTATCACCAGAGCCATTGCTGCCGGTTCCCGAGCCGCTGTCGGTACCGTCACCGCCGGTATTGTCCGTACCATTGTCGTCAGTACCGCCATCACCCGTACCCATGCCATCGCCTGGCGTTCCCGAGCCAGTCGCACCGCTTTGGTCGTGCATTTGTCCATTGTCGTTCGATTGCATGCCTGGGGCGTGCTGATGGTTCAGGTCTGTGGCGGCCAAAGCAAGTGGTGAAGCGCAGCCCAGGCACAGCGTGAGCAGTAACGTATAAGGTTTTGCCGGTGTCATGGCGAAACTCCTTTTTATAGTGTTTACCCTTTTGTTCGGCCTGCCGCGCGTGTGAGGGTGCCTTCTGAGCGACGGAAGGCGCTGCATCAGGTCGACGCGAGCGAGCGACGCTTTGCTCCAATGAAGGCGTTGATAACGTGCGGGGCACCCATGAGGCTGGTGCAATCAGGTGTTCGAAGTTAGTTTTTCACTGCAAGCCTTTTGGCTTGTCATGGACACGATTTGTAAATGTTTTCTACTTGCAGCCTACTCGCGCTCGATAAATTCTTTATTCGTGACGCCGGGCCCCTCTGACGGTTATACCGCCATGTCGGAGTCATAGTTGTTCAACTACGACTATACAGGAGGGGCTCATGTCTGCCCTTAGTGCGTATCTCTATCAAGACGTTCTTGGTACTGACCTCTGGCTTTGGCTTTCCTTTTTCGCTGTTGTGCTAACACTGTTGGCGCTTGACTTAGGTGTGCTCCATCGCGGGAATCGGGAGATTGGAGTTAAAGAGAGCTTGTTGCTGTCTGCGGGCTACATCAGTATGGGCCTTTTGTTCGCGGTCTGGGTGTACTTCCAGAAAGGCAGCGATGCCAGCATGGACTATGTGACGGGTTTCTTGATTGAAAAATCCCTGTCAATGGATAACGTTTTCGTTATTGCCCTGATATTCAGTTTCCTGGCCATTCCTCGGGAGTTCCAGCACCGAGTATTGTTTTGGGGGATCATGGGGGTCATCGTCTTGAGAGCTATCATGATCGGCCTTGGGGCTGCGCTCATCGCCCAGTTCAGTTGGATACTTTACTGCTTCGGCGCCTTCCTGGTGTTCACCGGGGTAAAGATGCTCTTCGCTCGCGTCGATCATGCGCCTGACCTGGAAAACAACCGTTTCGTCAAATACCTACGTAGACACCTGCGCATCACCAAGGAATTGCACGGTCAACGTTTTTTGGTTCGCTTGCCTGACGCGTCAGGAAAAAGAATGCTATGGGTGACACCGCTCTTCCTTGCACTTATTTTGATTGAGTGTGCAGATTTGGTATTTGCTGTTGACAGCGTACCTGCGATTTTTGCTATCACACAGGATCCGTTCATCGTTTATACGTCGAATATTTTTGCCATTCTCGGCTTGCGAGCGCTCTATTTTGCATTGGCTGCCATGATCAGTCGCTTTATTTACCTTAAATATGCGCTGGCTCTGGTGCTTGTCTTTATAGGCTCGAAAATTTTCCTTCATGACGTGGTGGGTAAAGTGCCAGCCGAAATATCGTTGAGCGTAACAATCGGCCTTCTGATTGGCGGCGTGTTGCTTTCGCTTTGGAAAACCCGAGCGTCCGCTAACGCTCATTGAATAATTAAGGCCGCTGAACGGTAGAGCAGGGACAAGCTCCGCAAGCATGGTATCCAGGCCGGCTCGTACCACCACGAACGCTATGCGTACTCGTCCGAGAAGGTCGTGCTGACGTTTTAGCGAGTCTTGCCGAGTTGATCATCACCGCTGGCAAGACCGATAAGAAACGTCGCCTCACCACGCCGACCCTGGTTTACCAGACACTCGCCACGCTCAGGAAATGGCGTTTCTCGTATGTGCTTGTGGCCAAGGTTAGAAGGCTGCCCGCTGACGGCCTGTAGCGATTGATGTCACTCGGGCAACGCATACACCCTGAAAAATTTCTTCACGATATCGTTGGTCCCTCCCAAGTATTTGTCGTAGTCCTTTTCAATGGAGCCCGAGCGATAGGCTTCGCTCAGGGCCGTATCGACCAGCAAGCGGAAGTCGTCGTCATTGCGCGCCACCATCATCGCCACCGGCGAGTACTCGAATATACGGTCCAGGAGCATCAGGTTTTTGGGAGCCCCTTCCTTGGCTATATCGTTTTTCAGCAACATGCGTTCGGCAAAGAATGCGTCCGCCTTGCCGTCGGCGACCAGCTTGATGCCCTCATCGTTGTTGGCCACGGTAACCAGTGAAGCGATTACACCAAGCAGGCGCATCCTTTCGCGAATCCAGTCTTCGGTTACACCGCCCTCAATGGTGGCGTATGTGTGGTTGGCCAGACCGTTGTTGATGCTTGCTCGCCAGGTCGGTCCGCTATTGGCGACTTTGCCATTGAGTACATTGAGCAGCGATTCGGGGGCATCCTTACGTACCACGACAGAGAGACCGGCGGTGTAGATCGGTATGGCGTAACTGATCGTCTTGCGCCGTTCCAGAGTGGGCGGAGTCGGCGTGCAGAGAATATCGACTTTCCCCTGGCTGACCGCACTGACCAGCTCGTAAACCGTAACCGGCTGGTAGCGCACTTGCAGGTCCGGCAGGCCAAGCTCGCGCTTGAGCTTGTCTGCAACTTTAAGGCACTGCTCGATGGCATAGCCGCTGGCTTTGTCGCCTTCCTGTGTGCTGAAGGGCGCAAGGTCTGGCACGTAGCCCAAGGTGAAGCTGTGGCTGCTGCGCACGCGGTCAAGTGTGGAGGCACTGGCCATCAGAGGCAGCGTCAAAAAAGCCAGAGCGAGCAAAAAACGGGTGGTTTTGATAAATGGTACGTTCATGTCAGGTTTCCCCGTATGCAGATGTCTGTGCAGTCCTGGCTGCCGCGCCTAAGGATTGCCGGCCCCGGCCTGTTCGGCTGGCAGCGTGTCGGTGAAACGCTTCGCGAGGAAACCATAGAGCAGGTAGCCGAAGGCCAGCACCAAGGTGCCGCCCATCACCGCCTCCTTGCCGCAGGCATACAGGGCATACAAGGAGTACGTCACCGCAACCAGCAGCACCACCAGGTTGCGCGCGTAGATCGTCGTTGAGACACCGGCCTTGTACATGATGACCAGCAGACCGGTCAGCGCGGTTAAATATGGGATGAGGTTAGTCACCGCCGCCAGGTTGACCAGCTTGCTGAACTGGGCGGCAGCATCCGGTGAAATGGTTGACAGGGCCATCAAGGTTTGCAGCAGGCCACAGACGATCATGCCGACGACAGGGGCGTTCATGGCGTTGACCTTGCTGAAGAACTTGAGGAACAGGTTCTGGTCGGCGGTCATCTTGGCAGTTTGTGCCAACGTAAATTGCCACCCCAGCAGCGAGCCGACACACGCCATGACCGCCAGGGCCATGACGATATGGCCTACCAATGGATTGAACATCGTGGCGTAGACCAGCGCGAAGGGCGCGGTGGACTTGGCCAGATCGGCATTGGGAATGATGCCCTGGATCACGGTGGTCGACAGTATATAGACACCGGCAGCTCCCAAGGTGCCGAACAGGCAGGCCAGTGGCACGTTGCGTTTGGGGTTTTCCACGGCATCGGTGGCTTGGGCCGCCGACTCCATGCCCAGGAACGCCCACAGGGTCAGAGGAATGGCTTTGGCGATGGACTCGGAAATCGGCAGATCGTTAGGGTTCCAGGCGGCGACCAGTACATCGGGCTTGAACCAGAACCAGCCGATGATGCAAAGGCCCGCTACCGGAATGATCACGCCCCAGACCGTGAAAGCACCGATCTTGCCGGTGATGCCGGGGCCGCCGAAGTTGGCGACGGTGGTCAGCCAGATTAGCCCGACGGTCCCTATGCACAACGGGATGGCACCACTACCCAGCCAGGGCAAGAAGGCGGTCATGTAGCCCACCGCAGAAATGGCCACGGCTACGTTGGCGATGGCCAGAGACAGGAAGTACAGGTACGAGCAGAGGAAAAAACCTGACTTCGCGTGAGCTTCTTCTGTGTAGGCTGACAACCCGCCGGAGCGTGAGCAGAAGACGCCGCACTGGGCAAAACAATAAGCGATGGCCATCGAGCCGATCGCCGTGAAAAGCCACGACAACAGCGAGACGGCGCCTAGTTGAGCCATGTTGGTAGGCAACATGATGATCCCCGAACCCATCATGTTGACTGTCACCAGCGTCGTGAGCCCGACCAGGCTCATTTTTTTGCTTGAATCAGCCATCGCAAACTCCTTGCCGCGTTCAATGTTTTGAACCTTGGTCCGGCAACGTGCAACGCGTGGCCGAATAGGGGGCTAATGTTCAATGCTTGACTACGTAAACGCTGCAGGTTGGGCGCCCTTGGCAGTCCCGTTTGATCTCGACAGCAGGAGGCGCTCAGCAACCAGTGCGCTGGTGTCGACGATGTCCAGCCGGGCCTGGCAAGGGGCGGGCAGGCGGAAGGGCATGATGCTGTCGGCGACCAGGATGCGTTCGAACATCCCGCTTTCGAACAGCGTCCCTGCACTGGTGAACAGTCCGTGGGTGGCGGCAGCCAGAATGCGTGAAGCGCCGGCTCGATGGCAGGCTTGAGCGGCACGCAGCAGTGTCTGGCCGGTGCTGATCATGTCGTCGAACAGCACGACCGTGCTGCCCGCCACCTTACCCACCAGACACTCACCGCTGAGCTGCGTGTGTTGCCGGTGCTTTTCTACCATGGCCATGGCGACCGGGCGCGCCAGTATCTGGGCCAGTGCCTGGCGAAACTGTTCGGCGCGCTTGATGCCGCCCATGTCCGGCGACACCACCGTGATGCCCTGCGCAACAAGCAGCGGCGCCAGGCGCTGGGCAAACAGCTGCGCGCAGTCCAGGTTCCAGGCTGGTATCCGGTAGGCGTTGTCGAACGCGCTGGGATTATGCACATCCAGCGCCACCACCCGGTCGATGCCACAGCTTTCCATCAGGCGAGCCACGTGGCGGGTAATGGTCGAATCCTGAAATTCCACCTTGCGGTCCTTGCGCCCATAGCACAGATAGGGCGTCACCGCTGTCACCTGGCTGGCGCCGGCGTCCTTGAGCGCGCCACAGAAGAACAGCAGCCGGCACAGTTTGTCGTGGGCGCTGTGGTGCATATCGCCATAAAGCGAGTGGAACACGACGGTGTTTCGCCCCTCGACCGCATCCTGGGGCCAGCACTTGTGCTCGCCGTCCTCATAGTCTCGCTCTACATGTGCCGACAGGGAGAGGCCCAGGCGTCGGGCAACGGCATCGCCATAGCCCTCGCTGCCTTGCAATGCAAACATCAACGGTGCTGTGGTGTTCATGGGCGATGCTCCCTGGGTGGTTACCGGCAACTTAAGCGGCTTGGCACCGCTGGGTTTGACGATTATCAAGTACAGCGTGGGCCATGGGCAGACACTGTGCAGGTCAGCGCATGCCAAAGGCTGCGATCCTCACAGCGGCTTGTCAGCCATACACCGTGCAGCATCCTGACGATCAGGTCTTTACCTGGCAGTTGAATCACGCGGTATCGCCTGTTCGGCCATGGCGCACCACCTCCACGCAGAATTGGCCTTCGTAGGGAGGCACATGACATTCGACGATATCTTGCGCCGCGACCTGCAAATGAATGCCGACGATATCGGCATGCACCGGTTGGCGGCAGACGTGGCGGTCGACGAGCACAGCGCTGATGAGGTGGCGCGCACCCAGTTCGGCGAGGTAGGCGCAGGTGCGCAGCAGAGAGTGCCCTTCGTAGAGCACGTCATCGACCACCAGCAAGGTGGTTTCGGCAAGGTCGAGCTTGGCGAGTTCAGGGCTCTCGGTGAGTTGAGTATGGGCATGCAGGAGGCTCAGGTCGTCCGCATAGCGCTTGACCTTGATCGGGTAGAGCGGCAATGGCGCAGCGCCGGTCAGTGCTTGCAGGTGCAGTTGCAGGCGCTGCGCCAGCGGCTCACCACGCCGCTGAATGCCTACCAGCGCCACTTCAGACGTAGGCAGGCAAGCCATGGCCTGCCGGGCCATCGAGCGCAGCACACTGTCCAGATCGTGTTCGTCATACAGACGGACTCTTGATGGAGCGGGGCGCTTCATGGTGTTTTTCCTTATTGGATAACGGTGTCCGGGAGCCTACCCGGGCCCCTTGAGGTGGGCTTGATAAAAGCCAAGTGATACAACAGCAAGCTTGCAGATTAGTTCGGATGTCGCCAAAAATACGCGCCAACCAACGAAATATTTCTGCTATCTACCCGTCCGTTGACGGAAACTGACTCGACCATTGCAAAATGCATCGTGAGGTGACCGCACGGAAATTTGGGAAGGCGAACGAAGGCGGAAGGGCTGTTGACCATGGGTAAGTGGTTGACTTTTTCGAGAGCGGGGCTTAGTGGAAACGCGCACTGTGAGCGTGTTTTAATGGCGACAGAGAAAGTTATTGGATGTCGAGAGCGCAGGTGGAAAAATATTCGTTCAAGTAAATTAACTTGTGGCTGATTTAAAAATGCTATCGGATAAAGTTAAAAATTTTTGCCGCCAAAAAGGCTGGTGGTATGATGATGCTAGCGCAGATTATGAGGCTGAACTAGTTAAATTAGGAATTGATATAGGATCGGACTGTGCTGAGTTTTACTTGCATGCTGAAGATGGCCCCACATTTTCCTCGGGAGGGCATGAACTCTATCAGCTTGGTTGGTTTTCTAAAAATACCAAGTTTGATCTTGCGCTGAAACGCACCCATGACACTCTAGGTCTGAGTCTTGATTACATACCCTTGGATAGCTTTGAGGGTGAAAGTGGATATTACTATAATTCCAGGACTGGAGAGGTGCTTGAGATTTCCCTTGGTGAGAGATTGGAAGCTTTCAAAGCGGGGCGACTTCGCCCGCAGTGGAGTAACTTTAATAGGTTCATTGAATTTTATTTTAAACTGGGCTGATTCTACTGCTACGACGAGCGCCGGTATCTGGTAGCAGTCAACCCGATCCATCGTCGCCATCAGTACGACCCGGCCGGTGAGTTGGTGCGCACGCTCGACAAGCTGCGAGGTGAGATCATGTATGAGTCCGAAGCTAACGGCCAGTTACGTAGCCGCGATACCGGCTCACTGGCGGGTAGCGAAGAATTCCGCTATGACGCGATAGCCAACCGCCTGGACTTCAGCATTTCCAAGAACATCCAAGAGCTTGCGGAATCCCAAGGAGCTCTTTCTATCGCGATTGAGCGAAGCAGTTCCAGTGCTCTGGTGATCAAAGCGGCCATTACAGCTCTGGAGAAGCAGATTGCTGCCGAGTGATCGACATTGCGAAAGCCGCACTGGTAGATGTCGAGCAGCGCAGCTCTGCACGTTTGCAGCGGCTTTTCGCTGTATTCCGTTGCGAAACCGTGAACGATATGGTGCATGCATTTTATCGCGAGGACGATTTTGCGGAGGGCGATCCAGAGGAATTTTTGCAGCATTTACCAGACTCTGTCAGTCGCGAACAAGTGGCCACGGCTTTGTGGTCTCACGCTAATCGGCAACTGGTCCGGCTGTTGGTGGCTGATCCAGAGCGTATCGAGCTGGTTTCAGGGCGTGATAAGGACATGGTGCTGCGGGTATTGGACCAGCTGTCACTTATGCCTGAAAGCTTAAGTGCCGACGCCATCCCGCACTTTTTTATGGGCAACCCGATCTGGTCGGCACCGTGCATCAATACCGGGAACGAGTACTTGCTGCCCATACCGCATCTGGTACTTAGCCACATTCACGGGGGCATGCGTGCACTGTTGGATGATCTCGCTCCGACGGTAAAAATGAAAATGGCTCGGACTCGTGCCGAATATCTGGAAGCGCAAGTCTGTGCACTGCTGCGCAAGGCGTTGCCTACTGCCCGGCTGCAAGCTGGAGTCAAATGGGCGATCGGCGCAGATCGTTGTCAGCAGAGCAGCGATGATGATGGCTCCGGCCTGACCTGCCAGCGCGCGGGCAGGGTAATTTCCTCGTGGTAGCGAATGTTGTCGAAGCACAGGCGCATGTGGGTTTTCAGGGAGGCTCGCTGAAACGCGGTAGTTCTCGATGCTCGGGGGTTGCATAGTGCTGCAGGGGGTGATTTTGGTGAAGGTGGATGACTTGTTCTCAGCGATCGCTGGCGTTGGCACAAAAGTCGCCCGCATGGCCTGAATTTTTGCCGTGGCGGCCAAGGCGATGATGACCAGCGCGGAAAAGACTGCGAGGAGCAAGCCGAAGACCAGCATGTGGTTAGCTTCGGCTAGGCCGAGCAGAAAAAACGACGGCCAAGACCAGCATGACCGTGATACCGAACGCTATTTGCATAGAGCATCTCTGTTTAGTAGTGAAGAGCGACAATATGACGGCAAGGGTGTGTTCAGAAGCAAGGGTTAGCCGTCCTCTGCCTCGTCAGGGTTGTCTTTTTCCGGTGAAGAAGTGGTCAATAACTGGCTGACACGACTGCCCAGCAGCGAACCGGCCTGAAAGTAGCCCATCACCGTGCTGACACTGCGGTGCTCGGTCATCGCCATTACCTCGCCCAGAGGCACACCCTGGCGTCCGGCTTCGGTGACGAAGCCCGAGCGGAGGCTGTGCGCCGCCCAGTCACCGTCGAGGCCTGCCAGTGCCGCGCGACGCTTGACAATGCGCGCGATCTGGTCGCCGGACAGGCCAACAGTCGCGACCCGCCCCCCTTTGTACAAACGGCGAAACAGGGGGCCGTTGCTGGCCGGTGCTACAGCGAGCCAGGCGTTAAGTGCTTGTGCCGCTGGCCCCTGCAGCGGTTTTTCCCGACGCACGCCACTACTGTCGGTTTTGGTTGCCCCAAGTGCATATAGCCAGGTGTCGGCGTCCAGACGGCGCAGGTCTTCGATCTGCAAACCCACGATTTCCGAGCGGCGCCGGCCACCGCCGCTCCAGGCCAGCAACAGCAGGGCGCGATCGCGCACGCCACGCACGCCGTCAGTGCAGGTGGCGAGCATCGCCTGCAGCGGCTCCAACACCACTGCGGTTTTCTTCCGCACGGATACGCCTTGGCGCGCCTGGGCCTTGCGTGCCTCGCGAAGCAGAGTCTTCACCGCAGGAGCCTCACTTGGGTTATCCCAGCTTCGCACGCGATGCCATTTCGCCAAAACTGCCAAGCGATGGCTAACTGTGCTGAACGACAGTGGCCCCGGCCTGCCCTTGACCTTGGCTGCAACCAGCGCGGCATCGACTGCCGGCGGCAGCAGGTGTGTCCAGTTACCAGCAGTATCGGGCCTGGCCAAGTGATCGACGATGAATTGCACGGCGACCACGGGAGGCAACGCGCCGTCGCCGAGCGAGCGGCAATAACGCAATCGCAGCCACGCAGACCAGTAGGTGAGGGCGCTCTGGTAGCTGCGCACGGTATTGGCTGCGGTGCCTGCCGCGATGAATGCCTCGGCCGCGGCGCGGGTGCTGTCGGCTAGCTCCGCCAGCACCAACGGCTGGGAGGAGGGCATTTGTACCGGCTCTGTCAATTTCATCTCGCTCAACGCTGCAATAGTTTCGGATAACCTGTGGTTTATCAGACCTAATATAACGAAGATTTCGGAATGACCACATCCATGATCGTAAAGGGCAGTTATCAATTCCATTGCCAGCTTTAAATCTACCACTAGAAGCCTTGGCCATCCTGCACAGCTTATGCGAGCAATCCTAACCACATAGCACTGAGTATCACGAACCGGTGCCGCAGATCGTGGTGGTGATGCGCACCAGCGCATCTAGCGGACCGATATCGGGGATAGGCTTGTCCTCCAGCACGATACGGTTATTCTCAACGATAACAGCCGCTTTCATGAGCGCCATGGCATGTCTCCCGAGGCACTGCGTGATTGTTCTTGATCTAGGTGCGTCAGATTCGCCATGGATCCTTGATCGGCGTCAATTTTCCGCACGGTCCGAATTACCGGTCGTCTGCACGGTGCGTGAGTTGACAAACATCAAGTCGCGCGCAGGGCGGTGGCAGATGATCGGGGCACGCTTCCCAACTACAGAGGTGTGCCATGGCCAACCCGCAACGACTCTTGTTGATCGCGTCGCCCCTGATGCGCCGAACCCCGGTCTATGATCGCGCTGCAGCATTGGCCAAAGCCAAGGGCATGGCGTTGCACATCGTCGCTTTCGACTATGTCGAGGGGCTGGCCACGGCGGGCCTGGTCAATGACCAGGCCCTGGCGGTGATGCGCGATGGTTATGTGCGCCAGCACCGCGAGTGGCTGGAAAGCCAGGCGCTACCGATGCGGCGCACTGGCATCACGGTCACCACCGAAGTGGTCTGGGTGCTGCATCCGCTGAACGAGATCCTGGTGCATTTGCGCGAGCAACCGTTTGCCATGTTGATCAAGGAGTTCGAGCACGAGCCCTGGTGGATGCGCGCCATGTTCACGTCGCTGGATATCCAGCTGTTGCGGGATACGCGCATACCGTTGCACCTGGTACACAAAGCCAGCCACGCCTTGCCGCGCAGGATACTGGCGGCCGTCGACCTGTCCAGGCCCGAAGACCAGTATGAAGGCTTCAATGACCAGATCATCAGCGAGGCGCTGAAACTGGCCTTGCAGTGCAATGCCCAGATCGACTTGCTCTACGTCTACGACCTGGGGTCGATGTACCTGGACGCCAGCAGTAGTCGTGAGCATTCGTTCTTACTCGACTCCAACCTCGCCCAGACACTTCACGAAGCCCAGAGTGAGGCCTTCCAGGCACTGGCCGAGCGCAATGGCATCGCCAGCGAGCATCGCCACATGCACATGGGCGACCCAGCCAAGGTCCTGGGATTGTTCATGGACAGCCATGACATCGACGTGCTGGTGATGGGCAGTTATCACCACCATGGTATCGGCTGGTTCATTGGCAGCACTGCCGAGCGTGTCATGCACCGGTTGTCCAGCAGTGTGCTGGTGATCTCGCCCGAGCATTCACAGGGGTAACCGTACAAGGCCCGTCAGGGCTTTGTCGCTAAGGCGCTGAGATCCATAGCGGTTATCTTCCGGTGCTGGCGCAAGAGGGCTACAGCGGGCCGATCTACGCCACCCAGGAAGTGAGCGGTCTGAAGGCGCTCACGCCCGCTGATGAGCAGCATTGCCTCGCGCAGTTCGACCTGTTGCCCGAGGAGGGGCGTGCAGTCACGCCTTGAAGCGATCAATGGCCCCCATCGGACTCTGCAATGACAGGCGCCCATTACGGCGCGGGAGGTATTCATGTCCCATGATCTTGCCTTGCCAACCTTGTTTGCCGACCGTACCCAGGGTGGACGACGCCTGGTCGAGCCACTGACCCGCTACGCCGGCAGGCCCGACGTGATCGTGCTCGCACTGCCGCGTGGTGGCGTTCCAGTGGCCTACGAAGTCGCGACTGCCCTCAATGTGCGCCTGGACCTGCTGGTGGTGCGCAAGCTCGGCATGCCGTTTCACCCCGAGTTCGCCATGGGTGCGATAGCCAGCGGCGGCGTTACGGTCCTCAATGACGACATGCTGCGGGCCTACCCGGTAGAACCGGCGTTGTTCGACGCCGTGGTTGCCAGGGAAACCGAGGAGCTGGCGCGGCGCCAACGGGCCTACCGGAGAGGGCGGCCAGCCCTGCAGCTCAAGGACCAGGTGGTGATTCTCATCGATGATGGCCTGGCGACTGGCGCCACGATGAGGGCGGCTATCCAGGCTGCGCGAGCCCAGTCACCGGCGCGGATCGTCGTCGCCGTCCCGGTCGCACCGCCAGAAACGCTCGAAGCGCTGTACGGTGAAGTGGATGAGCTGGTGTGCCCGCTGGTGCCTGAGCGGATGGTTTCGGTTGGCTATTGGTATCAGGATTTCCCGCAGACATCAGACGAGGAAGTGATGACGCTCATGGGGCAAGCCGATCAGCAAGCGCTTTACCGGAGTGCGCCCCATGACTGAGCACAGGGTTGAAGTTCGCACACAGACGGTGAAGCTGGCAGGCGTCGAACTCATCGCGGACGTGCGTGAGCCGGCCAACGCCTGCGCCTTGGTCATCTTTGCCCATGGCAGCGGCAGCGGGCGCCTGAGCGCCCGTAATCAATACGTAGCAGACGCTCTCGCGGCACGTGGCCTGGGATCAATAATCTTCGACCTGCTGACCGAGGCTGAGCAACGACTCGATAACGAGACCGGAGAATTGCGCTTTGACATTGCCTTGCTGGCCAAGCGCTTGATCGATGTCATCGATTGGGTTGCAAGCGATCCGCAGCTGGGCACGTTGCGCATTGGCTTGTTCGGTGCAAGCACGGGGGCCGCTGCGGCCCTGTGGGCGGCTGCGCAGCGCCCCGAGCGCGTGGCGGCGGTGGTGAGCAGAGGCGGCAGAACAGACCTGGCTGGGCCGATGCTGGACCGTGTACAAGCGCCAACCTTGCACATCGTAGGTAGCTGCGACGTCCTGGTCCTTGAGCTCAATCGTCAGGTGGACCGCTTGCTGAGCTGTGAGCGGCATCTTGAAGTGGTGCCAGGCGCTACGCATCTTTTCGAAGAGCCTGGCACCTTGGCGAAGGCCGCGGCGCTCGCCGGTGACTGGTTCGTGAAGTACCTGCAGCACATATCCGTCTGATGGGGCTTCGCCGAGGCTCATACACCAAATGGATAGGTTTCGTCCTCTGGCTCAAGATGCTGTTGTTTCGGCAAGGGCAGGGCAGTCACTGGCTGGGTCTGTTCGAACCAGAGCAGCGCATCGAACTGCTCGGCCAGCACCGCCTCAAAGTAGTGGCTCAGCCGTTCGCTCTCGGGGCGATAGATGACGCCGATGGCGCGTTCGAGTAGCGCCGTGGACAACACATGGCGCAACGCCTTGCGCTGTGGGTCGCGCCAGTCGCTCAGGCAGGCTGGCACGCCTGCGAGGCGGAACTGGTGCTCCCAGCTGTCGCTGCGCGAAGGACGGATTTCCTTGATCTGCATGTCGCCGTCCCAGTCATCGGCGGCAGCCACCTGGCCGCGGTCGGTGGCCATGCCGATCAACACCGCGTCGTGCCCGAAAGCGCTGCGGCAAAGCTGGCCGATGTTGAACTGGCCTTTCCAGCCCATTTCTGTGGCTGCGGCATTGCCGATATGGGAGTTGTGAGCCCAGACCACCGCCTTGGCGTGGGGGCCACGGTGTTCCAGCAGCGCGCGCAAGGTATCGAACATGTGCCGGTCGCGCAGGTTCCAGGACGCCGTCGAACCTCGGTAAATGGCGCGGTAGTACTGCTCTGCGGCGATGATTACACGGGCATTCTGCGTTGCGTTGAAAAAAGCTTCGTCATTGCGGACAAGCCCTGACAATTGCTCGGCGAGCATGGCATTCAGTTGCTGGATCACCGGTTGCTCGCATGGCATGACGCCACCGTGCTCGACAAAGTGCCCGTACAGCGCGGGGTCGTCCTGCCAAGGTGTCAGGCAACCGTAGCGGCGACGGGATTCATGGGCCAGATGCGGATCGACCCGGTCCAGATACACCAGGACTTCATGGATGGAATTGCGCAGGCTGTAGACATCCAGGCCGCGGAATTCCACGCGGTGGTCGGTGGGCAGCAGTCGGTTGTGCCCGTGCAGCCATTGGGCGAAGGCTTTGACTTCGCTATTGCGCCACATCCAGGTTGGAAAACGGCTGAAAATATGGCGCTTCCACGCCGAGTGCGCCAAGCCTCGGACGTACTGATCGACATGCCCGGCATCCGGCCAGTCGGCCTCGACGGCGACGATGTTGAAGCCATGCTGTTCGATCAGGCGCCGGGTGATCGCCGCTCGGGCGCGATAGAATTCGCTGCTGCCGTGGCTTGCCTCGCCCAGCAGGATGACGCGCGCGTCAGCGTAGCAATCGAACAGCGCTGCGAATGCCGGCGTATCGAGGTTCGGCAAAGGTTCGGCGTACTGATGAAGCACCGGGGCAATATCGGCAGTGTCGACCTGATACTGCTTGCCGTAGAGTCTTTCCATCAATTTCTTCGAAGGGCCGTTCATGGGGAGCCTCCCATAATCGGGCCGCCGCGCATTGACCCGTCAGGGTGCGACGGCCCAGGGTTCAGATCAGGGAGAGCCGGTGGATGACCTGGCTAGCATCATCCGGGTCAGCGACGGTGGTGAACCCCGATTCGGGCGACAGCCGTTCGATGAAGGCGCGTGCTCGGTCCTGGGCTTGCAAGGGCCTGATCAACACGTGAACGCCGTTTTCAAGGGCTTCGATCCAGTATTCACCCGAAGGTTTGGGGAACGAAGGCGTTGTGTGCACACGGGAAGTTTCGGCGGGCGCCATGGCAATGTCCTCTATGTCGAATGAACAAGGAAGTTCAGTGTCGACAGTGGGCCCTGCGCCGACTTGACAGTTGTCAAATGCGTCACTCATGAGCTGTCAAACCGATAGATAAAGCTCCCCCGATTCAGGGATAGCCAACTCCTGCTGGCGTGGCTTTACGGGTACCACGAGCAAGTTGCATTTCAGGCTGCTTAGCAGGTATTCCAGGGTCGCGAACTGCCAGGCGCGGTGAGGGCTGGTGATCACTACGGTGTCGTAGCCGCAGCGATTGGCGTATGCGCAGAGGGTGTGCGCGCATGATCCGACGATCAACTGGTGATGGGCGTTAGGGATGCCCAGTTGCGCGACGAAGCGTTTGAATGCGCTTGCGACGGATTCATACGAGGGGATTTCCGCTAGGCTGTAGTGCTCGCTGTGACGCAGGAGGGCGGCCTGGTCATAAACGCAGAAGAGATGCATCTTCGCCTTGCGCGCATGGGTTATGAGCCTCGCGGCCTCGACGACTGCGGCATTCGCGTCCCCGTCGTCCAGGTCTTCGCAGCTGGCCGGCGCCGCTACAAACAGCTTGGCTTGACCTGGCTCTGAACGTTCCCGTGCGAACAACACGGGGCAGGGCGCAAGCCGCATGAGTTCGAGGCCGAAACTGACACGCCCGTCGGCTTGAGCCTGCAGAATTATCAGGTCGGCGGCGCATGCCCTGGCCAGTTTGACCAGTGCTTTCGCCGTGGGTTTGATTCGCATGACCTCCGGCTCCAGGTGGATGCCGCTGTCGAGGAAGACCTTCGCCAGGCCTTTCTGTCTGCCCAGGGTATCAAGATGTCTGGCCTCGGTAGCAGGTGCTATGTGGATGGCGAGGGTCACCAAGGCGCCGACAGCCGTCGCCAGCTCGATCGCCTGTTCGATAGCTGGATCGTATCGATCTTCGTCGGCTGCAAGGACAAGCAAGCTACTGATTTCCATGATCTTCACCTTTTGGCTGAGAGCGCCTGGCATACAGTCGGACTTCTGCGAAGCGTTCGACGCTTGAGCATGCAGGCGCACGCAAGGCGCGGTTTGATCTTCATCAAGTCACCTTGGGTGGCATCCAACCCTTGGTCGGACAGACCGCTAACATTTTGTGGGACCGCTAACTTGAATAGATGCCCGCCTGCAAAAAAAGCGGAGGCATCGTCATGTCAGGCTCTGCAGAAATGGGGGCAAGGCCCCATGTGAAGTGCCTTGCGTGCTCGTTGAGCCGGCTATGCCTGCCCGCCAGCCTCAGCGCCGACGAAGTGGACAAACTGGAGCGGATTGTCCGCCGTAACCGGCCATTGAAGCGGGGTGAGTACCTGTTCAAGGCCAATGAACCCATGGAGCACGTGTTTGCCTTGCGCTCTGGGGCGATCAAGAGTTTTCTGCTCGATGCCGAGGGCACCGAGCGGGTGACCGGCTTCCTCCTGCCGGGTGAAATGCTCGGGCTGGACGCTATTGGTGCCAGTCATTACCGAAGCTTTGCCGTTGTCCTGGAACTCTCGCTGGTCTGCTCCATCAGGCTGGATCAGTTGGTGGACCTGTCCGGCCAGATTCCGGGGTTGCGTTATCAGTTGCTGCACATGCTCAGCCTAGGGATCCAGGGCAAGGACGAGCACCTGCGCTGCTGCCATGGGCGTGCCGAGCAGCGGCTGGCGATCTTCCTGCTGGGCATGTCGGCGCGTTACCAGGCGCGGGGGTTGCGGGCGGGTGTGTTCAACCTGCCCATGTCCCGTGGTGATATCGCCAACTACCTGGACCTTACGCTGGAAACGGTCAGCCGCCTGTTCAGCCGTTTCGTCCATGCAGGTCTCGTGCTGTGCGCCGGGCGTGAGGTCAGGCTCATCGACATGCAAGGCCTGGTCAACCTGACCCATCTGGAGGAGCCCACTTGAGCGCGGCAAGCACCCGGTCATAGCGTTGCACAGGCCAGTTCTCGGCGGAGTGCCCCACCCAGATCGGGCGTGGCACATGATCCGTGCGTATCCAGATACGCTGCGGTGCTACGCCTGTTTGCCAGCACAGCTGGGCTACCTGGCGCGCCACTTGTGGCGGTGCGCAACAGTACACCGTGTCCGGGTGAAAGGTGATCAGCAAGCGCCTGGTTTGCCACCAGCCACTGCTGCTGTCACGCGGCAGTAACGACAGAGCCGACAGCCAGGTTCGACAATCGTCTGGCAGCAGTTCAGCCGCAATGCCGTCATGTGACAGCTGCAATTGTATCCAGGGCAGCCAACAGCGAATCTCATCCAGCGCCCCCAGTAAGGACAGCAGGCCGTCGGCGCGACTGATGGCCAGCAACCTTGTACTTTGCAGGGGCAACGGCCAAGCGCTGCCAAGCGGCCCGGAATAGTCGAACAGTTCCCCCGCCCGTCCCAAGGGCTGCGCACTCTGAGTGCTGACGATAAATTGCCCGGCCACGCCAGGTAGGGTCACGTAACTGCATGGCCAGCACTCGGTTCGACCGCTGAGCACGCAGTACTGGCCAGCCATTGCCTCGCTGCATGGCTGGCTGCAAAGGGCCAGGCGCACGAATTGCTGGATACCCAGGCCGGGCAATGTCTGGAGCACGCGGACGCTGGCACCCTCCCGGTCCATGACTGCCTCGCACGGTAATGATGGCTTGCTGTAATCAGCCTAGGCCGTCGCCAATCCGGCACTTTGACCAGGATCAAACCAGCGGGCGGCAGGGACTTCACCTTGTTGATAAAGATCAAATGGGGTGCTGCCCCACGGCGCATGATCGAGGCGTCTCCCTGGGAGGCAATACTCATTCACCCATTCGAGGAGAACTCCATGTCAGACGTTGCCAAGAAAGTGCCTGTTACCCCCGTCGCCAGCCAGCCAACCGAAGGTTCGCCGCCCAGCGTAGAACCTTCAGAGCTGTGGCGGCCCTTCCAGCAATTGCGCCGTCAGATCGACAGCCTGTTCGAGGATTTTGGATGGCGGCCGACGCGCATGCCGTTCAGCCACACACCGTTCGATGTCGAACCGTTCTGGCGGCGTGACCTGTTCACCCACGGCATGCCGGCCATGGACATCAGCGAGCTGGCCGAGGAGTACCGCATCAGCGCCGAGTTGCCTGGCGTGGATGCCAAGGATATCGAGATCAAGCTCGTCAATGGCAACCTGTTGATCCGCGGCGAGAAAAAGGAGGAAGTGGACGAAAAACGCAAGGAATATCACCTGTCCGAGCGCCATTACGGCAGCTTCGAACGGGTTTTCCAGCTGCCCCGTGGGGTCGACGCCGAGAAAATCGACGCCCAGTTCAACAAGGGCGTGCTGCTGGTGCACCTGCCCAAGCGTGCCGAAGCCATCCATCCGGAAAAGGTGATTCCGATCAAGAGCGGTAAATGATCACCCACCCTCACTGCATCGAGGAGCAAGGAGGCTCCGCCTGTGGAGGTAGAACATGATGTCCATTGGCAAATACTGCAACCGGGACGTGGTCACCGCACCACCCGGTATCTCCATCTATGCCGCGGCGCGCATGATGAATCAGTACCATGTCGGCGATCTTGTGCTGGCCGAACATGTCGACGGCGAGCGTTGTCGGCCCATCGGCCTGATCACCGATCGCGACCTGGCGTTGCGGATCATTGCGCGCAACCCACCGGATCAGGAGGACCTGCAGGCGGTCGATGTACTGCCCCGGCCTCTGATCACCGCGAACCAGAACGAGGACCTGTTCGATGTCATCCTCAACATGCGGCGCGCCAATATCCGACGTATTCCGGTAGTCGATGATTTCGGTCTGCTGGCCGGCATTGCCACGGCGGACGATCTGGTGGGCCTGCTGTCGGACCACCTGCACGAACTGTCACTGCTGATCCGTCAACAGAGCCGGCGGGAGGAAGATCTTCGCGGCGAAGACCTTTGAGCGCCCGCGTGCGCGATGACGAAAGGAGGCTGGCATGAGTGATGTCCCGGGTACTGAAGAACTCGAAAGCCTGGACGCCTATTGGCGGGCGGCAAACTACCTCACCGTTGGCCAGATCTATCTGCAGGACAATGCCTTGCTGACCAGGCCGTTGACCTTGGCCGATGTCAAACCTCGGCTGCTGGGCCACTGGGGGACTTCGCCGGGGCTCAACCTCATCTATACCCATCTGAACCGGTTGATTCGCCAGTACAGCCTCGATGTGCTGTTCGTCACGGGCCCTGGCCACGGCGGCCCTGCTCTGGTCGCTCAGGCGTACCTGGACGGTACATACACCGAGCTCAACCCATCGGTTGGGCGCAACGCCCTTGGAATGGCCCGGCTCTTTCGGCAGTTTTCCTGGCCCTATGGCATAGGCAGCCATGTCGGCCCCCATGTGCCTGGCTCCATTCACGAAGGGGGCGAACTGGGCTATTCGCTGGCCCATGCCTATGGTGCCGCCCTGGACAATCCGCATCTGATCGTGGCGTGCGTCATTGGTGATGGTGAGGCCGAAACCGGGCCACTGGCTGCCAGCTGGCATTGCAACAAGTTCCTCAACCCCGCCCGCGATGGCGCAGTGCTGCCCATCCTGCATCTGAACGGCTACAAGATCGCCAACCCCAGCGTGCTGTCGATGATCAGCGAGGAGGAACTGACCAGCCTCATGTATGGCTATGGTTATGATCCCTATTTTGTCGAGGGTGACGAGCCGATGGACGTCCATCGTGCGTTGGCCAGGACGCTGGAAGTCATCTACGAGAAGATCAGCCAGATCCAGCGCCTCGCGCGGCATGCCGAAGACCCGCAGGTGATCGACAGGCCATTGTGGCCGGTGCTGATTCTTCGTACCCCAAAAGGGTGGACGGGGCCCAGGTACGTGGATGGGCAACGCGTAGAGGGCACCTGGCGGTCCCATCAGTTGCCGTTGTCGGACCTTGGCAAACCGCCGCACCTGCTGCAGCTGCAACAATGGCTGGAAAGTTACCGTCCCCATGAGCTTTTTGACGCACAGGGCGCGTTGCTGCCTGAGCTGGCCGCACTGACCCCGACTGGCCGGCGGCGC
This sequence comes from Pseudomonas sp. DCA-1, assembly GCF_046523955.1. Taxonomy (NCBI): domain Bacteria; kingdom Pseudomonadati; phylum Pseudomonadota; class Gammaproteobacteria; order Pseudomonadales; family Pseudomonadaceae; genus Pseudomonas; species Pseudomonas sp. DCA-1. Next base: position 2,801,411 of record NZ_CP169881.1, read on the forward strand.
ATGAGCGCAAACCCGCATGCCAACGGCGGCCTATTGTTGCGGGCACTGGACTTGCCGCACTACGCCGATTACTGCGTGCCGATGCCGGGCCCGGGTCAGGTGCGGGCCGAGTCGACCAGAGTGCTGGGCGGGTATGTGCGCGATGTGATGAAGAACAGCCTTGCGTCGCAGAATTTTCGCCTGTTCGGCCCTGACGAAACGGCGTCCAACCGGCTGGATGCAGTGTTCGAGGTTACCGACAAGGTGTGGCTGGAGGCTCACGCCAGCGATGATGGACACCTTTCGGCACAAGGGCGAGTCATGGAGATCCTCAGTGAGCATATCTGCGAGGGCTGGCTGGAGGGGTATCTGCTGACGGGTCGCCATGGCCTGTTTTCCTGCTACGAAGCCTTCATCCATATTGTCGATTCGATGATCAACCAACATGCCAAATGGCTCAAGACAGCTGCCGAGGTGCCGTGGCGCAAGCCGATCGCATCATTGAATATCCTCCTGACTTCGCATGTCTGGCGGCAGGACCATAATGGTTTCTCGCACCAGGACCCGGGTCTGCTCGATCTGCTGGCAAACAAGAAGGCCAATCTGGCGCGGATCTATCTGCCACCTGACGCCAACTGCCTGCTGTCGGTGGCTGAGCATTGCCTGCGCAGCCGTGGGTACATCAATGTGATCGTCGCCGGCAAGCAGATGGAGTGGCAATGGCTCGATAGCGAAGCGGCCGCCGTGCATTGCCAATCAGGTATCGGACGCTGGGGCTGGGCCTCCCACGATGACGAGATGCCCGACGTGGTGCTTGCCTGCGCGGGCGATGTGCCGACCCTGGAGGTGCTGGCGGCAGTTACACTGCTGCAGGAGCAGGCTCCTGATGTGCGCGTGAGGGTGGTGAATGTCGTTGACCTCATGGCGCTGCAACTGTCACAACAGCACCCTCATGGGCTGTCCGACAGCGACTTCAATGGGCTGTTCACCGAAGATCGACCGGTCATCTTCGCCTTCCACGGCTACCCGGCGTTGATCCATCGCCTGATTTACAAGCGCGCCAATCCGCAACGGTTTCATGTGCGGGGCTTTCGCGAAGAGGGCGCAACCACCACGCCGTTCGACATGGCAGTCATCAACAACCTGGACCGCTACCAGTTGCTGCTCGATGTGTTCGAGCGCGTGCCACGCTTGCAGCCTCAGCTCGAGCAGGCCCGAGCCCGCTATTGGGCAACGATGGAGAAGCACAAGCTCTACCTCATCGAACATGGCGAAGACATGCCTGAAGTTGCGCAATGGCGATGGACTTCCCCCCTAGGTGCCTGACCAAGCGCTACTTGGCCTTCCAGTACTTCTGCATTTCCAGGAACAGGAAGGACGCGGTCCAGGTGATCAGTACCAGGCCCGTCAAGGCCTGCAGGCCGGTCAGGTACTTGAGATGGCCGGTGGGGGCGATGTCGCCGAAGCCTATTGTGGTATAGGTGGTGAAGGAGAAATACACGCAGTCCAGGTCATTCTTGTAGATGATCTTGTGCAGGTGGACTTTCAGGATCGCCAGGCGGCCCTTGCGGTCGGGCCGGTCGCTGACTTTCTGCTGATCGAGCAACTGCAGGAACTGGCTGTAAAGGATGGCGTGCACGGCCGGCTGGCTGAACAGGCCGAACTGCACGGCTGCGAGCACCGCCAGGCCGACTGCCAGTAAGTAGAGCTTCCAGGGCTGATCCTTGTTCATGGCCATCGCCCCTTGGCGCGGCGGCGCTAGGCGATCAACAGATAATCTTCGACCTTGCTGACGCCCGGCACCGACCAGGCCGCACGCTCGACCACTTTTCGAGTTTGTTCAGGCGTACCTCTATTCCCTCGGCCAGGCCGCGCACGCCTTTCATGGCCTTGACCGTGCGCTCGGCACTGACTTTCTGGGCGTAGCTGTTGACGTGCCCGGAGAGGGTGACTACACCGTCACACCGATGCTGGCAGCGTGATATCGGGTTTGAACTCCAGCTCTTCGAGCACAAGGTCTCGCAAGTCAAGGTCGTTCATGATCGGCTCCGGTAGCGGGCAGGGGAGGGGCTGAAGTGCCCTGAGTCCTTGTTTCTACACGTGTACCCCACAGCGCGATTGATAAAGGCCAAACCCGGTGAACAGGCCGCTTGCGGTTGACAAATGTCAGGCTGCGGCGCACGCCGCAATCGATACTCAGCGTGTCTTGGGCATGCACTAGGGTATGGAAATGCGACGTTATGTGCTTTGCGGGTGGGCAAGCCTGCTGCTGATTACCGCGTCCGGCTGCACGGCGTGGCGCGCTGAGGAGTACGATGCGCGCCTGGAATCGGCGGAGAACAATGCCGCCACTGCAAGGTTGCGCGCCGATCAAGTGTGTTACCGCATCGACCTGGTCGAGCAGACCGCCAACGAGGCGCTACGACGGGCAACCCAGGCTCAGGACGAGATGCAGCAATTGGCTGCGGTGGTCGCGCTGATGCTGGCCACCGGACGAGCCCTCGAAGCGTTCAGCGTGCGGCATGCCGAGCGCGAACTGCGCGCGCTGATCGACCGAGCGCCGCAACGTGCGTGGGTGCAGGAACAAGACGGGCTGCACGAGGTAGCGGTGGATCAGGTCAGGCCAGGTCAGACCGTGCCGGTACGCCTGCAGAGTCCCCAGGCCACCCTGGACGAGGCGGCACTGACCGGGGAGTCGTTACCCGTCACGCGCCATTGCGGCGAGCCGGTGGCCAGCGGGGTGTGCAACGCTGGCGCGCCGATGGTGCTGGTGGCCACGCAGACTGCGGCACAAAGCACTTATGCCGGCATCGTGAGCTTGGCCGAGGCGGCACGCCAGTCACGGGCGCCCTTCGTGCGCCTGGCACTTGAAAATGCGGTCTCGGTCGCCAGCATTTTGCTGCTGACCGAAGCCACCATAACCGATATCCCGGAAAAGACCGCACCCCTGATGCAACCCCCAATGCCTGAGTGATCAGGCCGACCCACCGTTGGAGGCAATCATGAGTCACTATCAACGCCTGTTGCTGATCATGCGCCCAATGCTGCACCAGGCGGTCGCCCTGGAGCAGGCCGTTGCACTGGCAAGGTCTGCATCGGCCAGCCTGCACATCGTCGCCTTGCTCGAATCATTGGACAAACTCTGGTTGCTGGAGTCCGGTAAGCATCAAACGGAGCGGGAGGCTTACCGGCAGGCTCAGCAGGAACAGTTGGAAGCCCAGGCAAACGTGCTGCGTGCCTCTGGCGTGCAGGTGACGGCCGAGGTGGCCTGGAGCAACGACCTGCAGGATGACATTCTGCAGCACGTGCTGGAGATGCAACCGAACCTGCTGCTCAAGCAGGTCGAGCATGAGCCTGCGCTCAAGCGCGCCTTCTTCACCCCGCTTGACTGGCAGCTGTTGCGCCACTGTCCGGTCCCGGTCTACTTGCTCGGTGCCAGCCTGCCGGCGTTGCCACGCCAGGTCGTGGCGGCGGTGGATGTGGCTGATACCTCGGATGAGGGGCAGGCCCGAAATGACAGTATCGTCCAGCAGGCCAGTGCATTGGCCTTGCAGACCGGGGCGCAACTGGACCTCCTGCACGCCTGCGATCTGTCGATGGCCTATATGGGCGATATGGGGTATGCCGCCTGGGCCATCGGGGACATTGCCGGGCCTTTGCGCCAAGCGTTGGAGGATGATTTCAAAAAACTGGCCGATCGCTTCGGAGCGCCATCGGAACGCCGCCACTTCGTGCTGGGCCGTCCGGTCGCGGTGCTCAGCGAATACGTCGAATCACAGCCGGTAGACGTGCTGGTCATGGGGCGGCCCATCGCACGGGGGCTGGACCGTCTGTTCGGCAGCACCACCGAGCATGTGTTGTACCAGGTGCCTTGCAATATCCTGGTGGTGTAGGGCTGTACGGCTGACCACGTCACGGCATAAGGCGTTGAGCAACCAGGGCGCTGGTGTCGAAGATGTCCAGCTGAGCCCGGCAAGCGGCGGGCAGGCGAAAGGGCGTGATGCTGTCGGCGACCAGGATGCGTTCGAACATCCCGCTTTCGAACAGCGCTCCTGCAGTGGTGAACAGACCGTGGGCGGCGGCAGCCAGAATGCGGGATGCGCCAGCGCCATGGCAGGCTTGTGCGGCCCGCAACAGTGTCTGGCCGGTACTGATGATGTCGTCAAACAGCACGACCGTGCTGCCAGCCACATTACCCACCAGGCACTCCCCGCTGAGCTGCGTGTGTTGCCGGTGCTTTTCCACCATGGCCATGGCAACCGGGCGCGCGAGCAGCTGGGCCAGTGCCTGGCGAAACTGTTCGGCACGCTTGATGCCGCCCATGTCCGGCGCCACCCGGTCGATGCCGCAGCTTTCCATCAGGCGAGCCACGTGGCGTGTAATGGTCGAGTCCTGAAATTCCACCTTGCGGTCCTTGCGCTCATAGCACAGATAGGGCGTCACCGCTGTCACCTGACTGGCGCCGGCGTCCTTGAGAGCGCCACAGAAGAACAGCAGATGGCACAAGCGGCGTGGCAGCGCTGGGTTTGACGATTATCAAGTGCAGCTTGGCCCATGGACGGACACTGTGCAGGTCAGCGCATGCCAAGGGCTGCGATTTTCACAATCCTTATAGCGAGCACGCCAATGGACAAGTATCAGAAAAGCCACAAGGACAAATTGTTCAAAACCCGTCCCTTCGACCCCTACGCCATACCCCTTCGCCCGGGCGGCAGCGCGCTTTGCCCGCAATGTGGCGCGGTCTATCACGAGGGTGAATGGCACCCGCACGGAGCAAACGGCCTCGGGCCACTGGAGTCAACTGTATGCCCCGCCTGTCGACGTATTGAGGACCATGCCGCGGCGGGCCAGGTGCGCGTGTCGGGCCGTTTCGTCACGACCCATGAGCAGGAGATTCGCCAGCTCATGCAGCATGCCGAACAGCAAGAGCGCCAGACCCACGTGCTCGAGCGGCTGATCGCCATCGACTGCAAGGACGACGAACTGTTGGCGACCACCACGGGCACGCACCTGGCCAACCGCATTGGACATGAACTGGAAGCCGCTTATGACGGCGTCTGCAGCTATCGCTACAGCGACAGTGAACGCTACCTGAGCGTCGATTGGCATCGCGATTGAGACGGGCCGCCGGTTTGCAAGGCACGGAGCATTGCAAACCGGCGGCCAATCAGCCGTGGATTGCCAGGATGCTCGACTGCACCTTGTACAAGGTCTGCTCGGTGGTACTGCCGATGACCTTGGCCAAGCCTTCATGGTAAAGGGTGCCCATGACAACCACATCGAAGCCATGCTGGTTGGCGTATTCGCTGATGACACTCCGGGCAGCCCCGCGTATCAGGTGCAAATGGTCCGGCTTGATGCCGTAGTTGTCCGCGAAGCGGGTCAGGCGTTCCCGTGCTCTACCTGTCACTTCTTCGATCACCTCATCGGTCCATGCCACTGGTGCGGCGGCGTAGGCCATGAAGCTAGGGCTCGGTTCATAGGCCTGGAGCACATGCAGTTGTGCCTTGCAGCGTTGCGCCAGCACCTGTGCAGCTTGCAGGACATGGTCGTTGCATTTGTGCACCGCAGCGTCGTGCTCGACGAGGTCCACGGCCGCCAGCACCCGCGCAGGCAGTGCCGCTTCAGCCTGAGCTACCAAGTGTAACGGTATCGGGCAACGGCGCAGCAACTGCCAGTCCAGCGGCGTGAGAAGGGCACGGCTGACGACAGTTTCGTGGCGGATGTCCTTGATCAGCATTTCCACGCGATGTAACTGCGCCAGGCGGATCAGGTCCTTGAGTGGATCATCGTCATCCAGCGTTTCGGCATAGGCGGTAATGCCCTGCTTGCCAAGCGCCTGTGCCTGTTCATTCAGCCATGCCTTGCGATGCTCGGCGTCTTGTTTGCGGGCGCTGCTGCGCAGTACCTGGTCAAGGGTGGTCAGGCGTGACGGTAGTTGGCTCAGCACCACCAGGTGCAAGGTGGCCCCTGTGGCCTTGGCCAACGCCTGCGCGCGCGCCAGGGCTGGTGAGGGGTGCAGGTCCGGATGGCAGATGAGTAGCAGTCGCGTCAAAGCGTTCATGATGGCCTCCGCAGCGATGGCCGTCGCAATGACGGCTTACGCGTAGGGTGCCGCGATGGCGCCTGGGGGCCTTGATTTTTATCAAGAACGAACCGGCAACGGCTACGATAATGCCAATCGTACGGCAACCAACAGCCGCGCCGGGAGGTGCCCGACGAACCGGATTCAGGGTTCTCGGTGGGTTGAGTATGGGCATGCAGGAGGCTGAGGTCATCCGCGTAGCGCTTGTCCTTGATCGGGTAGGGCGGTAATGGCGCAGCACCTCAGACGCAGGCAGGCCATGGCCGTTGCCGGCACGTGAGATCTTTATTACCTGCATTGTTGACCTAGGATAACTTCTGCCGCCTTTCAGATCGTCGCGTTGCGCGCGCAGTGATAGCGTTCGTATATACGCTTTTCATCCCGAGGCGTGGCCATGTATCAGAACCTGGCTGTTCTGGCCGCCTTGCTGGTGCTGTACGCCAGCCTGGCCGGCGCGCTTGAATCCAAACCTATCAACGGGCCGCTGTTGTTTCTGCTGGCGGGCCTGGTAACAGGTCCCTCCGGGCTTGGATTGTTGAACCTTTCGCTGGACCGCAACGATCTTCGCTTTCTGGCCGAGCTTACCCTTTCAATCGTCCTGTTCAATGATGCCGCCAAGGCCGATCTGGCCCAATTGCGGCAATCCCGTAGCCTGCCCTTGCGCCTGCTGACACTAGGCCTGCCGTTGACATTGATTGCGGGCTGGCTTGCCGCCTGGCTGATGTTCCCACAGATGCCCAGGCTGGAGATGGCGTTGTTGGCGACGATCCTGGCCCCGACCGATGCCGCCCTTGGCAAGGCAGTCGTGAGCAACCCCGAGGTGCCGGCCAATGTACGCGAGAGCCTGAATGTCGAAAGCGGCTTGAACGACGGCATTTGCGTGCCGGTACTGCTCCTGCTGTTGACATTGTTGATGGAGACCCACTCGACGATGCCTTTTGCCTTGGCGGGCTATTTCTTCCTGGAAGAACTGGGAATCGGTGTTCTCTCAGGGGCGGCGCTTGCGCTGTTGGTGGGCGGATTGTTACGTCTGTCACAACGCCATTGCCTGCAGATCGAGGCCTGGCAGCAATTGGTAATGCCCGCGCTGGCATTGCTGAGCTTCGCCTGCGCCCAGGCACTGGGGGGGAGCGGCTTTATCGCCGCCTTCTGCGCAGGGCTGCTGACAGGTTACCTGTTCAACCGGGAAACGCAGCCGTTGCTCGTCACCGGCGAGTCGAGCGGTGAGGCGCTGTCGCTGCTGACCTGGGTGGTGTTCGGAGCCTACGTGGCGCCCAAAGCTTCGCAGATAGTGGCACCCTCGGTCTGGTTCTACGCACTTTCGAGCCTGTCGCTGGTGCGGATGCTACCTGTTTGGCTCAGCCTGGCGGGGAGCACACTCAGCGCCGAGAGCCGCTTGTTCATCGGCTGGTTCGGCCCCCGTGGCCTCGCGTCCATCGTGTTCACGATATTGATACTGGATGCGCCGTTGCAAGAGGGTGGCACGATCATCGCGAGCACTATCGCGTGCGTCCTGCTCAGCGTGGTATTGCACGGCTTAAGTGCATTGCCGGGGGCGCGGAGGATGGGACGCCGCGTTCGGGAATGAGGGTGTGACAGGCGATCGAACGTAAAACACAGCGTTAAGATTAATTCGGCGCACTGATCGGCCTAGTCGCCCGACTGTACGTGGTGGCGAACGGGCGCATTGCCGGTATCAGCGGTCTGCTCGGCTCGCTGTTGCAACGCACGGGAGAAGGGCGAGGAGAGACGCTGTTCCTCTTGCTGGGCATTATTGCGGCGCCACTGTTGTGGCGAGCGGTCTCGGCGGTGCCTCCGGTGCGTTTCAGTACGGCCCCGGGGTTACTCATGGTCGCGGGGCTACTGGTGGGGGCGCTATGGCAGTGGCTGCACCTTGCCTTCGCGCATGGTGACGGCTTGTGTATTCGACGCAAAATCTGTGGCGACCAACGTCTCGGCGGCCGGACGGCGGGTTATTCGCCGATAAAACCAGCACCAGTGAGGCTATCACATGCAAATGCTTAAAACTGTAATATTTAATACGTTTAACGTATTATAATTTCATTTTCTGGCCATTTAGGTCGGATAAGATTTAATTATCAGACCTAAATGGGCGGAGAGTAGGGCATGGCAGTAGGCGTACCAGAAAACGATGTTTTTGCCGCGGCAGACGCAGTCCTTGCCCGTGGAGAGCGGCCTACGGTGGAGCGGGTACGCCTGGAGTTAGGGCGCGGCAGCCCGGCGCGGGTCGGTGCTTTGCTCGATCAGTGGTGGGAACAGCTTGCCGGGCGCCTGCGCGGCGAAACCCGCCTGCCCGGCTTGCCGGCGGAAGTGGCGCAAGCCTTCGTGGCCATCTGGCAGCAGGCCACGCTGATGGCGCAAAGTGTCGCCGAGCAGGCTCTTGATACCCAGCGGCAGGTGCTGGCCGAGGAGCGCGAAGCACTGGGAGCGCTGGAAGCCCGCGCCCGTCTGGAGGTAGTCCAGGCACAGCAGCAGACCGCTGAGGCAGTCACCACACGGCAACGCGTGGAAACCCGTCTAGCCGATCTGGAGCAGTTGCTGGTTCAGCGCCAGGCGCAAATCGACGATCTGCGCGCCCAACGCGACGAGTTGCAGGCGCAGCGTGACGAATCCCACGCGCATCTGGTCGAGGTCCGGCAGCAGTTGCACAACAGTCGGGAGCAGGCCGAGCAAGCGCGGATAGAGCAGCAGCGGTACACCCGCGATGTGGAGGACCGAGCCTATCGCGAGATCGATCGGGTGCGCGAGGAGTACAAGGTGGTCGCGGGCCAACTCAAGGACCTCAATCAGCGCCAGCACGGCCTTCAGCAAACCCTGCTGGCCGGTCAGATTGAGCTGACCGAAACGCGCGAACAGCGGGCCATGGCGCAAGCGCAAATTAAAGCCCTGCAGAGTGAGCAGGAACAGCGGCAACATGTAGTGGACGACTTGACTCAACGCATCGAGGCTTTGCAACAGCAGTTGCAACTGGCTCAGCAGGATTTACTCAGCTCTCGGGAACAGTCAGCAGCGGCTACGGCCCGAGCAGACGCGCTGGCTCAGCAACTCGGCACCGCCCGCACGGTGCCGAGTAAAAAGCGTGCGCCGCGCAAGCCCGCCTGACCGATAGACCTGCCTAGGCAGAGTGTTTGTTTTTTTGATTTTACTGGCAGCGGAAGACTGCCTTGCACTAGGAAGCGACATGGACATCAACTAAGTAAGAAGTTCGTAGCGGTTGGTCGGGGGGGCGTTAAACGACGGGTGACAGAATGAATGAGCGAGAGATTGTGAGGGTGCTGATTTTTAAAGGGTTCGCGGGTTTGTGGAAGCAGCTGCGTAGGTTAGTGGAGACAGACAACACACGTGAGTAATTATGACATGGCATACTATTTAACATAATATGCATTATGAGCACCTGCGTATGGAGTTACCGGGCCGTGGGTTGGCCAGATTGGAAGCCAGTTCGCAGTGCGAATTTCGCAGACGCGAAAAAATGACCAGTTCAGCCGGCTTCAGGTGTTGCTACCAGCAACACGCATCAGCTCCGAAGTAAGTCGCTGCAGACAGCTCTGCCGGTGGTTTTTCACGGTGAAAAAATCCACGGTGAAACTTCAGAGCCCAGATCGCACTACGATTTTCGCGGGCACCGAAATTACGGTCGCCGTTGGCTTTTCGGCCAACGTTGCGTCATTTGACCCAGTACCTCAAGTTGCGACGCGAGGTTCAACACGTCCAAGTCTACGCCTAGAACTGAATCGGCTTCGTACGGATACCGCGTGCCAGAGAACAGATTCGACGCAGTACTTATTCATTTGTCCAACTCAAAGCCTGGTGCCAGGCTCTGTGAATCGCACGAAACTGGCTGGCTAGGTCGCTAGGAATTGCGTTTTACAGATCAGACAAGCAGTGTCCATTACCACGTGGCTTCAGGCGCAGTCGCAGGTGCCCATCAGGATCATATTCAGATCTGGGGAACGCGGGTCAGCCTTAACCAGAAGCGACTTGAGAAACAGCTCTCAAGCGAGCGCCGAATTCCTCACAGCTGGCCAGTAACGCGTTCTATCTGGGGAACTTTTCGCTCTCACCTCAAGCACTTGAGCTGCCTGCAGAAATGTCTGGGCTTCCTCTATAACCCAAGTATTGGGCAGTGGGACGTCATCCTTCATATGGCGTCTTAAGTGGACCTTCGCTTGGAGCTGTGGCTGGTAGCAACAGCCAACGGCCGCATAGCATAGCGGGATAAGCTCTGGTACCCTGCCCTTATAATATGAATTTAAGAAATAACTCTACTAAATATTCATTTAGTAGAGTTGCACTCAGTAAGTGCCTGGTAATGAGTTCGATCAAGACTAATTTGTGTATCGTCAAACCCTGCCCTGACGACTGCGAAAGTTTTCCGCAACATTGAACAACCCCATACCGACGAGCATCGCGATCACGAACAGCCAGGCTTGCCAGTACCCCCCGGCGAGCAACACCAGCGCTGGCCCCGGACAAACGCCGGTAAGCCCCCAGCCTATGCCAAAGACGAGGCTCCCGCCGACAAGTCGACGGTCGATGTCACGCCTGGCAGGCAGCTGTATCTTACCTCCCAGCACAGCAGTGGTGTGACGCCGCGCCCAAGTCATAGGCAACAGTGCGGCACCTATCGCACCCACCATGACCAGTGCAAGCGACGGGTCCCACTGCCCGGCAATGTCGAGAAAACCTAACACCTTGGCGGGGTTTGCCATGCCGGATAGCAGTATTCCCATGCCGAATAGCAACCCTGCAATGAAGCCACTGATCCGCTTCATTTCACGCTCCTGAAAAAAGATGCCTGACCACAAAGACCGTGGCAAAGCCGGCGGCCATGAAGCACAGAGTCGCCACTGCCGAACGGGGCGACAGGCGTGACAGGCCACAAACGCCATGGCCACTGGTGCAGCCACCGCCATAGCGAGTACCGAGACCTACCAGAACTCCCGCGACTATAAGCAGCCAAGGCGCCATACTGAAGTGAGCCGGAGGCATTGCCGAGAACAGTTGCCATAAAAGTGGCGCTGCAATGAGGCCCAACAAGAAGCACACTTTTTCACCCCGCCCTTCCCCGCCACTTTGCAGGAGAGAACCGAGCAAACCGCTGATGCCCGCGATGCGCCCGTTCGCAACGGCGAACAGCCCAGCGGCCAAACCGATCAGTGCCCCGCCTGCCAATGCCGACCACGGCGTGAAGGCAGCCATATCAACAAACATCTCAGCGCTCCATTGTCGAATTAGAGACAAAAACAGATTCCATCTTAACGCTAGAGAACGACCTCATGACACTTCCCTGCACGCGGTGCCCGCGTTCAAGCCTGCTGCGGAAACGATAGAAGCGAGACAATGAAGTCAGCTGACCGGCGCAGGCTTGATCGTCAGGATACGGGGTCATGCCGAGATAAGGCAAAAATTAGGACATTCGTTCTCTAAGCTATTGTATTTAAACGAGTAGATTAGAAGCCCTGCTCAGCAAAGACTGCTTCGCGCCCAATCGCTTCAGCCATCCATTGAGGAAGGTTTGATCTATGCGATATCAAAATCTGCCAATCGTTACTCGACAGGCACGTGCGCAGCTTGGCGACTGCCTCTTGGGCGTGAGGTTTCCCCAGCCAGGCAAGCGCACGTACAGCGTCGCCAGCAATGGTCGCTCCGAGAGCGATTTGCCACTGCGGCGCATGCTCGATTATTACCTGAGCCTTGCCTAACTGCAGGGTTCTCGGCCGTCCGCCGGTAACAAATACTTCCCTAATCGACACCTATTGCGTTAGCCCTAGAAGGTTCGCTGCGCGGGCACCGCTTAAAGCGATTACCTGATGGCTTTTCGAAGCTATCGCACTAATGACCTTCTCCGTCGCCGGCGCACGTTTGCCGAAGCGCCCAGTGACCGGCGCCACATAGAGGCCACGTGAGATTCGCATCAACTCCCCTCCTTTGGCTAATCGAGAGAATGCTTGGTCCACCGCTGCGCGGCTAGCCAAATGAAGGAATTCGTTTGGTGCAAGAATGCCTCCTTCAGGGAGAAGCCTGCAGTGTTCGACGATGGTCTCGGGAAGGGATTTCATGGTCATGGCTAATTTTATTGAAATATGTCAGAAACCTAGCAACGATTCTGACACTGAACAAACGAAGAGCGGCCTCGTACAGGTATAGGGGGCATGCCGAGATAAGATGAATATTCACTCACTTCGTTTCTATCTTATTTAAATATTTATGCGGTTGCTCCACGCGCACAGGGCAAGCCTAGATAAGGCAAAAATGAGGATGAGTTCAGCCTGGTGCGAATTAAGTAGGCCGATCTGGAGTAGGTAAAGACACTGAGGTATCGGTATCAAGGCTCTGGGCCCAAATCTCGACCAATTCGTGATCAATCACCAAACCCGCGCTCACGTCAGCTAATGCCTCGCGCGTTAGATCAGCGAATCGTCGGTCGTCATTTGTTGAGTTGGTCATTCCGAGTCCATTTTGCCGTGCCCTGCTGCTAACCGACGGGCGCTGTCTCTGAATAGCCCGTCTTCACGCCCTGAGAGGCAGCGTAATGGCGAGTTTGGAAAGCCAGAACATCCTGCATCTGCTTGCTGACGTCTTCCTCCAGCCCCCACTCATAGGCCAGCTTGTCGAGCTTGTAGCGAGAGACCAACTGGGTCGCCCGCGGCGAGCGTTCAGCCGGTTTCAGGTTCGACCAACTGCTGACAAAGCCTTTTAGGCGCGCGGCTTTTTCCGTTGATACACAGGGAAAGCGACGCAGCAGGTCGACCAGATAGAGGGCTCGCAGCTTCTGTTCAGGCTTGCGCAGCTTGCCCGCCACTTCACGCTGCAGGACCGGCACGAGGTCGCGCTCTTCGTACCACAACTGCTTGGCGAGCTCCACAAGAGCATCGGACGCAACTTGGCTAAGGCGCTGCTGGGTGACAGTCTCCAGGAGCGCGCCAAAGCTTTGTTTACGATCCAGGCGTGGCATCTCGCCTATCCTCCAGGTACTTCGCTGTGACCAATTTTAGGCAGCCTTGCATTGCACTTCGGTTGCCCACGGCATAATCGATTGCCTCTGTTGCCAGTGTAACAAACTGGCCGACATCGACACGGCCGCACTCGATGAGCTGTTCGATATCAGATTGATCGTTTTCCGTAAAGCGGCCGAGTTTGGATATTGCTAGATCCACGCCGGCGGCAACGAAGATGTGCAGCGGCTGCTCACCCTCGAAACCCTCCATGGGGATGGCGCGCTCGCGGTAGTCCTCGTGCAGTGGCCCGAGGGCATTGGTGTAGTTCTGATCCAGGTAAACCTGCAAGTCGCGGCCGTCGCTGTCCTCATAACCCTCTGGCGGTGTGTAGACGGCCATGATCTCGTCCTTACGCAGCACGCGGGCCGCCTCGATCTCCGCATCGATGTCCGCACTACCACGCGCATGGGTGAGCAGGTGCACCGCGCAGCCGCCGAAGACGAAGACCTTGAGCGAGCCTGGAGGGTTGCCATCCAGTAGCGGCAAGGCCCGGGCGAACAGATTACCAATGGCCTGGCCTAGCGGTGTAGTCAAACGGACAGGTTCCGCGGCCCCCTCATTGGCAGTCTCAATTAGTGTCATCTTCACCTCCACTCAGCACATGGACTCATGTGTGCCGGTTCATGTGCTCGGTGCGCCATCGCTGTTCGCAAGTGGTGCCCTGAGTAGCTTCAACTGTGTATTGGCTTCGACCAAGCGCTCCTGCAGGCCCTGCGCTTGTTGCGCCAGAGTCGCGGAGGCTTCGCCCAGCCGGGACACCTCCTCCTGCAGCGTGCGACAACGCTGTTCAAGGGCTTCATTCGAGCGTTCGGAACCGGCCAGTACGCTCTGCAAGGCCTCCATGGCCTGATTTTTCTGCGCCAGTAGCTGTTGCTGCGCATGTTGCTCTTTTTGTAACTGCCGCGCCTCGGTGAGCAAGCGTGCATTGTCGCGGTTCAGCTGCGTCAGTTCGTCCTGCTTGATTATCAAGGTCTGCTGCAGTTGCCGCAGTTCCAGTTGCAGTTGTTGCACCTGCGACTCGTGTCGACGCTGTTCCTGCTCGCGCTGCTCCTTGCTGGCCTGACGATAGTGCTCCAAAGCATCACGGGCATGTTGATGCTTTTCCTCCAGCGAGCGAATTTGGCTGTCGCGATCCTGCAGGCGCACCTCCTGATCGCCGTTAGCCTGCGCCAAGCGGGCATTCTCAACCTCGGTCTGTTGGCGTTGCTGCTGTTCCTGCTGTAGCGCTTGCTGAACAGCCTGAAGCTGTTCCGTGAGCCCGCTGCTCTGACTTTCCAACTGCTGGATTCGGCTTTCGGCCAGCCGAGCTTGGTTCTGGTAATCGAGCCGTTCGCGTTGTAGTTGTTCGCGCTCCTGGGCCACGGTGGCCTGCGCATCCTCCTCTAGCTGATCTGCCAGTTGGCCGACCAGGTTGGCCAACTGTTCGCTGAGCGGTATCGCGGCGGTATTTCGGCCGCGCTCGGCGTCTTCGAGTTCTTTCAGGTAGCGGTGAATGGTGGTTTTCGAGCCGGTATTGCCAAGTTCGACCCGTACCGCGTCGATGCTTGGGTTCTCGCCCCGCGCCAGGATCGCCTGTCGCGCCTTCTGAACCAGTGCCTTGTTGATGCCGCCGCGGGCCATGGTCTGCTCCTACGATTTCGTAGTAGATTACATAGTATGTATTTACATACTAAATTTGATTGATGTAAAGCCAGTTAAAAGCAAATAAATCAGATAAAATAATGGAGTGTTATTCAATACGAAAGGCAAAAACGGTCGTTTGGCAGCCGTTTTCCAGTACACAAAGGGCAACCTCGGGCGATGAAAGACGTCGGGCGCTATCTACAAGCTGGTACGCGGGAAAACACCCGCCGCAGCTACCAATCGGCCATCGAGCACTTCGAAGTGACGTGGGGCGGCTTCCTGCCCGCCACCAGCGACAACATCGTGCGCTACCTGGTGGAATACGCCGACACGCTGAGCCTCAGCACGCTCAAACAGCGCCTGGCCGCCCTGGCTCAATGGCATATCACCCAAGGTTTTCCTGATCCGACCAAGACACCCACAGTGCGTCAGGTGCTCAAAGGCATCCGCACATTGCATCCGGCGCAAACGAAGCAGGCTGCGCCGTTGCAGTTGCAGCACTTGGAGCAAGCAATTCAATGGCTGAGTCGGGAAGCCGAACAGGCTCAGCAGTCCGGCAATTTGGCAAGCCTGCTTCGCAGCCGGCGCGATGCGGCGTTGCTGCTGATCGGCTTCTGGCGGGGTTTTCGTAGTGACGAACTCTGTCGGCTGCAGGTCGAACATATCCAGGCCGAAGCCGGTGCGGGCATGAGCCTGTTCCTGCCACAAAGTAAGGGTGACAGGGACAACCTCGGCACGACTCATTACGTACCAGCCTTGAAGTGCCTCTGCCCGGTGCAGGCTTATCTCGACTGGATCAGTGCCGCCGGCATTGCCCGTGGTGCAGTGTTCTGTCGCCTGGATCGCTGGGGGCACCTGAGCGACGAGGCCTTGCATCCCGGCAGCCTGATCAGCTTGTTGCGCCAGATCCTACAGCGCGCCGGTATATCGGCCGAGCTGTACACCAGCCATTCGCTGCGCCGTGGCTTCGCCTCTTGGGCCACGGCAAATGGCTGGGATCTCAAGGCCTTGATGACCTATGTAGGCTGGAAAGACATCAAGTCTGCCATGCGCTACATCGACCCCGCCATATCCTTTGGCGGCCTTGCAGCTAAACCTGTCCTTGAGCTTCATGCTGGCCCTTTGGGTCAACTTTCAGCTTCTCATTAATATCGGCACACCCCAGGGACGATGGCGCAACATGAAGTGTAATCGGGCTCTCTCAACACATACAGGCAGTTGAGCCGCTCTAGAATGAGCTTTATAGATCTTTATAGTTTAATTATAGAGCGATTATAAAATCCCTTGCTGAGCGCCCGATTCACGCTGCCTACAGGGGCGTCGGCCAGGCAGAACCATCTCAGACAAATGGTTGGATGAACCGCACGGTCGTTGGTGCGGGGCTAACCAGCACCCTTGGTGATTTCTGCTATGAAACTACCACAGTGATCTTGCCCAGCTTCATCGCTGTACTGGTGTGGGATGCAAATAAAGTTTCATCCGTTTTAATAAAGCATCATCCTTGCAAATAAAGTTTCATCCTGAGCCTGTATCTGCTATGTTGAGGTCATCGACACAGGGGGTGCAGGCTTTCTCATGTCTGGAACATTCAAGGGGCTGACCCAGGCCCAGATCGATAGAAGGCTCAAGGACGGGCGTGGCCAAGGCCAGGGATCAGACTACAAGCCGTTCATCTACACTAGGGACGTGTCCTCGCTGGGGCGCTCCCACCGCCTGCCTGGCAGCAAGACCCGGCGTTTACACCATCTTCTATCCGATCTTGAACTGGCCTGTTGCCGCTGACCGAAAACTGACCCAGTAGAGGCTGTTCTGCCGACTGAAAACTGACCCAGGTGTTCAACTGCTTCTGCTCAATTTTTGAGCAGGAGAACACAGGGTGATCAGTATGGAAATGATGGGCAAAATTCGCCGGATGTATTTCCGCGACAAGCTGTCGCTGCATGAGATAGCCAAGTGCACCGGGTTGGCGCGCAACACGATTCGCAAGTGGGTCAGAGCACCTGAGGCCAAGCCGCCGGTCTACCAACGCCGCGCGATCTTCAACAAACTCAGCCCTTTTCACGCCACGCTGGAGCAGGCGCTAAAAGCCGATTCGCTGCGGCCCAAGCAACAGCGGCGCAGTGCCAAGGCGCTGTTGGCGCAAATCAAAGCCGAAGGTTATGACGGTGGCTACAGCCAGCTCACCGCGTTTATCCGTGCCTGGCGAGGGGGACAGGGCAAGGCGTCGCAGGCCTTTGTGCCGCTGACCTTTGCTCTTGGCGAGGCGTTTCAGTTTGACTGGAGCGAGGAAGGCTTGCTGGTCGGCGGCATTTACCGGCGTATGCAGGTGGCACATCTGAAGCTGTGTGCCAGCCGTGCGTTCTGGCTTGTGGCGTATCCGAGCCAGGGCCATGAGATGTTATTTGACGCCCATACACGCTCGTTCGGCTCCTTGGGCGGCGTGCCGCGCCGGGGCATCTACGACAACATGAAGACCGCCGTCGACAAGGTCAATAAGGGCAAAGGCCGGGCGGTGAATGCGCGCTTTGCGGTGATGTGCGCGCATTACCTGTTCGATCCGGACTTCTGCAACGTCGCCGCTGGTTGGGAAAAGGGCATCGTTGAAAAGAACGTGCAAGACAGCCGCAGGCGTATCTGGCTAGACGCCCAGGACTGCCAGTTTCACTCCTTCGAGGAACTCAATGCCTGGCTGGGCCAGCGCTGCCGCGCGCTTTGGAACGAGCTGACGCACCCTCAATACAGCGGGCTCAGTGTGGCCGAGGTACTGGAGTTGGAGCGCGCCGAACTGATGCCTATGCCCGCGGCCTTCGACGGTTACGTCGAGCGGCCTGCGCGGGTCTCCAGCACCTGCCTGGTCAGCGTCGGGCGCAACCGTTACTCGGTGCCGTGTGAGTACGCGGGTAAGTGGGTCAGCAGCCGTTTGTATCCGACCCGCATCGAGGTGGTGGCCGATGATGCGCTGATTGCCAGCCATGCGCGCTTGCTGGATCGCGAACAGGTCAGCTACGACTGGCAGCACTACATCCCGCTGATTGAGCGCAAGCCCGGCGCGCTGCGCAACGGAGCGCCCTTTACTGATCTGCCAGCGCCGCTGCGTCAGCTTAAGCACGGTCTGGGGCGTCATGCCGGCGGTGACCGGATCATGGCGCAAGTCCTGGCTGCCGTACCGGTCGCCGGACTCGATGCCGTGCTGGTAGCCGTTGAGCTGGTACTGGAGAGCGGCAGCCTGAGCGCCGAACACATCCTCAATGTCGTGGCACGGCTGACAGCATCCGAACCACCACCCAGCGTCGAAACCCACTTGTCGCTCAAGGAAGCCCCCGTCGCTAACACGGCGCGCTACGACCGCCTGCGTGGCCAGGCCGAGGAGGTCGGTCATGCGTGATTTGATGGCGGAACTCAAGGAGCTGCGCCTGCACGGCATGGCCACGGCCTGGGCGGAGTTAACTGCACAGGGTGAGTCGAACACAGCCTCGTCCAAGTGGCTGCTCGAACACCTGCTGGAACAAGAGCACACAGATCGCGCCATGCGCTCGGTGAGCCACCAGATGAACATGGCCAAGCTGCCGATGCACCGCGATCTGGCCAGCTTCGATTTCAACGCCTCTAGCGCCGACGCACGCCTGATCAGCGAGCTGGCCAGCCTGGCCTTTACCGACACCGCGCAGAACGTGGTGCTGATCGGTGGGCCAGGCACCGGTAAAACCCACCTAGCCACCGCGCTGGCCGTGTCCGGCATCACCCGGCACGGTAAGCGCGTGCGCTTCTACTCCACGGTCGATCTGGTCAATCTGCTGGAGCGCGAAAAACACGACGGCAAAGCCGGGCGGATCGCCCAGGCACTGCTGCGCATGGATCTGGTCATCCTCGACGAACTGGGTTATCTGCCGTTCAGCCAGGCTGGCGGTGCGTTGCTGTTTCACCTGCTGTCCAAGCTGTACGAACACACCAGCGTGGTGATCACCACCAACCTGAGCTTCGCCGAATGGTCGAGCGTGTTCGGCGACGCCAAGATGACCACCGCCCTGCTGGATCGGCTGACCCACCACTGCCACATCGTCGAAACCGGTAACGAGTCCTATCGCCTGCAACACAGTAGCTTGGCGGCCCAGGCCAAGATCAAATCACGGGAGCGAAAGCGTAAGGGCGGCCAAGAACCGGAGGACGATGAGCCGTTCTGATTTCATGGCGACGACGGCCTGCTACATGGCTGCGTGTGGCAGGTCTTAAACAACTGAACTGGGCTAGCGAAGGAGTGGGGGCAACAGCAGCTGCGCTGGTAGACTTATCCACAGTTGCTGGTAACAAAATCAGCAATCCGCCCTGGGTCAAATTTCAATCGGCAGGGTGGGTCAATTTTCCATCAGCGCCAACACGTAGGGTCGCTCAGCGACTCGCGTCGATAGCATCTGGCTCGCCACCGAGCCCTTGGACATGCGTTCCGGCACTGAAACCGCGTTGGCCCGCGTGGTGGGACACACCGAAGGTCGGCGCTACGACGTAACTCAGCCCTGGGACTTGAACGGACATTCACAAGGCAGAGGTCAATCGAGCTTGCCCAGTACCTATGCGTTGCTCCTCCTTTGTTCTGCATGATTGTCCTCATGGTCGACATCTCCGGGGTCGCCAAGGAGATCTCCATGGAGGATATCCACCGATCAGGCATCAACTGAGGCCGGCGGTACTTCGTAATGCATGCAAGATCAGGATGAAACTTTATTTTCACGGTTTACACCCCTTTTGGCTGTATGCCATTTCTTAGGATGAAACTTTAAGCACCTTTGCTAATCATTGCCCCTCGTAAAATGGGCGTTACGTGAGGTTATTAGGATGAATCTTTATTTTTATCCCACAACTGGGCATTCCGGCGGCGGCACTTGGCACCATCGAAGATATTGCTGATGCATTGGCCAGCTACACCAAGATGGCCTCCGGCTACGTCGCCGACAAACTCGGCCACCGCAAGCTATTGGCGCTGGTTGGCTACGGATTCTAGAAAGTGAGTAACGTATTGCAACGAGTTCGCGGCTGGGCCAAGGCCCTGAAACAGCAAGTTATGATGCTGTGGTTTAGTTGCCGGCATCCGCAAACGCCATGGTTGCCGAAGGTTATAGCGATGATCGTAATCGCTTATGCCCTAAGCCCAATCGATCTGATTCCAGACTTCATTCCGGTCCTTGGCTACCTGGACGATGTGATCTTGCTACCTTTGGCCATCTGGCTAGTAATCAAGCTGATGCCCGATCACGTACTGGACGAATGCCGCCAGCAGGCCCTTGAATGGGAAAGCACACAGCAACACCGCCCAGTGAGCCGGGGCGCTGCGCTGGTGGTCATCTTGCTCTGGCTGGCTCTGTTGATCGGAGCCTGGAAACTCTATACCCGCTCTGCGCCGGGTCGGCTTTCTCGCACTTGGGCTCCTGAGTGAAGGTGCGTGATACATCCACCGCTCCTAGGTGCTCCAGTGCTCGACGGCCGATCAAAACCGGATGGAGCATTTTTTCCCGGTTCTTCAGGGAGAATTGTTCGTTGTAAAAGCTGGTTGCCAATGCACATCTTCATCACTACCACGGGGCGGTGCTCAGCGCCGCCAGCACCACGGACTTTGACGTTACGCTCGACCCTTCGCTCGAAAGGGATGCTGGCTGCTCTGCCTGTGTCACTGTCTTTCACTTCAACTTTGAAACGCACCCATTTCTCGCCATTCCTTTCGAAACGCTCCAAATCTTTGGCATCCATAGACGATGTCAGTGCGCCGGTATCCAGCTTGATTTTCACCGAGACTTTTTCAGGAAGCAGCAGCCCCTCCTCAATCCAGCCAAATACCCTGGATGGATTCGCACCTGCGGTATTACACAGTGCAAAAATTATCAGGACCAGTGCGCTAGCAGCTATCCGTCTAATTGAACCGCCCCGGGTTTCGCGGAGGCTGTTTTGTTTGAGTCAGGCAGCAACCGATATGGTTGCCTGACTCTGTTCATATAGTGCCTCAAACTCGGCCGGTGGCCTATTTCCAATTGGCTCCAGCAGGCGCTGATGGTTGAACCAGGTCACCCACTTCAGCGTTTCCCACTCCAGACTGTCTACGCTTTTCCACGGCCCTCGCTTATGGATCAGTTCGGTCTTGTAGAGGCCGTTGATGGTCTCTGCCAGTGCGTTGTCGTAGCTGTCACCGGTATTGCCAACCGAGGGTTCGATGCCAGCTTCGCCCAGCCGCTCGCTGTAGCGAATCGACAGATATTGCGAGCCCCTATCGCTGTGATGAACCAGCCGGTGGGGCTCAGGCCGACGAGTGTGAAGCGCCTGTTCCAGAGCATCCAGAACAAACTCTGTGCGCATGTGTCGGCTGACACGCCAGCCTACGATAAACCGTGAGTAGACATCGACGATGAACGCCACATAAGCAAATCCCTGCCAGGTTGAAACGAATGTGAAATCGGCGACCCAGAGCTGATTGGGACGTTCGGCCGTGAACTGGCGCTTTACCAGATCCCTGGGATTGGCATTGTCAGGATCGGGTTGTGTGGTTTTCACCGTTTTGCCCCGCGTTACGCCGCAGAGCCCCATTTCACGCATCAACCGTTCCACTGTGCAGCGCGCAACCACCTGGTGTTCGCGATGCATCTGCCGCCAGACTTTCCTAGCCCCGTAGACCTCGTAGTTTTCCTGCCAGACACGGTGAATTTGTACAGCAAGTTCCTCGTCACGGATCGCTCGGGCGGAGCGTCGTGAGCGGTCACGTAGCCGTGCAGCATGGCGCCGGTAAGCCGATGGAGACACTTGCAACACGCGGCACAGTGGCTCGACTCCAAAGCTTTGCCGGTGCTTGTCGATCAGCTGCCAGATCACTTCAAACGGCGGTCGAGCTCCGCCTGGGCGGAAAAAGCGCTGGCGACCTTGAGGATTTCGTTGGCTCGCTTGAGCTCACGAACCTCGCGCTCCAGTTCCTTGACGCGGGCATCAGTGCCCGAGGCGGAGGGGGCCGCAGGCGCAGCCGCCTTCCGAATCCAACTGCTCAACGTCTGGGCGGTGCAGCCGATCTTGCTGGCCACGGCCTCAATGGCGGCCCACTGCGATGTGCGGGACTCCCGGACCTCATAAACCATACGGATGGCCCGGTCACGGACTTCAGGGGAAAATTTGGTGTGCTTGCTCATATGGGCTCCATTCTCTCAAAGGGTGGAGCCTCCGCGAAACCCGGGGCGGTTCAGTCGTGCTGATACCAAACGACAGGCACGCTAATTTGATACTGGCTTTGCCTGAACGAACCGCCTGCTGCGCCATCTCGCGCCGCTGAGATGGCTTTACCACTTTTTTGCCATGGCCTCCTGGATGATCTCGGCCTTGAGGCGCTCCTCGGCGTACATCTTCTTGAGCCGACGGTTCTCCTCTTCCAGTTCACGCAGCCTGGTCATCAATGATGCATCCATGCCGCCGAACTTGGCACGCCACTTGTAGAAGGTCGCCGAACTGATGCCATGCTCGCGGCACAGCGCCGGAACTGGGCTGCCGGCTTCAGCCTGCTTGAGGATGGCGATGATCTGGCTGTCCGAAAAACGCGATGTCTTCACGCAAAATTTCCTTGATCCGATTAGGAGAAAATTCTACTTCTGACGAGGGCTGATTTCAGGGGGGATTACCGGTACAGATCCATCTCGGTTAACTGCTCTTGAGCACCAAAGCCATGGTCACCCACGACCACGAATAGGGTGTCTTTGAAATAAGGCGCTTTACGAGCCTTTTCAAAAAATCGTCCCAGAGCCCAGTCAGAATAACGCATAGCTGTCAGGTGCTGATCAAGCGAACCTTGCCCTGTCACGGGCTCAACAGGCAACACACCTGGCAGCGCGTAAGGCGTATGGTTTGAAAGCGTTTGCAGGAGTGCATAGAAGGGTTTCTTCGGGTCTTGCTTGAACAGTTCTTCTGCAGCGCGATCAAACATATCCTGGTCAGCCACTCCCCATGTCGGGTCAGATACCACGGGGTCAACAAAGTCATTACGACCGATAAACCGTGTCATGCCCTGGTTGCTGAAAAAGCCACGTTGGTTATCCCAGGCAAAATCGCCGTTGTAGACATACAGATCGTCGAAGTCGCGAGTGCTAAGCAACTGAGCCAGACCGGAGAATTGGTGGCCTCCTTCCGGAGTCTGCATCAAGTACTCGAAACCGGGTAAATTTGGGAAACAGGCCATGCTGGCAAACATGCCTTGATGGGTATGGGTGCCATTAGCGAAGAAGCGGCGAAACAGCACACCCTCCTGAGCCAGTCGGTCGAAGTTCGGTGTGATGCCAGCTTCGCTGCCGAGCGCGCCAACAAAGTGCCCAGCAAAACTCTCCATCAGAATCACTACGACATTGCGGATCGGCAGGCGCCTGTCTTGTGGGGGCTGGAAATCGCGGCGGATCGCTGCTGTGTTCTGGTCTGCTAGGCGGTCGTGTTCGGTGAATAAGAGATCGCGTGTCAGGGTCGTCGCTTGATCTGCGGGCATGCGGCTCTTCCAAACCTTGTCGGCGCGATCACCTGAGTAGTGGTTCTTGGCCGCGGCATAAAGGCTCAAGGTGCCATTGAGGCCTAGGTGGTTGGCAAACATTGAGTCTGTGGTAAATGCATCCCCCCAGCGTAGTGGCGGCCCTTGCCGCAAAGTACCTCGCGCCACAACGACCGATATAGCCAGACAAAGCAGCAGCGCCATACCATGACCGAGCTTATTCATTGTTCGGCGCGACTCGACGGTTGAGCGGCCCTTGCCACGAGTGCGTATATCCAGCCAACCCAGCAGTACGAAAAAGAGAGCGCTCAACGCCAGCCAGGCACCCAGTAGGCGCAGCACTGGAAAGCCATACCAGAGCATGCTCAGCACAGTTGCCGGGTCTTCTTGCAAATATTGAAAGACCAATGCGTTGAGACGCTGATGAAACTCTCGATAGAAGTTCAGTTCAATCATGCCGAGCAGGATAGCTACCGCTGCGCAAGTCCCCAGCCAAATGCGTTGCCATGTCCGGCAGACCATTGCCGGGCGATATGCCAATGCCAGGGTCAGTGGTGCGCAGATATAGACCACTAAGCGCAAGTCGAAACGCAGGCCATTAAAAAACGCTTCTGCCAGGCTGGTCCACGCGGTAGCTCCAATCAGCTCTCGGTTGAAAAGTAATAGGGCCACGCGTAACAGGGTCAGCAAAGCTACTAACAGCGCTGCACTGCCAAAAAGGGAGGCCAGGTGTTCGCTAAGGCCAAGTTTTTCTTTCGCATTGGAGGCATCAGCGGACGCTGGTATGCGGGGAGGCATAATGGGTAGCCTTTTATAATTTAAGAATGGGGAGCTATAACAGGATCAAACCCCAAGTAAGGGCAATCAGTATCAGTGCAATGAGTTGCGCCGCACTTCCCATATCCTTGGCTTGTTTAGACAGTGGGTGGATGCTCAGGGAAATACGGTCAACAGTGCTCTCTATGGCTGAGTTGAGTAGCTCCACTATCAACGCCAGCATCGGCACGAGTATCAGTAACACGCGCTCACTGGGCGTTGCATCCACCAGACAAGCCAGCGGCAGAAGCACTGCATTTAATAACAGCAGCTGCCTGAAAGCGGCTTCGCCTTGAAACGCTGCCCGCAAGCCTGCCAGCGAGTATCTAGTGGCATAAATAATGCGGGTAAAGCCACTGCGGCCTTTCAACGAGAGGGCATCCAATTCGTCGCTCTGTGGCATGTTGCTCATGGCTGCAACACTCCAGCAGGGTCGTTCAGCGCTTGCTGATAGGCCTGGTGGATAAAGGGCACCTCGAAAAACCTCGGCCCCCTGCGATTGGTAAAATTGCGTTGTCCTGATTTCGTTCTCTGACACCAGCCATGAAGAAGCGCACTGCCATCAAGACGGACCTGTTCGCTGACGAACATCATCGGAAGAAGATCGACACGCTTGGAGATCCGCTGGCCCAGATCGAGTCGTACATCGATTTCGCGGCACTTGCGGCGGAAGTCGATCGGGTAGCGCCGCGCCCTGTCAGCCCTCAAGGCGGTCGCCCGCCGTATCCGACGGAGACGATGGTGCGGATTCTGGTGCTCAAGCGGCTGTACAACCTGTCGGATGAACAGATGGAGTACCAGTTGCTTGACCGGATGAGCTACAAGCGATTCTGCGGGTTGGCCAGCGCGGTCAATATTCCGGATCGAACGACCGTGTGGACGTTCGAGAACCGCATCGGCGACGCCGGCGCGAAGGTCCTGTTCGACGGTGTCACGGCCCAACTGCTCCGGCACGGATTCATCGCCCGCGGCGGCCAAATCGTCGATGCCACGCTGGTGCCTGCTCCCAAGCAACGTAACAGCCGTGAGGAGAACAAGCTGGTCAGGGAAGGCGCGATGCCGGCTAACTGGAAGCCAGCCAAACGGCGCCAGAAGGATACGGATGCCACCTGGACGCAGAAGCACGGCAAGAACCACTTCGGCTACAAGCTCTCGGTCAACGTGGACAAGAAGTACAAGATCATCCGCAAATTCGAGACTGATACGGCCAGCGTCCATGACAGCAAGCACTTCGATGCGCTCATCGACCGGAGCAACACGAGCCGCGATGTCTATGCGGACCGAGGCCACACCAGCGCAGACCGGGAGGGCTGGCTCAAGGATCACGGCTATCGTAATCAGATCCAGAGGAAGGGGTACCGCAACAAGCCCCTTTCCGAGTGTCAGCAACGGCGCAACCACCGCATCGCCAAGACGCGTGCCCGAGTGGAGCACGTGTTCGCGAGCATCGAGCAGATGGGCGGCAAGTTGATCCGTACCATCGGACAGGGGCGCGCGAACTTTGCGATGACGATGATGGCGGCCTGCTACAACTTGAAGCGGCTGGTGTACTTCCAGAAGGCGGGAATCAAGGCCTTCTGACGCCCGGAGTGGGCCGAATCGCCGCTGCAGAGGGCGATTCGGAAGAAAAACGGGGCGACACCGCCCAGAAAGCGGTGATTCGCCGCAGAAATCGAACCGAATTCGATCATGGCCATCATTTGGCGGTCGGATTCACTGAAAACCTCGCGTTATTCGAGGTGCCCATAAACAACAGCAGCAGTAATAACGAGCGATTCGGACGCACGACAAATGCGCCCATTGCGCTCATGGATAACGAATCCATGGTTGAGTCCTGAGTTAAAGGGGTCTTGGGCCGCACAGCAGCCTATGTCAGAGCACGAATGTGGCGCGCGGTGGCCGTTCAATCAGGAAGATCGGGCTTGGAGGAATGGAGTAACGAGGGGCGGGTATCGGCTGCGTACGTTCAGGCAGCGTGCTGATGCTGAGCAGCGTGGTCAGGTGCGGTGTTTCATGCACATGGTCGGCGGTCAGCGGTGAGTGGCAGTGATCCCCGTATGCAGCACAGGCGAGCGCCTCGTCACCATGGGTATGCGAATGTGCGCCATTGTTGCCACTCCCGACTGGCTGACTCGAACCCATAAAGAGCGCAGAGGTGTGCCCGGCCCAGGCTATCAAGATGGCCAGAGCAAGGGCAAAAATCACCTTAGTGCTGATGGGGTTGCTGAGCATGTCGTGTTTCTTTTGATGCCTAAGCGGATGGTTGTTCTGAAGGGGTAGTTGGTTTGACCATATCCCCCCCAGGGGGATAGGATGCGAGCGTAATTCATCGATGCATGAGACTCAAGGCATGAGCGATCACGAACACGGCCATCAGCACCAAAGTCATAGCGATATCATCAAAAGGTTGAAGCGTGCGGAGGGCCACCTGCGCAGCATCGTCAGCATGATCGAAGACAGCCGGGCCTGCGTCGACATCGCTCAGCAACTGCATGCCGTGGAAAAAGCCGTCTGCCAGGCCAAGCGTGTGCTTATCCAAGACCATATCGATCACTGCCTGGAACACACCGTCGAAGCACTCGCGACAGGTGAACGCGCATCGCTCGAAGACTTCAAGCAAATCACTAAGTACCTCTAGGCCTTTTCCCATGTCGAGCTTCGCTGAACTGCTGCAACAGGGAGCCTCGCAGGCCTGGTTGTACTTCCCCAGTGCCATCCTGCTGGGAGCCTTGCATGGCCTAGAGCCAGGGCATTCGAAAACCATGATGGCGGCGTTTATCGTGGCCATTCGCGGCACGGTGAAGCAGGCTGTTCTGCTGGGACTGGCCTCAACGCTTTCCCACACCGCAGTGGTTTGGCTGGTGGCCATGGCCGGCATGTACCTGGGGCAGAACCTGAATGCCGAAACCACCGAGCCGTATTTCCAGCTTGCGTCCGCCGCCATAATTATCACCATCGCCCTGTGGATGCTTTGGCGCACCTGGCGTGGCGAGCAGATGTGGCGCTTCGAGGAAGGCGATGATCTTCAGCATGACTATCACCACCACGATGAAATGCAGCGCATCGACACCGGGCATGGGCGCATCGAACTGTCGATCTTCGAAGAGGGCGTCCCTCCGCGCTGGCGACTGAATATCTTGACTGGCCATGCCTGGTCGGCAGCTGAAATGAGCCTGCTGACGACCCGCCCCGATGGCCTGGCCCAGCAGTTTCGCTTCGTCGACCGAGGTGACTACCTGGAGTCAGTGGACGAGATTCCCGAACCCCACGAATTCACAGCGCGCCTGAGCCTCGGCCATGCCGGTCATTCTCACGACTATGATCTGGAGTTCCACGAGCACGGCCACGGTCATGGCCATGATCATGCAGAACTGGAGGGCCTGGAGCTGTCGTTGGAGGGCTACCAGGATGCCCATGAGCGGGCGCATGCCAACGATATCCGCAAGCGCTTTAGCAATCGCAACGTCACCACGGGCCAGATCATCCTGTTCGGTTTGACGGGCGGGCTGATTCCTTGCCCGGCAGCGATCACCGTGCTGCTGCTCTGCCTACAAGTGAAGGAAGTCGCGCTGGGAGCCGTGCTGGTGTTGTGCTTCAGCATTGGCCTGGCCATCACCCTGGTTACCGTTGGTGCTGCCGCCGCTATCGGAGCACGCCAGGCGTCCAATCGCTGGCCCTGGCTTGGTGCTGTGGCGCGTCGCGCTCCGTACCTGTCCAGCCTATTGATCATCGGTGTGGGGATTTACGTGGGTGTCCATGGCTGGATCGGCCTGAACGCCTAGCCTGATGTGCGAGTTATCCGGCTATTTCGGCCTGTTCCTCGCCGCCTTCGGTGCCGCCACGCTGCTGCCCATGCAGCCGGAAGCGGTGCTGGTCGGCTTGCTGCTGACCGACCCCTATGCCGCCTGGACACGGCTGGCCGTGGCGACCACGGGCAATGTACTGGGCTAAGCACTGAACTGGCTGTTGGGCCGTTTTATCGAACACTACCGACACAAACGCTGGTTTCCCGTCAGCGAAGAAAAACTGGAAAAGACCCAGCAGGCTTATCACCGCTTCGGGCGCTGGTCGCTGCTGATCAGCTGGGTACATATTATTGGTGATCCACTCACAGTAGTGGCTGGCGTCCTGCGGGAACCCTTTTGGAGCTTACTGTTGATCGTAACGCTGGCCAAGGCCACTCGCCATCTGGTGCTGGCCCCTGACGCTCGGGTGAGACAGGTCAAGTTCTTCGGCTGGTCGCTCGATAAGTATTGGATTGCCGCTGTCGAAGATTTAATCCGGCAAGAGATGGTCTTTCCTCAAGCCTGCGCATTTACAATATAGGCACTCTCCCAAGTGCTTACTGTTCGTGGTCGGGCGCTAGATTGACCAAGGGGATTATTCCAGCTTGAGCAGAGCGCACCCACCCAGCGAGGGTCTCGAGATTCTGTTGCAGCGACTCAGCCTCCGTCCAGATGCAGGCATTCTCAGTAGGTACTGTCAGTGGCACACCCTCTACAAGGGTTAGGGCCATCGCATGAAGCTTCAGCAGCTCATCTCGGACAGCCACAACTCCACCTAACTCAGCCAGACAGGCATCGAATTGGTCAACCAGTCGCAGAAGCTGGGAGGTGTCGAAGCTGGCTCGCAGCTTGTCCAGTGCTACACCATCCACTTCTCCGTAGGGTGTGACTCGAAAAGTCGCGGGAGGGATCTCGATCATGTTGCCTCCTAGGCACCGGTCTTGCTGGCCGTGTTGGCTCGAAGCGAGCCGGCGGCCTGTTGGAATACCGAGTCCTTGATCCAGGGCTCCGGTGGCCTATTGAGCTTGAGGTTGAACTCACCGAAGCGCTTGACGTTGCTGGTCAGGTAGGGGCTGAGGAACGACACGTCCTCATCGGTGAACTGCCAGCCCTCGCGGGCCAGTTTATGCAGGATGCGCATCATGTCCACAGTGTTCTGCAGGATCACCGACGAGGCCACCATGTCGTTGTAGCGCAGCCGTTTCTGCTGCTCGTCCGGATCGTTTTCAGCAATCACATCGCCGCCGAAAGATAACCACTTGGAGAAACCGTTGTAGGACTCGATCTTGTTGGTGTTCGCGGTGACCTCCTGGCGCAACTCGCGACTGCCGATCCAGTTGAGCAAGAAGATCGTACGGATCACGCTGCCCAGTGCCTGAGCCGCATGGTAGAGCTTGTTGCGCCGGCTGTAGGAGCCGAGTTTGCGCAGCAGCATGGGCGAGGAAATCTTGCCGGCCTGGATCGACAATGCGACCTGCATCAGATCCTGCCAGTGGGTTTCGATCAAGTTCCAGTCGGCAGTGTCGGTGAACAGGCGGTTGATATGCTTGTACGAAGCACCGCGATCCGGCCGGCACATCACCAGGTCGCGCCAGTTGCGAATACGTGGCATCAGATTGATGCCCAACAGATGGGTGAAGGCAAACACCGTGGCCGACTGCCCTTGGGTATCGGAGTACACCGTGTCAGCCTCGACGCTGAGATCAGCCTTGAGCAGCCCCTCGATCACGTAGATCGCCTCCCAGATGCCCGGCGGGATGAAGTGCTGGAACACGGCGATGTAGTTGTTGGCCACGTGCCGATAGGCCACGGCTCCCATTTTGCGGTAGCGAAAGTGGTAGCCGGCCAGCAGGTTGTCATCATAGAAGTCGAACTGCGTGCCGTCCGCAGCCACCGCCTTGCCATCGCCCCAGAGCTTGGGCAGATCAAGTTGAAGGTAGAGTTCCACCAACTCGCGGTTAGCCTTGTCCAGTTTTTCCAGCGAGAGGTGACGGCGATTCGTATAGGACAGCATGTGTGGCGTGACATTACCGGTCAGATGCCGTGCAGCCTGGCTAGGGCCTAGGTTGCAGCCCATGGCGAAGATCGTCATCAGGTAGCGCTCGGCAGGCTCTTTGAGCTTCGGCTCGTTACCGGACATGGGCCCGAAATGCCGCGTGAACTGAATCCAATGCTCGATGTTAGCCATGATATCGAGCACATGCCTGGCCGGCATGCGCTGCATAAGCGCCGTCTGCAGCGAGATGGCCGAAGGGGGGATGTCCCGCGCCGCTACTCGGCGCAACACCGGTTCTCCAGCTTCGTTAATCGATACGTCCCCTCGGCATGATGGGAATTTCTCGTCCAGTTGTTGCGCGGTTTCCTCCAACTGGGTCTTGAGAGAGGCAACAAACTCCTTCGCTGTGCCAGGCAGCCCCATCTTTTCGCAGTAGGCCGGTAGTCGCTGGAGACATTCCTCCCAGGGTAGCAACTGCTTGCGATAGTCGGCGAAGGATACCGACCCTTGTACGCACATGTCGCCGGATCGCAGCTCGCTGGCCAGGTAGGAGAAAACGCAAACTTCCAGATAGCGCCGGTTGGTCGGTGGCCCCTCACTCGAAGGGCGACGAACGACCTTGACCCAGCGCTCCGACGCAAACGACAAATCGACGTGCTCGTCGATCCATTCGCGGTGTAGATTCTCGCTGTCCTGGATCAGTTGAAGTGCCTGAGTCAGCGACCGATCCTGAGTCGTGGGCTCCAGTTGGAGAAGGTGACTGAGACGGAACAACAGCGAGCGATGGGACCTGAAGTGCTTCCAGATCAACGGCAGGTAGTTATTACCGCCGGTAGCTTGGACTTCGGCGCAAGTCTCACGCAACCGATCCAGATTGCCATCAGGGGAGAGGTATTCCCGAATCAGGCTGCCAGCTTCCTGGTCATCCGGTTCTTGAACCAGAATCTGCACCACGCCGTCCAGGGTCGCCGCCAACTGCTCCAGCTTCTGGCGTTGTCGCGCCTGGATTTGTTCCAGCTCCTCCTTGGCGCGTTTATGGATCGTCGAAATCCGCCGGATGAACATCTCGGCCAGGTGGTCCCGAGTTCGCACACGCATTCGATATATCAAGGCCAGCATCAGCGTGTGGCGCTTCGGCAGCGAGCAGTCCTTCAGCTCGGAGACGTCCGCCGCCGCGGCTTGGGCAGCAAAGTGGCGAATCTTGGCATCGACGATCCCCTCAAAGATGGCCTCCAGGTCCCCGAAGCTCTCTAGCCAGGCCAAGTGGTCGATCAGCACCTCCAGGTGCTTGCGAGATGGCTTCTTGGGTGCCTGTTTCAGCGCATTGAAATCGCTCTGGCGCCGGCCGAAGTCGGTGTCGAGCAGCTCCTTCAGCTTGTAGATCACCTCGATTGGCGCTCGAGTCACGACTAGGTTGAAGGTAACTTCCTGGGCACTCGCCAAGGCGGTTTCTGCGAGGTTGTTGAGCGTCGAATAAGCCGGAAGCTCATAGCCACGCTGAATCAGCTCATCAAGCATGGCATTGATGAGATCGACTCGCTGCTCAAGAACTACAGCGCAGTCACGTGCGATCTGCTCAGTGACCGCTAGCCCGTCGCTGCTGTAGAAGGGGGTAACCTGCAGGTACTGCCGTACCGCTGCTTGGTGCCGGTAAAGGGTGCGGGGATTGCTATAGCGTGGAGCTATTCGTGCGCCGTAGCGGAGGCATTGCCGGACATGACTGATGAGTTCCTGAGGAAGCTCCTCGAACGGAACGAAATAGTGCAGCTGCTGAAACACCTTTAACTGGATTGCCAGCCCAATCGAGAGCGCTGGACTCTTAGCGGTGTTGTTGACCCATTCGATCTCTGAATCAGACAGGGAATAGCTTCGATGAAGCTCCTTGGCCGGTAGCTGACTGGGCAAGATAGGGTAGGCTGTTCTTTCCACCGATGCCATTGAACACATCCCCCAAGCGAGGCAAAAGCATCAGCATAGACGGCTAGCCAGACGGTGGATGACCAGCAAGCCACGGCCTCTCGAATAACCTTTTAAATCATATATTTACAGAACGAATGTCCTAATTTTTGCCTTATCTCGGCATAACCCCGATACTGCACGGTGCATGGCTTACAAGCCGCTCGGTGGTATCGCCGATCACCTTGGCCCAACGCCTGGCCTGCACAACGCCGACCACCACCACATCGATCTTCAGCGTGGCGATGTAGGACTTGATCACGCGCAGGGGCGCGCCTTCGCTGAAATGCCGTTGCGTATGGGCAACGCCATGTGCATCGGCCAACGCATCGAAAGGCAACTGCAGTGACTCGCGTAACTGGTTCGCCCAGGGGCCGGCAAGGTCAGGGTTGGCCAACATGGCGATGGGCAGGTCGTAAGCCGAGAGCAAGTGCAACTGGCCCTTGCATTGAGTCGCCAGTTGCTGACCTGCCGCGACCAAGGCATGGTTGAGGGCGTCGTTGTGTGGCGACGGGTTGGCGACATCCACTGCGACCAGAATGTTCTGGGGGATGGCTGGGGCATCCGCCGGTACGAACAGCAACGGCGTCTCACTTCCATGCAGCAACACTTGGTCTAGCGAGGTCCGGGCTATCTGGTCGAGCAGGGAATGGCCCGGGCAGTCCTTGATCACCAGATCAGGTGCGTAGCGGGCAATGCAGGCTGGCAGTTCATCGCGCGGATTGGAGGTTTCTACGGCCTCGAAACCTGGCCGAGCCCCAACGAATTGATGCTCATCCAGCAGCGCTTTGAGTTCGGTGCTGAAGTGCACGAATGAGACCGAAGGTAGCGAGTCCTCCTGCAATTCATGACGCAGGCGCAGTTCACCCGATTCGTGGATACCCAGTACTTGCAAGCTCGCCCCCGACGCCGCAGACAATGCCATGGCCCGGGGCAGCGCGGCATTGGCACGGGCCTCGGTCATGATTAGCAGAATCCGGCGATACGGCTTCATGGGACACCTCCCCGGCGCGGCTGTTGGGTTGCATGCGATTGTCATTATCGAAGCAGGTGCAGGTTCGTTTTTGATAAATATCAAGGCTCCCAGACGCCACCTCGCACCTGGTAGTGCTGAGCGTTGCTCTATTGCCATGGGCGGCGTCAAGCGCGCCGGGCTGTTTCGACAGGCACTGATTCAGCGCTTGTCCAGATAGCGATACAACGCTTCTTCCTGGTCGAAGTGCAATTGCGCAAGTGTGTCCAGACGGATGAGCTGGTGCTGGATATCGTCAGCGCTCGGGCTGGCCGCTGCCTGGACAAAATCTTTGCTCATGCGTGACAGCAACTGGATCTGACGGAAAATTTCGCGGTGGCAGTGGCTCATTGCCGAAAGGGGGTCATCACCAGCCATGTAGCGGCTCAACAATGGATACAAGCGTTGTTCATCATCCCGCTCGTGACGCTCCAGTAGCTCATGCAGGGCGGCGACGAGGTGATTCAGGTCGGTCCGGGCCTGCACGGTGGGTCGACTGGAAAAATCCCCGGCCATCTGGCTCAGTTCGGTCAGAAGCCCCTGCAGTTGCCGATGTTCGTCGCTCATGCGCTCCAGGTTCGCTACCCCAAGCCCGTTTCGCCCGTCCCCGGCCAAAGGGCCAAGGGCGCGTAACGCATTGACGATGACCAGCAAGTCGATGCCTTCCTGCAGTAGCGCTCCCATCACCGCTGGCAAGTAACCTGCAGCAGCGGCCAGCATGGCCAGCAACGACAGGGTCATGCCCACCCATACGCCCTGACGGGCGATGTGCACCGCATGCCGGGCGATGTCCAGCGCCTCGATCAAACGGTCCAGGCGGTCAACCAGCAAGACTACGCCGGCT
Source organism: Pseudomonas sp. DCA-1 (assembly GCF_046523955.1). Classification (NCBI taxonomy): domain Bacteria; kingdom Pseudomonadati; phylum Pseudomonadota; class Gammaproteobacteria; order Pseudomonadales; family Pseudomonadaceae; genus Pseudomonas; species Pseudomonas sp. DCA-1. The sequence continues at coordinate 2,835,020 of NZ_CP169881.1, forward strand.
GCCTGCGCCGAGGCGGTGACGCCGGCAGCACCCATGGCAACCCCGACATCGGCAGCAGCCAGCGCAGGCGCATCATTGATGCCATCACCAACCATCAAGGTCTGACCTTCGCGGCAGCCCTGCTGCACCAGCCGGATCTTGTCCCCAGGCGAGAGGCCTGAATGCAGCTCGTCGATGCCTGCCGTCAGCGCGATCATTTCGGCCGTTTGTGGGCGATCGCCCGTAAGCATCACGATCTTCTCGATGCCACGCGCACGGAGCCGACGCAGGGTCTGAGGCGTTTCCTGGCGCACATCATCGGCCAGCCGCAACAGCGCTTTCAATTCACCGTCCACCGCCACGAAACTACCGCTGCTGGCCAGATAGTCCAATTGTTGCAAGCGTGTCCGTGCCCACGCCTCCTCGTCCTTGCCATCCTGTACATAAGCCAGCGCGCCCACGCGCACGGCTTTGCCCTGAACTCGCCCGGCAAGCCCCTGGCCCGGGCTTTCCTGGACGTTTTCCGGCGTTGATAGTGGCAAGCCTCGCGAACGGGCAGCCTCAACGATGGCCTGTGAAATTGGATGGGTGGATGCCTGGGCCAACGATGCGGCCCGCTGCAGAATCTGCAGCGGTACCCCCTCCCCCTTGACCTCGATCGATTGCAGTCGGGCATGGCCACTGGTCAGGGTGCCGGTCTTGTCGAGAAACACCTGGCGAACCCCGGCGAGCGCTTCCAGCACTGCACCATCGCGCACCAGAATGTTCCGCCGTGCCGCACGCGAGATACCCGACAAGATGGCAATCGGCACCGCCAGAATCAGCGGGCATGGCGTGGCGACAACCAGAACGGCCAGTACCCGCTGGATGTCGCCGCTGATCCACCAGGCGAGCGCAGCGACCAGCATCGTCAGCGGAATGAGCGCCAGCGCGTAGCGGTCGGCCAGGCGCACGAAAGGTGCCCGTGACTGGCGTGCCGCCTCGGCCAGGCGCACGATGCCCGCATAAGTGCTTTGTGCCGCCGTGTGCGTGGCCAGCAGCCAAATCGGCGCGCCGGCGTTGCACACCCCGCTGGCTACGTGTTCGCCAGCATGGCGCGTTACAGGTAACGATTCGCCGGTCAGCGCGGCCTCGTCCAGGATGGCCTGGTCACTTTTCAACTGCCCGTCGACCGGCACGATGTCCCCCAGACGCACCAGCAGGGTCTGCCCAGGCTGAACCTGATCCACCGCAACCTCGCGCAGCCCATCGTGTTCCTGGACCCAGGCACGCTGGGGCGCACGCTGGATCAGCGCGCGCAATTCGCGCTCGGCGTGGCGCAAGCTGAAGGCTTCCAACGCACGGCCGGTGGCCAGCATGAACGCAACCAGCGCGGCGACCAGCATCTGCTCGAGGATCAAGGCTGCGCCTATCGACAGCAGGGCTATCAGATCAATGCCCGCCTCCCCCCTGGCCAGGCGTCTGGCCATTTCCACCACCAGTACCAGTGCCATGAAGGCGCCGCCAGTCGCCCAGGCCAGCGCCGCCCAAGCGGGCTGTTGCGCCAGGTAGGCCAAGCCGCCAGTCAGCAAAGCCAGCACACACACCAACAACAGGCTGGAGTTCAACCAACGCTGTGCCATGGCGGCTACTTGCGTCTGGACTGCTGCAGCAGTTGTTGAACCTGGTCCTGAGCCAGGGTCGCCCTGCGCAGTGCCTCGTTGGCAGTCTGCTCTACCAGATCGATGCGGTAGCACACCTGATCGGCACGCAACCGCGCAGTGGCAGCATTGTCCTCTGCTGACGCCAGGCGCGCATCGTATTCCTCGGTGTGCCAAGGGCTGCAGCCTGACCCCGTCGCCAGTAACAGGCTCGTCAACCCCAAAAGCAGATAGCGTTGCATGTCCATACCCTCGTGCGTGCCAAGTCACCCTGAGTATCGGTAACGCCGCCTGCAGCAGCCTGACATTTGTCAATCGTGTGCTGAGTTCCTGCCGTTGCTGCGGCAGGCCAATGAGCTACCATCCATGCGTTGGTCGACAACTTGAAATGAACCGCCAATCAGGGCAGGAGTACCTGCGATGCTCACTGTCACGCTGATCAACATGCTGGTCGTGATCCTGGTGGTGATCATTCACTACGAATGCCTGCTGCGCCTGAATGACTGGCTACCACGGCTCAAACTCTGGAGCCGGTTTCGCATCGTAGCGGGCGTGTTCGGCGCACTACTGGCCCATGCGCTTGAGGTCTGGTGCTTTGCCCTGGTGTATTACCTGATGGCCCATGCCGACGGCTGGGGCACGCTCAGCGGCAACTTCGACGGGAGTTTCCTGGACTGCGTGTACTTTTCCTTCACCACCTATACCACCATTGGTTTCGGCGACATCACCCCGAGCGGGCACCTCAAGTACCTTACTGGCCTGCAGGCATTGACCGGCCTGGTGTTGATCACCTGGACCGCTTCGTTCCTCTTCCTGGAAATGCAGAAGTACTGGAAAGCCAAATAATGGAGTACCGGGTGCGGCGGTGACCACAAGCCGGCTGCCTGTTTACCATCGGCCAATTGGGCTGTGCGAACCGGTAACATCCGCTCTTCCCTCAAATTGACAGCAAAATCCAGTTGTCAGCCGAGCAATTGACAACTATCAAGTCGGTGCAAGGCCACGCAACGAAACTGTATCTCCACTGTTCATTCCAGACGTGTGAGGATACCGCCATGGCTCCAGTCAACCCCTCCCCTCAACCTGCCCCCACCTCATTTCCGGTGCCCGCCGGCGAGCATTGGATCGATGCTTTGGACAATGGTACCCATGTACTGATCAGGCCGTTGCAAGCCAAGGACAGGCAGCGCGAAAGAGCCTTCATCGAACGGTTGTCACCTGAATCACGGCACTTTCGCTTCCTGTGCCAGATCAAGGAGCCCGGTGAAGCCATGCTCGACCAGTTGATGGCGGTCGATCAGGACCGACAAGCGGCCTTCGTCGCCCTCGCGCATGTCGACGGCGAACTGCAAGAAGTGGGCATTTCCCGTTACGCTGCCTGTGACGCCAAGGATGAATGCGAATGTGCGGTCACGGTCCTCGACAGCTGGCAACACCATGGCCTCGGCCGCTTGCTGCTCAAGCACCTGACTGATCATGCACGGGCAAAAGGATTTCGGCAGATGTATTCGATCGATTCCGCCGCCAATCAGGCAATGCGTGACATGGCCAAGGCAGCAGGATTTACCACGACCACCGACCCTGATGATCCGAGCCAGGTAATCCACCGGCTTGTACTGAGCTGAACCAAAGCCGCCGCGGCATGACTTGTCCTGACGCGGCGGCCAGCATCTGATTCAAGGCATGGTTGCCTGAGGCTCCTCGGGCAACAGGTCGAACTGTTTGAGGCAGCGCTGCTCATCATCGGGTGTGAGTACCTTCAAGCCGCTCACCTCCTGCATGGGCGTTTCGAACAAAGCCATGCGTAGCACCCCGTTGCGCTTCATGAAGGTCTGTGCCAGACACGTGCACACCGGTTTGCCGACAAGTGTGGAGAGTTTTTCATATTCGGGTACGTCCACTTGAGCCTGCAGGTTGGCCTCGCAGTTCGCCACGATCTGCGTCACTGAGCGTCCTGCCAACCACAAGGCGCCTGTGCCCAGCAGCCCCAGGCACAACAGCACCACCAGCAGGATGTTCGACTCCCGGGCCACCGAGCGAAGGAACGCCAGCCTGGCCTGCCAGCCTGTCTCCTGGCCGTTGAAAATGGCCCTGCCGACAGTGCGCTTCACGCCTCGCTGCACCGCCCAGCCTAGCGCCACACTCAGGGCCAGCAAGGCCAGTATCACGGCCGGATCGTGCATGGGCAGGCGCCAGGTCGGGCTCAGCCCGTGGTAGGCCGATGCGGCGAGTAGCAAGACCAGAATCGCCACGATCCAACCCAGGCTGCCCTTTGGACGATGCATCCAGGCTCTGAGTTTTGCCCTTGCTTGTGTGTTCATGAATACCTCCCGCGCCGACCCAGGCTCTGTATGAGAAGCCTTGAAACTCGTTGATGCTGCGTTGAAAGCAGCCCCTAGCGCACTGGGTCGATGGCAACCGTTTCCTGATACTCAGGCACGCACACCTGCCAGCCGAGTTCGAGGCTGATGCGCCGCCGCAAGGTATCGGCAGCGTGTGGCTCGCCATGAATGACATAGGTCTGACGGGGCGGCCGGGTGAACCCGCGCAACCATTCCATGATTTCGTCGGCATCGGCGTGCGCAGAAAGATTCTCCATCGCATGCACCTGTGCACGGATGGGCACATCCTCGCCGTGCAACCGCACACTGTGGGCACCCGCTACAATATCGGCTCCCCGCGTACCCCCGGCTTGAAAGCCCGAGAACAGAATGCTGTTGCGTGGGTTGGGGGCCAGCGCCTTGAGGTGGTGAAGCACCCGTCCGCCGGTCGCCATACCACTGGCGGCGATGATCACTGCGGGCTCGCGCAGTTGGTCCAGGTGCCTGGACTCATCGACCGTCCGGATGATGTGCGTGCCTATGCACATGGCGGCGCACTCGGCTGCGGTCAGCCGGTGTTCACTGCGGTACTGCTGGTACAAGACGGTGGCGTCGGTGGCCATCGGGCTGTTCAGGTAGACCGGGATATCAGGGATCAGCCGGTCGCGCTTGAGCGTGTACAGGTAGTACATGAGCAGTTGGGCACGGCCGACGGCGAATGACGGCACGAGGGTAATGCCGTGGCGCAGGAGCGTTTCGTTGATGATCTTGGCCAAATACTGCTCGGTCGATTCGGCGGGATGCTGGCGATCCCCATAGGTAGATTCGATCAACAGCACGTCGGCCGTCCTGACCAGCTCAGGCGCACGCATGATCGGATCCTGAGGGCGCCCGAGATCACCCGAAAACAGCACGGTCTGCCCCTCGGCGCTGATCTGGACCGTGGCCGCCCCCAGAATATGCCCGGCGGTACGCAACAGCAACTCCATGCCCTCGGCGATCATGGTCACCTGATGCAACTCTACGGGGTGAAACAATGCCAGGACCCTTTTGGCATCCTGCTCTGTATAGAGCGGTTGCGCCGGTGCATGCTTGGAGTAACCGTGGCGATTGGCATGGTCGGCCTGCTCCTCCTGCAGCCGCGCACTGTCGAGCAAGAGGATTTCCGCCAGGGCGCAAGTCGCCGGCGTGGCGTAGATCGGCCCGCGGTAGCCTTCCCGAACCAGCACCGGCAGATAACCACTGTGGTCAAGGTGGGCGTGGGTCAGTACCACGGCATCGAGTGCCCGCAACGCCGGGGGCAGTGGCTGCCAGTTGCGCAGGCGCAGTTGCTTGAACCCCTGGAAGAGTCCGCAGTCGACCAATATCCGCGTGCTGTCACGGGTCAACAGGAATTTGCTGCCGGTAACGGTGCCGGTACCGCCAAGAAAAGTCAGTTGCATGGCCAAGGCTCCCAACTTTCGGCTATTTGGGGATGAACGGCGAGCACGCTGCACGGTGGGCGGCTGACGATACGCTCGGTGGTGTCTCCCAACAGTTTGTCCAGGCCTTTGGGCTGCACCACGCCCATCACCACCGCGTCGATGTCCAAGGCCGCGACCTGTTCACGGATCACCTGTACCGGGCCTCCTTCCATGAAATGTCGGCGGTCCGGCGCGACGCCTTCGGCATCGGCCAGCGCCTCGAAAGGCTCCTGCAGTGCCTCACGCATCTCGTCGATCCACGCCTGGGTGACATTCATGTCCGAGGCGAATACCCCTGCCAGGTTGTAGGCCGATAGCAGATGCAGGTGCGCGTCACACTGCAAGGCCAACGCCTGGGCAGCACGAATCAGTCCACGGTTGAAGCACGCCTGCACAGCAGGCGTCTCGCTGAACGCCGTATCCACTGCGACCAGGACACGCCGCGGCAATGAGATGGCCCCCGCCGGCACGAAATGGCTGACGCCTTTGAAACCTCGCATCAGCGCACAATCCAGTGGGGTGCCGAACACGCGCGCCAGGGCCGATGCGGCCTCGCTGTCCTTGATGACCATATCGGGCTGCAGTTCACTGATGTAATCGATCGCCTGGCTGCGGATATCCTCCGCATTCAGGCTGTCGACCGTCAGCGTTATACCGCTGCCGCGATGCCGCTCGACCAATCCCGTCAACTGAACGCGATAGTGTTCGTACTGGCGCTTGATATCGGCCTCATTCAGCCGCTCTTCGCGCAGAAGGTGCTGATCGCTCGGCTCGAACAAACCCAGTACATGCACGCTGGCGCCGCTGACATGCGCCAAGGCAAGGGCTCTGCGCAAAGCGGCGGAATGCGGATCTACCTCGGTCAGCAGCACCAGCAATTGTCGATATTGCCCCATGGTGAACCTCCGCGCTTGCGTCAGTGGATGTGATGCTGACGATGTTCCGCGCGCAGGGTCGATGTTGCTTGATGCAGATCAGAAAACCGCTACCCAGGCTGAACTTGATGATTGTCAGAACCGAAACGGCCCGCCACGTTAAAACGGCTGCACCAGGTACTGATCAAGCAACGGGAGGCGTCATGAACGGGCAGCAAACAGCACAGCCACAGACCTGCGAACACTGGGTCGAAAACCTCGAGGACGGTTCGGCGGTGCTGATCCGCCCACTGCGCGAAGAAGACCGCGAACGGGACAAGCGTTTTCTGAGCACCATCGCTTATGAATCACGGCGTTTTCGTTTCATTGCCGGGCTCAGCGGCGGCTTGCCTAGCTTGGACACGCAAGACATGCCCGTGGACTATCACCAGCGCATGGCCTATGTCGCCTTGGTTCATGTAGACGGTCAATTGCAACAAATCGGCGTCAGCCGCTATGCAGGCATACCTGGCAGTCAGCGGTGCGAATGTGCAGTAGCGGTCAGCGAAGACTGGCAGCGCAAGGGGTTGGGCAAGCGCCTGATGCAACACCTGATTGAAGCCGCACGACGAAATGGCTTTCAGTGCATGGTCTCCAGGGATCTGGCCAGCAACTATGCCATGCACCGGCTGGTCAAGGCTCTGGGCTTCACTTCAAGATACCCTGGCGGGGATGTGAGCGAGATCCTGCACGAACTTGACCTGCGGCCATGAAAAAACAAGGCCCTTGCGTAATGCCGGTCAGTTAAGCCAAATGGGGCTGCTTTGCAGCCCTTCGCGGGCAAGCCCGCTCCCACAGGATTGCGCAAAATCTCAAGCTTGCGCTGTACCTGTGGGAGCGGGCTTGCCCGCGAAGGGCCGCAAAGCGGCCCCAGTTAATGAGGATGAAACCTTAACTGACTGGCATTAGGCCCTTGCGGGCCTTGTGCTTCAGCCTTTGGAGCGCTCCGGAGAAATCACCAGCACACTGCTGGACAACCGATGCAAAACCCGCTCGGCAGTACTGCCGATGAACCAGCCGATGCCATGGTGGTGATAACTGCCCATGACCAGCACGTCGATATCATTGTTATCCATGAAGATCGCCAGGGCCTTTGCCGGGTCGCCTATGCGCATATGGCGGTGCTCGGCGGCGATCCCGTTGCGTTCGGCAAGCTCCTGGAAGGCAGCACTCTGAGCGTCATGCAAGGTCTGGGCGTGGTTCGAATCGAACAGAAACGAATGTTCCCGGCTGCCGCCTGCGTCCAGGTACATGGAACCCAAGTCGTAGGCATACAGCAGCTCGATCTGGGCATTGCACTGCAATGTCAGTTTCAACGCTTCGCTGATGATCTGGTCGTTGAAACCTTCGAACTGATCCTCAGGCCTGGACAGGTCCACCGCCGCAAGAATCCTTCGTGGCAACGCGTGGCTGGCCTTGTGTACCAAGTGCAAGGGGGTTCGCGTTTCACGCAGCAACTGGATATCCAGCGAGGTGAACATTGCGCGCATCCACCAGGGCTCATGCTCGAACGCCTTGATCAGCATGGCGAACGGCTGCTCACGCAAGTGCACCAGGATCTCGTTCAAGGGGTGCTGCACCCACACCACCTCGGTTGTGACGATGACACCGCTGCGGCGCATCGATGTCGCCTGGGTTTCCAGCCACTCGCGGTGCTGCTGCACATACCCCTCGCGCATGACTGCCAGCGCCTGGTCATTCACCAGGCCCGCCGTTGCAAGCCCTTCCACGTAGTCGAAAGCGACAATGTGCAGCGCCATCCCCTTGGCCTTGGCCAGCGCGGCAGCCCTGTCATAGACCGGGGTTCGGCGCATCAGGGGGGAGGCAATCAGCAGCAGTCTTTGCGGAGTTTCCATGGCACACCTCTGAGGTTGCGATATGTAGCTCAAGCATCTGCCACGCAGGTCTTGCGAATTTGATGTTTATCAACTGGAGCGCCTTCTGACAAACGGCATTGCCCATGGCGCAAGAACCTGACGCAGATCAATGTCTCGACCCTTCGCTGGCGCACCCTGTACCCAGATCAACAACAACTTCAGGCGCCGCAGGCGTGCCATGGCGATAACGCCCTGAGCTTCACCTCCGCTGCCGGCAGGGACGCCTTCATTCTGCATTGTCTATCGATACATGCTTTGGAGGCCCTGATGAACATTTACGTCGAGAAGAACACTGAGCAGGGACGCTGTTGGGTGCGCATGGATCACTGGCGGGTGAGTTTCAGTACGGCTGCCGAAGCCGAGCGGTTTGTCGAGCGACTTACAATCCGCCTCAATGCCCCCCACTCGCGTGACATGCTGGCCGATTGGTCGCCCCATACCGGGGATGCCGCCGGGCACGGTGCGCTTAATGGCGCGGGGGCCCAAAGCGGCCTCCGAAGTGCAAAGGAGGCCTGAAGATGCCTGGCCAGCTGAAGGTCGTACTACTCGACTCGTCCAACGAATCGTGCAAGGCAAACCCTATTCACCTGAAACCGCTGGCGACCCACTGCATGGATTGCCGGGTCAGCGGCCTGTGCCTCCCCACCGGCCTGCCGGTTCACGACAACAGCTGTCTGGACGCGTTGATAGGCCCACGCATACGCATTCGCAAGGGCGCCGCGCTATTCAACGCCAACGATCCGCTGACCATGCTCTATGCCGTACGCTGCGGCAGTTTCAAGACCAGCCTGAACACCGCTGAGGGGCAAGGCGTGGTGATCAACTTCTGGATGCCGGGCGATGTACTCGGCCTCGATGCCATTGCCACAGAGCACCATGTCTGCGACGCCATTGCCCTGGAAGACAGCGAAGTCTGCCCAGTCCCCTATCGCCGCTTGCAAACCCTGGCGCGTGACTTTCCGGTCCTGCAGCAAAGCCTCAATCGCTTGATGAGCCGGGAGATCGTGCGTGAGCACGGGCGTGTACTGATGCTGTGCAACCTCACAGCAGAACAGCGGCTGGCCAGCTTTCTGGTGGGGCTCTCCAGGCGCTTCGTCAGCCGCGGTTATTCTGCCCATGGCTTCATGTTGCGGATGTCCCGAGAAGACATGGCTTCGTACCTGGGATTACGCCTGGAAACCGTGTGCCGATCCATCGCGCACCTGCGGGCGCTGGGTCTCGTCGACCTGCATGGCAGGTTGGTGGAAATTCTCGATATGCCTGCACTCATGGCACTGGAACAAGGCGGCGGTGAATGTGAGGTCAAGGGCCCCTGAAGGCACCCGGTTCGACGCCGTAGATGTTGGCCACGGCGCTGTCACGCAAGCACTCCCCTCAGGCCAAACCGCCAAAACGCTTGTAGAAACTCTCGCTCACATCCGGCAATGGACCGTCTGCCGTCTCCAGCGCTGCATTCAACCATTCTTCGGCCTTGGCAAACACCAGTCGGTAGAGGTTACGGCACAACTGTCGCGCTGCCCTTCCCTCCCAGTCCCCTGGCAGTAGCTCGTCGGGTAGTTGCGGGTCGCGCAGCAGCAGGCGGCGGTATTCGTGAATCAGCAGCGTACGCGCCAGGAAGCAATCTTGAGCATCAAGCAACGGCTGCTCTTTCAAACCTTGCCACAGTGGCCTGAACAGCTGGATAAACTCGCTGTATTGCTGCCCCAGTTCGTCGATACGCCAGCTTTCCCGCACCTGGGCGCGCATGGCCTTGGACGCGAGTACCTCCTGGGTGTGGGTTTCGAAGACGATGCTGTCGTCGCCGGCCTCAAGGTCACGCAGCGTGGCCACCAGGTCGGCACGGTCTGCCCGCGGGCAACCTAGCAGGTTCGGCGCCATGACACCAAAGCCCTGCCACTCCAGCTCTTCACGCACGGCCTTGCGTTTACCCGCCTCGAGTTGCGACAGCAACACCAGCGTCCAGGCCCCGTCCCAGGCTGGCTGGCTCGGGCTATAGACGCGCTTGAAGGCTTTTTCGAAGCGCCGACGGCCAGTGCCTGTCAGGCTGTAATAACTGCGCCGCCCCACCTTTTCTGAAGTGAGCCAACCTTCTTTGGTAAGGCGAAAGATCGACGTGCGTATCAGCCGTTCATTGATGCCTATCGGTTCCAGCAGGTTGATCAGGCTACCGAGCCAGACTGTACCGCCGTGCGGCTCGATGGCATCGCCGTACAACGTGATGATCAGGGAGCTGGCGCGGATTGGCGTCTGCTCCTGAAAGCGGGTGATCAAGTGGTTCAGTGGGGCGAGATTGCTCATGGGCGAACTGTGCGCGGATAAAGCACCGACTATACCTGTGCGGTGGGCCGCCTGGCCATTGCGTGTCGCTGCCAGGCTCATGCGCTCGCCTGGCCCTTGGGCCTGACCCCGGTGTCTTCCATGCGCGGGCGTCCCGGCTCTGCCTCGGTCAGCGGCGGACATTCGACCATGCTGTTCATGCAGCGCTGCGCCAGGTGCTGGTACTCCGCCGTCCCGCGCTGTTTCCAGGCCAGTTCCTGATCGGTCAGCGGGCGTTTGACCTGGGCTGGCGACCCCATCACCAGGCTCTGCGCCGCACATTCGAAGCCAGCTTTGACGAAGGCGGTGGCCGCGACGATGCTGCGTGGTGCTACATGGGCGCCGTCCATCACCACGGCGTTCATGCCGATCAATGAATCTTCGCCCACGCGACAGCCGTGCAGCACGGCGCCATGGCCGACATGCCCATTACGTTCCACTACGGTGTCGCCCCCCGGGAAACCATGCATCACGCAGGTGTCCTGCAAGTTGGCGCCCTCCTCCAGCACGATGCGGCCGAAATCGCCCCTGAGCGATGCCAGCGGGCCAATGTAGCAGCGGGGGCCGACGATGACGTCGCCGATCAGGACTGCGCTGGGGTGCACGTAGGCTGTCGGGTGAACCACAGGCGTCAGGCCGTCCAGTCGATAGCAAGGCATGGCAACACTCTTGAAATGATTTGAAATGTCAGTCGATCTTGTATCAGAACCTAGTTGGTCGTCAATCGTGTATCACTTGTGCCGAGTCAATACTGTAAGGCAGAAACCCTCTGTAAATACTCAAAAACGCCTAGATTAAACGATTCTTCTGCAACTACTGCACTGGAGTCGTGATCACAGGAAAACGAAAAAGAGATACGTAAAATAGCATTTAGGCTTGCATAGCTGTATCACATGGGGCATATACTGACCTCACCTGGTCGTGATCCCGCATTACGCCCCTGCAAACAATTCCAAGAAATGCCGGCCCCGCGATGTGCCGTGCGTGCAGCCAGAGGAACCCGAGATGCCGCGATATATCGATGTGCAGGCGCCCGAACACGGCGTTCAGCTCATTACCCTGCAACGGCCCGAGGCCTTGAATGCCCTGTGCACCGAGCTACTGGCAGAACTGGCTGCTGCGCTGCAGGCTGCCGGGGACGACGAGCCTGTCCGAGCTGTAGTGATTACGGGCAGTGCCAAGGCATTCGCCGCAGGCGCCGACATCCGCGAGATGGCTGATCGCGACCTGGTCGGCATCCTCAATGACCCGCGCGTAGCGCATTGGCAAAGCATCGCCGCATTCGCCAAACCGCTGATTGCCGCAGTCAACGGCTATGCCCTGGGTGGCGGCTGCGAACTGGCAATGTGCGCCGACATCGTCATCGCCAGTACCGACGCCCGTTTCGGCCAGCCGGAAATCAACCTTGGCATCATCCCTGGTGCTGGCGGCACCCAGCGCTTGATGCGTGCCGTCGGTAAGCCATTGGCCATGCAAATGGTACTGACGGGGGAAGCCATCACTGCCCACCGTGCCCAACAGGCCGGCCTAGTCAGCGAAATCACCCAGCCCGAACTCACCGTAGAACGCGCCATGCAGGTTGCCCGCAGCATCGCCGCCAAAGCGCCGCTGGCCGTTCGCCTGGCCAAGGAGGCGTTACTGAAGGCCGGTGATACCGACCTGGCCAGCGGCCTGCGCTTCGAGCGCCATGCTTTCACCCTGCTGGCTGGCACCGCCGACCGCGATGAAGGCATCCGCGCCTTCCAGGAAAAGCGCCAGGCCCGTTTCCAGGGGCGCTGATCATCATTCTCTCGACTGACGGAGCGAGTCTGTCATGACTTTCCAGCACATCCTGTTTTCCATCGAGGACGGCGTTGCCTTCCTTTCATTGAACCGCCCCGAGCAGCTGAACAGCTTCAATACGGCCATGCACCTGGAGGTGCGCGAAGCGCTCAGGCAAGTGCGCCAGAGCAGTGAAGCGCGGGTACTGCTGCTGACGGCTGAAGGCCGCGGTTTCTGTGCCGGCCAGGACCTGTCCGACCGCAACGTTGCCCCAGGCGCCGAAATGCCAGACCTGGGCCAATCGATCGACAAGTTCTACAACCCGCTGGTGCGCACCCTGCGCGATCTGCCTTTGCCGGTGATCTGCGCAGTCAACGGCGTGGCGGCCGGTGCCGGCGCCAACATTCCGTTGGCCTGCGACCTGGTGCTGGCCGCCCGCTCGGCCAGTTTCATCCAGGCCTTCTGCAAGATTGGCCTGGTGCCGGATTCCGGCGGTACCTGGCTGCTGCCGCGCTTGGTCGGCATGGCCCGGGCCAAGGCGCTGGCCATGCTGGGCGAGCGCCTTGGCGCCGAACAGGCCGAGCAATGGGGGCTGATCTACCGCGTGGTAGATGATGCCGCGCTGCGTGATGAAGCCCTCACCCTCGCCCGCCACCTCGCCGCCCAACCCACCTACGGCCTGGCACTGATCAAGCGCAGCCTCAATGCCAGTTTCGACAACGGTTTTGAGGCGCAGCTGGAGCTGGAGCGCGACCTGCAGCGCCTGGCCGGGCGCAGCGAGGACTACCGCGAAGGCGTAAGCGCCTTCATGAACAAACGCACGCCAGCCTTCAAGGGGCGCTGAACATGGGCGCACTCGCAAGCAATGTGCAGGTGGCGGTGATTGGTGCCGGCGCCATGGGCGCCGGTATCGCCCAGGTCGCGGCCCAGGCCGGTCACCCCGTCAAGCTCTACGATAACCGCCCGGGTGCTGCCGCCCAGGCGGTGACGGGTATCGATCGGCAACTGGCCCGGCTGGTGGACAAAGGAAAGTTACTGGCCGCTGAACGCGAAACGATCAATGCCCGCCTGTGCCCGGTCGATACACTCGAATCCTTGGCAGATGCCGGCCTGGTGATTGAAGCCATCGTCGAAAACCTGCAGGTGAAGCAGGCGTTGTTCAACCAGCTCGAAACCCTGTGCGCAGCCGACTGTATCCTTGCCAGCAACACTTCGTCACTGTCCATCACCAGCCTCGCCGCTGGCCTTGAACGCCCGCAGCACGTGGTCGGTATGCACTTCTTCAACCCGGCACCGCTGATGGCGCTTGTCGAGGTGGTGTCGGGCCTGGCAACCGACCCGGCAGTGGCCGCATGCATCTACGCCACTGCCCAGGCCTGGGGCAAGCAGCCGGTACATGCACGCTCTACACCGGGTTTCATCGTCAACCGTGTAGCGCGGCCGTTCTATGCCGAAAGCCTGCGCCTGATGCAGGAAGGTGCCGCCGATTGCGCCAGCCTGGATGCGCTGATGCGTGACGCTGGCGGCTTTCGCATGGGGGCGTTCGAGCTGACCGACCTGATTGGCCATGACGTCAATTACGCGGTCACCTGTTCCGTATTCGATGCTTTCTATGGCGATTTCCGCTTCCAGCCTTCGCTGGTGCAGAAGGAACTGGTGGACGCCGGTCGCCTGGGGCGCAAGACCGGCCAAGGCTTTTACCGCTATGCCGAAGGCGTCGAGCCTCCGCAGCCGGCCGAACTGCACAGCTCCGCCTGCGCAGAGGCCTGCGTTGTCGAGGGCAACCTGGGGGTGATGCAGCCGCTGGTCGAGCGCCTGCGCCAAAGCGGCATTGCCGTGACCCAACGCGCCGGTAGTGGCTTGATTCAGGTGGGCGATGCCACCCTGGCCCTGTCCGATGGCCGTCTGGCCAGCCAGCGCGCCCGCGAAGACGGCCTGCGCAACCTTGTGCTGCTCGACCTGGCGCTGGACTACAGCAGCGCCACCCGCCTTGCCATCAGCTGGTCCGCCGATACCACTGACAGCGCCCGTGACCAGGCCGTAGCCCTGTTGCAGCGCGCCGGCCTGAAAGTGACCGGCATCGCCGACCTGCCCGGCCTAGTGGTCCTGCGTACCGTGGCAATGCTTGCCAACGAGGCCGCCGATGCGGTGCTTCAGGGCGTCGGCAGCGCCGCCGACATCGACCTGGCCATGCGCGCCGGCGTCAATTACCCCTGCGGCCCGCTGGCGTGGGCGGCGAACATCGGTATTGCCCATACCCTGCGCGTGCTCGACAACCTGCAGCGCAGCTACGGTGAAAGCCGCTATCGCCCTTCCCTGCTGTTACGTCGCTGCGAAGCCAAAGGAGGCACCCTTCATGACTGAAGTGCAACTGGCACAAGCCTGTGCCGACGCCATGTACGCCCGCGACCCGGCCACTCAGGGCCTGGGCATCAGCCTGCTGGATGCCGGCCCAGGCCGGGCCAGCCTGCGCATGCCGGTGCGTGCCGACATGATCCAGGGCCATGGCACCTGCCATGGCGGTTTCCTGTTCGCTTTGGCTGATTCGGCGTTTGCCTTCGCCTGTAACAGCTACGACCAGGCCACGGTGGCGCTGGGGTGCAGCATCGACTACCTGGCCCCGGCGCTGCGCGATGACGTGCTCACCGCCCACGCCAGCGAAGTCAGCCGCAAAGGCCGCACCGGCCTGTACGACGTGCGCATCGACAACCAGCGCGGTGAGCTGGTGGCGATGTTCCATGGCAAATCCTACAAAGTGCGCGGCACCGTGCTGGCGCAGGAGACGCAAGATGAATGAACCGACCCACGCCGATGCCTTGATCATCGACGCCGTGCGCACCCCCATTGGCCGCTATGCCGGGGCCCTGAGCAGCGTGCGCGCCGACGACCTGGCGGCCATCCCGCTCAAAGCCTTGATCCAGCGCCACCCCGAACTGGACTGGAAAGCCATTGATGACGTCATCTTCGGCTGTGCCAACCAGGCCGGCGAAGACAACCGCAACGTGGCTCACATGGCGAGCCTGCTGGCCGGGCTACCACTCGAAGTACCAGGGACCACGATCAACCGCCTGTGCGGTTCCGGCCTGGATGCCATCGGCAATGCGGCGCGCGCCCTGCGCTGTGGTGAAGCGGGGCTTATGCTGGCCGGTGGCGTGGAATCCATGTCGCGTGCACCGTTTGTGATGGGTAAGTCGGAACAGGCATTCGGCCGTGCGGCCGAGCTGTTCGACACCACGATAGGCTGGCGTTTCGTCAACCCGCTGATGAAGGCCGCCTACGGCATCGATTCGATGCCGGAAACCGCCGAAAACGTGGCCGAACAGTTCGGCATCTCGCGCGCCGACCAGGATGCGTTTGCCCTGCGCAGCCAGCACAAGGCTGCAGCCGCTCAGGCCCGCGGCCGCCTGGCACAGGAAATCGTGCCGGTCGAAATCCCGCAACGCAAAGGCCCGGCCAAAGTGGTCGAGCATGACGAGCACCCACGCGGCGACACCACGCTGGAGCAGTTGGCTCGGCTCGGCACGCCGTTTCGTGAAGGCGGCAGTGTAACGGCTGGTAATGCCTCCGGCGTGAATGACGGCGCTTGCGCCCTGCTGCTGGCCAGCAGCGCCGCAGCCCGCCGCCATGGCTTGAAAGCGCGCGGGCGCATCGTCGGCATGGCGGTGGCCGGGGTCGAGCCCAGGCTGATGGGCATCGGTCCGGTGCCTGCGACCCGCAAGGTGCTGGCACTCACCGGCCTGACACTGGCTGACATGGATGTCATCGAACTCAATGAGGCCTTTGCCGCCCAAGGGCTGGCCGTGTTGCGCGAGCTGGGCCTGGCCGACGACGACCCGCGAGTCAACCGCAACGGCGGCGCCATTGCCCTGGGCCATCCACTGGGCATGAGCGGTGCCCGGTTGGTGACCACTGCCTTGCACGAGCTTGAAGAAACGGCCGGCCGCTACGCCCTGTGCACCATGTGCATTGGCGTAGGCCAAGGCATCGCCATGATCATCGAGCGCCTCTGAGCGGTTCAGGCCCTGCGCTTGTTACCGAACTGAACGCAGCCGTATATGCTGCCTCCATGACACTCACCGCGTGGCCTGCAACCGCTGGCGCGCGGCGTACAAGAACAATTCGAGTGAAGCCATGAACATGTACCATGATGCCGATCGTGCCCTGCTGGACCCGATGGAAACCGCCAGCGTCGATGCCCTGCGCCAACACCAGCTGGAGCGCCTGCGCTGGAGCCTGAAGCACGCCTACGACAATGTGCCGCTGTACCGCCAGCGCTTTGCCGAGTATGGCGCCCACCCCGATGACCTCAAGTGCCTGGAAGACCTGGCGAAGTTCCCCTTCACCGGCAAGAACGACCTGCGCGACAACTACCCCTACGGCATGTTTGCCGTGCCCCAGGAAGAGGTGGTACGCCTGCATGCCTCCAGCGGCACCACCGGCAAGCCGACGGTGGTCGGCTACACCCAGAACGATATCGACACCTGGGCCAATGTGGTTGCCCGTTCCATTCGTGCGGCCGGCGGGCGCAAAGGCGACAAGGTGCATGTGTCCTACGGCTACGGGCTGTTCACTGGCGGGCTCGGCGCGCACTACGGCGCCGAGCGCCTGGGTTGCACCGTGATCCCCATGTCCGGTGGCCAGACCGAAAAGCAGGTGCAGCTGATTCGCGACTTCCAGCCCGACATCATCATGGTCACCCCGTCCTACATGCTCAACCTGGCTGATGAAATCGAGCGCCAGGGCATCGACCCACACCACCTCAAGCTGCGGCTGGGGATTTTCGGTGCTGAGCCCTGGACTGATGAACTGCGCCGCTCGATCGAGCAGCGCCTGGGTATCGATGCCCTCGATATCTATGGCCTTTCGGAAATCATGGGGCCCGGGGTGGCAATGGAGTGCATCGAGACCAAGGACGGCCCGACCATCTGGGAAGACCACTTCTATCCCGAGATCATCGACCCTGCTACCGGTGAAGTGCTGCCGGATGGCCAACTGGGCGAGCTGGTATTCACCTCGCTGAGCAAAGAGGCATTGCCGATGGTGCGCTACCGCACCCGCGACCTCACCCGGCTGCTGCCCGGCACCGCTCGGCCGATGCGGCGGATCGGCAAGATCACCGGCCGCAGTGACGACATGCTGATCATTCGCGGGGTCAACGTGTTTCCGACCCAGATCGAGGAACAGGTCCTAAAAATAAAACAGCTATCTGAGCTTTATGAGATTCATCTGTATCGCAACGGCAACCTGGATAGCGTCGAGGTGCATGTGGAATTGCGTGGCGAGTGCCAGCACCTTGATGAGGGCCAGCGCAAGCTGGTGATCGGCGAGCTGAGCAAACAGATCAAGACTTACATTGGCATCAGCACCCAGGTTCATCTGCAGCCCTGCGGCACGCTCAAGCGCTCCGAGGGCAAGGCGTGCCACGTGTTCGACAGACGGTTGGCCAGCTGACCCATTCGGCTGCCATTTCGGCCCCGGCATTGTCCGGGGCCTTTTTTTTGCCTGCGTTCTGCTGGGCACACGCTGCTGCCCGACAGCCCTCTTGGCTGTCAATGTGATACATAAATCTTACTTGATACACATAAATGTGTTTGACGTTATGTTTTGTATCGCTTACAAATGACTCATGCCTTAGCAGGAGTCGCAGCACATGTACGCACAGCTAGTGGAAACCGGAGTCAAGCGCGTCAAGACGCTGGAAGAAATGTCCCCCGAGGAACGCAACTTCCAGGAAAAGATCGACGCCGAAATCAAGATCGAAGCCAAGAACTGGATGCCCGAGGCCTACCGCCAGACCCTCATCCGGCAGATCTCCCAGCACGCCCACTCTGAAATCGTCGGCATGCTGCCCGAAGGCAACTGGGTCACCCGTGCCCCCAGCCTCAAGCGCAAACTGCAGCTGATGGCCAAGATCCAGGATGAAGCCGGCCATGGCCTGTACCTGTACAGCGCCATGGAAACCCTGGGGGCTGACCGCGACGAAGAAATCGCCAAACTGCACAGCGGCAAGGCCAAGTACTCGAGCATCTTCAACTACCCCACCCTCAGCTGGGCCGACATGGGCGCTGTGGGCTGGCTGGTGGATGGCGCCGCCATCGTCAACCAGGTGGTACTGCAGCGCACCTCTTACGGCCCCTACTCCCGCGCGATGATCCGTATCTGCAAGGAAGAGAGCTTCCACCAGCGCCAGGGCTACGAAATGCTCCTGACCATGATGCGCCAGGGCACCCAAACCCAGCGCGACATGGTTCAGGACGCCATCAACCGCCTGTGGTGGCCGGCACTGATGATGTTCGGCCCTAGCGATGAACACTCGCCCAACAGCGCCCAGTCGATGGCCTGGAAGATCAAACGCCAGACCAACGACGAACTGCGCCAGCGCTTCATCGACCAGACCGTGCCGCAGCTGGAACTGCTTGGCTGCACTGCGCCTGACCCTGAGCTGAAGTGGAACGCCGAGCGCGGCCACTACGACTTCGGTGAAATCCAGTGGGACGAGTTCTACGAAGTGATCAAGGGCAATGGCCCGTGCAACCTGGAACGTGTCGCCACCCGGCGCAAGGCCATCGAGGATGGCGCCTGGGTACGCGAGGCCGCCGTGGCCTATGCGCGCAAGCAACAGAACAAGAACGCCGCCTGAGCGGCGATTGATGCGGAGATCGAAAATGTCTGTCTGGACCCTCTACGAAGTGTTCGTGCGCAGCAAGCACGGCCTTAACCACAAACATGTCGGCAGCGTGCACGCCGCCGATGCCGCCATGGCCATCGAGAACGCCCGCGAGCTCTACACCCGCCGTAGCGAAGGTGTGAGCCTGTGGGTGGTGCCTTCGGCGCTGATCACCGCCTCCTCCCCCGACGAGAAAGACCCGCTGTTCGCCCCCTCGGACGACAAGGTCTATCGCCATGCCAGCTTCTACGAACTGCCCGACGAAGTCGGACACATGTGAGGTGGGACATGCATAAAGAAGCCCTAATCCCCTATCTGCTGTTGCTCGGCGACAGCGCCCTGGTCCAGGGCCAGCGCCTCTGTGAGTGGTGTGGCCGCGCCCCGGCCATCGAGGAAGAGCTGGCCCTGATGAACGTCGGCCTCGATCTGGTCGGCCAGGCCCGCAACTGGCTGGAGTATGCCGCCGAGCTGCTCGACGATGGCCGGGATGCCGATGCCCTGGCGTTCCGCCGTGACGAGCGCGCCTACCGCAACCTGCTGCTGGTCGAGCAACCCAACGGTGATTTCGCCGTGACCATGAGCAAGCAGTTCCTCTACGACGCGTGGCACTTCGCCGTGCTGCAGGGGTTGGTCGAGTCCAGCGACGCGCGAATCGCGGGGATTGCCGCCAAGGCCCTGAAGGAAGTCACCTACCACCTGCGCCGGTCCAGCGAGTGGGTACAACGGCTGGGCGGTGGTACCGATGTCAGCCGCCAGCGCATGCTCGCCGCTATCCCGGCACTGTGGCGCTTCACCGTCGAACTCGCTGCTGGCAGCGACAACGAAGTCCGTCTGGCGGAATGCGGTATCGCCGCCGACCCAGCGACCGTCGGCGCCACCTGGCTGAAGCAGGTCACGGAGACCTTTGCTTCGGTCGAACTGCCGCTGCCCAAGGCCGCCAGCCACTTCTACCTGGATGGCCGCAAAGGCCTGCACACCGAGCATCTGGGCCTGCTGCTGGCCGAAATGCAGTTCCTGCCAAGGGCCTACCCCGATGCAACCTGGTGAACTGATTGCCGGTGACCGCGGCGCGCGGGCACAGCAAGGTGACGACCTGACCCGGGCCTGGGCGGTACTGGGCCAGGTCATGGACCCTGAAGTGCCGGTGGTCAGCGTGGTCGACCTGGGGATCGTGCGCGATGTCGATTGGCGCGCTGGCCACCTGCACTTGGTGGTTACCCCTACCTACTCTGGCTGCCCGGCCACCGAAGTCATCGAAGGGGATATCCGCCAGGCGCTGGAGCAGGCCGGTTTCACCGCGCCGGACCTGGAGCGCCGGCTGACCCCGGCCTGGAGCACTGACTGGATCACCGAACTGGGCCGCGAGCGCCTGCGCGCTTATGGCATTGCGCCGCCGCAAGGCAGCGCCAGCAAGCGCAGCCTGCTCGGCGAAGCGCCCCAGGTGTGCTGCCCGCAATGCGGCAGCGCCCATACCGAATTGCTCAGCCAGTTCGGCTCCACGGCCTGCAAGGCGCTGTACCGCTGCCGCGAGTGCCTGGAGCCATTCGACTATTTCAAATGCATTTGAGCCGTGGAGACCACCATGAGCCAGTTTCACAGCCTGACCATCAAGCAAGTGCGCAATGAGACCCGTGATGCGGTATCGATTGCCTTCGATGTGCCCGAGCACCTGCAGGACCAGTTCCGCTTCACTCAGGGCCAGTACCTGGTCATGCGTACCCAGCTGGACAACGAAGAAGTCCGCCGTTCCTACTCCATCTGCAGCGCCGTGCAGGACGGCGAGCTGCGCGTGGCCGTCAAGCGCGTGCCGGGCGGGCGCTTCTCGGCGTTTGCCAATGAAGTGCTCAAGGCCGGCCAGCAGCTGGAAGTGATGCCGCCATCGGGTAGCTTCTTCGTGCCTCTGGACCCGGCTCGCCAGGGCAATTATCTGGGGGTGGCTGCCGGCAGCGGCATCACCCCGATACTGTCGATCATCGCCACCACGCTGGCCAGCGAGCCGCGCAGCCGTTTCACCCTGCTGTACGGCAACCGATCCAGTTCGGGTGCGCTGTTCCGCGACAAGCTCGAAGACCTGAAGAACCGTTACCTCGACCGCTTGAACCTGATTTTCGTGTTCAGCCGCGAACAGCAGGACGTCGACCTGTACAACGGCCGCATCGACGCCGACAAATGCGGCCAGCTGTTTTCGCGCTGGCTGGACGTTGCCGGCCTGGACGCAGCATTCATCTGCGGCCCGCAGGCGATGACCGAGACCGTGCGTGACAGCCTGCAGGCCAACGGCATGGCCAAGGAACGCATCCATTTCGAGCTGTTCGCCGCCGCCGGCAGCGAGGCCCGCCGCGAAGCCCGTGAGGCGGCACGCCAGGCGGATTCGGCGCTTAGCCATATCACCGTGATCAGCGATGGCCGGGCACTGAGCTTCGACCTGCCGCGCAACACACAGAACGTGCTGGACGCCGGCAACGCCATTGGCGCCGAGCTGCCGTACTCGTGCAAGGCCGGTGTGTGCTCCACCTGCAAGTGCCGGGTGATCGAGGGCGAAGTGGAGATGGACAGCAACCATGCCCTCGAAGATTACGAAGTGGCGGCCGGGTATGTGCTGTCGTGCCAGACCTACCCGGTGAGCGACAAGGTGGTGCTTGACTTCGACCAGTTGTAGACCGAATCGACTGCTTCGCGGGTAAACCCGCCCCTGCAAGGCCTGCGCAAGGCCTTGGGGCAGCATCCTACCTGCGAAGAGGGCCTTAGCAACAACGCAATACCCCGCGTGACCTCAACAAAACAATTACAAAACCAAGAGATCGCTTGCCATGACACCCGAACGCATAGAAAGCATCGCCAACCACCCCGATTTCCAGCACCTGGTACGACGCAAACGCCGCCTGAACGGCAGCCTGACCCTGGCCATGCTGGTGGTCTACTACGGCTTCGTCCTGCTGGTCGCGTTCTCGCCCAGCACCCTCGGCCAGTCCCTCAGCGGCGGCGTGACCACGGTCGGCATGCTGGTGGGCGTGCTGATGGTGCTGCTGTCCTTTGCCCTGACCGGCATCTACGTGCACCGCGCCAACAACGTGCTCGACCCGCTCAACGACAAGGTCAAGCAGGAGTGCGCACAATGAATTGGACAGCCATTTCGATGTTCATGGTGTTTGTCTGCTTCACCCTGCTGGTCACCCGCTGGGCTGCCCTGCGTACCCGCTCGGCCAGCGACTTCTACACCGCCGGCGGCGGCCTGACCGGCATGCAGAACGGCCTGGCGATCGCTGGGGACATGATCAGTGCCGCTTCGTTCCTGGGCATTTCCGCGATGATGTTCATGAACGGCTACGACGGCCTGTTGTATGCCCTCGGTGTCCTGGCAGGCTGGCCGATCATCCTGTTCCTGATTGCCGAGCGCCTGCGCAACCTGGGCAAGTACACGTTCGCCGACGTGGTCAGCTACCGGCTGGCGCAAACCCCGGTGCGCTTGACCTCGGCTTTCGGCACTCTGGTTGTGGCGCTGATGTACCTGGTGGCGCAAATGGTCGGTGCCGGCAAGCTGATCGAGTTGCTGTTCGGCATCAGCTACCTGTACGCCGTGATGCTGGTTGGCGTGCTGATGGTTGCCTATGTCACCTTCGGTGGCATGCTCGCCACCACCTGGGTGCAGATCATCAAGGCGGTATTGCTGCTGTCGGGTACCAGTTTCATGGCTTTCATGGTGCTCAAGCACTTCGGCTTCAGCACCGAGGCCATGTTTGCCAGCGCCGTGGCCGTGCATGCCAAGGGCCAGGCGATCATGGCCCCAGGCGGCTTGTTGTCCAACCCGGTGGACGCTATTTCACTGGGGCTGGGCATGATGTTCGGTACCGCTGGCCTGCCGCATATCCTGATGCGCTTCTTCACTGTCAGTGATGCCAAGGAAGCACGCAAGAGCGTGTTCTACGCCACCGGTTTCATTGGTTACTTCTACCTGCTGCTGATCGTTGTCGGCTTTGGCGCCATCGTCATGGTCGGCACCGAGCCGTCCTACCGCGACGCCACCGGCGCAATCATCGGCGGCGGCAACATGGTCGCCGTGCACCTGGCCCAGGCCGTGGGTGGCAACCTGTTCCTCGGCTTCATCTCTGCCGTGGCCTTCGCCACCATTCTGGCGGTGGTCGCCGGCCTGGCGCTGTCCGGGGCTTCGGCAGTGTCCCACGACCTGTATGCCTGCGTGATGCGCAAAGGCAAGGCTACCGAGCAAGAGGAAATGCGCGTGTCGCGCATTGCCACACTGGTCATCGGCCTGCTGGCAGTGATCCTGGGCCTGATGTTCGAGTCGCAGAACATTGCCTTCCTCTCCGGCCTGGTACTGGCGGTGGCCGCTTCGGTCAACTTCCCGGTGCTGCTCCTTTCGATGTTCTGGAAAGGCCTGACCACTCGCGGCGCGGTGTGCGGCAGCATGGCCGGGCTGGTCTCGGCGGTGCTGTTGGTGGTGCTGGGCCCGGCGGTGTGGGTCAACGTGCTGCACAACGAAACGGCGCTGTTCCCCTACAGCAACCCGGCGCTGTTCTCCATGAGCCTGGCTTTCCTCAGTGCCTGGGTATTCTCGGTTACCGACAGCTCCGAACGTGCCGTTGAAGAGCGTGGTCGCTACCTGGGCCAGTTCATCCGCTCCATGACCGGTATCGGCGCAGCTGGCGCCAGCAAACACTGACTTCAAGGACGAACAGACATGTCGGGTAAAACAACAACAATGAACCGCACACACTTCCTGTCAGCCGCCTGGCTGGCCACCCTCGCCCTGCCCATGCCCGCGCTGGCCGACTTCATCGGCGACAGCCATGCTCGCCTGGAGCTGCGCAACCACTACTTGAACCGCGACTTCCGCCAAAGCAACGCACCGCAGGCCAAGGCCGAGGAATGGGGCCAGGGCTTTACCGCCAAGCTGGAGTCGGGCTTCACTGAGGGCCCGGTCGGCCTTGGCGTGGACGCCTTGGGCCAGTTGGGCATCAAGCTCGACTCAAGCCGCGACCGTCGTAACACCGGCCTGCTGCCGTTTGGCCCGAACAGCCACGAACCGGTCGACGACTACAGTGAGCTGGGCCTGACCGGCAAGGTTCGTGTGTCCAAGAGCACCTTGCGCCTGGGCACCTTGCAGCCGATCCTGCCGGTGGTGGTGTACAACGACACCCGCCTGCTGGCGTCCACCTTCCAGGGGGGGCTGCTCACCAGTCAGGACCTTGATGGCCTCACCTTCAATGCCGGACGCCTGACCAAGGCCAATCTGCGCGATTCCTCTGGTCGCGATGATATCGGCTATGGCGCAGCCAGCAGTGACCACCTGGACTTTGGTGGTGGCAGCTACGCCATCACCCCGCAAACCACGGTCAGCTATTACTACGCCAAGCTTCAGGACATCTACCGTCAGCAGTTTGTCGGGCTGATCGATACCCGCCCACTGGCAGAAGGTGTGAGCCTGCGCAGTGACCTGCGCTACTTCGACAGCCGCAACGACGGTGCCGAGCGTGCCGGCAATATCGACAACCGTAACTTCAACGCCATGTTCACCCTGGGCGTGCGGGCGCACAAGTTCACCGCCACCTGGCAGCAGATGTCCGGTGACAGCGCCTTCCCGTTCGTCAACGGCGGCGACCCGTTCACCGTCAACCTGGTCACCTACAACACCTTCACCCGGGCCGGGCTGGACTCTTGGCAGGTGCGCTACGACTACGACTTCGTAGCCATGGGCCTCCCCGGCCTGAGTTTCATGACCCGCTACACCGACGGTCGCCACGCCGAAACTGCCACCGTGACCAATGGCCGCGAGCGCGAGCGCGATACCGACATCGCTTATGTCATTCAGAGCGGTCCGCTCAAGGACGTCAGCCTGCGCTGGCGCAATGTCACCTTCCGCTCCGGCAACGGCCTGACCAACGCCGTGGACGAAAACCGCCTGATCATCGGCTACACCCTGGCGCTGTGGTAACAGCGCCCCTCACATTTTGAACAGCATGGAGAACAGCATGTCTGCCGCCCCTACTCTGCAAAGTTTCATCGCCGGCCGTTGGCTCGGCCAGCACGGCGCCCAGGCCCTGCGTAGCGCCCTCGACGGCCACGTGTTGGCCTACAGCCATGAAGAGCGCCCTGACTTCGCCGAAGCCGTGGACTACGCGCGTGCACGCGGTCTTGCCTCGCTGATGGGCATGGATTTCCAACAACGTGCCCAACGCCTCAAAGCCCTGGCCCTGTACCTGGCCGAGCACAAGGAGCAGCTCTACGCCCTGTCGCACCACAGCGGCGCCACCCGGGCCGACAGTTGGATCGACATCGAAGGCGGCAACGCCACGCTGTTCTCCTATGCCGGCATCGGCAGTCGCGAGCTGCCTTCGGGTAACCTGGTGCACGAGGGGCCTGCCATACCGTTGGGCAAACAAGGCCATTTCGCCGGTAGTCACATCCTGGTGCCACGGGCAGGCGTTGCGGTGCACATCAACGCGTTCAATTTCCCCATCTGGGGCATGCTGGAAAAGTTTGCCCCGACGTTTCTCGCCGGTATGCCCTGCATCGTCAAGCCGGCGACCTCGACCAGCTATTTGACCGAGGCCGTGGTGCGCCTGATGAATGCCTCCGGCCTGCTGCCCGAAGGCAGCCTGCAGCTTGTGATAGGCAGCACCGGCGATCTGCTTGATCGCCTGCAAGGCCAGGACGTGGTGACCTTCACCGGTTCTGCCGATACCGCTGCCAAATTGCGCGTGACGCCCAACCTGATTCGCAACTCGGTGCCGTTCACTGCCGAGGCCGACTCGCTCAACTGCGCCATCCTCGGCCCGGACGTGACACCGGACAGCGAAGAGTTCGACCTGTACATCAAGGAAGTGGTGCGTGAAATGACCACTAAAGCCGGGCAGAAATGCACCGCCATCCGCCGCGCGATCGTTCCGGCCAGGCACCTGGATGCCGTTGCCACCCGCCTGCGCGAGCGCCTGAGCAAGGTCGTGGTTGGCGACCCGTCGCTGGAAGGCGTGCGCATGGGGGCCCTGGCCTCACATGACCAGCAGCGCGACGTTGGCGAGCGGGTGCGCAGCCTGCTGCAGAGTTGTGATCAACTGTTTGGCGCCAGCGATGGCTTTGCCCCACGTGGTGAAGGCGTGGCTGAAGGCGCGTTCTTTGCCCCGACCTTGTTGCAGGCCCGTGACCCACATGCCGAGGGCGGCGCCCACGACATCGAAGCGTTCGGCCCGGTCAGTACGCTGATGGCCTATGACGACCTCGACGAAGCCTTGGCACTGGCTGCCCGTGGCAAAGGCAGCCTGGTGGCGACCCTGGTTACCGCCGACCGCAGCGTGGCCGCCAAGGCTATCCCGGTGGCTGCTGCCTGGCATGGCCGTCTGCTGGTGCTCGATAGCCAGGCCGCCAAGGAGTCCACCGGTCACGGCTCGCCGCTGCCGCAGCTCAAGCACGGTGGCCCGGGCCGCGCCGGTGGTGGTGAAGAGCTGGGTGGCCTGCGTGCGGTCAAGCACTACCTGCAGCGCGCCGCAGTACAAGGCTCGCCGAGCATGCTCACGGCGGTCACCGGCGAGTACGTGCGCGGCGGCGAAGTGATCGAAACCGAAGTGCACCCGTTCCGTCGCTACTTCGAGCAGCTGCGTGTCGGCGAGTCGCTGCTCACCCATCGCCGCACCGTGACAGAAGCTGACCTGGTCAATTTCGGCTGCCTGTCAGGCGACCATTTCTACATGCACTTCGACGAAATCGCCGCCAAGGCCTCGCAGTTCGGTAAACGCATTGCCCATGGTTACTTCGTACTGTCGGCAGCGGCCGGGCTGTTCGTGTCGCCCGGCGCCGGACCGGTATTGGCCAACTATGGGCTGGACACCCTGCGCTTCATCAACCCGGTGGGCATTGGCGATACCATCCAGGCGCGCCTGACCTGCAAGCGCAAGATCGACCAGGGCAAGGCCAGCCCGCTGGGGCAGCCGCAGGGGGTGGTGGCATGGGATGTGGAGGTAACCAATCAGCTGGGTGAACTGGTGGCCAGCTATGACATCCTGACCTTGGTGCTGAAAAAGCCAGAATGATGGGTTGAAGCTACCGGCCTCTTCCCGGGCAAGCCGCCTTTGCCCGGTACTGCACAGCGCCCTCTTAGGAGCGGGTTCACCCGCGAAGAGGCCAGTAGCTGCCCAAGGCACTTGGGAAGTGCGCGTACGTGGTTGTAGTGAAGTACTCAGGCAACTGAAACCGTTGGTCAGCGACTGCCATTGCCCAGTGGATCTCTGGCGTGCACCTGTCGATCACAATTCATGAGGATCATGAACGAGGACTGCACAATGGATTTCCTACTGCGAATGGGCGGCGGCAATGTTGAAGATGATTGGCCGGAGCTGGAGCCTGATAGACGCAACGATCGGGCAGACGATCCTGATGCCGACCCCAATGTGACGGATGACGATGAAAACCGCCCTGGCGTCCCAGCCAGCGACCCTGAGTCCGGCGCATGACAACATGAGCATCATCGTATCCTGCAGGAGCGGGCACGTCCGCTCCTGCAGTTTCCTGTTCCAAGTGCAGGCGAGGTATTAAACCACCGCCGCCGGACCACCCACCGACTGGTTGGGCTTGCTCCCCGAAATCCGCCAACTCACGGCGGTAACGCCATAACGCTCGGCCATCGGCCGACTGACTTTCCTGATCTTCTCGCGACCGAACTTGGGAATGATGCCGATGCCCGCATCACAACTTGCCCAATGCCAGGCCTCGGCATTATCCAGGCGTTCCAGGCGAATAATGAAACTGCGCGGCTGGCCATGCAGTTTGTAATCAATTATGTACAGCTGTGGGCTAGGCATCGCAGGGGGCCTCCTCTTCTCCATGGATGACATTCTGATTGATCGGGCCGTGACCAGAAGATTCAAAATTTTGTCGAACCTTTGGTACCAGTGGCCGAACGTGTGCCCTGCCTAGGTTCCGAGAGTCCAGCTCCTCGTTGCGCTCATTGCCTTTGCAGTCAGCTGACCGATGGCACGAAAAACACGCAGGCAAGATGTTTGCGTCACGGAGGTGACCGTTCGTCAGCTTCAACGCAACGTTTATTGCCAGCCAGGGCCGAAACTTCATGCAATAAAGGAATTGCCCAGGAGCCGGAATGAAGCCAGTCAAGCATCGCGCCACCATCATTTGCCGACATGGCAAGCAGCGCCATAAATGGTTGTGGGTGAGAAAGCCCAACGCGCCCTGGACCCTTCCAGGCGGCAAGATCGAGGCCGGCGAGACGCCAATGCAGGCCGCTGAGCGGGAGTTGCTGGAAGAGACCGGCCTGCAGGCTGAGTCGCTGATTTTGCTGATGCGCCACGAAACGCCAGAGCGGATGCATTACGTGTTCGCAGCGGAATTTGCTGACGCACCGCAACCCAAGGCCCGGCATGAAATTTCCGATTGCCGCTTTGCTCACTTGGACCAGGTGGCTACGGTAAAGGGCGAGATCAAGTCCCTGATCCGCTCCTTGCTGGCTTGTGACCCGGGCACTGCGGCGTCAGTTCGTTAAACTAAGCGTGCACACTCCATTGAGTTGCATCCGTCTCGATCGGCATTTCATCGATTGTATGGATCATCCCGGCTTCCAGCGCCTCCTGCGGCCCCAGTATCCGTGGATAGGCCATTAGATACCGCGTTACATCCAGTACCTCGGTCGCGCCTTTTGTACGCTCGGCCACGATCTGCGCATACAGACGCAAGTCGTAATCCAGGCTCATTGCATACTCGGACATCCGCGAATGGTCTACCGAGCCATGCAAGGTCCAATGAAACGGGTGGAAAAGAAACTTGCTGAAACTGCAAGCCGTGCGTCGCTCTCCGGCCAGGAAGAGGATATTGCCCATGGATTCCACCGTGCCCAGGTTGTGGGTATGCACCTCCACGGGTAACGCCCGCAGAAAGTTGTACAGGGTAAACCCATAGCTGCACTCGCCGCCCATCGTGGCGATGTTCAGTTGCAGTGTTTCGGCACCCTGTTGCAATGCTCGCGAGCAGGTATTGATCAGGTTGCCGCAGGTGGACGAATTGATCGGTCCGGTGAAGTGGATGATATGTCTGGCCATGCTTGCCTCCAGGGGTGGCAGGTCATTGCTTGTTCTTCTGCACATCGTCACCCTGCCCGGCCATTTGCCAGAAGGCGAAACGGTCGAACTTGGTCCTGGCACCCTGCCATGAAGCGGGTATGCGGTGGAGACGCCAGTTGCCGCAAAGTTCAACTCGGCGTCAGCAGTTCCGTTGGTCAAGCGTTGTGAACCCTTGCCGGCCCTTGCCGGTCGCACTTTCAGAGCGACCGAACAAGGAACCGGCAGTGAGGACGGCAGCGTGAGCGATATTCGCATCGGTATCTCCGGGTGGCGCTATGGCCCCTGGCGCAAGGATTTCTACCCCAAAGGCCTGAAGCAGGACGATGAACTGGCATTCGCTTCACGGGCGGTGAACAGCATCGAGATCAATGGCTCGTTCTACAGCCTGCAAACGCCCGAGCGCTATCTGGGCTGGCGTGAACAAACACCGGACGGCTTCGTGTTCGCGGTCAAGGGGCCGCGCTATATCACCCATGTGCGGCGGCTGAAGGACATCGAAGAGCCAGTAGCCAACTTTTTTGCCTCCGGGCCGCTGCTGTTGGGCGAAAAGCTCGGGCCATTCCTGTGGCAGTTCCCTCCCAGCATGAAGTTCGATGAAGACCGTTTTGCCCGGTTTTTCGAGCTGCTGCCTCACACCCGCAAAGCGGCCCGTGAACGCGCCCAAGGCTGCGCCGAACGCCTCAAGGGCAATGGCAGCCTTGCCATCAAGGGCAATGCACGCTTGCGTCACGCCGTGGAAATCCGCCACGAGAGTTTTCTCTGCGAAGCCTTTATCAAGCTGTTACGCAAGCATCGCATGGCACTGGTAGTTGCCGACAGCGCCGGCAAGTGGCCCTGTGTCGAAGATTTGACCGCCGACTTCGTCTACATCCGCCTGCACGGGGATGTGGAGTTGTACAGCAGCGGATATACCGCACGCGCGCTGCGGCGCTGGAAGCAGCGTATCCAGCAATGGAGCGAAGGTACCCAGGCGGACGATGCCCACCTGGTCGTGCCGGGGCCGCCGCCTCGGCGTGCGGCACGGGATGTATACTGCTACTTCGACAACGACCAGAAGGCTCACGCGCCATACGACGCCAGGCGCTTGCTGCAAAAGCTGTCGTTGGATCATGAGCTGATGACCGAGCCTGGCATGGTGCCGGAGGTGGCCTTGTGAACAAGCCCCTGCCCACCCCACGCTGCATCATCGACAAGGTAACCGCTGTACGCCGGCTCAATGTGTTGACGCTGAACGTGCACAAAGGGTTCACCTTCTTCAACCGGCGCTTCATCTTGCCCGAGTTGCGCGAGGCCGTAAGGGCCACCGGCGCCGACCTGGTGTTTTTGCAAGAGGTGCACGGCAGTCATAAGCAGCATGCCCTGCGCCACCCTGCCTGGCCAGAAACGCCGCAATACGAGTTTCTGGCCGACAGCATGTGGCCGCAGTTCGCCTATGGCCGCAATGCCGTGTATCCCCATGGCGATCACGGCAACGCGCTGCTGTCAAAATTCCCCATCAGCCGCTTCGACAACCTGGATGTCTCGGTGCAGGGCAATGAACAGCGTGGCCTGCTGCATTGCCAGCTGGAGGTGCCGGGCCATGACGAGGTGCATGCGGTATGCGTACACCTGGGCCTGCGGGAGGCCCACCGGCAGAGCCAGGTAAAGCTGATGCTGGACCTGCTGGCCAGCCTGCCGCCCAAAGCACCGGTCATCATCGCCGGCGATTTCAACGACTGGCGGCTGAAGGCGGACGCGGTGCTGAGCGAACACCTGACAGAGGCCTTCGGCACCCCGGCGCGCAGTTTCCCGGCGCGCCTGCCGTTGTTGCGCCTGGACCGCATCTACGTGCGTAACGCCATACCGGGCGCTGCTCAGGTGCTGTCCAAATACCCGTGGTCGCATCTGTCCGACCACGTACCACTGGCTGCGGAGATCAACTTGTGAACCGACCTTGGGTAGAAGGCAACAGCGTGCAGTTGCTCATCAACGGCGAACAGTACTACCCCCGCGTATTCGAGGCCATGGCCAAGGCGCGGGAAGAAATACTGCTGGAAACCTTCATCATCTTCGACGACAAGGTGGGTCAGCAATTGCAGCAGGTGTTGATCGACGCTGCCCGACGCGGGGTGCGCGTGGAAGTGGCCGCGGACGGTTACGGCACAGCCGACCTGCCGGCGGCCTTCATTTCAGCGATGACCGACGCGGGCGTAAGCTTTCACGCGTTCGATCCACAACCCCGGTTATTGGGCATGCGCACCAACCTGTTCCGCCGTTTGCACCGCAAGATCGTGGTGGTCGATGGTGAGCGGGCCTTCATCGGCGGTATCAACTACAGCGCCGACCATTTGGGCGACTTTGGTGCCATGGCCAAGCAGGACTATGCCGTGGAGGTCACCGGCCCGGTGGTCGCGCAGGTACATGCCTCCAGCAAGCGCCTGATGTCCCCCGTGCTGCAGCCCCCCAGTGCTGTACGCCCGGTTACCGAGCCTGCCGGGGGTAGCGACGCTGTGCTGATCGAGCGCGACAACGGGATGCGCAGTAACGATATAGAAGCGCACTACCTTCAGGCTTTTCGCAAGGCCAGGCAACGCATCGTGGTCGCCAATGCGTACTTCTTTCCAGGCTATCGGTTGATGCGTGAGTTGCGTAACGCGGCCCGGCGTGGCGTGGAGGTTCACTTGATCTTGCAGGGCCAGCCTGACATGCGCTGGGTACGGGCATTGTCGCGCCTGCTGTACAACTACCTGCTGCGCGACGGCGTGATGATTCATGAGTACTGCCAGCGGCCGTTGCACGGCAAGGTGGCACTGGTGGACGACCAATGGGTCACCGTTGGCTCCAGCAACCTCGATCCTCTGAGCCTGTCGTTCAACCTGGAGGCCAACCTGTTCATTCGTGATCGGGCCTTCAACCAGCAACTGCACCAGCATTTGCAGGCTCTGGCCAGCGAGCAATGCAAACCGGTCACCTTGGAGCGCATGATTCGCGGCTACTGGTGGCGGGCACCGTTGATCTTCGCGTGCTTCCACGTGATCCGCCACTTCCCGCGCATTGCGGGCTGGTTCCCTGCGCACCGGCAGCGTTTGCGCTCGGTGCAGCCGGAGGTCGAACCCCAGGGCAAACTGCACGAGGGCAACTCCTGATGGCGCGCAAAAGCTGGCAAACCTGGGGCAAACGCTTGTTTACGCTTGCGTTCCTGATCCTGATCCCTGTGCTGTTGTACCTGCTGGCGCGTAATCTGGACTGGAATGAAGTACGCCAGTCTTTGCTGGCCTACAAACCTGGCACCCTGGCCATCGGCTTGGCGATCGCGTTGTGCAGCTATCTCGCGTTCGCCAGTTACGACCTGCTGGCCCGGGCTTACACCGGCCATACACTACCTGCCCGACAGGTATTGCCAGTCGCGTTCGTGTGCTATGCCTTCAACCTCAACTTCACAACCTGGGTAGGCGGGGTCGCCTTGCGCTACCGGCTCTATGGCCGACTGGGCCTGGATACCGCGACCATTACGCGAATCCTCACCTTGGGGCTGTTGACCAACTGGATGGGCTATATGCTGCTGGCCGGCACCGTATTTGCCCTGGGCCTGGTCGAGATGCCCGGCAACTGGGCGGTAGGCACTACAGGCCTGCGCCTGATCGGGCTGCTGTTGCTGGCAATTGCGGGCGGCTACCTGCTGGCCTGTGGTGTTGCCAAGAAGCGCACCTGGAGCTGGCGCGATCACGAAGTGACGCTGCCCTCGCTGCGACTGGCGCTGTGCCAGGTGGCGTTGGGTGCCAGCAACTGGGCACTGATGGCGCTGCTGATCTTCTGGTTGCTGCCGGGCGAAGCGTTCTACCCGTCGATTCTGGGCATATTGCTGATCAGCTGCGTCGCTGGCGTGGTGGCGCATATTCCGGCGGGGCTGGGTGTGCTGGAAGCGGTGTTTCTGGCCTTGCTGCACGGGCAGATGGCCCAAGGCACGCTGGTGGCTGCCCTGCTCGGCTACCGCACGCTGTACTACCTGATTCCGCTGCTGTTGGCGGTGGTGACCTACCTGATCCTGGAAAAGCGCGCCAAGGCCATGCGCCGGCGCGACAAGCCTGCTCAGACCTCTCAGACCTGATGTGCCCTGGGGCAAATGTGACGCGTTGCGTGGCACCGGCAAAGCCGGTGCCAGAGCACCTTGTCCCCTGATGGGCGATCGCCTGGAAGGGCAGTCCGCCTATCGGCTTCAGGGCGAGATCGGATCACTCGCCGGGAAGGTTTCATCCAGCGCATTGTCCACCGCGCTCTCGCCCGGCTTGTCACCACAATGGCAGTCCTGCATCCGGCATGGCTCACCATTGCGGTGGCCGGTGGCGCAGGCCTCGCAGCAATATGCCTTGCCGTCGCGCTCCAAGGCATTGGCATCCACCGTGCAGGAACAGTGCGTGCACGCGCAGCGTTGATCGTTCATGGCTTGCTCTCCTCGTCGTCAATCACATCATCGGTCCAGGGCACCCCATCCAGCGGCGCGGATCGGGCCAGTTCGGCCTCGTCCAGGCCAATGCCGCCACCAATCTCATCGGCATCCACCTGCCGCAGGCGTTGGTCTGTCGGGCCGCCTCTGCCGCCCGGCTCGTGGGGATCGCGGGCACCGGTTTCGTCCAGCAGCGTGTCCGGGCTCAAATCGTCGTAGGTGACATTGTCCTCATGCAGGCTGTCACTCAGCGCCTCGCCGCCGGTCATGCCACTCTGCGCCACGCGTCGGGGGGGAAACTCACGGGCGACTTCGGCGGCCGGTCGTTCGTCGCCCACACGCCCTTCACGCTCATCCAGGCGTTCATCGAAATCCAGCTCATGCACGCTGCCCATGCGGTCTTCGGTGTCATCGATTTCGGTGGGTGTGTACGGCTTAGGTTCATCGGGTCGGGCCATGTGCGTTCTCCATCAGTTGGCTTCATTCGGTCGACTGCGCCAGCTCACGGAAGATTCAGAGTTTTTTGAACTACCGCCTCGGCCGACGCCTCCCACCTTAGAGACTGTGATCTGCCCGGAGCCCGCCATGGCCAAGCCCCTGCAGGAATACACGCGCAAGCGCAACTTCAACGCCACACCCGAGCCCAGCGGCAAACGCATCCGGGGCAAGCGGGCTCATGCGCTGCAGTTCTGCATCCAGAAACACGACGCCAGCCACTTGCACTACGACTTCCGCCTGGAACTCGATGGCACCTTGAAAAGCTGGGCGATCCCCAAAGGCCCATCGCTGGACCCCAAGGTGCGTCGCCTTGCAGTGCATGTGGAGGACCACCCGTTGGACTACGCCGATTTCGAGGGGCATATCCCTGAAGGCCACTATGGTGCAGGCGATGTGATCGTCTGGGACCGTGGCATTTGGGAGCCTGAAGGCGATGCGCATGAAGCCTACGCCAAAGGCAAGCTGCGTTTCCGCCTGCAAGGTGAGAAGCTTGGCGGCGTGTGGAACCTATTCCGCACCCAGTTGGCCGGCAAGAAAGAGCAATGGATGCTGGTCAAGTCACACGATGCCCAGGCGCGCAGCGAAGCGGAGTACAGCATTGTCGAGGCCCTGCCCGACAGCGTGCTCAGCGAGCGCACGCTGGTGCCACGCAAACCCGCTGCAAAAAAAGCCGCTACACCGCGCAGTAGTCGTAAACGCCCCGGCAAAGCTCAGACTGCACCGTTGCCAGCGCAGTTGCAGCCGCAGCTGGCCACGCTAGTGGATTCTCCACCCAGCGGCGACTGGCGCTACGAAGTCAAGTTCGATGGCTACCGTATCCTGGCCCGCATCAAGGGCCAGGACATCCGCCTGTTCACCCGCAACGGCCATGACTGGAGCAGCAAGATGCCCCGGCAGGTTGCCGCCCTGCGCGCGCTCGGTATCGACTCGGCCTGGCTCGACGGTGAAATGGTGGTGGCTGATGAGAATGGCATGGCTGACTTCCAGGCGTTGCAGAACGCCTTCGATACCGAGCACGACGAACACATCACCTATTACCTGTTCGACCTGCCATTTCTGGGCGGTCAGGACCTGCGGCAGCTAACGCTACAAAATCGCCGCGATACATTGCGCCAACTGCTTGAGCACAACCATTCCGACGTCATCAAGTATTCCGCCGACTTCGACGAACCTGTCGAGTCACTGCTCGAAAGTGCCTGCCGGCTGAAGCTGGAAGGCCTGATCGGCAAGCGTGCTGACAGTGTTTACAGCGGCCGCCGCAGCCCGGACTGGATCAAGCTCAAGTGCAAGCAACGCCAGGAATTCGTGATCGTCGGTTACACCGACCCCAAAGGCAGCCGGAGCGGCTTTGGGGCCCTGCTGCTGGCCCTGCACGACAATGACAGTGGCGAGCTGCGCTATGCCGGGAAGGTAGGCACCGGCTTCAATTCCACGACACTGGCCAGCATCCACGCGCGGCTCAAGCCCCTGGAAATCGCCAAGCCAGCCCTGCCCTCGCCGCCCGCCGGTGCCCAGGCGCGTGGTGTGCACTGGCTGCGGCCGCAGCTGTTGGCCGAAGTTGCCTATGCCCAAATGACCCGTGACGGCATCGTGCGCCATTCGGTATTCCACGGCCTGCGCGATGACAAGGCAGCAACCGCCATTGACCTGGAGCGCGCCATGCCCGCCAAGACTGTATCCAACCGCAACAAGCAGGCCAAGGCGCCTGAAAACTTGGGTGAACTGCGGCTGACCCACCCCGACCGGGTCATCGATCCTTCAACTGGGGCGACCAAGCGCGAGGTTGCCGAGTATTACGCCGGCATCAGCCAGTGGATCCTGCCCCAGCTCAAGCACCGCCCGGTGGCATTGGTGCGCGCCCCGGACGGCTTGGGCGGAGAGCTGTTCTTCCAGAAAAACGCGGGCCAGCTGCATATACCCAACGTACTCAGCTACGAAAAGGACGAGGCAGGCCAGGCGGCGATGGTCATCAATCGCCCGGACACGCTGCTGGGCGCGGTGCAGATGAACATGCTGGAACTGCACACCTGGAACGCCACGGACAAGAATTTCGACAAACCGGACCGTTTCGTGCTCGATCTGGACCCTGACCCCGCGCTGCCCTGGAAGGCGATGGTGGAGGCGACCCAACTGACCCTCACCCTGCTAGACGAACTGGGCCTGAAGGTGTTCCTGAAAACCAGTGGTGGCAAGGGTATTCACGTCGTTGTCCCCTTGACCCGGCGAGCCGGCTGGGACGAGGTCAAAGACTTCAGCCACGCCATCGTCGGTTACCTGGCCAAGCTGTTTCCGGAGCGCCTGAGCGCGGTGTCGGGGCCGAAAAATCGCGTGGGACGCATCTTCATCGACTACCTGCGCAATGGCAAGGGCGCCACCACGGCGTGCGCCTACTCACTGCGTGCCCGTGAGGGGCTGCCTGTATCGGTGCCTATCTGGCGTGATGAGCTGGCGCACATCAAAGCCGCCAACCAATGGAACATCAACAACCTGCGCGCGCGCCTGGCGGAGGTCGACGACCCTTGGGCCGACATGGGCAAGGTACGCCAGTCGATCACCGCGCGCATGCGCAAGCAGCTAGGGCTCGAATGATGACGCCCAAGCGATTGGACACGACCCGGGAGGCCCGACCATGAGCATCGTTCAGGACTTCAACCTGACCACCCTTGACCGCCTTCTACGCACCTTTGGCGAACGCCAGTTACCGCTCAATCTGGATACCCAATTGCCGCAACTGATCCAGGCGCTGCAAGCTGATCACCTCGACCTGCTGCCGCTGCCGGGGCAAGGCAACACCTTGCGTCGCTGGCAGACCTTGGCACGGGTGGCCGGTTGCGACCTGGCGCTGGCCAAGCTCTATGAGGGCCATACCGATGCCTTGGCGATCCTGGCGGAATGTGGCGCAGCGCACCACGCCAACGACGGCATTTGGGGCGTGTGGGCGGCAGAGCCGCCCGATGCACGGGTCCACATCACTGCGCGTGAAGGCGACCAGGTGCGCCTGAACGGCACCAAAGCCTGGTGTTCAGGTGCCTTGCAGATCGATCGCGCGCTGATTACCGCCTGGGATGAGGCCGAGCAGCCGCAATTGGTGGCAATCGAGCTGTCACAGCCAAGCCAGGGGCTGAACATCGAACACTGGCAGGCCGTTGGCATGGCCACCACCGCCAGTGTCGAGGTGGCTTTCAACGATACTCCAGGCACGCTCATTGGCACGCCAGGCCAATACCTCTCGCGTCCTGGTTTCTGGCAAGGCGGTGCGGGTATCGCCGCTTGCTGGTACGGCGCGGCCGAGGCGCTGGCGGATTACCTGCGTGAGCATTGCCGCAAACCCCGCCCAGACCCGCATGCCGATGCGCATCTGGGGGCTGTGGACGCTGCGTTGCATGGCGCCCGTGCATCACTGCGTGAATGTGCTGCCTGGATCGATCAACAGCCCGGCGTGGATGCCAGTTTCGAAGTTCGCCGCACCCGCGCCCAGGTAGAACAGGCCGTAGAGCAGGTTATCAGCCACGTCGGTCGTGCCTTGGGGGCCACGCCGTTCTGTCGCAGCAGTCATTTTGCCCGGCTGAGCGCCGACCTGCCGGTGTTCCTTCGCCAGAGCCATGCCGAGCGCGATCTGGCGATGCTGGGCCAGCAGTTGGTCCACTTGCCAGCGGGGGTATGGCAGCTATGAACCAGAACCTGATCCAGTCCGCCGGTGGCACGCCCTGGACAGCCTGGCAGCATAGCGCGCACCTGGCGCGTGCAACCTGGCTCGACGCACGCCAACTGTGCCCGCCGGGGCGCCGGCTGGTATTGATTGCGCCGCATCCGGATGACGAAATTCTCATGGCCGGCGGCCTGCTGGCAGGCTTCAAAGGGCGCGAGGATGAGCTGGTGCTGATCTCCGCCACCGACGGCGAAGGCAGCCACCCCGGCTCCAGCCATTGGACCGAGCATCGCTTGCGCCGCCAACGCCCTCAGGAAAGCCGACAGGCCCTGCAACAGCTCGACCTTGACCTTGAGCGCCTGGACTGGCGCAGGCTCCATCTGAAGGACGGCCAGTTGCCGCGCGAAGAAGCGTTTCTGGCCAGTCACCTCACGCAGTTACTTCGCCCCAATGATCTGCTGATGGCCACCTGGCGCAGTGACGGCCATTGCGATCACGAGGCCGTAGGCCGCGCCGCTGCGCAGGCGGCTGCAGCCCGTGGGGTGCAATTGGCTGAGGTACCGGTCTGGGCCTGGCACTGGGCTGAGCCTGACGACCCGCGCCTGCCATGGCCCCGTGCGCACCGTCTGCAGCTCGATGAAAGCCATTTGGCACGCAAGCGCAAAGCCTTGGCCGCTCACGTCAGCCAGCTGCAGCCGGACGGCGAGCAGCCGCCGGTGCTACCGCCGCACCTGTTGGATTGCCTTCTGCAACCTTTCGAACTGGTGTTCCTTTGAATGGAGCTGTCATGAGCCTCGATCCTCAGTATTTTGCCGAGCTATACGCCACCAATGAAGATCCTTGGGCCTTTCGCACCCGCTGGTATGAGAAGCGCAAACGCGAGCTGGTGATGGCCAGCTTGCCACGGCAGTGCTATCAGCGTGTGTTCGAGCCAGCCTGCGCGAATGGCGAGCTCAGTGCGCTGCTGGCCGAGCGCTGCGCTGACCTGCTATGCCAGGACCTGGACCCGACGGCCGTAGGCCTGGCCCGGGAACGCCTGGCGCACCTGCACAATGCTACGGTCGAGCGGGCCCGGCTACCAGGGGACTGGCCGGGCGGCCGCTTTGACCTGATCGTGCTCAGCGAGGTCGGCTATTACCTTGATCCCACCGACTGGCTGCAGGTGATCGAACAGTCGGTGGCCAGCCTTGGCTACGACGGCACGCTACTGGCCTGCCACTGGAAGCACCCTATCGCGGGTTGCCCGCAGGATGGTCGCGAGGTGCACCGTATGTTGACCCGGCATTTGCCGTTGCATCAGCAGTTCCGGCATGAGGAGGCGGACTTTTTGCTGGAGTGCTGGTCATGCCAGCCAAGCGTTGTCGATCTCGATGAGACGTGCCCATGATCGCCGTTGTCATCCCTGCGCATAACGAAGCCCGCCGCCTTGGGCGATGCCTGCGGGCGGTGCTGGTGGCTGCCCGGCAGATGCAGCAAGCGGGACTGCGCGTGGAAGTGCTGGTGGTGCTGGACCGCTGCAGCGACGGCAGCGCCGCCGTGGCGCGGCGTTTCGGCGTACACACGCTGGAGGTGGATGCCGGTAATGTCGGCATGGCACGTCGTGTTGGGGCGGCGCACATGGTCGAGCGTGGCGCCACGTGGCTGGCGTGCACCGATGCGGACAGCCAAGTCCCTGCGCACTGGCTGCTGTCGCAGCTGGCCTGTAGCGCCGAGGTGGTTTGCGGCACCGTGCATGTCGATTACTGGCAACCCTGGCAGACCGCCGCGCTGCGCAAGCTGTACCAGAGCCGCTACCAGGCGTGTGAAGGGCATCGGCATGTGCACGGCGCGAATCTGGGGGTATGTACCGATGCTTATGAGCGTGTAGGTGGCTTCCAGCCCCTGGCGGCGCATGAAGATGTGCAACTGGTCAGCGACCTGCAGGCCAGCGGTGCCCAGATCGTCTGGACCGCCAGGCATAGTGTGGCCACCAGCAGCCGGCGCGATAGCCGCGCCCGCGAGGGGTTTGGGGATTATTTAGCCGGGTTACAGGCGCAGTCCTGAAATCACTGGGATTTCGGCAGTGTTCATGAAGCTTTGCGCGCTTTTTTCACCGGTTTCTTGCCACCCAGGCTGCGCTTGAGCAGTTCGGTAAGGTCGAGGATGTCCGCACCTTTCTCGGCCCCACCTGCGTCGCCCTTCTCCACCGCCTCGATCTTGCCCTTGCTGGCTTTCTCTTCCACCAGGTCCATGATCGTCTGGCGGAAGGCGTCATGATAATCCTCAGGCTTCCAGGGCCCGCTCATGTCCTCTACCAGGCGCTTGGCCATCTCCAGCTCGCGCTTCTCCACCTTACTGTCGGTGACGCTGGAGTCCAGCTCCAGCGTTTCCAGCCCTCGCACCTCCTCAGGCCAGCGCAAGGTGATCATCACCAGCGCATCGTCCAGGGGCCGCAGCAGCGCCAGGTGCTGCCGGGTATGCAATACCACGGTGGCCAGGGCCACCTTGCCGGTCTTTTCCAGCGTCTCGCGCAGCAAGGCATACACCTTGCCGCCACGGCGGTCCGGTGTCAGGTAGTACGGCGTATCGAAATGCTGCAGCGGAATGTCGCCCGCTTCTACAAAGGAAAAGATATCGATGGTCTGGGTCGCTTCGGGCCGGGCCTTACGGATCTCCTCCTCACTGATCACCACGTAGCGGCCCTTCTCGAACTCTACGCCCTTGACGATATTGTCCTTGTCGATTTCCTTGCCGGTCACCTTGTTCACCCGCTTGTAGCCGACCGGCTCCATGCTGCGCTTGTCCAGCCAGTCGAAATCCACACGCTCGGTGCGCACGGCGGTATTGAGTGCCACGGGGATGTGCACAAGGCCAAAACTGATGGCGCCTTTCCAGATTGCCCGAGCCATGAGGGTGCTCCCAGGGTTGCCTGCTGATACCAGAAGTGACTGCGCCCGGCGACAAAGGTTTAGCTGCCCTGCCCTGCGGCAACCGTTACGCCTGGCTGAACAGCACCCGCTTGAACGCTTCGGCCGCCAGGTGCACCTGTACCGCCCAATCCCCCGCGGCTTCGCTGCCCGCATCATCGGAAATGTATTTCAGGCACACGAACGGAATACCTTCGTCACGCGCGATCAATGCCAGCACGTAGGCTTCCATGTCGACCACGTCGTAAGGCGCGTCGCCATGGTTGATTTCGAAGCTGTCACCGCTTCCACAGGTTTCCACCGCCAGGCCGGGAATTATCGCCCCGTGCTCGAGTACCACCGGGGTATCGGACAAGGGCGTTTCATAGCGGGCAAAGCCCAGCGCGGTCACATCCATGTCGCGTTGTACGAAGCGGTTACAGCACACGACTTCGCCCTTGCCATGACGCTGGCTGCCAGCCGAGCCCAGGTTGACGATAAGTCTGGGCCTGCGCGTTGCAATCGCCTTGGTCAGGGCGATAGCGGCATTGACCTTGCCAATGCCGGTGAACACGGTGTTCACCTCGGTAAAGACATCGCCAGCCTCGGCCTCGAGGGCAAAGACGAACAGCGTGTCATCCAGGGAAATGTCGGGGAATCGCTTGATCAGCATCATGGAGCAGGTGTTTCCGAGTGGCTGCAAAGGGCGCGGCCATTGTCGGTCAACCCGGGCTAAATGCAAGTCCCGGCAGCCACCACGGCGCTTAACGCCTGCCCTTTGCCAAGCCCGTCTGCCCTGGCCTGTGCCAGGCAGAGCGGCATGGGTACCATGACGCAGCACGTGCAGGGCCGTATCATGCTGCCTCAGCGGCTGCGGGTAACGGTGAGCGCCACGGCGGCGATGCGCTCGACCTGTTCGTAGCCTGGCTCAGCCAGTTGCTCGCCAAATACGTCGGGGTCGATTTCCCGATACACCCAAGCCCAGTCCGGACCGGCCAGGCGCAGGCGGATGGCTTCGAGCAGGGCGTCGCGGCCTTCGACAATGGCCACGCCGGTGTACAGCAGCAATGTACCGTGGCGGCTCAGCCGTTCGCGAGCCTGCTCCACGATACGCAGTGACAGGTCGACGCCTAGCGCGCCGCCACCGTGACGGTAGATGCGGGCGTTGGGGTCAAGCATGTAGGGCGGGTTGGCAACGATCAGGTCGAACGTACCGCTGATACCGTCCAGCAAGTCGCTGGGCTCGACCGAAAGGTTACTCACACCCGCCAAGGCTGCATTGATTGCCGTATAGCGCAGCGCCAGAGGGTTGATGTCAACGGCGCTGACCCGCGCGTGCTGGGCGGCGCGGGCAATCAGCAAGGCGCCCACCCCGCTACCACAACCGATATCCACTGCATGCTCGACCCGCTCGGTGCAGTGCTGGAGGTGATCGCGAATGACCTGGGCAAAGCGGTAACTGTCCGGGCCGAAGAACACGGCATCGCTGGCGTCGGTTGGATACGCCGAATGCAGCAACAGTAATTCATCCAGGCTGGACCAGCGTACCGTGCTGATCAGCCGTTCACCCTGTGCAACCAACGCCTGCGCACGTTCGAGCAACAGTAACTGATCTGCCGACAGCAAACCTGGCTCGAAAGGTCGGCTCCAGCCGAATATATCGCGCAGGGTGCTGGCCTGCACGCAGCCCTCGCGGGCATTGACGCGCGCGTGAGTGGCGGGTGTCACGCAGGTAAAGCGGTATCCATCGGCGCGCAGGCGCTGTCCCAGTTGTAGCAACGCCTGGTCTGCCTCGATTTGCCTGTGAGCGAGCATCATCAACGTGGTTCCTCCTGGCGCAGCCCGGTTACGCGCATGTAGGCGCGCGTGGCACACAAGCCGTCCGGCGTGGCGTGGTGGTTGCCGGCCATCCTCTGGATCAAGGCCTTGGGGGGCACATTCAAAGCGTCCTTGGGTATATCTTCAGGCACCTC
This sequence comes from Pseudomonas sp. DCA-1, assembly GCF_046523955.1. Taxonomy (NCBI): domain Bacteria; kingdom Pseudomonadati; phylum Pseudomonadota; class Gammaproteobacteria; order Pseudomonadales; family Pseudomonadaceae; genus Pseudomonas; species Pseudomonas sp. DCA-1. Next base: position 2,877,465 of record NZ_CP169881.1, read on the forward strand.
GGGCAGCCCCCAACTGCCAGGGGACACGCGGCGGATGGACGGCTGCCAATCGTCGGCGATCCAGTCATGCCATAGCTGTTTTTCATAGGCGTTGAACACCCCGAACATCGCCGCGGTCGGCCCGTCGATCAGCGTCCACCAGCGACTGTTTACTGGCGGCTGCCCTCTGCGGATCCAACCCTGAGCCTGCAATGCGGCAACGAATGCGGGCATGGCGCCGGGTTCGGCCAGCCATTGATTGATCGTGCGCTGCTGCAGGCGGCAATGGTCGGCATGCATCAACTGGCCATAGACCCGCTTGCGCTCAAGGGCTGCAAACAATTCGCCTTGCAGGTCGAACTGGCGGATGAGGTCTGGCGTGGCGATACCCCGGTCATTCAGGCGGTAGCCTATGCGCGCCCTGGCGTAGAACGCCTGCGTATCATGCGCGGGGCTTAGCTGGTTCAGCGCCTGAATTGCCAGGCGGGCGTGGCCGCTGGCGGCATTGTCGATGGTCACATGCAGCTGAAAATACTGCGCGTCGATGCCCAGTTCGGCCAGTTCGTACGTAGTGATCAGCAAATGCAGCGGTGGCTGCTCATAACCGAGGTTGTAGCCAACCAACTCTGGCAGGTAAGTGTCGCAGTGCCGCCCCAAGGCAAGTTGCAGGACCCCTTGCAGATAACGTGTGTCATCCAGGGGCATGGCCTCTACGCAACCCAGGCGACCAAGCAGGCGCTGATAGATCAGCACATGGTTGCAGCGTGGATCACCGTTGCCGAGCTCTTCCAGATAGGTGCGAATCAGCCCGTGATAACGTGGATCGCGCCAGTGATACAGGGTGCCCTGCAGCCAGGCGCCGTCCACGGCCTTGGTCGGCGCAACCTGTTGCAGGAACCACAATGCGTGGGCGCGGTTGGAAAAGTAGCGCCGTGGCATGCCTTGACGGCGTTGTGCCCGGTAATGGGTGTAGGCCTTGGCAACCTTGGCAGTGTGCATCCTGCTCCAGGCCGGCAACTCGGACGGTGTGTCGGGCAAGTCGTCCGGCATGCTCGCTGCACCCGCCAGTTGCTCCTCCAGCCATGAGGCGCTGCCAGCATCCTGGCCTGCGAGCATTGCTTGGTAGCGTTGTCGCAGGCTGGTCGATTCGATGGCCACTTGCGCAGCGCCTGCGGTGTTGCGGTTCATCACCGTCATGCCGTGCTCCTTGTCTACTTATTGGCTCGGCTTTTGGCCCGGCATCGGCTCGGGGTCGGGCGCAGGCTGCGGTGCAGGCTTGGAATCAGGTTGCTGCATCTGCAGCGAAGGTTTGCTGGGGTCGGAATCTTTGCCGGGGTGGTCATTGTCGCGGTCGAAACAGCCGCCGACCAAGCTCAGCGAGCCCATCAGGATGATCAGTGGAGTCAGTCGCATGGGTACCCCCTTCGATGATTGCAGTGCCAGGTCGCCCCGGCACTGCGCCTCGGTCAGTTACAAACACAGTTACGAACGGCCGCCCTTGTGCCCCGACTCGCGGTCGTGGGGCATGTTGCCGCCCGAGGACTGGCCGCCCTTGCGACCGGCTTCGGAAGCTTTTTCACGGTCATTGGCGAAATTGCCCGGGTTCTTGTTGCCGCCTTGGCTCCCTTGCTGATTGCCGGTGCGGCTGTTGTCTTTAGTGGCCATGGTGTTCAAACCTCATATGACTTCGGAATGCACGGCAAGCTGCCGTACACAGATTCGGAGTTCGGCGATATCGGCAGATTCGCTTTATTACGAGAGGTTCGGACCGGTGGCATTAAATAAGCGACATTGCCATATTTGGCGCGCGTGTCAGTGGTGCGGCGGGCTATCCATGCGCGCCTGGCGGCGACCCAGCCAGCCACCTGTCGCGGCCCAGCCCACGGCAAGCAGCGCACCGATCAGCATCGCCAATTGCGGGTGCTCGCCCAACACGTCCAGCGCACGCTTGACCCAGCCGCTCAGGGCATCGCCGCCACGGTAGACCACCGTGTCGATGAAGTTCTTGGCTTTGTACTTGTCCTCGGCGGGCAGCACGGTGAACAGCATCTCCCGCCCCGGCCGTACCAATGCGTATTCACCCGCCCGACGCACCACCATTACCACCACGAACAGGGCGAAAACCGGGGCCAGTGCCAGCCACAAGAAACCGGCAGCCATCACCAGCGGCACTGCAACCAGCAACACACCGACCCCCAGCCGACGGGCCAGGCGCCCGGTAACAAAGACCTGGGTAAGGATGGCCAGGGCCTGCACAACTGTGTCGATCAGGCCGAACACCTGTGTCTGCCGGGTGCGGTCAGTGAAGGTTTCGCTGACAATACGCGCCTGCTCGAAGTACAAGAATGTGCTGACGCTGGCCAGCAACACCACGAACAAAGCGATGCCTAGCAGATAGGGCGAGCGCAGGACGGCGGTGGCGCCGGTAAACGGGTTGCCGCCCAGCGGCCGAGAGTCCTGGTGCCGGGTTTGCATCGGCACGGGCTGGCGTGCTCGCCAACGTTGCAGAAACAGTGTCGCGCCGACACTGCCCAGCAGCAATAGCGCCGCCAGCACCAGCAACCCGGCATGGCCGAGCGGCGCCACCAGCAAGGTGCCAAGCATGGGACCACTGAGCCCGCCCAGGCTGGCCCCGGCTGCCAGCAGGCCGAACAGCCGCTTGCCTTGGGCGGTGGAAAACAGATCGGCGAGCACGCTCCAGGCCAGCGAGATCGTCAGCAAATTGAACACCGACAGCCAGATGTAGAAAGCCCGGGCGGTCCAGAGATCGTCAGGGTTACCGGCCAACAGTGCCGCGAACAGCAACAGGTTGCTGACGAAAAAACCATAGGTCCAAGGCAGGATATGCCTGCGCTGCACCTTGGAGGCCAGCCAGCCAAACAGCGGCAGGCACGCCAACGTGGCAATGAAGGTGCCGGTGAACAACCACTGCAGGTTTTCCACGCCACCGGCAACGCCCATGGTTTCGCGGACCGGGCGCAGCATGAAGTAACCGGTGAACAGCAGGTAGAACACAAGCAAACCGGCGACTACCGCCGGCCCCTCCCCAGGCTGGATGTTCAGCGCTTGGTCCAGGCGCCGCCAGGCTTGCATGGTGTCAGGCAAACTGCTTGATCAGCGCCTGTTGCTGCGCCTGGGTGAGCATTGGCCCATGCCCCGCCTTGAGCTGATCGAGCTGGCGATCAGGCCGACTGGTAGCAGGTATGACCGTGGTCACTGCCGGGTGGCTGATGGCGAACTTGAGAAATAGCTGTGCCCAGCTGCCTATGCCTGCTTCGGCAGCCCAGCCCGGCAAGGCCTGGCCCTTGACCCGGGCGAATAGTCGGCCATCGTCGAAGGCCCGGTTGATCAGTACCGCAACACCCTTGTCCTGACACAGTGGCAGCAGTTCACGGGCGGCGGCGGGGGCGTTGACCGCGTAGTTGATCTGGATGAAGTCAAGCGGCTCGCTGCGCACGATACGGGCGACGTCATCGTGGCCGCTGTTCAGGTAATGGGTGATGCCGACATAACGTGTCCCGCCCTGCTGCTTCAGCTCGCGGGCATAAGGCAGCTGGGTCTGCCAGTCACGCAGGTTGTGAATCTGCAGCAAGTCCACCTTGTCGGTACGCAGGCTCTTGAGGCTGCCGACCCACTGCGCCTGGGCTTCAGCCCGGCTATTGGCGGCGATCTTGGTGGCAATGAAGCACTGGCGGTGCCAGCCGCCCTCTTCCAGCAACTGGCCGAGAATGCTGTCGGCCCCCCCGTAGTTGGGCGAGGTGTCGATCACCCGGCCGCCGCCTTCGAAGAACGCCTTCAGCACGGTTTTGAGCTGAAGATATTGGGGGGAGCCGCTTTCTACCTCGAAACTGCCGGAAGTACCGGCACCGATCACCGGCAACGCTTCGCCGGTGGACGGTACTTTACGGGCCAGCAAACCCGCTGGCACCGCAGCGTGCAGCCAACGGCTGGCGGCAGCCAGCAACCCCAAAGCTGCACCTGCGCGTAGGACATCACGACGTGCGTACACGGAAAATCTCCCGTCACGAACCGGAAACTTTCAAGGCTAGCCGCTCTGTCACTCGCCTGCGGGTGTTTCTGTATCTGGATGTTTAATGATCAGGCATGCAGCAATGGGCCCAGATCAACCCCCGTCTCGCCCATCGGCGGGCACCAGTAGTAGCCACCCGTCAGCGGGCGGCTAAAGCGGTACAATCCGTCGATGATGCCGTCTTCCAGGCCACTCATGCGCCGCAATTGCACTTCGAATGCATCGAAACTCTTGCCCAAGGCGACGAAGGCCAGGCCGGCGCCGCGCTGGTCGGCCCAGGCTACCGAGCGACGGACCATGAACGCTTCGGGTTCAAAGCTTTCCTGGGCAGTGCGCTTGACGTGCGCGGACTCGGGGGCATCGTCGAGCTCTTCGTTGTCGCTCAGGCGGCGGCCGATGATATTGTCCTGGTCAGCCTGGGGCAGCGACTTGAAGTATTCCAGGTCGTGCTTCCACAGCTGGAACGCGGCAAAGCTGGAACCATCGGCGGCAATGGCCGCCTGTACGGCATCTTCGTCCACCGGGTTTTCGGTGCCGTCTTCGTAACCGGTAAGGTCATGGCCACCGCGGTGCAGGAAGCCATCAACGCTGTCGGCCAACTGCAGGGCGGGTGCCAGCGCCTGCTCCAGGGCCTGGGCGCGCAGCAGCAGGTCGCCACGTTCGTCGCCACGCAGCCACAGCCACAGGGCGTGTTGGGTGCTGGGGTTCTCCACTGCGGCATCCAGCAGCGGGAAAGCGCGCAGGCCTGGTACTTCACGGCCCAGAGCCTTGACCAAGGGGGCGCCTATGCCGAGCAACAGTTGTTCGCCATCGACCTGCGGCAGCAAGGCATCCAGCGCGGCAGGCAACGCCTCGGGCGACTGCAGGGTGAAGAACAGGTGACGGGCGTGGGCCGGCACCGGGGTGGCAAGCAGACCTTGCTGGAACGGCATATCAGGCTAATCCTAGGGTAAAAGCGGAATGCTACTTCGCCTGCATGCCTGCTGCAATGCGGCATGCAGCCTCGGCAGCAGCTGTGCTTGGTAACAAACGGTTACCAAGAGCTGGCCCTTTGCAATTAGCTATCAATCAAGGGTGACCTACACTGCTGCAGATCCTTCGCCCGAGAGTCCACTCATGACCGCCTCGCCCCTGCTTACTGCGTTTCTCCCGCTAGCCTTGGGCATCATCATGCTTGGCCTTGGTTTGTCACTGACCCTGGCTGACTTCGCTCGTGTAGTGAAGTACCCAAAGCCCGTGGTGGTGGGCCTGGTGTGCCAGATCCTGCTGTTGCCGCTGGTGTGCTTCCTGATCGCCAACGGCTTTGGCCTGGAATCTGCCCTGGCAGTGGGGTTGATGCTGCTGGCTGCTTCGCCGGGCGGTACCACGGCCAACCTGTTCAGCCATCTGGCCCACGGTGACGTGGCGTTGAACATCACCCTGACGGCGGTCAACTCACTGATCGCGATCCTGACCATGCCGTTGCTGGTGAACCTGTCGCTGAGTTGGTTCATGGCCTCGGACCAGGCTATTCCACTGCAGTTCGCCAAGGTCATGCAGGTGTTCGCCATCGTCTTGCTGCCGGTGGCGCTGGGCATGCTGATTCGCCATTTTGCCCCGGCGTTCGCTGCGCGCATGGAAAAGCCGATGAAGCTGGTGGCTGCGCTGTTCCTGGCCTTCACCATCGTCCTGGCACTGGCCAAGGACTGGCAGACGGTGGTCGAGTACGCACCGGTGGTGGGCCTGGCGGCGCTGCTGTTCAACCTGCTGAGCCTGACGGTGGGCTATTGGGTGCCGCGGCTGTTGAACATTCCCAAGCGTCAGGCGATTGCCATTGGTATGGAGATTGGCATCCATAACGGGACCTTGGCGATTGCCCTGGCGTTGAGCCCTTCGCTGCTGAACAACGCGACCATGGCGGTGCCGGCTGCGTTGTACAGCTTGATCATGTTCTTTACCGCGGCCGGTTTTGGCTGGTGGGTGAGCCGCGGGCATGTGGCGGCAGACCCCAAGGGTGAACCAGTGAACTGACGTCACTCAATGCCCGGAGGTGCCGGGCCTGTCAGGGATGCGTCACGATTGGCTGCGCCTGCTGCGCAGTTGCTGCTTCAACACCTTCAGCGGCGGCGCATAGAAAAAACCGAACGACACACCCCCCGTGCGCCCCTTCACCGCATGATGCAAGCGGTGCGCACGGTGCAAGCGTTTCAGGTAGCGATTGACCGGCCGCGGCTTACGCGGCCAATGCCGGTGAAAGAAGCCGTCGTGGGCCAGCACATACAGCGCCCCATAGCCTGCCACACCACCGCCCACCCACTGCAAAGGCGCATACCCACTTTTACCCAGTGCCACCAGCGCCGTGGCGATCAGCCCCAGGGCCACCAGGTACAGGTCGTTGGTTTCGAGCATGCCCAGGTGTGGCTCATGGTGCGAGCGGTGCAGCCACCAGCCCCAGCCATGCATGATGTACTTGTGAGCTAGCGTACCAACGCCCTCCATGGCCACCAGGGTGCCGAACAATACGGCGAGATTGAACAGCATGGAACGGTCCGGGTGATGGCAAAGGGAGGCGCAAGGTTACCGGCTGCCCAGGTTTTTTTCCATGTGGGCGTGACCGGCTGCAGGCCGTTCCCGCATGAAGCCATTGTCATGTTTTTGCCCTTGACCTGCTCTGCCACGCGGCGTATGGTCCGCGACGCAATTTTGCCTTCCTCAACAGGAGACCTGCCTTGGACAGTAGCCCCAGTCGCTTGCGACAGGCCCGCGTGGCGCGCTAGCCCGGCAGTGTTCTGCACTGTCTGGCCGCTCCGGCAAGACGGTGGTTTCCTGTAACCCCGCTTCTCCTTCCCTCCTCGTGGTCCTGCGCAATTTCTGGTTTTTCAACCGCGCCAACTGATGGCGTTCATGCGGGCGTATGCCTGCGGAAGAGGTTTGCTATGGATTGGAAAGTATTTCTGCTGCGCGTCAGCATTGCCTTGGTGCTGGGGGCGCTGATCGGTGCCGAGCGGCAATTGCGCCAGCGCCTGACCGGCCTGCGCACCAATGCGCTGGTCAGTACCGGTGCCTGCCTGTTCGTATTGATGACCCAGGCGGTGCCAGGCATGGCGCCTGCCGATGCGTCGCGCGTCGCAGCCTATGTGGTGTCGGGCATCGGCTTTCTCGGCGGTGGTGTCATCATGCGCGATGGCTTCAATGTACGTGGCCTGAACACCGCGGCCACCTTGTGGTGCACGGCTGCGGTCGGCGTGCTGTGCAGCCTCGGGCTGATGATGGAGGCGGCACTGGGCAGCCTGGTGGTGCTCTGCGCCAACATCTTGTTGCGTGATATCGCCCAGCGCCTCGACCGTCAGGATGTGGTGCCGGCCAACGAGGTGGAACAGCATTTCGAAGTCCGTATCGTCTGTCGCGGCGAGGATGAGATCCAGGTGCGTAGCCTGATGTTGCATAGCCTGGGCGACCCACAACTGCGCCTGCAGTCGTTGCAGAGCCAGGACCTGGACAACCCTGCGCGCCTGGAAGTGCGCGCGGAGCTGTTGGGCACCGCGCAGGCGCCGGCGCAACTGGAGCGCCTGGTCAGCAGGGTCAGCCTGGAGAAAGGTGTAAGCTCGGTGCGCTGGCAATTAAAGCCGCAGGTGCTGGCGACGGATTAGAACGACAGGAGTGATTCATGCTTATCCGCCCTACCCTTGAACAGGACATAGAGTGGCTGCCGGACGTCGAGCGCTCGGCAGCCCAGGCATTTGTCAGTTGGCCGGCACTGGCCTGGCTGGCGCAAGGCGAAGTCATGGACTGTTCGGCGCACAGGGCTTTCGTCGAGGCAGGTGGTAGTTGGGTGGCGCAGGACGGGGCTGGGTGCATTGTGGGTTTTGCATGCGCCCGGCTGGCGGATCATGCATTGCACCTTCATGAAATATCGGTGCGCCAGGAGGCCCAAGGGCAAGGTGTCGGGCGCCAGTTGCTGCAGCAAGTGGTCGATGCAGGGCGCTGCGCCGGTGTACGTGAGCTGACACTGACCACCTTTGTGGATGTGCCTTGGAATGCGCCGTTCTATGCACGTTTCGGGTTTGAGATGCTTCAGGAAAGCCGGCTTTGCGAACGACTCCAGAGCATCCTCGCGAGCGAGCATGCTCACGGTCACAGTGGGCGTTGTGCAATGCGTCTGCGCGTTTCGCCGCCTCTCACCCTATAGTTCAGTGTCGCGCGGTCTAAACCGGCAGCGAAAAAGATTAAACCTTTGCCACGCCTTCACCCTCAACCGTACGCGACACTGAGGTCGCGCCACGGTTTAAGGAGTGAAGCATGAATAGTCTCTTCATCAGACGCGTTGGTTTCTCCATGGTGCTGGGCCTGGCATCGGTACACGCAATGGCGGCGACTTCCGATGATTTCGTCGAAGCGGCCACCGAGGCCGGTATTGCCGAAGTGGTGACTGGCAAGCTGGCTCAGGAGAAAAGCCAGAACGCCGAGATCAAGACATTCGCCCGGCAAATGGTCACCGACCACACCCAGGCCAACCAGAAACTCAGCGACATAGCCGTCAAACTGGACATTTCCGTGCCGGATGAGGCCGCAATGACCGACAAGGTCAAGAAAATGATCCTGGAATGGCGCGATGAATCCTTCGACAAGGCGTACCTCAACAATCAGGTCGACGCTCACGAAAAAGCGGTGGAACTGTTCAAGAAGGAGGCTGCTTCGTCCGACAAGGCCGAGCTGAAAGCCTTTGCCAGCGAAACGCTGCCCAAACTCGAACAGCACCTGGAGCAGGCCAAGGCTCTTCAGTCCAAGCACGGCAAGTGAGGCCCCTCATGAGTAACGATGCATTGAAGACCGAAGTACTTACCCGCCTGCTGCATGCCCACCCCGAAGGGCTGGGTAAGGAAGTGCTGGACAACTACCGCGGCGAAAAGGCGGTGGCCGGCATGCTCAAGACGCTGCAGGAAGCCGGTCTGATTCACGACGGTAGCGTGGCGGTAAGCAGTGATCATCAGATCAGCGTGCACTACCCGATCAAGCTGTCGGCGGCAGGCGTAGAGGCCGCCAGGCGCGCCGAGGGCTGACACTTACCTGGTCTGGTCTTGTCGCCAGCAAGCCCGCCCCGAGGGATAGCGCATGGCTTGCCGGCGATGAGGCCAGTCATCAAGGCCGTGGTTCACTGCTTTTTCTCAATGTCTCTAGGCGGCTTGGCCGGGCCCTGCGGGTCGACTTGAGGGTCTTCGACATCCGGGGAGTCGGGGTCGAAACCAAGGTCTGTCTTTTTATCGGCCTGCTCGGTCGAGTGAGGCCCCTCTTTACGTGGTGGTTGAGATCCAGGCATGGCGTTGTCTCCGGTGAGTGTCTAAGGAAGAAACCACCCGCCAGGAAAAGTTTGATTAATCTGCAACCGAGCCCAATTGCGCCCGACACTGCGCCAACGCCTCGTCGCGTGCCTTCAACTGTTCCTCGAGCCACTGCAACTGCCGCACCTGCTCGGCGCACACGTCCCGTCTGGCTTCCAGACTCTGGGCTTGCACATCCAACTGGCGGCGCATCTCTTCGCTGGCGCCTTGTGCCTGGGCCAGGATCGTGCGCAGGCCCTGGATCTGCGCATCGCGCTGTTCCAGCAACTCATCCTGCGCCCGGCATTCACTGGCCGCCTGACGATGCTCTCCCAGCAACCGCTCATTGTCACGGTGCAAGCGGGTAAGTTCGTCCTGCTTGATGATCATGCCCTGCTGCAACTGGCGTAATTCCACCTGCATCTGCTGCAACTGCGCTTCGTGGCGGCGCTGTTCCTGCTCACGCTGTTCACGGCTGGCATTGCGGTAGTGCTCCAGGGCGTCGCGGGCATGGCGGTGCTTGTCTTCCAACGATTTGACCTGCTCGTCCTTGTCAGCCAGGCGCACCTGCAACTCACCCAGTGACTGGTTGAGGCTGGCACTGCGCAGCTGTTCGGCTTGCAGCGTGCTCTGGGTGGACAACAGTTTTTCTGTCTCTGCAGCCAATGCTGCTGCATCGATCTTGTGTTGCTGGTGCGCTGCAGCCAGTGCCTGCTGGGCGATTTCCAGCTGCGCCTCAAGCGTCTCGCGCTGTTGCGTGAAGGTGCTCTCGGCCTGTTCGATCTTCAGATCGGCCTCGTCCTGCAGCTGGGTTGCCAACTGCCCGACCAGCCGACTAAGCACATCGCTGAGCGCGGCGCCCCCTTCGGAAGCCATCGGCTGCTGGCCGTTCAGTTCCTTCAGGTAGCGGTGAATCGTGGTCTTGGAACCGGTATTGCCCAGCTCGATACGTATGGCATCAATGCTGGGGTTCTCGCCCCGGGCAATCAGCGCCTGACGCGCTTGCTGCACTACCACCTTGTTGATACCGCCCCGGGCCATGCGTGCTCCTAAAAATTCGTACTATGTTATGTACCACGTAATGACATGCCAATTATGGAGATAACGCATGGCACCTGCAAATAATTCCTACCGCCTCATAATCACTTTTTTGCATGTGCGCGCCTGGTGCCTTGGTCGCAAATATGCCCCCAGGTCAACTGTCATTTCTAACAGTTTACTGCAATCCACTTTCGGGAGTTAATCGGCTACAAGTACACAACAGTGGTGAATCGCGATGCCCCCCAAGGACTTGAGTCAACCCTCGATCATGACGGTATTGTCCAAGCCAGATTTAAACGAGTACTGGGACCGCCATGCGTCACGCAAACGCAACACCCTCAGCGAAAAAATCATCTATGACGAGGAGGCCGGCTTCGGCATTTACAAGTTTGGAGCGCTCGATCTAGGCACCGCCTTCATGCGCTTCGGCGAAGACCTGTTACTGGTCGTTCAGCGCGTCTTGAGGTACATGGGGTTTCGCACAAGAATACGCTCAGGCACCATCACCCAGCGCATTTATGAAATCAATCAGGCTTGGTATTCTGACGCCGACGTTGTCGTGATGATGACCTTGTCAGCGCCACTCAAGTATACAATCGACAATGAAGGAAGCCTTACGCTTAGGCTGCCCGCTGGGGCTACAATTCACCATAACGGCAGTGGTTACCCTAAAGAAATGGTGGACGACCTCATACAAGAGCGCGGTATTAAACTACCCTCTGCCGTGCCACCCACCGGGATACTATTGGGTGATACCATCGGCCAGTTCACAGACGGCGACCCCCTCATGCTGTTCCAGGTTCCAGCGCCCTCGACGCCCTCAAGCCCGGACACCTTGAGCGTTAACGGCGAACGACTAACCGGACCTGTGGGGTTTGGGATTATCTATCAGGACACCGCCTTCCCCGAGCTGAAGCAGGGTCACCCACCCCGAGACAGGGACACAGCTGTGTCATTGTTCGCGCCGAAGGAAATGATAGATTTCATGAATGGCGCCTACTATCCAGCGAGCGGTGCTTATTCTGCCGAATTCGCGCTGAATAGCGCGTTCGAGGCTACAGATAGCGCCTCTGAACCTGCAGTGCCTGCGTCAATCTACCCACTACTGAAGGAAGTGTATGCGGGTGCTGAAAAGCAGGCGCTCACGTTGGAGCCTGCAACCCCCAATAGCCAATTCACATTTGTCGGCGAGGCACTGGGTGAGTTGAAGCAAGAGAGCGGAAGCTGGTTTTACTACCCGCCCGCCCCTCTTGACCCTGCCGTCATACTTGAGGTAACCAACAAAACCAATGTCCCCGCAGCGTTGTCCGCGACCGTGCCTGAATACCCATTGGTCGCCGATGTAATCAAGGCGCAAGTTGGCAGTCAATACGCGACGTCGACGTTCTTGACACCCTTGTTCGGGGAGACCCACTTTTTTAAAGCATCCCTTTCTTCAGGAAAAGTCAAACTCACCCTGTTCTACTCAAGTTTCGAATGCGATGAACCGATTGAAGTCAGTGCGGAAAATACCCAATGGGTCAGAATCACAGGGAATGGTAATATCGATAAAAGTGGCGTTTTCACCCCTGCCGCTGACCAACCTAGCCCTTTTACCGTCTGGCTGGCGAGAGACATTGAGGACGATCATTATTATTACTGGGCATCTGTCGTTTTGCCGCTGCCGATACTCGAGCCCGCTAAAGTGCTACAACTCATCAATGGTTGAAATCAGCGCCATACCCACACTCCGATGATTCCGTCGATGCAGCCACCGAAACCGGCATTGCTGAAGTGGTGACCGGCAACGGAAGCTGCAGGCTCGCCACCTTGTGTCGGTAACGCTTTGCCGCCACCATGGAAGTCCAGCACCGATCACCGACAGAAAATGACCCTGGAAAACTACAAGGCAATCGCCGACAGCATCGCCATGCTGCTGTATCCGCACGCTGAAGTCATCGTCCATGAACTGCACAGCCAGACGGTCGTGCACATCGCCAACAACTTTTCCCGGCGCAAGCTGGGCGATGATTCGGCGATCGATCACGAACTGGACGATGTGCTTGGCGGTACCAACCTGGGCCCTTACGAGAAGCTCAACTGGAACGGCCAGAAGATCCGCTCCATCAGTACCGTACTGCGCAACTCGCAGGGCGAACCCGAGCACCTGATGTGCATCAATCTGAACGTGTCGGTACTGGAGCAAGCCCGCGTGGCGCTCGATGCGTTCTTCCAGATGAGCCGGCTGGTACCGCAACCTGACTCGCTGTTCCGCAATGACTGGCAGGAACGTATCAACACCTTCCTGCATGCCTGGCTGCAAGAGCGCAGCTTGTCGCTGCAGACCTTACAGATGAAGGATAAACGCAGCCTCGTGCAGGCACTGTACGCTGAAGGCGCGTTCGAAGGGCGAAGTGGTGCTGACTATGTCGCGAACGTTCTGAGCATGGGTCGAGCCACCGTTTACAAGTACCTGAAAGAGCTCAAGGGCTAACTGCCCGCCGCTTGGCCGAACTGGCAGCCTGTCAGAGTGTTGCCAGCGATTGTCCTCGCCCACTTGCCTTGAGTAGATTGACATTCTACTGTGGATAAATATTCCACAAGGAGCGCAGCATGCCAGTCGCTACTGTTTCACCGACCGTTGTCGATGCCCGATACCTCGATGCACTGTACACTTCCATAAGGGAAGCCCACGGCGCGCTGCGCCCCGCCGTCAGCATCACGCCGCTGACGCGCAGCGCCCATCTGTCGGCACTGACCGGCTGTGAAGTGCTGCTCAAATGCGAACACCTGCAGCACACCGGTTCATTCAAGTTTCGCGGTGCCAGCAACAAGGTGCGCCTGCTGCCGGCCGAGGTGCGCAAGCAGGGGGTGATAGCCGCCTCTTCCGGCAACCATGGGCAGGCACTGGCCTTGGCCGGCAAGATGGCTGGCGTGCCAGTGAAGGTCTACACCACCACGGGCGCATCGGCATACAAAATAGAGGCAATGCGCGCGCTGGGCGCCGAAGTGGTCTGCCTGCCTACCGACCCGCTGAGTGCAGAGCTGGAAGCAGCCAGGCAAGCCGAGGCCCACGGCGTACCCTTCGTGTCCCCCTACAACGACCTGCAAGTCATTGCCGGCCAGGGCACCATAGGCATGGAGTTGTTTGAGCAGGCGCCAGACCTGGACGCGGTGTTCGTTGCCGTGGGCGGTGGCGGGATGATTTCCGGCATCGGCGCCGCCCTGCGCGTACTCAAGCCGGGCACTGAGATCATCGGCTGCTGGCCGGCGAATGACCCAACACTGCAGCAATCACTCAAGGCCGGTGAAATCATCGAAGTGGATGCCTGCGCAACGCTGTCCGATGGCACGGCTGGCGGCGTCGAGCCAGGCTCGATCACCTTCCCACTTTGCCAGGCGCTGCTCACCGATACCGTGCTGGTCAGCGAGGACGAAATTCGCTGCGCCATGCGCGAGATCGCCAGCAGTGAGCGCTGGATCATCGAAGGCGCTGCAGCCGTTGCGGTCGCCGGCATGCAAAAGCTCGCCGAGCGCTATCAGGGCAAGCGTGTCGCGGTGATCCTGTGTGGCCGTAACATCCTGCTGGAAAAGTTCCTCGAGGCCGTTCAATGAAGGTCTTCAGCAAGGCGCAGATCATCGCCCGCTTCAACCCAGAGCTGGCGGTAAGCCAGCTGGAGGAAGGCTTTATCGCCTACTCCGAAGGCAAGGTGCAGGTGCCGCCCGTGCAGGGCTTCGCTTTCAAGGGCGCGAACGGTGACTGTTGCGTGAAGTCGGCCTACATCGAAGGCAGCCCGACCTTCACCGTCAAGCTTTCGACAGGCTTTTACGACAACCCGCCCAAGGGCCTGCCGAGCAATGACGGCCTGATGCTTGTGCTGTCTGCACACACGGGTCAGCCGCTGGCATTGCTGCAGGACCATGGCTGGCTGACTGCCATGCGCACCGCCCTGGCCGGGCGGATCGCCGCCCGGCTGCTGGCGCCGACCAAGGTCAAGGCCATTGGCATCCTCGGCACCGGCATGCAGGCGCAGATGCAGCTTGAGCAGCTTCGCGCGGTGACCGATTGTCGTCAGGTGATTGTCTGGGGCCGGCAGGAAAGCGGGCTCGCGGCCTATACCGCATTTGCCCGCGAACTGGGCTTCGGAGTGCACAGCACGCAGGATGCTGCCGAGGTTGCGGGCGCTGCAAACCTGATCGTCTGCACCACGCCTTCCCGCCAGGCGCTGCTACACAGCGCGTGGGTCCAGCCGGGTACGCATATCACCGCCGTCGGTGCTGATGCGCCCGGCAAGCAGGAACTGGACCCGGCACTGGTGGCCAGGGCAGACCGTATCATTGTCGACTCCATCGCCCAGTGCAGCCAGTACGGCGAAGTGGCCCATGCCCTCGGCAGTGGCCAGATCGACGCTAACCAGCTGATCGAGCTGGGTACGCTGCTGGCTGGCCGTGCCAAGGGGCGTGAGCACGACAGCCAGATTACCTTGGCGGACCTGACCGGTGTGGCAATGCAGGATGCACAAGTTGCAAGCTACGCCTTGGAAGCCCTGTGCACCTGAGGCATCGACAGCGTCAGCGCAAACGTTGCACCTGCGCTGGCGTGCGCTGCATCAGCACCTTGCCATTGCGTACCGATACCAACGCGTGCCCCTGGCTGCGCACCATCTCGTAATCATCCGGCGCCGACAGCAGCAACAGGTTCGCCGGCCGACCCACCTCGATGCCATAGCGCTCGCCCAGGTTCAGGGTGCGGGCGCCGTTGTCGGTAATCAGGTCCAGGCAGCGCTGCAGGTCTTCATAGCCAAGCATGTGACAGATGTGCAGGCCGGCTTCGAGAATGTGCAGGATGTTGCCATTGCCCAGCGGGTACCACGGGTCGACGATGGAGTCCTGGCCGAAGCACACGTTCATGCCGGCGCGGTCGATCTCGGCGACGCGGGTAACGCCACGACGTTTCGGGTAGTTGTCAAAGCGCCCTTGCAGGTGAATGCTCTCGGTCGGGCACGACACAAAGTTGATGCCCGACAGCTTGAGCAGGCGGAACAGCTTGTAGCAATACGCATTGTCATACGAGCCCATGGCCACGGTGTGGCTGGCCGTGACCCGGGCCCCCATGCCGCGTACCCGCGCTTCTTCGGCCAACACTTCGAGGAAGCGCGATTGCGGGTCGTCGGTCTCGTCGCAGTGCACGTCCACCAGGCAGCCGGTACGCTCGGCCAGGTCCATCAGGAACTTCACCGACGATACACCCTGGTCGCGGGTATTTTCGAAATGCGGAATGCCGCCGACGACGTCGGCGCCAATTGCCACGGCTTCAGTCATCAGCGCCCGGCCGTTGGCGTACGACTCGATACCCTCCTGCGGGAAGGCGACAATCTGCAGGTCGATCAGCTCACGCACTTCGTCACGCACCTCGACCATGGCCTTGAGCGCAGTGAGTTTCGGGTCGGTCACATCGACGTGGGTGCGCACATGCTGGATACCGTGGTCCACCAGCATGCCGATGGTTTTTTTCGCACGGGTCTTGATGTCGTCGTGGGTGGTGATTTCCTTGCGCTCGGACCAGCGCTCAATGCCTTCGAACAACGTGCCGCTCATGTTCCACTTCGGCTCGCCCGCGGTCAGCGTGGCATCAAGATGAATGTGCGGCTCGACAAAAGGCGCGACCACCAGGTTTTGCCCGGCGTCCAGATCATTGACCGTAGCGGGCGTCACGACGTCGGGCTGGGGCACGATGGCGGCAATGCGCTCGCCGTTCAGTTCGACGCGGAACAGGCCAGGCTTGCCGCGCAGGCGTGCGTTGATGATGTTCATGCTGTTACTCCTTGCCGTGGGCTTCGCTCATGCGCCATACCAGCATGGCGACCGAAGCATTCATGCGAAAAAGCGGGTCGTCCAGCGACTGCCCGCTCAGTTGTTCGATGCGCTGGATGCGCTGATTGATCGTGTTGCGGTGCAGCCCCAGACGCTGTGCGGCCTTGAGCCCGTTGCCATTTTCCATGAGCAAGGCGTCGAGGGTATGCACCAAAGCATGGGCATGTTTGCGCCCGGGGGCGATCAGCGGGCCGAGGGTGCGGCTGACGAAATCGTCAACCAGCGAGCGGTCGACAATACCTTGCAACAGGCGCAGCACGCCAAGCTCGCTGAAGTTGCAGTAGCCGTTGGCCGGGCGCAGATGCTGCGCCACATCCAGCGCCTGGCGTGCCTCGTTGAGGGCCTGGCGGTAGTGCGCGCAATCGTCAGCGAGGCTCGACAGGCCCATGTAAAGGCCCAGTTCACCTGTCGCGGCTTGCAACTGCCGGTACAGTGCACCCAACGTCTCGGGTAAGTCGTGCGTATCGGCCAGCAGCACCACGAACAGGTCGCCCGGCAGCTGCGCCGTCACACTGTCAGGCCGCTGGCGGCACCAGGCTTCCAGCTGGTCTTCCAGGGCCTGCCGGGTGGCTTGCCAGGTACGCTCGCCGTGTGCGAGCCCGTGGCGCTCGAACAAGCCGTCCACGCCTGTCAGGCGCAATGCCAGCAGGCGCTGCGGCTTGTCCAGGGCGAGTTGCAGGTGCGCTGCACGCTGCCGGGCAATCGCCAGGCTCGGGTAGTCGCCCGTGAGCAGTTGGCCAAGGATGTCGTTGCGCGAGCGGCGCACCTGGCTCATCTGCACCAGTGCAGTGCCGATCAGGTGGGTGACCACCACCATCTTCAGCGCGTAGGGTTGCTCGATCAGTGGTAAGCCCAGTTGCTCGGCGCGCGCGATTACGGACGCCGGGATGCTCTGGATGAAACTGCCGCCGGTGAGAATCACCATGCCGGCAATGCCCACGGCGTCGCCATCCTCCACCAGGCTCAGCAGGTTGGCTTCGCCGCGCGGGTGGTTGATGCCGGTGACGAATACCAGCTCACCGCCCATCACCCATTCAGCGATACCCTCGTTTTCCGCCACGTAAGGCCAGCGTACCCGCCGTTGCAGGTTGCGCGCCCCGGCCCGCACATTCATTTCGTGCAGGCCGGGCAAACGCAGGATCTCGTCCAGCGCCAGGCTCACGGCTCAACACCCGCCTGCCCCGTCGCCCGGCGGCGTGCGCCCAGCTCCAGAATGACGATGTAGCACACTGCCGAGGCGGCGATGCCCACCAGCGGCGCGACCCACGGTGAGGCATAGGCCAGTACAGCGCCCACGGCATAGGCAAGCAGCCCGGTGAGGTTGTAGCGTGGCAGGTTTGCCGCCCCCAGCGCCGGGTATTTGCCGCGGTGGCGATACCAGAAGTCAGCCATGATTACCCCACCCACCGGCGGAATGATCGACCCCAGCAGCACCAGGAACGGGATCAGCATTTCGTACATGCCACCCATCGCCAGTACAATGCCAACCCCGGCTGCCACCAGCGTTGCCGTGCGCCGGCGCTCGCTGCGCAACAAGTGGCAGGCGGCGGCCGACACGTTGTAGATGGTCGGACCCTGAATGGTCCACAGGTTCAGGCACAGCATCACCACCGCCGCGAACGACAGCCCCTGCAGCATCATCACGTCGACGATATCGGCCTGCTGGTAAACCATCGCGCACCACGCGCCGGCCACCACCATCAGGCCGTTGCCAAGGAGGAATGCCACCACGCTGGCGGTCACCGCTACCCGGCCACTGCGTGCCAGCCGTGTCCAGTTGGTGGCCTGGGTGGCGCCACTGGCGAAGGTGCCGAAAACCATGGTGACTGCCGCCGAAAAAGTCATGGTTTCATGCGGTACAACGGCAGCCAGGCCGGCAAAGCCACCGGCATCGCGGGTGGCGATGTACATGGACACCAACAGCAGCACGAACATCAATGGCACCGACACCCGCGACAACACATCCAGCCCCTTGAAACCGATGATGGCCGTAATGCTGAAACCCAGCCCGAACAGCACCATCAAAGGCATGCCGAAGCCATCCGCCAGCCCCAGCAGCTTGACCAGCACGATGGCCACCGTGGCCGTGCCCCAGGCATACCAGCCCAGTTCGGCAAAACCCAGCAGAAAATCCGAGAGCCGGCTCCCCGCTTCACCAAAACAGAAGCGCCCCATCAGCACGGTGTTCAGCCCGCTGCGCGAGGCGATGAAGGCCAGCACTGCGGCATACAAGGCAAGCAGGCTGTTGCCGAGGGTGGCCACCCACAGCATGTCGACAAAACTGAATGCCATGCCCAGCTTGCCGCCGGCGAACATCGTGCCGGTAAAGAAGGTGAAGCTGAACAAGACCATCGCGATCGGTAACAGGCCCCTACGGGCGGACTGCGGGGCTTCGCTGAGGGGGAATTCGCTGGGTGAGCTCATTGCAAGGGGGCTCCGGGTTTGTAGTTGGGAGCTGAAAGAGCAATATGCGGGCCGCTTTTTTACTGCGCCGCCACCCGGAAAAATCGGGCTGGTCGCCCAGAAATCCATATGCACTGTGCACATTAAAGCCGCAATCTGACGATAGGGAGTGTGCGGGACGACTTATTTTGAGGCGTTCATGCACCAAAGCGGGCTCAGGCTGGGTAGTAATCACCCAGCCCACGGCGGTTTACACAGCTCCGTCCAGCCCCATCTGCCAGAAATCAGCCTCCAGGCTCGATGCCTGGCCAAAAATCCCTGCCAGTTCGGCGAACCGCTGCTCGGTCATGCTGCGCGCCGCCAGTTCATCCAAGTGCTTGCGCGCTGCCGCTGCCACCCCTTGGTAGCCCTCCCCGGCATACTCGCCAATCCACTCGCGGTAGGGGTGATTGCTCAAGTCACCAATGCGCTCGGCCAGGGTCCGGCCGATTTCGGCATAGCCGATCACGCAAGGTGCCAGTGCCACATGCAGCTCCAGCAGGTCGCCGGCAGCGCCGCAGTCCAGCACGTAACGGGTGTATGCCACCGTGGCCTGGTGCTCTGGCGCGGCTTCGATGTCTGCCTGGGTCAAGCCCCAGCGTGCGCACAGCCGCAAGTGCAGCTCGGTTTCATCCAGGATCGCCGCCAGCCCGGCCTGCGCCGCGCGAATGTCGGCCGGGCGGCGGCTTTTGTAGGCGGCCAGCGCCCAGGCGCGGGCGAACTGGATCAGGAACAGGTAATCCTGCACAAGGTAGGTCCGGAACGCTTCCTCACTCAGCGTACCCTCGCCCATCTGACGTACGAAGTCATGGTCTACGTAGCTGTTCCATTGTGGCGTGGCGGCGGCCTTGAGGCGCTCGAAGATATCCATGCTCATTTGCCCTCCGGATACACTGCATCGAAGAAAGCCAGCTCCAGCGCCACGGTGCGCTGGTAGAAGTCACTGGCCAATGCGGCCTCCTGCGGGCCGACGCGGTCCAGCTCGGCCTGCAGGAAAGCGACGAATGCCTGGAACGCCGGGTTGTCGTGCAGGGTAATCCACTCGGCATGGACGAAGTTGTCCGGCATCGGTTTTGGCGCCTTGAGCGCCCAGTCCAGATACAGCCCTTCGGCGACGTTCAGCACCGCCAGTGCCGCTGCGTAGGAACGGGTGGCTGCCGCTTCGCGCATGATCGCCTTGAAACCTGCGGTAGGCGCGGTATCGGCCGGTTCACTGCGTTGCGCCGGGCTGACACCCAGGGCCTCGAAGGCACGCAGGAAATAGGTGTTCTCGTCACTGGAGATCATCCCGGCAAAGCGGCCGAAGCGCAGGCGGGCTTCAAACGTATCAGCGGTGGCAATGGCCGCGCCCAGCAGGGTCAGGAAGCTGTCGAGGAAACGGTGGTCCTGGACCAGGTAGTCGACCATGATCGGGTCAGGCAGGCTGCCGTCGCACAATCGGGTCACGAAACGGTGGCCAACGGCCGCCGACCAGGTCGGCTCGCACTGGCGGCGCAGGGACTGGCTGAAACGTTCGGTCATGTTGCTGTCCTTGATGAGGGTGACAGCGAGACCGTGGCAATTGACATGGACTGGCCTCGCAGTGAGGCCGGCAAAAAGGCAGGTTACAAGCCCCATCCCTTCGCCGGCATGATCCGGATCAGGTTCGAAGGGTCACCGCGCTGTAGCGTTCAGCGGTTTCTCAGCCCATTGCCGGGCTCCCCTTGGTGGCGCTCAGGTATACCCGAGGGCGCCACGTCTGTCACTAGTCCAGCTCCCCAAACTGTGGGCAATGGTGACCCGCTAATGGGCATCTGTCCCCATTCTTGACGCGCCATCATTTAGTGCACGCCAGGCGCTGCAAGGTTTTGTATGTCAAAGCATTACTGAAATATCTGTTGGCATAGCTGTTGCTGATGGCCATTTAACGGGCAAAACGCCATTGATGGCTTAAGGCCGTAAGGCCGCAAAAGAGGCTTAAGCCAATGAAAACATCCGCCATGAGCCACGCGTCCAGGCGCGCGTTCCATCTGTCCTCCGTCACTGCGCTGATGATCAGCCTCGGGTTGATCACGGCCATGGCATCCCCCCTCGACGACAACAGCATGCCACCGCCGACCGACCCGTCGGCCTACACCGACCAACCGGACGACCCGACCCCTGCCTTGCTTGAGCTGAACACCTTGCCGGAGGCCAACGAAGGCTCGTTGGAGCTGACCGATGGCGTGTATGGCGACCGCAGCACGGTACGCACCGACAACGTGCTGCCGCCTGCCCTGCAAACGTCGGACAAGTACCCTACCAACGGCAAACCCAGCCCGTTGTTCGGTGCGCAACCATTCACCCAGCAACTGTTGCTGTTCGAAGAATTCGGGCCAGAGAAGCTCGACCCGACCACGCCGGCGCCCGATCTGACCTTCCCGGTCCCCACCCTCGGCGCGGCCCCCGCGCAAGACCCCAACGTGGTGGCACGCAGCGGCCCCAGTGGCAGCGCACTGGAAGCGTTCCTCAAGCAGCCCGGCCTGTACCCGTTCCCGACCCAGTACGCCAACGTGCTGGACCGCAACCCATGGAAGGCGCAGATCGAGATGTTCCTCAACCGCCAGCCGGTCGGCTCGCCCGCTGAAGGCCGGCCACCAGGAAAAGGCTGGTCGCACCAGCGCTGGAACGAGTTTTACCCGCAGGCAGCGTTCAAGACCGCCCAGGCCGGTGCGCGCATCAACCTCGGCCTGCGCGACCGCAAGCAACTGCACAACTATGCCGTCGGTGAATTTGCCCCGGGCGGCCTGTACTACCAGACCTCCGACATTCCGACCACGCTGGGCACCACCAAGGGTATCGACATACGCTTCCACCCGAACATGCCGCTGCAAAACCACAAATCGTTGTGGACCTTCGACGGCACTTTCCCGCCCAAGCTGCTGATGGTGCGCTACGGCCAGCCAATCCTGATGCGCCATTACAACGCCCTGCCGATTGACCCGTCGGCCAACGGCGGCTTTGGCCTGCATACCATCTCGACCCACGAGCACAACGGCCACTCCCCGGCCGAAAGCGACGGCTTTGCCAACGCGTACTTCTTCCCCGGCCAGTACTACGACTACCGCTGGCCGGTGCAGCTGGCCGGCTACGACACCATCAACACCCGTGCCCAGGACCCGCGAGCAGCTTTCCCCTGCTCGCCGGGTGAAACCTTGTTCGTCAACGATGGCACACCGGGCCTGAAAACCTGCGAGAACGGCAGTATCAAGATTCGTGGCGACTGGCGCGAAACCATGAGTACCCACTGGTTCCACGACCACATGATGGATTTCACAGCGCAGAACGTCTACAAAGGCAACGCCGTGATGATGAACTACTACAGCGCCCTGGACCGCGGCAACGAGGCCCTGCAGGACGGTGTCAACCTGCGTTTCCCAAGCGGTTCGGGCATGCCCTGGGGTAACCGTGACTATGACGTCAACCTGGTAATAGCCGACAAGGCCTGGGATGCAAACGGCCAGCTGTGGTTCAACCCGTTCAACACTGACGGCTTCCTCGGTGACCAGATCCTGGTCAACTGGCAGTACCAGCCCAGGCTCAAGGTGCGTGCGCGCAGTTACCGTTTTCGTATCCTCAACGGTTCGGTTTCACGCTACTTCAAGTTCGCCGTGGTGCGGGAAATTGCCGGTAACAGTGGTGAGTTCAAAGGCCCGTCCGGCTCCAACGTGTCGTATGCGCGGGTGCCGTTCCACATGATCGCCAACGACGGCAACATCATGGAACACGCGGTGCCATTCGACGGCACGATGGACCTCAATGGTGACGGCAACCTGCAAGACAACAACGGCATCCTGCCACTGCAGGGCATTGCCGAGCGCTACGACATCATCATCAACTTCGCCAGGAATGGCATCAAGGCAGGCGACAAGCTGTACTTCGTCAACCTGATGGAGCACGACTCCGGCAAAGGTCCGAAGCAAGCTATCCCGTTGGCCGACGTGCTGTCGGAAAAATACAAGGCGGTAATCAAGCAGACCAGCAAAGGCCCGCAGTGGGACAACGGCGACCCGGCTGTCGGCAAGTTTCTGCAACTGTGGGTGCAACCGTACACCGGCCAGGACCTGAGCATGGACCCGGTAGCCTATGAGCCGGCCAAGCCAGGCAAGGCTGCAGGCCTGAAAATGCTGCCCCTGCCAATTGACCGCGATGCCGCAGCCGACCAGGCCAAGCTCAAGGATGCCCGCCACCGCGAGTTCATCTTTGGCCGCTCCGACGGTACGGACACCACCCCGTGGACCATCAAGACCGACGGCGGCTTTGGCTACAGCATGGACCCACGCCGCATCAGTGCAGCACCGCAACTGGCCAACCAGTCCACCGACGCTGGTTTCAGCGGCGACGGCACCCTGGAAGTGTGGAAAATCGTCAACGGCGGCAATGGCTGGAGCCACCCGGTACACGTGCACTTCGAGGAAGGCGTGATTCTTAGCCGCGACGGCAAGGCCCCACCAGAATGGGAAAAATGGGCGCGCAAGGATGTGTACCGAATCGGGCCGGATACTGATTCGTCCATCGAGGTGGAAATGGCCATCCGCTTCCGCGAGTTTGCTGGCACCTACATGGAGCACTGCCACAACACACAGCACGAGGACTCTTCGATGCTGCTGCGCTGGGATATTGAGCACCCAGGGCAGTTCCAGGTGATGCCGACCCCGCTGCCGGGATGGGATGGTGTGCATTACATGGCCTCGGTAGGCCTGCCAACGTTCCGCACCAAAACCCACGACGACAATGACGACCCGGCCAACAAACCACCCGTCGCGGCCAATGACAGTGCCGCAACGACGGCTGGCACGCCGATCACCCTGAACGTGCTGGCCAACGACAGCGACCCGGACGGCAATGTACCGCTCACGGTAACCGGCCTCAGCCAGCCGGACTCCGGCCAGGGTGCCGTCAGCACCGACGGTACCGCCGTAACGTACAGCCCGCCCGCTGTGGTCGCCACGCCATTCACGGCCAGCTTCAATTACACGGCGCGTGATACCAAGGGTGCCGAGTCGCTGGCCCCGGCCACGGTCAGCATCGCCGTAACCGCAGCAGCGGCGGCCGACGAACTCAAGGTCACCAGTGCCACGGTGCAGGAACGCAGCGGCAACCGTTTCACCTGGGATGTGCAGGGGACTACTACGGTGGCCACGGGCAACAGCATCAGCGTGACTGCAGCAACCACCGGTGGTCCGGTAAGCCTGGGGAACGCGACGCTGACTGCCACGACTTCGGGGGCCCGTTGGCGGGTAGCGGTGACCACCACCGGCTTTGGCCCTGCCACGCCAGCAACGGTCACGGTGAAATCGGCACTGGGCCAGACGGTGACAGCGCCAGTCAAATACAAGTGAGTGCAAAGCGGGGGCCGCCATGCGGCCCCGCTCAGCCAACCCACGAGGACCGCATCATGCCCGGCTCATGGCGTTTCCTGCTGGTACTTGCGTTGTTCGCCGCCAGCATTCCGTTCTGGCCACTGCCCCCCCAACAAAAGGTGGCCGAAGCAGCTGCCACTCCCTGGGGAGCCAACTACTTCCCCAACATCCCCCTGCTCACCCAGGATGGCGAAAAAGTGCATTTCTTCGACGACCTTATCAAGGACAAGGTGGTTGCCATCAACTTCATCTTTACCGGCTGCTCCGATTCCTGCCCAGTGGAAACCGCACGCCTACGCCAGGTACAGAAAATCCTCGGTGGCCGGGTCGGCAAGGATATCTTCCTCTACTCCATCAGCATCGACCCCTATAACGATACCCCCGCCACCCTCAAGCGCTATGCCGAAAAGTTCGGCATCGGCCCAGGCTGGACCTTGCTGACCGGCGAACCTGACGATATCGAGCAACTACGCCGCAGCCTGGGGCTGTGGATCGATGGCCTGGAAAACGGCCGCTCCAAAGACCACAACCTGAGCCTCATTATCGGCAACCAGGCCACCGGCCGCTGGATGAAAGCCTCGCCTTTCGAAAGCCCGTACATCCTCGCCGACCGCCTCGGCAACAGCTTGCACAACTGGAAGCAGGCCAGCGCCATGACCAATGACTACGCTCAAGCGCCGCAGATGCGTGCACCCAGCAGCGGCGAGCAGATCTTCCGCACCCGTTGCTCGTCCTGCCACACCGTGGGCAATACCGAGCCAGGCCCGCCAGGCATCGGCCCCGACCTGCTGGGCGTGACCCGTCAGCGTGACGCAAACTGGCTGACCCGCTGGCTGAAAGCGCCCGACCAGATGCTGGCCGAGAAAGACCCCCTGGCCATGCTGCTGTTCGAGCAATACAACCGCCTGGCCATGCCCAACATGCGCTTGGGCGATGCCGAAGTCAGCGCATTGATAAGCTACCTCGAAGAAGAAACGGCACGCCTGCAGACACCGGTGGCAAATAGGGGAACCCCCTAAAGGCGATTAGCCATCATTCATCAGACTGTCATCTCGCTGTCGTATTTTTCGAGCATCACCCAGGGTCGGGAACCATCAGCAGTGATTCGCCGTTCGCTTTCCTCCTCCAGCCTTCTGCGAGTGCTGATCCTGATGCTCTGTGCAGCGACCCTGGCCTTTCTCTGGGGGCTGCACGTCACGCAAAAAGCCGCCGCTCGCCAGGATGCACTGTTGGCCAAAGCCACCGAGCACCTGAACCTGGCCAACATCGTGGGCGAAAGCCTGCGACAGCTTGTCGACCGCGCCCAGGCGGTGGGCCGTGTTACCCAGGACGATATGAAAGGGCTGCGCAAGGGCAACTTCAGCCTGGCCGCAGACCCGGTGTTCAAGCGCACGAGCCTGTACGACCGACAAGGCCGGCTGCTGTCGGCCAACCATACCGATGAGGCCGCCGAGTTGCCGGCAGACTGGTTGCGCCAGCTGCAGCGGCACATTGACCGCTACGGTTTCAAACCTTTCCTGCCCAGCATTCAGCCCCTTGGCCAAACCTCGGCCCTGCCCACCAGGCACCTGACCTTCCTGCTGCCGTTGACCAACTCGACCGGCCAGGAAATGGACACCATTCTGGTGGTGCAACTGGACATCGGCTACCTGGCGGAGCTGTTTCAACATATCGACCTGGGCAACAGTGGCCTGGTGCGTCTGCTGCAGGATGACGGCCTGGAGCGGCTGCGCGTCGATACCCGCGGCGTGGCGATTGCCGGCGACCTATTGCAGCCCCCGCTGCCGGCATTCGACAGCGAAGCGGGCAGGCTGACCCAATACGTAGCGGGTGATGCCTACCAAAGCCTGTACCGCCGTGTAC
The DNA here is from genome assembly GCF_046523955.1 of Pseudomonas sp. DCA-1. Taxonomy (NCBI): domain Bacteria; kingdom Pseudomonadati; phylum Pseudomonadota; class Gammaproteobacteria; order Pseudomonadales; family Pseudomonadaceae; genus Pseudomonas; species Pseudomonas sp. DCA-1. Next base: position 2,903,351 of record NZ_CP169881.1, read on the forward strand.
CCGAGCGAGGCTTCAGCGTGGTGGTCAGCCAGCGCCAGGCAGAAATCCTCGCACCCTGGACGCAGGCCTATTCCCGGCAATTCTGGTTGAACCTGAGCATGACCCTGATGATCCTGGCCAGCCTGCTATGGACCTTGCGCCTGCTGCGCAAGCGCCAGGAGGCCTTCGACGCGCTGGAACATGCCCAGCAGGTCAATCAGCAGCTGATCGTGCGCCTGGAGGACGAACACCGGCGCAGCAGCCACGCCGCCGCCACCGACCACCTCAGCGGCCTGCACAACCGCCGCCAGTTCGTCGAGGTGGCCAGCCAGGCGTTGACTCGGCAACGTGGCAAGCGCCGACTGATGGCGATCCTGTTCATCGACATGGACCGCTTCAAGTCTATCAACGACTCGCTCGGGCACAAGATTGGTGACCTGCTGCTACAGGCTGTGGCCGGGCGTATCCAGCGCCTGCTGGAGCCGGGCGATGAGGCTTCGCGTTTTGGCGGCGACGAGTTCGTGGTGTTGTTGGCCGGCGAGCGCAGCGAGGAGCAGATCAACGCCTGGGTCCACGAACTGGTGCAGAAACTGTCAGCCACCTACGCCCTGGATGGCCAAGAGGTCAACACCAGCCCCAGCGTAGGGGTGAGCATCTGCCCGCGCGACGGCCAGGACATCGACAGCCTGATACGCAGTGCCGATGCGGCAATGTACTCAGCCAAGCAGGCAGGGCGCGCGCAGTATCGCTTTTTCGACCCCTCGCTGAACCTGGCCGATATCCAGGCGTTCACCCTTGAACAGGCGTTCGGCAGCGCCTTGGCCGAACGCCAGTTCGTGCTGCACTACCAGCCACAGATTCGCCTCGACACCCATCAGGTGCTCGGCTACGAGGCGCTGGTGCGCTGGGACCACCCCGAGTTCGGCCTGCTATACCCGGACCGCTTCATCGACCTGGCCGAGCGCAGTGGCTTCATTGTCGAACTGGGTTGGGAGGTACTACGGCTGGCCTGTGAAGCCTTGTCGAGCTGGGATACTTCTGGTCGGGAAACACGTCTGGCGGTCAATGTCTCCGCATTGCAGCTGCGTCAGGCTGACTTCGCTGCCCGGCTGCTGCGCAAGTTGCAGCATCACGGGATCGCACCACAGCGGCTGGAGCTGGAAATTACAGAAACCACCATCCTCGACCCTGAAGGCATGGCGGTTACGCATCTGCATGCCTTGCGCGGGGCGGGCCTGGGCATCAGCCTGGACGATTTCGGCCGTGGCTACGCCGGTTTTGCCCACCTGCATTCGCTACCGTTGAGCAAGCTGAAGATCGACCGCTCGCTGATCGCGGCGCTGTCCAACAGCCATGACGACAGCCCTATCGTGTCCTCCACCATCATCCTGGCCAAGCGCCTGGGCCTGCAAGTGGTGGCCGAGGGTGTGGAAACCCGTGAACAGGTGGTGTACCTGAAGCTGGCCGGATGCGATATCGCCCAGGGCTACCACTTCAGCCGGCCTCTGTCGCCGGCGCAGCTGTGCCACTACCCGCCTTTCAACGGCGTCGAGGACAAGGCATGCGTGTACTGAGCGCCACGGCGGGTTTACCGGTGCTATACGGGCTGGAAAGACGCCAAGTCGGCGCTGCGCTACATCGACTCGGCGCGACGCTTTGGCGAACTGGCCGTGCTACCGGCCAGTCAGGTGCAACCGCTTATTCCTTGAAGCTGTGCCTGGCAACGCCACCCGTTTCCGGGCGGATGGCATACAGGTCGCCAGCGTCCGGATAATGGTGCAGGTCTTCTGGCGTCATGTCGTAACGCGCGGTGCTGATGTACAAGGTGTTCATCCCGGGCCCGCCAAAGCAGCAGCTGGTGGGGCACGGTACTGGCATCAACACCTGGTCGGTCAGGTGCCCGTGGCGGTCGTAGCGCAGCAGGCAACTGCCATGGTACTGGCACACCCACAGCCCGCCTTCGCGGTCCAGCGCCAGGCCATCCGGCCGCCCCAGTTCGGCGGGGGTTTCGGCAAACAGCGTAACAGCGCCCAGCCGGCCTTCGATGAGGTACTCGGCGCGGTAGATCGCACGCGCCGCCGAATCGACGAAGTACACCGTGTGGCCGTCCTGCGACCAGGCAAGGCCGGTGGGCAAGGCCAGGTCATCGTGGATCACCTGGTCGCTCAATTGCCAGTCAAAGCGAAAAAGCGCCCCGGTATTGCCACTGGGGGCCTCGTCCATCAGGCCGGTGACGAAGCGTCCCTGCGGGTCGCAGGCGCCGTCGTTGAAGCGGTAGGTCGAGCGCGGATGGACCGATGCCGAATGCTGGCTGACCTTGCGTGTTGGCACATCGAAGATGGCCACGCTGGCATCCTCGGTGAAAATCAGGTTACCCCGGTCGGTCAGCGCCAGGGCGCCAATACGCGCGGCAGACTCGTAAAGGCAATCGACTTCGCCATCGGGTGTCAGGCCGTTGATGCGCCCGCCAGAGATATCGACAAAGTACAGCACGCCACTGCGTTCATCCCAGACCAGGCTTTCACCAAGGTCCGCGCGCGTGTTGGCCACTTTGACCGGCACGTAATTGCATTCCTTGATGCGGCGCCAGCGCTCGGTCACCTGCACACGGCCGAGGTCCCGAGGGTAGCTGACACTGCTGTATTCGTTGAAGCGCGTGGCGATGTGCTGGCTAATGCTGGTGCGCAAGGTGCAATCAGTGGGATGGCACAGCGCACCGGCCAGGTGAGTAACGGGCATTTCTGGCTACCTTCAATTCTCCTTTCTTACGATATCAACAAAAAAATCAATGACTTAATATTAAAAGCATGCAACTTTGATATCCCATGGATATCACCGCTGAGTCGCCGCGCTGCAGGAATGCTGGATGATCGAAACACGTTTGCTCAGGCAGTTCATCGCCGTGGCCGAAGAGCTGCACTTTCACAAGGCCGCCCAGCGCCTGCACATGGCGCAACCGCCGCTGAGCCAGGCGATCAACCGGCTTGAGGAAAAGCTCGGCTTCGGCCTGCTTCTGCGCAACAAGCGCGGGGTGCGCCTGACCGCAGCGGGTGCAGCGTTTCTCGACACCGCCTACCGCACGCTTGCTGAACTGGAACAAGGGATCGAGTACGCGCGCAGCGTTTCGGCGGGGGTCAGCGGCAAATTGACCATCACGGCCATTTCCATCGCCTATTACGACTCGCTGCTCAACCGCTTGCGCCGCTTTCGGGAGACTTATCCGAACGTGCAGCTGACCATCCGCGAGATGCCATCCGCCTCCCAGGCCAAGGCCTTGCTGGCCGGTGAGGCGGATATCGGCTTCATGCGCAGGCTACCACTGCCGGCCGGCACCCTGGAGGCACGCTTGCTGCTTGACGAGCAGATCGTCATGGCGCTGCCCGCCAGCCATCCCAAGGCGCGGCACGAGGCCGTCGACTTGCGCGAATTTGCCGATGAGGACTTCGTGTTCACCCCGCAAGCGCTGGGCGGCGGCTACCACGCACAGTTGGTTGCGTTGTGCGAATCGGCCGGGTTCTACCCCAAGGTCGTGCAGGAGGCGGCGCAGATCCACACCCTGCTGGGTCTGGTGGCCTGCGGCTTTGGCGTGGCCCTGGTGCCGGCGTCCTTCGTCCGCTCAACCCCGCGCGAACGCGTGCAGTTTTGCCCCATCCGCCCTATCGATGACCAGCCACCCCCAGGGCTTGGGCTGTACATGAAATGGAACGCCCAGAATGCTTCGCCAGCGCTGGCCAACTTCATTGCCATGTTCGAGACACAACAATAAGGCCATTTCTACAGGGTGTTCAGCCTCGCTTCGCGCAGCGCCACAGCCGACCGATATCACAAGCCCTGGCCTGCAACAGCTCGGCAGCATTTGCACACGCCTGCTCAAGGCTCATCGGTCCATTGGCCAGTGCAAATGCAGCGTCGACCCCATGGGCATACAACTGCTGATACCCCTCCCCCAAGGTCCCGGCCAGTACCACCACCGGCACGCCATGGCGCTTGGCAACCCGCGCCACCCCCATCGGCGTCTTGCCGCGCAGTGTCTGGGCATCGAAACGCCCCTCGCCCGTCACCACCAGATCTGCCCCTTGTGCCAGGGCGTCAAGGCCAGCCAGCTCAGCCACGACTTCCACCCCAGGGCGGAACTGCGCGTCCATGAATGCCCGGGCAGCGAAGCCCATGCCACCGGCCGCACCACAACCAGGGTAATCGCGCACATCCGCGCCCAACAGCAGCGCACAATGGTCGGCAAAATGATTCAGCGCGTGGTCCAGCGCCTCCACTTGCTGCGGGTTGGCACCTTTCTGCGGGCCGAAGATCGCCGATGCGCCGTTGGCGCCACACAATGGGTTGTCGACATCCGCCGCGACTTCAAACTGCACCCCGGCCAGGCGCGGGTCGAGACCGCTGGCGTCGATACGGGCCAGCTTGGCCAAGGCCAGGCCGCCCTCTTCCAGCGCTTGCCCGTCAGCATCCAGCAGGCGCAGGCCAAGCGCTCGCAACATGCCACTGCCGGCATCGTTGGTGGCGCTGCCACCGATGGCCAGCACCACACGCTGAGCGCCGGCGTCGAGGGCTGCGGCAATCAGCTCACCGGTCCCCCAGGTGCTGCTGCGGCAAGCATCGCGCTGGCCGGTTGGCACCCGTTGCAAGCCACTGGCCTGGGCCATTTCGATGATTGCGGTGCGACTTTGCGGCAACCAGCCCCCCCCGGCCTCGACGTGCTGCCCCAATGGCCCGCGCACGGCCTGGCGGCGCAGTTCACCCTGGCTGGCGGCCAGGATCGTCTCCATGGTGCCTTCGCCACCGTCGGCCATTGGGCACTCGACCAGTTCAGCCTCGGGCCACGCTTCGCTCAGGCCCGCAGCGATGGCGCGGGCGACACCGGCAGCGTCGAGGCTGTCCTTGAACGAGTCGGGGGCAATCACGATTTTCATGGGGTTTCTCCTGTCCTGATGAGCGGCATGCTGACAGGTGGCTGCCCAGGTGGCCTCGGTCAAATGCACAAAACGCCGGCCGGGTTGTTTGGGCAGATGCCTTTTTGCCTGTTCTGGCCCAATCGCCGGCAAGTGAATACTTCAGTCAGCTGGCAACAGCTGCAACCCCAGATACAAGCTAAGCATCCCTTCCAGGCGCAGCGGGTCGACGTCACCCAGCTCGGCTATTCGCTCCAGTCGATAGCGCAGGCTGTTGCGGTGGATGCCCAGGGCATCGGCACAGGACTGGCTTTGGCCGTCATGTGCACACCAGGCGCGCAGGGTGGTGAGTAACTGGCCACTGCTGTCCTTGGCGCGGATGCGCTGCAACGGCTCCAGCAGCTCGTCCAGCGCATCGTCGTTACGGTGGCGCCACAGCAGCGCCGGCAGCCGGTAGCGCTGCAGGCTGAGCAATCGTTCGCGGGGCAATACTTCGCGGCCATAGGCCAGCAAGTCACGCACCCGGCGGTAACCACGGCGTAACTGCTCCAGGCTCTGCGCTTCACTGCCCAGGGCCAGTCGCTCAATGTCCCAGCCGTGGCGTTGCAGGCGTTCCAGCAGGCGCAGTTCATCCAGTGCCACGCCTGCCGGGCGGCACCACAGCAACGACTGGCGGGCCGGGCTGACGCACCAGCTATCCGGATAACGGCTCATCAACCATGCGGCCAGCGCCTCGGCAGGAGGCCCCGAAGTAATCTCGAACAGGCACGGTATCCGCGCCAGCTGAGGTTTCAAGCCCAACTGACGGGCTTCGTCCAGCAAGCGCGGGGCGTTACCGCTGCCGCCGAGCAATAGCGCCAGCAGGTCGTCACAGCGCTGCCTTCGCCATTGCTGGTCAGCCTGTAAATTGCGTTGGGCCAGCAGCATTTCGGCGGTCATGCGCACCAGCTCGCCATAGGTGCGCACCTGCTGCGGGTCGCCGGTCAGGCCCAACACGCCCATCAGCCGCCCATCGAGCATCAATGGCAGGTTCACACCGGGCTGCACGCCCTTCAGGCACTTGGCCGCGTCGGTATCCAGCTCGACGATCCGGCCATTGGCCAAGACCAGCTGCGCTCCCTCGTGACGGGTGTTGATGCGCTCAGGCTCACCACTGCCCAGGATCAACCCTTGGCTGTCCATGACATTGACGTTGCAAGGCAAGATGGCCATTGCCCGGTCAACGATATCCTGCGCCAGGTCATGGTCGAGTTCGAACATTGCGGGGTCCTTTAGGTGTTTGGCTTTTGGGCTCGGGCACAGCAGCCTGGGCCAAGCGCTGTGCAAAAGCACAAAGACAGGCTAGCCGCAGTCCCCGAGACTCGTCAGGGCGAGCGCCGGAACAGGCGACGCGGCGAAAACCATAACAACAGAGAACCCGATCATGGCACACAGCCCCGCCCCTGACCAAGGCACGGACACCACCCGCAACGCGCTGTACCGGCGCATCACCTTGCGGCTGATTCCGTTCATTTTCATCTGCTACCTGTTCAACTACCTGGACCGCGTCAACGTCGGCTTTGCCAAGCTGCAGATGCTCGACGCCCTTAAATTCAGCGAAACGGTGTACGGCCTTGGCGCCGGCATCTTCTTCATCGGCTATGTACTGTGTGGCCTGCCAAGCAACCTGGCCCTCAATCGCTTCGGCCCACGGCGCTGGATCGCGCTAATGATGATCGCCTGGGGCAGCCTGTCCACCTGCCTGCTGTTCGTCACCACCCCTACCGAGTTCTACACCCTGCGCCTGCTCACCGGCGCTGCCGAAGCCGGCTTCTTCCCGGGTGTGGTGCTGTACCTCTCGCGCTGGTTCCCGGCGGCCCGGCGCGGCCGCATCATGGCCCTTTTCATGTCGGCGATCCCGGTATCGGGCCTGCTTGGCGGGCCGTTCTCCGGCTGGATCCTCGAACATTTCGCCGCCGGCCAGCACGGCCTGGCCGGCTGGCAGTGGATGTTCCTGATCCAGGGCCTGCCGACCGTGGCCTTGGGCGTACTGGCGGTGTTCCTGCTCAGTGACGGCTACCAGAAAGCCGCCTGGCTGAGCCCGGCTGAACGTCAGCTGATCGCTGCCGACCTGCAGGCCGATGCTGCAAGCAAACCGAGCACCACCAGCGACAGCGTGCTGGCCGTGTTGACCAACCCGCTGATCTGGACCTTCGGCTTTGTCTACTTCTGCATCCAGAGCGGCGTATACGCGATCAACTTCTGGCTACCCTCGATCATCAAGAGCATGGGCTTCGACAACCCGCTGCTGATCGGCTGGCTCAGCGCCATCCCGTACCTGCTGGCAGGTGTGTTCATGATTCTTTGCGGGCGCTCGGCCGACCTGCGCAACGAGCGCCGCTGGCACCTGGTGGTGCCAATGCTGATGGGCGCCGTCGGCCTGCTGATTGCGGTGAACTTCGCCGGCAACCCGAGCATTGCCATTCTTGGCTTGTCGATCGCCACCATGGGCGCGCTTACCGGTATGCCGATGTTCTGGCCAATGCCGACTGCGCTGCTCAGTGCCGGAGCCGCCGTGGCAGGTCTGGCGATCATCAACTCGGTAGGCCAGATGGCGGGGTTTCTCAGCCCGTACCTGGTCGGGTTCATCAAGGACCAGACCGGTTCAACCGATGCCGCACTGTATTCGCTCGCGGCGTTGATCGTATTGGGTAGCCTGGTGGCCTTGCGTGTAACGCGAGCGGGTTCGCTGAGTACTGCACGGGTGAGTTGAGGCATTCGCAGGCTTGCCCACGCCCACAAGTTTCAAGCCTGTGGGCGCGGGCAAGCCTGCAATGAGGCCCACCCAAGCCGCACCAAATCCACACCCGCCACCGATCGTCAGCTCAACGCATCCCCTTCCCGCCCCAGGCGTCAAATGGTTCCAAAGGCCCCTTTGGAGAAGCCCCATGACCCAGTACGCCGTGGCCCGCTTGGCCCAGCTCGACGAGCACCGCCCCCTGCGCGTCCAGGCCGGCAACGAAGAACTCATCCTCATCCGCCAGGGCGATCAGGTACACGCCTACCAGGGCAACTGCCCCCACGCAGGCGCCCCCCTTGATGAAGGCGTGGTTTGCGGGGGTTTGCTGGTCTGCCCTTGGCACAAAGCTGCGTTCGCCGTTGACGATGGCGTGGTTTGTGAGCCGCCTGCACTCGCCGACCTGCGCCGCTACAAGGCGTGGATCAAGGGCGATGAAGTCTGGGTCGATGACCAGCCCCTGCCGGCAAGCGAACCGCCCAGGCACAGCGATGCCCGCTGTTTCGTGGTGGTCGGCGCCGGTGCCGCCGGCAGCGCCGCCGTCGCCACCCTGCTGGCTCATGGCTTCGCGGGCAGGCTGGTATGGATCGATCAGGAGCGCCAGCCGGCCTACGATCGCACAGCACTGAGCAAATTCGTGATTGCCGGGCAGATGCCGCCCGATGAGGTCCCCGCGCTGCTCGAAGCCGACGCCCTGCGCAAGGGCCAACTGCAGCGCAAGCACGGCAAGGTGCGCACCTTGAACAGCCAGAAGCGCCAGGTCACCCTCGCCGATGGTCAGCAGATCGATTACGACGCCTGCCTGCTGGCAACCGGCGGTCAAGCACTGCGCCCAGACATTCCCGGTGCCGACCTGCCCGGGGTGTTCACCCTCCGCTCACTGGAAGATGCTGCACAGTTGCTCGACGCAGCCGAGCCTGGCCAACCGGTGGTCATCGTCGGTGACGGCTTCATCGGCCTGGAGGCAGCCTCGGCATTGCGCAAGTATGGCGTGCAGGTGCACGTGGTCTCGCGCCACGAAGTCCCTCTGGCTCGACAGTTGGGCGAGCGTATTGGGCGCTGCATTCGCGCGCTGCATGAACGAAAAGGCATCACCTTCCACGGCCCCACCGAGGTCGAGCGGATCGAAGGCCTGGACAAGGTCGAAGTGGTGCAACTGGCCAATGGTGAACGGCTGCAGACCCCCTTGGTGCTGTTCGGCACCGGGGTAAAACCCGCCACCGCTTTCCTTCAAGGGGTGCCGCTTGGCGAAGACAAATCGGTGAGGGTCGACGCTGAAATGCGCGCAGCTGACGGTTTGTGGGCCGCAGGTGACATTGCCACCTTCCCGCTCACGGGGCGCCCGGTGCGCATCGAGCACTGGCGCCTGGCTCAGCAACACGGGGTTATCGCCGCCGCCAACATGCTTGGCGAACAACGCCGTTATGCCGATGTACCGTTTTTCTGGACCTACCAGCATGGCCGTACCTATGAAGTGCTAGGCCATGCCAGGGACTGGAACCGGATCGAATTCGTCGGTGAGCCGGAAAACGGCGATTTTGTTGCCCTGCAGTGTGTGGATGAACGCGTCGAGGCCGTTATCGCCAAGGGTTACTCCGATGCCATGGCGACGCTGTCGCAACGCCTGAAGCGCCCATTGAGCCTGCAGGAAGCTTTGGCGCTCATTGGCTAAGGGGTGCCTTTCAATGCATCCAGGTTGTGTGTAAAACAGGCAGGTCAGCTGACTGCATAAGGACCCACGCGCATGATCTACCGCCCCCTCGGCCACAGTGGCCTGCAGGTTTCCGCCCTTACCCTGGGCAGCATGATGTTCGGCGAGCAGACCCGTACCGAGGATGCCCTGCGCATCATCGACAAGGCCTGGGACCAAGGCATCAACTTCATCGACACCGCCGACGTTTACAACGCCGGGCGCTCGGAAGAAATCGTCGGTGAAGCCGTGGCGCGCCATCGCCATGACTGGGTCATCGCCAGCAAGGTCGGCTTCGGCCCGGCCGACGGCCTGCCCAACCGCAGCGGGTTGTCGCGCAAGCACATCTTCAATGCCGTGGATGCCACACTGACCCGCATGGGCATGGACTATCTGGACATCTATTACCTGCACCGCGAAGACCACAAGGTACCGCTGGAGGAGACCGTGCAGGCCATTGGCGACTTGTTGCGCCAGGGCAAGATCCGCTACTGGGGGGTGTCCAATTTCCGTGGTTGGCGCATTGCCGAGGTCTGCCATGTTGCCGAGCGCCTTGGTGTGCCCAGGCCGGTAGTCAGCCAGCCGCTGTACAACATCGTCAACCGCCAGGCCGAGCCCGAACAGCTCACGGCCGCCGCCGCCCATGGTCTGGGCGTCGTACCCTTCAGCCCGCTGGCCCGGGGCGTGCTCAGCGGCAAGTATGCGCCGGGCGCGGTGCCGGACGCCGGCAGCCGCGCAGGGCGGCAGGACAAACGCATCATGGAAGTGGAGTGGCGCCAGGAGTCGCTGACCATTGCCCGGCAGATTCAGACGTACGCAGAGGCCAAGGGGGTGGGTATTGTCGAATTCGCCATTGCCTGGGTGTTGAATAACCAATGGGTCAGTTCGGCGATTGTCGGGCCGCGGACCGAGGAACAGTGGGATACCTATGGCGGCGCATTGGCGGTGAAGATTACCGCGGAGGATGAGGCGTTCATCGATTCGTTGGTGACGCCAGGGCATGCGTCCACGCCGGGCTTCAATGACGTGGCGCATTATGTGAGTGGGCGGCTGGCGCGCAGCTGACGCATTGGGGAGCCCTGAGCCGGGCTCCCGGTCCCCCCTTTCCCCAATCACCTCGGTATCGTGCGCACCATTGGTTTTCCACCTCTGGAGCTGCAATGAAACTCTTGCAACCGCTGCAAATCGGCCCCCTCACCCTGCCCAACCGTGTATTCATGGCCCCCCTCACCCGCCTGCGCAGCCTGGAGCCGGGTGATGTACCCACCGCGCTGATGGCCGAGTACTACCGTCAGCGCGCCAGTGCTGGCCTGATTATCACTGAAGCCACGCAAATCTCCTTCCAGGCCAAGGGCTATTCTGGCTCGCCCGGCATTCACAGCGCCGAACAGATCGCTGCCTGGAAGCACATCAACCAAGGCATCCATGCCGATGGCGGCCACAGCGCCGTGCAGGTGTGGCACACCGGGCGGGTGTCGCATACCTCGCTGCAACCTGGCGGCGAGGCCCCCGTGGCCCCTTCGGCGCTGCCGGCGGACGCACGCACCACCCTGCGTGATGCGCAAGGCAACCTGACGCGCGTGGAAACCTCCGCACCCCGGGCACTCAGCGAAGCGGAGATCGCTGGCATCGTCGCCGACTTTGGCCAGGCCGCGATCAACGCCTGTGAAGCCGGCTTCGACTTCATCGAGTTGCACGCCGCCCACGGTTACCTGCTGCACCAGTTCCTCACCCCCAGTGCCAACCAGCGCGAAGACCGCTACGGCGGCAGCGTTGAAAACCGTGCGCGCATTGTGCTGGAGGCGGTGGACGCGGCCATTGCCAACTGGAGCGCCGACCGGGTCGGTATTCGTGTGTTCCCGTTGGGTGGTTTCAATGGTGTGGACAATGGCGAAGACCAGGAGGCCGCCGGCCTGTACCTGATCCGCGAACTGGCCAAGCGCAACCTCGCCTACCTGCACCTGTCCGAGCCGGACTGGGCCGGCGGCAAGCCACTGCGTGACGAGTTCCGCCAGGCCATTCGCGCCGCCTACCCCGGGGTGATCATTGCGGCCGGTGCCTATACCGCCGAGAAAGGCGAAGACCTCATCGGGCGGGGTTTGATCGATGCCGTGGCGTTCGGGCGCGCCTACATTGCCAACCCCGACCTGGTGGAGCGTCTGCGGCTGCAAGCGCCGTTGAATGAGCACCGGGCGAAGTTCGATTATGCCAATGGGCCTGAAGGGTATACGGATTATCCGTTCCTGAAGCAGGCTTGATGCAAAAACGGGCGCTCTTGCGGGCGCCCGTTTTTTTTCGTGTCAGCCCAGTTCAGCCAACGCCTGCGCTGCATAGGCATGTGACCGCTGCCGCGCCAGCGGGTCATGGATGCGGCAGTCGATCATCAGCTCGTCCGCCCCGGTCTGCTCAATCAGCGAGCGCAGCCCTTCCCTCACCCGTTCAGGCCCTCCGGCTACGGTGCAGGCCATCACCTGCTCGAGCACGGCGCGCTCGTGGTCCGGCAAGCGTTCGATGTAACCCTCTTGCGGCTTGGGCAGCAAGCCAAAGCGCCCGACATGCAGGTCCAGCATCCACTTGCGGTGGGAGCTGGCCAGGTAGTCCGCCTCAGCATCGCTGGCAGCGGCGAACAGGTTCATGCCAACCATCACATACGGTTTGGCCAGTTGCGCGGAAGGCTGGAAGTTGGCGCGGTAATGGGCAATGGCCTGCAGCAGGTAACGCGGGGCAAAGTGCGAGGCGAAGGCATAAGGCAGGCCCAGCTTCGCCGCCAGGTCAGCACCGAACAGGCTGGAACCGAGGATCCACACCGGCACATCGTGCGCACCCGGTACGCCGCGCACCCGGCGTTTGCCGTTGTCCGCCAGGTAATCACGCAGCTCGGCAATGTCCTGGCTGAAATCTCGCTCTGGCGCGGCGCCGCGCAATGCACGCACGGTCGGCCCGGACGTGCCTGGCGCACGGCCCAGGCCCAGGTCGATACGGCCCGGGTGCAATGTATCGAGGGTGCCAAACTGTTCGGCCACCACCAACGGCGCATGGTTGGGCAGCATGATGCCGCCAGCCCCAACACGAATGTGTCGGGTGGCATTGGCGATTTCGTTGATCACCAGCGAAGTGGCAGCCGAGCCAATGCCCGGCATGTCATGGTGCTCGGCGATCCAGTAGCGGCTGTAGTGCTGTTGCTCGACATGCCGCGCCAGCTGGCGGGATTCTTCGATCGCATCGGCGAAGGTCTTGCCTTCGCCGATCATGACCAGATCCAGTACGGACAGTGCAGTCATGGGGTCTCCAGAGGGATTATCAATGGCTGCCAGTTTCCATGCTGCGCCGCCAGCGATAAACCCAGTTTCAGGCCCGGCATAGGGGCCTGGCATTCCCCAATCAGTATTCCCAAGGCACGCCCGGCTCCCAGCTGGCCACCAACAAGTCGATGAAGCCGCGTACCCGAGGGGACAGGTGGCGCTTGCTTGGGTAGACGATGCGAATGGGGTCTGCCGGGGGGCGGTAGGCGTGCAGTACCTCCACCAGATTGCCAGCGCGCAGGTCGTCACCGGTGATATAGGTAGGCAGGTGAATCAGACCGAAACCGGCCCGGGCGCCGTCAAGCATGGCCTCGGAACTGTCGATGTTCAGCCGCCCGGGATCTTCGCACAGGTGCAGCCCCGCTTCTGTGTGAAAGCGCCAGGGCATGGCCTTCTCGCCGGCCAGGAAGGCAATCTTGTCATGGCCATAGAGGTCGCCGGGCATCTGCGGCACACCGCGCTTCTCCAGATACGCAGGCGATGCACAGGTCACGAACTGCTGCCAGGCGACGGTGCGCGTCAGCAATTGCGAGTCTTCCTTAGGTGCACCGATGCGCACGGCCACGTCCACGCCCTCTTCGACCAGATCAACGAAACGGTCGGTGAAGCGGATATCCGCCCGCAGTTCGGGCCATTGCTTGAGGTACTGGTCGAGGATAGGCAATACATGGCGCTGCCCGAGCGACAGCGGTGCGGTCAGGCGCAGGGTGCCAGTGGGCTTGCCGCGGCGCAGGGCCATGGTGCTTTCGACCTCGTCCAGGTCATCCAGAATCTGCCGCCAGCGCTCGAACGCCACCAGGCCTTCATCGGTCAGGCTCAGCTTGCGCGTAGTGCGGTTGAGCAGGCGCACCGCCATGCGGGCTTCCAGGCGGGCGATGCTCTTGCCCACCGCTGAACGCGTCAGGCCCAGGCTGGCAGCCGCAGCTGTGAAGCTGCCGGCCTTCGCGGCGCTGACGAAAGCGGCGATGTCGCCGAAGCGGTTGGGTTCCATGGTGTTTTCCTGACGCTGATCGAACCGCCATAGATGGGTGCGATTTCAGGCAATGCAAGGTTCCTGATCTAGTGGGGCTGCCTTGCAGCTTCCGTCTGCCCGAGGTAGCGATCGGTCCAGTTAGCCAGCGGCAGTGGCGGCTGCTGGTCGACAATGCGTCGCCAGATAAGCATCAGCTCTTGAGCGTTGAACAGCGAGCCAGGCCCGCTGCCTCGCCACGGCGAAGGTACACCGACCATCCACTGCCCTTGATGATCGCGCTGAGCCATGTTGAAACGGAAGGTGTAATTCCCCGGGATACCCATGCGCAGGTCGGTGACCACCAGTGCGTCGCCAATCTGGTCATAACGCAGCCAGTCATCGGTGAACCAGCGCAAGCGCTGGTGCAAAGGGTCATTGTTCAGTGCTTGCGCCAGTTCCAGATTGCGCGACAAGCGTTGCATTTCGGGGGGTTGCTGGTCGAGCACGCTGCTGATGCCTTCGTAATAATCACCATCCGGGGTCTTGGCCAACACCCGCCAGACCAGGCTGTTGAATGCCATCGGCACGGCACGCACCTCGCTCACGACGATACCTTGCTGGTCCAGTGCCGACTGGAAACGCTGCTCGGCAGCCATGCGCCCCGCCAGGCCGAAACCCAGGTAGCAGGTACTGAACACCAGGGCCATGGTCAGCAGGCGGGTAGCCCTGCGGGTCACGCCCTTCATGAGGGTGAAGACCACCGCAGCCAGCAGCGGCACGGTGTAGACCGGGTCGATAATGAACACCGCCGCCCAGCTTTCAGGGGTGGTGTGCAAAGGCCAGAACAACTGCGTGCCGTAAACCGTGAAGGCGTCGAGCACCGGATGGGTTACCAATACCAGCCAGAACGCCAAAAAAAGCCTGGGCAAGGTATACCCCTTTCCGGGCCAGCGCTTGTTGACCAGCCAGGCCAACAGCAAGGCCAGGCCGGTGAGCACGAACAACGAGTGGGAGAAGCCGCGATGATAAGTCATCTGCGACACCGGGTCGGCATAGCGAATGATCACATCCAGGTCCGGCAGCGTGCCCAGTGCTGCACCGTACAGCAGCGAGCGTCGGCCCTGGATGCGCCCGAGCACGGTCCCTTGCAGCGCCGCGCCAAGTACGGCTTGGGTGATGGAGTCCAAGGTGGGGATTCCTGAAAGAGTCGTTTCCGCACGCTACCCCCATACACCCCTGATGCGCAATTCTCCTGAATGGCTCAGAACAGCTGCCAGGTGTACACCAGCGTCAGGCGGTTCTCGTCGATATCACTGCGGTAGTTGGAGCGCGCCATGGCATTCCTCACCCGAATCCCCAACCCTTTCAGTGCCCCGCTCTGCACCGCATAGCCGATATCCAGATCACGCTCGCGATCACGCCCCTCGTAACCCAGCCCGGTATCGACATTGTTACCGGTTATGTAGCGCACGGTCGCTGTCAGGCCCGGCACGCCCATGGCGGCGAAGTTGTAGTCGTAACGCACCTGGTACGAGCGTTCGTCGGTGTAGGCAAACTCATAGGTCGGCACTTCGTTGCCCAGCGGCGAGATGTTGGCGAATACCCGTGGGAACGGGCTATCGCCATAAATGCCCTGGTAGCCGGCATGGAAGCTGTGCCCGCCGTGCCGGGCAGTGAACAGCGAGAAGAACGCCTGGTTGTCGATGTTGCCCAGCAGCGCATCGCCTTGCTCACGCGCGGTGAAATAACCCAGGTTGGCGCTGAGTACCCAGTCCCCGACGGGTTTGCTGTGCTTCAGGCCAACGAAGCCTTGTTGGTAGATGTCCTCCAGCTGACCGTACCAAAGGCTGAGGCTGCTCTGGTTGGCATTGAACGCATAGTCCCCACCCACATAGTTGAACGCGTCGCTTTCGGCCTGCCGCATCGGCACATGGCCAAGCATCGCGTTCATCTTGCCGTCGCCGCCTTCGTTGCGCAGGTGGGTGCTTTTCAAGTGCCCGGCCTGCACGGTCAGCCCGTCGATTTCCGACGAACTCAAACTCACGCCCTGATAGGTGGGTGGCAACAGGCGAATATCACTGAAGGTCAGCACCGGCAGGTTCGGTTGCAGTTCACCTGCACGCAGTTCGGTTTTTGATATCCGGGCCTTGAAGGTCGGCGCCAGGCGGCTGTACTCATCGGCAGCACGGCCGTCGCCATGCACCGGCAACAGGCCGGTATTGGCGCGGTCTGGACTGCTGTCCAGCTTGATCCCCAGCAACCCCAGGGCGTCCACGCCAAAGCCGACCGGGCCCGGGGTGTAGCCACTTTTGAAGTCGAGGATGAAACCCTGGGCCCACTCCTCGGCCTTGGACTGTTTGTTGGCCCCGACAATGTCGGAGAAATCGCGGCTGAAGTAGTAGTTACGGGCACTCAGGGTGGCCTTCGAATCCTCGAAGAAGCCGCCTTCGGCAGCCAGCAGTGGCTGGCTGAGCAATGTCAGGCCCAGGGCAACGCAAGGGGTGTGGTTCATTCCGAAGCTCTCTTGATCTTGTTTTTATGGGTAAAGCGTTGGAAACACGGCAGTTCATGGGGTACGGCGCAGCACCTCCCGGGCACGTGGTTGGCGCAGCCTCAGCAGCGCGTGCGCCAGCAGGCCGAACAGCAGCCCCCAGAACGCTGCCGACAGGCCCAGGAAAGCCACCCCCGAAGCGGTGACCAGGAAGGTGAACAGCCCGGCGTCGCGCTCGGCCGGTTCTGCCAGACTGCGGACCAAGGCTTCGCTGATGGCGCCATACAGGGCCAAACCGGCCAAGGCCGCGATCAGTACGGCGGGAAAGGCGGCGAACAGCGACATCAAGGTGGCCCCGGCAATGCCCAGCAGCAGATACAACACACTGCCAGCCACCGCTGCCACATAACGCCGTTGGGGGTTTTCATGGGCTTCCTGGCCGGTGCACAGGCTGGCGGTAACCGCCGCCAGGTTCAGCCCGTGGCAACCGAACGGCGCCAGTAGCGCCCCAGCCAGGGCACTGGCGCTGATCAGCGGGCTGGCCGGCGTGACGTAGCCAGCGTTGCGCAGTACCGCCATACCCGGCATGAATTGCCCGGTCAGCGCCACCAGCACCATCGGCAGCGCCAGACTGAATACCGCCGACAGGCTGAACTGGGGGGTGATCCACTGGGGTGAGGCCAGTTCCAGCACCAGTACTTCGCTGCGCAACGTACCGCTGGCCACGGTCACCAGCATGCCCACGCCCAGCACCGCAGCCACGGCATAGCGCGGCTGCACCCGACGCATCAGCACGTAGGTGACGAACATCGCCAGTACCAGCAGCGGTTGCACCGGCAAGGCGCGGAACACCTCGATGCCAAAACTGAACAGGATCCCGGCCTGCATACCGGCAGCGATAGAACCCGGCAGGCGCGCGATGATGCGGTCGAAGGCCCCGCTGATGCCGATCAGCAGCAGGACCAGGTTGGCCACCAGGTAGGCGCCCACGGCCTGCGCCAGGCCCAGTTGCGGCAAGGCGGTGACCAACAGCGCCGACCCCGGGATCGACCAGGCGATCACTACCGGCACGCGGTAGCGCAGGCTGAGCAGCGCACCGAGTACGGCACTGCCCATGGACACGGCCCAAACCCAGGACGACAACTGCTGGTGCGACAGGCCGGCCGCTTCGGCGGCGTGGAAAATGATCACCAACGGGCCGGCGTAGGAGATCGTGGTGGCAATGCAGCCGGCGACAATGGCCGATACAGAGCAGTCTTTGATCAGCGTTTTCATGAAGCGTCTCGCAAGGCAGCGGCCGGCCTTTGTGGCGGGCTCTTGTTTGGGTGTTGGCTGCTTCGCGGGCATGCCCGCTCCCACAGGTGAAGCCTGTGTAGTCGTTGTGGGAGCGGGCAAGCCCGCGAAACAGCCCACTCGGTGGATCAGGCCTCCTGCAAAGCCCGCGGCCGCCCGCTGCGCTGCTCATCGGCACCGCCCTGGGCCTGCTGCAACTGGAAGTCGAACTTCAGCTCGGCATGCCGACCCTCCGGCCCTTCGACGAACACCACCTCCCCGACCAGCCCGTCCCGTGTGGCATAGGCAAAGTCATCCCACAGGTACTTGTCCCCCGACAGGTTTATCTGCGTGGTCAGGTGCCGGTACCCTGGCGCCGATATAAAGAAGTGCACATGCGCCGGGCGCTGGCCATGACGGCCCAGCAGGTCCAGGCATTCCTGGGTTGGCCCCTGCGGGTCGCAGCCATAGCCCGATGGCACGATGGAGCGCGCGCGGTAGCGCCCCTGGGCATCGGTAACGATGCGCCGACGCAGGTTGTACGCCGACTGGCTTTGGTCGAAGAACGAATAGGTACCGCGGGTGTTGGCATGCCACAGGTCGACCGTGGCACCCGGTAGCGGGTGTCCGTGCGGGTCCAGCACCTGGCCTTCCAGGAACATCACCGTGGCGACGCCCTCCTCGCTGCCGTCGTCCATGCGCACTTCACCTTGGGCAATCGGTGCGCCAGCCACGTACAACGGGCCTTCGATGGTGCGTGGAGTACCGCCAACCCGCCCTGCCTCGTGGTCCTTGGCATCCTGCAGCAGGTCAAGGAAGTGTTCGAGGCCCAGCCCCGCCACCAGCAGCCCGGCCTCGCCGCGACCGCCCAGGCGGTTGAGGTAGTCGACGGCGTGCCAGAACTCGTCTTCGCTGATGTCCAGGTCTTCGATCAGCCGCGCGGTGTCCTGCAGCAGGCGCTGCACGATGCGTTTGAGGCGTGGGTTGCCGGCCGCATTACCAAAGCCTGCGGCCTCCTCGAAGAACTGCTGTATCTCGGCAGTATGGGAAATGTTCACGGTCATGGGGGTTACCTCGTCTTGTTCTGTTCGGTTCAGGCCTGCGCCGCCAGGGCCTGGGCGTGGCGCCGACCACTGGCCAGGTGCACGGCCATGGCCAGCGCGGCGATGGCGCCAGGGATGGCAAAGGCAATGAAATTGAGTTGCAGTGGCAAGTTGATGCCCATCAACGCACCGCCCAGCAGCGGGCCGACGATGGCGCCATTACGGCCGATGCCCGAGGCCCAGCCCAGACCGGTAGAGCGCACCGACAGGCCGTACATCTGCGCAGCGCCTGCATACAGCAGGATCTGCGTACCAATGGTGGTGGCGCCGGCAATGAAGATCAGCAGGTACAGCACCGGCATCGGGCTGTTCACCCCCAGCAGGCTGATCGACAGTGCGGCGGCAATGAAGAACGCCACCTTCACCTTGACCAGGTTGTAGCGGTCGCCCAGCCAGCCGCCGAGGATTGCCCCGGCCATGCCGCCAAAGTTCAGTGCCAGCAGGAATGACAGGCTTGAGCCCAGGCTGTAGCCGGCGTTGGCCATCAGCTTGGGCAGCCAGGAGCTCAGGGCGTAGACCATCAGCAGGCAGCAGAAGAACGCAACCCACAGCGCCAGGGTGCGAATCGCCAGGCCATTGCGGAACAGTTCCAGCACCGAAGCGCTGCTGCCTTTGCGGTCGGCCGCCTGAAGCACATCATCGGCCTGGACATCGCAGTCCGGGTCCAGCCGCTTGAGTAGCGTGCGTGCTTCCTCGATACGGCCTTGGCGCACCAGGAAGCCGATGGATTCAGGCAGGTAGTAAAGAATCACCGGTAACAGCAGCAGTGGCACAGCGGCGGCAAAGAACATCGATTCCCAGCCAAAACGCGGCAGCATGAAAATGCCGACACCTGCCGAAAGCATGCCGCCTAGCGAATAGCCACTGAACATGATCGCCACCAGCGTGCTGCGCAGGCGCTTGGGCGCGTATTCGTTCATCAGTGCCACGGCGTTGGGCATCAGGCCGCCACAGCCCAGGCCGGCGATGAAGCGGTAGATGCCAAACTCGCTCGGGCTGCTGGCAAAGCCGTTGAGGATAGTCGCCCCCGAAAACAAGGCGAAACAGATGGCAATGCCCTTCTTGCGCCCGATACGGTCGGCCAGGCTGCCAAAGGCCAAGGCGCCGAACATCATGCCGAACAGCGCATAGCTGCCCAGTGCACCGGCCTGCAACGGGGTCAGCCCCCACTCTTTCATGATGACCGGCAGTACCACACCGTAGATGAACAGGTCATAGCCGTCGAAAATCAGCAGCAGGCCGCACCAGGCCATGACCATCCAGTGAAACGAGGTAAAGCGCGCATTGTCGATGATCGGGTGTACGTCAAGGGTTCGCATGGCATCTGTCGCTCTTGTTTTTGTTGTGAAAGAAAGCTTTTGCCTTGAGGTTGCAGTTCAGCCGAGATCGCCGCCCCCTACCGGCAGGGTCACGCCGGTGATGTACGAGGCTTCGTCGGACGCGAGGAACAGAATGGCCCCCACCTGCTCGTCGATACTGCCGTAGCGGTGCATCAGACTGCTGTCGAGGGTCTGGTCGACGATCTGCTGGTACCAGTGCTTTTCCTGCTCGGTTTGCGCTGCACTGTTGCGCGGTACCCGCCGGGGTGGCGCTTCGGTGCCGCCGGGCGCGGTGGCGTTTACACGGATCCCACGGCCAGCCGTTTCGAAGGCCAGGCAGGCGGTGAGCGCATTGACGCCGCCTTTGGCCGCGCCATAGGGCACACGGTTGACGCCACGGGTGGCGATGGAAGAAACGTTGACGATGACGCCGCTGCCACGTTCAAGCATGTAGGGCAGCGCGGCATGGCAGCACCACAGTGTCGGGAACAGCGAACGGCGCACTTCGGCCTCGATCTGCTCGACATCGTAGTGCTCGAAGGGCTTGGCCCAAATGGTCCCACCTACGTTGTTGACCAGAATGTCGAGGCGCCCAAAGGCTTCCACCGCGCTGGCCATGACCCGGGCGCAGTCGGTGTGTTGCTCCAGGTCGGCGGTGAGGGTAAGCATGCCTTCACCCGCCAGCTCGTGGACCAGTTCGGAACGGTCTACGGCCACCACTTGCGCACCTTCGGCCTTCAGCCGCCAGCACACGCCACGGCCGATGCCTTGTGCAGCACCGGTGACCAGGGCGACCTTGCCTTGGAATCTGTTGTTCATATGCAAATCTCCAGTTCGCGAGAGACCCTGCGGCTGCAACTGTCTTGCTCAAAGCCTGAAAGGCTGCGCGATCACTGTGGAAGCGGGCTTGCCCGCGAACACGGGCGAAGCCCGTGCCATCCACCGCGCAACCTGCTTCGCGGGCTCGCCCGCTCCCACAGGGTCGGCGTATTGCTTTGAATCAGAGGGGGCTGTCAGGCCGCAGCCGCAAACTTCTCGTAGTAGAAGTTGGCCGGGGTAATGCCCTGCTCGCGCACGTACTGGCTGACCGCTTCCACCATGGGTGGCGGCCCGCACAGGTATACGTCCACATCGCCGTCATTGAGGTGGCGTGGCTCGATGTGCTGGGTGACATAGCCCTTCTGCGGGTACTGGCTGTCCGGGTTGGCGACGCAGGCGCTGTAGGTGAAGTTGGGGATACGTGCCGCCAGCGCTTGCAGACGGTCGAGTTCGACCAGGTCGAAGTCGTTGGTCACGCCGTAGATCAGGTGCAGCGGATGCTCACTGCCCTGCTCGGCGATCTTCTCCAGCATCGCAGTGAACGGCGCCAGCCCGGTACCACCGGCCAGCAGCAACAGCGGGCGCTGGATCGGCCGCAGGTAAAAGCTGCCCAACGGCCCGGCCAGGGTCAGGCTGTCGCCAGCCTTGGCAAGGTTGGTCAGGAAGCTGCTCATCAGCCCACCCGGTACGTTGCGGATCAGGAAGCTGACTTCGCCGTCCTTCTGCAGCGAGCTGAACGAATAGGCCCGGCTCTGCTCGCTGCCCGGCACCTTGAGGTTGACGTACTGCCCCGGCAGGAAGGCCAGACGGCTCAGGGCCTCGCCCTTGATCGACAGGGCAATGGTGCTGACCGACAGCTGGCGGACATCGCTGATGGCGGCCTCGAAACTGGCCTGCTCGGTCTTGCACAACTGCGACGAAGCCGGGATGCGGATGACGCAGTCGCTTTCGGCGCGCATCTGGCACGTCAGCACGTAGCCTTCGGCGATTTCGTCTTCGCTCAAGGCGTCTTCGATGAAGTTGTCGCCAAGGTCATAACGACCGGACTCAGCCTTGCACTTACAGGTCCCGCAAGCGCCGTCACGGCAGTCCAGCGGAATGTTTATGCCTTGGCGGTAAGCGGCGTCGGCCACGGTTTCTTGACCGGTGGCTTCAATGAATCGGGTAACCCCGTCTTCGAAATTCAGTGCGATCTGGTAGCTCATGTTGCACCTCGCGGGCGAGCCGGGCCACGGCGCGTCACAAGACGCACCGGGCAATGCTCGCAAAACCCTGTATCAGATGTGGTAGATGTCGATGACCTGGCGGACGTAGTCGTTCTTCAGCACCACCTTCTTGGCCTTGATCAGCGGCTGCTCGCCGCGCAGGTCGAGGGTGTAGAAGCTGGTGCCGAAGTAACTGTCGGTGGTCTTGTAGCGGAAGCTGAGAGTGTGCCAGTTGAAGCGCACCTGGCAGCTACCCTCGCCCTGCTCGACGATCTCGATGTTGCTGATGTTGTGCGAGGTGCGGGTGTCGGGCACGGTCGCACTGGAGCGCTCGGTCTTGATGCGGAACACGCGGTCTTCCAGGCCGCCACGGTTGCCGTACCAGATCAGCGAGATTTCGCTTTGCGGGTCTTCGGTGAGGGTGTCGTCATCGTCCCAGCTCGGCATCCAGAAGCTGGCATCGCTGGCGTACAGTTCCAGCCACTGGTCCCACTGGGCATCGTCCAGGTAGCGCGCTTCGCGGTACAGGAAGTCGCGCACGGTTTCATACAGGCTCATTGCACGGCCTCCACGGGGATCAGCTGCTGTTCGTCCTTGAGGGCCTGGATCATGGTGTCCTGCCAGTACTTGTGCTGCAGCACGAACAGGCCTTCGTCCTCGGTGCGCACGCCCGACAGCAGGGGTTCGAGTTCAATCTCCTTGGCCGCCTCATCGGCACCTTCGACCCAGTGTTTGGCGCCGCGAGACATGTCGTTCCAGCCGGTACCGCCGCCGTAGCCGGTCTGGCACGAGCGGAATTCTTCCAGGTCGTCCGGGGTGGCCATGCCGCTGACGTTGAAGAAGTCTTCGTACTGGCGAATACGCTTTGCACGGGCATCGGCGCTCTCGCCTTTCGGCGCGATGCAGTAGATGGTGATTTCGGTCTTGTTCACCGAAATCGGACGGGCAACGCGGATCTGCGAGCTGAACTGATCCATCAGGTACACGTTGGGGTACAGGCACAGGTTGCGCGAATTTTCGATCATCCAGTCGGCGCGCGCCTGGCCGAAGTCGGCAGCCAATTGGTCGCGGCGTTCATAGGCCGGGCGGTCTTCCGGGTTGGCCCAACGGGTCCACAGCAGCAGGTGGCCGTGGTCGAAGGAATAGAAACCGCCGCCCTGCTTGGCCCAGGCGCCAGCACTCATGGTCTTGATCTCGTCACCCGCCTCGCGCTGCTTGCGCTGGTTCTGGGTGGCAGCGTAGTTCCAGTGCACGGAGCTTACGTGGTAGCCGTCAGCGCCGTTTTCGGCGGTGAGCTTCCAGTTGCCTTCGTAAATGTACGAGCTGGCACCGCGCAGCACTTCCAGGCCTTCAGGCGACTGATCGACGATCATGTCGATGATCTTCGCCGACTCGCCAAGGTGCTCGACCAGCGGCTTCACATCGGCGTTCAGGCTGCCGAACAAAAAACCCCGGTACGACTCGAAGCGTGCCACCTTGGTCAGGTCGTGGGAGCCGTCGCAGTTGAAGCTGTCGGGGTAGCCGGCGTTGCTGGGGTCTTTCACCTTCAGCAGTTTGCCGCTGTTGTTGAACGTCCAGCCGTGGAACGGGCAGGTATAGCTGGAACGGTTGCCGCGCTTGTGCCGGCACAGCATGGCACCGCGGTGGCTGCAGGCGTTGAGGAAGGCATTGAGCTCACCGTCCTTGTTGCGCGCGATGAAAATCGGCTGGCGCCCCATGGTCAGGGTGAAGAAGTCATTCTTCTCGGGGATCTGGCTTTCGTGGGCCAGGTAGATCCAGTTGCCCTCGAAGATGTGTTTCATCTCCAGGTCGAACAGCCGTGGGTCGGTGAACATCTCGCGCTTGCAGCGGTAGATGCCCTTTTCACGGTCGTCCTCGAGCAAGGCATTGAGGTAGTCGAATCCCAGGGACATGGCCAGGGTCTCCCTTGTTATTGTTTAGACCTGGTCAGGTTAGAGGCTGGGATTGGGTCGCAATATCCGGTTTGTGCGGGGTGCTATCCGTTTTGTGCAGGTTGAGGTGACAGGTTCAAGCGCCTCTTCGCGGGCGTACCCGCGAGAGACCTATACGGCTTAACGCCGGTTGCGCAAGGTTTCGGACGGCAACTCGCCAAACTGCTGCCGATACACCTCGGAAAAGCGCCCGAGGTGGAGGAAGCCATAATCCATGGCCAGTTCGGTCACGCTACGTACCGAACAACTGGCATCGCCCAGGCAGGCATGCACCTGTTCCAGCTTGCGTTGTCGCACGTACTGCTTGGGTGTGGTCTGCAGGTGCCGGTCGAACAGCGCATACAATGAGCGCAGGCTCATGCACGCCTGCTCCGCCAGCGCCTCCGCTGTCAGTTCGAACTTCAGGTTGCGGTCGATGTAGTCGATGATCCGCTCCAGGCTTGCACCCGGTGAGCTGAGGCTCTCACGGCGAATATTGGTGCTCATCAGGGTCAGCAGCTTGCTGGCGACAATCTGGCTGTAATGGCCCTGCACCCTGGGCAGTGAATCGCCCACTTCCGCCTCATGGCAAACCATGGCCAGCAGGTTCACGAAGCCATCCAGCTCATCCAGCCGGTAATGATTGCGCAAGAACCGCACGCCCCCATCAGGCCGCTGCCAGCGCTGTTCATCGCAGATCGAATCCAGCAGCTGGGTTGGCACCTTGAGGATGAACTTCTCGCAGTCTTCCGAGTAAGTCAGGTCAACCGGGTCGTCTGGGTTGATCAGCAGCAGCTCGCCCGGTACCAGGTGCTGCTCGCGCTTGTGCCCGCGCCACAGGCAGTTGCCATTGAGCAAGACTTGCAGGTGGTAGATGGTTTCCAGCGCGGGCGACGTCACGCGAACACTGCCGCCATAGCTGATACGGCACAGGTCGAGCTCGGCGAACTTGCGATGGCTGAGGCTGGCCTGGGGGTGGGTGGTACGGGACAGACCGATGCAATGCTGGCCTACATGCTGGTTCACATAATCGGACACAGCGTAAGGGTCGGCGTGGTGAAACACGCTACTGCGCTCGCTCAGCAGGCGGCTTTCCATAGGCAAGGCACTCGGTATCGTTATTGTTCTGGTCGCCGCGCCCTACCGTCTTGTCGGCTGTGGTTGCGGTCATCACGGTCATTCTATCGGGCTGGCTGCGTGTCGCAGGGGCAGGCGACAGCCGGCAAACGGGGACACTACAGCAAAAAGGCGGGGGTTGGGCAATGCAACGATGGGATTGGCTGGGCGGATAGCGGACAGGTCCGGCGTCATGCTTGTTCGTTAATCGAACAGTATCTTGCGGTACTCGCGTGGCCTGCACATGGCGGCGGACCAAGCGCTCCTGCAACGACCGTCATTCACTGCACCGGCAGGAAGTTCATCAGCAACAGGCTCTGCGCGTAGTTCAAGCCTATGCGCCGATAACGCTCATCCAGCAACTCGGCCAGCAAGTCCAGCCGCGCGACGATCTTGCCGAACTCAACGGCAAAACTCAGGTTGCTGCCCTCCTCCGAGATCTCGTTCGAGAACAGCAACAGCACCCCGTTGGCATCTTGCCGCTGACTGAGCATCCATGTCGCCTTCTCGATATTGCGCGCAGCGTTGTTGATGAACAGGGGGTCGATGGTATCGGTCATGTAGAACTCGGTACGCCCGCCATGCGCGGTGATCAGCATGCTGCCAATGGCGTAGATGAAGGCGCCGACCCGGTCCCCGCGAAACTCCGGGCTCAGGGCGTAGCTCAATGCCGCCAGGTCACGGCGGTTGCCCAGTTGTGGCAGCGGCCGGCGTTGTTCGATGGCAATGCGGATCTGTCGCTCGGCGGTGGCGGCATCAAGGTAGCCAGACACCTTCCACTGGTTGGGGTTGCGCAGGTACAGCTTGTTCATCAGCAGGTACAGGCTTTGCAAGTTGTCGCGCATCGACAGCGTGGCCAGGCGGTCGACGCTGGTTTGAAACAGCTCGCTGGGTTTGCCGTCGCTGAACTGGCCGACGATGTCACGGCCTTGCTGCTGAGTACAGGCGCACAGGCATGCCAGGGCACCTGTCAGTAGCAGGCGGGGGAGGAAATTCGAGTAGCTTGCAACCATCGGCACCGGGTCGATATTCGGCGGCTGCGCCGGGAGTCAGCGCGGCCTGGCCAAGCATAGAGCCCGAAAATGGGAAAAAGTGCGGTGGCTGGAGAGAATGGAAAAAACCTGTGGCGGCCTCTTCGCGGGTGAACCCGCTCCCACAAGAAGGGACTCGCCCGCGAGAGGCTAGGAGCGACGAACCCGGATCACATGGCGTGGCGCAACATCTCCACCACCTGCGCATGCAGCGCCGGGTCACCGCAGGCCACCACACACCCGCCATTCTGCGCCGAGCTGCCATCCCAGGCCGTGATCACGCCACCCGCCCCTTCGATGATCGGCATCAGCGCCTGTACGTCATACGGCTGAAGGCTCGCTTCGACAATCACGTCGACAAAGCCCGAGGCCAGCATGCAGTAGGCATAGCAATCACCGCCATAACGCATCAACCGCGCCTTGCTGGCGACCGCTTCGAATGCCGCCTTGCGCTCGGCGGTGTCGAACATTTCCGGCGTGGTGCACATCAGTGTGGCGGCAGACAGGCTGGCGCAGGCACGCGTCTTCAGGGGCGTGCCACTGCGCCAGGCGCCTGCCGGGGTACCCACGAAACGTTCGCCGGTGAACGGCTGGTTCATCACGCCCAGCACGGGGCGGGTGCCGTCATTCAGGGCAATCAAGGTGCCCCACAGTGGCAAGCCGGTAATGAACGCCCGGGTGCCGTCGATCGGGTCGAGCACCCAGGTCAGCGGACTGCTGCCCACTGCAACACCGGCCTCTTCACCGAGAATGCCATGTTCGGGATAACGCGCCTGGATCAGCTCACGCATGGCGTCTTCGGCGGCCTTGTCGGCCACGGTCACCGGGTCGTACAGACGCCCGCCCTTGTCCTCGACTTCCAGGCTGGCGCGGAAGTACGGCGCGATCGCTGCAGCGGCAGCATCGGCCATTTGCTCGGCAAAGGCGCGATACTCAACGATCTGTTCAGCACTCAGGGACATGGGACGGGCCTCGTGACAATGATGGGGCACGCATCATACCCGACACATCGCCCCGGTGTACGCTGCGGCAGTCTAGACTGAACATGATCAGGTTACCGGGGGGCTGCCACACGTGGAGGTGTGCGATGAGCCAGTTCAAACGTCTGTTCGTCATGCTGGGCCCGCAAATGCGTCATACGCCTGCGCTGCAACGCGCGGCGGCGTTGGCGGAATCCAGTGGTGCCCTGCTGGATATCAATGTGTTCGTCGACGACGTCGACACCTTTGGCTTGATGAGCGATGGTCGTGAGCGTGAGCGGCTGCTCAGCGACAACCGCCAATGGCTGGCGGATGAGGCGGAACAACTGAGCGATGCCGGCGTGGACGTGTCCACCGAGCTGTTGTTGACCCGCGACCCGCTGGGCAGCGTACTGGAACGGGTCGAACGGCTGGGCTGCGACCTGCTGGTCAAGGACGTACAGCACGAACCCGTACTCAAACGCCTGCTGGTAACGCCGCTGGACTGGCAGTTGCTCAAGGACAGCCCGGTCGCCGTACACCTGGTCAGTGACATTCGCCTGCCCCTGCCACGGCAGATCGCCGCCGCAGTGGACCTGAACAGCCACGGCGCTGGCGAACACCTGGACGAGCAGGTCATCCACTGCGCCCATGACCTGGCCCTGCAGTGCAACGCCGAGCTGCACCTGCTGCATGTGTGCGACGCGGCCAAGACCCACATCGCCGACTTCGGCGCCGGTACGGTCACCATGCCCGGCTTCGATGGCAGCGTGCGAACCGCGCAGCGGGCGGCGTTCAACCGCCTGGGCGACCACCACCAAATTCCGCTGGAGCGCCGGCACTTCCTCGAAGGGGCCGCGATCAGGGCCATTGCCCAGTTCGTCGGCCACAACCGAGTGGACGTAATAGTCATGGGCAGTCATCGCCATGACGCCATGCAGACATTCCTGGGCGGGACAACAGCGCATGTGCTGGAACACCCGCTGTGCAATGTGTTGGCGATCAAGGCTGTTCGCTGAGCTTCAGCAGCCTGCCTTGGGGCCGGGCAGGAATAACCTTGTACATGTGAAGAGGCACTTCCAGCCACGGAGCAGCTTATAACCTGTCGGCCCCTCCGCAGTTCCTGCAGGCACTGTTGTCACTGACGCGTTATCTGCGTTGGTTTCTGGTACACCAGTGCCACTAAAAATGAATGCATTTGATAATGATTCGTAGTATGTTCGCGGCATTTACCGACCTAGCCCCTCAGCGCCCTAATCAAGGATCGTACCGTCGATGCGCCGCACGTTCGTTTCGCTTTGTGTGCTTCATGCTGTCTCCCCGCTGGCCTTTGCCGAGCCTGAACCGCTCAGCGACCCTGCCCAGATCGAACTCCAGGCCCTGAGCATCACCAGTACTGCCGACAGTGAGCGTGCGGACGGCCCGGTCGAAGGTTACAAGGCCAGCCGCTCGGCCAGTGCCACCCGCACCGACACGGCGCTGCACGAAACCCCGCAATCGGTCAGCGTGGTGCCCAAGGATGTGTTGGTAGACACGGGCGCCACGCGCCTGCAGGACGGCCTGGACTACGCCGGTGGTGTCGGCCGCGCCAACAACTTCGGCGGCCAGGGCCTGACAACCTTCACCGTGCGTGGCTTCACGACCGGTGAGTTCTACCGCAACGGCTTTCCGATCAACCGCGGCTACCCCAATGCCCCGGATGCCAACACCGTCGAGCGCCTGGAGGTCATCCGTGGCCCGGCCAGCAGCCTGTACGGCCGTGGCGACCCTGGCGGTACGTTCAACGTGGTCAGCAAGCAGCCGTTGCCCGAGTCCAAGGTTACCCTTGGCAGCCAGTTCGACGACCAGGGCATGCACCGTGCCACCCTCGATGCCACCGGGCCGCTGAGCCAGGACGGCTCGCTGGCCTACCGCCTGAACATACTGGGTGAAGGTGGCGACAGCTTCCGCGACGATGTCGAAAGCGAACGCTACGATGTCGCCCCGGTCATCAGCTGGCAGGTCAATGACGCCACGAAGATCACCTTCGAAGGCGATTTCATGCGCAACAACCACCCCCTCGATCGCGGCCTGACCCGCTACCCCACCCAGACCGGCAGCGCCTCGCGCGATACCTATATCTGGGAAAAAGGCAGCGACAACCTGCTGCATAACGACAACAACATGGCGCAGCTGCGTTTCGAGCACCTGCTCAATGACGACTGGACTTTGGCAGGCGGGTTCCAGTTCCTTGATGGTTCGCTCAAGGGTAATGCAGTCGAGGGGAGCAATTTACTGCCAGACGGCCGCACCCTGCAGCGGAACTTCAACTACCGCAAGCTGGAATGGACCGACCGTGACTGGCAATTGAACCTGACCGGGCATTTCGATACCGGTACGCTCAGCCACACTTTGCTGACCGGTGTCGAATACGAGAACTACGACTACAACTCGATCATCCAGCGTTCCTCGGCAGCCTACCCGATCGACATCTACAACCCGGTACTGGGCCAGCCGCGCCCGGCACTGGACCGCACCACCACCTGGGACAAGGAAAACCTGCAGACGTGGGCGTTCTTCATTCAGGACCAGGTAGCGCTGACCGAGCGATTGAAGGCGCTGGCGGGTGTGCGCTTCGAGCGTTTCGAGCATGACTATGACAACAAGCTGAACAATGCCGGCGATTTCAGCAAGGGCGAAAACGGCGTTACACCCCGCCTTGGCTTGATCTACGACCTGACCGATACCCTGGCGGTCTACGCCAATACCGCACGTTCGTTCAAGCCTAATACGGGCACGCCGGCCAGTGGCGGCGGTTTCGACCCAGAGAAAGGCAAGTCCTACGAGCTGGGTGTGAAATGGGAGTCACTCGACCGCCAGTTGAGTGTCGACGCGGCGATCTACCACATCGTCAAGGAAAACGTACTGGCCAACGACCCGAGCGACCTTACTGGTACTTACAAGATCGCGGCCGGCGAGGTGCGCAGCCGTGGCCTGGACATCAACATCGCCGGCAACCTCACCCCCGAATGGCGCGTGATCGGTGGCTATGCCTACGTGGACGCCGAAGTCACCAAGGACACTACCCTGCCCAAGGGAACGCGCCTGGCCAATATCCCGCGCAACACCTTCAGCCTGCTGAACACCTACGAGTTCCAGGATGGCCTGGCCAAAGGCCTTGGCCTGGGCGTAGGCGTGAAGTATGTCGACGACCGTGCGGGGCAGACATCGGCAGCCACTTACACGATGGAACGCTACAGCGTGGTCGACCTGTTGAGCTTCTACAAGGTCAACGAGCATGTGCGGTTGAATCTGGACGTGAAAAACGTGTTCAACAAGGGGTATGACGAAGGGGCGTTCAACAGCTACGTATACCCCGGCGCACCGCGCACGGTGCAGGCCGGTGTTTCCTATACCTTCTGAATTGCCGGGGCCGCGCAGCGGCCCCGTAATTTCAGAAAGCTGTGCTGTAGAACAGCGAGTACGACTCGATGCCGTCGTTTGGCTGCTTTATCCCGGCGTTGGAGTAATGCATGGCACGGATGCCTACCTTCTGTTCTCCCGGCAACTTCAGGCCAAAGCCGATGCGGTCTTCGAAGTTGACCGACGACCCCAGGCGCTGGTCCCCTACGTCGGTCTTTGAAAACGCTGCCAGGCCAATACCTGCCTCGATGTAAGGCGTGTAGGTAAAGCCGCTGAACTCATACGTGAACACCGGGCTGAACGACAGCGAATGCGCACCACTGGCATCGCCACCTTCCCAATAGGTGTAGGCCGCATCCCAGTACCCGCTCACATGGCCGGTGCTGCTTTCCAGCCATTTCTTGTCCCAGTCGAACGACATGCCGATACGGTAGGTCATGTCACCTTGGCTAGTTGCGCCCACGGCGCCTGATATCTGCGCAGCCTGGACCAGATCGGCCCCGGCAAAGGCCAGCACTGCAACGGCCAGCGAAGCTGCTAGACGGGTTTTCATCTACGACTCTCCTGATGGTCTACACGGCAAGCGGGGGCTTGGGCCCCTCGACGTTATGCGCTGACCGGTGCATCCAGACCGGTCATGCGAAGTAATACTTTTCTGATTATTGTCCAGATAATCAGAAAGTTGGAAGTGTATTGCCACTATTGACTAAAACACTCGGTAAAGATGTGCCTGCCGGGCACAGGAATTCGCGAGACGTGATCTTAACCAAGGGAGGAGTACATCCGTACTCCTCCCCGTCTCTTCATCAACGCCAATTAAGGTTAACGGTCGTGGGGGCCTTGCCCGTCACGGCCGCCCACTGCTGCACCGACTGACCTTGGGCATTGCCAATGACCTTGTATTTGCCGGGAGGCAGTTGCACATACAGCAGTGGCCCGGCATCGCTGACGCTGAGTACGGGCTGGCCCTGGGCATTCTGGATATCGACCGAAGCCCCGCTCTGGAACTTGCCTTCCGGACCGGTCGAAAGCTCTACGTGCAGGTCATAACCCGCGGTCTTGCGCAGGGCATTGGCCTCGTCCTGGCCGATACCGCCCTGCAGGTAGCGCACGCCATTCTGTTCTTGCGGTTGCAACTGCACGGCCTGCATGTCGATGGGGGCATTGAGGTCGGCGGCAGCGGCCAGCGTCCATGGCAAGGCCAGGGTAATCAGCAAGGCAGCGCCGAGCGCATAGTGATGGTTACGCATGGTACGACCCTCCTTTTCGAGGATGGCTTACCTGTTATTTGATCCTCCCAGCGAAGGGGTGTTCGTGCTGATACCCGGTCATGTAGATGAATTCACTTCAGATAATCAGGTTATCGAGCGAAAACATCAGCTTGCACGACCTTCTTCAAGCAATTTCACGAACATGCTCAAACTGCGCGAGACTGTACCCCGTCGCCATACCAGCCAGGTTTTCAGGTAACGGAAGTCCTCCGACATTGGCCAGGCGCTGACGGTGCTGCACCCGGGCATATTGTCGAGCATGCTGCGCGGCAGCATGGCCAGGCCGGCGCCAGCGCTGACGCATGCCAACATGCCGTGGTACGACTCCATTTCGTGGATCTTGCCCGGTACCGCCTGGTCTTTTACGAACCAGTTTTCGAAGTGATGGCGGTATGAACAGTTGGCGCGGAAGGCGTAGATGCTTTCACCGTTCACGTCCTGGGCGCGGGTTACCGGTGTATGGTTGAGCGGCGCAATGACCATCATCTCTTCCTCGAACACCGGTATGCCCTCCAGCGTCGGGTGCAGCACCGGGCCGTCGACGAACGCGGCCACCAGGCGGCCAGACAGCACGCCTTCGAGCATGGTCCCGGAGGGCCCGGTGGACAGGTCAAGGTCAACCTTGGGGTAGCGTTGGTTATAGGCGGCCAGCAGCGCCGGGATGCGCACCGCCGCCGTGCTTTCCAGCGATCCGAGGGCAAAGGTGCCCTGCGGGTCTTCACCCGCCACGGTCAGCCGCGCCTCATGGACCAGGTCGAGGATGCGCCGGGTATATTCGAGGAAGTTCCAACCCGCAGGCGACAGGCGCAGGCGGCTCTTCTCGCGAATGAACAGCTCTACACCCAAGTCCTCCTCCAGTTGCTTGATGCGCGTGGTCAGGTTCGACGGCACCCGATGGATGTGCTGCGCGGCGGCGCTGATGCTGCCCTGCTCTGCCACGGCCTTGAAGATCTCCAGTTGCACCAGGTCCACAGGCATTCTCCAAACGTGAATGTTTCGCTCATTATTATTCAGTTTTCATTAAAGCCATAGCCCACTAGTCTGGCCTCATTGATTAACAACAACGAGAGTGTCCCGCCATGAGCGCGATCAGCAGCCTGACCCACGCCATCTCCCTCGACCCGTACAGCGGCGAGCAGATCGGCGCCTACCCGTTCGACACCGACGCCGCACTGGAAGCGGCGCTGCAACGTGCCAAGGTCGGCTACCGCCAGTGGCGCCAGGTGTCGCTGGGTCAGCGCAGCGAGTACCTGCTGGCCCTGGCCGGCACCCTCGAAGCCAAGGCTGAAGCTTTCGCGCACATGATCAGCCGCGAAATTGGCAAGCCGATCGCCCAGGCTCGCGGTGAAGTCAGCAAGTGTGTGGGCCTGTGCCGCTGGTACGCCGAGCACGGCCCGGCCATGCTCGCCGCCGAGCCGACCCAGGTCGAAAAAGCCCGTATCGAATACCGCCCGCTAGGCCCGATCCTGGCGGTGATGCCGTGGAACTTCCCGGTCTGGCAGGTGCTGCGCGGTGCCGTGCCGGCGATTCTGGCGGGTAACACCTACGTGCTCAAGCACGCACCGAACGTGATGGGCAGCGCCTACCTGATGGGTGAGCTGTTCAAGGATGCCGGCCTGCCGGAAGGCGTGTTCGAAGTGTTGAACGTGACCCCGGATGGCGTCACCCGCGCCATCAACGATCCGCGCATCGCCGCCGTGACCCTGACCGGCAGCGTGCGTGCAGGCATGGCGATTGGTGCACAGGCCGGTGCCGCGCTGAAGAAGTGCGTGTTGGAGCTGGGTGGCTCTGACCCGTTCATCGTCCTGGCCGACGCCGACCTGGATGCCGCCGTCCAGGCTGCGGTGATAGGCCGCTACCAGAATACCGGCCAGGTGTGCGCCGCCGCCAAGCGCCTGATCGTGGAAGCCAGCATCGTCGACGCGTTCACCCACAAGTTCGTTGAAGCCACTCGCCAGCTGAAAGTCGGCAACCCGCTGGAGGACGACACCTATATTGGCCCGATGGCCCGCTACGACCTGCGCGACGAGTTGGACGACCAGGTTCAGGCGACGTTGGCCGAAGGCGCCACGTTGCTGCTGGGCGGCAACAAGGTCGAAGGCGTGGCCAACTTCTACGCGCCGACCGTGTTTGCCAATGTCACCCCGGACATGACCGCGTTCAAGCAGGAGCTGTTCGGCCCTGTCGCGGCGATCATCACTGCACGCGATGCCGACCATGCCGTGGAACTGGCCAACGACAGCGAGTTCGGCCTGGCCTCGACCATCTACACAGCCGACTATGCGCTGGCCGAACGCATGACCGCTGCACTGGATACCGGTGGCGTGTTCATCAACGGCTACTGCGCTTCCGACCCCCGCGTGGCGTTTGGTGGCGTGAAGAAGAGCGGTTTCGGCCGTGAGCTGTCGCACTTTGGGGTGCGCGAGTTCACCAATGCCCAGACGGTGTGGCTGGACCGTAACTGATTCATGACCCTGGGGCTGCTTTGCAGCCCCAGGCGCTTCAATCCCGAACCTGGTCCTTGACCCAGTCCAGCATCCCCCCCGGCACGATCAATTCATGCCTTGCCCGCGAACAGGCGGTATACAACCCCGCCAGCATACGCGCCCGTTCATTGCGGTTACCCGCCACCTGTGGCGCTACCATCAGTTCCGGCGACACCATCACCCGGGCAAACTCCATGTTCTTCACATCCCGTACACGCCCCAGGAACAACTTCGGCGCCTTGTCCCAGCGGTAACGGCTCTTGGCCTTGGCAAAGTGCTCCGGCGTATAGCCCTTGCGCAGCATGTTGGCCACGGCGACGAACGCTTTGTCATCGCCCTTGTCCTGCTCCAGCGCCTGCCAGCTGGCATAGCGGAACAGCATCGGGTGGCGCGGCCGCGTGCCGTAGCGGTACAGCTCGATGCAGTCCTCGACGAACAGTTCAAAGTCCTTGCGAGCGCTTTTCAGCAACAAGAACGGCACCCCCTGATGCGTCAGGCGCTGGAACCAGCCAAACAGGCCCCATTCATCATCGACGATAAGCGCCGTGGGCTGTTCCGGCACCATCACCGTGTCGAAGAAGCTGACCCGGGTGTAGTGCTCGGCATTGCCACTGAAGGCTGCCTGGATCGTGGCCGGGTGCGCCTGGATCAGCGGGTTGAGCACATTGTCCATTGCCGGCCCGGCGCGCAGTGAGTGGTCAATGCAGCGTTGGCGGATGAAGCTGCCATGGTGCGGGCTGAGGCCGTTGAGGTTTTGCAGTTCGTCACCCAGGGTAATGATCGACTGCGGACTGCGATCGAGTACCGCCAGCATCGGTGCCGACAACTCGTGGGCCTCGTCGACGATGACATGGGTGTAACGGCTGTCGATCACATGTTCGGTCAGCGACAGCAGCTTGACCCGGTGGTAGTCACGCACCGGCAGCTGAATGTCCCGCGCCGACGGGCGAATCAGCTCTTGCCAGTACAGGCGCGCCTTTTCCAGCAGCACCTCCTGATCCAGCGGCGAGGTGCCAGGCCCGGCCCAGGGCAAGTGGTGCAGTTGAAGCTGGGTATCGGCACTGTGGCAGAACGTGCGCACGGCGCGGATGCACAAGGCAACCACGTCACGCGCTGCGAGCGGGCCGATATCAGGGATGGCCAACCAGCGCACCACTTGCGCTTCCTGGGGGCGCCAGGACAGCTTGGTGCGATACGGATCGCGCAGTCGCCAGCCGTTGCTGGTGAGGTCGCGGTTGAGCAGTTCGTCAGCCAGTTGGCCGAAGGTCAGCGCGGTATAGGCGGCAGCGTCCTTGACCCGCGCCTGCAGTGCGCGCAACTGCCCTTCGGTCAAGGCCAGCAGCAATGTGCGCTGCGGCTCCAGCAGCCGGGCGAACTGGTGAATCAGGAAGGTCTTGCCGGTGCCGGCGAAACCTTGCACAGCCACAGACTCGTCGACGCCACTGAGGAATTCACGCAGCAGGCGGTTTTGCTGGTCGCTGAGCATCAAGTCGCTGGCCAGCGATGGCAGGTACACCGGGTGCAGCGGCGTGGCCCGTTGGCGGTAGCGGTCGGCGAACTGGAAGTTCCACTGGCCTTCGTCATCCAGCAACTCGTCCGCCTGGTACTCCACTTCGGCCGACAGCAGTGCAATGCCATTTTCGCCCAGCATGCCCAGGCCCATGGCGAATGCTTCGCGATCGAAGTGCTGCGCTACCTGGCCCTGGAAGCGCCCGGGGGCGACACCTTCGACTTGGTTGGCGATGCGCACGATTTCGGCGAAACGACGCTCCTGCGCGTCGGCCGAGGCGATGGCAGGCTGACGTGGCAGGTTTTGCACGAACAGCACGGCGGCGGCATCGAGCACACTGGCAGTGGTGAAGAATTCGGTTACAGCCGCGCTGGCGAGGCGGTCAGCCTGGTCGCTGGACAAAGGCAGGTAGAACATCGGCACCTCGGGTGAAATCAGGGCGGCACGATAGCAACTTTTGGCGTGGAATGCTGGGTTCAGTGTTGCCTGGGCTGGCCGCTTCGCGGAACCGCCCGCGCCCTAGGCAACGTGCGATTCACGAAACCATGCTGGTGCTGTGGGAGCGGGCGAGCCCGCGAAGAGGCCGGCAGCCCCGCCTCCACCTCAAACCCTGCAGCGCTTCAATGTTTCACTGGGAAACTCCTTGAATAACTGCCGGTAACTCTCTGAAAACCTTCCTAAATGCCAGAAAGACCAGCGCATCGCCACCTCGGCCACGGTCACGCCGCCACCGCGCAACAGATCACGCCGCGCACCGTTGAGCCGGCGCAGGCGCAGCCAGTGCGCCGGCGGCATGCCGGTAAACGCCTTGAACGCTTGCTGCAACTGGCGCAGGGAAACCCCAGCCACGTCTGCCAGCTCAAGCAGGTTCAGCGTCTCTTCCGGGCAGTCGGCCGCCCATTCGCTGACCCGGTGCATGATCGCCCTTTCCTCGTCCCGCCGCCCCAAGGCCACGCCCTGTAAACGCTGACTGGCGTTGTCGAGAATGAACAGACAGTCCTCCAGCAACTGCTCAGCCAGGGCCTGCCCTTGCGACGGGCAACCCTCCTCGCCCAACCGGGTCAAGGTGGCGCTGAGCCAGCTGCCGAACAGCGCATTCTGGCCGCTACCCAATGGCACCATGAACAACCCTTCCAGACGCTGCGGGTCTAGCCCATGGCGGGCCAGGAACGCCTGGTCGAACACGACCGCCACTTCGTGGTAGTTCTCTGGCGTAATCCAGATATTGCGGCTTTGTTCGTTCAGCAGGTACAGGCTGTTCTCACTGCGGTCGAAGCAAAACGCCAACGCGCCGCTTGGCGCGCGGAAAAACTGTTCCACCCGGGTGTTCAGGCGCTCTTCGTACACCTCCACGCCATCCAGCCCAAGGCAGCGCAGCTCACCGCTGAAGTACCCGGGCGACATCTGCCGGTACTGCTGCTGCCAGCCAGGGGTGGCGCGCACTTGCTCGGTGACGTCAGTGGTGTGGAAAGCCTGGACCTTCAACGCATTGGCGGTTGTCACACATCGTCCTGTATGCACTCTTTTGGTGCATTCGATACTGAAGAAAGTGGATAGATTGCCCCGGGGGGCTGCGCCCAAGATAGTCTGCAGCGCGTCA
Source organism: Pseudomonas sp. DCA-1 (assembly GCF_046523955.1). Taxonomy (NCBI): domain Bacteria; kingdom Pseudomonadati; phylum Pseudomonadota; class Gammaproteobacteria; order Pseudomonadales; family Pseudomonadaceae; genus Pseudomonas; species Pseudomonas sp. DCA-1. Next base: position 2,940,469 of record NZ_CP169881.1, read on the forward strand.
CCTGGGAAGCGTAACGCCTTCGCAACTGTTCAACGGTTTTCGCAAGCGCCCACGCTCCCCCACTAAAACCCAACCAAGAGGTCTGTATGAACGCCCCCTTCGATCAGCTGTCCACCTGGCTGAAAGAACACCGGATCACCGAAGTCGAATGCGTGATCAGCGACTTGACCGGCATCGCCCGCGGCAAGATTGCGCCCACCGCCAAGTTCCTCCATGAGCGAGGCATGCGCCTGCCAGAAAGCGTGCTGCTGCAGACAGTCACCGGCGACTACGTCGATGATGACATCTATTACAACCTGCTCGACGCCGCCGACATCGACATGGTCTGCCGCCCTGACCCCACTGCCGTTTACCAGATCCCGTGGGCGATCGAGCCAACCGCGATCGTGATCCACGACACCTTCGACAAGCAAGGCAACCCTATCGAGCTTTCGCCACGCAACGTGCTGAAGAAGGTGCTCAAGCTGTACGCCGACAAGGGCTGGCAGCCGATCGTCGCGCCCGAGATGGAGTTCTACCTGACCAAGCGCTGCGAAGACCCGGACTTGCCACTGCAGGTGCCACTGGGGCGTTCCGGCCGTGCTGAAAGTGGCCGACAGTCGTTCTCGATCGATGCCGCCAACGAATTCGACCCGCTGTTCGAAGACGTCTACGACTGGTGCGAGATCCAGGGGCTGGACCTGGATACGCTGATCCACGAAGACGGCCCGGCGCAGATGGAGATCAACTTCCGCCACGGCGACGCGCTGGACCTTGCCGACCAGATCACCGTGTTCAAGCGCACCATGCGCGAGGCAGCGCTCAAACACAACGTGGCCGCCACGTTCATGGCCAAGCCGATCACCGACGAACCCGGCAGTGCCATGCACCTGCACCAGAGCGTGGTCGACATCGCTACGGGCAAACCGATCTTCGCCAACGAAGACGGCAGCATGAGCCCGCTGTTCCTGCATCACATCGGCGGCTTGCAGAAGTACATCCCCAAGCTGCTGCCGATGTTCGCGCCCAACGTCAACTCGTTCCGCCGCTTCCTGCCGGATACTTCGGCACCGGTCAACGTCGAGTGGGGTGTAGAAAACCGCACCGCCGGCTTGCGCGTGCCTACGTCCAGCCCAGAGGCGATGCGGGTGGAAAACCGCCTGCCGGGCGCCGATGCCAACCCGTACCTGGCCATCGCTGCCAGCCTGCTGTGCGGCTACCTGGGCATGGTCGAGCAGATCGACCCTAGCGCAGCAGTGCAGGGCCGTGCCTATGAACGACGCAACCTGCGCCTGCCGATCACCATCGAAGATGCGCTGCAGCACATGGAAGACTGCGAAACCGTGCAGCAGTACCTGGGCAAGCAATTCGTCCAGGGCTACGTGGCGGTCAAGCGCGCCGAACACGAGAACTACAAGCGCGTCATCAGCTCGTGGGAGCGTGAATTCCTGATGCTGAGTGTCTGATCCACCGCGGGGGTGCTTTGCACCCCATGCACAGGCAACCCTGCTCCGAACTCGAAGAACAAGACCAACGAGGTGTTCCCATGCGTCATCTGCAAGCCCTGATCCCCGCTGCATTCACCCTGCTGTTCGCCACCACCACCCAGGCCGCACCCACGGTCAGTGTGTACAACTGGACCGACTACATCGGTGACACCACTCTGGCCGATTTCCAGGCCAGCAGCGGAATCAAGGTGGTCTATGACGTGTTCGACTCCAACGAAACCCTTGAAGGCAAGCTGTTGGCCGGGCGCACGGGTTATGACGTGGTGGTACCGTCCAACCACTTCCTCGCCCGCCAGGCCCAGGCCGGGGCCTTCCTGCCGCTGGACCGCAGCAAGCTGCCGAACTGGCAGCACCTGGACCCCAAACTGCTCAAACAACTTGAACAGAACGACCCCGGCAACCAGTACGCCGTGCCTTACCTCTGGGGCACCAATGGCATCGGCTACAACGTCGACAAGGTCAAGGCGGCACTGGGTGTGGACCATATCGACTCGTGGGCAGTGCTGTTCGAGCCCGAGAACCTGAAAAAGCTCAAGCAGTGCGGCGTGGCATTCATGGACTCACCCGACGAGCTGTTCCCGGCCGTGCTCAACTACCTGGGCCTGGACCCGCGCAGCGAAAAACCGGGCGATTACGCCAAGGCTGAGGCCCGCCTGCTCGAACTGCGCCCCTATATCACCTACTTCCACTCCTCCAAGTACGTTTCAGACCTGGCGAACGGTAATGTCTGCGTAGCGTTCGGCTACTCTGGCGACGTGTTCCAGGCCGCCAACCGCGCCGTAGAGGCGAAAAACGGCGTGAAGGTCGCCTACAGCATTCCCAAGGAAGGCAGCAACCTGTGGTTCGACCTGCTGGCCATCCCCAAGGACGCCAACAACCCCGAGCAGGCCCTGGCGTTCATCAACTACCTGCTCGACCCCAAAGTGATTGCCAAGGTCAGCGCCACGGTCGGCTATGCCAATGCCAACCCTGACGCCAAGGCCTACATGGATGCATCGCTGGTGAACAACCCCGAGATCTACCCACCGCAGGAGGTGCTGGACAAGCTGTACATCTCCAGCACCCCGAGCCCGAAAATCATGCGCGTCATGACCCGCTCCTGGAGCAAGATCAAATCCAACCGCTGAGTCGAGAACGCTCATGTCTTTCAATACCCAACACACCGCCTCGTACTACGCCGCTACAGCGCGCGACGCGGCACCCTACCCCAGCCTGGACAGTGAACTGACGGCCGACGTTTGCGTGATCGGCGGCGGGCTGACCGGGGTCAATACCGCCCTGGAGCTGGCCGAGCGCGGCCTCTCGGTGGTGCTGCTGGAAGCCCGTCGCATCGGCTGGGGCGCCAGTGGGCGCAATGGCGGCCAACTGATTCGCGGCATCGGCCATGATGTCAGCGGCTTTGCCCGGCATGTCGGCCAGGAAGGTGTGCGCTACCTGAAACAGGCCGGCATCGATTCAGTGGAACTGGTGGCCGACCGTATCGCCCGCTACGGCATTGCCTGCGATCTGCGCTGGGGCTTCTGCGAACTGGCCAACACCGAGGCGCAGTTCGCCGCCTTCAAGGATGAACAGGACGACCTGGCCGCCCTGGGCTATCGCCACGAAACACGCCTGGTCGGCGCCGGGCAGTTGAACGAGATCGTCGCCAGCGACCAGTACGCTGGCGGCCTGGTAGACATGGGCTCGGGCCACCTGCACCCGCTGGATCTGGTCCAGGGCGAAGCCCGCGCGGCCCACAGCCTGGGCGTGCGCATTTTCGAACAAAGCCCGGTGCTGCGTATTGAGCACGGGCCCAGGCTGACGCTGTACACGGCGCGCGGCAAGGTGCGTGCAAGCAGCCTGGTGCTGGGCTGCAACGCTCACCTCGATGAACTGGAGCCGCGCCTGAGTGGCAAGGTGCTCCCGGCCGGCAGCTATGTGGTGGCCACCGAACCCTTGCCCGAAGCGCTGGCCAGCAGCCTGATCCCGCAGAACATGGCGCTGTGCGACCAGAAGGTCGGCCTGGACTACTACCGTCTCACTGCAGACCGCCGCCTGCTGTTCGGTGGCGCCTGCCACTATTCCGGGCGTGACCCTAAAGACATCGGCGCGTACATGCGGCCGAAGGTATTGAAGGTGTTCCCGCAACTGGCCAACGTGCGCATCGACTACCAGTGGGGTGGCATGATCGGCATCACCGCCAACCGTTTCCCCCAGGTCGGGCGCCTTGGCCAGCACCCCAACGTGTATTACGCCCAAGGCTATTCCGGGCACGGGCTGAACGTGACGCACTGGACGGCGAAACTGCTGGCCGAAAGCATCGCCCTCGGCCATAGCCAGGGCCTGGATGTGTTCAGTGCCGTGCCGCACCTGACCTTCCCCGGCGGCAAGGCCCTGCGCTCACCCCTGCTGGCACTGGGCATGTTGTGGTACCGCTTGCGTGAGGCCCTGGGTTGAGTGGGCAACAACGTTTGCAGCGCCACTCAGGGCGAGCACGTCCCGGTCACGCATTCTGTACTTTTCAAAGAGGATTGCCCCGTCCACTGGCCAAGCGCCTCGTACCTGCTAGCGTTGTTGAGGCCGACCTCTCATGGATGCCTTTTCATCATGAAATCATTGCCTCGCATTACCCTGTTGTGCGCCGCGCTGCTTGCCGTGGCCGCCTGCTCCAGCAACCGCGTGGACCCCAAGGATTACTCCGGCTTCCTCAAAGACTACAGCCGGCTGCAAGAAGCCAAGAGCCCTTCGGGTGACCCGGTGATGCGCTGGATCGATCCTAAGGTCAATATCAACCAGTACAGCCAGGTATTCGTCGAGCCAAGCCAGTTCTACCCCAAGCCGCAGCCCACAGCGGTTATCTCGCAGCAGACGCTGCAGGAAATCACCCGCTACTTCAACGAGGCCCTGCGCCGGGAAATGAGCAGCGTGATGCCTCTGGCCAAGGGGCCTGGCCCGGGCGTGATAGTGGTACGCCCGGCGATCACGGCAGTGTCCACAAGTAACGAGGGCCTCAAGCCTTACGAGGTGATCCCTATCGCGCTAATTGCGGCAGGTGTGAATACCGCCATGGGTGGACGTGACCAGGACGTGGATGTCGGTGTGGAGGCAGCGTTTCTGGACGGTGCCAGCCAGAAGGTGCTGGCCCAGGTGGTCCGCAAGGGCGCGGGCCAGGAACTGGAGAACGACACGCAGAAGCTGACCTTGAATGACGTCAAGCCGGTGCTCGATGGCTGGGCCAAGGACATGCGTGCGAGCTTCCTGGCAGCGAAGCAGAAAGGCCGATGAGTCAGCGCTGACCCATCAGGTCAACGCGATCTGGTGAAGGAGCGGCCCATCGAGTCACAAGGCCGCTCCAGTTGATCGCGTTTAACATCAGCACTCGACAAAAGCGACCGCCAAACCGCCGCGCGAGGTTTCCTTGTAATTGGTATGCATGTCCGCCCCGGTATCACGCATGGTGCGGATCACCCGATCGAGCGAAATGAAGTGCTCGCCATCCCCCCGCAGCGCCATCTGCACGGCATTGATCGCTTTCACCGCAGCAATTGCATTGCGCTCGATGCAGGGCACCTGCACCAGGCCACCCACGGGGTCGCAAGTGAGCCCGAGGTTGTGCTCCAGGGCAATCTCGGCCGCGTTTTCCAGCTGCGGTGGCGTCGCCCCCAGCACCTGGGCCAAGCCGGCGGCAGCCATCGAGCAGGCCGAACCCACCTCGCCCTGGCAGCCTACCTCAGCCCCCGAGATCGACGCATTTTTCTTGCACAAAATACCGACCGCCGCAGCCGCCAGCAGGAAATCGACGACATCGGCATCGCAAACGGTCGGGTTGAACTTCATGTAGTAATGCAGTACAGCCGGGATAATGCCAGCGGCACCGTTGGTGGGCGCGGTAACCATGCGCCCGCCCGCGGCGTTCTCCTCATTGACCGCCAAGGCGAACAGGTTCACCCACTCCATGGCGCTGAGGGTTGAGCCGATCACGTTGGGCTTGCCCAACTCCTGCAGGCTGCGGTGCAACCGCGCGGCGCGGCGCTTGACCTGCAAGCCACCCGGTAGAACGCCCTCGTTGCGCAGGCCGTTCGCTACGCACTCACGCATGGCTGCCCAGATGCGCAGCAAGCCTTCGCGCACCTCGGCCTCCGGGCGCCAGGCGCATTCGTTGGCCATCATCAGTTGCGCCACGCTCAGGTTGTGGGCTTTGCACAAGGCCAGCAGTTGGGCACCACTGTCGAATTCATAAGGCAGCATCACGGCATTCGTTTCGCTTGCCGGCGCATCGATTTCGACTTGCTCGACGATGAATCCGCCACCCACCGAAAAATAGGTCTGGCTCAACAGGCTGTGCTGCCCGTCGATGGCTTCCAGGCTCATGGCATTGGGGTGATAAGGCAGGCTCTCGTCGAGCAGCAGCATGTCACGGCCATAGTCGAAGGCCAGCGGATGGCTACCGTCGAGCATCAGGCAGTGTTCCTGCAGCACCTGGCCAATGCGCGACTCGATAGTGGCCGGGTCGATACGGTCTGGCCACTGGCCCATCAAGCCTAGCAGGCACGCGCGGTCGGTGGCATGGCCAACCCCGGTAGCCGACAGCGAGCCATACAGCCGCACTTCCACACGTGTTACCCGCGCCAGCAGCCCCTGCTCACGCAGGGCCTGGGCAAAGGTAGCCGCCGCCCGCATCGGGCCGACGGTGTGGGAGCTGGAAGGCCCGATGCCAATTTTGAAAAGGTCGAAAACACTGATAGCCATGCTAATGCCTGACCCTACCCTGACATGCATCCAAGGTAGGGTTGTCTGAAGAAATTGAGCGTTATTGCGATTTTGCGCGATACTGACGCCCTGGCTCACGGATGACCAACGAAACTTTCTAAGCAAGGCTTTAGTGGTACTAAACGATGCGACGACAACTCAATGGTCAGATGTTCGTCTGGCTACACGTATTTGCCTGCGCAGCCCGGCACTTGTCCTTCACCCGCTGTGCCGAAGAGCTGCACATCACCCCGGGCGCGGTCAGCCAGCAGATGCGCCAGCTGGAAGAGCGCCTGGGCTACCGGCTGTTCCTGCGCCGGGCGCGCGGCGTGGAGCTGAGCGCCGAGGGGCAACGCCTGGCTCAGACGGTGGCCGAGGCCTATGGCAGTATCGAGGCCGAGCTGCTGCGGCTGGACGCAGGGGAAATCCGCGGCACGTTGCGTGTGCGTTCGATCCCCTCGTTCCTGGCTAAATGGCTCACGCCGCGCTTGCCGCGTTTTCAACAACGCTACCCGGACATCGAGTTGCGCCTGGTGGCTGAAGACAGTGCCCAGGCGCTGACGCCGGGCGACTTCGACCTGGCCATCGACCTGAACGATGGCAGCTACCCAGGCATGCTCTCGACGCCGCTACTGGACGAGCAGATCTTCCCGGTGTGCTCACCTGCCCTGCTGCGTGGGCGCCCACCCCTGCACGGGCCAAGCGATCTGGTGCACTACCCGTTGCTGCATGACATCACCGCCTGGCGTGGCAGTTCGGAATATGCCGAGTGGGAGTTTTACCTGGAAGGCATCGGCGCCGCCGGCCTGGATGTGCGGCGCGGGCACACTTTCAACCGCAACCACCTGACCATCGAGGCGGCGATTGCCGGGATCGGCGTGGCCATTGCCCGGCGCACGCTGCTCAATGACGAACTGGAGCGCGGCGCACTGATCGTGCCCTTTGGTGTACCGATCGCCAACCACAAGCGTTATGTGGTGCATTACCCGCCAGGCGGCTTGAACCAGCCGGGTGCGCGGGCGGTGCATGACTGGCTGGTGGAAGAAGCGCGGGGGTTCAGGGCATTGCATCCGTTGAACAAGGACTGACTGGCGGTACACGGTCGATGCGGGCGTGCGTTGCTCAATAAGCCTGCTTACCCGTAAAGGCATTAAGCGTGCGCACCAGAATCACAAAGTCCAGCCACAACGACCAGTTGTTGATGTACTCGATGTCCGAGTCGACCCGCTGGATCATTTGCTCGATATCCTTGGTTTCCCCCCTGAACCCGCGCACCTGCGCCAAACCTGTCATGCCTGGCTTGATATTGTGGCGGGCAAAGTAGTCAACGATATCCTGCGAATACAAGGTGTCATGTTGCAGGGCGTGTGGCCGCGGCCCTACCAGGGACATTTCACCGGTCAGCACGTTGAACAATTGTGGCAGTTCATCAAGGCTTGTACGCCGGATAAAGGCACCGACCCGGGTCAGCCGTGGGTCATTCTTCTGCGCCTGTTTGACCACGCCCTCTTCCGGTTGGTGAACATGCATACTGCGAAACTTCCAGATACGGAACGATTCGCCTGTCCAGCCGGTACGTTCCTGGCGGAAGAACACCGGCCCGCGGCTATCGATCTTGATGGCCAGCGCAACAGCCAGCAATACAGGTGATGCAAACAGCAAAATCAACGCGGCCAGCACCCGGTCCTCAAGGTTTTTCAAGAACAGGCTCATGCCCGTCAAGGGTGTCTCCGACAAGGTCAGCACCGGAATGCCGGCAATTTCCCGCACGCTGTGGTTGATCAGGCGCAACGAGAAGATATCCGGTACCCAGTTCACCGCAATGCACTTGTCGAGCAACTTGAAATACACGTCGTTGATGACCTCGGAGCCACCTAGTGGCGTCACCAGGTACACCGTACGAATGCCGTGTTGGGCCACCAGCTCGTCGAGGTCGCCAATATGCCCCAGCACTGGCAGGCGCTGCTTGCCCTCGGCACTCTCCCCCCCCAGCCCATCGCCTTTGTCGAGCAGCACGCAGCCCAGCACCCGCTCGCCAAACCACGGGTTGTTGCTGATTTTCTGATACAGGAAGTTGGCCAGGTCACCGTTGCCGATGATCAGGGCATTGTCCAGGCGCGAATGCGCGCTAAAGCGTTTTTGCAGTTCGCGCACGGCAAAATGCAAGAATAACTGGGCGACATAACCAATGACGAACAGTTGCACCACCAATAGCCGTGAATAGGTTTCGCTCTGTTCGGTCAGGAACGCCATGACCACCAGGAAGCAAAATGTTGCCGACCAGGCCTTGAACAGGCGGAACGCCTTGATCGACAACCCGACGTTGGTGCGGTAGATCGCGTAATGATCATAAATGACTGCCAGTGCACCAATCAGCAACAGCAGCATGATCACGTAATCGGATGTGATGTAGCCGAACTGGTCGTAGATCAGGTACCAGGCAATACCGGTGACGGCAACACCATCGAGGCCGGCCTGGATGGCGTTACTGACACTGCTTCTTCTCTGGAGTAAGGAACGACTGCTTCTGGGTTCGAAAACCATTTCAGACCTCATCAAGATGAGCGTAGCAAGTGCCTTCCATCAAACAGCAAGCCTTGAAAACAGACTTAAGCAAAAACCGTGCAGCAGGCGCGTGGCGCCCTCAAGCGATTGATATCACTGTAGCAGCCACCCGCTGCTGGCGTACCCGGAATCACCGCTTTTGCAATTTTTGGCCGTTCATAGGGCCCGCCTGGCCGAAACCGCTGACCGCCGGTACAGCAGGGTGCGCAACAGGAATAGCGGATTGCCCACCACATAACGCATGAACAGGCGCTTGGGCTCGCGCAGCAGGCGGTACAGCCATTCGCCCCCCAAACGCCGCAGCCATTCGGGGGCACGGCTGACCTTGCCGCCGAGAAAGTCCAGGATCGCCCCTCCGCACACGATCAGGCATGGCCCGCCAATGGCTGCCAATTTTGCCGCCACCGCTTCCTGCTTGGGCATGCCCATGCCCAGTACAATCAGCTCGGGTTGCTCCCTGCGGACCAATTGTAAGTAGGTTTCTACGCTGGCAAAGCCATCGTGAACGGACACTGGCACAATGCCGAACTCGGCTTTACAGCGCTGCGCGGCCTGGTCCAGGTAGGGTTGCCGGGTGCCCCAGAAGGCGACTTTACGCCCTCGGTAAGTAGCCATGAGCCTGGGAATGAAGTCAGTGCCATTCATGTTGAGCCCGGGTTCCAGGCCCAGACCGCGATACAGGATCGCCATGCCGGCACCATCGCGCAGCAGCACATCTGCGGCCGACAGTGCCTGGCAGTAGCCACCATCGCGCACCACCAGGTTCATGGCATGGGCATTGACGAAGCCCAGCACGGTGCCCGTATCCGGTGTAGCCAGGCGATCGAGCAGGTGCTGCACTGCGGCGGCGTCAGCGATCACTTCCATCTGGTCGATCACGCGCTTCCAGCGATTCTGCCACTGAGCCATCAGTCGTCATCCCGTTTTGAACGCACCCATTCAACCTGGCGCTTGATCAGGAAGCTCAGGTACAAGGGAATCTTCCTGGCCGCGTAAAACGGCGCGTACAGCAACACCGAGAACGGTATCACTTCACGACAGAAGCGCGCCCAGGCCAACACCACGGCAAAGGCCAGCAAGGCCAAACCGGTAAAGGCGAGCCGCGCGGGCACCGCCAGGCCGAACAGCAGGTACGCCAGCCAGGTCACCAGATTAAGCCCGAGCAAGGCCAGCACCAGCAACGCCAGGGGTGGCACCAGCAAGTCCAGGGTCAAGGCCGCCAGGCTAGCATTGCGCTGGGTGATTGCAGCCATCGCCCGTTTGGGTGCATCGGCGAGCATCAAGCCCAGATGGCCATGCTCCCAGCGGGTGCGCTGGCTGTTGAGGCCCTGCTCGCTGAGCGGGAACTGGCTAGTGACAAGTGCCTCGGGGCAGAAAGCAGGAGGCTTACCCTGCTGGCAAAGGTCCAAGCCCAGCTTCACATCCTCGACCAGATGACCATTGGCCAGGTTGATCAGGCTCAGATCGTTCCAGGCGAACGCCATGCCCGCGCCCATCAGCTGGCATGGCAGGCCCAAGCGCGCCCAACCGCGCGGCCGCACCAGGTTCTTGACCCGCCAGGCAAACTCGGCAACCTGCACCTTCAACCCGGCACCTGCAGGTGCACGCATCAGGTACAGCGACTGTACCGGGCGGGCAAGTTCGTGGCAGCGGCGCGCCAGGCAGTCAATCGCCCCTTCGCCTACCTGACAGTCGGCATCCACCACAATTACAACCTCGGGCGGTCGTTGAGCCAGGTGGCGCACGCCGAAGTCCAATGCATACCCTTTGCCGCGCAACCGCGTATCGTGGCGCTCTACCACTTCGGCACCAGCCTCGTGTGCCAACTGGGCCGTGTCGTCAGAGCAGTTGTCCGCCACTACCAGCAAGCGATCGCCGTCCAGCAGTTGCGGCGTAACGCTGGCCAGCATCGCACGAATGACCAACGCCTCATCGTGGGCGGGCACCAACACCGCCACTCGCGGGCGCTCACCAATGCCGTTGGGCCTCGCCCGCGCTGGCAGGCACGCCAACAACACTTGCAGCACCAGGACCAACACCGGTACCAGGACGATGATCGCCAACAGGCCCAGTAACCAACCCAATACACTTATCATGCGTATGCCTTGAAATAGCCGGCCAGCCTGGCCGCCTCGGTGTCGATGTCATGCCGTTGCACTACACGCTGGTAGGCCACCTCGCCCATGTGCTGCAGTGCCTCGGTCGGTTGCGCCAGGCAGTCGGCCATGGCTGTTGCCAGCTCGTCAACGGCACCGGCAGGGAACAGCCAGCCGTTCTCGCCAGGCCGCACCAGCTCGGGGATACCCGCTACATAGGTGGTCAGCACTGGCCTGCGCAAGGCCATGGCCTCCATGATGACCACTGGCAAGCCCTCGGCAAAACTGGGTAGCACCAGCGCGCGGGCGGCCAGAATTTCCTTGCGTACCTGCGCACTGCTGATCCAGCCGGTGATATGCACTTGCTGCTGCAAGCCGTGCCGGGCAATCAAGGCCTCGATTTGCTCGCGCATTTCACCGTCACCCGCCAGCACCAGCTCGAAGGCGATCGATTGGGCAGCGAGACAGCGCGCCGCTTCCAGCAACAGCAGCTGGCCCTTCTGCTCGCACAGGCGCCCGACACACACCAGCCGTGGCGCCGGCGGCACATTGACCGGCGCCACCTCATGAAACCCACGCTCCAGGCCACAATGCACCACCTTCACCTTGCCCCAGTGCTCGTGCGCCACCCAACGGTACAGCTGGCTGCGCCCGTACGAGCTCACCGCCGCGACAAAGGCGGCGCGCCGCACCTTCTCACCCAGATGCAGAAACTGTGGTTTGTCGAATTCTTCGGGGCCGTGCACGGTAAAGCTGTATGCCGGCCCGCCCAGGACGTTGGCCAGCATGACCACCTCAGTAGAGTTGGTGCCGAAATGCGCGTGCACATGGGTCGCATCCCCTGCCAGCAACCACTGCAGCACTTGGCAGGCCTCGGCCAGGTAGACCAGATGATAGGGCCAGGCACGGTCGGCCCGCAGACCAAGGCGCATGGCCAGCCACAGCGCCTGGAAAAACCGCCGCGGCTGCGTACGCAGTACCTGCCACGTCGGTGCGAATAGCCCCTTGAGCCCACCTTGCAATACGTAGCGGGTCTTGCCCCGTTCGGTTGCGTCCTCGGCATCCTGCACCTCGGCGTCCCACCCACGCAGGGCTATACGTTGTACCTCAACCCCCTGACGCTCCAGCGCCAGAATTTCGCGACGGATGAAACTGTGGCTGACTTTCGGGTACTGATTGATGAAGTAAGCAATGCGCATACGAATCCAGATCCAAACCCGCTTGATGACCAACCTTCCCTGGCAACCTTCACTTCAGGCTGTCGACTACGGGCGGTCCGTCTACTGCCGATGCACTCACAGCAAATGCATCCCCCTGTTTTCCTTGTAGTCCAAGGTTGTGATTGCTGCTTGGCAATGCTGCCTGCAAACGGGTGAAAACATCGTCAAGCAATGCCTGGCGGCGGCGGTACATCGCCCGTTTTTTGGCCGGGATGTCGGCTTCCGCCCGTTGTGCCGGCGCTAACGGGAGGGTAAAAAAATCCTCACGGTCAGACGCTATGGCGCCGTGTTCTTGCCAGATAACGTCGTAGTTGGCCGCCAGGTCCTGGCCCTTGTCGTTGCCAAAATAGGGATGGCGATGGTGCCGGCAGGCGTCGCTGACGGCATACAGTTGCGTTACACCCAGGGTTCTGCCCAGGCATTTCAACGCTTCGAGCAACAGGCTGCGTGGCCGCAGCCCTTCGAAGTCCTTGGTCAGGTCACGGTAGATGGCCAGCGAGGTTTCGCTGTCGATACCTTTGTGGATGCCCTGCACCGCACCGATGAACAGGCAGGTCTCACCCTGGCTGCGGCCCAGGGTGAAGGCCAGGGATGCCACACGCAGGTCGGCCTGGAACAGGTTCAACACCAGCTCGCCTTCGCGCTTGAACCAGATTGGCCGATCCAGAACCAGGCAGCAGCCCGGCGAATGGCTGGACAGGTCACACAGCCTCAGGTTTTCGTCGCGTCCCAGCAGCAGCAACGCCGGGAACTGCCCAGCCACCCGTTCAAAGTGTGAAGCCACCACATCCAGACGCTGTGGCGCCTCCCAGCATCGGCTGATGTAAGGCCATTGCACGACACCGATACAATCCACACCCAGCCGCTGCAAACCATGCGGGCCCAGCGCCGCCGTCATGCGCTGCATGAACCCGTTCAGCTCAGGCCACTGCCTGGCGATCTGCCGTGCCAACTTGTACTTGTTGTGCATCGCCCGCAACGAGTAACCCGGTTGCAAGGTAAACACGCTTTTCACGAGGGTGCCGAGCATCATGGGTTTTTCTCACTTGTACTCGATCAAAGCCGATTTGCCAGCCGCAAGGCGGTGGCGCAGGAACTTCAGCTGGCCGAGCATTTCCGGGAATTTGCCCAACACCAGAAACACAGCCTGCAGCCAGTTCTCGCGCGTCGACTTGCTGCCGCGGCGAGCCAGGCGCAAGGCCTGCAATGGGTAGATCAACAGCAAGAGCAAGCCCCAGCCGCCCAGCAGCAGGCAGGCCAGCGCGATCACCAAGGGTATGCCCAGGCCCCACAACCAGGCCCGACGTGACTCACGCAGCCAATGCCGCTCGGGTGGCTGGCCATGCAGGTAGGCGCCCTCGGCATAGGCATGCCCAGCGCGCAGGCTACGCCGCCACCATTGGCTGAAACGGGTCATGCCGGCATCGTGCAGGGTCATCTCGGCAGCCAGTCGCCAGACTTTCCAGCCGTTGGCCCGTAAACGCACGCACAGTTCGGGCTCTTCTCCGGCTATCAGGTCAGGGCGGAAGCCACCCACAGCAGCAAAGGCGTCAGCCCGCATCAGTGCATCGCCGCCACAGGCCTTGGCCTCACCGACCGGGGTATCCCACTCCAGGTCGCACAGCAAGTTGTACACCGAACGCTGCGGGAAGCGCTCACGCCGGCGACCACACACCACTGCCACGGCGGGGTGCTGCTCAAGAAAAGCCTGCGCAGTGGCCAGCCAGGTGGCATTCACCTCGCAGTCGCCATCGACGAACTGTACCAGTTGCATCGATGGCAACAGGCGCTGCAAGGCGGCAAAACCTTCATTGCGGGCGCGTGCGGCGGTGAACGGGATACCCATGTCCAGCGCCAGCACGTCCACGCCAAGGTTGGCGGCCAACTGCAGCGAACCATCGGTGGAACCCGAGTCGACGTACATGACTTTGTCCGCCCCGTGCGCCAGCGAACAAAGGCAGCGCTCGAGACGCTGGCCTTCATTGCGGCCGATCACCACCACGCCGATCACCGTTGCCATAGGCCTCACTCGACCGATGCCGTGGCGGCCGCTTGCCGGGCCTTGATGATGGCCGGCACCCCCACTGCCAGTGAGTTGTCAGGTACATCTACCAGCACGACGGCATTGGCGCCGATGATCACGTTGTTGCCGATGCGAATACTGCCCAGCACCTTGGCCCCGGTGCCGATGTCGACGTTATTGCCGAACACCGGGGCAATCGGCTCGTCGACATTCTTCAGGCCCACCACCACGCCGTTGCGGATACGGCAGTCATCGCCGAAGCGGGCATAACCGCTGACAACAATGCCGCCGAAATGATCGATGACGAAGTTGCGCCCGATCACCACCTCGCAAGGCAGTTCGATACCGGTGATGATCTGGACGAATTTGAACAGCACCTTGTAGATGAGCGAACACAGTTTGCGCAACAGTGCCGGGCGCAACGTATAACGCCAGCGGCCAAAGCGGTACACCAGCAATACCCAGAAGCCCTGGGCGCCCCAGTCCCCGCCATGGGCCCTCAGGTCGGCGCGAATATTCTCGAACATGGCTCCACCTACCTTGTTGGTTGGCTGGCGTACCGGGTCTTGAACAGCAATGACCAGGTTGCCCGGCAATGACGCCAGCAGGCCTGAATGGCGCCCCAGCCGCGTCGTTTCAACAGCGCCTTGAGTGCCAGCACCAGGTCGCCCAGCGTGACCAGCAGCATGTGCAGGGCCAGCCCCGTCACGCCATGATGCTTGCGGAAGTACAGCAACTCGCTTTCGATCTGGTAGGACGAGATCTGCCGGCTGGCAGCCTCCAGTTCCGCCACCGACTTGGAGCTTTCGCCACCGATATGCACCACCGTGGTATGCGGGTAAAACACCACTTTCCAGCCCGCTTCCTTCACCCGCTTGCAGTGGTCCACCTCTTCGTAATAAAGGAAGTAGCGCGGGTCGAACAACCCCACCTTGTCGAGCACTTCGCGGCGCACCAGGTAGAAGCAGCCAGGCAACCAGTCACACTCGCGCACCGAGGCGTGGTCCCAGTTCATTTCGTCGACCATCTTCAGCCCTGGGAAGAACCGCCCCAGCCCGGTACGCCCGACGAACACATTGAGCGGCGTGGGGAAGTAGCGGCAACTGGGCTGCAGGTCACCATCGCGCCCCTCCAGGCGCACCCCCAGTACGCCGCACTCTGGGTGGGCCTCCATGTAGTCGAGTGTTTTTTGCAGAGAGTCGGCGGCAACGAAGGCATCGGTATTGAGCAGCAAGGCGTACTTGCCCTTGAGGTGCGCCAACAACTGGTTGTTGGCCCGGCCGAAACCCACGTTCTGCTTGTTGCTCAGCAGCAGTGCCTCGGGGCACACCTGGGCCATGCGCTGCACCGAGTCATCGCGCGAGGCATTGTCCACCACCAGGTAACTGGCCAGCCGCTCGCTGTCGGCCCGGCGCAGTGCATCGAACATTGGCTGCAGCAGTCCAGCGGTATTGAAGTTCACCACCATGACATCCACAGGTTTGCTAGCCATTTTAGCTGTCCCCGAAGAAATACTGGCGTCTTTGCGCCATCAACAGCGGTTCAACTTCCGGGTCGTAGGCCCCGTTGCGCTGTTTCACCAGGTCGATCCAAGGGTAAGCTTCGCAACGTGCCTCGACCCGTTGGATCAACTGCTCGGTGGTACAGATGAACACGGCCGGGTTGCCACCATAGACGGTGCCTGGCGGCACGTCCTTGGTCACCACCGCCCCTGCGGCCACGATGGATTCAGGCCCGATGGTCACGCGAGGCATCACGATCGCACCATGGCCGATGAAGCAGTTGTCCTTGATGTCGATGAAACCGACCGAATCCAGGTGCTTGCCATAGCGATGCTCGATCAGCAGTACCACCCCGTCATGACCGATCAACGTGCAGTCGGACAAGCCCACGCTGTTGCCGATACGTACCAGCGACGGGTCGAGAAACTTGCAGCCTGTATTGACGAAGAAATTGCTGCCGACCGAGTGAAAGTTGCCCCATCGGGCCAGATAGGCCCCCCATTCAAGACCAGAGGGGTTGCAGAACCTCCTGTAGAATTTGCCCCCTCGCCCGGTTGCATGGGCGTAGTGCGCCACTGCCTTGCGTATCCATCCCTTCATACTGCCTGGCCTCGCGATCTGAACAATCTGGAGTGTCCTGAGGCGTTCCGGTCTCGTTCTTCTAGGTGCTGACCGCATCGCTCTCACCCGTGTACAACCTGCATCACGCTGCGGCGCTGCTGGCCGCTTTCATCTTGTTATCGAGGTGGTCGGCCAGCCGCAAGGCAAACTGCAACAGCGGCATGGTCGGGTTGGAGGCGCCGCCCTTGGCAAAAATGCTGCTGCCGGCGACATACAGGTTTTCGGTACCGAACACCTTGCAATTGGCATCGACTACACCGAACTGCGGCGAGGCGGCCATACGCGTGGTACCCATGTGATGGGCATGGGGTGCCATTTTCAGCGGAATCGAGGTGTCGTAGACGAAATCGTTGAGCTTGACGAACCCCAGCCCCATGTCAGCGAACTGCTTGGCCAGTTCGCTGCCAATGCACTTGATGGTGTGCCGGTCATCGGCACTAAGCACCCAATTGACATTGACCTTGGCCACGCCCAATGCATCCTTCTCGTCCAGCAGCGAAATGCGGCTGTGCAGGTTGGGGAACTGCTCGATCATGGTGCTGAGCACGCCGTCACCGGGGCAGCTGAACTTGGCAACGAAGGCGACCTTGCTGGCAAACCCCATGTCGCAGGCCAGGCTCTCGAGAAAATACTTGACCTCGGCAGTGCGGCCGTAGGTTTGCACATCGGCCAGTAAAACAGCGGTGACATTGCCTTTACCGGCCTTGTACTCGTCGATGAAAGCATCGGTGGTGTAGTACTGGCGCGGCTCCGGGTCCTGCCCGGACTTTAGGATGAAAGTGCCCATTTCGATGTTCAGGTGCTCCATGAACCCCCCGCCCACCAGCCCTTCCTTGCTCACCACACCTGCGGCCACCAGGGACTCGCTGTTCAGCAACTGCCGGGCATTCTCGATGGCACCCGTGGCCAGAATGAAGTTGCTTGCTACCAAGCGCTGACGATTGCGTTGATAGTCGGACAACACCACCGCAGCCAGGCGGCCGGAAGCCTTGTCGAACTCCAGGTCAACGCAATTACAGTGGATGAATACGTCTAGGCCTGGGGTCTGCTCCAGTGCTGTTGCGTACTTTTGTGCAAAGCGTGTCGGCGTGCTGAGGAGAAAGCGGTCCGCCTCGAAGTCACCGCCATCGAGACTGGAATTCATCGCGCGAAAATCCGCGCCAGGCGCCAGATCGACAATCTCCATCGCTGCCGGTAGAAAGCCTTCGATCTCCGAATAGGGAATTGGCCAACCCGGCAAGTCGCCTTGCGGGGCGACGGCAAAATCCGAAGGAGTGAATGGCCGACACCGGCCAGCCCAGTGATTGGAGGTGCCCCCCAGGTAACGCAGGCGGGATTCCTCGGCATACAGCTCCAGGCCGGTGGATGAGCACGCGTACAAGTCTTGCGAGTACGACGCATATTCGCGCCCCCCACCTTCGGCGATCATTACGCTCCAGCCAGCAGCAGCCAGGCGCAAGCCCAGGGTTATACCCGCCGGGCCGGCGCCGATGATGCAGAAATCGTAGTGGTCGCGCAGCGCCTTCTGCTGCTGAAAGTCCTTGATCATGCTGACGCGTTCCGGAAGTAACGGGACGGCAATACCCAACCATTGATTATCACGAACCCGGGCTTTTCGGCCGTCTTGCCAGCAACGGCCGCCGAGGCGCCGAATACTGCGCCCCCCACGCCGAGCAAGACACAGCTCTGGAGAAAACCTCTACGACCCAACTGCGCAGTACAAAAAGTGAGCTTCTCCATGATCCCGTGACCTGTAGCCATGAAAGTTACACCTGGCAAACTGCGTTACAGCCAGTTGAAGAAGGCCGTCAGCAGTGCCCCGCACAGCGCCCCGACCAGCAACATCGGCAGTACCACCAGCTCACGTTTGAGGCTGAAGATATCCAGTTTGCAATTCACATACACAACCAGCACCAGCGTTGGCAAAGCATGCAGGGCGACCCCCCAGATAGCCCACTCCACCCCGCCAAGCGCCAGTAACAGCGGCAATAGTCCCCATAACGAGACCAGGCGAATGATGTTGTCCATGGCCTGGTACTTGGTCAGGCCCAAGGCAATCCACACCTGATGAGCCAAGGTATAGCGCAATACGATGAACGATAGCGAGAGAATCGCCAGCATCGGCCCTGCTTCGCGGTAGCGATCGTCATACATCCAGCCAATCAGCAATGGGCTGGCGGTCAGGAACCCGCCACAAATGAACAGAACCAGCAGGTCGACCAGCAGCCGAAAGCGGAAATACAACGCTTTCAGGCGCTGCTTGTCGTCGGCCCGGGCCGCTTCACTGAAGGCAGGCAATGCCACCGCGCCGACAATTTTCATGAGCGCGGTCTGCACCGCACCCAGGATCAGCACGGCGATCGAATACACACCCAGTTGCGCCGCCGACATGCTGGCGCCAAACCACATACGGTCGCCGTACATCGCCAGCACACCAACCATCGACGACAGCAGGATCCAGCGGCCAAACACAATCAGCTCGGTCAGCGCCGAACGGTCCCAGCGCAGGTGGTTGGTGGGCCCCTGCAGGGCGGTATGCCCCAGCACTGTCCAGACCACCGCCGAAACCAGGCCTGATAACACTAGCGCCCAGATCGAATGGGTCAGCAAGCCCAGCACCAGCATCACCACCAGGCCGGCCACCTGCGAGGCAAGGTCGACCAGCACCACGCGCTTTTGTTGGAAAGTTCGTACCGCCACATCTATCTTGGTGGACTGGAACCCCCAGATGGCCGCAGACAGGCCGGTCACCGCCAGCACCATCGGCAGTATGGGTGCGGCATAGGTTGAGTCTGCCGGCCACAGCTCGGCCAGTTGCGCCAACCAAGCCCCCAGGGCCAGCAGCAGAGTAAGCGCAAACAGCAGGAAACCGCGGATGATCTGCACGGTCCAGGCGGTATTGAGAAAGTCCGGATCGTCACCACGGTGGCTCTGGATGATGTTCTGGCGCAGGCCGACATCGGAAAGCAAATGCAGCAGTATCGAAACAGTGGTGGCAATGACCATCACCCCGAACATTTCCGGCAGCAGCAAGCGGGCCATGATCAGATTGCCGCCCAGGCGCATCACCTGTGAAGCCACCTGCGAGACCAGGTTCCACGACCCGGCTCTCAGGGCCCGCTTGCGCAGGCTCGCGGCGGCTGACACATCAATCGACGGCATGACTTCAATCTCTGACTGATTGGCTAAAAGTCACTATAGTTTCAATTAGCCACGATGCTAGCCGTTGCCCACCGAAGGAAAGGTGTACATAGCCGATGCCTGAACATTTTCGAGCGTTGATCGTCATCCTGTTTTTGGCGAGCGTGGTCTTCGTGATGGCGCGGCGGCCTGCCACCGACCTGATTCCGCTCAGCGACTACAAGCGCCGGCGTAATCTGTGGTTCCTGCTGACCCTGCTGGCTTTTCTCTCGCACAGTTTCTGGCTGTATCTGGGTGTGGGTGCGGTCGTCCTTTTGCTGGCCGGGCGCCGCGAGCACAACCCCATGGCGCTGTTCTACATGCTGCTGTTCCTGATCCCGCCAGCGTCGGTCCAGGTGCCCGGGTTTGGCGTGGTCAATTACCTGGTCGACCTGAACCATATTCGCCTGCTGAGCCTGTGCGTGCTGTTGCCGGCTGCGCTGCACCTGCGCCGGCAAGGTGACACCCTTCGCTTTGGCCGCACCTGGGCCGATAAGTTGCTGGCCGCCGGCCTGCTACTGCTGAGCGTGCTCTATTTGCGCGAAACCACCCCTACCGACACGCTGCGCCAGGCGCTTTACCTGTATGTCGACGTACTCCTGCCGTACTACGTGGCCAGCCGTGGCCTGCGTCAGATCAGCGACTTCAAGGACACCCTGCTGGCCTTCGTTCTTGTCTCTTTCGTCATGGCGCTGATCGCTGTGGCCGAGTATGTACGCCACTGGCTGCTATACAGCGCCCTGGTCGACGCCATGGGCGTGCCATGGAGCATGTCCGGCTACCTGAGCCGCGGTGGTGCGCTGCGGGCGAGCGTCACCACCGGCCAGGCGATTGTGCTGGGTTACGTGATGAGCGTGGCCATCGGCCTGTTCCTGTTCGTGCAAGGCTATGTGCAACGCCCGCTGCACAGGGCCATGGGCGCCCTGCTGCTGGCCGCCGGGCTGTTCGCGCCATTGTCACGCGGCCCGTGGATCGGCGCCGTGGTCATCGTGGTGGTGTTCATTGCCCTGGGCAAAGGCGCCGTCAAGCGCCTGGCACTGCTGGGGGCGGCTGGCATGCTGGCGTTGCCCTTGCTGACCGTCGTGCCTGGTGGCGACAAGGTGCTGGACCTGCTGCCGTTCATCGGCAACCTCGAGAAAGAGAACATCACCTACCGCGAGCGGCTGATGGACAATTCCTGGATCGTCATCCAGCGCAACCCATTGTTCGGTTCTTTCGACTTCCGCAACACACCCGAAATGCAGTCGATGATCCAGGGCGAAGGCATCATCGACATCGTCAACACCTACATCAACCTGGCGCTGCGGGCCGGCCTGGTCGGGCTAGGCCTGTTCGTGGCGTTCTTTGCCGTGGTGGTGGTGGGTATCCGCAGGGCCATGCTCAGTTTTGCCGACAAGGATGATGAGCGACGACAGCTCGGCCGGGTGTTGCTGGCAACGCTGATCGGCATTCTGGTCATCATCTTCACAGTCAGCAGCATCACCTTCATCCCGGTGGTGTACTGGTCTATCGCAGGTCTGGGCGTGGCCTACATCCAGATGGTTCGCCGGCTGCACAACAGCCAGGTGATGGAACTGGCAGAACCCGACCTACAACCCAGGTAATGTTCATGAATAGGCTGTCCCTGCGTCATTACGTGCGCTTTTCGGCCATTGCCGGCCTGGCCCTGCTGCCGCTGGCCAGCTGGGCTTCAGACTGGCAGGTCAGTGTCGATGAGCAAAATGGCTTGCCTACCGTGACACACGGCGGCGGCCCGGTCATGAAGGCCAAATTCGATTTCTGGGCTGCCAACTGGAGCTGGACCGGTTTCTATACCGACTTCAAGGTCAATGGCCCTTACCACTACACGCTGCGGGGCAAGAACAAGGAGCTGGACTTCGACCTGCAAGCTGACATCCGCAAGGAACAGGCGCAAACCCTGAGCTGGGCCTTCGACCTCGACGCCCACAGCCGCCAGAGCGGTGTCATGGGTGGCGGCCTGGTGTTCCAGTTCGACCCGGCGCAAATCGCCGGCGACATGGGCGCCCCGCAGTTGCTGCCCGACAACCGCGGCTGGACCTGGGGCAAGGCCGACCAGGGGCGACGCATCGAAATGCGCTTCGACCCGCCACTGGCCAAGGTCTATTTCGAGCGCGGCAACCCGTCCGAGCTGCGTGCATTCCTCTACAAGGACCCGATCAGCGCCGGCCGCCGGCAGCTCAAGGCCGTGCTCAACGTGACCGGCGACATCGAACTCGGCCCTACCCCCAGCGAGCGCTTCGGCCTGGCAGACCCCGCCAGCTGGCCTGATGACCAACTGGACTGGCGCACCTCGCCGGTGGACCTGTCGTTCCTCAACGCAGCGGAGAAACCCGCCGGCAAGCGTGGCTTCGTGAAGGCGGTCGGCGACCAGTTGATGTTCGCCGACAACACTCCAGTGCGCTTCTGGGGCACCAACCTGTCGGCCTACTCGTTGTTCAAAACCCCTGACGAAGAAATTCGCCTGCAGGCCAGACGCCTTTCGGCGCTGGGCTTCAACCTGGTGCGTCTGCATCACCACGACTCGCCCTGGGTCAGCCCCAACGTCTTTGGCGACGGCACCTTGGTGCATGATACCCAGCAGCTCAGCGCCGAATCGCTGCGCAAGCTCGACCTGTGGATCAAGTCACTCAAGGACGAAGGCATCTACATCTGGCTGGACATGCATGTGCAGCGTGCGTTCACCGCCAACGACAACATCGAAGACTTCAAGGAGCTTCCCGAGAAGGACGGTCGCGTCGACCTGAAGGGTTACGCCTACGTGAACGACAGTATCCAGCAAGCGATGAAACGCTTCGCCGAGCAGTACCTGACCCATGTGAACGAATACACGGGCCTGGCCTACAAGGACGACCCGGCCATCGCCGCCGTGCTGATCACCAACGAGAATGACCTGACCCAGCATTACGGCAACGCCCTGATGCCAAACAAGGATGTACCGCGCCACAGTGCGCGCTACATGGCCGCAGCCAAGGCCTTTGCCAAACAGTTTGACCTACCCGTCGACCTTACCTGGCGTGCCTGGGAGCATGGGCCGTCGAAGCTGTTGCTCAACGAGCTGGAACAGCGCTTCAATGCCGGCATGATCGCCCACCTGCGCAGCGTGGGCGTGAAAGTGCCCATTGCTACCACCAGTACCTGGGGCGGCAATGGGCTTAGCGCGCTTCCGGCACTGAGCGTTGGCGATGTCATCGACGCCCACAGCTACGGCGACGCAGGCCAACTGGAAAAGAACCCGCTGACCAGCGACGGCATGATCGACTGGATTGCTGCCGCCCAGGTCGTCGGCAAACCGCTGACTGTCACCGAGTGGAACGCCGAGCCCTTCCCGCTGCCGGACCGTCACTCGCTGCCGATTTACATCGCCGGCACCGCCAGCCACCAAGGCTGGGACGCCATGCTGCAATATGCCTACAGCCAACAGGCGTTCAACCCGGGTTGGCGCACAGCGGACAACTGGCACGCGTACAACGACCCGGCGATGATCGCCACCCTGCCCGCCGCTGCCCTGCTCTATCGCCGTGCCGACGTGAAGCCCGCCACCACTCGCTACGTGTTCGCACCGACACCTGCCACTCTGTACAACCAGGAAATCACCCCGCGTAACTCACCGCTGCTGCGCACGGCCATGGAAAAGGGCCAGCTGCAGATCGCCCTGCCACACACGCCGGAATTGCCCTGGCTAAAACCCGCGACCATCCCGGCAGGCGCGCAGGTGCTGCACGACCCGGGGCAAGCGCTGCTGGCCGCCGATGCCACCGAGTCGGTGACCGATACAGGCGAGCTCAGGCGCAATTGGCAACAAGGCATCTACACCATCGACACGCCATTGACCCAGGCCGCCAGTGGCTGGCTGGGTGGCCGTCCGATCAACCTGGGTGCCATTCAGATACAAACGAAAACGCCTTACGCCAGCGTGGTGGTCCAGAGCCTGGACGGTAAGCCACTGGGCCAGTCGCGCGAACTTCTTCTGTCTCTGGGCACCCGTGCGATGCCCAAGGCCGATGACAAGACGCCGTTCAATGTCGAGCCCCTTGAAGGCAGCCTGAACATCAAGGCACCTGCCGGCCTGAAACTGTTCGCCCGCGATGCACAGGCGCAGCTGAAACCGCTGCCGGTGGCCTACAAGGATGGGCAATACACCATTACCTTCGACGGCACCTACATGTCCAACTGGCTATTCTTGAAATAGAGCATAGGGCCATCTACGCTCAGGTCACCTGTAGATGATCATCCCACCTGCACGTGTCAGGGAGTGTTCACTGCGTCTGTAAACAGCAGATTCCAGGAGGTGGGGATGAAATATCTGGTTGTGGGTGGTGCGGGCTACATTGGCTCACACATGGTCAAGCACCTGCTCGCCGCCGGCCATGACGTGCTGGTGGCGGACTTGGTCTCACCTGGCCCCGGCATCCAGTGGGCCAGGCTCGATATCGCCGACGAAGCCGCGCTGGACGTGCTGTTTGGCGTTTGTCGCTTCGATGCAGTGTTTCACTTCGCCTCGTTCATTCAAGTGGGCGAGTCGGTCACCGCGCCTGGCAAGTACTACCAGAACAATGTCGCAGCCACCCTTGCCCTGCTGCAGGCCATGGTCAATGCCGGCATCAGGCACCTGGTGTTTTCTTCGAGTGCCGCCGTATATGGCAACCCACAGTACGTGCCGATCGATGAAGCGCACACCAAGGTACCGATCAACCCGTACGGGTTGAGCAAATGGATGGTCGAGCAGATTCTTGAGGACTTTGACCGGGCCTATGGTTTGAAGTCGGTATGCCTGCGCTATTTCAATGCCGCGGGCGCTGACCCAGAAGGTCAGCTCGGGGAACGTCATGACCCGGAAACCCATCTGATCCCCTTGATCCTGCAGGCTGCATCGGGTCGGCGCGAGGCGGTGACAGTGTTCGGTCGTGACTACGACACACCGGATGGCACCTGCATACGCGACTACGTGCATGTGGCAGACCTGGCGGCGGCCCATGCGCTGGCGGTGGATTATTTACGGGCCGGTGGCGAACGTGCCGCGTTCAACCTGGGCAATGGCCTGGGCTTTTCGGTGCAGCAGGTGATCGATACGGCCCGGGCAGTGACCGGGCGGCAGATCAGTACCCTTGACGCACCGCGCCGCGCGGGCGACCCGCCACGGCTGGTGGCGGATGCGAGCAAAGCCATCCAGGTGCTGGGCTGGCGCCCGGCGTTCGCTTCGCTGGAGGAGATTGTGCGGCATGCGTGGCAGTGGGAGTTGCAGTATCCCTGGGAGCGCTGAGTTGGTTTCGCTCCCTGTAGGCGCAGCAAAAGGCTGCACCTACAGGCGGACGGCCAGAAGGCTCAGTATCAGTAATAGGTCCGCGGCTGTTCGTCAGCCTTGTTCAACACAGTCCCGATCAGGTTCACCGTGGCCAGGTGATGCAGGCAATCCTCGATTTCCTTTTTGTTGTTCATCCCGTTGGCCACCACCAGCAATACACAATCAAACTTGGGCATCACGGTGATTGCATCGTCCGAGCTGAGCAGCGGTGGCAAATCGAAAATGCAGATGCGCGACTCGTAGCGGTTGCGCAACTCGCCAATCAGGTTGTTCACCTTGGGCGAGGACAGCATCTCGGTCGACAGGGGGACGGGTACCCGCGTCGGCAGCACCACAAAGCGCGGCAAGGTCGGGTTGACCAGGCAGTCCTGCAGCTCGGCCTTGTCCGTCAGAAACTCGTTCAGTGCCTGCTCCATGGGCAGCCCCAGGTAACTGCCGACCTTGGGCCGGCGCAGGTCGAAGTCCACCAGCAACGCAGTCTTGGTGGTGTGGTGGGCAATACTCATGGCCA
Organism: Pseudomonas sp. DCA-1; assembly: GCF_046523955.1. Lineage (NCBI taxonomy): Bacteria > Pseudomonadati > Pseudomonadota > Gammaproteobacteria > Pseudomonadales > Pseudomonadaceae > Pseudomonas > Pseudomonas sp. DCA-1. The sequence continues at coordinate 2,965,725 of NZ_CP169881.1, forward strand.
GGTTGATCGCCAGCATTGTCTTGCCCGCTTCAGGCGTTGGCGAGGTGATGGCCAAGGTACGCCAGCCGTTCTCGTCCATGGCCCTAAGCACCTGCGTACGCAACAGGTCGATCGGCCCGTTCATGTTGGAGTTCTTGTTGTACGCGACGATGCGGTTGCGCTCCAGGTGGTCTGCACGCAGCGGTACCACCTTGGTGTTCACGTAATCGAACTGACCCGGCACTTCTGCCAGCGCCGTACCGGGGGCGGGAGACAGTGCCTGGGGAGTACCTGGGGTAACCTGATGAATATTGTTGCCAACAGCCGGCTTGATCCTGTCCATCACTGCTTTCCCTATACAAACCGAGACATGACTTTGTACAACAGCACATCCAGTGGCATGTAGAACACGTGCACCAGCCCTATCATGATAGCTGCCAGCGCCAGTGCCGCCAGGATCAGGCGATTGCGCCAGCGCTTGCGTCGGGCCACGTCGGCTCGGGTATCGATATAGGGCAGTGCCACCAGCACCCGTTTGCCCAGCAGGCTTTCCAGGGCGCCAACGCCGCGCACGCGCTGATTGAGCATTTCCAGCAGCATCACCAGCGCACCGCCACCAGCTGGCGCCAGCACCAGGCCCAGCGCGGCGATTTTCTTGCGGTTGGGCTTGATCGGCTTCTCGGGCAACAGCGGAGGCTCCAGCAGCACAAAGCGTTCAGCCTTGTTTTCCTGCTCGAGGCTTTCGGTAATTTTTGCGCCCATTTCCTTGGCACGAATCTCTTCGTATTTCTTGCGCGCGTTGTCGTGGTCACGCATCAAGGTCACCAGGCCACGCTCGACCTGCGGCGCCTCGAGGATCTCGGCCTCGTACCCTTCCATTTTCCGGGTCAGCTCGCGCTTTTGCTCTGCCAGCGAGGCGATACGCACCTGGGCAGCGCTCATCTTGGCACGGACACGGGCCACGTCGAGGCTGACCGTGGACGCTGCCGCAGTGCGACCACCACTGGCTTCGAGCGCCTGGATCTTGCGTTTGATCGCCACTACATCCGGGTGGGCGTCCTTGTAGCGGGTCAGCAGCCGGGCGTATTCGGCTTTCAGGCTTGGCAGGTCCTCGGGCTGGTCGGCACGGGTTGATCGGGTGCCTTCGGCAGCCTTGGTGGCAAGGCCTGCATTGGCCGCAGACAGTTCCAGCTCCAGGTAGCGCAGCTCTTCCTGGGCAGCCTTGTAGTCACGGTCGACCTCACGGAATTCCAGCTCCGCACGCGACAGCATGTTCATGCGCAGGGTCTGGTGCTCGGGCAAGGCATTGGCGTGGGCCTGCTTGAAATCGGCCAACTGGTTTTCCAGGCTGGCCAGCTCGGCGCCCAGCTTGTTGGCTTCCTGGGTGAGGAATTCGGTGGTTTCGTTGGCCCGCTCGGTGCGCTGCTTGAGGTTTTCGTTGAGGAACAGCGTCACCAGTTCGTCGGCGACTTCCTTGGCCACTTGTGCCTGCTTGTGCTCGAACGACACAGTGAACGCCACGGTCGCTTCACCACGTCCACGCACGTAGGTGGTAAGGGTTTGGACCACGATCGCGTTGCGCATCTGGTCGATCTTGTCGCTTTCGCTGAAGCGCTTGTCGGCGAACAGGTCGTACTTGCCGATGATGCGCAGCAGGTTTTCGCGGGTCATCACCCGTTGGCGGATCACCTCGATGCGCTCATCGGCAAAAGTGGTGGTGTTGGTCGACACCAGCTCCGGTGAAATCTGCTGCGACTCCACCAGAATGGTGCCGGTCGACTGGTAGATCGGCGGCACCATCAACGCGACGGCCACGGTCGCGGCGAGAATGACTGCGGCACTCACCCCTAACACCAGGGCCCTGTCCTTGATAATGGCGATGTAATCTCTGAGGGAGAGCTCGTAGTCAGACTTCATAGGGCCACCTGCCTGAAGTTCAGATGTCGGGGTACCTGTACGTCAACGTCAAACCAACGATCGTAGCGGTCGCATCCGGTACATGGTCCTGCTGCCGTTCTTTGTACATCAGCGACAGGCGCAGGTCCCAGTAAGGCGAAAACTGGCGGCTGGCCCATACGCTGTAAGTCTGCAGCGTGTTGGGCGACTGCCCTTTGCTGTCTTGCCACGCGGCGTCCGCGCCCACCCGGGACAACTCGGTCAACGCATAGCTCCACACACCCCGCACCTGGTCCAGCTCGGCGAAGCCGCCTTCGGCACTGGCCACCGTGCTGCGTTCGGCTGTGAGGCTGGCATCGGCACGCGGGCCGGTGTACAGCAACGCAACCCCACCCTCCCCGCGTCGGCCGCCGCCGTCACCTGACACTTGGTTGACGCCAATATGGGCATCGGCGCTAAAGCCTTCGGCAAGCTGGTATTTGACGCCGACTGCCGGGGTGTAGCTGTTGGAAGCGGTCGCGGTAAGGTCCTGTTCGGGCTCATAGCGCCGGGCACCAAAACGGGTATACAGATCAGCCCGCTCGTTCCAGGCGTAAGTCCAGGTAAAGACGTTCGCCAGTTCGTCGTAGCCCGTCAGCGTGCTGATGTCGTAACGGGCACGGTTGTAGGTGGTTTCGTTGCTCAAGGTACTGCGCTCGGTCACCGCCTGGCTCCAGTTGCCAGTCAAGGTGTAAAGCTTCTGCGTACCGTCGGTGGTAATCACCCCGGTATCCAGTACTGTCCCCGACAACGTCGAGCTCTCGTTGTAGCGCGCCACCAGGCCGAAACGCCCCCGCTCGGTGGTGCGCTGCCAGCCCAGGCTGATATCAGGATCTTCACGGTCATCGACGATATCCGTATCGGACGAGCGCAGCACATGCATGCCAAGCCCCAACCTCAATTCGTCACGGTCAAAAGTGCCGATCAGGGTGTAATCCGGCGCGATGATCGTGCGCGTTATGCCCTTTTCCCCCGAGGTCAGCAGCAATGGGTTGCTGTCGTATTCGACGGATGTCGGTACCACCACCGTAGACTGCCAATTTGCCGCCAGTACCGCGTCCGTAAACGGCAAGACCAAGATTGCCGTTGCAATGCGAGTTGTTCTAAGAAGAGGCATTAAATGTTCTTATTAAAAGGCAAGATCAAGGAACGACCAGCGTATCGCCAGCCTGGAGTTGGATGTTGGTGGACATGTCCCGGCCAGACACCAGGTCCTTATATCGCACGGGCAGGATCTTTTGGGAAGCACCCGTGCCGCGGACCACCTTGATTTCGCTTTCGTCAGCAAACTTGTCCAGGCCACCTGACATGCTCAGCGCCTGCAATACCGCAGTGGGGCCTGCCATTTGCACAGGCCCGGGCTTGATCACTTTGCCTTGGACATAGACCATATTGCCGGCAATGCTTTTGACGACAACGCTGACGTTAGGGTCGGGGAGGAATTTTTCGAGTTTGGCAGCGACCTGCTTTTCGACTGCCGTCACGTCCAGCCCGGCAACATTGATGCGCCCGGCCAGGGGGAAGGTAATACTGCCATCGGGCAGTACGGTGGCTTCTTGACGCAGGCTGTCTTCCTGCCACACCGAAACCATCACCACATCGCCGGGGCTAAGCAGGTAGGGAGCACCGCTCTGGTCGGCGTTAGCGGCGCCGGACCCCACCGTCAGCATGCACAAAGCGGCAAATATTGAACGCACCATGAGGGTCCCTCCGGCCAAATGGCCCGACAAAGAGCACTGAATGAGAACAACACACCAACTCTCGCTCCGCTTCACGGCGCACAGCTGCCGCGATGGCCTCGACCTTCCTGGAGGCCCTTACCTTGACGCTGTAGACGTGGGCTGCAACGTTCTGTAAACGTTGGCCCTTACGGGCTACTGGGAATATAGCAACGGTTGGAGAATTCACAAGCCATGCCTGTGGCCTCTCGGCAATGGGCAGTCACTTCGGGTACAAGGTGTCCGGTTCAGATCTTTCTGCGGTTGGCAACAGCAACAAAACCGACGACAGCAAAGGCAAAGAACCAGCCTGCAGTTGAAACAGGAATGATACTGTTCTGATTGATATACGAATCTGCCGCACGGGCAGCACCACTTAGCATCACCAGCAAGAACATCGATTTGATTATCAGAGTCGAGCGCATACTCCCCTCCTAAAAACAGGAAAATCAATTAGTTATTGGCGCGGTGTTGCGGGGTTGTTTCGTTGTTGATTTGAGCTTATGGGCACAATGACACTACGTCAATGATCCGACACCATAATAAAATTCAATGGGCGATGGGTGCTTTCGTCAAAAAAACGACATGCAGATTATGCAAGGGAGGGCTGCTGCGATGAATCTGGCGTTTCACAGCTGAGAATACGCGGGGGCATACCTGCCCCCCCACGTATTCATTCGTCCGCGTGGTGAACCACGACCAGTAATTGCGCTGGAGTAACACCTACCGAGCGCAGCCGGTGCGGCGTCTGGGCATTGAAATGCAGGGCGTCGCCCTGCTCCAGCATTACCCGCTCGCTCATGAAATCCACTTCCACCTGGCCTGCGTGAACAAACAGGAACTCTTCGCCCTGGTGTTCCTTGAACGTGGGGTCGCTGAACTCGGACGGCGGCTGGATCAGAAACGGCAGCAGGCTGCGCTGGCCAACCTGACTGGTGAGGGCCGCGTACCCCGGCCCTTGTCCATCGCCAACCAAGGCCTGGCGCTCGGTATGGCGCACCAGGCTGTAGCGGCTCTGCCCGGCCTGTTCTTCGGCGAACAGCTCTTCGACATTGACGTTCAGCGCCCTCGCCAGTTTCAGCGCCGCAGCGATCGAGGGCGTGTTGAGGCCCCGCTCGACCTTGGACAGGTAGCTTTTGGTCATGCCAGTCTTTTCGGCCAGCATTTCCAGGGTCATCCCCAGTTTCTTACGCAGCAGTTTCAATCGGATAGACATGTGACGCGGGTTTCCCAGGCTGAGGCAGCCATGATACGCGTCTAATAGCTGACGCCAAGCCTGCAGAGGCCTTGAATCAAGGCATCACTGGCGGTACGTACTGCAGCGTTGTACCCAACGCCCACAGCAACACCAGCACCAACGGCACATGCACCAGCAATTGCACGAACGAGAACCCGATCAGGTCGCGCGCCTTGAGCCCCAGCACGCCCAGCAGCGGTAGCATGTAGAACGGGTTGATCAGGTTCGGCAAGGCTTCGGCCGCGTTGTAGATCTGCACCGCCCACCCCAGGTGGTACTGCAGGTCGTTGGCCACCAGCATCACGTAAGGGGCTTCGATGATCCACTTGCCACCGCCTGAAGGGATGAAGAAGCCCAGCACCGCGGAATACACGCCCATCAGCACGGCATACGTGTCGTGGGTGGCAATCTGGGTGAAGAACAGTGAAATATGGTGGGCCAGCGTCTGTTCATCGACTCCCTTCACCTGGGTGAGGATGGCGGCGATCGAACCATACAGCGGGAACTGGATCAGCACACCGGTGGTGGTCGGTACCGCACGCGCCACCGCGTCAAGGAAGCTGCGTGGGCGCCAGTGCAGCAAAGCACCGAGCATGATGAACAACAGGTTGTAGGTGTTGAGCCCCGAGATGGCGGTAATCGCGGGTTTTGTCGCAAACTCCTGATAGAGCCAGCCAGCAGCCAAGGCCACCAACAGCAGGATCAGGATCGGGCTGTGTTCCAGCCACTCCCCCGGGCGCGTGCGTTGCGTGGCGGGTGGCGCTGTGAAGCTGGGGTCGACACCGCAGTCTTCGGCGCTACGTGCGCTGTTCGGGCCCGGCGCGGTGGCGTAGGCGATCACCAGCGAGACCACCACCAGCGCCGCCAGCATCACGCCGGACTGCCAGAGAAAGATGGTTTCGGTAAACGGAATCACCCCGGTTATCGACAGGATTGAAGGTGGCAGGCTGGCCGGGTTGGCCTGCAACTGCGCCGCCGAGGATGACAGGCCCAGCGCCCACACCGCACCCAGGCCCAGATAAGCCGCCGCACCCGCTGCGCGGTAATCCATCTTCAGGTCGGTACGCCTCGCCAGGGCGCGTACCAACAAGCCTCCAAACACCAGCGACAGCCCCCAGTTGAGCAAGGAGGCCAGCATCGAGATCAGTGCTACCCAGCACACTGCCGAGCGCCCATTGCCGGGGATGCGCGCCAGGCGATCGATCAGCCTCGCGGCGGGCGGCGAGCTGGCCACCACATAACCGCCGATGACCACGAAGGCCATCTGCATGGTGAACGGTATCAGGCTCCAGAAACCGTCGCCAAAAGCCTTGGCGGTGTCGGTCGGTTTGGCGCCCATGGCCAGTGCGCCAATACACACCAGCAGTACCGCCAACGCGGCGAACACCCAGGAGTCGGGGAACCAGCGTTCAGCCCAGTTGGAGCAGCGCAAGGCAAAGCGCGCGGAGCGGCTGTCTTGAATTTCAGCGGCCACGGTGAATTCCTTTTATTGGTTTTATGAGATGAAGCGGTATTGCCAGGCAACGCAAAAAACCTGTGGGAACGGGCTTACCCGCGAATGCGGCGGTCTATGTACCGACGCATTCGCGGGTAAGCCCGTTCCCACAGGGTGAGATCACGTCATGCCTTAGAAGGTCATTTCCTTCACATCATCCGGCACGATCAGCTTGCCGGCGGTTTTCTCGATAATTTCCTCGACGCTGACCCCAGGTGCGGTCTCGCGCAGGATGAAGGCGCCGTCTTCGATTTCCAGGTAGGCCAGGTCGGTCAACACCTTGCGGATGCAGCCAGCACCGGTCAGCGGCAGGCTGCACTGCGGCAGCAACTTGGACTCGCCGTCCTTGGAGGCGTGGGTCATGGTGACGATGATGTTCTCGGCGCCGGCCACCAGGTCCATGGCCCCACCCATGCCCTTGACCAGCTTGCCCGGAATCATCCACGAGGCGATGTTGCCCTGCACGTCCACCTCGAAAGCGCCCAGTACAGTCAGGTCGACGTGGCCGCCACGGATCATGGCGAACGATTGTGCCGAATCGAAGATCGAGGCGCCGCGGCGGGCGGTGACAGTTTGCTTGCCGGCGTTGATCATGTCGGCATCGAGGGTGCTTTCGGTCGGGAACTCGCCCATGCCGAGCAGGCCGTTTTCCGATTGCAGCATCACATCCATGTCGGCGGGTACATAGTTGGCCACCAAAGTGGGGATGCCGATGCCCAGATTGACGTAGTAACCGTCCTTCAGTTCACGAGCAACGCGTTGCGCCATCTGTTCGCGGGTCAGTGCCATGGTCAGGATCTCTTTGTTGTTCTGTTGGATGGCGCTCAGGCCTTGACGGTGCGCTTTTCGATACGCTTTTCGAAGGTGCCGACGATGACACGGTCCACGTAGATGCCCGGGGTGTGGATTTCGCTTGGCAGCAGCACGCCGGGCTCGACGATTTCTTCCACTTCGACCACGGTGATCTTGCCGGCGGTGGCCGCCAGCGGGTTGAAGTTTTGCGCAGTGTTGCGGTAAACCACGTTGCCGTAGTGGTCGGCCTTCCAGCCCTTGACAATGGCGAAGTCACCGGTGATGGATTCTTCCAGGATGTACTTGCGGCCCTTGAACTCGCGAACTTCCTTGCCGTCGGCAACCGGGGTGCCATAGCCGGTAGCGGTGTAGAACGCCGGGATGCCGGCACCACCTGCGCGCATTTTCTCGGCAAGGGTGCCCTGTGGGGTCAGTTCCACTTCCAGCTCGCCACTGAGCAACTGGCGTTCGAACTCGGCGTTTTCGCCCACGTAGGAGGCGATCATCTTGCGAATTTGCCGATCTTCCAGCAGCACGCCCAGACCAAAACCGTCGACACCGCAGTTGTTGGAAACCACGGTCAGGCCCTTGACGCCACGCCGCTTGATTTCGCTGATAAGGTTTTCCGGGATGCCGCACAGGCCGAAACCACCGGCCAGTACCGTCATGTTGTCGCTCAGGCCTTCGAGGGCCTGTTCATAGGTTGCAACGCGCTTGTCCAGTCCGGCCATGCTGATCCGCCTTTTGTAGTTGTTTAACCGACGAGGCTGTCGGTGAGCGTGTGCAGACATCTTCACCGCAAGCGACTGATTTGTTAATTTTGTTTTCGTCATCGATTGATAATTTTTACAAAACAAACGACAGGCCCGACATGAACGTCAAACAACTGCGCGCCTTTGTCGCCGTGGCCAAGTACCAGAGCTTTGCCCAGGCCGGTGAACACCTGCACGTTTCGCAACCGGCACTGAGCCTGACCATCAAGGCGCTGGAAGAAAACCTCGGCGGCGCCCTGCTCAGCCGCACCACGCGCAGCGTCAGCCTGACTGCCGAAGGCGAAGTGCTGCTGCCGCTGGCACGCCGCCTGCTGGCCGACTGGGACGACACCGAAGAGATGCTGCGCCAGCGCTTTACCCTGCAATTGGGCCGTGTGTCGGTGGCGGCCATGCCGGCTTTTGCCGGCAACCTGTTGCCCCACTCACTCAAGGTGTTTCGCCAGCGCTACCCCAAGGTCAACGTCACGGTGCACGACGTGATCAACGAACAGGTACAGGAACTGGTACGCCATCGTCGCGTCGAACTGGGCATCGGCTTCGAGCCGGATAACATCGATGGGCTGGACTTCCATCCGTTGTACATGGACCGCTTCGTTGCGGTAGTGGCCGCCGACTCACCCTTGGCACTGCTGCCCCAGGTCAGCTGGGCACAGCTGATGGCCGAAGATTTCGTGGCCCTGCAGCGCCCTTCGGCAGTGCGCCTGCTGATGGAGCAGAATGTGGCGGCCCGCCACGGCAAGCTGGCAGTCGCGTTCGAAAGCCACCAGCTGACGACCATCGGCCGCATGGTTGCCAGCGGCCTGGGGGTCAGTGCCGTGCCGGCGCTGTGCATCAACCAGATGCAGGAACTGGGTGCCCGCTGCGTCACCTTGGTCGAGCCCACTGTCGAGCGGCGCATCGGCGTGATTGCCCTCAGCGAGCACAAGCTTTCCACTGCAGCGCAAGCACTGCTTGAGGTGCTTCTTTCCAATACCCGGATCCCGGAGGTGACATGCGATACGTAAATCTGGCAGGCACGAGTGTTCCAGCCATCGGCCAAGGCACTTGGTACATGGGCGAAGACCCAGGTCGCAAGGCTGCCGAAGTCGCGGCGCTGCAACAGGGCATCGAGCTGGGCCTGAACCTGATCGACACCGCCGAGATGTATGCCGAAGGGGGGGCAGAAGAGGTCGTAGGTCAAGCCATTGCCGGGCGCCGCGACCAGGTATTTCTGGTCAGCAAGGTCTACCCGCACAATGCCAGCCTGCGCGGCATGACGGCTGCCTGCGAACGCAGCCTCACCCGGCTGGACACCGACTGCATCGACCTGTACCTGCTGCACTGGCGTGGTCAGCACCCGCTGGAGGAAACCGTCGAAGGCTTCGAGCGCTTGCGCGAGCAAGGCAAGATCAAGCGTTGGGGCGTGTCCAACTTCGATGTCGACGACTTGCGCGAACTGCACAACCCTGATTGTGCAACCAACCAGGTGTTGTACAACCCGGCCCAGCGTGGCATCGAATTCGACTTGCTACCGTGGTGCGAAAAACGTGGCTTGCCGACCATGGCCTACTGCCCGCTGGCTCAGGCCGGGCGCTTGTTGCAGCACCCGGTACTGGCGGAAATCGCAGAGCGTCATGGCGCCACACCGGCCCAGGTCAGCCTGGCCTGGGTGACCCGCGATGACGGCGTGATCGCCATCCCCAAGGCGGTGGCGCCCGAGCACGTGCGGCTCAATGCAGCAGCGGGAGCGCTGACCTTGACCAGCGAAGACCTGCGGGCGATCGATAAGGCGTTCCCTGCACCGACGCACAAGCAACGGTTGGCGATGGTGTAACCGGCGAGCACAAGCTGGACCAGTAGATAGCCTCTGTGGGCGCGGGCATGCCCGCGAACACCGGCAAGGCCGGTGCCATGCAACGCGGTGGCTGCTTCGCGGGCTCGCCCGCTCCCACAGGAGACCGCGCAAGTACCGAGCGTTGAGCAAGCCTTGAGCAACTGCGTCACCACCGCCCGCCGCTGCCGTTCGCCAAGCGCAATCTGGCCCAAGACGCGACCTTTGTGGGAGCGGGCATGCCCGCGAACACCGGCAAGGCCGGTGCCCTGCAACGCGGTGGCTGCTGCTCGGGCTCGCCCGCTACCACAGGGAACTGTGCAAGTACCGAACGTTGGGGTTTCAGTGGAAATCCCGGCTGCGCACATCCAGCCCTTGCAGCAGCGGACTCACATCCTCCAACCGCCGAGCAATCAGGTGCCGCACCCCATTCTCCTGCTCCAGCCGCCCACTGACCTTGAGCAACTGCGAACCCACCAGCGCCCGCCGCTGCCGTTCGGCCAGCGCACGCCACACCACCACGTTGACCATGCCATGCTCGTCCTCCAGGGTAACGAAGGTCACACCGCTGGCGGTTTGAGGCCGTTGCCGGCCCACCACCAGCCCGGCCACGGCAATGTTGTCGCCATGCTCCACACCCTGTAATTCACTGGAGCTGCGACACCCCAGGGCCCTCAGACGAGCGCGCAACAGGACCAGTGGATGTGGGCCAAGCGTAGTGCCGAGGGTTTGATAATCGGCCATCAGGTCCTCGCCCACGGTTGGCACGGGCAATTGCACCGGTTCTTCAGGCAAGGCCTGCACATCGGCGAACAACGGCAGCTGCGGCTGCACCGCCGCCACCTGCCAGCGCGCCTGATGCCGATCGCTGGCCAAAGCGCGCAGCGCCCCGCCATCAGCCAGGCGGGCACGGGCCCGAGCGTCCAGGCCGGCGCGCAGGCATAGGTCTTCGACGTTGCGCCACGGCCGCTGCGCCCTCGCCTGCTGCACGCGCCTGGCATCGGCTTCGGCCAGGCCACGCACCAGCCGCAGCCCCATGCGAATGGCCAGGGTGCCTTCAGCATCAGGCTCCAGGGTGCAGTCCCAGTCGCTGTGGCAGACATCAACCGGCCGAACCTCGATACCTTGGCGGCGAGCCTCTTGCAGCAGCTGATCAGGGCTGTAGAAGCCCATCGGCCAACTGTTGACCAACGCACAGGTGAAAATCGCCGGCTCATGGCACTTCAACCAACTGCTGGCATAGCACAGCAAGGCAAAGCTGGCCGCATGCGACTCAGGGAAGCCATAGCTGCCAAACCCCTTGATCTGCTCGAAGATGCGCTCGGCAAACGCCAGCGTGTAACCATTGCGCAACATGCCCTGCACCAGCCGTTCGCGGTGCGGTTCCAGCCCGCCGTGGCGCTTCCAGGCTGCCATGCTGCGGCGCAACTGGTCAGCCTCGCCCGGGGTATAGTCGGCCGCGACCATCGCCAGTTCCATCACCTGCTCCTGGAACAGCGGCACGCCCAAGGTACGTTCGAACACTTCCTTCAGTTGCGGCGACGGATACGTCACCGGCTCCTGCTTCAAGCGCCGGCGCAGGTACGGGTGCACCATGTCACCCTGAATCGGCCCGGGGCGGACGATGGCGACCTCGATGACCAGGTCGTAGAACTTTTGGGGCTGCAGCCGCGGCAACATGGCCATTTGCGCGCGTGACTCGATCTGGAACACGCCCATGGTCTCGGCACGGCTGATCATGGCGTAGGTGGCCGGGTCTTCGCTGGGGATGGTCGCCAGGGTCAGGTGCCGGCCACGGTGGTGTTGCAGCAGGTCGAAGCAGCGGCGCAAGGCGCTGAGCATGCCCAACGCCAGTACGTCGACCTTGAGCAGGCCGACCATGTCCAGGTCATCCTTGTCCCACTGGATCACCGTGCGCTCCGGCATCGCGGCATTCTCCACCGGCACCAGCTGGTCGAGCGGTTGCTGGGAGATGACAAAACCGCCCGGGTGCTGTGACAGGTGCCGAGGGAAGCCGATCAGTTCGCCGGCCAGCACCAGCACCCGCCGCAACGAAGGGCTGCCCGCTTCGAAACCGGCTTCGGCCAGGCGCTGGTCATCGGGTATGCGATCGCTCCAGCGGCCACAACATTTGGCCAGGGCATCCACCTGGTCGGCGGGTAGCCCCAGCACCCGCGCCACATCCCGCACCGCACCGGCGGCATGGTAGGTGTTGACTACCGCAGTGAGCGCCGCCCGGTGCCGGCCATAGCGACGGAACACATACTGGATCACCTCCTCGCGCCGGTCGTGTTCGAAGTCCACGTCGATGTCCGGCGGCTCGTTGCGCTCGCGCGACAGGAAGCGCTCGAACAGCAGGTGGTGTTTCATGGGGTCAAGCTCGGTGATGCCCAGCACGAAGCACACCACCGAGTTGGCTGCCGACCCCCGGCCCTGGCATAGGATGCGCTGGCTGCGGGCGAAGGCGACAATGTCGTGCACTGTCAGGAAGTAACTTTCGTAGCCCAGCTCTTCGATCAGCCCCAGTTCCTTGGCAAGCACATCCCGCACTTTGCCACTTGGCCCGCCTGGCCAGCGCAGCGGCATGCCTTGCTCGCACAATTCGCGCAGCCAGCTTGCCGGGGTATGCCCCTCGGGCACCAGTTCGCGTGGGTACTGGTAGCTCAGTTCGCTCAGGTCAAACTGGCAGCGCCGGGCAATGACCAGGGTCTCGGCCAGCAGGTCGAGCGGATACAGCTCGGCCAGTTGCGCCTGGCTGCGCAGGTGCCGTTCACCATTGGCAAACAGAAAGCGCCCGGCCTCGCTCACCTGGCAATGCTGGCGGATGGCGGTCATGCAGTCCTGCAAGGCACGGCGGCCACGCACGTGCATGTGCACGTCGCCACAGGCCACGGTGCGAATGCCTACATCAGCCGCCAGCGCCTGCAACCGTTGCAGGCGCATGGCATCGTCACTGCCCCGGTGCAGGTGCACGGCCAGCCACAGGCGCTCAGCGAACACACTGCGCAGCCACGCGCCGGTAGCGGTATCGCCACTGTCAGCGGCCACCCACAGGGCCAGCAGGCCTTGGTGGTGCAGCAACAGGTCCTCACGAAACAGCTGGTACGCACCCTTCTCTGCCCGCCGGCGGGCACGGGTGATCAGGGCGCACAGGTTCTGGTAGCCGGTCAGGTTCTCGACCAGCAGCACCAGCTTGGGCCCGTCGCACAGTTGCACCTCGCTGCCAACGATCAGCCGCAACTGGTGCACCTTGGCTGCCTGCCAGGCGCGCACGATACCGGCCAGCGTGCATTCGTCAGTGATCGCCAACGCCTGGTAGCCCTGCTCGCGCGCACGCCGGAACAGCTCGTCGGCGCTCGATGCACCGCGCTGGAAGCTGAAGTTGGAAAGGCAATGCAGTTCGGCATAACCCGGGGTGTTCATGCGAACCAACCCTGCAGCCAAAGCGGGCCAGCCTGGCTCAGGTCGCGGTAGGCCCAGCCGCGCAAGCCGTCACGGGTTTCGATGCGGTAGTAGTCGCGCCGCACATCGCCGCCATCCCACCAACCTGATTCGATACGTTCGGCGTAGCCCTGCACCTGGTAGGCGGCGTCATCCAGCGCGATCGGTGCCGACAACAGCCAGCCCGGGCGGCTGCCCGGTGCAACCGGCATGTTGCCTTGGGCACCCTGCTCTACCAAGTGCCAGGCGCATTCGGGGCGGTGATCGGCTGCTGCGCCAAGCCCCTTGACGGCCTCATCCCCCAGGCGGGCGCGCAGCCGCTCACGCAACTGCGCCCAGGGTTGCGCCTGTTGCGCCCGCGGGTCGAACAACGCCTGATGCTGTGGCACGAAGGGTGGCAAGTCTTCGGCAACCAGCCGCAGGTTGCGCACCGGTGCGGGTATGCGCAGCGGCTCAAGGCGCGCGCGGGCCAGCTCGAACAGCATCGCAGCATCGCGTTCCGCCGCCAGCAGGCCCACCTTGAGCAGGGTATCCGGCCCCTCGGCGTGCTCCAGATGCAGGCAGAAGCGCTGCACGCCACAGTCTCGCCCGGCCAGAAAGGCAGCAAGGTCGTTGAGCATGCGCCGCAGCGGGAACAACAGCGCCTGGTGCGACTCGACGTCGAAGTTGAGTTCCAGCCGGGTTTCGAAACGGTCCGGTGGCTGGTAGAAATCCAGCCCCAGGTTGCGCAGGCCGAGCAACTGATCGAGGTGCAGCTGCACCTGGGCCGCAAAGCGCCTGGCCAAGGTATCGCGCGGCAAGGCCAAAACCTGGCCCAGCTGGTGCAAGCCCATGCGGGCAAACGCTTCGGCCGCCTCTGCCGGCAGGCCGACGCGCGTGATGGGCATGCCAAGCAGCGCCGCTCGGGTGGCGTCGACATCGCCCACGGCCAGGCCATCGTGGCCATTGGCGAGCATGCGAGCAGCCACCGGGTTGCTGGCCAGGACAATGCGTTGACGCAGGCCCAGTTCTGCCAGCTCCTGACGCAGACGCGCCTCGAACAAGGGCCAGGGCCCGAATAGTTGCAGGCTGGAACCCACTTCCAGCAGCAGCGCCCGTGGGTAATGCAGGCTGACCTGGGCGCTGAAGCGGTAGGCCCAGGCCGCCAACAGCTGCTGCACCTGATCGATGCGTTTGGGGTCGGCTTCGACACAGGTGAAGCCATCAGCCAAGGCACGCGCTGCGGTCAGGGTTTGCCCGGCCCGCAGGCCCAGTGCAGCGGCCGCCGGATTGACTGCCTGCAACAGGCGACGCTGGGTCGGCCCGCCAATCAGCACCAAAGGCGTGTCAGGGTCGTCACGCTCACGCAGGACGGTGTCCAGCGCAAGCTGCGGGAGCAGGATGCAGGCCCAGAGCATGGTGCATCAGCCCCGCCCCGGGCAGGGAATAGGCAGCGCTGGAGGCATGCCACCCCGGCTTTTCAGCACGCGCCATTGCGCCGGGCGTGTGTCGACTGCAATGCGCAGCGCTGCGGGTGAAGGGTTGTGCGACGCCTGCTGCGGCCTGCAGGCGAACGCCAGTGCCTGCCCGGTTTCGGCCGCTACCTGCAAGCGCCGCAGGGCGCGGTCATCGGCACGCTCCGGCCAGCACAGCACCGCCGCGCAACTGCCCGAGCGCAGGCACTGCTCTGCAGCCCACAGGGCATCGGCAGGCTCGGCATCCACCTGTACCAGCCAGCGCAGGTCCACCCCCGCTGCCTGCCAGGCCGGTGCATAGGGGATGAAAGGTGGAGCCACCAGCACCACTCTGCTGGCTTCTGCGCTCAGCCGGGCGAGGGTTGGCCACAGCAACTGCAATTCGCCACAGCCGGGGTTGGCCAGCAACAGCTCGCTCAGTGCTGCCGCTGGCCAGCCACCTTCCGGCAAACGTTCGTCGAGTGCCGCATGGCCGGTGGGCTGCAGCCCGAGCGGTCGCGCCTGGGCCTGCCGGCCGCGCCATACCCGGCGCTGTTCCAGCAGCCTGTCGAGGTCGACCACGGCGCCCATCAGTCACGCCTCAGCAAGCCGCAAAACACGCCTTCGATGAAAAAGTCCTGTTCGGGCTGCACATCGATCGGCGCATAGGCTGGGTTGCGTGGCAACAGCCGGTAAGTGCCGCCTTGGCGTTGCAGGCGCTTGATGGTCACTTCGCCGTCCAGGCGCGCAACCACGATTTGCCCGTCGCGGGCGTCGGCCTGTTGCAGGATGCCGACCAGGTCACCGTCAAAGATGCCGTCGCCGATCATCGAGTCGCCCCGCACCTTCAGCAGGTAGTCGGGGGTACGGCGGAACAGGCTGGGGTCGAGCAGCAACTGCTCGTGGATGTCCAGGTCCGGGCCGATGGGGGCACCTGCCGCCACCTGGCCCAGCACGGGTACTTCGAGGATTTCTGGTCGACGCAGTGGTTCGGCCAGGCGTATGCCCCGGGCCTGGTTTGGCGTGACATCGATGTAACCGGCCTGGCACAGGGCGGTGATGTGCTTGCGTGCAACGCTGCGCGAGGCAAAACCGAAGCGCGTGGCGATATCCGCCAGGCTCGGCGGCTGACCATGCTCGGCAATGCGCTCACGGATGAATTCGAAAATGGCGCGGCGTTTGGGGGTAAGAGTGTCCATGGAGCACATTTGTACTCTTTTCGGAGCACGCTGAACAGCCCCCTTCGTCGTCAGCTTTGGTTATGATCCCTTGGCTTGTGTTTTTTCATCTGGATATCCCATGCTGACCGCCCTGCTGTTCGACCTTGACGGTACCCTCACCGACACTGACACCCTGCACCTGCAGGCCTTTCGCCAACTGCTGCGTGAACACGATGGCCGCGAGCTGAGCCAGGCGCAGTTCGATGCCCAGGTCAGCGGCCGCGCCAACGGCGAGCTGTTCGCCGAGCTGTTCAGCGGCGCCAGTGTCGAACAGTGCCAGGCGTTGGCCGACCGCAAGGAAGCGCTGTTCCGCGCAATGTCGCCGTCGCTTGAACCGATGCCGGGCCTGTTGCGCCTGCTGGAGCATGCCCAGGCCCATGACATCGGCATGTGTGTGGTGACCAACGCACCGCGGCTGAACGCCGAGCACATGCTGAACGCCATGGGCCTTGGCCAGCACTTTGAACATGTGCTGGTGGCCGAAGAGCTGGCACGGCCCAAACCTGACCCGCTGCCCTACCTCACCGGCCTGCAGCGGCTGGGTGCCGAGGCCGGGCAAGCGCTGGCCTTCGAGGACTCATTGCCGGGGACGGCCGCGGCCAGTAGCGCGGGGATCTTTACCGTGGGCGTGGCCACGACGCAGACGCCGGAGCGGTTGCTGGCAGCGGGAGCCAGGCTGGTTGTCGATGATTTCAATGATGCGGCGTTGTGGGCGCTGATCGAGCGTATGGCTTGAGATGTGGGATGTGTTTGAGACTGAGTGCCGCAGGGGCGGCGCCCGGTCTCGACACAAACACGAACTCCAGGTCGTACCTCTCGCCCCCCTGCCGAGCGCCAAGAGTGGCCATGTCTGGAGCAGCCTCGTGCTGTTAAAAGGCCCGTGCAGAAGCACTCATGGTGCCAAGGCCCGCTGCACTTCACTCACAGTGGTCGCCAAGCTGCTCAGGTGCAAGCTCGACACCCCCTCCACCGGCGCCTGATCCAAAGGCGCTGCGCTTTCCACCAGGCGTCGCTTGAAACGCAACTGGCGGTCACCGAACAGGCGTCGCGCACACAGCCGCGCGAGATGTCCACCGACGTTGAAACTGAAACGCCGGGTCAGGTTATCCACCGGCACTTCTTCGCTCAGCTGGTCGAAGCGTCGTAGGCAAGGCTGTACGTGGCGTTGTTCTCGTTGACCAGTGCGGCCAGGCGCAAGGCCTTGTCGTACTCGTAGCGAAGCCGCTGGCCCTTGGCGTTCTGGCGGCTGCTCACGCGAAGTACACTGCAACTGTGAGGTCTGGGCCTTGCATTTATATCAAGGAAATCGCTGTTCTTCATAACCATTAGGAAAGACATTTATTATACTCACCAACTCGCCGGACTCATATTTGAAATTCACGTCGAAGTCACTAAATACAGATTCAACATGCTCTTTTTGCCGAACATGTATTTTTTCTAGGCGAGAATCAACGTAGACATAATTTGACTCACTACATCCGTACTGGCCCCAATTCATGCTTTTCACCACCGCGCCCTCTTCAAGCAATGAAGTCGAAACATTCCTGAGCTTTCCGCTACTGGCAAAACAGATCCGCTCAATACATCCGCCACTATAGCGATAGAACTCCTTATTGATGATATTTTCAGACTGCCCATAAATCTCAACAAAGATCACCTTGTCATACTCATCCAAATGATACAGATGAGTATTTTTAATATGAACTGGAATTTTTTTTAAAACTTTCCCTTTCTTAAAGCCCGCCCGCTCGATCTCATATGGGCTGACGTTATATAACGCCCCCTTGCTTATCACTATTTTTCTCGCTCTGGATAAAGCCTCAGACAAACAAGAAGACAGGACCTCCTCTGCTCGAGATTCAATCTCTAAATATTTTCCTTCAAGATCTTTCAAGTTATTCATGCTTTGTCCAATCCAGAATATATTCCATGGGCAATTTCAGAATCGATCATATCCAACACGCTCAAGAAGTCACCACTCTTATTTATATCGTCCAGACGATCTACTTATAAGCATTGGTGTGAATGCTTGCATGATTGGGTAGGACGATGTTCACCCAGGTTCAACTGGTGCAGATGCCCGCAGCCGTATTACAAGTAGTTGAGGTTGCGATTATCCGTCGGGTCGTACTGGTGACGACGATGGATCGAATCGTAAGCATAGACTACCAGCAGCGACGTTAACGCCGAGGCAGTTGGAGAGTTTACCGCTGTTCAATTCAAGCGAACAACCGGGATGGCACTTGTTGCTTAGTATTATTCATTCGAAAATACCATTAGGGAAATTCTGGAGAATCTATTTTCGTACAAAGCCTACAACGGCGCCCTCAACAGACTTAATTAAACGCTTTTGCTGGGCCCACTTAAAGGCAGCAGAGTCAGAAGAAAACACACCATTAAAGATTAACTTAAATTTTCAGCCAAAATACCGAAACATTTCTTTCACGTCTTTGTCGCCCATAGGGGAATAGGACGGGTAGTCACGCTTACTTCCCGTCAAAGAGGTCTCATTATCAAAAATATCAACAAGCCTCACATTATCAGCCACGCCGTACACATACCTCACCGACTCTTGATTTGACGGCCTATAATCCGATTCGTAAGCAACAATTCTCCAGTCACCCTCAGCCTTACGATCAAAAAGCGAATAAGAATCTAATATGACAGGGTCACCCAAGCGCTCGAAAGAAACTGAATCAACCACAGGAACAGTAAGAACCTTGTCAAAAATCTCCACTACATGGCCAAGGCTATTTGGGGTCATAATGCGACCAACCCCATATTTTTTGGAGCCTAATGCGAAGCAAAATATATCCCCGCTTTTTATTTTTTTATAACTTGTTTTTATTCTTTCTTCCCACTCATAAACCTTAAGCGACGTCATCCGCAACCTCTTCATGGCACTTCTACACCTGAGACACAACAAACAATCACGCATAAATTCGACAGCTAGACTTTGTAAAGGTGCACTTTTGAATTTTTGTCGTAAAAATACAAGCCAACCACGCTTTCGCCATCTCGCTCAATGAATATTTCTGTACCAGGAGCACTATTGCTTGCATAAGCAAGCATTGATACTATCCGTGCTGCTTCACACCTATATTCATAGCACCAATATTCACCATCGTCCTCCAGGCGGCATGATATATCTGGGACTCGATTCTCAAATATGACCCCAGACGCCCTAATAGCCTTTCCTTCATCGTCAAAGCGGACTGAATAGGTCGACTGCCCCTCCACCTGATATATCTCAGTCTCTATTGCTGTAGAGTTCACACCATATATATCAGACTTATAAAGGCCATGCTGCTCAGAATAATAGAACTTAAAGCAATTTTTTATTCTTTGGCTCAGCGCTTAGCATGGGAGACGGAGTCACCCCAGCCAGTTCCAACCCATAAGGCAATATAGAAAGGCTTGGCCCCTTAGACCATTTTACTTCTTCGCTTGTTATGCGCTGCATGCCTGTACTTTCAGAAAGCCCCATATCAAGCTTAGATTTTAAAATCCCAAGCAAATCCTTAAATTTATCAGGAATCACGACCACCTCCTAACAGCAAAATTTTACCGCTATTTAGTTGCTCAACACATAAGACAAACCATTCTAAACAACCAACTTAACTGCGCTACCATTAAAAAGTTCCTGCAACGCTTCTCGCAAGGAAGAAATCCGCCCTGCCAGCTCTAAAACTCCTTCATCAAATTTCACAAGGATGCTTGAACCACCCAAGCTATCAATGAACGGCGGCTTGACCTCAACCCTAAGACCACTTTCCTCCAAGACTAATTTTTTTATAGCGCCCGCCATTTCATAGGTTACGCCCGAAACTTGCAACCCAATACCATCATCAACACTCAAATTATCTTCATCATCTAAGCGAGTCATTATCAGATAATTTACAGGATCAACACCGCCCTCACCAATGGCAACCACTAAAACATCGTTTTCTTCATAGCACTCGATGCTTGACGCGACGAAATTATTCATAGAACCCTACATCCCTAACCGCCCCAGAACCAGATACTGCATGAGTAGCGAGGGTGTTCTTTGAAACCCCTACTGCTGCCTCATCTGGCGTCATATTTCCACGTTGCCAAACACCAGTCGCCTTTCACATTGCCGCTGCTGTCGTACAAAGTTGCAATCGCATTATGTGTTCCCTTGCCGGATCCAAATGAAAGCCCAGCGGGTCAACATAGACACTTGGATGTATCTATTGAAAACGTTCCCCACCCCAACACCAGCACCCTAAAGCCCCCATTACAAACGCCCGCTCCAAAAACCAATCTAGATAACAATCAATTTATCCTTTGAATATCCAACGGGCCATCTGCCAGAACAATATAACTCAACCACCCTCAACCAGACACTGTCTTCCCCATAGTAGCACTCAGAGACATACTGGCGAAACGCAAAACAAGCCGCGTTTCTAGCAGCCACACTAAAGTCATGCGCACCCGACAAGAACTTATCTTTGGGGACATTCCTTACCGACTTCAGTACAGCTTTACTTACTCCAAGCCTAAGATCAAGCAAATCCTTAGGCGGCTTCGGAAAAAACTTGAACGGATCATCTTGAGTGGGAGTGGTCGGTAACCACTCAAGGTCTTCATAAGCACCAAGAAATTCAGCCTCTACCGGTTCAACAAAGACCTTAAACACGCTCTCTATATATATAACATTTTCAAATTTATCAGCCACCTCCCCCATCTTAGAAAAAAGTTCGCACGCCCAATTTCATCAATCAGGTTTTGAAAATCCAGCATTTTAAACCCTCAAATCTGTCATGGCGCGCGGCAGCAAGGCTTTCCTGCAGCTTACCAGCCCTAGCGGATCAACACACCCAGTGGGTTCCGGCCCATATTTATAAAAATTACTACCGCCTTCAAGCCCAATTGGTTCCTAAGTAATGAACATCTCAGTTTCAGGACCATAATAAAGAAGAGTATTATAGTTAAGATTGATTTCACTATCAAAATACTGCCCTTAACGATTGTGCCGTCTCTGTCCGTCAGTTCCAGCGGCGTACCAACCTGGTCCGTATGGAAGTAATAGACCTTCTGCCCTTCCCCCTTCAACCTGATCAACCCGCGCCAACGGCGCATAGCTACCCGGCTCGGACAGGTACACCTCCCGGTGCAGGTCGTCGCGCTCCATGTCACTGGTCACCTGCCCATCCAGGTTCAGCTGGTGCAAGTGACCGCTGCCATAGTACGGCTGATTGACCTTGCGCCCATCCGGCAGGTTCCACGCTCGCACAGCGTGTGGAGCTCCGGCCGCTCGGCATTTCCGCCTTGGGTTTCCCAGCGATAATGCCAGCCCAGGTCCAGGGCGTTGTGGGTCGCCATCAGGCCCTCGGCGTTGCTGAAGCTGCGCACGGGGTCGCCGTTGCGGTTGATCACCGCGCTCAGCCGGCCGTGAGCGCTCTCACCAAATACAAAGCCGAATGTTGATGCCCGATACTATGCTCGCGATTTTGTGTAGCCCGCCCGCCATTAAGCGCCCCAGCAACAGCGCTCACCCATCAAATCTTCTGATAAAATAGTTATATTCTTCCGAATAGTTGAGCAGTTCAGCTGTTTTATTTTCAAGCTCTTCTGCACCATCATCATCCGTAACAGTGACAAATAGCATCGGCTCCTGAATCTTAAAGGATGAAAAGAAACCTTCCCTACGCAGAGAGCTTAAAACATTAACCATGAGCGAGAGCAGCCTTTCTTTAAAACGTAAGATATCGCTTCGGGCACTTGCCTCTCTCAGGTCCTTACAAATATCTTTGAAATACTCCCCCTTCCACCCCTCGTATTTCCATTCTGAAGAAGCCCACTTATAGTAGGGCATCAACTCTTCACGCTCTTCTTCACCTTCCCCCTTAAGTTTCTCCTCGAGTGCCTCAACGGAATTAACCGCAACCGCCATGGTCATAGCGCTACTATCCGTATAAAGCGCGCAAGCGTAGAACTGCTCATCCGGATGTTCCACACTCAAATCTTGCAGAGCTTTTGTCACCAAGGTTAAAGCCGTGCTCTCTAATGCCTGCCAATTCATTGCACTCTCCTGTTCAGTTCGACATCATCGACAACCAATTGTTCTCGTTGAACAACGCGGTCAGGCGAATGGCCCTGTCGTACTCGTAGCGACTCTGTAGACGCTGCAGGTAGAGGTTTCCGTGGTGTCGTCCGGGTGGCTGATGCGCTGCACTTCGCCGTCGGGCTTGCGCTCCAGCGTGGGTGGTCTGATTACGCGCATTAGTTACGCTAGTCAGATCACATACAAAATAAGAATTTGCAAGAAGATGATAGCTCTCCCCAGGCGATTACATAAACGAAACCACATAACAAACAAACCAATTAAAACTTCTTTCAAACCAAAAGCACGAATCCTTACAGCGGAGAACGACGCCATCTATCATCAAAGCTTAAAACTTCTTTTTTCTTTATTTTCCAGTAGCCACCTTTAGACACTAAATACATCTTGGAGCACGTTTCAGCACCTTTAGTTTGCTGCACTTGAACTGTCAGCATTTTTTCATCACCACCCAGAAGCTCTAACTCATCAGTCGCAGGATCATAAGTGGCAGGCTTAGTGCACCCAAGATCCATGAGGCGCCCGTAGTTAAATTTATCCTTGACTGAATATCTATCAAGTATTTCTTCAAGCTTTCTTGCGTATTTATCTTTTAGCTCAAGATCTTCTACTCCCTGAGCCAGATTTTTTTTACGCTGATCAAAAAACTCAATCTCCCAGCAGTTCATTTCCCTCATGAAAGCTATCAGTTCACCAGGAGGGGTCATCACTACATTTTCCTTGGTCATGTTAATTCCCTAAAACACCTTCAAGGATATTCTCACCTTGACGATGTGCGTCATAGGTTATGAAAGTCGATCGCTTGCCACCATTACCATACACGAAGTTTAGCTCTACATCCACAACGCCATTTTTTCTTAATGACATTAGCAATTTGCGCTTCAAATACTTTAGATTGGCTACGATTAGCCCCCTTTAACAGAGGGTGCACGCCGTCATTACCACTCCCCCATCTAAAAGCCTGCCAATTAAATGCACTGTATCATCATCAGAGTTCCACATCATTCGAGCCCACGCTCTGGACGTGGCGTTAGTTGCTCCACCACCTTGATTCACATCGTTTAAAGTGATGATTGCGGTTGCTTTTAGGCGTTGACCTGCCGGCCCTGTCACACCATTAGTCCTGACACACGAACCTAATGGGTCAAGCCAGCCCGAGGAACTGGGCGCATTATTGTAAAGGTCTGAACTACCTAGTAAGCCTATTGGATCTTGCGTAATGAATAGCGCCACCTCGGGGTCATAGTCCCGAAAGGTATTATAATGTAGTCAGGATTCATCCTCATTGTACTGCCTTGGTTAACTCAGATTCTGGTCTGACCTGTTTGATCGACAAAGTTTCTATCGCGCCCCAAGACCGATACGTTGCCTGCCAAACGATCTTGCCGTTGCTGTCCGTCAACTCCAACGGCGTACCAATCTGATCCGTATGGAAGTAATAGACCTTCTGTTCTTACCCTTCAGCCTGATCAACCCGCGCCAACGGCCATAGCTACCCGGCTCGTACAGGTACAGGTGTTCTGCCCAGGCGTCTCTGCGTGCAGCATTCGCAATGCCTTGCCAGAGAAAGCGCTTCTGCTCAACCTCACCATTGATTTCAGCCCGCTTGGCCACCCGCCGTCCCAGGCTGTCATACCGGTACCGCCCGGTGCCCTCCAGTCTGCCACTGACATACATTTCAGCTTTAACCAGCCGATTCTCACGGTCATATGCAGTAGAAGAAAAACATTGCCTCTACCTATACCGCGGCAGAGTCAACTAACCCATTAGTTATTAAAGATTACATCTTTAGCATCTTAATATCTGCAACAGAGGTTTTAAATCAATAACACACACCTGCACATCCAAAATCAGATCCGAACACTAAAAATGCTGACACAGAACGCCAACCCCAGGCACCTCGGCACCTCGGCACCTCGGCACCTATGTCGAGCTTATCATTCACCTTCATATAATCCCACATACTTCAAACCATTATAATTCGACTTTAGGGGCTTGGAAATATTCGTACCGCCATCGGAGTACCAAAAAATTGCATTAGCCTTAGCAACACCAAGCCTCAAGCACTCTGCCTTTAAATCCTCAATACAACTGGAGTCAACCGCAGATTCAATCAAGATTTCATCTAAACTCACCTCCTCCGCTTTCCTTGGGATGATCCCGATGAAATCCTCGTCATACCATCTCACACCAATATCTCTGCAAAACCCACAAACCTTGTATGCCGGATCATCCAAATCCACAGAATAGTCCAACTCGAAATACTTTAGGTAGTCATCCTCCGAAGAGAAATTTACACCCACCCAAACATGAATTTTTTCATACCGCTCAATATCATAAGAATTCATTTAGCATGCTCCTGGCTTCATGGACTTGCTGTGATCTGGATCGATTACGCTAAGCGCTTGGGCCTTGCTTTGCACGCCATTCAATTCTTTAATTAAATTATTATGGAGCAGCCTTCCCGCTCTACTATCATGGTGCAGGTCGTCCGGTACAGGACTACCATGTTTGTCTGTCACACCAACAAAAGTAACATATCTAGTCGGCGCCGTCGCCCCCTTAATTTCTTTAGCGGTAAAACCAAATTCTTTTGCCTTCGACGCTATAGAGACAGGAAACGTTCCATGTTTACCTCCTGGTTCCGAAGGGCAATTTCTACAGCTTTTATTATCAACAATATCTTGAACTGAAGCGCTATTAAACCCCGCCATCAAAACCATCCTTCACCGTTAAAGATTATGCCACCAAACGCTTACAACAAAATTTGTGCAGAAAGTAGTTCTCGAAAAACTCGAAGACAAGATATCTAATCCTTAAACTGCACTCCGCGAACCGAGGCATTTTCAAAAATAGACTTGACGCGAGCAGTCACCACAATTACGGGGCTTTCCTCTTCAGCCCTAACGACATCACTAGAAAGTATTGTCTCATCATCCAAAACTATCTTGCTGAACCATCTAGGACCATCTGGAAGATAGCTAAACAAGGGTTCGCTAACGGACTCTTTCAAGTTAAAAACTGGAGACTTATCAGTCACATTTAACACTTTGTAACCAGCATAGGAAACCTCACCTATCAGTAGATTCGCATTCACAAACTGAACACCAGAAATATTTTCTGCCTTCATTAATTCGTAGAGCCGTGGCGAAATCAAATTGGGCCCATCACTGTAAAAAAAATCATAGCTCAGTAGTTTGGAGACACTGACCCTTTTTGATCCCTCGAAGCAGACTTTTATATCCTTGCTAACAGCCACGCCATCTTTAAAAACCCCAGATTCTTCACCTGACAACATCTTTATCTCCAGCCAATAACTCTCAGGATAATCATCTGAAATGGAAAGTATAAAGTTTTTAGCCACAATCTGACCCTCTAACAGAACCTTTATTCAGCATCGTTTAACCTGCGCACAGACCCTTTCTCTCATCAACCATGACTCCGTGGATAGCCTTTTGGTAATCCGCTTTGGACCAGTCGTTTTTTGCCGTATTCGTGTATGAATATTCACTTCCCCTGCCCGCATTGCTGCATGATTGGACAACTTATGTATCTACCGACTTTCGGATCGTAGTAGCCAAACTTGTTATAGCGCAGTTCCGTTTCGTTATCCAAGTACTGGCCCTGGAATCGAAGGTTCTGTTCCACCTCGCCGACAGTCAGATACGCTATCACACCCCACTAAACATAAGTTCTCTGCCACTTCTCCCCATTTTGCAGATCTCGCCTGCTGACCTTGCATGTCTCACCGTCCATGATAAAAGTTAACCTAAAGGAAGCACACAGCCCTGTTTTCTTCCTGATAATAACAGACACTGTACTTCCATTGCTCTCACACACCTCAACCTCATCATTAACTAAATCATATTCAGGATATCTGCCACACACTATATTTTCCACGCGATCATAGTTGCGACCTTCGTCTACGACATATTTTTTAAAAATTTTCAAAAGATCACTTTTCATGCTTCGATCAAGGGCTTCTCCTAATGAATCGTCCGAAAAAGCTTCCAAACTTTTTTTGTAGCCCAACGTCTCCCACTCGCACATGGCGGCCATAAAACCTAACAACGCATCTCGAAAGCCACCACGCAAGTTAGTTGCTAAATATTTCTCCATCAACTAGATCACCCTTTTTAAAAACATTATAGAGAGCCTTAGTGGGCCTTGTCCCGCTGGCCCAGTTTCCAACACATCTTTTGCAATTTGTTTTTCAAAATCTCTAAACAAACCGCGGTTGAGCTCGGCAATCAGTCGACCAACCGCATCGCGCTCGAACAGCGTCTCGCGTAGCGGCTGCTCGCCATTTGCGCCATAACCGATTTCATCAACGCAGGTCAGATGCCCGCCCTCGTTGTAGCTGAAACGCCGGGGCAGGTTATCCACCCATCGGTCCCGCCACCAGATGCTGACGCTAGTTGTGTTAGACCGTGATTTACCCGAACAGTCGCGGGAAGCTCGACCTAAGCAGAGACGTACCGCAAAGTGCTCACACAGGCTAGAAAAAGAGGAAATCGCTCAAAAATTTAGCCGTAAATATTTTCTTCTTGAGCCTTCTCAATAAAAATATCCATAAAATCACCTTGGATCTCCTCCCCATCACAGGTAACAACAAACTCCCCCTCTAAATCATTTGGAAAGTGCACCCCGTCGAGAGCACCCAACACCACCGAAGCACTATCTGCGATAATAATTTTAAAAAAATCAAACACATCGGCCCTCTGAGCATCACTCAAAACAGCCAAAGAATTTCTCGCCCTCGCATAAGGGTCCACATCATCATTCACTGGTTTACTTAGAGACGTCTTATACCTCTCGAAGTTACTCCCAAACAACTCATCAAACACAGCAAACACAAATTTTTTATCCGGCGTCATACCTTACTCCTTATCAGTGCACTTCTGGGCACATGGATTTATTAAGAGATATTAGGCGCGTACTGGTAAAGATTATTTCCTCCAAATAATCTAATCGGGTCCTGTGATAAAAACCGCCCCACCTCAGGATCGTATTACCGAACCGTGTTGTAGTGCAGCCCGGTCTCGTCGTCAAAGTATTGCCACTAAAACCTCAGATTCTGCTCGACTTCATTGACCGCCAGCTGCTCAATCGTTCCCCAAGACTGATAAGTCGCCTGCCAAACGATCTCGCCCTCGCTATTGGTCAGCTCGAGCGGCGTACCGATCTGATCGGTATGGAAGTAATAAAACTTTTGCTCCTGCCCTTCAGCCTGATCGACCTGCGCCAGTGGCGGCTCGATCAGGTTGCCCCAAGGATCGTAGCGATACGCCGTCGGTGTGGCTGAGTACCCGACCGTAGACGTTGTAGGTGAAGGTTTCCGGGATACCGTCCGGGTGACTAATGCGCTGCACCTCGCCGTCGGGCTTGCGCTCCAGCGTGGCGGTCTGGTTCAGCGCGTCCGTTACCGCGACCAGTTGCTGGCGCTCGTCATAGCGGTAATACGTGCTCTTGCCCGAGCAGTCCGGTATCGCTCCACCTGGGCCAGGGCGTTCCACCACAGGTACTTGGACTTGTAGGTCGCGTCGATAATGGTGACCCGCAGGCCAGCTTAGCCGTTGAGTCGTTTACTGCCAGGCGAGCCCAAATCCAAGCCAACAATGTTGCCCTACTCGTAAAGCGCGCGGCCAAGCATGCCGATTTCCCGGCTGATGCCAGGCGTCGAAGTCAATATCTCGCATAGCAAGCTTACTAGTCTTACGCTGCTTAAAATCATTTAAATCGGGTCAAATTAACAGGCAACCGATCATAATCAAGCGTATTTATTTCTTGATCCGACAATAAATCATCGAATGCATCTCCGCCGAACTTTTCGACGAAGGCACGCTCTTCTTCATAAATGGCGACACACTGCAACCAATTCACTTTAAGCGAAGCAAATTCAAGCTGCGGAAAGTAAGCATCGTTCCACATAAAAGGGACCGTCAAATAAACATGAGGCATTTTTGGCGATTTAATATAATCATTGAAAACATCAACGATCACATCCCCTGGCATTACCGAGCCTTGAAGTTTTATAATGGAAAAAGCAGCAGAAGCCAAAGCATTTTCCCAGAAAACCTCTTCAGTCAACGCCCCGGCACAGAGCTCTATACGAGTAGGAAATTCCTCGCCACTGCTTCTAAATAGTGGAACTTCTGACAGCCCTATCGTACCTATAGACTTAACACCCACATGCAAAGAGTCAAGCGTAGTAAGCAAATCTACCGAAATACTTTTAGAATCATCATAATAAGCTTGAACCTTAAGTTCGCCCCCAAAAATTTTCAGGGCGTGCCTAGCTACTGCCTTACACTGCTCGCTCGGAATAGTCATGTATGGACCAAAATAGAGTTCAGATTTAATTCCCCCCCAAAAAAAGGGAACTCTTGCCCATAGTGACTGCCTTGATTGAACTCGTCAAGAAACTCTTTCCTGGGAAGGCCTCGTTCTTCGGTGATTCTAACATGTTTCAATGCACGTAACCTGGCTCATGGCCCATATCCCAAGGTTCGCTTTTATTCATTAGTGTACTCGAGCTTTTCTTCCGTGATCCCGAGCTGCTTGCCAGTCCCGGTTGGTTGCCGCTCGATACTCAACAACCGGTCGCCATCGTCATAAGCAAATGTCTGCGTTGCATTGCTGTTGATCTTGGCGACCAAACGGCCAATGGCATCGCGCTCGAACAACGTGTGCCGCTGAGGGTTTCCCAGCGGTAGTGGCTACCTTCGGTGCAGTCCTGTGGCAGTGCTGCCAAAGAGGTGGCGCCCTTCCTATGAATGACGCAATTTCTGAATTGACGATTTATAGAGACATCGGGGCTTTCGCCCCGAAATATTACCTAACATGTTATTAAAGAGCTACGGGCGCCCGCAAAAATACAACATTAGCGAATTCAAACAAAACCAACCATAGCGACAGTCAGCGCCACCCAAGACCTGTCAACTTGATTATTTGATCAGTATATTTTTTGGCATGTGGGATTCTACACAACTTAATATATACCAGCAGACATTCACGACCAGACATCGCCAATGAAAACTCAATAAGATTGGTCAACAAAAAACCTTGTGAATATTTCTCAATCGAAAGAGTTTTACTTCTTTCGTCGCCAGAAGGCTCTGCACCAACGGGATACTCTTCCTCATCCTCTTCATCTGAAAGTGCTTGAAACTTAGAAAGAGAATACTGCTTTATAAGATCCATTTTATTTGTCAAGATGGACATCAAGTCATCAATATCAACCTTTGCCTTGACAATCTTAGCAGAGTCGAGACGAGCGAATACTTCTTCATATTCCGGCTCAACCTCAATACCTGTAGCGTCGACTAGCTCCGCAAGTAACTCCCTATAAGCAGACGACCCAACCAGATTCGCCGCCAATGAACCGCTAGTGATTACCATAATCAACTCCTTTAATTACTCTAATCAAGTCAGACCCTACATGCCTAAACTGGTCGACAGCCTCATGTTCCCATGCTGGGCTGGCGGTAATCGAAGGTCTGCGTAGCCATCTTGCCGGACTGCAGTTGGCGGTTGCCGCTCCCCTGGGTGATGGAGTCGGCGGTCTCGGTGACCGAGGCGCTGTGGAAGCGGATTTGCGGCTGCTCGGGGATATCCACCAGCGTGCTGGAGTCATCGCAGATGATCATGGTGTGGCCTTCGGCGGTGTGCTCGAAGTAGTAGAACATCCCCTCTTCCTCCAGCAGTCGCTGGACGAAGTTGAAGTCGGTCTCGCGGTACTGGGTGATGTAGGTATAGCGCTTCTGCGGGCGGGTCAGGCGGAACTCATGACAGAAGAACGCCGGGCACAGGGCGAATACTTCGGTGACCACCTCCTCGACCGTGTTGCCCTGGAAGATCCGCGTGTCGAAGCGGTTCTCGAGCATCGAGAACCACGGGTCGAGGGTAGCGGTGTAGCGCGCCATGCCGCCGTCGCTGGCGATGCGTGTGAGGTAACCGGTGATGTAGCGCGGGTCGCCTTCGGACAACTCGATTTCGATGCTGACGTGCTGCCCCATCATGGATTTGAGTGGTACGCCGGAGTCTTCGCAGACCAGCAGCAGTTCGTAGTTGAACGCCCGCGACAGGCCCTCGACGCCCTTGAAGGTTTCTAGCAGCAGTTGCTGCTCGGGATTGGCCAGGTTGTGGACCTTGAACAGGCGGTTCTGCGGCGACAGCAGCGCGGAGGCGAGGTCCATGATCATGCGAATCTCCTTGAAAACACGGCCAGCACGCTAACGCGGTGCTCAGCTACAACTCTGATGGTGCGGGCGTATCCTGCAGACGCGCGTGTCGCGCAAGCTGTACGGGATCATGCGACTGCCTGCTCCAGGAAAAGTGCCACCATGCATCGAACTTGATGCGACCTGGTTCACATTCCCGAATGCCGGGCAGGCAGAACTGCCCAAAGGAAACACCGGCAAAAACTACCCTGTCAACACGCTGCTGGGGATCAACCTGAATCGCCCCTGGTTTCATAGACACCTCCAAGCCTCATAATGAGGCCCAAATAGGAGGTGCCATGAGTCGTCAGCGTTACCCCGAAGAATTAAAGATCGAAGCGGTCAAGCAAGTGACCGAGAAAGGTAAACCTGTCGCCGATGTCGCCCAGCGCTTGGGCATGTCCGTGCACAGCCTCTACGCCTGGATCAAGGTCTACAGCAAGCCCCAAGAGCAGCGTCAGCAAGACGACGAACAGCAGGCCGAACTTCGCAAGCTCCTCCAGCTGGCGCTGGACGAAGTTGAAGTCGGTTTCACGGTACTGGAGTGACGTAGGTGTAGCGCTTCTGAGGGCGGGTCAGGCGGAACTCGTGACGAGAGAACGCCGGGCACAGGGCGAACACCTCGGTAACCACTTCCTCGACCGTGTTGCCCTAGAAGATCCGCGTGTCGACGCGGTTCTTCAGCATCGAGAACCACGGGTTGAGGTTAGCGGAATAGCGTGCCATGCCGCCGTCGCTGCCGATGCTGGCAAAGCGTGTGAGGTAGCCGGTTATGTACTGAGCGCCACCTTCGGCCAGCTCGATTCGGATACTGACGTGCTGGCCCGGCATCGACTTCAGCG
This sequence comes from Pseudomonas sp. DCA-1, assembly GCF_046523955.1. NCBI lineage: Bacteria > Pseudomonadati > Pseudomonadota > Gammaproteobacteria > Pseudomonadales > Pseudomonadaceae > Pseudomonas > Pseudomonas sp. DCA-1. The sequence goes on from NZ_CP169881.1 coordinate 2,996,710, forward strand.
GTACGCCGGAGTCTTCGGCAATCTCGCCAGGGCCAGTGTTAAAATAGAAAGTAAAACATCCGACCGCCTCAAAGCCAGCGGTCGTCACCTAAAATTTGCATTTTAAAGACCGCCAATCCCAGTAACTTCTGCCTAGTAAACCCCATCATCCAGCAAAAACAAAACCGTTCAAAGCCTCGACCAATTGAGAATACGTGAGTACTTCTTCATCTTTCCGGTTACGAACTAGAGTAAACACCTCTTTTTTTGGAGACAGGACTTCCACCACTTCGCCCTTATAGTTTGTAATCTCAATAAATCCATTAATCACACCACCGAGATTCTCTATCTCCGATAATAGTGTAGGATACTTCATCAACACGCCAGCCTCATCGGTGCCGGTTTCAGTCCCTGGATTATCAAAATACACTTTAATTTTAGGACAAACCTTCCTACTCCAACGAAAGACAGGAATCATACGCTGAATCATTTCTTTAAATTCACCCTCAGATTCGCCTCCCGAAAACTCACACCGATGTATAGGAATACAAAGATGCAAGTTCTCTCGTTTAGCCTCCAGCCGTCCTTTCAAGCTGCCGTGATAACTATTGGGCACAACCAACACATGAGTAAACTCATACTTATTCGGAGCAATATCAAATATTATACTCTTATCCTGGCTCAAGGACTCAGGCGCCTGCTCAACAACCACCAAAGAAAACTCCCTGTCACTTACGCCCTCAGATATAACCAGCAGGTCTCTCCTATCTGCACTTTTCAAACAATATTCATAAACTACTTTGGGAAGCTTGTGCTGAAAAAAATAGCAACCGGCGTATTCATCCACGCAAGCAAAGGACTGCAATAAGTCACCTTTAGAGAACATACCAACCTCACTCATCGTCTCGCCCTCATGCCCTCTGGCGATCAGGTCGCAAAAACGAAATCGACTGAAAACTGCTAGTCGAGAAATAGTCTTCGAATCATCACCTAGCCTGAAAGTTTCGCGCAAAGCCACTTCCCCTGGGCTCGCTGGCTTACGGCATGCACTGCCTATATTCAATCTTATCGCAAACATTCATACCTAACATCACTCGTTAGAGTCAGAGTTCTCCAAAAAAATTGACATCCATGAGTCCATCACATTCCATAAATCGATTCCTTCTGTGGGACTTTCTGGCTTTTCATGCCACCAGATAAAAGCCTCGTCTTTGAATGGGTCATCACCTAAAGCCAAATAATCACCAGCACCGCTAGAAAAAACTCCTAGCATATCAGGAAGCGTCGGATAATCTTCATCGCACAAATCCTTGATTGGAACAAAATCTTCCAACCTTGATGGCCCCATAGTACAACCAATATAGAACCCAAAGCCATTATGCAACCTTGAATAGAACTGCCTGAAGCTCGCAGGAAGGCAGGGATAACTATCGAGATCTGACCCTTCAACGCCTAGCGGAGCCCCCCCCATATAGAAATACAAATCACCACCCTCGCCATATACATACATGAGATACGGCCTATCACTCACTGCCAAAACAGTTCCTAACACACATTTGTCGAGCCACGCGCTTACCCAAGGCAAAAACTCAGAAAAATCAGCCCACTCCACAGGAATATGTTTTTTTTCACTATCGAGAAAACCAAACCCAAGCCACTGCTTGGGAAAGTCTACTTCAAGAGGAACATCGTCAGCTGAAAAATACACATCATAACCCTTTAGCTCGCCTGTAATACGCAGCCTTAAAGAATCAGACCAATTCATCTTCATATCACCTCAATACCCCAAAAGCAAACCATTGATATACTGCTGTAATTCCGGCTCCAATTTAGCGGCCTTATCTATCATGGCAGAACGAAACGCCGGACCAACAGAAATACCCCCCTTCTTGTACAGCTCCCACTCAGTGAAAGACTTTGCTCCTTTTGACGTATTTGCCACTTCACTCAACCCTTGGAGGTTCGGCTCGTACTTTAGCACCTTTACTTGACCCTCGAAAGTCAACCGGGAAAAGATCTCCATTTCTGTAATTTTCTTCATGGGAACAAGGAGAACCGGTTTTTTTACAAGCTTGACGTTATCAAGGTTAGAGCCAAATCTCTGAGACTTAAACTCATATCGCGCATCGAAAGCTTTCCCACCTTTGGCCCCAATACCGCCCCCAAGTAGAGCACCACCAAATGCCATCAGTTTCTGGCCATCAGAGCCTTCACCAAATAGCTCACCGCCAGCCCAATGCCCCGCAATACCACCTGCCAACCCCGCCATCACCAACACTGGACTTGCCAGTGCAAAAGCGCTAGCCAGCCCCAACGCCATCACCGAACGCTCAAGCCAAACAGGAACTTCCGGGGCAATTGCATCAGTCGTCGCTGTTCCCCCTTCTATACACACATTGGGGGAGCCAGTACTTATTTTTGCATCACAAACTGTCCGGTCACCGACTCGATCCGCAGGCTGACCATTGATATAAACCGAGTCACTACCCTGGGCCAATATCTTAGCCCCCCTGGATGATCCGAATACTCGGCATTATCCAGATGAGCCCTCGCAGCAGGCTTCCATTTATATAAACGTTACTTGAGCCTGATCGTATTTACCCTGTTTCACTACAAGCGAAAGATAGGCTACCAATCAGTTGACCGATCCAGCGCCGGTAGCTGCTCCCGCGCCAACCATCGCGGCTAGCGCTACAGCCGCAAGCCCGCCGGTCCCGATAACGGCAATACCTATGAGTGCCGCGCCTGCACCAATTGCTAAGCCAGCAAGCAATCTACCTAAAGCGCTGGAGTGCTCGATTGGATCATCTAATCTCGCAGCAGCCGCAGTCATGCTGATTCGGCCTGTTCAGCATCCCCTCGTTCGCGGGCAGATAGCGCAGTTGAAGACTTTCAACCAACGTATCGAAAGCACTACGCTCCTCCGCCGTCATGCCTTTGGGACTGTGGCCGGGGCGTTCGCCTTTGGCGCCGGCATTGGCCTGCAGGTCGGCAACCTGATCCTCATGGGCCTGGGCTGTCCGCCATCGCCGAGTATTTTTATCAGGTCCTGCCGGCCTGTCGACCCTTCAGCAAGGCCTGGTTCGCCGAGGATGGCCTCAAGCCCGCTGGCCTGGACCCGAGCGGCGGTTCCGCGGCGCAGGCCCAGGAGCGTGTCGAGCGCGCTGCACGCCAGCTTGCTCGCGGGCAGGAGCAGTTGGTGCTGCTGTTACTGACAGCCATCGTCACCTACCTTACTCGGGGGCAGCTGAAGGCGGCGTCATGAGCAGCATGGAAAGCGTTGCCGCCCGGAGCGCTCGGCTGCAGGCCGAGATCTCCAACAAGCAGCTGGCGGCCTGGTTGGCGAAGAATGAGCAGAAGCTGTTGGCGCAGCCGGAGTTGCAGCCCAAAGAGGCCACACCGATCTCTCGTGCAAAAGCGCAACCGGAGCCATTGCGACCACTACCCGATCGACCACCCATTGCTCAGGCACCGGATAAGCCAGGCTTAATGGAAGTTTCCCGTAGGGAGTACCTGAACAAGAAGTTCGCTCGAACGGGTAACTTGGCACAGGACATCAACATACGAGGCAACCAGGAAACTGCTGTAAACTTCTTCAAGTCACAGGGCTCTAAGCCTGCCGACTACGAAGCTACATGAACGGCTTGGACTTCACTCAACCAGTCTTCACGGAAACAGTCAACCGGAGCAAGACACTTTGGCAATTCCAGGTGCCCGGCGGCCGGCAAGGCATGTGGTACTCTCCTACCCCTGACGTGGTGCCAGGGCAACTGGGGATCAACCCGCTTGGCCAGATCTACAAAACGGAAAACATCGTGCTCAAGATCGGGAACGTCTACCAGAGCACTGAGAAGGTCACGCTGCTGAGGAGCACCTCGGCACCGGTGCTGGATACCTGGTCCGTTCCTTCCCCACCCTATAACGCCATTGGCGGTGCTCGGCAGATCACCTCTGGCCAACGCGAGCTCTTCAAACTGATAACACCAGGTGCATTATGAAACCCACAACCCCCCTCGGCTATGTACAGAAGGCTATCGACATGACCGCGCAGCGGAACAAGGCCTGTCCCGCTTACCCCATTTATGGGATGCTACTAAACCAACTTGACTATGTGAAAGCCGTGTTCGAAGGGCGTGAGCAAGATAAATCGAAACTCCACCAACTCAGTATCGGTGCCATTGCCTCGAAAGAATTCGAAGAAAATGACCCCGAGTTGGCCAGAGCACTGAAAGACGCCTATTACGTAGCCATCCAGTCGGCTCGTGGCCTCAAAATTCAACTGCCCGATTGATTGCCGACGTTCGATCAGGCCCGCCACTGAACATCGAGCGCAGTCACTGACGAAAGCTATAAACCCTACACCCAGCAGGCTGAGCCACGATGGACATTTACGCACTCCGGCAAAAATCGATAGCGCTGCGTGTCATCATTGACCGGCTGAAGTCACACGACCCGGCCGCCATGAAGTTGAGTGTAGAACTGACGCTCTTGTTGAACGCGGCAAAGCAGCAGCGGATCCGCACCCCGATGGAATGGCGTGACATCCCCGGAAGCTATCTGTTCACCGAAGAAGGGCTGCAGCAGTATGCCGATCTCGAGCACGCCTTCGCCGAGTTTCGTATCGAGCTGTCCGGGGGCGAGTCCCCTACCCTGCACAAGCTCAAGGCGCGCATGGGGGAGAAACCCTCCCAGGGATGATGGGCGGGCAGCCTTGCCATCTTTTCATGAGTTCAATCCATTTGATCAATCAGACACAGAGCGCCAATTGTGCCTAATCTAAGCGTCTTGACCAGAAAGCACATAATCAACATGCAGAAACAAAGCGCATCTAAGGAAGCGCCGATCAACTTGCCGTGCGGGGCGGTAAGTTGATATTTCCCCATCACGCAGAGCTATCTATCGAAAAAGCGCTCAATGCGTCATGTTTTCAGAGGCTTTTCGCCCAGATTTCCCTTTTAAGCGCGCAGTTCACCCATACCCATCAGCTGTTTTCCAGCCATCCTCAGGTTCGACACGGCGAACAGTGTGGTCAACTGAGCCGTGTTTTTCATCAGCCCACAAAAACGCACTTTCACGAAACCGAAATGGCGCTTGATCCCCCGAACCGGATGCTCGACCTTGGCACGTGTCCGAGCTTTGCAGTTAGTTTGCTGCACTTGAATCGTCAGCGTTTTCTCATCCCCATCCAAAACTTCTAACTCAGCAGTTGCAGGATCATATGGCCTTCAACCAGAAGGCGAGATACTTTTTATCAAATCCCTTGAATGCTCTCTCGCCGCCCATTTCGAAAGCTTTTTTCATTTCGTCAAATGCATGTCTCTCCTCACCCAACCCGAGAAAACATGCACCAAGAATAATAAAACTGGACGTTTCTCGAGGTGGTTTCGACTCAATCGCCTTGAGCGCCCATATCTTCGCACTTTCATAATCTTGCTGCTTTAAATAGACCTCGGAATTGCATTTTTCGATCCAATGGGAAAGATCCAACTGCTCTTTTGGGTCAGGAAGCATACTCCACGATTCTTTGTACTTTTCTAAAGCAGCCTGATAATCTCCTTTCTCTTGTAATTCATTTCCAGACTCCACAACCACTACTATTCTTTGAGACAGCTGCAAGTTCACTTCCGACAGATCTTTCATAAGCACCTTAATACTGAAAACTTTCGTGCGGACCAACAATATTATCTGGCGACCGGTAAAACTGATTCAATTTTGCACCTGCCGACCTGTTGTACGAATAATGCTCTAGATCATAGTTCTTCGGATCCAGCATCCACTTCATAACCTCCTTAGACTTAGCTCCAAAGAATCCACCTCTATCATTCCAATTAGCTTTCGGCCGGTCCTGTTAAATTTGCCCGGCGTTCTGCCCAGATACTCTGGCCGACAGCTTAGCCCCCAAGGATCAATCCATCCAGTGGTACTAGGTGCGAAAATGTATAAATTATCACCACCCAGCAAGCTTATGGGGTCATGAGAAATAAATCGTCCAATTCCACCCGCACTTCTTCGCTCAGCCGATCCGAAGCGTCGTAGGCAAAGTTGCACGTGGCCTTGTTTTCGTTGACCAGCGCGGTCAGGCGAATGGCCTTGTCGTACTCGTAGCGAACCCGCTGGCCCTTGGCATCCTGGCGGCTGCTCGGCAGGCCACGGGCCGTGCGTATCAGGCGGGTGGTCTGGCCCTTGCCGTCGGTGTGGCTGAGCACCTGACCGTAGACGTTGTAGCTGAAGGTTTCCGTGGCGCCATCCGGGTGATGCGCAGCACTTCACCGTCGGGCTTGCGCTCCAGCGTGGTGGTCTGGTTCAGCGCGTCCGTTACCGAGACCAAGTGCTGGCGCTCGCCATAGCGGTAGTACGTGCTCTTGCCCGAGCAGTCCTGATAGCGCTCGCGAAATTTGTTCGTGGCCCCCTGTAGACTTAAGATCAACAGATACAGAAAATACAATCAGGCAAACACGAAAGCTCTAATCTTAAAAATTAGATCATCCAGCGAAAGTACCTGCTCGTCCCGCCGATCCTTTATCAAAACATACACATCTGCACTAGAAGAAATAACCTCTACGACTTGTCCGGACCAGTTTGTAAGCTCAATAAATCCGTCTGAAACGCCATTGATATTACCAATCTCTCTAAGCAGGGTTGACCACTGAAAATAGGCGCCAGCCTCGTCAGTCCCACCGCCCGTCCTGGGATTATCAAAATAGACGCGCATTTTAGGATGCTTTTCCCTGTGCCAGTTCAGGACCGGAATATAGTGCAAACGCAACTCCCTAAAATCATCTACTGACTCGCAACCAGAAAACTCACATCTATAAATTGGCAGACATAAAAAAAGATTTTTTCTATCGACACCTTCCACGTCTTTCAAATAGCCATGGTAGATGGGCGGAACCACCATTACGTGCGTGAAGGTCGCTGTAACGCCCTTGAGCTCAAATACCGTTGGGGCGAATAAATTTAAATTTGACGAGACGGAGCTTATAACATCAATCGCTAGCTGATCGACTAGCTCATCCTGACAAACCACAATCAAATCTTGAAGCCCGGAAGACCTCAACCAATAATTATAGGTATAATCCCGCATTTTGTCTTGAAAAAAATATATATCTCCAGCAAGTACTTTTACACTGTCGTACTCTTCAAGCAAGTCACTTTTCGATATCATATAATTCATCACCCTATACGTAATTCGGCCCAAAATCTTGCCGACACCCAATCCTAGAAGCGCCCATCTTAGCACCCTCTGAATTGTTCAGCCGAGTGTAATTTAGACTCATATTATTACAAAAACCATTTCTTACAGCCCCATTTGAATTCCCCCTGCCCACCCCAATATCAAACCATCGACTTATTATGCTCGATAGTTATACCGAGATCATCCTCGCCGACTTGATGCCGAAGAAGAAGTCGTAACGCCATCCAAGCAGCGTGGCAAACGCATACCACTGTCGGCTGACCTGCCACACATTGAAGTCATTCATGACTTGCCCGAGCACGAGCTGACTTGCGCCTGTGGTTGCCGCAACCACGTGATTGGCGAGAAAACCAGCGAACAACGCGATATCGTGCCGATGCAGATTCGTGTGCTCAAACACGTGCGCAAAGTCTATGGCTGCCGTGGTTGCGAAACCGCTCCAGTCATCGCTGACATGCCGGCCAAATAGATCGAAAAGAGCATGGTCAGCCCCAGAGTGCTGGCCATGTTGCAGACCACCAAGCACGTCGATAGTCTGCCAGTGCACCGCTTCGAGACGGTGCTGAGCCGACATGGTAACGAGGCGCCTCAATCAAATCAGCCACCAATCGATTCAACATAGGTGATAAGTCAGCTAAGCAATACGCACCATCTTCTGAAAACTGCAATCGGCTCAAAAAAATATCAGGGATTTCCATATTCGAATCCAATCTGCCGATATAGGGCTTACTAAGTCACGGGGAAATTTTCAGGCCGCTCCAAGCTTGGGTATATGAATTTTTTTTGCTCATCCCAATTAACGCCTGCATCATGAAAAAATTTAAGTCTATTTTTGAGCTTATCCGGCCCACCAAAGACACCACAAAAATCATGCGAATTGATAACATCCAAATCAGCGTCAACAGAAAGATTTGATTTAATCACCCGTGCCCCAACGCTCGAGTATCGGTCAGTTAACTCGATAAGGTCAGCAGTATAAGTATCCTCGGCAACCCATTCAAAAGAAAGCATTTGCCTAGGAATGGGGCGGTGATTTACTACCACCTCGCCTTCTTCGAGAACCCTCACAAACAAAGACTTTAGCCGCTTCTCTGCAACAAAAATACAAAACAGCAAGTCAGCAATATTCAGATCACAACCTCGCCAATCATCATTATCGCTAAAAACATCAAAAAACTCCATCAACCCATTAACTCTCATTTGGGCCAAGGTAAAGAGAGCATCATCTAACTTCACGACCAAAACCGAATTCTCAACCCACCTCACTCTTTTCAACATCCATAAGCTCCTGTTTTAATAACTTTAGCCGCGCTGGCTTTCACTTTATATTCATCTGCAGCTGCGAGATAGGTGGCCGCATTGGGATTTTTGGCTCCGACTGGGCTTAGTAAGCTCGAGGTTTCCGCAAGCCCACCGCGATCTTAAAAAACTCGCTGCTCGAGCCCCCTGTCAATATTTTTGCCAGCTTGGCCGTCGCCAAAAAATATCGGTTTAGGGGCCTGATCGGACCCAGATGTATTATGATACCTATACCGTAATACATCTTCCGCTGAGTGCCGCGCCCCTGATGGAGGGCGGTTTCCGAGTCTAAGTACTGTCCCTGAAATCGTAAATTCTGCTCAACTTGATTGATCTTCAGTAGCTCTATCTCACCCCAAGAACGGTACGTCGCCTGCCAAACGATCTTCCCGTCACTGTCCGTCAGCTCCAACAGCGTGCCAATCTGATCCGTACGGAAGTAATAGACCTTCTGCCCTTCCCCTTCAACCTGATCAACCCGCGCCAACGGCGCATAGCGACCCGGCTCGCACTGGTACAGGATGCTCTGCCCAGGCGTCTCCTCGCGCAGCATTCTCAATGCCTTGCCAGAGAAAGCGCTTCTGCTCGACCTCACCATTGATTTCAGCCCCTTGGCCACCCGCCGTCCCAGGCTGTCATACCGGTACTGCCCGGTGCTCTCCAGTCTGTCACCGACATACGTTTCAGCTTTAACCAGCCGGTTCTCACAGTCATAGGCGAAGTGCTGCAGCTTGCTGTGCTTCGAGCGCTTCTCGATCAGGTTGCCCCACGGGTCGTAGCGGAACTCCTCGCTGCCGATCAGCGAGCCGGTCTCACGACTGCGCAACTGGCCGTTGGCTTCGTATTCGTATTTGATCTCGCCGCGTAGCTCATCCAGTCGTGTGAGATGGCCACCGACGTTGTAGCTGAAACGCCGGGTCAGGTTATCCACCCGCACTTCTTCGCTCTGCCGGTCCGACACGTCGTAGGCAAAGCTGTACGTGGCGTTGTTTTCGTTGACCAGCGCGGTCAGGCGAATGGCCTTGTCGTACTCGTAGCGAACCCGCTGGCCCTTGGCATCCTGGCGGCTGCTCGGCAGGCCACGGGCCGTGCGCATCAGGCGGTTGGTCTGGTCCTTGCCATCGGTGTGGCTGAGTACCTGACCGTAGACGTTGTGGAAACACTAGCGGCTGTCGATTTCGCCCGAGAAGCGAAGCATCCCTTTAAAAAGCGAATGAACAAAGTCGGCACCCGCTTCTGCTTCAATGATGTTAAAGATCGCTCGCTGGGAACCAAAAGCCCCTGCCAAAAAATCACTATTCCCGCATCTAAAAATAAGCGCCAGATGCATCAACACAACAGAAACTAAAACTTAAAATTCATGCACCCTATATTCACCCGCATATGCCAAGCAAGCAAAAAAACACTATAATCACTACGCACGCATCAATACTACTTTTCAAATATCAATCGTCTTCAAAGAGCTCCTTGACGTCTTCATCTCCCATCTGCTCGTATGGAGGCAACCCTGTAGAATCGTCTTCCGATATTTTTTGCTCATTCTCATTAACATCTATGCTTTTCAAGTCATATGGAGCAGTTCCGAACACAAATCTCAGCCGTTCCACTTTCTCATCATTTTCCCCTTTCGCATTACCAACTACACACCACTCCCCCTCCCCCATTTCCAATAACGAAAAAGTATCCAATATGGCCGGGAATTTTTTTATTTTATTTATCACAGATAGACCTTCGCTGGGCGAAGCAGCTGTTTCAGAGTAAATTTCAGATACATAACCTAATTCAATCTTCTTTATCAGCCTCGCAAACCCATATAACTTCTCATCAATCTTGAATGCAACAACATCACCTGCAGAGTACTTGACAGCTTTATCTTTGCGCACTAGAAAATCCTCATGATTAGCTGAACTGATTTGCAGTTCGTGAAACAAGCCGGGACCATTAATTTTGAGAGACAATTCAATCATATACTGTAACTCATCAATCGTCGGCCGCCGCCCCAAAGATTCGAGATATATTTCCTGCAGCTCCTCCAAAAGATTCCCAATCCGATCCAAGGGAATATCGCCAATAATCAATTCAGTTTGGTTCGGTGCATTCCACCACCCCATCGTTAAAACTCCTCAGCAGGCTATGGAGCTCGACATTAATTTTTTCTACCGAGAGTTGATGTTTTTCATTGAAGCTATTTTCAAAGTACTGCTGGCGAGTTGCGGATCTCATTTCCCTCTCATGGTCGTACGAATTAATCTTATTACCTCCATTGGTGTCAGATATTGTAGTGCAAAGTCGATTCTTCATCCAAGTACTGGCCCTGGTACCGAAGGTTCTGCTCGACCTCACCGATAACCAGTTGCTCTAACGCTCCCCACGAACGATATGTCGCCTGCCAAACGATTTTGCCGTCACTGTCCGTCAGCTCCAGCGGCGTACCAATCTGGTCCGTATGGAAGTAATAGACCTTCTGACCTTCCCCTTCAACCTGATCAGCCCGCGCCAACGGCGCATAGCTACCCGGCTCGTACAGGTACAAGATGCTCTTCGCAGGCGTCTCCTCACGCAGCATCCTCAGCCCGTGCCAGAGGAAGCGCTTCTGTTCGAGTTCGCCGTTGATTTCCGCCTGCTTGGCCACCCGCCGCCCAAGACTGTCGTACCGGCACTCGCCTCGGCTTTCCAACTTGCCATCGACCACCGTCTCCGCCCGCACCAGCCGGTTCTCGCAGTCATAGCTAAAGCTCTGCAGCTTGCTGTGCCCCGAGCGCTTCTCGATCAGGTTTCCCCACGGGTCGTAGCGGAATTCCTCGCTCCCGATCAGCGAACCGGTATCGCGGCTGCGCAACTGGCCGTTGGCTTCTGCCAGCCCTTGCGCCCCATGGCGTCATAACTGAAGCAACTGGTGAGCTTGCCCTGGGTCCGGTACACCTCACGGTGCAGGTCATCGCGCTCCATGTCGCTGATCACCTGACCATCCAGGTTCAGCTGGTGCAGGTGGCCGCTGCCGTAGTACAGGCGATTGACCTTGCGCCCATCCGGCAGGGTCAGCGTGGTCAGGTTGCTGAGTGGGTCGTACTCGTAGCCGAGCGTGCTGTCAGGGGTGATTTCTTGGGTCAGACGGCCGAGCAGGTCGTAGGTGTATTCAATCTTTTCTTCCGTGATCCCAAGCTGCTTGCCGATCCCGGTCGGTAGCCGCTCGATGCTCAGCAAACGGTCACCGTCGTCATAGGTGAATCGCTGTTGTGCGTCGCTATTCAGTTTGGTGATCAGGCGACCAATGGCATCACGCTCGAACAGCGTATGGCGCTCGGGCCGTGCGCATCAGGCGAGTGGTCTGGCCCTTGCCGTCGGTGTGGCTGAGCACCTGACCGTAGACGTTGTAGGTAAAGGTTTCCGTGGTGCCGTCCGGGTGGCTGATGCGCTGCACTTCGCCGTCGGGCTTGCGCGCCAGCGTGGTGGTCTTGTTCAGCGCATTAGTTAAGTTAGTCAGATGACGTAAAAACTAAGAACTTGCAAGAAAATGATAGCTCTCCCCAAGCGATTACACACTACTAATTTTTAAAAAACAAAACCACACAGAAAACGAACCAATTAAACCTTATTTCAAAACAACAGCACGAAGCCATCGTCGTAGGTGAATTGCTAATGGGTTTCCAGATTGAGCTTGATAATCAAGCGACCCATGGTGGCGCGCGCGAACAGACTGCGGCCTTACGGTACTCTCTGTTCGAGCCGTAGCCAATGTCAACTCTGGCTTCGGCAAGCAAGAAAAATCACAGCACATTGAAAACGGGGCGAAGCCAGTAGTCCAATCAACACCTCAGCATCGCCATAATTAACAATAATCAATGAAATTTAACCATCAACTCATTACGAGACTTAGTATCCTCTAGGAATATCGCCATCCATGCATCCATAATTTCAAAAATATCAATCCCCATTTCTGGAGTCACAGGATCTTCATGCCACCATATCAAGCCTTCCGTATCATCTTGCTTGTCGGCTTCTACCGCGACATAGTCTCCGGCGCCATTCGAGAATACCGTAATCCACTTATCAGCAAAAGAGTCGTCCTCCTCATCAACTAAGTCGGAAACACGTGACTGGTCACTAAGGCATTGCGGCCCCATTGAGCGCGCTGGAAAGAAAGTGTACCCATCATGCACTTCACGATAAAAATCTTGAAGCCTACTGGGAAGGTGCTTGAATTCCTCAGCCTCAGCCCTTTCCACAGGCCTCCCCCCTACATAATAGTAGAAACTGGTGCCATCATGAAAGACATACACCATTTCAATCTCAGCATCTATCAATAATACGGTGCCCAGCAGGCAGTCCTTGAACAGCGCGAGCGTTGTTGGAAACTCATTTAAAAATGAATCCCAACCTTCAGGATATACAGGCGCAAGATCAAGACCAAGCCCGAAACCCTCCCAACTAGCGGGCAAGACGACATCTTGAGGGATGTCTTTGAGATCAAAGCACAACTTACGACCAGAAAACTCAACACTGAGATCTTGCAAAATATTATCAAGAGTAATCATTTAATTTCTCCTACAAAACACCAGATATCATTTCTCGCAACTCAACTTCCAATTTCATCGCTCGCCCCATCATACTACTTCTGAAACCAGGAACAACATCTACTCCACCTTTTTATACTGAGCCCATTCTGAGTAAGTTTTAGCGCCGCGCGAGGTATTAGCAGTCTCACTCAACCCATGAAAACTAGGCTTGTAATTCAATATCTCGCCTTGCTGTTCAAATGTCAATTTATCAAATCTTTTCATTTCTGTAATCGTCTTCATCGGGACGATATGATCAGCATGCAGCGGCTTTGTAACTTCCAGCCCCGGCAGCGCTGGATCCTTCATGGGTAATACAACATCCTTATTCACCATCGCCTGGATTTCTTTGCTGGGCGTCTTCGCTCGCAACTTCTGGCAAAGCTGTGGAGATATTCCTTTCTTAGGTGTAGGTGGAGGTGCAGCCCGTCTAACAACTTTAATATTCCCGAGGTTAGAACCGAAACCATGAGACCGGATCTCATATCGGGCGTCAAATGCTTTTCCGCCTTTCGCGCCTAGGCCACCTCCTAACAGAGCCCCACCAAACGCCATCAGCTGCGCCGCAAGTTCGTCGAAGCGCAGAAAGTACAACCCAAGGGCAAAACAGGACGCGCTGACATCGCATTGAACCTGATCAATAAGCTCTATGGCGCCGAGCGCGACTTGAAGGACAGTGACGACGAAGATCGTAAGGTTGCCCGCATGAAGCGCAGCCTGCCATTGCTGACTCAGCTGAAAAACTGGGTAGAGAAAACGCAACCTCAGGTCACGACGCAGAATGCCTTGGGCAAGGCCATCGGTTACTTGGCCAGCAACTGGAGCAAATTGGAACGCTACGTCGAGTACGGCTACTTGCCGATGGACAACAACGCGGCTGAGCGTGCGATCCGCCCGTTTGTCATCGGGAGAAAGAACTGGTTGTTCAGTGACACGCCCAAAGGTGCCACTGCCAGCGCACAACTTTACAGCATGGTAGAAACGGCCAAAGCCAACAGCCAAGAACCCTATGCGTGGCTGCGCCACGCACTGGAACGCCTGCCGCAGGCGTGCTCAGTCGAAGACTACGAAGCGCTACTGCCATGGAATTGCACACCTCACATACACAGCTAGGTGCGCTGCCCATCTTTGGTTAGGTGGGGTTTATGGAGCGCTTACAAACGTAAGTGCTCCATGAACCCCACATTCAAAGCGCTTACCTGATGCCCGATGCTGTGCTCCCGATTTCCTTCTGGAGCCAGCCCTGCATGATGCGCCCCGACAGCAAAGTCGAAAAAGTCTACCTCTACCCCAAGCCTGTGGACTTTCGAAAGTCCATCGACGGCCTTACTGCCTTGGTAGAACTGGATATCAAAGTCGCCGTGTTCGACCCCGTGCTCTTCGTCTTCCTCAACAAGGCGCGTAATCGGATCAAAGTGTTGTACTGGGAGCGCAACGGCTTCTGCCTCTGGCTCAAGCGCCTGGAAGCCGAGCGCTTCAAAATGTCGCCTGAGCCCAGCGACGAAGCGATTGTCCTGACCGTCCAAGAACTCAATTGGCTGCTCGACGGTTTCGACCTTTGGCGCAACCGTCCTCATCAGGTTTTGACTCCGCGCTACGTCGCCTGACCCGGTATAATCCGCGGCATGATTTCCGTGCCCGACAATCTCCCAGACGATCCTGCCCTGCTCAAGCAATTATTGCTTGAGAGCTATGCTGCCCGTTTGCGCGAGCAGGAAGTCAATCAGGCCCACATCGTCCAAATTGACGATCTGAAAGAACAAATCAAGTTATGGCGTGACCATTTCTTTGGCCGCAAGTCCGAGCAAACCGTCGATCCCAAAACGCCGCAACTGGCCATGTTCGATGAAGCGGAAAATGACCCTCTGCTGGCTGTAGTCGATGATGCCGATGAAGAAGTCGTTGTCCCGGTCAAGCGCCGTGGCAAGCGCAAGCCACTGGCGGCTAATCTGCCACGTATCGAAGTTATCCATGAGTTGCCCGAACACGAACTGACCTGCGCCTGCGGTTGCCGTAAGCATGTCATCGGCGAAGAAACCAGCGAGCAGCTCGATATCGTGCCGATGCAGATCCGCGTACTCAAACACGTGCGCAAGATCTATGGCTGCCGTGGTTGCGAGACTGCTCCTGTCACTGCTGACAAGCCCGCCCAGTTAATCGAAAAAAGCATGGCCAGCCCAAGCGTGCTGGCCATGCTGCTGACGACCAAGTACGTCGATGGCTTGCCGCTACACAGGTTTGAAAGTGTGCTGTCCCGCCACGGCATCGAGGTTCCACGACAAACCCTGGCGCGTTGGGTGATCCAGTGCAGTAAATACTTCCAGCCGCTGTTGAACCTGATGCGTGATCGGCTGCTGGAAAGTCCGGTGATTCATTGCGATGAGACTCGCGTCCAGGTGTTGAAAGAACCGGATCGAGACCCGACCAGCCAATCCTGGATGTGGGTGCAAGCCAGTGGCCCGCCTGATCGACAAGTTGTGCTGTTCGACTACACCACCAGCCGTGCGCAGGAAGTACCATTGCGTCTGCTGCAAGGCTATCGCGGCTATGTGATGACCGACGATTATGCGGGTTACAACGCTTTGGCGTTGCAGCCCGGTATCGAGCGACTGGCATGCATGGTTCACGCGCGCCGCAAGTTCGTCGAAGCACAAAAGGTGCAGCCCAAGGGTAAGACCGGACGAGCCGATGTGGCGCTGACGATGATCAATAAGCTGTATGACATCGAGCGCGACCTCAAGGAGGTCAGCGACGAACAGCGGTTCATCGGTCGCCAGGAAAGAAGCTTACCGATCCTCGGTCAGCTGAAAAGCTGGCTGGACAAGACGTACGCCCAGGTGACGCCGCAAAGCGTATTGGGCAAGGCGGTGCATTACCTGGCAAACAACTGGAGCCGCCTGGAACGGTATGTCGAAGCGGGCCATTTGCCAATCGACAACAACCTGGCAGAGCGTGCGATAAAACCGTTTGTCATTGGGCGCAAGGCTTGGCTGTTCAGTGACACGCCCAAGGGCGCCACGGCAAGTGCGCAGATATACAGCTTGGTCGAGACCGCCAAGGTCAACGGCCAGGAGCCCTATACGTGGCTGCGCCACGTACTTGAGCGCCTGCCGTATGCGTCGTCGGTCTCAGACTACGAAGCCTTGCTGCCATGGAACTGCTCGCCAGAGATACCACGGTAAGCTGAGGCCCTATCTTTTAGAAGGTGGGGTTCATGGATCGCACTCTTACAAACGAAGAAGGGCAACCAGTACTATTTCGGCATGAAGGCCCACATCGGCGCGGATGCTGAATCGGGTCTGGTGCATCACGTTCATGGTACCGCCGCGAACGTAGCTGACGTGACGGAGGTCGCTCAGCTATTGCATGGCGAAGAGAATGTCGTGTGTGCGGATGCGGGTTACACAGGCTTGGAAAAGCGGCCAGAACACGAGGGACGGCAGGTGATATGGCAGGTCGCTGCCCGCCGCAGCACCTACAAGCAGTTGAGCAAACGCAGCGTGCTCTACCAAGCCAAGCGCGAGATCGAAAAGGCCAAGGCGCAAGTGCGTGCGAAGGTGGAGCACCCGTTCCGGGTGATCAAACGCCAGTTCGGCTATGTAAAGACTCGTTTTCGCGGCTTGGCCAAGAACACGGCGCAACTGACCACGCTGTTTGCCCTGTCGAGTCTGTGGATGGTGCGCCGGCAATTATTGCCTGCTGCGGGAGAGGTGCGCCCGTGAGTCCAGATAACCAAGGCTTTGCCTTGGTTATCCAATAATCAGCGACTGAAAATCGGGCTTTTCGGCATCCCTAAGCCGCCCATTTTCGACTGATGAGCAACTTGTTCGGAGTTCCCCTAAACCGCTGAACATAACCGTTAATGTGGCGGAAAGAGCCGTTGGATAACTCGATTTCTACCGTGGCCTGGCTGCCAATCAGTGACTTGAGCTTTACATCGCTCTGTTGGCTGAGCAAGGCCAGATCGAATTCATAGAGCTTGGAAAGCTCTTCAGTGCCGGAAAAGTGCTCAAGCAAAAACTCATCGTTGGCTGTTTGTGTCAGGGTATTCAGCTTGAACAATCGCCTGTTTTGCGGCGCGAGCATGGAAAGAACGTCAGTTAGCATAATTTACTCCCTGTAACGGTGAACATCAGCGCGCCCGTACGGCGAAAAGCCTGCCCAACCACGAGGCAGCACGCATGCTCTGAATAGTTTCAATATCCATGAACGTGTATTGACGGTTTTCCTTCGCTTCGCGCACTTTCAGATCTCTGAGTGCACTGATCTTTTCACGATTGTAAAACACCATGAACACGGACATTAGCGCAAAGAAGTAGATCAACCCGGTGGCCGGCACGTCATGGCTTTTCATCAGCGGATAGATCACGCTGCTCAAGCCCGCCGCCAAACCCGCCTGCCACCACTGAACTTTCCGGGGCGGCTCGATGGATTCCACGCGCTGCCCTTTAAAATGGAGAATATCACTTTTACTGCGCCAGTAATAAGCCATTGCATAGGTCAACAACACCAGCACGACGGGCGCGAGCCCTAACATCAAAGAAGTTGCCGCTCCCAACTTCATTTTTTTGTAGGTAACACCCAGTGTCAGCAGCGATGCGAACATTGGTGCAACTGACATATTGAAGAACATGCGCAAATTCGCGAAACTTAGAAAGTGCTCACTGCGGTAAGCACAATTGATGCACCACAGCGTCATAACGATAATGATCAGGATCGCCGGCACCGCCATGAATGGCGGCGCCACTCCGGTCATCATCAGGGCCAATATCACGACCAGCAGCCACACCGACCAGATTTTTTTAAAAAAACGTTCTGTGTTAAACATTTAATCCTTCCCCTTCAAGAAATTACCCAGGGTAGTGCCCATCCCCGAAAAATCGTCACTCATGACAAACTGAACTGCCAAACCCGCACCCAAAGACAAGGCAATCACGACTATAGCCGGCCCTGTCAGCCCGCCGACCAATACACCGACACCAAAGGCCAATGCATTGGTCGGCTGGGTGTAAGCTGACTTCTGGAAGAACTCCGAGATGCTTTTTGCCTCCGTCGCATCTAGGTAAGCCTGGGTGCCGGACGCCAATGCGCCGCCGGCCCCCGTCAGTACTTTAACTACGCCACGGCTGCTGTACCTGGCCGCCAAATCTGCGTCCGGTTCAGCTGGTGAACGGCCAGCAACGAACGAAAGATCGAAAAGGCCAAGGCGCAAGTGCGTGCGAAGGTGGAGCACCCGTTCCGGGTGATCAAACGCCAGTTCGGCTATGTAAAGACTCGTTTTCGCGGCTTGGCCAAGAACACGGCGCAACTGACCACGCTGTTTGCCCTGTCGAGTCTGTGGATGGTGCGCCGGCAATTATTGCCTGTTGCGGGAGAGGTGCGGCCGTGAGTCCAGATAACCAAGGCTTTGCCTTGGTTATCCAATAATCAGCGACTGAAAATCGGGCTTTTCGGCATCCCTAAGCCGCCCATTTTCGACTGATGAGCAACTTGTTCGGAGTTTCCCTAAGCCCTAAGATAGCAAACCTTGCCCCAACTCATAAAAATTGCACAACGATACAATTACATACCACTTATTCAACAACTTTCAACCAACATACACCAACAAAAAGCCACAATGAATTCACTACAACTCAAAGCTCCCTAATCGCTTGCCTTATCGAGCCAATAAAAAACTCCTCAAAACTTTGATAAATTACATTTTTTTCCTTGGTTCGCTTGAACGAAAGCTGAGTTTCAACTATGACCGGCTCTCCAGCACCTCCGAGAGTCGAGACATCTATGGAATAAATCGGACCATAGCCAGAAGCTTTCACTACAATCATCGACTCATTTGCATCGCCATCAGCTCTAGCACTTTTTGTGGCAAAAACCACATTAGGAACAGACGTTGCACCAATACCGCTCTTGGTTATACCATAGTAAGTATCACCCGCAAACGACAGCGCACCATATTTCTTCAAAAACAATTTATATGATAATGGGAAATTAACACCAAGAGCTTTCTCAAAGCCTGCTATCGCTTCATCCGATGCCCCCCCTGCGCATGCAGGCTCTTCCCCGCTGGCGTTGATTTCAGATTCTATAATATCTATATAGCTCATTTTATATCCTCAAAAATCCAAGGCTCTGGCTTTCCAATAAAATTTCTTCCAAGTATTGAATGGACCGCGATTCATGCTTGGCGGCGCGCTGTTAAAAAGACGTCTTAATCCATCACTTCCTACCCAACTTTTCTCCCACTGGTTAGAATATATGTGCACCACCCTTTCATGCTTAGAATGGAAACTGCTTAGAACCTCAGCCATCGGACCACGTTCATCTTAGCTGCTTTTGCCGATCCCGGTCGGTTGCCGCTCGATGCTCAGCAACCGGTCACCGTCGTCGTATGCGAATGTCTGGCTCGCATCACGGTTGATCTTGGCAACCAAACGCCCAATGGCATCACGCTCAAACAGCGTATGGCGCTCGGGCCGCTCGGCATTTTCGCCATAGCCAATCTCATCCAGTCGTGTGAGATGACCACCGACGTTGTAGCTGAAACGTCGGGTCAGGTTATCTACCCGCACTTCTTCGCTCAACCGGTCCGAAGCGTCGTAGCCAAAGCTGTACGTGGCGTTGTTTTCGTTGACCAGCGCGGTCAGGCGAATGGCCTTGTCGTACTCGTAGCGAACCCGCTGGCCCTTGGCATCCTGACGGCTGCTCGGCAGGCCACGGGCCGTGCGCATCAGGCGGGTGGTCTGGCCCTTGCCGTCGGTGTGGCTGAGCACCTGACCGTAGACGTTGTAAGTAAAGGTTTCCGTGGTGCCGTCCGGGTGGCTGATGCGCAGCACTTCGCCGTCGGGCTTGCGCTCCAGTGTGGTGGTCTGGTTCAGCGCGTCCGTTACCGCGACCAGGTGCTGGCGCTCGTCATAGCGGTAGTACGTGCTCTTGCCCGAGCAGTCCTGGTAGCGCTCGACCTGGGCCAGGGTGTTCCACCACAGGTACTTGGACTTGTAGGTCGCATCGATGATGGTGTGCGGCAGGCCGTCATCGCTGTTCAGGTACTCGGTCATCTGGCCGAGGGCATCGAATTCGGCGAGCAGGTTGCCCTTGTCGTCGTAACGCGCTCGCCAGGTGCTGCCATCCGGGTAGCTGACCTGGGTCACCAGCGTGGTCAGGTGGTGATATTCGTAGGTGGTCTTGCGGCCCAGCGGATCGGTCTCTTCGAGCAAGCGGGAGAATTCGTCGTACTTGAATTGCAGGCGGTTACCGTCCGGCAAGGTCAGGCCGACCATGTTCCCCTGCTCGTCCAGTTCGATGGCATAGCGTTCGCCACCGTAGTCGCGGCTGGCGACCACGCGGTGATCGGCGTTGTACTGCACTTCCAGCTCGCGGCCGAGCACGTCGGTGGCCCAGCTGGTGCGGCTATCGAGATCGTAGCGGAAGTGGTAGTGCTCGCCGTCGCTGGTCCAGTGTTCGACCACGCGTGGCTTGTCGCCCTGGGTTTGCCAACGGTAGTGGCAGCCCAGCCCCAGCGCGTTGCTCTGGGTCACCATCAGGCCGTCGGCGTAGCTGAAGCTGCGCACGGTGTCGCCGTTGCGGTTGATCACCGCGCTCAGCTGGCCGTGTTCGTCGTAGCGGTACTGTGTGAGCGTTTCAACGGCCTAGTTGTCGAATTATCGGCTAAAAGAGCAATCTCGCCTGACTGCTGCAGGACGTTCTATTCAGTGTGACTCGTTTACTGGAATGACTGAGGCTAACGCCTCAGCCCTCCGACGTTAAGTTATTAAAGATCCCAGCCACACTAAATCCACTTAGAAAGTATAGCGCCGAAGGTTGAATTAAAGCCAGCATTCACTGACATTCACGCTAAAGCGCTAAAGCCAGTAAAAGCTTTCAGCCTTCAGTGCAACACCTCACACACTCACTGATCAACTTGATCCTCATGAATCAAGGACCCAATGAACTCATGAAATGAAAACGAAAGAACCCGTTGAGCACTGATGTGATTTAGATGCATATCAATATCGGGCTGAAAAATGTCCACCGCAAAATAAATCACCTTGCCCTCATTTTTATCAAGGCAAATAAAGTTACCCGCCTCATCTACGGAAAATGGCACCAAGTGTGCTGGCAAGACATTCCTGCTCACCATCAACCTGAAACAACCACCTATGTACTTAGTCTCATTCTTGTCTACAGCGCCATCACTAGCAATACTCTTAAAATCTTCAACTCTAATCGGCTCATAATTTTCCTCTTCCGCCCAAAATGCCCGATTAGGCTCACCCCCATTGAAGGTCAGGTATAGCGCCCTAAATTCCGCAGGAAATCTCATACCGATTTCAGACTCAAGTGCATCAATATCAAGCCCTGAAATAGCGACATCAGAATTGAAGAGTTTAAAATCATCCACCATATAGTCCTCAACAAGTTGTAGAAGTTATTTTTTGTGGGCGCCCTTTCAGCCACCCCTTGTCCTGCGAGATAGCTACAGTTTCAGGTGTCCCGTAAGATCCAGAAGGCAAACCGAAATGCTTCTCGAATTGTGCCACCGACCCTGTATGGGGCAACGAAGCCTCGTGCGCGGCCTGAGTTACTAACTGCATTGTTCCCTTACCAGTTACAGGATCGAAATCATCCAAATGATGCCAAGTATATTTACCAATCGATTTGACCTGAGCCTTTGACAAACCAGCTTGCTTGTAAGCTTCAGTAAAGTCTCGACCTCGAGACCCTTGCATTTGAATAGATACGATATTTTTTGGTTGCCGGTTACGGGGAACAACTCAGGCGAACCCTCAAAATTCACACTCTTGAAAGATAGCCCCCAAGGATCAATCCATGCAGTGGCATTAGGCGCATATTGGTAAATATTTACACCGCCACCTAAACCCAATGGATCTTGAGTTACAAAGCGCCCAATATCCGACGCATAATAACGGAAGGTATTATAATGCAGCTCACTCTCAACGTCGAAGTATTGCCCTTGAAATCGAAGGTTCTGCTCGACTTCACTAATATCTAGCTGCTCTAGCATGCCCCACGAGCGGTACGTAGCTTGCCAAACGACTGCGCCATCGCTGTTCGTAAGCTCCAGCGGCGTGCCAATCTGATCCGTATGGAAGTAATAGACCTTCTGCTCTTCCCCTTCAACTTGATCGACCCGCGCTAACGGCGCATAGCTACCCGGCTCGTACAGGTACAAGATGCTGTGCCCAGGAGTTTCCTCCCGCAGCATCCGCAAGCCTTGCCAGAGGAAGCGCTTCTGCTCTACCTCGCCATTCATTTCCGCCTGTTTGGCTATTCGCCTCCCCAAGCTGTCGTACCGGTACTCGCCTTGGCTATCCAGCTTGCCATTGACCAACGTCTCCGCCCGCACCAGCCGGTTCTCGCAGTCATAGATAAAGTGCTGCAGCTTGCAGTGCCCCGAGCGCTTCTCGATCAGGTTGCCCCACGGGTCGTAGCGGTACTCTTGATCCCGCCACTGTTTGATCCGGTTGTCCTTGACCTTGTCGAACTGCCGCGCATTGAAGTCCAGGCGGTTGGCTGCCGGGTCGTAGCGGAATTCCTCGCTGCCGATCAAGGAGCCAGTATCACGACTGCGCAACTGGCCGTTGGCTTCGTATTCGTACTTGATCTCACCGCGTAGTTTGTCGAGGGTACGCACCAGTTCACCGGCCGGGTCGTACTGGTAACGGCGGTGGATCGGGTTGTAGGCGTGCTCGACCAGCAACGAGGTATTGATGCCGGTGTTGTGCACCTGCGAAAGCTTGTCGGCCGGCAAGGTCGAGGCAAACTGCCAGGCCTTGCGCCCCATGGCGTCATAACCGAAGCAACTGGTGAGCTTGCCCTGGGTCCGGTACACCTCGCGGTGCAGGTCATCGCGCTCCATGTCGCTGATCACCTGACTATCCAGGTTCAGCTGGTGCAGGTGGCCGCTGCCGTAGTACAGGTGATTGACCTTGCGCCCATCCGGCAGGGTCAGCGTGGTCAGGTTGCTGAGTGGGTCGTACTCATAGCCCAAGGTGCCAGCGGGTGTGATCTCTTTGGTCAGCCGGCCCAACAGATCATAGGTGTACTCCAGTTTTTCCTCGGTCACCCCGAGTTGCTTGCCGATGCCGGTCGGGTGCCGCGCGATGCTCAGCAGCCGGTCGCCGTCGTCGTATGCGAATGTCTGGCTCGCATCACGGTTGATCTTGGCAACCAAACGCCCAATAGCATCACGCTCGAACAGCGTATGGCGCTCGGGCCGCTCGGCATTTTCGCCATAGCCAATCTCATCCAGTCGTGTGAGATGACCACCGACGTTGTAGCTGAAACGCCGGGTCAGGTTATCCACCCGCACTTCTTCGCTCAGCCTGTCCGACACGTCGTAGGCAAAGCTGTACGTGGCGTTGTTCTCGTTGACCAGCGCGGTCAGGCGAATGGCCTTGTCGTACTCGTAGCGAACCCGCTGGCCCTTGGCATCCTGACGGCTGCTCGGCAGGCCACGGGCCGTGCGCATCAGGCGGGTGGTCTGGCCCTTGCCGTCGGTGTGGCTGAGCACCTGACCGTAGACGTTGTAGGTGAAGCTTTCCGTGGTGCCGTCCGGGTGGCTGATGCGCAGCACTTCGCCGTCGGGCTTGCGCTCAACATAAGCTCTTTGCCACTTCTTGCCCTAGAAACAATCCTTAGTAAACCTTGCGATCTAGAATTCTAAAAAAGCGTC
Source organism: Pseudomonas sp. DCA-1 (assembly GCF_046523955.1). Lineage (NCBI taxonomy): Bacteria > Pseudomonadati > Pseudomonadota > Gammaproteobacteria > Pseudomonadales > Pseudomonadaceae > Pseudomonas > Pseudomonas sp. DCA-1. The sequence goes on from NZ_CP169881.1 coordinate 3,020,432, forward strand.
ATTTTCAAAATAGTATTTAAAAGCCTCAAAGTAATCCTCAACAGTGGCCGAGGGAAGCTGCTGGTCCGTATAATTAATTACATCCTGTATCATTGGAGTGTCTAGTGTTTCGATCCATCCTTCATTAGCCACCTGCGGCGGGAGATAATCAGTCGAATCTGGGGGAAAGTCACGACTATCTAATGAGAACGCACCCTTTGTATCCAGGGTCCAATTGCTATTTGGTAAATAGAACCAAGAGTCCGGCATTTTATCCAGATTTTCTAGAACTTCCCGTATACTATAAACTCTCATAACCACCTCAGCACGATGTGTTTTGTAATGCCTTAAATCCACCCTTTTGATTAGGGTGTAAACTGGCTTGCACCGGTCCCTTCGCTTGGTGTTGCGCTCTCGGAATAAGCTCTATATCTTTAGGAGACTGAGCATTATGGTGCCAAGAGTGGTTTGGTGGGCTTCTGTCACTGAAGCCTCCTCTGGGTCCGGGTTGAATATGCTCCACTACTTCAGCGGGTAAAGCAGCCTTAAGCTCAGGGTATTGTAGCGTACGATTGTATAGCTCTTCATTAGCATATTTGAAATGCGCCCCCCTGTTCAAACTATGAATTTCTTGCGGCATCTCTACACTGGTCCATACGCTATATTGTGAACTAGATAGCGGACGGCCGCTACCGTCTACACCAGACCACCCCCACGGATCAATCCAATTGATGGGATTGAGCGTATAAAAATATAAATTTAGCCCACCCGCTAATCCAATCGGGTCTTGAGTAGCAAAGCGCCCAGCTTCCGGATCATAATATCTAAAGGTATTGTAGTGCAGTCCTGATTCATAATCAAAGTACTGGCCTTGGAAGCGTAGGTTCTGCTCGACCTTATCGACAACCAATTGCTCAATCGCCCCCCAAGACCGATACGTCGCCTGCCAAACAATCTTGCCCTCGCTGTCCGTCAACTCCAACGGCGTACCAATCTGGTCCGTATGGAAGTAATAGACCTTCTGCCCTTCCCCTTCAACCTGATCAACCCGCGCCAATGGCGCATAGCTACCCGGCTCGTACAGGTACAAGATGCTCTGCCCTGGCGTTTCCTCCCGCAGCATCCTTAGCCCTTGCCAGAGGAAGCGCTTCTGCTCGACCTCGCCATTGATTTCAGCCTGCTTGGCTATTCGCCTCCCCAAGCTGTCGTAACGATACTCGCCTTGGCTTTCCAGCTTGCCATTGACCAACGTCTCCGCCTGCACCAGCCGGTTCTCGCAGTCATAGCTGAAGTGCTGCACCTTGCTATGCCCCGAGCGCTTCTCGATCAGGTTGCCCCACGGGTCGTAGCGATACTCCTGATCCCGCCACTGTTTGATCCGGTTGTCCTTGACCTTGTCGAACTGCCGCGCATTGAAGTCCAGGCGGTTGGCTGCCGGGTCGTAGCGGAATTCCTCGCTGCCGATCAAGGAGCCAGTATCACGACTGCGCAACTGGCCGTTGGCTTCGTATTCGTACTTGATCTCACCGCGTAGTTTGTCGAGGGTACGCACCAGTTCACCGGCCGGGTCGTACTGGTAACGGCGGTGGATCGGGTTGTAGGCGTGCTCGACCAGCAACGAGGTATTGATGCCGGTGTTATGCACCTGCGAAAGCTTGTCGGCCGGCAAGGTCGAGGCAAACTGCCAGGCCTTGCGCCCCATGGCGTCATAACCGAAGCAACTGGTGAGCTTGCCCTGGGTCCGGTACACCTCGCGGTGCAGGTCATCGCGCTCCATGTCGCTGATCACCTGACCATCCAGGTTCAGCTGGTGCAGGTGACCGCTGCCGTAGTACAGGTGATTGACCTTGCGCCCATCCGGGAGGGTCAGCGTGGTCAGGTTGCTGAGTGGGTCGTACTCGTAGCCAAGCGTGCCGTCAGGGGTGATTTCTTTGGTCAGCCGACCGAGCAGATCGTAGGCGTACTCAAGCTTTTCTTCCGTGATCCCAAGCTGCTTGCCGATCCCGCTCGGTTGCCGCTCAGTGCTCAGCAACCGGTCACCGTCGTCGTATGCGAATGTCTGGCTCGCATCACGGTTGATCTTGGCAACCAAACGCCCAATGGCATCACGCTCGAACAGCGTATGGCGCTCGGGCCGCTCGGCATTTTCGCCATAGCCAATCTCATCCAGTCGTGTGAGATGGCCACCGACGTTGTAACTGAAACGCCGGGTCAGGTTATCCACCCGCACTTCTTCGCTCAGCCGGTCCGAAGCGTCGTAGGCAAAGCTGTACGTGGCGTTGTTCTCGTTGACCAGCGCGGTCAGGCGAATGGCCTTGTCGTACTCGTAGCGAACCCGCTGGCCCTTGGCATCCTGGCGGCTGCTCGGCAGGCCGCGGGCGGTGCGCATCAGGCGGGTGGTCTGGCCCTTGCCGTCGGTGTGGCTGAGCACCTGACCGTAGACGTTGTAGGTGAAGGTTTCCGTGGTGCCGTCCGGGTGGCTGATGCGCAGCACTTCGCCGTCGGGCTTGCGCTCCAGCGTGGTGGTCTGGTTCAGCGCGCCTGTTACCGCGACCAGGTGCTGGCGCTCGTCATAGCGGTAGTACGTGCTCTTGCCCGAGCAGTCCTGGTAGCGCTCGACCTGGGCCAGGGTGTTCCACCACAGGTACTTGGACTTGTAGGTCGCATCGATGATGGTGTGCGGCAGGCCGTCATCGCTGTTCAGGTACTCGGTCATCTGGCCGAGGGCATCGAATTCGGCGAGCAGGTTGCCCTTGTCGTCGTAACGCGCTCGCCAGGTGCTGCCATCCGGGTAGCTGACCTGGGTCACCAGCGTGGTCAGGTGGTGATATTCGTAGGTGGTCTTGCGGCCCAGCGGATCGGTCTCTTCGAGCAAGCGGGAGAATTCGTCGTACTTGAATTGCAGGCGGTTACCGTCCGGCAAGGTCAGGCCGACCATGTTCCCCTGCTCGTCCAGTTCGATGGCATAGCGTTCGCCACCGTAGTCGCGGCTGGCGACCACGCGGTGATCGGCGTTGTACTGCACTTCCAGCTCGCGGCCGAGCACGTCGGTGGCCCAGCTGGTGCGGCTATCGAGATCGTAGCGGAAGTGGTAGTGCTCGCCGTCGCTGGTCCAGTGTTCGACCACGCGTGGCTTGTCGCCCTGGGTTTGCCAACGGTAGTGGCAGCCCAGCCCCAGCGCGTTGCTGTGGGTCACCATCAGGCCGTCTGCGTAGCTGAAGCTGCGCACGGTGTCGCCGTTGCGGTTGATCACCGCGCTCAGCTGGCCGTGTTCGTCGTAGCGGTACTGGGTAAGCGTTTCCACCGCTTCGTTGTTCACCACGCGCTTGATGTCGGTCAGGCGACCCAGCGGGTTGTCGTAGTGCAGGTGCACGCGGGTGCCGCCGGTGGCGCTGATGTCGGTCAGTGTGCCGTCGGGCGTGCGGGTGAAGTGCAGGAAGTGGCCGAGGACGTTCTCGATACGCTGCAGCGGCACTTCGGTGTTGGTGTCTGGCACTTCGCCGAAGTAGAAGAACAGGTTATCGAGGGTCTGCAGGATGTAGTGGCCGCCCTCGGTGCACACCAGGTACACCTGCTCGTACGGGTTGTAGATGCGCTGCCCCGGTTGCAGGGTCACGAACGGGACTTCGCGGCCCTGGTTGTCGGTGAGGTAGATGAATGCCCCCTGGCGGCGCAGGCTCTGCTCCCAGGGCAGCACCCAGCCGCGGCCGAGTACGCTGTCGACCGTCAGGTCGCTGGCGTAGAAGCGCGACCACTCGATCGGCATCAGGCCCGGCAGGCTGAAGTCGATTTCATCGGGGATCAGCTTGCGGCCCGTGGTGAGGTCGACGGGGTTGCCGACCAGGCCGCCGATAGCCTTGCGGGCCACGGGTTCGACCACGTAACGGCTGGCCACCTCACCGGCGACGAAGCCGGCCGTGAACTTCAGGGCGCAAGGCATGACGGCTTTCATGCCGGCCTGGGTACCCGCCTTGATCAGCTGGGCGATACCGCCTGCGGCACCGGCGATGGCCATCAGTACATCCACGGTGGTGCGCAGCCACTCCGGGACTTCATCGTCCACGGGCAGGTAACGGTAGGTGCCGCCGCCGATGATGACGTTGTCCGAACCACCGGAAATGGTGGCGCCGCAGGTCAGCTTGTCGCCCTTGCGCGCGGCGGCGACGCTGTTGATGAAGACGTTGGTCGAGCCTTCGGCAATCTGCACCGGCCCTGGGTGCTTGTCGCAGGCACCGATGCTTTTTTCGACGCGGGCGGCCTTGCGGCTGTTGATGAACACGTTGGGTGAGGCAGTGGTTATCGTCCCTGAGGGGGACGAGAACATACTGCCTATCGCCTCTCCGGCGGCAGTCAGCAAGCTGCCCCCGATGCCGGCTGCGAGGCCGGCCAGCAAGGCCACGCCGAACCCGCAGGTGAACGTGGCGATGGCCACCGTGGCCACCAGCGCAATCCCCAGGGCGGCCCCGATCAGGAAGCCCCCCAGCGCGCTGGTGTGCGATATCTCGTCGCCGAACCTGGCCGCTTCGAACATGAGGGATTACTCCTGTTCGCCGGACTCGGCGCTGGTTTCGGACGGGGCACGCGGGGTGAAGCTGGCCAACAGGTTGTCCCAGTCCTGGTTCTGCTGGGCACTGAAGTCGGCCTGTGCAGTGGTGGAGAAGATCAGGGCACGCCCGGGGCTGATGATGAAGGCGGCCTGGCGCTGGTACAGCGGGCGGCCCTGGTTCATGTAATAGGCGTCGATCTGGATACCGGCAATGGGTGCGGTAACCGAGAGCGTGACGGCCTTGTTGCCCATGCGGGTGTAGCCGCGCAGCTTGGAGGTGAGCAGCTTGACCTGGCGATCGACATAGGCCTGCAGCGCTTCGTCCGGCAGCAAGGTGTCACGCGAGATGGTGATGCTCAAGGGTGCTGGAACACTGGCACCCAAGACGAACATGTTGACCGTGCGGTCCTCGAAACCTGCCGGCAGCGCAATGCCGCCTTCCTGTAATTCGTAATCCATGCGATGAAAATTCCTGATAGCGAAAAAATCTGGGTCAGCCCTGCGCGAAGCCATCGAGCATGCGGTCGAACTCGGCCAGCCACTGGCTCAGGCCGGGCTTGCTGGGGTCGATCACGCTGGAGATATCCAGCCATTGCAGCGAATCGCTGCCGGCAATGGGCACCAGTGCGCCGACCAGGCGACCGTGCCGAGGCTCGTGGCCGGCATTGAAGTGAAAGTCCACGACCTTGGCCGGGTTCCCAGCCAGGAGGCAATCACGTTGGCGAATCACACGCAGTTGCGGGTTCAATTCGCGCAAAGCCTCGACTGCGCTCTGGAACAGTTGCTCCAGCGGCTGCCTGGCGCGCACATCACGACGGCGGATGCTGAGGCTGACCGGCTCGCCTTCATGCTCGAGGGTGGTCTGGATGTCGCGAAAACGAAAGCCGAGCGGAAACTGCAAGGAGAACCCTGCGAAGGTGAAAGCGCTGGCGACATCCTGCAACACGGCTGGCACCGGTTCCGGCTCGGGCACAGCCTCGGGCACATGAGCAGCTTCCGCCAGACTGGCCAGCCGCACAGACTCCTCTTGCGCTTCGCGCCTGGCGGAGATGCGGTCGTAGATCGAGGGCTTGTACATGAACCTTGCCTCAGTCGTTGATCCGCACTGCGGCGCCAGTGATCTGGGTGGTGTCGGTACTGGTGGTCACGATGACCTTGCCTTTGATCTCGATGCCTTCCGGGGTCAGCGTGATGCTGCTGTCGCCCACCTGCAGGATGATGTGCTGCTTGGCGGCCACCTGGATGAACTGGTTGTCGACCTGCAGGGTGTAGGAACCTTCGGTCACCTGCACCACGGTGTCTTTCTTGACCGTTTCGGTGTGCGTACCACCAACAGTAATCGAGCGGTTGTTCCCCACATCGTGGGTCTCATCCAGCTCGATCTCGGTATCCATGTTGCGCTCGGCATGCATGATGATCTGCTCGGCGCCGGCCTTGTCCTCGAAGCGGAAGAAGTTGGCGGTACCGCCGTCGCCCTTCATCGACCGGGTCAGGAACCCACTCTGGGTCTTGTTCGCCGGCAGCGACCATGGCGGGGTGTTGGTGCTGTTGTACAGGCTGCCCATGATCAGCGGCCGGTCCGGGTTGCCGTCAAGGAACACCACCACCACCTCGTCGCCTACGCGTGGGATCTGGATGCTGCCGAAGCCGCCGCTGGCGCCGGACTGGGTGACGCGTACCCAGCAGGAGCTCTGATCATTGAACTCACCGTTACGATCCCAGTGGAACTGCAACTTCACCCGCCCCAGTTCATCGGTGTAGATCTCTTCGCCGTGTGGACCGACCACAATGGCAGTCTGGGGGCCGCTGATGCCCGCCCTTGGGGTGCGCAGTGCAGGGCGGAACGGGATTTTACGGCGGATGCAACTGAAGCTGTTGCGGTAGCCCGCTTCGCCATCGTTGGCGTAGTTGTTCTGCCCCCAATGGGTGACGGAAAGCAGCAGAAACTGGCGATCGTCCGGGGCGTCGTTGTCGTGATCGTAATGCTGGCTCAGCTCGAAGTAATGGCCAGGTTCCATGGCACGGCAATTACTCTCGCCATGGAAGGTCTTGCCGTCGACCTCCATCGCCTCCAGCCGACGACGTGCCTTGCGCATGCCTTCATCGGCGTCGGCATAGCCGTAGAGGCCTTCATATTCGAAGACCTCGTACTGGCCAACCTCACCCTGCTGGTTGACGGAGTTCAGTTGCACCAGATGCGGGTTACCGGGTTGCTTGTAGTCGAAGGACTTGAGGGTCAGGCGGGTTGGCTGCATCCGTCGCGCCGAAGACCACGCCGTTATCGAGTCGGCGGTTTCAGTGACCGAAGCACTGTGGTAGCGGATCAGTGGCTGACGCTCCAGCTGCGGCAGCATGCTGCTGTCATCGCTGATGATCATGCGATGGCCTTCCTGGGAGTGCTCGAAGGTGAAGAACAGCCCTTCCTGCTCAAGCAGGCGCAGCACGAAATTCAGGTCCGATTCCTGATACTGCGTGCAGTAGCTGATTGGCTTGAGCGGCTGGCTCAGGCGGAACTCATGCTCGGCCAGGGACAGGTAGTAATCGAAAACTTCCTTGACGATCTGCTCAGTGGTCTTGTCCTGGAAGATGCGCGAGTCGCGGCGACGGCTGAGAATCCAGATCCAAGGCACCAGTTCAGCGGTGTAGTTGGCAATACCGCCATCGGCACCGGTGTGCACGAAGTCCGACACGTGCGCGCTGATGTACCTTGTGGTGCCGTTGGCCAAGGCAATCCCCAACGTGACTTTCTTGCCGATGAGTTTCTTCAGTTCGATGCGAGCGTCTTGCGAAATGAGGTGTGCCTGGAAACTGAACAACTCCGAAATCGCCTCGCGGCCGCTGAAGCTGAGGAGTTGCAGTTCTTGCTCGGGAGGCAGTGGAGAATCGAAGGTGAACAGGCGTTGATGCTGGGTGAGCATCGACTCGAGGGCATCCGTAATCATATCAATGCATCCTGCATCAAGCTGGAAATCTCACAATGAAAACGCGCTTGGCCGGGAGCTGTCAAATGATGGCAATAAGCCAGATTACCTCACCACGAGGACAAAAGCCGCGTGCAACAGGTGGATCATGGGCCTGTGTATCAGTAGACACTTTCTTGATTAATTACATCGGAATATGTCCTCCGGTTTGATCTGCTGGAGGTCTGGAGTGTAGGCTCCCTACGCCTAGCCATGAGGCAGTAGATCGCGAATATCAGGGAGAATCGCCATGAGCGTGAGCGAAAGCCAACTCAGCCAGCTCGACCGGGAGATGGACCAGAATCACCGGGAAATGGTGATCATGTCCATTGAGGATTTTCACGCACAGGCCCAGTTTGCTCAGCAGGCACATGGCGCCACGCAATCGCCGCAAGTCTGTACGCGCACACAGGGCGATATGCTGACCGGCACCTGGCACGGCGTGAAATCCACCTACAACGGCCTGCCTCATACCTTCGTCAATACCACCTGGGGTGTGCCCGCGGCCATGGCCGCCTGGGACGCGAAAAACACCGCCAGTTTCATTCGCGACATGAACGGGTTGGGCACAAAAGTACGCTACACCGTGCGCAATGGTAAGCAGTACGCCGTTCTCACCGGCTACCCTGGCCTGCGCAAGACACTCAACGCGCCACGCTATGGCATCCAGAATGCCAAGCTCGTCAGCATGGGCATCGGCAAGTATGGAGTGCGCGGTTCGTCCATCAAAGGATTCAAGCTTTCGTGCTACGTGGCGGTGGCCATTGAAGTCGCAGAATGGATATTTGCCGACGAGCACGTCATGAGCGACCTGTTTGGCGGCGTTGGCGTGGAACTGATCAAGGCCGGTATCGCCTCGGCACTCGGATACGCCGCGGCCCTGGCTGCTGGCGCCCTGTTCACTGCAGCCGCCGCACCAGTCATTGCCGGGGCGCTCGTGGTATTTGCCGTAGGCCTTGGATTGAACGCACTCGACAATCACTTCGGCATCAAGAATGCCGTTAAGGCGGGTTTACGCTATGCCGTGGATCATATCGAGGCCATTCACAAGACAATCACCGAGATCAAGCCGGACGACCTGCGTCGCTACGCTGAGGAAACCGCCGCCAACATCGCAGGCAGGATTGCCGACGAGCTTTACGATGAGGCCAAGTCGTGGGTCATCCGTAAGCTGCGCCCCGACGGGATAGACTTGCCTGCATGGCCAGACGCCCCCAGGCTGCCATCGATGCCCTCATTGCCATCGCTCCCAACGTTCAACCTGCCTAAATTCTGAGAATGAATACACGCTCCTCACAAATTTCGCCCGGGCTTTCCCCCCTCAAGATGAGGCTGCTGGCCGTCGGCATGTTTATCGTATTGCTGCTGGTAGGGGCCGTCTCGCTTTATGCCTATACCAACTACCTGTTCCCGCTGTACGGCAGGTTGCTACGCGGCGCCCCGGTTGTGGAGACACCGTACCTCGCGTTCGGCCTGCTCATGGCCCCACCGGCACTCGCCATCCTGCTCGTTGGCAGTGCGATCTGCGCCTGGACCGGCAAGAAATTCGACCCGCCCCCTGCATCCTGGCTGCACCGCTTCCAGACGTTGATGTTCGGGATATCGATTAAAACACTGATCTATGTAGTACCTGCGGTGATGGTTCTGACTACGGGGGCTTTGCTGGCCAGGGGTTACACGCCCTGCTCGAAGCTGCTGATATCGGGTTCTGCCTGGCAGTTGTTCTGGGTCAATGATGACCGGGTGTGCTTCAAGCCGGATCACTACATCAACGACAACTGGCCATGCAAGGTTATCGACGGCAAGGACGTTTGCGTCCAGGTCGACGGGCGGTAAGTTGCCTACCTTGGCCAGGCTCAAAGTGAGTACGGCGGAAAACCGAAAAGGTAACAGTTGATAAGCCGCAGCGACCTGGAGACGGGGCGTACAGCGGCGCCCCTCCGGTCTACACATACTCAGGCATTAAATGGACAAAGACACACTGAAAATTACAGCCAGAGCGCTTCGCGAAAAGCTTGAGATTCTCAAGGATCAGAATCCTGACGCCATGACCATGCTCAACCTACTTCGCGACCTTCTGCTGAAATCTGAGAACGGTGACATCCACACACCTTTAGAGGCGCGAGACATCCCTTGTTATCGCTATCTACCTGAAACAAACCTACGAGACGATCATGAGCTTAGCGAGGCTTTTGCCAAATTCTATATGGCGTTAATCAAGGGACAAGAATGGAGTTCATTTAAAAAATTTAAAGCCAGAAGTAACACGCACGAATAGAACCTGACATTGCACCCTTATGGTTTTCATCACGAGGGCGGCGTGCAAGGGATGTGGTGCAGATGGCAATCGATCTTACCTTGCAGCGAAACACGGCCTGCCCACGCAATCCGCTCTACGGGATATCGAGCTCATCGCGCGGCGGCGCCAGCTCGAACAGCCGGCTCGCCAACCTACGAATATGCTGCGACCAGGCCACCTTGGCCACCCACTCCGACGGCATGCCCGATACCCCGTAGAGCGCCCCTGCAATCTGCCCTGCCGTTGCAGCGACACTGTCGGCATCATCGGCAAGGTTGGCAGCCAGCAGGATCGCATCCCTGAAATTGTTGGTATTCCAGACAGCCCAAAGCGCGGCTTCCAAGGTATCGACCACATACCCCGACGAGCGAATGTGGTCGCGGGATTTGTGCTTGTACTCCCCCGCATTGATGATCGTGGGTCTCGGCTGCAGCGGCCGCACCTTGGGTGCCAACGCCTCGACCTTGTCTGCGCCATTGAGCGCCAGGTGCAACTGGGCAGCGAACAGCTTGCAGCAATCCTGAACCTCGACGGCGCCATGGGTCACGCCGCTTTGGGTGACGCTCTCGCACCAGCTTGCCGAGAGCGAATGACGCCTGAAAATAGCCGTAGGCGCGAGGCGTATCAACGAACCATTGCCTGCGGTCGAGGCCTCGATATTGCCCATCCAGCCAAGCCCTTGGGCCTCCCACCCTTCCAGGGCTCGGCGGGTGACATTGCCGATGTCGAAGCAGCGGCCATTGACGCTGTTTTCGCCGTGCCGGTACCAGCGCACCAATGCATCGGCGAAGGTTGCGAAATCGAACTTTCCTTGGCTGGCGTAGGTGTCCGCCAGGCACAGGGCCATGCTGGTATCGTCGGTCCACTCACCAGGCGCCAGGCGGAAAGGACCACCGCCGACCATGTCGCTGACATGCCCTTGATCACGCCGCTGGAACTCCAGGGTCGTGCCTACCGCATCACCAATCGCCAACCCCAGCAGTGCACCTTGCGCGCGGTCCAGCGCCTGGTCCGGTGACAACGTGCAGGGCCTGTCGCTCAGCCAGCCGGGCTTGATACGGGGCAGCCTGGGGGCGCCAGGTTCCAGCGTGTAGCTCATGCGCTGCTGCAACTGCGGCGACCATTCGGGTTGCAGTTCGGCGTAACGCTGGGCGTACTCGCTCAGGACTGCATCTGGGCTTCTCAGGTCGATCATGCTGATTCCTTGCTGTGGTTCGCGCTCATCCATGCGAGCATTCTGCGGAACATGCACGCTACTGGCAACGAAATGCCCAGGCAGGTAGCCATGCCCAAGTGATGGCCGCTAACAACCCACCTCGAAGGTGCTTCTCAGCATGAAATTCAATGACACCTACACAAGCCGCGAGCACCGCTTTGCCCTCGGGATAGAACTGGCTTCGCAGCAGTGCTACCTGTCCATCCCAGTCAGCAATACCTTGGTCGATTACGAAGAGTATTACCGCATCGACAAGGCCCGATACGAGGCCTGGCTACAGGAACCTTCGGCAGCGCTGCCCATGGTTGTTCGATGCCGCCGCCGCGAACTGGACCACGCTCTGATGATGCAACCCGGCGCCCAGCGTGGCACGGCTGCCCCGTGCATTTGCAACCTGACGGAGATCTCGGCGGTGTTGGCACGAGCAGCAACCTTGCTGCTGCGCGATGGCGGCTACGCAAGCTGGGCCAATACCCTCCTGGGCTACCGTTCACGGCTGCACAGCGATACCGAACAGGTGCGCCTGAGCTTGTTCGCGATGCCTCGCGGCATGGGCACGCTCAGCGATGCCGTACTGTATGAAAACGGCGTGCTGTTGGTCGAGGCCACCGATGAATTACATGCATTGCTAGGGTGCTTGTGGGAGTGGGGAATCCAAGGTCGCATCGCCGGCGCAAAGTCGCTGTAGCAACCCATACGGACCCGCTTCGACGCGGCATATTCCGTCGCATTGCCATCACGAAAACACACTGCGATGAAAGACAGGCATGAACGGCGTAGCACTGAAAAATGCGACCCAGATCACTTTTTGAAAAATTCTTTTCACGCCAATTTTTACCGCGATCTTGACACCTTCCCCCCCTGATTTTGCGGGTCAAAGCCCCATTTTATGTGCTCGAAACCTGCGCGCAATGTCATGACGCCATCATTGCACCGCATCACAAAACAGGGAAAAAATCGCGCCCCTCACCGGAACTTCTTCCCCGGCGAGGTGCCCTATTCGGCATTGCTGGCAACACGATATTCATGTGCCAGCATTCAAATTGCCGCAGCCGAGTGGCGCGATTTTCAGGTCCACGCCATTGGCGTTTCAGGACGATCAAGCAGGCTCATGGACGATGCACCGATGACACAGACATTCGATGTCGAAGCACTGATCAAGCTGCGTAGCCAGACGCGGGCGATCTCCGATGCGCTGAAGGCGCAGGCGGCGGATTACCTTGCCACCGTGGCACCGCTGATCCGTCCGCAAACCCTGTTTGGCGAATACCTGCAAGGCGCCCAACGCAGCAGCGGGCGCGAAACCCAGGGCCACTTCCAGGCCCTGGTCGAACTCTACGAACGTATCGGCTCGGCCGCGCCGTTCCAGCTGGTCACCGAGCTGGAAGTACCGCTGAACCTGATCAGCACCACCCCCGAACTGTTCCCGCTGGAATACGACAAGACCCTGGAACACAGCGGCCAGGTCATCCGCATCACCAGCCCGACCCGCTGGGTGGTGGGCTTCCACGCCTTCGACCTGGCGCGGTTTCGCAATGTCATCAAAGACCCCAACCGCAGCAGCGCCGAGCTGTACCGCTTCGTGGTGCACTACCTGGTGCTGTTCTACTGCCTGAGCAAGTCGCCTGGCCTTGGCCGGCTGTTCGAGGGTTTGCGCTACGGCCTGAGCTTCGAGCGCCTGAAGGGCTTTGGCGACCTGCCGTTCTGCGTCATCAGCTCGCCGGTGCGCTCGGAACTTCCCGACGACTCGGTCATCCGCAGCAGCACGCAGATTGCCGGCAACACCAGCTTCGAAGAACTGGTAGGCCGCGACAACATTCTGGAAATGAACGACGAAATCCGTCAGCGCCTGCTGCTGACGATCGAAGGACTGTAACGCGCAGCGCCCGGCACCGGGCCGCGCAATGATTCGCAGCGAATTGCTCGCACTGGAGAACACGATGGCGAAGAAGGAAAGCACTCAGCACAAACTTGACCGCGTTCGCGCGCCTCGGGTCCATATCACCTACGACGTGGACATCGGCGATGCCATCGAGAAAAAAGAGCTGCCCTTCGTCGTCGGCGTACTGGGCGACTTTTCCGGCAACCCGCTGGAGCCGCTGCCCAAGCTCAAGGACCGCAAGTTCGTATTCATCGACCGCGACAACTTCAATGGCGTGCTCAAGGGCATCAAGCCACGCCTGACCTACCGCGTCGACAACACCCTGGCCAAGAACGGTACCCAGCTGGGCGTGGAGCTGAACTTCAACAGCCTCGAAGACTTCGAGCCACAGAACGTGGTCAAGCAGGTCGAGCCGCTGCGCAAGCTGCTGGAAGTGCGCAACAAACTGGCCGACCTGCGCAACAAGATGGGCGGCAACGACAAGCTCGAAGAGCTGCTGATGGACGTGCTGCAGAACACCGAAAAGCTCAAGACCTTGGGCAAGGAATTCGGCCGCGAAGCCGAAGTGAAAGACCCGTCCAGCGACGATCGCGCCTGAGCAGGAGCCCGAACATGACCGACAAGCAAACCGCACCGCAACAGGCCGGCGACCTGGTCGAAGTGGAAAACTTCGCACCACAGCCCTCGCTGCTCGACAGCATCATTTCGCAAAGCCGCGTGGCCCGCTCCGACACCGAGCGCAACCGCACCCGCGACCTGATTGGCGAACTGGTGAACCAGGTGCTCGAGGGTGAGATGACCCCGAGCAAGGACCTGATCGCCGTGCTCGATTCGCGTATCGCCGAAATCGACGCGATGCTCTCCGAGCAGATGAACGAGATCATGCACGCCCGCGAGTTCCAGCAGCTGGAAGCCTCCTGGCGCGGCCTGAAATACCAGGTAGACCAGACCGAGACCAGCACCACGCTGAAGATCCATCTGCTCAATGCCTCGAAGAAAGACCTGGTACGCGACCTGAAGGCCGCCAGCGAATTCGACCAGAGCGCGCTGTTCAAGAAGGTCTACGAAGAAGAGTACGGTACCTTCGGTGGTGCACCTTTCGGCATGTTGATCGGTGACTACGAGTTCAACCGCAACCCCGAAGACATGTACCTGCTCGAAGAGATCTCGCACGTCGCCGCGGCGGCGCACGCCCCGTTCATTTCGGCCGCCTCGTCCGAGCTGTTCGGCTGGGACTCGTTCACCGAGATGTCCGGCCCGCGTGACCTGGCGAAGATCTTCGACACTGTGGAATATGCCAAGTGGAAGTCGTTCCGCGCCTCGGAAGACTCGCGCTACGTCGGCCTCACCCTGCCCCACGTGCTCGGTCGCCTGCCGTATGGCCCGGATACCACCCCGGTGGAAGAATTCAACTTCGTCGAAAGCGTCGATAGCCGCGACCACAACAAGTACCTGTGGATGAACGCCGCCTACGCCCTCGGCACCCGCGTCACCGATGCCTTCGCCCGCTACGGCTGGTGCGTGGCCATCCGCGGCGTGGAAGGTGGCGGCCTGGTCGAAGGCCTGCCGACCCATACCTTCAAGACCGACGACGGCGAAATCGCCCTCAAGTGCCCGACCGAAATCGCCATCACCGACCGCCGCGAAAAAGAGCTGTCGGACCTGGGCTTCATCCCCCTGGTGCACTGCAAGGGCACCGACTATGCCGCGTTCTTCGGCACCCAGTCGGCGCAGAAACAGAAGCAGTACAACACCGACATCGCCAACGCCAACGCACGCCTGTCGGCCCAGCTGCAATACATCTTCGCCACTTCGCGCATCGCCCACTACATGAAGGCGATCATGCGCGACAAGATCGGCAGCTTTGCCTCGCGCATGGATGTCGAGCGCTTCCTCAACCAGTGGCTGGCCAGCTACGTGCTGCTCGACGACACCGCCAGCCAGGAGGCCAAGGCCAAGTTCCCGCTGCGCGAAGCCCGCGCCGAGGTGTTCGAAGTGCCCGGCAAGCCAGGCGTGTACAAGGCCGTGACCTACCTGCGCCCGCACTACCAGCTGGATGAACTGACCGCCTCGCTGCGGCTGGTTGCCGAGCTGCCACAGGGCGCGCGCGGCTGACAGGCCGTTGTGTACAGGGATGACACATGAGTAACCAGGCCCGCCTGCTGCCCTCGCTGCTCGACCGACTGCTGGACGACCGTCCCTACCAGTCGGCCGAGCCCGCAGCGCAGCGCACCTGCTCGCTGGCCGAGTACAAGGCAAGCATCGTCCGCGACCTCGAAGTGCTGGTGAACACCCGCCAGTCCCTGGTCGCCGAAGAGCTCGACGGCTTCAGCCAGCTCGGTGGTTCCATCCTTGAATACGGCATGCCGGACTTCATCAGCCGCAGCGTGCTCGACCCGCACGATCGTCGCCTGATCCAGCAACAGCTGGAGCGGGCGATCAGCACCGGAGACCGGCGCTTTCGCCGGGTCCGTGTTCAGCTGTTGGCCCAGCAGAACGGCCACCGCATGTTGACCTTCCGCGTGGACGCTGTGTTGCGTCTGCAGGACATCAGCCGCCAGGTGTCATTCGACGCCGTGCTGCAGGTCAACACCCAGGAATACAAAGTGCAGAACCTCAACTGATGCTCGACGAACTGCTGCCCTACTACGAACAGGAACTGTCGCACCTGCGCTTTCTCGGCCAGGAGTTTGCCGCGCAGTACCCGAAGATCGCTTCGCGGTTGCTGATCGAGGGCGACAACTGCGAAGACCCGCACACCGAGCGCCTGATCGAGGCGTTCTCGTTCCTGTCTGCGCGGGTGCACAAGAAGCTCGATGACGAGTTTCCGGAAATCGTCGAATCCTTCCTTGAGGTGCTGTACCCCCACTACCTGCGCCCTACTCCGTCGATGTCGATTGTCGAACTGAGCCTGGGCAGGCACGAGAAGGTCACCGAAGCCTACCGCGTGGCGCGCCATACCGAGATGCATGCCAATCCCGTGGAAGGCGTGGTGTGCAAGTTCCGCACCTGCTACCCGGTAGAGCTGTGGCCGATTGCCGTGCAGCAGGCCTCGTTCACAGAAATGGAACGCTCGGCATTCAACGGGCACAGCGCCGACCTGGTCGCTCGTCTGCGCATCCGCCTGGCAGCCACTGGCGATGCCCTGTTCGGGCAGATGGACATGAACCGCCTGCGGTTCTTCCTCGACGGCGAAGCGACCCTGATGCTGCAGCTGTACGAACTGCTGTTCAACAACCTGGCCAAGGCCACGCTAAGCTTCGATGACCAGGGCCGCAGCCGCGAAGTGGCGCTGCCGGCCGACGCCCTGAAAGCCGTGGGCTACGCCCGTGACGAAGGCCTGGTGGATTACTCCGAACGCTCATTCCTGGGCTACCGCCTGCTGCACGAGTATTTCACCTTCCCCGACAAGTTCATGTTCTTCGACCTCAGTGGATTTGCCCGCATCCTGCAGGGCAAGGCCATCGAGCAGGTAGAGCTCAACTTCTATTTCTCCGACTACGACCTCAGCGAGCGCCTGGCGCGGCTGACCCAGAACATCGGGCGCAACAACTTCAAGCTCAACTGCACGCCGATCATCAACCTGTTCCGCCAGCAGGCCGAGCCGATCAAGCTGACCCACACCCAGCACGAATACCAGGTCACCCCTGACACACGGCTGCACAACGCGGCAGAAGTGGTATCGATCGACCGGGTACGGCGGGTGCGCAAACTCGGCGGCATCGACCAGGTCGCCACCTGCCAGCCGTTTTTCGAACCACGGGGCGAGCAAGACCCACACAGCAGTTTCTGGGTCGCGCGCCGGCGAAACCAGGGTGACGCCACTGCCATGAGCATCCGCGTGGTCGACCGCGATCTGGAGCTGATTGATGCCAGCAGCGACACCCTGAGCATCGGCCTTACCTGCAGCAACCGCGACGTGCCACTGATGCTGCCGTTCGGTGGCGAACGGGGCGATTTCACCATTCCCGCCAACTCGGTGATCAAGGATATCCGCTGCCTGCGCAAGCCCACCGCCACGGTGCGTGTGCCCTTGGGCAAGGGCCTGATCTGGCGGTTGATCGCCCACTTGTCGCTGAACCATCTGTCCCTGGTGAGCCAAGGCCGCGAAGTGCTGCTGGAGCTGTTGTCGCTGTACAACTACCGCAATGTCTCCGCCATTCGCAAACAGATCAACGGCATCAAGGCGATCAGCAGCGAACCGGTGGTCGCGCGCATCGGCCACCCGCGGCCTAATTTCGTGCGCGGCGTCGGCATCACCCTGACCCTGGATGAAAGCCAGTTCATCGGCAGTGGCGTGTTTCTGTTCGGCAAGGTGCTGGACCACTTCTTCGGCCAGTACTGCTCGATGAACAGCTTCACCCAACTGACCCTGCGCACCCAACAACGAGAAAAGAGAGTCGTACAATGGCCAGCACGCACCGGCGATCAGCCCCTGGTCTGATCGATCAGGCCCGAGCCGAGCCGCACCGATTCGAATTCTTCCAATTGGTGCGCCTGCTCCGCCTGCATTACAGCCGCACCGGGCGCATGGACCTGGCGACCCGGCCGCACGAAGACCCGCTGCGTTTTCGTACCCAGCTGTCGCTGGCGTTCCCGGCCAGCGAGGTCAGCGACCTGCACTTCGAGCGCGAAGGCAAGGTGTCGCCGGCCGGCTTGCCGCTGTCGGAAGTGCAGGTCACCTTCATGGGCCTGGTCGGGCCGTCGGGCGTGCTGCCGCGCCCATACACCGAACTGCTGCTCGAGCGCCACGTGCAGTATCGCGACGATGCCGCCCATGCGTTTCTCGACATCTTCTCGCACCGCATGACCACGCTGTTCTACGAGGCCTGGCAAAAATACAAATTCCACATCGAGCACGAGCGCAATGGCACCTCGGGCTTCGATGGCTACCTGCTCAACCTGGTCGGCCTCGGACCGCGCGCCCAACAGCTGAAGTTTGAAGAACAGCCGTCAGCATTGCGCCGTGAGCTGTTCAGCTACTTTGCCGGCCTGCTCAGCCAGAAGCCGCGCAACGCGTTGAACCTTGAGCGAATGCTCGGCTTCTATTTCTCGCTGCCGATCCACGTCAGGCAATTCGCCGGGCGCTGGTTGCAGCTGCCGCCTGAACAGCGCACCCAGCTTGGGCGGCACAACGCCCAGCTTGGCCACAGCGCTGTTGCTGGCAAGCGGATCTGGGACTACCAATCGTGCATCCGCATCGAGCTGGGCCCACTGAACCTGGCCGATTACCAGCGTTTTCAGCCTGGTACCGAGTGCTATCGCAAGCTGGTCGAGCTGGTGCGCTTCTATATAGGTGCCGGCCTGGACTTCGAAATCGCCCCGCGCCTCAAGCGCGAGGCGGTGCCACGTGCCCAACTGGGCCGTAGCGGCAATGTCGCCCTGGGCTGGCTGGGTTGGCTCAAACGCCCTGGTCGCGACGCGGAGCCTTCGCGTTGCGCCGTCTTCCACATTCCTTACGATGGGGTCGCCTTGTGAACCTGAAGTCTCTGTTCGCCAAGCTCAACGAAACCAGCCGCATGGCCACCGAAAGCGCGGCGGCCCTGTGCCTGTCGGAGCACCACTACGACGTGGAAGTGGAGCACCTGCTGCTGCAACTGCTCGACAACAACGACAGCGACCTGGCGCCGATCCTGCGCCACTACGAGGTCGTCGCCGAACGCCTGCAGGCGCAGCTGGTCACCGCCCTGGGCACCTTCAAGAAAGGTAATACCCGCACCCCGGCGCTGTCGCCGCACATCACCCGCATGATCGAGCAAGCCTGGTTACTGGCCTCGATCGAGTACGGCGCAGGCCAGGTGCGCAGCGCCCACCTGCTGCAGGCGCTGCTTGACGATGCTGAACTGCGTCGCGTGGTGATCGCCTCGGCGCCGGAGCTGGAAAAAATCAACGC
Source organism: Pseudomonas sp. DCA-1 (assembly GCF_046523955.1). Lineage (NCBI taxonomy): Bacteria > Pseudomonadati > Pseudomonadota > Gammaproteobacteria > Pseudomonadales > Pseudomonadaceae > Pseudomonas > Pseudomonas sp. DCA-1. Next base: position 3,039,207 of record NZ_CP169881.1, read on the forward strand.
CGATGACCTGCGCCTGAACCTTGCCGCGCTGGTGGAAGGTAGCGCCGAGTCCAGACAGGCCAGCCCACTGGCCAGCCCAGCGGCGCCAGTGAGCACGTCGGGAAAGGCCAGCGGCAAGACCCCGGCACTGGACCAGTACACGGTCAACCTTACCCAAAGCGCTCGCGAGGGCCGCATCGACCCGGTACTGGGCCGTGAGTTCGAAGTACGGCAGATGGTCGACATCCTCACCCGCCGCCGGCAGAACAATCCGATCCTCACGGGCGAAGCCGGGGTCGGCAAAACCGCTGTGGTCGAAGGCCTGGCGCTGCGCATTGCCCAGGGTGACGTGCCGGCGGTGCTCAAGGACGTTGCCCTGCACACCCTCGACCTGGGCCTGTTACAGGCCGGCGCCGGGGTCAAGGGCGAGTTCGAGAACCGCCTCAAGGCTGTGATCGAAGAGGTCAAGCGCAGTCTGCACCCGATCATCCTGTTCATCGACGAAGCCCACACCTTGATCGGCTCCGGCGGCCAGGCCGGGCAGAACGACGCCGCCAACCTGCTCAAACCGGCCCTGGCCCGTGGCGAGTTGCGCACCATCGCTGCCACTACCTGGGCCGAATACAAGAAGTACTTCGAGAAGGACGCCGCCCTCGCCCGCCGCTTCCAGGTGGTCAAAGTGGAAGAGCCCGACGAAGACAAAGCCATTCACATGCTGCGCGGCCTGCTTGGCAAGATGCGCGAGCACCACAAGGTGGCGGTGATGGACGAAGCGCTGGTGCAGGCGGTACGCCTGTCCAACCGCTACATCACCGGCCGCCAGCTGCCCGACAAGGCGGTCAGCGTGCTCGACACGGCCTGCGCGCGCATTGCCCTGGCGCAATCTTCGCTGCCCGGCGCACTGGAAGACTGCCGCCGGCAGATCGACAACCTGCAGGCGGAAATCGGCGTGCTCGGCCACGAAGCCGACAAGGGGCACGACCATGCCCGCCGCCTGGAAGCGCTGCAGGCTGCCCTGCAGGCCGAGCAGCAGCAAGAACAGCAGCTCAATGCCCAGTGGCAGCAGGAGCTGGAACTGGTCGAACAGCTCAAGGCGCTGGACGCCGCCAACGATGCCGACGCCCAGCAGCTCAATGCCCTGCGTGCCGAGCTGGCTCGCGTGCAAGGCGACCAGCCACTGGTCCACGCGCTGGTCGACAGCGGCGCCATCGCCCAGGTCATCAGCGGCTGGACCGGTATCCCGCTGGGCAAGATGCTGCGTGACGAAATCGATACCGTGCAGCGCCTGCCAGCCCTGCTTGGTGAACGCGTGCTGGGCCAGGACCACGCCCTGCATGAGATCGGCAAGCGCATCAAGATTTCCCGAGCGCGCATGGAAGACCCGAACAAACCAATTGGCGTGTTCCTGCTGCTCGGCCCCAGCGGCGTCGGCAAGACCGAAACCGCCCTGGCCCTGGCCGACACCTTGTACGGCGGCGAGCGCAACCTGATCACCATCAACATGTCCGAGTACCAGGAAGCCCACACCGTGTCGAGCCTCAAGGGCTCGCCACCCGGCTATGTCGGCTACGGCGAAGGCGGCGTACTGACCGAGGCGGTGCGCCGCAAGCCGTACAGCGTGGTGTTGCTCGACGAGGTGGAAAAAGCCCACCCCGACGTGCTCGAACTGTTCTTCCAGGTGTTCGACAAGGGCGTGCTGGACGATGGCGAGGGCCGCGAGATCAATTTCCGCAACACGGTGATCATCCTCACATCCAACACCGGCACCGAGCGCATCATGCAGACCTGCCTGAACGCCACCGAGCTGCCGACGCCCGAGGCGATCGTCGAGGACCTGCGCGACCAGCTCAACCACGTGTTCAAGCCGGCCTTCCTCGGTCGCCTGAGCATCGTGCCGTTCTACCCGGTGCAGGACCAGATTCTCGAGCGCATCGTCGCCCTCAAGCTCGAACGCATCGCCAAGCGATTCGCCCGCAACCACCAGGCCGAGCTCAGCTATGACCAGGCACTGGTCAAGGCCATCGCCGCGCGCTGCACCGAGGTCGACAGCGGCGCACGCAACATCGACAACATCCTGTCCCAGACCCTGATGCCCGAACTCGCCCAGCGCGTGCTCGAACGTATGGCCCAGGACGCGCCGATCCAGCACCTTGCGATCGAGCTGGGCAGCGATGGCGATTTCGCCTATCGCCTGGCCTGACCAGTACCCGGAGGTTTTGCCGTCATGCAACACAAGCACATCGTCCTCAAACGCCTGACCACAGCCGCCTTGCTGGTAGCGCTGGCCGGCTGCGGGGTCACCGACCGTATCGGCAAACGCATGGAAGACAGCTGGGCGGCCGACATGCTGGCCGACAGCGAAAAGGTCATCCTGACCTCCGACGGCGGCAACCAGCTCAACCCTGACGCCGAGGGCAGGCCGCTGTCGGTGGTGATGCGCGTGTACCAGCTGACCGACCTCGAGCGCTTCGCGGCTACCGATGCCGAGACCCTGTGGGACGCCCCGCAAAAAGCCCTGGGCAACACCTTGGTGGAAACCCGCGAGATTACCCTGCTGCCTGGCATCGGCCAGATCGACCAGTGGCCGCTGGCCAAGAGCGCGCGCTACGTCGGCGTGGCGGCGTTCTTCCGCGATGAGCATGACGCGCGTTGGAAAGTCGCCTTCGACGCCAACTCGCTGCGCAAGGACGGTATCTGGTTCTCCTCCGACGGCCTGCGGGTGCTGGTGGACAACACCGAAATCAGCGCCATGCGGGGCGTGGATGTACTCAACAAACCTCCGACCGCCGACCAGCTTGCAGCTGCGCAGAAGGCCAAGGATGCCGACACGACCCTCACCGACAAGATGCAGGACGCGGTCGTCGACAAAGCCACCGACGCCGCCAGCCAGTCGGCCAGCAACGCCATGGATTCAACCTTCAATTCTTTAGTGGATAGCGTCAAATGAGCAAGCAGAGCCGGGTGATGTGGTCGGAAGGCATGTTCCTGCTGCCCCAACACTTCCAGTATCAGGACGAATTCCATCAGCACCAGTTGGCTGAGGCGACCCTGCGCAGCACCCCTTTCCATTGGGGAGTTCAGGCGCTGCAGGTGGACGAGGACGCCCTGGCCACTGGTTCACTGCAGCTCAAGCGCCTGAAACTGGTGTTCCCCGATGGCAGCCTCTACGACGCGCCGCAGCACGATCCGCTGCCGGCCGCGCGCGACCTCAAGGACCTGCTCAAGGCCAACGACCTGAAGGTGTATGCTGCGCTCAAGCTGCCCGAGCCATTCGGCCGCAACTACGTCGAGGATGGCCACGAACACAAGGCTGCTCGGCGCTTTCGCAAGCAGTTCGACACCCTGCCCGACCTTAATGAAGGCGAGCTGGAGAACGAAATCACCAGCTTGCGCTTGAACGTCGTACTGCTGGTCGACGGTGACAGCCTCGACGGTTACAGCCACTGCCCCCTGGCGAAGCTGACACGCAACAGCATGGGCGGTTTCAACCTTGACCCGCATTTCGTCCACCCCACCCTGCACCTGGGCAGCCACGAGACCATTGCCGGCATCGGCAAGCGCCTGCTCGGCGCCCTGCAGGCCAAGAGCAAGGCGCTTTCCGGCCGGCGCCGCGAGCGCGCCGACCAGATCGCCGAGTTCGGCTCCAGCGATGTCACCCTGTTCTGGCTGCTGAACACGGTCAACCGTGCCCACCCGCAACTGGCTCATCTACTGGCCCACCCGCGCCTGCATCCGGAACGCCTGTACCTGTTCCTGGCCGACCTGGCCGGTGGCCTGCTGACCTTCACCCTGGACACCCAACTCAGCGACCTCCCCGAATACGACCACCACGACCCGGCCGCGTCGCTGGTCAAGCTCGACGAGATGATCCGGGTGATGCTCGACAACGTCGTGCCCAACCAGTGCATCGTCATCAACCTTACCCAGACCAAGCCATCGCACTGGCAAGGCCAACTGCATGACCCGCGCCTGGCCGAGGCCGACTTCTATATCGCCGTGCACGCCGACATGCCTGGCGCCAGCCTGCTGGAGCTGGTGCCCCGTGCGTTCAAGGTCGGTTCGCCGGAAGACATTGAAGTGGTGGTCAACAGCGCCATGCCGGGTGTCACCCTCAATCACGCCGCGCGGCTGCCGAACGCGATTCCGGTGCGCCTGGACAACCAGTACTTCGCCATCGAGCCGCACGGCACTGTGTATGAACGAATGATCAGCGCCCAGGCCATCTGCTTCTATGCGCCCAGCGCCTTTACCAACCTCAAGCTTGAACTGATGGCGGTGCTCAAATGACCGAAGCCGTACTGCAACAGGGCGCCGTCCCGGCCGCCAGCGACAAACCGACGCTCAAGGACCTGGTCCAGGACTTCATCAGCATGGCGTTGATCGTACGTCGCGGTCGCCAGGTCACTTCGGTGCAGGCCTTCGAAGGTAGCGTCGAACGCTTCTTCGCCAACCTGGAACGTGATGCCCGTGCCGCCAACTATAGCGTCGAGCAGGTCAAGGACACCCAATACGCGTTGTGCGCCTTCCTCGACGAAAGCGTACTGCGCTCGGACGACAACGCGCTGCGTCGGCACTTTGAACTGCAGCCGCTGCAGTTCCGCTATTTCGGCGTGCACCTGGCCGGCGAAGGCTTCTTCGAAAAGGTCGACGCGTTGCGCGCCGACGTCAAGCAGAACATTGACGTGCTCGAGGTCTACCACCTGTGCCTGGCACTGGGCTTCGAGGGCAAGTTCAGCCTCGGCCAGAAAGACCAGTTGCGTTACCTGGCCAATACCCTGGGCCAGGATATTGCCCGCTACCGCAAGGCGCCCAAGGCCCTGTCACCGGACTGGGCACTGCCCGACCAGGTGTCGCAGATGCTGCGCCATGAAGTACCGCTGTGGGTGTATCTGGCGCTGATCGCGTTGGTCTGCGTCGCCGTGTACCTGACGCTCGACTGGTTGCTGGACAAGGACGTCGCCGCCCTGTCCGAACAAATCCGCCAGCTGTTCAGTGCCTGAGCACATACCAGGTAGCCGAGTCAGGAAGACATGAAAACATTACTGCGTCTGTTGAAAAGTTTCTGGGTGCTGCTGCCATTGCTGTGGCTGGCTAGCCTGTTGATTTGCTGGCTGGCCGCGCCGCTGGTGCCGTGGCTGCGTCATCACGTGCCTGAAGCGCTGGCGATCATCAGTGCCTGCTTCCTGCTGGTAATCGTGCTGCGTCAATACCAGCGCATTCGCGCCGAACACAACCTGGAGAACCTGCTGCAGATCGAGGTCGACCGCTCGTGGAATGCCACTGGCGAGTTCCGTGACCAGCAGGTGCTGCGTGAGCGCCTGAAGCACGCCATCGCCATGCTGCGCACCGACCGCTCCGCGGGTGGCGGCGGCAAGGCGGCGCTGTCTGACCTGCCCTGGTACCTGGTGGTCGGCATGTCGGCGGCCGGCAAGACCTCGCTGCTGACCCATTCCGGCCTGTCGGCCAGCATCGCTACCGCCAACGACAGTGAAAGCGGCACCCAGCACTGCGACTGGTACTTCAGCCCCGACGCCGTGATGATCGACACCGCCGGGCGCTACCTGCGCGACGACCAGTCGGCCAGCGAATTCTCGGCCTTTCTGCGCATGCTGCGTAAGCAGCGTGGCAAAGCGGCGATCAATGGCCTGGTCCTGGTGGTCAGCCTGCCCGAACTGCTGGCAGCCAACAGCGATGAGCGCAATGCCCTGGCGGCCCAGCTGGTGGCGCGGGTGGAAGAATACGCCGAATGCCTCGATGCCAACCCCCCGGTTTACCTGATGCTGAGCAAGACCGACCAGTTGCCGGGCTTTAGCCAGGCGTTCGACGGCCTCGACCTGCACGATCGCCAACAGCCGCTGGGCATGACCTTTGGGCTTTCGGAAATCCGCACCAACGGCCTGCACGCCGTGCTGCAGACGCGCCTGAAGAAGCTGCAGGCTCATATTCGCCAGCACGTCGACGCGCAGATGATCGCCCTCGGTGCCGAAGCCGACAGCACCTTGCTGAATTTCCCGCAGTACTTCGCCGCCCTCAGCGGTGTGCTCGAGCAATTCCTCGACCACTTCACCCGCGGCCATCGCGGCGGTGCCCCGCTGCTGCTACGTGGCCTGTACTTCACCAGTGCACTGCAGACCGGGCAGCAGCTGGGGCAGGTCTATGAAGATGTCGTCGCCGACGAATTCGCCCTGCAGGCCGCCTACGATGAGCAGGCCGGTCACGTCGACAAGCCCCTGGGCAACCGCAGCTACTTCATCACCGACACCTTCCGCCAGGTGATCTTCCCCGACCGCGACCTGATCCTTTACCAGTCGCGCCTGGGCCGCCAGGCTGCGTTCAGCCCGCTGCTACTGGGCCTGGCCGCCGCCACCGGGTTGCTGTTCATCGGTTGGCAAGCGCTGTCGTTCGCCAATAACCGCCAGTGGCTGGACAACCTGCGCGGGCAGCTGGCGCACATCGAGCAGGCAGCAGACCGCGAGCAGCAGCTGGCCGCAGGCAAGGGCCTGGAAGTGCTGCGTGAACAGATGGCCAACGTCGAGGCCCATCGCCTGCAGGGTGTACCCCTGCAGCTGGGTGGCGGCCTGTACCAGGGCGAGGCGATTCACCAGGTGACCCGCAGCGCCTATCTGGCGCAGCTGCGCAGCCAGGCGCTGGAACCGATCGCACGCAACCTGCAAGTGCAGATGCGGGCGTTCAACACCTTCACCAACGGTATCAATCAGGAGCTGGAATTCACCCCGGCCCCGCAGCCGAAAAAGCGCAATGGCAAGCCGCTTGCCCCTGCCATTGCGGCCAGGGCCCAGGCCGCGCTGGGCAACACCCGCGCTGGCGCCTATGCCGCCAAGGTCAACCTGGCCACTGCCAGCGATGGCGCCGAGCTGTCCGCCGCCACCGGTGGGCTGTCACTGTCCGAAGAAATGCTCGGGCGCCTGGACGAGCAGCAGGTGGCCTCGATCATCGAGGCCTACAACACCCTCAAGCTGTACCTGTTGCTGACCGAGCCCAAGGCCCATCCAGACCCGGCCTTCGTCGCTGCCAGCCTGCCCCAGGCCTGGGCCAGCGCCGCCGCCGAAGGCACCCCGGCCGACGCTGGCGTGATCGCGGAAAATGCCCCGCTGTACGTGCAGTTGCTGGAGCAGGGCCAAGCGCCGTCGTTGCCGCGCAACGAACAGCTGATCAACGAAACCCGGCAGAACCTTAAGTCGTTCATGATCTCCAGCTCGCTGGTCGACCGCGAGTACCTGCGCCTGCAGCTCGAGTCGAGCCGACAGTTCCCGGCGCTGAACCTCAACGACCTGGTCCCGCAACCGGGCCGCGCGCTGCTGTATGGAACCGCTGGCGTGCCGGCGATCTACACCCGCCAGGGCTGGGACACCTTCGTCAAGCCCGAGCTGATCAAGCTGGTGTCGGGCAACCTGCGCAACGAGTCGGACTGGGTGCTGGACGGCGAAGGCGGCGATGCCATCGTGCAGAAGGCCAACTTCGTGCGCGAGTTCATGGCCCGCTACAAGCGCGACTACACCCAGGCCTGGTACAAGATGGTCAGCAGCGTTGGCGTGCGCCACTTCGCCGACCTGGCTTCGGCGACCCGGCAATTGGGGCTGCTGAGCGACGTGCAGAACTCGCCAGTGAAGAACCTGCTGCAGGCGGTCAACGACAATACCCAGTGGGACCTGCCGCTCAAGCAAGCCATCCCGGCCCCCGGCACCACCCGCGACGATGGTTTCTGGAGCAAAGTCTCCGGTCTGTTCGACGCTAACGACACCCTGCCCGCCAACGTTGCCCCGGCCCTGCCGGCGGTGGACGACGGTAGCCTGGCCAAGCGCTTCGAGCCGGTGGCGCGGGTGTTCGCCGAGAACAACGCCGAAGGCGCCGACAGCACCATCATGGACCGCTACCTGGCCGCCTTGCGCAAACTCAAGGTGCGCCTGAACAACATCCAGCGCTCGCAGGATGTGGGCAAGAGCAGCAAACAGTTGATCAGCGAGACCCTGGAAGGCCAGCCGAGCGAGATCACCACCGTGCGCAACTACGTGGAGAGCAGCGTCGACACCAGCCAGGATGGCCTGTCGCGCTCGCTGCAGGGGCTGTTCAGCCTGCCCATCCAGTATGCCTGGGCGACCCTGCGCGACCCGGCCGGCCAGCAGATCGCCAAGGCCTGGGCGCAGCAGATCGCCAAGCCTTGGGAGCAGGTCATGGCACACCGTTACCCGATTGCCGGCAGCAGCCGCAACGAGGCTTCGGTGAAAGACCTGCAGCGCTTCGTGGATCCCGACAGCGGCCTGCTGCCGGCCTTCAAGCGCAACGAAATCGGCAATCTGGCCGGCGGTGAAGGATTGGGCGTGGGCGATAGCAAGGGGCCAGCACTGGTCAACCCTGGCATGCTCAACAGCATCGACAAGGCCAGCTCCGTGGGCCAGGTGATCGCCAGCCTGTCGGACCGTGACAACGGCTTCGAAATCATGCTGGAGCCTTCAGCCAACTTCACCGACATCGTCTTCACCCTCGATGGCCAGGAGCAGCACTACCGCAACGGCCGCAGCAGTTGGAACCGCTTCGCCTGGCCGGGCACCAGCAACGCGCCGGGCGCGCGCCTTGACGTCGTCACCCTGAGCGGCACACGGGTCACCGTGTTCGACTTCCCGGGGCGCTGGGGCCTGCTGCGCATGAACGAGAGCGCTCGCGTCGACGACCTGGACGGCATTCAGCAACGTTTCAGCTGGAACACCGCCAATGGCCGCGTAAGCCTTATCGTGCGCAATTTCGGTGGGGTCAAGCTGACCGATCTGGCTGACGTCAAGGCCCTGAGCGCCCTCAACAGCAGGGGGGCGCAATGATCGGTTGCTTCGGCAAGCTACCGTCGAGCGCAGATTTCGTCAGCCTTCATGGGGCGGCGGAAGAAGTCTGCGAGTTCGACGCCTGGTTGCAGTCATCGCTGGCAGCCATGCGCTACCGCGATGACTGGCAAGCGTTGTTCGACGCGCTGCCGATGTGTTTTTTCACCTACCGCGCACGCAACGGCAACTGGCTACTGGGTGGCCTGCTCAGCTCGCGCGATGCCAGCCAGCGGCGCTACCCGTTCTTCATCTTCCAGCTGCTCAAGCTCGAAGACAGCAGTGTACTGGTCAACCCGTTCACGCTTGGCGAGCTGTTCAGCGCACAGATCAAACCGATGCTGCACCAGGCTGTGCAAGGCGCCGACTGCACCAGCCTGTTCGAACGGATCAAGGCCTTGCGCCCGCTGCAGGGCCAGGATCTGGACCTGTTCCGCCGGGTGCACGCCAAGTTCCTGCATGATTTCAGCTTCGCGGATGTGGCCCGCGCACTGCACGGGTCCTGGCCAGGTTTCGACAGCGCCACTGCCCTCGCCCACCTGCAGCTCGGCCGTGCTTCGCTGCAGGGCGACTTTGCAGGCGGCATCGAATTGCCGTTGCCGGCCGAACGTGGCCTTAAAAACCCCACGGCCGATCTCTGGCTGACCTGGCTGAGCCGCATGAGCGGGCACCGAGAGTTGCCGGCGGTGAGCCTGTTGGCCGACGACTTCATGCACCCGCAGCTGTACAGCTTCCCGGCGCGCCACGCCAACTGTGCCTACCGCCTGCTCAGTGGCTGTGCCGACCCGCGCCAGCACCTGGAGTTGCTCAGCCCACTGACGACGGTGCCTCGGCTGCACGATTACGACCGCCCCCTTGAACATGTCATCGACCAGTTCGTCGATGCACTGGATGCGACGCCTGTATGAACAAGCTCAAGTACTACTGCCTGCGCTACCAACCCTACCTGCTGGGCGTGGCGTTCTTCCTGGCGATCTTCCTGGTCTGGGCCATCGGCCGAGCCTTCGGCTTCGCCTCGCTGCACAGCCTGCTGGCCGGCATCGGCGTGTTTCTGCTGCTGTCGGCGGGCTATGTACTGCTGCTGTACCGCGGAGTGGGTCAGCACCACAACCTGGAAGGCCTGCTGCGCGACGACGCCGACCAGGCCGTACTCAGTGCAGCCCCAGCCGACCGGGAAGAGGTCAGCCTGTTGCGCGAGCGCCTGCTACAGGGCATCGAGCGGCTGCACAGCAACAAGCCGCGCGGTACCTCGACCAAGGATGCACTGTATGCCCTGCCCTGGTACCTCGTCATTGGCCAGCCGGCCGCCGGCAAGAGCACAATGATCCTGCAGTCGGGCCTGAACTTCCCCTATGCCGAGCGCGAAGGCGCGCGGGTCGCGGGCCTGGGCGGCACGCGCAACTGCGACTGGTTCTTCAGCTCTGAGGCGGTACTGCTGGACACTGCCGGGCGCTACATGAACAGCCCCGAAGAAGCCGGCAAGTGGCGCGGCTTTTTGCAACTGCTGCGCCAGCACCGCCAGCGCCGCCCGCTCAACGGTTTGATCGTCAGCGTCAGCATCGCCGATATCCTGCATGGCCCGGTCGAAGAGCAGGAACGCGTGGCCAAGCGCCTGCGCGAACGCATTCAGGAAAGCTGCGCGCTACTAGAAGTGCGCCTGCCAATCTACCTGGTTTTCACCAAGTGCGACCTGATCCCTGGTTTCACCGCGTTCTATCGCCAGCTGGACGATGCCGCGCGTGGTGAAGTGATGGGTAAAACCTTCTCTCACAAGGGTTTCGAGCAAGCCGACTGGGGCCAGCGCTTCGGCAATGCGATGGACGAGCTGACCCGTTACTGGGGGCAGATGGCGAGCCAGCAGCTGGTGCAGCAGGACATACAAGTCACTCGGCAGAACAACGCAGCCTACCGCTTTCCGCTGGAGCTGGCCGCGCTCAAGCCGCGCCTGCATCAGTTCGTCGACAGCCTGCTGCGTGCCAACCCTTACCAGAATGCCGAAATGCTGCGCGGCTTCTATTTCACCGCAGCGTTGCAGGCCGACGAAACTCAGTGGGGCTGCCACGGCCAGCATGTGGCCGAACGCTTCGCGCTTGAACACGCAGAAGGCACGGGCACTGCCGGCAGCCACGCGGCGCCGCTGTTCATCAACAGCCTGTTCCGCAAAGTGATCATTCCCGACCAGCATTTGGTGGCGCTGTACACCAGCAACCACCGTGAACGCCGGCGCAAGGCCGGGTGGGTGGGCGCTGCCGGCCTGGCGGCACTGGTGCTGTGCAGCCTGTGGGGCTGGTCGTACCTGAACAACCGCGCCACCCTGGCCAGCATTGCCGAAGAACTGGCCCAGGCCAAGGCCGACGACCAGGCGGCCAGCGGCCAGTACACCGCCTGGCGAAGCCTCGACCGCTTGCGCTTCTGGGCTGCTCACTACCATGAGCAACACCACGCTAAGGGCGTGCCCCTCGGCATGCGCCTGGGCCTGTACCAGGGCCATGAGGTCGAGCCGCTGCTGCGCGACCGCTACTTCGCCACGTTGCAGAATGTGATGCTAAAGCCCACGGCCGATAATCTGACCCGTACCCTGTACCTGCTGACCACGCTCAAGGTCTACCAGCGCAACACCCGTGAGCTGCAGCCAGTGAGCGGCATTGACAGCGTAGAGGCCGAGGCGCTGCCCCATGACAACCGCGCCCAGTCGATCGCCAATTTCGGAAAGGCGGCCCTGGACACTTACGTGATGCTTTCTCCGGGCCAGCGCGAGCATGCCGACCCGGCGTTTCTCAAGGCGCACCTGCCGGACTACTGGTACCCGGCCATCGCCCGTCATACCGGCAAGAGCATGGCCGCCGCCGGCAGCGAGGCCGGCGGTAACCAGGACTACCTGTATGCCAGCCGCCAGATCACGTTCTATAGCGACCAGATCCGTGAGCCAGATGTACCGCGCATCCTCGACAACGCCTTCCTGATGTCCAGTTCGCGCAACTACATCGACAGCCTGCGGGCCCAGTCACTGCGTGCGATCGAGACCATCACGCTGGAATCCGACACCTTATTCGCCTTCGGCCGCGCCGACTTCCAGAGCCTGAAAAACGAAGGCCAGAGTCAGCTGAGCGCAATTGCCAGCAAGCTGCTGAACACCCCGAATATCGGCAAGATCATCATCTCGGGGCACGCCGACCAACTGGGTGACAGGCAGGGCAACCTGCAGGTTTCGAAACAACGGGCACAAACCATCCGCACCTATCTGGTTGGCAAGGGCGTACCTGCCGAACTGATGGTCGCGCAGGGCGAAGGCAGCCGCAAACCGTTGGTCAACTGCGACATGCAACAACCGCGAACGCAGTTGATCAAGTGCCTGGAGCCCAACCGCCGGGTGGAAATCGAAGTGCGTGGGCTTAACTGAGCCACGCCGCAATAACCGGTCGCCGGGGCCTCACAGGATGAGGCCCGGGCGGCGGCAAGCTACCTCTGCCGGCGCGCCCGGCGAGGTCAAAACCAAGGGGCGCATGAGCAACCCTTTACATGTTGTTAATGGAGAGTTTCACAATGGCATTTGACGCGTATATCCAAATCGACGGCATCCCAGGCGAAGTACTGGATGAAAAACACAAGGACTGGATCGAAGTGCTGGGCTACGAGTACGGCGCCACCCAGGCTACGTCGGCAACCGCCAGCTCCTCGGGCGGTGCGTCCTCCGAGCGCGTTGCCCTGAGCGACTTCAAGATCCGCAAGGCAGTCGACAAGGCATCGGCCAAACTGTTCGAACACTGCTGCACCGGCAAGCACATTGCCAAGCTGAAGCTGAACGTGAACCGCGCCGGTGGCGACAAGGTCACCTACCTGACCATCGACATGGAAGAAGTGGTGGTCTCTTCGGTCAAGTTTGTTGCCGGTGGCAACCAGAATGGTGAAGACAAGGCGGTCAGCGACCTGCCGGTTGAAGAAATCAGCTTCAACTTTGCCCGCATCAAGACCACCTACACCCAGCAGAACCGCACCGACGGCCAGGCCGGCGGCAACATCGTCGGTGGCTGGGACCGCACCGCGAACAAAGTGTTTGCCTAAGCACGTGCCAGACCATGGGCCGCTTCGGCGGCCTGTGTTCCGCAGCGCGCCGGGTTTTCTGGCGCGCTGTTCATTAGCCATGTCCAGAGTGTTCTATGCCTGAAATTCTCAATGACCTCTCGCTGGCCACACTGGTCGCCCCTATCGAGGGTGGCAGTGGTGAAGACTTGAGCTTCTCTGCCTTGTTCGACCAGATCAAGGAGGCACGCCGGGCGGACCCTGACTACCTGACCCAGGGCGACTGGCAAACCGACCTGAAGACTGCCGACTGGGAGCAGGTGATCAACCTGTCGGCTCAAGGGCTTGCGCAGCAAAGCAAAGACCTGATGCTGGTGGCCTGGCTCTGCGAGGGGCTGGCCCAGCGCGAACACTTCGAAGGCATCACCTTTGGCCTCGAGCTGACCGAACAGCTCCTGGTTGCGTTCTGGGAAACGCTGTACCCCACCCTCGAAGACGGCCTGGACGAGCGCGCGGCGCGACTGTCCTGGTTGAAGACCACGCTCACCGACATTGCCGGTGGCTTGCCCATTATCCAGGGGCAGAATTTTGGCGTGTTGCGCTATGACGAATCACGCCATGTAGAAAACCTCGCCTTGCAAAACCCCAAGGCGATGCAGACAGCGCTGAACGAAGGCAAGATCAACGCCGAGATCTTCCAGCGTTCGGTAGCGCTTACCGACACCGATTACCTGCGCGCCAAGGCCCAGCAGATCGCTACCAGCCTGAATGCATGCAAACGCCTGCAGGCCAGCGCCGACCGCCTGTTCGGCCACGAGGCGCCCAGCTTTGCCAGCCTTGCCGACATGCTTTCGCGTGCCAGCCAGCTGGCGGAAAAACTGCTCAAGGACCGCGGCGTAGAGCTACACCCCGCCATCCCGGAGGAAGCACAGCCACAGGCCACGGGCGCCAACCTCCACGAAGCAGGTGAACCGATGAATGCCACGCCCCCGACGACCGCGCCTGCAGCCCTGCGCACAACCCCGCTGACCCGCGACGAGGCATTCACCATGCTTGCGGGCATCGCCCAGTACTTCAAACAGAGCGAACCGCAAAGCCCGGTACCCTACCTGATCGAACGTGCGATCAAGTGGGGCAACATGCCGTTGGAAGGCTGGTTGAGTGACGTGATCAAGGACAACAACGTGGTGGACAACATCCGCGATGTGCTGGGCACCCGCTAGGGTCTGCAATAAAAGCCTTGAGACGAACGTCAGGTAAGGCGAAGACAGCCGGCTCCCTGCCCCCCCACCGGCTCCATCGGGCAGGTCCCTTGACTGTTGCCCACGCAAGGGCGCTGCAATTGCTGTTAACTTGAGCGCCCTGCTCAGCTTCAGACAAGGACTGCTTCATGCCACCAAGCCCAACCACCCCAAGCGGTTTCATCCGCGTCCGTGGCGCCCGCGAGCACAACCTGAAGAACATTGATGTCGATATCCCCCGCGATGCCTTGGTGGTGTTCACCGGCGTGTCCGGCTCGGGCAAGTCCTCGTTGGCGTTCTCCACGCTGTATGCCGAAGCCCAGCGTCGCTATTTCGAATCGGTGGCGCCCTATGCCCGGCGCCTGATTGACCAGGTTGGCGTGCCGGATGTCGATGGCATCGACGGGCTGCCGCCGGCGGTGGCCCTGCAGCAGCAACGCGGCACGCCGAGTGCACGCTCCTCGGTGGGTAGCGTGACCACCTTGTCCAGTTCGATCCGCATGCTTTACTCCCGCGCAGGCCATTACCCGGCCGGGCAAGCGATGCTGTACGCCGAAGACTTTTCTCCGAACACGCCCCAGGGCGCTTGCCCGCAATGCCATGGCCTGGGGCGTGTCTACGAGGTGACCGAAGCGACCATGGTCCCCGACCCTTCGCTGACCATCCGTGAGCGTGCGGTAGCAGCGTGGCCAATGGCCTGGCAAGGGCAAAACCTGCGCGACATCCTGGTCACGCTGGGCTATGACGTCGATATCCCTTGGCGCGACCTGCCCCAGGCACAGCGCGACTGGATCCTGTTCACTGAAGAGACGCCCACCGCCCCCGTGTATGCCGGCCTGACCCCGGCGCAGACCCGCGAAGCCCTCAAGCGCAAACTGGAGCCCAGCTATCAAGGCACGTTCATGGGTGCCCGACGTTACGTGCTGCATACCTTCATGCACTCGCAGAGCGCGCAGATGCGCAAGCGTGTGGCCCAGTACATGCGCCCCAGCCCTTGCCCGCTGTGCCAAGGCAAACGCCTGAAGCGCGAAGCGCTGGCCGTGACCTTCGCCGGGCTGGACATCGCCGAACTGTCGCACCTGTCGTTGCAGGCGCTGGCCGAGGTGTTCCGCAAGGTGGCGGCAGCTGACTACCTGACCCAGCAGCAGGACGAACTGACACTGGAAAAACGCCTGGCGGCCCAACGCATCGCCAACGAGCTGCTCGAACGCATTGACACGCTGCTTGACCTCGGCCTTGGTTACCTGGCCCTGGAGCGCAGCACCCCAACCTTGTCTTCCGGTGAACTGCAACGCCTGCGCCTGGCCACGCAGCTGAATTCGCAGCTGTTCGGGGTGGTCTACGTGCTCGACGAGCCGTCGGCCGGCTTGCACCCGGCTGACAGTGAAGCGCTGTTCGAAGCCTTGCAGCGCCTGAAACAGGCTGGCAACTCGGTGTATGTGGTGGAGCATGACCTGGACACCATGCACCGCGCCGACTGGCTGGTGGATGTAGGGCCAGCTGCCGGCGAGCACGGCGGCACCATCCTCTACAGCGGGCCGCCTGCCGGCCTGGCCGAGGTCCAGCAGTCATGCACCCGCACCTACCTGTTCAGTGCCCCGGCCCAGGCCACACGCGCCCCCCGCCAGGCCCGCGACTGGCTGAAGCTCGAAGGCATCACCCGCAATAACCTCGATAACCTGAGCGCTGCATTCCCGCTGGGCTGCTTTACCGCCGTTACCGGTATTTCCGGCTCGGGTAAATCCAGCCTGGTCAGCCAGGCCCTGCTGGAACTGGTAGGGGCACACCTGGGCCATGCCGAGCAACGTAGCGAGCCCGAAGCGCAAAGCCTGGAAGATGAACCTGAACAGACCAGCAGCGGCCACGTAAGCGCCGGGCTTGGCAGCATCAAGCGGCTGGTGCAAGTTGACCAGAAGCCGATCGGCCGCACGCCGCGCTCCAACCTGGCCACCTACACTGGCCTGTTCGACCACGTGCGCAAACTGTTCGCGGCTACCGAGCAGGCCAAGGCACAGGGCTTCGACGCCGGGCGCTTTTCGTTCAACGTTGCCAAGGGCCGGTGCGCCAACTGCGAGGGTGAGGGTTTCGTCAGCGTCGAGCTGCTGTTCATGCCCAGCGTGTATGCGCCCTGCCCGACCTGCCAGGGTGCCCGCTACAACCCCGAAACCCTGGCGGTGAGCTGGCAAGGCATGAACATCGCGCAAGTGCTGCAGTTGACCGTCGACCAGGCCCTGCAGGTTTTTGCCGAACAACCGCCTGCACGCCGTTGCCTGCAAGTGCTACAGGATATCGGCCTGGGCTACTTGCGTCTGGGCCAGCCAGCCACCGAGCTGTCCGGTGGCGAAGCGCAGCGCATCAAGCTGGCGACCGAACTGCAGCGCATGGCCCGCGGGGCAACCCTGTATGTGCTGGATGAACCCACCAACGGCTTGCACCCGCAGGACATCGACCGGCTGCTGGTACAGCTGAACCGCCTGGTAGAAAGCGGGCATAGCGTGGTGGTGGTCGAGCATGACATGCGAGTGGTGGCGCAGAGCGACTGGGTGATCGATATCGGGCCGGGGGCTGGCGATGCCGGGGGCAAGGTGGTGGTCAGTGGCACGCCGCAGGTGGTGGCGGCATGTACCAACAGCCGCACGGCGGCGTTTCTGGCCAAGGCCTTGTGACCCCTGCGCATTGCCAGGTTGCTGGGCCGCCGACTAGCGCGCATTGACTCAACGGAAATTGCTGTCGTTGCCAATGGCCTACATCCACCAGGCCAGCACCACCGGCAACCAGGCAAACGACAGCACCGTAGAACACATCACCAGGTTCGCCACCTGCTCTGGCTCACGGTTGGCCCGCACCGCCATCAGGTAGTTGAACACGGCCACCGG
The DNA here is from genome assembly GCF_046523955.1 of Pseudomonas sp. DCA-1. NCBI lineage: Bacteria > Pseudomonadati > Pseudomonadota > Gammaproteobacteria > Pseudomonadales > Pseudomonadaceae > Pseudomonas > Pseudomonas sp. DCA-1. The sequence continues at coordinate 3,056,154 of NZ_CP169881.1, forward strand.
CATCGCCGACTGCACCACCAGCACCGCACGCTCCAGGCTGTCCATATCCAATACCGCGCCCACTGCCCAGCCCACCGCAGCGCCCAGGCCAATGCGCAAACCGCCCAGCAACATGCCGCTGCCCACGTGACGCAGGCGAATGCTGGCCAGTGATACCCCCAAGGTCAGCAGCATGAGCGGGATGGTCATGCCGCCCAGCAGGTCTACGGTGTTGGCCAGCCAACGCGGCAGTTCGAAATCGAGAAAGATGATGGGCATGGCGCCGGCCAGGCTGATGACGATAGGGTTGCGCAGCAGCGCCTTGAGCGAAGCCGCCGTGCCGGAAATGGCCATGCCGATGGTGAACTGCACGATGGACAGGGTCAGGAAAAACGCCACAGCCAGGGCCAGGCCATGCTCACCGAAGGCATACAGACTGATCGGCAGGCCCATGTTGCCTGTATTAGGGAACATGAACGCCGGTAGCAGTACCCGCCAGTGCATGCCCGACGCGCGACACACCAGCAAAGCGGCCAAGGCCATCCCCAAGGTGCACAGCAAGCAGGCCACGGCCATGCTGGTAAAGGCATTCGGGTTCAGCTCGGTACGACTGAGGGTGGACAGCACCAGCGAAGGTGTGCCGACGGTCATCACCACCCGGGCGATGAAATCGGTGGGGTAATCCAGGCCCTTGCGGGCCCAGGCAAAGCCAATTCCGGCGACGATGAAAACCGGAGCCAGGACTGCGAACAGCGACGCGAACATGGAGGCCTTCCTTGGTGGGGGGGTCAGCATTATGCAGCACTCTGCAAGATTGCCGTGCCGATCTCACCGCACGCAGGAGCAGCCATCTAAAATGTCTGTGGAAGACATGTTCATGTCGCGCTGAGACTGCGGCGTCTCGTCGCACACCCATACCCCTTGGCAAAAGCGTCCAAGCCCGTAGAATCCCGCTTCCTTTTCGCCCGTCGCCTTGAACGGTGGCAACCAGCAGCAATGACAGAGTCAGCGCCTGAACACATGAACGCACATGTGAAGTAGGCTCAACCCTCCCCGCCCGGCCCATCTCCCATAACGCCCAGCGGTTGAGTCTTGCCCAGGTCGCATCCGTGTCACCACTCGCCCCTTGCCGGGTCGAGCCGGTGTGCGCGCCGAGAAGGTGCTCATTCCGCTCATCCAACTAGAGGTACGTATGTCTCCGCGTTTGCTGGCCATGGCGCTGGCGCCCCTGCTCGGGCTGTTCATCATCGCCCTGGGCAACGGCTTCATGTCTTCCCTGACCACCCTGCGCCTGGGCGCCGCCGGTGAGTCTGCCACCACCATCGGTATCGTCTCGTCGACCTACTTCATCGGCCTGACCCTCGGTGCCATCTTCAACGACCGGCTGATCCTGCGCATTGGCCACATCCGCGCCTATACCAGCTTCGCCTCGCTGATTGCCGTCACCATCCTGCTGCAAGGGTTGTTCTACGAGGTCACCTGGTGGTCGGTGCTGCGCCTGATCAATGGCTGGGCGGCAGTCGGCGTGTTTCTGGTGATCGAGAGCTGGCTGCTGCTGGCCGGTGACGCAAAGATTCGTGGCCGCCTGCTGGCGCTGTACATGATCGCCTTCTACGGCGCCGGGGTGATCGCCCAGGCCGGCCTTGGCGAAATCACCCAGCTAGGCGATACCGCCCCGTTCATGCTGGCCGGCGTGCTGGCCGCCCTGTCGGTGCTACCGATCGTGATCCTGCCGCGGGTGTCGCCGCTGCTGGACCAGGTCGAACCCCTCAAGCCCCGCCAGTTACTGGGCGTGGCACCGTCGGGCCTGGTCGGCTGCTTCGGCTCGGGCGTGGCGATTGCCGGCATCTATGCGCTGCTGCCACTGTACTTGCAGCGCATCGGCCTGGAGGTGGGTGAAGTTGGCAACATGATGGCCTGGGTCATCCTCGGCGCGATGCTGCTGCAATACCCGGTCGGGCGCTGGTCCGACCGCAAGGACCGCCTCGATGTGCTGCTCGCGCTTGCCGCGTTGTGCGTTGTCCTGTCGCTTGTAACGGTGTTCCTGCCATCGGACTCGTTCCTGCTGCCGGCCATGCTGTTCCTGTTGGGTGGCGGCGTGTTCACGCTGTACCCGGTGGCGGTCAGCCATGCGGCCGACCGCGCGCCTTCCGATGCGCTGGTACCGATGATTCAGGGCCTGCTACTGATCAACTCGCTGGGTTCGGCCATGGCCCCGGTGGCCATTTCACCGATGATGACCGAGTTTGGTGAGGCCGGGTTGTTCTGGGCGTTTGCCGTGGTCAACCTGACCATGGTGTGCTTCTTCATGTGGCGCCGTGGCAAACGCCCGGCAGCAGAGCACCCTGCCCCGTTCACCGCGTCGACCACCTTCTCGCCAACTGGCGCCGAGCTGCGGGTGACCGAAGACCTGATGCATGCAGCGCAGGAGCATCCGCCGCTGGAGCCAGTCGAAACCCCGGCGCCCGCACAGCACTCAGCATCCTGATGATTGCAGGGGCCGCACTGCGGCCCAATCGCGGTACCAGGCCGTTCCCACAGAAGATTACATTTCCTTCTGCGGGCGGCCTTGGGTGTGACAGGGATATACAGCCCCCAGAAATTGCCACTCGTCGCCCAGAAGGCACCCCGCCAGCTGCCGCCAGCCAAACGAATGACTGATCATCCGCAAAGGAGAAGTCCCATGATCCGCATTCGCCCGCTATCCCTGTGCCTGGCGCTCGCCCTGAGCAGCCTCACCGGCACTGCCTTCGCCGCCACCGACACCCATACCGACAGCCATCCGCAAACCGACCACTCTGGCGGCAAGACCGTCGGTGAAGGCAGCAGCGTCAACAGCCCCGGCAGCGGCAAAGGTAACGACAGCAGTGACACAGGCAGCAACACCGATGCCGCCGACGGTGCCGCTGGCGGCTCCAACAATACCGGCGAAGGCACTGGCTCTGGTGCCGGTGCCAGCGGCGGCACTGCCGAGGACCAGGACAGCCGCTGAAGCCGACCTGGACTAAACTGAGCCCTGACGCCCTGACCAGGATTGACCATGCACCTCAAACACTGGCTGTTCGCTGCTTTGCTGCCGTGCACTGCTTTAGCTGGCGCAGGCAACCAAGGCGCGATGTCGATCAGTTCCTCGTCATTCACCGATGGCGGCGTCATCGCCCTGCAACAGGTCGGCCAGGACCCGGCATGCGGCGCCGGCGAAGAGCGGACCCCGCAACTGAGCTGGGACAACTTGCCCGCAGGTACGCGGTCGCTGGCCCTGATCATGTTCGACCCGGACGGTGGCAAGGGCGTTGGTGTGGTGCACTGGATCGCCTACAACATCGACCCCGAACAGGATGGGCTCAAGGCAGGCACGGCAGGGCTGAGCGGGCCATCCGTGACAGTGGGCCGCAACTCCCGCGGTACCCTCAGCTACCGAGGCCCCTGCCCACCCGCCGGCGACAACCCTCATCATTACGCACTGACCCTGATTGCCACCGACCTGCCTTTGGGTACCTTGCCTGAGGGGCTGGATCGCAGCGGCCTGCTACAACTGCTGCAAGGCCACGCGCTGGGGGCTCAAAGCCTGGTCGGGCGATACGGCCATTGAACCAGTCAGTACAAAAACAAATGATCAGCCCCATAGCATTTATCCATTGAATGGCCTGCACGAACTGAAGTAAGCTCGGGCTCATTCACTGGAGAGCAACATGCCGAAACACACCCGCAACCACGCCAACCACACCGGTCGCAGCCTGCGCCCTGTGCTGGCCGTTGCCGGCTGCGTGGCACCTGCCAACTATTACTTTGGGTATTGGTTTAGCCATTAGGCGCCGATACCCACCCGGCGTCCACCTTCGAGGGGCCGCCGAACATGAGAATACTCAAACCCCCGGTCGGCTTCCCGACCGGGGGTTTTGCTTTTCAGGCCTTTGACCAACACCGCTTCACTTTGAGGACAGATTCATGAACTACGCCACTTATTACTACGCAAACACCTCTGCCTGGCGATTTAGCCAATCCCGCTCGGGCCAGCCTGCCGCCTCCGATCGGTCCTCTACAGGTGGCAATGCAGCAGCCAATACCAATTCAACGATCTGTCGAACACCTCGATAGGGCCGACAATGCGGGCCTGAACCCGCTGTCCGTCCAGGGAAAAACGCCATGCACGCTTCCAGCCTCGCCCTGCCCCTGACCCAGCCGCAAGCGGCCAACACCACTGTCAGCAAACGCTTGCCCAGCCCGCACCTGCTCAAGCAACAGATGCCACTGTCCAGCGAACTGGCCCAGCAAGTCCAGGCCCATCGCCTGGCCATCCGCGACATCCTCGAAGGCCGCGACCCACGCCTGCTGGTCATCGTCGGCCCCTGCTCCATCCATGACCCACGCGCGGCCCTGGAATACGCCGACCGCCTGGCCGCCCTTGGCCGCGAAGTCAACGACAAGCTGCTGCTGGTGATGCGCGCCTACGTCGAAAAACCGCGTACTACAGTGGGCTGGAAAGGCCTGGCCTACGACCCGCACCTCGATGGCAGTGACGACATGCACTCAGGCATCGCCTTGTCCCGCGGGCTGATGCTGAGCATGATCGAACGCGGCCTGCCGATCGCTACCGAGTTGCTGCAACCGATGGCCGCCGGCTACTTCGATGACCTGCTGGCCTGGGCCGCGATTGGCGCACGCACCACCGAATCGCAAATCCACCGCGAAATGGTCAGTGGGCTGGAACTGCCGGTCGGCTTCAAGAACGGTACGGACGGCGGCATCGCCATCGCCAGCGACGCCATGCGCAGCGCTGCCCACCCCCACCGGCACTTCGGCATGGATGCACAGGGCCACCCGGCGATCATCGAGACCTTGGGCAACCCGGACACGCACCTGGTACTGCGCGGCGGCCACAAAGGCCCGAACTACGATGCCAACAGCATCGCCATGGCCCGCCAGGCGTTGGCCAAGGCCGGCCTGCAGGCACGGATCATGGTCGATTGCAGCCACGCCAACAGCGGCAAGGACCCGGCGCGCCAGCCAGCGGTCTTCAATGAGGTGCTGGAGCAGCGCCTGGGCGGCGACCGTTCGCTGGTCGGGGTGATGATCGAAGGGCACTTGTTCGATGGCTGCCAGGCACTGGGCAAGGGCGCACTCAAATACGGCGTGTCGATTACCGACGGCTGCCTGGGCTGGGCCTCGACCGAAACCTTGTTGCGTGAGGCGGCACAAAAACTGTAGGCCAATGGTTGCAAGCCTGGCGAGACATACCCCGGACAAGTGCGCTAGGCTTGCCTTTTTTACCCCCAAGGAGCAGTACCCATGGCCCGTGCAACCGCCCGCCACATTCTGGTCAGCAGCGAAGACAAGTGCAACGAACTGAAAGCCCAGATCGAAGCAGGCGCCGACTTCGCTGAAATCGCCAAAGCCAACTCCACCTGCCCGTCCAGCCGTCAGGGCGGTGACCTGGGCTCGTTCGGCCCAGGCCAGATGGTCAAGGAATTCGACACCGTGGTCTTCAGCGCCCCGGTCAACACTGTGCAAGGCCCGGTGAAGACCCAGTTCGGCTACCACCTGCTGGAAGTGACCAGCCGCCAGGACTGATTCACCCCTCCCGGTGATCAGCCCCCCTGTGGGAGCGGGTTTACCCGCGAAGAGGCCAGACCAGACAACCTCGTTGCCTGCTCCGACGCATTCGCGGGTGAACCCGCTCCCACAAGTATTGTGGGGGCTTGTATTTTCGTGCGTGGGCTTTACGGTCCAAGCGGCTACCACCCACGCCCTCACCGTCTACGGTGAAGCCCCCCGCTACGCCGCCAGCTTCCGGCATTTCGACTATGTAAACCCCGACGCCCCCAAGGGCGGCATCTTGCGCCGCTCGGCCATCGAGATCGGCCAGTTCGACCACATCCTGCCCTACATCGACAAAGGCATCGGTGTCAGCGAAGTCGATGGTCTGCTGTACGCGCCACTGGCGGTACGCTCGTACGATGAACCCTATACCGTTTACGGCCTGATCGCCCGGCGCATGGAGCGCGGCCCCAATGATGAGTGGCTGCGTTTCGACATCGACCCACGCGCCACCTTCGCCGATGACAAGCCGGTGCGCGCCGAAGACGTGCGTTTCACCTTCGAACTGCTGATGAGCAAGGGCAGCCTCAAATACCGTACCCAGTTTGCCGACGTGACCGGCGTGACCGTGGAAAGCCTGCACAGCGTACGATTCGACTTGAAGCCCGAGCACGGCCGCACCCTGGCGCTGGACCTCGCCAGTCTGCCGGTAATGCCCGAGCACGACTGGCAGCAGCGCGATTTTGCCAACGGTGCCGGCTTCGACAAGCCGGTTGGCAGCGGGCCATACCGCATCGGGCGCATCGACAACGGCCGCAGCATCACCTTCGAACGCGACCCGACATGGTGGGCACGTGACTTGCCGGCCAGCCGTGGCCGCTACAATTTCGACAAGCTGCGCATCGAGTACTTCGGCGACACCGAAGTGGCGCGCCAGGTACTCAAAGGCGGTGGCTACGACTATAACCGCGAGTTCTCCGCCACGGCCTACACCTTGGGCTACAACGGTGCGCAACTGGACGACGGCCGCCTGCAACGCGCCCACCTGGCCCCGGCCAAACCGCAGGTGGCCCAAGGTTTCGTGTTCAACCTCGACCAGCCGCAGTTCAAGGACCGCCGTGTGCGCCAGGCGCTGGGTATGTTGTGGGACTATGAGTGGAGCAACCGGCAGATGATGCGCAACCTGTACATCCGCCAGCAAAGCGTGTTCTCCAATACCCCTTTGGCCGCTCGCCAGTTGCCGGATGCGGAGGAGTTGAAGCTGCTCGCCCCCTTGCGCGGCCAAGTGCCAGATGAAGTGTTCACCACGGTGTTCACTGCCCCGGTCACCGACGGCTCGGGGATCATCCGTAAACAGCAGTTGCAGGCCTTGGCCCTGCTCGAACAAGCCGGCTGGCACCCCGAAGGCGACCGCTTGGTCAATAGCCAGGGCACGCCACTGGCGTTCACGTTCCTCAATGGCCAGGCGGGCCTTGAACGCCTGCTGCTGCCGTGGAAGCGCAACCTGGCCCAGATCGGCGTGACCCTGAACATCCGCAACGTCGACTCGGCCCAGTACGTCAACCGGCTGATGGCGCGCGATTACGACATGATCGTCACCGGCTACCCGGTCACCCTGTCGCCGGGCGCCGAGTTGTACAACTACTTCGGCTCGGCGGCCGCTCACGACCCCGGCTCGAACAACCTGATGGTCCTGCAGGACCCGGCCGTAGACCACCTGATCGACGGCCTGGTTCGCGCCGACACCCAGGCCGACATGCTGCGTCACGCCCATGCCCTGGACCGCGTGCTGCAATGGAATTACTACTGGATCCCCAACTACTACCCGCCAGGCAGCTCCACCGCCTGGTGGAACCGCTTCGGCCTGCCCAAGGTCCAGGCCACCTATGACGAGGGCCTGGACACCTGGTGGGAGGTCAGCCCTACCCCGCTGACCAACGCGCAAATGGCCGAACGCCGGAAGGCCTCGCCATGACCGCTTATATCCTGCGCCGCCTGTTGCTGATCATTCCGACGCTGCTGGCAATCCTGCTGGTCAATTTCGCCATCGTCCAGGCCGCGCCGGGTGGCCCGGTGGAGCAAGCCGTGGCCCGCCTCCAGGGCATCGGTGGCGGCGCACCTGGCGCGCGCGCTGAAGTGGTTCATGGCGAATCCCGCGCCACACGCGGCCTGGACCCGAAACTGATCGAAGAGATCAAGCGCCAGTACGGCTTTGACAAGTCCGCCCCCGAACGCCTGTGGTTGATGCTGGGCCAATATGCCCGGCTGGACTTTGGCAACAGCTTCTTCCGCGGCGCCAAAGTCACCGACCTGATTCTCGACAAGTTGCCGGTCACCTTGTCGCTGGGCTTCTGGGCCACGCTGATCACCTACCTGGTGTCGATCCCGCTGGGCATCCGCAAGGCAATGCGCCATGGCAGCCGCTTCGATGCCTGGAGCAGCGCATTGATCGTGATCGGTTACGCCCTGCCTTCGTTCCTGTTCGCGCTCTTGCTGATCGTACTGTTTGCCGGCGGCACTTCGCTCAGCTGGTTCCCGGTACGCGGCCTGGTCTCGGACAATTTCGACGAGCTCAGCCTGCTGGGCAAGGTCGCCGACTACTTCTGGCACCTGGTGCTGCCGGTCGCCGCCCTGGTGATCGGAGGGTTCGCCACCCTCACGTTGCTGACCAAGAATGCTTTCCTCGACGAGGTTTCCCGCCAATACGTGGTCACTGCCCGGGCCAAAGGCCTTAGCGAACGCCGCGTGCTGTATGGCCATGTCTTGCGCAACGCCATGCTGCTGGTGGTGGCCGGGCTGCCACAGGCGCTGATTACGGTATTTTTCGCCGGTTCGTTGCTGATCGAGGTGATCTTTTCGCTCGATGGCCTGGGCCGCATGAGTTATGAGGCCGCCGTGTCGCGGGATTACCCGGTGGTGTTCGGCACGCTGTTCATCTTCACCCTGGCGGGCCTGCTGATTCGTCTGATCGGTGACCTGTCTTACACGTTGCTCGACCCGCGCATCGACTTCGATACGAGGGCGCATTGATGCTATCGCCCCTATCACGCCGCCGCCTGCAACGCTTTCGGCGCCACCGCCTGGGCTGGGTGTCGCTGTGGTTGTTTGCCGGCCTTCTGCTGCTGAGTCTTTGCGCCGAACTGGTGGCCAACGACAAGCCACTGCTGCTGGGCTACAAGGGCGAGCTGTACGTTCCGGCGCTCAAACGCTACACCGAGCAGCAGTTTGGCGGGCAACTGCCGTTTCAACCCGACTACCGCAGCGCCTATGTGCGCCAACTGATCGCGGAACAAGGTGGCTGGATGCTGTTCGCACCTATCCCGTTCAGTGCCGACACACCAAATTACGACCTGCAGGTGCCCACCCCCAGCCCGCCCAGTGCCAGCAACTGGCTAGGCACCGACGACCAAGGCCGTGACGTGCTGGCGCGGGTGCTTTATGGCACGCGGGTATCGCTGCTGTTCGCCTTTGCCCTGACCGCGGTCAGTGTGCTTATTGGCGTGGCGGCAGGCGCCCTGCAAGGCTACCACGGGGGCTGGGTCGACCTGCTCGGGCAGCGCCTGCTGGAGGTATGGTCGGGGTTGCCCGTGCTGTATCTGCTGATCATCCTCAGCGGTTTTGTCGAACCGGATTTCTGGTGGCTGCTGGGGATCATGGCGCTGTTTTCCTGGCTGGCCCTGGTCGACGTGGTGCGCGCCGAGTTCCTGCGCGGGCGCAATCTGGAGTATGTAAAGGCTGCGCGGGCGCTGGGGTTACCGGACAGCCAGGTCATGCTGCGGCATATCTTGCCCAATGCCATGAATGCCACGCTGACCTATGTGCCGTTCATGCTGACCGGGGCCATTACCACACTGACCGCGCTGGACTTTCTGGGCTTTGGCATGCCAGCGGGCAGCGCCTCGCTGGGCGAGCTGGTGACCCAGGGCAAGCAGCACCTGGAGGCACCGTGGTTGGGCTTTACCGCGTTCTTTGCGCTGGCGGTGATCCTGTCACTGCTGGTGTTTATCGGGGATGCCCTGCGTGAGGCGTTTGACCCCCGACGATAAGTTTTCAGGCCCGGTCTTTTCGCGGGCTTGTGCCAATACATGATTCAGGATGTTCACCCATGCACGACAGCGACAGCCTCAAGGACTACCCCCAGGTACGGCAACTGGCGATCCGCTCGCTGTTCGAGATCATCGAGCAGTCCAGCGAAGGCACGGTGATCGTCGATCGCCAGGCACGCATCGTCTGGATGAACGAACGCTACGCCCGACGCTTTGGCCTGGCCGACGCTGCCAGTGCCATCGGCCAACCCTGCGAAACGGTGATCCCTGGGAGCCTGATGCGCGACGTGGTAAGCAATGGCCGGCCCATCCTGCTGGACATGCTCGACACGCAGAACGAGCCGTTGGTGGTCATGCGCCTGCCCATCCACGACGACCAGGGCGCGCTGATCGGCGCCATCGGCTTTGCCCTGTTCGACGAACTGCGCAGCCTTTCGCCGCTGCTCAAACGCTATTCCAGCATGCAGCAGGAACTGGCCTCGACCCGCTCGCAACTACGCGCCCGCCAGGCCAAGTACAGCTTCGCCCAGTTCGTAGGCAGCAGCGCGGCTAGCCTGGAAGCCAAGCGACGCGCCCGGCGTGGCGCCGGCAGCGATTCACCCGTGTTGCTGCTGGGCGAAACCGGCACCGGCAAGGAACTGCTGGCCCACGCCATTCACGCAGCGTCAGCACGGGCGCACAAAGCCTTTGTCAGCATCAACAGCGCAGCCATCCCGGAGACGCTGCTGGAAGCCGAATTCTTCGGCACTGCGCCGGGTGCTTTTACCGGTGCCGATCGCAAAGGCCGCAGCGGCAAGCTGCAACTGGCCGAAGGCGGCACGTTGTTCCTCGACGAGATCGGCGACATGCCGCTGGCCTTGCAGAGCAAGCTGCTGCGGGTGCTGCAGGAAAAGGAATACGAGCCGGTCGGTTCGAACCAGATGCTGCGCAGCGATGTGCGCATCATTGCCGCCACCTCCATCGACCTGCAGGCTGCCATGGCCCGCGGGGCCTTCCGCGCCGACCTGTATTACCGGCTGAATGTGCTGCCGATCGATGTCCCGCCGTTGCGGCAACGGCTGGAGGACCTGCCGGCGCTGTGCGAAGCCATATTGGCTGAGCTGGGCAGCCAGTACGAGCTGGAAGCTGAAGCGCAGCAACTGCTGGCCAGGCATGCCTGGCCGGGGAACATTCGCGAGCTGCGCAATGTGCTGGAGCGCGCGACCTTGCTGGCGGATCAGCCTCGGCTGGGGGTTGCGGACTTGCGTGCGGCACTGGGGCCATTGAGCCCGCTGGCTGAGGCGCCCAAACGCCAGACCTACCGCGAGGCGTGCGAGGCATTTGAACGCGGCCTGATTGCCGGGGCGCTGGCCGAACAGGGAGGAAAAGTGCCAGAGGCAGCGGCAGCCTTAGGGCTGGGGCGGTCGACGCTGTACAAGAAGATGGCGGCACTTGGTCTCTGATTGGAGACTCTTGTTTCTTATTTGAGATTACCGCCAGAGCTCCGCCTTCTATCAGAGGCAAGCCAGCGATAGGCTGTAAAGCAGCCCCTGGCGTCTCTGAATGTAGACATAAACTTCTAACAAAACTCTTTATCCCTTACAAATCAGCAAGTTACATAGTTGGCACGATTCCCGCTATCTCCTGTTCAACGATAAAAACAAGACTCACCCAGGAGACCCACCCCGATGACCGTGCTCATCGCACTCGCCGCTCTGGCCTTGCTGATGCTGGCCGCCTACCGCGGTTACAGCGTAATCCTCTTCGCCCCCATCGCCGCCCTCGGCGCTGTCCTGCTCACCGACCCTTCTGCCGTCGCCCCTGCGTTCACGGGGGTGTTCATGGAGAAAATGGTCGGTTTCATCAAACTGTACTTCCCCGTATTCCTGCTGGGTGCGGTGTTCGGCAAGCTGATCGAGCTGTCCGGCTTCTCCCGCTCGATCGTCGCTGCGGCCATCCGCCTGCTCGGCACCCGCCAGGCGATGCTGGTCATCGTACTGGTCTGTGCCCTGCTCACTTACGGCGGTGTTTCGCTGTTCGTGGTGGTGTTCGCGGTGTACCCGTTCGCCGCCGAAATGTTCCGTCAGAGCAACATCCCCAAACGCCTGATCCCGGCCACCATCGCCCTGGGCGCATTCTCGTTCACCATGGACGCCTTGCCCGGCACCCCACAGATCCAGAACATCATCCCCAGCACCTTCTTCAACACCACCGCCTGGGCCGCACCGTGGCTGGGCCTGATCGGCACGCTGTTCGTGTTCTTTACCGGCATGGCCTATCTGCAGCGCCAGCGCAACAAGGCCCTGCGCGCCGGTGAAGGTTATGGCGCCAACTTGCGCAACGAGCCGGAAACCGCTGCCGACCTGAGCCTGCCCAACCCTTGGCTGGCGCTGTCGCCGCTGATACTGGTGGGGGTCATGAACCTGGTGTTCACCCACTGGATACCGCATTGGTACGGCTCCAGCCACAGCCTGCAATTGCCAGGCATGAGTGCACCGGTACAAAGCGACGTGACCAAGCTGACGGCCATCTGGGCTGTGCAGGCTGCGTTGCTGGTGGGCATCCTGATGGTCCTGGTGTGCGCCTTTGGGGCCATTCGTACGCGTTTGGCCGAAGGCACCAAAAGCGCGGTGGGCGGTGCCTTGCTGGCAGCCATGAACACCGCCTCGGAATATGGCTTTGGCGCGGTAATCGCCTCGTTGCCGGGTTTTCTGGTGCTGGCCGATGCCCTGCGCGGCATCCCCAACCCATTGGTGAACGAAGCCATCACCGTGACCTTGCTGGCCGGCATCACTGGCTCTGCTTCGGGCGGCATGAGCATCGCCCTGGCAGCCATGGGCGACACGTTCATCGCCGCCGCCCACGCGGCCGACATCCCGCTGGAAGTACTACACCGGGTAGCCGCCATGGCCAGCGGCGGCATGGACACCCTGCCGCACAACGGCGCGGTGATCACCTTGCTGGCGGTGACTGGCCTCACCCACCGCGAGGCTTACAAGGACATTTTTGGTATTACCCTGATCAAGACCCTGGCAGTGTTCGTGGTCATCACCACGTTCTACGCCACTGGCATCGTCTAAGGAGCATGGCATGACCCTTGAAGGCAAAACTGCACTCGTCACCGGTTCAACCAGCGGCATTGGCCTGGGCATCGCCCAGGTATTGGCCCGGGCCGGCGCCAACATCGTGCTCAACGGCTTTGGCGACCCGGGCCCCGCCATGGCGGAAATTGCCCGGCACGGGGTGAAGGTCGTCCATCACCCGGCCGACCTGTCGGATGTGATCCAGATCGAAGCCTTGTTCAACCTGGCCGAACGTGAGTTCGGCGGCGTCGACATCCTGGTCAACAACGCCGGTATCCAGCATGTGGCACCGGTTGAGCAGTTCCCGCCGGAAAGCTGGGACAAGATCATCGCCCTGAACCTGTCGGCCGTATTCCATGGCACTCGCCTGGCACTGCCGGGCATGCGCACGCGCGACTGGGGGCGCATCATCAATATCGCTTCGGTCCATGGCCTGGTCGGTTCGATTGGCAAGGCAGCCTACGTGGCAGCCAAGCATGGTGTGGTCGGCCTGACCAAGGTGGTCGGCCTGGAAACCGCCACCAGTCATGTCACCTGCAATGCCATCTGCCCGGGCTGGGTGCTGACACCGCTGGTACAAAAGCAGATCGACGATCGTGCGGCCAAGGGTGGCGATCGGTTGCAAGCGCAGCACGATCTGCTGGCAGAAAAGCAACCGTCGCTGGCCTTCGTTACCCCCGAACACCTCGGTGAGCTGGTACTCTTCCTGTGCAGCGAGGCCGGTAGCCAGGTTCGCGGCGCCGCCTGGAACGTCGATGGTGGCTGGTTGGCCCAGTGACGGGCGGCCTGGGCCTGGCAACGGCCGCGCATTCGTTTATCAGCAAGGAGGCCTTATGCGCCCTACCCCAATGACCGCGCTTCTAGCCCTGAGCCTGGCCGCCGCCGCACCTGCGATGGCCGCCAGCCTGAAGGACATCGCGCCCTACCCCGAGGCGGAAAAAGGCTTCACCCGGCAGGTTATCCACCTGCCGGCCCAGGCCGATGAGTCGGCCTATAAACTGGAAATCCTCGCTGGCAAGACCCTGCAGGTCGACTGCAATCGCCAGCGCCTGGGCGGCAGCCTCGAAGAGCGCACCCTGGAAGGCTGGGGCTACAGTTACTACCGCCTGGACAACGTCAGCGGCCCGGCCAGCACACTGATGGCCTGCCCGGACGGCAAGAAGACCGAGGCCTTCGTGCCGGTGGTCGGCGACGGCTTCCTGCTGCGCTACAACAGCAAGCTGCCGGTAGTGGTGTATGTGCCCAAGGATGTCGAAGTGCGCTACCGCGTGTGGTCGGCATCGCAGGATGTGCAAAAGGCTAAAGTAGAGTAAGCAGAACCGCTTTCTCTGCAGGATCAGCTTCTTCGCAACACAAGGCTGATCCTGCACTGAGCCTGCTTTGTTCCGGTAAAGGAGATTCGGCATGAACGATGTGCTCTGGCGCCCGTCCACAACGCAGATCGAGGCCAGCCGGATGGATGCCTTCCGCCGCCGGGTCAACCTGCGCTACAACCTGCAACTCGACGACTACCAGGCCCTGCACGGCTGGAGCATCGAACAGCGCGCCGACTTCTGGCAAACCCTTGCCGAGTTTTTCCACGTACATTGGCATACCCCACCCAGCCAGGTGCTTAGCGAAGGGCCGCAGATGCCCGATGCACAGTGGTTCGCCAATGCCACCCTGAACTTTGCCGAACACCTGCTGCGCCGCCGCGACGACCGCCCGGCCGTGGTCGCCGTGCGCGAAGACGGCCAACGCGAAGTGTTCAGCCATGCTGAACTGGCCGCGCAGGTGGCCGGGCTGCAAACGGCATTCAAGGCTGCAGGTATCGTCCCGGGCGACCGGGTAGCGGCCATCATGCCCAATACCTGGCAAACACTGGTGGCCATGCTCGCCTGCACCAGCCTTGGCGCAGTCTGGTCTTCCTCCTCGCCCGAATTCGGCGTGCATGGCATCATCGACCGCTTCGGCCAGATCGAACCCAAGCTGCTGATCGTCTGCGCCGGTTATCAGTATGCGGGCAAGGCCATCGACCAGGTGACCAAGGTCAACCAGGTGTGCGCGCAGTTGCCTGGCCTGGAGCAACTGATCGTGGTGCCCCATACCCGCAAAGGCACGCGTGCCGACGAATTCCAGGCAGCCAACGTCAGCCTGTGGGATGACTTCTTCCAGCCCGGCGGCGAGCCCCGTTTCACCCCGCTGCCGTTCGACCACCCGCTGTACATCCTCTATTCCAGTGGCACCACCGGCGTGCCCAAGTGCATTGTCCATCGCGCCGGAGGCGTGCTGTTGCAACACCTCAAGGAACACGGCCTGCACAACGACCTGAAGGCCGATGACGTGCTGTTCTACTACACCACCTGCGGCTGGATGATGTGGAACTGGCTGGCCAGCGGCCTGGCGGTGGGTGCCACGCTGGTGCTGTACGACGGCTCACCGTTCCACCCGGGCCCCGGGCGCCTTCTGGACCTGATAGAGGCCGAGGGCATCCACGCCTTCGGCACCAGCGCCAAGTACCTGGCGGCACTGGAGCAGGCAGGCCTGGAACCCGCCACCAGCCACTGCCTGACCAGCCTGCGGCTGCTGATGTCCACCGGTTCGCCGCTGTCACCGCACAGCTATGACTATGTGTACGACAAGATCAAGGCCGACCTGTGGCTCGTGTCCATGTCGGGCGGTACGGATATCGTCTCCTGCTTCGTGCTGGGCAACCCGACCCTGCCTGTGCGTCGTGGCGAAATCCAGTGCAAGGGCCTGGGTATGGCGGTGGAGGTGTGGAACGAGCAGGGTCAGCCCGTGGTGGACGAAAAAGGCGAGCTGGTGTGCACGCGCAACTTCCCCTCGATGCCACTCGGCTTCTGGAACGACCCGGACGGCCGCCGTTACCAGGATGCCTATTTCAGCCAGTTTCCGGGGGTGTGGGCCCAGGGCGACTACGCCGAGCAGCGTGCCAGCGGGGGCATGGTGATTCACGGGCGCTCCGACGCCGTGCTCAACCCGGGCGGCGTGCGCATTGGCACCGCGGAGATCTACCGCCAGGTGGAAAAGGTCGAACAGGTCGTTGAAAGCGTGGCCATCGGCCAGGACTGGAACGGGGATGTGCGGGTGGTACTGTTCGTGCGCCTGCACGACGGCCTGCAGCTGGATGAAGCCCTGCGCCAGCACATCCGCCAGGTAATACGCCAGTACACCACACCCCGCCATGTGCCGGCGGTGATCGCCCAGGTCAGCGACATACCGCGCACCATCAGTGGCAAGCTGGTGGAACTGGCGATTCGCGATGTGGTGCATGGGCGGCCGGTGAAGAACACCGATGCCCTGGCCAACCCGGAGGCACTGGAGCAGTTTCGCGATCGCGCCGAGCTGAAGAGCTGACATTCATCGCGGCCATTCAGGCACGATCGCTTCTGCTGGATTCAATCAGGCATAATGCCGCCTTTTTTTCCCGATACACAGGTAGCCCATGAAAGCCCAAGCCCGCCACATACTGGTCAAGACCGCTGACGAAGCCGAAAAGCTCAAGCAGCGCATCGCCAACGGCGAGGCTTTCGACGTGCTCGCCAAAAAGTTCTCTCTTTGCCCATCCGGCAAGCGGGGTGGTGACCTGGGCGAAATCCGCCCAGGGCAGATGGTCGGTGCCATCGACCAGGTGATTTTCAAGAAGCCTTTGCGTGTGGTACACGGACCGATCAAGAGCAAATTCGGCTACCACCTGGTGCAAACGTTCTACCGCGACTAAGGCGCTAGCCTTTTGCCACCTGACATTTTTGCCAGTTGTGGTCGTGACGCACTCCTCTATACAACCCCGGTAACCCTGCACACGACGTGTGGTGCGCAGGACTCCCCGGAGAATGGAGGTTTTCCTGATGCGTCTAACCCTGATGCTGACCCTGGGTTCGCTCCCGCTGCTGGCCATGGCCCCGCCCGCCGCAAACGCGGCTTGCACCTTCTCACCCGGCCCGGGTAACGACACCTACACCTGTGACAGCGGCACTGCGCCCTCGCTGGTGGACACCAGCGGTGATAACCGCCTGGTATTCCCGGCATCCGGTAGCGGCGCCATCACCGGCGACGTAACCTTTGGCGCCGGCAGAGACAGCATCGACATGGCCTCTGGCAGTGTTGGCGGCAACATCCACCAGGGTGCCGGCATCGATGACTTCGCCATGAGCGGCGGCGTCATCGAAGGCAACGTCAACCAGGGCGATGGCCTGGACACCTTTCACATGACCGGCGGCTGGATCAAGGGCACGTTCGACAGCGGCGACTATGCCGAAATGGACAACGGGCGTATCGGCAACGTCAACATGCGGCTGGACGAGAACACCTTCATCATGCGTGGCGGCAGCGTCGACCGGAACGTCATCGCGGCCTTCGACAAGGACTATATCGAAGTCTTCGATGGCAACATCGGCGGCAATATCAGCGTCAGCGGTGGCGATGACCAGGTGCTGGTGCATGGCGGCCAGGTTGGCGGCGATGTGTTGCTGAGCACTGGCAACGACCGCTTCACCTGGGACGGTGGCAGTATTGGCGGGCGCGTGGATGCGGGGCCAGGTGATGACACGGCACTGCTCAAAGGCCTCACGCCCGAGGTGCTGAGTATCACTGTGGACGGTGGCGACGGTACCGATAGCCTGACGTTCGATGCCAGCCAGCCGGCAGGCGGTGCCCGCTATGTGAATTGGGAGCGTGTGGCGCTGAACAATGGCAGCCGGCTGGCACTGGATGACACGCTGGTACTGGGCGACAGCAACAGCAGCACGGGCAGCCTCGCCCTCGACGCCAGCAGCAGCATCACTTCACGCCAAGGGGTAATCACTGCATTTGCCCCGGACCAGCGCGCCGCAATCAGCAACGCAGGTACACTTGACCTCACAGCCGGCAATGATGCCATGGGCCGCTTGAGCATCGAGGGTGATTACACCGGCAACAACGGCGCCCTGCGCCTGAACAGCGTGCTGGCCGGCGATGGCGCTGCTTCCGATCGCCTGGTGATCAGCCGCGGTGCCATCGCCGGCTCTACCCAGGTGCTCATCAACAACCTCAACGGCGCAGGTGCGGCGACTGCCCAAAACGGCATCCAGGTGGTCGAAGCCCGCGACGGCGCCACCAGCACGGCCAACGCCTTTGTACAGGCCCAGAGGCTATCGGCCGGTGCCTACGACTACCGGCTGTTCAAAGGCGGCGTCACTGCTGGCAGTGAAAACAGCTGGTACTTGCGCTCGACGCTGGTTGCGCCACCCGCTCCAACCCCTGTGCCGGCACCGGGCGAGCCGCCGGTGATCACCCCGGCCGTCATCCCGCCCGTTGCTGCACCCGCGCCCGGCCAGGCCGAGCTGCCTGCTCCGGCGCAGGGCCAAAGCCTGCCGCTGTACCGCCCCGAGGTCCCGGTTTATGCCGCAGCGCCACGGGGTGCCGCGATCATCGCCCGCCAGGCATTGGGCACCTTCCACCAACGCCAGGGCGACCAGCTGTTACTGCAAGGTGAAAGCGCCCTGCCCGCCAGCTGGGGGCAAGCCTACGGCGGCGCGCTGCGCCAGCAATGGAGCGGCACGGTCAACCCGAGCCTGGACGGCGACCTGTACGGTTTCAAGGTAGGCCAGGACCTGTATGCCAAGGTTGGCGAGAACGGTTACCGCCAGCATGTCGGTATCTACGTAAGCCACAGCCACCTGGACGCCGACGTCAAAGGTTTTGCCCTGGCCGTTCAAGACCGCAGCGTGGGCGACCTGAAGCTCGATGGCGATAGCGTGGGCACCTACTGGACGCTGGTCGGGCCACAGGGCGCGTACCTGGACGCGGTGTTGCAGTACACCCGTCTGGATGGCCGCGCCCGCTCCGATCGTGGCGACACGCTGAACGTCGACGGCCACGCCTGGACAGCTTCACTGGAATCGGGCTACCCCATTACTCTGTACGAGCGCTGGCGCGTGGAACCGCAAGCTCAGCTGATTGCGCAAAAGGTCGCGCTGGACAGCGCCAGCGACAGCGTCTCGCGCATCAGCCATGACGCCCAGGTCGAGCTGACAGGTCGCTTGGGCCTGCGCCTGGAGGGTGCGTTCACAGGAAGCAGCGGCCGCCTGTTGCAACCCTATGCGCAGGTCAACCTGTGGCACGGCGACGGTGGGCGCGACACCTTGACCTTCGATGACGCAGACAAGATCAGGACCGATTACCGCTATACCTCGGTGCAACTGGAAAGCGGTGTGGTAGCGCAGGTCAACAAAGCGCTGAGCCTGCATGGCGGCGTGCAGTACACCGCCAACCTGGACAGCCGCCAGCAGGAAGCCAGCGGCGTGAACCTGGGCGTGCGCTGGCAGTTCTAGCGGCGCGCAGCCAGCAGACCGAGGCCCGCGCAACCCAGCAAGGAAGCGCTGACCCGGTTGAACATCCGGCGTGGGCCAGGCTGGCTGAACCAACGCTGCATGTAGGCGCCCAGGCCTGAGTAGATGGCAATGGCCGCCCATTCCAACAGCAGGAACAACACACCCAGCCAAAGGAACTGCTCACTCACCGGGGTGCTGCTACCGACCGAGACGAACTGCGGCAGGAAGGCGGTGAAGATCAGGATGGCCTTAGGGTTACCGGCCGCCACCCAGAACTCCTGACGCGCCAGGCGCCAAGTGCCGCCTGGGTGATCGCTTGCCACCACGGTCTCGCTCACCGGTGCGCGCCACAGTTGCCAGGCGATATAGAACAGGTAGGCCGCGCCCACCACCTTGATGGCCAGGAACAGGTATTCGCTGGTATGCA
The DNA here is from genome assembly GCF_046523955.1 of Pseudomonas sp. DCA-1. Classification (NCBI taxonomy): domain Bacteria; kingdom Pseudomonadati; phylum Pseudomonadota; class Gammaproteobacteria; order Pseudomonadales; family Pseudomonadaceae; genus Pseudomonas; species Pseudomonas sp. DCA-1. The sequence goes on from NZ_CP169881.1 coordinate 3,075,517, forward strand.
ACACCACTGCCAGGCCCATCGCGGCCAGGGCGATCATGCCGCAGAAGGCAAGGATACGGCCGGCGCCGGCCACACAGGCGGTGCGCAGGCCGTAACGGCTGGCGTTGTGCAACGACAACAGGTTGTTTGGCCCTGGCGCCATGTTCAAGGCGAAGCAGGCGGGGATGAAAAGCAGCAGGCTTGAAAGGTCCATTCTCGTTTTCCTCTGACAACAGCCCTCTATTTCGGCGCGTTCCGGGCCCTGGGGTCAAGTAACAGCCAGTGATAAAAACTGTACGGGTGCACGGTACCTGTTACCCTTCCGGCAATACCGAGGAGCCTGTAATGCCCCGTTCCCACGCCGCCCTGTGGCGCGACCCGGCCCTGGCACATGTCGAAAGCCGGCGCGCCTGCGATAGCCGGGCCTGCTACAAGTCCCACAGCCACCCGACGTTTTCCATTGGTGCGGTGGATGCTGGCCACAGCCATTTCACCGGGGCTGCCGACGGGCAGCAGCACCTGGTACCCGGCACACTGGTAATGGTCCCCGCCCACCGCGTGCATGCCTGCAACCCGGCACCCGGCCTGGCCTGGAGCTATCAGATGCTGCATGTGGATGCCGACTGGCTGACGCAGTTGCGCCTGGAGTCAGGTCTTGGCGGTATCGGAGCCAGCGAACCGGTGCGTATCTGCAGGGAGGCTGAGGTATATCGGCAGTTCTGCGCGCTGAACAGGTTACTGTTTTCCAGTGCCTGCACCGGCGAGAAAGATGCGGCGCTGATTGCCTTTCTGGGCGACCTGGACTTTTCCGCGCACCCACCGCTGGCAGCGCCCCCCACCCTGGAAACCGCCACCTTGAGCGGGTTGCTTACACGCATCGAGCAGCAGGACCCTGCGCAATTGAGCCTGGAGGTGTTGGCGCGGGAGGCGGGGCTTGGGCGCTATCAGCTGATCCGCGCGTTTCGTGCGGCTACCGGGTTCACGCCGCATGCCTACCTGCTCAATGCCCGGGTCAATCGCGGGCGGCAACTGTTGAGTGAAGGGCTGGCCCTGGCGGAAGTGGCCTATCAGCTTGGCTTTGCTGACCAGAGCCATTTCCAGCGGGTGTTCAAGGCCCATGTGGGGGTTACGCCGGGGCAGTACCGAGGGAACTGAAGGCTGCTGCAGGTGCAATATTGTTCAATACGCCAGAGCAGGCCCGGCAGCAGACTGCGTTTTTTTCCGTAGAGCAGCCCCCAATGCAGCAATTCATGATCATCGCCCTGGCCCACTTTCTCGCCCTGCTCTCACCTGGCCCGGACTTCTTCCTGGTCGCACGCAACGCGATCAACAGCGGCTGGCGCATCGCCAGCGGCGCCTGCCTGGGCATAGCGCTGGCCAATGGCGCGTTCATCGTCATGGCCTTCACCGGGCTTTCGGTACTGCAACAGGGCGGCCCGCTGTTCACCACCCTGCAACTGGCAGGCGCCAGCTACCTGCTGTACATCGGCGTGCTGTTCCTGCGCCATGCCGGGCAAACCAGCCTGGGCACAGTCGCCGGCAGCCAGCGGGTTCATGGCTGGTGGCGCAGTTTGGGCATGGGCTTCTTGTCCGGCATCCTCAACCCCAAGAACGCGTTGTTCTATGCCAGCCTGGCGAGCATGGTCGCCAGCGTCAGCCCCGGCTGGAAGGCAGCCTACGCCGTATGGATGTTCAGCATCGTCCTGCTCTGGGACCTGCTGGTTGCCGTGGCCATCGGCAACCAGCGGGTACTGCGGCGATTCGCCCGCAGCCTGGCGTGGCTGGAGCGGGCCTCGGGGGTCATGCTGGTGATCTTGGCGGGGGCTTTGTTGCTGCATCTGGCTCGGGGCTGACCCGTTGCAAGGTGCGCATGTCGACCAAGGTGAAATGGCCGCTGGCCCAGCCCCCCGTGTCCAGGTGCCACACATTGCCCAGCAGCTTGGCCTCCAGCACCGGGGTGTGGCCGACCAGCAGGGCTCGCAGGCCCTGCACCGGTTGGGTGTCCCCCTCTTTCAGGCGCCGACGCGACCACTGGCACACTTGGCGCACTTCAGGGTCGTCATCCAGTTCCAGCCAGGAGCGTAAGACTGCCCAGTCGGCAAACGGGCTGTCTGCATGCAGCAGGCCTACCAGCCCGTCCGCACTCTCCACTTCCATGGCAATCGGCAACTGCTCGAAACGCTCCACGAAACGCAGTTGCTCGCGCCGCGGCAAGTCGAGGAACCAACCACCCCCGGCGGCTCGGTACATGCCCAGGTCGAGCCGCCCACCACGCACGCGGGTGATTGCCAAGGCTTCATGATTGCCCTGGACGGCATGGAACCAAGGCTGGGCCAGCCATTCCAGCGCTGCCTCGCTGTGCGGCCCACGGTCGACCAGGTCACCCACGCTGAACAAGCGGTCCACCGCCGGATCGAACCCTACCGCATCCAGGCACTGTTGCAGGCGCTGGAAGTGGCCATGGATATCGCCCACGGCCAGATCCCGTCCCCGGATATTGGCGATCAGCCGCCGAAACCGTGCCATTACAGTGTTCCTCCGCTGGTAGCACCATGCCCGCTTTCGCGCAGGCCGTGCTCATGGCGCTGTCACTGGACAGCATGGCACAAGGTACCGTGGCTGCGCAGGTCGGAGGGCGTTTTACCGCGCACCTCAGGCTTCCTGAAAAACCCTTCACTGGAACAGGCGTTGGTGCCGATAGTATGCTCGGCACGTCAATCTTCACCAGGGAATGGTTCTGATGAAACTGTGCGCCGTACAACTGGCGTCGCTCAAGGGCGATTTGCCAGCCAACCTCCAGCGCCATCTGGTTTGCATCGAGCAGGCTGCGGCCCTGGGTGCCGAACTGGTCGTGTTCCCCGAGCTGTCACTGACCGGCTATGAGCCGAGTGTGGCACGCCAGGCCGCCCTGCCCGTCACCTCCGTGCGCCTGGACCCGCTGCAGGCAGCGTGTGACCGCTTGGGCATTACGGTTGCCGTGGGCCTGCCATTACCGACGCCCGACGGCATACGCATCGGCATGCCCATCTTCTGTCCTGGGGCGCCGCGCCAGGCCTATGCCAAGCAGCGCTTGCATGATGATGAGCTGCCTTACTTCACCCCAGGTGATCAGGCATTGCTGCTGGAGGTGGGTGAACATCGGGTGGCGCCGGCGATCTGCTACGAATCGATGTTCATGGCGCATGCCGCCATTGCCCGCGAGCGCGGTGCCAACCTGTACCTGGTCAGCGTTGCGAAAACCGCCAAGGGTATCCGCGAGGGATATGCGCACTACCCAGAGGTGGCACGCGAGCTGGGCATGCCAGTGTTGATGGCCAACTGCGTGGGGCCGGCCGACACCTTCATCGGTGCCGGCGGCTCTGCCGCGTGGGACAGCCAAGGGCAGTTGCTGGCCAACCTGGATGACCACAGTGAAGGCCTGATCGTACTCGACACCCGCAGTGCCAGCGCGATCACCCTGCCCTTGAGTCCGTACCTTGCATGATCTATCTGTTTCTGGCGTTGCTGAGTTACGCCTGCACCTACTACCTGGTCGGCTTGCTGATTCAGGGTCAACTTGCCGATGTGGCCGAGGGCTTGCGCCATCGGCCCGATGCGCCTACGCCCGGCGAGTACCTGCGTGAGGTCGAGCCCCGCGCACGTCTGGCGCGGCGGCAGTACACCTTGATCGCTGGTACGGTGCTGGCCGTGCTGGCCTGCCTGATTGCCAGCGGGTTCGATTGACGCCTTACAGGTCCAGTGCCAGGCTTTGTCGCCCTTCCAGCGCCAGCAGGTACTGCTTGGCCGCCAGGCCACCGGCAAAACCGGTCAGGTTGCCTGACGCGCCGATTACCCGGTGACACGGGGCGATGATCGAAATCGGGTTGCGGCCATTGGCAGCGCCGACCGCGCGTACCGCCCTGGGGTTGCCGAGCTGCCGGGCAATATCGCTGTAGCTGCGGGTTTCGCCGAACGGTATCGCCAGCAGCGCAGCCCACACCTGACGCTGGAACTCAGTACCGGCGAAGTCCAGCGCCAGCTCGAAACGCTGGCGCTTGCCGTCAAAGTACTCTTCCAGCTGGCGAGCGGCTTCCAGCAGTACCGGGCACTGGTCGTCCCGGTGCAGTGCGCCCAGGCGTACGCGGTTTTCCCGCTCTTCTTCCCACAATACGGCTGCCAGGCAGTTGCCACGGGCCACAAGGGTGAGCATACCGACGGGCGATGGCATGATCGTGAATGCGCTGGACATAGCCGGCTCCTGCAAGTTGCGACCGCCCAACTGTACGCATCCACAGTCTTTCATGCACCCGCTTTCTTGCTCAGTTCATTGCGCAGCCGGCAATGTGCCGCGCCTGGCTGAGCGTGACCTTGGGTATCAGTTCAGCGGGAATGCGTGATGTTGCCGACAGGTTGTAGACGCGGAAATGCTCGTTCACCACCTCCCTGGCCATTAGCGTCAACGACGGCAGGATGCGGCTGTCCCAATGCTGGTCGAGCCCGCACGGCGAAGACGGGCCCTGGCCGTCCTCGTAAAAGCGCCCGACGCTCTGGTCGAGGTCTACCCCCACCAGCAACACTTCCTCGAAGCCCAGGTGATAGGCCAACTGCAAGGCCACATAAACCACCGTGCGGGCATCGAAAAAGCCATGGGCGAGGTCTTTACTGAAGGCGATCGAGCGGCTGCGTTTGCTCCACAGTGCCCGGTTGCACACGCAACTGTCACCCTGGCCGCGCAAACCGTCCAGCAGGCTCGGCGTGTCGGCTTTGTGCAAGGCATAACACTGGGTGTGGGCTGGCACATCGGCACGCGCATACTGCTCTGGCCACAGGGCCAGGCGTTCGCTGTCGCGCACGGCAGTGGCGAACAAGGCCGGCTGTTGCTGGCAAAAGCTTTTGTCGGTGCACACGTAGAAGAAAGGTTTTATGCCGTGTTCGGCGGTCATGGCGACCGAGCCATTCATGGCGATGATGGGCAAATGCGCAAACTCGCCCAGTGGAAACTGTTTGGCAGAAGCGCCGGAGGCAAGGATCACCACGGGGCCCTTCTGGGTGTTGCGACACGCCTCGAAATCGGAGAACGCCCCGCGTTCAGCGCTTGGCTGCAACGGAAGTGTGTTCATCAATGGCATCTTTAACCGGACAGTACAAACCACAATACTGATCCGTGTATATGCCGTGGCCGCTTTTACCTGACGTTACTTGGCTGAGCTTCAGTCAACCGCCATTCCCTTGTTTGGCGGGGTTTCAGCCTGGCGAATACCGGCTGGTCCAACTGCCTTAACAGACCACCGCAGTGAAAAAGTGTTCCCCTACTGTGGATAAGGAATAGCGATGACCATCACCGATGGTGACGGACGGGTACTAAGCGCCTTTCGTCATGAGCCTGCTTGATGCTTACCACTGGCGAGACTAATACTTAAACATCTGCCTGGGGAGGCACGAAAAATGCAACCAAGATTCGTTATCGTTCCCGCTGTGCCGATCGAAAAGGAGTCGTTCCGCGTAGGCAGCCGCTACTACGCCGCTACCGTTTGTGGAGGGTTCGACATTTATGACAATCAGGCAAAGGAGCGGCTCAAGCCGAGCTATCCAAACCGGAAGGAGGCGCAGGTGAAGTGCGAGCATTTGAACAAGCGGGATGACGCGGGGTAACCGTAGAGATCTGCGCGGCTCAGCAAGCTCGGGTTACTGACTCAATCCAGACATTCCTTGGCAGCCTGGCGTAATTTGTCGCCAGACAGAAAGCTGCCCTTGTAGAAGGTCGCGCGGCTGCCCTCGCGAACGTCGACTACGTCAAGCACATCGTCGCTTGCCACGGCACTTGATGCCGTGAGCCGGTAGCCGTGGGCTATCGACTTCTGCGTGGCCTGGGGTGCCAGCGCCTGCCATTTTGGCAGGACACAGGCGGCGTACTGCTGCGGCGACTTTTTGGTCAGTTTGCTGGCTGTGGGTTTGCCAGGGGTTGCGCAACCGGCAAGGCTGGCAACCAACACAGTTGCGAGAAAAATACGAAATGTAGGCATTTGCAATCGGCCGTTATGAATACGCTGCATTCTAACGGCGATGACACCGCGTTACCAATCAACCAAAGTCTTGCAGCAGGACGAAGCCCAGCGAGATCTGTGTAGCGCACCTGATATTTCTGCCAGTAGCCGGGGCACGCCGCAACAGTGAAACTCCCGAGGGACATCACACCACGACTCGGCAGGGCTTCATACCATGCAAACGAACGCCAACCACACTCAGTTCTTCTATCAGAACGGCAAACTCGTCACCCTTAAAACCGGTGAACAGGGCCATAGTATCTTTCGCTCGCAGGACGTCCCCCTTGCCGAGCGACAATCAGACGACACCAACGCCGGCGGACTGCTGGCAACTGACGACAAGGGTTCGGTGCTGCAGGTACAGGAGAAAAGCTGAAGCCCTGAGGATACTCCGGCGCCATTGCGGGCCAAACCCGGGGTCAGGGCTTGGCTCCCCTGTACAACACAATGGCTGCTATATCCAGGGCCAACACACTGCCGACAAACAGGAACATGACGTACAGATCTTCAGAGAGCATTGCCGTATCCCCCAGATGCGCCGGTTTCAAAAGGGGTATGCAATTACTGATCCCGTCAGCGCGACAGGTATGCGAGCTGCGAATCAGCTGAACTTTAACTTGACTACTTTGCTCAGCGCCCAGCCACTGAAGACATAGAACGCATCCAGGTAGAAGCGCCCTGCATAGTTGGGCAACGGCGTTTGATTCAACAGCACATCCGGCTCGGGCGCGGGAGGAAACAGTGCATAAAAGCCGTTGGGCAGAACTGCCAGTGCCAGCAGTAACAGGTAAGTCGAGGCTTGTAGCAGGGTGGCACGATGACTGGATCTGGCGGACCACTTCAGCCCGTAGTAGGCAACCAGGCCGGCAACAGGCAAAACCCAGAAATGCGTCGGAATCCCAATGAACATTTCGGCGACTACGCTTCTTGCTTCCACCTGCGACTCTCCATCCAAATACAACGATTATTACGGGCGGGGCCGGCAAATGCAAAGCAACGCTGCTCAGGCCATACCGGCTCCACCCGCCCTTTTTGAACGTTGCCGGGCAGGCGATCGGCAGACAAAAAGCCCGCTCTCGACGGCGGGCTATTGGTGTGGGGTAGGATGATTACGCTTTTGAACACATCAGTGCAGCATCCAGCAACCTGCCATGGTCGTACCAGGCATCACGTTGATAGGCCGTGAAGTGGCGTTCGGCTCCCGCGCCCCGCAACTCTACAAGACCATCGGCCTTGTCGGGGTCAGTGCTTTCGACGAAAAGCCTGACCGCGTTATCACCCTCGACTTCATAGGTTTTCACATTGCTTTGTAGCTCGCCTTTGACGCACCCCAGATACGCAGGTGGGCTTTTCATGGTAGTGCCAGCCGTATAATCGTGGCTGTCACGTACATCAGGGTTTTGTGCGCAGCCTGCCATGAACAACATGGCTACCCCGGATACAAGTAGTGCCCCTGCTAGCGATCTTGAGTTATTCATGCGACACGCTCCTGCAGCCCCATCGAAAACCGGGAAATGTTGCCAAGCAGCCTGCCCTTTTTTAGGTTTTGGTATGCCCATGTTACTGCGCCATCGCGACCGGGCATTAGGTTTGTTTGCTATATAGGTTTCAGGGCGTTTCCCTCACGCCCTGCCGTGCCCCGATTACGAGTAAGTCCTACCCCATAACCGGGGTCAGGGGATGGCGTTGAGAAACACATAAGTCGCCGCCAGGTCCAGTACCAGCACAGCAACCACGCTGAAAATCATGTAATAGCGGTCATCCTGAGTCATATCTGCGTACCCCGCATGATCAATGTCTCAAGGTCACAGCAATTCCCGTTCCAGCAACCTGATACCGCCCACTGGCACCGCGCCAGCCAAACAGCGCAATCGCGCAGTCAGTCCTTGATCTGGCATACGCCATTGGCTTTGTTCTTACCGGTATACGAAACGTCCGGCGAGCCGTCCGGGTTGATCGACAACGATACCGTTACCCCTCCACCTTTGGCCTCGAAATAGTTGTCATTGAATTTCTTTAGCTTGGCTTCCTTGCCATTGATGTAGATAGGCCCACCTTTATCGGCATGGACCTCGATATTTCCGGGGCATGTCGCGTTCAACAGCGGAATACCGGCGTGGGCAGCGCCCGATGCGGCAAGCAACAGGCCCAGTAACAAACGCTTCATTTGTAGTGTCCTCGTGGGTTGTCGGGGTGTGCGCGTTAAATCAGTCCTGCGATGGCGAAGAGGCTCATCGCTCGTTCGAGATTGTAGGCAAACACATGCAGGCTCATCTCGCTACGCATTTTTTTTATTCAGTGCATCCAGTCCGCCCGTTGGCGGGTATTGCTGGTGGGCGGCCTTTGACTGCCCAGCCCAATGACTTTCAGGAGCACTGCAAATGAACTTCAAATACTCCGCCTGCCTGCTTGCCTGCAGCCTCGCCCTTGCGCTGCCGCCCGCCCACGCCCAGAGCGCGCTGCCAGAACCGATCAAAGTCCCTGATGGCCATCGCGTCCTGCTCGAAACCGTCGGCGTCGGCGAGATCACCTACGAGTGCCGCGACAAGGCCAACACCCCCGGTCAAACCGAATGGACTTTCGTCGGTCCCAAGGCAGTGCTCAATGACCGTACCGGTAACCAGGTGGGCGACTACTTTGGCCCGCCCGCCACCTGGCAGGCCAAGGATGGCTCGAAAGTCACCGGCACCCAACTGGCAGTGGCACCGGCGGACAAAGGCGCCATACCGTATCAACTGGTCAAGGCCAACCCGGCCGAAGGCAAAGGCGCCATGCAGGGGGTCAGCTATATCCAGCGCCTGGCTACCCGCGGTGGTGTGGCGCCGTCAGTCGACTGCACGACGCAGAACAAAGGTGCCAGGCAGGTCGTCCAGTACCAGGCTGACTATGTGTTCTGGACAGCCAAGTAACACGCACCTGAGCCTACGCCCTGCGAGTGATGATCTACGCTCGATGGCAAGCCCCCGGCTGGATGGCCGGGGTACCTTGCCTTACACAAGGAAGCCACACACGTTGAACTCGCCGGCCGCCCCCTTCGACTTCCATCGCTGCCTGGTCGCCTGTGCACAGGGTGACCGGCGAGCCCTGCAGGCGCTCTACGATCATGAAGGCGCGCGCCTGCTGGGCGTTGCCCGGCGTATCGCACGTGACGACGCCACTGCAGAAGACATCGTCCACGATGCGATCATCCGCATCTGGACCCGCGCCGCCAGCTACGACCCGGCGCGCGGCTCGGCTCGGGGCTGGATCTACAGCATTACCCGCCACCTGGCACTGAATTCGATACGCGATACCCGCCGTGAAACGGTACTGACCGATGCCGACACCGAAACTGCGTCAACATTGCACGGGAGGGTTGATGACCTTGACCTCTGGTCCGGCTCAGCAAAGATTTACCGTTGCCTTGAACAGCTGCAGCCCGCACCGCAACGCTGCATCCTGCACGCCTACGTGGACGGCTGCAGCCACGCCGAGATAGCCGGTTTATTGGGCGCGCCACTGGGCACTGTCAAGGCCTGGATCAAACGCAGCCTCAAAGCGCTACGGGAGTGTCTGGAATGAAGCCCGATTCTGCCGAAGAACTGGACAGCCTCGCCGGGGAATATGTGCTGGGGACCTTGTCGCCGGAGCAATATGCCGCGGTGGCCGAACGCCTGCATACCGACCCCGCGCTCCGCGCCGCTGTGGATGCCTGGGAGGCCCGGCTGTTGGAGCTGACCGCGCTGTCTACCCCACAGCCGCCGAGCCCCCGCCTGTGGCGCCGTATCCAGCGCAGCCTCGACGAGCTACCCGCACCGCGCACACAGACGCGTTTGTGGCAACGCCTCGGCCTGTGGCAAGGGCTCAGCGCCGCAGGGCTGGCTGCAAGCCTGCTGCTGGCGTTTATCCTGCTGACCACGCCCCCCTCTACCACGGAATACCTGGTGGTGCTGGTGGCGCCAAACAGCCAGGCCCCCGGCTGGGTGGTACAGGCCAGTGACAGCCACATGATCGAACTGCTGCCGCTGGGCCAGGACACGGTCCCCGACGGCATGGCCCTGCAGTTCTGGACCAAGGGCGAGCAATGGCGTGCCCCGGTTTCGCTTGGCCTGGTCAAACCAGGCGAACCCTATCGGGTTCCGCTGCAAAGCCTGCCCCCTTTGGAGGCCAATCAATTGTTCGAGCTGACGCTGGAGAAAGCCGGTGGCTCGCCTACCGGTCTGCCGACAGGGCCGGTGAAGTTCATTGGACGCGCGGTGAAAGTGATATGACACGAAAGGGCCGCAGCACGTGTCTGCGGCCTTCGTAAAGCTGGAAGCCAGGGTCAGGCGCGGATCACCTCAAGGCGATCCCGCCCAGCCTCTGTGATGGCGTTCTCTCCTTCATCGCTGATGCGATAACGTCCTGACACCATTTTGGTAATTGAGAAACGGACCAGCCCGCTTTGGGACAAGGCTTGGCCTGCTTCGAAGCTCATTGCCTGCTCCAGGTCGAAGATCTTGATCTCTCCGATTTTATAGCGTGCAAACGCGACCAAGGCGTTATCCAGTTCTTGTTGACTGATCGTTGTAGCGACTTCCATTCGACCTCCCAGGTCATGAGAGCCCCGGTCCGTGGGGGTGGAGGCAACGAACCGGGTGGCTTGTTGAAGGCGGACCGTACTATGCAGTCACGGAAGTCGCTACTGGCTTTCCATCCATGCTGGATGGGTAGGCAGCACGACACCCGCCACACCTACGGTCACTTCAGGAGCCGTCGCCGCATGCCCCGCGTCACCTACCTCGCGGGTAATCCCGCTAAGCCATGCGGCCCTGCTCAGACCATGCTCATCGCCGCACGCAGCGCCAGCAGGTAGGTTTCGACACCAAACCCGCAGATTTGCCCGCGCACCACCTCGGCAAATACCGAGTGATGGCGGAACGGCTCCCTGGCATGGATGTTGGACATGTGCACTTCTACCACCGGCACTTCGATGATGGCCAATGCATCACGAATGCCGTAGCTGTAATGGGTCCAGGCACCGGCATTGATCAGCACGGCATCTACCCGGTCCTCATAGGCCTGATGGATGCGTTCGCACATGGCGCCTTCGAAGTTGCTCTGGAAGCTCTCAACCTGGGCTCCCAGCTCTTCGCCCAAGGCCTGCAACGCCTGGTCGATGTCGGCCAGGGTCGCAGTGCCGTACTGGCGCGGGTCGCGCTTGCCGAACATGTTGTGGTTGATGCCATGCAGCATCAGTACATTGGCGACCATCGACCTACTCCAGGGGAATCGTCAGCTGATCGATCACCGCACGTGTGTCGGGCCGCACCCCGCGCCACCAGGCAAACGCCTCGGCGGCCTGCTCCACCAGCATGCCGACGCCATCGGCCAGGCGCGCCTGGCCGTGCGCGCGGGCCAGACGCAGGAAAGGCGTGAGGCCTTTGCCATAGGCCAGCTCGTAGGCCAAGGCCGCCTCGCCCAGCACATCAGCAGGCAGTGGCGGCAGATCAGCGGTCAGGCTCGCCGAGGTGGCGTTGACCACGATGTCGAACGATTGCCCTTCCAGCGCTTCGTAGCGGCTGATGCGCAGACGCGGGTGGTCGAGCTCGTTACGCAGCGCCAGCGCCTTGGCCATGTCCCGGTTGGCGATCACCAGCTCACATGGCCCCGCCTGCAGGAACGGCAGCAACGCCCCGCGCACCGCGCCACCAGCACCCAGCAGCAGCAAACGGCGGTTGCGCAGCGGCTCGCCAAGGTTCTGCTCGATGTCCCGCAGCAAACCGATGCCATCGAAGTTCTCGGCGACGATGCGACCATCCTCGAACTTCAGCGCATTTGCCGCCCGTGCCAGTTGCGCCCGCTCGCTGCGCCGGTCGGCCAGTTCGAAGGCACGCAGCTTGAACGGGGCGGTGATGTTCATGCCCTTCCCGCCTTCGCTACGAAACTGCAGCACCTGGGCTTCGAAGTCTTCCAGCGAGCCTTCAATGGCCCCGTATTCCAGCTGCTGGTTGCTGGCCTGGGCGAACAGGCCATGAATCAGCGGGGATTTGGTGTGGTTGATCGGCCGGCCGATCACTGCGTAGCGGTCGCTCATCGTGCATCTCCGTGGGTGAACAGTACACCGTCTGCCTGCAGGGCAACGATTTCTTCGGGGCTGAAGCCAAGCCCGGCGGCCACTTCGGCGTTGTGCTGGCCAAGGTCCGGGGCCACTTGGTGAATGGTGGTGTCGCAGTCGGAAAAGCGGAACGGCAGGTTGGGCAGGCGCAGCGTGCCGTAGCGTGGGTGCTGCTGCTCGATGACCATGTTGCGTGCCTGGATCTGCGGATCGGCCAGCACTTCGTCGATGCGTTGGACCTTGGCACTGGGGATGTCGATGGCATCGAGCAACGCCAGGATCTCGGCCACCCGACGCGCGCCGACCCAGTCGCGGACCACCGCCAGGATCGCCTCACGGTGGGCGTTGCGGCCGTTGAGGTTGTGGTAGCGGCGGTCGCTGCCGAACCCGGGCGGGCCGCCGTTGGCTTCGAGCATGGCCGCGAAGCGTTGCCAGGCATCGTCGACCTGGGCAGCGATCACCAGGTCGCCGTCGGCAGCGCGGAACACGCCGTACAGGGTCGAGGTGGGCATGTCGTGGCCGGTCTGCTGGGGCAACACAGTGCCACCGGACAGCGTGTAACACTGCACCGCGTATTCGTGCATCGACACCAGGGTGTCGTACAGCGCCATGTCGATATGCTGGCCACGGCCACTGCTCACCCGGCCGAGCAGCGCGGCATTGATCGCCGCCACCGCGTGGATGCCGGTGTACATGTCGCCCAGGGAAATACGCAGCAGCGGCGGTGCCTCGCCCGGCACGCCCACCATCTGCATGATCCCGCTCTTGGCCTCGGCGATCAGGCCGAAGCCGGCGCGGTGGGCGTCCGGCCCGGTATGGCCGTAGGCGGAAATCGAGCAGTACACCAGGCGCGGGTTGCGCGCCGACAGCTCGGCGTAGCCCAGGCCCAGCTTGTCCAGGGCGCCGGGGCGGTAGTTCTCGATGAACACGTCGGCCGAATCGGTCAGGCGCTGCATGAACGCCTTGCCGCGCGGGTCCTTCATGTTGACGCTGACGCCCTGCTTGCCCATGTTCAGCTGCAGGAAATAGCCGCTCTGCTGGTCGTCCAGGGTGAACGCGTGCTGGCGGCCAGCGTCGCCGCTACCCGGCCGCTCGACCTTGATCACCTCTGCGCCAAGCGCCGCCAGGCAACGGCCGACATAGGGGCCAGCGAGGAAGTGGCTGTAATCAACGACGCGGATACCCGCCAATGGCAATGCCTGGCTCATGCTGCTGCCCTCCGCGGCACCATCAACCGGTGCTCGCCACGTTGCACGACTTCGCCGTGCTGGTTGATCAGTTCCGAAGGCAACACCACGATGCCCCAGCCAGGTCGGCTGTTGCTCGGGCGCATCGCACCCACTCGCATGCGTACGTGGAGCACGTCGTTGACCTTGATCGGCAGCACGAAGTCCCAGGTCCAGCCCAGCGACATGCCCGGCAGGAAGCGGTACTCGCACTGGGTCTTCAGGCCGTCGGCGATCGACAGCCCGAACAGGCCGTGGGCAACCAGGCAGCCAAAGTGGCTGGCGTTGGCGTAAGCCTCGTCGACATGCACCGGGGTGTGATCGCCGGTAAGGTCGGCGTAGGCCAGGATGCGTTCGCGGGTCACGGTGTAGGTCGGGCTGATGCACTCGTCGCCCTCGCGGGCATCGTCCCAGTACTTTTCAATTACGCTCATGCCTGCACCTCCGCGCGCGGGTCGATGGCCAGTGCCTGGGCTACGCATTTGGCCGGCAGCGCCTGGATGAACTCCACCGCCAGGCCATCAGGCAGGCGTAACCAGTTGCGGCCCTGAGGCATTTCGCTGACGCCAAAGCGTTGGGCGGCGGCCAGCGCCGCTTCCAGGTCCTCACACATGATGCCCAGGTGCGCCATGCGCCCTTCCGGGCCAGTGAAGTCCGGCTGGTGAATGAACTGCAGGCCGCCGAGGGTCCAGTACTGCGCCGGTTGCTCGACGTCACCCTGCACTTCACGCATGCTCATGCCGCACACCTCGCTGAAAAAACGGATATGCCACTGAATGTCCTGCACCCAGAACGCCACGTGTTCGAGGTAGGCTTTTGGCTGGCTCATGGGGTTTCTCCCTTCTGGTGATCGGCCATGGCGCGCTCGATACCCTTGATGCAGGCCACCAGGGTCGCGTTGACCGGCGTGGCCACGCCATGGCGCTGGCCCCAGCGCACGACGGAGCCGTTGATGAAGTCGATTTCGGTGATCGAGTTTTTTTCCAGGCTCTGCAGCATCGAGGTGCGGAAGCTCGCCGGCAGGCCTTCGGCGGCCAGTGTCCAGGCAGCTTCGGGGCTGGTCAGGCTCAAGCGGATGCCGGCGCGCTCGGCCACGGCGATGGCCTCGGCCACAGCGGCCTTGGCGGTACTTTCCAGTAGCGGCTCGCTGTATAGCTGGCCGTAGCTGAGCATGGTGATACCGCTCAATGCACCGGTGGCGACGTTGACCAGCAGCTTGTCCCACATGGTGCCGAGGATGTTGTCGCTTACCGTGGTGGCCAGCCCGGCGTGGTTGAACGCTTCGGCGATGGCCTGCACGCGCGGCGTCAGCTGGCCGTCGAGCTCGCCGATGAAGGTCTGTTTGCCGGCCACACCGGCACGGATCGAGCCCGGCGCGAGCAGCACGCCGCCGACATAGGTCTTGCCAGCCAGCACCCGCTCACGCCCCACCGCCTCGGCCAGGATGTCCTCGTGGCCGAGGCCGTTCTGCAGCGACAGCACCAGCGTCTGCGGCCCGATCAGCGCGACAGCGCCGGCGATGGCCTCGGCGGTGTGAAACGACTTCACCAGCACCACCACCAAATCGGTCACGCCAACGTCTTCGGCTTCAATGGCCGCGTTGACCGGTACATAGCGCTCGCCCCGTTCGTCCTGCACCCGCAGCCCGTGCTGGTTCATCGCCTCGATGTGCGCGCGGCCGCGGTTCAGCAGCCAGGTTTCATGCCCTGCCTCGCTCAGGGCCGCGCCAATGGCGCAACCCAGTGCTCCGGCGCCCAGAATGCAGATTTTCACGTCGCAGACCTCCTGTGATTTGCGATCACCTTATGCAGCAGGGGTTATTTGCGCTATACAATGGCCTCAATACGACTATTGAGAATCGCAATGACGGCTACCCTGGAGGCCCTGCCCGAACCCAAGCTGCTGCAGTTGTTCGACGTGCTTTACCAATGCCGCAGCGTGACCCGCGCCGCCGAACAGCTAGGGCAGAGCCAGCCGACCATCAGCATCTGGCTGGCGCGCCTGCGCGAGCAATTGAACGACCCGCTGTTCGTGCGCACGCCGGGCGGCATGGCCCCTACCCCCCGCGCCGATCAGCTGATAGGGCCGTGCCGCGAGGTGCTGGAATCGCTGCGCCGGCTGACCGCCTGGGAGCCGCAGTTCATCGCCGCCACAGCGCAGCGGCGTTTTCGCCTGTGTGTCAGCGATGCCAGCCACATCACCTTGCTGCCAAGCATCCTCAACCATCTGCGCAGCCATGCGCCGGGTATTCGCCTGGAGGCGGCGCGGATCGACGGCAATACCGAGAGCGCGCTGGAGTCGGGCGAAGCGGACCTGGCCATCGGCTTCGTGCCCTGGCTGGGCGGGGGGATGTATCAGCAGGTGCTGTTCGAACAGGACTGGGTATGCCTGAGCAACCCGCAGCATCCACGCCTGAGCAATGGCATGAGCCTGGAGCGGTATCGGGCCGAGGGGCATGTGCA
The DNA here is from genome assembly GCF_046523955.1 of Pseudomonas sp. DCA-1. Taxonomy (NCBI): domain Bacteria; kingdom Pseudomonadati; phylum Pseudomonadota; class Gammaproteobacteria; order Pseudomonadales; family Pseudomonadaceae; genus Pseudomonas; species Pseudomonas sp. DCA-1. The sequence goes on from NZ_CP169881.1 coordinate 3,091,283, forward strand.
GATCAGTTTCGGCACCGGGCAAAAGCTGCTGGAAGCAGGGTTGGCGCGGGCCGGGATCGAACGGCGGATCATGCTGGAGCTGCCAGCGTTTCTCGGGTTAGGGATGATAATCGGGACTACCGATCTGCTAGGCACCTTGCCGCGGCATATCGGGCAGACACTGGCCGATATGCATGGGCTACAGGTCCATGACTGCCCGTTCGAAGTGGAGGGGTTCACGGTCAAGCAGCATTGGCATGCCCGCTATCATCAGGACAATGGAAATCGATGGTTGAGGGACGTCGTGCGCGGATTGTTTCAGCAAGCAAGCCAGGCATGATCCAGTTTCGACTTAGATAGCATTGCCCAGATAAGGCCCGAATTCTCCAACAGGCCAAGTCACAAGCGACGTTTGGTTAACACATCGGATAAAGCCGCACACGCGCAGGGCTGCTACAGCCTTCAGGCTCGTCTTTGGCGCCAGCAGTGAACCTTCGTGGCTGGCGGGGCTCAGTTGTCCAGAGCGCGTTTGCGACGTCGACAAAGGATTGCCATGGGACATGCCTCCTCAACCGCCCTCCCCCAGGTTCGCATCGAACGTGAACTGAGCCTGCGGGCGGTGCTCACCGGCACGGTGCTGGGCATCTTGCTCACGCCCTCGAATGTGTACGCAGGGCTGAAGATCGGCTGGTCATTCAACATGTCGATCATCGCCTTGCTGGTCGGTTTCGCCCTGTGGCAGGGCCTGGCAAGGCATCGCAACAACCGCTCCGCGTGGACGTTGCACGAAAGCAACATCAACCAGACCGTGGCGTCAGCCGCCGCCTCCATCATCTCCGGCGGGCTGGTCGCGCCGATCCCCGCCTATACCCTGCTCACCGGACACCAACTGGACCCGCTGCCGATGATGGCCTGGGTGTTCTCGGTGAGCTTCCTGGGCATCTGGATCGCCTGGTACCTGCGCCCCGCCCTGCTCAACGACCATGGCCTGAAGTTTCCCGAAGGCATGGCGACCTTGGAAACGCTGCAGCAGATCTACAACCACGGGCGCGAAGCCATGGCGCGGATCAAGGTGCTATGCAGCGCCGCGTTGCTTTCAGCACTGGTCAAATGGGTAGACGGGTTCGTCTGGGCGATACCGCGCTGGGCGCCCACGCCGGCGCTCGAGCGCCTGACCTTCACGGTCGACCCTTCGCTGATGCTGATCGGCTTCGGCAGCATCATCGGCATTCGCGTGGGCGTGACGTTACTGATTGGCGCCGCGCTGGCCTGGGGCGGACTGGCGCCGTGGTTGATCGAACAGGCCTTGGTGGCGCTTGCTCCGAACGCCAGCGGCCCGCAGTTTGCCGCGCTGGTGGAATGGCTGTTGTGGCCTGGCGTGAGCCTGATGGTCTGCGCGACGCTGACTTCATTGTTGGTTCGCCTGTTCCAAGTGCCCCGGCGATCGCCCGCTGAACAGCGAACGCCGCGCGCCAGGATGCGTTTTAGCCCCTGGCCTGCGTCGGGGCTGCTGCTGTCCACGGCGCTGATCATTACCCTGCAGGTGTTGTTGTTTGGCATCGACTGGTGGATGGCGCTGTTGAGCATTCCGTTGGCCGTGTGCCTTGCCGTGGTCGCGGCGCGCGTGGTCGGCGCCACTGGCATCGCACCGATTGGCGCCATCGGCAAGCTGTCGCAGCTCAGCTTCGGCCTGATCGCCCCCGGCCAGGTGGCGATCAACCTGATGAGTGCCAACACGGCGGGTGGCGCGGCCGGGCAATCCACCGACCTGATGAACGACTTCAAGGTTGGCCAGGCGATCGGCGCTACGCCGCACAAACAGCTGATTGCTCAGTGCGTCGGTATTTTCATCGGTAGCGTGGTCGGCGTGCTGGTGTATCGAGTGCTGATTCCCGATCCGCAGGCCTTGTTGCTCACTGAGCAGTGGCCGGCACCGGCAGCGGCGACCTGGAAAGCGGTTGCGCAGACGCTGACCCAGGGGCTGGGGGCGCTGTCCTTGGAGTCGCGCTGGGCGATTGCGACTGGGAGTGCTGTTGGCGTACTGCTGGGGGCACTGGACAGCCTGTTGCCGCAACGGGCAGCCCGCTGGCTGCCGAGTACGGCGGCGCTGGGGTTGGCGTTCATCCTGCCTGCATCGATCAGCCTGATGATGGGGTTTGGTGCCGTAGTGACCTGGCTGGTCAGTTGCCGGTGGCCGAGGGTGACGGAGCGTTTTGCGATTACCGCGGCGGCGGGGTTGATTGCCGGTGAGAGCATCATGGGGGTGGCGGCATCGTTCTGGGAGATGCTTCGTGGGTTCTAGATACTGCCTATCGCCTATAACCCCTCGCCCAGCCCGGGTTGTGCTGGTGGGAAATCGAACCTAGCCCGCGCGGCCCTTCTATCACGTCGTACAAACCAAGCTGTCGCGCGCACCTGTCACAGGCATGACTGGCCCGAAACAAACGTAGGAGCGAGCGTAGCTCGCGATGCGCCGCGCGGGCGGCGCTCGATCTCACAGGCGACGAATCCCTATCGCCAAGACCTCGAAACCCAAACACAGACCCAAGCCTTCAAACACCGGCTGCACCGCCTTGGCCGAGTCCACCCCATGGTCATTGCTCAACAACAGATCACGCCAGGTGCCCTTGGCCAGTTCCAGCGCCTTGAGGTTGGTCGCAAACGCCCCTCTCAGCCGCGTGGGCAGGTGCACCAGCGCATCTTCAAACCATGCCCGAACGAACGGCGAACAACGGTGGCGCGTACAGGAGAATCAGGTAAGCCTTTTGTCATCGCGTCGCGCCTTGATTCACTGGGGCCGCCATAAAACGAAGCAGCGGGACACAAAAAAGCGGCCCTGGGGTATCAGCATTGTTCAAATGATCGTGCCACCTGCACTGGCCTCTTCGCGGGTAAACCCGCTCCTACAAGGGACCGCGCCAAGCCTGAGGCCAGCGCTGCACTTGAGCGGGTTTACCGGCGAAGAGGCCCTCAAGCCTGATCACGGCTGCTGATTCTGGCTCAAAAACTTGTCCACCATCGCCGTGCCTTCCCCCGCATCCCCCGCCACCTGCCACAGCCGCCGCTCGATCCCCTGCGCCAGCAAGTGCCCCACCGCCGCTTCGATCGCCGACAGCACGCACAACTGCGCCGGTTCATTGGTGGTATACCCCACCTCGGCCTCCAGCAGTTTCTTGAACTCGATGAACTTGAACACCCCGGCACTGCGCCCTACCGAGTAGATGGTCTTGCTGGTCATCACGTTGGCCAGCACCTGCCCGGTGCGCACGTCCACGGCGCGCAGGTTAACGGTGACCTGGTCCACCCGGTACTCACGGGAAATGTCGATCCCCAGGTAGCGGGCGCCCTCGCCGCCGCTACGCACGTTGGTGTCGTAGGCAATGATGCCGCCTTCGAGCATCAGGTTGGCGGCTTGCAGCGGTGGCAGCTCGCCCATGATGTTTTCCGCCACATCAGGCTTTTTCTGCGATGCACGGATGATCTTGCGCTCGGTCAGCAGGTTCTGCAGCCCTTCACGCTCCAGCACCACGAACCAGCCGCTGGCACTCAGTGCGTCCATCAACATGCTGGCCGCGCCCTGGGTGACGCTGGTGGAGAACGAACTGGCCGGGGTCGGCTTGTACTGCCCGGTCTGGTCGCGGAAGCCGTACACCACGGCCATCAGCCGGCCTTTGGGCCGTGGCATGTTGATCAGGTCGTAGTAAGTCGAGGCCCGAGGGGTCAGGGTCGGGGTTTCCGAGTCCAGTTCAGCCGACATGGGTTCGCGCAGGCTGCAACCACTTTGCAGGCCCAGGGCGGTGAGGATCAGCAGCGTGCTCAGCAGACGTTTCATGGTGTTCTCTCCCCAACATAAAAGCCCTTCCCTCTCAGGGGTTCAGGCCGCTGACCTCAATGATCGAAATTTCTCCTGTGGCACGATCGGTGACCTTGATGCTCAAGGCCCCGGAATCGTCGATGACGTCGATGAGAAACGCATCGGTCGCCATGCTGCCGGTGTTGCCGTTGCTGATGTTGTCCAGCAACTGCGACAACATCCGCGACTCCAGCTGGTTGCTGAACCGCTCAAGGGCTGTGGTGCCGGTAAAGGCCGAGGCACGGTCCTTGAGGTCCGGGTCGTCGTAGTCGTTCTGCGCCTGGGCGTTGTTCAACAGCCAAGTGCCGTTCAACGGGTTACCGCCAAACGCCGGGTTGACCGGGGTGTACACCAGCTCGGTGGCCTGGGAAGCACAGGCGCTGGCCAGCAGGCAGGCGGCAATGCAACGTGGAATACGGTGGTTCATAGCTCGTCCCTCTCCAAGTCGGTGGTGTCCTGTAACAGGCGTTGCAGCTTGCGTTGAATGATCTGCTGCTTGACCAGGTCGGCGGCGGCGACGGCCTCGTCTTTGAGCTCGGTGGTGTTCGGTGGCAGGAACCGGCGGTACACCACTTCACGCTCGAACTCCACCGTCACCAGGCTGCCCCAGCGGGCATCCGGGCGTTCGCGTACCACCAGGTTGAAGTCCAGGCGGCTGGTGGCACGCAGGCGGTCGGCGAAGTAGTAGTAAAAGTCGTGGCCGATGTGCGAGATGGTGTTATCGACGATAAAGCCCTGCATCTCGTCTTCGGCACCCGCCTTGGCGCAGGTGGCCACCCCTGCCAACAGCAGCAGGCCTAGGCACAGCGCAGCCAGGCGCTTCATGGCGTATCTCCCGGGCCCGCATTCATCTGCACACCGCGTGCACTTTCGGTAAAGGCCTGCTCGGCGACGAACTGCCAGTCGCTGTAGTGTTCCAGCCCCTCGAATCCGCTCCATTCGGCGCTGAAGCCACTGCGCTTGAAAGGGGTGGCGTCCGAGCGGCTGTAGACGCCAGTGATACGGCCGTCGATCGAGCGCAGCAGGCCCCACTCGTCGCTGTTGCTGATCGGGTCAGGGTAAAGCCTGCGGATGTGCCGTTTGGCCTGCGGGAAGCGGTTGTCCTGTAGCAGGTCGGTCAGATCCTGGGGGTACTGGGCCAGCCCTGGCGAGGCGCGGTAGTAGCTGCGCAAGGCCTGGGCATACTGGCCGCCAACCCACAGCAACTGGCGTTCGCGGTCGCGCTGGGCGGCGCTCGCCCAGATCGTGCCGGTGGCGGCCAGGGCCACGCTGCTGACCGCAATCAGCAGCAGCACACCCAGGTAGGTGAAGCCGCCACTGGCCTTACCATTCAGCGAAGAGGCTGCCATCACGCGCCCTCCCTGTGGCACCGCTCTTGATATCGGCCACGCCGCCGGCCACGCCCTCGGGCGGTGGCACCAGCTGCCAGGCATCGCTGCGCTCGGTGATCGGGTCGACCGGCGTGTTGCGCAGGTAGCGCTGTTCCACCAGCTGTTCCAGTGAATCGGGGTAATGGCCGGTGTCACCGTAGTAGTGGTCCAGCGCCTCGCGCAGCACTGCCAGGCTTTGACGCAGGGTGGCCTCGCGCGAGCTTTCCAGGCTGTTGAAGTAGCGCGGCATGGCAATGGTCATCAGCGTGGCGATGATCGCCATCACCACCAGCAGTTCGATCAGGGTGAAGCCTTTGCTGCGTTTCATGGCTGTCACCATTGCCCGTAAGGGATGTTGTTCAGGCCTTTGCCGCGGGCCCTGGAATACACGTCGAACACGTCTTCGCCTTCGCGCGGGTTGTCTGGGCTGCTGTCATAGGCGCGCAGGCCCCAGCCGCCTTCGTCTTCATCCTTTGCCGCCACCAGCGGGTCGTGCGGGATGCGCCGCAGGAAGTAGAACTTGGCGCCTTTGGCACTGCGCACATCGCGCACGCCCTCTACCAGCACCTGCAGGTTCGGCGGATAGCCACTGCTATCCACGCGCTTCTCGATGTAGCCGGCGTCGAAGGCCCGCTTGTAGGCATCGATGGCGTCGCGAATCTGGTACAGCGCCTCGCGCAGTTGCTGCTCCTTGCCGCGGCGTACCACGGTTTCGGTCAGCGGCGCGGCCATGCTGGCGAGCAGCCCGAGCAGTGCCAGGGTCAGCACCACCTCGATCAGGCTGAAGCCGTGCATGGGGCGCCGGGCTTTCATGGCCGTGGGCTCCCGTTGGTCGGGACGACCGCCATCTGGCTGTCCACGACCGGTGCATCAGTGGCCGGCGCGTTACCGGGCATGTCCATCGGCGGCAGTGGCGCCATCTGGCGCACCTGCATGGCCGACTCGGTGCCAGTGGGAAACTCCATGTCCGACGGGCTCTGGTACGGCAGGTTGCGCACGATGCGCGGGGTGATCGCCAGCACCAGCTCACTCTTGCTCATGTCGTCCTTGTTGCTGCCAAACAGCCGGCCCAGGCCAGGGATGTCGCCAAGGCCAGGGATCTTGTTGCCGCTGGCGTTGTGGTCGTTGCGCACCAGGCCAGCCAGCACCTGGGTTTCGCCATCATGCAGGCGCAGGCTGGTCTGCGCGTTGCGGGTGTCGACCTGAACCGGAATGGTGCCCTGGCGCGTGGCTTCCAGCGGCGTGGCATTACTCACCTCAAGCGCAACCTTGATTGCCACTTCATTGTTCAGGTGCACGGTGGGCTGCACTTCAAGCTTCAGGCCGACGTCCAGGTAGGTGACGCTCTCGGTAATGACCGGGCCTTGGGTCGACGGCACCGAGGTGGCGCTGATGATCGGTACCCGCTGGCCGATGTGGATGCGCGCCTGTTCGCGGTTGCTGACGCGGATCACCGGGCTGGCCAGGGTGTTGATGTCTTTGTCCTGGGCGTTGATCTTGGCCTGCGGGGACGGAGAAATGCTGATGCGGCTGGAGTCGATGCCCCTCAGTTGGTCGAGCACACTGACCGGTTTGCCGTCGTTGCTCAGCACACCAAAGGTGTTGGGCCATTGCAGGCCGAGGTCAAGGATCCGCGAGGTGGCCACTTCCATCACTTCCACCTCCAGCACCACCTCGGGGTTGGACTGGTCCTGCGATTGCAGCAGCTTCTCGGCCATGCGCACGGCGTCCGGGGTGTCGCGCATGGTCAGGGTATTGAGGCGCTCGTCAACGAACACGTCACGGGTCTTGAGCATGGTCTTGACCATGTTCAGCGCGGTGTTGGCATCGATGCTGGTCAGGTAGAAGGTGCGCATGACCAGTTCCTGGTAGTCCTTGGTCTTCTGCGGCGAGTCGGGGTAGACCATCACGGTGTTGTCGTTGACGATCTTCTGGCGCAGCTGGTTTTGCTCCAGCAGCAGCGCTATCGCGTCCTCGATGCGCACCTCGCGCACGAAGATGGTGGCCTTCATGTCCGGGCGCAGGTCCTTGTCGAAGATGAAGTTGATGCCGGCCACCTGCGACAGCACTTCGAAGATGGTCTTCAGGTTGGCATCGCGAAACTCCAGGGTTACCGGCCGCTCGAGCTTGCTGCGCAATTGCGGGTACGGCTGCGCGGTGCGTGCCTGCACGTTTTCGATGTCGCTGCGCAGGGTCATGCCCTTCTGATTCTGCGGGTCCAGACGCAATACTTCGCGCATGTAGCGTTCGGCACCGAACAGGTCGCCCTGGCGCAGCGCTGCCTGGCCAAGCGCGACGCGTTCGTCCAGGGTGCGGATCAGCTCCAGCTGGCGAATGCCTTCCTGGGCACGGCGGTTGTTCGGCTCAAGGGTCAGCACCCGGCCATAGCCCATGCGGGCGTTGGCGAAGTCGTGGCGGACGCGGTCGCTGTCGGCCTGGGTAATCAGGGCCTCGACAGCCGCCTGGCGGCTGTGGGCCAGGGCGATGTTCAGCTCTGTGTCACGCGGGTCGTCGCGCAACGCCTCTTCCAGGCGGGCGATGCCGGCTTCGTACTGGCCCTCCTTCATCAATTGATCGCTGTCCTTGCGTACCGCGCTGGAGCCGCAACCGGCAATGGCCACGCACAGCGCAACGAGCAGAAACGGAGCAGGCTTGCACAGCTTTGACGACATCATGGTGCGCTCCCGACAGACAAGGTCTGCGACTGGTGCAAAGGCAGGTAGACCAGGTTCAGCTCGCTGGCCGATACCCGATCGAGGCGATAGGTGTCTTCGATCACGTCGCCTTGGCGCACGACGTAGAGTTTTTCGCCGCTCTGCAGGAAGACCTGCAGGTCGTCGCGGTCACCCATGCGGCCGATGAATTCAAATGGCAAGGCTGGGGCGGTCGGAGCGGGTGCCAGTACTGGCGCGACGACCACGGGCTGTTCGATGACCGTGGCCAGGGCTTTGGGTTGGGTCCATTGCTGGGTTGGGAACAGGTCGCGGGAAGCCTGCTCCGGCCCTTTCGCGGGCAAGCCCGCTCCCACAATGGGCGCAGCGCTTTCTGTTGCAGGAGCGGGCTTACCCGCGAAGGCCGCGACGCCATCGTCCTGGCCAAACCAATGGTCCGGTGCCCAGGCCAGCGCCGCACTCACGCCGAGGAAGCCGACCCAGATGACTGCACGTTGTGTGTTCATCACGACCTCGACAGGTAAAGGGTCATGCGCAGGCGGGCATTGAGCTCGCTGTCGCCGATGCGTTTGCGTTGCAGCTCAAGGTCTTCCAGTACCAGGGTCGGCAGTTGCTTGAGCAGGCCTTTGATAAAGCCGCGAATCTGCGGGTAGCTGCCGCGCACAGGCAGCACGATCTGATAGCGGGCCAACTGGGTCTTGGGGTCGATGCCCAACGCGTATTCACCACGGGCCAAGCTGATGCGCTCGGCGCTGGCCAGGCGGTACAGACGCTCGATCAGTTCGCTGGCCTGGGGCTGCCCGGGCAGTTGCTGGCGCAGGCTGTCGAGGGCCTGCTGCTCGGGCTGGGCCGCAATCTTCAGCTCACCCCGCTTGACACGCCCTACCTGTACGCTGGCCTGCGCTTCGGTGGCGCGCAGTTCGCGTACGCTTTGCCATTGCGGCAGCACACCGGCACACCCCACACCAATGGCGAGCAGACCTACGGCGACCGCAGCCAGGCCTACCGGGCCGACAACGCGCAGGCGCTCATGGAGGATCAGGCTGCTGAACGATTCAAGGGCGCGCATGGCCGGTCTCCCAGGTGGCAGTGAGGGTGAAGCGCACCGGGTGCTCGGGCCGCGCAGCGAGCACCTCGTGGTTGAGCAACGACACGTCGCTGAGCTCGTCGCTGGCTTCCAGCCGCTGGTGGTACTGCAGCATCGCTTCGAGGTTGCGCGCCTCGGCGGCAATGCGCACCTGGCCCTTGCGCGCATCCGGCGTCAGAGCAAGCAGCGCGACGTCGTCCTGCGGCATGGCTTCAAGCATGGCGAACAGTTGCTGCCAAGGGCGCTGCAGTTGCTGCGACACACTGCGCATCTGTGCCAGGCGCTCAGCCTGCTCCCGGCTGGCAGCGCTGTTTCTGGGTTCGGCGCTGGCCGGGCGGCGGCCCAGTTGCAGTTCCAGGCTATGGACGCTGGCTTCCAGTGCCACTTGCTCGGTCTGCAAGCTTTGCTGCAGCAGCACCAGGCCGGCGACCATGGCGCTGGCAAGGACGAGCAGCGACCAAACCAGCGGTCCGCTGCGCCGTGGCTGAAATTCCAGGTCGAGGCGGCGCATGTCAGGCCACCGCCCGCCACATGGCGCACAGCGGGTCGGCTTCACTGGCCGGCTGGCACAGTTGCACGGCCGCCAGTTGCGGCATGTCGCAGCGACCCGGGGCATGCAGGTACACCCGTGGCAGGTGCTCGCCGTACAGCTCACAGGTACGCTCGATCAGTGCTTGCAGGGCCTGGTCGCTGTCAGCGCAGCCTTGTGCCAGCACTTGCTGCCAGGCACCACCGGCGGCCAGCAGCAATACACTGCGGCGCGGCTCGGCCAGCACGAACAGGAAGTCACCCTGCTCCAGCTGTGACCAGCAGCGGTTGTAGGCAGCCATCAGGTACGGCTGCACCGAGCGCAGGCTCAGGCGGCTTTCCTGGCCCAGTGCCTGCAGCCGTTGCAGCAAGGCTTCGGGCAGTGCCGTGGCGATGCGGGCCGCACCGGCAGGCTCGGGTGACAGCACGATGCGCCAGTCGTCCAACGGCTGCCCGTAGAGGTTTTCGAAGCAAGCACGGGCATAGGCGTCCAGCTCGCGAGGGTGGCCAATGGCGTCACTCCAGGGCACCAGGCAGAAGCGGCTGTAGCGGGCGGACAGCAGCACCCGCAACTGGGCACCCCGCACCGCATGCTCGGCCAACAGCGCAGCAAGTGCATCGACGGCAGCTTCCCAGGCCGATTGGGCGACGTCGCTACTGAACGCACGGCTGCCCAGCCATTGGTGGTGGTTCTTGTGCCAGCGACCCAGGCCGACACCCTCGGCGCCCACTACGGCGCAGTAACGGTCAGATGAATGTGACACGGTTGATCTCCTCAAGGGTGGTGCGGCCATCGCGGACCAGGTCCAGGGCCGAGGCCCGCAGCAGGCGCAGGCCGCGCTGGCAGGCAAGCGTCTTGATCTGCGCCAGCGGGCGGCGCTCGACGATCATTTGCCGCAGGTCGTCATCCAGGTGCAGCAGTTCGGCAATGGCACTGCGGCCGCGGTAGCCACTGCCACGGCACTGCCCGCAACCCTTGACGCGGACGAACGTCCAGCCGGCCACACCCTCGCGGGTCAGGCCTGAGCCATACAGGGTGTCGTCATCGTGTTCGCAGGGCGTGGCGCAGTGCGGGCAGGCTAGGCGAATCAGGCGCTGGGCCAGCACCGCGTTGAGCGCGGAAACGAAGCTGTAGGGGTCGACCTGCATCTGGCTGAAGCGGCCAATCACGTCAAACACGTTGTTGGCGTGGATGGTGGTGAACACCAGGTGGCCGGTGAGCGCCGATTGCACGGCAATCTGGGCCGTGTCGGGGTCACGGATTTCACCGACCAGGATCTTGTCCGGGTCGTGACGCAGGATCGAGCGCAGGCCGCGGGCGAAGGTCAGGCCCTTCTTCTCGTTGACCGGGATCTGCAGCACGCCGGGCAGTTGATACTCGACCGGGTCCTCGATGGTGATGATCTTGTCCACGCCATGGTTGATCTCGCTGATCATGGCGTACAGGGTGGTGGTCTTGCCGCTGCCTGTAGGGCCGGTGACCAGGATCATGCCGTAGGGTTCTGCCGCCAACCGGCGCAGGGCGCGCAAGGTTTCGTCGGCAAAGCCCAAGGCTTGCAGTTGCACGCCGCTGACCCGGTCAGACAAGTCCTGCTTGTCGAGCACCCGCAGCACGGCATCTTCACCGAAGATGCTAGGCATGATCGACACCCGGAAGTCGATTTGCCGGTCGCCCACGGCCACCTTGAAGCGGCCGTCCTGGGGTACGCGTTTTTCGCCGATGTCCAGCTCGGCCATGACCTTGATGCGCGAGATCACCTGGTCGGCGAAGGCGCTGCCACTGGCCTTGCCAGCACCGTTGAGCACGCCGTCGATACGGTACTTGATGGTCAGGCCCTGACCGGTCATGCCCAGGTGGATGTCGCTGGCGTGCAGCTTGAGGGCGTCGTACAGGGTGGAGTTGACCAGCTTGACCACGCGGCTCTGGTCTTCGCTGATACTGGCCAGCGACAGGCGTTGCAGCGGGTCACTTTCGCTGCTGGCTTCGGCGTCGTGGTCAAGGGCATCGACAGCGTGGAAGCTTTCTTCATGACGGGCCAGAAAGGTGGCCAGGTCGGCGGCGTGGGCCAGGTAAAGCGGCGCGCCTTGCAGTACGTCGTCGATCCAGGCCAGGCGGGCGTGGTCGAAGGGGTCGGCGAACACGCCCAGCAGTTGGCCGCCTTGCTCGATCAGCACACATTCGCGCTTGATGCACTGGGCCAAGGCCACCTTGTCGAAGCGTGGGGTGCTGGCCAGCAGGCTGTGGCTGTCGAGTACCGGGTAATGCAGGGTCAGGCCCAGGCGCTGGGTGAAGGTGTCGGGGGTGTCGCAGGCCAGGCGTTCCAGGCAGTCGAGCAGGCGCTCGTCAGTGGCTTGCAGACGGGCCTGGGCCAGCAGTTCGCGGGGGTAGGCGGAAATTTTTGCCGGGTTCTTCGCGGGCATACCCGCTCCCACAGGTACATCACAGGTCTGTGGGCTGCATACATCCTGTGGGAGCGGGCATGCCCGCGAAGACGTCGGTGCAGGCTTTGCAGATTCCGGGGTTGCATCGAATGCTTCTGGCATGGCCTGCGACTCCGCTCAGGGGCGCGTCGCAGGCTGGCTCTACCAGGGGTGCGGGCGCCGCTATTCCCCTGTGAGCAGTTGATCGTCGTCGGGCTCTGGTGGCTTGGCGCCATTACGGCGGCGGTCGGCCAACACCCAGCTTCCATCGTACAACTGCAGGGGGAACGATTCGTTCCTGTTCTGGCGTCGTTCGACGAACCCTTCGGCCGGGTTGTCCGTGGCCCTGCGCCGGCGCTCAATGCCCAGCAGGTCGAAGATCGCACGCGCCAGTTCCATCAGTGGGAACGGCTTGAACAGGACGTGACTCACACCGAGTTCGGCGGCCCGCTCACGCACCTCGACGGTGGGGTGGGCGGTGATCAGCACGAAGTGGCATTGCCTGTTCTTGCGTACAGCCTCCAGAACCTGAAAACCTTCCATGTCGGGCAGGCGGTAATCCAGCACAACTACTTGCGGTGCCAGGCTTTCAGCCTGTTCGATACCACTGGCACCGTCGTGGGCAACATGAACTTCCAGGCCTTGCGCCTGCAGGTACGCTTGCAGGTTCTGCGCAAGAGTCTGTTCGTCATCGACTACCAATACTCTGTTCACCAAGGTCGACTCCCAAATACTGCCCGGTTCCCCGGTCTGCGAAGTACGCCCTTGTAGAGACTGGAGCAGGCTTCGTGCCAGGCGTGAATAGTCATGTTGCACCACTGTAAGTCGCTGATTTTACTAGAGCGCTGGCCAGCAACCGACATACGCTGAGCGGGCGCACCCCACCCGTTCCCCACAAGCGGGGGAAATGATGGCATATTGCCAAGTCTTAATTCCCCAGGATTGGGGCAAGCGCCCTCAACGGTCTCAGTTGGCGATCTCCACTTTAGCGGACTCGCGCAAACGTTGGCGCACGGATTGGCGCGCCTGCGCCTCCCGCTGACCGATGAGCGTTGCCCTGGCCAACGCCAGACCCTGTTCGCGTATGACCGATGGATTATCACTTTGGTTCTGCGCTCCTTGCAGTCTCTCCTGGTTGGCATCATAGAATGCCTCCACTTCGCCCTGGCTCGGCGCGTCGACTGCGCTGAGCTGGGCGTACACCTGCTGGGCCGCCATCTCATGCCGGGTGTACTCAGTGTACTGTGCCCTATCGAAGCCTGCCTCTGCCAGCCGCCTTTCGAATAACGCCGGGCTGCCAAATGCCGCTTCCACCTCGCCAATCTGCGCCGACACTTGTTCATCGCTGATGGCTATGCCTTGGCGTTGCGCTTCCTGCCACAACAGCTCCTTGTCGATCAGCTCGTCCAGCGCTTGGTCACGCAGGCGTTTATACAGGCCTGGATTGCGGATGCTGGTCACCGCCCGACCCTGGGCGTCCAGGTACTCGCTGAAGTAGCGCTCCAGGCGCATCAACCCGATCTCGACACCATTGACTCGCGCCGCCGGCACATCGGCCCAGCTCGCTCTGGTCAGCACCAGCAACAGGCACAACCATACGATACGCATGACAACCTCCGCTCAAGGGCTGACCGGCACTGGCCGGTAGGGGGTGACCGCAGTAAAGCGCGGCCCGGGCAGGGTCACGGCCACCACGTGGGCACCTGCCATGCCCTGGCGGCGACCAGGGCCAAAGCCCAGTGCCGGGGTCAGGCCGGTGGGCACATCGTGCAGGCCTTCGAGCGCAGCAATCAGTTGCTCGCGGCTGGCATCACGACCAATCTGCTTCAGCGCTTCGCTCAACAGGCGCAACGCGCACAGCGTATTGACCTGCAATGACGCCTGGCGCGGGTCCAGGCCCTGACGCTGCTGCAGCCCGGTAAGCGCAGCCAGGCCTTGCTCGGTCCAGTCCTCTGGCACGTAGGGATAGGCCAGAAACAGCCGTTGCGACCACTGCGCCGGCAAACGCGCCACAGCGCCGGCCACCTGACTGGAGGCGGCAAACAGGTAAGGCTCGCGGCCGGCCACCTGCAACGCCGTGGCCAACTCGGCAAAGGCCTGGGCGCGGCCAAGAAAGACGATGCCCTGCCCGTCCACGGCCTGGCCGTCGAAAGCCTGGATAGCGGGTGGCGCCCAGCCCTGCTGTCGTAAAAGCTCGCGTACCTGCTCGGCCAAGGCTGCGTGCTCGTTACCGGCAAACACTACACGTAACTCATCCGGGGCCAGGCCCAGCGCTCCACGGGCATGCTCTGCCAGGCTCAGCAACTGCTCGGGCAAGCCGGGTAGCGGGTCGAAGATCTGTTCGCTGCCGCCGCTGCGCGGGGTGCTGCCGACCATCGGCACGTTCTGTGGCGCCAGCAAGGTCGTCAGGCGCTGGTCGAGCATGGGCGCCAATGGCGCGATCAGGGCAAACACCCGCTTTTGCTCAAGCAACTGATGCAAGGCGCGTTCGGCACTGACCGGGTCGGCACCTGGGTCAAGCACTACCAGTTCCACGCGCCGCCCGTGAATGCCGCCTTGCTGATTGAGTTGATCCACGCCGTCTTCCAGCACGGCACGCACTACCTGACCGGCTTCGCCCAGCGGACCGCTCGCGGGCAGCAGGGTGCCAAGGCGCAGCACGCCCTCCTCCACACCAGGGTCGCGTTCTTGGGCCAAGCGCTTGAGATAGGCGGTGAGGTTGCGCTGGTCGGCCAAGGTCAGTTCGAAGCGTGGCATGGCCGGGTCCAGGCGATTGCCTGCCGGGTCGATGCCCTGCTGGATGGCCCGCGCCAGGCTGCTGTCGGTATAGGCCGGATAACGACGGCCGTTGGCCTCACGCATGCCCTGGCCGAGTGCCAGGCGTTGCCAGTCGAGGCCTGGGGGGCGCACACCGCCTTCGGCTCGGCCACGGCCGTCGTTGCCGTGGCAACTGGCGCAAGGCAGCACGCTGGTGGGGACTGTGATGTCGCTGGCGCCTACCCGGGCTTGCAACTGAGCATCGCTACTGGAAACGCCCTCACGGTAAAGGCGTTTGCCAGCTTGTTCGTGATCGGTCAGGTCCAGGGCCAAGGCTGAGGTCGAAGATGCCATGCCAAGCGCGCATGTGAGCCATATCGCAAGCCCTTTCGCGACGCAAGGCGGCGCCCACAAAAGCTGATGCCACAGACGCCAATTCCCCAGGCGGCCCATGATACTCACCGACCTGCCAGCGGCTGAGTCAGCAGCTGCATGCGCTGGGCAATGGCCGCTGGCGGTGCATCCGGGCGAATCTTGCTCCAGCGTTTACCTGCAACATCACCGGCAATCAGCTGCGTCGAATGCTGCTCGGGACTCGGCAGGAACTGCCCTATACGGCCAAGCACCAGGTCGACATTGGCCTTGTCGCCAGTCAGGAACAACCAGTTCGGCCCATCCACCCCCTGCTTGGCGGCGAACGCCTTCAGCGCCTCGGGGGTGTCGTTCAGCGGGTCACTGCTGATCGACACGAAGGTCACCTGGCCGGCCAGCACTGGCCCCATGGCCTCGCGCACCTCGCGCAGCTTACGGGTGATCAGCGGGCAGGCATCGGTGCAGTGGGTGAAGATCACGTTGAGCATCACCACCTTGTCCTTGAGCACGTCACTGTAAAAGCGCAGCTCGCGGCCATTCTGGTCCTTCAGCAGGGTGTCGGTGAACCAGGTCCTGGCGTCGCGGGTGCCGCCACCACTGGCCATCGCCTGTGGTGCCGGCTGCGGCTCGGGGGGTTGCGGACCATGGCCTTCGTGGGCGAACGCCACCGACGTGAGGATCCACAGGCAGCCACCCAGCACCAGCCAGTCGAAAGCACGCATGCCAGCGCGGTGGGTGCTTGCAGTGCTCATGGTTGCACCTCGTGGTGGTCGGCAATGGCGGTGCTCTTGGCATGTACCCGGCGGGCACTGAGGCGGTTGATTTCCTCGATCAATACAGCCGGGTCGGTGAAGCCGTAGTAACGCGTCCAGTGCCCGCTACGCCCGTCACCCACCAATATCAGCGGCGGGTGCTGGCTGAGGTCGGCGTTGAAGCTGCCCAGCCCTTTCAGGGTTTCAGTGATGGCGTAGGGGGTACCGGTCAGCCAGCTCCAGCCCGGCCCTTTCTGGAATGCCTTGGCATAATTTTGCAGGCGCTTGGCGTCGTCACGCTGGGGGTCGACACTGATCGACACCATGCGAATCTCTTCGCCTACCCGGCCGCCCAGCTGTTGCTGGACCTTGCCCATGATCGACGACACCACCGGGCACACCGTGGTGCAGCTGGTGTAAATGAAGCCCATGACCACCAGATGGTCACTCACCAGGTCTTTCTCCAGGCGTACCGGCATGCCGTCCTGGTTCAGCAGCGAAACATCGGCAAAGCGCACGCTGGTCTTTTCCTGATGCGCCGCCGGCGGTTGCCCGGTGTGACCGTCATGGTCGTGACCGGCGTGAGCCATCGCCAGGTTGCTGGCAAATGCCAGACTCAGGGCCAACAGTGTGCAAGCATGCTTGGCGTTCATCGCACATTCCTCACGTCAGTCTGGGAAGCGTTGGTTGCAGCAGCCGGCAGGACGCGCAGGCTGGTGTAGTTTTCTTCGGCAAACTTGCGCCCCAACGAGGGCGACTGCACATGCAGGTACCAGGCACCGGCCTCAGGCAGGTTCAGCGCCGCCTGGTAGACCCCCTCGCCCACCTCTTGCAACTGCAGGTTGCGCGGCATCGACGATGGCGCCAGGAAGTAGCGCAGGCTCAAGTCGTTCAGGCCCAGGCGCGGCTGCCCGTCGTCACCGACAATCCGCACTCGCGCGGTGAAGTCGCTGTGCTGCGGCAGCGGCTGGTCGAGGCCGATGAACTCGGCACGCGCGCCTTTGGGTTTGCTGGCATTGGCCCCTGCGGCCACCTCGGTGCTGAAGCAGTGAATGATCTGCGGCTGGTTGAGCAGGAAGGCCACATCGAACTTGCCGGCGATGGGCAGCTTCACCGTCGAGCCATACACGCCGGGGGCCACTTCCCGCAGGCTGCGGTCAACGACGAGGGCGGCGCGGGCCTGGTGGCCGCGGTTGTTGTAGCCGGACATCGGCGCATTCATGCCTTCGGTGTAGAAGTAGGTGTTGTTGTCCACCGGGTTGACCACGAACACCGAATTATCATCACGCGATACCGACAGCCCTTGGGCCAGTGGCAGGTCACCGGCCTGGCGCGGCGCTGCCGGGCCGGCCTCGAAGCTTTGCACGATTGGCGAGCGCCCCTCTCCCAGGCTGGCCAGATTGATCATGCTCACTCTCGGTGAGGCCAGGCCCCGCACGTAGGCATAGCCTTTGGTGAACGTCAGCTGGTACGGTTCGGCCGCCACTGGAACGTGGTGGATCAGCTTGTCGGTACTGGCGTCTATGACCAGGGCCTGGTTCTCCAGAGTATTGAGCACGATGCCGTAGCGGCCATCCTGGCTGAAGCGCATCGGCCCCAGGCCCTGCTCGGCCTGGACCGTGTGGCGCAACTGGTGGCTGCGGGCATCGAACACCCTTACGCTGCCTTCCTCGCCATCGACCACGTACACGGCCTGGGACAGCGCCGAATAGCTGACCGACAGCGGGTGTGGGCCCACCTTGATGGTCTTGGCCAGGCGCATTTCCGGGATGTCGATGACACTCAGGGTGCCGCTGTCGCGATTGCTGACGTAGGCATAGCGCGAGTCGGCGCTGAAGGCGATTTCGTGGTGCCCGGTACCGGTGTTGAAGTGCTTCAGGACGCTGCGCCCCGGCACGTCGATCACTGTTACCCCGCCTTTGGCCGGGTCGCTGCTGTTGTTGCCGACCCACAGCCGAAGCTGGTCCGGCTGCAGGGCCACGCGCAGCGGCTGGTCACCGGCATCCAGGTCGGCCACGCGGGTGAAGGTCTCGGTATCGATCACCGAGACCTTGCCCCGCTCTGGTATCGACACGAAAACCTGCTTGTCATCGCTGATGGCCGCCCAGTCCATGGGCCGGCCTGGCAGCTCGATGCGGGCCATGGTGCTGGTTACGCCCCCCACCGACACCGTCGGGTCGATCACGGTGAGGCTGGCGTCATTGTTCAACATCAGCAAGAAGTAGCTGTTCAGGTCGAGCAGCGGCCGGGCCCCGATGCTGCTCTTGAGAAACAGCGCAACCCGCGCCTTGCAGCTCTGCTCGCGGTCCCCCGCCGGGGCCGACTGCACAGGGTCGATCCAGGCCCCCGGGGCCATGCCCGACAGCGGTTGACCACTGGTCTGGTCGCTGAGCTTGAAGCGGATATTGGCGAAATCGCCCTCCTTCAGTTCCCCTCCGGCCAATGGCCGGGCCTCGAACTCCACGGTCACGCCGTCCCGGCTGAGCCGGTGCAGGGCCTGCGGATTGGCCCGTTCCTGCAACAGCTCGCGCGGGTCGCACCATAGCTTTTCGTACGCCACGCCCAGGCCGATCAGCGCTACCCCCAACACTACCCCCAGGTAAGCAGGGCGAGTCTTTTTGTTCATGCTCGCGTTCCCCTTCCGTCACTGCGCCGGGGCCGTTGCCGGCGGCGCTTCGTTGGTCACCCGCAAGATCCCCCACAGCCCCGAAAGGTTGCCGTAGGCGGCGTAGTCGCGGAACAGGTAGTCACCCGCCACCGCGTTGGCACCGCCGGCACTCGGCAGCATGAAGCTGAAGTGCGCCGCTGGCAGTACGCTTTCCTGCGCGCCGATGTACATGGCCATCGGGTTGTAGCCAAAGCGCACCGAACCGATACCAGGCATGCTCATCGGGTAACCGTCCGCATCGCTCTTCTCGGCCTGGTAGTTGTGCAGTGGCCATACGTGCCCGTCCAGTTGGTAGACCATGCCGCGGCTGCCACCACTGGGCATCACGATATGGTTGCGCACCGGTTGCCCTGGCTTGGCGTACAGCACCGGGGTTTGCGGGTCGCCACCGACCAGGGCGTTGGCGTAGGCCATGTGGGCGTTGGGTACATCACCAAAGCCCAGGCCATTGGCGCGGCCGAATGGCGAGTCGGGCGCCATGCCGAAGCGCAGCCACAACGGTTCGGTCTTGTAGTTGACCGCCATGTTGCCGTTGTCTTGCGGGTCACCGGCAGCGCCGTTGCCTTCGACATTGATACCTTCTACCGGACGACCGTCGGCCCAGCGCATGTTCAGTGCGCGCTGCCACACCGTGACGAAGTCGCGGTAGTCCGGCTGGCCACTGACCTTCACCGTGGCCTGGGTACGGGTAGCAGTATCCTCGGTCCAGGTGGCGGTTTGCGGCAGGATGCTCATGGCACCCACCAGACCTTTCTGCGGTTGTTTGATGAAGTCTGACGGGGTCAGGTTGAGGCCACCGAACTCGATAGGCGTGGTCTTGATGTTGTCCACTGTGCGGCCCAGTTGCGACACCGGTTTGCCTTCACGCTCCAAGTGGCCGGCGTAGTACTGGTACTCCTTGGTCGGGTAAGCGCCGCTGGTGCCGGCACGCGGTGGCACGGTCTGCACCGGGTTCAGGCCAACGTTGGCACCGTCGGACTTGGTGATGTCGTAGGCCAGCAGCTGCGCATGCAGGCCCACGTGGCTGGACGGCCGCATCAGGTTGTTGGCAAACGCGGTGGAGCCTTCGCTGTCGAAGCGGTCACGCTTGACCACGTTGTGCATCACTGCAGTGCTCGACAGGTCTGGCATCACCAGTGGCAAGCGGTTCTCCAGGGTGATGCTGATGCAGTCGCCGGCATTGGCGCGCAGTACCAGGGGCTCTACCGGAACACCCGGCTTGAGCTTGCCGGTGGTGGCGTCGAGGTCAGCCTTGCGCACGTACAGGATCGCGGTCGGGTCATGCAGCGGCGCACTGTGGCCACCGATGGTGAAGGTCGCCCCATCTTCAGGGTCTACCCCACTGACCAGCGGGATGGCGGTTTTGCGGCTGTTGAACACCAGGGTGCCACCGTCGGCCTTGAGCGCGCCTCCGACATGCTGGCCGATGCCCGCCGGGTCATTGATGCTGACGCCGTTACGGTTTTCGAGGATGTCGTTGGCCAGCGCCGCGACGATCTCGTAGTTGCGCTTGACCGTGGTGCGGGTGCCGATGCCGTTGGGGTTGGCCGTGGTTTTCGGGCAGATGCCGTTGAAGTTCACGGTGTTGCGCATGGCCACCGGCTGCGGGTTGTTGGGCAGCGGGAACAGGTCGGCACGCTGCGCGGTGTAGTTGCGCATGATGCCCCAGATACCGTTCCAGTAGCCTTCCAGGGCGGCGTCCAGCGAGTACAGGTAGTCGCCGTTGGTGGCTGCCGAACTGGAGATCATCGACACAGGCGCCATGAAGCCCAACTGCTCGGAGATGCCGATCATTTGCGACGACTTCCAGCCCGAGTTGGAGCTGTTGCCAAAGCCAGAGCCATTCTGCAGCCATTTCACGCCGTGCAGGGTGACGTTGTGCTCCTCTTCGTGGCCACCGGCGTGCATGCGCAGGCGCACGTTGTCACCGGAATAGGTTCGCAGCAATGGGGTGAACGGGTCGCCCGGCTCGGCGCCGGCCGTGTTGATATGTGGCGGGAACAGCGTGGTGCCGCCGGTGGGGCCGACTGCCGAGGTGATCGCCGATGGCGACAGGTTCATCGCCGGGATAGCGCGGTCGGTACGGGTTTGCAGGGCATAGCTGAGGTCGCCGGCCAGGCCGTCGGCCTGCATGCCACGCTTGCCGTCCGGGCCGACCTTGTTCGGGTCGTACACGCGCAGGGCCAGCGGCTCGTTACGGTAGTTGACGACGAACATCCCCGGGTCATCCACCGAGATCGCCTGCGGGCATGGCCGGCTTGGGCAGCCAGGGTTGATACCACCACGTTCCTCGACGATGGCCTCAAGCAGGCTCGACGCCTTGCCACGCACGGGCGGGTTGATGGCGTAGCGGAAGCTGTCGGCCGTGGCCGGGTACGACTGGGCATTGGGAATGCCGTCCGGCCCTGCGCCTACATACACGCCGGCTTCATAGGCATGCTGGAAGTCGCTGTACTCCAGGAAGAACTCGCGGTAGCTGTCGTTCTTGCCGTCGCCATCGTGATCGCCGGTCTGGATCACCGCCTGCCACGAGGTCGGGCCGCCGTCCTGGCGCGTGGCCGGGTTATACAGCTGCTCGCCGGTTTCGGCGTGGTACCAGGTAGAGCCGGCCGGTTCGGCCAGCACGGTGGCATACAGGCCCACTTGCTGGTGGGTCGATGGGCCAAGGTGGTCATGGGTGAAGATGGTGCCCAGGCCACGGTCGACGTTATGCACGTTCACCAGCGGGTCGGCGAACCAGCGCTGCATGGCTGTACGTGCGCCCAGCCAGTCGGCGCGGCCAAAGCGGCCGAAGTACGGGTGCTGCCTGGCTATCGGGCAGGCAGCAGTGCCATCGCGACTATCCCCTTCGGTGCAACCGTTATAAGTACGAATGGCATGCACGCGCTCGACCACGCTACCGGGCGAAAGAATGCCGTCTTCGTAGTTCCAGCCGTTGGCCGAACCGTCGGCGGCGGTCAGGTCCCATTTGGGCAGGTGGATGTGCTGGCCGATCACGTCGGTCGGGGTGCGCACCTGGTAATCGTCCATCTCATAGATGTTCGGGATTAGGTTGGTGTGCTGGTACATCGCGCAGTCGAAGGTGTTCATGCGCATCACCAGCGGCTCTGGCGGGCGCTGCTTGGTAATGACCGGCCAGGCGTCCTCCCACAGGGCGATGATGCGTGCCTGCGGGAAGTGGTAGCCCACTTTGTTATACACCGCGTCGAACTGGATGTTGGCCCCTTTGTAGATGCGTGGGCGGTCGGCAGTGAAGGCCGAGGCGCCACGGAAGTTCACACCCGTCAGGCTCTCTCCACTGTTGAACTCACCGACCCCGGAGGACTGCGTCAGACGTTTTCCACGGTCATCCATGCAGGGCTCGTAGTACGGCGCACCCGCAGTCGGCAAGGCGCCGTTGGTGCGGAACGCCTTGGCCACTGGCTGGTTACCGGGAATCAGTGCATAGCTGGGGTGTTCACCCATGGCGTGGAACTGCATGGCTGCCTGCTCCACATCGGTGCCCTCCTCAGGCAGGTAGATGGGCTTGGCCTTGTGCACGACCTTGGTGAAGTCCAGTTTGGTGGTGGTGGTATCCGCTACGCCACCGGCCGACACACCGTCCAGTGCATGGCGCCCAAGGCCGCCGTCCCAGCCATCGACCTGGTTCGCGTCCAGGTTGGCCCACAGGGCTTTACCGCTGTCTTTCAGTTGCCGGGCCAGGGCCGGGTCGAGCATGTCCAGGGGCGGGGTTGGCGGGCGATTGCCGACGCTGCTTTCCATGCCACCGATCCAGAACGGGTAGCCTGGGTTTTTCAACGTGCCGTCGGCATTTCGGTTGGCCTCGGTGCGGTCGACCAGCGCCAGCGAGCCCACGGCCTTGCGCACGGGCGCCTCGCCGGCAGGCTCGTCATCGTCTTCGTGGTCATCATCGTTGGCGGCAACCAACGTTTCGGAGAGCTTGGGCACGACCACGACTTTGCCGGGCATGGGCGGCATGGCCTTGCCGGGCAGCGGCACGATGGCCGGAATAGGCGTACCGGCAATGATCTCGCCATCGGGCAGGGCTCGGGCGCCAACGGCCGGCTTACCGCTCCGCAGTGCGAACGGGGTACTGTGGAAGCCATTCTCGCCCTCCCCGCTTACCTCCAGCCGCGTGCCTTCTTCGAACACGTCATGCACCCGCCACATGGCCCACATGCCTTGGGCGAAGTGCGGGTAGAAGTGACAGTGGTAAATGGCATCGCCGGCAACACGGTTGCGGTTGCCCGAACCGCCGTTGGCGATTTCGTAGGTGTAGCCGACGCCAGCGCCGATGCCTTGGGCATCGATGTAGTCGGAGTTGTCGTCATTGGGGTTGAACAGCCACTGATGGCCGTGCAAGTGGAAGATGTGCTGCTCGTGCCCGTTGTGGGTGTTGCGGAACTTGGTGAAGTCACCGATATAGCTGTGGTGCACGTTGGCAGGCTCTGAGGGGTAAAGGGCCATGCTGGCCTTGACCCCGACGGCACTGGCCGGCGGCACTTCGCCCGGGCGGATGTGTTCCAGGCCGACGTTGGCCGGTACATCCACCAGGGTGCCTATATCACCGACCGTGTGGGCGCTGAGGAAGAACTCTTCATAGGCACACGACAGGCAGTCGTGCATCGGCCCCACCCCCAAGCGGTTGGCCACCACTTCGGCACCCATGCCACCAGAGCCGTAATTGATCATGAACGCATCGCGCGCCGGCTCCAGCACGTGGCCCATCACCGGGTCGGCCCAGTAGCCAGGGAAGGCCTGGGTACCGGCAACCTCGTCGGCGAACTGCGAGGCGAAATCACGGAACGCCTCCAGTCGGTTGGGCAGCGCCGGGTTGCGTTTGCCCGTGCTTTCCAGCGGGTAAGTAGAGCTGGGGAAGCTGCCGTCGGGGTTGGGCCCCATGACGATGGCATCGGTTTCGCTGCTGATGATCTCGTTGCCGTTGACCATGGCAATGATCGGTTTGCCAGCCTTGCCTTCGGCGATCCACGGCTCGACCTGCGGATAACGGGCTTCGTAGTCGATCACGGGCTGGCCGGTGGCAGTTCGACCGGTGGTGGCCAGGCGCATTTCTTCTTCGGTGAGGGTATTGCGGTAGGTACGGCCCAGTTTGGGCACCACTACCACCTGGCCGAACAGGCCATTGGAGACGTTGCCCGCCGTGCCCTCGCCGCCGAACGTAGCGGCTTTGCTGGTGGCGGCGAAGGCGCCTTCGCGCTCGGCATACAAGGTGTAGCTGCGGGTGCTGCCGGGGTTGACGAAGAAGTTGCCGTTGCGCCCGGTATAGGCGGAAATATCGGCAATGCTGTTCACCGCCTGCATACCGTTGACCTGGAAGCCGACCATGCGCTCGGCCACCTGCTCGTCGGCGACAAAGCCTTCGCCGCCTTCGTTTTCAACCTCCGGCGCCTCTGCCTCACCCTCGGGCACTTCGGCCTCGATACCGTGCTTGTTGGGGTTCGCCTTGTAATCCAGCAGGTTGGTGAGGTTGACCGTCAGGCAGTCACCGGCCGCCACGCGCAGCACGATAGGCCGCGGGCGCTTGTCCGGGCGCAGGGTAACCTTGCCCGGTACTGCGGCCCCGCCCTTGCTGAGGGGGACCTGCTTGTCGTCCACCACATCCTCACGAAGGGCAAACATCATGCCGTTGGCGTTTTGCGCGCCAAGGCGGTTGAACATCAGTGGCTGATCCAGTGCCACCACGTTGGCGACCAGGGTGCGCTGGCACTGCACAGCCGCCTCGCTGGTTGCTTCCCAGCCAAGCAAGGCCAGTAAAAGTGACGACAGGATGGGGCCTTTGAGCGGCGTCGACATGCTGCACCTCCGGGACACAGGATCTCTGCGAGGAGCTGGAGCAAGGTGTGTGCCAGAAGAAAACTTCCATATTTGTCAGTAACTTGTGCGGTCAACCGCAACGGATTGGGGAGGATCCCCCAGCGGGTTCCCCCGAATCGGGGGACGTCGTCCCGTGGGGTAATGGCTACTCCACAAGGCGCGCGCTGGGCTCGCACAAGGTAAAAACGCACGATACCCTTGCACAATTGTCGATTGTGCAAGGCAAATTCGCATGCCAGGATCCTGCGATCCTCCAGCGAACTCCAGACTTCACTTGGAAAATCAATAACAAAGCAGGGAGAACGCAATGACTGCGCACGCTCATACCGCGGCAGCAACCGACCACGTACTGGCCGAGGTCCGCAACCAGGTCGGCCACCTGACCCTGAACCGCCCTGCCGGTCTCAATGCCCTGACCCTGGACATGGTGCGCAGCCTGCGTCAGCACCTGGATCAGTGGGCCGACAACCCGCACGTGCGCGCCGTGGTCCTGCGCGGCGAAGGCCCCAAGGGGTTCTGTGCCGGTGGCGACATCCGCTCGTTGTACGACAGCTTCAAGGCCGGCGACACGCTGCATGAAACCTTTTTCGTCGAAGAGTACGCCCTCGACCTGGTCATTCACCGCTACCGCAAGCCAATACTGGTGGTGATGGACGGTTTCACCCTCGGTGGCGGCATGGGCCTGGCCCAGGGCTGCGACCTGCGCGTGGTCACCGAGCGCAGCCGGCTGGGCATGCCCGAAGTTGGCATCGGCTACTTCCCGGACGTGGGCGGCAGCTACTTCCTCTCACGCATCCCCGGCGAGCTGGGCATCTACCTGGGTGTCAGCGGTGCCCAGATCCAGGCGGCCGACGCCTTGTACTGCGGCCTGGCCGACTGGTACCTGGCCAGCGACCAGCTCGCCGCCCTCGACCAGGGCCTCGACCAGCTCGACTTCAGCGACCACCCGCTGAAGGACCTGCAAAACCTGCTGGCCAGGCTCGGTAGCCAGGTGCTGGATGATGCGCCACTGGAAAAGCTGCGCCCGGCCATCGACCACTTCTTCGCCCTGCCCGACCTGCCAGCCATCGTCGAGCAACTGCGTGCGGTGAGCCTTGGCGACAGCCACGCCTGGGCGATGGCCACCGCCGATCAGCTGGAAACCCGCTCGCCTCTGGCCATGGCGGTTACGCTGGAGATGCTGCGCCGAGGGCGCGAGCTGGGCATTGACGACTGCTTTGCCATGGAACTGCACCTGGACCGCCAGTGGTTCCAGCACGGCGACATCATCGAAGGCGTGCGTGCCCTGATCATCGACAAGGACAAGCAGCCCCGCTGGAACCCGCCGACCCTGGCCGCGCTGCAACGCCAGCGGGTCGAACAATTCTTCGAAGGCCTGTGAGCCCGGGAGTACACAGATGCAAGACCTCGAACTGAGCGAAGAACAGATCATGATCCGCGACATGGCCCGGGACTTTGCCCGTGGCGAAATCGCACCCCATGCCCAGGCCTGGGAAAAGGCCGGCTGGATCGATGATGGCGTGGTGCGCAAGATGGGCGAACTGGGCCTGTTGGGCATGGTGGTGCCCGAAGACTTCGGCGGCAGCTACACCGACTATGTCGCCTACGCCCTGGCAGTGGAAGAGATCGCCGCCGGCTGCGGCGCCACCGGGGCGATGATGAGCATCCACAACTCGGTAGGTTGCGGCCCGCTGCTGGCCTACGGCACCGCCGAACAGCAACAGCAGTGGCTGCCACGCCTGGCCAGCGGCGAGGTGATTGGCTGCTTCTGCCTGACCGAGCCACAGGCCGGCTCCGAGGCGCACAACCTGCGCACCCGCGCCGAGTTGGTGGATGGCCAGTGGGTCATCAACGGAGCCAAGCAGTTCGTCAGCAATGCCCGCCGTGCCGGCCTGGCGATCGTCTTCGCAGTGACCGACCCGGAGCTGGGCAAGAAAGGCCTGTCGGCGTTCCTGGTGCCCACCGACAACCCTGGGTTCAAGGTTGACCGCAGCGAGCACAAGATGGGCATCCGCGCCTCCGACACCTGCGCGGTCACCTTCGACAACTGCCGCATTCCTGCCGCCAATATCCTCGGTGAGCGTGGCAAGGGCCTGGCCATTGCCCTGTCCAACCTCGAAGGCGGCCGTATCGGCATTGCCGCCCAGGCCTTGGGCATCGCCCGCGCCGCATTTGAAGCGGCGCTGGTCTACTCGCGTGACCGCATACAGTTTGGCAAGCCGATCAACGAACACCAGAGCATCGCCAATCTGCTGGCCGACATGCAGGTGCAGGTGAACGCCGCACGTTTGCTGATCCTGCATGCCGCCCGCCTGCGCAGCGCCGGCAAGCCGTGCCTGTCGGAAGCGTCACAGGCCAAGCTGTTCGCTTCGGAAATGGCCGAGCGGGTGTGCTCGATGGCTATCCAGGTGCATGGTGGGTACGGTTATCTGGAAGACTACCCGGTGGAGCGCTATTACCGGGATGCGCGGATTACGCAGATCTATGAAGGGTCGAGCGAGATCCAGCGCATGCTGATTGCACGGGAATTGAAAAACTATCCGCTGTAACGCAAAGGCAACGCGGTTTTTGGGGGAGTGGGCGACGCGGTGGATGGCACCGGCTTTGCCGGTGTTCGCGGGCGCGCCCGCTCCCACAGTAATGTCACCGCGGCAAACTTCTCGCCTCAGCGCCAATACCGCGCATCATCCACCACCCTGGCATGCCCCTCGAACAACGCCGGCAACTGTTCCTTGAGGTAGTCGATCCAGGTGCGCACCTTGGCGTCCAGGTAGTGGCGTGACGGATACATCGCATACAGCGCACTCTCCCGCAGCCGATACGGTGCCAACAACCGGCACAAGCGCCCCTGCCCGATCGCCTCGCTGGCGGTGTAGAACGGCAGCAGGCCAATGCCCATGCCCAGCTCGCTGGCCACCAGCATGGCGTCGGCGACGTTGGTAGAGAAACTGTCGTTCGGGGCGATCACGCACTGGTCAACCCCTTGCGGGAACACCCAGTCACCTTCGTACATCGGGTAAGCCATGCGCAGGCAGCGATGGCCGTGCAAGTCTTCGGGGCGCTCCGGTACACCGTGAGTATCCAGGTAACCGGGGGCCGCGCAGGGGATGCTGAAAATGTTGCCCAGCGGCACAGCGATCAGCTGCGAATCCGGCAGCGCACCGTCCACAGTGATCACCACGTCATGCCCTTCGGCCAGCGGGTCGGGGTTGCGCTGCGACAGCGTCAGCTCGATCACCACTTCCGGATATAGCGTGTTGTAGCCGGCCACCAGCGGCATCAGCAACAGCCCCATGCCGTGTGGGCAGTGCAAACGCAGATGGCCGCGAGGCGTGAGGTGCGCCCCTCGCGCTTCGCCCACAGCTTCTTCGGTCAGCAGCATGATCTGCCGCGCACGCTCCAGAAACCGCTCACCCGCCTCGCTCATGCGCAAGCGCCGGGTGGTGCGGTGCAGCAGGCGGGTCTGCAGCTGGTTCTCCAGCTCGGCAACGATGCGCGAAACCTGCGCTGCAGAAATATCCAGAGCATTGGCAGCTGCAGCGAAGCTGCCACATTCCACCACACGGGTGAAGGTACGCATGGCATGCAGCATGTCCATGAAGGTGCGCTCCTTATTGTTGCGTTAAAAGCAGGAATCTATCACGTTTTAGCCCATTTATTGTGCATGACCAATGAATAGATCATTAGCCATCCATTAAAAAAGGAGCCTGTCATGAAACGCTCGATCGCTGTCCTTGCCATTGCCGCTGCCTTCGCCTCGTTCGGTGCTTTTGCCGATGCCGGCAACAACCAGCCCGTCAGCAGCCACTATGAATACGGCATGCCGCTGGACGTGGCCAAGGTCATCTCCATCACCCCGGCCAGTAACGCCGCCGACTGCCAGGTGGGCACCGCACATATGGTGTACGTCGACCATCAGGGCCAGAAGCGCGAAATCGACTACCGGGAAATGGGCAACTGCTCGCAGCAGTGAGTCAGGCCAGCACCTGGGTGATCCAGCCCACCTGCTGATTGAAATCGTCGATCTTCGCCTGAGGCACCGCATCGCGGGCCCGCTGGAAATTGGCCAGGGTCTGCTGCTTCTGCCGCAGCATGCGCCGCCACTTGACCACAAACGCCTCGCTTTTTTCCTGCATCAACACGGGGCCGAAGTACAGCTGTTCAGCGCTATACATCACCCTGCCCGGCTCGGCGACGATGATCTCGTAATCGAAGCGGTTTTCCCGTAGCAGCTCTTCGCTGACGATCCGGTAACCATTGCCAGCCAGCCACTGGCGCAGCTCGCGCTCACCACCATTGGGCTGCAGTACCAGGCGCGTGACGCCGCCAAGGCGCTGCTTGCCGGCCTCGAGTATCTCGCACATGGTGTCGCCGCCCATGCCGCATATGCTCACCACCGAGATACGGTCTTGCGGCTCGACCGCTGCCAGCCCATCGGCCAGGCGCACGGTGACCCGCTCTTGCAGGCCGTTCTTGTGCACATTGCGCTGGGCCGAGGCGAACGGCGTCTGTGCCACCTCACCCGCCACAGCGGCCTCGAGCACGCCACGCAGCATCAAGGCCACCGGCAGGTAGCCGTGGTCCGAGCCAATGTCGGCCAAGCGCGCGCCCTGCGGTACATGGGCGGCCACGCGCTCCAGGCGCCTGGACAAAGTCTGTTCGTTCAACGTAAACCCCTGGTTTTGCAATCGGCCGCGATTCTGACGGCGAACGCCGCGCATTTCAAACACCGAGGCACCCTCGACCGGGCGGATGCGCTCGCGTAGGCTTGCCGTTTTCCTTCCGTTGCAAGGCGAACACACCATGGCAAATGCAGACATCATCTACACCCCGGACCCGGACGCCGAGTCGATTTCCTCCGACGTTGCCGAGTACAACGGCGTGCTGGTCACCACACAAATCCCGACCCACGCCGACGGCAGCCTGGAACTGGGCGGCATCGTCGAGCAGAGCGAATGCACCCTGCAGGCGCTGAAAGTGGCCCTGGAAAAGGCCGGCAGCGGTATGGACCGCGTGCTGCACCTGACCATCTACCTCACCGACATGGCCGACCGCGCGGCGTTCAACGAAGTGTACCAGCGCTTCTTCAGCAAGCCCTGGCCGGTGCGTGCGGCGGTGGGTGTGGCTTCGCTGGCATTTGAAGGCATGCGTGTGGAAGTGACGGCAATGGCTGCCAAGCGCTGAGCTGCGCTTGTTGGGGTGCGCAGCGCCCCCGACATCGTTGACTGACCGCAAAACCGCCGGGGCCGCTCTGCGGCCCTTTCGCGACACAAGGCCGCTCCCACAGTTGCGCGTGCCCGCAGCCAATCCCACCTCTCGGCACCCCAATGATGCCGCCAGCCCGTTTCACCGCTACAATGCCCGCCTAAACCGTGACAGCCCGAAAATATAACGACATGTCCCTTCCAAAGAATCACCTGGAACTGCTCAGCCCTGCCCGTGACGTGGCCATCGCCCGTGAAGCGATCCTGCACGGCGCTGACGCCATCTATATCGGCGGCCCGAGCTTTGGCGCGCGCCATAACGCCTGCAACGAAGTCAGCGATATCGCCGAGCTGGTCGAGTTCGCCCATCGCTACCATGCACGCGTGTTCACCACCATCAACACCATCCTGCACGACAACGAGCTGGAACCGGCGCGCAAGCTGATTCACCAGCTGTACGATGCCGGCGTTGACGCGCTGATCGTGCAGGACCTCGGGGTGATGGAGCTGGACATCCCGCCGATCGAGCTGCATGCCAGCACCCAGACCGACATCCGCACCCTGGAACGGGCCAAGTTCCTCGACCAGGCCGGGTTCTCGCAACTGGTACTGGCGCGTGAGCTGAACCTGCAGCAAATCCGTGCCATCGCCGCCGAAACCGATGCTGCCATCGAGTTCTTCATCCACGGCGCGCTGTGCGTGGCGTTCTCCGGCCAATGCAACATTTCTCATGCGCAGACCGGCCGCAGCGCCAACCGTGGTGATTGCTCGCAAGCCTGCCGCCTGCCCTATACGCTGAAAGATGACCAGGGCCGCGTGGTTGCGTTCGAGAAACACTTGCTGTCGATGAAGGACAACAACCAGACCGCCAACCTGGCTGACCTGGTCGATGCCGGCGTGCGCTCGTTCAAGATCGAGGGCCGCTACAAGGACATGGGCTATGTGAAGAACATCACCGCCCATTACCGCAAAGAGCTCGATGCCATCCTTGAAGACCGCCCTCAGTACGCCCGCGCGTCCAGCGGCCGTACCGAACACTTCTTCCTGCCCGACCCGGACAAAACCTTCCACCGCGGCAGCACCGACTACTTCGTGACCGACCGCAAGGTCGATATCGGCGCCTTCGACTCACCAACCTTTACCGGCCTGCCGGTGGGCGTAGTGGAA
Organism: Pseudomonas sp. DCA-1; assembly: GCF_046523955.1. NCBI lineage: Bacteria > Pseudomonadati > Pseudomonadota > Gammaproteobacteria > Pseudomonadales > Pseudomonadaceae > Pseudomonas > Pseudomonas sp. DCA-1. The sequence goes on from NZ_CP169881.1 coordinate 3,121,948, forward strand.
AAGGTCGGCAAGCGTGACATGCAAGTGGTCACCGACGTACCGCTGACCAACGGCGACGGCCTCAATGTGCTGGTCAAGCGCGAAGTGGTGGGCTTCCGCGCCAACATCGCCGAACCGCGTGGCGAATTCGAAGAAGACGGCCACAAGCGCTACCGCTATCGCGTCGAGCCCAACGAAATGCCCGAAGGCCTGCACAAGCTGCGGCCCAACCACCCGCTGTCGCGCAACCTCGACCACAACTGGCAGCAGGCCCTGCAACGCACCTCCTCCGAACGCCGGGTCGGCGTGGAGTGGCACGCAGTCCTGCGCGAGCAGCGCTTGATGCTTACCCTGAGCAGTGAAGAAGGCGTGAGCGTGCAAGTGGCCCTGGATGGCCCGTTCGGCGTAGCCAACAAGCCGCAGCAGGCACTGGAGCAGCTGCACGACCTGCTCGGCCAATTGGGCACCACCCTGTACCACGCCGACCGCATCGAACTGGATGCCCCGCAGGCGTACTTCATTCCCAACTCGCAGCTCAAGGCCCTGCGCCGCGAAGCCATCGAGGCACTGACTGCAGCACGCGTGCAGGCGCATCCACGTGGCGGGCGCAAGGCCGAGACCACGCCACCGCCGGTATACCCCGAGTCGCACCTGTCGTTCCTGGCCAACGTGTACAACCAGAAGGCCCGCGACTTCTACCACCGCCACGGCGTGCAACTGATCGATGCGGCCTATGAAGCCCATGAAGAGCATGGCGAAGTGCCGGTGATGATCACCAAGCACTGCCTGCGCTTCTCCTTCAACCTGTGCCCCAAGCAGGCCAAGGGCGTGACCGGCGTGCGCACCAAGGTGGCACCGATGCAGCTGATTCAGGGTGACGAAGTGCTGACCCTGAAGTTCGACTGCAAGCCGTGCGAGATGCATGTGATCGGCAAGATGAAGAGCCACATCATCGACCTGCCGACCCCGGGCAGCGCGGTGGCCCAGGTGGTGGGGCATATCAGCCCGGAAGACTTGCTCAAGACCATCCCGCGCGGGCCGCACTGAGTTCGCCTGGCAGGGCCTTTTCGCTACACGGGCTTGTGGTTTCCCTGTAGGAGCGGCTTTAGCCGCGACAACGGTGAACTGAACGGCAGGTGGAAATTGGCCAGCAGGCACGGCCCTTTCGCGGGTAAACCCGCTCCTACAGGGGCTTGTGGTTCCCTGTAGGAGCGGCTTTAGCCGAGAATACGGTAGCCGCGACAACGGTGAACGGCAGGTGGAAATTGGCCAGCAGGCCCGGCCCTTTCGCGGGTAAACCCGCTCCTACACGGGCTTGTGGTTCCCTGTAGGAGCGGCTTTAGCCGCGAATACGGTAGCCGCGACAACGGTGAGCGGCAGGTGGAAATTGGCCAACAGGCCCGGCCCTTTCGCGGGTGAACCCGCTCCTACAGGGGCTTGTGGTTCCCTGTAGGAGCGGCTTTAGCCGCGAATACGGTAGCCGCGACAACGGTGAACGGCAGGTGGAAATTGGCCAGCAGGCCCGGCCCTTTCGCGGGTAAACCCGCTCCTACAGGGGGTTGTGGTTTCCCTGTAAGAGCGGCTTCAAAGAACGGCGCAAGCGTACCTCAGCAACGCTCAGCGTATCTGATGCTTGTGCAGCAACCGATAGAACGTCGGCCGCGAGACGCCCAGCACCTTGGCCGCCACGCTCAGGTTGTCGCTGTGCCGGTTGAGCACATCGCACAACGCCTGGCGCTCGGCGCGGTGCTTGTATTCTTCCAGCGTGCCGAGCGGCTGTTGTTCCGGGTCAAGCAACTGCAACCCCAGGTCCTGCGCCTCGATCTGCCGCCCTTCAGCCAACACCAGCCCGCGGCGCACACGGTTGGCCAGCTCGCGCACATTACCCGGCCAGTCATGCCGGCCCATCGCCGCCAGGGCATGGTCGCTGAACGACCGCGGCCGACGCCCGGTTTCCACGCTGTAGAAATGGGCGAAATGGCTAGCCAGCATCGACAGGTCACCATGGCGGTCGCGCAACGGCGCGGTAACCACTTGCAAGACGTTCAGGCGGTAATACAGGTCTTCGCGGAAACGCCCTTGCTCGATGGCCCGCTCGAGGTCCACATGAGTGGCCGCCAGCACCCGGACATCCACCGGTATTGGCTGGCTGCCACCCACCCGCTCAATGTGCTTCTCCTGCAGGAACCGCAGCAGGTTCGCCTGCAACTCCAACGGCAAATCGCCGACTTCATCAAGGAACAGCGTGCCGCCATCGGCCGCTTCGATACGCCCGGCCTTGCGCTGGTGGGCACCGGTAAAGGCGCCCTTCTCATGGCCGAACAGTTCGGACTGGATCAAGTGCTCGGGGATCGCTCCGCAGTTGATAGCGATGAACGGCTGCTCGCTGCGTAGCGACTGGCGGTGCAGGGTGCGCGCCACCAGCTCTTTGCCGGTGCCGCTCTCACCGCGGATCAGCACAGGCGATTCGGTGGGTGCCAGTTTGCCCAGCAACTTGCGCAACTCGCGGATAGGCCGGCTTTCGCCGAGCAACTCATGGGTTGTCTCATCGACCTTGACGGCCCCCTTGCCGCGCAGGCGTGCCATGCCGAAGGCCCGGCCCAGGGTTACCTGCACACGGGAAACGTCGAACGGCAGGGTATGGAAGTCGAAAAACCATTCACATACAAAATCGCCGAACGCCGGCATGCGCAGCTGGTCGGCACTGAGCACGGCAATCCATTCGGTGTTGCTGCGCTTGATCATGTCCTTGACCGCGTCCGGCTGCCTCAGGTGTGAGGCCTGCAAGCGCAATAGCCCGACATCGCAAGTGTGGTCCAGCGCAGTCCCGAGCATGCAGCTGTCCACATCCCAGCCTGCGTTGCGCAGGCCAGGTAACAAACGGTGGCAATCGTCGCAGGGGTCGACGACAAGCAAACGGCGTTGAGCGGCAGGCTGCTGCATGACCGGTCCTTGGCGCCAGTTTTTGGTTTTTTGAAATAAAACAGCAAGTTGTGGCGCTCGTTTAACAGTAGCAACGAAGTTGACGGTTCCCAGTACCGTTTGTCTGCCGAATCATTTTCTTACAAACCACCACGGGAATTTTCGCACTTTATCGACATCACATGGCGGCGCAGGCAAGAACAGCGTCACCCCTGAAAAAATTTTACAACCAATGTGTGACTTACCCACTAACAACGAGCATCAGTACACACAACCCCGCGCTGCACTTCGCGATACATGAGGCGACTTTAAAGCAACGCGGACTTCACTTCGATGTTTGGGACCATAGAGAGACCGAACCATGAATGCCCCGCTCCGTGTCAACGAAGCACTGCTGATTGCCGACCACGCCTTCGAACCTTTCCAGTGCGTAGCCTGGGATGCGCCCAACGGTACTGGTGAACTGAGCTTGGCAGTGATCGACCGGACCAGCACCCGCATCGGCGCCAAGCAGGTGTCGTCGCGCATCTACTCCGACCCGGCCCAATGGGCCAGCCTGATCGAAGAAGTGCGCGCCGAACTGTGTGAAAAGGGTTACGACCTGCAACCGTGGTCGATGCCAAAGTAATATCGGCCGGCACAGCAAGTGCGTGCACTGTCACGCACTTGTACAATTTCTCTGTTGCTGTTGCGACAACTTTTCTGATTGCGACATAGTGTCGCAAACCGCCCTTTCAATCCACCACCTTGAATTGTTGCAAATGCTGGTAATCGGCGTGCAATTGTTCTGCCAGACGCTGCGCGCGCCCCAGGCGCACTGGCGCCAGCTCCATATCGACCAACAACGTGGCGCACGGCATCGGTTGCACGGCATTGCAGTGCTGCAGGCGACCGTCGGTGAACACCAGGCAACGCAAGGCCTCTTGCGGATGCGCTCGCTGCCGCGCCTGTAGCCAGTGCCGCGCCTGCTCCAGTGCGGCCAACAGCGGCGTGCCCCCACCTGCCCCCAAGGCCTGCAGCCAGGGTTGCAAGGCGGCGGATGCCTTCAGCCCGTGGCGCTGCCACTGTGGCGTGCGCCCGCTGGCAGTCAGCAGGGCCAGGCGGGCGCGCTGGCGATAGGCCTGGTCGAACAATGCCGCCAGCAGCCCTTTGGTCTGCGCCAACGCCTGATGACGCCGGGTTGAAGCCGAGGCGTCGACGATCACCAGCCACAACTCTGCAGGCCTGCCCTTGCGCTGCTGCCAGCACAGGTCCTCTCGCAGACGTGGCCGCCCTTTGACCAAGGTCGGCAGCCAGGCCACCCGGCCAGCCGCCGCATGACGCACGGGGCCACGGCGGGTACCGTTCTGCTTGCCTTTGCCCGCTCTGGCATCCGCCCCCCTGGCTGGTGGCTGGGGGATGCTCAGGGCTTTTTTGCCCAGTTCGGCACCTCGCGGCGGGCGCCGCTGGCCACCGGCTGTGCCGGCAATGCCCCCCAGTCGCCCTGCCCGCCCTGTTCGCCAGGGTTGTCGCCACGTTGATGACGGGGCTGCTGCTCAGGCGGCGGTGGCGCCGACGGCGGGTTGGCCTGAGGCGTCATACGGCGGCGATGGCGCAAGGCGAACTCGGCCACCGCCTCGACATCCACTTCTTCGATAGCTGCAGCCCCACGCCACGCACAGTGGGCGCGCGCAGCGCGCAGCCACACCAGGTCGGCGCGCAGGCCGTCCACGCCGGCGGCGTAGCAGCGCTCGGTAATCCAGGCCAGCGCCTGGTCATCCAGGGCAATGTCGGCCAAGGTCTGGCGCGCCGCCTGGCAGCGCTCGCGCAGTTGCGCCTGGGCCTGGGCCCAGTGTGCGCAGAACGCCTGAGGGTCACTGTCGAAGGCCAGACGGCGGCGAATGATCTGCTGCCGGGCCTCGGGCTCCGGCAAGCCCTCCAGCGCCACGTTCAATCCGAAACGGTCGAGCAACTGCGGGCGCAGTTCGCCTTCTTCCGGGTTCATGGTGCCGATCAGTACAAAGCGGGCGCTGTGCCGGTGCGAGATACCGTCACGCTCGACGCGGTTTGTGCCGCTGGCAGCCACGTCAAGCAACAGATCGACCAAGGTGTCGGGCAGCAGGTTGACCTCATCGACATACAGCACACCGCCGTCAGCCTGGGCCAGCACGCCCGGAGAAAACTGCGCCTTGCCCTGCCCTAGCGCGGCATCCAGGTCGAGGGTGCCGACCAACCGCTCCTCACTGGCGCCCAATGGCAAGGTGACGAACGGGCCTTCGCCAAGCAGGTCGGCCAGGCCACGGGCCAGGGTACTCTTGGCCATGCCACGCGGCCCTTCGATCAGCACACCACCGATCCTGGGGTCGATGGCGGTCAGGCACAGCGCCAGCTTGAGGTCGTCTGCACCGACCACGGCCGCCAGCGGAAATTGTACGGGTTCACTCATTTCAAGCCTGTTCCTCGCCGTCGAGCAATTGTTCCTCAAGGGCTTCGCGGTAGTCGCCCGGCGCCTGCCACAAGCCGCGCTGCTGGGCCTCCAGCAGGCGCTCGGTGAGGTCGCGCAAGGCCTCGGGGTTGTGCTCGCGCATGAAATCGCGGGTCGCCGGGTCGAGCACGTAGGCATCGGCCAGCCCCTGGTAATGATGATCGTCGATCAGGTGCGTGGTGGCGTCGAAGGCGAACAGGTTGTCGACTGTCGCTGCCATCTCGAAGGCACCCTTGTAGCCGTGACGTTTGACCCCGTCGATCCACTTGGGGTTGAGCGCACGGGCACGGATCACCCGGTTCAGCTCTTCCTTGAGGGTACGGATGCGCGGTCGGTCGGCCTGGCTGTGGTCGCCATGGTAGCTGGCCACCACCGCCCCGGACAGGGTTTCCGAGGCCACCAGCATGCCGCCCTGGAACTGGTAGTAATCGTTGGAATCGAGCAGGTCGTGCTCGTGGTTATCCTGGTTCTGCAGCACCGCCTGCACCTTGGCCAGGCGCTGGGCGAACTGGGCGCGGGCCGGGGTTCCGTCGTCGCTGCCACCGTAGGCATAGCCGCCGTGGTTGAGGTAGACCTCAGCCAGGTCGTCGCGACTGTTCCACAAGCGTCCATCGATGGCGTTCTGCACCCCGGCACCGTAAGCGCCAGGTTTGGCACCGAACACCCGCCAGCCTGCCTGACGCGCGGCCTGCTCGGCATCCACGCCCTGAGCCTGCAGCGCTGCCCGTTCGCTGCGCACGCGGGCAGCCAAGGGGTTGAGGTCGTCAGGTTCGTCCAGCGCGGCCACTGCCTGCACGGCGGCGTCGAACAGGCGGATCAGGTTGCCGAAGGCATCACGGAAGAAGCCAGAAACGCGCAAGGTCACGTCCACCCGCGGGCGGTCGAGCAGGCTCAACGGCAAGATTTCGAAGTCGTCCACGCGCTGGCTGCCGGTGGCCCAGACAGGCCGCACGCCCATCAGCGCCATGGCTTGCGCGATGTCGTCGCCACCGGTGCGCATGGTCGCCGTGCCCCATACCGACAGACCGAGCTGACGCAAGTGGTCGCCGTGGTCCTGCAGATGGCGTTCGAGGATCAGGCTGGCCGAGGCGAAGCCCAGGCGCCAGGCCGTGGTGGTGGGCAGGTTGCGCACGTCCACGGTATAGAAGTTGCGGCCGGTGGGCAGCACATCAAGGCGCCCTCGGCTTGGCGCACCACTGGGGCCGGCGGGCACGAAGCGCCCGGCCAGTGCCGCCAGCAGGCCATGCATTTCAGCCGTGCCGCAGGCGTCCAGGCTGGGTGCGACCGCCTCACACAGGGCCTGCACGACAGCGTGCACCGGTTGCCACTCACTCAGGTCGGGTAACTGTGCCGTGCCTTCCAGCGCCTGCCCGATCACCTGCAGTGCCAGCAGCTCAAGGCGCTCGCGGGTGTCGCCACAGGTGCGCCAAGGTTCATTGCTCATGGCCTGCAGCTGTTCGGGGCGTATGCCCTGCCACGGCTGCCCAAGGTCGCAATCGAGCGGGTCCCAGCCCGGCACCAGTGCTTTGGCCAAAGCCCGCAGCAGGCTGGCATTACCGCCACGGCCGTCGCCACGCTCGACCCGCAACAACGCCAGCAGCGTATCCAGGCGCAGCCGCCCTTCTGGTGACTGACCAAACACGTGCAGGCCATCGCGAATTTGCGACTCCTTCAGGTCGCACAGGTAGGTATCCAGGCGCGGCAGCCAAAGCGCCGCATCGTCCAGTTGCCCTTCCAGTTGCAACTCACGGTCAATGTGGTTGGCCTTGACCAGCTCGAGGATGTCACGCTGCAACTCGCGGGCACGCCGAGGGTCGAGCAACTGCGCTTCGTAGAATTCGTCGGCCAGTTGTTCCAGGTGGCGCAGCGGGCCATAGGTTTCAGCACGGGTCAGCGGCGGCATCAGGTGGTCGATGATCACCGCCTGGGTACGGCGCTTGGCCTGGGCGCCCTCGCCCGGGTCGTTGACGATGAACGGGTAGATGTTCGGCAGCGGGCCAAGCAGCGCGTCCGGCCAGCACTGCGCCGATAGCCCGACGCCTTTGCCGGGCAACCATTCGAGGTTGCCGTGCTTGCCGACGTGGATCACCGCATCGGCGGCAAATGCGTGACGCAGCCAGAAGTGAAACGCCAGGTAGCCGTGCGGTGGCACCAGGTCAGGGTCGTGATACACCGCGCTAGGGTCCACCTGGTAGCCCCGCGCCGGCTGGATACCAACGAAGGTCAAGCCAAAGCGCAGGCCGGCAACCATCAACCGGCCGCTGCGGTACATCGGGTCCTGTTCGGGCGGCCCCCAGCGTTCCAGCACTGCCTGGCGGTTGGCCTGCGGCAGGCGCTCGAAGGCCACCTGGTAATCGGCCAGGCTCAGGCTCTGGGCACAGGGGCGCTGGTCGAGGTGGTCGAGGTCGTTGGTCACGCCACCGAGCAACTGGTGGATCAGTTGCGTACCGCTGCCCGGCAGTTCGGCCAGCGGATAGCCTTCGGCCTGCAGCGCCTTGAGGATGTTGAGTGCGGCGGCGGGCGTGTCCAGACCGACACCATTACCAATGCGACCATCCCGGGTCGGGTAGTTGGCCAGCACCAGGGCTACACGCTTCTGGGCATTGGGCAGGCGGGCCAGCTCGACCCAGCGGCGGGCCAATTCGGCGACAAAGTCCATGCGCTCGGGGTGGGCGCGGTAGCAGACAACGTCGGACTGGCTGCGCTCGCTGCGCCAGGCCATGTCCTTGAAACTGACCGGGCGCGTGATGATGCGCCCGTCCAGCTCCGGCAACGCAATGTGCATGGCCAGGTCGCGCGCGCCCAGGCCCTGCTCGCTGGCTTCCCAGCCAGGCTGGTTGTCCTGCGCGCAGATGGCCTGCAGCACCGGGATGTCGCGACGGAACGGGCGCAGGTTGGGGCGCTCGGGGCTGGACAGGGCAAAACCGGTGGTATTGATCAGCACTTCGGCGCCGACCTCGTCCAGCCAGGCTTCGACCTGTTCCAGGCAGGCGCTTTCCTTGAGGCTGGCCACGGCGATCGGCAACGGGTTCAGGCCGGCAGCCTGCAGGCGCTGGCAGAACACGTCGATGAAGGCGGTATTGGCCGCTTGCAGGTGCGAGCGGTAGAACAGTAACGGCGCCACCGGCTGTTCGGGGTGCCAGTGCGGGTACCAGTCCTCGAGTGTCGCGCTGCCGTTGGCCGGGTGATAGACCGCCGTGCGCGGCAAAGGCTGCGGTTCGTCCCAGGCATAGTCGCGGCCCAGCCACTGGCTGGCCAGGTAGTTGAACAGGTTGATGGCGTTGGCCTTGCCGCCCTGGCGCAGGTAATGCCAAAGCCGCTCGGCCTGCTCACCGCGGACGTTGCCCAGGCTGGTCAGCTCCGGGTCTGGGCGGTCGTCGCCCGGCACCAGAATCAGCTGCACGCCACGGGCGGCCAGCTCGAACAGTTGTTCGACACCATAGCGCCAGTAACCAACGCCACCGTGCAGCGACACCAGGATGACCTTGGCATGGCGCAGCACCTGGTCGACATACAGGTCGACCGATGCATGGTTCTGCACCTGCATCGGGTTGGCCAGGCGCAGGCCGGGAAAGTCTTCGGGCAATTGCTCGGCGGTGTCGGCGAGCAATGCCAGGTGCGAATCGCCGCTGCAGAGAATCACCAGCTCGGCGGGTGTCTGGCCGAGGTCGGCAATGCTGTCATCCGGTACGAAACCACCGGGCTGGGTCCGCAGCAGGTGCATGGGTCAGGCGCCCAGTGCCTGGCGCAGGCGCGCTTCCAGCTGGGCAGCATCGAGGTCCTGGCCGATCAGCACCAGGCGGGTAATGCGCGGCTCGTCGGCACGCCAGGCGCGGTCGAAGTGCTTGTCGAAACGGGTACCCACACCTTGTACCAGCAGGCGCATCGGCTTGCCCGGGATGGCGGCGAAGCCTTTGGCGCGCAGGATACCGAACTCCACCACCAGCTGGGTCAGCGCATCGAGCAGCAGGCTTTCGTCGGCTTCAGGCAGGTCGATGGAGATGGAATCGAAAGCGTCGTGGTCATGATCGTCATGATCGTCGCCGTCGTGGTGGGAATCGTGGTGAGTTCGACGGCCATCGATATGTGACTCGGACTCGGCACCCACGCCCAGCAGCACGTCCAGTGGCAGCTTGCCGCTGCTGGCCTCGATCACTTTCACCGCCGGCGGCAGTTCTTCGGCCACCTCGGCACGCACCTTGGCCAGGCCTTCGGCGTCGATCAGGTCGGCCTTGTTCAACACCACCAGGTCGGCGCTGGCCAGCTGGTCAGCGAACAGCTCGTGCAGGGGCGATTCATGGTCCAGGTTAGGGTCGAGCTTGCGCTGGGCATCGACCTGGTCCGGGTAGGCGGCGAAGGTGCCAGCGGCCACGGCCGGGCTGTCGACCACGGTGATGACCGCATCGACGGTGCAGGCATTGCGGATTTCCGGCCACTGGAACGCTTGTACCAATGGTTTGGGCAGGGCCAGGCCGCTGGTTTCGATGAGAATGTGGTCGAGGTCGCCACGGCGTGCGACCAGCTCACGCATCACCGGGAAGAATTCTTCCTGCACGGTGCAGCACAGGCAACCGTTGGCCAGTTCGTAGACGCGGCCGCTGGCTTCTTCCTCGGTGCAACCGATGCTGCACTGCTTGAGGATTTCGCCATCGATGCCCAGTTCGCCGAACTCGTTGACGATGACCGCAATGCGGCGGCCCTGGGCGTTGTCGAGCATGTGGCGCAGCAAGGTGGTCTTGCCCGAGCCGAGGAAGCCGGTGACGATGGTGACGGGGAGCTTGGCCAGTGTTTTCATGTCGCATTGCCCTTGGCAGTGTGGCGCGGGCATGCAGGACGACAGCCGCGGGCCGGACCGGCCGGGCTTGTTCGCCACCGGATCACCCCGCCCGGTTGAAAGTCGAAAACGTGACGAGGCAGGTCTCCTGGCTTGCACCGTTCCATGCCCCCGTTCAGTTGAACAGCGGGCTGGCGGGATGACGCCTTCCCGCGCGCTGGCGCAGTGGCTGTGTCGATCCGTTGTCGGTGCTTACAGTTGCGGGGGCAGCCGCGGCTTGTACCGCGTTCCCGTCTTAGCTCCGGCCATGCCGAAGAACCTCGAAGTGGGCAAGGCTACGCAGTGGCTGGCGGGTGGTCAACCATTGCTGCCGGCTGGTCGACCATAAGGGCAGCAACTGCGCTACAGTGGCACTTTTTCAACGGACAAGGACGCCCCATGCCCCTCGCCCCCGCCCTACCGGTATTGCGCATGTTCTCCGCCGACAAGGCCAAGGCTTTTTACCTGGATTTTCTGCAGATGCAGGGGCAAGACCCGTTCGGCAACCGCCTGCGCTTTTGCCAGCAGATCGATGACGAGGCCAACCCATGAAGGCATTGGGCAAACGCGAGATAAGTCGCCTGGAGCGGGAGTTGGTCGCGTGCCTGACCGATGCCTGCGAAGCCGCCAAGGCGGAGATTGTCGGCTTCAGTTGGCTTACCCATCGCCTCGACCCCGAGGACTTTCCGAGCAGCCTGCGTATCACCTGGGTATTCGAGCAAGAGGCCGACAAGGCAGCGGCCGTGGTCGGTGATGCGAAGGCGCGCATGCTGGCGCTTACCGGCCTGGCGCTGGAGCAAGCCGGCATTCAGCTGGACCATCCGGCCTGGCATGTGCGATTCGACAGTGAAGAGGCCTGCGCGCACGGCCACGGCGGAGACTGGGCCAAGCGCTTGCAGACGCAGCGCTGAGCCCCAACCGGCAGCCGGTGCTTTACCCGGCCCCAAACGGTCCGTTAGGCTACGCATTCCCTAAATTACGAGGTGTTCGTCCAATGCGCCATTGATGCCGCCGTCCGTTCGACGGCCAGTCTTCAGCCTCCGGTTCGTTCCGGAGATGTCGCGGCATTTGTGGAGATGTACATGACGAACACGTCGATTCTGACGCTGGACAGCGTTTCCTTGGTCTTGCCTGATGGCAGGCCGCTGTTTAGCAACCTCAACGAAACCTTCGACCAACGCCGCACCGGCCTGGTCGGGCGCAATGGCGTGGGCAAAAGCCTGCTAGGGCAAATTCTTGCCGGCCAGCGTGAACCGAGCAGCGGCCATTGTCGGCGCCTCGGGCCTGTCCACTTGCTGGATCAGCAAGTCATCGAGCGCAGCGCCACGCTGGCCGACCTGGCTCAAGTGGGGCCGGTGATTGCGGCGCTGGAACGCATCGAGCAAGGCAGCATCAAGCCCCAGGATTTCGACACCGTTGGCGAGCGCTGGGATATGCGCGAGCAATTGCAACTGCAGCTTCAGGGCCACGGCCTGGGTCAACTTGACTGGCGCCAGCCCGCTCGGACCCTGAGCGGTGGCCAAGCCATGCGCGTGGCACTGATTGGCGCGTGGCTCAGCGATGCTGATTACCTGATCCTCGACGAGCCAAGCAATCACCTGGACAGCAACGCCCGCGCCCAGTTGCTGAGCATGATCGAAGCCTGGGACCGTGGCTTGCTGGTGATCAGCCACGACCGCAGCCTGCTGGCGCACATGGCACGCATTGTCGAATTATCCAGCCTGGGCTTGCAGGCCTATGGTGGCAACTACAGCCTCTATAGTGCGCAAAAAGCCAACCAGACGGCGCAGGCCCAGCAGCAACTTGCCCGGCTGAAGCAGGAGCAGCAACGCCAGGCCGGTGAACTGCAGCGCCAACGCGAAGACCTGGAGCGCCATCAGGCCCGGGCCGGGCGCCAAGCCAGGCACGCCAACCAAGCCAAGATCCTGGTCGACCGCAAGCAGGAGCGCAGCCAGGCCACTGCCGGCAAGCAGCGCCGCGACCATCGCGATGCTCGGCAAACGCTATTGGGCAAAGTGCGTGACGCCGCCCGCGAGGTGGAGCGAGACAGCGCTATTACCTTGCACACGCCCACCCCTCAGCGTCATCCGGGCCGTGAAGTGTTGGCCGTGCAGGCACTTTGCTTGCCCCATGGCACCCGTGAAGCGCTTGACCTGCGCTTGTGCCTGGGCCAGCGCGTAGGGCTGATCGGCGCCAATGGCAGTGGCAAGTCCACCCTGCTCAGGCTGCTGAATGGGGAATTGCCGGCATCGCCCGACAACGTGCGCCTAAGTGGTGAGACCGCCCTGCTCGACCAGCACTGCAGCACCCTGCCAGGCAACCGTAGCGTGCTCGAACACCTACGCCAAGCCAACCCGACGCTGGCCCAGGGAAAATTGCGCAGCCGCCTGGCGCAACTGGGCCTGGATGCGCCCCGTATCGAACTGCCCAGTGGCCTGCTTAGCGGCGGCGAGCGTATGAAGGCGGCGCTGGCCGCCGTGCTGTACCGCGAACGGCCGCTCGACCTGTTGCTGTTGGACGAACCCGGCAACCACCTGGACCTGCCATCGCTGACAGCCCTGGAACACATGCTTGGGCAGTTTCGCGGGGCGCTGATAGTGGCGTCCCATGATGCGGTATTGCTGGAAAACCTGGCGCTGGATGAGTACTTGCGGTTGTAGAAACCGAAAAAAAAGCATCGCAGCCTATCAATTCGTGACTGGCCGTTCCCGATCCGCCAAGGATGGTTTAAGGTGGCATGGTGCGCATATAACAGCAGCCCGAGCGATCGGGCACTTGCAAGACAATGAGGGTGTCATGAGCAACGAAAGCATTAATTGGGACAAGCTGGGTTTCGACTACATCAAGACCGACAAACGCTACCTGTCCGTATGGCGCAATGGCGAGTGGGACAAGGGCACCCTGACCGAAGACAACGTACTGCACATCAGTGAAGGCTCCACGGCCCTGCACTACGGCCAGCAGTGCTTCGAAGGCCTGAAGGCCTACCGTTGCAAGGACGGCTCGATCAACCTGTTCCGCCCGGACCAGAACGCCGCCCGCATGCAGCGCAGCTGCGCACGCCTGCTGATGCCGCACGTACCGACCGATGTGTTCATCGAAGCGTGCAAGCAAGTGGTCAAGGCCAACGAAAAGTTCGTGCCACCGCACGGCAAAGGCGCCCTGTACCTGCGCCCGTTCGTGATCGGCACCGGCGACAACATTGGCGTGCGCACCGCCCCCGAGTTCATCTTCTCGGTGTTCGCCATCCCGGTTGGTTCGTACTTCAAGGGCGGCATGAAGCCGCACAACTTCCAGATTTCCAGCTTCGACCGTGCTGCCCCGCAGGGCACCGGCGCAGCCAAGGTCGGTGGCAACTACGCTGCCAGCCTGCAGCCGGGCGCTGAAGCGAAGAAGGCCAACTTCGCCGATGCCATCTACCTTGACCCGCTGACCCACACCAAGATCGAGGAAGTCGGCTCGGCCAACTTCTTCGGCATCACCGCCAACAACGAGTTCGTTACCCCGAAATCGGCCTCGGTACTGCCAGGCATCACTCGCCTCTCGCTGATGGAACTGGCGCAATCGCGCCTGGGCCTGACCGTGATCGAAGGCGATGTCGAGATCAGCAAGCTGGACCGCTTCGTCGAAGCCGGTGCCTGCGGTACCGCAGCCGTGATCACCCCAATCGGCGGCATCGAGTACAACGGCAAGCTGCACGTGTTCCACGACCTGGAAAAGGTCGGCCCGGTTACCCAGAAGCTCTACAACGAGCTGACCGGTATCCAGAGCGGCGATGTAGAGGCACCGGCAGGCTGGATCGTCAAGGTCGCCTGAGGCGCATCAGCTGTATGAAAACGGGGCATGCCAGTAATGGCATGCCCCGTTTTTCTTGGGTTTATACGGTCACCTCGAGCGGTTTTTACCCGCAAAGCAGACGGCGCGGGGCATGGCACCGGCTGCGCCCAACCACCGACCTGTGCCCCCGATCAGTGAACCGCGCAGGGTTGCAGAATCATGCCAGGTGCCGCTGCACCAGCAGGTGCCGGGCTTTGTCGAACGCCCAGTTGTACACCACGGTGTAGGGCAGGATGATCACGAAGAAGCCCAGCTCCACCATGAACGCCTGCAGCAGCGAAATCTCCAGCATCCAAGCCGCCACCGGCAGGCACCACACCACCAGGCCGGCTTCGAAGCCAAGACCGTGCACGAAACGCATACTGGCCTTCCAGTTGATGCGTTCGGTTTGCACCCAGCGATCGACCAGTGCGTTGTAGGCCATGTTCCACAACATGGCGATTACCGACAGGGTCACCGCCAGCGCGCCCGCCGTTGCCAATGACCTGCCCATGATCCAGGACAGCAGCGGCGCACACAGCAGTACCGCGAAAACTTCATAGCCAACCGCGTGGACCAGGCGTTCGGTGAAAGACACGTTTTTCATTGCAAATTCCATCCATTGCGTGAGTCGTGCTTCCCATTCTCTTTGATAGAACTGATACTCGCGATATAGCTGCCATCGGTTTTATCAATACCATGCGATACTCTCCCGAAGCTCTGGTCGCCTTTACCGAAGCCGCATCACTCGGTTCGTTTTCTGCGGCGGCGCGCAAGCTGCGCAAAAGCCAGTCCACCGTCAGCATCGCCATTGCCAATTTCGAGGCCGATATCGGCTGCCCGCTGTTTGATCGCAGTGGCCGCCACCCCACGCTGAATGAAGCGGGTAGGCAGGTGCGGAGCCATGTAGAGGCGATTCTCGATGCCAGCGCCCAGCTCGATGCGCTGGCAGTGCGACTGGCGCAAAATGTCGAGGCGCTGGTATCTGTGGTGATGTCGGACAGCTACAGCGTAACGTTCCAAGGGGCGGTGATGACTCGTTTCGCCCAGCACTACCCCCATACCGAGCTACGCTGCGGCCCGGCGGAGGACGCTGATGTGATCGAGATGATCCAGCAGGGCCTGGCCCATGTCGGCATCCTTGCCACACAGCCCGGCTACCCCGCCGACGTGGCCGTGGCGCGCTTGCCGGAGCAGGCAGAGTTCGGCGTATATGTCGCCAGCGAGCATCCGCTGGCAAGCCTGCCGCAAGTAAAGGCACAGCATCTGGAGAACGCACGACAGCTGTATATCAAGACCTATGCCCCCAGCCTGCACCATGGCCGTGGCCAAGCGTGGTCGGCACCGGATTACCTTACCCTGCTGGAGTTCGCCGTGCGCGGGTTTGGCTGGGCCGAACTGCCCAGGGCCTGGTAAGACGGTTTGGCCACGAGCTGGTGGAGTTGCAGATAGCGGGTTACCCCCGGCGGGTGGATATGGATGTGGCCTGGTCGAGCCGACGTGCCTTGGGGCCGGCCGGGCAATGGCTGGTGCGACAGATGTTGGGGCAATAGTTGTGTTGCCCGCCCGAACTTGAAGTGCGCCCAGACACAACAACCGGTACACCCAGCGACAAGCCTTCCTTCCGCCCCGTACCGAGCACGCCGCATTGCTTCGATGCCCGTCAGGGCCTGGGGCGCATCGTCGTCGAGCAGTTAGACCTGTACCTAGGTGACCCCGATCTGCTTCCTCGGAACCGTCGATAGTCACTATCGAGCAGGGCAATTTCTACCGAACGCTGTGGCCGCATAACCTAGCTCCATCCCCTCGCTGCCTACTAGATTGCCCTGGAGCTAACCGATGAATGCCCTGGCCCGCCAGCTTGCCGCCGTCCTTGTCGTTTTCGCCATCACCGTGATCAGCGGCTGTGCCAGCCACCCTGAGCTGCGCCCGTACACCGCTGAAGAAACTCGCCAGTTGCAACTGGAAGCCTTACAGCGCCGCGGCCTGTCGCTGGACAATTACGAGCAGCAACGGCGGGTAATCCTGCGTGCCGGCAAGCTGCCTGTGGTGACCGAGACCACCGACGCTGAACCTTCGACCAAAGGCTGAACGGGCTAGCCGGCGGTTCCCTCCCTCCACTTGCGCAGGTATCCTCTACCGCTCAACCGCAAGCCTTCCAGGACGGAGACCATGATCAGGCCCCTTCTGTTGCTGAGTGCTGCGCTGCTTTTCAGCTCCGTATCGCTAGCCCAGCAGATGAAACGCCAACTGGGCGATTTCGACTTTACACTCGGTACCACTCCCTCGCGCAGCATGGCGCAAGGGCTTATCTCACCCAGCGCCGTCGGCGCATTCCATGGTGGGCTCGACCTTAGCCACCCCAATGGCTGGTACCTGGGCCAGTACGCCCCCAGCATGGGCGTCACCCACAACTCGACCCTGCGCCTGGACAGTTACCTGGGCTACAAGCACCATTTCGACAGCAGCCTGGGCTACGAGGTAGGGTTGATCCATTACAGTCAGCCAAATATCGCAGGCCCCGACAGCTACGCCCTGTATGGGGGTGTTTCGGTGCTGGGCAGCCGCTTCGGCGGGGCGCTGCGCGACAACCCCGACAACCGCACCGGCACGCTGTTCGCCGACTTCGGCCATCTGCCGATGTTCGACGTCGACTTCACCGTCAAGCTCGCCCACCACCGCCTGGGCACACCGTTCACCATTGGTGATGGTAGCCAGGTGAATGCCTTTTCCGATTGGTCACTGGAATTGTCGCGGCCTTGGCTGGGCATCGACCTGAACCTGATCTACAGCAACTCCAGCCTGAGTGGCGACGGCTGCGATGCGTACTCAGGTATCAACACCTATTGCGACAGCGTGGTCACCCTCAAGGCCCAGCGCAACTTTTTTTAACGGCGCGACGCCAGCGCCAGGGCAATGCCGCCCAACACCACCACACAGGCGATCAACAAGCGCAACGACACCGGCTCGCCGATCAGGACAACCCCGCCCAGTGCGGCAATCACCGGCACGCTGAGCTGCAGGGTCGCCGCCTGTTGCGCACTGACCTGCCTGACCACGCCATACCACACGGCGTAGCCGGCGCCTGAGGCCAGCACACCCGAAGCCAATGCATACGCCAAGCCAAGCGGCGTGAGGTGCGGGCCGGCGCCCAGCAACAGCATCGGTAGCAGCAGCACCATGCAATGCAGGCTGCGGGCAAAATTGCCGGCAGTGTCGGCCAGCGGCCTGGGCGAGCCTTTGCCCAGTAGCGTATACACCCCCCAGGCCACCCCGGACAGAGCCATCAGCAAGGCACTGGCCAACGAAGGTGCCGAAGCACCGGGCAACAGCAGCACCAGCAGGCCGGCAAAGGCGATCAGCATGCCCAGAAGCATGCGTACCGTGATGTGTTCGCCCCGGTACCAGGCAAAGCCGAACATGGTGATTTGTACAGCACCGAACAGCAACAACGCCCCCACCCCAGCCCCCAGTTGCAGGTACGCCGCAGAAAACAGGAACGCGTACAGAAACAGCGCCAGGCCGCCCCACCAATTGCCGCCCATGGTGTGGACCGGCTTGCGCAGGCGAATCAGCAACAGCAGAAAAAACGCACCACTGGCCAGGCGTACCATAGTGAAAGATACCGGGTCGATGGCCCCGTCTTTCAGCGCCAGCCGGCAGAACACCGAGTTGGCAGCAAATGCCACCAGGCTGAACAGCGCAGGCCAAAGCCAGGCTCTGGTCTTGCGGTCAGTAAGCGTGCTCGTGCCAGTGCTCATGGTGTGGTCACCTCTGAGTGGGATTGTTGTTATAGCAGCAGTGCCGATGGTGCCTGCATCGATATACAACAGAGTAATTCCCTGGCGCCACCACTGATTTGACTGCACTACACCGCAGCGACTGCCTCGATTTCCACCAGCATGCCGTCCAGCGCCAGCCGTGGCACCGGTATCAACGTGCAGGTCGGTTTCATGCGCGTTCCCCAGGCCCTGTCGGCCTCGGCCACCCATTGGCCCAGGCGCGCTTCGGAGTGCTCGACAATCAGCAGGGTCAGCTTGAACACCTGGGCCAGGCTGGCACCTTTCGACGCCAGGGCCAGTTCCAGGTTAGCCAGTGCCTGGCGAGCCTGTTCGGCGAACACAGGTGACAACCGGCCATTGCTCTCCTCCCCACCCTGGCCGGCGATGAACAGTAGACGGCTGTCAGCGCGCACTTCGGCGACATGGGAGTAGGCGTTGCCACTGGGGTCGTAAAGGCCTTCAGGGTTGCTTAGCTGGAATGCGTTTGATGGGGTCACGACAAGCCCTCGCTCGGTTGGAAGAGCGCCGGAGTATCGGACCTTAAGCTAACTCGAGGTCAAGCACGAAGTAGGACATTTCGTACAAAACACCGTCATGTCAGAACCACGCGTGTGTTTGCGCGGAGGCTGTAAGACCGTAGGCTCTGTACGAAAAGCCTTGAGACGCAGGTCAGGCAAGGCGAAAACAGCCGAGGAACGGCCGGGGTTGCGCCCGACTGTACTGGAGTACATGAGCATTCCGAGGCTGTTTTCAACGCAGCATCAACAAGTATCAAGGCTTTCCGTACAGAGCCTAGATTGCAAAGCCCGGCATGGAGGCCTTTAACCAACAAGGAAAAACCGATGAGCAAATTTGATTTTCAGCTGGCCTATACCATCAAGCCGCACAACGCTCCACGCGATGAAACCGATGCGGCACAGGCACGTCTGCACCTGCGGGAAAAGCTCGGCCTGGACACCGTTGAGCACATTGAAACCACGTTGCTTGGCATGATCACGCTCAATGGCACCAGCCTCGCTGACCGCAAGCGTGAAGCTGAAAAGCTGGTCCGCGACTACATCCATGACGCGCTCAAGGAATTGCGCGTACTGTCCACCGTGAAGTTCTACGGCTGCCTGATGGTGGACGGGCTGGGCCCTGCCATACGTTTCGACATCCTGCCTAAATAAACTTCGAAGGCCTCAGGCGCCCCCGCGCCTGAGGCCGCAAACCTCATTTCTCCTGCAGCACCGCCCTGCCCTTCACCGCCCGCGGCCCGCGCCAGGCCCAGAACAGCAAACCGGGGAATGGTGCGTAGACCACGAAGACGATCCACAGCATCTTGCGCTCGGCGCGCCGTTCACTGCCGATGATGTGCCAGATGGCCCAGATCTCCAGCAGAATGACCAGGGCCGCAATGATGATCCAGATTGTACCGATTTCCATGAGCGCTCTCCCAATGGCATGTAATGGGTTGGGTTGCTGCAAGCGCTGAGGGTTCAGATTGATTTGACTCGCCACACCTCTTTGCAGGCGCGGCGATAGGGCCTCATTGCCGTGGTGCGTTCTCCAGTGCAGCCTTCAACGCCGCTGCATCGGTAAACGCCCGCTGGCTGACCAGCACGCCCTGCTGCAGTTGCAACCACTGCACCTGGCCATCCTGTCCGGGGTAACGGCTGGCCACTCGCCCTTCTCGGTCGAGCAGCACCCGGTAGCTGTATTCGCGCATGGCCGGGACAGCAAACAGTTTGCTGATCAGTGCAGGCATGCGCTGGATGTCGGCCACAAATACGGCGCTACGTGCTTCCAGGTAGCCCTTGGGCTCCTCGGCCAGTGCCGCCTTGACCAGCTTGGCACCGTCCATATCGCGTGCCACCAGCAGAATCTGCGTGTCGGCATCCAGGCTGTAGGCCTGGTCGTACTGGTCGAGCAGTGTGAACGGGGCGAGCTTGTCGCCCTGCTCCAGGGCGTTGGCCAGCAACGGCAACAGGCTGAGCAACACTACAGCGGCATATTTCATCAGGGGCATCCTCAATGACGGGAATGTCAGCATAGCGACAAAGCACCAGGACAGGCAGGTTGCCTGAACACGACCTGTAATACGACACCGCCACCAGGGAGATTGTCTTTCCCCCGGGCACCGTCCACACTCTGCGGGCCAGCCAGGAAGCGGAGTCCAGAGTGCCCACGCCACGCCAGTTCAGCAAAAAAACCAGCACCAGCAACATGCTACGGCTGAAAACAAGCAGCGCCAATATCCAGGCGCCCTATCGGGTCGACTTTATCCTGCTCGAACACTTCTCGATGGCCAGTTTCACCGTGGCCATGGACGTGCTGGTCACGGCAAACCTGCTGCGTGCCGACAGCTTCCAGTTCACTCCGCTGTCGCTGGACGGCGACCGGGTGCTCAGCGACCTGGGGCTGGAACTGGTAGCCACCGAGCTGTCCGCCGCGGCGCTGAAGGAGCTGGACCTGTTGGTGGTCTGTGGCGGCTTGCGCACACCACTGAAGTACCCGGAACTCGATCGCCTGCTGGACGATTGCGCGGCCCACGGCATGGCCTTGGGCGGCTTGTGGAACGGCGCCTGGTTCCTTGGCCGCGCCGGGGTACTGGACGACTACGGTTGCAGCATCCACCCCGAGCAACGCGCCAGCCTGTCCGAGCGCAGCCCGCAAACCCGCATCACCCCGGCCAGCTTTACCCTCGACCGTGACCGCCTCAGCGCCGCCAGCCCCAATGGCGCCATGGAGCTGATGCTGGGCCTGGTGCGCCGGCTGTATGGTGATGGCCTGGCCGAAGGGGTCGAGGAAATCCTGTCATTTTCCGGTGCGCGCTACCGCCAGGTGGGTCCTGGGGCGAAGAAGTCCATGAGCCTGCACCTGCGCACCATTGTCGAGCTGATGGAAAACAACCTGGAGGAAACCCTCAGCCTCGACCAGTTGGCCGCCTACAGCGGGCGCTCGCGCCGGCAGATCGACCGCCTGTTCCAGGCCCAGCTGGGCACGTCGCCACGGCGCTATTACATGGAGCTGCGCATCACCAAGAGCCGCCGGCTGCTGCAGTATTCCGACCTGTCGGTGATGGAAGTGGCAGTGGCCTGCGGGTTTGTCTCGGTGTCGCACTTCAGCAAATGCTATGCGGCGTATTTTGGCTACCCGCCGTCGCGCGAGCAACGGCTGGGCGAGTGACCGAGGCTCTTTGAGTCAGCCCAGGCGCTCGAGCAATCTCAGGTACGAGGTTCGAGCTGGATATACCGCAACACCGCATCACAGATCATGGCTTTGTGGCGCAGCTTTACCTGCTCATCAGACAGGTCGATCTGGAAGATCTCGCCAAAGGTATGGCGGTTCGACACCCGGTAGAAGCAGAACGAGCTCATCAGCATGTGCAGGTCGATGACCTCGATGCCGGCGCGGAACACGCCTTCCTGCACGCCGCGACGCAGGGTGTTGCCCAAGGCCTCCAACACCAGGCTGCTCATTTCGCGAATGGCCGGTGACTGCTTGACGTACTCGCCATAGTGGATGTTTTCGGTGCAGATGATGCGCACGAAATCGACGTTGCGGTCGTGGTGATCGAAGGTGAACTCCACCAGCCGACGAATCGCCTGCTCAGCCGGCAACGACTCCAGGTCCAGGCTCTGCTCGGTCTTGCGGATATCCCCGTACAACTTCACCAGGCACTCGCAATACAGCTGCTCTTTGCTGCCGAAGTAGTAGTAGATCATGCGCTTGGAAGTGGCGGTGCGTTCGGCAATGGCGTCGACGCGGGCGCCGGCCAGCCCTTGCTGAACGAACTCGTTGATGGCGGCCTGGAGGATGTCCTCGCGTGTTTTCTCAGGGTTGTTCTTGCGCGTTTTGCGCACCCCTTCGGTTTCAGGCTGGCCGAGGCCGACTACGGAATCACTCATACCCACTCACAGGCTGTTTATTGGAATGCCGGGATTATCCGTTAGCGCGACCATGCAGGGAAGCACGCTGTTGGTCGGGTAGCCATGATGCCTTGGGCTCGAGCAGCGCGGTCAGCCTGCGGGCACTGATCATCAGCCAGGCGCACAGTCAGTTACGCTGGGCAGTCGCGGGCGCCGGCGCGGGCGTCAGGCGCAGCACGCGGTTACGCCCACCTTCAGCGAGCAGATAACCCCCGATACCATCGGCGATGATCGCCTGGGGAGCCTTGAGGAAAGTCAGCACCGTTTGCTGGCTACCATCGGCATCGATGCGCAGCAGGCGCGCACGGTGTGTGTTGTCCTCGCTGATCCATAGGCCACGTTGATCACAATACAAGAACGTAGGGTTACGCAGACCGTCGATCACCACCGGGTCGCTGCCATCGTCGGACAGGGAGCGGACCCTGCCATTGGCCTTTTCGGTGTACAGCAGGCGGCCGTCGCTGCAGCGGGTCAGGCCTTCGGTTTCGGTCAGGCCGGACCGCAGTACATCCAGCTGACCGCTGCTCCAGTCATAGCGCATCAGGCGACCATTGCCCTTGCGGTCTTCGATGGCATAAAGATAGTTGCCTTCGTTCCAGAGGCCTTGCACGCTCTCGCCGTCGAACAGCCGGGTGACCTGGCCATCGAGGGACAGGCTGACAGGTGCCAGGCCACCTTCCTGGCTGAACACCCAGCCGCCCTGTGCCGCGACCATACCATCGGGCTTGGACAGGTTATCGATCAGCACGACGCGCTCGCCCGTAGCCGTGATCTTGAGGATGCTGCCCCGGCCGTCATCCAGTTCACGGCTGACCAGCAGGCTGCCATCCGCTTGCGGTAACAGCGAGGCGGCTTTGGTTACGCCGCGATGCAACACCTCAACATCCCAGCCGGTAGCGGCCTGGACCGGGTAGAAACTCTGCCACGCGAAGAAGCCCAAGGTGGCCGCGAGCAGCCCGGAGGTGGCAGTCATGGCGATGCGGGCGCTGCGCTTGCGCAGGATGTGCGGCATGAAGGGGCTCCTCGGAATCGTTGCGGATCCTAGCAAGCGAATGTGAAAAAAATGTCGAAAGCTGCACAAACGGGTGCTGCAGGACCCGCCGATCTCAGCCGATGGCGCCTCCAACAACGATAGGCACCCCGCTACTAAAAACAAAAGGATATAAAAATAACTAAAAAATCTAACAAACTGGAATATATAAATTGAAAGCCAAACGCCACCTCCTTAGCCTGGGCAGATCGCCTCTCACCCGATTCAAGGAGCAATGCCCATGCCCAAACATGCCTTCTCCCCACTACGCCGTCTGCTGATCGGCGGTTTACTGGCCAGCGTCGCCAGCGCCCTGCTGCCCTGGTCCGAAGCCATTGCCGACGACGCCAGGACACTGCGCATCGGCTACCAGAAATTCAACAGCATCAACATCCTCAAAGGCAGCGGCGCCCTGGAGAAGGCCCTGGCACCGCAAGGTGTGAAGGTCAGCTGGCATGAGTTCGCCGCCGGCCCCCAGCTACTGGAGGCACTGAGCACCGGCGCCATCGACCTCGGCCACGCAGCCGATGCCCCCTCGGTGTTCGCCCAGGCCGCCGGCAAGCCTGTGGTCTACCTGGCCGCCGAACAACCCTACCCACGCGGCATTGGCCTGGTCGTGCGCGAGCAAGACCACCTGGCCAGTGTGCAGGACCTGAAAGGCAAGCGCGTGGCCACCGGCCGCGGCTGGAATGCCCAATACCTGCTGGCCGTAGCCCTGCAGCAGGCTGGCCTCAGTTACAAGGACATTACCCCCGCCTACGTCAACAATGCCGCCGATGCCGTGGCCGCCCTGCAATCGGGCAGTGTGCAGGCCGTGACCCTTTGGGACCCGTTCCTCGCCGCAGCAGAAAGCCAGCCAGGGTTGAGAAACCTGCGCGACGGCAGCGGCCTGTCCAACAACCGCACCTTCTACCTGTCCACAGCCCGCTATGCCGACGAGCACCGTGCACTGCTGAAAACCTTCTTTGCCGAGCTAGGCAAGGTCAGCCAGTGGGCCAACGCCAAGCCTGCCGAAGTTGCCGCGCTGCTGGCACCGCAGCTGGGGATCAGCACCCAGGTGCTGGAAGTGGCCAGCGAACGGCGCAACTACAACGCCGTCGCTATCACCCCGCAGATCGTTGCCGAACAACA
Source organism: Pseudomonas sp. DCA-1 (assembly GCF_046523955.1). Taxonomy (NCBI): domain Bacteria; kingdom Pseudomonadati; phylum Pseudomonadota; class Gammaproteobacteria; order Pseudomonadales; family Pseudomonadaceae; genus Pseudomonas; species Pseudomonas sp. DCA-1. Next base: position 3,145,796 of record NZ_CP169881.1, read on the forward strand.
GAAGCTGGCGGACACCTTCCAGGGCCTGGGCCTGATTCCACGCAAGCTACAGGTGGCCGAAGCGGTGTACCCGGCTTCCGTGTTGCCTTGAACGGAGCGCGCTGACCATGCCCCGCCCGATCCGCTTCAACGCCTTCAGCATGAACGCTGCCAGCCACCAGTCCCCTGGACTGTGGCGCCATCCGCGCAACACCAGTATGGCGTTCAACCGCCTGAGCTACTGGACCGACCTGGCCCGCCTGCTCGAACGCGGCCTGTTCGACGCCCTGTTCATCGCCGATGTGCTGGGTATCTACGACGTCTATCAAGGCAGCCCGCAAGCCGCTCTGCGCGGTGGCGTGCAGGTGCCGGTCAATGACCCGCTGCTGCTGGTGCCGGCAATGGCCGGGGTGACCGAGCACTTGGGTTTTGGTGTCACCTTTTCGCTGACCTACGAACACCCCTACCCCTTCGCCCGGCGCATGTCCACGCTCGACCACCTGAGCAATGGCCGGGTCGGCTGGAACATCGTCACCGGGTATCTGGACAGCGCTGCGCGCAACCTCGGCCTGGCGCATCAACTGGGCCACGACCAACGCTACGACCTGGCCGAGGAATACCTGCAGGTGCTGTACAAACTGTGGGAGAAAAGCTGGGACGACGACGCCGTGCTGCTGGAGCGTGAAAGCGGGCGCTATATCGAACCCTCGCGGGTACACCCGATCAACCATGTGGGCGAGCACTTCCAGGTGCCCGGCATGCACCTGTGCCAGCCGTCGCCGCAACGCACCCCGGTGTTGTTCCAGGCCGGTGCGTCGGCACGCGGTCAGCAGTTTGCCGCACGGCATGCCGAATGCGTGTTCATCAGCGGGCCAACGCCGCCGGTGCTGCGCCGCTACGCCGACGGCATCCGCCAGGCCTGCGAAGCGGCCGGGCGTGGCCGTGACGAAGTGCTGATCTACGCCCAGGCGCTGTTGATCGTCGCCCCCACGCGGGAAGAGGCCGAGGCCCGCTTTAACGACTATCGCCGCTATGTTGACCTGGACGCTGCCCTGGCGCTGCTGTCAGGCTGGACCGGTATCGACTTCGCCGGCCTCGACCCCGATGCACCGATCGAGTACGTCGAGAACGATGCTGGCCGTGCCGCCCTCGCAGCCTTTACCGCCGCCGACCCAACTCGCCGCTGGACCGTACGCGAAGCCGCCGAATTCGTTGGCCTGGGCGGCCGCGGCCCCGTGCTGATCGGCACTGTCAGCGAAGTGGCCGACCAGCTGGAAACCTGGCTGGACCATACCGGCATCGACGGTTTCAACCTGACCTACGCCGTGCAACCGGACGACCTGGCCAATGTAGTCGACCTGCTGGTGCCCGAGCTGCAACGGCGTGGCCGCTACCCGCTGAGCTACATCGAGGGTCCCCTGCGCCACAAGCTGTTCGGCCGCGGTAGCCAGCTGCCCGAACGGCACGTTGGGCGTCAGGTCAGTATTCAGCGATCAAATACCGGGTATTCCAACATTTAATTTGTGGATGGCACGCACTCGACCCTATTCTGTGGCCACATCCCCTGCGCCGCACCGGCCGGTGCGGTTCAAGGCATGGGGAGAGAACAACAAGTCGAGATCGTCCATGTCGAACCATTCGTACTTCGCCCCACACGGTGGGCACCCGGCTCAAACCGAGCTGCTGACTGACCGTGCCATGTTCACCGAAGCCTATGCCGTCATCCCTAAAGGCGTGATGCGTGACATCGTCACCAGCCACCTGCCCTTTTGGGACAAGATGCGCATGTGGGTCATCGCCCGCCCGCTGACCGGTTTTGCCGAAACCTTCTCCCAGTACATCGTCGAACTGGCCCCGGAAGGCGGCAGCGAGCGCCCTGAGCTGGACGCTGATGCGGAAGCCGTGGTGTTCATCGTCGAAGGCGAACTGGACATCACCGTCGAAGGCAAGCACCACACCCTGGTACCTGGCGGCTACGCCTTCCTGGCCCCGGGCGCCGAGTGGAGCCTGCGTAACAACAGCAAGTCCAACGTCACCTTCCACTGGCTGCGCAAGCACTACCAGAAGGTTGAAGGCCTGGATGTACCGGAATCCTTCGTCACCCACCGCGACAACGCCACCGTCATCGAAATGCCGGGCACCGAAGGCCGCTGGAAAACCACCCGCTTTGTCGACATGGCCGACATGCGCCACGACATGCACGTGAACATCGTCACCTTCCAGCCAGGCGGTGTGATTCCGTTCGCAGAAACCCACGTGATGGAACACGGCCTGTACGTGCTGGAAGGCAAGGCAGTGTACCGTCTGAACCAGGACTGGGTCGAAGTGGAAGCCGGCGACTTCATGTGGCTGCGCGCCTTCTGCCCGCAAGCCTGCTACGCTGGCGGCCCAGGCAACTTCAGCTACCTGCTGTACAAGGACGTGAACCGTCACGTACACCTGACGCTGAACCCTAAACGCTAAGCCCAGGCTGATGCCCGCAAGCCCGCCAACCTGGCGGGCTTTCTGTTTGCCGCGCATACTGAAACACCCACCCCTGCAGGGTACGGCCATGAACCGCTACCTGCTGATCGTGACCTTGCTGCTGTGCACCTCTGCCCTGGCCACCGATGGCTGGAAACTCGCCTACGACCGCGAAGGCATTCGCGTGTACCTGAAAGACCCAAGCGCCTCGCCCTACCCGCAGTTTCGTGGTGTCAGCACCATGAAAGCCAGCGTGCGCACGCTTACTGACCTGCAGGATAACCTGCGCGTAGCCTGCAAGTGGCTGTACGCCTGTGACCAGCTGCGGCTGCTGGATGTGGAAGGTGATAGCACCTGGGTATACCTGACCACCAACCCACCATGGCCGACGAGGCCGCGAGACATGGTGCTGAAAGTGACCAGCGAACGCCTGGCCGACGGTACCCTGGTGCGCCACCTGAGCGCCGAGCCCGACAGAATCCCCAAGGTTGACGGACTGATCCGGGTACGGCACCTGAGTGGCAAGTGGCGGATGAAGCCGCTGGGTGAGCGGGTGACCGAGGTGACCTACCAGTTGCAGGCCGCCCCTGCCGGGGATGTGCCGAGCTGGCTGGCCAACCGGCTAATGGTGGATATAGCGGTGGTGACGCTGCGTACCTTGCGAGCGGTGGCTGAGCGCCAACCTTGAGTATGCTGGTCGCCGCCATCCGCCGGGCTTCGCTCTGGAAGATCACGCCGTACCACGGTACGTACTACAGACAATAAAAAACGCGGGATGTGCGCAAGGATCGAGACCTTGAATCAGGTCCGGCGAACAGGGAGCGTAACGGGTGTGGGAGCGGGCTTGCCCGCGATGCAGGCTGCGCGATGGAAGGCAAAGGGCTTCACCTGTATTCACCGGACAACCTCACAATGATCGTGCTGGCTTTGAGTGCTGTGCAAGAGCATCTTCCACAGATCATCAGATCCCACCGCCCGCCAGCAACTGCGCCATCACCTCAGCCAACGCCTTGACCATCACATCCGCGGTCGGCCGGTGCACGATGACGATCTCATAACTGTCGACCTCCGGCAGCCCTTGCCCGGCCCCCAACACCCTGTGCTCGCCGGTGGCCGCCCTTGGCGGCAGCAGGCTGATACCCATGCCATCGGCGACCGCGGCCTGGATGCCACTGAGGCTGGAACTGGTAAAGCTGATGCGCCAGCGCCGGCCCATGCCTTCGATGGCGTTGATCATGTCCTCGCGATACAGGCCACGTGGCGGAAAGGTGACCAACGGGATCGGGTCCAACTCGAAGGCAGGCGTGCGCGCGCTGTCGATCCACTGCAGACGCTCTGGCCAACAGGCCACGCCCTCACGGCTGTTGCGTCGTTGCTTGAGCAGCACCAGGTCAAGCTCGCCATTGTCGTAGGCCTGGCTCAGGTCGCGGCACAAGCCGCTGGTCACTTCGAGCTTCACCTGTGGGTGCAGCCGGCTGAATGCCGACAGCGCATTGGTGGTACGCCCGCCAACGAAGTCCTCGGGCACGCCAAGCCGTACCGTGGTGCCTACCATCGCCCCGGCCAGGGCTTCAAGCATCTGATCGTTCAGGGCAAGCATGTGTCGGGCATAGCCGAGCAAGGTCTGCCCGGCGTCGGTCGGCAGCACATCACGGTTGCCCCGCACCAACAGGCGGTGGCCGACCATGTCTTCCAGGCGGCGTACCTTCTGGCTGATCGTCGACTGGGTCGAATGCAAACGCGCGGCAGCGGTAGTGAAGCTGCCGCAGTCGGCTACTACGACAATAGCGCGCAGCAGATCGAGGTCGAACAAGGCTCTATTCGATTTCACGCTGATGGACATCTGGATATTCAACTAATGAATGGCAAGTCTGCGTTCTATCACGGCTAGTCACCGAGGGCCACTCCTTCCCGCCGAGGATCGGCACCGCCTGACCAACCCTCGCCGCTGCGCTGGATGATCTGCATGCCGCTGGTCATGGTCATCGGCGTCACCTCATGGCCCCAGGCTGCCAACTGGCGGATCAGCGCCGGGCTGCTCAGCCCTGCTTCCACTTCGGTGCCGGCATTGCGACTGCCGAAGTTGGGCAGGCCAGCGGCCTGTTGCGGGTCGAGCTGCCAATCCAGCAGGCCGACCAGTGCCTTGTTCACGTAACCGATGATCTGCGAACCACCCGGCGAACCTAGGCTCGCGACAAACTCGCCCGTGGCACGCGAGAACACCAATGTCGGCGCCATGGCCGACAGCGGCCGTTTGCCCGGCTGCACCCGATTGGCCACAGGCTTGCCGTGCTCGTGGGGGATGAACGAGAAGTCGGTCAGCTGATTGTTGAGCAGGAAGCCCTTGACCATCAGGTGCGAGCCAAATGCGGCCTCCACCGAGGTGGTCATGGCCAGGGCCTGGCCGCTGTCATCCACCGCACTGAGGTGAGAGGTGGAGATACGCAGAGGCGAGCGGTCGGGCGCAAGTACCAGGTCCGCTCCTTGCGGGTGGCCCGGACGGGCGCGCTTTATGCTGTGCTCGCCGATCAGCGCCGCGCGGCTGGCCAGATAAGCAGAATCGGTCAGGGCCTTGACCGGGACGGGCACGTAGTCGCTGTCGGCCAGGTACTGAGCGCGGTCGGCGTAGGCCAGGCGCTCGGCCTCGGCGATCAGGTGCACGGCCAAGGGCGGGGCTTCCAGGCGGGCCGGGGACGAGGTGGCCAGCGGGTGCAGCGCTGCCAGGTCGCGTTGCGGCGCGGTGCGCTGCACGGCTTCGAGCAGGCCCAAGGTTTGCAGGACGGTCACCCCACCCGATGAGGGCGGTGGCATGCCGCAGATCTGCCAGGCCTTGTAGGGACCGCACAACGGCTCGCGCTCCTTGGCCTGGTACCGCTGCAAGTCCTGCAACGACAGATACCCGGCATTGGCGTGGCTACGCACCTTGGCGACGATGGCTTCGGCAATTTCACCGCTGTAGAACACCTCGGGCCCCTGGGCGGCGATCTGCTCGAAGGTATGAGCCAACTCAGGGTTGCGCAGGATCGTTCCCACTGCCAGCGGCTTGCCCTGTTCATCGAGGAAGTAACGGGCCATGGCGGGTGAGCGTGCAATGTAGGGATCCCCGGCCAGTAGGGTGTGCAGGCGCTCGGAAACCGCGAAGCCGTTGCGTGCCAGGGCGATGGCCGGGGTGAACAGGGCGTGCCAGGGCAACTTGCCATGCTGATCGTGGGCCTTTTTCAGGGCGCGCAGCACCCCGGGCACGCCCACCGAACGCCCTCCGATCTGCGCCACCCGGAACGGCATGGGTGTGCCATCGGCTTGCAGGAACAGTTTTTCCGTCACCGCCGCAGGTGCTGCCTCACGCCCGTCGAATGCCTGCACGCGCTTGCCATCCCAGTACAGGATGAACGCCCCGCCACCGATCCCACTGGACTGCGGCTCGACCAGTGTCAGCACCATTTGCATGGCGATGGCGGCGTCAATCGCACTGCCGCCGGCACGCAGCATCGCCCGCCCCGCTTCACTGGCCAGCGGGTTGGCTGCGGCGACCATGTGCCGGCTGGCGTGCACCGGCTGCAAACCGCTACGGTAGCCAGAGGCCAGTTCCGGTGGTGCGGGCAATACCTGGTCGGCCCCGGCCCAGTCACTGGCAGCCAGCAGGCACAGAACGCAGATCAGCGGGGTGGGATATTTCATCGTCAAGCGTCCTGCCTTCACCTATTCAGCGAAGTACTGTCGGTCATAGGCAGTCTCGACTTCAAGCCTTGGTGCAATTACCGGCAAGCCATTCGCTGACCAATACAGCCTTTGCTCTCTGCGTGAGTGCCAGGTTTGCGCAATGACAGATCAGGTCACTTCTTCGAACGGCAGCCCCACATAGTTCTCGGCAATGTTCACCAGCCCCGCCGGCGAGCTCAGGAAGTACTCGCGGTCAGCTTCCTGCATCTTCTGGTCCCAGGCGTCCTTGTGGCTACCGAAGTCATGCAGCAGTTGGGTCATGAACCAGCTGAAGCGCTCGCCCTTCCACACGCGGCGCAGTGCCAGCGGCGAGTATTGCGCCAGCAGGTCGACGCGCCCTTCGTGGTACACCTTGACCAGAATACGGTACAGGTAGTTGACGTCCGAGGCCGCCAGGTTAAGGCCTTTGGCACCGGTAGGGGGGACGATGTGCGCAGCGTCACCCACCAGGAACAGGTGACCATACTGCATGGGTTCGACCACCAGGCTGCGCAGCGGCGCAATACTTTTTTCCAGGGCTGGGCCGGTAACCAGGTCAGCCGCCACGTCGGCGGGCAAACGGGCTTTAAGTTCGTCCCAGAAACGCTCGTCAGACCATTCCTCAACCCGGTCCTGCAAAGGTACCTGCAGGTAGTAGCGGCTGCGCGTTTGCGAGCGTTGGCTACACAACGCAAAACCGCGCTCATGGTGGGCGTAGATCAGCTCGTGATTGACCGGTGGCGTGTCCGACAGCAGGCCCAACCAGCCAAACGGGTAAACCCGCTCATACTGTTTCAGCACGCCCTCCGGGATGCTCTGCCGCGAGATGCCGTGGAAGCCGTCGCAGCCGGCGATATAGTCGCAGTCAACCCGCTGCACCCGGCCATCCTTTTCGAACGTCAGGTAGGGCTTCTGGCCTTTCAGTTCATGCGGCTGGACATTGCTGGCGGAATAAATGATCGGCGCACCACTGGCTTCACGGGCCTGCATCAGGTCACGGGTGACTTCGGTCTGGCCGTACACCATCACCGTCTTGCCCCCGGTCAGGGCCTTGAGATCCAGACGTTGACGGCGCCCGCCAACCAGCAGTTCGACACCCTCGTGCACCAGGCCTTCACGGTCCATCCGCTCGGCCACGCCGGCCTCACGCAGCAGGTCGACCGTACCTTGCTCCAGCACCCCGGCACGAATGCGGCCCAGTACATATTCTGGGGTCTGGCGTTCGACGATGACGTTATCGATACCGGCCTTGTGCAGCAGCTGGCCCAGCAGCAGGCCAGACGGACCTGCACCAATAATTGCAACCTGAGTTTTCATTGTTGTTGTCTCTGTTCGGACGATACCGGCCCGGAACTGGCAGCGGGGCGGCATCTGCTGTTAGGGTTTGCCATTGCATTTTTAATGGCAAAAAATGCCGCTTAAGTGTGCTATTCCATAAAAAAACTGCACTTTTACGAAAAGCGTTCGATTAACGGACAGGTCAGCCCAGATGAAATCCACCCTCCCCGGCGTCCCGTTGTTCAAGCTGTACGGCGAAAATCAGGCCTGGCCCGGCACCGACCTGCTGCACTGCGAATCAATCCCGGCGCGCAGCCGCCTGCATCACTGGGAGATCAAGCCGCACCAGCATGCCGAGCTGTTCCAGCTGCTGTATGTACAGCGTGGCCAGGCTCAGGTGGAGATCGAGGGGGTGCGCAGTGCCATCGGCGAAGCGGCGATCCAGGTAGTGCCGCCGATGACCGTGCATGGTTTTCGCTTCAGCGCCGATATCCAGGGCTATGTCCTGACCTTTGGTACTGCCCTTGTAGCGAACCTGGAACAGCGCCTGGGCGCGCCACTGACGGTGCTGGCACAACCTGCGTGTTACCCGCTGGGCCATGACCGCGTGCACCTGCGCAGCCTGGTCGACACCTTGCAGCAGGAGTACCAGGGCAATGCCCCGGCTCGCGCAGCGATGCTCGAAGCGTTGGTGACCGCGCTGATGGTGTGGATCAGCCGCCGCCAGCAGCAAGGGCTGGCGCCGCGCAACCGCGATGAACGTGACCGGCTGTTGCTGGGGCAGTACTTGCGCCTGGTCGAAGCGCATTACCGCGAGCATCTATCGGTTGAAGATTATGCCGCGCGGCTGAATGTTCCGAGCTTGCAGCTGAACCAGCTGTGCCGGACGCTGAGTGGCCAGACTGCGTTGCAGGTGGTGCACCAGCGGTTGTTGCTGGAGGCGCGACGCAACCTGATCTACACGCGGATGAGCATCGGGCAGTTGTCGGACAGCCTGGGGTTTACCGACCCGACCTACTTCGCCCGGTGGTTCAAGCGCTTGAGTGGGCAGACGCCCAATGGGTATCGCAGATCGGGGCTGTCTGAATAATCCATGCAGGCCTCTTCTTGACGTATACGTCAACCTGCCCTCAGGATATCCGCATACCCTACGTCGAGCCCGAGCATGAGCACTCAGACCTACAGCATCTCCGACCTGTCCCGCGAGCTGGACATCACCACCCGCGCAATACGCTTCTATGAAGAACAGGGACTGCTCAGCCCTGAGCGTCGTGGCCTGGAACGTATCTACTCACCGCGCGACAAGGTCAGCCTGAAGCTCATCCTGCGCGGCAAGCGCATCGGCTTTTCCCTGGCCGAGTGCCGTGAGCTGATCGAACTGTACGACCCCACCAGCGGCAACCTCAAGCAGCTCAACAGCATGCTGGCGAAAATCGCCGAGCGCCGTGCCCAGCTGGAGCAGCAGATGCTGGACATTCACCAGATGCAACTGGAACTGGACACCGCCCAGGAGCGCTGCGAACAAGCCCTGGCCGCCACCCTGAACAACAAAGACAACCGCTGAACGCCACAGGAAACCCGCCATGTCCTTGCCCAAACACGTCCGCCTGGTCGAAGTCGGCCCCCGCGACGGCCTGCAGAACGAAGCCCAGCCCATCAGCGTCGCCGACAAGGTACGCCTGGTCAACGACCTCACCGAAGCGGGCCTGGCCTATATAGAAGTGGGCAGTTTCGTGTCCCCCAAGTGGGTGCCACAAATGGCCGGCTCTGCCGAGGTTTTCGCCGGCATCCAGCAGCGCCCCGGTGTGACGTATGCCGCACTGGCGCCGAACCTGCGTGGTTTCGAGGACGCCCTGGCTGCCGGGGTGAAGGAAGTGGCGGTCTTCGCTGCCGCCTCCGAAGCGTTTTCGCAGCGCAACATCAATTGCTCGATCAGCGAAAGCCTCAAGCGTTTCGAACCCATCATGGACGCTGCGCGCAGCCACGGCGTGCGCGTGCGCGGGTATGTGTCTTGCGTGCTGGGCTGCCCTTATGAGGGCAAGGTCAGCGCCGAGCAGGTGGCCCCGGTGGCCCGCGCCCTGCACGACATGGGCTGCTATGAGGTCTCGCTGGGTGACACCATCGGCACCGGAACCGCAGGCGACACCCGGCGCCTGTTCGAGGTGGTGTCGGCCCAGGTACCGCGCGAGCAGCTGGCCGGACACTTCCATGACACTTACGGCCAGGCCCTGGCCAACGTCTATGCCAGCCTGCTTGAAGGCATCAGCGTGTTCGACAGCTCGGTAGCCGGGCTGGGCGGCTGCCCTTACGCCAAGGGTGCTACCGGCAATATCGCCAGTGAAGACGTCGTGTACCTGCTGCAAGGGCTTGGCATTGAAACCGGCATCGACCTGGGCCGGCTGATAGCCGCCGGCCAGCGCATCAGCAGCGTGCTGGGCCGCGAAAACGGGTCGCGGGTAGCACGGGCCTGCAGCGCTCAATAGGTCACACGGGTGTCACATTGGTGTGGGTGAAGTGTTACCTCCCGCACATTTCACAGCAAAAAATCGGGTAACAGGGAAACAAATCGGCAGAATTTCAGGCTGGGCGGTGTCGACAAAAATTCTTAACTCATTGATTTTAAAGGGTTTTCAAAAGTTGGCACGCACCCTGCTATATCTCTGGTACAACAACAAAAAAAACGCGATACCCAATAAAAACAACAGGTAACGGCTCTGACATAACAAGAACAACACGGCAGAGGCGTAGCAAGCAGATTTTTTTGGAGTCGACACGCTTTTCAGGGGTTCGCCCCGCGGTCTGGCACAGAACAATAAAACTACCTCAAGGTAGCGGCAGCCAGGTTCGGATCAGCGATGATGACAGCAGGTCAGCGCTCAAAAAAATACGTTTGCTCTTGACCCCGCATGGGGGTCGCCCGCAGCACCAGGACAAGCCGACAAAAACAACAATAGGCCGGTCCCAATAATAAAAAAAGAGCAGGCAACAACGCTTTGAGGGGAGCTTCGGCTCCCCTCAGTGCTTCCTGCCCTCTTCCTCCTTCTGCTTCTCCTCATCCTTTCCTTCGACCTTCTCCACCAGCAACGGCATCGTGCCCAGTACCAGCAGGGCCAGTACCGTGCTGATCAGCGCCGTGGCTTCGCGTCCCATGCCAGCCGCCATACCGATGGCAGCCGTCATCCATAGCCCGGCAGCGGTCGTCAGCCCCTTCACATGGCTGGTGTTCTGGCCGTTACCCTTCAGAATGGTACCCGCACCGAGAAACCCGATACCGGCAACGATGCCTTGGATCACCCGGCTTAGCGCCTGGTCATCGGCCCCCGCCATGCTGGGTGACAGCATGAACAGGGCAGCGCCCAGCGAGACCAGCATGTGGGTACGCACCCCGGCAGACTTGCCCCTGTGTTCACGCTCGAAGCCCAGTATTGCGCCAAGCACAGCAGCCATCAGCAAGCGCACAAGGATTTGCGTGACCTCGCGCTCATCGGTGACATCGGCGAATTCGGCCTGGATTGCTTGCCAGATGACATCCATCGCGGTGCTCCCCTGCCTGAGCATATGGTTTCAGGGTTGACCTCTTCACGCAGTGCAAAGTGCCGCTCAGCCTACCGATGCAGCAACTGGCCCCTGACCGCGGTCCACCCTGTAACCACCCCAGGAGGATCCCACCATGCCCATTGAAATCGACGAAACCACCCGCCGCTGCACGCTGATTGGCGAAGGCTTGCGCATCGAGGGCGAAGGCCCGGACATCGAGATCATCACCGACGAGCAGTTGCGCATGTCGGTGGCCATTCTGGCCGGCCAACGCGTGCCGATCACGGAAACCGAAGCCGATACACTGACCGTGGCGGGTGCGGTGGATAGCCGCAGGCATCTGAAGGCCAGCGCGCCAGGCTCGGTGATATGAGGCCTGGCGGGGCTATGCGGCAAATCTGATATGGTTTTTATCGTAAAATCTGAACCTGTGCTGATAACAGCTTCAGCGCCATAGTGCTCATGCCTGATCGAGGCCTGATGAGCAGCGAACCATGAACGATAGAATCCCTTTTACAGAGATCGCCACCGCCCCAGCCAGCATCCAAGCGCGACGCACCGACAGCGGCATCCATACCCGCAGCTTTACCGGTCTTTACCGTAACCTGCGCATCGGCTTTGCCGGCGCCCTGTTCGTGCTGTTCTTCGGCACGGCCTGGCTGAACTGGAACGGCCGCCAGGCCGTACTGTGGGACCTGGGGAACAGCAAGTTCCACATCTTCGGCGCCACCTTCTGGCCACAGGACTTCATCCTGCTGTCGGCGCTGCTGATCATCTGTGCCTTTGGCCTCTTCGCCATCACCGTCTACGCCGGGCGTGTCTGGTGCGGTTACAGTTGCCCGCAAAGTACCTGGACCTGGCTGTTCATGTGGTGCGAAAAGGTTACCGAGGGCGACCGCAACCAGCGCATCAAGCTGGCCGCGGCGCCCTGGAGCATGAACAAACTGGCCCGTCGCACGCTCAAGCACAGCCTGTGGTTGGCCATTGGCGTGCTCACGGGGCTGACCTTTGTCGGCTACTTCACCCCGATCCGGCCACTGGCCGCAGAATTGCTCACCTTGCAACTGGGCGGTGTGGCACTGTTCTGGGTACTGTTCTTCCCGGCCGCTACCTACATCAATGCCGGCTTGCTGCGTGAAGCGGTGTGCCTGCACATGTGCCCGTATGCGCGCTTCCAGAGCGTGATGTTCGACAAGGACACCCTGGCGGTCGCTTACGACCCGCGTCGTGGCGAGGCCCGTGGGCCGCGCAAGAAAGGCAGTGATGTCGGCGCCCAGGGACTGGGCGACTGCATCGACTGCACGCTGTGCGTGCAGGTGTGCCCCACCGGCATCGACATTCGTGATGGTTTGCAGATGGCTTGCATCGGCTGTGCCGCGTGCATCGATGCCTGTGACGGGGTAATGGACAAGATGGGTTACGCCCGCGGCCTGATTGGCTACAAGTCCGAGCACAGCCTGCAAGGCGGTACCACTCACTGGCTGCGCCCGCGCCTGCTGGGCTACGCTGCCGCACTGCTGGTCATGATCGGGGCACTGGTGGTAGCCCTGCAGATGCGCCCGATGGTATCGCTGGATGTGATCAAGGACCGCGGCCTGTTCCGCGAAAACGCCCAAGGCCAGATCGAGAACATTTACCTGCTCAAGGTCATCAACAAGACCGAACGTACCCAGCACTATCAATTGCGCCTGCTGGACGCTGACGGTTTCACCCTGCAGGGCAATAGCGCACTGGTCATCCCTGCTGGTGAAATGAGCGAACTGCCGGTGTCGGTGGCGATGCTGGCCGAGCGCCCGGCCAGCAGTTCGCAGACGCTGAGCTTTGAAATCCGCGAGCGTGACGACCCCACTATCCGCAGCGTAGCGCACAGTCGCTTCGTCGCCCCCATGAACCGCTGATCCCTTACACTCACGCCACCTTGCCTGCCAGGCTTCGACAGAAGGCCAGAATGAAACGCTACGAACGCTTCGCCGACGACATTGCCGAACTGATCCGCTCCGGGGTGCTGGGCCCCGGCCAGCGCGTGCCGTCCGTGCGCTACGCCAGCCAGACCCACGGGGTCAGCCCGTCCACCGTGTTCCAGGCCTACTACCTGCTTGAGCGGCGTGGGCTGATCCGGGCCCGGCCGCGCTCCGGGTATTTCGTCAACGCCCACGTTCCGCGCCAGTTCAGCGAGCCGCAGGCGCTGCAGCCGGTAAGCGAGTCTACCGATGTCGACGTTAGCGCCTTGGTATTTTCGATCCTCGACTCGATCAAGGACCCCAACACCATTGCCTTCGGCTCAGCCTTCCCCAGCCCTGAGCTGTTCCCGCTGCAACGCCTGTCGCGCTCACTGGCCAGCGCCAGCCGCAGCATGGACCCGCGCATGGTGGTGACCGATCTGTCCCCCGGCAACCCGCAACTGCGCCGGCAGATAGCCTTGCGCTACATGGTCGGTGGGCTGATGCTGCCGATGGAAGAGCTGCTGATCACCAACGGCGCACTGGAGGCCCTGAACCTGTGCCTGCAGGCAGTGACCCAGCCGGGCGACCTGGTCGCCATCGAGGCCCCCGCCTTCTATGCCTGCCTGCAGGTGCTGGAGCGGCTCAAGCTCAAGGCGGTGGAAATCCCCGTGCACCCGCGCGAGGGCATGGACCTGGGGGTGCTGGCGCAGACCCTGGAAAAGCACCCGGTAAAGGCTGTGTGGTGCATGACCAACTTCCAGAACCCGGTAGGTGCAAGCATGCCGGAGGCCAAGAAACAGGCGCTGGTGGAGCTGCTGGCGCACCATCAGGTGCCGTTGATCGAAGACGATGTGTACGCCGAGCTGTACTACTCGCAACAGGCGCCCAAACCCGCCAAGGCTTTCGACACCCAGGGCCTGGTCATGCACTGCGGTTCGTTCGCCAAAAGCCTGGCACCGGGCTATCGCATTGGCTGGGTGGCCGCCGGGCGCTTTGCGCAGAAGATCGAGCGGTTGAAACTGATGACCTCCCTGTGTGCCTCCATGCCGGCCCAGGCGGCCATCGCCGACTACCTGCAACACGGCGGCTACGACCGCCACCTGCGCAAGCTGCGCTACGCGCTGGAGGGCCAGCAGGCCAACATGCTGGCAGCCATCGCCCGCCACTTCCCGGCGCAGACACGGGTCAGCCAGCCCTCCGGCGGTTACTTCCTGTGGCTGGAACTGCCCGAGCAGATGGATGCCCTCAAGCTGTTCCACATGGCTCTGGCCCAAGGCATCAGCATCGCCCCTGGGCCGATCTTTTCGCCCACCCGACGCTTTGGCAATTGCATCCGCCTGAACTACGGCAGCCCCTGGCATGATGGCGCCGAACAGGCCATGGAGACCCTCGGGCGGATCATTCGCTCGTTCTGATAGCGAGGGGCCAGAGGGACGACTATAGTTGCTCGGTCCGACCATCAGGCCCTCGTCATGCAGCCAGATACGTCCTTTGCCCGATTGCAAGCGCGTGTCGCAGAACTGGAAGCACGCCTGGCAGAACGCGAAGACAGCGCTCAGGCGCATGACAGGCTGCTTGGAGAACTGCTCGACAACAGCCCGGCCAACGTGTTTGCTGCCGACCGCAGGATGCGCCTGTTGGCCATCAACCGCACGGCGCGCGAAACCTTCGAGCGTTACCGAGGCTTCGTGCCGCAGATTGGTGACTACGTACCCCAGTTCCTGACCGGTCAACCCGACATCATGGGCCGCCTGGCCCCGATATGGCCGCGCATACTGGCAGGGGAAGCGTTCATCGACACCGTCACCTTCGGGCCGGACGACGCACCACGCCATTACGAAATTCGCTACCACCCGTTACTCGATACTCAACAGCGAATTCAGGGCGGCTACCTGTTCGCCTATGACATCACGCAGCGCGTGACCGAACAGGAACGCCTGCAGCAGGCCGAAGAAGCACTGCGCCAGGCGCAGAAAATGGAGGCAGTCGGTCAGTTGACCGGCGGGATAGCCCATGATTTCAACAACCTGCTGGCCAGCATCCTTGGCGCCCTGGAACTGGCTGGGCAGCGTCTGGTGCAGCAACGCGTGGCGGACACCGCGCAGCTGCTTGAACTCAGCCGGCACAATGCCCAACGCGCCGCAGCCTTGGTGCAGCGCTTGCTGGCATTCTCACGGCAGCAGACGCTGGTCCCGCAACGGGTCGATGTGCAGCAACTGGTGGCTGGTATGCACGACCTGATCAGCAGCTCCACCGGCCCCTATGTCGACTACCACGACCAGACACATGCCGGACTATGGCCCATCCGAATAGACGCACAGCAACTGGAAAATGCGCTGCTCAACCTGTGCATCAACGCCCGTGACGCCATGCCGCTTGGCGGCACCTTGAGCATCGGTTGCGCCAATGTCGAAGTGCAAGGCGCCGAAGCCAGACAGCTGGGCCTGGCCGCTGGCCAGTTTCTGCGTATACGCGTTGAAGACACTGGCATGGGCATGTCCAAAGCAGTGATGCAGCGCGCCCCTGAGCCCTTCTTCACCACCAAGCCGCTCGGCCAGGGCACTGGCCTTGGGCTGTCCATGGTCTACGGCTTTGTGCGGCAATCCGGGGGCCAGCTGGTCATCGATAGCACCCCTGGCCAGGGTACGGCCATCAACCTGTATCTGCCCCGCGATGAAAGCGTCGCCGCCGCTTCACCCAGCCCCCACGTCGAGGAGCCTGCGCCTGCGGCCTCGCTTCAGCAGCGCGTATGCAAGGTGATGCTGGTGGAAGACGAGCCGGCCCTGCGCCTGGTCATGCTGGAGGTATTGCTGGACCAGGGCTATGAAGTTCAGGCATTCGAAGATGGCCGCCAGGCATACAAGGCCTTGCAGGAAGCCCCTGCGCCGGACTTGCTGATTACCGATGCCTGCCTGCCAGGGGGTATCGATGGCCACCAACTTGCGGACGCCTGTCGAAGTATTGCACCACATGCAGCGGTGCTGCTGATCACAGGGCATGACCCTGTGCACAGTACGGCAAATGCGCGGCCCGACCGGCGCACCGAACTGCTGCCCAAGCCATTCGATCTTCAGGCACTTGCCCAGGCGCTTGAACGGCTGCTGGGGAGCACCGCCCAGTCGCACTGAGCGGCTATTCGCCTACAGGTGAACACGTTAAAGTCAGGACTTTTCATTGGCCGGACGCAGGCATGCCTTCTCGTGATCTGAACTCACTGCGCCAACAAGTCGAAGACCTCCAGCGACAGAACACACTGCTGGAGCAACGGCTTGCAAGCCTCCAGGCGCACGACCAGGACTTCTATCGCTCACTGTTCGACACCATGGACGAAGGCTTCTGCATTATCGAATTCTTCGATGGCCCCCATGGCCCGCTGAGTGACTACGTGCATGTGCTGGCCAACGCAGCCTATACCAAACACGCCGGCATCCCCAACGTGGTCGGGCAAAAACTGCGCGAGATGGTGCCTGATGAGGCAGATGACTGGGTGGCCCGCTATGGCGCGGTGCTTCGCACCGGTGAACCGCTGCACTTCGAGCAGGAACTGGTTGCTACCGGCCGTGTGCTGTCAGTGACCACTTTTCGCATAGAGCCTGCCGAGAAACGCCAGGTAGCGGTATTGTTCAAGGATGTGACCGAACGCCGGCGTGCAGAGCAGGCCCTGCAGCGTCTGAACGAAGAGCTCGAACAACGGGTGAGTGCCGCATTGGCAGAGCGCCGTTTGTTTGCCGAGCTGGTCGATCACAGTGTGGTCAATGTGCATGTGGTCGACAAGGACCTGCGCTGGCTGGCTGTCAATCGCCAGGCCAGGCATGACTTCCACCTGCTGTACGGGAGGACACCCGAAATCGGCGACTACCTGCCCGGGTTGTTCGACGATGGCACCGCCGGCCAGACGCCTATTCTGCCGATGTGGCAGCGCGCCCTGGCAGGCGAGCAGTTCATCGAGATCGGTACCTTCGGCAAGCCCCCCGCGCTGCGCCATTACGAGTTGCGGTTCAACGCCTTGCGCGACCCCAAAGGCGAGGTACAGGGCGCGTTTCTGTTCGCCTATGACATCAGTGAACGGGTGCAGGAGCAGGAACGCTTGGCCAAGGCCGAAGCGGCGCTGCGCCAGGCACAGAAAATGGAGGCCGTAGGCCAGCTCAGTGGCGGCATTGCCCATGACTTCAACAATTTGCTGGGCGGCATCCTTGGTGCTCAGGAGCTGATGCGTCAACGCCTGGACCAGTCACGCTTCGACGCCCTGGCACCCTTGCTGGAGCTGTCCAGCAGCGCGGCGCAGCGGGCCTCGTCGCTGGTGCACCGGCTGCTGGCGTTCTCCCGCCAGCAGACCCTGCAACCCTGCTCCACGCAGGTGGCCACTTTGGTGGCTGGCATGGAAGACCTGCTTCGCCGCACCATCGGCCCGGCGATTACCCTGAGCAGCCGCTTCGCCAACCAGCTGTGGCCAACCTTCATCGACCCTCCCCAACTGGAAAGCGCCTTGCTCAACTTGTGCATCAACGCGCGCGATGCCATGCCGGCCGGTGGTGTGATCGAGATCATTGGCGACAACCTGCGGCTTGACGACAAGCAGGCCCTGGCACTGGCACTGCCGGCCAGCGAGTACGTGCGGCTGAGCATCGTCGACAACGGTAGCGGCATGTCGGCTGAAGTCGTTGAGCGCGCAGTCGAGCCGTTCTTCACCACCAAGCCGATGGGCCAGGGCACCGGCCTGGGTCTGTCCATGACCTATGGCTTCGTGCGCCAGTCGGGTGGGCAATTACGGGTGCTGTCGGTGCCTGGCGAGGGTACCCGCATCGAGCTGCTGTTACCCCGCCACCACGCGCAAGCCCAGGCGCCAATCAGCAAACCGCAGCGCGCGCCTTTGCGAAGAAGCAGCGAGACTGCAAAACGCATTCTGTTGGTTGAAGACCAGACCGCCTTGCGCCTGGTGATAGGTGAAGTGCTGGAAGAGCTGGGCTATCGGGTGGACGCCTTCGAGAACGGTCCGTCTGCCCTCACCCACCTGCAAAGTGGCGAACGGCCGGACTTGCTGCTGAGCGATGTCGGCCTGCCTGGCGGCCTGAATGGCCGCCAGGTAGCCGAACGCTGCCGTGAGCGTTACCCGGACCTCAAGGTACTGTTGATGACTGGGTACGATGAGAGCGCGGCGTTCAGCGACGGCCAACCGCTGCAAGGTACGCTGGTGTTGACCAAGCCGTTCGAACTGGACGCACTGGCGGAGCGGGTTCGTGAGCTGCTGGAAACTTGACGGGCGCGTTCAGCGCCCGCCGCCCAGGTCGATGAAGCTGCCGGTGGCATAGGAGGCTTTGTCCGAAAGCAGCCAGAGGATGGCCTCGGCCACTTCCTCGGGACGCCCCCCTCGGCCCATGGGCAAGCCAGGTTCGAGCTTGCTGACGCGGTTTGGGTCACCCGACAGCGCATGGAAACCGGTATGGATATAGCCCGGCCGGACGCCATTGACGCGCACGCCCTCGCCTGCCACTTCTTTGGCCAGGCCGATGGTGAAGGTGTCGAGCGCGCCCTTGGAGGCGGCATAGTCGACATATTCGTTGGGCGAACCCAGGCGTGCGGCTACCGATGATACGTTGACGATGGCCCCGCCTTGCCCGCCATGTCGGCGCGCCATGCGCAGCAGGGCGTGCTTGGCGCAGAGCATGGGGCCGACGACGTTGGTTTTCATGACGTTCAGCAGCCGGAACTCGGACATGTCCTCGACCCTGCTTTGCTGGCCGATGGTGCCGGCGTTGTTGACCAGTGCGGTGACCGGGCCGAGCTCGTCGTCGACGCGCAGGAACAGCTGGATGATTTCATCTTCGACGCTGACGTCGGCGCGCACCGCGATGGCCTCGGCGCCCAGGGCGCGGACCTGGCTGAGGATGGCTTCGGCGGCTTGGTCATCGGCGTGATAGTTGATGCAGATGCGGTAGCCCTGGTGGGCGGCCAACAGCGCAGTGGCGGCGCCGATGCCGCGGCTGCCGCCGGTGATGACGATGACGTTCTCCATGGGTTTGCCAATGGTTTGGGGAAGGGAGCATCGACAATAGGCGAAATGGCGCTGCGTTGGAATGACGAAGATCAGCACAGCCAACCCTCTGCTGTTGATGTGGCTGTTGATCTGGCTTTTGATCTTCGCGACTTCAGGAGGCCGAACGCAGGCCTTGCGGAGGCAGGTGACGGGCATGGATGCCCGTCAAGCGCTGAGGCCCCAGGATGGGGCCTTCGGCGCGGTCCTGCCGGGAGCAAGGCCGGAGTGAGGGAACCCCGGCGCGCAGCGCAGGGGCCGGATGATGGGAGCGCAGCGTTTTTTGGTTACTTTTTGTCGCGTTTGACAAAAAGTGACTCGCCGTAAGGGCGAAAAGGTGAGTCCGTGTCGCCATCGCGAATGGACTGTTCGCTGAGTCGAAACAGACGAATTTGCTTCTTGCTTCTTGCTTCTTGCTTCTTGCTTCTTGCTTCTTGCTTCTTGCTTCTTGCTTCTTGCTTCTTGGATGTGGGCATCCACATCGAGTAGGTATTCATTCGCGCAGGTGGCGCATCATCACCTTTCCGCCCTTACGGCGGGTCACTTTTTGTCAAACGCGACAAAAAGTAACCAAAAAACGCTGCGCTCCTATCATCCGGCCCCTGCGCTACGCTCCGGGGTTCCCTCGCTCCGGCCTTGCTCCCGGGAGGACCGCGCTGCAGGCCCCATCCTGGGGCCCAGCGCTTGACGGGCATCCATGCCCGTCACCTCCCTTCGCAAGCCCTGCGCTCGGCCTCCTGAAGTCGCAATCCGCGGCGCCTGGGCTATCGCGCGCTTAGAAGCAAAATCAAAAGCCGAAGCGAGAGCGAGAGCGAGAGCGAGAGCGAGAGCGAGAGCGAGAGCGAGAGCGAGAGCGAGAGCATCGAGATCTTGCCTTGTGTTTAGATCAACTCTGCTGTTGATCTTGATCTTGATCTTGATCTTGATCTTGATCTTGATCTTGATCTTGATCTTGATCTTGATCTTCGCGACTTCAGGAGGCCGAACGCAGGCCTTGCGGAGGCAGGTGACGGGCATGGATGCCCGTCAAGCGCTGAGGCCCCAGGATGGGGCCTTCGGCGCGGTCCTGCCGGGAGCAAGGCCGGAGTGAGGGGACCCCGGAGCGCAGCGCAGGGGCCGGATGATGGGAGCGCAGCGTTTTTTGGTTACTTTTTGTCGCGTTTGACAAAAAGTGACTCGCCGTAAGGGCGAAAAGGTGAGTCAGCGTCGCCATCGCGAATGGACTGTTCGCTGAGTCAAAACAGACGAATTTGCTTCTTGCTTCTTGCTTCTTGCTTCTTGGATGTGGGCATTCACATCGAGTAGGTATTCATTCACGAAGGTGGCGCATAGTCACCTTTCCGCCCTTACGGCGGGTCACTTTTTGTCAAACGCGACAAAAAGTAACCAAAAAACGCTGTGCTCCCATCATCCGGCCCCTGCGCTACGCTCCGGGGTCCCCTCGCTCCGGCCTTGCTCCCGGGAGGACCGCGCTGCAGGCCCCATCCTGGGGCCCAGCGCTTGACGGGCATCCATGCCCGTCACCTCCCTTCGCAAGCCCTGCGCTCGGCCTCCTGAAGTCGCAATCCGCGGCGCCTGGACTATCGCGCGCTTAGAAGCAAGATCAAAAGCCGAAGCAAGACCGAGACCGAGACCGAGACCGAGACCGAGACCGAGACCGAGAGCATCGGGATCTTGCCTTGTTTAGCTCAATGCCCCGCCGATGCCGGGCCCGCCTTGGCGGTAAAGGGCGGCTTGGCGAACCACACCAGCAGAATCAACCCGGCAAACACCCAGCTCATCAACGTGAAGTAATCCACCGTCGACATCATGTAAGCCTGCCCGTTGAGTATCTGCTCCAACTGCGCATAACTCTGCGGGCTGGCGCCGCCCAACTGCTCAAGGGTATGCCGCGTCGTCGGGTCGAACTGGCTGATGTGCTCGCTCAGATAGGCATGGTGCTGGTCCGCCCGACGAATCCAGATCCAGGTGGTCAACGAAGCCGCAAAACTCCCGCCCAAGGTTCGCAGGAAAGTCGCCAGCCCCGAACCGTCGGCAATCTGGTGCGGCGGCAGATCGGACAGCAGAATGCTCAACGTCGGCATGAAGAACAACGCCACGCCAATCCCCATGAACAACTGCACCAAGGCCACATGCTGGAAGTCCACCTCGCTGGTGAAACCAGCACGCATGTAGCAACTGGTACCGATCGCCAGGAACGCCAACCCAGCCAGCACCCGCAAGTCGAACCGGTGCGCATATTTACCCACGAACGGCGACATGATCACCGGCAGCAAGCCGATCGGCGCAACCGCCAGGCCTGCCCAGGTCGCGGTATAGCCCATCTGCGTCTGCAACCACTGCGGCAGGATCAGATTGATACCGAAGAACCCGGCATAACCCCCGACCAGCACAATGGTGCCAATGCGGAAGTTGCGGTGCACGAACAGGCGCAAGTTGACCACCGGGTGCCGGTCGGTCAGTTCCCAGATCACGAACACCGCCAGAAACACCACCGAGATCAGGCTGCCGACAATGATGAACGACGATTCGAACCAGTCCAGATCGTTGCCCTTGTCCAGCACTACCTGCAAGGCACCAACGCCGATAATAAGGGTCAGCAGGCCAATGTAATCCATCGGCTGGCGGCTGGTGACCACCGGGCGCGTGCGCATCTGCTGGCGCACCACGGCAGCAGCGAACAGGCCGATGGGCACATTGATGAAGAAGATCCATGGCCAGCTGTAGCTATCGGTAATCCAGCCCCCAAGAATCGGCCCGGCAATCGGCGCCACCACCGTGACCATCGCCAGCAGCGCCAGTGCCATCCCCCGTTTTGCCGGGGGGTAGACAGCAATCAGCAGGGTTTGGGTCATCGGGTAAAGCGGCCCGGCGACCACGCCCTGCAAGACGCGAAAGCCGACCAGCTCGGGCATCGACTGGGCAATACCGCACAGGAACGAAGCCAGCACGAACAGCAGCGTGGCCCAAATGAACAGCTTCACTTCACCAAAGCGCCGGCTCAGCCAGCCGGTCAGCGGCAAGGCGATAGCGTTGCTCACCGCGAATGAGGTGATGACCCAGGTACCTTGCTCGTAACTCACCCCCAGGTTGCCGGAAATGGTCGGCAAGGCCACGTTGGCGATGGTGGTGTCCAGCACCTGCATGAACGTCGCGAGCGACAGGCCGATGGTGGTCAGCAGCAGACTCGGCGGCGTGAACTGGGCAGCGGCGTTGTTGCTCATCGTTGCGCCGTCTTGCCGGTTGCGCTGTTCTCGTGAATCAGCCGGGCGATCAGGTTGTCGGCTTCGACCAGCTGGTGGTCATACACCTGGGTGGTGTAGCTGGCCTTCTGCGGAGGCTGCTGGGCCAAAGCCGGGCCGCTCTGGTCATGCAGGTCGACTTCAACCACGGTGGACAGGCCGATACGGAGGGGGTGGTCCTTGAGCTGGTCGGGGCTGAGGTGGATGCGCACGGGTACTCGCTGGACAATCTTGATCCAGTTACCGGTTGCGTTCTGCGCCGGCAGCAAGGCAAAGGCGCTGCCGGTGCCCGCGCCAAGGCTGTCGACCGTGCCGCTGTACTTGACCTCGCTGCCGTACAAATCAGCGGTGACTTCCACCGGCTGGCCAATGCGCATCTCACGCAGCTGGGTTTCCTTGAAGTTGGCATCGATCCACACCTGATCCAGCGGGATTACCGCCATGGTCGCGGTGCCCGGCTGCAGGCGCTGGCCCAACTGGACGGTACGCTTGGCAACGTAGCCGGTGACCGGCGCGACCAACGTGGTGCGGGCGTGGTCGAGGTAGGCCTGGCGCAGGTCGGCAGCAGCAGCCATGACGTCGGGGTGCGAGGACACCACGGTGTCGTCGACCAGCGCGCTGCTGGTGCTGAGCTGTTGGCGCGCACTGTTGACGGCGGCCTGGGCAACGGTCAGGTCGTCGCGGGCATGGGACAGTTCTTCTGCGGCAATCGCACCGCTGTCAGCCAGCACCTTGCGCCGGTTGAAGTCCTGCTGCGCCTTGCGCAGTTCAGCTTGGCGCGTTTCCAGTTGAGCCTTCAGCGAGTCGACGTTGCTGTACAGCCCGCGCACCTGCCGCACGGTGCGTGCCAGCTTGGCTTCGGCGGACTGCAAGGCCACTTCGCTGTCGGCCGGGTCGAATTGCAGCAACACCTGGCCGGCGTGGACCAGGTCGCCGTCATCGGCCCCGATGCTGGTAACGGTGCCAGCGACCAGCGGGGTGATCTCCACCACGTTGCCGTTGACGTAGGCATCGTCGGTGCTTTCGTGCCAACGCCCGACAATGCTGTACCAGGCCCAGGTGCCGACCCCGGCAAGGATCAGCAGCAACAGCAGGCCAAGCAGCCAGGCCTTGCGCTTGCGTGACGACTCGGGCGCGGCGGAGGGAGTCGGGGTGTCTGTGGGAGTGGCCATGACAATACCTTGGATAATTCGTTACAGGGTTCAACGGTCGCCGAAGCGGCGGATCGTCAACGGGTCGCCAGCACTGAGCAGCACCTTGGCCAGCAGGCCTTCCAGGGTCTTGAGCTCCTCTGGTGCCAGCACGCCGCACAACTCGTTCATGGCGGCGGCGCCAATTTCCGGCAGGCGGTTGGCCAGGCGCTGGCCGTCCGCAGTGAGTGCCAGGCGCACTTGGCGCCGGTCGTCGGCGCAGCGGTTGCGCACGATCAGTTCCTTCTGCTCGAGGCGGTCGAGCATGCGGGTCATCGAACCGCTGTCCAGGCCCAGGTACCGGCACAGTTCGGCCGGGGTATCCACCTGGTACTGGGTGACGATGATCAGCACTTTGAACTGCGCGGCGGTGACGCCCTCTGACTCCAGGTGCCAGTCAAGAATGCGGTCTTTGAGAATCGCAGCACGGCCAAGCAACATGCCGATGGCGCAGGTCTGGAAGTTTTCGGGGGAAAAATGGGCCATCGTTGACTGCTCAGTTAAGTGTGTAGAAATATTACTGCCTAGGCAGTGAATGTCAAAGCCTTCATTAGCAAGCTATGAAATATTTCATGACTTCTGCCTGTCTAACCGCTCTCAGCAGGCGCGTATTGCGGCCCATTGCTGCACACAAGGCCGCGCCTGCAAGGGTGTGCGTAAAGGCGGCTAACGCGCTCGCAGGCCCAACGCCTCCACCGCCCCGCAAGCAATCGCCATTCCCACCAGTTCTGCGAGGCTGCCCGCCTGCAACCGCTTCATCACCCGCCCCCGGTACAGGTCCACGGTCTTGACGCTGATGCCCAACTGCTCGGCAATTTCGCGGTTGCTCAACCCTTGGGCCAAGGGTACGAACACGTCCCGCTCACGCGGCGTCAGGCCATCGATACGCGCCTGCACCAAGGCCAGCGCCTGATCGCCTTGTCGCGCCAGCCCGGCGTGCTCCAGCGCAGCCTGAACGCTGTCGAGCAGCAACTGGTCGTTGTAGGGTTTTTCGATGAAGTCGCAGGCACCGGCCTTGAATGCCCGCACCACGATCGGTACATCGGCATGACCGCTGACGAAGATCACCGGCACCATCAGGCCACGCTCACGCATCGCCTGCTGCACAGCCAACCCGCCCAACCCCGGCATGCGCACATCCAGCAGCACACAGGCGGGCCCATCATCGACGCAGGCGTCGAGAAACGCCTGCCCGCTGGCGAACGGCAAGGCTTGCAGGCCCACCGACTGCAGCAGCCAGACCGTAGAGTCGCGCATCCCCTGGTCGTCATCGACCACATACACTTTTGCTTGCAACACTGCCTCCCCTTATTCCCTGCTGACCGCCAGCCGGCAGCACAGTACCAGACCGCCGCTGTCACCCGCCCGCGCCCACAGGCTGCCACCGAAGCCTTCGATCAGGCTGCGGCTCATGCTCAAGCCCAAGCCCAGGCCGTCGGCCTTGCTGGTGGTGAACGGCGTAAAGATTTCATCCAGCCGCTCCGGTGCCACGCCCGGGCCCTGGTCGGCTACCTCGACCAGCACCCCATCGCCATCGCGCGCAGCGCAGAGCAGGATACGTGACGGCCGCTCCCCCTGCTGCTCGCGATTGGCATCGATGGCATTGCGCAGCAGGTTGAGCAGCACCTGCTCCAGCAGCACTCGGTCGGCATACACCAAGGGCAGTTGAGCGCTCATGCGAAGTTCCACCTGCACTTGGTCCCGCGCGGCTTCCCAGGCGCACAGGCGCATGGCTTCGCCAGCCAGCTCGGCCACATCCAGCGCCTCCAGGCGGCGCGGCCCCTTGCGCAGGAAGGCACGCAGACGGCGGATCACTTCGGCGGCATGGGTGGCCTGTTCGCTGATACGCTGCAGGCCCTGGCCTACCCGATCGCGAGCCTGGGGGTCACGTTCCAGGCCCTGCAGGTAACGCTGACTGGCGTTGGCATAGTTGACCACGGCGGCCAGTGGCTGATTGATTTCATGGGCGATGCCCGAGGCCAGCTCGCCCAGGGTCGCGAGGCGGGCACTGTGTGCCAGGCTTTCCTGCGCTTCGATGCGCAAGGTGATGTCGCGGGACACGCTGACCACCTCCACCACCGCGCCCGTGTAGGTCTCGCGGATCGCCCGGCTGGCGATTTCGAACCAGCGGTAGTCGCCTGTCGCCTGGCGTACCCGGCAGGTCATGGTGTGGTAGCCATCCTGGTCCAGCGCGGCAGCGGCCTGGCGCAGTACCTGACGCCGTTCGCGCGGATGCAGCAGGGTATGTACAGGCATGCCACGCAGTTGTTCGGGCCACAGGCCGAGCAGGCGGTAGGCTGCCGGTGAGGCATCGAGAAAGCGGCCATCGGGGCTGTGCCGGGAAATCAGGTCGGTGGTGTTTTCGATGATCAACCGATACAGGCGCCGGGCGCGGCTGGCTTCGCGTGCGCCGAGGCGCTCTTCGCTGGCATCACGGCAGCGGCCCAGCACCTGCTGGCCGTGGTTGTCCGGCATGAACGTCCACAGCACGATACGTTCGCCGACCTGCACTTCGACCTCGCTGATCGCCCGGTGCTGGCGCAGACAGGCACGCACCAGGGCAGCGCAATTGGCCGGCAGCCAGCAAGCCAGCTCAGGCCCTTCGGCGACCCAGGCCTGCAGTGCCGGGTTGAGTGCCAGCGGGCTTGCATCACTGGCCAGCAACAGACTGGGTTGTGGGTCTTTGGCGAGCAAGGGGTAAGCAGTGTCATCCACGGTAGGCGGCCTGTTTTTATAGTAGTTTTACTATATTGCTATAGTCGATATTCCTAATACCATAGCGACTCGCGTAAAACTGCGACAGAGGGGGCGGCCCACCGTCCGCCCCCTGCACCCTGAACAGAGCTAACAATCAGCCATCGGGGGCCAGGTGCACAGGCTGCGTCTGCCTCCCTTACAGGATTACCGCATGTCGATCTATGCCCAGGGCCTGATGCCCGCTGCCGTCAACCATGTCGCCCTCACCCCGCTGAGCTTCATCGAACGCACCGCGGCCGTTTACGGCAACTACCCGGCCGTCATCCACGGCGCCATCCGCCGCAACTGGCAAGAAACCTACCAACGCTGTCGGCGCCTGGCCAGCGCCCTGGCCGGCCGTGGCATTGGCCGCGGCGACACCGTGGCAGTGATGCTGCCCAACACCCCGACCATGCTCGAGGCGCATTTCGGCGTACCCATGACCGGTGCTGTGCTCAATACCCTGAACGTGCGCCTGGATGCCGAGGCCATCGCCTTCATGCTGCAGCATGGCGAGGCCAAGGTGCTGATCACCGACCGCGAGTTCCATGCGGTCATCGAAGGCGCTCTGGCACTGCTTGAACACCCGCCGCTGGTGGTTGATGTAGATGACCCGGAGTACGGTGAAGGCCGCGCGGTCAGCGAGCTGGACTATGAGGCACTGCTCAACGAAGGCGACCCGGAATTTGCCTGGGAATGGCCCGATGACGAGTGGCAGGCCATATCACTGAACTACACCTCCGGCACCACCGGCAACCCCAAGGGCGTGGTCTACCACCACCGTGGCGCCTACCTGAACGCACTGGGCAACCAGATGACCTGGGCCATGGGCCACCGACCGGTGTACCTGTGGACGTTGCCGATGTTCCACTGCAACGGCTGGTGCTACCCCTGGACCATCACCGCGCTGGCCGGCACCCACGTGTTTCTGCGCCGGGTCGACCCGCAGAAAATCCTGACCCTGATCCGCGAGCACAAAGTCAGCCACCTGTGCGGTGCGCCGATCGTGCTCAACGCGCTGGTCAACATGCCCGAG
This sequence comes from Pseudomonas sp. DCA-1, assembly GCF_046523955.1. NCBI lineage: Bacteria > Pseudomonadati > Pseudomonadota > Gammaproteobacteria > Pseudomonadales > Pseudomonadaceae > Pseudomonas > Pseudomonas sp. DCA-1. The sequence continues at coordinate 3,172,930 of NZ_CP169881.1, forward strand.
GCGGCCAAGGCAGCCATCGAGCACCCGGTGCAGGCCATGGTCGCCGGCGCTGCACCACCGGCCAAGGTCATCGGCGCCGTGGAGCAAATGGGCATCAAGGTCACCCACACCTATGGCCTGACCGAGGTCTACGGCCCGGTGACCGTGTGTGCCTGGCATGACGAATGGGACGCGCTTTCGCTGGAAGAGCGTGCCCGGATCAAGTCTCGCCAAGGCGTGCGCTACCCGACCCTCGATGGCCTGATGGTTGCCGACCCGCAAACCCTTCAGCCGGTGCCCCGCGACGGCGATACCCTGGGCGAAATCTTCATGCGCGGCAACACGGTGATGAAGGGCTACCTGAAAAACCCTGAAGCCACCGCCGAAGCCTTCCGTGGCGGCTGGTTCCACACCGGCGACCTGGCCGTGTGGCATGCCGACGGCTATATCGAGATCAAGGACCGGCTAAAGGACATCATCATTTCCGGTGGCGAGAACATCTCCACCATCGAGGTCGAAGACGCCCTGTACAAGCACCCGGCAGTGCTGGAAGCCGCCGTGGTGGCGCGCCCGGATGAAAAATGGGGGGAAACCCCGTGCGCCTTCGTTGCCCTGAAGCCAGGCCGGGAGGACACCCGTGAAGCCGACATCACCAGTTGGTGCCGCGAGCACCTGGCCGGGTTCAAGGTGCCGAAGACCGTGGTGTTCGGCGAGCTGCCCAAGACCTCGACCGGCAAGATCCAGAAGTACGTGTTGCGCGACCGGGCCAAGGCCCTCTGATGCCGTAGCCGCTCCCCTTCAGGCGCAGTACACGGCTGCGCCTGAAGGTTCAGCGCACGCCCAACCATCCCCCACTATTGCAAGAGCTGCCGATGACCACCTATTCCGCCCCCCTGCGCGACATGCGCTTCGTCCTGCATGACGTGTTCAACGCTTCGGACCTGTGGGCCCGCCTGCCCGCCCTGGCCGAACGCATCGATGCCGACACTGCCGACGCCATTCTCGAAGAAGCTGCCAAAGTCACCGGCCAGCTGATTGCCCCGCTCAGCCGCAACGGTGACGAGCAAGGTGTGTGCTTCGACGCAGGCCAGGTCACCACCCCTGATGGCTTCCGCGAGGCCTGGAACACCTACCGCGAAGGTGGCTGGGTTGGCTTGGGCGGCAACCCGGAACACGGCGGCATGGGCATGCCAAAGATGCTCGGCGTGCTGTTCGAAGAGATGCTCTACGCCGCTGACTGCAGCTTCAGCCTGTATTCGGCGTTGAGCGCCGGCAGTTGCCTGGCGATCGATGCCCACGCCAGCGAAACCCTCAAGGCCACTTACCTGCCACCGCTGTATGAAGGCCGCTGGGCCGGTACCATGTGCCTGACCGAACCCCATGCCGGCACTGACCTGGGGCTGATCCGCACCCGCGCCGAGCCCCAGGCCGATGGCAGCGTGCGCATCAGTGGCAGCAAGATCTTCATTACCGGCGGCGAGCAGGACCTGACCGAGAACATCGTCCACCTGGTGTTGGCCAAACTGCCGGATGCGCCCGCCGGTGCCAAAGGTATATCGCTGTTCCTGGTGCCCAAATTCCTGGTCGAGGCCGATGGCCGTCTGGGCGCGCGCAACGCTGTCCACTGTGGCTCGATCGAACACAAGATGGGCATCAAGGCCTCGGCGACCTGTGTCATGAACTTTGATGGTGCCATCGGTTACCTGGTGGGCGAGCCGAACAAGGGCCTGGCAGCGATGTTCACCATGATGAACTACGAACGCCTGTCCATCGGCATACAAGGCATCGGTTGTGCCGAAGCCTCCTACCAGAGCGCCGCCCGCTACGCCAACGAGCGCCTGCAGAGCCGCGCAGCGACTGGCCCGCGGGCACACGACAAGGCGGCCGACCCGATCATCCACCATGGCGATGTCCGGCGCATGCTGCTGACCATGCGCACCCTCACCGAAGCAGGTCGGGCGTTCGCCGTCTACGTTGGCCAGCAACTGGACGTGGCACGCTATGCCGAGGACGCCGGCGAGCGCGAGCATGCCCAGCGCCTGGTGGCACTGCTGACACCGGTGGCCAAGGCATTCTTCACCGATAACGGTCTGGAAAGCTGCGTGCTTGGCCAGCAGGTGTATGGCGGTCATGGCTACATCCGCGAATGGGGCCAGGAGCAACGGGTGCGAGACGTGCGCATTGCACAGATCTATGAAGGCACCAACGGCATCCAGGCCCTTGATCTGCTGGGGCGCAAGGTGCTGGCCGACGATGGTCAGGCGTTGGCCAGCTTTGCCAGCGAAGTGCGAGCCTTCAGTGTGGATGCGCCCTTGTACCGCGAGGACCTGCAGGCGAGCCTGGCGCGGCTGGAGGCCACCAGCAGCTGGCTGCGGGAGCAGGCAGGCGAAGATGCCAACCTGGTCAGCGCGGTGGCGGTTGAGTACCTGCAGCTGTTCGGGCTGACTGCGTACGCATATATGTGGGCGCGGATGGCTGCGGTGGCGTTGGCCAAACGTGAGGAGGATGAGGCGTTTCATGGCGCGAAGCTTGCGTGTGCGGCGTTCTATTTCCAGCGGGTCTTGCCGCGAGGGCTGGGGCTGGAGGCGAGTATTCGGGCCGGCAGTGGCAGCCTTTATGGGCTAGAGGCTGCACAGTTCTGAGCGATGTGTCACTGACGCGCTTTTTGCAAGCGCAGCCGTGTGCTGCGAAGAGGCCGGTGCAGGCTAACGAATCTGTACTCACTGACCTCTTCGCAGCATCAGCCCGTTCCAGAAGCGATTGCAGACATCGTCTTGTGCCCGCGAAGGGTTCTCAAACGCTGAAAAACCATGGCTAATCCGACGAAAAACCGGCACAACTGATAGTCATTCGCCATTACATTGGTTCTCGGGAGCCCTCCCGCAAGGGTAGAATGCGCAAAACCCGGAGCCGCAATGAACCACGACCGCCTCAATCCCAACCCAGACGATGCCATCACCGACGCCGCAGCGCATTGGTGCATGCGCCTTCACGCCGAAGATTGCACGCAGGCCGAGCATGAAGAATTCGCTGACTGGTTGGCGGCCGACCCGCGGCATACCGAAGAGTACCAGGCGATGCTGGAAATCTGGCAAACCGCCGACCTGCTGCCGCGCAGCGCCACCGTCATCGACTTCAACCCACCCGTCAAACACGCCGCCCGCCCTCGCAACTGGCGGCCACTGGCGTCTGCTGCAGCCATCGCCCTGGCAGTGCTGCCGCTGGCCGGCTGGATGGGGTGGGAACAGGGCTGGTTGCCCAACCACTACCAGCACTTCGAAGCCAGTGACCGCATGCAGACCGTGGAGCTCAGCGACGGCAGCACGGTACAGCTCAACCTCCACACCGAGCTCACCTTCCTCAACTACAAGGACCAGCGCCAGGTCACGCTCAAACGCGGCGAGGCGTTCTTCAAGGTGCGACACGACAGCAGCCACCCGTTCATCGTGCGTGCCGGCAGTGGCCAGACCCGGGTCACCGGCACCCAGTTCAACGTGTGGAAGTACCAAGACCAGGTGAAGGTCACCCTGGTGGAAGGTTCAGTGCTGGTGTCCAGTGAGGGCAGTGCCGGTGGCTACCGCCTTGGCCCTGGCATGCAGGCCAGTTACCACAAGGGCGACTTCGAGCCGCAGCTGGAGCAGAGCGAAGACTATGGCAACAGCCTGGCATGGCGCAGCGGCAAGCTGGTGCTCGACAACCTGAGCCTGGAACAGGCACTGCCGGTGATCAACCGCTACCTCGACGCCCCGCTGCTGCTGGCCGATGCCAGCACCGGCCGTATCCGCATCAGCGGCATCTACAACACCCGTGACGTGGGGCGCCTGGTCAACAACCTGCCCAAAGTCCTACCGGTCTACCTGACCCGCAGCAAGGACGGCAGCACCGTGCTCAATCGCATCTCGCCGCCGCCCGACAAGGGCTGACGCCCTCCCCGCCTTACAAGGTCATCGCTGCCAACCAGCCGAACGCCATCAACGGCAAGTTGTAATGGATGAAGGTCGGCACCACGGTGTCCCAGATGTGGTGATGCTGGCCATCCACGTTCAGGCCCGAGGTTGGGCCCAGGGTCGAGTCAGAGGCCGGCGAACCCGCATCGCCCAATGCACCGGCAGTACCGATGATGCACACCGTGGCCAACGGGTCGAAGCCCAGTTGCACGCACAGTGGCACGAAGATCGCGGCCAGGATCGGCACGGTGGAGAACGACGAGCCGATCCCCATCGTCACCAAAAGGCCTACCAGCAGCATCAGCAAGGCACCGATGCCCTTGCTGTGGTCGATCCACTGCGCCGAGGTTTCCACCAGGCTCATCACCTCACCGGTGGCCTTCATCACCTCGGCAAAGCCGGACGCGGTAATCATGATGAAGCCGATCATGGCCATCATTTTCATGCCTTCGGTGAACAGGTCGTCGGTATCTTTCCACTTGACGATGCCCGACAGCGAGAAGATCAGGAAACCGACCATGGCGCCGATGATCATCGAGTCCAGCAACAGCTGAACGATGAAGGCTGAAGCGATCGCCAGCCCGGCCACCAGCAAGGTCAGCGGGTTGTACTGCACGCTCACCTGCTCCACCTGCTGGATGCGCGTCAGGTCGTAGTCGCGCTTCTTGCGGTAGCTGATGAACACCGCCACCAGAAGGCCGACGAGCATGCCGGCTGCCGGGATGGCCATGGCGTGGGTGACGTTGACGCCGCTCACATCGACACCTGCGCGGGCAACGTTGGCCAGCAGGATCTCGTTGAGGAAGATATTGCCGAAGCCCGCCGGCAGGAACATGTACGGGGTGATCAGGCCAAAGGTGATTACACAGGCGATCAGCCGGCGGTCGATGCGCAGGCGCGTCAACACGTACAACAGAGGCGGCACCAGCAGCGGGATGAAGGCAATGTGGATAGGCAGGATGTTCTGGGACGACACGGCCACCACCAGCATCAGGCCGATCATCAGCCACTTGACCTTGCCACCCTTGGCGTCCCCTCGCCGGTCGATCATGGCCAGGGCGCGGTCGGCCAGCGCATGAGCCAGGCCAGACTTGGCGATTGCCACGGCAAAGGCACCCAGCAGTGCATAAGACAAAGCCACCGTGGCACCACCACCTAGGCCACCGTTGAAGGCTTTGAGCGTGCCTTCGATACCCAGGCCGCCCACCAGCCCACCGACCAGGGCGCCGATGATCAGGGCGATGACCACGTGCACGCGGGACAGGCTGAGTATCAGCATGATGCCGACCGCGGCGATCACTGCATTCATGGTTGGCTTACCTCATTACGACAGAAAAAAGCGCGAACTCTGAAGCAGTAGGCGGCAGATGTCAAAAGCGCCTTGATGCAGCGCGTCAACGGGTGGCCGAATTTAAATTGAATGTTTGAATAAAGAAAAAACGGCATAGGCCGATACTGTGGGAGGCAGCGAGGTGCCTGGCTGGAGAGCTTTGGCGCCTCCCCGCCCCACCGCAAATAAAGCCATAACCCTTACTGCCAAAAAGGGATCCGCCCCCATGCCTTTGCGACAACTTTCCATCCAGTGGAAAATCACCCTGCTCGCCGGTCTCTGTCTGGCCGGTATCGTCACCTTGCTCGTCGGCCTGTCGCTGTACCGCATGGATCACAGTTCGGACCTGGTCAAGGCCAGCAGCATGCAGATGCTGACCGAGGCGGCGCAGTCACGTATCGAATCACAAGGTGAAGTGCAAGCGCTGAACATTCGCCGCCAGTTCATGGATGCCTACCAGTACGGCGCCGGCTTCGCCCGCCAGGTACTGTTCCTCCGCGAGCAGGCCGAAAAGCGCTTTCTCGATGCCTTCGACCTGCGCGAGGACATGACCCGCCAGGTGCGCGCCGCACTGCAAGCCAACCCCGACCTGCTCGGCCTGTCACTGGTGTTCGAGCCCAATGCCCTGGACGACAAGGACAGCCTGTTTGCCGGCAAGGCAGAACTGGGCAGCAACGAAACCGGGCGCTTTGCCCTGTACTGGTCGCAGCCACGCGCTGGCCAGCTGACCTCGATGGCCCTGCCCGAACATGACATGGCCAACACCGAGATCGGCCCCAGCGGCCAGCCGGCCAACACCTGGTGGGTGTGCCCTCGCACATCCGGCAAGGTGTGTGTGGTGGAGCCCTACTTCTACGACATCGACGGCCAGCAGGTGCTGATGACCAGCATCGTGTTTCCGCTGGCGGTCAACGGCAAGATCATTGCCACCCTGTCCATCGACATCAACCTCAACAGCCTGCAGGCACTGAGCCAGGAGGCCAGCCACAGCCTTTACGAAGGCCGCACCACGGTCGGCATTCTTACCCCGGTCGGCCTGCTGGCAGGCTACAGCGCCGATGCCAGCAAGCTTGCCCAGCGCTTCGACCAGGTAGACCCGACCAAAGGCGCCGAGCTGGTGCGCAAGCTGGCCGATGGCAAACTGACTATCCTCCACGACCGCCAGCGCTTGAAAGTGCTGGCGGCATTCCGGCCAATCCCGGACGCCCAGCCCTGGGGCGTGTTGCTGGATGTGCCGGAAAACGCCCTGACCGGGCCGGCCGAAACCCTGAAGCAGGAACTTGACGCGCTCAACACCAGTGGCACCCTGCTGGAACTGAGCCTGGGCCTGGCCGCAGCCATTGCCGGCCTGCTGCTGGTGTGGCTGATGGCCCGCGGCGTTACCCGGCCAATCCTTGGCGTGGCCGCCATGCTCAAGGACATTGCCAGCGGCGAAGGCGACCTGACCCGTCGCCTGACCTACCAGAAACAAGACGAACTGGGCGAACTGGCCGGCTGGTTCAACCGCTTCCTCGACAAATTGCAGCCAACCATCGCCGAGGTCAAAAGCTCGGTGCAGGCCGCCCGAGGCACGGCCGACCAATCCTCGGCGATTGCCACTGAAACCAGCGCTGGCATGGAGCAGCAGTACCGCCAAGTCGACCAGGTGGCCACCGCCTCGCATGAAATGAGCGCCACCGCCCAGGACGTTGCCCGCAGCGCCGCCCAGGCGGCACAGGCGGCACGCGATGCCGACCAGGCCACCCGCGAGGGCTTGGCGGTAATCGACCGCACCACCAGCAGCATTGGTGCACTGGCCGCCAACATGAGCGACACCATGGCCGAAATAGAAGGCCTGGCGCAGAACAGCGAGAAGATCGGCTCGGTACTGGAAGTGATCCGCTCGATCGCCGAACAGACCAACCTGCTGGCGCTCAACGCTGCCATCGAAGCTGCCCGCGCCGGTGAGGCCGGCCGTGGCTTTGCCGTGGTCGCCGATGAGGTGCGCAACCTGGCCCAGCGCACTCAGGAGTCGGTGGAAGAAACTCGTCAGGTCATCGAAGCACTGCAGAACGGCACCCGCGAAGTGGTCGGCGCCATGGACCACAGCCACCGCCAGGCCCAAGGTGGCGTGGAGCAGGTCGGCCAAGCCGTCACGGCATTGCAGCGCATTGGCCAGGCGGTGACGGTGATCACCGACATGAACCTGCAGATTGCCTCTGCCGCCGAGGAGCAAAGCGCGGTAGCCGAGGAAATCAACAGCAACGTGGCGACCATTCGTGATGTCACTGAATCACTGTCTGGCCAGGCCAACGAGTCGGCGCGGGTCAGCCAGTCGCTGAACAGCCTGGCCAACCAGCAGCAAGCGCTGATGGACCAGTTCCGCGTCTGAAGCAAACGGGGCCACGCCAGTGGCCCTGAAACCGACAAAACCTCGTCGTCTACACTTGCCCCCACTGCCAAGGGGTGGCGAACGACGAGGTTTACATGAATAGAATTCCAGCGCTGCTGGCCGGGCTGCTGTTGACGGTGGGCCTGGCCAGCACCGACAGCGCCGCATCGGCAGAACAGCCTTCACCTATCCATTTTGGTGCCATCGGCTGGGAAAGCGGCGCCCTCACTACCGAGATCCTGCGGCTGATCGTTGAGCGCGGCTACGGCTACCGTACCGACACCCTGCCTGGCAGCACGGTCAGCATGGAGGTGGCCCTGGCGCGCAATGACCTGCAAGTGATCGCCGAGGAATGGGCCGGGCGCAGCCCTGCCTGGGTCAAGGCCGAACAGGCCGGCCAGGTGTTCGCACTGGGCGATACGGTCAAAAACGCAGAGGAAGGTTGGTGGGTACCGGCCTATGTGATCGAGGGCGATGCCGCACGCAATCTGAAACCCGTGGCGCCGGAGCTGCACAGTGTCGAGGACCTCAAGCGTTACCCGCAGGTTTTTTCTGACCCCGAATCGCCCGGTAAAGGGCGCTTTCTCAACAGCCCGAGCGGCTGGACGTCTGAAACCGTCAACAGCCAGAAGCTCAAGGCCTATGGCCTGGATGGGCTCTACAGCAACTTCCGCAGTGGCTCCGGTGCCGCGATGGACGCCGAGATCGGTTCGGCAATCCGCCGTGGCAAACCCGTGCTGTTCTACTACTGGAACCCGACCCCGCTGATGGGGCGCTACAAGCTCATCCGGCTGGAAGAGCCACCGTTCGATGCCCAGGCCTGGGCCACCCTCACCGACCCCGCCAATCCCAACCCGAAGGGCAGCCGCTCGCTGCCGGCAAAGTTGTCGATTGGCGTGTCCAAAGCCTTCCGCGAAAACTACCCAGACCTGGTCAGCGTGTTCGAACAGGTCAACCTGCCCATCGATCGCCTGAACAAGGCCCTGGCCGTCATGAGCGAAAAACGCACGCCCCCGCGCAAAGCCGCCCTCACCTTCCTGCGCGATAACCGCGAGGTGTGGAAAGCCTGGCTGCCGGCGGACATCGCCGCCAAGGTCGAGGCCAGCCTGTGAGCAGCGGTTTCCCGCAAACCCTGCAGTTTTCCTTTGCCGACAGCGTCAACCGCCTGGTCGACTGGTTGGTATTGAACTACGGCGACCACCTGCGCGGTTTTTCTGACCAGTTGCTGCAACTGCTGGTCGGCCTGGAGAACCTGCTGCGTCTGTTGCCTTGGTGGCTGCTGTTGCTGCTGGTGGGGCTGCTGGCCTGGCACGCCAGCCGCAGCCTGCTGCGCAGCGCCGTGCTGGTCGCGCTGCTGGCCCTGATCGGTATGCTCGGGCTCTGGGACAAGCTGCTGCAGACCCTGGCTCTGGTGCTGGTCAGTACCGGCCTGTGCGTACTGGTGGGGGTACCGCTGGGCATCCTGCTGGCCACCCGCCCGCTGGCCAGACGGCTGCTGTTGCCAGTACTCGATGTGATGCAGACGCTACCTGCGTTCGTTTACCTGATCCCGGTGCTGATGCTGTTTGGCCTGGGCAAGGTGCCTGCCGTGTTCGCCACGCTGATCTACGCCCTGCCGCCGCTGGTGCGGTTGACCGAACTGGGCTTGAGCCAGATCGACCCCTCGCTGTTACAGGCGGCACACGGCCTTGGCGCCAGCCGTTGGCAGCGGTTGCGGCGCATCGCCCTGCCCTTGGCGCTGCCAAGTATCATGGCCGGGCTTAACCAGTCGGTGATGATGGCCTTGTCGATGGTAGTCGTGGCGTCGATGATCGGCGCCCGTGGGTTGGGCGAGGATGTGCTGGCGGGGATCCAGACCTTGAATGTTGGCCAAGGGGTGGAGGCCGGGCTGGCAATTGTCGCCCTGGCGATGGTGATCGACAGGATCAGCCAGGCCTATGGGCGTAGCAATCGCTGAGCCGTGTCGCCAGTGCCTGGGAGCAGCCTTGTGCTGCGAGAGGGCCGGGCCTGACAATACGTTTCTGTCAGCTGAGAACCGGACCTCAACCGCATGTCCCTGAAAGCCCTGCGCACCTTGGTGACCATCGCCCGCCACGGCACCTTTGCCCGCGCCGCCGACCTGCTCAGCCTCACCCCTTCGGCGGTCAGCCTGCACATCAAAACCCTCGAAGACGAACTGAAGGTGGCCTTGTTCGACCGTAGCCGCAGGCAGGTGGTGCTGACCGAAGCCGGCCAGTTGGCGGTGGCCCGCGCCGAAAGCCTTCTGGCTGCCTATGACGAACTGGCCGATGCCCTGGCCAGCGGCCCGAGCCTGCGCGGCCGCTTGCGCCTGGGGGCGATCCACACGGTGCTGGCGCGGCGTTTGCCCAAGGCGCTGGTGTGGATCAAGGCTCACCACCCGCAGCTACACATCAGCGTGGCCTCAGGCATGTCGGCGGAGCTGGCGCGGCGCGTGGAAGACGGTGAACTCGATGCAGCGATCACCACCGAACCGGTCAGCCCTTACCCGCAGAACCTGGACTTTACACCGCTGTTCGAGGACCGTTTCTGGGCCATTGCCAGCCCTGAACTGGCCGGGTATAGCGTGCCGCAGTTGCTGGCCAGCCAGCCTTTCCTGCGCTTCGACAAGCGTGCCTGGGCTGGCCGCCAGATCGAGCAGGAGCTACGCCGCCAGCATATGCAGGTGAGCGAACTGATGGAACTGGACAGCCAGGAAGCCCTGGCGCGCATGGCGGTGATGGGCCTGGGTGTGGCGGTTATCCCCATGGCGGACGACGACCTGCAACGCTTGCCACCCGCCACCTGCCTGCCGTTTGGCGAGCCGCAGCTGACCCGGCGGGTGGTGTTGCTGGAGCATGAAAAAAGCCAGCGGCGGCATTTGAGTGCGGTGTTGAAGACCGCCCTGGAAGCCTGAAGCCAGGCTGCTCGAAAGCGCGGTATGCGCCCACCAACATGCATTTTTCCTCAATGGTCACTGAAGAAAACAACGTTTTTACCGATTGATCCGCACCCGTAGTCTATGCCCGTACCCGACTACGGAATGCTGACCATGCTGCACTTGCTGCTGACCACCCTGCTACCCATCATCCTGCTCATTGCCCTGGGTACCTTCCTGCGTATTCGCGGTTTTCTTGCCGAGAGCTTCTGGCCTGGCGCCGAGCGCCTGAGCTACTACGTCCTGCTGCCGTCGCTGTTCCTTCATGGGCTGGCCACCGCCAACCTCGATGGCATACCGGTGCTGGGCATGGCAGGTGCCCTGATGCTCTCAACCTTGGTCGGTGCCTTATTGCTGGTGCTGTATCAGGGCACGGCAAATCATGATGGTGCCGATTTCACCTCGGTGTTTCAGGGCGGTATCCGCTTCAACAACTACATTGGTGCCACCCTGGCTGCGGGCATCTATGGCAGCGCCGGTATTGCCCTGGCGGCGGTGGCCAACGCGGCCATCGTGCCCTTGGTCAACCTGCTCTGCGTGCTGGTGTTTGCCCGCTTCAGCGCCCGTCACAGTTCCCCTGCCACAGTGCTTCGGGCGATCTTCGCCAACCCGTTGATCGTCGGCTGCGCTGGCGGGCTGATGCTACGGGTCTCGGGGCTGGGCTTGCCAGCCGGTATCGACGCCACGGTCAAGGCCTTGGGCCACGCCGCCCTGCCTCTGGGTTTGCTGTGTGTCGGCGCAGCACTGGGTGGCGCCAGCCTCGGCCAGCAGGTGCGGCCGCTGATGGCAGCATCGGCGTTCAAGTTCCTGGTCATGCCACTGACCACCTGGGGCCTTTGCCGGCTGCTCGGCCTGAGTGGCCAGGCTGCGGTGGTGGCGGTGTTGTTCCAGGCGCTGCCCACCGCTTCGTCATCTTATGTCATGGCCCGGCAAATGGGCGGCAATGCGCCACTGATGGCCACCATCATCGCTCTGCAGACCGTGGCCGCCGCCGCTACCCTGCCTTTGGTGTTAATGCTTACGCTTGGCTAGACTGAAATTCTGCCCACCGCCTGGTAGTTCGCCCATGCGCCTTTACTGCATGCTGATCGGCTTGACCTCGGCCCTGCTCGCAGGCCCCCTCCATGCCGCTGACCCGGCCAAAGCCGCCGTTGCCGAGGACAAGGCCGAAATGCTTGAAGAAAAGGTCGTTGAAGATGCACCTCCCCCCAAAAAAGCGGAGAAACTGACCCCCGGCGAAGCGCGGGCAGTGGACCCGGCTGGCAAGGCGCCGCTGGATGACAGCATCACCTGCCTGGCACGTACCATCTACTGGGAAGCCAAAGGCGCCGACGCCAAAGACATGACCGCAGTGGCCAGTGTGGTGCTCAACCGCCTGGGCCACGATGGCTTTCCCGACACCATCTGCGCGGTAGTCAAACAGGGTGTGGAGGCCAAGGCCTGTCAGTTCTCATGGTGGTGTGACGGGCGCCCGGACCAGGTCGAGGAACCGCAACGCTACGACGTTGCCAAAGAGATCGCACGCAAGGCACTGAACCAGCAGTTGAAAGACCCCACCGGTGGCGCATTGTACTTCCACGACCGCACGGTGCGCCCCGACTGGGCCAAGGCTTATCGCAAGACCGCGCAGACCACCCACTTCCTGTTCTACAAGCCGAACCAGGCATTGGCCCATTGACGCGTAAACGGCTGACAACGCTGGCCCGATGCGAATGACTGGCAACTGACCGCACTTTTCCACCGACCAGGGGTCTACTCCCTCTTTTGCCGCCAGTAACGATTGCCGGCGTTTTCATTGTCTTGCACGACCTCGGGCCAAAAGCCGCGGGCTTGTGTAGGATGAGCAGCGCACACCACGACGCTGCCAGTCATAGGGAGATCCACATGCGCGTCCTGACATCCGTTGTCGCCTTGTCACTGGGCCTGGTCGTTTCGACCGGGGCGCTGGCAGCCACCGGCGAAGAGGCGCAGTTGATCGATTCGATCAATGTCTACCGCAGCAAGGCCCAGCCCTGCGGTGGCGGGGCGTCGCTGGAACTGCCGCCGCTCAACAGCGACACACGTCTGGCGCTGTCGCCAGAGGGCACCCGCGACCTGCAACAGGCCATGACCCGCGCCGCCTACCCAATGGTCAGCGTCCAGGCCATCAGCCTGTCGGGGCCACGCGATGCACGCGCCGCCATGCATGCCATTGAGGAAAGCTTCTGCCAGGTGGTGCTCGATCCGCAATTCGTCGATATCGGCGTCAGCCAGGAGGGCCGCGACTGGCGCATCGTGCTGGCACGGCCGCTGCTCACCGGCCGCCTGGGCGACTGGCAAGCCGAGGGGCAGAAGGTGCTGCAGGAGGTCAACGCCGCGCGCAAGGTGCCACGGCAATGCGGCGGCCAGCCGTTTGCCGCCGCCCCGGCACTCAGCTGGAGCACAGTGCTGGCCGGGGTCGCCGCCAACCACACACGGGCGATGGCCAACCAGAACTTCTTCGACCACATCGATAAAGATGGCCGCACACCCGGTGACCGGGCGGAACTGGCCGGATACCTGTACCAGCAGATCGGCGAAAATATCACTGCCGGGCGTGACACAGCGCAAAAGGTCGTCAACGGCTGGCTGGACAGCCCGGGGCACTGCGCCACGCTGATGAATCCGGCTTTCCGTGAACTGGGCGCTGCCTATGCGGTGGACCCCAAGAGTGATGCCGGGATCTACTGGACAGGCGTGTTCGGGACGCCGCAGTAGGTCACGTGAAGGGGCAATTGCCTGCACGCAACTGCAAGGCCGTACAACCAAACCGACGCCGCACGCATTTGCCAAGGTAGCTGGCATCCCCCAGGCCCACCTCATCGGCAATCTGCGCCAGGCTGTGGCTGGAGTTGAGTAAACGCCAGCGCGCCTGCTGCAAGCGCATCTCCAGCCACCAGGCCTTGGTGCTCATGCCGTGGCTGGCCTGGAACTGCCGGTCCAGTTGACGCCGGCTGATGCCCAGTTCCGCAGCCAGTTGCTCCACGGCCAACGGCGTGCCCAGGTGATGACGCATCAGTGCTTGCGCCCGCTGCACCTGGCGCCCCTGACCGGCACCCAGCTCCAGCGAGCGCAAGGCGTGACGGCTGTCGCGGGTCTCGTCCACCAGCATGTCAGCCAGCCCTTTGAGCGCACGCGTTCGCCCGCAAGCGCGTGAAAGTAGGGCAACGGCCAGGTCTATGGCGGCAGTGCCACCGGCGCACGTGATGCGATTGCCATCGATGCAGTACAACTGCTCGCTCAGCAGCTGCAACTGCGGAAAAGCAGCACGAAACTCGGCTTCGTGACGCCAGTGCACCACCACCTTGTGCCCCTGCAGCAGGCCGCAGGCCGCCAGCAGGAAGGCGCCATTGTCGACCCCCACCAGCTTGACACCCGCCTTGGCGGCCTGCCTGAGCAAAGCCTGGTAACGTGGCGCCAGCGCTGCGGTGGCCATGGCACTGCGGCCGCCAAACACCACCAGGTAGTCGAAACAGTTCAGCTCGAGCTGATCAGCAATGGCCTCGACCTGCAGTACCGCGCCACTGCTCGACGGTATCGGCTCAAGGCTGAGCCCCGCCACCGTCCAGCTGCAATAGCGTTGCTGGCTGTAGTCCTCGTCGTCGGCGCTGAAGCGCAATTTGTCGAGAAAGGCGCCAAACGGCAGCAAGGCAAAATCCGGTAACGGCATGATCAGCAAGCGGATGTCGGGCGGCATGAAACCACGTCCAGAAAAGACCCTTTTATGACCAGATAATACTCTTCCAGCTTGAGCGTTGCGCCATAGACTGGCGCCCTCTCTCGAACAAGGTATTTTTCAGCATGGCACTGGACACCTGGCTCATCTACCTGCTGGCCAGCATCGGTCTGTCGCTGACCCCGGGGCCTAACAGCCTGTTGGCGTTGACCCATGGCGCGCTATATGGCGCACGACGAACGCTGTTCACCATCGTGGGCGGGGTATTGGGTTTCAGCGCCCTCATCGCCTTGGCCATGTACGGCCTCAGCGCACTGCTCCAAACCTCGGCGTCGGTGCTGGGCGTCCTGAAGTGGGTGGGTGGGGCTTATTTGATCTGGCTAGGCATTCAACTGTGGCGCAGCCCAGGCCTGCAGCTGGAACTGACCGAGCAAAGCGCGCGGCGCGGCAATGCGGGGCTGTTTCGCCAGGGCCTGCTTTCGGCCATGGCCAACCCCAAGGTTTTGCTGTTCTATGGTGCCTTCCTGCCGCAGTTCATCGACCCACAGCGAGGGCTGGTGCTGCAGTTTGCGGTGATGGCCGCGACCTTTGCCAGCGTCGAGTTCCTGGTCGAGTATTTGCTGGCACGCCTGGCGTTTCGCATTCGGCCTTGGCTGGCCAAGGGAGGTAAAGGTTTCAATCGCTGCTGCGGCAGCCTGTTTGCCTTGATTGGCCTGGCGCTGCCGCTTGGCCGATAGCGGGCCCGCGAACACGGGCGAAGCCCGTGCCCTCCATCGCGTACCGGTTCAACCCCGGCGCGCTTTGAGTAGAAACACAACCAGCGCCACACCCGGCAACCCCGCCCCCACCAGTGCCACACCCTGCCAGCCAAACTGGCTGAACAGCGCACTGGCCACCGCCGACCCCAGCGCCCCGCCAAGGAAAATGCTGGTCATGTACACCGCATTCAGCCGCCCGCGGCTGGCAGGGTCCAGTGCGTACACTTCGCGCTGGCCGATGACCATGTTCATCTGCACCGCAAAGTCCAGCAACACGCCGGTAAGGCCCAGGCCAATCACGCTGTAACCCGGCACTGTCAGCCCCATCAACAAGGCCGCTGGCGCCAGCAACAGCGCCAGCAGCGAGCCGGCCCGGGCATGCCCGGCATCGGCCAGGCGGCCGGCCATGGGCGCAGCAACGGCACCCACCGCGCCGACAAGGGCGAACACAGCGATCTGGCTTTGTGACAGGCCATGCTCACCGGCAAGCGCCATCGGCACCGCCGTCCAGTAAAGGCTGAACGCTGCAAACATCAGTGCCTGGTAAAACGAACGCTGGCGCAACAGCGGATAACGACGCAGCAGTGTGAGCAGCGACAGCATCAACCCGGCATAGCTGGCTTTGTGCTCGGGACGCCGCTGCGGCAAGGTCAACACCAGCAGCAGGATGATCGCCAGCATTACCCCTGCGGCGCCAATGAACACCGCACGCCAGCCGAAGTGGTCGGCCACCAGGCTCGACAGCGGTCGCGCCAGCAGGATGCCCAGCAGCAAGCCGCCCATGATGTTACCAACCACACGACCACGCTGCTGCTCCGGCGCCAGATGCGCTGCCAGCGGGATGAGCATCTGCACCGACACCGAACTGAAGCCGATCAGCAGTGCGTAACCCAGGAACAGCTGGCCCTGGCCGCTGCTGCTGGTACCCGCCAGCAGCAGGCTGACGCACGCCAGGACCGCGGTGGCCACCATCAGGCGGCGGTTTTCCAGCAGGTCGGCCAGCGGTACCAGCAACAATAGGCCCAGGGCATATCCCAGCTGAGTGAGAGAAACGATCAGGCTGGCATGCTCGGTGGACAGCCCAAGGTCCGGTGCGATCAGCCCGACGATGGGCTGGGCGTAGTAGATGTTGGCGACGATCGCGCCGCAGCAGAACGCCAGCAGCACTACCAGAGCCCGGCTCAGGCTGGCGGCTGCCGGTTGCGCTGTCGCAAGGGAGGGGTTCATGCGAAGTTCCTCGACAAGGGATGGGGAGATGCTGGCCACCTTACCCATGCACGCCATCGCCGAGAATCCGGCGGTGGCGCAATGCGGCTTTGCGCACAGCGCAACACTAGTTGCCGCGTATGAGCAAATTTTCGCAAAAGTCGATGAATGCGTTTACCCGCCGTGAGCCCCGGTGGTTGGGCATATACAAGGCGTTGATGCTGCTATTGGCCGTGCCAGGGCTGGCCTGCCAGTCGGGGAAAACCCGCTGCAGGCGCCCCGCCAGCACATCCTCGCGTACCAGCCAGTCGGCCAGCAGTGCGATACCACTGCCTGCCAGTGCCGTTTCACGCAACATGTCGGCATTGGCGCTGCGCAATGGCCCGCTTACATCCAGCTCCAGGCTGTCCTGGCCACAGGTCAGGCGCCAGGGGCGCGCTTTCTGCCCATAGCGAAAGCGCAGGCAGGCATGGTCAAGCAACTCCCGGGGATGCTGCAGTGGCTCACGCCCGGCCAGGTAAGCCGGGCTGGCCACCAGCCAACGCTGAAAACCGCCCAGCCGGCGGCACACCAGCTCGTCATTGGGCGAGGGGTCGCCCAGGCGAATCGACAGGTCATAGCGCCCGTCAAGCAAGTCGTCCAGGCGGTCGCTGAGGTCGATGTCCAGTTCCAGTGCCGGGTGCTGCGCCAGAAACGGCCCCAGGTGCGGGGCGATGACCCGCCGGCCGAACTCCACTGGCAGGCTCAGGCGCAGTACACCAACAGGCTCCTCGCCGCGATCGGCGATGCTGGCATCAGCCTCGTCCAGTGCTTCAAAAATGCCCCGTGCCCGCTCGTAGTAACGGGCGCCGGCTTCGGTCAGGCTGACCTGGCGCGTCGAACGGTTGAGCAAGGTGGCGCCCAACGACGCTTCCAGGGCATCGACCAGACGTGTCACCGACGATGTCGCCAGCCCTAGCCTGCGCGCGGCAGCAGAAAAGCCTTGAGCATCGACAGTGGCCACGAACATTTTCATCGCCAGCAGCTTGTCCATGTTCAGCCCGTCTTCCAAAAACCGGAAAGTTCTTACAAACCGCCGAGCGGGTCAAGCAGCGCGCCCCACGGCAATCGCGTCCATAGTGAAATCAACCCAATTCCAAGGAGGCTTGCCATGACGCTGAACAACCTGCTGACCGCCCTGCCGCCCTGCGATCCCGCCAGCGCCGAACGTGTCGACGAATTGCTCAGCCGCCCAGGCGTACGCGTGGAGCGTATCGTCTCCAGCGGGCAGGCAAGCCCACCCGGCTTCTGGTACGACCAGGCCGAAGGCGAGTGGATCATGTTGCTCAGGGGGGCTGCCGCCCTGCGTTTCGAGCACGAGCGCCACACCCGCCTGCTGGCGCCGGGCGATTGTCTGGACATCCCCCCGCACCACCGCCACCGCGTGGAATGGACCGCGCCCGGCACAGCCACCATCTGGCTCGCGGTGTTCTATAGCAGCAGCACCCCATGGCCGGCATGAAGGGGCCATGCCTGCCCGTGCACAAGGCGCAGTTGCCCCGTCGCCGTGCAAGGTTGGGCTTACGACCAAAGCATGAATACAAATCGAAGAGGCCTCATAAACGCCCCGTTCAATGCGTTTTTCAGCACCTTATCTATACTTTTAGCCACATCTTCGTAAGTTCAGCCCTGCGACAATCAGCCTCGCTCAATTATGTACCAACTTGTTAATTAGCAAGCTAAGGGCTTAAACTGCGCGCATTCCACCTGCTGAGATCCCTGGCATGAAAGAAACACCGCGCGCCTCTGGCGCCACACACTTCATCCTGGTCGGCCTGGGCGTGATCGTCGCCCTGCTCGGCCTCCTCCTGGCTGCTGGCGGCGTCAAGCTCGCCGGTCTGGGCGGTTCCTGGTACTTCCTGATCGGCGGCTTGGCCATGGCCATCGCCGGTGTCCTCATTGCTCGGCGCAAGAGGGCTGGCGCCTGGCTGTATGCCGTGTTCTTGATCGGCACTGCCATCTGGGCACTGATCGATGCGGGCCTGGTGTTCTGGCCGCTGTTCTCGCGCCTGTTCATGTTCGGCGCAATCGGCATGGTCGTGGCGCTGGTCTACCCGCTGCTGGCGCGTGCCAATGGCGCCAGCGCCGGGCGCGGTGCCTACGGCGTCGCCGGGGTAATGGCCGTGGTGCTGGTGGTCGCTGTCGGCAACATGTTCGTTGCCCACCCAAGCGTTGCTCCCAACGGCAAAGGCCCTGGCATGACCCCAGTCGAAACCGGCAAGGAACAGAAAGACTGGGCCCACTACGGCAACACCGAAGGTGGCAGCCGCTTCGCCGCGCTTGACCAGATCAACCGTGACAACGTCAACAAGCTGAAGGTAGCGTGGACCTACCACACCGGCGACGTCGCGATCAGTGACGGCAACGGTGCCGAAGACCAGCTCACCCCGCTGCAGATCGGCAGCAAGGTGTTCATCTGCACCCCGCACAACAACCTGATCGCACTCGATGCCGACACCGGCAAAGAACTGTGGAAGAACGAAATCAACGCCCAGTCCAAGGTCTGGCAGCGTTGCCGTGGCATGGCCTACTTCGACGCCACTGCCGCCATCGCCCAGCCAACCCAGCCGAACAGCTCGCCGATCACCAGCGTTAGCGTAGCGGCCGGTGCCAACTGCCAGCGTCGCCTGCTGACCAACACCATCGACGGCCGCCTGATTGCCGTCGACGCCGACAACGGCGAGTTCTGCCAGGGCTTCGGCAACAATGGCCAGGTTGACCTCAAGGCCGGCCTGGGTGATGTACCGGACTCCTACTACCAGCTGTCCTCGGCACCACTGATGGCCGGCACTACCGTAGTGGTCGGCGGCCGTGTTGCCGACAACGTCCAGACCGACATGCCAGGTGGCGTGATCCGTGGTTTTGACGTGATCACCGGTGAAATGCGCTGGGCCTTCGACCCGGGCAACCCGGAAGATCGCCAGGCACCACAGGCCGACAGCACCTACGTGCGCAGCACCCCGAACAGCTGGGCGCCGATGTCCTACGACCCGGCGATGAACACCGTGTTCCTGCCGATGGGTTCGTCGTCCACTGACATCTACGGCGTAGAGCGCAGCAAACTGGACCACACTTACGGCGCTTCGGTGCTGGCCCTGGACGCCACCACCGGCAACCAGAAGTGGGTGTTCCAGACCGTGCACAACGACCTCTGGGACTTCGACCTGCCCATGCAGCCAAGCCTGATCGACTTCACCAAGGACGACGGCCAGTCGGTACCTGCCGTGGTGATCGGCACCAAGGCCGGGCAGATCTACGTGCTCGACCGCGCCACCGGCAAACCGCTGACCCAGGTCGACGAAGTACCGGTCAAGCCAAGCAACATCCCGAACGAGCCGTACTCCGCTACCCAGCCCAAGTCGGTGGGCATGCCGCAGATTGGCGCGCAGACCCTGACCGAATCGGACATGTGGGGTGCCACCCCTTACGACCAGCTGCTGTGCCGCATCGACTTCAAGAAGATGCGCTACGACGGCCTGTACACCGCGCCGGGCACCGACCTGTCGCTGAGCTTCCCGGGTTCGCTGGGTGGCATGAACTGGGGCAGCATTTCTACCGACCCGGTACATGGCTTCATCTTCGTCAACGACATGCGTCTGGGCCTGTGGATCCAGATGATTCCTTCGCAGAACAAAGGTGGTGCAGCATCCGGTGGCGAAGCACTGAACACTGGCATGGGCGCGGTACCGCTCAAGGGCACCCCGTATGCCGTGAACAAGAACCGCTTCCTGTCGGTCGCAGGCATTCCATGCCAGGCACCGCCGTTCGGCACCCTGACCGCCATCGACATGAAGACCCGCCAGGTAGCCTGGCAGGTACCGGTCGGCACCGTTGAAGACACCGGCCCGCTCGGCATCCGCATGCACCTGCCGATCAAGATCGGCCTGCCAACGCTGGGCGGCACCCTGTCGACCCAAGGCGGCCTGGTGTTCATCGCCGGCACCCAGGACTTCTACCTGCGCGCCTACGACAGCAGCAATGGCAAGGAAATCTGGAAGGCTCGCCTGCCCGTTGGCAGCCAGGGCGGCCCGATGACCTACGTCTCGCCGAAAACCGGCAAGCAATACGTGGTGATCACTGCTGGCGGTGCACGCCAGTCGACTGATCGTGGCGACTACGTGATTTCTTACGCTCTGCCGTAAGACCGCGTCGCCTGCTTCGCGGGCAAGCCCGCTCCTACAAGGCTTACACCGGCCCTGTAGGAGCGGGCTTGCCCGCGAATGCCCCTCAAAGACAATCCGAGATTCTGTAATGCCATCCGCAATTCGCATCACCCCCACCCTGCTGCTGGCCCTGGCCAGCACCACTGCCCTTGCCAACGACGACCTGCTGACCCGCAGCACCCTGACCGGTGACTGGGGCGGCCTGCGCCATCAACTCGAAGAAGACGGCGTCAAGATCACCGGCGACTACAGCGGTGAAACCGCCTACAACGCCCATGGTGGCCTGCACCGCTCGGCGCGCTATTCGCAGAACGTCAAGCTGGGCGTGCAGTTCGACCTGTCGAAACTGTACGGCCTGGACAACGGCGGCAAGGTCCAGCTGACCATCAACGACCGCCGCGGTAACAGCGCCTCGGAAGACCTGGTAGGCAACCGCCTGCCGATCCAGGAAAACTACGGCGGCCTCTACACCCGCCTGACCGAGCTGAGCTACGAGCGCACGCTGTTCACCCCGGCGCTCAACGTCAAGCTCGGCTACATGGCCATGGGCAACGACCTCGGCGGCCTGGACAGCGGCATCCTGTGCAATTTCATGAACGCCGGCTTTTGCGGCCACCCGCTGAACATGTCCGGCGGCAGTGGCTGGGCCAACTACCCCAACGCCCACCTCGGTGTGCGGGTGAAGTACGACCTGTCGCCTTCCTGGCAACTGCGCGTGGCGGCGTTCAACGTTGACCCCGAAAGCAACGGCAACTCCAGCCGCGCCTGGCACCTGGGGCCCAAGCACACCACCGGCACCGTGGTACCGGTAGAGCTTATCTACAAGCTGCAAGGTGAACTGCCAGGTGAGTACAAGCTGGGCTACTACTACGACAGCTCCGATGTGAAACGCATCGGCAGCGACGATGAAGTGTCCGGCCGAGGTGGCCATTACCTGTTGGTCGACCAGGCAGTGTGGAACGACCAGGCCTCCCCAGGCCGAAGCCTGCACGCCTTCGGCCAGTACTCGGCGTCAAGCAAGGCTGCTTCGCCGTTCACCAAGTGGTATGGCGCCGGCGTGGTGCTGTACAAACCGTTCGAAGGCCGCCCGAAGGATACCGTGGCACTGGGTTATGGCCGGGCCGTGCCCAACCCGCGTAGCCGCGACGTGCTGGAAGATGCCGCTTTCAACGCGGGCCAGCAGTTCCCGGATATCGACAGCGCCGAGCAGTTGATCGAACTGAGCTACGGCTACCAGGCCACGCCATGGCTGAACCTGCGCCCGGATGTGCAATACATCATCGAGCCAGGGGCGTTTTCGGGCAAAGACATCGACAACGCACTGGTGGTTGGCCTGCAGGTCAAGGCGACCTTCTGAGTCACCGGGGCCGCGCTGCGGCCCATCCACCGTCGCGACCATCAAGCCTGCTTGAGGTAGTCCACCAGCCTCAGCAGCATGGCATCGCAGCCCCGCAACTGTTCGACACTGACAAACTCATCCGGCTTGTGGCCCTGGTCCATGCTGCCAGGCCCGCACACCACGGTGGGGATGCCCGCCTGGTCAAACAGGCCACCTTCGGTACCAAACGCTACCGTACCGAACGTATCCGAGCCACTGAGCAACGCCACCAACCTCGCAGCCTCGCTGTCCTCCGGTGTCGCCAGCCCCGGATAGGCACTCAGCGGCTCCAGGCGAATGGCGCTGGCGATGTTGACCTTGCGCATACGTGGCAGCAACTCGGTTTCAGCATAGGTTTGTAACTGGTCGGCCACCGCCTGCGCCTCGAACCCAGGGAGCGCGCGTACTTCGAAATCGAACTCGCACTCGGCCGGCACGATGTTCAGCGCCCTGCCCCCTTTGACCACGCCGGTCTGCACCGTGGAGAACGGCGGATCGAAGCGCTCGTCGTGATAAGCCGGCAGTGCCAGGGCATCGCCGATGTCACCCAACTTGCCAATCAGTTTCGCCGCATACTCGATGGCATTCACCCCATACGGCGCGTACGCCGAATGGCACGCCGCCCCCTGTACCTGGCAACGCATTGCCAGCTTGCCCTTGTGCCCCAGCACCGGTTTGAGTTCGGTAGGTTCACCGATCAGGCACAGCCGTGGTTTACACGGGCGCTGTTCGAGGGCAGCCAGCATCGAGCGCACGCCCAGGCAACCGACTTCTTCGTCATAGGAAAATGCCAGGTGTACCGGCATGCGCAACGGCTGGGCGAGAAAAGCGGGTACAGCAGCCAACACCGAGGCGATAAAGCCTTTCATGTCGGCCGTGCCGCGGCCATACAGGCGGCCTTCACACTCACTCAGGGCAAACGGCTCGACCGTCCAGGCCTGGCCATCCACTGGCACCACATCGGTATGGCCAGACAGCACCACACCGCCAACATCCTTGGGGCCGATGGTGGCGAACAGGTTGGCCTTGGTGCCCTCCGGGTTATGGAACAGCTCGCATTCCACTCCCAACTCGGCCAGGTAGTCACGGATAAAACCGATCAGCGCCAGGTTGGAGTCGCGGCTCACCGTGGCAAAGCCGATCAGCCGGGCCAGCAGCGCGCGGCTGGCAAATTCACTCATCGCCCGGCACCCCATAGCTTGGCGCGGCGGTCGGGTTGAGGGCGCGGGTAACGTAATCCTGCATCTGGGGGCGATAGGCTTGCCACAGGCCATCAAGCACGCCGATCGGGTCACTATCGGCCCAGTCGACGCGCAGGTCCACCAGCGGCCAGGTCAGCTCGCCCGCAATCTTCAGCGCCGCCGAGTGCACGGGCCCGGCTTCGCCACCCGCTGCCATCGCCGCGTGCATGGCTGCCAGCAGGCGATCGGCCAGATGGCCGCCGGCCTGCTCGAAGGCCAGCACCATGGCTTCGATCACCTGGGTCGAGGACAGCAGGTTGCCAGCCGCCGCGCATTGTTCGCCGGCCACTGCATGGTGTGTGCCCAGTGCTTCCCGCCCGGTGAACAATGCCACCTGGCCGTGACTGTCGATCACCGTGACCTGGCGGTACTCACTCCAGCCATTGGCACTGAGCACCCTGTCCAGCGCAGCGGCAGGCGGTAACTGGCCATGCTCAAGGGCATCGAGAATCTGCGGGCCTAGCGCCGGCAGGGTGATGTTCTGGGTAGAGACCGCGCCCACACCGGCACGCACCCAGGGGCAACGGGCACCCACGGCGATGCTCGACGAGCTGATGGCGATACCGACCTGGCCGGTTTCCTGGCAACGACCGATGATGGAGAACGTCATGTCATGGTTCCTGTTGTGCTGTGCGATACACGGCATTCTGAGTGGAACCTTCTGGCGGGCGAAACGACCTTTTTCCGAGGGGGTAGGCAGGAAAAAACTATGCTCAAGGCGCCGCTCTCTGCACCCGCTCGAAAAACCACCTCACCCACCCGGGCAACCCACCCCGCAGGCCAGAGAACTCAAGGCCTTCGCCGTTTTATCGGCAAGCACCAGCTAAATACTATTTTCGCCATTTCCACGGCATCCCTAGTCTGGCTCCAGGCAACGGCGGTCCTCCAAACCGACCTGACAAAAACCGCCTGAACAAGGGCTCGGACATGACACTGAACAACCTCGAAATCGACACCCTCGTCGTCGGCGCCGGCCAGGCCGGCGTGGCCATGAGCGAACACCTGAGCAAGCTTGGCGTGCCGCACCTGGTACTGGAGCGCAACCGCATCGCGCAGGCCTGGCGTACCGGCCGCTGGGACTCGCTGGTCGCCAACGGCCCGGCCTGGCACGACCGCTTCCCGGGGCTGGAATTCAACCTCGACGCCGATGCGTTCGCCGGCAAGGACCAGGTGGCCGACTACTTCGAGCAGTACGTACGCAAGTACAACCTGCCCGTGCGCACCGGCATTGAAGTGAAGCGCGTGGTGCGTAACAGCGACCGCCCAGGCTTCACCATCGAAACCAATGAAGGCGTGATTCGCGCCAACCGCGTAGTCGCCGCCACCGGCCCGTTCCAGAAGCCGGTGATCCCGGCCATCGCGCCGAAAGACAGCAACCTGCACCAGATTCATTCCGCCGCTTACTTCAACCCAGAGCAGCTGCCTGAAGGCGCGGTACTGGTGGTCGGTGCCGGTTCCTCCGGCGTGCAGATTGCCGAGGAATTGATGCGTGCCGGACGCCAGGTGTACCTGTCGGTCGGCGCCCACGACCGCCCGCCGCGTGCCTACCGCAACCGCGACTTCTGCTGGTGGCTGGGCGTACTGGGCGAGTGGGACGCAGAAATTGCCAAGCCCGGTCGCGAGCATGTGACCATCGCGGTCAGCGGCGCCCGCGGTGGCCACACCGTGGACTTCCGCGCCCTCGCCCACCAGGGCATGACCCTGGTCGGCCTGACCCAGTCGTTTGAAAACGGCGTAGCGCGCTTCCAGGACAACCTGGTCGAGAACATCAACCGCGGCGACGAAAACTACCTGGCCCTACTGGATGCGGCCGATGCCTACATCGAACGCAACGGCCTGGACCTGCCGCAAGAGCCCGAAGCCCGCCAGCGCCTGGCCGACCCGGAGTGCATGCGCAACCCGCTGCAGCAACTGGACCTGGCCAAGGCCGGCGTCAGCAGCATCATCTGGGCCACCGGTTACGGCGTGGACTTCAGCTGGCTGCAGGTAGACACCTTCGATGCCAACGGCAAGCCCCAGCACCAGCGTGGTGTGGCCCGCGAACCGGGCGTGTACTTCCTCGGCCTGCCGTGGTTGTCGCGCCGTGGTTCATCGTTCATCTGGGGGGTGTGGCACGACGCCAAGCACGTAGCCGGCCACATTGCCACGCAGCGTACCTACACCGCCTACCGCGACCGCGAGCAACGCGCAGAGGATGAGCAGCAAACTGCCAAGATCAGCAATGTCAGCACCCTCGGAGCCCACTGATGCCTACCCATACTCGCATCCGCATGTTCAACACCAAGGAAACCTACCCCAACCAGACCCTGGACAACGACTTGTGCCAGGCCGTACGGGCGGGCAATACCATCTACGTGCGCGGTCAGGTCGGTACCGACTTCGAAGGCAAACTGGTCGGCCTGGGTGACCCGCGCGCACAAACCGAACAGGCGATGAAGAACGTCAAGCAACTGCTTGAAGAAGCCGGCTCGGACCTGTCGCACATCGTCAAGACCACCACCTACATCACCGACCCGCGCTTCCGCGAGCCGGTGTACAAAGAGGTGGGCAAGTGGCTCAAGGGCGTGTTCCCGATTTCCACCGGGTTGGTGGTGGCCGGGTTGGCCCAGGCCGAATGGCTGATGGAGATCGACGTGATCGCCGTGGTGCCCGATCAGCAATGACCACAGGCCTGAATGACGGCGGGTGACTGCCACCTGCCCGTCCAGCCACGCCTGGGTTGCCCGTGCCGCAGCTTGCAAGCGTTGAGGTACGGGCACGCCAACGGACGACACTTCCACGCTGACACGTCGCCCGCAGTTCGCGCGCGGCTGGCTACCCGCCGCCAGCTCCAACGCCGTCAGGTGTGCCAAGTCCTGCCCATTCAATAGGTCGCCCTCCCGCCGCCGAGGCCGAACACAAAACCCGTGGTAAAGGCTGTCGCCAGGCCGATGCCACACAGGCCACCGGCTAGGCAAACCCGAACAATCGCCGAGGGGTCTCCCACATCACCGTGCGGCGCAGCCGGGCATCCGGCATCAGGCGCTCGGCCAGCTTCAGCAGCGGGCCGTAGTCCACCCGCGCGGGTTGGCGAATGAACGGCCAGTCCGAACCCCACACACAGGCTTGGGCGCCAAAGGCTTCGAGCAGGGCCTGCACGTATGCACTGCTTTGCTCGAACAAGGCATCCGCTGCGGCAAACTTCTGCATACCTGACAGCTTCACGCAGGCGCGGCCACTGTCGGCCAGCCGCAGCAACGCCTGGAAGCCGGCTTGCTGCACACCGGCAGCGACATCCGGGCGGCCGCAATGGTCAATCAACAGACGAGCCTGCGAGCCTTGCAGCAGGCCGTGCAGGTCCAGCAACTGGTCGTCACACACCTGCAGCTGGGCGAACATGCCAAGCTCGGCGAGCTTGCCGAACAGCCCGTCAACGCCCTTTAGGCTGGCTACCCCGTACAGCGCGGGGTTGAAGGCGATACCCACCACGCCTTGCGCCTGCAACGCCGCCAGCGCATCGAGGTTGATGTCCGCCTTGACCACCGCCACCCCCTTGAGCCGCCCCTGCCCGCTGGCCAAGGCATGCAGCAGGCAGCGGTTGTCGGTGTGGTAGCCGCTGTTGGGGCCCACCAGCAAGGCATGTTGTACGCCGTAAGCGTCCATCACCCGAGTGAACTGCGCCTGGGTGGCGACCTCCTGGCCGGAGGGCGCATAGGGTGCATCGGGGTGATAGGGGAAACGGGCAGGGTCAAACAAATGGTTATGGCAATCGATCTTCGCTTCGTCAAATATGTTCACGCAGCACTCCCGTCAAGCGCCACTGCGCTTGTCTGCAGATCTTGTTATTGTGCGCCGCAAGGGCGATTAGGCTGGGGTTCACGATACTGTGTGGCCGGCTTTGACGCTCATACCCAGATGGCGAAAACCATAACCGAAGGTAATACACATGCTGCTTGGCAACGAAGGCGCGGACGCAAGCCCCATGGTGTTCAAACTTCGGCACATGGAAGTGTTCAGGGCGGTGATGCTGACGGGCTCGATCAGCGCGGCGGCCAAATTGCTGTATGTGTCGCAGCCGGCGGTGAGCAAGCTGATCCAGTACATCGAAGCGCGCCTGGCCTACCCGCTGTTCGAGCGCGTCAACAACCGCCTGGTGCCGACGGCCGAAGCGCAGGTGCTGTTTCGCGAGGTCGAGCGGGTGTACCAGGCAGCGTTGCAGGTCAACGAATGTGCCCTGGCGCTGGGCGCTGGCGGCCAGCGCAAGTTGCGTATCTCGTGCAGTGCATCGTTGTCCACGGTGGTGATCCCAATGGCCCTGGCCCAGCTCAAGCGTGAATCACCGTCACTGAATATCGAGTGGCAAACCTCGTTGATGGGCGAAATGCCCAACCAGATCTTGTCGAAGAAGGTCGACCTGTCGATCGCCGCCCTGCCGGTGGTGCACGACCACCTGCATTCGCAAGCGTTCATGCGTGGACGCATGGTAGTGGTGATGCCGCCGGGTCACCCTTTGGCCGGTCAGCCCGCGCTGACCCTGCAGCAGCTGGAGGGCCACGCGTTGCTGCTGTTCCGGCCCGACATGCCGTTTGGCAAGCTGTTGGCCGAACACATCGGGCGCCGCGGGCTACAACTGAAATCACTGTTGTCGTTCACCAATGCCAACGAGGCTGTGGCGTTGGTCAAGCAAGGCATGGGCATCAGCGTGATCGACGAGTTCGTTGCACAGGACAGCGGGCTGGCGGTGGTGCCGTTGGCCGATGAGATTCACTTCGATATCAGCTTCGTCTATTCGCGCTTCGAGCCGCCCTCGCATGCAGCGCTGCAGTTGATGCGGGTGTTGCAGGGGCAGGCGCAGAAGCTGGGGCGGGCGCTTGCGCCGGGCTGATCATCTACGCAACTGCTCCCCTGTGGGAAGGGCTTCAGCCGCGAACACTGCCGAAGCCGGTGCCGTGCACCGAGTCGCCAGATTCGCGGGCACGTCCGCTTCCGCTGGGTATACAAGGGTGCGGTTTAAAAGCCGACCGTGGCCGAGAGCAGATAGGTCCGCGGGGTGGACAGGGTCAACCCCGGCTCACTGTCATCCGACGCCCCTGCCGAGCTCCAGTAGCGATCATCGAGCACATTCTCGACACTGGCCCGCAAGGTAACCTCGGTGGCGTCCACCTTGAAGGCATAACGTGCACCCAGGTCATAACGCTCCCAGCCGTCGATGCGCTTGCTGTTGTTCTGGTCCAGGTACTGGGAACTTGAGTGAATGCCGCGCGCTGTGAAGGTCAGGCCGTTCACCCCTGGCACGTCCCATTCAGCCCCCAGATTGACGTTGTATTCGGGCGTGGCCGGCGCACGGTTGCCATCGTAGGCACCGCCGACAGTGTCGGTGAGTTCGCTGTCGATATACATCACCCCACCCAGCACCCGCACGCCCTGCACCGGTTCACCGAACACACTCAGCTCGATGCCGCGGTTGTCACGCTTGCCATTGGGGCCGAATACCCGCGAGGCGGGGTTGGTCTCGTAGGCTGGCTGGCGGATGCGGAAGGCGCTGGCGGTAAAGGCCACCTGGCCGAGGTCGTACTTGGCCCCCACTTCGATCTGGCGGCTGGTGAACGGCGGGAAGATCTGGTCTTCGTTGATCGAGGTCGAGGGGGCGATCTTGCCTTGGCTCAGACCCTCCATGTAGTTGGCGTACAACGAGAGCTGGTCGGTGACCTTGAGCAATACGCCCCCAGAAGGCGAGACCTTTTCTTCGTCATAGCCCGTATCGCCTTTGACGCCGTCGCTCCAGTCATCCACCTGCACCCGTTGCCAGCGCGCCCCCAGGGTCAACAGCAGGCGGTCGTCAAAAAAGCCAAGGGTATCGGCCAGGGCCACGCCGGAAAAGCGGTTTTCCGTGTAGACCTCGGGGTCGAGGCGGGTTGGCGTAGCGGGTGACGGTGCGGCCACCGGGTTGTAGAGGTTGCTCGGCGCCGAGGCATAGCGCGCACCGCCGTTGGTGAAGTCCATGTAGTAATAGCTGGCGGCCAGGTTCAGCTCGTGGCTCACCGGCCCGGTATGGAACCAGTGACGCAAACCGGCCATGGCGGTGCGCACTGACTCGTCCCGGGTAAAGTCACGCGGCTGCACGGTGAAGTCGCCGGCATCGTTGGTGATCGACACGTTATGGCGAAGGAAGTCGTGGTTGCTCTTGCGCGCGCCGACCGCACCATAGGCCAGCAGCGACTCGCTGATATCGTACTCGGCGTTCAGCGCACCGAAGGTGTCGTTGGTACGCGCCTTGCTCCAGGCCTGGGCGTAGTTGTGACGTACATCATTGGCATTGGGCACCTTGGCATTGGCACCGACCAGCACACGCTCCTGCGGGGCGTCGGTGTCGCGTTCGGTGTGGCCAAGGTCCGCCGAGAGCCGCAGGCGCTCGCCTCGAAAATCCAGGCCCAGCACCGCCATTTCGCGGTCAACGCGCTGGTGATCCCATTCGGTGTCACCGGCCTGCTTCACGCCATTGAAGCGCACGCCGAACTGCTGGTCTTCACCAAAGCGACGGCCGATATCCACTGCGCCGCCAGCCTGGCCGGCCGAAGCGTAGCTGCCGGTGAATTCGGTGATCGGCTTGTCAGCGGCTCGCTTGGGCTGCACATTGATACCGCCGCCCACGCTGCCACGCGGCGAAATGCCGTTGATCAACTGGCTGGGGCCTTTGATGATGTCGACCCGGTCAGCCATTTCCATGTCGATCGAATACGTCGGCAAGATGCCATACAGGCCGTTGTAGGCCACATCGCTGTTGAACAGGCTGAAGCCGCGAATGGTGAACTGCTCGAAACGCCCGCCCGCCGGGTTGGTAGCACGCACTGAAGGGTCACTGGCAATCAGTTCGCCCAAGGTGCGCGCCTGTTGGTTCTTGACCAGGTCGCTGGTGTAGCTGCTGATGCTGAATGGGGTTTCCATGAAGTCGCGCGAACCGAGCAAGCCTTGTGCCCCCTGGCGTGCCACTTGGCCACCGGCATACGGCTGCGTTTCGTTGCCTGCGGCCAGGCCGCCGACGATGCTGGTGGGGGCGATTTCCAGAGCGCCACTGCCCTGGGGGGCAGGCATCAGGGTGAAGGCCCCCTCACCCACCGGCAGCGCCTGCAGGCCACTACTGCGCAGCAACTGGCTGAAGCCTTCATCGACACTGTAACGACCGGACAAGCCGTTACTTTGCCGGCCCTCTACCAATGCCGGGTCCAGCGAAAGGCTGACACCGGCCTGGTCGGCGAAATGGGTCAAAGCAGCACCCAGGCTGGCTGGCGCTACCTGGAACGTACGCCGGGCCGGCTCATCGGCCCAGGTGGGTGCACACAACAGCAGGCTCATCGCGAACAATGGATGTGCTGCGCGCGCCAGTGGGCGCAGGCGGCAAGATTTTACTGCAGGCATTGAACAAGGCTCCCCTTTTATTTTCTCCTACCGGTAATGACCGGCGAGTGAAAAAAAGGGGACAGCCTCATGCTCGTTTTTCTCGTGCGGTCAGGCTCACCCAATAACGCGTGCGGGTCTGCACTTGCAACGGCAGGCTGGCGGCGAGCAGGGCCAGCACCCGGTCGGTGTCGTCAAGGCGGAACGTGCCGGTCACACGCAAGCGCTCCAGTTCTGGTGCCCAGCGCAGTACGCCGGGGCGATACCTGCGCAGTTCGCGCAGCAACTCGCCCAACGGGCGGTCGTCCAGCCGTAGCGCGCCTTCGCGCCAGCCCAGTTGCCATTCGTCGAAGGCTTTGACAGGGCCAACGCCGGCCGCCTGCAAACTGGCCTGTTGGCCGGCCTGTAGCATCACGGCTGGACCACGCAGCGGTTGCAGGCTGACTGCACCCTTGATCGCCGACACCCGGCAGGCCTCATCAAGCAGGCGCAGGCACACCTCGCCCTCACTGAGCACCACCCGGCCGTAAGGCACCTGCAAGGTGAGGCTCAGGTTAGCGGGCACGCTGACGGCCACTTCACCGCGCACCAGTGCCACGCGGCCTGCACCCAGCTCGATATCGACCGCACTGTCGGTGTTCAACTGCAACAAGGTGCCGTCGCTCAGCATTGCCTGCCTGCGCTCTCCTACCGCGGTGCGCATGTCGGCGGTCCAGGCATCCAGCGGCAGCTCACGGCTCACCAGCCAGGCCAACGGCAGCAACGCCGACACACCCAGGGCTTGTTTGAGCAGTGCCCGACGACCGGCATCCGGGCGATCCAGGGCGGCCATCGCCAATGCGCCGGGCAACCCGGCAAACCGCGCTCGCAGCAGCGATGCCTTTTGCCAGGCGTCTTCGTGCAGGGGGCTGCTGGCGCGCCATTGCGCCAGGCGCAGCAGGTCAGCTTCGCTTGCGTCGCCAGAATCCAGTAGTGCCAGCCAACGGGCCGCAGCACGCAGCGCCTCGCGGGTTTCTGGGGTGTGGGGGCTCATCGCAACTCGGCCAACAGGCAATGCTCGTAAGCCTGCGCCATGTAGCGTTTCACCGAGCGCTGGCAAACGCCCAGGCGCTGGCCAATCTCGGCGTAGCCCAAACCTTCCAGCTGGTGCCAGAGAAAGGCCTTGCGTATCGCCGGCTTGAGGCCGTCGAGCAGTTCATCCAGTGCCTGCAGGGTTTCCAGCAGTACCCAGCGCTGTTCTGGCGACGGCACGTGTTGCTCGGGCAACTGCGCCAAGGCATCAAGGTAGGCCTGCTCCAGGCTACGTCGCTGGTGGAAGTTGCTGAGCAAACGCTTGCCCACGGTCAGCAGATAGGCGCGCGGTTCGCGTATGTCTGCCAGCGGCTGGGCGCTGGCCAGAATGCGCAGAAATGTATCCTGACTGAGGTCGGCGGCATCCCAGGCATTGCCCATACGCCGGCGCAGCCAGGTTTCAAGCCAGCCACGATGCTCCCGGTACAGGGCAGGCAGGCCAGGCTCCGGTGGCGGCGCGGCGTCGATCATGAGGTGAGTCCTGCAGCGGAGTAAATAAGATTAATTCTAATTTACATCACGCCACAGAACCAAGCGCTTTGTTACCGGTCAGGCAATTGCTTCATCTACCAGCACTTGTGCTTCCTGCACCAGACGCTGCAAATGCGCCTCGTCGATGAAGCTTTCGGCGTAGATCTTGTAGATGTCTTCAGTACCCGACGGGCGCGCGGCGAACCAGCCATTGGCCGTCATCACCTTGAGCCCGCCAATCGCCTGGCCATTGCCTGGAGCATGGCTGAGGATCTGCACGATCGGCTCACCGGCCAGCTCGGTCGACTTCACCTGCTCCGGCGCCAGCTTGCTCAGCAACGCCTTCTGCCGCGCGTCCGCCTTGGCCTCGACACGAGTGGCGAACGGCTTGCCCAGCGCGTCGGTCAGGTCGGCATAAGCCTGGCTCGGGTTACGCCCGGTACGGGCGGTCATTTCGGCGGCCAGCAAGGCCGGGATCAACCCGTCCTTGTCGGTGGCCCACACCGAGCCATCGCGGCGCAGGAACGAAGCCCCTGCACTTTCTTCGCCACCAAAACCGAGCGAACCGTCGAACAGGCCCTGGGCGAAGAACTTGAAGCCCACCGGCACTTCGTACAGCTTACGGCCCAGGCGCTGGGTGACGCGGTCGATCAGGCCGCTGGAGACCACGGTCTTGCCCACGGCAGCGTCACTGCGCCACTGCGGGCGGTGGCGGAACAGGTAGTCGATGGCCACGGCGAGGTAGTTGTTGGGTTGCAGCAAGCCATCAGGGGTAACGATGCCGTGGCGGTCGTGGTCCGGGTCGCAAGCGAAGGCCACGTCAAAGCGCTCACGCAGGCCTATCAGGCCCTGCATGGCATACGGCGAGGAAGGGTCCATGCGGATCTGGCCGTCCCAGTCGACGGTCATGAAGCGGAAGGTCGGGTCGACCTCGGTGTTCACCACTTCCAGGTCCAGCTGGTAGTGCTTGGCAATCGCCGACCAGTAGCGCACCCCTGCCCCGCCCAGCGGGTCGACGCCCAAGCGCAACCCGGCGCGACGGATGACATCGAAATCGATGACGTTTTCCAGGTCGGCCACATAGGTGCTGACGTAGTCGTGGCGGTGGGTGGTCGGCGCCAGCAGCGCCTGGGCATGGTCCATACGCTTGACGCCGGCCAGGTTAGCGGCCAGCAGTTCGTTGGCCTTGCCCTCGATCCACTTGGTCACGTCGCTGTCGGCCGGCCCGCCGTTGGGCGGGTTGTACTTGAAGCCACCGCTTTGTGGCGGGTTGTGCGACGGGGTAATGACGATACCGTCAGCCAGACCCTGTGTGCGGCCACGGTTGTGGCAGAGGATGGCGTGGGACACAGCCGGTGTGGGCGTGTATTCGTCATCCTTGGACAGCATCACCTGCACGCCGTTAGCGGCCAGTACTTCCAAGGCACTGGCGGCCGCAGGAGCTGACAGGGCGTGGGTATCGGCGCCGATAAACAGCGGGCCATCGATACCTTTTTCCTGGCGGTACAGGCAGATAGCCTGGCTAATGGCCAGGACGTGATACTCGTTGAAACTCAATTCAAGCGAACTGCCCCGGTGCCCCGAGGTGCCGAAGGCCACGCGCTGGGCCGCCACGGCAGCATCTGGGCGGCCGGTGTAATAGGCGGTGAGCAGCCGGGGAATATCGACCAGCACGCTGGCCGGAGCCGGCTTGCCTGCCAAAGGACTGAGCGTCATGCAAAAACCTCGAGTTCAACGGATGTTGGTGTTGGAACGTGCAGTGTACTGAGAGTTGCAATGCCGTGCGATGGGGGCATCAAAGAAACCCCGGTCCCTGCTGGGTACAGCGCACCCCGCCCAACCCTATGACGGTCTAGAGTTCAAGCCATACCCATTGTGAATAAGGCTCTATGGCTTTCCATCGTCTGACCCGCACACACCCCCGCCTGAGCCTCGCCACTATAGTCGGCCTCGCTGGCGCCTGGCTGATCCCCGCCGGTGATACCGTGCAACACATCCTCGCTGGCTGGAACCTGGGGGTGTGGCTGTACCTGCTGCTGGTGCTCTACCTGAGCTGGACAGCCAGCCCGGAAAAGGTCCGCAAGGTCGCCGGCGTCGAAGACGAGAACGCGGGCCTGGTCCTGCTGACCGTGTGCATCGCCGCCATCGCCAGCCTTGCCGCGGTCACCCTGCAACTGGTCTCCAGTCGCGGCCTGCAAGGCACGGACCTGGCCGTGCACTATCTCTATACCGGCCTGACCGTCGCCGGTTCATGGCTGCTGATCGGCTGCATATTCACCCTGCATTACGCCCGCCTGTTCTACACCGGGCAAAGCCACGAACTGCCGCTACGCTTCGCTGATGGCGAGCGCAACCCTGATTACTGGGACTTCCATTACTTCTCGTTCACCATCAGCGTGGCGGTGCAAACCTCAGACGTTGGCGTCGCCGGACGAGGGTTGCGGCGGGTGGTGCTGGCGCATTCGCTGGTGGGCTTCGTATTCAATACGGCGATTCTCGGGTTCACGATCAACATCGCCGCCGGGTTGCTAGGTTGACCAAGCCGCTCGTCTGAAAAACCTGCGCGTCTAGCGCCAGCGAAATCCACCAAACCCAATGGTTACCTGACACCTTGCGGTCGGGAAAACGTTTGCCATGCAGTCAACCGACACACTGCGCCCGTGACAAGGGTGTGACCCCTGTCATGCATTCGCACATTTGTCGTACTTGCAACCGAAAATCGCACGTAGCAGGTGCTATCTTTACTTTCCCGGCGGCCGCATCGATGTGGCCACCCGCTCATCACGTCCAGGTACGGACAAGGAGGCTGGCATGAACAAGATGACGTTCCCCAACGCCTGCCAGGTGATGCGCTGGCATTTCCATCCGTTGGGTTTCGAGGCCAGCATGGATGCGCCACGCAGCATGGTTGCACGGCTGTTCGACCGCGCCAGCGGTGAGACCCTGCTGGCGATTGCGGGCATCCCCTGTGCAGCGATCATGGCCGCCGCCGATGTAGAGCGCATCATCGAGGCCGTCGAGGCGGAAATGGACGCCTTCATACCCGCCTTTACCTTGCGCGATGCAGTCTAGGCTCTGTTTTCAACGCAGCCTCACCGAGTATCAAGGCTTTTCATACAGCGCCTAGCCTGCAGCAGTGAGTTCCGGGCCCATGGCCTGCAACTTGCTCATGAACTGCTCGGCCGGCACAGGCTGGCCCAGCAGGTAGCCCTGCAACGAATCACACCCCAGCCGGGTCAGGAAGTCCTGCTGCTTGTCGGTTTCAACCCCCTCGGCAACGATACGCAGGCCCAACGCCTGGCCCAGTGCGACGATTGCCGAAACAATCGCTGCATCGTCACTGTCCTGCTCCAGGTCGCGCACGAAACCGCGGTCGATTTTCAGCTCGTTGGCTGGCAGGCGCTTTAGGTACATCAGGCTGGAATAGCCCGTACCAAAGTCATCAATGGACAAGTCCACGCCCATGTCGGACAGGCGCTGCAGCACGGTCAGGCTGGCGTCGGCATCGTGCATGGCGGTGGTTTCGGTAATTTCCAGTGTCAGGCAGTTGGCCGGCAAGCCGTTCTGCTGCAGGGCGCGGGCCACGCTGTCGACCAGGCCGGCGTGGCAGAACTGGATAGCCGACAGGTTCACCGCCATGCGCCAGCCAAGGTGGCCCTGGTCCAGCCACTGGCGCATCTGACGGCAGGCCTCGATGAGTACCCACTCGCCAATGGGGATGATCAGGCCGGTCTTTTCCGCCAGGCCGATGAAGCGGTCAGGCAGCAGCAGGCCTTGCTGCGGGTGCTCCCAGCGCAGCAGCGCTTCGGCACCAATCGGCTGGCAGGTATGGGCGTCGAACTTGGGCTGGTAATGCAAGCTGAACTGGCGCTGCTCCAGCGCCAGACGCAAGTCCTGCAGCAACTGCAACTGCTGGCGAGCATTGCTGTTCATCGACACATCGAAGAAGCTGTAACCGTTCTTGCCAGCGCTCTTGGCATGGTACATGGCCGCGTCGGCGTTACGCAGCAACTCGTGCTGGTCCTGGCCGTTGCCCGGGTACAGGACGATGCCCAGGCTCGCCGACAGTTGCAGGTCGTGCTCGGCCACGCGGAAAGGCCGGGAAACCAGGTTGACCTGCTTGACCGCCACGTCCATGGCATCGTTCGGTTCCTGCAGTTCCACCAGCAGAACAAACTCGTCGCCACCAATCCGTGCCAGCGTGTCCTGGCTGTGCAAGTGGCCGCGCAGGCGGGCCGCCACGGCCTTGAGCAGAAGGTCACCAATATGATGGCCAAAGGCATCGTTGACCGGTTTGAAGCCGTCCAGATCAATGAACATCAGGGCAAAACAGCCGCCCTGCTCCGCCACTTTGGCGATAGCCTGCTCAATGCGATCGGCCAGCAGGGTACGGTTTGGCAGATCGGTGAGGGTGTCGTGCAAGGCCAATTGTGTCAGTTCCTGGTTGGCCAAGGTCAGCGAACGGGCCAACTCGGCAGTACGTGCCTCCAGGCGCGCGTCCAGCACCGAAGTCAGCAACGCCACTGCCAGAACTGCCAGCGTGGTGATCAGCACCAGGTAAACCAGACTGTCACCCTGCAGACCGCCCCCCAGCGCGCCGCAGAAGCTGCCCTCGGGGAAGTTCGCCGCGGCCATGCCGGTGTAATGCATACCAACGATGGCAAAGCCCATCACCACTGCCGCCAGGCCACGGATCTGCCGTACATAGGGTGTATGTGCGCGCAGGCGGAAGGCGATCCACAATGCTGCCGCCGAGGCGCCTACGGCAATCAGCAGCGAAGCACCAAACAACGTCGGGTCGTAATCAATACCCGGCAGCATGCGCAGCGCGGCCATGCCGGTGTAGTGCATGCAGGCGATACCGGCGCCCATGATCAGCGCGCCGAACCCCAACTGCAGCGCGGGCAGGCTCGGCTGGCTGACCAGCCACAGGGCAAAGCCCGAGGAAAGCACAGCGATCAGCAGCGAGAACGCGGTCAGGGCCAGGTCGTAACCCAAGTCGATGGGCAAGCTGAAGGCAAGCATGCCAATGAAGTGCATCGACCACACGCCGATGCCCATGGCCAACGCACCGCCGCCCATCCACAGGTAGGCAGCGCGGCCCTTGGCCGTGGCGATGCGGCCAGTCAGGTCAAGAGCGGTATAGGATGCCAGGATCGCCACGCACAGCGAAATCAACACCAGCGAAGAAGAGTAGCTACCGGTCAGCATTGAGAGTTCCAGCGCCGGAACAGGGGGCCCGGCAAAAGCTGACGATTGTACTCAAGCTTAAGCGAAACGCACGGGGTTTTTGCGGATGGGAATGGACCCAATAACTGCAAATGCCCCCCCTCTGCGCATGGTCATTTCTGCTCGGCAAACGCCTGCTCTGCATTCCAGCCGCCGCCCAACGCAGCCACCAGTTGCACACTGGCCACCAGGCGCCCTTGCAGCAGGTTCAGCACGCTGCGCTCGTTGCTCAGCGCCGTGGTTTGCACGTTGACCACATCCAGATAGCCGATCAGCCCGGCGCGGTACTGGTTCTCGGTCAGACGCAACGACTCACGGGCGGCATCAAGCGCCTCTTGGCGCACCCTGGCTTCATCGCCATACACTTTCAGTTGAACCAGCAGGTTTTCCACTTCCTTGAAGCCGTCCAGCACGGTCTGGCGGTACTGCGCCACCGTCTGGTCATACACGGCCACCGTGCGGTCGACCTCGGCGCTGCGTTTGCCGGCGTCGAACAGGGTCAGCGCCAACTGCGGGCCTACCGACCAGTAGCGGTTGGGCAACTCGATCCAGTTGCTGAAGCTGCTGCTGGAATATCCGCCACTCATGCTCAGGCTGAGGTCCGGGAAGTAGGCTGCCCGCGACACCCCGATGTTGGCGTTGGCCGCCATCACGTTGCGTTCGGCTGCAGCGATGTCCGGGCGTCGCTCCAGCAGTTGCGAAGGCAGCGAAACCGGTATTTGCGGCAACGCGGGAATAGCCTTGCTGTCGGCCAGGGCGAAGTCGGCCGGAACCTTGCCCAGCAGCACGGCGATGGCATTTTCGAACTGCGCACGCTGCCAGATCAGGTCGATCAGGTCAGCCTGGGTGCTTTTGAGCTGGGTGCGGGCCTGGGCCACGGCATCCGGGCCGGCGACACCGGCACGGTACTGGTTTTCGTTCATTCGCAGTGAGCGTTCATAAGCCGCCACGGTGGCTTCCAGCAAGCGCTTCTGCTCATCGATAACCCGCAATTGCAGGTAGTTCTGCACCAGCTCCGACTGCTGGCTCAGTCGGATCGACGCAAGGTCGGCGAAACTGGCTTCGGCACTGGCCTCGTTGGCATTCAAGGTTTCACGCAGCTTGCCCCACAGGTCGATCTCCCAGCTCACGCCCAACTGCGCGTTGTAGGTGTTGCGAATGCCACTGCTGTTATTGGACAGGCTGGAACTGGAGCTGCCGGTGCCCTGCGCCGAGCGGTTCTTGCTGGCGCTCAGGTCCAGGCTGGGGAACAGCGCCGCGCGGCTGCTGCGCACCAGTGCCTGGGCCTGGCGGTACTGGGCTTCTGATTGCGCCACAGTCTGGTTGCTGCGGTTAAGCTCTTCGACCAGCGCATTGAGCCCGGCATCACCGTAGATCTCCCACCAGGCGCCGCGGGCGATGGCGTCGGAGGGCGAGGCCTGGGTCCAGCCTTCGGCATGCTTGAACTGCGCCGCCGTGCTGTTCAGCTCGGGGCGGTGATAGTCGGGGCTCAGGGTGCAGGCACTGAGCAAGGCCGCGCACAACCCGGCGCTGAGCAGGCGCGAGCCACGGCCACGGGTCAGTGCTTGCAGGGCACGGTGAAGTGGGGTCTGGGCAAAAGTCATAGCGGGGTTTCCAGGGCGGCGTCGGTGCGCACGCCGCGCCAACGGTTGAAGCGGTGGCGCAGGCGGTCCAGGTACAGGTAAACCACCGGCGTCGTATAAAGGGTGAGGATCTGGCTGAACACCAGGCCCCCGATGATGGTCAGGCCCAGCGGCTGACGCATTTCTGCGCCCTCAGCCTGGCTCAACAGCAATGGCAATGCGCCAAGGATCGCCGCCAGGGTGGTCATCAGGATCGGCCGCAGGCGCAGCAGGCAGGCCCGGCGTATTGACTCTTCCGGCGAAAAGCCATGATGGCGCTCCAGTTGCAGGGCCAGGTCGATCATCAGGATGGCATTTTTTTTCACCACCCCGATCAACAGGAACAGCCCCAGCAACGAGATCAGGCTGAACTCGCCACCGGTGACGTACAGCGCCAGCAAGGCTCCGACGCCCGCCGAAGGCAGTGTCGAGAGAATGGTCAGCGGGTGAATGTAGCTTTCATACAGAATGCCCAGCACCAGGTACACCAGCAGCAGTGCGCCAAGGATCATGAATGGCTGGCCCTGCTGGGTCTTGGCAAAGGCATCGGCAGTGCCGCCGAGCTTGGCAATCACCTCCTCGGGCAAGCCCAGCCTGGCCACCGCGCGTTCCAGCGCCGCCATGGCCTGGTCGGGGCTATAGCCCTCGGCGACGTCGAAGGCGATGTCTTCCGAAGCGAACTGGCCTTCGTGGCTGACCCGGTCGTTGGCCAGGCTGTTCTCGTAGTGAGCGATGGTCGACAGCGGCACCCGGGCGCCGTCGGCGGTGATCACCTGCACTTGCTCGAGCGTGCTCGGGTCCCAGGCGTATTTCGGGTTGATCTCCAGCACCACCTGGTACTGGTTGAGGCTGTCGTAGATGGTGGAGATCTGCCGCTGGCTGTAGGCGTTGTTCAGTACTGCGGTGACCATGTCCATGTCGATGCCCAGGCGCTTGGCCTGGTCACGGTCGACCACCAGCGTCACCTGCTGGGTACCGGCGCCATCACGGGCGTCGATGGCGGTCAGCTCAGGCAGTGCACGCAGCGCAGCGACCACCTTGGGGAACCATTCGCGCAATGCCGAAAGGTCGCCGCTTTGCAGGGTATACAGGTACTGCGAAGAGGTCTGGTCACGCCCACCGCCACCCAGTTGCAGGTCCTGGTCAGCCATCAGGAACAGGCGCCCGCCGGGCACTTTGGGCAGTTCCTTGCGCAGGCGTTCGATCACTTTCTGCGCATCGATCTTGCGCTCGCTGATCGGTTTCAGGCGCACCAGCACAAAGGCGTTGTTGGTACCGCTGTTGCCGCCGATGAAACCGGCAACGCTCTGCACGGCAGGGTCGGCCAGCAAGGCGCGGCGGTAGATTTCCATCTTCGGCTGCATCACGCTGAACGACAGGCCGTCGTCACCACGGATGAAGCCCATCAACTGGCCGGTATCCTGCTGGGGCATCAACGTTTTGGGTACTACCACGTACAGGGCGATGTTGATGCCGATGGTGGCCAGCAGGCTGAGCAGGGTCAGGCGCTTGTGGCGCAGGGCCCAGCCCAGGCTGCGGTCATAGGCAGCAACCATGCGCTGATGCAGCTTGTCGCTCCAGCGCTGCAGGCGGCTCTGCTCGGCCTTGTGCGGCTTGAGCCAGCGGGCGCAGAGCATCGGCGTAAGGGTCAGCGACACCACCAGCGAGACGATGATCGCCGCCGCCAGAGTGATGGAAAACTCCTGGAACAGGTTGCGCACGATGCCGCCCATGAACAGGATGGAGACAAACACCGCCACCAGCGACACGTTCATCGACAGCAAGGTGAAGCCCACTTCCTTGGCGCCCAGGAAGGCCGCCTTCATCGGCGGCTGGCCGTTCTCGATGTGCCTGGAGATGTTTTCCAGCACCACGATGGCATCGTCCACCACCAGCCCGGTGGCAAGGATCAGCGCCATCAGCGACAGGTTGTTGAGCGAGAAACCGCACAGGTACATGACCGCGAATGTACCCACCAGCGATACCGGCACCGCCAGGCTGGGGATCAGCGAGGCGCGCAGGCTGCCGAGGAACAGGTAGACCACCAGGATCACCAGCACCACGGCGATCAGCAGGGTGTGCTCGGCCTCTTTGAGGGTGGCCTTGATCACGGGCGAGCGGTCCATGGCCACGTTCAATTGCACGCTGGCTGGCAGCAGCGACTGCAGTGCCGGTAGCTGGGCCTTGATCTGGTCGACCGTTTCGATGATGTTGGCGCCGGTC
Organism: Pseudomonas sp. DCA-1; assembly: GCF_046523955.1. NCBI lineage: Bacteria > Pseudomonadati > Pseudomonadota > Gammaproteobacteria > Pseudomonadales > Pseudomonadaceae > Pseudomonas > Pseudomonas sp. DCA-1. The sequence goes on from NZ_CP169881.1 coordinate 3,213,961, forward strand.
TGGCGGTTGACCACCAGCAGCACCGCTGCCTGGTCGTTGAAGAAGCCGCTGTTGTAACGGTTTTCAACGCCGTCGGTGACGGTCGCTACGTCAGACAGGCGCAAAATGGTGCCGTTCTGCTGGCGAATCACCACCGGCTCGTAGTCCTTGGCGCTTTCCAGCTGGTCGTTGGCCCGCACCTGCCAGTTGCGCTCGGCGTCCTCGACAAAGCCCATGGGCCGGCGCTGGTTGGCGTTGGACACCGCAGTGCGCACCTCGTCCAGCGACAGGTTGTACTGGTTGAGCAGTTGCGGCTCGACGGCAATGCGCACGGCCGGCAGCGAACTGCCACCGATCTGCACCTCCCCTACCCCCGATACCTGAGCCAGGCTCTGTGAAAGGATGGTGTCGGCCAGGTCATACAGCTGGCCTTTCTGCAATACATCCGAGGTCAGCGACAGCACCATGATCGGCGCCTGCGACGGGTTGATCTTCTTGTAGGTGGGCATGCTGCGCATGCCGCTGGGCAGCAGGTTGCGGGTTGCGTTGATCGCCGCTTGCACCTCACGGGCTGCGCCATCAATGTCACGGCCCATCTCGAAGCCGATGATTACCCGTGTCGACCCCTGGCTGGAGCTGCTGGTGAGCGTGGTGACACCGGCGATGCTGCCGAGCTTGCGTTCCAGCGGTGTGGCCACGGTCGAAGCCATGACCTCGGGGCTGGCACCAGACAGGTTCGCCGACACCACGATCACCGGGAAGTCCATTTGCGGCAGTGGCGCCACCGGCAGCAAGCCAAAGCTGACCCCACCCAGCAGCATGATCGCCAGGCTCAACAGCATGGTCGCCACCGGGCGACGGATGAAAGGCCCGGACAGGTTCATGCCTGAGCCTGCTTCACGTCAGTGGCCGGGCGCCAGCGGCGGGCCAGGCGATCGAAGTACAGGTAGATGACCGGGGTGGTGAACAGCGTCAGCACCTGGCTGACCAGCAGCCCGCCGACCATCACCAGGCCCAGTGGCTGACGCAGCTCGGCGCCGGAGCCGGTGGCAAGCATCAGCGGCACCGCGCCAAACAGCGCGGCCAGGGTGGTCATCAGGATCGGCCTAAAGCGCAGCAGCGCCGCCTGGTAGATGGCATCGCGTGGGCTCATGCCCTGATGGCGCTCGGCCTCCAGGGCAAAGTCGATCATCATGATCGCGTTCTTCTTGACGATACCGATCAGCAGGATGATGCCGATGATGGCGATCATGCCCAGGTCGTTACCGCTGATGAGCAAGGCCAGCAAGGCACCGACCGCCGCCGACGGCAGGGTCGAGAGGATGGTGACCGGGTGGATGTAGCTTTCGTACAGCACCCCCAGCACGATGTACATGGTCACCACCGCCGCCAGAATCAGCAGCAAAGTGCTCGACAGCGACGCCTGGAAGGCCTCGGCCGCACCCTGGAAGCGGGTTTGCACACCCAGCGGCATGCCGATGTCCTTCTGCACCTGCTCGATCACCTGCACGGCTTCGCCCAGCGACGCGCCGTGGGCCAGGTTGAACGACAAGGTCACTGCCGGGAACTGGCCGATGTGGGAAATAGCCAGCTGGGCTTGACGCTGCTCGATCCGCGCCAGCGCCGAAAGGCGCACCTGGCCGCCATCGGTGGCCTTGACGTGAATCGATTCCAGCGCCTGCGGGCCGATCGTGGCGGCGTCCTTGGCCTGCAACACCACGCGGTACTGGCTGGCCTGGGTGTAGATGGTCGAAATCTGCCGCTGGCCGAAGGCGTCGTACAGGGCATTGGTGATCTGCGACACGCTGATCCCCAGGCGGCTGGCCATGTCACGGTCGATGACCAGGTACACCTGCAAGCCCTTGTCCTGCAGGTCGCTGGCCACATCGGCCAGTTCCGGGCGCGGCTGCAGCGCCTGCACCAGCTTGCCGCTCCACTGCGCCAGCAGGTCGGCGTCCGGTGACGACAGGCTGAACTGGTACTGGGTCCGGCTGACCCGGTCTTCGATGCTCAGGTCTTGCACCGGCTGCATGAACAGGCGGATGCCCACCAGCCGGTCGACTTGCGGCTGCAGGCGGCTGATCACTTCGCTGGCGCTGACATCGCGCTCGCCGTGGGGCTTGAGGTTGATCAGCAGGCGACCGCTGTTGAGCGTGGCGTTGTCGCCGTCTACGCCAATGTAGGACGACAGGCTTTGCACGGCCGGGTCTTGCAGGATGACCTTGCTCAGGGCCTGCTGACGTTCGCTCATGGCGGCGAACGAGGTGGACTGCGGCGCCTCGGAAATACCCTGGATCACCCCGGTGTCCTGCACCGGGAAGAAGCCCTTGGGCACGAACATGTACAGGAACACCGTGAGCACCAGGCTGGCCACTGCCACCAGCAGGGTCAGCGGCTGGTGCTTGAGCACCCACTGCAGGGCACTGCCGTAGTGCTTGATGAGCCAGTCGATCCAGGCGCCACTGGCACGGTAGAAGCGGCCTTGTTCTTCTTCCTTGGGCTCGCGCTTGAGCAGACGCGCGCACATCATCGGCGTCAGGGTCAGGGACACCACCAGGGAAATCAGAATGGCCACTGCCAGCGTGATGGCGAACTCGCGGAACAGGCGTCCGACCACGTCAGCCATGAACAGCAACGGGATCAGGACCGCAATCAGCGAGAAGGTCAGCGAAATCAGGGTGAAGCCAATCTGCCGGGCGCCCTTGAGCGCCGCCTGCATGGGCGTCTCGCCCTCTTCGATATGCCGGGAGATGTTCTCCAGCATGACGATGGCATCATCGACCACAAAGCCGGTGGCGATGGTCAGGGCCATGAGTGTCAGGTTGTTGACCGAGAACCCTGCCAGGTACATGACCCCGAACGTCCCGATCAGCGACAGTGGCATGGCAATCGACGGAATGAGGGTGGCGCTGAAGCGGCGCAAGAAGACGAAGGTGACCATCACCACCAGAACGATGGCGATCAGCAGCTCGTGCTGCACGTCCTTGACCGCGGCGCGAATGGTCTGGGTGCGGTCGGTCAGCACCGACACATCGAGGCCGGCCGGCAGGTTGTCGGTGATCGACGGCAGCAGGCCCTTGATGCGGTCGACCACTTCGATCACGTTGGCACCCGGCTGACGCTGGATGTTCAGCAGCACAGCATGGTTTTCGTTCGCCCAGGCGGCCAGCCGCTCGTTTTCGGCGCCATCGACGATTTCAGCCACATCTTTCAGGCGCAGCGGCGCACCGTTGTTGTAGGCCAGGATCAGGTTGGCGTATTCCTCAGGAGAGCGCAGCTGGTCGTTGGCATCGAGCATCGACACCCGGGTCGGGCCATCGAAGTTGCCTTTGGGCTGGTTGACGTTGGAAGCACCGATCAGCGTGCGCACGTCATCCAGATTCAAGCCGTTGGCCGCCAGGGCGTCGACGTTGACCTTGATGCGTACCGCCTGGCGCTGGCCACCGGCAATGCTGACCATGCCCACGCCGCTGATTTGCGCAAGCTTTTGCGCCACGCGGGTATCGACCAGGTCGTTGAGCTTGGGCAGCGGCATGGTCTTGCTGGAGATGGCCAGGGTCAGCACCGGAGTGTCGGCCGGGTTGACCTTGTTGTATACCGGCGGTGCCGGCAGGTCGCTGGGCAGCAGGTTGCTGGCGGCGTTGATCGCGGCCTGCACCTGTTGCTCGGCAACGTCCATGTTCATGTCGAGGTTGAAACGCAGGGTTAGCACCGACGCGCCGCCAGAACTGGTCGAGGCCATCTGTTCCAGGCCCGGCATCTGGCCGAACTGGCGCTCCAGTGGCGCGGTGACGGCGCTGGTCATCACCTGCGGGCTGGCGCCGGGGTACAGGGTCATGACACGAATGGTCGGGTAATCCACCTGCGGCAAGGCGGAAACCGGCAGCAACTTGTAGGCGATCAGGCCGGCCAGCACGATGGCCAGCATACTCAGCGTGGTGGCGACCGGGCGCAGGATGAACAGGCGCGACAGGTTCATGCGCCCGCCTTGCCTGCTGCGTTGCCGGGTTGTGCTTCACCTGTTGTTTGGGCCGCGCCCTTGGCTTCCTGCCCTTGCAGGTGCTGGCCTGGGCTGGTCGGCACTTGCGAGCTGTCTTCGACCACTTCCACCTTGGTGCCTTCGCGCAGGCGGTCGGTGCCTTCCAGCACCAGGCGGTCGCCGGCCTTCAGGCCGTCGAGAATGACGCTGTTCTCGCCATCACTGGCGCCCACCTTCAGCTTGCGGACATTGACGGTGCTCTGCTCGTTGACCACATAGGCGAAGGTGCCATCGTTGCCAAACTGGATAGCCGCGGCCGGCGCCATGACCACCTGCTTGAGGGTGTCGGCCAGCAAGCGCACGTTGACGAACTGATTGGGGAACAGGGCCAGGTCCTTGTTCTCGAAACGGCCTTTGAACTTGAGTGTGCCAGTGGTGGTGTCGATCTGGTTGTCGATGCTGCCCAGCACACCGGTGGACTGCAGCTTGCTGTCACTGCGGTCCCAGGCCTCGACCGGCAGGCTGGCGCCACTGCGGTAGCGCTCCAGCACAGTGCTCAGTTCGGTTTCCGGCAGGGTGAAGGCGACGTTGATCGGCTCGGTCTGGGTAATCACTACCAGCGCGGTGGTGTCGTTGGCGGCCACCAGGTTGCCCAGATCGAGCTGGCGCAGGCCCACCCGGCCACTGATCGGCGCACGGATCTGGGTGAAATCGAGGTTCAGGCGGGCGTCGTTGACCTGTGCCTGATTGGTCTTGACCAGCCCTTGGAACTGCGCAACCTGGGCTTGGGCAGTGTCCAGGGTTTGCTTGGCGATGCTGTCTTCGGCGTACAGGCCTTTATAGCGGGCCAGGTCGACCTGAGCGTTCTTCAACTGCGCCTGGTTCTGCGCCAAGGTACCTTCGGCCTGCTGCAGGGCGATGCGATAAGGGCGCGGGTCGATTTCGGCCAGCAGGTCGCCGGCCTTGACGCGCTGGCCCTCCTTGAAGTGGATTTTCACAAGCTCGCCAGCCACGCGGCTGCGCACATTGACTGTATTGGTCGCGGTGACCGTGCCCAAGGCTTTGTAGTAGAGCGGGAAGTCGCCTGTCCGCACCGGCACGACGCGTACCGGCACCGGGTCGCTGGAACCGCCAAAACCTGGGCGGCCGCCGATCATGCCCATGCCCTTGCCACCGCGCCCGCCACTGGCCTCTTTATGCGCAGGCGTCGCTGCGGGCCACAGCCACCAGGCCAGTGCAGCCACCAGCAGCAGGATCAGCAGGCCGACGAGCCAGCGACGGAGGGAACGGGAATTGGACGCTTGCATGGGTTGAACGAACCTTGTTCGGAATGACGACTTGGGGAGGATGAACGATAAGCACTGCCATCGTTTTAGCAAAGGGCCTTTACCAGAGGTTTACCTTTGCCTGACGTTGCCAAGAGGCGGAATTTTAAATGAAAACGGCCCGGAACGTGTTCCGGGCCGTTACAGGGTGTTGCTTGGAGCGGTGACGGGCCTGAAGGTTCGGTTGCCTGGTCTGGCCCTTTCGCGGGTGAACCCGCTCCTACGGGGATGTCACAGCCTTTGAAACCTGTGCCGCACGTTGTAGGAGCGGGTTTACCCGCGAAGAGGCCATCACAGGCTACAGACGCCCGCCCTGCCCCACGCAATCCTTACTTCAGTACAGCCAGCGCCGCGTCGTAGTTCGGCTCGTCAGCAATTTCGCCAACCAGTTCGCTGTGCAGCACCTTGTCGTTCTCGTCCAGCACCACCACGGCGCGGGCGGCCAGGCCGGCCAGCGGGCCGTCGGCAATGGCTACGCCGTAGTTTTCGAGGAACTCGCGGCCACGCAGGGTCGACAGGTTCTTCACATTGTCCAGCCCTTCGGCACCGCAGAAACGTGCCTGGGCGAACGGCAGGTCAGCCGAGATGCACAGCACCACGGTGTTGGCAACGTCGTTGGCCTGGGCGTTGAACTTGCGCACCGAGGTGGCGCAGGTCGGGGTATCGACGCTTGGGAAGATATTCAGCACCTTGCGCTTGCCGGCGTAGTCTTTCAGCGACTTGTCAGCCAGGCCTTCACCTACCAGGGAGAAAGCCGGAGCCTGGGCGCCGGCCTGTGGCAGGTTGCCGTTTACCTGGACCGGGTTGCCTTTGAGAGTCACTTGAGCCATGACGAAATCCTTATGCGGGGTTTGAAAAGGACACTGAGTTAAGCATGAAGGCAGCCGGGTGCCTATGGGGGGCAGGTGAAATTGTTCCATTGCCGGACGATTTTTGTGGACAAAAAATGCCGATAGCCGCGGTTACGGCCAGTTGCCTCACAGTTCACGACCGCCCATCCACACCTCCCACTCCGAGTGCGGAGCACAGTGAGCTAATTGATATGGGCGGTACAACGCTGCTCCCAAAATCGCTGTGAGGTTTGTGCCAGAGGCTTTAAGACGCAGTTGGATTGGCACCTCGTGACTATAAGGGTAACAAATCCTACAACTTCATCGGAAGTTTCGCTACAAAGTTTGCCTTGTACATCTTCAAAGTGACGCTAACATCAGACAAGTCGCAATACCGCGACGCATAAATGGAGATTCAAATATGAAAACCATCAAGATGGAGTCTACAAAACTGGCCAACCTGGCCCTTCTGGTCAAAAAGAGCCAGTAAGCCTTAACCGATGAATGCTGAAGCGCAGTGCCGGCCTGCGCTTTAGCCAAAGGAGGAAAAATGGTAAGCAGAGACTGTTTTTTTATCGCCAAGGATAACGCTCTGATCTGCTGGGACTTCAACAATCACAAGCAGTATGAACTTTCAGCCGAGCACGCAGAAAAACTGATATCGATCATTTACGGCCACCCCTGCAATGACCCAACTGATCCCACACTCAAAGATCTAAAGCGCTGCGAGATAATCACTGACCGCACAACGGATGAAAACGCTTGGGGATGGGACATTCTCTCTAGAATCTTTCATATTGGAACCAAAAACATACCGCTAGACGATCAACCAACCAGTACGCATCAATGGGCCAACCAATACCTGGAACATTGCAATGAAGTATTGAGTGAAATACCTCCTGCCGCCGCCGATGAGCCAACAGCAGGCATCCAACTGCCAACCACAAGCAACGCCAGTGAGTTCGATAAAATTCTCGGGCGGCGGGCAACCGTGAGAAACTTTCATCGCTCATTAATTCCAATAGCTGAACTAGGGCAAATTTTACACCACACGCTAGGCTTTATTGACACTCGAGCCCTGGATCATGAAGAAGGAGGGATTGAGCAATTCAACAAGCGGCGTTGCAGCCCATCAGCAGGAGGATTGAATGCCACCGAAGGCTATGTATACATAGCGAATGTCGAAGGTATAGCGCCAGGAATTTACCGGTATGACCCTCACATGCATCAGTTATACTGGCGTAATCCGCTGCCTCCAAGATTGGGTGACTTGTTCTCTGGACAACATTTCGCCAACGATATACCAGTGGGATTATTCCTTACCTCCAGATTCGATAAATTGTGGTGGAAGTACGAACATTCGCGTGCTTATCGGATGGCACTGATCGAGATAGGCCATGTGGCACAGACCTTTCAGCTGGCTGCTACCGCCTGCGGAATGAATACCTGGCTAACTGGCGCATTGAATGAGTGCTTGATTGAACCACTGCTGAACCCTATAAACGCGAATGAGCAGGTCCTTTTCTTTGTCGGCTGTGGCTACAGTGATGGGTCCGCCATTCCCGACTGCCTAAAGTCCATCTTGAAAAAAACCGAGGCGAGCTGACATATGAACAAGTTAGCCAACCGCAGTATAACCTTGTTTCGGAATTGGCACTCCTCCAGCGCTGTCCGTTCGCGACCCTACGCTTATCAATTCACAAAAGCGGATTTCGCTCAGACAGACCCCGGCTTATGGTTCCCCATCGCACTCAGTCCAGCACTGGCTCATGATGCAATAAAATCCCTTCCCAAAAAAGAATTGCTGATCGCACATGCATCTCATCTAGTATATTTTATGGACTATACCACAGCACTAGAGATGACGCATGTCAATGAGGCTGTACGTTGCATTGTAACTGGAAGCCTGAAGAAATACTTTGAGAACAAAGAGCGCCGCATCGCTTTAAAAATATACGCGGATGAAGCGTATCACGCATTATTTTCAAAAGAGATTGCAGATCACGTAGCACAGCATTTCAACTTAGTACGCATCAGGCCCGCTCGCCTAGATAGGCTAGATCGTGTTATAGATAAAAGCCCTCCAGCGTTCGAATGTTTAACCCGCTTCTGCATCGGATTTGTGTCAGAAACCTTGATCACTCACGAACTCCTTAAGTTATCTAGCGAGGCGCTCGTTGGCCCAGTGACGAACATGCTAAGGGATCACTTGCATGATGAAGGCCGCCATGCAGTCTTCTTTTCCGAGTGTTTCGTCAGCTTGTGGCGAAATATTTCCAAGATGGAGAAGGACTATGTGGCTCAAATTTTACCTGAGGTGCTCATAGCTTTCTGCCAGCCCGACCTATCATGCTTGCGAATGCTACTCAGAAACCGACCAGACCTAGAAGACGAAATTTCTGCTTATGTGGAGGCAAACTGGACGATCCGAATGATCGAAATTTGCGGGCCGACACTTCGAGCAATTCAGCACACTGATTTGCTGGATGATGAAGGCTATTTCTTGCAATTCCAATCGGCGGGGTTGATAGCATGAACCGCCCCACTGGTTCGCTTCGGCGCCACCTGTGCTCGACGTTGCTGATTTTGTTATGTCTGCTGGGTGTATTTCCTCTGGACGTGATCCTCCCATCATTCCCGGCGCTCTCAGATGAGTTTCGGGTCAACACAAAACAGATTGCGTACTCAGTGAGCTTTTTTGCTGTTGGTGTGGCCATGGCGCAAATCGTGATCGGCCCGCTGTCAGATGGCATCGGGCGCAAGCGTTTGTTGCTCGCTGGGTTGAGCGTATCCATTGTGGGGGCGCTCGGTTGCGTATTTTCAACCCAATATGAAACGTTCATGGCCTTTCGCTTGGTGCAGGCCCTGGGTTGCGGCAGCCTCGTGCTAGGCCAGGCGCTTGTGCAGGACCTCTACAGCGGTACACAACGCAATGCCATGCGCATCCTGTTAACAAGCGCGAGCGGGTTGTTCATCTCCCTGTCACCGCTGGCAGGTGCCTTTCTTCAACAGTCCTTTGGCTGGGAGGCCAGCTTTACGGTATTCGTGATCATCGCTGCAATCGTTTCACTTTTATCGTGTGTGCTGCTCCATGACACACCTGCGTCGCATGACCGGGCGCCAAGCATGTCCAGTTATCGGGTGATGCTGCGAGACACGGACTATCTCGCGCATTCCATGCTGTCCAGCCTCGCCTTTGCCTGCCATTTTTCCTTTATCGTCATAGCGCCCTTGCTGCTGATGGGCAGGCTGGAGCTGACGGCCTATCAATTCTCTCTGGTCTTTATCGGCTATGGGTTGGCATACATCGTCGGCGGCATGGCTGCGACCTACTTGAACAGTCGCGTAAGCCCGCAAGCTCAAATAAAAGCAGGCTTGCTGCTTATAAGTACTGCGGGCATCACCCTTTTGATGTGGGAATGGGTGGCAGATTTATCTGTGCTGGGGGTTCTACTGCCGATGATTGTCTGTACCACCGGGACAACCCTGGTACGCCCCGCCGCAACGACCCAGGCTTTGGCGCGCTATCCACGTCAGGCAGGTGCGGCAGCGTCGCTCAATACGACGTTGCTGTTCGCCGGTGCCGGTTTGACGAGCAGTCTGGTCACAGGCTTCGAAAGCGCGCTACCGGCAGGCTTGGGCGTGCTGTTCGTGGTGGCCAGCCTGTGCGGGTGGTGGCTGCTTGCATGCACCAAGGACGATGGAATGCAACGCTGCTGAAACTTTGATCAGGCAAAAAAATGCCCGGGTGACGACAAGCGCCCCGGGCATTCTTGAATGAAACGGGTGAATCAGCTTACAAGGCCGTACACCACAGAGGTCAGCGCAACCAGGCCGACCACAACGACGAACACGTTGGAGGCCGCACCGCTGTACTTGCGCATCGATGGCACACGGCGAATGGCGTACATCGGCATCAGGAACAACAGCACCGCGAGAATCGGGCCGCCGAGCGACTCGATCATGCCGAGAATGCTCGGGTTAAGGGTGGCGACGATCCAGCACACCACCAGCATCAGTGCGGCAACCACGCGGTCCAGGGCCTTGGCGCCTGGGCGCGCACCGGTCTTGGCGATGATGCCCTTCAGGCCTTCGCTGGCGCCGATGTAGTGGCCGAGGAACGACTTGGCGATGGCCACGAAGGCGATCAACGGCGCAGCGAACGCGATGGTCGGGTTGCTGAAGTGGTTGGCCAGGTACGACAGGATCGACAGGTTCTGCGCCTTGGCTTCGGCCAGCTGGGCGCTGCTCAGGGTGAGCACGCAGCTGAACACGAAGAACAACACCATCACCACCATCAGCAGGTGGGCACGACGCAGGATCTGGCCGCTGCGCTCGTCGGCGTGCGCGCCGTAACGGCGCTTCTGATCGACGGCAAAGGCCGAAATGATCGGCGAATGGTTGAACGAGAACACCATCACCGGAATGGCCAGCCACAGGGTATGCAGGAAGGCCGAGGCCGGCGGCACCTCTGTGGCGCTGTCGAGAATGCCACCGGTCCAGTGCGGCACCAGGTACAGGCCCAGCAACGCCAGCGCAACGATGAACGGGTAGACCAGCAGGCTCATGACCTTGACCGTGGCCTGCTCCCCGCAGCGCACGATGGCCAGCAGACCGAGGATCAGCACGAATGACAGGATTGCCCGAGGCGGCGGCTGCATGTGCAGCTGGTGTTCCATGAAGCTGGACACGGTGTTGGTCAGCGCCACGCTGTAGATAAGCAGGATCGGGAAGATGGCGAAGAAGTACAGCACGGTGATCGAGGCACCGGCGGTGATGCCGAAATGCTCCTTGACCACTTCGGTGATGTCGCTGCCATCGCGCCCGGAAAGGACGAAACGGGTCAGCCCGCGATGGGCGAAATAGGTCATCGGGAAGGCCAGCACGGCCAGGATCAGCAGCGGCCAGAAGCCGCCAAGGCCGGCGTTGATCGGCAGGAACAGTGTCCCGGCGCCGATGGCTGTGCCGAACAAGCCCAGCATCCAGGTGGTGTCGTGACGCGCCCAGGTGCCGAGGGCGGCGGGGGTCGATTCTGCAAAGCGTTGTTCAACGCTTGGGGCCTGCTCATTCATTCCGGGTGAAGCTCCACTCGCAAGACTGCAACAGGCTGAGAATGGCGAAATAGACCTTTCGCCCAACTCAACCGGAAAAGAGGGGCGCGATTGTGCACGGAAAGGTTGCACTTGCGAAGCCCTTTTCCGAGGAGCGGTTGCACTTGTCTTTACAAGCGGGTTATACCAACAGGCTGCGGGGTGGGGCTGGCAGGTGTTGGCCGTGGTTCTTTCGGCGCCTGTGAAATCGAGCGCCGCCCGCGCGGCGCATCGCGAGCTGCGCTCGCTCCTACGTTTGTTTCGGGCCAGTTATTTCTGTGGGATTTGCGCGCGTACGCCTTGGCGCATGGCTCGATATCGCGTCGTACAAGCAAGGGGGTCGCGCGCGCCTGTCACAAGCCTCACTGGCCCGAAACAAACGTAGGAGCGAGCGCAGCTCGCGATGCGCCGCGCGGGCGGCGCTCGATTTCACAGGCGATGCAAATGCCACGCCCAACACCTACCAGCCCCACCCCGGCGAACTGACTGGCATTACGCTACGCCCCCCTTTCGCGACGCAAGGCCGCTTCCACAGAGGGGCCGCGCAGGCCTTTGGTGGTGTTACTTCTGAACGGCAGCGAACGCTTCGGCAACCCGCTGCAGGTTGGCCGGGCGCAGGCCGGACATGCACACACGGCCGCTGTCGATCAGGTAAACGCCGAACTCGTCACGCAGGCGACGTACCTGCTCGACGCTGAAGCCGGTGTAGCTGAACATGCCGCGCTGGCGCAGGAAAAACTGGAAGTCCTGGCCCGGCAGCAGCACGGCCAGGGCATCGACCAGCGCCTGGCGCATGTCAAGGATACGCTTGCGCATCACTTCGACTTCTTCGGCCCACTGGGCATTCAGGCCAGCATCGCTCAGTACGCCGGCAACCAGCTGGGCGCCGAAGTTGGGCGGGCTGGAGTAGTTGCGGCGCACGGTGGCCTTCAGCTGGCCAAGCACGCTCTGGGCAGTGGCCTCGTCATCGCACACCACCGACAGGCCGCCCACCCGCTCACCATACAGCGAGAAGATTTTCGAGAAGGAGTTGCTGACCAGGCACGGCACGCCGGCACGGGCCATTTCGCGGATAGCGTAGGCGTCTTCTACCAGGCCTTCGGCGAAGCCCTGGTAAGCGATGTCGAGGAATGGGATCAGCTGGCGCGCCTTGACCACTTCGACCACTTGTTGCCACTGGTGCTGCTCCAGATCGGCACCTGTAGGGTTGTGGCAGCATGGGTGCAGCAGCACCACGCTGTTGGCCGGCAGGCTTTGCAAGGTGGCCAGCATGCCGTCGAAGTCCACGCCACGGGTGGCCTGGTCGAAGTACGAGTAGGTGTGCACCTTGAAGCCCGCACCTTCGAAGATGGCGCGGTGGTTGTCCCAGGTCGGGTTGCTGACCCAGACTTCGGACTGCGGGAAGTAGCGCTTGAGGAAGTCGGCACCGACCTTCAGGGCGCCGGAGCCACCCACGGTCTGTACGGTGGCCACACGGCCGCCGGTCACGGCCGGGTGATCGGCACCGAACAGCAGCGCCTGAATGGCTTGGCGGTAGCTGGCCAGGCCTTCCATCGGCAGGTACAGGGAGGCTTCGTGGTCCTGACCGGCAATGCGTTTTTCCACCGCATCCACCGCCGCCAGTTGCGGCACCACGCCGGCCTCATCGTAGTACAGGCCAATACTCAGGTTGACCTTGTCGGCGCGCGGGTCGGCCTTGAAGGTTTCCATCAACGAGAGGATCGGGTCGCCGGCATAGGCATCGACATGTTTGAACACAGCGTGCAGCTCCTTGGATCAGGACGGTACGGAAAGTCAGCCCTGAGCATACCCGGAGAGCGGGCTCAGGAACATCCACTATTGTGCAAGGTTGTCTATGCAACATTGCATGGCCGGGGATGAGTGCTGGATTCTTCGCGGGTAACCCGCGAAAGGGCCGGCTCAGCCAAGCAGCTCTTTCAGGCCTTGCAACTCCTGCTCGGTCACCGCCACTCCCTCCTCCTCGGCCACCTCGCGCTCACGATAGCGGCGCTCACCCGGCATGCGGGTCAGCCCGACTGCCTGCATCTGCTCCACCAGTTCGCGGCTGCGCTGGGCAAAGCGCTCGCCCTCGGCCTTGCCCGGGTCGATGACGATGATCAACTGCCCGGTCCATGGCGTTTTCGCCCCCGGATGCCCGGACCAATCGAACTCCCAGGAGAAATGACCGCCGGTCAGCGCCGCCGCCAGCAACTCGACCATCATCGATAACGCCGAGCCCTTGTGCCCGCCAAATGGCAGCAAGGCCCCGCCTTCCAGAATCGCCTTTGGGTCGGTGGTCGGCTGGCCATCGGCGTCCACCCCCATGCCCTCCGGCAATTGCTGGCCGGCACGCGCGGCAATTTGCACATCGCCATGGGCCATGGCACTGGTGGCCATGTCGAAAACAATCGGGTCATGCTCGGCGCAAGGCGCAGCAAAAGCGATGGGGTTGGTACCGAACAGTGGCTTGCGCGCACCATGCGGCACCACGCAGGTCATGCTGTTGACCACGCTGAGGGCTACCAGGCCCTCTTCGGCGAACGGCTCTACATCCGGCCACAACGCAGCGAAGTGGTGCGAGTTGTGGATCGCCAGCACGGCAATGCCTGCGTTGCGCGCCTTCGCCACCAACAGCTCACGGGCCGCCGCCAGTGCCGGCTGGGCAAAACCGCCCGCAGCATCGACACGCACATACCCGGCGGCCACGTCGCTGACCTGTGGCGCGGCCTGGCCATCGACCCAGCCGCTGGCCAAGGTCGAGACATAACCGGGCATGCGGAACACCCCATGGCTATGGGCGCCATCACGCTGGGCGCTGGCGCAGTTGTGGGCCAGCACCCGGGCCACGGCCTCGCTGCACCCATGGCGCTGGAAAATGGCCTGCAACAGGCTTTGCAGCTCGGTAAACGGCATGCGCACAACGGTGCTGGTGGAAGGTGCGGACATCTGAAGCTCCTTGTTGATTTTGGAATGGCTACAGCGTTGCAACGACAAAAACTTTCCTTCATGTGACAGCAATCTGTCAAATATTGACTTGATGACAGAAAACATTCATTTTCTTCCCAAGCCTCAACTCTGGAGCCGCAGCATGAGCCAAATGATCAAGCAACGCCTGGAAAACAGCCTCGAAGGGGCCGCTGCCTCCGGTCGCAAGATCGCCACCTACATGCTTGCCAACCTGCACGAACTGCCGTTCCAGACCTCGGCCAGCATTGCCGCCAAGCTGGGCGTCAGCGAATCCAGCGTCGGGCGCTACTGTCGCTCACTGGGTTATGCCCACCTCAAGGCGCTTAAGCAAGACCTGCAGAACGATCTGGGCGATGGCCCGTGGTTGGTAGGTGATCGCCTGCAAGATTACCGCCAGAACCAGGACGCCAGCGACAACGCCGGCAGCCTGGAACTGGAAATCGCCGCCCTGGTGCGCGTACACGAGTACCGCCAGAGCCCGGCCTGGCACAACGTGGCGCAACGCCTGGCAAGCAAACCGCGGGTGTTCATCGCCGGCTTCCAGACCGAGCGTGGCATCGCCATGTGCATGAGCCACCTGCTGCAATACCTGCGCGATAGCGTGCAACTGGTCGACATCAGCGCCGGGCACTTCGGTGAGGTGTTGCTGGGCCGTGCCGAAGACAGCGCCCTGGTGGTGTTCGAGGCGCGCCGTTATTCCCGCCATGCCCTGATGCTGTGCCAGAAGGCGCGCGAGGCTGGCATTGCGGTCACCTTGGTGACCGACACTTTCTGTGACTGGGCGGATGCCAATGCCGACGAGGTGTTCCGCATCCCCACCGAGTTCAACCTGTTCTGGGAATCCACCTCGACGATGCTGTCGTGGGTGCATCTGATGGTCAACGAGGTCTGCAAGAAGCTCGGACCGGATGTTGAAAAACGCTTGGAAGCAACTGCCGCTCTACATAACGAATTCGTCGGCTACACCTCGTGGTCGACGGGCAAACAACAATAGCAAGAGTGCAATGAGGTGCGAGATGAACAAGTCCATGGCCTTGGTGGGTGCGTGCGCCCTGCTGCTGGCGGGTGCCGCCAGCGCTGAAACCCTGCGGTTCGCCACCGAGGGTGCCTACCCGCCCTTCAACTATGTAGACGCCGATAACAAGCTGCATGGCTTCGATATCGACATCACCCACGCCCTGTGCGAGCAGATGAAAGTCGAATGCACGCTGGTGGCCCAGGACTGGGAAGGCATCATCCCCGCCCTGATGGCGCGCAAGTATGACGCCGTGGTGGCGTCGATGATCGACACCGAAGAGCGACGCAAGAAGATCGCCTTCACCGACCACTACTACCGCACGCCACTGACCGTGGCGGTTGCCAAGGACAGCAAGATCGACAGCGCCCAGACCGACTTTGTCGGCTACACCGTCGGTGCGCAGTCTTCGTCCACCCAGGCCATCTACGCCGAAGACGTGTATGGCAAGGCCGGTGCCGACGTAAAACTGTACCCGACCATGGACGAAGCCAACGCAGACCTGGCGGCCGGCCGCCTGGACGGTGTGATTGCCGACAAATTCCCGCTGCACGAGTGGATGAACAAGAACGGCGGGGATTGCTGCAAAATCCTTGGCGACGTGGCCGACACCAAAGCCGATGCCGCCATCGCTGTGCGCAAGGACGACGAAGCCCTGCGCCAGCGCCTGAATACCGCGCTGCAACAGATCGTGGCCAACGGTACCTATCAGAAAATCGCCAGCAAATATTTCGCTTTCGATATCTATAACTGACCACTGGCCTTGCGCTCACCCTTGCAGGCGCGGGCTTGCCCGCGCCTGCAAGGGTGAGCGCCCCTCCAAGTTAGGGGTTCGTCATGCTCGATCAATTGTCCTTGCTGTCTTTCGCCAGCGGAGGCTGGGGCCAGGCGTTGCTGGCCGGCGCGCTGGTTACCGTTTCCCTGGCCCTGGCCTGCCTGCCCATCGGCCTGCCACTGGGCCTGGTGGTCGCGCTGGCGGCGCGCTCACGCAAACGCCTGCCACGGGCCTGGGCCACCACCTTTTCTACCGTGTTCCGCGGCCTGCCCGAGCTACTGACGTTGCTGATCATCTATTACGGCTGCCAGATCGCCGCACAGAAGATCCTCGCCGCCATGGGTTATCAAGGTGAGTTCATCATCAACACCTTCCTCGCCGCGATGATCGCCTTCAGCCTGGTGTTCGCCGCGTTTTCCAGCGAGATCTGGCTGGCCGCCTTCAAGACCCTGCCCAAGGGCCAACTGGAAGCCTGCTCGGCGCTTGGCCTGAGCAAGCGCACCGGTTTCTTCAAGGTGCTGCTGCCGCAACTGACCCGCATCGCCCTGCCCGGTTTGTCTAACAATTGGCTGTCGCTGCTCAAGGACACCTCGCTGGTGTCGACCATCTCGCTGGTCGACCTGATGCGCCAGACCAACCTGGCGGTCAGCGTAACCAAGGAGCCGATGTTCTTCTACGGCGTCGCCTGCCTGGGCTACCTGCTGTTCGCGGCACTGTCCGGGCGCGTATTCGCCTACATCGAACGGCGCAGCAACCGCCACCTGCAAGGAGCACGCGCATGAGCTTCGATCAACTGCTGGCAATGGTGCTCGACCCCGACCTGCTGGAGCGCTACGGCCCACGCTTCATCGACGGCCTGCTGGTAACCGCCAAGCTGGTGGCGATTTCCTTCAGCCTGGGCGCTGTGCTCGGCCTTCTGCTGGCCCTTGCACGCATGTCTCACAGCCTGTTGCTGCAGCGCATGGCTGCCGGCTACGTGTACTTCTTCCGCGGCTCGCCGCTGCTGGCGCAATTGTTCCTGCTGTATTACGGCCTGGGTTCGCTCAAGGGCTTCTGGCAGGACGTCGGCCTGTGGTGGTTCTTCCGCGAAGCGTGGTTCTGCACCTTGCTGGCGTTCACTCTGAACACCGCCGCCTATCAGGCCGAGATTTTCCGCGGCAGCCTGATGGCGGTTGCGCCTGGCCAGCATGAAGCGGCTCGGGCGCTGAACCTGAAACGCTCGACCACCTTCTTCAAGGTGATATTGCCACAGTCGCTGCTGGTGGCCATTGGCCCGCTGGGCAACGAACTGATCCTGATGATCAAGGCCAGCGCGATCGCCTCGCTGGTGACGATCTACGACCTGATGGGCGTGACCAAACTGGCCTTCTCGCGCAGTTTCGACTTCCAGATCTACCTGTGGGCCGCCGTGCTCTACCTGGTGATCGTCGAACTGGTGCGGCGCCTGTTGAAACACCTGGAAGCCCGCCTGGGCCGCCACCTGAACTGACCGAAGGATACGTTTCATGCATTGCCAGACCCTTGTCCTTGGCGCCGGCATTGTCGGCGTCAGCACCGCGCTGCACCTGCAGGCACGCGGGCGCCAGGTAATTCTGATCGACCGCGACGAACCGGGCAGCGGCACCAGCCATGGCAACGCCGGGCTGATCGAGCGCTCCAGTGTCATCCCCTATGCCTTTCCACGGCAATTGAGCGCACTGCTGCGCTACGGCCTGAACCGCCAGCCCGATGTGCGCTACAGCCTGGCGCACCTGCCCAAGGCCGCACCGTGGCTGTGGCGCTACTGGCGCCAGTCGGCACCCGGGCGTCTGGCTGGGGCCGCCGCCGATATGCTGCCGCTGGTGCAGCGCTGTGTCGAAGAGCATGACGCGCTGATCGCTGCTGCCGGCCTGGAAAGTCTGGTGCAAGCCAAAGGCTGGATCGAAGTGTTCCGCGACCCAGCGCTGTTCGAGCAGGCAAAAACCGATGCCAAGGGCCTGAGCCGCTATGGCTTGCAATTCGAAATCCTCGAATGCGGGCAACTGCAGGCTCGTGAGCACCAACTGGACGCCACCGTGGTCGGTGGCATTCACTGGCTCGACCCGAAAACCGTGAACAACCCCGGCGCGCTCACCCGTGGCTATGCGGCGCTGTTCCTGCAACGCGGCGGGCAGTTTGTGCATGGCGATGCGCGCAGCCTGCGCCAGGCCAATGGCAAATGGCGGGTAGAGAGCCGTCGCGGCCCGATCACTGCCGACGAAGTGGTGGCCTGCCTCGGTCCACAGTCGGCCGACCTGTTCAGCGGCCTGGGCTACCAGATCCCGCTGGCAATCAAGCGGGGCTACCACATGCACTACAGCACCCGTGACGGCGCTCAGCTGGAGCACTCAATCTGCGACACCCAAGGCGGCTATGTTCTGGCGCCGATGGCGCGCGGTGTGCGCCTGACCACCGGCATCGAGTTCGACGCAGCCAGTGCGCCCGGCAACCAGATTCAACTGGGCCGCTGCGAGGCCTTGGCGCGCAAGCTGTTCCCGGCCCTCGGCGAGCGCCTGGACGACACGCCTTGGCTGGGCCGCCGCCCCTGCCTGCCCGACATGCGCCCGGTGATCGGGCCGGCGCCGCGCCACCCAGGGCTGTGGTTCAACTTCGGCCATGCCCATCACGGTCTCACACTGGGCCCGGTCTGCGGCCGGCTGCTGGCCGAGCTGCTCACTGGCGAGCCCCCCTTCACCGACCCCGCGCCTTACAGCGCGACCCGTTTCGACTGAACCCATGCGGGAGAACAACAAGATGACCGCACCACTGAGCCTTGCCACCCTTGCCCCCGAACCCGACCCGCGTCCGGTGCTGATTCGCATCGAAGGCCTGAACAAGCACTATGGCGCGTTCCACGTGCTGCGTGACATCGACCTGCAGGTGCGCGAAGGCGAACGCATCGTGCTGTGCGGGCCGTCCGGCTCGGGCAAGTCGACCCTGATCCGTTGCATCAACCGCCTGGAAGTCGCCCAGCAGGGCAGCATCCAGGTGGACGGCATCGACCTGGCAGCCACCACGCGCGAGGCGTCACAGGTACGCAGCGACATCGGTATGGTGTTCCAGCACTTCAACCTGTTCCCACACATGAGCGTGCTCGACAACTGCCTGCTGGCCCCCACTAGCGTGCGCGGGCTGTCACGCAAGGACGCCGAGGAGCGGGCACGCATGTACCTGAGCAAAGTCGGCATCGAAAGCCAGGCGCACAAGTACCCCAGCCAGCTGTCCGGCGGCCAGCAGCAGCGCGTGGCCATCGCCCGGGCACTGTGCATGAAGCCGCGGATCATGCTGTTCGACGAGCCCACTTCGGCGCTGGACCCGGAAATGGTCGCCGAGGTGCTGGATGTGCTGGTGCAGTTGGCTGGCACGGGCATGACCATGCTGTGCGTCACCCATGAAATGGGCTTTGCCCGGCAGGTAGCCGAGCGGGTGCTGTTCCTTGAGGGGGGTCAGATCATCGAGGACAGCCCGCCGCAGGTGTTCTTCAACCAGCCGCGCACCGAGCGGGCCAAGGCGTTCCTGGCGCAGATACTGCATTGATTGAAAGCCTGTGGGGCGGGTTTACCCGCGAAGAAGACACCGCCGTGGATGGCACGGGCTTCGCCCGTGTTCGCGGGCAAGCCCGCTCCCACAGGGATCGCGCCAGCTTTTAGACGTTGAGCAAGACAGTTGCCCCACAAGGACCGAGGAGACTTCGAGCTACCTATTCATTGCACCGCTGCAATGACCCAACTGCATCGTTAAATATTATTGACCGCCGCCCCTGCCAAACCCACGCCGCCACAGGCCCGCATCGGTTTCAGCCCCCCAAAAAACGGTGTATTGCCTGCGTTAAAGCCCTCTTCCGTTGTTTGACATATCGAACGGCTCTGGCAAGCTATCTACAAGCCCCGACCGGAATCGTCGCCTCTGACGAGCCGGCAGTGCTCGGGGCCACAGGCAGCAATCAGGGCCCCGCGCCGTGCGCCTGCACAACAACGACAGGTCGAACCTGTCCCAAGGTGACATATGTCCAACAGCAACATTGGCAACAAGCAACCTTCCCTGCGCAAACCTGTCGTCCTGATGACCATGGGCACCCAAGAGCGCAAAGGCCATGACTACCAGGTCATGACCCACAAATACATTAGCCCGCTGGTCGAGTTCTCCGATTGCGTCCCGGTGTTGGTACCCACCTGCTTCGGTACTGAAGACCTCGAGACCTACCTGGACATGGCCGACGGCGTGTACCTGACTGGCGCTGGCAGCAACATCGACCCAGCCCTGTATGGCCAGGAAAACCAGACTCCAGGCAAAGGCCAGGACCAGAACCGCGACCTGTTCGACATTCCGCTGGTCAAGGCGGCGATCAAGCGTGGCCTGCCCATCTTCGGCATCTGCCGTGGCATGCAGGAAATCAACGTGGCCCTGGGTGGTGACATTTACCAGAAGGTGTATGCCGAACCTGGGTTCAATGACCACCGGGAAAACCCGGAAGACCCGGTCGAAGTGCAGTACGCCCAGGTGCATGGGGTGAAGATCCAGCCGGGCAGCTGGCTGCACGAAACCCTGGGTACCGACGAGATTCGCGTCAACTCGCTGCATGGCCAAGGCCTGAACAAGCTCGGCGCCGGTATTGAAGCGATCGCCCGTGCCGAAGATGGCCTGGTCGAAGCGATTCATGCGCCAAGCATTTCGCCGTTCCTGTTCGCGGTGCAGTGGCACCCTGAGTGGCAAGCGGCGAAGAACCCTGACTCGATAAAGATCTTCCAGGCTTTCGGCGATGCTTGCCGGGCCCAGGTACGCAAGGCGCAAGTCAAGCGCCAGCACGCGGCCTGACCTTCAGTTTCCTCTGCTTTGATCGCGGGGCGGCGCAAGGCCTCCCCCGTTTCCCCGGTCACCCTCTGCTGGTCCCAGAACACTTCCCGTGGAATCGGGCGGCGGGCTTGTGCCTGTCTCCGCGATCCTTTTTCTTCCAAGAGATACGATGACCGTTATGTGGTTGTCGTTATGCCTTCTGCGCCGGTGCGATCGCGCGCCGCCCGCGCGGCGCATCGCGAGCTGCGCTCGCTCCTACGTTTGTTTCGGGCCAGTTACGCCTGTGACAGGCGCGCGCGACCGCCTTGTTTGTACGACGCGATTTCGCGCCATGCGCCAAGGCGTTCGCGCGCGAACCCCACAGGAATGATTGGCCCGAAACAAACGTAGGAGCGAGCGCAGCTCGCGATGCGCCGCGCGGGCGGCGCTGGATCTCCGCGCCACCGCCATTCTCAAACTGGCCACCTGAGCACCTAAACACCCAAACAAAAAATTCCGAAAGGGGCTAGCCACACTCGAAGTTGTACGATAACTTACCTCCAACGCAAAACAACACCCTTCACCAAGCGCCCCAGGATGCCAACAACAATGAATCCACAAGAACTCAAATCCATCCTCTCCCACGGCCTGCTGTCTTTCCCGGTCACCGACTTCAACGCCCAGGGCGACTTCAACCCGGCTGGCTACATCAAGCGCCTTGAGTGGCTGGCCCCCTACGGCGCCAGCGCGCTGTTCGCCGCCGGCGGTACCGGTGAATTCTTCTCCCTGGCCGCAAGCGAATACAGCCAGGTGATCAAGACCGCGGTTGACACCTGCGCCACTTCGGTACCGATCCTCGCCGGTGTCGGCGGCTCCACCCGTCAGGCCATCGAATACGCGCAAGAAGCCGAGCGCCTGGGTGCCAAGGGCCTGCTGTTGTTGCCGCACTACCTGACCGAAGCCAGCCAGGACGGCGTCGCCGCCCACGTCGAAGCGGTGTGCAAATCGGTAAACATCGGTGTGGTGGTGTACAACCGCAACGTCTGCCGCCTGAACGCCGACCTGCTGGAAAAACTGGCCGAGCGTTGCCCGAACCTGATCGGCTACAAGGACGGCCTGGGTGATATCGAGCTGATGGTGTCGATCCGTCGTCGCCTGGGCGAGCGCTTCAGCTACCTGGGTGGCCTGCCGACCGCCGAAGTGTATGCGGCCGCCTACAAGGCCCTGGGCGTACCGGTGTACTCCTCCGCGGTGTTCAACTTCGTGCCGAAAACCGCCATGGACTTCTACAACGCCATCGCCCGCGACGACCACGCCACCGTGGCCAAGCTGATCGACGATTTCTTCCTGCCGTACCTGGACATCCGCAACCGCAAGGCCGGCTACGCCGTCAGCATCGTCAAGGCTGGCGCCAGAATTGCCGGTTATGACGCAGGCCCGGTGCGTACTCCGCTGACCGACCTCACCGCCGAAGAGTACGAGATGCTCGCCGCGCTGATGGACAAGATGGGCCCGCAGTAAACGCCGCCCGCGGCCTGCCACATGCCGCGCCCGGAGTGGGCCTGCCCCACTCCGGTTACAATTCGTGAGCCCGCACAAAAATAACTAGTGGGAGTATTGCCAGCATGCAAGCGACTAAGAAGACGCATGTGCGCTACCTGATCCTGTTCATGCTGTTTCTGGTGACCACGATCAACTATGCCGATCGCGCTACCATTGCAATCGCAGGCTCCAGCCTGCAGAAAGACCTCGGCATTGACGCCGTAACCCTCGGTTATATCTTTTCCGCCTTCGGATGGGCTTACGTGGCTGGCCAGATTCCTGGTGGCTGGCTGCTCGATCGCTTCGGTTCCAAGAACGTCTACGCCTTCAGCATCTTCACCTGGTCGCTGTTCACCCTGCTGCAGGGTTTTGTCGGTGGCCTTCCGGTTGCCTGGGCCGTGGTCACCCTCTTCACCCTGCGCTTCCTGGTGGGCTTCGCCGAAGCCCCGTCATTCCCGGGTAACGCGCGCATCGTCGCTGCATGGTTCCCGACCCAGGAACGCGGCACGGCGTCGGCCATCTTCAATTCGGCGCAGTATTTCGCCACTGCACTGTTCGCCCCGATCATGGGCTGGATCGTGTTCAGCTTCGGCTGGGAGCACGTGTTCGTGGTCATGGGTGTGCTGGGCATCATCTTCTCGATGGTGTGGCTGAAGACCATCTACAACCCGCGCCAACACCCGCGCATCAGCCCAAGCGAACTCGAGCACATCGAGCAGAACGGCGGCCTGGTCGACATGGACCAGAAGCGCGGCAGCGACGGCCCGAAATGGGGTTACATCAAGCAGTTGCTGACCAGCCGCATGCTGCTGGGCGTCTACCTGGGCCAGTACTGCATCAACGCCATCACCTACTTCTTCCTCACCTGGTTCCCGGTGTACCTGGTGCAGGAACGTGGCATGACCATCCTCAAGGCCGGCTTCATCGCCTCGCTGCCGGCGGTGTGTGGTTTCATCGGTGGCGTACTGGGTGGTGTGATCTCCGACTGGCTGCTGCGCCGCGG
Organism: Pseudomonas sp. DCA-1; assembly: GCF_046523955.1. NCBI lineage: Bacteria > Pseudomonadati > Pseudomonadota > Gammaproteobacteria > Pseudomonadales > Pseudomonadaceae > Pseudomonas > Pseudomonas sp. DCA-1. The sequence goes on from NZ_CP169881.1 coordinate 3,237,257, forward strand.
CAACTCGCTGACCTTCTCGCGCAAACTGCCGATCGTCTGTGGCCTGCTGCTGTCCACCACCATGGTGTTCTGCAACTACGTCGATGCCGAGTGGATGGTGGTTGGTTTCATGACGCTGGCGTTCTTCGGCAAGGGCATCGGTGCGCTGGGCTGGGCGGTGGTAGCGGACACTTCGCCCAAGCAGATCGCCGGGCTGTCCGGTGGCCTGTTCAACACCTTCGGCAACATCGCTTCGATCACCACCCCTATCGTGATCGGCTACATCATCAGCGCCACCGGCTCGTTCAAGTGGGCGCTTGTGTACGTGGGTGCCAACGCGCTGGTCGCAGTATTCAGCTACCTGGTTATCGTCGGCCCCATCAAGCGCATCGAGCTGCGTGATGCCGCCCCAAAGCCACACGCTGAGCCTGCCACCGACGGCGAACTGGCCAGTTCGCGTCACTGAAAGAACACGCCCGTGCCGGGTCACCCGGCGCGGGCGGATGTACAAAAGCCTGAGAATCTGACAAGTAGGGCCCAAACATGCAGTTGATCGAACATTCCGACTCGCCCCGCTACGTCCGCCTGCACGACGACGATAACGTCGTGGTGGTCGTCAACGACGGCGGCTTGGGCGAAGGCGCCCGCTTTGCCGACGGCCTGACTCTGGTCGAAGGCGTGCCGCAAAGTCACAAGGTGGCCACCGTGGCCATCGCCAAGGGCGAGCCGGTACGCCGCTACGGGCAAATCATCGGCTACGCGCTGGAAGACCTGCGCCAAGGCAGCTGGGTACAGGAAAGCCAGTTGGCCATGCCGGCTGCGCCGGAACTGGACAGCCTGCCGCGCTGCGACGCCGTGCCACAGCCGCTGCCGCCGCTGGAGGGTTTCACCTTCGAGGGCTATCGCAATGCCGACGGCACTGTCGGCACCCGCAATATCCTCGGCATCACCACCACCGTGCAATGCGTGACCGGCGTGCTGGAACATGCGGTCAAGCGCATTCGCAACGAGCTGCTGCCCAAATACCCCAACGTCGACGACGTGGTGGCCATTACCCACAGCTACGGCTGCGGCGTGGCAATCAATGCCCGCGACGCTTACATCCCGATCCGCACCGTGCGCAACCTGGCGCGCAACCCCAACCTCGGCGGCGAGGCACTGGTGATCAGCCTGGGCTGTGAAAAACTGCAAGCCGGCCAGGTGATGCACGACAACGACCCGTCGGTGGACCTCAGCGACCCATGGCTGTACCGCCTGCAAGATGCCAGCCTTGGCTTTGTCGAAATGATCGAGCAGATCATGGACCTGGCCGAAACCCGCCTGAAGAAGCTGGACCAGCGCCGCCGCGAAACGGTCCCGGCCAGCGAACTGATCCTCGGCATGCAATGCGGTGGCAGCGACGCCTTCTCAGGCATCACCGCCAACCCGGCACTGGGCTATGCCGCGGACTTGCTGGTCCGCGCTGGCGCCACTGTGCTGTTCTCTGAAGTGACCGAGGTGCGCGACGCGATCTATATGCTGACCTCGCGCGCGGAAAACCAGGCCGTTGCCGACGCGTTGGTGCGCGAAATGGACTGGTACGACCGCTACCTGCAGCAAGGCGCCGCCGACCGCAGCGCCAACACCACGCCGGGCAACAAGAAAGGCGGGCTGTCGAACATCGTCGAGAAATCGCTGGGTTCGATCGTCAAGTCTGGCAGCGGCGCTATCCAGGGTGTGCTCGGCCCAGGCGAACGGGTCAATCGCAAAGGCCTGATTTTCTGCGCCACCCCGGCCAGCGACTTTGTCTGCGGCACCTTGCAGCTGGCAGCCGGCATGAACCTGCACGTCTTCACTACCGGCCGCGGCACCCCGTATGGCCTGGCCATGGCACCGGTGGTCAAAGTGTGCACCCGCAGCGAACTGGCCCAGCGCTGGCCCGACCTGATCGACATCGACGCCGGTCGCATCGCCAGTGGTCGCTCGACCATCGAGGAGCTGGGTTGGGAACTGTTCCATTACTACCTGGACGTGGCCAGCGGCCGCAAGCAGACCTGGGCCGAACAACACCGGCTGCACAACGACATCACCCTGTTCAACCCGGCGCCCATTACCTGATGCCGCAGCCCTGACCACGCATTCACACACTCCACCCTCAAGCCCACAGGAGCACCCCATGCCTGAAATCCTCGGCCATAACTTCATCGCCGGTCAGCGCAGTGCCGCTGGCCCTCAGCGCCTGCAGAGCCTGGACGCCAGCACTGGCGAAGCCCTGCCCTACAGCTTTGCCCAGGCCACCGAAGCCGAAGTGGACCAGGCCGCCAAGGCCGCCGCCGCTGCCTTCGCCGAGTTCCGCCAACTGGCCCCGGCACGTCGGGCCGAGTTCCTCGACGCCATTGCCGCTGAACTCGACGAACTGGATGACGCCTTCGTCGCCATCGTCTGCCGCGAGACCGCCCTGCCCGCCGCCCGTATCCAGGGCGAGCGTGGCCGCACCAGCGGGCAGATGCGCCTGTTCGCCCAGGTGCTGCGCCGCGGCGACTTCCTCGGCGCGCGCATTGACCTGGCACTGCCCGAGCGCCAGCCGCTGCCACGCGTAGACCTGCGCCAGATGCGCATCGGCGTGGGCCCGGTCGCGGTGTTCGGTGCCAGCAACTTCCCGCTGGCCTTCTCCACCGCCGGGGGGGATACCGCCGCCGCCCTGGCCGCAGGCTGCCCCGTGGTATTCAAGGCGCACAGCGGCCACATGGCCACGGCCGACCTGGTCGGTTGCGCCATCGTGCGCGCCGCTGAGCGTACCGGCATGCCCAAGGGCGTGTTCAACATGGTGTTTGGTGGCGGCGTGGGCGAGTGGCTGGTCAAGCACCCAGCGATCCAGGCGGTTGGCTTCACCGGCTCGTTGAAAGGCGGCGATGCCCTTTGCCGCATGGCCGCTGAGCGCCCGCAACCAATCCCGGTATTTGCCGAGATGTCCAGCATCAACCCGGTCATCATCCTGCCGGGTGCCCTGGCCAAGCGTGGCGAGGCCATTGCCCGCGAGTTGTCGGGGTCTGTGTGCATGGGTGCCGGGCAGTTCTGCACCAACCCTGGACTGGTGATTGGCTTGCAGTCGCCACAGTACAGCCAGTTACTCGCCGACCTTGGCCAGTACCTGGACCAGCAAGCCGGGCAAACCATGCTCAACGCTGGCGGCCTGCGCAGCTACGTCGGCGGCCTTGAACACCTGCATGCCCATGCCGGTATCGAGCATGTGGCCGGCCAGGCGCAGGAAGGCAACCAGGCGCGCGCTCAGCTGTTCAAGGCCGATGCACGCCTGCTGGTCGAGTCCGACCCGCTGTTGCAGGAGGAAGTGTTTGGTCCCACCACCGTGGCCGTAGAGGTGCAGGACAACGACCAACTGCGCGAAGCGCTGCTAGGCCTGCGTGGCCAGCTGACCGCGACGCTTATCGGCGAGGCGGAAGACTTCGATGCGTTCGCCTGGCTGGTGCCGCTGCTGGAGGAGAAAGTCGGTCGAATCCTGGTCAATGGTTACCCGACCGGTGTCGAAGTCTGTGATGCGATGGTGCACGGAGGCCCGTACCCGGCTACCTCCGATGCGCGTGGCACCTCGGTCGGCACGTTGGCCATCGACCGCTTCCTGCGCCCGGTGTGCTATCAGAACTATCCGCAGACGCTGCTGCCTGAGGCACTGCGCGACGGCAACCCGCTGGGGCTGCGGCGGTTGGTGAACGGGCAGTGGAGTGACGGGGCGATCTGACTGGCTGCCAGAAACAGGAAAGCCCTGCGCACGGCGGGGCTTTTCTTTCTGACTGTACCGGCCTCTTCGCGGGCAAGCCCGCTCCTACAGGGCTATCTTGCCCGCGAAGAGGCCAGTACAGGCAGCAAAGGCTTCAGGTCCCTTGCGCTTCAGCCGCCTCATGCGCCTGGCGCAAGCGCTCGCGGCTGTTGCTAAGGTGCATGCGCATGGCCATCTTCGCCCCTTCGCTGTCACGCCGGGCAATCGCCTCATAGATCGCCTCGTGCTCATGCATCAGGCGACTCATGTAATGCGCCTGATCATCATGGGCCAGGCGCGCCGAATTCAGCCGGGTGCGCGGAATGATGCTGGTACCCAGGTGGTTGATGATATCGGCGAAGTAGTGGTTGCCGCTGGCCTGGGCAATGCGCAGGTGGAACTGGAAGTCCGCCGACACCGCATCAGTGGCGTGGGCCGCCCCCTCGTTGAGTTCGTCCAGCGCCGCCCGCATACCGGCCAGCGCTTCGTCGCTTCGCCGCTGGGCCGCCAACCCGGCCGACTCAATCTCCAGGGCAATGCGCAACTCCAGCACCGCCAGCACCTCGCGCAGGGTGACCACGGTGGCCGGGTCGATACGGAAACCGCCCGTAGCCGGCGCATCCAGCACGAAGGTGCCGATGCCGTGGCGGGTCTCTACCTGCCCGGCGGCCTGCAACCGCGAAATCGCCTCACGCACCACCGTGCGGCTGACGCCCTCTTCGGCCATGATCTGCGATTCGGTCGGCAGCTTGTCGCCGCGCTTGAGCTGGCCGCTGCGAATGCGTTCGGTCAGCACCGTGACCAGTTCCTGGGCCAGACTGCGCGGCTTGCGCCGGGTCCTTGCCTGTACCTGTTGCTCTGTCATTGCCCTGTATTTCACCTAGAAAGACAGCGCTCATCATAGCGCAAGCGGTTGTACGATCACATACACCCGGTGCGGTATTTATTGTCCATCTTTGCCGACCATGCCCCATGAAAAAGCGCGCAGAATGATTGGCCCATGGTCTGCGCGAGCCTGTACTGTACGCCTTCACGCTCACTGATCCATGGAAGGAATCTGCAGTATGAAAACCCTCGACCGCCTTTTGCTCGGCAGTGGCCTGCTGATCCCCCTCTGGCTGCTGGCGGGCGTTTGGCTCACCGCCCAGGCCTACCCCGGCTACGACCACCTTCAACAGGCCATGAGCCAGCTTGGCGCGGCCGGTTCGCCAACCCACAGCTGGTCACCACGGGTCAACAACTTCCCCCTAGCCCTGCTGTTTGCCCTGTTTGCCTGGGGCCTGGTGCGGCGCTGGCGTAGCTCGACGCTGGCGCTGCTGAGTGCGGGCCTGGTGTTGCTGCATGGCATGGGCAGTTTGGGCACCGGCTGGTTCCCCTGCGACCAGGGCTGCGCACCGGCACAGCCATCTACCTCGCAGCAACTGCATAACCTGTTTGGTTTGCTGATGTTCCTCTCGCTGACTTTCGCCAGCGCCCTATGGGCATGGCTGGGCAACCGTATTGCCGGCTCCCCCGCCCTGGCGCTGTTCTCGCTGGCTTGCGTGGTGCTGGCGATTACCACCGTCGCGTTGATGGGCCAGGCGGCGCAGAGTGGCCAGTTGTTCGGCCTGTATCAACGTCTCAACTATGGCGTGTCGGTAGTCTGGGTTGCCAGTCTGGCCTGGACGAGCCTGCGCAAGCCCGCAGCCAATCCTCTGCGCGTAACCTGACGGCAAATTGCTGGCCCACAGCACCGGAAAGCGAAGGCAAACTCCGTTTTCTTTCAGACGCTTAGGACCGCAATATGCGAGTAATTCTAGCAACGATGGCCGGCTGCGTGCTGGCCACCCTCGCTTTCGGCGCCCAGGCCAGGGCACTGAGCCAGAACGATCGTCACACCTGCGGCTGGGGTGCACAGATAGCCGCCGAAGCCCAGCAGGCCAAGCTTTCCGGGGTAACGCTGTACGCCACACGCAAGAAGCTTCAGGTGCGTAAGTTTCCCAAGCCGTGGATGCGCATGACAGCCTTCGGCATTACCGAACAAACCTACAACAGCCGCTCGCGACTCAAGCCGGCAGCGATAAAGCGGACTTACTTTGAGCAGTGTGTTCAGCATGCGACTGCAAGAAGATAATGGTTTTTTATCAGTGAATTACAGAACAAACATAAACCCATTTAGTAGAATTCATGTGCTGTGAAGTGGCCTCTATCGCCAGCAGCTTGTAAGCGCGTGCAAGACTCAAGCATTTGTTAAGCTGATACAAGTCGCCAGAATTGACCAAGGCCATTCACCCTATGGATGAACTGCGCAAGATCGACCTCAACCTGCTGCTCGCGTTGCACGCCCTGCTCAGCGAAAAGCACGTGACCCGCGCAGCCTTGCGCCTGCACCGCAGCCAACCGGCGGTGAGCCACGCCTTGGCGCAGTTGCGCAAACACTTCGACGACCCTTTGCTGGTACGCCAAGGCGGCGGCATGGTCCTCACTGCCCGCGCCCTGTCGCTGGCACAGCCACTACAGGATGCACTGAGCAATCTCGACAGCCTGCTGGCCACCCCGCTGTTCGACCCAGCCCGGGCCCAGCGCCGATTCCGGCTGTCGCTATCCGATTACGCTTCGCGCATCATCCTGCCGCATCTGCTACGCCACCTGCGCCAAGTCGCGCCCGGGGTGGACCTGGCCATCAGCCAGGCCAGCCGTGAAACCATGTTGGCGCAGTTGCTCGATGGCGAACTGGATCTGGCCCTGGGCCTGTTCCCCGAACTGCCTCAGGACATCACCGTCCAGCCCCTGTTTGCGGATCGCTTCATCAGCGTTGCCGATCGCCAGGTGCTGCCTGCCAGCGGCGGCATGGCCCTGGAAGACTGGCTGGCACGCCCACATGTATTGATGGCCATGCGCCCGGATGCTTTCGATGAAATCGAGCGCGCACTGGCCGCCCGGGGCCTGCAACGCCGTATCGCCCTGGCCTTGCCGCACTGGAGTGCGGCAGTCGAAGTGCTGGCCGGCACCGACCTGATCCTGACGGTGGCCAGCCGCGCTGTGGGGTCGTTGCGCCAGCACAGGACACTGCGCCAGTTCACGCCACCACTGGCCATCCCCTCGTTCGATTATCAGCAAGCCTGGCACAACCGCAAGGACACTGACCCCGGGCACCGCTGGCTGCGCGAAACCGTATGGGCGTGCAGCCAACCAGGGCGCTGATCAGTTTTCCTGCCCTTTCACAGCTGCCGTGGAATGGACCGGTGATGCCGTCGCCCAAGTGCCCTGTACCAGCATTACTCCGCACAGGATCAGCACCACGCCGGCCACCCTGGCCAGACTGAGCGGCTTGCCACCCAACCCCATCACCCCATAGTGGTCGGCAAGCACTGCCGTGATGATCTGCCCAGCCACCACCAGTACCAGGAACCCTGCTGCGCCAAGTTTAGGGGTGAGTGCTGCGGCGCCGGCTACATACATTGCCCCCAGCACGCCACCAACCCACAACCACCAGGGCCCCTGCAGGGCCTTTCCCATGTCTGGCACCGGCACCCGAATAATCAGCAGGGCAGCAATCACCACCAGCATGCTTACCGTCAACGATGTGAAAGCCCCCCACAGCCAATGCCCAAGTGCCCGGCCTGCCGCAGCATTACCTGCGGCCTGAAACGGCAACACAGCACCGGCAAGCAACGCCATGGCCACAGGAAGCGCCAGCAGAAGCATTGATTTACTGAACATGGCATTCCTCATCCAAGGTATCGATGGCCACCATGATGGTGCATTACCCAGTACTGATAGAAATCAAAATCCTGCACTTGAACTATTCGTACCATGCATAGTGAAACATCCCTTCCGTCCGGCGTGCGCATGTTGTCTTAACCCTGAAACATCTGTGCTGTTGACTTACTAAGGCACCAAGATAAACTGCGCCTTATGAATATTCTTGAGAACAAGCATCACATCATGCTCGATGCACTGGCCGAGGCCCCCGCTGACGCCAGGCAGAACGTGCGCCTGTGTTTCGAACTGCTGTCCGCTGCAGCGGCCATCAACCGGGTATGCGCCGCACGGTTGGCCCGCCATAACCTGTCGGAAGGGCGATTCGCAATCCTCCTGACCTTGCAAGGTGCAGGCGGCCGCCTGGCACCGCTGGAGCTGGCGACGCGCCTGGCAATCACCTCGGGCACCGTAACCGGCCTGCTCGACGGCCTGCAGGGTGACGGTTTTATCAAGCGCCGCAAGGACGCCCATGACCGTCGCAAGCTGAGCATCAGCCTTACCTCGGCAGGCATAGCGGTACTCGACGCCGTATTCGCAGAACACACTGACTGGATCGGCACGATCATGCAGTCACTGGACAACACGCAACGCGACGCCCTGTCCATCACGCTACAGGCACTCTCGGCCAGTCCTGCCCTGGCACTGCCACCGGACAAGCACTGAACCCAAGACACACCCGCAAGACCACATGGAGGTGGATAATGTTGCAAAATCAGAGCGTATTGGCCCGGCTTGGCAGGAAGCCCCGGGTACATAGCGAACACGACCGGTTAAGTCGTCGCCAACCTTGGCTCGAGGCCTGCCTGCCAGCGGCCCTTTACCGGCGCCTGTTCATCCGCCGCCTTGCCAGACAGCCATTGGCCATCGAGGGTTTCAGCTTTCGCCCGGTGCAGAACCTGTTCGAACTCGAGCAGGCCCTGCGTCTGGTCAACGAGAGCTATGCACGCCGCGGCATCGGCACCGTGTGCCGTGCGGGCATGCGGTTTTCGCCGTTTCACCTGCTACCGGGCACTACCACCTTCGTGGCTCTGAAAGACGGGCGAGTGGTTGGCACCGTGTCGCTGATCGAAGACTCGGCACTGGGCCTTCCACTGGAGGATGTGCACATCAACGAGGCTGTGCTGCAGCGCCTGGGCGGTGTGCGCGTGGCCGAAGTCGGGACCTTGGCGGTATGTAGCCGCTACAAGGGCAAGGGCGTGCCACTGATGCTGTACAACGCCATGTTTCGATGGGCCATTGACCATCGTAAGGTGAGCACCTTGGTGATCGCCGTGCACCCGCGCGCCGCCAGCTTCTACCGCAATGTACTGTTCTTCTCGCCCATCGGCCCGGTACAGGCCTATACCAAACTCAACAATGCCCTGTCGCTGCCGCTGGCCGTGAATCTAGCCCGGGCGCGGGATGTGTTCGCCAAGGCCTACAGTGCGCCAGGCCTGAAGTTTACGGTCGACCAGACGTGTACCGACCTGTTCGACTTTTTTTGCTCGCGCCATTACCCACATATCCAGCTGCCCGCCGCACAGGCTCGCTGGAGTGCCGACGACGTCCTCACCCACATGGCGCGTTGTGGCACCTCGCCGCACCACCTTTCGCCGCGGGTGCGACGGGCTCTGCAACTGGACTGAGCAGCCCGCCCCGCGTTCCAAACCCACACGACTTTCATGGAGGACAAGTTCATGGACACAGGATTGCTGCGCGCGATCTACAGGGAAATCACCCTCAGGCAACCGTTTGTACGTACACCTGAGCCCGACCTGGTGATGGTCGACGAAACTTGCGTCAGTGCCTACGCCGACAGTGCCGGCCAGGGCCAGGCGCTGTCCGGCACCTACTTGTACCACTGCGCACAGATGTGCGCCCTGATCAAACCCGGTGATGTCGTACTGGATATCGGTTGTGGCCCTGCCAGCCTATTGCTGCAGTTGGCCCGGCTGAACCCGCGGGCCGAGTTCATCGGTGCCGACCTGTCCACCAGCATGCTCGAGGTGGGCCGTGAATCGATCCGCCAGCAGGGCATCGACAACGTCGAACTGCGCGAAGAAGACATGACGCGCCTGGCCGGTATCGCCGACCGCAGCGTCGATGTAGTGATTTCGTCCATGGCCCTGCATCACCTGGCAGACCTCTCTCAGCTGGAAGCGACGTTCCGCAACATCGCGCGCGTGCTGCGCAATGATCGGGCCATCTACCTGAATGATTTCGGCAGGCTCAAGTCGGTGGAATCGGTGGACTACTTCGTCAGCCGCGCTAGCGACGGTGCCGATCAGGCTACCCTGCTCGACTACCGCAACTCGCTGCTGGCGGCGTTCTCGCGGGAAGAGTTCCAGACCCTTGCCGCCAGCTATCTGGGCCCATGTGCCAAGGTCTACAGCACCGCCGTCAGCCCATTGATGATGGTTGTCCGCACTCCCAAGCGGCGCTGCGTGGCGGCAATGAAGGACGAGTTCCGCCGCCGCTACCGCAGCTTGCCGCGTAGCCGCCAGGCTGATGTCGATCAGTTGCGCCTGTTCCTCGGCATGGGGGGGATGGCGAGTGCGTTCTGAGCCGCAGCGCCTGCAAGCCGCCCTGGCGGCGTGGCGCACGTTGCTGGGCGACGTCCACGTGCAGACGGATGCCGCGACGCTCGCCAGGTTGCGCCAGGACACAATGCGCTCGCCCGCCCATGCCTGCGCCCGTCTCAGGCCCGCCAACAGCGAAGAGGTGGCGGCCTGCCTGGCCATTGCCCGCCAGCACAACGTTGCGCTGCAACCTGCCAGCACCGGCAACAACTGGGGCTACGGTGGCATGGCGACTACGAATAGCCACTGCGTCCAACTCGACCTGTCGCGCATGGACAAGATCCTCGCCTTTGACGAAGCGCTGGCTGTGGTCACCCTCGAGCCTGGCGTGACCCAGGCGGCACTGGCCGACTACCTGGCCAGCCGCGACCTGCCCTTCCTCACCCCGGTCACCGGCGCCGGGCCCACATGCAGTGTGCTGGCCAATGCGCTGGAGCGAGGGTTCGGCATCACGCCGGTAACAGACCACTGGCAGGCCGTGATGGGCCTTGAGGCCATCCTGCCCGATGGTCAGCGCTACCGCTCGCCCATGTGGGCGCCTGGCACCACCCCGTGTTTCAAGTGGGGAGTCGGGCCTTACCTTGATGGCCTGTTCGGCCAGAGCGGCCTAGGCGTGGTGACGCAAATGTCGATTGCCTTGGTCCGACGCCCGCAAGTCGTGCAACCGTTCTATTTCTGGGTCGACTCCGCGGCACAGTTACCTGCAGCACTGGACGGGGTGAAACGCATTCTTGACCGTTGCGGCAGCCAGGTGGGCGGCATCAACCTGATGAACAGCACACGCCTGCTGAGCATGGCTTATGACGCGCGTCCCCTGACCCAGCTAAACCAGGCTGAGCGCGACACCGCTGCGAGGTCGCTGGCCCTGCCTGCCTGGATGGGGGTGGGCTCGATTTACTGCGAACAGGCGCAACTGGCCTCGCTGAAGGGCATTATCCGTACCGAACTGCGTCGTTTCAGCAGCCGCTATCTGTTCCGCAGCCAGCGCCAGCTGGCATGGGCAAGCCAAGCCCTGCGTCTGCTGCCAGGTGCCTGGTCCAGGCGCTGGCGGGTCATGCTGGACAAACTGCACTTGGGTATGGAACTGATGGAAGGCCGGCCCAATCAGGTGGCGCTGCCGCTGGCCTATGTCGCCGGAGCACGGCCGCAGGCAGGCGCCCTGCTCGACCCGGCACGGGACAACTGCGGCCTGATCTGGTACGCACCGATCCTGCCTTTGCGTAGTCAGCAGGTGGCAACATTCGTCAGGCACATGGAGCATGTGTGCCAGACCCACCGCCTCCCCTGCCCGGTCACCCTCACCACGTTGTCTGGCCGGGCAATCGACTGCACCTTGCCACTGCTCTTCGATCGCAACGATGAAAAGGCCACAGCCCGCGCAGAGGACTGTTACCGGCACTTGTTCAACAGCGGCAAACAGCAAGGTGTACTGCCCTATCGCCTGCCTCTGGCCTTCATGCACCTGCTGACCGATACGCAGGCGCCTGCCTGGCAGCTTGGGCAGCGCCTCAAACACGCCCTGGACCCGCAGCACCTGCTCGCACCAGGGCGTTACTGCCCACCAGCCCCGGCCACCGGATGCCATTCCTCCGCCATGGAACCCCTGCAATGAGCGACGACCGAAAATCCCTGATCGACCTTGGCCAACTGCCAACCCGCAACCTGGCCGAATGCCTGGCGGTGGATCAAGCCGCCCTGGTCAACGCCTTGACAGGCCAACTGCCCTCAACGTTGGTAGAGCACCTCGCTGCCAGCGCGGACCAGGCCCAGGCACTGGGCCTGTCAAAAAAAGTGGCGGCCATTGGCCTGGCGTTGGGCCAGTGGCTGGAGCAGGCCCCCGAGTCTTTGCGCCAGCAGGTGTTCGAGCAATGCTGCACGCACCCATCCGATACCGTGCGCAGTTGGGCGGCGTTTGCCCAGGCGTTCCTGTCACGCTCGCTGCCAGCGGAAGATGCCCTGCTGGCGCAGTTTCGCTTCGCCCGCGATGAGCACTTCGGTGTGCGTGAATGGGCCTGGATCGCCCTGCGACCGCGCCTGGCCCTGCACCTTGAAGCGGCCCTGGCGCTACTCGGCCGCCATACCGGCGATGCAGACCCACTGGTCCGTCGGTTCTGCATCGAGATCCTGCGCCCGCGCGGCGTTTGGTGCGAGCACATTGCCGCGCTCAAGCAACAACCAGAAGTGGCCGAGCCGTTACTGGTACCGCTACTGGCCGAAGCCGAGAAATACGCCCAGGACTCGGTCGCCAATTGGCTCAACGATGCCAGCAAGACCCGCCCCGACTGGGTACTTCAGCTGTTTCAGCGCCATCCCCCGGCCTGCAAGGCCTCGCAGCGCATCCAGACCCGGGCCACCCGAAGCCTGCCCCAGTGAACCACCACAAGGAAACAAGCATGTCACTTAAGGAAAAACTCGACGCTGTCAAACAGCAGATGGCCCAACTGCCCACCGAGGTGCTGGAAAAATTTGGCGCCTCGTTGCAAGCCCTTATCGCAAGACACCCTGAAGAGCACGTGCTCAAAGCCGGCGACAACGCCCCGCTGGCCGTGCTGGAGGATGCCGATGGCAAGGCCGTGGACCTGCGGGCCCTGCTGGCACGCGGTCCATTGGTACTGGTGTTTTACCGCGGCCTGTGGTGCCCGTTCTGCAATGTAACGCTCAGCGAATACCAGCAGATGGCAAGCGATCTGGCCGCCAGCGGTGCCACGCTGGTCGCCGTCTCTGCCCAGAGCCGCGCTGCCACCCTGAAAACCCGCGAATCCCTGGGCGTGCGCTACCAACTGCTGAGCGACCCGGGCAACCAGCTGGCGCGCCAGTACGGCATCGTCTTCGAGCTGGAGCCAGAGCTGGAAGCGGTGTATCGGGCACTCGGCGCCGACCTCAAGGCACTGAACGACTGCGACGATCTCAGCCTGCCGATGGCCAGCGCTTTCATCATCGGCCAGGATGGCCGCATTCGCCATGCATTCGTCAATGTCGACTACTCCGAACGTGCCGAGCCGCAGGCCTTGATCGAAGCCGCCAGCCACTAGGACTCACTCCCCGGCACCGGGCTGCCCGGTGCCTCACCTCATCACGGACAGATGACATGAAACGTATCGCTATCATGGGTGCCGGCGTGGCCGGCCACCTGGCTGCCCTGTACCTGCGCAAACGCCTGCCGGGCGTCGAAGTGACGCTAATCGGCCGTCCGGACCGCAAGCGGCCGATCGTCGGCGAGTCGACGGTCGAACTCACTACGCACTTTTTCAAAGGCATAGGCCTGGGCAGCCTGCTCGAAGAGAAGCACTACCACAAGTACGGCCTGACCTATTACCTGAAGCTGCGCAACAACCCGGAATGCCGCAACTACGTGGTCCACGAGGCCCCCGGGGTTATCCGCATGCCAGCCTACAACCTTAACCGGTTCAGTTTCGACAAAGACCTGCGCGCCATCGTCGCCGGGCAGCAGGTGCAACTGATAGAGGCTGACGTGGCTGCGGTGGACCTGCATGAAGGTGAGCACACCCGCCATCGCCTGACCCTGCGCAACGAGGCGCAGAGCTGGCAGCTGGATGCCGACTGGGTGGTGGATGCCACAGGCCGCAATCGCTTCATGGCAAAGAAGCTCAAGCTGCACAAGGAGCCAACCTACCAGCGCAGTACCTTCTGGTTCCGCCTGCGCCAGTTCGACCGCAGCATTCTGCACAACATCAACACCCACAAGGACAGGCATCACTGCTACGACCCCTACTACGTCACCCACCATTTCTATGGCAAAGGCTACTGGATCTGGCTCATCCCCATGCGCAGTGACGACGGTGCCGACATGATCAGCATCGGCATCACCTACCGGCCCGACATGGTCAACGAGCGGATCGGCACTTTGGAGGCGTTCAAGGAGCGGGTCATGGCCGATCATCCGGTGATCACCGAGTTGATGGCCTCAGGCGAAGTGGTCGACCAGCACGCCATGTACAACTACATGTACGAAGCCAACCAGTACTACTCCACCGATGGCTGGTTCCTGATCGGTGACGCGGCATTCACCTTCGACCCGGCCAACAGCGCAGGGCTGGCCTACGTGGCCCAGCAGATCCCGCAGGTGGCTGCGATGATCGAAAAGGATATCCAGGGCACCCTCACCCCGGGCTACGTCAGTTGCCTGGAGTCGCACATCCAGGCGCAGCTCGCACTGCAGGACACCTGGAGCAAATGGTATGAGGTGATGGACGACCCGTTCCTGATGGGCTGGACGCTGTTGTTCGCCAACATGGCGTACTTCCATGTGGTGCTGCCGATGTACGTCAGTGGCGACTTCCTCGACGGCCACCAGGCGCAGCAGTTCGCCGACCTGCTGCCACGCTACACACCTGACTTACAGCCATCGCCGCTGCCGTTCGCCTGCCTGCTGCGCGAAGTGCGCCGCTCCAACCCGGGCATTAGCCCACAGATGATCCCCAACCTGTACTCGCGCACCATCAACTTCGCCCTGTACAAGGCCGACAACCAGGCTCGCCCGCGTTACGCCGCCAGCTACTTCCTGCGCTCGGCAATGCTGCGCCTGCGACTGATGCGCATGGTGCGCTGGAGCTTGGCACCACGCCACCTGAAGTTGCTGGCGCGGCACAGCCTGGGCACCCTGCAGGACCTCGGCCGGGCAACCAGCCTAAGGCTGATGCCCTCGTTGTTCTACAAGTACGGCGAAGCCCCCGAGCTGCTCAAATCGCCATTCGGCAGCGACGGTGGTTTCCTCGACCTGGCCAAACACTGATGGCCTTGCCCAAGATGACGGCCGACCACGAACTGCTCGCCCAGAGCGGTGTGCGCCTGGCTGCGGGGGTGCGCGATGGCACACTGTCACCGGTCGCCCTGGTCGAGGACAGCATCGGCCGCTGCCAGGCCATACAACAACGCTACAACGCCGTGGCAGTGGCGTTGTACGACCAGGCACGGCGGGCCGCCGAGGTTGCCGAGCGCCAACGTGACCAAGGGGTTACGTTGGGCCGCCTGCATGGCGTGCCCTTCAGTTTCAAGGAAGGCCTGGGGCTGGCCGGTGCACCGAAAACCTGCGGCTCGCGCCTTCGCCAGCAACAGGTTGCGCGTTTTACCGCCACTGCCGCGCAGCGCCTGATCGAGGCTGGCGCCATTCCGGTGGCACTGGGCAACCAGGCCGAGATGGCGCTCTGGCCTGAAACTGATAACCCGGTCTATGGTTGCACCGGCAGCCCTTACCGGCAGGGGCGCAGCGCCGGTGGCAGCAGTGGTGGTGATGCCGTGCTGGTGTCCAGTGCTTGCGTACCTTTCGCGCTGGGCACCGATGGTGGCGGCTCGGTGCGTATCCCGGCGGCCTGCAATGGCATCTTCGGCCTCAAGCCATCACGGGGGCTAGTGCCATTGACCGGGCATCTGCCCCTTGACGAGCGCGGTCTGGGGCAGCCGCATGCACTGGGTATCGCCCGGCATTTCACCGTGGGCCCGTTATGCCGACATGCCGAAGACCTGCCCGTTCTGCTGGAAATCATCGCTGGCCCCGACCAGCACGATCGCAACATTGTCGGCCACTACCAGCATTGCCAGGCGCCCGGTGCCTTGCAGCACCTATACCTGTGCCAGCCAGACCGCCTGAGCTGGGGCAGCCGGGTATCCCCGGCAGTGACCCAGGCACTGGAGGACCTGGCGCATCACTTTCAATTACAAGGCACCCAGGTCGAACGCTGGCACCCTCAGGCACTGGACGACGCATTCGCCATCTGGCTGGCCGTGCTGAAGAAGGAAGCCGGCGTTCGCCTGGCCGATATCCTCGGTGACGGCCAACCTGTGGCGCACATGACCCAGGCCTGTCTGGCCCTGACCGGCAAACCCCTGCATGCCACCGGGCCTTGGCTGGCTACCGTACTCGACAGCCTGGGCGAATACCTGGGCAGCCCCGGGCTTACGCGTCAGCTGTCGAAACGAGATGCCCTGCAACAGGCATTGGCCGAACGCCTGGCGGGCAACAGCTTGCTGGCACTACCGGTGCTCCCCGGCATCTCCCCCAAACATGGCCATGCCCTGCGCTATCCGGGCGATATCGGCTACACCGCATTGTTCAACGTACTCGGGCTGCCAGCGCTGACGGTCCCCATGGGACGCCTTGACCAAGGTTGCCCGGTTTCCGTGCAACTGGTCGCCGGCCCAGGGCAAGAGCACCGGCTGCTGAACGCAGCCCTGGCCCTGGAACATGCATTCGGTGGCTGGCTCGCACCGCCTATCTGACTCTTTATTTTCGGGACTTCATCATGTCCAACGCCATTCATGCCAGTACCGTGCAACTCACGCCGGCACCCCAGTCACAGTCAGCCGTAGGCTCCCAGGCGGAGCACCTGACCCTGATGTTTCTGCTGCAACTCATCGTGATCTTCAGCGTCTCGCGGCTGATCGCCTGGTTCAGCACCCGCAGCCTGGGCCAGACGCCGGTCGCCGGCGAAATCCTTGCCGGGCTGGTGCTCGGCCCGAGCCTGCTGGGCTATTTCTTCCCCGAGCAACTGGCCGCGCTGTTCGTACCGCAAACGGCCACCGCCTTCGTGGTCACCGCGCAGATCGGCCTGATCCTGCTGATGTTCCAGGTCGGCCTGGAGTTCGAGTTCGGCACGCACCTCAAGGGCCGCAAGCGTTCGGTCATCGTCATCAGCATGGGAGGGCTGCTGGTGCCATTTGCCAGCGGCATGCTCACTGCCGAGTACTTCTGGCAGCAGATCAGCGGGGACAAACCCTCACTGCTAGCCTTCCAGTTGTTCTTTGCCACGGCACTGTCGATCACCGCACTGCCTATCCTGGGACGGATATTCATGGAGCTTGGCCTATCCCGCTCTCGGGTCGCCACGCTCACCATTGGCGCGGCAGCAATCGACGATGTATGCGGCTGGCTGATCCTGGGCGGCGTCACTTCGTTGATCGCCTCGCAGTTCAATCCCTGGACCTCTCTGGCGAGGTTGCTGGCGCTCGGGTTGTTCTTCGTCGTCGTGATCGCCCTGGTACGGCCACTGGTCCTGCGCTGGATAATCGGCGACCTGCAGCGCCGGCCTTTGTCGACCCAAGGGATATCGCTGATGCTGATCATTCTGTTGGCCAGTGCGACAGTGACCAACCTGATCGGGGTATTTTCGATCATCGGCGGTTTCATACTTGGCGTAGCGCTGCATACCCAGCGCACCTTCGTCGAACAGTGGAATGCCAAGGTCAGTGGCGTGGTCAATGCGTTCTTCCTGCCGATCTTCTTTGCCTATACGGGCCTGCGCACCGATATTGGCGCCCTTGAGGGCAACACCGCTCTGTGGAACTGCCTGTTGATCTGCCTGGTGGCCTTTGCCAGCAAATTCTTCGGTGCTTATGGGGCTAGCCGCCTTCTGGGCGAAAATCGCCGCGATTCGGCATTGATCGGTGTATGCATGAACACCAGGGCGCTGATGGAGTTGGTGGTACTGAACGTTGGCTATGACCTGGGCGTGCTGCCCAAGGAGTACTTCACGCTGCTGGTAATCATGGCCATCATCAGTACCTTCATCGCATCGCCGCTGATTCGCTTGTTGACCGCACGCACCCGCGCCCCGCATGCGACCCCGGGGGCAACCGAGGTCAGCAACGGCTGAGGTCAGCGCGAGGTTTCGACGCGCAGTACTTCGGTGTAGATCGCGTCGACAGTCTGGCCAACCTTGAGGTTCTTCATGCGTTTCTGCAGGTCTGGATTCTCGACCTTGACCACCTGAAGCTTGCCCTCCGGTGGCAACAAGCTCACCTCATGCGTGTTGAGGTCGATCTTCTTGATCTGAGAGGTAACCTTGACCTGGCGGAACGCCTCGCCGCCCGGGTTGGGGTTTTGCTCGGTTGCACGGATGGTACCGGACTCTTCAGTCGCTTTCGGCGCCCCACCCACGTCCGGATTGAGCACATAGGCCACCGCGCGTGTCACGTAGATGTCGACTTGGTCACCGACTTTCAGGTTGGGCAGCGCCTTGGCCTTTTCGGTCAGCTGGAACGTCACATCCTTCTTATCGTCAGGGCCTTTCACCGTGACCTGGCGGGTGGCCAGATCGATAGCCGTTACCTGCGTGGTGACATGGCTTTCCAGCGCCTCGCTCCCGATTGGGATTCCGGCAGCCTGCACCGTGAAGCTGGCAGCAGAGGCCAACGTGGCAAGGGCTACAGCACGAGCGAGAGTACGAATGGGGTTCATAGGCGTGCTTCCCTGTGATCAAGTCCGAATAGGCGCGTGAAAGGTTCACGCGCTATCAAGCATAGCCATTACCTGCCGCTTTGCTGGCCCTCTGAGGGCGCCCCGCATTCGTCGTAGAAAAACTGCACTTGTGAATGCAAATTTTTAAGGGCGCCTGGCATTTCAGCGATTACGCGTCACCCGCCACACCGTATTCGCCAGGTCATCGGCAATGATCAACGCTCCCCGTGGGTCCACCGTCACGCCAACCGGTCGCCCCCGGGTCTTGCCATCCTCACCGCGAAAGCCCGTGGCGAAGTCGATGGGTTCCCCAGCAGGCTTGCCATTGCTGAACGGCACGAAAATCACCTTGTACCCCACCGGGTTGGGGCGGTTCCAACTGCCGTGCTCGCCCACGAACACACCGTCGGCAAAGCGCTCGCCCATTGCCGAGGTCGAGAAGTCGACACCCAGTGCAGCCACATGCGAACCCAGG
The DNA here is from genome assembly GCF_046523955.1 of Pseudomonas sp. DCA-1. Taxonomy (NCBI): domain Bacteria; kingdom Pseudomonadati; phylum Pseudomonadota; class Gammaproteobacteria; order Pseudomonadales; family Pseudomonadaceae; genus Pseudomonas; species Pseudomonas sp. DCA-1. The sequence continues at coordinate 3,255,961 of NZ_CP169881.1, forward strand.
CTGTAATCCGGCTTGATCGCCGCCGCCACCTTGTCCGGGTTCTGCGGCCGCACCCGCTCATCCACATGCTGCCCCCAGTAGCTGTAAGGCCAACCATAGAAGCCCCCTTCACGTACCGAAGTGAGGTAGTCCGGCACCAGGTCGGGGCCCAGCTCATCCCGCTCGTTGACCACCGTCCACAACTGCCCGGTCTGCGGCTGAATGGTCAATGCCGTCGGGTTACGCAAGCCGGTGGCATAGGGCCGGTGTGCGCCGGTCTCGGCATCGACCTGCCAGACCATGGCCCGATCGATCTCTACCTCCAGGCCGCGCTCTGTGATGTTGCTGTTCGAGCCGATCCCCACATACAAGTAGCGGCCATCCGGGCTGATGGTCAGCGCCTTGGTCCAATGGTGGTTGATCTCGGCCGGCAGGTCGGTGACCTTGGTTGGCGGGCCGTCGGCCTGGGTCTGGCCTTCCTTGTAGTCAAAGCGCACCAGCGCATCCTGGTTGGCTACATACACCTTGCCGTTGGCATAGGCCAAGCCGTACGGTGCATTGAGGTTATCCGCAAACACGGCCTGTACCTCGTAGTTGCCATCGCCGTCAGCATCGCGCAGCAAGGTCAGGCGGTTGCCACCCTTGACCTGGGTATTGCCCTTGGCCTTGATCTGGCTGGCGATTACATCCTTGGGCTTGAGCTTGGCCGCGCTGCCACCCCTGCCCTCAGCCACCAGAATGTCACCATTGGGCAGCACCAGGCTCTGGCGCGGGATTTTCAGGCCGGTGGCGATGGCGGTGACACTGAAGCCCTCCGGCACGGTCGGTTTCAGTTCGCCCCAGGCAGCCGGTTGCGCAATCTTCATGCTCGGCAGCAAGCCGCGCTGAGGTTCCGGCAGCTTCGGATCCGGGCCGTGGGCCTGGGTCGGCTCGCCGTCGCCACCACAGGCACTCAGCAATAGCGCCACACCCAACAGGCTAAATGCATGCAAAGGCTTCATGCCACACCTCCTGAACGCAGGTTGCTCAAACCGATCCAGGCGGCCACCACTGCGAGCACTGTCACGATGACCGACAACACCAGCCCGGAAGGCATCACCGCCCAGGCGTCCTTGGCATGCTCAAAGGCATTGATCAGCCCAAGCACCCAGGTCACCAGCAGCAGCACAAAGTACAACGTAGCGCGCCCGCCCTTACGCTCGGCGCGGATCAGGTTGGCCAGCGCGAACAACAGTGTCAGCCCACAGAACACCAAGGCACCGGCGATCAGCCAGGCGGCGAAGTTGCTCCACTGGATCTGGTAGCTGTTGTAGTAGGCGATATCGCTCAACAGTGCGCCAAGGAACAACGGCACACTACCTGCCAGCAGCAAGGCATGCAGTGGGCTGGGCGTACAGCGGTAGAGGGTTTGATCAGATGCGGTCACGTTGCCTCCTTTTCATTCAGTGACCAAGGGCTGATGGTCTTGCGCCATCAGGTAAGCGCAGGGTGCGCTTAGCAAAGGAGCCTATTGACGCCGAGATAGTTCACCGCTTCGCTGTAATGAAATATCCTGCAAGGCATTTGCTGCCAAGCGCAGAAGGGGAATACATGAGCAGACCACATGCGTCCTGGGCACTGGCTACCCTGCTCTGCCTCAGCCTGGCATTTACCACTGGTTGCTCCAGTAAAGCCAGCCAGGCACGCTACGCCACGCCTGCAGTGGGCTCCAACTGCTTCGCCAAGGCCGTCCCCACTATCGGTGAAGGCGGCCTGGCCTGGGGCAATACATTGAGCATTGCGCAACAGAAATCGCTGAACAACTGCGTACGTTATGCCAGCCGCTCGGGAGGCACGCCCAGGACTTGCCAGGTAGTGCTGGCCAAGTGCAAAAACTGAACATATAACAATCTTAAAGTACGAAACTTCCTACAAAAACACTGCAACTTTTCACACGATATTTCGCGAACGCGATACATATACGCTCAAATAAAATCTTACACTTTCAGCCTCGACCCAAAAGCAGCGATCGAGGCATTGTCTTTCACTTGAATTCCAGATACTTGATCACCCGCTCATCTCAGCAAATAAGTAGGAAACTTCTTACAGCATAGATTCGAGCCTGAAATCCAGCACAGTATGAATAACGGTATTTCAGTCTTGTCAGTACTGAAAGTTGCCGCAGTGCGTCTCTGGTTCGAAAAGACTGTCTCTCTGAGCAAGGAGCTCGCATGACCAATGCCTCCGTCAGCCGCGCCACCTCCGGCCCAGCCTGCAGCGCACGCGTGCCCATCCTGCCAGTGCGCTACGCCATCGTGCCCCGCACCGGCGACGCCCACGCCTGCCGCTATGTCGATGCAGGCTTCAACCTGGAACAAGGCTTCGCCCCGCTGCAGCACTCGGCCTACACCCTCCGCGCTTTGCGCCCAGGCTATGTCTACGTGTTCATGAAAGGCCCTCAGGGCGAAAAGCTGGTCATTCATGAGCACGTCGGCGCGGGCCTCTACAAGGAGCTGCGCTACCAAGGGCTGGAGGACTACCACCGGCGTGAGCGCTACCTGTCCGGCCAGAGCATGGGCTGGGTGTGGGCCGACACCTGTCAGGACTCCGCCAAGGAAGTGTGGATCGGCTACAGCCCGCACCTGTGGACCAATGCCATCACCGCCCGTATCACCGGTTCGCCAGCCCTGCGCAAACGGCACATGCGCCAGCTGGACATGGCCGACCTGGTGAGCGGCAACCAGGCGCCGTCCACACAGCCCCATGTGTTGCCAGTGAGTGCCCTGCAAATCTGGGTCGAAGACTTCAAACCAACAGAGCGGCGCATGCCGCTGACCTGGAGCAGCGACCCGGTCACCGAAACTTTGCCCATCGGCAACCTCACTGCCATCGCCCGCCACTACCCCTGGACCCAACCGAAAGTGCCGGTGGTGGTGGCGCTCGCCGACGCGGAAGGCATGGCCCTGGACCTGAGCCTGTCGGTCTCGGCCTACCAGCATCAACTGCGCGACCTGATGCCGGCCGAGCAACTGGAACACACAAAACCCGCCCAGCCTCCCGAGCAGGAGCGCGTGCCGGCATGCTACCGGCTGGATGCCGAACAGCTCAGCCCGCAGAGCCGCGACTTTCACCATCGCAACCTGGTCGCCATGCTGCTGAACAAGACGCTGGAAAGCCTGTACCCGGCGGATGCGCCTTCACCAGAACTGGCCGCGTTCAGGCTTGGCACGTCACGCCGGGGGCCCGCCCTGTCGCCGGCCGAGTCACATTTCCAGGCCCTCACCCATGAAGACTATTCACCCAATGGTGCACGCCTGGCACAGCGCCTCGATGTCGACAAATACCGGCGCTTCCTCGCCGAACGCGACGCACTGGAACGGCGCATTGCCGCCCTGCGCAACCTGGCCTTGCAAGCCAGCAACGATCATGACGCCTGGCTGGCGACGGCCGAATCCCAACACATCGATAACCCCTACAGCCTCGCTGCGGCACTGGCCTGTTACGACCGCGACGAACGCACCTCCGCCCGCGGTCTGGAAATCTCACTGGCGTTGCTGATTCACCCAATGGGCCAGCCGACACCCGGCACCGAAGATCATGACCGACGCTTCAAACGCCTGGAGCAATGGCTGGACCAGAACGACAGCCCGCTTTACACCGCCTTGGCGCCGTTCAACCCGTTCAAGGACAAAGCCGATTCGATAGGCACCTTGTTCGGCGCCAGCGACAACGTGATCGAAGGGCTGGCCGGTCGCTTCCCGGCCATGGCAGACATCACTGACCTCACCGCCCAGTCGGTCAATACCGTGGTGCTCAAGCGCCTGCGCGGGCAGACCCGCTGGGATGCCAGCCATGGCTTGCGGCGGCAAGTGTTGTTGGCTGCGCGTGAGGCCAATGCCGAGAAAGCACTGGGGTTGTTGGCGGCACGCTATCGAATCACCGAGCAGGCCATTACGGAAAATCCCTTTAGCCAGGAGGTACAGCGGTATTTGAAGAGCGGCATGGCGCAGGTCGAAGAGATGAAAGCGTTGCGCATATCAGGAAGCCGCACGGTGTCCATCGAGCTGACCACCACTGCACGGGTGAAACCCAACTTCCTTGGGTTGCTCACTTCCGGGGGTGGGGGTGGTTTAAACGCGGGGATGCTGTGGTTCAACATCTTATCGCTCAAGACGGCCTACAACAGCCTGCAGAAGAGCGATGCACCGGAATACACCCTGGGGTTCGCTTCATCTGTTTTCGGGGTGATTGGTGCAGCGGCGGCGACATTGGTCAGCGTACGGGCAACGCAAAAGGCCGTCATGCTGAGATTAAGTGCCACAGCGCCGGGCATGGCCTTTGGTAACGGTCTAATCAAGCTCCTAGGAAGCAATTTGTTCGCAAGGTTGTCCGGTTACCCGGCTATTTTCCTAGGATTCGCCTCTGACTATAAAAAATCCCAAAGACAGAAGATGCACGGTAATACTGCCGCTTCTGATTTAACTTTCTATGGCGGGGGCGCGGTCGCAATAGGCTCTGTCTTGGTATTAGAAGGTGGATTAGCTATTGCAGGCGCCACAACACTTATCCCTTTTGCAGGGTGGACTGCAGCTGCAGTAGTCCTATTAGGCGCTGCGATCATAGCTGGAGGCATCTACCTCCATGCGAAAGCCAACGAACACCTTCACAACCCTATAGAGCTATGGGCCAGTCGAAGTATATTTGGGAACCGTCTCAATGACGGTGAAAGCCGACCAGACATAATTTTAGATACCGACAAGAAACTTCCAACCTTCGTCAACATTAACGACGAAATCAACGCTTGGCATCAGGTATTTTACTCACCCTCGCTGCTTTCAAAAAAAGAGACAAAACTATTTGACCTAGGGCATCTGGACAGCAAATGGACTGACTTAAACACATGGACTACTCCAAACTGGACTGCCATCACACACAATCAAGTTTCTAGCATCCCCCCTACTGCTGAATTTACAGTCCTCCTACGGGGATTTCTATTGGGCCAGAGCGAATGGAAAGCCAGCCTTAGTAGTCAACTCGAGAACAATGGCATATCTGTATTCCCAGCCACACCAGACTGCTATGAAATTAGGGGCGGACTGATACTCCACTTCAAGAATCAAATTCGAAACCACCGCCATATTAAACTGAACATCAAATATCTGCCAAATCTAGGCTTAGACGAACAAGCAGGCTCCTCCCAGATTTTCAAACTTGGGGAACAATAATGGCCATTTCATGGATTTTCACACCTTCCGCACGCTCTCAGTTCACTCCACATATCTCAAGCCAACTATTAACCATAAACAAACATCACTTATCGCTCGTAAACCCATGGGTATCCGACTCCGTATTCATGGGAAAACTATATACCGCCATGACATTAGGGTTAGCAGCCTATATCTACCCGGATATCATAGATACGGATTTTAGAAAGTCGGCGCTAGCGGACCTTCACTCACTCGCACAATACATTGTTGCACCACTGATATTTACACCATTCATCGCCTACAGGATATTCTTCATAAAAAATCTGTCAAACATCTACCTCAATCGCGCAACTGGAAAAATTATATACCAACGCAACAAAAAACTTATCTCATTCGATTGGACCAATATCAAGGGAGGGGTATTTAAGCGCACAGAGTTTGGCGGTTCATCCTCCAGTACTAGTTATGCACTTGCCTTTGCCCCGCCTAGGAAGGACGGTAGCCTTCACAAAAAAGACTGCCTGTGGGTCGACAGCAACGAACCCACCGAACCCGGCGTCAAGCATGTCGCCGAAGTATGGGAATACCTCCGCCACTTCATGGACCACGGCCCGGACAAACTCCCCCCGCCCGGTGAACCCAACTGGTGGCACAAGCCACTGCACGCCATCTGCCTGACCCCGGCCGAAGCCTGGCGCCACTATGCCCCCTGGCGAACCGGCGAGCCCGGTGAAATGCAGGGCAAAAAGAACTGGCAATTGCCGTTCTGGGCCCTGCTGTTCCCCTACAACCTCTCCGTAGCCATCTGTTGGTACGGCATCTGCCGCCTGTTCAACGTCCGAGCAGCGCCACCGCCACCCGAAGCATTTGAGGAGGCCCCAGCTCATTCAACCCAAAGGAAGCGTACATGAGCGACGCCTCCGTCAGCAGCGCCACCTCCGGCCCTGCCTGCAGCGCACGCATACCCATCCTGCCAGTGCGCTACGCCATCGTGCCCCGCACCGCCGACGCCCCCGCCTGCCGCTATGCCGATGCAGGCTTCAACCTGGAACAAGGCTTCCCCACGCTGCAGCACTCGGCCTATACCCTCCGCGCTTTGCGCCCAGGTTATGTCTACGTGTTCATGAAAGGCCCTCAGGGCGAAAAGCTGGTCATTCATGAGCACGTCGGCGCGGGCCTCTACAAGGAGCTGCGCTACCAAGGGCTGGAGGACTACCACCGGCGTGAGCGCTACCTGTCCGGCCAGAGCATGGGCTGGGTGTGGGCCGACACCTGTCAGGACTCCGCCAAGGAAGTGTGGATCGGCTACAGCCCGCACCTGTGGACCAATGCCATCACCGCCCGTATCACCGGTTCGCCAGCCCTGCGCAAACGGCACATGCGCCAGCTGGACATGGCCGAGCTGGTGAGCGGCAACCAGGCGCCGTCCACCCAGCCCCATGTGTTGCCAGTGAGTGCCCTGCAAACCTGGGTCGAAGACTTCAAACCGACAGAGCGGCGCATGCCGCTGACCTGGAGCAGCGACCCGGTCACCGAAACTTTGCCCATCGGCAACCTCACTGCCATCGCCCGCCACTACCCCTGGACCCAACCGAAAGTGCCGGTGGTGGTGGCGCTCGCCGACGCGGAAGGCATGGCCCTGGACCTGAGCCTGTCGGTCTCGGCCTACCAGCATCAACTGCGCGACCTGATGCCGGCCGAGCAACTGGAACACACAAAACCCGCCCAGCCTCCCGAGCAGGAGCGCGTGCCGGCATGCTACCGGCTGGATGCCGAACAGCTCAGCCGGCAGAGCCGCGACTTTCACCATCGCAACCTGGTCGCCATGCTGCTGAACAAGACGTTGGAAAGCCTGTACCCGGCGGATGCCCCCTCACCAGAACTGGCCGCGTTCAGGCTGGGCACATCACGCCGGGGGCCCGCCCTGTCGCCGGCCGAGTCACATTTCCAGGCCCTCACCCATGAAGACTATTCACCCAATGGCGCACGCCTGGCACAGCGCCTCGATGTCGACAAATACCGGCGCTTCCTCGCCGAACGCGACGCGCTGGAACGGCGTATTGCCGCCCTGCGCAACCTGGCCTTGCAAGCCAGCAACGATCATGACGCCTGGCTGGCGACGGCCGAATCCCAACACATCGATAACTCCTACAGCCTGGCAGCCGCCTTGGCCTGTTACGACCGCGACGAACGCACCTCCGCCCGCGGTCTGGAAATTTCACTGGCCTTGCTGATTCACCCGATGGGCCAGCCGACACCCGGCACCGAAGAGCATGACCGACGCTTCAAACGCCTGGAGCAATGGCTGGACCAGCACGCCAGCCCGCTTTACACCGCCTTGGCACCGTTCAACCCGTTCAAGGACAAAGCCGATTCGATCGGCACCTTGTTCGGCGCCAGCGACAACGTGATCGAAGGGCTGGCTGGTCGCTTCCCGGCCATGGCAGACATCACCGACCTCACCGCCCAGTCGGTCAATACCGTGGTGCTCAAGCGCCTGCGCGGGCAGACCCGCTGGGATGCCAGCCATGGCCTTCGGCGGCAGGTGCAGTTGGCAGCGCGTGAGGCCAATGCCGATAAAGCACTGGGGTTGTTGGCGGCGCGCTATCGCATCACCGAGCAGGCCATTACGGAAAATCCCTTTAGCCAGGAGGTGCAGCGGTATTTGAAGAGCGGCATGGCGCAGGTTGAAGAGATGAAAGCGTTGCGCATATCAGGAAGCCGCACGGTGTCCATCGAGCTGACCACCACTGCGCGTGTTAAACCTAGCTTTCTCGGGCTGCTCACCTCGGGCGGTGGTGGTGGTTTAAACGCGGGGATGCTGTGGTTCAACATCTTATCGCTCAAGACGGCCTACAACAGCCTGCAGAAGAGCGACACACCGGAATACACCCTGGGGTTCGCTTCATCTGTTTTCGGGGTGATTGGTGCAGCGGCGGCGACATTGGTCAGCGTACGGGCAACGCAAAAGGCCGTCATGCTGAGATTAAGTGCCACAGCGCCGGGCATGGCCTTTGGCAATGGGATTATCAAGTTCTTGAGTAGCAATTTGTTTGCGCGTTTAGCCGGATACCCGGCGATTGCACTGGGTTTTTTCGCGGACGGTACTAAGGCGCTACGACAGTACGAAAATGGTGATCTAACTGCAGCCGGTTACACTGTGGCGGGTGGGTTCACCATGGCTATTGGTTCCGCTGTCGTCCTTGAAGCAGGACTTGCAATTGCAGGCGTGACATCGGTTGTGCCCTTTGCCGGATGGGCCGCCGCTGCCCTTGTCCTCGTAGGCGTAGCCATCATCGCAGGAGGCCTCTACCTACACGCCAAGGCACATGAACGCCTTCACAGCCCAATAGAACTGTGGGCAGCACGTAGCATATTCGGCAATCGCATCAATGATGGAGAGTCGCACGCCGACATCAACTTGGACTTTGACAAGAAACTTCCTGCTTTCACCTCACTGCAAACAGAAATTAAGGCTTGGCACAATGAACATTACGGGCCCAAGCTACTATCCGCCGAGCAGGCCCTATCCCTGGGCATAACTAAAGCCGACACCCGATGGCATCAGAATAACCACTGGTCGCCGCCAAATTGGACAGCTATCACACATAACGAAGTAGCCACCCCCCAACCAACCGTAGAGTTCACAGTGCTGCTGCCTGCATTCAGGCTAGGCGTAAGTGAATGGTCAGGAAGTTTGAGCTCCGTCCGTGACAACCACGGAATTGACGTTTTCCCAATCAGCCCGACCGGCCACCTCGTAGATGCTGGCTTAGTTCTAAATTTCGAAAACACCCTCGCCAACCAAAATCATGTCTCACTTCATCTAACCTACAACGCCAATCAAGGCTTGGACGAAGACAATGAGACCCTGTCAATTTTTCGTCTGGAGCGCTGACCATGGCAACCATCTGGATATTCAACTCAATGTCAGACTCTGGACACAAGCCCTCTATCACAGGGCAACTATTAAGCTTATCCGACACCATTTTATGCTTAAGGAATCCATGGGTCACAGACTCTGTCTTCATGGGAAAGCTGTATTGCGCGATAACTGTTCTGTCAATTGCCGGCTTTTACCCATATTTACTATCCAGGGATATATGGCGCATGTACGAAACCGCTCCATTATTAGCGACTGGATTCTTGCTTATGCCTTTCACTTTCCTACCTTTCCTCATTTATCGAATATATTTCATAAAACGCTTATCAAGCTTCTGCTTCAATCGGGCGACCCAAAAAATCTACTATCAACGTTTAAGCAAGGTACTGGTCTTTGAGTGGAGCAATACCGGCGGTGGTATTTTTAAGCGTACGGAATACGGCGGCTCATCATTCAGCACCATCTATGCCCTCGCCTTCGCCCCCCGCCGGGTAGACGGCAGCCTGCACCAAAAAGACTGCCTCTGGGTCGACAGCAACGAACCCACCGAGCCCGGCGTCAAGCATGTGGCCGAAGTGTGGGAATACCTGCGCCACTTCATGGACCACGGCCCGAACAAACTCCCCCCGCCCGGTGAACCCAACTGGTGGCACAAGCCACTGCACGCCATCTGCCTGACCCCGGCAGAAGCCTGGCGCCACTATGCCCCCTGGCGAACCGGCGAGCCCGGTGAAATGCAGGGTAAAAAGAACTGGCAATTGCCGTTCTGGGCCGTGCTGTTTCCCTACAACCTCTCCGTCGCCCTCTGCTGGTATGGCATCTGCCGGCTGTTCAACGTCCGAGCAGCGCCACCGCCACCCGAAGCATTTGAGGAAGCCCCCATTCAACCCGGCAAAAAGAAGCGCAAATGAAACCCATCGTACTGGTAGGCCATCGTCATAGCTGCCCGCTCCATGGCGAAGGCACTGTGGAAACCGGCGCAAATGCAACATTCGTGGATGGCAAGGCCGTCGCTCGTGTGGGCGATCGCATCAGTTGTGGCGCCGTTATCGAAACCGGCGCTGCCTGCACAATCATCGAGGGCCACCCCGCAGCAAGGGAGGGTGACACTACCAGTCATGGAGGGACTTTGATCGAGGGGGACCAGGGTTGGCTCATTGATTGAAAGCCACTATCGGTCACTGAGCCGGATACTGAAGCCTGTCAGTCATCCGGTTGGGGTCGTCCAGCGGCTGCTTCGCGGGTGCCCCGTTCTCACACGCATGGCGCCATGCCCGCAAACTGCGCCATATCTGCGTCAATCCAGCACTGGCCGAAGCAACGCCTGTGCCTCGTAAAGGGTCGGCAAATACCGCAACCGTATCTCATCAATACTCAACCGCGAAGCATGAGTCGTGATGGTCAGCGTGGCTTTCAACTGACCGGCCCGTCCCAGCAATGGCACCCCCAGCACCCGCATACCGATTTCATACTCCTGATCAACGATACAGAACCCCTGCCCCTTCACGCGCAACAGCTCAGCGTCCAGCTGCGCCCGGTCTGTCAATGTGTAAGGCGTCAACGCCCGCAGCGGGTGACGGGCAAAGTATTCGTCTCGCTCCCCCTCATCCAGCCAGGCCAGCCAGACCCGCCCGCTGGCCGTGCAATACATGGGTACCCGGGAGCCCGGCCTGATCGACAAAGACGCCACATGGCTATACCGGCTACGCACCAGATGGATGATCTCATCGCCATCGCGGGTACCCACCGATACGTGCTCCTGGGTCTGGCGCGCCACCTGTTCAACAATCGGCCGCAGCATGCGCGGCAGTTGCGCCGAGTCCACATAAGCCTGGCCGATACGCAAGGCCTTGGGGGTCAGCCAGTACTCACGGCTGTCAGTTTCGGCAAAGCCTTCATGCACCAAGGTCAGCAGAAACCGCCGCACCGCACTGGGCGTAAGGCCAGATAACCTGGCCGCCTGCGGCACACTCAGGCGCGGCTGCTCGGCGCTGAACAGTTGCATCAGCGCCAGGCCTTTCTGCAAGCCCGCGATCAGGTCACGGGGATGGATGACAGGTGTGTTCATGCATTCGACTCGCTACCAGAGGAACAAAAACAGCCGATTACTGCGATAACCGGATCATGACTGCGATTATCGCATTAAGTGGCCGATTGACGCATTGTTGCCCGCGCCCCTCTGCCTCACCCTTACCTCCATAACAACGCCAATAAGGAGGTCAGCATGATTCGAGGGTCCACTGAACTGGTCGCCATCGTCGGTTCGCCCATCGCCCAGGTGAAGTCCCCGGAAAATTTCAACACCTGGTTCAACCATAACAACTGCAACCTCGCCATGCTGCCCATCGACCTGCACGAGGCGGCGCTGGACAGCTTTGCGGATACCCTGCGAGGCTGGCAGAACCTACGCGGTTGCGTGGTCACCGTGCCTTACAAGCAGGCGCTGGCCAACCGCGTGGACGGCCTGAGCGAGCGCGCAGCTGCCCTGGGTTCGGTCAATGTGATACGCCGCGAGCGCGACGGACGCCTGCTGGGCGACAACGTGGACGGCGCCGGCTTCCTCGGCGCTGCGCACAAGCATGGCTTCAAACCGGCGGGCAAACGGGCACTGGTGATCGGTTGCGGCGGTGTTGGCAGTGCCATTGCCTATGCACTGGCTGAGGCAGGGATCGCCAGCATTACCCTCAGCGACCCCACCACAGCACGCATGGGTGCTGTATGCGAACTGCTCGGCAACGGCTTCCCCGGGCTCACGGTCAGCACACAGTTCAGTGGGCTGGAAGACTTCGACCTGGTGGCCAACGCGTCCCCGGTCGGCATGGGTACCCGCGCAGAGCTACCGTTGTCCGCCGCCCTGCTGGCCACCCTGCTGCCAGACACCCTGGTCGCCGACGTGGTCACCTCACCCGAGATAACCCCGCTGCTGAACCGCGCGCGGCAAGTAGGTTGCAAGGTCCAGACTGGCCCTGAAATGGCCTTCGCCCAACTGGGCCATCTTGGCGCCTTCATGGGCGTCACGCCGTCGGAGATCTGAGGCTATGACGACTCTGGAGCACACACGCAACAGCTTCGACCTGGTTGTGCTGGGCAGCGGTGCCGGTGGTTTCGCCGCTGCCGCCACAGCATCCCGCCGGGGGCTAAAGGTGCTGGTGGTGGAAAAGGCCGAACGCTTTGGCGGCACCTCGGCGATTTCTGGCGGCGCGGTGTGGCTGTATGGCACCGACCAAGCCCGTGACGCCGGCGCCAAGGATTCTCCCGAGGCAATGCGCACCTACCTCAAGCAGGTCATCGGCGACGGCTACGACCCCGCCTTGGGCGATGCCTTCATCGAGCATGGTCACCAAGCGCTGCGCTGGCTGGAGCAGAACACCGAACTGCGTTATGCCCTGCGCCCACTCTCACCCGACTATTACCCGGATGCACCCGGCGCCACTCAGTTCGGTCGGGCGCTGGAAATGGTCGAATACGACGGCAAACACCTGGGCACACGCTTCAAGGACCTGCAGATGCCACCGCCCGGCATGCTGCTGTTCGGCGGCATGATGGTCAACCGGGTGGATATCCAGCATTTCCTCAGCATTCGCCGCTCACCCAGGTCGCTGTGGCATTGCCTGAAGCTGATGGCGCGTTACGCGCGCGACCGCCTGCAGCACCCACGCGGCACCCGGCTTACCACTGGCAACGCATTGATCGCCCGCCTGGCCACCAGCGCCTTCGCCCACGGCACGCAGTTGTGGTTACGCAGCGAGGCCGTGGAGCTGATCGCCGAGCACGGCGTGATCACGGGCGTGGTCGTACAGCGCGAGGGCCGCCGTGAGCGGGTAATGGCCCGTGGTGGCGTGGTGTGCGCCATGGGCGGATTCGCAGCAGGCGCAATGGCCGCCAGCTACCGCCCTGCTCAAAAGGCGCCGCACCTGACCATGTCACCACCGGCAAACGACGGAGCCGCCCTGCGCCTTGCCCAGGCCGTGGCAGCAGCCGAGGGCGAGAGCCTGGCGGCCAACTTCTTCTGGGCACCGGTTTCCGAACTACGTCATGCCGATGGTGAACGTGAGCGCTTCCCGCACCTGGTCACCGACCGCGCCAAGCCGGGCGTAATTGCGGTAGACCAAGCCGGGCGGCGCTTCGTCAACGAGTCCGACTCCTACCACCACTTCGTGCACACCATGTTCGCCAACGGCATTGCCAGCTGCTGGCTGGTCTGCGATGCCGAGGCAATGAACCGGTACGGGCTTGGCCTGGCGCGGCCCAAGCCCGTCAACAACCAGGCGTTGATCGACGCAGGCTACCTGTATCGGGCCACCACATCGCAGGCACTGGCCCTGGCCATCGGCGTCGATCCACAGGTGTTTGCGCAAACACTTGCACAGTTCAACAGCGATGCCGGCAATGGCATCGACCGCGCATTTGGCAAAGGCGGCAACAGTTACAACCGCTACATGGGCGACCCGCAACATGCGCCCAACCCATGCTTGGCCCCCCTGACCAAGGGGCCGTTCTATGCCATCCGCATTCACACCGGCGACCTCGGTTCAGCCCGTGGTCTGGTGACCAACGCCGATGCCAACGTGCTGAACCGCAGCGGTTTGCCCATTCCCGGGCTGTATGCGGTCGGCAACGACATGAACTCACTGATGAAGGGCACCTACCCCGGCCCCGGCATCACCCTGGGCCCTGCCCTCACCTTCGGCTGGCTTGCTGCCAACCACATCACCGCGCGCCTGCAGGCGCCGGCTACCCATACGGAGAACCCGGCATGTACTACGAACTGAGAACCTACACCCTCGACCCCTTGAAAATGGCCGACTGGCTGGCCCTGTACCAAAGCCACGCACTCGAGGTGCAGAGCGAACACCTGGGCAACCTGGTGGGCTTTTTCACCAGCGAGTTCGGCGACGTCAACCAAGTGGTGCACATCTGGGGCTATGCCAGCCTCGACGACCGCATGGCGCGCCGCGCAGCCATGGCGGCAGACTCGCGCTGGGCGGAATTCTCGCGACGCAACCGCGAGCTGGGCGCGGTACTGCGCCTGCAATCGCGGCTGCTGCGCCCGACCGGTTTCTCACCGCTGCAGTAAGCCACACACCACCTCTTCCAACAGCCGAGCGGACCCCTTCCATGCCCCCCCTTGAATGTGACGTACTCGTCATCGGCTCCGGCGCCTCAGGCCTGGCTGCCGCCGTAACCGCCGCGCATCATGGCCTGACAGTGGTCGTCGCGGAAAAAGCCAGCCAGCTGGGCGGCACCAGCGCCTGGTCGGGGGGCTGGTTGTGGATACCGCGCAACCCTCTGGCCATCGCCGAAGGCATCGTCGAAGCCGACGATGCCCCGGAGCGCTATTTGCGTGCGCAAACCCACACCCGCGAGTTGGACCCGCGTCAACGCGCCTTCCTGCGCCATGGTCCGGAAATGGTGGCGTTCTTCCAGCAACACACTGCCGTGCAGTTCCAGTGCGGTAGCCGTATGCCCGACATGCGTGAAGGCGATGGCAGTGCACGCGGCGGTCGCTCGCTGTGTGCATTACCTTACGACGGGCGACGGCTAGGGCCTTGGCTGCACAAGTTGCGCCCGCCGCTGGACATCGTCAGCCTGGCCGGCATGGGCATTGCCGGAGGTGCCGACATGGCTGCCTTCTTCAACACCACACGCTCGCCAAAGGCAGCGCTGCATGTTGGCAAGCGCCTGTTGCGCCATGGCCGAGACCTGCTGCTGCACCGTCGCGGCCTACATCTGGTCAATGGCAACGCGCTGGTAGCGCGCCTGCTGCGCAGCGCCCTTGATCGTGGCGTGACATTGCTGACCGAGAAAGCGGCCAGCCGACTGTTGTTGTGCGAAGAACGGGTCAACGGCGCGCTGTTTGCCGACGGCCAAACGATCTACGCACGGCGTGGTGTGGTGCTGGCGTGCGGTGGTTTCCCACATGATCGCCAGCGTATCTCGCAACTGATGCCGCACGCGCCGGACGGTGACCAGCATTACTCCGCTGCGCCCAGGGAGAATAGCGGTGACGGTTTGCGCCTGGGCGAACAGGCGGGTGGCCAGGTGTCTGCGGCAGGCGCCCACGGGGGCGCCTGGGCGCCGGTATCGCAGGTACCGCGCGGCAATGGCCATTTCGGCCATTTTCCACACCTGATCGACCGCGCGAAGCCCGGTTTCATCGCCGTGCGCCGCGATGGTCGGCGCTTCGTCAACGAAGCCGATTGCTACCACGACTTCATGAACGCGCTTTTCGCCGCCACGCCGCAGGCTGAGCAGCCGGAGGCCTGGCTGATCTGCGACCATGCTGCGCAACGACGCTATGGCATGGGTTGGGCCAAGCCCTTTCCCTTCCCTACCCGCTTCTATCAGCGCAGTGGCTATTTGCACAGCGGCGCTACCCTGGCGCAACTGGCGCAGCGCTGCGGGATCGACGCCGAGCAGTTGCAGCGCACGGTGGAGGGCTTCAACCATCATGCGGCACAAGGTGAAGACCCAACCTTTCTACGTGGCGCATCGGCCTACAACCGGGCCCAAGGCGACCCGCAGCAGGCACCTAACCCGTCGCTTCGGCCGTTGCTGAAGGGGCCGTTCCATGCGGTGAAACTGCTGCCAGGCAGCCTTGGCACCTTCGCCGGCCTGGACACAGACGCCTCAGCCCGCGTACTGGACCACGAAGGGCAGCCGATACCCGGGTTGTTTGCAGTGGGTAACGACATGCACAGCGTGATGGGTGGGTACTACCCGAGCGGCGGCATTACCCTTGGGCCAGGGATGACCTTCGGGTATCTGGCCGGTAGAGCGTTGAGCGGGGGCTGTGCACATCATTGATGTCGGTTTTGCGCGCATCAGGCAACCAAGGCCAAAGCCTTCTACCCTTCAGTGACGTGAATACCTGCCGCGCCCGCCGGCCAACGCAACCGTTCGATAACCGAACAGTAGCCCGTCTCTCGAATTGACGCTGCCGTCTTCACTGCTCACCATGCACCGGCCTTGCGTGCCCCCCTGCCTGGGAAACGATCACGCACCCGTAGCACCGCAGCTGAATACAATTTCAAGAAACGAGCAGTCTATGAACCACTCCAAGATCCCCCCCGCCGCGCCCCGGATGTCCCAGGGCTCGATCGGCGACAAGCTCCGCGGCGCCTTCGGCGTCGGCAAGACCCGTTGGGGCATGCTCGCCCTGGTGTTCTTCGCCACCACCCTGAACTACATCGACCGCGCCGCCCTCGGCATCATGCAGCCCGTGCTGGCCAAGGAAATGAGCTGGACGGCGATGGACTACGCCAACATCAATTTCTGGTTCCAGGTCGGCTATGCCATCGGCTTTCTGCTGCAAGGCCGACTGATCGACAAGGTCGGGGTCAAACGGGCCTTCTTCTTCGCTGTACTGCTGTGGAGCCTGGCCACGGGTGCCCACGGCCTGGCCACCTCGGCGGCAGGTTTCATGGTTTGCCGCTTCATCCTCGGCCTGACCGAGGCCGCCAACTACCCAGCCTGCGTCAAGACCGTGCGCCTGTGGTTCCCGGCGGGTGAGCGGGCCATTGCAACGGGGCTGTTCAACGCCGGTACCAATGTTGGCGCCATGGTCACCCCTGCGCTGTTGCCGCTGATCCTGGCTGTGTGGGGCTGGCAGGCTGCGTTCATCGCCATGGGCAGCCTGGGCCTGGTGTGGGTCGTGCTGTGGGTATTGAAGTACTACAACCCTGAAGACCACCCCCGCGTGCGTCAGAGCGAGGTGCAGTACATCCAGCAGGATGATGAGCCCGAGCCGACCCGCGTGCCGTTCAGCCGTATCCTGCGCCTGCGTGGCACCTGGGCTTTTGCAGTGGCCTATGCGATGACCGCGCCAGTGTTCTGGTTCTACCTGTACTGGCTGCCGCCGTTCCTGAACCAGCAATACAGCCTCGGCATCAACGTGACCCAGATGGGCATCCCGTTGATCATCATCTGGCTGACGGCAGACTTCGGCAGCATCGGGGGTGGCATCCTGTCGTCGTGGCTGATCGGCCGTGGCGTGCGTGCCACGACAGCGCGGCTGGTGTCCATGCTGATCTTTGCCTGCACCATGCTCAGCGTCATCTTTGCCGCCAACGCCAGTGGGCTGTGGGTCGCGGTGGCGGCCATCTCGATCGCGGTAGGCGCGCACCAGGCGTGGACGGCGAATATCTGGAGCCTGGTGATGGACTACACACCCAAGCACCTGGTGAGCACCGTATTCGGCTTCGGCAGCATGTGTGCGGCAATTGGCGGGATGTTCATGACGCAGATTGTCGGCAGCGTGCTGACCGCTACCAACAACAACTATGCCGTGCTGTTTACCATGATCCCCGCCATGTACTTCCTGGCGTTGGTGTGGATGTATGTCATGGCACCGCGCAAGGTCGAGAGCGCCTGAGAGCGCTAGTCACTTACCTCTACGGGGCCCTTGCGGGCCCTTTTTTTGGCTTGGAGTTTCTTGAGAAGCGGACAACGACAATGCAGCGTTCGGTGTGGGTTCACTCGCGAACGTGGCGTAGCCGGTGCCATGCGCCACGTTCGCTCGATCAGACCGCGGCCAACACCGCCTGGGCTTTCTCCAGCGCCATGCGCGCGCGCTGCTCGCCGCTGATGCCCTGCTCCAGCAATTGCCGCGTGGGGATTTCCAGGCTCAGCGGCACGCTAGGCGGCAAGGCGCGCAACAGGCCAACCAGATCGGCATCGCCATCACCCGGGAAGCGTCGCTCGTTACGCGCCTGGCGCAGGATCTCGTCCATGTCGGCCGGTACCGGACCAGCAACGTCACACAGTTGGGCATAGCGCATGCGCTGCGGCTTCAGCTGCGCCAGGTCGTCCAGTGAAGAGCCGGAGCGGTTGAAGTGGAAGGCATCTACCAGTACGCAGCCATTGGCACGGTCGGCGTTGGCCACGACCCGCATGGCCTGGCGCAGGTCACGTACGTCGGTCCAGGGCATGAACTCCAGGTGAGGGTGAATGCCGTATTGCACCGCCAGCTCGCACAATGCGGCAAAGCGTTCGGTCAGGCGCGCTTCGTCGGGGTCGTTGCCCGCTACCAGCAATTCAGTGCCACCCAACCCGGCGCCCACCGCCAGGATCGCTTCGAAGTCGGCCACACAGGTTGCCGGTTCAAGGCGCAGGATCTCCAGGTCGAGCACCTTGATACCCGTGTCGCGCAGGCGCGCCTGGGTTTGCCGGCGCAGTTCGGCATCGGCTACCAGCGGGAAATGCCGCTCCTGTTCGGTGGCGGGTACCAGCCGTAGGCCGACATGGCTGTAACCCGCTCGGGCGGCGGCCTCGACCATGTCCGGTGGAGACAGCTCGAGCACCGTCAGGGCCGCGAGGGAAAAAATTCGATCAGTCATTTATCATCACCAGCAATAGTAAGGTTGTATCAGCCAATGTGCTCGGGCGCGCAAGCCCGACCGCTTTGGGCTGCCTGCCTTATCGCTTCGATCAGCGCCAGTGTGCGCCCCCCGTCAGCAGCGTCGATCAGCGGCACCTGTTCACCCCGGGCAACCCGCACAAAATGCTGCAATTGCAGGGTCAATGCCTCGCCGGCGGGGATGCTTTCCGAGCTTTGCAACAGGGGCGTATGCCAGCCCGAGCCTGCCTCGGCGTAATGCCAGCGCTTGAGCTGGGGAATGCTCAGTGCTCCTTGGGTACCGGCCAGCAGATAGCACGGCTGGCCATCCTGGCGCGGGTACACAGGGCTTTCGCCACTGTCCAGCTCCCAGCTCCACGGAGCAGCCACCGCGTCAGACCCGGTCAGGCTGCCCAGGGCACCGTTGGCAAACTGCAACAGCACTGCGGCGCTGTCTTCGTTGGCAAAACCGCGTACATCGTTGCGGGTGAAGGCTTGCACCTGCACCACCTCGCCGCACAGGTAACGCAACAGGTCAAGGTCGTGGATCAGGTTGGTCAGCAAGAAGCCGGCCCCTGGCTCGCGACGCCAGGGCGTTTCGAAATAGCTGTCGGGCTTTTGCAGCTGCCATAGCGCGGTGACGTTGATCAGACGGCCCAGTTTGCCTTCGCTGATCACCTGGTGCGCCCTGGCGATCAGCGGATTGTGTCGGCGATGGTGACCGACAAGCACCGGCACACCCTGGCGGTTTGAAGCTTCCACCAGTGCACGCACTTCATCCAGGTGCACCCCCACCGGTTTTTCCACCAGCACCGGCACCCCAGCCTCGACACAATCCAGGGCGGTGGCGACATGCAGGTTGTTGGGGTTGGCGACAATCACTGCCTCGGGGCGAACTCGCTCCAACATTTGCCGGTGGTCGGCAAAGCAAGGCACGCCGCAGTCGGCGGCGAAGGCCTCGGCCTGCGGGCCGGGGTCGGCTACCGCACACAGTTGGGCTTGCGGCACATTGCGCAAGTGCTGGTAGTGCTGCCGGCCCATGATGCCGGCGCCAATCAAGGCAATACGAAGGGGTGCGTTCAACAGCCTGTCCTCTTGTCATTGTTGTTATGAAATTCTGAAACCAGGTTCCAAAATTCACACTCGACAATTTAGAACCAAGTTCAGCTTTTCAGAAGAACGGGCGCAACAGACTGTGCGGTAATCGACCGGAATATCCCCTCAGGCAAACAGCTCGCTGGCTGGGCTGGCCGCCGACAGCTCTTCTGCCGCCGCCAGCAATAGCGGTGCCAGCGCTGTAAGGCGGCTCTGTGCCAGCCGCGCGCTGGGCCCGGCGATGCTCAGCACGCCGATCACCTCGTCACTTTGCGGGCGGCGTATCACTGCGGCCAGGGCTGAGGTGCCGATGGCGGAGGTCTCCTCGACCCAGGCATAGCCACGCTCGCGGGCGCGGTGCAGGTAGGCGAGCAATTCATCGGTGGAGCGTGGCGCGTTCGGGCCGAACTGGTCGGGGTCGGCAATACCTTGGCGCAACACCATCTGCAGCGCCTGCTCATCGTCCAGGCTGGCCAGCCAGGCATGCCCGGAGGCGGTATAGAACAGCGGCGCGTCGCGCCCCATATCCGGGTCGTAGCGCAGCCCGGAGCGGGCCCCCTGGGACTTGGCGATCCAGGTTTGCCGGGCACCGTCGATCACCCCAAGGCGCACGAGTTCGCCGCTGTCCTGGGCCAGGCGGTCAAGAATCGGCTGGATGATGTCGGCACCGCTGCTGGCGAGGTAACGAAAGCCCAGCGCTACCAGCTTGGCCGACAGCTGATAGCGGCTGCTTTCCCGGTTCTGGCGCACGTAGCCCAGCCGCACCAGCTCAGTGAGCATGCGGTGGGCAGCGCTTTTGGGAATGTCCAGGCGCTCGGCCAGGGTTTGTAACGGCAGCCCTTGGGGTTCACCGGTAAGGCTTTCTACAAGACTGAAGGCGCGTTCGATCTGACTACCAGCCATGTCACAGGTCCCTGATTTTTTTGCGGATTCTAGAAGATGATTCCACATCGTCGCCAGCCAGCGCAGCTCGGGCCACCTCGAATGTCCGATGATCGCCCAGTTCTTGCCTGACATGCCCGACCTGACCTTGCAGGACCACCCGCCGCCGATAAAAATGTGGAACATTGTTCCAATAAAAACACAGGAAACCCGCAATGTCTTCCGCTCCTCTCGAAACCGCATGCGATGTACTGGTCATAGGTTCTGGCGCCGCCGGGCTGGCGGCGGCCGTCACGGCTGCCTGGCATGGGCAGAAGGTGATCGTGGCGGAGAAAGAACGGGTGTTTGGCGGTGCCACCGCCTGGTCCGGCGGCTGGGCCTGGGTGCCACGCAACCCGCTGGCGCGCAGGGCCGGCATCGAGGAAGACATCGAGCAACCGCGGACTTATCTGCGCCATGAGCTGGGGGCAAACTACAATGCCGAGCGCGTCGATGCCTTCCTTGAGGCGTGCCCGCACATGGTGGCGTTTTTCGAGAAGTACACGGCGTTGCAGTTTGCCGACGGCAACGGCATCCCGGACATGCATGGCGATACGCCGGGGGCAGCTCTTGGCGGCCACCAGGTGATCGCCGCGCCCTACGATGCCCGCGAGGTTGGCGCCCTGCTGCCACGCTTGCGCAAGACCATGCGCGAAACCTCGTTCATGGGCATGCCGATCATGGCCGGTACCGACCTTGCCGCCTTCCTTAACATGACCCGCTCGCCCAAAGCCCTGCTGCACGTGTGCAAGCGCTTTGGCCGCCACCTGTACCACCTGGCCCGCCATGGTCGGGCCATGCACCTGGTCAACGGTGTGGCGCTGGTGGCGCGCCTGGCTAAATCCGCACAGGACCTGGGTGTGCACCTGCAAGCGTCGGCGCCGGTCAAACGCCTGCTGATCGAGGATGGCCAGGTACGCGGGGCGTGGGTCGCTACGCCACAGGGCGAGCAGCTGATCCGCGCCAAGGCCGTGGTGCTGGCGGCAGGTGGTTTCCCCAATGACAACGCCCGGCGCCAGCAACTGTTCCCGCGCGACGCCAGCGGCCACGATAACCTGGCGCTGCCGCCCAAGGGGTGTTCTGGTGATGGCCTGCGCCTGGGCGAATCCGCCGGCGGTGTGGTTGCCACCGACCTGAAGTCGCCGGTGGCCTGGGCACCGGTTTCACAGGTGCCGTATCGCGACGGCAGCGTCGGCCACTTCCCGCACATTATCGAGCGCGGCAAACCGGGCGTTATCGGCGTGCTGGCCAACGGCAAGCGTTTCGTCAACGAAGCGCATGGCTATTACGACTATGTGTCGGCCATGGTCGCTGCAGTGCCGCAAGGTCAGGAGGTGTGCTCGTGGCTGGTTTGCGATCATCGCTTCTTGCGCCGCTATGGCCTGGGGCATGCCCGCCCGGCACCGCTGCCGGTAGGCCCGCATGTGCGCAACGGCTACCTGAAACGCGGTGCCACGCTCGAGCAGCTCGCCCAGGCCTGCGGCATTGACCCGTCCGGGCTGCGCGCCACGGTCACTGACTTCAATACCCATGCCCGCAGCGGCCAGGACCCGGCGTTTGGCCGCGGTTCCACGCCGTTCAACCGCAAGCAGGGCGACCCACGGCACAAGGGCCCTAACCCGTGCGTAGCGCCCATCGAACACGGGCCGTTTTATGCGGTGAAAGTAAAGCCCGGCTGCTTTGGCACCTTTGCCGGGTTGCGCACCGACGGCAATGCCCGTGTGCTGGATGAGGCCGGGCAACCGATCGCAGGTCTGTACGCAGCAGGTACCGACATGGCCAGCGTGTTTGGTGGCTGGTACCCGTCGGGCGGTATCAACCTGGGGCCGGCGCTGACTTTTGGCTACGTCGCCGGGCGGCACATTGCCGGGGTGCAGGGGTATGAGTGAGCTGATCCACAATATACGGGTGGTCGGCACGCTTCAGGAGGACGCAGGGAAAGGCCGTGGCGCTTGAATCGAGCGCCACGCGGTCTGATCTTTCAGCGTTGTCGTCCCTCCGCTCACAGGTCACGCTGCGCTGTGCTCCTGAATCTGCTCAAGCCAGTAGGCCACATCCACCTCGTCGATCTGCTCGGTGCGCAGGAAGCGCTCGGCATATTGGCGATATACCCCGCTGCTGAGGAACAGCTGTAGCAATTGGCCATCGACGTGTCCCTCGCGGGCCATGGACACCAGGATCTTCACCGACTCGGACAGGGTCTTCGGGGGTTTGTAAGGCCGGTCTGCTGCCGTCAGGGCTTCGAAGATGTCGGCAATCGCCATCACCCGCTCGGCGACGCCCAGGTCCTGCCCGCCCAGGCGGCGCGGATAGCCGCTGCCGTTCATCTTTTCGTGGTGGTTGCCGGCGATGTCGGGTACCCGCTTGAGCTGGCGCGGGAGCGGCAGCGCACTGAGCATGATGATGGTCTGCACGATGTGTTCGTTGATCTTGAAGCGTTCTTCGTCAGTCAGCGTGCCACGGCGGATCGACAGATTGTACAGCTCGCCGTAGTTGCTGGCGTGGCCTGGCAGATGCATGTCGAACCCCCAGATATTCCGCGGGTCGTCCTTGACCACCGGCGGCGTGCGGGTGCCCCAGGGCACGCAGTGTTCGGGGCGGTCGGCCAGCAATGGCTCCTCTGTCGGTAGTGCAGGCTGCGGCACGCCGACAAGGCGTTCCGCTTCATCCCGGGAGATGCCCAGGCGGTTATCGAAATGGCGCAACCAGCGACGCTTGCCGATCACCTTCAAGCGCTGGATATCGGTGTCCTGCATGAACTCGCCGCCGATGTTGGCCTGGGCGACGAAAGCGAAGTCGTCCTGCAGCTCGGCCTGGCTTCGGCTCAGTGCGGCTTTCAGTACCTGCTGGTCGACGCCGCTGGCCAGGCCTTGCCAATAAGCCAGCTCCGCATCGCGCCACAGCACTTCGAAACGCATGCGTACTTCGTGGATGCGGTTGTACAGGGTCTCCAGCTTGGTCGCCTTGTCCACCACGTACTCGGGGCTGGTGACCTTGCCACAATCGTGCAGCCAGGCTGCCACACGGAACTCGTATCGCTCTGCCTCGGTCATGCTGAAGCTGGCGAACGGGCCGTTGTCGGCTGCCACTGCCTGGTCCAGCAGCATCTGCGCCAGTTGAGGCACCCGCTCGCAGTGGCCACCGGTATAGGGGCTCTTGGCGTCGATGGCGTCTGCCAACAGCTTGATCATGGCGTCCAGCAGCCGTTGCTGGGCTTCGACCAACTGCCGGGTCTCGATAGCCACTGCAGCCACACCGGACAACTCCTCGACAAAGCGCCGGAATGCCTCGCCTATCCGCTCAGGCGCCTGCTCTTCGTCCATTTGCAGGACCAGGATGCCCAACAGTGCCTGGCTACGGTCATTCAGCACGACGGCCAGACTGCGCTCATGCAGGCCGAGGGCCCGGGTCACTGCTGTAGCCAAGTGCTGCCGTGCGCCTTCATCCACTGCCAGTTCGCTTGGGTATTGCTCACCGCGGCACGAGGCGGCCAGGCGCAGCAAAGCCTGTTCGGCGTCGTACAGGTACACCACGCCGGCGTCGCCCGCGGCAGCTTCCACCAGATGGCTCAGCACGCCATCGAGCATGCGCTCCAGGTTTCGCTCACGGCTGAGCGTAAGGGTAATCGCCTGATAGTGGCGAATCGTACCGGCCATTCGGCTCAACACGCGGCTCAGTTCACGCACCTCGGAAACCCGCGAGTGCACGCCCACCTCACGGCTGAAATCAAAGCTTGCCAAGCCTTGAACCTGCTCGCGCAACAGCCGCAGCGGGCGGCCAATACGCCGGCCAAGCACACCGCCGAGCACCAGCAACACAGCCATCAGCGCCACGGTCCAGAGCAACTGCTCGAACAAGACTTTGCGTGCCCCTACCAGCAGCTCGTGGCCAGGTACGGCAATCAGCACTTGCAAGTCGTGCCCGGCCAGAGTGGTCAGCTGCACGCGAATGCCATACCAGGTCTGGCCGTCCACCTGATAAGGCTGGGGCTGGTTGCCCGTCGGCATGTCAGCGTATAGCCGCGCCAGGCTGGGAGCGCCCAGCTCGGCGATACGCGACAGGCGCACGCCTTGCCCTTCATGCACGATTGCCCGCTGCGGGTCCGGATAAGCCACAACATCGCCCCGGTCATCGACCACAACGATCTCGGTACCCGGGGTCATGCGCAGGTCCTGAATCTCACTGGCCAAGTCGTTGACCGAAACGTCCAGGCCGATCACGGCCCCACCGTCGACGCTACGTTGGGCCATGGTCAAGCCGACCTCACGGGTGGTGAAGAACACATAAGGGCGGGTCAGCACTGTAGCGGGCTGTACCGTGGCTTCAGTGAACCAGGGGCGCAGGCGTGGATCGTAGCGATAGTCAGGTTTGGCCTGGGCCTGCAACAGCTTCAGCGCCCGATCATAAAAGCGCCACTCGCCCTGCACCTTGGCGCCCTCGCCATGGCTGACGCTCTGCACCAGAAATGCCGTGCCCGGTGGGGCCGCGAAACGCTGCATCAGTTGCGGGTCACGCAGGCGACGCACCAACAGGAACTCGCCGCTGGGGTAACCCAGATAGGCGGCGCTGAGCATGCGGTTGGCGTCCAGCATTTCCACCAGCTGTGGCAGCCGATCCAGACGCTGTGCCTGGGTGTGAAGCGTCGTGTTGTGGGCAAGCAGACGGATGCTGCTTTGCGCCGGCTCGATCAGGCGCCTGGCGCGCTCATCGATGGTCTTGGCAACCTGCTGGGCGGCATCGCCAGCAGCAGCCACGAGGGTCTGGCGAATACCGCGATAGCCCTGCCAGGCCAGGGCAGCGCCGAGCAGCAGCATGCCCAGCACGATGGCCAGCGCCACCAGCCACTGCAGTGAAATACCACGTCCTGTATTGCCAACAACACGCCCCGTCGACACGCAGCCCATCCCAGGTACTCCATGTGCGGCACATTGCCTTGGCTGATTTCTGCAGCAGTGTAGAGTGCGCGTGAGCTTTCTGCCGGGCCGGCAACACGTTTACAGACGAGCGTGCAAGGCTTTGTACCGCGACATAGGCGACGTGGGCCATGATCAGGGCATCAGCCGCGCAACTGGTACCAGGTGGTCTTGAGCTGCGAATACTTGTCGAACGAATGCAGTGACAGATCGCGGCCAAACCCCGACTGCTTGCCCCCACCGAACGGCACCGTCACATCCAGCGCATCGACCGTGTTCACCGATACGGTACCGGCTTTCAACGCCCGCGCTAACCGATGCACCTGGTTGAAGTCGTCGCTCCAAACCGAAGCTGCCAGGCCATAGATGCTGTCGTTGGCAAGGCGCACCGCTTCTTCTTCCGTGTCGAAGGCGCTGACCGCCAGCACTGGGCCGAATACCTCCTCCCGCGCCAGGCTCATGCGGCCCTCGACACCGGCAAAAATGGTCGGTTCGATGTAGTTGTCCGAACCTTCGATGTTCAGGCGTCGGCCGCCACACACCAATTGCGCGCCCTCTTGCCCGGCACGCACGATGGCGGCCTCAATGCGGCCGGTCTGTTCGGCATCGACAATGGCCCCGGCGCGGCTCGCCGGATCCAGCGGGTTACCGGGCAGCCACTGGCGAGCCTTGACCTGCAGGCGCTCGATGAACTCATCGTGAATGGCACGCTGCACGTACAGCCGCGAGTTGGCCGAACACACTTCGCCCTGGTTGAAGAAAATGCCAAAAGCGGCTTTCTCCGCAGCCAGGTCCAGGTCCTGGCAGTTGTCGAACACCAGGTTCGGGCTCTTGCCGCCGCACTCGAGCCAAACCTGCTTGAGGTTGGACTGCGCCGAGTACTGCATGAAGTACTTGCCCACCTGGGTGGAGCCTGTGAACACCAGGCAGTCCACATCCGGGTGCAGGCCCAGCGCCTGCCCGGCCTGCTCGCCCAGGCCTGGCACCACGTTCAGTACGCCTTCCGGCAACCCCGCTTCCAGCGCCAGTTGGGCCAGGCGCAGGGCCGAGAACGGTGATTGCTCGGCGGGCTTGAGTACCACGCTGTTACCGGCAGCCAGCGCCGGGGCCAGCTTCCAGGCGGCCATGTCGAGCGGGAAGTTCCATGGCACCACGGCAGCGACCACGCCGAGGGCTTCGCGGGTGATGGTGGCCAGCGCATTGGCAGCAGTGGGCGCCACCTGGTCATACAGCTTGTCCAGCGCCTCGCCGTACCAGGCGAACACATGGGCAGAACCCGGCACGTCGATGTTGTAGGCGTCCATCACCGGCTTGCCCATGTTCAGCGAGTCCAGCAAGGCCAGTTCTTCACGATGGGCCATGATCAGCTCGGCCAGGCGCAGCAGTACTTTCTTGCGCTGGCCCGGCGCCATGCGCGGCCAGGGGCCATGTTCGAAGGCCCGACGGGCGCTGGCGACGGCCAGGTCGACCTCGGCCTGGCCGCAGGCGGCTACCTGTGCCATCAGGTTGTTGGTGGCGGGGTTGATGGCTGCGAAGGTGGCGCCATCCTGTGCATTGACGGGTTTGCCATTGATCAGCGCTTTGGATGGCAGGTACAGGTCCGAGGCGCGTTGTTGCCAGAATTCGAGGGTGAACATTTGTACTCCAGGCGACCGCGGTGGCGATCATTTTTTGCGGAAGTAACAGGTACCGCACAGTCCGCAAGCGCGCCGCGCCTCCTCTGTGGGAGCGGACGTGCCCGCGAATCAGGCGACACGGAGGATGGCACCGGCTTCGCCGGTGTTCGCAGGCATGCCCGCTCCCACAGGGGAAACCGGTTGCCCTTGGCAACGGCTTAGAGCTTGCCGACCAAGCGAGCGGTGCGGTCCACGGCAATGCGGGTTTTCTCTACCAGCTCATCCAGCTCGCTGTGGTTGGCGATCAAGGCCGGGGCCATGATCATTCGGCCCAAGGTCGAGCGTATGATCACCCCTTCCTCGAAACCAAAGGTGCGGCACTGCCAGGCCAAGTCGTTCTCGTTGGCAAAGCGCTTGCGCGTCGGCTTGTGCTCGGCGAACTGCAGCGCCGCCACCAGCCCGGCCCCTTGCACCTGGCCGATCAATGGGTGATCGACAAACACTTCCCGCAGAATGCGCTGCAGGTACGGCCCCGTGTCGTCCTTCACCTGGCGCACGATGCCTTCGTCACGCAACGCCTTCAGGTTGGCGATGGCCACTGCCGCCGCCACCGGGTGGCCGGAATAGGTCAGGCCGTGGGCAAAGACCCCGCCGCGCTCTACCAATGCCTCGGCTATGCGTTTGCTCAGCACCAGGCCCCCCATGGGCACATAGCCGCTGGTCAGGCCCTTGGCAATCGACAGGGTGTCGGGCTCGAAGCCGAAGTATTCATGGGCGAACCATTCGCCGGTGCGACCAAAGCCACCGATCACCTCATCGGCGCACAGCAGCACGTCGTACTGGCGGCAGATACGCTGGATTTCCGGCCAGTAGCTTTCAGGCGGGAAGATCATGCCGCCCGCCCCCTGGAAGGGTTCGGCAATGAAGCCGGCAACGTTTTCGGCACCCAGCTCGAGGATCTTTTCCTCCAGTTGCAGGGCGCAGCGGCGGCCGAACTCGGCCGGGGTCAGTTCACCGCCCTCGGCGTACCAGTAGGGTTCGTCGATGTGTGCCACATCCGGAATCAGCCCGCCCATGTCGTGCATGAACTTCATGCCGCCCAGCGCCGTGGCCGCCAGGGTCGAGCCGTGGTAGCCGTTCCAGCGGCCGATCATGATTTTCTTGCTTGGCTGGCCAACCACCTGCCAGTAGCGGCGTACGGTGCGGATCAGTACCTCGTTGGCCTCGGAGCCAGAGTTGGTGTAGATCGCGTGGCTGTAGTGCCCCGGCAGCAGGCTGAACAGCAACTCGGACAGTTCGATCACCGCCGGGTGGGTGGTGTGGAAGAACATGTTGTAGTAGGCCAACTGATCCATCTGCGTGGCCGCAGCGGCCGTCAGGTCACGGCGGCCATAACCGAGCTGGGTGCACCACAGGCCGGACATGCCATCCAGGTAGCGCTTGCCCTCACTGTCCCACAGGTGCAGGCGTTCGCCACCGACGATCACCCGCGGCCCTTCGGCGTTCAGCGCCTTCTGGTCGAGGAAGGCATGAATGTGGTGGGCTGCATCGGCTGCCTGGTAGTCACGGGTCTGGCGTTGCGGGGCGAAAGGCGCGTTCATTGTTGGTTTTCCTTTGCGGTGGGGTTGCAGGGCGGCTGGCGTTCAGCGCAGCTTGCCCATGTAGCTTTCCAGCGGGTCCTTGCCCAGCACGCCCTGGGCATTGGCCAGTGCATCGATGAACAGGGAGAACAGTTCGGACTGGGTGCCGATGTCGAGCTTGGCGTAGACGTTCTTGCGGTGCGACTTGATGGTGTCCTCCGACACGCCCAGCCGCTCGGCCAGCGACTTGGTCGAGTGGCCACGCAGGATCAGCTGGGCGATACGGCATTCACGCTCGGTCAACAGCGAGCTGCCGAAGTTGTTCAGGGCGGCATGGATACGTTGCTCGAGGATGTTCTCGAAGCGGCCTGCGCGGCTGTCCAGCCCGGCAAAATGCTTGCCGAGTACCGCCAGCACCCAAGGCGTGATGAGCCCGAACCGCGTGCGGCTTTGCCCATCCAGCTTGTCGGTGAAGGCCAGCGACACCGCCAGGCTTTGCCCGGGCGCCACCTGCAGGATGTAGTTGAGTTCATCCTCCAGGTGCGAGTGGCGATAGAACGATTGGTAGTACTCGCTGACCTCGAAGTGATCGGGTGCCACTTCGAACAGGCCGTAGCAGCCGGATTCGACCTGTTCCACGCAAGCACCGTAGAACGGGTCGAGCAGGTAGAAGCCCGACAGGTAGCGGCTGACATTGCCCTCGGGCTGCCAAGGCGCCTTGTCATCCTGCTCGAACAGCGCACAGGGCATGCCGTCGTGCGGGTACAGGTACACCGTGGTCGCCTGGATCGGCCGGATCACACCCAGTGCCGCAAACAGGCTGGCGGCAAAGCCCGGCCGGCCGATCGCCTCGGTGACCTTGGCCTGGTGCTCGAACCATTGTTCTGAAAGCAGTTGATTAGTCACTGTGGGCCTGCCGTTTCTTTTCAGTGGCACCGCCGCCAGTGCGGTGCGTCGTTGAGCAGATACTCCCACGGCGCTGCTGGCACCGGAATCACCCTTTGGGGTGAGCCGGGCAAGGGCAGTGGCCGCTCACCCCAAAGGGTGATTCCGGGTACCTGCAGGGTGTGGGAGCATCGACCTGCCCCAGCGCTGCGAGCTTTCCGCTCGACCTCCTTGCACAACACCCAACGGTTGCGAGCCCGCTCGCCTGCCGCGGTGTCCTGCATCCCTTTTCAGGAGTTAGCAATGCATACAACAACAAGTACAGCCCATAGCCCCGCCCCGCATGCACCCTCGCAACCCGGCACCAGCACAGGCCGCTTCCGCAAGTCCATGAGCATGACCGCCCTGGTGCTATTTGGCTTGGCCTACATGGTGCCCCTGGCCGTATTCACCACCTACGGGCTGGTCACCCAGATGACCAAAGGGCACCTGCCCACCGCCTACCTGCTCACGCTCGCCGCCATGCTGCTGACCGCTTACAGTTACGGCCGCATGGTCCAGGCCCATCCCTACTCCGGCTCGGTCTACACCTACACGCGCAAGGCCTTCGGCAGCCATATCGGCTTCATCACCGGTTGGACACTGCTGCTCGACTACATCTTCCTGCCGCTGCTCAGCTACCTGCTGATCGGCATCTACATGTCGGAATACTTCCCGACCATCCATGCCTGGGTGTGGGTGGCGGGCTCCATTGCCCTGGTCACCTTCCTCAACCTGATCGGCATCGAGTCGATCACCCGGGTCAACTGGATACTGGTAGTGGTGCAACTGGTGTTCATCATCGTCTTCGTCGCCCTGTCCATTCTCAAGCTCAGCGGACAGGCGGAGCCGGTGTCGCTGCTGGCCCCCTTCCACCACGAAGGCTTCAGCGTGCCGTTGATCATGACCGGCGCCGCCGTACTGTGCCTGTCGTTCCTCGGTTTCGATGCGGTATCGACCATGGCTGAGGAAACCAGCAACCCGACCTACCGCATTCCCGTGGCGATTCTTGCGGTGTCGTTGATCGGCGGGCTGCTGTTTCTGGTGGTGTCTTACTGCGCACAGATGGTGTTCCCCGACTGGGGCAGCTTCGCCGACCCGGATTCGGCCTCGGTGGACGTGATGCGCCGGGTGGGCGGCGAGCTGCTGGTAACCGCCTTCACCGCGACCTACGTGGCCGGCTGCTTTGCCTCGGCCATGGTGTCCCAGGCCAGCGTGTCGCGCGTACTGTTCGCCATGGGCCGTGACGGCGCATTGCCGCGGGCATTCGGCCAGCTGGTGACGAAAAAGCGCGTGCCGGCCACTGCCATCCTGGTGGTCAGCCTGCTGTCGCTGATCGCCCTGGTGATCACCCTGGATACCGTGGCCAACATGATCAGCTTTGGTGCACTGTTCGCCTTCTCGGCGGTGAACCTGGCGGTGGTCAAGCACTACCTGGTCGACCAGAAACTGCGCGGTTGCCGCAACGGCCTGCTGTACGGCGTAATTCCCGGGCTGGGCTTTATCAGCACGCTGTGGCTATGGAGCAGCCTGACCAGCCTGTCGTTCACCATCGGTCTGTGCTGGATGGGCATGGGCCTGTTGGTGCTACTGGGGCTGACCCGGGCGTTGCGCGTGAAGCTGCCAGAGCTGCAGATGGCCGAGTGACACCTGAAGACTTGCGCGCCTTTGCCTCGCGGGAACCGGTGCTGGAACGCAAGGCCGGGCGCCGAGGCGGTGCGCGCATTCATGGGTTTAACCTGTGCCGGCCGCTTCGCGGTCTTACCTGCTGAGAGGCCGGCACTGGTGCTCCAGGCTGTATACAATCAGCAAAAAGCTTGCTTACAATACCTAGCGCCTATGACATCGGTAATCGCCGATGCGTATTGCGCAGGCTTGCACCATGTCATCTACAAACCCTGTAAAAACGCTACTCGTCAAAAACGCCGCGCTGCTGGTCACCATGGACGGCGAGCGCCGCGAGATCAAGAACGGCGGCCTGTTCATCGAAGACAACCTGATCAGGCAAGTCGGCCCCAGCGATACCCTCCCGCAGCACGCCGACGTGGTTCTGGACATGGCCGGCAAAGTGGTCATCCCAGGGCTGGTCAACACCCACCACCACATGTACCAGAGCCTCACCCGCGTGGTACCGGCAGCTCAGGACGGCGAGCTGTTCAACTGGTTGACCAACCTGTACCCGATCTGGGCGCGCCTGACCCCCGAGATGATCGCGGTGTCGACCCAGACCGCCATGGCCGAGCTGATTCTCTCCGGCTGCACCACCTCCAGCGACCACCTGTATATCTACCCCAACGGTTGCAGGCTCGACGACAGCATCCACGCGGCTGCCGAGATCGGCATGCGCTTCCACGCCGCGCGCGGCAGCATGAGCGTGGGCCAGAGCCAAGGCGGCCTGCCACCTGACTCGGTGGTGGAA
This sequence comes from Pseudomonas sp. DCA-1, assembly GCF_046523955.1. Lineage (NCBI taxonomy): Bacteria > Pseudomonadati > Pseudomonadota > Gammaproteobacteria > Pseudomonadales > Pseudomonadaceae > Pseudomonas > Pseudomonas sp. DCA-1. Next base: position 3,287,814 of record NZ_CP169881.1, read on the forward strand.
AAGGAAGCCGACATCCTCAAGGAGTCGCAACGTCTGATCGAGGACTACCACGATGCCAGCCACGGCTCGATGCGCCGCATTGTGGTCGCGCCATGCTCGCCGTTCTCGGTCAGCCGCGATCTGATGCGCGAAGCTGCCGTGCTGGCGCGCCAGTATGGGGTGTCGCTGCACACCCACCTGGCCGAGAACGTCAACGACATCGCCTACAGCCGCGAGAAGTTCGGCATGACCCCTGCCGAGTACGCCGAAGACCTTGGCTGGGTCGGCCACGATGTATGGCATGCCCACTGCGTGCAGCTCGACCAGCACGGCATCGAGCTGTTCGCCCGCACCGGCACCGGCGTGGCCCACTGCCCATGCTCGAACATGCGACTGGCCTCGGGCATCGCCCCGGTGCGCAAGATGCGCGACCATGGCGTACCGGTGGGCCTTGGGGTCGACGGCTCGGCCTCCAACGACGGCGCCAGCATGATCGGCGAAGTGCGCCAGGCCCTGCTACTGCAACGGGTGGGCTTCGGCCCTGACGCGATGACTGCACGCGAAGCACTGGAGATTGCCACCCTGGGTGGCGCGAAAGTGCTCAACCGCAATGATATCGGCGCCCTGGCCCCTGGCATGGTCGCCGATTTCGTCGCCTTCGACCTGGGCCATGTGGCGTATGCCGGCGGCCACCACGACCCATTGGCAGCACTGGTGTTCTGCACCCCGACCCAGGTGCATACCAGCGTGATCAACGGCCGCATCGTGGTGAAAGACGGCCAGCTGACCACTGTCGACCTGCCGCGCGTACTGGAGCGCCACAACCAGCTGGCACATCAGTTGGTCAGTGGCACTTGATGCCAGGCATCAGCTCGGCATCGCTGGGTTGAATGAAGGTAGTGCGCAGCCCTTTTGGGCTGCGCTGTCACGCAGCGAGATGTCCACTCAAAGGTCCATGACCATCTCATGCCAGGCCATGCCGCCGTGTTCCGACGGTGACGGTTTCACGTACTGGTAGCCCAGCTTCTGGTACAGGGCCACATGCTGCTCCTTGCACATCAGGTGAATGGCCTGCTTGCCCGCCGCGTGCATGCGTCCAATGAATTCGTTCATCAACACTTTGGCGTAGCCTTTGCCCTGGTGGGCCGGGTCTACAACCACCGACATGATCACCACGTTCGCTGCCGCCGGGTCATGGCCGACCAGCTCTTTGAATGCCTCGTCGGACATCACGACCTCGTGGGCGCAACCACTGTTGATGAAACCAACGATCTCGCCGTCACTTTCCAGCACCAGGAAGCCTTGTGGGTACTGCGTGATACGCGTGCGGATTTTCTCCAGCGTGGCTGCCTCATCCCCTTCATAGGCGCCAATTTCGATGGCGTAGCAACGCTCGGCATCTGCGGGGACGGGGGTGCGAAACTGGAGGGCGCTCATGGCAAGTATCCTTGGCAATGGTAAAGGCAGCCGCCATGATAAATGAGCATCGTCCTTGCGCTCCATCATTGCGAACTCGCCCAGGTCGGGCGTGTGATGCTTGCTGCTTGCCAAGGACGGCAAGCATCATGGGAGCCTTGCTCTATTGCCACGGATACGCCGATGACCGCTGTAACTTCCCCCACCACCGAACCAAGCCGCTGCAAACGCCTGAAAGCGGCCAGCAGCAGGGATCATGACAGCGTTGATCAACTGGTGATGGCAGCGCGGCCTTTCGAGAACCGCGCGCGTTATGGACGCTTCCTGCAGGTGCAGCACCGCTTTCATGGCAGCCTGCTGGCGTTGTATCAGGATGAACAACTCAACCAGCAACTGCCTGGGCTGGCGGCGCTGTCGCGTTTCGCGGCGGTAGAGGCCGACCTGCTCGACCTGGGCCTGCCACTGCCAACGTCCCCCCAACCGGTCTGCGTCAGCTCGGCCCAGGCCCTGGGATGGCTGTATTGCAGTGAAGGTTCGAACCTGGGGGCGGCGTTTTTGTTCAGGCACACACAACGTCTTGGGCTGGATGGCGACAAGGGCGCCCGCCACCTGGCCCCCCACCCGGATGGCCGAGCGCTGCATTGGCGCGAGTTTGTTGCCAGGCTGGACAGCCTGGTGCTGGAGGAACAGGAAGAAGCAGAGGTGGTGGCAGGCGCGATTGCTGCGTTCGACAGTTATCGGGGGCATCTGCGTGAGGTATTTGCAGGCAGTTGACTGAGCGCAATGGCACCTGTAGCGGGTACTGCCCAGCACCAGCCACCCCGGCAAAGTTCTTCAAGTTGTTGCTGCAGCGAACTTTTTCTTGATTCCCTGTCTATGTGTGAGGCGCAGAAAGGTAGCGGAACGCGAGACAAGGTTCGCCCCACACCTGCTGGCCAGATGGCTCAATTGTTATCAGAGGTTGGCTACGCTCATGAAAATACATGTCGCAAGGTTGGTGCTGCTCGGCCTGTTCTCGTTCGCGGCGGTGGGCACGGCATCGGCAACACAAATGAAAGCCACCGAGGCAGTTGCACCGGCCGTTCAATCACCGTTGCAACCAGCCGGCAACCCTTGGTCCAGGGTGGCCAGTGCAGCCGTTGAACAGCCGGCCACGCTGCTGGCGCATGATGACGATCGCTGGCATGGCCACCGAAGCGACTGGCGCCGCGAACAGTGGCGCCGTGAACAAGCCCGGCGGGACTGGGAGCGGCGGCGCGACTGGGAACGGCGCCGAGATTGGGAGCGCCGCCATGAGCGCGCCATGCGCCAGCGTCATCATGACGAGCATCGCTACTACCGCCGTTGAAGCCCAGGCGAGCGTGCAGGCGCGGTGTCAGTCGGCCAGCTGGTGAGCATCGCCCGCCGCCTCTGCCTCCATCTTCAAGCGGTCAGCCTTGCAGATGTACCTGGGCTTGCGCGGCGCCAGTTTGGCACTGGCCTTCTTGGCATGCGCCTGCAACAGTTGCTTGATCTTCTTACGACGGTTCATGGTCCACGGGGCCTGTCAGTACGGTTTAGCTGCCGCCATCATACCTCGGCAGCCTGGGGAAAACGCGGGCAAAGGCCAAGTTCATGCCTGCTACGGCCGCAGCAAGACACATGATTCGCCGCGTTGACGTTATTTTCACAGTCCGCAGATTAGCGTCACGCCCTTTCCGGCCACGAGCACAACCGCTGGCCGCCAAGGTACGACGAGGCATACGTGTCACACACTACATCCCCCGCCGCGCACAAGCGCGTGGACTGGGCCGGCTTGGGCTGGCTCTTGCTGTTCTTCTGGTATTTCTCCGGCGTAACCCAGGCGCTACTGCTGTTCAGTGGGACTACCGGCTTCGCCGGTTTTCGCGATGCGCTATTCCTCAGCAGCCTGTGGCTGGCACCCGTCCTGTTGCTGCCGCGCTTCACCCGCACCACCGCGGCAATCATCGGCCTGGTGCTGTGGGCTGCATCGCTGGTGGGCCTGAGCTACTTCGGCATTTATCGCCAGGAGTTTTCACAAAGCGTCATCTTTGTGATGTTCGAGTCCAACACCGCCGAGGCCGGTGAGTACTTCAGCCAATACTTCAGCGTGTGGCTGGGCCTGGCACTGGTGCTATACACGCTGGTTGCGGTACTGCTTTGGCGGCGCGTACGCCCGGTCAGCCTGCCGCTGCGCAGCCGCCTGCCGGTGGTCGTGCTATTGCTGGTGGCCAACCTGGTGTGGCCGTTCTACAAGCAGATGGTCACCCAAGAACGCAACTTCGCCGATGCGCTCGAAAAAGTGCAGCAGCGCATGGAACCGGCCGTACCTTGGCAGTTGCTGGTCGGCTACCGCCAGTATCGCCAACAGCTGGACAACATGCAGAAGCTGCTGGCCCAGAATGCCGCATTGCCACCGCTGCAAAACCTGCGTGACAGCAGTGGCAAGGCGCCACGCACCCTGGTACTGGTGCTGGGCGAGTCGACTACCCGCGAGCACATGCACCTGTATGGCTATAACCGCGACACCACGCCCAACCTCGACGCGCTAGCCGCCAGTGACAAGGGCCTGACCGTGTTCCGCGACGTAGTATCGCCGCGCCCCTACACCATCGAAGTGATGCAGCAGATCCTCACGTTCGGCGACGAGCAGAACCCGGACCGCTTCCTCAGCGCCCCATCGCTGATCAACCTGATGAAACAGGCAGGCTACAAGACCTTCTGGATCACCAACCAGCAGACCATGACCAAGCGCAACACCATGCTTACCACCTTCTCGCAGCAGACGGACGCGCCGGTGTACCTGAACAACCAGCGCAACCAGAATGCCAGCCAGTACGATGACGTGGTGCTGGCACCGTTCGAGAAAGCCCTGCAAGACCCTGCGCCCAACAAATTCATCATCGTGCACTTGCTGGGCACGCACATGGACTACCGCTACCGCTACCCGGACGACTACGCGCACTTCAACGACAGGCAGGGCGTGCCAGGCACGCTGACGGCGGACCAGGTAGAAACCTATAACTTCTATGACAACGCGGTGCGCTACAACGACTATGTGGTGTCGACCCTGATCAAGCGTTATTCGGCAGGCAACCCCAATGGGTTCCTGATGTACCTGTCCGATCATGGTGAAGACGTGTACAGCTCCGGTGACCACGACCGCCTGGGGCGCAACGAAGGCGCACCAACCCGGCCGATGTATACCATTCCGTTCCTGCTGTGGACCTCGCCTAGCTGGCAGGCCGACCACCCGCGTGACTTGCAGGCAATGGCCAACCGCCCGTACAGCAGCTCACACCTGATTCACACCCTGTCTGACCTGGCCGGGTTGAGTTATGACCTCTATGAACCGGCCAAGAGCCTGGTCAGCCCACAGTTCTTGGTAGCGCCACGCTGGATCGGCGACCCATACCGCAAGGATGGCTTGCGCGAGTTCGATCAGCTACCGCGGGACAAGGCCGACGGGGTACAGGAAACAGCCAGCACCCGGCAGTAATGAGGCCACGGGTCATGCAGGGCAGCTTCCCTGCCGGGCACTCCCCCGCACCGCCTCGGCCAACTTGCGCAGGTTGGCCTGGTGCGCATTCACCAGGCTGGTGATGCTGTTGTCCGCGGCAGTCTGCACCGACGTACGGCAGGTCAGCTCGGCCTGCCCTTGCTGCTTGAGGCGCCACACGGCCTCCAGCGAGGCGTAGCGCCCTGGTACCGTGTCGAAGCGCTGCACATCCACCCGCAGCGACGCCTTGCCACCGCCCGCCGGGCCGCCCAACTGGTCCTGCAGGGCGCTGCGGAATTCATCCACCAGGTTGGCGCCCCACCACTCCGTCTCCAGGATGGCCAGGCCGCTCTGCCCTTGCCGCACCACCAACTGTGGGCGGTCGACCTGGGGCGGCACAGCCACCCTGACTACCTGTATGCGCTGGCCGCTGCCACGCACCGGTTCGCTCGGTACCAGCGTGTGGTAGTTGTTCGGCGTACTGCTGCAGCCCCCGAGCCACACCAGCAGGCTGGCCACACATACATTGCGCAGTCGTTGCATCGGCTGTCTCCTCAGGGTTCAAGGTCTGCGGCCCCGGCCGCTTTCGGCCGGCCACGAATCAGCGACTCGGGGTGGCGGCCCAGGTAATCGGCAAGGTCACGTAGCGAACGCGACATGCGCTCCAGCTCGTCCAGTGTTTCGCTCATTCGCTGGCGCTGTGGCGAGTCTTCGGAAATGGCCGAGTTGGCCGTACGCAGGGTCTTGTGCACCTCGTCCAGCGCCACGTTCACGTCCGGCAGTGTCTGGCCATTGAACTGCCTGAGGCTGGCGCGCAGCTCACGCAGGCTGCCGTCCAGGTTACCGGCGATGCTTTCCAGCGGCAGCTTGGCAATGCGCTCCACTACCCGCTGCAACTGTTCCTGCAACTGCTCAAGGCTGCCGGGCAGCGTCGGGATCGTGATGGGGTTGGCAGCCATGTCGAAGGTCACCTTGGGTGCATCCGGGTAGAAATCCAGCGAAATAAACATCTGCCCGGTGATCAGGTTGCCGCTACGCGCCTGGGCCCGCAGCCCATGTTCGACAAAAGTGCCAATCAGTTTCCGCGCACCTTCCAGATCGCCCTCGGTGTGCTTGAACACTGCCAGCATCTTGCGGTGCACCGGCCCCAGCCGCTGGGGGTAGATCACCGCATCGACCACTACCGGAAAGGTCTGCCGCGCAGCATCGTAGTCAAGCTGGATCGAGGTGACCCGGCCAAACTCCACACCCTTGAACTCCACTGGCGCCCCCACCGACAGGCCACGCATGGCCTGGTCGAAGCGCAACTGCAGGTACTGCGCCTGGCCATGCGGAGGCGACAGCGCCATGTCGCGGTCGGCGAATAGCTGGAAGCGGGCCTGGTCGGCAGCAGGCTCAGCTTGTGCGGCGAAATCGGGCGAGCCGAAGGCCAGCCCGCCCACCAGAATCGACGACAGCGATTCGGTATCGACCTTCAGGCCATTGGCTCCGATCTGCATGTCGATGCCACTGGCATTCCAGAAGCGCGTGTCAGCAGTGACGAACGTGTCGTAGGGCGCCTGCACGAATACGCCAATCTCTACCCCCTTGCCATCGTCCTGGAGCGCAAAGGACACCACTTCGCCAACCGGGATCTTGCGGTAGTAGATCGAAGAGCCGATATCCAGCGAGCCCAGGTCGCTGGCAACCAGAACAAAACGCTTACCCTTTTCGTCATAGGTGATCGGCGGAGGCAGCTCCAGGCCGACAAAGGACTTTTCCGGCACTTTCGACTCGCCGGAATCGGCCCCGATGAAACTGCCCGAAAGCAACGTGTCCACCCCGGAAACCCCGCCGACACCGATGCGCGGTCGCACCACCCAGAAGCGCGCCCCTTGGGTAGCAAACGAACGGGCATCGTTGGAAAGCTGAACCTTGGCCACCACACTCTTCTTGTCGTCGGCCAAGTCCACCGTGGTCACTTCGCCGATCACCACGCTGCGGTATTTTACCTGGGTCTTGTGCGCCACCAATCCCTCGCCGCTGTGGAAAGAAATGGTGATCACCGGCCCTTGCTGCATCCAGTTGCGCACCACCAGCGAAGCGCCGATCAGGATCGCCAGGATCGGCACGATCCATACCAGCGACACACTCCAACGTCGGGTGCGCACTTCAACCTGCCCAGGGCCCTCGCGCTTGTCAGTCTGTTGCCCCATCAATGCGGCCTCCCCTCGTTGGCATGGCTATCCCAGATCAAGCGTGGATCAAAGCTCATCGCAGAGAACATGGTCAGCACCACCACCATGCCAAAAAACAAGATGCCCACGCGCGGCTCGATGGTGCCCAGCCCGCGCAGTTGCACCAGCGCAGCCACCAACGCCACTACCATCACATCGAGCATGGACCAGTAACCGATCAGCTCGACGAAGCGATACAACTGCGAACGCTGCCGGCAGGCCCAGGAAGAACCACGCTGGGCAGTGAACAGCAGCAGGCCAAGGGACAAGAACTTGATGGCAGGCACACCCACGCTGGCGATGAAGATGATCAGCGCGATGTCCCAGGCCCCGGCTTCCCAGAACTCCAGCACGCCACCGCCAATGGTGCTGTCTGTACCACTGCCGAGCATTTCGGTGTGCATCACCGGCAGCAGGTTGGCGGGGATGTAGAAAACCAGGGCTGCCAGCAGAAACGCCCAGCCACGGCTGATGGCATTGGCCTTGCGCCGGTGAATGACGGCGCCGCAACGGTCGCAGGTGTGCGCGCCACTGCGCGTGTCGCAGGCCTGGCCACAGCCATGGCACAGACACAAGCCAAGGTCGTGCGCATTGGCTGGAGTAGTCATACCTGTTCCCACAAGTCGCGGATGTCCTTGCCGGCAATGTGGATGATCAACATGCTAAGCGCAGCCAGGGCCAGCAGGCCGATACCGGGGATCACATCGAGCAGCCCCGCCAGCTTGATCACCGCCACCATCGCCCCCAGCAGACACACCTCCAGCATGCTCCAGGGCCGCAGGCTTTCCAGGCCACGCATGCACAAGGCGAAACCGGGGGCACGCGGCCGGCAAGGGCAAAACTCAACACCCAGCACAACAAGGCAATTTGCAGCAGCGGCGCAAAAATGATCGATAGCGCCATGACCAGGGCGATGAAGGTGATACTGCCGTGACTGAGGATCTGCACGGCGTCCCACAACGTGGCCGAGTGGGTCAGCCCCTGCATGCCGATGGTCATGACCGGGTAATAGTTGGCGAATACCAGCAGGACGCCGCCCGTCACACTCAATGCCAGCCGCTGCTCAATGGTCAGTGACCTGTGCCGGTACAGCACGCCGCCACAGCGCTGGCAAAGGGCACGTTGATGTTTGAGCAGCGGTGCCCGGTGGTACACCGTGTCGCAATACTCGCAGATGATCAGATCTTGCGTCTGGCTCATGTCTTGCCCACAGGAAGCCTTGCATCAGGCCAAGAGGCTAATCGGAACGGCGTCTGATATCCGGTGTAGCCTATCTGGGCAAAACTTCCATCACCGCGTCAAAGGCGAACTATCCTGTGGGGCGGGCTTTTCGCCCGGTGGAGGTGTGCCATGCGTACGTTCACGTGGAGTTACCTGTTGCTGCTGTGCGCAGCATCGGCCGCCCAGGCGCAGTCGGTGGTGCCGCTCAAGGGTCAGAGCAGCCAGCAGATGCAACTGGATATCAACGATTGCAATACCGTCGCCACCAATGCCGCAAACGGCACGGCGACGTCCAGCGACCCACATGTCGGTGGCCGGGTTCGCGGTGCAACTGCGGGTGCGGCCGCCGGTGCTGTAGGCGCGCAGGTGCGCGGCAACCAGCATGACGCGCTGTATGACCGGGTGGGTGACGATGCCAAGCAGCAATACCGGCAGAACCGTGCCGGCGAAGCAGCCGCCGCCGGGGCCGCGGTCGGTGGCATGCGCCAGCGTCAGGACCGGCGCCAGGACAGGCGCGGCCAGGACGAGGCAAAAACCCAGGCCCATGCCAGTGCCTACAGCGGTTGCCTGCAGGGGCGCGGCTATCAGGTCAACCCCTGAGCAATGCCACGCCATGCGCCTCCTGCCGGGGAAGCATGGCGTGCTCAGTTCAGGAACTTCGCCAGCTCTTCCCGACAAAATTCCACGAACAACTGCGCCGGTTTGGTCAGCTGGACTCGCTTCAACCGCGCCGCAGCCAGCCCCGACAGCGCCACCGGCTCTGCAATGTCGAGCATTGCCAGGCGCTGGCCGTCATAGGTGTATTCCGAGTGCGGGCGGGTTACCAGCAACGAAAAACCGAAACCCTGACCCACCATTCCACGCACCATCTCAATTGATGGCGAACTGAAGACAATGTTCGGTGCCAGGCCCATATCGTTGAACAGGCTGACGAAGTATGTGCGGCTAGGGGCCACGTCCAGCAGGATCATCGGTTCCGGGCACAGGTCGCGCAGCGAGACCTGGGCCTGGCCGGCAAAGCGGTGGTTCTCTGGTAGCAGCACATAGGGCTTCTGCGGCGGCATCAGAGGTTCGGCCTCAATGGTGCCGTCCAGGTCGTGGTCATAGAGAAACGCCAGGTCGAAGGTACCGGCGGTCAGGCCCTGGATCAGGTCCTGCTGTTCACCGTCACGCAGGCGAATGTCCACACCCGGGTAACGCTGGCGAAAACCGGCTATCAGGCGAGGCAGGTACAGCGGTGCCACGGTTTCGAAACAGCCGATGTCGATTTGCCCGGCGACGGTATCGTTGTCGGCCAGGGCGTTCTGTTCGAACTCATGGGCCATCTGCAGCAGCGACTTGGTCTTGGCGTAGAAGCGTTTGCCGCTGGGCGTCAATGACACGCCCTGGGCGTGGTGGCGGATGAATAGCTGTACACCGAAACTTTCCTCCAGACTCTTGATAGCCGTGGAGATGGACGGCTGGGCGATATACAGCTGGCGTGACGCTTCGGCCACACTGCCCGCTTCCACGGTGGTGACGAAGTACTTCAGTTGTCGCAAGGTATAAGCAGCCACAGGGTACCTCTCTGACGCTGGTCTGGGCAGACTGGGATCGTGCCTCACACTTTACCCTTGGCTATAGCTGAGCGGGCGCTGAGCGCTGAAGGATTTACCTATACCTTGAACAGTTTTTTTGTATGGGCCGGGTTGCCCCGGCCCGGTGCATCACTCAAACCCGGGGTTCGCCCGAATGCAGTCGTCACCAATCTGCTTGTACCCCGACTCACAGGGCATTCCGCAAACTGGAGCCGCGCCGCGCTTACGCCGGGACAGCGTTGCAGGCGGCTCAGTGGTATCTGCCTGATCCTCATCATCGACGTCTGGCAGGTCTTTCATCGGTTCTTCTTGCATGCATTTCACTCCTTGGTGGGTTGCTAAGGCCAGGCCAACGATAGGTCGTGCGTGCGCTGTCGCGCAGCTGGAAACAGGTCCCAGAGGCACTGCAGCCACTGGTCAAAAACGCCCGAGCGTCTTTACTGATAGTCATCGGCCCAGGCAAGCGGTGTGCGCTAATGAAGATCGTGGTCACCAGCATCCTCGTCGACGACCAGGCCAAGGCCCTGGCTTTCTACCACTACGTACTCGGTTTCGAGCCCAGACACGACATTCCCATGGGCCGGCACCGCTGGCTGACTCTGACTTCGCCCAACGACCCCAATGGCGTCGAACTGCTGCTGGAACCCGACGCGCATCCGGCAGCCAAGGTGTACAAGGCCGCGCTCAAGCAGGATGGCATCCCCGCCACCTCGTTCGGCGTGCGTGACATCCAGGCCGAATACATGCGGCTATGTGCAGCAGGTGTGAAGTTCATCCGGCCACCTACCCCAATGGGGCCGGTTACCGTGGCGGTGTTCGATGATACGTGCGGCAACCTGATCCAGATTGCCCAGAAGCACTAGCCGGTTGCCCTTACCCCACTGCGCACCCACAAGGAAAAAAGATGCGCCACGAATTCAGCGAAGTGCTCAACGACCTGGTCGACTACTTTCTGCTCGGCGATATCCAGTTGCTCGAGCGCTTCAAGCAAGACCATCAACTGCCCGACGACCTGGCCCATGCGTTCACCCACGGTGACAGCGGCGACCAGGCTGTGCGCGAAGGTGTCGTGTTGCCGCTGGCCGGTGTCGACAACCTGCCCTACCGCATCCTGTTCACCCTCGATAACCACACACCGGCCCTGCGCGAGGCCGGCAGCCGTCTGAAGCACCGGCGCAATGGCTATGTACTGCGGGTCGAGCACGGTGCGCTGATGCTGTACACCTGGCGCATCCTGCAGCACTTCACGCCCAAGACCCTGGGTGACCTGATGGCGCGTTACCAGGTGACAGGGCGGCCGATCATCGAACTGGACAATGGCTGGTACGACGTGGAGGTGCTGGCGGGGGCACTGGTGCGCGACGGGTTGTACGAGCCGGCGTTCGAGTTCGTGTTGAAGAAGCGCTGGAGCCGGGGTGAGGCGACAGCTGTGGATACCGGGTACGCATTCGGGCTACGTGGCTACTTCGACTGATTGATCGCCTGTGCTTGCCCGCGAAGGAGCCAGCACAGGCAAACTCGACCTTCAGGTGTGATTGATATCCCGATCCTTGGTCTCAGGCAGGAAGAAGATCCCCAGCACCGCCGTCATCAGGGCAATCACGACCGGGTACCACAAGCCGTAGTAGATATCTCCGGTCGCTGCCACCATGGCAAACGCCACGGTCGGCAGGAAGCCGCCGAACCAGCCATTACCGATGTGGTAAGGCAGCGACATCGAGGTGTAGCGGATACGCGCCGGGAACAGCTCCACCAGCCAGGCGGCAATCGGGCCGTAGACCATGGTCACGTAGATCACCAGAATGGTCAGCAGTAACAGCACCATCGGGTAGTGGATCTTCGCCGGGTCGGCCTTTTCTGGGTAGCCCGCCTCTTTCAACGCACCACTCAAGGCTGCGGTAAACGCTTCGCTCTGCACCTTGAAGTCCGCCGCAGCCAGGCTGCTGCCGTCAAAACTCGGCAGTACTCGCTCACCTATGCGGATCTGCGCCACGCTGCCGGGTTCAGCCGCTTCGTTGGTATAGGGAATGGCGCGCTTGGCCAGCAGGCTCTTGGCAATGTCGCAGGAGGTGGTGAATTTGGCCTTGCCCACCGGGTCGAACTGAAATGCGCACTGATCTGGGTCGGCCACCACCACTACCGGGTTCTGCTCCTGGGCAACGAACACATCCGGGTTGCCGTACTCGGTCAGGGCCTTGAAGATCGGGAAGTAGGTCAGCGCGGCGATGATGCAGCCGGCCATGATGATCTTCTTGCGGCCAATCCGGTCGGACAGGCTACCGAAAATGATGAAGAACGGCGTGCCGATCAGCAGCGAGCCGGCAATCAGCAGGTTGGCAGTCTGCGGATCGATCTTGAGCATCTGCAACAGGAAGAACAACGCGTAGAACTGCCCCGTGTACCACACCACGGCCTGGCCGGCGGTACCACCGAGCAGCGACATGATCACCACCTTGAGGTTGTCCCAGCGGGCAAACGACTCAGTCAGCGGGGCCTTGGATGCTTTGCCTTCGGCCTTCATCTTCATGAACACCGGCGACTCGTTGAGCTGCATGCGGATGTACACCGAAATCGCCAGCAACAGGATCGACAGCAGGAACGGCACCCTCCAGCCCCAGGCTTCGAACACTTCCGTCCCCATGGCCGTGCGGCATGCCATGATCACCAGCAAAGACAGAAACAGCCCCAACGTGGCAGTGGTCTGGATCCAGGCGGTGAAAAAGCCGCGTCGGCCCTTGGGTGCATGTTCAGCCACATACGTGGCCGCGCCGCCGTATTCGCCACCCAAGGCCAGGCCTTGCAGCAAACGCAAGGTAATCAGGATGATCGGCGCAGCCACGCCGATCGCACTGTAGCTTGGTAGCAGGCCCACCAGTGCCGTAGACAGGCCCATGATGACTATGGTGATTAGGAAGGTGTGCTTGCGCCCGATCATGTCGCCCAGGCGGCCGAACACGATGGCTCCGAACGGCCGTACGGCAAAGCCGGCAGCAAAGGCCAGCAAGGCAAAGATGAATGAGGTGGTTTCATTGACGCCTGCAAAGAAATGCCTGGCGATGATCGCGGCGAGTGAGCCATACAGGTAGAAGTCGTACCACTCGAATACCGTACCAAGGGACGAGGCGAAGATGACCTTGCGCTCCTCCTTGGTGATACCGCGTTGGGGCGCGCTGCCCGTGGATGTGCTGTCGAGAACCGCCATGGGTTGCCTCCGTCATGTTGTCATGCAGGCCGGAGCACCTCACAACCACTTCACCGTCGCACCCAGGCCCTGGCGCTTGCTTTGGTTGCGCGAAGCACGACGAGGCGGGCCGCCTCGGATCGCAGCAAGGTTCATGAAGCATAATCGGGATTGGCTGGATATCCACCCGCCGGGCCCTGCACGAGAGGGCGGCCTGGACGACACGCAGCACCGGGGTGCCGGGCGATAGCGGGTTGGCTGACGATTTTGGCGAGGGCGGTTTCACCCGCCAGACGTTACCGGCCCCTTCAACTCGACCTGATTACCATCCGGGTCATAGCAGTACAGCGAAAGCCCCTCGCCTTCGGCGCCATAACGCTTCTCTGCAGGTTCCACTTTTACCCCGGCGGCTTCCAGATAGGCAGTCAATGCGGCCTCGTCGAACGGCTCGATGCGCAGGCAGAAATGGTGCAGGTTGCGCCCCTCCACCCCCGGTGCAGCCCCACCTGGCTGCCCCAGCGGCCCGTCCAGGGTCACCAGGTCGATCATCGCCGCGCCCGTGGCCAAATGCACCATGCCCAGGTCTTCGCGCACGCGGCTGACCGTGCAGCCGAGCAGCTCGGTGTAAAAGGCAACACTGCGCGGCAGGTCGCGGACCCGCAACACAAGGTGGTCGATTTGCTTGATGGTGAACGGTCGCATGCCAGGCTCCTTGTGGCGTGTTTGCAAAAGCGTGCGCCACCATAGCGCAGGTTCACGCGGCGTGACCAGAATCAGCTATTCGTTCACCAAGCGTTGCAGTACACCCCCTTCATGGCGCGTCAGGATACGCAGCAGTTGGTCGACCAGCGCCCGGTCTGGCGCATCCAGGTGGAAGTGGTGCCCGCCTGGGTGCCAGGAGACTTTCGCGTGGCTGGGCAAGGCGGCCTGACGCCGGGTAAAGGCCTCGCCGGTGAACGCCCCCTGGCGGCCGAACAGCAGGTACAACGGGCAGCGGATCTGGCTGAGCAGGTCGCATGCTTCGCGCTCGGTCAGTGGCATGGGCTCGGGCAATACCAGGCGCGGGTCGTGGCGCCAGCAATAGCCATCGCCCAGTTGAAGCAGGTCGCGCAGCGCCAGCAGCCGAGCGGCATCTTCCGACAGTTCGGTGTCCAGACGCTCGCGGCGTTGTGCCAAAGCGGTGTCCAGGTCGTCGAAGCGACCGACATCGGGCTCGGCAAAACCCGGCAACTGGCTGCGCTGTACCATGCGCTTGAGCCGGTAGGCCCGCGCCAGGTGCTGCACCCGGTCATCCTCGGCCACCGTGAACGGTGCACCCATGCCGTCGAGGAAGGTCATGCTGGCAATGCCACTGGTCATGGCCGCCAGCAGCGACGCTATACCGGTGCCCATACCATGGGCCAGCACATGAAATTGCGCCAGGCCCAGGCTGTCGGTCACCGCCAACATGTCTTCGGCATGCTCCCACAGGTAATAGCCACTGTCGTGGCGACGATGGCCAGAACGGCCATGGCCGATCAGGTCGGGGGCCACCACGAAGCAGCCGTCCAGCATCGGTGCCAGGCGCTCGAACGAGGCAGCGTTATCTAGCCAGCCATGCAAGGCCAATATGGGAATACCGTCTTCTTGCCCCCAGGTACGGACCGCTATTTCAATACCATCGAGGTCTAGCAGGTGGTCTTTCGGACTGCACAGCGAACGCATTGCAATTCTCCTTGGCTGAGGCCTGCACCATGACCTGTCCCACCCTCTCGCAGATCCTCCCTCGCTGCCAGCCCCTCACCGACCCGCACATGCGCAGGACCGACCGCTGCCAAACAACTATCTACCGCACACCGACGCCTTGATCAGCGTGGACTATCTCACTCCACAAAAGAGATGGTTACCATGACAACCCCGACACCGTTGCATCAAAGCCAGATAACCCGATCGTTACCGAAATGGAGCAAGGCGCTCCAACCCACGCATACACGCAAAGTGGTGCAGAGCCTGTACAAGGAGTATCTCGATGAAGATGGCAGCCCTTACGCGTGGTATGCCACTGCCGATGAGCCAACGCGCGAGCAGTTGCACAACGCGTTGCAAACCCGTAACAAACGGCTGGCGCAAGTCAAGCAGGCGCTGGGCGAGTTCAAGGACATCATTGCGTTCTGCGGCCCTCTGCTGACCGAGCGGTTGGGGGTGAATGTGCCCGTAGACAGGGCGCAGTATGTGTTCCAGCCCTTTGAGTCAGAGGCCAACATCTGGGTCGGCGTTCCCGATGTGGAAACACCTTTGGTCCCGGACGTGGATGCGGATGTGCTGGCTACTCGCCCGGCAGGCCAGCCGCAAACACGCAGCTTGCTGGAGGCTGCCCTGCACAACTTCGAGGGGCTGGACGAAGTCGGCCCCTACAGCAGGCTCACCAACGCCGCAGGCAGCGACACCCCCCTGGCAGGCCTGACGATGGCGGACTTCGTCAGGCATTGTCGGGCGCTGGACCTTGGCAAACGCTATCAAGACCATCTGCTTGCAACCCATGAAGGCGCCAATCGCGCTGAGATCCAGCGCCTGTCGATTGCAGCGAACCGTGAGACGTTGAGGGTCCAGGCATTGATCGCCAAGCTCAAAGGCCTGCTGAGCAAGGCCGGGCTCGATGCGCTTGCGCAACTGTGCGACGGCAGCCCTCACCCCACCTATGACAACGAGGCGTTGCATTGCTGGAACTTCAACCTCTTCGATGTCCCCGTCCACGAAGTACTGTTCATTGGGCCAGACAACCCTTACCGCCAGAACCCCTGCATCGTGTATATCCCTGGCGACAGCGAGCACCCGATAAGGGAGTTCGCTTCTCGTCAGGAAGCGGGCAAGCACCTGCGCAGTCGGCTATTGCAAAGCGAGTTTCGTCGAGCCTTGGTGCATTTCGCCTACAAGGACAGGCAAAAAGAACTCGCCGGAAAGCTGGAGATCGCGCTGTTCGAAGAGAATGAAGCGGGCATACGCAAACCCCGAATCATGCCAGTGATCCCTTTCACGCTCTCGCCAATCAGAATCGACCCTTGGGCGACCTTGTACAACGCACACCTTGCGCGCATGAAGGCCGACGCAAAAACCATTGCAGTCCCTACCGCCGAAGTCGACGCCAACGCCCGACACGAGCGTCTGAAGTACTGGTTCGACCTGGGTATGAACGTGCTGAATGTCGCCGCGTTCTTCGTGCCGGGGCTGAACACGGTCATGCTAGGCGTTTTTGCTTACGACCTGATGAGCTCGGTTTTCACCGGGTTCGAGGCCTGGGAAGAAGGAGATACCCGTCAGGCACTGGCACAGCTGGAATCGTTGGCCATCAACGCGGGGGTGATTGCCGGCTTTGCAGCGGGCGCCAGGGTTGTCCAGGCCTCTGGCTTTGTAGATGCTTTGAAGAGTGTGTGGCATGAAGACAAGGAAGTGCTTTGGCACCCCGACATGAAACCCTATGCGAGCACGGTGGCTATTCCTGAGGGGGCTCAACCCGATTTGCTCGGCCATGTGCACGTCGACGGGAAGACCTACCTGAAGCTGGATGGGACCCTGTACGAGGTGTTTCAGGACGCTGATCAGCAGTGGCGCGTGCGCCACCCAGAGGATGCGCAGGCCTATGCCCCACGTTTGCTGCATCATGGTGATGCCCGCTGGCAACTGGCCCATGAACAGCCTCTGGAATGGGACCGCGAACAGCTCGCGCGCCGCCTCGGCAGCCATGGCGCAGGCCTGGACGACAGCGAACTGGACCATGCCATGCGCAGTACCGGTACCGATCCAGACGTACTGCGACGCGCCCAGGCAGCGGGCCTGCGTCCACCCGCCTTGTTGCTCGACGCGCTGCAGCGGTTGCAACTGGACAATCAGACACAACAAATCATCAACTGTGTACGCCATGGGTTGCCGCTAGCTGCGTACAAGAACTTTGCCTTGCCCGAGTTGCTGCGCCTGCCGGGGTGGCCCGAAGGGAAGGTGCTGAAGGTTTACCAAGGGCCAGAGCCCTGGGGCGAATCGGTGCGCTACGGCCCTCCTGACACGCTGGGCCAAGTAGAAATCGAGGTTACCCGAACCGATCTGGACAATGGCCAGTTGAGCCAGACCGTGCTGGATCAGATGGATGAAGACGCCATTGAGCAGTTGCTCGGTGACACACCAACCGAGCACCGAGCGTCCGCACTGAACAACAAGCTCGCGCAACACCTGGAACAGCATCGCAAGGCGCTGTTCGAGAGCCTGCACCAAAGACGCCGTCCCACACGCCCGCCAATCGCACAAACCCTCGCCCGGCAGTTTCCCGGGCTACCGGACAGCGCGCTTGAAGAATTGCTTGCCAACATCAGCAACGCTGAACGGGAACGCCTGACCAACGGACGGGTGCCGCTGCGCATTGCCGAGGAAGCACGCCTTCTGCAAGCTCGAGCGCGGCTTGACCGCGCCCTCCTCGGCCTGTTCAGGCCCAGCCTGGCCAACGACGACAGCCTACGCATCAAACAGGCGCTGCAAGCCACGCACCCGCAGGCTGACCCGGCCCGGTTGCTGCAACTTGCCCTTGACGATCGCCAGCACTGCGCCTCACTGATCGGCCAACAACCCATCAACCCCAGGTTCCGCTCCCCTTTGCGGTTGGCCAACGGCCAGCTGGGCTATCCCCTGAGCGGTCGTGGCTTGCAAGGACGAATCTTGCCTGCTGCACGTCGACTCCGGGCGCTCTACCCTGAACTCAGCAGCGAGCAAATCAGTGGGCTGCAAGCCGAACTGGCTCGAGGAGGCGACCTGGGTAGCGCGATCAACCAGCTGGAAGTCGAGCAGCGCACCCTCAACCGGGATCTCAACCGCTGGGTAAGCACCGCCCGCACCCTTGAAGAGCGCTTTGATCGCCAGCAATGCACCGAGCGACTGATGAGTGCTTCGCGCCGTGAAGGCGGCGTGCAAGCCGAAACACTGGTACTGGACCGTATGCAACTCGAAGCGCTACCCGCTTTCACTGCACGCATGCCGCATATCCGCAATCTCAGGCTCGAGGGGCTGCAGATGCAGCACCTGGAGGGCAGCTTCCTGGCAAACTTCCCTAACCTGGAAACTCTGGAAATCGTCGGCAACCCGGACATCGATGCCGAAACATTGTTCGAGGCGCTCAGGTCAGCACCGCGGCTGCGCGAGCTGGGCCTGACTGACAATGGCTTGACCACCCTTTCACCCACCGCCCAACAGGCCATCGGGGCAATGCCCGGCCTGCGGCTACTGTGGCTCAGCCGCAACCGGCTGCAACTCGACACCAACAGTTTAGGCTTCCTGACGCGCTTGCCCCTGGACGCCCTCGGCCTGGGTCACAATCAAATCACCCTCGACGAAAGCCTTGCCGCCCAGTTTCAGGACATGATCCACCCCACTGTACTGCACCTGTCAGGCAACCCACTGCGACTGGCGCCCGACCTGCGCTTCATGGCGCGTCTTGTCCACCTGGAACTTGAGCGTTGCGAACTGCAGCAATGGCCCGACAGCCTGACAGTCCTGATGAGCCAGCCCCAGTACCAACTGCGCTATCTGAACCTTTCGTCCAACCGCATTCGTACCCTGCCAGACTTGCCTGGCGTGCTGCGTACCCCTTTTGCCCGCGATGTCGCCGCGCACTTGCCGGAGCGCCGCTGGCTGTTCAACTACAACACCCTGGAAGCCCAGACTCGTGCACGCCTGGGCAGCAGCGGCGTCAACGTATTCGAGCACGCAGAAGACGTGCCACTGTGGCAAGGCATTTTCCGTGGCGAGGCGAGCAGTGCCGAGGAGCAACTGTGGAGCGACCTGTTCGACCAAGGTGAAAACGCAGCGCTGCTGGGGGTACTCGAACGCCTTGCCCAATCGGCCGAAGCGCAGCGTGATGGCGAGGCCCTGAGGGCACGCGTCTGGAAGCTGTTGGATGACGCGGCCCACGACACGGCCCTGCGTGAACGCCTCGCCACCGTGGCCGGCGACTTCCCGCCAACCTGTGGTGACGCAGGTGCCGACGCGTTCAGTGCCCTGGAGATAGAAGTGCTGGCCCACGAAGCAGCAGCCGCCGCCGGTAGTCGACCGGCTGATCTACTGAGCCTGTATGGCAAGTTGTATCGACGCAGTCAGGTCAATCAACTGGCCGACCGCATCAGCTGGAGAAGGTCCTTGCGCAAACAGGCACTGCTCGATGGGGTCTTCGATGAAAACCTCCCCGCTTACGATGAGCTCGACGATCCCTCAGCCTTTCCAGACAGCGAACTTCAGACGGGGCTGGTGGACGATATCGAGGTACGCCTGGCCTTGCGCCAGTCCTTGGCCAGCGCGCTGGACTATCCTGAGCCGAGCCGAGGCATGCTGTACCGCCATACGGCCAGAATCAACGATACAGTCATCGAAAGGGTGCAAGCTGCGGTCCTTTCCCTGGACAGGGATGCCACCGCCCGGGAGCAATGGTTGAACCAGCAGCCGGGCTGGGCCGAGTACTTGAAACGAGAGCATGCGGCACAGTTCAGCCTGATCACCGACTTTTGGCGGCCGGGCCTTGATTATCTCTATTACTGCCTGGATGAAACCGCCGACCCGGTCACGTCCCTGGACAGCTCTGTGCTCCGAGCCTTGGCCACGGTCATGCCTGAAAGCCCTGTGGATGCTCAAGGCGTTCTGCGTCGCGTCGTGATCAACGAGCAGCAGTATCGCCAGGGCGTGGACGCGCTGACTGCCGAGCAGCAGCAGGTTGAAACGGGTCTGCTGACCAGTCTCACCCGCCAGACGCAAACAATCGGCCGCTAAACCCCACTCACTGCCCGCGCAGGTCTTCGAAGAAGGCCTGCTTGCCATCCACCTGGCTGGACGCCCTTGGAGCCGCTGCGGCGTCACCGCTGGCGGCCTCCACATGCCAATAGCAGTGCCGCACTGCGCGGGTCACCGCCACGTAGGCCAAGCGCTGCACTTCGTCCTTCTGTGCCGAATCGAACGGTTGGGTATCACCTGCCTTGCCCAGCCCGGCCTGGCGGTATACCTGGTTCTTGTAGGGTGAGCTGGTCAGGTACTGGCAGTCACCCAGCATGAACACCGCATCGGCCTGCAAACCCTTGGCACTGTGATAGGTCAGCTGACGCAGCCGGCGCTGGTCGGCCGGCAGCGCCGCGTCGGCGTGCAACACGCTTTGCAGATGCTCGTTCATCAAGGCCCTGTCGCTGCCCTTGCGGTAGAGCATCATGACCGTCTCTCCCCGCTGGTAGTGCTCGACAAGCGTTTCGCC
Organism: Pseudomonas sp. DCA-1; assembly: GCF_046523955.1. Taxonomy (NCBI): domain Bacteria; kingdom Pseudomonadati; phylum Pseudomonadota; class Gammaproteobacteria; order Pseudomonadales; family Pseudomonadaceae; genus Pseudomonas; species Pseudomonas sp. DCA-1. The sequence continues at coordinate 3,308,152 of NZ_CP169881.1, forward strand.
CAATGCAGCCTCGTCACGGTCGAACACCTTGACCGGCGAGCTGGGCAACTCGGCCGCCGGGCCACTGGCGCGCGCTTTCTTGCCGGCAATCGCCGGGGTGCCCTTGACCAGGTGTTCGGCCGCGTCGATCACCTGCTGCTGGCATCGGTAGTTGTCGACCAGCATCACCCGCGTGTTGGCCGGCGACGGGAATGCCTTGGTGAACTCCATGAAATACTTGGGCGAGCTGCCACGCCAGCCGTAGATCGATTGCCAGTCGTCCCCCACGCACAGCAACGACGAATGCTGGGCATGGCGCCCGGTGTGCATGGCCGGGCCGCGGCGCCGTATTTCAGCGAGGCTGGCACGCAACCAGCTGACGATCTGCGGCGACACGTCCTGGAACTCGTCGATCATCAGGTGCGCCAGCGGCCGCAGCAACGGATCGGGCAGCAGGTGCAGGTTTTCCGGGTTGTTCTCGCCAAACAGGGCGAACATGCGGTTGTAGCTCATCACCGGTGGCGACTGGTCCAGCAGGTGCGCTTCCAGGGCTTTCCAGTAAAGTGCCAGGGCCTCGAAGAACAGTGCATCGCTATCGCCAGACGGGAAGCTCATCGCCGCCACCGCTTTGTTCACCTCCAACCCAAGGTTTTCGATGAAATTGGCCGCACTGACGAACGCATCCAGCAGCGGCGCCGGGGCCAGTTCACCCTTGACCTTGTACTCAAAGCCAGGGCCGGCCACAGCATCGCCCGCCAACGATGCCGCCAGGCGCCTGGCCATGGCGTAGTTGTCGAGCCAGATCAGCGGCCTGTCGCAGAACGCCTGCAGCAGCGTGCGCTTGACCGCCCACTCGGCACGCACCGTCAGCTTGGCGCCGGGGCGCTGGTACTGCGCACTTTGTGCGGGATCGAAACCCAGCACCACCAAAGGCCCCTGGCCTTCCAGGCGGCCATGCACATAAAAGCGGCTGCCACGGATGTCGACCGTTTCGCGGCTGGGCTCGATGCCCTTGATCGGCCAGACGCCAGCGGCGAACCACAGGTCCTCGATCACGTCGCACAGTTCTTCGTCGCGCTGGGCCGCCAATTGGGTCACCTGTGCGCGCTTCTGCACATCGGGGTTGTTCGGGTCCAGCGGCTTCAGTTGCAAGGCTTCGCTGCGCAACTGGCTGACCAGTTCGGCAAAACGCGGGCTCTCGCCCAGCAAGCTGCTGTAGCACTGGTTCAGTTGCTGGCGCTGGGCATCGTTCAGGCGCAGGTCGAACGGGTTGCTGTCGGCCTCGGCCTCACGCCCGGCAGGCATCTCGTGGCCCAGTGTTTCAAATGCACGCACCTGGCCGAAGCCCGGCAGGCTGCGCACCAGCGGCAGGATGCGCGAATGGAACGTGCGCACCAGCTCGCGGGCCTGCACAGGCTGCAGGTTGATCTGCCACAGGGCGAACACCTGCAACAGCCGCTTGATGAAGTCTTTGCGCGATTCGCGGGTGAAGGTGACCACGGTCATCGCATCCAGCTCGTAACCCAGGTAATGACGCAGCAGCAGGATGCGCAGCACCAGCGAAGTGGACTTGCCTGCCCCGGCGCCGGCCACCACGCAGGTAGACGGGGTGTCACTGAAGATCAGCTTCCATTGCGCGGGGCTGGGCTGGGCTTCGGCAGGCAGGCGCTGGGCGACATCGGCCTTGAAGCGCTTTTTCAACTCGGCCGTCAACGGCAGGCGCCAGTCGTCGAACAAGTTGTCATCCTGGCCTGGCACGGCGGCGCTGTCGGGGCGCGTATCGCGGATCACCAGCACCTGACGCCCAGCCTCATAGCCCTCCACCCGACCACGCTCGAACCCTTCACGCACGCCATCGGCATGGCCAGTGCGCTGGCCTGTGGCGTGGCCGAGGAACCACGAGTCGCGGTGCTGGGCTTGCAGGCGGGTCAGGCCACGGCCCAGCAGACGGGCGGCCAGCCGGCGAAACCAGGGCAACTGGGCAGGAGGGGTAAGGTCGGCGGGGGCCAGGGGTTGCTCGTGGGCCACGGTCACTCCGTTGAAAATCAAAACAGCAGGCATGTTCGCCGCATCGACGAAAAATCGCCAGCGAATGCTTGCAGATCAGTGGATTAGGCGATGAAGCGAATAAAGCGCAGCAGGAAAAAACATCTACCAAATAGATTATTTTAAGCCGATATTTACGCTTATTTTCGATGTTTCTTTAGCGCATCATGGCGCCATTCCACTGATTCAAGGAGCACGACCATGCTGCAACTGCGACCCTTCGAAAGCCTCGGCCACGCTAACCATGGCTGGCTCGACGCCCACCACCATTTCTCGTTTGCCGAGTACTACGACCCGGCACGCATGCACTGGGGTAACCTGCGGGTTTGGAACGACGACCTGATCGCGGCCGGCAGCGGCTTCCCGCCGCACCCGCACCGCGACATGGAAATCATCACTTATGTGCGTGAAGGCGCGATCAGCCACCAGGACAGCCTGGGCAACAAGGGCCGCACCGAAGCCGGTGATGTTCAGGTAATGAGCGCCGGTACCGGCATCGTGCACAGCGAGTACAACCTGGAGGACATCGACACACGTATTTTCCAGATCTGGATTGTGCCGGAGCGCACCGGTGAAGCACCGCAGTGGGGTAGCCGGCCGTTTCCCAAAGGCGAGCGCGGCGAAGGCTTCGTGACCCTGGCCAGCGGCCGCACCGGTGACGAGGACAGCCTGCAGATCCGTACCGATGCCCGCCTGGTGGCTGCCACCCTGCAGGCAGGTGAAACCGCCGAGTACCGCTTCGATGCCGCACGCCGGGGTTACCTGGTGCCGGCCAAGGGGCTGGTGGAAGTCAACGGGCTGCGGGCCAAGGCGCGCGATGGCGTGGCGATCGAGCAGGAAGCGGTGCTGCGGGTGACCGCCATCGAGGACAGCGAGATCGTGCTCGTGGACGTGGCCTGAACATCCGGCCAGGGATAATCCATATCGCAGTGCAAGGCTGCCCCCATAGACCAACCCGGTTTAGCAGGGTTTTGTGGGGGCTGGCTTGCGGCCCTGGACCGCCCCGGCTATCGCAAGGTAGCCATCAAACATTGGCGCCATCAGCCAGCCTGCACTAGCGTTTTGCTACCAGCCAGCCCAACGTTCCTGCGGAGCACTCGATCATCATGCCGGACCTGCGCCCGAATCCAACGCTGTGCCTGGAGTACCGTGCCGAACAACCCATTCACCACGCCTTCATCAAGCAGGCCGACCGCTGCCCGGCGGCCATTGCCATCATTGGCCAGCACACAATCTGCAGCTATTCCCAACTGGAGCAGATCAGCGCGGGCATTGCCGCGTTTCTGGTTAAAAACGCCGCCAGCGGTACCGATCGTGTAGTCATCGTCACCCACCGCAGCGCCGCCCTGGTGTACGCCATGCTCGGCTGCCTGCGTGCCGGCCTGGCCTTCACTGTGGCTGACGCCGCTTACCCTGCCGCGCGTATCGAGCAAATCGTCAGCACCCTGAAGCCTGCGGTGGTCCTGCGCTGTGCCGAGGCAACCGTCGACGTCGGCCAACCCATGGTCGTCACGGTGCCTGAAGCCCCCGCTGAAGCGCTGCTGGCCTTCCCTCGCCAACCTGTCGCGCTGCCTGCTGTCAGCCCTGAGCAGGCGGCCTACATCACCTTCACCTCGGGCAGCACCGGTGAACCCAAGGGCATCGTTACCCACCACGCACCGCTGGTGCACTTCATCGACTGGCATGTGCGCCAGCACGGCTTTACCCAGGCCGACACCTTCTCGCTGCTTTCTGGCCTGGGCCACGACCCGGTATACCGGGACGTGTTCACGCCACTGTCGCTTGGCGCGACCATTGCCTGCCCGGCGCAGTCGACCCTGACCGACCCCTCACGGCTAGCCAGCTGGCTTCACCAGCACGGTGTGAGCGTGATCCATCTCACCCCGCCGCTGGGCAAGCTGATCGAAACTGGCGCACACCTGAACGGCCAGGTTCTCGACCACCTGCGCTACCTGTTCTGGGGTGGCGATGCACTCAGCCCGACGCAGTACCAGCAGGTCCGCGCCATCGCACCGAATGCCATCAATGTGAACTTCTACGGCACCACCGAAACCCCACAGGCCATGGCTTTCCACACCCTCGACCCGGAAATGGATAATGCCCGGGTGCCCCTGGGCAAAGGCATTGCCGATGCACAATTGCTGGTGATAAACCCAGACAACCAGCTGGTCAGCGAGGGCGAGACAGGCGAAATCCTGATCCGCAGCCCCTATCTGTCACGGGGTTACTGGGGCGACCCAGGGCTGACCGAAGCCAAATTCATCGCCAACCCGTTCACCGCTGACGCGGCCGACCGCTGTTATCGCACGGGCGATCTAGGCACCTACCTGGCCGATGGCAGCGCCAGTTTTCTGGGGCGCGCTGACAGCCAGGTGAAGATCCGTGGGCATCGCATCGAGCTGGCGGAAATCGAGAACGCCATCTGCCGTCACCCGCACATAGGGCAATGCGTGGTCCTGGCCAACCACGACAGTGCATCGACCCGGCTGGTTGCCTATTGCGTCGCACAGCAGCCCACCCGAGCTGACGAACTGCGCCAGACGCTCGCCGGCCAGCTGCCTGACTACATGGTACCGGCGCTGTTCGTGTTCCTTGATACCCTGCCGCTCACCCCCAACGGCAAGGTCGACAAACGCGCGCTGCCTGCTGCATTTGACGACAGTATCAACCTACCCTTGTCACCCCTGGCCGAAAAGCTGAGTACAGCCTGGGCACGCATCCTCCAGGTGCCGCGCCTGGACGCCAGGTTGAGCTTTGTCGAGCTGGGCGGCGACTCGCTGTCGTTTGTGCAGGCCTCGCGCGTGCTCGAGGCGCTCATCGGCCACCTGCCTGAACGTTGGGAAACCCTGCCGGTGTGCCAGCTGGCCGAGCTGAGTACGCCGCCCAAGGGCACGTGGCGGGTAATGGAAATGCCGGTGTTCATACGCATGCTCGCCATCATCCTGATTGTGGTCGGCCACCTGGGCGAGTTCGACCACTGGATGATCGTCGGCGAAACCTCGGTGCTGTTCCTGGTCTCTGGCATCGCCCTGGCGCGCTTTCAGCTCAAGGCCATCGAAACGCGCGGTGATGCACGCACGCTGCTCACGTCACTGGCAGCCATCGTGGTGCCAACACTGCTGTACACCGCATTGATCCAGCTGGTATTCGACCGCCTGCACTGGCAATCGCTGCTGCTGGTTTCCAACTGGTTCCCCGCCAGCGAGGTCAGCCTGTTCAACTATTGGTACATCGAAGTGTTGGTGCAGATGATCGTGATCATTGGCCTGGTGCTGTCGATCAGGCGCGTGCGCCAGGTGCTGCTTGCCGACCCGTTTCGCTGGCTGATCATCGCTGCCTGTGCACTGGTGGCGCTGGATGTGTTCCTCAACCAGTTCGTATTCGATGCCAGTGCCCTGCTCAACCGGGTTCCTCAGCACTTCCTGGCGGTGATGGTGCTGGGCATGGCCGTGCACCATGCCGATACGGCCTCACGCAAATGGGTGGCCAGTGTGGTGGCCGTGCTGGTGGTGGGTGAGCTGGACCTGATGGCGGTTGCCCATGTTGGCTGGCAAGCCTTGACACACTATGTCGACATCGCCCTGCCAGCGATACTGGCGCTTGTCTGGTTCCGCTCGGTGCCAGTGCCCGCCCTGGTTGCACGGGCAGGTACGGTGATCGCTTCGTCAACCTTGTATATTTACTTGACGCATTTCCAATTCGAATCGGTAGCGGAGCATGTTTTCAGGCACCCGCTGTTCGAGGTGGCCCTGGCACTCGCTGGTGGTGTACTGGTGAGCTATTGCTGGAACACCCTGTTGCGTCTGCTGTTTACCCGCAGGCGCAAGCAGCACCAGGCGCCGGGAGCCGATCCAGCTGAACGCGTCACCTCTGCCTGAGCGAAGATGAGCCGCCACCCCATGCGCTACTCTTGTCAGGCCAGTTCGGCCAGCACCTCGGCCGAGGTGGTGACCTGCCGGAAGTGGTGCTTCCACAGGTCGGTACCCAACTTGCCCGAGCGGTCCAGCGATGACCCTATTGTCATGTCTGTCACCAGCGTGGGCATCAGCCCTGCGTCGAACAGGGCAAAGCCTGCGGCCAGCACGCAGGTTTCGGTCTGCAACCCGCACACCAGCACCCGCTCTACACCCAGTTGCCGGATGTAGTCGATAGCTTCGGCACTTTGCCCATAGCCATGCTTGACGAACACCTGGTCGGCCTCGACCAGGCTCTCGTCCTCGGCCGCCGGGTGCCAGCCAAGCTGGCGCTCGAACGGCGTGATCTGTTCATCGTGCAACTCGACCGAGGCTATGGTGGGAATGTTCGCTGACAACCGGCGCAAACCATCGACCAGCCACTCGGGCGGGCTGAAGGTGGACTGAACATCGACGATGAGCAAAACCTGGCGCATAGCGTACTCCGGCCATCATGCAAAATGGCGCGGAGTATAACGCGTGGCACCGGGCCTTGATCACCCATCGTTGCTCCCCCCCACCGACAATGCCGGCGCAAGTTGGGCAAATACCTTGGCGAGCAGCACAAGGCAGCTTCTGCAAGCACTGGACTGTGACGACAATCGGCGCCCTGGCCCTGCAGGCTGCCGTAGCTGCGACGTATTCCTTCAGGCTATGATCGGTCACCCTGCCGCGGACCCCCTGAACCATGCCCGTAGACCTGCAAGCGTTGTACCCCAGGCTGATCCACCTGATGCTGGACACGGTATTCGTGGTCGACAGGGACAACCAGATCGTGTTCGTCAGTGATGCCTGCAAGACGCTGCTGGGCTATGAAGCCTGCGAACTGATCGGCACACCGATCACCCGCTACATGCACCCTGACGACCTCCCGGCTACGCGCGCCTCGATCATGCGGGTGATGAACGGCCAGCCGCACTACGACTTTAGCAACCGTTACCTTCGCAAGGATGGCAGCGTGGTGCACATACTGTGGGCGGCCTGCTGGTCCGACGAGGCCCAGGCGCGTATCGGCGTGGCACGGGACGTTACCGCCCTGCGCGAGGCCGAAGACGAACTGCGCTTCCTCGCCCATCATGACCCACTGACCCGGCTGGCCAACCGCGCCATGTTCAATGAGCGGCTGGACACCGCCCTGGCCGCGGCCCGGCGTCACAACCGCAGGCTGGCCTTGCTGTTCCTCGATATCAATGACTTCAAGCAGATCAACGACAACCACGGCCACAGCGTGGGTGACCGGGTACTGTGCACACTGGCCCGACGCCTGGAAAGCTGCGTGGGGGCGGCTGGCACGGTAGCGCGTATGGGCGGTGACGAATTCACCGTGCTGTTACCCGATTGCCCGTCGCCGGAGGCCATTGCCACGCACGTACAGCACATTCTCGCGGTCATGGTCAAACCGCTCGACGCCGAATTTTCCGGCATCGAGGCACCTTCCTGCAGTATTGGCGTGGCCTGCTTTCCCGAAGACGGCAACGATGCCGACATGCTACTGCGCCATGCTGACGGGCACATGTACCGAATCAAGCGCCAACGCGCTGCGACGGGCTGAAGGCAAGGGCACACCGCATGGCTGAACACCTGCAAGCAACTGCCGGGCAAACACCCGCCTCTGTCGGCCTGGGCCAGGCATTGCTGTTCTGGCTGAAGCTGGGTTTCGTCAGTTTCGGTGGCCCGGCCGGGCAGATTGCGATCATGCACCAGGAGCTGGTGGAGCGGCGCCGCTGGATCAGTGAGCGGCGTTTTCTGCATGCCCTCAACTACTGCATGTTGCTGCCCGGGCCGGAGGCCCAGCAACTGGCCACCTACATCGGCTGGCTGATGCACCGTACCTGGGGCGGGGTGATTGCCGGCGCTCTGTTCGTGCTCCCGTCGCTGTTCATTCTGATCGGCCTGTCGTGGGTGTACCTGACCTGGAGCGAAGTACCGGTGGTAGCCGGGATTTTCGAAGGGATCAAGCCGGCCGTGACCGCCATCGTCGTGCATGCCGCCCACCGCATTGGCACGCGGGCGCTAAAGAATGGCTGGTTATGGGCCATTGCCGCGGCCTCGTTCGTGGCCATTTTCGCGCTCGACGTCCCCTTTCCGCTGATCGTGCTGGCGGCCGCACTGCTGGGGTATGTCGGTGGCCGGGTGCTGCCGGCACAGTTCGCGCCAGGTGGTGGCCACAGCGCAGCCAGGGCCCGCCAGCGCCCGGCGCTGATCGACGACGAGACCCCGATACCCTCGCACGCCCGCTTCAGCTGGGGCCGTCTGGTGACCTTGCTGCTGGCAGTGGCGGCGCTTTGGCTTCTGCCCATGGGCCTGCTGACGGCGGCCTTTGGCTGGCAAGGCACACTGACGCAAATGGGCTGGTTCTTCACCAAGGCGGCGCTGCTGACCTTCGGAGGTGCCTATGCAGTGCTGCCCTATGTCTATCAAGGGGCTGTCAGCCACTATGGCTGGCTGTCGCCCACGCAGATGATCGATGGCCTGGCGCTGGGCGAGACCACGCCCGGGCCGCTGATCATGGTGGTGGCCTTCGTCGGTTTCGTCGGTGGCTACCTGCAGCCGATGTTCGGCGCCAACCAGGCGTTCCTCGCGGGCGCTGTGGCGGCGGGCCTGGTGACCTGGTTCACCTTCCTGCCCTCGTTCCTGTTCATCCTCGCCGGAGGGCCGCTGGTGGAGTCGACCCACAACGAACTGAAATTCACCGCCCCGTTGACCGCGATAACTGCGGCTGTAGTGGGGGTAATCCTCAACCTTGCGCTGTTCTTCGGCTACCACGTGCTGTGGCCGGCCGGGTTCGATGGCGCGTTCCACTGGTCCTCGGCTGCGATAGCGCTCGCGGCGGCTGTGGCACTGTTCCGTTACAAGCGCGGGGTGATACACGTGTTGATCGGCTGCGCCGTTGCCGGGCTCGCCCTTCACCTTTTCCGCTGATGGAGCCGATCATGCGCAACCCTGAAGACGCCTTGCTCGACAGTTGGCACCATAACGCCCAAGCCTGGATCGACGCCGTACGCAACGGCGCCATCGAGAGCCGTCGCCAGGTCACTGACCAGGCCATCCTGCTGGCCATCCTTGGCCGCCAGCCCGAACGGGTGCTCGACCTGGGTTGCGGTGAGGGCTGGCTGCTGCGCGCGCTGGCCGACCGGGGTATCGAGGCCGTGGGCGTCGACGGCGACAGAACGCTGGTAGATGCAGCGCGAGCCGCGGGCGCGGGTGAGGTGCACCTGGCCAGCTATGCGCAGTTGGCTGAGGCGAAGGTGCATGTTGGCAAGAACTATGACCTGATCTGCGCCAACTTCGCACTGTTGCACCAGGACATCATTGAACTGTTGTCGGCAATGCGTGCTTTGCTGGTGCCAGGCGGTGCGCTGGTGATCCAGACCCTGCACCCGTGGAGCGTGGCCGACGGGGATTATCAGGATGGCTGGCGAGAGGAGTCTTTTGCCGGGTTCGTCGGGGATTGGCAACCGATGCCTTGGTATTTCCGCACCTTGGCCAGCTGGCTGATTGCGCTGGACATGGCGGGGTTGCGACTGGTCAGTCTGCAGGAACCGCAGCATCCGCAGAGCGCGGTGCCGCAGTCATTGTTGATGGTGGCTGAGCGTCACTGAATCGGGCCGTAATAATCCTGTGGAAGCAGGGTTCACCCCACTCCCACAAGACAGGCCAGTGCAGGCGACTACAGCACCGGCTTGCGCGCCGCTCCGCTACGGGCCTTGGCCATGGCTGCCAGGCGCACCGCAACGTTGGCAGCGCCGTAACCGGCGTACCCCGCCTTGCGCTGGATGATCTCGAAGAAGAAACGCTCCTCGAACGGCTCGGTATAGACGTGGAACAACTCGCCACCTTGAGCGTCGCGGTCGTACAGCACGTTGTAGTACGCCAGTTCGCTGAGGAACTCGTCGTCGAAATCGAAACGCGCCGCCAGGTCGTCGTAGTAATTCAGCGGGATTTCCAGCAGTGGCACCCCTGCCAGCTTGGCCCGCGCCACTTCGCGGAAGATGTCGTCACAATCGAAGGCGATGTGATGCACGCCCGAACCACGGTAGCTTGAAAGCGCATGGGCGATGGCGGTGTTGCGGTTTTCCGAGATATTCAGCGGCAGGCGCAAGGTGCCGCACTGGCTGCGCAGCGCGCGGCTCTTGACCAAGCCGTACGGGTCGGGGAGCACCACTTCGTCGTCGGCGGCGAAGTCGAACAAACTCTTGTAGAACAGCACCCAGCTGTCCAGCGACTCGGCCGGCAGGGCCAGGGCCATGTGGTCGATGCGGCGCAGGCCGCCGGTCGCGGCTGCGTTCTTGTCCAGGCTGAAGTCGGTGTCGTACAGGGAGTGGCCGGCAGTGCCCTGCTCTACCAGGTACAGCAGGCTGCCATCGGGCGCACGCACGGCCGGCACTTCACATTCGTTGGGGCCGACCAGGCCGCGGAACGGCTGGCCACGGAACGCAGTGGCACGCTTCAGGGCCGCTTGCTGGTCCTTGACCCGCAGCGCAGTGGCGCACAGCGACGGGCCATGGGCCTCGAAGAAGTTGTGGCCGAAGGAATACGGTTCAGCGTTCAGCACAATGTTGATATCACCCTGACGCAGCAGTTGCACTTCTTTGCTGCGGTGCTTGCCGGCTTCGGCAAAGCCCAGGCGCTTCAACCAGTTGCCCAGGCGCGCGCCGACGGCTTCGTCGACCGCGAACTCCAGGAACTCCACGCCGTCGTAAGCGCTGGCCGGCGGAGGGGTGAACAGTACGCCAGGTTCGATCGGCGTGTTTTCCTGCTCCAGGCGCAAGCGAGTCTGCTCTTCGAGGTACAGCAGCGAACGCAAGCCGTCGGCGGCATTCTGCCGGGTTGGTGCGGCGCGGAAGCCGTCATTGAAGATTTCCAGCGACAGCGGGCCACGGTAGCCCGTGGCGAGGATCGGCGCCAGGAAACCCGCCATGTCCATTTCGCCCTGCCCCGGGAAGCAGCGAAAGTGGCGGCTCCACTCCAGCACATCCATGGCCAGGATCGGCGCATCGGCCATTTGCACGAAGAAGATCTTGTCGCCGGGGATGTCGCGGATCGCGCTTGGGTCACCTTTGAGCGACAAGGTGTGGAAGCTGTCGAGGATCACCCCGAGTGCCGGGTGGTCGGCCTGGCGCACCAGGTTCCACACTTGCTGGTATGTGTTGACGTGGCGGCCCCAGGCCAGCGCTTCGTAACCAATGCGCAGGCCGCGCTTGCCGGCATGTTCGCCCAGCAGGCGCAGGTCGTCGACCAACAGTTGCTCGTCACCCAGGGCATCGGCCTGGACGTTGCTGCACACCAGCACCAGGTCAGTACCCAGCTCCTGCATCAGGTCGAACTTGCGTTCGGCGCGGTCGAGGTTTTTCTGCAGGCGGTCGCGGCGGCAGCCTTCAAAGTCGCGGAACGGCTGGAACAAGGTGATGGCAATGCCCAGGTCGGCGCACATCTGGCGCACCTGGCGCGGGCTGCCAGCGTAATAGAGCAGATCGTTTTCGAAGATCTCGACGCCGTCAAAACCGGCGGCGGCGATGGCTTCGAGCTTTTCCGGCAGAGTGCCGCTCAAGGACACGGTAGCGATCGAACGCTGCATGGCGGGAGTTCCTTGTTGTTGGAGGAATACGGTGCCATTCGGGCAAATAACCCCTGTCACAGTTTATGGCACGATCGATTATTCGCAGGTAAAGTCGACGCTTCAATCTCTTTGTACGGAATGGTTAGTTTTGCGTTCGATTATCGCACAAAACCCGTTTTAGCGAATTGCTAGACCGCGGGCCCGTGGTCAACATGGACCACAGACGCAGGCACACCGACCGTTGCCTCCTGCCTTGGCATAACCTCTGGCGGAACCTGCGCAAACAACAATAACAACGGAGACAACGATGGCTCACTCCAGCTCGCAAGCAAAGAAAGCGACCGCCAGTGGATGGATAGGCTCGGCACTCGAGTACTACGACTTCTTCATCTACGCCCAGGCCGCTGCGCTGATTTTCCCGCAGATTTTCTTCCCCAACACCGACCCGAAAATGGCCATCATTGCCTCGTTGGCCACCTATGGCGTGGGCTACCTGGCACGTCCGGTCGGCGCCTTCGTACTGGGCCACTGGGGTGACACTCGCGGTCGCAAGAACGTACTGCTGCTGTGCATGTTCCTGATGGGCCTGTCGACCATGGCTGTCGGCCTGCTACCCACCTACCACGACATCGGCTACCTCGCACCGGCCTTGCTGGTTGTGCTGCGCCTGATCCAGGGCTTTGCCGTGGCCGGGGAAATTTCGGGTGCCAGTTCCATGATCATGGAGCATGCGCCGTTTGGCCGAAGGGGCTACTACGCCAGTTTCACCCTGCAAGGTGTGCAAGCGGGCCAGGTACTGGCGGCGGCGGTATTCCTGCCACTGGCTTACTTCATGCCCAGCGAAGCCTTTACCGAATGGGGCTGGCGCATTCCGTTCCTGATGAGCGCCATCGTGCTGATTGCCGGCTTCATCATCCGTAAGGAAGTGCACGAAACCCCGGCGTTCGTTCAAGAAGAGAAACAGGACAAGGTTGTCAAATCGCCCATCAGCGAAGCCTTCCGCCACAGCTGGAAGCACATGGTGCTGGTGATGTTCATGGCCCTGATGAACGTGATCCCGGTCGTGGCCACCATCTTCGGTGCGGCCTACGCGGTACAGCCGGCGTATGGCATCGGCTTCGACAAGAGCGTGTACCTGTGGATTCCGGTGGTCGGTAACATCGTCGCGGTACTGGTGATCCCGTTCGTGGGCAACCTGTCGGACAAGATCGGCCGCCGCCCGACCATGATCGCTGGCTGCCTGGGCTCAGGCCTGCTGGCCTTCGTCTACCTGTATGCGATCAGCATCCAGAACGTGCCAATGGCGTTCGCCGCCTCGATCGTCATGTGGGGCATGGTTTACCAGGGTTACAACGCGGTGTTCCCAAGCTTCTACCCAGAGCTGTTCCACACCCGCTACCGCGTTACCGCCATGGCCATCGCGCAGAACATCGGCACCATGCTGACCGCCATGCTGCCCGCGCTGTTCGCAATGGTTGCCCCACCTGGCTCGGACAACATTCCGCTGGTAGTCGGTGGGCTGGCCTTCTTCATCACCGGCGTGTGCGCCCTGGCGGCCTACATTGCCCCCGAAACCCACCGCCTGGCGATGGAAGACCTGGGCAACCCAGAGGCCAAGCCGATGGAAAAGGCAGCCTATGAAGCCAGCCGTAAAGATAGCTTTCAGGCAGTAAGTCACTGATAGATTGCAGGGGCTGCTTTGCAGCCCCTTCGCGGTCAAGCCCGCTCACACACGTACCGTACAGGCTTCAGCCTTTGATCACGTCCTGCAGACGTGCCCACAGCCGCTGCACATCCCCCCGCTCGGTCGGCAGCGCACCAATCGACACCCGCACCATCCACCGCCCGTCCAGTGTAGCCGGCGTCACATAAGCATCGCCGGATGCATTCAGCCGCTCGGCCCAGCCCTTGGTATGCGCATCCAGCGCCTCCCCTTCAAGCCCCGCCGGTCGATGGCGAATGCACAAGGTTTGCAGCTGTACTGGCGCCAACACTTCCCACTCCGCCGCCGCCTCGACCTGCCCCGCCAGCCACTGGGCGTTGTCCAGGTCACGCCGCAGCCGTGCCTGCAATGCGTCGACACCCTCGCTGCGCAACATGAACCACAGCTTCAAGGCGCGGAACCGACGACCCAGCGGAATGCCCCAGTCGCGCAGGTTCTTCACCTCGCCATCCACCGCCGACTGCAGGTAGCTGGGATTGGTGCTCATCACCCGGATCAGGTGCTGCGGATCGCGCACGTAATAGATCGAGCAATCGAAGGCCACACCCAGCCATTTGTGCGCGTTGACCACCACCGAATCGGCCAGCTCGATGCCGTCCCACATCCAGCGGCACTCGGGCAGGATCATCGCCGAACCGGCCATGGCCGAGTCAACGTGCAACCACAGCCCATTGGCCCGGGCAATTTCGCCCACCGGGCGCAGCGGGTCGAGGGCAGTGGTCGTCGTAGTGCCGGTGGTGGCAACCACGGCGCAGGGCTGGTTGCCGGCGGCCAGGTCCTGTTCGATCGCCGCCTGGAGTGCCTCTGGGCGCAGGGCGTAGCGTTCGTCGGTGGGGATCAGGCGGATATTGTCGCGCCCAAAACCTGCCAGCAGTGCAGCCTTGTCCACCGAGCTGTGGGCATGAGCGCTGACATATACGATCAAAGGCTTGGCTTCGGCCTGCAGGCCGCCGCGTACCAAGGCGTAGTCGGTGGCACGTTCACGGGCGCTGATCAGCGCCACCAGGGTGCTGGTCGAGGCGGTGTCCTGGATCACGCCACTCCATTGGCCAGACAGGCCGAGCAGCTGGCGCAGCCAGTCGAGGGTGGTTTCTTCCAGTTCGCTGAGGGCCGGGCTGGATTGCCACGACAGGCCCAGCACGCCCAGACCGGTACTGAGGAAGTCACCCAGCACCGAGGACAGGGTGCCGTTGGAGGGGAAGTAGCCGTAGAAGTCCGGGTGCTGCCAATGGGACAGGCCAGGCATGACCAGGTTGTTGACGTCGTCGAGAATGGCCGCGAAAGGTTCGCCTTGTTGAGGGGCAGTTGCGGGCAAGGCGGCCTTGAGATAGCCAGGTTCGACCTGGGCCATGACCGGGCGTTCGCCCACGGTCTGGCGGTAGTCGGCGATCAGATCGATCAGCTGGTGGCCGTACTGGCGGAATTGTTCGGGGGTCACACTCGCTCTCCTGTGGGTTACGTATCGCCCCCAGTCTAGGCACCTATCCCCAGCCGAATAACCCCGCTTCCCGCATAGCTGCTATGGCGAACCCGCATGCCCGCCCTGCACACCAAACTGCGACTGGCGCCACAACTCGAATACCCGGTTACGCAACCAGCGGTGCTCGGCCGAGGCTTGCAGGCGCTGGTGCCACACAACCCAGTACCGCTGGCTGTGGTCGATAAAGCCCAGTGGCCGCCAGGCCAGATCATGCAAACGGCTCAACTGCCGGGCGATGTGCTCGGGGACCGTGGCCACGGCCTGGCTGCTGGCAATCACGTTGACCGTGGCGGAGAAAAACGGCACTTCCAGGCTGACCCGCCGCTGCAGGCCCTGCGCGCGCAGATGGCGGTCGATGAAGCTGTCCTTGTCCCCGCCGCCGGAGATACGTACGTGCTTGTGCGCCAGGTAGTCGGCCTGGCTGAGCGCGCCATGTGCAGTCAGCGGGTGATCGCGGCGCATCAGGCACACTGCGCGGTCCTCCCCCAGCAGGCGCCCGTGCAGGTTGGGCGGCGACTCGTCGAACAATGTGGTCGCCAGGTCGATTTCGCCACTGGCCAGCAAGGCATACTGGCCGGCTTGCCAGGTGCGATACTCCAGCGAAACGCCGGGCGCTTCGTGCTCCAGCGCAGCGACCAGCAACGGCAGCATGTGCTCGGCCACATAGTCCGAGGCAGCCAGGCAGAAGCGCCGCTCGCAGCGGGCCGGGTCGAATACGGCAGGTTGGCGCAGCGCCTGCAGTTCTTCGAGCACTTGGCGCAAAGGCTCGACCAGGGCTTCGGCGTGCTCGCTAAGCACGTAACCACGCCCTTGGCGCACCAGCAATGGATCATCGAAGGCTTCGCGCAGGTGGGCCAACTGGCGGCTAAGGGCCGATTGGCTGACGCCTAGGCGCTCGGCCGCGTGGCTGAGGTTTTTAAGCTGCAACAGGTGGTCGAGGGTACGCAGGTGGGCGAGGCTGAGGGAGGCGAAGGTGGGGTTCATGCAGGCTCCCTGCGGTGGAATTCAAGGGCCCTCTCGCGGGCAAGCCCGCTCTCACAGGGTTCTCACATCGTAAAGCATCGTGAAAAACCTGCGGGAGCGGGCTTGCCCGCGAACAGGCCGCAACGCGGCCCGGACGATTACTCGGTCAGGCCAACATAGACGTTCTGCACGTCATCGTGCTCGTCGATCGCTTCGAGGAACGCTTCAACCTCAGCCAGTGCTTCTGCACTCAGGCTCGCCGCGCTTACCGGGTTTTTAGGGGTGTAGCCGATTTTCGCCGCGGTCACGGTGAAACCATGCTCTGGCAGGGCCTTCTGCACCGCGTCCAGGTCGGTGGTGTCGGTGATGAACAGGGTCGAGCCCTCTTCTTCACCTTCCTCGAAGTCCTGGGCACCGGCTTCGATCGCGGCCATTTCCGGATCAGCGTCAGCGCTCGCAGGCGTGGCTTCGATCAGGCCTACATGGTTGAAGTCCCACGCTACCGAACCGCTGGCACCCAGCTGGCCCTTGCGGAACAGCACGCGGATCTGCGCGACGGTGCGGTTGATGTTGTCGGTCAGGCACTCGACGATCAGCGGTACCTGGTGCGGTGCGAAACCTTCATAGCTCACCGCATGGTATTGCACGGCATCACCGTCCAGGCCTGCGCCCTTGCGGATTGCCCGATCCAGGGTCTCGCGGGTCATCGAAGCCTTCTTGGCTTGCACGATGGCCAGGCGCAGGCGCGGGTTCATGTCGGGATCGGCACCCGACTTGGCCGCGATCTGGATTTCCTTGGACAGCTTGCCCATGATCTTGCCTTTGGCATTGGCCGCTGTTTCTTTATGTTTGGCTTTCCACTGTGCGCCCATGTCGACTCTCTTGTATCAGCGGCCGGTTCAGGAAGCGACCGGCCAAAAGTGGGTGCATTTTATACGCCCTCGAGCATGGGATCGACAAGAAATCTCATCAGCCTTTATCGGCCTTGCCCGCCGCCGCGGCAAACCGCGCCAACCGCACGTCCAGCCTTCGCGGGCGCACACCACGATCTTCGGCCTGCTCCTTGCGGCGGATGGCATTGCGCACCATCAGCGAACCCAGGTAGCGGATCGGCTCGGGCGGGAACAGCCCCAGCGGCCCCTTGACCAGCGGCGACCGGGTCCACGGGTTGTCCAGCCCCAGCGCCAGCGACGAAAGAATCTGCCCGCCCATGTGGCACGGGCCAACGCCGCTGCCGGAGTAACCGAAGCCGTAGAACACGTTGCCCTGCCCGTCCAACCGGCCAAAGAATGGCAAGCCGGTCACCGAGCGATCCGACGGCCCGTTCCAGCTGGCCGCCAGTGGCACCTCGGCCAAGGCCGGGAAAAAGCCGCCAAGGCTTTCGCCCAGCAACCGCCGATACGGCGACGGCTGGTCGAACACCGGCAACATGCGCCCGCCATAGGCAAACGTGTTGCCGCCCTTGCCGAGCATCAGCCGGCCATCGGAGGTGTTGTGGTAGTAATGCACGAAAATACGCGAGTCGAGCACGCTGATCCCGCTGTCCAGGCCGATCTGGCGCAGCAGCTCGGGGCACGGTTCGGTAATGACCATGTCGCTGGAAACGATCGCCACACTGCGCTCGAACTGCGGGAAGACGCGCGCCATCCAGGCATTGAGGCCCAGCACTACACGGTCGGCGCGCAGCGTGCCGTGGGCCGTGCGGACCTGCACCGGGGCACCGTGCTCCAGGCCGGTCATGGCGGTGCCTTCGTAGAGGCGCACGCCGCGCTGCAAGGCCACCCGGCGCAGGCCGCGCACCAGTTTGCCCGGCTGCACGGTGGCGGCGGCCGGCGAGAACCAGCCTTCCAGGTGCCGTGCCGAACCGGCCAGGCGCTGCACCTGCTCCAGCGGCAAGCGGCGGAACGAGTTGATGCCCTTGCGCTCCAGCGCGGCGATCACCGCGTCGGTGGCACCCACCTGGGCTGCATTGGTGGCCGTGTACAGCGTGCCGTCCAAGCGGAAGTCGCAGTCGATGCCATTGGCCGCGCAGAACACACCGATGTCTGTGATGCTGCGCTCCGACTCGCGCACCAGCCGTACCGCCTCCTCCTCCCCGAACAGGCGTTCGAGGGTGAAGTACTTGGCCGACCAGGACAACGCACAGCCCCCATTGCGGCCGCTGGCACCAGCACCGCAGATGTCGGCCTCGATCAGCACCACATCCAGGGCCGGTACCGCCTCCTTGAGCATCAGCGCTGTCCACAGACCGGTGTAGCCACCGCCCACAATGCACACATCGCAACGGGTATCGCCTTGCAGCGGCGGGCATACCGCCTCCTGCGCCGAATCCAGGGCCTGTTGCAGCCAGAAGGGTCTCATTCGCTCGCTTTCCTTTAAGTACGCAGTGGCTTGATTGCCATGCTGGTGTTCGGTGCCACGTCGGTGCCTTGCGCGCTGCTGGCCGGGCGGCTGTTCCAGTGCGGCAGCAACACCAGCGCCGAGAACAGCGCGCAGCCCGCGAACACGATGAACACCGTGACGCCGTCGAAATAACCCGGCAGCAGCCCGCCCAGCACCGCGCCCACCGACCCACAGCCGTTGACGAAACCTGCTGCGGTAGCGCCGGCCTTGGCGGTGCCGAAGTCGATGGCCGCAACGCCGCTGATCATCGAGTCCGGCCCGTACAGGGTCAGGCCCATGACGAACAGCAAGGCCACCACCAGCAGCACGCTGCCGGTGTGCATGGCCGCCATGAACAACGCCAGTGTCACGGTCAGCAGCACCAGGCTGATCACGCAGGCCGGCATGCGGCGGGCGCCAAACAGTTTGTCCGAGGCCAGGCCGATCATGATCGGGCCAAGCAGCCCGGCCAGTTCGAAAGCGGTCGGGATGATTGCCGCGCCCACCTTGCCCACCGAGGGCATCTGCTCGAAGACGATCACAGGGCCCCACAGCAAGATGGCGTAGCGCGCCGGCTTCAGCAGGAAGTACGCCAGGCCCAGGGTCAACACCGTGCGGTTGCGCAGGATTTCCCGCAGTGGCGCCCACACGCTGCACAGGTTGTCGGCCGGGGCCATGCTTTGCGGCTCGGGCTCAACCGCCGGCAAGCCGACGTCCTCAGGTTTGTTGCGCTGCAGGAAGAAGAACAGCACCGCCACCAGCGCCACCACGACCGCGCTGGAGAAAAACGCCGCATGCCAGGTGCCCACCAGGGTGTAGGCCCACCAGCCCGCGAACGGCGAGGCCACCAGGCCGCCGAAGGCATAGCAGGAACTCCACAGGCCCAGCACCCGCCCACGCTGCGAAGCCGGGAAGAAGCTGCCGATGTTCTTGCACAAGCCGGCCCAGCCAGTGGATTGCGCCAGCCCCTGTACCAGCATGCAGGTGGCGAAGATCGGGAAGGTTGCGTAACTGCCCATCACCACTGCCGCCGCCGCAGAGATCAGCAACCCGCCCAGTACGACCACGCGAGGGCCGAAGCGGTCGGCAAGCATGCCCCAGGTGAACTGGCCCACGGCATAGGCGGCCAGGTAGATGGCGTCCAGGTTGGCCATGGCGGCCTTGTCGAGCATGAAACCTGGGTCTTCGGCGATGCCCAGCTTGGCCACCGAGAAGGCTTTGCGGGTGAAGTAGAAGGCGGCGTAAGCCAGCCAGGTGATGGCGAAAATCTGGATGCGCCAGCGTTTGAACGCGGCTAGGGAATGATTCATGTAAGTCTGACCTCTTGCTCAAGTGTGCCGGCAGAATGTGAAGAAACGCCTGTCTTGTTCTTGTGTTACGCACAGCGATGACGAGGCTGTCATCGGGTCAGGTGGCGCCGTGTGAGCGCCATGGCCCTGGCGGCATTCGTGGTGCCAGCGTCGGGCTGAAATCCATGGAAACAGTTGCTGTAAGATAAATAAAATCGATTTATCGTATTACACACATAAGCCCAGCTTGTTACTGAGGTCGTCATGTCGGTTTCCCACGCTCAACTCAAGGCTTTCCACGCGGTGGCCGTGCACGGTAGCTTTACCCGCGCCGCAGAAAAGTTGTTTCTTACCCAGCCTGCGGTGTCCGACCAGGTGCGCAAACTGGAGGAGCGCTTCGGCGTATTGCTGTTCCACCGCAACAAACGCTCGGTGCAGCTCACCGACCTTGGCGAGCGGCTGCTGGGCATCAGCCAGCGCCTGTTCGCCTGCGAGGCCGAAGCCCAGGAGCTGCTGCACGACTCGCGTGCACTGCAGACCGGCAGCCTGGTGCTGGCAGTGGATGCGCCGGTGCACGTGCTGCCGCAGATCGCCCGCTTCTGCCAGCGCTATCCGGGGATCCAGGTGAAGATCGAAACCGGCAACACCGACGAATCATTGGCGCGGCTGTTCAGCTATCAGGCTGACCTGGCCCTGCTGGGCCGGGATGTCGATGACGAGCGCCTGCATTGCCTGCCGCTGCGTCGTGACCCGATGGTGGCGTTCGTTTCCCACCACCACCCATGGGCCAGCCGCGGCTCGATCAGCCTGGCCGACCTGGACGACACGCCACTGGTGCTGCGCGAGCCCGGCTCGGTGACGCGGCAGACGCTGGAAGAAGAGATGCAACGTGCCGGCCTGCGGATGCGCGCAGCGATCCAGGTGGAGGGGCGGGAAGCGGCGCGTGAAGCAGTGGTGGTAGGGATTGGTGTGGGCGTGGTGTCTGCGGCGGAGTTTGGTGCCGATGCGCGGGTATGTGCGTTACCGATAGTGGATTGCCAGCGCCATTTGACCGAGACCCTGGTGTGCCTGAGCGAGCAGCGAACCCGCCGGGTGGTGGCGACTTTCCTGCAGATGGTCGAGGAAAGGGTGTAGGCCTGTGCTGGCCTTTTCACGGGCTCGCCCGCTCCCACAGGTCCTGCGCAGCATCCACAATCCGCGGTGAAGCTGTGGGACCGGGCGAGCCCGCGAAGGGGCCAGTTCAGGCAACCCAACTATGCTGGGATAACCTCGATCCGTGGGCACCCACCCATGCTCTACCGCCTTGCCGCCGACACCTTGGTGCTGCTGCACCTGGCCTTCATTCTGCTGGTGCTGTTCGGCGGCCTGCTGGTGCTGCGCTGGCGCCCTGCCCTGTTGCTGCACTTGCCGGCCCTGGCCTGGGGCCTGGCGGTGGAGTGCCTGCATCTGGGCTGCCCGCTCACCACCTGGGAAAACCGCATGCGCAATGCCGCCGGTGACGCAGGTTACCGGGGCGGTTTCGTCGAGCACTACATCTGGCCACTGATCTACCCCGCCGGCCTCACCCCGCAGACCCAGCTGCTGCTGGGCACCCTCGTGCTGGCGCTGAACCTCGGCATCTACAGCTACGTGGCCTGGCGCTGGCGCCGTCCTAGCGGGTAGCGATCACGAACAACCGCGGGAAGGGCAACAGGACCTTGCCATCAGAGGCCGGCGGGTAATCGCGCTGCATGGCCTGCAGGTACATCTGCAGGAAGTCAGCCTGCTCCTGCTCATCAAGCCTGGCCAGATAAGGCCGCAACGCCGAGCCCTTGAACCATTCCACTACCGCTTCGGCGCCGCCCATCAACGGGTGATGATAGGTGGTGCGCCACACATCCACCCGTGCGCACAGCGGGCTGAGCAAGTCGTAGTAGAACGCCGCGTTGTGCCGTGGCGGCAACTGCAAGTCGGCGAACTTCGCCGCCCAGGGGCCTTGGCTTGCGATCTCGCGCAACTGCCGGTGGGCCGGTTCGTCGAGGTTGTCCGGGGTCTGCACGGCCAGGCTGGCGCCCTCGCTGAGCTGGCGCACCAGGTGCGGATACAGCAAGGCGTGGTCAGGCACCCATTGCAGCGAGGCATTGGCCAGGATCAGGTCCTGCGGCTCGGGGGCAGTCCAGCCGGCAATGTCGGCAATGACCGTGCGCACACGCGGGATGCACAGCCGCTTGCGCTCACGGGCCTTGTCGATCATGTCCGGGTCGCTGTCCAGTGCCGTCACCTGGGCATCGGGGTAACGTTGCAGCAGCACCTCGGTCGAGTTGCCGGGGCCGCACCCCAAGTCAGTGGCGTGGCGCACCGGCCGTGGCGGGATGGCGGCAATCAGGTCGCGTACGGCGCGCGTGCGTTCGTCTTCGAACAGGGAATACTGGGTGGCGGACCAGGCCATGTGCGGCTCCTTTGGGCGGGCAATGTGCCTAGCATATGCCATCTGTCGCCCGGCGGGACGGTTGCGCAGGGATAACACCGGAACTGATCACCTATGCTTGAAGTCAGTCCTTCCATGCGCACGCCCATGAAGACCTACATCGCCCTCGCCATCCTGGCCCTGATCGCCGCGGCCGCCCTGCTCGGTTCACCGTGGATGAACCAGCGTTTCCACATGCCCGCAGAAAAAGCCCAGGCCCAACAACGCGAAACGGCCGGGTCCCCAAGGGAGCCGGCCGTTTCCAGACGCGAGTGACGCTTAGTGCTGCTTGCTACCAGAGCGGATCTGGTGCACCACACCCATTGCCACCACGACCGCCGCAGCGATACCGGTGGAAATGACCAGGATCTGATAGTCAGGCATGAAGGCCATGGTGACCAGGGCAGCCACGATGAACGCGATCACCAGGTAGGTCAGCCACGGGAACAGCCACATCTTCAGGCGTACTTCCTTACCTTGGGCAATCAGCTTGCGGCGCATGCGCAGTTGCGAGAAGGCGATGACCAGGTACACCAGCAGGGCGATCATGCCGGTGGTGTTCATCAGGGTGTCCAGCACGTCTTTCGGGCGCAGGGTCTCGCTGAAGTTGATCAACGCACATACCACGGCCACGGCGCACGAACCCATGATCGCGTACACCGGTACACCGGTACCGGCGCGGGTGATCTTGAAGAACGACGGCGCGTCGCCACGCTGGGCCAGGGAGAACAGCATGCGCGATGCGGTGTAGTGGCCAGAGATCAGGCAGCTGCTCACCGAAGTCAGCACCACGAAGTTCATCAGCAGCTCGGCATACGGCACGCCCAGCAGTTCCAGGGTACGGCGGTAAGCGCCATAGCCAGAAACCCCCAGGTGCGGGTCGTTCCACGGTACCAGGCAGACGA
The DNA here is from genome assembly GCF_046523955.1 of Pseudomonas sp. DCA-1. Lineage (NCBI taxonomy): Bacteria > Pseudomonadati > Pseudomonadota > Gammaproteobacteria > Pseudomonadales > Pseudomonadaceae > Pseudomonas > Pseudomonas sp. DCA-1. Next base: position 3,330,878 of record NZ_CP169881.1, read on the forward strand.
TCAGGAAGATCGAACCGACGTAGAACAGGCACACACGCCAGACCACCGAGTTGGTTGCCTTGACGATCTGCGCAGCCGGGTCTTTGGCTTCGGAAGCGGCGATGGTGACGATTTCGGCGCCGAGGAAGGCGAACATCACCCCGAGCAAGGCACCGATCACCGTGGTGATGCCATTGGGCATGAAGCCTTCGGCAGTGAGGTGGCTGATGCCACGCACTTCACCGAACTGCCAGATGTTCATCACGGCAGCGGTACACACGATCAGGAAGCAGACGATCGCAATCACCTTGATCAAGGCGAACCAGAACTCGAACTCACCGTAGTGCTTGACGTTGAAGAAGTTGACGGTGATCAGCAACAGGGTCGTGGCCAGCACGAACACGTTGACGCTAACGTCGGGGAAGAAGCCATGCAGGATCTTGCCCGCCACATAGGCTTCCCAGGCCATGAGGATGACCCAATACCACCAGTACAGCCAGCCGATGGTAAAACCGGCCCAACGGCCAATGGCGCGGTCGGCGTAGGTTGAGAACGAGCCGGTGTCAGGCGAGGAAGTCGCCATTTCACCCAGCATGCGCATGATCAGCACCACCAGGATGCCGCCTGCCAGGTAGGCCAGGACAGCGGCTGGGCCGGCACTGTGGATCACGCTGCCGGATCCGACGAACAAGGCGCCGCCAATAACCCCGGCGATCGACATCATCGTCAGGTGGCGCGACTTCAGCGAGGCACTGAGCTTGCTCTCGTGCCCGCTTTTCGCGGTGGTGGTTGTGGATGTTGCGTCCATCAGTTGTGTACCCCGTGCTTCTTTTTATCCAAGGAAAACTGTGAAACCCCGATGGCTGGCGATTTCACCTGTACATCAGTGCTAATGCGGGCAGGATGGTGTGAACGAACACACGCAGGCCTTCCATGGCGGCCTGCTGACGCGCCCCAGGGCGACTGCCTGAGGCGAACTGAACATGCTTTGTGTGGCGATATCCGACACCTAATGTAAAAATGTACGACGCAGAGAGCCATGCACAGTGGCATGAATCTCGCACTGCACTGTATAGGTCGCCCATGCAGTACACCCTGCAAACGCCAGGCGATACGCACCCTGAAGGCCCCGAATGTTCGAATTACATCCAGACTCCTCAACCCCGCTGGTCAACCAGATCATCGACGGGCTGCGCGATCTGATCGACAACCAAACCCTCAAGCCAGGCGCCAAGGTCCCGTCGATCCGCGCCTTTGCCGCAAGCTATTCGGTGAGTACCTTCACCGTGGTCGAAGCCTACGACCGCCTTGTCGCCCAAGGGCTGCTGGTGAGCCGTGGCAATGCGGGGTTCTTCGTCAACCGTGCGGCGGGCGACCTGTTGGAGCAGCACAACGCCGAGGCCGACACCAGTCGACCAATGTTCAACTCCGAGTGGTACCTGCAGCAGATCTTCGAAATCCGCCAGTTGCCTTACAAGCCGGGGTGCGGTTGGCTGCCCAACGACTGGATGTACGAAGACGGCCTGCGCCGCGGCCTGCGCCAAGTGGCCGGCAGCCCGCTGGAGTTGTCGGGGTACGGCGACCCCATGGGCCTGATGGAGCTGCGTGCGCTGACCGCCCAGAACCTGCAGCAAGAGCTGTCGATCGTCGCCAACCCGGCACAGCTGATGCTCACCCACGGCGCCAGCCAGGCCCTGGACCTGGCCGCACGCACACTGGTGCGCCCAGGCGATGTGGTGCTGGTGGACGACCCCGGCTACCCGAACCTCATGAGCATCCTGCGCACCCAAGGCGCAACCCTGGTAGGCGTGCCACGTACACCGGCCGGCTACGACCTGAACCAGCTGGAGCAATTGCTCACCCACCACCGCCCGACGGCGTTCTTCACCCAGCCGCACCTGCACAGCCCGACGTGCTCGCGCACCCCGCTACCGCAGTTGCACCGCCTGCTGCAGCTTGCCAGCCAGCATGGCTTCCGCCTGGTGGAGAACAACCTGTACGCCGACATGGTCGCCGAGCCGCAGCCATGCCTGGCCAGCCTCGACCATCTGCAGCAGGTGGTGTACGTGGGCAGCTATTCCAAGAGCATTTCGCCCAACGTGCGGGTCGGCTACATGCTGGCCAACCCCGAGTTGATGCAAAAACTGCTGCACCTGAAGATGCGCTCAGGCCTGACCACCTCGCAGGTGATGGAGCGCGTGGTGTATGCGGCGATCATCGACGGGCGCTGGCGCAAGCACCTCAAACGCCTGCGCCAGCGCCTGGCCGAGGCGCATCAGGAAGTTGGCCGGCACCTGTACCGATTGGGCTTTGAACTGTTCACCGAATCGGATGAAGGCATGTACATCTGGACCCGCCACCCGGCGATTCCCGATAGCGCCGCGTTGCTGGATGATGCGCTGGAGAAAGGCATCATGCTTGGGCCTGGGCAGTTGTTCATGGTCGACGCCAAGGCGACCGGGTGGATGCGCTTCAATGTGGCGTTCAGTACGGACCCGGCGATGTGGGAGTTGTTGGAGAAGGTGTTGGTGAAGCATGTGCGGCGGGGCGGGATGTAAGGCCGCTCCACATCAGTTTTGGGCCACACCTTCCTGTGAGGGCCCGCTGTCCGCCTAGTTTGTTCCCTTGATATCGAAGGTTCCCCGCTGCACCTCATCATTTCCAGCCATGCCCCCGGGGGAGGCTCGCGGGGCGCAATGGCAAGGTGAAATAACACCTGGCTTTTTTACCAATAGCGCATGACGCTTGATTCAGATGACCCCATAACTAACCGGACAACAAAGGAACGGGGGCCTCGCAAAGCATGCGAAGCACTGGTAGTCGAACGTGGGGGTTCAATCGCCGCGGGGGTGAGCAAGAAGATCCACTATCTGGTCATTGGCAGTATTGGCAACGAGCAGTGGCTGCACAGCAGTTACGGCACGAAGATCAAGAAAGCAGTGGAAATCAGGGAAGCGGGTGCGAACATTGCGATTGTGAGCGAGGCGCATTGGCAGCGTGCGGCGTTTGGTTGATGACCATGATGGCGCTCACCGCTTCTAAGCAGATCGATAGACCTCGCTACGCTCGCGCTTGCCAACCGATACCACCCACTACAACGATACGCTCGTCTTCGACGCGATAGACGAGGCCTTTGTGGGACATCGCCCAACCACTTGGACTGCGCAGTCGCGCAGAAAACTCAGCGCGCAAGCGGTCCGCGTACCATGTGGGAGCGAGACTTTGTGGGATTGGTAGTTGTGGCAAGACAGTGACACGCCTCAAGCCAAGAGCGCGTCCGGAAACTTGGATCCCATTCCTGGAAAAGGTATGCTGGGCAATAGCTAAACGCCACTACCCAGACAGGCTTGGTGCCTGTCTTCAAGGACGAACCCTTTGCCCAGCCACCCGACCCGCCATACCATCGCCCGCCAGTGGCAACTGCTCAAGTTACTGCCCGGCCGCCACCCGGGTATGAGCTCCACCCAGTTGCAGGCTGCCCTGACAGCCGTGGGCCATACCACCAGCAAACGCACCGTCGAGCGCGACCTGGTCGAGCTCGCCGCACTGTTCCCGCTACAGTGCAACAGTAAAGGCATGCCTTATGGCTGGTACTGGCAACCGGGCTTGAGCCTGGGCGAAGCGCAGCAGCTGCAACCCGACACACTTGCGCCCCCGACACACGTTGTACTGTATGCCTGGGTCGATGACGCGCTGGCCCGCCGGTTGGAACAGTCACCACTATCCCTCGACATGCAACTGACGCCGCAGGCTAGCGGCGGTGCCGCGCTGGTGGCCACCGTCGTCGACAACCGTGCGCTGATGGGCTGGCTGCTGTCCCAGGCGGGTTCGATCCGCATCCAGGCCCCGCAGGCGCTGCGCGCGGCCATGATTGAACAATTGCGCCAGAGCCTGGCGCTGCATGATGGAGAGAGCTGTAAGCAATAACGCCAACGGCGTCAGTAGGTTCCGGGATACGCTACGGCATCGCCAAAACGCGACGCCGGAATGGCTCAGGTCGCTTTACCGCGGGTCACGACGTGCCAGGCAAGCATAGGCCAGGCCCAGTACGCTGGCCGCCAGTATGCCAAGCAGTATCATCAGCTCACGGCTGTAACGGGCCACCATGGCCGGAAAACCGATGACCTCGCGGTACACCTGCACTTTGGCCTCACCATCGGCATGGCTGATACTGACCCCGCCATGGCGGATCTGTGAGTAGTCGGCATCGAAATACACCCACACCTTGCATGTGCCACCTGGCTCGATGGCCGGTATATCAACCTGGGCGGTGGGGGTTTCCAGCAGCGTGTCGTTGCCGGCAGCATTTCGCACCTGCACCAGGCCCTTGGCTGGCAGGCGGATTTTCACCTGCCGGACCTGCGCATCACCACTGTTGTGCAGTTCGACCAGCAGGCCGGTACGGTGGTCGACCAGCCCGGCCTCGAAAGGCTTGGCGAACAGCTGAGCATAAGGTGCCTGCGCCATTTCGATGAGCCGCTCGACCTGATCATGGCCCAGCTGGCCTTGAACGATACCGTTGATTTGCCCCTGCAACTGCTCGTACTTCAGCTGTTCGCTGGCTTTGCTGATCCGCTCGCTGAACTGGCCGGGGTAAGTGAGGTAGGCATAGGTGAGGGACGCCTCAAGACGCGGATTGCCCCTGAGCAACGCGTAGGCGGCCAACAGGACCATCAGGCCGATCAGCACGGCGACGAGAAGCTTTCCCACCTTGTCCCAGCTCAATGCATGCTTCCTTCTGTCGTGTTACAGACGATTAAAACCGCCCAAGGGTGCCAAGTTCGCGCCCCCCAGGCAAGCCTGGCTAGGCTTCGCCCTCGCCTTCGCGTGCCTGACGTATCTGCAGCAGCTGGCCGTCGATCAGTGACTTGGCCATCCCGGCCAGATAGTACGTGGCCTTCATCATCACCTGGCGGTCGCCAGGCCTGTCGATGGCCTTGCGAGTGATTTCGGTGATGCAGCCCATGATGCCCGAAGCTTCCATCAGTGCGGTGCGTATTGGCAGCTGCGGTTTCATTTGCACCAGTTCGGCATCGCTGTTGCCAAAGCGGCTCGCTGCACGCACGACAGTGGGTTTGCTGCTGTTTTTCGGCGTTTCGCTGTCCATGTCCATTCCTCAAGGTTAGGCGCGTGCAGAGGCTAGGCCGCTGTCTACCCCATTACAATGACAAAGGCCTGGAAACGGTCACTTTAGGAAATGGACTACAAGAACCCTGCAAAGGGAGCGCCGAGCCACCGCTCAGCCCCTTGACCCGCCCCCGGCAGTGGCGGACGATCAACCTCCCCCACACAAGGACGAACACCATGCTGCGGATACTGGGAAGAGCCTCTTCCATCAATGTGCGAAAAGTCATGTGGGCCTGTGCCGAATTCGAGATCGCATTCGAACGCGAAGACTGGGGCTCTGGCTTCAAGGCCACTGACAGCGCCGAGTTCCTCGGGTTGAACCCCAACGCCATGATCCCGGTGATCCAGGACGGCGACTTCACTTTGTGGGAATCCAACAGCATCATCCGCTACCTGGCCAACCGCTACGGCGCCACCGCGTTCTATCCCGGCGAGGCCCAGGCGCGGGCCAGGATCGATCAGTGGATCGACTGGCAGGCCTCGGACCTGAACCGCTCATGGAGCTACGCGTTCATGTCGCTGGTCAGGCACTCACCCGCTCACCAGGACCCGCAAGCACTGGCTGCCGGTTGTGCCGAGTGGTCACGCTACATGCGCATCCTCGACCGCCAACTGGCGAGCACCGGCGCCTATGTGGCCGGCAGCCAGTTCACCCTGGCCGACATCCCTATCGGCCTGTCGGTCAACCGCTGGTTCGAAACGCCGTTCGAGCACCCGCACCTGCCTGCTGTGCGCGATTATTACGAGCGACTCAGCGAGCGCCCTGCCTATCACTTGCATGGCCGAAACGGTACTCCGTAGTACCGCCAGGAAGTGTGTCGAGGGGCGCAAAGCGCCCCAAGGTTCCGGCCTGTTACAGCGCAACCTGCCGCGCAGCTCCCCCCCTCGCCCTCGCCAGGCAAACAGCAGCACCAACACCAGCCCCAGCGCCGCCATCGCAGCCCCCGCCAGGGAGATCGCCGGGTAGCCCAGCCCCGCGTTGATCACCGCGCCGCCCAGTGCCGCACCGATCGCATTGCCCAGATTGAACGCGCCGATGTTGACTGCCGAGGCCAGGTTGGGCGCATCCTTGGCCGCCTCCATTACCCGCATTTGCAGCGGCGGCACCAGGGCAAAACTGGCCGCCCCCCAAACCAGGATCGCCAGGGCGGTCGGCAATGGCCAGTCCAGTACCAGCGGGAACACCAGCAGCACGGCAATCAGCCCAGCCAGTGACAGGATCGGGGTGCGATCGATGGAGCGGTCCGCCGCCTTGCCGCCCCACACGTTGCCCAAGGTCAGGCCGACACCGAACAGCACCAGCATCACCCTCGGCGGTCAGCCGCATTCTCGCCCGCACCGAACAGCGCCTGGGTACCCGCCTGCTACTGCGCACGACCCGAGCGCTCGCCCTCACCCCCGAGGGAGAGGCCTACCTGCGCGGCGCACGGCGAGTGCTGGCGGACATGCTCGAAGTGGAAGAAGCCATCACTGACCAAGGCGTGCCACGCGGGCGCTTGCGGGTCAGCGCTGCGCTGGGCCATGCCCGGTTGACCGTAGTGCCTCTGCTGGCGGCCTTCAGCGCACGCTACCCGCAAGTGCTGGTTGACCTGACCCTCAGCGACGAGGTGGCCGACATTCTCAGCGGCCAGGCCGACGTGGCGCTGCGCTTCGGTCACCTGCCGGACAGCTCGTTGAGCGCCCGCGCCATCGGCGAGACCGGCCAGGTAGTGGTGGCCTCGCCCGATTACCTGCAACGCCACGGTACCCCGCTTGCGCCTGAAGACCTTGCCAGGCACAACTGCCTGCGCTTCAACTTCCGCCGTGCGATGCCCGACTGGCCGTTTCACCGCGACGGGCATACGTTCTCACTGAAGGTTAAAGGGAATATCGAATGCAGCAGTGGCGAGGCGCTGGCGCAACTGGCCAGGCTGGGCGCCGGCGTGGCGCGTATCGGCACCTTTACCGTGGCCGATGACCTGGCCAACGGGCAGCTGGTGCCGTTGCTGGAGGCTTACAACCCTGGTGATCGGGAACCGATTCATGCGGTGTTCGTCGGCGGCCCGGCGATGCCGGCGCGGGTACGGGTGTTTGTGGACTTTCTTGTGGAGCAGCTATCTGGCGGCCTGTAGGGCCGGCCTTATGTCGCGACAAGGCCGCCCACACGCCCCCTGGTCAGTCTCATCACGCTTGCATGCCGGCCAGGATAAAGTCCATGAACCGCCGCACATCCGCCCGGTGTGCCGCCATGTCCAGCGGCTCGCGGCTGCAAAGGCGCAGCAACTGAAGGTGCCCGTAATCGTTGATCAGGAACGCCGCATACCCCACGTCCAGCCCAGCCGACAGCCTGCCGCTGTCGCACAAGTCCTGTAGCAGGCACTTCAACTCGTTGACCAGCGCGTCATTGACCCGCCTGTAGGCATCCGGCACGCCCTGCTGCTCAGCCCCCAGCAACGGCAGCAACGGCGGCAATATCTCGCGCCAGAGCGGTGCAGGCAGCACCTCGAATGCGTAATCGGTCAAGTGCGCTTCGTAGCAACACAGGGCCTCCAGCGCATCGTCGAATTCCGGCAGGCGCCGCCGGGCTTCGGTCACCGCCCGGTGGTCGGCCTCGCGGAGCTTCTCCAGCAAAATCTCCTGCTTGCTGCCGAAGTAGGCAAACACCGTGGGCACCGACACTGCGGCCAGGCGCGCGATCTGTTCCATGGTGGTGGTCTGGTAACCCTGCGTTTCAAACAGGCCTAGCGCCGTTCGGCTGATGGTTTCACGACGCATCGCCTTCTGCTGCTCGCGCAATCCGCTCACATTCACACCTTTTTTCGATCCGTACACGTCGGCGCCCAGCATAACGCAAAGCTGTGTCGTAAAAATATTTTATTGACTAAAGGTTTTAATCAACTCAAAACTAATGTTCTATTCTGACCCCGGGAGTTGCCATGTCCACCGCCGCAGACCTCATCATCCACAATGCCCGCATTTACACGGTCGACCCGCACAGGCCCTGGGCCGAGGCGGTGGCCATTTGCGGCGAACGCATCGTTTGCGTGGGCGACCGCGGCAGCGTCATGGCATACGCCGGCCCTGCCACACGGCTGCTGGATGCCGGCGGCAAACTGGTGCTGCCGGGCTTCGTCGAGTCTCACTGGCACTTTTCCTCTACCGCCTTTGCCTTTCAGGCGCTGGTCAACCATACAGACCCACAACAGGTGCTGGCCCTGCTCAAGGCCTACGTCGAGGCCAACCCCTCTGAAAAAGCCATTACCGGCATGGGCTGGATCCAGCCGTTGATGCCTGGGCACATGTTGCGCCGCGAAGTACTGGATGCCATCTGTCCGGACAAGCCCGTGTGCCTGCTGTCCACCGACTATCACACCATGTGGGTCAACAGCTTCGCCCTGAACGCTGCCGGCATCGACCGCAACACCCCGGCGGTAGAAGAAGGCGCCAGCTGGTTCGAAAAGGACCCGATCACCGGCGAGCCCACGGGCCTGATCATTGACTGCGCCGCCTATTCGCTACTGATGCAACGCCTGAGCGAAGCCGGCTACCTGCCGACAGGCATCGACCTGTACCTGCGCTCGATCCCCTTCTGGCAGGAGAAACTGGTGGCGGCCGGAATTACCACAGTATTCGATGCCGGTTTCCTCGACCCCGCCGGCGACCAGTCGCTGCTGTATGAAACCTTGCAGCAACTGGAGCGTGAGGAGCGCCTTAAACTGCGGGTAGTCGGCAGCTACATCAACATGGGCACCGAGGACGACCCGGTCACTCGGCTGCAGGCCCTGCGCGAACGCTACGACTCGCCGCTGGTCAAGGCGCAGACCCTCAAGCTGATGCTGGACGGGACCGAGCTGAACCACACCGCATTCCTGCTCGAGCCCTATTGCGACAAGCCACACAGCTGCGGTTCGACGACCATGCCCGAGGAAGTGTTCGAGGGCCATGTACGCAAGGCCGACGCCCTCGGTATCGACGTGATGGTGCATGCAGTGGGCGATGCCGCCGTGCGCATGGCGCTGGACGTGTTTGAGCGCACGTTCTCCAGCAACCCGCCCCGCGACCGTCGCCACGTCATCACTCACGCCTTCCTCACCCACCCCGACGACATCCCGCGCTTTCGCCGTATCGGCGTCATGGCCAACACCCAGTTGCAGTGGGGCGTGGTCGACGCCTACGCCGAGGCCATCCAGCAGGCCTATGGCTACCCGCGCTGGGCGTCGATGTACAAATTCCGCAGCTTCATCGACCAAGGTGTGACCGTGTCCATCGGCATGGACGGCCTGGTGTGCCAATGCCGATGCCAGCACAAGCCGGTGGAACACATCGAATCGGGCCACACCCGCCAGCTCAGTGGCGAACCCGATGCCCCTGTGATGCCCGATGCCGACGAGCGCCTGAGCATCCCGCAACTGATCGCCGCCTATACCCTCAACGGTGCCTACCAACTGGGCCTGGAACGGGAAATCGGTTCGATCACCGTTGGCAAGCGTGCCGACATCATCGTGCTGGAGCAGGACCTGTTCGAACTGGACCGCTACCAGATCGGCAATACCGAAGTAGCGCTGACCGTGATGAACGGCCGCATCACCCACGACGCAGGTACCCTGCCCCGCGCCTGACCCCGGACCCGACCATGCACAACAATAACAACACCTTGCTTCTGCGTGCCGCGTTGATCTACATCGCCGCCACGGCGCTGATCATCATTGGCGTACAACCCATCTTCATCGGCCTGCTGGCCGAGCGGTTGCATCTGGACCTGAGCCAACAGGGCTGGGTACTTTCCAGTGAAATGAGCGGAACCCTGCTCGGTTGCCTGCTGCTGTCGATACCCAGGCGTCACCCGAGTGGCCGTGGGCTGTACCTGGCGGCAGCCTTTGCAGCGCTGATGTTGAACGTCCTCAGCGCTACGCTGGACACTTTGTCGACGTTGATTCTGTGCCGTTTTGCCTGTGGTATCGCTGCAGGTCTGCTGTATGCCGGGTCGATCAGCGGGCTTGGCCGGCTGCCGGGCCAGGATCGCTCGTACGGCCTGTCGCTGCTGATTCAAACCGCTGTCTTTGCCCTGTACGCGACGTGCCTGCCACAACTGGCAGAGCAGTTCGGCCACCGCACGGCGATTGCATCGCTGGGTTTCTGGTTCGTGCTGATCGCTATGGCTGCGATGTTCATTCCGGTACGGCTGCAGCATGCAACACCCGTGCGCCTGGCGCAGCCAGGCGGTGGCTCGGCGATTATCGGACACTACGCCCTGCTGGGGATGCTGTGCCTGCAGCTGGCCATCTATTCGTTGTGGGGGTTTGTCGAACAGTTGGCGCGCGAACGCGGCATAGACGCGGTGGATGTGGGCTGGGCGTTCGGGCTGGGAATACTGGGTGGCTTGCCTGGCGGTGCCCTGCCCAGCCTGCTGGGTGCACGGGTGAGCCGTGGCCCTATGATCGGCCTGGGCTCGCTGGTAGTGCTGGTGTCAATCACCCTGCTGGCGCGCTATACGCATGATGCCGATCAGCTGTGCATGGCACTGTTTCTGATGAACTTCGGCTGGGTGCTGGCGCTAACCTACTACATGGGGGCAATTGCCACCAATGACCCACGCGGCACGTTGACGCCCTGGGTCAGTGCGCTGCAACTGGGGGCCGCGGCGGCAGCGCCGGCGTTAGTGGCCTTGCAGCAACAGAGTGCCGGGCGGGAAATGATCTTTGCCAGTGCAGGGACGGCGGTGGTGTTGGGGTGTGCGCTGAAGTGCGTGGCCGGCGTGGTTCATCGGCGGGCAGTTCGTGAAGCTGGTTGATGGGGCGCATGAGCCGGTGATGGTGTGCAACGACTGCAGCCTGATCTGACACCGATACCGCCAGTTAGGTTATCTTCGACGCTTCACTGTACCGCCCGGGCCAGACCACCATGCGCATTGTCATTCCCGACGACTACCAGGATGTAATCCGTACCCTCGATTGCTTCGGCAAGCTGAGCGGGCATGCTGTCAGCGTCCTTCATGAGCACCCGCCTGCCACGCTGGAACAACTTGCAGCACGCTTTGCCGATGCCGACGCCCTGGTACTCACCCGCGAACGCACACGCATCGACGCCGCCTTGCTCGACCGCCTGCCCAACCTCAAGCTGATCAGCCAGACCGGCAAGGTGTCCAGCCACCTCGACCTGGCTGCCTGCACCGCGCGCGGCATTGCCGTGACCGAGGGGCGGGGATCGCCGGTAGCGCCTGCCGAACTGGCCTGGGCGCTGATCCTCAATGCCCGCCGACAACTGGTGCCGGCCATTGATGCCTTCCGCCAAGGCCAATGGCAGGTCAACCTGGGCCAGGCGCTGGCCGGGCAGACGCTGGGCATCTGGGGCTATGGCAAGATCGGCCAGCGCCTGGCGCGTTATGCGCAGGCCTTCGACATGCCCGTGCTGGTGTGGGGCAGCGACAGCAGCCGCGCCGCAGCCAAAGCCGATGGCCACTCTGCTGCCGCCTCGCGCGAGGCGTTTTTTGCCGAGGCGGATATTGTCAGCCTGAACCTGCGCCTTTCGGATCAGACACGCCATGGGGTGACCTTCAACGACCTGTCCCACATGAAGCCCGACGCCTTGCTGGTGAACGTCAGTCGCGCAGAACTGATTGCACCAGGCGCATTACTGCAGGCATTGGATGCCGGGCGGCCGGGCTATGCGGCGGTGGATGTTTATGAGGAAGAGCCGTTACTCGACCCGGCCCATCCACTGCTGCGCCACCCACGTGTACTCAGCACGCCCCACTTGGGGTATGTGGAGAAGAACGGCTACGAACTGTACTTCGGTGACGCCTTCGACAACGTGCTGGCGTTTTTCGAAGGGGTGCCGAAGAACGTCGCCAACCCGCAAGCTTTGGCACTTCAGCGCTTGAACCCGGCGCAGCCTTGAAGTTGTCCTAATCAAGCAGGTGCAGCCCCAGCGTGAAGACCGCCACGGCCAAGGCGAGCAATGACACGGCATGACGTTCCAGATACGCTGACCAACCGGGCGCTGACTGCGACGCGCATCCACATTGGTGCTGGGCCAGGCCGGTCAACCGCGTCTCCACACTGTCCATGCGGTCTGCCTGGGCGCTGGTTGCCAGTACGAGCTTCTTCAGCGCCGTGGTCACCGTGATGGACAGCTCCTCCCGAGCCTGGTTGCTGGCGGCCAGTTGCTGCTGGTACTGCTCAAGGCTCTTGCGGATCGCCCCTTCTTTCTGCACGCGGGCCAGGGTACTTGCCACCAGCTTTTTGTTCAGCGCCTCGATACTGGCCTGCAGTGCTTCGTGTTCGGTGGCCCGCAGGGTCGAAGCGTCCGCCTCAAGGTGGGGCTCGTGCATCCTGTTCCCATTCGCCTCGGCAAGTGGAGTCAGGGTGCCGTGTTCATGTAGCTGGTTCATCAATCACTATCCGGATACTGCGGTAAGGGGCGAGAAGCTATCAAAATGACATCATCGAATCCACTGATGAGTCGTGCAATTGACGGCTTTCGTCAGAACGTGCGCGTACACTTGCCTTCAAGCCACTCGCAGGAGCCGCTTCATGCCCTACCCCATTGAAGAAAAACTGGTCATCGGCGTTGCCTCGAGTGCGCTGTTCGACCTCTCCGTTTCCGATGACATCTACCAGACACAAGGTGTCGAGGCCTACCGCCAACATCAGGAACAGAACCTGGACGAGCCGTTTCCCAGGGGGGTGGCGCTGCCGTTCATTCGCCGCTTCCTGAGCATCAACAAGGCATTCCCCGACCAGTTGCCGGTGGAAGTGGTGCTGCTCTCGCGCAACTCGCCGGAAACCGGCCTGCGGGTGTTCCGCTCCATCAGCCACTATCAGCTGGACATCACCCGTGCGGCATTCATGTCAGGTCGCTCGCCCTACGAGTACATCCCCGCGTTCAATGCTTCGCTGTTCCTCAGTGCCAACGAGGAAGATGTGCAAAAGGCCATCGACGCCAACTACCCTGCCGGGCGTGTGCTGCCTACGCGCATCTACGATGATGAAATCGACACCGAGCTGCGGGTGGCCTTCGACTTCGATGGCGTGATTGCCGACGACGAGGCAGAGAGTGTGTACAAGCGCAACGACAACCTGGACGACTTTCAGGAACACGAGCGCGTGCACAAGGGCACCCCGCATTCGCCGGGGCCTTTGGCAGACCTTTACCGCAAGCTCTCGCGGATACGCATGCTGGAGGACCGCAAGCTGTCCGAAGACCCGACGTACCAGCGGATCCTGCGCATTGCCATCGTCACGGCGCGCAACGCACCTTCGCATGAGCGAGTAGTGACGACCTTGAAGGATTGGGGCGTATCGCCGGATGAGTGCTTTTTTCTAGGCGGTATGGATAAACCCAGAGTGTTGTCGATATTGAAGCCACATGTGTTTTTCGACGACCAGCGCACGCACTTGCAATCGCCAGCGGGGAACCTGCCGATGGTGCATGTACCGTTCGGGGTGGCGAACAGGGTGCGCTCGCCTCAGGCACCAGACCCGCAGCAGGAACAACTGTCAATTTGCGAATTGTCACGCGAGCCATAAACCGCCAGAGCGACACCCTTGACCCACGCCCGCTCGCCGCCGCATGCTCGAGCGCTTCCACCCACGCTCAAGGAACGATTGCATGAAGCTGGAAACGCTTGCCATCCATGCGGGCTTCAGCCCCGACCCGACCACCAAGGCGGTGGCCGTACCGATCTACCAGACCACCTCCTTCGCCTTCGATGACACCCAGCACGGCGCCGATCTGTTTGACCTGAAGGTTGCCGGCAACATCTACTCGCGCATCATGAACCCCACCAACGACGTGCTCGAGCAGCGCATGGCCGCCCTGGAAGGCGGGGTTGGCGCGCTGGCCGTTGCCTCGGGCATGGCGGCTATCACCTACGCCATCCAGACCGTCGCCGAAGCCGGCGACAATATCGTCTCGGTGGCCAAGCTGTACGGTGGCACCTACAACCTGCTGGCGCACACCCTGCCGCGCATGGGTATCCACACCCGCTTCGCGCCCCATGACGACATCGCCGCCCTCGAAGCGCTGATCGACGCGCGTACCAAAGCGGTATTCTGCGAGTCCATCGGCAACCCCGCCGGCAATATCGTCGATATCGCCGCGCTGGCCGAAGCTGCCCACCGCCACGGGGTACCGCTGATCGTCGACAATACCGTGGCCACCCCGGTGCTGTGCCGGCCGTTCGAGCACGGCGCCGACATCGTCGTGCACTCGCTGACCAAGTACATCGGCGGTCACGGCACCAGCATCGGCGGTATCGTCATCGACTCCGGCAAATTCCCCTGGGCCGAAAACAAGGAACGCTTCGCCCTGCTCAACACCCCCGACCCGTCCTACCACGGCGTCACCTACACCGAAGCCTTCGGGCCTGCCGCCTTCATCGGCCGCTGCCGTGTGGTGCCCTTGCGCAACACGGGCGCCGCGCTGTCGCCGTTCAATGCTTTCCTGATCCTGCAAGGCCTGGAAACCCTGGCCCTGCGCATGGAGCGCCATACCGAGAACGCGCTAAAGGTCGCCCATTACCTGCAAGCCCACGAGCAGGTGGCCTGGGTGAAGTTCGCCGGGCTGCCCGACCACCCCGAACATGAACTGGCCCAGCGCTACACCGGCGGCAAGCCGGCGTCGATCCTGTCGTTCGGTATCAAGGGTGGCCAAGCGGCTGGCGCGCGCTTCATCGACGCGTTGCAGTTGGTGGTACGCCTGGTGAACATCGGCGACGCCAAGTCACTGGCCTGCCATCCCGCTTCCACTACTCATCGTCAGCTCAACGACGAGGAACTGGAGAAGGCCGGCGTGCCACGGGACATGGTGCGCCTGTCGATCGGCATCGAACACAGTGACGACATCATCGCCGACCTGGCCCAGGCCTTGGAGGCCAGCCGCGGCTGATTCCTCCGCGCCCTACCCAATGTCGAAGGCGGGCGCACCTTCATCAAGCCTGGATGCACCCGCAATGACCCTGTTTTACCTGAAACTCACCATCACCCCCCTGCTGATGTGGGCCATCTCCCTCGCCTCCCGGCGCTGGGGCGGCCTGCTAGGCGGTTTGCTGTCCGGCCTGCCGATCACCTCGGCGCTGGTGATGACCTTCCTGTGCCTGGAACAGGGCACGGCCTTCGCCCTGGGCGCGTTGCCCGGCGCACTGGGCGGCCTGGCGGCGGTGCAGGCCACCTACACCGTCTACCTGCTGGCCACGCGCACACTCGGCATCGCCGTGGCCGTACTGCTGGCGTTGCTGTTCTATGGCCTGGCGGCCTATGCCTTTACCCACTGGGGCAGCCTGTACCTGTCGATTGCAGTGGCGTTGGCGCTGATCGGCGTGCTGATCCGCGCCAGCAGCCGCGAGCCCAAACCTGATACCTTGGCCCGCCCCCGGCACCGGCACTGGGAAATCCCGTTGCGCATGGTATCTGCCACTTCCCTGCTGATGATCACCACCAGCCTGGCCAGTTGGCTGGGCCCGGCGACCAGTGGGATGCTGGCGCCCATTCCGGTGATTGCGTGGCCACTGGTGGTGTTCGCCCATGTGCAGGGCGGGCGAGCCGGGATGGCGGCGATGGTGCGGGGCAATGCGATCGGCGCGGTGGGAGTGATTGCGTTCTATCTGGTCTTGGCGGGGCTGCTGGAAACGTGGGGCGTTGGTGTGACCATCGGGCTGGCCATGCTGTGCGCTGTGGTGCTGACCATTGGGCTGGCCGCTGTGTTGCGGCGACGTTGATAGCCCGTTGGGGCTGCTTCGCAGTCCATCACAGGCAGCCAGCGCCTGCAGGAACCGAGCGGACTGCTCGCACCTGCGGTCTTAGTCGAACGCCCCGTTCAACACCTCATAGATGATCCCGGTCGCCACGGCGACCAGAATCAGGTCTGCGCCCGCTTGCATCCACTCATACCCGTCGTAGTGAGGCAGCTGCCCCAACAGACGGCCATCCAGTTTCTTGGCGATACCAGGTGGCAGGGGCTTGCCGCGGGCCAGGTTCTTCTGAATGCCTGGAGGCAATGCCGGGCCCGGGCTCCAGTAGTTGCGGTGGCCACCGAGGATACCCAATACATCGCCACGGTCGATGGACGGGCCGCCGTGCCAGTCATTGCCGCCGGCGCTCTGCTTGTGGCCGCCCGAATTGCCCTGGCCCTGGGCGTGCGGCGCCTGGCCCTTGCCGTGCCCCTGACCTTGGCCCTGGCCCTGGCCCTGGCCTTTGCCATTACCCGGGTCGGCGAGCACCGGGCCAGAGGCCAAGGCCACCGCCAATGAGGTGACAACGGCTGTCATGATTGTTGATCTGGCCATGTGAGCATCCTTTGCGAGAGAGGTTGCCCCACACTATAGACGGTGCGCACGCCTGCTTCACTTGCAACAGCCTCAGCAGGGAGGCTGACAAGGCAGGCACGCTTCGGCCACAATCGGTCGCCTGGTCCACGCTGGGAAGCACTGCATGCTCACTACCCTCGCCATCGGCAACTACCGCTCGATCAACCACCTGGTCCTGCCGCTGGGCCAACTCAACCTGGTGACCGGTGCCAACGGCAGCGGCAAATCCAACCTGTACAAGGCGCTGCGCCTGCTGGCCGAAACCGCACAGGGCGGTGTGGTCGAAGCCCTCGCCCGTGAAGGCGGGCTGGATTCGACCTGGTGGGCCGGCCCAGAAACCAGCGCACGAATGCGGCGCGGCGAAGTGCCCATCCAAGGCCAGCATCCGAGCGAAGCCAGGCGCCTGCGCCTGGGCTTTGCCACCGAGGACCTCGGGTTTGCCATCACACTCGGCCTGCCAATTCCCCTGCCGTATCCGACCGCGTTCATGCTCGACCCCGAAATAAAGTGCGAGGCCATCTGGGGCGCTGGCGCCTATCGGCCCTCGTCCTTGCTGGTCGAGCGCAAGAACGCCTTGGTGCGGGCCCGCGAGGGCAACAGCTGGGCGGTGCTTGATCAGCATGCTGACAGCGGCGAGAGCTTCTTCAACATCGTCGGCCGGCCCCGCCAGGCACCGGAAATCGGTGACCTGCGCGCATTCATCAATAGCTGGCGGTTTTACGATCACTTCCGGATTGACCGTGATGCGCCTTGCCGTCAACCCCAACTGGGCACTCGCTCGCCGGTACTGCATCACGACGGGCGCAACCTTGCCTCAGCGTTGCAGACCATTATCGAAATTGGCGATGTGGAGGATCTGGTGGAAGCGCTGAATGACGCGTTTCCCGGCAGCCGTCTGGAGATCAATGCGCCACCTGGCGGGCTGTTCAGTGTAAGGCTGCACCAGCACGGTCTTTTGCGCCCGCTCGAGGGTGCTGAATTGTCGGACGGCACCCTGCGTTATCTTCTGCTGATGGCCGCCCTGCTTACACCACGGCCGCCATCGCTGATGGTCTTGAACGAACCGGAAACCAGTCTGCACGCGGACCTGCTTCCGGCCTTGGCGCGGCTGATCATTCGTGCATCACGCCGTAGCCAGGTTTGGGTGGTATCGCACAGTGCGCCATTAATCAACGCGCTGGCAGCCTGTGACGGGTGCAATGTGCTAGAGCTGGAAAAAATACAAGGGCAAACCCAGCTGCGGGGGGTTGGGTTGCTGGATGAGCCGCTGTGGCGCTGGGCTGACTGAATTCAAGGACGGTATGAGCCCGGCATGACTAACCGGCCCCGGTAATCTCATCCATGAACTGGGTAAGAAAGGTTTCAAGCCGGGTATGACGCTCGGCAGCAAGGCGAGCCCCTTCTTGGGTTTTAAAGCCCGAGGCGAGCTTGAGCAGTTTGGTCTGGAAGTGCTCGATGGCATACGCCCCGTCCTGGTACGCCCTCTGCTGCGCGAAAGGATTCTCGAAGTCATAGAGCGCCGACCCCATTCGCCCGGAGACGTAAAAACACCGGGCAATACCCACCGCGCCTATGGCGTCAAGCCGGTCACTGTCCTGAAGGATGCAGGCCTCAAGTGTCAGCGGTTCGAGTCCTGCCGAGTAACTGTGTGTTTTGATCGCAGATCGTGTCCCGGGAAGTGGTGTAACTGAACCAGCCGAAGGCGCCCTGCGGGCGAAAGAGGATGGTCATCGTGGTTCTTGGCTAACGTTGAGTTTGCGAAGACCAAACACTCACCAGAGAAACCACGATGACCAAGCCCACTATCGCATTGACCGAGTTGGTTGAGAAAGGGGCAGACGCTGATCTGCTCAAGCAAATGATCCAGTTCGTTGCCCAGCGCATGATGGAGTTCGACGTCGAAGGCCTGTGCGGCGCGGGCTTCGATGTCAAAAGCCCAGACCGGACAAATAGCCGTAATGGCTACCGCGATCGTCTTTGGCAAACCCGCGCAGGCGACGTCGACCTTAAGATTCCCAAGCTGCGCCAAGGCAGCTATTTCCCTGGTTTCCTTGAACCTCGACGCACCGCTGAGAAAGCCATGGCGGCAGTCATCCAGGAGGCCTACATCCAAGGCGTTTCAACACGCTCAGTGGACGAGCTGGTCAAAGCCATGGGCATGACCGGCATCTCCAAAAGCCAGGTCTCACGGCTAGCTGGTGAGATCGATGAGCGCGTTCACGCCTTCCTTGACCGCCCGCTTGAGGGCGACTGGCCCTATCTCTGGATCGATGCCACCTACGTCAAAGTGCGGGAGGCCGGACGCATCGTCTCGGTCGCCGTAATAATCGCCGTGGCCGTGAACACCGACGGTGGCCGCGAAGTCCTGGGCATGCGGGTTGGGCCGTCAGAGGCTGAGCCGTTCTGGACAGACTTCCTGCGCAGCCTCACGCGACGTGGCTTGCGGGGCGTGAAACTGGTCATCTCCGACGCCCACGAAGGGCTCAAGGCGGCTGTTTCCAAGGTCTTCAACGCGACCTGGCAGCGCTGCCGTGTGCATTTCATGCGTAATGCCATGGCCCACGTCGGCAAAGGTCAGCGCACCATGGTGGCGGCCCTACTGCGCACAGTCTTCGCCCAGGACAGCCGTGCCGAATGCCATCAGCAATGGCGTTTGGTCGCTGATCAGCTACGCGAAAAATACCCCAAGATCGCGACACTCATGGACGGCTGCGAGGATGAAGTGCTGGCTCACATGGCGTTTCCAAAAGCGCACCGACAGCAATTACACAGCACCAATCCACTGGAGCGGCTTAACGCGGAGATCAAACGCCGCACCGACGTCGTAGGCATCTTTCCCAACGATCCTGCAATCACACGGCTGGTAGGCGCGATGCTGCTGGAGCAGAACGACGAGTGGTGCCTGCAACGGCGTTACATGCAGTTGGAGGCCTTTGAGGCAGTCAGCGATAATCCACAGGCCAAGCTGTCGGCCGTGATCAACTAAACGGCGAACTCAGCGGCCAGAACCATGATGAGTTACACCACTTCCCGGGACACGATCTGATCGCATGCACTACTTGCTCAACGCGCCCACTCGGCCAGCCCATCTCAGCAAGGGCTGATGCAGCCTTGTTCGCCGACAACGTCGAAGCCTGCCCACGTAACGGCGAATGCTTTTCCACTGCCACACAGTCGTGCAGCACCGTCGCCGCAAGCAAGATTTCAAGGTCGCCACCCTCTACCCGCTGGATCCGGTGCGCATTGACCCACACGCGCTGAATATGGGCCAAGTCGTGGGAGCCATCACGCTGGTCGGACGGCAGATACTTCAGCAAGTCAGTGGCAAGAGACTGATAAGGGGCAAACGCTTCGCGGGTCATCTTCGGTAGGTTCCATTTCCGGTGAATGCACGGGTTCACGGGTGCCGTCCGGACGCTGCCTTGGGCAAGTACCGAGAGCCTGCATGTCGGTTTCAAAGCCTGTACAGCACTGGCAGGAGCAGCCTTGTGCTGCAATGAGGATGTTACTGCCAAAGTAATTCCTCAGCCCTATCAGCACCTTGCTACTAAGTATTTCCGTCAACAACACGTTTGTTACTGGGAGCACTTGTATTCGATCAGCAAGGAGTCAATGGATGTCCGCTCGCTTTTCCTCCCCCGCCACCCGTATTCGCCAAACCGCACTAGCGGTCAGCTTCGCGGGCTCGCTGCTGGGCACTGCAAATGCCAGGGCTGAGCCAGTGGATTACAGCACCCCGGCAGATTCGTTAGCCAGCGCTGAACAGGATGGCGCCATGGAGCTTGCGGCAACCACCGTCTCCAGCATGGCCCTGGGTGCCACCACCGAAGGCACCGGCAGCTACACCACCGGCTCGGTCAATACCGCAACCGGGCTGCGGCTGTCGGCACGCGAGACACCCCAATCGGTCAGCGTGGTCACCCGCCAGCAGATTGAAGACCAGAACCTGAACGATGTTGCCCAGGTGCTTGAACAGACACCGGGCGTGGTCGTTGACAGCATGGGGCCCGCCGGCAGCGACGCCAACCATATCTACGTGCGCGGCTTCGAGGTCGGCAGCATCCAGGTGGACGGCATCAACCGCCCCGATACCTTTGGCTTCAGGGACGACCTCTCCGACATGGTGTCGTATGACCGGGTAGAGGTAGTGCGCGGTGCCACGGGCCTGATGTCCGGCACTGGCGACCCGGGCGCCACCGTCAACCTGATCCGCAAGAAGCCGACCCTGGAAACACAACGCAAGCTGACCTTGAAAGCGGGCTCGTGGGACAACTACCGCACCGAACTAGACGTTTCTGGCAAGTTGACGCAAAGCGGCAATGTCCGCGGGCGTTTTGTCGCCTCCAATACCGACAGCCAGAGCTACGTCGACCGCCAATCGCTGGAACGGCAGGTGGCCTATGGGGTGCTGGAGTGGGACATCACCGACAGCACGATGCTGACAGCGGGTGCGGAATATCAGGAGATGGACAACGACGGGGCAGGCAACCACGGCTTCCCGATGTTCAATTCAGATGGCAGTCACTTCAGCCCCTCCCGCACGTTCAATTCAGCTTCGGACTGGAGCTATCACAAGCGTCGCACCAAGACGGTATTCACTACGCTGGAGCATCAACTGGACAACGGCTGGCAGTTGAAAGTGAATGCCGAACACAGCCGTCGCAGCTATGACGACACCTTTGCCACGGCTGCCAGCGGCACCGTCAAGCCCGATGGCAGTGGCATCAGCACCTGGACGGGGCGTTGGGCCGGCGAGCCCCGGCAGACCTCGTTCGACCTGTCGGCGTCGGGCCCGTTCGAGCTGTTTTCACGCGAGCACCAGGCCTACCTCGGGGCCAGTCACTACCGCGCCTACTACCGCAACGACGGTTACCCACTGTGGACGATCCAGACCATCGACAACATTTACACCTGGGACGGTTCGCTGGCGATACCAGACGCCATCCATGCCAAGTCCTCGGAGGACGCGCTGGATGAAACCCAGGACGGCCTGGTGGCTTCGGTACGCTGGAGCCTGGCCGATGACCTGTCGCTGATTACCGGGGCGCGGCTGATCGACTGGAAACGCGACGAAACCTCTACCACCCTGTCGTCCGGCGCGACAAGCCGCACTTCGCGTAGCGAAACCGGAGTCGTCACGCCCTACCTTGGCCTGGTGTATGACCTCAACGAGCACTGGTCGGCGTATGCCAGTTACACCACCATTTTCAAACCGCAGAGCAACAAGGATATCAACGGGACCTACCTGGACCCGTTGGAAGGCGTTAACTACGAGCTCGGTCTGAAGAGTGAGTTCTGGGACCAGCGCCTGACCGCGGCTTTCAGCGTTTTCGAGGTACACCAGGACAACCTGGCGGTAGCCGACGGAAGCAACCTGGCGCCAGACGGCAACCAGGCCTACCGTGCCGAGTCGGGTACCAAGACACGCGGTTTCGAGATGGAAATGGCGGGCGAGGTTTTGCCTGATTGGCAGGTCTCGGCCAGCTACACCTATGCGGTGAGCAAGGATTCGGATGGCGACCGCCTGAACACTGAAATACCGCGAGACACCTTGAAACTGTTCACCAGCTACCGCCTGCCGACCCTGCCACAGTTGAAGGTCGGGGGTGGTGTGCGCTGGCAGGGTACCGAGTATTACAAGAGCGCCGGGCCCAACAACGAAACGTTCACCCAGGACCCCTACAGCGTGGTCGACCTGATGGCTCAATATGCCTTCACGCCGCAGACCAGCGTTTCACTGAACCTCAACAACGTGTTTGACAAAACCTACTACACGGCGATTGGCGCGCGCGGCTGGTATGGCAGCCCACGCAGCGCCACGGCCACGTTGGTGTACGCGTTCTGACCCGCCAAGGCGACGCCTGATTGCCCCCTGAGTTCGCTGATCAGAACACCGACCATCCGATCCGCGAACTGAGCAGCTCAAGCGCCGCCATCCCGGCCAGGGAGTTGCCCGCAGCATTCAGCTCTGGCGACCACACGCATACGGTAAATTGCCCCGGCACGATCGCCACGATACCGCCACCCACGCCACTCTTGCCAGGCAAACCCACCCTGAAGGCAAAATTCCCCGCCTCGTCATACAGCCCGCTGGTGGCCATGATCGAGTTCACTTGTTGGGTCTGGCGCCGCGTCAGGATCTGCTCACCGCTGTGCTTGCAGAACCCATCATTGGCCAGGAAGCAGAATGCCCGCGCCAGGTCCAGGCAGTTCATTTGCAGTGCGCAGTAACTGAAGTAACTGCGCAGCACCGTCTCGACCTCGTTGTGGAAGTTGCCAAATGACTGCATCAGGTACGCCATGGCAGCGTTGCGCGCGCGAAACTGATATTCCGAATCAGCGACCCGGGTATTGATCGAGATGTGAGGGTTGCCTGAAAGCCGTCGGACAAAATCGCGCATCGACAACGTGGGGGCCGCGAAGCGCGACTGATTGATATCGCAGATCACCAATGCCCCGGCATTGATGAACGGGTTACGCGGCCGCCCGCGCTCGAACTCCAGCTGCACCAACGAGTTGAACGGCTGCCCCGAAGGCTCATGCCCCAGCCGCTCCCAAATGGCTTCCCCCGAATGGCCAATGGCCTGAACCAGGCTGAACACCTTGGAAATGCTCTGCACCGAGAATGGCACCTGCGCGTCGCCTGCGCAGTGATAACTGCCATCGTTGCCATAGACAGCGATGCCCAGCTGGTTCGCCGGCACGTCCGCCAGCGCGGGAATGTAGTCAGCGACTTTGCCCTTGCCGATCAAGGGACGTACTTCTTCGAGAATCTCGTTCAACAGCGTTTGCATGGAAGGCCCTGTATCAATCCCCAGACGACGGCGAGGGGCAGTCTTCTTGACGAAGACCGAGCGGGAGAGATCACACATTCAGAAACAAATCACCGTAAGCGTCGTCATCGCCAGGAAGATCGCCGCGCGTTACGGCCGTGAAGGCAGCTGTAAAAAGCTGCGAGGGCCGGCCACGCGCCGCACCGATGTTGTGGGAATTTCCCCAACGATCCGGCCATCACGCGGCTGGCATGGGTCGATGCTGTTGGACCAGAATGACGAGTGATGCCTGCTCAGACGCTACACGTAGTGGGAGGTTTACGAGGCGGTCAGCGATAATCCACAAGCCTCACATGCCTGTGGAAAGTGAAGAAAAAAACGGCATAATCGCGAATTCTGAAGATTTTGTGAGCCAACTTAAAAAAAGCACAGCGCTCACGCCCAAACTGAAGGAAAGATACATGCGGGCAGCGGGATAAAGGCCTGCTATCTCCGGGAAGCCTTCAACGGTGAAGACATTGGTCAGCCTTCACCTGTAAGCGGCGCCTTCGTGCAGCTATTCGACCCAGAACAGTACATTACTCGACCAGGTGAGCGGGTTTCGAAGTGGCGGGTGGAATTCAACGGACTCGGAGATATGACTTACTGCGCGACCGTAGAGCGCACTGCGCAAGTTACAGAGCTTCCGAGGCGGTGTTCGACTATATCGAGCTGACCGCGCAACAAGTGCTTGCCGCCCAGCGCTCAGCCGCTCAAGCGCATCAGGGAGCAGAGACACAGACGGATGCATAGTGTTGAGTGGGAGAGCGTCTATTCATGGAACGAAAAGCAAGCCGCGCAGCCCCGCGACTGGGTTATCCGTAGCGCTCACCCTGGCAGGGTAGAACGGATCGAAGCGTGGATTGGGGTTTCAAAAATCAATGAATACGGCGAATGCACTGAGCAGCAAACAGAGGCTCGCGACAGCCGTTAAATGCACGCGCATCGGCAGATACCACCCAGGCACCGCTTGCGCCAGTTTGCGATCCTGCCAAAGATGGCCAATAAAACCAAAGGTCAACACCAGACACCCCACCGGCACAGGCAGCAACGTGCCAACCCAACCGATCAGGGCCGGTATAACGCTCCACACCAGTCGCTCTTGACGCTGCTTCGCGGACAAACCCTGCAACGTCATGGCAAACCCCCAGTGCAGGGCACCGACGAAGCTCAATATCACCGCGCCATAGCCAACCAGCATCATCGAGAAAAACGCTCGATACTCAGCCCAAAAAAGGATGAGCAGCGTCAACCCAATAAACGGCAGCAGACCGCCGTACCCCAGGGCAGCGAAGCGGCTTGGAGATAACGCAGTAGCATCGGTATTCATCTGGGCGCCCCTTCGCGACGGTTCAGGACCGGACGTCAACTGTGTCGTCCAATGAGGTTCAGGAATTCGTGCCGCGTAGAGGGGTCGTCGCGAAATTCACCTAACATCACGGATGTCATCATCACCGAGTTCTGCTTCTCTACCCCGCGCATCATCATGCACATATGCTTGGCTTCGATCACGACCGCCACTCCTGCAGCATCCGTGACTTCCTGCACGGCATACGCAATTTGCCGCGTGAGGTTTTCCTGTATCTGTAAACGACGAGCGAACATGTCCACCACGCGTGCAACCTTGGAAAGGCCTAACACGCGTCCTGTTGGCAGGTACGCGACATGAGCCTTGCCAATAAACGGCAGCATGTGGTGTTCG
Organism: Pseudomonas sp. DCA-1; assembly: GCF_046523955.1. Taxonomy (NCBI): domain Bacteria; kingdom Pseudomonadati; phylum Pseudomonadota; class Gammaproteobacteria; order Pseudomonadales; family Pseudomonadaceae; genus Pseudomonas; species Pseudomonas sp. DCA-1. Next base: position 3,355,782 of record NZ_CP169881.1, read on the forward strand.
CACAATGAGTAGAGCTCAATGTCACGCACCACAATCATTTCATCGTTTTCACTCTCGAACAGAGCACCGTTTACAACCTCGTGAAGATCCTGGGCATACCCGTTGCACAAGTACTGCATCGCTTTTGCCGCACGCTGGGGTGTGTCCAGAAGCCCTTCGCGCTGCGGGTTCTCACCAATGCCGACGAGGATTTCATGAAAGTGCTCGGCTAACGAATGTGACATTTGGACTCCTCACCGCTACAGCGGTGCCCGCCATCGGGATGTGGTAGCCAGGCCAAGTGTGGCCTCAATCGACAGAACAGCCTGTAAAGAACCGAAAGCACGGGACGTAACGGACGCCAGGACAGTGGCGCGACCCACAGGCCCACATCCGCAGCACGCCAACTCCACAAGGTGGCGTCCAAGCCTGTAACCCAGTGCCCGCTCGCGAACCTTCCATGCAGGCATGACCTCAGTTGTTCAACCGTGAAGCCCAACGCCCCTGCATCGAAATCATTAGCACTGATGTCAACCAGTGTGAGCTTTCCACCGGTCGAGTGCCTGCGCAGGAAGGCGATCTCCCGAGCGCACAATGGGCAGGCGCCGTCGAAGTACAGGGTGAAGGGCCACTTGCAATACATGTACAACCTCTCATGCTTGTACAGGTTTTTGTATAAGTTAGCTGAAACCAGGAAATTCGCAATGGGGGGGGTTATAGGGGGGCTGGGGGTGTTCGCCGGTGGATTTGTGTTGCCGGTGAGATCGAGCGCCGCCCGCGCGGCGCATCGCGAGCTGCGCTCGCTCCTACGTTTGTTTCGGGCCAATGATTCCTGGGGGATTTGCGCGCGAACGCCTTGGCGCATGGCGCGATATCGCGTCGTACAAACAAGGCGGTCGCGCGCGCCTCTCACAGGCATTACTGGCCCGAAACAAACGTAGGAGCGAGCGCAGCTCGCGATGCGCCGCGCGGGCGGCGCGCGATCTCACTGCCACCAAACCTCCCATGGCAGGCACCCTCCACTCGCCGCACCCGGATTTGCTAAGATCGCGGCCTTTCCGCTGGATGAACTGCGTATTCACTCGAGCCCTTTGCAGCCTGCTGGAACACCCGATGAACAAACTGATTCTGCCTTTCACCATCTTCGTTAGCGTCATCATCACGGGGAAGATCGCCGAGCATTACGGCCTGGAGGGCAGCTGGAAAGTCGGCCTACTGTGCCTCGTTGCAGCTGCCGTCCAGATCGCGGTTACCCGCTTTCAGCGCCACCAGCGGCACAAAGCCGAGCTTTAAAGGGCGCGGGGCCCTCTGGATGATCACGTTATGGGGACCTTTCTTTCACCCAATTTTCACAGTGGCTTGGGCAGGATGAAGCTATCCCTACGTGATAGTACTTAGCCCGCCTCGGCGGGCTTTCTTTTGCCCGCATATTTCCTATCGACGTTTTGAGGAACGGGAGCGGGTCGAAAAATCAGAAATTACCCCTTCCTTGTAGGCCATTTCCCAAAGATACTCCTCGCGCCTGATTTTCGTTGCACATGGAAATAGTCAGCCCTAGTCTCGATCCGTCGCTGCCAATTCAGCGACCGGTTTTGACAGACCGCTGACGTTGTCCTCATGTGCTCGCTTTCATGGCGGCTGTACGTGTGGGCACCCTGTGGTGCGCCGAGTGCCAACGTCTCGGTCTGTCAACCCGCGTACAGCTGCCACCATCTTGTTTGACAGCAAGGTTGAGGTAGCTCCACTTTCCGACGTTGGAGTTACGCCATGCTCAAGATCGTTCCAGATCCACCCCACAGAACCCTCTGCCTTGAAGACACCCTGATCCAGGCCACGGATTACGCGCTTTGCGCTGCGACCGTCGTGCATCAGGCAATGCTGCTGCAGCCCAAGTCACCCGCGTCGATTCTGATGATGGCCTCGATGCATGAACTGGAGACCTTGAGAGCTTTACTCGAGTCCGCAATAGCCCAAGTGCAGATGCCCAGTGAGCCTCGGACTATGCATTGACGTGTCGCTGATGTACTGCCTGGGCCGGCCTCTCTGCGGATACCCCCTCCCAGGCACTCCCTCAGCCTTGAAGACTGCCGTGCTCCTGTAGGAGCGGTTCACCCGCGAATAGGCCCGTACAGGCTGAAGCAATCTTGGGGAAACTGAACAATGTCCACAGAAGAAACCAAATTCACCGTCGGCAAAACCACCTTCTACCAAGGTGAAAACCAGACCCATCCCCTCTTCCGCATCGAAGCCGGTATCCCTTGCCAAAGCGCACGTGAACAGGCGTCCGAGCTGATGGGCTATGCACGGGACATGACCCTGGATGGATTGATGGAAGACAAACCTCAGTTGATCTGGGCTTCGCACTACCTTTGCGCGTTGGCCAAGGCACTGATGGATGATGCGGAACTGGGCATGATGCGCTGAATGACTCATCATTGACTGGGTGCCTTCAAGACCTATACGACTCCGGGTTTTGAAGGCGACTCAGCGACTTAGCCCCTTGCATCTTTTCTTGCTGGACGCGGTCCAAGATTCAGTTCCATCGATTGCGACATCAAAGCCGAATCTTCACGCAAAGGCTCCGGCGCGCCAACTTCATGAAATCCGCTCGCTTTGTACAAGTTCATCGCCGGGCTATCTGCAATCGTCACACCCAGACGAACACGTGCCGCACCGTGATCCTCAGCCCATTTGATAGCTCTCTCAAGCAAGGCACTCCCAGCTCCGATCCCACGTGCATCAGGCGCAACCCACATCTGGAAAATCTCGACAACGCCTGGCTCAACGTCGGATGCCTTGCACCACACCAAGCCACACGCCTCATTATTTAAATGAGCGAAGAAAGCTTGAGCAATGCTGGAGCTAGCGACGGCGGATACGCGGGTACGCCAATCATCGTCGTCCCGGCCTGATTCGCGCTCATGAGTACTCGCGAAAGCCTCCTGAGAGTCACGCAGGGCCCGCAGACGTAGATCCCGATAAGATTGCCAATCAGTTGCTTCTACAGGGCGAATAGCGAGCATACCACCTCCATTGTGCATTGCTTCAGCGAGAGCTAATGGCGCGTCAGAAGATATTCGTATTATTGGATTGAGCGCTGTATTTAGGCTACAGCCCGGGTACGCTTGGATGTGTATGCCTACTGAGGTTCGATGACCCATCGTCCGCGTAACATGCCTTTCAGCTCATCGACACTGAGGGTCATGTCGCGCTTGCGGTGGACTACCGCATGACAGTTGGCACATAACGTTACGAGGTCTGTCTCAGGATTCACAGCCTGTTCTCCACCAAATTTCGAAATAGGTACTACGTGATGAACGTGAATGAAGCCCTTTGCATGTTCGCCGTAAGCCTGCTCGAAATCAAAACCGCATGCTTTGCAGTGAAGCCCGTGAATAGCGATGGCCTTCATCCTAAGATCTTTCCGGCGTTCGTATAGGGTGCCAAAGTAGCTTGTCTTGCTGCCTTCATTAGCCGATTCAAATGTAATCGGATCGTCTTCTGATTGCGGAAGAGCAGTATTCAACCGCGAATCTAAAAGCTTCGCGTGGCTTAAGATAGCGTCGTAATCAGACTGAGAAATGAGCCGAACCCCGTCACGCCAGTAGTTACTCGCGCGGCTGCCGGGGATAGTCTCCATGTACGCGCCGTCGATTTTTGCGGGAACAGCGCTTTCAAATGGAATGAAATTTTCAATCAAAGCAAAAAGATCACCCTTATTACTACTGCTATCTGCGTAGACCTTGCCTATACGTGCCTTGCCAAAATAGTGCGGATTGGCACTCAGACGGACCGAGGCAAAGGCTTTATCTTTTATACGCCCTTTGTAGTAAACAACCTCGGTTCCCTGAGCGAGCAAGGTTTGGTAACGCTTGGGGAAGTGATAGACAGCGCCTGTCTGGTCTTCCCACTGTGATGTATCGTTTTCAACGATGACGACGGGCATTCCATTTTCCTCTCGACTGACGGCAGAAGCCTATCAAAAAAGAGGAATTTTCCTACAGCGCAGTGGAAAAAGGACAACATTCCTGCGTGATCACAGTCGCCCTAACCGCTCAAGCGAATTCTCTGCAAGGGTGGTTTTGCGTAGCTCAACGGTTTTCAAGATAGTGGTATAAGCGTCCAATCCATGCGGTTTCAGTGACGTAATCGATTCAAAAAAAAGACGAAACGGCACGGCTACAGACCGTTTCGCTCAAACCTGCCCCCAGGGGAAATTGCGTTTCTCGTTGGGTTTATGAATTCCATTTCTTTCTTGCGCGCTTCGAGCCTGAAGAGGCATGACACCAGGCGAGCACCGACGGCAGCACAGCCACTAAACTTGAGGGCTGATGGCAGCTTTGGCCTCAGAAGCGCTCATCACCGATAGCCGGCAAGATCAGTTCCCGTACGAACGAAGCCCCGGACAAGCGCAACAGCGCGTCGACCATAGTGACCACATCATGCACCGGTACCTGGCGCCGCTCGCCACGTGCTGCGGCTTGTGCCAATGGAGTGTTCAGGGAGTCGTCGGTATTCAGATAACCCAGTTGAAGCACGGTCACCGCCAGGTTGTCATCCCTAAAACCTTCGCGCAGCGCATCAGCCATGCCGTTGAGGGCGAACTTTGAGGCGCCGAACGCTACCTCCGGGCGCCCACTCTGGCGAAGAGCTGAGGTCGAACCGGTGAGGATCAACTGCGGCCGGGGCGCGCCAAGCAACTTGGGCACCAGGCGCTTGAGCAGAAGCAGCGTGGCCGTGATATTCACCTCGACCAGCCTGGTGATCGATTCGTCGCTGTCGTCAAGGAATGCATAGTGCTCGCTGAAGGCGTGTTCTTCCCAGATGCCAACGTTGTAGATCAGGACATCCAGATCGGCAGGAGTCCGATCCGCGATCTGTGCTACAGCCGCCGTAGGCTTGGCAAGGTCGGCATCGACCCACTGCAGATCGATGCCCGGGGCAAGGGCCAAGTCTGGCGGCTGATTGCGTGATACGCCGATCAGCGTGTCCCCTGGCTTGCCGAGCCCTTCGAGCAAAGCCCGGCCCAACCCTCTGCCGGCGCCTACGATCATCATCTTCATCTGTTGCTCCTTTTAACTGAAATGCTCCAAGCTTCCCTGGGCCGCTCAAGTCCAGCGGACATTCAGTACGACGAAGTGCAGCAGGATCCAGACCATCAACAGCAGATGGGTCAGTTGCAACCCTTCCTGGCGGATCCAGTAGCCGAACCATATCCCGCCCAACAGCATCGCGAACAGGAACCCGAGCGTTGCGCTCAAGGCCAGGTTCAACCAGGGCCGCGCCACCTCCAGGCCGGCGCCAAGCAGCAATTCATAGCAGCCAACCCAAGCCGCGAGAACGGCGGCTGCCTGTGTCAGCACTATGGTCGACAAGGCCAAGCGATGGATGGCGTGAGAGGTCATCGCTCGCACCAGCAGAGGGAGGCTGATTCCGGGAGGTTGGGCCAGCGGCGCCATCGACATGGTCTCCCCGATCGCCCCGGCTGAGCTGGCAAAGGCCTGCAGGTTGTTGATCAGGCTGATACTCAGCCACAGGCTCAAGCCAACGCAGCAGGTGATCTGGAAAATCAGCAGTGAAGTCGGAGTGTCCATTCCTGGTCCTTTGTGAGTTCGTTTCCGAAAGCAGCGAGAGCGTCCGGACGCCACTCTAAAACCTTGACTTAACTCGAGGTCAATACCGGTTTTCCAATAAGGCAGCCAGGGGCGACAACCTCAACCGTTTGTTCAAGCCGCCTGTAAGTCTTAGAAGTTTGTCGAGGTCTTGGGCGACCGACCGAGCCGCGCCGATCAACGCCACAGGTATTACCCACTGGAGGATCCGGGATAGAGCCAACCGGTTTGCTATGCTCTCTACTTCGGCTGGCCTGAAGGCGCCGAGCGTGTGCGGCATTGGCCAAGATGCTTGAGATTTTTCTATCCGCGTTTGTGAAAAAACGAACCAAGGAGTGGAGTAACAGACATGCCAGCTTGCCCCCTACCCTCTGATGAAGCACTTCGTCAGCGCACACTTGATGACATGAACTTGGTCGATACGCCGGCCGAGCATTATCTTGATACCTTGGTACGACTCACCCAAGAACTAGCCCAGGTCGAGACCGTTCTGATCAGCCTAATCGATCAGGATCGGCAGTGGTTCAAGGCTCGGATCGGCATCGAGGTAAGCGAGACGAAACGCAATGTGTCCTTTTGCGGCTACGCGATTCTCGGCGAAGATACCTTGATGGTTTCCGACGCCAGGTGCGACTCACGCTTCGAGGACAATCCCCTCGTGCTGAACCCACCCTATATCCGGTTCTATGCGGGCCACCCGTTACGTGCCTCAAATGGCAAAGCCATTGGCACCCTGTGCATGTTCGATCCTCGGCCGCGGAAGCTCAGCGAAGCGCAACAGGCTAATTTTCGGGACTTAGCCACGCTCACCGAGGGTTATTTGCAACTGCGGAGCCTAGCTCAGGTCAATCGCGCCTTGCGTGTTGAAATGGATCGCGGGCAGCGCAGGGCTTTGCTTGATCCTTTGACACAACTATGGAACCGCGGGGCGTTGGCAGCATTTCAGAATCGAGAGCTTCGTTTGGCTGAAGAGCGAGGTTTACAGCTAGGTGCCGTATACGCAGACCTCGACCGTTTCAAATCCGTCAATGACGAGCATGGCCACGATGCCGGCGATAAAGTGCTCTGCGAGTGTGCCCGCCGACTGCGGGCTACGCTTCGGCCAGATGACCTGCTGGTACGCCAGGGAGGAGAGGAGTTCGTGGCCCTGCTACGGGTTAAAGATAGCCAAGAATTAACGCAGATTGCGGAGCGCTTGCGTCAGTCAATCGGCAGCGCGCCGTTTTTGATACCCGGCGGCCCTCGGAAAATGACCATCAGCATTGGATGCACCCTGCTTACCCCTGGTGAGCAGATTGATGATGCAATAAAGCGCGCTGACGGCGGTCTCTATGCGGCCAAACATGGGGGGCGTGACCAAGTTGTCTATGTGCCAGCGTTATCCTGAGGAAGTTAAGACTCGGTAACATGGGGCGAGACTCTACCTATACGAGATGCGCTAGCGTATTGGCCACCCCGGTCTCCAAGTGGGTTCTCCTTCGCAAGCGTGTCGAGCCAAGGCCGCCCTGGAGGCGCTGATTCGCGCCGCCGGGGCAGTTCGCAGCTCATCCCTGAGTTTTTTTGCTGCGGTACTCGGTGGTGGTCATGCCGGCGTAGCCCCAGTTATCGGTGTCGACCTCCTCGATCACGATATGGGTGAGCTCAGGTTTCTTTCCGAGCACTCGCTGCAAGGTCTCGGTGATTTCCTTGATGACCTGGGCTTTCTGATCACGGGTGACGCCGTCGCGAGTGATGCGGACGCTGACGAAGGGCATGGTATTACTCCTATGGGCTGGGGAAATCAGGGCACGGAGGCGGGATGCCTCCCCGTTACGTTCAGCCTATTACCATTTGCCGACACTCATACCGCCGTCGACCGGCAACACCACGCCCGTGGTGAACCCGGCGTTGGCCAGGTAAAGCACGGCGTCGGCAATGTCGCTTACGCGGCCGATGTGTCCGGCCGGTTGCAGGCCGTTGAGGAAGTCGAAGCTGGCCGGATCGTGCATCGGCGTCTCGATGATGCCGGGAGCCACCGCGTTAACCTGGATGTTGTGCGACGACAGCTCCAGCGCCAGCGCGCGGGTGACCTGGTTGAGCCCCCCCTTGATCAGCACCGGCAGGGCGGCGGGCACGGCGATGTTGGGTTGCAGCGCCACAGCGGCGGTGATGTTGATGATGTGGCCCTGACGCCGCTCGATCATGTGCGCGGCGGCGGCCTGGGAGGCGTAGACCACGCCCTTGAGGTTGGTCTCCAGCATGCCTTGGATGTCTTCCGGGCTGTATTCGATGAAGGGTTTGGGCAGGAAGAAGCCAGCATTGTTGACCAACACGTCGACCTGGCCGAAGGCATCGATGCTGGCCTGAATCAGGCGGCGGGCGGTCTCAGGCTTGGCGATATCGCCGGCCACGCCGATGAAGGCGGGGCTGTCCAGTTGTGCCTTGGCCTCGGCGAGGCGTTCGGCGGAGCGAGCATTGCCGACCACATTGAAGCCACTGGCGAGGAAAGCCTTGGCCAGGCCGAAGCCGATGCCGCTGGAGGCGCCGGTGATCACTACCGTTTTGCTGTTGCTCATGTCGTATCTCCCAATCCGGTGGCACCGAAGAGCGCCGTTGGGAGGACTATATTTTTGCTTCAGATAAGGATAAATATGGCAGCGAGAACTTCAGTTGATACATGGTGTAATCAATGCAGCGGCATTTCGACGACGTCCTACTCGGCAGCATCGAGCTGTTCTGTCTGGCGGCGGAGCTAGGCAGCTTCACCGCAGCCGGTCTCGCGGCGGGCGTGACGCCGGCAGCGGTCAGTCGCTCGATCAGCCGCCTGGAAGAGCGCTTGGGCTCCAGACTGTTCGTCCGTACCACTCGCAGCATCCGTCTTACCGAGGGCGGGCGAGGCTACTACGAACAGTGTCGTCAGGCGCTGACCCAGCTGGTGGAGGCCGAACGGGTAGTGACCGGGCAGCAGCAGGAGCCTTCGGGCACGCTGCGCATCAGCCTGCCCACGACCTACGGGCACCACCGCATCCTGCCGTTGCTGCCCGAGTTTCGCCGGCGCTACCCGAAGGTGCAGGTCGACATCCACTTGGGCAACCGCAATATCGACTTTGTCGGCGAGGGCTACGACCTGGCCATCCGCGTGCGTGCACAACCGGATTCGACCCTGATCGCCCGGCCGCTGGAAGACGCCCGGCTGGTGGTGGTGGCCACTCCAGATTACTTGGCACACGCGGGCGAGCCGCAGAGCCTTGAAGAACTGGCGCGGCATGACTGCATCCAGTTCGAACTGCCCAGCAGCGGCCGGCGCATCGCCTGGCTGTTCGACAAGGGGGGCTGCGAACGGGAAGTCCTCACCCAGGGCGGCTGCGTCTGCTCGGACGACGTGCTCGGTGGCGTGACCTTGGCCAAGCACGGCGCGGGACTGTTCCAGACCTACCGCTTCATCGTCGAGCGCGAGCTGGCCGAGGGCTCGCTGGTCGAGGTGCTGCGGCCCTTCGCGGGCCGCTCGCGGCCGTTCACCCTGCTATATCCCCAGGGCCGGCACATGCCGTTGCGCCTGCGAGCATTCGTCGACTTCATCATGGACAAGCGGCGCCAGTGGGCCGCTGGCAGCTGAGGGGACGTATCACTCTGTATCAGTGCCATGGTGGATGCGGCGCCGATGGGCCAGCCTGTAGTTGGCCTTGGATCGATGTCGGGTTTAGCACCTGCCGGCCCAGCACCGGGCCAAGCCGGTGGCATGGATGGACTCACGCTCACCTCAGACGCACGCCACGATCTCGACCGAGGTTAAGCAGCACAACCTCAAATTCGGTGGAGCGCCTGCCTCGGCGGTCAACGACTACAGCATTTCGCTCTACACCCACGTCGATCCTGGCGAGGTTGACGGCATGAGAATTCGCGGTGGTGTTACCCTGAGAAGTCACGCAAAAGTCACGCAAATGAAAAAGGCCACTCCTTTCGGAAATGGCCTAAGTCATTGAAATATATGGTCGGGACGGAGTGATTCGAACACTCGACCCCTTGCACCCCATTCAGTTAATTATAAGCATTCAGCGGAAATCAGTAGCATTCAAAAGAATTACCGAAAGCTAGCAACCATGGGGCTTTCAGACTAATATTTGGTCTAACCCAGTCCAGAGATTTCTACAGAGAGCCACTGCCACGGTAGGGGTATAAGTAGGGGTTTTTTGGGGCATCCTTCCGCCTGCAAGGGGTAGACAATGGCCAAGATAACCGTCAGAGAGCTCGAATCGCTCACTGCTGAGGATCACGGAAAAACCATCCGAGACGATGGCAACCTACTAGGCAAAGTTATCTCTCGTCAGAAAGGCGTCTCGGTGAGCTTCTATTACCGTTTCAAATGGGATGGAAAACACAAAGACTATGCTTGCGGCACCTGGGCCAAAAATGGCAGCAAGAGTAGAACACTATCTGAAATTCGATCTGAGCATAGAAGGGCAAGTCAACAAGTATCTGACGGTATTGACCCGACATCTGCCAAGAAAGCCGCCAAAATTGAAGCCCAAGCAAGCATCTCCGCCACCATTGCAGAGGCCGAACGCCATGCAGCGGAAAACAAGACTTTTGCAGACTTGTTCGACGAATGGTTGCGCGACGGTGTCTCCCGACAGGATGACAACGCGGAGCTGTGAATCGCCCCTGGTTTCGTAGACACCTCCAAGCCTCATAATGAGGCCCAAATAGGAGGTGCCATGAGTCGTCAGCGTTACCCCGAAGAGTTCAAGATCGAAGCGGTCAAGCAAGTGACCGAGAAAGGCAAACCCGTCGCCGATGTCGCCCAGCGCCTGGGCATGTCCGTACATAGCCTTTACGCCTGGATCAAGGTCTACACCAAGCCCCAAGAGCAGCGTCAGCAAGACGACGATCAGCAGGCCGAATTGCGCAAGCTACGCGCTGAACTCAAGCGCGTGACTGAAGAGCGAGACATCTTAAAAAAGGCCGCCGCGTACTTTGCCAAGGAGTGCGGCTGAAGTACGCCTTCATCAAGAAGCACTCGACTGATTACCCGGTGCGGCGCCTTTGCCAAACCCTCAAGGTGCACCCCAGCGGCTACTACGCCTGGCTGGCCGAGCCTCAATCTGCCCGAGCAAAAGAAGATCAACGTCTGCTTGGCTTGATCAAGCACGCTTGGCTAGAAAGCGGAGGTGTATACGGCTACCGCAAAATTCACGATGACCTACGTGAGCTGGGAGAGGAATGCGGACGAAATCGAGTCGGGCGCTTGATGCAGGCGGAGGGGCTGCGTTCGCAAACGGGCTATCGGCGGCGTCCAGGGTTTTACGGTGGAAAACCAACAGTGGCCTCGCCCAACCACCTCGCGCGGCAGTTCAAGGTCAGTGAGCCGAACAAGGTCTGGGTGACAGATATCACTTACATCCGCACCTATGAAGGATGGCTCTATCTAGCGGTAGTGCTGGATCTGTTCTCACGCCAAGTAATTGGTTGGTCAATGAAGCCAAGGATGTGCAGCGACCTGGCTATCGACGCAATGTTGATGGCTGTGTGGCGACGCAAGCCACAGCAGCAAGTGATGATTCACTCAGATCAAGGTAGTCAGTTCAGTAGCTCAGATTGGCAAAGCTTCTTGAAGGCTAACAATGTAATCAGCAGCATGAGTCGGCGGGGAAACTGCCACGACAATGCCGTAGCCGAGAGCTTTTTCCAACTTTTGAAGCGGGAGCGCATCCGACGAAAGATCTACACAACCCGTGAAGAAGCCCGAAGTGATATTTTCGATTACATCGAAATGTTCTATAACCCTAAACGCCGACACAGCAGTGCTATGCAGCTGTCTCCAATAGAGTATGAGAAACGCTATTTCCTGAGCTTGGAGAGTGTCTAGGAAACCAGGGGCGATTCACTGCAGCGCAGTTTCAAGAAAGACGTACTGCCTGTCATTGGCAAAAAACCATTGCGTGCCCTGACAGAGAAAGACTTGTTAGCTTCTTTACGCGCAGTTCGTACGCGTGGTCTAAACCGCACTGTGGTTATCCTATACAACGACATTGGACAGATGCTGCGCTGGGCCGAAAAGCGCAAACCGTGGCGATCGTTGATGATTGACGGCAACCCAATCGACTTGATCGATGTGCGGACACTGCTAGACCACGACTATCAAGAAGAACGTGACCGCCTGCTCTCTCCCGACGAAATCCATGAACTACAAGGCGTCTTTGCTCGCCTGGAGCATGACTATGACACCCTACCCGTCGGCCGGAAATACTCCGGCATCCGTCCTGTTAACTCTCGCGTGCAGTGCGCAGTATGGATCTGCCTAAGCACCCTCTGCCGGATAGGTGAGCTACTCAAAGCTGAATGGAAAAATGTGGACCTGGAGAAAGGCACTTGGTTCATCCCAGCACAGGCCACAAAAGGACGTAAAGGCAAGCGCCAGGATCACCATGTATTTCTATCACAATTTGCTTTGGCACAGTTCAAACGCTTGCAGGAAGAAACTGGAAGTAGCCCTTTCTGCTTCCCCAGCAAACACGGTGAATGCCATGTTGATACCAAGACCGTGAGTAAACTGATTGGTGATCGGCAGTGCCGGTTCAAGAAGCGCAGCAAACCATTGTCAGGTCGTCACCATGACGATTCGCTAGTGCTGAACAACGGCACAAAGGGTGAATGGACCCCACACGACCTTCGCCGTACCGGGGCGACCATGATGCAAGAACTTGGCGTCACTCTAGAGATTATTGATCGTTGCCAAAATCACCTGCTCGCAGGCTCCAAAGTACGCAGGCACTACCTCCACCATGATTATGCCAAGGAAAAAACTGAAGCATGGCGCCTCCTTGGAGACAGACTAGAAACAATACTGGCCTAGGAAAGAAATGAGCCGGGGGTGGGTAACTGAACGTTGAAGCCCAGCTCGTCAAGGCAGATGTCTCATGAGCATTTTGGCATCGATCCTATTGTGCTGGAGCTGCCGCTATCGCATCGGAAGCGAGGTGCGCTGGGAGCAGCTTACGCACGCGCTCAGCTCTTGAGTGGCCGGAAAGCCGCGCAACTGTGGGCAAACTGCTTAGATCAGCTTCGGAACAACACTAAGCGAGCGCTTGCAGATTAATCTGGCGCCCCCTGGCTTGAAGCCCCAACTGTTACGTCTCTGCCTTCTTTCTTTCCCGTAACACGCTAACCGAGTTTGGCGGAGGGTCCGGGATTCGAACTCAACAGGATAGTTCGATGTGTCAAGATTTTTTGGTTAAAAATCAATATTATATGGAAATCAGTTCGAATGTAGCGTAGTCATTATCAGCAGTTTTCCACTCCCGACCACCGGTATCCACTGAGTGACGTGCGGACGCTCTAGAGCAGCTACTTGGGCGTATTTTAGAGCTTGGTACGTTCTGTCCTATTCCGCTGTGTTCCTTCCACATCCAGGCTGTGAGTGGGGGACCAAATGGGGGACCAGATTTGAAGTTTGGAGGCTTCCGCCATGCCCAAGCTCACCGCGAAACAGGTTGAAACCCTTACCGACTTCGGCAAGTACGACGATGGTGACGGCCTTCGCCTGGTCATCCGTAAATCCGGAAAAGCATGGGTTTTGCGTTACCAACTCGCGGGCAAGCGTAAGGAAATCGGCTTGGGCCCCTATCCTCGCTATGGATTAAAGGAGGCCCGCTCGCGCGCCGACACCCACAGGGCATTGATCCGCGATGGCATCGATCCATTGGTACGGAAAGCCGAAACACACCAGGAAGTCGAAGAGCTGCCCGGGTTGCTCAAGAGAAAGGGCTGGAGAACACTTTCCGCACTTGCGCCCTAGACTTCATTGCAACCCATCGGGCTGGCTGGAAAAATGCCAAACACGCGCAACAGTGGACCAACACCCTGACCTCTTACGCTTTCCCATTCATTGGCGACACCCCCGTCGACAGCGTTGACGTCGAAGGTGTTTTGAATGTGTTGAAGCCTATCTGGACCAGAGTGCCTGAAACTGCTCGCAGGGTGCGCAATCGGCTCGAGCTGGTCCTCGACTACGCCAAGGCCAAAGAGCTGCGCCGCGGCGAGAATCCAGCCCGCTGGCGCGGTCATTTGGAGAAACTGCTGCCATCCGGAAGGAGTCTCAGCAAACATCACCATCACCCGGCGATGCCTTGGGCAGAAGTGCCCGCATTTGTCCAACAGGTGCGCACTTTGCCCGGAATCGGCCCGCGCGTGCTGGAGTTCATCATCCTTACCGCCGTGCGTACTAGCGAAGCATTGAACGCACGCTGGGACGAGTTCGATCTGGATGCCGGCGTCTGGGCCATACCTGAGGATCGAATGAAAGCCGGCGTTGCTCACCGAGTACCGCTCCCCCCTCAGGCTGTTGCATTGCTTAAATCCATGCAACACCCAATACGATCCTTTGTTTTCGAGCACCACAAGCGTGGGCAGCCGGTGTCAAACATGATTGGCCTCATGCAGATGCGCCGGATGGGCTTCGGGCATTTTACCGTGCATGGCTTTCGCTCCAGCTTCCGCGACTGGTGCGCCGAATGCACTAGTGCGCCTCGCGAAGTCGCCGAGATGGCGCTTGCTCATGCAGTAGAAAATCGCGTCGAAGCGGCTTACCGCCGAGGTGATTTGTTCACTAAGCGCATAGGGCTAATGCAGCAGTGGGCAGACTTTCTCGACAACGCTAAATGAAAGGGCGTTAGCCAAGACCGGTACAAATTGAAGCAGCGTTACGATTAGGCGGCGTGCTGAATAGACATAGGGATTGAAGGACACACGGGCAGGTTCTTCACTGTGAGACTTCATATCAACCTGAGCATTGAATGGTAATCTCCAAGATGGATTCTAGGATATGATATGACTCGCATCTGGCATGCGGGCCGTTGAAATAAAGGGGTTTCTACGTTCCCTTAAAAAGGAATAGCCTTGATTCTGGACTTCTTTCCAAGGATTTCAATTACTGGCTCGGCCTCAACTGATGACAGCACAATCGTTCACGGCCTGGCGCTGGGAAAAACAGGACCATGATATAGAGTCCATGCCTGGACAAGGCCCTAGACATTCGACGTATGCGCGCAGCGTGAAGGCGAAGATGTTGGACAGCCTTCAACACTCGCCGCCGACGTGACTTCACGACTTAAATTTCAAGAGAGAAGCCGGCCGAAGGCGGGAGGAAGAATCCAGCATGACCGCAAATTAGCTTTCGAAGACACTAGACCACGGCTCTGGGAAACGCCTCGCTAAGGGCTCTAGTCAACCACTCCATAAACCACTCCGCATCAATGCTCAGCTGTTGTGATGGAGTTAAAAGATAATACGCCTCCATGAAAGCAGACTGCTCTACACACTGCACCAAGGTGCCATCCTTTAACTCGTCACTGACAAGCACCTCTGTCGCCAATGCGACACCGTAACCACGCTCAGCCTGGTGGAGTACCAGCTCGTTGCTGATATGCGAAGCGTCAGCTTTGACGCGGATTTTGAGGCCCTGAGCAGCGAACCAAGCATTCCAGCACGTTCCGTCATCAACGTGTATCAGCTGACAGCTTGGCAGCTCAGCAAGCGTGGGTCGTTTAGGCAGGTTAGCGAGATACCCAGGCGAACAGACCGCAAATGCCTCTGGACGAATCAAAACTTTTCGTATGCCTGAAAGGTTGCTCGGTAACCCATAAGCAATTCCCAAATCGGCCTGCCGATGCTCCACTGAGGTAAAGGAGGAATTTGGCTCAATAGCGACTTTCAGCCCCGGTCGTAACTCTCGTAGTTCACCAATGCGAGGAGTCAACCAACGTGAGGCGAACGCCGGAGCGCAAAGGATTCGCAGCCAGCGCTCCTCAGCTCTTTGCGATTGACGGGCTCCCGCCTCTACCAAGATCTGAAGCGCCTGCGATGCAGCTTGGTAATAGTCCGCTCCGGCGGCAGTCAAGATCACGCCTCTTGGTGTTCGATCAAAAAGTCGAACACCCAGCCAATCCTCCAAAATTTTCACATGCCTACCGATGGCAGGCTGCGTAACGTGCAGGGCTTGGGAAGCTGCAACGTAACTGCCCAAGCGAGCGGCGGCCTCAAATGCACGGACTGCGTTCAGGGGGGGCAGACGGTCAATATTCAAGCCCGGACCTCCGGTGTTAGTTTTTTTAATACCTAAGCGAAGTTTATTCTGCTTTTCGGATTAACTCAAGTTCACGATACTCGAAACCAGCGTACGAACTCTCATAGAGGATCTAATCATATTAGGCATTATAGCAACAATAAGGCTATTCCCTTCCACGTCGACGTCAAGAGGCACTGGCAGCGCCATCTGCTCAGATGAGGCCTTGGCTAACGGACCGTCGCTGAGCGACAAACGGCATACGTAACGAGGAAAACTTCCAGAAAACGTTCAAGCGCACTGCAGCCTGACTACAAACTTGTAGAATTCAACTGTGGGCTCAATAATAATATCTGCCATTCATCACTCACGAAATACCTGTTTTAGAAGGAGATCCAGGCCATGACGTCAACAGTCGACACAGCACTCCAGAAGGTTACGCTACGACTGATACCGTATCTACTTTTACTTTATGTAGTTGCCTATATTGATCGTGCGAACATTAGCTTTGCTGCACTGGAGATGAATGCATCGCTGGGTTTTGATGCAAGTATTTACGGACTCGCAGCGGGCATATTTTTCATCGGATACTTTATCTTTGAGGTACCCAGCAACATCTTACTCGCTAAATTCGGCGCCAAAATATGGATCGCGCGCATTCTAATGAGTTGGGGAGTTGTGGTCATTTTGACTGGTTTCGTTCAAAATGCAACTCAGCTTCATATTTTAAGATTTTTGCTGGGACTCGCTGAAGCAGGATTATTTCCAGGTCTGATTTACTACATGGCCTCATGGTTCCCAAAGAAGAGCATGGCAAAGAACGTGGCTATGTTTATGTCTGCGATTCCTGTGGCTTATATCATCGGCGGCCCAATTTCAGGTTGGTTGATTGACAATGTTACGGGCCTTAGCCTGGAAGGCTGGCGCTGGATGTTCATCATTGAAGGTGCTGCAGCTGTCGTTCTTGCACCAATTACCTACTTCTACTTGACAGATAGCCCGCCGAAGGCGCACTGGCTGACTGAAGACGAAAAGCAGGCATTATTGTTGGAAGTCAATGCCGGTGGATCGGCTACGATGCACGAGCAGGATCATAGTGCTTTCACCCACCCTACTGTCTGGTATCTGTCGGCCCTGTACTTTTTTTACATCAGCGGAACGCTTGGATTGATGTACTTTCTACCACAAATAGTTAAGCAACTATCAGGTACAGCTTCGGCAACTCAGGTAGGCTTGATCTCTGCAATACCCTACATCGTGGGCGGCGTATTTATGAACGCGTGGGCGAGACGTTCCGATCGCAAAAGTGAGCGCTACGCACATGCGGCGGCCCCATTGCTGTTAGTGATCTTGGCTTACGCAGCGATGATCAGCGGGCAACTTACAAGTACCGTAAGCATGTTGGGAGCACTGATCGTTGCGATCGTTGGAGTTTTTGCATTCAACGGGCCATTCTGGTCTATTCCTAGCCAGTTACTACCGAGAAAAAGTTCTGCAGCCGGAATAGCCATTATCAACTCATGCGGTGGTCTAGGTGGATTCGCCGGCCCATACCTCATGGGTTATTTGTCTAAAATAAGCGGCAGCAACCAACTTGGGCTTTCCATTTTGTGTGGTTTTCTAGTGGCAAGCACCATCATGCTGTTAGCGCTCAAAAAAAACAAACGATTGGGAGGCATCAAATGCGAGTCCATTTCCTAGCTCATATGCCAAGAGCTGGCATCGGCAACATCGAGTATTGGGCGCGTGAGCGAAGCCACACTTTAACTGGCACAAACTTGCACGAACAAATCATTTGGCCCAAACTATCTAGCTTTGACCTATTGGTGGTATTAGGAGGAAACCCAGAGGAATGCGAGGCCTGGCTCCAGGACGAGATCGAATTTATCAAGGAATCCATTCTAGCCGGCAAAAAAGTCCTAGGTATTTGCCTCGGTTCACAACTACTCGCTGAGGCACTAGGAGGGAAGCTGGTTCCTCATACGCACTCTGAATCAGGCTGGTTGCCCGTCTTGCTGAATGACGCTGGAACTCAGAGCAGGCTATTGAAAGGCGTGGCTAATAAAACACCTCTTTATTTTTTTCACCGGAATACCTTCATCCTTCCGGAAACATGTATTCTGCTTGGTTCAACAGAGGCATGTCGCAACCAGATTTTCTCGTGGAATGACCAGGTTCTGGGATTCCAAGCCCACCCAGAAATGCTACCGGAGACGATGGAATATCTCTGGAAACATAAGTCAACAGCATTACCAACTGGCGAACACAATAAAATGTCCGAAAAGGACTCTGAGGAACTGATGAAAATCATAGTCGCTCGTCAATTCATGTTCAGAGTTCTAGACAATCTCGTTAACGCCTAATCAACCCTCTTAAATACCCAGTAACGACAACTTCAGCTCTGCCAAAAACCATCCTTGGGCGAATAGTAAGGTGACCATCTTACACGACCAGCTAGCCTACGTTCGCCCAACATCATAAAAAGCAGGATATAGGGCTTGAAACATGCCATCTCGATATTCTCTACTCACAATATTTTCACTGTGCGCACCATTTGTTCAAGTTGCACTCGCTGCACCGAGTGCTGACAGTGAGGGTTTCTTGGAAGGGTCAAGACTCTCGTTGAACCTTCGTAATTTTTACGCAGTTCAACGTACATCGGGTACCACGCTGCTTAGTGTAAAGAAACCGTGGGGTGCCGAGACCACCCGTGATCGAACGACCTGGGTCCAGGCAGCGATGCTGAATTATTCTTCTGGATATACACTTGGGAAGATAGGATTTGGTTTGGATGCCAGCATGTTCAGTGCAGTAACCCTCGAGCGGGGTCATGGCGCGATTGCTAACGGTGCCGACCGAGTTCTCGTGGATAGCGACGGCGATGCGATTCCGACGTGGAGCCGCCTAGCTGTTGCGGACGTAAAATTCAAAGCCTCGAAAACGGAGATCAAAGTGGGCCGGATGATGGTCGACAATCCCATGCTACGCCCAAAAGACAACCGCGCCCTTCCATCCAGCTTTCAAGGCACTGCTATTTCGAGTAACGAATGGGATTGGTTGAAGATACAGGCAGGCAGCTTCGATAAAGCGATTCTGCGTACGGGCAGCAGATCCGAAGACCTTGCCTCATATTATGGCAACAGGGCGATCAAGGGTGATCGCCTGAATTACCTTGGAGCAACAGCCCGAGTTTACCCGAACCTTGACGTCAGCTTATTTGGCTCCAGGTTTGAGAATATGTGGGATCAAGGTTATCTCGGCATCACCCACAAGCTCGTCTCCAACGAAGGTTATTCCCTCAAGACTGCCTTCAGCTACTACCACACCCAAGACCAAGGCGAGATGCGGCTCGGGTACATAAAGAATGACGCATATAGCTTGGCCGTCACAGGAAGCCATGCTGGCCATAGCCTGACGCTCGCTTGGCAGCAGGTGATGGGCGACGAATATTTCGATTACGTGTTCGAGTCGACCAGCAACTACCTCGCTAACGCCCTGTTTTCGGATTACAACGGCCCCAACGAAAAATCTTGGCAGCTTCGATACGACTTAGATTTCGCCGTGTTTGGCGTACCTGGCCTGGCTCTGACCCTCTGGCATGCTAAGGGTTGGGACATCGACGGAACGCATTACAATGGCGATCGAAATGGACATGCCACAGGTTACAACGTCAGAGGCCTTGACGGCGCCACCCATGATGAGAACGGCTTACTCTTATCTTACGTGGTGCAATCAGGGCCATTGCAGGCATGGAATTTCAAGACGATTGTTTACAACCACCGTGGCTCCCCGGGACAGATTGATGGCAGCTACGACGAATTCCGCCTAGTAACCACGATCCCCATCAAGATTTTCTAACCTCCCTACAGGTTTGGCCGGGCCGCATCAAAAAGCCAGGCCAAACCTGCTTTTCTAAGGCTGCATATGATTTAGGCTAATGAGTCGTAAGCGTTCGGCCATGACTTGCCGTGGCGCTCACCTAAAACACTCGAGCCCGCAGTGGTGCCTCGATCAGCGTTTCGCAATGACGGCAGGCCCAATCGCCACGCTCGTGTTGCTCGATGGTTACCATATGCAGCTTCTAGTTCAGCTTCTCAAAGATGTCTTCGCCGATGCGCTGGACTTGGCTATCGCGAGCGCATTAGGCGATTCTCGGTTAGTTGCGAGCTACCGTGCGGGGAAGCTGCGGCGATTGAGACACACGCGGGCTGCTGGTAAGACTCAACTGGCGTGACAGGTGGTTTAACCGCCTTCAGTTCTGCTTCTGTAGCGGCAAATGCCCAATGCCTGGTCAATGGAACTTACCTTGGTTTACGCGCAGGGTCGCAAGCCGAACACCCATTCCTTCACGCCTCAGGACTTTCATTCGGCTCGCTCAGAACGTAGTGAGCGGAGAAACGCTGTGCGATTTGAACACACAAACGCAGCAATCAGCCGAACTTATGCTGCCTCGGTGCTGGCACGTACTTCCATCGGTGCGGTAGCGAGCCAAAACGCAACGATGCGTCTCACCCCGGATAACGTGGGCATAGCTGCTGGATCTGAGGTTGACCATGATCGATGCCCCGCCGATGGACAACTCGATCATCGCCGAGGCTCGGCTTAGTCGCTTAGGTGTTGCATTCAACCGAAACCAGCCGTTAGCGTATGTGTGTACCGCTCTCGATAAGGTGGCAGCGATCTGCGAATGACTTTGGGCAACGTGTTCAATATCATGCGAAGGGCTTTAGGCGAGCACTGGTCACCGCTAGATGTGCACTTCACCATGGCCGACCAGAGTGCGGGCACGATTATCAGAAAGCTTTTCATACCGAAGTTCGATTTTAACAGAACTCCAACGCCTTGATTTTGAACGCTTCGGATCCCCAGGTCCTTCTCATCGCTGAACAAAGCTTCAGTGTGTTGCGACTATCCAACTCGGTGCTCTTTACCGTGGACGTATGAGTCCGATTCGAAATCGTAGAGTTCATCCATACTGAAGTGCCACGCATCGAGCAGGTGACGAACCGCTTAGGGCTCAAGATCTGGACATTGACCCGTCAACTCAAAGATGAAGGGCATACCTTCTCCAGCCTATTCGACTCAGTACGCAAAAAGCTCGCTTGTTACTACATAGAAAACCCCAATGAGTATCTCAAGACACGTCGAGATTCTTGGCTATACAGAGAGTTCGAGCTTTACTAATGCTTTGAAACGATGGGCTGGGATTTCTCCAAAGCGTTGGATAGAGCGGGCCAGTGGCTTGCCATATATCGAAGGGCAACAGCCCTAAAAGCCATATACCCTCCATTGCAACTACACAAAGCATGATTGCCCTTACCGGTGAAGCAATAGCCATTATCACCAGAAACAGCCAACCTTTGATTGCATAAATAAGGGAGACAGTTCAGAAAATAGGCATACTATGTATTCTGGAAGATTGTCGCTCATGGTCAGGCATCGCCTAGTAATCGGTCGATAGCTGTAAGGCAGCACCAAGTTTGAGACAACTCAATGTGCGGAATCACAGTTCGTACGGTGGCTGGGCTCCCAGGAAACTGAACGACGCAGAACAACTCCGCAAACTATTTGAAACACGAGATGGAGACCGAGATCTCGATCGCCTGTTTGAAAAGACTCGACACGATCTCAATGAAGCAGTCCTGACCTGTCTACGATGGAGGAGAACTCTTGGTAGCGCCATTACGACCGCAGTCGCAATCGACTCGATTTATATCTCTTGGCGGTATCAATTCCCATACCGATCTTACAAATTAAGAAAAATCGAAAAGCATCGGAACCACATCGTAGCAAACGAGGGCTGTCTAAATAAATCGACTATGAATGCGACTGAGCCAAGAACAATTCCCAGCCTACGCAACTAATCACCACTATAAAAGCCCTTGGATACGCGAACTGAATGGCGAAGTAATCACCACATCAACATTTACGTAGGCATATTTTTTAATACTATCAAGTCTATTATCCAACTCTTCCAAGCTGGCTGCGCACGCACGACAATGGAACGGATAGTCACCGCCAACTGTATCAAAATGCGTAACATTCTTCATCTGCACTAGCATATTATAAACATTTTCCCTCTCACCTGCTTCTGGACGGATTCGTAAGATGGCTTCAACACCGAACCCCAGTGCCGCAATAGAAACATCCAGTGAAAACCTCCTAACCACACCATTAGTCAAAAGCCTACTTACTCTATTCTTACACGCATGTGATGATAACCCAACAATTTTGGAAAGCGCTTTGAGCTTAACATTACTATCAACAGACAGAGCCTTTATGATTAGCCGATCAATGGAGTCGACAGCAGCAGGTGAATTACTCATTGACAGCTGCTCAATTTTTAATATCCATTAGAGTCGTCTTAACTGAAGTGCACTCATCAAAAGCACGCATAGATTTATCTCGACCATGCCCTGACTGTTTTATACCGCCAAAAGGCGTCGTTAAATCGCATGTATTGTAGCAGTTAACATATACAACTCCAGCCCGCAATTTTTTTGCAATCTGATGAGCTTCAGAAAGCTTATCACACCAAACTCCTGCCCCGAGACCATAGGACGTATCATTGGCGACAGCGACCGCTTCAGTGGCACTGTCTACAGTTATTATTGATAAGACAGGCCCAAAAACTTCCTCCCTAACTATCTCCATGTCGTTCGATACATTGTCAAAAATCGTTGGCACAATATAAGATCCGCCAGTTTCCACAAATGCACGCTGCCCCCCTGTGATAAGTTGAGCACCACTTGTAACAGCCCGTTCTATGTAACCCATCACTCGATCAGCGTGGCGAGCATCAACCACTGCTCCTACACGAGTGGCAGGTGACAGCGGGTCCGCTGGCTGCATCATTTCGGCAACCTTCATCACTGCATCAACAACTCGCGAATGTACAGAACGCTCCACGATCAATCTTGAGGGTGCGATGCAAGTTTGCACCTGATTGCTGAACATCCTTTCTGCAACTATTGAAGCCGCCTTCTCGATATCCGAGTACGACGAAAGAATAATTGATGGACTCTTTCCACCCAACTCCAAGCTAACTTTCTTAAGATTACTTCTGGCGGAATACTCCATCAACAAACGGCCAGTTGCCGTAGATCCTGTAAAGAGTATTCCGTCAACATCATTATGCAAGGCTAGAGCTTTTCCCGCAGTACGCCCTAACCCCGGCACCACATTCAAGACCCCTTTAGGAACCCCGGCTTCAATCGCTAATTGAGCCAATCGAATGGCTGTCAGTGGTGACTGTTCAGCAGGCTTAAGGATTACCGAATTTCCCATTGCTAATGCTGGAGCGACTTTCCAAGCAGCCGTAAGTAAAGGGTAATTCCAGGGCACAATGGCCCCGACAACGCCTAGAGGCTCCCTCGTAATCATTCCCAAGTGTCCATCTGAGGTAGGTGCGATGTCCTCGTAGAGTTTGTCTATGGCTTCTGCGTACCATTGGAAGCACTGCGCGACGGCGGGGATATCAACGTTCCATGAAGAAGAAATTGGTTTTCCCATATCCATGGTTTCTAAAAGGGCTAGCTCGTCTTTGCGGGCAAGCACCAGATTCGCCAGTTTGTTTAAAATCTGTTTACGCATGATGAGAGGCATTCCGGCCCATCGCCTGTCTTCAAATGCAGTTCTAGCGCTTGCAACTGCAAGATCTACGTCCGCAGATTTCCCTGACGCGATACGGGCCAAAAACCGCCCATCAATAGGTGAGTAACAATCGAAAACCCCTCCGTCAAGGGCTTCAACAAACCTACCATTTATGAAACAACGACCTTCATACGGCTGCTGTCGCGCCTTATCATGCCAATACTGTGCATAAATCGGATGCCTAGCAAGTGCGTCCATGGTTTTCCCTTAATGGAGAGGAGCTGGATACGCCACCGAAGCCGTGGCTAACGGTGGCGCAGGCACAAGTCAACGCATAGCATCCAAAATCGCATCAAACCGTTTCGGTGCCTTTATTTTCATAACTATCCCACCAAGACTTCCTATAAGAAACGCAACTGCCAGGGCTACAATAATCAGTGTGTTTACCAAGCTCCCTTCCGAACCTGTGAGGGCTGACAAGTTCATCAGGGCTATATAAAGAAAGCCGCTAAGCGCCACAAATGCGAGACCTGGCGCAAATTTTGTTTTCCAAGCGCTTCCCAAGCCCTGGTGCCGTGCGAAATACAGAATTACCGACAAGCAAGCCAACACAACGATCATCATATAACCGAGCGTGCCAGCTGCGGCGCCAGTAGCATAGACTTCGGTTGCTGGGTCAAGACCGAGTAAAACTGCCGCTGCAATCAGAATAATTGACACGATAGTTTGAACAGCCGAGGCAACATATGGAGAGCAATGCACATCATGGACCCTAGCTAACTGTGCCATAAGAACACCACAAGAGCCCAACACGTACTTGTAGCGCGCTACGATGTTATGAATTGATATCACGACGGCAAAAAGACTTGTAATCAGGAGGAGTTGAGCTGCGTCCTTTGCGACATGACCTAAGTAAGTGGACACCAAATCAAGATACATGCCTTCAGGATTATGCGTCGCCACATCAACTACTTTATCCAGACCAATACCCGTTACAACACAGTAAAAGGAGACGCAATAGAGCAATGAGATAAACCCCACAGCGATATAGGTTGCTTTCGGAATAGAGCGCTCTGGATCAACCGCCTCCTCTCTATAAACAACTGTTGACTCAAACCCAATGAATCCGAAAATTGTAAATAGCAAGCCAAGGCCAGGTGATCCGGACAGTACCTCAGACACAGAAAATGGCTCGATCGAAAAACCACCGTGTGCCGTATTAATAATTACGGACAAATCGACAAACATAATAACTAAAATCTCCAACACCAAAGCCACACCAAGAACTTTGGCACTGAGCTCCACATTCCTATAGCCAAGAAACCCAACAAAACCGATGACCATTACAGTGAAGACCCACCATGGAACATGCATATCAGTCAACGATGAAAATGTATTGCTAAGTACGATCCCCAGATAGGCTTCAAGCGCTATCAAAACGAGTGTATATGAAAATACAGCCAGAGAAGCTGCACCCAAGCCAAATACTCGCCCCATTCCTTTCAGAATGTAAGCATAAAAAGCTCCTGCATTGTCGATGTATTTAGACATCGCAACGAATCCAACCGAAAACAGCAGCATGACAAAACCAACTGTTAAGGCATCAACCGGAGCCGCAATACCATTACCAAAACTAATAACGAGAGGACTTATACCAGCCATTACCGTTAGTGGTGCTGCAGTGGCAACCACCATCATTGCGATTCCGATAGGCCCCAAGTTCCCTTTCAGCTGTTTATTTCCGGGATCTTCAGAGCGCTCAACATTTGGTGAAGTCATTTCTTATTCTCCGTTAACGATATACGTAACATTCTTAACACATTTACGGAATTGTGAGTTGAGGCATCCTTACCCAATAGCGCGGTCGCTCGCGGCCCGAGGAATCACAAGGTGCTGCAGCCAGTTTATTAATTCAAGCGGCCGGTACTCAAACAGTGTCATGTCAACTCCGCAGCAAAGCTGATTCAAGCGAGGAGAATCTAATTCATGATTATAGCCTTCAATTAATGCTGCAATTTCCTCAACATTTTTAAGACTATCGAACGTCCCATCTGCAACTAGCGACTTTGCGCTTTCACGAAGGTATCCAGCTTGGTCCCTTCCCAAAAGTTCAGGATGGTATTGAACACCCCAGAATATCGACTTATCGAACTTGATTTCAGCAGCTTGTATGAACTTTCCATTTCGAGCCGTAACAACTGCACCTTGAGGCAACTCAATCACCTCATCGGAATGAAAGGAAAACTCATCGAATCGCAGGTTACGGCTCTTATGCATTGGGTGTTTCGTTCCGGCATCCGTGAGCTGGATACCAGCAGCGAATGGCGTCTCACATATCCCATAGTCTGCCCGGTTAGGACCCACCCGGCCTCCAGCAGCTGCAGCGGCGAGTTGTAACCCCCAACAAATACCGAAAAGCGGTACGCCGGACGCGAAAGCTTTACGCGCAAAATCCAACTGCCTGGCAGTACTCGGCTGCCCATCATAAATGTGTGAATTTGATCCGGTGAAGAGTATGCCGTCGTACAAATGCAAAGGGAGCGTTCGCACAGGATCAGGGTCCGCCGGAAATACGATTTCGATCACTATGTCATTGTCCATAGCCAAGAGCAGCCCAGCTATATGCTCGCTTGGGGTACACCCGGTGTACTCAGTGAACGACGCCCTATCTTCCCTGGTATTACCGTCACAAATCAAAACTCGGATAATCACCACGAACCCTGCCCCTCACTGTCAGGAAATTTTGATGGCCAATTCGGGACAGTTAGCGCAGGCTTTCTTTACGCTATCCTGTAGCTCTGACGGGACATCTTCAAAACCAGGCTTTACTTTTGCATAACCCTCGTCATCGATTTCAAATACTTCCGGAGCAAAATAAACACAACGTGCATGACCTTGGCAGCGAGCTTCATCAACTTGAACTTTCATAGTTAACCCCTCATCAAAAAGCGAGTTTCAGCGGACCGACCCCATGCCATTTTTCACTAGGGTCTGCAGGGCGAAACTCAGGTACGGCTCGCAGGAACTCTTCGATCCCTACAACGAGCTCACGACGGCCCAGGTTTGAACCCAGGCAACGATGGATACCACCGCCAAAAGCCAAATGACGATTTTCTTGGCGCCCGATATCAATCTTGTCTGGATCCGGGAAGATTTCTTCGTCACGATTGCCCGCGCCAAAGACCAACATGACGCGGTCACCTTCCTTGATCTCTTGACCTCTGATCACGGTGTCCTTCAGGCAGGTTCGCCCCATCACTTGAACTGGAGACAATGTACGGAGAAACTCTTCACAGGCCATGGGGATCAACTCGGGATTTTCACGAAGTTTGCGCTGATCCTCAACGTTATTTGCGAGGTGCCACAAACCGGCTCGAATGGACCATGCCGTAGTATCGAGTCCTGCCAGGAAAAGCAGATAACAATAGCGAAGAAGTTCGTCGCGGGTCAGTGGACGCCCATCCAACTTAGCCTTGCAGAGATAGTCCATCAGGGTCTGATTTTCACCTGGATCTTCCCATTTATCGAGAAGGTCCCCGAAGTATGCAAAGACATCTCTGCATGCTTGCTGAGCAACTTCAGGTTTTTCTACCCGCTCATAAATAATGTCATCGACCCATTTATCGAACTTTGGCCAGTCACTTTCTGGATAGCCAGCTAGACGACTAAAGATGATAGTCGGCAATGGTCGAGAATATTGATACGAGGCGTCAGCACCGCTACCTTTCTTAGCAAATTCTTCAGCCAAGCTTCGAGCAGTATCTCGAATTGGTTGCTCTAGTTTTTTGAGTTCTTGTGGAGTAAACAAAGGCAGCAAGATTCGCCGATAGGCTGTATGTTCTGGCGGATCAATGTCGATTGGAGGCAGCTGAATTCCTTCAGATACGGAAGGGACCATCATCGACGGGGCAACAGAGAATGCCTGAGGATCTTGCTCTGCGGCAAAGATATCGTCACTTTTGGTCAAAAACCAGAAACCGCCATAGTGCTTGCTGCGTCCAACTGGGCAACCGTTACGCAACGCTGCGTACGTATCAAAAATATTGTCTAGTGCTTCGCCATGAAAATCAAAATTTTCAGCAATTTTATTTACGTCGCTCATCCCATCATTCCTCGCTACTCTTTAGCCGCCGCCCAGATCGACGACGGCAGATATTTCCTAACTTAAATAATGCTCAGATACCGCTTAAGCTCCCAGTCAGTAATAAACGCCGCGTTCTGCCTGAGCTCCCATTTCTTCATTTGTACATAGTGATCAACAAATTCCGGGGTAAACATCTCACGTGCCGTCTCGCTCTGACTAAAGAGCCGCGCCGCCTCTTCCAGAGAAGTCGCAAGTGGATCTGCTTTCTCAGCGCTGACGTGATAAGCATTACCTAGGATCGGTTCATTCGGGTTTAGCTGTTTCTGTATGCCTTCCAGACCCGATAAAAGAATTGCCGCAACCACCAGGTGCGGATTTGTGTCAGCTCCTGGAATGCGGTTTTCGACACGTGCTGCACTACCTGCAGAAGTGATTGCGCGATGTGAGACGGTTCGATTATCGAACCCCCATGAAGCATTTCCGCCCGCCCAAGATGCACCCGCAGTACGCTTATAAGAATTGAGGGTGGGAAGAAAAATGGCGGACATTTCTCTTGCATGGCTGACCATGCCTGCCAAGAAATGCTTCCCAAGAGCCGAAAGTTGGCCTGGATCTTCTGGGTTTGCAAACAGCGACTCGCCGTTACCGTCTGCCAGGCTCATATGTACATGGCCTGAAGACCCTGCCCATTCTGCATTTGGCTTTGCCATGAAGGTAGCAACCAAGCCATGCTTAGCTGCAATCTCTTTGATGCCGTTTTTCACGAAAATCGCATCATCGGCTGCTTGGAGTGCATCGCCATATTTGATGTTGACTTCGTATTGTCCTGGTCCATGCTCGCTGTTTGTTGCCTCCAGCTGTATGCCCGCTTCGCGCATAAACTGGCGAACTTCACCCATGACATCGGAAGAACTCGAGTAATGAAGCATACTATAGCAGTGCCCACTTTTTCGGGCTGGCGCGATATTTTGCCAATTATTATCTGCAATATCATCAGCGCTGCCTTCAATTAGATAAAACTCAAACTCATAAGCCGCAAAGCACTGGTAGCCCATGTTTTTTGCTTTAGCAATCGAACGCTTTAAAATGCCCCGCGGGCAGAGAAATAACGGCTTGCCGGCAGTTGTATAAAAATCACAAATCACTGAAGCAGTTCTAGCCTGCCAAGGCACAAGAGATAGGGTACTGAGGTCTGGAATAAAACAAATATCAGGATAGCCTGAGTCCCACCCTGTATAAGACAGGCCATCAACCAACGTGTCAGTTACATCCCATCCAAACAATACGTTTGAAGCCTGAGTTCCGGTAACGGCGACTCGTTCCAGAAAATACTCAGCTCCAACTTGCTTACCTCGCCAGACACCATCAATATCAACGGCTCCAACCCGAATCGTATCGATGTTATTTCGTTCAATAAACTCACGGACTTTCAGGAGATCTTTATTGTTGTCTTTGTTCATTTTGCATGTCCTGTTCAGATTCCGACTGAGCACTAGCACAACTCAGCTATTAGTTTTCTACCTCAACCATGATGCCTTGGGTGATCACTCAGGATTTTTCCAATCTTTTGCGACCCCTTCGGGCTACCTATCACTTCCCCTCTACCAGGTAGAGGTTCTTCAAAGAACTGTCGAGCTTCAATCAGATCTGAACTATCACTCGACATATCCACGTAGTGAATTGCCTCTACCGGACATACGGACTCGCAAGCCCCGCATTCAGTACATTCGTCCGGCTGAATCCATAGCCGGCTGTTCGCTTCATAGATGCAATCTACTGGACATACGTCGACGCAAGCTTGATCACGACTTTGTATACAAGCATCTGTAATTACATAAGGCATTTAGCTCACCTCATTTGTACTATGGCCAGGTAAAACCGACATTTCAGGAGAAATCGCAGCTGCAGCATGGTTCACAGCGATAGCTGCCTCTCCAAACCCAACAGCAATCAACCGAACCTTGCCTGGATACTCACTTACATCGCCAACAGCGTATATGCGTGGCATATTGGTTTCCATATCCTCTTTAACAGGAATCCTGAAACCATCGATATTGATTTTCCACTCAGCAATTGGGCCCAGATCCGAATGAAACCCAAGCGCAACAATAAACTTGTCAAAAGAAATAATTTCTTTACTTTCATTGTTAGCACCCGTGATTTCCAAGAACTCGAGTCCTTGCTCCTCGTGGTAAGCGACAACCTCGCCTGGGGCGATGACTCGCACACCTTTTTTGTACATCTCCTTGACACTCGCCTCGTGAGCTCGGAAGCGTGCGCGACGATGTATAACGGTGACTGACTTAGCTCTTTCTGCCGCCGCATTTGCCCAGTCGACAGCACTATCACCACCGCCCGCGATGACTACGTGTTTGTTGTCTAACGCTGAGAGCTCTGAAATGAAATGCATTACGTTTGAAGAGTGAACACCCTCCAATGCAGGTAGAGAGCGCGGCGTGCATTTTCCTAGTCCGGCGGCAAGTACAACTGCCTTTGTATGGTAAGTCTCACCGAGGTCGGTCTGGAGTACATAGCCATCACCTTCCGCTACCAGATCGACAACCAGTTCACCGAGATGCAGTTCATATTCTTGCCGCCGCGACTGCTCAAGCAGATTCGAAATGAAATCACTGCCTTTGATGGCAGGGAAACCCGCTACATCATGGATCAGCTTTTCAGGGTACATGGTTGCCACCTGCCCACCAACCTGGGGCAACCCGTCGAACAAGGCCGTTTTAAGGCCCCTGAAACCCGCGTAGTAGGCGGCATACAACCCAATCGGGCCCGCGCCCACAATCACTAGATCGAATTCCTTGGAGTTGCTCATAATCCGGCCACCCTTTTTGTCGTTGTTTTGTGTATCCTATTTGGAAACATGTTTCACGACAAGACTTTTTTGCCGGCTTTGTAGCATATTTTTTTTCCCTCCAATAATCAGTCAGTTAGCCCACATCGCCGTATTTTTGCCAGCTCTAGCACAGCAATCCCCATGCGAATACCTCTCATTTGCGCATGGTATCGACCGTTTCTACTGACCCATTGCTCCGCAAAGCGCGTGTTGACAGAACACACCAGGTTCTATAAAAAGAAACATGTTTCCACACTGGAAACACCAATAGCTCAACTCCGGCATCCCTGGATCATCTGAGCTTGTGAATGCAGAACAACAATCAAGCGGGAGTGGACATGGTTAACTACGATTTCTTTGGCAAAGTGGCAGTTGTGACTGGAGCAGGTGGCGGTATGGGTTTGGCTCTGTCAAAAAAAATGCTCGAGGCAGGCGCCTCGGTACTAGCAATTGACGTCAAAGACATGCCTGAAGAGCTGGCCAGCTTTGACAAGGTCCTGTTTGCAAAAGGCGACTTGACCGACCCACGCTTCGTCAACGAAGCAGTTGAAAATGCTTATCATCGATTCGGCCGCATTGATTACCTGGCCAACGTCGCAGGTGTACTGTGGTTCGGTAAGGATGTGTCACTGCTTGATATCGATTTGGATGTCTGGGATCAGGTCATGGACATCGATTTGAAAACCCTGGTGCATACGATCCGAGCGACTGTTCCCTACATGCGGAAATCAGGCGGCGGCTCAATGGTGCACTTCTCCACTGTCCAATGCTTGCGTGGCGACACCGCTCCTCAAGACGCATATGCAGCCTCTAAAGCTGGTATCCCAGCGATCTCCAAATCAATTGCAATGCAGTTAGCCGCTGAAGGGATTCGCTCCAATACTATTTATCCAGGTATCACCCATACCCCTATGCAGGCACGCTGGGATTCACCTGAGAAGCTCAAGAACGCAGCTGACTATGTCCCCATGGGTAGGGTCGGTGAAGCCGCCGACATGGCGAATGCAGCTATGTTCTTGCTATCTGACGCATCGGCTTACATCACTGGCACAGACTTGATTGTCGATGGCGGTCTTATGCTCAAGTATTAAAAGGTACTTGTTCGGCCGTCAAGGCGCGGATTGACTGGGCGGGGGCTGAAGCAGCCCCCGTCTTTTTGTAACATTTTAATTTAAAAAATTTTATTTTTTATCAATACGTTAGCATTTGAGTATGACTGCTCGGTCACTGTTCAGTAATCCACACCTCCCCTCTAGCCTGCACCGTTTCGATGCAATTTGCCCGCTGCATTCGATGCTTGACGCATGGGGCGACAATCGAGTTTCCTAAATGGAATAATTTGTAGATTTAGGAAATCCTGTGCTATAAAGCTCACATTTCAGCGATTTTCGCTAGGCATAATTGAGTAGGAACATTAAGGTGTCTATTGTCAACCAGATCCGTGAACAGCGTAACCTGCGAGGCATGAGCCTTCGTTCATTGGCTCGAGAACTCGGTATTTCAGCTTCGCAAATGTCCAAAATTGAGACAGGTAAAACTAAGCTTACCGTAAGCGTCGCACTTCGGATTGCCGACATTCTCAAAGTCCCTGCATCGAATTTTCTATCATCAAGCAAACCGAAAGCAACCGGCAGGCGTACTATTACTCGAAACAACTCCGCCGAAGTACAGTCCACTCAAGGCATGCGACTTGAAAGCCTCTGTGCCGACTTCAAAGAGAATCACAATCTTTACTGGAAGGTCACAATCACCGCCAAATCTTTTGAAGAAGTTGGTGGTTGGCGTCAGCATCCAGGTCAAGAGTTCATTTTCGTAATTAGAGGTAAACTCCAACTGCTGAGCGAGTATTACGACCCAATTATTTTGAACGAGGGTGAGAGCGTTCTGTTTGACTCAGAGCAGCCCCATGCGTACGTAGCCCCGGAAGGGACCGTGGACGTGCTAATGATCAATAGCATGGTTTAATCCAGACGTCTGAGAGTTTTGTGCTTGACAATAAAAAAAGCGGAATCAATAAATTGACCCCGCTTCTGACAACATTGCGTTAGCTTACTTAAACTCTGATGCGGAACGTATAATTGCTTTAGCAAGTACTGCAGACATCGATTCCAACTTGGCTTTCGTATCAATTAGGTCGTTGCGCACCTCAATGTACGCGTTTGCGACCCCGATTGATAAACCATGCCGATCGAGCGTAAACCAATCACTGTCCTTGAAGCTATATGGTTGGTTTTCATCGACACGATAGACATCCTGCTCTGCGATTTTTTGGAGTAGATTAGCAGGGAATGCTTCACTATCACGCCACATCACGCCAACTTCGCACGAGCGAAATTTATTATACCAGACCGGCGTGAATGAATGAATGGAAACGGCTACTTTAGCCTTTGATAAAGTGCCCTCCATCCAACTTGCAATCGCGCGCTCTAAAGGCCTGCGCGCGATATCTTCACGAAGCTTTCTATCACGCTCAGTTATATTTATGTTAGCCGGAATCGGGATGCCGCCCACATCTAACCTAATGCAGTCGGGATCATCAAACTTCCTATTGTAATCCAAATACAAGCGTGAATAATTTGCAACAACTGCAGTCGCGCCTAATCGCCTGGCAACACTCAGCGTCAGTTCTTTCGAACCTAAATCTTGTCCATAATGCGTGGCAAATAAAGCCTCAGGCAAACCTAAGTTATTCCAAGCAGACGGTACCGCGCTACCACCGTGTTCGCAGATCAGGACAATTTCCGCATTTGCGCCTCCTGGAATTATTTCTACCGCAGCATCAACATAGCGCGCGAGTATGTTGGGCTCTAAAGCATCAATACTCATGACAGCTTTCTCACGTGGAAAGACTTAGCATCCATCACTCCTAACAGCCCCTCTTTACCATTTCCTCGTCCGATACCCGAGTTTTTCAGCCCGCCCCAAGGCAAATAAAGGTCTGCATGATCGCAACGGTTTACAAACACTGTTCCTGCGTCAACTTTATCAGCAATGCGCAATCCACTTTCCTGATCACGCGTCCAGATTCCAGCCGTCAAGCCAAACTGACTGTCGTTCATGAGACGAATAGCTTCGTCATCATTGGCAACGACTTGAACGCAAGCGATTGGACCAAATGTTTCCTCTCGCATTACTTCCATGTGAGAAGTGACACCCGTAAGGAGAGTCGGCCGCACGTAAGCAGATTGGTCTGCTACATCCAGGTCAAGCATGGGGCTCTCAAAAGATGCAGCGCCCATCTGCACTGCTTGTTTAATCTGATTTTTGATAAACTCAGCCGCCGAAGCTTTTACAACAGGTCCGACAGTTGCTCTGGCGTCATTTGGGTTTCCGATCTGATATTTGAGCATTTCGTTGCGGAAACACTCGATGAAATCGTTTTGAATATTGCTATCCACATAGATCCGCTCAACCGAACAGCATGACTGGCCTGCATTTGAGAAACAACCATCCGCTAGCTCAGCCACAGCAAGCTCAATATCTGCGTCCTTACGAACATAAGCCGGATCCTTGCCACCCAATTCCAGATGGACATGAGTCAGTGTTCCTGCAGCTGCAGCATGAACTGAAAGCCCACCGCTAACAGAGCCAATAAAGTTAACTCCTTTCGCTCGCCCGGACTTGATGATGCTATCGACTTGGCGATGTTCAAGTTCGAGAACCTGCAGAACGCCAGCCGGTCCATTAATAGCTTTATAGGCCTCTCTGACTATACGCCCTACTTGAGTCGTTTGAGCAGCATGCTTCAAGATAACTGTATTGCCACCCAAGATTGGCGTTACGATCAACCAAGGTAACAATCCTACAGGATAGTTCCAGGGGGCAATCGAAAGATGTACGCCTTGTCCATACCGTCTCACGAATCGGGTCACTTGCTCGTCACTTGGGTATCGCTCGTCCAAGAGTTCTTCAAGAGCCTCGATCTGCGCCAAAGTCACATTCTTAAATCTAGGCGCTTCGTTAGCTTGACCGGCTGGCCGCCCGATCGATACACATACAGCCTTGGCCAGCTCATCCGACCGCCGAATCAGCTCATCTGCCAGCGCAATTACCAGGTCTGCTCGTTCGCGCTTGGAGGAGAATCGCCAAGACTGGAATGCTTCCTCTGCCGAATTTAAGGCTGCAGCTACCTCGGTGTCATTAGCAGTGTTACCTGACAGAAAAGGCATTCCATCGATAGGCGAAACGATTTTGTAACTAGACATAGGATTTCCTCATTTTGTTTTTGTTTGTACATTGAAAATCGTAGACATCCATCAACGCGCTTAGCGAGGCCGTAGACTCTCACCGAGCGAGCACTCAATACGGCAATGTAGCTGTTACTAGATAGCTGTAATTGAATAATACAGATCTATCACTTTTTTGCCTTACTGGGGCCCCCACCTTGGTTTCAAGCCAATTTCTGATTTCACAGCTTCGACTAAAATCGTCTTGAATGTCACCATCTAAACCTAACTGCCACGCAATATCTTGACGACTAGAGTCTTTGTGCAGAACTCGCAGCGCCTCAATGTAGCCCTTGAATTCTTTCCCACCCAAAAATAAATTTCTATTTGATATCAGCGTTTGATCGTACATACCCAATACATCTGCCAGAGTATTTAAACTGTACTCTGGGTGAAACTGCGCACCCCAAAAGCAGCCATTTTTATATAAAATTTCCGCCGCCTGAACTTCGCTAATCTCGTTAGTAGCCGTAACACTCATGCCTTCGGCCTGGCGTGTGACATGATCCGAATGAATTGCTAAAGCATCAAAGGAAGTTTTACGCCCTTTATGCATAGGATGTTGAGCGCCTAAATCTGTGAGAGATACTCTGCGAGCGACTCCTACTTCTGGCCCGCGATGATTCAGTTCTACTTCGCCGCCAGCAGCCACGTTAGCCACTTGAAGCCCCCAACAAGATCCGAAAAACGGAACCTGCGAATCAAAGGCACGACGCGCAAATTTTATTTGGCGTTCCACTTCGGGAGATTGGTTATATACATTCAATGATGAACCAGTTAGTACGATACCCTCATACCTATCAAAGTCGAGCAGCGAGTTTTGATCGCTATCCGGTAGATTCAAGATGTCTACCTGAATATTTGAGCTCAGTGATTTGATCACTGAAGCGTACTGCTCGCCTTGCGTCTCTCCCGTTATCGATCGGTACCACTCACGAGCGAACTGCACATTCCCTTCAGCCACAAGGATTTTCATTCCGATACCTTCTGTGTGGTCGTACACCACTCATCAATATCCAGCTTCACCGCCAGCGGCACCTGTAACTTCTCGCGTCGCCGGCGTATCCAAAAATACCTCGTGTTTCCTTATACGAAACACGCGATCAAAAGTCAACACATCCGTAGGAGCTGCCGGTCGGGCAACGAAGCAACCACACTGAAAGGCTGGCTTTTGTAAACCGGTGTTTACATGAAGGAGCTGGAATGCAGCCCGTAGCTGGTAAGCATCCGGCGAACTCACCTTCCGAACTCCTGCGTTAAGGGCGATGGTGTCCGCATATTTTTAAGCGGACGCGATTACCCGTAATCGCCAGGATTTCCATGCGCCAACGAAGCTCTTATCCCAAACCATTCAAGGCCCAGGTCGTTCAGGAATGTCTGCAACCTGGCGCAACTGAGTCCAGTGTCGCCATCAGCCACGGCATCAATGCCAACGTCATCCGCAAATGGATGCCGCTCTATCGAGATCAGCCCGCGACAACCTCGCTACCAGCATTCGTCCCGCTGAAGACCGCCCCTAAACGGCCAGCCGAAGTGTCAGTGGTCATCGAACTGCCCATCGCCGGGCAATTGATCACGGTGAAATGGCCAGTCTCAGATCCTGAGGGCTGCGCGCAATTTATCCGGGCTGTGGCCCAATGATCCGCATCGATGCGATCTGGCTGGCCACCGAGCCGATGGATATGCGCGCTGGCACCGAAACCGCATTAGCCCGGGTGATCGCGGTGTTCGGTGCGGCGAAGCCGCACTGCGCTTATTTCGCCAATCGCCGGGCCAACCGGATGAAAGTGCTGGTACACAATGGCGTGGGTATCTGGCTTGCCGCGCGGCGACTGAATCAAGGCAAGTTTCACTGGCCCGGCATTCGCCATGGTTGCGAGGTCGAACTCGACAGTGAACAACCCCAGGCGCTGGTACTGCGGTTGCCGTGGCAGCGAGTCGGCTTAGGTGGTGTGATCAGCATGCTTTAATCGCCGGCCATTTGACCTGTCTGCTTGTCGTTGGCCTTCCCGCTCAACCTCGACCAGATGCCCCCGGAACAGTTTCGTGACTTGGCGGCACAGGCGTTGCAATTGCAGTCCCAAGTTGAGGCGATGAGCAGGAGGATCCAGAACGATGAAACCATCATCGAGCAACTCACTTACGAAATCGCCCTTCTTAAACGCCACAAGTTTGCCAAGCGCAGCGAGTAGATCAGCCCAGCGCAAGGCAGCTTTCTGGATGATCTGCTCGACACAGACCTTGCAGCTATCGAAGCAGAGCTGAAACGGCTCCTTCCAGCTTCGCCACAAGCCGAACCACGGCAATCCCTGAAACGTGCGCCATTGCCGCCGCAGTTTCCGCGCACCGTGATTCGTCACGAACCCGTAAACACTCAGTGCGCCTGTGGCTGCCAACTTCAGCGCATTGGCGAAGACGTCAGCGAGAAGCTGGATTACACGCCGGGCGTGATTACCGTCGAGCAACACGTGCGTGGTAAGTGGGCTTGCCGCCAGTGCGAAGCCCTGCTCCAAGCGCCGGTGCTGGCGCAGGTTATCGACAAAGGTATCCCGACCGCAGGCTTGCTGGCCCACGTAATGGTGGCCAAGTTTGCCGATCACTTGCCGCTGTACCGGCAGGAGAAAATCTTTGGCCGTGCCGGGCTGGTAATAGCTCGTTCGACCTTGGCGCAGCGGGTTGGGCAAACCGGCGTGCGGCTCCAGCCGCTGGTCGATGCACTGAGTGAAGCCATGCTGAACCAGGGCGTGATTCAAGCCGATGAAACACCGGTGCAAATGCTTGCGCCAGGCGAGAAGAAAACGCACCGGGCCTACGTCTGGGCCTACAGCACTACGCCATTTTCGGCGCTAAAAGCGGTGGTTTACGACTTCAGCCCAAGCCGTGCTGGCGAACATGCGCGTAACTTCCTAGGCAACTGGAACGGTAAGTTGGTCTGCGATGACTTCGCAGGCTACAAAGCTGGTTTTGAGCAAGGCATCACTGAAATCGGTTGCATGGCCCACGCCCGTCGCAGGTTTTTCGATCTGCACGTGGCGAACAAAAGCCAGTTGGCCGAACAGGCGCTGCACTCGATCAGCGGTTTGTACGAGATCGAACTCCAAGCGCGAGACATGAGTGATGATGACCGTTGGCGAATACGGCAGGAAATGGCGGCACCGATAATCAACAAACTGCATGACTGGATGTTGGCCCAGCGCGACCTGGTGCCCAGCGGATCAGCTACGGCGAAAGCCTTCGATTACAGTCTGAAACGCTGGGTAGCGCTGACGCGCTACCTGGGCGATGGGGCTGTGCCCATCGACAACAATCAGGTCGAGAATCAGATGCTGCCATGGGCACTTGGACGCTCGAACCGGCTGTTTGCCGGGTCGCTGCGCAGTGCTAAATGGGCAGCTGCAATCATGAGCCTGATCCAAACAGCGCGTATGAATGGGCATGATCCGTATGCCTATCTCAAGGATGTGCTGACGCGGCTGGACAGTGGCAGACAAACGGGTTCGATCACTGTAGGCAAGCGAGCCGACCTGCCGCTTGTCGACAGCCGCAGGCTGCGGATGTTTCCGGTGAACGACTCGTTGGCATGCATCGTCCAGTCGGCAAGCCCTGCCGATGTCGATACCGTCATCGCGGACGGCCGCATCGTCAAGTGCACAGGCCAGTTGATTGGACTGGATCTGGCAAGCCTACGCGCCTAGGCCACGGCCGGCGCCCAGCAGTTGTTGTAGAAAGGCTGACGGGCAAAGCTTACCTCTGTCCTGCGCCTTCAGCACGTGATGATGGAAATCAGAATGTCGCCTGTACCTTCAACCCACCGACCCAGGCATCGTCCACCTGCCTCACCCCGCCTGGGTGCCGGACGAATTGCAGGTTCGGCCTCACCGTCAGCCACTCGGCCAGGTGAATACCGTAGTTGAGCTCGGCGTTGTACTCGATTTGCTGGACCGGCAGGTAAGCCGGGTCATCGTAATCCTCGATACCATTGGCCGAATTGGTCAGCGCCGCATTCTTGCGGTACGCCGGGTTCACATGCACCTCGGACACTGCAAGGCCGATGTCATCCTGCGGCCGTGCCGCGAACAACCCCTTGTACACCGCGCCTACCGACACATAGTGGTCGACCTTGCTGGTCTTCTTGTCATGCACCGTGGCCATGGCGAACAGGCTCAATCCGCGTGACGCATCGCTTGCCTCACGAGTAACCTGCTGCATTGCGCCCAGCCACAACCCGTGCTTGCTCGAGGCACTGCGATAAGCCGCGCCACTGATCACGGCCGGCTGACCGTTGCTATCTTTGAGCACATCCTTGGCATCGGAGGTGCTGTAGTAATAGCCGGCGCGGTACTCACCCGGCAGGCCGCCGATACGCGGCTGCCACACCAGTTCCACCGGCAGTACCGCACCTTCGGTGCCGCTACCACTGAGTTTGAAGCCGTTGTCGTTCTGGGTGTTGGACGGGTTCTGTTCATACGCACCGATTTGCGCGAACAGCTCGGGGGT
Source organism: Pseudomonas sp. DCA-1 (assembly GCF_046523955.1). Classification (NCBI taxonomy): domain Bacteria; kingdom Pseudomonadati; phylum Pseudomonadota; class Gammaproteobacteria; order Pseudomonadales; family Pseudomonadaceae; genus Pseudomonas; species Pseudomonas sp. DCA-1. Next base: position 3,394,660 of record NZ_CP169881.1, read on the forward strand.
GAGCTGGTACTTGATCCGCAGCGCCCATTGGGTGATCGGCCAGTTGTACCAGATGCCACCCCAGTTGCCGACCTGCGAGCCGCAGAAGGTCAGGTTCTGGAAGTTGCAGTCAAAGCTGTTGAAGTCCTCGCCTTCGCCGAAGCGGCCAGCCTTGATGTCCAGGCGTCGGTCGAAGAACGCCTGCTGGTAGTACAGCTGGGTCATGCGCCAGTGCGAGCCACGCCCCCAGACTTCCTGGGACGAGCTCAGGGTGCCGACACGCGGGTCACCGACGCGGTCGTTGGAGATGTTGTCGCCGTTGCGGTCAGCCACGGTCAGCTGAAAGCGGGCGTCGTGCCAGCCGAGCAGCTTCTGCAGGTCGAAGCTGGCGCCGAGCGAGTACTGGTCGCTGTAGCTGGCGCTGCGGTCCTTGTTGTAGCCGCCGCCGAGGTTGGCGCCGAATTCGCCGACGTAGGCGAATTCGAAGTCGATGCCTTTTTCGGCCAGGGTGGTGCGGGTGCCGTTCCAGTCGCCCAGGGCCCAGGGGGAATCGCTGGCGAAGGGATCGGCGGCGTGGGCCGTTTGAGCGCAAGCCATGGCGACCAGCAGTACGCGGTATTTGAAAGTAAACATCATGTTCTCTTTGTTATTGGTGTGGTGCCTGTCAGGGCCCTATCGCCGGCAAGCCGGCTCCTACAAGATCTGGAGGAGCCGGCTTGCCGGCGATAGGGCCGGACCTGGTATTTACTGAACGCTGGCGCGCATCTGCTGCGGCAAGTCGAGCTGCTTGCGCATCTCCGCCACCTCCTCCGCCGTCACTGCCGGCGCACTGTTGCCCCAGCTGTTGCGTGCAAAGGTGAGAATGTCGGCAATTTCGACGTCGCTGAGCTTCCAGTCGAACGCCGGCATCCCCGCACCGGTGACGTAGGTATGGGTATGCACCGCCCGCGCTCCGCCCAGCACCACGCTGGTCAACGTGTCGGTGTTGTCCGCGAGGATCGCCTTGTTGCCGGCGAATCCGGTGATCATGTGGCTCACACCCTCGCCCGCCGTGCCGTGGCAGGCCGAACAATGCACCTCGTAACCCTGGCCACCACGCTGCATACGGGCATCATTACCGGCCAGCGCTGCCGGTGCTGGCTGCGGGTTGCCGGGCAACGATTTGAGGTACACCGCAATGGCGCGCAGGTCCTGGTCGGTCAGGTGCTGGGTGGAGTTCTCGATCGCTTCGGCCATCGGCCCGCTGGCCACGGCAACGCCGTCGCTGCCGGTCTTCAGGTAGTCGACGATCTGCTCGACACTGCTGTCGCCCAAGCCCTGGTGCGGGTCGTTGGTGATGTTCGGCGCGAACCAGGTGCCGAGGAGGTCACCTTGAAGCGCCTGGGCAGCGATTGGCCCGCCCAGGGCGTTGCGTGGGCTGTGGCAGGCGGCGCAGTGGCCAGCGCCATCGACCAGATAGCGGCCACGGTTCCACTCGGGGCTTTGCGCCGGGTCCAGGACATACGACTTGTTGTCGAAGAACATCCAGTTCCAGCCCGCCATCAACAGGCGCTGGTTGAACGGGAAGTTCATGCCGACCAGTTCGTCGACCTTGTGCGCCTTCGGCTCGAGCGTGCTGAAGAACGCCCACAATGCGCGCAGGTCATCGTCGCTCATGCGCGTGTAGTCGGTGTACGGCATGGCCGGGAACAACAGGCCATGGCGGCCCTGCCCTTGACGCACGGCATTGAAGAAGTCGCGCTGGGTGTAATTGCCGATGCCGGTTTCACGATCGGGGGTGATGTTCGACGACTGGATGTCACCGAACGGCGTGCCGATCACGTAGCCACCGGCAAAGTCGCCGCTTTTGGCCGTGTGACAGGCCGCGCAGTCGGCGCCGCGCATCACATACTCGCCCTGCTTGATCAGTGCCGCGTCAGTGGACTTGAAGTCGCTCAGGCGCACACTGTCATCGGCCACCTGCGAGCGCGCGGTGGAGTTGGCCTGGATCACCAGGCCGAGCATCACGGCGCCGGCCAGGGCCACCACGCCGCCGCCGATCAGGGCGGTTTTCTTGTTGATCATGACAGGCCTCACACCAGGGAACCGGGGTTGTGCTGGTACTTCTCATGGATCGCCCGCGCCGTACGGATGGCCAAGGCGCCCACGGTGCTGGTGGGGTTGTAGCCGGCGTTAGTGGGGAACGCCGAAGCGCCGACCACGAACACGTTGTGCGCGTCCCAGCTCTGCAGGTAGGTGTTGACCGCACTGGTACGCGGGTCTTCGCCCATGACCATGCCGCCCTGGGTGTGGTTGGAGTTCTCGTCGTACGGGCTCCACGCCTTGGCGGCCGAGTTGAAGGTGTGCACGTGCTTGGCACCCATCTTCTTGCCGATGTCGACGGCGCGCTGCTCGATGAAGCGGGCCATGTTGCGGTCGTTCTGGTTCCAGTCGAAGGTCATGCGCAGCAGCGGCGTGCCCCAGCGATCCTTGTAGTTGGGGTCCAGCGACAGGTAGGCATCGCGGGCCGGCATCGAGGTGCCCTGGCCGAAGATGATCCCGTAGTTCTGGTAGTTGTCTTTGTAGGTCTGCTTGAAGCCCTTGCCCCAACGCGGGCTGCCCGGAGGCAACAGCCCTGCCCGGCCGATCGGCATGCCCTCGCGGGAAACGGTGAGCAAGCCGGCACCGCCGATGAAGTCGAGCTGGCTGTGGTCGAAGTTGTCGCCGTTGTAGTCGTCCACCTGGATGCCCAGGCCGCCGGCACCGATGAACGGGTTGAGAGTCTCGTCCTCGAACCACACGTGGGCGCCTGCGCAAGTCTGGTAGTTGTAGGCGCGGCCGATGGTGCCGGTCTGGCTGACCGGATCGTACTGCTTGCCGATGTCGCTGAGCAGCATCAGGCGGGCGTTGTCGTAGGTGAACGAGCACAGTGCGACGATATCGGCAGGCTGAATGACCTCGCGGCCCTGCTCGTCGAAGTAACTGACGCCGGTGGCGGTCTTGCCGTCTTCGGCCTTGTGGATTTTCGTCACATAACCCTGGGTGATCAGGGTGAAGTTCTTGCGCCGCATCAGTGCCGGGATCACGCAGGCCTGGGGCGAAGACTTGGAGTAGTTGCCGCAGCCATGGAACATGCAGTAGCCGCAGTAGGTGCACGGCGCCATGCTCACGCCCAGCGGGTTGACGTAGGCCGCGCCAACGTGAGCTACCGGGATGTAGAACGGGTGCAGGCCCATCTGCGCGGTGCTGTCACGGTACATCTGCATCAGCCGCGAATCCTTCAGCGCAGGCGTCGGGAATTCGCGGCTGCGCGGCCCTTCGAACGGGTTGCCGCCGGGGCGGATCTCACCGTTCAGGTTGCCGGCAATGCCGGAGATGCCGGCGATGCGTTCGAAGCGATCGTAGAACGGCTCAAGATCCGCGTAGGTGATGCCCCAGTCCTGTACCTGTTCCAGGCCCTTGAGCTTGCTCGCGCCATAACGCTCTAGGGTGGCCGAGCGCACACGGAAGTCCCACTCGGAGAAGCGCCAGGCCATGCCGGCCCAGTGGAAGCCCGCACCGCCCACCGACTTGCCCATCTGGAAGGCTTTCAGCTCGCGGGTCGGCACCGCGGTCTGGCCGGAGTGGTTGCGGAACGTCAGGGTGTAATCGCCCGGCTGCAGCAGCAGCTCGCGGCGGATGGTCCAGCGCAGCTCGTCGGGGTCGACGGCAGGCGGGGTGTCGGTGGAAGTGTCGAGCCACGGGCCGCGGTCGATCGCCACCACTTCCAGCCCGGCGCGGGTCAGTTCTTCGGCCATCAGCGAGCCAGCCCAACCCAGGCCGACGATGACTACGTCAGCTTTTTTACGTGTAATTGCCATGTTGGTTTCCTCTGGCCTCAGCTCACCGGGATCAGGCTGATGGGCGTCAGGCCCAGGTCCTGCCCGCGACGATCGATGTACTGGCGGTAGTCGTAGCGAGCGCCGGGGAAGCCCACCAGCTTCCAGCCGACCATGCCGCGGTTGCCGCCGTAGAGCGGGTCGGCGAAGTAACCTTCGCGCACGCTCAGCAGCAGGAATTCGAACAGGCGGCTGCCGCTGCCGGCGCCTTCCCAGTCCAGGCGGCCTTCGTCCAGCTGGCGCAAAATAGCGTCCATCTGCTCGCCGTCGAGTTCGGCGAAGGCGCGGCCGTGCAGCTGGCGGGCGTGCTGGTCGATGAACGCAAGGCCGGCCAGGGTGTAGTCGCGGCGGCTGCGCAGGCTGATGGTCAGGCCCATCAGCGCAGACTCGTCGGCCTGCAGCGGGCGCTCCAGATACAGGTCCTTCGACTCGCCATAGGGGCCGCTCATCTGCGCGTCGAGGTAATCCACGCAGCCGGCTTCGCTGGCCGAAGCACCAAGCTCGTCATGGGGAATCAGGCGGTCGAACACGGCAGTCAGGGTGGCACGGGCCTGGCCTTTGAACACATTGCCCTGGCCGCCGCTCATCACCGGCGATGGCAGCATTTCGCGGTTCAGACCGGTTTCCGGCGGCACCGACTTGAGTTCCACTGCGCCGACCTTGGCCAGGCCAGCGGCGGCGAACAACGCACCCATTGAACGCAAGGCGTCCCTACGTTTCATGGAGTTCTCCTTATCGACAATCACGGGGATCCGTGCGGCAGGTCGCGGAATTTCGGGCGCGCAAAGGCACACGGCGAGCACAGACAGGCTCGTCAGGGGCGATGGGGATCTGGGCGGATGAACGAAAAACGCGGTGTACTGGGGAGTGAACCTGGCAACCTGCCGATCACAGCGGGGCCAGTCTATGGCGCGACATAACGCCGCGCCATCGAAGCGTTGACGTGTTTACGTCAAAATAGCTTCAACACGTGGCAGGCGGGAGGGTCTCGTCGATCACCATACGCAGCTGCGGCCACACCTGTGGCGGTGCGTCCAAGTCACCGTTGGCGTACAGCAGTTGCTGGATGGCGGCTTCGGCCTGCCCTTCAGGGTCCTGATCGAGCACCAGCGACAGCAGCCCTGCGCGGAGCATGTCGGCATGCTGCGCAGTCGCCTCATGGCTGATCCAGACCAGCCGCCCGGCATGGCCGGACAGCGCCTGGTGCACACCCGTCGAGCCGCTGCCGGTGGTGTACAGCCCGACCACCCCAGCATCCTGAGCCAGATACTCGCTGATCGTTGCGGCATTGAGCTGGTTGTCGTCGAAGCACTCCACCGGGCCGAGCACCTCGACTTGCGGCGCCCGCTCGGCCATGACCTCGAGAAAGCCCTGTACACGCTGCTGATGGGCGCGATAGAGCAATGAGTTGGTGACCAGCAGCACACGGCCATGGGTCGGGGCAACCCATTGGCTCATCAGCCGCCCGGCAGCGCGGCCGGCGACATGGTTGTCGATCCCCGCGTAGATCACCCCTTCCAGCCCGGGCAGGCTGCTGGTTACCAGTATCACCGGCACGCCGGCAGCGACCTGCGCACTAAGGGCTTCACGCACCTGTGGGGTGTCCTGGGCAACCACGATCAACCCCTGGCGCGGCACCCTGGGCTGGTTGATGAGATCCAGCAGTTGCTGAGGATCGCGTTCCTGCCAGACATGGCGCTGCAGCACCAGCCGCGAGCGGTGCATCTGCGCCTGTTTGACAAAGGCAGCCGCCAGGCGCCGGTAATGATCGGTGGCGCTGTCTACCAGCAGCAAGTCGAAGCGCAGCAAGCCATGCAGCGCAGAAGGCAGCAGGCGTTTGAGCCCCAGCGCCTGGGCTGCCTGCAGCACCTTGCGACGTTTGCTGTCGGAAACGCTGCCACGCTCGTTCAACACACGGTCGACGGTACTCAGGCTGACGCCGGCCAATTGGGCGACATCAGCCATGCCTTGGCGACGGTCAATCTTGTCCACCTAGAAACATCCAGTAACCAAAGGTGCGGAGTCTGCCATGCCTGCTAAAGTTTCGCCTACTCCGCTTTCCACTCCTACCCGCGCAGACTTGCGCCGTTAGCGTTGAATGCCAGCCACATCAACCGACGCGACATCCAGCCCCGACGCAACAACCAGCCATCCAGCGAGAACTTGCCGTCCCCAATCACCATTACCCCGGCAAACACCACCATCAGCAACATCACGTATTCCCAACTGCCCCCGCCCGGCGACGCCCAGGCATACCAGTGCATCGCGGTGACCGACGCCAATGGTTACCGGCCGGCCTTCAAGCGCATGGACGGTGCCGCCCCAGGCTACATCGAGGCGGTGATCAAGAAGGCCAACTCGGCGTCAAGGGCCTGGCTGGGGCCGCTGTTGTGGCAGACGACGATCATGCGGATGGCCTTCGGCTAGAACGAGCTGTACCACGCCTAACGGAAGCACACTTACCCAAGCTCCGCTGGTTACGGGAGTTCTAAAAAAACTTAAAGTGACTGGGTGACTCAGCCACTGCAAGCGCTGGTCACCCCGTGCAGGCGATTTCTTTGCTCACTCCAGCTTTACAGTGAAGCAATTCCCGGATGTAAATTTCCCGATTTTTTTCAAAACGGAAGGTCGGGATAGGCATGGAAATAGCGAACCGACCCAACACTGTGTCTAGGGCAACGGCAGTCGTGGTAATCCCTTCCATTAGCTCGCCGTGGTCACATGACACGCCAGTATCTCGAATTAGGCCCACTTGCTTGAAGATTTTCGCAACCGAACCCGAGTCAGGTTCCCTGCTGCCCTGGCCTTGAAACAAGACACCTAACTCTTCGTCGCTATACAAGGCCATAATCGCCCGACCAGCAGACGTACCATAAAGCGGCTTATCCAGTTGGCCTAACCGGGGCATCACTAGCAGCTCTCGGTCAGCTACAACTCGATGCTCAATCACCAGCTGCAATCCATTGGGCCTCGATAACACAACGGTCTCGTCAACTGCTTCGCTTAGCCGATGTAACCATGGTCGAAGGACAGTGATTCGATCTGCGTGAGCGTAGGTAACGAGTCTCAAGAGGCCTGCACCCAGGCGAATCCCGCCAATACCCTCACTTCGAATCATTCCCTCCTCTTCAAGCGCACCGACGATCCGTTGCACAGTCGAGCGAGGTAGCCCTACCTCCTGAGCAATATCCCCAAGGCTCAGACCATCAGGTTTTTTCCCTAGTAAATACATGATCTTGGCAGCTCGAGCGATGACCTGAATTCCGCCGCCTTTCTCTTCGTTTCCGCCTTGTTGATTGACTACGTCCATCGGCACCTCCAATTTTCGAGCACTGTACCACATTGCGGTACGAGGCAATTGACGATACAGTTACCGTATTGTGGTACACGCCCTGAGAGTGATGCATGCTTCGAGAATTTTCAGTTGCCGGCCTCCTGGTCAGCCCGATGGTGTTATGCGCCCTCATCGCGGGCGGGTTAACGGTGATCACCCAGTTGCTGGTTCCTCACACACTGCTCAAACACTGGACGCTCAGGCGTTCATGGCTGGGGCTTTCGCTATTCGTCTGCTACGTCGCAGCAACAGTGGCATTCCTGGACGGGGATCTGAAATGAACGGCGCATTGCGAGTCACCATGACGCTATTGATTGCAACGGCAACCGTTTTTTCGGGGGCGTGGGTATGGAATCACTATCGCCAGTCACCTTGGACACGCGATGGCAGAGTGAGAGCTGATGTGGTGATCGTTGCACCGGACGTCGCGGGTTGGGTCACCAAGCTCCATGTGAGAGATAACCAAATGGTGAAGACAGGCGATGTGCTTTTTGAAATCGATGAGGCTCGTTATCAAGCCACCCTGGATGAAGCAAAGGCCAAGATGGAACACTCCAAGCATGCTTGGGAACTTGCTCGAGTTCAAGAACGACGGCGTGTCCCTCTCGCTAAGATCAACGCCATCAGTGCGGAGGATCTAGACAATGCACGATCACAAGTTTTGATAGCGAAATCCGCCTATGAGATTAGCAAAGCACAATGGGAGACAGCTCGGATCAACCTTGCCCGCACACGAGTGACAGCCCCTGCTGACGGAACTATCACAAACGTCAAACTGCAAGAGGGGAACTACGTTACTCAGGGCGGCCCAGCATTTTCTCTAATCAAAGACGGCTCGTTTTACGTCACCGCCTATTTTGAAGAAACTAAATTGCCCGGCATCAGCGAGGGGGATGCTGCTGATGTGAGGTTGATGAGCGAAGGTAAGCCGCTTAAGGGGCACGTGATAAGCATCGCAAAAGGGGTAGCGAACTCGAATACGCAAGCTGATCCGATGCTATTACCCCAAGTGCAGCAGGCCTTTAACTGGGTGAGACTGGCACAGCGTATTCCTGTCGATATCAAACTCGATTCAGTTCCCGATGGGACACGATTAAGCGCCGGGATGAACGCTTCGGTGAAGCTTTCGCCATCGCTTTCGCGAGTCGTGAACTTATGAAAGCGATCCTGACTCATTACTTGCAACCCAGCCTGCGCAGCGTCCTCTTTGCAGCCAAAGGGCTGTCAGCAGTCACATTGGCACTCGCTGTGTCGATGAGCTTGGATCTCGACAAGCCGTTTTGGGCCATGGTTGCGTCGATGATGTTGCAGGCTCGGCCTGAGACAGGGTTAGTGATCGAGAAGGCTATGTGCCTAGTGATCGGCTCAACCCTCGGAGCTTGTGTTGCTGTGCTCATCCTGAACAACCTATTGCCATATCCCAGCCTTGCGATCGGCGCGTTGACCGTTTGTGTTGCGATCACATCTGCAGTTGCCTCAACGGAGCGCCACGTAAATTTCATCTTTGGCACGGCTCTAGTATCCGTAACCGCCGTCCTTATCGTGATGTTTGCCATGGCCGACCCCACCATCACGACCAGTGAGTCGATTTTTCTGGTGGTTCGGGCACGCCTGACAGAGGTACTTGTTGGGGCGAGCTGCGCGACATTAGCCAGTGTTTTTTTCTTTCCCTTCAAGGTTGAAGCACTGCTTACCGGCCACGCCCGTCGTCTGCATCTGGCATGCTTAGGGTACGCCCAAACGCTCGTTCATACCCCTGAAGATCAAGCGACGCTTCATAAGGAGCGCACTGAAATAATCAGCTTGGTTACGCAGATAAATGATGATTCAAACGCAGGCAGGTATGAACTGGCGAACAGCGTACCAAGGGCACTGCGGATGTGCCAAAACGCGCTCACGCTAGCGGCCAGTGGCCACACAGTTCAGCGTTTGCTCAGTGAGCAGGATGGCGCTACCAGCCAGGCCTTCACAGACATCACCGAGTTATTTGCGAAAGAACTGACCAGAGTTTCTGAGCTTGATTCCAACAGCCAAACTATTGGGCTGAGAACGCTACTAGAGAAAATGCAGGTTGTTGCTGAGGAGTGGCTTGACGCCGGTCTAAACGATGCATTTCAAGCATTCACCGGTGCACTGCTGAGCATACTCGAAGCTACTCAATCCTCTCCCAATGGCGAGCCGTGCTCTCATCCAGGTAAACGCTTGAAGCGTCATCGTGATTGGCACGCGGCTGCAAGATCAGCGACTCGGAATAGCCTTGTTTTCATGGCAGCGGCGACGCTTTGGGTATCGTCGGATGGGCCTGCTACACTGATCATGATGATGGTTCTTCCAACGCTCTTTTCGCAAATGTTCGCTGCAGCTCCAGCGCCGACGTTGATCGTGCGGAGACTTATCGTCGGAGTGGCATTAGCGGTGCCTATTGTCGTTTTGATAGTGCTGCCACTGCTTGCCCAGGGCCCGAATCATTTCCTAGCGCTGATGGTGGTTCTGGCCGGGCCACTTTTCCTAGGCCTTATGGCAATGACCTCACCTGCTCTGACACCCTATGGTCTTGGCTTCTGCCTTACCTTTGCGGTAACCATACAGCCGAGTAATTACATGACGTTCGCGGTGGATCAGTCCCTAACTACCGACTTAGGTATCGTAGCTGGCCTGGGACTACTTTTTGTTGGATTCTCGCTAGTAGGCCCGCCAAAGGGGCTTTGGCTACAACGGCGAGTGGTGAAAACATTGGAAAGGGATCTCAGGGTGATGCAGTCGATGGGTAAATCCCGCTCCTGGCTGAATCGACGAGCAGGGGAAAGGCTTTCTTATCTCAGTGCCTATGAGCCGGCGTCATCGCAAGGGCAGGAGCTCACAGCTCTCGGATTTTCCCTGTTGGAAAGAGGCCACATTCACTCGAGGCGTAGGACTGAAGAAGAGTGAGCTGATACCTGCTATTCCCCTAAGGATTCGGCGTAGCGAGCTTGATCCCTCCAGCGTTTCGGCGATTCACCAGTCCAACGATTAAACGCATGGGTGAAACTAGACGTCTCTGTATATCCAAGAAGCTCGGCGAGCTTCGATATGTTGATCGCAGTCTTTTCGAGGTAGTAGTAGGCCATCTCCTTGCGTACCGAGTCGAACAAGCCCGAAAAAGTTTGCCCTTCATCCTTGAGTTGACGAGTCAGCGTCCACACGGGAATCCCCAATCGGTCAGCAACTTGCTCAATACGCGGCACTCCTCCTGGAATCGAATCGATGATCTCAGAGCGTACTCGCTCGGCTGTCGTTAGCCGAACTGAGCCTGCGACCCGCAGTACACCAAAACTCTGCTGTGCGATCAAAAGCAGTTGCGGGTCAGCCCCAGGCATCGCTCGGGAGAGATCAGAAGCATTGAGGATGATCGCATTCGACGACTGTTCGAATCGCACGTCTGTCCGAAAAGCCTTCTGGTGATCCTGCCAGCACTCCGGCCTAGCATGACTGAAGTGAACCTCCAAGGGTGCCCAGCGCTCACCTAAAGCCCTACGCATCACATTGAAGACGTTCCCAAGCGTCATCTCAGCATCGTGGCGGCGACTGATGATAGTGCTGTCCAACAACCCATACTCCAGGCGAACTTTGCCCTGGAAATGATTGACCTTGAAAAAACTACGGCTCTGAAACTCGGGGAAAAATCGGCTCATGTTCAATAAGGCATCACCGAGTGTTGCAGACGAAAGCCCAACATATCCCCATAACCCCAGGTACTCGGGACGGTACTGATTACCCAGCCAGAGACCGAAATTATCGTTCTCCGTTAACGTCGCCGCCGTATCAACAGCCTTGAGAAAGGCCGGCAGCGAAATGGGTTGATTAGGGTCACCAAGCACGTCCGGATTTATCGCAGAGCGCTCGAATATGTCTTCAGCCTCTGCGCCCTGAAGGCGCAGGAAAGACGCGAATCCAGAAACCACAGCCCCCATCACGGTCGCGGGTCTTGAGGAATCTTGAGCAGTGGATCGGTACATTCAGACCTCCATCGTTACAGAGCCAAGCATTCCTGACTATGCAACTCGTATACCACCCCACGTAAGCCCAACCGGACAAGGCTCCGGGAATATCGAGGGGACAAAAGCGCACCATCCCCGTGCTCGATGCGCTATTTCGGTTCATTGGCTTGTGGACTGAAGACAACGAGTTGTCATATCAAAACAAGTTTTACTGGAGGGGATTTCTCGATACTGACATCAGCGTCGTGGCAGGCATCCAGCCTCTGTCCATGCACTCATGACCTGATAGCTAAAGATTGAGGAGGCTCCCATGGGAGAGGTTGAGAAGCAAAAATTAAAGGGGTCGCTTGGCGTCACCCCCATCGTGATGATGGTCGTGGCCACCGCAGCCCCCTTGACCGTGATGGTCGCCAACACACCGCTGATGGTGTCGCTGGGTAACGGCATCGCCGCTCCGGTGGATGCATTCATCGCAACCGTGATCATGTTTCTCTTCACGGTAGGCTTCGTTGCGATGTCCAAGTACATCTCCAATGCGGGGGCGTTTTATGCCTTTATTCAAAAAGGTCTGGGACGCTCAGTAGGCTTGGGTTCGGCGACCCTCGCCGTGGTTTCCTATGCCCTCATCCTTGTCGCGCTGCAGGGCTATATCGGCTACACGTCCGCCGCCGTTGTGAACGACTTCTTGGGAGTATCAGTACCTTGGTGGGTTTACTCCCTCATGGCGGTTGGCGTCATCGCTTGCCTAGGTTATCGAGATATTGAACTGAGCTCTAAGTTCCTCGGTATCGCCTTGGTGTTGGAGATCGCCGTCGTCATCCTGGTTGATATCGCAGTAATCCTCGATAAAGGCCCTACCGGTCTGGAGAGCGCATCCTTCCATCTCGACAACATCATCTCGGGCTCCCCAGGACTGGGAATTCTGTTCGCCATTTTCAGTTTCATCGGTTTTGAGTCCACCGTCATCTACCGAGAGGAAGCTAAAGACCCCGACCGTACAATCCCGCGAGCCACCTACACAGCGGTGCTTCTGGTTGGAGCATTCTATGTGATTTCAATGTGGTGTGCGGTCAGCTCTATCGGCAAGGACAACATCACAGCGTTCTCTGAGGCACACGGTGCTGATATGTACCTCGCAGTCACCGAGCACTACTTCGGCGTCCTCTTCATGGACGTGATGCATGTGCTGCTGATCACCAGCCTGTTCGCCTGTGCTCTGTCACTACACAACATCGTAGTGCGCTACAAGTACACCCTTGGAAGGTTCGGTGTACTGAATGACCGTTTTTCCAGCGTCCACCCGGAGCATGGCTCCCCACACGTTTCGTCAATCGTACTGTCACTCTTCAGCGTCATCGCCTTTGCCCTACTGATAGCCATAGGTGCTGACCCGGCAAGCCAGATCTATGCATGGGGTGCCATGGCCGGAACACTTGGCTATATGGCCATCCTCTCTCTGACCTGCGCGGCGGTGGTGGTGTTCTTCCGGCGGGAGCAGGTTCGGGGGCAAGTCTGGAAGATCCTCATCGCGCCTTCAGCAGGTCTGCTGGGCATCCTGGGATGCCTTTGGGTCGCCGTTTCCAACTTGCCCGATCTCATAGGTGGCGATAGTGCAAAAACGGTTTCGATCTTTGTCGTCTCGTTTCTCCTGGCCACCTTCGCCTTTGGCTTCTGGGTAGCGGAGCGTTTCCGAACCCGACATCCCGTTCGCTACGAGGCACTGCGCCAGTTGGCGTAACCCAGTCCCTTCACTGCATTCAAAGAGGAAATCAAAATGCTCATTAACCGCTTGCCCAATACCGCCACCATCGAAGAAGTCAGTAATTCCTTGAAAGAGCATGGGTACGTCGTGATCGATGAACTCGTGAGCGCTGATGTCATGGACAAGGTCGCCGCTGAGATGGGCCCGTACATCGACACCACGCCTTTCGGAGAGGATAAATTTGTAGGGTTCTCTACCCAGCGTACCGGCGCAATGATCCTCCGCTCGGAAACCTCGCGTGATCTGATCATGAATCCTTTGGTGGTTGGGGTGGCTGCTAGACACTTGAGTAAGGCTTCAACCTTCCAGTTGCACCTGACACAAGTGATCTCTGTACATCCGGGTTCGCCCGCCCAGGTGCTGCATCAGGATCAGCTGGCCTGGGACTTTTTCCAGTTCCCGAACGACTACGAGGTTCAGTGCAATACGCTGTGGGCGATGACGGATTACACCGCCGAAAACGGTGCTACTCGTATCGTTCCAGACAGCCAGTTCGCCGGGCCTGGCCAGAAGTACTCTCCGACAGCTGGCATTCCAGCGGAAATGAAGAAGGGCTCCGTCTTGCTCTACACCGGCAAGATCTACCACGGCGCTGGTGAGAACAAGAGCGACAAGGTTCGCCAGGCCTTGAACATCACCTACGCGGTAGGCTGGGTACGCCAAGAAGAAAACCAGTATCTGGCCACCCCACCAGAAGTAGCTCGTACTCTCCCTGACGATTTGCTGAAGCTGATGGGCTACCAGTGTGGATGCTTCGCCATGGGCTATGTCCGCGATTTTGAAGACCCGCTCGCTTACCTCAAGGGCAGTACCGAGCGTCGCTCCTCGGGCTTCAACGCCTTGAGTAGTACAGCGAACTCGAGCTCGGCTGCATATGCAGACTCTCTCATCTGATCACTCACTGGAAGGACTACCTCATGAGCACTATCGCCGAAACTGCCATGGCATTCTTTGAAGTCTGTGAGTCTGGCAAAGGATGGAAGGAGTGCCGCCATTACTGCCACGACGGCGCTGTATTCAACGTTCAAGCTGAGTCTCTTGAGGCGATGAAAACAGTTGAAGCATATAGCGACTCGATGCCGCATCTTCTCGAAATTTTGCCGGACGCACATTACGAACTGGTCAACGTTGCGACTGATGAAAAGCGTCAAACCGTTATCGCGTTTGCTCGGTTCTGCGGGACTCACACTGGTATCAATGAACCTGTACCAGCCACCGGCAGACCAGTAATTTCGGACTACGTTTTCGTCATGAGGTTGAAGGACGGCAAAGTGGCCGAGGTGACGAAGGTGTGGAACGACAGCCACGCGGGTAAGCAACTGGGCTGGGCGTGACGAAAAGCCTCCAGGCGCATCCCACGATATGCACCTGGAGGCCCGCCATGGATAAATTGTGCCAACAATATCAGCAGCGCGAAGGAACACGCCGATGCAAAGCTCGCCAGTAACCAAACTCAAGTATCCCCCCCAAATAGATCCCCGCGCATTTAGAAATGCGCTTGGTAATTTTCCAACTGGGGTAACCATCATGACCGCAGTTCTAGCAGGCAGAAAGGTGGGCGTTACGGCGAACAGCTTCAGCTCCGTATCGTTAAATCCGGCCCTCATCTTGTGGAGCATCGACAAGCGCTCCTCTAGCTATGAGGTATTCAGCCAAGCGTCTCATTTCGCGGTGAACATCTTGGCCGCCGAACAAATCGACTTATCTAACAGATTCGCCAGAAGTGGTGAGGAGAAGTTCGCCGCAGTCGAACATACCTGCGGGGCCGGGGGAGCCCCAGTGTTCTATGGGTGTTCTGCTCATCTTGAATGTGAGCTTTTTGGCCAAATCGATGCAGGCGACCACCATGTCATCCTTGGACAAGTCGTTGCATTCACCGATCACGGTAGAGCCCCCTTGGTGTTCCACAAGGGAGCGTACATTTCCTTAGCATCTGGATGAGATTTGTTGATTCCTTTTAGTCTTCAGGCCTCTGGAAAAACACACCTCGATGTATGTCGCCGGCCACACGCCTTTGGGACACGGCCGTTTTAACATGGTGCCTCGCCAGCAAATTTTCATCTCACCGAATGACGATCAACTTAATCAGAGCAAAGCGCAGCAAGCCATGCAGCGCAGACGGCAGCAGGCGTTTGAGCCCCAACACCTGGGCTGCCTGCAGCACCTTGCGACGCTTGCTGTCGGAAACGCTGCCGCGCTCGTTCAACACACGGTCGACGGTACTCAGGCTGACGCCAGCCAGTTGGGCGACATCCGCCATGCCTTGGCGACGGTCAATCTTGTCCACCTGGAAACATCCACTAACAAAAGGTGCGGAGTCTGCCATGGCTGTGCAAGTTTCGCCTACTCCGCTTGCCTTCTCTACTCGCGGGGACTGGCACCCTTAACGTTGAATGCCAACCACATCAAGCGACGCGGCATCCAGCCCCGACGCAACAACCAACCATCCAGCGAGAACTTGCCGGCCCCGGTCACCATCACCCCGGCAAACACCACCATCAGCAGCATCACGTACTCCCAGCCGCCCCCGCCCGGCGAAGCCCAGGCATAGCCCCGGCTCCACTCACCGCCGAAACCGACCGTAGCTACCAGGAAATACACCAGGCTCACAAATGCCCCCAGCCGTGCGAACAACCCCAGCCCGACGCTGACGGCACTGGCAAACTCGATGAGCCCGCCCAGCACCACGAAGTACGCCGCGACCTCACCCAGGCCAAAGCCCTGGAAGCCCGTCTCCAAGCGATGGAACCAGCCCAGCCCGGCGAAGATCTTCTCGGAACTGTGGCACAGCTCGTTCAGGCCGAAGTACATGCGCACGATCGTCGCCTGCCACAACAGCAACCCCAGCCAGGCCCCTGGCTTCTTGCGATCACGACGCAGGTCGCCGAGCACGCAGTCGGCGAACTGCAACAGCAACGGCACGGCGGCGATGCTCGCGACCCAGACCATGACAAGTGCATCGTTCATCGCCGCCACGCGCCAGGCAATCAGGAACGGCAGCAACGACAGCAGAAAGCCCGGGGCGAACGCCCTGGGGGTGATCAGCGCCGCACTGAACAAGGCGACGCACATCCACAGCGTGCTCGACCAGGCGGCGAAATCTGGCAACGTATGGTTGCCCCAACCACAATAGAGGGCGGCCACCAGAGTCGCCGCCAGCCCGGCCACGCTGAGTGCGTTGGGCATGCGCGACGGCTTGAGCAGACCGTAGTCGTTGGCATAAGCGCCCTCGACCACATCAAGGGAACGTACAGGACTGTTCATCACGAACCTCGATCAAGGGTGGCTGACAGGCAGGGTTTTCTCGAAGGCACGCGCAAGCTCCGTGGCCATGCGTTGCTCCTGGTCATCGCTGGCACCGCCGGCCACGCCCAAGGCACCGACTGCCTGGCCCTGCTGGCGGATCACCACCCCGGCGACGGCGGGCAGGATCCCGGGAATGCTGCCCAGCTGCAGGTTCTTCTGCCGCGCCAGGTCGTAGAACACCACGGTGTCGACGTCGTTGATCGCCGCCGAGTTAGCCTTCTTGATCGCCGCCTCGATGCAGCCTGGGGCGGCGCCGTCCATACGCTTGAAGGCCAGCAGGTAACCATTGGTGTCGGTCACCGCGATGCACGGGTGAGTGCCTTCGGCGCGAGCCTTGGCCACGGCGCTGTCGAGCAGCGCTGCCGCGCCGCCCAGGGACAGCTGAGTGGTGCCACGCAAGGCAGTGCCTTCACTGGCCTGGGCCCATGGCGCAGCAAACAGAGTGAGGCCAGCCAGGAGCAGGCGCCGGAAATAAACGTTCATCTGCAATTCCTTTTCAATCGATCCAGATTGGCCCTCCGCGCATTCGCACAGAGGGCCACGGCCATCAGCGGAAGGTCGCCGCCACGTCTTCGGCGAGTTTCTGCTCGGTCAGGTCGGTGGCACCGCTTACGCCAACGCTGCCGACCACATTGCCACCGTGCTTGACCACTACCCCGCCCACTGCCGGCAGGATGCCGGGGATGGTGCCGATGGCCAGGTTCTCTTTGCGCGCCAGGTCATAGAACGTGATGGTGTTGATGGCAAAGCGCGCTGCCGAGGTGGCCTTGGCAATCGAGGCCTCGACGCAGCCGGCATATGCACCCTGCATACGGGTGAAGGCCAGCAGGTGGCCGTCGGCATCGGTGACCGCGATGCAGATCTTCATGGCCCGGCTGGCGGCCAGCTCGGTGGCTTGCTGCGTCAACTGCAGGGCAGCGGCGGTGGACAGGTTTTCCTGGGCCACCACCGTCGGCGCCGGGCTGGCGGCCTGGGCAGAAGTCGCCATGGCAAAGGCAAGGGACAAGGCGGCGATGGTCATTGTTGTTTTCATCGGTACATCTCCTGGTTGGTGCCCTGTGCGTGTTTGCGCAGGGCTGGCTGAATGCGGGCGCAGGGGCGCCCTGCTCGCGAGCCGCAGGGGCTCGCAAGTGCATCAAGTGGGTTAATGGGGTAAGTGGATCAGCGGGCGACGGTGGTCAGCGGCTTGCCGACCACGGCCGGGACTTTCTCGCGCCCCCCCAGGGCTGCCGGCAGTTGCACCTTGTAGATCATGAATGGCCGCACGATCGCGTCCTGGCCGCCAGGACCACGGTTGGAGGCCAAGCGCGCACTCTGCGGCACCGGGATATAAAGCTCGCGCTGGTCGGAAATGATCATCGCATCCGGGTTCCACAGCCGCGGGTCTTCGGCGACCACGCGCAGCGTGCCGTCCGGCGCGTACACCGACACGCGCGGCCGGTCATACTCGCCCAGGTAGACGTTGCCGGCACTGTCCATCGCCGTGCCAGTCAGCGGGCTGGTGTCATGCACGAACTCGACCTGCTTGCCCAGCTCCGCTTCGCTGATCCGCGTGTCGCGCAACGCTGCGGTCGGCACCCGCCACAACGGCCCGCTCAGCGGCTGGTAGTACAGCCATTGGCCGTCGGGGCTGATCTCGATAGGGTCGGAATGCACCTGGTGATCGCTGCCGTCAGCCAGCAATAGCGGCTGGCCGTTTTCACCGATCGGCCGGCGTTCGGGCGCCATCTGCGTCGACGGATGCCCGGCCAGGCGGCGCACGGCTTCACCGGTTTTCAGGTTGACAACGATGATCGCGCCCAGGCCCGAGTCGGTCACATAGGCATGCTCGCTGTCCAGGCGCAGGTCGTTGAGGTGGGCGCCGGCCGGCAACACGCTGGCGGGCAGGCTGATGCTGCGCAGCAACTTGCCGTCGCGGGTGTCGAACTGCAGGATCTTCTGCCCGGGGTTGATGCCTTTGGGCCCGGCATCCTCGCCCTGGTCGATGGCCCACAGGGTGTCGTCGTCGAAGATATGGATGGTGTTGATCTTTACCAGCGCCGCAGCACTCGGCTTGCCCGGTGCCCAGGCATTCCACTGCCCGCCCGGGAACGGCTTGAGGCTGCCGTCGGGCAGCACCTCGGCGATCGACGGGGTTTTCTCGAAGCCTGGCCAGCGCGGCAGGCCGACGAACAGGCGACCACCGGAAGTCAGTGCCACGGCGTTGCACAGCCAGTCCAGGCGAGCGACCTCGGTCAGCGGCTGGCCGCTGGGCGGCAGGTCCTGCGCCTGTACCAGCGGGGTGCAGGCAAGGCCGAGGGCAAAACCGGCAATGCGCAATGCGCGGGAGGTACGTCCTGATGTATTCATTGTTATTGTCCTTGTCAGTAATAAAGTCAGCGCGCAGTAGCAGGCTTGAGCGATGGCGCGGGCCGGTCGCGGTCTTGCGGGTTCGAGTTGTCGTCGGGGCGTTGCAGCGGGCCGACAATGAGCAGGTAGCTGACGAACGCACCCACGGCATTCAGCGCGACATACACCAGGGCACCATTGAACGAGTGCATCGACTGCACCATGTAGCCGATCACCACCGGGGTGACGATGCCGGCCAGGCTGCCAAAGGTGTTGAAGATCGCGCCATTCATGCCGATGCTGTCCTTGGGCGAGACATCGGCGATGATCGCCCAGCCCAGCGCGCCCACGCCCTTGCCGAAGAACGCCAGGGCCATGAACAGCACGATCAGCAGGTTGGTTTCCACGTAGTTGCACAGGATCATGCTCATCGACAGCGCCATGCCGATGAAGATCGGCAGTTTGCGCGCCAACGTCAGCGACATCCCCTTGCGCAACATCCAGTCCGAAGCCATGCCGCCGGTAATCCCGCCCACAAATCCGCAGATGGCTGGCACCGCCGCCAACAGGCCGGCATCCAGCAACGACAGCCCGCGCTGCTGCACCAGGTACACCGGGAACCAGGTGAGGAAGAAGAACGTCAGCGTGCTGATGCAGAACTGCGCCAGGTAGATGCCGAGGAACATGCGCTGGCGCAGCAGGCCACGGGCGCGCGTCCAGGTGTCGCGCCAGCCCTGCCCTGGCGGCCGGCTGCTAGCGTGCTCGCGCAGGCTGGCCCCGCCCAGGCGCATGGCCTCGAGTTCCACCGCCGTCAGCGTCGGGTGCTCGACTGGCGCCTTGATCCGGCGAATGAACACCACGCCCATGGCGACGCCCGCCACGCCCATCACATAGAACACCCACGGCCAGCCCCAGCGGGTCGAGACCCACGCCAGCAATGGTGTGAACACCACCGCAGCGAAGTACTGGGACGAATTGAAGATCGCCGTCGCGGTGCCACGTTCGGCCGTGGGGAACCACATCGAGACGATCTTGCTGTTGGCCGGAAAGCACGGTGCCTCGGCAGCGCCGACCAGAAATCGCAGGGCGAATACGGCGACGAAGGCCAGGCCCACCGGCATCATCGCGACAGTGCCAATCAACCCGGTGAACAGCGACCAGGCGACGATCGCCAGCCCCAGCACGCGAATGCTGCCGAAGCGGTCGATGGCCAGGCCACCCGGCAGTTGCAGGAGCATGTAGGCCCAGGCGAAGGCCGAGAACAGCCAGCCCATCTGGGCATGCCCCAGGCCCATTTCATCGGCCAGGCTGGCGCCGGCGATGGACAGCGTGGCGCGGTCGCCCTGGTTGATGATCATCATCACGAACAGCAGGGCAATGACTTCATGGCGCCGGTGTTCGGCGATGAAGCGGCGCAGAGAATGTATTTTTTTCATTGTATTCTCGATACCGGTTTGCAAGCGCGAGCAACCTGGGAGGCTGCCGCGCAGCAATCAGTCAGCAGTGGGTTTCACGCACGATCGCATCGGTACGCAGGCGCACTTCAGGCCGCAGTGCCGTGCCCAGGCCAGGCCGTTGCGGTGCCAGGGCGAAGCCGCCATCGATCTGCGGAAGCTGGGTAACCAGTTCGCCATACCAGCTCGACAGCGATGCCCGCACCACTTCCTGAAGCACGGCCGTGGGCGCATGCAGTCCAAGGTGCAAGCCGGCGAACAACGCCACCGGGCCGGTGCAGTCGTGGGGCGCCAGCGGCTTGTTGTAGGCCTGCGCCAGCGCGGCGATCTTGCGCGCTTCGGTGAAACCGCCGCACCACACCAGGTCGAGCATCAGGTAATCGAGGCTGTCGGCCTTGAGCAGGTCACGGTAGGCCGTACTGCCGCCCAGGGTTTCGCTGGCGCAGATCGGCACCCGGGTACGCTTGCGCAGGTCGGCCAGGGCCTGGGCGTCGTCCATCTTGCACAGCGGGTCTTCCACCCAGTACACGTCAAAGGCTTCCAGCGCCTGGCAGATGCGCAGGGCTGCCGTGGTGTCCCACAGGCTGTGCAGCTCGCACATGATCTCGATACGGTTGCCCACCGCCGCGCGAATCTGGCGGAACGCTTCGCAGCCCTTCTGCACCTCGTCCAGGCTGATGGTGTTGGCCCCGGGCTGGCGGGCGAACTGGTCGAACGGCCAGATCTTCATGGCCGTGTAGCCCTCCTCCACCAGGCTGATCGCCAGGGCGCCGGCGTCGCGGCTGAAGGCCAACTGATCGTCATAAGGGCCCTGGGCGCAGTCGCTTGCGCTGATCTCGCGGCGGGCACCCTGCTGGGTGTTGAATTCGTAGCCGGCGCAGGTGTTGTACACCCGGATGCGCTCGCGGCAGGCACCGCCGAGCGCTTCATGGATGGGGATACCGTGGCGCTGGCCCTTGAGGTCCCACAGGGCGATGTCCACAGCGCTGGCGGCGCGGATTTCGGCGCTGGCGCTGTGGTAACCGACGTAGGGCGTGGTGAGTTCCAGGGAGATTGCTTCGATCTGCCGTGAGGCGCGGCCGATCAATCCTGGGGCGATGAGTTCGTGGATGGCCGCCTCGACGGTGGCAGCACCACGAAAGGTTTCGCCCAGGCCGATCAGGCCTTCATCGGTTTCGATCTCCAGCCAGAGCAGCTTGGGGCGTTCGGGCAGGCGCAGGGTTCTAACACAGGTGATCTTCGACATTGTTCTTGTCCTGAGTCCATTCCAGCAAATGGTATCGTTACCATTTCCGCTAAAAAACCTAGCGCATCCAGAAATACAGGACAAGAGGATTTAGAAAAAAGTTTGCCGAAGCGTGAAAATGTTAACGTTAACTTTCCAGCGTCTGAGTGCTCTCGCGCTGCACCAGGCTGAAGCCGATATCAACGGTCGCGGGCGATTGCGCATCGCCGCCCAGGCGCTCCAGCAACATCCTGGCGGCCGTGTCGCCCATCAGGGTGCCGTCGATACGTACCGTCGACAAGGCCGGGAAGGTGTGCGCAGCGAAGGCCATGTCACCAAAGCCCATTACCGCCAGTTGCCCGGGCACCGCGATGCCGCGGGCGGCCGCTTCGGTCAGCACGCCCTGGGCAATGGTGTCGGAGGTGCACACCACGGCGCAAGGGCCTTCGCTATCGACGGCGGACTGCTCGAGCAGCACGCTCAGGCCTTCACGACCCTGGGCCAGGGACGGCAGGCCCTGCCAGGTCTGGCGCTGGACGTCGGTGATGCCCTGCTCGGCCAGGGCCTGGACGAAACTGTCGGCACGGCGCAAGCCACGCGGGTCGTCAACGGCCAGCAGGGCGAAGCGTCGGTAGCCTTGGCCCACCAGCTGCCGCGCCACCTCGCGCCCGGCCTGTTCGTGGGAAAACCCGACCAGCATGTCGATCGGCTCGGCAGACAGGTCCCAGGTTTCCACCACCGGCACGCCAGCCGCGCGCAGGCGGTTGCGGCTGAGGCTGGTGTGCAGGGTGCCGGTGAGGATGATGCCGTCCGGGCGGCGGCTGAGGATCACCTCCAGCAGCTCCTGCTCCTGCTCGGTCTGGTAGCCCGAGACGCCCAGCAGCACCTGGTAGCCAGCCTTGATCAGGCGCTCGTTGATGGCCTGGAAGGTGTCGGAGAAGATCGGGTTGGTGACCATCGGCACCACCACCGCCACCAGCCGCGTGCGGCTGGACTTCAGCGCGCCGGCCAGGCGGTTGTGCACGTAACCGGTCTGCTCGATGGCCCGGCGCACCTTGAGGCGGGTCGGTTCGCGCACGGTGTCCGGCTGGTTGAGGTAGCGCGACACCGTCATCGGCGCGACGCCGGCCAAGCGCGCCACATCGCTCAAGGTGACTGCCGCACGCACCTGCCCTTTGCCGTCTGAAGCCATACCCGCCCTACCCCGTGGATGCACCGTTGCTGAAGTCGGGCAAGAGTAGCCTGCGACAATCTTGAAGGAAACCCGTCAAAACAGTCATGGCGCGGGCCGTCGCTGCGCCCCTAGACTCGCCCCGCCAGCCACAAGGCCGGCCCCATAACAATAACGCACGCGTCGCCAGTGCCCCTTGGCCGACGCACGTCCTGAGGATGATGGACATGAATCGACGTGAAGCCCTGATCTCACTCGTTCAAATCAGCGCCCTTGGCGCCATCGGCAGCGCCAGTGCCGGCGTGCTCGCCAGCGACCGCCCGCGGGCCAGCGGCACCCACGCCGACGCCCTGCCCCAACCGCCGAAATCCGGCGCCCTAGCCTACCTCACCTCAGACGAAGCCCGGGAAGTGGCGGCCATCTTCGACCGCCTGATCCCCGAGGACGAACTGGGCATGAGCGCCAGCCAGGCCGGCTGCGTGGTGTTTATCGACCGGCAACTGGCCGGGCCCTACGGCCAGGCCGCCAGCACCTACCGCCTCGGCCCCTACGTGCAGGGAACGCCCGAGCAAGGGCCGCAGTTCAGGCTGACGCCTGCGCAGCGCTACCGCGATGGCCTGGCGCGGCTCGGTCAGTACTGCCAGCAGCAGCATGCCCGGCCGTTCAGCGGCCTGACCGGTGAACAGCAGGATGCACTGCTGCGAGCGATGGAAGCCGGTACTGCGCCCCTGGATGCCGACTTCTTCGCACTGCTGCTGCAGAACGTGCGCGAAGGCTACCTGGCCGACCCCATGTATGGCGGCAACCGCGACATGGTGGGCTGGCGGCTGATCGGCTTCCCCGGCGCCCGCTACGACTATCGCCCGTATCTGCACAGGAAAGGCCTGCCGCTCGACCTGGAGCCGGTGAGCCTGCTCGACCGGGCAGGCTGAGTCCACCCGGACCTTCCCCCCAATTTTGCGCGAGGCAGCCCCGTGGCCCTGCCGGCCCCCGCCTGCGCGCGCCCCAAGGAATACAGATGAAAACGACAAGAGCCAAAGCGGACGTGGTGGTGATCGGTCTGGGCTGGTCCGGCTCGATCATCGCCGAGGAACTGGCCCGGGCCGGACTCAAGGTGGTGGCCATCGAGCGTGGTGCCTGGCGCGACACCGCCACGGACTTTCCGCCCTCGGTGGACACCGACGAACTGCGCTGGGCCACCCGCAAGGAAATCCTCCAGCCGCCGCGCCTGGAGACCTACACCGTGCGCAACCACGCCGGCCAGCAAGCCCTGCCGGTGCGCGAGTGGAGCAACCTGACCCTCGGCAACAACGTTGGCGGCGCCGGTACCCACTGGGCCGCCGCGTCCTGGCGTTTCAACCCGTTCGACTTCGAGCCGTACAGCAAGACCGTGGAGCGCTACGGCAAGCAGCAACTGGTGCCGGGCCTGCAGGTGCAGGACTGGGGTGTGACCTACGCCGAACTCGAACCCTTCTACGACCGCTTCGAGCGCATCGCCGGCACCAGCGGCAAGGCCGGGGTAATCGAGGGCCAGGTGATGCCCGGCGGCAACCCTTTCGAAGGTTCACGCAGCCGTGAATTCCCGACACCGCCACTGGTGCCCAGCCACTGGAATGACATCTTCACCCACAAGACCACCGAGCTGGGCTACCACCCCTTCCCGGTCCCCGCCGGCACGATCTCCCAGGCCTACGTCAACCCGCTGGGCGTGCGCATGGGCCCCTGCACCTATTGCGGCTACTGCCAGCTGTTCGGCTGCGGCAACTGGTCCAAGAGCAGCCCCAACGCCTGCGTGGTGCCGGCGCTGATGCGCCACCCGAGCTTCGAACTGCTGACCGAAACCGAAGTACTGCACATCAACAAGTCCGCCGACGGCAAGACCGCCACCGGGGTCAGCTACATCGACAAGCACGGCATGCAGGGTGAACAGCCCGCCGACATCGTCATCGTCGCCGCCTACCAGCTCGACAACGTGCGCCTGATGCTGCTTTCGGGCATCGGCGAGCCCTATGACCCGCGCACCCGCCGTGGCGTGATCGGGCGCAACTACAGCTTCCAGACACTCTCCTACGCCTACCTGTGGTTCGAGCAGGAGCACCTCAACCCGTTCATCAACACCGGCTGCCTGGCCATCCAGATCGACGACTTCAACGCCGACAACTTCGACCACAGCGGCCTGGGCTTCATTGGCGGCGCGGGCATCCAGTCGCTGTCCAACAGCGGCCTGCCGATCGGCATGGCCGGCGTGCTGCCCAAAGGCGCGCCGACCTGGGGCAAAGGCTGGAAGCAGGCCTTCCGGCACAGCTACCAGAACTGGGCGATGATCCAGGGCCAGGGCACCAGCTATGCCCACGAGGACATGTACTTCGACCTCGACCCGACCTACAAGGACAACTACGGTCGGCCACTGATGCGCATGACCTTCGACTACAACCTCAACGACAAGCGCTCGGGCGAGTTCATCCGCAAGCAGTGCGATCGGATCGCCCAGGCCGTCGGCGGCCAGCACATCGAGTCCTACAACTTCGCCGCCGACCACTACACGCCGTTCCGCGCCAACGACTCCTCACACACCAATGGCGGTGTGGTGATGGGCACCGACCCGCGCACCAGTGCCCTGAACCGCTTCCAACAGTGCTGGGCAGCGCACAACGTGTTCGTGCTCGGCGCCTCGTCGTTCCCCAACAACGCCGGCTACAACCCCACCGTGACCATCGGCGCCCTGGCCTTGTGGACGGCCAAGGCGATCATCGAGCAATACATCAAGAACCCCGGCCCGCTGGTGCAGGCGTGAAAGGAGCTGCCATGAAGACCAAGACCTTGCTGGCCAGCTGCATCGCGCTGGCGCTGGCCGGCCTCGCCGCCGCCGTGCTGCACAGCAACGACAGTGCCGCTGACAACGTCGCCGATGACCAACTGACTGGCGCCGACACCCTTGCGGTCGACCCTGCCGCCGTCGCCCGCGGCGCGTACGTTTCGGCCCAGGCCGACTGCGCCGCTTGCCACACCACGCCAGGCGGCGCTCCATTCGCGGGCGGCTACGGGTTGCAGACGCCCTTTGGCGTGATCTACTCGACCAATATCAGCCCCGACCCGCAGACCGGCATCGGCCGCTGGACCGAGCGCGACTTCTTCCGTGCGGTGCGCCATGGCCAGCGCAAGGACGGGCAACGGTTGTACCCGGCCATGCCCTACAACGCCTACGTCAAGATCAGCGACGCCGACCTGCACGACCTGTGGGCGTACATGCGCACAGTGCAACCGGTGCAGCAGGCGCCCACGCCCAACACCCTGGCTTTCCCGTTCAACATTCGCCAGACCCTGCTGGGCTGGAATCTGCTGTTCTTCGACAACACCCCGTTCGTGCCACAGCCCGAACAGTCCGCACAATGGAACCGCGGGCGCTACCTGGTTGACGGCGCCGGCCATTGCGCGGCCTGCCATACGCCGAAGAACCTGCTCGGTGGCGACACCGGTCGTTACCTGCAGGGTGCCGAGCTGCTCGACAGCTACGCGCCGGAGATCACCGGCGACCGTTATCGCGGGTTGGGCAGCTGGAGCGCGGAGCAGATAGCGGTCTACCTCAGGACCGGGGCCAACCACCAGGCGATCGCCTCGGGGCCGATGGGTGAAGCGGTCGAATTTTCCACTCAGCACCTGAACGACCAGGACCTGGCTGCGATCGCCGAATATCTCAAATCAGTCGACGGCTCGAAGACCACCCCGCCACCCGCCATTGCCGCCAGCGAACCGATCATGCAGCGCGGTGCGCAGGTGTACGAGCTCAATTGCATGGCCTGTCATAATGTCAGGGGCGAAGGCCTGCCCGGCATGGTCACGGGCTTTGCCGACAACCCCGGAATCCGCACACCCAGTGGTGCGAACCTGGTGAGCACGGTGCTCAAGGGCGGCCAGGCGGTGGTCACCGAAGGCAACGTCACCGGGGCCGGCATGCCTTCATTTGATTGGAAGCTCAGTGACAGCGACATCGCCGCCGTGCTGACCTATGTGCGCAATAGCTGGGGCAACGCCGCCCCCGAGGTCGAGGCTCAGGCGGTAGCTCGCACACGGGAGCACCTTGGCCTGCAGCCGACGATGAAAAATCATTTCTGAGTCCGCCATTGAAAAAAAGGCCGGTAAAAGACTTTACCGGCCACACCGCCAATACCCGGCGGCTACTCCTCGTACATGACTTGAGCAATCAGAACAGCGGCAAGGTGTAACTCACGATCAGCCGGTTCTCATCGATATCGCGTTGATAGTTGGAACGCAGCGCCGCGTTGCGCCACAGCACGTTGACGTTCTTCAGTGGCCCGGACTGGATGGTGTAACCCAGGTCGGTGTCGCGCTCCCACTCGCGCCCTTCCCCGGCGAAGGTGGCCGGGTTGGCATGATCGGCATGGTTATATCGGGTCGAGAACGTAAGTCCCGGAATACCCAGGGCGACGAAGTCGTAGGCATAGCGCAGCTGCCAGGTGCGCTCGCCGGTTTCCATGAAGTCGGCGGCCATCATGTAGTTGGTCAAGTAGGCGTCGGTGCCGACTAGGTAAGGCATGGCCGTGGAGCCGGACAGGCCCTGGTAGGCGACGCCGAAGGTGTGCCCGGCTTGGCTGTAACTGAGCAGCACATTGAGCGTGCGGTTGTCGACCGGGCCGGCCAGCGCCTCGCCCTTGTCGTCGCTTATGAAGTAGCGCGCATCCAGGGCCAATTTGCCAGGGCCCAGCGCGGTGCTGCCGAGCAGGCCGAAATAATGTTGGCCGTAGATCTCGTCGAGCTCACCGTATTGGTAGCTGAGGCTCAAGTTGGGGTTGACCACGAAGTCCACACCGCCCATGCGAAAGTCGTCAGCCTCGGGCGTGCCGCTGAAACGCCGGTTCTTATTGACCAGGCTCATGGCCTCTGTGTGGGAATAGTCACGCTTGGTGGTGCGGTCGATCTGCGCGTAGGTGAAAGTCAGGCTATCCAACTCTTTGGAGGTGAGCACACCGCCCTGGAAGGTCTGCGGCAGGATGCGTCCGGTGCTGGAGGCGATGGTCGGGTACTTGAGCAGCTGGGTGCCGATCTTCAGTTCGGTCTTCGACAGCCGCGCCTTGGCGGTGATGCCGAACTTGCTGTACTGGTCCGGGGCGCGACCGTCGTCGCCGACCGGCAGCAGGCCAGTGCCGCTGCGGCCAGGGCCTGAATCGAGCTTCAGGCCGAGCATGCCGAGGGCATCGACGCCGAAACCGAGGGTGCCGGGGGTGTAGCCGGAGCGGAAGTCGAGGATGAAGCCTTGGGCCCATTCTTCGCGCTTGGAAATGCCCGCGTCTTCGCGGAAGTCGCGGTTGAGGTAGAAGTTCTGGGCTTTCAGCGAGGCCTGGCTATCTTCAAGGAAACCTTGGGCGTGGGCCGGGAGCGTAGCGGACAGCAGGATGGCAGCGGGCAGCGTCTTGTTGTTTTTATGCATGACAGGTCCCTTGGCCGGGTTTCGCACCGGCCATTGTTGTTGTGATTTTCCGAGAGGGCCCTTTCGCGGCTAAAGCCGCTCCCACAGGGACTGTGCAGCCCCTGGGATCAAGGTGAATCCTGTGGGAGCGGCTTTAGCCGCGAAGAGGCCGGGTCAGGCGAGCACGCCTATCTGCCACGGGCAGAATTCATCCTCGCCCAGGCCGTTGAGTTCGCTCTTGGTTGCCTCCCCCGAGGCATGGGCGAGCAGGCGCTCGAAGATTTCCTGGCCCATCTGGGCGATGGTCTTGTCGCCGTCGATGATCTGCCCGCAGTTGATGTCCATGTCGTCGCTCATGCGCTGGTACATGGGCGAGTTGCTTGCCAGCTTGAAGGTCGGCGCCGGCACCGAGCCAAAGCACGAGCCGCGGCCGGTGGTGAAGGCGATCAGGTTGGCACCGCCGGCGATCTGGCCGGTGGCCGAGACCGGGTCGTAGCCGGGAGTGTCCATGAATACCAGCCCGTGGGTCTTCACCGGGTGGGCATACTCGTACACGTCCATCAGCGGCGCGTTGCCGCCCTTCTTCGCGCCGCCCAGGGACTTTTCCAGCACGTTGGCCAGGCCACCGGCATTGTTGCCGGGGCTGACCCGGCCATTGATCTGGGTATCGCGGCCGCGGTTGTACTCCAGCCACCACTCGATGCGCTCGATCAGCTTTCGGCCCACCGCCGGGGTGGCGGCGCGGGCAGTCAGGGTGTGTTCGACACCGAAGATTTCCGAAGTCTCCGAAAGGATCGCGGTGCCGCCATGGCGCACCAGGATATCCACCGCCGCCCCCAGCGCCGGGTTGGCCGAAAGGCCGGAGAAACCATCTGAACCACCGCACTGCATGCCGATCATCAAGTGCTCGGCGGACACCGGCTCGCGCCGCGCCTGGTCGGCCTTGGGCAGCATGCCTTCGATCAGCGCGATGCCCTGGTCGGTGGCGCTCTTGACCCCGCCAACGTCCTGGATCACCAGCTTCTTCAGCATATCGCCTTCCACGAGCCCTTCCTGCTCGAAGAAGCCATGGATGTTGTTGCGCTCGCAGCCCAGGGCAATTACCACCGCGCCCACGGTGTTGGGGTGTTTGATGTAGCCAGCGATGGTGCGCCGCAGCAGGTCCATCGGCTCGCCGGTCATTTCCATGCCGCAGCCGATTTCGTGCACATAGGGCACCACGGCATCGATGTTGGGGAAGCCGGCCAGGCGGCGCTCGTCGAAGTGGTTGGCGATCTTGCGCGCCACCGTGGCGCCGCAGTTGCCAACAACGAACACGCCCAGGTAATTGCGCGTGGCCACGCGGCCGTCCTCGCGGACGATGCCTTGGAAGGTCGCGCGCTGTTCGGCCGGCAGCAGGTCGGTGGGGATGTAGTCCAGGCCGTAGCGGTAGTCGCGGTCGGTTTCGCCGAAGGCGATGTTGTGGCTGTGCATCCAGGTGCCAGGCGGCAGGTCCTCGGCGGCATAACCGATCACCGTGTTGTACTTGAGCACCGGCTCGCCCTTGGCGATCAGCCGGGCAGCGACCTTGTGCCCCAGCGGCACGGCTTGCTGGGTGGTGACACCTTCACCGGTGATGGCGGTGCCGGCAGGGATTTCGATACGCGCGACCACGACATTGTCGGCGGCATCGAGGCGAATGACTGGACTGACTTCACGGTGACTCATGGTGTTTTCCTGTGGGTGTTGTCACCCATGGCGGTGGCGACACAAGCGCCACCGCCATGGCTTGCTCAAGGGCGTTTGCCGAACTCGATGCTGTGCTGGGTCCAGGCCAGGGCCTGTTCGCTGAGGGAGAAGCCCAGGCCCGGGCGATTGGGTACCCACATGCGGCCTTCACGCAGCTCCAGGCGCTCGTTGAACATCGGCTCGAGCCATTCGAAATGCTCCAGCCATGGCTCTTCCGGGTACGCCGCGGCCAGATGCAGGTGGATTTCCATGGCGAAGTGCGGCGCCAGCTTCAGGCCCTTGAAGCTGGCCAGACTCATGATCTGCAGGAACGGCGTGATACCGCCGACCCGCGGCGCATCGGGCTGGACGAAATCGCAGGCGTTTGCGGTGATCAGCTGGGCGTGCTCGTTGAAGCTGGTGAGCATCTCGCCGGTGGCGATGGCAGTGTCCAGCGATGCGGCCAGGGCGGCGTGGCCCTCGACGTCAGCACTGTCCAGCGGCTCCTCGATCCAGGTCAGGTCGAACTGTTCGAGCTTGCGGCAGAAACGCTGGGCGGTGACGCGGTCCCATTGCTGGTTGGCGTCGACCATCAGCGGGAAGCCTTCGCCCAGTTGCTCGCGCACCGCCTGCACGCGATTGAAGTCGATGCTGGTGTCCGGCTGGCCGACCTTGATCTTGATGCCGCCGATACCATTGCCACGGGAGGTCTGTACGTTTTCCAGAACCTTTTCCAGCGGCGTCGACAGGTAGCCGCCGGAGGTGTTGTAGCACTGCACCGAGTCGCGGTGAGCGCCCAGCAGCTTGGCCAATGGCAAGCCGGCGCGCTTGGCTTTCAAGTCCCACAGGGCGATGTCGAACGGCGCGATGGCCTGGGTGGTCAGGCCGCTGCGGCCCATCGAGGCACCGGCCCAGAGCAGCTTGTTGTAGAGCTTGGCGATGTCGTTGGGGTCCTCGCCCAGCAAGGTCGGGGCAATTTCCTGGGCGTGGGCGTACATGCCTGGGCCACCGGCGCGCTTGGAGTAACCGAAGCCGATGCCTTCATGGCCTTCGCGGGTGCGGATCTCGGCAAAAATGAACGCGATTTCGGTCAGCGGCTTCTGCCGCCCGGTCAGTACCTTGGCATCGCTGATTGGCGCGCCGAGCAGCAGCACGGTGTACGACAGCTTGATCCAGGCGATGCTGTCAGTGGTCGCTGGCCCAGGTTGCAGGGCGGCGATCTTCGGGTCGATGTAGACGTTGCTTTCGATCATGGCGTGGTCCTCTGAATCACTGAGCATTGGCCGGTTTGCCGGTCAGGTCGGAGAGCTGCAAACGCTGGATGCGGCCGACGATCACCAGGTAGGAGAACGCCGCCAGTAGGCCGTGGGCGCCGACATAGATGAGTGCGCTGTTGAACGAGCCGCTGGAGTGCAGCAGGTAGCCGATCACCACCGGAGTGACGATGCCGGCGGTGTTGCCCAGGGCGTTGAACACGCCGCCGGTCATGCCGATCATTTCCCGCGGCGCGGTGTCGGCCACCACGCTGAAACCGAGGTTGCCAAAGCCCTTGCCGAAGAACGCCAGGCTCATCACCGCAATCACCAGCCACTGGGCATCGACGTAGTTGCACAGCATCATGGTCGAGCTCAGCAGCACGCCGGTGATGATTGGCGTTTTACGGGCAATGCTCAGAGACTTCGTGCGGCGCAGCAGGTAGTCAGAGAAGAAGCCCGACGACACCGCGCCGATCAGCCCGCACAGGGCCGGAATCGAAGCGACAAGGCCAGCCTGGAGGATGTCGAAGCCACGCTCCTTGACCAGGTAGATCGGGAACCAGGTGACGTAGAACCAGGTGACCGCACTGACGCAGTACTGACTGATGAACATGCCGATCAGCATGCGGCTCTTGAACAGCAGGCCGACTTCCGCCAGCGAGCTGCGGCGCTTTTCCTTGGGCAGCGAGGCCTGGGCTTCGAGGTCGACCAGCGCTTCACCCTTGCGCAGGTAGTCGAGTTCCTCGCCATTCATCTTTGGGTGGCTGACCGGCAGGTAGTAGTTTTTCCACCAGATCGCGGCGATGCCGAAGCCGACGATGCCCATGACGATGAACACGTATTCCCAGCCGAAGGCGTAGCACAGCCAGCCCATGAACGGGGTGAAGAACGCCAGCGAGATGTACTGCGCACTGTTGAAGATGGCCCCGGCCATGCCCCGCTCTGCCGACGGGAACCAGGACGCGATCACCCGCGTCGAGGCCGGCCCCACTGGCGCCTCGGCCACACCCAGCAGAAAGCGCAGAGCCAGCAGCAGCGGCACGATCATGCCGACGAAGTGCACCAGACCCATGCACACGGTAAATGCCGACCACACGCAGATGGCCAGGGCCATGGTTTTCTTCGAGCCGAAGCGGTCAGCCAGCCAGCCGGAAGGGATCAGGAAGATCACGTAGGCCCAGCTGAAGATGGAGAACAGGTAGCCCATTTCCACCGAGCTGATGCCGAGCTCCTTGCTCATGTCGGAACCGGCCACCGACAGGGCGGCGCGATCACCGCTGCTCAGGGCCAAGACCATGGTGATCAGGGCCAGGATCAAATAACGATAGCGGGTAGCCGTGGTGGACGCGGCCACGGCGCCAGGGGCAGGCCCGGCGGCGTAGGTGTCGTGGTTGTGCATCGCGGTAGCCTCATTGTTTTTATTGGCGTCGTGCAGGGCCTTGCACCGGCACCTGCTTCGGATTCTGGCAGCTCGCAGCCCTTTTGAAGAGCTGATTCCGACCAATGACAGCGTTATCAAATGACAGCGCTGTCATTAATCCTAGGCCTGAGCTGGCGGGCTTTGCAAATCGCTGTTCGCAGTGAATTCCCATGCATTGGGAATTAGCAGGAAATGCAAAAAAACGCGCGCCGTTCCGGTAGAATCGGCAATATGCTCAAAGCTCCCGTCCAGAGGCCCCCATGCTGGAAACGCCCGCTACCGTCGCTGATCCGAAACCACTGCTGGCTGCCCCTGCCACCCTCGATGACGTGGCGAAGATGGCCAAGGTCTCGCCCATCACCGTTTCCCGAGTGATCAACCGGCCGGAACTGGTGTCGGAGAAAACCCAGAAAAAGGTGCGCAATGCCATCCGCAAGACCGGATATGTGCCGAACATGCTCGCGGGCGCCCTGGTTTCGCAGCGCAGTCGGCTGGTCATTGTGGTGGTGCCGAACATCGCCAACCGTGCCTTCGTCGACACCATCACCCAGCTCGGCCAGCGCCTGGCCACGGCACGCTACCAGTTGCTGCTGAGCCAGTCAGACCTGGCAAACAGCAGTGAAGCGGAACTGATCGATGCGATACTCGCCCGCCGCCCCGACGGCATCGTGCTGACCCGCCAGCTGCAAAGCCCTGAAGCGCGGGAAAAGCTGATCGCCCGTGGCATTCCGGTGGTGGAAACCTGGGAGCTGGCGCAGGACCCGATCGACACTGTGGTCGGTTTTTCCCACGAGGCCGTCGGCCAGGCCATGGCCGAGCACATCATCGAACGCGGCCACTGCCGCGTCGGCCTGGTCTGGAGCGACGACGCCCGCGCCACCCGACGGCGCCAGGCGTGTACCGATACCCTGCGCAAGGCAGGCGTCAAAGTGGTCGCCTGCGAGCTCGAAGCCGTGCCGGTGGATATGGGCCACGGCCGTGAAGCCATGGCCCGGCTGCTGGCGGCCAAGGTGCCGATGGATGCAGTGATCTGCAGTATCGACCTGCTCGCCCAGGGGGTCATGGCCGAGGCCCAGGCCAACGGCCTGCGGGTGCCTCAGGACCTCGCAGTGATGGGTTTTGGCAACCTGGAATTCGCCGCACACACCCATCCGCGCTTGAGCACGGTGAATGTTGACGGCGGGCGCATTGGCTTGCGTACGGCAGAGTTGCTGCTGCAGCGGATCGAAGGCAGCCTGGGGCGTGGGGAACAGGTGGAAGATGTGGGCTTCAACCTGGTGGTTCGCGAAAGCACCTGAGGGCTGCGCGCGTCAATCGCCAGCCCAGCGCTGCAGCTGCGCCGCCATGTGATCCCAGGCCTGTTCGACTTCGGCCACCCCGAATGCCCGCAGGCTTGAGTGCACCATGCCCTCGCCCACACAAGCACGGGCCGCCACGCCCGCCGCCGCCAGCGCATCGACATAGGCCAGCCCGTGATCGCACAGCGGGTCGACTCGCGCCACCAGCACCAACGCCGGTGCCAGCCCGGAAAAGTCTTCAGCTTCCAGCGGCATGGCGCAGGGGTCATTACGCTGCGGCGCTGCGGGCACGAAGCCTGCCAATGACTTCATCAACCCCGCCACCGTCATCATCGGCGCCTCGGCCTGTTCGCGCATCGATGGCAAGTGCTGCCGAGCCGTCAGCACCGGATACACCAGCAACTGCCCCCGCGGCTGCTCCAACCCGTCACGGCGCAATGCCATGCACAAGCCCGCAGCCAGCGTGCCACCCGCGCTGTCCCCCGCCACCATCAGGCACGCCGTGCTGAGACGGGGGTCGACAACCCCGGCCCGTAAACCGAGCCATGCGTTCAGGCAGTCCTCCAGCGGCGCCGGATAGGCATGCTCCGGCGCCAGCCGGTACTCCACGGCGACGATCGCCAGTGGCACCCGCCGCGCCAGGGCATGGGCAAACCAGTCATGGGTGTCGAGATTGCCCAGGTCCCAGCCGCCGCCGTGCAGGTACAGCAGCGTCGGCCACCCCCCGGGCGGCACTGCGCCCGGGGGGGTGTAACAGCGCAGGCGCAAGCCCTCCAGGTCGATATCGGCAACCTGCCAGCCCGCCGGCCGCGGCGGCGTGCAGGCAAGGCAGGCAGCGAGAAAGGCTTCGCGCCGGGCCGCCAGGCTGCCGTCATGCGGAGCGAAGCGTTGGCTGTTGTCGATGTAGGCCTGCATGGCAGGGTCGAGCGGACGGGATACCACGGGCAATCCTCCAGGTCAGAGCAAAGGCAAGGTGTAGGCGATGATCACCCGGTTTTCATCACGCCGGCCGGTGGCATCGCCCTGCAGTTGGACGTTGCGCCAGCGCAGCGCCAGGTTCTTCAGGGGCCCGCTCTGGATCACGTAGGTAATGTCCACATTGCGCTCCCATTCGCTGCCGTCCTCGCCGGCCACCTTGAAGTTGTCGCCCTTCACGTAGCGGGCGAATGCCGTCAGCCCCGGTACACCAAGGGCAGCGAAGTCAAGGTCGTAGCGGGCCTGCCAGGAGCGCTCTTGGGCGCGGTCGAAGCGCAGCACCTGCACGGCGTTGGCCACCCCGGGCAAGTCGGTGTCGTGGATGAACGGCAAGGCACTGTCGCCAGCGTTGTACTGGTAGCCAAGGCGGAACGTCTGGGCACGCAGGTTGGCGCTGAGCATTGCCGAAGTCATGCGGCTGTCGAGCTGGCCGGCCTTTTCGCTGCCGGATTCGCCGGTGTCGAGGTAGTTGAGCGTGCCGGAGAGGTTCCAGTCACCGGCCTTGAGGGTGTGGGTGCCGGTGTACAGGGTTTGCTGGTAGACATCCGCCAGGCGGCCGGTCCATACCCCCAACGAGGTTTGCGGCGTGGCGCGCCAGGTGCCACCGAGGTAATCGAAGCGGTCGCTGAACACGCTGTAGTAGTTGCCCACCTGGATATCCCGGGCCCCGGCGAACTCGCGCTGATTGACCTTGCGCATTTGGCCCAGGCCGATATCGACGTTGTCCAGTTCGCGAATATCCAGCATCGCCCCTTCGAAGAACTGCGGCAGCAGGCGTGCGTCGCCAGAACTGACCAGCGGAATCTTCGGGAACAGCCCGCCCACCTTGAGCTCGCTCTTCGAGTACTTGAACTTGACCGCCGCCGTGGCCTCGGAGAACTCGTCCACCGAGCGCGGGTCGGCATTGCGCGGCCCGCCGGCGCGATTGTAGGCCCCGGGTAGCAGCGCAGTGCCGCTGCGCGAGGGCGACGAGTCGAGCTTCAGGCCGAGGCCTGCGTATACATCCACGCCCACCCCGACAGCCGTATCGGTATAACCCGACTCGCCCTTGAGAATGAAGCCCTGGGCCCACTCCTCCAGCTTCGACTGGGCAGGTTTGGTCGAATCGCGCAGGTCGTGGTTGTAGTAGAAGTTGCGAAAGGTCAGGTTGGCCTTGCTGTCTTCGAGGAATGCTCCCTGAGCATACAGCGGGCCGAGCCCGAGCAGCAGGGACAAGGGTTTTGCAACGCGAGCAAAGCCCGCTCCAGTCGAGGAGTGTTTCATTGTTGTTGTGCTCTTCTTATAGGTATGTGAGGTGTTGCGTTAGCGGTGTTGCCAGGTGAATTCGAGGGTGGCCTCCAGGCGCTGGCCCGGGGCGAGTTCATGGGTGCCGGTTTCGGCCCAGCTGTCGCGGGGCTGGTTGAACGCGTCAGCCAGATGCGATACCGGCTCCAGGCACAGGTACGCGCTGCCGACCGGGGCGAATGCGACGAAGTGGTTCAGCACCGGCGAGGCCTGAAGGTGCACATGGCCATTGGCGTAATCGATCTGCATCTGGCCATTCCAGCGTGATTGGTAATGCGCGAGCGGTTCGCCGGCATCCGCATTGATCGACCAGTCCCTGGCGCCCTCCTGGTACGCGCCGGTCGCCATGTACTCCCCATCGATCTGCCACTCGCGCCCGGTGCGGTACTGCACGCGCATGCCGGGGTGGCGCTGGAAGTACGGGTGCAGCCCGAGGCCGCCAGGCATGGGCGTTTGCCCCAGGTTTATCAGCACCAAGGTGATGCGCAGGCGTGCGCCGTCGAGTGCGAAGTGCTGTTCGGCGCGAAACGCCCAGGGCCAGTGCTCGCCTAAGTAGTCGCAGGTGATGCTCAAGCGATCGCTGCCGCTGTCCACTACCTGCCAAGGCTGGGTGTGGCTCACGCCATGCAAGGTATGGGGCAGTGCCGCCGGATGTGCGGGCAACGCGTACTCGGTGCCGGTGAACTGCAACCGCGCGTTGCGGATGCGGTTGGAGTACGGCATCAGCGGGTAGGCGCCAGCCCGTGGCCAGTCCAGCGGGTTGAACCGGTTGGCGTTGATCGGCAGCAGGATGTCCAGCCCCTCGGCATTGAGGTGGGCGATGCGCCCGCCCCAGGCCGGCAGCACGCCCAGCGACCAGGTGGCATTGCTCAGAACCACGGTGTGCATAGAACCTCCAATGCCATTTTCAGGCATGCACAGCCTCTGCCGCCGTGCCGAGGCCCGGCGGTGAGGCGTTAACGGGGCGGGTTAGCGGCGGAAGCGCTCGGCCACTTGCAGGTCGATGTCCAGGCCTAAACCTGGGCCCTGAGGGATCTGCAGCTGGTTACCCTGGCGCAGTTGCTCCACCGGGTACAACCAGCCAGCCGGCTCGACGAACAGGTACTCCACCTGCGGCACCCGACGCTGTACGGCGGCCAGGTGCAGGGTGGCGATCAGGCCCGGGCCGAAGTATGGGCAGTGCGGCAGAATCACCGCCTCATGCTGCTCGGCCAGGCGGTCGATGCGCAGGCATTCGGAAATGCCACCGACTTTGGTCACACTGGGCTGTATGGAATCCACCGCAGCGGTCACCAGGGCCTGTTCGAACTGCACGGCGGTGCACCAGTTTTCCCCGGCAGAAATATCCACGCCCTGCCCGCGCAGGCTGCCCAGGGCAGTGAAGTCCTCGGGCGGGAAGATCGGCTCTTCCAGCCAGGCCAGCTTCAGCTCTGCCAGCGCCGGCAGCCAGTCGCGGGTGCCCTGCACGGTCCAGGAACAATTGACGTCGGTGGACAGCGGCACATCATCGCCGACAGCACGCCGGCAAGCGCCGATGTCATGCAGGGTGGCCTCGTGCAGCTTGATGTCGCTGAACCCCTGTTCCAGCGCCCTTTCGCAGGTGGCCGGGGCCACCTGGTCATCGCCGTAACGCACCAGGCTGGCATAAGCCGGTACCTGTTCGCGATAGGCCTGGCCGAGTAGGCGGTGCAACGGCAAGCGCTGCCGGCGGGCGGCCAGGTCCCACAGGGCGATGTCGAGGCCGGAAATGGCGAACATCGTCACGCCGTAGCGGCCGAATAGGTGCAGGCGTTGCTGCAGCTCCATGTTCAACGCCGCAATGTCGGTGACCTCGCGGCCCAGCACCTGGGGCGCCACCAGGCGGTCGATCAGGGCCTTGGTGGCGTCGGCGACGAAGTAGCCGAACGCCTCGCCCCAGCCAACGTTACCCAGTTCGTCTTCGACGCGCACCAGCACGTTCTCCAGTGTGCGCCAGGCCGAAGGCGTGCCGCCCACCCCGCGACCGCCGTCGTGGAAGGGGATTTCGACGATCTGGGTATCGATGCGGACGATCTTCATGCTTGCTCCAGAACACTGGCCAGGGCCACCCCGGCATAGGCGCCACCTACATGGTCACGGCCGGAACCGACCGGAGCCATGGCGTCATAGGCGAGGAAGTTGTCGGCCAGGTGCTCGGCCGCATGGTCCTGTGGCCGGTAGCCCAGGGCGCGGGCACGGTTGTTGTGGAACAGCGCCTGGGGGCATTCCGACACGCCGTAGACGATCTCGTGGCGCACCTCGGGGTGCTCCAGGCCGATCAGCACCAACTGGGCCAGGTCGCGGGCACTGGTCCACAGGCGCAGACGACGGGCATCGGCGACCTTGGCGTCGGCGTTGCCGATGCGCACGATGAACGTGGCCAGCTCGCTGCGCTGGGAGAAGGTCGCGCAGGCCGCTTCACCGAACACCTTGCTCAACGCGTAGTAGCTGTCCGGCGCCACCGGGTGGTCGTCGAACTGTTCGCCAGCCTGGGTGCGGTACTGCCCCAGCACATGGTGGCTGCTGGCGAACACGAAACGCCGCACCCCGGCGCGCTGGGCGGCTTCGAGCAGGTACAGGGTGGCGTGGTAGTTGGGCTCTACCGTGGCCTGGAACTGGATATCGGTGCCGTGGGCACAGGCCAGGTGCAGCACCGCGTCGACACCCTCGCAGGCCTGGCGGACGAAGGCCGGGTCGGTCAGGTCGCCGACCAGGGCGGTTTCATTGGCGGCCAGCTCGCTGACCGGCCGGCGGTCCAGCAGGCGCAGGCTGAAGCGCTCGCGCAGGTACGGCCGCAGGGCGGTTCCGACGATTCCGGCGGCGCCGGTGACTAGAAGCGTAGGCATGGTGTAGTCCCGTAAAACGTGGGTTGCATTCAGTTCAAGCGGCTGCGATGACATTGGCTTGCCGGGCCGGTTTCTGGCCGACGAACAAGGCCACGATCAGCGCGCCGACAATGCCCAGCACGGCAGCCAGGCCAAAGCCGCTGCTGTAGGTGCCAGTGGACTGGATGATGAAGCCGGTCACGGTCGGCGCAACGATACCGGACAGGTTGGCCAGGCCATGCATGAAGCCGCCGGCAGTACCTACCTGATGGTCCGGCACGGCGTCCTGGATCAGCGACCAGTAGGCGGGCGCGGTCAGCATCAGGAAGCCGATGGCCACGGTCATCACCACCACGGTGCTGGTCACGCTCTGTACCTGGCCGGTCAGGCCGATGCATACCGCAGCCACCAGCAGGCAGCTGACCAGCACCACCTTGCGCGAAAACAGTTGCTTGCCGGTGCGCTTGTACACCCAGTCGATCAGCAGCCCGCCACAGATGAAGCCGACGGTACCCACCAGCCACGGCAGTGCGGTGACGATGCTCATGGCCTTGAGGTCGATGCCCTTGGCCTCGATCAGGTAGCTGGGGAACCAGGTCATGAAGAAGTACAGGATGTAGTTGTAGCAGAACAGCGAAACGCCAGTGACCAGTACCGAGCGCTGCAGGATGATCTGCAGCACCGGGGTGCGCGGGGCGTCTGCGACGGCAGTGACCGGGGCTTCACGGCCCTCGTTGATCAGCGCCAGCTCTTCGGCCGACACCTGCGGGTGCTCCTTGGGCGTCGAGGCCGCCAGGCGGTACCAGGCGATGGCCCACAGCACGCCGATCACCGCGATCACCACGAAGGCCACGCGCCAGCCCAGCCACAGGGCAAGAAAACCCACGATCGGGCCGGCCAGGGCGCCGCCCAGCGGGCCGCCAGCCTGGTTGATGCCGATGGCGCGGGCGCGCTCCTTGATCGGGAACCAGCTGTTGACGGTCTTGTTGGCGGTGGTCGACACCGGGCCTTCGCCGACGCCGAACAGCGCGCGCACGATCAGCAGCGACCAGAAGTTGAAGGCCAGCGCGGTGGAGCCGCACAGCAGCGACCAGAAGCTCATCGACCAGGTCAGCACACGCTTGGGCCCGAAGCGGTCGGCCAGGTAACCACCGACGAAACAGAACAGCGCATAGCCAAAGAAGAAGCTGCTGAAGATCATGCCCTTCTCGGCGGGCGTGAGGTGGTACTCCTGGGTAATGAACGGCATGGCGATCGACAGGGCAGCGCGATCGACATAATTGATGATCATGGCCAGGAACAACATGGTCAGGATCGTCCAGCGGTAGTTGTTTTTCTTGTTCATGTACGACTCCGCCCGGCACCTGTGATGCCGGATCTTTTTTGTTATAACGCCTGGCCCCGCAGAGGGCCAGGTGCCTCTGGGGTCAATCAGACGCTGTAGTCCACTGCCACCCACTCGAAGTACTGCTTGAGGTCGGCGACCAGGGCCTGGTGCGCCGGGTGTGGCAGGTAACGCTGTACCGCGTCGGCGTCGTCGAAGCTGGACTCGAGGATGTAGTCCCAGCAGATCGGCCGATCCAGTTCGTTGGCCGCGACGCGCCAGTCGCGGATGAAGTCGATTTCTGCAGTCAGGTCGCGCATCCGCGCCACCAGCACCGCTTCCCGTTCAGGCTGCGCTTCGACGCCCGGCAGGCGGCGGAACAGCACGATATGTCGCATCATCGCCCTGCCCTCCTCAGCCCAGTGCCCAGTCCGGTGCGTCCTGCAATGCCACCGGGCGCAGGAAGCGCTCGATGGCGGCAAAACCGACCGAAGTGGACTGTGGCGCGGTGGACGACGGCCATGGCCCGCCATGCTGCTGGGCGTGGCACACGGCAACGCCGGTCGGCACACCGCTGAACAGCACGCGCCCGGACACTCGCTGGGCGGCGCGCAGCAACTGGCGGTTGTCGGCGCTGTCGGCGTCCAGGCCCCACAGGGTAGTGGTCAGGGTGCCGCCGATGGCGTCCAGCACCTCGGCCGCCTGGGCCACGGAATGCGCAGTAACGATCAGCGCCGCCGGGCCGAACATTTCTTCACGCAGGTGAGCGTTGGCAATGAACGATGCGGCATCGGTGGCGAACAGCCGTGGCGCCGGGCCAGCGCCATCGGCCTGCGGGGCGAACACTGCTGCGGCGTTAGCAGCTACCGTGGCAGCTGCCGCCTCGAAGCCTTGCTGCATGCCCGGGGTGAGCATACGGTGCGTGGCAATCGGCGCAATGACCTCGGCCAGCTGGGCGACGAAACGCTGAC
This sequence comes from Pseudomonas sp. DCA-1, assembly GCF_046523955.1. Classification (NCBI taxonomy): domain Bacteria; kingdom Pseudomonadati; phylum Pseudomonadota; class Gammaproteobacteria; order Pseudomonadales; family Pseudomonadaceae; genus Pseudomonas; species Pseudomonas sp. DCA-1. Next base: position 3,435,556 of record NZ_CP169881.1, read on the forward strand.
TGTGGGGTGAGTCGAGCAGCACGATCACGCCGGGGCTGGTGCAGAACTGGCCGCAGCCGAGGGTGATCGAGCCAGCCAAGGTCTTGGCCAAGGCTTCGCTGTCTTTTTCCAGCACAGCCGGCAAAGCCACCAGCGGGTTGATCGAACCCAGCTCGCCGAAGAACGGCACTGGGCGTTCGCGGTCATTAGCGGCCTGCCACAAGGCTTTGCCACCTTGATAGGAGCCAGTGAAGGCCACGGCAGCGATTGACGGGTGCTGGACCAGGTAGGTGCCGGCGGCACGATTGGGCGCTTCGGCCAGGGTCAGCAGGCCTGTCGGCAGACCCTGGGCGCGGACCACGCCAGCGGCCAAGGCAAACACAGCGCGGGACAGCTCCGGGTGACCGGAGTGCGGCTTGATCACCACCGGGCAACCGGCGGCCAAGGCCGAGGCGGTATCGCCGCCCAGTACCGAGAAAGCGAATGGGAAGTTGCTGGCCGAGAACATCGCCACCGGGCCCAGCGGGCGCTGCACGCGGGTCAGGCGTGGACGGCCGGCAGGTGGAGCACCGGCAATGGCGTGATCATCGACCTGACGGTACGGCACACCGGCTTCCACTTCGCTGGCGAAGCCACGCAGCTGGAAGGCGGTGCGGGCCACTTCGCCGTTCAGGCGGGCTTCGCCGAGGCCGCTTTCGCGGTCGGCGATGACGACCAGTTCGGCTTGCTGCTGTTCCAGGGCATCGGCCAGGCCACGCAGCAGGGTGGCGCGCTGGGTGGCACTGGAATCGACCCAGAAGTCGGCGGCGGCGGCCGCTTGGGCGACGACTGCGTCGATGGCAGCGAAATTCGGGTTTTGCGGGGTGGTCATGGGGCACTCCTTCAAAAATTGCGGTGCGGCCATTCGCGGGGCAAGCCCGCTCCTACAGGTACAGCGCGGCCCTTGTGGGAGCGGGCTTGCCCCGCGAAGAGGCCAGTGGCCTTAACGCGCCTTCGGCTCCAGGTGATACCCCCGGCCGACATAGTCGAAGTCGACCAGCTCGTTGATCACCACGTCCTTCTCGGCCGGCGAGGCGTAATAGGCGCGGATCTCCTTGATCAATCCGCTCTGCTCGTCGAACACGTACCACTCGTCACCGCGCAAGGCCGTGCCCAGCTTGCTCTTCCAGTGGGTCCACTCGATCACCGCTTCGTTGCTGTCGTGGCTGACCAGGATCTTCTCGATGGTCCACTGCGACCCCAAGTTCTCCACGCACCAGACCCACTTGCGGGCGATGGTGTCGGCAGTGCGCCACGGGATTTCCGGCAATCCCGAGGGGAAGTAGTGCACCGCGTCCGGGGTGAAGCAGGACACCAGCTTGTCGTAGTCGCCTTCGTTGCAGGCGTCGAAGTAGCGACGGATCAGTTGTGCATGCTTGTGCTCGGCCATGACTCAGCCCTCCTCGCGGTCGATGATCGAAGGGATGGCCGGGCGGCCGGCGGCGACCCAGGCGTGGTAGTCGGACACCGACGCCGGGCTTGGCGGGTACACGCCCCACAGCGCTTCGCCGGCGGCAATGCGCATGGCCAGGTAGCCTTCGATGTCGTCCTGCACGCTGCACACTTCGGCCAGTTCCTCGGCCAGGTGCGCCGGGACCACGGTCAGGCCATCGGCATCGCCGACGATGATGTCGCCCGGGTACACGGCAACGCCGGCGCAACCGATCGGCACCTGCAGGTCAGCCACATGGTGGTAGGAAATACGCGTGGTCGCGGTGATCTCACGGGCATAGGCCGGCAGGCGCATGGCGGCGATCTCGCTGCCGTCGCGCAGTGCGCCGTCGGTGACGATGGCCTTGGCGCCACGGGCCAGCAGGCGGGTCACCAGGATGTTGCCTGCCGACGCGGCAGCCGGGTCGTTGCGGCTGTCGATCACCAGCACGTCGCCCGGCTGGATCTGCTCCACACCCACCCATTGCAGGTTGTCATCGTTGGGCTTGGTGGTCATGGTCGAATAGGTGTCGATGTCTTCACGGGCGGGAATGAAGCGCATGGTGAAGGCACGCCCGGCGAATGGCTTGGCATCGGGGCACATGGCGCGCAGGCCGACCAGGGCTGGCTGACGGAAGCCGCGCTTGAACAGCTGGGTGGTCAGCGAGCCGCTGCTGCAGGTGGCGAGCTTGGCCAGTACTTCGTCGCTGACGACGACCTGTTTACCGGAAACGCTCTCATGGGCATCGGCGTAGTTGTGGATGACGGACATTGTTGTAGGTTCTCCTCGCGGGTTCATCCGATGGGCGGCCAGGGCAAATTCCCAACATATGAAACATGCGTTCACTGCAAGCCCTGTTGAGGCCGATTCTATGGCGGAAAACTGGGAGGAAAAGGGGCAGAATCGGTACTCAGGCAGTCGAGTTCCAACAGGTGGGAAACAAACAATGAAAACAGGTGAAGGCACCGCCGCACTGGAAAAGGCCCTGGACGTGCTCCAGGCCATTGGCGCAACCGCCACCGGCATCAGCCAGGCCGAGCTGGCCGAGCAGGTGCCGCTGCCGCGCACCACCCTGTACCGCATCATCGCCACGCTGGTGGAGCGCGGCATGATCCGCCGCGACCCGACGCGCAAGGTCTATCGCCTGGGCTTCAACTACCTGGAGATGGTCCGTAACGCCTACCTGGAACCGGACCTGGTGGCTGCCGCCAGCGCCGAGCTGCGTGCCCTGCGCGACCTCACCGGCGAAACCTCCTACCTGGCAGTGCTCGATGGCAATCAAGTGCTGTCGCTGGAGCGTTGCGAAGGCGCCCACACACAGCGCTCGGCCGCCAGCCTTGGCCAAGGCAAGCCGGTGTACTGCACCGGCCAGGGCAAGGCGATCCTCTCCGCCCTCTCCCCTTCGGCCCGCGACGAAATCCTCAAGGGCCTGGTGCTGACGCCACTGACACCGCTGACCATCACCGACCGCCGCCGTCTGCTGGCCGAATTGCAGATTACCCAAGTGCGTGGCTACGCCCTCGACGACGAGGAAATTCGCCTGGGCATCCGCTGCGTCGCCGCGCCGATCGTCGACAAGCAGGGCCTGGTGCGCGGGGCACTGAGCGTGGCCGGACCCGCCTACCGCCTGACACTGGAGCGGCTGACCCTGCTCGGCCCGGAACTGGCTGACGCGGCGCGCCGGGTCGGTGAGCAGCTGCGCCCGGACGCCACCCCACGCGCTGCCGGCGAGCTCAGCGTGCTGCCCGGCCCTTGGGCGTTTCACGGCGCGTTCCCGCGCTGGCACGCGGGCCAGCGCGTGCTGTACTGGGCCGACACCCTGGCGCCGGCCATCCATTGCTGGGACGGCCAGTCCAGTCGCTTGTTGACTCGCCTCGACCTGCCGATACGCGGCATGGAGCTGCACCCCGACGGCCTACTGGTGGCCCAGGCCGGGGGCTGGTCATTGATCGACTGGCAAGGCAACGAGCATCCCCGCCAGGACCTGCTCGGCAGCCGCCTGCTGGCATTGGCCACACACCCGTCCGGCAATTTGTGGGCGTGCGCCAAAAGTGGCAATGGTTGCTTGATCGGCGAACTCAGCGCCGAGGGCGAGCTGCGCCATGGCTGGTCACTGCCGGAGCCGGTCAGTGCCTTTCGCTGGGATGCCAAGGGCAGCGCGGTTTATGCCTTGGCACCTGAGGCCGGGGACATCCTGTTGCTGCAACCGGGCAGCAGCAGCGTGCGCCGGCTGGCTTCACTGCCCCGTGGTGGCGGCAGCCTGGGCGGGCTCGCGCTGGATGGCAAAGGGGGGGTGTGGACCACACAACTGGAAGGCTGGAGCCTGGCGCGCTTCGATGCCGAGGGCAACCTGGACCGTATGATCGGGTTGCCGGTGCCGAGCCCGACCGACCTGTGCTTTGGCGGGGAGGAAGGCACCACCCTGTTCATTACCAGTGCCCGCCACGCACTTCAGCTGGAAACCTTGGCCAGTGCGCCGAACTCGGGATGCCTGATGCAAATGCAGACTTGAATGGGTATGCCCGGTAACTCCACCCGTTCGTGATGTCACCAGAGCAATAGCCGAGTAAAACGTATCAGAACTTGACCTGATAACTGACGATCAACCGATTCTCGTCGGCATCATCGGTAAATGTGGCGCGGCTCACGGCATTGCGCCAGCGCAGCGACAGGTGACGTAACGGCCCGCTCTGTACGGTGTAGATCAGGTCAGTATCGCGCTCCCATTCATGGCCGTCATCGCCAGCGGCCCTCAAACTCGCCACCTTGGGCTCGCTGATGATCTGTGGGGCAACCTCATGACCAAGGTTGTAGTGCACGCTGAAACTCAGGCAAGGCATACCCAATGTCGCGAAGTCGTAGTCATAACGGGTGTGCCAGACCTTTTCGCTGGCTGGGCGAAATTGCTTGCCACCAACTGACCGAAAATGTAGGTGTCGCTGGCGTTAAGGTAGATGAAAGGAGTATCGCCGACCGACTGCTGGTAACCCGGCGATCTGATACCAGTTTTGCCAAGCAACTTGTTGTCCATTTCAAGTAAGCTGTCGGCTTTCGAGCTGCCACGGACAACTCCTGCTTTGAAGGTTGTGATGGCTTTGCATAAGCGGTTAGAAAAAATTGCCAGTTCAAGAAGGACTGACGTAACCCGCAGAGCATCGACCTAGGCCAAAGATGCCCACCAAAAAAAATAGGCAACAATGAAAGATAAATAAGAGAAAAACCCAAGCAGAGCTTGGGCTAAAAGGTCACCCAAGATAAGTGACAGGGCGACCAAATAATTACAATAGACACCACTTCACGCAATCACTAATGATTGACCGCAAAGGTCTTACCTTCATGCTCCATTAGCAAACCCTGCATTTCCGAAAACTTATTCTCCGAGCTTGGCTCTCGCTTGAGAAGTGAAACCAATATCATTACCACGAATGCAAGAGGCACACAAACAATGGCCGGGCTATTCAAAGGATAGAACCACCAGACACCATCAAGCACTGAACGATCAAGTTTCATCAGGGCAACTTGAACAGCCGGTGATACAAATATCAACAGCATTGATGAAACACAACCTACAACCATCCCAGAAACAGCTCCAGCCGTAGTAAGGCGGCTCCAGAACAACGTGAGCATCAGGAGTGGAAAGTTTGTCGCAGCAATAATCGCTTGGGATAAACCAATCAGGAAAGCTACGTTGATGCTTTCAAACATCAATGCAAGCAGTGTTGCGATAGAGGCAACAATCACCGCGCCGATCCGCGCCACAGACAACGAAGCCTCCCCTCCTTGCTTGCCAGCATGCACTACGCGTGACCACAAGTCGTGTGCAAAGGTGGTCGCAGACGTGAGAGTCAAACCTGCCACCACTGCAATAACAGTGGCGAACGCCACGCCACAAACGATGCCGAAGAAGGTGTCACCGCCGACATACTTTGCTAGCATTGGCACTGCCATGTTACCGCTGGCCCCTGCTCCCAAGATGGCCTCGCGCCCAAGCAAAGCCAAAGCGCCGAACCCTACGACCAACACCATGAGGTGGAACGAACCAACGATCATCGTGGCGTAGACAGCAGACTTCTTGGCCGACATCGGATCAGGGACTGTGAAGAAGCGCGTCAGAATCTGGGGCATCCCGATAGCGCCGCAGACAAGCGCGATAGCCAGCGAAATCATTTCCCAGCGGCCCACCGGGTCCATATCGCGAGGCACGAGCATGTGTGCCTGTTCGGTTTCCCCAAGCCTCCGAAAGAGTTCGAAGGGACTGTAGTCGAAATGGCTCAGCACGAGCATGGTCAGCACGCACACCGTCAGATGCTGAAGTATCGCCTTGATAATTTGCACCCAGGTCGTTGCCAGCATGCCCCCGAACAGGACGTAGCTCATGGTCAGCAAACCAACAAAGATTACAGAGGCGCTGTAGGGAATTCCGAACAGAACCTTGATCAAGATTCCACCCGCTACCAGCTGCGCGACGAGGTAGAGCAGGGTCATGGGTATGCTGACGAGCACAGCGGCTAGCCTGATCGGTTTTTGCTTCAAACGCCACGCGATGACATCTGTGAGCGTGAACTGGCCTAAGCGTCGTATTGGATCTGCAAGCAACAGCAGGATGAGCGGCCAGGTTACGACAGCCGCCACGGGATACACATAGCTGCTGAATCCCATCGTCGCCAAAAGCCCGGTCATCCCTAGCATAGCACTCGCACTCATGTACTCGCCGGACATGGCCAGGCCATTCTGCCAAGCCTTGATACCACCAGATGCCACAAGGTACTGCCCAGCAGACCGGTTGCGTCGGGAGGCCCAGGCGGTAATGCCTACCGTCACACAGAGAAAGAGCAGGAAGAATGCAATGGAAACCGCTTGGTTAGATTGCATGATGTACCACCTTGCCGACCATAGTGTGATCGGACTTTGTCTTGAGGCTCAAAACAGCCACCGAGATCGCAACGAGGATCACGGAGGGGCCCATTACCAGGCTCAATGGAATATCCGGAAAAACTTCGTACGTCAGTGTTCTTGGAAATGCAACGCAGAGAATTACAAACACCGAATAAAAGGCACTTACGATCAGCGCCATAATCAAATGCATACCACCCTTTTTTTTAGGGCCTACCTGGGTATTCAAGCCATACGGATAGTACAAAGAATCAGACATGACTCCTCCTCTTCCTCGGCCACGCAACGTGGCCAGGAAAATATCATTATGAATAGATGAGAGGAAGCTATTTCGCTGAGTTACAGCGATTCCATCTCACTCGACTCGACGAACGATTGAATAGACTTCAGGCGGGAATCAAACTGCTCTTGCCCTGCTGACGGAGTCGACTGGCCTTCAACAAAGTGGATCGGCTCAAGTGCTACCCGATTCACTTCCAAACGGAAGATATCGAAGCGGTTGTAGTACCCCGCCACGTCGTGCAGTCGCCGCAGCTCAGCGACAGGCGAGTAATTGATCTCAGCGATGCAGAGACCTTCCGTATCACACAAGGTGTCGCCGATGACGTTGCCATCCGGCCCCAGGATCATCGATACGGATTTCGGGGACTTGTCCAAGAGCTCGAGCACCTCATCCCCCATACCCTCAAGCTCTTTGCGCATGGTCGTGTCGTAGTAGCCTGACGCTACGATGTTGAAAACTTTGCCTTCGAATGAGTGAGCAGCTGCCCGGATGCGAATCGCCTGCTCCAGGTCATAACCACCGGCCTCAGACAAAGGCCGCATGACGGCGAGCGGAGGATAGGTAGAGATATGCAGTTGCTCGTTCTGAGCGATCATGGAGTAGCGTGCCAGAGGATTACTGTTCTCTCCGCAGATCAGCATGCCGATTCGACCCACATCCGTATCGGCAACTCGTAGCCCCGCTCCATCGCCATTGGCCCACACGAGTTTTTCGAAGAACGTAGGTACCAGCTTCCGCCGATGTCCGATGATCTCCCCGTCATTGTTGATCAGGACATTGGCGTTCCACATGCAGGTGCTGCTGGCCGAGGCCAGTTCATTGAAGCCCATGGAAACGATGATGCCGTGCTTGCGAGCGGCACGACGCAGCTGCTGGATCTCCGGGCCATCCAGCCTGATCGCCCCTTGGGTAAGTGCTTCAAAGTAGCGATGCGTGTGGATTGGCGCCCCGACGTTAGCCCACACAGGAAAACCAGGGATAAACGTTTCAGGGAAAGCGATCAACTGCACGCCTTTTCGCGCAGCCTCCTCAATGATGGAGCAGGCTTTATCTACGGTCTTTTGAGTATCGTGGTAGATAGGAGCGACATGAGCAGCGGCCACTTTATAGTTTTCATTCGCTTTCATTTTGAGTCGAGCCTCGAACAGCCAGGTTGCTTAGATTGGATTTATTTTCACCTTGCGGTCTCCAATCTAAGCCCAGGTCTATAGGGGCGCTACTAGCATTTAATGATGAAGCGATCACTTTTTACGATGGAATCAGCTAAACGCTCAATGCTGCCTTGAAGGGGGCTTTTCCTTCCTTAATTCACTTAGCGCCATGGCGCCCCAAGCCAGGGCGCAGAAGGCTCAAATGCACTTTAAGCATGCAAAAAAAATTACTCAACCCCAAAGCTTTTCGATGATCATTCATCAGAATTTCGTATGGCTATTGGGCCATTTGGATCACACCGACCACCCACCCGTTTCCTTGAAGCCGGCGAAAAGCGACACAATGGTTTGCCGCACTTTGTCGACCGCGTTGCTCTGAACGCCTGCTTCATGCCAGCAAAGGGACAGCTCACGCACGAAGAGCCGATGGTCAATTTCCCTTAGCGTGATCCGACCAGGTTCCAGGTTATCCTGCGCTGCCGCCCATGGCAGAACAGTAACCCCCAGTTCATTTTTCACCGCCAGCAGCAGCATGTCTGTTGAGTTGACCTCAAACTCCACCTGGCATGCTTGACCAGCCTCCTGAAGAGCGAATTCGACTCTGCTCCGTATGCCATTGGGCGCGCACGGGAGCACCAGAGGTAGCCTGGACAGCGCTTCAATGGAGATGGGTGTGTCAGGAAGTTGAAGCTCTGGCCACGACATCAAGTACAAACGCTCAGTGAGCAGATGTTGTGTGGCGATGCCCCGGGTTTCCACGGCATCGACCATGACTGCCATGGCCACCCTCCCCGTGGTGATGAGACCTTCGATGTCAGCACTGGGAGCGTCGAAGAGCTCAAGCTTGATCCCGGGAAACTTGCTTCGAATCATGCGCGCCAGTGGCATAGCGAGCATGCGTGCGGTGCTGGAGGGCATACCAACACTAACCCTACCTTGCGGGTACTCCGCATCCTGCAAGAGTAACTCTCGAGTGGCGTCAGCCTGCCGTAGCAACTCGATAGCATGCCTGTAGAGCGTCCGTCCTGCTGCAGTCGGCTCGACACCATGAACACTCCTTTCCAGGAGCTTCATGCTCATCTCTTCCTCGAGGTTTCTGATCTGTTGGCTGATCGCGGGCTGAGCAATATGCAGACCTTCGCTAGCTCGGGTGATGTTTCCACACTCGACTACACGGACAAAATAGCGAAGCTGCCGAAGATCCATACTCACCCCCTGCCATACATTTTTATGATCTTTCTAGAGGAATATCATATTTGAAGCCTATGGCAAACGGCTCATAGACTGAGATCACGACCTCCGCACAGGTCTGCCACAAGCAGCGCCCCAAGTTGCCTCATGAGGGTCACCACCCTACTAGGCCGCTACCCAGGCCACCCGCTCGAAGCTGCTTAGCCCTTACTCGTTCCGCTCACATTTGAAGCCTGTGCAGGGTCAACCACCTAATCCCACAAGAATAATGAGGGTAATAACATGCAAGCTTTAAAAGGGATCAAGGTTGTAGATCTCACCCGTGCCTTGTCTGGGCCCTTCAGTGCCATGGCTCTCGCCGATCTCGGGGCTGATGTGGTCAAAGTTGAGCAAGGCCCGAAGGGTGACATGAGCCGTGATTGGGGCCCATTCGATCGCGGTGTCAGCACCTATTACCTCTCCTGCAACCGTAACAAGCGCGGGATCTGCCTGGACTTCCGCACCCCAGAAGGCATGGCCGCCATTCACAAGCTCGTCGACTGCGCCGATGTCCTCCTGGAAAACTTCAAACCCGGCACCGCCGAAGCCATGGGCCTCGATTACGCCACGCTGAGTGCCCGCAATCCACGCCTTGTCATGGGCAGCATCAATGCATTCGGCACTGACGGCCCGATGAGCCATTGGCCTGGTTTTGATCAGATTGCTCAAGGTTACTCAGGCTTGATGAGCCTCACCGGCTATCCGGATGGTGACCCGACTCGGACTGGGACAGCGATCGGCGATCTCTCGTCCGGTATGTGGCTCACCATGGCAGTCTTGGCGGCATTGGTAGAGCGCGAACATACCGGTCGTGGGCAACATGTCAGCACCTCACTCTTGTCGAGCCTGGTTGGCCTACTCAGCGTCCACGGCCAGCGGTACCTGAGCGTTGGTGACATACCACGCCGCACCGGCAATGCCCACTCTGTCATCGCCCCGTATGGCGTCTTCCAAACTCAGGATGGCCCGTTGAACCTGGCTCCTATCACGACTGCGATGTGGGAGCGCCTGTGCGACCTGCTGGACTTGCAAGAACTGCCAAAAGATTCTCGGTTCTTGTCCAACGATGACCGGGTCGCCAATCGCGACGAACTCAAACAGATCCTGGAGTCGCGCCTGAAAACCCGGGGTAAGCGAGAATGGACTGAAGTCTTTATCAATGCCGGTCTGCCGGCAGGCCCAATCAACACGCTGGACGAAGTGTTCGAAGACCCACAGGTGCAGCACTGCAAGCTGACCCGCACGCTCGAACACCCCTCTCTCGGGCCGGTACGCCAGGTGATCACGCCCGTATTTGGCAACAAAGAACCCGAGGTGCACCGTGCTCCACCACTGCTGGGTGAGCACACGATCGAAGTGCTGCGTGAGGCCGGTATTGACCCATCAACCATCGACTCCCTATTGACCTCGAAAGCGGCCTTCCAAGGCTGACCCGCCCTACAACAAATCCAGAGAGTAGTCAGATCATGGCAACGACCGACACCCCAACTGAATTCGTGAAAGTAGAAATGGTGGATGAGCGCATTGCTCGACTCACCTTTAGCAACGCCGCCAGACGTAACGCGCTCAGCGCAAAACTGCTCAGCCTCTTCGAGGAGAGCCTGGCAGCGCTCGCGGCAGAGCGTGTCCCCGTGGTGATCATCGGCAGCGAACCAGGACAAAGTGTTTGGAGTGCTGGCCATGACATCCAGGAGCTCAGCCACGACCGCGACCCGATCGCATACGACAAGCCCCTCGAAAGAGTGCTCCGGAACATCCGCACCTACCCGGGCGTGGTCATTGCGATGGTCGGTGGTTCCGCATGGGGAGGTGCGGTGGATCTCGCGATGACTTGTGACATGGTTATCGCCGATCAGAACGCCAGTTTCTCCATGACACCGGCGAACATCGGCCTCCCCTACAGCACCAGCGGTTTGCTGCGCTTCTTCAACAATCTGCCGATCCACCTGCTCAAAGAAATGTTCTTCACCGCCTCAAAGCTGGACGCCATTCGGGCGGCCCAATTTGGGGTGGTGAACAAGTTGGTCGACGTAGAACACCTGGAGTCGACTGCCGTTGAGTTTGCCCAAGTTGTGGCGACCAAAGCACCTCTGGCGGTGCAATCAGTGAAAGAGCAACTGCGCATGCTTGAGGACATGCAGCCGGTACCGGTTCATGTGATGGAGCGCATTGCCGAGCTGCGCAAGCAAGCCTGCGAAGGCAGAGACTTCACTGAAGGGCTCACCGCGTTCGCAGAGCGCCGGCCTCCTCAGTTCATCGGCCAGTGATTCGATCGAGGGCCTTGCTTGTGAAATACATGAGCGTTTCACCGCAAGGCCCCACCCGCCTCGTATCGCTTCACAAGTGCCACTTTATCCGCCTGCTGCTAAGGGGGAGATTGTTGTGAATGGTACCGCCTTCACGCTCGATGGCGATGGCCAACCGCGACTCGGTAACTATATCCATAGCATCAACGGAGAAACAGGTTCAATCGAATCTTATCAGTGATCTGCTTCACCAAAGACACCGACTCGTGGTCACCGCCTAGGACAAAAACGATAAAAAACGAACCGACCTAAAAGGGGGCAGTACCTGCCCCCCTGTGCCAGTCCTCAGCGATCAACGCCACCGAGGCACCTGTACTTGAACTCAAGATACTCTTCGATGGCGTAGCGAGGTCCTCCGCGGCCAAGGCCCGTTTGCTTGACATCGCCGAACGGCGCCATCTCGTTGGCGATTGCCGACTCCGAGCATGCCGTAATTCAAGTACTGTCTGACGCGCAGTACGTGGCCGATGTCGCGGATAATGCAATATGCAACACGTTTTTTCAGCAGACACGGTGCACACCTGATAGCGCCTTTGAAGACTTAACAACTGTCCTCGCTCAACACTGGCGCACTCATGCTTTGGCAGGCGGAACGTTCGCGTCCAGAACGTCAAAACCTGTCGCAATGAAAAAATGCGTGCAGAACAAATTGAAAGTGGCGATGTCACTTTCATTGGATCCGAAACCGACTTCGGAATCTGGCTCGCTCGACAGAGGCGCAGCACAGCAGCCCCGGCCAGCGATTCTAGGACGAACGCAGCAGGAGGCTGTGTGCCATGATCTCGATAAGAAGCTCGTACCATCCGATCGACGCCGCGATTCTGTGGTGTGGCCTTTCAGAGTATGAAGAAGAGATCCTGCAGGTAGAGTTTTCCCACCCTAGCAGCCTACGAAAGCATTTTTTACAGTGGCCAGGTCTGCTCGAACACCTCGAGTGCATCTACGACGCCATTCTCAGCGGCGAATTGCCCGCAACCTACCTGGGGCAGCCGATTACGTCGGATAGTCACATTCACCGGGTGTACTACTCCGTTCGGCGCGCCGATCTCCTGCTCTGGTTCCTACGCAGCCTGCCAGATCAGAAACCCCCCTTTCTGTTTTCCCAAGATGTTGATCACTCAGGATGCGTAAGCCTGACTGCGCATCTGGCGAAACAAGCCGAGCTCGACTTTGCCCTGAGTACGCTTCAGCAGTTGCAGCAAACCTATGCTGTCACCGCTGATGAAGTGGCGGCGCTCACCACGCTCAACGACAAGCTAAAAGTGCGACTCGAATCACTTGGCATCCCGTCCGAGACGTCTGAAGCCATGCAGAACAGGCTGATCGGCGCGATGCTCATGACCACGCTCGGGAAAAACCAAAACGGCAAGGTTCAGTCAATCTACCCCAGCCAGGCAGAGTTGGTCCAAGCCATTCTGCTGCGATTCCCAGGAGTGGATGGCCTTAGCAAAAGTACCATTGATCGGCGATTTGCCGACGCGCGCCGTCTTATAGCCCAGGTAAAACGGGGCTGACGCCGCATTGTCAGGCGATGCCGGGCATTGCCTGACAATGTTTTTTACCCTCTTCCGACCTTCACTGACTGTCACTTCCCACCACGCGCCACCCGGCGCTACGGAGTGACATCATGCAACCGACCAACCTTGCCCCTCTGCCAGCCGACCGCCACATCATGCGCCGCGATGAAGTGGAGCAGAAAACCGGCTTCAAACGCTCGCACATCTACAACCTGATGAAGGCCGGCCAGTTCCCGCAATGCCGGCGCATCGGTATGCGCGCCGTCGGTTGGGACTCAATGGAGATCGAACAATGGGTCCAGGACCGACTGTCCACGGGAGACTGACCATGGACGTCCTCTCGCTGATCTCGACCAAGGGCGGCGCGGGTAAAACTACCGTCGCCGCCAACCTGGGCGGTGTGCTCGCCGATGCTGGCCTTCGCATTCTGTTGCTGGATCTGGACAGCCAACCGACGCTGTCCAGCTATTACGCTTTGTGCGATGCCAAGGACGCCGGAAGCTACGAGCTGATCGCTCAGCAACTCACAGCGCCGGAGCAGATAGTCTCGACGACCGTTATTCAGCACCTAGACCTGATCGTCTCCAACGACCGCGCCGGACACATCAGCACCTTGCTGCTGCACGCGGCCGATGGCCGTCTGCGCCTGCGCAACCTCCTGCCCGCCTTCGAGGATCATTACGATGTGCTGATCATCGACACCCAAGGCGCACGCAGCGTAGTGGTGGAGATGGTCATCCTCGCCTCCGCTTGCGCTCTGTGCCCGGTCCTTCCAGAAATGCTTGCCGCGCGCGAACTGCGTCGCGGAACGCTGGGCCTATTCGAAGAGCTGGAGCCCTACCGCTACTTGGGCGTTGCCTTGCCGTCGGTGAAGCTGTTGCTCAACCAGGTCAACGCCAATCGCCGTGATACGCGCTTGATCATGCAAAGCCTGCAAGCCTCTTTTCAGGACGATACCCATGTCAGCGTCTGCCGTTCGCTGCTCCCCGACCGCGTGGCTTATCCCAATGCCGCCTCGCTCGGCCTGCCTGTGCACCGCGTAGAGCCAGTTCCACCGCCCGGCAGCCGCAGCCCTTGTGCCGCCGAGATCATGCGCGGCTTGGCCATTGAGTTGTTCCCGCAATGGGCCGAGCAGCTCGGTGCTCTTGCCGCGCCTGCATCTGGTCGCCCGGCCACTGCCGAGCACCAGTTGATCCGTCGCGGCTGACCGGAGAATAAGTGATGAAGCCGCCGACCTCCGAAGACATCACACGCCAACTGCAGCAGGCGCACTTTCCGCACAAGCACGGACGCGACCTAGCGGCGGCCCCAGTTGGCGATACACCGATGGTGGTCAGTCTCGAGCAACTGCGGCCCTACGAGCTGAACCCGCGTGTGGTGCGCAACCCACTGTATGACGATATCAAGGCTTCAATTCGCGAGCGCGGCCTGGATCAGCCGCCCGCCATCACCCGCCGCCCCGATGAGTCGCATTTCGTCATCCGCAACGGCGGCAACACTCGTCTGAGCATTCTCGGTGAACTTTGGCAGGAAACGCGCCAAGAGCGCTTCTTCCGTATCCATTGCCTGTTCCGCCCTTGGCATTCGGAAGCGCATACGTTGCTTGGGCACCTGGCCGAGAGTGACCTGCACGGCCAGTTGACGTTTATCGAGCGGGCTCTCGCGGTAGCGAAGCTCCAGGACATGTTTCAGCTCGGCGATACCCACCTCACCCAGCGTGAGCTCGCGACGCGCTTGAGTGAGGGTGGCTATCCCATCTCGCAGTCACACATCAGTCGCATGTTCGACGCGCTCGAGCACCTGCTCCCCGTCATCCCGCAGAAACTGTATGCGGGCCTGGGCAAACCTGCCATCGGGCGCCTCATCAGCTTGCGACGGCGGACAGAGTCGATCTGGAACCAGTACTTCGGCAGCCCCGAGCAGTTCCCGCTGCTGTGGTTTGAAGCGCTGTCAGCATTCGACGGTGAAAAGCCCGAGCTCGATTTGAGTGAGCTGCAGGACGAATTGATTGCCAGGATGGCAGTGAGCCTGGAGCAGACACCTCGTCTGCTGGCACTAGAACTACATCAGGGGCAACGTCCCTCACTGCCTCCAGCGGACAGCACTCAGGTCCCTCCAAAAAATCAAGCTGGCGAGCCTCCGGTCCCCTCGTTGACACCAGAACGTCCATCGGATACGTCGACCGCGGTGTCCAATCCCGAGCCCAAACAAGCTGGTGGAACGCTCCTGCCACGGCAAGCTCCACGCTTACCCGAAATACGCCAGGCGCTGGGTGACGAACCGTTGCAAGACAAGCCCTTGGAAGAGCTCGAGGATACTCCGAGCCCGGTTGACACGGCACCCTCACGCCCCGAGCCACTGGACGATATCAGCGACTTGCGCGCGAGATGCGCCGCCCTCGCTGCCGACCTTGCCGCTTACGCAGACGCCGGCGACATGGTCAGCCCCCTCTTGGACGGCCTGGGCTTCACCCTTTCACCGGGTCATGGCGAGCGACTCAGCTCGCGGCACACCGGTATCCAGCTGCTGCTCTCGGCCCTGCTGCGCCTGCAGGACGACGTGGCCTGGAAGGAACGTCAGCAGTTGCCGGCAGCACTGTTTGGTCAGCTGCTGATCGGCGTCTACGACCTGCCCTTCACCGACCGCCCAGCCCTGACGGTGGGCCTTGAACGACTTCCTGATGCTCAGCTGGAGCAGCTGTTCACGCTGATCCGCCACGCCCGACAGTTGATCGAACTGACGCTGTCGTCCACTCGATAACGTGAGGAGCCACCTCATGAGCAAGACTTTCAATCTATTGAACCATGCCATGTTGAACCAGGTGCTGCATGAGCTGCGCCATGGCCGCCTACAGCGCTGCAAGGCCCTAGGTCTGGCCGATGAAGACATTGAGGTGCTGCAGTCGCTGCCGCCAACTACCTTGTCCCACCTGGCGCACTCGTCAATCGCCTGGGTCGAAGTGAAGGTCGACATCACCGTGTTGCGACGCCTGATCGTCCAGGCCGAACGCGACGAACAGAACGAGCGGTTGATCAACCGGGCGCTCAAGTTGGGCGCGAGCTCAAACATCATGTACCGCTGCTTCGGACTGGACCATTCGGAGACCGCGTTGCGCCGCCGTGTGCTGAAGATCGAGACGCACCGCGGTCGGCCAGTCCAGCTCAGTGAAGTGCAGGAGCATGCCGTGTGGAATCGCTGGAGCCAGTTGCGCACGGAGGATCCGGACAACGATCCGCTGGACACCATGATGATGCTGGCCGAGGAACAACACATCAGCCTGACCCTGGTCTGGCAACAGATCGAACTGTACGGAGGCACACCATGCTGAGCTTTTACGAGGTCGACTGGCAGGACGTGGTGCGTCAATGCTACGACGCCCTTCGGCGCCGAAATGAGTGGTACGCGGCGAACGGCAAACTGGCTGTCCCCACCGAGGAGCCCGCGGTGCGGACGATCTACTACGGCGACAACAACCCGCTGCCGCAGACCTTGCTGCTGGACCGCCGGCTGACGCCACTGGAACGTAATACCTGGCAGGTCCTGCGCTGGCTGATCACCGAACGTAAGGTCAAGACGCCACGCTATCAGGACCTGCAGCCCTACCTGGCCACCAGTCCTTGCGGCGCTCAGGCCTCACGCGAAACCATCGCCCGCGCACTCAACGTTTTGCGCACCACTCGCTGGCTCAGTCTGGTGGAACGCTCACGCGATGCCAACGGCTGCCTGCGCGGTTGCGTCTATGTGCTGCACGGCGATCCGTTGACCGCAGCCGAACAGTTGGAGCTGGACAGCGGCTACGCGGCGTTGCTACGACAGAACCTCTCCCATGCCACCAAAGGCGTCCGAGACGTGGCGCAGCATGTGATCGCCGAGATCCAGGCCGACCCCCAGCTGTCCCAGCTCGACAAGGACAGGCTCGGCTCGCTGCCGCCGGTCCACCAGCAAACACTGCCGCTGATGAGCGATGAATCAGATGCAAAGGATTCCGAACCTGGCGCACTCGACCTCGTTCGGAATTCTCCGGCTGGCGCAACAGATCCCGAACCCTGCGGCAATGCACCGGATTTGCCTGTGGTTCGGAATACCGACGCTGGCCGTACAGTACAGAAAGACCAAAGCAAAAAAAGTACGGTACTGGGGCAGGTGGAGTTTGGTCGTGCGCGATGGCCCGAAGATTTACCGCTGAACCCGAACGAGCGGCGCATGGCCTCCCAGGCGATGCGTCAGCTCGAGCCGGAACAGCAACAAGCGGTGATCAATGAAGCGGCGGTGCGCTGCGCCCGCGGTGAGATCCGAAAACCCGTCGCCTACCTGATGGGCTTGATCAAGCGCGCCTGCCAGGGCGAGTTCACCCTGTGGGCCGCGCGTACCGAGGAAGAGAAATCCTCGACCCCTCCCTCACGCACAACCAAGCCTGCGTCGGAGCAACCGCCCCGCGAGCGATCCAAGCGCCGCGGTCAGCGCACCGCGTCGCCACTTGCCCTCTCCTGCCTGGAGGAACTGAAACAACGCTGCCGAGGGATCACTGCGGCTACATAGGGCTGGAACTCGGTGGATCTAATGTCGATGCCATCGGTTCCAGGGGGATCCACTCTCGGGAAAATGCGAGCAATCCACCTTCAGGTAGATCCGCATCGCCAGCCAAGGATCGGTCCATCGTCGGCGTCATTCCGACGGCGAGGTACTGGCGATGGTCGATCACTACCAACTCAACCTGGGTTCCCTGCGCAGCAGCATCACCCTCACCCTGCACACCCACCATGCGGCACGCCTGTGGCAGGGGCGCAGCGGCCGCGACGGGGTACACCCGATTCTGGGCATGCCCGGTTACATCAGCGTCACCAACCTGCTCAAGCACGCCAGCAGCCAGGGCGATCCATACGCCGACTGGTTCATGCTGCAGCTGGAGGAAAAGCTGCTGCAGGCCAGGTTGGACATGGCCACGCTGACGCAGCAAATGAGCCGCGTGGAACGGGCCCTGCCCACGCAAGTCGACGTCGGTGACAACCTCAACATCCACCCAGTCACCCTGCCGCTGTTCATCGGCAGCCAGCTGGGCTTTCTCGCGATCTACCTGCTCACCGACTACGACACCCTGGTCCGGCGGGTACTGCTCGCCCACCACACAGCGCTGATCGGCCGGGGCGACATGGAGTCCTGGATCGATGGCGGCGCACATCTGCTGCGCAGCCTGTTCGGCCTGGCGCAGCGCTACCGCCTGGCCGGGGTGAGCCGCGACGACATGGCCGCCAACAACGCCCGCGCCCGCGAAGCCATCGACAAGTTCGGCACCCTGCCGCAGGACATTCTTGAAGGGACACGCCGCTCACAATTCGCCCCACCGATCGCCCGTAACAACGCGCATTCCGAAATCGAAGGCCCGAATCCGCCGGAAGCCGAGGAGCAGCCTACAGCGGACACCGCGAACGACGGGGGTGAGGCATGACCCTGGCCGAAGCCATTGCCCGGCGTTTGTCAGCCGATGCCTATCGCGAGTTTGCACAAGGTGCCTCCCTAAAAGGCCTTTTAAAGCCTTTTAAGGGTAAGGGGGAGCTGCAGCAGTTCGCCGAGACGATCCTGCGCCTGCGCACCCAAGTCGCCGAGTTGATGGCGGTAATGTTGGCGATCATGGCCCAACCACCCTTCTCGTTTCTGGATCTGCGTTTGGTCGTCCAGCACAGCGCGACGGGCACTGAATTCTTGCGCTGGCGCAGCCCGGATTTTCTGCGCATGGGCGTGCAGGTGTGGCAGGAGACGCTGGTTCAGCCGCGGCTACACCCTGAACTGCGGCAGGCGCTGTATCAGCTAGAGACCAACCGCGTGGTGCTGAACCTGCAGATGAGCAGCCTGCAGTCGCTGTATCGCCAGGCCATCACTGGCGCCAGCAAGCTCGAGGCCGCCGAGCTCGCCCTAACCCGTTCCCCCACCGAGGAGTAACCCGCATGAGTACTTTGTTTGTTGGTGAAGGCAACATCGGCAGCGTGCCGGAGTATCAGGAGTTCAACACCAATCCGGATGAGCCGCGGCGCCTGCTGCGGCTGAATGTCTACTTCGACAACCCGGTACCGCGCGAAGGCGGCTACGAGGATCGCGGCGGCTACTGGGCGCCCGTCGAGCTCTGGAACCGCGACGCCGAGCACTGGGCCACGCTGTACCAGAAAGGCATGCGCGTTTTGGTTGAAGGGCGCACGGTCAAGGAGGAATGGGAGGACAGCGAGGACAACGCCCGCGTGACGTTCAAGGTGGAGGCCCGGCGCATCGGTATTCTGCCGCACCGCCTGGCCTCGGTCACCATGCGCGAGAAAGCCAACGATAACGCCAGCACTTCACGCAAGGGGGGTGGCAAGAAAGCGCCACGCAAGTCCGGATAAGTGCGTGGCACTCAGTGGAATTGGCGCCCGCAGCGCGACATCGCTGGAGCCATACAGTCAGCTCAGCGGGCAACACCGGCTGCTGCCGATGTTTCATTCTCGCCTGGCACTCCTATGCCGCTCATGTTCCAGCATTTGCTTCACTTCCGCCAAATACTGGTCCAGGGCAAGGAACGCCCGCCAGTGCAGCGGACTCTCCTGAAGCCAAGCAATCAGCCGGGCGCGAGCCTGCTCCTTGTCCGGTTCCAGATGGGTGGCCATAAACAGCTCATAGGCCTTGATCGCTAGCGCATCTGCCTCACTCTGGTGGGATCCGTGCAAGTTTGTTGCCTCCGTGGTGACGGTCGGGTCATCCAGCTTTTTTCGGTGATACGCCCCACAGGGTTGTTAGTCAACCTTTTGAGCCGTTCATATCTTTGGGGTGCTGTTCGACCATATGGGTCGAATTGGAGAGCGCCCCCATTGCCCGTGAAAGAGCCTAGCCCACATCACATTGGTCGCCAGTTGGCGAAGTATCGTCGTGCCCGGCACTTGACCCAGACACAGGTCGGCGAGCATCTGCAGATTTCTGGCGAAGCGGTGTCGCGCCTGGAGCGTGGCTTCGTTGAGCTCTCAGTTTCCAAGCTGCTGCAGTTGGCCGACTTATACGGCTGCCCCGCCGATGAGCTGCTGCTCGCGATCAGCCCTCGGCCGCAGGACCTGGGCGTGCAGATCAACTCGATCATCAAGGAGCTCGATGATGCGGATAAGCAATTCGCCTTGGAGTCTCTGAAAGCGCTGGCGAGCCACCTTGCGCAACGCAAGTAATGCCCCTCCGCCGATATGAGCTCGGCACCTTCGGATTTACCCTAGCGCTCCGCGATTACACCCTCACCCTGTCGGTACCCACCGAGAGGGCCCGCGTATGCGCCTGTTCATCTGCGAGAAACCATCCCAAGCCCGCGACATCGCCCGAGTGCTGCAGGCCTGCCGCCGCGGTGATGGTTGCCTGAAGGGTCAAAACCTCACCGTCACCTGGTGCGTCGGTCATCTGCTGGAAACCGCGCCGCCTGAAGCCTACGGCGACTACAAGCGCTGGTCGCTGGATGACCTGCCGATTATTCCCAGCCGCTGGCAACTGGTGCCCAAGCCCAAGGTTGCTGGCCAGCTCAAAGTCATCATCCAGCTGCTGCGCACCTGCAGCGAAGTAGTGATCGCGACCGATGCCGACCGCGAAGGCGAGATGATCGCCCGGGAGATTCTCGAACGCTGCCAGTACCAGGGGCCGATTCTGCGCCTATGGCTATCCGCGCTGGATGAGTCGTCGATCCGCCGAGCCCTGAGCGCATTGCGTCCGGGAGAGCAGACCTTGCCGCTGTACCACTGTGCCCTCGCCCGCTCCCGTGCGGACTGGCTGGTCGGCATCAACCTGAGTCGGCTGTTCACCCTGCTCGGCCGCCGCGCCGGTTTCGATGGTCTGCTGCCGGTGGGACGCGTGCAGACGCCCACCCTGCGCCTGGTGGTCGAGCGCGACCGGGCGATCGCGAGCTTTGTGCCGCAACCGTTCTGGACCGTCGATGCACACCTGGAGCAGGACGGCATCCGTTTTCAAGCGCGCTGGCAGCCCACCGCCGCCGTCAGCGATGCGGTTGGACGCTGCATCGACGAAAACGCTGCGCAGCAGGCGCTCAGGCGCCTCACTCAAGCCGACAGCGCGCAGATCGACAGTGTCGAAGTCGAGCGCGTGCGCGAAGGCCCGCCGCTGCCGTTTGACCTGGGCACACTGCAGGAAATCTGCTCGGCCAAGCTCGGACTCGGTGCACAGGAGACCTTGGCCACTGCCCAGGCCCTGTATGAAACACACAAGGCGACGACCTATCCGCGTAGCGACTGCGGCTACTTGCCGGAGAGCATGCTCGATGAGGTGCCGCGCGTGCTCCACGCCTTGGCCGCCGCCGCGCCTTCGCTGGGGGCAGTCCTCAAGGAGGTCGACCCTTGTCGCCGCTCCCGCGCCTGGAACAGCAGCAAGGTCACCGCGCACCATGGCATCATTCCCACCGCCGTCACCCTCAACCTAACGCAGCTCTCCGAGCGCGAGCTGGCGGTGTACACGCTAATTCGCGCCCGCTATCTCGCGCAGTTCATGCCCGAGCACGAGTACCTGAAAACCCAGGCGCAGTTACACAGCCAGGCAGACCAACTGGTGGCGCGCGGCAAGCAGATCCTGGCTCGCGGCTGGAAGGCGATGATCAACGAGGCCGACGGCAACGAGCCGGCCGAACCGGTGCAGCGGTTGCCGACGTTGCGTGAATCCACGACGGTGGCGCTGGTCGACGCCACGCTCAACGCACAGCGCACGCTGCCACCCAAGGCCTACACCGAAGGCACCCTGATCAAAGCCATGAAAACTATCGCCAGCCAGGTGGCCGAGCCGCGCCTCAAGCAGAAGCTCAAGGAGAGCTGCGGGCTCGGTACCGAGGCCACCCGCGCGGCCATCATCCAGGGCCTGATCGATCACGGTTACCTGACCAAGAAGAAACGCAGCCTGGCTGCCTCCGCCGCGGCGCATACCTTGATCGAAGCGGTGCCGCCAGAAGTAGCCGACCCGGTCATGACCGCGCTGTGGGAGCAGGCGCTGGACCGCATCGAATCGGGCCAGCTGAGCGTCGAGACCTTTCTCGCCAAGCAGGCAGAATGGCTGACTCGACTGGTGCGCAGTAACGCCACGCTCACCCTGCGCCCGCCCCCCAGCAAGGGGCCGTTCTGCCCGGTTTGCCGCAGCGCCATGCGCCAGCGCAAAGGTCGCACCGGCAGCTTCTGGTCGTGCATCCGCTACCCCGAGTGCAAGGGCACTAAAGCTTTGGCCAAGACCAAGCGGGCGAAAAACACATGACTTGACGGCACACCACAGCGCTGGTGTAGTGATCTGGCCCCTCGCCGCTTGGCGACCTAGACCGATTCGCTCCGGGCAGCTCGGTCAGACTCCTAGAGTTCGGAGCCACACTTCAGCACATCTGCGGATGACTTCTCAGCGTTCCAAGTCCCCCAGGTGGATGACCCGTGCGGCTTGTACCAAGCCTTAGGGGTCATCCGCTTCGGCGACGATGCTCAGCTCCGGTGCCCGCCGGCGAAACACTGGGCACCTTTTGTGCGCGGATGCGTGCCAGTTGATTCCGACCCAGGCCACGACAAGGGTCGGTTGATCCAGGTGGATCGGCAGTGGAGTTCTGCGACGGACTTCGGTGCCACATCGCCGGGTCAAGGGTGGTCCAACTCCTCCTAGCCTGATGACCGTCGGGCTATTTTTTCGTCGCCGAGAATCCACCGAAAGCCACCCGACTCCGCCCGCCCAGACCGCCTGAAAACCACGGTTGACGGGCCTTTTGCAGCGTCTTATAGATGACCTGTACCTCGCTGTCGTTGACAGCACCCAGGTAGCCAGGACCTTCAAGGCTACGCCCGCTTCGGGTGGTTCTCCCCAAAAGTGCGACTCGCGCTCGGCAGCTCGCACGGTCACCGCCCCATCGGTGATGAGCGCCTTCTCAACCGACCATGTGTTTGCACCTCCCCTTGCGGAACTCACCAGCCGCCAGGGCCGGTGGATGTCCGCGTTTCTGCTGAACAGGAGCTTCATCATGACTACTGCAAGCAATAACGCCCCCACCACCTACTTCAACCTGCACACCCAAGGCATCGGTTACCTGAACCGTGTCCGCGAAGTCCCGGTTCGCCGCGGCCAAGCGTTCATGGCCTGTGACATCGCTGCCCTGCACGGTGCCTCGGACGACGTCGAGTACACACGCTTCGACTGCAAGGTCGCCAGCGGTGAAGCCGACCGGCTGATCCGTGAACACCTGGAAGACGTCCAAGCCGAACGCAAGGTCCTTATCGCGTTTCGCATCGGTGACCTCTGGGTCGATCCGTTCATGTACGAGAAAGGCGAACGCAAGGGGCAACCCGGCGCCAGCCTCAAAGGCCGACTGATCTTCATCGAGTGGATCAAGGTCGACGGTCAGTTCAGCTACCGTGCGCCGGCTCGGACCGACGCTGCCGCCGCCCCTGAGGCTGCTGAAGCAGCAGAATCGGAAACAGCGAGCAGCGAGGGTGACGCTGACCAAGGCCAGCCAACCCCACCCGTTGCACGTAAATCCACTGCCGCACGTCAGTCTGCCTAAGGCAGGTTGGCCGCCCGCAGCAGGCGCTCTTATGAGCGCCTGTTGTACCTTCATGTCGGAGGTCGCCATGGAAAGCTTCTGGCTCTGTGAAGACTGCCTGCAGGCGGTCGCCTACGACGACTTCAGTGCGCTGTCGCTGTACTACAGCGAGGCTGAAGTCGAACACCGCATCGCTCACTTGCGCTTACAACTGCAGGCCCTGCTGCCCCTGAGCGCCGATTTCGATCCGCATACCGGCGCCGGTATCGAGGCCTTTTCCACGCAACCGTGCGAAGTCTGCCAAAGCCCCCTGCACGGCACTCGGAATCGCTTCACGCGCCTTTGATCACACACCTAAACCAGCCTGGGGCAAGCCCCAAGGGGGCGCTCCATCAGCCACGAGGAATTGCCCATGAACACCACCTTGAACCTCGTCGAGCCGCTCGATCCCGTACTGGCTCAACGCGCCCGTGAGGATGCGCTGATCACCGAGGCCCTGCAGCTGCTGGACCAACGTCACTTCCAGCGCGGCGAGGTGCTGATAACTCCCGCCGATGCCGCAGCCTACTTGAAACTGCAACTCGCCCCTTACCACCACGAAGTGTTTGCCCTGCTCTGCCTCGACTCGCGCCACCGTGTGCTGAGCTTCGACATCCTCTTCACCGGCAGCATAGACGGTGCCTCCGTGTATCCCCGCCAGGTGGTGATCAAGGCACTCGAACACAATGCCGCCGCCGTGATCTTCAGCCACAACCACCCCTCCGGCTGCTCGGAACCGAGCGGCGCCGATCGGGTGCTCACCACCCGCCTGACTGAGGCTTTGGCCCTGGTTGAGGTATGCGTCCTGGACCACATCATCGTCGGCGAAGGCACTCCGCTTTCGTTGGCCGAATACGGCTGGATCTGACAGCCCACCTTGCCCTTGAGGTCACCGCCCGTTCGGGGTGACCTCGGCGCTTTCGGAGAACCACCATGCACCCTTCCCTGCCCAATCCGTTTCTTCGCGGCTTCCAAGACCTGCGCTACGAGCGTGTCCTGCAGATCAGCTATGCCAACGATTGCCCACCGTGCTACCGCGCACTGCACCCGGCTCAGAACGAGCTGCCCAATGAAGCCATCAACCTGCAGCCGTGCCTGTTCGATGACGACGTCGCGGTGATCACCGACGGTGTGTGCGTACCCGAGTTTCTGCGCATGCGCTGCCCGGCCGATGGCCTGGTGAACACAGTGCTCTACCAGATCATGGGCAATCAGCTCGGACGCTCGATGCATATCGGCGACCTCGGCAACGTGGAAGCCGCGCGTAACCTGATAGAGCAACTGTCCTTTGCCACCGGGCACTACAGCCGCAGTTGGGAAATCAGCAGCGCCCACCTGCCCGCAGACGACTTCGAGTACCTGCAGGTGCGCGCTTGGTGCAATTCACCGGCGGGCTTCTTCGAGTGCTTCGAACTCAACGCCAGCCATGCCGTCGGCTGCAAACTCTATTCGACGCCTTGGGCAACAGAAGCTGAAGCCCGGGGCAGCCCCTGCAGCGCCGACGAGGTCAGTGGGCGGATGCTCGCTGACCGTGTTCCCCCAGTGTTACTCAAGCTGCTCCTACTAGCAGGCCAGGCGGACATCCGCCTGCTGATCTTTGACCCTGACGCGGCACCGCTCTCGGAGCTACCGCTATTCACCGAAGAATGACCAAGGCGCCCTCCCGGGCGCCTTTTTTGTGGTGGCTGACAGAAAAACTAGCTCGACAGATTCGGTTTTCCAGTGGGGACTCGCCTCGCGCCTTCGCCATGGTATCGGCAACATTTGTCGAGACTCGGTCATGCACACATCCCTACTTCCCACCCTCGGTCTGATGATCGCCCTGGCTGGCTGCAGCACCCCACCTCCGGCTCCTGCACCCGCAGCACCACCCGCTTTGCCGGCGACATCGCCCAAGCCGAAAACCCAGCTTCCGGCCTGGGTCCGCCAGGACCGTTACACCCTGGTCACCACGCGTCCCACGGTGGAGCAGCGCCAGCCGCTGTATCAATTGGTCAACGTGCAGATCTCGCCAGCCCTGCATGCCACCGTCGGTGAAGCCCTACGTCACGTGCTGCACCGCTCGGGCTACGCGCTGTGTGCCGACAGCCCAGCGGTGGATCGCTTGTTCCGTCGCCCTCTGCCCGCGGTACAGCATCAGCTCGGACCGATCTCGCTGCTGGACGCCCTGACCATCATCGGCGGCCCGGCCTGGCGACTCGAGATCGATCCGGTCGAGCGGAGCGTGTGCTACGCCCTGCGCGTGCCGTCGCCTGCACCTCCATTCTCCACACTGGAGATTGCGCCATGAAGGTCCTCCATTTTCAGGCGCTGGTGGTCGGTGCCCTGTGCCTGGGCGCCGCGGTGCTCGCCGCCGAAACGTACAACCATCACCAACAGTTGGCCGAGCTTCAAGCTGCGGCCCGCAATGCCCCGGCGGATCCAACGCCAGCCCTGCGCCGCGATATCGATGCTTTGGCCGACAAGCTCACGACGCTACAGCCGCAGGTCGTGGCGCTGGGCGAGGCGCAAAGTCGACACACCACGGCGCAGGTCGCCCTCGGCCAGCAGCAGGATGAGCTGGCCGCCTCGCTCAAGACGCTCCAGGCGGCACCGCCAGGTTCAAGCAGCACCGATATGACAGCGCTGGAACAACGGCTGGCCGCGGCAGAGGCGACGTTAGAGAGACTGTCGGCCCGCCCTTCTGTGTCTGCGGCCGCCAGCACGCAGCCACAGGCCTCCATCGGTGAAAAAGCCAAGGCCAAGGCGCTGACACCGCCCTTCACCTTGCTGGGTATCGAGACCCGAGGTGACGTCAGGTTCGTGGCTGCCCTGCCGGTCGGCGCCCATTCGCTGACAACCGTGCACCTGCTGCAACCGGGAGACAGCTTTAACAGCTGGCAGTTGCGTGCGATCCGTGCGGACCAGGTGGTATTCCACATTCCTGGGCATGGCGACCGCACGCTGCCACTGCCGTGAAGAGGTGCGTATGACTCGGCTCTCCATTCTCTCGTTCATCCTGCTTCCCGGCTGCCTATTCGCAGAACTGGCGTTGAGCGCGCCAAAACTGGTCGACTCAGCCCCGCAGTTCAGCGAACAAACGCTGCTGGATCGGCAGGTATCCGATACGGCTCGGGCCAAGGCCTGGGGGCTAACCGATGATGAGTGGGCCAAGTTCGAGCGCCTGCAGGCTGGGCCCCGCCACTACTGGTCGCCGCAACTCGATCCGCTCACCACCCTCGGCGTAGAGGCCGACTCTGACCAGGAAAGGCAGCGCTACGCCGAGTTGCAGGTCCGTCTCGAAGCCAAACGTGCCGAGCGCGAGCTGGCCTACCAGAAGGCCTACACCGCCGCCTGGGCACGCCTGTTACCTGGGATGCTGCCCGTACAGGGCATGGCCGATGATCCAGCGGCTACGCCTGCTGGCCGCTTTGCCGTGTTTGTGGAGGAACGCTGCCCGCCCTGCGTCTCCAGCACCCAGCAATGGCTGCGTGGCGGTACGCACCTCGATGTGTACCTGGTCGGCAGCCAAGGTGACGACGGGCGTCTGCGCCAGTGGGCACGTGGCGCGGGCATTACCCCCGCCCAGGTCAGCAGTGGCCAGGTCACCCTCAACCATGACCGCGGCCGCTGGTTCGCCCTGGGTGCCAGCCGCCCCTTGCCGGCGCGCTTCCAGCAGGTGGACGGAAAATGGCAGCGTATCGAGTGATCCTAGCGCTGGCCTTGACCGGTGCCGCGGCCGTTCAAGCGGGAGCGCTGCCGCCGCCTGCGTATCAACTGGCAGCCGCGCGCGCCGGCATCCCCGCCTCCGTGCTGTTCGCCATCGCCCTGCAAGAGAGCGGTACGCCGCTGCGGGGTCACCTAATGCCCTGGCCTTGGACCCTGAATGTCGCCGGCACATCGCTGCGCTTCGCCCGCCGTGATGAGGCGTGTGCCGCACTCAAACAAGCGCTGGTCCGTCACGATCCGAAGCGCATCGATGTCGGGCTCGGGCAGACCAACCTCGGCTACCACCCGGACCGCTACCACAGTGCCTGCGAGGCCCTCGATCCACGCGCCAACCTGGCCGTGACGGCAGATCTGCTGCGCGCCCACTACGCCGACAGCGGTGACTGGGTCGTGGCGGCGGGCCGCTATCACCGCCCTGCCGGCGGTAAACCTGCAGCGCGC
Source organism: Pseudomonas sp. DCA-1 (assembly GCF_046523955.1). NCBI lineage: Bacteria > Pseudomonadati > Pseudomonadota > Gammaproteobacteria > Pseudomonadales > Pseudomonadaceae > Pseudomonas > Pseudomonas sp. DCA-1. Next base: position 3,463,078 of record NZ_CP169881.1, read on the forward strand.
TACCGCCGACAGTTCAGCCAGCACTGGCAGCGTGTGCAGGCAGTCGTGTCCTATCCGAGAGGGCCGCAGCCATGACCCATCGGTGCTGGATAACGCTGTTTACCTGCCTGTGGTGGACGGTTGGCGCGCTCGCGGCCCCCAGCCAACTGCCCGATCCCCGCGCGTTGACCTGGACCCTGCCCATACACAGTACACGCCTTTCACCCGGTGCCGTGTCGCCAAGGGCATTGAGCCTGCCAGGGTTCACGCCGCTGTTCCTGGTCGGGCACGACGCCGCTTCTCTGGAATGGTTGGCCCAGCATGCGCAGACGCTGCAGAAGCTGGGCGCCAGCGGTCTAGCCGTTGAAGTTACCGACGCCCAGGCGCTGCGACGTATCCAGGCGGCAGCCCCGGGACTGAACATCTGGCCGGTGAGTGGTGACGACATCGCCGAACGCCTAGAGCTGCAGCACTACCCGGTGCTGATCACGCCCACCGGCCTGGAACAGTGAGGGTGCATCATGGGCGAACATGCGATGGAGTCTCTGCTGCGTCCTGCGGTGGAGCTATACACCGTGGGTATCTGCGCGGGTGCTGGCGCCCTATGTCTGCACTCACCTTGGGCGGTAGCCCTGTCGCCCGAGGTGGGGGCCGGCATGGCACTGGCCTACACTGCATTCGGCCTGAAGCGGCTGAATGAGGCACGGATCGTCCTGCGCTATCGACGCAACATCCGCCGCCTGCCGCGCTATTCGCTGACCAGTCGCCAGATTCCGGTGAGCGGCAAGCGCCTGTTCATGGGCCGCGGCTTTCGCTGGACCCGCCTGCACACCCAGCGTCTGCTCGAGGCGCAGGACCCGGCGCTGGCCCGCTATGTCAATCAATCGGCGGCCCACCAGTGGGCACGGCGGATGGAGCACTTGCTGGAGAAGGCTCCACCCGGGTTGTCGCTGCTGCCCCGCCTGACCGCCTGGGACAGCCCATTGAACCCGGTGCGGCCACTGCCACCGGTGGGTGGCTCGCCACTGCTGCATGGCGTCGAGCCGAAGGAGCAAGAAGCCAGCCTACCGCTGGGCGAACGCGTCGGGCATACCCTGGTACTTGGCACCACCCGGGTCGGCAAGACGCGCCTGGCCGAGGTGTACATCACCCAGGACATCCATCGAACCAGCCAGGAGGTGGTGATCGTCTTCGACCCCAAGGGCGATGCCGACTTGCTCAAGCGCATGTACGTGGAGGCGCGGCGCGCCGGCCGCGAGCGTGAGTTCTATGTGTTCCACCTGGGCTGGCCGGAGATCTCCGCCCGCTACAACGCCATCGGTCGTTTTGGCCGCATTTCGGAAGTCGCCACCCGCATCGCTGGCCAGCTCAGCGGTGAAGGCAACTCGGCGGCGTTTCGCGAGTTTGCCTGGCGCTTCGTCAACATCATCGCCCGGGCGCTGATCGAGCTCGGCCGCCGCCCTGACTACCTGCAGATCCAGCGGCACGTGGTGAACATCGATGCGCTGTTCATCGAGTACGCTCAGCATTTCTTCGCCCGCCATGATCCTCAGGCCTGGGAAGCGATCGTGCAGATCGAAGGCCGCCTGAACGAGAAGAACATCCCACGGCATATGATTGGCCGGGAAAAGCGCGTGGTGGCGATCGAGCAATACCTGACTGCCAAGCGCATTTTCGATCCTGTAATGGACGGCCTGCGCTCGGCCGTGCGCTACGACCGCACCTACTTCGACAAGATCGTGGCTTCGCTGCTGCCGCTGCTGGAAAAACTCACCAGCGGCAAGACCGCACAGTTGCTCGCCCCCAACTACACCGACCTCGACGATCCGAGGCCGATCTTCGACTGGCTGCAGGTCATCCGCAAACGCGGCATCGTCTACGTCGGCCTGGACGCGCTGTCCGATGCTGAAGTTGCCGCTGCCGTCGGCAACTCGATGTTTGCCGACCTGGTCTCCGTAGCTGGCCACATCTACAAGCATGGCATCGATCATGGCCTGCCAGGCTCCTCCAGCGCTGCGGACAAGGTGCCGATCAATCTGCATGCCGACGAGTTCAACGAGTTGATGGGCGACGAGTTCATTCCGCTGATCAACAAGGGTGGTGGCGCCGGTATCCAGGTCACCGCCTACACCCAGACCTTGAGCGACATCGAGGCACGGATCGGCAACCGGGCCAAGGCCGGCCAGGTCATCGGCAACTTCAACACCCTGCAGATGCTTCGCGTGCGGGAAACCGCGACCGCAGAACTGCTGACCAAACAACTGCCCAAGGTCAACGTGCAGACCCGCACCCTGGTCTCCGGCGCGACGGACACCGCCGATCCGGACGCCCGCACCGACTTCACCTCCTCCTCGCAGGATCGGGTCACCACCACTTCGGTACCACTGATTGAACCCGCGCACATCATCGCCTTGCCCAAGGGCCAGATGTTCTCGTTCCAGGAGGGAGGACAGCTGTGGAAGGTGCGCATGCCGCTACCGAAGTCGGCTAGCGACGATGCGATGCCGGCGGATCTGCAGGCCCTGGCCGCGCGCATGCGCGAGTCCTACAACGCCAATGCGGGGAGTTGGTGGAGCAGCGCTGGCGGTGCGCCGACGGTCGATTTTGATCCCGAGATGCCTCCACAAGGGCGCAGGCACTCCTAATCTGCGCGCCGTGAGCAACCGAGTACTGTGGAGCCCATATGCCGACTGCCCCAGACAGCCCACCGCCTCCACAACGAAGTCCGGGACTCATCTTCGGCATGCTCGAACTGTGTCTGCGGCTACTCGGCCTGCTGTTCGCTTCGCTGATCTTCTCCATTGTGCTGGAATTCGTGGGCATGCTGTGGTTCTGGTCCGAGCAGGGCTGGCACCATAGCCATGCCATGTGGCTGAGCGAGCTAGGCTGGCTCAGCGATCACTTCAAGAAGTCATTGCTCGTGCAAGAGCCGGCGCAAGCGACCGTCAAGGTACTCGAACACCTGAACGACTGGATCGTAGTGCGGTCTGGATGGGCGACATCTGATACCCAGCTGAAACTGCTCAGTCAGGAACCTTCAATGCAGGGGCAGTTCGCGCAAGTCTACGTTGTGATGCAGGACTACCTGCTCGCAGCCCTGTTCACGACCTTCACTTTCGCAGTGCGGCTGGCCGTACTCACTTTGGCCACCCCACTGTTCTTGCTCGCGGTGATCACCGGCGCGATCGATGGCTTGATGCGTCGCGACCTGCGTAAGTTCGGAGCAGGCCGCGAAAGCAGTTTCGTCTACCACCGAGCAAAGCGGACACTACTGCCGCTGGTGGTCAGCCCCTGGGTGATCTACTTATCCTTGCCCTGGTCGGTGAATCCCATCTGGGTGCTGCTGCCATGCGCCATTTTACTTGGCATCATGGTGGCCATCACTGCTACTACATTCAAAAAATACCTTTGACTGCCCACCTCGGCGAATGCCGAAATATGTTATTTAAAATCAACGCCTTAGAACGTACACGGTTGAGGCAAAACAAGCAGTAGCCACACCGACGGCACAACCACGGCTCCCTATCATTGATCGCAGGTTATCTACGCGCGACCAGCACCACCTCTTGAGAGTTGACTACACAACCACTCTCGGGCAATGCTGGCATATCGCCAACGCTCGATTAGTAAAGGGACTTCACATGAACGACATTGCTGTCATTTCACAAGAAGAAGAGGAAGGTGCGGAGCAGGAAGCGCTTCTAATTGCGTCAGAAAGAAAAAATCGCGACAAAGAGTCCGAAAAAATTCGGGTACTTTCTGCAATCGCCAGTAACAGCCCGACGCGTGTGACCGATAGAGTTGCGTGGATTCTTAATCACTATCCTCAGGCCCGAGACTCTGACATCAAGTGCCAAATCATTTATTGGAAGACTTTCCAAACCGACCTCTATAGCGGGGGTGATATTTCATTTGAAAATTACCCCAAACTGCAGAGATTGCACTCTATAGCACGCGCCAGAGCGGTGGTACAAAACATACTGGGTCTATTCATTGCATCACCTGAAGTTAGAAAATACAGAGGGAAGCTGGAAGAGGAAGAAAAGCAGCGTGCTCTTGAGGTCCGACCTTCGCACCCAGTATATTGCATCTATGCCGATGAGAGCGGAAAAACCGGAAAGTACCTATTAGTCGGTAGCCTTTGGATTTTAAGAAGCTACGAAACCATGAAGATCACTGCCGCCATTAACAGGAAGAAGGCAGAGATAGGATTCAAAGGCGAAATGCATTTTAAAGAAATCAACAAGGGGAATCTCGAAGCCTACGAGGCGCTGCTTGGCTCTATCGTACAGAACTCCTCCTCAATCTCATTCAAAGGCCTCGGAGTAAATCGTAGCGGCCTTTACAATGTCGACGACACGCTCAATAAGCTATTTTACCATATGGTAATCCAAGGAATTACCGAAGAAAACAAATCTGGCCGAGCCATTCTCCCACGAAACCTGCAATTTAGAAAGGATGCAGAAGAAGCGTCAAAAGACAAACTTGCGCTAATGGAAATAGAATTACAATTGAAAAATGCTGCCAGCAACATCTTCCAAGGAAACGTGTATGTTGACATAGTTGAGGCGGAAGACTCCAGCATATCTCCACTCATGCAAATTTCCGACTTATTTGTTAGCTCCATCTCTAGAATAATGAATAAAGAGGAGGGAAAAGAAGGCCCCAAGGATATTTTCGCGAGGAAATTTCTTGAAGCATTTGGCGTCGACACAAGAAGTGAAACCTTAGAGGGTTTGAGCGAGTGCGTTCGCTTTTCCTAATCGTGACTGGATCTCATTCTGACTTCACCCATAAACTAATAACCGCCTGCGACGCTAGGAGCATCAGGATGAGTCAAATAGGCTTTTTTGATCAGCGGATAATCAAGAGATTCTGGGGCGCGCTCGCCGCGACCGGCACAGCGCTGTCATTACTACTAATTTTCGTAACCATACCTGAAACTGGAAAGGTCACAGCGGGGATCGCCTGTGTGGCATTCTTGATTTTAATTTATATTTACTTTTGGTGGACATCTAACAACCTAACCGAAGTAGAACTAAAGATAGAAAGCACAACAGTCATCGTAAAAGTAGGCGACATATTCAAGCAACCCGGCCTTAAAGCGATCGCCTTTAACGAGTACTTTGATACACAAGTTGACGACGAAATAATCTCTCACAGCTCTTTAAACGGAATATTCATAGACAGGCACTTACCAAAAGCATTAGTAGACCTTGAAAATCATCTGACCGCCTATCGATTCGACGAGTGTGAAATCTTAGAGTTAAACGAAACTAGGGCAACTGGAAAGAAACAGAGATACGACATAGGCACTATATGTGTGTACGAGGATTTTCTTCTTGCAGCCTTCTCAAAATTCAACGACCGCAACCAAGCCTATTTAACGATGCCTGAGTACCTAGGGTTTTTGATAAAATTCTGGGACAACGTCAATAGAGTGTACGCACAGCAAAGCGTTTCAACACCAATATTCGGATCGGGCATCACGCGCATTAAAGAACATCGAAATATAAGCGACGAAGAACTACTAAAGATCATGCTCTGGACTTTTAGAATAAGCGAGATGCGCTTCAAGCACCCAGCAAAGCTCAACATAATAATTCACAAAGACAAAATTAGTCAAATTAATTTACTTGACATAAAGTCCGCCAGGAACGGTTTGTAACCTAACACAAGATTAATTAAGATCCGGCAGATTAAAACCTCTGCCGGAGCGATAACTTTCCACCTGCCCGCTAGATACCAAGCTTCTTATAAATATCCGCCGGATAATAATGCGGACCTTTTCTCACCTTCTGGGCGAACGCTGGGACATACTCATCCAGCGCAAACTTTATTATAGCTGGCTGCAGCGAAACTGACATTGTATAGTAGTCCGCATTCAGCAGGGGAGTCGGTATTAACGCTCGTTGAATTTCGCGACTGCCGCCTTTATTCGCCACCACAACGGGCAAGTCAAACTCCACAATTAGCTCAAGCTCGTGAGCCAAAAACGAATATCCATCCCCGCCTTTCCTCTTGGCATCTGGACTGCCAATCAAGACAACCTGCTTTGCATTTTTCATACGCTGGCGAAGATTTCGCTTAATCGTTTCCCGCTGACTTGTATCCCTCGAAATGAATAGATCGTGAGCATCAAAAAAATCGAAGTCTATCTTATCATTCTCGCGCCATGCTTCCATGAGCCGATACAAGTTAATGTCTTCGCTTGCGAAAGCGACGTAAGTTTTATTTCGATACGCCATAAACCCTCCGTGTTAATCTGCAACGTAAAGGCATTTTAATATCATACTTTTCTGACGAAAGCTTTACTTTCCAAACCGAATCTATTACCCAGTGTGACTGGAGGAGGAACACAACGACCAAGGTCACTCGAACAGTCGGAGCAGCCGACAAACGCAAGCACCGATTCATGTGCAACCCAACATACCTGGAGCTTTAGCTGCTGTAGTCAACCTGCGTAAGGGCAAACCGCCCCCCCCCCTGCATCCACCCCTGCTCCTCGAATGTGAATGACCGAAAATCCCTTTTGGTCATGCAATAACCCGCCTGCGCCTTCAAGGTAAAAGCCAGTTACCCGGCTGGATTTAATCATGACTCCTATTCCCTACACATTGCTCCTTGCGTGTTTTGTAACGCTCTCTGCTGCGGCTCAAGACGTACGCGAGCGCTCAAGTCTGGGCTTGGTGCAGCGGCAGATCACCGCCATCGAGCTATTGGCCAAGAGCGCAAGCAGCAGATCTGTCGATGCTGCAGGGCCCCGTTATCGCTTCGATTATCCGAGGTTCGCTGCGGACCTCGAGCGTATGCGTCAAGGAATCCACAACTACCTGTCGCCCTCCCGCGCGCAGCCTGCCGATCTGGTCGAGTTCACTGGTGACTACCGGGCTGAAGCGGCTAACTCGAGTCCTTCCGATGAGCATGACTGACGCCCAATTAAACGCGTTCTCTGCCGTTGCCGGGTTCACCCCGCAGCTCAGCTCGGTGCTGTGGCGCTCATCTGTGCTCGTGCTCGCATTGCTCTGGTGTAGCTGGGCCCTGTGGACCGGCTACCGCGGGTGGGCAGCCGGCAACCTCAATTTCGGTGCGCTCGGTGGCAGCACGCTGCGCCTGGTCCTCGCCCTGATCGTGCTGATGTTTTTCATGTTGTCGTAATCAGGAGTCCTTGCTATGAACCTCTACCGTCGTTGCCATCGCCCGCTCGCTCTGTTCCGGAAATCCTGTCCGCAAGTCCTGTTCGGTAGCCTAGTGCTGCTGAGCTCGACGCTGGCCTGGGCTGACCTACCGACCATGGAAGCGCCCTCTCGCGGCGAAGGTTCGGGTCTGATCGACACCATCAAGAACTACGCCTACGACGGCGGCATTCTGCTCGGCCTGTTGATAGCCACTCTCGCCTTCCTCGGCGTGGCTTGGCATTCGCTCACCGTCTACGCCGACGTGCAGAACCAGCGTAAGACTTGGAAGGATCTCGGCGCGGTGGTCGGCGTCGGCGCGCTGCTAGTGGTGGTGATCCTGTGGTTCCTCACCAAAGCTGCGACGATCCTGTGAGGTCATCATGTCCGACTCCCCAGCCACTCTGCCTGACGGAACGCTGACCTTCCTCCCGGAGCGCCTCAACCATGACCCGGCCGTTCTTCGCGGGCTCACCAACGACGAGATGTGGGTCGCGCTGATCGTCGGCGCAGGGCTAGGTGTGATTCTCGGTGCGCCGCTGGCGGTGGCCACCGCCTCCATCGCTACCCTCCCCACCTGCATGTTCATTTGCATGGCTTTGGTGTTGCTGGGCGGCGGCAAGCTGATGCGCCGAGCCAAGCGCGCCCGGCCGGAAACCTGGTTGTACCGGCGTCTACAGTGGCACTTGGCAGTGCACTGGGGCATCGGCACTCATCAGCTGATCCTGCATTCGGGGCCCTGGACCGTCCGCCGTACACGTCGACATGTGAGGGCTGTTGAATGAGCCGCTTCCGCAACAAAGTCGACGCGCAGCAGGCGCATATCTTCAGCCTGCGTCTGGCCGTATCGATCCTGGCACTGCTGTGCTGCGGGCTGTGGTACGGCTGGCAGTCCGCACCCTCCGAGCTGACCATTCATGTGCCGCCCGATCTGCGCTCCGGCAGTACGCGCAAGTGGTGGGATGTACCCCCGGAAAACATCTACGGCTTCGCTCTGTACATCTTCGGCCAACTCAACCGCTGGCCAACCGACGGTGAGGTCGACTACCACCGTGCCATCTTTGCTCTGCAGCCCTACCTGACACCGGCGTGCAAGACCTTCTTCGACGGTGACTTCGAGTACCGCAAGGCCGCCGGCGAACTGCGCGGCCGGGTGCGCGGGGTGTACGAGGTGCTGGGCCGCGGCTACAGCGACGATCCCGACTTGCGCGTGAAGCAGCTGGATAAGCACAGCTGGCTGGTCAAACTCGACCTCAATGCCGACGAGTACTACGCCGCCGAGCCGGTGAAACGCGTCGTCGTGCGCTACCCGCTGCGTGTGGTGCGCTTCGACGTCGACCCCGAGCACAACAAGTGGGGCCTGGCCCTGGACTGCTACGAAGGCACACCGCAGAAACTGACGCTGCCTGGAGGTGCGGGATGATGCGTGTCTTGATCATGATTCTGGCGGTTGCCGCAGGTTGGTGTTCTGCAGTCGGTGCGATCGAGGTCAAATACTGGGACCGCCTGCCGCTGGCCGTACCGCTTACGGTGGGCCAGGAGCGGGTCTTGATGCTGGATGAGGATGTGCGTGTCGGGCTGCCCAGTGCGATCGCTGGCAAGCTGCGCGTGCAGTCCGTCGGCGGCACGGTCTATCTGCGCGCCGCTGAAACCCTTCCCCCTACCCGGCTGCAACTGCAGTCGGTGAAGTCAGGTGACATCATCCTGATCGACATCGAGGCGCTCGAGGGCAGCGAGGCACTGGAGCCGGTCAGGATCGTGGGCCAGGCTTCGGTACCGGGCGTGGAAGCTGCGAAGGAGGCGGCACCGGCAGCTACGCCGGTACCTGTGGTGCTCACCCGCTATGCGGCGCAGAACCTCTATGCGCCCCTGCGTACCGTGGCACCACTGCCCGGTGTGCGACGGGTGCCGCTAAGCGACGCCGTTGCTTTCAGTTCGTTGCTGCCCACCGAGCGGGTTTCGATCAAGGCACTCGCGGCCTGGCGGCTGGGCGACTACTGGGTGACGGCGGTAAAGATCGTGAACCGCGGTCCTGGCAAGGTCGCGCTGGACCCGCGTCACCTACAGGCCACGCTGTACGCCGCAACCTTCCAGCATGCGGACCTAGGTCTCACCGGTACGCCTGAAGACACCACCGTGGCATACCTCGTCACCCGCGGCGGCGACCTGAAGCACGCGCTGCTGTTGCCCCCGCCAAAACCGGAGGCTGCCGATCATGAAAGCTAACGGCCTGCTGAAATGGTTTGTGCCTGCGGTCCTGCTGGGCATCGTGCTGATCATCATCAAGTCCTGGGTGACCGCGCCGGATGGCCAGCCCACTCACGATCCGGAGAATGCCACGCTCAGCGCGGAACAGGCCAAAGCCTTGGGCATCGCCGGCGACACCCCACGCGACACCGTGGCCACGCTGATCGGCCAGGTAAAAGCGATGCGCAGCGAAATGCAGATGTTGAAGAAAGGCAACGATGCCCTGCAGACCGAGAACAACCGGCTGCGCACGCGCGAAGGCAATATCGATACGCGCATCCAGAGCACGCTGAGCAGTGTCACCCAACAGGTTACCGAACAGCGCCAGCAGGCCAACGATGCACGGCAGAAGGCCGAGCAACAGCACCGCGAGACCCAGGGGCTACTCTCCAGGCTCAAGGATCAGCTCACCGGTAAGCCCGCCGTAAAGTCGGATGTTCCTGCGGGCTTCGGTCTTGAGCCAGGCGACGAGCAGCAGTTTGCAGGCCCTCAGGCACCGGCAGATGCGGTGCAGTGGATCGAACCATCGAATTCCCGCGCCGGCCAAGAGAACACCGGCAAAGCCGAGGGACCGCTGTCGTCGTTGACCTCGAAGTTCAAGGATCTGCACGGTCTGGACGACAACGCCATCGACCGTGGCCAGGATCGCTTGCGTGCCGTCGCCAAAGGCGAACGTGACCTGGAGAACGCCCAGGACCGTACCGAAGGTGCCCGCCCCGTCTACACCATCCCCGAGAATTCGACGCTGATGGGCTCGATCGCCATGACCGCGCTGATTGGCCGGGTGCCGGTGGACGGCACAGTGAACGATCCCTATCCGTTCAAGGTGCTGGTGGGGCCAGACAACCTCACTGCCAACGGCATCGACCTGCCGGACGTGGTCGGCGCGGTAATGAGCGGCACCGCTGCGGGTGACTGGACGCTGTCCTGCGTGCGTGGTCAGGTCGAGTCGATCACCTTTGTCTTCGGCGACGGCACCGTTCGCACGGTGCCGCAGCCGCAGAAGGTCGTCAGCCGCAATCGCAGCAGCACCCAGACCTCTGACACCGAGAAGATCCGCGGCGGCCTGGGCTACATTTCCGACCCCTACGGCATCCCCTGCATTTCCGGTGAGCGCCGCTCCAACGCCCAGCAGTACCTGGGCAGCCAGAGTCTGATCACTGCGGCCGGCGCCGGCTTCGCCGCGGCCTTGGGCAGCGAGCAAACCAACACCTCCTTCATTAATTCGGCCAGCGGCAGCCTGGGTTTGAGCCAGAACAGCGGCAACAGCGCGCTGAACTCGGTGATCAGCGGTGGCATTGGCGACATCCGTGAGTGGATCAACAAGCTCTACGGCGAAGCCTTCGCCGCCATCTACGTGCCCCCTGGGGCCAAGGTGGCTCTGCACCTGGACCACGAAATCAGCATCGATTACGAACCAAAAGGCAGGAGAGTGAACCATGAAAGCCCATCCGTTTCGGTACTGGATCTGGATTAGCCTGCTGCTCGGCCTGCACTTGGCCGGTTGCTCCACCAGCAAAGAGGAAATGCTGCCCCATGGCGATCACACCATGCTTGATATCTGGAACGGCGGTGGCTCGGTCGGTACTCAGCAACAGCTGCTGGAGGCGCGGGGCGAACTGCGTCGCCCGGTGCTGGATCCCGAGCGCCTGATGAACGACCAGAGCGCCTATACGCGCACTGCGGCCAACGAAATCCGTGCCCAGTTTCCGCGTCTGCCTAACCCAGACCTGGTCATGTACGTCTACCCGCACCTGGCCGGTACCCAACAGGCACCGGTGCCTGGCTACTCGACCGTATTCCCGTTGTACGAGAAGGTCGAGTACGCGCTGCCCGGCGAGCGCCTGGACGATCTGTGATGGCCGATGACGCGAGTCGCGACCCGCTACGCTGGAGGCCTTGGCGCGAGGCGCAGCGTCGGCGCGCCACGCTGGCCGATGAGGCCGCCCAGTACGCGCACAACCCCAGCTTCGCCGACCACCTGCCCTGGGTCGAATACCTCGAAGATGAGCAGTGCTTTTTGCTCGATGACAACCGTTCCGTGGGGGCCGTGTTCGAGCTGCAACCAATCGGCACCGAGGGCCGCGAGCCCGAGTGGCTAATGGCGGCACGCGACGCCCTGGAAGATGCGCTGCAGGACAGCTTCGACGAGCTCGATCAGGCGCCTTGGGTGGTGCAGTTCTTCTGCCAGGACGACAGTGATTTTGCCCCGTACCTTGAACGCCTGGAGCGCTACATCGCGCCGCGCGCGCGAGGTACGCCGTTCACCGAGGCTTTCCTCGCGTCGATGCAGCGTCACCTCGACGCCGTCGGCAAACCGGGCGGGCTGTTCGACGACCATGTGGTGTCTCACCTGCCGTGGCGCGGCAGCAATCGGCGTATTCGCCTGGTGGTCTATCGCTGGCTCGGGGAGCAGGCTGACGAGGATGGGCAGAACCCGGTTCAGCTGTTGAGCCGCACCTGCGACCGCTTGGTGGCCTCGCTGCAGGCCTGCGGGGTCAGCCCTCGACGGTTGACCGGGCGCGACTTCTACGCCTGGTTGTTGCCCTGGTTCAACCCGGCCCCTGCCCTCACCGAAGAAACGCCTGCCGCGTTCTATCGACGTGTGCCTTATCCGGAAGGGGATGACGGCGAGGAGCTGCCGCTGCCGTTCGACCACGATTTCGCCGAGCGGCTGTTCTTTCAAGAGCCGCGCTCCGATAGCGAGCAGGGTCTGTGGTACTTCGATCAACAGCCCCACGCCGTGATGGTGGTCGACAAGCTACGCAGGCCACCGCATATCGGCCAGCTGACCGGTGAAACACGCAAGGGCGAAGCGTTGAACGCCTTGTTCGATCAGTTGCCCGAGCAGGCGGTGATGAGCCTGACCTTGGTGATCACACCCCAGGATGTGCTCGAGGAGCAGCTCAATCGTCTGGCGCGCAAAGCCATCGGCGAGAACCTCGCCTCGACCCAGACACGCCAGGACGTGGAAGAGGCCCGCGCGCTGATTGGTCGCCAGCACAAGCTGTACCGCGGCACGTTGGCGCTGTACTTGCGCGGCGCCAATGAACAGCAGCTGCGCCAGCGTTCGGTCCAGGCTGCCAACGTGCTGCTAGGTGCCGGCCTGCAGCCGGTGCGCGAGGGCGATGAAGTGGCCGCGTGCAACAGCTACCTACGCTGGTTGCCGATGGCCTACAACCCGGCGCGGGACACACGTAACTGGTACACCCGACTGCTGTTTGCCCAGCACGTCGCCAACCTGCTGCCGCTCTGGGGTCGCTGCATCGGTACCGGCAACCCGGGCATCACCTTTTTCAACCGTGGCGGTGCGCCGCTGTCGTTCGATCCGCTGTCACGCTTCGACCGCTCGATGAATGGCCACCTGCTGTTGTTCGGCCCGACCGGCGCCGGCAAGTCGGCCACCTTGGTCTCAATCCTCATGCAGGTCATGGCCGTGTACCGGCCACGTTTGTTTATCGTCGAGGCGGGCAACTCCTTTGGTCTACAGGGTGACTATTTCGCCACCCTCGGGCTGTCCATCAACAAGGTTCAGCTCAAACCGGGCAGCGATGTGAGCCTGGCGCCGTTCGCCCATGCCCGGCGCCTAATTGAACATCCAGACCAGGTCGCCAGCCTGTCGACTGAAGATCTGGATGAGGCCGCGCCGGACAGTGACGAGCAGCGCGATGTGTTGGGCGAGCTGGAGATTACCGCGCGGCTGATGATCACCGGCGGCGAAGCCAAGGAAGAGGCGCGCCTGACCCGAGCAGACCGCAGTCTGATCCGCGAGTGCATCCTCGACGCCGCCCGACATTGCGCGACGACTGAGCAGCAGGTGCTGACCCGCCATGTCCGCGATGCCCTGCGTAAGGTCGCCAGCGACACCCATCTGCCCGACAAACGCCGCGAGCGAGCGCAGGAGATGGCCGAGTCGATCGACCTGTTCTGCCAGGGTTTCGAAGGTGCCTTGTTCGACCGGCCCGGCACACCTTGGCCGGAGAGCGACGTGACGATCGTCGACCTCGCCACGTACGCCCGTGAGGGTTACGAGGCGCAGATGTCGATCAGCTACATCAGCCTGATGAACACGGTAAACAACATCGCTGAGCGCGATCAGTACCTGGGACGACCGATCATCATGGTCACCGACGAAGGCCACATAATTACCAAGAATCCGCTGCTGGCACCCTTCGTGGTCAAGGGCACGAAGATGTGGCGCAAGCTCGGTGCCTGGTTCTGGCTGGCAACGCAGAACATGGCCGACTTGCCCGACGCGGCGCAGACCATGCTCAACATGATCGAATGGTGGATCTGCTTAAACATGCCGCCAGCGGAAATTGAGGAAATAGCCCGCTTCAAGAAACTCACGCCGGCGCAGAAAGCGCTGCTGCTCTCCGCAAGCAAGGCCTCGGGCAAGTACACCGAGGGCGTCGTCCTGTCGAAGAACCTAGAGACGCTGTTCCGCGCGGTACCACCGAGCCTATACCTCGCCTTGGCCATGACCGAGCCCGAGGAAAAAGCTCAGCGCTGGCGATTGATGGAAGAGCACCAGCAGTCCGAGCTGGAAGCCGCCCTGCAGGTCGCGGCGGAGATTGATCGCCTGCGCGGCATCTCGTGAACGACACCGTCAGGGCTATCCGAGCCCTTCTGCTTAGTAAAAATTAGAAAAGAGCACATTTGTACTCCTTCGCCATTTTGCTCATCTCGCGCCGCTAAATCGAGCGCCCGACGAAACCGATCACCCCGGACTCGGTTTGTCCGCCCTCCTCCAGCACCGGATCCGGGATGCTGAAACTTGGCGCACGGATGCACACCGCTGCCACCTGCCGAGCGTTTCCCATGAACGTCACCGCCTTCACCCGAAGCAAAGCGCCTAAACCCAGAACGGCTCGCCGTGGCCGAGCCTTCACCGCGGCAGCTCTGCTGGTCGCCGCCGAGCAGTGCCTGGCATTGACCACGCCTACCATCATCGCCTCCGTCGGGTCGCTGCAGTGCCTGGAGTACCGAGTCGTCGGAATCTGCTACTGGCTGCTATGCACACCCTTCGGCTGCACGGTGCGCACCTCACCGAAGATCCGTCACTTCATTCCCGAGTTGGTGATATCGAGCTATGCCGACACGGGCGCCAATCCCTGGAGCGAGATGTCCGCGCTGTCGATGCCGACGCCGGCGTCGCAAGGGGGTGGCAACCTGATCACGCCTTCGCCGCAGCGCGATAACCTGCCCAGGTTCAAGAATGTCGACGGCATTGGCCATCCCGGCGGGGCAGCCCTCACAGCTCTCGCGCATACATTCGGATATGCCTGCCCAAGCGGAGCCGTGCCGTTTGCGCCCTACTACCTCAGCACGCTCGACCCGTTGGCGTGGCGCCAGGCGATCCCCGAGTCCGTCTACCCACAGGCACTGGTCCCGGGGATGCGCGAGATCGGCAACCAGGCACTCGGAGACATGTGGGGCAGCGTGTATCCGCGCCACGGTTTTCTGGTGCAACCTGATGATTTCAAGGCGGCTGCCGTGATGGCCCAGCGCGCCAGCGACTTCATCACCCGCGTCGGCCAGCCGCACGTTTATCTTCCGCTGCAGCCGATACCGGCTCCCGGCTATTGGCCGCCGCAGCCGGTGATGGAGAACAACGTCGACAACCACCGCTGGCAGTTGCTGGTTCCGGTGATCCAGAACACCTGCGTCATCTTCCCCAGCCCAACGATCCAGAGCGCCGACGGCGCCTATGCCTGGTCGCTGTGGCGGCCCTACCGCTGCTGCCAGCGTATGGGTCAGACGTTTCTGTTCAGCATCGACTTTGATGGAGGCCAGTGATGAAAAACCTCGCGCTCGGGTTGGTGTGCTTCCTTGTGTCTGCCGCAGGCCATGCCGCAGAGAACGGCTACCACCTCGGTGACCAAGCCCAGGTCCTGGATGACCGCGTGATGTACACCATCGGCGGCGGCTCCGCGGCAGGAGCGCCCTCCTCGCTTTACCGTCCAAACGGCCTCGGCGTCGGCATGTCCTGGCGGGCCAACATGATGTGCGGAAACATGAACCTCTCGAACACCCTGCAGAACCAGCTCAATGGTACCACCCAGGGCTTCCAGCAGATCATGGGCAACGTCATCCAGAACGCCACACAAGCGGTGATGTCGCTGCCGGCGATGATCATCCAGCGCGCCAACCCTGGGCTGTATGAGCTGCTGAGTAATGGCGTGCTGCAGGGACGCATCGACTTCGATCGTTCCAAGCTCACCTGCCAAGCGATGGCGGCAAAAATGGCCGACAAGGTCGACCAGGCCGGATGGGGTGCGCTGGCCCAGAACCAGGAGATGCAGCACAACCTTGAGCAGTCCGGCGGCGATGCCGTAATGGCGGTAAAGGATACCGAGTCGAACAACGGCAACAACGGCGTCAGCTGGGTCGGTGGGCAGAAAGCCGGAGGTAACGGACAGCAACCCATCCGGGTGACTTCGGATGTGGTAAAGGCCGGCTACAACCTGCTGCACAACCGATCCGTCGAGGACACCTCGGCCGTCGGTTCGGGCTGCCAGAATGGCGCCATCTGCCAAGCCTGGTCGAGCCCCGAGGAGGCCTCGGAATGGGCGACACGGGTGCTCGGTGAAACCGAGGTGGAAACCTGCGATGACTGCGAGACGCTGCGTGTAACCGCCGGTACGGGCCTGTCGCCGCTGATCCAGGAAACCTACACGAAACACCTGGAAGGCCTGCAGCACATGGTCTCGGGTGCCGACCAGCCTACCCCAGAGAACCTCAGCAAGGTCTCCAGCCCCTTGTTGCAGGTCTCTCGCGGCGTCATCGAGGGGCTGCGCGATGACCCCGACCAGAACTTGCTGGCCCGGCGCCTGGCCAGTGAGACCGCGCTGTCCAGCGTGATCTACAAGGCGATGCTGCTACAGCGCACGCTGTTCGCCGGCAGCCACGAACCGAACGTGGCATCGGCGCAGCCCGCCACCACCGCCCTCAACAGCAACGTCGAAACCCTGGAACGGGAGATCCGCCTGCTGCAAACCGAGCTGCAGGTACGCCAGTCGCTGGCCACCAATACCGCCAGCCTGGTCCTTGATCGCCACGCCGGCGGCGCCGACGCCTCGCGCAGTATTGATCAGCGCGATCCGGAGCCGGACCGACTGCGTCGGGCTGACCAGGAAAGGAGCACGCCATGATGCCGATTTCTGTGAGGTCCATGATCGCCCAAGTGCTGCTGATCCTCGGCACCATGCTGATCATGTTGCTGATTGCCTGGATGGCACTACAACTGCCCGCTGCCCAACTGGATGGGCTCGCACCAACGCGGGCAACTGCCGCCTACTTCGCGTGGTGGCGCGCCCTGCTGTACACCCTGATATTCACCGGTTGGGCCGCAGCGTTGCGTATGCGAGCTACGCCTGTGGACCAGCAACGGCTAAAGCGTCTGGGGTTGATCGGCTTCAGTTCGATCATCCTGGTCGAGCTGTCTCGCGTGTGAGGTGCAGCCATGAACATGAGCACCAACAGCTACCTTGAGTACTACCTGTCGCTGCTGGCCTGGATCATCAACAACGGCATCTGGAACACCTTGGCGGACACCGGGCTGTTCGCCGCCCCTTTCGGTGCGATCATCCTCCAGGAATGGCTATCAGCTCGCCAACAGGGTGCCGACGAGGGCAATAAGGGCCTGCTGTCGATCCCTCGCGTAGAGAACCGGCTGTGGATGAGCTACGTGGTCATTCTGTTCGGCTGTATGCCGTTCTTCCCGTTGAGCCTTTCATCCGTGACTTTCGACGATGCCGCGAGCCAGCGCTGTGGGGTGTCCATGGCCAGGCCTGCCGACACGGCCTGGGGCACGACCTTCAATACCATCGGCGAGAAGTCAGCAAACGTGCCGGTGTGGTGGTTCCTCGTGCATGCCATGAGCAAAGGCATTACCGCCGCAGCGACCGCGTCGATTCCCTGCGCACCCGACATCCGGGCGATGCGCATGGAGATCGACAGCTCGCGGATCAACGACCAGGTACTGCTGCAGGAAGTCGCCGACTTCACCCGAGACTGCTACGGCTTTTCGCGCTCGCGGCTGTTCACCAATCGGCCCGAGCTGGACGAGTCGCAAAGCTACGATGCGTCCTGGATAGGCTCGACCTACCTGCTCAACACACCGGGCTACTACGATATTGATCGCTCGCGAATGCCCAGGGCCGATTGGCCGTACGACGAGACCCGAGACACCTCCCTGCCCAAACTCGACAGCGGCGCCGGCTACCCCACCTGCAAACAGTGGTGGAGCGACGGCACAATCGGACTGCGCGATCGCTTGGTGGCCGAGGTTGATCCATCGCTGCTCTCGCAGCTGCGGGGCTGGCTGACGGGGCACACTTCTACAGAAGTCGAAGACGCCACCTTACGCGAGCTGGTGAGTCCACGGCAGCAGTCTTTGAGCATGGCGCCTGGGCAAGTGTTCCAGGACTACGGCAGCAGCGCCCGTGGCGGTTCGCTGACGCAAGGGCTGAACAACCTGGCCACCAACACCGGCCTGGCCCTCGGCTCATTTAGTAATTTCCCGGCGATGAATGCGCTGCGCGCGGCATTGCCGATGGTCCAGGCCTTTCTGATCATGGGCACGATCATCAGTCTGCCGCTGGTGCTGCTGATCAGCACTTACCAGCTCAAGGCGCTCATGACGATCACGTTCGCACTGTTCACGCTGCACATGCTGACGTTCTGGTGGGAGCTCGCGCGCTGGATCGACTCGAGCATGCTGGAAACTCTGTACAACCAGGTATCGGTCACAGACCAGGCGCTGTTGTCATTGCCGACAGCAGGCCTCATGGACGGGACAGTTACCGCGCAGGTGATCGAGTACGTGATGGGTGCAATGTTCGTAGTGCTGCCGATGTTTTTCCTCGGCGTCATGAGTTGGGCGGGATACAACGTGGGCAGCGGTATGCAAACGCTCCTCACCCGGGGATCAGAAGGTGCTCAGGTACAAGCAGAAAAGGGATCTTCACAGATCATGTCCGGTGCCCGCAGACTCAAGTAACCAATCACCTGGGGGCCCCGTTATCGTCGTACATTTCTGGGAATCTAAGATGATGTCGAGGGTGGCTCATTTCATGGATCCGGGGCTCTCTCTCAGTACTGATTGGCAGCGCGGCAATGGTCCATAAAGCAAGCATCCCGAGCGCGAGAGATATCGCAACTGAAGCAACGACGAGCATCAGGATCAACTTAACTACCTGAAAGCCAATTTTGCGATATTTGAACGGCACGGCGGCCAAAACGCGGGAGTTCAAAACCGTGGATTCGAATCTGTTCACCACTCGACCAGCACCAACCGCAGCGCGAATAAGATGCTTGCCGATACCGGTGCTGCCAGAAGCCGAGGATGCTTGAGTCGACATTTGATTGCCTCCCTTACCTATAACCGCGCACGCGGTCCAGCCGCTACCGCTAATTTGGATCCAAGCTTTAGCTTACTCCTCTGTCGCTGAATTCCATGACCGTTGATCACTTAGACAACGCGGATTATCGCCGGTGGCGCTCAATGGATAGGGAACATTGCCTTCGCCGAAAAGCACCGTTGACGCAGTGCCGGTTCGCTTGGTAAATCAAGTGTGCAATCGCTGGTTTTCCAGCACCCCAGGTAGCCATAACCTTGGAGGCTACGTCACACATGTGATGGTTACCCCAAAATGCGATACGCGTTCGGCAGCTCGCATGGTCACCGTTCCCCGGTGATGAACGCTTTCTACTCCCCCGGGTTCACTGAACCTGCGTTTTCGTTGCACCCTACTCACATCCATTCCAGTGCTGGGAACTCTCCCACACGGGATGGCGTTCCTCCGCACCCTCTGGAGGATCTCATCATGCTGCGTTTCACAGGCACTGAACTTCACGCCGTGCTGGCCGAGGCCGGTATCAATGGTTGCAGATTGATACTGGTCAAGGACCACGGTGTTTACCTCATGTCCGAGATTGGCGAAAGCAAGCCGGATGGCGGTGGCCGCAAACGCGTGGCCTATGCCACTGGCTGCAACCCCAACGTCGACGACTTCGACACCTGGTGGAATCGCGCCCGCGATGAATTCGGCGGCGACGATTTTGCCGAGTACTTCGACATTGATGATCCTGTCCTCGCCAGCCTTCGCGGTACCGCAGGATCGCTGGTGGTGGAGGCCACGTCCACCCACCTGTACCTGGCCGCCGAGGTTGACCCCGCAGGCAAGTCTTGAACGCAGAAGCGAGCTCCACGCGTTCCCAGAGCGGCACCTTAACCGGCCTCTCTGGGCGCCTCTCGCATCCTTTTTCAGTCGGTTGAAGATCGCCGTTTGTCAGGAGTCCAAGGACGGAAGTCTTCGCTGGAACTCCCTGGATAGAGCCCTCCATATGAGGTGTAGATCGGAGATTGACCTCACGTCCAAGCGCGGTTTAATAGATGGACGCCCCCTGCTCAATGCCTTGTTCAGATTGAGCAAGTCCACGCACGAACCTCACATGAGGTGTCGCGGGATCAGCTACGCGGAGGTCCCAATGTCCAGGATGAAGCGCTTTTCCGATGCGGTGGTACTGAGCCCAGGTGTCTGGCAGCAGTTCATTGCACCTGCCACAGGCGAGGAACCGATTGGACAGTCAGCCATGCGCTTGGCAGACCTGCTCAACAGAGTACTGAACTCGGTACCGCGTACCTCACACTGCCCCATTGAGCTGCAACTCGACTACTCGCGGCGCAACGGCACTTCGGTATCTGCTCACTTGCCGCAGCTTCAACTGGCTCGCATCACGCCACACTGCGGCCCGGTTTTTCTGCTCATCAGGCTGCCCGGCGAAATCGTAGTCGATATCGCCGCCCTCTGACCCTGTCAACACCGCTACTGCCTCACTACCCCACCGGGAACCCTTCCCGGCTGGGCAGCGTTCCCCCTACACGCCCGGAGAACGCCATGTCCGATATCTACCTGGATGTCACCAACAAGATCGTCAGCGCCTTGAGCCAAGGCGTGATCCCCTGGATCAAACCCTGGACCACCACCGGTTCAAGTGCTGACTCCCCTTTTCCCATCAACGCCATCACCCGACGGCCCTACGCCGGCATCAACATTCCACTGCTGTGGGCCGAGGCGCGCCTGCGAGGTTTCACCCAGGATCGCTGGCTGACCTTCAACCAGGCACGCAAAGCTGGTGGCCATGTGCGCAAGGGCGAGCAATCCACCCTCGCGGTGCTGTACAAACCGATGAGCAAGGAGGCGCACGACGAAGACGGCCAGGTCGTTCGCGATGACCAGGGCAATATCAAAATGGTGCAGTTCGCCCTCTTGCGCACGCACTGCCTGTTCAACATCGAGCAGACCGAAGGCATGCCTGACGAGCAGCCAGTCCTTGATGAGCTCACCGAGCCGCCCGCCTTCATCGACCATGCCCCGGCCGAGCAGCTGCTGCTAGCCAGCGGCGCGCAGATCGAGCATTGCTATGGAGATAGCGCGTTCTATCAGCCGCTACGCGATCGCATCCAGCTGCCCACCAAGGCCCAGTTCGAAGACGTCGGCAGCTACTACGCGACGGCCCTGCATGAGCTGACTCACTGGTCGGGTCATCGATCGCGCCTGAACCGCGACGGCATCACCGGCGGGCACGCGTTCGGCTCCGCAGCCTATGCCTTCGAGGAGTTGGTCGCGGAAATGGGCGCAGCGTTTCTCTGCGCACTGACCGCCACCCAGGGAGAATTGCGCCACGAGGAGTACCTGGCCTCCTGGCTGAAGATCCTCAAGGAAGACAAGCGCGCGATCTTCCGCGCCAGTGGCCAAGCCCGTGAGGCCTCGGAATACCTATTGGCACTGCAGTCCGACCACGCCATAGAAGCGACTCAGCGACTCACGGCGTAATTTCCCTTAACCAGCAAAAAGGCCCCGATTTGGGGCCTTTGTTTTGCCTGCAGCGCCGTGGATCGGCCGCTGCAAATGCGCAGTCGATTACTGCAGCCAGCTCTCAACGGTATCCGAGCCGTGTTCCTGCTTCCACTGCTTGAGGATCTTGTGATTGCCACCCTTGGTTTCCACGACCTCGCCACTGTGCGGGTTCTTGTAGCGCTTAACTTCACGCGGCTTGCGCTGAGCTCCGCTCGACACGCTTGCGGCACCCACGCTCACGCCCTTGGACGGGTCCAGAATGGTGATCACCTGGCGCAGGCTCATGCCGTACTCTTCCAGCAAGGCTTTCAGCTTCTGTTCAAACTCGATCTCCTGCTTCAGGCCGGAATCGTTTTTCATCGCATCCAGCTGTTGAAGTTGCGCGGCCAGCTGCGCTTCCAGTGCTTTGAATTCAGCAAGTTTGGACATGAGAGATCTTTCCTAGGTATGAGACATGTGAATGCATAATAACTGAGACACACTCAATATCCGAGTATTAATTCCCAATCTAAGAGTCATTTAATGCGCATTAATTGCAAAACTCTGTGACAGATCAGTCAGCCAAGTTCTGACAGAGATGCGCCACCACTTCGCGAGGCGCCCCGCTGCTGCCAATCTTGAACAAGATGTCGCGCTGGCTGCGCGGCAACTTTTTCGCACAGCGCTTGGCGGCAGACCGAATGGCAGCATCTGTGCCATGAATTCGGTCCGCCAGCAACACGATCAATACAGCATCACTCAGCGTCATCAGCGCCCCAGCTCAGAAAAATGATGCCGGTCAGTCTACCCCCACTCGAAAGGGTCGGCTATGCCGATCGACCGGCTAATCCGATGCGCCACACTTCGGATTATCGCACTCGCGAAAAAGGCAAAGGCGGTAAAGGGTAATGGTGTCAATGGAAGGGGGCGCAAGGGTAAGAGACTTATCCGAAAAGGCAAAAGGACCTTTTGAACGCAAGGCAGGTACTGCGATGAGATGCTGGTGGTTCAAACCGCAAAAAGGCCTTCCCGAAGAAACCACCCCCGCCGTCGTGGGCTTTCATCAACCTCTAACGGCGGAATCACTGCTTGCTGCCAGCCACCGGAAAAGGCTACTCGAGCGCATCTGGCAATACACGGCCCTCTCCCCGCTACAGTTCGAACAACTCTACCTCGAACCGATTCATCGCTACGCCACCTATGTACAGCAACTACCGGCCAGTGAGAGCCATCACCATGCCTATCCAGGTGGCATGCTCGACCACGGTTTGGAACTGGTGGCGTGCAGCCTGAAGTTACGCCAGTCCTACTTACTCCCCAGTGGTGCCGCACCGGAAGACCAAGCTGCGCAGGCTGATGCCTGGAGCGCCGCCATTGCCTACGGCGCCCTGCTGCATGACGTTGGTAAAATTGCCGTCGATGTCCAGGTGGAGTACCAGAATGGTGAACGCTGGCACCCCTGGCACGGCCCCATGAACCAGCCTTACCGCTTCCGTTACAATACCGACCGGGACTACCAGCTACACGGTGCCGCCGCCGGGCTGCTGTATACGCAGATCTTGACGCCCGCGCTACTTGACTGGCTCAGCAGTTACCCTGAACTGTGGAAACAATTGCTCTCCTTGCTGGCCGACCACTACGAGCACGCCGGCACCCTCGGAGAGCTGGTCCTGCAAGCCGACCGGGTATCCACGGCACAGAACATCGGCGCCAACCCCACCAAAGCACTGCAGGCACCTAAACATTCGCTGCAGCATCACCTGCTGATGGGGCTACGCCACCTGGTCAAAAACGAGTTCAAGCTCAACCAGCCTGGGGCTGCCGGCTGGCTCACCGCGGATCATCTGTGGCTGGTCAGCAAAACCGCGACCGACAAACTGCGTGCCTACCTGCTGGCTCAATCGGTGGACGGTATTCCCTCCTCCAATATCGCCTTGTTCGATGAGCTGCAATCACATGGATTGGTGGATGCGACAGGTGAAGGGAAAGCGGTGTGGAGCGCCGCAGTCACAGACGGGGACTGGCAGTATCGTTTTACCTTTCTTCGCCTGCGGCCGGGCCTGATTTGGGCCGATGAGCCCCGGCCAGACTGCTTCAGCGGCAAGGTTGAGCCGTTAATCGACGGTTCCCTAACGACCGGTGAAACAAACGAACTATCTCCGGATCGGCATCCAGCGGCACCAAAAGTTAATCAACCCGTTGCCGTGCTGCGAGATCAGAAATTCGACTACCTCGACGATCTAATAGAAATGTTGCAAGTACCGGGCGAACACGAGAGTGGATCAGGCGCTGAAAAGACGCGATCCGCCACTGCTCCACCAGAGAATGCGGTGGGGCTGGCCTTTCTTGAGTGGCTGCGCCAAGGGGTTCACAGTCATCGCTTAGTGATCAACGACAGCAGGGCCAAGATTCACACAGTCAACGACACATTTTTTCTGGTTTCGCCAGGTATTTTCCAACGATATGCGGCCGAGCATCCAGAATTGGTCGGTAGAGATACCGAGAGTGATATCTGGCGCTGGGTCCAACGCCAGTTTGAGAAGTTGGAAGTTCATAAAAGACAGCCGAACGGCCAAAACATCTGGACCTGTGTGGTAAAAGGTCGACGCAAATCCGGATCACTCAATGGCTATCTGCTTCAGAACGGCATAAGCATTGCAAGTGCAATCCCAAATAATAATCCGCACTTGATATTATCGTCAGCCTAAAAAATAACACGCCAATTAAAAACAACACCTCAAAAACCAAACTCAGCATCGCAGAAGTGAGTGACAAATCACGAGAAAAACTAATCATGCATTTCCAAATGCACCAAGCGCGCGCCACATACGCCCAACCACAAACCAAACCACAATCGTTGCAAAAATCAGCAGACGTACGAGCCGTTACTATTACCTAACAACACATCCCTACCAACGGTGCACCTTATCCACGACTTGGCTCGCAAGATGGGCAGCGTAAACTTTTCGACAACGAGACCGACTTACTTATTGCCTCCTGATTGAAAGCACACTATATTAATAGCCGGTTACCACACCCAAGCACTGGCGATGGGGTGGCCGACTTGAGCCCAGTTAGTTTTCGCTCAAGACCAAAAGAAAAATTAGCCAACACTTGGGATATCATGGAAAAATTCATTTTTGAGGCGCTTTCAATAGAAAGGATGATCGCGCATACAATCTTCGCCAGAACCAAAGATGGCGTACTCGTTCCTCCACAGCTTTCCGAAGAGCTGATCCAGCTAGACGTCGACTCCAAAGATCTTCTTCAAGTACGAATCACTGATGCATTAGGCAGCAACTCTCACGGAATTGAGATAAATGCTGATAAAATTGATTCTTCGTCGTTCATGCAAAAATCGGCTGAAGCAATTCGAGCGAACGAAGCAAGATTTGTAGAGATTTCAAAAGTCATCGCAGCCGACCTCGCAGAGGCACAGACAAATCCCAAATGGCCCGGCGGCGTATTAATTGTGCTCAC
This sequence comes from Pseudomonas sp. DCA-1, assembly GCF_046523955.1. Classification (NCBI taxonomy): domain Bacteria; kingdom Pseudomonadati; phylum Pseudomonadota; class Gammaproteobacteria; order Pseudomonadales; family Pseudomonadaceae; genus Pseudomonas; species Pseudomonas sp. DCA-1. The sequence goes on from NZ_CP169881.1 coordinate 3,487,805, forward strand.
TGGTAAAGTCGGAAAGCACCAACACCCATTCCTCGCAGCAATCAAAGCAGAAACGGACAAGGGCTTCAATATTGTTGAAAAAAATGGATCAGTGAGCCTCACACTAATTAAAAAGATGCTACTTTCACAGACTCAGCGCCTCTATAAAATTGGTGTCAGCGTAGAAGTATCCTACGAACCTCCAATTGGGAGCCTGTACAAACTAGATAACTATAAGTTTTTCCTTTTTGACCATTTACTTACCAGCACAGAAACAAAAGCAGCTGCTGCTTATTTTTACAACGCGTTCCTAGGCATGAATATTTTGAAATCATCAAAATATCAGACCCGGAAGTTCTATGAAGAAACCAAGACCTATATCAACACACTACCCTTACCACAGCCAGAAAGAGTTGAGTTGATTGAGGCCTTGCGATCTGAGCTCAGAAGCAATAAGGGCACAATGTCTGTTTCTACATTCGCTGCAGAGCATATGCCAGTCGAGATAAAACCCGAGTATATCGCGGTGATGACTGCCAAAGGCCTTCCAGAAACAGCCATGGTCAAAGATCTTGCCTACATCAAGTCCAAGCTGCGGCGGCCTCGTCGTGTCGATTTTAGTACAGGAGTAAAAATCCAAGTACCCGCAGATTTAGATTTCCGAGATCATGTTCAAACACTGGGCCAAGAGAACGGCTACACTAACGTCAGAATTAAGGGCGCCGTGGAGAGCCAAGAGTAATGAAAATTGAGCAGTTTAAAGAACATCTTTCAGCTGCTCAACCCGGCCTCAAAGCTTGGGGAGAGCTCGTTAAAAAAAGTATAAAACGAATCTCAAAAGATCATGACATAAAGTTACAAATATTATCACTACGAGTGAAGGATATAGATTCCGCAATAGGGAAACTTGCGCGAAAGTCTTATACCAACCCGCTACAAGAAATGACCGACCTAGTCGGAGTCCGAGCAGTCTGCTTATTATCAGCCGATGTAGAAATACTCTGCCAGGCAATAACCGCAACATCCGGATGGGAAATTCAAAAATCAAGAGACACTTCAAAAGAATATGAAGAGGCGCCAGACAAATTTGGATATCAATCACATCACTTTGAGATTCGTCCAAAAACAGACTTAGAGCTGGGAGGATCTAAAATATCTAAAACAACTTGCTGCGAATTGCAAATCCGAACACTGATGCAGCATGCCTATGCAGAAGTTGTTCATGATAGTATTTATAAAAGCTCTTGGAAAGCCCCTACTCGTGCGGTAAGATTTGTTTCAAGCAGCGCAGCATTGATTGAAACGGCGGACCACTTATTCTGTGAAACCATGAACATACTTGAGTCAGAATCTAAAATCCGAGGTAGCCTTCTCGAAGAGCTAACGGATATTTACGACTCAACAATAACCACTTCAAAATTTAAGGATCAAAAGTTCAATATGTTGGTCCTTGATAATTTATCCGACGTCATCAACGAGGACACACTGGATAATGTCCGCCATTTGCTAGGTGATAGAGCATACATAACAGAAAGGATAAAATCTCGCTTAGACTCTAATATTTTTTGGTCTCAGCCGGTATCAATTCTCGCCTACCTCTTGGCCGTCGAGCAGCCTTTAGCACTCAAAGAACTTTGGCCATATGCTGAATCCGAAGAATCTCTCGAGATAATTTATAGCGATCTAGGCAAAAAGTACCACAACTAGGGATTTTGCAGATCAGGCCTAAAATGACAACACCACCCACAAAGCAGTCATGTTTCGACTTCTAAGCAATCAGAAATACATCATTTAACACCACAACCCTAAAATAATGATTCAATACACTTCACATAACAAGACGCCACCCAAAGGTTCAAGCCTTGCACTCAATTTAACTCAAGACTTGTCCACAAGCACAGATGCGAGGGAGGCGTGAGAAAAGCCGAAGACCTTAATGCTGCATGAACAAAAGGGACCAGCCTAACTTAACGCAAGCATCAATAGCATATACTGCACGCCCCACTTAGCTCTAATTATTAGCCCGAACGCAGCATCTACCGCTTCGTACTTAAATGCGCCCTGAGCTTAAAGCCATCAATCTTTTCATAGCCTGCATATGCCATTTCATTGTACAGATTAAAAGGAACCTCCGAGTGATCTCCAAACACTTCAAGATCCATGTGCTTAAGTAAAGAAAAGCGCTCTACATAATACTTAAGGCCGTGACCCTGGACAGATAAGCAATTTAAGAAAATCACTCGCAATTCGCTCGGGCTCAATTGAGCTCGAAGCATGTTCGCATATTTCCTTTGAGAGATATAATTATCAATCCACGCCCTTAAATTTGCCCTAGAGCTTGGCTTTGAAACTCGCAATGCATCCATCCCAAAACCATCTACATGCTTCATTATCTGATAGAGATTTCTGCAATAATGAGCAAGCCTACTACTATAGTACTTTTGCATATTCGCACTATTAGTATCAAACCGCTGTTCGTAGCGAGCGACTGTCAATCCTGAATATGGCTGTGGAAAATACATTTCCGCAAGCTTATCAAAAGCCAATACACCAGGCGGTTGCAGGAGCTGAGTGCAACACGGTTATTGAATTGAAACCGGAGCATCATGCCGCATTGCCATGGCATTTTGCATGACCTCTCCCATCACCTCGATGGGGCATTTGAAGTCGAAGCGCTTGCGCGGTCGCATGTTCAGTTGCAGCGCAATGGCGTCCAGCTCCTCCTGGCTATGTACCGACAGGTCTGTGCCCTTGGGCAAGTACTGGCGAATCAGGCCGTTGATGTTTTCGTTGCTGCCGCGCTGCCAGGGGCTGTGCGGGTCGCAGAAGTAGATCGCCACGCCGGTTCTTTGGGTGATCTCGGCGTGTCGCGCCATCTCCCGGCCCTGGTCGTAAGTCATGCTCTTGCGCATCTCCAGCGGCATGCTATTGAGCGCGGCGCTGAAGCCTTCCAGCGCCGAAGTCGCCGTCGCGTCGTTCATCTTCACCAACATCAGGTAGCCACTGGTGCGTTCCACCAGCGTACCGACGGACGAGGCGTTGGCCTTACCCTTGATGAGGTCGCCTTCCCAATGCCCCGGCATCAGCCTGTCTTCAATCTCCGGCGGGCGCACATGAATACTGACCATCTCGGGGATCTGGCCGCGCCGATCCACGCCACCAGAGCGCGGCCGGCGCGTCGTCTTGCCTTGGCGCAGACAGATGATCAGCTCCTTACGCAGCTCACCCACTGGCAGGGCATAGATCGCGTTGTAGATCGTCTCGCGACAGACGTAGGCATCTCGCAGGTTGGGTATGTTCATGCTGCGCAGCTTGCCGGCAATCTGCTCGGGAGACAAACGCTCACGCAGCATATGGGTCACCAGTTCGAAGCGCTCGCTACCCGGCAACAGTTTTCGCATCGGTCGACAAACCTGGCGGCGGGCCTGCATTTGCTGCTGGGCCAGGCGGGCCGAGTAGCCACCGCAAGCACCTCGGTTACGGCGCAGCTCACGGCTGATGGTCGAAGGGGATCGGTTGATCAAGCAGGCAATCCTGCGCAGGCTGAAGCCTTGGGTACGACCGATTTGAATGGTGGCGCGCTCTTCAACGCTGAGTTCGGTATAAGACATAGGGGCAGCACCGTACCGGAAAGGTCAGGTGTTGCACTCAGTTTTTGCCGCCGCCCCATGATAAATATTGCTTGCCTCCCTGCCATCCACACCGTACTCACTCACACTTACTTGCAAGTCATTAACCAGCCTAGAGTGAACATCCAACAGCCTGAAGAAAACCGACTCAAAATTTTGCCTTTCGAATATCTGGCTTTGCTGAACTTGGATTCTATGATTTTCCTTAGCATCGTCTCTTGCAAGAGCCAATTCTTTACTTTGAACTCTTAGGCTATATATAACCGCTACTAGCGCTGCAAAACTTAATAATGGATTGAGCACTCCACCAACAAAATCTCCGATCTGCCCCCAATGCGCTGCAGTACCGGCATTTTTAACGTCAAACCAAGGAAGATCTATGCCATACTGAAAGTGCACGATTACGGCGCCAGTCACGAATAGAATAGGAACTACGGCTATCAGCGCAAGCAGATAGACTCCATTATCCCGCACCAAAGCTATCTTTGATAGCCAGTACATCTTGATCCGCTGAAGCTCAAAATTTGAAAGTACTTCCCAAAGATCCTCTAGATTCCCCGAATGAAGATCTTTCCGTTCTTCTTTTTTGTTAAAGCCCATACTGGTACAGCCCCAACTGCCGCGATTAAGATATAAAATGCGTTTCAGACCCGATAACTTCCATGCAGAGCATGCTCAACAGCAATCAAAAACATCTCCGTGACACCTTCGCACCATACATAGCCAGAGCCTTTTTTTGGCAACCCGCAAGCAAGGAAGCGAGCATGGACGAACCAGCCACAGATATCAAGTGGCCATCATGTTATAGTTAACCGATGCGAGCGCAACAGTACTTAATCGAAGACTCGCAGCCGTTGTGCACGATGGATTCGTGCATGAATGAAAGTCAAGAATGAAGTCAATTTGACTCGATAGACTCTCTTGTAGAAAATTTGCGTGTCACTAAACAGCAGATCTCGGAATTCAGGTGACCTGCTCCCAAGCTTCTAGGTGCACGCTTTATCACTCGATCATGACTTACTGTGCAACTCATGGTTTGCGCCACTTCAGCGAGACCGCTGAGCGTGTCGTGCATTTTGATTATCCAATTCAGGGTGTTTGGCCTTACCGTTGATCGGCTCGCCCTACGCCAAGGCGCGGAAGGCCGACACATAACTACGGTCGAGGTCAAAATAGCCGCGTGAGCACCGATGGTGAGCGCAACCTTTTGAGTATGCGTGTTTGGCTGTCAGGAACCGAACCATTTCGGGCGGATCTGCATTCAAAACCGCATGCGGCGTGGCCTACGCGGGGTAATGCCTTTCAAGTCTGATGAAAGCGAGGCATCGATTCAGAACGAGCTAGCAACGCCCAGCGCTCACGCATCCTCTTCTGGTTTCTAGTGCTGCGTGATTTTTCTGCGAAACCAAACATGACTGACTAGTAAGCTAAGCAAGAGAAATACTCAAATCTCTCAAGCACAGCCCAGCATACCAGCCGGGGCTTTGGGTCAGCATGTGCACCACTATCCGCACAGCACCATAGAAAGCCGACCTGAAAATGGGGGACCAAATGGGGGACCAAAAACGACCAGGCACAAAAAAACCCTGAAAAATCAGGGCTTTAATGAGGATTAGTGGCGGAAGCGTAGAGATTCGACCACATATCCGGGAACACTCCACCCGAAAAATTATACAAAAGCCGCTTCCGCGGCACTTATCACAATCAGTCCGCCTATCTGCTCGACTGGCCGATAATGACCTCCGCAGAGAAACGCAGGCGATTTCTCGGGTGGGGGGATAAGTAGGGGTATTTTTCCGATCAGTGAAATTTCTGATGCTCATAAAAAAATCCAGTCACCGCTAAGTGACTGGATTTTTTGGAGTTATTTGGTCGGGACGGAGTGATTCGAACACTCGACCCCTTGCACCCCATGCAAGTGCGCTACCGGGCTGCGCTACGCCCCGACTGGGCTTTGAAGCATGTTCTCAATCTTGCCGAGAACGTTGAAGAATGTACCCTAACCTCCTGATAAATGGAAGCTTTTTCTCAAAAAAATTTCCACTCATCAGAAACCCGGCTCACTTCTTCAAAACCACCAATACATCCTCCAATTCAACAATCATCTGCCGAATCAGCTGCTTGTACTGGCTGGATTCATCTTTAGCCTCATCACTGGAGAGCCTCAACCGCGCCCCGCCAATGGTGAACCCCTGGTCATACAGCAGCGCACGAATCTGGCGGATCATCAGCACATCCTGCCGCTGGTAATACCGCCGGTTCCCCCGCCGCTTCACAGGGTTCAGCTGGTCGAACTCCTGCTCCCAATACCGCAGCACGTGTGGCTTTACGGCACACAACTCGCTCACTTCACCAATGGTGAAGTAGCGTTTGCCCGGTATGGGGGGCAGTTCGTCGTTATGGCTTGGTTCCAGCATAGGCCTCAACCCGGGCCTTCAACTTCTGCCCTGGACGAAAGGTGACGACGCGCCGCGCGGTGATCGGGATCTCTTCCCCAGTCTTGGGGTTGCGGCCCGGCCGCTGGCGTTTGTCGCGAAGGTCGAAGTTGCCGAAACCGGACAGCTTGACCTGCTCGTTCTCTTCAAGTGCGTGCCGAATTTCTTCAAAAAACAGCTCGACCAGCTCCTTGGCCTCACGCTTGTTAAGCCCCAGCTCCTCGTACAGCCTTTCGGCCATCTCAGCTTTCGTCAGAGCACCCATGCCGTTATTTCCTTAACGTGGTGTTCAACCTTTGTTCGAGCGAGGTGAGGATGTTTTGCAGGGTAGTGTTCACCTCATCGTCGTTAAGAGTGCGCGATGGATGCTGCCAGGTCAAGCCGACGGCAAGGCTTTTTCTATCAGGATCAATGCCTTTACCTTGGTACACATCAAACAGCCTGAGGTCTGTGAGCCATTCGCCTGCATTGTCACGAATTAATTCAAGCACCGCGCTAGAAGCCACATCACGTCCTGCGATCAAAGCCAGGTCGCGACGGGTTTCCGGGAACTTGGACAGTTCGCTGAACTTCGGCAGGCGGCCTTCGACCACATCGCCCAGCACCAGCTCGAACAGGAACACCGGACGGTCCAGGCCCAGGGCCTTGGCCAGCTCTGGGTGGATGGCGCCGAGGTAGCCGACCAGTTTGCCGTCGCGCTCGATGGCAGCGGTCTGGCCTGGGTGCAGGGCTGGGTGTTTGCCGGCGCTGAAGGTGAAGTCGCTCAGGGCGCCGGAGTAGCCCAGCAGGGCTTCCACGTCGGCTTTCACGTCGAAGAAGTCGACGCCGTCGCGGCCGTTGGCCCAGCCTTCTGGCAGGCGGCTGCCGGTGATGACGCCGGCAATCATTGGCTGCTGCTGCAGGTCACCCAGTTGGCCGACAAAGCGCAAGCCGCTTTCGAACAGGCGCACACGGTCTTGCTGGCGGTTCAGGTTGTGCTGCAGTGCCTTGACCAGGCCCGGCCACAGCGAGGCGCGCATGGCGGCCATGTCGCTGGAGATGGGGTTGGCCAGCAGCAGCGGCTCTACGCCCGGGCTGAACAGTTCGAACAGTTTCGGGTCGATGAAGCTGTAGGTGATGGCTTCCTGGTAGCCGCGGGCAACCAGCAGCCGGCGCAGGGTCGGCAGGTCACCGCGGGTTTCCGGCTTGCCCTGTGGGGCCAGGCGGGCTTGCGGGTAGCGTACAGGCAGGTTGTTGTAGCCGTACAGGCGGGCCAGCTCTTCGATCAGGTCCACTTCCAGGCTGATGTCGAAGCGGTGGCTTGGCACGCTGACGGTCCACTGCCCTTCCCCGCTCTTGGTCGTGGTCAGCTCGAGGGCGTTGAGCAACTGCTCGACCTGGGCCGGGTCCATTTCCATGCCAAGCATCTGGGTGATGCGTTCGGCGCGCAGGGTGACCGGGGCTACTTGTGGCAGGTGCTGTTCGCTGACCGCTTCGACCACAGGGCCGGCTTCGCCGCCAACGATGTCCAGCAGCAACTGGGTGGCGCGCTCCATGGCTTCGCGGGCCAGTTGCGAGTCGACGCCGCGCTCGTAGCGGTGCGAGGCATCGGTGTGCAGGCCGTAGGAACGGGCTTTACCAGCGACGGAAATCGGCTCGAAGAAGGCGCTTTCCAGGAACAGGTCGCGGGTTTTTTCGGTGTTCACACCGCTGTGCTCGCCACCCATGACGCCGGCGATAGCCAGGGCGCGGGTGTGGTCGGCGATGACCAGGGTGTCGGCGCGCAGGGCCACTTCCTGGCCGTCGAGCAGGACGAGTTTTTCGCCCTCTTCGGCCATGCGCACGCGGATGCCGCCGTTGATTTCTGCCAGGTCGAAGGCGTGCATCGGCTGGCCGAGTTCGAGCATCACGTAGTTGGTGACATCGACGGCAGCGTCGATGCTGCGTACGTCGCTGCGGCGCAGGCGTTCGACCATCCACAGTGGGGTTGGCTTGCTCAGGTCGACGTTACGGATAACGCGGCCCAGGTAGCGCGGGCAGGCAGCCGGGGCGCTGACTTCGACCGGGCGCACTTCGTCATGGGCGGCCGCTACGGCTGGTACCACCGGGCGGGTGACCGGGGTGTCGTACAGGGCGCTGACGTCGCGGGCCAGGCCAGCGATGGACAGGCAGTCGCCGCGGTTCGGGGTCAGGCCGATTTCGATGCTGGCATCATCCAGGCTCAGGTACGTGCGAATGTCTTCACCAACCGGAGCGTCGGCAGCCAGTTCCAGCAGGCCGTCGTTTTCTTCGCTGATCTGCAGTTCGGCAGCCGAGCACAGCATGCCGAAGGACTCGACACCGCGCAGCTTGGCCTTCTTGATCTTGAAGTCGCCTGGCAGTTCGGCACCGATCATGGCGAACGGGATCTTGATGCCCGGGCGGGCGTTAGGGGCGCCGCACACAACCTGGAAGGTTTCCTGGCCGCTGCTTACCTGGCACACGCGCAGCTTGTCGGCGTCCGGGTGTTGTTCGGTGGCGAGAATTTCGCCCACGACGATGCCGCTGAACTGGCCGGCAGCGGGGGTAACGCTGTCAACTTCGAGGCCGGCCATGGACAGGCGGGCGACCAGTTCGTCACGGGAGACTTGCGGGTTGACCCAACCGCGCAGCCACTGTTCACTGAATTTCATGCTGTTCTCCTGAAAGTTGCGTCGATTGGGCCTAGCGGAATTGGGCTAGGAACCGCAGGTCGTTGTCGAAGAACAGACGCAAATCGTTGACGCCATAACGCAGCATGGCCAGGCGCTCGGCACCCATGCCGAAGGCGAAGCCCTGGAACTCTTCTGGGTCGATACCGGACATGCGCAACACGTTCGGGTGCACCATGCCGCAGCCCATCACTTCCAGCCAGCCAGTTTGCTTGCACACGCGGCAGCCATTGCCGGAGCACATCACGCACTGGATATCGACTTCTGCAGACGGCTCGGTGAAGGGGAAGAACGATGGGCGGAAACGGACCGCCAGTTCTTTTTCGAAGAATACGCGCAGGAATTCTTCGATGGTGCCCTTGAGGTCGGCGAAGTTGATATCGCGATCGATCAGCAGGCCTTCGACCTGGTGGAACATCGGCGAGTGGGTGATATCCGAGTCGCAGCGGTATACGCGGCCCGGGCACACAATGCGGATGGGCGGCTGGGTGGACTCCATGGTCCGCACCTGCACCGGCGAGGTGTGGGTACGCAGCAGCATGTTGGCATTGAAGTAGAAGGTGTCGTGCATCGCCCGCGCCGGGTGGTGGCCAGGGATGTTGAGCGCTTCGAAGTTGTGGTAGTCGTCTTCCACCTCTGGGCCTTCGGCAATGCCGTAGCCAATGTGGGTGAAGAACTGCTCGATGCGCTCGAGTGTACGGGTGATCGGGTGCAGGCCACCGGTGGCCTGGCCGCGGCCTGGCAGGGTGACGTCAATGCATTCGGCAGCCAGGCGAGCGCTGAGCTCGGCTTCTTCAAAGGCAGCCTTGCGGGCATTGAGCACAACGGTGACGCGCTCTTTGGCGTCGTTGATCAGCGCGCCGACTTTCGGCCGCTCTTCGGCTGGCAGGTTGCCCAGGGTCTTCATCACCTGGGTCAGCTCGCCCTTCTTGCCGAGATAATTAACCCGGATCTGTTCCAGGGCGTTGATGTCTTCAGCGCGTTCCACGGCCTCTAGGGCTTGGGAGACCAGCGCATCCAGGTTTTCCATGTACAGACTCCAGATACGAAAATAGGGGAAGAGCTTTGAAGGCTCTTCCCCTATCGATGACGTTCAATGCCCGGCAGCGCTAGCACCGCCGGGTGATTGTCGCGGGTACTTAAGCCAGAACGGCTTTAGCTTTCTCGACAATCGCAGCAAACGCCGCTTTTTCGTTCACTGCCAGATCAGCCAGAACCTTACGGTCGATTTCGATCGAAGCCTTTTTCAGGCCAGCAATCAGACGGCTGTAGGACAGACCGTTGGTGCGGGCACCGGCGTTGATACGAGCGATCCACAGTGCGCGGAACTGACGCTTCTTCTGGCGACGGTCGCGGTAGGCGTATTGGCCTGCCTTGATGACCGCTTGCTTGGCTACACGGAATACGCGCGAACGTGCACCGTAGTAACCTTTAGCCAGTTTCAGAATTTTTTTGTGACGCTTACGAGCGATAACGCCGCGCTTAACACGAGCCATGAGTAACTTCCTCTATCTTAACCAGAATTAACGAACGCGCAGCATGCGCTCGACTTTTGCGACGTCGGACGGGTGCAGCAAGCTGGCACCGCGCAGTTGACGCTTACGCTTGGTCGACATTTTGGTCAGGATGTGGCTCTTGAAAGCGTGCTTGTGCTTGAAGCCCGAAGCTGTCTTCAGGAAGCGCTTCGCAGCACCGCTCTTGGTTTTCATTTTTGGCATGTTGGAACTCCGCATTCGATAAAATTACACATAATCATCAGGCCTGCCGTGCCCGGGAGATTACTTCTTTTTCTTGGGGGCGATGACCATCATAAGCTGGCGTCCTTCCATCTTCGGATGCTGCTCAACGGTGCCGTATTCGGCGAGGTCGGCTTCGACCCGCTTCAACAGCTCCATGCCCAGCTCCTGGTGGGCCATCTCACGACCACGGAATCTCAGAGAGATCTTGGCCTTGTCCCCATCGGTAAGGAAACGTACCAGGTTGCGTAGTTTTACCTGGTAATCCCCATCCTCCGTCCCTGGACGAAACTTGATTTCTTTGATCTGGATCTGCTTCTGGTTTTTCTTGGCTTCGTTAGCCTGCTTCTTCTTCTCGAAGAGGTGCTTGCCGTAGTCCATGACCTTGCAGACGGGTGGTACCGCGTCTGCAGAGATTTCTACCAGGTCCAGCTTCGCTTCATCAGCGATACGCAGCGCTTCATCAATCGAGACGATGCCAACCTGCTCGCCGTCTGCGCCAATTAACCGAACCTCGCGGGCCGAGATATTCTCGTTGATCGGGGCCTTCGGTACAGCACGCTTATCGTTTCTCATTTCACGCTTAATAGTCATTACTCCGATTCTTGGCGACCACGCCGGGAAACCGCTTGTGTCAGAAGCTCAACGAATTGGGCGACGGGCATGGAGCCCAGGTCTGCGCCTTCGCGAGTACGCACAGCGACGGTTTGCGTTTCGACTTCGCGGTCCCCTATAACCAAAAGGTACGGGACCTTGAGCAAAGTATGCTCGCGGATTTTAAAGCCGATCTTCTCATTTCTCAAGTCCGACTTGGCACGGAAACCGCTTCCGTTCAGAGATTTCTCAACCTCAAGGGCAAAATCGGCCTGTTTGTCGGTGATATTCATGATCACCGCCTGGGTTGGGGCCAGCCACGCCGGGAACACGCCAGCGTAGTGTTCGATCAGCATGCCGATGAAGCGCTCGAACGAACCAAGGATGGCGCGGTGCAGCATGACCGGGCGAACTCGGCTGTTATCTTCGGCAATATAGCTGGCATCCAGACGCTCTGGCAGGTTCGGGTCGTACTGCAGGGTACCGCACTGCCAGTTACGGCCGAGGCAGTCGCGCAGGGTGAACTCGATTTTAGGGCCGTAGAAGGCGCCCTCGCCAGGCTGGTACTCCCACTCGAGGCCGGATTCGTTCAGGGCGTCGGCCAGCGCGGTTTCAGCACGGTCCCACAACTCTTCGGAACCGACACGCTTGGCCGGGCGAGTGGACAGTTTCATGGCGATGTCGCTGAAACCGAAGTCCTTGTACACGTCCAGGGTCAGCTTGATGAAGTCGGCGGCTTCTTTCTTCACCTGTTCTTCGGTGCAGAAAATGTGCGCGTCGTCCTGTACGAAGCCACGCACGCGCATGATGCCGTGCAGTGCGCCGGACGGCTCGTTACGGTGGCAGGCACCGAACTCGGCCAGACGCAGCGGCAGGTCGCGGTAGCTTTTCAGGCCCTGGTTGAACACCTGCACGTGGCACGGGCAGTTCATCGGTTTTACCGCGTAGTCACGGCTTTCCGACGAAGTGGTGAACATGTTTTCGGCATAGTTGGACCAGTGGCCGGAACGCTCCCACAGGATGCGGTCGACAACCTGCGGGGTCTTGATTTCCTGGTAGCCGTTTTCGCGCTGTACGCCACGCATGTACTGCTCGAGTACCTGGTAGACGGTCCAGCCGTTGGCGTGCCAGAACACCATGCCCGGGGCTTCTTCCTGCAGGTGGAACAGGTCGAGCTGCTTGCCGATCTTGCGGTGGTCGCGTTTTTCGGCTTCTTCGATGCGCTGGATGTACGCAGCCAGCTGCTTCTTGTCAGCCCAGGCCGTGCCGTACACGCGCTGCAGCTGCTCGTTCTTGGCATCGCCACGCCAGTAGGCGCCGGACAGCTTGGTCAGCTTGAATGCCTTGAGGAAGCGGGTGTTCGGCACGTGCGGGCCACGGCACATGTCGACGTATTCTTCGTGGTAGTACAGGCCCATGGCCTGTTCATCCGGCATGTCTTCGACCAGACGCAGTTTGTAGTCTTCGCCACGAGCCTTGAACACCTCGATGACTTCGGCGCGCGGGGTCATTTTCTTGACCACGTCGTAGTCTTTTTCGATCAGCTCCATCATGCGCTTTTCGATGGCGGCCATGTCTTCTGGCGTGAAGGGGCGCTCATAGGCGATGTCGTAATAGAAGCCTTCGTCAATGACCGGGCCGATCACCATCCTGGCGGTCGGGTACAGCTGCTTCACGGCGTGGCCAACCAGGTGGGCGCACGAGTGACGGATGATCTCCAGTCCCTCTTCATCTTTAGGGGTGATGATCTGCAGGGTGGCGTCGTTGCTGATCAGGTCACACGCATCGACCAGCTTGCCGTCGACTTTGCCGGCAACGGTGGCCTTGGCCAGGCCAGCGCCGATGGAAGCGGCTACTTCAGCTACGGATACGGCGTGATCGAACGAACGTTGACTGCCATCGGGAAGAGTAATAACGGGCATGGCGCCTCCTCTCCTAGTGGTGACCCCTACCAAAGGTCACGTGGGTTGGGATGAGCCAGTACAAGATCCGACCTGCCTTCCGGTAAAAGGAAGCCTGCCCCACAGTGGCAGAAGCCTTTCGGCTTGTCAGGGACGAACCAGAGTGACTGGAAAGAAAAAAGATAGCTGCAGCCGGCAACAGCGCGACCGCAAGCCGGGCATGCTAGCACGCGGGTTGCACCCCAGGCAGAAATATTTGGAAATTGCACCACAGCGGTGAACTAACGCGGAAAAATACCGCTCAGACTTTGGGAAGCAACCTACTCTTGATGAGACCTTAACCCAAGGAGTAACTGGTGATGCGAGTTCCGTCTCTTCTGGCCCTGACGGCCGCTGGCGCCCTGCTGCTGCCCGTGGCTGCGAACGCCGGCAACTTCCCCCCTGGGAAGGAGGCCGGCTACATGACCCAGTGCACGCAAGTGGCCAGCGGCCAGGGCGTTGACGCTGCCACCGCGAAAAAGCACTGCGAATGCGGCGCGCAAGCCATCAAAAAGAACTTCACCGACGCCGAGATTGCCGACCTCGACAGCAAGGACGGCGTTGACGCCAAGCTGATGCAGAGGGCGCAGATGGTGGTGAAACAGGCCTGTGCACCGAAGAGCTGAAACCTTAAAGTCAGCGACGACCAGCCATTCTTTGAGCTGGATCAATATCCTGCGAAGGTAAAAGGCGCTAGATGCGCAGAATTAGACTATGATGTATCCCGTGCTCCGTAGCCTCGGCCGCATTGCACCACTGAAAAAACTAAATGTTCTGGAGATTCACCCATGTCCAATCGCCAACAAGGCACCGTCAAATGGTTCAATGATGAGAAAGGCTACGGCTTCATCACCCCAGCAGGCGGCGGCGACGACCTGTTCGTACACTTCAAAGCCATCGAATCTGACGGCTTCAAGAGCCTGAAAGAAGGCCAGACTGTTTCCTTCGTCGCCGAGCGCGGCCAGAAGGGCATGCAGGCTGCACAGGTTCGTCCGGAGTAATTCGGATAGCTGTAAAAAAACCCGCCCTTGTGGCGGGTTTTTTTATGGGTGATTGCATCATCTGAGTGGGGCGGGATTGCCTGCAAAACAGACTTTAGGGTGAACGGCACGGGCTTCGCCCGTGTTCGCGGGCGAACCCGCCCCTACAGGCGACTGCGCAGGCTTTTCACATTTTGCGCAAGGCAGTTGCCCCCGCGTGCATCAACCGCAGTTGACGCGGGTTACCCTGCCCTGCTCGTCCACGTTCAGGTTCAGGCGCTCGGAGCGGTACTCCAGGGTGACCACATCGTGCGGCTTGAGAATGCGCGCCATCTGCGAGCCGCTGGCCTTGCGTGCCTGCTCCAGCAATTCGGCGCTGGCCTGCTTGCCCATGGCAAAGTCAGCACCACTGGCTTCGCAGCGGCCATCGTTGCCCACTGGCGCGGCCGGCGCAGCACCGCCATCAGCATTGCCACCAGTGCTGCAACCCGCCAGGACAGCAGCCACAGCCAGAGTTGCCAGGTAAGCACGGGTACGGAACATGAAGCCTCCTAAATCGGTCCGGGAACTGCCTGATCCGACAGCTCCGCTCATCATTTGTTGCAAAACCGGTCAAGTCTGCCTGAACTGTAGCAGCAAGACGAAAAGCAATCGTGACCGGATTTTGCACAACGTGCTGTGTTTGCCATATGCTTAGCTCGCACGGTCACCGGCGCAAAGCCATGATTTGCTGCAAGAAGTGGAGCGCATCCCGCCTCCATCGAACACCAGGGCCAGGTGTTCCTCTTCGTTCCGGGCCCCCAGCGAGAGCTTTTCATGAGCACCCACAGCATCGATGCCGATATCAAGGTCAAATGGGCCGAGGGCCAGAGTGCGTACAGCCCTGGCACACCGGAAGAGTTGCTGTTGATCGCCATCGACCTGCTGGTGCGCGATAACGGCGCCGAGGCGGCACGCAGCTTCATCGACCAGGTGTTCGAGCGCTACGCGCCGCACGCGGCTATTCCAATCGCGCCAGGCGGGCACTGAGCAGGTCGAACAGCCCCTGGGCATCACCCTGCTCCACCCACAGCACATTCGCTGGCTGCTTGAGCACGCCGTACCAGTCCGCAATTGTCTGGCCGAAAGTGGGCCCTTCGCGGCTGTCGATGCTCATGTGGATGCGCCGACCACTGAAAAGCTCGGGTTTTAACAGGTAAGCGATGACACTGGCGTCATGCACAGGGCCGCCGGGCATGCCGTACAGGTCCATGTCGTGGGTAATGTAGGCATTGAGGATGTCCACCACGCGCTTGCTGGCCTGGTTGTTCACGGCTGCCAGTTGCGTCAGGCGGGCGTTACTGGTCAGCAGCTTGTGGGTGACGTCCAGCGGCAGGTAGGTCAGCTGCACGCCGCTGGCCAGCACCACTTCGGCGGCATGCGGGTCGGCGTAGAGGTTGAACTCCGCCACCGGGGTGATGTTGCCACCATTGAAATGGGCTCCCCCCATGACCACCACCTCTTTGATGCCTTTGACGATGCCTGGGCGCTGGATCAGCGCCAGGGCCAGGTTGGTCTGCGGGCCAAGCATGGCGACGGTGATGCTGTGCGGTTTGGCTGCGCCGAGGGTATCGACCAGGTATTGCACGGCATTGCCCTGGGCCAGGGGGGCTTTCGGCTCGTGCACCTGGACACCGGTGAGGCCTTCTTCACCATGAACATCGGCGGCATAGATCGGCGTGCGCACCAATGGGCGGCCGGCACCGGCGTACACCGGGATGTCTTCGCGCCCGGCCCATTCGCGGGCCAGGCGGGCATTACGCGAGGTCTTGTCCAGGCGCACGTTGCCGGCCACTGTGGTGATGGCGCGGATATTGAGCTCTTTGGGCGAAGCCATGGCCAGAAACAGCGCAACCACATCGTCGGCGCCGGGATCGGTGTCAATGATCAGGTCGATGGGGGCGGCCTGGAGGGTCGAGGCTGTGGCCATGAAGACGATTCCTTGTAGCAGGGACTTGAGCATGGGTGGCACTCCTGTTGCCTATGAATTATTCGTTTGCCCCCCCGGTGTCTTTTGTGGAACCGGCTAAAAGGTGACGCCGGAGATGAGGGCGATGTTGCTGTAGGGCTGACACTCGCCTGTACGCACCACTGCACGAGCACTACGCGACAGCACTTTGAAATCCTCATGGGCCAGCCACTCGCGCTTGCCCAGCTTGCCCTTCAATCGCTCGATTTCGACCAGCGCGGGTGGCACCACTTTTTGCATTTCTTCAGCCAGCACGTGCCGCTCAACCTGCAATTCGCTCAGCACCACCCGCAGCACGCTGGCGAAGTCCGGCAGGCCAGGCGTAATGGCCAGGTCGATAAATTCCACCCCCGGCGGCACCGGCAGCCCGGCATCGCCGATCACCAGGATGTCGCCATGCCCCATGCCGGCAATGACCCGCGACAGGGCAACGTTCAACAGTGGGGTTTTCTTCATGGCGTCAGCTCCGCCAAGTAGGGAATCGATGGCTGGGCACCGGCACGGGTAACCGACAATGCTGCGGCCCGCTGACCAAAGATGATCGCCTCACCCTCCTCCAACCCACGTACCAGGCCGGCAGCAAAGCCGCCAATGAAGGTATCGCCGGCAGCGGTGGTGTCCAGCGGCTGCACGTGCGGTGCAGGATAGTGCTGATGGCCTTGGGCGGTAACCAGCAAGGCACCTTGCGCACCCAAGGTGATGATCACTTTGCCTGCCCCCAGCTGCAGCAAGCACTCGCCGGCGCGCCGGGCACTGTCCTGATCGGTCACCGCCACACCGGTCAAGGCTTCGGCTTCGCTTTCGTTAGGGGTAAGGTAATCGATATGCGCAAACCAGTCCGCTGGCAAGGGGCCGGTAGCAGGCGCCGGGTTCAGGATGACCTGCTTGCCCAGTTCACGCGCCCTGGCCAGCGTGCAAGCCACAGTGTCAGTCGGCACTTCCAGCTGGCAGATGACCACCTCGGCGGCCTGCAGCAGTGCATCGAAGCGCAGCACCGACTGCGGCGTCAGCAGGCCGTTGGCGCCGGGAACGATGACAATACAGTTCTGGCTGGCGGCATCCACCGTGATCAGCGCCACACCGCTGGACACGCCTGGGCAGGTGCTGACGCCCTGACAGTCGACCCCCTCGACATACAAGGCCCGGTGCAGTTGCCGACCGTAATCATCATCCCCAACATTGCCGATCATCGCCACGCTGCCGCCCAGCCGCGCAGCCGCCACGGCCTGGTTGGCACCCTTGCCGCCCGGCACCGTGAAAAAGCTATCGCCGGGGAGTGTTTCGCCGGCCCGTGGCAGGCGCCGGGCGCGGGCCACCAGGTCCATATTGAGGCTGCCGACCACCACAACCTTGGCATTCATGACATTTCCTTAGCGTTAGCGGTAATCATTGAACAGGTCCGGGCGCGGCCCGGTGGACTCACGCAAGACGATACGCGGGGCGACAATGCGCTGCTCTGCCGCGCCCTGCCGAGGTGTAGCGATACGCGTCAGCAGCAACGAGGCAGCGCTCTCGCCCAGCTCGCGAATCGACTGGCCCACGGTGGTCAGCGGCGGGTACACGTAGCGGCTCAGTTCGATGTCGTCGAAGCCGATCACCGACAGCTCGCCGGGTACGCTGATATTGCGTTCGGCTGCAGCACGCAGCACACCAAAGCCGATCATGTCGTTGCCGGCAAAAATCGCCGAGGGCCGTTTGCCTTCCAGCACCTGCGCCGCCGCCGCATGGCCACCCGGGCTGGTGAAGTCGCAGTGCAGTACACGGCTGCCCAGCACAGGCGCCCCGGCTTCGGCCATGGCACGGCGGAAGCCGCTCAGGCGCAGCTGGGTAACCCCGGTTTCGGCGGGGCCGCCGATATAGGCAACATCGCGATGGCCAAGCCCCAGCAAGTGCTGGGTGGCCAGGTACGCCCCCTGCTCGTGGTCAATGCGCACCAGGTCAGCATCGACGCCTTCCAGTTCACGGTCGACGATGACCATTGGCGTGCGCACACTGGCCAGGCTTTGCAGCAGGTCGTCGTCCTGGCCCACCGAGGCCACCACCAGGCCGTCGATGCGTTTTTCCAGCAGCACGCGCAGGTAGCTGCGCTGCTTCTGCGGGTTGTCGTCGGAGTTGCACAGGATCACGCAATAGCCGTTGCGCTCGCAGGCGTCTTCGATACCCCGCGCCAGCTCGGCGAAGTACGGGTTGACGCTGTTGGGCACCAACAGGCCGATGGTGGCCGTGCTACGCGCCTTCAGCGAACGCGCCACCGCGCTGGGCACGTAATCCAGCTCAATGATGGCGGCTTCCACTTTCAGCCGCACCTGTTCGCTGACCGGCCGGGTCTTGTTGAGTACATGAGACACGGTGGTGTACGAAATACCCGCCAGTGCCGCGACGTCTTTGATGGTTGCCATGTTGTCAGTTCCGCCGGCCTGCACGCCGGCTACGGTAAGTGTCGAGCACCACGGCGATGACGATCACCGCCCCGGTGATGATGCGTTTGGTCGGCTCGCTGGCACCGATCTGCGCCAGCCCGGCGGCCAATACGGAAATGATCAGTACGCCAAAGAAGGTGCTGATGACCGAGCCACGCCCACCCATCAGGCTAGTGCCGCCGATCACGACGGCAGCAATGACCTGCAGCTCCAGGCCAGAGCCAGCATTGGGGTCGGCCGCTTCCAGGCGCGAGATCTGGAACAGCGCGGCCAGGCCGGCGAGCAGGCCCATCAGGGCGAACACCAGCACTTTGTAGGGGCGCGGATCGATACCGGCCAGGCGCACGGCCTCTTCGTTGGTGCCGATACCGATCAGGTAACGACCGAACACCGTACGCGTCAGGACCAACTGGGCGAGCACGATCACCAACAAGGCGATGATGAACGCCGGCGAAACACCAAAGGCGACCGGGTTGGAGAACCAGGCATAGGCGTCGCCGATATAGGCGGTGCGCGAGTCGGTGAACTGGTAGGCCAGGCCACGGGCCATCTCCAGCACACCAAGCGAAACGATGAACGACGGGATGCGCCAGGCCACGGTGACGCCACCGGTAATGCTGCCGGTCAATGCGGCCACAGCCATGCCCAGCAGCGCCGAGGGCAGCACGCCCCAGCCCCAGCCGAGTATCGCCACGCTCACCGTCGAGGCGGCCAGCGCCAGCACCGAACCCACCGACAGGTCGATGCCGCCGATGATCAGCACAAAGGTCATGCCCACCGCCAGCACCATCAGGTCCGGGATCTGGTTGGCCAGCGTGCTGAAGGTGCCATACGACCAGAAGTGGCTGCTGAGGAACGAGAACAGCACGATCATCGCCAGCAAGGCGCCAGCCAGGCCCAGGTAGGTGCCCAGGCCAAAGTACGTACCGCTGCGGCGCATGGGGGCGGCGCCCTGGTTGTTTAGCGGGGTGGTTTTCATGCATCCATCCTGGGGGCTGCATCATGCAGCAGTGCGTCACGTTTCTGATAACCGGCGAAGGCGGCGGCAAGCAACTGGTCCTGGCTCCAATGATCACGCGCGAAGGTGTCGATCAGGCGGCCGGCGGACAGCACGGCGATGCGGTCGCAAATCAGCATCAGTTCGCGCAGGTCACTGGACACCACCACCAAGGCCTTGCCTTGACGCGCCAGCTCGGCCAGCAGGCCATAGATGTCGAACTTGGCGCCCACATCGATGCCACGCGTGGGTTCGTCGAACAGCAGCACCTGGCAATCGCGCTCCAGCCAGCGGCCAATTACCACCTTCTGCTGGTTACCGCCAGACAGCTCGCCCACCACTTGCTGCGCGCCAGCACTGCGAATGCGCATGGCCTGGATCTGGCGTTCGGCCAAGGCCTTTTCCGCTTCGCTATCGAGCACACCGGCGCGCGATACCGCGCCCAGGTTGCCCAACGCAATGTTGGCGCTGATCGACTGCGTCAACAGCAGGCCCTCGCCTTTGCGGTCTTCGGTTATCAGCGCGATGCCGGCCCGCACTGCAGCCTTGGGCGAGTCGATGTTTACCGCCTGCGGCGGTTGGCCCAGCGCGATACAGCCGCTGTCGGCGCGATCGGCACCGTAGATCAGGCGCAACAGCTCGGTACGGCCGGCGCCGATCAGACCGGAGATGCCAAAAATTTCCCCTGCCCTGACTTCGAACGACACCTCGCGCACCTTGTCGCCGCGGCACAACTTGTCAACCTTGAGCAGCGGTGCACCTATCTGCCGCCGGCCCAGGTCGATATGCTCGCCCAGCTCGCGGCCGACCATCAGGTTGACCAGTTCGGCGCTGCTGTAGCGCTGGATCGGCTCGTCGCACACCAGTTTGCCATCGCGCAGTACAACGATGCGTTGCGCCACGCGCTGCAACTCTTCCAGGCGATGCGAGATATAAACGATGGCCACGCCACGCGCACGCAGGCGCTCGATCTGGGTGAACAGCAACTCCACCTCGCGCGCAGTGAGCATGGCCGTGGGTTCGTCCAGGATCAGTACATGGCAGTCACCGATCAGGTTGCGGGCAATCTCGACCATCTGCTGATGGCCGATGCCCAGCTCGCCGACCGGGGTGTCCGGGTCGATGGCGTCGAGCCCGACCCGGGCCATGGCGGCCATTGCCAGTTGGCGCAGGCGCTTGTGGCTGATCCAGCCAAAGCGGCTGGGCAAGTTGTCGAGAAACAGGTTCTCCGCCACAGTC
The DNA here is from genome assembly GCF_046523955.1 of Pseudomonas sp. DCA-1. Lineage (NCBI taxonomy): Bacteria > Pseudomonadati > Pseudomonadota > Gammaproteobacteria > Pseudomonadales > Pseudomonadaceae > Pseudomonas > Pseudomonas sp. DCA-1. The sequence goes on from NZ_CP169881.1 coordinate 3,508,431, forward strand.
AGCGTCGGCAGCAGGTTCAACTCCTGCATGACCATGCGCACACCTAGGCGTTCGGCCTCACTGCGACTGCCGGGCGCGTAGGCCTGGCCGCGGTAGGTCATGTGCCCGGTGGTGGGCAGCTCCAGGCCACCGATGAGCTTGGACAACGTGCTCTTGCCAGCGCCGTTCTCGCCGGTCAGGGCCAGCACTTCACCGGCGCGCAGGTTCAGGCTGACCTCGCCGAGCACGGGCTGGGCGTAGGTCTTGCCCAGGCCGCTGGCGGCGAGCACCACTTCATTGGCCGATGCAGGCATGGCCGATTCTCCTGGCAGCATCAGGGCTTCTTGGTGATGAGTTCGACCGGGGTCTGGATGACGTTGTCGGCATCCACATCAGGCTTTTCGCCCTTGACCATTTTCAGCGCCGCCTGAATGCCGTACACCGCCTGCTGGCTGGCGGCCTGGTCGAGGGTGGCAAGCACGCGACCGTCTGCAAGCATTGGCTTGATGGCATTGATGTTGTCATAGCCCACCACTTGCACCTGGCCGGTCTTGCCAGCGGCACGCACGGCGGACACAGCGCCCAGGGCCATGCTGTCGTTGCCAGCCAGCAAGGCCTTCAGGTCAGGGTATTCGTTGAGCATGGAGGCAGCGACGGCGTTGCCTTTGTCGATCTCCCAATTGCCGCTTTGCACCGAGACGATGTTCATCTGCGCGGCATTCATGGCGTCCTTGAAACCGGCGGTGCGCTGCTGGGCATTGGTGGTAGTCGGCACCCCTTCGATAATGCCCACCTGGTCACCGGCCTTGAGCTTCTGGCTGGCCAGGTAATCGCCAACCAGACGCGCGCCCTTGCGGTTGTCGGGGCCGACGAAAGGAACGCTGATGCCTTTGCTCTTGAGCAGATCAGGGTCCAGACGGTTGTCGATATTGATCACCACCACCCCCTGGTCCATGGCCTTCTTCACCGCCGACACAAGTGCCTTCGAGTCAGCCGGAGCAATGACCAGGGCCTTGGCGCCGGCATTGACCATCTGCTCGACGATGCGGATCTGCTCGCCAGTGTCGGTTTCGTTCTTGATGCCGTTGGCGATCAGGTCGAACTCGTCGGCATGGCTCTTCTGGTAGTCCTTGGCGCCGTCTTCCATGGTGCGGAAGAATTCGTTGGCCAGCGACTTCATGACAAGGGCGACTTTGGGCTTGTCTTCGGCGTGGGCAGCAGACAATGGCAAGGCGAGGCTAAGCGAGGAAATGACAGCGAGGGCCAGCAGACGACCGGGGAACGGCAGCTTCATGGACGATGACTCCGAATCTTGTGTTTTTTATCGGATCGCAAACGTTTGCGTTGACCAACTATGGTAACAGGACCGTTGTTTGTCAAATCCGTTTGGCTATCGGAGGCCAGAGTGCTGCTGAGGCCGATTATGCAGGCTTTTCCGAAAAACCGAACGCCTTTTCCTTTTTTTGTTCGGAATTACGAATGAAATCCCCCTTTCTCAGCCGTAGCGCTTGGTAATGAAAGGGTCGCGCAGCGGCCCCGGGTTCGGTGCAACACCACCCATTGCCGGGGCTGCCAAGCAGCCCATTGCAACGCACGGCCGCTCCCACCCAGGCAGCGCGTGGTGCCTTGGTACGAAAAGTGCCTGTAGCCGAGCGCGACTCAATAACTATCTCACTAGGAAGCGAGAACAATAACGATGAATGCCGCACTGAAAACCTTCGCCCCCAGCGCACTCGCCCTGCTGCTGATCCTGCCAACCAGCGCCTCGGCCAAGGAAGCCGAAACCCAACAAAAGCTGGCCAACGTGGTCATCCTCGCCACCGGCGGCACCATTGCCGGCGCCGGTGCCAGCGCTGCCAACAGCGCCACTTACCAGGCTGCCAAGCTGGGCGTCGACAAGCTCATCGCCGGCGTGCCAGAACTGGCCGACATCGCCAACGTACGCGGCGAACAAGTGATGCAGATCGCCTCCGAGAGCATCAGCAACGACGACCTGCTGAAACTGGGCAAGCGCGTCGCCGAGCTGGCCGAAAGCAAGGACGTCGACGGTATCGTCATCACCCACGGCACCGACACCCTCGAAGAAACCGCCTACTTCCTCAACCTGGTAGAGAAGACCGACAAGCCAATCGTGGTGGTCGGCTCGATGCGCCCGGGTACCGCCATGTCCGCCGACGGCATGCTCAACCTGTACAACGCCGTGGCCGTAGCCAGCGACAAACAGTCGCGTGGCAAAGGCGTGCTGGTGACCATGAACGACGAGATCCAGTCCGGCCGCGACGTGAGCAAGGCGGTCAACATCAAGACCGAAGCCTTCAAGAGCGCCTGGGGCCCGATGGGCATGGTAGTGGAAGGCAAATCGTACTGGTTCCGCCTGCCGGCCAAGCGCCATACGGTCAATTCCGAGTTCGACATCAAGCAGATCAGCAGCCTGCCGCAGGTGGACATTGCCTATGGCTATGGCAACGTCACCGACACCGCCTACAAGGCGCTGGCGCAGAACGGCGCCAAGGCGCTGATCCATGCCGGTACCGGCAACGGTTCGGTATCGTCGCGGGTAGTCCCGGCGCTGCAGGAACTGCGCAAGAACGGCGTGCAGATCATCCGCTCGTCGCATGTCAACCAGGGTGGTTTCGTACTGCGCAACGCCGAACAGCCGGATGACAAAAACGACTGGGTCGTGGCTCACGACCTGAACCCGCAGAAGGCGCGGATCCTGGCGATGGTGGCAATGACCAAGACCCAGGACAGCAAGGAGCTGCAGCGCATCTTCTGGGAATACTGAGTGCTCCCCCCTCAGTGCCGGTGCGCCGGCTCTGAGGGCCTCAATGCCCTCTCCTGAACCGCACAGACACTGAGGGTAAAAAACCGGCGACATCGCTTACCTTTCTGACCTGCCTGATGGTTTACAGGCCAACGCTGGATTTCTCCTGACAAGCTGTTGCGAATTTACTTACAGTGAAATACTGTACGTGCATACAGCAAAAACAAGGAAATTCCTGTGTCCAGCACCGCCTCCGCCACCCCGAGCAGCTATGAACAGCTGGGTGTACGCATCCAGAAGATCATCAACAGCCCCACCGCCCAGCGCAGCCGCGCGGCGCTGATCTTCCGCCTGGAACAGGAAAGCCCGGATGACTGGGAAACCCTGCTTCAGGAGATTGCCGAGAACGACAACGTCACCCTCGCCCACCGTGACGATGGCGGCGTGCAGATTTTCTGGACCGTACCAAAGGAAGACTGACTGCGCATGAGAGTTTCGCTTTTCGCAGCCGCTTGCCTGTTACTGACCACTCCGTTTGCTCAAGCCGACGCCCCGCGCACCTTCCAGGAGGCCAAGAAGGTCGCCTGGAAGCTCTATGCACCGCAATCGACCGAGTTCTATTGCGGGTGCAAATACAAGGGCAACAAGGTCGACCTGGCGTCATGCGGCTATACCCCACGCAAGAATGCCCGGCGCGCCTCGCGCATCGAATGGGAACACATCGTACCCGCCTGGCAGATCGGCCATCAGCGCCAATGCTGGCAGAGTGGCGGGCGCAAGCAGTGCTCGCAGCATGACGAAGTGTACAAACGCGCCGAAGCCGACCTGCACAACCTGGTGCCAAGCATCGGCGAGGTCAACGGCGACCGCAGCAACTTCAGTTTCGGCTGGCTGCCGGAGCAACGCGGCCAGTATGGCCGCTGCCTGACCCAGGTCGATTTCAAGGCCAGGAAAGTGATGCCGCGCCCATCGATCCGCGGCATGATCGCCCGCACCTACTTCTACATGAGCAAGCAGTACAACCTGCGTCTGTCCAAACAGGACCGCCAGTTGTTCGAAGCCTGGAACAAGACCTACCCGCCGCAAGCCTGGGAGCGGCAACGCAACCAACAGGTCGCCTGCGTGATGGGGCGGGGAAACGCGTTCGTGGGGCCGGTCAACCTCAAGGCGTGCGGTTGACCCTTAAGCCAGCGCTTGCAAGTAGGCGCTGGCTTCCCGGTAACGAGCCAGCCGCGCCAGGTCGGCAGGGCCCGGGCAGGGGATGCGCGAGAGGTCACTATTGTCGGCCAGATCGGCCAGCTTGACGGTGCGCGCCAACGGATCACCGCCCAGGCGCGCCACGAAATCCTGGTAAGGTTCGCCCTCGCGGCGGCTAAGCGCCAGCAACGCGGCCAGGATTTTCAGCGCGAAGCCCTCACGCGCCAGGTCGGACAGGGTCAGCGGGGTGTCTTCAATCACATCGTGAAGCACCGCCACAATCCGCTGTTCAGGTGTGGAAACCCGCATCATCACGCGTAACGGGTGGAGGATATAAGCCGCCCCACCCTTATCGTATTGCCCTTCATGCGCCCTGGCGGCCACGGCAATGGCCCGCTCCAGTGTAGACATGAGGCCCTCCCCGTTTGGCAGCTACCCACCCAAGCATAGCCAAACTTGTGTGAAAGGCGCCTGACACAAGCCTTGGCGGCGGAGCCTCTGCCCAGGCTTAGGCTCTGCAGGAAAAGCCTTGATACTTGTTCATGCCGCGTTGAAAACAGACCCTAGCGTGATGCGCCGTGCTGGATGACCACCGAATCGGTACCCAGCTTGGCCATCACTTCGTCCCTGCGCGCTTGCGCCTCTTCGCGGGTGGGGAACGGCCCCAGCAGCACCACCGGCTTGCCGTCGCGGTACTCCACCGAAGACGGGATGCCCTTTTCGATCAGGCGCGCCGTCATGTCGCTGAGCGCCCCCATGTTGGCGCCCTGCACCACTTCCACATCCCAACCCTGGGGCGCCGGCTGGCCTGCCAGGGCCTCGGCACGCCGCTGCAGGTCGGCGCCGCCGCAAAGCTCGCGGATACGCAGGTTATTGCCGGTATCGTCGACGATGATGTCGTATTGGCCATCGCGCTTGATCGCCACGTAGCTGCGGTAGGCTTCGTACTGCCCGGCATCGTCCTTGCCGCGGACCTGACCGCAGATGGTGCCCTGGGTGTCGATCCGCACGTTGCCGAACTTGGCGGTCTTGGGGTTGTGCAGGTGTTCGGCCACCTGCTTGTGCACGCCTTCGACCTCGTTCTCACAGCCCGCCAGGGCGAGCACTGCCATTACCACAGCCAGTTTGCGCACGCGTGTACCTCCAGATTCGAAGGGGCGGATTCTAGCACGCCGGGGTATGCCCGAACCGCGACCAAACGTTACACGCTGCTTCGGGCGCAAATGCAAAAAGGGCGATCATTTCTGATCGCCCTTTTTCGATTTGGTAGGCACAATTGGACTCGAACCAACGACCCCCACCATGTCAAGGTGGTGCTCTAACCAACTGAGCTATGTGCCTGTCGTGTGGTGCGCATATTAGTGATCCGACGCGTACCTGTAAAGCTTTTTTTTGAGAAAAATCAAAAACTTTCGCATGCAAGCGCTTCGTGCCCATACCGCGGTTTTCGACCCGCATGGCAATGGACAATGAAAAAAGGGGTGACCCTTTCGGATCACCCCTTTTTCGATTTGGTAGGCACAATTGGACTCGAACCAACGACCCCCACCATGTCAAGGTGGTGCTCTAACCAACTGAGCTATGTGCCTGTCGTGTGGTGCGCATTCTACGCATTACAAAAACCCTGTCAACACTTTTTTTCGCGCTAACCTACTGAATCTTAAACTCTTTATAGAGAGGCTGACTGAGGGGGGCCCCGTAAAGGATTTTCACCAGACGACTAGCGGGTGTTTATTATTATTGATAGCATCGGTACATTCGTTAAAAATATAAAACACGAGGTTCCTGCAGCATGGCTAACACCCCCTACCCCCAGTCCTACTACGCCGCCTCGGCCAACCCGGTGCCGCCACGTCCGGCGCTGCAGGGTGAGGTGGAAACCGATGTGTGCATCATCGGTGCCGGCTACACCGGCCTGTCCAGCGCCCTGTTCCTTCTGGAGAACGGCTTCAAGGTAAGCATCGTCGAAGCGGCCAAGGTCGGCTTTGGCGCATCGGGCCGCAACGGCGGCCAGATCGTCAACAGCTACAGCCGCGACATTGATGTCATCGAACGCACCGTTGGCCCCAAGCAGGCACAACTGCTGGGCCACATGGCCTTCGAGGGCGGGCGCATCATTCGTGAGCGCGTGGCCAAGTACAACATTCAGTGCGACCTGAAAGATGGTGGCGTATTCGCCGCCCTTACCAGCAAGCAGATGGGCCACCTGGAATCGCAAAAGCGCCTGTGGGAACGCTTTGGCCATAATCAGCTGGAGCTGATGGACCAGAAGCGCATCCGCGAAGTAGTTGCCTGCGACAGCTACATTGGCGGCATGCTCGACATGAGCGGCGGCCACATCCACCCGCTGAACCTGGCCCTGGGCGAAGCTGCCGCGGTCGAGTCGCTGGGTGGCATCATCTATGAGCAAACCCCGGCCGTGCGCATCGAGCGTGGCGCCAACCCGGTCGTGCATACCCCGCAGGGCAAGGTCCGCGCCAAGTTCATCATCGTTGCCGGCAACGCCTACCTGGGCAACCTGGTACCCGAGCTGGCCGCCAAGTCCATGCCATGCGGCACGCAGGTGATCACCACCGAGCCACTGGGCGAAGAACTGGCACGCACCCTGCTGCCGCAGGACTACTGCGTCGAGGATTGCAACTATCTGCTCGACTACTACCGCCTGACCAGCGACAAGCGCCTGATTTTCGGTGGCGGCGTGGTGTACGGCGCGCGTGACCCGGCCAACATCGAGGCGATCATCCGCCCGAAAATGCTCAAGGCCTTCCCGCAGCTGAAGAACGTGAAGATCGACTACGCCTGGACCGGTAACTTCCTGCTGACCCTGTCGCGCCTGCCACAGGTTGGCCGGATCGGCGACAACATCTACTACTCGCAGGGTTGCTCGGGCCACGGCGTGACCTATACCCACCTGGCGGGCAAGGTACTGGCCGAGGCCCTGCGCGGCCAGGCAGAGCGCTTCGACGCCTTTGCCGGCCTGCCGCACTACCCGTTCCCGGGTGGCCAGATGCTGCGCGTACCCTTCAGCGCCATCGGTGCCTGGTACTACAGCCTGCGCGACCGCCTGGGCTTCTGATTCAGGCAAGCCCGCGCCCACAGGATTTGTGCTATTGCACAGTCCGTGTGGGCGCGGGCTTACCTGCGAAGGGGCAGGCACTGGCAGCGCTATTTGTTCAGGCTATTTACCGCCTGCTTCGCCGCAATCTCTTGCCCCGCCTTGGCCAGTTCATCCGCAGCATGCAACCACCGCTGGCGATCAACCTGAGCCGGCAGTTGCCGAGGTGGCTGCACCAGCACCGCCCAACTCCCCTGCTTTGCCCACGCCGATGCAAAGTCATCGAATGCCATCATCTGCCGCCGGTGCATGCCCGAGCGCAGCAGCACCCGCTGCTTGTAACGGTCATACCCCATCAACACCGCATAGCGCGGCTCGCTCCACCAGGCCGAACCTTCCTCGTAACGCAGCAGCACCGGGTTGCCCGCCGCCACTTGGGTCAACAGCGCGTCCAGTTGCTTGTCCAGCGGGTACACCACCCTGCCGTAGTCCCGCGCCACACGGGGAATAGCGGTATCCAGCGTTTCGGCGCCCTGAGGCAGGTTCAGCGGCTTATCCAGCAAGCCCGGCGTAATAGGCGCCCCCTGCTGCGACAGCACTGCCGCCAGCGCCATGGCCCCGCTGTGGTTGGCGTTGCCACGGTAGAACGGCACGCTGCTGATTTCGACCCGCTGCGGCAGGCCCTTGAGGTTACCGGGCGGTGCGCTGGCGCAGCCGGCCAGGGTGGCAGCCAGCAGACAGGCGGCCAGTAGCCGTCGGGGGGCAGCCTTGAAGGAATGTTGCTCCATGGACACTCGCTTGTTCCAACGCCAGGCAGGCAGCGCCCGGCTCTGGCCACCGATCATAGGTCCGACAGCCGCGCGGGTATAGTCCGACAGCGCCTTGGAGCGAATCGGCACTAGAGATCGACCATTGTTCGATGGAACGTCACAGGCGAAGGGCTAGACTAAAGCAGTGTCTGGAAGGTAAACGCGGGCCAATCAAGCGCTTGCCGTAGAGATGGAGGCACAGATGAGCCTGACCATGGCAATACTCATGCTGGTAGGCATGTGGCTAAGCGTCGCAGCCGCCATGCTGTGGGGTGTACTGCGTATCGTGCGGCGTCATGCACACCATCACCACCTGCCACCGCAGGCCCCGCCAAGGCCACAGCCGGTATCACGGGCGCGGCGGCATGCCGGGGTGAGCTAACCTCAGGATTTTCTGAAGCCCACTCACGGACAAGCCCGCTGCACAGGTATTTCGCAATGCCAGTGGGACGCGAGGTACCTGTAAGAGCGGGCTTGTCCGTGAGGGGGGGCGCAAAACGCCTTTTTTACATCAACCTTCAGCCGCTTCACGCTTCAAACGCGCCCGGCGGGCCAGGATGTTGAGGACCTCGATAGCCGTCGAGAACGCCATGGCGGCATACACATAGCCCTTGGGTACATGGGCGCCGAAGCCTTCGGCGATCAGCGTCATGCCGATCATGATGAGGAAACCCAGCGCCAGCATGACCACAGTCGGGTTGTCGTTGATGAAATTGGCCAGCGGATCGGCTGCCACCATCATCACGATCACAGCAGTGATAACGGCGATAATCATGATAGGCAGGTGCTCGGTCATGCCCACGGCGGTGATGATGCTGTCGACCGAGAAGACGATATCCAGCAGCAGGATCTGGAAGATCGCCGCAGCAAAGCCCAGGGTAACCGTGGAGGAGACTTTGGCTTCCTCCTTGGCGCCATGCGGGTCGACGTTTTCGTGAATCTCCTTGGTCGCCTTCCACAGCAGGAACAGACCACCGGCAATCAGGATCACATCCTTCCACGAGAAGGTGTTGCCGAACACTTCGAACACCGGGTCGGTCAGCTGAACGATCCAGGCCACGGTGCTGAGCAAGGCCAGCCGCATGACCAAGGCCATGCTGATACCGATACGCCGCGCCTTGGAGCGGTACTCCACCGGCAATTTGTTGGTCAGGATCGAGATGAAGATCAGGTTGTCGATGCCCAGTACAATTTCCATGGCCACCAGCGTAGCCAGGGCAACCCAGGCGGTCGGGCTAGCGGCGAGTTCCAGCAAATATTCCATTGTTCAAATCCTGCAGCGTCGGTTGGGGTCAGATTTCCTGGGTTTCTTCTTTCTTCTCGGCATCCTTGGGCTTGTGCCCTTCGCTGCCGATGGCTTCGCTCAGCGCCTGCTGGGCAGCCTTGTTGGTGTCGTCGATGGCCTGCTTGGCCGACTGCGCCGCCTGGTCGAGCATCTGCTGGGCGGATTTCTCGGCCTGGTCGCAGCCTGCCAGGGTGAACAGGGCCAAAGCCAGCACCAACGGGGTGCCAATGGATTTGAATTGCAGCATGGTGTCCTCGCTTGAAATAACCCGGCGGCGCATGGCGCCTGGTAGCCGTGCATTCTAGAGACGGCAATAGTTCAGGAAAATTCGTATTTTCATGGCATATACTTCGGTTTTTACGAATCGGAACGACCGACGGTGCTTAACTATCGCCAGCTGCATTACTTCTGGGCCGTGGCCAAGACGGGCAGCATCACCCGCGCCAGCCAACAGCTGAACCTCACACCGCAAACCATCAGCGGGCAGATCACCCTGTTCGAGCAAACCTACGGCCTGGAACTGTTCCAGCGCGCCGGCCGGCAGCTGGAACTGACCGAAACCGGCCGCCAGGCCCTGGTGTATGCAGAACAGATGTTTCAGATTGGCAGCGAGCTTGAAGCCATGCTGCGCGCCGGCCCTCAGGAGCAGATCCTGTTTCGTGTGGGGGTGGCTGACGTGGTGCCCAAATCCATTGTCTACCGCCTGCTGGCACCGACCATGGATCTGGAGGAGGTGCTGCGCATCAACTGCCGCGAGGACAAACTTGAGCGGTTACTGGCAGACCTGGCTATCCAGCGCCTGGACCTGGTGATTTCCGACAGCCCCATGCCCAACCACCTGGACATCAAGGGCTACAGCCAGAAGCTGGGCGAGTGCGGGCTGAGCTTCTTCGCCACACCGGCGCTGGTACAACGGCTGGACGGTCCTTTTCCAGCGTGTCTGCAGGATGCTCCGCTGCTTGTTCCCGGCCAGGAGACCGTGGTACGCAGCCGCCTGCTGCGGTGGCTGGGCGAGCAGCAGGTGCAACCACGGATCGTGGGGGAGTTCGATGACAGTGCCTTGATGCAAGCGTTCGGTCAATCGGGCAGCGGCATTTTCGTTGCTCCCAGCGTAATCGCCGAAGAGGTGTGCCGTCAGTATGGCGTGCAACTGATCGGGCAGACCGAAGCCGTGCACGAATCGTTCTATGCCATTTCGGTGGAGCGCAAGGTCAAGCACCCAGGGATCGTGGCGATTACCGAGGGGGCGCGGCGGGAGTTGTTTCACTGGTAGCCGTAAAAGCCTGATTGACTACGAACACAGCCCGGCATGCGCCATAGGTGCTCTATGGTAAAGTCCGCCCTTTCCAGATTCCGAGATACCGCTGCACATGACCCCTTTTCTCCGCCTCCTCAACCGCACCAGCCTGGTGACCCAGATCGTCATCGGCTTGCTCGCCGGTATCGCCCTCGCCCTGCTGGCACCTGCCATCGCCCGTGACCTGGCCTTTCTTGGCAAGGTGTTCGTCAGTGCCCTGAAGGCGGTTGCGCCTGTGCTGGTGTTCATCCTGGTCATGGCTTCGGTCGCCAACCATCGTCACGGCCAGGAAATCCACATTCGCCCGATCCTCTGGCTGTACCTGCTGGGCACCTTTGCCGCTGCAGTGGTGGCCGTGGTTGCCAGCATGCTGTTCCCCTCGCACCTGGCGCTAAGCACCAGCGAAGCCACGCTGAGCGCGCCAGGCGGCATCGCCGAGGTAATGCAGAACCTGCTGCTGAGCGCGGTAGACAACCCGGTCAATGCCCTGCTCAATGCCAACTTCATCGGCGTGCTGACCTGGGCCGTCGGCCTGGGCGTGGCCCTGCGCCATGCCGGCGAAACCACCCGCACCGTGGTCGCAGACCTGTCCAATGGCGTCACCCTGATCGTGCGCATGGTCATCCGCTTCGCCCCGCTGGGCATTTTTGGCCTGGTCAGCTCCACCCTGGCACAGTCTGGCCTGGACGCCCTGCTCGGCTACCTGCACCTGCTGGCGGTACTGATTGGCTGCATGCTGTTCGTGGCGCTGGTGATGAACCCGCTGATCGTGTTCTGGAAGATCCGCCGCAACCCCTACCCACTGACGCTGCTGTGCCTGCGTGAAAGCGGCATTACTGCGTTCTTCACCCGCAGCTCGGCCGCCAACATCCCTGTCAACATGGCATTGTCGGAACGCCTCGGCCTGCATGAAGACACTTACTCGGTGTCGATCCCGCTGGGCGCAACCATCAACATGGCCGGCGCGGCAACCACCATTACCGTGCTGACCCTGGCCGCAGTGCATACCCTGGGTATCCAGGTAGACCTGCCAACTGCCGTGCTGCTCAGCGTGGTGGCGGCAGTGTGCGCCTGCGGCGCCTCGGGCGTGGCCGGGGGTTCGCTGCTGCTGATTCCGCTGGCGTGCAGCCTGTTTGGCATCCCAAGCGAAATTGCCATGCAGGTAGTGGCGGTGGGCTTCATCATTGGCGTGTTGCAGGATTCGGCCGAAACGGCGCTGAACTCTTCGACCGATGTGCTGTTCACTGCGGCGGCGTGTCAGGCTGAAGAGCGGCGTAACGGCTAAGCGCGCCGGGGCCGCATTGCGGCCCCAATTGCCTTACTCGATGGCATTACCTACCCTAGTGGCCTTTCCCCAGCCACGAGACAGGGCCATGTCAGAACACGAAACCGCAGGTGAAGGCCGCTTCAACAGCATCGAGATCCGCGTTCTCGGCTCGCTGATCGAAAAGCAGGCCACCAGCCCGGAAAGCTACCCGCTGACCCTCAATGCCCTGGTCCTGGCCTGCAACCAGAAGACCAGCCGCGAGCCGGTGATGAACCTCACCCAAGGCCAGGTCGGCCAGGCGCTGCGCGCCCTCGAAGGTCAGGGCATGACCCGCCTGCAGATGGGCAGCCGTGCCGACCGCTGGGAACATCGGGTAGACAAGGCACTGGAGCTGGTGCCAGCACAGTTGGTGTTGATGGGCCTGATGTTCCTGCGGGGCCCGCAAACCCTCAACGAACTGCTGACCCGTAGCAACCGCCTGCACGACTTTGACGACACCGAGCAGATCCAGCATCAGCTGGAGCGCCTGATCTCGCGGGACCTGGCTTTGCACCTGCCACGTCAGGCCGGCCAGCGTGAAGACCGCTACACCCATGCCTTGGGCGACCCGGCGGAAATCGAGGCGATTCTCGCTGCACGCCAACAGGAAGGCGGCGCGCGCAACAGTGGCGGCAGTGTGTCAGAAGACCGCATCGAAGCCCTCGAAGCCCGCATTGCGGCGCTGGAAGCGCGCCTGGCCGAACTGGAAGGCTGAGCCGTCACGGTTCGGGGTCGGGGAAATTGCGGCAGCTCTTGCGCTCGGCCAGTTCCCGGTCAGTGGGGCGCTGGTCGACGAACACAGCGCGACCGTCGGCGTAGATTTCCAGGTAGCCCCAGTGCAGGTCCTGCTCTTGCTCCCCGGGCTTTGGGGGGACTAGCCACCAGGGTTCGCGGCTGATCAGGGTCATGGGTGTGGTTCCTGAGAGGTCTGCTGTAAGCATAGACATCTTCAGGTGCTGCTTTGCTTGAACCGGCCCTTTCGCGGGTAAACCCGCTCCTACAGCGGTCTGTGTCCAATTCCCGATGTGTGTCCACCACCAATCTGTGTAGGAGCGGGTTTACCCGCGAATACGGTCGCAGCGGCAACGGTGAACGGCGGGTGGAAATTGGCCAGCAGGGCCGGCCTCTTCGCGGGTAAACCCGCTCCTACAGGGATTTTCACAGTTTCAACAACTGCGCAGTCCTGCGAGAGCGGCTTTAGCCGCGAAAGGGCCGGTACAGGCTTACGCCGGTGCCGAAGTCCGAATCAGGTGGTCAAAGGCCGCCAGCGATGCCTTGGCCCCCTCACCCACCGCAATGACAATCTGCTTGTACGGCACGGTAGTCACGTCACCGGCGGCAAACACACCGGGGATGCTGGTCTGGCCCTTGGCGTCGACAATGATTTCGCCACGCGGCGACAGCTCGACGGTGCCCTTCAGCCAGTCAGTATTGGGCAACAGGCCAATCTGCACGAAGATGCCTTCCAGTGCCACTTCGTGCTGTTCATCCGTGGTGCGGTCCTTGTAGCGCAGGCCGGTCACCTTCTCGCCATTGCCCAGCACCTCGGTGGTCAGCGCGCTGGTGATCACGTTGACGTTCGGCAGGCTGTGCAGCTTGCGTTGCAACACCGCATCGGCACGCAGCTGGCTGTCGAACTCGATCAGCGTCACCTGGGCGACGATACCGGCCAGGTCGATGGCCGCCTCCACACCCGAGTTGCCGCCGCCAATCACCGCCACGCGTTTACCCTTGAACAGCGGGCCGTCACAGTGCGGGCAGTAGGCCACGCCGCGGCTGCGGTACTCCTGCTCACCTGGCACGTTCATTTCGCGCCAGCGGGCGCCGGTGGCCAGGATTACAGTCTTGGCCTTCAGCGAAGCGCCCCCCGCCAAACGCACTTCGTGCAGACCGCCCTCGGCAGCAGGAATCAGCGCTTCACCGCGCTGCAGGTTCATGATGTCGACGTCGTACTGTTTGACGTGCTCTTCCAGCGCCGTGGCCAGCTTCGGCCCTTCGGTTTCCTGCACCGAGATAAAGTTCTCGATGGCCAGTGTGTCCAGCACCTGGCCGCCGAAGCGCTCGGCGGCAACACCGGTGCGGATGCCCTTGCGGGCAGCGTAGATGGCAGCAGCGGCGCCAGCGGGGCCACCACCGATAACCAGCACGTCAAAGGCATCCTTGGCGTTGATCTTCTCGGCCTGGCGGGCGCCGGCGTTGGTGTCGATCTTGCCAAGGATTTCTTCCAGGCCCATACGGCCCTGACCAAACACTTCACCGTTCAGGTAGATACTCGGTACCGCCATGATCTTGCGCGATTCCACTTCGTCCTGGAACAGCGCACCGTCGATGGCAACATGCCGCACGTTGGGGTTGAGTACCGCCATCAGGTTCAACGCCTGGACCACGTCCGGGCAGTTCTGGCACGACAGCGAGAAGTAGGTTTCGAAGTTGAATTCACCTTCCAGGGCCTGGATCTGCTCGATCACTTCGGCACTGGCCTTTGACGGATGGCCGCCGACTTGCAGCAGCGCCAGCACCAACGAGGTGAACTCGTGGCCCATGGGGATGCCGGCGAAACGCAGGCTGATATCGGCACCCGGGCGGTTCAGCGAGAACGAAGGGCGACGGGCATCGGTACCGTCCGCGCTGAAGGTAATGAGGTTCGACAGGCCGGCAATTTCCACCAGCAGGTCGTGCAATTCGCGGGACTTCGCGCCGTCGTCGAGGGAGGCAACGATCTCGATCGGCTGGGTGACCCGCTCCAGGTAGGTTTTCAGTTGCGATTTAAGCGTGGCGTCCAACATACGGGCGATTCCTTTTTCAAAACTCGGATACAAAAACGCCCAGGCGAGGTCGCCCGGGCGTTTGACGGGGCGGTAGGTATTTCAGCTTTGGCGGCTGCTTACCGCCCGCGTTATGGGCATGACCTTAGATCTTGCCTACGAGGTCCAGCGACGGCGCCAGAGTGGCTTCGCCTTCTTTCCACTTGGCCGGGCACACTTCGCCTGGGTGAGCGGCAACGTACTGGGCAGCCTTGACCTTACGCAGCAGTTCGGCAGCATCACGGCCTACACCACCGTCGTTCAGCTCGACAATCTTGATCTGGCCTTCCGGGTTGATCACGAAGGTACCGCGGTCGGCCAGGCCGGCTTCTTCGATCAGCACGTCGAAGTTGCGCGAAATGACGTGAGTCGGGTCACCGATCAGCGGGTATTGGATCTTCCCGATGGTGTCGGAAGTGTCGTGCCAGGCTTTGTGAGTGAAGTGGGTATCGGTGGAAACACCGTAAATTTCCACGCCCAGCTTCTGGAACTCGGCGTAGTTGTCAGCAAGGTCACCCAGCTCGGTCGGGCAAACGAAGGTGAAGTCGGCCGGGTAGAAGAACACGACAGACCACTTGCCTTTCAGATCGGCTTCGCTGACCTGAACGAACTCGCCTTTGTGGTAGGCGGTGGCGTTGAAGGGTTTGACCTGGCTGTTGATGATTGGCATGAGAGACGCTCCTTCATGGGGTTGGAATCAGTTGATGGATAGAATCCTAACTAATCATCCCGCTGAAGGCTCATTGGCAAAGCTCATGCTTTCGATTGGTTTTGGCTATAACCGGGGTTATTTAATAGAAGGGAAAGGGCTGAGCAAAGGATTGCGGGCTTGAGCGCTGCACTGGCAAAGAAATGTAACAGCTACCCATTCGGCACCACTGGCAAACGGGTCTAGGCTCAAGCTCATGTGATACCGGGCCCCTCTGACGGCTGCCAAGCCGCCATGTCGGATCACTGTTGCCATGCAACGTCGACATTCAAGGAGGGGCTCATGACAGCTCTGCAAGCATTCCTCACAACACCTGTCCTCGGTACCAGCGCCTGGTTGTGGCTGGTGTTCATGGCCATCGTCATCGGTTTGCTGGTGCTCGACCTGGGCGTGCTGCACCGCCACGACCGGGAAATTGAAATGCGCGAGAGCCTGCTGCTGTATTCGGGCTATTTCAGTGTCGGTGTGCTGTTCGGCGCGGGGGTCTGGTACCAGTTGGGTGCGCAGTCTGCGCTGGAGTTCTACACCGGTTTCCTGGTCGAACAGTCGCTGTCGATGGACAACGTGTTCGTCATGGCGATGATCTTCAGCTACTTCGCCATCCCCCGCCGCTACCAGCACCGCGTGCTGTTCTGGGGTATCCTGGGCGTGGTGTTCCTGCGGGCCATCATGATCGGCGTGGGCGCGGCGCTGGTACAGAACTTTGCCTGGGTGCTGTACATCTTTGGTGCCTTCTTGCTGTTTACCGGGGTGAAAATGGCGCTGTCGAAGGAAGACAGCCGCCCGGACCTGGCCAACAACCCGATCCTCAAGTTCGTGCGGCGGCACATGCGGGTTACCGACCAGATCCATGGCTCGCACTTCTTCGTACGCCACACCCCGGCCGGGCACAGCAAGGCGCTGCGTTATGCCACCCCGCTGTTTCTGGCACTGGTACTGATCGAACTGGCCGACCTGGTGTTTGCCGTCGACAGCGTGCCGGCGATCTTCGCCATCACCCAGGACCCGTTCATCGTCTACACCTCCAACATCTTCGCCATCCTCGGCTTGCGCTCGCTGTATTTCGCGCTGGCGGCGCTGATGCACCGGTTCGTCTACCTCAAGTACGCACTGGCACTGGTGTTGATCTTCATTGGCTGCAAGATTTTCTACCACGGCATGGTGGGCAAGGTGCCGGCGCTGCTGTCACTGGGCGTGACATTCGGGTTGTTGCTGGGTGGGGTGGTGATTTCGTTGATCAAGACGCGGGGGCAGACGTTGAATAAAGACGAAAAGACGATAGAAAAAGCAGCTAACGATAAGAAAACAACGGGACAAAAGAAGAATGACCCACAGTTGCGGGTCTGAGTTGCAATCATTGCTTGATGATGAAGTAACCAACCGCTCCCCAAAGTGAGGCAATCAAGATCAGCCAAAGGGCTGCTCCCATATCTCGCCTCAACTTTGGGGGGAAATTGTCAAGCTCCGCTTCGTTCAACCATCCGAGGCGTAAATGTAGCCTTGGGAATGTGACCAAAGCGCTTACTGTACTCATCAGTAGGCATCGATGCCTTAGGTTTCGTCCGCCCCATACGGGTTTCATCTGCTCAAGATAGGGGTTGCTCGTGATCGCTGAAAGGGCGACATCAAAATCACTCGACAAAGCAATTTTCACATTGATAGCGATCCCCGCAAGGCCCAGGACGAAAGGCGCACTCAGGAATACTATTTGCAACAATGGGGACCAATTGTCAAAGTCAATCATCAGTCACCTCATGAAGGAATTCACCGGTCCGCTCTCCGAGGGCGCCAATACCAATAGCGCTTGCAGAAGAGGCGGCGCCAACGATCGCAATCCCGCACACTGCACCAAACCCACCGGTACCCACCGCAAAAATACCGCATAACGCAGCTGCTGCAGCACCTCCACCAGAGGCGCCTACCAACCCTCCCGTTAGACCTCCTGCAAAATTTCCCGCTTCAGTAAACCGAACCTTTCGACAAGCACGAGTCTCCCCGGCCCGACAGACTTCTTTTACTTTCAGATAAGACGAGGTCCCGCCCAGCCCAATCGCTGCATACCCTCCGTATTGAAGGTACTTACTTAACCGCGCCACCTTCTCAAGATGTGTCGCATACCCCGGAATTTGCCCCGGTCCGCCCGCTTTCGACCAATGGTGCACCAGGCTCTTGGTAGAGATACGCAAGCTCTTCTTCAGCCGCTCATAGCTCCCCAGATTCAGTTGCTTATTAAGCAAAGCCGCTTTCAACTGGCCATCCAGTTGCTGCAACAACCGCCTGCGCTCGGCGAAGAAACCCGGACTATTCAAATGGCCATTGTGCATGAACTCACGCTGGTGCAATTGCTCGATGCTGGTCAAGGTATTGCTTACTTGTTTCAAGCCTTGATCCAGCATGTCCTTGCCCACGCCCATGGACAGACTGGCGTTGCTGAGCAAGCCGGCGATTTCGGCCTGGTGCTGCATCATGAAATCCGCTTCGACGTAGTCGAGTGCTTCCAGCGCACGCCGCGCATGCTGCGCCGCCGCCATAAGCTCTCCCTCTTCGCGCGTGCAGGCATTTCCATTGTCAGGATCACCGATAACGAAAATTTCCCCAGCTTTGAACCCTTGCGCATACGTGGGGTTGAGCCGCTGTAACCGTGAGATCGGCAACGTGGAATCGTGACCGGCCAGTTGAAGCAGTATCTGGGGAAACGACATGCGTCGTGGAACCACGTAGAAGCCAGGCTCCAGCGTGCCAGGCAGTGCACCTATTACCGGTTGGGAGAAGCGCTCGGGGTTGAAGGTGGGTGACAGCTCGGCAGCGTGGGTATTGGCACGCCCTGCAATGGAGTGCATGGACGGCGGAGCCTCATACAAGGGCGCGACTACCCGGTTGGTGCCCGGCGAACAGCCACAGACAACCAACGCACCATCCATAGCCACCCGCTGGCCATCTGAAATAAAGTGATCCACACCTTCGGCGACAGTTCCCGCCTGCCCACAAAGAGGGCATGGCGTGGTGTGGTCGCCTTCACGGAGCACCATTCGGCCTTCATCTAGGTAGCCGGCCCCGGTCGCAATACAGACAGCACCCGTTGTGGTGATATCGCCATCTACCGCCTGACCTTTTCCCTCTAGATTGACGCGCATATATGAACTCCCTGTACTTGACTCAGGTTGGAAACCTATCACCAGCAAGGGAGATACAAGTGGCATCAGCCAAAATTCAGATACGTCCTACAAGTTGCAGGACTTTGCGCAATCACTGCAGGCGCGGGTTCACCCGCGAATGGGCCGGGGCAGGCTGACGCGTTCACCGCCCGCTACGCAACATCTCCACCGGCACATACTTGCCAATTTCGTACTTGCCAATCGCCGCCCGGTGCACTTCATCCGGCCCGTCAGCCAGGCGCAGGGTGCGCTGCATGGCATACATGTAGGCCAGCGGGAAATCGCCGCTTACCCCTGCCCCGCCATGTATCTGGATAGCCCGGTCGATCACGTTCAAGGCCACGTTCGGCGCCACCACCTTGATCTGGGCGATCTCGCTACGAGCCACCTTGTTGCCGACGGTGTCCATCATGTAGGCCGCTTTGAGCGTCAGCAGTCGGGCCATGTCGATTTCCATGCGCGAGTCGGCGATCTTGTCGACGTTGCCGCCCAAGCGTGCCAGTGGCCGACCAAAGGCAGTGCGCTCCACCGAGCGCTTGCACATCAGCTCCAGCGCGCGCTCGGCCATGCCGATCGAGCGCATGCAGTGGTGGATACGGCCTGGGCCCAGTCGGCCCTGGGCAATTTCGAAGCCGCGGCCTTCGCCAAGGATCACGTTTTCGTACGGAACCCGCACATTCTCGAAAAGGACTTCGGCATGACCATGGGGCGCATCGTCATAACCGAACACCGGCAGCGGGCGGACAATCTTCACGCCCGGCGTGTCGGTCGGCACCAGCACCATGGAATGCTGCTGGTGGCGTGGGCCTTCAGGGTCGGACAGGCCCATGAAGATCATGACCTTGCAGCGCGGGTCGCAGGCGCCGGAAGTCCACCACTTGCGGCCGTTGATTACCCACTCGTCACCGTCCCGTATGGCGGTAGCAGCCATGTTGGTGGCGTCCGAGGAGGCCACGTCCGGTTCGGTCATGGCAAACGCCGAGCGGATCTCGCCGCGTAGCAGCGGCTCCAGCCACTGGCGTTTCTGTGCCTCGCTGCCATAGCGCACCAGCACTTCCATGTTGCCGGTGTCCGGCGCCGAGCAGTTGAACGGCTCCGGCCCGAGCAACGAGCGGCCCATGATCTCTGCCAGCGGTGCGTACTCCAGGTTGCTCAGGCCGGCGCCGTATTCCGACTCTGGCAAGAACAGGTTCCACAGCCCTTCGGCGCGGGCCTTGGCCTTGAGTTCCTCCATGATTGCAGTGGGCTGCCAGCGGTCACCCTCGGCGACCTGGCGCTCGAACACGGCTTCGGCAGGGTAGACATGGGCGTCCATGAACGCAGTGACACGCTCGCGCAGTGCCTGGACCTTGGGTGAATAGGCGAAATCCATCAGGGCTACCTTCACAGTTCGGAGTACGTGGAGCAGAGCCTAGAGCAGCATTGCTCCATCCACCTAGTCTATTTTCCGCGTGTATAAACATTCATAACCGATATATGATCGACCGATAACTCCAACAAAGAGCGGCGCCCATGAACCTCAGCAAGGTCGACCTCAACCTGTTCATCGTGTTCGATGCGATCTACACCGAAGCCAACCTGACCCGCGCCGGGCAGATCGTCGGCATTACTCAGCCGGCAGTGTCCAATGCCCTGTCGCGTCTGCGCGAAACCTTCAATGACCCGCTGTTCGTGCGCACCGCGCAAGGCATGGTGCCCACACCCATGGCGCAGAACATCATCGGCCCGGTGCGCAACGCACTGGCGCTGCTGCGGACCTCGGTGCAGGAAAGCCGCACGTTCAATCCGCAGCAGGCAAACAAGACCTTCCGCATCAGCATGACCGACCTGACCGAAGCGGTCATCTTGCCGCCGCTGTTCCAGCGCCTGCGCCGCCTGGCGCCGGCGGTAATGATCGAGAGTTTCCTGTGCAAGCGCCGCGAGACCACCAAGGAACTCGCGGCCGGCCGCCTGGACTTTGCCATCGACGCGCCACTGAACACCGACCCGCAGGTGCGCCACATCAAACTGATGCAGGACCGCTATGTCTGCGCCCTGCGCCAGGGCCACCCGCTGGCCGACAGCAAGCTGACCCTCGACAGCTACCTGGGCATGACCCATATCCATATTTCCAGCCGACGCAACGGCCTGGGTTACGTCGACCTGGCGCTGGGCAAGATGGGTGTGCAACGCAAGGTCGCCCTGCGTTCGCAACACTACCTCATGGCGTCGCAGGTGTTGCAGCAGACCGACATGGCCATGACGGTTCCCGAGCGCTTCGCCCGTCGCCATCAGTTGCGTTATCAGGCGCTGCCGGTGGAGGTGCCTGCACTGGAAACGCACCTGTACTGGCATGAAAGCACCGACCAGGACCCGGCCAACCGCTGGATGCGCGAACAGATCACCGAATTGTGCGAGCGCGTGGTGGCCGAGGAAGAGAAGGCGCTGGAGCCCGCCTGAAAAAGCTGGCGAGGGGCCATTTATGGCACCTCACCCAAAAAAGTAGAAAATTCCATGCAATGTCTTAGAAAGAGAATTTTTTTCTATAAGCATCGAGAATCGAACCAAAGGAAGTGAAAAATATCGCGCTGCTGGCGGGTACGCTTACGTCAATGATTGCCGATTTCACGGCCACTGACACGGACCCGCCTCAATGCCTAGCGCCCCACTCTACTTCGATTACGCCGCCACAACCCCGGTTGACGACCGGGTCATCGAAACCATGCTCGCCTGCCTGGGAAGCCAGGCCAACTTCGGCAACCCGGCGTCCAGCGGGCACGCCTTCGGCCAAGCTGCACGTCACGCCGTAGAGCAGGCCCGTCAGCAAGTGGCCGAGTGCATCGGTGCGCAACCCGAGCATCTGGTGTGGACATCGGGGGCGACCGAGTCCAACAACCTGGCGCTCAAGGGTATTGCCCAAGGCATCGGCCAGCCCGGACACCTGATCACCAGCCAGCTGGAACACAAGGCCGTGCTCGACACCGTGGCCGAACTGGAGCGCCAAGGCTGGGCCGTTACTCGCCTGGCGGCGGATGCCGCCGGCCTGATCCAGCCCGCAAGCGTACAGGCAGCGTTGCGCGCTGACACCCGCCTGGTATCGCTGATGGCGGTCAACAACGAACTGGGTACGGTCACCGACTTTGCCGCGATCGGCGAGCAGGTGCGTGCCCACGGTGCCCTGCTGCACGTGGATGCCGCGCAGGCTGCGGGCAAGCTGGCAATCGACCTGCATACGATGGCCGTGGACCTGATGTCTTTTTCGGCACACAAGGTCTACGGGCCCAAGGGCATCGGTGCGCTGTATGTGGGGCCACGCGCTCGCGCGCTGATGCGTGCCCAGATGCACGGCGGCGGCCATGAGCAAGGCTTGCGTTCCGGCACCCTGGCGACCCATCAGATCGCTGGCATGGGCAGCGCCTTTGCCTTGGCCGGCCAACCCGGCGACAGCGAGTACCAGCGCCTTGAGCAATTGGCAAGACGCCTGCGCACAGGCCTGCTGGCCATGCCCGGCGTTACCCTGAATGGCTGCGCCAAGCAACGTATTCCCCATACCTTGAACCTGTGCATCGACAGCAAGGGCTTCAACAGCACGGCGCTGGCCAGCGAATTGGCCTTGTCGACCACCTCGGCCTGCAACTCGGCGAGCAACGCTGCCTCGCATGTGCTGCTGGCACTGGGGCTGGATGAACGCCAGGCACGCAACAGTGTGCGCTTGAGCCTCGGCCGTTTCAGCACCGAGGCTGACGTGGACAAGGCGCTCGAAGTGTTTGGCCGGGTGCTGGCGTCAGCATCGGCAGCACTGTGGTGACCACGCCCTAGAACAGGCGGCTGTCCGGCGTGAAATCCTCAACCTGGATTTTCGCGCTCTGCGCCTGCGGGTGCCGTGGGTTGAACAGGTAATTGGTAGTGCTGGGCATGATCGCGCTTGGCACCGGCAGCAGCAATGCCGAACAGTCATCCAGAAAGCGATTGCCCAACGTACGGGTCAACTCAGGCTGGGCGGACCAGCCGGGCTGCAAAGCGGGCAACTGCGCCTGGGAAACCGTGTCAGGCAGTTCGATGCGAAGCAAGCGCATGGTGGTAGGGAAATCCTCCGGGTCGATCTCCAGATGCACTAACACTTCCAGCATCGCCCCGGGAGGGCTGGTGGCGGCATACACCACCGGCCGACCCGCCTGGTGCCAGCGGCCGCTTACACGCAAGCCCCCCGTACCGCTCAAGTCTGCATAGGCGCTGATTCGCCACAAAATCACAGGCCATAGCCCTCGGCAATCTGCAGCAGCATTTCTTCGACCTGAGTGGTGCCTTGCTGGGTGGTGAGCATCTGCATCGGCGTCAGCCCCGAGAAGCGTTCCTTGGGCTTGGACAGCCAGCGCTTGGCCTTGCCCGCTTCACCGAACACGGCCTCGGCCATGGCGGTGATGTGGGCCGAGCGGAACAGCCGGTCGCTCTCATCCACGGTCAGCGGTTGGTCACGCTCGATACGGGATTTGAGCGTGCGCAGCGGGATGATCTGGTCGCGCTCCACCGGCGTGAGCACACCGCGTTCGGTCAGTTTCACCAACCAGGTGGCGGCAAAACCATCGGTGATGCGGGTGTGAATTTCGAAGTCGCTGGCAAGCTCGGGAATGTCCAGCAGCGCCTGCAGGCGCGCCCGGTACTCGTGGTAACCGTTGTCGCGAAGCACTTCGGCAAGCATGGCACGCTCCTTTTCGGCATTTACCGATAAGTATGCGGTATATGCCGGGTCATTGCCAGTTTGCCGGGGCGGGCAATCGAAGCCAGGGCTTTGCCAGATTGACCGCCAGCATTGCCAGGACCGCAAAGCGGCCCCGGAAACCTCACAGGAAGGTGAACACTTGCGATGCCGGCAACCGCGACTTGTTCAGCCCGGCATTGAAGTCCGCCTCGCTGCGGTAACCCAGGCTCAGGATCACCACACTGGTGAACCCACGCTCACGCAAGCCCAGTTCGGCATCGAGGACCTTGCTGTCGAAGCCCTCGATCGGCGTGGCATCCAGCCCATGCGCTGCCGCACCCAGCAAGGCAGTACCCAACGCCAGGTAGGTCTGCTTTTCCATCCAGTGCTGCACATCCTTCTGGTCGAAGCGGTGCAGGTTGACATAGTGACGGCGGCTCTGGTTTTGCCCGGCGCGCGCTTGCTCATCACGGAAACGGCCATCGGCAGCCTCTTGATCGAGCACGGTGTTCAGGTGTTCTTCAGTCATTTCGGTACGGGTGCAGAACACGATCACATGCGAGGCATCGAGAAGCTTCTGCGTGTTGTAGGCATAACCCTCCGCCGTGCTCTTGGCCAGGCGGGCCTTGCCTTCGGCCGTGTCGGCGACGATGAAATGCCAGGGCTGGGAATTGACCGACGACGGGCTGTGGCGCAGTTGTTCGAGCAGGGCGTCGACAGTGGCTTGGGGAATGCGGCGTGAGGCATCGTAAGCTTTGGTAGTGTAACGGCGCTTGGCCAGCGATACGGTATCCATGCGACAACTCCGTAATGAACAGTGGATGTGCCGCGCATCTTATCTTTCCAGCAAAAAAGAAAAAGCGGCACAATGTAACAACACTTTCATCCCTGGAATGAAAATGCTGCGCATCACCGACCTCGAACTGTTTGCCCGCAGCAGCGTGCTGGGCAGCTTCACTGCCGCCGCCCATGAAGCAGGCCTGCTGCCGGGCCAGGTGGCTGCCGCGATCAAACGCCTGGAACGCGACCTGGATGTACGCCTGTTCGCCCGCACCACCCGCAGCCTGCGCCTGACCGCCGAGGGCGAGCGCTACCTGCCAACCGCGCTGAATGTGCTGGAAAGCCTGCGCCAGGGCCATGAAGATCTGCATGGCAACCCCAATAGCCTGCGCGGCACACTGCAAGTGTCGGCCCCTTCCGACATGGGCCGCAACATGCTGCTGCCCTGGCTCAGCGCCTTTCGCCGCGACCACCCGGCATTGCAACTGCGCTTCTTTCTGTCCGACCAGATGGCCGACCTCAACCGCGACCCTGTGGATGTGGCCATCCGCTATGGCCTCAACCAGGATGCCAACTACATCGCCCTGCCGCTGGCCGAATGGAACCGCCGAGTACTGGTGGCCTCGCCCGACTACCTGGCCCGCCACGGCCGCCCGCTCACCCCCGACGCGCTGCAGCAGCATGCCTGCCTGCTGTACATGCAGCACAGCCGGGTGTACGACAAGTGGCAGTTGGGTAATCGCACGGTGCAGGTGCGTGGGCCATTGGTCAGTGACGACGCCGACGTCATCCGCCGCCTGGCCATCCAGGGGGAAGGTATCGTCTACAAGTCGTGGCTGGATGTCAGCGCCAACATCGCGGCCGGTGAACTGGAAATCGTCCTGCCCGAATTGCTCGGCGAACCTACCCCGCTCACCTTGGTCTGCCCTCATCGCAAGCAACTCACGCCTGCCGTGACGCAATTGCACCTGTGGCTACGCGAACGCTTCGAGGCCCTGCGCGCCCGGGCACTGACCAACGGCTGCACAATCGTTCCAGACTGAGTCGGGGGCATTGCGCTAAGGTTGCCATTTACCCCACGGTATACGTCCATGAGCAACTGGATCGACTTCAAACAAGACGCCGACACCGGCATCGAGTCGGTCCGTGCGCATTTTGTCGGGCATGCCTATGACCCCCACTGGCACGACAGCTTCCTGGTCGGCGTGACCGAGCAGGGCGTGCAGCAGTTCAACTGCCGTCGGGTGCGCCACCGCAGCACGCCGGGGCAGGTGTTTTTACTTGAGCCTGGCGACATCCACGATGGCCTGGCGCCCACCGAAGAAGGCTTCACCTATTCGACGCTGTACCTGGAGCCCGCCTGGCTCGACCAACAGCTGCGCGCGCTGTACGAGCACGCGCCAGGCGACAGCCTGCCCAGCTTTGCCGACACCCTGTGCCATGACGAACGTCTGGCGCGGGCCACCGCCCAGGCCTTCCAGGCCGTGCATGATCAGGACTTGCGCATCGTCAGGCAAACGGCCATGGACGATTTACTGGCCTGTCTGACCCGTCACCTGCACTGGCGCCGCCGCATCAACCCCGACCCGCGCCTGCCGCTGACCGCACAGCGCGCCCGGGACTTCCTGCATGCCAATCTGGAGCGCGACATCGGCCTGGAGGACCTGGCCCAGGCATGCGGCATTGACCGCTTTCGCCTGACGCGTGCGTTCAAGGCAGCGTTTGGTATTGCACCGCATGCCTACCTGATCCAGCTGCGCCTGGCCCAGGCGCGGCGACTGCTCGCCTTGGGCCAGACACCTGCCGAAGTGGCCGTGGCCTTGGGCTTTGCCGACCAGAGCCACCTGGGGCGCTGGTTCCGCCGCGCCTACCAGTTGACCCCGGCCGACTACCGCAGGCGCTGCTCAAACCTTCCAGACTGAGGGCCGGCGGGCAGCGAGCATGGTGCTTCAATGTTACGGAGCCCTGAACCATGTCGCAGTCGTTGTTGCCCTTCATTCTGTTCGCCCTGGTGTCCAGCATCAGCCCGGGGCCGACCAACCTGTTGATCCTGGCCCATGGCGCCCGCCGGGGCCTGCGCGCAAGCCTGGCGCCGATCGTGGCGGCGTGTGGCGCGGCAGCAGCCATTGTGCTGCTCGTCGGGCTGGGGCTGGGCGAACTGCTGCTGCGTCACCCCTTGGCGCAACAGCTGATGAGCTGGGCCGGGGTGCTGTGGCTGACCAGCCTGGCGTGGAAGATGCTGCGCAGTGCCGCCACCCCGCTCCACACGACCACGGCGCCAGGCTTCAGTGCGCTCAGCGCGGCCTCGTTGCAGGTGGTGAATCCCAAGGTGTGGTTGATGGCCGTGGCGGTGGTCGGGGTATTTGCCGCGCCGTCGTTGCCAGTGTGGCAGTTGGCGCTGGTGTTTTGGCTGATCGCTCTACCGAGCATGACCGCATGGGCGGTGTTGGGGGTGGGGAGCGCCCGGTGGCTGCAGGCACCGGGGCGGTTGCGGGTGTTCAACCAGGTGTTGGCGGGGGTTTTGTTGATATCGGCATGGGCTGCAGTATTAGCCTGAGTCGCTACTTGGCTTGCAAGTGGCCTGAACGGCCTCGGCTCAGCGAGTCAGCGCCTCGCGAAAGCGCTGGGTACTGGCAACGGCCAGTACCAGCCCGACCACTGCTACGCTACCGCCCACCAGGCCGATATGCGCCACATTCATCTGGCTGCTGACGATACTGCCCAGCAGCGCACCACCGCCAATGCCGATGTTGTAGATACCCGAGAACAGCGCCATGGCCACATCGGTGGCATCGGACGCCAGCTTCAGGGTCCTGGACTGCAGCGACAGACTGAAGCTGAGAATCGCCACGCCCCAGAACATGCTCAGCACTGCGAACACATGGAAGTTGCCCGACAGCGGCAACATCAGCAACAGGCACGCGGCGAGCAACCCGATCGACCCCACCAGAAAGCCATGCGGGAAGCGGTCGCTGTAGCGGCTGAACAACAACGAACCAAAAACCCCGGCACCGCCGAACAACAGCAGCAACAGCGTGGTACGGTCGCCGCCAAACTGCGCTACGTGCAGAGCGAACGGTTCGATATAGCTATAGGCCGTGAACTGCGCGGTAATGACCAGCGTCACCAGCAGGTAGGTAATGACCAGTGCCGGGCGCTTGAACAGGACCGGCAGGCTGCGCAACGAACCGGAGTTCTGGCTGGGCAGCAGCGGCAGCGATTTCATCAGGCACAGCATGGTGGCAAGCGCTACCCCGGCAACGCTCAGGAACGTGATGCGCCAGCCCAGTGCCTCGCCCACTACGCGGCCCAGCGGGATGCCAAGGACCATGGCCAGGGTAGTACCGGTGGCCAGCAGGCCGAGCGCCTTGGCCTGCTGGCCCGGCGGCGCCACACGCACCGCCAGCGAGGCAGTGATGGACCAGAACACCGCATGCGCCAGGGCAATGCCGATACGGCTGACCAGCAATATGGCGAAGCTTTGCGAAAGCCACGACAACAAGTGGCTGACAATGAACACCAGGAACACGAACAGCAGCAGACGCCGCCGTTCGATGTTGCGGGTCAGCAACATCATGGGCAACGAGGCCAGTGCCACGACCCAGGCATAGATGGTCAGCATCAGGCCCACCTGGGCAGTGCTCATGTCGAAGCTGCGGCCAATGTCACTGAGCAGCGCCACCGGGACGAACTCGGTGGTGTTGAAAATGAAGGCCGCCAAGGCCAGGGCGATGACGCTCAGCCAGCTGCCGCTGCCCGTTGTGGGCGGCAGGTGTGTGGGGATGGGTTCGTTCATGGGTGGAAACTGCTTCTCCGCAGGCAACGCAACAAGTCGCACGCCAGCGACCCGCTTGCAGGGGTGCCAACGTACGTTTTGTTATGGATAGGAATGCCCGGCATGGTACGCGTCAAGCTGGGGCCTCACAACCACAGGGCAGGCAGAAGGAGTACCATGCACGCTTTGTGTGAAACGCGTGTGCAACAAGGAGCCCGATCCGCTCATGGACAAGCAGCCCCCCCAGCAGCAGTGGCAGCAGGCAGTTACCGCCTATGCCCAGGCCGTCAACGACTATGTCGCGCAGGGCCGTGCGCACGGTTGGGACAACCTCGAAGAGCCGCAGGCACCCGCCACCGAACACCTGCTCGACGCCTGGCTGGCAGCCCTGCAGGCAGCCAACCACCCTGGCGTCGACGAACTGCAGCGCCAGGCCTTCCGTGAGGCCTGGCCACCCGCGCACCAGCCCTTGGTACCGTTGCTCGAAGCGCACGGCCAAGGCATCGGCAGTGTCCTGCTGCTGGAAGATGGCAGCCTGCTGGCACGTATCGGCATGCCTTACGACAAGGGCCAGGTGGTGCGTATAGACCACCATGGGGTAACCCCGGTCATCGGCGTCGAACACTTTGGCCGCTGCCCGGCGCGGCGCTATTTCGCCTTGGCCAATGCCGAGGGCGTGCGTGTGACCGATGGCTGGGGTGGCCCGCAGGTGCAACGTCTGGCCTGGCCCACGGGGCTGGAGGGGTTGCCGCCAGGTTACCCGTTCGAGCCGTTCGACCTGCCGCCCACACCGACCGCGCTGATCCCCTTCCCCGACGGCCAGCGCGTGCTGCTGGTGAGTGCCGAAGGTATCTTTGTGCTGGCCACCCAAGGTGCGACCCGCCTGCTGCCACAGCAAGCACGCGTGCTCGATGAGTTGGCCGAGGGCACCGACCCGGACGATATCAGCCTGGGGCTGAGCATGGAGCATGGTGCGGTGTCGGCGGATGGCCGGCTGATCGTCGTGGGTGAGCAAGGCAGCCGGCACCTTGTTCTGGACGAACAGCTCAAGCCGCTGGCGCACATCGGCCCGGGCAGCGAATACCCACACTTTGCCTTGTTCAACCGCGCCGGTGACCAGTTGATCGTCAATGCCTGCCATTTCTACAGCGGCGCCACGCTGGCCGTGAGGGTGGCAGACCTGCACGGGCTGGATACCGATTACTACAGCCAGGACCCGCGTACCCCGCTGGTGCAGGATGGCGCAAGGGTGTATGCGGGGGTAGCGCGCGATGGCGAGTACATTGTGGGTGATGCCTATGGCTACCTGCGGGCGTTTGGCGAAGAGGGTACGGAGCATTGGCAGCATTACCTGGGATCGACCATCAGTGCGATGGATATCAGCGCCGACGGGCAAACACTGGTGGCGGCGAGCCATGCGGGGGTTATTTCGGTGATTGCGCTGGATAGCGGGCGGCCCGAGTGGCAGATCGGTACCGGGGCGCACGGCGAGGTGCGGCGATGGTTGTTCTGGAAGGGCTGGGACAAGCCAATGGCCTGGTAAAACGGCTGCATCGTTGCTGCCTGTACGGGCCCCACCGCGCGCAAGCCCTACATCACCCCTGTGTAGGAGCGGGCTTGCCCGCGAAGAGGCCCGTACAGGCAACCGATCAATCAGCCCTGTAGCGTGGCCATGTCGATCACGAACCGGTACTTCACATCACCGGCAATCATCCGCTCATAGGCCTGGTTGATGTTGCGGATATCCAGCATCTCGATATCGCAGCGGATGTCGTGCTCGGCGCAGAAGTCCAGCACTTCCTGAGTCTCGGCAATCCCCCCGATCAACGACCCCGCCAGCACCCGGCGCTTCATCACCAGGTTGGCCGCATGCAATGCCGGGTCAATCGGTTCGATCAGGCCGACCAGGATGTGCACCCCGTCGAACTTCAGCGTTTCCAGGTACGGGTTGAGGTCGTGCTGCACCGGAATGGTGTCGAGCAGGAAATCGAAACGGCCGGCAGCGGCGCGCATCTGCTCGGCATCCGTGGAGACGATCACATGGTCGGCCCCCTGGCGGCGCGCTTCCTCGGCTTTGGCCTGAGAGCGCGTGAACAGGGTCACTTCCGCACCCAGCGCCTTGGCCAGTTTGATGCCCATGTGGCCCAGGCCGCCCATGCCGAGGATGCCGATCTTGTGGCCCGGGCCCACGCCGTGGTGCTTGAGCGGCGAATAGGTGGTGATGCCGGCGCACAGGATAGGCGCAGCGCTGGGCAGGTCCATACCGGCTGGTATGCGCACCACGAAGTGCTCGCTGACCACGATGCTGCTGGAATACCCCCCCATGGTGTTGCTGCCATCGACCCGGTCCGGGGTGGCGTAGGTCATGGTCGGGCCTTCCAGGCAGTATTGCTCCAGATTCTTGGCGCAGGCTTCACAGGTACGGCACGAGTCGACCATGCAGCCAACGCCCACCAGGTCACCGACCTTGTGCGCGGTGACCTTGTCGCCCACCGCCGTGACCCGGCCGATGATCTCGTGGCCCGGCATCAGCGGGTACACGGCAATGCCCCATTCGTTGCGCGCCTGGTGGATGTCGGAGTGGCACACGCCGCAGTACAGAATGTCGATGGCGACGTCGTCCGGGCGCGGGCTGCGGCGTTGGAACGTCATGGGGGCCAGGGGGCTGGTGGGGGTTTGAGCGGCGTAACCGATGGCGGTATACATGCAGGGCCTCGCAGTGAAGTGAAACGATTCAGGCGACGCATTCTGCGCGCCGTTTGCCGCCTCGCCCACGGCTGATTCTCCGGCATGCATGCCTGATTCTACGAAGATGCCAACCCATAGCTGGCGCCACGCCCTCAATCTGCGATGATCAAGCTGTCTGATTCTCTGCCCTTGGTCCACCATGCAACTGACCCGTCACGTCGATGCCAATGCGCCGCTTTGCGCACTGATCCGCAGCCTCGCCACGCGCCCAGGCTTTGTGCCCACGCACCTGCCCCAGGTGCAGGTGCTGAGCTGGGACCACTATGTGGCCAGCAGCCCGCAGATCTACGAACCAAGCCTGATGATCCTGGCCCAGGGCAGCAAGCTGGCGCGCCTGGGGCCGCGCACCCTGGAGTACGGCGCCGGGCATTACTTGGTGCAGGCGTTGTCGGTGCCGTTCATGTGCGAAACCTTCGCCACCCCTGACGCGCCATTGCTGGGCGTGGCGGTGGGCATCGACCGTGGCGTGCTAGGAGAACTGGTGCAGAGCATGGGCCTGGTGCCGGACGCTGCAGTACAGGCGCAAACACCGCAATCGATGACCTCTGCAGCACTGGATGCGCCAATGCGCGAAAGTGTGGAACGGCTGCTGCACTGCCTGCAGGACCCGCTTGACGCCAAGGTACTGGGCCCGGCGCGCGTACGCGAGGTGCTGTATACCGCGCTGCGCGGCCCGCAGGCCGGTGTGTTGCGGGCACTGGTGGAGCAACAGGGGCACTTCGCCCGCATCGGCGCCGCCCTCGCCCACCTGCGCGAGCACTACGCCGAGCCGCTGAGCGTGGAGGCACTGGCTGCGCGCGCCAACATGAGCGTTTCGACCTTCCATGAACACTTCAAGCGCTGCACCGACATGGCGCCGATGCAGTACCTGAAGCGCTTGCGGCTACTCAAGGCGCAGCAGATGCTGATCGGCGAAGGCCTGGGCGTGGCACAGGCTGCGCACCGGGTGGGCTATCAGAGCACCTCGCAGTTCAGCCGCGAGTACAAGCGCCAGTTCGAACGTAGCCCGGGGGATGAATTGCCTTACCAGAGCTTGCCGGTGTAGTTGCTTGACCTGGACGGCCCCTGCAGGTCAGTCCACCAGCGGCCACTGCGCCAAGGGCCAGTAAGCCCCCTTGCGCGACTCGTAGAGCGTAAAGTGTCGTGCGGTGAGGTAAAACTCCGGCGCGCTGCTGGCCTCGGGCGGCTGCCCGCGGTAATCCCTGGACAGCGTCAGGTGCGGTCGATACTCACGTTTGGCCGCCTCCATCCCCAACGGCAGCAGCGCCTGCTGCAAACCGTACACCAGTTGCAACAGGGTCGGCGGTACCTGCTGCGCCTCCAGCACCAGGGCGCTGGCCCGCTGCCACACCTGCAAACGGTCGAGCAACAGCCGCGGCGCCGAGGCTGGCAGCGCCAGTTGGTCGACGGCCGCGCAAATCGCAGGCACCTGCGCGGTATCCACATCACCGAGGAACAGCAGCGTGACGTGGAAGTTGGCGGCCGGCACCGGTTTGCCGCTGCGCAGGTTCAGCCCTCGCCGCCACTGGGCCAGGTCACGGCGCTGGGCGTCGCTGACCGGCAAGGCGAAGAACAGCCGCTTGAACGGACTACCACTGGGGCGTATATCCTGAACCATACCAACTCCCTGACATGAAACGTTTGCGCAAGACTGTAGGGTATTACACCAATGTCGCCCCACAGTTTCGTAACAATCAGTACAAACTACCCCCATGATTGTTTATGCTGGCGGGCTCATGCCATGGCGCATGGCCATTCTTCGACCAGTAAACGTCCATGAAAATTGCACTCGTACTCATCTTCGTCCTCTCGATCGCCTATGTTCACCTGCGCGGTCGGGTTCGCCACAAGCTGACTCGCCAGCTGGGCGACCACTCCAGCTTCCTGGCCCCGATCAACAGCTTCCTGTACCTGTTCTCCAAACACCCGGCTAAGCCTTACCTGCCGGTCGAGGCCTTTCCAGAACTGAAACCGCTGCAGGACCACTGGCAGGAGATCCGCGAGGAAGGTCGCCAGTTGCTGCACGTGGGTGAAATCAAGAAGTCCGACAATTACGATGACGTCGGTTTCAACTCGTTCTTCAAGACCGGCTGGAAGCGCTTTTACCTGAAGTGGTATGGCGAAAGCCACCCGTCGGCAATGGCCCTTTGCCCACGCACGACCGAGCTGCTGCAAGGCATCGGCACGGTCAAGGCGGCCATGTTCGCCACCCTGCCACCCGGTGCCAAGCTGGTGCGCCACCGTGACCCGTATGCCGGTTCCTACCGCTACCACCTGGGCCTGGACACACCGAATGACGATGGCTGCTACATCGATGTGGACGGCGAGAAATACGCGTGGCGCGATGGTGAGGGGGTCATCTTCGACGAAACCTACATCCACTATGCGGCCAACACCACCGAGCACAACCGCATCATCCTGTTCTGCGACGTCGAACGCCCGCTCAAGTACCGCTGGGCAACTGCGTTCAACCGCTGGTTCAGCCGCAACGTGATGGCCGCTGCCGCTGCGCCCAACGACGCCAGCGACAAGACCGGTGGCATCAACCGCCTGTTCACCCGCATCTACAAGATCCGCGAGCGTGGCAAGGCGCTGAAAAAGCGCAACCGCATGCGCTACTACCTGGAAAAATGGGCAGTGGTCGCGGCGTTGGTGCTGGTGTTCATCTACATCTGAAGGCTCAACGCAGGCCACTGTACGAGTGACCTGCGTTTACCAACCAAAGTACCGCCTCACACGTGCAACTCTTCGACTAGCCTGAAAGCTCCACTCGCAACCACCCCAAGGTGAAGACGATGAGCATGATGGACTGGGACGCCTACCGTAAGCAGTTGATGGCCGGCATCGGCGATCTCAAGCAACTCTCACCCGACACCGTAGCCGGCTACATGACCGCCAGCGGTGCAGGCGCCAAAACCAACCACCTGGATGCCAAGACCCGCGAGCTGATCTCCTTGGCCGTGGCTGTGACCACCCGCTGCGACGGCTGTATCGCCGTGCATTCGCAGCAGGCCGTCAAAGCGGGTGCCAGCCGCGAGGAAATTGCCGAGGCCCTCGGCGTGGCCGTGGCCATGAACGCCGGTGCCGCGCTGGTGTACTCGGCCCGCGCAATGGACGCGGTGGGCAAGGCCAACGGTTGAGCACAAACGGCGTCGTCGCCCTTGCGCGACGGCGCCGCGCCACCCAGACTGGGCGGCTCACCCCGCGCAGGAACCCGCATGATCCACATTCGCCCCATGACGCCGGAAGATTTTGATCGTTTCTGGCCCACCTTCCAGGCCATTGTCCAAGCCCGTGAAACCTACGCTTTCGACCCGGCGCTGAGCTTCGAGCAGGCCCGCCAGCTGTGGCTGGAGCTGCCCTTGCACACGCTGTTGGCCGAAGAAGATGGCGAGCTACTGGGGTCCTATTACCTCAAGCCCAATGCTGCCGGGCCTGGTGCGCATGTAGGCAATTGCGGCTACATGGTCTGCGAACAGGCGCGCGGCCGGGGCGTGGCGCGCTTGATGTGCGAGCACTCGCAAAAGCTCGCGCGCCAGGAAGGCTTTCTGGCATTGCAGTTCAACTCGGTGGTAGCCACCAACGCAGTGGCCGTGGCGCTATGGCACAAGCTGGGCTTTGAAACAGTCGGCCGTTTGCCCAAGGCCTACCGTCATGCCCGCCTGGGGCTGGTGGACTGCCTGGTGATGTACAAATGGCTGGCGGATGAGCCGGTGGTGGAGAAGCCGCCGCTGCTGATCGGGCGCAAGAACATCGAGGCACGGGTATCGCGGCGCCGCGGGCGCTAGCCTGTTCAGGCAAACCTGCCTTCAAACTCACAACCTGATTTTTTCGCGACACTCACAGCACACCCACATTTGACGCCCCAGCCTTTCAATGGTCAGATGCGCGCCAGTTTCAGGTGCCCTGCGCCGCCGCGCGCAGGGTGAAACGGGAAACCGGTGCGTCGTGTTGCCCACGACAAGTCCGGTGCTGCCCCCGCAACGGTAAGCGAGCGAACCCTTCGAGATACCACTGTGCTCAGGCATGGGAAGGTGAAGGTTTCATGCCCCTCGCAAGCCCGGAGACCGGCCTGGAGCTTCACTTGGCAACCCGCGGTGGGCGGGCGCAGGCCGGAATCCGTGCGCGCGCCTGCCTGCATGGTTCGCCTTTGCGTGTTTTCCACCGGGATCCATTCATTCCTGCAGCAGTGGAACGACATGTCCCGTATGTTCAAGCTTCACCCTCTGGCGGCCTGCCTGGCCGTCACCCTGCCGGCGCTGGCTGATGACCGCGACCCGCAGCCTCTGGCCCTGCCTTCCACGGCCATCACCGACACCCTCGACAGCCGTACCATCGACCTGGCCACGCCGACCCAGGCAGGCTCGCGCCTTGGCCTCAGTGCCCTGGAGACGCCGGCCAGCACCAGCAGTATCAGCGAACGGCAGATTCAGCAGCGCAACAACATCACAGTGCAGGATGCAGTGACCCGCTCGCCGGGCATTACCTTCGTCGGCTCACCGGGGGACGGCGGTACAGGCTTGTCTGCCCGCGGCTTTGCCGGCCACAGCTCGGTGATGACCCTGTTCGACGGCGCGCGCCTGTACACCGGTGCCGGCACCCAGACCTTCCCGGTCGACCCGTGGATGGTCGAACGCATCGAGGTGATTCGCGGCCCGGCCTCGGTACTGCATGGCGAAGGCGCCACCGGCGCGGTGATCAACGTGATCCCGAAAAAACCTTTTGCCGGCGAAGTGCGCAACCACCTGCGCCTGGGTTACGGCTCGTGGGACCGCCAGCAGCTCGGCCTGGACAGCGGCGGCAGCCTCAGCGAGCGCCTGAGCTACCGCCTGACGCTGAACCAGCAGGCCGGCAATGGCTGGGTCGACCGCACCGCTTCACGTAGCCTGGCCATGAGCGCCGCGCTGCGTTTCGATGCCAGTGATGACCTCAGCTTCACGCTGGCCCATGACCGCGGCGATGCACAACCTGCCAACTACTACGGCACCCCGCTGATCGACGGCCACTACCGCAGCAGCCTGCGCAAAAAGAACTACAACGTACAGAACGACGTGCAGCAGTACGTTGATGAATGGACCCGGCTGACAACCGACTGGGCGCTGAACGACCAGCTCAGCGCCAGCAACCAGCTGTACTACATCAAAAGCCGCCGCCACTGGCGCAACGCCGAGGACTACAGCTGGGACGCAGAGCGTCAGCAACTGCTGCGCGGCAGCTACCTGGAGATCAAGCACAACCAGGAGCAGTTCGGCGACCGCCAGACCTTCACCTTCGACCACACCCTGTTCGGCCTGGCCAGCAAGACCGTGCTCGGTGCCGAGTACAACAAGGTGCGCTTCAACGTCGACAGCAATTCCCCCTACAACGATGTCGGCGGCGACTACGTCGACCCGTGGCAGCCACAGCCCGGCGGGTTCCATAGCGCCTCGCCGTTGCGGCCGCAAACGCTCTCGACCACCCATACCTTTGCCCTGTTTGCCGAAAACCGCCTGCAATTGAGCGATCGCCTGTCGTTGGTTACCGGCGTGCGTCGCGACCAGAACCACATCGACCGCAACAACTTGACCAACGACAGCCGCAGCGATCGTAGCCTGCAAGGTGGCAACTGGCGCGTGGGGCTGGTGTATGCACTCAACGACGACCTGTCGTTGTACGGCCAGTACTCAACCAGCGAGGACGGGGTCAACAACCTCATCAGCCTCAGCCCCGCGCAGATGCACTATGACCTGACCAAGGCGAAGCAGACCGAGGCCGGCATCAAGCAGCGCTTTTGGGAGGGGCGTGGCGAATGGACGCTTGCCGCCTACCACATCGTCAAGAAAAAGCTGCTGGTCGACGACCCGATCACGCACGAGAAGCAACAAGCCGGGCAGCAGACCTCCGATGGCCTGGAAGCGACGCTGGAGCTGGCCCTGGCCCATCAGTGGCAGGTGTCGGCCAATGCATCGCTGGTACGCGCCAAGTACGACGACTTCGACGAAATGGTCGGCGGTCTGCCGCAGGACCGCGCAGGCAACCGGCCGGCCAACGTGCCACGGCGTACCGCCAACCTTTGGTTGAGCAAAGGCTTCGGCCAGCAGGTAGAGGCCGGCTTGGGGGCGCGTTATGTGGATGAGCGTTATGCCGATACCGCCAATAACCACAGCGCCCCCGGCTACACCGTGGTCGATGCCAACATCGCCTGGCAAGTGTTGCCGGACGTGAAGCTGGGGTTGCAGTTGAACAACCTGTTCGATCGCGAGTATGTGCAGTCGGCGTTCAGCGGGCAGCAGTGGTTGATGGGGGTGCCGCGGTCTTACTTCGCGACGGTGGATTACAGCTTCTGATCTGGATGGCTTGTGCTGCGAAGAGCCCGGCACAGGCCACACAAAAACCTCTATTCCCTTTTAGCATATTGTTATACGATAACGTTTCACATGAAATCCATTCTTATTAGACAGCCCATGACAAGTGCCAGCGCCACGCCCACGCTGATCACCCAGCGCCTGCAGAGCATCGATGCCCTGCGCGGCCTGGTGATCCTGTTCATGCTCCTGGACCACGTCCGCGAGACTTTCTTCCTGCACCACCAGGTCAGCGATCCCATGGCCATCGACACCACGGAACCGGCGCTTTTCTTCAGCCGCACCCTCGCCCACTTGTGTGCGCCGGTGTTCGTCCTGCTGACCGGCCTGTCGGCCTGGCTGTATGGCGAGAAGTATCAGGGCCGTGGCGACGTCTCGGCGTTCCTGCTCAAACGCGGGCTGTTCCTGGTGGTGCTGGAGTTCACCCTGGTCAACTTCGCCTGGACCTTCCAGTTGCCCCCCAGCGTGATTTACCTGCAAGTGATCTGGGCCATCGGCGTCAGCATGATCGCCCTGTCGCTGCTGGTGTGGCTGCCACGCGCCGCGCTACTCGCCCTGGGCGCCATCATCGTCGCCGGCCACAACCTGCTCGACGGCGTGCACTTCGGCGTAGAGTCAGCCCTGCATGTGCCGTGGGCAATCCTGCATGATCGTGGCTGGCTGGCGTTTTCCGAGACCCTGCACCTGCGCACGTCTTACCCGGTGCTGCCTTGGATCGGCGTCATCGCCCTGGGTTACGGCCTGGGGCCCTGGTTCGCCCGTGGCAGCGATGCCGGACAACGCCAGCAACACCTGCAGGTAGCCGGTTTGCTCGCGCTGCTTGGCTTTGCCCTGCTGCGCATGTTCAATGGTTACGGTGAGGCGCCGTGGAGCGGTTATCCAACCTTCACGCAAACCCTGATGAGCTTCTTCAACATCACCAAATACCCACCGTCGCTTCTGTTCCTGGCCCTGACCCTGGGCTGTGGCCTGCTGCTGTTACGCGCGTTCGAGCGGGCCGGCCAAGTGCGCTGGATCACGGCACTGGCGGTGTTCGGTGCGGCACCGATGTTCTTCTACCTGCTGCACCTGTATGTGCTGAAGCTGCTGTACCTGGCCTGCGTGGCGCTGTTCGGGCTCAACCATGGCGACTACTTCGGTTTCGACGGTATTGCAGCGGTGTGGCTGGGCGCGGTGCTGCTGGCGGTTTCGCTGTACCTGCCGGTGCGCGGGTTCGCCCGGCTGAAACAGCGCCGCCGCGACATCAGCTGGCTGAAGTACTTCTGAAAAGCGTTTTCCCCCGGCGCCGCGATGGTCTACCATGCGGGCCGCCGGTTTCCACCACGGAACTAACAGGGAATCCCAGGCCCGCCAATACGGGCCAAACGGAACTGCCCCCGCAACTGTAGGTGCCGAGCCTGCTCCACCCATGCCACTGGGCCTACCGCCCGGGAAGGCCGGAGCCAGGCCATGACGCACCAGTCAGGAGACCTGCCGGCCTGCATTCACCAACCGGCGGGGTGTCCGGGATTGGCCGTCAGTGTTGCCCCAGCCACCCGCTGGGGCTCGGCGATGCCTGTCCGTGCGTTCCTCACCAGAACTGTCCGATAGGAGATCGCCCAGCATGCTGCCCCGTTTCGCCACCCTGCTCGCGGGCCTAGGCCTCACCGGCCTGGCCCAGGCCGCTGCCACCCACTACCCGCTGACGATCGACAACTGCGGCAAGCCGCAGACTTTTGCTCAGGCACCGCAGCGCGCCGTCACCATCGGCCAGGCCGGTACCGAGCTGCTCTATGCCTTGGGGCTGGGTGACAAGCTGGCGGGCACCTCGCTGTGGTTCAACAACGTATTGCCTGAATACCAGGCAGTGAACGCCAAGGTTCCACGCCTGGCCGACAACGAACCCAGCTTCGAGGCGGTGGTCGGCAAGCACCCGCAGCTGGTCGCGGTGCAGTTCGAATGGATGGTCGGTGCCCAGGGCTCGGTCGCCACCCGCGAGCAGTTCGATGAACTGAAGATCCCCACCTACGTGCTGCCATCGGACTGCGAAGGCAAGGACAACCTGGTCGGTGCAGACGGCACCCGCCTGCAAGCGTTCCAGGTAGACAGCATCTACAAGAGCGTCAGTCAACTGGCCGAGATCTTCGACGTTCAGGACCGCGGTGCGGCCCTGAACGCCGAGTTGCAAGGGCATCTGGACAGCGCCAGGGCGCGGCTGGCCGGCAAGGACTTGTCGGCAACTTCGGCGCTGTTCTGGTTCTCCAGCGCCGACCTTCACATCGATCCCTATGTGGCCGGCCGCCAGGGTGTCGCCGACTTCATGCTGCGCACCCTTGGTGTGCGCAACGTGGTCGAGTCCAGCGAAGAATGGCCAAGCGTAGGGTGGGAAACCCTGGCCAAGGCCAATCCGACCTGGCTGATCATCGCGCGCATGGACCGCCGCCGTTTCCCCGCCGACGACTACCAGAAAAAGCTCGAATTCCTGCGCAGTGATCCGGTAACCCGCAACATGGACGCAGTGAAGCACGACCGTATCATTATCCTTGACGCCGACGCCATGCAGGCCGGTATCCGCCTGTTCCGCGGCGTTCAAACGCTGTCCACGGCCTTCGCCAGCGGTAAAGCAGCCCAGTGATGATTCGCCTGTTACCCTGCATCGCCGTTGCCCTGGCCGCCCTGTTGGCTGCCCTGCTGGCCGGCACCGCCATCGGCGAAACCAACCTGTCGCCCAGCGTGGTCGGCCAGGTGCTGGCCAACCACCTGTGGCAAGCCGCCTACCCGGTGGACCCGATCGACGCCGGCATCGTCTGGAACTACCGCCTGACCCGCACCCTGGTCGCAGCCGCTTGTGGCGCCGGGCTGGCCACCTGCGGTGTCATCCTGCAGGCGATGTTGCGCAACCCACTGGCCGAGCCCTACTTGCTGGGGCTGTCTGCCGGTGCCTCGACCGGCGCGGTACTCGTCGGCCTGCTGGGCCTGGGTAGCCTGGCGTTAAGCATGTCCGCAGGGGCTTTCATCGGTGCCGTGGCCGCATTCGCCTTGGTACTGGTGCTGGCCCGCGCGGCCGGCCCCAGCAGCAACAATGCCCAGGTGATCCTTGCCGGTATCGCCGGCTCGCAACTGTTCAATGCACTGACCGCCTTCCTGATCACCAAGTCGGCCACCGCCGAGCAGGCGCGCGGTATCCTGTTCTGGCTGCTGGGCAACCTGAGCGGCGTGCGCTGGCCTTCGGTGTGGCTGGCTGTGCCGGTGGCGATTTTCGGTTTGCTGGTGTGCCTGTGGCACCGCCGTGCTCTGGATGCCTTCACCTTCGGTACCGATTCGGCCGCCTCGCTGGGCATCCCGGTGCGGCGCACCCAGTTGCTGCTGATCAGTTGTGCAGCGCTGGTGACAGCTGTGATGGTGTCCATTGTCGGCGCCATCGGGTTTGTCGGGCTGGTAATACCCCATGCCCTGCGCCTTCTGCTCGGCCCCGGGCACAGCCGTCTGTTGCCCGCCAGCGCACTGGGCGGTGCGCTGTTCCTGATTGCGGCAGACATTCTTTCACGCACGCTGATCGCCGGCCAGGTGATCCCGGTGGGCGTGGTGACTGCGCTGATCGGTGCCCCCGTATTCGCGCTGATTCTGGTTAGCCGTCGGGGGCGCCCATGACCGCCATGACAGCAGTTCGCATCCCTCCGCTGGCCTGCCATGGGCTGGGGCTGCAACTGGCCGGCAATACCGTGCTCAGCGATATCGACCTCAGCGTTGTCGCCGGTGAAACCCTGGGCATTGTCGGCCCTAACGGCTCGGGCAAATCCTCGCTACTGAAGTTGCTGGCAGGGTTGCGCAAACCGGCCTGCGGCAGCGTGCAGCTCATGGGTGAGCCACTGGCACAGATGCCCCGCCGCCGTGTTGCCCAGATGCTGGCGCTGGTCGAGCAACAGGCCGACACCCTCGATGCGATCAGCGTGTTCGACGCGGTTGCCTTGGGCCGCACACCCTGGCTCTCGGCCCTGGCACCGTTCTCGCGGCAGGACCGCGCCATCGTCGAGCAAGCCCTGACCGACCTCGATGCCCTGCACCTGCGCACGCGCCTGTGGGGGTCGCTGTCCGGTGGCGAGCGCCAGCGTGTACACATCGCCCGCGCGCTGGCCCAACGGCCGCAGGTGCTGCTGCTGGACGAGCCGACCAACCACCTGGACATCCAGCATCAGCTAAGCCTGCTGCAACAAGTGCAGGCGCTGCCGGTAACCTCCCTGGTGGCGCTGCATGACCTCAACCAGGCGCTGACCTGCGACCGTGTCGCGGTTCTCGACAAAGGCCGCCTGATCGCCCTCGGCAAACCCTTCGAGGTGCTTACCCCCAAGCGCCTGCTGAGCACCTTCGGCGTCCACGCCCACTACCTCACCGACCCTTTCGACGGCGCGCGCATCCTGCGCTTTCGCGCCCCCTGAACCAAGTAGCCCTGCCCATGCTGTTGCGTCATTGCCAACAGGCACGTTCCCACAGGTCAGCGTAATCGCAACTGCATGTGCGTGGTCTGCCACACCGGGTCTTGCTCCACATCCACCAGCGTGAACCCTTGCCGCTCCCAGAACGCAATGGCGCCCGGCAGAAACGGATGAGTATGCAGGTAAAGGCAGTCGACGCCCGCTTGCATCGCCCGTTCGCGCAAGGCACCAAACAAGGCAGCCGCCAGGCCATGCCTGCGGTAGGCCGGCAACACGAACAGCCGCACCACCTCGACTACCCGCTCTGCGCGGTAATCAAGCTGGACAAAGCGATGGTCATAGGGCAAGTAACCTATCACCGCGACCAGCCGCTCACCCTCACGGGCTTCCAGAAAACAACCCGCGCCGTCCAGGTAAGTGTCGGCGAAATGCGTAAGGTCACGCGGCAAGGGTGCATTGGCGAGCATCGGAAAAAGCGCGCGGCGAGCGCTGTCGACAAACGCCAGCACTTCGGCAATGGCGTCACGCGCTACAGGTTGCAGGGTCCAGTTCGGCATCGGGCGGTTGCCAGTGTGATCGGGAGCGCACGGTTCTACCGCAGCCTGCCGCTCAAGGCAAATCACAGGGCTCGTCGCGGCAAGGCGGACACCGGTATAATCGGCAGTCTTCACTGCCCGACCAGGCCACACCATGCCTCGCCTCCCGAAGTTGCTGTTCCCCCTGTTGCTGGCTGCTGCACTCACCGCCTGCGACCAGAAACCCTCCCGTGAAGAACAGATCCTCGCCCAGCTGCCGCTGCAGGACGCCTACACGCACAACATCGAGCGCATGTCCGCGCTGCTGGGCCGCACTCACCCGCAGCTGTCGCAAGCGACCATCCAGGACGTACTGCGCAAGCACCTGACCGTCGAGGACCAGCGCCGGGACCTGTTCCGCCTGTACAGCGAAAAGAAC
This sequence comes from Pseudomonas sp. DCA-1, assembly GCF_046523955.1. Lineage (NCBI taxonomy): Bacteria > Pseudomonadati > Pseudomonadota > Gammaproteobacteria > Pseudomonadales > Pseudomonadaceae > Pseudomonas > Pseudomonas sp. DCA-1. Next base: position 3,550,482 of record NZ_CP169881.1, read on the forward strand.
TTCAGCGACGCCGAATTCGCCACCATCGTCGCCGCCACCCAGGACCCCGCCAAAGCGCGCGCCCTGGAAGACACCGAAGCCGGCAAACGCTTGAGCGAAAAACTCACCGCGCTGATGCGCGAAACCGCCCGCGATGTGAGCGTGCAGGCCTTGGTCGAACAGCGCATGCAACAGGTGGAAGATGAGCTTGATGCACTGGACAAGGCAGGCTCTTGAGCGCCACCCGCTAAGGTAACTCCCGTTCAGCAGCCCTTTACGATCACCCGAGGTCAGGATTGCCACACACCAAGCACGGATTGCGCCTGGATCTACGTACACTCATTCTGGTGCTCTGCGCCCTGACCGCAGTGGTCATGCTGTGCGCCAGCTATTTCGCCAGCTACCGGGTGCAGCGCCAGCTACTGATCGACAATGCCCTGGAAGCCAACCGGGTGTATGCGAGAAAGCTGGCCAGCATCACCGAAACCTTCATTGGCAGCGCCTTGCAGCAACTGATGTTCAGCGCCGGTGTACAAAGCCGACAGTTGAGCGACACCGCAGCGCTGCAGGTAGAGACTGACCGCGTGCTGGGCCAGAGCATGGCCTTCAACTCCACCTTCGTGATCGATGCCAACGGGGTACTGCTGGCAGTATCCCCCGCCCCGCTACGCCACCTGATCGGCACCCACGTGCAGTCGCCCGGCGCTCAGGAAGCCCTGCACGAACGCCGTCCACTGGTTTCCACGCCCTACCTGTCGGCGGCCGACAACCTGGTGGTGGTGCTGTCGCAACCCATTTTCGACAACAACGGTCGCTACCTGGGGTATGTGGGTGGCAGCCTCTATCTGCGTGAACACAACATCCTCAACAGCCTGCTGGGCGAGCATTTCTACAAGGACGGTTCGTACCTGTATGTGGTCGACCGCAACCGACGCCTGCTGTACCACCCCAATAGCGAACGGGTAGGCACGGTGGTGGAGGGCAATGCGCTGGTTGACCAGCTGGCGACACTGGACAGCGGTACCCGGCAGCTGACCAATAGCCTAGGCGTGGAAATGCTCGCCGGTTTCGCCACTGTACCCAGCGCCGGCTGGGGCGTGGTAGCGCAGCAGCCTTTGGCGCAGACGGTGACGCCGCTGAACCATCTGGTGCTGAACGTGATCGCCAGTTCGGCGCCTTTGGCGCTGGTTGGCAGCCTGCTGCTGTGGTGGTTGGCTCGTACCATCGCCCGGCCGCTGTGGAAACTGGCCGCGAGTGCCCGCACGATGGACCGCGCCGGTACCGCCGAACGCTTGCATCAGGTGCGGGCCTGGTACTTCGAGGCGGCAGAGCTCAAGCGCGCATTGCTGTTCAGCCTGAACTTGCTGCAAGAACGCATCGGCCGGCTCAATCGGGACGCCCAGACCGACCCGCTGACCGGCCTGGGCAACCGCCGCAGCCTGGAATTCAGCCTTTCGTTACTGGAAGCTGAAAACCGGGAGTTTGCTGCCATTGCGCTGGATATCGACCATTTCAAGCGGATAAATGACAGCCATGGACACGAAGTGGGCGACCAGGTGCTGCGCCAGCTGGCGGAGCTCATGCGCCGTTGTTGCCGCGAGGGCGACCTGTTGTGTCGCACCGGCGGCGAGGAGTTCTTGATATTGCTGCCTGGGGCAACCCTGAATGTGGCCGCCGCAGTGGCCGAACGGTTGCGTGTGACCGTACAGGATATGCCGGTGGAACCGGTGGGGGCAGTGACAATTTCGCTGGGGGTGACGCACTGGGATGGCGAGACGCACGGCGAGCCCATGAACGCATTGGGCGAGGCTGACCGGGCGCTTTACCGGGCCAAGCAAGAGGGGCGCAACCGGGTCGCTTTTGCCTGAACGCCTTGTGTTGTCACCATGGAACGGGCTCGCCCGTGAAAATGCCGATACAGGCAGCGATGCATCGCTGCCCTGTAACAATTCCTGTCATAAAACTGCAGCGTTTCAGTCATAGGATTGACCCCGACCTGACATTTTCACTTCATGGATGAGCGTCTCATGCGTCGTGTGGTTTTCAATCAGAAAGGTGGCGTTGGCAAATCCAGCATTGCCTGCAACCTCGCCGCAGCCAGTGCCGCCGAGGGCTACCGAACCTTGCTGGTCGACCTCGACCCACAGGCCAATGCCACCTTCTACCTGACCGGGCTGGCCAACGACACCATTCCTGCCGGCATCGCCGACTTCTTCCGCCAGACCTTGTCGCCGGTTACTGCCGCCGGCAAGAAGCACCGCGTGGCAATCACCGAAACCCGCTACAGCAACCTGCACCTGGTCACCGCCAGCCCTGACCTCAGCGACCTGCAAAGCAAGCTGGAGAGCAAGTTCAAGATCAACAAGCTGCGCAAGTTGCTGGTGGCGCTGGGCGAGGACTACGAGCGGATCTACATCGACACCCCGCCCGCACTGAACTTCTATACCTTCAGCGCGCTGGTGGCGGCCGAGCGTCTGTTGATTCCGTTCGACTGCGACAGTTTCTCGCGCCAGGCCCTGCACAGTGTCATGGCCGAGGTCGAAGAACTGCGCCAGGACCACAACCCCGCGCTGCAGGTGGAAGGTGTGGTGGTCAATCAGTTCGCCGGCCGCACCGCACTGCACCAGACCCTGGTCGATCAACTGCGCAGCGAAGGCCTGCCGGTGCTGCCGGTGTACCTGAGCAGTTCGATCAAGATGCGTGAATCGCACCATGCCTCGGTGCCATTGGTGCATTTGGCGCCACGGCATAAACTGGCCCTGGAATTTGTCGATTTGCTGGATGTGCTTGAGCGTGCGGCCTGACAGGCCTTTTGAGGCACTCCGGCTGTAACCTGCTGCATCGGTTGAATCAGGTATACCGAGGTCGCCCTCGACAAAGCGCCTTGCAGCGCCCGGCTATCTACTGGCAAGCACAATAACGATGGCGCGGCCCTACCGCGCCACTTTCATCATGGCTGCCAAAGGAAACCGGAGAGCTCCCGCATGTCCGCACATCATGAGGTATCCCCCGCCACCCTGCGCAGGGTGATAGCCGCTTCGGCCATCGGCAACTTCGTCGAATGGTTCGACTTCGCCGTGTACGGCTTTCTCGCCACGCTGATCGCCAGCCAGTTCTTTGCCAGCGAAGACGCCAGCGTGGCCTTGCTCAAAACCTTCGCGGTGTTCGCCGTGGCCTTCGCCCTGCGCCCCTTGGGCGGCATCGTCTTCGGTGCCTTGGGCGACCGACTGGGTCGCAAGCGCATCCTGTCGCTGACCATCCTGCTGATGGCCGGCTCCACCACGTTGATCGGCCTGCTGCCGACCTATGCCAGCATCGGCCTGGCAGCCCCGGCGCTGCTGACCCTGGCCCGCTGCCTGCAGGGGTTTTCTGCCGGTGGCGAATATGCCGGGGCCTGCGCCTACCTGATGGAGCACGCGCCTGACGACAAGCGCGCCTTTTATGGCAGCTTCGTACCTGTGTCGACCTTTTCCGCCTTTGCCTGCGCAGCGGTGATCGCTTATGGCCTGGAGGCCAGCCTGTCGACCGAGGCGATGAATGCCTGGGGCTGGCGCATTCCGTTCCTGATTGCCGCACCGCTGGGCCTGGTCGGCCTGTACCTGCGCTGGCGCATGGAGGAAACCCCGGCGTTCCGCGAAGCCGTCGCCCAAGGCAAGGAGCACGAGCATTCACCGCTGAAGGAAACCCTGCGCCACCATGGCCGGGTCATCCGCAACCTGGGGGCGTTCATTTCGCTGACCGCGTTGTCGTTCTACATGTTCACCACCTACTTCGCCACCTACCTGCAACTGGTCGGCAACCTGACCCGCGCGCAGTCACTGCTGGTGACCACCGTGGCCCTGCTGTTCGCCGCCGTGGGCTGCCCGCTGGCCGGTGCATTTTCGGACCGGGTGGGGCGGCGCAAGACCATCGGTTTTACCTGCCTGTGGATGATGCTTAGCGTGTTCCCGGCGTACTGGCTGGCCAGCTCTGGCTCGATGTCGGGTGCGTTGCTGGGGGTGATCCTGCTAGCGGTGGGGGCACTGTGCAGTGGCGTGGTTACCGCAGCATTGCTGTCGGAAAGTTTCCCTACACGTACCCGCTATACCGCTTCGGCGATTACCTACAACGTGGCCTACACGCTATTTGGCGGCACTGCGCCGCTGGTGGCAACCTGGCTCATCGGCCAAACCGGCAGCAGCCTGGCACCGGCGTTCTACCTGGTGGTGATTGCGCTGGTGGCGTTGGTGGGCGGCTTGGCGTTGCCGGAAACTTCGCGGATTTCTTTGCATGAGGACATGAGCATGGACGGTGTGCGGGCCGGAACCCGAAACACCGTCTGAAATTTCCGGGGCTGCCTTGCAGCCCCGACTGCTCAGCCTTCCTGCTGCTCTTCCCGCCGATACGCCCACTGATACAACGCCGGCAACACCAGCAACGTCAGCGCTGTAGAGGACAAGATCCCGCCAATCACCACCGTTGCCAGTGGCCGTTGCACCTCCGCACCGGTCCCGGTGGCCAAGGCCATCGGAATGAACCCCAGCGAGGCCACCAGCGCCGTCATCAGTACCGGCCGCAATCGGGTCAGCGCACCCTCCTCGACCGCCGCCCGCAGCGTGCGCCCTTCCTCGCGCAGCCCGCGGATAAAGGCAATCATCACCAGCCCGTTCAGCACTGCCACTCCCGACAATGCAATGAACCCGACCCCGGCAGAAATGGACAGCGGAATATCACGCGACCACAGCGCCAGCACCCCGCCGGTCAGCGCAAAGGGGATGCCGGTGAACACCAGCAGGCCGTCCCTGAGGTTGTTGAACATCATCAGCAACAGTGCCATGACCAGCAGCAAGGCTACCGGTACCACCACCTGCAAGCGCTCGGCCGCCGACTGCAACTGCTCGAACTGGCCTCCCCAACGCGTCCAGTACCCCGGTGGCACCTGCACCTGGTCGATCAGGGCCTGCTCGGCCTCTTGCACAAACGAGCCCAGGTCGCGTCCACGCACGTTGGCACTGACCACCACCACACGCTTGCCATCCTCGCGGCTCACCTGATTCGGGCCCAGTTGCAGGTTCAGCGTGGCTACCTGCGACAGCGGGATGAAACCGATTTGCCCGGCCCCCTCAGCAGCACTGGCCGGTACGGGAATCAGCAGGCTGGCCAGCCCGTCGACATCGGTACGCAAGGTTTCCGACAGGCGCACGACCATGTCGAAGCGGCGGTCGCCCTCATACAGCGTACCGGCGGTGCGGCCACCCACGGCAATGGCGATGGCGCCCTGCACATCGCCCACATTCAGGCCATGACGGGCGGCCTTGTCACGGTCGATGTCGATGGTCAGTACCGGCAAGCCCGTGGTCTGCTCCACCTTCACCTCGGACGCGCCTGGCACCCCTTGCAGGCTGGTGGCGATCTGCGCGGCAGTGCGATTGAGCACCTCCATGTCGTCTCCGAACAGCTTCACCGCCACATCGCTGCGCACCCCGGAAATCAGCTCGTTGAAGCGCAGCTGAATGGGCTGCGACAGCTCATAGTTGCTGCCCGGTACACTGGCAGCGGCACGTTGCACCTGGGCGATCAGTTCATCCCGCGGCTTGCCCGGGTCAACCCATTGTTCGCGCGGGCGCAGCATCACGTAGGCATCGGAAATGTTCGGTGGCATCGGGTCGGAGGCAATCTCGGCAGTGCCGGTGCGGGCAAACACCCGCTCCACCTCGGGCACCTGGGCGATGATCGCCTGCTCCAGGCGCTGCTGCATGTCCACCGACTGCGACAGGCTGGTGCCCGGCACTCGCAGGGCCTGCAGGGCGAAGTCACCCTCGCTGAGGCTGGGGATGAACTCGCTGCCCATGCGGCTGGCCACCACGCCGGACAACAGCACCAGGGCGGCGGCAGCAGCAAACGCCAGTTTGCGCCGGCCCAGCACCCAGGCCAGCACCGGGGCATAGCGCTGACGTGCCGTACGCATCACCAGGCCTTCCTCCTCCTTGACCTTGCCGGTGACGAACAGGGCAATGGCCGCCGGTACGAACGTGACCGAGAGGACCATCGCACCCAACAGGGCCATGACCACGGTGAAGGCCATGGGGTGGAACATCTTGCCCTCGACCCCGGTAAGGGCAAAGATCGGCAGGTACACCACCATGATGATCAACTGCCCATAGATCAGCGGCCGGCGTGCTTCGCGGGCGGCGGCAAACACCTCATGGAACCGTTCGGCGCGGGTCAGCATGCGACCGTGGCGCAGCTGGGCATGGGCCAGGCGACGGATGGCGTTTTCCACGATCACCACCGCGCCGTCGACGATGATGCCGAAGTCCAGCGCGCCCAGGCTCATCAGGTTGGCACTGACCTTGTTGCTGAACATGCCGGTAAAGGTGAACAGCATCGAAAGCGGGATAACCATGGCCGTGATCAGCGCAGCACGGATGTTGCCGAGGAACAGGAACAGCACGGCAATCACCAGGATTGCACCTTCGATCAGGTTCTTCTTCACCGTGGCGATCGCTTTCTCCACCAGGTGGGTGCGGTCGTACACCGTCACTGCCACTACGCCCTTGGGCAGGTTGCGATTGATCTCGACCAGTTTTGCAGCGACCGCCTGCGACACCGTGCGACTGTTCTCGCCAATCAGCATGAACACCGTGCCCAGCACGACTTCCCGACCGTTTTCGGTGGCTGCCCCCGAGCGCAGCTCTTGGCCAAGGCCAACCTGGGCGACATGGCTGACGCGGATCGGCGTGCCGTCGACGCTGGAAATAACGATGTTGGCAATGTCTTCGGCCGAGGCCACCTGGCCAGGCGCGCGAATCAGCAACTGCTCGCCATTGCGCTCGATATAGCCAGCGCCAATGTTGGCGTTATTGCGCTCCAGCGCTGCAATCAGGTCGTTGAGGGTGAGCTTGTAGGCCGCCAGGCGTTTGGGCTCTGGTGCAATAAGGTATTGCTTGGCATGGCCACCGATGCTGTTGACCTCGGCCACACCCGGCACATTGCGCAGCTGCGGCTTGATGATCCAGTCCTGAATCACCCGCAGGTCGGTTGGGGTGTAAGGTGTACCGTCTTCCTTGAGCGCCCCCTCCTGGGCTTCCACCGTCCACAGGAAGATTTCCCCCAGGCCGGTGGAGATCGGCCCCATGCTCGCCTCGATGCCCTCAGGCAATTGCTCGCGGGCCACCTGCAGGCGCTCGTTGACCAGTTGGCGGGCGAAGAAGATATCGGTGCCATCATCGAAAATGACCGTGACTTGCGACAGGCCCGAGCGCGACAGCGAGCGGGTCTGCTTGAGCCCTGGCAGGCCGGCCATGGCGGTTTCGATGGCAAAGGTGATGCGCTGCTCGGTCTCCAGCGGCGAATAGCCGGGGGCGGCGGTGTTGATCTGCACCTGGACGTTAGTGATGTCCGGCACAGCATCGATCGGCAGTTTCTGGTAGCTGTGGATACCCACCGCGGCCATCAGGACCACGGCCAGCATCACCACCAGGCGCTGCTCGATGGCAAATTGAATCAGGCGTTCGAACATGCAGGTGTCCCCGTGATCAGTGGCTGTGCTCGGCCGAGCCCTTGCCCAGTTCCGACTTGAGGACAAAGCTGCCAGCGGCCGCAACCTGAGTACCGGCGGCCAGGCCGCTGGTGATTTCCACCTGGCCAGCATCGCGGCGGCCAGTCTTCACCGGGCGCGCCTCGAAGCCTTCCGCAGTGCGGGCAAACACCACGGTCTGCGCCTCCCAGGTTTGCAGGGCGCTTTCCGGCACCGCCACGGCGGCCTCGAAGCGGTCGACGCTGACAGCCACGTTGACGAACAGCCCGGGGCGCCAGGCGCCATTGGGATTGGCAAGTGTGGCGCGCACAGTGGCGGCGCGGTTCTGCTCGCCGAGCAGGCTGCCGACGTAATTGACCTTGCCCTGGACCTCGGCGCCCAGGTCCGGCGCACTGACCCTGACATCGCGGCCGGTCACCACCTTGTCCAGGTCACGAGGGGCCACGGCGAAGGTGGCCCACACCCGGCTCAGGTCGGACAGGGTGAACGCGTTGCTGGTCGCGTCGACCACCTCACCCACGGTCAGGTGCTTTTCCACGACGAGCGCATCGAAGGGTGCGCGCAGTTCATAGCGGTTGCCGGCACCGGCCGGGCCCACCGCCGCGACCTTCTGCCGAGCGTTGGCCAGAGCGATCTCGGCCTCCTGCAGGGCCTGGCGCGCCTGCAGGTAATCCTGCTCGGCGCTGATTCGCTCCTGCCACAGCTGTTGCTCCCGCTGAAAGGTCAACCGCGCCAATTCCAGACGACGCTGGGCGGCCTGCTGTTCGCTGCGCAGGTCGGAGATCTGCTGGCTGGCAATCACCGCCAGTACCTGGCCGCGCCTGACCGCCTGGCCCAACTCGGCTTGCACCGCTTCGACCACACCCGGCACGCGGGGTACCACATGTGCGGTGCGGTCCTCGTCAAAGCGGATCTCACCCGGGAAGCTGATGGCGGTGCCCAACTCACGGGGGCCAGCGGCAGCCAGTTGCACGCCAGCCGATTCGATCTGCGCGACAGACAGGTGCAACTGGCCCTCTTCTTCGCCATGCCCCTCCTCTGTAGGGCCTGCGGCGGCCTGCTCTGCAGCGTGGCCGTGGCTGTCTTGACCATGGTCGTCATGGGGGGCTTGAGCCTTGGACGCCTGGCCGAGTGTGCCGGTCCAGGCCAGGCCAGCGAGGCCAAGGGCCGCAACGGCAGTGGCCAGAAGGGCTAGCTTGCGTGGGTTAGTCATTGTTGCTCCTGCTATCGGGTTTGTTGCTCAGGCCATCAAGATCGCCGTAGATCCGCTCCACGTGTGCACGCGCGTCGGTCGCCGAGGCCAGCGCCTCGAGGTACAGCCCGCGAGCCTCGATCAGCGTGCGCTGGGCGTCGAGTACATCGAGAAAAGCGAACTTGCCCATTTCAAAACCGCGGGTGGCGGTGTCCACGGCCTGCTGCGCAGCCGGCAGGATGGTGCGGTCGTAGGCTTCAACGTCCTGCATCGCCGTCTCCCACTGGCTGATGGCACTGCGGGTTTCACTTCGCAGACGCAGCTCCACGGCATTGCGCAGGTCGCGCGCCTGATCGGCACGGCGCGCAGCCGCCAGGACATTGCCCTGGTTGCGGTCGAACAGCGGCAACGGCATGGACAGGCCAACCACGTTCACCCGCTCCCGGTCTTCGCGGCTGTACTGGCTGCCAAGGCTGACGGTGAGGTTGGGGAAACGCTGGGCTTTTTCCGAACCCAGGGACGCATCGCCGCGCTCGACCTGGGCAGCGGCCAGGCGCCATTCAACGGTCTGTTCGACCTGTTCAAGCAAGGTGTCGGCACCCGGCGCGATGCCTGGCGAAAGGTTGGCCGCCTGTAACCGTTCAAAGCTTGCCATCGGGCTGCCCGTCAACCGGGCCAAGGCCTGGTAGGCCACGCTGCGCTGGGTTTTCGCGCGGCGCACTTCGGTCTGGGCCTGGGCCAGTTGCACCTGGGCACGGGTGGCCTCCACCGGTGATGACTGGCCTGCCGTAACCCGCCCTTGCACCACCCGCAGGCCGCGTTCAGTCAATGCCTGCGACTGCTGCGCCAGCTCCAGCGCGGTCTGCGCACGCAAGGCAGCGTGGAAAGCCTGCACCACATCGGCCCGCAGGGCGTTGCGCTGGCGCTCCAGGTCGAGCAGGGCAATGGCCTGGCCGGCCTCCGCCACGGCGAGACGTGCGCCACGCTTTCCGCCCAGTTCCAGCGGCTGGCTGAGGGTGACGGTGGTGGTGGTGGTGTCGCGACGGGTGTCCTCGACCTCCCAGGCCAGCTCCGGGTTGGGGATCAGCCCGGCTTGGCGCCATTCGCCATCGGCAATGCCAATTTCACGGCCGGCTGCAGCCAGCTCCGGGTTCTGGGCGAAAGCGGCGGCAAGCGCCTGGGGCAGGCTCAGCGCCTGGCTGGCCTGGGCGCCGGTGGCACTGGCCAGCAACAGACAGAGCAAGGCGATCTTGCGGGGGATGGGCACGACACAGGTCCTCTCGGCGAAGCATTGGCGAGGGACTGTAGAAAGGGCCGGTTATCGGGGCGGTGGCGGCAAGATTACAATTTTGTAATGACGCGCTGCGTTGCTTTGCAGGCGCAGCCTTGTGCTGCTGGGCACAGGACGGTGAACGCCCAAGAAGTTCGATAATCGCCCACTTTCCCGGTGCGACGATCTTGTCCAATTGACGGAACTAACCAGTCAGTACAAAACTACGTGCATTCAACAACAACAAAGCGATGCCCGTCATGAAGCCCCTTATTCTCGTGCTCAACGGCCCCAACCTGAACATGCTGGGCACCCGCGAGCCTGCCCAGTACGGCCACGAAACCCTCGCTGACCTGGCTCAGGGATGTGCCGATACTGCCCACGCCCACGGCCTGGAAATCGAGTTTCGCCAAACCAACCACGAAGGCGAACTGATCGACTGGATCCACGCTGCCCGTGGCCGCTGCGCCGGCATCGTGATCAACCCTGGCGCCTGGACGCACACCTCGGTGGCCATCCGCGATGCCCTGGTGGCCAGCGAACTGCCGGTGATCGAGGTGCACCTGTCCAATGTGCATAAACGCGAGCCGTTCCGTCACTTGTCGTTCGTATCGTCCATCGCCGTCGGTGTCATCTGCGGCCTGGGCAGCCACGGCTACCGCATGGCGCTGAGCCACTTCGCCGAGTTGCTGCAGGAGCGTACGGCATGAGCCAGCAAGCCATCCTCGCCGGCCTGATCGGCCGCGGCATTCAACTGTCACGTACGCCGGCCCTGCATGAACACGAAGGCGACGCCCAGGCCCTGCGCTACTTGTACCGGCTGATCGACGCCGACCAGCTGCAACTGGACGACAGCGCCCTGCCCGGCCTGCTCGAAGCCGCGCAACATACCGGCTTCACCGGGCTGAACATTACCTACCCGTTCAAGCAGGCGATCCTGCCGTTGCTCGACGAACTGTCCGACGAGGCCCGTGGTATCGGCGCGGTAAATACCGTGGTGCTCAAGGACGGCAAGCGAGTCGGCCACAACACAGACTGCCTGGGCTTTGCCGAAGGCTTGCGCCGTGGCCTTCCCGGTGCGGCACGGCGCCAGGTGGTACAGATGGGTGCCGGTGGCGCTGGCTCGGCCGTGGCCCATGCCCTGCTGGGTGAAGGGGTAGAGCGGCTGGTGCTGTTCGAAGTGGACGCAGCCCGTGCGCAGGCGCTGGTGGACAACCTGAACGCCCATTTCGGCGCGGAGCGCGCCGTGCTTGGCACCGACCTGGCCGCAGCCCTGGCCGAAGCGGACGGGCTGGTCAACACCACGCCGGTGGGCATGGCCAAGCTACCGGGCACGCCACTGCCGGTGGAATTGCTGCATGCCCGCCTGTGGGTGGCCGAGATCATCTACTTCCCGCTGGAGACCGAACTGCTGCGCGCGGCCCGGGCACTGGGCTGCCGCACGCTGGATGGCAGCAACATGGCGGTGTTCCAGGCGGTGAAAGCATTCGAGCTGTTCAGCGGGCGGCAGGCGGATGCGGCACGAATGCAGGCGCACTTTGCCAGTTTCACCTGATAGAAAAGTGTTGGCTTCTTCGCGGGCACGCCCGCTCCCGCAGGTACTGCGCAAACGTTACTGATTGCACTCTCCCTGTGGGGGCGGGCATGCCCGCGAAGAGGCCGGTACAGGAGAATCACTCTTTTTCATCCAGCAAAGCCTGTATCACCTGTTCCTGCCCGCCATAATCCCCCTCGCCAAAGTGCACATGGCGCACCTGCCCCTTGCGGTCGACAAAGTAATGCGCCGGCCAGAACTGGTTGCCCCAGGCATTCCACACCTTGTAGTCGTTATCTACCGCCACCGGATACCCGATACCCAACCGGGCAACCTTGCTCCGCAAAGTGCCGACATCATGCTCGTAGTCGTACTCGGGTGTGTGCACCCCCACCACCACCAGCCCTTGATCGGCATAGCGCCGCGCCCACTCATTCACATGCGGCAGGCTGCGCCGGCAGTTGATGCAGTCCCAGGTCCAGAAGTCCACCAGCACCACTTTGCCCTTGAGCCCCGGGGCATCCAGCGGCGCCGAATTCAACCACTGGCTGGCGCCGGACAGCGACGGCATGGCGCCGTAGCTGTCGCGGGCCTTCAGGTGCCCAGCCAATCCAAGCCCCATCAGCGCCAGCGCAAAACCACCTGCCTTGAGCATCCGGCGGCGATCAGTTGTCATGGCAACCGCCCGTGGCGTAGGTGCGGTACTGCACGCTTTGCCGCTGGCCATGGGAGTCAAGGTAGTCCATTCGGGTATTCACCAGGCCACAGGCGTTACTCTGGTCATCCTGAACCGACAGCACTTTCTTCACATCCAGAGGCTCACCGTAGCGGTACTGCATGACCCCGCCATCCTGCATCGGGGCAGTGCTGGCCTGGGCAGCGATGGCGCCGAAGCTGAGCACGGCGAACAGGCTGGCGCTGGCGATAGTCTTGACGTTCATGGCATCTCTCCTGAGTAACAATTGGGGGGGAGTGTTGCTCCCCGGTCGAGAGCCATTTCACGCCTGCCAGGTATCGCGCATGTGTCGTCCAGCGTTGTGATGTGCTTCCTGCTGTATCTCTGCCCGTGCCAGATACACTGCAATACAAACTCCCGCAGGCAAGGACGAACGCGCTCGGTACACTGCGCCCAACCCCCTTTGCACAGGAACCCAGCGCATGGAACACGTCGATCACATCCTGATCGTCGACGACGACCGCGAGATCCGCGAACTGGTCGGCAATTACCTGAAGAAGAACGGCCTGCGCACCAGCATCGTTGCCGATGGCCGGCAGATGCGCGCCTTTCTCGAAGCCAACAGCGTCGACCTGATCGTGCTCGACATCATGATGCCCGGCGACGACGGTCTGCTGTTGTGCCGCGAGCTGCGCGCCGGCAAGCACCGCAACACGCCGGTGCTGATGCTGACCGCCCGCAATGACGAAACCGACCGCATCATCGGTCTGGAAATGGGCGCCGACGACTACCTGACCAAACCGTTCTCGGCCCGCGAACTGCTCGCCCGCATCAACGCCGTGCTGCGCCGCACACGCATGCTGCCACCCAACCTGACCATCAGTGAAAGCAGCCGCCTGCTGGGTTTCGGTCAATGGCGCCTGGACACCACCGCGCGCCACCTGCTCGACAGCGAAGGCACCCTGGTGGCCCTGAGCGGCGCCGAATACCGCCTGCTGCGGGTGTTCCTCGACCACCCGCAGCGGGTGCTCAGCCGTGAACAGCTGCTTAACCTGACCCAGGGCCGCGAAGCCGACATCTTCGACCGCTCCATCGACTTGCTGGTCAGCCGCCTGCGCCAGCGCCTGGGTGACGATGCCCGCGAGCCCAGCTGCATCAAGACCGTGCGCAGCGAGGGCTACGTGTTCTCGCTGCCGGTGCAACTGCTCGAGTCCCCCTCATGAAATGGCCACGCACCCTGGCCTCGCGCCTGGCACTGATCTTCTTCACCGGCCTGGTGTTGGCCTATGGTCTGTCGTTTGGCCTGCAGGCCTACGAGCGCTATATCAGCAGCCGCTCGATGATGCTCAGCAACCTCGAGCAGGACGTGGCGACCTCGGTTGCCATCCTTGACCGCCTGCCCGCAGCCGAGCGTGCCGCCTGGCTGCCGCGCCTGGAACGGCGCACCTATCGCTATCGCCTCGACCAAGGCCTGGCCGGCAAAGCGATGCCGAGCAGTGACCCACCGATGGCCGCCGCGTCGATCGTCAAGGCCATTGGCAGCGACTACCGCCTGACCTTTCTGGAAATCCCTGGGCCCAATGCGCATTTCCAGGCACACCTGAACCTGGCCGACGGCACGCCCCTGACCATCGACGTAACGCCAACACCGGTCCCGGTAGCCCGTTGGTTGCCTGTGGTGCTGCTGATTCAGCTCGCTGTGCTGTTGCTGTGCACTTGGCTGGCCGTACGCCTGGCCATCGGCCCGTTAACCCGTCTGGCCCAGGCCGTGGACAACCTCGACCCGGACCAGCCCGGCGTGCAACTGGATGAAAGCGGCCCACGCGAGGTGCGTTACGCTGCCGTGGCCTTCAACGCCCTGCAGGCGCGCATTGCTGCCCACCTCAAGGAACGCATGCAGTTGCTGGCGGCCATTTCCCACGACCTGCAAACACCGATCACTCGCATGAAGTTGCGGGTCGAAGTGATGGATGAGGGGGTCGAAAGGGACAAGTTCTGGAACGACCTGGATGAAATGGAACACCTGGTGCGCGAAGGCGTGGCTTATGCCCGCAGCATGGACAGCAGCACCGAAGCGACCTGCCGGGTCAACCTTGATGCCTTTCTCGACAGCCTGGTATTCGACTACCAGGACAGCGGCGCCCAGGTCGAACGCCACGGCAACAGCGGTACCCTGCTGGAAACCCGCCCGCACGCACTGCGCCGGGTACTGGTGAACCTGGTCGACAACGCCCTGAAGTTTGCAGGTGCTGCCGAGCTGCATGTGTCCCGCGAGGGCAGTACCACCATCATCCGCGTGCTCGACAACGGGCCAGGGATACCCGGTGACGAGCTGGATGAAGTGCTCAAGCCGTTCTACCGGGTAGAAGGCTCACGCAATCGCAGCACGGGTGGCACCGGCTTGGGACTGGCCATTGCCCACCAGCTGATCCAGGCCATGGGGGGGCGGCTGACACTGAGCAACCGCGAACAGGGCGGATTGTGCGCGCAGATCGAACTCACCTGAAGTGCATCTGCGATCGCTGGCAGGAACGGCCTTGGATCTCGATCGGGCCGCTCCTGTAAAAAGCGAGGTCGCCTCTACAAACAGATACACAACTGCATCCCCCTGACACACTGCAGATACCCCACCTCGAGACACTCCCGGTCACACAACCACACCCCGGGAGACCCTCATGAAAGCCTTCACCTTGCCCTCCGGCTGGAAGCTGTTCGCCGCCCTTGCCGGCCTGACCCTGGCGATGAGCGCCGTGGTCCTGGCCAGCCAACCTGACCCGGACGGCTTGCGCAGTGCCATTCGTGCCACCGCACGCAGCTCGTTCGCACTGTTCTTGCTGGCGTTCCTGGCCTCGTCGCTGGTGACCTTGCTGCCTGGCACCTCAAGCCGCCGCATCCTTCAGGAGCGACGCTACCTGGGGTTGGCATTCGCGTTCTCCCACACCGTGCATGGCGTGCTGATTTATCGCTACGCCCAGCAATTCCCCGAACTGTTCTGGGCAGGCCGCACGCTCACGTCCAGCCTGCCCGGTACGGTCGGCTACCTGTTCTTGCTGCTGCTCACCGCCACCTCGTTCAAGGCGCCCATGCGGCTGTTGGGCGGCCGTGCCTGGCAAGCGCTGCACAGCAGCGGCATGTGGGTACTGGCTGGGGTGTTCTGCCTGTCCTTCTACAAACGCATTCCCATGGGGGGCTGGTACCCGCTGGCGTTCGCCCTGATGTTCAGCGCCATCGCCGTCAAGCTCACCGCCAAAGTGGCCCGTAAACAACGCCGCAGCACCCGCGCCCTTGCCTGAAGAGAGCACCGCACATGACGACCTTGACCCGTACCCTGACCACCGTTGATCGCATCGGCAGTTGGAGCGCCGACTTGCCATTACGGGTATTTCTGGCCTGGGAGTTTTTCGAATCCGGCCTGGAGAAATTCAACGGCAGCAACTGGTTCGCCGACCTGCAGTCCAGCTTCCCGTTCCCCTTCAACCTGCTGCCCGCAGAGCTGAACTGGCAGCTGTCGATGTGGGCCGAGTTGGTGCTGCCGTTGCTGCTGTTGCTGGGCTTGGGTACCCGGCTGGCATCGCTGGGTTTGATGGTGGTGACCGTTGTAGCGATAGCGGCAGTGCACTGGCCGGCGCACTGGTCGGGCCTGGCGGAGCTGGCCCAAGGCTATGCCATTACCGACCAGGGCTTCGGCAATTACAAATTGCCGCTGATCTACCTGATAGCGTTGCTGCCACTGCTACTCAAGGGCGCCGGGCGCCTTAGCCTCGATCATTGGCTTGGCACGCGGTTCGGCAGATAAGGACCGGGGGCTGCTGCGCAGCCCCCAATGCCTTCAAACGGTTCCGACAATGACACCCTGCTCGCGCAATGCCTGCAACAATGCCAACCCTTGCTGCACATCCCCGCCCAATGCCTGCAGCCGCTCTCTTCCAGTCCCCTGCTCCGCCAGCAACCGATACGCCATAGGGGCCAACCGGGCAAAGCGCACCTGAAACCGGGCATCGCGATAAACCAGCAGCAAGGTAGGCGACGCCGGGGTAGCCGTTGGCTGGTAGTCCACGCCAATGCGATCCACCGGCCAACGATAGGCCAACACGCGCGCCACACAAGACAACAACGGCTGCCCATCCAGCAGGTCTCCACCTGGATCATGCGCCGGGTCCTCGGCATCGCTCAGGTACAGTTGCGCCTCGACCCA
The DNA here is from genome assembly GCF_046523955.1 of Pseudomonas sp. DCA-1. Lineage (NCBI taxonomy): Bacteria > Pseudomonadati > Pseudomonadota > Gammaproteobacteria > Pseudomonadales > Pseudomonadaceae > Pseudomonas > Pseudomonas sp. DCA-1. The sequence goes on from NZ_CP169881.1 coordinate 3,566,847, forward strand.
CTCATAATGCGCCAGCTCCAGCTGCCAAGGGGTGTCCAGCGCCACACCTTGCAAGTAGTCGACGAACGTTTCGGCAATTTCGGTAAACAACGGCGTCTGGCAACGGTAACTGGCGTAGAAATCACCTACTCGGGCATGCCAGCGCTGCTCGCCCAACGCCTGGCGCATGACCGGGAAGCTGCCAGCCAGCAAGCCTTCGATGGCGCCATAGAACAATTCGCGGTAAACCCTCAGGCGGCGGGCCTCGACGCCGGGCGGCGGGGCATGGCGCTGCGGGTCGCGCAGGTGACGGGCCAAGGCATACTGCTGCGCACGCAAGGTCTCATTCATCTGCTTGCCCTCCGGCAGCGCATTGCACAGCACGCATACGCGCCGTCTCGGCCAACAGTTCGGCCAAGGGTGGGTAGTTGAAATCACGCTCCAGCACCGTCGGCCGTATGCCGAAACGCGCACAAGCGGTGGCGTACAGCGTCCAGACATCTTCCTTCACGGCGGCCCCGTGGGTATCCACTTTGAGGTCCGGCGCTTCATCGTAATGCCCGGCAACGTGCATACCGGTCACGCGCGCCTGGGGTAGGCCTGCAAGAAATTGCCGGGCGTCGTAACCATGGTTGCAGGCGTTGACATAGACGTTGTTGACGTCCAGCAGCAGGTCACAATCAGCTTCATCAAGCACCGCCCGGATGAAGTCGAGTTCGCTCATCGCCTGATACGGCGCGGCATAGTAGCTGATGTTCTCCACGGCAATGCGCCGCTCCAGCTGCTCCTGAGCCTGGCGTATGCGCCCGGCCACATGGCGTACGGCTTCATCGGTGAACGGGATGGGCATCAGGTCGTACAGGTGCCCGTCATCACTGCAATAGCTCAGGTGCTCGCTGTACAGTCGCACCTGGTATCGGTCGAGAAACTGCCGGGTCTGCTCAAGAAAATGGCGGTCCAGCGGCGCGCTGCCACCCAGCGATAAAGACAACCCATGACAGGTGACAGGAAAGCGCTCCGCCAGCTGGGCCAGGCCCTTGCCGTAGGCGCCGCCCACGGCAATCCAGTTTTCCGGCGCACACTCCAGAAAGTCCACTGCACCCGCCTCCATGGCCAGCAGTTCCGGCAACAGGCCGCGACGCAGGCCTAGCCCGATGTTCAACATTGCGGGAAACATAAAAGCTCTCCAACAGGCACAACGCCCCACCTGGCCAGCAGGAGGAGCGTTGTGGCATTTCATGGGGTAGAAAGTCAGGGCTTGCCGGTCAGGTGGCTGAACAAGCCATCAGGCATGGCCTTGCCATTGGCCTGATAAATCGCCTTGAGGTGATCCGCCGCTTCCTGCTCGGAGATGAAACCGTCATGGTTGCGGTCGATCGTGTCGAAATCACGGGCACGGTCCTTGGCCACCGCCAAAAACTCATCGCGCGAGACCTTGCCATCGTGATTGCTGTCGGTTTTGGCGAACGAGGCGTCGCCACACTTGCCTTCACCACACTTGCCCTCAGCCCCGGCCTTGGCGCCGGCGCCGGCGCCGCATTTACCCTCACCGCACTTGCCTTCGCTTTGGGAAGCCTTGCCGCTGCCGCCGCACTTGCCTTCACCGCACTTGCCCTCGCCGGCCACTTTGGCCGAAGCCAGTTGGTAACCTTGGGCCAGCGGCTCGACGGCGAACGCACTGTTGCTCAATGCCATGCTGCCGATCAGGGCGGCGCCGAGCAAGCCGAGGGTGTTTTTTGCTTGAGTCATGATGCAGCTCCACTGGGTTGGAAAGTGGAGCCATTAGGCCGTCGCGGTTTGTCGGGGATGTATCGTGCCAGGCGCGCTTTTGTATGGCAGTAGGTCTGCAGCACAGGCAGATACAGTGCGATACACACCACCCGGCAACGGGCCCCAAGGTGCCTTGGGGCCATGAGCCGTATTTAGTCTTCCAGCGGTTTGGGCGGGGCTGCGGGCTTGGCCGGCTTGCTGTCCTTGGCCTTGGCTTGCGGGGTCGCCGCTACGGGCTCGGGCGCCGCCAGTGCCTTTTCACTGGCGGGCAGTTCATCGACCGCCTTGAAGATCACCTGCGGGTCGATGGCCTCGCCGCTGTCGTCGTCCTTGAGCATGTGCCGCTCACCGTCCTTGCCCACCAGAATCACCTTGGTACCCTTGCTCGCACCCAGCTTCAGTTCCCGAATCAGGGCCATTGTGGTCTGCTGCTCGAGGTTCTTGTCCTCTCGCTTGCCCATCATGTTGGCGACGCTGTACAGGACAAGGTTGCGCTCCTTGAACGCTGCCTGGGTGGCCGGGTCCTCGAGCGCCTTGTTCAACCCTCGCAACGTCGGGTCGGCACTGCTGGGAGCGATAACCACCAATGGTCTGGTCTTGCCCAGTTCCTTGGCTAGAGGCGCATCACTGTCTGCGGCAAACAGGGGGCCGGCAACAGCAAGCAAGGTTGCGAGGGTCAGTGACCGGACAAGCATGCGTATCTCCTTATTGTCTCGATATACCAATGACTACAGATCACGGAGAAAAATCCGACAGGGAGCCTAAACCACTTCATTCCAGAAAGGGGTGTGCAAAAGTAACTGTCGATTTCCGAGCCACCTGAAGCCAAGACTACGGCGCTGGTAAAACCACTGTCAGCTTGATTGAGCATAGCCCAAAGCCGCTGTGGCAGGGCCAGGCACCCCCTTGCCCTGAGCGCATGTCAACGCACATCGATCGATGGCCCCTTGGGTCCAACTTCCATCGCTTGAATCGTCATATCCAGCATCAGCCCTCTGCGTGCAGCGCGCTGTGCATCACGAATGGCATCCGCCTGGTCGATCATGGCCCCTTCGCTCAGCGCTTCGTCGTCAAGCACCCTTTCAAGTTGCCTTCTGAACGGCAGGTCGACCGCAGCGAATCGCTCAGGATGGGAACGCTCCAGGTGCGCCTGCCAGAATTCACGGTCAACCATGGAGCGGGCAATCTCTTCCGGCGTTTCCGCATCCCGCACCGCAGCCTCTGCTTCTGCCAGGTCCGCATCCAGGACGCCTGAGATCGCAAGGAAGCTCATTTCTCCCACCTGCAGTGGCAAGTCGAGACGCTCCCTCAGCCCGACCCTGAAAGCCAGCCCCACCTCGCTTCCTTCCAGCGTCCTGCCATGCTGTAGCGCCCATCGGGTAGCGAACATGTCGACTGCATCCTGGCGCCATAAACGTCTGCCCAGGTCTAGCAAAGCGCGTTCGCTTTCTCCCTGAGCCGCGTGCTCAACCTGCCAAACCAACAAATTCAGTTCAAGGTTGCTCAAGCACCAGGTTGCACCGTCCTGGCACCCCCACTCATCATTGGCCACTGACAGCAAGTTCTGCCGCAGCTCTGGCGTAATGGCCATCGCTTGCAATACCGCCATTACCCGATTGCCCAGTGCACGCGCATTGACACGAAAGTCTTCGGACAGCAACAACTGGCGAAGCACACGGAAAAAACGCTCGGCGTCCTGCCCTGCATCCAGCGAGTCCCAGGCTGCAAGCATCAAGCCGCGATGCTCCGGGGCCACGGCATCCCCCCAGACTTCACGCGCGTGCTGCAGGCGCAGAAGCACTTGCTCCTCGTCGAGGGCCGGATCGACGCTGCTCAACGAAGCCTGCAAGCGTAACGTCTGGGCCTCGCCCAAGGGGTTCGCATTCAAGCGAAACCGCCGCCGATGCCACACGGGCAACTGGTAGAAACCCTCTGGAATGTGCCTGATCCGGTTATCCCGCAAGTCAACGGATACCAACTGAGCGTTGTCGAACACGCCCAGTGGAAACTGCGAGATCTGTGTGTCGCGCAAGTTCAGCCAACGCAACTCAGCCAAACCCGCCAACGTGAACCGGCTCCCCAGGGGGTTGTGGGACAGGTCGAGAGACTGCAGGCTCGTGCAACTGGCCAGTGTGGCGGTTTGTGTAATGTTCAGGACGATCCGGTTGTTGGTCAGGCTCAGATGCCGCAGCTGCGCTATCTGCAGCAACGGCTGCGGAAGGCGCGTCAACAGGTTCCCACCCAGATCGAGGGTTTGCAGGTTAGGGAAAGCCAGCAACAGGCTGCTGGGCACCTCCAGAAGGTCAAGGTGCAGCAGCGACAGGCTGGTCACACCTCTGAAGCTGACCTGTGCGGGTATGTTGGGCAAGCCGCTCGATCTGAAATTGCAGAACATGACATGGAGGTTTTCCTGTGCATTGATCTGCAGTTCCCCCACGCCCACCGACCGCCGCCAGCAATTGAACAACGTCTGGCGTAAAGCCTCTCGATCTTCCCTGACATCGCCCTGCCCTCGTGCCACCCAGGTATTCAGTGTCATGCGCAGGATGGCGAACTCATTGCGAAGGTCAGCCAGTACGTGTTCAATCTGATGCCCTGAACGCCTGGCGTCATCGGCGAAGGTCTCGACCTGCTCATCACTCAACCACGGAAAGAGATCACGCAGCGTTGCCCTCAGGGCATTGCCCCTTGATGCGAAACCACCTACTCCGCCACCACCCAGCGGGTAGCCAATACGTCCATCGGCCAAGCGCATGGGCCCTCGGACAGCACCTGGGCGTACCGCGCCAAGCAAACGACTGATCTCATCACGATGGCGTGCTGCTTCGCGCGCCAACATCACCCTGAGGTTGTGCGCGAATGGATCGCCGATCCCCATCACCTGCCGTTGCCCTTCGGTATAGGCTGGCGCCATGACGTCGAACAACTCACCTGCCTCACCCAGCGCCGTGCCCTGGCTGCCATGCAGTTGAAACCTGCCGTTCAGATGTACCAGATCGAACGCCCGCGGCCCTTGCTCAGTCTTCGCCAGCATCGGCCCGCCCAGGCTACCTTCGTACAGACGCCAGCACACACCTTGGTCGCCTCCGGGTAGATACCGCAGCAAGCCCAAGGCCACCCGTGCCAGGTCTGCTTGCTGCGGAGTATCAAGGTACAACGCTTCAAATACCCGAGCCTGGCGTGTCGCCAGCACACTGCCCCTTGCCGCCTCGGCCAGCCCCAATGCAACCCTGCCGCTGGACAGCAGCCGCGTGCGATCAATGCTGCTGGCGGTCTGTACCAGTGCTTGCGCAGTGCGCGCGCTCAGCCCCGGGAACACCCGACGCAGCGCCGCGCTGCCAGGGGTGTCGCTGGGCTGCAAGGCTTCGAAAAGGTGCTGCAGCAGTGTTCGGCGTTGCGTCCATGCCAGCGCGGCCAGTGCCTGACCTGTCAGGCCACTCGCGCCTGGCAAGCGCCGAGCGTGATCGAGCACTGTTGCATCTTCTACCGGCTCGCCGCTGCGCAGACGGCCAATCATGCTGCGGATGCGTTGATCAAGCCTGACCCGCTCCACACTGTCGATCATCCCGGGGCTCGGAGGCTGGGCGTGTACATGCAAGCCCCGCACATAGTCGCCATCAAGGCCATGGAACAGCAGAACCTGATCAATCTGTTCGTCATTCAGCCCATTGAAGGGCTCACCCAAACGCCGGAACATGCGGTATCTGTCAGTCCACCGAGCCGGTTGCTCGCTCCACAACCGCCAGGCACCTGCGCCATTGTGGCGCAGCAACGGCCCGTGGCCGTCGACCGGATGCAACTGCCATTGATCATCACCTGCCTCGGTCACGCGATAGTGATGCCCGTCCATTTCGATCCAGGCCCGCCCGTCCTGACGCCGAATACCCAAGGCGTCCGGGCTTGAGGCGGCAACGGGGGCCTGGCTTTGAAACGGCGTCACGTCTTGTTGCCAGAGTTTCTCAGTGCCGTCCTCCAGCCGAGCCGGCACCATGGCATCGACCTTCGCAGAGCGTGCCCAAACCCGTCGAGCCACACCCACCCCGGCGACCGTGGTCGCCAGCACGGCAAGGTCTGTCGCCACATGGGTCAAATGGTCGAGCGCCTCCTGGCGATCGCCTTCCTGCCAGGCCTCGACGCCATGGTAGACCTCGCCCAGCAGTTCGCAGGCCGTCACGGCCAGCAGCGCCAGGCCAACCCCAGGCACAAAAAAACTGGCCAGGTTGAGCAGCGCCCATCCTTCGGCGGCAAGGCGCAGGTCATGCTGGCGCTGAACCTCACGATCCAGCCTGGCCACAGGGACCGCGATCATCGCCGCATCTTCCTTGATCTGGTGGATACGTGCCTGCGCCAGGCTGATGAACAACGGCTGTGGGTAAGCCTGCAAACGCGGTTCGAGATCGCGAAAAGCCCAGCTCGGCAGATCATCGAAGCGCTCCGCGACCTGGGCAAAAAAAGCCTGGCTGTCACGCCGCAGCACGAAGCGGCTGAAGAAACGCTGATAGGCCTTGTCTCGCAAGCGGCGGCCCAGTTCGCGGTTCAGTTTGTCGAGGCTCTCGAACGCGCGCCAAGGCGAAAAAGGGTCCCCAGGCACGTAAAGCAACACCCGACGCGTCGTGTTGAACAAAACGCCCTGCTCAACCACAACGAACACAGTCACCTGCTCAATCTGGCAGCCCAGCAACTTCAGTTGCCTGGCCTGCACAAGGTCGCCCGCCAAGCGAGGCAGCTCACCCTTCTCGCACACAGCCACCATCACATTGAGTTCGCTGGCATCCAGCGTTCCCTCCTGCCTGGCTTTGTAGGCGTCCGCAAGCATGGTGTAGCGCGTGGCATCTACAAGCTGTGATACCAGGCGCTCGGCACTGCCAGCGGGCGTGAGGATGGCATCCAGATGACGTTGATAGCACTCACCCAGGTCCAGCTCACGGCACAGTCCGGCAAACTCGATGCTTGTAGGGGGTTTGACCGTGCCGTGGCGTGGAAGCAGCAGGCGGTTACCACGCGGCTGGCCACCTTCCTGCGCCTGGGCGGCCGTGAAGTTGCGCAATGCCACTTCGAGCAGCGGCTTTTCTTCATAGACCACGGCCGTCAGGTGCGCGCCCACCGGCTGACTGTTGATCACAGCTTCCCGGCGGCCCTCCAGAAACCTGAGCGAGTAAGGGTTACGGCCAAGCCCGTAACGCTCGTCGAGGGCCTTCCCCAGGGCTGATGCGACGAAACGGTCGATGCCCTCGATACCTCGCAGCACCGTGTTCACTTGCTCACAGCAGCGAAGGCTGTTTGCCAATGCCCTGCCGATATCAGGCAGTTGCTCAGCAGGTGCATGACGCAACCAGGGTGGCAGGCGCCTGCCGATGATGCCGTCCTGGAAAGCGTCGATGGCGGCCTGCGCATCTGACGGCAAAGTGGTGTCCATAGCGGGGGCCTCTTCATGAAAAGAGGCCAGACTAAGTTGCCTGCTCCCCGCCAGGCGCTATATAGCTAATGCCTGCGTTCAGACAACCGCCAACCCGCTAGCGGAGCGGACGCTGCACCGTGTTCCGGTCCAGCGCCTCCAGCGTCAACTGCAGCAACACCGCATGCTCGCGTTGCTGATTGCGGATCTGCAGCCGCGCGATTTCCTCGTCCCGATTCCCCAGCGCCATCAGCCGTTCCAGCTCAGCGTGCATGGATTGGGGCACTTGCAAGCGAACCGCCGAGGCCTTGCGCAAGTAATCCTGCCAGAACCACTGGCGTGACAGGTAATCAGCAATGCCCTCCCGAGTCTGTCGCGCCAGGATCCTTTCACGGGCCAGGAGAAGGTCCTGATTACTCAAGGCAGGGATCCCTGCATAAAGCATTTCATCGGGTTGGGCAGGCAAGTCCAGAGACTTGCGCAAGCCGATTCGATAGGCCAAGGCGAATTCGATCGATTCAGCACCCGCCCCCACCCGATAAGCATGTTCAGCGGCAATTTGCTCAAGCACCGCCAACCGCCACATCCGGGCACCGAGCTTCAGCAAGGCCCGTTCAGGCCGGGCAGATCCGCTGTGCCTCGTGCGCCATATCATCACTCGCAGTTCCAGGTCGGCGAAACGCGCGGTGGCGTTATCCTGGCAACCGGTCGCCGCTGCGTGCTCGAACAGCTCTTGCCTGAGGGCATCATGCTCAGACATCGCCTGGAGCATGTCGAACACACGGGCCGCCAGCGCGGATGCAGTCGATGAGAAACTGAAGGCGCCGGATTCTGTCAGCATCGACAGGGTATTGAAAAACTCTTCCGATTGCTCCTCGGCCTCCAGATGGGCCCACAGTGCCGCCATTTCATCTCGACGTTCGCCAGGCAACGCATCCAGAATGCGCAACCGGTAAGGCACGCGACTGGCCTCAAGCAAATGCCAGGTTGAAACCCCGTCATATGCTGCCCCCAGCGGATTGCCGGAAAGCTCGACCCTGCCCGAACGCCACAACTGCGACTGATGAAAACCCTCGGGCAGTTCAGAAATACGGTTGTCGCTGAGGTTCAGGGTGTGCAGTTCTGGCGCGTCCATCAGCCCGTAGGGGCACTCGGGTAACTGAGTGTTCGACAGGTAGAGGGCATTCAGCTCGATCATTGCCTGGACGGAAAATGCCCTGCGCAACGGGTTGTCCGAAAGGTTCAGGTACACCAGGGACCGGCAATCTGCCAAGACCAACGCCTGGCCTTGGTCGAGCGTGATCTGGTTACCAGACAAGTCGAGTACCTCCAGCCTCTGGACAAGCATCAGAGGCAATGGCAAACGCGTGAGTCGGCAGTTGGTGATTTCCAGGTTGCGCAAGTTGGGAAACGCCCGCAGAAACTCGTCCGGAACGTGCTCCACGCGCATGGCGCGCAAGGCCAGGATCGAGACGTGGGGAAAGCCCACTTGCGCGGGCAGGACCGGCAGCTGGCGCAAGCGGCTGATGGTCTGGGTCAGCATGAAGCGCCCGTCCTCCAGTGCTGCTTGCCCTTGCAATTCCGGCACAAGACAGCGCCAGCAGTTGATCAGCCCCTTTCTGAACTCACGCCGGGCGGCCAGTTCTGGTGACAGCAAGGCACTGCGTGCCCACTGGGTCAAGTGCCTCTTGAGCACCCCATATTGCTGCTCCAGCATAGATAACCTGGCCTGCGCGTCACTTGAGGCCAACCAGCGCTCGATCTGTTCGTCGGTAAAGGCCGGATACAGGTCTCGCAACCGGGCCTGAAGCGCCCTTGGCCTGTTTAGCCCTAACGCCCCCCAGAGCCTGCCGCCCGCCATGGGGTAACCAATCCGGCCATCAGCCAGACGTTGCGGCGCGAGAAACGAGCCGCTCGGCTGCTCCAGCCTGAGCAGATTCACCACAGTCTGGCGTTGGTCGAAAGCCAGGTTGGTCAGCGCCTGGCGCAGCGCAGGCACAAAGGGCTGGCCTTGAGCGATGGCCGCTTGCGAGGCGTCGTCATAGGCTGCGGCCAAGGTCTCGAACAACTCGCCTGTCTCACCGATATCCGTTTGCGTTCGGGCACGCAGGCGGAACAGCCCATGACGATGAAGCACGTCAAATGTCTGCCCCGATCCCTCGACCGTCAACAACGGCTCGCCAGCATCACCGTCGAACAACCGCCACCCCGGCCCACCAGCCCCCGGCACATGTACCAGCATATTCAAGACCACACGCGCCAGGTCGAGGTTTTGCGGCGTATCGATGCACAGCGCCTCAAACACCCGCGCCATTCGGATTCGCGCAACCTGCAACCTTGCTGCCTCGGCCACCAGCAACGGCACGCGCCCCGTCTCACGTAAAAGCTGCAGGTCATCCTCGCTGGCATCGCGCAACACCTCATCGGCGGCCAAGCGATGCAGGCTGGCAAAATTCTGTCGTAAGAGGCGGCCAGTGTCCGTGTCGGGATTCTGCTCATCGTACATCGCCTGTAGCAGTTCTCGTCGCCCGGCCCAGGCCACATCGGCCAACGCTGCCCCGCCCTTGCCGGCCGCCTGTGGAAGGCTCATGACCCGCTGCAGCAGTTGCGGGTCTGCGGTTACACCGCCCTCGCGCAACTGGTTGACCAACGTACCAATCCTGCCAGCGAGCCGCACGCGCGTGACGGTGTCGACCAACGCTGCCTCCGGCGGTCGGCCATACACATGCCAAGCTCGTAGGTGCTGATCATCGAGGCCATGGATCGCCAGCGACCGGTCGATCTGCGCATCGTCAAGGTCACTGAATGGCCCGCCCAGGCGGCGGAACAACTGGCGTGTGTCGCCCCACTCGGCGGGCTGTTCGCACCACAGCCGCCAGGCACCGGCCCCATTGTGACGCAGCGGCGGCGCATAGCCCTGATAAGGGAGCAATTGCCACTGTTCATCGTGGTCGTGCCAGGTCATCTCATACCAGTGCCCGTCCATGCTGATCCAGCGGCGCTCGCCCAGGCGGTGCATACCCTCCATGTCCGGCTCCGCCGTGTCTGGCGGGCTTTCGCAGCGATAGGGGCTGAGGTCTGCGTTCCACAGTTTTTCCTCACCGTTTTCCAGCTGCGCGGGTACCAGCTTGTCCACCACGCTCCAGGCGCGCCGGGCCGTGGCAACGACGGCAACGGTTGCCCCGACAGCCAGCAGCCCCTTGCCTACATTCAGCAGGTGCGCCAGCGCCGCATTGCGTTCGTTGTCCTGCCAGTCCCCTACAGCCTGGAACGTCTGCTCAAGCAGTTCCCAGGCCATCACCCCCAACAACACCGCGCCGATGCCCGGAACGAAGAACCCTGCAACACCCAACAGGGTCCAGCCTTCAGCACGCAAACGGCGGGCGTGTTCGGCCTGGACCTCGCGATCAAGCAAGGCCACGGGCGGGGCGATGACCGCAGCATCGTCCTTGATCCGCGCAATCCAGTCGTCAGCAAGGTGTTCGAACAGTGGCAGGCGATAGGCAAAGGTCTGCTCATCGAGGTCCCGAGTTGCCCAGCCAGGCACGTCATCGAGGCGCTCACTGACGGCCGAGAAGAATCGCTGGCTATCGCGTCGGCGTACGAAGCGGTTGAAAAAACGCCGGTAGTCATCTTCGCGCAGGCGTTTGCCAAGCACCCGGCGAGCGTAATCTTCCAGATCGCTGCGCACGCTCCAGGGGCCGTGCGGGTCACCCGGTACATAGACCAACACGCGCTTGCTGGTGTTGAACAACAGGCCCGCGTCGATCACGTCCAGCACAACGATCTGCTGCAAGCGGCAGCCGAACACCGCCAACTGTCGCACGCGAACCGATGCGCCTTCGAGCTTGCCGAGCGTGTCCTTGGTGCAGAGCGCCACCACCCACTGCAGTTCCTCTGCGCTCAATACGCCCTGAGCCCTGGCTTGCAGGGCATCCACCAGCATGCTGTAGCGTTGCCGTCGTGTCAGCAATCCTCTGACTTCGGGCTGGAGTACCGAATCCAGATGCGCCTGGTATTTCTGCCCAAGATCCAGCGTTCGACACAGCCTGGCGAAGCCCGGTGCAGACAGTTCACTACGCTTTGCGCCGCGCACATCGACCAGGCAATTGCCCTGTGGCTGGTCGCGTTGCTGTTCTGCGGTGAAATTGCCTAAGGCGGCCTCGAGCAGAGGGATGTCGTAGTAATCGCTGCCAACAACCGGAAGCCGACTGGTTACATAATGGATCGTGGGCGAGGTAAAGGTGTACCACTGGCGAAAGTACAGGCGATCGGCGTCAAGGTCACCGTGGGCACCGAGCGCCTGCTGCAGCAAGGGCTGGGTAAATGCATTCAGGTTGCGTAGCCGCGCCAGCGCTGACGACAAGCCTGCGCGGCAGGCCAGCAGTTCAGGCAGCGCCTCGCTCAGCAGGGTGAATTCGGCCATGCTCAGCCGCTTCATCCAGGCCGGCAGCCGCTGTGCAATGTAGTGATCCTGGCATGCTTGTGCCATGGCAAGGGTATCGACCACAGCCGATGGTTGACTGCTATTGTTCTGCATCTCTGCCTCCGCGACGACATGGAGGACCGAGTCTGAAGACTGTAGCGTCATGCTGACGCCTAGCTATCTACCACCCGCTCAGAACAGCAGTAACTGATGGTCGGTAAGACGCGCGAAATCATCGCCGACAAAGGGCAGGATGGCATCGGCCACCGGCAGGAGCTGACGGCTGATGTAGTGATCGTAGTCGATCGGTGCCTGCAGGTTTTCCAGCGGCTCAGGGCCAGCGGTGGTGATCACGTAACTGATCCAGCCCCCACGCTGGTACTGCAGGGGGCGCTGCAGACGCCTGTTGTAGTCGTCGGCAAGGCGCGCAGCACGCACATGCGGCGGCACGTTGCGCTGGTAATCGGCCAACGGGCGACGCAGGCGCTTGCGATAAACCAGCAGTTCGTCCTGCTCGCCCGCCAACGTTCGCCGCACATACTCGCGCACGTAATCACGGTAGGGCTCGCTGCGGAACACACGGCCGTAGAGTTCCTGCTGGAACTGCCGGGCCAGCGGTGACCAGTCGGTGCGCACCGATTCCAGGCCCTTGTAAACCATTTCTTCAGCACCGTCGGGCCGCTGCACCAGGCCGGCATAGCGTTTCTTGCTGCCTTCGTCGGTACCGCGGATGGTGGGCATCAGAAAGCGCCGGTAATGCACCTCGAACTGCAACTCGAGCGCACTCTGAAGGTTCATGGTCTCGTGCAGATGGGCTTGCCACCATTGGTTGACCTTTGCCACCAGCTCGCGGCCGATGCGCGCCGCGTCTGCCTCGGCATGGGCGCCCTTGAGCCAGACAAAGGTGGAGTCGGTGTCCCCGTAGATCACATCGTAGCCGCACGCCTCGATCAGGGACCTGGTCTGGCGCATGATCTGGTGGCCGCGCATGGTGATCGACGACGCCAGGCGCGGGTCGAAGAAACGGCAACCGCTGGAGCCAAGCACTCCGTAGAAGGCATTCATGATGATTTTCAAGGCCTGTGACAGCGGCGCATTGCCCTCGCGCTTGGCCGCTTCCCTGCCCTGCCACACCCGTTCGACGATGGATGGCAGGCAGTGCTGTGTGCGTGAAAAACGCCCACCACGAAAGCCCTCGACCGAATGTGCGTCGTCAGGCAGACGCAGGCCTTCGATCAGCCCGACCGGGTCGATGAGAAAGGTACGGATGATCGACGGGTACAGGCTCTTGTAGTCCAGCACCAGCACCGAGTCATAAAGCCCTGGCCGCGAGTCCATGACAAAGCCGCCGGGGCTGGCTTCGTCCGGGCGGCTGCCAAGGCTGGGCGCGACGAAGCCAAGGCGGTGCATCTGTGGAATGTACAAGTGACAGAACGCGGCTACCGACCCACCGCTGCGGTCCACGGCCAACCCCGTCACCGACGCACGTTCGAGCAGGAAGTCGAGCAGCCGGGTATGGGCGAAAATGCGCGTGACCAGTTCGCAGTCCTTCAGGTTGTAGCGCGCCAGGGCCGGTTTGTCTTCGGCGAAGCGGCGATTGATTTCGTCCATGCGTTGGTACGGCGTGTCGATGGCCTTGCCTTCACCCAGCAGGGTCTGGGCAACGTTCTCCAGGCTGAACGAGGGAAAACTCCAGGTAGCCGAACGCAGCGCCTCGATGCCATCGATCAGCAGCCGCCCCGGCGCATCGGCGAAGACATGGCCGCCGCCGGCATGGCTGCGCAGGGTCATGACCGCACCGTTGCGCCCCAGGGCCAGAGGCACCTGCAACGACTTGGCGTGCTCATGCAGCAGGCGCAGGTCGAACTGCACCAGGTTCCAGCCAATGATCGCGTCCGGGTCATGCCTGGCCATCCACTGGTTGAGCCGGGTGATCAAGGCGGCGCGATCAGCGCAATACTCCAGGTCGAAGTCAAGCCCGCTGGCATCGCCGTTGGCCGGGCCGAGCATGTACACCTGGCGCTGACCACAGCCCTCCAGCGCGATGCTGTACAGCTCACCACGCTCGCTGGTCTCGATATCCAGCGACACCAGGCGCAGCGCCGGGCGATAGCCTGGCAGCGGCCTGAGCTGGGCTTCCCGGTAAACGCCCTGCGCATCCGGCTGGCCAGTGAACTGCACCGGCGCCGTGATGAAGCGCTCCATGAGGTAACGCTCCGGCGGGCGGATATCGGCCTCGAACACGTCGATACCGGCCGTGCGCAGACGCTGCTCCAGTTGCATCAACTGGCGATGCTGGCGGGTATAGAGACCGAGCATCGGGCGATGCTCGAAGTCTTTCAGGCGCAGTGGCTTGAGCTTGGTCCCTGCTTCGTTGGCCAGCAGCCCACGGGCATGCTCGGCCTGCGCCTGAGGAATGAAAGCCACAGACTCCTGCGCCGCCAGCCGCAACAGCCGCGGCCCGGCATCGGTGGCCAGCCAGAACTCCACGCAGGTGCCTTCCGGCGTATCGTGCCAGTGCCGGGTCAGGACAAAACCCTGCTGCAACTCCACTGCGTCGACCTCTGGATTGTCTGTAGATGGCGTTATTCTACCTGTGTCGTGCCTGGCATGAGTGTTTTAGCGCCTGTTACGCAGCCGGTGCATCCTCGCCGACTGATGCTCGATCGGGTATTCAACCGTACAGGTAGTTGATGTCCTTGTAGACCAGCGGCGGTACCCGGCCGAGCAGGAAGTCACGCAGCTTGTGCATCTGCCGCGCTTTTGGGCTGGCCTTGAGCCAGGTCATGTAGTAACCGTCGCCGGTGGCCACGGCATGTTTGAAAGGCGTGACCAAACGTCCGGCGGCCAGGTCGGTACTGGCCAGTACCAGATCGACCACTGAAATGCCCAGGCCTTGCTGGGCGGCCGATATGCCCTGGTCGAGGGTATCGAACACCTGCCCCTGATCGATGCTGATGTCCAGCGCATCCATTCGCGCCAGCCAACGCCGCCAGTCACGCCGGTCGGGCGACGGGTGCAGGAACTCGCATCGGGGCAGGTCGGACAGTTGCGGATGTGCCTGCGTCATGTAATCCGGATGACATACCGGGATCAGCCATTCATCGAACAGCTTGAAGCTCTCGATATCGGCGGGAAAACGCCCGCTGGCCAGGAGAATGGCGCAGTCGTAGGGCTCGGAATAGAAGTCCACGCTGTCGATATCCATCCACACACTGGATAGCTGCACGCTGCAGTTGTCCTCGACCTTCTTGAAGGCATCCAGCGCCCGCAGCAGCCAGCGCACCGTAAGCGTGGACGGCGCCTTCAGGCGCAGGCCGTAGCGATCCTGACGCAGCAGTGCGCAGGCATTTTCGATGATCTTGAAGCCCACCTTCAGCTCTTGCGCCAGCAGGCGGCCGTGCTCGGTCAGGCTCAATTTCGGCCCCCGACGTTCGAACAGGTCGCAGCCGAACAGGGCTTCGAGGGTCTTGATGTGGTGGCTGACGGCGCCCTGGGTCAAAGCCAGCTCTTCAGCCGCACGGGTGAAAGAGCCATAGCGAGAGGCCACCTCGAAGGCACGCAGTGCGTGCAAGGCCTGAATCCGTTCCGACATGGCGGCGTCCCGAGCATGAGTAAGACTAATAGTAGGTCATAGTTCCACGCGTTTTACAACGACAGGAGCGTCTCGGAAAATGCTGGTAAATAACAAACATCACCAAGATCCTGCCTGCATGTGACTGGAACGTTCACTTAAATCAACGCCTGGGGAAATCATGTTTACGGGATATGGAAATTGCTATCGCCTGGATGCGCTGGAGCTCGCCGCTGAACATGGTTACAACATGCAACACTGGACGTTCAAAACCATAGAACACTTCCGCAACATTCTTGCCAACCCCGAATTCCCCTGCCTGTTCGGCCGCAAGGCGGTAAACGGCGAAACCTGCCACATTCTCTTCGCCCGCGCCGAGCAACTGGCCGATGACATCGCACAGGGCCTGGCCAATTACGTGCGCACCGTCGCACCGATCGCCCCCAAGCAGCGCATCGGCAGCCCTTTGGTGGTGTTTCTCGAAACCGCAGCCGGCAGCAGCCTGGCCGAGCAGCAGGCCTTGGCCTGGAAGGTACTGCGCGGCGTGCACGCACGCGACCCACACCCTTGGCCTCAGAGCATCCCGACCGATCCCGACGATGCCGGCTGGTCGTTCTGTTATGCCGGCATGCCACTGTTCATCAACATGAACTTCCCCGGTCATCAGCAGATGAAAAGCCGCAATCTGGGCCAGCACATCACCTTCGTCATCAACCCGCGGGAGAACTTCGACGAAGTGGCCAACGCCAACACCGAGAGTGGCAAGCGCATCCGCGAGCGCATTCGCGAGCGCGTGCACCACTACAACGACGGCGTTGTGCCCGACACCCTTGGCTTTTTCGGCGATACCGACAACTACGAGTGGAAGCAGTATCAACTGCAGGAGACAGGCTCGCTCAACCCGTCACGCTGCCCGTTCCACGCCCATGCCGCACACCAGGCGACAACCGACATACTGATCGAGAACTGACCGTGAATACCGCACTCACCGCCACCTATGCCCTCACCGTGCTGCTACTGATCGCCACTCCCGGCCCGGTGGTGGCACTGATCGTCAACACTGCGGCCGCCTCCGGCTCGCGCAAGGCCATGTTCACCGCCGTCGGCACCAACTGGGCTTCACTGGTGCTGATCGGCGCGGCAGCCTGGATCATCCTCACCAGTGCCGCCATCGACAAGGCATGGCTCAGCACCATGAGCCTGCTGGGCTGCCTGTTCATCGGCTACATTGCCATCGGCACGCTGAGGGACGCCCTGCGCGCACCCGCGTCTGACTCGGCGAGCGAGGCCCCCAAGGCTGGGCGCGGTGGGCTGATGCAAGGCTTCATGGTGGGCATTTCCAACCCGAAAGACATCATTTTCTTCATCGCCTTCTTTCCGCAGTTCATCCAGATCACCGAATCATTCGGCAAGAGCATGGTGGTGCTGTCACTACTGTGGGTGGCCATCGATTTCGCCGTGCTCAGCCTGTACATCTTCGCCATCGGCAAGATCGCCTCGCAGCGCAGCAACCGCGTCATCAGCCTGGCCTCGGGCGTTGCCCTGCTGCTGATCGCCGCCGGCGGCTTGCTTTACAATCTCAAGGAACTGGCGGCCTGAATCTGCTGCACCGCGCCTGGCATCGGCGAAGGAGAGACCATGACCACGATTGACACGCGCCCGTCTCCTTCTCCGCTGCAGCAGGACTACCAGCGTTTTCTCCTGCTGGGCAGTCGCCGTGCGCCCTATACCCTGCATGTGCACGAAACCGGCTACCGCTCCGGCACCATCAACACCGATGCCCTTGGCTTGCGCTACAGCCATTGCGCCGGCAAGCGCTTTTCGGCGGCCGAGCACGGTGGTGCGTCACGCATCAACCTGCTGGTCGGGGGCTCCACAGCCCTGGGCATCGGCGCCAGCTCCGACGAACACACGGTGGCCTCGCACCTGTCGATGCTCACCGGCGAAGTCTGGCTGAGCCTGGCCGGCTGCGGGCTCAATGCCACCCAGGAATTGATGATGTTCCTGACCCACCAGCACCGCCTTGGCCAGCTCGGCCATGTGGTGGTGCTCAGTGGCCTCAACAGCCTGGCCCACGAAGCCCTGTGTGAAGTCCTCGCAGGTACCAACGACCCGCAGCATGCCAAGGCCTACCAGGCCTTTCTCAACAGTTTCAGCGAAGGCCTGCAGCCCTGCGCACCACCCCGTCGGCAGTCGCTGTGGCGGCGTATCGGCCAGGCGCTGGCGCCTCCTGCGGCCGCGGCCCCGGTCAGCTGGCCGCTGTCGCCCCCGGAAAAACGGCTGGCCCGTGCCGCCGACAACATTGGCCGTACCTTGCGCCAATGGGACCGCTTGCTAGCAGACAGCCACGCCACGCTCACCTTCATCCTGCAACCCTTGCTGCCCTGGTGCAGGGATACTCTGCCCGCCGGTGAGCAAGCCATGCTGACCGCGCTTCAGCAACAACCGGCGAACTTCGACCGGCTGCTGGAGGGCGCATTCGACAGACAGTTGCATTCGACATTTTTCCGCCGCATCAAAAGCCAGGCCGACCCGGTGCCCTGCTACGACATGAACTGCATGCTCGACAGCTCGCCAGTGTTCGGCGCCGACCTGTTCATCGACCGCCTGCACCTGAACGATCTGGGCAACAATGCCTTGGCCAAGGTGATCACCGCCAAGCTTGGGCTGGCCCAGGAAAAACATGGCCAGCGCAAGGTCACGCCGATCAAGCTCGTCTGACAGTTGCCGAGTGGTCTTTCGGCCACCCCTCTTGGATGGGTAGAATACGTCGTCGTTACGATTTGTCCGAGGCGCACGCTTGACCGCCATGAACACCGAAGCCGTCCATCCGTACCTGGCCATCCATGGGGTTCGCCTGTGAGCCTTGTGCGACGCCTGCCCCCGCTGTTGGCTGCGCTGGTGCCACTGGCCGCGCAAGCGTTGGAGGTACGCATTGACCCTCATGCCGACTTGCTCTACCGTCAGGCCTTGCCGCTGCTGGAGCAGGCCGATGACCAGGGCGATGCTGCCAGCACGCTGCGCACCGCAGTGGGCGGCGACCCCGAGCTTAGCCGCCAGGGCCAGGCCATGGCCCACACTTTGCCGACAGCGGTAGCCCTGCTGAAAAAATCGGTAGCGCTTGGCCACCCGGTTGCGCAGTACCGCCTGGCGCTGTACTACATGACGTACCTGCCCGTCGCGCAAATCCCGGAGGCCGCCTGCCCGTTGCTCGAAGCCAGCCTCAAGCAGGGGTTTGCCGCACCCGCGCCAGCCATCGCCACCTGGTGCCGGCCCTACAACGTCAGCAGCGAGTACCGTACAGCGCTGGAGGCCATCCCCAGCATGGCCACCGTGTACGCCCCCTACTACCCGCAACCGGCCACACGCCTGGCCTGCAACCGCAGCCGGCCACAAGGCCTGGAAATGCTGTGGGGGCGTCAGCGCGACTACCAGGCCGAGGTGTACCGCCTGCTTGGCGACCTCGACCCACAGCAGCGCACGAGCCTGCTGCAGAAAGCCGTAGACATCAATGGCTGCGCAACGGCGCAACAGCTGCTGACCAGCCGCCCATAACCCAGGTGCATTCGGGGCCGCTTTGCGGCCCTGTTGTCAAGTGGCCGCTGAGGTTGAGGCGAACACACGTCGACCAGCAAGATCGTTCAAGCCATCCCCTGCCCCGTCTGTCATGCTGGCCTGCCACGTAGCCGTAATGCAGCCATCATGCCCCACATCGCCCGCCAAGCCTTCCTTCACGGCGCCATTGCCATTATCCCGTTGTCCCTGGCCGTTGCCCCTTGGGGACTGCTGGCCGGTTCCATGGCCATCGAGGCCAACCTCAGCGCCTGGCAGGGGCAAGGGCTGTCGGCCATCGTCTTTGCCGGCGCCGCGCAGCTGGTGGCCATTGGCATGCTCAAGGGGGGTGCCAACCTGGCGTCGATCCTGCTCACCACCCTGCTGCTGACCTCGCAGCACCTGCTGTATGGCCTGTCGATGCGCCCGGTACTATCCAGCCAGCCGCTGCGCTGGCGCCTGGGCCTGGGCTTTCTGCTGACCGACGAATTCTTCGCCCTGACCAGCCAGTACGACCAGCAGCAATTCAACCGCTGGTATGCCTTGGGGGTGGGCCTGACCTTCTACATTGCCTGGAACCTGTTCACCCTGGCCGGCATACTGCTGGGCCAGAATATTCCACACCTGGACCAGTTCGGCCTGGATTTCTCCATTGTCGCCACTTTTGTCGCCCTGATCGCCCCGCTGGTGCGCAACCTGGCCACCGTGGTGTGCGTAGCCGTGTCGCTGTTCTGTTCGGTGCTGTTCAGCTACTGGCACTGGGAAACCGCCCTGGTGGTCGCAGGCCTGCTGGGCATGAGCGCCGGGTTCATTTGCCAGAAATTCGCCGGAGCCCGCGCATGACCTGGATCCTGATTTTCGCCATGGGCGCCATCGTGTTCCTCAACCGCTACGCATTCCTGGAGCCACGCCTGCCCTTGCGCCTGAGCTCGAATGCCCGGCAGTTTCTCGGCTTTGCCGTGCCGGGCATGCTCACCGCCATCTGCGGCCCGATCATCTTCATAGCTGACCACCAGCTCAACCTAAGCCTGCTCAACCCCTACCTGCTGGGCTCCCTTGTGGCCATCGCCCTGGTGCTGTTGACCCGCAGCGTGTTGCTGAGCATGCTGGTGAGCATGTTGATCTTCTTCTTTCTACGCAGCTGGCTGGCATGAGCACACCCTTGCGCGAGCAGACACACCTCTGGCAGGCGCCAGCCCTGGGCGACGTCGAGATGCTGCACGCTCGCTACTATCAGCAGCGCTTCGCCCCGCATGTGCACGAGGGCTACGTATTCACCGTGATCGAGTCGGGCGCCCAACGCTTCTGGCACCGCGGCAGCGAGCATCTGGCACCGGTCGGCAGCATGGTGCTGATCAACCCCGACGAACTGCATACCGGCGCTACGGCCCATGAAGCCGGCTGGCGTTATCGCGGCTTCTATCCCGAGCACGAGCGGGTCACCGGTGTGCTCGACGAACTGGAACTGGGCCGCCACGGTATGCCCAGCTTCAAGGACAGCGTGATCCATGACCCGGCCCTGGCCCTCGCTTTCAGCCAGCTGCATCAGTTGTCTGAAGCCAGCGCCAGCGCCTTGCAGCAGCAGACGGCCTGGCGCCAGGCGGTGCTGGCCCTGGTGCAGCGGCACGGGCAGTGCGCCGAGCCTTCGCCCCCTGGCCACGAACCCCTGGCCGTAGCCCGCGCCCGCGAACTGCTGGAAAGCCAACTGGCCGACCCGCCCTCACTGGAAGCGCTGGCGGCAGCAGTCAACCTGTCGCCGTTCCACTTCGCCCGGGTGTTCCGCCAGGCCACCGGACTGCCACCCCATGCCTGGCTGAAGCAGCGCCGCCTGGCCCGCGCCCGCGAAATGCTGAAGCACGGCCTGGCCGCTTCGCAAGTGGCGTTCGACCTCGGCTTTGCCGACCAGAGCCATTTGAGCCGGCAGTTCAAGCAAGCCTATGGGGTGACCCCGGGGGCCTATCGGCAAGCCTGCGTTCACTCTGCTCTACGCGCGTGAGAGGCAGCGCCCTCTCGAGAATGCAGACCCGCCAGCAGCTACCAGATTGTGCAGTTGAGCACTTCAACAGGTCACGTTCAGAAACCAAGCCCTGAATCCCTTGCACGGCACGAGCATCAACTTTAAACATGCTGTTTATAAGTAACGAGTTGTTACTGCGCCGCAAGAGCAGCCACTTGCAGCTGCCGCAGCGCGCCTTGCAAAGGCCGCAAGAGCCTGGCCAACCCTCTGCTACACTGACAAGGCTGAACGGAGGATCCTGCCATGTCCGAAAGAGAGCTCACCACCCTTCTGTCGTTGATGAACCAGCGCCAGGCCTGTCTGAGCAGTGCCTGCAAGGAGATTGCCGACTGGATCGACCGGCAGGGCGATGTGCCCGCCGCCGGCAAGATCCGCGCTAGCCTGAAGGCACTGGAGGCCGATGAGGCCCAGGTTCGAAAGACCCTGACGTCGCTGACCCTCGACAGGCCGCTGCCGCGCTTTCGTAGCTGAAAGGCGCAGTTGAAAAAAGGGCCGCTGAACGCGGCCCTTTGATCTGTCAGTGGTTCATGTGCATGTGATCATGCCCACCACCCGCGTCGGCGTTGAGTGCACGCACTTGTGCCTGAACTTCCAGGGTTTCCTTGGCGCCCTTGGCATCCTCGATGGTCAGGGTCAGAGGCACTTTGTCACCCTCCTTCACCTGATTGTGCAGGCCCATCAGCATGACATGCAGGCCATTCGGGTCCAGGGTCACTGCCTTGCCGGCTGGCAACTCGACAGCCTTGACCTCACGCATGCCCATCACGTCACCGTTCATGGTCATCTCGTGCACCTGCACAGTCTTGGCCACGGGCGAAGCCACGCCTACCAGCTTGCTGTCGCTGCTGGCGGTCAGGACCATGAAAGCACCGGTGGACTGCTGGTGCGGCACGCTGGCACGCACCCAGGCATCACTCACGGTGGTCTGGGCCAGGGCCGGCAAGGCCAGCCCCATCAGTACCAGGGCAGCCAAACCGCGTTTGATCGGTTGCATCGACATTCAGCAGATCTCCATCAGGGTGACCAGGTCTTCGGCACATTCCTTGGCGTTCAGGGAATGGCCCAGGCTCAGGCGCAGGGTGCCACGTGTATCGTAGACGTAGCTGGTGGACGAGTGAGAAATGGTGTAGGTGTCTCCGGCCGGAACCTTCTCGTAGAACACCTTGAATTCCTTGGCCACCGCGGCAATTTCCTCGGGGGTGCCGGTCAGCGCGGTGAACGTCGGGTCGAAGGCCTTGACGTAGGCATCGAGCACCTCGGGCGTGTCGCGCTCCGGGTCCAGGGTGATGAACACCACCTGGAACAGGTCGCGGTCGCGTCCCCTCAGCAGCTTGCGAATCTGCGCCGCACGCGCCAGCGTGGTCGGACAGACAGCCGGGCACTGGGTGAAGCCGAAGAAGACCATCGGCATGCTGCCGTAGAAGCTCGACAGGGTGCGCACGTTACCTTGCGGGTCTTTGAGGCTGAACTTGCGCCCGAGGATTTCGTTGCTCATGTTCTTGCCGTACTTGAACTCGAGCCCCCGGGCCGGGCTGCAGCCTGCCAGCAGGCCAAGCCCGAGAACGCCCATGCCGGCGACAACCGCACGCCGGGTCAAAAGATCATTCATGAAACCATCCTTTACAGGGAAGGTGCCGGCCCTCGGGACGGGCCGGTCGAAAAACCGGGGCATTCTGGCATGACACCCAGAGGGGTTCTACCCGACCAACGCGGGGATGGCCTGCAGCCCTTTGAATACGGGCTGCGGCCTGTTGTCGCAGGGGTTGAAACCGTAACACTTTGTTGCTAAGGGAGCCGCCTTCAACTCAGTAGTAGGCGTTTTCTTTCTGGCTGTGGTCAGTCACGTCGCGCACGCCCTTCAGCTCCGGAATACGCTCGAGCAGGGTGCGCTCGATGCCTTCCTTCAGGGTGACATCGGCCTGGCCGCAACCCTGGCAGCCACCACCGAACTGCAGCACGGCAATGCCGTCATCGACCACGTCCACCAGGCTCACCTGGCCACCATGGCTGGCCAGGCCCGGGTTGATCTCGGTCTGCAGGTAGTAGTTGATACGTTCGTTGATCGGGCTGTCTTCGTTGACCATTGGCACCTTGGCGTTCGGCGCCTTGATGGTCAGCTGGCCGCCCATGCGGTCGGTGGCGTAGTCAACCAGTGCGTCTTCCAGGAACGGTACGCTGACGGCGTCCAGGTAGGCGGTGAAGCTTTTCAGACCCACGGCGGTGTCGTCAGGCTTCTCTTCGCCCGGCTTGCAGTAAGCGATGCACGTCTCGGCGTACTGGGTGCCCGGCTGGGTGATGAAAATGCGAATGCCGATGCCGGGCGTATTCTGCTTGGAGAGCAGATCGGCCAGGTAGTCATGGGCGGCGTCGGTAATGGTTATAGCGCTCATGTAGGTTCCTCACAGACTTGCGGCCAAGTGTACGCCAACCCGGTCCTTGAACAAAGTCCTAGCAATTGACTCGGGAAAGCGCATATTCCGGGGCCGCCCCCCGTTGCGCCGTCAGCCAGGCCTGCATTCGCCGGTACAGGCCGCGCTCCAGCCACTGGTAGCTGAACCACGACATTAGTCCAATGGACGGCACGCACAGGGCAAATGTCAGGAACGGGTTCAGCTGCAGCCGCTGGCTGGCGAACCAGCCTGCATACAGCACCAGCACATGAATCAGGTACACCGAGTACGAACAGTCGCCAAGGGCCTTGAGCAGCCGATTGCCCTGGAACAGCGGCTCCATGGCCACGAAGGCCAGCACAATCATCGCGCTCGGCATACCCCAGTGCAGCAAGCGCTGGGAAGCGTCCAGATAGTAGATCGCCAGGCCCGCCACACCGAGCAACGCCAGCGGCAACCACCGGCCCTGGCGGATCAGCCCGCGGCGGTACAGTACGCCGACACCAATGCCCAGCAGAAACTCGTAGATGATGTCGTTGTTGTAGAAGCGGCTGACCACGCCCATGCGCCCCAGTACCTCACTGACCAGCAACAGTGCGGCAGTCACCAGCAGCAGGTGATGCTGTTGGCGTACCAGGAACGCCAGGCCGAACAGCAGGTAGAAGAACATCTCGAAGTTCAGCGTCCAGCCCACGTTCAGGGTCGGGTACAGGCCGTAGCCACCTGGGTTTTCCGCCGGGATGAACAGCAGTGACAGCAAAAGGTGCGGCCAGGTAAACGCCTGATGTGGCATCCATTGGCTGCATGCCAGCAGCAACATGGCCATCAGGGCGGTGTAGAACCAGTAGGCAGGAACGATGCGCAGCGCCCGGTTGAGCAGGAACTGGCGCGGTTCGATGGCTTTGTCGCGGGTCGACAGGTAGATGACCAGTCCACTGATGACGAAGAAGATGTCGACGCCTACCGCGCCACGGTTGGTAAGCAGTTGGCCGATGGGGCCGGTGGCGTGGAAGTCGAAGAAGATCTGCATGAAATGGTGGCAGACCACCACCCAGGCGGCGAACGCCCGCAGTGCCTGAAGCGAATACAGCATGGAATACCCTGCGCTTGGCGATGCATTGAGGCCCGTATCGAGTGCAGAGGCCAGCGCCAGCCTTGATGGCAGCGCCATACTCGCGAAGGGCTGCAAAGCAGCCCCTTTGCAATCGATCAAGACCACCCACCGTTTCCGACCGCAGGGCACTCGGAAAAGTCAGCCAACCCGATCAGAGGTTCTCGTAGCGGTTCATGTCCAGCACGCCCGCCTCGACCGGTTCGGTCTCCTTGATATAGCTGTTCAGGTCGTGGAAGTAGTGCCAGAACGCTGGGTGACTGCGGCGCACCCCCCAGCGCATGACAATGCGCTCGAACTTCGCCGCGTCATCTTTCGCATACTCCATGTCCTCGACGAACTCCGGCACATCCTTGGTCGGGATGTTGAAGATGAAGTTCGGGTAGCTGGTGAGCACACCCGGGTACAGGGTCAGGGTATCCAGCCCCGGCTGGTAGCGGTACGCCTCACCCAGCAGGAACGCCACGTTGCTGTGCGCGCGGTTGCGCAGCAGGCTGTACACCTGACGCTGGCCGTCCTGCCCTTCGATACGCAGCATGGTCGCCTCGGGCAACTGGTTGATCACCTTCAGCCCGGCCGCCGGGCGCGACACCAGTCGGCTGAGCGACTGCTCGGCATTGCGGAACTCTTCGCTGATCTGCGACCGTGAGCAGAACGCGCCCTGGCAGCGATTGATCGGGTCCGGCGCGGCATTCAGGCTACCGGTGCGCTGCAGCAGCTTCAGGCCAAAGTCGCGCTTGGGGTTGCGCGAGTCGAGCTCGATACCACTCGGGGTGTCGGTGTCGATGTCTTCATAATCCATCCACATCTTCACCTTGCCACTGTTCTGGTACCAGTCGCCAAGGATCGCCTTGCGCTGGTCGGCCGGCATCAGGCGCAGGAAGTTGATCTCGGCGCCATTGCGGATCAGGTCGAAGTACAGGCGCGTCTGCAACTGGTGCGAAACGTTGCCATACACATCGAAGTTGACCGCCAACTGGTAATACGTGCGCTCGAACAACGGGTAGTCGAACAACCACACAGTCAGCGGTACATCCCCCACCAGGCCCTTGGTCACCGATGCGCTGTCGAAGTGGCGGAAGATGCTCAGCAGCGCATTGTCGTTACCGGCCCACAGCGTCGACCATCTCGGTGCCGGCATTTCGGCATAGGCTTCACGGCGCAGTTTCTCGTAGTCGTTGCGCTTGTCACGATAGGCGTGCCACAGGCTCAGCACACTGCCCACGTCATCGATCTGGCCAGGCATGGCCAGCAAGGGCGTAGCCTTGCCCCGATACTCGGCATCGGTGATGTAGCGATCGAAGGCCGGCTCCTGGAACAGCGCCCAGAAGTTGTCGCGGATCACGTCAGTGGCAATCTGCCCGCGGCACACCGGGCCACGGATGAAGGTGCGCACGAAGTACTCGGCGTTATCCAGCATGAACTGGTAGCGCGCCACCGCCGGGATCGCCTCGAAGGTTTCAAACGGGTTGGCCCGGTGGCGCGGGCCATAGCCCGGAAGCGCGGTGGCATGCCAGTCGCCGGCGTAGAACAGCTGCTTCACGCGCTTGAGTTTCTGCGGCCCCATCGGGTAGGTGATGTGCGTCTTGTGCACGATCACGCCCTGCACCGGGATCAAGCGGTAGTAGAAGTCCGTGCCCGGCGGGTCGTTGGGGCGGCGGGTGGCAATGATATCGACCGGCTTGCCACTTGGCGTGCGCGAGCGCACCCACTGGAAGAAGTGGCCCTGCTCGCCGCCAACGAAGTAGATATGTGCCAGGAACAGGTGCTCGTACAGCCAGCGGCCCACCAGCGCCTCGGTGGAACCCGGGCGGTTGAGCAGTTCTTCCCACTCTGCGATTTGCCTGGCCTCGGCCGCGCTAGGCTGGATCGGCTGATACTCCACCGGCGCACCGGCCGCCAGCCAGCGGCGCATGGTGGTGTATTCGTCGTCGGTCAGCCCGGTCACCGCCAGCGGCATGCCCTCCTTGGGGTGTGCGCCGGCATAGGCGTCGAATTCATGGGGCAACGGGCACATGTTGTTGCGGCTCAGGCCCAGGACGATCTCTTCGGGCAGCTTGGCGTTGGGCGTAAGCGGGGTTTTGTGGCCCAACTCCAGCATGCGCGCCATCAGCGCAGCCTGACTGCCCTGGTTGTCGAGCACCGAGTAGAAGCCCTTCTTGCGCCATTGCTCTTCGCTGTGTGCGTCGTAGAACAGCCGCGTGGTGGGCACCGCCTTGCTCCGCTCGCCCTGGTACACCGGGACCTTGCTGGCCCCGCGTACAGCGCCTTCAGGGCTTTCCAGCTTCAGCTGGCAGGCGGCGTCGTTGCAGGCATGGCAGGCCACGCACTTCTCGGTAAAGATCGGTTGAATGTCCCGGGTGTAGGAAATGGCCGGGCTCGACTGGGGGGCTTGCCCGAATGCCGCGCCGCTGATGAGCAGGGCGAAGGCGCCAGCAAGGATACGATGCACCATGTGCGGAAAGTCCTGGTTCTTGAAAGCCATCACGATTTGTTGCCTGGTCATCCTGGGTGCTTTGCGCTGTCAGCGCCCGTTCAACATGAGCAGTTTTCATGCAAAATGGGCGACATGCCTAAAAACCGCGCAGCTTTGTTATGATTCGGCACCTTCTGATATTTGCCCGACCAGGTAGTTCCTATGTCCGACCGCAGCGCTCGTCTCCAAGCACTCCAGAACGCACTCAAAGAGCGCATCCTGATCCTCGACGGCGGCATGGGTACTATGATCCAAAGCTACCGTCTAGAGGAACACGACTATCGTGGCACGCGTTTTGCCGATTGGCCAAGCGATGTGAAGGGTAACAACGACCTGTTACTGCTCAGCCGCCCGGACGTGATCGCCGCCATCGAGAAGGCTTACCTGGATGCAGGTGCCGATATTCTCGAAACCAACACCTTCAACGCCACGCAGATTTCCCAGGCCGACTACGGCATGGAGTCGCTGGTTTACGAGCTGAACGTCGAAGGCGCGCGCATCGCTCGCCAGGTTGCCGATGCCAAGACTCTGGAGACGCCGGACAAGCCGCGCTTCGTCGCCGGCGTGCTCGGCCCAACCAGCCGGACCTGCTCGATTTCCCCGGACGTCAATGACCCAGGGTTCCGCAACGTCACCTTCGACGAGTTGGTAGAAAACTACATCGAGGCCACCCGCGGCCTGATCGAAGGCGGCGCCGACCTGATCCTGATCGAGACCATCTTCGACACCCTCAACGCGAAGGCGGCGATCTTCGCCGTGCAGCAAGTGTTCGAGGACGACAACGTTGAACTGCCGATCATGATCTCCGGCACCATCACCGACGCCTCCGGCCGTACCCTGTCGGGCCAGACTACCGAAGCGTTCTGGAACTCGGTGCGTCACGCCAAGCCGATTTCCGTGGGCCTGAACTGCGCCTTGGGCGCCAAGGACCTGCGCCCGTACCTGGAAGAGCTGGCGACCAAGGCCGATACCCATGTGTCCGCCCACCCCAATGCCGGCCTGCCGAATGCCTTCGGCGAGTACGACGAAACCCCGGCCGAGATGGCTGCGGTGGTCGAGGAATTCGCTGCCAGCGGCTTCCTCAACATCATTGGCGGCTGCTGCGGTACCACGCCGGGGCACATCCAGGCCATTGCCGAAGCCGTGGCCAAGTACAAGCCGCGCGAGATTCCGGAAATCGCCAAGGCCTGCCGCCTGTCGGGCCTGGAGCCGTTCACCATCGACCGCCAGTCGCTGTTCGTCAACGTCGGTGAGCGCACCAATATCACCGGTTCTGCCAAGTTCGCCCGGCTGATCCGCGAAGAGAACTATACCGAAGCCCTGGAAGTCGCCCTGCAACAGGTCGAGGCCGGCGCCCAGGTAATCGACATCAACATGGACGAAGGGATGCTCGACTCCCAGGCGGCCATGGTCCGGTTCCTCAACCTGATCGCGGGCGAACCGGACATTTCGCGCGTACCGATCATGATCGACTCGTCCAAGTGGGAAGTGATCGAAGCCGGCCTCAAGTGCATCCAGGGCAAGGGGATCGTCAACTCCATTTCCATGAAGGAAGGCGTCGAGCAGTTCAAGCACCACGCCCGCCTGTGCAAGCGCTATGGCGCTGCCGTGGTGGTCATGGCCTTCGACGAAGTCGGCCAGGCCGACACTGCCGCGCGCAAGAAGGAAATCTGCCAGCGCAGCTATGACATCCTGGTCAACGAAGTGGGCTTCCCGCCAGAAGACATCATCTTCGACCCGAACATCTTCGCCGTCGCCACCGGTATCGAAGAACACAACAACTACGCCGTCGACTTCATCGAAGCCTGTGCCTATATCCGCGACCACCTGCCCCACGCCCTGAGCTCGGGCGGTGTGTCCAACGTGTCGTTCTCGTTCCGCGGCAACAATCCGGTGCGTGAGGCGATCCACTCGGTGTTCCTGTATCACGCGATCCAGAACGGCCTGACCATGGGTATCGTCAACGCCGGCCAGCTGGAGATCTACGACGAGATCCCGGCCCAACTGCGTGAGAAGGTCGAGGATGTGGTGCTCAACCGCACCCCGCATGGCACCGATGCACTGCTGGCCATCGCCGACGACTACAAGGGCGGCGGCGCAACCAAGGAAGTGGAAAACGAAGAGTGGCGCTCGCTGCCGGTGGAAAAACGCCTGGAGCACGCGCTGGTCAAGGGCATCACCGCGTTCATCGTCGAAGACACCGAAGAATGCCGCCAGCAGTGCACGCGCCCCATCGAAGTGATCGAAGGCCCGCTGATGAACGGCATGAACGTGGTCGGCGACCTGTTCGGCGCAGGCAAGATGTTCCTGCCGCAGGTGGTCAAGTCGGCCCGAGTGATGAAACAGGCCGTTGCTCACCTGATCCCGTTCATCGAGGCCGAAAAAGGCGACAAGCCGGAAGCCAAGGGCAAGATCCTGATGGCCACGGTGAAAGGCGACGTCCACGACATCGGCAAGAACATTGTCGGCGTGGTGCTGGGCTGTAACGGTTACGACATCGTCGACCTTGGCGTGATGGTGCCCGCGGAGAAGATCCTGCAGACGGCCCGCGAGCAGAAGTGCGACATCATCGGCCTGTCCGGCCTGATTACCCCGTCGCTGGACGAAATGGTCCACGTTGCCCGCGAAATGCAGCGCCAGGGCTTCGAACTGCCGCTGATGATCGGTGGCGCCACCACCTCCAAGGCGCACACGGCGGTCAAGATCGAGCCCAAGTACAGCAACGACGCAGTCATCTACGTCACCGACGCTTCGCGCGCGGTCGGCGTGGCCACCCAGCTGCTGTCCAAAGAACTGAAGCCGGGCTTTGTCGAGAAAACCCGCCTGGAATACGTGGACGTGCGCGAGCGCACCGCCAACCGCAGCGCCCGCACCGAGCGCCTCAGCTACGCCCAGGCTATCGCCGCCAAGCCGCAGTACGACTGGGCCAGCTACCAGCCAGCGGTGCCCTCCTTCACCGGCGTCAAGGTGCTGGAGGACATCGATTTGCGCACCCTGGCCGAATACATCGACTGGACCCCGTTCTTCATCTCCTGGGACCTGGCCGGCAAGTTCCCGCGCATCCTCACCGACGAGGTGGTTGGCGAGGCCGCTACGGCGCTGTACAAGGATGCCCGCGAGATGCTCGACAAGCTGATCGACGAGAAGCTGATCAGCGCCCGCGCGGTATTCGGCTTCTGGCCGGCCAACCAGGTGGCCGATGACGACATCGAAGTCTACGGCGAAGATGGCCAGGCACTGGCCACCCTGCACCACCTGCGCCAGCAGACCATCAAGCCGGACGGCAAGCCCAACTGGTCGCTGGCCGACTTCGTCGCACCGAAAGACAGCGGCGTGACCGACTATGTAGGTGGTTTTATCACCACCGCCGGCATCGGTGCCGAGGAAGTAGCCAAGGCTTACCAGGACAAGGGCGACGACTACAGCTCGATCATGGTCAAGGCCCTGGCCGACCGCCTGGCCGAAGCCTGTGCCGAATGGCTGCACGAGCAGGTGCGCAAAGAGCACTGGGGCTATGCCCGCGACGAGCACCTGGACAACGAGGCGCTGATCAAGGAACAGTACAGCGGCATCCGCCCTGCTCCTGGTTACCCGGCCTGCCCTGACCACACCGAAAAGGAAACCCTGTTCCGCCTGCTCGATGGCACCGCCATTGGTGAAACCGGGCCGAGCGGGGTGTACCTCACCGAGCACTTCGCGATGTTCCCGGCGGCGGCGGTCAGCGGCTGGTACTTCGCCCACCCGCAGGCGAAGTATTTTGCCGTCGGCAAGGTCGACAAGGACCAGATCGAACGTTACAGCGCACGCAAAGGCCAGGATGTCAGCGTAAGCGAGCGCTGGCTGGCGCCTAACCTGGGGTATGACAGCTAAACGACTGCGCTGGCTTCTTCGCGGGCTTGCCCACACAGGTATGAAACAGGCCTCAAGGGCCATGATTTACCTGTAGGGGCGGGTATACCCGCGAAGAGGCCGGCACAGGCAACCTCACAACCATTGCCTACACTGTCCCTGATTGCCTCTGATTTCCCCAGGAGCCACCATGGACGATTCCAGCCAGGGCAAACCCCCGACCTTCTGGCAGATGCTTCACAGCATCCTCGCCGCCGCCTTCGGCGTGCAAAGCGGCAAAAACCGCGCACGCGACTTCACCCACGGCAAAGCCAGCCATTTCATTGCGCTGGGGGCGCTGTTCACCCTGGTGTTCATCGCGATTTTGATCGGCCTGGTGCAGTTGGCCCTGCACCTGACCCGCTAACCTGTGCCGCCCTCTTCGCGGGTAAACCCGCGCCTACAACGGTCCTGCGTCATTTTCAAGGCAGATGTTTCCACTGCGCAGAGGCGGGCACAGGCAATAATAAAGCGCCGGCGGGATTCCCTCCCGCAGGCGCTCCTGTTACATCACGGTCTTGAGTTTCAAGTCACTGGTGGCTGACCCAATACACGGCAGTGACTACCACCAGAACGATCAGGCAGAGGATCGCCCAGGCATCGACACTGCTGTCAGCTTTGCGGACCTTGGTTGGGTTTCCCATTGCATTGCCTCTTGTAGTGGTTATGGGAATGCACTTCACCACCAGCAGTTAAGACGAGCAATGTCCTTCCCTCAAGCAGGGTCATTCAATATTCGACCGGTGACGCCAGAAACGGGTAACGGTAACCGGGCGGCCGCCCTTCGGCACTGTAACGCCGGAAATCGACGCCGTAGTCGTCCCTTTCCAGCAGCTTCAACCAACGCCTGGCCTTGGCCTGATCGATTTCCTGCAATACCGGAACACGGCGCTCGCGCAGGCCGTCGCGGTTCAACGCCAGCCCATGGGCATCATCGTGCAGCATCACCATGGCCCAACCGCCAAGGGTGAAATGCCCCCCCATCAGCACGCTCAAGCGCCCATCGATACGCGCGCGCAAGGCTTCGGCCGAGCTGTTGACGGCACCGAACAGCACATCACGCCCCGGTGTATACCCGGCCTCCTCGAACGCCTGCATCGCACCAAAGGCCATCTGGTCATTGGCCGACCACACCAGGCGGGTGGCCGGGTAACGCTCCAGCAACTGTTGCGCCTGCTCGTAGGCGCGCTGGCGGTTCCAGCCGCCGTATACCACCTGCCGCAAGCGCACCTGAGGGAAATCGGCCAAGGCGCGGCGCATGCCCTCAACGCGCAACTGCGAGGCCGGGGTGGTCTTGACCCCGGCAAAGGCAAGCAGATCCACCGGCCCTGCGTTGCGAGGCAGTTGTGCGAGCATCGAGTGCAACATCTGGTAGCCCGCCTGCTCGTCGTTGCTCATCAAGGTACCCAGCGGCTCGGCATACTTGTCGGGCTGAGCCTCGATGCTGAGGCGCTGGCTGGCGGTCAGGCCATTGTTGACCAGCAGCAGTTTCACCCCGGTGCCACGCGACAGGCGCAGGATTTCCGGTGCCACGTACTGCTCGTTGACCAGTACCAGGTAATCCGGCCGCTGCGGCGCGTTCAGGATCGTCCGGGCCTGGGTCAGTATCAGGTCGGCGCGGCGCTCGCTGTATTGCACCTGCAGGGACATGCCCAGCTCGTCCGCGGCGGCCTTCATGAAGCGGGTATAGCTGGTCCAGAATGTCTCGGTGGACAGCCCCGGGTTGAGAAACACCACCGAAGCCGGTTGCGCATTTGCCACCAGTGGCAAGGCTAGGCACAAGCTTTGGCACAGGGCCTTGAGCATGGGGTCACATCTCTGCGAAGCAAACGCCGGATTATAAACGCCTGGCGACGCTCAACGCACAAATGGCAGTCAATCTCACATAGTCCATTTGGTTCTTTTCATATGCAAAAACATCACTTTAGCGCATAACCGCAACCTGATATCGTTCCCCGGCTCCGTACCGGAGTGCGCGGCCGTGCGCGCGAATAGCTGCATGCCTGAGACAGGACTTTTATGTACGTATACGACGAGTACGATCAGCGGATCATCGAGGACCGCGTCAAGCAGTTCCGTGATCAGACCCGCCGCTACCTGGCCGGTGAGCTGAGCGAAGAAGAATTCCGCCCTCTGCGCCTGCAGAACGGCCTTTATATCCAACGTTTCGCGCCGATGCTGCGTGTCGCGGTGCCGTACGGCCAGTTGAACGCCAATCAGGTCCGCACCCTGGCCAAGATCGCTCGCGACTACGACAAGGGCTATGCCCACATCTCCACCCGCCAGAACGTGCAGTTCAACTGGCCGGCGCTGGAGGACATCCCCGACATCCTCGCCGAGCTGGCCACCGTGCAGATGCACGCGATCCAGACCAGCGGCAACTGCCTGCGCAACACCACCACCGACCAGTTCGCCGGTGTGGCAGCAGACGAAATCGTCGACCCGCGCCCGTGGTGTGAAATCGTCCGTCAGTGGACCACCTTCCACCCGGAATTCGCCTACCTGCCACGCAAGTTCAAGATCGCCATCAACGGCTCGCAGGAAGACCGCGCCGCCATCGAAGTGCACGACATCGGCCTGGAGCCGGTGCGCAACGCTGCCGGTGAACTGGGCTTCCGTGTGCTGGTCGGTGGTGGCCTGGGCCGTACCCCGGTGGTGGGCTCGTTCATCAACGAGTTCCTGCCGTGGCAAGACCTGATCAGCTACCTCGACGCCATCCTGCGCGTGTACAACCGTTACGGTCGCCGTGACAACAAGTACAAGGCGCGGATCAAGATTCTGGTCAAGGCCCTTACCCCGGAAGTGTTCGCCGAAAAGGTCGAGGCCGAAATGGTCCACCTGCGAGGCGGCAGCACCACCCTGACCGAGGCCGAAGTGCAGCGTGTGTCGCGCCACTTCGTCGACCCCGAGTACCTCGCACTCGACAACGTCGACTACACCGCACTGGATGCCGAGTACCCAGGGTTCGCCCGCTGGCGCTCGCGCAACACCCGTGCCCACAAACGCCCGGGTTACGTGGCTGTGACCCTGTCACTCAAGCCGACCGGTGTTGCTCCGGGTGACTTGACCGACAAGCAGCTGGACGCCGTGGCCGACCTGGCCGAACGCTACAGCTTCGGCTTCCTGCGCACCTCGCACGAGCAGAACATCATCCTCGCCGATGTCGAGCAGCGCCAGCTGCACGCGCTGTGGCTGGAACTGCGCGAAGGCGGCTTCGCCACTCCGAACATCGGCCTGCTGACCGACATCATCTGCTGCCCGGGTGGCGACTACTGCTCGCTGGCCAACGCCAAGTCGATCCCGATTGCCGAGTCCATCCAGCGCCGTTTCGACGACCTGGACTACCTGTTCGACATCGGCGAGATCGACCTGAACATCTCCGGCTGCATGAACGCCTGCGGCCACCACCACGTGGGCCACATCGGCATCCTCGGCGTGGACAAGAAGGGTGAGGAGTTCTACCAGGTGTCGCTGGGCGGCAACGCCGCGCGCGGCGCAAGCCTGGGCAAGATCCTTGGCCCGTCCTTCGCGCAGGATGACATGGCCGATGTGATCGAGAAGCTGATTGCCGTGTACGTCGAGCAACGTACCGAGGAAGAGCGTTTCATCGACACCTACCAGCGTATTGGCATCGACCCCTTCAAGGAACGCGTCTATGCAGCGAATCATTAAGAACAACCAGATCGTCGACGAAACCTGGCACCTGCTGCCCAAGGAAACCTCGTTCGACGAGCTGACCAACTGCGACGACTACATCGTCCCGCTACAGATGTGGCGCGACCATGCCCATGTGCTCAAGGCCCGCGATGGTGGCTTGGGTGTATGGCTGGACAGCGACCAGGAAGCGGAGGAAATCGGTGAAGACGTGCACCACTTCCAGGTCATCGCCCTGAACTTCCCGGCATTCACCGACGGCCGCAGCTACTCCAATGCGCGCCTGCTGCGTGACCGCTACAAGTTCAAAGGCGAACTGCGCGCCATCGGCGATGTGCTGCGCGACCAGCTGTTCTTCATGGCCCGCTGCGGCTTCGACGCATTCGCCATCCGTGCCGACAAGGACCCGGAAGACGCGCTGCAAAGCCTGAAGGACTTCTCGGTGACCTACCAGGCCGCCACCGACGAACCGCTGCCGCTATTCCGCCGCCGCTGATCGTCCCGCCCCAGCGAACAGCCCGCCTCTAGGCGGGCTGTTTCGTTCATAGGCCGTGGCGTTGAATTGCCTCTCGGCTCAATTCAAGCAAAAGCTGCCGTTTTGCTGCCTCACGCTCTGCGCAGATATGCTCGACTTGGGCAAAATAGTCGCCATCGCTCAGCGTTTTCGATTGTTCGAGCAACGCATCCAGGCGCTGCTGAAAAGGCTCGTCCAGGCGGCTGAAGCGCGCCGCCTGCTGCTCGTGCAGATAGTCCTGCCAGAAGGATCGATCTGCCAGCGCCTGAGCCAAGGCTTGTGGCGTTTCCTGCCGCAGCACCTCGCTGCGCGCGGCGTCCAGGTCTTCACGGCCAACGCCGCTGAAACTCTCATACGAAAGATGGCTGGGCTGCACGGGAAGGTCGAGGCTATCCGCCAGCCTGACGCGATAGGTCAAGTAAACCTCAACGGGATCGTTCGAAAAGTAATCCGCAATATGCCGCGCGGCAATTGCGTTGACTTTGTCCAGGCGGAACAACGAACGCCCCAGCCTGACCAGCGCCCGCTCTTTCTGCAACCCGGTACCGGCTGTTCCGGCCCTGACGACCATCGCGCCAATCTCCAGCTCGCTGAGCGTCAGCAGCAACTCGTCGCTGCAACTGCGCGGCCGGGCAACTTGCTCGAACAGGCTCGCGCGTACTTCAGCGTGCTGCTCGCAGGCTTCGAGGATATGCCACACTCGCGCCTGAAGGTCGCGCGGTTGTGCGTCGTATTCACGCAGGGCGCGTAAATCATAGAAAAAGCGGAACAGATCCTGTGCCCCGGCTTCCTGGCTCAAGCGGTTCCAGCTCGCCAATCGCACCTCGCGCTGGGCTGGCGTGAACCCTGAAAACCAAGGGGCTGCAGCGTTCGGGATCGAAGTGGCATGAGCTGCACGTCGACGCTCAGCAGCCCCGGCCGACGCCCTGGCCAACTGCAAGCGCTGCAGGGTTTCGTCCGAGAGTGGATTGTCGTGCAGTTCCAGGCCCCGCAACAAGCGAAGCGGCACTAGGGACAACGCTTCAGGCAGCGTCTGGATCTGGTTGTCACGCATGTCCAGCAACTCCAGATTACCGTGCCTGGCCAGATCAGCGGGCAGTTCGCCCAGCCCGGTGTTGCGCAAGGACAGCCGGCGCAGCAGGGGGAAAGACGCCAAGGGTGGCAGCAAACCGACCGGGTTGCCGTTGAGCTCCAAACGGTGCAGCTCCACAAGCTGGCTCAAACGCAGGTTATCCTCGCTGGAAAGCACGATCTGGTTGCCGCCAAGGCGCAGGTTTTTCAATTCGGTCAGTTGCTCGATACCTGCAGGAAGGCGAGTCAGCCGGTTGTTCCGCAAGTCCAGGTTGCGCACCTTGCTGAAGCGACCAATAAAGCCCGCATCAAGGCTCGTCAGCTGCATATCGCGCAGGGTCAGGTGCGTGATGTGGTCAAAGCTCACATTTTCAGGCAAAGCCGGCAGGTCACCCACCCGCTCACCCACGAGGGTCAGGTGGTAGTCACCCGCCATCTCCCCAGGGGTAAAGCGCTGCCAGCTTGCCGTAATGCGCCTGGCAACCTTGATACGACGCAGGCGGCGGACAATGTTCAGCCCTGCGTCATTTCGCCAGGCTTGCAATGCCTGCTTGAGGCTGACCTTGGCCTGTAGCAGTTGGCTGACATGGTTCCACGGATCCCCCCCCCCGCTGCGCCAGGTCTTGCAGGTAGACCTCCAGTTGCTCACTGCTCATCACCGGATACACGTGGTTCAACGTGCGGCGCAGTGCCTGGCGGGTCCCTGTCAAGTGGCCACTGAGCGGGTAGCCCAAACGCCCATCGAACAACCGCACAGGAGGGCGAATCCCCTGCCCCACACGGGCCAGCCCAATCATCCGGGCCGCCGACTCACGGTCTGCGAGTGCCTCACGCCCAAGCCGCTCACCCAGTGCGTCATCCGTCATCTGGCTCATACCAAGCAACTGTCGCTGACGGCTGTCCAGTTGCTGTCTCAACGTCTGCAGCAACCCACCCCTGCCCGCGGCAGGCAGCTCAACGTTGACCCCGGTCGACCAAGGGGCGATGGCATCGATCAGGCCCAGCGCGAGCTTGCCGGTATCGTCATTTTCTGCAGCGGCCTGGCGCAACCCTGCACAGGCACGGTCTATTCGGCTGTCGCGTATTGCCCAGCGTGCACGTTCCGCCAAGGCCAGGGGTACCCGGCCTGCGCCAGTCAGGGTCTCCATCTCGACACTGCTGGCTCCCTCGACGATTTCCCTTGCGCAGCGGTGGGAAAGGCCTGGGAAGTCCCGCATCAAGACCCGGTCCGCTGCTTGCGGGCTGATCTGTCGCTCGTTGAAGACCTCCTCGAAAGCTTCACCTCGCAACGCTGGAAAATCACGGTGCAATTGCTGGCGCTCGATGGCATCGAGCAAGCGTGCCGGCGGGGGCGCATTTTCCAGTAACAAACGGCGCAGGCAGTCAGCATCGAAACCGGTTGCCTGCAGCGCTACGGATACCGCCTCATCGGGCACCTGCGCCGTGCGGCTGGCAAGGCGGCGCACCATGCTGGCGGGGTCATGCCAGCGCTGCGGTTGCTCGAACTCATGCACCCATCCCCCGGCACCATTGTGCTCAAGTGCCGGTGAATACGCCCCCGGCCTTGATGGATGATGAATACGCCATGCGCCATCGTCCCCTTCGCTCACTTCATAGACAGCGTCGTGCAGGCGCCTCAGCGAACGGCCAGTTTCATTCACGGCCTGTCCTACCATCAGATCGACGCCCTCACGCTGATAGCCCGACAAGGAGGGATCACACAGCCGCAACTGGCCATCGCCCAGGCTTACCGGCACCATGGCATCCACCCGCGCCACTCGCTGTGCCAGCTTGCCAAGTGCCGCCGCCCCGGCCGTCGTCACCGCCGCTATCACGACCGTGTCGGCCACGTTGAACAAGTGGCCCAATGCGGCGTCGCGATCACCCAACTGCCAATCCTGGTAGCCTTCGTACACCTCACCCGCCAGTTGCACCACCGTAAGCCCCAGCAGGGCCTGCCCCAACACAGGCACAAACAGCGCTGCCAAGCCTGCCACGCTCAAGCCCAAGTCCAGATAACCCTGCAAACGTGCGCGGCGGTCGGCGATATCCTCATCCTCTGTCGATACCGCCAGTACCCGCGCGTCATCCCGCATTTTGTCGATCCGGGCTTGGCGCAGCGCGACGAACACGTCGCCCTCGATCGCAAAACAGCGGCCATCCAGCTCAAGCGGAAGAACAGTATTACCGTGGTTGAGCAGCGCGTTCAGCGTCGCGCAGAAGGCGACGCGATCACGCTCTGCGACGAAGCGCTGGAAGTACCGACGATACGCTTCATTACGCAAGCGTATGCCAAGGGTCATGTACAGCAGTTCCCAGCTGGTGTGCCAACTCACCGGGGCATACGGGTCCTCAGGCAACCACGCGATAACGCCAAGCAGGCGGGCGTTCTGACGCACTTCGATCACCAGTGCGCCAATGACTTCCTTGCCCAACAGCCTCAGGGTGTGACACTTCAACACGGTGTCGTCGGCTGGCAGGAAAGACGCTGTGCCCACCACCTGGTTGATCCACTGACAGGTCTGCTCATCGATTTCACCCTTGATCCTTGCGGCGATTGCAGCAAGCGCCAGGTTGGCGCTCATCGCCTCCTCCAGGGTGCTCTCGACGGCCACCCCCTCGCCTTCAAGCTTCGCTTGCAAATGGCTTTGATAACGCCTGCCGATATCAAGGTCTCTGCAAAGGCGGACAAAGGCTTGCGCACTTAGCGGCAGCAGGTGCCCGCTAGCAGTGACCAACTGCGACCCGGCCGCGAACCAGCCAGGCTGCATTTCCTTTTCGTGGAAGTTATGCAGTGCCGCCGAGAGCAGGGTCTGGGTGCTGACGATGCGTGTCGAAGTGCTTGGTAAAGCAGGAGATATCGACGGTTTGGGCTGCAGGGTCACCAGCCTGAGCTGTGCCTGGCGCAGCTCTACCTGCCTGATCGAATGGGCCTCAAGTGCTCTTTTGAGCAACGACTCGGCGAACTCATCCAAGGGGGTTATGGCCCCTAACCAGGCGTCGACTTGGTCCTGCGCCCGCTGTTGGCGCAAAGCAGCGGCGCGCAGCCCTGTCAGCTCTTGGGCAGACGCGCGCTTGAGCCAGCCTGGCAGCTGACGGGCAATCAGCGCATCGATGGAATCGGCAGGTATTACGGAAGGGGTCATGGGCAGCCTCAACGCTTGATAAAAAAGCGCTAGCTGAACAAGGTTCCAATCCCCTCTGGCCCTATTTATGTAGTGAATGCACAGCTTGAAAATGTATTTGTGCCTACAGGTCAAATGACTTTGGCGCCGTAGCGGCTTATTCGCTGCCGTTCAAACCTGCACACTGGGCACCACATGATCCTCCCCCTATTCAGGAGCAACCCCATGAGCGTTCCTTCCTTCGGCCTCGGCACCTTCCGCCTCACCGGCCAAACCGTCATCGACTCGGTCAAGTCTGCCCTGGCAGTCGGCTACCGCGTCATCGATACCGCACAGATCTACAAGAACGAAGCCGAAGTCGGCCAGGCCATCGCCGAAAGCGGCGTGCCGCGCAGCGAGCTGTTCATCACCACCAAGATCTGGGTCGACAACTACGCCGCCGACAAGCTGATCCCCAGCCTGCGTGACAGCTTGCAGAAGCTGCGCACCGACTATGTCGACCTGCTGCTGATCCACTGGCCAGCGCCGGGCAACGGCGTAGAGCTGCCCGAGTACATGAAGGCCCTGGCCGACGCCAAGCAGCAAGGCCTGGCTCGCCAGATAGGCGTTTCCAACTTCAACATCGAATTGACCAGGCAAGCCATTGCCGTGGTCGGAAAAGGGGAAATCGCCACCAACCAGATCGAGCTCAGCCCGTACCTGCAGAACGGCAAGCTGACCACGTTCCTCAAGGAACAAGGGATCACCGTGACCTCGTACATGACCCTGGCCTACGGCAAAGTGCTGAAAGACCCGGTGCTGACCCAGATCGCCGCCAAGCACAAGGCTACCGTCGCCCAGGTCGCCCTGGCTTGGGCCTTGCAATTGGGCTATGCCGTGATCCCGTCATCGACCAAGCGTGAAAACCTGGCCAGCAACCTGCTTGCCCGTGGCCTGAAGCTGGACAGCGACGACATGGCACGCATCGCCAAGCTGGAGCGCAATGGCCGCGAGGTCAGCCCTGACGGCCTGGCGCCAACCTGGGACTGACACCGATGACTGCTCAAACAATGAGACCCGGCCGCGTGCTTTTCGCGTTGGCCATTGGCGCCTTTGGCATCGGTACTACTGAGTTCACCCCGATGGGGCTACTGCCGGTCATCGCCCAGGGCGTGGAGGTGAGTATCCCAAGCGCCGGCATGCTGATCACCGCCTATGCCATTGGCGTGATGGTCGGCACACCGATCATGACCCTGCTGTTCAGCCGCTTTGGGAGGCGCGCTGCGCTGATGGCATTGATGGCCATCTTCACCCTTGGCAACCTGCTGTCGTCGCTGTCGCCGGACTACTACACCCTGCTCGCTTCGCGACTGGTCACAAGCCTCAACCATGGTGCGTTCTTCGGCCTGGGAGCCGTGGTGGCAGCCAGCGTGGTGCCCAAGGAGAAACAGGCCAGCGCCGTGGCCACCATGTTCATGGGCCTGACCATCGCCAACATCGGCGGCGTGCCGGCCGCCACCTGGATCGGCCAGCAGATCGGCTGGCGCATGGCATTTGCCGGCACCGCCGTACTCGGCCTGCTGGCCATGGCCGCGCTGTGGTACGCCCTGCCCAAGGGTGAACGCGGCAGCGTTCCGCATGTGCGCAAGGAACTGGCAGTCATTGCCCGCCCCAGCGTGCTGCTGGCAATGGCCACCACGGTGCTCGGTGCCGGTGCCATGTTCACCTTGTACACCTACGTGGCACCAGTGCTGGCCGAACTGACCGGTGCCTCGGACAGCTTCATAACCTTGGGGCTGGTCCTTATCGGGGTTGGCTTCACCCTTGGCAACAGCCTGGGGGGCCGCCTGGCGGACTGGTCGCTGGATGGCGCGGCGAAGATCTTCCTCGCCGTGCTGGCGCTGATCATGCTACTGATGCCCCTGGTACTGAGCAGCCACATCGGCGCCGCCATCGCCCTGCTGGTCTGGGGCATGTTCACCTTCGCCGTGGTACCGCCGCTGCAAATGCGCGTAATGACTGCCGCCATCGAGGCGCCGGGCCTGGCATCGTCGATCAACGTGGGTGCGTTCAACCTGGGTAACGCCGTGGGCGCGGCGCTGGGTGGTGCGGTTATCAGCCTGAACCTGGGCTACGCCGCCGTGCCAATGGCCGGGGGTGTGCTGGCGACTGCGGGGCTGTTGCTGGTATGGCTGGGCGGGCGCAGCAAGGTCGCCGGCAAGACCGCAGCCGATATGGCCTGATCGCATCACCTGCTGGAGCGGCCCATCGCGACACAAGGCCGTTCCTGCACACGGGCCGCGCCCGATACACCTCTGTCCTTCCTCACGCTGTAATGATGGAATGCCGGGCGCCTCCGTTCTCTTTTCAGGCTGCAGGCAAGGATGCCCGAAACGCGACATTGGCTGCCTGTTCGGCGTGAGACAGGCCACCTGAGCACTGGATAACCTGCTACGGCAATGCCTTGCTCCCTTGCCATAGAAGAACCTTGCCCATGACAACCTCCGCCGCCTCCATAGCCGCCGCCACGCCTGCCGACCAGCCTCAAGGCTTTGTCGTGCGCATCGTCGGTGCGGCTGCATTCGCCCACCTGCTCAATGACCTGATTCAAGCCGTACTGCCATCGATCTACCCCATGCTGAAAAGCGATTTCGCGCTGAGCTTTGCCCAGATCGGCTGGATCGCCTTGGTGTATCAGGTAACCGCTTCCCTGCTGCAACCTTGGGTCGGCATGTTCACCGACAAGCACCCACAACCCTACCTGTTACCTGCCGGCATGCTGGTGACGCTGGTGGGTATCGCCCTGCTCGCCTTTGCTGGCAGCTATGAAATGCTGCTGGTGGCTGCCGCCGTGGTCGGCGTGGGTTCGGCCACCTTTCACCCAGAGGCCTCACGGGTGGCCAGAATGGCCTCCGGCGGGCGCTTCGGCACCGCGCAGTCAACCTTCCAGGTCGGCGGCAATACCGGCTCGGCCCTCGGTCCGCTGCTCACCGCTGCCATCATCATTCCGCACGGGCAACCGGCCATTGCCTGGTTCATGCTGGCCGCTGCGCTGGCTGTTCTGGTGCTGCTGCGTGTGACGGGCTGGAGCGTGCGCCACGGCCAGGCCCAGCTCAAGAGCTTCGCGGGCCAACAGGCCCCTGGCCTGTCGCGGGGTGCCATGTGGCGCGCGGTGGTGGTGATCGCCGTGCTGATGTTCGCCAAGTTCGTCTA
The DNA here is from genome assembly GCF_046523955.1 of Pseudomonas sp. DCA-1. NCBI lineage: Bacteria > Pseudomonadati > Pseudomonadota > Gammaproteobacteria > Pseudomonadales > Pseudomonadaceae > Pseudomonas > Pseudomonas sp. DCA-1. The sequence continues at coordinate 3,608,981 of NZ_CP169881.1, forward strand.
CATCGCTTCGTTCACCAACTTCTTCACCTTCTACCTGATCGAGCATTTCGGCCTGAGTGTGCAGCACAGCCAGCTGTACCTGTTCGTGTTCCTCGCAGCCGTAGCGCTGGGCACTTTTGCCGGTGGCCCGGTGGGTGATCGCATCGGGCGCAAGGCCGTGATCTGGGTCTCGTTCCTCGGCGTGGCGCCCTTCGCCCTGGCCCTGCCCCATGCCAACCTCGCCTGGACAGCCGTACTGGCGGTGGCCATCGGCCTGGTAATGTCCTCGGCATTCGCTGCCCTGGTGGTGTATGCCCAAGAGGCGGTGCCAGGCCGGGTCGGCATGGTTTCGGGGGTGATGTTCGGGCTGATGTTCGGCATCAGCGGCGTGGGTGCAGCCGGCCTGGGCACACTGGCCGACCGGCATGGCATCGAATGGGTGTACCAGGCCATCGCGTTCCTGCCGCTGCTCGGGTTGGCCACCGCCTTGCTGCCGGCCACCCACTCGCGGGCCCGCCCAGGTCGTTGCTGCTAAAGTGGCGCTGCCAGGCTGCTCCGATATGAGGTCACGATGGTAAAGCCGCAGCGTGAATTGTTGGTGGAGGTCGATGAGTGGACCTGGGAAGTCGGTAGCCGTGCGACAGACTACCCAAGCGACTGGTTCATCGAGCCCCATAGCCATACCAAACATCAACTGATCTATGCCATCAAAGGCCTGATGATCGTCGAGTCCGGCAACGAATGCTGGACTGTGCCACCCAGCCGCGGCGTGTGGATGCCTTGCGGCCAGGTGCATGCCATTCGCTGTGTCGGCGACGTGAAGATGCGCAGTGTGTTCGTGCGCATCGACGCGGCAGCAGGCCTGCCCCTGCAGAGCAAGGCCATCAGCATCTCGCCGCTGCTCAGCGAGCTGATCAAGACCTCGGTGGGCTTCACCGCTCCGTTTGCCGAGGACTCGCGAGAAGCCCGGGTCATGCGCCTGATCCTCGACGAAATCTGCGTACTGCCGACGTTGCCGCTGAAGCTGTCGCAACCCAGCGACAAGCGACTGAGGGTGATCTGCACGGCGCTGCAAGAACAGCCCGAGGATAACGCCACCGTTGCCGACTGGGGCCTGCGACTGGGGGTGGACGAAAAGACCATCCAGCGGTTGTTCCGCAAGGAAACCGGTATGACCTTCGGCCAGTGGCGCCAGCAGGCGCGGCTGATGCAGGCACTGGAGCGGATAGCGCTGGGCGAGCGAATCATCGATGTGGCGGGGGCTTTGGGTTATGACAGCCCAAGTGCCTTCGCCAGCATGTTCAAGCGCCAGTTCGGTACCACGCCCAGCCAGTTCTTCAAATAACCTGAAGTCCACACATTTACCGGTCACCAGCTTGCTGCATAAGGGCGGCCGCTAACGGCTCGCCCTGCCTGATCTTGCACAGCATCCCCGCCAAGCCTTATACAGTACCCCTACAACAATGCCCGCAAAGGAGCCCGGCACATGACCGTGACGCTGTCCCCCCTGCAGATCGACTGCGATTTCGACTCCGGCAACATACAGGTACTGGATGCCAGCAACCCGGCCCAGGTACACCTGGCCATTCGCCCGGACACCCACAGCGGCCACTACCAGTGGTTCCACTTCAAGGTCAGCGGGCTGACACCGGGGCAGGTCCATCGCTTCAGCCTGGACAACGCTTCTGGCTCCTCGTACAAGAACGCGTGGAGCGGCTACAACGCGGTCGCCAGCTACGACCAGCAGCGCTGGTTCCGCGTGCCCAGCCAGTTCGACGGTGCGGCGCTATCGTTCGAGGTCACGGCTGAACAGGACCAGATCTGGTTCGCCTATTTCGAGCCCTACCCGCGAGCCCGCCACAACCAGCTGATCGAACGTGCCCGCCAACTCCCGGGGGTCGAGTTGCTGGCCTGCGGTCGCAGTATTCAGGGCCGCGATATCCCGCTGCTGCGGGCAGGTGACGGTGCCGAAGGCAAACGCAAGCTGTGGCTGATTGCCCAGCAGCACCCGGGCGAGCACATGGCCGAATGGTTCATGGAAGGCGTGATCGACCGCCTGCAGACCAACGACGCAGTGATCCAGCAATTACTGGCCAAGGCCGACCTTTACCTGATCCCCAACATGAACCCCGACGGCGCCTTCCTCGGCCACCTGCGCACCAACTTCAAGGGCAAGGACCTCAACCGCGCCTGGCAGGACGCCAGCGTCGAATTCAGCCCGGAAGTGTTCTTTGCACAGGCGCAGATGAAGCAGTACGGTGTGGATGCCTTCATCGACGTGCACGGCGACGAAGAGATCCCGCACGTGTTCACGGCCGCATGCGAGGGCAACCCGGGTTACACCCCTCGGTTGGCCAAGCTCGAAGAGCAGTTCCGTAGCACCTTGTGCAGCCTGACCCGCGACTTCCAGACGGTGCATGGCTATACCCGTGACGAACCCGGACAGGCGAACACGACGCTGGCCTGCAATGCGGTGGGCATGGCACATGACTGCCTGTCACTGACGCTGGAGATGCCGTTCAAGGACCATGACGACGCACCCGATGTCGTCACCGGGTGGTCGGGGGCGCGTTCGAAGGCACTGGCCGGAGCGGTACTGGAGACCCTGGCAAGCATGGTAGGCGATTTGCGCTGAACCTCGCCTTGCGCAGCCCCTGCAGGAGCAGCACGTCGCGACACACGGCGGCTCCTTCAGGGGGTATGAACCACCGGAAGGACGACAGGTTCAGAATTGCACATCCAGTATCACACTGTCGGTATAGGTCGCAGCCGGCGGTGTCGCCTGATCGGTATAGACCTTGGCGTTGTAGTTGAACACCTGGCTACCCGTGCCGGTACCCACGCCGGGGTTGATGTCGGCATCCGTACTGGAACGCCTGGCAGCCCCTGACGCCCCCCAGCGCACGGTCCCGGCACTTTTGAAAATGTCATAGGCCAGGTAGTTGTTGGCCGAAGACTTCATCCGCCGCCGCCCACCGGAAACGTTCTGCCCGTCATCCAGCCCTACCGTGTAGCTGCTGCCCTTGGTGCATGACACGTTTATGCCCTGGCTCACCGTGCCGAACCCCGCCACCACCGGCGCACTGGCGAAACTGATGTCAGGGGTGGTGATCTGGCAATCGTTGGTCACCGTCAGGCTCACGTTCAAGATCTGGCTACCCGAGCCGGTGTCACGCCCAAGGCATATCCCCAACGCGCCAATACCCGAACAATAATCCCAGCTCCAGGCCACGGTCAGGGCCTCCTGATACAACCCGGCCGCGACATTGCTGCCAATTTGGGTGCGCATGTAGATCGGCACCGCCTTGGGCGTGGTACCGCCGAGCAGCCCCAGCAAGTCGAGGATACCGTTGCGGGCGAAGTCGTAGGCCACACCCCGGGTAATCGGGTAGCGGGTGGTGTTGTCGGCATAGAGCGTGTAGGGAATGACATCGCCTGTCGGGCCGACCAGCCCACCCGAGGCGGGCGTGATCGTGGCGTAGAAGTGATCACCGCTGCTGAGCAAGGTCAGTAGTGAGCCGGTGCACTGCAACCCGGAGTTCAGGCTGGAAGCCGTCTGTACGGTGTTGCGAACCTGCGTTGAATTAAGGCTGCCAAACGCTGCCGGCAACGTGGCCACCGACGAGCAAAGCGCCCAGGCCGAAGCGCTCGGCAACAGCAGCACGCTCGCCCCCAGGCCGCGCAACCAAGCCTTCATCGGCACACCAGCGGACCAATCAGAGGGATCGAGCCTTGTGCTTCAGGCAGATCGAACTCCACTTCGCAATTTCCACCCCCGTCAAGCGCTACCTGAAGGTGGTTATGCGACGACAGGTTCTCCAGGTACACCAACCCGTCCCACCCCACCACCGCCAGGGTGCCGCTCTCTGCGTGGGTGACACGGCTACCCAGTTTGAGCACCTGCTGGTTGCCATCCACCAATTCGACACTGGCCGCCATGACACGCTTGAGGGGGAATTCCAGCAAGTAGCCACTGCCCCGTCGCACCGCTACACGCTGCTCAACGTCCGGTGCGAGGACATCCGGTGGCAGGTTCATGGGGTCGATCTCGTACTTGCCCCGGTAGTAACCGCTGCTGTAAGGCACCAGCAAGTGCCCCTTGGCATCGGTGCGGCCGATCTCCTGGTTTTCATAACGCACCGGCACATCGGCGTAACCTGCGGTACTGACCACCACGAAGGCATCATCGATACGGTTGGCGGCGAACACGCCGGCATCCATCCACACCAGAGACCCACTGGCGTCGGCCCAGCGGGTCATGTCGCCGCTGCTGCCATACACACCGGCCTGCAATTGCACCGATTGCAGGCGCCAGGTGACGTCGGCCTGGCGATAGGCATCACGGTCGCTGCCTGCGGCATAGCCCAGGTTGTAACCGACGCCGACACCGGCTGGCACCGCACGGCTGTAGTTGACCCGTTGCAGGGTCTCGCCTTCATTGCTGCGCTCCATGCTCAGCGCCAGGGTGCCGTGCAGGTCGAACGGGATCACCAACTGCGCCTGCACCGCCCACTGGCTGTCACCCACTTCACGGTTGGCCGACAGGTACATACTGCTGCCGCCCCACAGCGGCTTGCTGTAGCTCAGGTTGATCAACCGCGTACGCGTCCCGTCACCGGCGCGCACGTCGAAGTAACCAGCGCCAATGCTGCCGTACTCGTTCAGGTTGAAGCTGAGAGTGACCTGTTCGCTGCTTTTGCTCAGCTGCATATCCGGGAAGCCCACCCGGCTCAGGTCGGCATAGTCGCCATGGCGTTGCAGGCGCTGGTAACTGAAGCCGATGCGCTGGCTGTTGTACTGGTAGCCAAGGGCGACCTGATGGCCCTTGTCGCCCTCGAACCGGCTTTGCGCCAAGGCAGCGTTGAGCACGCCGAAGTTGCCCACGCGCATGTTGCCACCCAGCCCACCCAGCACCAGCGATTCAGCCGATTCGGCGTGGGTTTCCAGGGTGAAGATGTCACTGAGCCCATAGCGCAGGCTACCTGAGGCGATACCCGGCCCATAGCTGAAATCGCGTACGCCGTAATCACGGCGCAGGCTGCCGGCGGCCACCGAGTAGTCCGACAGGCCCTTCTGCAGCAGGCTGCTGGTGACATAGAACGGCAAGGTAGTCGACACCTGCCGGCCAAGGGCATCAGTGGTGACCACCACCGCCTCCCCGGCGCCGTTGATGAACGGCACGTTGGTCAGGGTATACGGGCCTGGCTGCAGTTCAGTGGTACTGGACTTGAAACCGTTGATGAACAGGTCGAGCGACGTGGGCACCGCCGCTTCGCCGGCGAACGCAGGCAAGGGGTAAGTGACAAGATCCGGGCGCGCAGCGAAGTCGCGTGACAGCTGCACCCCACCCACTCGCACCGAGCTGCTCCAGGGCAAGGCGCCCGTCACAAAATCACCGGCTTCGTAGGTCAGCAGGCGCTGCTCGTCGGTGAAGCGCCAGGTGGTGTCGTAACGCATGAAGCCTCGCCGCGTATCGTCCGCCTGTGCGCCATTGAAAGACTGGCGCCACTGGCCGGTACTGGAGAAGGTACCCCAGCTGTCGAACAGGCGCAGCTCGTTCCAGGCGGCCAGGTAGGTGCCACCTTCATCGGTGTCGTTGAGATACAGGTCGTAGTTGAACAGGGCGCCGAAACTGCTGCGCGCATCGCTGGCCGGGTAAAGGTTGCGATCACCCACTTGCTGGTCTGGCAACCAGGCCGGCGGCACCTGCAGCAGCAGGCGCTGGTTCTGACTGTCGTAGTCGGTGTGCAGCCCCGCGATGCTGTCCAAGGCCACCTCCCCCTGGGGGTTGCCCGGCAGCGAAACGCCGGCTGCACGCAATACGTCGCTGTCCAGGAACAACCGCCCGGCCCGCTGCTGCACCGGTATCAAGTCAACCCTGGGCATCTGGTTCACCACCAGGTCGAGGTAAAGGGTAGCCTCGGCGATGGCGGACATCTCCGTGGGCGGTGGGGGCAAGTCGTCGGCCAGCACCAGCGCGGAGCTGGCCATGGTCAGCCCCAGGCACCAGCGGCACGTCGTCGCCGGGAGCCATTTCACACACGGTTTCCAACCATTGCCGGGTCCTCCCTGACGCCTGCCCTGCATTCGGTCGTTGGCTCATTGGCCTTGGCGGATGGCGTCCGCCGAGCGCTGACCATTGACCCTGCCCTTCAGCACGCTGCCACTGTCGGATGCCACGGGGGCCGGCCAGCGCATGCTTGCACCCGGCAGCACATAACCCAGCAGGCCTTCAGCCAGTGGCTTGCTTTGGCGGCCTTGCTGCACGACCACATCGGTCAGCCGCGCATGTACCGGGCCCGTGTTACGCAGTTCAATGTAGGGCTTGCCTTGCACCGTCACCGGGCGCCAACTGAGCTGCGGCTTGCCCACCCCCTCGGCGTTGCGTTTGCCTTCAGGGTCGGCCTTGCCCCACAGCCCCTCGCCATAGACAAACAGCGGCACCGAATAGCGCATCTGCAAACGAATGGCCGCCGTCGCGCCAGGCTCAGCCTTGTCGACCGGGATGGCGGGCGGAATCTCGTCGATGATGATGCGGTAGGCCTGCTCCTGGCCGGCGGGTGAAGGGCCGGTACGGGTCAGGCGGATCAACTGCTTCTGCCCGGGAGCGATGTTGGCGACCGGCGGGCTGCCGATAATCTCGCGCTGCGCCTGGAACTGCTCCTTATAATCACCCTGACGCCAGGCGAATACCCGCACCTGCAGGTTTGCCGGTGCAGTGCCACGGTTTTCCAGCCACAACGCACCTGCCTTCTGGTCGGCCTCCAGCACCGGGTCGATCGGCCAGATCAGCACCGAAGTGGCCGCCCAGGCCGGCAGGCTTGCCAGCGACAACAATCCAGTCAATCCACGCATCCACTTCGCGCCTGCCCGCATGCAGCTCTCCTTAGACACTTGTCATGGGTGGTGCTGGCAGTTACCAGGTCACCGTCACTTGCACCACATCGGTGTAGGTCCCCGCCGGCTGCGTGCCGGTCAGCTGAACCCGCCCGTACACTGGTAGCTTGATCGCCGTCGGGTCGGAATAGCTCACCGCCACGCTCTGGCCGATGCCCAAAGCCTGGGTATAGGCCGCGTCCCGGTACAACTGGTAGGCCAGCACTTGCGCACCACTGGTGCGCTTCAGGTTGCGTGTGCCACTGGTACTGTTTTGCCCGCCGTCCAGGCTCATGCTCATGGCCACGCCCGGCGTGCACTGGAACGTCACGGTAGAACCCCCCAGGGATGTGCTGAGCAGCCCCGTGGACAGCGCCGACTGCGAGCCATAATCGAGCGTGCCGTAACTGGTGACACCGCCTACCACCAGGCACCCGGCGACAACCTGCGCCGTCACCGTGAAGGTACTGGTGGTCACTGCCCCCAACGGGGCGGTCAACAACATGCTGACGCCAGTCAGGCCTCCTGCCAGCCAGCCGCGCATGGATCAGAACGACAGCTCGACCGAGATCGTGTCGCTGTAGACCCCGGCAGGCAGGCCCGCCTTGCCGACGGCCTTGCCGTAAAGGTTGACCGTTTGAGCGGCGCCGGTACTGGTCGGCAGGGTGATGGTGTCGTCGACCGCCAGCAACGCCGTACGCCCAGCGTCGGTATAGAGGTCATACGGTACAAAGTTGCCAGAACCATCGGCGAGCGCACGGGTGCCGCCGCTCGACTGGCCGTCATGCAGGCCGGCACGCACTTTGATCACAGGCACCGTACCTGCCGAGCACAGGATGCTCATGGCGCCACCTCCGCCTCCCAGCACCTGGGCATCGGCGGTAACGAACAAGGCATCCTGGGTACCGAAGTCCAAGGCACCGAAGTTAAGCCCCGACGTGCCCGACGTGCCATTGACCTGGCACGCCGCAGTCAGCGTCAGGGTCGAGCTGATACTCCCCGTCACCGTGGCCGCCTGGGCCTGGGAAGCCAACGCCAGGCCCAGGCCTGCGAGGACGCAATATGAAAGGTTCGTTCGCATCGGAGTCTCCTTGCGTGGTTACCAGTCCAGGGTCACTCTGAGGGTGTCGCGGTAAAGCCCGGCCGGCAGCGCACGCGGTTGCGCCACTACCACACCGTAGATGGGAATCGGTACTTGCTGGCTGCTGCGAATGGTGAAGGCCCGCACCTGGCCGATGCCGTAGCGGCTATTGCCACCTGGGTCGACCGCCAGCTGATAAGGAATCAGTTCACGGCCGTTGCTCAGGCGGCGTATGCCATCGTCGCCATAGAGTCCACCATTGATACGCACGTTGAAGGCCCGAACTTCAGGCGTGCAACTGATCTGCAGGCTGCCCTCTCCACCCACTTCGTCCACCTGGCTGCGTAACGGTTGGTTCCAGTTCGGGCCGCGCTCGCCAAAGTCCATTACGCCTGGATCACCCAGCACGGCCGGTTGCGTCTCGTTGCTGCTGATTTGGCAAGACGCGCTGATCACCAACCGCGCCTGGATGAAACCGGTGGTGCTGCCATGCGCCACACTACCGGGGACCAGCAGCGGGCCGAGGGTGAGCAACAGGATCGAAGTGCGGTTCATGGCCGGGCGTCCTTGTGCATGGTGGCGTCCCTACCAGGTGACGGTGACTTTGAGCAGGTCGGCATAAACCCCTGCATCCGGCACCCAGGCCAGTTTGTCGATACGTGCGTACAACGGCAATTCAACCGAACCGCTGCCCGGCACACGCGCCGACAGGGCTACACCTACCGCCAGAGGCTCACGCCAGGCAGCATCACGGTACAAGCGATAAGGAATGGGCCGCGCCGTGCGGTCGTGGCTGGCCAGGTAGCGCAGCTCGCCGACGCCACCATGCTGGCCACCATCGACGCGCACCTGATAGGGCGTATCCGGGTTGCACTCAAGGCGCGGCGGGTGCTGGCTCAGCAGCACGCCGCTCAAGGGAGCGCCAGGGCCATCCAGGCGCGCCGTCGCACCCAGGTCGATTCGCCCCAGGGCCTGGGCTCCCGCATCGCGGGTCTGGGTGACCAGCATGCAGCCACGCTGCACCAGCACCCGCACTTCCACGAGAAAATCCGCAGCCACGGTACTGCCGCTGAACAACAGGCCGAACAGCGCGGCCAGCATGCGCTCCGTCACCTTGTTATCCTTATCGAGACGTCCTGAACTGAGCGTAGCAGTGAGGCGGCACAAGCGAAGTGGCATAAAGCCATTTTTTTGTATTAGCGACAAAGCGGTATCGTTGCCTCAAAAAAAGCCTGTGCTGCACAGAACCCATGGCCAACCCGTGCCTCCAATGGCCAGGAGCCGGTAAATGGGCCGGGATTCTGTTAGGGTGAATCGTACTCGTCCTGCGCCAGACACCTGTGCCGTACACGGACGGACATGACAGGAGCTTTTTCAATCATGACTGCAGACAACTCACTGGCAGACGCCATGGAGCGCTGTGCCCAGGAACCGATCCAGGTTCCGGGCAGCATCCAGCCTCACGGCTTTCTGCTGGTGCTGGATGCCACCGACCTGTGCGTACTGCAGGCCAGTGAAAATGTCGAGCACTGGTTGGGCTTGCCAGCCCGTGAACTGATCGGTTGCCACTTCTCCGACCTGGTTCACGATGGCTTTGACCTGCACGCACACCTCTCACGGCTTCCCGAAGATGAAGTCTTCCCATTCCACATTGGCGACGTGTGCTTGCGCCAGGGCGCACCCGTCAGTGCCCTGCTGCACTTGCTGGTCCACTGCCACGATCAGGTGCTGATTGCCGAGTTCGAACCACCCCGCCTGCCAGCAGACCTGGCCGGGCAAGGCGACTATTACCCGTTGGTCCGCAGCTTTGTCGCCAGTCTGCAACTGGCCAGCAGTATCGAAGACCTGCTGCAGCAAACGGTGTTGCAGCTCAAGCGCATCACCGGGTTTGGGCGCGTCAAGGCTTACCGTTTCGATGCCGAAGGCAACGGCCAGGTGCTGGCCGAGGTAGCCGACCCGGGCTACCCCAGCTACGCGGGCCTGTGCTTCCCGGCTGCGGACATCCCGCGCCAGGCGCGCGAGCTGTACCGGGTCAACCGTATCCGCGTGATCGAAGATGCCAACTATCAGCCCTCGCCACTGCTGCCTGCTACCAACCCACGCACCGGCAAGGCGCTGGACATGAGTTTCGCTGTACTGCGCAGCGTGTCGCCCGTGCACCTGCAGTACATGCGCAATATGGGCACGCTGGCCTCGATGTCACTGTCGATCGTGGTCGACGGCGAGCTCTGGGGGCTGATTTCCTGCCACCATCAGCAGCCACGCCCGGTGGACTTGCGCACCCGCACGGCCTGCGAACTGTTGGCCAGCGTGCTGTCGTTGCAGGTGGAGTCCCGCGAGTCCCACACCAGCACGCGCAAGCTGTTGGCGCTGCGCCAACACATCGTACGCATGATCTCGTCCATGGCCGACCACGACAGTGTCAGTGACGGCTTGCGCGACCTGCCCCACGTGCTGCTGGCCTTTGCCGACGCCCAGGGCGCGGCGGTGATCTCGGCCGAGCGCTGTGACCTGATCGGCCAGACTCCGCCTGAGGCACAGGTGACGGCGCTGGTGCACTGGCTCGGCCAACGTGACGAAGACAGCGTGTTCCACAGCGACAACCTGCGGCGCGACATCACTGAGCTACCCGAGCTGGCAAACCACGCTGGCGGGGTGCTGGCAGTGGCCATCTCGCAGATCCACTCGCACTACCTGCTGTGGTTCCGTCCCGAGCAGATACGCACGGTCAACTGGGCCGGCCAGCCGACCAAACAGGTCGGGCCACAGGGCACCCTCGACCCGCGGCACAGTTTTGAACGCTGGCAGGAAGAACTGCGCGGCTATTGTCAGGCGTGGGACCCACTGGTGATCGAGGGTGTGATGGAGCTGCGCACCGCTGTGCTGGGCATTGTCCTGCGCAAGGCCGAAGAACTGGCACAACTGGCTGGCGAGTTGCGCCGCTCCAACAAGGAGCTCGAAGCGTTTTCCTACAGTGTTTCCCACGACCTGCGCGCACCGCTCCGGCACATCGCCGGCTATACCGAACTGCTTGGCGAAATCGAAGGCGAGGGCCTGAGCGAACGCGGCAAGCGCTTTCTGCAGCATATCGGTGAGGCGGCGCATTTTGCCGGCAGCCTGGTCGACAACCTGCTCAACTTCTCGCAGATGGGCCGCTCGGCCTTGCGCCTGTCAGACGTCGACCTGAACGCCCTGGTCGAGGCCATTCGCAGCGAACTGGCCCCCGATTACGAAGGCCGCGCAATCGTTTGGGACATCGCCCCGCTGCCCAAGGTGATCGGCGACCCGGCATTCATCAACATGGCCTTGCACAACCTGATAGCCAATGCCATCAAGTACACCCGCGGCCGCGACCCTGCTCGCATCGGCATCAGTGCCGTACAGCACCCCGGCGAAACCGAGGTCTGCATCCGCGACAATGGCGTGGGCTTCGACATGGCCTACGCCAACAAGCTGTTCGGCGTCTTCCAGCGCCTGCACCGCATGGAAGATTTCGAAGGCACCGGCATTGGCCTGGCGAGCGTACGCCGCATCATCGAGCGCCATGACGGTCGAGTCTGGGCCACTGGCCAGATCGACCAGGGCGCCAGCTTCCACTTCACCCTACCCCGAAACACTGTTACCTGAGGCATCGCTACCATCATGCTCAAGCCCATTCTGCTGGTCGAAGACAACCCCCGAGACCTGGAGCTGACCCTGCTGGCCCTGGAGCGCAGCCAGTTGGCCAACGAGGTCATCGTGCTGCGTGACGGCGCCGATGCGCTCGACTACTTGCTGCGCCGCAACGTCTATGCCGAGCGCGATGACGGCAATCCTGCCGTGCTGTTACTCGACCTTAAACTGCCCAAGGTCGACGGCCTGGAGGTGCTCAAGGAAGTGCGCGCCACTGCCGAACTGCGCAGCATCCCCACCGTAATGCTGACCTCCTCGCGCGAAGAGCCCGACCTGTTGCGTGCCTACGAGCTGGGGGTAAACGCTTATGTGGTCAAACCCGTGGAATTCAAGGAATTCGTCGCCGCCATCTCCGACCTCGGGGTATTCTGGGCAGTGCTAAACGAACCGCCACCCGGCTCACTGCGACTGAACCGTCGCGGTAGCAACTGAGGCCGCCGCGACGATGCATCAAACGCCGTTGAAACTACTGATGGTCGAAGACAGCTCGATGGACGCCGAGCTGACCCTGATGCGCCTGGAGCGCAGCGGGCTGCATGTACAGTCGCAGCTGGTGTTCGACCATGCGGGTGTCGAACATGCCCTGCGCCAGGCCCACTACGACCTGATCTTGTGTGACTGCGTGCTACCAGGCTCGTCTGGTACCGAAGTGCTGGCCATCGCCCAACGCCTGGCACCCGATATTCCGTTCATATTCCTGTCCGGCATTTATGGCGAAGAGCACGCGGTGGAAATGATCCGCCTGGGCGCGACCGACTATGTGTTGAAGAAGAACCTGCCACTACTGCCCAAAGCCGTGCGCCGAGCCCTGAGCGAAGTGCAGGAACGCCAGCGCCGTCGCCGCGCCGAAGAGGCCTTGGCGGACGTCGAAGCACGTGCTCGCATTGCCATCGACGCCGCCGGCATGGGCACCTGGGACCTGCGCCCGCAAGAGGGCCTGTTGCTTTGGGATGACCGCTGCAAGACCTTGTTCGGCCTGCCCACCAGCACCGAAATGAGCCTTGAAGTGTTCTACGCCGGCATCTACCCCGACGACCTGCCACTGGTGCGCGAGGCGGTGGAACATGCCATGCGCCCGGAAAGCGACGGTCATTACCGCGTGGAGTTTCGGATCGCGCAACCCAATGGCCTGGAGCCCCGCTGGTTGCTGAGCAGCGGCCAGAGCCAGTTCGTCGGTGATCAGTGCGTTCGCTTCTCAGGCGTGCTGCAGGACATCCACACGCAACGCCAGGCTACCCAGGCGCTGCGTCAGCTGAACGAGATGCTCGGCGAGCGGGTCGAGCGCCGTACCCGCGAACGCGATCGTGCCTGGGAGCTGTCGCAAGATTTGCTGGCCGTGCTGAACAAAGACTTGACCCCGGTCGCGCTGAACCCCGCCTGGGAAGCCAGCCTGGGCTTCTCACGCGAACGCCTGAGCCAGTCCTCCTTGCTGCACCTGCTGCCGGAACACGACCAGGAACAGTTACTCACCGAACTGGCCGCCCTCTCCCATGGCCGCACCAGCGCACGCTTTGTCGGTCGCATTCTGCATGCCGGCGGCCAGCAACGCTGGCTGTCGTGGGTGGTGGTGCCGGAGGACACCCTGCTGTACGTGGTGGCACGCGACATCACCAGCGAGCGCGAAGCCGCCCTGGGCCTGGCAGATGCCAACGCCCGGCTGCGCGAACAGATCAACGAGCGCGAGCGCATCGAGGCCGCTCTGCAGCAGATGCAGCGGCTGGAAGCGGTCGGGCAGCTGACGGCTGGCGTGGCGCACGACTTCAATAACCTGCTGACGGTGATACTCACCGGTGCCAGCTTTCTGGAGCGCGATCTGGCCAAGGCCGACCTGGAAAAGGCCCGTACTCGCCTCACCCATATCCGCGAGGCGGGCGAGCGTGGCGCCAAGCTGACCTCGCAACTGCTGGCCTTCTCCCGCCGCCAGCGTCTGGAGCCGGTGCCGCTGAACCTCAATCGTACCCTGGCCGGCCTGGAAGAGCTGCTGCGCCGCACCCTGGGCGGCAACGTCTCGGTGCGCCTGGACCTTGACCTGGCCCTGTGGCAGGCACTGACCGACCCCACCCAGACCGAGATGATCATCCTCAACCTGGCGATCAATGCCCGCGATGCCATGCCCTACGGCGGCCAACTGACCCTGACAACGCGCAACACCCGTATCGACAAGCGCCCACAACGCCCGGAAGACCCGGACCCGGGCGAGTACGTGATGCTGAGTATCCGCGATACGGGGTGCGGCATGAGCGAAGACGTGCAGGCCAAGGTATTCGAGCCTTTCTTTACCACCAAGGACATCGGCAAAGGTTCGGGGCTGGGCCTGGCCCAGGTATTCGGCTTCGCCAAGCAGTCCGGTGGCGGCGTGCGCATCGACACCACACTCGGTCGCGGTACCGAAGTGGCGGTATACCTGCCAGCGGTAAAAGAGGAGATGGTGAACGAACCTGCAGCAGCAGTGCTCAGTCAGCCGATCAGCGAAAGCGGCCATAACCGCACGGTGCTATTGGTGGACGACGACCATCTGGTGCGCGACATGCTGGGTGATGTGTTACGCCAATACGGCTACCAGGTGCGCCAGGCGCACAGCGGCGAACAGGCATTGGCCTTGCTGGATGACGATATCGACCTGCTGCTGACTGATTTCGCCATGCCCGAGTTCAACGGTGCACAACTGGCGCTGGCGGCCCGCGAACGGTACCCCCACGTGCCGGTGGTGTTTCTTACCGGTTATGCGGAGCTGCAGGGGCTGGAACTGCCGGGCAGCCTGGTGATCCAGAAGCCGGTGCAGGCTGATGAACTGGCCAGGGCGCTGAACGAAATGCTGGGGATTGCCGGGTAACCTGGTACGGCACGAACCGCGCTCAGGAGGCGCGGTGGCGCGTAAAACTACACAAACGCGAAAACCCAGTGCTCATCTTTCCTGGCACTGGGTGAAATACGTTTGAATCTGAAAAATGGCAGGGGCGGCTGGATTCGAACCAACGCATGGCAGGATCAAAACCTGCTGCCTTACCGCTTGGCGACGCCCCTGTATCGGATGCAGCATTTGCTGCTCTGACAATTCCAAGTGAGTGACAACTGGGTTGTTGTCTTGGAATGCGCGGCACTTTAACAACAAACTTTCGGTCTGTGAACCCCCCGATAAAAAAAATTGCCAAAAAACAGCGAGTTAGTCATTTCGGCTCTGGTGCAGCGACCGTCCGTCGGTTTCCGCCTGCCTCGCTTCAACACAATCGCATTCCGCACTTCCAATCAGGTAAGCCCATTGCATTGACCAAGGAGGACCCCATGCCTGTCTCTCACGACCTCTACCAGGACCTGCACTACCCGCGCGAAATCGTCCAGCAGCGCCGCCAGCAGGACAAGGCGCTGGACCGCCTGCTGGACGAGTACGTGGACATCGACAACCAGGTGCTGGCTGCCGAATCGATTTCGGCCGGTAACTTCGTCGACGAAGACCTGCGCCACCTCAAGGAGCGTCGCCTGGCGGTGAAGTACATGATCGAGCGCCAACTGGAGCGCAAGGCATAGCCCGTACAGGTACAACAGGCGGTCAGACCTATCGCAAGAAGTGATGATTGCCCGGCACTTTCTCTATTAGTCAAAATGGCCGCCCTCGGGCAAGCTGCAGGCTGCCCCACCATCGCCCAAGGAGCGTTGCTTTTGTCTGCCTGGATCCCCACCCCCCTGCGCCAGCTTGGCCAACGCTTGCGCGGCACCGCCAATCAACAGAGCGAGCTGCTCGGCTGGTTCGAGGACAAGGCGCGCAGCCGCGGTTATCAGTTGAGTGACGGTCAGCGGCGGGTAATCCACTGCATGGCCGAACAACTGACGCAGCTTGAACAAGGCCAACCGCGCAGCCTGTACCTGTACGGCTCGGTCGGCCGTGGTAAAAGCTGGCTGCTCGATGGCTTTTTCCAGGCCGTGCCGATAGCCGCCAAGCTGCGCCTGCACTTTCATGACTTCTTTGCCCGCCTGCATCTGGGCATGCATCGCCACCGGGCGTTGGACGACGCGCTGGGCGCAACGCTGGACGAACTGGTGGGCGGCTGCCGGGTGCTGTGCTTCGACGAATTCCATGTGCATGACATAGGCGATGCCATGCTGCTCACCCGGCTGTTCAACGCCTTGTTCGCCCGTGGCGTGTACCTGCTGGTGACCTCTAACTATGCGCCCGAAGGGCTGTTGCCCAACCCGCTGTATCACGAGCGTTTTCTGCCGGTCATTCGCCTGATCAACAGCTCGATGCAAGTGCTCGAAGTCGGTGGCGACACTGATTTTCGCAGCTTGCCGGCCAACCGCGAGCATCAGCGTTTTACCCAGGGCCATTATGTCTGGCCGGGTGATGCGGCGCAGCGCCAGGCGCTGAACGTGCCGAACGAACACCCGGTGATGCTGGAAGTGAACAAGCGCCCGCTGCGGGCGCTGGCCGTCGATGGCCGACGGGTAGTGCTTGGTTTTGACGATCTGTGCGAGAAGGCCACCGCGGTCATCGACTACCTGGTGCTGGCCAGGGACTATGACGAGTGGGTCATCGATGGGCTGGATGACCTCTCGGAGTGTTCGCTGGCGGCTCAGCAGCGCTTCGTCAACCTGGTAGATGTGCTGTATGACCAGGATCGGCGGGTGGTTGTGATCGGTAAACGACCGCTGGAAGAGAGCCTGGGCGGCCCACTGGCCGACCTGATGCGTACCCGCAGCCGGTTGGGGCAACTGCACCAGATTGCCCCCTGAGCCTGCAGTGCCTGAGACGGCCCTTTCGCGGGTGAACCCGCTCCTACGAACCACCGATGCGTGTGTAGGAGCGGGTTTACCCGCGAATACGGTGGCAGCGCCAACGGTGAACGACCGGTGGAAACTGGCCAGCAGGCCCGGCCCCTTCGCGGGTGGAGGCGCTTCGCCCGCGAAAGGGCCATCGAGGTCAAACCATCAGCCCGCCCTGGGCAAATCCGCCAGCACCGCTTCGATCTCGCCCAGCACTGCCGGGTCATCCAAGGTCGAAGGCGGCACATAATCCTGCCCATCGGCAATCTTGCGCAGCACCGCCCGTAGAATCTTGCCGGAACGGGTCTTGGGCAGGCGCTTCACCAGCCGAACCCGGTTGAAACAGGCCAGCGGGCCGATTTCCTCGCGCACGCTGCCCACCAGCTCCACCAGCAACTGCGCCTCGGCAATGCCCTCGCCATCCTTGAGTACCACCAGCGCCAGCGGTACCTGGCCCTTGATCTCGTCATGCACGCCGATCACTGCGCACTCCGCGACCGCCGGGTGGCGGGCGACCAGGTCTTCCATTTCGCCGGTGGACAGGCGATGACCGGAAACGTTGATCACATCATCGGTGCGCCCCATGATGTAGACGAAGCCATCATCGTCCAGATAGCCGCCATCGCCCGTGTGGTAGTAACCCGGATACGTGCGCAGATAGGCCTGCAGGTAGCGCTCGTGATCCCCCCACAGTGTCTGACTGCAACCGGGTGGCAATGGCAGGGCAATCACGATCGCCCCCTGATGGTTGGCCCCGAGCAAGTGGCCTTCGTCATCCAGCACGCGAACGTTGTAGCCAGGCACCGCCCGGTTGCTCGACCCTGGCTTCGCCGCGCTGCCCTCCAGCCCGACGCAAGGCGCGGTGACCGGCCAGCCGGTCTCGGTCTGCCACCAGTGGTCGTGCACCGGCTTGCCACTCACCCGCTCCAGCCATTCATGGGTGCTGGAATCCAGCTTTTCCCCCGCCAGGAACAATTGCCGCAGCGAGCTGAGGTCATGTTTGCGGATCAGTTCGCCCTCCGGGTCTTCCTTGCGGATGGCGCGCATGGCCGTAGGTGCACAGAACAGCGCGTTGACCTGATACTGCTCCACCACCCGCCAATAGGCCGAAGCATCCGGGGTGCGGATCGGCTTGCCTTCGTAGAACACCGTGGTACAGCCGCTCATCAACGGCCCATAAACGATCAGTGAATGGCCGACCACCCAGCCGACGTCGGAAATGCCCCACCACACATCGCCGGCCTGCATGCCATAGATATGGCGCATGGCGTAACACAGCGCCACGGCATTGCCGCCGTTTTCCCGGACGATACCCTTGGGTTTCCCGGTGGTGCCCGACGTGTACATGATGTATAGCGGGTCGCCGGCATCCAGCTCCACAGGCGCCACCGGCTCGGCACCGGCCAAGGCCGCCTGCCAGTCCAGGTCGCGGCCTGGCAGCAGCTCAGCGTGCGCCTGCGGCCGCTGCAGCACCAGCACATTGCGCGGCTGGTGCCGGGCCAGTTGCAGGGCGCGGTCAACCAGCGGCTTGTATGCAATGACCCGGTCGAACTCCAGCCCACACGATGCCGTCAGCAACAAGGTTGGGCGGGCGTCATCGATGCGCAGGGCCAACTCGTTGGCCGCAAAGCCACCGAACACGACCGAATGCACCGCGCCGATCCGCGCGCAGGCCAGCATCGCCATGGCCGCTTGCGGCACCATGGGCATGTAGATGATCACCCCATCGCCCTTGTTCACCCCCAGCTGGCGCAGCAAGCCGGCCAGGCGTGCTACCTCATCACGTAACTGGTTGTAGGTGTAAGTCTGCTGCACGCCGGTCACTGGCGAATCGTAGATCAGCGCCAACTGCTCGCCCCGGCCCTGCTCGATCTGGTGATCGAGGGCCAGGTAACAACTGTTGAGGCGGCCATCAGCGAACCAGCGGTGGGTCCCGTCGGCGTTGTCTTGCAGGGTCAGGGCAGGCTTGCGGTGCCAGGCCAGGTGTGCGGCCTGTTCCGCCCAGAAAGCGGCAGGGTCGGAAATGGAATGGGCGTAGCTGTGCTGGTAGCTCATGTCGTCAGAAACCCGGTACTTGTTGTTATTGAAGGGCGAAACTTGAGTATGGACCGCTACACCCACCCTGCCATGGGACTAAAGTCACAACCGACCTGCAAATTTGCAGACAACGCAATAACGCCCCATAACAGTGCAAAGCCTCTAGAATAGGCACCCCCTCAAACACCGAGCAGCCCATGGACATCGATCAGGCCCGTACCTTCCTGGAAATTGTGCGTTGCGGCAGCCTGGTCGCCGCAGCCGAACGCCTGTTCGTGTCACAAACCGCGATCACCGCGCGCGTGCAGCGCCTGGAGCAGCAACTGGGTTGCCAGCTGTTCGTGCGTAGCCGCAGCGGCGCCAGCCTGACCAGCGATGGCGAAGCGTTCGTCAGTTATGCCAACCAGTTGGTGCAAACCTGGGAAGCCGCGCGCCGCGACCTGCCGTTGCCTGAAGGTTGCCAGCAGGTGCTGCATGTGGGCGGCGAGGTGAGCCTGGGCAACCCGATGATGCTCGACTGGGTAAGTGCCCTGCACCGCGAACTGCCCAGCCATGCCATCCGCAGCGAGGTCAGCGATGGAGAATCGCTGCTGCGCAAGGTCGAGATGGGCTTGCTGGACGCCGCGCTGGTCTACCAGCCGACCTACGGCCCAGGACTGCAGGTGGAACAGTTGATGGAAGAGAAGCTGATTCGCGTGCGCCGGGTCGACCGGCCCGAACCATATATCTACATCGACTGGGGCGAGGCCTTCCGCCGCCAGCATGATGCGGCCCTGCCCGACCGCGCGCGCCCGGCGTTAAGCTTCAACCTTGGCCCGTTGGCCCTGCAGTTCATACTCGACCAAGGCGGCAGTGGCTACTTCCGCACGCGGGTGGTGCAGGCCTATCTGGACAGCGGCGTGTTCGAGCGGGTACCGCAGGCACCGGAGTTCACCTACCCGACCTTCCTGGTGTACCCACGCAAACGCGACAGCGAAGCCCTGCAACAGGCCTTCGCCATCCTGCGTCGGCTGGTAGCTGCCGGCGCCAGCGACTGGTCACAACGCTGGGACCCGGTTATCTGAAGCCTCGGTCTTGCTGAGCAACTGGCGCTTGAGGCCGGCAATCAGGTCGGTCTGGGTGATCACCCCCACCAGCTTGTCGCCATCAAGCACCGGCAAGCAGTGCAGGCCTTGTTCGCACAACAAAGGCAGCAAGCGTTCCAGCGGGTGCTGGCTGCTGACACTGACAACCCGCGTGCTCATCACTTGCGCCATGCGCACTGCCTTGCGGCCGAACAGGCCGCGCCAGCCGCAACGGCCACGCTGCATGGCCGGGCCAACCAGGTCGCTGAGGCTGACGATGCCCACAAGCTTGCCGTGCTGCAGTACAGGCAGGGTTTTCAGGTGATGGCTGGCGAGCATTTTCCACGCCTGCTCCAGCGTGGTATCAGGCGTGGCGAACTGCACATCGCGGGACATCACCGAGGCTGCGGTGATACCACCAAGGCTGCGCTGCAGGGCGTGCTGCTCGGTCGCAAGGATGATGCGCTCCAGCTCGTCGCGGGTGACGTCGACAAACTCGCCCAGCTCTTCCAGGGCCTGGTCCAGGTCTTCACCGCGGATGCCGACCCGCTCGCCGGGCAGCGGGTCATGGGTGTGGTGCAGGTCTTTGCGCGGCACCGCGCCTTTCGGGTAGCGCACACCCGTCAGGCGGTTGTAGGCGATTGCCACGCTCACCAGGATCAGCGCATTGAGCAGCACCGGCTCCAGCAGGTGATCGCCCATGGCAGTCAACCCCGTGTCGGCCAGCACCGCGCTCACCGCCACCCCGCCACCCGGTGGGTGCAGACAGCGCAACAGGCACATGACCAGGATCGAGATACCGAGCGCCGCAGCAGCCACCCACAGCTCCGGGCCGAAGCCTTCGCGCATCGCCAGCCCTACAGCGCCGGCCACGGCGTAGCTGCCCAACACCGGCCAAGGTTGGGCCAATGGGCCGGAATGCACGGCAAACACCAGTACCGCTGAAGCAGCCAGCGGGCCGAGCAAGTGCAGGGCGATGCTGGGCCCATAGGCCATGCTGGTCAGCCAGCCCGCGAGGAAAAGGCCAAGTAGCGCACCGATACCGGCACGCAACCATTCTTTGGGGGGGATGTTCAGGGGGGACGGCAGCAGCCGCTGCAGACGACTTTCGGAACGCGAGGCAGACATTTGGGCAATCGGGATCTTTGGTTTTTCTGATTAAAAAGAAAGCCCAGCCGAGCTGGCCTGGGCCTCGTATTGCGCATGCAATACCACAAGGGGCTCCGTCCGTGGAAGGATGGAAACCGCAGGGTTTCGTGAGGGAGATTCTGCCGGGCGCAGCGGGATTGGGCTAATTCAAAAAAATGCGCCTGTACTGCAATTTTTTTGTAGTACTGACACCCTCGTGGCGCGCAGCGGCCCCGGCATTATCGGGCCTTGCGCGGCAGGTCGATGCTCACTCGCAGGCCGCCCAACGGGCTTTCCAGCAAGGCCAGGTGCCCTTCCCAGGCATCAACGATGTCGCGCACGATGCCCAACCCAAGCCCATGCCCGTCCACCTGCTCGTCCAGCCGCGAACCACGCTCCAGCACCTGCTGCCGCTGCCCTTGCGGAATACCCGGGCCATCGTCATCGACCCACAGCTGGTAGCCCTCGGCGTTCGACGCGATGCCCAGACGCACCTCGCTGTCAGCCCACTTGCAGGCGTTGTCCAGCAGATTGCCCAACAGTTCCAGCACGTCCTCGCGGTCCCATGGCAACAACAGCCCGGGCGGCACATCACTTGCCAACAGCAGGCCCTCGCCATGAATCATGCCCAAGGTCCCGAGCAACCCCGGCAGTTCGGCATCACAATCGAACTGCGCGCCCGGCAGCGCATCCCCTGCCAGGCGTGCACGGTTCAGCTCGCGCGCCAGACGCTCCTGAATCTGCTGCAACTGCTCGCGCATTTGCGCGCGTACCTCGGGCAGCCCCTGCAGGCGCTCACTGGAAGCCAGGCTCAGCAGCACCGCCAGCGGCGTCTTCAGCGCATGGCCGAGGTTACCAAGGGCGTTGCGTGAGCGACGCAGGCTGTCTTCGGTATGGCTAAGCAAGTGGTTGATCTGCCCCACCAGCGGTACCAACTCGCTGGGCACCTCGGCATCCAGCTGCGAGCGCTGCCCCTGCTGCAACTGGGCAATCTGCCGGCGTGCCCGTTCCAGCGGCCGCAGCGAGCGGGTGACCGTGATGCGCTGCAGCACCAGAATCAGGATCAGCGCCACCAGCCCCATGCCCAGGCCGATTTGCTGCAAGCGCCGGAAACCTTCGCGCACCGGTGAATAGTCTTGAGCCACACTGATCGAAATGTCCTGGCCCAGGCGCCGGTAGTCGGCACGCAGGGTCAGCAGTTGCTGGCCTTCCGGGCCCAGTTCATGGCTATCGGAAAGCCCGGGCGCTGCGGGCTTGGGCATGTCCAGGTCCCACAGCGAACGAGACCTCCAGGTACCCTGGTCAAGGTCAATGCGGAAGTAATAACCGGAAAACGGCCGCTGATAGGCAGCCGAGATGCGCCGCTCATCCAGCTGCAGGCCCGAAGGCCCACGCACCAATGCCACCAGAAGGTTCTCGCTTTCCTTGCGCAGGCCGTTTTCCAGATAACGTTGCAGGCCGGCTTCGAACAGCCACAAGGTCAGTTGCGCCAGCACCACGCCGACCACCACCAGCACCGCCACCAGGCCCAGGCTCAGGCGCGCCTGGATCGACTTCACTCACCGCTCCCGGCATAGATGTAGCCTTGCCCGCGTCGGGTTTCGATAACACTGCGACCCAGCTTGCGGCGCAAATGGTTGACGTGGACCTCCAGCACGTTCGAGTCGCGCTCGGTTTCACCGTCGTAGAGGTGCTCGGCCAGATGGCTTTTGGACAGGATCTGCTGCGGGTGCAGCATGAAGTAGCGCAGCAGGCGGAACTCGGCCGCGGTCAGTTGCACATCCACACCCTCGCGACTCACGCACTGACGGCTTTCGTCAAGGTGCAGGCCGGCCGCTTCCAGCTTCGGCTGATTGGCCAGGCCACGGGCGCGGCGCAACAAGGCCTGGATGCGCAACTGCAGCTCTTCGGGATGGAACGGCTTGCTCAGGTAATCGTCAGCCCCGGCCTTCAGCCCTTCGATGCGCTCGGCCCAGGAGCCGCGGGCGGTGAGGATCAATACCGGTGTGGCCAGGCCGGCGGCACGCCACTGGGCCAGCACGTCCAGGCCGGGCAAGCCAGGCAGGCCGAGGTCCAGGATGATCAGGTCGTAAGGCTCGCTTTGCCCCTGGTAAACCGCGTCACGGCCATCAGCCAGCCAGTCCACGGCATACCCCTGGCGCTGCAGGCCGGCGGTCAGTTCATCGGCCAACGGTACGTTGTCCTCGACAAGCAACAGGCGCATTCAGTCATCTTCCTCGTCTTTGAGCAGGGCGCCGGTGCTGGCATCGAGCTTGATCTCGCGCACCACACCTTCAGTCGTCAGCAACTCGACTTCATATTCGTAGCGATCATCGTCCTCTTCCAGCTCGGCTTCCAGCAGACGCGCCCCGGGGTGACGCCCCAGGGCGGTCTCGAGCAGTTGCTCGAGCGGCAGGATGATGCCCTTCTGACGGAGCTTCAGGGCTTCATCCTGGTCCAGGTCGCGGGCAACAGCCAGGGAGCAGACGGCAAGCAGCGAGAGCGCCAGGTAACGTGCCGTCCGGGATACATGGATCATCAGCTGTCTCGTTCGTCCTTGAGCACCTCACCGGTCTTGGCATCCATGTCGACGTCCCATTCGAAGTTCTGCGTATCACGCAGCTCGACCTTGTAGATGTAGCGGCCGTACTCGTCTTCAAGTTCCGAGTCAGTGACGGTGGCGCCTGGGTGCTTGGCCACGGCAGCGGCCTTGAGCTCGTCCAGCGACTTGATGGTCTTGGCGTTGACCAGTTTCACCACTTCGTCAGGCTGAACGTCCTTGGCGAAGGCGACATTGGCGCCCAGGGCGAGGGCAGCGGCGGTGATCAGGGCAGTCAAGGTTTTCATCGTTCTTCTCTCCTGAGAACTGTACAAGTTGTCTACGGGGTTAAGATTAACCACCGGTCCTTAATTCAACCTGAAAACAGCTGGCGGCATGATAGCGCAGTTACGGCGCTAGCCAGGCTCGGCAACCTTCAACGAGCGGCCTTGTGCTTCGAAAGGGCCAATACAGGCACATGCAGTTATGTTATCTGTAACGGACCCTCGCAGCACAAGGCTGCTCCTATGCCCAAGAGACCCGCCATGAGCGCCATCCACATCAAATACCCCGCCCTCACCTTCAAGGCCGGCCGGCGTGCCTTGCGACACATCCGCGAGCGCGGCCTGCAGGCGGCCGATGTCGGGGTATTGCCGGGCGCGGCGGGTGGGCCGAAGCCGCTGGGCATCCAGGGCCTTGACCTGGCGCTGTTCGGCGAGTGGCTACCCTCGGCACCCCGTCAGCGTGCCCTGATCGGCGCATCGATCGGTGCCTGGCGCTTCGCCAGCGCCTGCCTCGACGACCCGGTCGCCGGCATCCGCCGCCTGGGCGAGCTGTACACCGAGCAGGATTTTGCCAAGGGCGTCACTCCCGCCGAAATCAGCCGCAGCTGCCAACGCATGCTCGATGACCTGCTGGAAGGCCGCGACGGCCAACTGCTGGCCAACCCGCACTACCGCCTGAACATTCTGGTGGTGAAAAGCCATGGCCAGCTCGCTCACGACCATCGCGGCCGCCTGGGGCTGGGCCTGGGCTCGGTGGTTGCCAGTAACCTCCTGGGCCGTTCGCGCCTGGCCCGCCATTTCGAGCGCATCATTCTGCACGATGGGCGCGCCGCCCCTCCGCTCGACACCCTGACCGACTTCCCCTCACGCTACCTGCCGCTGGACTTGACCAACCTGCGCCATGCCCTGCTCGCTTCCGGGTCGATACCGATGGTCATGCAGGGCGTGAAAGACATCCCCGGTGCCGGCGCCGGCACCTACCGCGACGGCGGCCTGCTCGACTACCACCTCGACCTGCCCTACCGCGGTGACGACCTGGTGCTGTACCCACACTTCACCGACAAGGTGGTCCCTGGCTGGTTCGACAAGGCCCTGCCCTGGCGCAAGGGCGATGCCACCCGCCTGCAAAACGTGCTGCTGATGACGCCTTCGCCGCAA
Source organism: Pseudomonas sp. DCA-1 (assembly GCF_046523955.1). Lineage (NCBI taxonomy): Bacteria > Pseudomonadati > Pseudomonadota > Gammaproteobacteria > Pseudomonadales > Pseudomonadaceae > Pseudomonas > Pseudomonas sp. DCA-1. The sequence continues at coordinate 3,633,557 of NZ_CP169881.1, forward strand.
TACCTGGCCGCTCTGCCCTACGGCAAACTGCCCGACCGCAACGATTTCAAGCGCTTCATGGGCGATGCGCCAGGGCGCAAGCGCTATTGGTACAAGGCCATCGCCGAAAGCCAGCGCCTGGGTGATGAACTTCTGGAACTGACCGCCACCGGGCGGCTGCATGAACGCCTGCAAGCCTTGTAGCGGCCATGCTGGTAGACTGCGCGCATTATTGATTCACACAGAGTTATGACAGCGTGGAAATTTTCAAGGAATTCACATTCGAATCGGCCCACCGCCTGCCCCACGTCCCTGAAGGGCACAAATGCGGCCGCTTGCATGGCCACTCATTCAAGGTCGGCCTGCACCTGACCGGCCCGCTCGATCCGCACACGGGCTGGATCCGCGACTTCGCCGAGGTCAAGGCGATCTTCAAGCCGATCTATGATCAGCTGGACCACAACTACCTGAACGACATCCCCGGCCTGGAAAACCCCACCAGCGAAGTGATCGCCAAGTGGATCTGGGACCAGGTCAAGCCGCTGATGCCGGAGCTGTCGAAGGTGCGTATTCATGAAACCTGCACCAGCGGCTGCGAATACAGCGGCGATTGATTGGCGCTGCGCTAACCGAGCATGGGTCAAGGATTGGCAAAGAGTGGGCGAGGGTGAGGAGGCACGCAAGGGTTCAACACCTGCAGGCTGAACTGGCCACGCTCGCCTCGACGGTTGTTAAGGTATGCAACCCGCTCGACACTTCGCCTCACTTGCCGACCGTCCGGGCTATAAAGCTTCATGTTCAAGAACAATTGCCCTTCTTGCAACCGCTGCGGATTCAGGCCAGGGATGTGCCACAGTGGCGTTCGTCGCGCGGCGGTCAGCTTGTACAGGACCGCATCCAGATCGATAGGCGGGTCGACGGATAGCACCACGGATGTCCCGAAGGGGTCGCGCAACGCCAGACTGGCCGGGTCGTCCTTGAGCACACCGGCATCCGAACCCGCCGGGTAAAAGCCCAGGTACCCGTTGCGACTGACGTCGAGCCAGTATTCCAGTGAAGGCCAGCGGTTCACGTTATTGCCCTCATATGCAGGGCGGATCTCGTAAACGAAGCCTGTTGCAACTCGATAGACACCAAACCAGAAACTGTCACAAAACGCACGCTGACGACCCTCGCCCGCCCACAACGAGTCAATCAGGAAGGATTGCAACATTTCTTCGCCGTAGTCCAGGCTGGTCATCAGCCAACCATCGTCACCGTTCCAATCATCGAATTCGACCCAGAACGGCCGGGTGATTTCATCATCGTGAAACTGGGCAGCACGCAACGGTGCATCCAGCAGTTGCCAGCGGCATGTCGCGGTAAAACTCAGCAGCCGTTCAAAATACAGATCCGCCATCATCGGTACTCCATACGCTCGATAAAAACGCACAATGGCGCCTTTTCAAAGCATGGAGCAGAAAGAAGGCTTACCTCAGTTCGGCACGCAGGAAGGCAGGGGCTATGTAGCGCTGGTAATGCGCCTCGGACAACAGGAAGAATTCGCGGTCGATGGCGTCGCGCAACTGCGGCAGATCCCAGTCGCGGAATTCAGGCATCAAGGCCATCCCATAGGCCTCCAGGTCGCGGATCATCCGCGCCCCGCGGGCAATCAGCTGGTAAGCCCAGCAATATTCCGACTGCTGCTCGACAAAGCGGATGGAGCGCTGCTCCAGTTGCTGGCGCAGCAGGCCTTTGTCGAACACCTCAAGCTTGGCCATCATCACCTGCACCAGCAGCTGTTCAAGGCGCAACCACACGGCGCGCTTTTGCGTATCGTCGTAGCCGTTCCAGTTGATCACTTCGTGGTGAAAACGCTTGCAGCCACGGCACACCGTGTCTCCGTACACCGTGGAGCACAGGCCGACGCAAGGGGTCTTGATGGACTTGTTGGACATGAAAAACAACAGCTTGGCGATGGAACACAGGCCCATGTTAGCCCTTTGTCTAACCAGGGTCACTCGTTAAAGTCGCGTACACCGCCTTACCTTCGGGCTTTTTTTACCGTAGAATCACCCGGCCTTTTCAAAGGCAACAATGTCCGTTGGAAGCTGTTTTCAAAGCGTCACGAGCACAGTTGATCCGGTAGAACGGCGTTGGCCCGGGCCATGCATCCCTCGCATGCCCGCGCCAGCCCTCATCAGCCCCCGTTCTGCAGGCGTAAAACTTTGAAAGCAGCTTCTGTAAGGATTCTTTGCGACCCTGGCTGGGCGGCCCACAAAGCCGCGGCAGCGCATGGGTGCATTGAATGCTGGATAAGCGTCCCGGACCCCCTTTAGGGACCACTGATGAGGGAAATAACTGTGCTTGAAGCCTACCGCAAACACATCGAAGAGCGCGCCGCCCTGGGTATCGTTCCCCAGCCGCTTAACGCCGAACAAACTGCAGGCCTGGTCGAGCTGCTGAAAAACCCGCCGGCCGGCGAAGAAGCCTTCCTCGTAGACCTGATCACCAACCGCGTACCGCCAGGGGTCGACGAAGCTGCCTACGTCAAGGCCGCTTTCCTCTCCGCCGTCGCCAAGGGCGAAGCCAAGTCCCCACTGATCGACCGCAAGCACGCCACCGAACTGCTGGGCACCATGCAGGGCGGCTACAACATCGAAACGCTGGTCGCACTGCTGGATGACGCCGAACTGGGCGCCGTCGCGGCCGAACAGCTCAAGCACACCCTGCTGATGTTCGATGCCTTCCACGACGTGGCCGAAAAAGCCAAGGCCGGCAACGCTCACGCCAAGGCCGTCCTGGAATCCTGGGCTGCCGGCGAGTGGTTCACCTCGCGTCCGGCCATCGCCGACAAGTACACCCTGACCGTGTTCAAGGTGCCTGGCGAAACCAACACCGACGACCTGTCGCCTGCCCCGGACGCCTGGTCGCGCCCTGACATTCCGCTGCACGCCCTGGCCATGCTGAAAATGGCCCGCGACGGCATCGAACCGCAGCAGCCTGGTTCGGTCGGCCCGCTGGCCCAGATCGAAGCCGTCAAGGCCAAGGGCTTCCCGGTTGCCTATGTTGGCGACGTGGTCGGTACTGGCTCCTCGCGTAAATCCGCTACCAACTCGGTACTGTGGTTCTTCGGCGACGACATCCCGTACGTGCCGAACAAGCGCGCCGGTGGCTTCTGCTTCGGCACCAAGATCGCCCCGATCTTCTACAACACCATGGAAGACGCCGGCGCCCTGCCGATCGAATTCGACTGCACCAACCTGGGCATGGGCGACGTCATCGACGTTTACCCATACAAAGGTGAAGTACGCCGTCACGACAGCGACGAGCTGGTCACCACCTTCGCGCTGAAAACCGAAGTGCTGCTGGATGAAGTCCGCGCTGGCGGCCGTATCCCGCTGATCGTCGGCCGTGGCCTGACCGAAAAAGCCCGCGCCGAGCTGGGCCTGGGTGCTTCCGACCTGTTCAAGAAACCAGAGCAGCCTGCCGATTCCGGCAAGGGCTTCACCCTGGCGCAGAAAATGGTCGGCCGTGCCTGTGGCCTGCCAGAAGGCCAGGGCGTACGCCCAGGCGCCTACTGCGAGCCAAAAATGACCACCGTCGGCTCCCAGGACACCACTGGCCCGATGACGCGCGACGAGCTGAAAGACCTGGCATGCCTGGGCTTCTCTGCTGACTTGGTCATGCAGTCGTTCTGCCACACCGCGGCCTATCCGAAGCCGATCGACGTCACCACCCACCACACCCTGCCAGACTTCATCCGCACCCGTGGCGGCGTGTCGCTGCGCCCGGGCGACGGCATCATCCACAGCTGGCTGAACCGCATGCTGATGCCTGACACCGTAGGTACCGGTGGCGACTCGCACACCCGCTTCCCGATCGGCATCTCGTTCCCGGCCGGTTCCGGCCTGGTGGCCTTCGCTGCCGCCACCGGCGTCATGCCGCTGGACATGCCAGAATCGATCCTGGTGCGCTTCAAGGGCAAACTGCAGCCAGGCATCACCCTGCGTGACCTGGTTCATGCCATCCCTTACTACGCCATCCAGCAGGGCCTGCTGACCGTCGAGAAGAAAGGCAAGAAAAACGCCTTCTCCGGCCGCATCCTGGAAATCGAAGGCCTGGACGAACTGACCGTCGAGCAAGCCTTCGAGCTGTCCGACGCCTCGGCCGAGCGTTCCGCTGCCGGTTGCACCATCAAGCTGCCGGAAAAGGCTATCGCCGAGTACCTGCAGTCCAACATCACCCTGCTGCGCTGGATGATCGGCGAAGGCTACGGCGATGCCCGCACCCTGGAGCGCCGCGCCCAGGCCATGGAAGCCTGGCTGGCCAAGCCTGAGCTACTGTCGGCCGACGCCGATGCCGAATACGCCGAAATCATCGAAATCGACCTGGCCGACGTCAAAGAGCCTGTGCTCTGCGCGCCGAACGACCCGGACGATGCCCGCCTGCTGTCCTCGGTACAAGGCGAGAAGATCGACGAAGTGTTCATCGGTTCGTGCATGACCAACATCGGTCACTTCCGCGCGGCCGGCAAGCTGCTGGAGAAGGTCAAGGGTGGCATTCCGACCCGCCTGTGGCTGGCTCCGCCAACCAAGATGGACGCTCACCAGCTGACCGAAGAAGGCTACTACGGCATCTACGGCAAGGCCGGGGCTCGCATGGAAATGCCAGGCTGCTCGCTGTGCATGGGTAACCAGGCACGAGTGCAGACCGGTTCGACCGTGGTCTCCACCTCGACCCGTAACTTCCCGAACCGTCTGGGCGACGCTACCAACGTGTACCTGGCATCGGCCGAACTGGCCGCTGTCGCTTCGATCATCGGCAAACTGCCGACCGTCGAAGAGTACATGCAGTATGCGAAAGACATCGACAGCATGGCTGCCGACGTTTACCGCTACCTGAGCTTCGACCAGATCGCCGAGTTCCGCGAAGCGGCAGCCAACGCCAAGATCCCGGTGGTCCAGGCGTAAGCTGAGTTACAGGTTGTAAGCAAAGCCCCGGCAGCGATGCCGGGGCTTTGTTGTTAGGGCCTGCGCCGGCCATTTCGCGGCTAAAGCCGCTCCCACAGGGCTCCCACGGTGTTCCAGACCTGCGCACGCCCTTGTAGGAGCGGCTTTAGCCGCGAAGCGGCCGGCACAGGCCACCTCATATCACAAACAAATCCACGAACCTGTGCACCGCCATGCCTTCCAGTTTCTGCTGGTCCTTGCACAGTTCGAAAATCTGCTGACACCGCTGCCGCGCAAAGCGGGTCGCCAGGTTGGCCCTGAACTTGGCCTCCAGCAACGGTATACCCTCCGCGCGCCGCCGGCGATGCCCGATCGGGTATTCCACCACCACTTGTTCGGTGCTGCTGCCATCCTTGAAGAACACCTGAAGTGCGTTGGCGATCGAGCGCTTGTCCGGCTCCAGGTACTCACGACTGAAGCGCGGGTCTTCCACCACCTCCATCTTCTCGCGCAGGCGGTCGATACTGGGGTGATTGGCATGGAAGGCGTCCTCATAATGCTCGGCCACCAGATGGCCAAAGATCAGCGGCACGGCCACCATGTACTGCAGACAGTGGTCACGGTCGGCGGCATTGGCCAGCGGGCCGCTCTTGGAAATGATGCGGATCGCTGATTCCTGGGTGGTGATGACGATGCGGTCGACTTCATGCAGACGGTTACGCACAAGTGGGTGCAGGGTGACTGCTGCCTCACAGGCGGTCTGGGCATGGAACTCGGCAGGGAAACTGACCTTGAACAGCACGTTTTCCATCACATAGCTGCCCAACGCCTGGGGCAGACGCAACTCGTACTGCCCGGCGGGCTTGAGCGCCAGGTCTTTGTTGGTATGGCTGAACGAAACATCGTAGAACCCCCACTGCGAAGCCGTGAGCACGCCCGGCACGCCCATTTCCCCACGCAAGGCGATGTCAGCCAGACGCACACCTCGGCTGGAGGCGTCACCGGCGGCCCAGGACTTGCGCGAACCGGCGTTGGGCGCGTGGCGATAGGTACGAAGGGCCTGGCCGTCGACGAAGGCATGGGACAAGGCCGAGAGCATCTGCTCACGATTAGCCCCCATCAGCCTGGCGCACACGGCGGTCGAGGCGACCTTCACCAGAATCACATGATCGAGGCCGACGCGATTGAAGGCGTTTTCCAGCGCCAGCACGCCCTGGATTTCATGCGCCATGACCATGGCCTCAAGCACGTCACGCATCGGCAGCGGCTTTTCACCCGCAGCAAGACGTTTCTGTGACAGGTGGTCAGCCACTGCCAGGATACCGCCGAGGTTGTCCGAGGGATGAGCCCATTCGGCGGCCAGCCAGGTATCGTTGTAGTCCAGCCAGCGCACCGTGCAGCCAATGTCCCAGGCGGCCTTGACCGGATCGAGGCAATAAGAGGTGCCGGGGACGCGAGCACCATTCGGGACCAGCGTGCCTTCCACCTGAGGACCAAGGAGCTTGGTGCACTCAGGGAAGCGCAAGGCGAGAAGGCCACAACCGAGGGTGTCCATCAGGCAGTTGCGCGCGGTGTCCAGGGCCTCGCGGGATTCGACCCGGTAGCCGAGGGCGTAATCGGCCAGGGTTTGTAGCACCCGGTCGTAATCCGGGCGGTCGTTGAGGTCTACGTTGGCGCTCATATCCAGCTCCCTTCAAATTGCCGGGGCTGCTGTGCAGCCCTTCGCGGGCTTGCCCGCTCCCACAGGTTGACCACGGCATTCAGAACCTGTGGTTACCCTGTGGGAACGGGCAAGCCCGCGAAGGGCCGCTTGGCGGCCCCAACGAACTAAAGCCGAGCGCCAGTGGTGCGTTAGAAGCTGTCGCCAGGCACGCGAACCCAGCCCTCCATCAGCACGCGAGCACTGCGGCTCATGATTGCCTTGGTTACCGTCCACTCACCATTCACCTGGCGCGCCTCGGCCCCGACCCGCAGGGTGCCCGAAGGATGACCGAAACGCACAGCGCTGCGCTCGCCCCCGCCAGCGGCGAGGTTGACCAGCGTGCCCGGAATGGCCGCCGCGGTGCCAATTGCCACCGCAGCCGTACCCATCATGGCATGGTGCAGCTTGCCCATCGACAAGGCCCGCACCAGCAGGTCGATATCACCGGCCTGCACCGCCTTGCCACTGGACGCAGTGTAGGTGCTCGGCGGTGCGACGAACGCCACTTTCGGCGTGTGCTGACGCCCGGCAGCCTGGTCGACGTTGTCGATAAGCCCCATGCGCACGGCGCCATAGGCGCGGATGGTCTCGAAACGAAGCAACGCCTGCGGGTCGCCGTTGATGGCGTCCTGTAGTTCGCTACCGGTGTAACCGATATCGGCAGCATTGACAAAAATGGTCGGGATACCGGCATTGATCAAGGTAGCCTTGAACGTGCCGACCCCCGGGACTTCCAGGTCATCGACCAGCTTGCCGGTGGGGAACATGGCACCGCCACCGCCGTCTTCATCGGCTGCAGGGTCGAGAAACTCCAGCTGCACCTCGGCCGCCGGGAAGGTGACCCCGTCCAGCTCGAAGTCACCGGTTTCCTGCACTTCACCTTCAGTGATCGGGACGTGGGCGATGATGGTCTTGCCGATATTCGCCTGCCAGATACGCACCGTGGCGATACCGTTGCGTGGAATACGCGCCGGGTCGACCAGGCCACTGCTGATGGCAAACGAACCGACCGCAGCGGACAGGTTGCCGCAGTTGCCACTCCAATCGACGAAGGCCTTGTCGATGCTGACCTGGCCGAACAGGTAGTCGACATCGTGTTCGGGCTTGATGCTTTGCGACAGGATCACGGTCTTGCTGGTGCTCGACGTGGCGCCGCCCATGCCGTCGATCTGCTTGCCGTAAGGGTCGGGGCTACCGATTACCCGCAACAGCAGCGCATCGCGGGCAGGACCTGGAATTTGCGCCTGCTCGGGCAGGTCCTGCAGGCGGAAGAACACGCCTTTGCTGGTGCCGCCGCGGATGTAGGTGGCGGGGATTTTCACTTGCGGTACATGTGCCATGTTCAATTCCTGTCTTGCACAGCCTCTGTAGGCGCGGGTTTGACCGCGCCTACACAGGACCGCGCTGCTCTTGGTTAGGCGGTCGCTTCGAGGAAGTCCTGGGCAAAGCGCTGCAGCACCCCGCCCGCTTCGTAGATCGACACTTCCTCGGCGGTGTCCAGACGGCAGGTCACCGGCACCTCCAGCCGCTCGCCATTGGCGCGGGTAACCACCAGGGTCAGGGTCGCCCGTGGCGTGCGCGCACCCAGCACGTCATAGGTCTCGCTGCCATCCAGACCCAGGGTCTTACGGTCGGTGCCCGGTTTGAACTCCAGCGGCAGCACGCCCATGCCTACCAGGTTGGTGCGGTGAATGCGCTCGAAGCCTTCGGCGACAATTGCCTCGACACCCGCCAGGCGCACGCCCTTGGCCGCCCAGTCGCGCGACGAACCCTGGCCATAGTCGGCACCCGCAACGATGATCAGCGGCTGCTTGCGCTGCATGTAAGTCTCGATCGCCTCCCACATGCGGGTAACCTTGCCTTCCGGCTCGATACGCGCCAGCGAGCCCTGCTTCACGCTGCCATCGTCGTTGCGCACCATTTCGTTGAACAGTTTGGGGTTGGCGAAGGTGGCACGCTGGGCGGTCAGGTGGTCACCCCGGTGAGTGGCGTAGGAGTTGAAGTCCTCTTCCGGCAGGCCCATTTTCGCCAGGTATTCACCGGCGGCACTGTCGAGCATGATGGCGTTGGACGGCGACAGGTGGTCGGTGGTGATGTTGTCCGGCAGCACCGCCAGCGGGCGCATGCCACGCAACGTGCGTTCGCCGGCCAGGGCGCCTTCCCAGTATGGCGGGCGACGAATGTAGGTGCTCATCGGGCGCCACTCGTACAGCGGCGCCACCTTCGGCCCACGGTCTTCCTCGATGGCGAACATCGGGATGTACACCTTGCGGAACTGCTCCGGCTTGACCGCTGCACGCACCACGGCATCGATCTCTTCATCACTGGGCCAGATATCCTTCAGGCGGATTTCCTTGCCATCGACCACGCCCAGCACATCCTTCTCGATGTCGAAGCGAATGGTGCCGGCAATGGCATAGGCGACCACCAGTGGTGGCGAGGCGAGGAAGGCCTGCTTGGCATACGGGTGGATACGCCCGTCGAAGTTGCGGTTACCAGACAGCACGGCGGTGGCATACAGGTCGCGGTCGATGATTTCTTGCTGAATCACCGGGTCCAGGGCACCGGACATGCCGTTGCAGGTGGTGCAGGCGAAGGCGACGATGCCGAAACCGAGTTGCTCCAGCTCTTTTTCCAGGCCGGCTTCTTCCAGATACAGTTGCACGGCCTTGGAGCCTGGCGCCAGCGACGACTTGACCCACGGCTTGCGGGCCAGGCCCAGCCTGTTGGCATTTCGTGCAATCAGGCCTGCAGCAATCACGTTGCGCGGGTTGCTGGTGTTGGTGCAGCTGGTGATGGCGGCGATGATCACCGCACCATCAGGCATTTGCCCCGGCAATTCTTCCCAGTTGCCGGCAATGCCCTTGGCGGCCAGGTCGCTGGTGGCGACACGGGCGTGCGGGTTGGACGGGCCGGCCATGTTGCGCACCACGCTCGACAGGTCGAAGCTGAGGGTGCGCTCATAGACGGCAGCGCCCAGGCTGTCGGCCCACAGACCGGTGGCTTTGGCGTAGGTTTCCACCAGTTTGACCTGCTGCTCTTCACGGCCGGTCAGGCGCAGGTAGTCGATGGTCTGCTGGTCGATGGCGAACATCGCCGCAGTGGCGCCGTATTCCGGGGCCATGTTGGAAATGGTGGCGCGGTCGCCCAAGGTCAGGGCACGTGCACCCTCACCATGGAACTCCAGGTAAGCACCGACCACTTTCTGCTTGCGCAGGAACTCGGTCAGGGCCAAGACCAGGTCAGTGGCGGTGATGTTCGGGGCCAGTTTGCCAGTCAGCTCGACGCCGACGATTTCCGGCAAACGCATCCAGGAGGCGCGGCCGAGCATCACGTTTTCGGCTTCCAGGCCGCCTACGCCAATGGCGATCACACCCAGTGCATCGACATGCGGCGTGTGGCTGTCGGTGCCGACGCAGGTGTCCGGGTAGGCGACGCCGTGGTCACTGTGGACCACCGGTGACATCTTCTCCAGGTTGATCTGGTGCATGATGCCGTTGCCCGGCTGGATCACGTCGACGTTCTTGAACGCCTTCTTGGTCCAGTTGATGAAGTGGAAGCGGTCTTCGTTGCGGCGGTCTTCGATGGCGCGGTTCTTCTCGAAGGCCTGCGGGTCGTAACCACCGCACTCGACGGCCAGCGAGTGGTCGACGATCAGTTGCACCGGCACCACCGGGTTGACCTGGGCCGGGTCGCCGCCTTTGTCGGCAATGGCGTCACGCAGGCCGGCAAGGTCGACCAACGCAGTCTGACCAAGGATGTCATGGCACACCACGCGGGCCGGGAACCACGGGAAGTCGAGATCGCGCTTGCGCTCGATCAGCTGGCTCAGCGAGGCATCGAGCGTAGCGGGGTCGCAGCGGCGCACCAGGTTCTCGGCGAGCACGCGTGACGTGTATGGCAAGCCGTCGTAGGCGCCGGGCTTGATCGCCTCGACCGCCGCACGGGCATCGAAGTAGTCCAGGTCAGTGCCTGGCAGGTGCTTGCGGTATGCAGTGTTCATCATGGAATCAGGCTCGGTCACAGGAATCGGAAGGTTTCACCGTACCTGTGGGAGCAGGCGTGCACGCGAATGCGTCAGCAGGTGCAATAGGGTTGCCCGGTCGGGCGCATTCGCGGGCACGCTCGCTCCCACATGGGAAACGGGCTGCCTCTCTGTAGCTATTCAGCGCTGCTCGATCGGCACGAACTGGCGCTGCTCGACGCCGACATACTCGGCGCTCGGGCGGATGATGCGGTTGTTGGCGCGCTGCTCGAAGACGTGCGCCGCCCAGCCGGTCAGCCGCGAGCAAACGAAGATCGGGGTGAACAGCTTGGTCGGAATGCCCATGAAGTGGTACGCCGAGGCATGATAGAAGTCGGCGTTGGGGAACAGGCGCTTCTGCTCCCACATGGTCTTGTCGATGGCTTCGGAAACCGGGTACAGCACTTTGTCACCCACTTCGTCAGCCAGCTGTTTCGACCAGCCCTTGATCACCTCGTTGCGCGGGTCGGACTCTTTGTAGATGGCATGGCCAAAGCCCATGATCTTGTCTTTGCGCTCGAGCATGCGCAGCAGCTCGGCGGTGGCTTCCTGCGGGCTCTGGAAGCGTTCGATCAGTTCCATCGCTGCCTCGTTGGCACCGCCGTGCAGCGGTCCACGCAGCGAGCCGATGGCTGCGGTAACGCAGGAGTACAAGTCAGACAGGGTCGAGGCACAGACACGGGCAGTGAAGGTCGAGGCGTTGAATTCGTGTTCAGCGTAGAGAATCAACGACACGTTCATGACCTTGACGTGCAGCTCGCTCGGCTTCTTGCCGTGCAGCAGGTGCAGGAAATGACCACCCAGGGTGTCTTCATCACTGGTGCAGTCGATGCGCACGCCATGGTGGGTAAAGCGGTACCAGTAGCACATCACGGCCGGGAACAGCGCCAGCAGGCGATCAGTCTTGTCGCGCTGGGCTTCGAAGGTCAGCTCTGGCTCAAGGGTGCCCATTACCGAGCAACCGGTACGCATGACGTCCATCGGGTGGGCATCGCGCGGGATGCGCTCAAGCACTTCCTTCAAGGCTTGCGGCAGGTCACGCAGGCCCTTGAGCTTGTGCTTGTAGTCGGCCAGCTCGGCCTGGGTTGGCAGCTCGCCGTACAACAGCAGGTAGGCGACTTCTTCGAACTCGGCACCGGCGGCCAGGTCGCGCACATCATAACCACGGTAAGTCAGCCCGGCACCGGCCTGGCCCACGGTCGACAGTGCAGTCTGGCCGGCCACCTGGCCACGCAGGCCTGCGCCACTGAGTACTTTTGCTTCGGCCATGGTGTTTCTCCTTTCTTGAATTTGTTATGGATGCTTTCTGGCTAATTCGGGCGCTGGCGCTTAGCCCTTCTTCTGGGCAAACAGTGCATCGAGGCTCTGCTCGAAGGCGTGATAACCAATGGCATCGTAGAGCTCCATGCGGGTCTGCATGGTGTCGATCACATTCTTCTGTGTGCCGTCACGGCGCAGCGCGGTGTACACGTTCTCGGCCGCCTTGTTCATGGCACGGAACGCCGACAGCGGATACAGCACCAACGACACGTCGACCGAGGCCAGCTCTTCGGTTGTGTATAGCGGCGTGGCACCGAACTCGGTGATGTTGGCCAGGATCGGTGCCTTCACCCGATCAGCGAAAGTCTTGTACATCTGCAGTTCGGTGATGGCTTCCGGGAAGATCATGTCGGCACCAGCCTCGACGCACGCCTCGGCACGGTCCAGGGCGGCGTTCAGGCCTTCGACGGCCAGCGCGTCGGTACGCGCCATGATCACGAAGCTGTCATCGCTGCGGGCATCGACGGCAGCTTTGATACGGTCGACCATTTCCTGCTGGCTGACAATTTCCTTGTTGGGACGGTGGCCACAACGTTTGGCGCCAACCTGGTCCTCGATATGGATGGCGGCAGCGCCGAACTTGCTCATCGAGCGCACGGTACGGGCAACGTTGAAGGCCGAAGCACCGAAGCCGGTGTCGACATCCACCAGCAGCGGCAGGTCGCACACGTCGGTGATACGACGCACGTCGGTGAGCACGTCGTCCAGGCCAGTGATGCCCAGGTCTGGCAAACCCAGGGAGCCGGCGGCCACGCCACCACCAGACAGGTAGATGGCCTTGAAGCCGGCACGCTTGGCCAGCAACGCATGGTTGGCGTTGATGGCGCCAACCACCTGCAGCGGATGTTCAGCGGCAACGGCGTCACGGAAACGCTGACCGGGGGTGCTCTTGACTGTCATTTCTCACCTCGTGTGCTGTTGTTGTGGGCGTCCAGGTAGTGACGCTCGATATTGCGCTTGGACGCGCCGATGTGGCGACGCATCAGGAGTTCGGCCAGTTCGCCGTCACGGTCGGCGATGGCATCAAGAATGCGATGGTGCTCGGCAAAGGCCTGGCGTGGCCGGTTGGGCGTGGCGGAGAACTGGATACGGTACATGCGCACCAGTTGGTACAGTTCGCCGCAGAGCATCTTGACCAGGGTCTGGTTGCCGCTACCCTGAATAATCCGGTAATGGAAGTCGTAGTCGCCTTCCTGCTGGTAGTAGCCCAGGCCGGCCTGGAACGCGGCATCGCGCTCATGGGTGTCGAGCACCCGGCGCAGTTCGTCGATGTCGGCCTGGCTCATGCGTTCGGCGGCCAGGCGGCAGGCCATGCCTTCGAGCGACTCGCGGATTTCGTACAGCTCGATCAGCTCGGCGTGGTTGAGCGATACCACCCGCGCGCCCACATGCGGCACACGCACCAGCAGGCGCTGGCCTTCAAGGCGGTGGATAGCCTCGCGAAGCGGCCCGCGGCTGATGCCATACGTGCGCGCCAGTTCCGGCTCGGAGATCTTGCTGCCGGGGGCGATCTCACCCTTGACAATGGCCGCCTGGATGCGCCGGAAGACGTTTTCGGAGAGGGTTTCCGTTTCGTCTGTCAGCACCGGGCCGGGGGTGGAAAGGTCCTGCATATTGTCGACACCTTTTAAAACTCTTCGTCAAAAACTAGCCAATCAAGACCAGTAAGTCAAAGACAAAATGAAAATTGTCGACAATCGTCTAATCGCGAACTAACACCACGTCAACGCTGTCAGATCGCGCACCGCTGGCGTCAAGACGTCGGCGTGATAGAATGCCGCGCCTCCGATGGGGTATGGATAGCCTGTCTGTCATGCATTCATGCTTGCTGACAGATAAACGAGGAAGCTTGCGCAGTAATTGCCAGTCACCTTGACCTGAACCTTGCCTAGAACCTTGCAATGCACCGCGCCAGGAATATGAGACTTACACCCGTTTTATTGCTGCTGTGCCTCACCCTGCTGCCGGCCCTTGGCCAGGCTGCGGGCAAGACCGTGTATGGTCTCAACGAATACGCGCATTTGGGCGACCTGGATCTGGAAGTGGCCGCCAAGCTCGACACCGGTGCCAAGACCGCGTCGCTCAGTGCCCGCGACATCAAGCGGTTCAAGCGCAATGGCGAAAGCTGGGTACGCTTCTACCTCGCCATCGATGCGGCCCATTCGCACCCGATCGAACGCCCGCTGGCACGCGTCAGCAAGATCAAGCGCCGAGCCGGCGACTATGATGCCGAATCGGGCAAGGCCTACACGGCCCGCCCGGTCATCGAACTCGAAATCTGCATGGGCCAGGCCAGGCGCACCATCGAAGTCAACCTCACCGACCGCAGCGCCTTCCAGTTCCCGCTGCTGATCGGTTCCGAGGCGCTCAAGCACTTCGACGCACTGGTTGACCCAAGCCTTAAATACGCGGCCGGCAAACCTGCCTGTGCCACCGACGCTCCCAAAGCAGAGTAATCCCGATGCGCTCTCTTACCCTCCATCTGAAAGTCCTGATCACCGTGCTGGTGCTGTTGGGCGTGGCGGTCACGGCTTATCAGATCTTCGTGCTCGGCATCCCGGTGACCGAGGATGAAACCGACGACCTGTGGAACATCGACGCCAAGGTCGAGTTCGTGGCCAACAGCAAGGACCCGGTCAAGGTGCAGATGTTCGTGCCACCGCTGAACCGCGACTATGTCAGCCTCAACGAGAGCTTCATCTCCAACAACTACGGGGTGAGCATCAACCGTGCCGACGGCAACCGCAAGGTTACCTGGTCAGCACGTCGTGCCAGCGGCAACCAGACCCTCTACTACCGCCTGGTACTCACCAAACGCTACAGCAGCGAGAAGACCAAGGTCAAAGGCCCGACTTTCCGCGACAGCCTGGCCGTCGAAGGCCCCGAAAAGATTGCCGCCGAAGCCCTGATGGCGCCGATACGTCAGCACTCGGCCGACGTCGAGACCTTCGTCAGCGAGACCATCAAGCGGGTCAACAACCTCAACGACGACAACGTCAAGCTGCTGCTGGCCGGCGACACTTCGGCGATGAAGAAGGCCCAGGTCATCGACCTGCTGCTGTCGATCGCCCACGTGCCGATGGAGAAAGTACACACCATCCGCCTGCTGGCCGACACGCCGCAAACCCCGGAACTGTGGCTGCGCAGCTTCAACGGCGACGACTGGCTGTACTTCAACCCGGACACCGGTGAGCAAGGCCTGCCGAGCGACCGCCTGCTGTGGTGGACCGGTGACGACAACCTCATTACCGTCGATGGCGGCAAGAAGGCCAACGTCACCTTCAGCATGAACAACAGCGAGATGAACGCCATCCGCCTGGCCAAGCTGACCGACGAGAACACCGACGCCGACTTCCTCGAATACTCGTTGTACGGCCTGCCGCTGCAAACCCAGCAAACCTTCATGATCATGGTCATGATCCCGATCGGCGTGCTGGTGATTCTGGTGCTGCGCAACCTGATCGGCATCCAGACACTGGGCACATTCACCCCGGTGCTGATCGCCCTGGCGTTCCGCGAAACCCAGCTGGGCTTCGGTATTGTGCTGTTCACAGTGATCACTGCCCTGGGCCTGTCGCTGCGCTCGTATCTGGAACACCTCAAGCTGCAGATGCTGCCACGCCTGTCGGTGGTATTGACCTTTGTCGTGGTGCTGATTGCTGCCATCAGTCTGTTCAGCCACAAGCTGGGCCTTGAACGCGGGCTGTCGGTAGCGCTGTTCCCGATGGTGATCCTGACCATGACCATCGAACGCCTGTCGATCACCTGGGAAGAGCGTGGTGGCGGCCATGCCATGAAAGTGGCCATCGGCACCCTGTTCGCAGCATCCCTGGCACACCTGCTGATGATGGTGCCGGAACTGGTGTACTTCGTGTTCACCTTCCCGGCGGTGCTGCTGATCCTGGTGGGCTTCATGCTGGCGATGGGCCGCTATCGCGGCTACCGCCTGACCGAGCTCGTGCGCTTCAAAGCCTTCCTGAATAAGGCTGACTCCTGATGTTTGGTCTGATCAAGACGTGGAAAGCCCTGGAGGCCCGGGGCATCATGGGGATCAACCGACGTAACGCGGACTACGTGCTGAAGTACAACAAGCGCAGCCTGTACCCGATCGTCGACGACAAGATCATCACCAAGGAGCGCGCACTGGCAGCCGGCATCCATGTGCCGGAAATGTACGGCATCATCGAGACTGAAAAAGAGATCGAGAAGCTCGACCAGATCATTGGCGGGCGCAGCGATTTCGTCATCAAGCCGGCGCAAGGCGCCGGCGGTGATGGCATTCTGGTAATCGCCGACCGCTTCGAGGACCGCTACCGCACGGTGTCGGGCAAGATCATCAGCCACGAGGAAATCGAGCACCAGATTTCCAGCATCCTCACCGGGCTTTACTCCCTCGGCGGGCACCGCGACCGCGCGCTGATCGAGTACCGCGTGACCCCGGACCAGATATTCAAGAGCATCAGTTACGAAGGCGTGCCGGACATCCGCATCATCGTGCTGATGGGCTACCCGGTGATGGCCATGCTGCGCCTGCCGACTCGCCAGTCCGGCGGCAAGGCCAACCTGCACCAGGGCGCCATCGGCGTGGGTGTCGACCTGGCCACCGGCGTGACCCTGCGCGGCACCTGGCTGAACAACATCATCAGCAAGCACCCGGACACCACCAACGCGGTCGACAGCGTACAACTGCCGAACTGGGACGGTTTCATGAAGCTGGCCGCTGGCTGCTATGAACTGTGTGGCCTGGGCTATATCGGCGTGGATATGGTGCTTGACCAGGACAAGGGCCCGCTGATTCTGGAGCTCAACGCCCGCCCGGGGCTGAACATCCAGATCGCCAACGATTGCGGCCTGACTCAGCGCACCCATGCCATCGAGGCGCACATCGAAGCACTGGCCAAGGACGGTGTGACCGAAGACGCCGAACAGCGGGTGCGGGTAGCACAGGGTCTATTCGGGCATGTGCCTAACCGCTGAAATACAGGGCTGCTTTGCAGCCCATCGCAGCACAAGGTAGCGCCTGCAAGCACTGCACCGGGTTCAAGCGCTTCGCTCGACCTGCAGGCGCTACCTTGTGCTGCGTACGGGCCAAACACAATGTTGAATGTCGTACCCAGCGCTAGGCGCTTTTCCTGCACAGGTCTACAATCGCCCTCCTCGCTTTTACATCGCCGTCCATACTGATGCCGACCTGCACGCTACACCCCCTGCCCTACCAGCCCGACCCTGCCGCCTATTTCGCCCACCTGCGCCAGGCACCCGGTGCGATCCTGCTCGACAGCGCCCGCCCCGGCGCCGAGCGCGGTCGTTTCGACCTGATAAGCGCTTGGCCGCTGCAACACCTGAAGGCGCAGCCCGATGAAGATGGCCGCGCCTTCCTCCAGCGCCTGCGCGCTGGCCTGGCACAACTGGGCCACGCCAACTTGCCCAACGGTGTAGAACTGCCCTTCGCCGGCGGCCTGATCGGCTACCTGAGCTACGACTTCGGCCGCCGCCTGGAACACCTGCCAAGCCTGGCCGTGGACGACCTCGGCCTGCCTGACGCACAACTGGGGCTGTATGCCTGGGCACTGGTCAGTGATCATCTGCTTGGCACCAGCCAGCTGGTGTTCCATCCGAGCCTGGCAGGTGACGAACGCGAACGCCTGATCAGCCTGTTCCAGAATACCAGCGCCACCACCGGCGACTTTCGGCTGCTCGCACCGATGGTCGGCGACCTGGAGCCCGAGCAGTACAAAACAGCGTTCGACCAGGTACAACGCTACATTCAGGCCGGTGACTGCTACCAGATCAACCTCACCCAACGCTTTCGCGCGCCCTGCCAAGGCGATCCATGGCGGGCTTACCAGGCCCTGCGCCAAGCCTGCCCGACACCCTTCTCCGGCTACCAGCAACTGGCCGACGGCAGTACCCTGCTGAGCTTTTCGCCCGAGCGCTTCATCCGCGTCAGCCAAGGCCAGGTGGAAACCCGGCCGATCAAAGGCACCCGCCCACGCGCCAGCGACCCGGCTGAAGACGAGCGTAATGCCCAAGAGCTGCTGCACAGCCCGAAGGACCGTTCGGAAAACCTGATGATCGTCGACCTGCTGCGCAACGACCTGGGGCGCACGTGTGAGATCGGCTCAGTGAAGGTGCCGGAACTGTTCAGCCTGGAGAGTTACCCCAACGTGCACCATCTGGTCAGCAGCATCACCGGTCAGCTGGCCAGCGACAAGGATGCGCTGGACCTGATCGGTGACAGCTTCCCGGGCGGCTCGATCACCGGCGCACCGAAAATTCGCGCCATGCAGATCATCGACGAACTGGAACCATCGCGCCGCGCACTGTACTGCGGCTCGCTGCTGTATGTGGATGTACGCGGCGAGATGGACAGTTCGATCGCCATTCGCAGCTTGCTGATCAAAGATGGCCAGGTCAGTTGCTGGGGCGGCGGCGCGGTGGTAGCCGACTCGCAATGGCAGGCCGAGTATGAAGAGTCGATAGCCAAAGTGCGGGTGCTGATGCAGACCCTGCAGGGCTTGTGAGCCCTTCCAGACCGCATTTTTTTGTTACCATCCCCCTACTACGAGCGCACAGCGCCACAGCCAAGATGGAAACCGCCTGATGAGCCAACCCTTCGACGTCGCCGCCCTCGCCGCGACCTATGCCAACAAGTCCCCGCAGGACATTCTCAAGCTTGCCTTCGAGCACTTCGGTGATGACTTGTGGATTTCCTTCAGCGGCGCCGAGGATGTGGTGCTGGTCGACATGGCCTGGAAGCTGAACAAGCAGGTAAAGGTATTCAGCCTCGACACTGGGCGCCTGCACCCGGAGACCTACCGGTTCATCGACCAGGTACGCGAACAGTACAACCTGCCGATCGAGATCCTAAGCCCAGACCGCGCCAAGCTCGACCCTTTCGTCAAGGAAAAGGGCCTGTTCAGCTTCTACAAGGACGGCCATGGTGAGTGCTGCGGCATTCGCAAGATCGAGCCACTGCGACGCAAGCTGGCCACCGTCAGCGCCTGGGCCACCGGCCAGCGCCGCGACCAAAGCCCGGGCACCCGCAGCCAGGTGGCGGCACTGGAGATCGACAGCGCCTTCTCCACGCCTGAGCGCACGCTGTACAAGTTCAACCCGCTGGCACAGATGAGCAGTGAAGAGGTATGGGGTTATATCCGCATGCTCGAGCTACCGTACAACAGCCTGCACGAGCGCGGTTTCATCAGCATTGGCTGCGAGCCGTGCACCCGCCCGGTGCTGCCGAACCAGCATGAGCGTGAAGGCCGCTGGTGGTGGGAGGAGTCGACGCAGAAGGAATGCGGGTTGCATGCGGGCAACCTGATCAGCAAGGCTTGAGCTAGTCCTGGCGGTCTGTAGGAGCGGGTTTACCCGCGAAGAAGACACCGCGGTGGATGGCAGGGGCTTCGCCCGTATTCGCGGGCAAGCCCGCTCCCACAGAGATCGCGCCAGCTTTTAGAAATTGAGGTAGGCAGTTACTCCCAAAGCGGCCCCATCATTCCCGAATCAGTGCACCGGCAGCTCGACGCCTTCGAACAATTCTTCCAGCTCTTGCTTGTTATGGCACTGAATGGCCTTGGCCATCACTTCACGGGTCAGGTGCGGGGCAAACTTCTCGATGAAGTCGCACATGAAGCCACGCAGGAAGGTACCGCGACGGAAGCCGATCTTGGTGATACTGGCTTCGAACAGCTCACTGGCATCCAGCGCCACCAAATCACTGTCGAGCTTGGCATCCACAGCCATGCCGGCAACGATACCCACGCCCAGCCCCAGGCGTACATAAGTCTTGATCACGTCGGCGTCAGCCGCGGTGAAGACTACCTTTGGCGTGAGGCCGCGGTGATTGAAAGCCTCATCCAGCTTCGAGCGCCCGGTGAAGCCGAACACGTAGGTGACAATCGGGTATTCGGCGACTGCTTCCAGGGTCAATTTCGGCAGCTTGGCCAGCGGGTGGCCTTGTGGCACCACGACGCAACGGTTCCACTTGTAGCACGGCATCATGATCAGGTCGCCAAACAGCTCCAGCGCCTCGGTAGCGATGGCGAAGTCGACCGTACCGTCCGCAGCCATCTCGGCAATCTGCATGGGCGAACCCTGGTGCATGTGCAGGGACACTTCCGGATACTGCTTGATGAAGCTGCTGATAACCGGCGGCAACGCATAGCGCGCCTGGGTGTGGGTGGTGGCGATGGACAGTGTGCCCTTCTTCTCGTTGGAGAATTCCTGGGCAATCTGCTTGATGCTCTCGACCTTGCGCAGGATTTCGCCTGCGGTATTGATGATGCGCTCACCGGCCGGGGTAACGCGGGTCAAATGCTTGCCGCTGCGGGCAAAGACTTCAACACCCAACTCGTCTTCGAGCAGGCGGATCTGCTTGCTGATCCCTGGCTGGGAGGTATACAGGCTCTGCGCCGTCGCGGAGACGTTGAGGTCATGGTGCGCCACTTCCCAGATGTAGCGCAGTTGTTGAAGCTTCATAGGTTTCCCTCGGTTCAGCGATGAGTCCGCAGCAGCAGGCAGCGACGATATATAACTATATTAGTGGTTTCTGAAATAAATCTAGAACTATTTTGTTACATGCCCACGGAAACGGCCTACACCTATCTTCATGCCTTCCTACGCCCTAGATGCTGCGCCAAGGGCACCATGTACACGGGCACCGGCGACAGCTGCAGCAGCCGCACCGCCGTGCGCCCCAGCGGTACATCCACCCCGGCACCCGCACTGTGGCTACCGAATATCAACAGGTCGACACTTAGCCGCTGGGCCTGGTCGAGAATCACCTGTGCCGGGTCACCCTGCCGCACCCGCACGGCCTTGATCACCGCCAGGTCAGCTTCTTCGCCCAATTCGTCACGAAAGTTTTCCAGCACACGCTGCTCTATGTTCGCCATCACGGTATTCACCCCCTGGCTGTGCAACTGGTCGAGCGTCTGCTCATCGAGGTAACTTTGCAGGAGGGATTCGGCGAACTGGCCCATCGGCTCTACCGCGTGGATTACATACAACTCGGCACTGAACGTGCGCGCCAGGGCCAGCGCGTGTTGCATCACGAAAGGGGCGTAGACACCGAGGTCGGTGGCGTACAGCATGGAGCGGATCATTCGACCTCCTCGACTGCCGCAGCGGCAGAGCAAGCTTCAGCTTAGCAGCGTGCCGGACGCTCGCTTTGCCGTCCGGCGCGCTGCTGCCGTGGGCTGCAGGGCCCCGCCGAAGCCTCCACCACCTTCAGGCAGGCCGGTTGCTGCGGTCGATGAAACTCAGCGCCTGGTACAGCATCTCAACGCGCGGCAGGCTGCAGCCTGCCGCCCGTGCGCGTGCCAGCGGCTCGGCATAGATGGCCCCCAGCTCCAACGGGCGTTTGTGGGTGTGGTCGTGATACATGCTCGGCCAGTAGTCGGGCATGCGCTCAGTCACCTGGAACAAGTGCTCGGCATAGCCCTCGGGCAGCACATGGCCACAAGCTGCCGCGCCCTGCACCACCTCGGCCATCAAGGCCTGTATCAACGCGCGGGTATTGCTGTCGGCCATCAGTGGTGTGGTGCTGGCCCCCAGCAGCACCGACAGCCCGTTGTAAGGCACGTTCCACACCAGCTTCTGCCAGCGCGCCAAGGCCAGGTTCGGCATGGCCTGCGAGTCGATCCCCGCCGCCCGGAACAACCCAGCGCCCTCATTCACCAGCGCGACCCCGCAATCGCTGGCCGGCCCGCTGTGATACCCCAGATTGACCGCACCCAAAGCCTGGTGACGGATGACACCTGGTGCCTCGCGGTTGACGCAGATGAAGCACAGGCCGCCGAGCAGGTGCATGTCGCTACGCAAGGCTGGACGCAACTGCTCCTCTACCCCCAGGCCGTTCTGCAACAGCACCACCTTGGCACCGGGCGCAGCGGCCTGGACGATCAACGGTGCCAACTGCTCATTGCTGGTGGCCTTGGCCCCGATCAGGAGCCAGTCACAGGGCGGCATGTCGGCGGCACTGGCATAAGCCTGCACCCTCATCTGCAGTGCGCCATGCACGGCACTGTCCAGGCTCAGCCCTTGCTCACAAACGGCCTGATACTCGCTGCGCAGCAGAAAATGCACATCGAAACCGGCCCGGGCCAGCATCAACCCATAAAAGCCACCGATGGCGCCACTGCCGATGATGCCGATGCGAGGGGTGTGCGAATGCATGCCAATCTCCAGGTATATAGTCAGCTCTCTTTTTACACAGGTTACGTAGCGCTGGGCAGTCCATTCGCGGGCAACACCCTTGCTCAGGTAAAAACCCCACAATGACTGGGCTAAGCCCATTGTCGTGCCATCTGTAACGCGCTAAGGTTCGGCTCCCCGCTGCGATTATTCTTGCTGCTGGGCCGCACGGGGATAGTTGGCGGCCGGCACCGTGACCTGACGAGTAACACGATGGCTGATTTACCGATCGATGACTTGAACGTTGCCTCCAACGAGACCCTGATCACCCCTGATCAGCTCAAGAAGGAAATCCCCCTCAGCGCCAAGGCCCTGCAGACCGTGACTGCCGGCCGTGAAGTGGTGCGCAATATTCTCGACGGCAAGGACCATCGCCTGTTTGTCGTGATCGGCCCTTGCTCCATCCACGACATCAAGGCTGCCCACGAATACGCCGAGCGCCTGAAAGTGCTGGCCGAAGAAGTGTCCGATACGCTGTACCTGGTCATGCGCGTGTATTTCGAAAAGCCGCGCACCACCGTCGGCTGGAAAGGTCTGATCAACGACCCGTACCTGGATGACTCGTTCAAGATCCAGGACGGCCTGCACATCGGCCGCAAGCTGCTGCTGGACCTGGCCGAAATGGGCCTGCCGACCGCCACCGAAGCGCTCGACCCGATTTCCCCGCAGTACCTGCAAGACCTGATCAGCTGGTCGGCCATCGGCGCCCGCACCACCGAATCGCAAACACACCGCGAGATGGCATCGGGCCTGTCCTCGGCGGTGGGTTTCAAAAACGGCACCGACGGCGGCTTGACCGTTGCCATCAATGCCCTGCAGTCGGTGTCCAAGCCGCACCGCTTCCTGGGCATCAACCAGGAAGGCGGCGTGTCGATCGTCACCACCAAGGGCAACCCATACGGCCACGTGGTACTGCGCGGCGGCAATGGCAAGCCGAACTACGACTCGGTCAGCGTCGCCCTGTGCGAACAGGACTTGGCCAAGGCCAAGATCAAGGCCAACATCATGGTCGACTGCAGCCATGCCAACTCCAACAAGGACCCGGCCTTGCAACCGCTGGTGATGGAGAACGTCGCCAACCAGATCCTCGAAGGCAACCAGTCGATCATCGGCCTGATGGTCGAAAGCCACCTGAACTGGGGTTGCCAGTCGATTCCGAAAAACCTCGACGAGTTGCAGTACGGGGTGTCGATCACGGACGCCTGCATCGACTGGGCGGCTACCGAGAAAACCCTGCGCAGCATGCATGCCAAGCTCAAGGATGTGCTGCCGCAGCGTAAGCGCAGCTAACTATTGCGCGAACAAAAACGCCGGGCATTGCCCGGCGTTTTTTGTTGTGTCTGGCGCCCAGTCGTCAGCTCAAGCCTTGCTCGAATGCCGCTGTTGGCGCTCCATGTAACGCTCCACATACGAGCAAGACGGGATCACCGTGTAGCCCATCTGCTCGGCGTACTCCAGGGCGCGCTCGGTCAGCGCGGCAGCAATCCCGCGGCCGCGCAGGGCGTTGGGCACGAAGGTGCGATAGATGTCCAGCGTCTGCTTGCCCAGATCCATGTACGTCAGATAGGCACGATGACCGTCCACGTTGGTCTCGAACTGATGACCGGCCTGGTCATGGTGGATGGTCAGCGCTTCGCTCATCACTACTCCTCGCAGGTCTTCTCGGCAGACCCTTACCTTAACCGATGGTGGTTTATCCGGCACAGAATCCTCTACGCCACCTGTTTCCGCTTCGACCATTGGACGATTGTAATCGCCTGGATCCTCTGACGCTCACAAGATAGTAGGCACCGCAAGCGGGATTGCTCAAGGTGGTGGCGGTTAAAAATGATCAAAACGCCGCCCGGCGTGACTTTCCCAAGCCAGCCCAACAGCCACCGGATGCTCTAGCGCTTAAGACGCTGATCGACAGTTAAAGTCACCCTTAGTTCAACAAAAAAGTTCCTGCACTACAACCGCTTGCGAAGCCTGCACATTTTTTTCACAGACACGTCGCAAATCTTGTCGGCGCGGGGTCAAGCAACATTTTTTTTGCAGTTCTTGCGCTCTGTCAGTTTACTTACTACAAGTAATGGGTACTATGTACGCCGGCCAGTTTCTCTTTCCTGAGAGATGGCTCTTTAATAGAAAGTCCTTGAAGGGGAACACGATGAACAACGTTCTGAAATTCTCTGCTCTGGCTCTGGCCGCAGTTCTGGCTACCGGTTGCAGCAGCGTATCCAAAGAAACCGAAGCTCGTCTGACTGCGACTGAAGACGCAGCAGCTCGCGCTCAAGCTCGTGCTGACGAAGCCTACCGTAAGGCTGACGACGCAATGGCAGCCGCTCAGAAGGCTCAGCAGACCGCTGACGAAGCCAACGAGCGCGCTCTGCGTATGCTGGACAAAGCCAGCCGCAAGTAATAATCCTCACGGATTGTTAAGAAGCCGACCCACTTGTGGGTCGGCTTTTTTATTGCCTTTGAAACCGAAAATGCGGCCAGCAGGTACGAAAAGGCCTGCACTAAGGCAGGCCTGGGTCGAATTTACCTTACTGCAGTTCGGGCGGAATGCTCGTAACCATCGGTGCGCCGCCCTGGTTTTCCACCGGCACGGCAATTTCTACCGGCATACCATCTTCTGCGGCCACCACGTCACGCACCATGTCCCAGTTCATGCGTAGGTTATTGGCCAGGTCTTCGCGCTTGAGCAAGGTATTGATAACGGCGGTGTGTTTGTCGACAACTGACGGGTTACCCTGGTCATCCAGCGGCGTGTGTGCCTCAAGATAGACCTTGCCGCCACTGATACCGAACTTGTAAGGCTCGTTGATGATGCGCACCGGAGTCCCCACCGGCACCATCTTCGACAGTTCAAGCACGTTATTGTTGAACATGCGGAAGCAGCCGTGACTGGTGCGCATGCCAATGCCGAACTTCTTGTTCGAACCATGGATCAGGTAGCCTGGCACGCCCAAGGTGAACTTGAACGGCCCCAGCGGGTTGTCCGGGCCAGCCGGCACCACAGTCGGCAGGATGTCACCGTCCGCTGCGTGCTCTTTGCGAATCGAAGCGGGCGGCGTCCAGGTCGGGTTCGGCGTCTTGGCGGTGATCTTGGTGTTGGCAATCGGCGACCCCCACCCCTCGCGACCAATCCCCAGCGGGAAGGTGTACACCACGCTCTGCCCCTTAGGGAAGTAGTACAAACGGTACTCGGCCAGATTGATGACGATGCCTTCGCGCGGGCCCGGCGGCAGGACGAAACGGGTCGGCAGGATGATCTCGGTGCCAGCGCCCGGCAGCCAAGGGTCTACGCCCGGGTTGGCGGCGATCATTTCCAGGTAGCCGAGGTCGTTCGCGGTGCCGATATCGGCGAACGTGTCCTCGTACTTTGCCTTGATCACATGCACCTGGCCGACGATGTCTTCACCGGGCGGTGGCAGTGGCAGCTCCAGCGCAGCAGCGGGGCCCGCTACCAACAGGGCGGCCAGGGACAGGCTACGGGTGACTGCAGGAAAGCGCGGCAACATCCGGTAAATCCTTCGAAAGGTGGGTCAAGAGAATCGATTGTACACCCGCGCCGATGCAAGCGGGAGGCATTGGCACGTTGCAAACGTTTCAGATGATGAAAGGCGCCTGTCGTTCAGCTGCCGTGCAGCTCTGGCCACACCGGGCGCATGCCACGTCGCTGGGCATCGAGGATGGCACGACACAGCTCACACAGGCGGCCATCGCGATAGATCGATCGCGACACCCCCGACCAACGTGGCTGGGCTGGCAGCAGGCCGCCGCACAAGGTACGGTCGACCGGCACGCCCAACTCAAGCTGGCGGGCCACGAGGTGGACGCGGATTTCCTGGCAGGCGAACAAGTCGAGCTGTTCGTCGGGCTCGATCAGTTGATAGGCATACAGGGACCAGGCAGGGCGCGGCATTTGGAGCACTCGAAACGGGGGGCGCAACATTAGCCGAAAGGCGCCCCCGTTTAAAGCTTCACAGCAAGGGTTTTATCGCTGGCCAGGCATTTTCCAGCAGGCGCTGCTGGGCACCCTGGGCCGGATGGATGCCATCAGCCTGCATCAGCTCGGGTACACCCCCTACCCCTTCGAGGAAAAACGGCACCAAAGGAACCTGTTTGTCCGCTGCCAGCTGTTCATACACCTTGGCAAAGGCAGTGGTGTAACGCACACCATAATTGGGCGGCAGGCGCATGCCCAATAGCAGCACCTTGGCCCCTGCCTGACGCGAGTGCTCGATCATCGAGGCAAGATTTTGTTGCAATTGAGCAGGTGACTGCCCGCGCAGGCCATCGTTGCCGCCCAGCTCCAACACCACCAGGCTCGGTTTATGTGCTGCAAGCAGCGCCGGCAGCCGCGCCTGGCCGCCTGCGCTGGTGTCGCCACTGATCGAAGCATTGACCACTTTGTCGTCAAAACCTTCGTCCCTGAGGCGGGCCTGCAAGAGAGACACCCAGCCCTGGCGGCTATCCAGGCCAAAACCGGCGCTGATACTATCGCCAACAACCAGCAGTGTTCCTGCCGCTGCGCTCTGGGCCAGGCAATACAGGGCCAGACCGGCACTCAACCACCACACTCGCATCGGATTCTCCATGAGCCCCAGCATTCTCGTTGCGCAGAACCTTAGCAAAGTGGTCCCCAGCGCGGAAGGAGACCTTACCATCCTCCACGCACTGTCTCTCGACCTGGCCCAAGGCGACAGCCTGGCCATCGTCGGCGCCTCCGGCTCTGGCAAGTCGACCCTGCTCGGCTTGCTCGCCGGCCTCGACCGCCCCAGCGCTGGCAAAGTCATGCTCGCCGGCCACGATCTGGGGCCACTGGATGAAGACCAACGCGCCCGTGTGCGCGCCGAACATGTGGGCTTCGTGTTCCAGTCGTTCCAGCTGCTCGACAGCCTCAATGCCCTGGAAAATGTCATGCTGCCGCTGGAGCTGGACGGCCGCCGCGACGCCCGCGAACAGGCTCGTACCTTGCTGGAACGGGTCGGCCTGGGCAAGCGCCTGAGCCACACACCCCGGCAGCTGTCGGGCGGCGAGCAGCAGCGCGTGGCAATTGCCCGCGCCTTCGCCGCGCAGCCTGCGGTGCTGTTCGCCGATGAGCCCACCGGCAACCTCGACAGCCACACCGGCGAGCGCATCAGCGACTTGTTGTTCGAGCTGAACAAGGAGCGCGGCACTACCTTGGTGCTGGTCACCCATGACGAACGCCTGGCCCGCCGCTGCCGGCGCCAGATCCGCCTGGACGCGGGCCGCCTCGTGGCGCCGATGGAGGCCCGGTGAGCCATATGCCGCTGTCCCGTCTGGGCGGCCTGGCACTGCGCCAGTTGCTGCGTGATGTTCGCGCCAGTGAAGTGCGCGTGCTGTTCTTCGCCCTGTTGGTAGCGGTAGCCGCCAGCACCGCTATCGGCTATTTCGGCGCCCGCCTCAACGGCGCCATGCAGCTGCGCGCCAGCGAGTTCCTTGGCGCCGATCTGGTACTGCAGGGCAGTGCCCCGGCCCGCGAACAACAGCTCGATGCCGGCAAGGCACTGGGCTTGCGCCATGCACACGTGGTCGAGTTCACCAGCGTGGTCGGCGGCGACAATGGCATCCAGCTGTCCAGCGTAAAGGCCGCCGACGGCGCCTACCCATTGCGCGGGCAAGTACGCAGCGCTCCGGCCCCCTATGCCGAAGAAACGCCCGGCGGCGGCCCTGCCCCTGGCGAGGTGTGGGTCGAACCTCGGCTGTTGGCGGCACTGGGGCTGGCGATCGGCGACAGCATCGACGTGGGCATGAAAACCCTGCGGATGAGCCGTGTGCTTACCTACGAACCGGACCGCGCCAACAACTTCTACAGCCTTACCCCGCGCGTGATGATGAACCTGGCCGACCTGGAAGCCACCGGAGTGATCCAGCCGGGCAGCCGGGTCACTTACCGCGACCTGTGGCGCGGCGATGCCGAGGCGCTGGCGCAGTACCGCCACACCGTGGAAAAAGACCTGGCCGCCAACCAGCGCCTGCGTGACACCCGCGATGGCAACCAACAGATCGGCGGCGCACTGGGCAAAGCCGAACGCTACCTGAACATGGCCAGTCTTGTGGCTGTGCTGCTGGCAGGCGTAGCCGTGGCTCTGTCGGCCAGCCGCTATGCTGCACGCCGACTGGACGCCAGCGCCCTGCTGCGCTGCCTGGGGCTGTCGCGCCACCAGGCGTTGGGTCTGTATTGCCTGCAACTCGCCATGCTCGGGCTGGTCGCTGCCCTGGCCGGCGCCTTGCTCGGCTGGCTGGCTCAGCTGGGCCTGTTCCGTCTGCTGCACGGCTTGCTGCCGAGCGTGGTGCCCGCCGGCGGCATCATTCCAGCGCTGGCAGGTATCGGTACCGGGCTGGTGGCACTGGCTGGCTTCGCCCTGCCGCCGATCGCAGCGCTGGGCCAAGTGCCGCCACTTCGCGTGCTGCGCCGTGACCTGCTGCCCATACCTGCGAGCAGTTGGCTGGTGTACGGCGCCGCCCTGCTCGCCCTGGGCCTGATCATGTGGCGCCTGAGCCTCGACCTGCTGCTCACCTTTGCCCTGCTCGGTGGCGGCCTGGTCGCTGCGCTTCTGCTCGGCGGCCTGCTGTTGCTCGGTTTGCGCAGCCTGCGCCAGCTGCTGGCCGGCGCGCCACTCACCTGGCGCCTGGGGCTGGGCCAGCTATTGCGCCACCCCATGGCTGCGGCAGGCCAGGCCTTGGCCTTCGGCCTGATACTGCTGGCCATGGCCCTGGTCGCCCTGCTGCGCGCAGAGCTGCTCGATACCTGGCAAGCACAGCTACCCAAGGACGCGCCTAACCACTTCGCCCTGAACATCCTGCCAGATGACCGTGAGCTGTTCATTCAACACCTGCACCAGGTCAATGCCGCTTCAGCGCCGCTGTACCCGGTGACGCCCGGGCGCCTGGTGCAAATCAACGAAAAACCGGTACAGCAGGTGGTCAGCAAGGACTCGGCAGGCGAGCGCGCCGTGCAGCGCGACCTCAGCCTGACCTGGGCCGCCGAGTTGCCCGAAGGCAACGTACTGACCGCCGGCAGCTGGTGGCAAGCCTTGCCAGCCGACAACGACATCCCCGGGGTTTCGGTGGAAGCGCAACTGGCCAGCAGCCTGAAACTGCAAATGGGCGACCTGCTGACGTTCGATATTGGCGGCCAGCAACGCCAGGCCCGCGTGAGTAGCTTGCGCAACGTGCATTGGGACAGCTTCCAGCCGAACTTCTACATGATCTTCCAGCCCGGCACGCTGCAGGGGCTGCCAACCACTTACCTGACCAGCTTCTATCTGGCTCCGGGGCATGACCTGGATGTAGTTGCGCTGTCACGGGCGTTTCCGGCGGTGACCATCCTGCAGGTGGATGCCTTGCTCGACCAGCTGCGCAGCATCCTCGCCCAGGTCACCCTGGCGGTGGAGTATGTGCTGCTGTTCGTGCTGGCCGCCGGGCTGGCCGTGCTGTTCGCTGGCTTGCAGGCCACGCTGGACGAGCGCATTCGCCAGGGCGCACTGCTGCGTGCACTGGGCGCGGCGCGGCCCTTGCTGGTAAAAGCCCGACGTATCGAGTTCGGCCTGCTGGGCGCGGCCAGCGGGCTATTGGCGGCCGTGGGCTGCGAACTGATTACCTGGGTGCTGTACCGCTATGCCTTCGACTTGCAGTGGAGCCCGCACCCGTGGCTGCTGGTGTTGCCGCTGACAGGGGCACTGCTGGTAGGGGGTGCGGGGGTGCTGGGAACGCGGCGGGCGTTGAATGCCAGCCCGCTGGCGGTGTTACGCGAGGCTTGAGGCCTGGGAGATCGCCTGCAGGGACAGCACATGCCTCAGGCTGGCGCAAGACGGGCCCAGTCAGCCCGTCGAAACGCCCTGGCCATAACTGATGCTGCTCACATACCAGGTTGCCTCACCGGTAGGTGTATGCACCACCACCTCATCACCTTCCTCCTTTTTCAGCAAGGCACGAGCCATGGGCGAATCGATCGAGATGTAATCGTTGCGCCCGTAGATCTCGTCGTAGCCGACAATGCGAAACTTCATGGTCTCGCCCTCGTCGTTCTCGATCTCTACCCAGGCACCGAAAAACACTTTGCCTTCCTGCTCAGGCGAATAGGCCACTACTTTCACATCTTCAAGACGCTTGCGCAGATATCGCACCCGGCGGTCGATTTCGCGCAACAGCTTCTTGTTGTACTGGTAGTCCGCGTTCTCGCTGCGGTCACCCAACGACGCCGCCCAGGCAACCTTTTGGGTGATTTCCGGGCGATACACCCGCCACAGGTGGTCCAGCTCTTTCTTCAGCGCCTCATGGCCTTCTGTGGTGATGATATTGGTGCTCAATAGCGCATTCCTCAGCGGCGGGTTATCAGGCCTTGACGCGCGATGCGGGTGAGATGCCCTATGACTTCGGCAGCCTCGTCCGACGCCGGCGCCTGAATCACAGCCAGGTCGAAACGGTCATTGCCAAACTGCGCGAGGTGGCAGCCGCTATCAGCGAACTGGATCAGAAAGGCACGCGCCTGCCCTTTACGCCGTGACAGGCCTTCAAGATGACGCAATAGAGTGGGCTGATGCCGGCCGCCGAGCAGGATGCGCGGTGTGCGGGACGCCTGGCTGGCAGGCAAAGGGCTCAAACAGACACTGGTACGTGGGCAACTCATGGAGCTTCTCTCCGCCTCGCGAATCCCGCTGGGCAGCGGTGGGAGGCGTCACCGAACCAGCGCTTTAGCGGTATTTCGGACGACCCGGAGGTGGGGCCTTCCTGCGCCCCGCAAGTAGCTGTTTAAATCGGCGCAGGCGGTATGCTAGAGCGATGAGCACCAAGTTGCAAGCTACAAGCCGCAAGCAAGAACAAGCCGAGTATTGGCCCGCGCTTGCCTGCGGCTCGTAGCTCGCAGCTTGCAGGTGATTAGCGGGCGATCAGCCGGTCGAGCGAGAAGCGGCCGGCGCCTTCGATCATGACTGCAACAGTGCCGGCCAACAGCGCCAGGGCGAACTCATAGCCATTGTTGGACATGAACAGGCCGTTGCCGATGTGCACCGAAACGATCGCCACTATCAAGGTCACCGTCAGCGCCAGGGCCGCCGGGCGAGCCAGCAGGCCGACCACCAGTGCCAGGCCACCGAAGAATTCGGCACTGCCGGACAGCAAGGCCATCAGATAACCCGGCGCCAGGCCGATGCTTTCCATCCATTGGCCGGTGCCTTCCAGGCCGTAGCCACCGAACAGGCCGAAGAGTTTTTGCGCACCATGGGCCATGAAGATGATGCCGACCAGGATGCGGATAACGCTTAGGCCTGCGCCAGCACGGGTAGAGAACAGTGCGTTGAAGGTAGTGTTGTTCATGTGGAAGCGTCCTTGAAGCGAAGCAGTTGTGTTGGGATGGGCGCCATCATAATCAATTCGATAGATATGAAAATCGCAAAAAACCCAACATAACAATCGATATAATCGATTGTTAACGCTTCGCTACGCGCTCCAGTGCTGTGCGTTCGCGGTTGAACGCCAGGTAGTACTTGTTGATGCTATTGACGAAATTGACCGGTCCCATCCCCACCTGCTCCATGGCGATACGCTCTGTCTGGAAGAACCACTGGTTACCGTTGAGCCCTCGCCGTCGGGCCTCTGCGCGCATGGCCTGAACCCGCTCGGGGCCAAGGTTGTAGGCTGCCAGCACAAAGGCCATGCGCTCACGCTCATTGATCTTGGCACTGGCAAAAAACTTGCGCCGGATAAGCGCCAGGTAACGGGCACTGGCCAGGACATTGCCATCTACCGTCGCGGTATTGCTCACCCCCACCCGTTGGGCCGCCGAAGGGGTAATCTGCATCAGACCATGGGCACCGCCAGTGCCGCGTGCAGTCGGGTTGAGCGTCGACTCCTTGAAGGCCAGTGCAGCCAGGTTGAGCCAGTCGATCTGTTGCGCCTGACCATGCTTCTGCAACACTGCCCGCACCGAGGCCAGACGCTGGCGGCCTTTGCTGGCCAAGGGGTTGTGTACCCGGTACTGGCGGCGGTAGATACGCTCGAACGCTGCATCCTGGTTATCGGGCGCGCGGTAACCTTGCAGAAAGCGATCGACTGCGGCCAACAATTGCGGCGCATCACGCCCTACATACCAGCGCATGGCTTGCGGCGCACCCAGGCGCACCCGGCTGTCCAGGCGCAGCCGCGGCATAACCCGGGCCCAACGCCGGGCAATGGGCTGCTCGACTACGGTCAGGTGGTAGATGCCAGCCTGTACCATCTCCAGCACATCCTCCACTGCCAGCGTCGAATCGACCCACTCCACTTTGATCGGCGGCCGCTTGCGCAGTGCCAGTTGCTGGTTGACCTGCTGGATCAGCGGCCCCGCGGCACTGGCGCTGGTCAAGGCGACGGTACGCCCTGACAGCTGTTCGACCTTGCTGAAACTTCGCTCGCCTTTGCGCCCGACCAGCGTCAGCGGCACCTGGTCGAGTATCGGCGCACTGCTGCTGACAGCGCCCACCGTCGTGGGGTCAAGCAGCTCGCCCGGGGCAGCCAGATCACCCTCGCCGCGGGCCAGAGCGCCCAGCAACTGCTCCTTGGCTCGCGGGATGAGCGTTAGCTGGATCTGCTGGTCGTCGGCGGTACGAGCATTGAGGAAATGCTCCAGGGCACGCAGGCGATAATACTCTATGCCGACTGGCTCGCCCTTGACCTCGCCGGAGCTGTTGCGGCTCTGGTTGACCAGCACTCGCAGTACTTTGCTGGTACGAATCTGCGGCAGGTCACGTACCTTGGCCGGCGGTATGTGCTGCTGCGGGCCCGGCGAACGCGCCTGGGCGGTGCCGGTAAAGGCCACCCAAAGCATCAGCAGGAAAATGAGCCAGCATCGCAGCATGCGAAAACGTGTCCGTGGTCGGTGAGCGGCATCCATGGGTTGCACCGCCAAGTGATAAACGACGGTAAAAGACCACGGCAACAGCATGAAGTTCTTGGCTTTTTCAGAAAAACCCGGTTTTTGCTATGCTGGCCGCCCCGCGGCACGAGATAGCACCATGCAACTGATCGATATCGGCGTCAACCTGACCAACAGCAGCTTTCACGACCAACAGGCAGCCGTTGTCGAGCGCGCACTGGAGGCCGGCGTTACGCAAATGCTACTGACAGGCACCAGCCTGGCGGTCAGCGAACAAGCGCTGGAGCTGTGCCAACAACTGGATGCCAGCGGCGCGCACCTGTTCGCCACGGCCGGCGTACACCCACACGATGCCAAGGCCTGGGATGCCGACAGCGAGCGCCAGTTGCGACTGTTGTTGAGTGAACCGCGCGTACGCGCTGTGGGCGAATGCGGCCTGGATTTCAACCGCGACTTTTCCCCTCGCCCGCTCCAGGAAAAAGCCCTGGAAGCCCAGCTGACGCTAGCTGCGGAGCTGCGCCTGCCGGTGTTCCTGCACGAGCGCGATGCCAGCGAGCGCTTGTTGGCGATTCTCAGGGAGTACCGCGACCACCTGTCGGGCGCAGTGGTGCACTGCTTTACCGGTGAGCGCGAGGCGCTGTTCGCCTACCTGGACCTGGACCTGCATATCGGCATTACCGGCTGGATCTGCGACGAACGCCGCGGCACTCACCTGCACCCGCTGGTAGGCAACATTCCTCAAGGCCGGCTGATGCTGGAAAGCGACGCGCCCTACCTGCTGCCGCGCAGCTTGCGGCCCAAGCCCAAAAGCGGGCGCAACGAGCCGGCGTTCTTGCCGGAAGTACTGCGCGAGGTGGCCTCACATCGCGGTGAGTCAGCCGAGCACACGGCAGCGCATACCACGGCAACGGCCCGCGATTTTTTCCAGCTCCCCTGATTCTTGCGGGTTTCTGCGAGGTGGGTGAACGCCGTTGATATGCATCAACAAATCCCGTGGAGGATGCGGGCACAATGATGGCACCTTGCCAATATTGTTTCCGCTCAACTCAGAGAAGACCTGCCCATGGGTGCCTGGCTTAGCAATGTTTCCCTGAAGTACAAGTTCTGGGCCGTCAACGCAGTGGCCTTTGTCACCACCTTGCTGCTGGTGCTGTATGCCGTGCACCTGGAGCAACGCGCACGTGCCGAGGCGGCTCAGGCCCAAGCGGCCGCGCAAGCCCAGTTGCTGGCCGCCTGGCCAGCCGGGCAAGCACTGCCACGCCCGGCCAATGTCATCAGTTGGCAAACGGGGCAAACACCAACCTTCGCCGGAGAAGCGCTCGATGCCCTGCGCAATGCCAAAGGCTGGGTAGAACTGCCAAGCGCCTGGATCCTCGGTGAAAACCCGCTGCGTGGCGCTCAGGTGCTGCGCAACGGCGACCAGCAGTTGGCTGTGCTGGCTCAGTCCCCCAGTCTGCGCCAGGTATTCTTCGATCGCTTCAGCAACTACGCGGTGTGTGTACTGATCCTGATGCTGGCCATGCTCGGTGCCTCCCAACTGCTGATCCGCTTCCTGCTCAGCCAGCTCAACACCCTCAAGGACGTGATGCTGCACGTGGAAAAAACCGGTGACTTGTCGGCCCGCGTACCGCTGGCCAGTGGCGACGAGGTCGGCCAGATGGCCGGGGCCTTCAACGCTATGCAGTCCACCTACCACCGCGTGGTCAGCACCGTCGCCCAAAGCGCAGCACAGCTGGACTCGGGCGCTGCACGCCTGGCCGCCAGCATGAGTGACGTGCGCCATGGCATGCTCGGCCAGCAGAGTGAAACCGACCAGGCCGCCACTGCCATCAACGAAATGTCGGCGACCGTGCACCACATTGCCCAACACGCCGGTGCCACCCGCGATTTGTCACAAACCGCCGACACCTTGGCCGGCAGCGGCCAAGCGGTGGTCAGCCGAGTGCAGGATTCGATTTCCGGGCTTTCCAGCGGCGTGCAGCAAACTGCCGAAATGATTCGCCAGTTGGCCGAGGACAGCCAGAAGATCAACGGTGTCGTCAGTGTGATCCACAGTATTGCCGAACAGACCAACTTGCTGGCACTCAACGCTGCCATCGAAGCCGCGCGCGCCGGCGACCTGGGCCGCGGCTTTGCCGTGGTGGCCGATGAAGTGCGCAACCTGGCCAAACGCGTGCAAACCTCCACGGATGAGATCACCACCATGGTTTCGGCCCTGCAGTCGGGCACCCGCGATGCGGTGGAGTTCATGCAGGAAAGCTCGTACAAGGCCGACGACTGCGTGCGTCAGGCTCAGGAGGCCGGCGAGGCGCTGGCTGAAATTACCGGTGCCGTGGCACAGATGCGCGAGAGCAATACCCAGATCGCTGTAGCGGCCGAGCAGCAAAGCCAGGTAGCCGAGGAAATGAACCGCGCGGTGGTCAGCATCCGCGATGTCACCGAGCGGACCGTGCAGCAGACGGTCGGCTCGGCGACCACCAGCAGCGAACTGGCGACCCTGGCCGGCGAACTGAACAAGGCCATTGGCCAGCTCAAGCTATAGTCACCATAGCCAGGTTCGATTGGCCCCCGCCTGGGGGCCGCACTAAGCTTTGGGCATGACCGAGAGGAAATCCCCATGAGCAAACGCCTGCCCAATCTTCCCGCCTGGCAATGGCGCGGCTACCACCATAATCACCGCCACCCGACCAACCTGGTGCTGCACCTGATTGCCGTTCCTTTGTTCATTTTAGGGGCACTACTGGTGCTGTCCGGACTCTTCGGTTTCGACCTCGGCCAGATCGCGGTGGGCGTAATTTCCCTGATCGCCGCACTGGGCCTGCAGCGCCAAGGCCACCGCCTTGAAGCCGAGCAGCCCGAACCGTTCGCCAACCGCCAGGATGCCGTGCAGCGATTACTGACCGAGCAGTTCATCACCTTTCCGCGCTTTGTGGTGAGCGGGGCCTGGTGGAAGGCCTGGCGGGAGCGGCACAAGCACCGACACTGAGTCAGTTGCCGGGGCGCTCCTTGTAAGCAACCTGGTAAAGATCAGGCGAAAACGGTGACGGTCTGCCGGCTCAAGGCCAACAACTCGCCCTGCGCTGTCCACAATGCCGCAGCAGCGTGCCCATAGCCATCCCGTGCATGCTCGGTCTCCACGCAGTATCGGCACCAATCCAGGGTCGACAGTTTCGCCGTAGGCTGGATGAACTCAATGGTCCAGGTCAGCGTACTGCCCGCAGCGGGCTGCTTGAGAAACGGCATAAGGCTGGGTGGCCAGGCATCGACCAACGCCAGCAAGTGCGCCTCGTTCACCGGCTCTTCCAGCACATCCCGCAAACGCACCCAGCCGCCCATCTTGCGCGACTTACTGCCACTGAACGGAAGCCCACCTACTGCCCAGCGCAGGGCAACATGCCGCATGAACTCAGGGGTAACGCCTTTGATATAGGGCAACTCCGGGGCCGCCGCGTCGAGCGCAGGCATTTCAACGGCAGGTAACGCCGGCACTTCCACCACCGAAGGCCGGCCCGCACCGAAATTGCCCTGCACCAAGGTCACCACTTGGCCATCCTGAACGGCGCGGCCCAGCAACGTGCTAACCGCCTTGCCTTCGCGCAAGACCTCCACCTCGAAGCGGATGGGCACATCCGCAGCCGCTGGCGCCACGAAGCTGATGGCCAATGAGCGTACCGGGCGGCTGTCGCAGAGCCTGAGGCGCATGGCTTCGTACACCATGGCCGCCATCAGGCCGCCAAAGGCTGCGCGCCCCTGAGCCCAGCTGGGCGGAATGCTGACGGAATCCGGGTTGGCCCGCACAGCGTCGAGCAGTTGGTTGAAATTCATTGGCCGGCTCCTGCCTGCAAAGGAAAAGGTCCACTCATCCTAGCCAGCAAACCCCGGACAATCAGCCCGCAAATCGGTCATTTTCCGTGATAACGCCGCGCCAGCGCCTCTTGCAGGGTATCCAGCGTCACATCTGACTGGCGCTCCGCCTCATGCAGTTCCTGCTCCCAATCGGCCTTGCAGGGCAGCAGGTCGGCATGGTCGCGCGCTTGCAGCAGCCATTGCAGGCGGTCGTGCCAATCACCCAGGTCGCCCTGGGCCTTTTTCAGCACACGTTGCAGTTTCTTTCCTGCGTGATCGAGTTGCGGATAGGCCTCATCGCCATAGCGCGCACGCTTTATCAGCAAACGCAGCCGGTGGCGATCGTGAGCCGGGTCCCGCAACGCTTCGTGCAACGTGCGCCATTGTTTGACCAGGCGCTTGTCGATGCGTTTGTCCAGCGATTTGACCAGCCCCTCCCGGCCCGCCGCACGCAGGAACAATGGAAAGGCGTCAACAATCGCCAGCACCCTGGCCAGCTGCGGGCTGGCAGCGACACTTGCAAAGGTTCTGTCACGCCCCTGCAGACGCCGCTGCCCGGCTGCCGCATGACCGCGCCCGATCAGCTCGGCCGCCAGTACCTCACGATCACGCAAGGGCGTGGTAAGGGTACCCAGCGAACTTGCAGCATCCTCAAGCTGCTCCACGCCGGGCAGCCCACGCAACGGCCTCAACAGACTGCGCAGGCGCCGCAAGGTGATACGCAAGTCGTGCAAGGCCTCGCTGTCGGTATTGGCAGCCAGGCGTTCACGACAGGCCAGCAAGCGCACCTGCAAGGTCAGTATCTGGGCAACTACATGGTCGAGCATGGCAGACATACGATGCTCCCTGGTCAGCGCCCAGCGCGAGATTCACGAATGTAGAAGCGGGCCTTTTCGGCTTTGCGGGTACAGCTTTCATAGCCTTCGAACTGCTGCTGGGTCTTGGCCCCGGTCAGCAACGACAAGGCCTTGGAGTAACTGACGGCACCGGCGAAGCCTTCGGCCTTGGCCAGGTCCAGCTCCTTCCAGGCGGCATCCAGCTGGGTCGCGCAGCTGTCACGGTAGGCCGTCTTGCCCGCGCAGCCAGCAAGGGCCAAGGCAATCAGTGGAAGGCAGATCCAGGCTTTCATCAGTAATACCTCTATGGATAAACGGTGGCTATTCGACGCTCCGACAGCTGGAAAGTGCCATGCCCAGCCGGCGTTGCCTGGCCAGTTTTATTACAGTAGCTCAGCACGATCTACATTGAAGCACAGGCAGCGATGGGTGCATTGTAGGACCATGATGGCACTGGCCGGGGAATGTTCATGAGTAAACGTGTGGCACTGGTACTGGGGTCGGGCGGAGCCCGAGGGTATGCACACATCGGCGTGATCGAAGAAATCGAGCGCCGCGGCTACGAAATAGCCTGCGTCGCGGGGTGTTCCATGGGCGCGGTGATTGGCGGTATCTATGCCGCCGGCAAGCTGGACGACTATCGCAACTGGATCGAGAGCCTCGACTACCTGGATGTGCTGCGCCTGGTCGACGTCAGCTTTCGCCTCGGTGCAATTCGCGGCGACAAGGTGTTCGGGCAGATCCGCAAGATCGTCGGCGAGATAAACATCGAGCAACTGCGCATACCCTACACCGCAGTGGCGACCGACCTTACCAACCAACAGGAAATCTGGTTCCAGGAGGGTTGCCTGCACCAGGCCATGCGCGCCTCGGCGGCCATTCCCAGCCTGTTCACGCCGGTGATGCAAGGCAACCGCATGCTTGTCGACGGCGGCATCCTCAACCCGCTGCCAATCGTGCCTGTGGTGTCCAGCCATTGCGACCTGATCATCGCGGTGAACCTCAACGCCACCAACCAGAAGCAGTACCAGTTGCCAGTGATTGAGCGCCCGGCAGCGTTCAAGATGCGTTTTGACGCCTTGCTGAGTTCGCTGGGCTCACGCCTGCCGTTCCGGCGCAAACC
The DNA here is from genome assembly GCF_046523955.1 of Pseudomonas sp. DCA-1. Taxonomy (NCBI): domain Bacteria; kingdom Pseudomonadati; phylum Pseudomonadota; class Gammaproteobacteria; order Pseudomonadales; family Pseudomonadaceae; genus Pseudomonas; species Pseudomonas sp. DCA-1. The sequence continues at coordinate 3,672,382 of NZ_CP169881.1, forward strand.
GGCGGAAGAGCTGATCCGCATCGAAAAGGAAATCGTCGCCGAAGGGTTGGCGCCACCAAGCCCGTGGCTGGCCGACAGCGCCGACCCGGAAAGCCAGCAATCAGCGGCGGCCCCGGAGCGCGAGGGCGCGCCGAAGTCGGCCACCGGTTCTTTCATCATCGACAACGTGGGGCCGGCCTCGCTGCTGGACTTGATCAACCAGAGCTTCGAGGTCATGCAGACTTCGTTGGCACAGTACAAGATTGCCGGCTATCCGCCGGATGTGCTGATCAACGTGCCCAAGCGGGTGTGCCGGTTCTTTGAGTTCTACAAGGCGCCGGAGCTCATCGCCCTGGGGCGAGAGATTGCACGCGATACGCTGGACAGTTATGAAGGGGTGAAGCGGTAGAATCTGGTCGGCGCCGCCCCTGAGGCAGTGCGGTCTTCGACAATGGCCGTCCTCGCGGCTGGCGAAAACGAAACAGGCCGCGCGAGGCGGCCTGTTTCTTCATGCAACGAACACCTTAGTAACGGGTGATGTCTGCATTGGCTTCCAGCTGCTTGCGGTAAGCGGCAAAGTCCTGCTGGCCAGCACGTGACGCGAGGTAGCGGCGAATCTGCTGCTTCTCTTCGTCGGTGGCGGTAGCGCCTTCGTTCACACCCTTGAGCTGCAATACCACCAGGCTACCGTCACGCAGCACTACACTGCCGTAAACAGGCTTGTCCTTGGCTTGCGGCTTGCCCAGACGGAACAGTGCCTGCAGTTCGGCCGGATCAATACCGTCCTCACCACGGGTGACTGCTTCATAGGCTTTCCAGCCCTGGCCTTCGTGCACACTGCCTGCTGCGATGGAACCGTCGCGCAAGCCGGCAATCAGCTTGTCTGCCTTGGCCTTGAGCTCGGCAGTCGCCTTCTCTTTGGCCAGGTGCTCCCTGATGTTCTTGGCCACTGCTTCCAGCGGCAGTTGCTCTGGCTTGCGGTGCTCCTTGACGCGCAGCACCACGGTGGTCTCAGGGTCAAGCTCGATGGCGGTGCTATTGGCCCCCTCATCCAGCACTTCTTCAGAGAACGCAGCCTGCACCACCGCACGGTTGGCGGCAATGCCATCACCGCCCTCGCGGCCGAAGGCAGCGGAGGTGTGTACCTTGAGGTTCAGGTCCTGGGCCGGCTGGGCCAGGTCGGAAGCCTCGTAGGCAGCATCCTGCAGTTGCTTGCTGGCGTCGACATAACGCTGCTCGACCAGTGGCATCTTCAGATCGCGGGTCAGTTTGTCCTTCAGGCTGGCGAAGCTCGGTACTTCTGGCGCCTGCACGCCCAGCAGCTTGATCAAATGGTAGCCAAACTCGGTGCGCACCGGTGCAGATACCTGGCCATCCTGCAGCTTGTACAGCGCCTCTTCGAAGGCAGGGTCGTATACACCCGGGCCGGCGAAGCCGAGATCACCACCGCTGTTGGCGGAGCCTGGGTCCTGAGAGAACTCCTTGGCCAGAGCGGCAAAGTCCTCACCCTTGGTCAGACGCTGCTCGATCTCTTCGGCGCGGGCCTTGGCCTGGGCGTCGGTGACCTTGTCGTTGACCTCGATGAGGATGTGCGCGGCATGGCGCTGCTCGGCGAGGTTGGCGATTTCCTTCTCGTACTGGGCCTTGAGCTCTTCGTCGGTCACTTTGACCTGGTCGAAGAAGGCCGACTTTTTCAGTTCGATGTAGTCGATCACGACCTGGTCAGGCGACATGAACTCCTTGGCGTGCTGGTCGTAGTGCGCCTTGACCTCTTCATCGCTGACCTTGACTGCGGCCGGGTCGGCCTTGAAGGTCAGGGAGGCGAAGTCGCGGGTCTGCTTTTCCAGGCGAGCAAAGGCTTCGACCTGCTGATCGGTGACGAAGCTGCTACCGGCCAGGCCAGTGCGCAGTTGGCCGATCAGCATTTCCTCGCCGAGCATCTCGCGGAACTGCATGCGGCCGTAGCCCATCTGGCGAATCACCTGGTCGAAACGGTCAGCGCTGAACTTGCCGTCCACCTGGAACTCAGGGGTCTGCAAGATCACCTGGTCCAGCGCAGCGTCGGAGAATGCGAACTTGGCATCCTCAGCACCTTGCAGCAGCAGCTTGCGGCTGATCAGCCCCTTGAGTGCCTCCTCACGCAGCAACTTGTCATCCAGCAGCGCCGGGTCGAAATCCTTGCCCAACTGTTGCATCAGTTGACGGCGCTGCATGTCGGCCGCCTGGCTCAGTTCGTTCTGGCTGATGGTCTGGCCGTTCACCTTGGCGGCGTCCTGGCTATGAGTGGCGGCCTGGAAAATGGCTTCGAAACCGGTCAATGCCATCAACACGACGATAAGGCCGATGATGGTCTTGGCAATCCAACCTTGTGAATTGTCCCTGATATTTTGCAGCATGCGTCCCCCAGAAACGGCTGTACCACTGCGTCGACAACCGCGGAGCGTGGGTAGAATCCTGATAAAAGAAAGGCGCATCCGAGGATGCGCCTTTTCTTAGCAAACGTGTCAGGCGGGAACGTTTGCGCCCCGCCATCACCGTGCTCGGACCAGGCCAGGCCGGGCCCGGCTGAAAGACGACTTAGTTGACGGCGTCTTTCAGGCCTTTGCCTGCCTTGAAACCTGGAACCTTGGCGGCTTCGATCTTGATTGCCTTGCCGGTTTGCGGGTTGCGACCGGTACGCTCGGCGCGCTCCTTGACCGAGAAGGTACCGAAGCCAACCAGTACCACATCGTCACCTTGCTTCAGGGCGCCGGTGACGGATTCGATGACTGCGTCCAGCGCACGGCCGGCTACAGCTTTCGGGATGTCAGCAGATGCGGCGATAGCGTCAATCAGTTCCGACTTGTTCACTCTAAGTCCCCTTATTTCTCTATTGAGTTTGTTTCTAAGTATGTAATGAAAAGCTTATGAAACGTGTGCTGGGCGGCCTGACGACAATAGCGTGCCGCTTTATAGCAAGGCCTCGAAAAAACTGTCAAGGAAAGCCCCCCAGCTGAAAACTACTAATGCGTGCTAATTCTTTCCTTGGCATCGCCGTCGCGCTTTTCATCTTTCGCGACAATCTCCGGAGCCACATCTGGCAAGGGCTCCGGGGCGTATTGCAGCGCAATTTGCAGGACTTCGTCAATCCATTTGACCGGTTTGATCTGAAGATCCTGTTTGATATTTTCAGGAATCTCCTTGAGATCGCGAACATTCTCCTCGGGAATGATCACCGTCTTGATCCCGCCACGGTGTGCCGCCAGCAGTTTTTCCTTCAGCCCGCCAATGGCCAATACCTGGCCACGCAAGGTGATTTCACCGGTCATGGCCACGTCAGCACGTACCGGAATCTGCGTCAGTGCCGACACCAGTGCGGTGCACATGCCGATACCGGCACTTGGGCCATCCTTCGGCGTGGCGCCCTCAGGCATGTGAATGTGCACGTCGTGCTTCTCGTGGAAGTCGGCGGCAATCCCCAGGCTGCGGGCGCGGCTGCGTACCACGGTCTGCGCGGCGGTAATCGATTCGACCATGACATCGCCCAGCGAGCCGGTCTTGATCAACTGGCCCTTGCCGGGGATGACCACGGCCTCGATGGTCAGCAACTCACCGCCCACCTGGGTCCAGGCCAGGCCGGTAACCTGACCGATCTGGTCCTGCTGCTCGGCCAGACCATAGCGGAACTTGCGCACGCCCAGCAGGTGCTCCAGCTGCTCGCTGGCCACCTTGACCTTGACCTGCTTCTGCCCGGTATGTTCCTTGACCACCTTACGGCAGACCTTGGCAATTTGCCGCTCCAGGCCCCGTACACCGGCTTCGCGGGTGTAGTAGCGGATGATGTCGCGAATCGCCGAGACATCGACCTCCAGCTCTTCCTTCTTCAAGCCGTTGGCCTTGACCTGCTTGGGCACCAGGTACTTGATGGCGATGTTGATCTTCTCGTCCTCGGTGTAGCCAGGCAGACGGATGATTTCCATCCGGTCCAGCAGCGCCGGCGGGATGTTCATCGAGTTCGAGGTGCAAAGGAACATCACGTCCGAGAGGTCATAGTCGACCTCCAGGTAGTGGTCGTTGAAGTTGTGGTTCTGCTCAGGGTCGAGCACTTCCAGCAGTGCCGAGGCTGGGTCGCCGCGCATGTCGCTGCCCATTTTGTCGATTTCGTCGAGCAGGAACAACGGGTTGCGCACACCCACCTTGGTCATCTTCTGGATCAGGCGACCCGGCATGGAGCCAATGTAGGTACGGCGGTGGCCACGGATCTCGGCCTCGTCACGCACGCCACCCAGGGCCATGCGCACGAACTTGCGGTTGGTGGCGGCAGCGATCGACTCGGCCAGCGAGGTCTTGCCGACGCCGGGTGGCCCGACCAGGCACAGCACCGGACCGCGGATCTTCTTGACGCGCTTCTGCACGGCAAGGTACTCGAGGATGCGTTCCTTGACCTCTTCCAGGCCATAGTGGTCGGCATCGAGGATTTCCTCGGCCTTGCTCAGGTCCAGACGCACCTTGCTCTGTGCCTTCCACGGCACCTGCACCAGCCAGTCCAGGTACGAGCGCACCACGGTAGCTTCGGCCGACATCGGAGACATTTGCTTGAGCTTGTTCAGCTCCGCCTGGGCCTTGGCCAGGGCATCTTTAGGCAGACCCGCGGCTTCGATGCGTTTTTTCAGCTCTTCGACTTCATTGTGGCCTTCGTCACCATCGCCAAGCTCTTTCTGAATGGCCTTCATCTGCTCATTCAGGTAGTACTCGCGCTGGCTACGCTCCATCTGCTTCTTGACCCGGCCGCGAATGCGCTTTTCGACCTGCAGCAGGTCGATTTCGGCATCCAGCAGTGCCAGCACGTGCTCGACACGGGTAGTCAAGTCGACGATTTCAAGAATTTCCTGCTTCTGCTCGATCTTCAGGGCCATGTGCGCGGCCATGGTGTCGACCAGGCGTCCTGGCTCTTCGATGCTGTTCAGCGAAGACAGCACTTCGGCAGGCACTTTCTTGCCCAGTTGAACGTACTGTTCGAACTGCGACAGCAGGGTGCGCACGAAGACTTCCGACTCGCGCTCGGCAGTGTCGGTTTCGTCGATCAGGGAGACTTCGGCACGGATGTGCCCTTCAACTTCGGAGAAGCGCTCGACCGCACCACGCTGCTCGCCTTCGACCAGCACCTTGACGGTGCCATCAGGCAGCTTCAGCAGTTGCAGCACGGTGGCAACGGTACCGACGCGGTACAGGGCGTCCTCACCCGGGTCGTCGTCGGCTGGATTCTTCTGGGCCAGCAGAAGGATCTGCTTTTCGCCCGTCATCGCCGCCTCGAGGGCTTCGATGGACTTTTCACGCCCCACGAACAGCGGGATAACCATGTGCGGGTAAACAACGACATCGCGCAATGGCAAAAGAGGCAAGTCGAGGGTGGTCTTCATGATTTCGCCTCTACAGCGGCCTTATGGCCGGAAACCGGTGGAAATGATGCTTGGACCTAATGTGGGGGCATGCTTGGGAAATTACAAGCGCTTGCACAGGAAAAGCAGAAAGGGGCCCGTAGGCCCCCTTCTTGCTTGCAACCGAAAACCGGCCATTGCCTGAATCAGGCGTCTGGTGCGGCCTTGGCTTGCGGTTCGCTGTTTTCGTAAATCATCAGCGGCTGCGACGTGCCCTCAATGACGCTCTCGTCGATAACCACCTTGCTGACATCCTTTTTCGAAGGGATCTCGTACATGGTATCGAGCAGAACGCCTTCGAGGATCGAACGCAGGCCACGGGCACCAGTCTTGCGCTCCAGGGCCTTGCGCGCAACGGCCTTGAGCGCATCGCTGCGGAACTCGAGGTCGACGCTTTCCATCTCGAATAGCTTGGCATACTGCTTGGTCAGGGCATTCTTCGGCTCGGTGAGGATCTGCATCAATGCAGCCTCATCCAGCTCGTCAAGGGTAGCCAGTACCGGCAGACGGCCGACGAATTCCGGAATCAGGCCAAACTTGACCAGATCGTCCGGCTCGACCTCACGCAGGGACTCACCAACCTTCTTGCCCTCTTCCTTGCTGCGCACTTCGGCACCAAAACCGATGCCACCTTTGGTGGAGCGGTTCTGGATGACCTTTTCCAGGCCCGAGAACGCACCACCGCAGATGAACAGGATGTTGCGGGTATCAACCTGCAGGAATTCCTGTTGCGGGTGCTTGCGGCCGCCTTGCGGCGGGACCGAGGCCACGGTGCCTTCGATCAGTTTCAGCAGTGCCTGCTGCACGCCCTCACCCGAGACATCACGGGTGATGGACGGGTTGTCCGACTTGCGCGAGATCTTGTCGATTTCGTCGATGTAGACAATGCCCATCTGGGCCTTTTCCACGTCGTAGTCGCACTTCTGCAACAGCTTCTGGATGATGTTCTCGACGTCCTCACCCACATAACCGGCTTCGGTCAGGGTGGTGGCGTCAGCAATGGTGAACGGTACGTTCAACAGGCGTGCCAAGGTTTCGGCGAGCAGGGTCTTGCCCGAGCCAGTCGGCCCGATGAGCAGGATGTTGCTCTTGCCCAGTTCGACTTCGTCACCCTTCTTGTCACGCTGGTTCAGGCGCTTGTAGTGGTTGTACACCGCTACGGCCAGCACCTTCTTTGCGCGCTCCTGACCAATGACGTACTGGTCCAGGATGCCGCTGATTTCTTTCGGCGAAGGCAATTTGTGCGCGCTGCTCTCGGCCTGGGCTTCCTGCACCTCCTCACGGATGATGTCGTTGCACAGGTCGACGCACTCGTCGCAGATAAATACCGAGGGCCCGGCAATCAGTTTGCGCACTTCGTGCTGGCTTTTGCCGCAGAAGGAGCAATAAAGCAATTTGCCGCTGTCCTCGCCGTTACGGGTGTCAGTCATTCGATCGATCCAATCCGGTAGGCTTGCAACACAAGATGAAGGCAATTGCGGGCTTTTTCAAGTCCGCAGGTAGGCGCTTTCGACGCCCACCTGCTCTGACCTCCCGGTTCAGGAGGCCAGTTGCCGCTTGTCGTAGACCGAGTCGATCAGGCCGTACTCGGCTGCGCGCGAGGCGCTCATGAAGTTGTCACGCTCGGTGTCACGCTTGATGGTCTCGAGGTCCTGGCCGGTGTGATAGGCCAGCAGCTCGTTCAGACGGGCCTTGATATTGAGGATTTCCTGGGCGTGGATCTCGATATCGGTGGCCTGACCCTGGAAGCCGCCAAGCGGCTGGTGGATCATCACGCGCGAGTTCGGCAGGCAATGACGCTTGCCCTTGGCACCTGCCGCCAGCAGGAAGGCGCCCATGCTGCAGGCCTGGCCGATGCAGATGGTCGAAACGTCCGGCTTGATGAACTGCATGGTGTCGTAGATCGACATGCCGGCGGTGACGGAACCGCCCGGCGAGTTGATGTACAGATGGATATCCTTGTCCGGGTTTTCTGCCTCAAGGAACAGCAGTTGCGCAACGACGAGGTTGGCCATGTAGTCCTCTACCGGGCCAACCAGGAAGATCACACGCTCCTTCAACAGGCGCGAGTAGATGTCGTAAGCACGTTCGCCACGGGCGGACTGCTCGATAACCATCGGGACCAGGCCGCCTGCGGCCTGGATGTCAGAGCTCTGCTGAATATAAGAATTGCGGGACATGTCCTGCGCTCACTCCCAAATAGTCATGGCTTGAATACGCACAAGCCAGCTCGAAGGCTGGCTTGTGGAGGTTTCCTACGAGAGAAGCCTGTTACTCAGCAGCGGCAGGAGCCTCAGCTGGTTTAACGGCTTCTTCGTACGAGACCGACTTGTCGGTCACAGTCGCTTTCTGCAGAACAGTATCTACAACTTGTTCTTCCAGCACAACCGAACGCACTTCGTTCAGTTGCTGGTCGTTCTTGTAGTACCAGGCGATGACCTGCTCAGGCTCCTGGTAAGCCGAAGCCATTTCTTCGATCATCTCGCGAACCTTGGCGTCGTCCGGCTTCAGCTCGAACTGCTTGACCACTTCGGCCACGATCAGGCCCAGCACGACACGGCGCTTGGCTTGCTCTTCGAACAGCTCGACTGGCAGTTGGTCAGGCTTGATGTTGCCACCGAACTGCTGAACAGCCTGCACGCGCAGACGGTTGACTTCGTTTTCCAGCAGGGCTTTTGGCACTTCGATCGGGTTGGCGGCCAGCAGACCGTCCATGACCTGGTTCTTGACCTTGGTCTTGATCGCCTGACGCAGCTCACGCTCCATGTTCTTGCGAACTTCGGCGCGGAAGCCTTCCAGGGTCGATTCTTTGATGCCGAACTGGGCGAAGAACTCTTCGTTCAGCTCTGGCAGCACAGGTGCCGAAACACTGTTGACGGTGATGGTGAACTCGGCGGCTTTGCCAGCCAGGTCCAGGTTCTGGTAGTCCTCTGGGAAGGTCACGTTGACAACGCGCTCTTCGCCTGCCTTGGCGCCTACCAGACCCTCTTCGAAGCCCGGGATCATGCGGCCGGAGCCCAGTACCAGCAGGGTGCCCTTGGCCGAACCACCGGCAAACACTTCGCCGTCGACCTTGCCGACGAAATCGATGTTGACCTGGTCGTCGTTCTGCGCAGCGCGCTCGACGGCCTCGAAGCGGGTGTTCTGCTTGCGCAGCACTTCCAGCATGTTGTCCAGGTCGCTGTCAGCCACTTCGGCGCTCAGGCGCTCGACCTTGATCGACTCGAGGCCTGCAACCGTGAACTCCGGGAACACTTCGAAGATGGCGACGAACTCCAGATCCTTGCCCTTTTCGAAGGACTTCGGCTCTACAGCCGGAGAGCCAGCCGGGTTCAGCTTCTGCTCGACGATGGCTTCGTAGAAGGAAGCCTGGACCAGGTCACCGAAAGCCTCTTGACGGGCGTCCGCCTCGAAACGCTGACGGATCACGGTCATCGGCACTTTACCAGGACGGAAGCCCGCAATCTTGGCGCGCTTGGCAGTCTGCTGCAGACGCTTGTTGACTTCGTTCTCGACGCGCTCGGCCGGAACGGCGATGGTCATGCGGCGCTCGAGAGCGGAAGTGTTTTCAACAGAAACTTGCATGGATATTCCTCGTTGCACAGACGTTAGCCGGCGTTAGCCCGACTCCAGAATCAAGGGCAAACATTCTAGTGAGTCACGCTGCAGAAGTCACCCCACACGGGACGACTGAAAACAACGCCGGTCGATTAACTTTCAAGGCCCGCACGGCACAGCGCCGGACCTGCTTCCAACAGAGGCTGCACGGCGCCCGGGGCGGCCTGCAGCCGAAATACCTTGTCAAACAACTACCAGCAAAGAATTCGCCTCCTTTATTCAGGATCGATTTCGTTGAACTGGCAGTACTCCTCCCACTCCAGCCCCAGCGCCTCGGCCACTTCACGGTGCGTTTCCAGGCGCATGGCCTGCAGCTGCTCCGGGGACTCGGCAATCAATTGCAGCGCCAACTCCCAGGGCTCAATGCCCTGCTCCGCGGCTGCATCCTCGAACGCCCACTCGATCTGCTGGGCCTGCTCGCGCGCATCCAGCTCGCGGATCTCCTCGAGCAACTGCGGATTGGCTTCGGCAAAGCGCTGCAGCGCCAGGGCCTGACGGGCTTCTTTTGCAATCATCGTGGTGTCCTTTGCCGGCCAAACGGGCCGGTGTTTCAACCGGCTGAAATCTAACAGCTTTTATTGGGGTGCCACCAGAGGATTACAAGGGGCGGGAGGTGATTTGGCCGAGCGGTGGTTGACCGCGACATTTTCAGCGCCTTCGAGATCGAGCGCCGCCCGCGCGGCGCATCGCGAGCAAGCTCGCTCCTACATTTGTTTCGGGCCAGTATCGCCTGTGCCTGCGCACGCGACCGCCCTGTTTGTACCCCACGATATCGAGGTGAGCGCCAAGGGGACGCGCGCGTCTGCCCCAGGAATAATTGGCCCGAAACAAATGTAGGAGCGAGCTTGCCTTGAGGGTTGTAGTGCCTGTGAGATCGAGCGCCGCCCGCGCGGCGCATCGCGAGCAAGCTCGCTCCTACATTTGTTTCGGGCCAGTGTCGCCTGTGCCTGCGCGCGACCGCCCTGTTTGTCCCCCACGATATCGAGGTGAGCGCCAAGGGGACGCGCGCGTCTGCCCCAGGAATAATTGGCCCGAAACAAATGTAGGAGCGAGCTTGCTCGCGATGCGCCGCGCGGGCGGCGCTCGATCTACGCATCACCGCAAAAACCAAGGCAGGCACCTTGCCGCCCTGAAACAATCGGCCGTAGAACACCCCATAAAAGCTTGACCGCCAACAGAGTAAGCGCGACCACCTTGCTTACCCGGCACGATATCGAGGAGGAACATCAGGAGCCACGCGGGCGACGCTCAACCTCAAACAAAGACACCAGAACACTGACGGCATGCACATCACAACCCCAAAACAAAAAGGCGCCCGATCTCACGATCAAGGCGCCTTTCAGGAATATGGGGTGGACGATGGGAATCGAACCCACGACAACTGGAATCACAATCCAGCGCTCTACCAACTGAGCTACGCCCACCATATTGCGGTCTTGCAGTACAACCTTACAGAAGCATGGTGCGGACGAAGAGACTCGAACTCTTACAGCTTGCGCCGCTGGAACCTAAATCCAGTGTGTCTACCAATTTCACCACGTCCGCGTAACGCTTAAAACAAAGGCGCCAGATGCTATCGAGGCGCCCTTGAAGAATATGGGGTGGACGATGGGAATCGAACCCACGACAACTGGAATCACAATCCAGCGCTCTACCAACTGAGCTACGCCCACCATATTGCATTACAGCCTACTTGCTTGCCAAAGCTGCCTAATGGCGCACCCGGCAGGACTCGAACCTGCGACCATCCGCTTAGAAGGCGGATGCTCTATCCAGCTGAGCTACGGGCGCTTAAGCTTGAAGCCTAACCGAACGAGACGCTAACAAGGAACTGTTAAACCACTCATTCTGCCCGACTTAGCCAACCAGTGCTAGGCTGTGCCCGACAAGTGCGGCGAATCTTATAGTCGACCCCGAAAGTCGTCAACACCTTTTTCGAAAAAATTTAAATTATTTAAGGGGTTAGGGGATTTGCCCGACCACCCGCCTTTGCCCTTGGCCCATGTCGTGCGAGAATGCGCGTTCTTTATTGTTCCTTCTCGATGGTTAATCACGCGTCTATGACTGCACACCTAATCGATGGCAAGGCTATCGCCGCCAGCCTGCGCCAGCAGATCGCTCAACGTGTCGTGGAGCGTCGCCAGCAAGGCCTGCGCACGCCGGGCCTGGCGGTGATCCTGGTCGGCACCGACCCCGCCTCCCAAGTCTATGTCTCGCACAAGCGCAAGGACTGCGAAGAGGTCGGCTTCATTTCGCAGGCTTTCGACCTGCCCAGCGAGACCACGCAACAGGCCCTGACCGAGCTGATCGACCGTCTCAATGACGATCCGGCCGTCGACGGCATCCTGCTGCAACTGCCGCTGCCGGCGCACCTGGACGCCTCGCTGCTGCTCGAGCGCATTCGCCCGGACAAGGATGTGGACGGTTTCCATCCTTACAACATCGGCCGCCTGGCCCAGCGTATTCCGCTGCTGCGCCCATGCACGCCAAAAGGCATCATGACCCTGCTGGAAAGCACCGGCCAGGACCTGTACGGCATGAACGCGGTGATCGTCGGCGCGTCCAACATCGTTGGCCGCCCGATGGCCATGGAACTGCTGCTGGCCGGCTGTACCGTGACCGTCTGCCACCGCTTCACCAAGGATCTGGCCGGCCATGTCGGGCGTGCCGACCTGGTGGTCGTGGCTGCCGGCAAGCCGGGCCTGGTCAAGGGTGAGTGGGTCAAGGAAGGCGCCATCGTCATCGACGTGGGCATCAACCGCCAGGAAGACGGCAAGCTGGTTGGCGACGTGGTCTACGAGACTGCCCTGGCACGCGCCGGCTGGATCACACCAGTGCCGGGCGGCGTCGGGCCGATGACCCGGGCGTGCCTGCTTGAGAACACGCTGTATGCGGCAGAAGAGCTGCACAAGTAATACCGCGTGATGCGAAAACGGCACCTCTTGCAGGTGCCGTTTTTTTTTGCCCGTGATTGATGGTGCGGGTCAGGACCACGGCCCGCTGATGGCCTTCAAGGGTCACGCCACTGCGCCGGCTGCCGGTAGGCCTGTGCCCAGGCTTGCACTTCACTGGCCGGCATCGGCCGGGCAATGCAGTAACCCTGCGCCAGCTCGCAGCCCAGGTCCATCAGTACCCGGCCATGCTCGACACTCTCCAGCCCCTCGGCAATCACCTCGCGGCCAAACGCCCGGGCCAGGCCGATCACCGCCTCCGTCAGCGCCAGGTCGTCCTGGTCATGAAGGATGTCCCGTACGAACGACTGGTCGATCTTGATCGTCTGGGTCGGCAAGCGTTTCAGGTAACTCAACGACGAATAACCGGTGCCGAAATCGTCCAGCGAGAAACGCACACCCAGCGCACGGCAGGCGTCCAGGCAGCGGCTGACGTGCTGCAGGTTGTCGATGGCCACTGACTCGACGATTTCCAGGTCCAGCAGCGCCGGGTCCACCGCCGGGTACGCTGCCAGCAGTTGCTGCAGGCGCTCGGCAAAGTCACTGCGCTGCAAGTGCCGCGCGGCGATATTCACGCTCAGTGACCAGGGCTGCCCTTGCAACTGCCAGACCTGCAACTGGCTCAATGCCTGCCCTATCACCCACTCGCCGATTTCGACGATCAGGTCGGTCTGTTCTACCCACGGCAGGAAATCGCCTGGCGGCACCACGCCACGGCCCGGCCGCTGCCAGCGCAACAACCCCTCGAAGCCCAGTACCTTGCCACTGCGCAGGTTTACCTTGGGTTGGTAGTAAAGACACAACTCGCCGTTGCGTAGCGCCCGGCGCACGCGCGCCACGGTCTGGTGGGTGGCCTTGAGCTCCTGCTCCTGCGTCACATCGAACAGGTGGTAACGGTTGCGCCCGCGCTGCTTGGCCACATACATGGCCTGGTCGGCGTGGCGCACCAGGGTGTCGGCATCTTCATCATCCTGCGGATACAGGGTCACGCCTATACTGGCGCTGAGCGACAGCGTATGCCCACGCACCACACAAGGCGCCGCCAATGCCCGCAATACCCGCTGCAGGGCTGCATGCAGCTGGCACTCATCGTCGACGTCGCGCAGGATCAGCACGAACTCGTCGCCCGACAGCCGGGCAACGGCATCACCACCGCGCAGGATACTCTTCAAACGCTGCGCCACTTCCACCAGCAGCAGGTCACCCACGGCATGCCCGTAGCCGTCGTTGACCGCCTTGAAACCATCCAGGTCGAGCATGCACACCGCCAGCGAGATGCCTTCACGGCGCGAACAGGCCAGGGCCTGGTTCAGCAGGTCGGACAAATAGGCGCGGTTGGGCAGGCCGGTGAGCACATCGTGGCCCACCCGCCACTGCAAGGTATGCAGTAGCTGACGCTTCTCTGTAACGTCAAAGCGGATGGATACATACTTGCGCACCTGGCCTGTTAGCGGGTCGACCAGCGGCACCATGGTGCTGTCGACCCAATACAACGAACCGTCCTTGGACCGGTTGCAGATTTCGCCCTTCCACACCCGCCCGGCAGCCAAAGCCCGCCACATGCCGACAAAGAACGTCGGCTCATGCAGGCCGGAATTGAGGATACGGTGGTTGGCCCCCAGCAGCTCCTCACGGCTGTAGCCCGAGATGCTGCAGAACTGCTGATTGACGTAGGTGATGTTCCCACGCAGGTCGGTTTCCGAAAAGATCGCGGCCGCGTCCACGGCCGCGCGATAGTTATCATCCATAAAGCATCCTGCCTTAGCGGTTGAAGCGCTCCACCAGGGCGCGCAATCCGGCGCATACATGTTCCAGTTCGGTGCCGCGCGAGGCGGCGGCGTTGGCGCTGTGGGCGCTGTGCTGGGCAATACCGGCAACGCCGTTGATTTGCCGCGAAACGTCTTCTGCCACCGCCGACTGCTGCTGCGAGGCGGCGGCCATCTGCTGGCTCATATCGCTGATGCGCTGTACCGCGTCACGAATACCATGCAGCGCTTGCCGGGCCTCCTGCACCTGGACAACACCTTGCTCGGCACCGTCGATGCCGTGGCTGGCGATCGCCACGGCTTCCTCGGCGCCACTGCGCAAGGCATCGATTATGGCCTGGATGTGCAGGGTGGACTGGCGAGTCTTGTCGGCCAGTGCCCGCACCTCGTCGGCGACCACGGCAAAGCCGCGGCCCTGCTCACCCGCACGGGCTGCCTCGATGGCGGCGTTGAGGGCCAGCAGGTTGGTCTGCTCGGCAATGCCACGGATCATCCCGGCTGCCTCGGCGATGGCGCCAGTCTGACCAGCCAGGTGGCTGACCGCCTGGTTGATCTGCGCCACAGTGCTGGCCAAGTTACGAATGGCCGCACCGCTTGCATCGGCTACCTGGCTACCTTGTTCGGCCAGCAGGTGGGCCGTGTGTGCCTCGGCGGCGGTCAACTGCACGTGGTTGGCCACTTCGCCAATGGAGGCGGCCATCTGGTTCATTGCGGTGGCGCTCAGGTCGGTTTCGGCGCGCTGCTCCAGCAATGCCGCCTCGGTGCTGCGCGACAACTGCCCGGCATCGCGAGCAGCCACGGCCATTTGTCCGGCCAGGTCGCTTAGCCGCGTCAAGGCGGTTTTCAGACGTGCCTCTTCGCTGATCAGCATCAGTTGCAACTGCCCGGCAGCACCCGTCAGGTCGCTGTAGGTCAAGGCTGCAACCGGGTCGGCGAAGGCACCTTCGGCGCCCTGCACAATCTGCTGTAGCTGCCGCCCGAGGGCGTTGCGCGCCCACAGGCCGCAGGCCACGAACAGACCCAGGGTCAGCCCCTGCCCCACCAGACCGGGCCACAACTGGTTTGCGCCTACCGCCAGCAGCCCGCCGGCCAGTGGCAAGGCCAAGGCCTGCATCAGCAAGCTCAGCCGGCGCGACGCAGGCAATGCCGCCTGACCGTTGCGCAGCCGCGCATACAGCACTTCGGCACGGGCGACTTGCTCCCGCGTGGGGCATACGCGCACCGACTCGTAACCCACAACCCGACCTCCTTCGAGGATGGGCGTGACGTAAGCATTGACCCAGTAGTAGTCGCCGTTACGGCAGCGATTCTTGACGATACCCATCCAGCTCTTCCCGGCTTTCAGGTAGCGCCACATCAACTCGTACACCGCTGGCGGCATGTCCGGGTGGCGCACCAGGTTGTGCGGGCTGCCGATCAGTTCGGCCTCGCTGTAGCCACTGATGGCGGCAAACTCAGGGTTGCAGTAGGTGATCAGGCTGGCGGTATCGGTAGCAGAAATCAGCCGCTGATGAGGGGGGAAACGTTGCTCGACCGGGGTTACCGGCAAGTTGAGGCGCACGATGAGACTCCATTCAATGACAAGCCGGTATCCATTCATCGACGGCCACCGGAACCGATTCATGGCGATCAGTTCCAATAGGCAAAAGCGCTTCCTGCCGTTGAGGCACGAGGCCGAACGGCACAAGGAAGAGGACGATGACTAACCGGTCAGACCATGAATTCTACGAAATTCATCACATAAATAAAACAAAGGTGATCGATCATGGCGTTGCGCCACATGGATAGATATCGTTAAGTTCTTGATTCTAAATGGGAATTAAGCGATGACGAGATCAGCTTTGGGTATCGCCCTGCGCCGCTACCGCAAGCTGGCGGGCCTGACCCAGGCACAACTGGCCGAACGGACCGGCTTCGACCCCAAGACCATCAGCCGTTTCGAAACCAGCACCTACACCCCCAGCATCGATGCAATCTTGGCGTTTGCCCAGGTGCTGGGCGTCAAGCCCAAGGACTTCTTCGCAGAACCGGACGACGAAGAGGAGCAGCGCGCCTACCTGTTCGGCGTCATCCACAACGCCCCGCCTAAAGATCTTGGCAAGCTGATTGCAGCAGTTGACCAGGCACTGGCCAAGCCCTGAGCTATTTCACGCGCCCACTTTCACGGCACGCACCGATCTAGAGCATGGCAGGCCGGATTGCCCCACAACTGGTCAGACCGGTAAGGCCAAAAAACCTTGCAATCGAGGATTTTTCGCGCTTTTATGGCCTCGCGCTGAACAAACCGGTAAGACCACAATAATTAAGTCCTGCGCTCTTTCGCCCCGTGCGGCTACCGAAGCAAGGACACCGATCAGAGACTCCTCCCATGCTCAAATGGTGCTCGCGTTCGATTTTCCTGCAAGTCGTACTTGGCCTTGCCCTCGGCATCGCCTGCGGTCTGAGCTTCCCCGACCTCTCCCTGCAACTCAAACCCCTCGGCGACGGCTTCATCAAGCTGATCAAGATGCTCATCGGCCTGATCGTGTTCTGCGTGGTGGTCAGCGGCATTTCGGGTGCGGGCGACCTGAAAAAGGTCGGGCGCATCGGCCTGAAGTCGGTGATCTACTTCGAAGTGCTGACTACCCTCGCGCTGGTGATTGGCCTGGTGTTCGCCTTCAGCAGTGGCATTGGCAGCGGTGCCAATATTCACCTGGATCAACTGTCCGCCGCCGATGCCAACGGCCTGGCCGAGCGCGGCCAGCACATCCATGGCGCCACGGCGTTCTTCATGGACCTGATCCCCACCTCGGTGATCGGTGCATTCGCCGACAACAACATTCTTCAGGTGCTGCTGTTCTCGGTGCTGTTCGGCAGCGCGCTGAACCTGGTGGGTGACTCGGCCGCCGGCATCTCGCGACTGATCAATGAACTGAGCCATGTGATCTTCCGCATCATGGGCATGATCGTGCGCCTGGCGCCGATCGGCGTGTTCGGCGCCATCGCCTTCACCACCAGCAAGTATGGCCTGGAGTCGCTGCAGCACCTGGGCGGGCTGGTGGCGCTGTTCTACCTGACCTGTGCCGGCTTCGTACTGATCGTGCTGGGCACCGTCATGCGCTTGTCGGGCCTTAAACTGCTGCCGTTGATCAAGTACCTGCGTGAAGAGCTGACCATCGTCCTGGGCACCGCCTCTTCCGACGCCGTGCTGCCACAGATCATGCGCAAGCTTGAGCACCTGGGTATTGGCAGTTCAACGGTTGGCCTGGTGATCCCTACCGGCTACTCGTTCAACCTCGATGGTTTCTCCATTTACCTGACCCTGGCCATCGTGTTCATCGCCAACGCCACCGGCACGCCACTGGAAATGACCGACCTGCTGACCATCCTGCTGGTGTCGCTGGTGACTTCCAAGGGGGCTCACGGCATCCCAGGCTCGGCACTGGTGATTCTTGCCGCCACCCTGACTGCGGTACCGGCGATCCCTGTGGTAGGCCTGGTACTGGTGCTGGCGGTGGACTGGTTCATGGGTATCGGCCGGGCGTTGACCAACCTGATCGGCAACTGCGTAGCCACCGTGGCCATTGCCCGCTGGGAGAAGGACATTGACCTGGAGCGCGCGCAGAACGTGCTCGACGGCAAGCCTGGCTTTGCCCCCGCGCCACGCAAGCAACCCAACGCCCATCAACAGGAATTCTGAGCGAACGTGGCCGGCATTGACGCCGGCCCTTCCAGGAGCGAAACGTGATCAGCTCATCAACCGTCGTCAACTCAGTGGTGGAAAAACTCCGCCAGGCCCTGGCCCGCGGCCAATGGCGCACCGGCGACATGCTGCCCGGCCAGCGCGAACTGGCCGAACAACTGGGCATCAGCCGCCCCAGCCTGCGCGAAGCGGTAACCGTGCTGGAAACACTGGGCCTGGTGCGCTCGTTGCCCGGCAAGGGTGTGTTGGTGCTGGACGCCGATGCCCAGGCGTCGGGTGGGGAAGTCAGTGCCGCGGCCAGCCTGGCCGACGTACTGGAACTGCGCTACACACTCGAACCGTTCATCGTCGGCCTGGTGGCGCAATCGGCCAACAGCCAGGACATCGGCCAGCTGCGCCTGACCCTGATGGACATGCGCGAAGCGCTGGAGGCCGATGACAGCGAAGCCGGGGTCAAAGCCTACATTGCCTTCCATGAAGCGCTGTTCGCCCTGACCACCAACCCGATTTTCCAGAGCGTGGTGCAGCAAACCGGCAATGCCCTGAAGCAAAGCGCCGACATGCTGCGCAACTCGCCAGAGCACCTGGCCGCGCGGCTGAAGGAGAACGAAGCGGTGGTACGTGCCATTCGCGAACGCAGCAGCGCCCAGGCCAGTGCCCAGATGCGTCAGCATATCGTGGCCGAAGGGCTGCGCATGGGCATCGCGCTGAATATCCCGGACGAACATCCACATCCATGACCTCAGGAGAGTGACCATGAACGCCGCCCCCCACTTGCCTGCCCTGCTCGCGGCCGGCGAAACCCGTCTGTCGGCCGAGCAGATTTACCCGCGGCTGTTCGACGCCATTCTCGAACAGCGCCTGCCCCCGGGCAGCCTGTTGCCCGAGCAGGCGCTGGGCCATGCATTTGGTGTCAGCCGCACGGTGATCCGCCGCGTGCTCGGGCGCCTGTCCGACCAGCAGGTGGTGGTGCAGCGCCCCAGCCACACCGCCCATCTGGCCGCGCCTGACCCAGACCAGGCACGCCAGGTGCTCAGTGCCCGGCGCCTGGCCGAAACCACGCTGATCACACTGGCCGCGCAACGCGCCCGGCCGGCGCAGGTACGCCAGCTACGGCAACTGGTGGAGCGCGAGCGCCAGCACCATGAGAGTGGTGAACGCTGCGCGGCGATCCGCCTGGGCGGCGAGTTCCACCTGAAACTGGCGCAGGTAGCGGCCAATGCGCCGCTGGCGCGATTTCTCAATGGGCTGGTACCGATGACCTCGCTGATCATCGCTCGCTACGAATCGCCGTGCTGCGATCATTGCGCGTGGCAAGAGCATGCGGCGATCATCGATGCCGTGGAGCAAGGTGATGCCGAAGCGGCCTTGGGGTTGATGCACAGGCACCTTGACCGCCTGGAGGAAAAGCTGGACCTGGAATAATCCGATCAGACTACGCGATCGCTCCTGCTCAGGCCGCGTTCACGCACCATTTGCAGCTGCGCTGAGCGGGCGATGGGCTGCACAGCAGCCCCGATAACCCCACCCTATACTGCGAGAACCAGCCCAGCCTCTACCAGGGAGGCGGTCGCGTGAGTTCTCGAATCTTCCTGTTGCTATGCCTTCTACTGGCCTTCGGCGGTTGTGCCAGCAAGCGTCCCCCTGCCCCGCCCCCGCCCACAATACTCAGCCCTGCGGCGTGGCAACGCATCGATCAGGAACTGATCGACGCCTCGGCCGGCGCCGCCGGTTCGGCCAATGACTATGCCCGTCGCTCGATGCGGGTGTGGAAGGAGCAGGTGCAACAACGCACCGAGCGCGACTTCATCCCCTGGTTCACGGGTTACTGGACCCAGCAATGGCTCACCCTCAAGGTGGCCTGGTACAAGCTCGACAGCGGCGAGGGTCGGGAACCGGCAGAAAAACGCCTGGCCCTGTACCTGCAGGAGCAGTATCACGCGCGGGTGATCGAGCCGGTAGCCGAGCAGATCAACCCCGAGGGCATCCGTGACCGCGCCTGTGAACTGTATCTGCAACTGCTCGGCCAGCAACTGCCGGCCATCATCAGCCGTTACAACGCGCCGCCCGAGCAGTTCAGCCAGCGCCTCAACCGTATCCCCGCCATCGCCCTGGGGCCACCGGATGCGCGCAATGCCAGCCTCTATCAGCTGCTGCGGGCCAAGTCACTGGACCAGCAACCGGCCTGGCAAGCCATGCGCCAGCACTTGCATCAGCAGGCCAGCAAAGGCCCTGGCAGAACCGATGTCGGGCTTAACTCGGTGGCCACCCAGGCCAGCGAAAAGCTCGGCGCCACCCTGGCGCCACGCGGTATCGCCAGTGCCGTGGCATCGGCAGTGGGCAAGGTGGCGGGGGCGATGATTTCGATTGCTACGGCCGGTTACGGGATGATGACACATGACCGTGAACACCCGCAGATGGTCGAACAGCTGCGGGTGATTCTCAACGTGGCGTTGAACCAGGAATGGCAGGAGTTGATGGAGAACCGCCAGAGCGGCGCCATGGCGGGGGTCTATTACCTGTCGGGGCAGGTTGAGGACAGCTTGCTGGCCAGTGCGCCGCGGCCGATGGAACAGCAGGTTGAGCAGCAGCAGGCGCCTTTGATCATTCGCCTGCCACCTTAGTGGCGGCCTGTGCTGGCTTGTTCGCCGCGCAAGGCTATATCAAGCTGCAGCCAGGGCAGAGCGTGGCAAACCAAACACCCGATCAAACGCCCAGTTGTAGGCAAAGGTGTAGCACGGCACCAGGATGATGAACGCCATATCCACCAGCAGCGCCTCCAGCAATGTCATGTCCAGCCACCAGGCAATCAGCGGAATCAAGTACACCACCAGGGTCAACTGGAAGCCGATGGCATGCACCACCCGCCGCGCCACGCTGCGCCCCCGCTTGGCCTGGCGGCTCTCCCAGTACTCGAACAGGGTGTTATAGACCAGGTTCCAGAGCATGGCGATGGTGGTGATCATCACCGCCAGCGGCCCGGTATGGGAGGCCTGCGTATCTGACAGGTAGGCCAGCCCAAGGGTCGACATGCACAGCCCGATCAGTTCATAGAAAGTCACGTAGACCAGCTTGCGTTTCAATCCCTGCACCGAGGGTTACCTCCAAAGACAAAAAGCGACGGGGGCGATCATGCTTCAATACACTTGACAGCAAAAGTCAGCAGCTATCAGATTAACTGACAGGAGGCTGCCATGAACTTTTCCAGCGACAACATCCAGCTGTTTCTGGCCGTGCTCGACCACGGCTCGTTTTCTTCCGCGGCGCGCGCCCTCAAGCGGGTGCCTTCAGCGGTGAGCATGGCCATTGGCAACCTTGAGGCAGACCTTGGCTACAGCCTGTTTGAACGCGGCCCGCGTGAAGTTCGCCCAACCGCACAGGCCTTGGCCCTGAAGCCACACGCCAGGCTGATTGCCGAACAACTGGGGCTGCTGCAGGTTCATGCCCTGGAGCTGTCCCAAGGGCTGGAGAGCAGCCTGACCCTGGCCGTGGTACCCGACATCGATCACCGCCCGCTGCTGGCGGCCATCGCCAACCTCGGTGAGCGCTACCCGTTGCTGGACATTGCCCTGCTCAGCGCTCCGCAGGAAGAGGCCCTGCACTTGCTGGACAGCGGCCGTGCCGACCTCTGTGTAGCCTTTGCCGGTTTGCAGGTCGATGCCCGACGCGGCTTCCAGCACATTGGCATGGAGTCGCTGGTAGCCACCCTGTCGCCGGCCCACCCGGCATTGCGTGAGGGGCGTATCCACTACCTTGAAGACCTGACGCAGGTGCGTCAGATTCTGGTGCGCAGCCGCGACCTGCCGCTGGCTGACCCTCGCCCGCTGATCGGTGCCACGCACTGGTCCAGCGACAGCTTCGACCTGGCTTTGCAGATGGTGGAAGCGGGCCTGGGCTGGGGCGATCTGCCGTTGTCGCGGGTCGCGCCGCTGCTGGCCAGCGGGCGTCTGATACGCCTGGAGTTCCGCAATACACGCAACGAGTTGCAACTGCCCGTGCATATCCTGTGGCGCAAACAACAGCCGCTGCAGCAGGCCGCCCGCCTGCTGATCGAGCAGTTGGCTGACCAGTGACTGCCGTCCGTCGCAACGTCTGTAAGAATTTTCTCTAAGCACTTCAATCTTTTACCCCTTGAGCCGATATCTCGGGCGACAGGCCTCGCATCGCGTCATGAGCGCGCTGCGACCTCCCCTCATTGGCTCAAGGTCTCGAAACATGAACCTGAAATTTCGCCACAAGATCCTGCTCAGCGCCTGCGGCGTCGTGGTTTTGGCATTTGCCCTGTTCACGCTCTACAACGACTACCTGCAACGCAACACCATCCGCCAGAACATTGAAGCCTCGGTGCAGCAGGCCGGGGCACTGACCGCCAGCAGCGTCCAGAACTGGATGAGCGGGCGCATCCTGGTGCTGGAAAACCTGGCCCAGGACATCGGCCAGCAAGGTGCCGGCGATACTCTGGCAGGGCTGATCGAGCAGCCGTCCTACACGCGTAATTTCCTGTTCACCTACTTGGGCCAGGCCAACGGCGTATTCACCCAGCGCCCGGATACCCAGATGCCCGCCGGTTACGACCCGCGCCAGCGCCCTTGGTACGGCGCCGCCGCCAGCGCCGGGCAGACCGTGCTGACCGCCCCGTACCAAGGTGCAGTCGGTGGCCTGATGGTGACCATCGCCACCCCGGTGAAGAGCAAGCGCAATGGCGAACTGATCGGTGTTGTCGGCGGTGACGTGACCCTCGATACCCTCGTCGAGATCATCAACTCGGTCGACTTCGGCGGCATCGGTCACGCCTTCCTGGCCGACGCCAATGGCCAGGTGATAGTCAGCCCCAACAAAGACCAGGTGATGAAGAACCTCAAGGACATCTACCCAGGCAGCAACCTGCGGGTCGCCGCCGGCATGCAGGATGTCACGCTCGACGGCCAGGACCGCATCATCTCGTTCGCCCCGGTGGCCGGCCTGCCTTCGGCGCAGTGGTACATCGGGCTGTCGATCGACAGGGACAAGGCCTATGCCGCGCTCAGCCAGTTCCGCACCTCGGCGATCATCGCCATGCTGATCGCCGTGGCCGCGATTGCCGGCCTGCTCGGCCTGTTGATTCCTGTGCTGATGAGCCCGCTGACCACCATGGGCCGCGCCATGCGCGACATCGCCGAGGGTGAAGGTGACCTTACCCGCCGCCTGGCCGTGCAGAACAAGGACGAGTTCGGCGAGCTGGCTACCTCGTTCAACCGCTTTGTCGAGCGCATCCATGCCTCGATCAGCGAAGTGTCCTCGGCCACCCGCCTGGTACATGACCTTTCGGAGAAAGTGGTCAGCGCCTCCAATGCGTCGATCAGCGGCTCTGAAGAACAGAGCATGCGCACCAACAGCGTCGCTGCGGCCATCAACGAACTGGGCGCCGCCACCCAGGAAATCGCCCGCAACGCCGCAGATGCTTCGCAACATGCCAGCGGTGCCAGCGAGCAGGCGCACGGTGGCCGTGAAGTGGTTGAAGAAGCCATCAGCGCCATGACTGCCCTGTCACAACGGATCAGCGAGTCGTGCGCGCAAATCGAAACCCTCAACGCCAGCACCGACGAAATCGGCAAGATCCTCGACGTGATCAAGGGCATTTCTCAGCAGACCAACCTGCTGGCACTGAACGCGGCCATTGAAGCAGCTCGTGCGGGTGAAGCCGGCCGTGGCTTTGCCGTGGTGGCCGACGAAGTGCGTAACCTGGCGCACCGTACCCAGGAGTCGGCGGAAGAAATCCACCGCATGATCACCAGCCTGCAGGTCGGCTCGCGCGAAGCGGTGCATACCATGAACACCAGCCAGGTCTCCAGCGAGCAGACCGTGCAGGTGGCCAACCAGGCCGGCGAACGCCTGGCCAGCGTAACCCAGCGCATTGGCGAGATCGATGGCATGAACCAGTCGGTGGCGACAGCGACCGAAGAACAGACCGCCGTGGTCGAGAGCCTCAACCTGGACATCACCCAGATCAACGCCCTGAACCAGCAGGGGGTGGAGAACCTCAACGAGACCCTGCGCCATTGCGACCAACTGGCCCAGCAGGCCGGGCGTTTGAAGCAGTTGGTGGGCAGCTTCAGGATTTAAACGCCGGGTTCAGGCGGCAACGGCCTATGCCTGTTGTCGCCTGAACCGGCCCCTTATGCAGCCACTGCCTTCGCAGCCTTGCCCCGCCGTACCCAGGCCAGCAGCACCGCCGCCATCAGCACAAAGCCCAGGTAGCCAAACAACGGGTACACTTCGCCCACCAGGCTGATGAACCCCACCAGGCTACAGGCGAACGCCACCACCCCGGTCACCACCGAGCCCCAGCGGAACGTCGTCGTGCCCGCCGGTAACAGCCGCGAGAGGAAGGAAAACAGCGTGCCCACCGCGGTGTTGACGATCATGCCGAAGATGATCAGGCACATCACCAGCCCCAGCAGTGGTGACACCTCGTTGGCAATCGACAGCATCGGCATCGGCTGGTCGGCCACACTGTCCAGGCGCGACAACAGCCCGGCACTCATCACCAGCATCAGGCCGCCAAGTGCCGCACCGCCGAGCAGGCCTCCCCACACCGCCGCTTTCTCGCCCTTGGCCGAACCGCCCAGGATGGCCAGGATCGGCGCGCCCGCCACGATGTTATACGACACATACAGGAACGCACCCAGCAACCAATGACGGGTGCCGGCCTGTTGCTGGCTAGCCACCTGATCGAGCGCGGCAAAGCTCTGCTCGCGGGTGATCACGGCATACAGCGCTATCGCTGAAGCCACCAGGATCAGCAAGGGGGTGATCGCGCCGATTGCAAGAATCATCCTGCGCACGTCCAGGCACACGATGCCGACCACCACCAGCGTCACCAGCACGCTGCCGGTCAGGGCCGGGATGCCGAACTGCTGCTCCAGCAATGCACCACCGCCGGCCAGCATGACCACGGTGACGGCGAACATGAAAAAGGTGATCAACCAGTCGACGAACATGCCCAGGTGACGGCCGCAGATGGCCAGGATCACATCCTTGTGCGAGGTGGCCTGCTGGCGATTGCCCAGCCCCGCCAACGCCATGCCGAGGAAGGTGAACAAGGCGGCACTGACCAACGCGCCAGCCAACCCCCACACGCCGAAATCGACAAAGAACAACAACAGTTCCCGCCCTGAAGCGAACCCCGCCCCCACGATCACGCCGACAAATGCGCCGGCAATCTTCAGCTGCTCTTGCATGTGAACCTCTGGATTTATTGTTGTTTTTTCATTGCCGTCGCATACCTGTCGCAGGGGCGGCCTTGCAGCCCATCACGACACACGGTCGCCTCTACACGGGCGCTTTGCCCGGTCAGGCGTCGCCGACGAACGCCTGCACTTCGATCTCCACATCCACGCCCAGGGCCAACGCCGAAGCCACGGTGGAGCGCACCGGTAGCGCCGCGCCGAAGAACGTCTTGTACACCTCGTTGAAGCCGGCGAAATGGCGCATGTCCGACAGCCAGACCGTGACCTTTACCACCTGGTCGAAACGCGCACCACAGGCCGCCAGGCTTTCGGCGATGCGCTCGCAGGCAGCACGGGTCTGAGTCTGGATATCACCGCGCACCACTTCGCCGTCGGTGTTCATCGGCACCTGCCCGGAGAGGAACAGAAAGCCACCGGCCTTTACCGCGCGGGAAAACGGGAACGGCAGGCTACTGGGGAAACGCTGAATGTCATTGCTCATGGGATGCTCCTTTCAGGGTTGCTGGAAACGGGCCGGGGACAGGCGATCGGGCGCCACGCCCTGGCTGACAAGGTCGGGACACAAGGGCTGGCCCAGCAGCAGATCGGCGGCCAGGCGCGAGGCGCCCGCTGCCGACTGGATGCCATAGCCTCCCTGGGCCGCCAGCCAGAAAAACGCGGGTGCATGCGCATCGAAACCGATCACCAGGTCGCCATCGGCAACGAACGAACGCAGCCCGGCCCAGGTGTGGCTGGGGCGGCGGATCGCCAGGGTGGTCATGGCTTCAATGTTGTAAATACCCAAGGCCACGTCGAACTCCTCGGGCGCGGCATCCTGTGGCTCAACCGGGTCGGCATTGGCTGGCGACCCCAACAGTTGGCCGGCATCAGGCTTGAAGTAGAAGCTTTCATCGACGCCAATCACCGCCGGCCAGCGGGCAAAGTTTTGCTCTGCCGGGCCGGGGAAGGTGAAGGCGCTACGGCGGCACGGTTGCAAGCCGATACGCGCCACCCCGCACTGCTCGGCCACACGGTCCGCCCAGGCCCCTGCAGCATTGACCAGGCGGCGGGCCTGCAGCCGGCTGCCATCCGCCAACTCCACCTGCCACATGCCGTCCAGGTACCAGGCCTTGATCAGCTCGGCGTTACAGCGCAGTTCACCGCCAGCAGTGCGATAACCACGCAAGAAGCCTTGGTGCAAGGCATGTACATCAAGGTCCATCGCACCCGGCTCAAGCACCGCGCCGGCCAAGGCTTCGCCACGCAAGCTGGGTACCAGTGCCAAGGCCGCGTCCCGGTCAAGCAGGCTGACTTCTGTGCCATTGGCCAGGTTCTGCGCGTAGGTTTGCTCAAGCAGTTCACGCTGCTCCAGGCCGGCCACATACAGACAACCTCGCGGCTCCAGCAGCGGGTGCTCGCAGAAGCCCGGCGGTGGCGCTTCGTAGAAGGCCCGGCTGGCGCGGGTCAGCGCCTGGATCTGTGGGGTGCCGTAAGCCTCCATGAACATGGCCGCCGAACGCCCGGTGGAATGGTAGCCAGGCTGCGATTCACGCTCGAGCAACAGCACACGCTGCTCGCCGGCCAGGCGATAGCCCAGTGAGGCGCCGGCAATGCCAGCACCGATGATCAGGGTGTCGTAGGTCGGGGTCATGCACGCTCCTGCCAGCCAATTATCATTTATGAGAATTCTAATATATGAGAATTTAGAAATGCGCAAGTGTCCAAGGTAAGATGCCCGACCACCGCCGCATGCCGAGATCCCTGAATGCCCGCAGCTCTACCCCAGCTTGACCGTGCCGTCGTCGGCCAGCGTCTGCGCCAGGTGCGCAAGGCTCGCCAGATGACCCTCAAGCAATTGTCCGAAGCCAGTGGCGTGCCGCTGTCCACGTTGTCGAAGATGGAACTGGCGCAGGTGTCGGTCAGCTATGAAAAACTCGCCGCTGCTGCGCGGGCGCTGAATGTCGATATTGCCCAGCTGTTTCGCGCCAGTGGTACGGTCAGCGCGCCGGTGCCGGTGACCGTGGTGGTCGATTCACTGCCCGCTGCGGCGGGCTATTCGACCGGCACCTACGACTATTATCCGATTGCCGGGGACTTCCCCGGACGGTGCATGACACCGGCCTATGCCCGCATCATGGCCCGCGAGCGCGGCCAGTTCGACGACTTTATCCGCCACCCCGGGCAAGAATTCGCTCTGGTGCTGAGTGGGCGCGTGCGCATCGAGTTCGAGACCGGAGAAGCGGTGAGTATCGGGCCGCAGGAGACGGCGTATTTCGACAGCCAGGTGGGCCACATCTACCTGTCGGAAAGCGATGACGGTGGTGATGCCCATGTCATGGTAGTGATGACTGATCGTTGATCGGGCGCACCTGCCAAGGCAAGCGCGGTTATAACCTAATAACGAACAAGTCTATTTGGCTATAAAAAAATCTATATGCTGACTGGCATCCGATAACGGGCAAAGTTGGGCAGTCGAGTAGCGTATGGATGTAGGTTCTTTCGGTTTTACCATTGCTGGCCTGGTCGTGGGCTTCATCGTCGGTATGACCGGCGTCGGTGGCGGCTCGCTGATGACCCCGATCCTGTTGTGGTTTGGCATCCACCCGGCGACCGCTGTCGGCACCGACCTGCTGTATGCAGCGATCAGCAAGGCCAGTGGTGTCTGGGTGCACGCGCGCAACAAGAACATCGACTGGAAGATCACCGGCCTGCTCAGCATGGGCAGCGTGCCCGCAGCGGCGCTGACCCTGTGGTTCCTCAGCACCCTGCACACCGATACCTCGGCGCTCAACGCCATCATCAAGCAAGGCCTGGCGGTGGTGCTGATCCTGACCGCGCTGGCCATCCTGTTCAAATCGCGCCTGCAGGCCTTCGCCAGCCGCCACGCCGGTGATCACTACCACCTCAGCAACCGCAGCCTGAACACCCTCACAGTGCTGACCGGCGTGGTGCTTGGGGTAATGGTCACCCTCACCTCCATCGGTGCTGGCGCCCTGGGTACGGTGGCGCTGTTCCTGCTGTACCCGTTCCTGGTCACCCGTCGCCTGGTCGGTACCGAAATTGCCCACGCCGTGCCACTGACCTTGGTAGCAGGCCTGGGCCACGCGGGCATGGGCAACATGGATTGGTCGCTGCTGGGCTATCTGCTGCTGGGCTCGCTGCCGGGCATCTATCTGGGTAGCCACCTCACCGGGCGAATTTCCGACCGCGTGCTGCGCCCTTGCCTGGCAGCGATGCTGCTGCTGATCGGTTACAAGCTGGCGTTCTGAGCCTTAGCCCAGGCGCAACCGCCACTGCCCGGTAAAGCTCAGTTCCAGGCGTGACAACGGCAGCACGTCGATACGCTGCCCGGCACTCAACGGACACCCTAGCACCTGTACCAGCATGGCCCGTATAACCATCGGGTGGGTCACCGCCAGCCAGTCACCCGGCCTGTCGAAGGCCGCCAGCCAGGCGGCCAGGCGCTGGCATAGCGCAGTGAACGACTCGCCACCATGCACGGCACTGGCCGGATCCTGCAGCCATTCTGCCAACGCCTGCGGTTGCTCGGCTTGCAGCTGTTTCAGCGACAAACCCTGCCAACGCCCGAGGTCACAATCGGCCAATCCCGGCTCGATCTGTACCGCCCCCGTTAACCACGCCGCCGTCTCGCAGGCCCGCCGCTCTGGCGCACTCAGCAACTGCGCGCCTGAACGGTCGGCGCCTGACTCTTGCTCTAGCGGCAGGATGCCATCGTCAGAATGGTGCAGGCGCCCGGTCTTCTGGGCCTGGGTCAGGGCATGGCAGATCAGGGTCAGGCGGACGGCTTTCACCAGGCATTTCTCGCAGCGGGCTGGGGCGCATGGTTTAGCATGCTGCGAGACTTTTGGCTGCAACAATGTCGTCGACCCGACTTGCCCGCGTATGGGCCGCACAGCAGCCCCTCGGATCAGAAGCTGATATTCAGCGCAGCAAACAACGCCCTGCCCGGCTGGTTATACGTGTTTGCCCCCGAGCTGCTGGCATTGCCGCCACGCAGGATCTGCTTGTCGAACACGTTGTTCACACCTACACGCACATCGTAGTTGGCGTTGAACCTGTACCCGGCGCTCACGTCCACCAGGCCATAGGCCTCGACGTCCTGCTGGGCGGTCTTGTCGTAGTCCTGCTGGGTGCGGTAGTTGTAGGTCGGTGATTTCTGCTTGCCGAAGTAAGTACCTGCCAGCTGGAATGACAATTGTTCGGTGGCGCGCCAGTCGAGGCTGGTGTTGACGGTGTATTCCGGGATCACCGACAGCGGCTCGCCCGTTTCGCGATTATCGTTGTCGAGCATCCAGGTCAGGTTGGTGTTCCAGTCCAGGGTCGGAGTCACCTCGATGAAGAAGTTGCCTTCGACACCTTCCACCCGCGCCTTGCCAGCGTTGTCCCACTGCGTCACGCGGCTGCCGGTACCTATGGTGTAAAGCACATCGGTATCACCGATGATCTTGTTCTTGTAGTCGTTGCGGAAGTAGGTGGCACTGGTGCGCCAGGTACCACGGTCGTACAGCAGGCCGATTTCCTTGTTGACGCTGATCTCGGGCTTGAGGTCGGCGTTGCCCTGCAGGTAACAGCCACCATTGTTGGTCTGTTGCACGCTGCAGCCATTACCGCGGCTGTACAGCAGGTAGTTGGGGTTGGACTGGTACAGGTTCGGAACCTTGTAGGCACGGGCGATGCCGCCTTTTACCGACAGCGCTTCGGTGAGCTTGTGCGACAGGTTCAGGCTGGGGCTGAAGTTGTCACCGAAGGTTTCGTGGTGGTCGAAACGCAGGCCCGGCGTAAGGGTGGTGTCGCCAACGATGATGTTGTCTTCGACAAACAGCGCATAGCTGCGTGCGGTCATCTTCGAGCTGCTGCGATCGAAGCCGACAAGGCCGTCATTGTTGGCGGGGTCGGAGCTTTGCGGGCGCAACGAACCTTGGTCGTTGAGGGCTTCGTACAGGTACTCGCCGCCCACGGTAAGCACATGTTCTGCGCTGCCCATGGCGAACGGCAGGTTCACTTCACTGCTCAAACGTGTGTTGCGCAAACGTGACATGGCCCCACCTTCGTCGTTGGGGGCACCTTCGGTGCGGCCTGCCAGGCCCTCGTTCAGGCGCCAGTTGCGCACGTACTCGTAGGCCAGCGTGGTCTTGCTGGTACCCCAGGTGAAATCACCGAGGTGGGTCAGGTCGTAAGTACTGCGCTGCATCACGTTGGTTTCGTGGCCGTAGAGGCTGGAGACGAAGTCGACGTCGCCGCCGCCGTTGCTGTTCATGGTGTCACCGGCAAAAATGTTGCCCTGACGGCTGTAGCCGGCACTGGCTTCCAGGCGGTGCTCGTCGTTCAGTTTCCAGCTCAGCAGGCCGTTGATGTCCTTGTTGCGCACCCCCTCCCGCCCCGCTACCAGGGCGCTGGTGGCATGCCCGGCGTTGATGTCCAGATCGTCGGCGTCAGTCTTGGCCAGGCCGCCGTACAGGCGGAAACCAAGGTTATCGGTCAGGCCGCCACCTAGGTTGAAGTTGGCTCGGCGGCTGGCGCCTTCCGCGCTGTCTTCGGGCAGCTGCGTGTACAGGCTGACGCTGCCTTTCAGCTCGTCGGAAGGGCGCTTGGTGATGATGTTGACCACCCCGCCCATGGCGCCGGAGCCGTAGCGTGCGGCGGCCGGGCCACGCAAGATCTCGATGCGCTCGACCGCTTCGGCCGGCACCCAGTTGGTTTCACCCCGAGTATCACGGTCACCGTTCCAACCATAGCGCACGGCGTTACGCGCACTGGATGGCTTGCCGTCGATGAGGATCAGCGTGTTTTCCGGGCCCATGCCGCGCAGGTCGATCTGGCGGTTGTTTCCGCGTGCGCCACTGGCACTGTTGCCGGTCAGGTTAACCCCAGGCTCGCGACGGATGATGTCGGACAGGTCATTGGCTGGCGGGTGGCGCTTGATGTCTTCGGCGGTGATGATCGACGTGCCCAGGGCCTGTCGCGCCTCGCGCTCGGCGGTGATCAGGGTGTCCTGGATCACCAGTGCGTTGTCGGCGACGGGCACTTCCAGTACCTCACCCGCACGTCGCTCCTCGGACTCTGCCGCGGTCGCCATCATGGCCGGCGACGCCAGCGCGACGAACGCCAGGGCCAGGCTGTTGGGTGAAGTTCTACACTGCATGGGTACATCTCCTGCGATTCATGAGCGAAAAGGCACATCCCTGTCGGAAACCGGGAGCCCTCGCCCACCGGCCCCGCACACTCAGTCTGGCGGCCAACAGGGTTGGTAAATATAGAGAATCGCAAATGCGAGTAAATCTTACTTACGAAGTTTACATGTTTGTAACTGAACTTTGCTGAACCCTGATCTTTGGCATCGCGAGGCTTACCCGCCCCGCTGTGAGAGCAACTGTCTTGCTCAACATTTGAAAGGCGTGCGCGGTCGCCTGCAAGGAGCGGGTTTACCCGCGTGGCGGCGGCAACAGTGAACGGCTGGTGGAAATTGCCGGCAGGCCTGGCCCTTTCGCGGGTGAACCCGCTCCTACAAAGGCCTGTGCCGAATCACCGTAGTGTCAGACGTACCACTCTATGGCGAAGACGTCGTTCCTCTCGTTAAGCGAGGGATCTCACGCAGTCTTCTCCTGTAACAGTGCAGCTACCTGCTCGGCAGTTGCTTTGGCAGATTGTGGGTTCTGGCCTGTCACCAAGCGGCCATCGACGACCACATTGGAAGTGAATGGCAAGAGTGCTTTCTCGTAGCGCGCCCCACGGCGTTTCATTTCTTGCTCGGCATTGTATGGGACCTTGCTCGCCACGCCCGCCAGCACTTCTTCGATCCAGGCATAGCCCGTCAGACGACGCCCCTCGACCAGGAGACGACCATCAGACAGCCGAGTATTGAGCAACCCGCAATAGCCATGGCAAACCGAAGAGACAACGCCACCACGCTCGTAGATCTCGCGGGTCAGTCGCTGCAAACCATCGTCCTCAGGGAAGTCCCACATCACCGCATGGCCACCGGTAAAATAGATGGCGTCGAAGTCTGATGACACTAACGCTTGCGGACTTGAGGTGTTGGCAAGACGTGCCATTGCCGCCGGGTCGTTCAACCAGGCTTTGGCCGTGCCATCGAGCAATGGCCACTTGAGCGAACGCGGCTCGAGTGGGGATTTTCCACCCTGCGGGCTCACCAAGTGCTGTTCGTAACCTCTGCCAGCGAACACATGCCAGGCATGCGTCAGCTCACTCAACCACAACCCCGTGGGATGACTTGGGTCGCTGTAATGGGCAACGTTGGTAACGACGTGCAGGATGCGTTTGGTCATGCCTGAGTACCTGATCGTAGGTGGTTGGGCCAAGCATCGCCTTCATACGGGCGAGCAGTTCTCTGTAGAGTCGCAGGTCATCGAGCCGTCTGATCACTGACCAACCCGTCAAGCAAGGTCGTCAAGGCATCCTCAATGGCATGGTCGCCGACCTTCGCCGGCACCAACCGGCTATCGATCGAAAGCAGGGTCAACCCGTGAAGGTGCGCCCAGCTTGCGGTGGCCTGTCCCAGGGCAGAACGGGCGCGGATCGTACCCTCCTCCTGACCACGCTCCAGCACCTCGATCACCAGGTAGAACGGTGCCTGGGCTCGGGGGTCGACATGGATCTGCGCGGGGTCTCCCGCCTGTGTCGAAAACATCAACCGGTACAAATCCGGATTTTCCTCGCCAAACGCCAGGTAGGCGTAGGCCATCGCCCGCAAGCGCTCTGGTGCTGACATCGCTGGCCCCATCGCGTCTTGCATCGCCGCATTCAATCGCTCGAAGCCCAGTAGCGCCAACTCGTGGAGCAGCGCCCCCTTGTCCGGAAAATGCCGATATGGCGCCGAGTGGCTCACCTGGGCTCGCCGGGCTATTTCGCGCAAGGTGAATTGCCAGCCTTGCTGTTCTTTCAGGGTTGCCAAAGCAGTGTCGATGATGGTGCGGCGCAAATCGCCATGGTGGTAGGGCTTTGCTTCGCAAATTTCATCGGCTGACATACGGCTGCTCCCCTCATGTTGACAGTGAAAACATTGTCTTCCTATGATCGGCGGAAATCAAGTTTACAGTGTCTACATTGCAATAACCTTGAGAGGTGCAAGATGACTATCGCCGCAACGTCCATCCCGGCTATCTACGCCGCAACCACGCTGGAGCAGCAGCGTCGTGCGTTTCTCAATGACGGGCCACCCGGTTTTGAGCGACGCAAAACCAACCTGGTCAAGTTGCGCGCGGCTGTGCTTGCCCATCGCCGCGACGTGGAAGAAGCGATCAGCGCCGATTTCGGCAACCGCTCAAGGCATGAGACAGACATCATGGAACTGCTTGGCGTGGTCCAGTCGATCGACTACCTGCTGCGGCACCTGCGCCGTTTCATGAAACCCGAGCGTCGTCACGTCGCGGCGTTTCACCGCACTGGCCGCGCGCATGTGGAGTACCAGCCCAAAGGCGTGATCGGCGTCATGGCGCCGTGGAACTACCCAATAGCGTTGACCTTCATCCCCCTGGCCACCGCACTGGCGGCTGGCAATCGGGTGATGATCAAGCCCTCCGAACTGACGCCACGCACCAGTGAGCTGATTCAGCGCATTCTGGTGGGCAGTTTTACCGTCGAAGAGGTGGCGGTGATACTCGGCGGCCCTGAGACAGGCGCAAGCTTCAGCGCTCTCCCCTTCGACCACCTATTGTTCACCGGCAGTACCCAGGTTGGCCGGATGGTAATGCGGGCGGCGAGTGACAACCTTGTGCCGCTGACCCTTGAACTGGGCGGCAAAAGCCCTGTGATCGTGGCCCCAGGGCATGCCGGACGCAGCACCCTCGACAGCATCGTCTTCGGCAAACTGGCCAACGCCGGCCAGACCTGCGTGGCACCGGACTACGCGCTGGTCCATGAGGATGACCTGGATGAATTCATCTCCCAGTACTGTGCGGCTGTCGCCCGTGGTTATCCGCAAGGCCCGACCAGCCCGGACTACACCTCCATCGTCAGCGACAGGCACTACACGCGGTTGCAGTCGCTGGTCGAAGACGCCCGCACCAGGGGCGCCAAGGTGATCGAGACTGGCGTGACGCCAGAGCGCGCGACAGAGCGACCGCGGACACTGGCTCCGGTGCTGATCGTGGGGGCTGGTGACGATGCACGGGTCATGCACGAAGAAATCTTCGGGCCTTTGCTACCCGTGCGTACCTACCGCTCCCTCGACGAAGCTATTGGCTATATCAATGCCAGGCCACGTCCGCTGGCGCTCTACTACTTCGGCAATGTGGGGGCCGACAGCGAAGCGCTGCTCAGGTGCACCACCTCCGGCAACGTCGGCATCAACAACACCCTGATGCACGTCGCGGTGGACGACCTGCCGTTCGGGGGCGTGGGTCCCAGTGGCATGGGGGCTTACCACGGTATCGAGGGTTTTCGCTCGATGAGCCATGCCAAGGGCGTGTTCGTCCAAGGTCGCTGGAACTTGCCAAAGCTGCTCCGGGCACCATTCGGAAAACTGGCTGATTTTGCCCTCGCCTTCACCCTGCGGCCCCGCCCCTGACACCACGCCCAGTAGCTGGAAAAGCGGCTCTTTGGCGCCTTGACATTAAAGTTAAGTTTAAAGTTAAGGTGCATGTGTAAGGTCCATCTAGTTCGCCGCCAAGCGAGATGCCTGGTCGCATTCATCAATGCGTGATGCAATTCACCGGAGAGACTGAAAAGTGAAACTCGGAACCGTCGCCGCAGTGGCAGGTGCACTCCTGACCCCCATCGCCAACGCCACCCTGGCGGACACGACCGGCATCCCCAAACATGCCGAAACCGCGATGATAGAGATCGCAGGCCACCAGGTACCCGTCGTCAAAGGCGGTTTGTACGACCGATACCGCTCCAACCCTCCCCTGTCGGTGATCCAGGCCGAAGCGCAAGGCATGGACCTCAGTTGGTTCAAAGGCCTGGAAAAGACCAAGGTCGATATGGGCTTCGAGTCGTACTCGCCCAACTTCTACTACAAGAACAGCCGGTTTACAGCCGTTTACACCGCAGACCTCGATCGCCTGCGCGAGCTGATGCCTGCCGAAGTACTCAAGCAGGTTCAACCCTTGCAAGTTTGGCCGGGCCGCGGCCTGATCGCTTTCACGGCTTACACCTACGATTATTGCGACAACGACAGCTACAACGAAATTGCCTTGTCGATCATCACCAACAAACCAGGCAAGTCCAATCTCGGGCCATTCAGCTTGATCGGGCAATCCATGTCCAAGGACTTTTGGGGCTACGTGCTCAAATTGCCGGTGAATACCGAGCTTGCCCGTGTCCGTGGCGTAGTGGGCTACAACCTGCCGAAATGGCTGACAGAGATCAACCGCCGAGAGGACGCCGCGACCGTATCCTATGACATCGTCGACGCGCAAACTGGCAATATCGATGTCGTCTTTAGGGTAAAAAAGCTCGAGGACGTATCCAATGAAGCCGACCTGGTGACTAACAGCTTCACCAACCTCGATCACGCTGGACAGCTGAGTTATGGCTATGCGACGTCTCGGCAGACCCGTCATGGATCGAGCATGAGCGCTGACTCGGCTCACCTGGTGCTCGGCGACGGTAGCCTGTCGACGTACATCCGTTCTTTAAAGTTGGGCAAGATGGTGAAATACGAATACGTGCCCGAGTTCCAGAGCGCCCTCTATGCTCCAAAGCCGCTGGCAGCATTGAATAGCGGTAACTGAACGCTCTATCAGCGCCGGCCCCTGAGCCGGCGCCCTGCTCCGCATCAGACGCTGGCATGCTTCACTTGGCAGGTGAAGCGCCCACCTTGTTCAAAGCGATGTCTTCGCGCAGACGGCCAAGCACCCGTTGGGTGTTGTCTACGCACGGCATGCCGTCTGGCTTGCTTTCAATGCCGTCGATCACCATCAGCAACTGTTCCTTGTTGCGAGCCAAGCGTTGCTGCAGCACCTCGATCTCCTCGACCTTGCGCTTCAACCCGGAAAGTAGCTCGTCATGACGCCAACCTTGCGAACTCATCGGCAACAGGTGCCGGATTTCTTCCAGGGTAAACCCTGCTGCCTGGGCGCTGGTGATCATCTCCAGTATCCAGACGGCATCATCGGAATAGTCGCGGTAGCCATTGGCCTTGCGCTCAACTGATTGAATCAGCCCACTTGCCTCGTAGAAACGAATGCGCGAAGCGGCAAGACCCGTGATTTTCGCAAGCGCTCCAATCCTCATACCACACCTTCACAGAAGTTCTGACCTTGAAGCTCACTTTAACCCCCGGGCACCCGAGAGCCAACTTCCATTACGGATCTCCAATTGGGCCTGATCAAATCGGCCCAACCCGCCATCCCGCTCCTACTCTTACGATAAGGACTTGACCTTAAAGTTTACTTTAAGCCTAAGGTAAATATCTGGGCTACATGGACTTTGCTGTACCGCGCCCAAGGGCGACAGCCACAGCGTCGCGCCCGGCATACGTAAACGGGCCATCATCATCGCAGTTAGTAGAGAGAAACCTTCTACCGAGGTTTCCAGGAGACCAAATGCAAACCGTTTTAGGCGCAACTGGCCAGATCGCCATAGAGCTGGCACGGGAACTGAACCGGACATTTACCGAAGATATCAGGCTAGTCAGCCGTAATCCGCGCAAAGTCAGCGACTCTGACACGCTGATTGCGGCGGACCTGCTAGACGCCAGCCAGGCGGCCAAGGCAGTCAAGGGTAGCAGCATCGTTTATTTCACAGCCGGACTCCCGCCAGATACACAGCTTTGGGAAACGCAGTTTCCAGTGATGCTGCGGAACGCGCTTGATGCGGCTCGCGCATCCGATGCCAGCTTCGTCTATTTCGACAACACGTATATGTACCCGCAGGATGATCGTCTGCTGACGGAGGACACGCCCTTCGAACCGGTCGGTCGTAAAGGGCAGGTTCGTGCGCGAATGGCATCGATGGTGTTGCAGGAGATGGCGCGAGGCGACATTCCTGTGGTCATAGGGCGAGCTCCAGAGTTCTATGGGCCCGGCAAAACGCAGAGCATTACCAATACCCTGGTCCTCGACAACATGAAGGCCGGCAAGACGCCACGCGTCCCTGTGCGAGACGATACTCAGCGAACACTCATCTGGACGCCGGATGCAAGCCGGGCACTGGCAGCGCTGGGGAACACGCCAGATGCGTTCGGGCAAACCTGGCACCTGCCCTGTGACGATGAGCGGCTGACCTACAAACAACTTGTCACGCTGGCTTCTCAGATCTCTGGCAAGGACGCTACTTATAAAATTCTAGGCAAATTGACCCTGACAGCTGTAGGCCTGATATCCAAGCAAGTTCGTGAGCTGCGGGAGCTGCTGCCACGGTACGAGCACGACAACCTGTTCGACTCTTCGAAGTACAAGCAGCGTTTTCCCGATTTCAAAGTCACGACTTACCATCAAGGGCTCACTCAGATCTTCAATGTGTCTGGTAGCTGCTGAGACGGCTCCATAGCGAGGGTTGAAGTCGATGACGCATTGGAGATGGCGGAACAAACAGAGGTCTCAAAATGTATAGCGACGGTCGAGGTATGACCGTCGCTATACGACCCAAACTGGACATCGATTTGAACAAGCAGTCATGTTCAATGGCCCAAGCTTGCCGTATTGCCTCTCCTTCAAAGTGTACTTCGACAAATCGCAGTAACGACGTAGTCCCCCATAGCCTTCCTAGCCTGCAGCGTAGCGCTGCCTATGTGCGGCTGAAGCACTACGTTATCCAGGTCAAACAAGCTGGTGGGCACTTGCGGTTCATTTACGAACACGTCCAAGGCCGCCCCTGCAAGTCGCCCATCCTGCAAGCGAGCAACCAGTTCCACTTCGTCGATCACGCTTCCCCGCGCCACGTTTACAATCACCCCTTTCGCGCCAAGCGCTTCCAGCACTGGCGCATTGACCAGGCGTGACGTCGCACTTCCTCCTGCGGCAGCGAGGATAAGAATGTCACTGTCCGCGGCCAGGCTGCCAGCGTCGGGGTAATAGGTGTAACTGCAGCCCTGCAGCTCATTGCGGTTGTGATACGCCAGCTTGACTCCGAACGGCAGTAGGCGACTGGCAATCGCTTGGCCGATACGGCCGAGACCTATGATGCCGACGCGCAGCCCTCGCAACGTGGTGCCTAGCAATGGGAATGCGGCCTCGCGCCACTGGCCCGCCCGAACGAAGCGGTCAGCCACGCAAACCTGACGCAGCAAGCTCAAGAGCAAAGCTATTGCTTGGTCCGCCACGGCATCCGTGAGGATATCGACCGTCGTCTCGACCCGAATGCCGCGGGCTTTCGCCTGGTCCAGATCAATGCAATCAACGCCCACACCGTTGACAGCGATCAATGACAGGTTGACCAGTGCGCGCATGACTGGGGTTGGCACCCCCACTACTCCGTTGGTCACCACCGCACGGAAACGTTCCGGCCGGTCGGCTAGAACAGCCTCCAGGGCATGCGAATCAAAAGCACGTACCAAGTCGAACTGCCTGGCGAGCTGACTTTCGTGCTCGTCGAGCAACGGCGCCAGCATCAGCAGGGCCTGGCGCGGGCTTGCTCCGTGATTGATGTTCATGCTGCCTCCAGGTTCAACTGCGCGCGGGGCTGCGAGTCGGGCCGCTTCAACATCGCGGCGGGGATCGCCATGATCAATGCTCCACTGATGAACAGGCACAGGCCCAAGACATAAGTGCCGTTGTTGATGTCGCCGGTGAGGTTCTCCGCCACTGCTGTAATCATCGAACCGGTGAAACCAGACAGGTTGCCGAACGCGTTGATCATGCCTATGCCTGCCGCAGCTGCGACACCTGAGAGCACCGTGCCCGGCAACGTCCAGAAGATAGGCATCAGGCTGAGCACCCCGGATGCCGCCACGGTCAGGAACACGATTGAAAGGACAACGTTGTGTGCGAAAACAGCACTCAGGATCAACCCGCAGCCACCGATGAACGCCGGGATCGCGGCATGCAGCCGGCGTTCACCAGTGCGGTTGGAGTGGCGCGCGTTGAGGAACATGGCGATCACCGCAACGCCATAAGGGATGGCGGTCAGCAAGCCGATTTCCAGGGTGCTGGTCACTCCCGCGCTCTTGATGATCGACGGCATCCAGAAGGCCAGGCCATAAAAACCTGTGTTGAACGTGAGCAAGATGAATACGAGCAGCCAAAC
Organism: Pseudomonas sp. DCA-1; assembly: GCF_046523955.1. Classification (NCBI taxonomy): domain Bacteria; kingdom Pseudomonadati; phylum Pseudomonadota; class Gammaproteobacteria; order Pseudomonadales; family Pseudomonadaceae; genus Pseudomonas; species Pseudomonas sp. DCA-1. The sequence continues at coordinate 3,711,172 of NZ_CP169881.1, forward strand.
ACGTGGGCTGAAGAAGACATCTTTGAGGCGTGAAACCTTGCCGTGCTCCTCTTGCTTCAAGTTGGCTTTGAGCAGTTCCTTTTCCTGCTGGGACAACCAAGCCGCCTTGTCGATGTTGTCGCACAAGCAGCAATAAACGATGGCCGCCATGATCACCGACGGTACACCCTCGACCAGCAGCATCCACTGCCAACCGGCCATACCGTGCCAGCCATCCATGCTGGTCATGAGCCAGCCAGACAAAATGCCGCCCAGCGTCAGGCTGACAGGCATTGCCATCAGGAAACCAGACATCACCCGGCTTTGCCGATGGGTCGGGAACCAGTAGTTGAGGTAAAGAATCACTCCCGGGAAGAAGCCTGCCTCACAGATACCGAGCAGGAAGCGCAGCACGTAAAACATGGTACTGGACTCGACATGGAAGAACGCGGCAAGTGGCTGGGTAAATGCCACAGCCATGGAGATGATGGCCCAGCTCAGCATGATGCGGGCGATCCAGAACCGCGCGCCGTATCGATGCAGCAACAAGTTGCTCGGGACTTCAAACAGAAAGTAGCCCCAGAAGAAAACGCTCGCGCCCAAGGCGTAGACCGTATTACTGAACTGCAGATCCTCCAGCATGCTCAGTTTCGCGAAGCCGATATTCACCCGGTCGAGATAGGCCGCCATGTAACACAGCAACAGGACAGGCAGGATTCGTATGATTACCTTGCGATAGGTGCGATCTTCGAAAGCCTGATCGCGCATGGGGTCGACAACTTGATGAGCCATAACCAACCTCTTGGCATGTCGTGCACGCCTGATTGTTCTTATTTAGAGAGCATCGGGCACGAGTGCCCGATGGTAGTACCTGTCAGCGAATCGGTTCGCGGCTGGGCTGACCATCGACCAGCCGCAGCAGCCCTAGTGGATTGGCGTCGCGCAGGGCTTCGGGCAACAGCGCATCGGGGAAGTTCTGGTAGCACACCGGGCGCAGGAAGCGGTCGATCGACAGTGTGCCAACTGAGGTGCCACGGCTGTCAGAAGTGGCTGGGTACGGGCCGCCGTGCACCATGGCGTCGCAGACCTCGACACCGGTCGGGTAGCCGTTGACGAGGATCCGACCGGCCTTCTGTTCCAGTACCGCTACCAGTGGGGCGGCAGCGGCCAGATCGCTCTGCTCGCCGATCAGCGTGGCGGTCAGTTGCCCACCCAGTGCATGCAGTGCAGCAAGCAACTGGGCCTGGTCGGCCAGTTCTACCACCACCGTGGCCGGGCCAAAGACTTCTTCTTGCAGTAACGGCTCACCCTCGAGCAGCAACCGCGCATCCGCCGCGAACAGTTGCGGCCAGGCCTGGTTGCCCTGCTGTTCGGCACCCGCTAGATGGCGAATGCCGGGCAGTGCCTTGAGGGTAGCCACACCGTGGGCATAGCTGGCCAAGGTGCCTTTGTTAAGCATGGTTTGCGGTGACTGGTCGGCTACCTGCGCACGCATGTGTTCGACAAAGGTGCTGAATTCGGGAGAGCGCACGCCCAGTACCAAACCGGGATTGGTGCAGAACTGCCCACACCCAAGCACCACCGAGGCGACCAGCTCGCAGGCCACGGCCTCGGCGCGAACCGCCAGCGCGCCGGGCAATACCAGCACCGGGTTGATACTGCTCATTTCGGCGAAAACCGGGATCGGTTGTGGCCGCGCCGCGGCCATGTCGCAAAGGGCACGGCCGCCCTTGAGCGAGCCGGTGAAGCCAACCGCCTGAATGGCAGGGTGTTTGACCAAGGCCTCACCCACGCCACCACCGAAAATCATGTTGAACACGCCGGCAGGCATGCCACAACGCTCGGCGGCCCCTACAATCGCCTCGGCCACCCATTGCGCAGTCCCCATGTGGCCGCTGTGGGCCTTGAACACCACTGGGCAGCCTGCAGCCAGGGCTGCGGCGGTATCGCCACCGGCGGTGGAAAACGCCAGAGGGAAGTTACTGGCGCCAAATACCGCCACCGGCCCCAGGCCCATGCGGCACTGGCGGATATCCAGCCGTGGCTGCGGGGTGCGCTGGGGCTGTGCGCGGTCGATACGCGCACCGGCGAAATCACCTCGGCGCAACACAGAGGCAAACAACCGCAACTGACCGCTGGTCCGCGCCCGCTCGCCCAAGATTCTTGCTGCTGGCAAGGCGGTCTCGCTACATACGGTATCAATGAAGTCATCGTCCAGCGCATCCAGCGCATCGGCAATGGCATCGAGGAATTCGGACCGGCGCAGAGCGGGCAACGCCCGGTAGATCGGATAGGCAGCGGCAGCGGCTAGAGCAGCCGCATCCACTTCTTGCTCGGTAGCTTGGAAAAACGCACCAGGTAGCGCCTGCCCGGTGTGCGCATCCACGCTATGCAATGAAGCAGTCCCGGTAGCACGGCGGCTACCGCCGATGAATTGTTGGCCTGCAAATGAAGTCATGAAGGGTCCCTTCGCGTCGCGTAAGACAGTGGGCACTAATCTATGCGGCTCTGCGATTCTTGCCCAATGGCTTTTGGGGATCATCTGATAACCGCTTGTTATCAGTCCAACTGCACCCTTCGTGCGTTGGCCAGCAGTATCTCGGCAAACTCCAACGCCGCGCCGGTCAAGGGCTCGCCTTTGCGGGTCAAGATGCCGTAATCCTGGGGATCCAGGTGCAGCGGCGTATCGAGGTTGATAAGTACCCCGCTGGCAAGATGTGGCTCGACCATCGCCTGGGGCAGCATGCCGATCATCGGGCCGCCCAACAGCACCTTGAGGAAGGTCTGCATCGAAATGGTGTCGATGGTGTTGCGCGGCACCGCGACCCCGGCCTCGGCGAACGCGCGTTCCATGCGACCACGAATTGGCGTGCCCTTCGGGTAGAGGATCCACGGCCACTCGAGCAACTGAGGCAGCGTCACCGGCCCGGCATCGCTCAAAGGATGCTGGTCGTTGACCACGAAGCAGAACGGCTCCGGCGCCAGCGGCTGGAAGTCGAAGCGCTGGTGCTGCGCCACATCGGTGAATCGTGCTACCGCCAGGTGCAGGTTCTTGTCCTCCAGCATCGCCATGAGATGGTCGCTGGTCTGCTCCACCACCTCAATCGATAGCAACGGCTTGCGCTGCTTTATCTCGACGATGGCTTCTGGCAGCGCTACGGCGGTGGCGGCAAAGATGCCGCCAATCTTCAGATGCCCGTGGCCGCCTTGGCGCAGGCTGTCGATCTGGTCGACGAAGGTGCGCGCATCATTGAGTGCGACCTGGGCATAGCGCACCACCTGCTCGCCCAGGGCGGTGGGCGGCATGCTGCGTGGCAGACGCTCGAACAGGGCGAAGCCGAGCAGGTTCTCGATCTCCTTGAGCATCTTGCTGATCGCCGGCTGGCTGAGGTTCATCTGCTGAGCTGCCAGATGCATGTTGTGTGTGCGACCGAGTGTGTCGATGAGCAGAAGGTGGCGGAATTTAAGCCAGTTGCAGACGTGAGAAAAAGATAGGTCCGACATGAATCCACCTTGGGGCAATAACCACATGTTATCGAATAGTGAAAAGATGCCATTGGAGTTTATCGCACGGTTTGCCCTAGCGTTCAGCTTTCAGATCCAGGAGACCTAGATGCCATGCCGATAACGCTCACTTCCGCTAATACTCTTCCCGAGGACAACCTGGCCGGCACCCTTGTCGGCCGCGCCTGGACGCCCGGTGAACCCGGCGGCCCCTCGCCGATAGTGTTGCGTAATGACGGTGTGTTCGACCTCTCCGAACGCTTCGCCACCCTCAGTCAGTTGCTTGAGCATGAAGATCCGCTACAGGCAGTACGCAGCACGCCGGGCCAGTTTCTGGGTAGCGTCGAGGCGCTGCTGAGCAACAGCGGTGCCGCCTTCGATGCCAGCAAGCCCTATCTGCTCGCGCCAGTCGACCTGCAAGTCATCAAAGCCGCAGGCGTGACATTCGCCGCCAGCATGATCGAACGGGTGATCGAGGAGCAAGCCGGCGGCGACGCCAGCAAAGCCGAAGCGGTGCGTGCCACAGTACGCACGGTGATCGGTGACAACTTGCGTGCGGTGCGGCCAGGCTCTCAACAGGCAATGGCGTTGAAAGCACTGCTGCTGGAAAAGGGAATGTGGTCCCAATACCTGGAAGTCGGGATCGGTCCGGATGCGGAAATCTTTACCAAAGCACCTGTGCTGGCTGCTGTCGGCAGCGGCAGCGCAATCGGCGTGCACCCGAAATCGGCATGGAACAACCCCGAACCGGAGGTGGTGCTGGCGGTCGACAGCCGCGGCCGGATTCATGGCGCGACCTTGGGCAACGACGTCAACCTGCGCGACTTCGAGGGCCGCAGCGCACTGCTGCTGAGCAAGGCCAAGGACAATAATGCCTCTTGCGCCGTCGGCCCGTTCATTCGCCTGTTCGATGAGACCTTCGACTTGGACACTGTGCGCCGCTGCGTGGTCGATCTGGAAGTCCAGGGTCGCGATGGCTACCGCCTGCTTGGCAGCAGTTCGATGGACCAGATCAGCCGCGACCCCGAAGATCTGGTGCGGCAGACCCTCAACGAAAATCATCAGTACCCAGACGGCTTCATGCTGTTTCTCGGCACGCTTTTCGCCCCCACCGAGGACCGCGACCAGCCGGGTGCCGGCTTCACGCACAAACCCGGCGATCACGTGCGCATTGCCAGCCCGTTTCTGGGCCAACTGCATAACCAAGTCACGACAAGCGACCAAGCTCGCCCTTGGACCTTCGGTCTCGGCGCGATGATGCACAACCTAGCCGCTCGAGGACTCCTGAAGTAGCAACACTCAGGATTTCCGCCGGGCCCATAACAACAAAAAAGCGAGGCAAGACATGCAAACCCAAGCCAAGGACGCCGTGCCCGACCCGCGTCAGCTGCGCCGGGCGATCTATACCGGCGCAATCGGCAGTGCTCTGGAGTACTACGATTTCGCCATTTATGGGCTAGCCGCGGCGCTGGTCTTCGGCCATATATTCTTCCCCACCCTCGGCACCACAGGCGCCTTGCTCGCCAGTTTCGCCACCTATGGCGCAGGATTCTTGGCGCGACCGTTCGGCGGGCTTTTCTTTGGCTCATTGGGTGACCGCAAAGGGCGCAAGCTGGTCTTGTTGCTGACCATCGCCCTGATGGGTACCGCTACTACCCTGATCGGCCTGCTACCGACTGGCGCCACGGGTGCTGTGCTACTGGTACTGCTGCGCCTGCTGCAAGGTTTTGGTGCGGGTGCCGAACAGACCGGCGCGGCGACACTCATGGCCGAACTGGCTCCGCGTGAGCGACGAGGGTTCTATGCCGCCCTGCCCTTCATTGGGGTATTCAGCGGCCTGGCCCTTGCCACTATCACTTTCCGCGTGATGCAGAGCTCGCTGACACAGGAAGAGTTGCTCGACTGGGGCTGGCGGATCCCCTTCCTGGCCAGCGTAGTGCTGATATTCATGGCCATCTGGATCCGCCTCAAGCTCAAGGAAAGCCCGGTGTTCCAGCAGCTCAGCCAGAACCAGCAAGTGATCGAATCGCCGATGCGCGCCGTGCTGCGTAATGCACGTCGGCCACTGGCAGCGACTACGTTGATGCGCATGGCCGAAACAGGCTGCTCGACCCTCTATGCCACTGTATCCATCGCCTTCCTTACCGGTTTCGCCAGCAGCCATCTCAGCGAGGAAGGTGCCAACCTGGCCACCATTGGTACCAATGCGGTGCTCGTCGCCAGTATCCTCAGCGTATTCACCACCCCATTGTTCGGCGCTCTGTCCGATCGTATCGGACGCCTGGCGGTGTACCGTGGCGGCGCATTGTTCGGCGCGTTATGGGCATTCCCCTCGTGGTGGATGATCGACAGCGGCAATTCGACATTGGTGTACATCGCGGTGATAGGTGGCTTCACTCTGGCTGCAAATAGCATGCTCGGGGCACAGTGTGCGCATTTCACCGAACTGTTCGGCAACCGCTACCGCTACTCCGGTGTGGCTCTGTCCCGAGAAATCGGCGCGATGCTGTCCGGCGGCGTAGCGCCGCTGCTGGGCATATTCCTGGTCGGTCTGGCCGGTGGTGCCTACTGGGTGCTGGCGCTATACACCCTGGCGCTGACTGGGCTGACCTTGATCGGCACCTGCCTGTCCATCGAAACCCGTGGCCGCGACCTGACGGCGCTGGACGACGCAGTGGGAAGTGCTGCTTCATCCCAACACAACCATTTAGGCGTCGGTGTGCCGCAACGCTAACCAGTGGCCAAAAAATACAAGAGAGATCGATATGACCGATACCCCAAAACGCTCGCTACGCAGTCAGCAATGGTTCGACGACCCGAGCCACGCCGACATGACTGCGCTGTACGTGGAGCGTTACATGAACTACGGCCTGACCCGCGCTGAACTGCAATCGGGGCGGCCGATCATCGGCATCGCCCAGACCGGAAGCGACTTGACGCCCTGCAACCGCCATCACCTGGAACTGGCTCAGCGGGTCAAGGCCGGTATCCGTGATGCGGGCGGCATTCCGATGGAGTTCCCGGTACACCCGATCGCCGAACAGAGCCGTCGGCCCACCGCCGCGCTCGACCGCAACCTGGCGTACCTGGGACTGGTGGAGATCCTCCACGGCTACCCGCTGGACGGTGTGGTGTTGACCACCGGCTGCGACAAGACCACTCCAGCTTGCCTGATGGCCGCCGCCACCACCGACCTGCCGGCCATTGTGCTGTCCGGCGGACCAATGCTAGACGGCCATCACAAGGGCCAACTGATCGGCTCGGGCACGGTGCTGTGGCATGCGCGCAATCTGATGGCTGCCGGCGAAATCGACTACGAAGGCTTCATGGAAATGACCACCGCTGCTTCACCGTCGGTAGGCCACTGCAACACCATGGGCACGGCGCTGTCGATGAACGCCCTGGCCGAAGCCCTGGGCATGTCGCTGCCCGGTTGCGCCAGCATCCCCGCGCCCTATCGGGAACGCGGGCAAATGGCCTACGTCACCGGCAGACGCATCTGCGAACTGGTAATGCAAGACGTACGCCCCTCATCGATCATGACCCGCGAAGCATTCGAGAACGCCATCGCAGTAGCCTCGGCCCTTGGCGCCTCAAGCAATTGCCCGCCCCACTTGATCGCCATTGCCCGGCACATGGGCATCGAGTTGTCGCTCGACGACTGGCAGCGCATCGGTGAAGACGTGCCGCTGCTGGTCAACTGCATGCCGGCCGGCAAGTACCTGGGCGAAGGTTTCCACCGTGCCGGCGGCGTACCGGCGGTGATGCACGAGCTGCGCAAGGCCGGTCGCCTGCATGAAGCCTGCGCTACGGTAAGCGGCAAGACCATCGGCGAGGTGGTCAGCGACACCGTCACCAGCAACCGCGACGTTATCCTGCCGTTCGACGAGCCACTCAAGCACAGCGCTGGTTTCATCGTTCTCAGCGGCAATTTCTTCGACAGCGCGATCATGAAGATGTCGGTAGTCGGCGAAGCCTTCCGCAAGACCTACCTGTCCGAGCCAGGCAAGGAAAACAGCTTTGAGGCGCGGGCCATCGTGTTCGAGGGCCCCGAGGACTACCACGCCCGCATCGACGACCCAGCACTGGACATCGACGAGCGTTGCATCCTGGTGATCCGTGGCGCCGGCACCGTGGGTTACCCGGGCAGTGCTGAAGTGGTCAACATGGCGCCACCGGCGGCGCTGATCAAAAAAGGCATCGACTCGTTGCCGTGCCTGGGCGACGGTCGCCAGAGCGGCACCTCGGCCAGCCCGTCGATTCTTAACATGTCGCCGGAAGCGGCGGTCGGGGGCGGCCTGGCACTCCTTCAGACCAATGACTTGCTGCGTGTCGACCTCAACCAGCGTCGCGTCGACCTGCTGGTAGACGATAACGAAGTGGCGCGCCGTCGCGCTGCCTGGAAGCCGAACATCCCAGCCTCTCAGACACCGTGGCAAGAGCTCTACCGCCAATTGGTCGGGCAGTTGTCCACCGGTGGTTGCCTGGAACCGGCCACCCTGCACATGCGTGTGATCGCCCGTGAAGGTGGGACGCCGCGGCATTCCCATTGAGCGGCCTTTAGGACTTGGGTCTGCCACCGTATCGAGTAAAGGTGACAGATCCACGGTTGGGTTCGATGAGTTGCTCAGGATGGCAAGTAAAGTGCATTCCTGTAGTTTCGGGCTCCGCTAGAAGTTCCACTCCTCAGCCCGAACTAGCCGGCAGAACGGCCCGTCAAGCGTTGCATTGTGATGGGCAACGATGTCCTTAGCTTTCATCATTGGCGTGTCTGAACAGGTATGACCTTCGGCGACAAGTACCGCATCAAAGCCAAGGTCACGAGCAGCACGGCAGGTGCTGTCTACACAGTATTGAGTTTTCATGCCAGTGATGACCACACCGGTAGCCCCGCGAGACCGCAAATTGTCCGCCAGGCCAGTCATTTCGAAGGCGTTGGCTCGCCGCTTTTCGAATACCACCTCTCCACCCAGAAGCTTCAGTTCTTGCGCAACCATCGTCAACGGGCTGTCTGGTTCGATTGGAGATCCCGCAGGCCCGATGTGGCGCGCGAGAAAAATCGGAGCGCCAGCGCTGCGTGCCTTGTCCGATCTCTTATTTGACCAAGGTGATGGGTAAATCCGAGAGCTGAATCACCTTTGCCGCGACAGACCCCAGAAAAATCCCTGCCAAAAAACCATTGCCATGCGAACCCAGGATGATGCTGTCACATGCAAGGAAATGCGCACACGCCACAATTTGACTGGCTGCATCGCCTTGCAAGCTATGGAGTGTGAATGCAATCCCTTCTTGCTTCAGAAGCACCTCAGCCTTTCGTGAATCCTCGGCACTTCTATCCCCATAGTAGCGATCACGCTCATCCTCGCTCATGCCATTTGCGATTCGAGTGGGTAAAAGTGGCTGTACATTCAACAGATGTACCTCAACATTACCGCCCAGCAACCCACCCTCTTGGATAAGCCCAATAAGGTAACGCACGGCGCGTTCCGAATGCTCGGAACCGTCGACCGCAACCAGTATTTTGTGCATGTTCCAAATCCTCTTTCAGGTCATGAAGGTGCTTGTCGTTCCGGGTGCCGCCAGCATTCAACCCGTTCTACTCGGACAAGCGGATTCGAATCTGTTTTTCTATCTCGATAACCGCAAATAGCGCAACGCCAACCCCGATGATCAGCAGGCCATCAAGGAAGGGGATTGCCTGCGTTGCAAATACCTTTTGCAGCGGTGGCGCATACGTGATGGCGAACTGAGCGAAGGTAATCACCATGACGGTGATCCACACGACCTTGGTGCCGCGAATCCCCTTCCAGGTAAGCGATGTGCTGTAGAGGTTACGGATGAAGAACAGGTGGAATATTTCCATCACGACTAACGTGTTCACCGCGAGGGTTCGGGCCAACTCAACAGAGTAGCCTCGGTCGAGGGCATACGAAAAAATGCCATAAACACCGCAGAGGAAAAGAATGGAAACAAGCACCATATGCCAGACCAAGGCTGCGCTTATGAGTGGTTCCTTACGTGAACGGGGCGGTCTGAGCATGGTGTTTTCTTCGGTGGGCTCGAACGCGAGCGCGATGCCGAGGGTCACTGCGGTTATCAGGTTGATCCACAGAATCTGTATCGGCGTCACCGGCAGCGTAATGCCGAGGAGCAGCGCGACAATGATGGTCATGGTCTCGCCTGCGTTGGTAGGCAGCGTCCAGCTCAACACTTTCTTGATGTTGTCATAGACTGTTCGGCCTTCGCGTACTGCAGCGACGATGGAGGCGAAGTTGTCATCGGCCAACACCAGGTCTGCGGCCTCCTTGGCGGCCTCACTGCCTTTTCCACCCATGGCTATACCGGCGTCTGCACGCTTTAGCGCCGGTGCGTCGTTAACGCCATCACCGGTCATGGCCACGGTCATGCCGTTCGATTGCAGCAGCATTACCAACCTGAGCTTATGTTCGGGGCTGGTGCGAGCAAAAATGTTGATGCCCTTTACCGCCTCCTTGAGGGCGGCATCGTTCATGGCGTCCAGGTCCACCCCAGTCAGCACCTTGTCGGGATTTTGCAAGCCTATCTGGCGACCGATAGCGGCGGCGGTACCGTCATGATCGCCAGTGATCATTTTTACGGCAATGCCCGCTTTTTGGCATTGCTGAACCGCCTTTAACGTCTCGGGTCTAGGTGGATCAATCAGACCGACCATGCCCAGCAACGTCAACTTTCCTTGCACGTCCCCGAACGCCAACACGGTGTGCTCGGGCCGAACCGGCCTTACTGCAAACGCCAATACACGCTGCCCCTTGGCAGCAATGGCGTTCGCCTTTGCGTGCCAGTAGTCCACATTGAGCGGTTCAGTCTCGCGAGTGCTTGCAAGCTGATGCGTGCACATGGCCAGTAGCTGCTCTGGCGCGCCTTTCACGTAGATGGAGGCATGTCCATCATGATTGTGATGCAGTGTCGCCATGAAGCGGTGTTTAGCGTCAAACGGTATGGCATCAGTGCGGGGCCAAGCCCGACGATCCTCATTTCGATCAATTCCGGTTTTCCCGGAGAATGCCAGCAATGCCCCCTCCATCGGATCACCTTCCACCGTCCATACATCGTCATGCAGGCGCAGTACGGCATCGTTGCAAAGACCTGCTGCTCGTCCCAGTTCAGACAGCTTGGGGTGAGACGATAGGTCAATTAACTGATCGGCAAGACTGATGCTTCCCGCGGGCTGATAACCCGTGCCATCGACCGTGAAGACCAGATCGTTCGTGACGACCGTTGCCACCATCATTTCGTTGCGGGTCAGTGTACCGGTCTTGTCAGTGCAGATGACGGATACCGAGCCTAGTGTTTCGATGGTAGGCAGACGGCGCACGATGGCGTTACGTCGAGCCATTGCCCGAACGCCCACGGCCAGCGTAATGGTAAGGACGGCAGGCAGACCTTCAGGTATCGCCGCTACCGACATCCCCACCACGACCATGAAGATCTCGTTGAAGGCGTAGTGCCCGACATAATGGCCGAACACGAGCAATAAGCCGCCCACTAACAAAATCAGGATCGTCAGCCAGCGGGCAAACACGTTCATTTGCTGCACCAGCGGAGTGGTCAGCGTTTCTACACCTGCAAGCAGAGTGCTGATGCGTCCGATCTCGGCTGCTGCTGCGGTCGCCACTACAACGCCTGTTGCTTGTCCGCAAGTCACGAGCGTACCGCTGAACGCCATGCAAGTTCGATCACCCAAAGCTGCGTCAAGGGGCACTGATTGGGTATGTTTTTCTACGGGTACGGATTCACCGGTAAGAATGGCTTCCTGAATGTGAAGCCTGTTCGCGTGCAGCAAGCGTAAATCAGCAGGGACTTTGTCTCCCGCCTCCAGCAATACGATATCGCCCGGTACCAGTTCCTCACCCGCAATACTCAAGCGTTCGCCTGCGCGAATCACTGCGGCGCGCGGTGCCAGCATCTGCCGGATAGCATCCATCGCCTTTTCTGCTTTGCCTTCCTGAATGTAGCCAATGATTGCGTTTGCAATTACCACCGCCAGGATCACTACCGTATCCCACAGATGTTGCAGCATCGCGGTAATCGCAGCGGATCCCAAAAGCACGTAAATCAGGATGTTGTGAAATTGCAGCAAGAATCGAAACCAGGCCGGGCGCCGTGCTGCCTGTGGCAGGCGATTGAAACCAGCGCGGTCAAGACGGGCTTGAACCTCGGCAACCTCCAGTCCGACAGGCGCATTGACCTCGAGCAGGTTTGTCACCTGCTCGGCTGGCAGGGTGTGCCAGGCCACGGAATGCGCAGGGATTGGTGTTTGCTCAACGACTGCGTCGACCACCGGCGTTTTCAATGAGACTCCCCTGTGCGCACAGCTCGACTGTAACGGGCTTAGGTGGACATGAGCGGTCGTCGCTGTATCAGCATGCTGATAAATCGCTCGTCACGCTTAGGTTCTCTTTGCCATCTAGCTGATACGAACTAAAAGAAACATGCAACCGACAGCTTGATGACTATTGACCTGAATCAACCAGAAGCGCCGGCAAGGTGAACTGCACTTGGGCGCCAGGACTTTGCTTGGGGCTGGCCCAGAAGCGGCCTCCGTGGCTGTCGATGATCGAGCGGCAGATCGACAGCCCCATGCCCAGGCCGGTCGCCTTGGTGGTGTAAAAAGGCTCGAAAACCTGTTCTACGTTTTCCACTGCAAATCCGGGCCCGCTGTCCGCCACTGTTACCCGCACCCCCTCCTGGTCGAGGGCCGTGCTTATTTGCAGCTTACGAACGCCTTCAACCTCGATCATCGCTTCCAGCGCGTTGAGGATCAGGTTCAGCAGCACCTGCTGCAACTCAACACGGTCGACCAGCACCTGCGGCAAGCCCTCGGCAAGGGTGGTATGCACCTGTGCCGCGCGGTCCGCATCCTTGATGATCAGTCCCAGGCCTACTTCATCCAGCGCCGGTGGCTTTGCGCTCAACCAGCGGACGGCTGCATTGGCATTGGTGACCGTAGCAGTGATCGGCTGGTTGACCTCATGGGCGATCGAAGCGGCCAACTGGCCCATGGTGACTAGGCCAGCGCAGCTTCCTGCTCCAGCAACGACCAACCGCCATGCCCATCCACCTCAAGCCGGTGGGTATGGAACACCGCCAGCGTGCTACGGTGGCCGACACTGACCAGCAATGCACTCGGCATCTCCGAACGCAACAACGCATACAGGGCATGCTCGAGCCCTTCATCCATCGCCGAGGTGGACTCGTCGAGGAACACCACCTGCGGCCTGTTGAACAGCACCCGGGCAAACGCCAGGCGCTGCTGCTCGCCCACCGAGAGGATGTGTGACCAGTCGCAGCTGACGTCGAGACGCTCGGTGAGGTGGGCCAGGTTGACCTGGCGCAATGCCTGCTGCATCAGCAGTTCATCCTTGGGATGGCTGGCTGCCGGGTAGGCAATGACGGTACGCAAGTCACCCAGCGGCAGGTACGGGCGTTGCGACAGGAACAGTGCCTGATGGCCCGTTGGCCGCCTGACCTTGCCTTCGGCATACGGCCAAAGGCCCGCCAGGGCACGCAGCAGCGTGGTTTTACCACTGCCTGACGGCCCTTTGATCAACAACGCCTGACCGGCGTGCAGGCTCAGGTCCAGGTTGGCGATAAGGGCATGTCCGTCCGGGCGCAGCACCTGTAAGCCCGCGATCTGCAGCGCATGCGCCTGGTCTTCGGTCGTGACGCGCGGCAACGCACTTGCCTGCTGGTTGGCATCCAGAAAGCCAGTGAGGCGGTCAAGGGTCGCGCGGTACTGCGCGAACGCATCGTACGACTCACGGAAGAACGACAGAGAATCCTGCACCTGCCCAAAGGCCTGGGAAGTTTGCATGACATCGCCCAGCTTGATCGCCCCACTGAAGAAGCGCGGCGCCTGAAGAATGAACGGAAACACGACAGCAACCTGACTGACACCCAAGTTGAAGCCACTGAGCTTCAGGTTCCGGTACACCAATGCCCAGACATTCACGATCAAGGAAGCAAAGCGGCCCAGCAACGTGCCCCGCTCGACTTGCGAACCTTGGTAGAAGGCAATGTTCTCGGCGTTCTCACGCAGACGCATCAACGTGTAACGGAAGTTGGCGGTGAGTTTCTCGTTGAGGAAGTTAAGCCGGATCAGCGGGCGCCCTAGTCGGAAGGCCACCCAGGTGGCGGCGATGACATACAGGTACACGGCAAACACCATCGCCCGAGGGATCTCCACCCCGGCCACCGTCAACGGTGCTGACAGCCCCCAGAGGATGCCGGTGAACGCCACAAGCGAAACCAGCGCACTGACTGCGCCCAAGGCAAGGGTGACCGAGTTGGTGACGAAAGCGTTGACGTCCAGTTCGATACGCTGGTCGGGGTTGTCCACCGGCTCGGCAAGGAACTGGCCACGGTAATAGGCATCGCCCTGCATCCAGTCGTGGGTCAGGCGCTCGGTCAGCCAGACCCGCCACTTGATGCTGAATGCCTGACTGACATAGAAGGTGAACAACGAGCGCAGCACATGGATGGTGGCCAGCACCGCGAAAACACCGAGCAAGTACCAGAACGCCGTTTGGTCAAGGCCTTGCAAAGCGCTGTAGAAGCCGTTGTACCAAAACGAGAACAGCACGTTAAGGCGAACCGAAAACAGCGTCAGAACCAACAGCAGTGCGAACACCAGCAACGGCCGCCAACTGCGCCTGAAACTGAAATAGGGCCCGGCAAGCTGCCAGAACTGGCTGCCCCAGCGTGTGCAACGCACCGCCAGAGTCGCGGCTGCAGCGAAGCTGACAAGGGTGATGAACGAGGCAATTGCCAGCCAGCTTAGGCTCTCTTGCAGGGCCTGATGCCAGTTCATTTCCATGGTAAGTATCCGTGCTGAGTATTTCCGCGAGCGTAGCATTACACCGTCATGCCTCAGGTATAAATGACGCACATTTCATGATTTGTAGGAGCAGGTTTACCCGCGAACCCTGTAGGAGCGGGTTTACCCGCGAACACCGGCGAAGCCGGTGTCCTCCACCGAGTTGCCTGCTTCACGGCATGCCCACAGTGATTCAAACAAGCCCTGGCTTTTTTGCCCACAAAGACAAAACCCCTACCTGCATGTGCAGATAGGGGTTTTGCGAAATGAATCTTGACGATGACCTACTCTCACATGGGGAAACCCCACACTACCATCGGCGATGCATCGTTTCACTACTGAGTTCGGGATGGGATCAGGTGGTTCCAATGCTCTATGGTCGTCAAGAAATTCTGTAGCCAGAATGTCCAGATGGACAGCCCGGCGAATCCGGATATGTGATGTTTGTGGTCTTACGAATTTTCGGATCTTTCGTCTTCACCACCGCAATCTGCGTCAGCAAATTGCTTGGGTGTTATATGGTCAAGCCTCACGGGCAATTAGTATTGGTTAGCTCAACGCCTCACAGCGCTTACACACCCAACCTATCAACGTCGTAGTCTTCGACGGCCCTTTAGGGGATTCAAGATCCCAGTGAGATCTCATCTTGAGGCAAGTTTCCCGCTTAGATGCTTTCAGCGGTTATCTCTTCCGAACATAGCTACCCGGCAATGCCACTGGCGTGACAACCGGAACACCAGAGGTTCGTCCACTCCGGTCCTCTCGTACTAGGAGCAGCCCCTCTCAAATCTCAAACGTCCACGGCAGATAGGGACCGAACTGTCTCACGACGTTCTAAACCCAGCTCGCGTACCACTTTAAATGGCGAACAGCCATACCCTTGGGACCGGCTTCAGCCCCAGGATGTGATGAGCCGACATCGAGGTGCCAAACACCGCCGTCGATATGAACTCTTGGGCGGTATCAGCCTGTTATCCCCGGAGTACCTTTTATCCGTTGAGCGATGGCCCTTCCATACAGAACCACCGGATCACTAAGACCTACTTTCGTACCTGCTCGACGTGTTTGTCTCGCAGTCAAGCGCGCTTTTGCCTTTATACTCTACGACCGATTTCCGACCGGTCTGAGCGCACCTTCGTACTCCTCCGTTACTCTTTGGGAGGAGACCGCCCCAGTCAAACTACCCACCATACACTGTCCTCGATCCGGATAACGGACCTGAGTTAGAACCTCAAAGTTGCCAGGGTGGTATTTCAAGGATGGCTCCATGAGAACTGGCGTCCCCACTTCAAAGCCTCCCACCTATCCTACACAAGCAAATTCAAAGTCCAGTGCAAAGCTATAGTAAAGGTTCACGGGGTCTTTCCGTCTAGCCGCGGATACACTGCATCTTCACAGCGATTTCAATTTCACTGAGTCTCGGGTGGAGACAGCGCCGCCATCGTTACGCCATTCGTGCAGGTCGGAACTTACCCGACAAGGAATTTCGCTACCTTAGGACCGTTATAGTTACGGCCGCCGTTTACCGGGGCTTCGATCAAGAGCTTCGCTTGCGCTAACCCCATCAATTAACCTTCCGGCACCGGGCAGGCGTCACACCCTATACGTCCACTTTCGTGTTTGCAGAGTGCTGTGTTTTTAATAAACAGTCGCAGCGGCCTGGTATCTTCGACCGGCATGGGCTTACGGAGCAAGTCCTTCACCCTCGCCGGCGCACCTTCTCCCGAAGTTACGGTGCCATTTTGCCTAGTTCCTTCACCCGAGTTCTCTCAAGCGCCTTGGTATTCTCTACCTAACCACCTGTGTCGGTTTGGGGTACGGTTCCCAGTTATCTGAAGCTTAGGAGCTTTTCTTGGAAGCATGGTATCAACCACTTCGTCGCCTAAAGGCAACTCGTCATCAGCTCTCGGCCTTGAAATCCCGGATTTGCCTAAGATTTCAGCCTACCACCTTAAACCTGGACAACCAACGCCAGGCTGGCCTAACCTTCTCCGTCCCTCCATCGCAATAACTGGAAGTACAGGAATATTAACCTGTTTTCCATCGACTACGCTTTTCAGCCTCGCCTTAGGGACCGACTAACCCTGCGTCGATTAACGTTGCGCAGGAAACCTTGGTCTTTCGGCGTGCGAGTTTTTCACTCGCATTGTCGTTACTCATGTCAGCATTCGCACTTCTGATACCTCCAGCAAGCTTCTCAACTCACCTTCACAGGCTTACAGAACGCTCCTCTACCGCATCATCGTAAGATGATACCCGTAGCTTCGGTGCATGGTTTGAGCCCCGTTACATCTTCCGCGCAGGCCGACTCGACTAGTGAGCTATTACGCTTTCTTTAAAGGGTGGCTGCTTCTAAGCCAACCTCCTAGCTGTCTAAGCCTTCCCACATCGTTTCCCACTTAACCATGACTTTGGGACCTTAGCTGACGGTCTGGGTTGTTTCCCTTTTCACGACGGACGTTAGCACCCGCCGTGTGTCTCCCATGCTCGGCACTTGTAGGTATTCGGAGTTTGCATCGGTTTGGTAAGTCGGGATGACCCCCTAGCCGAAACAGTGCTCTACCCCCTACAGTGATACATGAGGCGCTACCTAAATAGCTTTCGAGGAGAACCAGCTATCTCCGAGCTTGATTAGCCTTTCACTCCGATCCACAGGTCATCCGCTAACTTTTCAACGGTAGTCGGTTCGGTCCTCCAGTCAGTGTTACCTAACCTTCAACCTGCCCATGGATAGATCGCCCGGTTTCGGGTCTATACCCAGCGACTAAACGCCCTATTAAGACTCGCTTTCGCTACGCCTCCCCTATTCGGTTAAGCTCGCCACTGAATATAAGTCGCTGACCCATTATACAAAAGGTACGCAGTCACCTAACAAAGTAGGCTCCCACTGCTTGTACGCATACGGTTTCAGGTTCTATTTCACTCCCCTCTCCGGGGTTCTTTTCGCCTTTCCCTCACGGTACTGGTTCACTATCGGTCAGTCAGTAGTATTTAGCCTTGGAGGATGGTCCCCCCATATTCAGACAAAGTTTCTCGTGCTCCGTCCTACTCGATTTCATTGATAAGAGATTTTCGTGTACGGGGCTATCACCCACTATGGCCGCACTTTCCAGAGCGTTCCACTAATCTCAAATCAACTTAAGGGCTGGTCCCCGTTCGCTCGCCACTACTAAGGGAATCTCGGTTGATTTCTTTTCCTCAGGGTACTTAGATGTTTCAGTTCCCCTGGTTCGCCTCTTGCACCTATGTATTCAGTACAAGATACTCAGCTTATGCTGAGTGGGTTCCCCCATTCAGAGATCTCTGGATCACAGTCTGTTTGCCGACTCCCCAAAGCTTATCGCAGGCTACCACGTCTTTCATCGCCTCTGACTGCCAAGGCATCCACCGTATGCGCTTCTTCACTTGACCATATAACCCCAAGCAATCTGGTTATACTGTGAAGACGACATTCGCCGAAAATTCGTACGTTGCTCTTTCGAGCAGAACTCACAAATTTTACCTTAGCCTGATCCACCAGCAGTGAAACTGGTGTTCAGTCTATATCTATCACATATCCGAATTTTTAAAGAACGATCTGACAAAAGTCAGAAATCAACATTCGATACGAATGCTCATTTCTGAGTTTGATCAAGGTACAGCAAGTGGTGGAGCCAAGCGGGATCGAACCGCTGACCTCCTGCGTGCAAGGCAGGCGCTCTCCCAGCTGAGCTATGGCCCCGTATTCAACGGCGAATACCATGTAATGGTAGGTCTGGGCAGATTTGAACTGCCGACCTCACCCTTATCAGGGGTGCGCTCTAACCAACTGAGCTACAGACCTAAGGGTAAAACTTTGGGTCTTGATCGTCTTTATACAATGAATCAAGCAATTCGTGTGGGAGCTCATCAGCAGGCTGATGTCGTCGATTAAGGAGGTGATCCAGCCGCAGGTTCCCCTACGGCTACCTTGTTACGACTTCACCCCAGTCATGAATCACACCGTGG
Source organism: Pseudomonas sp. DCA-1 (assembly GCF_046523955.1). Lineage (NCBI taxonomy): Bacteria > Pseudomonadati > Pseudomonadota > Gammaproteobacteria > Pseudomonadales > Pseudomonadaceae > Pseudomonas > Pseudomonas sp. DCA-1. Next base: position 3,729,497 of record NZ_CP169881.1, read on the forward strand.
TAACCGTCCTCCCGAAGGTTAGACTAGCTACTTCTGGTGCAACCCACTCCCATGGTGTGACGGGCGGTGTGTACAAGGCCCGGGAACGTATTCACCGCGACATTCTGATTCGCGATTACTAGCGATTCCGACTTCACGCAGTCGAGTTGCAGACTGCGATCCGGACTACGATCGGTTTTGTGAGATTAGCTCCACCTCGCGGCTTGGCAACCCTCTGTACCGACCATTGTAGCACGTGTGTAGCCCAGGCCGTAAGGGCCATGATGACTTGACGTCATCCCCACCTTCCTCCGGTTTGTCACCGGCAGTCTCCTTAGAGTGCCCACCATTACGTGCTGGTAACTAAGGACAAGGGTTGCGCTCGTTACGGGACTTAACCCAACATCTCACGACACGAGCTGACGACAGCCATGCAGCACCTGTGTCAGAGTTCCCGAAGGCACCAATCCATCTCTGGAAAGTTCTCTGCATGTCAAGGCCTGGTAAGGTTCTTCGCGTTGCTTCGAATTAAACCACATGCTCCACCGCTTGTGCGGGCCCCCGTCAATTCATTTGAGTTTTAACCTTGCGGCCGTACTCCCCAGGCGGTCAACTTAATGCGTTAGCTGCGCCACTAAAATCTCAAGGATTCCAACGGCTAGTTGACATCGTTTACGGCGTGGACTACCAGGGTATCTAATCCTGTTTGCTCCCCACGCTTTCGCACCTCAGTGTCAGTATCAGTCCAGGTGGTCGCCTTCGCCACTGGTGTTCCTTCCTATATCTACGCATTTCACCGCTACACAGGAAATTCCACCACCCTCTACCGTACTCTAGCTTGCCAGTTTTGGATGCAGTTCCCAGGTTGAGCCCGGGGCTTTCACATCCAACTTAACAAACCACCTACGCGCGCTTTACGCCCAGTAATTCCGATTAACGCTTGCACCCTCTGTATTACCGCGGCTGCTGGCACAGAGTTAGCCGGTGCTTATTCTGTCGGTAACGTCAAAACAGCAAGGTATTAACTTACTGCCCTTCCTCCCAACTTAAAGTGCTTTACAATCCGAAGACCTTCTTCACACACGCGGCATGGCTGGATCAGGCTTTCGCCCATTGTCCAATATTCCCCACTGCTGCCTCCCGTAGGAGTCTGGACCGTGTCTCAGTTCCAGTGTGACTGATCATCCTCTCAGACCAGTTACGGATCGTCGCCTTGGTGAGCCATTACCCCACCAACTAGCTAATCCGACCTAGGCTCATCTGATAGCGCAAGGCCCGAAGGTCCCCTGCTTTCTCCCGTAGGACGTATGCGGTATTAGCGTTCCTTTCGAAACGTTGCCCCCCACTACCAGGCAGATTCCTAGGCATTACTCACCCGTCCGCCGCTGAATCAAGGAGCAAGCTCCCGTCATCCGCTCGACTTGCATGTGTTAGGCCTGCCGCCAGCGTTCAATCTGAGCCATGATCAAACTCTTCAGTTCAATACTGCTTGGGTTTTTAAGAAACCCTAAACTTGGCTCAGCAATCTCAAATGACTATGTGATTTCTCGCATGGTCACTTGTGATGCTGATAATCTTTTTGACTATCAGTCCATACTCACAAGCACCCACACGAATTGCTTGATTCGATTTGTTAAAGAGCGTTTGGTTAAGAGCTTTTCGTCTCAACCGAGGCGCGCATTCTACGCTTTCCTCAGAGCCTGTCAAGCGTTTATTTTGAAGTTCTTTGCGAGAAACTCGTTTAGCTTCAAACACTTGACTCAACACAGTGGCTAGCTTTGCTTCGCTACCGCGTTGGAGTGGTGCGCATTATAGGGAGGCCATCGAGAAGGTCAACCTTTAATTTCAATGATTTGAAATATTTCTGGTAAACCCACTTGAGGGCTACCACCCACCCCACCAATTGCGCACTATATTGCTCATCACTTCCCCCGCCCAAGGATTGCCGCACTTAAATGAACACCCAGACCCGCAGCCTGGCCGCCACCCTCTTCCCAATCGGCCTACTGCTTATCGCCATGGCATCGATTCAGTCCGGCGCCTCTCTGGCCAAAAGCATGTTCCCGATCATCGGCGCACAAGGCACCACCACCCTGCGTCTGATTTTTGCCAGCATCATCATGCTACTTATATTGCGCCCGTGGCGGGTACGCATGACCGCCAGCACGTTGCGCAACGTGGTGATCTACGGCATGGCACTGGGCGGCATGAACTTCCTCTTCTATATGGCCCTGCAAACGGTGCCGATCGGTATCGCCGTGGCCCTGGAATTCACCGGCCCACTGGCCGTGGCGATCCTCTCCTCGCGCCGACCGATCGATTTCCTGTGGATTGCCCTGGCCATCGCCGGCCTGCTGCTGTTGCTGCCGGCAGGCCAAAGCGGCCAGGCACTCGACCCACTGGGCGCCGCCTATGCGCTGGGAGCAGGTGTGTGCTGGGCGCTGTACATCCTGTTCGGACAACGCGCAGGCGCCGAGCATGGCATTCAGAGCGCGGCCCTGGGGGTGGTAGTCGCAGCCCTGTTCGTCGCCCCCATCGGTATCGCCCACGCTGGCAGCGCTCTGCTCACACCTGCCGTGATCCCCATGGCGTTGGCCGTTGCAATACTGTCCACCGCCTTGCCATACAGCCTGGAAATGGTTGCCCTGACGCGAATCCCGGCGCGCACGTTCGGCACCCTGATGAGCATCGAACCGGCATTCGGCGCATTGTCCGGGCTGCTGTTCCTCGGTGAGGTGCTGACGCTTACCCAATGGCTTGCGATTCTGGCAATCATTACCGCCTCGGTCGGCACTACCCTGTCCATGCGCAAGGCGCCCAGCCCAGCCATAGCGGCAGACTGATATGAGAAATATTTTCATTTGAGACGGGATTAGTGATTGTAGCAGCCCGTCTCGCTGATTAAGCTGTCACAGAATCATCATCTTTACGCTATCTACTGGGCCGAACACGGACACTGGGGGAAGGTTCAGGAAGAACCAAAGCGACAACGACAGGGTCGAGACAACTGATTTGCCCTGCATTTAAGGACAGGAATGAAACGAATTTTTCTCATCCTGGCCATCTTGGCTATTGCTGGATGTGCCGCCACAGCCAAGACCGAGGTCAAAAGGGGCAAGAAGGGCCTGCATATCAACTGCTCCGGCCTTTCTTCCTCGTGGGACAATTGCTACAGCAAGGCGGCAAGCTCCTGCAGCACGCGCGGCTACCGGGTCATTGCACGCTCGGGCGACAACGATGAAGAAGCGGGTGACTACTTGTTCGGCATCAACCCGGCGGGTTACACCAGCCGTAGCATGATCGTCATCTGTAAATAGAGAAAAGGGCAGCTCGAAAACTGCCCTTTTTCATCTGCCTTACAGCGGTGCAGTACGCTCTTCCATCCAGGCCAGTGCCTCCCCTTGGAGCAAGGGCGCCAGACGCTCACGCACATGGGCGTGATAGCCGTTCAGCCACTCCACCTCTTCCCTGGTCAGCAACTCGGGCAACAGACAGCGGGTGTCGATAGGGCACAGCGTCAAGGTCTCGAAGTGCAGGAAGTCACCGAAGGCACTCTTGCCCGCTTCGCGGTTGACCACCAGGTTCTCGATGCGTACACCCCACTGCCCCGGCCGGTACGTACCCGGTTCGATCGAGCTGATCATGCCCGCTTGCATCGCCGTCTGCGGTGCAGGTGCCGCCTGGTAGGCGATCACTTGAGGCCCCTCGTGCACGTTCATGAAGTAGCCCACCCCGTGACCGGTACCATGACCGTAATCGACCTGATCAGCCCAGATCGGCGCCCGGGCAATGGCGTCGAGCAACGGCGACAACACCCCTCGCGGGAACGTGGCACGCGACAGGGCAATCATGCCCTTGAGCACACGGGTGCAGTCCTGCTTCTGCGCCTGGCTGGGGTTACCGACCGGCACCATGCGGGTGATGTCGGTAGTGCCGCCCAGGTATTGACCGCCCGAGTCGATCAGCAGCAAGCCATTACCCTCGATGAGCGCATGCGACTGCTCGGTGGCACGGTAGTGTGGCATCGCGCCATTGCCATTGAAGGCGGCGATGGTAGAAAAACTCAGCGACACGAAGTTCGGGCGCCGAGCACGCGCGGCACTCAATTGCTCGTCCACCGTCAGCTCGGTAATGATCTCCCGGCCGAGATTCGCCTCGAACCAGGCGAAAAATTCGCACAAGGCCGCGCCGTCCTGCTCCATGACCTGGCGAATGTGCACCAGGTCGTTGTCACCCTTGCAAGACTTGCTCAGCGTGGTGGGGTTGAGCCCCTCGACAAGCACCACCTCTGCCGCCAGGTTGTCCAGCAGGCCGCAGGTGACCCGTGCCGGATCCACCAGCAGCCGCGCCCCCGCGGGAACGGTGCCTAGCGCCTTGCCTGCTTCGCTATAGTCACGCACCTCGATGCCGTCGACCTCCAGCACGTGACGCAGGTGCGCGTCCACCTTGTCCTGGCCCACGAACAGGATGGCCTGCTGCTGATTGATCAGGGCAAAGGCCAGGAAAACCGGATTGTAGGAGACATCGCTTCCGCGCAGGTTGAACAGCCAGGCAATGTCGTCCAGAGTCGCGATGAAGTGCCAGTCGGCCCCCTTGGCCTGTATGCCCTGGCGCAATTGCGCGAGCTTTTCCGCCCGGTTCACCGTGGCGTGTGGCGGCAAGTGCTGGTACACCGGGTTACCTGGCAGCGCCGGGCGCCCGTCCCAGACCTGACCCAGCAGGTCCATGTCAGTCACCAGCCGCGCTCCACGCGCCTTCAGCCGCTCATCCAGTTGGCGCGCCGAAGCCAGGGCCATGACCGCGCCATCCACTGCCACGCGACCGTTGCGCTCGACGTTTTCGCCCAACCATTCCAGCGCCCCGGGTTTGCCCGGCAACAGTTTCATCAGTTCGATGCCGCTGCCCTCCAGCTCGTGAGCCGCCTGCTCCCAGTACCGGCTATCGACCCACAGGCCGGCAAACCCGGGGGTGACCACCAACGTACCGACCGAGCCCTGAAACCCCGAAAGCCACTGACGCCCCTGCCAGTAACCGGGCAGGTATTCGGAAAGATGGGGATCGGCAGAGGGTACCAGCAAGGCATCGATGCCCTCTGCCGCCATGACTTGGCGCACGTGCACCAGTCGCTGCGGCACGCTTTGCTCAAGGGTGGTCTGGACGTTCATGCGCTCTCCTGCGGCTTCATAACGGTTTATCCAATAAACCGATAATGGAACAGCCGCCAGAGCGCTGCAATCGCGACGACCAAGATACGGCATGCATTGCCCGCCACACCCTGAGCCAACAAGACACTTCCTACAACAGGGCCAGGATCACTGATCAAGTTCCGCTGAACGCCCCAGGACGAAGACTTCACATGCAGCACAATCATTGCACACAGCGCTACGCGCCTTGGTATGCCTGATGCCCGCCCACCTGGCAATGCAGGACGCCATCGTCACCGCGCACCAGGCTGCGCAGGGCCTGGTAGGCGGCGAAGTTGATGCTTCGCGCCTGATGCTTGCCCAGCAGGTCAAGAAACGACGCCTCGACGAAGTGCACGGCTGCCGCAGCCCAGGCCTGGCGTGACTGCCATTGCAGGTATTGCAACACCCGGCTGCCATCGTCGCTGGCCTGGATACTCACACCCTGCAGCCCTTCGCAACGCGCAGCCAGCGCCTCACTACGCACCACCAGGGCGTGGGCCAATGCCTGCTGGCACATGCTGGGCACTTCGTATTCGATCATCTGGGTGAACCACAAGGCATGAGGTTTTGCCAACATCGACAGTCTCCTGGCTACGGACGCATGCAGCGCGATGCCGTGCAGGGTAAAACCTCAAGTAAAGTCAAGGTCAAGTGGTTTCTACATACCCTGACCGGACACCGCAAACCGTCGCCGATAATCACTCGGGGTAAGGCCGGTGACACGCTGGAACACCTTGCGAAACGCACCCGGGTCCTGGTAGCCGACACCCCACGCGATCTGTTCGACGTTGCGCCGGGTGAACTCCAGCAAACGGCACGCCCGACCTACCCTCACCTGCTGGCAATACTCGGTCGGGCGCAGCCCGGTAGCTGCACGAAAGCGCCGCAAGAAAGTGCGCTCCTCCAGCCCCGCGCAGGCAGCCATCGTGCTCAGGTCGGCATCCTGCCCGCCATTGCCCTGCAACCAGTGCTGCACCTTCAACACGGCCTCGTCGCCGTGGTCTAGGCGCGGGCTGAAGACAGCTCCGGGCAGCGGCGCCGCGACCGGATCGACCGCCAGATAGCGGGCGGTCTCCTGTGCCACCGTTGCCCCCACAAAGCGCTCCAGCAGACGCAAGCCCAAGTCAGTCCAGGCCATCAACCCCGCCGAGGTCACGATGTCGCCGTCATCCAGCAATGGCTGCTGGGCCTCTACCCGCACCTTGGGGAAGCGCTGGGCAAGCGCATGCACATAGTTCCAGTGCGTGCAGGCCGGGCGCCCATCGAGCAAACCGCTGGCAGCAATGAAAAATACCCCGATACATACCGACGCCAGCACCGTACCACGCCCGTGCATCAGACACAGCGACGCACGGTGACGCTCCAGCAACTCAGCTTGCGGAGCCGACTCCAGGCTTGGCGGAATGATCAGTACGCGCAAGCCCGATGCGGCGACAGCAGAGCTATCCGATGCTGGCAACAACTGCCCTGCCTCATCTGCCTGCCAGCAACTGACCCGAATGTGCGGCAGCTCGACGGCCCCCAGTTCGGCCGCAACCCGGTTGGCCACCAGGAACAGGTCGGCCAGGCCATGCACAGCGGCGCGCTGGACGCCGGGGTACAGCAGCAAGCCGATATCGAGGTTGGCTGAGGTGTCAGTTTTTGCCCGCATAGTGTCGTTCGCGCCAATCCTCAGGTAAGTGAACACAGCCTATAACTAACGTCTCTCGACGACTACTGCCACAGGAGGCAGCATGAACAAGCAGGCACTGATCATCATCGACATCCAGAACGACTACTTCCCGGGCGGCAAATGGACCCTCGATGGCGCCGACCAGGCGGCCGACAACGCTGCCCGCTTACTGGCAGCAGCACGCCAGCGCGGCGATCTGGTGGTGCATGTGCGGCATGAGTTCGACACTGCCGATGCACCATTCTTTACCCCCGGTTCGCAAGGCGCGGCCATCCACGCCAAGGTCGAGCCATTACCGGGGGAGCCCGTGGTGCTCAAGCACAAGGTCAATGCCTTCCTCGGCACCGATCTCGAGCACACGCTGGACCGGCATGGCGTCGAGGCGCTGACCATCGTCGGCAGCATGAGCCACATGTGCATTGACGCCGCCACCCGGGCTGCGGCCGACCTGGGCTATCAAGTGACCGTGGCGCACGATGCCTGCGCAACCCTGCCACTGGCGTTCGACGGCAAACAGGTGCCGGCGGCTCATGTGCATGACTCGGCGATGGCGGCGTTGGCGTTTGCCTATGCCAATGTGGTGAAGACCGATGAGCTGCTGAAAAACTGATCGGCTTGAGACCTGTTGAGGCTGCACAGCAGCCCCAACACCTGCACACTCAAATCACCACATTGCGCACAAACCGCACAGCCGTCACGCCATCGTTGCGGTAGGCATACCGGCAATTGCTGGGGAACACATGGAACCGCCCCGCCTGCAAGCGATGCTCGATATCTTCGATGATCAGCGTCAGTTGCCCATCGACCACATAAATCTGCTCACTCCATCCTTCGGCATCGGCCTCACTGCAATAGCACTCCCCCGGTGCCAGGGTCCACTCCCAAAGTTCCACCTCGCGCCTTGCCGGGCTGGTGCCCAGCAACACCGCTCTGCTCTGGGGGTGTTCGCCAGCCCAGGCCAGCTCTTCAATGCGCCCGGGGTCGCGCAGGTCTGGCGCCTGGATCAAAGTACTGAAGGCCACGCCCAAGGCTTCGGCAATCAGGTCCAATGTGGTCAGGCTGACATTCTTCTCGCCCGCCTCGATCGCGACCAGCATGCGCCGGCTGACCCCTGAACGCTCGGCGAGCGCCGCCTGACTCAAGCCGGCGGCGTTGCGCAGACTGCGCACATTGAGGCTGACATGTTGCAGCACCGATGCCCGGTGCGAAGAATCCTTGTGCACTATATTGCTCACTGATCAAGATTGCGCAGTATACTGCCCACTTTGCGGCGATTGTGCGCCGCCCTTTCCGAGTGTGCAAGACCATGAACCAGCCCAGCAGCAAGCCTACCCCTGCCGTCACCTTCCGCCTGAGCAAGGCCGAACTGGTGCTGGTATTCATCACCATGTTGTGGGGCGGCACTTTCCTGCTGGTGCATAACGTGATGACCGTCAGCGGCCCGATGTTCTTCGTCGGCCTGCGCTTTGCAGCAGCCGCGCTGTTCGTTGGCGTGGTCTCGGCGCGAGCGCTGCCCGGCCTGACCTTCACCGAGCTGAAGGCCGGCATGCTGATCGGCGTGTCGATCATGCTCGGCTATGGCCTGCAGACCATGGGCCTGCAAACCATCAGCAGCAGCCAGTCAGCGTTCATCACTGCGTTGTACGTGCCGTTTGTGCCGCTGCTGCAGTGGCTGGTGCTGGGCCGGCGGCCCGGCCTGATGCCCAGCATGGGTATCTGCCTTGCATTCATCGGTCTGGTGCTGCTGGCCGGCCCGGAAGGCGGCAGTCTGCGTTTCAGCGAGGGCGAACTGGTCACCTTGGTCAGCGCCGTGGCCATCGCCGGTGAAATCATCCTGATCAGCCGCTACGCCGGCCAGGTCGATGTGCGCCGGGTGACTGTGGTGCAACTTGCCACCGCATCGCTGCTGGCGTTTCTGATGATCGTGCCGACCCAGGAGCGCATCCCCGACTTTTCCTGGCTGCTGCTGGCCAGCGCAGTCGGCCTGGGCGCAATGAGTGCGGTGATTCAAGTGGCGATGAACTGGGCCCAGAAGTCGGTCTCGCCTACCCGCGCCACGTTGATCTATGCCGGTGAACCGGTGTGGGCCGGCATCGTCGGGCGCCTGGCCGGCGAGCGCCTGCCGGGCGTGGCGCTGCTCGGCGGCCTGCTGATCGTGGTCGCGGTGGTGGTCAGTGAACTCAAGGTGCGGCGCCCACGCGAAAGCGTCGAAGCACGCGCTGTGCAGCATCAAGGCGAACGCCAGGCCGGGCTGTGAAAGGGTCAACAGCGGCTATTCTTTGTAAAGAACTGTTATAAAAAAACCGCTTGTCACAGCCTGTTTGTAGGATTCTGCGACAGCTTGCGTGTTGGTGATAAACACCTCGGCACGTATGATTCTTTGCAAACTTCTCCAGAATAGGCCGCTATGTCCTTGATAGTGCTATTGCTTCTGCCGTTCTTGGGCAGTTGCCTGGCAGCTGTGCTGCCGCACAACGCACGTAACGCCGAGTCCATTCTTGCCGGGCTCGTAGCCCTGGTCGGTACCGTCCAGGTAGCACTTCTGTACCCTCAGATTGCCCATGGTGGCGTCATTCGCGAAGAGTTCCTGTGGCTACCCAGCCTGGGGATGAACCTGGTCTTGCGCATGGACGGCTTTGCCTGGCTGTTCTCGTTGCTGGTACTGGGCATTGGCACACTGGTATCGCTGTATGCCCGCTACTACATGTCGCCGCAAGACCCGGTGCCACGCTTCTTCGCGTTCTTCCTGGCCTTCATGGGCGCCATGCTCGGTCTGGTCATCTCCGGCAACCTGATCCAGCTGGTGTTCTTCTGGGAACTGACCAGCCTGTTCTCCTTCCTGCTGATTGGCTACTGGCACCACCGCGCCGATGCCCGTCGCGGCGCCTACATGGCGCTGATGGTAACCGGCGCAGGCGGCTTGTGCCTGCTGGTAGGGGCACTGCTGCTCGGCCATGTGGTCGGCAGCTACGACCTGGACAAGGTCCTGGCTGCCGGTCACATCATCCGCCAGCATGCGCTTTACCCGGTGCTGCTGCCCCTGATCCTCATCGGCGCCCTGACCAAGAGCGCACAGTTCCCCTTCCAGTTCTGGCTGCCCCACGCCATGGCAGCGCCCACGCCGGTGTCGGCCTATTTACACTCTGCCACCATGGTCAAGGCCGGGGTGTTCCTGCTGGCACGCCTGTGGCCGGTACTTTCCGGTAGCGAGGAGTGGTTCTGGATCGTCGGCGGTGCCGGTGCCCTCACCCTGCTGCTCGGCGCATTCGCCGCCATGTTCCAGAATGACCTCAAGGGCCTGCTGGCCTATTCGACCATCAGCCACCTGGGCCTGATTACCCTGCTGCTTGGCCTGAACAGCCCGCTGGCTGCCGTTGCCGCGGTATTCCACATTCTCAACCATGCCACCTTCAAGGCCTCGCTGTTCATGGCCGCCGGCATCATCGACCACGAGAGCGGCACCCGTGACATTCGCCGCCTCAGCGGCCTCGTCCGCCTGGTGCCCTATACCGCGACCCTGGCGATGGTCGCCAGCGCCTCGATGGCCGGCGTACCGCTGATGAACGGCTTCCTGTCGAAGGAAATGTTCTTCGCCGAGACGGTGTTCATCAGTTCTACCGCCTGGGTCGAGGCCACGCTGCCGGTAATCGCCACCCTGGCTGGCACCTTCAGCGTGGCCTATGCCCTGCGCTTTACCGTCGATGTGTTCTTCGGGCCGACGGCTCAGGACCTGCCCCATACCCCGCACGAGCCGCCACGCTGGATGCGTGCTCCAGTCGAGTTGCTGGTGCTCACCTGCCTGGTAGTGGGCATCTTCCCCGCCCAGTCGGTCGGCCCCCTGTTGGCCGCTGCAGCCCTGCCGGTGGTTGGCGGTACCCTGCCCGAGTACAGCCTGGCCATCTGGCATGGCTGGAACGCACCGATGGTCATGAGCCTGGTAGCCATGAGCGGCGGCATCGTCCTGTACCTGCTGCTGCGCAAGCAACTGCGCCTGGGCCGCTTCCCCTCCCCCCCCGTGATCGAGCGTTTCAATGGCAAGCGGCTGTTCGAGCATGGCCAGGTTCATCTGATGCTGCTGGCGCGTCGCCTCGAGCGCTTGCTCACCACCCGGCGCCTGCAGTCGCAGCTATTCATGCTGGTATTCGCCGCGTTCCTCGCGGGCCTCACTCCTATGTTCTATAGCGGCCTGAGCTGGGGTGACCGCCCGAAGATTCCGGGTTCGGGCGTGTTCGTCGCCCTGTGGTTGATCGCGATTGCCTGCGCCATCGGCGCCGCTTATCAAGCCAAGTACCACCGTCTGGCGGCCCTGATCATGGTCAGCGTCTGCGGCCTGATGACCTGCATTACCTTCGTCTGGTTCTCTGCGCCGGACCTGGCGCTGACCCAGCTGGTGGTGGAAGTGGTCACCACCGTGCTGATCCTGCTCGGCCTGCGTTGGCTGCCTAGGCGTATCGAAGGCGTGTCACCGCTGCCTGGCAGCCTGGAGCGCGCGCGCATGCGCCGCCTGCGCGACTTGCTGCTGGCCGTGCTGGTGGGTGGCGGCATGGCCGTGCTGTCGTACGCCATGCTGACCCGACCGACGCCCAACGACATTTCCTCGTTCTACTTGAGCCGGGCATTGCCTCAGGGCGGCGGCACCAATGTGGTCAATGTCATGCTGGTCGACTTCCGCGGCTTCGATACCCTCGGTGAAATCACCGTACTGGTGGCTGTGGCACTGACTGTGTTCGCCCTGCTGCGGCGCTTCCGCCCTCCGAAAGAGAGCATGCAGTTGCCAGCGCAACAGCGCCAGTTGGCGCCGGACGTGGTCACCGACCTGATCAACCCGCGGCATGCCACCGATACCGCGCTGGGGTTCATGATGGTGCCTGCAGCACTGGTGCGCCTGCTGCTGCCGATCGCCTTGCTGGTGTCGATGTACCTGTTCATGCGCGGGCACAACCAGCCCGGTGGCGGGTTTGTCGCTGGCCTGGTGATGTCGGTGGCGTTCATCCTCCAGTACATGGTGGCCGGCACCCAGTGGGTCGAAGCACAGATGAGCCTGCGGCCGCTGCGCTGGATGGGTACCGGGCTGCTGTGCGCGACCCTGACCGGTGTCGGCGCCATGCTGCTGGGTTATCCGTTCCTCACCACCCATACCGCCCACTTGCACCTGCCACTGCTGGGTGATGTACACGTGGCCAGCGCGCTGTTCTTCGATATCGGCGTGTACACCGTTGTGGTCGGCTCGACCCTGCTGATCCTCACGGCCCTGGCGCACCAGTCGGTGCGCGCCTACCGCCCGGGCAACCCGGCAAAAACCAGCCAAGCAGGAGCCGCCTGATGGAAGAAGTGATTGCAGTCGCCATCGGCGTACTGGCTGCCTCCGGAGTGTGGCTGATCCTGCGCCCGCGTACCTATCAGGTGATCATGGGCCTGTGCCTGCTTTCGTACGGGGTCAACCTGTTCATCTTCAGCATGGGCAGCCTGTTCATCGGCAAGGAACCGATCATCAAGGATGGCGTTACCCAGGACCTGCTGCACTACACCGACCCGCTGCCGCAGGCACTGGTGCTCACCGCCATCGTCATCAGTTTCGCCATGACCGCGCTGTTCCTGGTGGTGCTGCTGGCCTCGCGCGGCCTGACCGGTACCGACCACGTGGATGGCCGGGAGCGTGACGAATGAGTGGTATGAGCCAACTGATTGTCGCCCCCATCCTGCTGCCGCTGATTACAGCGGCGATCATGTTGCTGCTGGGTGAAAAGCACAGGCATATCAAGGCCAGTCTGAACCTGCTGTCAACCTTCACCGGCCTTGCAATCGCGGTCTCTCTGCTGCTGTGGGTGCGCACCCAGGGCCAGGCAGCATCGATCGGCGTGTACCTGCCGGGCAATTGGCCAGCGCCGTTTGGCATCGTGCTGGTGGTGGACCACCTGTCCGCGCTCTTGCTGAGCCTGACCGGGGTCATCGGTTTCAGCGCCCTGCTGTTTGCCCGTGCCCGCTGGGACGGTGCAGGGGCCAGCTTCCATGCACTGTTCCAGATTCAACTGATGGGGCTGTATGGCGCTTTCCTCACCGCCGACCTGTTCAACCTGTTCGTCTTCTTCGAAGTGCTGCTGGCCGCCTCCTATGGCTTGCTGCTGCATGGTTCGGGGCGTGCGCGGGTGCGCGCCGGCCTGCACTACATCGCCATCAACCTGTTTGCCTCGTCGCTGTTCCTGATCGGCGCAGCGATGCTGTATGGCGTAACTGGCACCCTGAACATGGCTGACCTAGCGCTGAAGGTTCCACTGGTACCGGAAGCCGACCGTGGCCTGCTGCATGCCGGTGCGGCAATCCTGGCCGTGGCCTTCCTGGTCAAGGCCGGTATCTGGCCACTGAACTTCTGGCTGGTGCCAGCTTACGCGTCAGCCAGCGCACCGGTGGCTGCATTGTTCGCCATCATGACCAAAGTCGGCCTGTACGCCGTGCTGCGCCTGTGGACGCTGCTGTTCTCCGGGCAGGCCGGGGCCTCTGCGCATTTCGGCGGCGAATGGCTGATTTACGGCGGACTGGTTACCCTGGCGGTGGCAGCGGTATCAATCCTGGCGGCACAGCGCCTGGAACGTATGGCGGCACTCAGTATCCTGGTCTCGGCCGGCACCCTGCTTGGCGCGGTGGGTTTTGCTCAGGCGGCACTGACCGGCGCGGCGCTGTTCTACCTGGTCAACTCGACCCTTGCGCTGTGTGCACTGTTCCTGCTCGCCGAACTGGTCGAGCGCTCGCGCTCGGCCAATGAAGCGCCGCTGGACGAAGAAGAAGACGCCATGCCCCCGCCACTGGAATCGCTGCACCCGCCCAAGGGCATCAACCTCGATGATGAACAGCAGGTGGTAATCGGCCAGATCATCCCGTGGACCATGGCCTTCCTCGGCCTCAGCTTCATCGCCTGCGCACTGCTGATCATCGGCATGCCGCCACTGTCAGGCTTTGTCGGCAAGCTCAACCTGATCAGCGCGCTGTTCAATCCACTGGGCCTGGGCGTGCCGGCCGAGCAGCCGCTGAGTGCCGCCGGCTGGGGCCTGGTAGCGTTGCTGATCCTGTCCGGCATGGCCTCGCTGATCGCCTTCGGCCGCGTCGGCATCCAGCGTTTCTGGAAGCCCGAAGAGCGCCCGTCACCGGTGCTGCGGCGCTATGAATGCCTGCCCATCGTCATCCTGCTCGGCCTGTGCCTCATCCTCAGCCTCAAAGCCGAGCCGTTGCTGCGCTACACCCAGGACACTGCCGCCAGCCTGCAGGCCCCCGATACCTATATCGAAGCCGTGATGGCCGCCCGGCCGATTCCTGGCCCCACCTCGCGCGACGTAGAGGTGCAGCCATGAACCGACTGTTCCCCGCCCCACTGCTATCGGTCTCGCTGTTCGGCCTGTGGCTGCTGCTGAACCTCTCGGTCAGCCCCGGCAACCTGCTGCTGGGCGCCGCACTTGGCATACTGGCGCCACTGCTGATGGCGCCCCTGCGCCCGCAGCATGCCCACGTACGGCGCCCCCTGGTCATCGCCCGGCTGATCGGTCGGGTCGGCATCGATGTGATCATCTCCAACCTGCTGGTGGCCCGTGGTGTACTGCGGGCCGGCAAGCAGCCACTACGCTCGGCGTTCGTTCACATACCACTGGCATTGCGTGACCCCCACGGCCTGGCAGCGCTGTCGATGATCACTACGGTGGTGCCTGGCACAGTCTGGTCCGAACTGGCACTGGACCGCAGTGTGCTGTTGGTGCATGTGTTTGAGCTGGACGATGAAGCGGCCTTCATACAGCACTTCAAGGACACTTACGAACGCCCGCTGATGGAGATTTTCCAATGACAGGCCTGCTCGCCAATGCCGTCCTCGCCAGCCTGTTCATCTTCGCCCTGGCCATGGGCCTGACGCTGATCCGGCTGTTCCGTGGCCCCTCCGCCCAAGACCGCGTGCTGGCCCTGGACTACCTTTACATCCTGGCCATGCTCACCATGCTGGTGCTGGGTATCCGTTATGCCAGTGACACCTACTTCGAAGGTGCCCTGCTGATTGCGCTGTTTGGTTTCGTCGGCTCGTTTGCCCTGGCCAAGTTTCTGCTGCGCGGAGAGGTGATCGAATGACTGAAGCCCTGGTACTGCCGTTCTGGCTGGAACTGGTCACGGCCGCGCTGCTGCTCACCGGCAGCCTGTTCGCCCTGGTCGGCGCCATAGGCCTGGTACGCCTGAAAGACTACTTCCAGCGCATGCACCCGCCAGCGCTGGCCTCGACCCTTGGCGCCTGGTGCGTTGCACTGGCCTCGATCATCTACTTTTCGTGGCTCAAGGGCACCCCTGTGCTGCACGCGTGGCTGATTCCTATCCTGCTGTCGATCACCGTGCCGATCACCACGCTGTTGCTGGCACGGGCGGCACTGTTCCGCAAGCGCATGGCGAAAGAGCCGGTGCCTGAAGAAGTCAGCAGCGGCCGAGACCGTGGCAATTGAAGGTTTGCCGTCTCAACCTTGGCTCAGGCGCTGCAACTCGCGCCGGACCATGGCGGCATATGGCGGCGGGCTAAGGCGATAGATCTCAGCCGCCACCCAGTTCAACCAGGCGCCTTGCAGCCTCTCACGCCCGGCCAGCAAACGTTCTGCCTCAGCCACGGCATCTGCCTGGTGCTGCCGATGAAACTCGGCCCGCGATGCCGGTGCGTCGTCACTGTCGATCATTCACTGGCCTTGAAGGTGGTCAGTTCACCCTTGCGCCATTTGGCGACCTTGCCGGTCACTGCTTTAAGCAACTTGCCCAGGCCTTCCTGCACTTGTTGCTGCGCGGCGAATACCAGCATCACGCCATGGCCTTCACGAAACACGATGCCCTCGCCTTCCGGCACAGAAACGAAGGCGTAGTCGCCAACGCCATACACATTCAACTTGATTTCGCGAAAGCGCATTTCCAGCTTGCCACCTTCGCGGCTAGGCAATACGGCAGCACGAAAGTGGTCGCCGACTTTCAATTCAAGGCGCTGCTTGTCATCGACCACCAGTGCACTCTCGGTGTCGATTTCGGCCATGTACAAGCCTTCGGGACTCTGTTCGGTGACATAGATGAAGCGGCCCTGAAACAGTTGGGCCAATTTACCGCGCAAGTCGCCCAGGGCGAACAACGCATGCGTATCAAGTGTGCTGACTGCCAATGAAGTAATCCTCAACCGGTTACAACCCGCCCTCACCCAAGCTCGGGGAGGCGCGGCCATTTCTTATCGATAGGCAAAAAGAGTAATAAAGCGATATGCGAAATGTCTGTGCTCGCTGACGATGCAGCGCGCAGGAATCTTTACTCTGGTTTGCCAGACTCGCCCTCAACCGAAGGCGTTTGGCTCATTCCCGGCTTGGGAAGCGTGATGCCTGAAATCACTCGCCAGAAAACGCAACCAGTGGAGTGAGCCTGCAAGAAGACAAGCCCTGGCATCCATGTGCGCATTACTGTAGGACAAATATGCCCGAAAACACCGAAACCCGTCGAGAGGCAATAAACATTTTCAGGCAGCCAGCCCTTTCTTCAGTTGCTGCTGCCAGGCAGCCTGACACTCAAGCGCTTCCTCGCGCGTGGCGAAGGCGGTGCCGCGGCGCTCGCCATTGACCAGCACCACCCAGCAAATGCGCTTGCCCAGCGCCTGGAAGGTGGCCGGCACGCCCGACCCTATCATTACAGCCACATCGACTCGGCTATTCATCATTCCCTCCGGAACTTAATTAGCACCCTAACGATAAAGCCATGATACGCCTGACAGTGGCGCGGAAACAGCGCATCCCGGTACAGCAGTGTTTCTTACGGCGCAACAAAAACGGTATCGACGAGAAACGCAAAAAGCCCCAGGGATTGCTCCGAGGGGCTTTGCACCGCGCGCGGATTTATACCTGGCGCTGGTGGCGATCGAGCTGCTCGTGGCGCTCCTGGGCTTCGATGCAGTACTTGGTGGTCGGGCTGATCAGCAAGCGCTTCAGGCCGATGGGCTCACCACTGTCATCGCACCAGCCGAAGCTTTCGTCGGCAATACGGTCCAGGGCCATTTCCAGCTGTGGCAGCAGGCGCTGGTCGCGGTCGATGGCATTTACCAGCCAGCTACGTTCTTCTTCGACCGAAGCCACGTCGGCAGGGTCTGACGGGGTGTCCAGGCCTTCGATGGTGGTGCGGCTGAGCTCGATGCGTTCATGGGTTTCGACTTTCATCGCCTGCAGCAGCTCAGTAAAGAAAGCAAGCTGGTCGGCGTTCATGTAGTCATCGGCCGACATGGCCAGCAACTGTTCCTTGGTCATCGATTTCTCTATGAAAAAATGTGCATTTGGGCGATTCATGTGCCGCCGATGCCTATGCATCGACAGCGGAATTCTTCAAGCGCCAACCGGCACTCTTTTACAGGGGGCGGCAGTCTAAGGCGCCAAGCGGCGTGGAGCAACTGCAAATGGGTGCGAATTTGCTTCCGCTGCTGACAATCCGCCGGTCGGCACCCCTGCTCAGCTGCAGGGCCAGTAGCAAACTGTGATTCCGGTAGGGCCCATCCGCCTGCCGTTGCCGTTGCCGTTGCCGTTGCCGTTGCCGTTGCCGTTGCCGTTGATCTTGATCTTGATCTTGATCTTGATCTTGATCTTGATCTTCGCGACTTCAGGAGGCCGAACGCAGGCCTTGCGGAGGCAGGTGACGGGCATGGATGCCCGTCAAGCGCTGAGGCCCCAGGATGGGGCCTTCGGCGCGGTCCTGCCGGGAGCAAGGCCGGAGTGAGGGGACCCCGGAGCGCAGCGCAGGGGCCGGATGATGGGAGCGCAGCGTTTTTTGGTTACTTTTTGTCGCGTTTGACAAAAAGTGACTCGCCGTAAGGGCGAAAAGGTGAGTCAGCGTCGCCATCGCAAACGGCCTGTTCGCTGAGTCAAAACAGACGAGTTCGCCTCTTGCTTCTTGCTTCTTGCTTCTTGGATGTGGGCATCCACATCGAGTAGGTATTCATTCACGAAGGTGGCGCATAGTCACCTTTCCGCCCTTACGGCGGGTCACTTTTTGTCAAACGCGACAAAAAGTAACCAAAAAACGCTGCGCTCCCATCATCCGGCCCCTGCGCTACGCTCCGGGGTTCCCTCGCTCCGGGCTTGCTCCCGGGAGGACCGCGCTGCAGGCCCCATCCTGGGGCCCAGCGCTTGACGGGCATCCATGCCCGTCACCTCCCTCCGCAAGCCCTGCGCTCGGCCTCCTGAAGTCGCAATCTGCGTCGCCTGAACTATCGCGCGCTTAGAAGCAAAAGCAAAAGCAACGGCAACGGCAACGGCAACGGCAACGGCAACGGCAACGAACCGAGTCTGATCAACGGTCCTTGAACTGTGCCTCGCGCTTGGCGATGAATGCGGCCATGCCTTCTTTCTGGTCTTCGGTGGAGAAAGCCGCATGGAAGACCCGACGCTCAAAGCGTACCCCCTCGCTGAGGGTGACTTCAAACGCTCGGTTGACGCTCTCCTTGACCATCATGCTCACCGGAATCGACTTGCTGGCAATGGTCGCCGCCACCTTCAGCGCCTCTTCCACCAGTTCTGCCTGCGGCACGATCCGCGCCACCAAACCTGCACGCTCGGCCTCTTCCGCCCCCATCAGGCGGCCGGTCAGGCAAAGCTCCATGGCCTTGGCCTTGCCCACCGCACGCGTCAGGCGCTGGGTGCCGCCCATGCCCGGCAGCACACCCAGGTTGATTTCCGGTTGACCAAACTTGGCGTTGTCGGCAGCGAGGATAAAGTCGCACATCATCGCCAGCTCGCAGCCGCCGCCCAAGGCAAACCCGGACACGGCAGCAATGATCGGCTTACGGCGATTGGCAATGCGATCGGCGTCGCTGAACAGGTCGTCGACGTAGATCTGCGGGTATTGCAGCTCGGCCATTTCCTTGATGTCAGCGCCAGCGGCAAAGGCTTTGGCCGAGCCTGTCAGCACCACGCAGCCGATGTTCGGGTCGCGCTCGAGCTGGTCCAGGGCCTGGTTGATCTCGCCGACAATCTGCGCGTTAAGCGCATTGAGCGCCTGCGGGCGGTTGAGGGTGATCAGGCCAACCTTGCCGTGGATGTCCAACAGGATGGTTTCGAATGCCATGCAGTCTGCTCCTTCAAAGATTGCGCGCAATGACCATGCGCTGAATGTCGCTGGTGCCTTCGTAGATCTGGCAAACCCGAACGTCGCGATAGATCCGCTCCAGCGGGAAGTCACTCAGATAGCCATAACCGCCCAGGGTCTGCAAGGCATCCGAACAGACCTTTTCGGCCATTTCCGAGGCAAACAGCTTGGCCATCGATGCTTCCACCAGCGCCGGGCGCCCCGCATCACGAAGGGCGGCGGCGTGCAATACCATCTGCCGGGCCACGGAAATCTTCGTCGCCATGTCGGCCAGGCGAAAGGCCACGGCCTGGTGCTGGATCAACGGTTTGCCAAAGCTCTGGCGCTCGTTGGCGTAGTCGCGCGCCACTTCGAACGCCGCGCGGGCCATACCCACCGCTTGCGAGGCGATGCCGATACGGCCGCCCTCAAGGTTGGCCAGGGCGATCTTGTAGCCTTCACCCTCCGCCCCCAACCGGTTGGCCACTGGCACGCGCACATCGTCGAAAACGATCTGGCAGGTGTCGGAGGCGTGCTGGCCGAGTTTGTCCTCGACCCGTGCTACCTGGTAGCCCGGCGAGTCGGTCGGCACGATGAAGGCGCTGATGCCACGCTTGCCAGCCTCCGGGTCGGTGACTGCAAACACGATCACTACCCCGGCGTTCTGCCCCGAGGTAATGAACTGCTTGCTGCCATTGAGCACATAGTGGTCGCCCTCCAGGCGTGCTCGGGTCTTCAGGCTGCTGGCATCGGAGCCAGCCTGCGGCTCGGTCAGGGCGAAAGCACCGAGCATCGCACCTGTCGCCAGCGGGGTGAGGAACTGCTCTTTCTGCTGCTCGTTGCCGAAGCGCAGGATCGGCACGCAACCCACCGAGTTGTGCACGCTCATGATGGTCGAGCAGGCGCCATCGCCCGCAGCGATTTCCTCCAGGGCCATGGCATAGGCCACATAGCCGGTGTCGCTACCGCCCCACTGCTCCGGCACCAGCATGCCGAACAGGCCCAGTTCGGCCATTTCGTCGATGGCCTCTTTCGGGAAGCGATGTTCCTTGTCCCATTGCTCGGCAAACGGTCTCAGGCGCTCCTGGGCGAAGGCGCGTACCGCGTCGGCGATCTGTTGTTGCTCGTCATTTACCAGCATGGTTCACCTCAGTACAGGCATTCAACAGCCATGGCCGTGGCCTCGCCACCGCCGATGCAGATGGCCGCCACACCCCGGTGCAGATTGTTCTGGCGCAAGGCCGACAACAGGGTGACCAGAATACGTGCGCCAGAAGCGCCGATCGGGTGCCCGAGGGCGCAGGCGCCGCCGTGAATATTGACCTTGTCGTGTGGCAGATCGAGGTGTTTCATGGCCGCCAGGGTGACCACGGCGAAGGCCTCGTTGATCTCGAACAAGTCGACCTCGGCCAGGTTCCAGCCGGTGCGTTTCATCAGTTTGTCGATCGCGCCGATCGGGGCGGTCGGGAACAACGCCGGGGTGTCGGCAAAGGCGGCGTGACCGTGGATGACGGCCAATGGCTTGAGGCCACGTTTGTCGGCCTCGGAGCGACGCATCAGTACCAGCGCCGCAGCGCCGTCGGAAATCGAACTGGCGTTGGCCGCCGTCACGGTGCCGCCTTCACGAAACGCCGGTTTGAGCTGCGCAATCTTGTCCAGGCGCGCCTTGGGCGGCTGCTCGTCATCCTTGATGACACGCTTTTCCTTGCCCTCGGTGACTTCCACCGGCACGATCTCGGCGGCAAAACGGCCGCTGCTGATGGCGTCCTGCGCTCGGGTGAGCGAGGCGATGGCGAACTGGTCCTGGGCTTCGCGGCTGAAGGCATTGGCCTGGGCACAGTCCTCGGCAAAGGTGCCCATCAGGCGGCCTTTGTCGTAGGCGTCTTCGAGGCCGTCCATGAACATGTGGTCGATGATCTTGCCGTGGCCCATGCGGTAGCCACCACGGGCTTTGTCCAGCAGGTACGGCGCGTTGGTCATGCTTTCCATGCCACCCGCCACTACCACGTCTGCGGTGCCGGCCAGCAGCAGGTCATGGGCCATGATCGCAGCTTGCATCCCCGAGCCGCACATTTTGTTCAGGGTGGTGCAGGTGGTGTGCTTGTCCAGCCCCGCGCCCAGCGCGGCCTGGCGTGCCGGCGCCTGGCCCTGGCCGGCTGGCAGCACGCAGCCGAACAGTACCTGCTCGACACAAGCGGCATCGATGCCGGCACGTTCCACGGCACCACGGATGGCAGCGCTGCCCAGTTGCGGCGCAGTCAGGCTTTTGAGGTCGCCCTGCAGCCCGCCCATGGGCGTGCGTACGGCGCTGACGATAACGATGGGGTCATTGGCGAGGGGCATGTTCGTTCTCCTTACTTGGCAGCCATGCGCAGCGCACCGTCGAGGCGGATGACCTCACCGTTGAGCATGCTGTTCTCGATGATGTGGCGGGCCAGCGCAGCGTATTCCTGCGGGCGACCCAAGCGGGGCGGGAATGGCACACCGGCAGCCAGAGAAGCACGTACCTCTTCGCTCATGCCGGCCATCATGGGGGTTTCAAAGATGCCCGGAGCGATGGTCATCACGCGGATGCCGAAGCGCGCCAGTTCGCGCGCGGCCGGCAAGGTCAGGCTGGCAATGGCACCCTTGGACGCGGCGTAGGCGGCCTGACCAATCTGGCCGTCATAGGCGGCAATGGAGGCCGTGTTGATGATGACCCCGCGCTCGCCGCTCTCATCGGCAGCCCCTTCGGCCATGGCCGCTGCAGCCAGACGCAACAGGTTGAAGCTGCCGATCAGGTTGACGTTGATGACCTTGGCGAAGCTGGCCAGGCCATGTGGGCCCTGCTTGCCCAGCACCTTCTCGGCACCGACGATGCCAGCACAATTGACCAACCCATGCAGGCTGCCAAAGGCGCTGACAGCTGCATCGACAGCCGACTGGGCCGCCTGCTCGTCACTGATATCAGCCACGGCGAAACGGGCGTTGTCGCCCAGCTCGCGAGCCTTGGCTTCGACAGCCGGGGCATTGAGGTCGACCAGCATGACCTTGGCACCAGCCTCGACCAGCATCTGTGCAGTAGCGGCACCCAGCCCGGAAGCGGCGCCGCTGACGATGAAATGTTTATTGGCGATGTGCATGAGTTCTTTCCTTTCAGACGCTGACAGGGGTGGCCTGTTGCGCTTGTTGTTTGGCGACTTCCTGGTTGCGCAGGATGAAGCGTTGCAGCTTGCCGCTCGGGGTCTTGGGCAGCTCGCTGACGAATTCGATTTCCCTGGGGTAGGCATGCGCGTAGAGACGCTGGCGCACGTGCTGGCGCAAGGTTTCTTCCAGCTCGACGCTGCCGGCGTAGCCGCTGGCCAATACCACGAACGCCTTGATCAGTTCGGTGCGCTCTGGGTCTGGCTTGCCGATCACCGCTGCCTCGATCACCGCCGGGTGCTCGATCAACGCGCTTTCCACATCGAACGGACCCACCCGGTAACCGGAGGTGGTGATCACGTCGTCGCTACGGCCAACGAAGCTGATGCTGCCATCCGGGTTCAGCTCGACAGTGTCGCCGCTGAGGTAGTACTTGCCGACGAAGGCTTTGGTCGGCAGGCCGTGGTAACCACCGAACCAGCACAGCGGCGACTGCTCACGGTCAACGGCGAGGATGCCTGGCTGGCCGGCTGGCAGCTCGTTGCCCTGCTCGTCCAGCACCACGATGCGGTGGCCGGGGATGGCATAGCCGGCAGAACCCAGGTGCACCGGATGCTGCAGGCCATGGTGGTTGCACAGCACCATGCCCAGTTCGGTCTGGCCGTAGTGATCGTGAATGGTCACGCCCAGCTCGTCGGCGAACCAGCGGATCACCTCGGGGTTAAGCGGTTCGCCCGCACTGCTGACCACTCGCAGGCGGCCCTTGATCGGTGCCGAAAAATCTTTGCCCGCCGCAATCAGCAAGCGATACGCAGTGGGCGAGCCGGCCAGGTTGGTAATGCCCAGCTTGTCGATCACCCGGGCGCAGCTTTCGACACTGAACGGGCCATCGTAGAACGTGGTGGCATGCCCCAGCGACAACGGACCGGTCACGGCGTAATACAAACCGTAAGCCCAACCCGGGTCGGCCAGGTTCCAGAAGTTGTCCTCAGGCAGCAGCTCGATGGCATCACGCATGTAGCCCTGAAACGCGACAATCGCGCGCAGTGGCACTTCCAGGGGTTTTGCCGGGCCAGTGGTTCCAGAAGTGAACATCAGCAGGAACGGATCGTTGCCTGAGCGCATCACCGGCTCGCAGACATCCGCTGCGCTTTCCAGGCATTGCTGGAAGTCCAGTTCACCACTGCGGGCCTTGACGGTGATGATGGTCGGGCAGGCGTGCACCTCGTCCAGCTTGGCGCGGTTCTGGCTATCGGTGACCACCACTCGGGCGTGGGATTGCTCAAGCCGGTGCTCGATGGCCTTGGGGCCGAACGCCGTGAACAAGGGCTGATAAACCGCCCCAAGGCGCCAGGTAGCAAGGATGGTCACCAGCAGTTCGGGGGTGCGCGGCATCAAGCCGGCAACCCGGTCTCCAACGCCCACCCCCTGCGCCCTTAGCACATTGGCGAACCGTGCAGCCTGCACCTGAAGCTGATCGAAGCTATAGCGCGCGCTGTTACCATCGCGATCTTCATGTATCAGCGCCAGCTTGCCGTCACCGGCATGCCGGTCACAACATTCGACACAGGCATTAAGGGCCTCAAGGCTGCCATGCAATGCCGCCACTGCGGCCTGGGCATGGTCAAACGCACGAGCGGCCTCGGCGTAATCGCGCATCATCGGACTCCTGGTTTCTTGTTTTTGGAGTTGAAGCATCGGTCCGACGATGTTCGCGCCGCTCATGCGCGGCGGCAATGGCCAAAGCTGTCAATCTGGATGACTGGTTTGGCCGCCGCTCATCACCCCTCTGCGCGCTCGGCTGCCCGCAGGTAGGACTGGGTGAGCGCCCGACCAGGCGCTCGACATGGACGCCGTGTCATGCCTGCCGCCGCAAGCGATGGCCCTTCAGTGCCCTGCCCCTCGCGCCTGGATCAATGCCCGATAATGCCCCGGGTTGCAGCCGAACCACTTGCGAAATGCCTTATAGAACGAGCTGCTGTCGGCAAACCCCAAACGCTCGGCAAGCTCGCCCATGGCCACGTCTTCCTGGCTGAGCCAGGCGATCGCCAGCTCCCGTCGTACGCTGTCCTTCAGGCCCTGGTAGTTCTGCCCCTCTTCTGCCAGGCGCCGCCGCAGGGTCGATGGCGACAGGCACAGCTGCCGGGCCAGGCTGTCAGCATCGGGCCATTGCTCAGGGGCCAGGCGCAACAGGTCGGTGCGGATACGCCGCCCGAGGCTGGCCGGGTCACGGTACTTGACCAGGATATTGCCCGGCGCTTCGGCCAGAAAACGCTGCAGTTCCTCCTCGCTGCGGCGCAGGGGCAAGTCGAGGCATTGCGAAGCAATGATCATGCGTGTGCGTGGACGCTCAAAATGCAGGCTCTCCGAAAACATGACCCGGTAGTCGTCGCAAAAAGGCGGTTCGGCACAACGCAGATCGATGCTCAGAATCGGGATGCGCCGCCCGGCCAGCCAGCAAGCCACGCCATGCACGATCATCCAGAACGTGAAATAGGTAAACGCCCGGCGCGGTTCGTCACGCGGCTCATTGATGACAATTTCGGCCAGGCCTTCCTGGCGCACCAGGCTGGGCTGCATGTCTTGAAGCATCAGCGACAGAAATGCCAGCGAGGTTTCCAGGCCTGCGCCCAGGGTCGGTTGGCCCATGCTGGCACGGCACATGAAAGCCAGGCTGCCACTGCACAAACCGCGCGGGTCCATCGCGAAAAACTCGTCGTTGCAGCGCCGGGCCAGCAAGCGCCACAGGCGGGCATAGGATTCGGCACTGACCCTTGCCTCTGGCAGGTGCAGTTGTTCAACGGCAATACCCGCCCTGGCCAGCAAGCCACTGTCAGGCTCACCGGCAGGGCAGGTCTGCAACAGCGCTTCGCGCACCAGTTGCATGGAAATGGTGTCTTTGTCGCTCATCGACGGTCCTGTCGGCTGATTGCCGGCCATATTAGGGTCTGTATGAAAAGCCTTGAGACGAAGGTCAGGCAAGGCGAAAACAGCCGAGGAAGCGGAGTTTACGGGTTGTAAATGAGCATTCCGAGGCTGTTTTCAACGCAGCATCACCGAGTATCAAGGCTTTTCATACAGAGCCTAGGGTGCCCCGCAGCAAACAGCCATCATAGCCCCGCGGCCAGACTCAGGAACGCCTGAATCAGGCGCAGTTCGCGACGGCGCTCCAGGCAGCCGATCACGTGTTGGTTGACAAGACCCTCACCGGCCAATGGTCGTGCCACCACACGGGGATCATTGGCCACTTCAGTGGAAGAAACAACGCCAATCCCCAGTTGCGAGGCCACTGCCTCGGTTACCGCCTCCCGGCTGTCCAGTTCCAGCAATACACGCGGTTGCACGCCCGCCTTGAAGCAGGCCTTGTCGAAGGTGCGCCGGGTGGTGGAACTGGGTTCGCGCAGCACCATGATCTGCTGGTGCAGCGCGGCCAACGGCAAGTCCTCCCGCTCGGTGGCCCAGGCATGCCCCACAGGTAACAACGCACACAGGCGCGACTCACAGAGCGTTTGCAGATGCAGCCCCTTGCGCGGCTCGATTTCGGTCAGCACCGCCACGTCGGCATGCTCGCCAAGCAGCGCAGCCAACGTCTCCTGTGCATTGCCCAGGCGCAAGTTGACGGTGACGCCAGGGTACCGCTCACGCAACAGCGCCAGCATCGGCATGACCCGGTGCGGGCCGTCGGCGGCTACCTCCAGGCGCCCGGTCAGCAGTTGGCGGTTGGCCTCGAGCATGGCCTGCGCCTCTTCGGCCAGGCCGAACATGGCGCGGGTGATGGCCGCCAGGCGCGTGCCCTCCTCGGTCAGTTCCACGCGCCGTGCGGTACGCCGCAGCAAGGTGATCTGGTAGTGCTCTTCCAGGGCCTTGACGTGCCCGGTCACCGCCGGCTGGCTGATGAACAGGCGCTCGGCAGCACGGGTAAAGCTGCCCTCACGGGCCACGGCGTCGAAAGCGCGTAGCTGGAACAGGTTCATATTTATCGGCCTGACTTATAGCTGGGATAACAACAAACAATTTGATTGATGACAACGCGAATTGCAACCTAGGCCCCGTAGTTTCAGCCCACCGCTTGTGAGGAATAACGGAATGAGCAACGCCCCGATTCTGCTGACCCCAGGTCCCTTGACCACATCAATCCGCACCCGCCAAGCCATGCTGGTGGACTGGGGCTCCTGGGACCGTGACTTCAACCAACTGACTGCCAGCGTTTGCGAACAACTGCTGGCCATCATCGACGGCGCCAGCAGCCACCACTGCGTTCCCCTGCAAGGCAGCGGCACCTTCGCCGTGGAAGCGGCCATCGGCACCTTGGTGCCACGCGATGGCAAGGTTCTGGTACTGATCAACGGCGCGTACGGCCAGCGCCTGGCAAAGATCTGCAAAGTGCTGGGCCGCACCTACAGCACCTTCGAAACGGCCGAAGACCAGCCGACCACCGCCGCCGACGTCGACCGGCTGCTGGCCGAAGACCCGGCCATCACCCATGTGGCGCTGATCCACTGCGAAACCAGCACCGGCATTCTCAACCCGCTCCCCGAGATCGCCCAGGTGATCAAACGCCATGGCAAGCGCCTGATCATCGATGCCATGAGCTCGTTCGGAGCATTGCCGATCGATGCCCGCGAAATCCCCTTCGAAGCGCTGATCGCAGCCTCCGGCAAGTGCCTGGAAGGCGTACCCGGCATGGGCTTCGTCTTCGCCGAAAAGAACGCCCTGGCGGCCGCCGAAGGCAATGCCCACTCGCTGGCCATGGACCTGCACGACCAGCACGCCTACATGGCCAAGACCGGGCAATGGCGCTTCACCCCGCCTACCCACGTGGTCGCGGCCCTGCATGAAGCGCTGCAGCAATACAACGAGGAAGGTGGCCTTCCGGCCCGCCACCAGCGCTACGCAGACAACTGCAAGACGCTGCTCGACGGCATGGCAGCCATCGGCCTGCGCAGTTTTCTGCCCGCCGAAATCCAGGCGCCGATCATCGTCACCTTCCACGCCCCCACCGATGCCCGCTACCAGTTCAAGGACTTCTACGAGCGGGTCAAGGCCAAGGGTTTCATTCTCTACCCGGGCAAGTTGACTCAGGTCGAAACCTTCCGCGTCGGCTGTATCGGTGTGGTCGGGGCGGACGGCATGCAGGCCGCCGTGAATGCTGTGGCCGACGTGCTGCGGGAAATGGAAGTGCTGGACATCTGACGCTTTGCCCACCCGAACTCAGGAATTTGCGCACATGAACTACAACAACCCCACCCAATTGCAAGCCGCCATCCTCGACTGGGCTGGTACCGTGGTCGATTTCGGCTCATTCGCCCCCACCCAGATCTTTGTCGAGGCCTTTGCCGAGTTCGACGTGCAGGTGTCCATCGAGGAAGCCCGAGGCCCGATGGGCATGGGCAAATGGGACCATATCCGCACCCTGTGCGACGTACCGGAAATTGCCGAGCGCTACCGCAAGGTGTTCGGCCGTACCCCGACCGATGATGACGTTACCGCCATCTACAACCGCTTCATGCCGCTGCAGATCGAGAAGATCGCTGTGCACTCGGCTCTGATCCCCGGTGCGCTGGACACCCTCACCGGTCTACGCCAGGACGGCCTGAAGATCGGTTCGTGCTCGGGCTACCCGAAAGTGGTGATGGACAAGGTGGTTGAACTGGCGGCGCAGAACGGCTATGTGGCCGACCACGTGGTGGCCACAGATGAAACCCCGAACGGCCGCCCATGGCCGGCCCAGGCCTTGGCCAACGTGATTGCGCTGGGGATTGACGATGTGGCGGCCTGCGTGAAGGTGGACGACACCGTGCCAGGCATTCTTGAAGGCCGCCGTGCCGGCATGTGGACCGTGGCACTGGTCTGTTCGGGCAATGCCCTAGGCCTGACCTGGGAAGGCTTCCGGGCGCTGAGTGCCGAAAAACTGGAAAGCGAGCGCCAGCGTATCCATGCACTGTTTGCCGGCTCCCGCCCGCACTACCTGATCGACACCATCAACGATCTGCCCGAAGTGATTGCCGACATCAACCGGCGCCTGGCCAAGGGCGAGATGCCGCAAGCCTTCTGACCCTGCGGTTTCTCTGTGGAAGCGGCCCTTTTGCGAAACAGGGCCGCTCCACACCCGACTACCCTCAGGTTTGAACGCTATTGCGGCAATTGCACCTGCGGTTTGGTCGCGGCAAAGATCGCCCAGCTGGAGACGAACAGCGCCGCGATCAACGGGCCGATCACAAAGCCGTTGAGGCCGAACACCGCCAGCCCGCCAAGGGTCGACACCAGGATCAGGTAGTCCGGCATGCGGGTATCCTTGCCCACCAGGATGGGCCGCAACACATTATCCACCAGGCCGATCACCAGCACCCCGAATGCAGTAAGCACCACCCCTGGCAGTATCGCCCCGGTCAGCAGGAAATACGCCGCCACCGGCGCCCAGATGATGCCCGCGCCCACCGCCGGCAGCAGCGACAGAAACGCCATCAGCACCGCCCACACCAATGCACTCGGGATATCCAGCACCCAGAAAATAAAGCCACCCAATGCACCTTGGGTAATGGCCACCAGCACGTTGCCCTTCACCGTCGCCCTCACCACACGATTGAATTTCAACTGCAAACGACGCTTCTGGTGCTCGGGCAGCGGCACGGCCATGCGCACCCGGCGCGCGACTTCCGGGCCATCACGCAGGAAAAAGAACAGCAGGTACAGCATGATGCCGAAACTGATCAGGAACTCGAATGTGCCCTGGCCAAAGCTGAATGCCTGGCTGGCCAATACCTGGCTACCCTGGGTTGCCCACTTGGTGATCTTGTCACGCAACCCGTCGAGGTTACCCATGCCCATGTTGTCCAGGCCACGCTGGGCGAATGCCGGGAGCATGTCCTTGCCGCGCTCGACGTAACCGGCGATGTCCAGTTGCCCGCTTTCGATGCGCTGGTACAGCGTGGCGCCTTCTTGTACCAGCAGGGCGCTGGTGATGATTACCGGCAGGATCGCCACAAGCAGGCACACCAGTGTGGATGTGACCGCGGCAAGGTTACGCCGCCGCCCGCTGCGGATCAGCAAATGACGCTGCAGCGGGGCGAACAGGATACCGAGGATCACCGCCCAGAAGATTGCGCCGTAATACGGCAGGAGAATCCAGAAGAAGGCAATGGTCACCAGCGCCAAAAGTACTGCCAGGGCTTTGTTCTGTAGCGCGGTTTCGTTCATCGCAGTTCCTCACATGGCTTATGAGTGATTAGTGCACCGCACCTGGACAAAAGTGCCGCGCTCTCTTGACGCAAATCAATACGCACCTTGTCCATCGCCCCTAGCATCGCCGCCTTTTTGCCCCGGTGCGCACATGAACCCTACTGCCAAGCCCGAACTGCTGGCCCCCGCCGGCACTCTAAAGACCATGCGCTACGCGTTTGCCTACGGCGCCGATGCGGTCTACGCCGGCCAGCCGCGTTACAGCTTGCGGGTGCGCAACAACGAGTTCGATCACGCCAACCTGGCACTGGGGATCGAGGAGGCGCACGCCTTGGGCA
This sequence comes from Pseudomonas sp. DCA-1, assembly GCF_046523955.1. Classification (NCBI taxonomy): domain Bacteria; kingdom Pseudomonadati; phylum Pseudomonadota; class Gammaproteobacteria; order Pseudomonadales; family Pseudomonadaceae; genus Pseudomonas; species Pseudomonas sp. DCA-1. Next base: position 3,759,064 of record NZ_CP169881.1, read on the forward strand.
AGCGCTTCTACGTGGTGGTCAACATCGCCCCGCACAATGCCAAGCTCAAGACCTTCCTCAAAGACCTGGCACCCGTGATCGAGATGGCGCCGGACGCGCTGATCATGTCCGACCCCGGCCTGATCATGCTGGTGCGCCAGCACTTCCCGCAGATGCCGGTGCACCTGTCGGTGCAGGCCAACACCGTCAACTGGGCGAGCGTGCAGTTTTGGCAGCAACTTGGCCTGAGCCGGGTGATCCTGTCGCGAGAGCTGTCGCTGGACGAAATCGAGGAAATCCGCCAGCAGGTGCCGGGCATGGAACTGGAAGTGTTCGTGCACGGCGCCCTGTGCATGGCCTATTCCGGCCGTTGCCTGCTGTCGGGCTACCTCAACAAGCGTGACGCCAACCAGGGCACCTGCACCAATGCCTGCCGCTGGAAATACGACGCCACACCAGCCACCGAGAACGCCACCGGTGACATCGTGCGCCAAGTGCAGCCCACCCTGGGCCTGGGTGCCCCCACCGACCAGGTGTTCCTGCTGCAGGAAAGCAACCGCCCCGGCACTGAAATGCCGGCGTTCGAGGATGAACACGGCACCTACATCATGAACGCCAAGGACCTGCGCGCCATCCAGCACGTCGAGCGCCTGGCCTTGATGGGTGTGCATTCGCTGAAGATCGAGGGTCGCACCAAATCGCACTTCTACTGTGCCCGTGCGGTGCAGTCGTATCGCCAGGCGATCGACGACGCGGTGGCCGGGCGGCCATTCGACCGCGCCCTGATGGGTAACCTCGAATCCTTGGCACAACGCGGTTACACCGAAGGTTTCCTGCGCCGCCACGTGCACGACGAGTACCAGAACTACCAGCGGGGCAACTCGGTGTCCGAACGCCAGCAATTCGTTGGCGAGCTGACCGGCGTGCGTATCGACGGCCTCGCCGAGGTCAAGGTGAAGAACCGCTTCGCCGTGGGCGACCATCTGGAGCTGATGACCCCGCGCGGTAACTACCACTTCGACCTGCACCGCCTGCACAACCGCCAGCAGCACGCCATCGAGGTCGCACCGGGCGATGGCCATGTGGTGTACCTGCCGATTCCGGAACAGGTTGCCCTCGACTACGGCCTGCTGATGCGCGACCTCCGCATCGACGAAGCAGCAAGCTGACAACACTGTAATGTGCACCTCAGCTACCTGACAGCCGGCGGCAGCGAACATCGTGGCTCTTCTGCATGAGGCCACGCCATGTTGCGCAACCCCTCCCGCCGTACGTTTGTCAAAGGCCTGGGCGCCGCCAGCACGCTGGCGGGCTTGGGGCTGTGGCGCCCGCTGGCCCAGGCCGCCGAAGGCCGAGACCTGGCCGGCCAGCATTTCGAGCTGTTCATTGGCCAGACCCCGGTCAACATCACAGGCCGGCCGCGTACCGCACTGACCGTCAACAACAGCCTGCCCGGCCCACTGCTGCGCTGGCGCGAAGGTGACACCGTGACCTTGCGCGTGCGCAACCGACTGGCGCAGGACACCTCGATCCACTGGCACGGCATCATCCTGCCGGCCAACATGGACGGCGTGCCTGGCCTGAGCTTCGCTGGCATCGAGCCCGGCGGCGACTACCTGTACCAGTTCACCCTGCGCCAGAGCGGCACCTACTGGTACCACAGCCATTCGGGGCTGCAGGAGCAAGCCGGGGTATACGGGGCGATCGTGATCGAGCCACGCGAGCCCGAAACGCACCGCTACCAGCGCGATCATGTGCTGCTGTTCAGCGACTGGTCAGACCAGGCGCCGGAGCAGCTGATGGCGACGCTGAAGAAGCAGTCCGACGCGTACAACTTCCACAAGCGCACGGTTGGCGACTTCATCGATGACGTGGCCGAAAACGGCTGGAGCCCCACCGTCGCCGAACGCACGGCCTGGGCGCGCATGCGCATGAGCCCAACCGACCTCGCGGATATCAGCGCCGCCACCTACACCTACCTGCTCAACGGCCAACCACCACAAGGCAACTTCACCTGCCTGTTCCAGCCAGGCGAAACCGTGCGCCTGCGGCTGATCAACGCCTCAGCCATGACCTATTTCGACTTCCGCATCCCCGGGCTGAAGCTGACGGTGATCGCCGCCGACGGCTTGCCGGTGACCCCGGTGAGCGTGGATGAAGTGCGCATTGCCGTGGCAGAGACCTACGACGTGCTGGTGACCGTGGGTGACCAACCCGCCTACACCCTGTTCGCCCAAAGCATGGACCGCACCGGCTTCGCCCGCGGCACCCTGGCCCGTGCGGCCGGGCTGCAGGCACCGGTGCCTGCCCCCGACCCACGCCCAGTGCTGAGCATGGAGGACATGGGCCACGGCGGTATGGATGCCATGGCGGGCATGGACCACAGTAACCCGCCCGGCATGAACCACGGCAACATGGCCGGCATGGGCCACGCCGCCATGTCGGCCATGCAGCAACACCCGGTCAGTGAAACCGGCAACCCGCTGGTGGACATGCAGAGCATGGCACCGCGTCCCAACCTGGCCGACCCTGGCATAGGCCTGCGTGACAATGGTCGCCGCGTGCTGACCTACGCCGACCTGCGCAGCCCCTACCCCGACCCGGACGGCCGCCCGCCATCGCGTGACATCGAGCTGCACCTGACCGGCCATATGGAGCGCTTCGCCTGGTCGTTCGACGGTATCAAGTTCAGCGACGCCGAACCGCTGCGGCTGACCTACGGTGAGCGCGTGCGTATCACCCTGGTCAACGACACCATGATGACCCACCCCATCCACCTGCACGGCATGTGGAGCGACCTGGAAGACGAGCATGGCCAGTTCCTGGTGCGCAAGCACACCGTCGACATCCCGCCCGGCAGCCGACGCACCTACCGGGTGACCGCCGACGCGCTGGGCCGCTGGGCCTACCACTGCCACTTGCTCTACCACATGGAGAGCGGCATGCTCCGCGAGGTACGCGTCGATGAATGACACCCGCAACCGCAGCATCGTGGCAGGCGTGACGCTACTGACCTTGCTCGCCAGTGAACGGGCGATGGCCGCGGGTTTCGAACACGCGAACCACGGCCAGATGGGCCATCAGGCCATGCCCATGAACCATGAAAGCATGGGCCATGGCCAGCCTTTCCTCAGCCAGCCTCGCACACCCCTGCCTGTCATCACCGACGCCGACCGCCGCGCCGCCTTCCCGCCATTGCCAGGGCACCCAGTGCATGACCGGGCGCTGAACTGGGCAGTGATCGTGGACAAGCTCGAATACCAGAACTTCGAGAGCAGCAGCGCCCTGAACTGGAACGCCACCGCCTGGGTCGGCGGCGATATCGACCGCTTGTGGCTGCGCACCGAAGGCGAACGCGAACAGGGCAATACCCACAAGGCCGAGCTGCAGGCGCTGTGGGGCCATGCCGTGAGCCCGTGGTGGGAACTGGTGGCCGGTGTACGCCAGGACTTCAAGCCTGCCAGTGGCCAAACCTGGGCCGCCTTCGGCATCCAGGGCACACCGTTGTACGGCCTGGAGCTGCAAGCCACCGCCTATGCAGGCGAGCGGCAACAGACCGCGCTGCGCCTGGAAGCCGCTTACGCTATGCTGCTGACCAACCGCTGGATACTGGAGCCGACCCTGGAGGCCAACCTCTACGGGCGCAACGATGCCGGGCGCGAACAAGGCGCGGGGCTGGCCGACAGCGAGGTGGGCCTGCGCCTGCGCTACGAGATCACGCGCGGCTTCGCCCCCTACGTCGGGCTCAGTTTCAACCGCCTGCACGGCTCGCGTGCCAACCAGGCCCGCGAAGACGGCGAAGACCTGGGCCAGACCCGCCTGGTCGCCGGTATCCGCCTGCGTTTTTAAAGGAGTGCTTCACCATGCTGCGCAAACACCTGCTGACCCTGAGCCTGCTGGCCGTCACCGGCCTGGCCCAGGCCGCCGAGACCATCGACGTCTACCGCGACCCCAACTGCGGCTGCTGCAAGGCCTGGATCAGCCACCTGCGTGACAACGGTTTTACCGTCAACGACCACGTCGAGCCAAACATGAGCGCCGTCAAGCAACGCCTGGGCGTGGCGCCGCGCCTGGCGTCGTGCCACACCGGGGTGATCGACGGCAAGTTCGTCGAAGGCCACGTGCCGGCCGAGCAGGTGCGCCTGCTGGCCAAGCGCAACGACCTCAAGGGCCTGGCCGTGCCAGGCATGCCCATGGGCTCGCCCGGCATGGAAATGGGCGACCACAAGGATGCCTACCAGGTCATCGGGGTGACCCAGGATGGCCAGGACACCGTGGTCGCCAACTACTGATGCTCAGCCTGGGGGCGCTGTTTCTCAGCGCCTTTGGTGCCGCCACCCTGCTTCCGCTGCAATCAGAGGCCGTGCTGGTCGGTCTGTTGCTGCGCCAGCCCGAGGCATGGGCGATCCTGCTGCTGGTAGCCACCCTGGGCAACGTGCTCGGCTCGGTGGTCAACTGGCTGCTGGGCCGGGCCATCGAGCACCTGCGCGACAAACGCTGGTTTCCTTTCAGCGCTGCCCAGCTGGCGCGTGCGCAGCAGCGCTACCAACGCTGGGGGCAATGGTCGCTGCTGCTCAGCTGGATGCCGGTGATCGGCGACCCGCTGACGCTGATCGCCGGGATCATGCGTGAGCCGTTCTGGCGCTTCCTGTTGCTGGTGACCCTGGCCAAGGCTGGCCGCTATGCAGTGCTTGCGATGATTACCCTGGGCTGGTTTCACGCCTGGTAACACCTTTCAGGTTTCGCGTGGTCCACTGCCTGCTACAGTCGCCCCTTCCTACCTGGCCCAACACGGAGTGCCCCCATGCTGCGCGCAACCGCCCTGGCCCTGGCCTGCCTTGCCGGCAGTTCGGCCATCGCTGCCGAGTCGCCTACCTACGGCCCCCAGCTCGAAGGCTTCAGCTACCCGCACCCCCTCAAGCATTTCGACTTCAAGTCCCAGGGCCAGGCCCTGCAGATGGGCTACATGGACGTGCCCGCCCAGGGCGAGGCCAACGGCCACAACGTGGTGCTGATGCACGGCAAGAACTTCTGCGCCGCCACCTGGGAAACCACCATCGACGCCTTGAGCAAGGCCGGCTACCGGGTCATCGCGCCCGACCAGGTCGGCTTCTGTACGTCAAGCAAACCGGCGCATTACCAGTACAGCTTTCAGCAACTGGCCGACAACACCCATGCCCTGCTCGAACAGCTGGGTGTAAAGCAAACCATTGTGCTCGGCCACTCCACCGGCGGCATGCTCGCCACCCGCTATGCGCTGATGTACCCACAGCAGGTGGAACGCCTGGCAATGGTCAACCCGATCGGTCTGGAGGACTGGAAAGCCCTGGGCGTGCCCTACCGCACCGTGGACCAGTGGTATGCCCGCGAGCTCAAGCTGGACGCCGGAGGCGTACGCGCCTATGAACGCAAAACCTATTACGTCGGGCGCTGGAAGCCTGAATACGAACGCTGGGTGCAGATGCTGGTGGGCCTGAACAAAGGGCCCGGGCATGAAGCGGTGGCGTGGAACTCGGCACTGATCTACGACATGATCTTTACCCAGCCGGTGTACTACGAGTTCAAGCACCTGCAGATGCCAACCCTGCTGCTGATCGGCGACAAGGACACCACGGCCATCGGCAGCGATATCGCGCCGTCGGAAGTGAAGGCCAAGCTGGGCAAATATGCCGAGCTAGGGCCGCAGGTGGCCAAGCTGATACCCAAAGGTGAGCTGATCACCTTCGAAGGCATGGGGCATGCGCCACAAATCGAGGAACCGGTGCGGTTCAATCGCACCCTGATCGAATGGCTGGGCAAGTGAGCCAATGATTGGTCCCCTGTGGGAGCGCGCAGGCTTTGGAACTTTGCGCAATCCCGCTGCTACCACAGGGTTCCTCTACACGTTCCAGACCAGCGCTTCTGTCCAGCCCAGCTCGGCAAAGTCGCCCGCCCGCAATTCGGCCTCTTCCTCGCAGAAAAACTCATCCAGCTGAGGTGGCCTGACCGCGGTATCACTGAGCATCGCGTGCACCTGCCCACGGTGATGCACCTGATGTTCGAACAGATGCGCCAGCAAACGCAGCCGCTGCTCGCGCTGCACCCGATCAGGCCGCACGACGCTCACATAGCGGCCTAGGTCGCCATCACTCAGCCCCCGGCAGTAGGCGATCAAACGGTGGTCAGCCTGGGCCTGCTCGGCATGCAGGTCGGTACAGGTGGCAAACGGCTGTTCCGGGTCGAAAAAACGTTCGCCGTCTGTATCGGGCTGCTCGCCGCGCTGCTCGCACTCCAGCATATGCAGGTAAAACCAATCCACCGTCAGCAAGTGGTTGAGGGTGGCCTTGATCGACGGGAAGAAGCTGCAACGCGGGGCGACGAACTCGTCCTGGGTCAGTTGCAGGCAGGCCTTGTACAGGCGGTGGTTGGCCCAGCCATTGTTATAGGCCTGGGTCAGCAGATGATGCGATAACGGCTGCATGGTCGGCTCCTTTTCAGGCGAAGCGTTGCAGTTGCATCTCCCGTAGCCGGCTCAGGGTGCGCTGATACGGGAACGCCAGATACCCTTGAGTGTAGAGGGCATCGAGCGGCACCTGTGCCTCCAGGTACAACGCCACCCGGCGGTCATAGCATTCGTCGACCAGGGCAATGAAGCGGCGAACCGCATCGTCCTTGGGCGACAGCGCAGGCAGTTCACGGTCGCCCGCCACTACCCTCGCCGCGCCATCTTCGGTACCACGGGCAATACGCCCCGCCCGCTGTTCCCCGCCCAGCGCCGGAATGCCGGATACCAGAATCGAGGGAAAACGGTCGCACAAGGCCATGAACTCCATGGCGGCCAGGGGTTGATCGCACAGATCGGTGAAACGACACCAGATAGCCTGCTCACTACGCCGCACGACGTGAATGTGCCTTGAGCCAATAACCAAGGGCTGATCGGTGCCGGCGTCTTCGGGGCTGAGCTGGCGGAACACCTCGGCCAACTGGCTGACCTGCCCTGCCTCGGCTACCCAATAGCGCTGCCGCGCTTCACCGGGGTGCAGGCGGTGATCCTGCTCGCCCGCTACCGGCAGTACCTGCATGTGACGACCAATGGCGGCGATGGCCGGCAGGAACCGCTCGCGGTTGAAGCCATCGCGGTAGAGCTGCTCGGGCGGCTGGTTGGAAGTGGCAACAATCACCACGCCCTGATCGAACAGTACCTGAAACAGGCGGCCGAGGATGATCGCATCACCGATGTCGTTGACGAACAGTTCATCGAAGCACAGCACGCGGATTTGCCGCGCCAGCTCCGCCGCCAGGGCCAGCAGCGGGTCGGCGGTACCGTTGAGCTGAAACAGGCGCTGATGCACCCAGGCCATGAAGTGGTGGAAGTGCTGGCGCCGGCTCGGTATGCGCAGACACTGGTGGAACTGGTCCATCAGCCACGTCTTGCCGCGCCCGACCGGGCCCCAGAGGTAGAGGCCCTGGGTGGGGCGGCCCTGCTCGAGGGACTGGAAGCAGCCTTGCAAGGCCTCGACGACGCGGGCCTGGGCGGGATCAGCAACGTAGCCCCGAGTGCTCAGGGCTTGCTGGTAGAGGGATTGGGGGTCGATGGCCATGGCCGCATTCTACCCGACTGTCACCCTCGGTGCAGGCGCGCGTCAGTCGGCCAGGCCTACCTTGAGCAGCGCGCCGTCCTTGTCATCGGTCAGGACATACAGGTAACCATCCGGCCCCACCCGCACATCACGGATACGCGCGTTCAGGTCACCGAGCAACCGCTCTTCGTGCACCACCTTGTCGCCGTCCAGTTGCAAGCGGATCAATTCCTGAGTGGCCAACGCACCGATGAATAGATTGTGGTCCCAGGCCTTGAACCTCGGGCTGTCGTAGAACGCCATGCCGCTGATACCCGGTGACTTTTCCCAGACATGGTGCGGGTCGATCATGCCGTCCACATGCTTGCCCTTGGCCTCGGGAATTGGCAGCAGCGAATAGTTGATGCCGTGGGTCGCCATCGGCCAGCCATAGTTCTTGCCAGGCTTTGGGATGTTGATTTCATCACCACCGCGCGGGCCGTGCTCGTGGGTCCACAGCTGGCCGGTCCAGGGGTTGAGGGCGGCGCCTTGCTGATTACGGTGGCCGTACGACCAGATCTCCGGGCGCACGTTGCCCTTGCCGACGAAGGGGTTGTCTTTGGGCACTTCGCCGTCCGGCAGAATACGCACGACCTTGCCTTGCAACTTGTCCAGGTCCTGAGCAGTGGGGCGTTGGTTGTTCTCGCCCAGGGCGATGAACAGGTAGCCGTCGCGGTCGAACACCAGCCGCGAGCCGAAGTGGTTACCCACCGACAACTTGGGCTGCTGGCGGAAAATCACGGTGAAATTCTCCAGCCGGGCGCGGTCCTCGGACAGCTGCCCGCGGCCGACCGCAGTACCGGCCTTGCCGTCACTACCCTCCTCGGCGTAGGACAGGTAAACGGTGCGGTCCTTGCCGAACTCCGGTGACAGCGCCACATCCAGCAAGCCACCCTGGCCTTCGGCCCAGACCTTGGGTACACCACTGATCGACGGGCCAACCTTGCCTTCGGCATTGACCAGCCGCAGGTTGCCCGCCCGCTCGGTCACCAGCATGTCCTTGCCGCCGGGCAGGAAGGCCAGGGCCCAAGGGTTGCGTAGGCCATCGGCAAGCGTGCTGACGATCAAGGTACCTTCTTCGCTGGGAAATCGCTGTTCGGCCGCCGCATGCGCCCACAAGGGCAGTAGCGCGGCAGCAGCCAGGGTGGCCAGCCAGGGTGCTCGAAGCATGCCGGATTCCTTTCAAGTGGTTTTACGGCGCACGTGGGTTGTCACGGGGTGGCCGGGTGGGTTCCAGGTTCGGGGTTTGCTGCTGACGGCGCAGGTTGTCGCCGTTGCCGATGCCACGGTTGTCCAGGGTGGGTGGGCGCTGGTACGGGTCGGTGGACGGGCCACGTACCGGTGGCGCAGCCGGCATGCTGCCTTGACGGCTGTTCGGGTTGACCCGCTGGATCGGGCTGTTGTAAGGGTTATTGTTGCCGGCAGCACGTTGCACGGGCTGCTGCGCCGCCGCGTGCGCGGGCAGGCACAAGGCCAGGCCGAGGGCCAGGATGGGCAATGTCGGGGTCATGCTTCACCTCCTGTACGAAAATGCCGCGCCTGGTGGGTTTGATAGCCTAAGGCGCGAGGGGTTCGCGGCAAAAGTGTGAATGCGGGTGGAGATGATTCCTGATGTTTCAGTATGGGCCTCGGAGGGCTGCTTTGCAGCCATTCGCGGGCGCGCCCGCTCCCACGGTCACCCACAGATTTCTGGCCCTGTGAGACACGTGTGGGAGCGGGCTTGCCCGCGAATGGCCGCAAAATCTACTGGCCGTTGTCCACCTTGTGCCGCGCCGCATACAGGCACAGCATCTCCATGGCCAAGGTTGCCCCGGCCAAAGCAGTGATATCGGCATGGTCATAGGCTGGCGCCACTTCCACCAAGTCCATGCCTACCAGGTTGATGCCACGCAGCCCACCCAGAATCTCCAGCGCCTGCACCGTGCTCAGCCCGCCACACACAGGCGTTCCGGTACCGGGTGCGTAGGCCGGATCGAGGCAGTCAATGTCGAAGGTCAGGTACACCGGCCGCTCGCCCACCCGCTGGCGAATCGCCGCAATCACCGCCTCTGTGCCCTGGCGGTGCACTTGCCTGGCGTCGAGAATGGCAAAGCCCTGGCTGTCGTCATTGGTCGTGCGCAGGCCAATCTGTACCGAGTGGGCCGGGTCAACCAGGCCTTCGCGGGCGGCATGCCAGAACATGGTGCCGTGATCGATGCGCTTGCCCGCCTCGTCTGGCCAGGTGTCACTGTGCGCATCGAAATGAATGAGCGCCAGCGGGCCATGGCGGCGGGCGTGAGCCTTGAGCAGCGGGTAGCTGATGAAGTGGTCGCCACCGAGGGTGAGCATGGCGCACCCCGCCTGCAGAATATGCTCGGCATGGGCCTCGATGCTGTCCGGTACCGACTGCGGCGTGCCGCTGTCGAAGGGGCAGTCACCATAGTCGATCACCGCCAGGTGGTCGAACGGGTCGAACGCCCACGGCCAGTGGCGGGCCCAGGCCTGCTGAACCGAGGCCGCACGAATCGCCCGCGGGCCGAAACGCGCGCCGGGGCGGTTACTGGTGGCCGTGTCGAATGGCACACCGCTGACCACCACATCCACACCGCGCAAATCGCGGCTGTAGCGGCGGCGGGAAAAACTGACAACACCGGCGTAGGTGCTTTCTGCGGCGGTCCCATACAGGCTATCGCGGGTAATTGCCTGGTCGTTGCTTGCGGCTTGGTCCACGGTCGGGCTCCTTGATTGTCATGGGCTACTGCCGGCTGCGGAAGGCGGTCCACAGACGGTTGCGTTGGCGCAGGTCGGCCAGGGCCATGCTGCGGTCGGCATACAGGCGCTGACGCACCTCGGCCGACGGATAGATATCCGGGTCGTTGCGCACCGCTTCGTCCACCAGCGGTGTGGCAGCCTGGTTGGCGTTGGCGAAGAACAGCGTGTTGGTCAGCGCTGCCACCGACTCAGGCTTGAGCATGAAGGCGATGAACGCCCGGGCGGCCTCGGGGTGTGGGGCGTCCTTGGGGATGACCAGGTTGTCCTGCCATACCAGCGTGCCTTCGCGGGGGATGCGGTAGATCACCTCGAACGGCTTGCCGGCACGGCGGGCCTGGTCGGCGGCCATCGCGGCATCGCCGTTGTAGGTCAGCGCCAGGCACACGCTGCCATTGGCCAGGTCGTTGATCTGCCGGCCATTGGCGACGTAGCTGATCGACGGCTGCAACTGGCTGAGCAGGTTCTGCGCGGCAGCCAGGTCACCCTTGTTCTGGCTGTAAGGGTCCTTGCCCAGGTAGTTCAGGGCTACGCCGATCACCTCCTGGGGCGAGTCAGGTATGGCGATGCCGCAACCCTTCAGGCGGGTGGCGTACTCGGGCTTGAACAACAGGTCGAGGCTATCCAGCGGTACATCACCAAGGCGCTGGCGTACCGCCTCCACATTTACCCCCAGGCCCAGCGTGCCCCAGGTGTACGGCACAGCATGGCGGTTGCCGGGGTCAACCTCGGCCAGTTTGCCCAGCAGGTCCTTGTCGAGGTTGCCGTAGCCAGGCATGGCCTGAGCGTCCAGCGGTTGCAGGGCATTGGCCTTGAGCGCCCGGGCCAGCACGGTGGATGACGGCACCACCACGTCATAGCCGCTACCACCAGTCAGCAGCTTGGTTTCCAGTACCTCGGGGGTGTCAAAGGTGTCGTAACGCACCTTGTAGCCGGTTTCCCGTTCGAAGCGTTGCAGGGTTTGCGGGGCGACGTAATCGGCCCAGCTGTAGAGGTTGACGACCTTTTCTTCGGCCTGCAGCGGCAGGGCCAGAACCAGAGACAAAAGGCACAACGATCGACGCATGGCGGACACCTCGGTAAATGGGTGGATGCCGCGAGCATGCCAGCCGGGTTACATTGCACCAATGGCAAGTTTGCAAAGCTGACATTCATCAGGAGCAATGTAATGCTCGGACAAGTCCATGATCCCGACCTGCACTTGCTGCGGCTGTTCGTCACTGTAGTCGAGGCAGGTGGCTTCAGCGCCGCTCAAGGCGTGCTGGGCCTGAGCCAGCCCACCATCAGCCAGCGCATGGCCCAACTGGAGGCACGCTTGGGTTACCGCCTGTGCAGCCGCGGCAAAGGTGGTTTTCGCCTGACGGAAAAAGGTGAACTGCTTTTGGACGCGGCGCGTGGGCTACTGCTGAACATCGAGCAGTTTCGCCAGCAGGCCAACGGCGTTGCCGGGCGGCTGCTGGGAACTGTGCGCATCGGCATGGCGGAAAATCAGGACAAGGCGGTGAGCCTGAAACTGGCGGCGGCCATTGCGGCATTTCGCAGGCGAGAGGAATCGGTGCAACTGGAGCTAGTCAGTGCACCGCCGGCGGAACTGGAACGGCTGTTGCTGGAGCAGCGGCTGGACTATGCCATCAGCTACTTTTCCGGCAACCAGGCGGCCTTTGATTACCAGCCCTTGTTCGCCGAGCGACAGCGGCTGTATTGCGGCAAGGGGCATGTGCTGTACGGCGAAACGGATGTTGGGCTTGAGCGGTTGCTGGACATGGACCAGGTGCGCCATCCGTACCGTTTTCTCAAAGGGGGCGAACCGTTCCAGAGCAGACGCAGTACGGCAGTGGCGGAGCAGATCGAAAGCGTGCTGACGTTCATTCTGTCGGGACGGCATATTGGCTACTTGCCATGCCACTGTGCACAGGGCTGGGAGGCCGAGGGGCTGTTATGGGCGCTGGACCCTGAGCTTGATTTTGGGGTGCCGTTCACCCTGGCCCGGCACCGGGCACAGGGGGTTGGCGAGGCAGCCCATGTATTTGCGCAGGATTTGCTGGCGGCGTTTGCCTGAATCGGTCCCTTCGCGGGTAAACCCGCTCCTACACCGGATCGGTGGTGGACACCTGTCGGTGGCTGGGCACGGGCCGTCGTGTAGGAGCGGGTTTACCCGCGAACAGGCCCGTTCAGGCCACCACCATCAGTAAGTCATGCTCCAGCTCAGCGTGTAGGTACGCCCGCGCCCCTGGTAGTCATACAGATACGCCGGCCCGTAGGTCGGCGAATAGAACAACGTCGCGCGCTGTCCCCATACCGTGCTGTACTGCTTGTCCAGCAGGTTCTGGATACCGGCGCTGAAGGTGCCGAAACCGGTGTCCTGGCTGCCCAGCAGGTCGAAGGTGGTGTAGCCGTCAATCTCGTGATCGGCATCGTCCTTCAGGCTGAAGGCATGGTTGGCCTGCAACCGTGCACTGCGGCCATCGGCCTTCCAGCCGACGAACGCGGTGGCCTTGGACAACGAAGCGTATCGGGCATCGCGCTTGATCCAGCCGCCGTCGGCGGCCTCTTCCTCGGAGCGTGTCATGTGCAATGTGCCGCCAGCTTCCCAGCCGGTCTGGAAGTGCCGGGTCAGTGCCCCTTCAAAGCCGAAGTCGCGGCTTTTCTGATCTTCCACGTCAATGGTCAGCGTTTGCGAATCGACGTTGATGATCTTGTCCGACCAGATGTAGTACAGCGCTGCCTGTGCATCCCAGTCCAGGTCGGCATAGCGCCAGCCCAATTCCACCTGGCGGCTCTTGATACCGGCCAACGGGTTATCGGCCACACTCAGGCCCGGCTTGCCGTAGTACTTGGCCGGGTCAGGCAGGTCGAAGCCTTCGCCATAGTTGCTCCACACCTGGTGGCCGTTCTTGAAGTCGTAGATGGCACCAACGTTGAACAGGTTGACCTGATAGTCGTTACTGCCGCCCGGCACACCCTTGAAGTCACTGACGTCCACGTCCATCTGCTGGCGCCGGGCGCCACCGGACAACGTCAGGTTGTCAGTGGGATGCCAGTCCAGCTGGGCATATACCGACACCCCATCCACCCGGTAGCTGGGGTAGCGTGCGGCCTTGCTGTCCTTTTCCAGCTCCAGGCCACCCGACTCGGACGAAGTCTGGGCGTTGAAGGTGGTCTGCTCGGCGTTGAAGCGCTCGCGGTCCAGGTCAACGCCGTAGGTCAGCTTCAGCGTATCCCACTGCTTGGCAAACAGGCCCTTGAGGCTGGTGACCTCGAAGTTCTGCTGCGAGGCGGCAAAGTACACCCCGCGCGAGCCGGTGGGTGTGGCACGGTTGTAGTACGGGAACGGGTAGAAGTTGTCGTCTTCCTTGCGGTACGAAGCCTGCAGGTAGAAGTCCTGGCCCAGCACGTCGGTGTGGTGGTAATTGGCATTGAGCAGCAGGCGCCGCGTGCGCGGCTCCAGGTCCGATGAATAACCGCTGCGCAGCTCGGCGTCTTCCAGGTCGGATGGCGCGTTGTAGTTCAGGTTGGGGAAGTAGATACCCGTGCTGCCGTGGTTGCCCGAGTCGTAGTACTGGGCCAACAGGTCGAGGCTCTGCTGGTCGTTCAGCTGCAGGCCCAAGGTACCGAGTACGTCGATGGTGCGGTTGTACTGCAGGTCGGTCTGGGTGTTGTCGATGAAGATCTGGTCGCCAGCACCATCGTAGAAGGCTTCGTTCTGCTCACCGGAAACCCCCAACCGGGCATTGACCCGCTCGTTGCCGCCGCTGACCGACTGGGCGAAGCGCGTAGCCAGGTCGTCGCTGTTGTTGAAACCGCTGCTGGCCCCCAACTGGGTCTCGAAGCGCGCCGGGCCGGGTTCGCCCTTCTTGGTCACGATGTTGATGATGCCGCCGGTGGCACCACCGCCGTAGATGGCGCTGGCGCCAGACAGCACTTCGACGCGCTCGACGTTGAACGGCGAAATGCTGTCGAACTGGCGCGACAGGCCGCGTGAGCTGTTCTGGCTGACCCCATCGATCATCACCAGCACGTTGCGCCCGCGCATGTTCTGGCCGTAATTGGTGCGCCCTTCCGGCGCCAGGTCAAGGCCCGGCACCAGCTTGCCGATGGCTTCCTTCAGGCTGACGCCGCTGTCGATCTGCTCACGCAATTGCTGCTGGTCCACTACCCAGACGGTTCCGGGGATTTCGCTGATTGCGGTGCTGGTGCGCGAGGCTACGCTGACTTCGATCGGCTTGAGGTTGACCGCCTGCGGCGCGGCCGCGGCCTTGCTCAGCGTGATGGTGCGAGCCTCGCTGAACTGCCAGCTCATGCCACTGCCGGCCAGCAACTGCTGCAGGGCCTGCTCGACACTGTAGTTGCCCTGCAACGGCGGGCTGACCTGGCCGGCGACATCGCCTGTGGTGTACAGCAGGTGCAGGCCGGCCTGGTCGGCGAAGGTGGTCAGCGCCTGGTCCAGCGGCTGGGCGGGCAGGTTGAGCTGGACCTGGCGGGCCTGCATCTGGGTCTGTTCGGCAGTTGTCGCAGCCCCAGCGTGCAGGGGGCCAAGCAACAGGGCCAAGGCACTGCAAGACATCAAGGCATGGTGAAGTGGACCGCAACGGCGGTGCAAGGGCTTGAGCATCAGAGGCACGAATGAGCTTCCTGACAAGTCGTAAATGAGAATGAGTTGCTGATCAGTCTCACTACGACGATCTGGCTTGCAGGAACTTGCAGTGCCAAATGAAAAATATTTTTATTTCTGTCCGGCCTCTTCGCGGGCAAGCCCGCTCCTACAACGAATGCGCCCGCCTGAATATCGTGCGACCTGTGCAGGAACGGGCAAGCCCGCTAAGAGGACGGCACAAGCTCATCAATGCACCACGGCCAACCATGGCAGGTAGGTCACCTTCAGGCCATATCGCTGCTCCAACGTCCGCAACAGAGCCTCAGGTTCATCCAGGTCGAACACCCCGCTCACCTCCATCGCAGCCAGCTTGCTGTCGGACAACACAATGCGCCCATGCCGGTATCGTTCAAGCTCCATCAGCACCTGCCCCAGCGGCTTGCCGTTGAAGATCAGCTTGCCCCGCTGCCAGGCCATCTGCGTGACGGCATCGGCCGCCACCGCCAGTTCATGTTCACCCACCTTGGCTTCACCGCGAGCCAACACGACGTGGCCATCGCGCTGCACGCTGAAGGTGGCAGCATTGCCCTGCACCCGCGCACCGGCCGTTTCGACCACAAACGGCCGTGAATCATCAGCGGTCTCGAACAGTGCCTCACCCGCATCGAGCACCACACGCCGCTCATGCTCGCTGAACGCCACGCTCAAGGCGCTGGCGCTGTTCAGCGTCACCCGTGTGCCATCTGCCAGGGTAATGATCTGCCGTTCGCCCACGGCGGTGTGGTAATCCGCCAGCAGCATCGGGGCTTGCTGCCAACCCGCCACGGCGGCGACCAGCAACACCACCGATGCTGCCACACCCGCCTGCTTCAGCCGGCCGCGGCAATGGCGCAGAGCCTGGCCGATGTACTTTGCCACCATGCTCTCGGAAACCCCCAGGCGTTGAGCGACCTGCTTCTGGGTCAGGCCCTCGACACGGTTGAGCAACAGCGCCTGGCGGGCATTGTCGGGCAACTGCAACAGCGCCTGGTCAAGAATCTGCAAGCGCTCGCGGGCCAGCAACGCCGCCTCGGGTGCCGGTGCCGGGCAGGCCACCTCACAGGCTCCGTCGCTGTCGTCGTGGCTGGCAGCGATGCGTTGCTCACGGCGCAAGGCGTCAATTGCCAGGTTGCCGGCCACGCGGAAGATGAAACTGCGCGCGTGCAACACCGGCACTGCCTGCTCGTCGATGTTCACCAGCTTCAGGTAGGTTTCCTGCGCCACGTCGGCCGCGCGCTGGCGGTCGCTCATGCGCCGCGTCAGAAACTGCAGCAGGTCGTCGTAGTGCTCCTGGAAACTTGCCAGCAGGCCCGACATGGGTGAAGTCAGCATGATTGGGGAACAGCCAGTAAGAGAGGTTATCGGGCGTTAATGAGAAACAGTATCTTTCATATCAACCGATACTTTCAACGTCGACGCGCATTTGCCACACTGCCAGCTCCACTCCGGCAAGGTCACAGCCCATGACTGCCCGTCTGTACCGCTATACCCGTCTGTTCCTGGTCCTGCTGCTGGCCTGTGGCCTGGCGGCCTGTGCGCTGTTCCAGCCACGTGACCCGGTGAACATCAGCGTGATCGGCATTGAACCACTGCCCGGGCAAGAGCTGGAACTGCGCATGGCTGTGAAAATGCGGGTGCAGAACCCCAATGAGGCACCGATCGATTACAACGGCATCGCCTTGAACCTGGAAGTGAACGGCCAGCCGCTGGCCGCCGGGGTCAGCGACCAGCAGGGGCACATTGGCCGTTACGACGAAGCAGTAATCGTGGTGCCGGTCAGCATCACGGCGTTTTCCTTCCTGCGCCAGGCCTATGGGCTAGGCAAACTGGACTCGCTGCAGGGGCTGCCCTACAAGCTGCGCGGCAAACTGGCCGGCGGGCCGCTGGGGACCGTGCGTTTTACCGATGAAGGCAAGCTGGACCTGCCCAAGGGCACCTACTGATAAGCGCCGGGCGGGTGCGCTCAGCGGTTGGCGCTGGCTGCGGCCATCAGCTTGTTGACTTCGCTGCGTACCATGCTGGCGTATTCAGGCGGGGTCATGCCGTCCAGTTCAGCGCGCACCCACTCGGCCCATTTGCCCTTGCGCCGTGGCTTTTCAGCAATCAGCCGGGCGGCTTCGCCCTTGGCTTTGCCCAGGTTGTTCTGCCACATCTCGAACAGCCGGGCCTTCTCTGCCTCGATCTGCGCCCGTTCCTCGAAGCTCATGTTGGCCAGATTGAAACTCATGAAGTTACCTGCAGGTTTGAAAATGGCCGCTATCTTACACCCAGGCAACCCATCATCGGAAAGCCGCCGCAACTTTACCGACGTGGTGGCATCCATTGTTCACACCCCCATTGACGAGGACGAGTTCATGGCCCGGAAAAACGCCACGCTGGCAGACAGCGATCAGATCAAGGACCAGGTATTCAGCGAACTGCAATCGCTGATAGAAGAATCGGAAAAACTGCTGAACGACAGTGCCGCCCTGGTCGGCGAAGAAGCAGAGACACTGCGCGCCCAGGTAAGCCTGAAGCTGCGCCAGGCACGCCAGGCGGCCAGCAACGTGCGCAGCAAGGCGCAACCGGTGGTGGACGCCACTCAGGACTACATCGGCGGCCACCCCTGGCAGACCGTCGCCATTTCCGCCGGCCTCGGGCTGGTGGTGGGCCTGCTACTGGGCCGGCGCAATTAAAGCCTGCGCCGCCTGGTGCACATCAGGCGGCCAAAGCCTGCGGGATGCCGCTGTGAAAGCGCAGCTCCTGGTCTGGTGACTGGATCAGCTCCATTTCCGCAGCGCGTACCAGCTCGACGCGGCGGGCAATGTCCGCCTCATCACCGTAGTTGTGCGCCAGTTTCAGATAACCCTGGTAGTGGCGCGCCTCGCTTTTCAGCAGCCCGTGGTAGAAGCGGCTCAGCTCCTCATCCAGATGCGGCACCAGCGCGGCAAAACGTTCGCAACTGCGCGCCTCGATGAACGCCCCCACCACCAGCGTATCCACCAGCTTGACCGGCTCGTGGGCGCGCACCAGCCGGCGCAACCCCGACGCATAACGCCCCGCCGACACCGGGCGCAACGGCACACCGCGACGCTTCATGAGGCGTAACACCTGTTCGTGATGCACCAGCTCCTCGCGGGCCAGGCGCGACATCATGTTGATCAGATCAAGGTGAGTGTTGTACTTGGCTATCAGGCTCAGGGCCGTGCTGGCGGCCTTGAACTCGCAGTTCTTGTGGTCGATCAGCAGGGTTTCCTGGTCGGCGAGCGCCGCTTCGATCCAGGCGTCTGGCGTCGGGCAGCCAAGAAAGGCGTCGATTTCGGGGATCAGGGACATAAGCGTGCAACCACACAGAACAGGCAGGGCCGGCGATTATACCGGCGGCGGCTGGCGATGCCAGTGACTATGCTTGATGTACATCAAGCGCTGGAGGGGGAAGCGCCGACTATAGTCAGGCATTGGTCGCCATCATCGAAGGGAGTTAACGCCCATGCAAGCCGTCCGCAGCATCCTCGTCGTCCTCGACCCCGCGCACGCCCACAGCCGCGCGCTTACGCGGGCCAAGCTGATCGCTGGCATTACTGGCGCACGCCTGCATTTGCTGATGTGCGACAAACGGCATGATCACAGCGCGCTGCTGAGCCTGCTGAGCAGCCAGTTGCATGATGACGGCTACGACAATGTCACCCATGAAGAGGGCTGGCGCGACAACCTGCACGACACCATCATCTATGTACAGCAGGCCGAAGGCTGTGAACTGGTGATCAAGGACCACCGTCCGGACAACCCACTGAAAAAAGCCCTGCTCACCCCCAGCGACTGGAAGCTGCTGCGCCAATGCCCATGTGCCGTGCTGATGGTCAAGAGCGAGCGGCCGTGGACCGGGGGCAAGATCCTGGCGGCGGTGGACGTGGGCAACCAGGACGAAGACCACCGCCGCCTGCATGCCAGCATCATCGACCATGGCTTCGAGATTGCCAAACTGGCCAAGGGAGAACTGCATGTCATCAGTGCCCACCCGTCGCCGATGCTGTCAGCGTCGGACCCGGCCTACCAGCTGAGCGATACGATCGAAAAACGCTACCGTGAAGCGTGCAAGGCGTTCCAGGCCGAATACGGCATCAGCGATGAGTGCCTGCACGTGGCCGAAGGGCCGGCGGATGTGTTGATTCCACATACCGAACAGAAGCTCGATGCAGTGGTGACAGTGATAGGTACGGTGTGCCGCACAGGGATTTCCGGGGCGTTGATCGGTAATACCTCGGAAGTGGTGCTGGATGCGCTGGAGGGCGATGTGCTGGTGCTCAAGAGCGAGGAAGCCATCGCCCACCTGGCGGAGCTGGCCCGCGGCTGAGTATGCAACAGGCAGGCCCCTTGTAGGAGCGGGTTCACCCGCGAATGCGTCATTGATTTCAACGCCACATTCGCAGGCAAACCCGCCCCCAAGGTTCCGTTGCCGCCCGGGAATCTAGACCAACGCCTCCCGCACTTTTGGGTCAAGCCCCTCCCCCGCGTGAGCCTCGTTCCACTCTGCCAACTGCCGGAGCATCGCCGGCGTCCAGAAGCTCTTCATATGCTGCCGCACCCCTTGCACCGCCAGCGCCCGGTCTGGCTCGCTGTCGAAGTAATGGGCGATCTGGTTGGCCATCTTGACCAGGTTTTCGCTGCTCATCGGCGAACCTCGGCTTTCTCCGCAGTACGGCGCTCTTTCAGCAGGCGCTGCTGTTCATCACTGAAGTCCTGATAGCGCTTTTGCCATTGCGATGGCTGGAACACTTTCACCACTTCCACTGCCGTCACCTTGTACTCGGGGCAGTTGGTGGCCCAGTCGGAGTTGTCGGTGGTGATCACGTTGGCCCCCGACTCCGGGAAGTGGAAGGTGGTGTACACCACCCCCGGCGCCACGCGCGCACTGACCTTGGCACGCAGCACAGTCTGCCCGGCGCGGCTGCCGATACCGACCCAGTCACCATCTTGGATGCCACGGCTTTCAGCATCGGTCGGGTGGATCTCCAGGCGGTCGGCGTCATGCCAGGCGACGTTGCCGGTACGCCGGGTCTGGGCACCAACGTTGTACTGGCTAAGAATGCGCCCGGTGGTCAGCAGCAACGGGTAGCGGTTGTTGACCTTTTCGTCGGTGGGCACGTAGCCGGTGAGCATGAAACGGCCCTTGCCACGCACGAACTGGTCGATGTGCATGGTCGGCGTGCCGTCTGGCGCGGCGTCGTTGCACGGCCACTGCAGGCTGCCGTGGCGGTCGATTTCAGCGTAGCTGACACGACGGAAGGTCGGCGTCAGGCGGGCGATCTCGTCCATGATCTCGGAAGGATGGCGGTAGTTCATCGGGTAGCCCAAGGCGTTGGCCAGGGCCACGGTAGCTTCCCAGTCGGCCTTGCCTGCCAGCGGCTCCATGACCTTGCGCACCCGCGAAATACGCCGCTCGGCGTTGGTGAAGGTGCCGTCCTTTTCCAGGAACGAACTGCCCGGCAGGAACACATGGGCGAACTTGGCAGTTTCGTTGAGGAAGATGTCCTGCACCACCACGCACTCCATGGCGAGCAAGGCCGCCGTGACGTGCTGGGTGTTGGGGTCGCTCTGGGCGATGTCCTCACCCTGGCAGTACAGCGCCTTGAAGCTGCCATCCAGTGCCGCTTCGAACATGTTGGGAATGCGCAGACCCGGGTCGGGCTGCAAGGTCACGCCCCAGGCCTGTTCGAACTCGGCACGCACGCCCTCGTTGGAGACATGCCGGTAGCCGGGCAGTTCGTGGGGGAACGAGCCCATGTCGCACGAGCCCTGCACGTTGTTCTGCCCGCGCAGCGGGTTCACCCCTACCCCTTCACGGCCGATGTTGCCGGTGGCCATGGCCAGGTTGGCAATGCCCATCACTGCGGTACTGCCTTGGCTGTGCTCGGTCACGCCCAGGCCGTAGTAGATGGCCGCGTTGCCGCCGGTGGCATACAGCCTGGCCGCAGCGCGGATCTGCTCAGCAGGCACGCCACAAACCGGGCCGAGCACCTCGGGGGCGTTCTCTGGCAGGCTGACGAAGTCGCGCCAACGGGCGAAGTCTTCGGTTTCGCAGCGGGCATCGATGAAGCGCTGGGCCAGCAGGCCCTCGGTGACGATCACGTGGGCCAGGGCGTTGAGCATGACCACGTTGGTGCCCGGGCGCAGTTGCAGGTGCAGGTCGGCGCGGGCGTGCGGCGAGTCGACCAGGTCGATGCGCCGTGGGTCGATCACGATCAGCCGCGCCCCCTGACGCAGGCGGCGCTTGAGTTGCGAGCCGAATACCGGGTGGGCGTCAGTGGGGTTGGCGCCGATCACCAGCACAACGTCGGCCTGCATCACCGAGTCGAAGCTTTGTGTGCCAGCCGACTCACCCAGGGTCTGCTTCAGGCCATAACCGGTGGGCGAATGACACACCCGTGCGCAGGTGTCGACGTTGTTGTTGCCAAACGCCGTGCGCACCAGTTTCTGCACCAGGTAGGCTTCTTCGTTGGTACAACGACTGGAGGTGATGCCGCCGATGGAGTCGCGCCCGTACTTGAGCTGAATGCGGCGGAACTCGCTGGCGGCGTAGGTCACGGCCTCGTCCCAGCTGACTTCCTGCCACGGGTCTTCCAGGCGCTTGCGGATCATCGGTTTGGTGATGCGGTCCGGGTGGGTGGCGTAGCCCCAGGCAAAGCGGCCCTTGACGCAGGCATGGCCGTGGTTGGCGCCACCGTTCTTGTCCGGGACCATGCGCACCAGCTGGTCACCCTTGATTTCGGCGCGGAACGAGCAGCCAACGCCGCAGTAGGCGCAGGTGGTAATGACCGAACGCTCAGGCTGGCCCAGCTGCACCAGGCTCTTTTCCGTCAGGGTCGCGGTTGGACAGGCCTGCACGCAGGCGCCGCACGACACGCATTCGGAAGCAAGGAAGTTTTCGCCCCCCGCTGCCGCCACCCGCGATTCGAAACCACGCCCGGTGATGGTCAGGGCAAACGTACCCTGGATGTCTTCGCAGGCGCGCACACAGCGGCTGCAGACGATGCACTTGCTTGGCTCGTAGTCGAAATACGGGTTGGAAACGTCTTTTTTCTCGTCCAGGTGGTTGGCGCCGTCATAGCCGTAGCGCACCTCACGCAGGCCCACCTGGCCGGCCACGGTCTGCAGCTCGCAGTTGCCGTTGGCCGAACAGGTCAGGCAGTCCAGCGGGTGGTCGGAAATGTACAGCTCCATCACGTTGCGACGCAGGCCGGCCAGGCGCGGGGTTTCGGTGCGCACCACCATGCCTTCACTGACTGGCGTGGTGCAGGATGCCGGGTAGCCGCGCATGCCTTCGATTTCCACCATGCACATGCGGCAGGAGCCGAAGGCTTCGAGGCTGTCGGTGGCGCACAGCTTGGGGATACTGGTGCCCAGCATGGCGGCGGCGCGCATGACCGAGGTGCCAGCAGGCACGCTGATGGCGCGGCCGTCGATGCTCAGGCTGACCTGCACGTCGCTTTCGCGGGCCGGGGTGCCGAGGTCGCTGCTTTTATCAGAAGCGGGGTCGAAGAAATTGATCACTGTGCGGCCTCCGTGGTGGTCAGCCCAAAATCGGCGGGGAAGTACTTGAGCGCGCTGGCCACCGGATAGGCAGTCATACCGCCCATGGCGCACAGCGAGCCGTACTGCAGGGTGTCGCACAGGTCACGCAGCAACAGCGCCTGGTCGTGACGCTCGGTGATGTCGCTGGTGGCGATCAGCCGGTCGACCACTTCCATGCCCCGGGTGGAGCCGATGCGGCACGGGGTGCACTTGCCGCAGGACTCTTCGGCACAGAACTGCAGGGCGAAACGCGCCATGCTGGCCATGTTCAGCGTATCGTCGGCCACCACGACACCGCCGTGGCCGAGCATCGCGCCCACGGCGGCAAACGCTTCATAGTCCAATGGGGTATCGAAATGGCTGGGGGGTACCCAGGCACCAAGCGGGCCACCGACCTGCGCGGCCTTCAGCGGCCGGCCACTGGCTGTGCCACCGCCATAGCCTTCCACCAGCTCGCGCAGGGTCAGGCCGAACGCGCGCTCTACCAGACCACCCTGGCGGATGTTGCCGGCCAGCTGGAACGGCATGGTGCCCAGCGAGCGGCCCATGCCGAAATCGCGATAGAACGCTGCACCCTTGGCCAGAATGATGGGCACCGACGCCAGGGTAAGCACGTTGTGCACCAGCGTCGGCAGGCCGAACAGCCCTTGCAGCGCAGGCAGCGGTGGCTTGGCGCGGACGATGCCACGCTTGCCTTCGATGGATTCGAGCAGCGCGGTTTCTTCGCCGCAAATATAGGCGCCGGCGCCCACCCGCACTTCCAGGTCGAACGCCTGGCCGCTGCCGGCGACGTCAGCCCCCAGGTAGCCAGCTTCACGCGCGATGGCGAAGGCCTGGTCAAGTACCCGGATGGCGTCGGGATACTCCGAGCGCACATAGATGTAGCCCTTGTCGGCACCTACGGCGAGGCCGGCAATGATCATGCCCTCGATCAGCAGGAAGGGGTCGCCCTCCATCAGCATGCGATCAGCGAACGTGCCCGAGTCACCCTCGTCGGCGTTGCACACCACGTACTTCTGCCCGGCACCAGCGTCTCGCACGGTGCGCCACTTGATGCCGGCCGGGAACGCCGCACCACCACGGCCACGCAGCCCGGAATCGAGTACTGCGGCAACCACTTCGGCACCGTCCAGCGCCACGGCGGCCTCGAGGCCCGCGAACCCGCCGTTGGCACGATAGTCGTCCAGCGACAGTGGCCGAGTGATGCCAGCGCGAGCGAACAGCAGGCGTTGCTGGGTCTTGAGATAGGGTATTTCTTCGACCGGCCCCAATGCCAACGAGTGGCCACCGGGTTCGCCCGCCAGGGCATCAAGCAATGACGGCGCATCGTGTGGCGTAACCGGACCGAAACCCAGGCGCCCTTGCGCACTGTCGCACTCGATCAGCGGCTCCAGCCAGTAAAGCCCGCGCGAGCTGGTGCGCTGGATGTCCAGCGGCAACTGGCGGCGCTCGGCCTCGCGCAGCAGGGCCTCGGCAACCTGGTCGGCACCCACGGCGCGGGCAACCGAATCACAGGGAATATACAGCTTCAGCATGCTGAGTCCTCCTGGCAACCGTTGACCAAGTCCCGCAGGCGCTCAGGGGTGAGGCGCGCGTGCACCTGGCCGTCCAGCTCCAGCGCTGGCGAGCAGGCACAGGCACCCAGGCAATACACCGGGCGCAGGCTGATGGCCCCGTCGGCGCTGGTACCATGGTCGTCCAGTGCCAACTGTTCACGCAATTGCGCGGCCAGGGCTTCGGCGCCACGGCTCTGGCACGACTCGGCAAGGCACAGGCGCAGGGTGTGGCGAGCGGGCGGCGCGGTGCGGAAGTCATGATAGAAACTGATAACCCCACGCACTTCAGCCAGGCTGAGGTTGAGTGCATGGGCGATCTCGGGGACCGAGGCATCAGGGATGTAACCAATCTCGTGCTGTACGGCATGCAGGATCGGCAACAGGGCACCTGGGGTATCCTTGTCGCGGTCCAGAATGCGCTGGATCACAGGCAGGTGGAGCAATTCATCAGGCATACAGCGGACCTCGGCATCACGGACCCTGCCTGAGTTTTTGAAAGGGCAGGTTTCCGGCGTGTTCTGCTGCGGCGCACCGTCCACGTCACAGTTGCGTGGGACTGGCGGCCTCCTCGCCCACGGCCGCACGTCTGCGCGCACTGATCCTTGGGCATCCTGCTAGCATGGCACTTGTAGCGCCGAGGGGTTGCATACGAGCGACCAGGCGCATTCTGAAACCGACGCACGTGTTTGCGCCCCGGCATCATCTGCCGCGGCTTGCCGATCAGGTGGGTCTTGAAACCATCGTTGCATGCACCAGGCCCTCGAAACCGGACCTGGCCCACTGCCGGGCCAGCCAGACGGCAGCCCCGGCAATGGGCTGCCATCCGGCATGGCCGGGGGGCAAAGCGCGACTGAATTCAGTCGGTAGACTGCACCGCCTCGGTGTCGGCGGCGGGGGCCGGAGCCTGGGCCTGGGCCTTTGACTTCGCACGATTGCGTCGGTCCTGGCTGCGTTGCCGCGCAGCTTGCTGCTTGGCATGCAGCGCCTGAGCGGCGGTCACGGTACCTGCAGCCTGACCGTTGAGGTCAAGGCGCGGTGCATTCTCCACCATGCTCGCCCAGTATCGAGCGCCACGGCACCAGGTCGAAATGCCCAGTTTGAGCTGTTCGCGGGTCAGCCCAAGCAGCTCCAGGTGTTGCTCGGCATCCTTGAAAATGCCCTCCTTGAGCGGCACCTTGGGGGCCGGGTTGACCGGGAAAGCCAAGGGAAAATGCTTCTGCAGTGGCCAGATCGCTGCCACCGCCGGGTCCATCTCGCGCGGCTTCGCCTGCGGGGGCGACTTGCGCTTGGGCGGTTTCGCGCTATCGGCCTTTACCTGCCCTTTTTCCGCCCGCAGGCGGTCTCGTAGCTCAGCTAGTTGTTCAAAACCCATTGTTCATTCACTGCTTCGAAGTTGATTGCGTGGTGCAAGGATACCCCATGCAGCCAGCACATTGCTTGCAGGCCAACTTTCCCGGCTAGCCGAGGCACAACGCACATGCCTGTACGACGGCCTTCAGCTGAACACCCAAAGCACGCGTGTGGGCTTGTCGGTCAGGTTGGCGTAACGAAAACGGGCGTGAGGTTGCAGCTGAAAACTGTCATTGGCGTGCAGCGTGACCGGCTCAGCATCGCCCAACCACACGGTCAGTTCGCCTTCGAGCACGAAGCAGCCCTGCTCCGAGCTGTCGTCCAGGTACTCCTCGCCACTGCTGGCCCCCGGCTGCAAATGGCTATCGAGCATGGAGAACGCGCCCGTTATCGAGGGCGATGCCAGCACATCGGTGATGCCACCCGCCAGGTGCAGCGTGCGACGCTCGTGCGGGCGGGTGACCCAGTCGAGCTCGCGGGGTTTGTCCAGCTTGTAGAAGTAGGCTGTCGAAACACCGAGCTCTTCGCTGATGGCTGTGAGGTCGGCCACGGTCGGGCGTGATACGCCGCGTTCGACCTGGGACAGAAAGCCCACCGAACGGCCGATGCGCTGTGCAAGCTCGCCCAGTGTCAGGCCCTTGAACTTGCGCAGGTCGCGAATCAGTACTGCCAGGCCTTCGATTTCTTCGTGCACTTTCATGGTTGAATCGCGACTTTCAGACGGGAAATGGATGCCCGGAAAAGTACAGGATTCATTTCACAAAGCAAAATGCTTTGCGGGAGGTGCCGGAGGCGAGATGTACGATTGAGGCACCGATCGAGCACCGCGCGGGCGGCGCTCGATCTCACAGGTGCTGAGAACAGCTAACCAAGCGTTCTGCCCTTACCGAACAGCCTCATAGGTCAGGTCCAGGCACTTGCGGGCTTTCTCCACCAGCTCGTCGATCTCTTCGACACTGATCACCAGCGGTGGCGCGATGATCATGGTGTCGCCCACCGCGCGCATGATCAGGCCGTTGTCGAAGCAGTGCTGGCGACAGATCATGCCGACACCTTTGCCTTCATGACGGGCCCGGGTGGCCTTGTCTTTCACCAACTCGATCGCCCCGAGCATACCCAGGCCGCGCACTTCGCCTACCAGCGGGTGGTCGGCCAGTTCGCGCAGGCGTTGCTGCAGATGAGGCGCGGTTTTATCGTGCACCTGCTGGATGATCTGCTCGTCGCGCAGGATCCGCAGGTTCTCCAGGCCCACCGCTGCCGCCACCGGGTGGCCGGAATAGGTAAAACCGTGGTTGAAGTCGCCGCCTTCGCTGATGACCTTGGCCACCTCGTCACGCACGATTACCCCACCCATGGGGATGTAGCCGGAGGTCAGGCCCTTGGCGATGGTCATCAGGTCAGGCTTGAGGTCGTAGTAATCGGTGCCGAACCACTCACCGGTACGGCCGAACCCGCAGATCACTTCGTCGGCGACGAAGAGGATGTCGTACCTGGCCAGGATTTCCTTGATCTTCGGCCAGTACGTCTGCGGCGGAATGATCACGCCACCAGCGCCCTGGATCGGCTCGGCGATGAAAGCGGCAACGTTGTCCACGCCAATTTCGAGGATCTTCTTCTCCAATTGCTCGGCCGCCCACACGCCGAAGTCGGCCTCGGTCATGTCGCCGCCTTCGCCGAACCAGTATGGCTGCGGGATGTGCACGACATCCGGGATCACCCCGCCCTGCTGGTGCATGCCACTCATGCCACCCAACGCTGCGCCCGCCACGGTAGAGCCGTGGTAGCCGTTGATACGGCCAATAATGACCTTCTTGTTCTTCTGGCCCTTCAGCGCCCAGTAATGGCGGACCATGCGCACCACGGTGTCGTTGCCTTCGGAGCCGGAGCCAGTGAAGAACACGCGGTTCATGCCTTGCGGGGCCACCTCGGCGATGGCCTTGGCCAGCTCCAGCGCAGGCGGGTGCGCGGTCTGGAAGAACAGGTTGTAGTAAGGCAGCTGCTTCATCTGCTGGCTGGCGACCTCGGCCAGCTCATCGCGGCCATACCCGACTGCCACGCACCACAGGCCGGCCATGCCATCGAGAATCTTGTTGCCCTCGCTGTCCCACAGGTACACGCCCTTGGCCGAGGTGATGATGCGCGGGCCTTTCTCGGCCAGTTGCCTGACATCACTGAACGGGGCCAGGTGATGGTCGCGGCTCATGGTTTGCCAGGCAAGGGTCTGCGAATTCTGTTCACTCATTGACTTCACTCCATCAAGTTTCGCAGCCATGCTGCGAGGGTACTTTTTACAGGTGGGAAAGGTCGCTGCTCAGGCAGACAGCAACAGCCTCTGACGCAGGACCGAGCGATGCCGGCAGGCCTTGCCAAAGGACTGGAAGATGGCCAGGTAATGTGGGTTATCCATGACCTGGAACTCGGGGTGCCATTGCACGGCCAGGGCAAAACCCTTGCTGTTTTCGACCGAAACCGCTTCCACCAGGCCATCGGGCGCCAGCGCTTCCACCCTCAGCCCGGGGGCCAATACGTCGATGCCTTGGCCGTGGATGGAATTGACGTCGAATATCGCCGGCAAGCCCATGCGGTCGAGCATGCCGCCAGGCTCTACATGAAGCGTGTGGCGCGGCCCATATTGCTTGTCGAGGGGCTCATCCTTGCCTTCGCGGTGGTCCATGAACATGCCGGTCTCGTGGACCTTCTGGTGCAGGGTGCCACCCAGCGCCACGTTCATTTCCTGGAAGCCACGGCAAATGCCGAGTATCGGTACGCCGGCGGCGATGGCCGCGCGCATCAGCGGCAACGTGGTGGCATCGCGCAGAGGGTCGTGATGGGTGCCCGCAGCACTGGCCGGGCCGTTGTAGTGGTGCGGCTCGATGTTGGACGGCGAACCGGTGAAGATCAGCCCATCCACCACATCGAGAATATCGGCGCTGTCCATCAGCTCACCGAGGCTGGGAATGACGATGGGCAGCCCACACGCTGCCTTGGCTGCCGCGCGCGCGTACTTTTCGCTGATGGTCTGGGTTGCATGCAGCCCAATCATGCTGGTGCATGCGGTAATGCCAATCACGGGCACACGTGGCATATCTTCCTCCGGCAAATCCATATTGCGCGTTGTATTGAAACGGTAGAAAGGGAGCGTGCAGCGTCGCTGCACCTACAGGAACCAGCGGTATTCGCGGGCATCGATGTGGTGCATGAAGTCCAGCTGCTCCTGGTATTTGTTTTCGCAATAGACCATCACGAACTCGCTGCCCAGGCCTTCGTTGACCACTGGGTGGTGACGCATGGCGGCCAAGGCGCTGAGGGCATCCTTGGGGAAGTCGATGCCGCTCTGGCGGTTGTCGTTCAGCGGGGCGATGGGCTCCACGCCGCGGTCCAGGCCATGCTCCATCCCGGTCAAAATGGCCGCCAGTACCAGATACGGGTTGGCGTCGGCGCCAGCTAGACGGTGCTCGATGCGCAGGTTGCGCGGGTCGGACTCGGGGATGCGGATGCACGCGTCACGGTCTTCGAACCCCCAGCTGGCCTTGCTCGCCGCGTTGACCATGGCGCCATAACGTCGGTATGCATTGTGGTTGGGGGCAAAGATCGGCATGCAGTGCGGCAGCAGTTCCAGGCAGCCTGCCACCGCATGGCGCAGCTTGCGCTGTTCACTTCCCGCCAGGAGGTTATTGCCGGCAGCGTCGTACAGGCTGACGTGCACATGCATGCCGCTGCCTGGCGCGTCCAGGTAGGGCTTGCTCATGAAGCTGGCACGGTAACCGTGCTTCATCGCGATACCGCGGGTACTGCGGCAGAACAGTGCCGACCAGTCCGCCGCACTGAGGGCATCGTCGCTGTGCGAGAAGTTGATCTCGAACTGGCCTGGGCCCAGCTCTGCGGTGATGACGTTCGCCGGCACGCCCTGCTCGTTGGCGCCGTCGACCATCTCGTGCAGGACCGACGAGAAGCGCGACAGCCGCTCGATGTGCATGTTCGGCTGATCGTCTTCATCCCCGGTTGCCGTGTCGCGTGGATACTGTGGCAGGCCGTTATCAAGCTTGCGGTCGAACAGGTAGAACTCCAGTTCGAATGCCACCACCGGGCGGATGCCACGTTTGGCCAGACGCTGAAGCACACGCGCCAGCACTTCACGGGGCTCGAACTCGATCGGCTTTGCGGTGCCGTCGGACGTGATCAGCATCTGGGCGATCACTTCCTTTTCCCAGCGCACCGGCTTCAGCGTACCCGGCACCAGGCGCCGGGCGGCATCCGGGTCGCCATCGGCGAAGCAATAGTCCCCAATCGGGTAAAGGCCGCCCTGGGTACCCAGCAGCACGCAGTTCTGCGGCAGCTTCAGTGGCGCACCGGCTGCGACTTTTTCCAGCATGTCCATGGGGTAGCGCTTGCCGTAGAAGTGCCCGGGAATGTCCAGGGCAATCAGGTCGACATAGCGAATTGCCGGGTGTTCTGCTCGGAACGAGCGCACTTCAGCCAGCAGATCCGGAAAGATGACACTCATCTTCTTATCCTTGTGAGGTGAACGAATTCAATTGAAGACCCAGAGCACACGGGTGGCTTTGTCCGTCAGGTTGGCGTAACGGAACGGCGCATGGGGTTGCAGCTGGAAGCAGTCGTTGGCCTGCAGGGTCACGGCATCGCCCTGGTCCAGCCACACCGTGAGTTCGCCCTCGAGCACGAAACAGCCCTGCTCGGAACGGTCGCTCAAGTACGCTTCCCCACTGGTGGCGCCCGGCTCGAGATGGCTGTCGAGCATGGCGAAGGCGCCTGTGATGGTCGGCGAAGCCAGCACGTCGGTGATGCCCGATTCCAGGTACAGCGTGCGCCGCTCGTTAGGGCGCGTGACCCAGCCAATGCTGCGGGGCTTGCTCAGGTTGTAGAAGTACGCGGTTGATACGCCGAGCGCTTCGCTGATAGCGGTGAGGTCTGCCACGGTCGGGCGCGAAACGCCGCGCTCGACCTGGGAGAGAAAACCCACCGAACGGTTGATGCGCCCGGCCAGTTCACCCAAGGTCAGGTTCTTGAATTTGCGCAGGTCGTGAATAAGGATCGCGAGGGCTTCAACCTCTTCGTGCATCTTCATCGTTTCGGACTGCCGTGAAATTTTTAGACTTATTTTTCATGAAAATTTACATGAAAATTTTCACGCGTCAAGCCAAACGATGGAAATGTGCAGCCGCCAGCACAGGGCTTGCTGCGCAGCGTGGCGGATTGGCTGTGGTGGCGCGGGTTTCTTTACAGGCGCTCGGCGAGTAGCCTCGTGGTTTAATCCTCCAGCCCGACCACGTCCATCGCCATGCCAAACGGTTTCCCTGATTTGCCCTCGCTCAATGCGCTACGTGTGTTCGAAGTGGTTGCCCGCCACCTCAACTTCCGCCTGGCCGCCGAAGAACTGGGGGTGACCCAGGCGGCAGTGGCACAACAGATACGCGGGCTGGAAGCGAGCCTGGACCTTCGTTTGTTCGAGCGCCTGCCCCGGGGCCTGACACTGACCGATGCGGGCCTGGGCTACAGCGGCAGCATTCGCAGTGCCTTGGCGATGATCGATGAGGCAACCCGCCTGCTGCGGCCACAGGCGTCTCACCTGACGGTCAGCGTGACACCGACCTTTGCCTCCAAATGGCTCATTCCCCGGCTGGGCAACTTTGCGCAAAGCCATCCGGACATCGATTTACGTGTACTGGCCACCGATCGGCTGTCCCACTTCAATACTGACGGCGTGGATATCGCAGTCCGCTATGGCAAGCCCGACTTCGGTGCGGGTTTGAACAGCGAACTGTTGATGGACGAGCGTATCGTCGCCGTGGCCAGCCCAACGCTGTTCGAAGCCGGCAAAGCCCCCGCCAGCTTCGAGCAGCTTCAAGCGTTCACCCTGCTTCACGATGCCCATGATTTCTGGCCTCGGTACCTCGCACAACTGTTCCCGCAGCACGGGCAAGCGACTGCCAAAAACCTGCGGTTCAATCAGACCTCATTGGCCATCGATGCGGCCATCAGTGGTCAGGGTATTGCTTTGGCAAGCCTGGCGTTCGTCAGTGATGACATCGTCACGGGCAGGTTGACCCAGGTCTTCGCTCAGCAGCTCAGGCTCGATAAGGCGTTCTATCTTGTGTGGCCACGAAAGATGCAGCAGCCGGATTCGCTAGGCATTGTCCGGCGCTGGTTCAAGCAACAAACCGGCAATAGTTAATCTACTGCATCAGTAAAGTTTAACTGTCTCCCTCGCCGCCACTTCTACTGCTAATTTTAGTGCTTCCAGGCAATCATCCATTCGCGTTACGGAGGCAGCATGTCAGTAGAAAAAGTTGCGATCATCACAGCAGGTGGCAGTGGCATAGGCGCGGCAGCGGCACAGCGCCTGGCCGCTGACGGGTTCAAGGTTGGCATCCTTTCCTCCTCGGGCAAGGGCGAAGCACTGGCTGCCGAGCTTGGCGGTGTGGGTGTAACAGGTAGCAACCAGTCGGTTGAGGACCTAAAACGCCTGGTCGATGCCGTGGTGGAAAAGTGGGGGCGCATCGACGTGCTAGTCAATAGCGCCGGCCATGGTCCGCGCGCGCCAATCCTGGAAATCAGCGACGAAGACTGGCACAAGGGCATGGACACCTATCTGCTCAATGTCATCCGCCCGACGCGCCTGGTAACGCCCTACATGCAGCGCCAGAAAGGGGGCGTGATCATCAACATTTCCACCGCCTGGGCGTTCGAGCCGATTGAGCTGTTCCCGACGTCTGCAGTGTTCCGCTCGGGCCTGGCCGCATTCACCAAAATCTTCGCCGACCAATTCGCGGGGGACAACGTGAGGATCAACAACGTCCTCCCCGGCTGGATCGACAGCCTGCCAGCCACCGAACAGCGCCGCGACAGCGTGCCGCTCAAACGCTATGGCACCCGCGAAGAAATTGCCGCCACCATCGCGTTTCTCGCCAGCGAAGGCGCTGCCTACATCACCGGGCAGAACATCAAGGTCGATGGCGGCGTGACACATAGCGTTTGATTGTCTGTCGGCCCGCAGACCAGTCGACTGAGCAGGCCAAGGCGTTTACGCTGGCGCTTTCCCACCTGCACGGAAGCGCCAATGACAGAGACATACCAAGGAAGCTGCTTGTGCGCAGCAGTCTCTTACCTGCTACTCACCCCACCCAAGGCAGTGAGCCACTGCCACTGCAGCCGGTGCCGCAAAAGTCACGGCGCCGCATTCGCTTCGTACGGCAGCATTCCGCGCGGTATGCTGCGAATACTGCGCGGCGCTGCCAGCATCAAGGCCTTCTCTTCATCACCGACGGTTACGCGCGAGTTCTGCACGGAGTGCGGCTCGACCTTGTTCTGGTCACGCGCCCAGGGTGAGTTTGCCGACTGGATTTCGATAGCGCTGGGAACGCTTGATACGCCGTTCCTGCCCAGGAAGCAGAAACATGTTCACGTCGACGCCGCTGCCCCTTGGTACTCTCCCTGCAACCCTGACTGATCACCCAGCGCAGGACCAATAGAGCAATCACGGCTAGGCACCTCAGTGCCTGAACAACGGATGCTAGCGCTTACCGCACCTTCCAGAGATTCCGTTCGTTGACTGACTCACAGCACAACCCGAGCTACATGAAACGGTTCGAAACCGTGCTTGCCTACATCGACAGCCACCTCGAAGGTGACCTGTCGGTGAATGCCTTGAGCCGCATCGCCAACTTCTCGACGTTTCACTTCCATCGGCAGTTCACGGCCTACATGGGCGTTCCGGTTTCACGGTATGTGCAACTGATGAGACTTCGACGCGCAGCACATCAACTGGTCGCCTCGCCCGCGACGCCCATACTGGAGGCCGCATTCGGCGCCGGGTTCGAAAGCCCCGAAGCCTTTGCCAGAGCGTTCAGGCGCGCCTTCGGCATGGCGCCGAGCGCGTTCGCCAAGGCGCCGAACTGGCAGGCCTGGAGTGCGGTATTCAATGTTCCTCACCGTTCCAGGAGTATCACCATGCAGATCCGTATCGTGCATTTCGCCCAAACCCGCGTGGCCGCGCTCGAACACCAGGGGCCGTCCGGTCTGGTCAGCGAAAGCGTCGCGCGTTTTCGCCAATGGCGCATGCAAAGCGGCCAGTCGCCTGTGACCAGCAGCCGTACTTTCGGTATCCCCTACGACAACCCCGACACCACCCCGGCCCACGCCTTTCGCTTTGCCGTGTGCGGCGAGATAGACGAGGCGGTGCAGCCCAACGATTTCGGCGTGCATGAACGGGTTATACCGGCAGGGCGTTGTGCCGTGATTCGACATACCGGCTCGCCTGACTACATTGGCGAAACCATCTACCCGCTTTATCGTGACTGGCTGCCATCGAGCAACGAAGAACTGCGTGATCATCCGTTGTTCTTTCATTACCTGAGCGTCTATCCGGAAACACCACTGGAGCAATGGCAAACGGACATCTACGTGCCGCTGAAGTAGACGGCTGGGCCATGGGTAGCGGGCGTAGCCAACTTGGCCGGCCCAGGCGCATGGCCGGGCAACCGGGCCGGGGATCAGATACGTACCCTGGATGCCTCGCCATGCGTCTGGAGGCGTGTTTGCTTGCGATAAAAGGCGTGGATAGCCCACACCACCCCTACGAACAACAAGGCTGTACCAAGCGCCTCCATAGGAGACGGCCAGCGTTGGTTGATGAGCAGGCCCATCGTAGTTGCATAAATGGTCCCGCTGGCGATCAATTGCCCGCTCAGCGCCAGCGGAAGACGCCGCGTTGCGATTGACCATGCCCAGGCACCTGCAAGGGTGGCCCCCAACCCCTGAATCAGCCCACAGACGATCAGCGCCTGAGTACCTGCCAAACCGCTCGGATGGCTAGCGAAATGAGACAGTTTCAAGTGCAGCCCAACCGGAATGAACGCCAGCATTTCGACGCTGCACATGAAGATCAACATGGCTGACCACAACATGGGAGACATGCTTGGGCGCCGAGCCAACGCACTTTCATTCAACAGGCCAAAACCGGTCCAGAATGCGATTGCCAGCAACGATGCAAACAGCCCAAGCAGTAACGACGCGGTCGGGAGCACTACCGCCGCACGGCTAGCATCAAACACGCTCAGATTGACCAGGCTGATGCCTAGGGCCGCCACCAGCAGTGGCCCGGCAATGGCGCGCCAAGGCACGCTGGCGCTGCGCATGTTGCCGGCAATCGCGAGCACGATCGGTACTGACCCCATCATCACCGGGGGGATCACCGGCCCGGCTGCCAAAACCGCAGTGGTGATCAGGAAGAAGTAGCCAATGTATCCCAAGAAGCCCAGCAGTGCGGCACAGGCCCAGTCATTCAGTCGCAATTGCCGCACTTCGCTGCGGTAAGCGAACAGCACCAGCAGGCTACCTAACCCGGCAAAGGCATAGCTCACCACCGCCAGGTCAAAAAGGCTGTAGTCGCCGACCAGCCCCGGAAAGATATAGAGCAGCGACCAGGAAAAAGTGGCGGCAATGGCCGCTAACAAGCCCAGGGTCATACGCTGTGCCCCTGCCGTTGGATCCAGCAATGAGCTATTTGCCGGGCAGTGTCGAAAACCCGCATGTCCTGGCCCATCGCACCGCTGACAAAACTGCCCTCCAGCAAGATAAACAACCCTTGGGCAACTGCGTCAGGGTCGTTTATACCGGCGCTCATGGCCAAGGCAGCAAGGTTTTCGCGTATCCCTTGCTTATGCCGGCTCACTGCCAAATGCACGGGGTGGCTGAACTGGGGGAATTCAGCCGCACTGTTAACGAACAGGCACCCCCGCTCGCTATCTTTCAAAAGAAAGCGTTCATACAAATCGAAAAAAGCGAGCATGCCACTGACCGGCTCAGGATGCCCAGCCAGGGTGCGCGCTACCTCTTCACGCCAGCGTCGGTCACGCTCCTCAAGGCACGCCACTATCAGCGCATCCTTGGAGGGGAAATGGCTGTAGAGCGTCATTTTGGTAACGCCCGCCATCGCGGCAATGGCCGTTACCCCCGTCACGTATAAACCTTGCGAGAGAAACAGCTTCATCGCGGCATCAATCAAGCGCTCACGGGTATTGTCCAATTCAAGGCACTCCGGCAAAGGCACGGAGTTGACTATACTGACCGGTAAGATTCAGGTGCATCCAGATACGACCTGAAGCATGGCCGCTACGACATAGACTGCAGCAGTAAAAACTAGGCCTTCGGCATTTTTGGCAGCGCCGGGGCTGATTCCACCGTCAGGAGGGATGCTTCATCAGGCTTAAGGAGAGAGCCGTGTTTCCCATGAACGTGTGGTTCGCCTATGACCGGTCTGCTTTCGGCTGCGCTCAACCCCAAGCCAGGTTTGTTCGTGCTGGCGTTCATTCCCCAATTCGTCGACCCCGCACGCGGGTCGGTCAGTGTGCAGATGATGGTTTACGGCCTGTGGCTCGCTGCACTCACTGCATTGGGGTTTGCCTTGATGGGCATTTTCGCCACGGGGCTGTCTCGCTACCTGTACCGGCGGCCACGGCTGATGAATGGGCTGAACGTGGGCGCAGGCCTCACCTTCGTCGCGTCTGGCGTTTCGATTGCGGCGTTGAGCCAGAGATAGCAAGCAGGAAAAGGCGGCGGGGCTGCATATGAGCCCCGCACTTCATCACGATGCAGAAGCCTCGTCGGCCAGCTTCGCATGGGTGTTCAGTTCCTCAGCGATGAAGGCCGAAATCATCGCCCGATAGACCTGCTCCACCACCTCAGCCGAGGCACCGGTTTCGTCAGCCATCTCACGAACCTTCTTGATCACTTGCTCGACCCGGGCAGGCGCACGCACATCATCGGTGGTTTTCTTGAAGCCTGCTGCTTGCGTTACGAGCCTTCCACGTTTGGCGAGAAGCGAAACGAGGCTGCGGTCGATTTCATCAATCCGTTGACGGACTTCGTCCAGAGAGGTGCAAGGTACATCCATTTGCTTGACTTCCTTTTCATGAGCCTGCGCTGGATTGAAGCAGGCTGTCGTGGGTGATCGGGTCGTGCAGTGTAGCTGCTATGCCAGGTTCGCTTCACACGCCTCAGAGGGTGTAACGCCGCAGGGATATCCCAATCCATTTCGAATAACCAACTCACGCCTGCGTGGCGCAGATCGCGAAAATGCAGATCCTCCACACGAACCATCTTTCGCACAGGCTCAAGCAGCCTGCTGGCGGGCGAAGGTTTGGGGCTCTTGGTAGACCAGGACATCCTTTTTCTTGAGGTGGATCTGGACGGGATAGATAAACGTCCAATCGGCCTTTTTCCTTGCTCTGATCGTTGCCATGATTCCCGGTGGTACGAGCATGATTGGCGGAGGCCATTCCGGCTATTTGTCCGGTCTGGGCTATTTCAGGGAGACTCCCGATGCATCATCCCGGGAGCGTCGATGTTGACCTTGCCCCCTTGGCATAGGCGGTCAGCACTTCTTCACGGGCCGCCATTCGCTTCAGATAACCGGCCACATTGGGCAATGTCTGGATATCCACCTGCAATTGAGCGTGGATGCGCAGCCAGGGATAGATGGCCATGTCGGCAATCGAGTACATCCGAGCAATGAAATCGCGTCCGGCCAAAGCCTTTTCCACTGTGTTGAACAAATGGACGGTTTGTTCCTGATAGCGCGATCTTGCGTACTCGTTGCCTTCGGCCTCTTGATGAATGAAGTGATAGTTCTGCCCGGCCATCGGCCCCAGGCTGCTGATTTGCCAGGCCAGCCAGTGGAGCACCGCATAGCGCTCAGGCCCTACGCACGGTAGGAATCGCAAGTGCTTTTCCGCCAGATATTGAAGGATAGCTCCGGACTCGGGCAGGATCAGCGCCTGATCGTGATCGAGCAACAACGGGATCTTTCGGTGGATTGTCAGGCGGGCGAAGTCCGGCTGGTGTTGTTCACCCTGCGCCAGGTTTATCCGACGGATCCGGTAAGGCACGCCAAGCGCCTCTAGCATGATCAGGATCTTGTGACCATTGGCCGTCGGCGCGAAATAAAGTGTGTACATGGATACGGCTCGCAAAAACCAATCAGTGGCGGGAGGGGCAATCGGCGCGGTTGAGCCCGGCCCGTTCCGCCAGGGCTCAGGCAATCGGATAACGCTTGAACAGATCGGTCTGTTCCAGGCGGGCCGCATGGGCATTGATGGCCGGGAAATCGCTGGCCTTGACTACATCGGGAAGCATCAACTGCATGAACGACCAGGCTACCGCACAAGTGACCTCAACCTGGTCTGGGCGCACCCCATGCGACGCTTGTGCCGCCAATTGTTTGTCCAACTCCGCGCACGCCGCCAGCAACTGCCGGGTGACGCGTTCGACCCAGGGCTGATGAAGCTTTTCCGCCGGTCGAAGATTGTGTTCATAGACGATCTGGACGGTCTTCTCGCATGCCGCCAGCGCCAGCCCCAATGTACTCAAAGCTCTGGCCAGCGCCTGCGGTTGACTTGGCAATAGCTTGCTCCCGGGTGAGCTGAGGGTCTCGAAATAATCGATGATCAGCGTCGAGTCCATCAGTACGGAGCCGTCATCGAGCAGCAGAGTCGGCGCTTTGACCACCGGATTGATCCTCGAAAACTCTTCGAATGTGCTGAACACCGACAGTGGGGCATGTTCGAACTCGATGCCTAGAAGGTCCAGGGATATAGCTACCCGGCGAACGTAAGGTGAATCCAGCATCCCAATGAGTTTCATCGATAGTTTCCTTGATTGATGTTGATCTCTAATGCCGTTGTCTGGCGTTTGAACAGCAGGGGAACGGATACGCCGGGTGCTGCTTCTGTGCCCTGACTGGCTCCAGTTGCAGAAGACCTTCCCCATCAATCAGCGCTAGCCCGACAGACAATTTCACGCACTCGCCGGGGCCAATCGCGAAGTCGACACCGTCCGCGCTGATCCAATGCTTGCCGCTCACCGCACGCGTGTAGATGTCGTGAGTAAACCGCACCGAAACCCATTGCGCGCTGGTCAATGAAATCTGCAACCACTGGTGGTCTTCACAGTCAGGATTACCCGTTGTCATTTGCCGTGCTCCCCACGCACCGTCTATGGCTCCAGTCCTCTTGCCAGTCGAAGACTTTACCGTCACTTACATTAATGAGAGCCTTGCCACTTATAAATCAGTTTTTTTTTCCACTATTTGTAAGAAATACTTACATGTCGAATATTCCTCCAATCACCTGCCTACGCTGCTTCGAATCGGTTGCAAGGCTGGGGCGCGTCACCGCAGCCGCCAAAGAACTGCATGTCACCCATTCGGCCATCAGCCAGCAGATCAAGGTGTTGGAAGAGATGATCGGCGTCACCCTGTTCGTCCGTGAGGGACGGGGTCTGCGGGTCAGTGAGGACGGACGACTGTATGCCTTGCAGATCCGCGAATGCTTGGGCGGAATCGCCGAAGCCACGCGACTGATCAAGACGCAACCCAAGTCAACGGAACTGGTGGTCGCCGTTCTCCCTTCGTTCGGATTCAGCTGGTTGTTGCCCCGCTTGCCACGTTTCCAGCAATTACAGCCGCATATCAGCGTCCGGCTACAGGCCAATCTGGCGCTATCGGACCTGACGCGGGAATCTGTCGACGTAGGGATCCGCATGGGCAAGGGCGACTGGGACGGGGTGGAGCAGCATCTGCTCTTTCATGACGAGACGTTGGTGGTTGCCGCTCCGCACTTCAACGGCGGGGTGCTACCACAGACCCCTGAAGAGATCATCAGCAGCAACATTGTTTTCAACATGGAATCATGGCAACCGTGGTGTCAAGCGGCCGGGCTGGATAGGGAAGTCCCACGCATCGGCCTGTGCAGCAACGACTCCAACCTGGTGCTTCAAGCCGTGCGCTTAGGCCAGGGGATCGCCCTGGAGCGCCGCAGCC
This sequence comes from Pseudomonas sp. DCA-1, assembly GCF_046523955.1. Lineage (NCBI taxonomy): Bacteria > Pseudomonadati > Pseudomonadota > Gammaproteobacteria > Pseudomonadales > Pseudomonadaceae > Pseudomonas > Pseudomonas sp. DCA-1. Next base: position 3,798,316 of record NZ_CP169881.1, read on the forward strand.
TTGTGCACGACGCGATCCAACGAGGGGAGTTGGTGCAACTCTCCCCCGTGATCGCTCCCTATCCCTACCCGTATTGGCTGGTATTACCCAACCGCGAGCGTTCAGAAACAAAGCAGCAGGTGTTCTCAAGTTGGCTGACACATGAGGTCGCTGAATATCTGAACAAACTGGATCATGGCAGCAAGACGGTCCGATGATGGCCGATTGTTGCCCTTGCCAAGGGGCTGCTAACCGACCCGGAGCGGACGGTCATGGCATTGGGTTCGGTGGGGGCCTTAAGGTGTTCGTCATGAGGTTTTTGGTGGTTATCAGACCGAGCGCCGCCCGCGCGGCGCATCGCGAGCTGGCGCTCGCTCCTACGTTTTTTCGGGCCAATTGTTCCTGAGGATTTTGCACGCGAACGTCTTGGCGCATGGCTGGGTATCGCGTCGTACAAACCAGGCGGGTCTGCCGCTTCGTCCTACCCAGCGGCCGGGCTTTCTCGGCTTCCAACAGGTAGCGATCAATCATGGCCTTGATTGCGTGCCATCCACGGTTGGCCCGCTCGATGGCACCATGCTCTGCCAACTCTGTCTCTCGTCGCTTCGCCCAAGCCTGCGCTGCCTGCTTACGGGCGAACGTCTGGGCTTCTTGGTAGACTAGGACACCTTTTTCTTGAGGCGGATCTGGACGGTATAGCTGACCGTTCCATCGGCCTTTTTCCTTGCTCTGATTGTTACCATGATTTCCGGGGGTACAAGCGTGAATGGCGGTGCTACATCGCACCACTGTCTCACCAAAAAACCCGAAAAGTGGTACATAAATGCGTAGACCAGAATGCCCCTAGAATTAGCTTCAAAGCCACAAACCACGTGCCCTGAGCCGTCACGCCGCTTCAGCGTTGCACCGATGATGGACTGGACAGACAGACATTGCCGGTTCTTCCTGCGCCTGCTCTCCCGGCAAACCCTGCTCTACACCGAAATGGTCACCACCGGCGCCCTGCTGCACAACGACGCCCACCGTTTCCTGCGCCACGATGCTTCTGAGCACCCGTTGGCCCTGCAACTGGGCGGCAGTGTGCCGGCCGACCTGGCCGCTTGTGCGCGCCTGGCTGAAGAGGCGGGCTACGATGAGGTCAACCTCAACGTTGGCTGCCCGAGCGACCGGGTGCAGAACAACATGATCGGCGCGTGCCTGATGGCTCACCCGGCGCTGGTGGCCGACTGCGTGAAGGCCATGCGTGATGCCGTATCGACGCCTGTCACGGTGAAGCACCGCATTGGTATCAACGGCCGTGACAGCTACGCCGAACTGAGCGACTTCGTCGGCCAGGTGCGTGAGGCCGGCTGCCGGAGTTTTACCGTGCATGCACGCATCGCGATTCTGGAAGGGCTGTCGCCGAAAGAGAACCGCGAGATCCCGCCGCTGCGCTATGACATCGCAGCGCAGTTGAAGAGGGACTTCCCGGACCTGGAGATCGTGCTCAACGGCGGGATCAAGACCCTGGACGAATGCCAGGCACACCTTGAAACCTTCGATGGCGTGATGCTGGGGCGCGAGGCGTATCACAACCCTTATCTGCTGGCCGAGGTGGACCAGCAACTGTTTGGCAGCGATGCGCCGGTGGTCAGCCGTAGCGAGGCATTGGCGCAACTGCGGCCTTACATCGTGGCGCATATGGAAAGCGGCGGTGCGATGCACCACGTTACCCGGCATATTCTGGGGCTGGCCCAAGGATTCAAAGGGGCGCGGCGCTTCCGCCAGCTGCTGTCGGCTGACATTCACAAGGCGGCTGAACCCTTGGCGGTGTTTGACCAGGCCGTGGAGTTGTTGCAGGGGCGATGACCTCAGAGGGAGGGAACCTCGGGCTTGCTTGCGACTCGAATCTTCACCTTTCCTACAGCCCTGTGCGGACCAGCGGGTCCGCAGGGTTTCGGCGGCCCTTGAGCGGCTGCCGGGGCTCGGGTAATGTCGAGTAAATGCACAGGACAGAGCACGCCCATGACCTCCAAGCTGGAACAACTCAAGCAGTTCACCACCGTGGTCGCCGACACCGGGGACCTGGACGCCATCACCCGCCTGAAGCCGGTCGATGCCACCACCAACCCGTCGCTGCTGTTAAAGGCTGCTGCCATCCCGGGCTACGCCGACCTGCTGAAACAGGTGAAGGCCGACGCCAAGGGTGATGTCGACCTGGCCTGCGACAAGTTTGCGGTGGCCGTGGGCTCGGGCATTCTCAAGGTCATCCCGGGGCGTATCTCCACCGAGGTGGATGCACGCCTGTCGTTCGATGAGCCAGCGCTGCTGAACAAGGCTCGTCAGCTGATTGCGCTGTACGAGGCGGCCGGAGTGCCAAAAGAGCGTGTGCTGATCAAGCTGGCCTCCACCTGGGAAGGCATTCGCGCCGCCGAGAAGCTGGAGAAAGAAGGCATCCAGACCAACCTGACCCTGCTGTTCTCCTTCGCCCAGGCCCAGGCTTGCGCCGATGCCGGGGTGTTTTTGATTTCGCCGTTCGTGGGCCGTATCTACGACTGGTACAAGAAGAGCACCGGCCAGGAATACGTGGGCGCCGAGGACCCGGGCGTGCAGTCGGTCACGCGCATCTACAACTACTACAAGGCCAATGGTTACAACACCGTGGTCATGGGTGCCAGCTTCCGCAATATCGGCCAGATCGAACAACTGGCCGGCTGCGACCGCCTGACCATCAGCCCCGAGCTGCTGCAGCAGCTCAGTGATGACCAAGGTGAGTTGCCGCAGGTGCTGAAACCGGGCAACGCCGGTGAAGCCAAGCAGCACCTGAACGAAAGCCAGTTCCGCTGGGCGATGAACGAAGACGCCATGGGCACCGAGAAACTGGCCGAAGGTATCCGCCAGTTTGCGCGGGACCAGGAAAAGCTGGAGAAGTTGATGGCTGAAAAGGCCTGATACAGTTCGGGTTTGCCCGACGGGCGGGAAGAGCTCAGTATTTTCCGCCCGTTTTGTTTGCCACGCCTTAGTTGTGTATTGAATTCTCGGGCCTGTTCGCGGGCAAGCCCGCTCCTACACCGATCGAGGTGAGGGCGGGCTTGCCCGCGAACAGGCCGCCATAGCCACCCGAGCTGTCGATGACCTCCCCTAACCCGTTGCCCCTCGTTCTCGCCGGCCCGGTACTGCGCCGCCTGGAACCCCAGCGTCTGGCCGTCTGGCTGGTCACTACCCAACCGCTGCAGCCCGAGTTCGTCTGCCTGGCAAGCGAGGCCCAAGTCGATTGCCAGGTGGTGCCGATTGGCCGGCATGCCTACGTTCACCTGCTGGACATCCAATTCGCCAGCCCCCTGCCCTGCAACCAGCTGCTCGACTACGACCTGCTGATCAACGGCCAGGGTATCGCCGACTGGGCCCCACACCTGCTCTACCCCGGCAACCCACGCCCGAGCCTGGTGCTGCATGAGCGCCTCGACCACTTGCTGCACGGCTCCTGCCGCAAGCCGCACCACCCTGCGGCCGATGGCCTGCTGTGCGCCGACCGCCTGCTGCAGGCGTGCAAGAGGCCCGAAGACCGCCCCGCCGTGCTATTGATGACGGGCGACCAGGTTTACGCCGACGATGTTGCTGGCCCCATGTTGCGCGCCATTCATAGCCTGATCTCGCGCCTGGGCCTGTTCGACGAGCAACTGGAGGGTGCGGTGGTAGCCGACAGCCAGGCGCTGTACCAGCACCCGGCCAGCTACTACCACCGCGCCGACCTGCTGCCGGCGCTGGAGCGCAACGACACCCTGCGCGAGCGCTTTTTCGGCGGCAAGCGCAAGCCGATCTTCTCGTCCAGCAACGCCGACAACCATCTGGTGACCTTGGCCGAAGTCATGGCCATGTACCTGTTGGTGTGGTCGCCGGTGCCTTGGCAGCTGGTGGACCTGGGCATCCCCAGCGGGCTCAGCGACGAGCATCAAGCCCGATACCGGCATGAGCTGCCGCTGATTCAGGGGTTTGCCGACAATCTAGGTCAGGTGGCACGGGTGATGGCCCACCTGCCCTGCCTGATGATCTTCGACGACCACGACATCACCGACGACTGGAACCTCTCGGCGCAGTGGGAGGAAACGGCCTACGGCCACCCATTTTCGCGAAGGATCATTGGCAACGCCTTGCTCGGCTACCTGCTCTGCCAGGCCTGGGGCAACAACCCGGACGATTGCAATCCGCTGATCAAACAGTGCCAGGTGCTGACCCGCCAGAACCAGGATGAGCTGATTGGCGAGCTGCTGCGCTTCCAGGGTTGGCAGTTCAGCCTGCCTACAGAACCACCACTGCTGGTCCTGGACACCCGTACGCGGCGCTGGCGCAGCGAAAGCAACCTGGCCAAGCCGTCCGGCCTGCTGGACTGGGAAGCGCTGAGTGAATTGCAGCAAGCACTGCTCGATCATCCCTCGGCGGTTATCGTGTCACCTGCGCCGATTTTCGGGGTGAAGCTGATTGAAACGGTGCAGAAGGTGTTCAGCTGGCTGGGCTACCCGCTGCTGGTGGATGCCGAGAACTGGATGGCCCACCGCGGTGCAGCACAGGTCATCCTCAATATCTTCCGCCACTCGCGCACACCGGGGCACTACGTGGTGCTGTCGGGGGATGTGCATTACTCGTTCGTGTATGAGGTGCTGATTCGCCACCGCCAGCGCAGCCCGCACTTGTGGCAGGTGACCAGTAGCGGGATCAAGAACGAGTTCCCTCGGCGTTTGCTGGATGTACTCGACCGGCTCAACCGCTGGTTGTACGCGCCGCGTTCACCACTGAATTGGTTTACCAAGCGCCGGGAGATGGAAGTGGTGCCGCGCACGCCGAACCATAGCAAGGCGGGGGAACGGTTGTGGAATGGTGCGGGGCTGGGACAGGTGTTCTTTGATGAACAGGGGCGGCCGGCGCGGGTGTATCAGCTGGATGCAGGCGGGAATGAAGCGACTGAGTTCGTTGGCAGAAAATAGATAAAGCGAAAAATCGGCTGCCTTTACTGGCCCTTTCGCGGGCAAACCCGCAGATGGGCCGGCACAGGCTATAGATCAGCCCCGCTCCAGCGCATTGACCAGGTCATGGAAGGCTTCGCGGTTGGAGTCATTCAGGCCCATGAGGATCTTGTGCGCCTCCAGCACCTTGGAACGCACCACCTCTTCACTCTGGTCCTGCGACGGCAGGTCGGTCAGGCATTCGGGGCAGGGAATCGGCCGATCGACGATGTTGAACACCTGATCGAAGCCCATCGACTGCAATAACCGTGAAATGTCTGGATTGGTAGTCACCACAGTCGGCAGCAGACCCACCTTCTGCCGCGACAGGATCGACAGCTTTGCCAGAAGGCCCAGCGTGGTGCTGTCGATACTCTCGGTTTCAGTCAGGTCGATGACAATCGCCGAGAAGTTCAGCGCAGTGAAAATCTTCTCGATCGTCGCATCCAGCGCCGAACACAGGGTCAGGCGCACTTCACCAACGAATTTCAGTACGAAGGTACCGCTCTGCTCGGCGAACTGAATTCTACCGGTACTCATTGAAGGTTCCTGCTCAACACCAATAGGGCGATATCATCCGGCATCTCCCCAAGCGTAGCCAATCCAAATCGTTGACGCAGCCCATCCAGACTGCCACCTGCTGCCTTGACGATCTCCGGCAAGGCGGCTTCTTTATCTTTGAGCGTATCACCCGGCAAAAGGTCCAGAATGCCATCGGACATCAGGCTGAGGCTGAACTGCGGGGGCAGTTCCACCACCAGGTCCTGGTAGGTGGCCTCATCGAACAGCCCTACCGGCAGGCCACGGCCTTCCAGGTAGCGGGTGTGCTCGGGGGTGTACAGCACCGGCAGCGGTAGATGGCCGCCAACGGCGTAGGTCAGCAGGCCGGTGTCTTCGTCAATCACCCCGCCCACCATCGTCACATGCTTGCCCAGCTTGCAGTTGATCAACCCACGGTTGATATGGCTAAGCACCTGCGAAGGTTTGAACTCGCGCATCTTGCCGCCACGTTTGAATTCGAACAACAGCCGCGTGGTCATGAACTTCAGCAGGACGGTGACGAACGCTGATGATGCACCGTGCCCGGAAACATCGGCGAGGTAGAAGGCGATACGCCGTTCGTCCACGCGGAAGTAATCGGCAAAGTCACCCGACAGATACAGCGACGGGATGATCTGATGCTCGAAAGCAAACTCGCCGGCTACCCAGGGGCTTTCCGGCAACATGTTCATCTGCACCTGGCGACCGGCGGTCTGGTCCTCCTGCAGCAGGTGCAGGCTGGCCTCCAGTTCGCGGTTGGCGGCTTCGAGCTTGTCGCGGTAGCGCTGGTTTTCCAGCACAAGGCGCGAGCGGTCGAGGGCGCGGCGCACCGAATGCTCGAGTACGGCCAGGTCTTCCAGCGGCTTGATGAGGTAGTCGGCGGCGCCCAGGCGCAACGCTTCCACCGCATCACTCATGACGCCGGCACCGGACACCACGATCACCGGCAACTGCGGCGCACGCTCGCTGACCTGACGGATCAGTTCGAGGCCGCCCATCTGCGGCATGCGCAGATCGCAGATCACGAGGTCGGGCTGGTGTTCTTCGAAGACCTGAAGCCCCTGCTGGCCATTACCGGCCTGGAGGACGCTGAAACCACTGTCTTCAAGGTAGGCGGCGAGGCTAGCACGGACCACGTCGTCGTCATCGATGATCAGCAGCGTTGCACTGGTTTTCTGCATGTGGGCGAACGGCGCCGATTTAGGTTGGTGCAGCGGTGTCGGCAAGGCAGACGGCCAGCTACGGGAATTCTTTATGGTCACACTCTACTTGAGTTGTAGGACAAGAACACCTGCCCGGCAACTGTTCAGAGGTACCTTGTAAGGCGCAGACGGTACTCCCATCCGGCAGGGGTTTCAAGCATGCAGGGGTCGACCTCGCTGCTCTTTACAGGGCAAATCACCGGGAGTTATAAGAAAGTCGACCAGCGCAACCCGACGGGAAGGATGCAGCATGCCTCACACGCCCTCCAGCCACAGCGAGAAACGCGACTTCATTCGTATGCGCATCGACACCGAGATCAGCCTTTTGCACGAAGGCCAGGTGATTGCGGCGGTGTGCCTGGACCTGTCCAGCGGCGGCATGCAGGTACAGGCGCCGCAGCATTTTTTGGTGGGTGATCGCATAGAGGTGCGGATCGACTCCGACCATCCGGCACTGAAGGGATTGCACGCCAGCACCGAAGTGGTGTGGATTGCCGACCAGCCGGGCGGGCAGCAGAAGTTCGGGCTGCGGATTCTGGCCATGCATTGAACAAGGGGCCGCATTGCGGCCCCAGGTTCACAGATCAGAAGTCGTCTTCGACCTCGCCATCCTTCACCTTGAACTCGCGGTTCTGCAGGTAGGCGTTACGAATGAAGATGTACTTGTCACCCTGAATCAGCTTTTCGGCCGAGAGCAGGCTGGCGCGGGTGTCGATCACGTCCAGCGCGAAGATCGAGTTGCGCGTAGGCACGTGGTCGATGTAGCGATAGGGTTTGGTGTAGGTGTCCGGATACTTGGCCACGCCGTCACGCACGGTGCTTGGGCCCAGCAGCGGGATGACCACATACGGCCCGCTCGGCACACCCCAGTAGCCCAAGGTCTGGCCAAAGTCTTCGTCATTGCGCTGCAGGCCCATCTTGGTACCCACATCGAAGAAGCCACCCAGGCCGAAGGTGGTGTTGACGATCAACCGCGCCGTATCCACGCCTGCCGCATGCGGCTTGAGCTGCAGCAAGTCGTTGGCCAGGTTGGTCACGTCACCCAGGTTGCGAAAGATGTTGTGGATGCCATCTTCGAGGAACTGTGGAGTGACCGCCTGGTAGCCCTTGGCCAATGGTTTGAGGGCATAGGTGTCGAGGGTATCGTTGAAGCGGAAGATCGGGCGGTTGACCGCTTCCCAGGGATCTTCCTCGGTGGCGGCCTGAGTGGCAGCCACGGGCGCCAGCAGCATGCTGGCGCAGACACAGGCCTGGGTGACTCGTTCGATCACACTGGCACCGATCCTACGCATAGGTGTTTCTCCATCGAATTTCTCGGCCGCAAGCGCAACAGTTCGCGCTGCTATCAAGGCGGCAGTATAGAGACTTGCGGGCTGATAAACAGCCTTACACATTTTTGCTCAATATTTTGTGAACAACTGTTGCACAGAGGCCGTTGTCACAGGACGGTAACAATCAACGCATAGCCTTCGAACCATTTGGGGGAAGTTGCCATGGACACTGCGCCCGCCTTCACTGCTGTACTGTTCGGCTTGCGCGGCTGCCTGGTGCAGGCCGCCAATGGCGCTCCCTCACCCGCCCCCGGCGCCCTGGCCACCCTTGCCAGCCTGCGTCAGCGCCAAGTGCCGTGCATCTGGCTGGATGACCTCAATACCACGCAAAGCGAGCACCTGGCCCATGTACTACCCGAATGGCTGCCAGGGCATTCAGTCAATGGTGTGCACTGGCCAGCGCCAAACGCTTGCTGGCAGGCACTGATGGCGCTGGATAGCGAACGCCTGGATGGCTGCGTATTGGTCAGCGGCGACCCACGCCTGCTGCAGTCTGGCCTTAACGCCGGCCTGTGGACGGTAGGCCTGGCCGCCTGCAGCCCGCTATGCGACCGCACTTCTGCGCAATGGCAAGCCATGAGCCCGCAAGAGCAGGACCTGGCGCGCAGCAAGGCGACGCTGGCGCTGTTCAGCCTTGGCGTGCACTCGGTGATCGACCATCTGGAAGCGCTGGACACCTGCCTGCAGGACATCGCCCAGCGCCGACGCAAGGGTGAAAAACCCTGATACAGCACCCTTGACGCGGATCATGCAAATCGGCAGCAGGTAGATTACCCTGAAGGCAGGCCAGAACCTTTGCCACGTCGCCGAGGTCCATGGCTTGCCAAGCCATTGATGGAGAATAGCCAATGCCTGCCCGCGAATTGCAAGAGCGCCTGAACAGCTTGCGCGAGCAACTGGACCGCAACGTACCGCTTTCGGAAGAAGAGCTGGCCGCCCTGCACGAAGAGGCGCGCCAGATCGAGGCGCAACTGAAACTTGAGGAAGCCACGCCAGACAACAACCTGGTGGACGGCGTGAACCTTGCGATCGAACGCTTCGAGGCCGACCACCCCGACCTCACAGCCACCCTGCGCAGCATAGCCAACTCGCTGCACAGCATGGGGATCTGAAATAGCGGGGGGCCGCAAAGCGGCCCCCTGTATTACTGCCGAACCAGGCGCTTGTTATCCGGGCTGATCGCCCCGGTGCTGCGGTACGGGTTAATGTCCAGCCCACCGCGGCGCACATAGCGCGCATAGACCGTCAGGTGCTCCGGCTGCAGCAGATTCTTCAAGTCCAGGTAAATCCGTTCCACACACTGCTCATGGAAGTCGGCATGCTGGCGGAAGCTGATCAGATAGGTCAGCAGGCTGGCGTGGTCCAGCGCCCTGCCCTTGTACTCGACCACCACGCTACCCCAATCCGGCTGGCCGGTGACCGGGCAGTTGGACTTCAGCAGATGGCTGTGCAGGGTTTCTTCCACCACCCGCTCCGGGTTGCAGCGCAACAGTTCTGGCTGCGGCTGCTCGTAGTTGCTGATGGCCACGTCCAGTGCATCGATGCACTGCCCCGGTAAAGCCACCACACCCTGGGCTTCAACCTCGGCCAACGTGCGAACCTTCACCCCCACCGGCTTGCCGGCAGCGGCGGACAGGTCTTTTTGCAGGCATGCCTGCAACTCGCCCAGCGAGGCGAACACCGTCTGGTTCAGCGAGTTGAGGTACAGCTTGAATGACTTGGACTCAATGATGTTTGGCGAATCAGCCGGGATGGCGAACTCGCCGATCGCCACCACCGGCTTGCCCGAAGGCAGCAGCCAGCTCAGCTCGAAGCAGTTCCAGTAATCCACCCCCTGCCAAGGCAAGGTCTGTGCAGTAACGCCCAGCTCGGCCCACTTGGCAGTACGCGGGATCGGGAACAGCTGTTCCGGGGAGTAGGTGGCGATGTATTCGCTGGACTTGCCCAGCGGGGAATGTTCGGCAGCGGGATGCATGGAAACTGACCTAGAGGTTCGAAATTGCCTCTAGTCTACCGGTTTTGCACCCCACCTTGCAGGGCCAGTCACTCAATGGTCAATGTCCCGACCATACCCGCCTGGTAATGCCCCGGCACGTTACAGGCAAACTCGATGGGCGCCGATTGGCGGAAGGTCCAGGTCAGCTCGGCGCGCTGGCCGGGCATGACCATCACAGTGTTGCCACCCCCGTGACCATGGCCGTCACCGTGGCCCATCATTTGGCCGTGGTTCATCATCTTGCCGTGCTCCATGCCGTCGTGGTTCATGGCCTCGGTGAACATCTTGCCTTGCATGGCGACCATTTCCTTCTGGTGTTCGGCATGCATGGCCTTGTCGCCCAGATTGAATTCGTGAGGCAGCTTGCCCTCGTTGACCAGCACGAAGCGCACCGTCTCGCCGGCTTTTACCTGCAGGCTTTTTGGCTCGAAGGCGATGTCCTTGAGCACCACGTTGACCGTACGGGTGGCCTGGGCCGCCGGGGCAGGCTCGCCGAAGGCGAAGGTCTGCGCCTGGCCAGCAAAAGCCGGCAAGCTGCCCAAAGCAAGGGTGGCGGCAATGAACAGGTGTTTCATGATGACTCCGGGGTTACACAATCGGGATGAAGCCACATTAGCCGGGGGCGACTGGCAGCTACCTGACAGGCACATTACAACTTTGTCAGCTTGGGCGAGCGGGCACATCGTCACGTATCATTTCAGCCATCACATTGCCCCTGTGCTAGCAGGGTAAAACAACGCCCATTGGCTACGCTAACTTTCAGATTATGGACAGTGCATGAAACTGCTGATCGTCGAAGACCAGGCCCGCACCGGCCAGTACCTGAGCCAAGGCCTGAGCGAGGCCGGCTTTGCCACCGAGTTGGCTACCGATGGCGAAACCGGCCAGTTCCTCGCCCTGACCGGCGACCACGACCTGCTGATCCTCGACGTGATGCTGCCCGGCCGCGACGGCTGGCAGATCCTTCAGGCCGTGCGCCAGGCTGGCCTGGATACGCCGGTGCTGTTCCTGACCGCCCGCGACGCCGTCGAGGATCGCGTGCATGGTCTGGAACTGGGCGCCGACGATTATCTGGTCAAGCCATTCGCCTTTTCCGAACTGCTGGCCCGGGTACGCAGCCTGCTGCGCCGTGGCACCAGCCCGAGCCAGGACACTACCTTAAGCCTGGCCGACCTGCGCCTGGACCTGATTCGCCGCCGCGCCGAGCGCGCCGGGCAGCGCATCGACCTGACCGCCAAGGAGTTTTCACTCCTTGAACTGCTGCTGCGCCGCCAGGGCGAGGTGCTGCCAAAATCGCTGATCGCCTCGCAAGTGTGGGACATGAACTTCGACAGCGACACCAACGTGATCGAAGTGGCTATCCGCCGCCTGCGCCTGAAGATCGACGACCCGCACCCCAACAAGCTGATCCACACCGTACGCGGCATGGGTTACGTACTTGAAGAGCGCACCGAGTGATGCGCCGGATTTCCCTCGGCAGCCGCCTGGCCCTGCTGTTCGCCGCCTGCACCGCCACCGTCTCGCTGGGCGCCGGCCTGTTATTCAGCCGGGCCAGCGCGCAGCACTTCATCGAGCTCGACCAACAACTGCTGGACTCGCGCCTGTCATTGTTCCGTACGCAACTGGCTGGCGTCAGCACGACTGATGAGCTTCTGGCTCGCCTGCCTGCCCTGCAAGATGAACTGAGCCACCAGGCCGACCTGGCCCTGCGTATCAGCGCCAGCAATGGCGCCACCTGGTTCGAAAGCCGCAGCGGGCTGCCGCAAGCAGCACTGAACACCGGGCTGACCACCCTGCATACACAAGGCATCGACTACCGCAGCCTGTCCGTACCCCTGACGCCGGGCACCATGCAGTCGCCGCAACTGACCCTGTACCTCGACATCACCCACCATCAGCACTTCCTCCAAGGCATGCAACGGCTGATCTGGCTGACGGTCGGCCTGTCGGCGCTAACCACCGCACTACTGGGTGCCTGGGCCGCCCGCAGCGGCCTGCGCCCATTGCGGCAGATGGGCCAGGTGGCCGCCAGCGTGTCAGCGCGCTCCCTCACCACCCGTCTGCCGGTGGCGCAGATGCCCGAAGAACTGGCCGAGCTGGCCAGCAGCATGAACGCGATGCTGCAGCGCCTGGACGATGCCTTCCAGCGCCTGTCAGCGTTTTCGGCCGATATCGCCCACGAGTTACGTACGCCGCTGTCCAACCTGCTGACCCACACCCAGGTCACCCTCACCCGCCCACGCAGCCTCGAAGAATACCGCGAGGCGCTGCATGGCAATCTGGAAGAGCTGCAATGGATGGCGCAGATGATCAACGACATGCTGTTTCTGGCCAAGGCCGACCACGGCCTGCTGGTACCGGGGCACGCGCCTTTGGCGCTGCATGACGAGGTGGATGCGCTGCTGGAATACTACGCGCCACTGGCCGAAGACAGCGACGTGCAGATGCTGCGCGAGGGTGAAGCCGTGCTGCTGGGTGACCAGCACATGCTGCGCCGGGCGCTGTTCAACCTGCTGGACAACGCCATGCGCTTCACCCCGGCAGGAGGACAGATAAAGGTGACCCTGGGGCCGGGGCCGACGATCAACGTGGCCAATACCGGGCTGGCTATCGACCCGACGGCGCTACCACGGCTGTTCGACCGGTTTTACCGGGTGGACCCGGCTCGGCGGGAAGGCAGCAGCGAGCATGCGGGGCTGGGCCTGGCGATTACCCGGTCGATCGTGCAGGCCCATGGCGGATGCATACGGGCGGAGTGCGACGGTGGGTGGACCCGATTCGTGATCGACTTCACTCAAGCTCGGTAACCCTGGGGCGCTTGACGCCCCCAGGATCTCAGGCAAACATCAAACCGCCAGGCCAATCGCCGGCTGCACCTGCGACGCCCGGTAGGCCGGGTAAATGGTCGCCAGGAAACTCATCACCAGGCCGGCGGTGCAGATGATCGCCACATCCCCCCACTGTAATTGCGACGGCAAGCTGCTGACGAAATACACATCCGACGTGAAGATGTGCTGCCCGCTAACCCGCTCCAGCCAACCGACAATCTGGCTGACATTGAACGCCGCAATCACGCCCAATACGCCACCAATCAGCGTGCCGACAATGCCGATCAGGCTGCCCTGGACCATGAACGTGCCCATGATCTGCGCCGGCGTGGCGCCCAAGGTACGCAGGATGGCAATGTCCGGCCCCTTGTCGTTCACCACCATCACCAGGGTGGCGATGATATTGAACGCCGCCACCGCGATGATCATCATCAGCAGCAGACCGATCATGGTCTTTTCCATCTTCATGGCGCTGAACAGGCTGCCCTGGGTATGCGACCAGTCATCGGCGCGGTAGGCGTCGCCAAGCCCGGCGGCAATCGCCTTGGACACCTGCGGAGCGGCATACAGGTCGTGCAGCTTCAGGCGCACACCTTGCACCTGGCCCGGCGCCCAGCGTTGCATCTCGGCAGCATCAGCGACATGGATATAGGCCTGCGAGCCATCCAGCTCGGCGCCGACCTTGAAGATGCCGACCACGGTGAGGCGCTGCATGCGCGGGGTGATGCCACCCGGTTCCTTGCTGATTTCCGGCACGATCAAGGTCAGCTTGTCGCCGGTGTTCAGGCGGAAGCGCCGTGCGGTCAGCTCGCCGATGACCACGCCAAACTCACCTGGCTGCAAGTCCTGCAGGCGGCCCTGGACAATGTGCTGGCCAACGATGGAAACCTTGCCCTCCTCGGCCGGGTCGATACCCCCCACCTGGATCGGCTGCATGGCGCCCTTGTATGACAGCATGCCTTCCATCTCGGTAATCGGCGCCACAGCCATCACCGCCGGATTCTTCGTGGCTGCGTCGGCCACCTTGTGCCAATCGTCCAGCGGCTGCACACCCAGGATGGCGGCATGCGGCACCAGGCCGAGAATGCGCGAGCTCATTTCGCGCTGGAAGCCGTTCATCACCGACAGCACCACGATCATCGCCAGCACGCCCAGCGACAGGCCGATCATCGAAGTCATCGAGATGAACGAAATGAAGTGGTTGCGACGCTTGGCTCGGGTGTAGCGCGCACCGATAAAGATGGGCAAGGGTCTGAACATGTACGAAATCACCCAATGAAAACAGGAAAACGGGGCAGCACTTGCCACCCCGACAGTCGATCAGATTGCCACCAGGTGGCCATCGTCGAGCTTCAACACGCGGTCCATCTGCCGCGCCAGGTTGAGGTCGTGGGTGACCACCAGGAATGCCGTGCGCGAGGCACCGGACAGCTCCTGCATCAGCTCCTGGATGCCTTGGGCGGTATGGTGGTCGAGGTTGCCGGTCGGCTCGTCGAGCATCACCAGGCCGGGGCGGTTGACCAGCGCCCGGGCAATCGCCACGCGCTGGCGCTCACCGCCGGACAGCTCGGCCGGCTTGTGGTTCAAGCGGTGGCCCAGGCCTACCCGCTTGAGCAGCGCCTCGGCACGCTCCCGGGCCTCGGGGATGGGCGTTCGGCCGATCAGCAGCGGCATGCACACGTTCTCGATGGCGGTGAATTCCGGCAGCAGGTGGTGAAACTGGTAGACAAAGCCCAACTCACGGTTGCGCAGCAGGCCACGGGCACGCTCGCCCAGTGCCGACAGCTCTTCGCCCGCCAGCCATACGCTGCCCTGGGTCGGCCGGTCGAGGCCGCCCAGCAGGTTGAGCAAGGTACTCTTGCCTGAGCCGGAACTGCCGACGATGGCGACCCGCTCACCGGCTTGCAGCTCCAGGTTGAGCCCGGACAGCACCTGCACCGACTCCGGGCCCTCGTCGTAGGACTTGCCCAGGTTGCGGCAACTCAGAACGGCTTTATCACTCATGCGCGACTCACTCATAACGTAGCGCCTCTGCAGGCTGGGTGCGGGCCGCACGCCAGGCCGGATACAGGGTGGCGAAGAAACTCAGGACCAGTGCCGCACCGCAGACCATGTACACGTCCTGGGCCAGGATCTGCGACGGCAGGTAATCGATGAAGTACACGTCGGCGTTGAGGAACTTGTGCCCGATCAGTTTCTCGATGCCGGCGATCGCGGCGCTCACGTTCAGCGCCGCGAAGATCCCGACCACGGCGCCGATCAGGGTACCGATCACCCCGATCACCGTGCCCTGGACCATGAAGATGAGCATGATCTGCCCGGGCGTGGCGCCCAGGGTGCGCAGGATGGCGATGTCGCCGCGCTTGTCGTTGACCACCATCACCAGGGTGGAAATGATGTTGAACGCTGCCACCGCCACGATCAGCAGCAACAGCAGGCCGATCATGGCCTTTTCCATACGGATCGCCTGGTACAGGTTGCCGTGGGTACGGGTCCAGTCACGGCTATAGAATTCCTGGTCGCCCAGCTGCTGGGCGATGCTCCAGGCTACGCGCGGCGCCTGGAACAGGTCGTCGAACTTCAGGCGCAGGCCCTGGACCTGGTCGGGCTTCCAGCGGTGCAGGCGGGACAGGTCGCTGATGTTGGTCAGGCCCAGGTAGCCGTCGATCTCGCCCGCGCCAACGTGGAAAGTGCCAACCACGGTAAAGCGCTTCATGCGCGGGAACATGCCGGCAGGGGTCACGCTGACCTCGGGGGCGACGAAGGTGAGCTTGTCGCCGATGGCAACGCCCAGCTTGGCCGCTGCCTTGTCGCCGATCATGATGCCCCACTCGCCCGGCGCCAACTGGTCCAGGCGGCCTTGCAGGACGAAGTTGTCAATGATTGACACCTCGCGCTCGCGAGCGGGGTCGATGCCGTTGAGCAGCACCTTCTGCACCTTGCCATCATGGGTCAGCAGGCCCTGCATCTGGGTGAACGGCGCAACCGCTACCACCTGCGGATTCTGCTTTACTTGTTGGGCAAGGGCCTGCCAGTCGGCAATGGGTTGGCCGCTCTCCAGCGTGGCATGGGGAATCATGCCCAACACGCGGGTGCGCATCTCGTGATCGAAACCGTTCATCACCGACAGCACCACGATCATCACCACCACGCCCAGGGCGAGGCCGATCATCGAGGTCAGGGAAATGAACGAGACGAAGTGATTGCGACGTTTGGCACGGGTATAACGCGTGCCGATGAATGCGAAAAGAGGTCTGAACATGTCGGGGCTTGTTCGGATGAAAGGGAACGTCCTTGTGGCGAGGCGCCTACGGCGGCTTTACACTCGGACCACCGCCGCTACCTTGGGTTCGCCATGACGACATTAGACGAAGAAGATCGCCGCGAATACTACCGCATCGAAGATCGGATCGCACTTCAAATAAACCCCCTTAGCGCGGCCGAAGCCCTCGAGCCAGATGTGTTGCAAGATGATTCACCGCTGTTCAACCTGCTCAGCGAACTGCACTTGTCCGACTTCGAGTCGCAACACCTGTTGCGCCAGCTGAGCGACAAGGACCGCACGCTCGCCGCCTTCCTGCGGGCACAGAACAAGCGCCTCGACTTGCTTAGCGCGGTGGTTGCGCAAACCCTGCTTGGCGAGGTCGGCGAGCCAGTACCGGTGGTCATTTCCGAAGGCGGCATCGAATCCGTCCAAGCCACACGGATTGACCCGGGTACACGAGTGAAGGTGAAAATGGTGCTGATGCCGCGTGCCCATGGCCTGCTGCTGCGCGGCAAGGTCAGCCATTGCGACCCACGCCCGGAAGGCGGCTTCGAGGTCGGCACCGAGTTCATCGACATGACCGACGCCCAACGACAACTGCTGGCCCGTTACATCCTGCAGCGCCAGCAACAGCAACGGCGCCAGCAGCTGGAACTGAACGACCCTGCCTCCTGAGCCAATTTCCCCCTGATTTGAAGGAACGAACGTGACCCTGATCTACGGCCATCGCGGCGCCAAGGGCGAAGCACCCGAGAACACCCTGAAAAGCTTTCAGCAATGCCTGTCCCATGGCGTGACCCGCTGCGAGCTGGACCTGCACCTGTCAGCCGACAACGAACTGATGGTCATCCACGACGCCACCCTCAAGCGCACCACTGGCCGTCGCGGCAAAGTGGTCGAGCACCCGGCCGCCGACCTGGTCAAGATCGATGCCCGCAAAGGCGGCCCGGGCCATGTGCAGCCCTGCCCGATCCCGAAGCTGGAAGAGCTGTTCGAAAAATGCCCGTTCGAGCACTGGCAGCTGGAAGTGAAAAGCGCCTCGCGCACCCGCGCGGCCACCACTGTCCTGGCGATCCGTGAACTGGCCCAGCAATATGGCTTGCTGGACAAGGTGACCATCACCTCCAGTTCACGCGAGGTACTGGGCGCCGCCCTGGAACTGGTGCCGGACGTGAAACGCGGGCTGGTGGCCGAATACGCCTGGCTCGACCCGCTGAAGGTGGCACATAACTATGGCTGCGAGCTGCTGGCATTGAACTGGACACTGTGCACCCCCGAGCGCCTGCTCAAAGCACAGGGCCAGGGTTTGCATGTGTCGGTGTGGACGGTCAACGAGCCGGCACTGATGCGCCGGCTGGCTGACTTTGGTGTGGACAGCCTGATTACAGACTTTCCCGGTTTGGCCAAGACCACCCTCGGGTAGGGTTGAAATCGGTCTCTCCGACCGGCTCAGGCCACCGGTCGGAGCCGCTCAAAAAAGCCGGTTCAGGCCGTCATAGGCAGCTACCCGATAGGCTTCGGCCATGGTCGGGTAGTTGAACGTGGTGTTGACGAAGTACTTCAGGTTGTTGTGCTCACCTGGCTGGTTCATGATCGCCTGGCCAATGTGGACAATTTCCGAAGCCTGATAGCCAAAGCAATGCACACCGAGGATTTCCAGGGTTTCGCGGTGGAACAGGATCTTCAGCATGCCCTGCGGCTCGCCGGCGATCTGCGCACGCGCCATGCCTTTGAAGAAGGCCTTGCCCACTTCGTACGGCACTTTGGCCTGGGTCAGTTCCTGCTCGTTCTTGCCGATCGAGCTGATCTCCGGAATGGTGTAGATACCGGTCGGCACGTCGTTGACGAAGCGCCAGCTGCCATTGTCGACAATGCTGCCAGCGGCCGACCGGCCCTGGTCATGGGCCGCACTGGCCAAGCTTGGCCAGCCAATCACGTCACCGGCACCGTAGATGTTCGGCACGGCGGTGCGGTAGGCCTCGTCGACCTCGATCTGGCCGCGGCTGTTCACCTTGATGCCGATGTTTTCCAGGCCCAGCTTGTCGGTGTTGCCGGTACGGCCGTTGCACCAGAGCAAGGCGTCCGCCTTGATCTTCTTGCCCGACTTGAGGTGCAGGATCACCCCGTTGTCCAGGCCTTCGACGCGCTCGTAGTCTTCGTTGTGACGCACTGTGATGTTGTTGTTGCTGAAGTGGTAGCTCAGCGCCTGGGAAATTTCCGAGTCGAGGAAGCTCAGCAGTTGGCCGCGGTTGTCGACCAGCTCGACCAATACGCCCAGGCCACTGAAGATCGAAGCGTATTCGCAACCGATTACGCCGGCACCGTACACGATCAGCTTGCGCGGGGTATGGCTGAGGCTGAGGATGGTGTCGCTGTCGTAAACCCGCGGATGGTGGAAGTCGATGTCGGCCGGGCGGTAAGGGCGCGAGCCGGTTGCAATGATGATGTGCTTGGCGTTGAGCTTCTCGACCACGCCGTTGGGGCACACCACTTCCACGGTCTGCTCGTCGGCGAAGCTGCCGGTGCCGAAGAACACGTCGACGCGGTTGCGGGCATAGTAGCCGGTGCGCGATGCCACCTGCTTGGCGATGACCTTCTCGGCGCTTTTCAGCACGTCCGGGAACGAGAACCAGCGTGGCTCGCCGATGGCACGAAACATCGGGTTGGTGTTGAACTGCATGATCTGCCGCACCGAGTGACGCAGTGCCTTGGACGGAATGGTGCCCAGGTGGGTGCAGTTGCCACCAACCTGGCGACGGTCATCGACCATCGCTACCTTGCGCCCTGCTTTGGCGGCGTTCATTGCCGCGCCTTCACCGGCCGGGCCGGAACCCAGCACCACTACGTCGTAGTTGTAGACAGCCATGCGTACTCCTTCAGAACTGGCCCGCAAGCCACGGTCGCTTGCGGGGCACGATCATGCCGCCGGGGCGCCATGAGAAAATTCGGGTGCAGTCTAATCAACCCGGAACGCCGCGCACATTAACCCTTGGTCGCGTCGTAGGCCAATTTTGCCCGCACTACATATGCTTCACCCATTCCCTGGCGGCAATCATCCCTGCTTGTGCTTTCACTGGCCTTTCACTGCCCGTTCGAACGCGGGCGTAGATCGGGAGACGAAGCCTCCCTCTGCTCGAGTCACCAAAACCGCAGCCAGGTCATGCGCCACGGCAAAATCCCAGCCTCGCTGCGGACCCAGGATGAGCAGCAGCGTCGAATAGCCGTCGGCCTGCAGTGCTGAGGCGTCCAGCACCGTAACGGCCGCCAGGTCATGCTCGACCGGGCGCCCGAGGCGGGCATCGAAGGTGTGCGAATAGCGCCGGCCATTCTGCTCGAAATAGTGCCGATAGTCACCCGAGGTTGATACTGAAAGGCTATTGACCGGGATGATCTGGCGGGCGACCTGCCGGTCTTCGCGAGGCAGTTCCAGGGCAATGCGCCAAGGGCTGCCGTCAGGCTTGCGGCCAACTGCCTTCAACTCGCCAGTGACCTCGGCGACAAAGCTGCTGACACCCATGGCCTGCAGGCGCGCAGCGATCACGTCGACAGCATGGCCGGCGACGATGCTGTTGAGGTCGAGCTGCACCGGGGCATCCTTGCACAGGGCGCGCCCCTTGATGCGCAGGTGCTGGTAGCCCACACGCCGGCGCACCTGGGCCAGTGCCTGTGGTTCGGGCACCTGCTCGTGACGGGCCTGAGGGCCGAAGCCCCACAGGTCGAGCAAAGGCTCTACCGTGAGATCGAAAGCGCCATCGCTCTGCTCGGCAAGGTGCTGGCCGAGGCTGACCAATTCGAGCATATCGGGCGGCAGGGCCAGGCACTCACCGGCGGGTAACCGGTTGAACTGGCTGACGATGGAATCGCCGCGGTAGGTCGAGTAGTGGTGGTCGATGTCATGCAGGATGGTTTCAACCGCCCTCTGCACCTGGGCCGGCACCGGGCCACCAGGCTCGCGGACGTACTGGATGCTGTAGCTGCTGCCCATGGTCGGGCCACCCAGACGCTCCAGGGTGGGGCCCTGGTTGCAGGCGGTGAGTAGCAGCAGAATGAACAGTAGGGCTGTGCGCACAGTAGGGTTTCTCGGTTGCCGGTGCTGGCCTCTTCGCGGGTAAACCCGCTCCTACAGGGGCAGCGATAATCCTGTAGGAGCGGGTTTACCCGCGAAAGGGCCAGCACTGACAACACACATTCAGAATAAAAAAAACGGGAACCCGAAGGTTCCCGTTTTTTCATTGCCTTACAAGCGAATCAGCGTGGAAACGCTGGCGGGTTCACACCGGCCATGTCTTCCATCACACGAACCACCTGGCAGCTATAACCGAACTCGTTGTCGTACCAGACGTACAGAACAACGCGGTTGTCGTTGGCGATGGTCGCCTCTGCGTCAACCACACCGGCATGGCGCGAGCCCACGAAGTCGGTCGAAACCACTTCCTGCGAAGCCACGTAGTCGATCTGCTTGTGAAGTTCCGAGTGCATGGCGGTCTGGCGCAGGTACTCGTTGATCTCGTCGCGGGTGGTGGCCTTTTCCAGATTCAGGTTCAGGATGGCCATCGAAACGTTCGGCGTCGGGACACGAATGGCGTTGCCGGTCAGCTTGCCCTTCAGCACTGGCAGTGCCTTGGCAGCGGCGGTGGCGGCGCCGGTTTCGGTGATTACCATGTTCAGCGGCGCGGCACGGCCACGGCGGCTGCCCTTATGGAAGTTGTCGATCAGGTTCTGGTCGTTGGTGAACGAGTGAACGGTTTCGACGTGGCCGTTGACGATGCCGTACTGATCGTTGATGGCCTTGAGCACCGGCACGATGGCATTGGTGGTGCAGGAGGCCGCCGAGATGATCTTGTCATCGGCAGTGATGTCACCGTGGTTGATACCGTGCACGATGTTCTTCAGCGCGCCCTTGCCAGGTGCGGTGAGGATCACGCGGGCAGCACCAGGGCAGGCCAGGTGCTGGCCCAGGCCGTCGGCGTCACGCCATACACCGGTGTTGTCAACAACAAGCGCATTGTCGATGCCGTACTGGGTGTAGTCGACTTCGCTCGGGTTCTTGGCGTAGATAACCTGGATCAGGTTGCCGTTGGCGGTGATGGTGTTGTTGGCTTCGTCGATGGTGATGGTGCCATCGAACGGACCATGCACCGAGTCACGGCGCAGCAGGCTGGCACGCTTGACCAGGTCGTTTTCGGCGCCTTTGCGCACGACGATGGCACGCAGACGCAGGCCGTCACCACCACCGGTTTTCTCGATCAGGATGCGCGCCAGCAGGCGGCCGATGCGACCGAAACCGTACAGAACAACGTCGGTGCCTTTACGCGCCGAAGCGTTCTGCTGGCCAACCACGTCAGCCAGCTCTTCACGGACGAACTGCTCGGCAGTGCGGCCATTGCCTTCCTGCTTGAACTTGTTGGCCAGCTTGCCCAGGTCGACCGATGCGGCGCCCAGTTTCAGCTCGCTCATGGCTTTGAGCAGGGGGAATGTCTCGTGGACGGACAGTTCGGTTTCGTCGGTTTGGCGGTGGCGCGCAAAGCGGTGCGCCTTGAGGATCGAGATAACCGAACGGTTGATCAGGCTGCGGCCATAAATCGAGCTCACCACGTTGTTATTGCGGTAGAGCTGACCGATAAGCGGGATCATCGCTTCAGCCAGGGCTTCACGATCAATCCACTCACCAAGACACTGGTCGGGCTTCTGAGTCACGGGAACCTTCCACATGTAGGGACAGAAAAAAGGGGCTACATTATGACGCCCCGACGCGGAACCGGCAATGAGCGCCTGTCGCAGTGACGCAAGCCAGCGCTCATGCCCTTTCGAGCCTGACAGCCGGCACCGTCACCGGTACAATCGGTCTCTTTGCCGCAACGCTTGGAGTGCAATCTCCCGTGTCAGTTCTGCGCCTACCGCAAATGTCGGCCACGGCCGGCAAACAAACCTGGGGCAACTTGCCCGGTGCCGCCCTCAGCCTTGCCATCGCCGAGGCTGCCAGCAGCGCTGGCCGCTTCACCCTGCTGCTGACGGCCGACAGCCAGGCCGCCGACCGTCTGGAGCAGGAGCTGCGCTTCTTTGCCCCGGGCCTGCCAGTGCTGCCGTTCCCCGATTGGGAAACCCTGCCCTACGACCTGTTCTCGCCGCACCAGGACATCATCTCCCAGCGCATCGCCAGCCTGTACCGCCTGCCGGAGCTGAGCCACGGCATCCTAGTGGTGCCGATCACCACCGCCCTGCACCGCCTGGCGCCCACACGCTTTCTGCTGGGCAGCAGCCTGGTGCTGGATGTGGGCCAGACCATCGCCGTAGAGCAGATGCGCACGCGCCTGGAAGCCAGCGGTTATCGTTGCGTCGACACCGTCTACGAGCATGGCGAGTTCGCCGTGCGCGGCGCGCTGATCGACCTGTTCCCGATGGGCAGCAAGCTGCCCTACCGCATCGACCTGTTCGATAACGAGATCGAGACGCTGCGCACCTTCGACCCCGAGACCCAGCGCTCGATCGACAAGGTGGATTCGGTGCGCCTGCTGCCAGCACGCGAATTCCCGATGCAGAAGGAAGAAGTGACCCGCTTCAAGGCACGCTTTCGCGAGCGCTTCGACGTCGACTTCCGCCGCAGTGCAATCTTCCAGGACCTGGCCAGCGGCATCATCCCCGCCGGTATCGAGTACTACCTGCCGCTGTTCTTCGAAGACACCTCAACCCTGTTCGACTACCTGCCGACCGACACCCAGGTGTTCTCGCTCCCCGGCGTGGAACAGGCCGCCGAGCACTTCTGGAACGACGTGCGCGGGCGTTATGAAGACCGCCGCGGCGACCTCAGCCGGCCGCTGTTGCCGCCGGCCGAGCTGTTCATGCCGGTGGAAGATTGCTTCGCCCGGCTCAAGCAGTGGCCCCGGGTAGTGGTCAGCAGCGAAGAGCTCGACCCTGGGGTGGGCCGCGAGCGCTTCCCGGCGCGCGCCCTGCCCAACCTGGCCATCGAGGCCAAGGCCAACCAGCCGCTGGCCGAGCTGGCCAACTTCCTCGACCAGTTC
Source organism: Pseudomonas sp. DCA-1 (assembly GCF_046523955.1). Classification (NCBI taxonomy): domain Bacteria; kingdom Pseudomonadati; phylum Pseudomonadota; class Gammaproteobacteria; order Pseudomonadales; family Pseudomonadaceae; genus Pseudomonas; species Pseudomonas sp. DCA-1. The sequence goes on from NZ_CP169881.1 coordinate 3,821,455, forward strand.
CCCGGCCGCGTACTGTTCACAGCCGAATCAGCGGGCCGCCGTGAAGTGCTGCTGGAGCTGCTCGAACGGCTGAAGCTGCGCCCGCATACCGTCGATGGCTGGGACGATTTCATAACCGGTGCCGAGCGCCTGGCGATCACCATCGCCCCGCTGGACGACGGCCTGCTGCTGGACGACCCGGGCCTGGCCCTGATTGCCGAAAGCCCACTGTTCGGCCAGCGGGTGATGCAGCGTCGGCGCCGTGACAAGCGCGGCGAAACCGCCAACGACGCGGTCATCAAGAACCTCACCGAGCTGCGCGAAGGCGCGCCGGTGGTGCACATCGACCATGGTGTCGGCCGCTACCTGGGCCTGGCCACCCTGGAAATCGACGGCCAGGCCGCCGAATTCCTGACGCTGGAATACGCCGAGAACGCCAAGTTGTATGTGCCGGTGGCCAACCTGCACCTGATCGCCCGCTACACCGGCAGCGACGACGCCCTGGCACCGCTGCACCGGCTGGGTTCGGAGGCCTGGCAGAAAGCCAAGCGCAAGGCCGCCGAACAGGTCCGCGACGTGGCCGCCGAACTGCTCGACATCTATGCTCGCCGCGCCGCGCGCAAGGGCTATGCGTTTGCCGACCCGTCCGCCGACTACGCCACCTTCAGCGCCGGCTTCCCGTTCGAGGAAACCCCGGACCAGCAGGCTGCAATCGAGGCCGTGCGAGCCGATATGCTGGCACCCAAGCCAATGGACCGCCTGGTCTGTGGCGACGTGGGCTTCGGCAAGACCGAAGTGGCCATGCGCGCGGCGTTCATCGCCGTGCACAGTGGCCGCCAGGTGGCTGTACTGGTGCCCACCACCCTGCTTGCCCAGCAGCATTACAACAGTTTCCGCGACCGCTTTGCCGACTGGCCCGTGACCGTGGAAGTGATGAGCCGCTTCAAGTCGGCCAAGGAAGTGGCCGCCGCCGCCGCGGACCTTGCCGAAGGCAAGATCGACATCCTCATCGGCACCCACAAGCTGCTGCAGGACGACGTGCGCTTCAAAGACCTGGGCCTGGCCATCATCGATGAAGAGCACCGCTTTGGCGTACGCCAGAAAGAACAGCTGAAGGCGCTGCGCAGCGAGGTCGACATCCTCACCCTGACCGCCACGCCGATTCCGCGCACGCTGAACATGGCTGTGGCGGGCATGCGCGACCTGTCAATCATCGCCACGCCGCCAGCACGCCGCCTGTCTGTGCGCACCTTCGTCATGGAGCAGAACAAGAGCACGGTCAAGGAGGCGCTGCTGCGCGAACTGTTGCGCGGTGGCCAGGTGTACTACCTGCACAACGATGTGAAAACCATCGAAAAATGCGCCGCCGACCTTGCCGAACTGGTGCCCGAGGCACGCATCGGCATCGGCCACGGGCAAATGCGCGAACGCGAGCTGGAACAGGTGATGAGCGATTTCTACCACAAGCGCTTCAACGTGCTGGTGGCCTCGACCATTATCGAAACCGGTATCGACGTGCCCAGCGCCAACACCATCGTCATCGAGCGCGCCGACAAGTTCGGCCTGGCCCAGCTGCACCAGTTGCGTGGCCGGGTTGGCCGTAGCCACCACCAGGCTTACGCCTACCTGCTCACACCTACCCGTCAGAAGGTCAGCGCCGACGCCGAAAAGCGCCTGGAGGCGATCGCCAACACACAAGACCTTGGCGCAGGCTTCGTGCTGGCCACCAACGACCTGGAAATCCGCGGGGCCGGCGAGCTGCTGGGCGAAGGCCAGAGCGGGCAGATCCAGGCGGTGGGCTTCACCCTGTACATGGAAATGCTCGAGCGCGCGGTCAAGGCAATCCGTAAAGGTACCCAGCCGAACCTTGAGCAACCACTGGGCGGCGGCCCGGAGATCAACCTGCGCCTGCCGGCACTGATCCCCGAAGACTACCTGCCTGACGTGCATGCGCGTCTGATCCTGTACAAACGCATTGCCTCGGCTGCCGACGAAGAAGGCCTCAAGGACTTGCAGGTCGAGATGATCGACCGCTTCGGCCTGTTGCCAGAGCCGACCAAGAACCTGATGCGCCTGACGTCGCTCAAGCTGCACGCGGAAAAGCTCGGGATCAAGAAAGTCGATGCGGGGCCCAACGGTGGCAAGCTCGAGTTCGAAGCCGAAACCCCGGTCGACCCGTTGACCCTGATCAAGCTGATCCAGGGTCAGCCCAAACGTTACAAGTTCGAAGGCGCTACCCAGTTCCGCTTCCTGGTACCGATGGAACGCCCCGACGAACGTTTCAATACCCTGGAGGCGCTGTTCGAGCGCCTGACCCCACAGCCTGCCTAAGGAAGACCCATGCGTGCCATCCGTTGCCTGACCCTGCTGCTGGCGCTGTTCGCCCCGGCTGCCTTCGCCGAAGGCCTGTATCAGGTAGAAATGATTCTGGTGCGGCAGAACAGCGTGCCCGCCTTCACCAGCCCGTTCGCCCCCGAAGACTGGAGCGCTGGCGCCCCACGCCTGACCAAGGACGCCGAGCGCCGCCCAGCACTGGAAGATGAAGCCACCCGCCTGGAAGCCACCGCCGACTACACCGTGCTGATGCACAAGGCCTGGCAGCAGCAGGTGGGCAGCGAACCCAGCCGCATCGCCGTGGACGAAGGCACCGAACAGTTCGGGCACTTCCCTATCGAAGGCAACCTGAGCATCGCTGAAGGTCGCTTCATCACCGTCGAGGCCAACTTCTGGGTCAACCAGCTGGATGGCAACGGCAACGTGCTGCAAAGCGAGCAGTTCAGGCAAAGCAACAGCAACGTCAAGGGCGGCCAGCTGACCTTTCTCGACGGCGGGCACCTGGCGGTACTGCTGAAGGTGACACCACCGGGTACGCCGAAAATGCCGGTGATGGACCCGGAGATGATGGGGCAGTAGGCCAATGAAGCACGATGCCGCCGAGATGGTGAACGCTTATCCGAACTGGATTCAATCGTTCAGCAAAGCTGCCCTGCAGCGCGGTGAGCGGTATGCCGAGGAAGGCAGGGCCGAACTGGAAGGCGTGTATGGGCAGACCATCACCGCCAATTGCCAGGGGAGCGGCAACAACCACTACCGGCAACGCATCGAGCTGCACGTTGCGGGCGGCCGCTGCCATGTGCGCGGTGAATGCGATTGCCCGGTACGGCAAAACTGCAAGCATTGCGCCGCTGTACTCTTCTGCGTGAGCGACCGCTTTTCCAGTAGCGGGGGCATGCAAGCCAACCCGGGCACCCTGTCCGCCGAACTGCAGCACTGGTTGAGCGGCCTGGAGCAGGCCCCACCCAAAACTGACGCGACCGAAGACAAACGCGGGCGCATGGTGTGCTATCAGTTGCAGCTCACCGATGATGCTGGCTGCGCCCTGCTTGTCCGCAAAGGCACGCGAACGGAAGACGGCATCCGCTTCAGCCGCGTCCAGTCACTTTACGACTTTCTCTACGAACCACCGCGCTTCGTAACAGACGAAGACATCCGCATTCTGCGCCTGCTCTCGGCCCTGAATCAGGGCGGCGGCCAAGATCGCGGTTACAAACTGAAGGGCCACGAAGGTGGCGAGTTGTTCCAGCGCGCCCTCGAAACCGGGCGAATGTTCTTCGATACCGACTTCCCCCCGCTTCATGAAGGCCCGGTGCGCCATGCCGAGTTTCGCTGGGTACGCCTGGACAACGGAAACTACCGGGGGCGGTGGTACAGCGGCGAAGAAATGCTGCGCCGCGTCATCCCGCTGCTGCCGCTTTACTACCTGAACCTGCCGACCCGTGAAGTGGGCAAAGTCGAGCACAGCCTGGATCCGCATGTCGCCGTGCAGTTGACTATCGCACCCGATGTACCGGAACACCTGGTCGTCCCCCTGAGCCACAAGCTCAATGCCCTCAGCCACAAGGTGCCGACCCCGACGCAAGTGCAGGAGCAGTTGCTCGATAACATCCAGCCAAAGCCCCTTCTTGCTCTCGGCAGCCTCGAATACACCGCCTACATGCCGAAAACCGGTCGCATGCAACGGCAGATGCAACATCGCGCCGCATTGGCGTTCGATTATGACGGCTTGCAGGCCAGCGGCACCGATGAAAAGCCACTGACCCGCCTGGCAGGCAGCACCAGCCAGCGCATTCGCCGCCAGACTCAAGCCGAGCAGGCATTGCGCCAGATGCTGCGCGATTTCGGCTTCAAACCTGCCACACGGCAGAGCAAGGCACTACCCGACAGCGCCGGCGAAATGCATCAATTGCCAGACGACGAAGCCTGGTTGCGCTTTGCCCGCGAAGGCCTGCCGCGCCTGCGCGAAGCCGGCTGGGACATCGACATTCACCGCGACTTCGCCTTCAACCTTCAGGAGGTGGACGACTGGTATGCAACCATCGACGAAGCGCCCGGCCATGAATGGTTCGACCTGGAACTAGGCATTGTGGTCGATGGCCAACGCCACAGCCTGCTGCCGATCGTATTGCACCTGCTGCGCAGCAGCCCGGAGCTGCTACGCCCTAGCGAACTGGCCCGGCGCAGTGACGATGAGCACCTGCTGATCGACCTCAACCGCGGCCGCCCCGATGCCCCCGCCTTGCGCGTCGCCCTGCCCTACGGCCGCATCAAGGCAGTCATGGGCACCCTGGGCGAGCTCTACTTGCACGAGGACACGGCAGGCCCGTCCCTGCGCATGGAGCGCGCCGACGCCGCGCGCCTGAACGAAATCGAAGGCCTGCCCCTGCACTGGGAAGGTGGCGAGCATGTACGCGATCTGGGCCGCCGCCTGCGCGATGCCCGCGACCTGCAGGTAGAACCGCCCACCGGGTTGCAGGCCAGCTTGCGCCCCTATCAGCAGCAAGGCCTGAACTGGCTGCAGGCCTTGCGCGAAATGGGTACCGGCGGCATCCTCGGCGACGACATGGGCCTGGGCAAGACCCTGCAGGCCCTGGCCCATCTGCTGCTGGAGAAGCAATCCGGCCGCCTGAGTACACCGGCCCTGGCGGTCATGCCAACCAGCCTCATACCCAACTGGCTGGACGAAGCCCAGCGCTTCGCGCCCGGCCTGCGCGTACTGGCCCTGCATGGGCCGGGGCGCAGCAAGCACTTCACCAAGCTCCATGAGTACGACCTGGTCCTGACCACTTACGCCCTGATACCACGCGACCTCGAACAGTTGCGCCCCCAGGCCTGGCACATGCTGATACTGGACGAGGCGCAAAACATCAAGAGCAGCAGCAGCAAGGCCGCCCTCGCCGTCTGCGAGCTACAGGCCGGCCAGCGCCTGTGCCTGACCGGCACGCCGATGGAAAACAACCTGGGCGAACTGTGGTCGATCTTCCACTTTCTGATGCCCGGCTGGCTGGGCGACCTGAAGCGCTTCAACCAGGATTACCGCAACCCGATCGAACGTCACGGTGACAGCGAGCGCATGGCCCACCTGGCCAGCCGCATCCGGCCGTTCCTGCTGCGCCGCACCAAAGAGCAGGTGGCCACAGAGCTGCCGGCCAAGACCGAGATGGTGCACTGGGTCGAGCTCAGTGACGCCCAGCGCGATACCTACGAGGCCGTGCGAGTAGCCATGGACCAGAAAGTCCGCGACGAAATCGCCCGCAATGGCGCCGCACGCAGCCAGATCGTGATCCTCGATGCGTTGCTCAAGCTGCGCCAGGTGTGCTGCGACCTGCGCCTGGTCAAGGGGGTGGAAAGCAAAGGCAACCAGGCCGACAAGGGCAAGCTGGGTGCGCTGCTGGAAATGCTCGAAGAACTGCTCAGCGAAGGGCGCCGGGTGTTGTTGTTCTCACAGTTCACCTCAATGCTGGCGCTGATCGAGCAGGAGCTCGAGAAGCGCAAGATCCGCTACAGCCTGCTGACCGGTGACACTCGCGACCGTCGCACGCCAGTGCAGCAGTTCCAGCAAGGTAACAGCGAAGTGTTCCTGATCAGCCTGAAGGCGGGGGGCGTAGGCTTGAACCTGACGGCGGCGGACACCGTGATCCACTTCGACCCCTGGTGGAACCCGGCCAGCGAAAACCAAGCTACTGACCGAGCCTACCGCATCGGTCAGGACAAGCCGGTGTTCGTGTTCAAGCTGATTACCCGGGGCACGGTGGAGGAGAAGATCCAGCTGCTGCAGCAGGAAAAGGCAGCATTGGCCGCCAGCCTGCTAGACGGCGGGCAGGCTGGGCAGTGGCGGCTTGGCGATGAAGAAATCGAGGCCCTGTTTGCGCCATTGCCCGGAAAACGCGGGCGATAGATCGAAAACGGATACAGCCCGCGCGGGCCTCTTCGCGGGCAAGCCCGCTCCTACAGGCACTGCACTGCCCCAGATGGCGATGCGGTAACTGTGGGAGCGAAGAGGCCAGCGCAATCAATCGACCAACTGAGCTTCCTTCAACGCCCCCAGCGCCTCCAGCCAGCGCGGCTGCTGGCGATAATCGGTTCGTGCAAAACCTTGCCCGCGCATCCGCGCAATCCGCGGCGACGGCTTGACCTTCATGCGCTGCGCCGCACCCAGCGCCAGCTCCGCCGCCGCCCGGTCATTGCACACCAGGCCCATGTCACAACCGGCGCTCAGCGCCGCCTCGATACGGCTGGCCGCGTCGCCCACCACATGCGCACCGGCCATCGACAGGTCATCACTGAAGATCACCCCGTCAAAGCCCAGCTCGCCACGCAAGATGTCCTGTAGCCAACGCCGCGAGAAGCCGGCTGGCTGGTTATCGACCTGCGGGTAAATGACATGCGCCGGCATCACTGCCGCAAGCTGCCCACTCAGGCGGGTAAACGGCACCAGGTCGGCCTGGCGCAGTTGTTCCAGGCTGCGCTCATCGGTGGGGATAGCCACGTGCGAATCGGCTTCGGCCCAACCATGCCCCGGGAAATGCTTGCCACAAGCGGCCATACCCGCCGCATTCATGCCACGGATGAACGCGCCGGCCAGTCGCGTTGCACGCAGCGGGTCACCCTCGAACGCGCGGCTGCCCACCACGGCGCTACGCTGGTGGTCCAGGTCGAGCACCGGAGCAAAGCTGAGGTCCAGACCAACTGCCAGTACCTCGGTCGCCATCAGCCAGCCGCACTGCTCAGCCAGGTATTCAGCATTGTCGTTATCGGCCAGCGCACGCATGGCCGGCAGGCGCACAAAGCCCTGGCGCAGTCGTTGTACGCGACCACCCTCCTGGTCCACTGCCAGGATCAGTTCGGGGCGAATGGCGCGGATGGACGCGCACAGTTCGCGCACCTGGCGCGGGCTGTCGATATTGCGGGCAAAGATGATCAGGCCAGCCACTTCGGGCTGGCGCAGCAATTGACGGTCTTCGGCGGTCAGCCATTTACCGGCGATATCCACCATCAGGGAGCCTTGCAGGCTGACAGTCATGGGTAATCCTTCATTGAAGACAGAGAGAGGCCCAATTGGGGGCAGCAGACACCCACAGGCACGCGCCGCTGGCCACAGGCGAAGCCATGAGAGCACTGGTCAGCGAGGGAAATGTGAAGTAGATCGAGATCGGGCATGGGCGCTAGCTTAGCGGAAGCGCCCTGCCACGCCCAGCCTTCAGGCCTTGGCGGTAGCCGAGCTGGTCTTTGTTCGCGGGCGCAGCTGCGCAGTGGCCATCGCCTCGTCGGTCACACCGCTGTCAGCGCGCATGCCTGCCGCCAGGAACGGCACCATCAGGCGCATCACCTGCTCGATCGAAGTGTTGATGCCGAAGTCGGTCTCGGCAATCGCCCGCAAGGCCTTGATACCGGACATGCTGAAGGCCGCGGCACCCAGCATGAAGTGCACACGCCAGAACAGTTCCAGTGGCGGAATGCGTGGCGCAGCCTCGTTCACAAGCAGCATGTAGCGGCGGAACACCTTGCCGTACATGTCTTCCAGATAACGCCGCAGGTGACCCTGGCTCTGGCTGAACGCCAGACCCAGCAGGCGCATGAAGATCGACAGGTCGTTGTTGCTACGCGGCTGCACGGCCAACGCCTGCTCTACGAGCATTTCCAGCAGTTCTTCGAGGCTGGGCTTGTGCTCCGGCTTGGCCTGGCGCCGCTCCAGTTCACGCTCGAGACTGGCGCAGAACGGGCCAAGGAAACGCGAGAAAACAGCCTGGATCAGCGCCTTCTTGGAGCCGAAATGATAGTTGACTGCCGCCAGGTTGACCCCGGCCTTGCTGGTAATCAGCCGCAACGAGGTTTCGGCGAACCCCCTTTCCGCGAACAGCTGCTCGGCAGCATCGAGAATGCGTTCAACGGTTTCCGATTGGGCCATGACTACTCCGACTACTCCGCCAGACAAACAGGTGTTTGAAACATACGTTTCAGCCCTGCGTCTGTCAAGGCTCGGTGACTGGGCGGTCGCCATTTAAAAGGCGCAAGCTGGAAGCTGCAAGCATCAAATAACAGCAACACCGGCCGGATATCACGAAATCGCTTCTGGGGTGACTGAGATCGGATGGACTGCCGTTTCGCCCTTTCTTGCAGCTTGGAGCTTGCAGCGGGCCCGACACTGTATATAATCCCAGTCACTGTACAAAAAGACAGAGCGCTTACCATGTTGAAACTGACGCCACGCCAAGCCGAAATTCTCGCGTTCATCAAGCGCTGCCTGGAAGACAACGGCTTCCCGCCCACCCGCGCGGAGATTGCTCAGGAGCTGGGCTTCAAGTCGCCCAATGCCGCCGAGGAGCACCTCAAGGCGCTTGCCCGCAAGGGCGCGATCGAAATGACGCCGGGCGCTTCCCGCGGCATCCGCATCCCTGGCCTGGAAGCCAAGGCCGAAGAAGCCGGCCTGCCCATCATCGGCCGGGTAGCTGCCGGTGCGCCGATTCTTGCCGAACAGCACATCGAGCAATCCTGCAACATCAACCCTGCCTTCTTCCACCCCCAAGCCGACTATTTGCTGCGCGTACACGGCATGAGCATGAAGGACGTCGGCATCTTCGACGGTGACCTGCTGGCTGTGCACACCTGCCGTGAGGCCCGCAACGGCCAGATCGTGGTGGCGCGCATCGGCGACGAAGTCACCGTCAAGCGCTTCAAGCGCGAAGGCAGCAAAGTCTGGCTGCTTGCCGAAAACCCCGAATTCGCCCCCATCGAAGTCGACCTGAAAGAACAGGAACTGGTGATCGAGGGCTTGAGCGTCGGCGTCATTCGCCGCTGATCCAGGAGGCGTCATGCAGCAGTTCATTCACGCACCCGAGCAAGCCCAGTTGCCCCTGTTCGAAGCATTCCTCGCACAGCCCGTACTGCCAGGCCTGAAAGCCAGGGAGCCAGCGCGCAAGAGCAGCCAGCCCGAACTGTTCAGCGAACTGTCGCTGCGCGGCACCCCTGGCCACTGCCAAAGCCTGCTGGCACCGGTGCTGCGCGAGCTGAGCGAAGAGGACGAGGCCCGCTGGCTGACCCTGATCGCCCCGCCGCCAAGCCTGACCCAGGCCTGGCTGCGCGATGCCGGGCTCAACCGTGAACGTATTCTGCTGCTGCAACCCCGCAGCAATCAAAGCGCGCTGCAGCTGGCCTGTGAGGCCTTGCGCCTGGGCCTCAGCCACACCGTGGTGAGCTGGCTGGGCAACGTCAACGCCACTGCACGCCAGCAACTGCTACGTGCAGCCAGTGCCGGAAACGCACAAAGCCTGAACATCCGCCTCGGCTGATGTTCAGGCTTTGCCTGTCACTTCAAATAGCCTGATACGCTGCTGCACACTCAGTGCAGCACACGCGGCCCTTCATCACGCTCAAGCTCGCCATCCATCAGGCGACCGGCCATCTGCACGCCCACACTGAGCATGGCCTTGGCCACTTCCACATGCTGACCCTGCAGGAACACCTTGGCGTCTTCCGAGAAATCCAGGGTTACCAGAGAGCCCTCATCCTCGGCGCGACGAAGTTCGATGCGGCCATCAGGCAACTCGACAATTTCCAGAAAAGACGTAGACATAAATGGCAGTTCTCCGCGAAAGGCGATTATTGTACCAGCCGTTGCGGCTATCAGCACTCACTCAACGCGTCACGGAAACGTCTCACCAGACTTTTGAGGTCATTTCGCCAGCCTTCCAGCTCGGCACGCGACAGCGCTGGATGCTCAGGCTCATCAAGATTGACGGCTTGAATCAGGGGCTGGGTAACGTCGGTTTTCGGCGCTTTTCTGGCGACCGGTGGTCGGAACAAATCGGCATAAGCACCGAGCATTTGCGCCAGCCAGGTTTCCCGCTGGCGGGCCAGTTCCAGCAACTCGGCCACTTCGGGGATGGTTATACCGTTAAGGGCATCGTCGGCCAGGGCCTGCTCCACCGTTGCGACAACCGGAAGGCGGTAGAAGCCCCCGATTTCATGGCACAGCCCCAACAGAGCACCATACAGGTGGAACAGCGCCGACTCGCGTTCAGCCTGAACCAAGCCCTGGGCATTCATGGCCTGGCTTTGTTCAGCCTTGGCCATGGACTCGAGGGCGAGGCCGGCGAAGAACAGTCTCTGGTTGGTGCGGGTGTAGAGTTCCTGGGCCATTTCAGTGCCCTCCCATAAGGCTACAAGGCGGATATCTGCATCATAAATGATTGGGGCCGCTTTGCGCCCTTCGCGGGCTTGCCCGCTCCCACCAGTACAGCGCCACATTCAAGGGCGGCGCGATACCTGTGGGAGCGGGCAGGCCCGCGAAGGGCGCAAAGCGGCCCCACATTACAGCACCGATGGATCAGCGCTTGTCTTCAACCTTCCAGGCATTGCCGTCGTAGAACGCCTTCCAACCGGTCGGCTTGCCATCGACCTCGGACTGTACGTACTGCTCCTTGGTCTTGCGGCTATAGCGGATCACCGCCGGGCGGCCATCCGGGTCTTTCTGCGGTGCATCGCACAGGAAGTGGTACTTCGGGTCGATCTCATGCTTGTGCGGCACAATCTCCAGCACCAGCGGCGCACGGGTTTCGCGGTTCTTGGGGAACTGGCTGGCTGCCAGGAACAGCCCCGAAGCACCGTCGCGCAGCACGTAGGTATCGTCGACCTTCTCGCACTTGAGCTCCGGCATGTCTACCTTGTCCATCTTCGGCGGCGCCGCCTCGCCGCTCTTGAGCAGCTTGCGGGTGTTCTTGCACGCCGGGTTGGTGCAGCCGAAGAACTTGCCGAAACGGCCAGTCTTCAATTGCATCTCGCTACCGCACTTGTCGCACTCCAGGCTCGGCCCTTCGTAGCCCTTGATGCGGTAGTTGCCTTCCTCGATCTCGTAACCTACACAATCCGGGTTGTTACCGCAGATGTGCAGCTTGTGCTTCTCATCCAGCAGGTAGGCGTCCATCGCCGTGGCGCAGATCGGGCAACGGTGCTTGCCCAGCAGTACGCGCGATTCCGACTCGCCCTCGTCGTCAGCAGCAATCTCGTCGCCCGGCACCAGGTTGACGGTAGCCTTGCAGCGCTCTTTCGGCGGCAGGCTGTAGCCAGAGCAACCCAGGAACACGCCTGTAGAGGCGGTGCGAATCATCATCGGCCGGCCACATTCCTTGCACGGAATGTTGGTCATGGTCGGCTGGTTGGCGCGCATGCCGTCTTCGCTGGACTCGGCAGTCTGCAGCTTTTTGCTGAAGTCGCCGTAGAACTCGTCGAGCACGTTCTTCCAGTCACGCTCGCCCTGGGCCACGTCGTCGAGGTTCTCTTCCATGACGGCGGTAAAGCCGTAGTCCATCAGGTTGGAGAAGCTCTCCGACAGGCGCTCGGTGACGATGTCGCCCATCTTCTCGGAGTAGAAGCGGCGGTTGTGCAGCGTCACATAGCCACGGTCCTGGATGGTGGAAATGATCGCCGCGTAGGTCGATGGGCGACCAATGCCGCGCTTTTCCATTTCCTTGACCAGGCTGGCTTCGGTGAAGCGCGCCGGTGGCTTGGTGAAGTGCTGGCTCGGGTCGATCTGAATCAGTTTAAGCGCTTCGCCCTGAACCATTTCTGGCAGCACGTCGTCTTCGCCCGGCTTGCTCTGCTGGGGCAGCACACGGGTGTAGCCGTCGAACTTGAGGATGCGGCCCTTGGCACGCAGCTCGAAATCGCCAGCAGCGACGGTGACGCTGGTGGACAGGTACTGCGCTGGCGGCATCTGGCAAGCCAGGAACTGGCGCCAGATCAGCTCGTACAGGCGCTCAGCATCACGCTCCATGCCACTGAGCTTGGTCGGATGGGTATTCACGTCAGAAGGTCGAATCGCTTCGTGCGCCTCCTGGGCGCCCTCCTTGCTGCCGTAAACCAGTGGCGCCTCCGGCAGGTACTGCTTGCCGAACTCCCGCTCGATGTAGCTGCGTGCCATATCCAGGGCGTCAGCCGACAGGTTGGTCGAGTCGGTACGCATGTAGGTGATGTAACCGGCTTCGTACAAGCGCTGGGCCATCATCATGGTTTTCTTCACACCGAAGCCCAGGCGGTTACTGGCCGCTTGCTGCAAGGTGGAAGTAATGAATGGGGCCGATGGCTTGCTGCTGGTCGGACGGTCTTCGCGCTTGACCACGCTGTAGCTGGAAGCCTTGAGCTTATCCAGCGCCGCCATGGCCTGGGCTTCGTTCAGCGGCTTGAAGGCCTCGCCCTTCTCGCGCGCCACCTCGAAACGCACCTTGGCGTTCTTGGCGGTGCCGAGGTCGGCGTGGATTTCCCAGTACTCTTCCGGGATGAACGCGCGGATCTCACGCTCACGCTCCACCACCAGCTTTACCGCTACCGACTGCACACGGCCAGCGGACAGGCCGCGAGCAATCTTGGCCCACAGCAATGGCGAAACCATGTAACCGACCACGCGGTCGAGGAAACGCCGCGCCTGTTGGGCGTTGACCCGGTCGATGTCCAGCTCGCCCGGCTGCGAGAAGGCCTCCTGAATGGCCTTCTTGGTAATTTCGTTGAACACCACGCGCTTGTAGCGGGTGTCGTCACCCCCGATGGCCTCGCGCAGGTGCCAGGCAATGGCTTCCCCTTCGCGGTCCAAGTCGGTTGCGAGATAGATGGTGTCGGCATCCTTGGCCAGGCGGCGCAGCTCTTCGATCACCTTTTCCTTGCCAGGCAGGATCTCGTACTTGGCCTTCCAGCCATGGTCGGGGTCGACGCCCATGCGCGCCACCAGCTGGCGGCGGGCCTTTTCTTTCGGCGAAAGCGCCGGCGCCTCACCCGCAGCCTTGCCACGCTTGGCGGCCGGCTCTTTGCTCGCGCTGGCCGAACCGCTGGTGGGGAGGTCTCGGATATGGCCGATACTCGACTTCACCACGTACTGGTTGCCCAGGTACTTGTTGATGGTCTTGGCCTTGGCCGGGGATTCCACAATGACCAGCGATTTGCCCATGGATCGGAGTATTCCTGAATCTGAAGATAAAAAACGCGCCAAGTGCCAGACGCGGCACCGCTATATATAGTGGCAAAAGTGTGAGGTCAAGCTCGGACGATCAGTCGTGCGACTTGCCCAGCAACCCGGGCAGCCCCTCTTCGGCCTTGACCAAAGCAAAGCGTGGCACCTGCTCGCCGTCAACTTCTACGGACTCCTCGAACATCGAAAGGGGGCGTACCCAGAAGCTGTAATCACCATACAGGCATTGGTAGAACACCATCCACTCTTCGGTTTCGGAGTGCCGCGCAACACTGAAGACACGGTACTCAGGCCCTTTGTAATGCCGGTAGACGCCTGGTTGTATCTGCATGTTGCACACCTCCTGAATAAAACCTGAAAAAAACAAAACCGGGGCACAAGGCCCCGGTTGCTGTCCCGCTACGCGATCAGACGCGTTCGAAGACAGTGGTGATACCTTGGCCCAGGCCGACGCACATGGTCGCAACACCCAGAGTACCGCCATTTTGCTTCATGACGTTGAGCAGGGTGCCGGAAATCCGCGCCCCGGAGCAACCGAACGGGTGGCCCAAGGCAATCGCGCCGCCGTGCAGGTTAACCTTCTCATCCATCTTGTCGAGCACTTTCAAGTCTTTCAGCACTGGCAGGGCCTGTGCAGCGAAGGCTTCATTGAGCTCGATGAAGTCGATGTCAGCCATGGTCAGGCCGGCACGCTTGAGGGCTTTCTGGGTCGATGGCACCGGGCCGTAACCCATGATCGCCGGGTCGACACCCGCCACCGCCATCGAGCGGATGACCGCCAATGGCTGGATACCCAGGTCCATCGCACGCTGGCCGGACATCACGATCATGCACGATGCGCCGTCGGTAATCTGCGACGAGGTACCGGCAGTGACAGTACCGCCTTTCGGGTTGAACGCAGGCTTGAGCGATGCCAGGCCTTCGAGGGTAGTTTCCGGGCGAATGGTTTCGTCGAAATCGAACACCTTCAGGAAGCCGTTCTCGTCATAGCCCTGCATCGGGATGATCTCATCCTTGAACTTGCCTTCGACAGTGGCCTTGTGGGCCAGCTGGTGCGAACGCAAGCCGAACAGGTCCTGCTGCTCACGGGTGATGCCGTGCATCTTGCCGAGCATTTCCGCAGTCAGGCCCATCATCCCGGAAGCCTTGGCGGCATGCAAGGACAGGTGCGGGTTGGGGTCGACGCCATGCATCATGCTGACGTGGCCCATGTGCTCCACGCCACCTACCACGAACACATCACCGTTACCGGTCATGATTGCCTGGGCAGCCGTGTGCAGGGCGCTCATCGACGAACCGCACAGGCGGCTGACGGTCTGCGCCGCAGAGGTGTGCGGGATCGGGGTCATCAGCGAGGCCATGCGGGCGATGTTCCAACCCTGCTCCAGGGTCTGGTTGACGCAGCCCCAGATCACGTCCTCGACTTCTTTCGGGTCGACCTTGCCGTTGCGTTCCAGCAGTTTGCTGATCAGGTGCGCCGACATGTCTTCAGCGCGGGTATTGCGGTGCATGCCACCCTTGGAGCGGCCCATTGGCGTGCGACCGAAGTCGACAATCACCACGTCTCTTGGATTCAGGCTCATATCAAATCTCTCGCTCTAGCTCGTTGACCGCTCAGTTGAAGAAGCGCTGGCCGTTCTTGGCCATTTCACGCAGCTTGGCGGTCGGGTGGTACAGCGGCCCCAGGTCGGCGTACTGATCGGCCAGGGCAACGAATTCGGCCACACCGATCGAGTCGATGTAACGCAGCGCACCACCGCGGAAGGGAGGGAAACCAATGCCATAGACCAGGCCCATGTCGGCTTCGGCAGCGGTTTCGACGATGCCGTCTTCCAGGCAGCGCACAGTCTCCAGGCACAGCGGGACCATCATCCAGTTGATGATGTCTTCATCGGTCACTTCACGCTGCTCGAACACGATAGGCTTGAGCACGTCCAGCACGGTGGCATCGAAGACCTTCTTCGGCTTGCCGCGCTTGTCGGTTTCGTAGGCATAGAAGCCCTTGCCGTTCTTCTGGCCCAGGCGGTTGGCCTCGTACAGCGCGTCAACGGCCGAGCGACGCTCGTCCTTCATGCGGTCCGGGAAACCTTCGGCCATCACATCGCGGCCATGGTGACCGGTGTCGATGCCGACCACGTCCATCAGGTAGGCCGGGCCCATCGGCCAGCCGAACTTTTCCATGACCTTGTCGATACGCACAAAATCGACACCGGCGCTGACCAGCCTGGCGAAGCCGCCGAAGTACGGGAACAGCACGCGGTTGACCAAAAAGCCCGGGCAGTCGTTGACCACGATCGGGTTCTTGCCCATTTTCTTGGCGTAGGCCACGGTGGTGGCAACCGCCACTTCACTGGACTTCTCACCACGGATCACTTCAACCAGCGGCATCATGTGCACCGGGTTGAAGAAGTGCATGCCGACGAAGTTTTCCGGGCGCTTGAGCGCCTTGGCCAGCAGGTTGATGGAAATGGTGGAGGTGTTGGAAGCGAGGATGGCATCGTCCTTCACCTGGCCTTCCACTTCCGCCAGCACCGCTTGCTTGACCTTCGGGTTCTCGACCACAGCCTCGACGACGATGTCGACATTGGCGAAGTCGCCATAGGACAGGGTCGGGCGAATGGCGTTGAGCGCCTCGGCCATCTTGGCCGCGGTCAGGCGACCCTTTTCGACGCGGTTGCCAAGCAGCTTGGAGGCCTCGTTCAGACCCAGCTGAATGGCTTCCTCGCGGATGTCCTTCATCAGGATCGGCGTACCTTTGACCGCCGACTGGTAGGCAATACCGCCGCCCATGATGCCGGCGCCGAGCACGGCGGCCTGCTTCACGTCGTGGGCGATCTCGTCATGCGCCTTGGCCTTGCGCTTGAGTTCCTGATCGTTGAGGAACAAGCCGATCAGGCTCTCGGCGACCGAGGTCTTGGCCAGCTTGGCAAAGCCTGCGGCTTCGACTTCCAGGGCCTTGTCGCGACCGAAGTTGGCGGCTTTCTGGATGCTCTTGATCGCTTCGACCGGGGCCGGGTAGTTGGGGCCGGCCTGGCCTGCGACGAAGCCCTTGGCAGTCTCGAAGGCCATCATCTGCTCGATGGCATTGAGCTTGAGCTTCTCCAGCTTCGGCTGGCGCTTGGCCTTGTAGTCCAGCTCGCCACTGATGGCACGCTTGATCAGGTCGAGGGCACCGGCCATCAGCAGCTCAGGGGCGACCACGGCGTCGACAGCCCCCACTTTCAGGGCGTCTTCGGCACGGTTTTCCTTGCCGGCGGCGATCCACTCGATGGCGTTGTCCGAGCCGATCAGGCGTGGCAGGCGCACGGTACCGCCAAAGCCCGGGTAGATACCCAGCTTGACTTCCGGCAGGCCGATCTTGGCGCTGGAGGACATGATCCGGTAGTCGGCCGCCAGGCACATTTCCAGGCCGCCGCCCAGCGCGATGCCGTTGATGGCGGCAACGGTCGGCACTTCGAGGTCTTCGAAGGCGTTGAAGATGCGATTGGCTTCCAGGTTGCCAGCGACCAGTTCGGCCTCAGGCAGCTTGAAGTTGTCGACGAACTCGGTGATGTCGGCGCCGACGATGAACACGTCCTTGCCACTGCTGACGATCACGCCCTTGACCGAGGCATCGGCCTGGATGGCATCGACGGCCTGGCGCAGCTCGTTCAGGGTAAGGCGGTTGAACTTGTTGACGGACTCACCCTTGAGGTCGAACTTGAGCTCGACGATGCCACTTTCAAGAGCCTTAACCGTGATGGCTTTACCTTCGTAAATCATCAACTGATCTCCACGATATGGAAGCTGAACTGTACACGCCGATCGCTGCAGCAGAAGCAGGCCTAGCTGCCCTGCCCCAGGCACACCCGTCAGCGCGCTAGTCGGAAGTATGGCTTGGCGTCATGACATACAAACGCTCAATTCATACGCCCGTTTGATTTGGGTGTGCACACATTCTCCGAAAAGATGGGCGTTGTCAAATGCTCACGAGCACGGCGAAAACGCGACTTTCCAGTCATTTTCTATCGTTCGGGTACAAAACATGATGACAGTGATCGCCGGTCATTCATGTCAGCGATTGACCACACGTATTGGCTGGAGTGCTTTGCGCTTGCGCGGCGAGCCAGGGCGACTACACTGGCTCTTGCTTGAATGAATACCCGGCCTGCCTGGCCTTTTCTGCGCAGCAGAACGCAAAGCGGCGACTTGGCACCCCACCCCTTCAGGGTCATGCCGAGCCGCCGCTTTGTCGTTGTGGGAGCGGGGTTGGTGTCACCCCAGGATGTGTGGTTACCTGTCAGGCCAAGGTTTCGAGAGCATGGGCAACATCCTGCAATACAGCAGTATCGCCGCGCTCGGTCCAGTACAAGGCAATCATCCGCGCATCGGCCTCTACCTTGTACACACTCGCCGGCAAACGCGACAAGGCGCCCATGAAGCGTGGGTCTTCACAGGGTTCACGCCACTGATTCCACCACACCCCGGGGCTGACCTGCCAGAAACTGAAGCTGTCCTCATGCCCACGGCGCCGGGCCCGGTGATACTGCGGGCAGGGGCTTGGCGGCTCCTTTTCCAGCCAGTGCGGCCACTGCTGCGGCGCCAATTGCATGGCCAGACCCATGCGCCGTGCCTCCAGGCGCAACTTCATCTGCTCGCTCTGCTTGCGCGAACTGCGCAGCCAGGAAAGCGGGCTGAGAATCAGCGCAAGGATTGACACCACCAGCAATACCGTCATATCAGTAGTTCCCATAAAGCGTTGCAAATGAGCTGGTTAGCCATTTTCACGGTAGACCCGCCCTAAAGCGACCATACTTCTTCTATCGCGATTGTCAGGAGTACCGCTCATGAAATACGAACATTTGTTGGTCGCCGTCGACCTGACCGAAGAGTGCGACCCGGTGATCAAGCGCGCCATGGCGCTGGCAGAACCTTCGAAAGCCAAGGTATCCCTGGTGCACATCGTCGAACCGATGGCCATGGCTTTCGGTGGTGACGTACCGATGGACCTGTCGCAGTTGCAACAGCAGCAATTCGACCAGGCCAAGGAGCGCATGGACCGCCTGTTCAACAAATACCCGGAAATCAACCGCGGCGACTCGCACCTGACCTACGGCCAACCGCGCCAGGAAATCCACCAGCTGGCCAAGGACCAGAACTGCGACCTGATTGTGGTCGGCAGCCATGGCCGTCACGGCCTGGCATTGCTGCTGGGCTCCACGGCCAACGATGTACTGCACGGTGCGCCGTGTGACGTGCTGGCGGTGCGCTTGCTGAAGAAGGATTGATTTGACCTGAACCGGCCTCTTCGCGGGCAAACCCGCGCCTGCAAGGGTGTGGCGATCCCTGTAGGAGCGGGTTTACCCGCGAAGAGGCCGAAACAGGCTAACGCCAATCAGCCTTCCAACTCAGCCCAGCGCTCTACCAGTGCATCCAGTTCGCCCTGCAGCTTCTCGATCTGTGCCAACACCGCCGAAGTTTCTGCAATCGGCCGCTGATAGAAACCCGCCGCATTCACTTCTTCCTGAGCCTCGGCCATACGCTGTTCCAGCTCGTCGATCTGCCCCGGCAGCATCTCCAGCTCACGCTGCAGCTTGTAGCTGAGCTTCTTCTTCGAAGGCTCTTCCACCACCGCCGCAACAACAGGTTCAGGCTTGGCCTCGACCTTCTCCACCACCGCGCTGTTGAGCGCGGATTTGCCGCCCTTGCTCTCGGTCACACCCAGCAGCTTCGGCGAGCCGCCCTGGCGAATCCAGTCCTCGTAGCCGCCCACATACTCACGCACCTTGCCCTCGCCTTCGAACACCAGCGTGCTGGTGACGACGTTGTCGAGGAAGGCCCGGTCGTGGCTGACCATCAGCACGGTACCTTTGTAGTTGGACAGCACCTCCTCCAGCAGCTCGAGGGTTTCCACGTCCAGGTCGTTGGTCGGTTCGTCGAGCACCAGCAGGTTGGCCGGCTTGCTGAACAGCTTGGCCAGCAGCAGCCGCGCACGCTCACCACCCGACAGCGCCTTGACCGGCGTGCGCGCACGCTGGGGGCTGAACAGGAAGTCGCCCAGGTAGCTCAGCACGTGGCGGTTCTGGCCATCGATCTCGATGAAATCACGGCCCTCGGCCAGGTTGTCGATCACGGTCTTTTCCAGGTCGAGCTGGTGGCGCATCTGGTCGAAATAAGCCACCTCGAGCTTGGTACCGCGCTCCACTTTGCCCGCAGTGGGCTCAAGGTCGCCCAGCATCATCTTGAGCAAAGTGGTCTTGCCGGTGCCGTTTGCGCCCAGCAGACCGATGCGGTCCTGCCGTTGCAAGACCATGGAAAAGTCCTTGACCAGCAGAGGCCCGTCCGGGTGATGGAAGCTGACATTTTCCAGCACCATTACCTGCTTGCCGGATTTGTCCGCTGCTTCGATCTGGATGTTGGCCTTGCCCTGTCGTTCGCGGCGCTCGCCACGCTCCACACGCAAGGCCTTCAGTGCACGCACACGGCCTTCGTTGCGGGTACGCCGGGCCTTGATACCCTGGCGAATCCACACTTCTTCCTGGGCCAGGCGCTTGTCGAACAGCGCGTTGGCGGTTTCCTCGGCGGCCAGTGCGGCCTCCTTGTGCACCAGGAAGCTGGCGTAGTCGCCGTTCCAGTCGATCAGGCCGCCGCGGTCCAGCTCGAGAATGCGGGTGGCCAGGTTCTGCAGGAACGAACGGTCGTGGGTGATGAACAATACCGCGCCGTTGAAGCCACGCAGGGCCTCTTCGAGCCAGGCGATGGCACCGATGTCCAGGTGGTTGGTCGGTTCGTCGAGCAGCAGCAGGTCGGGCTCGGACACCAGCGCCTGGGCCAGCAGCACGCGGCGGCGCCAGCCACCGGACAGCTCGGCCAGGGTCTTGTCGGCCGGCAACTGCAGGCGACTGAGCGTGCTTTCCACCACCTGCTGCAGGCGCCAGCCGTCGCGGGCCTCCAGCTCGTGCTGGACGTGCATGAGCTTTTCCAGGTCTTCATCGCCCTGGATGTTCATGCTCAGGTGGTGGAACTGCGCCAGCAACTCGCCCACGCCGTCCAGGCCAGCGGCTACCACGTCGAACACTGTGCGCTCGTCGGCCACCGGCAGCTCCTGCGGCAGCTCACCGATCTTCAGGCCCGGGGCACGCCAGATTTCGCCGTCGTCGCCCTTCTGCTCGCCCTTGACCAGGCGCAGCATGCTCGACTTGCCGGTGCCGTTGCGGCCGATGATGCACACCCGCTCGCCACGAGCGATCTGCCAGGACACTTTGTCCAGCAGCGGCATGGCGCCGAATGCGAGGGACACATCGCTGAATTTGAGCAGGGTCATGTTCGTCTCCATAAATCGGGCGCGCATTCTACCTGACTTGGCCCCCGACGGCATCCGCCAGGCCAACCGGTGAGCGCCTGGCGACATCTGGTCGAACTTAATATCCCGATACACGCACAGCGCTTTCACCCACTGCCGGCAAACGGCTAAGCTAAGGCAATAGCTTTCAACAGTGCTGGCTCCGCCGACACTTCCCATGGTTCAACTGCCCGGACGTATCATGCGCAGCCGCCTGCTACATATCGCATCCTGCCTGCTGCTTACCGCTGCCACCTGCGCGGCACAGGCCACCGACCTGACCCTGCAACGCCAGTACTATGACGAGGCCAAGCGCGCGCTGGCAAAAGGCGACAAAGGCCCCTACCTGCGCTATGCCCAGGCCTTGAGCGACTATCCGCTGACGCCCTACCTGGCCTACGACGAACTCACAGCCCGCCTGAAAACCGCCAGCAACCAGGAAATCGAAGGTTTCCTTGCCAAGCACGGCGACCTGCCCCAGGCCAACTGGATGAAGCTGCGCTGGTTGCGCTGGCTGGCCGAACGCGGCGAGTGGGATACCTTCGTCAAGTACTACGACCCCAAGCTCAATTTCACCGAACTGGACTGCCTCAACGGCCAATACCAGCTCAGCCACGGTTTGCGCGCCGAAGGTTACGCCACCGCCGACAAGCTGTGGAACGTCGGCAAATCGCAACCTGCCGCCTGTGACACGCTGTTCGGCATGTGGGCAGCCGAAGGCCAGCTGACCGAGGCCAAGCGCTGGGCACGCACCAAGCTGGCAGCCCAGGCGCGCAACTACGGCCTGGCCAACACACTGGCCAAGACGCTGACCACCCTCCGCTCACAGGGGCGCCTGCTGGTCGACGTCGCGCAGAAGCCTGAGCTGCTCAACCAGCCGTCGCGCTTTACCCCGATCAACGAGGCCATGTCCGACGTGGTCAGCCTCGGCCTTCGTCGCCTGGCCCGGCAGAACCCGGAGCGGGCGATGGCACTGCTCGACGATTACGCCCAGCGCATGCACTTCTCGCGTGACGAAAAGGTGGCCATCGCCCGCGAAATCGGCCTGACCCTCGCACGCCGCTACGACCCACGCGCCCTCGACCTGATGACCCGCTACGACCCCGAGCTGCGTGACAACACCGTCAGCGAATGGCGCCTTCGGCTGCTGCTGCGCCTGGGCCGCTGGGAGGACGCCTACGAGTTGACCAAGCGCCTTCCCCAGGACCTGGCCAGCACCAGCCGCTGGAAGTACTGGCAGGCTCGCAGCCTGGAACTGGCACAGCCAAACAACCCGCAGATCCCGCTGCTTTACAAGACCGCAGCGCGTGAGCGTGACTTCTATGGCTTCCTCGCCGCCGACCGGGCACAGACACCGTACCAGATGAACAACAAGCCGCTGCTACTGAGCCCGCAACTGGTCAAGAAGGTGCGCAACACGCCCGGTATCCAGCGCGCACTGGAATTCCACGCCCGCGGCCAGATCGTTGATGGCCGCCGTGAGTGGTACCACGTCAGCCGCCACTTCACCCGTGACGAAATGGTCGCACAGGCACGCCTGGCCTATGAGCTGCGCTGGTACTTCCCGGCCATCCGCACCATCAGCCAGGCCCGTTACTGGGACGACCTGGACATCCGCTTCCCCATGGCCCACCGCGACACGCTGGTGCGCGAAGCCAAAGTTCGCGGCCTGCATTCGAGCTGGGTATTCGCCATCACTCGCCAGGAAAGCGCCTTCATGGAGGACGCACGCTCACCCGTGGGCGCCAGCGGCCTGATGCAGCTGATGCCGGCCACGGCCAAGGAAACCGCACGCAAGTTCAGTATCCCGCTGGCCTCTCCGGCGCAAGTACTGAATCCGGACAAGAACATCCAGCTGGGTGCAGCCTACCTGAGCCAGGTACACAGCCAGTTCAACGGCAACCGGGTGCTGGCTTCGGCAGCCTACAACGCCGGGCCCGGGCGTGTGCGCCAGTGGCTCAAAGGCGCCAAGCATCTGAGCTTCGATGTGTGGGTAGAGTCGATCCCGTTCGACGAAACACGCCAGTACGTGCAGAACGTGCTGTCGTATTCGGTGATCTACGGGCAAAAGCTGAATTCACCGCAGCCATTGGTGGATTGGCATGAACGGTATTTCGATGACATGTGATTGCTGTTGAGCCTGTACCGGCCTCTTCGCGGGTGAACCCGCTCCTACAAGGGTTACGCGGTCGTTGTAGGAGCGGGTTCACCCGCGAAGAGGCCGGTACAGGCAACACACCTATTCCAGGATTTCTACTTCCATCCCCACCTCCAGCCACCCACTGCCATCCACCGCCAGGTTCTGGCCGAACAGCACGTCGCCTTCTTTTTCGCGGAAAGTCTTCAGCGTAGCCATTGGCTCACGGTCAGCGCTGCGCTCCCCGGTGGCTGGATCGATGGTGGTGAAGATGCACCGCACACTGGGCTTTAGCACGCGAAACGCCAAGCTGCCGATGCGAATCCGCTTCCAGCCATCCTCGGCAAACGGCTCCGCGCCCTGCACCACCAGGTTGGGCCGAAAGCGCAGCATCGACATGGGCCGACCAATACGCCGGTTAAGCTCATCCAGCGAGCCCTGCCCGATCAGCAGCAAGGGGAAGCCATCCGGAAACGCCGCACGGTCACTGTTGAATCCGTAACCATTGGGCAGGTAACGCGCACGCTGCTCGGGGCAATGCACCAGGCGTACGGCCTTGCCCAGCAACTCGCTCAACCAGGCTGCCGCGGCATCGCCAGCGTCCGGCACGCGCAAGGTATCGCGCCAGATCGTCACGCCGCGCAGGGCGTCATCGGCAGGCGGTACAGGCACCCGCAACGGCGGCTGCCCAGGGGCTTGCAGCAGCAACTGGCCGCTGTCGTCAGCGTGTGCGCAGATCTGGCCAAGTTGTGGCCAGGCACGCTGGGTCAGGAAGCGTCCGTTTTCTTCCTCGACCACCATCCAGCGCCGGTCGCCTTGCAGCCCCAGCAACCCCACCGGTGATGCCTTCAGGCTTTGCGCCTGCCCCGACTTCACCGGGTATCGATACAACTCACTGAGAAACATCCTTGCTGCCTCGCGTCATGCCAAAAGCCAAGCTTATACCTGGCCGGCACAACGTTCACGCAGCGGTGGTATCCAGCAACAGGCGCTGCTTGACCACATCGACAAGGCGATCAGGCTGGAACTTGGAAAGGAAGTTGTCACAGCCCACCTTCTTCACCATGGATTCGTTGAAACTGCCCGACAGCGAAGTGTGCAGCACCACATAGAGCTGGCGCAGGCGGGCATCGCTGCGGATCTCGGTGGTCAGCCGATAGCCGTCCATTTCCGGCATTTCTGCATCGGTGAACACCATCAGCAGCTTCTCGCACACGTCCTCGCCGGCATCCGCCCAGCCCTTGAGCATGCGCAGCGCCTTCAGGCCATCACTGGCCACATGCAGCTTCATGCCCAGCTGGGACAGGGTGTCGCGCAATTGCGCCAAGGCCACACTGGAGTCGTCCACCAGCAGCACCTCCCGGCCGCGGGCCCGGGCCAGCACTGGGTCGGCGAGCTTGTCGCCAGAAACCCGGGCGTTGTAGGGCACGATTTCGGCCAGCACTTTCTCCACGTCGATCACTTCCACCAGCTTTTCATCGACCTTGGTGATGGCAGTCAGGTAATGCTGGCGACCGGCACTGGAAGGCGGCGGCATGATCGACTCCCAGTTCAAGTTGACGATGCGGTCTACACCGCCCACCAGGAAGGCCTGCACCGAGCGGTTGTATTCGGTGACGATGATGGTGCTGTCCGGCCCCGGCTGTAGCGGGCGCATACCGATCGCCTGGGACAGGTCGATCACCGGCAGGGTCTGCCCGCGCAGGTTGACCACACCGCAGACATAGGCGTGGCGCTGGGGCATCAGGGTCAGCTTGGGCAGTTGCAGTACTTCCTGCACCTTGAACACGTTGATCGCGAACAGCTGGCGACCGGCCAGGCGAAACATCAGAATTTCCAGGCGGTTCTCACCCACCAGTTGCGTGCGTTGGTCTACCGTGTCGAGAATGCCAGCCATTGGAAAGCCCCCAGGCTTGAGTCGTAAAAGGTGAAATCATCTACCCTGTATCGGCGGCTTCACGCACACCTTGACCCTTGCGGGAAAATGCCGCGCGGATAATTGATATCACTTTACCATCATGCTTTACTGCCGACACGCCAGGGCAAATCAGGGACACGACAAAAGTTCCCTACCCTAGCCCTTGATCAGGGAAACCCTTAGCAGCAATCGGGTGCAACCTGATGTTCGCGATATCCTTTAGCCATTAATGTGACGCCATTCTCATTGCATGAATGGAGTCAGGCTTTTGCTAGCTATCGTTTCGGCGTGCCCGCCCTCCGCGCCTACCCCACGCGCGGGGACTTGATGATGGACACTGCCTTATCGTTCGATGACGCCCTGCAGGGCTTCCTGCTGGATGCCCAGGTACTGCTGACCCAGGCTCAGGAATGCCTGCAGCATCTGGAGCTGATAGACAATGACCCGGATGCCTGCAGTTGCCTGAGCAGCGCCCTCGACACTATCGCCCGTCAAGCTACGCGCTTGGGCCTGCGTGAAGTTGCCCACTACACCACCGCCCTGCAACAGCTGCTTGCCCCAGCCTGCCACGGTGGTTGCCTGCAGCGGGAAGCCCTACCCGCGATAGGGGCGTGCCTGACCTTGCTGGCCTGGCAGTTGGAACTGGTCGATAGCCGTACAGGGCGGCTGAACCTGGACATCGGCGAGCAACTGGTGCTGCTGGGAGAATTGGCCAAGGTCGTACAACCCCCCTTTGCGCCAGCCTGCGCGTCCTGCGACGAAGCAGGCAGCCCGTGCATTCACCCGCACAGTGACGTGGCAACCGGCACCCGCCCCAGCCGCTCTAATCGCACGCATTAACCTGACTCAAAGTGCAACTAAGCAACTTTATTGAAACCCGACCATGGTCGAACTTGGAAAGTTCTTCAGGTTTTCGGTGCATGCCGCCGAATCATTGCCGCACAAGTTACAGCACAAGTGGGTACTGCGCGATTAAAGGGTGGCACTTTGCTACTCGAAAGGGCCCGAGCAGCAGGCGTTTCAACGGACTACCTGGCCGCGACCGATGCAATGCAAAGTGGTAATATGCGCCCCCACAAACGCTTGCTATCGGAACAAAGGTGGCAAGAATACGTATTCAAAAAAACAACGAAAGTACTGCGCCAAAGCCTCTGAGCAGCATTGTGCAAGGCCTCCATCAGCAATACTTCAGTGGCCTCCCTACCTATGTTCCCACGCTTGAAGACCTTTTTGCGTTGCTGCTCCCGCGCCGCCGTGCTGCGTTGGGCAACGGTCGGACTTTGCGTGGCCTCACTGGTTGCCAACATGGCGCTGTACCTGGCCAATCAGACAATCCCGGCCACCCTGCTGGTGCTGCAGTTGGTCGCCACGCTGGGTGCTGCTGTGCAACTGGGCCTGGGCGCCAGGTCGATCCACCTGCGCCCGGCTGAGCTGGCCGAGCGCATGCTCAAAGTGCAAGAGGACGAGCGTCAGCATCTGGGCCGGGAACTGCACGACGACATCGGTCAACTGCTCACCGCTGCCAAGCTGCAACTGCAGTGGCTGCAGCGGCGCATGCCCGACGAATTGCAGGGGCACTGCGACGCCCTGCGCAGCACACTGGATGACACCCTCGGTAATGTGCGCAATGTCTCCGCACTGCTCAACCCCCGGCAGTTGGCCAGCCTTGGTCTGGAAGACAGCCTGCGCGCGCACCTGGTACGCACCCTGGCCAGCAGCGGCGTGCACTGGAGCCTGGCGTGCAACCAGCGCCTGGGCGGCATCGACGAAGCCGTGGCCATGGCAGTGTTCCGTATTACCCAGGAGGCAGTGACCAACATGCTGCGCCACGCCCAGGCACATAACCTGGTCATCCGTCTGCAACGCACCCCTGAGGGGCTGGCGTTGTCGATCCACGACGATGGTCGTGGTTTCGTCCCTGCCCGGCACCCGGCAGAGGCCGGTCAGCGCGGCCTGTCCGGCATGCAGGAGCGGGTAATCGCGCTGCAGGGCAGCCTCGACATCACCAGTCAGCCTGGCCGAGGCACGCAGATCGAAGCGATGTTCCCGTGGTCCCCGCGCACCCAGCAACGCGCCAGGAGTATTACCAACCATGACCTGTAGACTACTGCTGGTAGATGACCACTCACTGATCCGCGCCGGGGTGCGCGCGCTGGTCGGCGACATCCCCGGCTATGAGGTGGTCGGCGAAGCCGACGACGGCAATCAGCTACTCGACCAGGTGCGCACACTGACGCCCGACATCATCTTGCTGGACATCTCCATGCGTTCGACCAGCGGCCTGGACGCCCTCACCCAGCTGCGGGCCAGCGGTAGTAGCTGCAAAGTGCTGATCCTGTCAATGCACACTGACCCGGACCTGATCATGCGGGCCCTGGAGAGCGGCGCCCACGGCTACTTGCTCAAGGACACCAGCACCACCGAGCTGGAACAGGCGCTGGGGGCTGTATGCCGAGGTGAGCGCTACCTCAGCCCGGCCATCGCCCACACCGTTATCAACCAGGCGCTGAGGCACACCAAACAAGGCAAGCAAAGCGCTGGCGAACGGCATAATTTGACTTCACGCCAGCTTGAAATCCTGCGCCTGATCGTGCGCGGCAAGTCCACGCGGGAAATCGCTGCGGGCCTGGGCCTGTCGATCAAGACCGTGGAAACTCACCGGTCACAAATCATGAAGCGCCTGCAGATTCACGACGTGGCCGGCCTGGTGCTGTTTGCGGTACGCGAAAAAATCATCAGCCTGGATGACTGAGCAACGGCGACCCGGCCGGCAGGTGCAGGAACAACGCCGCCGACCTCGCCTGAAAGCGCAGATTGGCAGCCTGCAACGGCTCGCCATCGAGGTTGATGTCCAACCCTTGCGAACTCTTGATCTCGACCCATGGCAGCCTGGCACGAACAAACAGGCCGTCACCGCCCAACAGGTCACGCAGAGCCCCTACCATCTCCTGCGGTGCCGGCAGAATGGCGACGTCAAGCAAGCCGTCGTTGATCCTGGCTTCGGGGCACAGCACCTGCCCGCCACCGGCCTGGCGGCCATTGCCGATACCCAACGCCAGCAAATCCCCTTGCCAATGAAAGCCCGGCCCCTGTAGCTCCACCGAAGCCGCCTGAAGCTCACTGAAGCGGGACAGCCCGGTGAACAGGTAGGCGGCAGCACCCAGCACTTTCTTGAGGTCCTCGGAGGTATTGGCGGTGACCTGGCTGCCAAAGCCACCCGTGGCCATGTTGAGGAACAGCTGATCGCCAGCCTGCCCCAGGTCTATGGGTTGTGGCGCGACATTCAGCAAGGCCAGCGCCGACGCCGGCTCCAGGGGGATGCCAGCGGCCTTGGCAAAATCGTTGGCAGTACCCAGTGGCAACAAGGTCAGACTGGCTTTGGTAGCGGCCAATCCCATGGCCTCGGCCACATCACGCAATGTGCCGTCCCCGCCACCGGCGACGATATGGCTGTAACCCGCCGCCAGTGCCTCGGCGACCAGCCGTTGGGCATCGCCCGCCTCCCAGGTCACCCGTACATCCAGCACCCAGCCGCTATCGCGCAGGTCGCTCACGGCGCTGCGGACGTCTTCGTTCATCGCCTGCTTGCCGTGCAGCACCAGCATTGCCTTGCGCCCTTGCATGTGCGCGTCTCCGTAAAATGGACCACCCCCTATCTCGACCACTGGCCTGCCCGGATCGTTGCATGGCCTGGAAAAAACATTGGACCGGCGCCACGCCTGCAACTGATCACGTCGCCGGTCATTTTTTCCACACTTGGCAATCCCGGCTATGCTCAGCAGATACCCCTATTGCCATGGACGCGCCCGGCAGTGGCTCCCCCACTGCTGTCAACGGGCGCGTTTTGCTATCTGCAGCCTTTCGCGAGGACTTCGGGTCATGCGCATTCTCTGGACACTGCCCTACCTGCCTTGGCCGACCACCAGCGGCCACAAAACCCGGCAATACCATCTGCTGCGCGCACTGGCGCAGCGCGGCCACCGAATCACCCTGCTGGTGCAGTCGAAAATCCCTCTCAGCGATGCAGCACGTGAGGCCCTGGAGCCACTCCTCGAACGCCTGATCGTGCTACCCCGCAGGCCGCTGCACAGCCCACTCAACCTGCTGGCTTCACCCATCATCGACTACCCCATGCGGGCAATCATCAATGGCCTGGCACCTCGCCTGCGGCACCGGTTCGAGCAATTGCTGGACGAACCCTGGGACGTGATCCAGATCGAGCACAGTTACAGCTTCCAGCCGTTCGAAAAAGCCCTGCTGGCTCGCGGGCTGCCCTTCATGCTGACCGAGCACAACCTAGAGTCGGTAATGGGCGGTGCCTGCCACGACCGCCTGCCGCTATGGTTGCGCCCGCTCAACGCCTTCGACCGCTGGCGCTACCGGCGCTGGGAGCACCGAGTGCTACGCCAGCCCACCGAACTGGTGGCGGTCTGCGCCCACGATGCCGAACTGATCGCGCAGATCAGCGGGCGCCCGGTGAATGTGGTGGTCAACGGCGTGGATTGTGATTTCTACCAGCAAGTGCAACCTGCGGTGCACAGCCAGCGCCTGTTGTTCGTCGGCAATTTCGAATATGGCGCCAATCTGGAGGCCATCGAATGGGCACTGGACGACATCATGCCGAAGGTGTGGATGAGCAACCCGGCGGTGCGTCTGGCTATTGCCGGGCATGCCATGCCGGCCAACTGGAAACTTCACTGGAACGACCCACGCATTGAATGGTTCGGCTACCGCCCCGACCTGCGTGAACTGCAACGATGTTCAGCGTTATTCTTCGCCCCCCTGCGCTATGCAGGTGGCTCGAAGGTGAAAATCCTCGAAGCGATGGCCGCCGGCTTACCCGTGATCACCACCGACAAGGGCGTTTCAGGCCTGACCGTGAACAACGGCGAGCACTACCTGGGCAGTGACGACGGTGACCTGCTGGCACTGCTGATCACCCAACTGCTCAATCAGCCCTGGCGCATGAGCCAGTTGAGTGCTGCCGGGCGTCAGTTTGCCCGCCAGCGCCACGACTGGAGCGTGGCCGCCCAGCAACTGGAGAATGTGCACATACGCCTGACCCAGGCGGCACCGGCCGAGGCCGCGCCGCTGGACAGTGCCTGGCTGGGCCGCTCAGCCAAGTAGCTCGCTGAAGGGAATGAATGGCACGCTGTCGCCCTGCTTCGGCGTGCTGCCTTCACGCACTTCCACCAACCCCTCGGCCCAGGCTGCGCTGCGCAGCACACCCGAGCTCTGGTTCTTGTAGATGCGCACTCGGCCCTGTTCGATGCGCGCGCGCAGGTATTCGCGGCGCGTACCCGGCTTGGGCCAGTCAAACCCAGCGGGCATGTCGAACCGCAGCGGCGTCACGTCAACTACACCCTGACGACGCAGCAGGTAGGGCCTGGTCAACAGACCAAAGGTGACCAAGGTCGAGGCCGGGTTGCCCGGCAGGCCGATCACCGGCACACCCTGAAAGTGGCCGAAGGTCAGCGGCTTGCCCGGTTTGATCGCCAGCTTCCACAACGCCAGTTCGCCGGCCTCGCGCAGGGCAGCACCGAGGTAGTCGGCTTCCCCCACCGAGACGCCTCCGGTGGACAGAATCAGGTCTACGTCACCCAGTGACGCCAGGCAGGTGCGAGTGCGCGCCAGGTCATCCGGCAGGATGCCGGCATCGACCACTTCGCAACCCAGCCGCTGCAACCAGCTGACCAGCAGCCTTCGGTTGCTGTTGTAGATCTGCCCGGGCCCCAGCGGCAGGCCAGGCTCGACCAGTTCGTCGCCGGTCGACAGCACCGCCACTTTCACCTTGCGTACCACGTCCAGGCGGCCATGCCCCAAGGTCGCCGCCAGGCCCAGTTCGATCGGCCCGAGGCGGGTGCCGGCGCTCATCACCTGCTCGCCTTTGCGGGTTTCCTGGCCTTGAGGCCGTATGTTCTGCTCGGTGCGCAACGTTTCGAGAAAGCGCACCCGGCCATCTTCGAGTACTTCGGTGTTTTCCTGCATCTCGACGCAGTCGGCCCCCTCCGGCACAGGCGCACCGGTGAAGATCCGTGCGCAGGTACCCGGTTGCAGCGGTTGGGGCGCATGGCCGGCGAAAATACGCTGGCTGACCGGCAGCGGCTGGCCCTGCCAGTCAGCCAGGCGCAAGGCATAACCGTCCATGGCGCTGTTCGGCCAAGGCGGCAGGTCGAGCGAGGCCACCAGGTCGGTGGCCAGCACGCGGCCTTCGGCTTCGGCCAGCGGCAGGTTTTCGATCTCGCCAATCGGTGCAGCTTCGGCAAGCGCCAGCAGTTGCTCCAGCGCCTGTTCCACCGGCATCAGCGGCCGGGCCTGGCTGACCTCAGCCACGGCTGTCACAGGCCGCTGCCTGCTTCAGGTGCGGCACGAAGTTGCACGGACGATGACGGGCATCAAGCTGCTCGGCCAGGATGCCATCCCAACCGGTGCGCACAGCGTTGGTCGAGCCCGGCAGGCAGCACACCAGAGTGCCGTTGGCCAGCCCGGCCAGGGCACGCGACTGCACGGTGGAGGTGCCAATGTCGGCCACTGAAATCTGCCGGAACAGCTCGCCAAAACCGTCCACTTGCTTGTCCAGCAGGCAGGCCACCGCCTCGGGGGTGCTGTCGCGGCCAGTAAACCCGGTACCGCCCGTAATCAGCACCACTTGCACGCTGTCATCGGCGATCCATGCGGCTACCTGGGCTCGGATCTTGTACAGGTCATCCTTGAGCAGCACACGCTCGGCAAGGCGATGACCGGCGGCGCTCAGGCGGTCGACGAACATCTGGCCAGAGGTGTCAGTGTCGAGGGTACGGGTGTCGCTGACCGTGAGCACGGCGATGTTCAGCGCCACGAAGGGGGTATCTGCCTTGGCTTTCATGGGTGTCCGTCACAACAGGATGAGATGGACGCAGTTATATCACAGCGCACCTTTTCCGGCGTTGCCCCCATCGGCCTTGCCCTGGATCAAGGGGACGAATTAGTCGCTATGCTGCACTTGGAGTGAACTTGCACTAACGTCCTGCGTCATAAATGTCATCTAGCACCATCGCACTTGGAGAAACACGATGATCAAACGGACCCTACCCGCCTTCCTGCTCGCCTTGGGCTTGGGCGCCCTCGCCGGCTGCTCGACTCCAACCGTCATTACCCTGAACGATGGCCGGGAGATCCAGGCAACCGACAAACCGTCCTACGACGAAGACTCTGGCTTCTATGAATTCGAGCAACTCGACGGCAAGCGCACGCGCTTGAACAAGGACCAGATCCGCACCGTCAAAGAGCTCTGACCAAGGCCCCGTTCAGGCCATGGCCCTTTAAACAACAAGGGCTTGCGGGCAAAAACGGGATGCAGTAGGATTTTGGTCATCGGAGTGTAGCGCAGCCAGGTAGCGCGTCTCGTTCGGGACGAGAAGGCCGCAGGTTCGAATCCTGTCTCTCCGACCAGATCCTTATCAAAAAGCCCGCCATGTGCGGGCTTTTTGTTGTGTGCGAAAAATGCCTCCGTGCGCGGGTTCAGCCGCTGTGGGCACCTGCAACCACTGCAGACCGAGTCAAGCGCTCAGGCGGGAGGTGACTTCGCCCAACTGCCCTGACAAACCATGCAGGCGCTGCCCCGCCTGCTCCGTATGCTGCACCGCTTCCTGATTGGCTGTGGCAATGCGGGTAATTTCGATCAGGTTGCGCGAGATATCTTCGGCTACGCTGGTCTGCTCCTCTGCCGCCGTGGCGATCTGCCGGTTCATGTCGCGGATCGCCTCCACCGCCAGGGTAATGCGT
The DNA here is from genome assembly GCF_046523955.1 of Pseudomonas sp. DCA-1. NCBI lineage: Bacteria > Pseudomonadati > Pseudomonadota > Gammaproteobacteria > Pseudomonadales > Pseudomonadaceae > Pseudomonas > Pseudomonas sp. DCA-1. The sequence goes on from NZ_CP169881.1 coordinate 3,853,868, forward strand.
TGCAGCATCTGCCCGGCCTGCTCGACCTGCTCAGCCCCTTCCTGGCTACGTTGCTGGCCGCTTTCGATGGCCTTGACCGCCTCCACAGCCCCCGACTGTACCGCTTCGATGATCTGGTGAATCTCTGCAATCGACGCTGCCGTGCGCTGGGCCAGGCTACGCACTTCATCAGCGACTACCGCAAAACCACGCCCGGCTTCGCCAGCACGGGCTGCTTCGATGGCTGCGTTAAGCGCCAGCAGGTTGGTCTGTTCAGCAATGCCACGGATCACTTCCAGCACTTTGCCTATACGTGTGCTGTCATGCTCCAGATCGCGAATTACCGACGCCGTGCCGGCAATTTCGCGGTTGACCAACCCGATGATGTCGATGGTCTGCTGCATCACCTGCTCGCCCGCCTGGGCGCTGTGGTCGGCGTCATCGGCCGCACGGGCAGCCTCGGCGGCGTGGCGAGCGACCTCTTGGGCAGTGGCGGACATTTCGTGCATGGCCGTGGCCACCTGGTCGGTACGCTGGAACTGGTCATGAGTACCGCGGGCCATGTCACCGGCAATATTGCGCAACTGGCCGCTGGCACCTTCCAGCTCCTGAGCGTTGTCCTGCAGCCGGCCGACGGTGTCGGCAAGGAAGTCACGCAGGGTGTTGGCTGCCCGCGCCAGGCGCCCCAACTCATCCTCCCGACGGCTTTCGACCCTGGCAGCAAAGCAGCCCTGGCTGAGCTGCGCGACGTACTCGATCAACTGACGGATCGGCTCGATCAGGCTACGGTTGACCAGCCACAGGCTGAGCAGCCCCACCAGCACCGCAGAAGCCAGCATCACCAGCAGGCCCAACCATACCGTGCGCTCGGCACTGGCATTGATGCTGTCTGCACGCTGACGGGCATCGGCGCGCAGCTGCTCGACCAGTTCGCTCATCTGCTCACTGGCGGCACGATCCACGCCTTTGACCGCCCGGTCTCCCGCTCCCGGATCGCCGCCTGCCGCAAGGAAGGCCTGGCGGCCTTGCGCATAGGCCTGGCCCAACTGGCGGTGGCTGTCGCGCAATTGCTGCAGCGACGCCTTGAGCGTGGCATCGCTATTGTCGATCAATTGCCCGAGCAGTTGTTGTACTTGCTGTTCGCGGGCCTGGAACTGCTGCCAGTACTTGTCCATCTCCGCTGGCTGGCGCCCGCGCAGTAGCACGTTTTTCCATTCCTGCACCTGTATCTTGAACTGCAGGTTGGCTTCGTCAATCAATTGCGAGGCCCGCAGCGGCCCGTCGACCAGCTCGGCGTAGCCACGCACGCTGGACGACAGGAACTGGAAACACACCAGGGCGATCAGCAGCATCGCCAGCACACTGCCGCCGAGCAGCGAAAGAATTTGCACTCTGAGGGATTTACGCAACATCGAGGGTCTCGGAACCAGAGGGAGTAGGCTGAGGCCGCTGTACAGCCTCATTACTGGCAGGCCAAAAAAAAGCTGCCATCACGCAATGGCAGCCAGGTCGAGCACTTACGCAACAGTTGAGACAAATACTCTCAGGCAATTACTACAGAAATGTTACAAGGCCGCGACACGCTAACCGGTGGTGAACTGCAGCGCTGCCAGCCGTGCATACAGCGGGCTGTCCTCGATCAACTGACGGTGGGTGCCCACCGCCACCAGCCGACCCTGGTCGATGACCGCGATGCGCTCGGCGTGCTGCACTGTGGCCAGGCGATGGGCGATCACCAGCGTGGTACGGCCGGCCATCAGCCTGGGCAGCGCTTGCTGGATCAAGTATTCGCTTTGTGCATCGAGGGCACTGGTGGCTTCGTCCAGCAACAGGATCGGCGCATCGACCAGCAAGGCCCGGGCGATCGCCAAGCGCTGACGCTGCCCGCCGGAAAGGCCTATGCCGCCCTCCCCCAGTTGTGTCTGGTAGCCTTGGGGCAATTGCCGTATGAATTCGTCGGCATGGGCGCCGCGGGCTGCTGCTTCGACTTCAGCCAAGGTCGCCTCGGGCCGGCCATACCGAATGTTGGCCTCCACCGTGCCACGGAACAACGAGGGGTTCTGCGCCACCAGGGCGAACTGCCGGCGCAGCTGGTCGGGATCAAGCTCGGTAACCGGCTGGCCATCAAGCAGGATGCGGCCTTGCTGAGGGTCGTAAAAGCGCAGCAACAAATCGAACAGGGTCGACTTGCCTGCCCCGGAAGGGCCTACCAGGGCGACGGTCTGCCCAGGCTCGATGGTCAGGCTCAGGCCGTCAACAGCCGCCACTGTGGGCCGTGAAGGATAAGCAAACACCACCTGCTGCAACTCGATACGCCCACTGGCCCGCTGCTGTGGCAGCACCTGCGCCACGGCAGGCGGCAGGATGGCACTTCGCGCGGCCAACAATTCGGCAGTGCGCTCGGCAGCACCCGCGGCCCGCTGCAGTTCGCCGATCACCTCACTGAGGGTACCGAAGGCGCTGCCGACGATCAGGCTGTAGAACACGAATGCAGCCAGCTCGCCTGCGGATATGCGCCCGGCGATCACATCCATGCCGCCGACCCACAGCATCACCCCCACCGCCCCCAACACCAACACGATCACCAGGGTAATCAGCCAGGCACGCTGGGCAATCCGCTTGCGGGCAACCGTGAACGCTGCTTCGACCGTATCGGCGAACAGTTCGCGGTCGTGCGCCTGGTGGTTGTAGGCCTGCACGGTCTTGATCTGCCCCAGCGTCTCAGCCACGTAGCTGCCCACATCCGCGACCCTGTCCTGGCTCTGCCGCGACAGGCTACGCACCCGACGGCCGAACAACAGGATCGGTGCCAGCACCAGCGGCAACGTTACCACCACGATGCTGGTGAGCTTGGGGTTGGTAATGAACAGCAATGCCACACCACCAATGACCATCAGCGCGTTGCGCAGGAACATCGACAGCGATGAACCGATCACGGATTGCAGCAAGGTGGTGTCCGCTGTCAGCCGCGACTGGATCTCGGAGCTGCGGTTGTCTTCGAAAAAACCTGGGTGCAGGCCGATCAGGTGGTCGAAGACGGCACGACGGATATCGGCCACACAGCGCTCGCCAATCCACGACACCAGGTAAAAACGGCTGAAGGTACCCACCGCCAGCGCCAGCACCAGCAGCAGGAACAGCCCGATGGTCTGATTGAGCTGGTGCGCGGAGCGGGTCATGAAACCTTGATCCACCAGCAGGCGGATGCCTTGGCCCATCGACAGGGTGATGCCAGCTGTGACTACCAGCGCCAGCAATGCCAGCAGCACCTGCCGGCGATAAGGGCGAACGAACTGCCAAGCCAGGCGCAAGGCGCGGCGTTGGCGCGGGGAAACCGATTCGGGCATGGCGACGACCACAAAGGGTGGGGAAGCGGCAGCCTACCACTCATCCCGGTCGGGAGACTGCATGAAGGTTGCTATAACGCATCGATCTAAACAGCTTATGGAGCTTTCACAGGCTTTCTGCTGGACTGTTGCTGCCGTGACCCAGAAGCTGTCACAGGCCAGTCACGGCGCAGGGCTACCCTGAGCTTGAACCTGAAGAGGAGACAGTGCATGAGCTTGCAGCATGGCAGTGATAACCAGAAGCCCCAGACCTCCCCGCAACCGCAAGTATGCGGTTCGATCATCGACGCCAAAGGGCGCGAAGTGCCGATCACCGAGCAGATGATCCAGCAGGCCTGCAAGGCCCTGGAAGAAAGCCGTGTCGAGCGCGTACGCAAAGGTTGATCGGCGAATTCTTTGCAACCCGGCGCTTGCGCCGGGTTTTTATCTGCCCAGCCAGTGGGCTTGACCACCCCCACAGATAACCGTACATACCTGCAAGGTCACGACAAGGTTTGCTTAGACCAACACCCCACCCAGGGCACTGACCAACTGCGCCAACTGCGGCGCCTCCCCGTGCAAGCGCACGGCCAGCCCCTCGATCTCGCGCCTTGGCGGGTATTGCTTGCGCAACTGGTCGAACGCCGCTCGCTGTTGCTGCGGATCATCGCTCAGGCTACGGCGGAAATCGGCATCATCGCGGCGCGGGTCATACACGGCGCGACACAGGGTGGCCAAGGCCCAGGACAGGTCGGTGCTGGCATCCAGATCGATCTGCGCCAACGGTGGCCTTGGCAGCAGCTCGGCCAGTCGCACCTGCTCGTCCACACCCAGGAAGCGGCACAGCGCCTGGTAGATCTGCGCCGTACCACGCTGGCGGCCATCGAGGCTATAGCCGGCAATGTGCGGCGTAGCCAGTGTGCACAGGTCGGCCAACTGCAGGTCGACCTGCGGCTCCCCTTCCCACACATCCAGCACTGCGTGCACGTCTTCGCGGTCCAGCAGCAGCTCGCGCAGGGCCACGTTGTCCACCACCGGGCCACGGCTGGCGTTTACCAGCCAGGCACCTGGGCGCAACTGTGCCAGCTGCGCCTGCCCCAGCAGGTGCCAGGTCGGGTACTCGCCGCCGCGTTGCAATGGGGTATGCAAGCTGATCACATCGCACTGCTGCAGGATGGTTTCGAGGCTGACGTAGTCGCCGCCCTCGGCGGCCTGACGCAACGGGTCGCACACCAGCACCTTCCAGCCCAGGCCGTGCAGCACCCGCACCAGACGGCCACCCACTTCACCCGCGCCCACAACGCCATACACGCGCTCAGGCAATGCCACGCCATCCAGCTCGGCCAGGGTCAGCAGGCTGCCCAGCACGTAATCGACCACGCCGCGGGCGTTACAGCCAGGCGCGCTGCTCCAGCGGATACCGGCCTCTGCAAAGTAGTCCAGGTCCAGATGATCAGTACCAATGGTGCAAGTGCCGACAAAGCGTACACGGCTGCCTTCGAGCAACTGACGGTCGACCTTGGTCACCGAGCGTACCAGCAGGATATCGGCGTCCTTGACGCTGGCAGCATCGAGGCTTCGGCCGGGGTAGCGGCGAATTTCACCGAACCCCTGGAAGAAGGCATCGAGCAGCGGGATGTTCTCGTCGGCAACTATCAGCATGGTGCTCTCCTGTCTGGGGAGAGCAGTGTAGGCGCAACGCCGGGCCTGTTCCAGAGCGATTCAGTCGGCTTTCTTGCGGATCCAGTACAGGAAAGTGCCGGCGTCCTCTTGCTGCTGCAGCAGCTCGTGGCCGAGGAAGTTGCAGAACTTGGGGATGTCGCGGCGGGTCGACGGGTCAGTGGCGATGACCTTGAGCAGGCCGCCGGCGGCCAGGTTGCGTACGTGCTGGTGCAGCATCATCACCGGTTCCGGGCAGTTCAGGCCGGTGGCATCGAGGATGGCGTCGGGGGTGAAATCGGTCATGGGGGGCTCCGAAAATGATCGCTATTGTCGCGCATAGCGCGGTGCGGTCCAAGGGGGCTTAGACGCATGCCTTCAGCATTGTGTGAATATTGAGATCGAGCGCCGCCCGCGCGGCGCATCGCGAGCTTCGCTCGCTCCTACGTTTGTTTCTGGCCAGTAACGCCTGTTACAGGCGCGCGCGACCGTTTTGTTTGTACGACGCAATATCGCGCCAAGCGCCAAAGCGTTCGCGCGCAAATGGCACAGAAATAATTGGCCCGAAACAAACGTAGGAGCGAGCGAAGCTCGCGATGCGCCGCGCGGGCGGCGCTCGATCTCAATGCAAACAGCAAATGCAAACCATCCACCTGAAACGCTCAGCGCGGTTTCAAATCGAGCCGCCTCAGGTGGCAAGTCACTTCCTCGCGGTCGTGGTACAGCTGCTTGCAGGCGATCGACACCTTGATCTTGCGTGCCTTGAATGTCGCCTCCATACGATCGAGCAAGCGCCGTACTTCGGCATAACGCTGCTTCATCGGCAACTTCAGGTTGACCACTGCCTCGCGGCACAGCCCTTCACCCAGCCAGGTTTCGATCAGCGAGGTGGTACGCGCCGGCTTCTCGACGATATCGCACACCATCCAGTCTACCGGCTGCTTCGGCTGCCAGGTAAACCCATCGGCCATCAAGTGCTGGACCAGGCCGGTGTCCATCAGGCTTTCGGCCATCGGCCCGTTGTCGATGGCTGTCACCAGCATGCCGCGGCGCACCAGCTGGTAGGTCCAGCCACCCGGCGAGGCTCCCAGGTCGACGCCGGTCATGTCATCACCCAGGCGCTGCTCCCACTGCTCACGCGGAATGAACTGGTGCCAGGCTTCTTCCAGCTTGAGTGTCGAACGGCTGGGCGCCTCGCGAGGGAACTTCAGGCGCGGGATGCCCATGGGCCACAAGGCGCTGTTGCTGGCCGATGCAACGCCGACAAATACCCGCCGGCCGCTGATGAAGGTCAGTAGCAAACGTGGGCGGCCAGGGTCATCGACCAGGCGGCCGGCCTTCTCCAGGGCCTTGCGCAACGGCACTTCGAACTTTCGGCAAAAGGTGGACAATTCCTTGCCTTCGTTGCTGTCCAGCACCTCCAGCCAAAGGCTGCCGAACACCGGGAAGTCGGCCAACTGTGCCAGCAGCACACTGATGCGGTCACTTTCCGGCAGTTCGACGTAACCGCCACGTGCCCACTGCCGCGGGAAAATCAGCTGGTTGAAACGCAGTTCCCCCATCAAGCGCTCGGCACCGCCCTCCTCGCTACAGACAAACTCGGCACTGGCACTTTGCGGCTTGCCTTTGGCATAGCCGGCAACACCCAGGCGGGCGGCATGTTCGCTGATCTCGGCGCAAACCTCGCCCTCGAAACCGGGCCGGCAATGCATGAACAGGGTATTCATCTCTCACTCCACTACGGCTGGCGCACCACAGGCGCCGGCAGGGCGGCGATGATAAAGGAAGTTCGGAACCTGCGACACGCCCCGCCGGTCCAGAAAAGGGTCAGGTAGCCTAAACCGGTCTAACCTGACCACTCAGCCAGGTCCGTACCGTGCGGACCGATACAGAGCGGTGCTGCCGGCAAACCGTGAATATTTGCCGGGCACCGGTGCAGAAGGAGTTGGCAATGCCCTCGCTCGATAGCCTGAACACCCTCAAGCCCCTCAAGGTCGGCGACCAGACCTACCACTACTTCAGCCTCACTGAGGCCGCCCGCCAGCTGGGTGACCTGCAGCGCCTACCCATGTCGCTGAAAGTGCTGCTGGAAAATCTGCTGCGCTGGGAGGACGGCACAACCGTCACTGGCGACGACTTGCGCGCCATTGCCCAATGGCTTGGCGAACGGCGCTCCGACCGCGAGATCCAGTACCGCCCGGCGCGGGTGCTGATGCAGGACTTCACCGGCGTACCTGCCGTGGTCGACCTGGCGGCCATGCGCGCCGCCATGGCCAAGGCTGGTGGCGACCCACAACGGATCAACCCGCTGTCACCGGTCGACCTGGTGATCGACCACTCGGTAATGGTCGACCGCTACGGCACGCCGCAAGCCTTTGCCGAAAACGTCGACATCGAAATGCAGCGCAATGGTGAGCGCTATGCCTTTCTGCGTTGGGGCCAGAGCGCGTTCGACAATTTCCGCGTAGTACCCCCGGGCACCGGCATTTGCCACCAGGTCAACCTGGAATACCTGGGCCGCACGGTGTGGACCCGTGAGGCTGATGGCCGCACCTATGCCTTCCCCGATACCTTGGTGGGCACAGACTCGCACACCACCATGATCAACGGCCTGGGCGTACTTGGCTGGGGTGTCGGCGGCATCGAAGCGGAAGCGGCCATGCTCGGCCAGCCGGTATCGATGCTGATCCCCGAGGTAATCGGCTTCAAGCTGACCGGCAAGCTGCGAGAGGGCATCACTGCCACTGACCTGGTGCTGACCGTGACGCAGATGCTGCGCAAGAAAGGCGTGGTGGGCAAGTTCGTTGAATTCTATGGCGACGGCCTGGCCGAGCTGCCCCTGGCCGACCGCGCGACCATTGCCAACATGGCACCGGAATACGGCGCCACCTGTGGCTTTTTCCCGGTCGACCAGGTCACCCTGGACTATCTGCGCCTTTCGGGCCGCCCCGAAGCGACCGTGCAGCTGGTGGAGCAGTACTGCAAGGCGCAGGGCATGTGGCGCCTGCCCGGCCATGAACCGTCATTCAGCGACACGCTGGCACTGGACATGGACGAGGTCGAAGCCAGCCTGGCCGGGCCCAAGCGGCCACAGGACCGCGTAGCACTGGGCCAGGTCAGCCAAGCCTTCGACCACTTCATCGAGCTGCAGCCCAAACCGCTGGCCAAAGAAGTTGGCCGCCTGGAAAGCGAGGGCGGCGGCGGTGTGGCGGTGGGCAACGCCGACCAGACCGGCGCGATCGACTACAGCCATCAGGGCCAGACCCACACCCTGCGCGATGGAGCCGTGGTGATTGCCGCGATCACCTCATGCACCAACACGTCCAACCCCAGCGTGATGATGGCTGCCGGGCTGGTGGCGAAAAAAGCACTGGAAAAAGGCCTGCAACGCAAACCCTGGGTCAAGAGCTCGCTGGCGCCGGGCTCCAAGGTGGTCACCGACTACTTCAAGGCAGCCGGGCTCACGTCTTACCTCGACCAGTTGGGTTTTGATCTGGTCGGTTATGGCTGCACCACCTGCATCGGCAACTCCGGCCCGCTGGACGAGGCGATCGAGAAAGCTATTGGCAGCGCCGACCTCACCGTGGCCTCGGTGCTGTCGGGCAACCGCAACTTCGAAGGCCGCGTGCACCCGTTGGTCAAGACCAACTGGCTGGCCTCGCCCCCGCTGGTGGTGGCCTACGCCCTGGCCGGCAGCGTGCGCCTGGACCTGACGCGCGACCCGCTAGGCTCAGGCAAGGACGGCCAACCGGTCTACCTGCGTGATATCTGGCCGAGTCAGCAGGAAATTGCCGAGGCTGTGGCCAAGGTCGATACGGCGATGTTCCACAAGGAATACGCCGAAGTGTTTGCCGGTGATGCGCAGTGGCAGGCCATCGAGGTGCCACAGGCCGCCACTTACGTGTGGAAGGCTGACTCCACCTACATTCAGCACCCACCGTTTTTCGACGGCATCGGCGGGCCGCCACCACAAATTGCCAATATTCACGGCGCACGGGTGCTGGCGCTGTTGGGCGACTCCGTGACCACTGACCACATTTCCCCCGCCGGCAACATCAAGACCGACAGCCCGGCCGGGCGCTACCTACGGGAACAGGGTGTGGAGCCACACGATTTCAACTCCTACGGTTCGCGGCGCGGCAACCATGAAGTGATGATGCGCGGCACCTTCGCCAACATCCGTATCCGCAACGAAATGCTGGCAGGAGAAGAAGGCGGTAACACCTTGCATGTGCCCACTGGCGAGAAGCTGTCGATCTACGACGCAGCCATGCGTTACCAGCAGGAAGGCACCCCGCTGGTGGTGATTGCCGGCCAGGAGTACGGCACCGGTTCGAGCCGCGACTGGGCAGCCAAGGGTACCAACCTGCTGGGGGTCAAGGCCGTGCTGGCGGAAAGCTTCGAGCGTATCCACCGCTCCAACCTGGTGGGCATGGGCGTGTTACCGCTGCAGTTCAAGGCGGGGCACAACCGCAAACAGTTGGGGCTGACCGGCAAGGAGCAGATCGATGTACTGGGGCTGGACGGTGCACATCTCCACCCCGGCATGAGCCTGCCCTTGCGCATTACCCGCGAAGATGGCCAGCAGGAACAGATCGAGGTGCTATGCCGGATTGATACCCTGAACGAGGTGGAGTACTTCAAGGCGGGGGGGATTCTGCATTATGTATTGCGCCAGATGATCGCTGGCTGAGACGGATAGCCTGGCACAGGATTTGTGCCGTTTTCTAAACCGAGCGCCGCGCGGGCGGCGCTTGGTCACATGGGCGCCGGTGCCCCACAGCCGTATGCGTCCAAGTCCCTCGCGACAGGGCTGGCCCTTGGCCACCCATTCGGTCATCATCTGACTCACCCGTCATTGATGGCAATCAATGAACCAAATATCCATTCAATAAAACCAGCGGCTTGCCGATACCTGTCGAAAGCCCTGCGGACTATCACCCATGCGTAACAACCAGCCGATTACCCAGAGAGAACGGACTTTCCCTGCCCAGCAGCGGTTGATCTCCACTACCAACGCCAAGGGTGTGGTGACCTACTGCAACGATGCCTTTATCGAAATCAGTGGTTTCACCCGCGAGGAGCTGACTGGCGCACCGCACAACCTGGTGCGCCACCCCGACGTACCGCCTGCCGTGTTTGCCCATATGTGGCAAACCCTCAAGCAGGGCCAGCCGTGGATGGGTATCGTCAAGAACCGCTGCAAGTCCGGCGACCATTACTGGGTCAACGCCTATGTCACCCCCATCTTCGATAACAACCAGGTCGTTGGCTTCGAGTCGGTGCGAGTCAAGCCCACCGCCGAGCAGATCCGCCGCGCCGAGGCTCTGTACCAGCGCATCAACCAAGGCAAGCCGCCGGTACCGCGCCGCGACAAGTGGCTGCCGGTGCTGCAGGACTGGCTACCGTTCATCCTGATCAGCCAGGTGGGCTTCCTGATTGGCAACTGGCTGGGTCATTCCTGGGGCTTTGCCTTGGCCGCAGGGCTTTCGGTACCACTGGGCCTGCTTGGCCTGAGCTGGCAGCAACGCGGCCTCAAGCGCCTGCTGCGCCTGGCCGAGCAAACCACTTCCGACCCACTGATCGCGCAGATGTACACCGACAGCCGTGGCGTGCAGGCGCGCCTGGAAATGGCCATGCTCAGCCAGGACGCACGCATGAAAACCTGCCTGACACGCCTACAAGACAGTGCCGAGCACCTGAGCGACCAGGCACGGCAGTCCGATGCCTTGGCGCACAAGAGCTCTTCGGGGCTGGAGCGCCAGCGGGTGGAGACCGAACAAGTCGCCGCTGCGGTAAACCAGATGGCTGCCACCACCCAGGAAGTGGCCAACCATGTGCAGCGCACCGCCGAATCCACCGGGCAGATCCACGGCCTGATCGCCAAGCTGCAACAAACCGCCAGCAACGCAGTGCTGACCATGGAAACCGGCCACCGCCAGGCACAGGAAGGCGTTGATCGGGTAATGCAGGCCGACGAGGCGCTGGTAGGCATCAGCGAAGCGGTAGCCAATATCACCGACATGGCTACCCAGATTGCTGCTGCAACCGAGGAGCAGACCGCAGTGGCTGACGAGATCAGCCGCAACATCAGCACCATTGCCGAACTGGCCGACCAGACCGCCGAACAGGCGCAGCACTCGGCACTGCTGAGCGAGGAATTGACCAGCACTGCGGGCAGCCAGTATTCGCTGGTGGAGCGTTTCAACCGCTGAAGCTCACGGCTTGCCGCGCCACCGCTGTGGGTGGGCACCGGCTTTGCCGGTGTTCGCGGGCAAGCCCGCTCAAGGACCGCGTAAGCCCGCTTGCTGTGTCACCAGTCCAACCGCAAGCGGCTCTCGAAGTAGCGCTCTTCCCCGCTCAGCGGGTCCTCGAAACGCAGGCTTTGCGCCAGCAGTTTCAGCGGCCGCTGGTAGTCATCCTCTTCATTGAGCAATTGCGGATAGAACGGGTCATTGCTGATCCCTGCACCCAAAGCCGCCATGTGAACACGCAATTGATGGGTCTTGCCGGTCACTGGCGACAGCCCATAGCGCCATTGCTCACCGTTCTTCTCCAGCACCTCGGCCAGCGTTTCACTGTTGGCATCACCCTCCACCTCATGCATGCGGAAAAATGGCTCGCCATGCACCAGGCGGCTTTTGTGCACCAGCGGGAACACATGCTGCGGCATGGCAGCGGCAATGGCCTGGTAACGCTTGTCGATACGCCGCTCGGGGAACAGCCGCTGGTAAGCGCTGCGGCTGTGCGGGTTGGCAGAAAACAGCACAAGCCCGGCGGTGTGCCGGTCAATACGGTGCAACGGCACCAGGTGCGGGTTGTCCAGGCGACGGATCAGGCGGCGCAACAAAGTCTGCTCGACATATTCACCGGTCGGCGTCACCGGCAGAAAATGCGGTTTATCGGCCACCACCAGGTGCTCGTCCACATGCAGCACCACCTCCTGCACCGGGATCGGCCGTTCGTTCGGCACCTCACGGAAGTAATGCAAACGCATGCCACGCTTGTAAGGCAGGTCGGCGGCAACTGCCTGCCCCTCGGCATCCAGCACCCGGCCACGGGCAAAGCGGTCAAGCCACTGGGCGCGGTCAATAGCCTTGAAGTGATCACACAAGCAATCGAGCACGGTCACCCAGTTACCAGGTGGCAAGCACACCGTACTGGCTTGCTGGCGGGCGGGGTCGAAAGGCGTGGTCATGGCTGGGCTCGGGACATTGATGGCCGCGCATTATCGCCCAAGCCCGTGCCCTCAACCAGCCCGGGCCATCGCCTCGCAGCGCTCCTTCAGCCAGCGCAGTACCTGTACCGGCTCCCAGCGGCCAGGGTCATAGAGGGCATAGAGCAACCCCTGATAGCCCACCACATCCAACCCGCGGTGGTAACCGGCCCGCTGGAACAAGGCCTCGATCTCGGCGAAGCAGGTATTGAAGTGGACTTTGCCGAACGGCGTGCAGTCGCCGGTTACCAGGCCTTCGAGGCGCAGTTCCAGAACGGCGTCAGCCACCCGTTCCACGGGCATGCGGTTGACGCTGTACTTGAGTTGCTCGACATTGAGCATGGCTTCACCTCGATACTGTATTTATATACAGCATACGAACATCCCCTTGCTGCCGTCAATGCGCTTCATTGCAGCCCCGCCAGGTAGCCGCTGCCTTTGCGCAGGGTCAGCACCTGCCTGCGCGGCGTGCCGCGCGTCACCGACAGATGCACCCATTTGTCGAATTCCAGGATCAACTGATCGAAGGGCACCGCACTTTCGCTGATTCGCCGGACAGTCTCGCGCGGGCTGACCTCGATCACCGTGAAGTCCGCCGCCAGCCCTTGTACGTGCTGGCTGTCGGAGGCGCCACCGATCAACCGGTTGACCCTTTCACTGCGATACCCGCTGCTGATGATGATGGGCGCGTCGAACAATGCACGTACCTGCTCCAGCGCACAGCACAGCAATTGCAGGTTGGCCCTGGCTTCGAGGGGCGGTGCATTATCGAACCCGTCCCGGGCGGCGAGCTGGGAAACGGTCATTTCATCGAAGGTGAAATGTGGAGTGATCAGCATGGCGAGCTATTCCGATGATGGAGAAGGTTACCGGCGACGGTGCGCCTGCAACAGATCATCAGCTCGCTTCACAAATCATGGAGCAGGGTTGCAACTCCTCTGCAGCCATCATTGCCCAAGAAAGGCCACCACTTGTTCGGTATCGAAGGGCCAGTGCAGCTCGGCGCCGTTGTCACAGCGCCGCAGCACCGGAATGATCAGGCCATAACGCTCGAACAAAGGCTCGCTCTCGGCGATGTCGACCAGCTCTACCAGCAGGCCATGATCGACGAGGGGCATCAACACGGCCTCGGCCACTTCGCACAGGTGGCAGCCGAGGGTACCGAACAGTTGACATTCAGGCAGCATGGGGCAGGTCCCGGGTTGGCGTACACAACAGCCTATTCTAGTGTGGTGTTTCACAAATAACGACCATAACTCGCGGCGCTTTTTGCGCTCATGCGGCGTTGTCGCTCCTCGCCGTAGCTGGGCTACGACTCGTCGCGACGCCTTGCCTGAGCGCAACAATCGCTCGCGAGTTATTGGCCGTATTTGCAAAACACCACACTAGGCCCGCCACGCCCACCCTGCACCTGACCTGGCTCAATCCTGGCTGGTAGCACCGATCCGGTGCAGCGACAGGTCCGCGCCCTGGAACTCCTGCTCATGGCTCAAGCGCAGGCCATGCAGCGCACGGATTGCTCCATACACGGCAAAGCCACCGGCCAAAGCCACCAGCACCCCCATCAGGCTGCCCAGCAGCTGGCTGACCAGGCTGACACCGCCCATGCCGCCCAACGCCACCTGGCCGAACACGCCACAGGCGATGCCCCCCCACACGCCACACAGGCCGTGCAATGGCCACACACCCAGGACGTCGTCGATTTTCCAGCGATTTTGCGCTGCGGTGAAAGTCCAGACAAAGAGCGCCCCCGCCACCAGGCCGGTGACCAGCGCTCCAACCGGGTGCATCAGATCGGAACCTGCGCAAATCGCAACCAGCCCGGCCAGCGGACCGTTATGCAGGAAGCCGGGGTCGTTGCGCCCGGCCAGCAACGCTGACAGGGTGCCACCCACCATGGCCATCAGCGAGTTGATCGCCACCAGGCCACTGACACCCTGCAAGGTTTGGGCACTCATGACGTTGAAGCCGAACCAGCCGATGATGAGGATCCACGAGCCCAACGCCAGAAAGGGAATGCTCGACGGCGCGAACGCCACCAAGCGGCCCTCGCGGTAGCGCCCACGGCGCGCGCCCAGCAGCAGCACCGCCGCCAGCGCCAGCCAGCCCCCCATGGCGTGTACCACCACGGACCCGGCAAAGTCATGGAACGGGGCGCCGAAGCGAGCCTGCAGCCAAGCCTGCACGCCCAGGTTGCCGTTCCACACCACACCCTCGAAGAACGGATAGACGAACGCCACGATCAATGCCGTGGCGCACAACTGCGGCACGAATCGCGCCCGCTCGGCGATGCCCCCGGAAATGATCGCCGGAATCGCCGCCGCAAAGGTCAGCAGGAAGAAGCACTTGACCAGTGCATAGCCATGGTCGACAGCCAGCGTCGCTGCCGGCTGGAAGAAGTTGACCCCATAAGCGATCCAGTAGCCTATAAAGAAGTAGACCAGCGCCGAGATGGCAAAGTCGCTGAGGATCTTCGACAAGGCGTTGACCTGGTTCTTGTGGCGCACCGTGCCCACTTCAAGAAACGCAAAGCCGGCATGCATGGCCAGCACCAAGATGGCGCCCATGAGAATGAACAGGGTGTTGGAACCGTGGACCAGAGAGTCCATAGCGCTGTGCATGTTTTCCATGAAATAGGCAGACCTGCTGAAAAAGGCACCAGGACAGTTCAAGAACCTGCATCCCTGCACCGAATCGGTGCCAGCCCCTACCCTGTTCACGTGAGCGGGGTGAAGCCTGCGTGGTTTTTTCTTGGGTTTGTCGTGGATTGGGTTAAGGTTTATCGGTATTCGCTGCGCCGGCGCCCTGAAACGGCGCAAAACCGGTCACAGGCGCTCCGCAACGTGGCAAAAACTTAGCAAGGCCCATACCAGCAGCCGCACTTGAACCTTCCATGCGTGCTGTCACTCGAACTACCAACACTCATCGACAGGGAGAGACCCATGGCCAGCAAATCGGCAAAGAATGCACAAGAGATATTGATGGCTGACTTCCAGGCCTTGGTGCGCGACACCGAGAAGCTGCTGGCCGACACCGCCAACCTGGCCGGCGACCAGGCCGACGAATTGCGCGAGCAGATTCACGAGCGCCTGGCCCAGGCCCGCGAAACCCTGCAACTGACCCAGGACTCGGTACGTGAACGGGGTCAGGCGGCGCTGGGCAGCGCCGAGCAGTACGTGCAGGAAAACCCGTGGCAGGCGATCGGCATCGCGGCCGGCGTCGGCCTGTTGATCGGTCTGCTGGCCAACCGGCGCTAAGGGGAACCCATGGAGAATGACGCCAACGGCGCCGGCGCTTCGGGCAAGCGCCTGGGTGCGGCCATGCTGGGGCTGCTGCACAGTCACATCGAGCTGTTCGGTATCGAGCTGCAGGAGCAGAAAGGCCGCACTTTGAGCCTGCTGCTGTTCGCCGGCCTGGCGCTGGTGTTCGCCCTGCTGCTGCTGACCGCACTGTCCGGGCTACTGCTGGTGCTGCTGTGGGACAGCTATCGACTGGCCGGTATCATTGGCCTGTGCGTGTTCTATGGCATTGCCGCACTGTACTGTGCCATGCGCCTGAAGGCGGCGGTGTTCGACGAATCATCGCCTTTCGGCGCCACCCTCGAAGAACTTGCCAAGGACAGGGAGCGCCTGTTGCCATGAGCCTGCCAGAACTGCCAAACACGCGTAACCCGCGTGAACTGCGCAAGGCGCTGCTGCGCCTGCGCATGGAGATGCACCGCCAGGAAATCCGCCATGAGTCCGGGCAGTTGCTTGAACCGCTGCGCCGCGTGCGCGGTATGGGCAGCTCACTACATGAAGGCCTGGGTATCAAGCATGCGCCACTGTGGGGCATCGGCGCCGTGGTGGCGCTGGGCTTTCTCACCGGCAAGGGCGTACGCAGCGGCAACCTGACCCGCCTGGTGCGCTTGGGCAGCACCCTGCTGCCGCTGGTGCGCCTCTACCTGCAAGGCGGCCGCCGCCCCTGACCTGCGCGCGACCCGGCAGCACAATGCCCTTGCTGCGGGGTATGCTGCTGCCTTCAAACTAAAGGAGTACGCGCCTTGGACTGGCACACCTTGCTTACCCGCGAACGGCTGGGCAAAGCCCTGTACAGCGCCGATGAACTCGGGCGCAGCCCCTTCCACAAAGACCATGACCGCATCATTTTCTCCGGTGCCTTTCGCCGCCTCGGCCGCAAGACCCAGGTGCACCCGGTGTCGAGCAACGACCATATCCATACGCGCCTGACTCATTCGCTGGAAGTCAGCTGCGTCGGCCGCTCGCTGGGCATGCGCGTCGGCGAAACCCTGCGCGACAACCTGCCGGACTGGTGCGCCCCCAGTGACCTGGGGATGATCGTGCAGTCAGCCTGCCTGGCCCACGACATCGGCAACCCGCCATTCGGTCACTCCGGCGAGGACGCCATTCGCCATTGGTTCCAGCAGGCCGCCGGGCGTGGCTGGCTGGACGACATGAGCGATGACGAGCGGGCCGACTTTCTAAACTTCGAAGGCAATGCCCAAGGCTTTCGCGTGCTCACCCAACTGGAATACCACCAGTTCGATGGGGGGACGCGGCTGACCTATGCCACCCTCGGCACCTACCTTAAATACCCTTGGAGCGCCCGCCATGCCGACGCCCTGGGTTACAAGAAGCACAAGTTCGGCAGCTATCAGAGCGAACTGCCGCTGCTTGAACAGATCGCCCGCAAGCTCGGCCTGCCGCAGCTGGAACACCAGCGCTGGGCGCGCCACCCGCTGGTGTATCTGATGGAGGCTGCCGATGACATCTGCTACGCGCTGATCGACCTGGAAGACGGCCTGGAAATGGAGCTGCTGCAATACACAGAAGTCGAAGGGCTGTTGCTCGACCTGGTCGGCGATGACCTGCCAGAAACCTACCGCCAGCTCGGCCCAAGCGACTCCCGCCGGCGCAAGCTGGCAATCCTGCGTGGCAAGGCCATCGAACACCTGACCAACGCCGCCGCCCATGCCTTCGTCGAGCAGCAGCAGGCGTTGTTGGCCGGGCAACTGGCGGGCGACCTGGTGGAACACATGCATGGCCCAGCCAAACGCTGCGTACTGCAAGCCAAGGACATGGCACGCAACAAGATCTTCCAGGACAAGCGCAAGACCCTGCACGAAATCGGCGCCTATACCACCCTGGAGATTCTGTTGAACACGTTCTGCGGGGCGGCCCTCGAACAGCACGGTGGACGCACGCCATCGTTCAAGAGTCGCAGGGTGCTGGACCTGATCGGCAACAATGCGCCAGACCCGCATGCCTCGTTGCACAGCGCCTTCCTGCGCATGATCGACTTCATTGCCGGCATGACCGACAGCTATGCCAGCGAAATGGCCCGGGAGATGACCGGGCGCTCCAGCCCGACCTGAACCGCGTCCGTGCAGCGCGGGCTCGGCCTGGCGCTGCACCACGCTTGCAGGAAACTTCCTACATCAACAGGAGCCAGACTAAACGGCACGAATATAAACTAATGAAAAGTTACCAAAATCGCTTTGACATCGAGTTAAGCACACCTAATCCGTAGCCCATTTTGTTTTATCTTGTAAGCCGTTTCCCATATAGGCCTAACAGCCATTCCCCGCACGCCCGACGACTTCCAACTGCGATAAGGTGCCCTCTGTCACCCTCAATCGATCGCAGGGAAATCGAACATGCACTCCATATTTATCGTTGACGACCATCCGGTAATTCGCCTGGCCGTCCGTATGCTGTTGGAAAACCAGAATTACAAGATTGTCGGCGAGTCGGACAACGGCGTAGACGCCATGCAGATGATCCGCGAGAGCAACCCCGACCTGGTCATTCTCGACATCAGCATCCCCAAGCTAGACGGCCTGGAGGTGCTGGCCCGCTTCCAGACCATGGCCCTGCCCTTGAAGGTTCTGGTATTGACTGCACAGTCCCCGGCCTTGTTTGCCGTACGTTGCATGCACTCAGGCGCAGCAGGTTATGTCTGCAAGCAGGAAGACCTGAGTGAACTGCTCAGTGCAATCAAGGCCGTACTGGCCGGTTATAACTATTTCCCCAGCCAGGCAATAAAAAACAACCAGACGACCGACAGTGACCTGCAACTTTTCCGACAGGTCAATGACCGCGAACTGATGGTACTTCAACTCTTCGCCCAAGGCCGCAGCAACAAGGAAATTGCCAAGGGCATGTTCCTCAGCAGCAAGACTGTCAGTACCTACAAGAAGCGCCTGATGCACAAACTGCAAGTCAATACGCTGGTCGACCTGATCGAGATGGCCAAGCGCAACGCGCTGGTCTGAACGTGGTCATGGCCCGAGCCATCAATCGCCTGCTGCTCGCCCTGCTGCTGTTCAGCGGCGCGACACAGGCTGTCCATCGCGAAGCCGCGTCCTTTACGTTGATCGCACGCTCATCGGCCCGACCGGTCCAGCCCGTGCTCACGCCCGAACAACGACAATGGCTCGAAGGCCGCCAGGAACTGGTGCTGGGTACGTCGGCACCCGACTATCCGCCGTTCGACATCACCGGTGGCGGCAACGACTACCAGGGCCTGACTGCCGAATATGCAAGCCTGATCGGCAAGGCCTTGCAGTTGCCGGTGAGGGTACTGCGTTTCTCCAGCCGGCAGGCGGCGGTAGAGGCGCTCAGGCACGGCGATATCGACCTGCTGGGCAGCGCCAATGGCTACGAAGCGGCCAGTGACGGCCTGGCACTGTCGCAGCCCTATGCCGTCGATCAACCCGTACTGGTAACGCGTGAAGACGAAAACCGGGCGCTGGACATGGACCTTGCCGGCATGCGCCTGAGCATGCTTTACCACTATTTGCCCAGACAGGAAGTCCTCAGCGCCTACCCCAAGGCCGAGCTGCTGGCCTTCAGTTCTTCCAGCCAGGCATTGAATGCCGTCGCGTTCGGCCAGGCCGACGTGTTCATCGGCGACACCATCTCCACGCACTACCAGCTCAACCGCGGCCATCTGCCCGGCCTGCGCATGGCCAACTTCGGCAAACACGAGGCCATCGGCTTCAGCTTTGCGTTGCGTCAGCAAGATACCTTGCTGCTGGACCTGGTGAACACCATCCTGGACAGGCAGAGCCCGGCCATACGCTCCAGTATCTTCAAACGCTGGAGCGCTGGCAGCGACCTGCTGCTGAGCGATCGCCAACTGCAGTTGAGCGAGGCCGAGCAGCAGTGGCTGCAGAAGCACCCGGTGATGCGCGTGGCGGCAGATGACGCGGCTGCACCACTGTCCTATTTCGATGATTCGGGGCATTTCCGAGGCATCACCGCCGACCTGCTGGAGCTCATTCGCCTGCGCACCGGGTTGCGTTTCGAAGTGCAGCGCGCCAGTGGCCTTGCCGACATGGTCGCTCGCCTCAAGGATGGCCGGGCTGATGTCATCGCCGCACTGGCCAGCGCCGGGAAAGCAGGGGACGACCTGCAAATCAGCCGCCCTTACCTCGAAAGCGCCTATGTGCTGGTAAACCGCAAGGGCAACAACACACTTAGCTCACTGGAGCAGTTGCAGGGGCACCGCATCGCCATTACCCGCTACAGCACCCTGAACGCCATGCTGTCCCGGGACTACCCCAAAATAAGCTGGGTCGAAACCGAAAGCGCGTTCTACTCCATGGCGTTGCTCAACAGTGGGGCCGTCGACGCGGTGATCACCACCCTGATCGACGCCAACCACGCCTTGGCCAGCAACCCTGAACTGGTCATCCGCACCTCGGTCGGCAGCGAACCCGCCAACTTCGCCATGGCCACCACTGGCCCGTCACAGGCGCTGCTGTCTATCCTCGACAAGGCTTTGCTGAGCATCTCACCGGAGGAGCTGGGGGTAATCAACAACCGCTGGCGCGGCTTTGGCAGGCATGAGGACGACAACGCCAAAGGCTACAGCCGCCTTGCCCTGCAGGTAGTGCTGGCCACCGCCGTGCTTCTGTTGCTGGCCTTGCTCTGGAATGCCCGCCTGCGCCTGCAAATTCGCCAGCGCCAGCACGCCGAACGCGCGCTGAATGACCAGCTGGCATTCATGCGCGCCCTGCTCAATGGTACACCCCACCCCATGTATGTGCGTGACCGCGAGGGTTGCCTGAAAAGCTGCAACTACAGCTACCTTGAAGCCGTGCAGGCCCGCTCCGACCAGGTGATCGGCAAAAAACTGAACGACAGCCTGTTTGCCGATTCCGAGCAAGCTCTGCAGATCCAGGCTGATTATCAGAAAGTCATGGCTGCGGGCTCGCCGCTGATCAAGGACCGTCCATTACGGATCAAGGGCCGGGACCTGACCATCTACCACTGGATCTTGCCGTACCGCGACTCCCTGGGTGAGGTGCAGGGGATCATCGGCGGCTGGATCGACATCAGCGAACGCCGCCAACTGGTCATGGAGCTGCGCCAGGCCAAGCAGCAGGCCGACGATGCCAACCGCGCCAAGAGCACGTTCCTGGCGACCATCAGCCACGAAATCCGCACCCCGATGAACGCCGTGATCGGCATGCTGGAACTGGCGGTCAAGCGCGCCGACCAGGGCCGGGTGGACCGCAGCGCGCTGGAACTGGCGCACCATTCGGCCAAAGACCTGCTAGGCCTGATCGGTGACATTCTGGACATCGTACGCATCGAGTCCGGGCACTTGTCCCTGGCCCCGGAGGTGGTCGACCTGGCGGCGCTGGTCGAATCGGTGGGGCGCATGTTCGATGGCCAGGCGCGGCAGAAAGGCCTGGCCCTGGAGGTGCAGATCGCTCCGGCCGCACGCTGCCATGTCCTGCTTGACCCGCTGCGCTTCAAGCAGGTGCTCTCCAACCTGGTGAGCAACGCCATCAAGTTCACCGAGCACGGTCAGGTACGCATCTGCGTCGCCCTGCTGGATGACGGTACCAGCACACCAGCGGTACTGGAGCTGGAGGTGCGCGACAGTGGCATCGGCATCCACCCCGACGACCTGCAGCGCCTGTTCAACCCGTTTATCCAGGCCAACCCGCACAGCCAGGGCGCCCGCGCAGGTACCGGGCTGGGCCTGGCCATCTGCCGCAACCTGTGCGAAATGATGGGCGGCAGCCTGTCCATGAAGAGCCTAGAGGATGTCGGTACCCAGGTGCGCCTGAAAATGCCGTTGCAACGGGTTGATGCCGCAGCGCAGCCGACACCTTTGCCCGAGCAGCTCGACGTGCCCGACCCACGGCTGAACGTGCTGGTCATTGATGACCACCCGGCCAACCTGCAACTGATGGCGCAACAACTTGGCTACCTGGGCCTGGAACACGCCAGCGCCCGCGATGGGCGGGAGGGCCTGGCCGCCTGGCGGGCAGGCGACTTCGATGTACTGGTACTCGACTGCAACATGCCGCACATGAACGGTTACCAGTTGGCGACTGCCGTGCGCGCCGAAGAACGCCATACCAGGCGGCCACGCTGCACCATACTCGGCTATACCGCCAACGCACAGCCGGAGGTACGCCGCAAATGCCTGAACGCCGGCATGGACGACTGCCTGCTCAAGCCCATCAGCCTGAGCACCCTCAGCCAGCGCCTGGCTGGCATTTGCCCGCGCCGCCAGCAACGCCCCCGACGCAAGCTGTATCAACTGGACGGCCTGGCCGCCGTGGTCGGGCCTGACCCGGTCGACCGCCAGCGCTTCCTGGAGGCCTTGCAACAGAGCCTTCAGGTCGACCTGGCCAGCCTGATGGCGCTGCACCCGCAGCTTGATAGCCGCGCCATTGCCGAGCAGGCCCACAAGGTGCTCAGCGCAGCGCGCATGCTGGAAGCCCCTGACTTGATGGCGGCCTGTGAAGCCCTCGAGGCCAGCGGTTTGACCACTGCCCAGGTGCGCCTGCGGCGCCAGGCACTGGCACGACATATGCGCCGAGTGGACCGTGCACTGGCCAGGGAATTGACCACAAGCACAGTTACTCAGGCAGGCAGCCAGGCGTGTTAACTGGTAGACTGCGCGGCGTTATTACCTAAGAGGATTGTTTCATGGCCACAAACCGCTCCCGTCGTCTGCGCAAGAAGCTGTGTGTCGACGAGTTTCAGGAATTGGGCTTCGAGCTGAACCTGGAATTCAAGGAAGATCTGGATGACCAGGCAATCGATGCTTTCCTCGACGCGTTCCTGGAAGAAGCCATGGACGCCAACGGCCTGGATTATGTAGGCGGTGACGATTTCGGCCTGGTGTGCTCGGTCAAACGCGGCTCGGTCAGCGAAGAACAGCGCGCTGCTGTTGAAGCCTGGCTCAAAGGCCGTGGCGAACTGACCAAGATCGAAGTCAGCCCGCTGCTGGACGCCTGGTACCCGGAAAAGCCGATCAACAAGGCTGAGTGATACTTGTCAGCTTCGGGCTGAAAAGGTTCATTGCTGAAAAGGCCACCCCACTCGGGTGGCCTTTTTTATTGGCGTTGCTTTTCCGTCGAACGTGACGCATCGCGGCTGCGCTTGGGGCATAATGCGTACTGTTTACGTCGTGGGGCCATCATCTCTTACAGCCCCAAAGCCCTTTTCCCTCGCCGCAGGGTATTCGCTCACTATGATCAAAACGCTTCGACCCCTCATTCTTGCCGGCCTGCTGTTGCCGCTTGCCTTGCCCAGCCACGCCGCCGTCAATACCACCCTGCCTGCCAAAGTGCAGCAGGCGCTCAAGGCCAACAAGCTGCAGGACACAGCGCTGTCGCTGGTGATGCTGCCGCTTGACGGCCCCGGCACCCCGACCGTGTTCAATGCTGATGTGTCGGTGAACCCGGCGTCGACCATGAAACTGGTCACCACCTACGCCGCCCTCGAACTGCTTGGCCCGACCTTCCAGTGGAAAACCGAGTTCTACACTGACGGCACCCTGAGCAACGGCGTGCTTAACGGTAACCTCTACCTTAAAGGTGGCGGTGACCCCAAACTGAACATGGAAAAGCTGTGGCTGCTGATGCGTGACCTGCGCGCCAATGGCGTGCGCACCGTCACCGGTGACCTGGTGCTGGACCGCAGCCACTTCGTGCAACCCAACCTGCCGCAGTTCAACGATGACGGCGGCGATGAAAACAAGCCGTTCCTGGTCAAGCCCGACTCACTGCTGGTCAACCTCAAGGCCCTGCGCTTCGTGGCCCGTAATGATGGTGGCAAGGTCACCGTCGCAGTCGAGCCGCCGATTGCCCGCATCCGCATCGACAACCAGGTCAAGCCGGTAGCCTCGAAGAAATGCACCGGTGATGTACGCTACAACCCGGTGCCTCAGGCCGACGGCATCAGTGTAACGGTCAGCGGCCAACTGGGTGACGGCTGCAACTCGCAAACCTATCTGTCGCTGCTCGACCACCCAACCTACGCCGCCGGTGCCGTACGCGCCATCTGGAGCGAACTGGGCGGCAACATCCAGGGTGGCGACCGCATCGAGAATGTGCCCAAGAGCGCTCGCCTGCTGGCCCGCGCCTTCTCGCCCGACCTGGTGGAAGTGATCCGCGACATCAACAAGTACAGCAACAACACCATGGCCCAGCAGCTGTTCCTGAGCCTTGGCGCGCAGTTCCGCACCGATGCCGACGGTGACGACGCCCGTGCTGCCCAGCGCGTGGTACGCCAATGGCTGGCGAAAAAGGGCATTACCGCGCCGCACCTGGTGATGGAAAACGGCTCTGGCCTGTCGCGTGCCGAACGGGTCAGTACCCGGGAAATGGCCGAGATGCTCAAAGCCGCCTGGAAGAGCCCTTACGCCGCCGAGTTCATGAGCTCGATGCCGCTGGTGGGCATGGACGGCACCATGCGCAAGCGTCTCAAGCGCACCGCGATGACCGGTGAAGGGCACATCAAGACCGGCACACTGAACACTGTACGGGCGATTGCCGGCTTCAGCCGCGACAGCAACGGCCATACCTGGGCGGTGGCGGCGATCCTCAACGACCCCAAACCGTGGGGTGCCTCGCAGGTGCTGGACCAGGTGCTGCTTGACCTGTATCGCCAGCCGAAGCTGGCTGGCAGCACAGCGGCCAACTGACTCCACCTGCCATCACCCGGGCCGGCTCCCGCGCTCGACGCAGGCGCGGCCTTGGGTCGAGCAAGGGCCGCAAAGCGGCCCCTACGCCGACCGCGCGCGCGGTTTTATAGCGGCTCCCCCTCCACCCGGTCCCGCCCGGCCTGCTTGGCCGCATACACGCCGGCATCGGCGCGCAACAGCAAGGCATCGGCGCCCTCGCCCAACCGCCACTGCGCCACACCAAAGCTCGCGGTCACCTGGCCCACGCCTTCCACCGGCACATTGCGCACCCCTTGCCACAACTCCAGCGCCAGCAGCCGCGCCTGGTCGACATCGCTGCCCGGGCATAGCACCATGAACTCTTCCCCGCCCAAGCGGCAGAACACATCGGTACGCCTTAAACGCTGACCGATGCGCTGGCACAGGCTGCGCAGCACCCGGTCGCCGACGGCATGGCCGAAGCGGTCGTTGATGCGCTTGAAGTGATCAATATCGAGCATGATCACCGACAGTGCCAAACCATCGCGCTGGGCCCGTTCCAGTTCGATCTTGAGCCGCTCCTGGAAGTAGCGACGGTTATGGATACCGGTCAGCGAGTCGGTGACCGACAGCGCCCGCAACTCTTCTTCCACGCCCTTCAGGTCGGAGATGTCCGTCAGGTAGCCATGCCACAGGGTACAGCCCTGCTCGCCCACTTCCGGCGTCGCCTCGCCACGCACCCAGCGCAGCCCGGCCCGTGGCAGGCAGACCCGATACTCCTCGCGCCAGGGTGACAGGTGTTCGGCCGAATAGCGCACCGAGCGGCGCACGCGCTCCAGGTCATCGGGGTGGATACGTTCGAACACCGCCGCGGCATCCTCACGCAACTGCAGCAGGTCGACCTCATAGATGTCATACAGGCCCATGCTGGCGTATGGAAAGCAAGAATGGCCGTTGGCATCCAGGCGATATTGGTAGATGCCGCCCGGCACTTCGGCGCTGAGCTTTTCCAGCAACCGGTCACGCGCTGCCAACGCCTCATGCACCCGGCGCCGCTCGGTAACATCAATGCAGATGGCCAGGTAGCCAACCCACAACCCCTGTTCGTCGAGCATGGCAGTCACCAGCATGTTGGCGACCAACTGGCTGCCATCGGCTCGTAGCAAGGTCCACTCACCAGGCTCGGCCCCGTGCGCCTGCACCGTTTCCGCGAACATCGCCTGGCCGCCAGCAATGGCGCGGCCAAAGCGCAAGCTCAAGGCCTGGGCACGCAGGTTCAGTTCCTCCGGCAGTACCAGGTCGTCAAGGCGCAACCGGCCGATCGCTTCGCTGGCTGCGTAACCGAGCATGCGTTCGGCGCCGGCGTTGAACGTGCTGACCACCCCTTTGAGGTTGGTGGCGATGATCGCCACCTGGGTCGCGGCGTCCAGCACACTGCGCAGTTGGTTGTGGGTGCCACGCAACGACTGCTCGCTGACCTGCAGTTCGGCTGTACGCTGTGCAACCAGGGCCAGGGCGCGCTGACGCTGGCTTAACAGGCTGTAGAGCAGCACGCTGAGCAACAGGCTCAACAACCCGCCCAGCAAACCGACCGCCAGCACTGCCGAGGTGCGGTTCGCCTGCACGAACGCCTGGCTCGGTTGAATATTCAGCTGGAAATGGTGATCGGCCAGGCGCAACACCGGGTTGCTGGCCAGCGCCAGGGGCGCGACTGGATTTTGTGAATCGAACATCAGGACAGGGCCTTGTAACCCAGACGGGTCCGTGATGTGCACCACAAGGTTGTCATCGGCCGCTACCGGCCGCCCCTCGCTGACCAGCTCGCGCATGCTCAGCAAGGCCATCACATAGCCCGCGGCCGCACCACGGGGGTCGGCATCGGAAAATACCGGTGCCACCATCAGCAGGCCGGGCTCTGCCGAGTGGGTATCGAACAGGGTCAATGGCTCGGACACCGCCATGCTGCCCGGCCCCAGCGCCCGCGCCAGGGCTGCCTGGGGCCCGCTTTGACCCGCGAGGTCCAGGCCATAAGGCAACCCGGGCCGATCGCCCGACTGGGTATAGAGCACCGGGAAGTAATGGTCGCGCTGCGACGCCGGGCGCCACTGGCCTTGCGCATCCAGGTCACGAATCACATAGCCTGGGCCGGTATGGGCACTGGCCAGGCGCTCGAATTCGGCGCGTTGCCCAGCCTCGACGCGCGGCGCCCAGGCATAGGCCAGGGTGCGTTGCAGCAGTGGCCGGGCATAGCCGTCGAATTCGCGCAGGGTGATTTCGCTGGAAAAGCTGAAAAACCGTCGCAGCCCGTCCAGGCGCTGCTGCTGCTCGTCAAAGCGCTCGGCAATACGGCTGAAGCGCTCGCTGGCCAGCAGCTCGAAGCGCTGGCGCAGCTGCTGCTTGTAGAAGGTGTGCGCGGCAAATGCCAGGGCAGCGGTCAACAAGCCGCCGGCCACCAGTGCGATCAGCGCCATCGCCCAGGCAGACACCCTCTCTGTGCACAAGCCAAGTAACCGCGCACGCACGCCACCCTTTGACATACACCCATCTCGTCACGTCAGCGTCCTGCGGATTATCTTGCCCTGACCTCAGTTATAGCTATTGGCCATTAGCCGCGCAATGTACCTCGTCGCCTTACCGAAGCTGCAAACGCCAGGCGCGATGGATACGGTTATTTCGGGCGAAGTCCGGGTCCAGGGTCTGGGCGCTGATTTCTTCCACCACGTAACGCGCCATCAGGTGCTCGTCCAGCTGGAACTTGCGGAAGTTGTTGGAGAAATACAGCACGCCACCCGGCGCCAGGCGGGCCATGGCCAGGTCCAGCAGCTGCACATGATCACGCTGCACGTCGAATACGCCTTCCATGCGCTTGGAGTTGGAGAAGGTTGGCGGGTCGATGAAGATCAGGTCGTAGCTGTCACGGTTGCCTTCCAGCCAGGCCATTACATCGCTCTGTTCCAGGCGATTGCGCTCGGAATAGCCATTGAGCGCCAGGTTACGCCGGGCCCAGTCCAGGTAGGTCTTCGACAAGTCGACGCTGGTGGTGCTGCGCGCACCGCCCTTGGCCGCGTGCACAGTGGCCGTGGCGGTGTAGCAGAACAGGTTGAGGAAGCGCTTGCCGGCAGCCTCGCGCTGGATGCGCATACGCATCGGGCGGTGGTCAAGGAACAGGCCGGTATCCAGGTAGTCGGTGAGGTTGACCAGCAGCTTGACGCCACCTTCGCTCACCTCCTGGAAGCGGCCCTCAGTGGCCTGACGTTCGTACTGGCGCGTGCCGCTCTGCCGCTCGCGACGCTTGAGCACTACACGCTGCGGCGAAATACCCAGCGCCTGCGGGATGGCCGCTAGTGCATCGAGCAGGCGCGCCTGAGCCTTGTCCGGGTCGACCGAACGTGGCGCGGCGTATTCCTGCACGTGTACCCAGTCCTGGTACAGGTCGACCGCCAGGGCATATTCGGGCATGTCGGCATCGTACAGGCGGTAGCAGTCGATCTGCTCGCGACGGGCCCACTTGCCCAGTTGCTTGAGGTTCTTTTGCAGGCGGTTGGCGAACATCTGCGCGCCTTCCGACAGCCGCGCTGGCTCGCTGGCCTGCGGCGCCTGCTGACGGGTTTCGGTGCCTTCAGGCTGCGCTTCGCGACGTTCACCCGTGACGAACTGGTCAGGCTGCACCTTGAACAGCAACAGCTTGCATGGCAATGCGCCGTTCCAGAACGCGTACTGCTTGTGGCTACGAATGCCCATGCGCTTGCCCAGTTGCGGCGCGCCGGTGAATACCGCTGCTTCCCAGCCCATGCAGGCCTGGCGCAGGCGCTCGCCCAGATTCTGGTAGAGGTACAGCAGGCTGGCTTCGTCACCCAGACGCTCGCCGTAGGGCGGGTTGCTGATGACCAGACCTTTCTGGTTCTGGTCCGGACGTGGCTCGAAGGTGCTGACTTCGCCCTGGTAGATCTTTACCCAGTCGCCCAGGCCGGCACGCTCGACGTTGTTGCGGCCCGGCTGGATCAGCCGCGGGTCAGCCTCGTAGCCACGGATCCACAATGGTGGCTTGGCCAGGCCGGCCTGCGCGCGCGCCTGCGCTTCGTCATGCACCTTGCGCCACAGCGCCGGCACATGGCCGAGCCAGGCACTGAAGCCCCAGCGTTCGCGCTTGAGGTTAGGGGCGATATCGGCGGCGATCATGGCTGCCTCGACCAGGAAGGTACCCACACCGCACATCGGGTCGGCCAGCGCACCACCTTCGGCAGCAATACGCGGCCAGCCAGCACGGATCAACACCGCTGCCGCCAGGTTTTCCTTCAGTGGCGCGGCGCCTTGCTGCAGGCGGTAGCCACGCTGGTGCAGGCTGTGCCCGGACAGGTCGAGGGACAGAATGGCCTCGCCACGGTCCAGGCGCAGGTGCACACGCACGTCAGGGTCGATCTTTTCCACGGACGGGCGCAGGCCTTCGCGGTTACGCAGCTTGTCGACGATCGCATCCTTGACCTTCAGCGCACCGAAATGGGTATTGTCGATGCCTGAGCCATGGCCGCTGAACTCCACAGCCAGGGTGCCGTCGGCTGCCAGGTGGTCGGCCCAGTCGACCGCGTGCACACCGTCGTAAAGGTCGTCGGCGTTCTTCATCGAGAAGCGCTTGAGCACCAGCAATACGCGGTTGGCCAGCCGCGACCAGACACACAGGCGGTAAGCAGTTTCCATGTCGGCGGCGCCGCGAATGGCCGAGGTGTGCTCGCGCACCTCGTCAAGGCCGAGGCCTTTGGCCTCTTCGGCGAGCAGGCTTTCAAGGCCTTTGGGACAGGTGAGGTAAAGTTCGAAACGGTCCGACATGAGTATTCCAGCGCCTTGGGCTATTTGACTGACGGGGCGACGCATCGCCCCGCGATGTTTGCCCGTACACCTTTCCAGCAGGCGTGCGGGTGGCCCTCTGCGCACACAAAGTGCAGCAGAAAAGCCGGGCCGCCTGACCGATCCGTGCCTGGCCCAGTGGCAAAGACAGCTTAGATCATCAGGCAGTACGAGAAATTCTGGCGACCTGCGGGCCGATGTGACCCTTCGTCGCATTTCAAATTATTTCTGTCATCCGCAAACAACGCTGGCGAAATGACGTCAAAGAACGGCAAAACCCGATCATTACGGGGCTGAACACCAAACAAGGTTGAGTCGCATTTATTTACTTATCCCCTGACCCTTGGAAAGGTTACGTGCTTATGACAAAACGGTCATTCACACCGTGACTCGCATTCGATAGAACTGGTCTCAGGCCACTTCGCAACGAGGCGGCACTTTCAGCTCGCCACGCCGGCAGCGAGCGCAAACCGGCAGAACGACTCTGCCCGGCCTCGGAGAGGCCGACGGGACATTACAGTCAACAAGTGAGGGCAACACCCTATGAGAAGACTTAAGCGTGATCCGTTGGAAAGAGCATATTCACGTGGTTACCAATACGGGGTCACCGGCAAATCCCGCGAACTTTGCCCCTTCAATCTTCCTTCTGTTCGCCAAGCCTGGATCAACGGCTGGCGTGAAGGTCGCGGTGATAACTGGGACGGAATGACTGGCACCGCTGGCATCCATAGACTCAACGAAAATCACGCCGTTGGCTGAACGAGGACACTGAATTCGATTTACCATGCACGCCCCATCCGGGCGGCGGGCGAAGGCCCAGGGGCCCCTTGAAGGGGCCCTTTTTTATGCCTTGGCAAACCTCATCAGCCGTACCCACGCCCCCTCGAATGGGCCTGTCAGGTCAGCGCGGCATTGCCGCGATAGCATCTACCGCTTCGCGAATCAGCGCCGGCCCCTTGTAAATGAAGCCCGAGTAAATCTGCACCAGGCTCGCCCCGGCCGCGATCTTTTCAGCAGCATGGCGGCCTTCGGTAATGCCACCGGCGGCGATGATCGGCAACTTGCCGCCCAGCTCACCTGCCAGCACCTTGACGATATGGGTGCTCTTTTCCAGCACCGGCGCGCCCGACAGGCCGCCCGCCTCGCCACCGTATGGCAATGCTTCGACACCTTCACGGCCCAGCGTGGTGTTGGTGGCGATCACCGCATCCATGCCCGACTCCATCAGCGCGGCGGCCACCAGCGCCGTTTCTTCGTCGCTCATGTCCGGCGCAATCTTGATTGCCAGCGGCACGCGCTTGCCGTGTGTGCCGGCCAGTTGCTCGCGGCGCTCGGCCAGGGCGTCGAGCAACTGCTTGAGCGAGTCCCCAAACTGCAGGCTGCGCAGGCCCGGGGTATTCGGCGAGCTGACATTGACCGTGATGTAGCTGGCGGCGGTGTAGACCTTGTCCAGGCAGATCAGGTAGTCATCGACGGCACGCTCGACCGGTGTGTCGAAGTTCTTGCCGATGTTGATGCCCAGCACCCCCTTGTAGCGCGACGCGCGTACGCGCTCGAGCAGGTGATCAACGCCCAGGTTGTTGAAGCCCATGCGATTGATGATGGCCGTGGCTTCCGGCAGGCGGAACAACCGCGGCTTGGGGTTGCCTGGCTGCGGACGCGGGGTGACAGTGCCGATTTCGACAAACCCGAAGCCCAACTGGGCGAAGCCGTCGATGGCCGCGCCGTTCTTGTCAAGGCCAGCAGCCAGGCCCACCGGGTTGGCGAAGTTCAAGCCCATGACCGAAACCGGCAATGACGCCGGTTGCTTGCACAGCATGCCGTTGAGGCCCATACGGCCACCGGCGCCGATCAGGTCCAGGGACAGGTCGTGGGAAGTTTCCGGGGAAAGCTTGAACAGCAGCTGGCGGGCCAGGGTATACATGGGCGGGCAAGGCTCAGGGTGAGTGAGGGGGCGATTATAGCCAGCGAGGGGCTGACAGGACAGCAAATCGTGGAGCGCTTGGCACATCGGTTGCACCCGTTCAGCCCACAGCCTTATCAGTAAGGGCGAGGACTCTTGTGAACACTGTACCCCGAGCAACGCCCCTGGCCTGGGTCAACGGCAGCGATGCGCCGGAAAAAACCAGCCTGAACATCGGCTACATGGCCCTGACCGACTGCGCTTCGGTGGTGGTCGCCGCCACCCAGGGCTTCGCCCAGCAGCACGGCCTTACCCTCAACCTCAAGCGCCAGGGCTCGTGGGCCGGGCTACGCGACAAGCTGGTCAGCGGCGAGCTGGACGCCGCGCATTGCCTGTATGGCCTGGTCTACGCCGTGCACCTGGGCATTGGCGGCGTACCTGCCAGCGACATGGCCGTGCTCATGGGGCTGAACCAGAACGCCCAGGCTATCAACCTGTCCCCTGCCCTGCAGCGCAAGGGCGTGACCAACCCTGAGGCGCTGGCGCGCCTGGTGCACCAGCATGGCGCACGCCTGACGTTCGCCCAGACATTCCCCACTGGCACCCACGCCATGTGGCTGTATTACTGGCTGGCCAGCCAGGGCATCCACCCGCTGCGCGACGTCGACAGCGTCGTGGTGCCACCGGCGCAAATGGCTGCACACCTCCAGGCCGGGCGCATTGACGGCTTCTGCGTCGGTGAACCCTGGGCCGCCGACGCCGTGGCCAAAGGCCAAGGCTTCACCCTGGCCACCAGCCAGTCGATCTGGCCGGATCACCCGGAAAAGGTCCTGGCCTGCGCGCGCGCCTTTGCCGAGCAATACCCCAACAGCGCCCGCGCGCTGATCAAGGCGATCCTCACCGCCAGCCGGTTCATCGAGCAAAGCCCGGAAAACCGCCGCAGCACCGCGCAACTGCTGAGCGCAAGCACCTACCTGGACACCCCGCTGGACAGCATAGCCCCTCGCCTGCTCGGCCACTATGAGGACGGCCTGGGCAACCAATGGCAAGACCCGCATGCCCTGCGCCTGTTCGACCAAGGGCGGGCCAACTTGCCCTATCTGTCCGACGGTATGTGGTTCATGACCCAGTTCCGCCGTTGGGGCCTGCTGCGCGAAGACCCCGACTACCTCGGCGTGGCCCGGCAGGTCCAGCAACTGCAGTTGTACAGCGAGGCCGCACAGAGCCTGGGCATCGCTTGCCCGGGCCAGCCGATGCGCAGCAGCCTGCTGATCGATGGCTCCCGCTGGGACGGCAGCGACCCCTTCGGCTATGCCCGAAGTTTCAGCTTGCATGCCTTGGGCGACCTGCCCGATGCCCGTGTCGGCGTGTGAGGGGGGAGGACGAACATGTTGCGCATCCTGCTGATCGACGACACCCAGAGCAAGCTAGGTCGTCTCCGGGCGGCATTGAGTGAGGCCGGCTTCGAAATCATTGAAGCCCCGGACCTGACCATCGACCTGCCCGCCTGCGTCGAAACGGTGCGCCCGGACGTAGTGCTGATCGATACCGACTCACCAGACCGTGACGTGATGGAACAGGTAGTGCTGGTCAGCCGTGACCAGCCGCGGCCCATCGTGTTGTTCACCGACGAGCACGACCCCGGGATGATGCGCCAGGCCATTCAGGCAGGGGTCAGCGCCTATATTGTCGAGGGCATCCATGCTGCGCGGCTGCAGCCGATCCTGGATGTGGCCATGGCCCGCTTCGAAAGCGACCAGGCACTCAAGGCGCAGTTGCTTGCGCGCGACCAGCAATTGGCCGAACGCAAGCGCATCGAGCAGGCCAAGGGTTTGCTGATGAAGATGAAGGATTGCAACGAAGAGCAGGCCTATACCCTCATGCGTCGCCAGGCCATGAGCCGGCAGCAGAAGCTGATCCAGGTGGCCGAACAGATCATTGCCATGCATGAGATGCTCGGCTGATGCGCTGGGCGTGAGATTTTTGGCGCCTGGCAGATCGAGCGCCGCCCGCGCGGCGCATCGCGAGCTGCGCTCGCTCCTACGCTTGTTTCGGGCCAATTATTTCTGTGCCATTTGCGCGCGAACGCTTTGGCGTATGGCGCAAGATCGCACCGTACAAACAAGGCGGTCGCGCGCGCCTGTAACAGGCGTTACTGGCCAAAAACAAACGCAGATCGAGCGCCGCCCGCGCGGCGCATCGCGAGCTGCGCTCGCTCCTACGTTTGTTTCGGGCCAATTATTTCTGTGCCATTTGCGCGCGAACGCTTTGGCGTATGGCGCAAGATCGCACCGTACAAACAAGGCGGTCGCGCGCGCCTGTAACAGGCGTTACTGGCCAAAAACAAACGTAGGAGCGAGCGCAGCTCGCGATGCGCCGCGCGGGCGGCGCTCGATTTAACAGGCGCTGAAGACCTTAAGACAAACCCTACCAACAGTTGGCCCATCTCTTGCTGAACAAATCTCACCGGTAGCCAACGGCGGTTACCCCACTTGAATCCCGACAAAGACGTCGCTCTCCCCTCCACGCCCGTGGAGCGGGTAGCGGCGTCTTTTTCGTTCCGTTGCACTACCGAGTGAGGTGTTCGATGAGTACCAGCTTCTGGAAATCCGGGCATGTGCCCACGCTGTTCGCCGCGTTTCTGTACTTCGACCTCAGCTTCATGGTCTGGTACCTGCTGGGCCCGCTGGCGGTGCAGATTGCTGCCGACCTGCAACTGAGCGCACAACAACGGGGCCTGATGGTCGCCACACCGATCCTGGCCGGGGCGCTCCTGCGTTTTGCCATGGGCGTTCTGGTCGATCGCCTGTCGCCCAAGACTGCCGGCCTGATCGGCCAGTTGGTGGTTATCCTCGCCCTGGCTGCAGCCTGGTACCTTGGCGTGCACAGCTATGAACAGGCACTGCTGCTAGGTGTATTCCTGGGCTTTGCCGGTGCGTCCTTCGCCGTCTCGCTGCCGCTGGCTTCGCAGTGGTACCCGCCACAGCACCAAGGCAAGGCCATGGGCATCGCCGGCGCCGGCAACTCCGGCACGGTGTTCGCAGCCTTGCTGGCACCGGCACTGGCAGCAGGCTTTGGCTGGAACAATGTATTCGGCTTTGCCCTGATCCCGCTGTCACTGGCCCTGGTGGTGTTCGCCCTGCTGGCGCGCAATGCTCCGCAACGGCCCAAGCCGAAAGCCATGGCCGACTACCTCAAGGCACTGGGCGACCGTGACAGCTGGTGGTTCATGTTCTTCTACAGCGTTACCTTCGGCGGCTTCATCGGCCTGGCCAGCGCCCTGCCCGGCTACTTCAGCGACCAATACGGCCTGAACCCGGTTACCGCCGGCTACTACACCGCCGCTTGCGTGTTCGCCGGCAGCCTGATGCGCCCGCTCGGAGGCGCCCTGGCTGACCGTTTTGGCGGCATCCGCACCCTCCTGGGCATGTACAGCGTGGCCGCCATCTGCATTGCCGCAGTCGGTTTCAACCTGCCCTCTGCCGCGGCCGCACTGGCGCTGTTCGTCAGCGCCATGCTCGGCCTGGGGGCCGGCAATGGCGCAGTCTTCCAACTGGTGCCACAACGCTTCCGCCAAGAGATCGGGGTAATGACCGGCCTGATCGGGATGGCCGGTGGCATCGGCGGCTTCCTGTTGGCGGCCGGGCTGGGCACCATCAAGCAGCACACGGGCGATTACCAGCTGGGGCTATGGCTGTTCGCCAGCCTGGGCCTGCTGGCCTGGTTCGGCCTGCACGGTGTGAAACAGCGCTGGCGCACCACCTGGGGCTCGACTGCAGTCACTGCAGCGCGGGTCTGAGGCACGCCGATGAGTCTGCAACTGAGCTTCGCCCAGGCCAGCGCCACCGGGCCTCGCGCGGAAAACCAGGACGCCCTGCGCCTGGTCACGCCGGCACCAGAGCTGGCCGCCAGCAAAGGCTACCTGTTCGCCCTGGCCGACGGCGTCAGCCAATGTGCCGACGGCGGCCTGGCGGCGCGCGCCAGCCTGCAGGCCCTGGCCTTGGATTACTACGCCACCCCGGCCACCTGGAGCGTGGCCCAGGCCCTCGACCGCCTGCTGCTGGCGCAAAACCGCTGGTTGCGCGCCCAAGGCAGCGGCCAGCCGTTGCTGACCACACTTAGCGCGCTGGTGTTGCGCGGCAGGCGCTTTACCCTGGCCCATGTCGGCGACTGTCGGGTGTACCGCTGGCACGAGGGGAACCTGCAATGCCTGAGCGAAGACCATGTATGGGACCAACCGGGCATGCAGCATGTACTGAAACGGGCACTGGGCCTGGACCAGCACCTGCTGGTGGATTACCTGGAGGGCGAGCTGCAACCGGGCGAGTGCTTTCTGCTGCTCAGCGACGGGGTCTGGGCCAGCCTGGGCGAACAGCACATCCAGGCCGTGCTGCGCGAGCAAACCGACCTGCAACTGGCCGCCGACACCCTGGTCACCAGTGCCCACCTCAATGGCAGCAAGGACAACGCCAGCGCCTTGCTGGTGCAAGTCGAGCAACTGGGCACGGCCAACCTGGGCGATACCCTGGCACAACTGCAACAGTGGCCTGTGCCCGGCCTGCTGCGCGAGGGCCAGGTGATCGACGGCTGGCAGGTCGAAACACTGCATGCGCACAGCCGCCAGTCCTTGCTGTACAAAGTACGCGATAGCCAGAACCAGCCTTGGCTGCTCAAGACCCTGCCCACGGCACGCGAACAGGAACCGGGGGCGGCACAAGGGCTGTTGCTGGAAGAGTGGTTTCTGCGCCGCATCGCCGGCCGGCACTTCCCCGAGCTACACACCGCCAGTCAGCGCCAGCACCTGTACTACGTGATGCGCGAATATCCCGGCCAAAACCTGGCGGCGTTGCTGGCCGAACAAGGCCCGCTGCCCCTGCCGCAATGGCTGGAGGTCGCCCGGCAACTGCTGCAGGCAGTAGGCGTGCTGCATCGGCGCAACTTGCTGCACCGCGATATCAAGCCAGACAACCTGCACCTGGGCCGCGATGGGCAGCTGCGCCTGCTGGACTTCGGCCTGGCCTATTGCCCGGGCCTGTCCGAAGACCCGCTGCACGAGCTACCCGGCACGCCCTCGTACATCGCCCCGGAAGCATTCGATGGCCACGCGCCCAGCCCGCGTCAGGACTTGTATGCAGTAGGCGTGACCCTGTACCACCTGCTGACCGGACACTACCCGTACGGCGAGGTTGAGGCCTTCCAGCGCCCGCGCTTCGGCCAGCCGGTCAACGCCGCGCGCTACCGACCCGACCTGCCGGAATGGCTCCAGCACAACCTGCTGCAGGCCGTGGCGAGCGACCCGGCGCAGCGCTTCGAAACCGCCGAACACTGGTTGCTGCTGCTCGAGCGCGGCGATCGCCAGGAACTGCCCAGCCGGCCCCGGCCGCTGCTGGAACGCGAGCCGCTGAAGGTGTGGCGCACCCTGGCCCTGTTGTCATTGCTGATCAATCTGATACTGCTGTTCACCCTGCTCAAGGGCTGAACGCACCTTGCCGATGAGGAAACCCTGATGAATGCAAAAGTATGGCTGGTCGGTGCCGGCCCTGGTGACCCTGAACTGCTCACCCTCAAGGCAGTGCGTGCGTTGCAGCAAGCCGCCGTGGTCATGGTCGACGACCTCGTCAACCCGGCAGTGCTCGAGCATTGCCCGCAGGCCCGCGTAATGACCGTGGGCAAGCGCGGCGGCTGCCGCTCTACACCGCAAGCGTTCATCCAGCGCCTGATGCTGCGCCACGCGCGACAGGGCCGTTGCGTGGTGCGGCTCAAGGGCGGCGACCCTTGCATCTTTGGCCGTGGCGGTGAGGAGGCACTGTGGCTGCAGGGCCATGGCATCGAAGTGGAGGTGATCAATGGCATCACCGCCGGCCTGGCCGGGGCCACGCAGTGCGGGATCCCCCTGACTTCACGGGGCGTGAGCCGAGGGGTGACGCTGGTGACGGCGCACACCCAGGACGATAGCGAGCTGAACTGGGCAGCCTTGGCTCAGGGCGGGACAACACTGGTGGTCTACATGGGGGTGGCGCGGCTGGAACAGGTGCGCCAGGGATTGCTGGCGGGGGGTATGGCGCCGGAAATGCCGGTGGCGATGATCGAAAATGCCTCGCTGCCGCAACAGCGGGAGTGCAGAAGCGATGTGCAGGGAATGGTGGAAGCTGCACGGGGGTTTGGCTTGCGTAGCCCGGCAATTTTGGTGATTGGGGAGGTGGTTGGGGAGCAGCAGGCTGTGGGGCGGATCGCAATCGCAGGCTGACTGCAGGAGCAGCCTTCGAGGCCGGTTAAACCCCAGGCAAAGAAAAACCCGGCCGAGGCCGGGTTTTTCATGAAGCTTCAAACCAATTACTTGGCCTGGGCTTCTACCTGAGCTTCAACGCGACGGTTGATAGCACGGCCTTCTTCGGTGGCGTTGTCAGCAACCGGACGGGTTTCGCCGTAGCCAACCGAGTCAACACGGCTGGATTCTACGCCGTACTGCTGGGTCAGGACTTGCTTGACGGCGTTGGCACGACGCTCGGACAGCTTCTGGTTGTAAGCGTCTGGACCCACGGAGTCAGTGTGACCTTCAACCACGGTGGTGGTTTGTGGGTACTGCTTCATGAAGTCAGCCAGGTTTTTGATGTCGCCGTAGCTGTTAGGCTTGACGACCGACTTGTCGAAGTCGAACTTGACGTCCAGCTCAACGCGAACGACTTCGGCAACAGCCGGGCAGCCGTCGGCGTCAACAGTAACGTTGGCCGGGGTGTCTGGGCACTTGTCGACGTTGTCGCACACGCCGTCGTTGTCGGAGTCGGAGCAGACTTCAGCAACTGGAGCAGGAGCAGCTTCAGCTTGCTTCGGGCTACCGCCGAAGTTCAGGCCAACACCAACGCTCGGGGCCCACTCGGTGTCGCCCTGGTCGATGTTGTACTGAGCTTCTACGCCGGCACGGGCATAGAACATGTCGGTGATGTACCACTTGGCGCCAGCGCCAACGTTGGCGAAGGTGGAGTGGTCACGACCGCCACGGCCGGTCTGGCCCAGCGACTGGTGCGAGAAACCAGCGGAAACGTACGGACGGATGGCGTCGTACGGGTTGTTGAAGTGGTAAACGGCGTCCAGGGCAGTGTTCGAGCCCTTGATGTTCTTGCCGTCTTCGCCACGAGCGTTGTGTACTTCGTCGTAGCCCAGACGCAGCTCAACGTCGTCGGTCAGGAAGTAACCGATCGAGCCGCCGAACAGGTTGCCGTCGTTCTTGAAGTCGCGCTGGCTGTCGAAGAATTCTTTCTTGTAGAAGATTTCAGTCTCGACGGCGCCTTGACCTTGTGCCATAGCGCCAATCGAAGTGGCGGCTACAAGCGAACCAATGGCCAAGCCCAAGGTGTTTTTCAATTTCATCCGTTAAATCCCCATCTGGTGATAGTTAAGCAGTCCCACCACAAACAAGAGGGACAACTCGACGGCGAGTCTAGCAGAACTCACCGGTTCGTTAGAGATATTTGCACGCCACTAAGTTTCATCAAGGCCGGCAAATTTCTCCCGAAGCTTGTCTAGCGCACGCTTGTATCGCATTTTCGTGGCGCTCAGGCCCATGTGCATGATGTCGGCAATTTCCTGAAACTCCAGCTCTGCGACAAAACGAAGCACCAGAATTTCACGGTCAATCGGGTTCACATGCACAAGCCACTTATCCAGCCCGCCTTTTTCTTCCGGTTTCGGAGCCTTGTCTTCGGACGCCTCTTCAACAGGGTCCAGACTCAAGGCATCCATCAACCGACGTTTGCGGCGCTCCTTGCGGTACTGGGTAATGCACTCGTTGTAGGTGATGCTGTAGAGCCAGGTCTTGAACTTCGACTTACCCTCGAAGTTTTTCAGCCCGTACAGCACTTTCAGCATCACTTCCTGACAGACATCGTCCGCGTCACGGTCGTTCCCCAGATAACGCGCACAGACGTTGAACAGGGTCCGCTGGTAGCGCCGCATGAGCTCCTCATAGGCGCGGGTAACGTGGTACAGCTCCTCATGCGAACGCGCCACCAACTCTTCGTCTGTGAGCTCGCGGGGGTCATAGCGCATGGGCGGCGAATGAACTTTATTCAAAACGGATCTGGCCGACAGTCAGGTCAATGTCGCCGCGCGACCCCGTGGGTCGAATTTCGCGGCGGCATACATTAACAGCTTTTGTGCGGTTAGCGGCTATTGACGCGCTGTTCAAGCAGCTCGCGATTGGACAGCGACACCAATTCGCCATCATCGGTCAGCAGCGTCGTCTTCACCGTACCGATTTCCTCGATATGCCCTTCGACCTCTCCAATCCGCACCTGCTGGCCCACTTGGTATAGCTCGCGCACGTATATGCCGGCCAGGATTTGCCCGGCGATTTCGCGACTGCCAAGGCCCATGGCCAAGGCAACAGCCAGACCAACGGTAATCAGCCCGATAACGATAACGTGGTTCAGCAGGTCGGTTTTCACTTCCAGCTGGCTGATGGCCACCGAGATGCTGATGATGATCACAAGGCCTTGGGTGATACGCCCCAGGCCCGCCGAGTATTCCAGGCCGATACCTTCGGCAGCGCCACGCACCAGGCCGTTGGCCACCTGCGCCAGCAGCACGCCGGCCAGCAGCACCAGGGCCGCGCCGAACACCTTGGGCAAGTACAGGGCGAGCATGTCGAGGGTCGCCGAAACCCGCTCCAGGCCCAGCGATTCAGCAGCCGAGACCAGGAAGATGAGCAGCACGAACCAGTAGACGATCTTGCCGATCAGGGTCGAGATCGGCACCTGGATACCGCCCCGGCCGAGCATCTTGGTGAGGCCGGTGCCGGCCATCAGGCGGTCCAGGCCAAATTTGGCCAACAGTTTGGACAGCAGCGTGTCGAGCAGCTTGGCCACCACGAAACCGAGCAGCACCACGACCAGCGCGCCGAACAGGTTGGGGATGAAGTTCGCTACCTTGGTCCAAAGGGCAGTCATCGCGGTGACCAGGCTCTGGGTCCAGAGATCGAGTTCCATATTCAATCGGCCTTATCTGCTTTGCTGCCGCTGGCAGCGTTGCGGGAAGAGTGTCGACGCACCGGCGCAACGTGCGCCGAGCCATTGTTCACGGCAATCAGCAGCGCCTGGCACCAGCGACCAAGCAGGCTGAACAGATCACCCGCGCCAACCTGGCGGTTGGCGGTTTTCAGCACGCGACCCAGGCAAGCGGCGTCGTCCCGGTCGTCCCGGTCATTGCCGGAGGGTGACGCCTTGAGCAGGTCACGCAGGGATTCTTCAAACGGATCGTGCATGGGCACCTCGCGCAGTGTCAGCAAGAGACGAGATGGCCGGGCAACGGGTCACACATCCCGTTGGGACGAATGTTTCAAATTGCACAGCTATACCCACCGCAACCGCCGGAACAGCCACCACTGCCCCACGGCCAACCCCAGCACGACAATGCAGGCGAACAGGAAGCCCAGAGGGTTTTCCGCCCCGGGGATGCCGCCGACATTGATGCCCAGCAGCCCGGTGACAAAGCTCATGGGCAGGAAGATGCAGGTAATGATGCCAAAGCGGTACATGGTGCGGTTCATCCGCTCGCTGCGCCGCCGGTCTTCGCTTTCCAGCACCAGCGCAGCGCGTTCACGGGCCAGTTCCAGCTCTTCGAGGTAGCGGATCAGGCTGTTGTTGAGTTCATTCCAGTAATCGGCGTCGGCATTGGCGAACCAGCTCCATTTACTGCGCGACAACTGCGCGTAGATTTCCCGTTGCGGGGCGAGAAAGCGGCGCAAGCCAGCGGCACGGCGGCGGATCTGCTGCAGGCTGCCCTGCTCCGGGGTATACCGCTCGTCGGATTCGACCTTTTCTTCCTCCAGGTCGACCAGCTCGGCCAGGTCGCTGACCAGGCCCTGGACCTTTTCGGTCAGCAGTTCGCCCATCAACAGCAACAGCTCTGAGGCCGATTTCGGTCCCCTGCCCTGTTCCAGCAGCTGGAGAATTTCATCGCTGGCGCGCAAAGGCCTCAGGCGCAACGAGATAACCCGCTGCGCCTCGGCGAAAATGCGTACCGAAACCATGTCTTCGGGCTCGGCGCCCGGATTGAGGTTGACCCCCCGCAGGAACAGCAACAGCTGTTCGTCCGCCAAGGGCAGCAGGCGCGGCCGGGTGTTTTCTTCCAGCAGCAGTTCGCAGGCGAACTCGCTCAGGCCGCTGTCGTGCAACAGCCAGGTACGGGTTTGCGGATGGCTGCGGTCCCAGTGCAGCCACAGGCTTTGCTCCGGTTGCAGCTGCAGGTCATCCAGTTCGGTACGGGCAATCGAGCGCGCGCCGCCTTTGCCATCGAGCACCAGGGCATGCACCAGCCCCCACTGCGCGTTGTCTTCCTCTAACATCCAAGCTCCATCAGCGCGCGCGGCGCATTACTCCGGCATTTTCAGCGGGCTCGGCGAAACCAGCACGCCATTGTTGTCGGCATATACATACTCGCCCGGGCGGAAGGTTACCCCGGCGAAGGTCACCGCAACGTTGAGATCGCCGATACCGCGCTTGTCGGTCTTCATCGGGTGACTGGCCAGGGCCTGCACGCCGACATCGGTCTGGATCAACACATCGACATCACGCACACAGCCGTAGATCACCAAGCCTTCCCAACCGTTTTTTGCGGCTTTTTCGGCGAGCATGTCGCCAAGTAGCGCACGCCGCAGCGACCCCCCGCCATCGACCACCAGTACTTTGCCCTTGCCGTCGAGTTCAACCTGCTCCTTGACCAGCGAATTGTCCTCGAAACACTTGATGGTGACGATCTGGCCACCGAACGAATCGCGGCCACCGAAATTGCTGAACATCGGCTCCAGCACTTGTACCAGGTCCGGGTAGGCGTCACACAGGTCGGGCGTTACGTAATGCTGCATGGGAAGCTCCTGTCAGTCACAACGAAAGCGGGTATCGGCCAAGGCTACACCTTGGAGGCTGTCGCAGTCATCCGGGACCGGGCAGTCATTTGTATTCATCCTGTCTCGGCCCTTCCACGCGTGACCCGCTCCTGCACAGGAACGCGCCGTTATCCGGTGTAGGAGCGGGTTCACCCGCGAAGAGGCCATGACAGGTACAGCAAACTCAGCTGGCAGGCACAGGTTCCGCAACGACAGTGGACGCATGCACCGGCAGCAGCGGGTTGCGCAGCCAGCGCTCCACCAGCGGCCACACCTGCACCTG
Organism: Pseudomonas sp. DCA-1; assembly: GCF_046523955.1. Taxonomy (NCBI): domain Bacteria; kingdom Pseudomonadati; phylum Pseudomonadota; class Gammaproteobacteria; order Pseudomonadales; family Pseudomonadaceae; genus Pseudomonas; species Pseudomonas sp. DCA-1. The sequence continues at coordinate 3,895,874 of NZ_CP169881.1, forward strand.
CGCGGCCTTGCTCACCAGCATGTCGACATGCCCGAAGGCCTCGAAACCTTCTTCACGACCCAGCCGCAGGAACTGCTTGCGCTCGCCGCCCAACTGCTCGAACAGCTTGCGACAGGCCCACACCGGATCCTGGAAGTCCCCAGCGCCGGCCACCGCCAGCAGCGGCACATCCACCTCTGCCAGCCCCGCCCACCAATCGTGCTTCTTGTCGCCAAAGCGCCCGAACAGGCCGTGCCAGCGCATGCTCTCCAGGGCCAGGCCTATCGGCTCGTCTTCAGGCCCACGCTTGAAGCGTGGCCCGGATATCTGCCCCCAACGCTTGAGCACGAGCTTGGCCCCCCAAGCCAGCGGTGGCACTTTCAACGGCCAATAGACACGGCTGATCTGGGTGCCGAACAGCGCCACGCTGGCCACCTGCTCGGCGGCCAGGAAACCACCCCCCAGCGCTGCTACCAGGGTGGTGCCACCCAGGGAATGGCCGGCCCAGTGCGGCGCCTGGCCCGACTGCTCGCGCACGAACGCGTTGATCAACGGCAGGTCATCACGGGCGTAGGCGGCAACGCTGTTGTGCTTCCAGTCCAGGTTACGCGGCGACAGGCCATGGCCACGCATTTCCGGAATCCATACATCGAAACCGGCGCGCGCAAGATAGGCGCCCAGGCCAACCCCTTTGGGCGAATACCAGAAGCGCCGATTGGAGAAACTGCCATGCAGGAGAATGACCGGCACGCCTTGGGCCTGGGCCTGATCGGCCAGCCCCAGACGGGTGATGGCGATCTCGACGCTGGGATCCGGGCCGTTACCGGCCTTGATCCGATACACGTCTTCGCTGAGATCGCCGCGGCGCTCGGCACTGAGCAGGGCCACGGGGAATAAAGTGCTGCTGCTTTGCATAAGGTTGCTTGGTGCACAAAAAAGGGCGGGATCCATTGCTGGAGCTCGCCCTGGAAAAAACCAGGCAGGAGGACGCCAGACGTCCTCCCGCGTTTCACTGCATCAGGCCGCGCCTTGGCCTTCGGCGAGGAAGAACCAGGTTTCGAGTACCGAGTCCGGGTTCAGCGACACACTTTCGATGCCCTGTTCCATCAGCCACTTGGCAAGGTCCGGATGGTCCGAAGGGCCTTGGCCGCAGATACCGATGTACTTGCCGGCCTTGTTGCACGCGGCAATGGCGTTGGCCAGCAGCTTCTTCACCGCAGGATTTCGCTCGTCGAACAGGTGGGCAATGATGCCCGAGTCACGGTCCAGGCCCAGGGTCAACTGGGTCAGGTCGTTGGAGCCGATCGAGAAGCCGTCGAAGTATTCCAGGAACTCTTCGGCGAGGATGGCGTTGGACGGCAGTTCGCACATCATGATCACGCGCAGGCCGTTGTCGCCGCGGGCCAGGCCATTTTCGGCGAGCAGGTCGACAACCTGGCTGGCTTCGCCCAAGGTGCGTACGAACGGCACCATGATCTCGACGTTGGTCAGGCCCATCTCGTTGCGCACACGCTTCAGTGCGCGGCACTCGAGCTCGAAGCAGTCACGGAACGATTCGCTGATGTAACGCGAAGCACCACGGAAGCCCAGCATCGGGTTTTCTTCTTCCGGCTCGTACAGCTTGCCGCCGATCAGGTTGGCGTACTCGTTGGACTTGAAGTCCGACAGGCGCACGATGACCTTTTTCGGGTAGAAGGCCGCCGCCAGGGTGCTGATGCCTTCTACCAGCTTCTCGACGTAGAAGCCGACCGGATCGTTGTAGCCGGCAATGCGCTTGTCGACGCTTTCTTTCAGGTCTGCAGGCAGGCCCGCATAGTTCAGCAGCGCCTTGGGGTGCACGCCGATCATGCGGTTGATGATGAACTCCAGGCGTGCCAGACCGACACCGGCGTTGGGCAGCTGGGCGAAGTCGAAGGCGCGGTCCGGGTTGCCGACGTTCATCATGATCTTGAACGGCAGTTCCGGCATGGCATCGACCGAGTTCTGCTTGATGTCAAAGCCCAGTTCGCCTTCGAAGATGAAGCCGGTATCGCCTTCGGCACAGGAAACGGTCACGCCCTGGCCGTCTTTCAGTACCTGGGTAGCGTTGCCGCAACCGACAACCGCCGGGATACCCAGCTCACGGGCGATGATCGCCGCGTGGCAGGTACGGCCACCGCGGTTGGTGACGATGGCGCTGGCGCGCTTCATCACCGGCTCCCAGTCAGGGTCGGTCATGTCGGAGACCAGCACGTCGCCCGGCTGGACCTTGTCCATTTCCGATACGTCGTTGATGACACGAACCTTGCCGGCGCCGATACGCTGGCCAATGGCACGGCCTTCGACCAGCACGGTGCCTTTCTCTTTGAGCAGGTAGCGTTCCATGACGTTGGCGCTGGAACGGCTCTTCACCGTTTCAGGGCGAGCCTGGACGATGTACAGCTTGCCGTCGTCACCGTCCTTGGCCCACTCGATGTCCATCGGGCGCTGGTAGTGCTGCTCGATGATCATGGCCTGCTTGGCCAGCTCGCTGACCTCGGCATCGGTCAGGCAGAAGCGAGCACGCTCGGCGCGGTCGACTTCGACGGTCTTGACCGAACGGCCGGCCTTGGCTTCGTCGCCATAGACCATCTTGATCGCCTTGCTGCCCAGATTGCGGCGCAGGATGGCCGGGCGCCCGGCCTGCAGGGTGTTCTTGTGCACGTAGAATTCGTCAGGGTTGACCGCACCCTGCACCACGGTTTCGCCCAGGCCATAGGCGCCAGTGATGAATACCACATCGCGGAAGCCCGACTCGGTGTCGAGGGTGAACATGACACCGGCAGTGCCGGTTTCGGAGCGGACCATGCGCTGCACACCGGCAGACAGGGCTACCAGCTTGTGATCGAAGCCCTGGTGCACGCGGTAGGCGATGGCGCGGTCGTTGAACAGCGACGCGAACACTTCCTTGGCCGCGCGGATCACGTTATCGACGCCGCGGATGTTGAGGAAGGTTTCCTGCTGGCCGGCGAAGGAGGCGTCCGGCAGGTCCTCGGCAGTGGCCGAGGAACGCACGGCAACGGCCATGTTGTCGTTGCCGGCGGCCATTTCGGCGAAGGCCGTACGGATTTCCGAATCCAGTCGTGGCGGGAATTCGGCCTCCATGACCCACTGGCGAATCTGCACGCCAGTCTTGGTCAGGGCATTGATGTCGTCCACGTCCAGCGCGTCGAGCGCAGCGTGAATCCTGTCGTTCAGACCACTCTGTTCGAGAAAATCGCGGTACGCCTGCGCCGTAGTGGCAAAGCCGCCCGGCACCGATACACCAGCACCGGCAAGGTTGCTGATCATCTCGCCCAGGGATGCGTTCTTGCCCCCCACATGCTCCACATCATGGACGCCGAGCTTATCGAGGGAAACTACGTACTCTACCAAGGTGATCTCTCCACTAACTGTGTTGGAAAAGCTCAAAAGGCGCCCGCCTGTCTTCTTTGACTTGGCCGGGCGTTTGTGGCCTGTACCTGGAAAATAGGCTCTGCAAATGTGGCAGAATGTCGACAGCCGCATTCGGCAAACCGAACTTATCATATCCAAGAATCGTCATCAGCTTAAGGCCCAGATCGCAAATGAAACGAACCGCGTTCTTCATCTCCGACGGCACGGGTATCACTGCCGAAACCCTGGGCCAGAGTCTGCTCGCGCAATTCGAGAGCATTCCCTTCAACAAATTCACCCGTCCTTACATCGATTCGCCGGACAAAGCGCGAGCCATGGTCCAGCAAATCAACGCGGCGGCCGAGCGGGACGGGGTTCGCCCGATCATCTTCGATACCATCGTCAACCAGGACATCCGCGAGATCCTGGCGACATCGAATGGCTTCATGATCGACATCTTTTCTTCGTTTTTATCCCCGCTCGAGCAGGAATTGATCGCCCATTCGTCGTATTCCGTGGGCAAATCCCACTCGATCGGCGGCAATTCCAACTACATGGAGCGCATCGAGGCGGTGAATTTCGCCCTGGATAACGACGATGGTGCACGCACCCACTACTACGACAAAGCCGATCTGATTCTGGTTGGGGTGTCGCGTTGCGGCAAGACCCCAACCTGCCTATACATGGCCATGCAGTTCGGCATCCGTGCCGCCAACTACCCGCTGACCGAAGACGACATGGAGCGCCTGCAGCTGCCGGCGGTGCTGAAAAAGCACCACAACAAGCTGTTTGGCCTGACCATCGACCCCGACCGTCTCACCGCCATCCGCCACGAGCGCAAGCCCAACAGCCGCTATTCCAGCTTTGCCCAGTGCGAGTTCGAAGTACGTGAGGTGGAAAGCCTGTTCCGCAGGGAGAACATCCCCAACATCAATTCCACGCATTTTTCGGTGGAAGAGATTTCGGCGAAGATCCTGGTCGAGAAAGGTGTGGAGAGACGGTTCAAGTAAACCTGTCCGGGCCCGCCCCCTGTAGGAGCGGGTTCACCCGCGAAAGGGCCAGCCCAGGCATACAAAAAAGCCCCGGCATCACTGCCGGGGCTTTGTTTTACCTGACTACAAGGCTCAGGACGGCACCGCCGCCGCCTGCCCGCTCATGGCCAGATCGACCAGCTCGCGGTTGGCCACCGCGTACATCGCATAGTCAGTACCCGTGGCATTGCGCAGGTCGTCGAGCATGGCGCGCCAGCGCTCCACCATTCCCCGGTGCTGCTCTGCCCACAGTGCCACGCGGGCATCCATGTCTTCCGGTGCATCGGCCATCTGCAGGACCGAAATGGTGATCGCCCGCTGCTGCAAGTCGATATCGTCGCGGAATGCCTCGCGGGCCAGCGCCTGCCAGTTGTTTTCCACCGGCAGGTTGCTGATTTCCTGCAGGTACCAGGTCAGGTCCAGCGCGCTGCCCACGGCGAAGAACGCCTTGGCCACCTGCGCCGGCTCATGGCCGGTAACGTCGGCCGCTTCAATGATCGGCAGCAGGGTGTACAAGTGGCTGGTACCCGCCACCATACGCGCCAGCAACTCCGGCACACCGGCCTCGACAAAGCCCTGGTAGCGCACCATCCAGCGTTCGCGGGTGGGGCCTTCGAGCAGTTCATCAAGTTTCAGCCCCAACTGCGCGATCTTCGGCCCGAAGTGCGCGGTATCACGCCCGGCGTCCTGTTCGTTGCGGCGGCTACGCAGGAACCAGCGGGTGGCACGGCGGCCGAGACGCATCAGCTCGTCCATCAGGGTGAGCTGGATTTCTGCGGGCACCTGATAGTCCAGCGCCTCGATCTGGCGGAACCAGTGCGGCAGGTGGAAGATGTCGCGCACGATCACATAGGCCCCGGCCACGTTGGCCGGGCTCATGCCGGTCGACTCCTTCAGGCGCTGGACGAAGGTGATACCCATGTTGTTGACCAGGTCGTTGGCGATCTGGGTGCTGACAATTTCCCGTTTCAGGCGGTGGCGACGCATGGCCTCGGCAAACTTGCTGACCAGGGACGGCGGGAAAGCGGTATCCATGTCACGGGTCAGGTAGTCGTCGTCCGGCACCAGCGACTTGAGCAGTTGCTCCTTGAGGTCGATCTTGCTGTACGAGATCAGCACCGACAGCTCGGCGCGGGTCAGCCCATGGCCGGCAGCCAGGCGTTCGGCCAACTGTTCCTCGGACGGCAGGAATTCGATGGCGCGGTCAAGTTTGCCCCGCGCCTCAAGGTCGGCCATCAGGCGCTTGTACTCGGCAATCCGCTCGCGGGCGCGGCGGGCGGCCAGCGACAGCGCCTGGGTCTGCTTGTAGTTGTTGCCCAGCACCAGCCCGGCCACTTCGTCAGTCATGCTGCCCAGCAGCTGGTTGCGCTGCTTCTCGGTCATGTCGCCACCCTGCACCACTTCGTTGAGCAGGATCTTGATGTTGACCTCGTGGTCGGAGCAATCCACGCCGCCGGCGTTGTCGATGAAGTCGGTGTTGGTGGCGCCGCCGTTCAGGCCGAACTCGACGCGGCCGAGCTGGGTCATGCCCAGGTTGCCGCCCTCGCCCACTACCTTGCAGCGCAGTTCGTTACCGTTGACCCGCAGCGCATCGTTGGCCTTGTCGCCGACATCGGCGTGGCTTTCAGTGCTGGCCTTCACGTAGGTACCGATACCGCCGTTCCACAGCAAGTCCACCGGGGCCTTGAGCAGCGCGTTAAGCAGCTCGGTCGGGGTCAGTCGGTCGGCTTCGATGGCGAAGCGTTCCTTCATCTGCGCACTGATGGCGATGCTCTTGGCACTGCGCGGGAAGATCCCGCCGCCTTCGGACATGATGCTGGTGTCGTAGTCGCTCCAGGCCGAGCGCGGCAGGTCGAACAGGCGCTTGCGTTCAGCGAAGCTGGAAGCGGGCTCCGGGTTGGGGTCGATGAAGATATGCAGGTGGTTGAACGCTGCCACCAGTTGCAGCTTGTCGGACATCAGCAGGCCATTGCCGAACACGTCGCCGGCCATATCGCCCACACCAATGACGGTGATCGGGTCTTCCTGCACGTTGATGCCGCGCTCGCGGAAGTGGCGCTGCACGCCCACCCAGGCACCGCGCGCGGTAATGCCCATCTTCTTGTGGTCGTAACCGGCCGAGCCGCCGGAAGCAAAAGCATCGCCCAGCCAGAAACCGTAGTCGATCGCGATGCCGTTGGCGATGTCGGAGAAGGTCGCAGTACCTTTGTCCGCCGCTACCACAAGGTACGGGTCGTCATCATCATGGCGCACCACGTTGGCCGGCGGTACCACGCCACCGTCCTTGAGGTTGTCGGTGATGTCGAGCAGGCCGGAAATGAAGATGCGGTAGCACGCCACGCCTTCGGCAGCAATCTCGTCACGGCTGCCGCCAATCGGCAGACGGCGCGGCAGGAAGCCGCCCTTGGCGCCGACCGGCACGATGACCGAGTTTTTCACTTGCTGGGCTTTGACCAGGCCCAGCACTTCGGTGCGGAAGTCTTCTTCGCGGTCGGACCAGCGCAAGCCGCCACGGGCGACGTTGCCAAAGCGCAGGTGCACGCCCTCGACGCGTGGCGAATAGACGAATATCTCGAACTTTGGCACCGGCTTGGGCAGTTCGGGGATCAGCTTGGGGTTGAACTTGAAGCTGAAGTACGACTTGTTCTGGCCGTTTGCATCGGGCTGGTAGAAGTTGGTACGCAGGGTGGCCTTGATCAGGTCCAGATAGCGCCGCAGGATGCGGTCTTCGTTGAGCACCTGCACGTCGTCCAGCGCAGCCAGAATGGCCTGCTCCAGGCGCTGCTGCTTGTCGTCAAGGTCGTCCTGGGTGAGCTTGCGCGCCAGGTAGAAGCGGGTCTTGAACAACCGGGTCAGCTCGCGAGCGATATCGGTGTGGTTGTTCAGGGTGCTGGCGATGTAACCCAGGTCAAAGCCCAGGCGAATCTGCTTCAGGTAACGGGCGTAAGCGCGCAGCAATGCCACGTCGCGCCATGGCAGGCCGGCAGTCAGTACCAGGCGGTTGAAAGCGTCGTTCTCGGCGTCACCACGGACGATGTGGATGAAGGCGTCCTGCAGGGTGTCGTTGAGCTGCTGGATGTCCAGGCTCAGGCCTTCGCTGTAGGTGAAGGCGAAGTCGTGGATCCAGTATTCGCGGCCATTGGCATGGCGCAGGCGATACGGGAACTCGCCGAGCACGCGCAGGCCAAGGTTTTCCAGAATCGGCAGCACATCGGACAGCGCCAGCGGGGTGTCGGCGTGGTACAGCTTGCAGTGCAGGGTGCGCTCGCCAACCTGGGTCAACGGCTGATAGAAGCTCATTGCCAGCGGCTTGCTTTCCGACAGGCTCAGCACATGCTGCAGGTCGACTACCGCCGAGTGCGCGGCGAAGCGCTCGCGGTACCCGGCCGGGAAGCCTTTGGGGAAATCGGCGAGGATGTTGGTGCCCTGGGCTTCGCCGAAGTTCTCCACCACCAGTGCCGAGTAATCGTCATGCCACGAGCGGCAGGCCTGGATGACTTCGCGCTCCAGCTGCTGCGGGTCGATGTCGATGCGGTTCTTGGGGTCGACCCGCAGAATCAGTTGCACACGGGCCAGAACCGATTCGGAGAAGAAGGTCCAGAACTCGCAGTCGCTGGCCTTCAGGCGCTCCATCAGCACCTGCTGGATCTTCTGCCGCACTTCGGTGGAGTAGATTTCCCGCGGGACGTAGGCCAGGCAGTAGCAGAAGCGGCCGTACGGGTCTTTGCGCAGGAACACGCGGATCTTGTTGCGCTCCTGGATTTGCACGATTGCCATGACCGTGCTGAACAGCTCGTCGATCGGCGTCTGGAACAGGTCGTCACGCGGCAGCACTTCCAGCACCTGGGCCAGTTCCTTGCCCAGGTGAGCCTTGGGATCGAAGCCCGAACGGCGCTCGACTTCGGCCACCTTCACGCGGATGTACGGAATGGCATGCACGCTTTCGCCATACACCGACGAGGTGTACAGCCCCATGAAGCGGTGCTCCTTGATGACCTTGCCGTCGGCGTCCAGCTGACGGATCGACACGTAGTCCGGATAGGCCGGGCGGTGCACGCGGCTGGGCAGTGCGGCCTTGGCGAACGACAGCAGCAGCGGCTCGTTGAGGTAGGCCACAGCGTAGTCTTCGATGCGCAGCTCTTCTGCGGTCAGGCCCACGCGCAGGCGGCGTGGCAAGCCGAGGAACGACTGCTCGTCGTAGACCATCTGGCCGCCATCGGCGTCGCCCTTGACGGTGAATTCTTCATAGCCCAGGAAGGTGAAGTGGTTATCCAGCAGCCACTCGAGGAAGGCCTTGACTTCGCTCTTTTCGTTTTGGGCAGGGCCAAAGGCGGTCTGTTCTACCTGCGCCACCACGTCACGCAGTTTGGCCTTCATCGGTTCGAAGTCGGCCACCACCACCCGTACCTCGGCCAGCACCTGCTCGATTTCGCGGGTCAGCACTGTCAGCTCGGCGGCATTGGCGCAGCGGTCGATCTCCAGATACATCAGTGACTCGTAGCACACGCCCTCGCCCTGGGTACCCTTGGGCAGCAGTTCCAACAGCTCGCCTTTGGCGCCACGGCGCACGCTGAGCACGGTGGTTTGCAGGGTGTGGATGCTGTAGCCACGGCGGTTGAGCTCGGTGCGCACCGAATCGACCAGGAACGGCAGGTCGTGGTGCAGCACTTCGACCACGGTATGGGTCGACTGCCAGCCATTGCGTTCGTAATCAGGGTTGTACACCCGTACTTGCGGATATTCGGGGTCGAAACGCTCGATGATGCGCCAGGCTGACAGGGTGCAGCCGGCCAGGTCGGAAAGCCTGCGTTGGGTGAGTTCGTCCAGAGAGATGATGCCGAAGAACTGCTCGGCGAACAGCGCCACTTGTGGCAGGGACTGCTCGCTGATGTGCTGCGCCAGGGCCGCTTGCAGTTGATGCTGGAAGTCGGCTTTGCTGGCTGCGGTGAAGAACGCCATCTGTGGTACTCCGCTTGGGCTTTGTAATAATTGAAGCGTCGCTGCGTGCGCCGTGTACGGATCAACGATAGCCAACCCGTGGCATGGCGGACGGTAAAAAACCAGACGTTGAACGTGCGCAGGCACGCCCAGGGCTCGCCGAAGCTTAACGACTGATCGGTCATCTACGCTTGCAGCGCTGCGACAATTTCGGTCAAGGGGGGGTAACTTTACGTTTATGCCTGTACGCAAGACTGTCAGAATCCCCTTCCGTTTCCTTTGATTCGAGCCTGCTCATGCAAATCAACACCGCCCTGCTGTTCGCCACCCCTTGCGATGACGAGGAAGACAACATGGCGACCCTGTGTTGCCACAGCGACAAAGGTCAGATGTTCCTGCTTACCCGCTACCCGGACGAGGACACCGTCGACCTGACCCTGGATGATGAGCCGTCGACGCTGGATGGTCTTAAAGTGACCCTGAGCGCCAAGCGCCTGCTGATTGAAGTGGCGGCCGGTGACCGGGACGCGCTGAAGGGGGATGAAGTGCTGGAGATCAACCTGACCAGCGAGTTGAGTGACATGGATGAAGTGAAGGAAACCCTTGAAAACATCCTCGCCGGTACTGGAACCTTGGTCTGCGAGCTGTAGGAGCGGGTTTACCCGCGAAGCAGGCACTGCGGGGATGGCATGGAATCTGAGTGCCCCGCAAAGCCCTAGCCCAATGCTGCCTGCATTTCTTGCGCCTGCACCCGCAACGCCTCGCAAAACGGCTCCACCGCTGCCGATGCCGGCCGATGGTCCGGGCGTATCAGCATCACCTGATACGGCACCGACACCCGTAACCGGCGGATCGGCAACCCGCCTTGCGCCGCCTCCAGCCCGCTCAGCGGGTTGATGATCGCCACCCCCAGGCCTTGCCTGACCATGGCGCACACCGAAGCTGCACTGGTGGTTTCGATCACCGTGCGGCGGTTGACCCCGGCCGCACGAAAGTGCTGATCCAGACGCTGGCGGTAGGTATCCAGACTGGCCAGGTTGATGAAATCGACCTCATGGAAATCACTCAGCTCCAGTTCAGCCTTCACTTGCAGCGGGTGATGCTCGGGCAACACGCACACCATGTTGGCACTGAACAGCAATTCACCATACGCGCCACGTGGTATCTGTTCGACTTCAGTCAGGCCAAGGTCATGCTGCTGGGCAACCAGTGACTCCTCCAGCAAAGGCGACTCCTGCGCCAGAATGCTCACGCTCACGCCGCTGTGCTGCTGGTGAAAGCGCTGGCAAGCCTTGGGCAACAAGGTTTGCGAGAACAGCGGCAAGCAGGTGATGGCCAGCCGGCCCTGCTCGAAGTTGCGGATGGCCTGGGCAAAGCGATCGATCCGCTCCAGCCCGACGTAGGCGCGCTCGACCTCCTCGATCAGCAGCAACGCCTGGGCTGTGGCCACCAGACGCCCTCCCTCACGTTCGAACAGGTTCAGGCCAGTCACCTGCTCCAGCCGCGCCAGTTCGCGGCTGACGGTGGGCTGCGAGGTGAACAACAGGCGCGCCGCCCCTGTGACGCTACCGGCCGCCATAATGGCGCGGAACACTTCGATGTGGCGAACGGACAGTTTCACGGCAATACCCGGAGAGTCGACAATTGGTATATCAGATATGAATAGCTGGCAGAAGAATAGCTATTTTTCTGAATTCACCCTTTGGCGCATCCTCGTGGCCTTCCTTAAACGAGTAACGCCACCATGACCGCACCCTTCACCCTCCTGGCCGAGGCGGTTCGCCAGCACGGCTCGCCGCTATGGGCATACGACACCCGCACCATCGCCGATCGTGTCGAGCAACTGAGCGTATTCGACACTGTACGTTTCGCCCAGAAAGCCAACCCGAACGTGCATGTGCTGCGCCTGATGCGCGCCCATGGTCTGGTGCTGGATGCAGTGTCGCTGGGTGAGATGGAGCGGGCCTTCGCCGCCGGCGCGAGCGTTGACGGTGACCCTGCCGGCGTGGTGCTGACCTGTGACGCACTGGACCGCCCCACCCTGGAGCGAGTGGTGGCCTCGAAGATCGAAGTCAACGCAGGCTCCATCGACATGCTGCGCCAACTGGGTGAACGCTCGCCCGGCCACCGCGTGTGGATCCGCATCAACCCGGGCTTCGGCCATGGCCACAGCCGCAAGACCAACACCGGCGGCGAAAACAGCAAGCACGGCATCTGGCATGAAGAGCTGGACGAGGCGCTGGCGTGCATCAAGGCCCATGGCCTGCACCTGGTGGGCGTGCACATGCATATTGGCTCCGGGGTGGACTACCAGCACCTGGAACAGGTGGCCCGCTCGATGATCGAACTGATCGGCCGCCTGGGCGTGGACATCGAGGCGTTCTCCATTGGCGGCGGGCTTTCCACCCCTTACCGCAGCACCGACAAACCGGTCGACCTGCAGCGCTATGCGCAGACCTGGGCGGTAGCGCGCAAGGAAGTCGAAGCGATGCTTGGCCACCCCGTGCGCATGGAAATCGAGCCAGGGCGTTTCCTGGTGGCCGAGTCGGGCTACCTCGTGGCCGAAGTGCGCGCCGTCAAGCAAGTGGGCCGCAATACCTTCGTCATGATCGACGCCGGCTTCAACGACCTGATGCGCCCGGCGATGTACGGCGCCTACCACGGCATGACCCTGCTTGATGCCAACGGCCAGCCGGTGGACCGCCCACGGCAACCGACCGTGGTGGCCGGGCCGTTGTGTGAATCGGGTGACGTGTTCACTCAGAATGACCAGGAACTGACCCCGCAGGACCTGCCTCAGGCACAGGTGGGCGACCTGCTGGTGATTCACGATGCCGGCGCCTATGGCGCGTCGATGTCGTCGAACTACAACAGCCGGCCGCTGCTGCCGGAGTTTCTGATCGAGGGCGGGGTGTTGCGGATGATCCGCCGGCGGCAGACGGTGCAGGACCTGCTGAGCCTGGAGACCGACATCATCCCGTGACCGCTTCCCGTAGTCCGCCCATGTAGTGCTCCAGGCGACTACGCAGCCAACGCTCGGCCGGGTCGCTGTCAGTGGTGCTCAACCAGACCATGGCCAGCTCCAGTGCAGCAGTCTCGAACGGCAGCGTCTCGGCCTGCAGGTTGCCCCAGCGTTCCATACCCTGTGCGGCATAGTCCGGGCAGCAGGCCAGCAGGTCGGTACCGGCCAGAATCGCCGGTAGCGAACTGAACTGCGGCACCGACAACACCACCTTGCGTTCACGGCCGATGTCTTTCAACCAGTCGTCGACCACACCCTGGGTGTTGGCGGTCGGCGAAACCTGGACATGCGGGCGTTGGCAAAACTCATCCAGAGAAAGCGGCGTGGTGGACTTGTCGGCCCGCACTACCCTGGCCTGCATGGTGCGTAGCACCTTGCGTTTGGCATTGGCGGGCAGGCCCTTGGTCTGGCTGATACCCACCGTCACGTCGCCCGCCGCCAGCAGGTCCGGAATGCGCCAGTAGTCCACATGCTGCACGACCACCACCACGTTTGGCGCCTCCACCCGCAGCGCCCGCAACAGCGGCGGCAACAGGCCCGACTCGACATCATCGGACAAGCCAATGCGGAAGGTCATCTTGCTGGTCAGCGGGTCGAAATCATGGGTCATGCTGAGTGCCACGGACATCGCATCCAAGGCTGGCGTGAGGTACTTGATCACCTCTTCGGCCCTGGCCGAGGGCTCCATGCGGTTGCCCACACGAACCAGCAACGGGTCATTGAACATCGTACGCAACCTGGCCAGCGCCGCGCTGACCGTGGGCTGGGCGACGAACAGCTTCTCCGCGGCGCGGGTGAGGTTGCGTTCCTGCATCAGCGCTTCGAACACCACCATCAGGTTGATATCGGCTTTGCGCAGTTCGTTGCGGTTCATGGGTGCTCTCGGGCCGTGCTTGTTGTGTGGGTTCAATTTCAGCATCAACAAGCATCCTAGCCGAATCGAAACCTGCACTGCACGCTACGCAATCGCCATCGCCCCGTACTGAGCGACCGGGGTGATCTTCGGCTCTCTTCTCTTCCGCGCCCCTGCCGTGCACCGCCCAGGCGTTGACTCGCGAAGCGGTCATTCATGATGCCGACACTTTTTGGCCGCCATTCGCGCAGTGCGATGAATGGCGGGTTGGGTGGTCGGCGGGGGGATCGGGTCAGGGCCAGCAGGGGGCTTGCCAGAACCTGTTTGGCGCCTGGGAGATCGAGCGCCGCCTGTATGGCGGTAGAGGTGCGTCGCCTGTGAGATCGAGCGCCGCCCGCGCGGCGCATCGCGAGCTGCGCTCGCTCCTACGTTTGTTTCGGGCCAGTTATTCCTGGGGGATTTGCGCGCGAACGCTTTGGCGCTTGGCGCGATATTGCGTCGTACAAACAAAACGGTCGCGCGCGTCTGCCACAGGCGTTATTGGCCAGAAACAAACGTAGGAGCGAGCGCAGCTCGCGATGCGCCGCGCGGGCGGCGCTCGATTTCTGCCACCCCCTAAAACCCACGGCAAACACACCCGGCCATTGCGCAACGTCATGCCAGGCGGTGTGGCCTTGAAGGTATGGCGGTAGAGGTGCGTCGCCTGGGAGATCGAGCGCCGCCTGTATGGCGGTAGAGGTGCGTCGCCCGGGAGATCGAGCGCCGCCTGTATGGCGGTAGAGGTGCGTCGCCTGGGAGATCGAGCGCCGCCCGCGCGGCGCATCGCGAGCTGCGCTCGCTCCTTGTATGTTGTCCTTAGCCTGGCGGGAGAGGTTATTCTCGCCAGGCTGAAGAAGCACTTCCGGGGAGGCCGATCGCTCCTAAAGGCAGGGATTGCCCCTGACCTTGTACGTAGAGAGGCCCCCCGCCTCATTGCCCACTGCGAAGAGTATCGAGAAGCCGACAAGTCGGACTTCGCATTACAAGGTTGCAGCAGCATGAAGTTCGAGGTCGGGGAACCGGAGGCCATTGTTACCTAATTCGCTGGGGAGAGGGAAGAATGAGTGTCTGTGTTGGCCTCGATATCGGCTCACGCACTTCGATCGTCGGGGTACGTAAAGATGGGCGTCCGGCCGGACAGTGGGATATCGCTCAAACCCCTGCAGGCCGTAAGGCTGCGGTGAAAAAGCTGCTGGCACTCAAGCCCAAGTCGATCGTGATGGAGGCGACCGGAATCTATTACCTAGACTTGGCTCTTGAGCTACATGCGGCTGACCTCCCTGTTTCAGTGATCAACCCCAAGAGCTTTCACAATTTCGCCAAACTGATGCTGGCGAATAGCAAGACCGATGCAATAGATGCTCAGTTGCTGTCCGAGTACGGCGAGCGTATGACACCGCGCTTGTGGACGCCTCCAAGCCCTGTGCAGCTTGAGCTGAGGGCTCTGGGCCGGCACATCAACCGTTTGGTGGGACACCGTACCAGGGCGAAGAACGAACTCCATGCGCTGCAGGCGACCTCTACGACCGTGTCGATGCTGATCGAAGATCAAGAAGAAGCCATTGCTTCACTGGATAATCGAATTGAACGCTTTCGTAAGGCTGGCCGCGAGATGGTCGCCCAGTGTCCGACGCTTACTCGGCAGTACAAGCAGCTGCTCGCAGGCCCAGGAATAGGAGAAGTCTCAGCACTTGCTGCATTGGCTGAGCTGACCACCCTTCCTCAAATGCTCAAGTCCTCGCAGGTAGCTCGTCACGCGGGGCTGGATGTTCGGCAGACACAGTCGGGGACGAGCATTGACAAGCCCGGTCGGCTCGGCAAAAGCGGGAATGCTTATCTGCGGGCAGCCATGTACATGCCTGCCTTGACCGCAGTGCGCTGCGACCCTTATGCGAAGGCTTTTTACGAATCCCTGGTCAGTAGGGGCAAGAAAAAAATGCAGGCTATCGCTGCTGTCATGCGCAAGTATCTGACAGGCATCTGGGCATGCATGCGTGGGGATGTGCCATTTGATACGGTGAAGCTTTTCAGCTCTGAACACCTCGGAAAAGCTTGACCGCCAACAGAGTATCTACGTTTGTTTCGGGCCAGTCATTCCTGTGGGATTTGTGCGCGAACGCCTTGGCGCTTGGCACGATATTGCGTCGTACAAACAAGGCGGTCGCGCGCGCCTGTCACAGGCGTTACTGGCCAGAAACAAACGTAGGAGCGAGCATAGCTCGCGATGCGCCGCGCGGGCGGCGCTCGATTTCTGCCACCCCCTAAAACCCACGGCAAACACACCCGGCCATTGCGCAACGTCATGCCAGGCGGTGTGGCCTTGAAGGTATGGCGGTAGAGGTGCGTCGCCTGGGAGACCGAGCGCCGCCTGTATGGCGGTAGAGGTGCGTCGCCTGGGAGATCGAGCGCCGCCCGCGCGGCGCATCGCGAGCTGCGCTCGCTCCTACGTTTGTTTCGGGCCAATCATTCCTGTGGGATTTGCGCGCGTACGCCTTGGCGCAGGGCTCGATATCGCGTCGTACAAACACGGCGGTCGCGCGCGCCTGTCACAGGCGTCACTGGCCAGAAACAAACGTAGGAGCGAGCGCAGCTCGCGATGCGCCGCGCGGGCGGCGCTCGATCTCCCAGGCGCCAAACAGGTTCTGGCAAGCCCCTGGGTGGCCCTGCTCGACAGGCTGGAACGTTCGGCATTCGGCCGCTGTTACACTGTCAACCGATGAAATAGGCGAGCCAGAGCAAAGGTATGAACCCAACGCGCTACTCCACCGTGGCAAAGGACTTGATGCAAGCCATTGCCAGCGGCCGCTACCCGGTGGGCAGCCTGCTGCCGACCGAATTCGAGCTGTGCGACCTTTATAATGTGAGCCGGCACACGGTGCGTGCCGCTATCAACCAGTTGCTCACCCAAGGGCTGGTGTCGCGGCGCAAGCGGGTGGGCACTCGCGTGGAGGCCAGCAGCCCGCGCGGCGGCTATTCGCAATCGTCGGCCTGCGTGGCTGACCTGGCGCACCTGGCAGACACCCAGCAGCGGGAAATCCAGAGCGTGCGCCACTTTGTCGCCGACCTGAACGAGGCGGCGCGGCTGGGGCTGGTGCCGGGGGAGCATTACTTCTGCGTGTCGAGCATCCGCGTCGACCGGCAGCACCCTGCCGCGCCGCTGTGCTGGACCGACGTGTATGCGCCGCGCGACTATACCGAGGTCATCGACCTGGCCCGCGAGCACCCTGACCGGCTGATTGCCGGGTTGATCGAACAGCACTATGGCCGGTCAATCGCAGTGGTCGACCAGCAAGTGCGCGCGGTTTTGCTGACAGCGGAAATGGCCAAGGCGCTGAAGGCCGAAGCAGGCTCGCCGGGGTTGAACATCATCCGCCATTACCGCGAGGAGAATGGTGATTTGATGGCGGTTTCCGAGACCGTGCACCCGGATGACCGCTTTACCTTGGTCACCCAGATGCGCCGCGACCAGATACTGAAGGGGTAAAGTGAGAAAATTACGACATTGTTAAACTGCAATCACCTGACAGTTTTATCAGTGTCGAACCTGTGACAGGTGAGGCACACTCATACCTCGTTCAGTTCGGGCTCATCAAGACCATGCCTACAGATACTGGCTCTACGCATATATCAAAACGCATGCCAAGCAACTACTTGCCCTATGGCTATCGAAACGCCGAAAAGCAGCCGATCGGAATGTGAGGCTACAGTGGCGAGCCTCTATCTACCGGCAGCGAAACGCGTATCCCCTGAAGTGTTGCAGCCTGAATGACCTGATACTTTTATCAGCTTAAGCCTGTGCACTTCATAACACACTGATGCCAAGTGCCAGATCTGACGGATCTCAGAGATATGTCAACGCATAAAACTTCGACATCACGCAAAAAACACGATCCGGCCATTGCAGCCTGTTCGGAAAGCCAGGCCCATGACCAACATGGCGCCGCTCGAACACCCACGGGCCCAACAAAAGGTCAGTCAGGAAACTATACACCCTATGGGTTTCGAAACACCGAAGCGGAACTGACCGGAGCGGTGGGGTTCAATGGTGAATTTTACGCTTCTGCGCTGGAAGGCTATGCACTCGGAAATGGGTACCGAATATTCATCCCACGCTTGATGCGATTCATCAGCCCAGACAACCAGAGCCCTTTCCTCAAAGGCGGCATCAATGCCTATGCCTACTGCCTGAACGACCCTATCAACGCACAAGACCCTAGCGGAAAAAATGCAATCAATAAATTTTTCCAGGCAGCCATTCAGATAGGCAGGAATTATAGAAAACAATTCAAACCCTCCAATACGGCACACCTGCTTTCGAACAACCAAGCCAAACACCTTCAAACCGAACTCAAGAATGCCAAAAAATTAATAAGCGAGGACATCGTAGACATCCATATCATCAACAACAAAAATAACGCCCAAAAAATCAGTCCATCACTCATTTACAAATACACACTCATAAATGAAGGAGACGAAACCACCCTGATCGTCTTCGGCGCCTCTACTGACCCCCTCTTGAATACTCACGCCAGCGGCGCTGAAATGTGGAATTTCAATGCCAGCAACAACGTCAGCGCTGCAGGTTATATCGCCTATAAGAATGGGGTATTCACTGTCGACGACTGGTCCGGCCACTATCAGCCTGAGCACTGGCGCACGGCGCTCGTAAAAGCCTACCTGGAAGGGTTGGGCTATGAGGTGAGAACTGTGCGCCGTGGCTTTGGGTAGCGTGCCCAACGGCTGAAAGATGATGGGCCAAAGGCGAATGCCTTCATGCAATACCCCGATGACCCGGAAAAACGGTTGCGGCGCCGACCGGGCCGGCTTATAAAAGCTCAACTTAACTTTAGGTCGACTCGTATGGCAGCGGACAACACACGGATGCTCACAGTGGGTGAAGTGGCCAAGCGCAGCGGCGTGGCGGTGTCTGCGCTGCACTTCTACGAAACCAAAGGGCTGATCGCCAGCGTCCGCACAGCAGGCAACCAGCGCCGCTATCCCTCGCTGGTGCTGCGTACCCTGGCGATCATCAAGGTGGCCCAGCGCACGGGTATTGCGCTTGAGGAAATCAAACAGGCACTCAGCCGTTATGCCCCCAACAGCAAGCTCACGGCAGCACAATGGAGCGAGATGTCCACGGCCTGGCGCGAAGACCTGAATGCCCGCATTCGCACACTGGAGGCACTGCGCGACAGCCTGGACAACTGCATTGGCTGCGGTTGCCTGTCGCTTGAAGACTGCCCGCTGCGCAACCCCGAAGATGTGCTGGCCAAGGAAGGAACCGGGGCGCGGATACTCGAGAAAAAGGCCCGCCAGGCTGCAGACTTGCCCAGTACGTAACGGTCAAAATGCTCGATAAGCCCGCCTGCTTGTCTTCGACCTTGCTTGCGTTGGAACCATTGCGACGCGCCACCGCCCTAAGCCTGTGTTGTTGACACTCAGTCGCTCACAGGAAGGAACACAAACATCATGAAACGTGAACAGATCGAAGGTGTTGCTGAAAACCTCGCAGGCAAGGCGCAGAGCGCTGTAGGCCGACTGGTCGAAGATCCGGCGCTGGAGGCCGAAGGCGATGGGCGTCAGGCCGCAGGTCAGTTGACCAAGTCCTATGGTGACACGCTGGACACGGTGTCTTCATTCGTCAAGGAAAAGCCTTTCGCCGCAATGGCCATCACAGCCGCTGTCACACTCGTGGTCTCTCGCCTGCTGCGCCGCTGAGCGGGGCACCGCAAGCAAGGCCTGGGCCGGGTATGTGACCCGGCCCGCGCCATCACCAGATGGCGATATCGTAGGTAAGGTACAAGCGGTTGCTGTCGCGCCCGCGAGCGAAATCCGAACGATAGACATAGTTGCGCAGTTTCACGCCCAGACCTTTCATTGGCCCGCCCTGCACCACGTAGGCAATCTCGGCGTCACGCTCCCATTCTTTGATGCCCTCGCCACCTGAGCGGCCATTGTCGCCACTCAGGTAGCGCGTCATGAAGGTCAGCCCCGGCACGCCGGCGGCCGCGAAGTTGTAGGCGTAGCTGGCCATCCAGGTTTTCTCTTCCTCCTCGATGAACTTGCCGATGCCGACGTTGCTGAACGAATAAACGGTCGCACCGCTGATATACGGCAAACCGGCATCTCCATCGAGCACCTGATAACCGGCCCCCAGGGTATGGCCGGAATGCGCATACGCCACCTGGCCACTGAACATCTGGTTGTCGATGCCGCCGCCATAGGCCGCCCCGCTGTCGCGGCTTTTGAAGTAGCGCAGGTCCGTGGTCAGAACCCCGCCAGCCAGCGGCAGGTCATGCACCAGCCCGGCAAAATCCTGGCGATAGAAGTGCTCCAGCTGGCCATGGTACACACTCAGGCGCAGTTGTTTGCTGACGGCATAGTCGGCACCGGCAAAGCTGAAGTCACCCGACTTGCCGCCCCCATAGCCATCCAGATAAATGCCAGTGCTGTTGGACGAGTCACGCTGCTTGAAACGGTCAAGGTGCCCGGCCGTCAGGGTCAGCCCGTCGATATCCGTGCTGGTCAGCTGAGTGCCCTGATAGGTCTGTGGCAGCACCCGCGCATCGTTGTAGACCAGCACCGGTGTCTTGGGCAGCAAGGTGCCGTGCTTGACCACGGTGCTGCCCAGGCGGGCTTTGGCCGTGACCCCGGCACTGGCGAACTCATCCGCCGCACGGCCATCGTCGTGCACCGGCAACAGCCCGGTACCGCTGCGCCCGCGCCCGGAATCAAGGCGTACGCCCAGCAGGCCCAGTGCATCGAGCCCCACGCCCAAAGTACCTTGGGTGAAACCTGACTGGTAGTCGAGCAGAAAGCCCTGAGCCCATTCCACCCGTTCGCTTTTGGCCGTGGCGGCAGCGCGGGCACTCATACCCTGCTCGTCACGGAAATTCTCGTTGAAATACACGTTGCGCAACTGCAGCTTGAGCTTGCTGTCATCGACAAAACCGGAAGCGCCGGCAACAGGCAGCCAGCCGCAAAGCAGGCCTAAGGTGGCCCCACGGAACACAACTCGGGACATGATCGGTACTCTATTGTTGTTTTCGGAGTGAGCGGAGGTCGGGGCGCCTGGCGGCGCCCGATAATGCCTAAACGAAGAAGGACAAGGCACCCGTGAGCAACGCCAGTGCTGTGATCACCAGCGAGGTGAGCACGGCCCATTTCACCGTGGCCTTCTGGAAGTCGCCGATATCCCGGTCGACCATGCCCACCAGCAGCAAGGTGGAGGCCACCAGCGGGCTCATCAGGTGCACAGGCTGCCCCAGCACCGAGGCGCGGGCAATTTCCACCGGGTCGATACCATACGCGGCAGCGGCGTTCGCCAGGATCGGCACAACGCCGAAGTAGTAGGCGTCGTTGGACAGCACGAAAGTCAGCGGCATGCTGGTCAGCGCCACCACCAACGGGAACCAGTGGCTCCAGGCTGCCGGAATCCAGTCCACCAGGGTCTGCGCCAGTGCGTCAACCATCTTGGTGCCCGAGAAAATACCGGCAAATATGCCTGCGGCGAATACCAGCAGCACCACGGTCATGGCGTTACCCGAATGGGCGAGAATGCGTTCTTTCTGCACATTCAGCTGCGGGTAGTTGATCATCAGCGCGGCGACGAAACCGATCATGAACAGGACGGCTGCGTGCATCAGCCCCAGCACCAGCGCAGTCATGACGACAATCACCAACACTAGGTTCACATAGGCCAGGCGCGGGCGCTTGTGCGGGTTGTCGCCAAGGATTTCCTTGATGTAGCAGTTGCCTCCACCAGACTCCAGGGCAATATTGCCGATACGCCGACGCTCTGCACGGCCAAGCAGATAAGCGGTGAATACGACCCACACCGCCCCGCCGATGACGGTGGGCAACATCGGAATGAAGTACTCGGTCGCATCCAGACCAAGCGCGGCAATGGCGCGGGTGGCGGGGCCGCCCCACGGGCTCATGCCGCTCATGATGCTCAATGACAGCATCGATACGGTAGCCAGGATCATCGGGTTCATGCCGATGCGCTTGTAAAGCGGCAGCATGGCGGCACAGGTAATCATGTAAGTCGTGGTGCCATCACCGTCCAGCGCAACCAGCAGCGACAGCAGGGCGGTGCCGATAGCGATCTTTATCGGGTCGCCATTCACCCGCTTGAGAATCTTGCGGATCAACGGGTCGAACAGGCCGGCGTCGATCATCAGGCCGAAGAACAGGATGGCGAACAGCAGCAGCGCGGCAGACGGTGCGACCATTTTCAGCCCATCGAGCATCATCTTGCCCAGGTCTGGCGCGAAACCGCCAATAAGGGCGAAAACAATCGGCACGATGGTCAGCGCGACGATCGGGGACAGGCGTTTACTCATGATCAGGTAGGTGAAGGTCACCACCATGATCAGGCCCAGAAGTGCGAGCATGGTTTGTTCTCTTGTTTTTATTGTCTATGTGGCCACCTGCAGCGCAGACGGCCCCCTGACCCCCACCCGGCAACGCCTGATGGGGGCCTGTGAAAAGCTAGAGGGTGTCGGGGCTCAGCCGTGGCGGCGCGGTTCGGCGACCCAGTCGGCTGTTTCAGCGACGGGGCTGACCACCGGCTCGCCGTTCAGGCGGCTGTGCAGTGTCTGGCGGTCACAGGCATTTTCCGACAGCGAAACCACCACCGTAGCCACTGCATTGCTGGCAAGACTCGTCAGCGCACGGGCCTCCGACATGAAGCGGTCGACCCCGATCAACAGGGCCAGGCCGGCCAGGGGAATGTCGTGGATCACAGTAAGAGTCGAGGCCAAGGCCACGAAACCGCTGCCGGTAACGCCTGCCGCGCCCTTGGAGGACAGCAGCATGATCGCCAGCATGGTGACCACCTGGCCCAGGCTCAGGTCGATGTTGCAGGCCTGCGCGATGAACACGGCTGCCAACGACAGATAGATGGCAGTACCGTCCAGGTTGAACGAGTAGCCAGTGGGCAGCACCAGGCCAACCACGCCTTTTTTGCACCCAAGCTTCTCGAGTTTCTCGAGCATTCGCGGCAGCACCGGCTCGGTTGAAGAAGTCCCCAGCACCACAAGGAACTCTTCGCGGAAATAGCGCAGCAGCTTCCACAGGCTGAAGCCATGGGCCCGGCAGATGCCACCGAGCACCACCAGCACGAAGAACGCGCAGGCGATGTACAACGTCCCCACCAGCTTGGCCAGCGAGCCAAGGGACGTAATGCCGTACTGGCCAACGGTGAATGCCAGTGCGCCGAAAGCGCCGACCGGGGCAAAGCGCATCAGGTAGCCGAAGATGCGGAACACCATGGTCGAAGCCGACTCCAGCACGTCCAGTACCGGCTTGCCCTTTTCGCCCATCGACGAGAGGGCGAAACCGCTGAGTACGGCGATGAACAGGACCGGCAAGACCTCACCCTTGTTGAAGGCACCGATGAAGGTGTCCGGGATGATGTGCATGAAGAAGTCCACCACGCTCAGCTTGGCAGCCGAGGCGGTGTACTGGCTCAGGCCCGCCGTACTCAGGGTAGCGGGATCGATGTTCATGCCGACACCTGGCTTGAACAGATAGACCGCTGCCAGTCCGATCACCAGGCTGACCATCGTCAGGCCCAGGAACAGCAGCAGGGTCTTGCTCATCAAGCGTCCCAGGGAACGTTTGTCAGTCATGCCGGCGATGCCGGTGACGATGGTGCAGAACACCACCGGCGCGATCATCATCTTGATCAGTTTGATGAACGCATCACCCAGCGGCTTGAGGGCCACGGCCTGTTGCGCCCAGAAGTGTCCGACCACCACGCCCAGCAGGACGGCGCAGAGAATCTGGAAATACAGCGATTTGGCGAGTCTCATGAGGCATCACCCATTGTTGAAATTGTGCGGATGCGCTTGTTACGAATGTGCAGGTCTGGATCAGCGCCTGGAGCTACCCGGCCAACCTGCGGAATGTAGGGGCGTAGACGAACCCTGAGAAGAGCCGCCGGGCGGTTCGCACCACCGAAGCCTGGATCGTCTTGCCATCGGCACCGCTGCGCGTCAGCGCAACATCGATGCCGCCACTTGGATGCTCCAGGCGGACCTCGGCCAGTTGCTGTGCACCTTCGCCCAACAGGTCGGCAATCACGGTGCCAGGGCTGACGCAGGCAGTCGCCAGCCCCACCGCGCCAGTGATCGCCAAGGCACGATGGCAGTTGTGCGGCATGAAATAGCGAACCTGCAGCGTGCCGTCGTAGCGCGGCTTGGACACCAGCACTGGCTTGGGGATGACCATGCCACTGACATCGCCCAGGCCCATGGCCTTTCCGGCCTTCAGCCGCAACGCTTCCAGGCGTTTGAGCAGCGCGCTGTCGGCGTCCAGCTGAGCAGGGGTTTCCGAGCCACTGACCCCCAATTGGCTAGCCTCTACCACCATCATCGGCATGGCCATGTCGATGCAGGTCACCGGCACGCCATCAATCACGTCCTGGGCCTTGCCCGTGGGGAACAGCTTGCCGGTCTTGCTGCCGACCGCGTCGAGGAAGGTCAGGTGCACCGGGGCGGCAGTGCCCGGAACCCCATCGATCGCCGTGCGGCCTTCGTAGCGCACGATCCCGCCGGGCGTTTCGACCAGCGAATTGACGAAAGTGCCGGTGTTCAGGTTGCGAATGCGCACCAAGGTCTTGCCTTCCTGGCCTTTTACCAACCCCTGTTCGATGGCGAATGGCCCAACAGCACACAGCATGTTGCCGCAGTTGGGGGCCGTATCGACCCGGCGCTGTGCGACCATGACCTGCACGAACAGGTAGTCGACGTCAGCGTCGGCGTGCAGTGACGGGCTGATGATTGCCACCTTGCTGGTCTGCGGGCTGCCGCCACCGATACCGTCGATTTCCAGCTCATGGCCAGAGCCCATGAGGTTGATCAGCAACTCGTCGCGCTCGACCACATTGGCAGGCAGGTCCCAGGCGTGAAAGAACGGCCCTTTGGAGGTACCGCCGCGCATGAGTACGCAAGGAATTCGTTGCATGATTTCGCACTCTTGTTGATCAATGGACATCATTGATGCTGTGGGCAAAAGAGTGACAGGGATGGATAAATCAATCCAATGCAAATATCGTAGCGATTATTGCCTTTCACAAAATAATTCCTCTTTGAACGGGCCAAGGCTTTTATATGGAATATGAGCTTCAAGACATCCGATCTTTCGTGAAAATCGCCGAACTCGGCAGCTTCCACGAAGCTGCCGAAGCACTGCATCTCTCCCAGCCAGCGCTAAGCCGGCGCATAAAGAAGCTGGAGGAAGGCCTAGGTACCTCCTTGCTCGAGCGCACCACCCGTCGCGTCAGCCTGACCAGCGTCGGGCGCGACTTTTTGCCCAAAGCCAGACGGTTACTGGACGACTTCGAAGACTCCATTCTCAGCATCCGCGAACTGGCAGAACGACAAACCGGCCAGGTCACCCTTGCCTGCATCCCCACGGCAGCGTTCTACTTCCTGCCGTCGGTGATCCGCGACTACAACGAGCAGTACCCGAAAATCCGTATTCGCCTGCTCGATCTAAGCGCCAACGACGGGCTTGAAGCGGTGCTGCGGGGTGAGGCTGACTTCGGCATCAACATGATGAGCGGGCAACACCCGGACATCGAGTTCGTCTCGCTGGTGCAGGAACACTTCGTCCTGGCCTGCCGGCGCGACCACAAACTGGCAGGCCGTGACGCCGTCACCTGGACCGAGCTTGCCGATTACCGCCTGATCGGCGTAGGCCGACTGAGCGGCAATCGCATGCTGCTCGACCACGCGCTATCCGGGCTCAACTTGCGCCCCAAGTGGTTTTACGAGGTACAACACCTCTCGACCTCGCTCGGCATGGTGGAGGCCGGCCTGGGGGTATCGGCCATGCCCAGCCTGGCCATGCCCAACGCCGACCATCCGACCCTGGTCAGTGTTCCGTTGATCGAACCCCAGGTCACCCGAACACTCGGCCTGGTTTACCGACGCGGCGCCTCGCTTTCGCCTGCAGCTGAAAAATTCGTGTCGATCCTGCTGGAGAAATGGCCCAATCGTTGACTGGGCGTGCCCGTCAGACCGCCGACATCCACCCTGTGCTGCTGCCGCGCCCATCAATCAGTCGCTGCCCAGGCCGAGTGTGTCGGGGCGGCGCTTTTCAAGCGCGAACTTCAGCAGCGCTGCGCTGCGGAACAGGCCGTGGGCGAACTTGCCGTAAGGCAACGTGATGAACAGCGCCATGACCGTGCCCAGGTGAACGGCCAACAGCACCGCCATGGCCCCGGTATCCCTCAGGCCCAACAGGGCGAGCCCGGAGAGACTGATCAACAGCAGGAGCAGGATGAAGGCCCTGTCCATTGGCCGCTGCCTGGGGTCGCCCTGTTCCGGCGCTCGGCGCAGGTTCAGCACAAGCAGCCCGGCGGGGCCAATGACCAGGCCGATCCCCCCGACCGTGCCCAGCAGCACAGGCAGGCTCAGCACGGGGTAAGGCGCCTGAAGGTCGAGTACGTAGTGATATGCCGTGGCGACCAAGGTAGCCGCGAAGCACAGCAAGAATCCGTAGAAGGTCAAGTGGTGGAAACGGCGCCGCCACAGGGTGTAGCGATCATCCTCGTTGTTACAGCCCTGGCCATGCCCTCCGTCGAGGTACTTCAAGGTCAGCACAGCTGTTGAAGCTTCAAGGATTGCCCCGTCAACAGGCGGAGCCTGAGGTTCGGCCGGCGAAATGCTGCGCCAGAACCGCCTTATCGCCACCGCCAGCGCGACACCGCTCAGGCAAAAGACACTGCCGAACAACAGCGCCAGCATGTTGTGTGGAAAAACCGCATAGAAGTCGCCGCCCAGGCGACCAGGCAACAGGGTTCCGTTGACCTGCAAGGCCAGTAGCAAGAACAGCGACAAGGCAATCGCCAGCGCAGTGACCACATAGGTGCCATTGTGCCGGTAAAGACGGCCGAACGCGGCCGGCCAGGCATAGTCAGCGTACGTCTGGCCACGGACCTTGGCCATGGCCTGAGGCACGTTGACAGCAAACTCATGAGGCGCGGCATACTGGCAGGCATGCAAGCAGGCGCCGCAGTTATGGCACAGGTTGGCCAGGTAATGGATATCCGCCTTGGCAAATGTCAGCCTTCGGGTCATGGCCGGAAACACGGCGCAGAAGCCTTCGCAGTAGCGACAGGCATTGCAGATGCGCATCTGCCGGTCGACTTCCGTTTCATCCATGTTCAATACCGGAATCAGTTCGGCCCGGCCCGCCGGGTCATACGTGTGGGGTTCAGGCAATTGCGCGGTCATGACAGGCCTCGTTTGGGGATGAAATACGTGCAGCAGCAGCCGCGGAATGGGTGCCGGCGATACGGCCGAAGGCGGTGCCTATGGACATGCCGACGCCAGCGGTGTAGCCCTTGCCCAGCACGTTGCCCGCCATCATTTCGCCCGCAACGAACAGGTTCGGGCTGCGCCGGCCAGCGAAATGAACGGCAGCGGTCTCATCCGTGCGTAGCCCCAGGTAGGTGAAAGTCACCCCTGGACGCAACGGATAGCCATAGAATGGTGGCGTATCGATCGGTCGTGCCCAGTGGCTCTTGACCGGTGTCACGCCTTGCGTGTGGCAGTTGTCCAGCCGGGTATGATCGAAGCTGCCCGCCTGACACGCCCGGTTGTAGGCGTGAACCGTGTCAAGGAAGGTCGCTACCGGAAGGCCCAGAAGCTGCGCCAGTTCTTCCAGGGTATTGGCCGTGATACCCCCGAAAACCGGCGGCATGAACCGCCCCAACGCTTTCTGGTCGATGATGGAGAACCCCACCTGCCCCGGCTGATGGGCTACCAACCTGCCCCAGATCGCATAGCGCTTGGGCCAGAAGTCCTCCCCTTCATCATAGAAGCGCAAGCCTTCACGGTTGACCACCACACCCAGCGAAACGCAATCGATACGCGTGCAGATACCGCCGTCGTACAAGGGCGCGCGGGCGTCTATGGCTACCATGTGCGCCTGGGTCGGGTCACCGATAGTATCGGCCCCCAGATCGATCATCCGTCGCAGCAGTACACCGTCGTTGAAGCGGGTGCCACGGACCAGAAAATTGTCCGCTGGCCACTCACCGCGTTCGTTCTGCCCCCACGCCTCGCGCAACCAGCTTCTGTTCGACTCGAAGCCTCCAGCCGCCAGCACACAGGCTCGCGCCTGGATGCGTTCGGCCGGCAAGCGGCGCCCTGCGACATCACGCGCCGGTACATGGGCCGCAACGAAACGGTCGCCGTCCAGCTCGATATCGCACACTGGCGTGTCATAGCGAACCTCAACACCCAACCGCTCGGCACTACGGAAATAGGCATTGACCAGTGCCTTGCCACCGCCCATGAAAAAGGCGTTGGTGCGCGCCGTGTGCAACGCGCCAGAGAGCGACGGCTGAAAATGCACGCCATGGTGCCGCATCCAGTCCCGGCAATTGGCCGAAGCCCTGATCACCAGCCGCGCCAGTTTCTCGTCGGTTTGCCCGCCCGTGACCTTGAGCAGGTCTTGCCAGAATTCCTCTTCCGGGTACGCGTCAACCAGTACATCCTGCGGCGCATCGTGCATGCATCGCAGGTTGCGAGTGTGTTGAGAGTTGCCACCACGCCATTCACGCGGCGCGGCCTCCAGCAGCAGCACACTGGCCCCCGCCTCGCGGGCCATCAGCGCCGAGCAAAGGGCAGCATTCCCGCCGCCAATGACAAGCACATCGATCATTTTGCCTCCAGGTCTCGAGGAGCCAGAACGTTCGGGGTGCTCCTCGCGGACCACGGACTCTAGTGAGACCTGGCAGGTGACGAAACGCGATTACCGAAGGTAGGTGTTCAGTTTTTCTAAAGGCTGATGGCGCCCAGGCGGCCTCAGAGCAGGCGCGCCCCGGGCCATTGGCCGCAGGCAGCCCGCTCGCGCGCGACCTCATGCAACACGACCCGGGTCGCAAGCGCAGCAGGCGAAAGCTCATCCTCACTCAGGCTCACCACCAGATTGCGGCGCTGCGCCTGGGCATCGTCGATGGCGAATACGCGCATGCCTGCTTGCGTTGCCCGGGCTACTGCCGCACCGGGCTGCAGGGTGGCGGCGTGGCCCGCCGCTACGCAATCCAAGAGCAATGACAGGCCATCGACCTCCATGACGATGTTGGCTTCCAGCCCCGCCCTGGCCAGGATTGCCTGTAACGTGGCGCGCAAGCCATGCTGACTGCTCGGCATCACCAGCGGCAACGTCGCGATCTGCTGCAACGTCAGCGATTCGCCCCAGCCACTTTGCACCAATGCCAGCGGAACCAGCGCGAACAGCCGTTCCTGCAAAAGCGGACGCACATCCAGGCGCGCCCCCGCGTCGGGCTGGAACAACACAGCCAGGTCCAGGTGCCGGGCGTTAAGCTGACTGACCAGATAGCCCGACAGCATTTCCACCAGGTGCAAGTGGATGTCCGGATAGCGCTGGCGCATGCGGTCGATAAGGGCAAGGCCCAGGACCGATGCCGTAGTCGGGGCAAGGCCGACACTTACATACCCGCTCATGCGTCCACTCTGCGCGGCAAGCATGGCGTGTTCGGCCTGACGCAGCGCCAGCCGGGCATGGTACTCGAACGCCAGACCAGCCGCCGTCGGGACGACGCCGGTACTCGAGCGCGTCAACAGCCGGGTGCTGAGCTCGTTTTCCAGCTTCGACAGTTGCTGACTCAGGGCGGAGGCGCCCACGCCAAGCTCGAGCGCGGCCCTGCCAAGGCTGCCGTGCTCCAACACACTTAAAAAGTAGCGAAACTGGCGTAACTCCACATTGACCTCTCGATGCCCCTGCCTTGCCCGCATTGTACGCAGGAACGGCAAGGTCATGGGGGAGCCTTGCTGACAGCTCGAGTCATTGCTCGGCTCGGTAACGACAGCCTTGTCCTTGCATCGGGTTGCGCATACGTGCAAGGCTAAAAAGGGATCACCCATGACGAAAAGGAAGCAAAGCACCTCATGCTTGGAATCACACGTATCCATCGCTATTTGCGCCCACTGCCTGCGAAACCGACCGCAGCCAGTGGGCGTGACCTCAAGGCCAAACGCGCCACCCGCCTCGCCTCGAAGGTTGCCAACCTTCTCTGCACCCCCCGCTCCGCCCCGCCTTACCTCTGTGTCACCCCTGAGCGTCCCGCTGTCAAACGTGTGCCCCCGACCTGACTGCCTCCTCTGCAGCTCACACACCGTACTCGCCTGTTGCAGGCGGAGTGCCTGACGCAACGACAAGGGGCAACAGCCAATGCTTTTCTTTCACGGTAAACACATTTTCAGCGCCATCTTCGACATGGATGGCACCCTCTTCGACACCGAGCGCCTGCGCTTCAAGACACTCAAACAAGCGTCTCTGGAAATCTTCGGCAAAGCGCTGAGCGAGCACACCCTGATTGGCTCGCTGGGCCTGAGCGCAAAGAAGGCCGAGGCCCTTGCCAAGGCGCATAACGGCGACGACTTCCCGTACGCCGAAATCCGCCAACGCGCCGATGAACTTGAACTGGAGTACGTGCGCAATCACGGCGTACCGATCAAGGCCGGCCTGCTGGAGGTGCTGGAGCGCCTGCGCAAGTCGGGCCTGA
This sequence comes from Pseudomonas sp. DCA-1, assembly GCF_046523955.1. Taxonomy (NCBI): domain Bacteria; kingdom Pseudomonadati; phylum Pseudomonadota; class Gammaproteobacteria; order Pseudomonadales; family Pseudomonadaceae; genus Pseudomonas; species Pseudomonas sp. DCA-1. Next base: position 3,925,678 of record NZ_CP169881.1, read on the forward strand.
CCATGGCGGTGGCCACCTCCAGCCGCCGTGCCATCGCCGAGGAATACCTGATCAACGCCAACGTGCTGAAGTACTTCGACATCACCGTTTGTGGCGATGAAGTCAGCCAAGGCAAACCACACCCCGAGATTTTCCTGAAAGCCGCCCGCGCGCTCAATTGCGAGCCAGACCAGTGCTTCATGGTCGAGGACTCGGAAAACGGCATGCTGTCGGCGATGCGCGCCGAAGGGCAGGCGATCCTGATCGAGGACATCAAGCCGCCTGCGCCGGAAATCAAGGCGGGCGCGCTCAAAGCCTACCGCAGCATGCATGAATTTCTCGCCGACCTGAGCGAGTGCGTACCCGACCTGGGCATGCCTGCATTGAGTGAGCCGTTCCCGGCCTCGATGAACCAGTTCAGCGTGGGCATTCATGGTTTCGGCGCCATCGGCGGCGGTTACCTGACACAGGTATTTTCCCATTGGGACGGCTACACCCGACCGCGTGAAATCATTGCCGCAACCCGCTCACGCATGCTGCGCGAAAGCGTCAGCGCCTTTGGCCGCTACAGCGTACGCTACGGCGCCACGTCGTTCGACCAGACCATCGACAACGTGCGCATGATCGACATGGACGATGACGACGCGGTCATCAGCATGTACACCACTGCCGAAATCATCGGCCTGAGCCTGCCCGAGCAGGCCATCAGAAGCCAGGCCAGGGTGATCGCCCAAGGCCTGCTGCAACGCTTCGAGCGCCGAGGCCGCGAGCTGACTCTGCTGATCGTGCTGAACAAGGTTGGCGGTGCGGCGTTCGTGCGTCGTCACGTGCAAGCCGAGCTGGCGTTACTGTGCCCGCCTGCGATCAGCGAGCAGGTTATGCAAAAGACCCATTTCGCCGAAACGGTGGTCAGCCGCATCGTGTCCAAACTGGGCAATGACGCACTGGTACGGCAACTGCGCATCAAGTCGCAGATGTTCCAGAACAGCCTGGAAGACGAGCCTGCAAGCACGCGCAAACCTTCAGCGCCGCTACCAGAGTACGAACGGCTGATCGGCCACTTCAGGCCCTTTGCGCAGCCCAGCAGCGCCATGAGCCAGCTGCATCTGGTGCTGTTCAACAGCGAAGCCGACATGCCGCTTTACGCCGAGCGCGGCAGCGATTTGCTCGAACGCCTGCGCCAGGTGAAGACAGTGCCAGACATTGCCCAGATCCAGATCATCAAGAACCGCCTGTGGAACGGCCCGCACGCCATCGTGGCCTGGTACGCCAGCCTGCTGGGCCATGCCTGGGTCGGCCAGGGCATGGGCGATGCGCGGGTGAGTGAACTGGCCGAGCGCCTGATTCGCCAGGAGGTCGCGCCCGCACTGGTGGCCGAATACCCACAGATGGCCGAGGTGGTCAGCCGCTTTGCCGAGGCATTCCTCGAACGCTGCAAAACCTCGTTCAAAGACCCGTGCGCCCGGGTAGGCCGCGACCCCTTGCGCAAGCTGCAACGCAATGAACGCATCCTCAGCAGCATCGACCTTGCCCGCAAGCACGGTATTGCAACCCCGGCCCTGGCGTTTGGCGCAGGGCTCGCCATTCACCACGCCCTGAACGGCAGCGACAGCAAAGACCTGGAAAGCCAGGCAATCAGGCGGGTTTACCTCGACAACCAGGAAAGCGTCGAAGCCGTGCTTACCCATGCCAACAAACCGTTCCCCGGGTTGTGCCCCGTCAAGGACGCGGAACTGATCGCTGCCATCAGTGAAGGTTTCCGCCAATTGCCGCAGCCGGCTTCGCGTCACGCGATTGCTGTAGGCTCATAACCAGCCCTGGCCGGGACACTGTGGACGCTGGCTGCGCCTGCGTCCCGGTCAGCGCCATGGGCTGGCCTTGGGTACCGGCCTAAAGCACTTCGAACAGGCCTGCTGCGCCCATGCCGCCGCCCACGCACATTGTCACGACCACGTACTTCACCTTACGTCGCTTGCCCTCCAGCAAGGCATGGCCGACCATCCGCGCGCCGCTCATGCCATAGGGGTGGCCGATAGCAATGGCGCCGCCATTGACGTTCAGCTTCGCCGGGTCGATCTGCAACTGCTGGGCGCAATACAGCACCTGGCAGGCGAACGCCTCGTTCAGCTCCCATAGCCCGATATCGTCTACCGTCAGGCCCTGCTGGCGCAGTAGCTTGGGCACCGCCAATACCGGGCCGATGCCCATTTCCTCGGGGGCAAGGCCAGCTACAGCGATACCGCGGTAAAGCCCCAGGGCTGCAGTACCCGAGCGCGCCGCCAGCGCACCGTCCATCAGCACGCAGGCACTGGCGCCATCGGACAACTGACTGGCATTACCGGCCGTGACACAACCGCCTTCGACCACGGGCTTGAGCCCCTGAAGGTCGGCCAGGGTCGTCGCCGGTCGGTTCCCTTCGTCCTGGGTCAGGCGCACCTCTTCATGGCTGACAACACCTGTCAGCTTGTCCACCACCTTCTTGCGTGCGATCACCGGCACGATTTCAGCGGCGAACAGCCCTGCCGCCTGCGCCGCTGCCGTGCGCTGCTGAGACTGCAGGGCGTAGGCATCCTGCGCTTCGCGGCTTATGCCATAACGCCGGGCCACCCGTTCGGCCGTTTGCAACATCGGCATGTAGGCGTGCTCGCTCAGGCGCAGCACTGCGGGGTCGTAAGCCTCACTGGCCAGCTGGTTGTGCACCTGCTGCACCAGGCTGATCTGCTCCTGGCCTGCGCCAATGGTCACCTGCATGCCATCAACCATTATCTGCTTCGCCGCCGTGGCAATGGCCATCAGGCCTGAAGCGCACTGGCGGTCGACGGTCTGACCGCTGACCGATTGGGGCAGGCCGGCGGCCAGCGCCGACAGCCGCCCCGGGTTGATCGCGGCAGTGCCGCTCTGCATGGCAGTCCCCAGCACCAGGTCATCGACCTGCGCCGGTTCGATGCCAGCACGTTCTACTGCGGCGCGGATAGCGACAGCCGTCATGCTGGGGGTTTTCAGGTCGTTGAAGGCGCCACGCATGGCTTTGCCGATAGGGGTGCGAGCAGTGGCGACGATCACGGCATCTTTCATGATGGCTGTTCCTCAGGGGATAGGGGCTGCAGTTCGCTCAACACATGCCGCAGGCAGTCAGGCACCGGTACCGGACGCCGCCCTTCGCGGTCGACGAATACATGGACGAAGCGGCCGGTGGCACAGGCCAGTGGCTGGCCGGCGAGGAACACCGCCAACTGATAGTGCACTGAGGTGTTACCCAACCGGCTCACCGCAAGGCCCACTTCGATGTCATGCGGGAAGGCCACCGGCGCCTGGTAGTCGCAGGCGGAGCTGACCACCAGCGCGATCACCCTCCCCTGGTCGATATCCAACCCACCCTCCTGCACCAGCAGGCGGTTCACGGCGCTGTCGAAAAAGCTGTAATAGACCACGTTGTTCACGTGGCCATAGACATCGTTGTCGTGCCACCGAGTGGTTATGGGCGTGTAGTGCCGATAGTGTTCACGTCGCCGGAGGTGGTTCATCAGTAGGCTGCCTCATAGATGGCCAGCGCATCGGCCTGGGTGACTTCACGCGGGTTATTGACCAAAAGGCGTTGCTGTTGCATCGCGTCTTCGGCCAGCTGGCCAAGCCGATGACCCGGTACATCAGCGTCGCGCAGGCGGTCAGGTAACCCGCAGCGGCTACTTAGCGCAGCCAGCTCGGCCACGAATTGTTCTGCCTGCTGGCGCTGATCGCCCGGCTGCAAACGGGCCCCCAGCAGCGGCACGGCCAGCTCGGCGTAGTCCACTGCCGCCACCGGCAGGTTGAAGCGCAGCACATGCGGCAACACCAGCGCGTTGGCCAGGCCATGGGGAATATGAAAATGCCCACCCAGCGGATAGGCCAGGGCATGCACCGCCGCCACCGGTGCATTGGCAAAGGCCTGGCCGGCCAGGCATGCCCCCAGCAGCATGGCCTGGCGGGCCTGCAGGTTGCCGCCGTTGTGCACAGCCTGGTCAAGGTTATCCGCCAGCAGCCGCAGCGCCTCACGGGCCAGCAGGCTGGACAGCGGGTTACGTTTGAGGCGGCTGGTATAGGCTTCGATGGCATGCACCATGGCGTCGATACCGGTAGCAGCAGTGACCGCCGATGGCAGGCCGAGGGTACAGACGGCGTCGAGCACTGCCAGGTCCGGCAACAGCAGCGGCGAAACAATGCCCATTTTGGTGGTAGCACCGGTGGTGACGATGGCGATCGGTGTCACCTCCGAACCGGTACCTGCCGTGGTGGGCACCTGGATCAACGGAAGCCGGCGGCCCTTGGCCTTGTCAATGCCATACAGCTCGGCGATCGGCTGTGAACAGTCGCGGTGGGCCAGCAGTGCAACCAGCTTGGCCACATCCATCGAACTGCCGCCGCCGAACCCTACCACCAGGTCGGCACCAATATGCCGGGCGCGCTGGACGGCCGCCAGCACGCATGCTTCGCTAGGGTCGGCCGTAACCTCACTGAAGATCGCCACGCCGACCTTGGCTGCCGTGAACCCCGGCAGCAGGTCATCAAGCATGCCAAGGCGGGCGATACCCGGGTCACTGACGATCAAAACACGCTTGGCCCCGCGCTCACGGCACAGACCTGCAAGGCGCTGCACCGCGCCGGCTTCGCAGAGGATCTGCGCAGTGGTGGCAAAGCTGAAAGGCTGCATCACACTCTCCTTGTCAATGTGGTTTGCCGTGCGCTAGAACGCGAAATCGCTCTCTGGTAGCGCCATCAGACAATCCGCGCCGCCCAGCAGGGCCTCGCGATGAGCGGTGGCGCGGGGCAGCAGCCGCCGCCAGTAGAACGTCGCAGCGTGAAGCTTGGCCCTGTAGAAGGCTGTTTCCGTGCTGCCGGCGGCAAGCGTTGCTTGAGCATGCACAGCCGCTTGCAACCACATCGCCGCCAACAGCACGTAGGCCGAGTAGGCAAGAAAATCAACCGACACTGCCCCTGACTCCTGGGGGTCGCGTTGACAGGCCTCGACCACATGGGCAGACAAGGCGCGCCACTCCTCCAAACGTTGCCCCACGGACGTCGCCATGGCCTGCAGGCCGCCGAGCGCATTGGCAGCCCCGACGTGCAGCACCATTTCGTCGATCAGCAGATTGAGCTCGACCCCGCCGTCCCCCAGTAGCTTGCGGCGTATCAGGTCAAGGGCCTGTATGCCGTTGGTGCCTTCATAAAGCTGGGTGATGCGGCTATCGCGCATCAACTGCTCCATGCCCCACTCGCGGATGTAGCCGTGGCCGCCATACAACTGCACCCCAAGGCTGGCGACCTCCTGACCGACGTCGGTGAAGAACGCCTTGACGATAGGGATCAGCAACGCCGCCCGCCGGGCTGCCGCCTGGCGCGCCGGTGCACTTTTCGCAGCGTGCTCCAGGTCCAGTTGCCGAGCGGTGTAGATGCCCAGCATGCGACAACCCTCGGTAAGGGTCTTCTGGGTCAACAGCATGCGCCGCACGTCTGGATGGACGATAATCGGATCGGCAGGCTTTTCCGCTGCCACCGGCCCGGCAAGCGAGCGCGACTGCAGACGCTCCCGGGCATAGGCCAGCCCCCCCTGAAAAGCAGCCTCGGCAATACCAAGCCCCTGCAGGCCGACCTGGAAGCGGGCATCGTTCATCATGGTGAACATGCAGGCCAGGCCTTGGTTGGCCTCCCCCACCAGCCAGCCTTGGGCACCGTCGAAATTCATCACGCAGGTCGAAGCACCCTTGATGCCCATCTTGTGCTCCAGCGCCCCGCAGCACAGCGCATTGCGCTCGCCACCGGGCAGCAGCTTGGGCACCAGGAACAGGCTGATGCCCCTGACACCGGCCGGCGCATCAGGCAGGCGCGCGAGTACCAGATGAACGATGTTGTCGGTCAGGTCCTGCTCGCCACCGCTGATGAATATCTTGCTGCCGGTAATGCGGTAGCTGCCGTCCGCTTCCGGCTGGGCGCGGGTACGCAGCAAAGCCAGGTCGGTGCCGGCCTGCGGCTCGGTCAGGCACATGGTACCGGCCCACTCGCCACTGACCATCCGGCTCAGGTAGGCCTGCTTGAGTGCCTCGCTGCCATGGCGATGCAACGCCAGGACCGCGCCCTCGGTCAGGCCGGAGTAGATGCGGAACGACAACGACGCTGCCATCAGCATTTCATGGAAGCTGGCCGCTGCCATTTGCGGCAGCCCCTGTCCACCATAGGCCTGCGGCCCGGTCATACTGGCCCAGCCATGTTCGACGTATTGCCGATAGGCCTCCCGCATGCCGTCCGGGGTGGTGACCTCGCCGCCAACCCACTGGCAGCCCTGTTCGTCACTGTTGCGATTGAGCGGTGCGATGATTTGGCCTGTGAAACGTGCGGCCTCCTCAAGGATACCGTCGAGGGTGTCGCGGTCCAGTTCGATACCTAGCTGCTGGCAATGTCCGGCCAGATCGAACAGTTCATGCAGCACGAAACGCATGTCGCGAAGGGGCGCCTGGTAGTTCATGCCCGAACCTCCCCACGCGGTTCGAAACGCTTGCCACCGGCCACCAGCGAATAGAACAACCCTGCCGGGCGCCAATGCTCGCCAAGCACGCCCTGCAGGTATTCCAGCCGTGCCAGGATAAACGGCGCCCCCTGCTCGTCGGCCCAGCGCATGGGCCCGCCAGTGGCAGCCGGAAAGCCATAGCCGTGAAGCCAGACCCGGTCGATGTCGGCGCTGCTGGCGGCGATACCTTCCTGGAGAACCTTCGCCCCTTCGTTGACCAGTGCCAGCAGGCAGCGCTCGAGGATTTCCTCGGCACTGATACCCCGGCGTCGATAGCCAAGCTTCTGGGACACCTGCAGCACCAGAGCGTCGACCTGCGGGTCATGCTCGGCCTGTCGGCTGCCGGGTGCATAGCGGTAATAGCCTTGCGCGGTTTTCTGCCCGAGGCGGCCGAGTTCGCACAGCGCGTTATCGACCTGCACCAGCGGGTCGTGCATGCCTTGCCCGGCCAGCTGCCGGGCGCGCCACTCCAGGTCGATGCCCACCACGTCGTACATGCGGAAGGGCCCCATGGCGAAGCCAAACTGCTGCAGTACCGCATCCACCTGGTGTGGCAAAGCCCCTTCAAGCAGCAACTTGCGTGCTTCGCCCACATAGCTGCGCAACATGCGATTGCCAATGAACCCTGGACAGTTGCCTGCCACTATCGCCACCTTGCCCATGCGCTCGCCCAGCGCTTTGGCGGCCTCGAGTACCTTCTGATCAGTGTGCGCCCCACGCACGATTTCGAGCAGCTTCATGACATGCGCGGGGCTGAAGAAATGCAGCCCAAGGACCTGGGACGGTCGCTGGGTGACGGCGGCAATCGCGTCGATGTCCAGTGCCGAGGTGTTGCTGGCCAGGATCGCACGTGGCTTGAGGTGTGCATCCAGTGCACGGAAGATTTCCTGCTTGAGCGCCAGGTTTTCATACACCGCTTCAATCACCAGGTCGGCCTCCGCCAACGCCGGATAGCCGTCCACGACCTGCACACGCGCCAGGCAGGCTTCGGCCTGGGCCTGGGTGATGCGCTGCTTGTCCACCTGCTGGGCCCAGGCTTGGCTGACCATGCCCAGCCCTGCTTCGAGCGCTGCCGCGTTGCAGTCCAGCCACAGCACCGACAGCCCGGCGTTGGCCAGGCTGATGACGATGCCGCGGCCCATGGTGCCTGCACCTATCACAGCCACCTGATTGATCGGGAAGGGAGTATTCACGCGCAACGCTCCTGCTTTCTTGTAGGTATGAGGACTGTGATCACCCTAAGCAGGCCGAAGGTATTTTTGAAATTTCCATTTCGTATGCCATATATTTTCGGCATGAATATTTCGAACTTCGACCTGAACCTGCTGCGCGTCTTCGATATGTTGCTGCGTGAACAGAACGTATCCCGCGCCGCCGAGCGTCTGGCCCTGACCCAGCCGACCGTGAGCAATGCCCTGGCGCGCCTGCGTGACCAGCTGGGTGACCCGCTGCTGGTCCGCGTGGGCCGGCGCATGCGCCCGACGCCACGCGCCTTGGCACTGGAGGGGCCGATACGTGCTGCGTTACAGCAGATCGAGCAGACACTGGGCACCGGCGATGGCTTCGAGCCACAGCGCAGCCATCGCCAACTGCGCATCGCCCTCACCGATTTCGTCGAACAGCTTTGCATGCCGCCGCTCCTGGCGCGGTTGCAACTACTGGCACCCAACTTGCGCATCGACGTGGTGCACCTGGCCCCCAACCTGCCGGCCGAGGCGCTGGACCGGGGCGACCTCGACCTGGTACTGGGCCGCTTCGACGAGGTGCCAGCGCGCTTCACCCGCCACCCCTGGCGCCGTGAAACCCTGCAGATCGCGCTGCGCCAGCAGCACCCGCACCTGGCGCCGGGCCAGGCACTGGACCTCGATGCGTTCCTGGGCTTGCGGCACATCTGGGTGCACGGCGGCCAGACCCGAGGCATGGTCGACCAGTGGCTGGCCGAGCAAGGCCTGACCCGGCAAATCGCCTATACCACGCCCAACTACCTGCAGGCCGCGCATCTGGCCGCAGCCACCGAAATGTGCGTGGTGCTGCCGCGGCAACTGGCCCAGCAGTTCGCGCATCTGCTGCCTTTGGCGGTGCACGAACTGCCTTTTGCCCTGGAGCCTTTCGAACTTGAACTGGTACACCTGAGCCACCGTCAGCACGACCCCGCCCTGGCCTGGCTGGTCGAACAGATCCTCACGCTCCCCCCCGCCTGAAGCCATCAGGAAACGCGATAGCGGCCATGCCGCTCTGGTATTGGCTGGTGCGCAAGCCCCTCCCCTAGAGTGTTCTGCCTCAAGAACAACAAGGAAATCCCATGCGCTTTTCACTGTCGATGCTGGCGCTTGCCCTGCTGGCCCCCCTTCCGAGCCTGGCCGCAACAGCGGCCAAGGATGCCACCGCGGCCACCCTGGCCAGCAACCAGCAGTGGCTGAAACGGTTATCCTTCGAGGATCGCGTCGATTACGAAACAGCCAGGCGTGGGCTGGTCGAGCGGTTCGACGGGCCAGTCGCGACAGCCGATGGCAAGACCGTGTGGAACCTGGCCCAGTATGCTTTTCTGGAACCGGCGCAATCCCCTGCCACGGTAAACCCGAGCTTGTGGCGCGTCGCTCAGTTGAACAACATCGCCGGGCTGTTCAAGGTCACCGAGGGCATCTACCAGCTTCGCGGTCTGGACCTGGCCAACATGACCATCGTCGAGGGGCCGGACGGGCTGATTGTGCTCGACCCGCTGCTTGCCGTGGAGACGGCCAAGGCGGGCCTCGAACTGTACTTCAAGCACCGCCCGCGCAAGCCGGTGACCACGGTGATCTACACCCACCCGCACGTCGACCATTTCGGCGGCGTGCGCGGGGTGATCAACGAGGCGGACGTCAAGGCTGGCAAAGTACAGGTCATCGCGCCCGAGGGGTTCTTCGAGCATGCCATCGGTGAAAACGTGCTGGCCGGACCGGCCATGAAACGCCGCGCCCAGTACATGTACGGCGCGCCCCTGCCCCGTGGGCCGCGAGGCCAGGTGGATGCCGGACTGGGCAAGGGCGTGCCGGCCAATGCCACTGTCAGCCTCATCGCGCCGACGCTCGAAATCAGCCAACCGCTGCAACGCATGACCCTGAGCGGCGTGGAGGTGGAGTTCCAGCTGACCCCGGGCACCGAGGCGCCGGCGGAAATGAACATCTATTTCCCGGCGCTCAGGGCACTGTGCATGGCCGAGAACGCCACCCATGTGCAGCACAACGTACTGACGCTGCGCGGGGCACTGGTGCGCGATCCGAAAGTGTGGGCCCATTACCTGGACCAATCGCTGGTGCGCTACGGCGAGCAGGCCGAGGTGGTGTTCGCCCAGCATCACTGGCCCACTTGGGGCGGTGCGGCCATCCGCGACTACCTGGCCGACCAGCGCGATATGTATGCCTTCATCGACAGCCAGACCTTGCGCCTGATCAATCAGGGCCAGACACCCATGGAAATTGCCCAGACCCTGGCCAGTCTACCGCCGCGTCTGGCAAGCAAATGGTACAGCCGCGACTACTACGGCTCGCTCAGCCATAACGTCAGGGCCGTCTATCAACGCTACATGGGGTTCTACGACGGCAACCCGGCCAACCTCGACCCATTGCCACCGCAAGCGGCCGGCAAGCGTTACGTGGCGGCGATGGGGGGGGCCGATCAGGTGCTGACCCAGGCCCGCCAGGCCTTCGCCAAGGGCGACTATCGATGGGTGGCGCAATTGGTCAACCACCTGGTATTCGCCGAGCCGGACAACACCGAGGCCCGCGAACTGCAGGCCGACGCGCTGGAGCAACTGGGTTACCAGAGTGAGAACGCCACCTGGCGCAATGCCTACCTCAGTGGCGCGCAGGAATTGCGCTCAGGCGTTGCCGCCGGTGCGGGTAGCGGCGGCAACACCGATGACATGGTGCGGGCCCTGACACCCAGCCTGTTTTTTGACTACCTGAGCGTTCGGGTGAATGCCTACAAGGCCGCCGATAGCGACCTGACCGTAAACTGGCGGTTTTCCGACCTGGACGAAGACTACGCTCTCACCCTGCGCAACGGCGTCCTTACCCACCGCGACCTGGCGCGCCACGCCAAGGCCGATGTAGAGGTCACCATGCGCAAACAGACGCTGGACCGCATTGCCCTCAAACAGACAGGCTTTCTCAAGGAAGCCACAGCAGGGGCAATCGACATCAAAGGCGAGCGGGTGAAGTTCCTGCAATTGCTGGGCGGGCTGGAAGAGGCTGATTCACGCTTCAATATCGTCACGCCCTGAGCGGCAGCGGGCGGCACCGGCACTGTGCTCAGCCGCCCTTCGCCAACCGGCACAAGCCCGCCAATGCCATCAGCCACACCACGCTACCCAGTGCCAGCACTGCCCACGGCGCAGGCTGGCCGCGTTCGGCCTGCAACATCGCCAGGCCTCGTTCATAACGCCGCCGCTGGCGGGATAGCAGCGCCAGCACGGCCACGCCCGCCAATGCCAGCACGTACACATCGCCTTGACGACAGGCCAACGCCGCCACCGCCACCAGCGCCAGCACAGTGCGCCGCCAGGCCAGCTCGGTGCGTTCTGCCTGCAGGCCCGGATCACCCATGCCAGCGTGGCCACAGGACGAGACCTGCCAGCAGTACCGCGACCAGACAGCCCAGCGCCAACAAGGGCACCAGTGCCGGCAACGGCAGCGGACGTCGATGACGCAATGCCCGCTCTACCCGCAGCCAGCGCAGGCAGGCGCCAGCGCTCAGCAATGCGCTCAGCAGCATCAGGCCAGCGACCAGCCACAGCCGCAGGGGTGTCTCGAGGACGTGGCCGGCGAAGGTTTCAATGGCGATCGCGCCACCCAGCAGCGCCAGCGCGGTGCGGACCCAGGCCAGGAAAGTACGTTCGTTGGCCAGGGTGAAGCGCGGATCAGGCGCTTCACCCTGGCCCAACAGCCGCCGCGACCAGTCAGGCCGTGGTTCAGGCACGCCCATCAGCGCACACCAAAGCTGCGCAGGGCGCCGGGCGAGAAGTACGAAAGGCTGGTGCGCACATTGAAGGCAAAGGGCCGACGCTGCTCGTTGATCAAGCCCGATGCATGGTAGCGGCCGCTCTTGAGGTCGTAGGTGATCTCCATGGCGTTGACCGCCACCTGGCCGCCGGGGTGAAAGAAACCATGGGCCTGTGAGGTGCGCCACAGCTCGCCACGCGCGTCGTAGCTGTCTGTTTCGAGAATGGCCCAGGTGTCTTCATCCAGGTAGAACCGGCGCTTGGCATAGATATGCTGCGCCCCGGGCTTCAACGTCGCCTCCACGACCCATACCCGGTGCAGCTCGTAGCGGGTCGGTGCCGGGTCGATGTGGCCTGGCTTGATCAGGTCCGCATAGCGCAGCTCGGGCGATGCCAGGCGGTAACAGTTGTAGGGCACGTGCAGCGTCTGCTTGCCCAGCAGCTTCCAGTCATACCGGTCAGGCGCGCCATTGAACATGTCGCGACTGTCGGCGGTCCGCAGGCCGGCGGTGCCAGGGCCAGTGGTGTCATAGGCGATGTTCGGCGCCCGTCGTACCCGCCGCTGGCTGGCGCTGTACACCCAGGACAAACGCGGTTCGGCGACCTGGTCCAGTGTCTCATGCACCACCATCGCATCGCCGGCAAGCCGCGAGGGCGCCGTCATGCGGTAGGTGAAGTAATAAAGTACATTGCCCGCCCCCAGGTTGGCCAAACCTTCGGGCCGGGCCACTTCCTGACGCGCACTCATCAGTACGAAGCGGCCATTCTTCAGCGGTGTGACGCTGTCGGAGCTCAGGCTGTAGCTGATGTTGCGATGCCGGGTCAGGTGGTTCCAGATCACCTCCAGGCCGTTGGTTGGCCGTGGAAAGGCGATGACACCCGTGAAACCTCGCACGCTGTTGCCCTGGTCATCCAGCTGCGCCTGCTCGGCGTTGCGGGCTGCCGATGCCGCGACTGCGTCGGGTACCGCAACACTACGGTGGGTCGGATACACCGGCAAGCTCAGGCTGGCTGGGAAGCGTTTGAGCAAGGCCACCTGGCCGTCGGTAAGCTGACTTCGGTACTGCCGGTAGTTGGCGGCCGTGATCCGGTACAGAGGCTGCTCATCGGCAAACGGGTCCAGCGGCGTGCCGTTGTCGCCCAGGCGTTGCTGGGCCGTACTCAACCCACCTTGCCAGGCGGGGATGCGCCCGTCGGGGCTGGCAGCACGCTCGGCCCCCACCGGGGTCAGGTTGTCGGGCAGGCCGGCTGCCGCCAGCGCGCCGCTCGCCCAGAACAGGCCGATCATCACCATGCGCATTTTCATTGTCATGCCCTCAGAAAGTGACGCCCACGCTAAGCGAGATGAAGTCCCGGTCGCCGCGAGTGCCATAGTCGCCGTCGATAAAATCGGTGTACGACACGCTCAGGCTGTAGGTGCTGGCAAGCGTCGCATCCAACCCCACGCTGATGGCCCTGGAGCCTTCGCTGAAGGCCGATCCCTCCACCGGGCCGGTGCCGTGCACGTCATGTGCCCAGGACAGGTTCGGCCGCAGGTCGAAACCGGCAATCACATTGGGGTAGGCCCAGGTGGCGCGCAGCCGGTAGCCCCAGGAGAACGGGGTCATGAAGCCTTCGTCGTTGCAATGCTCAGGGGTTTTGGAAATGGCCACGCACACACTGTTGTCCGCCAGTTCGCCACTGTTGAACGTGCCCGAACGCCCATAACGGGGGCCATAGGCACCCTCCAGACCGCCGACATAGGTGGCGCCCGCCTCGCCTATCAGCAGCAACTGGTTGGCACCCATCACCTGGCTGAAAGCGTGAACAGCGGTTACCTGCAACTGGGTCACCTCCTTGCGGCGGTAGCCGTCGAACAGCGTACTGGCGCTGTCTGGCCGCAGGCCGTCGCCCAGCAATGGCGAGCGGCCATCGACGTTCAACAACGACTGGATGATGTCGGTGCCGTTGAGTTGCATGGGCATGTTCGGTCGGTAGCTCAGCTCCCCCTGCAGCGCCGTGCCGGTGCGCAGGGTGGTGGAGAACGAAAGGCCGTACAGGCGAATGTCCTCGGGGTATTGCACCCGGTACTGCGAGCTGCCCAGGCGTAGCGCGCCGACCAGCGACTGGCCTGCACTGGTGCCCAGGAAAGCAGCACAGCCTGCAGACCCGATACCGAGGTTGGCGCACAGCTGCGGGGCAAAACGGCGGTTGTCGAAATACGGGCTGCTGACCGTACCCAGGTAAGGCGTGCGGCTGTGGTAGTTCGCCGCGTAGGCGCCAAACTCGGTGTCCAGCGCCGCCACGTACCATCGCAGCGAAACGCCCCACTGCCCGCTGTTGCGGGCATCCTGGTCGCTGCCACGGGGTATGCGCACGCCTTCGCTGGTGAGGTTTACACCAAACGGCGCAAGCCCGGCCACGGCTGTGGGGTTGCCGAGTAATTTGGCGCCCACGTCCAGGCCATCACACCCATCGGGCAAAAAATCGTTGTTCGAAAAGAACGTGCCGCAGTTGTCCAGCTGGGTCTGTTCCCAATCCAGCTGATAGAAACCGTCGACCGACAGCGCTTCGGTGAGGTTCTGGGTGAAGTAGAACAGGTTCACCGGCACCAGCGCGTCCTTCACTTCCGAGCCGGGGCGGCGCAAGGCCGCCAGGTTGAAGGGGTTGATGACGTTCAGTCCGCCCTGGATGAAGGTACTCTCCCCCCAGTTGACCACCTGCTTGCCCAGCCTGACCGAACCTGGCTGGCCATCGATGTCGTACAGGTAATAACCGAAGGCGTCGAGCAGTTGGCTACCTGCGGTCTTGGCCGAACGCTTGCGGTTGTTGTCCTCGACCTGCTTGAAGCGCTGGTCGTGATCGCGCAGGGCAGTGTCGTACCAGTAGGTACCGCGCAGGAACACCCCCAGGTTGTCGTGCTTGAGCTCCAGGTCATGGGTACCTTTGAACACCGCCGAAAACACGTCGCCGGAGGCAAAGTTCAGGCGGCCGTCATCGCTGTTGGCGCTGAGGTGCAGGGCCGGGTCAGGGTTGGCAGTCGCAATGCTGGTACCAAAGGAAAGCGCCGAGTCGAACTGCCCCTCTAGTTCACCCCAGTGAAACTGAGCGGCACAGGCAGACGCAGAAAAAAGTACTGATGAGGCAAGTACCGACAACGGTCCCGAGCGACCGTAAATACGAGATGCCATCACTCTTAACCTCTTATTGTGTTTATTCGAGAGTGAGTTGCGAGTTAGTGCTGAAATACCGCGCAAAGGCCTGTAGGAAAGGGCTTGGGTAATTATTCGAACGTTTCTGTTATCCTCGTTTTGCTGCTTACCGATACTAAGTAGGCCACCGGGGCTGAACAAATAGCGTCTCCCGATGGTTGCCATATCACTTCGGCATAGCCTGAGAATCACGATGACTTTGAAACAGCTGCGTTATTTGATTGCCATTGTCGAAGCCGGCAGTTTTTCCAATGCCGCACGTCAGGCGTTCATCGCCCAACCCGCCTTGAGCCGACAGATAGGCCTGCTGGAGAGCGAACTGGAAATGCAACTGCTGGCGCGCCAGCATGACGGTATCGAATTGACCGATGCCGGGCGGCAGTTGTACGAAGTGGCCCGATCGGTCGTGCAGCAACTCGATTCGGTGAAGGACGAGCTGAAGTCCAGCCGCGGCAACCCCAAGGGGCACGTGGCCATCTCGATTCCCGCCACTGCCTCGGCACTGTTGTTGCCGGCCATCATTACCCAGGCCCAGGCACGCTTCCCTGGTATCAAGCTCACCGTATGGGATGGCCTGAGCCGCGAAGGTGGCCAGGCGATCGAGCTGGGCAAAGTGGATTTCGGCGTGGTGCCCAACGCCGAAGAGCTTGCCCATGTGGTCGCCGAACCTGTGTTTTCCGAAGACCTGTACTGGGTCGGCCTACCTGGGAACGGCCCTGACGAGTCGCCCATCACCTTGGCTGAGGCCGCAGCGAGCCGCCTGGTAATGCCACCCCGCAGCCTGCACTTGCGCAGGCGCATCGAGCAGGCTGCCATGGAGACCGGTGTGACACTGGACTCAAGCTACGAACAGCAGTCGGCCCCCGGTATCACCAGCCTGGTCCGTGCTGGCCTGGCGGCCACCATCAGCAACTGGCCACCGCTGCTGGATTTGGCCGCGCCTGCCTGTGCGCGGCTGATAGTGGAACCACGCATCACCCGCACCATCGCCTTGGCCTACTCGCAGCACAAGCCGCTGTCGTTCGCCGCCGCCTGCATGCGCGACCTGGTGCGCGCACTGCTGGTGGATGCGGTGCGCAGCGAGCGCTGGAAAGGCACCCTGATCGAGCGCGAGGCCCTGGCGGAGCAGAGCCTCTGAGCGCTGTGCACATCACGCTTGGGCTGGCGCAGCCGTGCCCACCTGCACCAGACGTTGCCGGGTTTTCTGCGGGTCCATCCAGGCCAGCCCGATCAGCCCGGCAATCACCAGCACCGCGCCGCACACCAGAAAACCCTGGCCAAACCCTGCCGTGTGCCCGGCCCCGGCGCCCTGCACCAGCAAACCGGTGACCACCGGTGCCGACAGCCCGGCCAACGAGGCGATACCGTTGCCGATCGCCAGAATGCCGCCGCGCTGCCCGCTGGGCGTGAACTCCGCCAGCATGGCAGGCCCCACGGAATACATCACCAGCGCCAGCCCGCCGCTGAAAGTGAGGCTGACGATCCGCTCGGCGTTGCTCAGACCGGGCAGAAACAAGGCCGCCGACAGTAGCCCGCTGGCGATCAGGCACACTGAAACGAACGCACCGCGCGACCAGCGTGTGGCCAACCCGGCACGCATCATTCGCTGCGACAGCCAAGCCATGAACAGGCTCAGCGGCGTGGTAACCACCACGAACAGAACGAACACCTGGCCGGTCATGATCGGGTCGATCCCCAGCCCGGTTTCCAGGTAGCTCGGTACCCAGGTCAAGGTCAACGCAAGGGACCAGTTGGCGGCGAAGTGGCACAAGTAGTTGCCCAGTACCGTGCGGTCACCAAGCAGACGACGATAGGGAACAGAGCCCTGCCCTTCTTCAAGCTGGCCCGGGCGAATGCGGTCGAGGTTGCCCTCGCTGCCCAGCCACCACCACAGCACACACCACACCGCGCCGATCACCGCCAACACGATGAAGTTCATGCGCCAACCGTAGTGCACACTGATCCATGGGATCATGGCACCCGCTACCAGCAGCCCCAGCGCACTGCCGGTATGCAACAGCGCGACGGGAAGGTTGCGACGGTCGTTGGGGAACCACTTGTACAAGGCATGTGTAGCCACCGGTGAGGCCGGCCCCTCACCAATACCCAGCAGCACCCGGCAGGCGACGATCGCCCACAGCGAGCTGACGAACAACATGGGCAACTGGATAAGCGCCCAGAACGCGCCCATGCCCAGCAACAGGGTGCGGGTTGGCCGGCGATTGGCCATGAAGCCACCTATCACCGCCGAGATGGCGAAGAACCAGTGCAGTGCGCCCCCTACCAGGCCGAACTCGGCAGGGGACAAGCCCAGTTCCCTGGACATCGGCACCGCCACCAGGCCGATGACCACCTTGTCCAGGAAGTTCACCAGCATCAACAGCGCCAGCAGTACCGCAATCATCCAGGCCGTGCCTGCACGCGCGGGGGTGTCAGTATGAGTCATGATGATCTCTCGTTATTGTTCTTGTCTGGAGAGCCCGGCCGCCACGGGCCGGGCATACCGCGTCATTGCTCAGGCATGAGCACGCCCTTGGCGATGGTGTTGCGCTGGATCTCGCTGGTTCCGGTGAGGATGCGCATCATACGTGTCGCACGGAATATCCACTCCACCGGGTTGCCACGCAGCAGCCCGGCACCGCCGTGTATCTGCACGGCACGATCGGCGATGCGGAAGGCCGTCTCCGAAACGAACAGCTTGCACATCGGGGCCTGGGTGCGGATATTGCCGCCGGCGTCATTCACCGCTGCCGTGGCGTAGACCATGCTGCGTGCAGCATGCAGCTCGGTGGCCATGTCGGCGATCATGTGATTGATCGACTGGAACATGGCGATAGGCTGGCCGAACTGCTTGCGCGTGCGGGCATAGTCGATCGAGAGGTTCAGTGCCAGGCCGGCCAGCCCCAGCAAGGTGGGGCAATGCAGCAGACGGTTGAGGGTGATGCGCCCCATCGCCAGCTTGAAACCCTGCCCTTGCTCACCAATGCGGTTGGCCGCCGGCACCCTTACGTCCTCAAGGATGATGTCACCATGCGCACCACCGCCGGACATGACCGAATAATCGCTCTCAACCCTTACCCCCGGTGCGCTCAGGTCGATGAAGAACGCCGAAATCCCTTGGGCACCGCGCCCGGGATCCGTCACCGCAAGCAGCACGGCGATGTCGGCATAGGGCGCACCTGAAATGTAACGCTTGGTGCCGTTCAGCACATAGTGTTCACCCTCCCGCCGTGCGGAGGTCTTGATCGCCGTTGCATCAGAGCCGGCCTCGCTTTCAGTCAGGGCGAAGCACACGGCCTTTTCGGCACGGCACACCGGCTGCAGGAACGCCTCGATCTGGGTCGGGCTCGCCACCTTGAACAGATGGCCGATACGGGGCGGCCCGGAAAGCTCACCGAGAATATGCGGCGCCAGCATGGAGCCGGTGAGCACCGTCGCTTCCTTGACCGCACACAGGTCTGAAACGCTCAACCCGGCGCCACCTATCGCCTCGGGCAGCATGATGTTGTAGAAGCCCTGCTCGCACGAGCGCTGCCATACCTGCTGCAGCACCGCCCGCGGGTGCGGCTCTGCCCAGCTGAGACCGGCTTGCTGTTCCAGGGGCAGGATTTCGTTGCGAACGAAGCCACTGATGGCCTCGATGATCTGCTGGGCCTTTTCGCTTGGCTGATACATGGTCGTTCCTCGTGTCAGATACGGCGTTCGCTGTTTTGCCAGTAGGCGTCACGGATCAGCCGGCGTACCACCTTGCCGTTGGGGTTTTTCGGCAGCTCGCTGACGAAGTCCACCGCACGTGGTTTCTTGAAACCGGCCAGGGCCTGGGCGCAGTGTTCAATGACGTCCTGCTCCTGCAACGCCATGCCCGGCTTGAGCACGATCACCGCCCGCACCGCTTCGCCCCATTGCTCGTCAGGCACCCCCACCACCGCCGCCTCGAACACCTGCGGCATGCTGTAGAGCACCTGCTCGACCTCGCTGGGGTAAATGTTGAAGCCACCGGAAATGATCATTTCTTTCTTGCGGTCGACGATGAACACATACCCTTGCTCATCCACCGTGGCCAGGTCGCCAGTCAGGTAGTAGCCGTCGCGCATCACCTCGGCAGTGAGGTGGGGTGCACGCCAGTAGCCCTGCATGATGTCCGGCCCCTTGACTACGATTTCGCCCACCTCTCCCGGCTGGACGTCCTGGAAGTGGTCATTAACCACGCGCAGGTCGGTTTCGAAGTAGCAACGCCCGCACGAGGCCAGGCGCCGGTAGTCACCGCCCTCGCACAGATGGTCCTGTTCGGTCAGGACCGTTACCAGCGAGCAGGTCTCGCCAGCACCGTAACCTTGGGCCAGGATCGGCCCGAATACCTCGATAGCCCGTTTCACCAGCGCTGGCGCCATCGGCGCGGCACCGTACATCACCAGGCGCAAGCTGCTCAGGTCGTAACGCTCGACATCGGGGAAGTTGACCAGGCGATTGATCATTGCAGGCACCAGGAACAACCGGGTCACGCCTTCGCGCTGGATGGTCTCGAGCAACAGCTGGTCGTCGTAGCGCTCCAGCAGCAGGTTGCAGGCACCGACCGCCAGCAGCGGCATCAGCTGCATGCCGCTGGCATGGGTGATAGGGCCAACGTGGGCCATGACATCGCCCGGGGCGGCGCGACGGGTCGGGCTGGCGAGGCTCTTGCGGATAAGCGCCTTGCGGTTGCCCACGCTGAGCATCGCAGCCTTGAGCACACCAGAGCTGCCAGAGGTGTAATGCAAAACGGCAAGGGCATCGTCAGGCAGGTCGCAGCTGATTGGCTGGCTACTGCCTTGGGCCAGCAGTGCGGCATAGGTGATGTCACCGCCCCGCTCACCCAAGGTCACGATCAAGCGTACCGAAGGTATCTCGTGCCTGCGGGCCAGCAACGCCTGGGCGAGTTGCGCATCGGCGATCAGCGCGACACTGCAGGCGTCGTTGAGCACCTGAATCACCTCATCCGGTGCCAGACGCGCATTGACCGGTACCTTGACCAGGCCGGCCTTGTAGAACGCCACTTCTGCTTCCACCAGTTCGGCGCGGTTGGGCGCCAGGATGGCCACATGCTCGCCCATGGCGATGCCCTGTGCCAGCAAGGCCGAGGCCAGCTGGTTGGCCCGCTGTTCGAGCTGAGCGAAGGTCAGCCGGGTATGGCGGTCGATCACCGCCAGACGTTCAGGCCAGTATCTTGCACTTCGACTGGATAGGGTTCCAAGGTTCACGTTGTTGTTCTCGTCGACGGTTAAGACCAGGTCGATGCTAAACAGCGGGAAGCCGGGGCAAGTAATACCAGTTACGTATGCACGCCATAACAGATTGCGCTGGCACGGGTGCTTTGACGACCTGAGCCAAGGATGACACATCGCTTGCATATGACACTTTGTGTCATTATGATCAACACCGTGTCCTGGCGTCGCCTTCGCGCCGATCAGTCATCCATACACTCTTCCCCTTGCAGGTACCGCCCATGACGACCACCATGCACACCCCCAAGGACCAGCTTGTCAAACTCGCCCAGCAACAGATGCTGACGGCGCTGGCCGACAACACCTACACCGCGCGACAAAAGCTCGCCCTCACCTGCCGTATCCTGTTCGACGGCGGCCACGACTCTGGCCTGGCCGGGCAGATCACTGCGCGCGCGCAGGAACCTGGCACCTACTACACCCAGCAACTGGGGCTTGGCTTCGACGAAATCGCCGCCTCCAACCTGCTGGTGGTGGACGAAGACCTGACGGTGCTGCAAGGCCGTGGCATGGCCAACCCGGCCAACCGCTTCCACAGCTGGCTGTACCGCGCCCGCCCCGACGTCAACTGCATCATTCACACCCACCCGCTGCACAGCGCCGCCTTGTCGATGCTGGAAGTTCCGCTGGCCATCTCGCACATGGACCTGTGCCCACTGTTCGACGACTGTGCATTCCTCAAGGAATGGCCCGGTGTGCCGGTGGGCAACGAAGAAGGCGAAATCATCGCGAAGGCGATTGGCGACAAGCGCGCAATCCTGCTTTCCCATCACGGCCTGCTGATCGCTGGCCGTTCGATCGAGGAAGCCTGCGTGCTCGCCCTGCTGTTCGAGCGCGCAGCCAAGATGCAACTGCTGGCCATGGGCGCCGGTGACATCCGCCCCATCCCCGAAGCCCTGGGCAAAGAAGCCCACGACTGGATTTCCACCCCCAAACGTCACGGCGCCGCCTTCAGCTACTACGCGCGCCGCGCCTTGCGTGCCCATGGCGACTGCCTGGGCTGATCGAAGCTGTACTCTTTCCTCAACAACGGCAAAGGTGCCTGGTCATGTCTACATCTGTAATTCGCGGCGTTATCGGCTACACCATCACTCCCTTCACGGCAGACGGCACACTCGACCTGGATGCCCTGGGCACGTCCATCGATAGCCTGATCGCAGACGGCGTGCACGCCATCGCGCCATTGGGCAGCACCGGCGAAGGGGCTTACCTGTCCGATAGCGAATGGGAAACCGTGGTGCGCTTCAGCCAGGCACGCATTGCCGACCGCGTACCCAGCGTGGTCAGCGTCTCCGACCTGACCACCGCCCGCACCGTGCAGCGTGCCCGCCTGGCACAGGCCTGCGGCGCCACGGCGGTGATGGTGCTGCCCATCTCCTACTGGAAGCTCACCGAAGCCGAGGTGGTCGCCCACTACAAGGCGGTCGGTGCCGCCATCGACATTCCGATCATGCTCTACAACAACCCGGGTACCAGCGGCACCGACCTGTCGGTGGAACTGATCCTGCGTATCCTCGGCGAGGTGCCCAATGTGACCATGGTCAAGGAAAGCACCGGTGACATCCAGCGCATGCACCGCCTGTTCACGGCTACAGATGGGCAGGTGGCGTTCTACAACGGTTGCAACCCGCTGACCCTGGAAGCCTTGGTGGCCGGTGCCACTGGCTGGTGTACCGCCGCGCCCAACCTGATCCCGGCACTCAACCTGGCGCTGTGGGACGCCGTACAACAAGGCGATCTGGCCGAAGCCCGTGCGTTGTTCTATCGCCAGTACGAACTGCTGGAATACATCACCCGCCGCGGCCTGCCGACCACCATCAAGGCCGGTCTGAAAATGCTCGGCCAGGATGTCGGCGCCCCACGCCTGCCCCTGCAGCCGCTGGATGCGCAAGGCAGCAACCACCTGAAAAGTCTGCTGGTGGCGCTGACCAACTGACGCACAAACCTGCCCGGCAGCCTGTCGCTGTCGGGCAGCCTTTTTCTTCAGGAACAGCCTTGTGCGGTGAAAGGGCCAATGACGCTGCAGTCGGATTACCCCTTCGCAGTACAAGGCTGCACCTGATCTGACCATTACCAGAGGCAACCATGGACGCGCCTGCACAAAGCGCTGCAACCCCACTGAGGCTGACAGACATCCTTCACCCGGTGATTGCCGGACTCGTTTCGGTGATCGTCAACTACGGCGGCACGTTCATCCTGGTGTTCCAGGCGGCCAAAGTGGCCGGGCTGAGCCCGGAGCTGACGTCATCGTGGGTCTGGGCGGTGTCGATCGGCGTCGGCCTCAGCGGCCTGGCATTGTCCTGGTACAGCCGCGAACCGGTCATCACAGCCTGGTCCACGCCTGCCGCCGCGTTCCTGGTCACCGCCCTGGCCAGCGTGCCCTACAGCGAGGCCATAGGTGCCTACCTGCTGTCGGCCGCCGGCTTCGTGGTGCTGGGGCTGAGCGGGTGCTTCGAGCGGCTGGTGCGCGTCGTGCCCGGCGGCATTGCCGCCGGCCTGCTGGCCGGCATCCTGCTGCAGTTCGGCATCGGTGCCTTTGCCAGCCTGTCGGTCGACCCTGCCCTCGCCGGACTGCTGATTGCAGCCTATGTGGCCTTCAAACGCTTCACCGCCCGTTACGCCGTGGTCGCCATACTGCTGCTGGGCCTGGGGTATTTGTTGCTGCAGGGGCAAGTGGGCCTGACCACGTTGCGTCTGGAATTCGCCTCACCGGTTTTCACCGCGCCCACCTTCTCCCTCAACGCGGCCCTCAGCGTGGCCCTGCCGTTGTTCCTGATCACCCTCACCGGCCAGTACATGCCCGGCATGCTGGTGCTGCGCAACGATGGTTTCAAGACCAGCGCCAACCCGATTGTCGCCGTCACGGGCATCGGCTCGTTGCTGATGGCGCCCTTCGGTTCACACGCGTTCAACATCGCCGCCATCACCGCAGCCATCTGTACTGGCAAGGAAGCCCATGAAAACCCGGACAAACGCTGGGTGGCGGGTATCGCTGCCGGTGTCTGCTACATCCTCGTCGGGGTGTTCGGGGTCACCCTGGCGAGTGTCTTCATGGCCTTGCCGGGCACCTTTATCACCACCCTGGCGGGCCTGGCCCTGCTGGGCACCATCGGCGCCAGCCTGGCCAGCGCCATGGCCGATGCCCGTTCACGCGAGTCAGCACTGATCACCTTCCTGGCGGCGGCGGCCAACATCAGCCTGTTCGGCATTGGCGGGGCTTTCTGGGGCCTGGTCATTGGTCTGCTGGCCCATGTTGTACTGAACGGCCGCCTGCCCGGTTTGAGGGGCACCTCCCACTAAGCGGGCTTTCCACCACCTTGCAGTGCGCCAATGGCGCACTCTACTCAACAGGTTATCGACATGCTCCACCCTGGCCCCAAGCTGCTGACCCAAATTGCTGCCGTGCACTTCGTCAGCCATGTGCACATCATGCTGATCCCGGCGCTGCTGCCGGTGCTGCCCGGCCTGCTGGGCGTGGGCTTCGTAGAGCTGGGCGTAGCCCTGGCAGTGTTCAACATCGTCTCCGCGCTGGTGCAGGCCCCGCTGGGTTACGCTGTGGACCACTATGGTGCACGTAAAATGCTCAAGGCCGGGCTGCTGTTGGGCAGCCTCAGCTTTGTGCTGCTGGCGGCCAGCCCCGGTTACGCGGTATTGCTGGTGGCGATGGCCATGGCTGGCCTGGCCAATGGTGTGTATCACCCGGGCGACTATGCGCTGCTGGCCAACGGCATCGAGCCCGCACGCCTGGGGCGGTCGTTCTCTATTCATACCTTTGCCGGTTTCCTCGGTTCGGCCGTTACCCCAGCCGTATTTCTCGGCATCGCCGCGGCGCTCGGCACGCGGGCAGCCCTGGCGGCGGGCGCGGTATTCGGGGTAGCCGCGCTGCTGCTGATATCGATACCAGGCAGTGGCGTTTACCGGGTCGCCAGGCCTGCCAACAAACAAGACGCAGGCCCGGCCGCAGCAACAGGCCGCGTACGCTTGCTCACCCCCATGATCGGCGTGCTGACGGTGCTGTTCATCCTGCTCAACCTGAGCACCAGCGCCATTGAGAAGTTCTCCGTAGCCGCCCTGGTCCAGGGCCAAGGCCTGACACTGGCCTGGGCCAACGCCGCGCTCACCGCTTTCCTGCTGAGCAGCGCAGCCGGCGTGCTGTGCGGAGGCGCTTTGGCCGACCGTACCCGGCGCCATGGCCTGGTGGCGGCACTGGCCTTCGCGCTGGCGGCTGCGCTGACCGCTCTGGTGGCGCTGGGGCTGCTGCAGGGCTGGGCATTGGTGGCCGTACTGGGCGCCATTGGCTTGCTCACCGGGGTCATCGCCCCATCACGGGACATGCTGGTCAAGGCGGCGGCGCCACCCGGGGCCGAGGGCAAAACCTTCGGCCTGGTGTCGACCGGGTTCAACATCGGTGGCGCCATCGGGCCGGTGGCGTTCGGCTGGATGCTCGATCAGCGCATGCCCAACGGGATTTTCATCGCATCGGTGGTGTTCATGCTGCTGACAGTGCTGCTGACCCTGGCACAGGAGACGTATTCAGCCAGGAGACGCGCGACAGAACACTTGGCGCGCGCCCAGTAGGACCCGGTGCAACATTGCCGGGCCACGAACAATCATTCATTGCACCGGGTTGGCATGCGCCACTCGCCCGCCTGCTCCCGGTCGATTGACGAACAGCACATCCAGCACACTGTTGCGCAAGCCCTTCAGTGCATTCCAGTTCGCTGACGCATGCACGTATTTGTCGCGCAACAGCCGCTGTTCTTCCTCGCTCAACCCCACCTGCCCAGTTTCTCCCAAGGCAAAGGCATGCAATTTGCGGCTGATGCCCAACAACTCCTCCGGCAGCCGATGCTCAGCCTGCGCCCCCAACGGCGCAAACGGCACACCAGCGCGCACCGCCAACGCCCGCATCACGCTCAAGTACACCCGGGACAAGTGCCCCGCCACTTGCCGCTCCCGGTACACCGCCGCATAGACCTGCTTTTGCGCCTCGTCCCGCCGCCCGCCGGCAATCGGCTCCTCCCAGGTCATCACTCGCGGCCTGGGTTCGCCCATGTCGGCAAACGCCGAAGCCAGCAAGGCACTCACCTTGGCATGTACGCGGCACTGCTCGACGCACATGCCTGCGGGCACCCGCTGGGACTGCGGCTTGCACAGCAGCACCTGCTCCAGGAGGCTCTCAGGGTAACCACCACCAATATTCGAGTGCACGCCCGGCAGCAGGATATCGTGGCCACTGCGCACCAGCGGGAAGTTATGCCGCCGCTCGTCCTCAGCCACCAGTTGCACCACGTGCCGGGCAATACCCGCACCCAGGCCCAGGCGCAAGCCACCGTGGCGGCCGTCTGCCGGGTCGAAGTCACCCTGTAAGGGCGCGATGATCGCCGCCACGGTGTCGAACAGGCCGATAAAGTTG
Organism: Pseudomonas sp. DCA-1; assembly: GCF_046523955.1. NCBI lineage: Bacteria > Pseudomonadati > Pseudomonadota > Gammaproteobacteria > Pseudomonadales > Pseudomonadaceae > Pseudomonas > Pseudomonas sp. DCA-1. The sequence goes on from NZ_CP169881.1 coordinate 3,951,044, forward strand.
ATCGAGGTTTCGCACGCCACCGACAACAGCCCACCCGCGCCCTCGTGCAACAGGTTGGCCAGATGCCGCACCGCCGCAGCGCCTCGGCTGAAACCGAAAAGATCGAACTCGATCCGCTCCAGCTTTGCCTGCGGATGCGTCCGGCGCCATGCCTGCAGTTGCTCGGCCATCCCCTGCAACGCCTCGGCGACCCGCGCCTCGGCCCCCGTGCGCCCATGCCCGGTGGCCGAAGCGTAGACATGGTCGGCTTCACCCGCCAGCGTGCCCACGCCTTCCACATAGCGCTTCAAGAACGCCTGCGGCCCGTCGGCATTGGCCGCATCAGACGGATACAACGCATGCAACAGGGCCACGTTGCTCAAGGCGTTGCCATAGCTGCCGCCCTTTTCACCCTGATCGCCCACCGCCGTGGCATTGTGCTGGTTGTTACCAGTGCCATCGAAGAACACGCCAAAACGCAGGTTGACCGGCGTAAGGTTTGGCGTGCTGCCGCTGCTCATTTTCATCGTCGTGCCTTCTGCTTGTCCGAAAAGCACAAGCAGGCGCCAGCACGCCGTCACGGAACATCAGGCAATCGCCAGCCATACGTAGGACATTTCTTTGCCCGCAGGCCCGACTGCAACGATAAATTTACCCGCCGCCATTGGTCGCCGCCCCCTCGGATAGATTAAAGTATCCCCCTTGCCAAGGCTGCTGCCTCAAGCCGCCTCAGGCCCCCTACCAGGAACCGTCGCCGATGGAACACCGTGAAGCGCTGATCGCGCTGCGCACTTTTCTTTCTACCCAGATCCTAGGCCAGGAAAAACTGGTCGAACGGCTATTGATCGTGCTGCTGGCTGACGGCCACATGCTGGTCGAAGGGGCACCGGGCCTGGCCAAGACCAAAGCCATCAAAGAACTCGCAGAAGGCATCGAAGCGCAGTTCCACCGCATCCAGTTCACCCCCGACCTGCTCCCGGCCGACATCACCGGCACGGAGATTTACCGCCCGGAAACCGGCAGCTTCGTGTTCCAGCAGGGGCCGATCTTCCATAACCTGGTGCTGGCCGACGAAATCAACCGCGCACCGGCCAAGGTACAGTCGGCGCTGCTCGAAGCCATGGCCGAGCGCCAGGTCAGTGTGGGCCGCAGCACCTACGACCTGTCGCCGCTGTTTCTGGTCATGGCCACGCAGAACCCGATCGAGCAGGAAGGCACCTACCCGCTACCCGAAGCCCAGCTCGACCGCTTCCTGATGCATGTAAAAATCGGCTTCCCCGACGCCGCCGTAGAGCGGCGTATCCTGGCGCAAGCCCGGGGTGAAGCCCTGGGCGGCGAGACCAAGCCTGAGCGCCGGGTCAGCCAGCAGGCCATCTTCGCCGCGCGCAAGGAAATCCTTGGCCTGTACATGGCCGACGCAGTGGAGGAATACCTGGTGCAGTTGGTCATGGCCACCCGCACCCCGGCCAAGTTCGACACCGAGCTGGCTGACTGGATCGCCTATGGCGCCAGCCCGCGCGGCTCCATCTCGCTGGACCGCTGCGCGCGTGCCCACGCCTGGCTGGCCGGGCGCGACTTTGTCAGCCCCGAAGACATCCAGGCAGTGCTGTTCGACGTACTGCGCCACCGTATCATCCTCTCCTTCGAGGCCGAGGCGGCAGGGATCGACCAGGACCGCGTGGTCCAGCGCATCCTCGACGTCGTCGCCGTTGCCTGACCCCATGCCCACTGCGCAACTGGCCGAACATGGCATCCGCATTGGCCTTGCCGAGCTGATCGACATGCGCCACCGCGTGCGCGAAATCCAGCTGTTTTCCAAGCCTGGCCAACGCAGCCCGCTGGTGGGCCTGCACCATTCCAGGCTACGTGGGCGCGGCGTCGACTTCGACCAGGTGCGCGTCTACCAGGCCGGCGATGATGTGCGCAACATCGACTGGCGTGTCACTGCGCGTACCCAGGAGCCGCACACCAAGCTGTTCCACGAAGAACGCGAGCGGCCGATCTTCATCCTCGTCGAACAAAGCCAACGGCTTTTCTTCGGCTCGGGGCTGATGTTCAAGTCCGTACTGGCGGCCCAGGCGGCGGCGCTGTTCGGCTGGGCAGCACTGGGCCACAACGACCGCATCGGCGGCCTGGTGTTCGGCGACAACGAACACCACGAAGTCAAACCCCGGCGCAGCAAACAGAGCCTGCTGCAACTGCTCAACCGCTTGGCAAAGGTCAACCAGTCACTGCACACCGAAGCCGTACCGGGGGCCGACAGCCTCGGCCTGGCCCTGCGCCGCGCCCGCGAAGTGCTGCGCCCCGGCAGCCTGGCCATCGTGATCTGCGATGAGCGCTCGCTCAGCGCCCAGGTGGAACAGCACCTGGCCATGCTTTCACGGCATTGCGACCTGCTGTTGCTGCCAGTATCCGACCCGCTCGACCACGCGTTGCCCGCCGCCGGCCTGCTGCGCTTCGCTCAGCGCAGCGCCCAGCTGGAGCTCGACACCCTCGACGCCAACCTGCGCCAGGCCTACCGCCAGCAGGCAGAAGCCCGTATCGAGCGCTGGGAGCTGATGGCGCAAAAGCTGAGGGTGGTACTGATGCCACTGAGCACGCAAAGCGAAATGGTCGAACAACTGCGCGAGTACCTGAGCGCCCAGCGGCCACGGAGCGCGTCATGAACCCGCTTGACCAGTTGCACCCACTGATCGCCCCGGCACCGGTCAGCCTGTGGCCTCCCGCACCGGGCTGGTGGCTGCTGCTGGCCGTCCTGCCGCTACTGGGCTGGGGCTTGTGGCGGCTGCGCCGCTGGCGCCCGGGCAAACGCCGCATCGTGCGCGCCGAACAACCCCTGGACCCGGTGCGCCTGGAGGCCTTGGCCGAGCTGGCCCGCCTGCCACGTCCGTATGACGGTGCCCCGGCTGGCGCCTGGCTGCAACAGATCAACGCTCTGCTCAAACGCCTGTGCCGCAACCACTACCCAGGCGCCAACAGCCACACCCTCAACGGCCGCCAGTGGCTGGCCTTTCTCGACAACCGCTGCCCGGCCGCCGGCCTGACCCGCTGGATGGTACTGGTCGAAGGCGCCTATAAACCCGAGTGCAAGCTCGATGACAAGGCCATCGCCGGGCTCAGCCAAGCCGTCGAAACCTGGATCCGCAAGCATGTTTGAACTGGCATGGCCGTGGGTCTTCGCCCTGTTGCCGCTGCCATGGCTGGCGCGCCTGCTGCTGCCCGCAGCCGACAGCGGGGAACCGGTGCTCAAGGTGGGCTTCCTCAACGAGCTGGAAGGCCTGGCCGGGCGCCGCGCGCGGCTCAACCTGCCCACCTGGCGCCAGCAGGCACCGTTCGTCGTCATCTGGCTGTTGCTGCTGTGCGCCGCTGCTCGCCCGCAATGGCTGGGCGAGCCGGTGCCGATCGCCGCCAGCGGCCGCGACCTGCTGGTGGCGGTGGATGTGTCCGGGTCGATGGACTTCCCCGACATGCAGTGGAAGAACGAGGACATCAGCCGCCTGGACCTGGTCAAGGCGCTGATGGGCGACTTCCTGCAAGACCGTGAAGGCGACCGCGTGGGCCTGATCCTGTTCGGCAGCCAGGCCTATCTGCAAGCGCCGCTCACCTTTGACCGGCGCACCGTGCGCACCTTCCTCATCGAGGCGCAGATCGGCATCGCGGGCAAGAACACCGCCATCGGCGACGCCATTGGCCTGGCGGTCAAACGCCTGCGCGAACGCCCCGCACAAAGCCGGGTGCTGGTGCTGATCACCGACGGTGCCAACAACGGCGGGCAGATTCACCCGCTGACAGCCGCCCGCCTGGCGGCCCAGGAAGGCGTGCGTATCTACACCATCGGTATCGGCGCCAACCCCGAAGCCAATGGCACCCCAGGCCTGCTCGGCCTCAACCCGAGCCTGGACCTGGACGAAGCCGCGCTAAAGGAGATTGCCGACATCACCCACGGTGCCTACTTCCGCGCCCATGACGGCGCCGAACTGGACGCTATCGGCGATACCCTCGACCAACTGGAGCCCGTGGCCCAGCAACCGACCCAGGCGCGCACAGCCCAGGCCCTGTACGCCTGGCCCCTGGCGCTGGCGCTGCTGCTCAGCGTGCTGCTGGTGGTGGCCGTGCAGTGGCCCGACAACCTGTTGCAACGCGTGCTGCGCAAGCCGCGCTTCCTGCAGCCGCACCCGGAATGGCGCCAACGCTTGAAGCGCCTGCGTTTAAGGAGGCGGCGATGATCGATTTGTGGCCCCAATGGCTGCGTCCGCTCTGGCTGCTGGCGGTGCCGGTGCTCGGCTGGCTGCTGTACAAGCTGTGGCACCGGCGCAAACGCGCCGGACGCTGGCAGATGATTCTGCCGCCCGCCTTCCATGGCGTGCTGCTGGGTGGCGGCAGCGGCAGCACCAGCAAACTGCCGTGGGTGGCGCTGGGCCTTGCCTGGTTACTGGTGATCCTGGCGCTACTCGGGCCCAGCTGGCAGCGCCTGGAAGAAAGCCATCAGCGCCCGGCCGACCCACTGGTGATCCTGCTCGAACTGACCCCGCAAATGCTCGCCGAGGACAGCCCGCCCAACCGCCTGGAACAGGCTCGACGCAAGATCCTCGACCTGCTTGAACACCGCCGCGACAGCCAGACAGCCCTGGTGGTGTATGCCGGCTCCGCGCACACCGTCGTGCCGCTGTCTGACGATCTGGCCACCACCCGCAATTTGCTCGAGGCCATCGACCCGTCGATCATGCCAAAACCCGGCCAGCGTGCCGACCTGGCCGTGCAAAAAGGCCTGGCGCTTTTGGCCCAGAGCGGCCTCGGCCAAGGCCGCCTGCTGCTGGTAGGCTCGGCGCTCAGCGCCGCCGAACGGCAGGGCATCACCCAGGCCCTAGGTCGCCAGGGCCCCAGCCTGCTGATGCTGGGCATCGGCAGCCGCGAAGGCGCCCCTGTGCGCCAGGCCAATGGCGAATACCTTAAAGACGACCAGGGCGGCATCCTTTTGCCTCGCCTGGACAGCGCCAGCCTGAAGGGCTTTATCCGCAGCACGGGCGGGCGCTACCGGCATGCCCGCATCGACGACCTCGACCTGCGTGGCCTGGGCCTGTTCGACAACCCGCGGAGCGGGCGCAATGACGGCCAGACCCTGCAACTGGATAGCTGGGCCGACCAAGGTTACTGGCTGCTGATTCCATTGTTGCTGCTGGCCGCCTGCGCCGGCCGGCGCGGCTGGCTGTTCTGCCTGCCGCTGCTGCTGGCCTTGCCGCAGCCTGCCCAGGCTTTTGAGTTCAACGACCTGTGGCTGCGCCCTGATCAGCAAGGCCAGAAGCTGCTGGAGCAAAACCGTCCGGCCAGCGCTGCACGTCACTTCCAGAACCCGCAATGGCGCGGCATGGCCCTGTACCAGGCCGGCGACTATGCCGGTGCCGCCGAGGCATTTTCCCAAGGCGATACAGCAGCAGCCCACTACAATCGAGGCAATGCCCTGGCCCATGGTGGCGAGCTGGAAGCCGCCCTGGATGCCTACGAACAAGCCCTGGAGCGCCAGCCCGACCTGCAGGCCGCACTGGACAACCAGGCGCTGGTGCAGCAACTGCTGCAGCAACGTGAAGCCAAGGCCGAGGAACAGCCACCCGGCAGCGATACCCAAGACACGCCCGGCAGCGAAACCGAAGGCAACAGCAGCTCGGCCAGCAACCAGGCCCAAGGCACACCCGGCAACGACCAACAGGCCAGCCCCGAACAACCCGGCGAAAGCAGCAACAGCCAGGCAGCACCCGGCAACCAGGCCGGGGGCGACGACAGCGTCATCCAGCCGCCCCAGCGCCCGGTATCGACCAACCTCGACGGCGAACAGCGCCAAGCCCTGGAGCAATGGCTGCGGGAGATCCCCGACAACCCGGCAGAGCTGCTGCGACGCAAATTCTGGTATGAACAGCAATTGCATCAGGAAAAATCACGATGAGTCGCTTCGGCGTCTTGCTCCTCACCCTGCTGTGGGCCGTGCTGGCCCACGCCGAACCGCTGCTGCAGGCCAGCGTCGACCGCACCCGCCTGGAGGCGGGCGAAAGCCTGGAACTGACCCTGGAAAGCCAGGACGTCACCCAGTTCGGCAAGCCCGACCTGCGCGCCCTGGAAGGTGACTTCGAAGTGCGCGGTACGCGCCAGCTGAACAGCCTGCACACCCTCGACGGCGAAACCCGCGCCAGCACCCGCTGGATCATCACCCTGCTGCCACGGCGCAGCGGTAGCCTGCGCATACCCGAGCTGCAACTGGGCCAGTCGCACAGCCAGGCCATCGAACTGCAAGTGCTGCAGGCCGATGCCAGTCGCCAGGAAAACGCTCAGGTATTCATCGAAGCGACCCTCGACAACCACGACGTCTATGTCCAGGCCCAATCCGTGCTGACGGTGCGCATCTACCACTCAGTAGCGCTGTACGACGACAGCAGCCTCAGCCCCCTGCAACTGGAGAACGCCAAGGTCGAGCCGCTGGGCGAGTCGCGCACGTATGAAAAGGAAATCAACGGCGTGCGTCATGGCGTGATCGAAACCCGCTATGCGGTGTATGCCCAGCAAAGCGGTACCCTCGACATCCCGCCGCTGACTTTCACCGCCACGGCAGCCGCCAGCAACGACGAAGCAGCGCAGGCCAATGGTACGGCCCGCGCCGGCCATCAGGTACAGGTCAGCTCGCTGCCCTTGCGCCTCAATGTACGGCCGATTCCCGCAGCCTGGCCGGCTGGCTTGCCGTGGTTGCCAACCAGCAGCCTGACCCTGGAAGAGCACTGGAGCCCCGACCCCGGCAGCCAGCAGGTACAGATTGGCGACTCGCTGACGCGCAACATCACCTTGCGTGCCGAAGGCTTGTCCAGCACCCAACTGCCACCGCTGCCGGCCACAGAGATCATCGGCCTGCGCCGCTACCCTGACCAACCGTTGTTGCGCAACGAAATCAGCGAACGGGGCATGACCGCCAACCGCGAAGAGCGCGAGGCCCTGGTGCCGACCCACAGCGGCACGCTGGCCTTGCCGGCGCTGGAAGTGGCCTGGTGGAACACCCGCGAAGATCACCTGGAGCACAGCAGCCTGCCGGCGCGCACGCTGAACGTACAGGACAACCCGGCACTGAGCGCCGACACCCCGGTGGGCGACAACAGCAGCGCCAGCACCCTGCTGTGGCCGTGGCAGCTGTCCACACTGGTGTTCGCCCTGACCACCGTGCTGGGCTTCGCCCTGTGGTGGCGCGCCCGCTCGCGGCCAGCGGTGCTGCGCGCCGCGCAGAACGGGCCAAGCCCACGCACCTTGCTGGACGACCTCAAGCGCGCATGCCAGGCCAACGACCCCCAGGCTACGCGCCAGGCGCTGGATGCCTGGGCCCGGCAGCAACCGGAAACCCTGGCCGAGATGGCGGCGCGCTTCGTGCCGTTGTCGGATGCGCTGGATGGTTTGAACGGGGCGTTGTACAGCGAGAGCGGGCAGTATTGGCAGGGTGAAGACTTGTGGCGGGCGATTGGTACCATTCCGCCGGCTGAGCAGGTATTGCTGCCGACGGGCGAAAACGGCAGCCTGCCGCCGCTTTATCCCAAGTAAGCCAGCAGGTGTTCGCCATAGGGTTTTCAGCGCCTGTGAGATCGAGCGCCGCCCGCGCGGCGCATCGCGAGCTGCGCTCGCTCCTACGTTTGTTTTTGGCCAGTAACGCCTGTGACAGGCGCGCGCGACCGCCGTGTTTGTAGGACGCGATATCGAGCTATGCGCCAAGGCGTACGCGCGCAAATTTCACAGAAATAACTGGCCCGAAACAAACGTAGGAGCGAGCGCAGCTCGCGATGCGCCGCGCGGGCGGCGCTCGATCTCACAGGCGCTGAAATTTTCATGGCGAACACCTTGTGCCCCCAATCCCTCGCCCTCCCCCAATCCCTCGCCCTGCCCCCCGAACCCCGCTTGGGTTACCATACCGCCCTTTCCCCGCTTGCCCGACTCGACACCAACAGGTCATCCATGCGTCTGTTTCATACCTCCGACTGGCACCTGGGCCAAAGCCTGCACGGCCAGGAACGCGATTTCGAACACGCCTGCTTCCTCGACTGGCTGCTCGGCCAGCTACACCTGCGACAGCCGGATGCGCTGCTGATTGCGGGCGACATCTTCGACACCGTCAACCCGCCGGTCAAAGCCCAGGAACGCCTCTACGACTTCATCGTCCAGGCCCACGAGCAACAGCCCAAGCTGGACATCGTGATGATCGCCGGCAACCACGACTCCGGTTCGCGCATCGAGCTGCCCGCCGCGCTCATGCGCCGCCTGCGCACCCATGCACTGGGCCGTGTGCACTGGCTGGACGAGGGCCAGCTGGATGCCGAGCGCCTGTTGATTCCGCTTACCAACGGCCGTGGCAAGGTGGCCGCCTGGTGCCTGGCCCTGCCGTTCCTGCGCCCGGCCGAAGTGACCGGCCCGCAGTTGGGTGACGACTACCTGCAAGGCATCACACAGGTGCACCAGCAACTGATCGCCGCCGCGCAGAAGAAGCGCAAGAAAGACCAGGCGCTAATTGCCATCAGCCACGCGCACATGGCCGGTGGTGCGGTGTCGGAAGACTCCGAGCGCAGCCTGATCATCGGTAACGCCGAGGCGCTGCCGGCCAAACTGTTCGACAAAGCCATCAGCTATGTCGCCCTGGGCCACCTGCACAAGCCGCAGAAGGTCAACCGCGAAGAACGCATCCGCTACAGCGGCTCGCCAATCCCGCTGTCGTTCGCCGAAATCAACTACCCGCACCAGGTCCTGGAAGTGGAGTTGGACGGCAACGGCCTGGTCAGCGTCGAGCCACGCCCCGTACCACGCGCCGTGGCCCTGCAACGGGTGGGCCCGGCACCGCTGGGCGAACTGCTGCAGCAACTGGCCGACCTGCCGGTGGTCGACCTGCTCGAAGACCCCAACCGTCAGCCCTGGCTGGAGGTGCGGGTAATTCTGGATGAGCCGCAGCCCGACCTGCGCCAGCAGATCGAAACCGCGCTTGAAGGCAAGGCGGTACGGTTGATCCGCATCAGCGCCGAATACGCTGGCCGCAACAACGCCGAAGACGATGACCTGGCCTTTGTCGAGCTGGCCCAGATGACCCCGCAAGACCTGTTCAGCCGCGCCTGGGAGCAAGCCTACGGCAACCCGGCCGACGAGCAGGCGCTGGCCGACTTCGCCCTGCTGTTGCAGGACGTGCAACAGGAAGAGGAACAGCCATGAAGATTCTCGCCATCCGCCTGAAGAACCTGGCATCGCTGGCCGGCCCGATCGACATCGATTTCACCGCAGAACCGTTGGCCAGCGCTGGCCTGTTCGCCATCACCGGGCCAACCGGCGCCGGCAAGAGCACCCTGCTTGACGCCCTGTGCCTGGCGCTGTTCGGCACCGTGCCGCGCCTCAATGACATTGGCCGTGAGGCCAAGGTGCCAGATGCCGACGGCGAAATACCCACTTCCGACCCGCGCAACCTGCTGCGCCGCGGCACCGGCAGCGGTTTTGCCGAGGTCGACTTTGTCGGTATCGACGGCCGCCGCTACCGCGCCCGCTGGGAAGCCAACCGCGCCCGCGACAAGGCCAACGGCAAACTGCAACACAGCCGTCAGAGCTTCTACGACCTCGACAGCGAGCAGGTTCTCGGCAGTGGCAAAAACGAATACAAGCAACTGGTAGAAGCCCGCCTGGGCCTGAATTTCGAACAGTTCACCCGTGCGGTGATGCTGGCCCAGAGCGAGTTCGGCGCGTTCCTCAAGGCCGACGACAAAGACCGCAGCGAGCTGCTGGAAAAACTCACCAACACCGCAATCTACACCCGCCTGGGCCAGCGTGCCTTCAGCAAGGCGCGTGAAGCCGGCGAGGCGCACAACGCCCTGAAAGAACGCGCCAGCCACCTGCTGCCAATGGCTGCCGAGGCCCGTGCCGAGCTCGACCAGCGCCTGGAGCAGGCGCAGCAGCAGTTCAAGGCCGACCAGGCCGGCGAGCGCCAGCTGGAGCAGCAACGCAACTGGCTGAATGAACAACGCCAGCTACAGGCCCAACACGCCGAAGCCAGTACCACGCTGCAGGCCGCCGAACTGGACTGGCAACAGCTGGCCGAACCACGCCTGGACCTGGCACGCCTGGAGCGCCTGGCCCCACAGCGTCACCAGTTCCACCGCCGACAGGCCCTGAGCGCACAGCTGGCGCCAGTGGCCGCGAAAATGGCCGAACAGCAACAGCAGCAAGCCGAACTGCAGGTGCGCACCCACGAACTCGAACAGGCGCTGGACACTGCGCGCCAAGCGCTTGCCGACCGCCAGGCCGAGCACGGCGAGAACGCGCCGCGCCTGCGCCAGGCTTTTGCCGCGCAGGACAGTCTGGCGCGCCTGGACCAGGAGCTGGCCGCCCAGCGCAGCATCGGCCAGCAGGCGCAACAGCAGGTCGCTGACGGCCAGCAGCAACTGCAGCAGCTGGAAGACAACCAGCAGCGCAGCATTCAGCAACTGGCGCAGATCGACACCGCGCTTGCCGACAGCCAGCACCTGGCGGGCCTGGCCAATGCCTGGCACGCCTACCTGCCGCAACTGAAGCAGGTGATGCTGATCGGTGGCCGCCTGACCAAGGGCCGAGAAGAGCTACCCGGCCTGCAGGCCCAGGCTAGCCAGGCCAATGCACACTTGCAGGCCGAGCGCGACGCCTACGACCTGTTGTTCCGTGAAGCCAAGGCCGAGCCCCAGGCCCTGGCCGAACAGATCGACCTGCTCGGCGGCATGCTGCAGGACAACCGCAAACAGCAGCGCGCCGTAGAGGAAATGTCACGCCTGCACGGCCGTGAACAGGAGCTGCGCCAGCAGTTGGACGCCCTGCGCGACCGCCAGCAGCAGGCCATGCTGCAACGCCAGCAACTGATTACCGAAGGCACCGCCGCCAAGGCCGAACTGGAGGCCGCCGAACAGGCGTTGACGCTCACCCGTCAACTGCTGGAACGGCAACGTCTGGCACGCAACACCAGCGTCGAAGAACTGCGTGGCCAACTGCGTGACGGCGAGCCCTGCCCGGTCTGTGGCAGCGCCGAACACCCGTTCCATCAGCCAGAAGCATTGCTGCAGAGCCTGGGTCGCCATGACCAGACCGAAGAGCACGCCGCGCAGAAGCAGGTCGAAACGCTCAACAGCAAGCTGGTAGAGCTGCGTACCCAACTGGGCGTGGTCAATGCCCAGCTCAAGGACTTCCAGCAGCAACACCAGCAACTGGGCGAACAGTTGCAACCGTTGGTGGCCCAGGTACAGGCCCACAGCCTGTGGCCAGCCCTCGCCCCACAGGACGACAAAGCCCGTCGCGCCTGGCTCGACAGCCAGCTGCGTCGCCTGGATGAAGAAATCAGCCAGGACGAGAAACGCCAGAGCGCTCTGTTAGCCCTGCAAAAAGACGCCGCCCGCCTGAACCAGCAATTGCAGGCGGCCCACGACGCCCAGCAGCAGGCCCAGCGCCATCTGGAGCAGCAGCACCAGGCCCTGGCCAACGATGAGCAACAGTTGCAGCAAGGCCTTGACGACCTGGCCGGCGTCTTGCCCAAGGAAGCCCTCAAGGCCCTGAACGAAGACCCGGCCAATGCCTTCCTCGCCCTCGACCAGCAGATTGCCCAGCGCCTGCAGCAACTGGAACAGCGCAAGGACGAACTGGAAGAACAGCAAGCACGCCAAACCCAGCTGGACAAGCTGCGTGACCAACAGCAGGCGCGCGTGCAAGGCCAGCAGCAGTTGCAGCAGACACTGGCCGCCCTCGAGGAGCAACGCCAACAAGCCCTGGCCTCACTCGGCGAACTGCTCGGCGAGCATGCCAGCGCCGAAGCCTGGCAACAGCACATGGACAGCGCGCTGGAACACGCCCGCGCCCTTGCCGCCGATACCGCCCAACGCCTGCAGGAACTGCGCACCCAAGGCGTACAACTGGCCAGCGAACTCAAGGGCAATGCCCAGCAGCAACAGGCGCTGGACAGCGAGTGCCAGCAACTGCAAGGCCAGATCGCACAATGGCGCAGCGAGCATCCAGAACTGGATGACGCCGGGCTGGATCGCCTGCTGGCCATGGATGACGCCCAGGTGAATGAACTGCGTCAGCGCGTCCAAAGTGCCGAAAAGGCCATCGAACAAGGCCGCGTGCTGCTGCAGGAACGTGAGCAGCGCCTGCAACAACACGCCGCACAAATGACCGTGGACACCTCGGCCGAAGCCTTGGAGCACGCCCTGACCGAGCTGCGCGGGCGCCTGGCCAACCATGAGCAGCACTGCGCCGAATTGCGCGCGCAACAGGCCGACGACCAGCGCCGGCAGCAAGCCCACCAGGCGCTGGCGGCCGAAATCGAACAGGCCCACCAACAGTGGCAACGCTGGGCCCGCCTCAATGCCCTGATCGGTTCGGCCTCGGGCGATGTGTTCCGCAAGATCGCCCAGGGTTACAACCTCGACCTGCTGCTGCACCACGCCAACGCCCAGCTACGTCAGCTGGCCCGCCGCTACCGCCTGAAACGCGGCGGCAGCGCCCTTGGCCTGCTGGTGCTGGACACCGAGATGGGCGACGAACTGCGTTCGGTGCACTCGTTGTCGGGCGGGGAAACCTTCCTGGTGTCGCTGGCCCTGGCCTTGGGCCTCGCGTCGATGGCTTCCAGCACCCTGCGTATCGAATCGTTGTTCATCGACGAAGGCTTCGGCAGCCTCGACCCCGAGTCACTGCAGTTGGCAATGGACGCCCTCGACGGCTTGCAAGCCCAGGGTCGCAAAGTGGCGGTGATTTCCCACGTACAGGAAATGCACGAGCGGATCCCGGTACAGATCCAGGTACGGCGCCAGGGTAATGGCCTGAGTGACGTGGAGGTGTGCGGGTGATCCTCTACTCGTTCCGCCGCTGCCCGTGGGCCATGCGCGCGCGCCTGGCCCTGCGCTATGCCGGCTGCGAAGTGGAGATCTGCGAAGTGGCGATGAAGAACAAGCCGGCAGAACTGCTGGCCTTGTCGCCCAAGGGCACGGTACCGGTGCTGGACACCGGTGCAGGGGTGCTGGAAGAGAGCCTGGACATCATGCGCTGGGCGCTGACGCAACACGACCCGCAGGACTGGCGGCTACAGGCCAACCCTGCGGCTGCGCAGCAGGCTGAAACGCTGATTGCGCGCAATGACACCACGTTCAAGGCGCACGTGAACCTGTACAAGTATGCCGAACGTTACCCGGAGCATTCCCGCGAACATTACCGCCAGCAGGCCGAGGCCTGGCTGGCGGAGCTCGAAGGCCTGCTGGTGGGGCGGGCTTACCTGCTGGCCGACCACCCGAGCCTGGCCGATGCCGCGTTGCTGCCGCTGATGCGCCAGTTTGCCGGGGTTGAACCGCAGTGGTTCGCCGAGGCGGCTTATCCACGGGTGCGCAGTTGGCTGGAGGGGTGGCTGGCTTCGGAGCTGTTCAAGGCCGTCATGGCCAGGTGAGTGTGTGGGGCGGCCAAGCGCCTGGCGGGGGTTTGATGTAGGGTTTGAGATCGAGCGCCGCGCGGGCGGCGCTCGCTATCCCAGGCGCTAAAAATCCAACGCCGAACCCTCACAAATCATCACTCGATGAACTTCAGGTCCGAAGGCGCGTCCTGCGCCATGGTCTGCACGGTTTCCCCCAACTTGCCAGTCAAGAGATCACGGCGCATGACCACGATCTGGTTGCTCTTCTGGTTGGCCACCAGAAGGAATTTGCCGCTAGGGTCCAGGGCAAATTCGCGGGGATGGTCGCCTTCCACGGAGCGGCGCTGCACGAACGTCAACTGGCCGTCATTCTTGCCAACAGCAAACACCAGGATTTCATTCGCCGTACCACGGTTGCTCACGTACAGGAAGCGGCCGTCTGCCGACAGGTGCAGGCCTCCCGCTGCCTTGGCCGCTGCATCCTGCAGCTCGGTCAGCGGCAGACGTTGACGCTCAAGCAGAGCAGCATCCTCGACATCGAACATCACCACTTCGCCACTCATTTCCAGCGTCAGGTAGGCATGCTGGCCCTTGGCGTCGAACAGCAGGTGACGGGGCCCACTGCCTGGCGGCAAGGCCACCGAGGCCGGGATTGCCGGGCTCAATGGTTTGTCCACACTGGCGCCGTCATAGCGGTAGATGAATACCTTGTCCGCGCCCAGGTCGCAGGCATACACATGCTGGCCGTTGGGCGACAGCACCAGTGCGTGCACATGGGCACCGGCCTGGCGTTCGGGGTTGACGCCACTCGCCTTGTGCCGAGCCTGTTGCACCACGGCTTTGAGCTTGCCGTCCCTGGCCACCGGGATGACCACCAGGCTGCCGCCAGGGTCAGGCTTTACCGCGTAGTTGGCCACGAACAGATAACGCTGGTCACGACTGAGGCTGGCGTGAGTCGGTTCGTCACCGTGGGTGACCACCTGGTTGAGCGGCTTGAGCTCGCCCTTGGTGCTGACGCTGAAACTGCTGGCATGGCCACCCGGGGTTTCATTGACCACGAACAGCTGGCGCTGGTCGGCCGACAGCACAAGCCATGAAGGGTTGACGCTCTTGACCACTTGTTGCGGCGTGGGGTCGATGCGGCCAGCCTTGTCGTCGAACTGATAGCGGTAGATACCCTGGCTCGCGCCATCGGTGTAGCTGCCCACCAGCAACGTCGAGGCGTGGGCGTGGATAGTCAGGCTCATCAGGCTAGCGGTCAGCAGGTTCGTCCAGGTCCGGTTCATCTTGGTCATCATCCGGGGCGCGAAAGGCACTCATACAGACTAGTCGATGCGCGCCGTTGGCATCGTCGAGTTGCCACTCGTCTCCGGTGGCGATGGCGGCAGCGACTTGCTCGGGGGTGAACGACCAGCGACGCAATTGGCGGCCGTCCATGCATTCGACAGTGAGGCCGGTTTCATCGGCGGTGAAGTCGAAGGCGTGCAGGCCGTCGATCAGAAGCATATCGCAGGACTGCAGGGCGGTAGCGAGGGGGGACATAGGGGTACCAATCTGAAATGAGTCGGCAGTATAACCTTGGGGCCGCAACGCGGCCCCCCCTGCAATCAATGGGCAAAGATCGACCCACCCTCCTTGCCCACCATCTTCTCGGGCTTGATCAGGAACCGCGCCAATGCCGGTAGCAGCCACAGCGCACCAAACATGTTCCAAAGCAGCATGAAGGTCAGCATCAGGCCCATGTCCGCCTGGAACTTGATCGCCGAGAAAATCCAGGTGCATACCCCAATGGCCAGGCACAGCCCGGTGAACAGCACCGCCTTGCCGGTCGAGCGCAGGGTCTGGTAATACGCCTCCTGCAATGGCAACCCCGCACGCAGGAAGCTTTCCAGGCGGCTGTAGATATAGATGCCATAGTCCACGCCAATGCCCACACCCAGCGCCACCACCGGCAAGGTCGCCACTTTCACCCCGATGCCCATGTAGGCCATCAGCGCGTTGCCCAGCACCGAGGTCAGCACCAGGGGCAGCACGATGCACAGTGTGGCGGCGAACGAGCGGAAGGTGATCAGGCACATCACGGCCACGCAGATGTACACCAGGATCAGGATGGTCAGCTCGGCCGACTTGATCACCTCGTTGGTCGCGGCCTCGATGCCAGCGTTGCCCGCCGCCAGCAGGAACTGCAGGCCTTCCTTGTCATGGCTGTCGGCAAACGCCTTGGCCACGGCGGTGACGCGCTCCAGCGTTTCAGCCTTGTGGTCATTGAGGAACACCAGCACGGGTGCCAATGAGCAGTCGCCGTTGTAAAGGCCGTCAGCCCGGGCGATGGAATTGTTGAGGATGTCCGGGTTACGCGACAGGGTTTCCCATTTCAGGCTGCCCTCGTTCATGCCCTTGATCACCTGTTTGGAAACGGTGACCAGGGAAATCGCCGACTGCACGCCAGGGGTGTTTTCCATGGTCCACATCAGCTCGTCGATCGGCGCCATGGTCGAGTGGACCGAGCACATCTCCGACGGCGTCTTGACCATGATCACCAGCACATCGGAACTGGTCGAGTAGTTGCTGATGATGAAGTTGTTGTCCTGGTTGTAGCGCGAGTCGGGGCGCAGCTCCGGTGCCCCTTGGTCGAGGTCGCCGATCTTCAGGTTCTGGCTGTACCACAGGCCACCGGCGAAGGCGAGCAGCGCCAGCACCACCGACACCGGCGCCACCTTGGCACTGGCGAAGTTCGACAACAGGCGCCAGAACGGGTGCTCGCGGGTCGCGTCTTTCTTGCTGCGCTCGATGGCCTTCTTGCTGATGCCGACATAGGAGATGGCCACCGGCAACAGGATCAGGTTGGTGAACACAATCACCGCCACGCCGATGGAGGCGCCGATGGCCAGTTCGCGAATCACCCCGATGTCGATGATCAGCAGGGTAATGAAGCCCACTGCGTCGGCAAGGATGGCGATCATGCCCGGCAGGAACAACTGACGGAATGTGCGCCGGGCAGCGGTAAGGGCGTTGTCGGCGTCACTCGACTGCAGGGCGATGCCGTTGATCTTCTGCACCCCGTGGGAAATGCCGATGGCGAAGATCAGGAACGGCACCAGCATCGAGTACGGGTCCAGGCCAAAGCCCACCGCATGCATCAGCCCCAGCTGCCAGACCACCGCCACCAGTGTGGTAATGAGCACGGCGACAGTGCTGCGGATGCACCAGGTGAACCAGTACAACAACACCAAGGTGATCACCAGGGCGACGCCGAAGAACATCGCCACCATCACCAGGCCATCGATCAGGTCACCGACCTTCTTGGCAAAGCCGACGATGTGGATTTTTACATTGGGGTTCTGTGCCTGGAACTTGTCGCGGATCTTCTCTTCCAGCAGGTGAGAGAACTGCTGGTAGTCCAGCTTCACCTGTTTGCCCGAGTCCTGCGGGTCGGGGTAGCTCTCCAGCAGCGGCACGTCGATGATGCTGGACTTGAAGTTGTTGCCTACCAGGCGCCCCACCTGGCCTGACTTGAGCACGTTGTCGCGCAGGGTATCGAGGCTGTCCTGCGACCCGTTGTAGGTGTTGGGGATTACCTCACCACCGGAAAAACCCTCTTCGGTGACCTCGCTCCAGCGCACGCTGGGGCTCCACAGTGACTTCAACCCGGCCCGATCGACACCGGGGATGTAGAACACCTCATCATGGATCTGACGCAGGGTCTCCATGTAGTCCTTGTCGAAGATGTCACCGTTCACCGCCTCCACCGAAATGCGCACGGTGTTGCCAAGGTTGGCCAGGTCGTTGCGGTGCTCCATCATCTGCTCGATGAACGGGTGCTGCAGCGGGATCATCTTCTCGAAGCTGGTCGACGGGCGAATCTGCGTGGCCTGCCAGAACAGGAAAATACTGACCAGCACACACAGGGCGATGACCACTGGGCGGTTGTTGAAGATCAGGCGTTCCAGCAGCGTGGCCTTGTCCTGGTGATGCGAGTGCATGGCAATGCTCTCCCTGCTGGTCATGGACGCACCTCCCGGGCAGCCTGATCAGCCCCTTCGGCGCTGGCCAGATGCACACCACCCTGCCCCACCAGCAGCAGGCCGCCATTGGCCAAGCCACTGACGCCGGCCAGGGCCAGGCGGTCGGCGCGGTTGTACACGCTGAAGGTCTGGCCGTCGTCCGTGCTGCGCAGCACGCTGCCACCATTGCCGACCAGCACCAGGGTGCCATCATCGACAAGCGTAGCGCCTGCCAGGCCGAACTCCAGCGTACCGCGCGCGGCCTTGAGTTCGATCGGCTGCCAGCTGTCACCGAAGTCGCTGGAGCGGAACAGGTTGCCGCGAAGGCCGTAGGCCAGCAGGGTCTGCGGCCTGGCGGTGCCGATCACGCCGAACAGCGAGCCCTCGTAAGGGCCCTGGACCTTGACCCAGGTCTGGCCCCTGTCGGCGGAGCGGTACATACCACCCTGCTCACCCACGATGAACAGGCCGGCATCGCGCACTTGGGCGATACCGTTCAGGTGCAGCTGGTCCGGGTTGTCCAGCCGCTCGGCCACGTCCTGCCAGTGCTGCCCGCCATCAGTGGTTTCCAGCAAGGCGCCATAGGCCCCCACGGCAAAGCCGTGCCGGGCATCGAGGAAGGTGACATCGAGCAAGGGCGCTTCACGGGCGAGGTCTTCGAACTGCTTGCTCCAGGTAGCGCCGCCGTCGCTGCTGGTGAGGATCTGTGCGTCATGGCCGACAGCCCAGCCACGCTTGTCGTCGAGGAAAAACACGGCAGTGAGCAATTGCCGGGTGGGTACCCGGGCCTGGGTCCAGGTGCTGCCCTGGTCGTCGGAGAACAGAATGTGGCCGCGATCACCAACCACCACCAGGCGCTTGCCGGCATGGGTGGTGTCGATCAACAGGCTTTCACTGGCCTTGGCCGACTCGGTGGAGTATTCATCGGCTGCCGCGGCCTGGGCACTGTCGGCCCACATCCCCAATGCCAGTGCCAGCATCGCGCTGGCTGCCCATGGCCAGGCGCCACGCCTGGCTGGCATACGTAACTGTTCCCTCATGACTGCCCCCTTGTTGTGTTCTTTTTGGTGGGTCAATGCATTGCAGGCCTTGCGAATGCCTGATCTAGAGGCCTGCAATAGCTTGAGGGGATCGTAGCGGGGATGTTTGCGGGAGTACAACGGGCGGGGTGTTATGTTTTGTTGTCGGCCGGGGAAAGCCGGGGCCGCTGGGCGGCCCTTCGCGGGTAAACCCGCTCCTACAAAGGTTGCATCCCCCTGTAGGAGCGGGTTCACCCGCGAAGGGCTGCACAGCAGCCCCAATTCACCAGACTTACGCCAGGCTCTTGCTCACCACTTCATACACATCACTGGACAGCTCGCCAGACGCCAGAATCCGCTCCAGTTCGCCCTTCATGAGGGCCTGACGCGCATCGTCATACTTGCGCCAGCGGGTCAGCGGCGCCAGTTGCCGCGATGCAATCTGCGGATTCAGTGCATTCAGCTCGATCACCAGGTCCGCCAGGAAGCGATACCCTGAGCCATCGGCAGCATGGAAGTTGACCAGGTTCTGCCCGGCAAAGGCACCGATCAGCGCACGCACCTTGTTCGGGTTCTTCAGGGTGAAGGCCGGGTGCTGCATCAATGCCTTGACCCGCGCCAGCCCGCCCGGCAGCGTGCTGGCCGCCTGCACGCTGAACCATTGGTCCATGACCAACGGGTTGTCCTTGAAGTGCTCGGCAAACGCCTCCAGCGCTTTCGCGCGCTCGGCCTCGAACGGCGAGTTGACCAGTACCGCCAGCGCGGTAAGGCGCTCGGTCATGTTGTCGCAGTGCTCAAACTGCTCCAGGGTCGCCTCCAGCACCTGTTGCTTGCCACTCTGCATCAGGTACGACAGGGCGATGTTCTGCAGGCTGCGGCGGGCAAAGTGCTCGGCCTCGGCCACATAGGCAGTGCTGCGCGACACTTCGCGGTTGGCCTGGTAACGCGCCCACAGGGCGTCGAACAGGTGTTCGGCGATCTGCTGGCGTGCGAACTCGCGGGCGGCGTGGATGGCGTCGACGTCGGCCACCTGGCTGATCTCGGTAAGATACGCCTCACCTGGCAGCGAGAGCATTTCGGCCACCATGGCCGGGTCCAGCGATTCGTTGCCCAGCACAGTGCCCAGGGCGGTGATCAGGCGCTGGTCGAGCTTCAGGGCTTCACCGCGTTGATGCTGGCCGATCAGTTCCTGCAGTACCTGCACCGACAGCTGCTGGCCCGCTTCCCAGCGGTTGAAGCCGTCGCTGTCGTGCTGCATCAGGAACATCAACTGGTCGCGGTCATACGGGAAGCTCAGCTTCACCGGGGCGCTGAAGCCACGCAGCAGCGATGGCAGCGGCTTGGCCTGGATGCCCTGGAAAGTGAAGGTTTGCTCGGCCTCGGTCACCGACAGCACGCGGCTGGTCCCTTGAGCGGCGTCCTCGCCAGCCAGCTGCAGCGGCAGGTCATTGCCGGCGGCATCCAGCAGGCCCAGCTCCACCGGGATCACGAACGGCAGTTTCGCGGCCTTGTCCGGGGTCTGCGGGCAGCTCTGGCGGAACGTCAGGCTGTAGGTCTGCGCGGCGGCGTCATACGCCTCACTGACTTCCAGACGCGGGGTGCCAGCCTGGCTGTACCAGCGCTTGAACTGGGTGAAGTCGACGCCGTTGGCGTCCTCCATGGCCTTGATGAAGTCGTCGGTGGTTACCGCCTGGCCGTCATGACGTTCAAAGTACAGGTCGCTGCCTTTACGGAAGCCTTCGGTACCCAGCAGGGTACGGACCATGCGCACCACTTCGGCGCCCTTCTCGTAGACGGTCAGGGTGTAGAAGTTGGAGATTTCGATGAAGCTGTCCGGGCGCACCGGGTGGGCCATGGGGCCGGCGTCTTCAGCGAACTGGTGGGTGCGCAGGTAGGCCACGTCTTCGATGCGCTTGACCGTGCGCGAGTTCATGTCGGCACTGAACTCGGCATCGCGGAATACCGTGAAGCCTTCCTTCAGCGACAGCTGGAACCAGTCACGGCAGGTGACGCGGTTGCCCGACCAGTTGTGGAAGTACTCGTGGGCGACCACGCCTTCGACGCGCTGGTGCGCAGCATCGGTGGCGGTTTCGGCACGGGCCAGCACACAGCTGGAGTTGAAGATGTTCAGGCCCTTGTTTTCCATGGCGCCCATGTTGAAGTCGTTGACCGCAACAATCATGAAGATGTCCAGGTCGTACTCGCGGCCATAGACTTCTTCGTCCCAGCGCATGGACTTTTTCAGGCTGACCATCGCGTGGTCGCACTTGTCGATGTTCTCGGGCTCGACGTAGATGCGCAGGGTCACATCACGGCCGGACTGACGGGTGAAGCTGTCTTCAACGCACCACAGGTCACCGGCCACCAGGGCGAACAGGTAGGCCGGCTTCATGAACGGGTCTTCCCAGGTCGCCCAGTGGCGGCCGTCTTCGGCCGGCCCGCTGCCGATCGGGTTGCCGTTCGACAGCAATACCGGGTAGCGATGCTGCTCGGCGATGACCGTGGTGGTGAAGGTGCTCATCACATCCGGGCGGTCGAGGTAGTAGGTGATCTTGCGGAAGCCCTCGGCCTCGCACTGGGTGCAGAACATCTTGCCCGACTTGTACAGCCCTTCCAGGGCGGTGTTGCTTTCCGGGTGGATTTTCACGCTGGTGTCCAGGGTGAAGCGCTCGGCCTTGGGCTGCACGGTCAGGCTGTCGGCATCGAGCTGGTAGTCGCCTGGCTGCAGTTCCTGGTCATCCAGCGAGGCGCGCAGCAGTTCCAGCTGCTGGCCATCGAGTTCCAGTGGCGGCAGGCCGGCACCGCGTGCCGGGTTGCGGCGCATGACCAGTTGCGCGTGAACCAGTGTGTGGTCCTCGAACAGCTCGAAGGTCAGGTGCGTCTCGTCGATCAGGTACTCCGGCGCCTGGTAATCCTTGAGGTAGATCACTTGCGGTTGTTCGGTACGCATGTGCAGGTCCTTTTTACTGGAGCACGGCCAACTGGTAGGCCGTGTACTTGCGAATATTGATCACACCGGTGTCGAAGATCAGGTACTGGCCCTTGATGCCCAGCAGCGTGCCCTCGGCCACCGGGTCCTTGTCGAGGTTGAAGCTGACAATCTTCTTGGGGTATGCCTCGACCGGGTAGTTCATCTGCACCACCTCTGCGTCCGGCAGCGGTTGGATAGCCTGCAGGCCGAAACGCCCCTGCAACTCGCGCAGGCCGTCGGCGCAGGCTTCGAAGACCTGCTCGCGGATGGCCGGCAGGTCGAGCACCTCGGCATCGCCCTTGAGCAGCGCACGCCAGTTGGTACGGTCCGGCACCTGGCTGCGCAACACGTCTTCGACCAGGCCCGATTGCTGCCGAGTGGCCACGCGCATGATCGGCAACGCCTGGCTGGCACCCTGGTCGAGCCAGCGGGTGGGCAGTTGGGTGGCACGGGTGATGCCGACCTTGATCCCAGACGAATTGGCCAGGTACACGATGTGGTCGGCCATGCAGAACTGTTCCCCCCACGACGGCTCCCGGCAGGTGCCGGCGTCGTAGTGGCATTTTTCCGGGGCCATGATGCACACATCGCACTGGGCCAGCTTGGTCATGCACGGGTAGCAGTAACCCTGGCTGAAGCTGGTCTTGGTGCGCTTGCCGCAATGGCTGCAATGAATGGCGCCGAGGTATTCCAGGCGCAGGCGCTGGCCGATCATCGGGTTGACCGGCACCTGCATGTCATCCAGGCGGAAGCTGTACTGCACCACCGGTGCCTGCAGGCTGACGCCCATTTTGCTCAACGAGCCACGAGCGAGTTCGATCAATGTACCGAGTCCGACTTGAACAGAATGTTGGCGATGGGCGCGGACTTCGACGCGCATTCCTGTGGGCCCATGTAGCCAGTGCGCTGGTCCTCGGGCAGGTTCTTCATCTCCCAGGCGATGACCGCCTGCAGCGACAGTTCTTTCTGCTCGGCCGTGAGCTTGCGGCCATCCGACCATTTGCCGATTTCCACCGCCAGTTTCAGGCTCTGGTAGATTTCCGGGGTGATGTTTTCAATCATTTGCGCGAAAGTGGACATAGTGTCTCCTGATTCAAGCCGACAGTTTACGCCGGGCCAGCGCCCCACCCAAGAGCCCGGTCAGGCATCCGATGAGCAGCCCGCCGACGTGGGCGGCATTGGCGATCTGGCCAAGGCCGAGGGTGCCGACCACGCCGGTCAGGCACACCACCAGCCAGATCAGCATCATCACCAGCACGCCCTTGGGCAGGTTGAAGTAACGGTCGGGCGCCAGCCACTGGTACAGCCAGATATGCCCGAGCAGGCCGTACAGCACGCCGGACAGGCCGCCAAACAGGCTCGGCCCGCTGGTGTAGTGCTGGGCCAGGTTGGACACCAGGCTGAACAGCAGGGTCAGGCCCAGCAACGCCCACGGGCCCTGGCGCAGTTCGATGCGTTTGCCCAGTTCCCAGTACCACAGGCTGTTCATGGCCAGGTGCAGCACGCCGAAGTGCAGCAGCATGGGCGACACCAGTCGCCACCACTGGCCTTGGTCGAGGGTTTGCGCCAGCGAGGTGAAGTACAGGTAGTCGCCCTGGACACGGAAGTCGAGGAAGGTGAACCAGCTGATGGTGGTGAAGTTGTCACCAAGCCCCGTAAGGCCGGCGACGATGAAGCACAGCAGCAAAGTGAGGGTGGTGATTTTGCAGGCCTTGGCCTGGGCCGCCAGGGAAGGCTGTGTGGGGGCATTCGCGGGTGAACCCGCCCCTACAAGGTCGGCGCTGGCCGGCAGGTCGGCGTTGCCGTCCGGGTAGCGCTGGTAGAGCTGCAGCACATCTTCGGCCAGGGTGTCGGGAGCCCAGAGGACCTGGGCATCGCCCTCCTCGCTTACCCGGTGCGGCACCTGCAAGCGCTGCAACAGGTGGACGAAGCCGCTGAGGTCGACCGACAGCGGCAGGCGCATCACTTCGATAATGTTCATTGGTTGGCCTGTGGGCGGTCGACGTCGACCCAGACGAACTTGTGTGGGTCGATACGGGTTTCATCATCCAGCCGGTAGGCGACCAGCTTGCCGTAGAGCACGGCGCTGTAGTCCAGGCAGGCCAGGTTGGCGCGGATCGGTGCCGGGCGGCCGCTGCGCCAGTAATGCCCGACGAACAGCATCGGCTGGTCTTCGTCATAACGCAACAAGGCGTTCTTCTGGCTGTGGCTGAGCGGGGTGCTGGCCACGTCTTCGGGCAAGGCATCGGGCTGGAACACGATGTCACCGTAGGTTTTCGGGTCTTCTTCCCAGAACTTGGTGCGGAAGAACGCGCGGGTCAGGCCGTCGCCGCCGGTCAGCGTCAGCCCGTCCGGCAGGCGCATGTCGGTACCGCGCAACAGGCGGTTGCACACGGTGTCGGCAAAACTGCCACTCACGGCCGAGGCCTGGATGAAGTGTTCATCGATGCGTCCGTCGGGGTATTGCTGGCGCAGCGGCTCGATCAGCCGCGGGTCCCAGCAGGCGTGCACCAGACGGAAACGGCCGGCGTCAACGAACAGCGGCAGCTGGTAGAACCAGTTGACGAAATCGTGCCAGTCGCCAGGGTGCTGGGCAAACTGGGTCAGGGTTTCGTCAATCAGCCGGGCATGCCGCGGCGTGTGTTCGCGTACATAGGCCTTGCCGCTGCCTGGCAGCGCCGGGGTGACCCAGCCCAGGGCGTTGTATTCGTGGTTGCCCATGATGCAGAACGCCTGGCCGGCTTCGACCATGTCGTGGACGATGTACAGCGCCTCACGAATGCGTGGCCCGCGGTCGACGATATCGCCAAGGAACAGCACCTGACGTCGCGGGTGGCGCCACACGCCGGCCACGCGCTTGTATCCGAGGGCGTCGAGCAGGCGTTCAAGGGTCAGCGCACAGCCGTGCACGTCGCCGATGATGTCAAAACTTCGCGCCGGATCGAGCATCAGTCGTCACTGCTCCCCAGGCGGCTGCCCCAACCCAGCTTGGTGCGGCAGACCTCGTAGTAATTGTGGTCCAGCGGGTGGATCAGGCGCAGTTTCTGCGGCTTCTTGCTGACCGTGATGGTGTCGCCGGGGGCACAGGTGAAGTGGTTCTGGCCGTCACAGGACACCTGTGGGTAGATCTGCAGGTCCTTGGACACCACGATCTTCAGCTCGCTGTTGCCGTCGACCACGATCGGCCGGCCCGACAAGGTGTGCGGATACATCGGCACGATGACGATGGCATCGAGCTTGGGGTGCATGATCGGGCCACCGGCCGACAGCGCATAGGCAGTGGAGCCGGTGGGGGTGGCGACGATCAGGCCATCGGCCTTCTGGCTGCAGACGAACTGGCCATCGATGTAGATCTCGAACTCGATCATGCGCGTGGACTTGCCCGGGTGCAGCACCACGTCGTTCAGCGCATCGCCCTGGCCGATGGCCTCGTGGTGGCGGCGCACCTCGGCCTGCAGCAGGAAGCGGTTTTCCACCAGGTAGTGGCCGTCGAGCACTTCGGCGACCTTCTGTTCCAGCTCGTCGGGGCGGATGTCGGTGAGAAAACCCAGGTTGCCACGGTTGATACCCAGCACCGGAATGTTGTGCCGGGCCAGCGCG
Source organism: Pseudomonas sp. DCA-1 (assembly GCF_046523955.1). Classification (NCBI taxonomy): domain Bacteria; kingdom Pseudomonadati; phylum Pseudomonadota; class Gammaproteobacteria; order Pseudomonadales; family Pseudomonadaceae; genus Pseudomonas; species Pseudomonas sp. DCA-1. The sequence continues at coordinate 3,976,025 of NZ_CP169881.1, forward strand.
CGGGCTGCGCCCAGCAGGCTGCCGTCGCCGCCGACCACGATGACCAGGTCGCAGACCTCGCCCAGCAGCTTGCGGGTGGATGTTTGCAAACCATGGCCGGGCAGCACTTCGGCAATGGTGTCCTCGAGGATCACGTGCAGGTGGCGATCGAGGAGGAATTTTTTAAGTCGGCGAATGGTGTCGAGCACCTGCGAGCTGCCAAGGCGACCGATGATACCGATATTGCGAAATTGCTCCATGGGGCTCCTGCGAGGCTCTGCGGCGGGTGACGATGCGCCGATTATGGGCGAAACCACCGGGCAGCGGCAAACCGGCTATGCTCGCAGGATGACGCCATTCGCCCAGCTCCACGACCTGCCCCGACAATTGCAGCACTCCACCGTGCGTGACCTGGCATGGGCCCTGTTGTCGCCGCCCCTGCTCAGCGCCCCGCCCTGCCCCCAGCGACACCCGCTGGCGGGCAGCCTGTGGGCGCAGCAGCCGCAACGCCTTGAACAGTGGTTGCGGGCCCTGGATGCCGATGACCGACCGTTGCGCGAGTGGCTGGCGCAATTGGGCAGCCGGCGCCTGGGACATTACTACGAACGCCTGTGGCAATTTGCCCTGAGCCAGGCGCCAGGCATCGAACTGCTGGCCGCCAACCTGGCGATTCGCGACGGCGGGCGCACCTTGGGCGAGCTCGACGTGGTGCTGCGCGACCGCGACGGCGTGCACCACCTGGAACTGGCGATCAAGCTGTACCTGGGCCCGGAAGACGCCGGGCACGACCCGCATGCCTGGCTGGGGCCTGGTTGCCATGATCGGCTGGGGACCAAGCTTGCACACCTGGCGGGGCACCAGTTGCCCATGTCCAAGGGGGCGCAGAGCCGCGAGATGCTGGCCAAGCTGGGGATTGAGCAGGTACAGGCACATGTGTGGCTGGGCGGCTATCTTTTCTACCCGTGGCCGGGCCATGCCAAGCCACCCACCGGCGCCAACCCGCAGCATTTGCACGGGCGCTGGGTGCGACGGCAGGACTGGGTGCTGGCTGAAGGTGAACGGTGGCAGCCGCTGCAACGGCATGCCTGGCTGGCACCTGCGCGGTTCGAGGCAGGCGAATGCTGGCTGGCGGAGCAGTTTGCAGCCTGGTTGCATATGCTGGAGCAGCAGGCACCGGCGCAGTTGCTGGTGCGACTGGAGCAGGAGCCCGATGGCGCCTGGCAGGAGGTGGAGCGGGTGTTTCTGGTGGCTGATGACTGGCCGTATCTGCCCGGTAACTGATGTCGCCTGGTCCGGCCCCTTCGCGGGCACGCCCGCTCCCACAGGCACTGCACAGTCTTTGAAGCCTGTGCAGTACCTGTGGGAGCGGGCGTGCCCGCGAAGGGGCGGTGGCTGGCAACACAATTTTCACAGACCCAGCGCAAAGATTCGTTTCTGGCAACCATTACAATGGCACCTGAGCGCCAGCAAGAGCGCCTTCCCGACCTGATGACGAGGACCGATCATGGTTTCATCCCCCCCTACAACCCATTACGCACGCCTGTCCATCGCCCTGCATTGGCTGATGCTGGTGCTGCTGGCTGCCGTCTATGCCCTTATCGAACTGCGTGGGCTGTTTCCCAAGGACAGCGCCGAACGCAACCTGATGAAGGACCTGCACTTCATGCTGGGGCTGAGCGTGTTCGTGCTGGTCTGGCTGCGTCTGGCCATGCGCCTGAGCCGTCCGACTCCGCCCATCGTGCCAAAACCACCAGCCTGGCAGACCGGCCTGGCGCACCTGATGCACCTAGCGCTTTACCTGATGATGATCGGTCTGCCGCTGGCCGGTTGGTTGATCCTCAGCGCCGCCGACAAACCGGTGCCGTTCTTCGGCCTGGAGCTGCCACATCTGATCGGCCCGAACCCGGACCAGGCCAAGTTCATCAAAGGCTGGCATGAGCGTATTGGCAGCTGGGGCTACTGGCTGATCGGCCTGCATGCACTGGCCGGGCTTTACCACCACTATGTGCAACGCGACAACACGTTGTTGCGCATGCTGCCCTACAAGTAACCGCGTCGGCCCTGCAGGCCACCCGTGTGCACGAAGATCAGGCGGCTGCCGGGCTTGAACTGCCCGGCAGCAACCTGATCACGCAAGGCCAGCAGAGCCTTGCCGGTATAGAGGGCTTCGAGCGGCACGCCAGTGCGCCGCTCGCAGTCGGCGATGAAGGTCAGTAGCTCATCGTCGAATTTTCCGAAACCTCCACGGCAGGCGTCGTGTAGCTGGTAGCCGTGCGTGCCGGCCAGTGCTGCCACCGTCTCTGGCACCCCATGATCCCTGGGCACTGCCAGCGCACCATGTACGGCATGTGCACCCGCCTCGGCCAGTACAAGGCCGGCCAAGGTAGTCCCCGTTCCAGCAGCCAGCCACCAGGCGTCATGGTCTGACCAGCCCAATCCCGCGATCTGCGCGCGCGCCTGCTGCATGATCAGTGCGCAGCCCTGCGCACCGGCCAGCCCGCCGCCCCCTTCGGGGATGCAGTGCCAGCCTGGATAGCGTGCTTGCCAAGGTTCCCAGAAACCGGGTTCGTTGCGTGCACGGTAGCCGCCGTAGCCTAGCCAATGCAGTTCCATGCCCAGCGCCTGCAGGTCACGCACGGTTGGCGTGTCCTGGGCATGGCCGCGTAACAGGCCGACGGTGGCGAAGCCGAAACGCTTGCCGGCAGCGGCCAAGGCGTGCAGGTGGTTGGAATGGTTGCCGCCGAGGCTGATCAGGCCCGGGGCATTGCTGGCGCCGGCCTGTTGAAGGTGGTGGCGTAGTTTGAACCACTTGTTGCCGCTGATCAGCGGGTCGATCAGGTCCAGGCGCAGAATGGCGGCCTGGACCTGGGCTTGATTCAGCCAGGGTAAGTCCAGAAATTGCAGCGGGGCTTGGGGAAGGTCGAATACATGCATGGATCGCAGTTTACAGGGAAAGCCCGGAAGCGCTTGCAGGAGCGGGTTCGCTCGCGAACACCGACAAAGGCGGTGCCATCCACCGCGTCGCCTATTTCGCGGGCATGCCCGCTCCCACACGTGCAGGTGTCGGGTTCACGCAGTCCCAACGACCTCAGAGCTCAGCCGCCAACCGCGAGCCTTGGTTGATCGCTCGCTTGGCATCCAGCTCGGCCGCCACATCCGCGCCACCAATCAGGTGCACCGACTGCCCCGCCGCCTCCAGCCCTTCCTGCAGCTCGCGCAGCGGATCTTGCCCGGCACAGATCACCACATTGTCCACCGCCAGCACCTGCGCCTCGCCGCCGTCCACACGAATGTGCAGGCCGGCATCGTCGATAGCCAGATACTCGACGCTGTTGAGCATCTGCACCCCTTTGTTTTTCAACCCGGTGCGGTGAATCCAGCCGGTCGTCTTGCCGAGCCCGTCACCCACCTTGGATTTCTTGCGCTGCAGCAGGTACACCTGCCGTGCCGGGGCGTGCGGCTCGGCCTTGATCCCGGCCACACCACCTCGCGCCTGAAGCTGGGTGTCGATGCCCCACTCTTTCCAGAATGCCCCTCGGTCCTGACTGGTGGCCACGCCCTGATGCACCAGGTACTCGGACACATCGAAGCCGATACCTCCCGCGCCAATCACGGCCACCGACTTGCCCACCGGCTTGCGCTCGAGCAGCACGTCCAGGTAGCTGAGCACCTTGGCATGCTCCACGCCCGCAATCGCCGGGGTACGCGGGGCGATGCCGGTAGCCAGGATGATTTCATCAAAGCCGCCGCCCACCAGTGCCTGCACATCCACGCGGGTATTCAGGCGCAGGTCGACGCCCGTGCTTTTGACCTTGTTGCGGAAGTAACGCAGCGTTTCAAAGAATTCTTCCTTGCCCGGCACCCGCTTGGCGACGTTGAACTGGCCACCAATCTCACTGGCGGCGTCAAACAGGGTCACCGCGTGGCCCCGCTCGGCCGCCACGGTGGCCGCCGCCAGGCCAGCCGGGCCGGCGCCTACTACGGCAATGCGCTTCACCGCACGTACAGGCAGGTAGTTGAGTTCGGTCTCGTGGCAGGCACGCGGGTTGACCAGGCAACTGGTCAGTTTGCCGCCGAAGGTGTGGTCCAGGCAGGCCTGGTTGCAGCCGATGCAGGTGTTGATTTCATCCGCGCGACCGGCAGCGGCCTTGTTGACGAAGTCTGGGTCGGCGAGAAACGGTCGGGCCATCGAGACCATGTCCGCATCGCCCTCGGCCAGCACCGCCTCGGCCACTTCCGGGGTGTTGATGCGGTTGGTGGTGATCAGCGGAATGCTCACCACGCCCCGCAACTTGGCGGTGACTTTGCTGAAGGCCGCACGCGGCACTTTGGTGGCGATGGTCGGAATACGCGCCTCGTGCCAACCGATTCCGGTGTTGATCAAGGTAGCGCCGGCCTGCTCGATGGCCTTGGCCAGCAGCTCGATTTCGTCCCAGGTGCTGCCACCCTCGACCAGGTCGAGCATCGACAGGCGGAAGATGATGATGAAGTTCGGCCCTACCGCGCCACGCACCCGGCTGACGATTTCCACTGCCAGGCGCATGCGGTTTTCATAACTGCCGCCCCAGCGGTCGGTGCGGTGGTTGGTGTGGGCGGCCAGGAACTGGTTGATGAAGTAGCCTTCCGAACCCATGATCTCGACACCGTCGTAACCGGCACGCTGGGCCAGCACGGCACAATTGACGAAGTCGGCAATCTGCTTCTCGATACCCGCCTCGTCCAGCGCCTTGGGCTTGAACGGGTTGATCGGCGCCTGGATCGCGCTAGGAGCCACCTGTCGTGGGCTGTAGGCGTAGCGCCCGGCATGCAGGATCTGCAGGCAGATCTTGCCACCGGCAGCGTGCACCGCCTCGGTGACGATGCGGTGCTTGTCGGCCTCTTCCTCGGTGCTGAGCTTTGCCGCACCGGAATACACCCCGCCTTCATCATTGGGCGCAATGCCGCCAGTGACCATCAGGCCAACGCCACCGCGGGCGCGCTCGGCAAAGTATGCAGCCATGCGCTCGAAGCCGCCGGGGCGCTCTTCGAGGCCGGTGTGCATCGAGCCCATCAGGGTGCGGTTGCGCAAGGTGGTAAAGCCCAGGTCCAGCGGGGCAAGCAGGTGCGGGTAGCGGTCGGCGGCCATGGAAAGGTCCCCTGATGGCGTGATCACGGAATGCGGGCACCTCACTGGGTGGCGGGCCCCGTCGTTTGTCTGCCTGCGACATTAAACAGCCGTTTGAATTGCCTCAATGATCAAAAATGACAAGTTAATGATCATTATGAACAGCAAAGTCAGCACCTGTCGGGAAGGCTCCAGATCTTCAGCGCTATAAGGTTCGCCTGGCTTGATCGCCAAACAGTCTCCCCGCGCATTTGCCAGACAACGCGGCTCTGCCAGACTCTTCAAGCACGTTTGATCATCCACCCATGGAACGCGGCGCCTATCAGTGCGCCCGGAGGGTTCGCTCATGCTGACAAAAGGATGGGACACCATCAGCATCGTTCGCCAGGACAGCGTGAACAGTGACCTGGCAGCCAGCTGGAACAGCCTCGACCACGAATTTTCCTATACCTCGGATGAAGGCTACGCCTGCCACGGGGTGTTCGACTGCTGGTCGGTCGTCAACGGTGGCGGCGGTCGCTTGCTGCGCCTGCGCATGCCTATACGCTCAGGCTTTTTCGAGGCCAGTGGCACCAGCCGCTCGCTGGCCGGCGCGGTTGCCATCATCGAGGTCACCCTGTCGCTGTTGCCACAAGGCGACGGCCAGATGCAGTTGAAGTCGGCCTTCCTGCGCAAGGCCGGAGCCACTCAACCCCTGCAGGACAACGAAGGTGGCTGGCTACGCGGCATCACCCTGCAAGACCCCGACGGCTCGCTAGGCCCTTTCGCCACCGTGGTGCTGGACTGTATCTGCAACTACCTGGTCGAGCATCCCCTACAGTTCACCCACACCTTCGCGACCATCAACTTCAGCAAAGCCACCGCCCCGGAATGGGCCAGACCACGCAAATGCACCTATGCCTACCTCGATTCGGGCTTCCTGGCGATCATGGCCGTATGTACCGAGCGCGACATCAGTGAGCTGCCACTGGATATCGATGTGTCAGGCATCAGCCAGGGTGGGCAGTCGAGCTACGTGCTGTCTCCACGCCTGGTACTGGAGCACCTGGTACTGCCCGGGCTGCTTCAGCTTTACCAGGGCGCCACGGCGCAGGACTATCGTGTCGACAATACGCAAATGGTCAACATACCGACCTTGCGTATGAAGGCCATCAAATCAGGGGCGATCTGGTACACCCCCGTTGTCTTCGCCGGCTGCAACCCTGCACGAATGCTCGGTGACTTCATCACCGTCGACTATCAGGGCGACTGCGACCTGCACGCAGGCATCGACATGAAGTGGAACGGCTGGCTGAGGATGAAGCTGGTGCTCGATGGCAACACCATCACCTTCGTCAAGCAGTCGTCCGACTTCAGAAAGGAAGTGCATATTCCCTGGTACCTGGCCTGGCTCTCGCCCATCGTCAGCCTGATCACCCACATCGTCACTGCTGTGATCTCCGATGACCTGATCAGCGCCATCGCCGCGCGTGGCGGCTCGGTCAAGGCCGACACCATCGATTGCGTGTCCTGGAGCAACGACACGCATACCGCTTCGTCGAGCTACCTCGCCGAGGCCCTTGTCATCAACTACGTGTGACCCCACCAACACAAGGAGCCGTATCATGAGCAATGAAAGCAAGGTCATGCTGGCCGGGTTTGCCCAGCCCATCTCGCTACGCCTCGATCACCTCAATGAAACCGCGCGCCAGACCCTGCGCGAATCGCCGCTGTACCGCAACGCGGCGCTTGTACACAGTTCCGAAGACACCTTGCGCGCCGCGCAGCTACTGACCAATGCCGGAACGCTGGCCAGTACGGTCACGACCAATGGCTGGGATACCGTGAGCATCTGCCGGGTCTCTGCGCTCAACCAGCGCATCGCCCTGGAAAAAACCTACCCCGCCAACATCGACGCAGGGGTCGACAGCTTCTCGCTCAAGGCAGACTTCGACGCCTGGTCGATTACCACCGGCGGCGACGGACGCAACGTCAAGGTACGCATCCCCTTCGGCTCAGGGACATACAAAGGCCTCAACGGCAAAACCTACCAGGTCCAGGGGATGTCTGCGGATGTCTACGTCAAGCTCAGCTACTTCCCGGCGCCCAATCCAATATCGGCTTCAGACGGCACGTATGAACTGCAAGTCAACACCCAGGCAACGGACCCGGATGACCCGATCGCTGCGGTGATTGCCCTGAGGGACCCGAACAACGTCTTGAGCGGCATTGACCAGAGCGTGATGCGCGGCGTACTCGAAGACTGGCTGAACCAGCCCGAGAACCTGAAGAAGTTCGACACCCTGTTCAGTACCGTACTGATCAACAACATGGGCAAGGAAAGCGAGGAATTCAAATGGCTGCGGGCCACCTCCATGAGCTATGCCTATACCGACAAGAACAGTGAGGAAAGCAGCATCTTCGGGGTGCTGGCCATGACCAACGAGCGTGACTCCACGGGGTTGCCGAACCAGTTGCCTGCCGTGATGCTGGCTGCGGACAACAATGCCAACTTCCTCATCAGCCGGGAGATCTTCGTCAAGTACCAGTTGCTGGCGGCATTGCCGTTCATCTTCGAGGGTACCACCGAGGCCAACTTCACCCTGGATGCGGCGGGCACATCCATCACTGCCAACGACCTGAAGCTCGACAGCGTCAAGTTTGGGGCCATCACCTATCATCCCGTGGCCGAAAAGTTCGATATCAACTTCGACGAGTCCTATATCCGTACCGAATGCAAGGTACGCACCGACATCTCACCTGGTATCGTGGCCTATACCCGCATCGTCACCAAGCAGACGCTACAACTGGGCGTCAACGACAAGGGCGAACAGGTGATGGTATATGCCATGGTCGGAGACCCGGATGTCCAAAACACGACAGACATCGCCACCTGGGTGGTCGTCACCGAAGCCATCCTAGGCGCGATTGCCGCCGTGGCCACTGCGGTGGCTGGTGGTGTGGGCGGCAAGGTGATGGCGTTGATCGTCGGCATCATCGCAGCGTTGGTGGTGGCCATTGTCAGCATCGTCATCCACGTGATCATCGAGCGCGTGGTGGCGGGTGGGGTAACCAACAACATTCCGTCCATAGCGCCCATGGTCAAAGTGGCGGCGAACCAGGTCAAATGGCCCTTCAGTGAACCGGATGCCTTTGTCCTGACCGACATCACCTACTCCGGTGCGCTGATATTCGGCGGCTCGCTCAAGTTGCTCGAGAAGTTCTGCATCCAGGACAAACGCCTCGCCCTCGCGACGCTGGCCGCCTGACCTTGCCTACACAACCCCGGGCCTCAATGCCCGGGGTTCGTTGCACGCCCATCGCCATTCCTTTGGTATGATCAAAAGTCGATTGTGCATGGTTCAATGCAGTGCGCTACTCAAACCGATCAAAAGGCGCGAGATTGCGGCTTCATCGCTCCGCATGGCCACTCCACTTTTAGCGAATACCCACGCTTGATGCGAAAACTCCTGGCAAGCGCCCTGGCGCTGGTGATGATCGCCGCCGTCTGCGGCTACGGTTTCTGGACCCAACAGCGCCCGGAAGGCCACTACCTGTCCGACCTGCGCATCGAACTGGCGCTTAACCATGGCGTACCGGGCGAGCACGGCAACTTGCTCGGTGTCGAACCACTGCTGTTCCCAGGCGACTATCAGAACTTGCAACGCTTGCACCGCAAGCTCGCCGCTTATCTGGAGCAAGCCCGTGCCCAGGGGCTGGTGGGGCCGCGCACCGTGGTGGTGCTGCCGGAGCATATCGGTACCTGGCTGTGGGCGCGCGGTGAGAAGAACGAGCTGTACCAGGTCAGCCACAGCCGCGAGGCCCTGCAATGGCTGGAACTGAGCAACCCGCTTCGCTACGGCCTCGCGGTTCTTGGCGCTGAGGGCGACGACTGGCGTGCCGATGCGCACTTGCGCATGAAGGCCGAGCAAATGGCCACAGACTACCAGCAACTGTTTGGCGGCCTGGCAAAGGAATTTGGCGTCACCCTGGTGGCCGGTTCGATCGTGCTGCCCGAACCCTATGTGAAACAGGGCGTGCTGCATGCCGGCCGTGGCCCACTGTTCAACAGCAGTGTGGTGTTTGCCGGCGATGGCTCGCTGCTGGGCGAGCCGCAGCGTCAACAATATCCCGACAGTGAAATGCGCCGCTACATCCACGACGGCCGCCAGCACCCGCTGCAGGTCGTGCAGACCCCGGCCGGGCGCCTGGGGGTGCTGGTGGGCAGTGACAGCTGGTACCCGGACAACCACCAGCAACTGACTGAACAAGCCGTACAACTGGTCGCCAACCCGGCGTTTCTCAGTGGCAAGGGCAGCTGGCAAGCACCCTGGCGAGGAAATCGCCACCAGGATGCCAGCGCCGGGTTGGCACTGCAGCGCGGCGAAGTCAGTGAACAGGCGGCCTGGCAACGCCTGACCGAAGTGGCTGGAGCCGGCATCAGCAGCATGAGCGTGTTCATGCGCGGGCAGTTCTGGGAACAGGGCAGCGATGGCCAGGGCTTTGCTCACCAGTCGGGAGCGTTGCTCGCCGCCCCACCCAGCCCGGGTGCTCGCCTGCTGAATGTGTGGCTGTAAGCCCATGGCCCGCCCCCGCGTGCGCCTGGGCGAGCTGTCGGTTGGTTTTGTCCAGCCTTTGAGCGAAGCCCTGCGCGAACTGGGCCACGACCCTGAACCTTTGCTGCGCCGCTACGGCCTGGATGCGACACGGCTGAGCGAGGCCGGCGCACGCCTGTCCATCCCCCGCTACATGCACCTGGGCCACGCCGCTATCGAAATGAGCGGTGAGGCCGCTTTAGGTCTGCGCATAGGGCGCCTGAGCCGGTTGGCACATACAGGTCTGGCCGGGGTCACTGCGGCCCAGGCCCCCACTCTCGGCGAGGCCGCGCGCACCCTGCTGCGTTTCGAGCCGCTTTACGCGGCCAACTACCGTGGCCATTCCAGCTTTCAGGAAGATGACCAGGGCGCCTGGCTGCGTTTCTACTCCATCAGCCCATATAACGACTACAACCGCTTTGTGGTCGACTCACTGCTGGCCGGGTGGCTGGCCCAATTGGCCGACCTTGCCGGCACCCCGGTGCAGGCCGAACGCCTGGACATCGAGTTTGCCGCGCCCTCCTATGCCGCGCGCTATCAACCACTCTGCAGCACACCTGTGCAGTTCGCCGCGGACGGCAATCAGCTGCGCCTGAGCCGCGCCACCTTGCAACTGGCCAACCCCGGGCATTGCCCGAGTACCTGGCAGCACCTGTTGCAGCTGTGCGAAGCAGAGTTGCTGCAGCGCACGCGGGTGCGCAGCCTGGGTGAGCGCATTACTCACCTGCTGGGCCCGCTGCTCAATGGCGGCCGTGAACCGGACCTGGAGGAAGTGGCGCTGCACTTGCAGCTGCCAAGCTGGACCTTGCGCCGCAAGCTCGCCGAGGAAGGCACGCGCTTTCGCGACCTGCTCAACGAAACCCGGCGCGACCTGGCCGAGACCTACATCCGTGACACGGCGCTGGCCTTTGGCGAGATTGCCTATCTGTTGGGGTTTGCTTCGGCCGAGGCCTTCCAGCGCGCATTCAAGCGCTGGACGGGCCTCACGCCGGGGGAGTTCCGCCGCAGCCAGCGGCAGCCGGGCTAGAGTTCGGTGGCGTCGTCGGCCGGTTCCGGGGTGTCCAGTTCGTAAGCCTGGGTTTCGAGTAGTTCTTCCTGGTATTCATCCATTGCCCTGCGTCCTCTTTGCTCATTATGCCTTTGTAGGTATCGCCTTCAGCCTAAGCAGGTGGGATGAAGGGATGATGACAAGCTTATGAGAGGTAAACGTAGCAGGTGTTCAGGAGGTTATCGCGGGGCGTCTGTAACAGGGGATGTTTACAGCCTGAACCGGCCCTTTCGCGGGCTGCCGGCAAAAGGGCCGGTTCAGGCGACCAATCAAAGGGAGGGGGCTGCGACCTCCGCCGACTGGGCATCCTGCTGCACCTGAATCGGCGCAGCCTCCACCGGTGGAGCCACCGGTTGTGAACCCTGGCTGTCATCCACCACCGGAGCCACCACTGCCTCAGTGGTCGGGGCAACGGCCGCTGGCGCAGTCTCAGCCACAGGCGCAGGAGCCGGCGCCACCGGGTTCGCCGCAGCCTGCTCCGGCAGCCCCAGGTCCACCGCCGGCTTTTCCACCTTGGGCGCCTCGACCTTGGCCTTTTCGACCTTCTTCGGCTTGGGCAGGTAACTCTCGACCAAGGCAAAATAGCGGTCATAGAACTGCGCCGCGGTCACCGTCTCGCTAGCTACCTTGACCATCGAGTCGTCACTGGAGCCGATCGGCATCGACACCGAACCCAGCACTCCCACGCCCAGGCTGGCGGAGGTGTTGGACTTTTTCAGCGCATAGCGGTCCTGCAGGGCGTTGGCGAACATGGTCGAGTGCTGGTCGTCGCTCACGTCCGGTGCACAGGTGACATTGAAGCTGATCTGCAGGTGGTTCTCGCTGTTTTGCTGAAAGCTCTTGTTACCCACCACCTGGTTGGCGCCGCTGCTGGTGATGATATACCCCTGGCTGAGCAAAGCACGCCGGGCGGCCTCGCAAGAGCCGGCATCGCTCACCGGAAAGCTGCGCGAGAAGGTGCCCGAGTCATCGAAGTTCTCGTGCTCATAGACGGCCGCTTTTTTCGAGGAACAACCGGTCACGCCCGCCAGCACCAGGGCCAGCCCGAGCGCACCAAAGACGGAAGATCTGGTCATTGCGAATTCCGGGTATGTGAGGGAAGTGCCTATTGTGCAACACAGCAGGCAGGCACAGGAACCACTGGTCGGTGAAGAATCTGTAAGCTTGGTGTAGAACCGGGTAAAGGCCGGCATTTGCCAGGTGCACCAACGAAAAAAGCGACCCGAAGGTCGCTTTAACGTTGCTTCAAGGCGTTCATGGGGCCTTGAAGCGAAGATGGCGCAGCGGACGGGACTCGAACCCGCGACCCCCGGCGTGACAGGCCGGTATTCTAACCGACTGAACTACCGCTGCGTATCATTCAGGCTTTCGCCCGATTGAAAACTGGGTCTACCCTTTCCGACACAATGGCCTCAGGGCAGGCACAAAAAAAGCGATAACGTGATCGCTTCTCTTGTGTTTGCTTCAAGGCGTTCTAGGGACCTTGAAACGAAGATGGCGCAGCGGACGGGACTCGAACCCGCGACCCCCGGCGTGACAGGCCGGTATTCTAACCGACTGAACTACCGCTGCGTATCGTTCAGGCTTGCGCCCGATTGAAACTGGGATCAGCCCAAGGTGTTTGCCTTGTGGCCTCAGACCGGTGCAAGGCACCCATCTGTTACTGAAAAATGGCGCAGCGGACGGGACTCGAACCCGCGACCCCCGGCGTGACAGGCCGGTATTCTAACCGACTGAACTACCGCTGCGCAGTGCGTTCCTCTCTGGCTATCGGCTTCTTGCGAATCCGATACTCCAGGAACATCTCAGGAAGTGGTGGGTGATGACGGGATCGAACCGCCGACCCTCTGCTTGTAAGGCAGATGCTCTCCCGGCTGAGCTAATCACCCTCGCGATGTTGCTTGTTGCGTTTGCTTCGCTGAGGCCGCGAAATTTACGCAGGTGACGAAGCTAAGTCAATAGCCCCATTGAATTTTTTTCAAAAAGGCAACGTGAGGTTATTGCCTGTGCCGGCCTCTTCGCGGGTAAACCCGCTCCTACAGTCGGACATTAACCGTTGTAGAAGCGGGTTTACCCGCAAAAAGGCCGGCGCAGTTTAAACAAGGTACTCAGCTATAGATCATCTTGCGGGTCATGCCGCCATCGACCACAAACTCCTGGCCGGTGACAAATGCCGCCTGGCGTGACAGCAACCAGGCAACCATGGCCGCTACATCTTCCACGGTCCCCACCCTGCCCGTTGGGTGCTGGGCATGGTCAGCTTCACTCAACGGCTCGGCACGGCGCTGCGACGGATCACGGGCATCGATCCAGCCCGGGCTCACCGCATTGACACGAATCTCCGGGCCCAGGCTCATGGCCAGGGCATGGGTCAAGGCCACCAGGCCGCCCTTGCTTGCCGCATAAGCCTCGGTGTCCGGTTCGGACTGCCGAGCACGGGTAGAGGTCAGGTTGACGATCGCCCCATTGTGCGCACGCAGGTACGGCGCACAATGCTTGGCCAGCAGCATGGGGCCGCTGAGGTTGACCGCCAGCACCCGATTCCACTGGGCCAGGCTCAGGCTTTCCAGCGTCTGGTTGTGCGGGTTGGCAATGGCCGCATTGCACACCAGCGCGTCCAGCCGGCCGAACTGCCCGAGCACTTCGGACACTCCGGCACTGACCTGGGCCTCGTCGGCAACGTCCATGGTGATGAACCAGGCGTTGTCGCTCAACGCCTTGGCAGCCTTGGTACCACGCTGGCGGTCCAGATCACTCAGCACCACTTGCCAGCCTTCGCAGATCAGCCATGCGGCAATGCCCAGACCGATGCCGCGGGCGGCACCTGTGACCAAGGCTACCCGGCCATTGTGGCCCGGGGTGCTGCCGCTGATTTCGATCACAATGCTGCCAGCCCGCGCGCCAGGTCAGCCTGCAGGTCGGCCACGTCTTCCAGGCCCACGGCAACGCGGATCAGGCTGTCGCGGATACCCGCCGCTTCACGCTCCTGCGGCGACAGACGACCGTGTGAGGTGGTCGCCGGATGAGCGATGGTGGTTTTGCTGTCACCCAGATTGGTCGTGATGGAAATCACTCGGGTAGCGTCGATGAAACGCCACGCGCCCTCTTTGCCACCCTTGACCTCAAAGCTGACCACTGCACCAAAACCGCTCATCTGGCGCTTGGCCAGTTCGTGCTGCGGGTGGCTGGGCAGGCCGGCGTAATGCACCTTCTCCACGCCGTCCTGCTGCTCCAGCCATTCGGCCAGGGCCTGAGCGCTTTCGCAGTGTGCACGCATACGCAGGCGCAGCGTTTCCAAGCCCTTGGTGAAGATCCAGGCGTTGAACGGGCTGAGGGTTGGACCTGCGGTACGCAGGAAACCGACCACTTCCTTCATTTGCTCGGTACGGCCGGCAACCACACCGCCCATGCAGCGGCCCTGGCCGTCGATGAACTTGGTGGCCGAGTGGAACACAATGTCGGCACCCAGCTTCAGCGGCTGCTGCAACGCCGGGGTACTGAAACAGTTGTCCACCACCAGCATGGCACCATGTGCATGGGCGATTTCGCTGAGCGCAGTGATATCGACCAACTCGGCCAGCGGATTGGAGGGCGATTCGACGATCAGCAGTTTGGTGTTGGCCTTGATGGCCTTTTCCCAGCCGGTGAGGTCGACCAGTGGCACGTAGTCCACTTGTACGCCAAAGCGTTTGAAGTACTTCTCGAACAGGCTGATGGTGGAGCCGAATACGCTCTGCGACACCAGCACATGGTCACCGGCGCTGCACAGCGACATGACCACGGCCAGGAGCGCCGCCATGCCGGTGGACGTACCCACGGCCTGCTCGGCCCCTTCCATGGCCGCCAGGCGCTCCTCGAAGGCACGCACCGACGGGTTGGTGTAGCGCGAGTAGACGTTGCCCGGTGTTTCACCGGCAAAACGCGCAGCAGCATCGGCTGCCGTGCGGAACACATAGCTGGAGGTCAGGAACAGCGCTTCGCTGTGCTCGCCTTCCGGGGTACGGTTCTGACCAGCGCGCACCGCCAGGGTGTCGAAACCGACACCCTCGAGGTCACTGTCCAGTCGCCCGGCATCCCATTGATCCGTCATGCCGTCGCTCCCAAAATCAGTTGTTGTAAAGGTCGATGATCGCGCTGACGGCCTGGTTCTTGACCTTGGCCAAGTCGTTACGGGCCTGCTCGATGCGGTCGAGGTAGGCTTCGTCGATATCGCCAGTGACGTACTCACCGTTGAACACCGCGCAATCGAACTGCTCGATCTTGATCTTGCCGCCGCCGACCGAGTCGATCAGGTCTGGCAGGTCCTGATAGACCAGCCAATCGGCGCCGATCAACTCACCCACCTGTTCGGTGGTGCGGTTGTGGGCGATCAGTTCGTGAACACTCGGCATGTCGATGCCGTAGACGTTGGGGTAGCGTACTGCAGGAGCCGCGGAGCAGAAGTAGACATTCTTGGCGCCGGCTTCGCGGGCCATCTGGATGATCTGCTTGCAGGTGGTGCCGCGCACGATCGAGTCGTCCACCAGCATCACATTCTTACCGCGGAACTCCAGCTCGATAGCGTTGAGCTTCTGACGCACCGACTTCTTGCGCGCAGCCTGGCCGGGCATGATGAAGGTACGGCCGATGTAACGGTTCTTGACGAAACCTTCGCGGAACTTGACGCCCAGCCGGTTGGCCAGTTCCAGCGCGGCGGTACGGCTGGTATCCGGGATCGGGATGACCACGTCGATATCATGATCGGGGCGCTCGCGCATGATCTTGTCGGCCAGCTTTTCACCCATGCGCAGACGCGCCTTGTACACCGAGACCCCATCGATGATCGAGTCCGGGCGAGCCAGGTAGACGTGCTCGAAGATGCACGGCTGCAACTTTGGCGCTTCGGCGCACTGCTTGGTGAACAACTGGCCTTCTTCGGTGATGTACACCGCTTCGCCCGGTGCCAGGTCGCGGATCAGGGTGAAGCCGAGCACGTCCAGGGCAACGCTTTCCGAGGCGATCATGTATTCCACGCCTTCGTCGGTGTGACGCTGGCCGAACACCACCGGGCGAATGCCATGGGGGTCGCGGAAACCGACGATGCCGTAGCCGGTGATCATGGCCACCACGGCGTAACCGCCAACGCAGCGGCTGTGCACATGGGAGACCGCAGCGAACACGTCTTCTTCGGTCGGCTGCAGCTTGCCGCGCACCGCCAGCTCATGGGCGAACACGTTCAGCAGCACTTCCGAGTCGGAGTTGGTGTTGACGTGACGCAGGTCGGACTCGTAGATCTCCTTGGCCAACTGCTCGACGTTGGTCAGGTTGCCGTTGTGAGCCAGGGTGATGCCGTAAGGCGAGTTGACGTAGAACGGCTGGGCCTCGGCCGAGGTCGAGCTGCCCGCAGTCGGGTAGCGCACGTGGCCAATGCCGATGTTGCCTACCAGGCGCTGCATGTGGCGCTGCTGGAACACGTCGCGCACCAGGCCATTATCCTTGCGCAGGAACAACCGGCCGTCATGGCTGGTCACGATACCGGCAGCGTCCTGGCCGCGGTGCTGGAGGACCGTAAGCGCGTCATACAGCGCCTGATTGACGTTCGACTTACCGACGATACCGACGATGCCACACATGCGACGCAACCCCTACTTTGATGAAACTTGAGTGAATAGTGCTCAGGGCTTGGACGGCCCGAGCAACTGTTCCTTGAACGGAAGATCAGCCGGAGTGCTGATCAGGCCACTGGGCGTCCATTGGTCGGTGAAACCCAGAATCAGGTTTTTCGACCAGTCGGCGACCAAGAGAAACTGTGGTATCAGGCGTGATTCCTGCCACCAGGTATCTTGTTGAACCGGCCCCAGGCTGATCAGGCCTATGGCCACCACTACCAGCAAGGCCCCGCGCGCTGCGCCGAAGGCCATGCCCAGGAAACGATCGGTGCCGGACAGCCCGGTCACGCGGATCAGCTCACCGACAAGGAAGTTGACCATGGCCCCCACCAGCAAGGTGGCGACGAAAAGAATGGCGCAGCCAGCGATGACGCGCATCGATGGCGTCTGGATATAGCTCTCAAGATACACCGAGAGCGAACCGCCGAACATCCAGGCAACCGCACCGGCAATGATCCAGATGAGCAAGGACAAGGCCTCCTTGACGAAGCCGCGCTTGAGACTGATCAATGTGGAGACGGCGATGATCGCGATGATCGCCCAATCAACCAAGGTAAATGCCACGGTGCTGCCTGCAGACGTTTGAGGCGGCGCATTTTACCAGAGCGGCGGGCCGGGAGTAAGCGGAATGTCAGCTGGATTGGTGCTGGGCGATTCGCAGCCAAGACCGCTCCCACAGGTTCTGTGTGCGCCTTGCAGCGACGCGGTACCTGTAAGAGCGGGCCCACTCGCAAATGGGCGGCATCGCCGCCCCGGGGAATCAGCTGC
Source organism: Pseudomonas sp. DCA-1 (assembly GCF_046523955.1). Classification (NCBI taxonomy): domain Bacteria; kingdom Pseudomonadati; phylum Pseudomonadota; class Gammaproteobacteria; order Pseudomonadales; family Pseudomonadaceae; genus Pseudomonas; species Pseudomonas sp. DCA-1. The sequence goes on from NZ_CP169881.1 coordinate 3,993,146, forward strand.
GCTCGGGCTGGAAGCGCACCACAAAGCCCTTGAGGCTGTTCTGACGGTTGACCGCGTCGCGCACGCGCTCGGCCTCGGCGCGCTCGATCAACGGCCCCACGTACACACGGTTCATGCCACCCGCTGTACGGATATAGGCGTTATAACCTTGGCTACGCAAGGTTTGCTGCAGCTTTTCGGCACCGGCGCGGTTGGACAGACTGGCCAGCTGGATCGACCAACTGACTGGCAGGCCATTGACGTCGATCTTCGATGGTGCGGCAGGCGCTGGTGTTGCAGCAGCTTTGGCCTCTACCTTGGGCGCGGGCGCCTGCGGCTTGGGCGGCTGAACCTGCGCCTGGGTCTGCGGCGACGGGGTAATTGGCTGGCTCGGTGTACTGGCCGGGGCAGTCGACTCGTCGATCACCACGGGCGCCTGCTGCGGCGCCTCCGGAATAACCTGCGGCTCCGGTACGGCAACCGGCTCCACCTTCACTTCCGGCAGGCTGGGCATGGCCGGTGCCTGCGGGGCTTCGACGTGCACCTGGCGCATCTCGTCCTCGCGGGTAAACAGCATCGGCAGGAAGATAACCGCCAGCGCCACCAGCACCAGCGCACCCACCATGCGCTGTTTCATCCCTTTATCCAGCACAGCCATCTATTCCACCCTCCTGGGCGTGCCGCTCCAGCCATTCCAGCGCCTGGGCGACACAGAAAAACGAACCGAACAGCAGGATCTGATCATCCGCCGTCGCCTGCGCACATTGCCCTTCAAGGGCTGCGTCGACGCTGGCATAAGACTTCACCGCGGCACCGAGGTTCGCCAAGTACGTGACCAGCTCTGCGGCCGGGCGACTGCGCGGGGTATCCAGCGGCGCCACCGCCCAGTCGTCGATGAGGCCCTGCAGCGGCGCGATAACGCCCTCCAGATCCTTGTCGGCGAGCAGGCCAAATACCGCGAGGCGACGCCCCTTCAGCGGCCGGGCCGCCAGGCGCCTGGCCAGGTACTGCGCCGCATGCGGGTTATGCCCGACATCCAGCAGCAACGCTACCGGCTTGCCGTGCCAGTTCAAATTACGGAGGTCGAGACGCCCAGTGATACGGGTATCCAGCAGCGCCTGGCGAACCTGCGCCGGATCCCACGGCAGCCCCATCAGCAGGTAAGCCTGCAGGGCCAGCGTGGCGTTTTCCATGGGCAGGTCAAGCAAAGGCAGGTCATGCAGCTCTACCTGCGCGCCATCAGCCGCAGTACCGCGCCAGCTCCAGCAGCCATCGGTGCTGGCCAGGTCGAATTCCCGACCGCGCAGGAACAGTGGCGCAGCCAGTTCGGCGGCCTTGTCCAGCAACGGCTTGGGCGGATCCAGGTCGCCGCACAAGGCCGGCTTGCCCGGGCGGAAGATGCCAGCCTTCTCGAAGGCCACCAGCTCGCGGGTATCCCCCAGGTAATCAACATGGTCGACACCGATGCTGGTCACCAGGGCGAAGTCGGCATCCACTACGTTCACGGTATCCAGGCGGCCACCAAGGCCCACCTCGAGCACCACGGCATCCAGCTGCGACTGGTAGAACAACCAGAACGCGGCCAACGTACCCATCTCGAAGTAGGTCAGGGAAATATCGCCCCGTGCCGCCTCGACGGCGGCGAAGGCTTCGCACAGGCGCTCATCGCTGGCCTCCTGGCCATCGATCATCACCCGCTCGTTGTAACGCAACAGGTGCGGCGAACTGTATACACCGACCTTGAGCCCCTGGGCACGCAGCAACGAAGCCACGAAGGCACAGGTCGAACCCTTGCCGTTGGTGCCGGTTACCGTCACCACGCGCGGCGCCAGCTTGCCCAGCGACAAGCGGGCAAGCACCTTCTGCGACCGCTCCAGGCCCATGTCGATGGCCGAGGGGTGCAATTGCTCGAGGTAGGCGAGCCATTCGCCCAGGGATCGTTGTTTCATCACGCGACGGCAGCCGCCTCACGCGCTTCTTCCGGGGTTTGCTGACCGGTCATCTGCGCCAGCAGGCGGGCCAGACGCGGGCGCAATTCGCCACGGGAGATGATCAGGTCGATGGCGCCGTGCTCCAGCAGGAACTCGCTGCGCTGGAAGCCTTCAGGCAGCTTCTCGCGTACGGTCTGCTCGATCACGCGTGGGCCGGCGAAGCCGATCAGGGCCTTTGGCTCACCGACGATGACGTCACCTAGCATCGCCAAGCTGGCGGAAACACCACCATACACCGGGTCGGTCAGGACCGAGATGAACGGGATGCCTTCTTCACGCAGGCGCGCCAGCACGGCCGAGGTCTTGGCCATCTGCATCAGCGAGATCAGCGCTTCCTGCATGCGCGCACCGCCCGAAGCGGAGAAGCAAACCATTGGGCAGCGGTTTTCCAGGGCATAGTTGGCCGCGCGTACGAAGCGCTCGCCGACGATGGCACCCATGGAGCCGCCCATGAACGAGAACTCGAAGGCGCTAACCACGATCGGCATGCCCATCAGGGTGCCGCTCATGGAGATCAGCGCGTCCTTTTCGCCGGTCTGCTTCTGCGCAGCGGTCAGGCGGTCCTTGTACTTCTTGCCATCACGGAACTTCAGGCGGTCGACCGGCTCCAGGTCAGCGCCCAGTTCAGCCCGGCCTTCAGCGTCAAGGAAAATGTCGATGCGCGCACGTGCGCCGATACGCATGTGGTGATTGCACTTGGTGCAGACATCCAGGGACTTTTCCAGCTCCGGACGATACAGCACGGCCTCGCAGGACGGGCACTTGTGCCACAGGCCCTCGGGCACCGAGCTCTTCTTCACCTCGGAACGCATGATCGAAGGGATCAGTTTGTCGACTAACCAGTTGCTCATGCTTTCTTTCTCCAGTATTGGCAGGCGGGGGGACAGCATCACCGTCCCTGCCCTGCCCTTGAGCTCAAAATCTTTTATGAAACGATGGTGGACCGGCCGCCGGGGCTTCCAGCGCGCCACTCCACCGCTAATGTATTTTCTTGCCGCCATTGGTACTGGCGGCGGCCCAGCAGGGCTGCGAAAGCTATGGACGATGGCGCGCAGCCAGCCGTCACATCTGCCATCAAGCCTGTTTCACCGCCTTCATGAAGGCCTCGATCTTCGCCGCATCCTTGATGCCCTTGGCCTGCTCGACGCCACCGCTGACATCCACCGCGTAAGGCTTTACCTGTGCAATGGCCTGGCCAACGTTATCGGCCGACAGCCCACCCGCGAGGATGATCGGCTTGCCAAGACGCGCCGGCACCAATGACCAGTCGAACGCCTCACCGGTTCCCCCGGGTACGCCCGGCACATAGGTGTCCAGCAAAATGCCGCGGGCACCCGCGTAAAGCCGGCAGGCGGCCTCAAGGTCGTCGCCGGGGCGCACACGCAGGGCCTTGATCCAGGGGCGGTGGTAACCTTCACAGTCCTGCGGGGTTTCATCGCCGTGAAACTGTAGCAGGTCCAGCGGAACCACTTCGAGGATCTCGTTCAGCTCGCAGCGCGAGGCATTGACGAACAACCCGACCGTGGTCACGAATGGCGGCAACTCGGCGATGATCGCCCGCGCCTGGCGCACGTCCACTGCCCGCGGGCTCTTGGCATAGAAGACGAAGCCGATGGCATCGGCACCCGCTTCGGCAGCGGCCAGTGCGTCTTCGATGCGGGTAATCCCGCAGATCTTGCTGCGAACATTGCTCATGGAACACGAACCCTGATTGTTGCGGCGAAAGGGCGGATGTTAGCAAATGGCTTTTCGCCCGTCAGTCTGCCAACGCCTCGTAACCACTCAAAAAGTGTGGGCCGATGTAACGCTTGGGCAACGCAAACGCTTCGGGGTACTCCACCTGCACCAGGTAAAGCCCGTATGGGTGGGCCGTTACCCCACCTTCGCGGCGGTTGCGCCCTTCCAGCACTTCGCGGGCCCAGGAAACCGGACGCTCGCCGGCGCCGATGGCCATCAGCACACCGGCAATGTTACGCACCATGTGGTGCAGGAAGGCGGTGGCACGCACGTCCAGCACGATCATCTGACCATGGCGGGTAACACGCAGGTGATAGATGTGCTTGATGGGTGATTTGGCCTGACACTGGCTGGCGCGGAAGGCGCTGAAGTCATGGGTACCGAGCAGGAACTGCGCGGCCTCGGCCATGCGATCGACGTCCAGCGGGCGGTGGTTCCAGGTCACTTCCTCGGCCAGGTGCGCCGGGCGAATCGGGTCGTTGTAGATCACGTAGCGGTAGCGCCGGGCGCAGGCCTTGAAGCGGGCATGAAAGTCGGCCGGCATTGGCCGCGACCAGACCACGCTGATGTCGTGCGGCAGGTTGAAGTTGGTGCCCATGGTCCAGGCGCGCTCGTCACGCACGGCACGGGTATCGAAGTGCACGACCTGCCCGCAGCCGTGAACGCCGGCGTCGGTACGCCCGGCGCAAATCACCGAAATCGGCTCGTTGGCGACCTTGGACAGCGCTTGCTCCAGGGCTTGCTGGACACTCGGCACGCCGCTGGCCTGGCGCTGCCAGCCGCGGTAGCGCGCACCTTTGTATTCCACGCCCAGGGCGATGCGGGAGTAGCCTTCGGCCGCGGATTCGGCGGTAGCGGTGTCGATGATGTCCAAGAGCATGAAACCTGTGGGGTGTACGGAATGGCGGGGATTATAACGACAACGGCAGCCTTGTAGGGCTGCCGGTGGATGCGCACTGCATTTGCGGGCCTCGTGGCGGGCGCGCCCGCCCCCACAGCTCACTCACAAGGTCGAAAATTCGTGGGGCCCCTGTAGGAGCGGGCAAGCCCGCGAAGAGGCCTGCCCTGCTTGCATCAAACCAGCCGGGAGAGCATGTCCTCGGCTTCCTGGCGCTGGCTGTCGTCGCCATCCTTGACCACTTCATCAAGGATGTCGCGCGCGCCCTGGCTATCGCCCATGTCAATGTAGGCACGGGCCAGGTCGAGCTTGGTGGCGACTTCGTCACTGCCGGAGAAGAAGTCGAAGTCCAGGTCGTCCAATGGCTCGGGCTCTGGCTGCGCAACCGCGTCTTCGCTGGTGAAGTGCGGCTCCAACGAAGGCGTTTCGAGGCTCTGCGACAGCTTGTCGAGCTCGGCGTTGACGTCGTCAAGCTCCGAGGCGAAGCTCTTGGCTGCCGGCGAATCGTCGTCCAGCGACAGGGACAAGTCGAAGTCCGACGGCAGGTCAAACTCGGAGACCGGGTCAAACTCAGGCTCGCTGTCGAAGGCAGCCAGTTCGGCGGCGACATCGACCGGACCTTGCTCCACCGTATCCGGAGTGGCTGGAGCCACAGGCTCACTGATGTCGAGGTCGAAATCAGACAGGTCCACGGCAGGCTGAGGCTCGGCTTGCGCCAGCATGGCTTCGAAATCAGCGTCGGCGTCGGCTTGCAGCTCGGCATCCACGGCAAACGGTGGTTCTTCTGGCTGAGCTTCTTCCTGTACGGGCTCATCCAGCACAGGTTCAGCGATTACCAGCTCGTCGGGTACGCCCCCCTGCGCCACCGGCTCATCCAGCACGGATGCGGCCAGCGGGTCTTCATCGGCCAGCTCGTCATCCAGGCTCAGGTCGAAGGCGCTGTCCAGATCCTGCCCATCCAGGCCGGATACATCGAGCGCTGGCACTTCATCGAAGGCATCCAGCTCTGCGTCAGGCTCTGCTTGCCCGACAGCCTCTGGCTCAGCCTCCACTTGCGGTTCGAACCCAGATACCTCGTCAGGCACCACATCAGCAACCACCGGCGCCTCGGGCTCATCGTGCAACAACTCTTGCACGTATTGCTCATCCATTTCGGCAGCCAGCGCCGCCGCGCCCAGGCCAAGCATGGCTGGATAACGCTCTTTCAGCCCGGCGACTTCGGCAACGTTCTGCTCGCTGGCCGGCAACTGGCGCTCCTGTTCGGCAAACGCGCTCTGGTCACCCTGACGGGCGTACACGTCCATCAGTTTAAGACGCAGGTCGTCACGCTCCGGTGCGGCGGCCACGGCGGGCTCCAGCAGGTCGGCGGCACGATTCAGGCGGCCTTCGGACAGGCATTGGTCGACTTGTGCCAGCAGTGCGGCGTGCGGGTCTGCTTGCGGTTCAGGCTCGGGCTCTGCCTCGGCAGCCGGTTCCGCCACTTTTTCCGCAGCGACGGCAGCAGCAGCCGAAGCGGCGACCACAGCCGGCGACAGGGTTACGCCAGGCTCCGTGGCTTCGACGCCGTCGAAGCTCTCGGTATCGCTGTCGAAACCTGTGCCCTGCTCTTCTTCCAGCGCCCGCGCCATGCGCAGGTGCTTCTCAGCTTCTTGCTGGGCTTTGCGCTTGCGCGCCAGCAGCCACAGCAGCAGTGCCAGCACCAGGATGCTGGAACCGGCAATTATCCCCAAAAGCCACGGGTTGCCCAGGACCGCGTCGAGCGCACCTTTCGGCTGGCTGGCGGGTACAGGCTGAGCGGCCGGCACAGGCTTGGATGCGGCATCGGCAGCAGCAGGCGCCGGCTGGACCGCTGGCTGGTCCGGGGTAGCGGCAGCCGCTGTCGACGCGGCTGCGCCCTGGCCTTCCAGACGTGCCAGCTGGCTGTTCTTCAACTCGATCAGGCGCTGCAGCTTGTCCAGCTGGCTCTGCAGGTCCGCCATGCGGCTTTTCAGTTCTTCGTTGTCGCGACGGCTGGTGTCCAGGCTTTCCTGGGCCATGGCCAGTTTGTCACTCAATGCCTTGGCCTGGCCGGCATCGGCCTGATTGCCCGGGCTGACCAGGCGCAGGTTGTCGCCCTGGGCGATACGCGACGGTGCAGCCTCGGCGGCGCCACGACGGGTGGCATCCAGCTGGCGGGCACGCGGGCCCAGGCGACGGCCTTCACGCCAGGCGGCATACTGCTCGGCCACCTCGCGGTTCGCCTCGCCCTGGGCGATACTCTGGATCTGCTGCTGATCGGGCAGGCGCAGTACCTGGCCAACCTTCAACTGGTTGATGTTGTTGCCGATGAAGGCGTCCGGGTTCAAAGCCTGGATAGCGATCATGGTTTGCTGGATCGAACCACCCTGGGTATTACGCGCGGCAATCTGCCACAAGGTGTCGCGACGCTGGGTGGTGTAGCTGCTGGCACCGGTCATGGCCGGTGTGACATTGCCCGCTGCAGGTTTCTCGCCCTGTGCCTTGGCCTGGTCGAGCAGCACGCTATAGTCACGCAGCAAGCGACCCTGCGGCCACATCACCTGCACCAGGAACTTGACCACCGGCCCTGGCAGCGGCTGACTTGACGTCACGCGCAGCACACTTTTGCCGTTTGGGTTGATCACCGGAGTGAAGGTCAGGTCTTCGAGGTAGGTCGGAAACGCCACCCCGGCCTTGCTGAACTCTTCCGGTGGCGCCAGGCTCGGCGCCACTTCGGTGGCTTTGAGGTCGCGCACGTCGAGCAATTCGATCTCGGCGTCCAGCGGCTGATTCTGTGCCGACTTCAGGGTCAGCTCCCCCAGGCCCAGCGCATTCGCCATGCCAGACGACAGCGCGGATGCTGCAGCCATGGCCAGAACCAGTTTGCGAATTCGAAGCATGACCTCTTCCCTTGTATGAATCGTCCCGAAACCTGCATGCGGAGCAGGACAAAAGTGCTCACCAGTATCTTTTACGGCATGTGTTTAATCAACAATTGCGCCACTTGCACGGCATTGAGCGCGGCGCCTTTGCGCACGTTGTCGGTGGTCAGCCAAAGGTTGAGTTGCTGGTCTTCATCAACACCGTGACGTACACGTCCAACATAGACCACGTCTTGGCCTACTGCGTCACCTACCGGGGTCGGATAATCATCGTTTTCCACCCGTTCCACGCTGTCAGCCGCGTCCAGAGCCTGGTTGACCGCTTCCAGATCGACCGGACGACGGCTCTGCACGGCCACACTGAAGCTATCGCCGAAAAACACCGGGACTTGAACACAGCTCACGGAAATCTTCAGATCAGGCAAGCCCAGCAGCACGCGCAGTTCACTGACCAGGCGGCGCTCCAGCGCGGTATGGCCCTGCTCATCGGCCGCACCGACCTGGGCCAGCAGGTTGAATGCCACCTGGCGGTCGAAGAAGCGCGGCTCCAGCGGGCGGGCATTGAGCAGTTCGGCGGTTTGCCGGGCCAGCTCGCTGACCGCTTCACGGCCTTGCGCAGATACCGCCAGCGCGGCCATCACCTGTACCCGCTCGATGTCGAGCAGGCCCTTGAGCGGCGCCAGCGCGACGGCCAGGGCTACTGCGGCCGAGCATGGGCTGACAATGCGCGCTGGCAACGACAGGCTGGCCAGGCGTTCGGCGTTGGCTTCCGGCACCAGGGCCAAGGCATCATCCAGGCCACCGGACAGATCGATCACCGTGCAGCCCGCCTGCAGCGCCTTGCCGGCAAAGCTGCGGCTGACGGCGGCCCCGGTGGCGAAGAAGGCCAGCTTGACCTGGGCGAAGTCGAAGCTGTCGACTTCGCGCACCTTCAGTTTCTTGCCAGCGAACATCACGCTGCTGCCCGCCGATTCCATGCTGGCCAGCAGATGCAAGGTAGCAACCGGGAATGCCAGCTCTTCGAGGATCTGTACCAAGGCTTCACCGACGCTGCCGGTGGCGCCGACGACGGCGATATCCAAAGGGTGTGTCATGGAAGGGATCCTTTTGCTGAAAACGGCGGGGGCGGCACTTTACTCGGATTGTAGGGTTTTGTCTGTGCTGGCCGCATCTTCGTCGGGCAAGGGTCCGCTATGAGGGGCGTGCGGGGGGCGTGAGGGATGACGGGGATGACGGGGGATGACGGGGGATGACGGGGGGATGACGTGGCATTTGCAGTGTTTGTGAGATCGAGCGCCGCCCGCGCGGCGCATCGCGAGCTGCGCTCGCTCCTACGTTTGTTTCGGGCCAGTCACGCCTGTTACAGGCGCGCGCGACCGCCTTGTTTGTACGACGTGATAATGCGCCATGCGCCAAGGCGTTCGCGCGCAAATGGCACAGGAATGATTGGCCAGAAACAAACGTAGGAGCGAGCGCAGCTCGCGATGCGCCGCGCGGGCGGCGCTCGATCTCGCACGCGCTGCAAACCTTACCCCCGGATACAAAAAAACCGCGCCGTTGCCAGCGCGGGTTTTTGGTCAAAACAGAACGATCAACGCTCCAGCAGAATCCGCAACATGCGGCGCAGCGGTTCGGCGGCGCCCCACAGCAGCTGGTCACCCACGGTGAACGCGCCCAGGTACTGCGACCCCATGTTCAGCTTGCGCAGGCGGCCAACCGGGATGTTCAGGGTGCCGGTGACCTTGGTCGGGCTCAGCTCCTGCATGCTGATTTCACGCTGGTTCGGCACCAGCTTCACCCAAGGGTTGTGCTGGCTGATCATGCCTTCGATGTCGGCGATCGGCACGTCCTTGTTCAGCTTGATGGTCAGCGCCTGGCTGTGGCAGCGCATGGCGCCGATGCGCACGCAGATGCCGTCGACCGGGATCGGGCTCTTGAAGCGGCCGAGGATCTTGTTGGTTTCGGCCTGGGCCTTCCACTCTTCGCGGCTCTGACCGTTCGGCAGTTCCTTGTCGATCCACGGGATCAGGCTGCCCGCCAGCGGCACGCCGAAGTTCTCGGTCGGGAACGCTTCACTGCGCATGGTCTCGGCAACCTTGCGGTCGATATCGAGGATGGCGCTGGCCGGGTTGGCCAGGTCATCGGCCACTGCCGCGTGGGTAGCGCCCATCTGCTTGATCAGCTCGCGCATGTTCTGCGCACCGGCACCCGAAGCCGCCTGGTAGGTCATGGCGCTCATCCACTCGACCAGACCGGCCTCGAACAGACCACCCAGGCCCATCAGCATCAGGCTGACGGTGCAGTTGCCACCGATGTAGTTCTTGGTGCCGGCGTCCAGTTGCTGGTCGATGACCTTGCGGTTGACCGGGTCAAGGATGATCACCGCGTCATCCTGCATGCGCAGGGACGAAGCAGCGTCGATCCAGTAACCCTGCCAGCCGGCTTCACGCAGCTTGGGGAAGACCTCGTTGGTGTAGTCGCCGCCCTGGCAGGTCAGGATCACGTCGAGGGTCTTGAGTTCTTCAATCGAATAAGCGTCCTTGAGGGGCGCTGTATCCTTGCCCACGTTCGGACCCTGGCCACCAACATTGGAGGTAGTGAAGAACACCGGCTCGATAAGGTCGAAATCCTGCTCCTCCAGCATCCGCTGCATGAGCACGGAACCGACCATACCGCGCCAACCGATCAGACCTACACGTTTCATCGCAACTACACCTTTGCTAAAAGTGGGCCGCCACCGGGAATTTTGGGGGGCGGGCCAGAGAGATTACAGATTCCGCAGCGCTGCGACTACTGCGTCGCCCATTTCCTGCGTACCAACTTTGCGGCAGCCTTCCGAGAAGATGTCGCCGGTGCGCAGACCCTGGTCCAGAACCAGGCTCACGGCCTTCTCGATCGCCTCGGCGGCAGCCGACTGATTGAAGCTGTAACGCAACATCATCGAGACCGACAGGATGGTCGCCAATGGGTTGGCGATGCCAAGGCCTGCGATGTCCGGTGCCGAGCCGTGGCACGGCTCGTACATGCCCTTGTTGTCGGCATCCAGAGACGCCGAAGGCAGCATGCCGATGGAACCGGTCAACATGGAAGCTTCATCCGACAGAATGTCACCGAACATGTTGTCGGTCACCATCACGTCGAACTGCTTGGGTGCACGCACCAGCTGCATGGCAGCGTTGTCGACGTACATGTGGCTCAGTTCCACGTCCGGGTAGTCCTTGGCCACGTCTTCGACCACTTCACGCCACAGCTGGCTGGAGGCCAGAACGTTGGCCTTGTCCACCGAGCACAGTTTCTTGCCGCGCACGCGGGCCATGTCGAAGCCGACACGGGCAATGCGGCGCACTTCGCTTTCGCTGTACGGCAGGGTGTCGTAGGCCTGGCGTTCGCCGCCCTCCAGCTCGCGCTGGCCGCGCGGGGCACCGAAGTAGATGCCGCCGGTCAGCTCACGGACGATGAGAATGTCCAGGCCCGACACGATTTCCGGCTTCAGCGACGAGGCATCGGCCAGTTGCGGGTAAAGGATGGCCGGGCGCAGGTTGGCGAACAGGCCCAGTTGCGAGCGGATCTTCAGCAGGCCGCGCTCCGGGCGAATGTCTCGCTCGATCTTGTCCCACTTCGGCCCGCCCACAGCCCCCAGCAGCACCGCATCGGCCTTGCGCGCACGCTCCAGGGTTTCGTCGGCCAGCGGCACACCGTGCTTGTCGATGGCCGCGCCACCAATCACGTCGTGCGCCAGGCTGAAGCCGAGCTGGAACTTGTCGTTGGCCAGCTCCAGTACCTTGACCGCTTCGGCCATGATTTCCGGGCCGATACCGTCACCTGGGAGAATCAGAATCTGCTTGCTCATGCTTTCCTCTATCCATTCACGCGGTGCGACCAAGCGGGCCCCACCGAAAAGTGCTTAACGCTCGGCCCACAACACCAGCACATCCGTGCTGAATGAGCCGTCGGCCTCGATCTGGTAATACTGCCGTACTTCTTCGCCCATGGCTTGCTGCAACTGGCGGATGGCCGCGCGCATCGGCTCGGGGGTGCGCATGCGCTCAACCCAGGTGCTCCACTCCAGGCGCAGCGGTTGGCGGGTGTGGCTGCGCACGCGCAGGCCGGCCTCGCTGACCTGCCGCTGCCACTCGGCGGCGGAATAGTCGCGCACATGGCTGGTGTCGCGCAGCACTTCGACCGTTTGCAGGTAAGTGTCGAGCAGCGGGCTGCCCGGCGACATCACGTCGATGAACGCCGCCACACCCCCTGGCTTGAGGACCCGGCGCACTTCGCGCAGAGCCAGGCCCAGGTCGCTCCAGTGGTGGGCCGAATAACGGCTGAAGACGAAGTCGAACGATGCATCGGCGAACGGCAGGCGTTCGGCAGCGCCGCGTTCGGTAATGATATTGCCCAGGCCGCGTTCGGCGGCGGCGCTGGCGACCACGTCGAGCATGGATTGAGAGAGGTCGTAGGCGACCACTTCGTTAACCAGCGGGGCGACGTGGAAGCTGACATGACCGGCACCGCAGCCCAGGTCCAGCACGCGGGCATGGGCCTGCCCTGCCAGCTCAGCCTGCAGCAGGGCGAATTCACTGCCTTGGGCGTGCACGGCGCTGCTGAGGTAGGCGCTGGCCTGTTCGCCGAACTGGCGTTGGACCACATCGGTGTGCTGGGTGCTGGTCATGTCTCGTTCCTTTAGAGTTTTGTTGCCTGTGCCGGCCCTTTCGCGGGCATGCCCGCTCCCACAGGACCTTCATGGCCCTCAGGGCAGGTGATATCCCTGTGGGAGCGGGTTTACCCGCGAAGAGGCCGGCACTTTCACCTACGAACTTCAGGCATCACGGAACAGCCAAGGCTGGCTGGCACGGTGCTTGGCTTCGAAGGCCTTGATCGCATCGCTGTCCTGCAGGGTCAGGCCGATATCGTCCAGGCCGTTGAGCAGGCAGTGCTTGCGGAACGCATCGATCTCGAAGTGCAGCACCTTGCCATCCGGGCGGGTCACCGCCTGCGCCTGCAGGTCAATGGTCAGCTGGTAGCCCGGGTTGGCTTCGACCTGCTTGAACAGCTCGTCGACTTCCTCATCGCTGAGAATGATCGGCAGCAAGCCGTTCTTGAAGCTGTTGTTGAAGAAAATGTCGGCAAAGCTCGGCGCAATGATGCTGCGGAAGCCGTACTCATCCAGCGCCCAAGGGGCATGCTCACGGCTGGAGCCGCAACCAAAGTTTTCCCGCGCCAGCAACACGCTGGCACCCTGGTAGCGCGCGTGGTTGAGCACGAATTCCTCGTTGACCGGGCGCTTGCTGTTGTCCTGGTAGGGCTGACCCACGTCCAGGTAACGCCACTCGTCGAACAGGTTCGGGCCAAAGCCGGTGCGCTTGATCGACTTCAAGAACTGCTTGGGGATGATCTGGTCGGTATCGACGTTGGCACGGTCCAACGGTGCGACAAGGCCAGTGTGCTGGGTAAAGGCTTTCATGCTGCGCTCCCTTGGATCAACTCGCGGACATCAATGAAGTGGCCGGCTACCGCGGCAGCGGCGGCCATGGCCGGACTGACCAGATGGGTACGGCCACCGGCGCCCTGACGGCCTTCGAAGTTGCGGTTGGAGGTGGACGCGCAGTGCTCGCCGCTTTCCAGGCGGTCCGGGTTCATCGCCAGGCACATCGAGCAGCCTGGTTCACGCCATTCAAAACCGGCTTCGAGGAAGATCTTGTCCAGGCCTTCACGCTCGGCCTGGGCTTTGACCAGCCCCGAGCCCGGTACCACGATGGCTTGCTTGACGCTTGCGGCCACCTTGCGGCCCCTGGCGATTTCCGCCGCTGCGCGCAGGTCCTCGATTCGCGAGTTGGTGCACGAGCCGATAAACACACGGTCGAGCTTGATATCGGTGATCGCCTGGTTGGCGGTCAGCCCCATGTACTTCAAGGCACGCTCGATCGAACCACGCTTGACCAGGTCGGCTTCGGCTGCCGGGTCTGGCACACGCTGGTCGACAGCCAGAACCATTTCGGGCGAAGTGCCCCAGCTGACCTGTGGCTTGATCTGGCTGGCATCCAGTTCCACCACGGTGTCGAATACGGCGTCGTCATCCGACACCAGGTCTTTCCACGATTCGACCGCTTGCTTCCACTGCTCGCCCTTCGGCGCGTACGGGCGGCCTTCGACGTAGGCAACGGTGGTGGCATCGGTCGCCACCAGGCCCACGCGGGCACCGGCTTCGATGGACATGTTGCAGATGGTCATGCGGCCTTCCATCGACAATTCGCGAATGGCACTGCCGGCGAATTCCATGGCGTGACCGTTGCCACCGGCGGTGCCGATCTTGCCGATCACGGCCAGCACGATATCCTTGGCGGTAACGCCAGCCGGCAACTGGCCTTCCACGCGCACAAGCATGTTTTTCATCTTCTTGGCGACCAGGCACTGGGTGGCGAGCACGTGCTCGACCTCAGAGGTGCCGATGCCGTGGGCCAGGGCACCGAAGGCGCCGTGGGTGGAAGTGTGCGAGTCGCCGCAGACCACGGTCATGCCTGGCAAGGTGGCGCCCTGCTCCGGACTGATGACGTGGACGATGCCCTGGCGCTCGTCGTTCATCTTGAATTCGACGATGCCGTATTCGTCACAGTTCTCGTCGAGGGTTTTCACTTGCAGGCGCGACACCTGGTCGACGATCGCCTCGATACCACCCTTGCGCTCTGGGGTGGTCGGCACGTTGTGGTCCGGCGTGGCGATGTTGGCGTCGATACGCCACGGTTTGCGGTTGGCCAGGCGCAGGCCTTCGAAGGCCTGGGGCGACGTCACTTCGTGGATGATGTGGCGGTCGATGTAGATCAAGGACGAGCCGTCATCACGGCGCTTGACCTCATGGGCTTCCCAGAGTTTGTCGTAGAGCGTTTTGCCAGCCATCAGACTGTTCCTCATCAGCGTCTTTCTATGCCAAAGACCCCTTGGCTTGTACGGACGATGCTATGGGGTTAGATTGAATAACTCAAATTCATAATTTTTATGCTTTGGATAACCCAAAGGAATACCACACCATGGACCTGGCCAACCTCAGCGCCTTCATCGCCATTGCCGAAACCGGTAGCTTTTCCGGCGCAGCCGAGCGCCTGTTCCTGACCCAGCCGGCCATCAGCAAACGCATCGCCGGCCTGGAGCAGCAACTGGACGTGCGCCTGTTCGACCGCCTGGGCCGCGAGGTAACCCTCACCGAAGCCGGGCGCGCCCTGCTGCCGCGGGCCTACCAGATCCTCAACGTCCTTGATGATACCCGACGGGCGCTGACCAATCTGACCGGGGCCGTGAGCGGTCGTCTGACCCTGGCCACCAGCCACCACATCGGCCTGCACCGCCTGCCCCCGCTACTACGGGTTTTCACCCGCCAGTACCCGGCAGTGGCACTGGATATTCAGTTCATGGATTCGGAACAGGCCTACGACGAGATTTTGCATGGCCGAGCCGAAATCGCCGTGATCACCCTGGCGCCCGAGCCACACCACTTGATCAAGGCCGTGCCAGTGTGGGACGACGCCCTGGACTTCGTCGCCGCCCCCGAGCACCCGCTGGCCAGCAACCAGGCGGTCAGCCTGGCTGACGTCGCCCGCCACCCGGCGGTATTCCCCGGCGGCAATACCTTTACCCACCATATTGTCCAGCGCCTGTTCGAAAGCCAGGGGCTGATGCCGAACATCGCCATGAGCACCAACTACCTGGAAACCATCAAGATGATGGTGTCGATCGGCCTGGCCTGGAGCGTGCTGCCACGTACCATGCTCGACGAACAGGTTGCACCCATCGCTTTGCCCGGCATACAGCTTTCGCGCCAGCTAGGCTACATTCTGCACACGGAGCGTACGCTATCGAATGCGGCCAGGGCATTCATGGCCCTGCTCGACAGCCACTCAGAGCCCACCTGACCGGCTGTCAGCCAGCCATTTCGATTCCAAGGACACGTCATACGCCACAGGTCTGGTACCGATGCCCAAATCAGCAAACCGCTTTTTGCGCCTGCCGCGCATACCTGCAGCTGATCCCCAAGAGTCCGAGCAGGCCTGGCAGAACGCCCCGCAACTGCTGGCAGCGCTCAACGGCGCACGCCTGGGCGCCTGGCTATGGGATATCGAAAGCGGCAGGGTCAGTTGGTCGCGGGGCACCCAGGCCCTGTTCGGTTTCGACCCACAGCAGCCACTGCCTGCCGACATCGATTACCTCGACCTGCTGCCCGAGGAAGACCGCGCCCGTACGCGCCAGGTGTTCCAGGCGGTGGTCAACGGCGAGCCAGTGGAGCAGGCCATGCGCCACCGTATCCGCTGGCCGGATGGCAGCCTGCACTGGCTGGAGATCAACGGTAGCCTGACCCACGACCTGCACGGCCGGCCGCAGATGATCGGTGTGATCCGCGAGATAACCCGCCAGCGCGAGCGGGAAACGGCGCTGATCAATTCGGAAAAGCGCTTCGCCACGCTGTTCCACCTGAGCCCCAACGCCATTTTGCTGACCCGCCGCCACGATGGCATGATCTTCGAGGTCAACCAGCACTTCGAAGACATGTTCGGCTGGCCCGGCAGCCAGGTGATCGGCAAGACCAGCCTGGAACTGGGCCTGTGGGTCAACCCCGAACAGCGCCACCAGATAATCGATTCGACCCGCGCCAACGGCGGCCCGCTGATCATGGAGGTGCAATTCCGCGCATCCAGCGGCAAGGTGCATGACGGCATCCTGTGCACCCAGGGCATCGAACTGGAAGGCGTGACCTTCCTGATCAGTACATTCGTCGACACCACCGAACGCAAGCGCGCCGAGCAGGCCCTGAAGGACAGCCAGGAGCGCCTGGACCTGGCCCTGGACTCAGCGCAACTGGGCACCTGGGACTGGCACATCCCAAGCGGCATGCTCTACGGCTCGGCCCGCGCCGCGCAGTTGCATGGCTTGCCGCCCATCCCCTTTCATGAATCGTTCGATGCATTCTTCGAGGGTGTGCCGGAGCAAGAGCGCAACTCGATGCGACAGGCCTACCGTAGCCTGCGCGAAGGGCCTGCCGGCAACTATCAGATCACCTACAGGGTGCAGCTGGAAAACGGCGCTTCACGCTACATAGAAAGCCGCGCGCGGCTGTACCGCGACGACCAGGGCATCCCCTTGCGCATGGCGGGAACCTTGCTCGACATCACCGACCAGGTGGAACGCGAACAGCGCCTGAGCGCCTCGGAAGAGAAGTTTGCCAGCCTGTTCCAGGTCAGCCCCGACCCGATCTGCGTCACCCGCCAGGACACCGGCCAGTTCATCGAGATCAATCCGGCGTTCACCCAGACCTTCGGCTGGAGCAGCGAGCAGGTGCTTGGGCGTACCGCAGAGGAGATCGGCCTGTGGGCCGAGTCCATCGAGCGCGCGCGGCGCATCGAGCAGGTGATCCGCGAACAGGCCTTGAGCAACGTCGCCGTGGTACTCAACCACCGCAATGGCGCGCCCCTGACCTGCGTGATTTCCAGCCGCCTGATCACCGTCGACGACCAGCCCTGCAGCGTTACCACCCTGCGCGACATCACCCAGCAACAACGCGCCGAAGCAGCGCTGAAGTCCAGCGAGGAGAAGTTCGCCAAGGCCTTTCACTCCAGCCCCGACGCCATCACCATCACCGAACGCCACAGCGGCCGCTACCTGGAAGTCAACGACGGCTTCTGCCGCCTGACCGGCTACAGCACTGCCGAAGTGGTCGGCCACACGGTGTACGAGATCGGCATCTGGGCCGACGACAAGCAACGTAGTGCATTACTTGCCGAACTGCGCGAGCGCGGCCGGGTACACCACCGCGAGATGCTCGGGCGCAACAAGCGTGGCGATATCCTCACGGTCGAGGTTTCGGTGGAACCGATCACCCTCAACGAAGTGGACTGCCTGCTGCTGACCGCCCGTGACGTGAGCCAGTTGAAGAACGCCCAGGCGCAGATACGCCACCTGGCCTATCACGACCCGCTGACCAACCTGCCCAACCGCGCCTTGCTGATGGACCGCCTGAGCCAGCAGATCGCCCTGCTCAAGCGCCATAACCTGCGCGGCGCCCTGCTGTTCCTCGACCTTGACCACTTCAAGCACATCAACGACTCGCTGGGCCACCCGGTGGGCGACACCGTGCTGAAGATCATCACTGCCCGTCTGGAAGCCAGCGTGCGCCTGGAGGACACCGTGGCACGTCTGGGGGGCGACGAATTCGTCGTGCTGCTCAGCGGCCTGGAAGGGAGCCGCGAACACGTGGAAGAGAAAGTACGCGAGCTGGCCG
This sequence comes from Pseudomonas sp. DCA-1, assembly GCF_046523955.1. Classification (NCBI taxonomy): domain Bacteria; kingdom Pseudomonadati; phylum Pseudomonadota; class Gammaproteobacteria; order Pseudomonadales; family Pseudomonadaceae; genus Pseudomonas; species Pseudomonas sp. DCA-1. The sequence continues at coordinate 4,010,891 of NZ_CP169881.1, forward strand.
ACACCCTGCGCGAACTGCTGGCCGAGCCAATGTCACTGGATGGCCAGCGCCTGCAGGTAACGCCCAGCATCGGCGTGGCGCTGATCCCCGACCACGGCACCACACCGGCCGACCTGCTCAAGCGTGCCGATATCGCCCTGTACCGGGCCAAGGACTCCGGTCGCAACACCACCCAGCTGTTCCACACCACCATGCAGAAGGCCGCCAGTGAGCGCCTGCGCATGGAAAACGACCTGCGCCTGGCCTTGGCCCGTGGCGAACTGGCGCTGCACTTCCAGCCACAGGTGGATGCCCGCGACAACCGCATCGTCGGTGCCGAAGTACTGCTGCGCTGGCACCACCCGCAACTGGGCCAGCAACCGCCCTCGCAGTTCATCCAGGTACTGGAAGAAAGCGGCTTGATCCTTGAAGTTGGCAGCTGGATTCTCGACGAAGCCTGCGACGCCTGCGCCCGCATGCTCACCGACGGGTTGATCGACGCTGATGATTTCAGCCTGTGCGTGAACATAAGCCCGCGACAGTTCCGTCAGAACGACTTTGTCGGGCGGGTGCTGCGCAGCCTGGACGATTACCGCCTGCCGCGGCAGATGCTGACGCTGGAAATCACAGAAGGCATCGTCATCCAGAACCTGGAAGACACCATCAGCAAGATGCGCGAGCTGAAGGGCTACGGGGTGAGTTTCGCCATGGATGACTTCGGCACCGGCTACTCCTCGCTGACTTACCTGAAACGCCTGCCAGTGGATGCGCTGAAAATCGACCAGAGCTTCGTACGCGATGCACCGGACGACCCCAACGACGCAGAAATTGTCCGCGCCATTGTCGCCATGGCCCGCAGTCTGGACCTGGCGGTGATTGCCGAAGGGGTAGAGCTGACCGAACAGCTGGCGTTTCTTGAGCGACTGGGATGCCATCTGTACCAGGGCTATCTGCACAGCCGGCCATTGCCGCTGTCCGAGTTCCGTCAGATATTGCTGGAGGCGCCGGCAGATTACTGATGGCCTGAATGTACGCCCTGCACGAGACCGCATGAGGACGCACGAAAAAGGGCACCCCTGGGGGGGTGCCCTTCTTCATTGCAGCGCGATCAGTTCAGCGCTGGTTTCTCGCCATTGATCGGGATGCGTTTGGCCTTGGCTTCTTCTGGCACGATGCGCAGCAGGTCGATGCTGAGCAGGCCATTGGCCAGTCCGGCGGCCTTCACTTCGATATGATCAGCCAGGCGGAACGACAGCTTGAAGGCGCGTTGTGCGATACCCTGGTGCAGGTAGGTCACTTCAGCGGCGCTATTGTCGCGCTTGCCACCGGTCACGGTCAGGACACCTTTTTCGACCTGCAGGTCGAGGTCCTCTTCCTGGAAACCGGCTGCAGCAACCACGATGCGGTAGTGGTCATCGCCATGCTTTTCCACGTTATAGGGCGGGTAGCTGCTACCGGCCTCGTTACGTGCCGCTGATTCGAACAGGTCGTTGAAACGGTCGAAACCAACGGAATGACGGAACAGTGGAGCAAGAGAGAAAGCAGTAGTCATGGTCATAAACTCCTGAGATTCAGCAAGTAAGTCATTACGCGACCCGGCTTCGGCATCGCGTACTCAAAAGATATGGCCGAGGGAAATGCTTTCAAGGGGCAAATAGAAAAAATCTGATTTTTTGCATGGGGCCTGACGGCGCCTTCGCGGGTGAATCGTACAGGTGCAGTACCCGCGAAGAGGCCTGCTCAGGCGACGCAAGCCTCCAGGGCTTGAGTCTCAACCCCCAGCAACCGGCTGATCCGCGCGCAGTCATCTTCCCGGCGCAACTCGGCAAACAACACCACCGCTTCGGGGTAACTGCGAGTCAGCATCGCCAGCCACTGTTTCATTCGCCCCGGTGCATAACGCGGCGACAATTTAGCCTGAGCCTGGCGCCAGAACTCACGCAACAGTGGCAGCAAGTCATCCCAGCTCATCGGCTGATAGTCGCGCCCGTCCCGCGCCGCTGCAATCTGCAGGCCCAGGTCCGGGCGCGATACCAGGCCGCGGCCGAGCATGATGTCTTCGGCACCACTGACCTCGCGGCAACGCCGCCAGTCATCGACCGTCCAGATTTCGCCATTGGCAAACACCGGCACCTTGACCACATCCTGTACCCGCGCCACCCACTCCCAATGCGCTGGCGGCTTGTAACCCTCAACCTTGGTCCGTGCGTGCACCACCAGGTGTGCCGAACCACCTTCGGCCAACGCCGTGGCGCACTCCAGTGCACCGTCGGGGCTGTCGAAGCCCAGGCGCATCTTCGAGGTCACCGGGATATTCGCCGGTACTGCACGCCGCACTTCACGCACAATGGCGTGCAGCAACTCCGGCTCTTTGAGCAGTACCGCACCACCGCGCGACTTGTTCACCGTCTTTGCCGGGCAACCGAAGTTCAGGTCGATCACCGGCGCCCCAAGCTCGCAAGCCAGTGCGGCGTTTTCCGCCAGGCATACCGGGTCCGAACCCAGCAATTGCACACGCATGGGCACACCGGCAGCCGTGCGCGCGCCTTGGCGCAACTCAGGCGCCAACTTGTGGAACGAGGACGCCGGCAACAGACGGTCGCACACGCGAATGAACTCGGTGACGCACCAGTCGATACCGCCCACGCGGGTCAATACGTCGCGCAGGATGTTGTCGACCAGCCCCTCCATGGGGGCCAGGGCAATTTGCATGTCGGTGTCTCAGCGGAAAAAGCCGGCAGTTTAACAAAAATTGCCGGCGGCTCAGGCACCGATCAGCGCCGGGCCGTAACCCTCGACGAATTCCGCCGGCATGCGCCTGGGCTTGCCGCTGGACAGCTCGATGCAGGCAAATGTGGTTTGCGCGCGCAGCAGCGTCACACCATCGCGGGGGCGCTTGAGCTGAAAACGCCGGGTCATGCGCAGGCGCTGGTCCCAGTCAATGATCCAGGTGGCCAGTTGCAGCTCGTCGTCCTCATAGGCAGCGGCCAGGTAGTCGATTTCGTGGCGCACCACGGCCATCGCCCGGTCAAGGCGCCGGTATTCGGCCAGGTCCAGCCCCAGGCGCTGGGAATGGCGCCAGGCGCAACGCTCAAGCCAGGTAACGTAGACCGCATTGTTGGCGTGGCCAAGGCCGTCGATGTCCTCGCTGCCCACGCGCAGGTCGATGACGAAGGGTGTTGCCAGGTCCCAGCTCATTTTCGCTTCCTTGGCGCAAAAGGCGATTTAGCAGCGATCTGCAGGACAATGTCCAGCCCCTGTGAGCCTGACGCGGCTGTTATAGAGGGCTTGCCCGCGAATCAAACAGCGCGGCGGATGGCACCGGCGATGCCGGTGTTCACGGCTGAAGCGGCTCCTGCACTGACCGCATCAACCCGTGCCAGCAGTTCGAGCACGGCTTCACTCAGCCGCGGATCGGCCAGCACCCGCTGGTGCCCCCCCTCTTCCAGCAGCATCAGACGGCTGTCGAACCAGGCCTTGTGGATGACATGTGCCTCATCTGGGGGCACGAGAGCATCATCGGTGGCATGCACCACGAGCCCCGGCAGCTCCAGCTGGTAACCAGCGACATCCAACCGCGCAATCTGCATGCCCACATCGCGCTCAACCTGGCGAATGAACGCTGCCCGCGCCCGTGCTGGCAGCCCCAGACGATGGGCGAAACCACGTAATACACTCAACAATTGCGCCGGGGCCGCAATGCTGACAGCCGCCTCTGCGCGCAGGCCCATCTGTAAAGCCAGCAGCACGCTCGCCCCACCCATGGAATGGCCAATGACTGCACGCAGCGGCGGCAACTCAGCAGCAGCTTCCAGCAACGCCCGGGCAAACAGCACCACGTTCGCTTGCTCGCCTGGCGAACGGCCATGCCCAGGCCCTTCCAGCGACACCACCGTATGCCCCGCCTGAACCAAGGTTTCGATCAGGGCGGCAAACTGCGTCGGGCGCCCCTCCCAACCGTGCATCAGCAGCACGGTCGGCCCTTGACCCCAGCGCAAGGCAGACAGGCCGAAGCGCAGTGCAATTCGCTCGGCGCTGGCCAACACAGGCAGCTCCCAATCCCGCGGCGGCAGGTTGCGCGGGGTCATGAAGGCTCGGCGCATCTTGCCCGCGACATGCTCGGGGGCCAGGCGGCCCAGGGTGCCATTGACACCGCGAATCCAGCTCAGGGTGGTCATCGCCATGCTCCAGTGTTAAAGCACCGCCGATTTGGCGGCGCGTAAAATACGGTCAGACAGATCACTGGCCCCCAGGGCCCGGGCCAGCGCCAGCCCTCCCACCATCAGGGCCAGGTCGGCCAGCGCTTTGTCGGCATCCTCAGGGCGGTCGACCATCGCTGCAGTCATCAACTCGATGTGCTCGGCCAGCACCTCGCGGAAAACCTCCGGCAGGCGCTGCATTTCGCCCAACGCATTAGGCAGCGGGCATGCATGCACTTCGCAGTCCCGGTGCTTGCGCGAGAGGTAGAAGGCGCCAGCCAGCGCTCGCCGACCGGCGCCATCGAGATTGGGGTCGATCTGGGCGAGCAAGGCTCGGCGCTCACCCAACAATTGGCGGAACGCTTCGAGCATCAGCTCGTCCTTGCTGTCGAAGTGCGCATAGAAGCCACCGACGGTCAGGCCTGCCGCACCCATTACCTGGCTGACGCTGGGCTCGGCCGGGCCGTGCTGGATCAGCGCACTGCGCGCAGCTTCCAGAATGCGTTCGCGGGTTCTGCTCTTCTTGTCGCTCATCTGGCACGCACCAAACAAAATATGATGATCGAAATATTATCCTCATCATATTTTTTTGCAAGCAGAATCTGCGACGCTTGTCGGTAACCGTACGTAGAACACATCTTGCGTAGATTTGCCATCCACCTCCCGATGCGGAAAAGTTTACGATCTCATCGGCCTTTTGCGTCAGCACATCCTTAAGGTACTCTTCTAGGCGATGTCGCTATACCATTTGCCAGTATCCTATCCAGACCAAAAAGCGGGCTGTTGCCCCCTCAAGCACTCAAATTGTCAGGGAGACATCGGGTGTTTTTATCGCATATTGTGCCGTCGTGGCAGCAGATTGAAGATCGGATAAGGCGGGAAATGGGCTATCAAAATGGTGCCCGATATCGAAACCACTGGGGTGAACCTGTCCCTTCCCTGAGCCTCAATATCCGCCGCGTTGCAAGCGTCCGCTCTGCGCTTCATCAGGCTGAGTGGCAAGCGAGTGAGCTACTTCGCCAACGTTTCGCCGATCTCGACATTTCCAGCATCCTCAAAGACCTCATTGATGTTGTCACGCAGATGGCAATGATCGTCGCTGGTAGCACCTTGACCGGAGGTGCTATCGGCGCCGGTGTGGGTGCATTCTTTGGAGGTGCTGGCGCTGTTCCGATGGGGGCTGCGGGGGCTGCAATGGGTTTGCAGGCTAGCAGCTGGATACTGGCGATACTTGGCCTGCAGTCTATTGCAGAATTTTTCGTCGAAGGCTTGCCGCGCATTGGCAGTTATTATCTGACAGGAATTAAAACTGCATGGGAAGGAACACGAGGTGATGATGGTTTAACTCCCTTCAGCCAGGATGATCCCCTAGCAATTCGAAGCGCTGCCCATAACATGGCGCTAGGCCACGTTGAAGTCGTCATTCTGTTACTGGGCGCCATTGTCGAATACTTGACTCGTGGTCGAGGTAACGCTGGCAGGCTAGCATTAGAGATGCGTGCCAGTCCAAAAGGGGCAAGAATTGGCCAGTGGATGGTCGAGCATGAAGATGCGTTGAAGCGCAGACCTGACCTGCAAAAGGCGGAGCCGCTCAGGGGGCCGCTGGCGAGCCAGAAGTCACCTCCAAACCACTCAGAGAGAAGAGACAAAGAGCCCGCCAAGGGTAAGTCGAACACCATGCCGCTGCATGAGGTTGAATGCTTCAAGGCAGATAAAATGCCTGCCTCCAAAATTGGCGAGTTCGAGCGGCAGTTGCAGGGGCAAGAGAACGGGTTGAATCGGCTTACTGTTGATGAGTATTTGAAGAATATTGCTAATCCGGTGAAACGAAGCCCTGCGGCTGCCAAAAAGGCACGCAAGGATCTACAAGATCAATTGGAAGAGCGTTTTCTGAATGATTTTCCAGACTTGGATGTACTCGAAGCGGAGGAAGCTGCAATAAAAAAAGCCAAGGAAACGATGGCAAACCTTGCTGGGCTGCACAACCCCGATCTGAGTGCTGGTGGCAAGGATATCATTGGCGACTTCGGTGACCGACAGGTTAACTCCAGCATTGGGCCTCAGTGGAGACCAAAAATTCAAAACCTTAAAGCAGCTGCTGAGAAGGTACCTGAATCCTTGCGGGATTCAACTTTCCTCAACGTGAAATTACACAAGTGCTGAAGGAGGCATCCGTGGACAAGGTATTTGCTAGATTCCTAGAAAAGTTTGGTAGCCCGGTTGATCGTCAGGAAGTGCCAGCTTCGAGTATCGAGCGTTATAGGGGTAAACTACCCAATCAGCTTCTGGAATATTGGGCTGAGCACGGCTGGTGCGGATACGGTGATGGAATTTTTTGGATAGTGAACCCGCAAGAATACGAAGGAGTGGTGGCTTCGTGGCTTGAGGGAACAGAATTTGAAAAACGCGACACTTACCACCTAATTGCCCGTGGAGCGTTCGGCGATCTCTATCTATGGGGCGAGAAAACGGGATTTTCACTGAAGATAACCAGCGTCTTTTCGCGATGCGTAATTCATGACTTTGAACCCACCCCCGAGCAAATGGATCGTAAGCTTCAAGACTTTATCGTGTCCAGAAAAGTGGACTCTAACGATGTGGAAGATTTGTTCAAGGCGGCAAGAAAAAAGCTCGGCACTCTTCGCCATGATGAGATGTATGGTTTTGTTCCAGCGTTAATGCTTGGTGGGTCGGCATCCCTTGATCATGTTGAGAAACTAAAAGCAGTGGAGCATTTAATTCTGCTGTCTCAGCTCGCAGAGCTTGAGCCATATAGTTTTTAAGGCATGCTTGCCGCCTGAAGTATCTAAGCTAGTTGCCGCTTATGCGGCAGCAATTGATCGATTTCACTGGCCCGCTGCGTCGGCAGCCGCATCAGAACGTCTTTGAGATAGGCGTACGGATCGTGCCCATTCATGCGCGCTGACTGGATCAGGCTCATGATTGCAGCCGCCCGCTTGCCGCTGCGCAGCGACCCGGCAAACAGCCAGTTCGAGCGTCCGAGTGCCCACGGCCGTACGCTTGTCGGGGAAAAATTACTGGAAGGGAAAAACAAAAGGCCCATTCAATAAGCGAATGAGCCTTTAAAGTCCCGCAAAACGCGGGTAAACGTGGCGTCCCCTAGGGGACTCGAACCCCTGTTACCGCCGTGAAAGGGCGGTGTCCTAGGCCACTAGACGAAGGGGACGTAACCTTCGCGAAGATCCACTTGCGTGAACCCTGGCAGAAATGGTGGAGCTAAGCGGGATCGAACCGCTGACCTCCTGCATGCCATGCAGGCGCTCTCCCAGCTGAGCTATAGCCCCGAAACAAAAGGCTCATCAATAATCGACGAGCCTTTTAAAGCCCTGCAAAACGCAGGAAAAGTGGCGTCCCCTAGGGGACTCGAACCCCTGTTACCGCCGTGAAAGGGCGGTGTCCTAGGCCACTAGACGAAGGGGACGTAACCTTCGTGCCGATCCGCTAACGCGAACCGCGGCAAAATTGGTGGAGCTAAGCGGGATCGAACCGCTGACCTCCTGCATGCCATGCAGGCGCTCTCCCAGCTGAGCTATAGCCCCGGATTTCTAGCCTCGCGGCCCAGCGACATACCAACATCGCTTGTGTAAAACTGGCGTCCCCTAGGGGACTCGAACCCCTGTTACCGCCGTGAAAGGGCGGTGTCCTAGGCCACTAGACGAAGGGGACGAACCTTCTTACCTTCAAGACCCGGTTGCTGGACCCGGTCTTGCTTATCAGCCTTGGCTGCTAAGCGGAATTTGGTGGAGCTAAGCGGGATCGAACCGCTGACCTCCTGCATGCCATGCAGGCGCTCTCCCAGCTGAGCTATAGCCCCACAATGTCGCTTTGAACTGAATCGCTGGCTGGGTGCCTGGCGTTTCGTTTTCGTTCATCGCTGTGGACGGGGCGCATATTAAGATCGGATTGCAGGACTGTCAAACTAATTTTCAAAAATATTCAAAAATTTTTTCACAGATAACAATCACTTACCGCCCTGCCCCGGTTTTTTGGGGCTTAGTTGGCCTGTGGGAGCGGGCGTGCCCGCAAATGCGGTATTGAATTTACCATTGCATTCGCGGGCACGCCCGCTCCCACAGGTTAGGTGCAAAGCTGAATCAGGCAATGGAAGCCAACAGCTTTTCCCACTCTTTGTTTTCTTTCTTCGACACCCCACCCAGCAGGTCCAGGGCCTGGCGCAGGCGGTAGCGGGTCAGGTCGGGACCGAGGATTTCCATGGCGTCCAGCACCGAAACCGAGCTGGCCTGGCCGGTGATGGCGGCGAACATCAGCGGCATGGCGTCACGCAGCTTCAGCTCCAGCGCCTCGACCACGGCCTGGATGCAACCGGTGATGCGCTCTTTTTCCCACTGGCGCAGGCTTTCAAGCTTCCACAGGATCAGCTGGATCACCTGGCGTACCTGGTCGGCCGACAGTTTCTTGCTTTCGAACAGCTTGGCGTCCAGCTTGAGCGCGCCTTCGAAGAAGAACCCGCCCAACGGGGCAACCTGGCTGAAGGTTTCTACCCGGCCCTGCACGTGCGGGGCAATCTTCATCATGTAGTCGCTGTTGAACGCCCATTTCTGCAGGCGTGCGGCGAATTCCTCTACCGGCAGCTCGCGCAGCCACTGGCCGTTGAGCCAGGACAGCTTCTCGATGTCAAAGATCGGGCCGCCCAGCGAGATACGCGACAGGTCGAAGTGCTCGACCATTTCGGCCAGCGAGAACTTCTCGCGCTCGTCAGGCATCGACCAGCCCATGCGGCCAAGATAGTTGAGCATCGCTTCAGGCATGAAGCCCATGCGCTCATAGAAGGTGACCGAGGTCGGGTTCTTGCGCTTGGACAGTTTGGATTTGTCCGGGTTGCGCAGCAGCGGCATGTAGCACAGCTTGGGCTGCTCCCAACCGAAGTACTCGTACAGCTTGATCAGCTTGGGCGCCGATGGCAGCCACTCTTCACCACGCAGCACGTGGGTGATGCCCATCAGGTGGTCGTCGACCACGTTGGCCAGGAAGTACGTCGGCAGGCCGTCGTTCTTCATCAGCACCTGCATGTCCATGCGGTCCCACGGGATCTCGACATCGCCACGCAGCATGTCCGGCACCACGCAGATACCTTCGCTCGGCACCTTCATGCGGATCACGTGCGGCTCGCCAGCGTCCAGGCGGCGCTGTACTTCTTCGGCGCTCATCAGCAACGCACGGCCATCGTAACGCGGGGTTTCGCCGCGGGCCTGCTGCTCGGCACGCATCTGCTCCAGCTCTTCGGCGGTGCAGAAGCAGTAGAAGGCGTGGCCGGCGTCTACCAGTTCCTTGGCGTACTTGGCGTAGATTTCGCCACGCTCGCTCTGCCGGTAAGGGCCATGCGGGCCGCCGACATCCGGGCCTTCGTTCCATTCGATGCCAAGCCAGCGCAGGGCGTCGAAGATCTGTTGCTCCGACTCACGCGTGGAGCGCAGCTGGTCGGTGTCTTCAATGCGCAAGATGAACTCACCGCCGTGCTGCTTGGCAAAGCAGTAGTTGAACAGGGCGATGTAGGCAGTGCCGACATGGGGGTCGCCGGTAGGCGATGGCGCGATACGCGTGCGTACGGTGGTCATGGAGAGTCTCGAACGAAAGATGAAACAAAGGCGGGATGTTAGCAGGAGGCGGGCACCGGGCTCCAGCAATGGCGCGAACGTCACTTGTCGACAGGCCCTGTGCCGCTGTTAAATTTGTTTACATTTCTGGAACGATAGTCCCCATGCCTGCCCAACTCAAACGCCGCCTGACGATCTTCTTCACCCTGGTGGCCATCATTGCCCTTGCCTTCCTGGCCCACTGGTACTTCAAGGGCCGCTTCTACGAAAGCACCGACAACGCTTACGTGCAGGGCGAGATCACCCGTATCTCCAGCCAGCTCGGTGCACGCATCGAAACAGTCCCGGTCGCGGACAACCAGCACGTCAACAAGGGCGACCTGCTGGTGCGCCTGGAGCCCGCCGACTTCGAGCTGGCGGTCGAACGCGCCCGCGCCGCCCTGGCCACCCGCGAAGCCGAGTACGCGCAAGCGCAAAGCCGCCTCACCCAGCAAGGCAGCCTGATTGCCGCCGGCCAGGCCCAGCTGGCGGCTACCCAGGCCACTTTCGACCGTTCACGGCTGGACCTGAGCCGCGCCGAGAAACTGCGCAAGCCGGGTTTTGTCTCTGAGGAGCGGGTCACTTCCCTGTCGGCGGACAGCCATGTCGCCGGTTCCCAGGTCGACAAGGCACGCGCCGACCTGCAAAGCCAGCGCCAGCAGGTCACGACCCTGAACGCCGAACTCAAGCGCCTCGATGCGCAAATCGCCAATGCCCGCACCGACCTGGCCCAGGCCGAGCTGAACCTGACCCGCTGCGAAATCCATGCACCGATCAGCGGCACCATCGGCCAGCGCAGTGCGCGCGATGGCCAGGTGGTGCAGGCTGGCGCCTACCTGCTGTCGATCGTGCCGGATGAAGACATCTGGGTGCAGGCCAACTTCAAGGAAACCCAGATCGGCCGCATGCACCCCGGCCAGCGCGCGGAGCTGGTGTTCGACAGTTACCCCGACACACCGATCGAAGGCCGGGTGGACAGCCTGTTCGCCGCGTCCGGTGCGCAGTTCAGCCTGCTGCCACCGGACAACGCCACCGGCAACTTCACCAAAGTTGTGCAGCGCATCCCGGTAAAACTCACGTTCCGCGCCGACAACCCGTTGCATGGGCGTATTCGCCCCGGCATGTCGGTGACCGCCACTGTCGACCTGCGCAGTGAAGACCAAGACCACAATGGCCGGTGACCAACTGCTGCGCCCCACGGCGGAGCCAACCCGGCGCGACTGGATCGCGGTGATGAGCGTGATGCTCGGTGCCTTCATGGCAGTGCTGGACATCCAGATCACCAACTCCTCGTTGAAGGACATCCAGGGCGCACTGTCGGCGACGCTGGAAGAAGGCTCATGGATTTCCACCTCGTACCTGGTAGCGGAAATCATCATGATCCCGCTAACAGCCTGGCTGGTGCAGCTGCTGTCGGCGCGGCGCCTGGCAGTGTGGGTATCCGGCGGCTTCCTGCTGTCGTCGCTGCTATGCTCGATGGCCTGGAACCTGGAGAGCATGATCCTGTTCCGTGCCTTGCAGGGCTTCACTGGCGGCGCGCTGATACCGCTGGCCTTTACCCTGACCCTGATCAAGCTGCCCGAGCACCACCGCGCCAAAGGCATGGCGATGTTCGCCATGACCGCCACTTTCGCCCCCTCCATCGGCCCCACCCTGGGCGGCTGGCTGACCGAGAACTGGGGCTGGGAGTACATCTTCTACATCAATATCCCGCCGGGCCTGCTAATGATCGCCGGCTTGTTATACGGGCTTGAGAAGAAGGAGGCGCACTGGGAGCTGCTGAAAAGTACCGATTACGCCGGGATCGTCACGCTCGGACTTGGGTTGGGCTGCCTACAGGTGTTTCTTGAGGAAGGCCATCGCAAGGACTGGCTGGAGTCGCACCTGATCGTCGGCCTGGGCAGCGTTGCCCTGGTCAGCCTGATCACCTTCGTCATCCTGCAGTTTTCCAAGCCACATCCACTGATCAACCTGCGCATTCTTGGCAACCGCAACTTTGGCCTGTCGAGCATCGCCAGCCTGGGCATGGGCGTGGGCCTGTACGGGTCGATCTATCTGCTACCGCTGTACCTGGCGCAGGTACAGGGTTACAACGCGTTGCAGATTGGCGAGGTGATCATGTGGATGGGTATTCCGCAGCTGTTCCTGATCCCGCTGGTGCCGCAACTGATGAAGGTGATATCGCCCAAGGTACTATGCGCGCTGGGGTTTTGCCTGTTCGGCGCTGCCAGTTTCGGTTCGGGGGTGCTCAACCCGGACTTTGCCGGGCCGCAGTTCAACCATATCCAGATCATCCGCGCCCTGGGCCAACCGATGATCATGGTGACCATCTCGCTGATTGCCACCGCGTATATCCAACAACAGGATGCAGGGTCCGCGTCGAGCCTGTTCAATATTCTGCGTAACCTCGGTGGCGCGATTGGTATTGCCTTGCTGGCCACCCTGCTGGATGCGCGCACCAAGGTGTACTTCGACTACCTGCGCGAATCGGTGGTGCCGAGCAACCCACAGGTGGCTGAGCGGCTGGCGCAACTGGCGGAGCGCTTGGGCAATGACAATGCGGCGCTGGGCAAACTTAGCGAGATTACCCACCAGCAGGCACTGATCATGGCTTACAACGATGCCTTCCACTTTGTCGGGATCGGGTTGGCGGTGAGCATGGTGGCGGTGTTGCTGACCCGCAAGTTGCCGGAGGGGCTGAAGGCTGGGGAGGCCCACTGAGGCTATTACAGATTAGATGCGGTCCCTGTGGGAGCGGGCATGCCCGCGAACACCGGCGCAGCCGGTGCCAGCCACCGCATTGAATTCTTCGCGGGCACGCCCGCTCCCACAGGGCCCGCGCCCGGCTTCAGCTGCTGATCAACCGCTCCCGCAGCTGCGCAATCTCGTCACGCAACTGCGCCGCCGCCTCGAACTCCAGGTCGCGGGCGAACTGCATCATTTTCTCTTCCAGCTGCTTGATGCGCTTGGTGATCTCGCCCGGCGTACGTAGTTCGGCCTCGTAACGGGCGCTCTCCTCTGCCGCCTTGGCCATGCCCTTGCGCTTCTTGCTGCGCGCACCGGGCACGGTGGCGCCTTCCATGATGTCGGCGATGTCCTTGACCACCCCCTTGGGCACGATGCCGTTGGCTTCGTTGAAGGCGATCTGCTTCTCGCGGCGGCGCTCGGTTTCATCAATGGCCCGCTGCATGGAGCCGGTGACGTTATCGGCATACAGGATGGCTCGGCCATTGAGGTTACGTGCAGCGCGGCCAATGGTCTGGATCAGGGAACGCTCGGAACGCAGAAAACCTTCCTTGTCTGCATCGAGGATGGCCACCAGCGACACCTCGGGCATGTCCAGGCCCTCGCGCAGCAGGTTGATGCCCACCAGTACGTCGAAGGTGCCCAGGCGCAGGTCGCGGATAATCTCTACCCGCTCCACCGTATCAATGTCCGAGTGCAGGTAGCGTACCCGTACGTCGTGGTCGGCCAGGTAATCGCTGAGGTCCTCGGCCATGCGCTTGGTCAGCGTTGTCGCCAGCACACGCTCGCCTGCCGCAACACGCTTGCGGATCTCGGACAGCAGGTCGTCGACCTGGGTCAGCGCAGGGCGTACCTCTACCTGCGGGTCGACCAGCCCGGTCGGGCGCACCACCTGCTCCACCACGCGCCCGGCATGCTCGGCCTCGTAGGGGCCTGGGGTGGCCGAAACAAAAATGGTCTGCGGGCTGACATCCTCCCACTCGTCGAAACGCATCGGCCGATTGTCCAGCGCCGAAGGCATGCGGAAGCCGTACTCGACCAGGGTTTCCTTGCGTGAACGGTCGCCCTTGTACATGGCGCCCACCTGCGGGACGCTGACGTGGGATTCGTCGATCACCAGCAGCGCATCGGGCGGCAGGTAATCGTACAGGGTGGGCGGCGGCGCCCCGGCCGGGCGCCCGGACAGGTAACGCGAGTAGTTTTCGATGCCGTTGCAATAGCCCAGCTCGAGGATCATCTCCAGATCGAAGCGGGTGCGTTGCTCCAAACGCTGCGCTTCGACCAGCTTGTTGGCCTTGTGCAGGTATTCCAGGCGATCTTTCAGCTCTTCCTTGATGCCCTCCACTGCTTCCAGCAGGGTTTCCCGCGGGGTGACGTAGTGGCTCTTGGGGTAGAAGGTGAAACGTGGCAGCTTGCGGAAAACCTCACCGGTCAACGGATCGAAAGCGGCGATGTTCTCCACTTCATCGTCGAACAGCTCGATGCGGATGGCTTCCAGATCCGATTCGGCCGGGAAGATGTCGATTACGTCGCCGCGTACCCGGAAGGTGGCGCGGGCAAAGTCCATTTCGTTGCGGGTGTACTGCAGGTCGGCCAGGCGGCGCAGCAGCGCGCGCTGGTCGAGCTTGTCGCCACGGTCCACGTGCAGGACCATTTTCAGGTAGGTCTCGGGGCTGCCCAGGCCGTAGATGCACGACACAGTGGTCACGATGATCGCGTCACGCCGTTCCAGCAGCGCCTTGGTCGCCGACAGACGCATCTGCTCGATGTGGTCGTTGATCGAGGCGTCCTTCTCGATGAAGGTGTCTGACGACGGCACATAGGCTTCCGGCTGGTAGTAGTCGTAATAGGAAACGAAGTACTCCACCGCATTGTTGGGGAAGAATGCCTTGAACTCCCCGTACAACTGGGCGGCCAGCGTCTTGTTGGGCGCCAGCACCAGCGTCGGGCGCTGCACCTGCTGGATGACGTTGGCAATGCTGAAGGTCTTGCCCGAGCCAGTCACCCCGAGCAGCGTCTGGTGCGACAGCCCCGCCTCGATGCCTTCAACCAACTGGCGGATAGCCTCGGGCTGGTCGCCGGCCGGCTGGAAACGTGTGACGAGCTGGAACTCGGACATGAAGGACCTCACGGTGCAGCAGCTGTAAATTTAGCCAGTAGTCTATACCCAAATGCGCCCGTTCGGGGGCGCTTTCAAGGCACAGGTGTGGGCCTGTGCAACGGTGGACACGGCAATTGGACCAATGGTCGAAAAATATTTGCGCAAATAGCCCTAAAAGCTGTGCCAGAGTGTCGCGGTGACCGGTCGGTATCACTATACTGACTCCCCGTTTGTGCACCGCTTCAGTGCATTCGGCTGGAGCGTGTACGCCCTATCACACTCCAATCAGAGCCAAGGTAACAATGAGCCTGTTTTCCGCTGTCGAGCTGGCACCCCGCGACCCTATTCTGGGCCTCAACGAAGCATTCAACGCCGACCCACGTACCGACAAGGTCAACCTGGGCGTAGGCGTGTATTGCAATGAGGAAGGCCGCATTCCGCTGCTGCGCGCCGTGATCGAAGCCGAAACCCAGCGTGCCGCCCAGCACGCTTCGCGCGGCTACCTGCCGATCGACGGCATCGCCACCTACGACCAGGCTGTGCAGAAGCTGCTGTTCGGCGCCGAGTCGCCACTGCTGGCCGCTGGCCGCGTGGTCACCGTGCAGGCCGTCGGTGGTACCGGCGCGCTGAAGATCGGCGCCGACTTTCTCAAGCGCATCTCGCCAGACGCCGTGGTTGCCATCAGCGACCCGAGCTGGGAAAACCACCGTGCGCTGTTCGAATCGGCCGGCTTCCCGGTGCAGAACTACCGCTACTACGATGCGCCGACCAACGACGTCAACCGCGCTGGCATGCTCGAAGACCTCAACGCCCTGCCGTCCGGCTCGATCGTGGTGCTGCACGCCTGCTGCCACAACCCGACGGGCGTCGACCTGAACCTGGACGACTGGAAGAACGTTCTGGAAGTGGTCAAGGCCAAGGGCCACGTGCCGTTCCTCGACATGGCCTACCAGGGCTTTGGTGACGGTATCGCCGAAGACGCCTTCGCCGTGCGCCTGTTCGCAGAGTCGGGCCTGGAGTTCTTTGTTTCCAGCTCGTTCTCCAAATCGTTCTCGCTGTACGGCGAGCGCGTCGGCGCACTGTCGATCGTGACCGCCTCCAAGGACGAGAGCACCCGCGTGCTGTCGCAGGTCAAGCGCGTGATCCGCACCACCTACTCCAACCCGCCAACCCACGGCGCAACCATTGTTGCCACCGTGCTGAACAGCGCAGAACTGCGCCAGATGTGGGAAACCGAACTGGCCGAAATGCGCGAGCGTATCCACGGCATGCGCAAGCAGATGGTATCGCTGCTGGCCGAATACGGTGCCAACCGCGACTTCAGCTTCGTTGGCCGCCAGGTCGGCATGTTCTCCTACTCGGGCCTGACCGTTGAACAGGTTGCCCGCCTGAAGAACGACTTCGGCATCTATGCCCTGGACACCGGCCGTATCGCGGTGGCCGCGCTGAACCAGAGCAACATCCACGTGGTGACCAAAGCTATCGTGGAAGTGCTGTAACTCATTGTTTTGCCTGGGGGTGGGTTGACTTCTCCCGGGCAATCAGTAAGATACGCGCAGATTCCGCGATAGCTCAGTCGGTAGAGCAAATGACTGTTAATCATTGGGTCCCTGGTTCGAGTCCAGGTCGCGGAGCCAAACATTGAAAAGCCCCCGTGTTGCGTAAGCAACCGGGGGCTTTTTCGTTGTTCACCGGAAGTATGTCGGCGCCTGGTAGATCGAGCGCCGCCCGCGCGGCGCATCGCGAGCTGTGCTCGCTCCTACGTTTGTTTCTGGCCAATCATTCCTGTGCCATTTGCGCGCGGACGCCTTGGCGCATGGCGCAATATCACGTCGTACAAACAAGGCGGTCGCGCGCGCCTGTAACAGACGTTACTGGCCCGAAACAAACGTAGGAGCGAGCGCAGCTCGCGATGCGCCGCGCGGGCGGCGCTCGATCTGCCGGGCAGCACAAAACCCAAGACATGCACCATCCAGCCCCAGAGCCCTCAACGACTACGCCCAATCGGGTAAAACTGACCCTGGCTCCATACGCCCAACCATTCCTCCCCCTCGATCACACGCGGTACCGCCAGCTCCACCAGTTGGTAAAATACATTGCGATGTATCAGCGCCTCCAGGTTGCTGCGCATCAGCACATACGGTGATGGCTCCTGCGTCACCGGGTCGATCACCACCCGCAGAGGGTTATCCGGACCGGCCTCGACCTGGTCCTCGACATTGCTGGTAAAGCGCAGCACCTGTTGTTCGCCTTCCCCCTGCACTTCCAGCAGCACGGCCACGAACGGCGCATCGTCGACACGAATGCCGACCTTCTCTACCGGGGTGATCAGGAAATAGTCATCGCCATCGCGGCGAATGATGGTCGAGAACAGCCGCACCATCGGCTTTCGCCCGATAGGCGTACCCAGGTAATACCAGGTGCCGTCGCGGGCGATGCGCATGTCGATGTCACCACAGAAATCCGGGTTCCACAGGTGCACCGGCGGCAGCCCCTTGGCCTTGGGGATCTGCGCCAGAAGGTCATTGGCCTTGCCGGAGTCACTCATCACGCTTGCCTCATTCACTCATGCCCAAGAGGCTACGAGCGTACTCGCGCATCGGCGCGCCAAGCAAATCCTCCGGGGTGTTGTCGTGGAACGTCAACAAACCGCCACGGCTCTTGATGCGTGCGGTGTCGATCAGGTAGCGGGTATTGGTTTCGATCAGCATCATCTGCACCACGCCAGTGTCCCAGCCCAGACGGTCGACGGCCTGCTCGTCATACCACTCGTCACCATTGCCGATGCGATCGTCGGTACGAGCGAAGCGGGTGTACAGCAGGTAGTCGGCGCCTACCGAGCGCGCCTGGGCAATGGCCTCTTCCAGGCCCAGCGGCCCCTGGGCGCGACGCACCATCGGGAAGTATTCGACGAAACTCTTGAACGCCTGCTGAGCCACTGCATTCTGCCGAGGCGCCGGCCCCTTGCCCGGCGGCACGAACGCACCTTGGCCGATGAAGATGAATGAATCAGGCTGCAGGCGGATCGACAAGGTGCGACGGGTTTCGCTGTGGTCCAGCAAACCGGCATCGCTCATGTGATAGCGGACGCCCTCGCCCATATCACTGACATTCATGCAGCCGCCCAGCGCCATCAGCGCTAGCAGCAAGACCAGGCTACGCATCTTTCCTCCAGTGGCCGGCGACGAAAAACCGGCGAATAGCCGGCGGATGCAGCTTTTGCGCCAGCTTCAGCCACCGATCACTTTCATGACCGTCACGCCGCCGGAAAAGGCCAGGTCCTGCTTGTCTGCCAATGCCTTGACCAACAACCGCTGCAAGGCCGGCAACGCCTGATGACGCGGCTTTTCCAGCAGGTCGCCGACGAAGTGCCGGTTACCAGACGACAGGCAGCCATGCAGCCAGCCCGTGGAAGACAGGCGCAGCCGCGAGCAAGTACGGCAAAACGGCACGCTTTCGTTGGCTATGACGCCGAAGTGGCCCCTGCCAGGGATGTGGTAACGCATGGCAGTGGCGTCCAGCGGCGCATCCACCTGGGCGTAGGTATGTTGGCCGCCGATCAGCGCAAGCAGTTGGTCGAGGCCGACAAACTGTTGGAGGAAGGCGTTGCGATCATGGGCAAGATGGCCCATGCGCATCAGTTCGATGAAGCGCAGCTCGAAGCCGCGCGCGAGGCAGTAGTCCAGCAGCGGCAGTACCTGATCGAGGTTTTTCCCTCGCATCGGCACCATGTTGACCTTGATTCGCATGCCCAGGGCGCTCGCCCGCTCCATTCCGTCCAGCACAGCGCCCAGGTCGCCGCCACGAGCAATCTGGCGGAAAGCCAGCGGGTCGAGGGTATCGAGGGAAACGTTCAGCCGACGAATCCCGGCCGCCTGCAGTTGCGGCAACTTGCGCGCCAGCAACTGGCCATTGGTGGTCAGCGAGATGTCGTCAAGGTCTAGTTTGGCCACGGTAGCCAGAAAGGCATCCAGACGCGGGCTAACCAATGGCTCACCGCCAGTTATGCGCAGGCGCTCGATGCCGGCAGCTTCGATCAGATAGGCCACGCCACGGGCCAGGGCATCCGCCGACAGCTCGTCCTGCGCCGCCACCAGCCGCTTGCCGTCAGGTACGCAGTAGGTACAGGCGTAGTTGCAGGCAGCCGTCAGGCTGACGCGCAGGTTGCGAAAGCGCCTGCCTTGACGATCGACGATCATGAGTGACTCCGGCATGGATGAAGGGGCTGGCAAAACCTGACTCATAAATCAGGTTTTTGCAACCCCCAATGAACAATGCCGAATGTTCAAGCGATAGCCGAACGCTGCAGGCTGCGCTGCCGCGCAGAGAACCCACGATGCAGTACTTGTGGCAGCGGGCGTACCCGCGAAGAATCAAACGCGGTGGCTGGCACCGGCTGCGCGGGTGTTCGCGGGCGTGCCCGCTGCCACAGGGCACACGCAGTTTTGTGCAATGCTCAGTTCGAGGGTTCCGGGTCGCGCTTGCGCTTGTTGCCCATCCGCACACCAATATCCATCAGGAACTGGAAGAAACCTTCCTGGTCCTCCAGCACATTGCTCCAGAACGGCGAGTGGTACAGCGCCACAGCGCCGTGCACCAGCGCCCAGGCAGCGCAGTAGTGGAAATACGGCGGCACGTCTTCGAGCTTGCCTTCGCTGATTCGGCCCTTGATCAGCAGGGTCAGGCGGTCGAAGTTGGAGGCACGGATGCTGTGCAACTGCTCGACCATTTCCGGCACCTGATTGCCCTTGACCACCTTTTCCTCAAGGCGGTCGAACAGCCGGTAGCGTTGCGGGTCGCGCATGCGGAACTCGAAGTAGGCGCGCGACAGCGCTTCCTTGTCACGGTCGACGTCGGCCGAGTGCAACAGCTCGTTCAGGTCACGCTCGTAGTCGAGCATCAGGCGAAGGTAGATCTCCGCCTTGGACTTGAAGTGCTTGTAGATCGTGCCTTTGCCGATGCCCACGGCGTCGGCGATCATCTCGACAGTGACGCTGTCTTCACCTTGCTCGAGAAACAGCTTGAGCGCGGTATCGAGGATTTCCTGTTCGCGACGGCGAAACTCACGGACCTTACGAGGTTCTTTCTGCATGGGAAGGACTGGATGACAATCGAAGCGGTTTATTATGCCTAACTTGCGGGAAATTGCACGGATCATCCACACATGTCTGTGTTTCACGATACATACAGCCATGCGCTGCGGGAGGAATGAAACGTTGGCGTATTCCAAATCTGTTTAAAAAACGTCCAATATGCACTGGCACTGCGCCAAACCTGACCAATACTTGAAGTGTTGGCGCGGCGCATCCCCCCCAGTGGCGCGCCGATAAAGGTGCTCAGGGACCGCGTACCTTTGTTTTACTCCTAATGGTCTTAACCCGGATTCCTCCCCCAGAACCCGGGTTTTTTTTGTGTTTTTGTGGGGAGGATGGTGTGACGGCTGTCAGGTGCGTGCCGCAAGAGTTTCAGCGCCCGTGAGATCGAGCGCCGCGCGGGCGGCGCTCGATCTCATAGGCGCTGCAAGGGCTGTGGCAGGCACCTCGTAACCCTCACGCAATCTCTAACCCCGGTGAATCAATCCACACGCGCCAACGGGAACAGACGCTTGAAGTTGGCGGTAGTCTGCTCGGCCAACTGCTCATAACTGGCCCCACGCAGGGAAGCCACATACTCCGCCACCTCCCGCACATACTGCGGCAAGTTCGGCTTGCCCCGGTGCGGAATCGGTGCCAGATAGGGTGAATCGGTCTCCACCAGCAAGCGATCGACAGGCACCTGCCGCGCCACCTCACGCAACGCCTCGGCATTGCGGAAGGTCACGATTCCAGACAGCGAAATGTAATAACCCAGGTCCAGCGCCGCCTTGGCCATGTCCCAGTCTTCGGTAAAGCAGTGCAGCACACCAGCCTGCGGCAGGTTGGCCTCACGCAGCAGCGCCAGGGTATCGGCGCGCGCCGCCCGGGTATGCACGATCACCGGCTTGCCGGTCTGCCTCGAGGCCTCCAGGTGCAGGCGGAACGAAGCCTGCTGCAACTCGGCAGCCTCCGGCTCGTAGTGGTAATCCAGCCCGGTTTCACCAATCGCCACCACATGCGGGTGGGCCAATTCGCGCAATAACCATTCCAACGCCGGGGTTTCACCAGGGGCCAGGTCCAGCGGGTGCACGCCCACCGAGCAGTCGACGTCAGCGTACTGCTCGCTCAGCGCCTTCACTGCCCCCGCATTCTCGGCACTGACGCCAATGCACAGGAAATGCCCGACCCCACGCTCACGCGCCGCCTGCAGGGCAGCATCCAGGGAGCCCTGGTGGGCACTGAGGTCAAGACGGTCGAGGTGGCAATGGGAGTCTACGAGCATGGGATAACGGCACACATGAAAAATGGGAGATCAGCGGGCACCCGGCAGTTGCAGCCAGTGAGCCAGCAGCGATTCAAGCAGCAAGGCACGGTTGAGGTTGGCCTTGCCCAGCACCTTCTGGCGCTGCTCGAGGATCCATGCCTGCACCTCCAGCACCTTGGCCTGTCGGCTCTTCTGGGCCAGGTACTGCACGACCTTGCGCATATCGGCCAAGCCTAACCCTTCCTCGTCCTGGGTCAACTGGTAGCGCAGGATCAGGTGCGACCAATCGCAAAACCAGTCGAACAGCAGTAACAACGGCACACTGCTCCAGGCATCGGCCAGCTGACTGGGCGATTGCTGCTGCTTGAGCAACTTCTTCACCCCGTCGGTAACCAGCGCACGTTGCTCGCGCACACCCTGCGCCTGCAAGCTGACCGCCATCAATGGCGAACCCGCGGCCAGCGTCAGCAGTTCATCGCGCTCGACCTCGTCGCAGTCGGGTAACGCGCCGGCCAGCCATGCCTGGCTCTGGGCCAGGCTGGGCTGCGGACAGGCGACCTGCTGGCAGCGGCTCTTGATCGTCGGCAACAGACGGCTGGGCTGGTGCGTAACCAGCAACAACACGGTATCACCGGAAGGTTCTTCAAGGCTTTTAAGCAGGGCGTTGGAGGCATTGACATTCATCGCCTCCACCGGCTCGATCAACACCACCTTGCGCCCGCCCAGCTGCGCGGTCTGCACCACAAAAGCCACCAGCTCACGCACCTGGTCGACCTTGATCGGCTTGTCAGCCTCTTCCGGTTCGAGGACGAAGTTGTCCGGGTGGCTGCCGGCCTTGAGCAACAGGCACGACTTACACGCCCCACAAGCGTCCAGACCCTGCGGCTGCTGGCACAACAGGCGCGCCATCAGGCGCTCGGCCAGGGCCCGCTTGCCAATACCCTGCGGCCCATGCAGCAAATAGGCGTGGGCGTGCCGGCTACGCCCGGCCAGTTGCTGCCACAGCGCCTGCTGCCAGGGGTAGGCCTCAGCC
Organism: Pseudomonas sp. DCA-1; assembly: GCF_046523955.1. Taxonomy (NCBI): domain Bacteria; kingdom Pseudomonadati; phylum Pseudomonadota; class Gammaproteobacteria; order Pseudomonadales; family Pseudomonadaceae; genus Pseudomonas; species Pseudomonas sp. DCA-1. The sequence goes on from NZ_CP169881.1 coordinate 4,032,902, forward strand.
ACGGCAACGCCCCAAAATGCCTGGCAGCAGTGCGTCGATGTCACGCTGCACAGCCTCCAGGGATTGTGCCGCATCAAGCAAGCTGTAGCGCTGTGGCGCGCCCTGGGCGCGCTGCAGGTACGCCTGGCGCACCGCTTCGAAGAAGGCCTGCCCTTCCTGCTCGAATCGGTCCAGGCGGCCACGGGCAGCGGCTCGGGCAAGGCCCACTTCTACCGGCAGGTCGAAGACCAGGGTCAGGTCCGGGCGCAGGTCGCCCTGGACGAATTGCTCCAGGGTAGCGATACGCTCGACCGACAAGCCACGACCGCCGCCCTGATAGGCATAGGTAGCGTCCGTGAAACGGTCACACAGCACCACAGCCCCACGGGCCAGCGCCGGGCGGATCACCTGCGCCAGGTGCTGGGCGCGAGCGGCGAACACCAGCAGCAGCTCGGTGTCGGCCGCCATGGCTTCGTCGCTCGGGGCCAGTAACAGTTCACGCACCCTTTCCGCCAGCGGCGTGCCGCCTGGCTCACGGGTCAGCACCACGTCCAGGCCGTGCTCGCGCAGGCGCGCGGCCAGATAGTCGCGGTTGGTGCTCTTGCCCGCACCTTCGGGGCCTTCCAAAGTAATAAACAAGCCGCTCACAGGCAGTCCTTAATGTTGTTCGTCAGGCGTCGGCCGCTCGGCCGCTTGCGCACCGCCGGCAGGGGCATCCTGCGCGGGCGCTTCATCGGGGGCTGGCTGCGCAGCAGGCTCGTCCGCAGCCGGGGGCTCAGGGCGCTGCGCGTCATCGGCGCCCGACGCCTGTTCAGCATCATCGTCAGCTGGCTTTGCCTCTCGCTGCGGCGCGGGGCTGGAGCGGTAGTCCGACCGGCGCTTGAGCTGGAACTCGCGCACCGCCGAGTTGTGGCCGTCGAGGTCGTCGGAAAACACATGGCTGCCATCGCCACGGGCGACGAAGTAAAGGCTGGTGCCATTGGACGGGTTGAGCGCCGCATGAATCGCTTCGCGGCCGACCATCGCGATCGGTGTCGGCGGCAGGCCGGTCATGGTGTAGGTGTTGTAGGGCGTAGGCTCGCGCAGGTCAGCGCGGGTGATCTTGCCGTTGTAGCGTTCACCCATGCCATAGATAACCGTCGGGTCGGTCTGCAGCATCATACCCAGACGCATGCGCCGCACGAACACACCGGCGATCTGCCCGCGCTCCTGCGGAATGCCGGTTTCCTTTTCTACCAGGGAGGCCATGATCAGCGCCTGGTAGGGGTCACGATACGGCAGGTCGGTGGAACGCTCAGCCCACTCCTTGGCCAGCACTTCGTCCAGGCGCATGTAGGCCTGCTGCAGCAACTCGACATCGGTCATACCCCGCACGAAGCGGTAAGTGTCGGGGAAGAAGCGGCCTTCGGGGAATACGCCGGTATGGCCGAGCTTGTCCATGACCTCGGCATCCGACAAGCCATCGAGTGTATGCTTGATCTTTTCATGCTTGGCCACGGCCGCGCGCACCTGGCGGAAGGTCCAGCCTTCGACCAGGGTGAGGTTGTACTGCACCACGTCGGCACGGCGCCAGGCGTCGAACAACTGCTCGACGGTCATGCCTGGGGTAAGACGATACTCGCCGGTGTGCAGGGGGGTGCCGGCCATGTTGAAGCGCCAGTACAAACGCAACCAGACGGCGTCGTCGAGCAACCCTTCTCGTTGCATGCTGTAGAACATGCGGTTTGGGTTAGTGCCATTGGGCACATCCAGCAGGCGTTCCTGCGTGACGTGCAAGGGCTGCTCCAGGACCGAGTTGACCTTCCAGGCCGACCAGCCAAACGCCAGGCCGGCAAGGATCAAGCCCATTTCCAGCAACAGCAGGAATTTACGTCTCACGAATTCAGGTTTCCAGTAACGTACGGGCAACGGCCTGCAGTTTACGAGTGAGCGGGCCCGGCGACCAGTTTAGCGCGGCTACGCCACGCACAGGCCAAATGCCGTAAACGCTATTGCAAACAAATACTTCATCAGCTTGCTCCATCGCGTCGAACGACAGGTCGCAGACTTGTACCGCAATACCCAGCAGTGGGGCCTGTTCCAGCAGTGCGGCACGCATCACGCCCGCCACCCCACAACGGCTAAGGTCGGCGGTAAGCAGCACACCATCACGCACCAGAAACAGATTGCTGTATACCCCTTCGATCACCCTGCCCTGCGCGTCACGCATCAGGCCTTCGGCATGGTCGTTGTCCTGCCATTCGGCACGGGCCAGCACCTGCTCCAGGCGGTTGAGGTGTTTGAGGCCGGCCAGCAGTGGTTGTTCCCCAAGCCGGGTCTGGCAAGGGAACAACCGCACGCCATGCTCGGCATGCTCGGCAGGATAGCGGGGTAATGGGCTGCCTTGCAGGATACGCCGCGGCGCAGCATCGACCGCCGGTGCATAGCCTCGCTGACTGTCGCCACGAGTAAGGATGAGTTTGGCGACACCCTCGCCCAACTGGCTGGCGTAGCGCAGCAACTCGTCGCGCACCAGCGCCAGGTCGGCGTTGATTGCCAGGCGCTGGCAGCCCAGCGCCAGGCGTGCGAGGTGGCCGTCCAGCAAGCTGGGCCGGGCGCCTCGCACAGCGATGGTTTCGAACAGGCCATCGCCGTAGGCCAGGCCGCGGTTCTGCAGGTTGAGTGCAGTCGCAGGCTGGCCGTCGATCCAGCTGTGCATCAGCCGGCAAACCGGCGGAATACCAGCGAGCCGTTGGTGCCGCCAAAGCCGAACGAGTTGGACAGCACCACGTCGATCGGCATGCTGCGCGCCTGATGGGGAACGAAGTCCAGGTCACAACCCTCGTCCGGCTCGTCCAGGTTGATGGTCGGCGGGGCCATCTGGCTATTGATTGCCAGCACGCTGAAGATCGCCTCCACCGCGCCCGCGGCGCCCAGCAAGTGACCCGTCATCGACTTGGTCGAGCTGACCGCCAGCTTGTAGGCATGCTCGCCGAACACGCGCTTGATCGCCGCCACTTCCGCCACATCGCCCGCCGGGGTAGAAGTGCCGTGGGCGTTGATGTAGCTGACTTCTTCCGGCTGGATACCGGCATCGCGCAAGGCGTTGGTCATGCAGCGGGCAGCGCCTTCGCCAGAGTCAGGCGGCGAAGTCATGTGGTAGGCGTCACCGCTCATGCCAAAGCCAATCAGCTCGGCATAGATAGTCGCACCGCGGGCCTGGGCGTGCTCCAGCTCCTCGAGCACCAGGGCACCAGCACCGTCGGACAACACAAAGCCGTCACGGCCCTTGTCCCACGGGCGGCTGGCCCGGCTTGGCTCGTCATTGCGAGTAGACAGCGCGCGCGAAGCACCAAAACCGCCCATGCCCAGACCACAAGCGGCCATCTCGGCGCCACCGGCGATCATCACGTCAGCTTCACCGTAGGCGATATTGCGTGCGGCCATGCCAATGCAATGGGTGCCGGTGGTGCAAGCAGTGGCGATAGCGTAGTTCGGCCCCTGCAGGCCCAGGTGGATCGACAGGAAACCGGAGATCATGTTGATGATCGAACCCGGCACGAAGAACGGCGAAATGCGGCGCGGCCCCGAATCGTGCAGGGTGCGGCTGGTTTCCTCGATGTTGGTCAGGCCACCGATACCCGAGCCCATGGCCACGCCAATACGCTCGCGGTTGGCGTCGGTAACCTCCAGGCCGGCACTACGCACCGCCTGGAAACCGGCCGCCAGGCCGTACTGGATGAACAGATCGAGTTTGCGGGCCTCTTTGGCCGACAGGTACTGCTCAACCTCGAAGCCTTTCACCGAGCCGCCAAAACGGGTGGAGTAGGCAGACAGGTCCGTGTGTTCGATCGGACCAATGCCACTGCGGCCAGCCAGAATGCCCTGCCAGGTGCTCGGTACATCGGTACCCAGTGGCGACAGCATACCCATACCGGTGACCACGACGCGTCTACGCGACACAGTACTCTCCTTTTCTAATAACAGAGTCTCTTGCCATTGCATTCAAGCACTGGAATGCAATGGCAACAGACTCTTGGTGCGCGGTGAACGAAGCAGCCTGAAAACGCGAGGCGCTCGCAAAGAAAAAACCGCACGCCGGCGAAGGCAGTGCGGTTTTCCCCGACAAGTAGCGTCGACTGTAGCGTCTTAGGCCTGGTGGGCCAGGACGTAGTCGATAGCAGCTTGAACGGTAGTGATCTTCTCGGCTTCTTCGTCAGGGATTTCGGTCTCGAATTCCTCTTCCAGAGCCATCACCAGTTCAACGGTGTCAAGCGAATCGGCACCCAGGTCATCGACGAAGGACTTGGAGTTAGTCACTTCTTCTTCCTTGACGCCCAGTTGCTCGGCGACGATTTTCTTGACGCGTTCTTCGATGGTGCTCATACCTAGTTTTCACTCCTAATGGATATATGTCAGGCAGCTGGCCGGTGGCTAATTTTATAGAAAGACGTTCGCTTTTCAAGCGAAACGCACCTTCAGGCTAGTCACCCCACCCGCTGCCTGGAATCTGGTTGCAGCTTTATAACGGATTTTAGGCTCGCAGTATGACTCTTTTTTTACGAAACCCGTCACATTGAGTTGCAGTATTACATGTACATCCCGCCGTTAACCGGCACGGTAGCGCCAGTCACGTAGGCTGCGCCGTCGGACGCCAGGAACGAAACCACCTTGGCAATTTCGTCAGCCTGGCCCAAGCGGCCCAGCGGAATCTGGGTCTGCAGGGCTTCGCGCTGAGCTTCCGGCAGCTCGCGAGTCATGTCGGTATCGATGAAGCCTGGGGTCACCGAGTTGACGGTGATACCACGCGAACCCACTTCACGCGCGAGGGCGCGGCTGAAACCTTCCAGACCGGCCTTGGCAGCCGCGTAGTTGGCCTGACCTGCGTTACCCATGGCACCGACGACCGAGCCGATGCTGATAATACGACCCCAACGTGCCTTGGTCATGCCACGCAGCACGCCCTTGGACAGACGGTAGAGGCTGTTCAGGTTGGTGTCGATGACATCGAACCACTCGTCGTCTTTCATGCGCAGCATGAGGTTGTCGCGGGTGATACCGGCGTTGTTGACCAGGATGGCCGGCGCGCCGAACTGCTCGCCAATGGCGGCCAGTACGGCTTCAACCGATTCGGCGCTGGTCACGTTCAGCTCCATGCCGGTGCCGGTGATGCCGTGCTCTTTCAGGGTGGCAGCGATACGCTCGGCGCCGGACGCCGAAGTGGCGGTACCGATCACGGTCGCGCCCTGGCGGCCCAGCTCTAGGGCGATGGCCTGGCCAATGCCACGGCTGGCGCCGGTAACCAGTGCAACTTTACCTTGCAGGCTCATGCAAGCTTCTCCAAATCAGGCCAGTGCCGCACGGGTGGCAGCAACGGCGTCAGGGGTGTTGAGGTTGTAGGTGGTCACGCCGTCGGCGCAACGCTTGTTAAGGCCAGCCAGTACCTTGCCCGGGCCACACTCGACCAGGTTGACCGCACCGTTGGCGGCCAGGGTCTGCACACACTCGACCCAGCGTACCGGCTGGTACAGCTGTGCCAGCAGGTCGTGCTTGAGGGCATCGAGGTCGGCGGCGACGGCGGCAGTGACGTTCTGCACCACCGGAATCTGCGGGGCCTTCCAGTCAATGGCATTGACCGAATCGGCAAAGCGCTCGGCGGCCGGCTTCATCAGGGCACAGTGCGACGGGACGCTGACCGCCAGCGGCAGGGCGCGCTTGGCACCTTTGGCCTTGCACAGTTCCATGGCGCGATCTACCGCAGCCTTGTTGCCGGCGATGACCACCTGACCAGGCGAGTTGAAGTTCACGGCACTGACCACTTCATCCTCAGCGGCTTCGGCGCAGATTTCCACGACCACAGCATCGTCCAGGCCGAGAATGGCAGCCATGGCGCCGTGACCGGCCGGTACGGCTTCCTGCATCAGCTGACCGCGGCGCTCGACCAGGCGAACGGCGTCTTTCAGGCTGATGCTGCCGGCGGCGACCAGAGCGCTGTATTCGCCCAGGCTGTGACCGGAAACGAAGGCAGGCTTGGCACCGCCCTCTTCCAGCCACAGGCGCCACAACGCGATGGACGCGGTGAGGATCGCCGGCTGGGTCTTGTCGGTCTGGTTAAGTTGCTCTTCCGGGCCGTCCTGGACCAGCTTCCACAGGTCGTAGCCGAGCGCTTCGGACGCTTCCTTGAAGGTTTCGATGATCACTGGCTTCTCGGCGCCGAGCTCGGCGAGCATGCCCAGCGATTGGGAACCTTGACCGGGAAAGACGAATGCGAGGGATGCAGACATTGAACAAGCCCTTATGATCTTGTCGTCGGATAGTGTGCGCCAGGCCCGAGGCCAGGCGCGGAATCTGAAAACTTGGATGGAAACACAGACCAAGCGGTCACATTTAAGCACTTCATCGGCGAAATGCCTAAGGCAACAGGTCTTCAAGGCGGCCATGCAGCCGCTGCGGCAGGTTTTCCTGAATTTCGATCAGCGCCCGCTGGATGGCACTCTGAAACCCCTGCACGCCCGCCGAACCATGGCTCTTGATGACGATACCCTGCAGCCCCAGAAAGCTCGCCCCATTATGCCGCGCCGGCGCCAGGTCAGCTTGCAGACGCTTGAGCAGCGGCATGGCAACAGCCCCGGCAACACGGGCAAAAGCACCGCCCTTGAACAGTTTTTCGATGCGCGCACCGATCATCGTCGCCAGGCCTTCGCTGGACTTGAGCAGTATGTTGCCGACAAAACCGTCGCACACCACCACGTCTGCCTCACCCCGGTACAGGCCATCCCCTTCGACGAAACCGACATAGTTGAGGCCGCGGGCATTCTGCAACAGCGTGGCAGCCAGCTTGACCTGCTGGTTACCCTTGATGTCCTCGGTACCGATATTCAACAGCGCGACCCTTGGCCGGTGCACACCCAGAGCCTGGGCAGCCACAGAGCCCATTACAGCGAACTGGTAGAGGTTTTCGGCACTGCAGTCGACATTGGCGCCCAGATCGAGCAGTTGGCAGTAACCCGTCTGGGTCGGGATCGCCGCCACCATGGCCGGCCGGTCGATACCCGGCAGAGTCTTGAGCACAAAGCGCGACAACGCCATCAGCGCCCCGGTATTGCCGGCACTGACGCAGGCCTGGGCTTTTCCGTCGCGTACCAGTTCGAGGGCGATGCGCATCGACGAATCCGGCTTGCCGCGCAACGCCTGGGATGGCCGCTCGTCCATGCCGACCACCTCACTGGCGGCGACAATCTGCAGGCGCGCACGATCCGCAGCTGGCAGGCCACTGACGAGATCTTCAAGGAGGGAGGGTTGACCGACGAGGGTCAGGTGCAGCGAGGGGGTAGCCGAAAGGCAGGCAATGCTAGCCTGGACAATGCTGCGGGGACCGAAGTCCCCGCCCATTGCGTCGATCGCGATGACCTGAGCGGACAAGGATTACTCGTCAGCGCCCTTGTCGACCACTTTGCGACCACGGTATACGCCTTCTGGCGAAACGTGGTGACGCAGGTGAACTTCACCGGTGGTTTTCTCTACCGACAGCGCGTTTTCCGACAGGGCGTCGTGCGAACGGCGCATGTCACGGGCAGAGCGGGATTTTTTGTTCTGCTGAACAGCCATAATTGATTAACTCCTAAACGTTTGGGTCACGCTTTAACTGCGCCAAAACACTGAACGGGTTGGACCGCGATACCTCGTCCTTGCTCGATTCGGGCTCGTCTGCGCCCGCCGGCTGCTGGCATTCTTCCGGATGATGAGCAGGCACGATTGGCAAGGCGAGCAAAAGCTCCTCCTCGACCAATGCCTGCAGATCCAAAGGATCTTCGCCCAGTTCCAGCACGTCATAGCCTTTCGGCAACGACTGGGTATTCGCACCCTCCTTCACCACTGCGTAAGTACATTCGCTGTGGATCGGCAGGGTGACCAGCTCAAGACAACGCTGGCAAACCATCTTGACTTCGACGTCCAGCTCGCTGTGGATAACCACCACGTGCTGTTCATCTCGTTCAAAATCGAACTTCGCCTGCACCGTACCGACATTGTCGGAAAGCGGGTCGCAGAGTCTTTCCAAATCAGCGAGTTGCAGCGAACCGTTAAGGGTTACGCCACGATCGGCTAATTTGCGCGGGTCAACGTGAGGTGGAATCGGGTCATTCAACATAGGCGCAGCATTCTAGGGATGCCCCCCGCCCCTGTCAAAGGAAATTAGGCGGCATCGTGCGTGATAGAATTGGTTCAACCGAACCCGGAGTCTACCATGCTTCCTTTGTTACTGGCTTCCAGCTCTGCCTATCGCCGCGAACTGCTCGCACGCCTGCACCTGCCCTTCACCTGGGCAAGCCCCGATATAGACGAGCAACGCCTGGATGGCGAGCCGCCCGTGGAGCTGGTACGCCGGCTGGCCAGGCAAAAGGCCGAGGCACTGGCAGACAGCTACCCTGGGCACCTGATTATCGGCTCGGACCAGGTTGCAGTATTGGGTGAGCAGGTGCTGGGCAAGCCGCACACGTTCGAGCGCGCCTGCGAGCAACTGCTGGAGTGCAGCGGGCAACAGGTGAGCTTTCTGACCGGGCTGGCGCTGCTCAACAGCTCAACCGGGCACTGCCAGGTGGATTGCGTGCCGTTTACGGTGACGCTGCGCGAGTTGAGCAGGGAGCGGGTCGAGCGTTATGTGGCAGCGGAACAACCGCTGGATTGCGCTGGCAGCTTCAAGGCGGAGGGGCTGGGGGTTAGCTTGTTCCAGGGCACGCACGGGTGCGATGCGACCAGCCTGATCGGGCTGCCGTTGATTCGGCTGGTGGATATGCTGATGAAGGAAGGGGTGGAGATACCTTAGCCTGGCTTGAGTTTTTTGTTGTCAGCGAGGTCGAGCGCCGCCCGCGCGGCGCATCGCGAGCTACGCTCGCGCCTACGTTTGTTTCAGGCCAGTAACGCCTGTTACAGGCGCGCGCGACCGCCTTGTTTGTGCGACGCGATATTGCGTCATGCGCCAAGGCGTTCGCGTGCAAATGGCACAGGAATGGAAGGGGTGGAGATACCTTAGCCTGGCTTGAGTTTTTTGTTGTCAGCGCGATCGAGCGCCGCCCGCGCGGCGCATCGCGAGCTGCGCTCGCTCCTACGTTTGTTTCAGGCCAGTAACGCCTGTTACAGGCGCGCGCGACCGCCTTGTTTGTGCGACGCGATATTGCGTCATGCGCCAAGGCGTTCGCGCGCAAATGACACAGGAATGGAAGGGGTGGAGATACCTTAGCCTGGCTTGAGTTTTTTTGTTGTCAGCGAGGTCGAGCGCCGCCCGCGCGGCGCATCGCGAGCTACGCTCGCTCCTACGTTTGTTTCGGGCCAGTAACGCCTGTTACAGGCGCGCGCGACCGCCTTGTTTGTGCGAGGTGATATTGCGTCATGCGCCAAGGCGTTCGCGTGCAAATGGCACAGGAATGATTGGCCTGAAACAAACGCAGGAGCGAGCGCAGCTCGCGATGCGCCGCGCGGGCGGCGCTCGACCTCACAAACCCCGCGAATCGCGCGACAAACACCGCGCGACGAGCCCTCAGCGCAACTGCGGCCCCTGGAACCCCATCCACATCGCCAGGTGCTCAGCCACGCTGGCCCCCACGCGCTTGGAGAAGCGATCGAACGGCGACTCCTGAACGGTGAAGTCCACCAACTCTTTCTCACCCACGATCTCACGCGCCACATAGCTGGCACTGCCCAGGCCATCCACAAGCCCCAACGCCTTGGCCTGCTCACCCGACCAGATCAGGCCACTGAACAACTCCGGGTGCTCCTTATCCTTCAGGCGCTCACCCCGCCCCTGCTTGACCATGGCGATGAACTGCTGGTGCGTGGTATCCAGCACACCCTGCCAGAACCGGGTCTCTTCTGGTTTTTCCGGCGAAAAAGGATCAAGGAACGCCTTGTGCTCACCCGAAGTGTAGGCACGCCGCTCGACCCCCAGCTTCTCCATGGTGCCGACAAAGCCATAACCGGCCGCCGTCACGCCAATGGAGCCCACCAGGCTGGCCTTGTCGGCATAGATCTCGTCCGCCGCACTGGCGATGTAATAGGCACCGGAAGCACCAAGATCAGTGATGACCGCATACAGCTTGATGGCAGGATACTCAGCACGCAGGCGACGGATTTCGTCATACACGTAACCCGCTTGCACCGGGCTGCCACCCGGGCTGTTGATGCGCATCACCACAGCCTTGGTCTTGTCGTCCCTGAACGCCTCTCGCAAGCTCTTGACGATGTTGTCGGCGCTGGCAGCCTCCTGATCGGCAATCACCCCGCGCACCTCGACCAGCGCGGTATGGCTGGCACTGCGCGAAGCAGCCTTGTCCATGTCCATCAGCGGCGAGAACAACGCCAGAATGCCGAACAAGTAGACGAAGGTCAGCAGTTTGAAGAAGATCCCCCAGCGCCGTGACCGTCGCTGCTCCTGCACGCTGGCCAGCAAGGTCTTTTCCAGCAGCTTCCAGCTGTTGCGCTCTTCGCGCTCCTCGCGCTCGGCCTCGGGGGCTTTCCATTCGTCTGCCATGCTTACCTACCTTGGAAGTGGAATTGCGGAACCACCCAGCCACTCGCGCAACTGGGAAAAGTGATCGATGCATACCTGCGGACCAAACTCGGCCAGCGCCTGCAGCGACATGGCACCATAGCCAACCGCCACCGAATGCATGCCGGCATTGCTGGCCATTTGCAGGTCGAATGCCGAATCTCCGACCATCAGCGCACGCGCCGGTTCGACACCACAATGGCCGAGGATTTCCTCAAGCATCAGCGGGTGCGGCTTGCCCCGGGTCTCGTCAGCGGCGCGGGTGATATCGAAGAACTGCTCCCAACCATTGGCCTTGAGCACCCGATCCAGCCCGCGACGGGCCTTGCCGGTGGCCACCGCCAGGCGGTAACCCTCGGCACGAAAGGCATCCAGCGACTCGACCACGCCATCGAACAGCGGCGAAGGCTGCTGATCCAGCGCAACGTAGACATCGGCATAGTGCTGACGGAAGCTGGCAACCCCTGCGGGCGACAGGTGTGGGTACAAGGTATGGATCGCCTCGTCCAAGGCCAGACCGATGATACCCTTGACCGCAGCGTCGCTGCTCTGCGCCTCGCCGGCACGCTCGGCGGCAACATTCATGGCCTGGACGATACGCCCAATGGAATCGGCCAGAGTGCCATCCCAGTCGAAGATCAGTAGCTCATAGCCCTTTTTCATGGATCAGGACGCACTCAGCCGTTCAATGGTTTTCGCCCAAACCTCATCCACAGGCGCCTCGAGCTTCAACTCGCCACCGTCTGGTAGCGGCACGGTCAACGCATAGGCATGCAGGAACAGGCGCTTGCCACCCAGCTCACGAATTTCGCGACTGAAATCTTCGTCGCCGTATTTGCTGTCGCCAGCGATCATGTGCCCGGCATGCAGGGTATGCACGCGGATCTGATGGGTACGACCGGTGATCGGGCGCGCCTCGACAATGGTGGCAAAGTCACCAAAGCGGCGCAGCACGCGAAACAGGGTGAGCGCCTCCTTGCCTTCCTCGTTCACTTCGACCATGCGCTCGCCAGAACGCAGGTTGCTCTTGAGCAACGGCGCGTTGACCTGCTTTTTCGAGGTTGGCCAGTGGCCGCGCACCAGCGCCATGTAGCGCTTGTCGACACCATCGCCGCGCAGGGCGGCATGCAGGTGGCGCAGCATGCTGCGCTTCTTAGCAATCATCAACAGGCCAGACGTGTCGCGATCCAGGCGGTGCACCAGCTCCAGCTCCTTGGCGTCGGGGCGCAACTGGCGCAGCGCCTCGATCACCCCGAAGCTCAGGCCACTGCCGCCATGCACGGCGATGCCGGCCGGCTTGTTCATCACGATAAGCGCCTTGTCTTCGTAGACAATGGCGGCTTCCAGGCGCTGCAGCAGGCCTTGGGCCACCGGTGCCGGCTCGTCTCGCTCCGGCAGGCGAACGGGCGGCACCCGTACGATGTCGCCGGCCTGGATTTTGTACTCCGGCTTGACGCGGCCCTTGTTGACCCTCACCTCACCCTTGCGCAGGATGCGGTAGACCAGTGTCTTGGGCACGCCCTTGAGGGCCGTGATGAGGAAATTATCGATGCGTTGGCCGGCAAGCTCCGGCGCGACTTCGATCAGCTGAACGCCGGAAGTCGGAGGGGTATTGGTCGTCATTGCGGGATCATAACAATTTTTTATGGAATTGAAGCACTTAATCATTGCTGCTATAGTCGCGAACGCCGCCAAAAGCGGCAGGCCAGCGGCACCAGGCTCTTTGCCGGTCCCTGACCTTCGCAATTCTCCAGGACGCGAGGCCGTCCTACGGGGTTTTCGCCAGTTTACCGAAATGCCTGGAATCGCCACCAGCGCCGTGTAGAGAAGACCGAAAAAAAACGACAAGTGCGGTGTTTCACCTGCTTACCCGATTCTTTTCGCTGCACCTCTGCCCGCGAGTCGCTTCCACGCAACGCCCGGCGAATGCTTCGGAAATACCTGCCTTGGACATGAATGGCGCCAGCGCAGAACCAGCGCTGGCGAAAAATGCAACCCGTTGCGGATTCAGCGCGCGGCAGCACCCGAATTATCAGGGATACGTGCAGGGTGGAGATGCACAGCCCTCGGACCGTGTAGCACCGCGTCCGGCCACCAGCCCACTGACGGCTGGTGAGCGGATAAGGTCCTGAACAGATGCCCACCGGGCGTCCACGGCTGACGGTTGATTCCTCCTCCTGACTGAGTGCACAAGGCCCGCTTGGTTGATTCGGATACCTATTCGAAGCCACCGGGGCCTTGTTGGCACCGCAGCAAACAGGACGCGTCGTCGCGACAACGGCAGGCTGGGCAACCGGCTGGTGCCGAACGTCGCTCGACACGGGGGTGGCCCGGCCACCCTTTGCGCACCTTGGCACCGACCATGAGACGTCGTGTGTGCCGAACGCCGTTTCCGGCAGCCCGGAAACCGACGGTACAACATGAAAAGAATGCTGATTAACGCGACTCAACCCGAAGAGTTGCGTGTAGCCCTGGTGGACGGCCAACGTCTCTACGATCTGGACATCGAGTCCGGCGCGCGCGAGCAGAAAAAGGCCAACATCTACAAAGGCAAGATCACCCGCATCGAACCCAGCCTCGAAGCCGCCTTCGTCGACTTCGGTTCCGAACGTCACGGCTTCCTGCCGCTGAAAGAAATCTCCCGCGAGTACTTCAAGAAGGCCCCAGAAGGCCGGGTCAACATCAAGGAAGTGCTCAGCGAAGGCCAGGAAGTCATTGTCCAGGTCGAGAAGGAAGAGCGCGGCAACAAAGGCGCCGCCCTCACTACCTTCATCAGCCTGGCCGGCCGCTACCTGGTGCTGATGCCCAACAACCCACGTGCCGGTGGCATCTCCCGCCGCATCGAAGGCGAAGAGCGCAACGAACTGCGCGAAGCGCTGAACGGCCTGACCGTGCCGGGCGACATGGGCCTGATCGTGCGCACTGCCGGCCTTGGCCGCAGCAGCGAAGAAATGCAGTGGGACCTGGACTACCTGCTGCAACTGTGGACCGCCATCAAGGAAGCGTCCCTAGACCGCGCCGCGCCATTCCTGATCTATCAGGAAAGCAACGTCATCATCCGCGCCATTCGCGACTACCTGCGCCAGGACATCGGCGAAGTGCTGATCGACAGCATCGAAGCCCAGGAAGAAGCGCTGACCTTCATCCGCCAGGTGATGCCGCAGTACGCCAGCAAGGTCAAGCTGTACGAAGACAGCGTGCCGCTGTTCAACCGCTTCCAGATCGAAAGCCAGATCGAGACGGCCTTCCAGCGCGTGGTTGACCTGCCGTCCGGTGGCTCGATCGTGATCGACCCGACCGAAGCCCTGGTGTCCATCGACATCAACTCGGCGCGCGCCACCAAAGGCAGCGACATCGAAGAAACCGCCCTGCAGACCAACCTGGAAGCGGCCGAGGAAATCGCCCGCCAGCTGCGCCTGCGTGACATCGGCGGCCTGATCGTCATCGACTTCATCGACATGACCCCGGCGAAGAACCAGCGCGCCGTTGAAGAGCGCGTTCGCGAATGCCTGGAAGCCGACCGCGCCCGCGTGCAGGTAGGCCGCATCTCACGCTTCGGCCTGCTGGAAATGTCCCGCCAGCGTCTGCGCCCATCGCTGGGCGAAAGCAGCGGCATCGTCTGCCCACGCTGCTCCGGCACCGGCATCATCCGTGATGTCGAGTCGCTGTCGCTGGCCATCCTGCGCCTGATCGAAGAAGAAGCCCTGAAGGACCGCACCGCCGAAGTACGTGCCCAAGTGCCGATCCCGGTGGCCGCCTTCCTGCTGAACGAAAAGCGCAATTCGATCACCAAGATCGAGCTGCGCACCCGTGCGCGCATCATCATCCTGCCGAACGACCACCTGGAGACCCCGCACTTCGAAGTCCAGCGCCTGCGCGACGACAACCCTGAAGTGCTGAACAACCAGTCCAGCTACGAAATCGCCGCCGCCGAAGCCGAAGAAGCGCCGCAGCCGACCGCCACTCGCACCCTGGTACGCCAGGAAGCCGCAGTGAAGACGGCCCCGGCCCGCGCCAACGCACCGGTACCGGCCACCGCTGAAGAGTCCCAGCCTGCCGCCCCGGTCGCCCCTGCCCCGAGCGCTCCGGAGCCAAGCCTGTTCAAGGGCCTGGTGAAGTCGCTGGTCAGCCTGTTCGCCGGCAAGGACGAGCCTGCCGCCGCGCCAGTGGTTCCCGCCGCCGAAAAACCGGCTGCCGAACGCAGCCCGCGCAACGAAGAGCGCCGCAACGGCCGCCAGCAAAGCCGCAACCGCAACGGCCGCCGCGACGAAGAACGCAAGCCGCGTGAAGAGCGTGCCGAGCGTGCACCGCGCGAGGAACGCGCCCCACGTGAAGAGCGTGCACCGCGTGAGGAGCGCGCCCCACGCGAAGAACGTGCACCGCGTGAAGAACGTGCTCCACGCCGGCCACGCGAAGACCGCCGTAGCAACCGCGGCGAAGAGCGCGTTCGCGAACTGCGCGAGCCGCTGGACGCTACCCCGCCAGCCGAACGTGAAGAGCGCCAGCCGCGTGAAGAGCGTGCTCCACGCGAAGAGCGCGCACCTCGTGAAGAGCGTGCCCCTCGCGAAGAACGTGCTCCACGCGAAGAACGTGCTCCACGCGAAGAGCGCGCCCCTCGTGAAGAACGTGCTCCACGCGAAGAGCGCGCCCCTCGTGAAGAACGTGCTCCACGCGAAGAGCGCGCACCTCGTGAAGAACGTGCTCCACGTGAAGAACGCGCACCTCGTGAAGAACGTGCTCCACGTGAAGAGCGCGCCCCTCGCGAAGAACGTGCCCCGCGCCCACCACGCGAAGAGCGCCAACCACGCGCTGCCGAAGAAGCAACCGAACAGGCTGCCGAACTGGCCGAAGAGCAACTGCCAAGCGAAGAGCTGCTGCAAGACGAGCAGGAAGGCACCGATGGCGAGCGCCCGCGCCGCCGCTCCCGTGGCCAGCGTCGTCGCAGCAACCGTCGTGAGCGTCAGCGCAACGCCAATGGCGAGCTGATCGACGGCAGTGAAGAAGAAGGCAGCGAAGAGCAGCCACAACAGCACCAGGCCACCGAGCTGAGTGCCGAACTGGCCGCCGGCCTTGCCGTGACTGCCGCTGTTGCCAGCAGCAACATCAGCTCCGACGCAGAAGCCCAGGCCAACCAGCAGGCAGAACGTGCCACCGCCGAAGTCGCTGCTGTTGCAGAAACCGACAGCAGCGAAGCCGCCCAGCCGGCTGAGCCCGTCGAAGCAGTCGCCAAAGCTGAAGAAGCAGCCGTGGCCCCAGCGGTAGAGCAGCCGGTCACCGAGCCAGTGACCGTAGCCGAGGCAACTGCCGAGCCTGTGGTCGAAACTGCCCCGCAGCCTGTTGCTGAAAATACTCCTGCTGTTGAGCCGGCCGTGGTTGCAGAACCCGTGGCCACTCAAACCCCAGTAGAAGCCCCTGCGGTGGAAGGCGGCGAGAGCGAACAGGCCCCGGCCATGGTCGAAGTCACCCCGGTTGCCGTGCAGCCTGCCCCGGTTGTCGAAGCCCAGCCAGAAGTGGCGGCCGAACCTGCACCTGCAGCGGCCGAACCTGCCACTGTCATGCTGGCCAACGGCCGCGCACCGAACGACCCACGTGAAGTGCGTCGCCGCAAGCGTGAGGCCGAGGCTGCTGCCAAAGCCGCACAGGAAGCTGCTGCAGCCTCCCAGGAACCAGCCTTGGAATCCGCCGATGAGCACAAACCTCATCACGGCTGATAGCCAAAGCTGAATGAAAAAGCCCCGCCAGTTCGCACTGGCGGGGCTTTTTTTGGCTTGCTGTCCCGGCCTCTTCGCGGGTAAACCCGCTCCTACGGGAGGTTCACAGGCAGCCAATCAGTAAAGATTAGGCTCCATCTCCAGCTCAACCCCAAACCGCTCGAGGATATCCGCCTGGATCTGCCGCGCCAGCGCATGCATCTGCGCCCCGCTCGCCTGCCCATAGTTGACCAGCACCAGCGACTGCAAGCGATGCACGCCAGCATCACCCTCACGATGGCCCTTCCAGCCCGCCTGCTCGATCAACCAGCCCGCCGCCAGCTTCACCTGACCATCAGCCTGGGGATATGCCACAACCCCCGGATACTGCGCACGAATACGCTCGACCAGATCAGCCGTCACCACCGGGTTCTTGAAGAAGCTCCCGGCATTGCCAAGCTCTGCCGGGTCTGGCAGCTTCTCGCGGCGAATGCTGCAGATTGCATCACTGATCGCTTGCGCGGTCAGCTCGCTCTCACCCTGCTCAGACAGGCGTTGGCGCACCGGACCGTAGTCCAGTTGAGCGTGCAGGGTGCGGGTCAAGGCAAAGCGCACACGCAAGATCAACCAGCGGCCGGGGTTGCGCTTGAAAAGGCTGTCGCGATAGCCGAAAGCACATTCCGCCAAACTGAAGTCATGCAGCTCGCCAGTCTCACGATCCAGGGCTGTCAGCCCGTTGAATACGTCCTTGATTTCCACCCCGTAAGCGCCCACGTTCTGCATCGGCGCGGCACCCACGGTGCCAGGGATCAGGCTGAGGTTCTCCAGCCCGCAATAGCCCTGCGCCAGCGTCCACTGCACAAACGCGTGCCATGGCTCACCGGCCTCGGCCTCGACCACGATACGCTCGCCATCGTCACTGAGCACACGCCGACCGCGGCTGGCCATGTGCAGCACCAGAGCATCGATATCGCGGGTCAGCAGCAGGTTGCTGCCACCACCGATCACAAATACCGGCAGGCCCTTCTGGTGTGCCTGGCTCAGTGCCTGACGCACCTGCTGGTCGTCCTGCACCTGGCTGAAATAGCGCGCCTTCACGTCAATGCCGAAGGTATTGTAAGGCTTGAGCGATACCTGCTCCTGCCACTGCACTGTCATAGACGCCCCTTGATTTCCAGCACCAGCGACTGGCAAGCCGCTTCCACCAGATCCAGCACCTGCTCGAAGCCGTCGGCGCCACCGTAGTACGGGTCTGGCACCTCATCCAGTGCTGCTCCGTAACGGCGCAAGAACAGGTCGAGTTCGCCCACCGCCGTGGACGGACGCAGGGCGCGCAGATCGCGCAGGTTGTGCTCATCCATGGCCAACACCAGGTCGTACTCGGCGAAGTGCGATGCCTTGACCTGCTGGGCGCGTTGTTGAGACAAATCGTAACCGCGTGCCAGAGCCGCCTTGCAGGTGCGGCTGTCTGGCGCTTTGCCGACATGCCAGTCACCGGTACCCGCAGAAGCTACCTGCACCTTGTCGGCGAGCCCCGCGGCGTGCAACTGATGGCGAAGCACGCCTTCGGCAGTGGGCGAGCGGCAGATGTTGCCCAGGCAAACAAACAGGACGCGCATCAGGCCTCCAGCAAGCGCCGTACGCGCTCCAGATCCTCAGGGGTATCTACACCCACGGCAGGCGCCTCGATGGCGTCCTCGATGTGAATGCGCACGCCGTGCCACAGGGCACGCAGCTGCTCCAGCGCTTCGGCCTGCTCAAGCCAGCATGGGCCCCAGCTGACGAAGTGCTGCAGGAAGCCGACACGGTAGGCATACATGCCAATATGGCGGCGATATGGCACACCATGCGGCAGCACGTCGCGGCCCTTGGCAAAGGTATCGCGGGCCCAGGGCAGCGGCGCCCGGCTGAACGTCAGAGCCAGGCCGTTCTTGTCACTCACCACCTTGACCGCGTTAGGGTTGAACACGGTTTCCGGCTCATGGATAGGCTCGGCCAGGGTGGCGATGCCGGCTTCCGGATGTGCAGCCAGGTTGGCCGCCACCTGGTCGATGATCACCGGCGGGATCAGCGGCTCATCACCCTGCACGTTGACCACGATGGCATCAGCCGGCAAGCCAAGGTGGGCAGCCACTTCGGCCAGCCGGTCGGTGCCGGACTCATGATCGGCACGGGTCATCAGCACTTCGGCGCCGAAGGCCTGGCAGGCTTCGAGGATGCTGGTGTCGTCGGTGGCGATGACTACACGGCTGGCACCGCTCTTGCGGGCTTGCTCCCACACATGCTGCACCATCGGCTTGCCAGCAATCAGCAGCAGCGGTTTGCCTGGCAGGCGCGTGGAGCGCAGCCGGGCGGGAATCACTACCGTAAAATCCAGGCTCATTTGTCAAGGCGCTCGTCGTCGGTCAGGGTGCGCGCCTCGCTTTCCAGCATGACCGGGATACCGTCGCGAATCGGGTAGGCCAGGCCAGCGCCTTTGCTGATCAGCTCGGTCTTGTCGGCGCTCAGCTTGAGCGGGCCCTTGGTAATCGGGCAGGCGAGGATATCGAGCAGTTTGGTGTCCATTGGAGGCTTCCTTTAGGCCAGGTGGCCGGAAATTGAAAACGGGCTCAGGGTTGGCGCAACAAGCGTTGCAGCTGGTTGTCGAACCAGGCGCTGAAAGCCGGCGTAGGCTGCGCTTCGACGGCCAGGTACCACCAGTCGTCCGCGGCAAAGGCCCGGCATTTCACCGCATCCTTCTCGGTCATGACCAGCGGCAGTGGCGGGCTGAAAGCCAGGCTCCGGGCACTGAACTGCGCATGGTCGGCAAAGGGATGCGGCACCGGCTGCCAGTTTAGCCCCAGCAGGGTGTTGAAGAAACGTTGCGGGTTGCCGATACCGGCTACCGCATGCAAGCGCTGGCCGGCGGGGAAATAGTCGAGCGGACGGCGCTCGCCACTGCGCAGGTTGACCAGGGCGGACGGCTGCAGGCGGAAACCGAAACCATCGGTGCGGTCTTCGCTGGCGCCGTTGAACAGCACCGCGTCAGCCTCACGCAAGCGCTCGGCCGGCTCACGCAACGGCCCCGCCGGCAGGCAGCGGCCATTGCCCAGGCCGCGGGCAGCGTCGATCAGCACCAGTTCCAGGTCACGGGCCAGGCGGTAATGCTGCATACCGTCGTCGCACAGGATCAAGTCGAGGGGTTCGCTGGCCAGCAATGCCTGCACGGCCTGGGCACGATCGGGGTCGATCATCAGTGGCACGCCGGTGCGTTGCACGATCAGCAGCGGCTCGTCGCCCGCCTGACCGGCCGGCTGATCGGCCTGCACCCGCCACGGCAGCCGTGGAGGCTTGGCACCATAGCCACGGCTGACCACGCCCACCTTCAGCCCTTGCTGGCGACAGTGCTCGATCAGCCAGAGGATCATTGGCGTCTTGCCGGTGCCACCGACGGTGATATTGCCCACCACAATGACCGGTACCGGTGCCCGGTAGCTGGCACTGTCACCCCTTAGAAAACGCGCGCGCTTGCGCGTGACCACGCGGCGATACAAGGCCTCCAGCGGTCGCAGCAGCGCCAGCGACGGATGCCCGGCGTACCAGGCGGCGAGCAAGCGGTCGGTGAAAGCCATCAAGGCGTCCCCTGGGCCGCCTCGACGGTGGTCATGCGCAACTGGCTGAAACCGAGCTTGCCGGCAGCATCCATTGCGGTGACCACCGCCTGGTGCGGGGTCTTGCCGTCGGCGCTGATGGCCAGCGGCAGCGTGTTGTCGCCGCCCGACTCGCGCTCTATGGCCTCGCTCAGGGTGGCCAGGTCGCTTTTGGGTAGCAGGTGGTTGTTCACCGAGTACACGCCTTCGGCGCTGATGGTGATTTCCACCAGCTTGCCCTGGTCAGCCGGCGCCCGCTCGGCGCTGGTGGCCTCGGGCAGCTCGACGCGCAGTTGGGTCTCGCGCGTGAAAGTGGTGGTGACCACGAAGAACAGCAGCAGGACGAACACCACGTCGATCAGCGACGCCAGGTTGATGTCGACGTTCTCCCGCTGGCGATTGCGCCGGAACTTCACCCCTTGCCTCCGGCCACTTCCACTTCACGGTCGCCCTGGATCACTTCCACCAGCTTGATCGCCTCCTGCTCCATGCCGATCACCAGTTCATCGATACGACGCAGCAGGAAGCGGTGGAAGAACACCGCCGGGATACCGACCATCAGGCCAGCCGCAGTGGTGACCAGGGCCTTGGAGATACCACTGGCCAGTACGGCGGCGTTGGCAGTCATCTGCGAGCCCATGAAGGCGCTGAAAATGTCGATCATACCCAGCACGGTGCCCAGCAGGCCCAGCAGAGGCGCCATGGCGGCGATGGTGCCGAGGGTACTGATGTAGCGTTCCAGTTCGTGGATGACGCGCGAGGCGGCCTCCTCGATGCACTCTTTCATGATTTCCCGACCGTGACGCGAATTGGCCAGGCCCGCCGCGAGGATTTCCCCCAGTGGCGAATCGGCACGCAGGGCCTTGAGCTTGTCACTGGTCAGTTGCTTGTCCTTGATCCAAATCCACACCTGGCCCAGCAGGTGCGGCGGGGTGACGCGACTGGCGCGCAAGGTCCACAGCCGTTCGACGACGATAGCCATGGCAGCGATGGAGCTCAGAATGATCGGCAGCATCATCCAACCACCGGACTTGACCAATTCCCACACAATAAACGCCCCTTCGGAAAAAGGCCGCCACTCTACCATAGGCGCGCCGGGGGCTCATCTGCCGGAGGTCAGGGAATTGGGGGTGGGGCTGACGGGTGCTTGCCGTTACAGGTTCAGCGGCCGTGAGATCGAGCGCCGCCTGTATGGCGGTAGAGGTGCGTCGCCTGGGAGATCGAGCGCCGCCTGTATGGCAGTAGAGGTGCGTCGCCTGGGAGATCGAGCGCCGCGCGGGCGGCGCTCGATTTCTGCCACCCCCTAAAACCGACGGCAAACACACCCGGCCATTGCGCAACGTCATGCCAGGCGGTGTGGCCTTGAGGGTATGGCGGTAGAGGTGCGTCGCCTGGGAGACCGAGCGCCGCCCGCGCGGCGCATCGCGAGCTGCGCTCGCTCCTACGTTTGTTTCGGGCCAATCATTCCTGTGGGATTTGCGCGCGAACGCCTTGGCGCTTGGCACGATATTGCGTCGTACAAACAAGGCGGTCGCGCGCGCCTGTCACAGGCGTCACTGGCCAGAAACAAACGTAGATACTCTGTTGGCGGTCAAGCTTTTCCGAGGTGTTCAGAGCTGAAAAGCTTCACCGTATCAAATGGCACATCCCCACGCATGCATGCCCAGATGCCTGTCAGATACTTGCGCATGACAGCAGCGATAGCCTGCATTTTTTTCTTGCCCCTACTGACCAGGGATTCGTAAAAAGCCTTCGCATAAGGGTCGCAGCGCACTGCGGTCAAGGCAGGCATGTACATGGCTGCCCGCAGATAAGCATTCCCGCTTTTGCCGAGCCGACCGGGCTTGTCAATGCTCGTCCCCGACTGTGTCTGCCGAACATCCAGCCCCGCGTGACGAGCTACCTGCGAGGACTTGAGCATTTGAGGAAGGGTGGTCAGCTCAGCCAATGCAGCAAGTGCTGAGACTTCTCCTATTCCTGGGCCTGCGAGCAGCTGCTTGTACTGCCGAGTAAGCGTCGGACACTGGGCGACCATCTCGCGGCCAGCCTTACGAAAGCGTTCAATTCGATTATCCAGTGAAGCAATGGCTTCTTCTTGATCTTCGATCAGCATCGACACGGTCGTAGAGGTCGCCTGCAGCGCATGGAGTTCGTTCTTCGCCCTGGTACGGTGTCCCACCAAACGGTTGATGTGCCGGCCCAGAGCCCTCAGCTCAAGCTGCACAGGGCTTGGAGGCGTCCACAAGCGCGGTGTCATACGCTCGCCGTACTCGGACAGCAACTGAGCATCTATTGCATCGGTCTTGCTATTCGCCAGCATCAGTTTGGCGAAATTGTGAAAGCTCTTGGGGTTGATCACTGAAACAGGGAGGTCAGCCGCATGTAGCTCAAGAGCCAAGTCTAGGTAATAGATTCCGGTCGCCTCCATCACGATCGACTTGGGCTTGAGTGCCAGCAGCTTTTTCACCGCAGCCTTACGGCCTGCAGGGGTTTGAGCGATATCCCACTGTCCGGCCGGACGCCCATCTTTACGTACCCCGACGATCGAAGTGCGTGAGCCGATATCGAGGCCAACACAGACACTCATTCTTCCCTCTCCCCAGCGAATTAGGTAACAATGGCCTCCGGTTCCCCGACCTCGAACTTCATGCTGCTGCAACCTTGTAATGCGAAGTCCGACTTGTCGGCTTCTCGATACTCTTCGCAGTGGGCAATGAGGCGGGGGGCCTCTCTACGTACAAGGTCAGGGGCAATCCCTGCCTTTAGGAGCGATCGGCCTCCCCGGAAGTGCTTCTTCAGCCTGGCGAGAATAACCTCTCCCGCCAGGCTAAGGACAACATACAAGGAGCGAGCGCAGCTCGCGATGCGCCGCGCGGGCGGCGCTCGATTTCTGCCACCCCTAAAACCCACGGCAAACACACCCGGCCATTGCGCAACGTCATGCCAGCCGGTGTGGCCTTGAGGGTATGGCGGTAGAGGTGCGTCGCCTGGGAGACCGAGCGCCGCCCGCGCGGCGCATCGCGAGCTGCGCTCGCTCCTACGTTTGTTTCGGGCCAATCATTCCTGTGGGATTTGCGCGCGAACGCCTTGGCGCTTGGCGCGATATTGCGCCGAACAAACAAAACGGTCGCGCGCGTCTGCCGCAGGCGTTACTGGCCCGAAACAAACGTAGGAGCGAGCGCAGCTCGCGATGCGCCGCGCGGGCGGCGCTCGACCTCATGGCCGCTAAACCTGTAACGACGTACACCTAACACCTAACCCCCCTAATCCAGTTGAGCCCGCCAAAACCGCCGCTGCCCCCGAACGAACTCAACTTCTCCCTGCCGCCCCAACACCAACCGCAACGCGCCCTCCACCGCCGTGTCATGCACCGCCAACCCATGCCGCTGATAACGCTCCATCACCTGCACATGCGGGTGCCCGAAGCTGTTGTTGCGCCCTCGCGAAATCAATACCCCCCGCGCTGCGGTTGCCCGAATGAACGCCTCGGTGGACGAGCTGCGGCTGCCATGATGCGGCGCCTGCAGCCAGTCGATACGCGGCGCTTCAGTCTCTGCCAACCAGGCCCGTTCGGCCGCAGCTTCCATATCCCCCGCCAGCAGCAGACGCTCGCCCTGCGCCTCTATCAACAACACACAAGAACGGTCATTGCTGCTCTGCCCGTCCGCCCAGCGCCACAGCGAAAAACGCACGCCATCCCAGTCCCATTGCTCGCCACTGACGCAAGGCTGCAATTGCACGTCATCCAGCGCTTCCCCACCAATTGCCCGCCTGACCGGCAGACCACGTTGTATTGCCGCAGCACCGCCAGCATGGTCAGCATGTGCATGACTGATCACCATCAGGTCGAGGCTACCCACCCCCAGCTTGCGCAGAGTCGGCAGCACCACCCGCTCCCCCAGGTCGCTCTCTCCCCGGGCCGGACCGGCATCGTAGAGCAGGGTGTGATGCCTAGTCTGCAGCAGCACCGCCAGCCCCTGACCGACATCCAATTGCCAGACCTCGACCTGGCCGAACGGCACTGGCTCCCTGGGCACCCACAGTGCCAGCAACATGACCCCACCCAACCCACGCAAAGGCACGCCACGGGGCAGCAGCACCAGCAGCGCACCCAGCACCACCAGTAGCCAGGCCCACCCTGGCAGCACCGGGGGCACCCACGCCGGATGCTGCTGCGCCACCAACGCCAGCAACCGGAACAGCCATTCCAGCAGGCCACCCGCCAGCCACAGCAGCGCGTCCCCTACCCCACCCAGCGGCAGCAGCACTGTACCCAGCAACGCCAACGGCAACACCGCCAGGCTGACCCATGGCACCGCGACAAGATTGGCCAGCGGCGCACTCAGGCTCACCGGCAACCCCGTGGCCAGCAACACCGGCAGCAAGCCAATGGCGATCACCCATTGCGCACGCGTCCAGGCCTGCCAGGGCCGCCAACCACCCAAACGGGCGTTGAAGCAATAGATAAGCGTGGCCACGGCGGCGAACGACAGCCAGAACCCAGGCAACAACGCCGCCAACGGCTCGAAGACGAGCACGGCGACCAGCGCAAGCAGCAACGGAAAGAAAGCGCCAAGGTGACGAAAGCGCAGACGCCAGAGCAGCACCACGGCCAGCATCAGGCAAGCACGCTGCACCGGTACGCCAGCACCGGCCAACCAGCCGTAGGCCAGCGCTGCGGCCATGGCCAAGCCGCAGGCCCAAGGTAACCACGGTAACCTTGCCGGCCACAGGCCCCAACGCGCCAGTCCGGCAACCAGGCCATAGAGCAAACCGGCGACCAGGCCGATGTGCTGGCCGGAAATCACCAGCAGGTGCACCGTGCCGGTGGCCTGCAACGTCTGCCAGTCCTCCCGGGCCATGCCCGCACCATCGCCAAGCACCAGTGCCACCAGCGCTGCCTGCCGGCCATTGGCTTCGACCATCAGCAAACGCTGACGTAACGCATCGCGCCAACCACCGGTTACTGGCGCCAGCAACTGCCCCGCCTTTACCGTACCCGTAGCCCCCACCCGTCGCGCCAGCAACTGTGCTTCCCGGTCAGGCCCATGCGGGTTCAGCAGACCGGCCGGGCGCTGCAAGGTCACCGCCAGCCGCCACTGCTCGCCCGCCCGCAGCGGCGGCCCATCGAACCAGCTCAGTTGCAAACGCTGAGGCAGTTCGGCCCGCCGCGAACGGGCCGCTTCCAGCTCGAAACGCACGCCTTGTGCAGTGCGGGCCGGCAAGCCGACTACCCGCCCCTCCAGCCACAAGGTGCGGCCATCCAGGCCGGCCGCCAGACGATCATCAAGGGCCCGCTGAGCGGACCCGCACGCCCAACACAAGCCCAGCAGAAACCAACCCAACGGCCATACGCGGGTAAACAGGCTGCCGACAGCGCAGGCTGCCAGGGTTATCAACCATCCGACCGATGGCAATGCGGGAAGAAAGCCCAGGCACAACAGCCCGAGCGCGAGCGCAAACATCCCTGTGCGCATGAAGTAGAGCTCCAGAAGTGAAATCACTTCCTGAGGCATAGCCCAATCGCTGGCAAAGCTCGCTCAACAATTGTCACAAACTCTAAACGAGGCTGAGCAGGATTGAGGGCATACTGCCAGGGTCAACGCTCCGGGAGCCTACATGCCGCGCCGACTTTTCAAACGCTACATGCCGGACCCGACCAGCATTCGGGAACACAAGTCCTTACGCTTTTTCGGCAAGTTGCTGCATGACCCCAACCTCTGGCACCTGAACCGCCATTCGGTGGCGAGGGCCATGGGTGTGGGCCTGTTCGCGGCGCTTATTCCCGTTCCCATGCAGATGCTGCTGGCCGCAGCCCTGGCAATCCCGGTGCGCGGCAACCTGCCGATTGCCATCAGCCTGGTGTGGCTGACCAACCCGCTGACCATGCCACCGGTGTTCTTCGTGACCTACATGGCCGGTGCCTGGCTGATGCAGATCCCGCCGCGCTCCCTGCCCGACGAGCTGACCTTCGAGTGGATCACCGACCAACTGGCCACGCTGTGGCAGCCGTTCCTGCTGGGCTCGGTGGTGTGCGGGGTGGTGCTGGGCATCCTTGGCTACTTCACCACCATGCTCTACTGGCGCTCATGGGTGGGCCGGCAGTGGCGTCGTCGCCAATGCCGGTGCAAGGCTTCAGGCCCGCATGCCACGGCCGCTGACCAGCAAGCGAACGCAAACAACGTAGAGCACCGCAGTGGCCACCAGCATGAAGGTGATCGCCGTGCCAATGCTGATATCCGACACCCCTAGAATGCCGTAGCGGAACGAGTTGACCATGTGCAGCACCGGGTTGGCCAACGACACGGTCTGCCAGAACGGCGGCAGCAGGTTGATCGAGTAGAACACTCCGCCCAGGTAGGTCAACGGCGTCAGCACGAAGGTCGGGATGATCGAAATATCGTCGAAGTTACGCGCAAACACGGCGTTGACGAAGCCAAGCAGCGAAAAGATGGTGGCCGTCAGCAGCACAACCACCACGGTCACGCCCAGGTGGTGCACCTGCAGGTCGGTGAAGAACATCGACAAAATGGTCACGATCACACCCACCGCCAAACCACGCAGCACCCCACCCAGCACATAGCCGACGAGAATGGTGTGCGGCGACACCGGCGACACCATCAGTTCTTCGATCGAGCGCTGGAACTTGCTGCCGAAAAAGCTCGACACCACGTTGCCATAGGAGTTGGTGATCACCGACATCATGATCAGCCCCGGCACGATGTACTGCATGTAGGTGAAGCCACCCATATCGCCGATCTGCCGGCCAATCAGGTTACCGAAGATGACGAAGTACAGCACCATGGTGATCGCTGGCGGCAGCAACGTTTGCGGCCAGATGCGCAGGAAGCGCCGCACTTCGCGGTAGACGATGGTGTTCAGGGCGACCCAGTTGGTGCGCAGTTCCACACTCATACGGCCACCTTCGACAGGTTTTTTTCCACCAGGGACACGAACAGCTCCTCAAGTCGGTTGGTCTTGTTGCGCAGGCTCTGCACCTCGATGTTCTGCAGCGCCAGCTGGCCGAACAGCGCGGTGATGCCGATGTCCTTGTCCACCTGCACTTCCAGGGTATGCGGGGTCAGCAGCCGGCACGGGTAGCCCTGCAGTACCGGCGCCGCGGCCAGGTCCTGCTTGAGGTCGAGCACGAAGGTTTCGACATGCAGCTTGCCCAGCAACTGGCGCATGCTGGTGTTCTCGACGATGGTGCCATGGTCGATGATGCCGATGTTACGGCACAGCTGTTCAGCCTCTTCCAGGTAGTGCGTGGTGAGGATGATGGTGATGCCCTTCTGGTTCAGCTCGGTGAGGAAGCTCCACATCGAGCGGCGCAGCTCGATATCCACCCCGGCGGTGGGTTCGTCCAGGATCAGCAGACGCGGTTCGTGGATCAATGCGCGGGCAATCATCAGGCGCCGCTTCATGCCGCCAGACAACGAACGCGACTGCACATCACGTTTGTCCCACAGGCCCAGCTGGGTCAGGTACTGCTCGGCACGCTCCTTGGCCAGCTTGGGCGGGATGCCGTAATACCCGGCCTGGGTCACGACGATGTCGAAGGTCTTCTCGAACTGGTTGAAGTTGAACTCTTGCGGCACCACGCCCAGGCAACGCTTGAGCGCGGAGGGCTCGCGGTCCAGGTCGTGACCGAACACGCTCACTGTGCCGCTGGTCTTGTTCACCAGGGTCGAGAGAATGCCAATGGTGGTGGATTTGCCGGCACCGTTGGGGCCGAGCAAGGCGAAGAAGTCGCCTTCGGCAACATCGAGGTCGATGCCTTTGAGGGCCTGAAAGCCATTGCCGTAGGTCTTGGTCAGCTGTCGGATGGACAGGGCAGAACTCATAGCGGGTCACTTACCGAAGAAAAAGGTGCAGGACACGCCAGGTAAAGTCACTGGCGCAGTGCGTGCAGCCATGGTGCAAGGCCAGGCTGCACAAGTACAGTCACATCTATTGATAATGACTATCGAAGCGGGTTCAAGTGAGCGCAGTCATCACTGCGGCCTGGTAGGCCGGGCGTTGCTTCAGGCGCTCATACCAGGTCTGAAGGTGGTACATGTCGGGGCGCTCGATGGGCATTTCGAACCAGGCATAGATGAAGCTACCCAGTGGGATGTCGCCCATGCCGATCTGGTCACCGGACAGGTACGGCTGATTGGCCAGGGTTTCGTCGGCAATGGCCAGTAATTGCGCGCACTGCTTGTGCGCGGCGTTGATCGCCACCCAGTCGCGCTGGTCTTCCGGCGTGCGCAGCAGGCCCCAGAACAGGGGCCGGAATGGGGTAGCGAAGGACGATGTGGTCCAGTCCATCCATTTGTCGGCCAGGGCGCGTTGGCGTGGGTCTGCCTGATACCAGCCCTGCTCAGTGCCGTACTCCGCGCACAGGTAGCGGACGATGGTGTTGGACTCCCACAAGGTCAGGTCGCCGTCTTCGAGCATCGGCACCAGACCGTTGGGGTTTCGGGCACGGTAGTGCGGCTCGTTGACCACGCCGAAGGCGCCACCGGCGTCGATGGACTCGAAGTCCAGGCCCAGTTCGTGGGCGATCCACAGTGCCTTGCGCACATTGCTCGAATTCTTGCGGCCCCAGATCTTCAGCATGGCAACATCCTTTTGAATGCGGAGGTGGCACAGTCTACTCCAGACCTTCGCCGCCTGTACTGGCCTCTTCGCGGGCAAGCCCGCTCCTACAGGCTCGCCACCGTCTTCACGTCACTGGTATTCCTGCGTGGGTTTTACCCGCACATAGGCCGAGCCTGCCGGTCATTCACCGTCGCGGCCGCCCCCGCATTCGCCAACCGCTGGCATCGCCACGTTCCGCTGTAGGAGCGGGTTCACCCGCGAAAAGGCCGGTACAGGCGAACAAATGAACTGAAACTCCCACCGCCACACCCTGTCACTGTTCTGAACATGCCGTTCACAGCATTGCGTCTAAGCTGTCTGGGACGGCTCAAGCCCTAGGTTCCAAGGAGGACCGATTATGTTGCTGTTGTGGTTGGTGGTGCTGGTAATCGGCGCGGCGTACCTCACGCACCGGCGCCTGGCGCCTTTGCAGATACTCGGCGTCATGGCGGCCTATGTGCTGTTGATGGGCATTTTCAGCAGCGCCCCCGGCTGGCTGCTGGCGCTGATCTGGGTGGTGCTGGCCCTGAAGATCGCCCTGGTTGTGCTCCCGCAGTGGCGACGCAAAGTGTTTACCGCCCCGGTATTCCGCTGGTTCCAGCGTACCCTGCCGCCCATGTCGCAGACTGAGCGCGAGGCCATCGACGCCGGCACCGTGTGGTGGGATGGCGAACTGTTCAGTGGTCGCCCAGACTGGCGCACCTTGCTGGCCTACCCGGCACCGAAGCTGACTGAAGAAGAGCAAGCCTTCATTGATGGCCCGACCGAAGCACTGTGCGCCATGGTCAGCGACTGGCAGATCGGCCAGGACCTGGACTTGCCGCCCGAAGCCTGGGCACATATCAAGCAGCATGGCTTTTTCGCCCTGATCATCCCCAAGGAATACGGCGGCAAGGGCTTCTCCGCCTATGCCCACTCCCAGGTGGCGATGAAACTGGCCACCCGCAGCGGTGATCTGGCCTCCACGGTGATGGTGCCCAACTCCCTCGGCCCTGCCGAACTGCTGCTGCACTACGGCACCGACGAACAACGCAACCACTACCTGCCGCGCCTGGCCCGAGGCGAGGAAATCCCCTGCTTCGCCCTCACCGGCCCGCTGGCCGGCTCCGACGCTGGCGCCATGCCCGACACCGGCATCATCTGCAAAGGCCAGTGGCAAGGCGAAGAAGTGATCGGCCTGCGCCTGAACTGGGAAAAGCGCTACATCACCCTCGGCCCGGTCGCCACCCTGCTGGGCCTGGCATTCAAGGCCTACGACCCGGACCACCTGCTGGGCGATGAGGAAGAACTGGGCATCAGCCTGGCACTGATCCCCACCGATACCCCCGGGGTGGAAATCGGTAAACGCCACCTGCCACTGGGCGCCGCGTTCATGAATGGCCCCAACAGCGGCAAGGACGTGTTCGTCCCGCTGGACTTCCTCATTGGCGGCCAAGCGATGCTTGGCAAAGGCTGGATGATGCTGATGAACTGCCTGTCGGTAGGTCGCTCCATCTCACTGCCTGCCGTGGGTACAGGGGCTGCCAAGTACACCAGCCTGGTGACCGGCCAGTACGCCAATATCCGCGAGCAATTCAACGTGCCACTGGCGGCCTTCGAAGGTATCCAGGAATCGCTGGCACGCATTGGCGGCAACGCCTGGCTGATGGACAGTGCCCGCCTGCTGACCGCGAAGGCCGTGGATCTTGGCGAGAAACCCTCGGTGCTGTCGGCGATCCTCAAGTACCACCTCACCGAGCGTGGCCGCGAATGCATCCAGCACGCCATGGACGTGCACGGTGGCAAGGGCATCATCATGGGCCCGAACAACTACCTGGGCCGCAACTGGCAAGGGGCGCCGATCTTCATCACGGTTGAAGGCGCCAACATCCTTTCGCGCAACCTGATGATCTTCGGCCAGGGCGCCATTCGCTGCCACCCGTTCGTGCTCAAGGAGATGGCGTTGGCCGGGCGTGAAGACCACGATCAGGCACTTCAGGAATTCGATGACCTGCTGATGAAACACATCCTGTTCGCCGCCGGCAACGCGGCCAGCACTCTGGTGTTCAACCTGGGGTTGGGGGTTTTCGAGAAAGTACCGGGGGACACGCTGAGTCAGGGGTATTTCCGAGCCCTCAACCGCCAGGCCGCCGCCTTTGCCCTGCTGGCCGACCTGTCGATGATGCTGCTGGGCGGGGCGCTCAAGCGCCGGGAGCGCCTGAGTGCGCGGCTGGGCGATGTACTCAGCTACCTGTACCTGTCCAGTGCCGCACTCAAGCGCTACCACGATCTCGGTTCGCCCGAGCACATGCAGCCCCTGCTGCGCTGGGCCATGGAAGAAAGCCTGGGCCAGGCGGAGCACGCCCTGGACCGGTTGCTCGACAACTTCCCCAACCGCTTCGTCGGCTGCGCGCTACGGGTGCTGGTGTTCCCCTTTGGCCGCCGTCACACCGGGCCGAGCGATGAACTGGACGCCGAGGTGGCAGCGCTGATAGGGCGCAGCAAAGGCGACCCTGCGCTGGAAGAGCTGCTTGCCGGTTGCTTCAGGCCGCAAGCCAACGGCGACCCGGTGGCAGCCCTGCAACGAGCCTGCGACCTGCTGGAGGCGTCGACGCCGCTGCACAACGCGCTGCATCAGGCAATCAAGGAAGGCAAGGTACGACCGGCGCCCGGGCAGTCGGTGATCGATGCGGCAGTCGACAGTGGTGTACTTCAGCCTGATCAGGCGCAACGCCTGCACGCGGCCGAACAAGCGCGCCGTGCCGTGATCGACGTGGATGCCTTCGACAAGGCACAGCTGCTGCCGGAGCAAGGCAAGGTACGCTGAGACAGGGGCCGTTTTGCGGCCCCTTCCCCAACCGGCGTATACTCCGCGCCCCGTTTCAACCATTCCGAGGACCACCCCAATGGCCACCCCCCACGTGGAATACCACCTGCAACTGCTGAACCACCTGCGCACCATATTGGTGGCCCTGGGTGAAGCCGAGCAGGTACCGGAGGAAAGCCACACCCTGTTCCTCGACCGCTTCGACGAGCTGCTGACCCTGTTGCCGCAAAACCCGCTGGAAAGCCAATATCTGGGCCAAGACCTGATATGCCAGGTGATTCAGCGCTATCCGCAAATCG
Source organism: Pseudomonas sp. DCA-1 (assembly GCF_046523955.1). Classification (NCBI taxonomy): domain Bacteria; kingdom Pseudomonadati; phylum Pseudomonadota; class Gammaproteobacteria; order Pseudomonadales; family Pseudomonadaceae; genus Pseudomonas; species Pseudomonas sp. DCA-1. Next base: position 4,064,449 of record NZ_CP169881.1, read on the forward strand.
CCCACCTGGTGCCGCGCGACCTGCTGTGGTTCTTCGGTGGCGACTGCCTGCACTTCATGCCGGACGAAGAGCTGCAGCTCTACCAGAACCTGGAAGATCTGCGCTATGAAGCGGAACGGGACGGCCTGCGGTTTGACTGGCATGCACAAAAGCAGGCTCTGCTGGAAGCCGTAAAAAAGTCCTGAACACACGTGCGCTGCCGCCCTAAAAATCCGTACCCAGCTGCCACTTAATCCTACATTCAACCATTGGCCTCCCCCCCTATGCTGTTGGCCGCTCCCCCTTCGGCTCGAAGCCGACGCAAGGGAGCGTCCCCTAGTCAACACGACAACATCAAGGAACTGCCAATGAAAAAAACTTTGCTCATGCTCGCCATGGCGATGGCCAGCAGCAGCGCATTCGCTCTCGACGATGAAACAGGCCAGATCAGCTTCTACGGTACCATCTACGGCGGCGGTACCTGCCCGATTGAAGTCGTCGCCCCAGGCGCCAGCGTTATCCCCGAGGTATCGCTGGGTAACTTCACGAAAGGCTACTTCCACACCCCTGGCACCTCCACGCCTGACAAGGCATTCGCGCTGAAGATAACACCGACTTCGGCCTGCATAATTCCACCATCCGAGACCGCAACCGTGAAATATACCCCCTTGCACGGCATAGTCGGCACCGACCTTTATGGCGTCAACGGTGCCACGGGCGTGGGCGTCGCGATCAAAGACAGGCTGAAAGCCAAAATTGCACCCGACAGTGATTCCATCGAATACGATCTATACGTAGATCGCCCAACGGAGATGGTGTTCTACGCCTCGTACGAGTCTTACGCGGATGCAGCAGTTATCACCGACGGCGTAGCACAAGCTGAAGTCGCCTTCACGGTAGACATGCCTTGATACCTACTCCAGGTGCCCGCACCTGGAGTCCACCATTCCTGCCCGGTCAAACACCATGTCACCCCTTTCTCGACTTCTGATCACCTCATGCAGCTGCCTGGCGCTGCTCACAGCCATTCTCCCCGGCGCACAAGCGGCACTCACCATCAGCCACACGCGAGTGGTGCACGACAGCGCCAAACGCAGCTCCTCGGTCATCGTCGCCAACCCCTCCAACAGGCCGTACGCGGCGCAGGCCTGGGTAAACACCCAAGCCGACGACGCAACCACTGCCGTCCCCCTGATCGCTGCCCCTAACCTGTTCCGCCTCGACCCCGGTGGCGAACAGACGGTGCAAATCAATGCCCTGCCTAACGATCTCCCCCGTGATCGTGAGTCCGTGTTCTATTTCAACCTGCAGGAAATACCGCAGGCAGCGACCAATGACGGAGAGAACATCCTCAACATCGCCCTGCGCACGCGCATCAAGCTGTTCTATCGTCCCAGTGAGCTCAAAGGCCGCCCGCAAGACCGGTTGAAAGACCTGGCCTGGTCGGTGCAACAAATAGATGGAAAACCGCATCTGGTCGTCGATAACCCGTCGCCTTATCACTTCACCTTCAGCCGCCTGGTGGTAAGTGGCAATGGCGCGAGTGAAACCATCAACGCCAAGGCCATGGCCTTGCCCCTGGGCACGCAGGCCTATGCGCTGAACACCATGACAGTCACCGATGGGCTACAGGTGAAGTTCACCACGATCAGTGACTACAGTGGCATAACTGCAGAGGTCTCCAGCCCGGTTGCAAGGCCGTGATCCAACACTTTCCATCAATCGCGCAGTGGCAGGTTGAGCACGGGACGAAACGCTACCCAAGTCGCGCCCTCATCGAAGCTTACGGACGCCGTGATAGTAAAATTATGACCGATCCATAGGGTGGCCAGGTGGGTTTTAGGTACCGTCACATCATCGCGCATGCCAATTCCCTCGTCGGCCTCGGTAGCAGATAACGCATGCGCAAACAGCACGTCATACGCTGGCGCGTCGCTGCCACCAGGCAAGACCCCGGTCAGCTGAATGCTGACCTGCTGCCCCTCGGCAATCAAAGGCCAAGTGCCCAGCCGGATCGGCACATTGGCTGGCGCCTTGCCCAGGCTGAACCCATCGGCATTGGCCCCATCCAACTCGGGTTGGGGCAACCGCTCCGAGCGCGCTTTCACGTCCAGAGCAAGTGCGTCGGAATCGAGCGCATTGGCGTTGTCACTCACGCGGTATAGCACCGTAACGGTATGCGTGCTTTGCGCCAAAACGTACTGGGTGGGTATTTCGAAGAAACGCTCTTGCCCGTTGTACGGCGTGCTGGTCGTAAAGTACCCCGCTGTGCCCGGCGCTCCCCACACCACCGTGAGGGTTTCATCCGGGTAGATAACCGCACTCGCCGGGACCTCAACCAGTAACGGCGGGTAAAAGTCATTGAGCGTCAGCGTCTGTTGTGCCCCCCAGCCCTCTGCCTGGTCGATCAACACCGGCGGCAAACTTCGCGGTATCGGCGTGGCAGCCACCTCCAGCGTGACTGGCTGTGAACCAGCGCTCAGGTTACCGGCACGGTCACAGACCTTGTAATGGACATAGCGCTTGCCATCACCGCGCGCCAGTATCATTTCCTTGGAAAATACGATGCTTATCGGCCGGCTAGGGTCCATCAGTTCATACCGATCGACCTCTTCATTGGCAAACGGCTCACGATCCCAGTAAACGATCAGCGTGTCAGCCACTGCGGGGGTTTGATATCTCGGCACCAGCGCCTGCAGGACGTTGTTCTCGAGGTAGCGCGCGGTCACGCCGTCCCTGAGCACTTCCTCATCGAACACCAGGCTCCCTTGGTTGTCACCCAGCACTGGCGCCACCTCGTCGATGGTCAGAGACAGAGGCATGGATCCGACCTCCTCCCCATTGAAGCCGTGGGCCAAATAGGTGACGGCCGCCACCCCGTGCTCGAGGAACTGCACCGGGACATCCACATAGAGCTCATCTGGCGGTATGTCGTCGTACCAGGTCTTTTTCTCGACCTCTGAACCGTTCCAGTACAGGATGATCCATTCCGGGCGTTCGGGAGTTGGACGCGAGTATTCCCAAATCGGGATGTCGATGCGCAGTGGGCGACCCAACACCGCAACCGGCAGCAAATTGTGCTGCCCGCCGGGAATGTCGGGTAGCGCATCCGGCGCCGTCGGCGGATCGAGCGGGACCGGAACCGGAACGTAAGTACCCTGTGTAGACCGTTGCATACTCTGCATCTCCATCCAGTGCAGGCGGGCACAAAAAGGGGAGGTTCGATACCTCCCCGGTTGCAATAGCCCTACCAGCTGTAGTGAAGCCCGACGTTGGCACCCCAGGGCTGCTCGATCTTTTCACCGTTGGCGTAATCGAAGTCGGCGTGCAGTTGCAGGCGATCGGTCATGCTAACGGCAACCCCCAGCCCCAGCTCGCCGCGCGAGCCCGACAGATCATTGTCAAACCGGTTGTCGTTGACGTTGACCTGGTTGTCGTCGACGAACTCATGTGCGTAGGCAGCGCGCAGGTAGGGTTGCACCTTGCGCCCGGCACCTAGGTCGAAGGTACGCCCAACGGTGGCCCCGGCCTTGCCGAGCAGCGAGCGGGTGACGTCGCCGCGCGCCTGCATTCCGTTATCCAGGTCATAGTGCTTGCCTTGGATGGTGACCATTGACCATTGCGTATAGGGCTCGATGAAGTAGTCATTGCCCAGCTCCAGATGGCGACCGAACTCCAGGGATGCACCCACACCGAAGTTGTCGTAATCACCTTTGCTGCGCTTGCCATCGCTCAATGTGATATCCGACGAGTTGTCAAAGCGGTTGAGCTTGACCACCCCATCCAGATAGTAACCGCTCTGGGCATCGAGCCAGGTGGCATACAGCCCCAGGTAATAACTCTTGACGTCGGCAGACGCGCCACGCGTCAGGTTCAAGTCCGAATTGCTATGCCCTGCCATCACACCCAGAAGCCACTGGCCATCCCCAAGCGGCAGCGGCATATCAGCACCTAACGAGAAGCCCTGCTGTACCTGCTGGTATGCACTGCCCGCTGCATCGGAAACGTTGTACTTGTTGCCATATGCCCTGACCCAGCCACCCGCCTTGCCTTGGTCCAGGCGCAGTTCGCCCATGCGGCTCCGCAAGGTGGTGAGCTCGCCATACCATACGGTCGGCGCGGTGTTGAACAGGGCCAGCACCGAAGCGGTACCGGGGCTGATGACCTTGCTCGCACCGTCGAGGAACCAGTCGTTGCCACGCTGCACCAGTTCGTAGGAGAACGTGCCCACGTCGACTGGGCCGTTGAGCAAGGAAAACTGCGCATCGCCTGCAGCGGCATGCACCAGGTGCAGTTGGTTCTCAGACACAGGGTCGGCACCACTGCTGCCAACCAGCAAGGTATGGCTGCCGGTGGCGGTACCGGTGATTTCAAGGTAATCGCTATCGCCGGTACTGAAGTCGGCGTCCATGATGAAGTTGCCACTGCCAGCCAGCGTCCCCACGCTCAAGCGCTGATACTGGCCCGGCTCACCAAACCTGACACTGCCACCCTCAAGGGCCAAGCTGCCGACCTTGCTGTCCTCGACCATGTTCCAGCGCGCCTGGTTGCTCAGGGTCAGGCCTGCGACGTTCTCCAGTCGGCCTGTCAGGCTGGCGTGGTTGTCCAGCGTCAGCGAGGCACTGGAGCCCTCTTCGACACGCACGTCACCCACCAGTTGGCTGTTGTCCACCGTCATGCGTGCCGTGGAACTGCCCGTAACTTCCAGCAGCGCGCCGTTGCTGCCTTGCAAGGTGCTTCCTCCGGCTACGAGGATATCGGCCTCAGCCGGGCCAAGCGCGGGGTTGCCGACCACAATCGCAGAGCCGTCCTGCCCCTCTACGTGCGACCCCACCAGGCTCACCGTCGCAGTGCCAGGCTGTGCCTGCGCAGACAATATCCGCAAGCCATTCCGTGCACCCTGCAAACGGCTGCCTTCCGCGCTGAGCGTTGCGTTGTCAAACATGTCCGCAGCTGCGGCCGTACCGGTACCGACCAGTGTGCTGTTGTGCAGTACAAGGGTCGACTCGGCCGATATCAGCGCCCCCCCCTGGCGCCTTCGACATAACTGTCACTGACGGTGGCCGTTGAGCCACCCAGGCTGTTGTCGCGCTGCAAGCGCAGGCCGTAGCGGGCGCTGACCACCCGCGAATTGGCAGTTACGTTTGCGCTCGAACCGCCCCGCAGGGCGATGCCATCGTCCAGTTGCGCATCCACCGTGCTGCCGCTCATCTCCAGGTGCGCACCGCCAAAAATATCGATGTGCTGGGTGGATGCACCGTTGGCGTCAAGCCTGGCCCCTGGGTTTAGTTGATAGTTATCGAGTGGTGTATTCGCATCGATGGTCAGGTCGCCATCCACGGTCGTCAACGCTTGGGCAATTGGGCTTAGCATCATAAGCGCAGACATGACCACCTTGGCCGGCACCAACGGCCCCCCGCGTTGTTTTTGCACAATCCCCATCAGCAATGACCTCAGTTGTGTCAGTTAATGTTTCTGCCAAACGGCTATGGCAGAAAAGTTACTAAACACAGTCCGAAAATTCTGTAGGAAAACCCTACAACCCTTTCGTCAACTTCAGAAAGGACGGCGATGGCGCGCTCTATCGCCGCCCTTTTACTGCTCATTGCCTAAGTGGGCAGGCAGCCCCAAGCTGGTGCATGGAGACAATTTGTTCCAAGGTAAGTGAGGTGTACGGCTTACCCTCCAAGGTGAAGCTATACGTTACACGACCACGCCCTTCCCTGATGGTTGTGCTGTAGTTAGGAATGGGTAAAATGTGCTTATCATATGGCTCGATCCGCCATACGAATCCATTCAACTTACCGCCAGTCAGGGCTATATCTTCTGTCTTGTCGATACCCGGGATTTTTGTGTCGCCAGAGTACCCATGCACCGCCGTCCAGTGCATTGTCACCGTATCACTCTCTGTCAAGCCATACTGAGCAAGATCAGGCACTTGAACCCGAATAGATGGGACGGTGTCAGTGGGGTCGTTTGGATCGAACAACGACTTACACCCCAGCCAGCCTACTGGCGCTTCGGTATTTCCGCCTAAGAAAGCAGGTGCTTCGGGGCGCAAAACGATGGCATTGACTAACACATCCGTAGAGGGTGAAGCCGTTTTATTAGGAATGCCAGTGCGCGTGATCTCATAATGAACCGGTACGGTACCGTTCTTGCCTGCCTCGATATATTCCCAGGGAATTTCACACGTAATATTCGAGCCGGGGTCTCCATTTTCTACAGGATAATCCGCATCAGCAATATGTTGCCCCCCCCAATAGAAGGTAATGTTGTCGCCCTCTTTGAATGCAGCATCAAGCAAAAACGTCAACGATGCAGGATGCGTTTCATCGGCCGGGGTCAGTTCGTTGGCTTTACCTGAGATTGCACCAGTTACCGTGACCGGCCCCAGCTTCGGGTTGACGGGCCCTGGCCATTCTGGGTCCGGATTTGGGTCAACCGGCCCAATGCGTTCGAGGTTGACGTTCACATCAATGGATTTGCTACCTGCCGAGACCGCCCCTCGTCGCAGCTCATAGCTGACGGGCGTCTGCACATCGCCGCTGCTTGAACTACCATACTGCTCCCACACTTGCAGCGACGTCAGGTTGACGACCAAGGGGAAGCGGGGAGCGTTGCCGATCGGTTGCCAGCCGAGCTTGAGCGTCCCCCATGTCACTTCAAGCTCATCCGTGGGCTTGAAGTTTGAAAATTCAGGGATCTGCACGCTAACACCGGTGAAAACATCCTCTTGGTCAATCAAACCATCACCAGAAGGCGCTAACGGCACTACAGGGTCCTGCAACCCGGTGGGCAAGGGCCCGATAGCCACCCCTACCGGGAGATACTGCGAGAGCTTGCTGATGTTCCCTGCCTTGTCCACCAACAGGTAGAGTGCATAGACGCCGCCGTCACCCATGTCTTCGATGGCCTTCTTAGGCACTCGCAACGCTTGTGGTGGCGCTTGCACAGGCACACTCACAACAGGTTTAAATTCGGATAGATCGTCAGGCACGCTTTTCAGCCAATACACATGTACGGTATCGCCTGCCTTATAATCGTCATATTCTGGGAAGGCCAAATCCACGCTATCGATATTGGCATCCGTCACATCCGCAATTGGCGTAAAGGGTGCTGGCAGTGCCTGGCCATAGGGAGGCACACGGTCAAATATCAGGCTGAGTTCACCATCAGATTTTATCCTGTCTCCACCATTGTACGGCTGAACTTCACAACTGAATTTGTGTTCACCCTCCCCCCACAACTCTATCTTCGCTTTGGGAACTGTGAATGCAAAAGGAAAACCAGGCTTATCATCGGCATTGAATTCCCGGTTGAACATTTCCTCTGGCCCACCCGTAGCCGCAGTATGATAAACATATAATGTGTCAAACAGGCCAGAATCCGGCGGCGCAAACGTATCCCAAGCTTGCAGATCGATAATCAGGTTTTCAGCTGGATTCAGCAAGACGCTGTTCTTCACAGTATTATCTGCTGGGTCCGCCAACAGCGATTCCTTGATAGTTGGCGGATCGAGCGGCGCGACCTCGACTGCCCGGGCCCTGGCCCCGCGAACGCTTTGACGGGCTTGTTCTGCCGCCGCCCACTTGCTTACTTGCTTGTTCATAGCCTCACCCGCTGGATAGAAGTTGAAAAACGACAAACCAACCAAACTCAGGTGAACCCATTAAAAAGCGTAAATCCCCCATCGGCAACTGACAAAAATGTCAGTTGACGCCTCTATAAAGATGCTTTTTTCAAACGTGAAAATCCGATACCAGAGGGCTGGTATCGGATTTTCCATAAAGCCCAGATTGGGTTCAACTGCTTAAGCAAGCAGCATTATGCGCAGGCGCAAGACCTTTCACCCACGGGGTGGGCCCACTTGACATTACCCCTGCAAAGCCAGGTAGCCCCTCGATAAAGGGTCACAGTACATCCTGCATCGCCAACCGATCCAGCGCATCGTAACCATAGGTAGCCCCACCCGAACCGGACGCCAGCTTGACACGCTGCAAACGCCCTAACCCATCATATTCAAGTTGACGCCCCTCCTCATCCAGTATCAGGTTGCCATCGGCATCGTATTCCAACTCAATGATTCGCGGCTCATCTTCAAGCCCATTGATGGTGATGCCCGTCAGTTGCGCGGGGTCCCAAGGGTTGTCGAAATGATAACGGGCATCGATCATGCCTTCCTCGAACAGGGTGCGCACTCGGGTGATGTTATCCAGTGCGTCCATATCGAAGCGCTGCAGCTGGATCTTGTTGCCATATGGGTCTACGGGTACATAGGCGTCTTCACCCTGACACTCGTAGTCGGTCAACCGGCCTCGCTCGTCATAGACGTAGCTTTCTTCGCGCAGCACCGGCGTGCCCTCGCCCTCACTAAGCGTTTTAGTCACGATTGCATCAACTGCATCGTAGGTTTGGGTCAACGTCTGCTGCGTGTCGCCAAAATCAAAAATGCGGGATGTCTCGCGCTCGAACTCATCGTAGCCCAAGGTAGTTGTCAGGCTACGCACAGTACCGTCGGGTTCCTTCGTTTCCGTCATGTAGGACTCGATACGGCCCAGTGCGTCATAGTAGAAGCGGCTGACCAGTGTACCCAGGCTGGTTTCCTCGAGCTGGCCCAATGCGTTGTAACGGTGTGATTGAACACCTCCTAATACATCCGTGTAACTCAACAGGCGACCGCCAAGGCTGTGGACGTACTGCATGCGAAGCGGTTCCCCACCCCCCTGGCTACGCGTTTCCGAACGCAGGTGACCGGTACTGTAATAGTCTCGCGAAAGCTCATCACCATTTTCCTTGCATCCGAGCAGCCGAGCATTTTTTGTGTCGTAGTCGTATTCCGCATTCACCTCGGTGTTAACCAGGGTCCTTTGCCAAGGCTCTTCACCTACCTGTGGCACATACTTGTAAACAATATGCTCGCCACGGGGGGAAATCACTGACTCCGGCTGGCGCATGCCCGGGGCATATTCCATCAAGCGCCGACGACCACCGGTAACAGACGCCACCATACGGTTCAGGCCGTCAAAGGCCTGTTCGCCCAATACATGCTCCTCCACTACCCCACCAACGGTTTCCAACACTTTGATCAGCACCGGCAGGTCTTCGTGGCTATGCGGCGCATACTCACGCACCACCTGCGAGTTATCGGCCAAGGTATGCACGAGCAGTCGATCGAATTCATCGTAGGCAAAGGCAGTTTGCGCTTGACGGCCATCGATTTCCCGAGAGGTCCGGCCCAGGCCGTCATAAAAATACTGGTGCAAGCTTTCCCGTTTGCCATCAAGGCGCAAGCGCTCGACACGCACCGGCTTGTCGAACAGATTCTGCCATGTCACGGTCTTGCCAGTGCGCACCTTACCATCCCCCGATTCACGCCACTGCGTGATGATCGGCCCTGCTGATTCTTGCGTGCCGATCGGGTCGGTTTGTTCATGGTTGCGCACACCATCCGGCCCAACCTCACAGCAACGCTGCCCCCAGGCGTCGTACTCGTAACGGGTGGTCAGCGGCAGGTCTTCCAGCGCCAGCCACTCATGCTCAACCTCTTCAACCAGGTTGCCCAGGGCATCGTACGTTGCACTATAGGTCTGACGCTGCGCTTCCTGGGCTGCTGGCGTAAGCGCATAGTCGGGATCCTGGCGCATCCGCCGAACTTCGCGGTTCAGGCCATCGACATAGCTCCAGGTCGTAACACCCTTGACGTCTACCATGACCTGCAGAGCCTGGCTGCCATTGGACGACAGGTGGTAGCTGTACTCGCGTTTCGCCGTGTACTCGGTACCCGGCGCAACGGTTTCGCTTGTTACGCGTCGCAGCTCGTCATAGGTATAAGCGATCTGCACATCGTTGCTCTCATAGTTTTCGTCATAATGGAGCAGCGGTTCACCGATCAACACCGAATGCCGCAAAGTGGTGACTTTTTGCGCGTGACGCTTGCCCGTACCTGGCAGATAATGCCCATGGTCGAAGCCGTTCAGAGTCGCCACGGTTTGCACAGCGGGATGCTGGTCTACCTCAACCCGGGTGTAGTTATAGGTTGTATGGGTAACCTTGCCGTTCAGCTTCAGCGTTTCACTGACAGGCCGGCCATGTTGCAACTTATCGTCGCGTGGGGTCGCGAGCCTGGACTGGCCATGACGCAATGCCTTGATCTGGCGCCCTCGCACCAGGCCACGATGCCACGTACCGCCAACGCTGTCTGCATATTCATTCTGGGTATGGCGCAACAGCTTGGCGCCCTGCACTCGCACCAGTGCTTCAGTATGCTGAAGCAACTTGCCCCTGGCATCAGCGTCGAGGGCGGACAATTTGACGTAGGTATAGTCGCTACGCAGTGTTTCTGCTCCGGCATCGCCTTCGGCGGCGGGCTCCACCGTGCGCGATCTCAGCCACCGGACAAAGCCTTCTGGATCACCGGGGTAGCCTTCCTCGGCGGCCGCTGGGTAATAGGTGCTGTGCGTTGTCACACCATTGGGTTGCTGCTCCAGTATCAGGTTGCCGTATGGGTCATAGCCAGTGGTGACTGTCTGCTCCCGGTAAGCGTTTGAGTTTCCTGCCAGCCGCCAGGCGGTTGTCACGGTCTTGGGTAACTGGAAATTATTCGGTTGTGCCGAGAACTCTAAATTATCGAGCTCATGATAGGTGGTGGTAACGGTATTGACACAGGCTTCCTGGGTAGTGACCTGTTTGGTTATTAAATGGAAGCGGTTGAAACTGCGCTCGACCACGCGCACCGCAACCTTGTTCATATAGTGGCTTGTCGTCGAGGTATAGAGAAAATCGTTCCCGGTGAACTTGTACAAGTTGTCGAAGCCATTGTCCTCCCAACTGACGCCGGCGCCATTACCTAGATAATTGTTGCTGCTGAAGGCATAGCGTGTTTCGACATCGTCCTGTTCAAAGCCTGGGCTCACGACATGGCGCGTTACGTACGGTAGCGTCCTCCCGCCAGGCAAGTCATGACCATCGTACTTGTATTCGATGGCTTCGCTGCCACCGAGCGGGGTCCGCACATGGGTCAACAAACGCAAAATGCCCCACGACTCAGTTTGCAACGGATGATAGTCGAATTCCCAGCGTGCCTTGTCCGGGGTGGGTAACACGACTTGTTTCAGTTCATCGCCGTCGCGTACCAAGGTGTAACGTGCGAAGGCTTTGGTCCCGGGGTTCAAGTCGATCAGCACATCGCTGGTGGAATAGTCGATTTTCAGCAAGGTCCTGTTGGTGTCGTCAACGATCCATTCCAGGCAGGGCGCACCGTCCACAGGCGTGTAGCCCAGGGTGATGCCGTGACCTGTCTCTGCCAGCACCCGCACGGGCAAGGACACGGTGTAATCGGGAGCCTGTGGCTCAAGCAGCTCGATCAAACCGGTCTTGTGCGCCACGCGATAGCGCTTTTGCTCGCCTTCGCTGACATTTTCAAAATGAAAGCTGTCGATTTTGCGCTCTAGCACCACGGCCTGCTCACCCGGACCGTTGTCGTCCACTTTGAAGCTTTCACCGGAATGCAGGTTGAGCATCCCACGGTTCGTGAATTGGCTCAGGTTCAAGCTCCAACCGCCTCCGAACCCCGGATCCCCTTTGCTCATCGGGTTGTAGGACAGCCGCAGCGGCAGGCTGGGGCCGTTAAGGTCGTTGGCGGGCAGTTCGGGTAACTGGATCGCCAGTGTGTATTGCCCGGTTCGCGGGTCAACGCCACCCTGCACGAAGCTGAGGAAGTTGAAAGCATTGGAATGGACGATGGATTGGGTCGTCATGGTAAATACTCACTCGATAATGGGGTGCGTCGCCCGCGAACGGGCGACTTGGCTTTACTGCCCCTCAAGGACAAACTGATTGCGGCTGTCCACACCGCCCTTGAAGGTAATTCTCAAGCGGTGGGCATTGCCGTAGTTGTCGGTGAGCGTTACGACCAGTGGTCTGTCCAATACCTTGCGATACTCGGTATGTTCGGTGTCAACCCAGTATTTCAAGTTCGGTACCCGGTCCAGGCTCAACAGCAGGGTGCCAGCACTGACGGATTCATGGCCTTTGAACTCATAATCCAGGCCCTCAAACTTCACCTTTTCCTCATGCACCAGCAACTCGAGTTCAGCCCCATACGTGATGCCGCTCAGTGGCGATACGGAATCCGTATCACGACGGGGAATGAACGCAAACCCTGTGTAGCTGCAGTAGGTTTCGTCGATCAGTTCGCTTTCCCACTTCATCATCGAAGCATGCGCCAGACGGGCCCTGACAAACTCGAGCCCGGGAGCTCTGAGTACCCAGTAATCGGTGGTGTAATGCCAATAGTTGAAGAAGTCGCCGTTTGAGTGATTACTACCATCGTGGGTATACACCCGCTTTGGCTCAAATTTGTAATCATCAATATTGGGCGGGGAAACTTGCACCCCTTGCAGCTCGAGCACCCCCGGGCCCTCCTCCACGAGGTCAGAGTAATGCCAGCCGTTGTTATGATCCTGGAATTTGGCCTTGAACTTCCTGACCTCAGCCTCCAGGGCGTTCACAAAGAAGGTCACGGTACGCCGTGCGTCGATAGGCGCTAGCAATGAGTCTTGCTCAGCCTGAACCGCGCTAACTGGAAAGTAGTCGTAGCGAACATTGCGACGCTTGGTAACTGCCCATTTCTGGTCAGCTGCCTCCTCAGGCAGCTCATCAGGGTCCAACCCATCAGCACCAGCCGGCAAGACGTAGACTGGGCTGCCGTCCTCGTATAGCAGCTCCAGCGTCGATAATTCCTGATCGCTCACCGGGTCCCATACAGTCCCGTCAGCCCCCTCGAAACTTTTGGTTTCGATAACGACGTCGATGCCAACCTGCTGCAAACCATTGGCCCAGACCTTGTTACGATTGCTGTTATTACGCAAAACTTCAAATCTGTTGAGCGCTTTCCAACGCTCCTGCAGTGTGGCCATTTGTTGCACACTGTTACGCCCGTGCTCGATCACGGCAAGCCCCCCAAGCCCGTAGGCAACGCCGACAACGACGCTGACTTCACCCGGCCCGCCTGGCTCAGCCCCCGGCGCGGTGTAGACACCGTCCTTAAGCGTACCTTTACCGAAGAGCAACCATGAGTCCGCCTTATAATCGAGAAGAGCGAAGTCCTGGGTCCCGCTGGGTGGCATTTGGGTGACATGGAACGGCTCGAGCTGGAGCATCATGGAGTATTTGATCATCACCACCGTTGCATAGCCGCTGTCGGCGCCGCGCGACACCTTTATACGCAACAGCTCCACTGGCTCCTTTTCGTCTTTGGCGCTCGGCGTATACCTGACACTGCGGGGGTCTCCCGGAATCGCTTCAAAGCCGTCAGTGGTGCCATCCTCGAGCGCCCAGGATATGCCCTCGCCATGTGACGCCGTCAGCGTGAGCGCAGGATCGCCTTTGTTCCAGAGCACTACCTTGGGTGAAATCGCCAAGGCCTCGCTGGACTCGACCACTAATGCCGTACGTACTTCACTGTCGGGCGAGTTGGTCAGCTTGGCCGTCACTACGACAACTTGCGAGTCACTGGCAAATTTGTCGATGGCCGAAGCGGTATAACGCCCGGCCACCATGTCACCGCACGCACGCGGATAAGTGAGATTACGCACCGACCATTCACTGGGCGCCGTGCCCGTCAGGGTGAATTGCTTGTCCCTGGAAGCCCCTAGACTACTTAGCGCCGGCTGCAGAATACGCGCGTCCTTGCTAGGCGTAATATCGCCAAACAGGATGGTGTCATGCTTCTTGTACTCTTCGGACATCGCAATCTCATGTTTCTGCGGCAAGACCACCTGCGACAACACGTCGGTGGCGAACTTGGCCATCAGGGGGGCCCAAGCCTTGCTTACCAGCAGCGAAGCACCGTAGTTGTCCTTGCCGGCACCGCTCGCCGGCAGTAGGTAGAGCCACCCGGCAGGCGCATAGCCCCACTTCAGCGCACCCCTTAACTGCATGAGCAACACCACGGCCCCATCGTCCGCAGGCGATGAGCCGCTGCCCCCCCCTTCAGGGGCCTTTTGCGCCACGACAGTGAAATCCACCACGGACATTGCGTTATAGCCAAAGTGGAATTCGATCGTTACCACCGGCAATGCCCAGTTGCGCAACTGCGGCCCCAGCTGCCGCAGCAAATATGCGCCCATGGTGCTTTCGGCGTTTGGGGTTGGCGCCAGGTTACAGACCGGGTCGGAGACCGTACTCCAATCGATGACCAATTGGCCCTTGTCGGCATTACGTGACCGCACTACCTGCAAATCGACGGTCACTTCGAATCGAAAGCCCATGCCCGGCTGCAGCACATGGCTGCGCCTCAAGAAGCCAGGCTCGCCTGGGTACTCGGCAATCATGCTACACCTGCCGGCGATCAGTTCCATGCTCAGCTTGACCCGTGCCGACCGACCACTGGCCGCTCTGAACGACACCTGGGGCGGGCCGAACATGATGTTCGCGAAAACAACCTTCTCGGTGTTGTTATCCGCGTAATATTCGCCGCTGAACGGCACGATAAAGTCCTGGGTCGCGAATGCCTCGACAAAGCGATCCTGCAACAGTTGGTTGAAACGGTCGCGGCCGATCGAGAGCATCGCACCCCAGCCGTGCATGGCGTCACCCTTGCTCAGTTCTGCGAGCAGGTCATCCTTTGAATTGCTAGCCATGATCAAGCCCCCTTCGCACCGGTGTTTTGCTTGACTTGCTTCAGCTTCTCGATGTAATCCGGGTCGTAGGGTAATGGAAGCACGACGTAATCCCAGGTATTGGGCCTAGTCTTTTCAATCGCTGCAAGAATGACGTAATCGCTGTCCTTTTCGTTGATTGTATAAACACCCGTTTTTTCATCAATATTGCCCGCCCCCCTTACCGTGTACCAATCGACCGCATCAGGCGGGATTAGCTCAGGGTCCATCATTCCCCCTGGAGTCCAAAGCTCCAGCGCCAGCTTTCCTTCTTCCGGCTGCGTAGCCTTGAGCACGCCAGTGACAGGGAACCACGCTATGAGGATATCGAAGACGTCCGTCTCCCCCCCAGCGGATACCCGCACAGTGTCCAGTTGCAACACGCGCCCAATCGTGTTCGCAGCACCCGGTTGATGGGTCGGTGCCTCATAAATGCGCGCGTTCGCACCCGGGGGAATCTCAAGGTTATCGTCGTCGGCGTTTGGCTCACGCAAGGCGCCTTTGGCACCGCCCCCCATGCTCCACTGCAACTGTTCATCCAAGCTGCCACCTATCAGCAGGTAAGTGCGGGGTTTCGTCGGAGGCTCCGGCGAATAATGGGCGACCTGTAGAAGCGGATAGGCCGAGACTTTTCTAGCGACGACTGTCACCAATGCCCGACTGATACTGTCGCCTGATTGGGCCTCGACGATGACCTGCTTCGAGGCACCTGTGATCTTGTCCCGCGTCGGCGCGGTATAGGTGCCATCCTTGATAGAGCCTATTTCACCCTCTGAGCCTGGCACGGGCTTGACAGTCCAGGTAACTGGGCCGTTGGGTGGTGTCGTCAGGGCGAAGTCCTGACTTGTACCGGCCCCAATCGATGCCTCTAGAGGTTCAATGGCAAAGGCGGTGAACTTCGGTGCCAGGGTACCCAGCAACGACAGGTCGCCCGGGGTTCGCACAAGCTGGGGTTCAGCGACCTGATTGCTACGGAACAACAACCCATTCAAACGCAAAACGTCCAGCGAAACCGATGCGTTATTCACAGCCGTCCAGATCGTCTTGAAACTCGCAACTACGCTTTCCAACACGACTGGGGCGGTGTCCTGTATGATATATTTTTCAAATGGACCGATCCCCCAGTTATAACCATCCAGATTCTCGATATCAACGACCTTCGACGTCTCAGAACCGGCTTTGAAAATCACTCTACCATCATTTGCAAGGTCAATATCAAACTCTTTCGTGCACAAAAGCTTGTACCGCGCACGCCGCTCAGCGGTCCACCAAACCTCGGTCCAAAGGAAATAAGCCTCGAATGTAACGTCTGCAACCGGAGCCCACTGAAAAATAATTTTGTTGTTTGCGACCAAGCGAAACCTTAAACTTTTGTCATTCTCTGTCAAAGCAAATGCGTCATAACGCTGCCAGCGCACCCAGCTATCTTCGTCAAAATCCTCGCGATCACCTGGGTAACTGAAATTGACCGTGGAACTAAAGTCAATTCCTACACAGAAAGCACCCTCTTGTACGAACACCGGTTCCGGGTCCGTGATCTCGGGCACACTTCTCCACAGCTTGGAGAGCACATGCTTGACCCAGCTGTCATTACTTATGATCAAGTTTAACGTGTAAGAGTCGTGTTCACTGCCCGGCGCTGGCAATGGCAGTAAATACGGAAAACCTTCATCGCCCGCAGGCCAATCACCGACCGCCTCACCATGGAAGGCCACGCCAACCAGTACCGCGCCCTCTTCAAGTTCGGCCGGATCAGTACTCGCGAGCGCCTGGCCGGCCTTGGCCAGTGAGTGCGTTCGAACCGAGAAAGAAGTCGGCTTCAATTCACCTTCCACTGGCGCGAGCGTGTTCAGTTCCCATACTTGCTCTTCCACCTCCCTCCCTTGAAACTCTTTCCGAATAGCGCTACCCACCTTATCGTTCAAGTCCTTCCATGCAGAAACTTCGAACGTATAGGCTGTACCCTCGGCCAGGTTCAGTGTTACCCGGCCCTTGTCATTAATGTTGCCCCCGTTGCTCTCTTTGAGAGAGATGTTCATACGCACGGACGGGGCGGTCAGTGGGTCGACCCGAGCGATGCTTACCACTTCCAAGGTATCACTGCCTGACTTTTCGCGCAGATGCTTGATGGTGCCGCCAACCATACGCATGCTCAACCGCGCATCAGAGCTACTAATGCTCGAGTTGACGAAGGTCAAGCTGGGTTTGCTGAAGGTAAGCTCCGCCAGATCAATATAACTACCCGTCTCAGTTAGATCACGCAGGTTGATAGGTTTTAGCCAATGGCTACCGTCGAAACGTTCAATGTGCTCCTGGGTCAACAGCATGTTGGTCTTAAAACGATCATAAACCAGTATAGCCCCCCAATCTTTCGTCTGGGGCTTTTCTCCAAGGAATTTCAAATATTGAGCAAGTGTAGGCCTAGGCATTTATTTAACCCTCTGAACTCTAGAAACAAGAAAGGTGCATCACAGACTGCACAGCAGTGTGCCCGCACAGCGTTACAACAAAACAACCTGCTGACAGCACTTCACTTAAAATCACTCAGCGCCCGTCATCGCTGGAAACAAAACGCCAGCACTTGATGCGCGACAACCTGGAACTAGTCGACTAACGTCAAGCTATTAACACGAAAGGGCGTATAGTAAATTCCACCGTCATAGCTGAGCCGTGGATACAACGTGAATCCCTGATCCACGATGAGCCGCTTCAATATGTCCTTGGGTAACTTCGCCTTCACCCCGGCCTCGACTTCCCCTGAGGAGACTTCGATAGCATCGTGAAACACGTATTCCTGCTCGCCCTCTGCCGTCACGCCGACGATCGACAAGGTCAGTAGTTGCTTTTCAGCAATGAAGTGCCAAGTTCCCAGCTCTAGCTCGGCACCGTCTTCAGGCACTTTCGAGAGCGGCAGCTCTTTACCAACGACACCCTTGCAGATAATCTGCGGCAACTGTTCATGTGGCAGTGGCGCTACTCGCAGGTGGTAGGCCACCGAGTCGAAATAATCAGCTTCATCGGCTTCGTTGATCACCCGGTAAAACACCTTGAAACGCCTGGATTCGTCCTTGTTACCCCGCGCCATATTCGCCACAACATACTGCGCCGGGATGAGAAAACGCAGCGGGTCGGCTGTGCTCGCAGGCTCCTTGGCCACGTATTGGCCCCATTCGGAATGCCCCATCCAATGCACCTGCACGCGTTCTCCAGGCGCGACAACGCCGGTGGGCACTACAACATATACGCCGTCAATACCAGACAGCGCCTCCATCGTTCCCCAATCTGGCGTTGCATCCGGGTTGGCACCCCTGATATCAGGCGCCACCAGCGCCTCTCGCATTGGCAGTATCTCTACCTGCAACTCGCTCGAACTCAGGCTCTCGCCCGGTCGGCCATATTGGTAGCTCAACCACACCGTCGTGCCCCCATTGGACGCCAAGGTTTCGCCAGAAACCTGAAAAGGGATCGAGGCCGCCTCCATGGTGCTGGGATCGACACGCACCGACTGGATCAGGTCCCCCACCGGGCTGCGCCAATGCATGACAACGCGGTCAGACGGCGCCATCGAAGGGTACACCGGAACCCGGATCGTCACGCCCGAGCGGAGCTTCGCCGGCTCCAGCGGTTCGCCCTCCGCATGCCCATCGATGGCAGGTTTTTCGAGGGGCTGGGGCAAAGTCGCGCCCGAGTCGATTTCCCAGCGTTGGACAGGCGAATCGAGCTTGCTGCCGTTCACCAATTCAATGCTGTAAGAGCCCTCTGCATGGCCCTTTTCCAGTAAGCTGAAAAAGTTTTTGGGAACGGTGGCCGAGAGGGCTTTCTTGCCGAAATGGTCTTCATCGACTACCAGCGTCCTGGACCAATCATCATCTTTATCCCCATCTTCGTCGTAGCCGACCACCTTGAGATGGACTTTGTCTCCCGGCTGCATGGCCTGGTAGGGAGCGACAAGCACGGTCACCACACCACCGACGGGGAGCTTGCGGGGCTGAATGACCAAGCCGTGCGAGGGCAGCGCCTGTAGCACCGCTAGCGTCTCGCCTCCCTCTTGCGGGCGCACCCCCACATAGCAAAACTGCCGAAGTGACTCCAGCGGGTTGCCGCCGGATGGGAATACGGTGTAGGACAGAAATGCCCATCCGCCAGCGGCGCCTCGGATAGTTGCGTTATCGATCTTTACCTCGACCCCATCTATCGGGTCGACCGGGTACCCCGCGCCTGTATCATCGAAGGCATCACCGCCCGGGTTAGCCCCTATCCAGCGTGGGCTTACAGTATCTGCGTCATCCATACCCGTGTACTTAATACGCACGACCAATGCATCGGCACCCAATTTATCCAGATCTATCTCATCACGTTCATTCAAATCAGGGATATGCGGCTTCTCGGGTGCAGCTTTCAGCCCACTCATGTCAAGCGACCTCAGGTTAATTACCCTTTACGCTGAAACGTCGCAATCGCTGATCAACCTGCCAATTTGAACAGGACGAATACGTCGACGCCATCGCATGGGCGACTGTAGGAGTGCCAGCTGAACGCTACGCCCTGGAACACTTGGGCCTCGTCTGCCAGCAACATATTTCAGCAAAGTTATAGCCCTGCTCGGATCGGTCGAACAACTGGTAAAACTGCTAGGTGCGCGCCAGAGAAAGCCCCCCTAGCCTGTATGCGAATACGTGAGGCCTATGCGCATCACTTTCGCTCATGGATGTCGCGGGCACTCCAGCTGCGGCACACCCGATCCACACGCTGACATGAGACGACCAGCATGAACACTGAAAGTGCCCCCCTCCAGTCGGGCGTTATAATGGTTACCGACCCGGACCAAGCCTTTAACGAATTAATCATCCCAGAAAAGTATGGCGAAACATTCACACTCAACATAACGCTTTCCAAGCCACGCAAAATCCAATTCGCCGATATACCTTCCGCCTCGGTCATTACATTGACTGGCAATGACTGGTCACTAAAACTCAAGACCACTCACCACCCGGCCGGCCTGGAGCCGAACGATATTTACTATTACGCGAGAACTTACGATAACAACGCCTTCATCAAGGAAGGGATGGGCGTGGTGGTCATGGGAAAAACCGGTACAGCGAGCAACGACACACTAAAAAAAATTGAGGTCACCCTTTCGAAAAAACCTGGCCTCCCATCCACTTCGCGAGAATAATGTCATGTCCGTGCATTCCAACGCCTTCAACTTTTCAAGTTTCGTTCAAGGCAGTGTCGACCCGCGCACCGGCCAATATGCGTTAAGCATCGACCTGCCAACACTTAACGCCAATAACCTGTGCGGTCCCGACCTGCCGTTGCAGCTTAATTTCAACCCGATGAACAACGAGAAGACGGGGTTCGGTACTGGCTGGAGCCTGAAACTGACACGCTTTACCGTCTCCTGCGGCATGCTCAACCTGCACAGCGGTGAAAGATTCAAGGTCGACAACAATGGTCCTGGGGAGGCTGCCGTCATCGCGGAGCGTAAGCTGGAAAGTTTTCACTTCAGCGATATCAGCGAGGGCGAACAGAAACGCTTTCGCATTGCGCACAAGTCGGGCCTGACCGAAATCCTCGAACCACGCGACGCCAACTATGATTGGGCAGTGCCGGTACGGGTACTGGCGCCGTCAGGGCATGGCATCAACCTGCACTACGCACCAGACAAGACCACGCCGCACCTGACATCGATCAGCGATGACAGCAAGCGCGTGTTACTGCGCATTGATTACACCGGCAACGCCGAGGTACTTATAGATATAAACCCGGGCACCGAGGCTCATGCCCGGTTTACCTTGGGGCTGCAAGGTGGTCACCTGACAAGTGTGTCCCTGCCGGGCCCGGACAAAGCAGCCTGGCAGTTTGACTACGTCCCCTATGATAACGATAGCCTGTACTACCTGACCCGCCTGGAAAGCCCCGTCGGTGGCATCGAAACGGTTAAGTACAAGGTGGACGGCCATGCGTTTCCAGGTGTGAAAGACAAATACCTGCCCTACGCCACCGAACACATCCTTCAGCCCGACCCACTGGACGATACCACTTACCTGAAAAACACCTACGAGTTCAGCAACAACAACTTCCTGGGCAATGGTGCCGGTGTCAGCTGGTCCGACACGGGTCTAGACATTCTCTACGACTCCTCTGATCCCACCTTCCGCTACCAGTCCACATCACACCACTACCTGGGCGACCAAGTGCTGCGAACGGTCACACGCACCTTCAACCGCTTTCATCTCCTGACCGAACAGGTCACCCAACAACAGGGTTGCATCGAAACCGTCACGACCAAGTACCACGAAGTAGACAATCTGAACTTCAAGGCTCAGCCCAACCATTTCCAGTTGCCCCACCAAGTGACCAAGTCCTGGACGCTGGACGGCAACTCCAACAAGCGCCGCGATGAAACCCTGGTGACCCTGTACGACACCTTTGGCAACCTGACCGAGGAGATCCAGGCCAACGGCATACGCACGGTACGCGAGTACTACTCCAATGGATGCGAAGGCTGCCCGGAAGACCCAGAAGGCTTTGTGCGCAACCTGAAATGTGAAACGGTCTACCCGGCGCCCGTGGCCGACAGCTCACTGGATGCTGCTCCGATCAAGCGCAACCGCTATCGGTACGTCAAACTACCCGCTCTGGCCCAGGCCACATCCCAGCAACTGCCCAACCACTGGCTGGCACTGGAGAACGAGGACACCTTCGAGGTCAAGATCGAGGCACGCGCTGGCGGGCAGAAAGCAGAAACAGAACACCTGCTGCACAGTAATCACCGCTACTACCTGAACATGCCTGAAAATCCACTCTTGCATGGCCGCACCGACAAGCATGAGTTCAGCATGAACGGTTTCTCGGCCAGTACCGCCTGGCGCTATGAGATCACCAATGATCTCGACGGTAATCCTACCTGGCTGCAGACCAAAGAAACCTACAAAGCACCCGGCGGCACGCTCGAAACGACGACCCGCGCCGCGCAGTCGATCATTAGTGGCCAGTTGGTCGAAGATGAAGATCTCAATGGCGTGGTGAGCCGCTTCCGCTACGACATGCTGAACCGCCTGATAGAGCACACTACGGCGCCCGACAGCGTTTACCAGGCCACCCGTAGCTACGCCTACCGATTCTTCATCGATGAGGGACGAAAACGCTCCTATGACCAAGTCACTGACGCCAAAGGGGTGATCACACGGGTGGTCTACGACGGCCTGAACCGGCCGATCAGGGAAGAGCGCGAGGTCATCGTTGCTGGCGACCCAGCAACGCGCCTGACGCGCACGCTATCGACGTCACGCTATGACTCGGCAGGCCGCCTCATCCGCGAGACGCTCTACGACTACCCACCTGTCGATGCAGGTGCGCAGGCCCCGCAACAGCCCGACGTCACCACGACCTATGACTATGGCTACGACGGCTGGGGTGCACGCAGCCAGGTATTCCGCTCGGATGGCGTCACGGAGTTCACGGACTCCACACCGTTCGGCGTAGGCGGCGATCTGGTCACCGAGTGGATTGAAACCCGGGACCAACCGGGCGTCAGGCAGAATGTGCGGGTCAGCCAGCTGAATGCCTTCAACAAACCATCCTACGAGTACCGCCAGATCGAAGAGCCAGGTCAACCACCGGTGCAAGTCGGCCGCACGGACTACGTCTACGATGGGTTTGGCCGCTGCACCCAGGACACTTTCAGCTCCACCACACCGGGCAGCAAGGCAGTACCCCGCATCCGCAAATTCAGCTATGACGTCTGGGGACGCATGTACAAAACCGTGCGCCCGAACGGTAGCGCGCTGCTGCGTAGCTTCGTCGGGTACAGCGTGGAGGAACTCACCACCAGGCTGGAAGTGCAAAAAGCGGGCAGCGACACCGCCGAAACGGTATTCAGCCGCAGCTACGATGGCCTGGGCAGGCTGAAACAGGTGAAGATCGGCCCACGGATCGAGGACTACGACTACGTGACGCAGACCTTGCTGATCGACAAGCGTACGGCTTACGCACAAGACAAGAACCGCAAGCGCGTCATCCAATACAATTACCTGCCGCAGCTGACTGAACAACCCACCATGCTGGATGCCAGTATCGAAGTGTCAGGGCAACGGCATTCCACTACGCAGGCCATCTTCGGCTACGACAAGACCACCGCGCAGATATCGAGCGCCGACAACGGCAATGGCCGACACGGGTATGAATACACCCAGGAGGGCTACCTGGCTAAAGACACCTGGATGGTCGGGGGCAAAGAGCAACACCACAGTGACTACAAACACTCCCTTCAAGGCAGGATACGCACTCGCAAGCACTCCGATGGCCACGAGTGCGAATACGGTTATGACGCCGAGGGCCGCGTAAACAGCATCAGCCAAGGGGCGCTGCACAGTGTTCTCAAGTACAACAGCCAGGGTTTGCTGTGCAGCACCGAAACCCGTGACGGCGGGAATGCCGATCGCTGCGTGCTGTGCACCCAGACATACGATGCCCTGGGCCGTGAGAAAACACGCACGCTGACCGTAAATGGCGCTGCAGAACAAGTGTTGAGCCTGGAATGGTACGACAATGACTTGCTCTATAGCCGTACGCTGGTTCGGGACGCAAAGGAGGTGCGCAAGGAAACCTTCGAGTACGATGAACTCGATCGCTTGGTCCAGTACACCTGCACTGGCGAGGACCTGCCCAGCGACACCAAAGGGCGCCAGATCAGTGTCCAGCTGTTCCGCCTCGACGATTTGGACCGGCTAACCCGTCGCGCCACCGAGTTTGCCGATGGCAACAGCGAGAGAGCCGACTTTACCTACAAAGAGGATGGCAGTTTCCAATTGGAAAAGGTTGCCTATCGCCTGCTCGAGGGCTACACCGCCCAACAGGCCTTCGACGATGAATGGCAGGCATTCGAAGAGGAGCAGACATTCGACGAAGAGCAGACGTTCACCTATGACGAGCAAGGCAACATGCTCAATGACGAACTTGGCCGCAAGCTTGAGTACGACACCCTTGGCCGTTTGCAACGGGTCATCGATGTCGACGGCAAAACCACGCTGGTGGAGTACCAGTACGACGGGCATGATCAATTGCTGGCATCGCGGCATGCCGACGGCCGCCAGGTACATCGCCGTTTCCTGGGCCATCAGCTGGACAGCACGCTGGAAAACGATGTCCTGACTCAATACCTGTACAGCGGCATCCAGCCCCTGGGCGTTCAGCAATACCCGGCCGCCCCCGAGGCCACACGGCTGCTGCACAGCGATATCGCCGGTAGCGTGGTCAGCGAAACCGATGCCCAGGGTACCCGCCACGCCAACTACAGCGTCTATGGCGAGCGCCCTGCCGACAACGGCATGCGCACCCTGCTGGCGTTCAACGGCGAAGCCCGCGAAGAAGCGCTTGGCTGGTATCTGCTCGGCAGCGGCTATCGTGCGTACAACCCAGGACTGATGCGCTTCCACAGCCCAGACTCGCTAAGCCAGGAGGAAGCAGGCATCAATCCCTACCTGTACGCCCTAGGCAACCCGGTGAACTGGCGCGACCCTACCGGGCACCGTGTCCAAGGCATCCCTCCTGACCGTGTACCACCATCGTATATCGACCCGCCCGAGAAGCCCAAAGCGCCTTGGGGCGCTTGGATAGGCGTGGCCATAGCCGGGGTGATATTCGCCGCTTCAGTATACTTAATGCCGTGGTCAGCGCCATTGAGTCTTAGTTTAGCCCCTAAATTCGCCTTGGGGGTCGCGGGTGTCACCGCCAACGGCATCGCGTTCTTTGGACAGATCTATATCGCCGTCAACAATGAAGAGGACCAGAACCTGCAATACATACTCTTTGGACTCTCCTTTGCGGGCGGTTTCGCTTCGGGGGTCGGGATCAAGGCTAGCAGAGCGGCGCTCCACGCGGCCAAAGCGGCTGCCGCCAGAACGAGTGGAATAAGCGCAGCGCTCAAAAACATTGGCGAGATGAACGCAGGTATCATCAAACATGGGGGCAAGCTCTCACCAGTGGCAAACCCATCTTCTGCCGGTGGGGGTTCGCTCTCCCGAGCCTCGACAATGGCTACCAGAGGAAGTAACAGCCCAAGGATCTTGACCAGAACAAATTCTAACAGGTCGGTGGTTAACCCTTCGAATACTTCTCGGAATTCACCTAACCCCACCCGTTCCAACTCCGTCACGAGCCGTACCTCGAACAACAATTCCCGCGGGGAAAACTTCGCTGAGACAACCCAAAACTCTGGTCAATCGTCTGGCACTTCAACTCCATCCTCACCTGTCTGGCTGGAGGGTCCACCGGATTTTACGAGAGCATTCGAGTGGGCAGAACCAGGAAAAGGTGTACGTTCCGGACACTTTACATATTTAGATTAATGACCTGCGGACTGACCCCAACCAAGTTCCCGCTGCGCAACGCAGCGGGAACCTTCCCACAATGCATTACCCCTCGCTCACGCTGATTACTCCGCCAGACACTGAAGACTCTTCCTACATTACCTCACCCCCGCCCCGCCTAACCTAGCGCCCTCGAACTCGGCGTACACCGTCTTTTGAAGCACCCCTGCGCCGCTGCTCGCTTCACAACACAGCCACCCCACCGGTACTGCCTTGGCACTGACCGGTAGCGCAGCTCAGGACCCCCCAATGCCTCGACTCGATCGGCGCAGGCACCTGCCATCACGCCTACGCCTTGCCCCGCTTTCGCCACTGCTGGGTGCCTTTGTGACCTTGGCACCCGCCACCTCCACGCTTGCCGAAACCTCACCTGTCACGTTCCAGGCAGGCTTCATGCGCCAGCCCCCCGGCCAGGCGACGGATGCCGGGGCAGTGGCGCTGCAGAGCCTGGCTGCACATACCCCGCTACCAGCAGGGCGCTATCGCGTTGCCCTGCTGGTAAACCTTGCCCCCATCGAAGAGCGGGAGCTGGAGTTCCATGCCGCTGCCAATGGTAGTGGCCTGCAACCCTGCCTGACCGGCGACGTGTTGCGTGCCCTGGACCTGCGCGAGCAAGCGCTTGAGACAGCCCTGCCCGAGGATGATAGCTGTGTCGACCTGGCAACCCTGATCCCGCAGGCCAGTGTCGACTTCGACCCGGCGCAGTTGCGCCTGTCGTTGTCGATCCCACAGGTTGCCCTGCGCCAGGACCGCTCGGGCAACGTGCCGCAAGAGCGCTGGGACGCGGGCATCAATGCAGCGTTCGTCAACTATCAGGTATCGGCCCAGCACAGCAGCCTGCGCGAAGGGCGCAACACAAGCAGCCAAGACCTCTACCTGAACAGTGGGATCAACCTGGGTGCCTGGCGCCTGCGCAGCCAACAGGCACTGCGCCAGGGCGATGACGGTACACGGCAATGGAGCCGCAGCGACACCTACGCCCAGCGTGACCTGCCCGGCCTGCGCGCGAACCTCACCCTGGGCGAAACCTTTACCGGCAGCGATGTGTTTCGCAGCTTTGCTTTTTCTGGCGTGCGCCTGGCCTCCGACCAGGAGATGCTCTCCGATACCCTGCAGCAATATGCTCCGGTCATCCGCGGTGTTGCACAAACTCGGGCGAAGATCGAAGTGCTGCGCAACGGCTTCCCGATCTATTCCAGCTATGTAGCCCCGGGACCGTATGCCATCGACGACCTCAGCGTCGGTGCCGGTCACGGTGAGCTGGAGGTGGTGGTGACCGAAAGCGATGGGCAGGTCAGCCGCTTCATCCAGCCCTATTCATCGCTGGGGAGCCTGCTACGCGAAGGGGTGTGGCGCTATACGGGCACCGCTGGCCGCTACAACGGTGCCGAACACCTCGACAAGCCAGGGTTCTGGCAAACCACCCTGGCCCGCGGCGGCACCTGGAACAGCACGCTTTATGGCGGCCTGCTGGCCAGTGACTACTATCGCGCCTACGCACTGGGGGCGGCCCGCGACTTCGCTGACCTGGGTGCGTTGTCGCTGGACGTCACCCAGGCGAGCACCGACCTGGGTGGTTCGCTGGGGCAAGTGCAGGGGCACAGCGTTGCCCTGCGCTATGGCAAAAGTTTCCAGACCCGCACCAGCCTGCGCTTTGCCGGCTACCGCTACTCCACCGAGGGCTACCGCGACTTTGACGAAGCCGTCCTGCAACGCAATAGCGCTTCGCGGTTTGCCGGTAGCCGGCGCAGCCGCCTGGAAGCCTCGGCATACCAGACCATGGGCCAAAGCAGCTCGCTGAGCCTGACCCTGTCGCAAGAAGACTACTGGCGCAGCGACTACCAGCGTCGTCAGTTCCAGCTGCAGTACAACACACGCCTGGGTGACCTCGGGGTCAATCTCTTCGCTTCGCAATCACTGAGCGAACGCAATACCGACAGCAGGATGTTCGGGCTGAGCCTGAGCCTGCCACTGGACTTCGGCCGCCGGCAGACCACCCGTTTCGACCTGCAACGCGTCAACGGCCAGTATAGCGAGCGCGCCAGCCTGCAAGGCGGTTTGCTGGATGACCGCCTCAGTTACTATGCGGCGCTGGCCAACGACCAGAACAACCGCAAGAGCGGCAACCTATCGCTTGCCTACCAGGGCAGCAAGGCCAGTTATGGCGTAGGTTACAGCGAGGGCAGCAACTATCGCACCCTGTCGCTGAACGCCAGTGGCTCGATGCTGGCCCATGCCGACGGCATCACCTTCGGCAGCTACATGGGGGAGACCACGGCGCTTGTACACGTACCCGACGTCGCCGATCTCGGCATGCAGAATGCCACTTCGACACGGACAGATGCCGATGGATACCTGCTGGTCCCATACCTGCGCCCCTATCGGGTCAATTCACTGGTACTCGACACCGACCAACTGCCCCCCGAAGTGGTCATCGAAAATGGCAGCCAGCAAGTGGTTCCACGCCGAGGTGCAGTGGTCAAGGCCCGCTTCGACGCACGCCGGGTGGTGCGCATGGTGCTCACGCTGCAACACCCCGACGGCCGCCCACTGCCGTTCGGCGCCGACGTCAGCGATGAGCAAGGCAAGTCACTGGCCGTGGTCGGCCAGGCTGGGCAAACCCTGCTGGCAAGCACCCAGCAAGGTCCGCAACACCTGACGGTACGCTGGCAGGACGACGGTAATCAACACTGCCAGGTTGCGGTGAACCCGCAGAACCTGCCACTGCTCGATGGCTTCCGCATGCAAACGCTGCAATGCCTGCCCGTATCGGTTGACGACACCAAACCGGCATCTGCCGACGACTCACAGGAACACGCCTAATGACCCCGCCCCACACCCGCCGCCTGCGCCTGCTTGCCTTAACCCTCTGCAACCTCATGCCCTGGCTGGCGGCGACCAGCGCGCAGGCCAACTGCAGCTGGGGCGCCGGCAGCGCAACCTACATGACCTTCAAAAACCAGAAGGTCAGTTTTTCGATCCCGCGCGATGCACCCGTCGGGACGCTCATCGGCGAGGCCAGTCTATACGCTAAAAATGACCAAGGGGCGACCTTGACCTGCTTCTATAACGCTGCCACCCCAGTCACTGCCAGGCTGCCCAACAGCGCACCACCGTTCGTCGGCAGCCTGCCCCTCATGGGCAACAAGAACGTGGATGGCATGGTGATGCAGACCAACATCAAGGGCGTGGGCGTTGCCATCGATCTTGGCTTCCCCTTCAATGGCAGTGCCGACAACACCTTCACGCCCGACGCAGGCACTGGCATCCCCTACACAGGGACCATGACCAAGCCGACCTCGTTTAGCCTGCCACTGGACGCAATCCGCGGCAAGGCCAGCTTCATCAAGATTGGCGATATCGACCCTGGGCCGCAAGAGGTCGACGTGGAGGTGTTTCATGGTTTCATCCATGACTTAGGCAAAGTCATGGATTACAAGGTCCAGGCCACCATCACCCGCGCGCAGTGCTCCCTGGCAGGAAACCAGGTGAATCCCGGCCTTGTGAACATGGGGGAATACAGCATCGATGACTTCAAGGGGGTCGGCACGCCCCTAAATTCCGTTCCATTCCAGATCACCCTCAACAACTGCGTGGACAGCAGTGCCCCGGGTACCAAGCGTGCGGATATCCATCTGATGCTGGATACCAGCCAAGGCTCAGTCCCCATCGACCCCACCGAAGGCGTGTTCAGCATACTCCCGGGATCAGGCAGCGCCGACGGCGTCGGCATCCAGATACTGCACAGCGACAACACTACACCGATGCCCCTGCAGTCCGAGCAGTTGATCAAGGAACTGGATATTGGCCAAACCGTGCTGCATTTCAATGCCCGCTACGTGCAGACCGAGGCCCGGGTGACACCTGGCGTGGCCGCTGGCGCGCTGAACTTCACCGTTCACTACCGTTGAACAGTGCAAGCCCCTGAACAAGGGGCTTTAGCACAGGGTTGTATCGGGGTGAAATCGAGACGAAAAAAAAGGGACCTGAGGTCCCTTTTTTATCTTACGTTTGGAGCGGGAAACGAGACTCGAACTCGCGACCCCGACCTTGGCAAGGTCGTGCTCTACCAACTGAGCTATTCCCGCATTGTGAAACTTTACCGCTTTTGGCGTGAAGCGCCTTGACGACCTTCACCACCACTGCACCGCATAGACGCCACAGTATTTAAACTGGAGCGGGAAACGAGACGTTTACTAGGGCAGTAAGTCGTTGATTCCCAAGCTCTTTCTTCGCCGAGGTGGCCAGCGAAGACCTAGATTGTAGCCTATTTTTTCGTCCCCGCCAACAAAGATCGTCCAAAGAGTTCCACTGGCATCCATAGACCCACACCCAGCACACCAGACCCGCAGTCGTCACAACGTCATCGGCGACGGTCTCGAACTGGCCGCCCGTGCCCCTGCTCTCAGTTCCCGCATCCGCTTCCGCGATGACGCCCAGGCCGATCCTCTCGGTGCCGGCCCAGTTCGGATGCCATCTACGAGCCGCATGCAACGCGCATTGCATTGCCCGTCTGCGCAAGCAAGTCACGCAGGAAGAACGCGCACCCTAGCCGTGGCGCGTCAGCACGCGATTCTTTATCGGTATATCAGGATGCCAGGGCGGGTATGACAGGCGTGGATTCGCCCAGTTTTCCTAGACCTTGGACAACGACCACCATCTCGTCGCGCCTTGTGAAACCGCTGGCATATAAGGCCATACCGAGACAGATTTGCAGAATCCGCAACTTATTACGACGCTGATAGCGTGAGCGTCACTGTCGAGCCTACGTCCCGATGCTCGACCTTCTAGCGGCCGATGAATTTTTGCACATTGGGCACATGACAGCCACCGGTAAAAGCGCACTGGTGAGAAGTGCTCAAGCACCCATAACGGACCGGGCCTCGGGGCTCGTTTCCTACACAGACAACTGCCCGACCACGGGGTCGGCGTCAAAGGAGTCGGCCATGTAGTTCTTCTCCTGGAAGGAGACGGAGCATGCACGAGAACAAGAATGATGCACCAACATCAAAGGTGTTCTACCGCCCGATCGAAGCGTCCATCCGCTGGGCTGGGCTGCTGCGATACGAGCAGGTGATCCTGGCCTCGGTTTTATCGCCAAGGAATCTGCCACAGTCGTTGGATTGCCCGCGCTGGGGCGAACTGCGGCTATACACCGACCGAATCTACGACGGCATCCTCAATGGGGAACTGCCCTTCGGGCAGAACGGCATCACAACACGCGATACCGCACTGATCGAGTCCCTTGATCTGACGGTTCGCCACGTCGATCTGAAGCGATGGATGCGCCAGCACTACCCCGAGCAGCGGCCCGGCTTTCTCTTCTCTCGCAGCGAACGCATCGCCCATCCCGTCATCTCCCTGGAGACCGGCCAAGCCATGCTGGTCGAGCGATTGGCCCTCAAATCCGCTCTGGAGCAGTGCAAGCGCCAAATGCGCGAGCTGCAAGAACAGCACGACGCGCTACTCAAGCAGTCCACGGTCATTCCCGCCTGCGCGCAATGCCCCATCAGCGACCGGGCCGAGGCCACCTACCTCCACATCATCGGCACCATGCTGGAACTGATGCTCGGCCAATCTCCGTCGGGCACACCGTATTCCAGTTTCAATAGCCAGGAGGCTATCGCTACCGCGATGATCGCGCATCACGGCGAACTCATGGGCATTACCGATCGCACGCTGCAAGCCAAGTTTGCACAAGCCCGCCGCAAGCTGCGGGCCGCCGTTTCCTGATATTTGCAAGCCCGAATCTGCGGTCACGGAAACCGCATTTACGGTGGCCTGAGACAGAAGTCGACATTTGAATAGGTGTCACGCCAACAAACGCCACTGAGCGTTCAGGAGTGACCGCCATGTCGCAGATACCTGTACTACCGCCCAACGAGCGCCGCATCTTGCGTCTCGATGAAGTCGAGGCCAAGTCCGGCTTCAAGCGTGCCCACATCTACAACCTGATGCGTGCCGGCAAGTTCCCCCAGGCGCTGCGTCTGGGCGTGCGTGCAGTGGGCTGGGATTCGGTCGAGATCGACCAGTGGATCGCCGAACGTCTCAACAATCGCACCTGAGCGGCTCTCCCTCGGAATTCCCTATCCCTAGACGGAGAGCGCCATGCAGGTTGTATCCATCATCTCGACCAAGGGCGGCGTCGGCAAAACGACCACCGCAGCCAACCTCGGCGGTCTTGCCGCCGACGCGGGCTTGCGCGTACTGCTGCTCGACCTCGACGTGCAGCCCACGTTGTCGTCCTATTACGAACTGGCCCACCGCGCGCCCGGTGGCATCTACGAGCTGCTGGCCTTCAACGAGCGCGATCTCGACCGGCTCGTGTCCCGCACGAGCATCGCGGGCCTGGACCTAGTGCTCTCCAACGACCACCGAGGCGAACTGAACACCTTGCTGCTGCATGCGCCGGACGGGCGCCTGCGGTTACGCCATCTGTTGCCGGTGCTGGCGCCTCTCTATGACCTGCTGTTGATCGACACCCAGGGCGCGCGCAGCGTCTTGCTGGAGATGGCCGTGCTCGCGTCCGATCTTGCGCTGTCGCCCGTGACCCCGGAAATCCTCGCGGCCCGCGAGTTGCGGCGCGGCACCATGCAGTTGCTGGAGGACATCGCGCCGTACCGACACCTCGGCATCGAACCGCCGCCGCTGCACCTGCTCATCAACCGCGTCCACCCCGTGTCCGCCAACGCGCGGCTGATCCAGCAGGCCCTGCGCGACCTGTTCCAGGAGCATGCTGGCATCCGTGTGCTGGCTACTGACGTGCCGGCTATCGAAGCCTATCCGCGCGCTGCGACCCGCGGCCTGCCGGTGCATCGCGTCGAGTACCGACAGCCACCGGGCAGAGTCGCGCCAGCCGCTCTCGACACCATGCGCGCCCTTGCCAGCGAGTTGTTCCCGCAATGGCAGGATCAATTGGCCTTCGTGTCCGGCCGCCAGCAGCGTCCTTCTGAGACTGGGAGGCAGCATGGCAAGCGCACATGAACTGGCCCGCGGCCACAAGCGGCTACGCGTCCTGATCGAATTTGCGATCAGCGAAGGCTGGCACGTCAAACGCACACCGGGTGGACACCTCAAGTTCACCAAGGTCGGCTGCGCCGCGATCTACACCAGCTCGACCGCGAGCGACCACCGGGCGACCCTCAACGCCCGCGCGCAGATCCGCCGTGCCGAGCGCCAGGCCCAAGCCCAGGCCGCGAGCGTAAAGGAATGCGGCCATGGCTGATATGAGGTCCCAGGACATGGCTGGCAAGCTGCTTGCCGCCGGGTTCGAACGTAGCGGTCCATCCGCCACCGCCTTGAGCGACCCGATTGTCGACACGCCGATGGTCGTGACGTTGGACCAGTTGCGTCCCTACGATCACGATCCACGCAAGAAGCGCAATTCCGCCTACGAGGAAATCAAGGCTTCCATCCGTGAACGCGGCCTGGATGCGGCGCCGGCCATCACGCGCCGTCCAGGCGAAGATCACTACATCATCCGCAACGGCGGCAACACGCGGCTGGCGATCCTGCGTGAACTCTGGTCGGAGACCAAGGACGAGCGATTCTTCCGCATATCGTGCTTGTTCCGCCCCTGGCCCGCACGTGGCGAGATCGTCGCATTGACCGGGCACCTTGCGGAGAACGAGCTACGCGGCGGCCTGACGTTCATCGAGCGAGCCCTCGGCGTCGAGAAAGCGCGTGAGTTCTACGAAGAGGAAAGCGGCACCACGCTGAGCCAGTCCGAACTGGCTCGCCGCCTGGCCGCCGATGGCTACCCGGTACAGCAGTCGCACATCAGCCGCATGGTCGATGCGGTCCGCTATCTGCTGCCCGCGATCCCGACCGTGCTCTATGGCGGATTGGGCCGCCACCAGGTCGAGCGGCTATCGGTCATGCGCAAGGCCTGTGAGCGCACCTGGGAGCAGTACGCCAAAGGCCGCTCTCTTCCTCTGGATTTCGACGGCTTCTTTCAGGAAGTGCTGTCGCAATTCGACACGCAGGCTGACGAGTTTTCGCCGCAGCGAGTGCAAGACGAGCTGATCGGCCAGATGTCCGAATTGCTGGGCATCGACTACGACGTCCTGGCGCTGGACCTGACCGAATCGGAGAGCCGTCACCGTGCGTTGGTCAGCGACCCGACGCCGCCATCGGCGCCGCCCGCATTGCCTGAGCCTGGGGCCATCGCGCGATCGCCGGTTGAATCAGCACCATCCACTATCACGCCTGCACCACGTCCAGGCCATGCAGCGGCCGCGCCTACGCGGCGCGAGGACGACACGGCCCCGAGGGAGGCCTCCGCGGCCAGCCCTACGGCAGGGGTCGGCGATTTGCTTCAGGAGCACATCATCTCCCCGGCACCAACGACGGAGCGGCTCCAGTCCATCCAGCGCATGGTCGCCGATCAGTTAGGCGACGCGCTACCGCCCGATTTCTCAGCCAACGTATTGCAGTCGATTCCAGTGCAGGCCGGTGGCCTCTATCCCATCTCGGACATCTGGTATATCGACCCTGGACTGGATACGCCCGATCGGCTACGCATCCACATCGCGCAGTTCGCGCGCGAGATCGCAGGCGAGGCCGAGCTGGACGAGTACGTCGCGGATCGTCCCGATGGCATCGGGTTCGCGTGCCGCGCCCAGGCACGGCCTTCGTCGCCCCTGGGACGCGCCGTGCTCGCGCTGCTGGTTTCTCTGGCCGGTCAGACGCCGGCCGACGTCGGCTTGGACAGCGGGCAAATCGTCACCGACCTGCCGGCACTGCTGCACGGCCAGGACGATGCGGCCTTGCGATTGAGCGACACCGCGCTGGTCAAGCTGTTCCGACTGCTGCGGTTGGCCCGACGCCTCCTGGACCTGGAAGCCGGCGCTGTCGGTTCTGGGACCTGAACGAGGGTTGCCAGCATGTCCGCACCGAACCCACTCAATCAGGCCGTCCTCGCCCAGGCGCTCTACGACCTGCGCAACGGCCA
The DNA here is from genome assembly GCF_046523955.1 of Pseudomonas sp. DCA-1. Classification (NCBI taxonomy): domain Bacteria; kingdom Pseudomonadati; phylum Pseudomonadota; class Gammaproteobacteria; order Pseudomonadales; family Pseudomonadaceae; genus Pseudomonas; species Pseudomonas sp. DCA-1. The sequence continues at coordinate 4,098,417 of NZ_CP169881.1, forward strand.
ATTGCGTCGATGCAAGGCGATGGGGTTCGGGGAGGAAGAGTTGGATGCGCTCAAGCATCCAGCGCTCATCAGCGTATTGGCCAATGCCAACGTCTCCTGGTGCTCTGTCTCCGTGAACCGCGAAGTGCTCCGACGCTTGCTCAAGCAGGCGCAGGACGTGGAGAAGGAGATCGCCACCGTCGATCGCATGCTGCGCCTGGGCGCCAGTACGGAAATGGTGAGTCGCTTCTACGGGCTTACGCATCAGGAAGTCGCGCTACGACGCGAAGTTCTCGGTCTGCCCAAACGCAAGGGGCGCCATCCGGTTCTGGACGAGGAGCAGGACACGGAACTGTGGCGGCGCTGGAAGGCCGTGACCAGCAGCAGGAATGTCGATCTGGAGGACGAAACCTCGGTCCTTGATGCGGCAATGGACCTCGCCGAAGGCATGGAACTGCCGCTGTCGGTGGTCTGGGCTGCGATCAAAGGCTGGATCGATCAAGGATTGGGTTGAGTTATGGCCGTGGATGACTCAGCACCACGAGCATCACGCCATGGCCCCGTCGCCCTCGCTGATCTGTTCAACAGCGCGCTGAAAGACCTTGCGCCCAAACCCCGGGCGCCCGCATCCGCACCTGCATCTGCACCGTCGCCTGGGTCAACATCTGGTGACGGTTTCCTTTTCAGCGGCAATCGTCACGAGAGCGTGCCGCGGCGGCTCTTTCTCGACCGACGCCTGACACCGCTGGAGCGCAATGCGTGGCAAGTGTTTCGGATGATGCTCAACGAGGATGGCGTCACTGCGTTTCCGACATATGAGCAACTTCGGCCATGGCTCGCGTCAACACCCTGCGCTGGACAAGCCTCCCACGAGACCGTCGCACGCGCGCTGACGCTGTTGCGCCTGACACGCTGGTTGAGTCTCGTGCGGCGCAGACGCGACCCCAAGACCGGCCGTATTCTCGGCAACCTCTATGTTCTGCACGACGAGCCCTTGACTCCATTCGAGGCGATGCAGCTCGACGCAGACTACTTGCAGCTCGTCAGCCAGGCTCTGGGCCACTCGGCCAAGGCCGTTCAGGTCGTGGGTCTGCACACCCTCAAGGAGATCGCCGAAGACCCGTTGCTGTCCGGCCGCACGCTGCCCTCGCGGCTGCAGGTCCTTGCCGAACGCCTCGCCAGCCAGGGCATCGGGACGCAAGAGAGTTATCCACAGGAGGACATGGTTCACGATTCCGAAGAAGGGGCTCCAAGCCTTCTTCGGAATCCCGAGCACCCGTCTTCGGAATCCGAAGCAGGGCCGAAACCCGCGTCAGACGGCTCTCTTCGGAATCCGAAGCAGGACCGTACTGTACGTAGTAGTCGTATTAATGAAGTACGTACTACCGCGCGCGAGCGTGGGCAGGTGCGCGCGATGCAAGGTGTCCGCTTGCCTGATCGCTTCCTTGGTTTGAAAGAAGAGCAGCAGGCCGGGGCGATGGTGGCATTGCAGCAGGTCGATGTCCCGCTGCGTCAGGCCGTGCTGGACGAATGGGCCGATCGTTGTCGCGGCAACACCATCCGCAACCCGGCCGGCTACCTGTTCGGCATCATCCAGCGCGCCATCCGTGGCGAGTTCAACGCGTGGGCCAAGCAGGCTGGCGCGACAGCACCCCCCACCGCCGCGCGAGATGCGCCGTCTGAGGCACCACGCAATGTGGTTCCACCCGAGGTGGCCAAACAGCACATCGAACGGCTGCGTGACCTTCTGCGCAAGAGCTGATCGTTACGAGCGGCATGGTCATGAAGCAGACATCCGTGGCCGTCAGTAGAGCTATCCCCAGGGGATAGATGTAATGCAAGGCGTAACGCCGACAGGTACGGCCCGGTACTTTCGTCCACCGCACTGCGATGGCGCCGGTTTCAGGAGCGACGCTGACATTCGCGCGAACAGTGCTCCATGGCGTTTGATGGAGCTATCCCCTGGGGATAGCTCGTGCCTCGGGCTGGCACTGCCATGACAACCGGGGACTGATTCATTTCGGTTTGTTGACTGACTGCCTTCCGTTGCGTGTCGATCCTGACGGCTCCTTTTCCACAGCGGGCGGTCACCATGGCAACCAACGAACCTTTACAACTCAATCTCGGCTCCTTGCGCAGCGCGATGTCGCTGACGCTTCACACCCACCACGCCTCGCGCATCTGGCATGGGCGTGCCGCCGCTGAGGGGCGGCCGGGCATTGTCGGGCTCAACGGCTACATCGCCGTGATGAACAAGATGAAGCGCGGATCGGAGCAAGACGACCCGTACAGCGACTGGTGGATGTTGCGCATCGAGGAAAAGCTCGACCAGACCAAATCCACGCTGCAATCGCTGCGCGAGCAAGTTGACCAGGCGCTGGCCGGCGTACCCGCAGCATTGAGCCTGGGCGAAAACCTCAACGTGCAGCCGGTGAAGCTCCCCTTATTTGTGAACGCGCAGCTCGGCTTCGCGGCGGTCTATCTCCTGGCCGACTACGACGACATCGCCCGCAAGTTGATCCTCGCCCATCACACCGCGCTGATCGATCGCTCGACATTGGAGCGATGGCTCAACGAAGGCGCCCACGCGCTGCGCAGCCTGTTCAGTCTGGCGCAGCAGTACCGCTACTCGGGCTGCACCCGGGACGACTTCGCGGCCAAAAATGCCGCAGCACGGGCGGCGCTGGAGAAGTTCGGCGAACTGCCCCAGGAGGTGCTCGAAGGCACACGCCGTTCGAAGTTTGCGCCGCCCATCGCGCGCCGTGGCCTGCAACAGCGCAGCGATGGTTCTGCCGCAGCGCCTCCGTCCGGCGATGAAGCCATCACCGCCGAGCCATCCGAAACCGCAGCCGGTGAGGACGAACCGGCATGAGCGATCTGAACCAACCGATCCGCTACTTCCGGGGCCTGCAACAGGAAGCCTTCATGCGGCTGGAACACGCGGCCTCTCTAAAAGGCCTTTTAAAGCCTTTTAAAGGTAAAGGGGACTTCGAGGCCTGGGCCAGCCAGTGCTTCGCCATGCGCGACGAACTGATTGGCTTGGCGCAGCGACAGGTGCTGCAACAGGCAGTCGGGCATCCCTTCCACCTGCTACCCATCGAGCTGGCCCAGCAGACAACTGGCGCGGGAACGACGTTCCTTCGCTGGCGCAAGCACGACCGCTCGGCCATGGGCGTAGCCCTGTGGCAGGAGCTGATGGCGAGCACCAGCACGCCGGCCAACCTGCTGGCCGACCTGCACGCGATCGAGCTGCAGCGCATCACGTTGAACATGCAGATCAGCCTGCTGCACACCTTGGGCAGGCAGGCGCAGGAATGCGCCAGCAAAGCGGCCGAGGCAGACAACGCCTACCTGCGCCGGCTCACGTCCACCCCACCCGCAATGCGCGATCGGTGATTGCGCCAGCCATCCCAGCACGCGCCCGGCGCCGACGAGGCACGGGTATTTCAACCACCACGGAGATCACACCATGAGCACGCATTTTTCTGGCGAAGGCAACATCGGCTCGCCACCGGAGTACCGCGAATTCCCCAATGGCAACGACGAGCCCACCCGCCTGCTGCGCCTGAACGTCTATTTCGACAACCCCGTTCCCAAGAAGGATGGCACCTTTGAGGACCGTGGCGGCTTCTGGGCGCCGGTGGAAATCTGGCACCGCGACGCCGAGCACTGGCAGCGCCTCTACCAGAAGGGTATGCGGGTGCTGGTGATCGGCCGCATGGAGCGCGAGCCTTGGACGGACAACGAAGATCAGCCACGCGAGACCTGGCAAGTCAACGCGCGCAGCGTCGGCATTCTGCCGTACCGCATCGAGTCTGTGGTCCTCAGCCCGAAGCCACAGGAGGCAGAACCGAAGCCGCAGGCCGACCAGGAATCGACCGCGCCGAAAGAGACGAAGCGCAGGAAGTGACCCGGCACGGAGGGCGGCTGCCGCGGTGCTTAGCCGCCCTCCATGTGCCGCGAGCTATCCCCAGGGGATAGCTCCATCAACGTCCACTGACTTCCACGCGTACCCGCGAATCGCCGCTCCCGACCCGCATACCTCCGGCCACTCGCCATCCCCGCACAAGCCCTTCCATCCGTGAAAGCGGTCGCCGCCGCGTGCCGCTTGTTTGCTGCTGCTCCTGGTGGTGCTCGGCATGCTCGATCCCAGCAACTCCATGAACCACGGGAATCGGATGGACGGATATGCGGCTGTTCTTGTGCGAGAAGCCCTCCCAGGGCAAAGACATTGGCCGGATTCTCGGCGCCACGCAGCGCGGTGAAGGCTGTCTCAACGGTTCCGGCGTCACTGTCACCTGGTGCATCGGCCATCTCGTAGAAGCCGCTGCGCCCGAAGCCTACGACGAGCAGTTGAAGCGCTGGTCCATTGAGCAGTTGCCCATCATTCCCCAGAATTGGCGGGTCGAGGTCAAACCGAAGACCGCCACGCAATTCAAGGTCGTCAAGGCGCTTCTGGCGAAGGCGACCCAGCTTGTCATCGCCACCGATGCCGACCGCGAAGGCGAGTTGATCGCTCGCGAGATCATCGAACTGTGCGGCTACCGCGGCCCCATCGAGCGGCTATGGTTGTCGGCACTCAACGATGCGTCCATCCGCGCCGCACTGGGCAAGCTCAGGCCATCGGCCGAGACGCTGCCGATGTACTACTCGGCGCTGGCACGATCGCGGGCCGACTGGCTCGTGGGAATGAACCTCAGCCGCCTGTTCACCGTGCTCGGTCGACAAGCGGGCTACGACGGCGTGCTGTCGGTCGGCCGCGTGCAGACACCGACGCTCAAGCTCGTGGTGGACCGCGACCGCGAAATTGCGGCCTTCGTGTCCGTACCGTACTGGGCCATCGACGTGTCCCTGTCCGCAAGCGGCCAGTCTTTCACCGCGCAATGGGTTCCGCCCGATGCCTACACCGACGACACGGGCCGCTGCCTGCAGCAGCCGGTCGCACAGCGGGCCGCGCAGCAGATTCGCGGCGCGGGCAGCGCGCAGGTGGTGTCGGTCGAGACCGAGCGCGTGCGCGAAGGCCCGCCGCTGCTGTTCGACCTGGGCACCTTGCAGGAGGTTTGTTCCAAGCAACTTGGGCTGGACGTGCAGGAAACCCTGGAGATCGCCCAGGCCCTGTACGAGACGCACAAAGCCACGACGTACCCGCGCTCGGATTCCGGCTATCTGCCCGAAAGCATGTTCGCCGAGGTGTCCACGGTTCTCGACAGTCTGCTCAGGACCGATCCCTCGCTGCGCCCGATCATGGACCAGCTCGACCGCTCCCAGCGCTCGCGTGCATGGAATGACGGCAAGGTCACGGCGCACCACGGCATCATTCCGACGCTCGAACCAGCGAACCTCTCGGCCATGAGCGAGAAGGAGTTGGCGGTGTACCGGCTGATCCGGGCGCATTACCTCGCGCAGTTCCTCCCTCACCACGAGTTCGATCGCACCGTGGCGAACCTAGCCTGCGGCCAGCAGAAACTGGCGGCCACGGGCAAGCAGGTCGTGGTGAAGGGCTGGCCCCTGGTACTGACCGAGCCTCAGCCCGACGAGGACGGCGACGCTGCGGCGCGCAGCCAGGTGCTTCCCGCGCTGCGCGAGGGCTTGGCATGTCTGGTGGCCGACGTCGATCTGAAGGCGCTCAAGACGCTGCCACCCAGGCCGTACACGCAGGGCGAACTTGTCAAATCCATGAAGGGAGTCGCCAAGCTGGTGACGGACCCGCGCCTGAAGCAGAAGTTCAGGGACACGGTCGGCATCGGCACCGAAGCGACGCGAGCCAACATCATCAGCGGCCTGATCGCACGCGGCTATATCGTGAAGAAGGGGCGCGCCATCCGCGCATCCGATGCTGCTTTCACACTGATCGACGCCGTGCCCGCGGCGATCGCCGACCCTGGCACTACCGCTGTCTGGGAACAGGCGCTCGACATGATCGAAGCTGGACAGCTTACGCTGGACGTATTCATCGGAAAGCAGGCTGCATGGATTTCGCAGTTGATCGCGCAGTACAGCATCGCGTCCCTGTCCATCAAGGTTCCCCAAGGGCCGGCATGCCCGCAGTGCGGCGCACCCACGCGTCAGCGCAGCGGCAAGAGCGGCCCGTTTTGGTCGTGCAGTCGTTACCCCGACTGCAAAGGCACGCTGCCGGTCGAATCCGGCACGTCCAAGCGCGGTGCCTCGCGCCCGCACCGCAGCGGCCGCCAAGGTTCCTGACCCGACCCCGTTCCCCGTGAGCCGTGCCCGCCATCGGCGGCGTGGCCCTTGTCCCGCACGCCCTGCGGGACGCCCAGCGCGCAACGCCTTCTTGATCCGTGCGCGCGTCCCGCCTGGCCGCTCCGGCCACGGGACCTGAAGGTAGCTTCTCCGCGAACCGCATCCCGCGCGTTCTGCTGATCTGCATTTCTTCCGCCCACTGCGAAGGGTCTCCCGATGGCTTGTCGAACTGCACGAGCCACCCGGAGACCGTTCGTGGTCAGCGGTATTCGGTGCCGGTGCCCGCCGGCGCAAAAACGGGCTCCCTTTGTGCGCGGATGTGCGCCAGACGATGCCGGCCCCAGCCACGACATGGGCCGGGTGTGATTGCTGACAGCAGACGGTTTTAGCGACGACCGGGCCTGCCAATCAGCCCACGGGTGGTTCCTCTTTCCTCCCGAGCCGAAGGCCGCAGGGCCTTCGGCGCCTTTCTCCTGCCCATCAATGTCCCGGCCCCCCGCCCAACGGCCCTGGGCCACACGAACAGGAGACCCGACATGAACCCCCATCCTTGCCCCCCAACACACGGCAGGCCGCGCAACGCGCCGCTGCTCTACGGCAGCGTGTGCAGCGGCATCGAGGCCGTGAGCCTCGCCTGGCAACCCCTCGGCCTCGAAGCTGCGTGGTTCGCTGAGATCGAGCCGTTCCCGAGCGCCGTGCTCGCCCATCGTTACCCCCACGTGCCCAACCTGGGCGACATGACTGCGATCGCCCGCCAGGTGCGCGCCGGCACCGTGCCGGCGCCCGACATCCTGGTCGGCGGCACACCGTGCCAGTCGTTCAGCGTTGCAGGTAGCCGTCGTGGGCTGGACGACCCGCGCGGAGCCCTTTCCCTTGCCTATGTGGAGCTTGCCAATGCCATCGACCAAACCCGCCAACAAGACCGCCGCCCGGCGGCCACGCTCGTCTGGGAAAACGTCCCCGGCGTCCTCAACGACCGCAGCAATGCCTTCGGGCATTGCCTTCGGGCATTTCCTGGGCGCACTGGCCGGAGAAGGCTGTGCGCTCCAACCGCCAGGGGAAAAATGGGCGCACGCAGGTTGTGTGTCTGGACCCCGGCGCCGCATCGCCTGGCGCGTGCTCGACGCTCAATATTTCGGTGTCGCCCAACGCCGCAAGCGTGTGTTTCTTGTGGCAAGTGGTGGAGATGGCCTCGATCCCGTCGAAGTACTTTTTGAGCGCACAGGCCTGCTCGGGGATTCTTCTGCGGGCAGCGCGCCGTGGCAAGAAGCTGCCCGTGCTGCTGGATCGGGTGCTGAAGCAGCAGGCGGATACGCAGGACTGAAGCAGCCCTACGGCACGGTCACGATGACCTTCGGATTCAGTGGCGGCACCGGCCCCGTCGATGTGGCGGCATGTCTCATGGCCGCAGGCCCCAAGCACGACATCCGCACGGAGACGTTCATGGTGCAGTCGATCGCCGGCAGCATCGCCCACACCCTCGACACTGCCAACGGCGGCAAGGGCAGCAGCGAAGACGGTACGGGCAAGGGTGTGCCGATCATCGCTTTCACCGCGCAGGGCAGCGGCGCGGATGCCACGATGGATCGGGCTCCGACGCTGCGTGCAGGTGGGCACCGCAACAGCCATGCGAACGCCGGTGTCGTGCCCGCCATCGCCTTCGCGCAGAACAACCGCGGCGAAGTGCGTTTCGAGTCGGGCCATGGGCAGGTAGCTTGCACCGTCCTTTCCAACGGCAAGCCGGGCTATGGCGTGCCGATGGTGGCCTGCGTTGCCCTGCGGGGACGGCAGCAGGGTCTTACCGCGGAACTGGGCGGCGGCGTATCGGACGCACTGCGCACCAGCGGCGGCGGCGCTGACAAGCCCCATGTGCTGGCACCCGACTTCGAGGCGCATTTCCGTTACGACTGGAGCGAGCCCGGCCCCGGCGACTGGTCGCACTGGCGGGTGCGGCGGCTAATGCCCGTGGAATGCGAGCGGCTGCAAGGCATGCCCGACGACTACACGCTGATCCCGTACCGCGGCAAGCCCGCCGCGGATGCTCCGCGCTACAAGGCAATCGGCAATTCCATGGCGGTGCCGTGCGTTGCGTGGCTTGGCCAGCGGCTGGTGCAGTGCCTGCACAAGACGGGATCGACAGCTCCGGATTGATGCACGACGTCGCCAGCGGGCCACGCCATTCTTCCTCCTGCATTGCCGACGTGTCGGCAGCAGCCAGCAGCCGGGGTGTCCAGGCTGCCGTGGGTTCTACCCGCGCCACCCACCAGTTCGCCTCGGCATCTCACCGGCGAACGCTGCCCACCGGGGCATCGATGCCTCTTTTTTTCCAACCCACGGGATGGCCGCCACGTCCCGTCGGGGGCATGTCGCCACCCGGTCGATTTCAGGACTTCCCATGGATAACATCACCAAGCAAGACCGCATCACGCTGAAGAACCTCAAGGTGGCCGACTTCGCCAGCGAGGAAACGATGTGCTTCAGCGCCACCGTCGTGTTCGACGGCACTCCCATCGCCGAGGCCCGCAACGACGGCCACGGCGGCTCGACGTTCGTCCACGCGCTCAATGGCAAGGCGGCGCTGCTGGCGCAGGCCGAAGCCTTCGCCAAGGGCCTGCCGCCTGCACCGCTCGACCTCGGCCACGAGGGTGAAGACCCTCATTACATCGACATGACGCTCGACTTCCTGATCGATGAACTGGCCGATGCCATGCACGCCGAGCGCAAGGTGCGAGCCGCGTTCAACCGCGACATCGGCAACAAGGTGCTGTTCATCAAGGACGGCAAACTGCTGTTCATCAAGGGCATCAAGCTCAAGGCCATCGCCGACCGCAAAGCGTATTTCGCTTCGCTGCGCGCCCGACAGGCCCAACCCATCGTCATCCTCGCCGAGCTTCCGCCCGAGCAAGCATTTGACCTGTGGAAGCAGCATGTCCTGGGCGACAAGCCCGCCTGACCCAGCGCCGACGCCCCCTCCTGACAGCCCCGCACTCGATGCGGGGCTTCTTTTTTTCGGTGCCCATCAATCGGGGCTGGGCCGGATGCCGTTTTCCAACTGACGCAGCGCGGCCCGCGCACGAAGCTGCCCGCATGTTCGCTGATTCGTCAGCACATGCCAGCAGCCAGGGTTTCAGGCTGCCGCGGGTCTCTCCCGCGTTGCCCACCAGTCCGCATCGCATCAAGTCTGCGGACGCGCGTCCCCGTGACGTCGATGCTTTTTATCAACCGCGTGCGGGAGCTGCCATCCCGTGAGGGACGAGGCCCCGCTTTTCCAAGGAGCCCGTCCATGTCCCAGCAAGCCTCTTTCGGCCAACTGGCCCTGACCTACTGCGGCAAGTTTCTGCCGCTCGAAGTCCTGCAAAGCGCCGCCGGTCACTACATCGGCACGCGCGATACCGAAGGCCCCGTTTCGCGGGAATCCCGCGAGTACTTCCGCAGCCATGCCGCGGCTCAACGTGCCCTCGAAAGAGGCGGCTGGTCCCAGCTCGCCATTCCCTGATCCAACTGGAGGAATCACGTCATGAACCAGCTACTGCCGCGGGAAATCGTCGATCAGATCATGCGGGAAGAACAGCATTTCGCTGCCGCGCCCCAAGCCTTCTTCGAGGCCTGGAAGCGCGGTGTCGAGATCGCTGGCCCCGAATGGTTCGGTGACGGCACCCGTGAAGGTCTGAACCAGGCCAAGAGCAAGTGGGATCTGCGTCCCAACATGCTGCAGCTCAACGATGCCCTCGGCGTCCTGAGCAGCGGCGAACGCATGTTCCTGTCCGCCATGGTCAGCTTCTACAACGCGCGCGAGGGCGGTGCCATGCTCAAGCGCTGCCACTTCAACGGACTGTCGGACTTCGACGGTCTCGATCTGCAACGCCGCAAGGTCATCGCCGACCTGCTGGTGAACTACAACGGCTGGTGAGCCGGTCCCCGGCGCACCACTGCTTTTCGTTCCCCCCGAGAGGGACATGCGCCCACAAAGCCATGTTCCTCAATTTCTTCGCCATCGCCCAGCGCCAACGGCCTCGGGCTATTACTTGCGGATGCCACCGTCCGCATGGGCTGGCTCCGCTCACTTCTCGAAAGGAGCCACCATGGCAAACAACTACTACGAGGGCACGGGCGTTCTCATGCTTGATCGTGTTACCCCCGTCATCAAGGCGCTGTTCGGCGTCTTCGCATTGGATGAAAGCTATCCCGGCAACGGGCATGCCTACATCGCCAGGATCGCCGAGACCAATTATCCGCAATGGTCGAATGTGCTGGGCGGCCTGGAAGACCTCGCAGCGCAACTCGGCATACCCATGCCCGACGACGAAGGCTTGTCGATTCCTCCACTGCTCGAACTGCTGGCCGTGCACTTCGGAGCCGACCAGGATCAGGAACTGCAGAACCTGATCGAACAACACCAGTTCGAGGACAGCGCCGATCTGGAGGCCTTACTTCTGATCGCAACCTGCTTCGACGACGGCCATGACCTGACCGCCATCCAGTTCGAGGGCTGCTGGTATTGCAGCAAGCCAAGGCTGTTCGAGTTCGGCGGCAGCGGCTGCTACCTGAGCCGCGAGGTCCAGGTCTTCAGAACGTCCTCGCAGGCACTCCAACTCGGCGACCAACTGCGCAAAGCCATTAAGGCCAGCGACATCGAAGAGGCCTCGGCGTTGATCGCACTGGAGGCCGCCAATCTGCTCGCGGGCATCAACGACGAGCATTTCCGCCTGAATGTGCGCCATCGCATCGCCGAACGGCTGGCCCAGACGCCAACGATCAGTGCCGACTGACGCATTTTCTCTTTTCAACCCACCGGGTCCAATTCCCGGTGGCGGGGATTGGCTCCATTATTCAATCTGGAGAAATCCCATGTCCCAAAATCCCAATCCCTTTGTCCGCGGCTACTGGAATCTGAAAATCGTCCGCACGCTGTCCATCAGCTACGAGGACGGAAGCCCGCATGTGTGGCGAGCCATCCACGTGAGCCAACAGCACCTCTCCGATGAGGAACTGGTTTCTTCCCCCTGCATCGTCACCAGCGAGTTCGCGGTGGTCAGGAATGGCACTGAACCTGTCAGCGCCGAACTGATGGCCGAATGCAATGCTGTTGAAGGCGTCAGCGGCGAAGGCGTAGTTGGTGCCGTGGTCTATGCCATTCATGGCGACGACTTCGACGGCCGCCCGATCCACGTCGGTGACACTTATTCGGCCGAAGCCGCGCGAGACGTGGTGCAGCGGTTGAGTTTCGAGACCGGCTATTACAGCCGATGCTGGGAAATCAGCAGCGCGCACATCAGCCGGAAAACCGGCCAGTACCTCGCCAACCTGGCAGACCTCGCCACGCCGGAGGCCTTTCTGTTCATCGCCTTCCGGGTTCCGTACAGCCCGGCGATCGGCGTCAAGCTGATTTCCACGCCCTGGACGGACCAGAACCTGGAGCATGCCGAGGGCATCGGCGCGGAGCAGCTTCGACAAGAGCACCGGAACAAGGGCATGCCGGACGACCTGGCGAACATCCTTGAACTGGCTGGCCAGGCCGATGTGCGCATTCTCATCCTCGACGCTGATGCGCCCGCGCTACTGGGCTTGCCGCTGGCCGAGTCCTAGCAGTCGCGCCACGCACCATTCTTCCTCTTTGTTCTCCCCCATGTCAGCCCGTCTCCCACCCGGAGCTGGGCTGATCCATTTTCATAGGAGCAACCTCATGTTCCCCGACCTCATCTCGCATGCACCCGACTTCGAGCACCAGCTCGGAGCCTGCGTCAACGCCATGAGCCAGGACGACGCCATCGGCCAGATCCTGGTATTCGAGCGCACGAGAGGCATGCTACACATGCGCCATATCGCCAGCGCCGACCTGGTGGACAGCGACATTGACGACTACGAAATGGTCGTCTTCGACGGTGGCAACACCAGCGGCGACACGTGGAAGCACGTGTTCTTTCCACGTCAGCGCGAACACTATTTCGTGTACGAAGCCTGATCCATCCAGCCCCTTTCGAGGGGCTTTTTCTTGCCCGCAGCGCAGGAAACCGGGTGCGGCGCGGTGCCGTTTCATGCGGGTGAGCCGCCCATTCCGAGGCCATCCTTGCCCCATGTTCGTCGGCGTTGCCGACACATGCCCAGACAGCCGAGACCTTCAAGGCTGCAAGTGCGGGAAACCGTGCTGGTCTTTTTTCTTATCGGACGTTCCGCGTCCATCCACGCCACCCACAAGGGATCTCTCCCTTGCGGGCGGGAATCCCTTGTCCTTCCTCAAGGAGATTCCCATGGACCGTTCCCTCATCAAATCCATGATGCCTTCGCTTGTCGCAGGCCATGTGCCCCGCAACGTGCGGTCGTTCAAGTACCGCGTGTTCGATGATCAGCCGCAGTCCTCGACGCTGGGCTTCGCCATCGATCCCCAGCCCTTCGACGGCAAGGTGGTCGCGGCGACTGACGATGCCATCGTCGTCAAGCTCAAGCCATCCGAGTTCGCCGTGCTCGATCCCAACCTTGTCACCTCTGTTCCCAGCGAAGGCGCCAAGGTGCGTGTCCAACCCTACGCACGGCGCCGTTTCGACGGCCTGCGCGCGGACACCCCGGAAGAGCGCACGGAGATGACGTCCGACGGCATTCCCTACACCGTCAAGACGCACATCCTTGGCTCCGCGCCCGCCAAGCTGCCCATCCCCAAGCCGCAGTGCATGGAACTGGGCCAGCTCATCGAACAACTGGAGGAAATGCCGGCGCCCGATGGCTTCCGGCGGATCACCCACATGCTGGTCGATGCAGGTGCACGGGATTTCACCTGGGTCGATCCCAAGCCATCCAAGATCATCGAGACGCCTCCGGCGATCAGCTTCACGACCTCGACCGCGAAGTTCAAGGGTCGCGTCACGGTGCTGTACGACCGCGGCGGCGACGCCTACGTGGTGGAACTTCACCGCGATGGCGAATTGGTCGATCGGTACGACGAGGTGTATTTCGACATGCTTGGCGCAGTGTTGGAGCGGCTCATCGACGATGGTCGCTGGCGCCTGATCGACGTGAGCGTGATCGACACCAAGGCTCCCCGGCAGCGCCAAGCGGTGCCGGCATGACGCCTCGAAACGAAGCCAGGCAACTCCACGACTGACCCGAGGTTCCCGCCACGGCGGTTCAGTCCATCCGGCCAAGTGCCGCACAGGCTCTCCATCCATTCGGTGGAGAGCCTTTTCTCTAATCCGTACAGGAGATTTCAACCATGTCACTGCGATTCAAGGGCGCCGACCTGCGCCCTGTGTTGACCGAAGCGATCGCCAACCAGTGCCGAGCCGTCCTCGTCAAGGACCAAGGCGTGTACATCCTCGCCGAGCGCGGGGAACGCCGCCCGGACGGACGCCAGAAGTTGCTGGCCTATGCAGTCGGCTGCGACCCGGATACCGATCCGTTCGATGACTGGTGGTTCCTCGCCCAACGCGAGCTGGGCGGCGACGACTTCGCCGAGTACTTCGACCCGAAGGACGGCGTATTCACCCGCATCTTGCACACAGCGGACGATCTGATGCTGTCGGCCACCGCCACCCACTTGTCGTTGGAGGTCGTGCCTCCCGTTTAAAGCAGCAGCACGTCCTGCTCAGCCCCCGGTTCCCCGGGGGCTTTTTTCCTCCGCACAGCGGCTATGTCCCCGCGTGCGCGCTCGTCTCCGGCCGCCAAGGCCTGCCTCGCCGGCCAGCCCGCCGGCATGCCACTGGAGACGACGCATGCACGACCCGTTCAAGATCACCCAGCCCACCTGCATCAGCTTCAGCGGCGGGCGCACGAGCGCCTACATGCTCTGGCGCGTGCTGCAGACCAATGGCGGCCTGCCTGCCGATACCGAGGTCTGCTTCGCCAACACGGGCAAGGAAGTCGAAGCGACCTTGCGCTTTGTGCGCGATTGCGCCGAGCACTGGCAGGTGCCGATCCGCTGGCTCGAATACGTGCCCATGGAACCGGGCTTCGCTCTGATCGACTTCGATCGGGCCAGCCGCCAGGGTGAGCCGTTCGAGGCGCTGATCCGCAAACGCCAGTACCTGCCCAATCCCGTTGCGCGGGGCTGCACGACCAGCCTGAAGATTCGCCCGATGCACCGCTTCCTGCGGCATCAGGGATGGACGGACTGGGACCAGATGATCGGCATCCGCGCCGACGAGCAGCGACGCGTCTCCAAGATTCGTGCGCGCGGCCACTCCACCGAATCGACCCACGAGACCATGTGCATGCCGCTGGCGGATGCCGGCGTCACCGTGCGCGACGTGAGCGCGTTCTGGCAGGCGCAGCCGTTCGACCTCGACCTGCTGACGGTGAACGGACGCACGCTCGAAGGCAACTGCGACCTGTGTTTCCTCAAGCCGCGTGGGCAGCGCCTGGCCCTTATCAAGGCCCGGCCCGAGGCCGCCGTGTGGTGGATTCGCATGGAATCCCTGAACCTCGCGAGCAAGCCCAGCGGCGCCCGGTTCCGCGCCGATGGCCCCAGCTATGCCGATCTGGCGCGCTTCGCTGCCGACCAGGGCGATCTGTTCGATGGCGCCGAGGAAGCCATTGCCTGCTTCTGCGGCGACTGATGCGCATGGACAGGCCATTGATCGCGCCACGGCTGCAACTCCTGCCCGTGTCGCTACGGGTCGCTAATGGCTTTGTACAGGACCACCACCGCCACCACCGCCCGGTCCAAGGGGCGAAGTTCGCCCTGGCCGTTGCCCCGCGCGGCAGCGATTGCATCTGCGGTGTGGCCATCGTCGGTCGCCCGGTCGCGCGGCACTTGGACGACGGCTGGACCCTCGAAGTAACGAGGCTATGTACCGACGGTGCGCCGAACGCCTGCAGCAAGCTCTATGGCGCCGCTTGGAAGGCGGCCAAGGCCCTCGGCTACACGCGGCTGATCACCTATACCTTGCCCGAGGAAGGTGGTGCCAGCCTGCGCGCCGCCGGCTGGCGGCTGGTCGGCACGCGCGGCGGCGGCGCTTGGAGCCGTCCCAGCCGTCCCCGCGCCGACACCCCCGACCACCTGCGCGGCCCCAAGTGCCTGTGGCAGGCATCGGGCGGCGTGGACAAAGGGAAACGTCTGGGTGCCGATTGATTGCTGTCGCGCGCGCGGAGCCCGGCCATGCTGCCCCCATGCCTGCTGACGTTGTCAGCGACATGCCAGGCAACCATCGGTCATCGAGGTTGCGGCGCAGTTCCCACTGCGTGACCGAGCCAGCTCGCACCGCATCCGTCCGCGAGCGGCCACCAGTCTCTGGTGGCGGATGCTTTCGCCTTATCAACCCACCGCGGGGTTACGCACCTTCCCCGCATGCGTGGGCCTGGTGTGTCTCCGCTTCTTCCAATGGAGATTCACCATGAACACCACTTCCAACGAGAAATCATACTTCGACCTTCACACCTCGGGCATCGGCTACATCCAACGTGCCCGCGAAGTGCCTGTCCGGGGCGGCCGCCGTGCGCAGCCCTTCCTGGCATGCACCATCGCCGCACTGGTCGGTTCCGCCAAGGATCCCAGTTACCGCTACTTCGACGTCAAGGTCTCGGGTGCCGAGGCCAAGAAACTGGTCCAGCGCTACATCGGCGTTGACGATCCCAAGCAGCGCCCGCTGGTGCGCTTCCGCCTCGGCGACCTGTGGGGCGATGCGTACATCCGCGACAAGGGTGAGCACAAGGGCCAGGCCGCCGCGTCCCTCAAGGCGCGACTGCTCAAGGCCGAGCCGCTCGACCGGGCCGAACTGGCTTCGATCAAGCAGCACGAGCTGATCACCCGCGGCATCGGCTACCTCAGCCGTCCGAAGGACGTCACCCGCAAGGATGGCGATCCGTTCCTGTCGTGCAGCGTCGCGGCGCTGGCCGGGCCTGTCGGTGAACCGGAATATCGGTACTTCGACACCATCGTCGCTACCCCTGAAGCCGAGCACCTGGTTCGCCGGTGCGTGCAGGCCATCGAAGGGGACCGCAAGGTGCTGATCGCCTTCCGTCTGAACGACATGAAGATCGATCCGTACATCCGCACCAAAGGCGAGCGCGCCGGGGAACCGGGAGCGAGCCTTGAATCGACGCTGGTCCACATCGGTCTCATCAAGATCGACGGCACCCAGGTCTATCCGACGAGCCAGGCGCAAGCCGAGGCGCCGCAGGCCGAGGACGCACCCGCGCCCGAAGCCGAGGTTGCCGCCGAAATCGCTGCCGACCAATCTGCCGAACCCGCCGAGCGCGAGCCGGAAGGTGAAGCCGAGGAGCAGGAGCCGGAACTGGCTGCTTCGTTCTGATCCGGCATGGCCCCTCACGGGGCCTTGCCTTTTTCCTATTTCCCAAGGAGAACCATCATGGCAGCCACATCGGCACCTACGAGATCAGTCCTGCCCATCGTCGTCCCGGGCCAGCTCACGTTGCGGACCATCCGCGGCAAGAACGGCCCGTTCACGGTCGGTCGTCTGACCACCCCCATCGGCGAGTTCGCCGTCAAGGACGCGGAGCTGGAGCAGTACCCCGAAGGCAAGTACGACGGGGAATTCGTCATTCGCTATATCTTCGCCAAGTCCTATCCGGTCGCGGGCGGCGCGCGGTTTGAAGTTCGCGCCAACCTCGACGGTATGACGCTCAACGGCATCGACAAACTGAGCCGTGACGAGGCCCGGAGCTTCGCCACCCAGGAGGTCGATCCCCTTGACGAAGAGCAAGGGACGCAGCCTGCGGCAACGCCGGCCAAACCTGCCAAAACATCCAGGCCCGCCAAGCCCGCACCCGTGCTGGCGTCTGCGGACCCGCTGGTCGATACCACGCCCTTCGGTGTGGATGCGCCGACACCCGCTGCGGCTGCTGCCCCCGGCAGCACCGAAGATGGCGACGCTGCACTGTTCGGCCTGCTGTGGCCGCTGGGAGAATCCGTAAAGCTGGATTCGACCATCGACCGCCGCACCCTGCGCGCGCAGATCGTTCGCCTGGGCGAACTTGGCTACGCGCTGGACTTCAAGACCCAGGAGTGGAGCCGCCAGGCCGAACTGCAACCTGCGTGATCGCAGACGCCGCATCCGCGGTGTTCTTCATCCACCCGCCGGGGTTCTTTCCCCATGCGGGGGAGACCCTGGCCTTTTCTTTGGAGGTCTCCATCATGTCCAACATCGCTTCAGATACCCACCGTTCCGCACTGGATGAAACCGCGTGGCGGGCTGTCTGCGAGACGGCTGCCAAGCAAGCCATCCATGGCTGCGGACAGTCTCACGACTGGTACGTGGAACGGTTCAGTTCAGAAGTTGACGCGCAAGTACATCGGTTACCCGAGCATCAGCAGGCATATGCCCTGCAGATAGCAGAGGAATACGGGGACTACGCAACACCCGCCGAAAGGCAGGAGACTCAGGACTGGAATGCCGAAAACGGCATTTGCATGCACGGCATCGATCGGGATTGCTGCCCGGCCGGTTGCGGTGATCTTGAGTACTGACACGCGACTTCATCGCTGCTAACGCGGCATTCCATCACCCGCTGGGGGTTCTCCCCCGCGGGGAGGCCTCCGGCTCCACTTTTCAGGAGGCCTTTCATGGGCTGGTATTTCTCCCCCCAATCGCGATCTGAACTGATCGCGGAACTGATCGCACCGCAAGAGACCGAGCGCGCCAGCGTCAAGGTCATCGCCCACGCGCTGCGTGGCAACGTCCTCTGGTCCGTCGCGGAAGTGACGGCCAAGGTCGAAGGCGTGCATCGTGATCTCGCACCGGGTCAATCCCTGCGCTACATCCGCTGCGATCTGCTTGAACGCGGCGGAAGCCAGTGGGGTTACAAGCCACTGGAAGAGTCCATGCACCCGTACTACTACTCGTGCCCGCTGTCTTATCTGGATCTCGCACCGGAGCAGTCCGCCGAATGGCGTGCAGGCGTTCGCGCCCACCACGCGCGGCGGCGCACACCGACGGCTTCCACGGCACCCGCCGCAGCGCTGTTGGTCTGAGCCAGGAGGAACCGACATGGACCCGATCCTGGCTGCGCTCCCGCCCGCGTTGTTGAAGCTCGTCGAAGGGAGTCTGTCCAACGACGAAGTTTCTTCCGACGAGGAAATGCTGGCGTACTTCATCGACAACGGCCTCACCGAGGACCAGGCACGGCAGGCACTGACCTACCGCGACCAGTACCTCAACAACATCTACCTGGAAGGCTTCACGCCGATCACTTCGGCGGACGAGCCGCTTCACTTCAACCCGCACACCCGGCAGTTCGAGCCGGACTGAGCGGTTTTCTTCCACCCCCTGGGGCAGTACTTGCCCCAGCGGGCGGTGCTGTTCCCGTTCATCCGAGGACACCACCATGCCCGCAAACACTTCTTCCACGCTGTACCGCATCGACGAATGCCCGGACGTGATGGCCGACGCCTGCGTCGGCGATGACCAGGGCAACCTGATCTTCCTGTCCATCTGGGCGCGGGACACCGCCGTCCAGCAGTTCCTCGCTCGCCTGACCCTCGGGCGCGACGAGCAGGGACTGGACCAGTTCCACGTCATCACCGACCAGGGCGGCAGCGTCCCGGTATTCATCGGCAACGTCGATCGCCTGGAAAAGCGCATCACGCGCGCCTACCGGCGAACGCTGTTCGGTTCGCTGTCCAACGTGTGGCTGTTCGACCGACGCTGCGTCAAGCCCGACAAGGCCAACGCCAGCGCATTGGCACTGCTGCCACGTGACAGCGCCCACCGGCTTGACCGCCTGTGGATGCTGGTGCGGGACACCTGCCCGTTGCCGCTGCTCGACCACTGGCGCGAGACCGTGCTGGAACTGCTGCAAACCCGCGAGATGCTGGCCCGCCTTCCGTTCGCCCTCGGGCCACTGGAAGGTCATCGGCTCGCCATCGACGTGCCGGCGCTGACCCTGGCGCTGGGCACCTTGATCCGCAGTGACGTACTCACCGCCTATCCCTATCCGGCCAAGATTTGGACGCCGGAAGCGGTAGCGGCTTGACCCACCCGCGGAAGCACGCCTCTGCGTGCTTCCGCCTTTCATCCCCGCCAACCAGGAGACTTCCATGGCCCTCATGTTCCCGCGGCTCGCCCGCAATTTCGTGAAAAACGGATACTTCCCCACGGATGAACCCACGCTCGAAAGAGCCCTCAACGCACTGATGCCCAGCGACGGGCCGATGTGCATCCTCGATCCCTGCGCCGGTGAAGGCGTGGCAATCGCCGAAGCCTCTCATGCCCTCGGGCGCGAACAGGCCAAGGCGTTCGCCGTCGAATTCGACGCCGAGCGGGCGCGCCATGCCCGCGGCCTGGTCGATCACTGCCTGCACGCGGACCTGATGGACACGATGATCTCCAAGCAGTCCTTCGGACTACTGTGGCTGAATCCACCGTATGGCGACCTGTCCAAGGACGTCAACGGCAACATCGGCTATCAGGGCCAGGGCCGTGCCCGCCTCGAAAAGCTGTTCTATCAGCGTTCGCTGTCGCTGTTGCAATACGGCGGCGTGCTGGTCTTCATCGTCCCCGGCTACGTGCTCGACGCGGAGCTGGTCGGCTGGTTGACGCGCCACTACACCGATCTGCGTATCTACCGAGCGGTGGAAACGCAGTTCAAGCAGGTGGTGATCTTCGGCCGCCGGGTCCGTCAGCGGGAGCTGGCACCCGATGGCGTCAAGGCCGTGCGCAATCTGCTGCTGCAGGTTGGGCTTGGCGAAGTCGAAGCCGAGGAACTGCCGAGCGAATGGCCGTTCCTGCCGTACATCGTCCCCGCCAGTCCGGCCGAGCCGGAGCATTTCTTCCGCGTGACGATGGAGCCGGAGCAGTTCGCCGATGAGGTTGGTCGGCTGCAAGGCCTCTGGCCGTCGCTGGACACGCACCTGGGGGCCGCGCAGCAATCGCTGCGTCCACCGGCGCGTGCCTTGTCCCACTGGCATCTCGCCCTGGCTCTGGCCGCGGGCGCGATCTCGGGGGTTGTGCGCTCCAAGACCGGGCGCGTGCTCGTCGTCAAAGGTGACACCCACAAGGACAAGACGCTCCAGCGGGAATTCACCGAACGCGAAGACGGCTCCATCGCCGAGACCCGCATCCTCACCGACAAGTTCGTGCCTGTCATCCGCGCGTGGGACATGACGCCTAGCTCCGCTACGCGGGGCGAGGTGTTGACCATCCGCTGATCGCTTTTCACCGACGGTTCGCCGTCTTTTTTCCCACCACGGGGCATGCCATCGCCCCGTCGGGGGTGGTGCATGCCCCATTTTCTTTGGAGCATCACCATGTCCCTCGATCTCGAAACCACCACCGCCGAAGCCACGTCCGTACAGGGCGAACTGCTCGACGCGGAATCTTCCCCACTGACCCTGAGCCTTCAGGATTTCGTCGGTGAGTTCGGCGACGAACTGCTCGACGCCCTCAACAGCGCCAACCCGCCGGTCTATTCCGGCGAGCCGCAGGCGCACCGGCAACTCATCGTCGCCAGCCTCAAGCGCAAGCTGTTCCAGGCCCAGGCCGAAGTCGTCCATGCCGCCGCCGAGCTGCTGATCGACCGTGGCGAGCGCGCCGCGATCGTCAATGGCGAAATGGGCTGCGGCAAGACGACCGTCGGCATCGCCACGGCCGCCGTCCTCAACGCCGAAGGCTACCGCCGAACCTTAGTTCTTTCGCCACCTCATTTGGTTTACAAGTGGCGGCGCGAGATCCAAGAGACGGTGGCAGGCGCCAAGGTCTGGGTGCTCAACGGCCCGGACACGCTGGTCAAGCTCATCAAGCTGCGCGAGCAGATGGGTGTGCAGCCCACGGGCCAGGAGTTCTTTGTCCTGGGGCGCGTCAGGATGCGGATGGGATTCCACTGGAAGCCTGTCTTCACCACGCGGCGCACTCGCCATGGCGACGTGGCAGCGTGCCCTGACTGCGGTACGGTCATCACCGACCTCGACGGCGAGCCGGTCAACCCGGTGGCGCTCCAAGCCGAGGAATACCGCAGGAAGTGCAGCCATTGCGCCGCGCCCCTGTGGACGCTGATCCGCCCGCGCAGCCTGTCCGGCAGCGACCAGTCCTCGGCAGTGCTGAAAGCCCTCAAGCGCATCCCGACCATCGGGGAAGTCACCGCGCAGAAGCTGATGCAGAAGTTCGGCGACGGGTTCCTGGCGTCGATGCTGGGCGACAACATCCACGAGTTCATCAACCTCATGGATGGCAACGGCGAGCTGGTTTTTTCCGATCGTCAGGCCACGCGCATGGAACGTGCGATGGCCAACATGGAGTTTGGATTCGGTGAGGGTGGCTACCAGCCGTCCGAGTTCATCAAGCGCTACCTGCCACAAGGCACGTTCGACCTGCTCATCGCCGACGAGGCGCACGAGTACAAGAACGGCGGTAGCGCCCAAGGCCAGGCCATGGGCGTGCTGGCGGCGAAGGCTCGCAAGACCTTGCTGCTGACCGGCACGCTGATGGGCGGATACGGGGACGATCTTTTCTATCTGCTGTTCCGCGCCTTGCCTGGGCGGATGATCGAAGACGGCTACCGCCCGACCACGAGCGGGAGCATGACCTCGGCCGCGATGGCGTTCATGAGGGACCACGGGGTCCTCAAGGACATTTACTCCGAAAGCGCCGGCACGGCGCACAAGACGGCCAGGGGCACCAAGGTATCGGTGCGCACGGTCAAGGCTCCCGGCTTCGGGCCGAAAGGGGTCTTGCGGTGCATCCTGCCGTTCACGATTTTCCTCAAGCTCAAGGACATCGGTGGCAACGTCCTGCCGCCGTATGACGAACAGTTTCGTGAAGTCCAGATGGACGTGGCGCAAGCCGCGGCCTACCGTGACCTGGCGGGTCGGCTGACCGCGGAGCTGAAACAGGCTCTGGCGCGACGCGACACGACGCTGCTGGGTGTGGTGCTCAACGTGCTGCTGGCCTGGCCGGACTGCTGCTTCAGGTCGGAGACCGTGGTGCATCCGCGCACGCGCAACACCTTGGCGTTCGTCCCGGCTCAGTTCAACGAGTTCGAGGTGACGCCGAAAGAGCGCGAGCTGATCGACATCTGCAAGGAAGAGAAGGCGCAGGGCCGGAAGGTCTTGGCCTACACGGTCTATACCGGCACACGCGACACCACGTCGCGTCTGAAGATGCTGCTGGAGCAGGAAGGCTTCAAGGTCGCGGTGCTACGCGCGAGCGTGGACGCCAGCCGCCGCGAGGACTGGATCGCCGAGCAGTTGGACCGTGGCATCGACGTGCTCATCACCAACCCCGAGCTTGTGAAAACGGGACTGGACCTGTTGGAGTTTCCGACGATCGTGTTCATGCAGTCGGGCTACAACGTGTATTCGCTCCAGCAGGCGGCACGCCGCTCATGGCGCATCGGGCAGAAACTGCACGTGCGCGTGATCTACCTCGGCTACGCCGGTTCCTCGCAGATGACCTGCCTTGAACTGATGGCCAAGAAGATCATGGTCTCGCAGTCCACCTCGGGCGACGTGCCCGAATCCGGGCTGGATGTGCTCAACCAAGACGGTGATTCCGTCGAGGTCGCACTGGCCCGGCAACTAGTGTAGTGTTTGATTCTTAATGAAACTTAATTGAGCAACCACGCTCCAATGCTCTACTACGGTTTGCATTGGAGTGAAAAATTGCGAGTTGCCCCGACGATTGTGTTGACGGATGAAGAGGAAAGCGAGCTGAGCCGGCTGGCGCGCTCCAAGCGCACCAGCGTCAGATTGGCCCAGCGCGCCCAGATCGTGCTGCTGGCCGCGCAGGGGCTGCAAAACAAGGATATTGCCGAGCAGCTTGGCATTGGGCGCGTGCAGGTGGCGCGCTGGCGTGAACGCTACCTGCAATTGGGGCTGCAAGGTATCGAGCGCGACTTGCCGCGCGGCGCACCGCCGGTGAAGGTGGATGTGGCCAAGCTTGTGAAGCTAACCACACAGACCAAGCCCGAGGCGGCCACGCACTGGAGCACGCGCACGATGGCCGCTGAGTTGGGCGTCAGCGCCAGCACCGTGATGCGCCATTGGCAGGCCCACGGTCTCAAGCCTCACATCGTGCGCGGCTTCAAGGTCTCGCGCGATCCGCAGTTCGTGCAAAAGCTCGAAGACATCGTGGGGCTTTACATGTCGCCGCCCGAGCATGCGCTGGTGCTGTGCTGCGACGAAAAGAGCCAGGTGCAGGCGCTGGACCGAACGCAGCCCGGGCTGCCGCTCAAGAAGGGGCGCGCGGCCACCATGACGCACGACTACAAGCGCAACGGCACAACCACCTTGTTCGCTGCGCTCAACGTGCTCAACGGTCAGGTCATCGGCCAGTGCCAGCAGCGCCACACCCACATCGAGTGGCTGAAGTTCCTGCGTCAAATCAATCGGGAGACGCCCAAGGACAAGACGCTGCATCTGATCGCCGACAACTACGCCACGCACAAGCATCCAGCTGTGCAGGAGTGGCTGGCCAAGCACCCCAGATTCAACATGCACTTCACGCCGACCTCGGCATCGTGGCTGAACATGGTCGAGCGCTTCTTTCGCGACATCTCCGAGAACCGGCTACGCCGCGGGGTGTTCACCAGCGTGCCCGAACTCGTCTCGGCCATCGATGAGTACATCGCGCATCACAACACCAACCCCAAGCCGTTCATCTGGACCAAGAACGCTCGCGACATCCTGCAAAAGGTCATCCGCGCCAATAGCCGATTAAGTTCCAAACAGAATGCAACACTACACTAGTCGCCGCCTGATCCCCACGCCAACGCCGGCCTAGCGCCGCCGGTTTCTTGTTATTCCCAACTTGCAGCCACGCCCACGGTCTCCGTGGACGTGGCTGCGCTTTTCCTATCCCAAGGAGAGTTTCATGAACACCCATATCCAAGCCACGCCCGAAACCGTCAATGCTCGCCTGACGCTAGACGTGACCTATCTGCTCAACGGCGAGGCCGCGCCTGAAGTGCTGGCTCGGCTGGAACGCATGTGCGAACGCGCCATCGGCGAGGGTTTGCTGACCGACGAGACCGCCGTGGAAGTGGACGCCTGGTCGATCGATGTATCCGAGGTGCCTTCGGCTGCCGACCGCGAAACCCTGGAAGCCGAGATCGCCGCTTTCATGCAACAGCGCATCGAGGACGGCAACCTCGGTGCCGAGGACATTCCCATGCGCCTGGCACGCTATGGCCTGATGGCCCCCGAGGCATTCACCGACGAGATGCGCGAGCGCATGGGCATGGACGACGACGCCCTCACGGGCCGAGCCGTCATCCCCTCGACCGAACCTGCCGACGGCGGTGAGATCGAGATGCAAGTCGCGGTCGCCTGCATCGGTGCCTCCGGCAGCCCCGACGTGCCGGTCTTCAAGGTCAGGATCACCCAGGAGGAATACGACCTGGGTATCCACTACGACAAGGCCAAGGACTTCGCCAAAGAAGCCCACTACGAGGGGCCGTTCGTCTGCTTCGACGCTGCCGAATATGGCCCCATCCTGTCGGCCGCCCGCGAACTGGGTCTTGTTCCGCAGGTTGTCGTGGTCGATATGACCGACGGCCAGATCCACTCCATCCGCTGCGACAGCGGCGAGATCAAGGTCATCTGCTACGACACCAGCGACACCGAAGAGTATTCGGTGGCGGTTGCGAACCGGCCGCTCGGCGAGAACGGCCAGTTCGTGCGCTGCTGGTCGCACACCCAACTGGCACAGGTCGATCCCGGTCTGAAGCTGGCTCGGGATTGATTCAGCGCGCTCGATGTGCGTTTTCACTGGCCCCTTCGGGGGCCTTTTTCTTTGGAGGGAGGCTGTCGGTAAATCGGGCGCTGCCTGGTTCGCATTGTTTGCTGCCGCTCGTGGCCCGAGAGGCGATGGTGAGGGCTCGATGTTTCAGGACGCCGAGCTTATGTGCCCCTCTCCACCTTGGTTTCACCATCCCGAACGCCGCCTGCTGGCGGGAGTCCTCGGCCTGCTCTGGTCGGTGCTGGCTGCTGGCTGCGCGACGACGACTGCGCCGCCCCCGCCCGATGCCTTCGAGGAAGTCTTGGCCGCGCCGGAATCCGAGGCGCCCGAGTACATCCCCGTCGTGCGCTACGGTCGCTACACGCTGGTCGAGCTGGCACCCACGGCGGCGCAGCGGGACCTGCTGTTGCAGACCATCGACGTGTCCATGCCCGAAGATGCCCGTGCCACCGTCGGCGATGGGCTGCGGCATGTGCTCAAGCGCAGCGGTTACAGCCTATGCCAGACGGCGCACGCGGTGATCGAGCTGTACGCGCTGCCGCTGCCGGCGGCGCACTTGCACCTCGGCCCCATGACCTTGCGCGATGCGCTGCTCACACTGGCTGGCCCCGCCTGGGAACTGCACGTGGATGATCGCGCACGGCAGATTTGCTTCGAACGGCCTGCCGACAGCGCGGCCATCGAACCCGCATCCGAGTCACCCGCCGCCGAGGCGGTGCAGACGTTCCCGCTGGAGCCTTCTGTTTCGGGAGGCCAGCCATGACCGCCCCGCAGTCTGCCCGGCGCCCGGCCGCTGCGGTGGTGGTGCAGAGCCTTATGTGGCTCTGGCTGATCGGCCTCAGCATCTTCGTAGCCTTGGGCTACCAGACCATGAACGACCAGGCCGACCAGGAACAGCTCGCTTCCCGCCTGCAACGCCTGGAAGCGCAGGCGGCGGGCCTGGCCGAGACCATCGAGGCCATCCAGCAGCGTCCGGCCGTCGCAACGGCGGCAGACCTCAAAGACACCCGACAAATCCTGGAAGCACGCGCTGCCCAGGTTGAGAAAACGCTCAGCAGCTATGCCGCTGCCGACGACCTTCAGGCGCTGCGCGTGGAAGTTGAGCAGATCAAGGCGCGCCAGACCGCTGCGCCCGCTCCGCGCGCCGCAGCACCCGCACGACCGCGCGCATCGGGCAAGGCCGCCGCCAAGCCCGAACCGCCGCCGATGCCGTTCCGCGTCGTCGGCGCCGAATTGCGCGCTGGCCAGCGCAGCGTATCCGTCGCGCCGAGCAGCGCGGACTTCACGCCCGACCAGCTTCAGGTGCTGCTGCCAGGTGATGCGCTCGGCCCGTGGCGCTTGCAGGCGGTCGAGGGAAACACCGCCGTGTTCCAGTCCGGCGACCAGACCCGTCGCGTGGCGATTCCCTGACCGGAGCACACCGCATGAAGCCGTCGATCGTCCTTTCCGCGTTCCTGTTGGCATCCACCCAGTTGCCCGCCTGGGCGCAGCAGCCGTCCGCCGCCCCGGCCCGCAATGCGCAGAGCCAGGAGCGTCCGCTGGTCGCCCGAACCCCGAACGACCAGGTAGCAAGTGAGTGGGGCCTGCAACCGCAGGAATGGGCGCGCTATCGTGAGCTGATGGACGGGCCATTGGGCATCTACTCGCCCAACCTGGACCCGCTGTCCGCGCTGGGCATCGAGGCCCGCACCGATGAAGAACGGCGGCGCTACGCAGAACTGCAGGTGCAGGTCGAAGCACGCCGCGTCGAGAAATTGCTCGCCTACCAGCGCGCCTACGACGATGCCTGGCAGCGCCTGAACCCCGGCATGCAACGGGTGAACCTGCCTGACGACAAGCCCGGCGCAGTGCGCAGCAGCGGCCGTATGGCGGTGTTCGTCAAGGACGGCTGCGTGGCCTGCGGGCAACTCGTGCAGCGCCTGCAATCCTCGGGTACTGAGTTCGACCTGTACATGGTCGGCAGCCGCCAGGACGACGCGCGCATCCGCGACTGGGCCAAGCGCGCGCAGATCGACCCGGCACGGGTGCGCAGCGGCAGCATCACGCTCAACCATGACGGCGGCCGCTGGCTGTCGCTGGGCCTGCCCGGCGATCTCCCAGCGGTCGTGCGCGAGGTGAACGGCCAATGGCAGCGCCAACCCTGACGGCGCCGTTGCGCGCACTGGTGCTCGCTGCTGGCCTCTGCGTCTGCGCCGCCCGGGCCCAGGAAATTCCACCACCGGCCTACCAGCTTGCCGCCCAGCGCGCGGGCATTCCCTCGGCGGTGCTCTACGCCGTGGCCTTGCAGGAGAGCGGCATCCGGCGTAACGGACGCATCGTCCCGTGGCCTTGGTCCCTCAACGTCGCCGGCCAGTCGCGCCGCTACGCGACCCGCGCCGACGCCTGCGCCGGTTTGCAGCAGGCGATGCGCTCCACGCCGCACACGCGCATCGACGTGGGCCTGGGTCAGATCAACCTCGGCTACCAACAGCAGCGTTACGCCAGCGCGTGCGACTTGCTCGACCCGTACCGCAACCTCGCCATCGCTGCCGAGATCCTGAAGGAGCAGCACACCGCCGGTGAGGACTGGTTGCTGGCGATCGGCCGCTACCACCGTCCGGCGGGCGGTGAGCCCGCTGCCCGCTATCGCCGCAGCGTGTCCCGCCACCTCGCGCGCGTGCAGGGCACGCACCCAACCGCCGCGGTCCTCGCCGCGCGCCAGGAGACCTCCCCATGACGAAATCCCATCTGGCCCATCTCGCGGCGAAAGGCCTGCTCGTGCTGCTGGCTGGTCTGCCGCTGGCCTCGCGTGCCGGCGAGCCACTGATCGTTGTCGAGGACCGCGGCGGCACGTCGGCGCTGCCGTACTACGAAGCCCTGAACCTGCAGCCGCGCGCCAACGCACCGGCGCGGCCGCCCATCCCGACGCCCCGGGTTCCCGCCACGCCAGCGGACGAAGCCGCGATGCTGCCGGTGCGCAGCGCCAAGCTCACGCCCGGCACCGTCGCGCGGCGGGTGATCGAGGCGCCGGGCCTGCGTCCCTTTGTGGTCGTGGGCGACGACGAGGCTTCCCGGGCCTGGTTGCAGCGCCGCGCCGCCGCTTTGCGTGAACGCGGCGTGGTCGGCCTGGTGGTCAACGTCGAGACCGCGCAGGGCCTGGCGCGGCTGCGCGCCCTGGTGCCTGGCGTACCGCTCGCGCCCGTGGCCGGCGACGACCTGGCCGATCGCCTGGGCCTGCGGCACTACCCGGCGCTGATCACGGCCACCGGCATCGAGCAATGAAGCCATGTCAGGCAAACAGCCGGTCGAGGTTCTGCTACGCCCAGCGGTGGAGCTATACACCGTCGCGGCGTGTGCAGGCGCCGCGTTTCTGTGCCTGGTGGCCCCATGGTCGCTCGCGCTGAGCCCGGCCATGGGCATCGGCAGCGCCTTGGCGTTCGGCGCCTACGGCGCGATCCGCTACCGCGATGCCCGCATCATCCTGCGCTACCGGCGCAACATCCGCCGCCTGCCGCGCTACGTGATGACCAGCAAGGACGTGCCGGTCAGCCAGCAACGTCTGTTTGTGGGGCGCGGCTTTTTGTGGGAGCAGAAACACACCCATAGGCTCATGCAGACATACCGGCCGGAGTTTCGGCGCTACGTCGAGCCGACGCCGGCCTACCGACTGACGCGGCGCCTGGAGGAACGGCTGGAGTTCGCGCGGTTCCCGCTTTCCCGGCTGCCGAAACTCACCGGCTGGGACGTGCCTTTCAACCCAGTGCGCCCGCTGCCGCCCGTGGGCGGACTGCCTCGGCTGCACGGCATCGAACCCGAGGAGGTGGACGTCAGCCTGCCGCTCGGCGAGCGCGTCGGGCACTCATTGGTCTTGGGGACAACCCGCGTGGGCAAGACGCGGCTGGCCGAACTGTTCGTGACCCAGGACATCCGGCGAAAGAACGCGGCGGGAGAGCACGAGGTCGTGATCGTCATCGACCCCAAAGGGGATGCCGATCTGCTGAAGCGGATGTACGTCGAGGCGCAACGCGCGGGCCGCGAGGGCGAGTTCTATGTCTTCCATTTGGGCTGGCCGGACATTTCCGCCCGCTACAACGCCGTGGGGCGCTTTGGACGTATC
This sequence comes from Pseudomonas sp. DCA-1, assembly GCF_046523955.1. Lineage (NCBI taxonomy): Bacteria > Pseudomonadati > Pseudomonadota > Gammaproteobacteria > Pseudomonadales > Pseudomonadaceae > Pseudomonas > Pseudomonas sp. DCA-1. The sequence continues at coordinate 4,127,313 of NZ_CP169881.1, forward strand.
AGCGAGGTGGCGACCCGCATTGCAGGGCAACTCTCCGGTGAAGGCAACTCGGCGGCTTTCAGGGAATTTGCCTGGCGCTTCGTCAACATCATCGCCCGCGCCCTGGTGGAACTGGGGCAGCGTCCGGACTACATGCTGATCCAGCGGCATGTCATCAACATCGACGCGCTGTTCATCGAGTACGCCCAGCACTACTTCGCCAAGACGGAGCCGAAAGCCTGGGAGGTGATCGTCCAGATCGAGGCCAAGCTCAACGAGAAGAACATCCCGCGCAACATGATCGGGCGCGAGAAGCGCGTGGTGGCGCTGGAGCAGTACCTGTCCCAAGCCCGCAACTACGACCCTGTGCTGGACGGTTTGCGCTCTGCCGTGCGGTACGACAAGACGTATTTCGACAAGATCGTCGCCAGCCTCTTGCCTCTGCTGGAAAAACTCACGAGCGGCAAGATCGCGCAGCTCCTGGCCCCGAACTATTCCGACCTGGCCGACCCGCGCCCGATCTTCGATTGGATGCAGGTGATCAGGAAGCGGGCCATCGTCTATGTGGGCCTGGACGCGCTGTCCGATGCCGAGGTCGCCGCAGCGGTCGGCAACTCGATGTTCAGCGATCTCGTCTCGGTCGCAGGCCATATCTACAAGCACGGGATCGACGATGGCCTGCCGGGCGCTTCGGCCGGCGCGCGCGTGCCGATCAACGTCCATGCCGATGAGTTCAACGAGTTGATGGGTGACGAGTTCATTCCGCTGATCAACAAAGGTGGTGGCGCCGGGCTGCAAGTCACCGCGTACACGCAGACCCTCTCGGACATTGAGGCCCGCATTGGCAACCGCGCCAAGGCCGGTCAGGTCATCGGCAACTTCAACAACCTGTTCATGCTGCGCGTGCGCGAGACCGCGACCGCTGAACTGCTGACCCGGCAACTACCGAAGGTCGAGGTTTATACGACCACCATCGTCAGCGGCGCGACCGACAGCTCGGACATTCGCGGGGCGACGGATTTCACGTCCAACACTCAGGACCGCATCAGCATGTCCAGCGTGCCGATGATCGAGCCGTCGCACATCGTCGGCTTGCCCAAGGGCCAGTGTTTTGCATTGTTGCAGGGCGGCCAACTTTGGAAGGTTCGCATGCCGCTGCCGGCACCGGACCCCGATGAGGTCATGCCACAGGATCTGCAACAACTCGCGGGCTACATGCGCCAGAGCTACAGCGAGGCCACGCAGTGGTGGGAGTTCACCAGCTCCCCGGCGCTGCAGGACGGGGCCTTGCCCGACGACCTGCTGGATGATGCTGCTGCGGTCGAACCTGGCCTTGTGGCCACCGACGACAGCGCCGGCAACGAGGCCTCGCCATGAAGGATGCCGCCTCGACCGCGCAGCGGGAGCAGAACCAGCGCCAAGGCCTGATCGTCGGCACCATCACCTTGCCGTTCCGGCTGCTCGGGGTGCTGATCGGCTCACTGCTGTTCTCCATCGTCGTGGAATGCGTCGGCATGCACCTGTTCTGGAAGGACCAGGGCTGGCGTCACTCCCAGCAGATGTTGCAGTACGAGCTGGGGCACCTGTCCAACCACTTCACGCGCAGCGTCGTCGTGCGGGAGCCAGGGCGCACGGCGCATGAGCTGGTGGACACCGGCTACGAATGGGTATTCGTGCGCTCGGGACTGCTGGAACGCATGAGCCAGACCGCCGAGCGTGCCCGTGCGCCCAGCCACGGGCAGACGCGCAACTTCCGCTATTACATCAGCCAGGTCTATGTCTGGACCGAGAGCTACCTGATCGCCGCGGCCTTCACGACGCTGACCTTCCTTGTGCGCCTGCTGGTCCTTGTGCTCACGTTGCCGCTGATCTCCACTGCGGCGTTCGTCGGCCTGATCGACGGCTTGGTGCGCAGGGACGTGCGCCGGTTCGGCGCGGGCCGCGAATCGGGTTTCATCTACCACCGTGCGAAAGCCAGCCTGATGCCCATAGCCGTTCTGCCCTGGGTCACGTACCTGGCCTTGCCGATCTCGGTACACCCATTACTGATCCTCTTGCCGAGCGCCGCCTTGCTGGGACTGGCGGTGTCTCTGACTGCGGGGAGCTTCAAAAAGTACCTGTGAGTGCTCGCCACCGGCAGCGCAGGAAGTAGTCGATGCTCAGACCTTCAACCGTGCGTACACCTGTTCCCAGGCCTTTGCAGCACGAACCTGTGCCGCCTCCATTTCGGCCCTGATCAGTTCGGTCATCTCGGCGTGGCCGGCTTCGGCTTCCTCCCAGATGAAGTACCTGCGCATCTCGTGCGTCTCGCCGTCCACGAAGACCATCGTCTCGAACAAGAGGGGATCGCCGCCTAGCGCGTGGTTGTGGTCCAGGCCGAGAAAAACCGTGGAGATACGGACGTCATCTATCCATGTTTCCGCCACACGCCTGTCGCCTTCCGCCATCCACATAGACCACTCAACGAGACTGTCGCACGGCACGGAGCGACGGCCATCGAGCTTGTAGTGCATGAGGCGTGGAGGACGGGGAATAGCCATGCTGAAAGAGTACCCCAACTCCATTTCTCTCCCCAATCTTCGCCATCGGTCTGCCCGGAGTTCAGCACGGCGCCGATAGGCACTTTCCGGGCCTCGAATCCGTGTCGAAAGCCCATGAATCCGGTCATCTGCGGGTTCCTATTGTTTGCAGCCTAAAGCAGCGCTGATCTCCACGATCAAGCCATTGCTGATCACACAGGAATGGCGCGATGGTGGCTTTAACCTGGCAGCGTGCCGCGCATCGCGGCGTGCCCATCTTTCTCGTGACGGCCCTGCTGGGCCAGTCCCCGATGGCGTTGGGCGAGTCCCCGGCGCAGCGCCAGGAGTTGGTCGCCGCGCTGCGCCAGCTCGACGCGCTGGAGCGCACCGTCGCCGACAGCGCCGCGCATGCCTCCATCCAGCCGGGCGAACGCTATCACTTCGATTACCCGCGGCTGCTGGCTGATCTAGCGCGTATGCGCGCTGGCATCCAGGCCCACCTTACCCCGTCGCGTGCCCAGCCGCGCGACACCTCCGAACTGGCCGGCGGCTACCGCACCGAGCGGGCCGTCGAGGGATCGCTGCCGACGACTGTGGAGAACAAGCCATGAACGGCGCCCAGGTCTCGGCATTTCAGGCCAACAGCGGCATCGCGCCTTCAGCGATGGCGACCGTCCTGGTCGGCGTCGTGTTCGCGGTCCTGCTCGTCTGGGGCGTCTGGGCCATCCGAACGGCCTACGTGGGGTGGTCCGAGAGCCGCCTCAACCAGCGCCAGTTCCTCGGCGTCTGCATCCGCTTCGTCGCGATGTACCTCGTCCTGAGTTTCTTCCTCCTCTCTTGACCTGAAAGGCATGACCATGCAAAACCGCATCCTCAATTCCCGTCTCGCCCAGCGCGCCGCCGTGGCCCTGGGCATCGCCGCGCTGCCCGCGCTGTCGTTCGCGCAGGGTTTGCCGCAGTTGGAGAACCCGACCCGTGGCACCGGCAACGGCATCATGGAGACGATCCGCAACTACGGCTACGACATCATCATGCTCGTGGCATTGCTGGTTGTGGCGTCGATGTTTATTGGCGTCTGCTACCACGCCTACGGGACCTACGCGGAAATCCACACTGGCCGCAAAACCTGGGGCCAATTCGGCCTCACGGTCGCCATCGGCGCAGTGCTGCTCGTGATCGGCATCTGGCTGCTCACCGAAGCCACCGGCATCCTGTAAGGCGAGGCTGGTATGTCCGAGCAGCAGCACGTCCGTGCTGACGGGACGGTCACGTTCCTTCCGCACCGGCTCAACCGCCATCCCGTTGTTGTGCGCGGCCTCACCGCCGACGAGCTGTGGATCTGCTGCGGCCTGTCCGGCGCCGCCGGCCTGCTGGTCGGTGCGCCGCTGTCCTGGGTGTTCCGCACGATCGCGCTTGCACCCACGTTCGTCGTGCTGGGCGTGGCCTTCGGCGTGTTCATCGGGGGCGGCATCCTGCGTCGCCTCAAGCGTGGGCGTCCCGACACCTGGCTGTATCGGCAACTCCAGTGGCGCATCGCCACGCGCCACCCGCTGGTGGCAGGCTGGGTGGGCGGCCATGTACTGATCTCACGCTCCGGCTTCTGGACCACCCGAAGGTCTGCAGCAAGGGGGTCACGATGAGCCGTTTCAAGAACGAGATCACCCATCTGCAGGCGCACATCAAGACGCTCCGCCTGGGTGCTGGCGCGCTGGTCATCGTCGCCCTGGTCATGGGCGGCGGCTGGTGGAGCGCTCCGCGCGACTTGACCATCCACGTCCCTCCTGATCTGCGCTCCGGCAGTACCCGCAAGTGGTGGGAAGTGCCGCCCGAATCGGTCTATGCGTTCACGTTCTACGTGTTTCAGACCCTCAACCGCTGGCCGACGAATGGTGAAGAGGACTACGCACGCAATCTCCACACGCTCTCGCCGTACCTCACGCCGTCCTGCCAGGCCTTCCTGCGGGCGGACTACGACTACCGCCGCTCCACGGGCGAGCTGCGCCAGCGCGTGCGCGGCATCTACGAAATCCCCGGTCGCGGCTATGGCGACGACCCCACGGCGCGCGTGCGCGTGGTGTCCGACCGCGACTGGGTGGTGACGCTGGACATCACCGCCGACGAGTACTACGGCGCCGAGCAGGTCAAGCGGGCCCTCGTGCGCTACCCCGTGAAGGTCACGCGGGTGGACGTCGATCCGACGCGCAACCCGTTCGGCCTGGCGCTCGACTGCTACGACGGCACGCCCCAGCGCATCAGTACGCCGGAGCCAACGCGCCCGGCGCCAAGCGGCCTGTCTCCACAAGCGCCCCAAGGAGGAAGCACCCCATGAAGCACCCTGTATTCAAGCTGCCGGGGCTGTTGGCCGTGGCCGCCGCAGTGGTCATGTCCTCCGCTGCCCAGGCGGTGGAAATCCTGCGCTGGGAACGCATGCCGCTGGCGGTGCCCTTGAAGGTCGGCCAGGAGCGCGTCGTGTTCATCGACAAGAACGTCCGCGTCGGCGTGCCCGCTGGCGTCAGCGAACGCCTACGGGTGCAGAGCGCGGGCGGCGCGGTGTACCTGCGCGCCAGCGAGCCGATCGAGCCCACACGGCTGCAACTGCAGGACGCCGACACGGGCGCGCTGATCCTGCTGGACATTGCGGCCGAGCCGCCCAAGGACGGGGAAGCCGAGCTGGAGCCGGTGCGCATCGTCGAGGGCAACAGCACCCCGGCACGCTATGGCGATCAGCCCGGCGATGCCGACGATGCCCCGGCACGCGCCCAGGACCCGACAGGCACGCGGGCAACGCGCCGCGAAACCCCGGTTCCGGTCGTGCTGACGCGCTATGCCGCGCAAAACCTCTACGCACCGCTGCGCACTGTGGAGCCGCTACCGGGCGTCATGCGGGTGAACCTGCGCCGCGACTTCGACCTCGGCACGCTGATGCCGACGCTGCCGGTGCGCGCGGTCGCGCTCGCGTCGTGGCGTCTGGAAGACCAGTGGGTCACGGCCGTGCGCCTGACCAATAGCAGCGGCGGCTGGATCACTCTCGACCCCCGCGTGCTGCAAGGCGACTTCCTCACCGCCACCTTCCAGCACGAAGCACTCGGCCCGCGCGGAACGCCCGAGGACACGACCGTGCTGTACCTGGTGACGCGCGGGCACGGCCTTGCCCAGTCGCTGCTGCCGGCGATCAACCGCTTCGACCCAGCCGCGCATTTGCCGCAACCCGAAGCCGAGGCCACCACCGCCAGCAAGGAGTCCCGCCATGCGCAGTAACGGACTCCTGAAGTGGTTGATGATCCCCGTGGCCCTGCTGGTGCTGTTCGTCGCCATCCGGATGTTTTCGGGTGGAAGCTCGTCTGCGCCTCCCGCCGCGGATGCCGGCGCCAAGCTCACGCCGGAGGAAATGAAGGCGCTGGGCATCGAGGGCGATACCCCCCGCGATACCGTAGCGACGCTCGTGGCGCAGGTGAAGCAGTTGCGCACCGAGCTTCAGACGGTCCTGTCCGACAACAAGTCCCAGCGCGAGGAGAACCAGCGCCTGCGCCAACGCGAGAACTCGATCGACCAGCGCATCAATTCGGCCCTCGAATCCGAGCGCTCCAACCTGCGCCGCGACCAGCAGCAGGCGGCCAGCGAGCGCCAGCAGACCGAGGGGCTGCTCGCCGACCTACAGCGGCGCTTGGAAAGCATCGGCGGGCGTGGCGGCGGCCACGCCGATCTACCCGTGGGCCTGGGACTGCGTGACGGCGACGAGGCAGGCATGGAAGGCGGCGTGCGCTGGGTCGAGCCGAACGACGCTAAGCCCGCTGATGGGCGTAACGGCAGTCGTGCCACGGGTGGCGGCACGAGCTTTCCGACGAGCTTCGGCCCTGCGCAGAGCACGCTGGAAACCACGGCGAAAACCGTGGCGAACGCGGGCGCCCGCGCCGCAGGCGTCAAGAGCGCCAAGCCGGTCTATACGGTGCCTACCAACTCGACGCTGATGGGGTCGGTGGCTATGACGGCGCTGATCGGCCGCGTGCCGATTGACGGCACGGTCAACGATCCGTATCCGTTCAAAGTCCTGGTCGGCCCCGACAACCTCACGGCAAACGGCATCGACATTCCCGATGTGGCCGGCGCCGTGTTTTCCGGCACTGCCTCGGGCGACTGGACGCTCTCTTGTGTGCGCGGCCAGGTGCGCAGCATCACCTTTGTGTTCCATGACGGAACCATTCGGACGATTCCCGAAGACCGCGACGGCAACCAGCAGAACAATCAGCAGCGCGACGGATTGGGCTGGATCAGCGACCCGTATGGCATTCCTTGCGTCAGTGGAGAGCGGCGCAGCAACGCCCAGCAATACCTCGGTTCGCAGGCGCTCATCACCGCGGCGGGTGCGGGCGTGGCCTCGCTTATCGACAGCGACAGCGGCCAGATGTCCTACGTGGGCGCAGACGGTTCCATCGGCAGCGTCGGCATTTCCAGCAACGAAGCCGTAGGTCGCATCCTGGCCGGTGGCGTGCGGGACATGGCCGATTGGGTGAACAAGTTGTACGGCCAGGCCTTCGCCGCCGTCTATGTCCAACCCGGCGCGAAGGTCGCCGTCCATCTCGAAAAGCCGCTCGCCATCGATTTCGATCCCGAAGGCCGCAAGGTCGATCACCGCGCAGGAGAAAGCCATGCTCTCGAACTTGAATAAGGGCCTGGCGCTGGCTCTTGCCGTCGCGGTGCTCGGCGGCTGCGCCACCAGTAAGGAAAAGCTGCTGCCGCACGGCGACAGCACAATGATGGACATCTGGCAGACCAACGCCGGCGACGGCGGCGGTGGCGCCGGCCAAGTGGCGCGCAGGCAATTGCTCGATGCACGCCAGAGCCTGCGCCGGCCGCTGACCGACGCCGACGTGCAGGCCGCGCCCGCCGAGCAGATGCGCTACACGCGGACCGCGCGCAACGAGGTCTATCGCCAGTTCCAGCGTCTGCCCAATCCCGACCTGGTGATGTACGTGTACCCGCATCTGGCGGGCACGGACCCCGTGCCGGTTCCGGGCTACACGACGGTCTTCCCCCTCTACCAGCGCGTGCAGTACGCCATGCCGGGCGAGCGCGTGGAGGACTACTGATGCGCTGGAAACTCCCCTGGCCGAAGCTGGCCGCATCCGGCGCTGGCGAGGACGAGCAGCCGGACGGCTGGCAGCGCCACGTCGAGACCTTGCGACAGGCCGGCATCCCTGAACCCGGCGCGGCGGTCCAGGACCGCAGGCCGGCGACCTTGGCAGACGAGCAGGCGCTGTACGACGTCGCGCCGTCCTTCACGGAACTGCTGCCTTGGGTGGAGTTTCTGCCCCAATCGAAGTCCATGCTGCTGGAGGACGGGCAATCGGTCGCGGCCTTCTACGAGCTGGTGCCGCTGGGCACCGAAGGTCGGGAACCCGGCTGGCTCGCGCATGCCCGAGATGCGCTCGAAAACGCGCTGCAAGACTCGTTCGACGAACTGGACGAGAACCCCTGGGTGCTTCAGCTCTACGCGCAGGACGAGCCCAGCTTCGACCAGTACATGCAGACCCTGCGCGACTACGTGCAGCCGCGCGCCCGCGGCACGGCGTTCACGGAGTTCTATTTGCGCTTCTTCGGCCACCACCTGCGGGCGGTGGCCAAGCCGGGCGGGCTGTTCGAGGACACGGTGGTCACGCGGCTGCGCTGGCGGGGTCAGACGCGGCGCGTGCGCATGGTCGTCTATCGCCGGGCCACCGGACAGGCGAGCCGCCGCGGCCAGACGCCAGAACAAATGCTCAATATCGTCTGCGACCGCCTGTGCGGCGGGCTGGCGAACGCTGGCATCCAGGCTCGGCGCATGGATGCGGCCGGGGTTCACGATTGGCTTTTGCGCTGGTTCAACCCGCGCCCAACTCTGCTGGGGCCGGGCGTGGAAGACCGCGAGCGGTTCTACGCGCTCGCGCGCTACCCTGACGAGACCGAGGAAGGCGAGATCGAGCTTGCGAGCGGGCGTGATTTCAGCCAGCGGCTGTTCTTCGGCCAGCCGCGATCCGACGTGGCGCACGGCACCTGGCACTTCGACGGCATGCCGCATCGCGTGCTGATCACCGACCGCCTGCGCATGCCGCCCGGCACGGGGCACTTGACCGGCGAAACCCGCAAGGGCGATGCGATCAACACCCTGTTCGACCAGATGCCGGAAGACACGCTGATGTGTCTCACGATGGTTGCCACACCGCAGGATGTCCTGGAAGCGGACCTCAACCACCTGGCAAAGAAGGCCGTGGGAGAGACGCTGGCGTCGGAGCAGACGCTCAAGGACGTGCAGGAGGCCCGCTCGCTGATCGGCAGCGCGCATAAGCTCTACCGGGGAACTCTGGCGTTCTACCTGCGCGGGCGCGACGAGGCGGAACTGGACCGGCGCGGGCTGGACTTGGCGAACGTCATGCTCAATGCCGGCTTGCAGCCGGTGCGCGAGGACGACGAGGTGGCGCCGCTCAACAGCTACTTGCGCTGGCTACCGTGCTGCTACAACCCCGGCCAGGATCGGCGCAAGTGGTACACCCAACTGATGTTCGCCCAGCACGCGGCGAACCTGTCGCCGGTGTGGGGCCGCGCCCAGGGTACGGGGCACCCCGGCATCACGATGTTCAACCGCGGTGGCGGCCCGATCACGTTCGATCCGCTCAACCGCCTGGACCGACAGATGAACGCCCACTTGTTCCTGTTCGGCCCCACCGGCTCCGGCAAGAGCGCCACGCTCAACAACCTATTGAATCAGGTCACGGCCATCTACCGGCCAAGGCTGTTCATCGTGGAAGCCGGCAACAGCTTCGGCCTGTTCAGCGACTTCGCCAAGCGCCTGGGCCTGACCGTGAACCGGGTCAAGCTGGCCCCCGGCTCGGGCATCAGCCTGGCCCCCTTCGCCGACGCGCGCCGGCTGATCGAGACGCCCAGCGACGTGCAGACGCTCGATGCCGATGCGCTGGACGAAGACCTGCCACCGGATGTCGCGGCGATGGAGGCAGACGAGCAGCGCGACGTGCTGGGCGAACTGGAGATCACGGCACGGCTGATGATCACCGGCGGCGAAGACAAGGAAGAAGCCCGGATGACGCGGGCCGATCGCTCGCTCATCCGCCAGTGCATCCTCGACGCCGCCGAGCACTGCGTGGCCGAGAAGCGCACGGTCCTCACGCGCGACGTGCGCAATGCGCTGCGCGCCCGGGGCCAGGACCCGACACTGCCCGAGATGCGCCGCGTGCGGCTGCTGGAGATGGCAGACGCGATGGACATGTTCTGCCAAGGCACGGACGGCGAAATGTTCGACCGCGACGGCACGCCGTGGCCCGAAGCCGACATCACGCTGGTGGATCTGGCGACCTACGCTCGTGAGGGCTACAACGCCCAGCTCTCCATCGCTTACATCAGCCTGATCAGCACGGTGAACAACATCGCCGAGCGCGACCAGTATCTGGGCCGCCCGATCATCAACGTGACCGACGAAGGGCACATCATCACGAAGAACCCGCTGCTCGCGCCCTACGTGGTCAAGATCACGAAGATGTGGCGCAAGTTGGGGGCCTGGTTCTGGCTCGCGACGCAGAACATCGACGACCTGCCGCGTGCCGCAGAGCCCATGCTCAACATGATCGAGTGGTGGATCTGCCTGTCGATGCCGCCGGACGAGGTGGAGAAGATCGCCCGGTTCCGCGAACTCTCGCCCGCGCAGAAGGCGCTGATGCTTTCGGCGCGCAAAGAGGCGGGGAAATTCACCGAGGGCGTCATCCTCTCCAAGAGCATGGAAGTGCTCTTCCGCGCTGTGCCGCCAAGCCTCTACCTCGCGCTCGCGCAAACCGAACCCGAAGAGAAGGCCGACCGCTACCAGCTCATGCAGCAATACGGCTGCACCGAACTGGAAGCGGCCTTCAAGGTGGCCGAGAAGATCGACCAGGCACGCGGCATCGAGTCGCCAGCCCTGGAACTGTCGTAAGCCGGAGAACGCCATGGAACAGAAACGTCCTTCCATTCCGATACAGGTGCAGGCGTTCCGTCGTCGTCACTGGCGGCCCCGCTGGCCTTGGGCCTTGGCGGTTGCGCTGATCGCGCTGCTGCTGATCTGGCTCGTGTCCCGGTCGCCCGGCGAATCCTCACCGCAATCGCCGACGCCGGTCAGCACGGCGCAGGTGGCCGGGCCTCCCTGGCAGATGGGCAACCCGGAGGGCCGTTTCACGCTGACGCTCTATGCGGATCTCGAATGCCCATTCTGCCGGGAGTACTTCCCGCAGCTCAAGCGCTGGGTCGGCCGCAACGCCGATGTGGTCCTGCAATGGCACCACCAGCCGTTGGCCGCGCACGAGCCGGCCGCGTCGGCCGAGGCGCGTCTTGTCGAGTGCGTCGCCGAAGCTGGCGGGCATGCTGCCTTCTGGCAGGCCGTCGAGTGGGTCTATGCTCACACACGCAGCGACGGCCAGGGATTGCCCGATGGCCTGCGCTACCCCGAATCTACGCCGGCCGTCGAACAGTGCATGGCAAGCGAGCGGGCCGATGCAGTCATCCATGCCCAGGCCGTGGAAGCCACGAAAAGTGGTGTAACGGCCACGCCGTCGCTGCGCCTGCTTGATCGCCAGACGGGCCAGGCCATCCTGCTGCAGGGGCCGATCGAAGGCGATGCCTTGCTGTCGGCGATGGACATGCTGTCCGCTGCCGAACCAGCCGCCACACCTACCGCCGAAATGCCTGCCGACGTTGTCGGCGACATGCCCAGGTAGTCCTCGGTCTTCAAGGCTACGGCGCGGTTGCCCGCGCTGACCGATACCCGTTCGCTCCGCATCCTGGCCGCGAACAATCACCGCTGCGCGGTGGTGGATGCACCTTGTTCCGTTGTTTCTATCCCAGGAGGGCTTGCCCTCCCAGGGTGTGCGCCCTCCGATCTCACCCTCCGGAGGTTCGCCATGTCTTTCGTCGTCAATGACTCCTGCATGGAGTCGCTTTCCGCCGTCGCAGCCCATCATGAGGACTGGATCATCCAGCAGGCTATCGCGTTGCTGGAGAGACGGATCTTCAAAGTCGGACCGTGCCTCAGCGGACCGGCGGCCGTGCGGGATTATCTGCGTTTAAAACTGGTCGCTGAGCCCAATGAAGTGTTCGCAGCCGTGTTCCTGGACAGCATGCATCAAGTGTTGGCCTACGAGCCGCTGTTCAGGGGCACGATCAATTCGACTGCGGTCTATCCGCGTGTCGTCGTACAGCGTGTATTAGAGCTGAAAGCCGCCGCAGTGGTCTTCGCGCACCAGCACCCTTCGGGTTCCACCGAACCGTCGAACGCCGATCGCGCGCTGACCCAGCGATTGCAGGCTGCGCTGGCGCTCATCGATGTTCGGGTACTGGACCACATCGTCGTCGGTCTGGGAAACCCCTATTCCTTCGCTGAGCACGGCCTGCTGTAGCGCATCGCCTCATTGATCACTGCGGGGGCTTCGGCCTCCGTTTTTCTTCGCAGCGGGACAAGCAGGTATGCGGGGTGTCCGTGATGCGCATTGTTTGTTGGGGCTGCATCCGGTTCGCGTTTGACTATGGCCCTGATCAACTTCCAGGGGCACGCGACATGCCAGCTTCTTTTTCCAGGTTCTCGCCGCGCTGGCGAACCCTCGGCCTGGCCGTTGCGCTGCCGGTGGCGTTGGCCGCTTTTTGCCCGGCCACCTTCGCCGCCGACGTGCTGGTCGTCACCGACAGCCGGCACCCCCTCAAGACCATGGGCGGCGAACGGCTGATCGAGCTGGACGAAGCGCATCGGATTGAAGCGGAGCTTTCTGTCGAACTCCCCGCCGATTCTGAACAGGCTGCCGCCGTCGTCAAGCGTCGGCTGAATAGTGGCGGTGCCGACCTCCAGCGCCGCATTGCGTCCGCATACCAGGGCGTCACCGACGCATGGAGCCTGGGCATCACCAGCATCCCAGCCGTCGTGGTGGACCAGCGCTACGTGGTCTATGGCGAGCCGGACGTGGCCCGCGCCGTCGCGCGCGTTCAGCAGCACCGGAGGGCTCAGCCGTGACTCGTGCATTCGACCTGATGCGCCGCCTGCGTGCTGGCGTGGCGTCCGTGCTGCTGCTCAGCGCCACGGGCAGCTACGCGCTCAACACCGCAACCATCGTCGGCTCGGTGGCATCTCCAGACTGCCTCGAATACCGCGTCGTCGGGATCTGCTACTGGCTCTACTGTACCTGGACGGGCTGTACGGTACGCACGTCCATCAAGGTCCGCCACTACATCCCCGATGCGGTCGTCTCCAGCTACAGCAACACCGGCGAAAACCCCTGGATCGAAGTCCGGCCGATGAGCACGCCCAACCCATCCGCCCAAGCCGGCGGGGACGGAACGACGAACGAGGACCACGAAAACAACCTCGCCAAGTTCAAGAATGCGGACGTCATCGGCCACCCGGGCGCCGAGGTGTTCAACCAGTTCGTGTCGTCCTCGGGCTACTTCTGCGAGGGTGCGGGCACGGCGTTCATGCCGTACTTGCTCAGCACCCTGGACACGCTGGCCTGGCGCTACAACGTGCCCGAGATGGCCTACCCGGAGGCGCTGATTCCTGGCATGCGCGAGGTCGGCGCACGCACCACGATGAACCTCTGGGGCAACGTGTATCCCCGCGGTGGTTTTCTGCACCAGACCGACGACCACAAGACCGGCGCAGTGATCGCCCAGCGCGCAGGCGATGTCGTCACGCGCCGCGGGCAACTCCACGTCTATCAGCCGTTGCTTGCCAACCCCCGCGATGGCTACTGGCCGGCTGGCGCGCTGATGGAGGGCGATGCCTCGACAGGCAAGTGGCAGGAACTCACACCCGTCCTGTCATCGTCCTGCTCGGTCTTCCCGCGCAGCGGCTCCCTGACCCAGGCCCAGCAGGGCGATTACGCCTGGGCGCTATGGCGGCCGTATGCGTGCTGCGAACGCCGGGGCCAAGTGTTTCTCGGCAGCGTCGATTTCCTCTGAGGTGGTGCCATGAAGTTTCGTCCTGCATTCAATCCGTTCTCCCCCCGTGTACGTCGCACGAAGATCGTTCTGGCGCTGGCTGGTGCGCTGGCCTTGGCCAGCGGCGTGGCCTGGGGCCAACTGGGCTACCAGACGGGCGGCAGCGTCATCGGCGATGACGTCATGTACTCCATCGGTGGCGGCAGCGCAGTGTCCATGGGACGTGCCGCAGGAATGCAATCGATCGGCGTGGGCGTGGGCTGGAACTCAAATCTCGTCTGCGGCGACATGAGCCTCCAGACCACTCTGCGCAACCAGCTCAACGGCATCACGAACGGCTTTCAGCAGATCATGGGGAACGTGATCCAGAGCGCCACCAGCGCCGTGGCATCCCTGCCTGCGCTGATCATTCAGCGCGCCGACCCGGGCTTGTACAACCTGCTCACCAATGGCGTGCTGCAAGCGCGGCTGGATTTCGACCGTTCCAAGCTGACGTGCCGCGCAATGGCCGAGAAGATGGCCGACACAGCGGGCGGCCAGCTCGGCTGGAGCCGGATGGCAGAAGGTTTGGCGCTGCGCGATGCGGTGTCAAGCACGGATGCGGTCTCGGCCATCGAGCAGGCCGAAACGCGCCGCGGCAATGACGGTGTGCCGTGGGTCGGGGGTAGCAACGCGGGGGGCTCTGGTCAGCCCGCGATTAAGGTCGTCGGCGATGTCACCCGCGCCGGCTACAACCTAGTCAACGGCCGCGGCGTGACCGATACGTCGTCTATCGCACCGACCAGTTGTAGCAGCCTCTCGTGCCAGACCTGGACCTCGCCGCAGGCCGCCGTCGAGTGGGCCACGCGCGTACTCGGCGAGAAGGAACAGCGCACTTGCGATGCCTGCACCAAAACCGAGACGACGCCCGGCGTAGGACTGACGCCGCTGATCCAGGAAGAGTACGACGCCAAGCTGCAGGCGCTCCAGGATCTGGTGTCCAAGGCGAAGAACACGACGCCCGAGAACCTGCGCGAAGCTGGCAGTGCATCGCTGCCCATCACCCGCGGCGTCATCGAGGCGCTGCGCGACGAGCCGGACCAGCACCTGCTGTCGCAGCGCCTGGCGTCCGAGGTCGCGCTGTCCTCAGTGCTGGAGAAGGCGCTGCTGCTACAGCGCACGCTGCTCACGGGCAAGAAAGAGCCCAACGTCGCGGCCAACGAGCTTGCGGTGGAGAGCGTGAACAAGGAGAGCGATACGCTCGACCGCGAAATCCGCAACCTCAAGACCGAACTGGAGCTACGGCGCGAACTGGCGAATAACTCGCCCATGGCCATCATCCAGCGGCATGGCACGCGTGCGGCAGGCTCGCGCGGCATCTACGAGGGCGATCCCATCCCCGACCGTCTCGACCGGCTCCAGAAGGGCAATCCGGGAGGCAACCCATGAGCCCGATGCACGCCAGTTGGCTGCGTCCGCGCTGGCTGTTCAGCCGGCGCGCGGTGAAAACCTTGCTGTGGCTTGTGCTGGTCGTGGCCGCCGCGGTGGGGGCCAACGTCGCCGGCATCTACTTGGTCGGCAGTGTTGCGGCCTGGGAGCATTGGCTGGCGGCGTCCGCAGGGTATTTCTTCATCTGGCGGCTGTGCCTGTACGGCGCGACGGTCTATGGATGGGTCTGGATGCGCCGTCGGCTGCTGGCCCGCGAAGACAACGCGCAGGCGCGACGTCGGCTGATCCGCGCCGAGGTCGCCGGCGTCGTCGCCATCGTGGCGCTCGAAGCCAGCCTGTTGATGCAGGCCGCTTGAGGGGAGATCGAGGCCATGACGCTTTTCACGACCGACTACCTGGAGTACTACCTCACCCTCGTGTCCTGGATCGTCAACAACGGCATCTGGGCCGTGCTGGTGTCCAGCGGGGTGTTTGCGCTGCCCTTTGTGGCGATCGTCATCCAGGAATGGCTCAAGGCCAGAGCGGAGGGCGCCGACGAAGGCAACAAGGGCGTGCTCTCGGCGGCGCGCATCGAGAACCGAGTATTTGTGGCCATCGTGGTCGTGATGTTCGCCGGCATTCCGTTCATCGACGTCGACCTCAGCACTATCCAGTACGACAGCTCGCGCTCGGCGCAGTGCCAGGTCAGCGTGCCACAGCCTGCGCAAACTGGCTGGTCGCAGTCCTTCAGCACCATCAACAACCAGTCGGCGAAGGTTCCGGTCTGGTGGGCGTTCATGCACGCGCTTTCGCGCGCCGTCACGAGCGCTTCGGTGGCTGCGATCCCGTGCGGCACAGATCTGAGGCAGATGCGTATGGAGATCGATGCGACCCGTATCGACGACCCGGTGCTGGCTCAGGAAGTGGCGGATTTCTCTCGGGACTGCTATGGACCGGCGCGCGCCAAGCTGTTCATGCAGCGCCCGGATCTCGATGAGCAGCAGATGCACGACGTGACCTGGATCGGCTCGCGCTTTTTCACGGACACAGGTGGCTACTACGACAGCTACCGCTCCAGTACGGCGCGAGAGGCATGGCCCTATGACGACACCCGCGATGCTGGGCTCGCGCAGGTTACCAATGGTGGCGGCTACCCGACCTGCAAGCAGTGGTGGTCCGACGGCAGTAACGGACTGCGCGCGCGGCTGCTGGGGCAAGTGGACCCGAGCCTGCTGAATCGCCTGGCGGGCTGGGCTGGATTCCTGAGCCGGGCCGAGGTGGACGACTCCGTGATCCGCGCCATCGCGTCACCGCGGCAGCAGAAATTGAACCAAGGCAGCGTCTATACGGACTACGGCGGTCAGATCGACAAGACGTTGCCCAATGTCGTCAACCGTGCCACCAGCGATGTTGGCTTGGCGGTTGGGGCTCTCGCCGCCTTCCCGGCAATGGACGTAGTGCGCCAAGCACTGCCCATGGTGCTCGCGCTGCTCAAGATGGCGCTCGTGATCTGCATTCCGCTAGTGCTGGTCGTGGGCACCTATGACCTGAAGATGGTCGTCACCGTCAGCACCGTCCAGTTCGCGCTGTTCTTCACGGACTTCTGGTTTCAGCTCGCACGCTGGATCGACAGCACCATCCTCGATGCGCTCTACGGGTGGGGCTTTGGCTGGAACCGGCCGCATACCAACTTCGACCCGCTGGTGGGGCTGAACAATGCCTTCGGCGACATGCTTTTGATGTTCGTCACCGGCACGATGTTCTTGGTCCTGCCGACTTTCTGGGTGGCAGCTCTTGGGTGGGTCGGAGTAAAAGCCGGGGTAATCGCTCAGAACCTGGCTGTCGGTTCCAAGGAAGCACGCGATAGCGCGGGATCAGGCGTGAACAAGGTTACCGGCAAGGTGCTTTGATCGGTCGCCCATTTCAGTCGTTGAACGGATCGTTCGGGTCGTGCGGATCGATCCGCTGACCGCTGGACGAATACAGGCCAAAGCCTGCCTCGCCGTTTCGCAGTTCGTCCGGTTGCGTCCAGCGATCATCATCGACCGTCGAATTGCTGGCCGTCCATGCTGCGGCAACCCCAACCAGAAGCACCAACGCCAGCCAGAACGCGGCGTAGAACAGCAATCCCAGCGCGACCAGCTTCACTACCCATACGAGCACGGTGGCCCCGGCAAGCGGCATCCCCTTGGAGGCGAGCCAACACGACAACCTTCGCTCGCCGCGCGCATAGGCGCGCCATCCACGGCCAACGCTGCGGCCGAGGCGTTCTGCGGTGCTGATGCGGGTTGTCGTGTTCATGGTCGTCTCCTGCTACATGAGGAATGCCTATTCCAGTTTGCTCCAATCCTGCTTGCTTGCCTGCACCAATACGTTCCAATCGTCTGGCGGATTTCCACGTCCGAGCATTTTCTCGAACACGGCATAGGGATCTGACTTGCTCCCCGAAGACCGCAAGGTCTGCTCATCATTGACCCAGGCGTACACGATGACCTTGGCCTTCGAGTCGTACCGGAAGAACAACCGGAACCGCCTTCCGATCTTGGCCCGTCGCCAGTGCCGGTGGGCGGGCCCCAGGGTGTTGCCCTGGCGGTACTCGTCGCGTGCCGGATCACCGGGCACCACATCTAATATCAACTGATTCAAGGCCCTGAAGAGCTTGACGTTGGCGTTGGACTCGAAGCCCTCCGGGTCGTTCTCTTGCGCGCGCCGTGCGGCTCCGTGCAGTTTTTGCAACTGCTCGATCACACAGTCGTGGAACAGCAATGCCCAGCCATGCCGTTGCATCAGAGTTCCACTTCGCCGTCGATCTCCTCGCCCAGGTTCACGCTATGACCTGCATGCTCCAGCATGGCACGAGCCAAGTCCTCGGGCAGGCCCTGGACATTCCGACCAGCCTCGATGTCGCGGGCCAGCAGGCTCAGGAACGCGCCGATGGCGGGGTCCTCGTGCTCGGCGTCAACGCGGGTGACAACGACTTCGCTGCCCCGCAGGTCGAACGCGAGCTTGCCGCCGGCATCGACACCGAGCGCCTGCCGGATGGGCTTGGGCAGCGTGATCTGGCCTTTGGACGTCAGCGTGGCAACTTCATGAATGGCAGGCATGGTGGTTCTCCTGATAGCGACACCACTATGGTAAGGAAATTTCCTTACCGTGTCAATGTTAGCCCTCATGATGCTCTCCAGAGTCCAAGAATCGGGCCATCGTATGGGGGGGAACAGCGAGCCTTCACGCACCAATCCGGCCCGCTGCAACCCGCATTGGTGGTGGACGGCAAGCGCACGCCGCCCTATATCCAAATGGTTAAAGGCCAAAGGGCCGAAAGGGCAATGGAAGGGGCTGCAAGGGGAAAGGCCCTACCTCGAAAAGGCAAAAGGCCTCCCGGTCGGCCCGCCACTAGGACACCCACATGCTCTCTCTGTTCCAGCGAAAACGGCCCGTGGTCGCTTCTGCTCCGTCGCCAGCGCCCTCCAACGACCTCCCGAAAGGGCGGCTGCGGCCCGAGTCGGCCGCCTCGCTGCTGGCGACACCGCGCCGGCAGAAGCTACTGGAACACATCTGGCAGCGCACGTCGCTGTCGCGCAAGCAGTTCGCCACCCTCTATCGCGCACCGCTGGAGCGCTACGCCGAGCTGGTCCAGCGGTTTCCCGCCTCGGAGGCCCATCACCATGCGTACCCCGGCGGCATGCTGGACCACGGACTGGAGATCGTTGCCTACGCCCTCAAGCTGCGTCAATCGCACCTGCTCCCGGCCGGCAGCACCCCGGAGGACCAGGCCGCGCAATCCGAAGCCTGGACCGCCGCCGTCGCCTACGCGGCCTTGCTGCACGACGTCGGCAAGCTCGCCGTCGATCTCCACGTCGAGCTGGCCGACGGCAGCACGTGGCACCCTTGGCACGGCCCCCTGCGCCAGCCGTACCGCTTCCGCTACCGCGAGGACCGCGAGTACCGCCTCCATAGCGCCGCAACGGGCTTGCTCTACCGCCAACTGCTGGACGCCCAGCTTCTGGACTGGCTCAGTGGCTACCCCGCCCTTTGGGGGCCGTTGCTCTACGTCCTGGCTGGCCAGTACGAGCACGCCGGGGTGCTGGGCGAGCTGGTCGTGCAGGCCGACCGCGCCTCCGTCGCCCAAGAGCTGGGCGGCGATCCGGCGCGCGCCATGGCCGCGCCCAAGCATGCGCTACAGCGCAAACTGCTGGACGGGTTGCGCTATCTGCTCAAGGAAGAGTTGAAGCTGAACCAGCCCGAGGCCTCTGATGGCTGGCTCACCGAGGACGCACTATGGCTGGTGAGCAAGACGGTTTCCGACAAGCTGCGCGCGCATCTGCTGTCCCAAGGTATTGACGGCATTCCCGCGAACAACACCGCCGTGTTCAACGTGCTGCAGGATCACGGCATGTTGCATCCCACGACGGACGGCAAAGCAGTCTGGCGCGCGACCGTGACCAGCGCGACCGGGTGGTCCCACTCGTTCACTCTGTTGCGCCTCGCTCCCGCGCTGATATGGGAACCAGGCGAACGGCCCGTTCCTTTCGCTGGGACGGTGGCGATCGACGCCGTACCCAACGATAAGTCGGTCGCCCAGCCGGCAGCCGTCGCGGAAACGACCCAGGAAGGCCAAGAAGCGCCACCATGGGAAAGCAGCAGCGTCGCGGTACCGTCGCCCGCGACTCAAACAGTACCCGACGTGTTGGAGGACATGCTGGCGATGGTGGGAATGGGCAATTCGTCCGGCACGCAGCAGGATGAGGAGGCCACCTCGCATGCGGCCGACGCAACACCATCCGAAGCCCCTATGCCAGCGATGGCTGCAGCTTCACCACCATCGCCTGTGCCCCCGGCTGCGCCATCGTCCGCTACTGCGCAGCCATCCGGCGAGCATTTCATGGCATGGCTGAAGCAGGGAATCGTTTCGCGCCGGCTCATCATCAATGATGCGAAAGCGCTCGTGCATACCGTGAGCGACACGGCTTACCTGGTCAGCCCAGGCGTGTTCCAGCGATACGCACGAGAGCACCCGCAGGTAGGCATGCTTGCTAAGCAAGAGAGCCAGCAGGATTGGCAATGGGTGCAAAAGCGTTTCGAGAAATTGCAGTTGCACCGCAAACACATCAATGGCCTAAACGTCTGGGCGTGCTCCGTTACAGGATCGCGCAAGTCACGCCAGTTGCACGGCTATCTCCTTCGTGATCCGCTGCCCTTATTCGGCAAAGTACCGCCGAATAATCCTTACTTGTCAATCTTGCAAAGCATTTAGCGCGCAACAAGGAACAAATACGGTCTGCAACCCATGGAAGCGAATGAGATAAAGCAGCGGGTCAGACGAGGAATAGATATCTTCATGAAAATATATGGGAAGCACGATGAAGATTAACCATTTCCTGCGCACTGTTTCACCGTCCAACAGGCCTAGCTGACTAATGTGCTGGGCCAGGGGTATTTGTTGATTGTGCGACCGACGCACGAGTGTTGGTTCAGGGCGATGGATACGTCGGCTGAGCACGTCGAAGCAGTGTTCTGTCGGTTCACGGTTGAGCCGACGGCAGGCCGGTGCTCTCAATTTTTTTTGACCATTTTCACGACTTGAGCCGGCGTTATGCCGTCCTCGATGACGGCATGGAATTCAGCCTGGTGCCTTGGCGACCGGTGATTGAACAGCGGCTGGGGCAGCGGATCGTCGCGACGGCGCGTGGTGGCGGTGTGTCGTGGAAGATCGGGCGGCAGCGATCCTCCCAATCGTAGATACTTGGCTTGCTTAGTCTCGGCGTTTTTTATTTAGGCTCTGGTCTTGTAAAACGGCTGGGGGATTTGCCGAATAGCTGTTTAAAGGCATGAGTAAATGCCGAAGGCGTGGAATAGCCAATTGTTAATGCCACCTCTGTCACTGTAATGTCTGACCTCAACATTTCAAGCGAGCCAAGAAGCCGCATGCGTTGTCGCCATGTGTGATACGGCAAACCCGTAGCCCGCAGGAAATGTCGAGTAAATGTACGTGACGACATGCGAGCAAGACCTGCGGACTCATCGAGTGTATGGGCTAGATGTGGGGCGCTCTGAATTGTCAAGCAAACTTCAAGTAGTCTAGGTTCAGTAGGGAACGGCAGATTAAACGGGGCATCCGGCAGCGATTGCAACGAATCTAGCAGCACTTTAACCTTTCGTCCGTCTGCACCGTCTTCATCATACTTAACAGGTATAGATGTACAGCCGTGATGGATGAATGCACGGACAAACTCATCCACCATTACCACCCGTGGCTCTTGATCTTGTATGGCTACAGCAGTTGGTTCGATATACAAACTTTCCAACTCGACCTCTTCGCCAATCCATAGGGTATGAACACAGCCAGGAGGTATCCACACTCCGTAGTCGGGCGGCAATGTCAATGTAGTCGCCCCCGCTTGCACCTGCATCAGGCCATTTCGGGCGAATAGAAATTGCCACCAGACATGCTCGTGGCCCTGGACACAGGTTCCCCCCTTGAGGCTATATGCACGAAAATACACATGCCGAGGCAACTCCTTCAGCGAAGAGGTGCAGGCAAGACACCAATCCCGATTGTGGATTCTAGCCATCACGATCTAATCTCCGTTGGCAGCTACTCGATATATGTTGGCATTGTATCGAAAGCGCGCCTGGGATGCGACCGATATCCTATCGTTATTTAGTGCTAGGAATTAATCGCATGAAATATAAGCTGTTGCTGCCCTGGTTGATGGTGTTTGGTGCAGGCCTTTGCCTGCGTACCGGTATCTCGTCACTTTCCCCGGTGCTTGATAAAATCCAGCAGGAACTTGTCATCAGCAGTAGCTCCCTGGGCCTGTTGACTGCCATCCCGGTTGTCTGCATGGGTGTGTTGTCACCGCTCGGCCATGCCTTCGATCGCCATCTTGGTCTAAAAAAGTCCATGATTGTGGCGCTCGCCGTGCTAACGATAGGCTTGGCACTTCGCCTTCATGCAGAAACTTATGGCCTTCTCCTTCTGACCGCAGCATTGGTCGGTGTTGGTGACGCCATCATTCGGCCACTGTTGAGCGGCTTCATTAAAGAGACCTTTCACAATAAAACACATGCGGCTATGGGGCTGTATGCCACAGCAATGGGTGTCGGTTCTGCCGCTGCTGCATACGCAACACCATTCCTGTCTAGCGGCACTGAGAGTTGGCAAGGCGGCCTAGCATTTTGGGCAATCCCTGCGGCTGTAGCCGGCGTGTTGTGGGCCATGTGGCCAGGTGCTGCACATGAAGCTGCCCATGTGCAACATGGGCACAAGCATGGGCTAAATCGGCTGGAAGTAGCGGCATTGACGCTGTTCTTCGGTTTGCAGGCCGGCATCAACTACACGATTGTTGCGTGGCTGCCTAGCCTGTACCTTGCCTCGGGATTCTCCCAGCACGCGAGCAGCGCATTGATCGCACTGTTCCTAATACTACAGACATCGACTAGCCTGTTTTTTCCTGTTGTCATGCGAACCCTGCGTGCGGGCGTTGCCGGTGCAATGGTCACTTTCACCGCCTTGGCTATCGCTGGCTTCTTTATGCTGTGGTGGCTTCCACAGACAGTTTGGGGAGCGGCCGTGCTTCTTGGCGTTGCGACAGGTGGCTTATTCCCAATTGCGTTGCTTCTCCCGCTTGAATTTTCTTCGTCCCGCAGTGAAGCAACACGCCTAAGTGGCTTGACACAATCTGGGGGCTACCTGATAGCTGGTGTAACGCCGTGGATTGCCGGTATAGCGGCGGATCATATGGGCGCTGTCCGTGGTATTGCGTCGCAGAGCCTGCTTATGGGTATCGTGCTGATCGTCGTGGTCGGACAGGTGCGAGCATCCTATCGTCGCCATACAAAATACATCCGTGAAAAAGCGTAGGTGCCACTATAGAACTGCGGTATTTGCGCTGCTTTCTAGTGTAGTGTTGCATTCTGTTTGGAACTTAATCGGCTATTGGCGCGGATGACCTTTTGCAGGATGTCGCGAGCGTTCTTGGTCCAGATGAACGGCTTGGGGTTGGTGTTGTGATGCGCGATGTACTCATCGATGGCCGAGACGAGTTCGGGCACGCTGGTGAACACCCCGCGGCGTAGCCGGTTCTCGGAGATGTCGCGAAAGAAGCGCTCGACCATGTTCAGCCACGATGCCGAGGTCGGCGTGAAGTGCATGTTGAATCTGGGGTGCTTGGCCAGCCACTCCTGCACAGCTGGATGCTTGTGCGTGGCGTAGTTGTCGGCGATCAGATGCAGCGTCTTGTCCTTGGGCGTCTCCCGATTGATTTGACGCAGGAACTTCAGCCACTCGATGTGGGTGTGGCGCTGCTGGCACTGGCCGATGACCTGACCGTTGAGCACGTTGAGCGCAGCGAACAAGGTGGTTGTGCCGTTGCGCTTGTAGTCGTGCGTCATGGTGGCCGCGCGCCCCTTCTTGAGCGGCAGCCCGGGCTGCGTTCGGTCCAGCGCCTGCACCTGGCTCTTTTCGTCGCAGCACAGCACCAGCGCATGCTCGGGCGGCGACATGTAAAGCCCCACGATGTCTTCGAGCTTTTGCACGAACTGCGGATCGCGCGAGACCTTGAAGCCGCGCACGATGTGAGGCTTGAGACCGTGGGCCTGCCAATGGCGCATCACGGTGCTGGCGCTGACGCCCAACTCAGCGGCCATCGTGCGCGTGCTCCAGTGCGTGGCCGCCTCGGGCTTGGTCTGTGTGGTTAGCTTCACAAGCTTGGCCACATCCACCTTCACCGGCGGTGCGCCGCGCGGCAAGTCGCGCTCGATACCTTGCAGCCCCAATTGCAGGTAGCGTTCACGCCAGCGCGCCACCTGCACGCGCCCAATGCCAAGCTGCTCGGCAATATCCTTGTTTTGCAGCCCCTGCGCGGCCAGCAGCACGATCTGGGCGCGCTGGGCCAATCTGACGCTGGTGCGCTTGGAGCGCGCCAGCCGGCTCAGCTCGCTTTCCTCTTCATCCGTCAACACAATCGTCGGGGCAACTCGCAATTTTTCACTCCAATGCAAACCGTAGTAGAGCATTGGAGCGTGGTTGCTCAATTAAGTTTCATTAAGAATCAAACACTACACTAGCTGTAGCCGAAAGACTGCATTTCGCGCAAGCGGCCGAACGACTGCACATCGAACAGTCGCCGCTGTCGCGTGCAATCAAGGAACTAGAGGACGAACCGGGCGCACAGTTATTCATTCATACCAGCCGCACCACGGCCTGTTGCCGCAGCAGTTATTAGGCAAGTCGTTGGCAGTCGATTCATCTTCGGTGACGAGGCTGTTAGATCGGCTTGAGAAGAAGGGCATGAGCCAGAGAGCGGCGCAAGAGCGCGCCGATCGCCCGCACGATCGAAGAGTGATCGAAATTGTTCTGACTGAGCGCGGAAACAAGGCGATAGACGAGTTGAAGTCTCATTGGCGCTCCGCGCTTGCGGAATTGACGGAGGCGCTCAAACAAAGCGAGATACATGCCTTATTGCGCCTGCCGCAATTGTGCAATCAGGACGCGCTTCAACTTGACCTCGATAGCAAACCGTTGTCCCTCACAGAACCACGGCCGTGAAACGGGAATCGGGGCCGCTTCATGGTGCTATATACATGGGCACGTAGCCTCACAGCTCATCGCTCCCTGAACAAGGGCGTGGTCAATTGACGGCTTACGATTCGTTCGATGTCACGCAAAGGGTGCTCGCCTGACAACGCCGCCTGCGAGGGCTTCTTCGGCAGGCTGAAGACGGAAATGTTCTACCCTCGAGACTGGAAAGCCGCGAGCATCGAGCAGTTCACCCAGGCCCTGGACGCATACATCCGCTGGTACAGTGCGACACGTGTCGCCGTCTGCCGCGCGTCAAGCGGCATGCACTAGGCGGTAAAGCTCGTTTTTGTCTTGTCACGCTTCGCAAGGTAACGCGTTGCCGTGACCTGCTGTACGGCCAGTAGTTGCCTAGTTGGACAGGCGTGGCGGGTAACTGCCGGGTCTGAAGCTCCAACGACAACGTGCTCGTCGAAAGACACCGCATTTGGTGACGATATGTGGTGACGCTGCGAGCCGCAATGTGGCGTCGAGGCAAGGCAAGTTCCGCATGCGCAACAGACGTGAATCGTCGATAAACCTCGTGACGGATAGTGGGCCGAAGCGGCTAATGGGCCCAGACCAAAAGGTATGCAGCCGGTTACTCCCTTTGTACCCGGGGGTACGTCGTCATCATGCTGCCGGGGAATAGACGGGCGCTAAACGGATAAGCCCGAAAGCATCCGGGTTGGCAGAAACGGGAACGTGGTAAGTCCAATTGTCCGCCCGAGTCAGCAGTTTGACTTGGGCAGGAGACCCGCAAGGGGATCTGTTGGACAAGTGGATAAGAGAACGCGGAAAAAGCGAATGACGGGCGGTAATAGTCCGTATAGGGGTTCAGGATTTGCCCTAACCCGAAAGGGTGCAGACTTCCGCGTGGTGCAGTTGTCGCAGGTCCACGTTTGAGATTCATCGAGGGGAAGCTTGTGAGAGACCGGTATCGTCACGGTTCAGCGCCCTTCGTCTCAGCGATGAGACGAATCAACGATGTGATGCTTGCGAAGGGCTCGTGCCGTTAGCGAGACCGGCGTCAGCGCGACGCTTAATGCTGTGCTCGAGCGCAGTGCGGTGAAAGTCGCATGCTGCGTTCTTCGGGGGCCCCGTCGTCGTAAGACGGTGGGGCTACCCACTACGAGAAACGGATCAAGATCTCACTGGGCGCTCTCAGCCCTGTTGAATATCGCAAGAGCCTGGGGCTCATGGCATAACCAGTCCAAGAAATCCGCCGCACCCCCGGTGGCTCAGATTTACTTCGGCGCGGACACTTTGGGCAAGGACAACGCAAGATGCGCTACGACTTCATTCCCACGGCCGTTTTCACGGACCCCAGCATCGGAACCGTGGGATACAGCGAGGCGCAGGCGCGCAAAGAATTCGGGGAAGTGGCGGTGTATCGAAGCGCGTTCAGGCCGCTCAAGCACACTCTGTCGGGCAGCACCGAGCGCGCCCTGGTCAAGTTGGTGGTAGATACCGCCAGCGACCGCGTCGTAGGCCTGCATATTGTTGGCCAGGACGCAGGCGAGATTGTGCAGGGGTTCGCAGTGGCCATAAAGGCCGGGGCTACCAAAGCCGTATTTGACAGCACTATCGGCATCCATCCGACTTTGGCTGAAGAGATCGTGACACTGCGCAATCCGGTCGCGAGTCCGGCAAGCGCCCTTGACATTTAACCTGCCGGCACTCGCACCTGAGCCGAGCTCACGCTCGAGCTGGCGCAAGAGCGTCGCCCGCAGCACTCACTTGGAGGCCGCGACGCGACCCCGATGCAGACCTACTAGGCGGCGCACGCATTTTTCTGACGCCGTTATCGCTCGTTTGCAGCGCTGCGAGCACCGGGCTGGAGTCGTGCTACGGTCTCCGACCAATCCGGTATGAGCGCGGCGAAATGCCGAACATCCGCTTGAATGCGCGGCTGAAGTAGGCGTTATTCCAGAAACCCCATCGCATCGCGATCCCGGCCACGGACAGCGACGAGTGCATCGCATTGCCGAGGTCCTCTTTGCACCGCAGAAGACGCCGATGGGTGACGTAGGTCGACACTCCCAGTTCCTCGGCGCTGAAGAGCCCATGCAGCGTGCGTACCGACAT
Organism: Pseudomonas sp. DCA-1; assembly: GCF_046523955.1. NCBI lineage: Bacteria > Pseudomonadati > Pseudomonadota > Gammaproteobacteria > Pseudomonadales > Pseudomonadaceae > Pseudomonas > Pseudomonas sp. DCA-1. Next base: position 4,153,806 of record NZ_CP169881.1, read on the forward strand.
TCCGTTGGCCGATGCAATCGCATGCGGGTCGAGCCTCGGGTTGGCCAGGTTCAACTCAATGTACGATTTCACCCTGAGCAGCCGGAGTTCGCGCTCGTTGGCCTCATCGGTTCGAAGCTCGAGCAACTCGGAAACCATCGAGGTTGCCAGATGGACTGCGACGCTGCCAAGCGATGTCCTGGCAATCACTCCGGAAGACGTATGGCCGCTGCGGACCTCCTCGATCAAGGACGCCAGCAACTTACCCGCGCCTGACACTGCGTCGAACGGCCTGCCCGCAACATCCGAAAGCCTGCTCCCAGCAAACGCAAGACTTGCGTGCGGCAACTGCAGCACATGCAGGTCGAAGTCCTCGTCGAACTCAAGCTCGAAGGGATAGTTCGAGTCGTAGAGCACGAACTGCATCGGTGCAACCTGGACAGTTCGGCCGTGCTGGCTGACTTTCCATCGGGCTTTGGGCGCAAAGCCGAACATCAGGCATTCATCGCTCGACAGGCGGATCAGTGCGCTGGTTCTCGCCACGCGCTGTGGCGAAGCGCGAACAACCGTAAGCTCCGCCTCGCCCAGTCGCTCGTTGTGCAGGCTTGCTCGGAACTCGCCTGCACGGGGAGGCTGCACGCTCGACGGGATGAACGTACTCGAAACGACCTCGTTCCAGTACGGGAGGCGATCCGCCATCGCCATCCCGTCCGTGGTGAAGCAGGAGCTCGTCTGCATATTGCACTCCAGGACAAGAAACGCTGCGCTAGGAGGAAAACTTTTGTGGCTTTTGCATCCTACATTGCGATGCCCGCAGCGACACATAGGTCTTGCACGGGGTCCCGAATGTCCGTCGGGCGCCTGAACGCAGACACATGCCGAAGTGCAGAGGCATCGGCGTCAGTCGTAGCGAAAACGGCAAATAGGACGAACTACCACGAGAGGAAGACATGAAGATCGAGCCGGGACTGGCCATCGCGACTGCGGCAACGCAGTATGCCGAACGCACCGCACTGGTGACGGACGACGGACAGGAAACATACTTTGAACTCAACAGGCAGGCGAACAAGGCTGGTTCCGCAATCGCTGATCGACTAAAAATCCCGCGGGGCAGCGCCATCGGGGTTTTGTCGTACAACCGAAGGGAAATTGTTCACTGCTGGCTCGGTTTCGACAAGTTCGGATTTCCTCGCGTCGCCTTGCATGCGCATCTCCCGATCCAGACTCACATCGCGACTTTACGTGCCGCGAAGGCGCGGGTTCTGGTGTTCGATGTGCGGTTCGCGCAGGCGATCGCCGAGCATCTCGACGCGCTCAAGGCCCTCCATCTGGTCGGCATCGGTGCAGAACACGAGGTGCCTGGATGGGCGACTCCCTTTGCCACTCTGCTAGTGTAGTGTTTGATTCTTAATGAAACTTAATTGAGCAACCACGCTCCAATGCTCTACTACGGTTTGCATTGGAGTGAAAAATTGCGAGTTGCCCCGACGATTGTGTTGACGGATGAAGAGGAAAGCGAGCTGAGCCGGCTGGCGCGCTCCAAGCGCACCAGCGTCAGATTGGCCCAGCGCGCCCAGATCGTGCTGCTGGCCGCGCAGGGGCTGCAAAACAAGGATATTGCCGAGCAGCTTGGCATTGGGCGCGTGCAGGTGGCGCGCTGGCGTGAACGCTACCTGCAATTGGGGCTGCAAGGTATCGAGCGCGACTTGCCGCGCGGCGCACCGCCGGTGAAGGTGGATGTGGCCAAGCTTGTGAAGCTAACCACACAGACCAAGCCCGAGGCGGCCACGCACTGGAGCACGCGCACGATGGCCGCTGAGTTGGGCGTCAGCGCCAGCACCGTGATGCGCCATTGGCAGGCCCACGGTCTCAAGCCTCACATCGTGCGCGGCTTCAAGGTCTCGCGCGATCCGCAGTTCGTGCAAAAGCTCGAAGACATCGTGGGGCTTTACATGTCGCCGCCCGAGCATGCGCTGGTGCTGTGCTGCGACGAAAAGAGCCAGGTGCAGGCGCTGGACCGAACGCAGCCCGGGCTGCCGCTCAAGAAGGGGCGCGCGGCCACCATGACGCACGACTACAAGCGCAACGGCACAACCACCTTGTTCGCTGCGCTCAACGTGCTCAACGGTCAGGTCATCGGCCAGTGCCAGCAGCGCCACACCCACATCGAGTGGCTGAAGTTCCTGCGTCAAATCAATCGGGAGACGCCCAAGGACAAGACGCTGCATCTGATCGCCGACAACTACGCCACGCACAAGCATCCAGCTGTGCAGGAGTGGCTGGCCAAGCACCCCAGATTCAACATGCACTTCACGCCGACCTCGGCATCGTGGCTGAACATGGTCGAGCGCTTCTTTCGCGACATCTCCGAGAACCGGCTACGCCGCGGGGTGTTCACCAGCGTGCCCGAACTCGTCTCGGCCATCGATGAGTACATCGCGCATCACAACACCAACCCCAAGCCGTTCATCTGGACCAAGAACGCTCGCGACATCCTGCAAAAGGTCATCCGCGCCAATAGCCGATTAAGTTCCAAACAGAATGCAACACTACACTAGATCAAGCGAGTGACGAGGAGCCGCACTTCGAGGTGGACGATGACGCTCCCTACTATCTTCAGCCGACGAGCGGCACTACTGGCATGCCCAAGCTCTGGGAAATGTCCCACCGCGCATGGCTGGCGATGGTCTCGCAGAATCTGGAGCACCTGGACTCCTTTGGTCCCAACGCGGGCTCTCTCTCCAAGGACGACGTGTGCCTGCATTTCCATTCTCTGCAATGGTGCAGCGGTGCACACAATCTCTACCCGCACATCGTCCGGGGAGCCCGGAACGTGATACTGGACGACGAGCGGTTCGATCCAGGGAGGGTGGTCGATGCAATCGCGCGACACGGGGTCACCAATGCCTTCGTGCCAGGCCCCCTGCTACCTCAGCTCCTCGACGAAATCGAATCGCGCGGCGGCATCGAGCACTGCCTGCGCAGGCTGATCGTCTTCTTTGCCACGCCCGAGCTGCTGCAACGGACCAGCCGGTTGCTGGGCGACGTGTGGTGCCATGCGTACGGTGTCACTGAGATGGGAGGCGTCGCGACGCGGTTGCTGTGGAGCGATGTAGAGGACGATGAACGCCGCTGGGGAAGCATCGGCCGACCCGCGTCGTTCCTATTTCAGCTGGACGTCGTCAATGATCTCGGCGAACGGCAGGCGCCGGGCGAAGTTGGCGAGATCCGCGCACGCAGTCCAATGTCTCGCGGTCGTTACGTAGACCGGCTGGATCTTTCAGCACTCGACGCCAATGACTGGTTCAAACCCCGCGATTTGGCCTACATGGACGAGTGTGGTTTCGCCTACTACGTCGATCGCTGCACCGACGTCATCAACATCAACGGCCGCACCGTCTACCCACATACGGTCGAAGAACAGATCCTTGCGCACCCGAGCGTGCGGCAGTGCGGCGTCGTCGCGGTGCGCATCGGCGGGGTGGATCGCCTGGTGGCGGGCGTCGCGCTGCGTCCCGGCGCCGAATCCGGCGACGCCATGGCAGCCGAAATCCGTCTTGCCGGTTGTAAGAGACTAAAGCCCCACGAGACACTGCACGCCGTGTTCATCCTGGACGAGCTGCCGACCGTGCTCTCCGGCGCGAAGGTTAGACGCGCCGACCTGCAGGCGCAGCTCACGGCACGGCATGCGGGTTGACATGCAGCTGATCGCAGGACAGCTCACCCACCATGGATTGATGCGCGCAGGCCACCAGCGCATCCTCTCTAGAGTTGATGGCAGCGGAAAGACGGGTTTCGAACTGGCTGCGGTCGTGGCTGCATTGGCTGGCAATCTGGCAGAGCGTGGCCTGCGCCGGAAGCGCATCGGCCTTTGGTATTCGAACAGCATCGCTGCCGTCGAAGCATTTCTCGCCGTGGAGTGGCTGGGGGCGGTCCGCGTAGCCGCCGATCCCGCCCTAGCGGTGGACGAAGCGCGCAAGCTCTTTCTGGCGGCAGGGGTCGACCGCATCGTCGCCGATCCGGAGCACGCAGATCTGCTCGGAGGCGATGCGCTGGTGCACAGCGACGCAACGCCACTGGAGGGGACGGCTCTCTCGCCCGGTGAGTGGGTTCGCGACGAACCTGCCGTCGTCTACCCAAGGCAGATCACAAACGGCGAGCTGGTGGCTGTCACGATGTCGTACCGGAACTGGGCTGCATCGCTGACGACGAGCATGCGTCTATTCATGACGGGCGCATACGGCGCTCCCGTTAGCGGCGACGACCACTTTCTTACGACCCAGCAGATCATTCATGGGACTTGTCAGATCGGGACATTTCCTTTCATCGCCATGGGCCTGCCGCAAGTCGTACTCCCTCGCTTCGATGTCGCCACCGTCTTGCGGGCGATCTCGGATCACAAAGTGACTTCCGTGGTGTTGATCTCAGAAATGGTCAAGCGGATCAGTGCCGCTGAAGGCGTGGACATGTACCCGCTGCACCGTCTTCGTCGGGTCGTCTATGGCGGTGCACCTCTGGGCGTCGATGAGTTGCAGATAGCGATCGATGCGTTCGGGCCTTCGCTGCACCAGATCTATGGTCGCATGGAAGCAGGCTGGCCCTTGTCGATCCTGCGTGGGGACGAGCTTTGCCACGACGGCAGATTGCGCGAAGACCGAATGAACAGCTGCGGACGCCCGATCGCCGGCATCGAAGTCACCGTCGGCGGACATCATGACGGCCCAGCCGAAGGGGAACTGTGCGTTCGTGCCGATACCGTCGTCAAGGAGTTCGCCGACAACGACGGCTGGTGCCACACAGGCGACATCGTCCGTCGAGACGGCGACGGGTTCCTGTTCCATTTGGGACGATCTGATCGCCAGATCAATTGCGCTGGATACCACATCTATCCCGAGGAGATCGAAGAGGCTCTCATGGCAATTCCCGGGATTCGTCAGGCACGCGTTACAGGCGAGGACATGCCACCTTGGGGCATCACGCTGGTTGCTGAACTGGTGACCGAGGACTCGCAAGCCTCCGACGAGGAATGGACGCAGCGCATTCGCGCCGAACTCGGGATGCGCCTTGCCAAATTCAAGGTCCCCCGCGTTGTTCGAGTGCTCTCCGCCTGATCAACGCCAGCCGCGGCTGTAGCGGAACTCCATTTACTTCAGATAGGACATCTAGATGACAACTTCTGAAATTGCCAAGTACAAGGTCGCCGCCGTTCAGGCGGCCCCAGAGTTTCTTAATTTGGACAAGGGCGTCGAGAAGGCGGTCCGCCTTATTGAAGAAGCCGCGAAAAACGGCGCCAAGCTGATTGCGTTTCCCGAGGTCTGGCTTCCGGGGTACCCGTGGTGGATCTGGCTCGACTCGCCTGCATGGGGCATGCAGTTTGTCCAGAGGCATTTCGAGAATGCCCTGTTGGTGGGAAGTCCGCAGTGGGAACGCCTATGCGCTGCTGCTGCCGAGCACAGGATATTCGTTGTCCTCGGGTTCTGCGAGCGTCAGGACGGTACGCTGTACATTGCTCAAGCCATCATCGACGATGAAGGGCGAGTCGTGAGCACCCGTCGAAAGCTCAAGCCAACGCATGCCGAAAGGACTGTCTACGGCGAGGGCGATGGAAGCCATCTTTCGGTGCATCAAACGAGCATCGGCCGCATTGGCGCACTGTCTTGCGCCGAGCACATTCAACCGCTCAGCAAGTACGCCATGTATTCGCAGAATGAGCAGATCCATGTGGCGGCTTGGCCGAGCTTTTCAGTCTACAGAGGGGCAGCCTTTCAGCTGAGCCCGGAAGCCAATCTGGCTGCAAGCCAAGTGTATGCGCTCGAGGGCGGCTGCTATGTGCTGGCTCCTTGCGCGTTGGTGTCCAAGGAAATGCTGGAGATGCTGGCTGACACGCCGCAGAAACGGCAGCTGCTGCTTGAAGGTGGGGGATTCGCGCAGATCTTCGGTCCGGACGCCAAGCCGCTGTGCGAGCCGTTTCCGGAGACGCAAGAGGGCTTGCTCTACGCCGATGTAGATCTTGGCTTCATCGGCGTGGCCAAGGCGGCATATGACCCCACCGGACACTATTCCCGCCCCGATGTCGTTCGGCTGCTGTGGAATTCGAAGCCGGCGACCCGCGTTCACAGCTTCCAGGCCGACCCCACCGAATACAACACCCAAGGCGAATGAGTGAATTTACCGAGAAAGGAGACATCCGTGTCCGCGAGAACAATCTTGTCTATTCTCAAGTCCCGTCCTGCGGCCGCGGCCTTTGGCCTCGTGGCGCTTGCGCTCACCACTCAAGCACAGGTACATGCCGAGCGCATCGCACCCAATCCAGGTTCCGCCAATAGCGTCTGGATGGTCAAGAACGCCGGCGCACCGATCAACACCGAGTACCACGACGGCTGGGCCACGATCACGGGTGACGGACTGACCTTGTACTTCTCGTCGAATCGGCCAGGCGGCGTGGCGCCCGCGAACGCGGAGGACGGATGGTACATGGGCAAGGACGGCACACCAACGCGCTATAGCGTGTACGTAAGCCACCGCGCAACACGCAGTTCTCCTTGGGGCGATCCGAAGTTGCTGCCCAGGGGCGTGAACAGCGGCTATGCGGATCACAGCGCGCTCCAATCCGATGATGGTCATTGGCTGTTCTTCGCAAGCGATCGGCCCGGGGGGTGCGGTGGACTCGATCTGTATGCCAGCTACCGTAGAAACATCAGAGACGACATGGCATGGGAGCAGCCAGTCAATCTCGGTTGCGAGAACGATGGCGGGCCGAACAGTTCAGGAATCGATTCCTGCCCCAACTACGACGGAAAGGCCAACATCTACTTCACTTCTGCGAAGGATGCGAACCCGGTCAATCTCGATTTCAAGGTCACCCGCTTCGACCGACTCACCCGCAAGGCAGGCGCTGCGAGAATCCTGCCGAACAGCATCCCGGACATGGATGGTCACATTGACCCCAAGCATCGCTATGTGTGGGCGATCTACCCGGACGGCGTTGGCGGCAGCGACATCTGGCAATTTGAGGCTGGTGCGAATGCCAGGGACCCGTCGCAATGGAAGAAGCCTATCAAGCCTCTGCCCTCGCCGATCAACACCAAGTATGAAGATCAAATGCCAGCAGTCACTGGGGACGGCGAGATTCTGACTTTCGTGTCTGATCGTCCTGGTGGCAAGGGCGGCCTGGACATCTATGAAGTCGTTCGCGCGCGCGAAGACCGCAGAACGGCAAAATAAGAGCGAACCAAGACCCCGCGAGGCCAGTGCCGCGCTGCGCGGGTAAGCGGCAATGCTTCCGAGTTGCTCAGCGAGGCGGCGCCGCGGAACTTCCCGTGCTAGACGTCGTGCGTAGCGCCTTGCCGCCATACCGCCCGCGCTGGCCGGTGCGCGCCTCCAGGTCGTCCAGCAGCGCCCGCTGCGCGGCGCTGTTGTGACGCCGCTCCAAGTATGCAGCGGAGAGCCACATACCGGTGTGCGCATTCCACTGATGGCGGACAGTGATTCCATTCCCATCGCGGACAGCGTTCCAGGCGATGGCGGACACGTTGCGCGGGTGTCCTGAGTGACGCTCAAATCGTAGCCGAAGTGTCCGCCATCAGCGTGGAATGGCGGTCGGCGCGGCCGGCTCAGACGGCCTTGGTGAGCTTGCGCATCGACTCGCCCTTGAGGGCTATCTTGTGCGAGCCGTGCACGATGCGGTCCAGGATGGCGTCGGCCAGCGTGGGCTCGTCCAGCCAGGCGTGCCAGGCCGTCACCGGCAACTGGCTGGTGATGAGCGTCGAGCGCGTGCCCACCCGGTCGTCCAGCAATTCCAGCAGGTCGTTTCGCTCGTGCGCGGCAATCGGCGCGATGCCGAAGTCGTCCAGGATGAGCAGGTCCAGCCGCGCCAGTTGCGCCAGCCGTTTGCCCAGGCTGCCATCGCCGTGGGCCACGTGCAGCTCCTGCAGCAGCCGTGGCGCGCGGGTGTAGAGCACCGAGAAGCCCAGACGCGCGGCCTGCTGCCCCAGTGCGCAGGCGAGCCACGTCTTGCCGCACCCGGTGGCGCCGGTGAGCAGCACGTTGTGGCCATGGCGCAGCCAGTCCCCGCCGGCCAGGCTGGTGATGACCTCTCGGCTCAGGCCCCGGCTGGCGCGCCAGTCGATGTCCTCCAGGCAGGCACTGGAGACCTTCAAGCGGGCCGCCTTCAACAGGCGCTCCAGGCGCTTGCTGTCACGCCAGTCCACCTCGCGCTGCACCAGCAGCGCCAGGCGTTGTTCAAAGGGCAGCTCGCTGGCCGTGATGTGGGTGGCCGCGTCGCTGAGGGCGGCCACCATGCCGTCCAGGCGCAGGGCGCGCAGTTGGTTCAAGGTCTGTTCGTTGAGCATGGTTCTTCCTTGTTAGGTTTGCTTGCACGTTGGAGTTCAGTGGTAGTAGCCCGGCCCGCGCACGTTCTCGTGCAGCGGCAGGTTCGCCTGTGCGGCCATCGGCGCATCCAGCGGCCGCTGGTCCAGGCCGCAGCCCAGGATGGAGGCGATGCTCTTGTAGGACGGTGAGCGAATCGACTGCGCCCGCGCACAGGCGGCCTCCAGCCGGTCAGCCCCGTACTCACGGCCCAGGCGCATGAGGCCCAGACAGGAGCGGTAACCCTGCTCGGGATGCTGGCGGTGCTCCATCTGCCAGCGCACCACGGCGGCGGTGGCCGCGCCCACGCGCTCACCCCAGGCGATGAGCTTGGCCGGCGTCCACTGCAGGTGCGCCCGGTGCGAGGCCGGCATGTGCTCGGGCGTGGTGGTGTGTGCACCCCGTCGGGGATTGAGGGCGTGGGCGGCCACGCGTTTGCTGCCGTGCAGGACTTCGAGCGTGCCGGCCGTGATGCGCAACTCCACCGGCTCACCCACCAGGGCGTGGGGCACCGAGTAGTAGTGGCCATCGAGCTCAACGTGGTAATCGATGTTGACGCGGGCGGGTTTGAAGCGCGCGATGGGCATGCGCACCGGCGGCAGGGGGCGCAGGGCTGGCCGGTCGAGTTCGGCGAAGGCGCTAGTGCGGTTGCCCGGCAGCTTCTTGAACGCGCGCTGGTTCAAGTCCACCAGCAAGGCGGCAATCGCCCGGTTGAGCTCGGCCAGGCTGAAGAAGGTCTGGTGGCGCAGCCTGGCCAGAATCCAGCGCTCGACCACCTGCACAGCGACCTCCACCTTGGGTTTGTCGCGTGGCTTGGCCGGGCGCGCGGGCATCACGGCCAGGCTGTAGTGCGCACAGAGCTCTTCGAGCAGGCGGTGCGCGGTGGGCTCGTAACGGTCGGGTCGGGCCATGAGGGCGCGCGGCTGGTCAGGCACCAGCAGGCGGGGCACGCCGCCGATGAACTCCAGCGCGCTAATGATGCTGGCCACCCAGTCGGTGGCCTTCTGGCTGGCGGTGGCGCAGGCGTAGGTGTAGTTCGATGCGCCCAGCACGGCCACGAAGACCTGGGCCTGGCGTATCTCGCCAGTGTCGGCATCCACCACGGGAACGGTCTGGCCGGCGTAGTCCACAAAGAGCTTGTCACCGCCCGTGTGGGTCTGGCGCATGGAGCGCTGCAGGCGCCGGGCCCAGGCCTTGTACTTCTCGCAGAAGGCGCTGTACTTGTACGCCTGCCCGCTGTGCTGTTGCTGGTATTCCTCCCAAAGCAACTGCAGCGTCACGCCAGGTCGGCGCAGTTCGCGGTGGATGTGGGCGTGGTCGGGTTCAAGGTGCCGGGACTCGCGCGCCACGGGTGGCTTGTAGAGCCGGGCCTGGAGTTCGTCGTCGTTCAGGCTCTGGGCCAGTGCCCAGTCCACGCCGGCCACGCGCGCGTAGCTGGCTATCTCGCTGACAGTGGATTTGGAGATGCCGAGGGCGGCACCGATTTGACGGGTGCTCAAGGCCCCGCGGTGCAGCAGTTGCAGTGTGTGTCGTAGTTTGCTCATGGTGACCCTGGGTGTGGGCATCGCTGGTTCCGGTCAAAAAACCGGGCAGCGTATGCCGCGTTCGGGTCACTCAGAACACCCCGCAGGTGTCCGCCATCAGTTTGGAATGCTGTCCGCCTTCAGCGTGGAACACTGTCCGCCATCACGCTGGAACACTGTCCGCCATCAGCATGGAATCGTGTCCGCCATCGCGTGGAATACGCACCGGTGCATCCATAGCCCCGCAACACCGCGTCAGTTCGCCTTGGTCCCTCTGCGGCTGCACCACCAGCGAGGGCACATAGATCACGCCAAAGCCATGCGCCTGGATCAGCGGCGGACCTTCGGACGCTTCCTTGCGGCTACGCACGGGCACGTCGATCGGAAATCCCTTGCCCTCGAAGCGCCATATGGGGTGCGTTCCACTGCGCGAATGGTCTGCCAACGCCTTTCCTGGAAGTGCCTCGGCTTGGGGGTGAAGCGCACGCCTCAAAGCCACCCGAAGAAATCACAGACTGCCTGCCGTTGTGCCAACGTGTCGCGCTCACCCAGCGCCATTACCTCCTGGGTGAAAGGAGCCTCGAACAACAGGTAGCTCGCCAGAGCGGAACCGCTCAGGTCACTGCTCGCGCTGGACGAACCCACGCCGCGCAACAGCGCGCGCACCGTTCGCGGCAGGTACTTCTGGTGCCGAGCCGCGATGTCGTCAATGCGCTCGCTTGGCGCGATCACCAGCGCCTTCACCGACCGCAGTGAGGTGGCAAGGCGCTGCCCCAGCGTCATCATTTCCAGGGTACGGTTGACGCGCTCCATACGCTCGATGTCCACCGCGAGCGAATCGAGAAAGACGTTCGACAGCACGTGCCCACCAACTTGAGCCAGTGTCGGGTAACCGCCATCACGCACGATTCGCCCACGCGGTTCATGCAGCCGACCGGCACCAACGATGAGCATACGCTGCGCACCGAGATGGATCGCCGGCGAGATCGGTGAGGTTTGCCGCATCGAGCCGTCGCCGTACCAGCCGGCGTGCTCCGCATGCTCGATACGCTGTGCTGGAAATACGAAGGGGATCGCCGCCGAAGCGAGCAGGTGCTCCAGCCCCAGTCGCATGGGTACGGCCAGCCGCTGCGAGCGTTCATAGCCCGTCATGTCGCCGGTGGCCTCAAAGAAGGTGAGGTGTTCGCCGCTGGTGTAGCTGGACGCGCCTAGCGCCAGCGCGTGCAGATGACGCTCGGCCAGCATGCGCGGTAGCAGTTCCAGCGGCGCCCAATGTCGCAGCAGTTCGGCCAAAGGTTCATTGTCCAGCAGCGAACGTGGCCCTTCTTTGCGCCAGCGCGCCAACATCCAGCCTACCGAAATCGCGCTCAGCCACTGTGCACCGCTGCGGGCGATACCAAGCGCATCGGTGCGATACACCTGATCAGCGCGAAAGTTTCGCCAAACTGCGGCGATTGTCTCCACGCCCGCATCAAAGGAGTCTGCCCGGCAGGCTAAAGCGGCGGCATTGATTGCACCTGCCGAAGTACCGCATAGGATGCCGAATGGGTTCGGAGCCCCGTCGCCCAGACGTTCGCGGCGCAATCTCACCAGACCCTGCAACACGCCAACCTGGTAGGCAGCGCGTGCACCGCCACCGGACATAACGAGCGCCGTCTTCTCGGCGCTCATGGCGGGCCTAGTATGTGCCACCGCAGGCACCCGAGTATGCCCGGCCGCCTTCACCACGGGAGAGAGAAGCGCAAGGACATAAAGTTCTCACCCGGATTGGGTTTCTTGATGCCGGCATTCGAGAAGTGCTGTACACGCAAGGAAACCTCGTAGGCCTTTTCCGGCCCAAAGCGGTAGCCAATTGCCAGCACTTCCGTGAACTGGAAGGCCGTGCTGAATCGACGCTGCCCTGAGTTGTAGAGACCGTCCAAGACGCTCCCTCCCAGGCCTGCCTCAAAGAACCAAGGAGATTTCGGTCCGGCGGGCTGGTAGCGCCAAGCCATCAGGGCTCCAAGCTGGGAATAGCCGCCTGTTGTGCCATCAGCATGGTGCGACCTCCAATGGCCACCCCATAGATCCCAATGCAGGGTCAGCGGACCCGCATCACGACTGATGCCCTTGAAGAGGCCAGAAGGCACCATCACGCCCACGTTCATTGCGCGTGTTGCGTCGCCTTGCAAAGAAGTCGCTCCAGCCTGCACATACATCTTCGCGTCGACAAAGCGAGCCTGGGCCGCAGAAACAGCCGGCAGAGCACCTACGGCCGTGCCAAAGAGAATGCGCACGCCGTGTTCAATGACAGTGCCGCGATGCCCACCACCGTTGCAGGTCCTCAGTCCGGCGAGCCTATCTGTGGTTTCTGAGCAAGGTGTCATGACCCAGCGTCCCTTCATATCCTTTGTTGCGCGAGCAGCTGGGTCATCGGTCCGTCTTCGACCCAGCCTTTAGCTCCTTCACGAACTGATATAGATGCGGCAGGAACGAAGACAGAAGCGGGTTATCCTTGTTTGCCAGGATCGCCCAGGCAAACAGCTTCAACCCGACCGCAAATGCCGCCGCGTCATCTTGGCTACTGAAGTCACCTCTGCTGCGAAGCCATGTCACGACGGAGATGATGTCGTCATGATTTCCGGCCTCAAATTGCAGAGGCTTGCGATCGCTGGGGATGCCATGCGAATCAGTCAACTGCTCCACAGTTACGCGATATCGGTATTGCCTCATTTGTATGGCTCCTCATGCTGGACGAATGGCGCTATTCACCGATGTGGATCCTCGGCGTCACGGACATACCGACGCGCAAATTCGCGGCACCAGGCTGGTCGGGGTCAATGCGAATGCGCACGGGTAGGCGCTGGACGATCTTGGTGAAGTTGCCCGTGGCGTTGTGTGGCGCGACGGCCGAGTAGCTGACGCCACTGGCCGGTCCGAGGCTCTCCACGGTGCCCTTCAGTACGGCCCCCGGCAAGGCGTCCACCTTGATGTCCACCGACTGCCCTGGCTGCACACGTGCCAATTGCGTTTCGCGGAAGTTGGCCGTGATGTAGACCGCATCGAGCGGGATCACCGCCACCAGCGGCTTGCCAGCATTCACGAATGCGCCGACGCGCACTGACTTCTGACCGATGAGGCCGCTGATGGGCGCTGTGATTTGGGTATAGGAGAGCTTCAACTCCGCCGCGTCCTGCGCCGCCTGCGCTTGGGAAAGTGCAGCCTTGGCTTTTTCAAGATCGGCTTTGAGGATGTCCGTCTGTTGCCGTGCCGCTTGCAGGCCCGCGCGGTTCCTGTCTCGGCTGGCCAGCCGAATGGCCAACTGCGCCTCGGCCTGTTGGCGCGCTTGGATCGAACCTGATCCGTCTGAAGCCAGGTTCCGATAACGCCTTTGGTTGGCCTCTGCCAATTTGAGTTCTGCGTCGTCCACCGCGACTGTCGCCTGAGCCTGACGTATGGCGGTCTCCTGCTGCGCCACGCGCGCGGCAAGCCCCGCGACGCTGGCCTTCGCGGCGGCGACTTGTGCCTTTGCCGCGTCCACCGCAACGATGAAGTCTCGATCGTCGATGGCCGCAAGCAGATCCCCGGCTTTCACTGGTTGGTTTTCTTCGACCAGCACCTTGCCGATCACTCCCGACACCTGGGGGGCGACGAGGGTGAAATCGGCCTGTACATAGGCGTCGTCCGTGGATTGGGTCGATGCGCTGGATTCGGGGCGATTCAGATAAATGACACAGCCCACTGCCACTGCGAGGAGCAGCACGGCACTGGTGATCTTGGCTTTTTTCGGCATGGCCATGGTGGAACTATCCTTGGGACGACGATGTGGATTGCGAAGCGGGGGCCTGCAAAATGGGAGCGGGAATGTAGGTCAGTCGCAATACGAAGGGGACCATCACCAGCGCCAAGACGCCCAGGACGCGATAGGCATCCGCGACCGACAGTACCAGTGCCTGCTGGGCGATGACTCCCATCAGTTGAGCGGGCTCCAGGGCAAGCGGAACGGAGTTGCCTACCAATGCAGCGTGATCCAGCAGCATTTCCGCGTGGACCCGCTGACTCACGGTCACAAGTTGCCCAACCACGGCGCCCCCGATTAGCGACCCCAGGGCGCGCAGCGTGTTGATGTTCCCCGACACATACGGGCCTTCGCTGGGGTGCACGACACTGGTACCCAGGAACAGCAGCGAGACGACCGCCATGGGCTGGCCAAAGGCTTGCAGCGTCTGCGTCAGCACGAACTGGTCGCGGTTCCAGTCGGAAGTCAGTTGCGCGCCAAGGAAGCACGCCAGGCCGATCAATAGCAGGCCGCCCGCGAACACGAATCGGGCATCGACCCATTTCCGGTACAGGAACAGCGCCACCACGGAACCCAGGGCGAGTTGAGGCAGCGCGACGATCAGCCCGATCGGTGCCATCTGAAGCGGTCGGTAGCTCTGCAGTGGCCCGAGAAAGGTCATTGGCAACATCACGCCGGAGGTCAGCACGACCAGAAGGCAGATGAACAAGGTGAAGCCCAGCGCCAGGTTGCGGCGGCTGAGCATCTGCAACTTGATGAACGGCGTGGGGTGATACCACTCCGTTAGCAGATAGGCCCCCAGCAGCGTCAGCCCGGCCACCAGCGAGACGACGATGAGGGGTGAATTGAACCAGTCCAGCCGAACGCCCTGATCCAAGGCGACGGCAATCAGGCCGAATGCCGGTGCGCCGAAGGCCATACCGGGCCAGTTGGCCTGCGGGAAACGGTCTGTCTGGATGGGGTCTTTGGGCAGGCCCCATCCGATCATCAAGGCGGCAATCGCCGCGAGCGGAAGAATCTGCCAGTACACCCAGCGCCAATCGAACAGGCCATCCGTCCATTGCCCCGCCAGCCAGATCGAGAGATTGGGCGAGAAGGTGGCCGTCAGTGCATACAGCGCCAGTCCGTGCAGTCGGATGGGGGGCGGCAGAAACTTCAACGCCGCCATCATCAGCACGGGAATCATTGTGCCGCTGGCGATGCCCTGCAGAAACCGCATGGCCAGCAGCAGATCGAGGTCATGGATGAAGGGGATGCACACCGCCAGCAAAGTGCACGTGCCAATCATCCACAACTCGAAGCGGCGCACTGAAAGCGTGACGGCGAACCACGCTGAAAATGGCATGGCGATCACTTCGCCCGCGCTATAGACGGTGGTGAGCCAGGAGGCATCGTCCAGGCCGAAGCCCAGCGCGCCACGCACGTCGGCCAGTGCCAGCGCGCCCACGCGGTTGTTCAGTCCGGCCATCATGGCCGCGATGAGGATGCCGACCAGTCCCGCAATCGCCCGCTTCGGAGGGGCTGCCGCAGCGGTTGCCGCGGGCGGCGGCGCCGTCGACGACTGCGACGCTGCGGCGCTCATTGGTCAACCTTCGATTGCGAGGTGGCCGACGACACAGCGGTCGTCAGCGACGCGTCGCCGCCGGTCTGCTGCTCGGAAGAGAATGCGCCGGGGTCCCAGCCACCGCCCAGGGATTTGTAGAGATTGACCAGGGTGAGCGCGGCGTTGGTCGCGCTGGCATTGAGGCTGGTCTGGCTTGCGAGGACACCGCGCTGTGCGGCCAGGACGTTCAGGTAGTCGGCAGCGCCTTCCTGATAGCCGCGCTCGGCAGCATGCAGCGCCTGCTGGTTCTGCTCGTACGAAACCACCAACTCGGCATGGCGGTTCTGCTGGGCTGCCCAGGCGTCCAGGGCGTTGTCCACTTCATGCCAGGCTTGCAGCACCGTCTGCCGGTAGCCGATGGCGGCAGTTCTTTGCCGTGCCTCGTTCAGCGCCAGGCGCTGCTTCAGACGCCCGCCCTGGAAGATGGGAAGATAGACCGTGGGGCCGACGGAGAAGAACCGGGAATCCCAACTGTCGAGGTCGTTGAACTCGAAGGCTTCGACGCCGACCCTGCCTTTGAGGCCGATTCGCGGGTAGAAATCGGCTTTGGCGACGCCGATGGCTGCCGTCGCAGCATGGAGCTGGGCTTCGGCGCGCTGTATGTCCGGCCGCCTGTGCGCCAATTCGGAGGGCAGGCCCACCGGCACATTGGAAGGAAGCGACGGCAGAGGCATCGCTTCAAGCAACTGCGCATCGAGGGCGCGCGGCTGCTCTCCCAGCAGCAATGCCAGGACGTTCATCAGCGTGTTGCGGCGCTGGACCAATTCGGGTACCAGCGCCTCGACCGTTGCCAGTTGCGCGCGCGCCGAAGCGGTTTCAAAACGTGTGGCGACGCCATTGCGCTCACGGCTTTCGGCAAGGCGGAGCGTGCGATCGGCAACCTCCAGGTTCTGCCGGGTGATGTCCAGTTGCGCTTGCGTGCCGCGCAATTGGAGATAGGTACGGGCCACCTCGGCGGACAGGGCCACGCGTGCCGCCTCGCGCTCATACACCGTGGCCTCGAAGGCAGCCGCGGCGCTTTCGCGCGATCGACGCGCGCGGCCCCATAGGTCGAGTTCCCAACTGGCGTCGAATCCCAACTGCCAGAAGTCGCTCGCGCTCGTCGGAGCACCCAACGCGGCAAACTTGCCGTGCTCGCTGATGGCCTCGCGGGAATAGCCCGCCGAAGCACCCACACTGGGCAGCAGCAGCGAGGAGGCAATCCCCAACTGCGCCCGACTTTGCTCGATGCGCTCGGAAGCCATCTGCAGGTTCAGGTTGCCCGCCTGCGCACGGGCTTGCAGATCCGCCAGTACGTCATCGTTGAACAACGTCCACCATGAAGACGGGAAGTTCGCGGCGGATGTCTCCTGAGCCTGCGCGTAGTCCGCCCTGGGCGACAGTTGAACGGCTGCGAGCCTGTCGTCGGGTTTCACGAAGTCAGGACCAACCGCGCAACCGACCAGGGAGATCGTGCAGAGTGCCGTGCCTGCCTGTCGCAGCAGTTGTGAGAGCAGCGGTTGTGACGTCATGAAAGTTCACCCAATATACGAATAGTACCGAACCGCTCGGTTTGACATAAAAGAAAAGTTAACCAGCAGTTCAAATAAATTCCGAGCATCCTCATAACTTCGGATGCTCAGCGGCGGCGTGGTTGAGTTTGACCGTACCGAGCGGTTTGGTACTATACCGATTTCGGGGCGTTGTGTCAAAACACCCCAAGCAGGTGCGATGCATGGATCAAGCCATGACCGCCATACCGCCGAGCGGCGGACTGGTTGGTTGTGGCATTGTGATCGCCGAAGGCCGCGCTTGCGCAGGCTCTTGCAGAGGCATTCACTCTGGCCAGCCTGGCAGGCCATACAAACGGTGGTGGCCGACTAGTGTCCTGAGTTAAAAATTCATTGAATTATTTTCTGCCAATGCAATCAGTCGTGTAATGTGTTGCACGACGAGGTGGCCATGAGCGGAAGACCCAAGACACCATTGGTGTTGAGCGCGACGGAGCGCGAACAGCTGAACGCGCTGACCAAGCGCCGCAAGACAGCGCAGGCTCTAGCTTTGCGAGCACGCATCGTACTGGCCTGTGCCGAAGGTTTGGACAACAAAGTGGTGGCAGCGCGTCAGCGGGTCACGCAGCAGACGGTTTCGAAGTGGCGTGGTCGTTTTGTCGAGTTGCGGCTCGACGGTCTGCTTGACGCGCCGCGCCCGGGCGCACCGCGCACGATCGATGATGCCCGGGTCGATGCCGTCATCGCCAAGACGCTCGAGTCCTTGCCCGCTGGTGCCACGCACTGGAGCACGCGCAGCATGGCACGCGCCATGGATGTGTCACAGACGGCTGTGAGCCGGATTTGGCGGGCTTTCGGCTTGCAACCGCACCGCCAGGAGACCTTCAAACTCTCCAGTGATCCGCTGTTTGTCGAGAAGGTGCGCGACATTGTGGGCCTGTACCTCAATCCGCCGCTCAAGGCGATGGTGTTGTGCGTCGATGAGAAGAGCCAGATCCAGGCACTGGACCGCACACAGCCGATCCTGCCGCTGGCACCGGGCATCCCCGAGCGCAGAACCCACGACTACATGCGCCATGGCACGACGACGCTGTTTGCGGCGCTGGACATTGCCACGGGTGAAGTCATTGGGCAGTTGCACAGGCGTCATCGCAGCACGGAGTTCCTGCAATTCCTGCGCACGATCGAAGCCAACGTGCCTGCTGGATTGGACGTGCATCTGGTGATGGACAACTATGGCACGCACAAGACCGCCTCAATCAGGGCATGGTTCGCCCGACATCCCAGGTTTCATGTGCACTTCACGCCCACATCCGCATCGTGGCTGAACCAGGTCGAGCGCTGGTTCGCCACCCTGACTGACAAGTACATCCGTCGCGGCACGCACAGATCAACGAGACAGCTCGAGCAAGCAATCCGCGAATACCTCGAACTCAACAACGCCGATCCAAAACCATTCGTCTGGGCCAAGTCAGCCGACGACATCCTCGCCAGTATCGAGAGATTTTGTCTACGAACTTCTAACTCAGGACACTAGCTGACCAACGCAGCGGCGGCACGCAGCGCCTGAAATTGGCGTAGGCGTAGTAGCAAAATTTCTCGAGCGAATCGGCGCAGCGCTGGACGCCATCACCACGGCGGGCCTTCTGATGACCTGCATCACTTCGAGCGGCGTCAGCACAGCGCGGTTTCCCCTGCCGCGACGCCATCAGGCGCCCGGAGCACGGGGCGAGTTGGTGGCCGGAATAGTTGCACGGCACGCCCAGATCGGTCGTGGTACCGAGCGTTTCGGGGGGCGCTATTCATCCATCCATCAGCTCCAGCACAGCCTGCACGAGCCGGCTCTCCGGATCTTCGAAGCCCGCGACTGCCGTGAAATGGTTGCAGTTGTGCTGATCCAACTGGCGAACCTGTGCGCCTGCGGCGCGCCAAGCATCGGCAAAGGCAGTCGACTGGCGCTGAAAATCTGGAGGCTCGTCGCCGCCGACGGTGATCACCAGAGGGAATCGCGAGGTATCGGTCGGCACATGGAACAAGGGACTTTGGCGAAAAATGGTGTCGTGGTCTAGTTGGAGCTTGGGCTGCAACCACGAATAGCGGAACGGTGTCAGGTCGAAAAGTCCACTAACAGGGACATCGCCTTTGACGAGGTCTGGCGGTAGACCATAGTCAGCTTGCCAATCAGTGAGAGCGATCATGCCGACTTGATGGCCGCCTGCGGAATGGCCGGCGACGTAAATTCGGTCTGGATCAACGTTGTAGCGCTGCGCGTTACGGTACAACCAAGCCACGGCAGCGCGGCTCTGTCGGATGATTTCATCGATCGATGCCTTGGGGCACAGGTGTAGTTGGTCACCGCCACGGTTACGCCGTGCGGTACAAGTCCGCGCGCCATAAGGCTCCATTCCTTGCTGGTAGTCGAGCTCCACCAGCCACCGTGGATAAAGACGACGAGAGGCGAGCCGGTGCGACTGGACGGAAAAATGTCGACAGTCTCATCCACGGTGGGACCGAAGCGCTCGTCCAGATAGCAGTCCAACTCGCTGCGCGCCAGCTTGCTGTGCGCCAGCTTGCTGTGCGACGTGACCCATTCCCAGATGGCGCGCATATCCTGGGGCGCCTCGCAGTCGCATTGGAGGTCGATTTCTTCTTGCGTAGTGAACTCCCGATACAGCTTCATATGTAGTCTCCTGTGGATCGGCTCAATAGGTTCGGCATGGGTAATGCGTTTTCCCAAACGCCTAGAGCGGAGCGAGTAGCTGCTCCCCGATGCCATTCGTCTAACCGCTAGCTACGTTGTCGTCTGTTGTGCCAAATCGAGCGCCACATCGACGATCATGTCTTCTTGCCCACCAACCATACGACGCTTGCCAAGCTCCACCAGAATATCGACCGTCTTCAGACCATACTTGTGACCGGCGGCCTCGGCGTGCCGCAGGAATGAGCTGTAGACACCGGCATAGCCGAGCGCGAGCGTCTCTCGATCAACACGCACTGGACGATCTTGCAGAGGGCGAACGATGTCATCGGCGGCATCCATCAATCTGTACAGGTCCGTACCATGCTGCCAGCCCATGCGTTCCGCGGCGGCGATGAATACCTCCAACGGCGCATTCCCGGCACCCGCGCCCATGCCAGCCAGGCTTGCGTCGACACGGATAGCGCCTGCTTCTACGGCCACGATGGAATTGGCCACGCCGAGGCTGAGATTGTGATGCGCATGAATCCCAATGGCAGTTTCCGGCTGCAAGACTTCACGCAGCGCGAGAACACGATCTCGAACATCGTTCATGTTCATCGCGCCGCCGGAATCGACGACATAGCAGCAGGTCGCGCCGTAGCTTTCCATGAGCTTGGCCTGCTCAGCCAGAGCTTGCGGCGAGGACATGTGACTCATCATTAGGAAGCCCACCGTGTCCATGTCCAGCTTGCGAGCGAGTTCGATGTGCTGGCGCGACACATCGGCTTCAGTGCAGTGGGTGGCGACACGCACGATGCGCGCGCCGGCGTTGTACGCGGCCTGCAGATCATGCACGGTGCCTATGCCTGGCAGCAGGAGTGTCGCGATCTTGGCGTGCTTCACAACATCGGCTACAGCTTCGATCCATTCCACGTCGGTGTGAGCGCCAAAGCCGTAGTTGAAGCTCGAACCCTGAAGGCCATCCCCGTGCGCGACCTCTATGGAGTCAACGCGGGCCTCGTCCAGCGCCAGGGCGATCTGACGTACCTGAGGCACAGAGTATTGATGGCGGATAGCGTGGCTTCCATCGCGCAAAGTGACGTCGGAAATATAAAGCTTGGACGCTGCGGCGTTCCCGTTGATGCTCATCGTTGTGCTCCTCGTTCAGGCGGCGACCGTCCCGGCCGTCATCCGTGCTGCCATTTGTTCGGCTGTGCGAAGGCCGGCGCTGGTCATGATGTCGAGATTTCCCGCGTAAGCCGGCAAGTAGTGCGCTGCGCCTTCGACTTCCAGGAAAATGCTGGTTTTCAGGCCGGAGATGCGGCCCACGCCTGGCACGTTCAGGTTCTCGACACGATCAAACTGCACGGTCTGCTTCAATCGATATCCTGGCACGTAGCTCTGGACATCGGCGGCCATCCGGGCAACCGAATCGGCAATAGCTGCTTCGTCAGCCACGTCGCTGAGCGTGTACACGGTGTCGCGCATGATCAAGGGCGGATCGGCGGGGTTCAACACGATGATGGCCTTGCCTTTCGATGCGCCACCCACAACTTCAATGGCCTTTGAGGTTGTCTCGGTGAACTCGTCGATGTTGGCCCGAGTCCCTGGCCCGGCACTCTTACTAGCGATAGAAGCCACGATCTCGCCATAGTGGACCTGGGTCACGCGAGAGACCGCGGCTACCATGGGGATAGTTGCCTGGCCGCCGCAAGTCACCATGTTGACGTTCAGCGCATCCAAGTTCTGTTTGCCATTGACTACGGGGATGCAGTACGGACCGATGGCGGCCGGCGTCAGGTCAATGACGCGGATACCGGGTTTGTACTTGCGCAGCAGTGCATCGTTGTGGACGTGAGCCCCGGCGCTCGTAGCATCGAACACGAAGTCGATTTCCTCGAAGATGGGCAGACGCGTCAAACCCTCTACACCTTCGTGTGTGGTGCCTACGCCCAGGCGAGAAGCACGGGCAAGACCGTCCGAGGCAGGGTCGATCCCCACCATGGCCCCTACTTCGATGTGACGGCCGTGACGCATGATCTTGATCATCAGGTCCGTGCCGATGTTTCCGCTGCCGATGATGGCGGCTTTGAATTTTCGGGTCATAGAGAACTCCAGATATAGACGCTGCAAGTGCGGTGGTGCGCTTGACGCGCAAGACCCCAATCAAACCAGTTGAAAGCTAACGCTCCCCAAGCCCTGCATGCGCATCGAAATGTGCTGACCGGGATAGATCCACTCCGCGGGCGTCGCCCCCCCGGCCAGAACGATCCAACCGGCCTCCAAGGGTTCGTTCGCAGCGGCCGAAACCCGCGCTGCGGCGACCAGCGAGCGCAGCGGATCGCCGAGCAGCGCCGCCGTGGAGCCGACCTGCACGGCGCGGCCGTCCAGGCTCATGACCAGCCCCAGGTTGCCGAAGTCCGTGGCCGGCGAATGCCAGCCGCCAACCACGAAGCCGCTGGAAGACGCGTTGTCCGCGATGACCTCCGGCAGCGTGAACTTGAAGTTCTGATAGCGGGAGTCGATCACCTCCAAAGCAGGTGCAATCGCTTCGACCGCCGCCAGCGCCTCGGCTCCGGTGACATTGCCCGCCAGAGGCTTTTTCAGCAGGAATGCCAGCTCCGGCTCGACCCGGGGATGCACGAAACGCGAATGCTCGACATTGGAGCCCTCCTCCAATTGCATGGCGTCAGTCAATCGGCCCCAGATGACATCGGACAGCCCCATCTGAACCATCTTGGCCCGGCTGGTGAACCCCATCTTCACGCCGACACGCCGCTCGCCCCGCTCAAGTCGACGGGCGATGGAGCCGCGCTGGATCTCGTAGGCGTCGGGCAGGTTCAGTGTGTTGTCGGTGTCGAACTGTGGGACCTCGTGCGCGTATCTTGCGGCGTCGTCCAGGCGGATGATGATTTCTTCGTGCACGCTCATGCCGCAACTCCATTCATTTGGTTGGATTCAAACTCTGTGCGAACGCTTCCCACGCCATTGATGTGGCACTCGAACACGTCGCCCGGCTTGACCGCGACCATCGGGCCCAGCGCGCCCGAAAGGATGAGTTCGCCGGCACGCAGCGGCTTGCCCAGGCGGGACATGGTGCGCGCCAGCCAGACCACAGCGTTCAGGGGGGTGCCCAGGCAGGCCGCGCCTGCGCCGGTAGACACCGGCTCCCCGCGGCGCGACAGGCACATTCCTACCAAGCTCAGGTCCAGGCCACGGGGAGAAATCGGCGTCGATCCCAACACGTAGACTCCGCTCGAAGCGTTGTCGGCCACGGTATCGACGAACTTGATGTTCCAGTCAGCGATGCGGCTACCCACGATTTCCAGCGCTGGAACCACGTAGTCCACAGCCTGCAGGACCTCCTGGTGCGTAGGCTGCTCCGTGTCCAGGTCGCGGCCGAGGACAAAGCCGATTTCTGCCTCGACCTTCGGTTGATGAAGAATCGACAGAGGGATCGTCTCGGCATCGCCAAAGGACATGTCATCGAAGAGAGCACCGAAGTCGGGCTCGTCCACACCGAGTTGCTGTTGAACGACGACGGATGTCAGGCCGATCTTGCGACCGACCACGCGCCGGCCCAGCGAGATTCGCCGTTGTGTGTTGATGCTCTGGATCGCGTAAGCGTCGTCCACGTTCATGTCCGGGAACGTGTCGCGCAGGGGCGCGATCGGTTTGCCGCTTTGCATCGCCTGATAAAGAGACTGAGCGGCCTCTTCGCGTTGTTGTGGTGTCACGATAGAACCTTCCTCTATGCGTCTGGGGCCGGCGGCTTGTAGGCCACTGCCTTGATTTCGATGCGCAGCATCGGGTGAGGCAGCTGATGGACAGCCACCGTAGTGCGGGTTGGACCGTCGTAGCCGAAGTACTCGGCGTAAACCTCGTTGTAGCCCTTGAAGTCGCCCATATCGACCAAGTAGGCCGACAGCTCGACCAGATCCGTCAGATCCGCGCCTGCGGGCTGCAGGATGGCCCGGATGTTCTCGATGACCGCGCGGGTCTGCGCACGGATATCTGCATCCAGGACGCCCATGGGGTCGGCCTCGGCGCCGACAAAGCTGTTGTCGGGACGGCGCGAGCTGGTGCCTGAGACAAAAAGAAAATCGCCGGCGCGCTTGATGTGGGGAAACTTGCCGCGCGGCTGCGAGCGGCCTTCAACCACGGCCGACGATGTAGCGCCCGTGCTCACGGTCTTATCTGTCATGGGAGCCATCCGGCGCATCTACATGGATGCAGACATTCGTGAGCTCGGAATAGAAGTTCAGCGAGTGGAGCCCCCCCTCACGGCCGATACCCGACAGGCCGCTGCCACCGAACGGGGTTCGCAGGTCGCGCAGGAACCAGGCATTGACCCAGGCGACGCCCACGTTCATGGACTGCGCGACGCGATGAGCCTTGTTCACATTGCTCGTCCAGATCGTCGCGGCCAAGCCATAGGGCGTCGCGTTCGCGCGCTGGATAACTTCTGCCTCCGAGTCGAAGGGCGTGACGTGACCAATCGGCCCGAAAATCTCTTCCGTGACGCATCGTGCGTCGTCGGGCAGGCCGGCGAGTAGTGTCGGTTCAACCCAGAAGCCGCCATCGAGCTGGTTGCCGAAAGAGGGTGTTCCGCCGCCTGTGATGAACTCTGCGCCTTCCTCGCGCGCCAGCGCGTAGTAGCTGAGCACCTTGTCGCGATGGGCGGCAGAGATGACAGGCCCCATGCACGTCGCCTCGTCGGTGGGGTCACCGAGCTTGATCTGTTTCGCGCGTTCGGCAAGTGCCTTCACGAAGCGGTCATAGATTGGCCGCTCGACGAATATGCGCTCGGAGCACAGGCAGACTTGGCCGCTATTGAGGAATGCCGCGCGCGTCATGCCTGCCACGGTCTTGTCAAAGTCGCAGTCGGCGAAGATGATGGCGGCGTTCTTGCCGCCCAGTTCGAACGACACGGGCTTCACGCCTTCCGCAGCGGCGTGCATGATGGCGGTGCCCGTCTTCGACTCGCCCGTGAAGGTGATGGCATTGATGCCCGGATGCGTGGTGATGAACTCCCCAGCCGAGTTCGGGCCGAAGCCATGCACCAGGTTGAAAGCGCCAGCAGGTAACCCTACCGTCTGCATGACCTCGGCGAGCAGTGTGGCGGTTCCAGGCGTCTCCTCCGATGGCTTGGCCACCACCGCATTTCCGCAGGCCAGTGCGGGGGCGACTTTCCAGCTGAACAAGAGCAGCGGGAGGTTCCAAGGAGAAATGATGCCGACCACGCCCAAGGGCTTGCGCACGGCGTAGTTGATCGCATGGGAGCCGCCAGGCAGATCCGTGCGGAAGGTGTCCAGCGGGGCCGTCTTCAGAATATCCGCAAAGATGCGGAAGTTCGCGGCGCCCCGGGGAATGTCCAGTTTTGAGGCGAGCGACACGGGTTTGCCCGTGTCGCTGACCTCGGCGGTCAGGAAGTCATCGGCGCGTCGATCAATCTCGTCTGCAATGCGATACAGCATGTCGGCCCGATCCGAGACACTGGCCGAGCCCCAGCCGCGGACGGCCCGATGGCCGGCCGAGACAGCCTCATCAACCATCTCCCTGGTGGCCTCGTGCACATCGGCGAAACGAACGCCGGTCGCCGGATTGATCCCTGCAAACCGCTTGTCGCTCTCGACGAACCGGCCATTAATGAAGTTTTTGTACTGCTTCAAAACGAATGCTCCTTTGGAGGCAAATTTGGGCTTGCGCCGCAAGCCCTGTCGATAATGCGCTACTGGACGTCAAACTGGACAATAGCGCCACCACTGCCGTAAAGCGGGGCATACTCATGCACCGTCGCCTTCTTGAAACTGGCGTTCATGGCACCGAGCAGCCAATAGAAGTGCTTGAGGCCCATGTCGGGGCGAGCCTCGGTGGAGTACTGCGGAAGGATCGCGCGAATCGCCTCGATGTCGCCGCTTTCCATGAGCGCCAGCACTCGCTGGTTCCACTTGTCATCGGCTTCGGACAGGATGTGGTCTTTCTCCAGATCGATGTTCTCGCGGAACGCACTGTTGGACAGGCCACCTATTCCCAGCACGGCCGCGCGCTTGTCCTGCAACGCAGCCGAGGCGATCGCGCCCAGTTGCTCCGTTTGCTCGGCGCTGTGGTACAGGTTGTTCGCTGCGATGACGACCGGCAGGCTGGCTGAGCCGAAACCCATCAGCGTCGTGGCGGTGATCGTTCCGGTGTCGATCGGGAACTGGTCGTAATCGACACCGCGTGTCTTGATCCCCGCAGCATTGCAGGCGTCTACGCAGCGCTGGGCCAGGGCGCAGTCCGAGTGGATGTCGAAGGCCTGCTCGCCGAATTCGTGCCAGTTTTCATCCACGTGCACGCCGGTGCTGCGCGCGCGTGTGATCCACAGCTGGTCAAGCACCGCGAACCATTGCGTTGAATAAACAAGCACGCAGTCGGGTTTCGATTCAGCAAGTGCTTTGCCGGCTCGCGAAAGGCCTTCGCGGATGCGCCCCCAAGGCGTGATATCGGGCCGCAACTGCGGCAGTGGGCTGCCGGGGAGGAGGAATGCAGAAACGATGGTCATGTTGAAGTCTCCTGCTTCTTATGCTTATGGTGGACTCAGGCGGCTTACGCCACGGACTCCAAACGGGAAAGGCCGACATCCTCAAGGTTCCACTCGATCACCGCGTTGCCAGTGCCGATGACGGTGCCGTAGCCATGTAGCTTGCCGGCCAGTTCGGGATAACCCATCGCTGCGTGCATCCAAGTGAATGCACCGGACTTGATTTCAGCAAAGGCTTCTTCGATGAACTGAGGGAGCAGTTCGAAGACTTCCTTCATGTGGCCCTTGCGCATGAGTTCGATCATGCGTACATCCCACAAGTAGCCGTCGTAGCGCTCCGGGTGCTCTTTGGACATGTCCTCAGGCAGCGCAGGCTCCTCATGGAAGTGCCAGTGCGACAGCGTATTGCTCGCCAGAAGGACTGCACGCCGCCCCGTCTTCCGAATAGCTTCTCGCGTGGCACGACCGAGAAGGTCCATCTCGCCCAGCCCCTCTTTGGTGTTGAGGTAGTACGGCGTGTTGTTGGCCGAGATCCCCACCACGGGGATATCCCATTGCGGGCGGACCATGTGCAGCGTGGTGATGGTCCCGTAGTCCACGCGGAAGCTCGGGTTGCGCATCATCTTGCTGACCAGACCCAGCTTGGTTGCTTCCTCGCAGCAGGCCTCGGCCAGTTCCACATCGACGTTCATGCCGAAGTCGTAGCGGAACAGATTCGGAAAGATGGGATCGACCGAGCGCCCCGTAAGCCGAGGTACGCCCAGGAAATGATGGCCCACCTGAGTGATCCAGTGCGGGGAATGGACGATCAGAACATCGGGCTTCAGATGCTCGATGTTCTCGCGCACTTGATCGTAGGCCCAGCGCAGCGGTTCCCAGCCGCCTTGCGACCTCGGTTCGTTCTGAGGCGGGTTCTCCCCATAGACCAGATGCGGCGGATGGGGCGCCAAGAGGCCGGACAGAATCTTGCCTTCGTTCATAGCAGTTCTCCTCAAATTGACAACTGAAACTCGATTTCCACCGCAGCACCCAGCGGGAGGGACTTCACGACCGTGAAGGTTCTGGCGGGTGGAGCGAGCTGAGTAAAAAATTCGCTCCACACCTCGTTCATGCCATCTGCTGCACCTTCGCCGGCGCAGTACACACGCGCCACCACAACGCGCTCAAGGGACCAACCTTGTTCCGCACAGAGGGCTTGGATATTCCTGAAGATTTGCCGGGTCTGCCCCGCAGCCGTTTCAGCGGCCAGGCCGCCCGTAGCCGGGTCCAGACCAACAAGCCCCGAGACATAGACATCCGAGCCAACCTGGACTGCAGGCGAATAGCGGAAGTGAGGGGGCGGGAGCGCGTCTGACCGTTCGATGCGCCGCAACAGAACCTGTGGCGTTGGCTTGATGGTTCGCATGGTTTACGCTGATCCTTTGATTGTCTGCGTCCGTATGAAACGTATACGTACTATCGTAAGGGGCGTCCACGCACCGGAATATAGGTGATAACCCTATGTTTATCGCCTCAAATACTCAAAAAAACCCCTCCTGGGTCCACTCTATAGTACGTACACGACGTATTGTCAATATGATGGGACCTATCGTAATATTCAGTACCTACCGCTACATACGACTGCCACCCGCAATGAATTCCAACTCGTCGTCTCGTGCTCTCACGAAGGAGGTTCAAGCCCTCCTTCGGCATTTCCGGCTTGAGGATGTGCCTTCCCACCTGCTACGCCGCGCACACTTCAAGGCCGAGGAGATCTTCGCCAATGCGTTTTCCGAGGAAGGGGTCACGCCACGGCAGAAGGCGACCCTGGTGTTGCTTTACCAGGAGCCAGGCCTCAGCCAGAGCGCGCTATCTGAACGCTTGGCGATGGATCGCAACACGGTGGCCGAGATGGTTCGACGGATGAGCAGCAGTGGTTTGATCGAGCGCAGACCATCACCCTCCGATGCTCGCGCCTACCAGCTCTACGTGGCACCTGCGGGAATCGAGTTGCTCAATCGAGTGATGCCACGCGATGGATCCGTTGAAGACCAGCTGCTCGCTCGCCTGCCAGAGGAGTACCGCGGCCTTTTCGTCAAGTGCCTACGCTTGATCGCCGAAGACAGTGATCGAGCCTGATCGGACGCGAGCAATTGAGCCGAGACATTCCCCCGCTCAGGTGGTGTTCCATCAATGAGCGTCAGTCAGTAGGCGTGAGTTCCATGTCATCGTCCATCCTCCGTCACTGCCGCTCGACAAAGTGACGGAGCACGATGGATGCGCGCCCGATGCCGGAGGAGACTGGCGGGACGGCGTTGCCCAGGCTGGCATCACGACCGGCGCTGTCGGCCCTGCTCCTGCTCTCCGGTCCTCGATTGGACGGCATGTGCACGCATGGTCCGGGCGATGACGCCGCCGCGTCATTCGCACAGTCCGTGTTCGACCAGAGTGGGCACGGCGTTGCATCGACGGAGCAATGGTTCTTCGTTCGAGCCCGTGCCTGCAATCACGCCCAAAACCCCGCATGGGCCTCATGTCCCTCCGACTTGCCACGTGTACCTTGCCCTGGCTCAATCTATTTACTATACTCGCAAGTCTGCTAAATGTGCTTGGTGCGCCATGGAAAGCTTCTTCACGCCGCTGCTCACTCATCCCGTCACCTTGGTGGTCGCCAAGGTCGTGCTGACCTTCGTGTTCTGGACGGCAGGCCTGTTCGGTGTCTTCAACTTCAAAGTCATTGTTCAGGAGATGATCGATGCAAACTTGCCATCGCCTCGCTTATTTGCGATTGCAACAATGGCTACCCAGCTCACTGGCTCGGCGCTGGTGATCACGAATTTCGCTGGACTTGGATGGATTGGTGCTTTTGGCTTGACGGTCTTTCTTCTTCTCACAATTCCCATAGGTCATCCTTTTTGGAAGTTCGAAGAACCAAAACGCACGGGTGAGTTTCATATCGCGCTTGAGCACATCACTGTCGTGGGTGGCCTCATGCTTGCGGGCATTCTTTCGACGCTGCCTTTGCCGTGATACGCAAAGCTGGAGCATTTCATGACAAGAGAGAAACGGCCCCGCGGAAGACCGAAAGACGATGCGAAGAAAACAGCTTTGCTGGACGCTGCACGCGCATTGCTCCTGGCCCGCGGTCCTGACGTCACGATAGATGAAATCGCGGCGAGCGCCGGCATCGCAAAGGCGACCGTCTACGCGAATTTCGCGGATAAGAACGCTCTTATCGAAGCCGTGATCCGACGAGAGTCGGACATGACCATCACGGATGAGCAGCTTGTCCGGCTGGCTAAGGCCCCCATCGCAGATGCGCTGTTTGAGTTTGGGGTGCAGTTCGTCAGATTCATCAACCACCGTGACCTGCTCGGCTGGGATCGATTGATCGCCTCTCTGGAAGCCCATCAAACCGAGCTACCCAAGCGATTTTTTGATCTAGGCCCAGGTCGCGGTCAACGTTTGCTGACGAAGATGATCGCGGACGCTGTAGCGAGCGGTCAGATTGAAACTGATGACGCAGCTTATGCCGCCGATGCGTTGACCGGTCTTTGGCTCGGGTTCGTTAACCTCGAAATCAAGCTTGGTGTTCGTCAACCCATGAAAGCGAATGAGATAACGCAGCGGGTCAGACGAGGAATAGATATCTTCATGAAAATATATGGGAAGCACGATGAAGGTTACCCATTTACTGCGCACTACGGCTAGGGATATGTCGGCTGAGCACATCGAAGCAGTGTTCTGGCGGTTCACGGTTGAGCCGACGGCAGGCCGGTGCTCTCAATTTTTTGACCATTCTCACGTACTGGAGTAAGAGTGCATGCGTAACATCGTCGATTCCATTCTGGGTAGTCGCTGGCTTTGGCTGGTAGCCCGCGTGCTTTTAGCGGTAGTTTTTCTATCCTCCGGATTGGCCAAACTCATAGACTTTGAGGGCGGGCTGGCTGAAATGCGAGGGGCTGGATTATCGCCAGAAGGTCTGTTCAATATAGCAACGATCGTAACGATGCTAGGCGGGTCTGCACTATTGCTGCTGGATCGACTCTTATGGGTTGGCGCTGGAGCACTGGGCTTTTTTTTGTTCCTTACGATTGTTGTGGTACATCGCTTTTGGGCTCTCCCCGAGGCGGAAGCAATGCCCGCCTTGTATGTTGCACTTGAACACATCTCGTTAATTGGCGGATTGATTGCTGCCAGCATTGCCGGTCACCTGCACAAGCGTCTTCGTTCCGGCAAATAGGCGCCCAACCGCCGTTTTAGTTGGCCCATGCGTTTAGACGGGTCTGGTGCAAGCTGGAGTTGCTCGTGCATTGATTGAGCTTTGCAGCCGGAGCGCTGTTATCTTGTGGTGGCATCTGATTTGATCTACGCCGCGGGAATTAATCATGTTCGATTTCTCCTATATTCGCATCCTCACTGCTTCTGGCGCCGTGCCTAGTCGCCGGATGGCAGAGGTACTGCTTGGCGCAGGAACCACCTCCATCGTCGCACAAGGCTTGCACGCAAAGCAGGTTACCCAGCTTGCCTCACGACACTCGACAAATTTGAAAGTCGACTTTCACGATGCCGCTTTGCTCAGAGATGCGCTGCATGGGGTCGATCGACTTTTGATAGTGCCGGCCAGTAGGGCTGATGCTGCCGTGTACCACTTGGCTCAGGTACAAGCGATTGTGCAGGCTGCAATCCAGGAGCGCGTACAACACCTTATCTATCCCTCGGTGGCGGCCGTCTCGCTGCCCTGGGCATATCGGCATCTGGCCTCGGAGCGCCTCATTGCGCAAAGCGGTATTGGATTTACGATCTTACGCATTGGCACCCTGGCCGACTGCATTTTTCATCGGTTGCCGATAGCCCTGAGATCCGGTGTATGGCCGACTTCCGCAGGCAAGGGCCGTACGAGCTACGTTTTACGTGACGACGCTTTCAGTGCCAGTGCTGCTGCACTAAATGCACACACTCTGCCAGGCGCTGACTTGGTTATTTCGGGCACGCAAGACTTTTCTATGGGTGAACTTGTGCGCGAGATCAACCTCATCTTTGGTGCACACATCGAGCCTGCCCATGTCGATGACGACGTCGTCCTGGCAACGCTCACGGGCGCCGGCGTGCCGGCATCGATTGCAGCAGGACTGGTAGCAACGGACCGAATCATGCGGCGCGGCGACGCTCACGCTGTCGGCGAAGGAGTTAGGCAACTGACTGGCAACCCCGCTGTTGCAGTGCGAGAGTTCCTTTTAGAGCGACGGATTGATGTCCTTCTGGCCAGCAAATACGGTTGGAGTCGGGATGTCGCCTTCACTCGCCCACCTTCGTCGGTGCAATTCCTCTAGGCGCACTTCACGGAAAGCCCTGATCGCGGCTTTGCGTTGTCCTCATCCGATTGACGGCCGTCGCTGCCTGCCAATCTCGGCATCTCACCACAGCACGAGCTGCGTGGCCTGCAATTGGGCTGCTGTCGCAGCAGCTCTTTTGGGCAAGTCGTTGGCGGCATCCTCGTCAAGGTCGGAAGAGCCCGCTGGCAGGAATGAACTGCGCCGACGCTGGCCAGACACTACTCGTCTACCACTGGCGGATGCAGCACGCTGGTGTACCGAATCGCTCGGTGTGCCATAGCGCAATTAAGATCAAACTGGCAGCTATCTCACAAGTCGATATAAGCAATGCGCCGGCGCGCTAGGGAATGTGCTATTCAAAGTTGAAGCGTACCGAGCGGTTTGGTACTATGCTTCATCTAGGCCCTTGTGTCGGGAATCCCGCTCCATGCAGATGCAACGCACTAACCAAGTCATGACCACCTTGCCACCGAGCAGCGGCGAGCTGAACGCCAAGGCTCTTACCGTCCTGCGCGCGGCACGCCACGTCTTCCTGACCCATGGGTTCAGCGCGGCAACTACCGACATGATCCAGCGCGAGGCTGGGGTGTCGAAGTCCACGGTATACGCACACTACGCGAACAAGGAAGCCCTCTTCACAGCGGTGATCGAGGCCGAATGTGCGGCGTTCACGAACACGGTGCATGGCATCGAGTTCCGCCCTGGAAAGCTGCGAGAGACGTTGACCATGTTAGCCCGGGCCTACCTGGACATCGTGCTTTCGCCCAGCGGGTTGGCCGTCTTTCGCGTCGTGATCGCTGAAGGCCCGCGCTTTCCCAAGCTCGCACGGACGTTCTACCTGGCTGGCCCGCAGGTCATGACGACGATGGTGGCCGAGCAACTGGCTAACGCAGCGGCATCCGGTGAGGTCGATCTTGGTGAGATTGGCCGTGAGACGGCTGCCAGTCTGTTTATCAACCTGGTTCGGGGCGAGCCTCAGCTTCAGTGTCTGACCCATCCGGATGCCGCGCCTTCCTCGGCGCAGATTGACCAGTGGGCGAACGCGGCGGTGGTGACATTCATGCGTGCCTATGGCCGCCGTGAGGAAGCGTCCAGTAAACGCTCCCGATCATGATGACGAGTGGGTCAAGCGGCACACAGCAATTTGATGCGGCCCTTCGGCTGATGGAGCTTTCTACGGCCATCACGCGACTTTTTGCTGCACGGAATCAAGTGCTGAATCGCTTGGCTGCTCCATTTGGTTTGACTGCGGTTCAAGTGATGGCGCTACACCACATGTCGGCTATTCCAGCATGTACGCCCAGCACGTTGGTTCGTAGTCTGGTAGTCGATTCCTCTTCGGTGACGAGGCTGTTAGATCGGCTTGAGAAGAAGGGCATGATCCAGAGAGCGGCGCAAGAGCGCGCCGATCGCCCGCACGATCGAAGAGTGATCGAAATTGTTCTGACTGAGCGCGGAAACAAGGCGATAGACGAGTTGAAGTCTCATTGGCGCTCCGCGCTTGCGGAATTGACGGCGGCGCTCAAACAAAGCGAGATACATGCCTTATTGCGCCTGCCGCAATTGTGCAATCAGGACGCGCTTCAACTTGACCTCGATAGCAAACCGTTGTCCCTCACAGAACCACGGCCGTGAAACGGGAATCGGGGGCGCTTCATGGAGCTACGTCACCTTCGCTACTTTGTTGCCCTCGCTGAAGAACTGCATTTCACTCGTGCCGCCGAACGTCTGCATATCGAGCAGCCCCCCTTATCCCGGGCCATCAAGGAGTTGGAAGATGAGCTAGGGGTCTTGCTCTTTGATCGGGACCGCAGGGGAACCCGGTTGACCGCAGCAGGCACCGCGTTCCTGCAAGACACTCGCCGATTGTTCACCGTCCTGGAGCAAGCAAGAGAGAATGCCAAGGCCGTTGCGGCGGGCTCGCGAGGCAGCCTGCGCATCGCAGTATCCGATGGCGCGATCGATCCCTGGCTATCGGATTTTCTCGCCAGTTGCCGCGCTGAAGAGCCAGACATCGAGATCCGCTTGTCCGAGGTACCTTTGTCCG
This sequence comes from Pseudomonas sp. DCA-1, assembly GCF_046523955.1. Classification (NCBI taxonomy): domain Bacteria; kingdom Pseudomonadati; phylum Pseudomonadota; class Gammaproteobacteria; order Pseudomonadales; family Pseudomonadaceae; genus Pseudomonas; species Pseudomonas sp. DCA-1. Next base: position 4,187,111 of record NZ_CP169881.1, read on the forward strand.
AGCAACTGCGTGGCCTGCGAGCCGGCGACTTCACCCTCGGGTTCGCGCACACGGCCGAAGTCGGCGAGGGCATTGTTGCTGAGCCGATCTGGCAAGACCCGCTGGTGATCGCAGTACCTGTCAGGCATGAGCTGCTTGCCCACAAGGCAGTCCCGCTCCATGAACTCGGCGGCCATCCCCTTGTACTCTGCGATCCACAGGTGTGCGAAGGTTACTGCCGTGAACTGGCTCGGCTTCTACTGCTTCTGGAGCGCGAACCGAATGTGGTCGAGCACGTATCTTCGCTGGAGATGATGCTTACCTTGGTCAGCGCGGGCTTTGGCGTCGGCTTCACGACGGCGACCAGGGTTGCTGTCAGTCCACGACCAGATGTGCTGACCCGCCCCCTGGCGGTGGATTCGGCAGTAATCACGACCTATCTGCTCCGACTCGGCGGCGGCGATGACGTGCCGGCGTCGTTGGAGCGCTTCATCGTTCGTCTGCGTGATCTCGTCCGCCTACGTGAGAATCTAGGTGGCTGACAGAGCCAACCACGGACGTTCAGCTTCAAGAATCGGTCCGGGCGCCGATGCCAAGGTAGTGCTCCGTTGCAGCCATCAGGTCAGCGGCGCTTATTCTGAGCGCCATGGCAATTTTCAATATGACAGGAAGCGTGGGCACGTGCTCCCCGCGCTCGATCTTGCCCATGTGCGAGCGCGAGATGCCTGCCCGGGATGCAAATTCGTCTTGAGCAATACCTTGAGCGACGCGCGCAACGCGCACGGCCTGTCCGAAGGCCAACGCTGGTTCGGATTCATACGTCGATGTGCCAGCGGGGCGGCCTGGCTGAATAGTGGGCTTCTGCATTTGCAGAAGCGTCGGACAAACCTCTGAAATTAACCACGTTAAATTTATAGACGTTAAAGTTCACTCTTGCTTATCATATGGGCTCCTCCTTGACCTGATTAGCCGCCTCTGCGGTGCCCTTATGCACAACGCTACCGGCCAGTCCCCCCGTCTCAGGCTCGCCATAGCGCCAGGCGCGCCGTCGCCACAGTTGTCGGCACTGCTGGCGCTGCAACGCGCGGAAGAGCCCGATGTCGCTCTCGCCTTCTTTGAGGTTTCAGGTCGCGATCTGCATGCGGGACTACATGACGGCCGTTACGACGCGGGGGTTTCAATTCAGGTATCGAGCGACGCGGCGCTTAAAGCGCAGCCGTTGTGGGCCGAGTGCATGGCCGTCGCCATGCCGCTACGATTTCCATTGCTTGATCAGGCGACACTCACGATCGCCGATCTGCTGGACTTCGCCCTGTATCGCTGGCAGGCGGAAATCTGTTCCAAGTTGGATGAGCGGCTTTCCACGCCCCTGCCGACAGGTCGACAGAACATCCGGTACGTCACTTCGTTTGGCCTGTTGGCCACGTGGGTCGCGGCCGGCTACGGCGTCGGGGTGTCCGCGCAATCGCGCATCGAGCACGCTCACAGATGGGGGATCACGATGCGGCCGCTCATCGATGGCCCCTACGAGATCGTGACACACCTGCAGCGGCCCCAGGAGCCAACCAGTTCCGTTGTGGAGCGATTCGAGCGAAGAGCGTTGCAGGTCGCAAGGGCGAGTGCTGCATAGTGGACGCGCTCTTGAGGACTGGATTGGTCAGGAATACGCGCCGGCTACGCTGCTCACGCTACCGCGATGCGTTTTCGAGTGAACGTGCCACGCGGTTGACTGCGCCGTGGGTTAGATGCGACTCGACCATCGCACGGCTGAATTCTCCAAGTGGGCGGCAGCCTCGAAACAGCGTAGCACCCGCTAGGAAGGCTGACGCGTACCGGAAGATGTCGAATTCAGTTCTCCATTATTGGCCGGAAAGATCGATATTCCTTCACGTTGATTTTGAATATCATCTGCCTTAATTTCATTGTTTCCGACCGGATACGCCAATGACCGAATTAATAGCTGTCGTCACAATCACCTTGCTGGCCGTCATCAGCCCTGGGCCGGACTTTGCAACGGTTACGCGCAATAGCTTGATGCTGTCGCGCCGCGCGGGCGTGCTGACCGCATTGGGCATAGGCTTAGGCATACTGGTACATATCACCTATACGTTGATCGGCGTGGGCCTGCTAATCCAGCAATCGCTTTGGTTGTTTAACACCATCAACTGGTCGGTGCTGCCTATCTAATTTATCTCGGCATAAAAATGCTGTGCACGAAAGCTGGCGGCGCACTGACCGAAAAGCGTATGGCACCGCTCTCGGATGGCGCTGCGCTGCGTACCGGTTTCCTGACCAATACGCTGAACCCCAAAGCCACGGTATTCATCGTCAGCCTGTTTATGCAGGTGGTGCGGCCCGACACTCCGCTGGCAGTGCAGATTGGCTATGGCGCTTTCATCGCTGCGGCGCACATGGGCTGGTTTAGCCTGGTGGCCTTATGCTTCTCTGCCGGTGCCGTGCGCGATCGTCTGCTGGCTTTCCGCCATTGGATCGACCGTGCCTTCGGCGGGCGGCTGGTCGGCTTCGGAGTACTGATAGCGGTGGCCCGGCGCTGATTGCGTCGGGCATTGCCCTCGCTGCGCGTGCCTTCCTTTTAGCGTGAGCCATGTCGCAGTAAGAGTTGGAGTACAGCGATTGATGCCCGCTTTACGGCCAGTGTTATGCCGAATTGCGGGGTCGACAACCTAACGATTGGCATCTATTGCGATTCTCGAATAGGTAGCAAGTTCAAGAATGTTTTCAGAATCGGCGCAATGTGATCGTGACGGTAGATACAACTGACCGGTACAGTGGCCTTGGAGCCCACGAGTTCAGTGAAGCCGAAGTCAGGCCACGAAATCATGGCTACTGTCTCGGGAACAATTGTCACGCCGACGCCGGCCAACGCCAGAGCCATGGCTGCATTGACGTCTTCAACTATGGCGACAACCTTTGGCTCCACTCGCGCGTTTTTGAATACGCCGATGACTTCGTCTGCGAAACTGGGGCGTCCTTCTCGCGGGAACAGGATCAAGGGCTCGTTACGAAGCGCGCTGCAATGAACTTGCTCACCAAACGAGCGAGCGCGCGACTTTTGCGCACCCAGAAATAGCCTCTCATTGGTTACGTTTCGGACAACTACACCCTCCTGATAGGGGTAGAAACGCCCGAACCCGATATCGATGGTGCCAGCGTCCAGCGCTTCAATCTGGCGGTTCTTGCTCATCTGCGTCAAGGACACAGTTGCCGAGGGAGCAACCGACAAGAGTTGCCGCAGCAGCAGCGGTAGCGTATGCAAAACGACGGTTCCGAAATAGGCGACGCGCAATTCCCCGATTTCACCGCGCGATGCTGCACGTGATCTCACCCTTGAGATCTCGGCAACGTGCAGTAGGCGCCTGGCATCCTCTAAAAATGTTGTACCCGCTGCCGTCAATTCGACGCCGCGGTGCGTGCGTTCAAACAGCACCACGCCGAGATCCTGTTCCAGGGCCTGTATTTGGCGGGTAATGGGCGGCTGGGAAATATGCAGGCGTCTTGCCGCAGCACCGATATTTCCCTCTTCTGCGACCGCGATGAAATAGCGAAGCTGCCGAAATTCCATTTAAGACCTCTGGTTTTCCCTAGGGGTGGACACCGCTAAGCCATACCGATCCCGTATTGCAAAGGCTAAAAAAAGGTATTGGACAGCATGACACGCGAATCTTAGCATTCATGTTTGAAGCACCAACTCATCGGTGTTTCAACCATGAGATCTTGAAAGGAGACGAGTCATGGATAAACGAGTTGCCGAGGTCGCAGGCGCGATCGTCGAGGCAGTACGCAAAATTTTGCTGGACAAGCGCGTCACGGAAGCCGAATACCGCGCGGGTGTCGACTATCTCACCGAGGTCGCACAGACGCGGGAAACCGCGCTGCTTCTGGACGTTTTCCTGAACAGCACCATCATCGAAGGCAAGGCGTGGCGCTCGCGGACCTCTGCGCCTGCGATCCAGGGGCCGTACTTCCTGGAAGGTGCTCCTGTAGTTGAAGGCGTCCTCAAGACCTACGATACCGACGACCACAAACCGCTGATCATTCGCGGTACGGTGCGCTCGGACACGGGCGAGTTGCTCGCTGGCGCTGTCATCGACGTGTGGCACTCCACGCCCGACGGCAAGTACAGCGGCTTTCATGACCAGATCCCGACCGACTTGTACCGCGGCAAGGTCGTGGCCGATGCGCAGGGCAAGTACGCCGTGCGCACCACCATGCCCGCCCCGTACCAGATCCAGAACAAGGGACCGACCGGCGCGCTGCTTGAAATGATGGGAAGCCATACGTGGCGTCCCGCGCACGTGCACTTCAAGGTGCGCAAGGACGGTTTCGAACCGTTGACCACGCAATACTACTTCGAAGGGGGCAAATGGGTGGACGATGACTGCTGTCACGGCGTCACCCCCGACCTGATTACGCCCGAGACGATCGAGGACGGGGTGCGGGTCATGACCCTGGACTTCGTAATCGAGCGTGAGCAGGCCGAGCAACGCAAGTCGGCTACGGAGACAGTGGCATGAAGATCGAAGCGATCGATGTGACGCTGGTGGACGTCCCAGCTTCGCGTCCCATCCAGATGTCGTTTACCACGGTGCAGAAGCAGAGCTATGCGGTTCTGAGCTTCCTAGACTCATGGCCGGGCGAGCCGGGCGAGGCGATGCCAGAACGATCTGTTATGAGTGACTTCAATGTTGAAACGGAGATATGACCATGAAAACTATGACCGATAACGTCCGCACTGCCTCGGAAGCGACGAAATGGGCGGAAGAAGATATAGCCGCATTGGTGAGTGAACAGCACGGATGGGTTGACCCACGCATCTATACAGACGAAGCTCTTTATCAATTGGAGCTCGAGCGGATCTTCGCAAAATCGTGGCTGTTGTTGGGGCACGAATCGCAGATCGCAAAGGCCGGCGACTTCATGACCAACTATATGGGTGAGGATCCGGTGCTTGTCGTTCGGCAGAAGGACGCTAGCATCCGAGTCTTTCTCAATCAATGTAGTCACCGAGGAATGCGGCTTTGTCGAGCAGATTGCGGCAATGCTAAGTCGTTTACCTGTAGCTATCACGGTTGGGCGTACGACACTGCGGGAACGTTGGTAGATGTTCCCTACAGCGAGTGCTTTCCGACGTTGGACAAGAAAGAATCGGGACCGCTTCAGGCACGTGTCGAAACGTATAAAGGCTTGATCTTCGCGAATTGGGATACCGAGGCGCCGGATTTAGCCACCTATCTGGGCGAAGCTAGATTCTATCTGGACACTATACTCGACCGGACAGAGGCTGGCACGGTCGCTATTCCCGGCATTGAGAAATGGGTAGTCCCCTGTAACTGGAAGTTTGGGGCAGAACAATCCTGTAGTGACATGTATCACGCAGGTACGACCTCTCACATTTCGGGCGTTCTCGCCGGGCTGCCAGCTGACAAGGGCCTGAGTGATCTGTCGCTGCCGACGAAAGGTCATCAGTACCGCGCATTATGGGGGGGGCATGGCGCAGGATTCTTCGTGGACGACACCAATATGATGGCTGCGACGAGCAGTGAGAAAATAGTCGATTACTGGACTAAAGGTGCCGCTGCTGAAAAGGCTGCGCTGCGTTTCGGTGCCACGACGCAAGCACAGATGGGCCTCATGCACATGACAGTGTTTCCAAACCTCTCCTTACTTGCAGGCGCCAACTTTTTCCGAATGTGGCATCCCCGCGGACCCAATGAGATGGAAGTGTGGAATTTTGCGGTCGTGGATGCGGATGCTTCAGACGAGATCAAGGATGAATTTCGTAGGCAGTCCATGCGCACGTTTTCAGCAGGCGGAGTGTTCGAGCAGGACGACGGCGAGAACTGGGTCGAGATTCAGCAAGTATTGAAAGGCTATAAAGCACGGAGCAGACCATTCGCCGTTTCCATGGGAATCGGCAGGGACGAGGGAAGCCACCCGGACTACCCAGGCCGCATTGGCTATATCTACAACGAGAACGCGGTGCGTGGCTTCTATACGCACTGGGCGCGTATGATGACCTCGCCGAATTGGGCGGCATTGAATCAGACGCGTCCTGGATCGGTAAATAAGTTGGACTCAAACGGCATCCATACCGATTCCGTAGAACAATCGGCCGGCTATTCGCAAGAAAGCGACACAAGGAGGGGGATGTGAGCATGTCGGTAACAACAGAAAGTGGACAGATGAAGCCCCGCCTCGTGCCGCTGAATCTACAGCACGAGATCGAACAATTCTATTATTGGGAAGCGAGGCTTCTTGATGATCGTCGATATGAAGAGTGGTTCTCTCTCTTGGCCCAAGATATCCACTATTTCATGCCAATCCGTACGACTCGTGTCATGCGGGAAGCAAGAAACGAGTTTGGTGACTCGCGCAGCTTCGCCCACTTCGATGACGATCATCAAATGATGACTGGGCGCATCCGGAAGATAACATCTGACGTTGGATGGTCTGAGAACCCCGCTTCGCGCACCCGTCATGTTATCTCTAACGTAATGATCGAAGAAGGGGATAGGTCCGGCGAGTATGAAGTGTCCGCAGCATTCATCGTCTACCGTAATCGGTTGGAGCGTCAACTCGACATCTTTGCTGGCGAACGTCGAGATCGCCTGCGTCGAACCCGTACTGATGCCGGCTTTGAAATCGTCAATCGCACGATCCTGATCGACCAGTCCACAATTCTGTCGAATAACTTAAGCTTCTTCTTCTGAGGATCGGATTGTGGGATACACGAAAGTAATAGAGCGAAAGAATCTACCGAAAGGCGAAATGCATCGTTATGAGGGCGGGTCAGAGCCCGTCCTCATATGCAACGTTGGCGGGGAATTTTTCGCGGTTCAGGACACGTGCACTCATGGAGATTGGTCCCTCTCTGATGGGTATCTCGATGGCGACATAGTGGAATGCACTCTCCATTGGGGCAAGTTTTGTGTCCGGACCGGTAAGGTCAAAGCCATGCCGCCGTGCCAGGCGCTTCGAGTGTTTCCTGTCAAAGTCGATGGTGATGACGTTCTCGTCGATCTTGATGGAGGAGAGGTCAAGTCCTCATGAAACAAATCATCATCATCGGTAGTGGCATAGCTGGCGTCAGCACCGCTCAAGCTTTGCGGGCGCAAGGATACCAGGAGGGCATTTGCTTGATTGGACGAGAGCCATATATGCCCTACGACCGACCTTCGCTATCAAAGGCGGTGCTCAGCGGAGATATTGGAAGCCCTCCCCCGCTAACGCCAGAGGGCTGGTTCGAAGAGGCCAGAGTCGAAACTATGTTCGGGAGATCTGTAACGCAGATTCAGGCTGCGCGCCAGGAAGTTACGTTAGATGACGGCCGTGTCATGAGAGCTGATGGGATAGTCATCGCTACCGGTAGTCGCGCACGCGTTCCTACTTTGCCCGGCGTGGATCTGTCTGGAGTTATGACCCTCCGTGATTTTGACGATGTGCAGAGGCTTAAACTCAGTTGTATCCGGGGAGCGCGCCTTGTCGTTATGGGAGGCGGTTTGATTGGCTGTGAGGTGGCTACCACGGCTCATAAGTTAGGACTGGAGGTAACTATTCTTGAGGCGGCTGACGAGCTGTTAGCTCGAGTACTAGGAAGGACGATCGGAGCATGGTGTAGAGGCAGATTGGGCGCTCTTGGTATCAATGTTGTATTGAACACAGGCGTTGTCGAATTTGTTGGAGAAGGTCGCCTTCGCGAGGTCATCAGTAGCGACGGACGGCGGTTCGACGCCGATTGTGCACTGATCTGCATCGGCGCCCAACCCGTCGACGAGCTGGCAAGCGAGGCAGGCTTAGCCTGTAACCGCGGGGTGATTGTCAACGGTTATGGCGCTTCGTCCTCCAACGGAATTTACGCGGTCGGCGATGCTGCTACATGGCCACTCCTCGACGGCGGCCAACGGTCGCTTGAGACTTATCTCAATTGCCAGACTCAGGCGGCCGCCGTCGCAGCAGCAATAATGGGGACCGCAGTCGAAGCGCCGCAAACTCCTTTGTCGTGGACCGAAATTGCGGGTCATCGAATGCAGATGGCTGGCGATATCGAAGGAGCGGGCGAATATGTATTCCGTGGCACTCCGGGAGAAGGTGCCGCACTGTTTTTTCGAATATGCGAGGGGCGATTAGTGGCCGCTGTTGCTATCGACGCTCCAAAGGACTTCGCATTGGCCAAGACATTGGTCGATAACAGGGCGACTATCCGTTCCGAACAGCTCGCTGATACCAGCGTGAAACTGCGTGATTTGATTCGCTCGTCGAACGCGGAAGCCTTGGCATGAGACTTGCTAGTAAAGCGGATCTGGTGGCGGCTGTCGTGCCGGCCTGGGATAGTACACTTAGTTTCTCAACAACAGCGCCGTATCGCATTCTCAGGCCGGCCCTCTGTGCCAACGACGGTGAGACAAAGCACCGCCGGTAATTTAGCCTTGAGGGCGCGGGCTCTGTTGCAAAAATCGTGAAGCTTGAGCATGCTTGGCGGAGATTGGACGGACGGAACGATGACGGATTTCAAGTGGCGCCATTTCCAGGGTGATGTGATCCTGTGGGCGGTGCGCTGGTATTGTCGCTATCCGATCAGCTATCGCGACCTTGAGGAAATGCTGGCGGAACGCGGCATTTCGGTCGACCATACGACGATCTATCGCTGGGTCCAGTGCTACGCCCCGGAGATGGAGAAGCGGCTGCGCTGGTTCTGGCGGCGTGGCTTTGATCCGAGCTGGCGCCTGGATGAAACCTACGTCAAGGTGCGGGGCAAGTGGACCTACCTGTACCGGGCAGTCGACAAGCGGGGCGACACGATCGATTTCTACCTGTCGCCGACCCGCAGCGCCAAGGCAGCGAAGCGGTTCCTGGGCAAGGCCCTGCGAGGCCTGAAGCACTGGGAAAAGCCTGCCACGCTCAATACCGACAAAGCGCCGAGCTATGGTGCAGCGATCACCGAATTGAAGCGCGAAGGAAAGCTGGACCGGGAGACGGCCCACCGGCAGGTGAAGTATCTCAATAACGTGATCGAGGCCGATCACGGAAAGCTCAAGATACTGATCAAGCCGGTGCGCGGTTTCAAATCGATCCCCACGGCCTATGCCACGATCAAGGGATTCGAAGTCATGCGAGCCCTGCGCAAAGGACAGGCTCGCCCCTGGTGCCTGCAGCCCGGCATCAGGGGCGAGGTGCGCCTTGTGGAGAGAGCTTTTGGCATTGGGCCCTCGGCGCTGACGGAGGCCATGGGCATGCTCAACCACCATTTCGCAGCAGCCGCCTGATCGGCGCAGAGCGACAGCCTACCTCTGACTGCCGCCAATCTTTGCAACAGAGCCCCATCAACTGGTCGGTGCTGCCTATCTAATTTATCTCGGCATAAAAATGCTGTGCACGAAAGCTGGCGGCGCACTGACCGAAAAGCGTATGGCGCCGCTCTCGGATGGCGCTGCGCTGCGTACCGGTTTCCTGACCAATACGCTGAACCCCAAAGCCACGGTATTCATCGTCAGCCTGTTTATGCAGGTGGTGCGGCCCGACACTCCGCTGGCAGTGCAGATTGGCTATGGCGCTTTCATCGCTGCGGCGCACATGGGCTGGTTTAGCCTGGTGGCCTTATGCTTCTCTGCCGGTGCCGTGCGCGATCGTCTGCTGGCTTTCCGCCATTGGATCGACCGTGCCTTCGGCGGGCGGCTGGTCGGCTTCGGAGTACTGATAGCGGTGGCCCGGCGCTGATTGCGTCGGGCATTGCCCTCGCTGCGCGTGCCTTCCTTTTAGCGTGAGCCATGTCGCAGTAAGAGTTGGAGTACAGCGATTGATGCCCGCTTTACGGCCAGTGTTATGCCGAATTGCGGGCTCGACAACCTAACGATTGGCATCTATTGCGATTCTCGAATAGGTAGCAAGTTCAAGAATGTTTTCAGAATCGGCGCAATGTGATCGTGACGGTAGATACAACTGACCGGTACAGTGGCCTTGGAGCCCACGAGTTCAGTGAAGCCGAAGTCAGGCCACGAAATCATGGCTACTGTCTCGGGAACAATTGTCACGCCGACGCCGGCCAACGCCAGAGCCATGGCTGCATTGACGTCTTCAACTATGGCGACAACCTTTGGCTCCACTCGCGCGTTTTTGAATACGCCGATGACTTCGTCTGCGAAACTGGGGCGTCCTTCTCGCGGGAACAGGATCAAGGGCTCGTTACGAAGCGCGCTGCAATGAACTTGCTCACCAAACGAGCGAGCGCGCGACTTTTGCGCACCCAGAAATAGCCTCTCATTGGTTACGTTTCGGACAACTACACCCTCCTGATAGGGGTAGAAACGCCCGAACCCGATATCGATGGTGCCAGCGTCCAGCGCTTCAATCTGGCGGTTCTTGCTCATCTGCGTCAAGGACACAGTTGCCGAGGGAGCAACCGACAAGAGTTGCCGCAGCAGTAGCGGTAGCGTATGCAAAACGACGGTTCCGAAATAGGCGACGCGCAATTCCCCGATTTCACCGCGCGATGCTGCACGTGATCTCACCCTTGAGATCTCGGCAACGTGCAGTAGGCGCCTGGCATCCTCTAAAAATGTTGTACCCGCTGCCATCAATTCGACGCCGCGGTGCGTGCGTTCAAACAGCACCACGCCGAGATCCTGTTCCAGGGCCTGTATTTGGCGGGTAATGGGCGGCTGGGAAATATGCAGGCGTCTTGCCGCAGCACCGATATTTCCCTCTTCTGCGACCGCGATGAAATAGCGAAGCTGCCGAAATTCCATTTAAGACCTCTGGTTTTCCCTAGGGGTGGACACCGCTAAGGATACTCTGAAGTAGCCATGCATTTCTGGCTGACTTCAGTCTCCACTGATTTTAAAAGCGGCAAAACGATCAAAAACGCTCGGATCACCCGCTTATTTCTCTGTTTCCAGCCGCCGCGAGCACCTCGCGGCGGCTATTGCCCACATTACGGGCGCACCTCTCCTGCATTCGTCAGTAAATGTCGGCGTGCCATCCACAGGTTCGACAGGGCGAACAGCGTCATCAGTTGTGCGGTGTTCTTGGCCAAGCCACGGAAGCGCGTCTTCACATAACCGAACTGACGCTTGATCACTCGGAACGGATGCTCGACCTTGGCGCGGACCTGAGCCTTGGCCTTCTCGATCTTGCGCTTGGCTTTGTATAGCGCGCTGCGCTTATCGAGTTTCTTGTAGGTGCTGCGGCGCGCCGCAACCTGCCAGATCACTCGACGGCCCGCATGCTCGGGGCGCTTCTCGACGCCGGTGTAACCCGCGTCGGCACCGACCATGTTTTCCTCGCCGTGTAGCAGCTTATCGACCTGGGTTACATCCGCCACATTGGCTGCTGTGCCCACCACGCTGTGCACCAGGCCGGACTCGGCGTCCACGCCGATGTGGGCCTTCATGCCAAAATAATACTGCTGACCTTTCTTGGTCTGGTGCATCTCCGGGTCGCGCTTACCGTCCTTGTTCTTGGTCGAACTCGGCGCATTGATCAGCGTGGCGTCGACGATCGTGCCTTGGCGCAGCGACAGACCCCGGTCACCCAGATAGCCATTGATCACCGCCAGGATGCCCGCGGCCAGCTCGTGTTTTTCCAGCAGACGACGGAAGTTGAGGATGGTGGTTTCGTCGGGGATGTGCTCCAGGCTCAAACCCGCGAACTGGCGCAGGATAGTGGTCTCGTAGAGCGCCTCTTCCATCGCCGGATCACTGTAGCCAAACCAGTTCTGCATCAAATGCACGCGTAACATCGCCATCAGCGGATAGGCCGGACGACCGCCTTCACCCTTGGGGTAATGCGGCTCGATCAAGGCGATCAAACCCTTCCACGGCACCACCCGATCCATCTCGATCAGGAACAACTCTTTGCGGGTCTGCTTGCGCTTGCCGGCGTACTCGGCGTCGGCGAAGGTCATCTGCTTCATCGGAAAACTCGGCGGGTGGGATTCGGACATTTTGCCAAAATTAGGAAGTCTTCTTCAGAGTTTCCCTAAGCCATACCGATCCCGTATTGCAAAGGCTAAAAAAAGGTATTGGACCGCATGACACGCGAATCTTAGCATTCATGTTTGAAGCACCAACTCATCGGTGTTTCAACCATGAGATCTTGAAAGGAGACGAGTCATGGATAAACGAGTTGCCGAGGTCGCAGGCGCGATCGTCGAGGCAGTACGCAAAATTTTGCTGGACAAGCGCGTCACGGAAGCCGAATACCGCGCGGGTGTCGACTATCTCACCGAGGTCGCACAGACGCGGGAAACCGCGCTGCTTCTGGACGTTTTCCTGAACAGCACCATCATCGAAGGCAAGGCGTGGCGCTCGCGGACCTCTGCGCCTGCGATCCAGGGGCCGTACTTCCTGGAAGGTGCTCCTGTAGTTGAAGGCGTCCTCAAGACCTACGATACCGACGACCACAAACCGCTGATCATTCGCGGTACGGTGCGCTCGGACACGGGCGAGTTGCTCGCTGGCGCTGTCATCGACGTGTGGCACTCCACGCCCGACGGCAAGTACAGCGGCTTTCATGACCAGATCCCGACCGACTTGTACCGCGGCAAGGTCGTGGCCGATGCGCAGGGCAAGTACGCCGTGCGCACCACCATGCCCGCCCCGTACCAGATCCAGAACAAGGGACCGACCGGCGCGCTGCTTGAAATGATGGGAAGCCATACGTGGCGTCCCGCGCACGTGCACTTCAAGGTGCGCAAGGACGGTTTCGAACCGTTGACCACGCAATACTACTTCGAAGGGGGCAAATGGGTGGACGATGACTGCTGTCACGGCGTCACCCCCGACCTGATTACGCCCGAGACGATCGAGGACGGGGTGCGGGTCATGACCCTGGACTTCGTAATCGAGCGTGAGCAGGCCGAGCAACGCAAGTCGGCTACGGAGACAGTGGCATGAAGATCGAAGCGATCGATGTGACGCTGGTGGACGTCCCAGCTTCGCGTCCCATCCAGATGTCGTTTACCACGGTGCAGAAGCAGAGCTATGCGATCGTGCAGATCCGTGCGGGCGGGCTTGTCGGCATCGGCGAGGGCAGCAGCGTAGGTGGGCCGACTTGGAGTTCCGAATGCGCTGAAACCATCAAGGTCATCATCGAAACGTACTTGGCGCCGCTCCTGATCGGCAAGGACGCGACAAATCTGCGAGAGCTCCAGCACTTAATGGAGCGCGCCGTAACCGGAAACTATTCGGCCAAGGCGGCCATCGACGTTGCGCTGCATGATCTGAAGGCACGCTCTCTGAACCTGCCGCTGAGCGATTTGATCGGCGGCGCGATCCAGCAGGGCATCCCCATTGCCTGGACCCTGGCGAGCGGCGACACGCAGCGGGACATCGCAATCGCCGAGGAAATGATCGAGCGGCGCCGGCACAACCGGTTCAAGATCAAGCTTGGCGTGCGCTCCCCGGCAGATGATTTGCGCCATATCGAGAAGATTATCGAGCGCGTCGGTGACCGTGCTGCGGTGCGGGTCGATATCAACCAGGCCTGGGATGAGAACACGGCATCGGTGTGGATTCCGCGCCTGGAGGCGGCCGGTGTCGAACTGGTCGAACAGCCGGTGGCACGCAGCAACTTCGATGCGCTTCGGCGCCTGTCGGCCGACAACGGGGTGGCCATCCTGGCCGATGAAAGCCTGAGCTCGCTGGCGTCCGCCTTCGAACTGGCGCGCCATCATTGCGTCGACGCCTTCTCGCTGAAGCTGTGCAACATGGGCGGGGTGGCAAATACCCTCAAGGTCGCTGCGATCGCGGAAGCCTCGGGCATTGCGTCCTATGGGGGCACCATGTTGGATTCATCAATCGGCACCGCTGCTGCTCTCCATGTGTATGCCACATTGCCGACGATGCCCTTCGGATGTGAACTGCTAGGGCCCTGGGTGTTAGCCGACACGCTTACGCAGACCCAACTCGAGATCAAGGACTTCGAGATTCGGTTGCCCTCGGGTCCTGGGTTGGGTGTTGATATCGATCCGGACAAGCTGCGCCACTTCACCCGCGCGGGTTGATTGAAGTCAGTTAGGGGAAAATCACCATGTTGTCTCGTTTATCAATTCGTTTGGTCGTCTGGCTAGGCTGCGTAGGCTTGAGCTTGCTGGCAGTAACGGCGAGTGCTGCAGACTACCCGAGCAAGCCCATTCGATGGATCGTTCCATTCCCGCCGGGCGGTGCAATCGACATGGTTTCTCGTGTCTTGGCCCAGCGCGTGTCGCAAACGCTGGGGCAGCCGGTGACAGTGGAGAATCGTCCGGGCTCGGGCGGGATCATCGGCAGCGCGGAGGTCGCGCGCTCCCCGGCTGACGGTTATACGCTGCTGGTGAACTCGACAGGGCTGGCAGTGGACAAGTGGTTTTATCCGAACGTCGCCTACGATGCTCGGAAAGCATTTGCCCCCGTGGCGCTGTTGGCAACTATCCCCAGCGTTCTAGTGGTGCCGGCTGATTCCCCATACAAGGATGCCAGGAGCCTACTAGCGTACGCAAAGGCCAACCCCGGTAAGGTGTCATTCGCCTCTGCAGGCATGGGGACGTCGGTCCATCTGGCGGCCGCTCTGCTGGCCGCTCAGGCCGGGGTTGACCTGCTCCACGTGCCCTACAAAGGGAGCACGCCAGCTGCCGCCGACCTGATCGCGGGGCGAGTCTCCATGATGGTCGATTCGATCACCGCACAGCAGTCGTTTATCAAATCTGGACGGGTGCGTGCGCTGGGTGTCACCAGCTTGCAACCCGCGCCCTCATTGCCTGGGATTCCTCCCCTGGCGCAAGCAGCCGACCAACCGAAGTTCGAGGTCCTGACATGGTTTGGCTTATTTGTGCCGTCACGTACCTCGCCGGACATCGTCAAGGTGCTCAACACAGCAATGAATGAAGCACTGAAGACCCCGGAGGTACAAAAGGCGCTGGCGGATATCGGCGCTTCAGCGCAGGGGGGAACATCGCAAGCTCTGGGCGTCTTATGGGACAACGAGATCGACCGATGGGGCCAGTTGATCGTCCACCATCGACTCAACACCCAATGAACTGTAATCGGAGAGATGAAGATGTTGACTGAAGGGATATCGATTCAATCGTATGACGGGCATACATTCGGCGCGCTCGTGGGCTCGCCGGCCAAAGCGCCCGCTCCCGTGATTGTGATCGCTCAAGAAATATTTGGTGTGAACGCGTTCATGCGAGAAACGGTGTCATGGCTGGTCGACCAGGGGTATGCGGCAGTTTGCCCTGATCTGTACGCGCGCCAGGCGCCAGGTACAGCACTCGATCCGCAGGATGAGGCGCAGAGAGAGCAAGCCTACAAGCTCTGGCAGGCCTTCGACATGGAGGCCGGCGTGGGCGATCTGGAGGCTGCTATCCGCTATGCGCGACACCAACCCTACAGCAACGGCAAGGTGGGATTGGTGGGGTATTGCCTGGGCGGTGCGCTTGCCTTTCTAGTGGCCGCCAAAGGATACGTGGATCGCGCCGTAGGCTACTACGGTGTTGGACTGGAGAAGCAGCTCAACAAGGTCCCGGAAGTCAAGCATCCGGCGTTGTTTCACATGGGCGGCCAAGACCACTTCGTGCCCGCGCCAAGCCGCCAGCTGATTACTGAAGGCTTCGGTGCCAATCCATTGCTGCAAGTGCACTGGTACGAAGAGGCCGGACACTCGTTCGCCAGGACGAGCAGTTCGGGCTATGTGGCGAGTGCCGCGGCGTTGGCCAACGAACGTACACTGGATTTCCTGGCGCCCTTGCAGAGCAAGAAGCCATGAATTTCATTCACGACTATCGTTCCCCGCGGGTGATTTTTGGACCCGACAGCCTCGCCCGATTGCCGCAGGAACTGGAACGTCTCGGCATTGACCGGGCGCTCGTGTTGACCACGCCTGAGCAGGCGCCCCTGGGACGGCAAGTAGCCGAGCCGGTCATCGGCCACGTGGCAGCCTTCTACGATGGTGCGACCATGCATGTACCCGCTTTGGTGGCTGAGGAGGCCTGCAAGATTGCGCGCACGAGTGAGGCTAATGGCGTCATTGCGATTGGTGGGGGATCTACTATCGGACTCGCTAAGATCGTGGCGCTCCGTACAGAGTTGCCCATCGTCGCTGTGCCCACGACATATGCAGGTAGCGAGATGACGTCCATCTTCGGTATCACAGAGGGTGGCGTCAAGAAAACCGGCCGCGACGCGCGTGTCATGCCCCGTGCAGTTATCTACGAGCCCCGGCTGACCCTAGAGCTACCCCTTAGCATCAGCGTGACCAGCGCGATCAATGCAATAGCCCATGCAGTTGAAGGCCTGTATGCGCCAGATGCCACGCCGCTGCTTACCATCATGGCCCAGGAAGGAATCGCAGCGACGGTACGCGCGATTTCCAGAATGTATCAATCACCAAGAGATCTTCAGGCTCGCGGCGACGCGCTTTATGGCGCTTGGCTCTGCGCGAGCGTGCTTGGCAACGTCAGTATGGCATTGCACCACAAGCTGTGCCACACGCTGGGAGGAACGCTCGATCTCCCTCATGCCCAGACCCATACGGTCGTGCTGCCCCACGCGCTGGCCTATAACGCGCGCGCGGTGCCAGACGCAATGCGTGTGCTGCGCATTGCCCTGGGGCATGACGATCCACCCACGGCCTTGTACGAATTGGCTCGCGACAATGGCGCACCCGTGGCCTTGCGCGATCTCGGAATGCGCGAGGAGGATATTGAGCATGTTGGCGACCTGGCATTGCAGGACCGCTATCCCAATCCGCGGGAACTGGATCGAGACGCATTGCTTGCATTGCTGCGCGATGCGTACCACGGACGCCCGCCTTCCGCTTGAGGAGGTTGGCATGGAATTTTCTTTTGATACAAGTTGACGCCCCAGGCGTTGGCCACTCCAGCCGCACAGCCGGGCGGAGTGAACACAACAACACCACCACCACCACGAGGTTGCGATGGCGCATCTGTCCTACTCTCCTCCGAGGAATTTCGACGCCCTTTACCGACAACGTGTATTCCAGTCCCATCAGGCCGTGCGCATGCATGACGCGGCAGCGCGAGAGTTGGCCGACCATAGCCTGACATGGCGTTCGGGCAACGTCGATGCGGCTTTGTACAAGGCACGCGCGCGGCGCCTAACCCTGTTCTCCTTTCGCTATGGTGCAGAGGTCGAAATTGCACCAAGACCGAGCGAGGAGTTCATCGTGGTGCATCATTCGATCAGAGGCGCCGCAGAATTGAGCGTTGACGGCCAGCATATGGTATTGCCCCAAGGGCGCACCGGCTGGATGGCCCCACGGCGAAATTGGCGCATGCGCTGGGAGGCGGGGTGTGAGCAACTCATCCTGAAAATTCCGCGCGACATGATCGAGGCGGGTGGTATCGCACCGATGGCACCACTTGCGACTTTGCCAGCAGGGCTGGATACGCAGTGGCTGCTGCTGGTCCAGGTGTTGCTGGGCGCGTCGTCCGCACCGACCTGCGCGGGAGAGCCCGCCGCGTGGGTGGAGCATATCGAGCAGGGCTTGGCTTCGCTGCTGCGCGCGGCCAGTTCCTGTAGTTTGCCGCGCGAGTCGAGCGATCGGAACTTCGTTGCGCGCGACCCCATCGCCCGGCTTCAGGCCATGGAAGACTATATGCGTGAGCGCCTTGGGGCGCCTATCGGACTGGCAGACCTATCAGGTGCGGCCGGCGTCAGCGCCCGGGTCCTGCAGCAGACCTGTCAACGTCACCGGCAGATGAGCCCCATGGAGTTGCTACGAGACATGCGCCTGGATGCTGTCCATGCGTGGCTATCCGAGCACCCGAGTGCCAACATCACCGAGACAGCCCTGTTCTACGGATTCGGCCACCTCGGCCGATTCGCCGCCTACTACCGGCAACGCTTCGGAGAGTCACCGCACCAGACGGCGCAGCGCCGGTGTTGCGCTCTCTCCTGACTGCGATATCGCAGCGTCAGTGCATGCCGAGCGCTACGGCGTGGCGACGGCCGGTATGTCTCTCGCGAGCACGACTGGTTTGCGCGCTGCAGGATCTGCAGGATGGGCTGCCGCTGTTGCGGGGCCGAACCGTTCGAGGCCTTGGCACCGTCCTTCCAGACCGGCTCAAATCCTTGCTGACCCGCGTAACGGCAACTGGAGTCAATGTTGCCTGACGGATGGGCTGTGGCGTCTTGCCTGGTGTTAGCGAACCGGATTCCCCCATCCATCGCTTCATCGCTTATCTCGGTGCCGCAGACGTGGTGATCCTGATCCTGCCCTTGGTCTATGCCCCATGCTTACGCAGGCGGCGGAGGCAGCCAAGACAGCACCGTAGCAGTACCAGCCTGAGAGCGTGTGTGGACGCCCCGGAGTGCCAAGCCCTCAGTTCGTTAAGGCAATGGATCGCGGTGCGGAGCGTCCTCGGCCATGAAGGCAAGCAAGGTACGGCGCAGCAAAGCTCCACTCTTCATCGCTGACATCCGTCTGATACGGCCTTCTTGGCGCCGCTCCAAGGTACGGAATCGCCCAGCCGATCAATTCAACAATTAAGAAAGTACGCGCACGCGCTAAGGCCGGCCGCATGGCATGTCGCCTGGGGTCTTTCTATTTTCACCAGTTTCGGACTCTGGGGATATCCCTTGGATTTTCGCAATCCGGATTCTGATTCATATACATATTCGCGCAGCGGATAGCTGAGATGAGCAGGCGTTCCTAGACTCCATTCAACGCAATGTTGAAAAAGGAGACTAAGAACTTATCCGTAAATAGTTAAACTCTCGATCCGAGCTGTAGTTGATGCGGCGTTGGATCGAGACCTTGGCAAAGCGCGTTGATTCCTGGGTGGTGAGCGATGAGTTCTGGCGACGAGTAGAGCCGCTGATACCGGCGCGCCCGGTGGCAAACAAGACCTACGTGCGCAGGCCCGGTGCGGGGCGCCCACCAAAGCCACCTCGACTGGTGTTCGAGGCCATTGTCTTCGTGCTGCGCACCGGCTGCCAGTGGAAGGCGTTGCCCAAGGAGCGCTTCGGAAGCGCGAGCGCAGTTCACAAGCGGTTTCTCGAATGGGAAGCCGCTGGCTTCTTCGAGGATCTGTGGAAGTCTGGTCTGGCAGAGTACGACGAGATGGAAGGGATCGCGTGGCGCTGGCAGAGCATCGACGGCGCGATGATGAAGGCACCATTGGCGCAAGAAGCCGTCGGCCCAAACCCGACGGATCGGGGGAAAAAAAGGCAGCAAGCGCCATCTTCTGGTGGACGGTCGTGGCGTCCCCTTGTCGCTCGTCGTCACCGGGGCGAATGTGCATGACTGCAAGCGGCTGGACGACGTTCTCACTGCCATCGTCGTCAAGCGCAAGAATCCGCCGCATCGAAGAAGCAAGCACCTGTGCGCTGATGCGGGCTACCGTGGTGTCGCCCACCTTCGCACCATTGAAGACCACGGCTACATCCCCCATGTCGTGGGCCGGCGCACAGAGGCAGATGCCAAGCGGCGTGATCCAAGCAGGAGGGCGCGACGGTGGGTTGTCGAGGTCTGTCACAGTTGGTTCAACCGATTCCGTAAGCTGCTCGTTCGGTACGAAAAACTCGAACGAAGCTTCGTGGCGCTCAACCATCTTGCAGCCGCAATCATCGCGTTCCGCAAGGTGCCTGCCGAGGTCAACATAATTTACGGATAGGTTCTAAGCCATGTCCGAAATGGTCGCCAAGCCGTCTGCGCATGCCGAGCGCACAGTGTCTTTTTTACAGCCCAATGGTTCCGAAGTGCCTTTTCGGGTCTTTAGTTCGCAGGAAGTGTATGACCGCGAGCAGGAGCGAATCTTTCGCGGTGCGACCTGGTCCTTCCTCGGCTTGGAGGCGGAGATCCCGAACGTGTACGACTTTGACCTGCCCCCTTTTGCCGTGCCATTCATAACGAGGAAGTCCGGGGTTGCAAGATTAGTTGATCTCGATCTCGGTGGTCGTTGAGTTGGCTCGAGCTGCATCGCCAGCGCGCTGGCGATGCAGCTCGGCGAACTTCGCCGGTGGCATTCGCCCACAGCTGCTGTGCGGCCTGACCTCGTTGTAGTCCTGCCTCCAGACGGCAATGGCCGACCGGGCCTGCTGCAGCGTCTTGAACCACTGTTCGTTCAGGCATTCGTCCCTGAACTTGCCGTTGAAGCTCTCGATGTAGCCGTTCTGCATGGGCCGTCCCGGCTCGATCAGGATGTGGCGAATGCCGTGGGTCTGCGCCCAGCCCATGAAGGCCCGGCTGGTGAACTCCGGGCCGTTGTCGGTGCGCACGGCCAGCGGGTAGCCCCTGAAGACGGCGGCCCGGTCGAGCAGCCGCGTGACGTACTGGCCCGAGATGCCCCAGTCCACCGTGATGCTCACGCACTCGTGGCTGAAGTCATCAGCGACCGTCAAGCACTTGATGCGCCGTCCCGTGCTCAGGCTGTCGCTGACGAAGTCCATGCTCCACACCTCATTGACCGTCGTGGCCAGTTGCAGCGGCACGCGTTCGTTGGCGGGGCGTTTGACCTTCTTGCGCTTGCGCACCGCCAGATTGGCGGCGCTGTACAGGCGGTAGACGCGCTTGTGGTTCACACCCGGGAAGTGCGGGCGCAGCATGTCATGGATGCGCCGATAGCCGAAGCGTCGGCGTGCATGTGCGATCTCGACGATCTTGCTGCTGAGCTCTTTCGTCATGGCATCGGCCTCAGGTGGATGGCGGTAGCTGTCGCGGGAGAGCCCCACAAGCCCGCAGGCGCGCCGCTCGCTCAGATCGCATCGCTCGATCATGGTGGCAACGGCCGCACGCTTGGCCTGTGGGGCTAGCGCTTTACCCCGAAGGCGGTGTTCAGTGCGTGGATGTCCAAGTGCGCCTCGGCCAACAGCTTCTTGAGCTTGTTGTTCTCCGCCTCCAGCTCACGCAGCCGCCGGGCGTCGGGCACGTCCATGCCGCCGTACTTGGCGCGCCATTTGTAGAAGGTCGCGTCGCTGAAGCCGCCTTTGCGGCACAGATCCTTGATCGGCAAACCGGCCTCGGCCTGTTTGATGAAACCGATGATCTGCTCCTCGGTAAATCTGCTCTTTCTCATGTCCGTCATTCTCCAAGTTGACGGACTTCGCTGCCACTACGTTGGTACGGCTGGAAGGGGGCAGGTCACGGCCTACGAGGCCCAGAAGGTGCGCACGATGAACAACAAGCTCGTGCTGGAAGACCCAACCCTGCTCGGGCAGATCCAAGAGTACGAAGAAATCACCACCAACAACATCCAGGCCATCTTCCCCCAATTGGTGATCCAGCAGATCCACAACACGCTGGCGGCGCGCCAGTTGCTCCCCAAGGGTCCGAACAACTTCGAGCTGATCTTTCATTTCTTCGGCTACGAGGACGATACCCCGGAGTTGCGCGAACTGCGCCTCCTCCAGGCCAACCTCGTCGGTCCCGCAGGCTACATCTCGATGGAGGACACGGAGGCCACAGAACTGGTGCAGCGCGCCACGCGCATGGATCCGGACAGCCATTCGTACATCGCTATGGCCCAGGACGTTCCAGAGGAGACGGACTCTTCGATCACGGAATACATGATCCGACGCTTCTGGACCAGCTACCAGGCATTGATGGGGTACTGAGCATGGATACGAACAACGCACAACTCTGGACCGAAATCGCAATCTTGCAGCACCAGTACGTGAGCGCGCTCGACAGCGGAAACCTTGAGGCGTGGCCGCAATTTTTCACAGAGGACTGTCGATACGAAATCATTCCAAAGGAGAACGTGGATGCAGGGCTGCCGGCGCCGGTCATCTACTGTCGCAATCAGAAGATGCTACGCGACCGGGTGACCTCGCTGCGCAATGCCAACATCTACGAAAGCCACACCTACCGGCACCTGGTTTCGGGCCTGGTTCTGACGAACGTGGCACAGGACACCGTGCAAACGACGTCAAGTTATGTCGTGGTCATCACCGGCCTGACTGGCGAGTCCTCTATCTATCAGGCGGGGGCCTACCAAGACGAAGTAGTCAAGGCGAACGGCGTTTGGCGTTATCGCGCCAAGCGTGTGATGTACGACACCTTGCGCGTACAGACTCTGCTGGCCACTCCGATCTGAGACTTGGCGGCGATGTTGAGAATGCCGATTTCCGTATGCAACCTCTCAATGCAGGCCGCCACTCAAACGGTGAGGCAATGACTATTTTGTGAGAACGATGAATACTGCCTTCCTTCCCGATCCTGCTTCATTGCGTGTTCGTGTCGTGCGCAAAGAGGCTCTAACAAAGGACATTGTCCTGATTGAGTTGGCCAGTGTGGACGGCCAGCCTCTTCCCACGTTCACCGCGGGGGCACACATCGATGTGCAACTGCCGGGCGGCCTGACGCGCCAATATTCGCTATGCGACACCGCTGCAGAAACCTACCAGATCGCCGTTCTCAAGGAGCCGCAGGGACGAGGGGGATCGGTGGTGCGTATTCCACGCGATGGCGGACACGATTCCATGCTGATGGCGGACAGTGTTCCAGCGTGATGGCGGACAGTGTTCCACGCTGAAGGCGGACAGCATTCCAAACTGATGGCGGACACCTGCGGGGTGTTCTGAGTGACCCGAACGCGGCATACGCTGCCCGGTTTTTTGACCGGAACCAGCGATGCCCACACCCAGGGTCACCATGAGCAAACTACGACACACACTGCAACTGCTGCACCGCGGGGCCTTGAGCACCCGTCAAATCGGTGCCGCCCTCGGCATCTCCAAATCCACTGTCAGCGAGATAGCCAGCTACGCGCGCGTGGCCGGCGTGGACTGGGCACTGGCCCAGAGCCTGAACGACGACGAACTCCAGGCCCGGCTCTACAAGCCACCCGTGGCGCGCGAGTCCCGGCACCTTGAACCCGACCACGCCCACATCCACCGCGAACTGCGCCGACCTGGCGTGACGCTGCAGTTGCTTTGGGAGGAATACCAGCAACAGCACAGCGGGCAGGCGTACAAGTACAGCGCCTTCTGCGAGAAGTACAAGGCCTGGGCCCGGCGCCTGCAGCGCTCCATGCGCCAGACCCACACGGGCGGTGACAAGCTCTTTGTGGACTACGCCGGCCAGACCGTTCCCGTGGTGGATGCCGACACTGGCGAGATACGCCAGGCCCAGGTCTTCGTGGCCGTGCTGGGCGCATCGAACTACACCTACGCCTGCGCCACCGCCAGCCAGAAGGCCACCGACTGGGTGGCCAGCATCATTAGCGCGCTGGAGTTCATCGGCGGCGTGCCCCGCCTGCTGGTGCCTGACCAGCCGCGCGCCCTCATGGCCCGACCCGACCGTTACGAGCCCACCGCGCACCGCCTGCTCGAAGAGCTCTGTGCGCACTACAGCCTGGCCGTGATGCCCGCGCGCCCGGCCAAGCCACGCGACAAACCCAAGGTGGAGGTCGCTGTGCAGGTGGTCGAGCGCTGGATTCTGGCCAGGCTGCGCCACCAGACCTTCTTCAGCCTGGCCGAGCTCAACCGGGCGATTGCCGCCTTGCTGGTGGACTTGAACCAGCGCGCGTTCAAGAAGCTGCCGGGCAACCGCACTAGCGCCTTCGCCGAACTCGACCGGCCAGCCCTGCGCCCCCTGCCGCCGGTGCGCATGCCCATCGCGCGCTTCAAACCCGCCCGCGTCAACATCGATTACCACGTTGAGCTCGATGGCCACTACTACTCGGTGCCCCACGCCCTGGTGGGTGAGCCGGTGGAGTTGCGCATCACGGCCGGCACGCTCGAAGTCCTGCACGGCAGCAAACGCGTGGCCGCCCACGCCCTCAATCCCCGACGGGGTGCACACACCACCACGCCCGAGCACATGCCGGCCTCGCACCGGGCGCACCTGCAGTGGACGCCGGCCAAGCTCATCGCCTGGGGTGAGCGCGTGGGCGCGGCCACCGCCGCCGTGGTGCGCTGGCAGATGGAGCACCGCCAGCATCCCGAGCAGGGTTACCGCTCCTGTCTGGGCCTCATGCGCCTGGGCCGTGAGTACGGGGCTGACCGGCTGGAGGCCGCCTGTGCGCGGGCGCAGTCGATTCGCTCACCGTCCTACAAGAGCATCGCCTCCATCCTGGGCTGCGGCCTGGACCAGCGGCCGCTGGATGCGCCGATGGCCGCACAGGCGAACCTGCCGCTGCACGAGAACGTGCGCGGGCCGGGCTACTACCACTGAACTCCAACGTGCAAGCAAACCTAACAAGGAAGAACCATGCTCAACGAACAGACCTTGAACCAACTGCGCGCCCTGCGCCTGGACGGCATGGTGGCCGCCCTCAGCGACGCGGCCACCCACATCACGGCCAGCGAGCTGCCCTTTGAACAACGCCTGGCGCTGCTGGTGCAGCGCGAGGTGGACTGGCGTGACAGCAAGCGCCTGGAGCGCCTGTTGAAGGCGGCCCGCTTGAAGGTCTCCAGTGCCTGCCTGGAGGACATCGACTGGCGCGCCAGCCGGGGCCTGAGCCGAGAGGTCATCACCAGCCTGGCCGGCGGGGACTGGCTGCGCCATGGCCACAACGTGCTGCTCACCGGCGCCACCGGGTGCGGCAAGACGTGGCTCGCCTGCGCACTGGGGCAGCAGGCCGCGCGCCTGGGCTTCTCGGTGCTCTACACCCGCGCGCCACGGCTGCTGCAGGAGCTGCACGTGGCCCACGGCGATGGCAGCCTGGGCAAACGGCTGGCGCAACTGGCGCGGCTGGACCTGCTCATCCTGGACGACTTCGGCATCGCGCCGATTGCCGCGCACGAGCGAAACGACCTGCTGGAATTGCTGGACGACCGGGTGGGCACGCGCTCGACGCTCATCACCAGCCAGTTGCCGGTGACGGCCTGGCACGCCTGGCTGGACGAGCCCACGCTGGCCGACGCCATCCTGGACCGCATCGTGCACGGCTCGCACAAGATAGCCCTCAAGGGCGAGTCGATGCGCAAGCTCACCAAGGCCGTCTGAGCCGGCCGCGCCGACCGCCATTCCACGCTGATGGCGGACACTTCGGCTACGATTTGAGCGTCACTCAGGACACCCGCGCAACGTGTCCGCCATCGCCTGGAACGCTGTCCGCGATGGGAATGGAATCACTGTCCGCCATCAGTGGAATGCGCAGCGAGCCATGTTGGTCGCGCTGATGTTCAGCGGATATTGTGTTGGTGGGGTGCTGGCGGCAGTGCTTGGAAAATCGCTGATTGAGGTCCATGGCTGGCAGTCGGTCTTTCTCTTGGCCGCCGCGCCGATCGTGTTGATCCCGTTCATCCTCCGCAGCATGCCTGAGTCGGTGCCGTTCCTCATTCGGAGGAAGGACGCGCGCGCGTTGCAACAGCTCGCCGCGAAAATTGATCCCACGTACACACCCCATCAGGATGACACCTTTGTCGGCATCGGCGCCGAGCAAGCCGGTGCAACCGCGCCGGTCAGGCAGCTCTTCCAGGACGGTCGCACGCCGAGCACCGTACTGTTTTGGCTGTCATGCGTGATGTGCCTGTTCATGGTGTACGCGCTGAGCTCCTGGTTGACCAAGCTGATGGCTTCGGCGGGCTACAGCATCGGCTCAGCCTTGACTTTCGTGATCGTGATGAACCTGGGAGGAATTTTGGGCGCGATCGCTGGCGGCTGGCTAGTGTAGTGTTTGATTCTTAATGAAACTTAATTGAGCAACCACGCTCCAATGCTCTACTACGGTTTGCATTGGAGTGAAAAATTGCGAGTTGCCCCGACGATTGTGTTGACGGATGAAGAGGAAAGCGAGCTGAGCCGGCTGGCGCGCTCCAAGCGCACCAGCGTCAGATTGGCCCAGCGCGCCCAGATCGTGCTGCTGGCCGCGCAGGGGCTGCAAAACAAGGATATTGCCGAGCAGCTTGGCATTGGGCGCGTGCAGGTGGCGCGCTGGCGTGAACGCTACCTGCAATTGGGGCTGCAAGGTATCGAGCGCGACTTGCCGCGCGGCGCACCGCCGGTGAAGGTGGATGTGGCCAAGCTTGTGAAGCTAACCACACAGACCAAGCCCGAGGCGGCCACGCACTGGAGCACGCGCACGATGGCCGCTGAGTTGGGCGTCAGCGCCAGCACCGTGATGCGCCATTGGCAGGCCCACGGTCTCAAGCCTCACATCGTGCGCGGCTTCAAGGTCTCGCGCGATCCGCAGTTCGTGCAAAAGCTCGAAGACATCGTGGGGCTTTACATGTCGCCGCCCGAGCATGCGCTGGTGCTGTGCTGCGACGAAAAGAGCCAGGTGCAGGCGCTGGACCGAACGCAGCCCGGGCTGCCGCTCAAGAAGGGGCGCGCGGCCACCATGACGCACGACTACAAGCGCAACGGCACAACCACCTTGTTCGCTGCGCTCAACGTGCTCAACGGTCAGGTCATCGGCCAGTGCCAGCAGCGCCACACCCACATCGAGTGGCTGAAGTTCCTGCGTCAAATCAATCGGGAGACGCCCAAGGACAAGACGCTGCATCTGATCGCCGACAACTACGCCACGCACAAGCATCCAGCTGTGCAGGAGTGGCTGGCCAAGCACCCCAGATTCAACATGCACTTCACGCCGACCTCGGCATCGTGGCTGAACATGGTCGAGCGCTTCTTTCGCGACATCTCCGAGAACCGGCTACGCCGCGGGGTGTTCACCAGCGTGCCCGAACTCGTCTCGGCCATCGATGAGTACATCGCGCATCACAACACCAACCCCAAGCCGTTCATCTGGACCAAGAACGCTCGCGACATCCTGCAAAAGGTCATCCGCGCCAATAGCCGATTAAGTTCCAAACAGAATGCAACACTACACTAGCGGATCGGCTCCACATCAAGTACGTGCTCGCAAGCATGTATCTGATTGCGGCAGGCTCGTTGGCCATGCTGGGGCAGGAGGTCAGCACTAGCCTGCGTTATGTGCTGATCGGTCTTGCAGGCGGAACGACCATCGGTACGCAGATCGTAGGCTGCGCCTACGTGGGCCAGTTCTACCCGAACACGATTCGTGCAACCGGGCTGGGATGGTTCCTTGGTGTCGGGCGTGTGGGAGCCATTGTGGCGCCGATCGTGATTGGTGCGCTTGTGGGCGCCGAATTGCCTCTGGGGCTCAACTTCGTTGCCATCGGCATTCCAGGCTTGCTGGCGGCGATCTTGATCTTCTGCATTGACCATGCGAAGTCGGCATCGAATGAAAAGGAGGCGGCCAAGGAATCGTGGGCGACAGGGCGGCCTGCTGCAGGCGTGGTATTGGGCCGCGACTCTTGATCGCTGTGATCTAACGACTCTTCATAGAACATGCCCCACCACAGCTCCGAAAGAACTCGCCATGAATGCCAATCAGCCAGCATCGCCGGAAGGCGCGCCTAGTATTGCTTCTTTCTTCATCGTCATTGCAACCGATCATCCTGGCATGTCTGAAGTGCGTGCGCGGGTACGGCCGTCGCATCGCATTTGGCTGCGCGAGCATCCGGGCCACGCGATCAATGTTGTCCATGGGGGGCCGTTGCTGGACACGCAAGGCGCCATGGATGGCACGCTTCTCGTTGTGCAGGCGGCGCATATCGACGACGTGCACGCCTTCGTGGCCCACGACCCCTACGTACAGGCAGGTCTGTTTGCCGAGCTGTCGGTTCGCACATGGGAATGGACCTTGGGGCGGGGAACCTCATAAATCCTGGGTACAGGCCTCCTACCCGCCGCTCAAGGAACGGACATCCGGACGCGGAGGCGAAAAACCTTACCGGGAGGAATTGCAGTCGGTCTTGGCCGTCTGGTTGATCAGTTCGTTGCAATAGCCGCCCACGACGGGATTTAACGCACTCCTAGCGTCTAGGTAAACACGCGTTGCGGCACGCCGTTGGCGTCGAAGTCCTGGCTCGTCAGCACGGCGCTTCTTCGAGCGCATTCACGTGGCGTTGCAACTGGCGAACGAACTCGGAGAACTGGGGTGTCTCGTCTGTACTGGAGCGCTCGAACTCCTTATAGGGCGTGACGGCTTGCAATACTTTGCCCACGTTGGTCGGTGTGACGACATCGATGGCTGCACGGTTTCCGAGGTTGGAATGGGGCTTGGTCAACAGACGATACAGCGCCCAAGAATCTACATGCGGGCATTGGTTCATGAGCGCTTGGGCCAGCCGGCGCTTGAGCGGCACCAGTTGCCAGTCGGGAACGCGCTGCCCCCGGTTGCCCAAGCTGATGGACAGTAGCTTGCCTGCCTTCAGCTCGCGGTTGATCTGGTCTTTGGACTTCCCAGCCAGCTTCCCGAACAGCGCGACCGGCAGATTGTTCGGCGACTCGTACATGGCCAGCATTTCCTCACGCTCGCGCTGGATGGCAGAGACCTCCGACTCAGGAGCATGCGCCGGAGGCGGCGGCACCTGCGACAGGCGCTGGAACGTGATTCCGCCGCTGTTGGGGGTCACGACGATGGGCGTGGCCGCCACGGGCGGTGAGCCGGAGACACCGGGCTCGGCGACCGTCGGGGCCACGTCCACCGCTTCCTCCACTTCCGCCATCGCTGGCACCCCGTCGATACGGATGGTCAGGTGCGCGCTCGCAGCTTGCACTTCGCCCTGTTCGAGCAGGTCCAGGCGATCGGCCCAGTCCTGCATCATGCGGCGACGCGGCTCCACGTACTTGGCGTGGTTGTAGGCCGAACTCACCTTGTTGGGGTCGGAGTGCGAAAGCTGCGCGTCCACCCAAATCTTCGGGTAGCCGATCTCGTTGAGTGCCGTCGAGATGGTGCCGCGGATGCCGTGCCCGGTCAGGCGCCCCTCGTAGCCCATGAGCTGCACGGCCTTGTTGAGGGTGTTCTCGCTGATGCGTTTCTTGAGTTCGCTGCGGTGCGACAGCAGGTACTTCTGCGCCGGCCGCATCACGCCCAGGAGATAGCGCACGATCTCGATGGCCTGCAGGGACAGGGGCACGATGTAGGGCGGCACGTCCTGCGGCCGCTTGCCGGCCTTGCGCATTTCGTCCTGGAGTTGCTTGACGACCTCCGGCGGGATGATCCAAAAGCCCCGGTCGAGGTCGAACTGCTCGGGTTCGGCCAACCGCAGCTCGCCCGTGCGCACCCCCGTCAGGAACAGTAGCCGCACGCCAAGCTGGGTCTGCCAGCCCCGGGGGTTGTAGCGTCGCAGCTTCTGAAGGAACTCGGGCAGTTCGGGCAGGTGCAGATAGGGGTTGTGGGCCACCGGGGGCTTGGGCTCGGCCACCACGTCCAGGTCCGCAGCCGGGTTGACTTCCAGCCCCTCGGCGATGACCAAGGCATAGCGGAACATCTGGTTGAACCAGGTGCGGACCTTCTCGGCCGTGGTGAACGCCTTGCGCTTCTCGATCGCCGCCAGGACGCCCAGGAGCTGGGGCCGGCGAATGTCATAGATGGACATCTTCCCTAGGGTGGGCAGCACGTCCTTGTTGAAGATGCGCAGGATCTGCGAAAGCGTACTCTGGCGGCCTTCCTTGAGTTCCTTGCGGCGATGCTCGACCCAGGCATCGAAGACGTTCTTGAAGGTGTATTCGCCGGCCAGCTTGGCCGCGTGCCGACGCTGATCGCGTTCGATTTGGGGATCGATCCCCCTGGCGATCAGGGCCTGGGCCTTGTCCCGCTCGGCGCGGGCCTCGCGCAGGCTGAGGGCAGGATAGCCGCCCAGGGCCATGCGCTTTTGCTTGCCCAGCCAGGAGTAGCGGAACATCCAAGACTTGCCGCCTGCGGCAGAGACCATCAGGCTCAGGCAGTCGTTGTCGTAGAGGGTGTAGCGTTTGCCGGTGGTCTTGGCCTGCCGGACGATCAGATCAGAGAGTGCCATTTCGAGACTCCTAAGTAATGACTTAGGCCCTATGCTCGTCATGGTTCCCGCTCAGCCCCAGCAACTATCCGGAAGCCGCCTCACCCGTATTCCTGTGCCTAGATTGGCGCCTAAAAAAGGCTGGCTGTGGGTGGATTTCCGTGGCGCTCGCTGGAATGAAAAAAGGGGCCGAAGCCCCTCTTTTCAACGACTTACAGACGTCAGTAGAAGTCTGTGGATCATAACTTGGAGCGGGAAACGAGACTCGAACTCGCGACCCCGACCTTGGCAAGGTCGTGCTCTACCAACTGAGCTATTCCCGCATTTGGCGTCCCCTAGGGGACTCGAACCCCTGTTACCGCCGTGAAAGGGCGGTGTCCTAGGCCACTAGACGAAGGGGACACACAACACTTTTCAGTGCACCAGAACATGAACCTCACGATTCAGCCTGGATTTTCTTTTCCTGCCCCGCCGTTAAGCAGTGCCGGAGAAACTGGAGCGGGAAACGAGACTCGAACTCGCGACCCCGACCTTGGCAAGGTCGTGCTCTACCAACTGAGCTATTCCCGCATTGGCGTCCCCTAGGGGACTCGAACCCCTGTTACCGCCGTGAAAGGGCGGTGTCCTAGGCCACTAGACGAAGGGGACACGCTGCTGGCATTACTGCCTGCTTTCACTCCCTGCTGCGTTTCGCTGTGTGCTTTACGCTGCAAGTGGCGCGCATTCTATGGATGGTTCGGGAAGGCGTCAACCCCTTTGTAGAAATTTATTTAAATCAATGACTTCCGGGTACACCCAGCGCTGTTTTGGCAAGCCTGCCGGGGTTTGGCGTTGATTTTCTGGCGTCAAGTCAGCATTAATGTGCCAGCATCCAGTCATGGCACAGTTTGCCGATAGAAAAAGAGAATGGCTGTCAGGGCCTCTCGCGAGCAAGCTCGCTCCTACACTCAATATGCAAACCTATTCATGAGGCATTAACGGTGACACCACTTCTGATCACCCTGCTCATCGTGGCGGGCATCGCGTTGCTGATCGTGATCGGCTACCTCAACAATGTGGTCGAGAATGGCAAGCTTGAGCGCGCCCGGACGAAGATCGAGCTCGCCGACCGCCTGCGTCGCTGTGGCGAAATCACCGAGACGTTCCCCGGCCAGTTCATGACCCCGGCTCTCAAATTGCTGCTGACCCGCCTGGAGCTGAACCTCAACCAGCGCCTGCTGGCGGTGGACAAGCACAATGCCGAATTCAAGGCGCGCATCGCCGAACTGGAAGGGCTGATTGCCCTGGGCGACAAGCTCCCGGTCTGCAACCCTCCTAACCCGATCCACACCGAGATCAAGGCCAAGGACGTACGCTTCTTGCTGGAGGCGCTGCACAATCAGGTGACCCGCGCAGCCCAGGAAGGCTTCTTGCCAACGACCGAGGCCAAGCACTGGGTCAAGGAGATCCGCCATATTCTGGTGTTGTTGCATATCGAGTTCTTCAACAACCTGGGCCAGCAGGCTTTGCAGAAAGGCCAGCCCGGCCAGGCGCGCCTGGCCTTCGAGCGCGGCGTGCAGTATTTGCGCAAGCAGCCGGAGCCGAAGGTGTATGAAGAGCAGCTGACGTATCTTGAGAAACTGTTGGCCCGGGCCAATGCCCAGGTAATGGACCGCATGGCACCGGCGGAGGACGAGCACAACGAATTGACTGATGGGCTCAAGACCGATGAGGAAGAGACCTGGAAGAAGAAGGTGATCTACGACTGATTGGTTAACCTGTACCGACCTCTTCGCGGGTAAACCCGCTCCTACAAGCGAAGAGGCCGGCACAGGCAACATCGATCAGCAGTCAGTCAACGCCAGAAAGATCGCCGCCAACCGCTCCAGCCCCACCTGGTCCGCCTCGCTGAACCGCCCGACCGTCGGGCTGTCCAGGTCCAGCACGCCAATCAACCTGCCGTCCTTCACCAACGGGATCACCAGCTCGCTGTTGGAGGCACTGTCACAGGCAATGTGGCCCGGGAATGCATGTACATCCTCGACCCGCTGGGCTTGCCGCGTTGCCGCCGCGGCCCCGCACACACCTTTACTGAACGGAATGCGCACACACGCCACCTGGCCCTGGAACGGGCCCAGCACCAGCTCTTCGTTGCGGTTGAGGTAGAACCCCGCCCAGTTCAGGTCGTCCACCTGGTTATACAGAAACGCCGAAAACTGCGCGGCGTTGGCGATGAAGTCACGCTCGTCAGCGAACAGCGCCTGCACTTGCGCCGCCAGCAGGTTGTAGCCGTCGAGGCCGGCGCCACTGGCATTGAGGTCGATCATTTATTTTTGCTCCAGCAATTGCAGCCCGACCCAGTAGCGGGCGAACTGATAGGCACAACGGCCATTACGGTTGCCGCGGCCGGTGGCCCAGCGCACGGCGAGGATGTCGAGTTCTTCGGTGCGCTGCCACACAAGGCCCGCAGGTTGTGCCAACTGGCCAATCCAGTGCTCCACAACATTCAGGAAATGGTCCTGGGTGAACGGGTAGAACGACAGCCACAGGCCAAAACGGTCAGACAGGGCAATCTTGTCCTCCACTGCTTCACTGGGGTGCAGTTCGCCGTCGACACGCTTCCAGTTCTCGTTGTCGCTTTCCTTCTCGGGCACCAGGTGGCGGCGGTTGGAGGTGGCGTACAGCAGCACATTGTCCGGGGCTTGCTCCAGCGAGCCGTCGAGCACGCTCTTGAGCACCCGGTAGTCGCCCTCCCCGGCTTCGAACGACAGGTCGTCGCAGAACAGGATGAAGCGTTGCGGCAGCTTCTGCAGTTGCTCGACCACCCGTGGCAGGTCGGCCAGGTGGTCACGTTCGATTTCGATCAGGCGCAGGCCGGCGCTGGCGTGCTCAGCCAGCAAGGCACGTACCAGCGACGACTTGCCGGTACCGCGCGAGCCCCACAGCAGCGCGTGGTTGGCCGGCAGGCCATTGATGAACTGGTGGGTGTTGCGGCCCAGCTGGTCGCACTGTTTGTCGACGCCGATCAGGTCGGTCAGGCGAATGTCCAGGCTGACGTCCAGCGGCAGCAGGTAGCCGCTGCGGCCATCACGCTGCCAGCGCGCGGCCAGTGTGGTGCCCCAGTCGATGTGCGGGCGTTGTGCCGGCAACAGGGGTTCAAGGCGCGCCAGTACCGATTCGGCGCGGTCCAGAAAAGCGATCAAGCGAGCGTCCATGACGACTCCTAACAATCTCAGTTTTGTGGGGGCCGCTGCGCGCCCCTTCGCGGGCTTGCCCGCTCCCACAGGGCTTGCCTTCAGCCTGGGGCTAAGCTGTACCTGTGGGAGCGGACAAGCCCGCGAAGGGGCGCCAAGCGGCCCCCGCCTGGCGATCAACTGAAATGAACAGACAGACCCACCAGCAGCCGGGGCTATTCGGCTATGCTTGCGCAGCGCAAGGAACGGGAAACCGGCTCGGGACTCATGGATATCAAGTTCACCAATCGCCTGTCATACAAGCAAGCCCGGTTGACAGTCCTGGTCGGCTTCATCCTGGGAACATTGCTCAGTCTCATCCAGATCGGCATCGATTATGCCAGCGAAGACGCGTCCATCAACCGTGAAGTGAACGCGCTGCTGCAAATCAGCCACAACCCGGCCTCGCGCATCGCTTACAACATCGACTCGGAACTGGCGCTGGAGCTGACACGCGGCCTGCTGCAGTCGCCGGCCGTCATCCGCGCACGGCTGATCGACAACAACGAAACGGTACTGGCCGATGTCGAGCGGCCCAAGCTGCAAGACCGCTACCGGCCACTCAGCGACTTCCTGTTCGGCGAGCAGCGGCAGTTCAAGGAGCGCCTGTACCTGACCCACATGCCAGAGCAATACCTGGGCACCCTGTATCTGGACATCGACACCTTCGCCTTCGGCAGCCGCTTTCTCGACCGTGCCGGCATTACCCTGCTCAATGGTTTCGCCCGCAGCCTGGTGCTCACCGGCATCTTGCTGGCGCTGTTCTACATGATGCTGACCAAGCCGCTGGTGACGGTGATCGGCGCACTCAGCGGCCGCGACCCGCGCAACCCCCGGCAAACGCGCCTGGAATGCCCCCACGGACACGAGCATGACGAAATCGGCGTGCTGGTGAAGGTCGCCAACCAGCAGTTCGTCAGCATGGCCACCGAGATTGAACAGCGGCGCACCGCGGAAAACCGTCTGACCCAGTACCTGAACGAGCTGGAAGACATTGTGTCGGCACGCACCAACGAGCTCAAGGCCAGCAACAGCAGCCTGAGCCTGTCCAACCAGGAGCTGGAACAAGCCCGCAGCCGAGCGCTGGACATGGCCCAGGCACGCGCCGCCTTCCTGGCCAACATGAGCCACGAAATCCGCACCCCGCTCAACGGCATGCTCGGCATGATCGCCCTGGCACTGGACAACCCGCTGCCCAGCGAGCAACGCCAGCAACTGGCTATCGCCCATGACTCGGGCAAGGTGCTGGTAGAGCTGCTGAACGATATTCTCGACTTGTCCAAGTTCGATGCCGGCCAACTGGAACTGGAACGCATTGCGTTCGACATGGGCTCAATGGTGGAAGACACCGCCAACCTGCTGTCGCAGAACACCGCGCAAAGCGTGGAGCTGACCTGCCTGATCGCCAGCGACTTCCCCAGCAGCGTGCTTGGCGACCCCACGCGTGTGCGGCAGATCGTCAGCAACCTGCTGTCCAACGCGCTGAAGTTCACCCGCTTCGGCCGCGTCGATGTGCGCTTGGCGGCCATTGTCGGCGGTGTGCGTCTGGAGGTACGGGATACCGGCATCGGCATCCCCGAAGACGCCCAGGCGCGCATCTTCCAGCCTTTCACCCAGGCCGGTGCCGGCATCACCCGCCAGTACGGCGGCACCGGCCTGGGCCTGGCGCTGACGCGCAACCTGTGCAAGGCCATGCAGGGTCACCTGCACATTCGCTCCGAGCCGGGCTTTGGCAGTTGTTTTACCGCCGAATTGCCGCTGACCGTGCACACCGAAGCCATCCCGCCAGCGCCCTTGCATGGCCGCGTGGCAGCATTGAGTGCAGCCGGCAGCGGGCTCAGTGAACTGTTGCAGCACTTGCTGCCCGCCTGGGGCCTGACCTACCAGCGCCATGACAGATGCGCCACGCTGGATGCCGAAGCGATCGACCTGTTGATCACCGACGACGTCGAGCACCTGTTCGAGCTGCGCCCGGCATTGAAAACCCCGATTCTGCTGGTGACTGCCTACGGCAACTTCCTGCCCAACGAGCAGTCCTTGGCTTTGGCCCCGCTGCACCAGCTAGCCCGGCCATTGGCACGCAACGCCTTGTACCAGACCCTGCGCCGCACCTTGCAAGGCCATGAGCCCGAACACCCGCTGGCCATCCCGGCCATTACCCAGGAGCAAGGCCGTGCGAGGATTCTGCTGGTAGAGGACAACCCGGTGAACCAGCTGGTGGCCAAGGGCATGCTGGCCAAGCTCGGCTGCCAGGTGCAACTGGCCACCCAGGGCGCGGAGGCCCTTGAGCTGCTGGCGCGTGAGGAATTCGACCTGGTGCTGATGGACTGCAACATGCCGGTGATGGACGGCTACGAGGCCAGCCGGCGCATCCGCCAAAGCGGCCGCTGGCCCGAGTTGCCGATCGTTGCCCTCACCGCCAACGCCATGCCCGAAGAGCGCGAACGCTGCCGGGCGGCGGGCATGAACGACTACCTGGCCAAGCCATTCCGCCGCGAAGAGCTACTGGCCTTGGTCGACCATTGGGTGCCCTTCAGCGGCTGAGCAAACGCTCGATGTCCGCCTCAAGGGCCTGTGGCTTGGTGGTGGGGGCATAGCGCTTGACCTGGCCACTGGCCGGGTCGACCAGAAACTTGGTGAAGTTCCACTTGATCTTCTGGCTACCCAGAATGCCCGGGCCGCGCCGCTTGAGCTCAACGAACAGAGGGTGAGCGCCCGGGCCGTTGACCTCGACCTTGCGAAACAGCGGGAAAGTCACGCCGAAATTACGCTCGCAGAACTGCGCAATTTCCCGCGCATCGCCAGGTTCCTGCTTGCCGAACTGGTTGCACGGAAAGCCCAGTACCACCAGGCCACGGTCACGGTAGGCCTGCCACAGTTGTTCCAGGCCCTTGTACTGCGGGGTAAACCCGCACTGGCTGGCGGTATTGACCACCAACAGTACCTTGCCCGGGAAGTCGCCGAGCTTCTTGTGCTCGCCGCCCAGGGTCACGCAGGGGATGTCCAGTATCGATGCAGCCATTGTCGGGCTCCGGTCAGTCGCGCGGGCGCAGGTCGATGCACACCGAGTTGATGCAGTAGCGCAGGCCGGTCGGTGGCGGGCCGTCAGGGAACACATGCCCCAGGTGCGCGTCGCAACGGGCGCAGGTGACCTCGGTGCGGATCATGCCGTGGGACGTGTCGCGGATCTCGATCATCGCGCTGTCCTCGATCGGGGCGTAGAAGCTTGGCCAACCGCAGCCAGAGTCGAACTTGGTCTGCGCATCGAACAGCGCCAGGCCGCAGCAGATGCAGTGATAGATACCGTCGCGGCGCTCGCTGTTGTACTTGCCGCTAAATGGCCGTTCGGTGCCCTTGAGGCGGCATACCTGGTACTGCTCGGGGTCGAGCATCGACCGCCATTCGTCCAGGGTTTTTTCGATCTTTTTCATGTAGAAACCTCGGCAGGCTGAATTTCACCCCACACCGTCTTTTCCGGGGCGCGGGTGGCACGTATATTAGTTGGCTTCGTGTGCCAGGCGTTCAGTCTGGCACCCGCTTCCTGCCCTTTCAAACCTTTCGGCGGGGCGTAGCGCGTTTTCTCAATCGGGATCCCATCATGCAGTTCAGCAAATCGAACAAGCTCGCCAATGTCTGCTACGACATTCGCGGCCCAGTGCTCAAGCACGCCAAACGCCTGGAGGAGGAAGGCCACCGCATCCTCAAGCTGAACATCGGCAACCCGGCGCCGTTTGGCTTCGAGGCGCCTGATGAAATCCTTCAGGATGTGATCCGCAACCTGCCCACCGCACAGGGCTACAGCGACTCCAAAGGCCTGTTCAGCGCGCGCAAGGCGGTGATGCAGTACTGCCAGCAGAAAGAAATCGAAGGCGTCACCATCGAGGACATCTACCTGGGTAATGGTGTGTCCGAGCTGATCGTCATGTCGATGCAGGCACTGCTCAACAACGGCGACGAAGTTCTGATCCCGGCCCCCGACTACCCGCTGTGGACAGCCGCCGTGAGCCTGGCCGGCGGCAAGCCGGTGCACTACCTGTGCGACGAGCAGGCCGACTGGTTCCCCGACCTTGAGGACATCAAGGCGAAGATCACCCCGAACACCAAGGCGCTGGTGATCATCAACCCGAACAACCCGACCGGCGCCGTCTATTCCAAAGAGCTGCTGCTGGGCATGCTGGAGCTGGCCCGCCAGCACAACCTGGTGGTGTTCTCAGACGAGATCTACGACAAGATCCTGTACGATGAAGCTGTGCACATCAGCACCGCCTCGCTGGCCCCGGACCTGCTGTGCCTGACCTTCAACGGCTTGTCCAAGTCGTACCGGGTGGCGGGCTTCCGCTCTGGCTGGCTGATCATCTCCGGGCCCAAGCACCACGCACACAGCTACATCGAAGGCATCGACATGCTGGCCAACATGCGCCTGTGCGCCAACGTGCCGGCCCAGCATGCCATCCAGACCGCGCTGGGCGGATACCAGAGCATCAACGACCTGGTGCTGCCACCGGGGCGCCTGCTGGAGCAGCGCAACCGCACCTACGAACTGCTCAACGATATCCCCGGGGTCAGCTGCGTGAAGCCGATGGGGGCGCTGTATGCGTTCCCGCGGATCGACCCGAAGGTTTGCCCGATTCTCAACGACGAGAAGTTCGCCCTTGACCTGCTGCTGTCGGAGAAACTGCTGATCGTACAGGGGACGGCGTTCAACTGGCCGTGGCCGGACCACTTCCGCGTGGTGACCTTGCCGCGGGTGGATGACCTGGAAGCGGCAATTGGCCGGATCGGCAATTTCCTGAAGGGGTATTCGCAGTAGGGTTCGATGGGGGCGCCGGGAGGGGGGGGCGCCGGGAGGGGGCGACGAGGGGTTCGACGAAAGATTGATGGTGGGGCGTAGATCGAGCGCCGCCCGCGCGGCGCATCGCGAGCAAGCTCGCTCCTACATTTGTTTCGGGCCAGTTACGCCTGTGACAGGCGCGCGCGACCGCCTGGCCCGTACCACACGATATCGCGTCATGCACCAAGGCGTTCGCGCGCAAATCCCACAGGCATAATTGGCCCGAAACAAATGTAGGAGCGAGCTTGCTCGCGATGCGCCGCGCGGGCGGCGCTCGATCTCACAGGCGCCACCCCACTTGCGGCAAACACCCAGCGCCCTTGACGCAGCCCCCAAGCCGAAGGTTTCTTACATCCTGCAACGCTCTATCCCACAGCCCCCGAGCCATCCTCTGCCATACTCCGCCGTACACAGTTTGAAATAGTCCCCCGATTGAATCGGCGCGGCAGGCCCCTTATATACCCCGCAGTAAGCGACAACTCATCCGTCAGGAGAACGTAACAACCATGATGCGCATTCTGTTGTTTGTAGCCACCAACCTCGCGGTGGTGCTGGTTGCAAGCATTACCCTGAGCCTGTTCGGTTTCAACGGGTTCATGGCCGCCAACGGGGTCGACCTGAACCTCAGCAGCCTGCTGGTGTTCTGCGCCGTGTTCGGCTTTGCCGGCTCCCTCGTCTCGCTGTTCATCTCCAAGTGGATGGCGAAGATGACCACCGGCACCCAGATCATCAGCCAGCCGCGCACCCGCCACGAGCAGTGGCTGCTGCAAACGGTCGAAGAGCTGTCCCGCGAAGCGGGCATCAAAATGCCTGAAGTGGGTATCTTCCCGGCTTACGAGGCCAACGCCTTCGCCACCGGCTGGAACCGCAACGACGCGCTGGTCGCGGTGTCCCAGGGCCTGCTGGAGCGCTTCTCGCCCGATGAAGTGCGTGCGGTACTGGCCCACGAAATCGGCCACGTTGCCAACGGCGACATGGTCACCCTGGCGCTGGTGCAGGGCGTGGTGAACACCTTCGTGATGTTCTTTGCCCGCATCATCGGCAACTTTGTCGACAAGGTGATCTTCAAGAACGAAGAGGGCCAAGGCATTGCCTACTATGTAGCAACCATCGTTGCCGAGCTGATCCTTGGCATCCTGGCCAGCATGATCGTGATGTGGTTCTCGCGCCGCCGCGAATTCCGCGCAGACGAAGCCGGTGCGCAACTGGCCGGTACTGCGGCAATGATCGGCGCCCTGCAGCGCCTGCGCGTGGAACAAGGCCTGCCAGTGCACATGCCTGACACCATGAAGGCTTTCGGCATCAATGGCGGCCTCAAGCACGGCCTGGCAGGGTTGCTGATGAGCCACCCGCCGCTGGAAGAACGCATTGAGGCCCTGCGCCGCCGCGGCTGATCCACCTGAGAAAACAAAGGGCGACTTCGGTCGCCCTTTTTTATTCCCGGCCTTACGCAGCTTCTGTGGGAGCGGGCGCGCCCGCGAACACCGGCAAAGCCGGTGCCATCTAACGCGCCGCCCGCTCCCACATGGGCCGGGGCAGCCTGCCCTACCTGCTTACCGGCTGAGCCGGTACACCCGCTCCAACAAACTCGACGCCCCGGCCTGCACAAACTTCGGGCTCTCCTCAATCACCTCCACAGCCTCCAGTTGCTCCACCTGCCACCCCGCAAACCCCTGCCTCAGCTCTTCATCCCTGACCGAAAACGGCGGCCCGGCCAACAATGACTGGTCATACTCCAGCGTCACCACCAACCCCCGGCAGCTTGTCGGCAGCAACCCCGACAACAGCTGCATATACCGCGCACGCATCTGCACCGGCAGCGCAATCACCGCCGCCCGGTCATACAGCCCCACGCAGTCAGCCACATCCTCTGCCCGCAAGGCAAAAAAGTCGCCACACCACAGCTGCACATCTCCACTGCGCCAAACCTCGAATGCGCCCTGCTGCCGCACCTCGGCCTCAAGCCCGTGCTCACGGAAAAAATCCTCCACCGCCCGCCGCGACAGCTCCACACCCAATACGCGATGGCCCTGCCCTGCCAGCCAGGCCAGGTCAAGGCTCTTGCCACACAACGGCACCAGCACCCTGCTGCCGGGCGCCAACTGCAACTGCGGCCAATACGTCTGCAGATAGGGGTTCACCTGCGCCTGGTGAAAGCCGATCTGGTTATCGGCCCACCGCTGCTGCCAGAACGCTGGTTCCATGATTACTCCCGATTTTTAGATGATTTGTCGGTAAAACTTGGTTTGGATTTCGATCTGTAGTTAATCGAAGATGGTTGCATCTTAACCTTCAGGACCCCGCCATGCTGCCCAGCCTGTTCATTTCCCATGGTTCCCCCATGCTTGCCCTGCAACCCGGCGCCAGCGGGCCGGCACTGTCCGGGTTGGCCAACGCCCTGCCCCGGCCGAAAGCGATCGTGGTGGTGTCGGCGCACTGGGAAAGCCGCGAGCTGCTGGTCACCGCCAGCGCACAGCCCGAAACCTGGCATGACTTCTACGGCTTCCCACCGGCCCTGTATGCGGTGCAGTACCCGGCGCCGGGCGAGCCCGGGCTTGCTGGCCAGGTCAGTGAGCGGTTGAAGGCTGCGGGGCTACCCGCGCGGCTGGACATGCAGCGCCCATTCGACCATGGCGCCTGGGTGCCACTGTCGCTGATGTACCCGGATGCGAGCATTCCCGTGGTGCAGGTTTCACTGCCCAGCCACATAGGGCCGGCGCTGCAGCTAAAAGTGGGCCAGGCACTGGCAGGGTTGCGTGCCGAGGATGTACTGCTGATAGGTTCGGGCAGCATTACCCACAACCTGGGTGAGCTGGACTGGCATGCAGGGCCGGATGTGATTGAGCAATGGGCCCTGGCGTTCAGGGATTGGGTGGTAGACCGGCTGCAGGAGGATGACCAGGCGGCGTTGCTAGATTACCGGCAGCAGGCACCGTTTGCGCTGCGCAACCATCCCAGTGACGAGCATTTGCTGCCGCTGTTCTTTGCCCTCGGGGCCGGGAGCAAGTTCGGCGTGGTGCATCAGGGGTTTACCCTGGGCGCGCTGGGGATGGACATCTATCGGTTCGACTGAAGGGCCTCTTCGCGGGCAAGCCCGCTCCTACAGGTACTGAAATCTGTGGGGTACCTGTAGGAGCGGGCTTGCCCGCGAAAGGGCCGGTAAAGGCAAAAAAAATCCCCGACCTAAGCCGGGGATTTTTTCGTTACGCCAGGATCAATCCTCGCGGTAGCGACGCAGCTTCAGCTGCTTGCCAGCCACGCGGGTGTCCTTGAGCTTGGACAGCAGCTTCTCGAGGCCGTCTTCCGGCAGCTCGACCAGGCTGAAGCTGTCGCGCACCTGGATGCGGCCGATAGCGTCACGCGCCAGGCCACCTTCGTTGAGGATCGCCCCCAGCAGGTTCTTGGCAGCGATGCCATCACGGGCACCCAGGGCGGTACGGCAACGCACGCGGCCTTCGGCCAACGGCAGCGGCGCACGGCGCTCACGATCACCACGGTCAGGGCGCTCGCCACGCTCACCGCGCTCGGTACGCTCACCACGCGGGGCGAAGCTCGGCACCAGCGGCTGCTCGCGCTCTACCGCCGCCAGGTCCAGCGCCTGGCCATTGGTGGCCTTGCGCAGCAGGGCCGAAGCCAAGGCACGCGCGCTGCAACCCAGGTCGGTGGTCAGGCGGTCGAACAGTTCGCCGTGGGTGGCTTCTGCTTCGGCTACCAGCGGCGCCAGGCTCGAGGTCAGCTTCTTGATGCGGGCATCCAGCACGGCCTGGGCATTCGGCAGGCGCGCTTCGGCAACCTTCTGCCCGGTAACACGCTCGATCACCTGCAGCATGCGGCGCTCACGCGGGGTAACCAGCAACAGTGCACGGCCATCGCGACCGGCACGGCCAGTACGGCCGATTCGGTGTACGTAGGACTCCGGGTCGTACGGCATGTCAACGTTGAATACGTGAGTGATGCGCGGTACGTCCAGGCCACGGGCAGCGACGTCGGTGGCGACGACGATGTCCAGGCGGCCATCCTTGAGCGAGTCGATCACGCGCTCACGCTGGTTCTGGGCGATGTCGCCGTTCAGCGCAGCAGCCTTGTAGCCCTTGGCTTCCAGCGCGGCGGCCAGGTCCAGGGTGGCTTGCTTGGTACGCACGAAGGCGATCAGCGCGTCGAACTCTTCCACTTCCAGCAGACGCAGCACAGCCGGGATCTTCTGGTCCGCGTGGACCATCAGGTGGGCCTGCTCGATCGCGGTAACGGTCTGGGTCTTGGTCTGGATCTTGACGTGCTTGGGTTCGCGCAGGTGGCGCTCGGCGATCGAACGGATCGACGACGGCAGGGTTGCGGAGAACAGTACGGTCTGACGGGTAGCCGGGATTGCGTCGAAGATCACTTCGAGGTCGTCCATGAAGCCCAGCTTCAGCATCTCGTCGGCTTCGTCCAGTACCAGGTACTGTACGGTCGACAAGACTTTTTCGTCACGACGCAGGTGGTCGCACAGACGGCCCGGGGTGGCCACGACGATTTGCGCGCCGTTGCGGATCGCACGCAGCTGTGGGCCCATCGGGGCACCACCGTAGACGGCGACAACGTTCACGCCCGGCATCTGCTTGGCGTAGGTTTCGAAAGCGGTAGCAACTTGCAGCGCCAACTCACGGGTTGGCGCCAGGATCAGGGCTTGCGGTTCGCGCTTGCTCACATCGATCTTGTTCAGGATCGGCAGGGCGAAGGCAGCGGTTTTGCCGGTGCCAGTCTGCGCCTGGCCGATCATGTCGTGACCGGCGAGGATGATCGGGATCGATTGTTGCTGAATGGCGGACGGCTCTTCGTAGCCGGTAGCCACAACGGCAGCAACAATGTTCGGATTAAGATCGAGAGCGGCGAAGCCGCCGGTTTCCTGGGTCATGGGTCTGCCTCTAGGTGCATCCGCAAAGACCCATGCTCCAAAGCTGCACATGCCTTGAAAGACCGTAAGGTCACCCAGGCAGCTTTGGCGGCGGGGATTTGCGAAAACGATTGAAAAAGAAAACTTGGGAAGGTCCGCCTAGCGGACGCGCAGCCGAAGCTGGACTCGGAGGATTTGCACCACCTGATTTTGAGGTCCGCTAAAAGACCGGCGCGTACTATACCTGAAATAGTCGCGTACGTGAGGAAAATTTTCATGGGGGCAGGGCCAGTATCGGGCCATCGCGCACGACAGGCTGAATCGATAATCCCCTGAAGCCTTACTTGCTCGGTGTCGGCGCGCGTCAGCCATTCAGGTAGCCGGCCGAATCTCGCGGATCAGCCCATCGAGGCTGTACCCCAAACGCGGCGCCAGCGCCTCGGCCCGGGCTCTCAAACCGTCCAGGTCCAGCGACTGCTCAAGGTCTGCCGGCACCAGCAGAATCACATTGCCCTCCTTCACAGGCAGCTCCCAGTAATGCCGATGGTACAACCCGCGCAACAACGCCGCGCCCAGCGGCCTGCCATCATCGGTGGCCCACTGGTTGATCACCAACCAGCCGCCTGGGTTCAGGTGTTGCTGGCAGTTCTCCAGAAAGTTCCACGCCAGGTGCCCGACCCCAGGGCCATGATCGGTGTACAAGTCAACGAACAGCAGGTCGGCCTTCTCTGCCGTGGGCAATAGCTCCAGGGCATCGCCGATGCGCACATACAGCCGCGGGTCGTCGTCCAGGCCCAGGTAATCCATGGCCAGGCGCGGCACATCCGGGCGCAGCTCGATGGCCTCGATGTCTTCCAGCGGCAGGAACTTCATGCAGGCCTGGGTCAGCGTGCCGGCGCCCAGGCCCAGAAACAGTGCACTCTCAGGCAGTTCGTGGCACAGCGCCCCCACCAGCATGGCGCGGGTGTAGTCGTACTCCAGCCAGCTGGGGTCGGCGGTGAACACGCAGCTTTGCTCGATCGCATCGCCGAATTCCAGAAAGCGGTAGTCGTCTACTTCGTACACGCTGATGACGCCAAACGCATCTTCCACCCGTGCCAGCAGCCGCTCTTGCCGTTCCGCCGTCATGTCCACCACCCGCCTGCGCAAAAACGCGCATTGTCCGCCAACACCCTTGATGCAACAAGCGCAGCGCCAACTGTTACCATGGCCCATAGCCTACAACCGACAAGACCGAGCCCAAGATGAACCAACCGTGGAGCCCCGACAGCTGGCGCGCCCTGCCGATCCAGCAGCAACCGACCTACCCCGATGCCGCGCACCTGCTGAAGGTTGAACAGACCCTGGCCAGCTACCCGCCGCTGGTGTTCGCGGGTGAGGCGCGCGAGCTGCGCCGGCAGTTTGCCGAAGTCACTGAAGGCCGTGCCTTCCTGCTTCAGGGCGGCGATTGCGCCGAGAGCTTCGCCGAGTTCTCGGCTGCAAAAATCCGCGACACCTTCAAGGTGTTGCTGCAAATGGCGATTGTCATGACCTTTGCCGCCGGCTGCCCGGTGGTGAAAGTGGGGCGTATGGCCGGGCAGTTCGCCAAACCGCGCTCATCTGGCGATGAAACCATCGGCGACGTCACCCTCCCCGCCTACCGCGGCGACATCGTCAACGGCATCAGTTTCGACGCCAAAAGCCGTATTCCGGACCCGGAGCGCCTGCTGCAGGCCTACCACCAGGCCACCGCCAGCCTCAACCTGCTGCGCGCGTTCGCCCAGGGCGGGTTTGCCGACCTGCACCAGGTGCACAAGTGGAACCTGGACTTCATCGCCAACTCGGCGCTGGCCGACAAGTACCACCAGTTGGCCAATCGCATCGATGAAACCCTGGCGTTCATGCGTGCCTGTGGCCTGGACAGTGCGCCGCAACTGCGCGAAACCAGCTTCTTCACGGCCCACGAGGCGCTGCTGTTGAACTATGAAGAAGCCTTCGTGCGCCAGGACAGCCTGACCGGCGACTACTACGATTGCTCGGCGCACATGCTGTGGATCGGCGACCGCACCCGCCAGCTCGATGGCGCCCATGTCGAGTTCCTGCGTGGCGTGCACAACCCCATCGGGGTCAAGGTTGGCCCGAGCATGAACCCCGAAGAGCTGATCCGCCTGATCGACACGCTCAATCCGTCCAACGACCCGGGGCGTCTGAACCTGATCGTGCGCATGGGCGCGAGCAAGGTTGGCGACCACTTGCCGGGGCTGATCCGCACTGTCGAGCGCGAGGGGCGCAAGGTGTTGTGGAGCTCCGACCCGATGCACGGCAACACCATCAAGGCCAGCAGCGGTTACAAGACCCGCGATTTTGCGCAGA
The DNA here is from genome assembly GCF_046523955.1 of Pseudomonas sp. DCA-1. Classification (NCBI taxonomy): domain Bacteria; kingdom Pseudomonadati; phylum Pseudomonadota; class Gammaproteobacteria; order Pseudomonadales; family Pseudomonadaceae; genus Pseudomonas; species Pseudomonas sp. DCA-1. The sequence goes on from NZ_CP169881.1 coordinate 4,232,072, forward strand.
TTCTGGATGAGGTTAAGCAGTTCTTCCAGGTACACCAGGCCGAGGGCAGCCATGCTGGCGGTATCCATATTGAGATGACTGGGCAGAACGTCACCGAATGCATTGGCGGTGCCCGGCCGATCACCGAGGATGCGTTGTCGGACCGGTATCACACCCATTGTGATCCGCGGATGAATGCCGATCAGTCGCTGGAGTTGGCGTTCCTGATTGCCGAAACCCTCAAGCAGGTGCGGCGGTGAGGCTGGGGCGCATGCCTTGAGTTTTGTAGCGCCTGGGAGATCGAGCGCCGCCCGCGCGGCGCATCGCGAGCAAAGCTCGCTCCTACATTTGTTTCGGGCCAGTTACGCCTGTGACAGGCGCGCGCGACCGCCTTGTTAGTTCGACGTGATGTCGCGCCATGCGCCCAAGGCGTTCGCGCACAAATGCCACAGGAAAAATTGGCCCGAAACAGATGTAGGAGCGAGCTTTGCTCGCGATGCGCCGCGCGGGCGGCGCTCGATCTCCCGGACGCTGAAAAGCTGAAGCCAGGCGCTTGGACCCAACTCACTTCCTCAGTGGATCATCCCAGAAATGCCGCTCGGCCTCTTGATGGATATCCGCCCGACTCAACCCCAGATCGTGCAAGGTTGCATCACTGAGACTGGCCAACTCCTGACGCTGACGGTACAGCTCCAGCCAACGCGCCGGGCGCTGCAGAGCCGCGTGCCACAGGTAGCTCAGGGAAAAGGCTGGTTGCTGGATGCTGCTGACATGACCTTTCATCGTGAAGCCCTCCGTGTTGATGGCCTCAGTCTCACGCCAGGCATAAGATCAATCCAACGAATGTTTCTGATGCGATGCATCTCGGAGATTGATGCAATGTCCCAGTACCAAAGCCTCGACGCGGACGTCCTGCGCACCTTCGTAGCCATTGCCGAGCAAGGCGGCTTTACCCGAGCAGGCGAAGTGGTCAACCGCACCCAGTCAGCAGTCAGTATGCAGATGAAACGCCTGGAAGAAGACGTTCTGCAGCGCCAGCTCTTCGAACGTGATGGCCGTCAGGTGCGGCTGACCGCCGAAGGTCAGGTCCTGCTGGGGTATGCCCGACGCATTCTCAAGTTGCATGGCGAAGTGTTCAACACCCTGCGCATGCCGCACATGGTTGGCCTGGTGCGCATCGGCACACCGGACGACTACGCCATGCGCTTCCTGCCGACCATCCTGTCGAGCTTTGCCCAGGCCTACCCGCTGGTGCAGGTGGAAGTGCATTGCGATTCGTCCAAGCACTTGATGCTGCGCCAGGATCTGGACCTGACCATCGTCACCCGCGAGCCCGGCAACGAGATTGGCCAGTTGCTGCGCCAGGAACGCCTGGTGTGGGCCGCGGCAGAAGGCTTTTGCCCGCACGAACAGCGGCCGATGCCGGTGGCGCTGTTCAACACCGACTGCTTCTGTCGCGCCTGGACCTGCAATGCGCTGGAGGCACAGGGCATCGATTACCGTATTGCCTACACCAGCCCGAGCCTGGCAGCGATCTTTGCCATCGTCACCGCCGGGCTGGCAGTGACCGCGCAGCTGCAGAGCCTGATCGGGGGCAACATCCGCATACTGGGTGAAAGCGAAGGGCTACCGCAGTTGCCGATGGCCAATGTGATGCTGGTGCGCAGTACGCAATCCCCCTCGCCAATCACCGACTGCATGGCCGACTACATCGTTGAGGGTTTCAAGTGATCGGGGGCCGAAAAACGGCCCCACAATCTCAAAGCTCAAACCCCAGCATCACCGCACAGACCACCAGGAACACACAGAACATCGCCCGCAGTACCTTCTCCGGCAACGCGTGGGCCAGCTTCACGCCCCAGCTGATGCTCAGCAAGCCACCCACCGCCAAGGGAATCCCAACCCCCCAGTCAACGCTATGGTGCACGCCATAGGTCACCAGCGTGACCAAGGTACTCGGCGCCGCCAGCGCCAGTGACAACCCCTGCGCCACCACCTGAGTAGCGCCAAACACACTGGTCAGGATCGGCGTGGCCACCACGGCCCCACCCACGCCGAACAAGCCGCCCATGGTGCCGGCAAAGCTGCCCAGCACACCCAGCCACGGCCAGGCATGACGCAGCTCGGCACTCGGCGACGACACCTTCATGAACATCCGCACCACGTTCCACACTGCCAAGGCTACCAAAAAGCCGACAAAACCCAGGCGCATGGAGTGCGCATCAAGCCCCACCGCCCAGATCGACCCCAGCCAGGCGAACAAGAAGCTGCATACCGACAGCGGCAACGCATGGCGCAACGCAATACGGTTGCGCTGGTGATAACGCCACAACGCCAGCAGCACGTTCGGCACCACCATCACCAACGCGGTCCCCTGCGCCAACTGCTGGTCCAGGCCAAACAGCACACCCAACGCCGGAATCGCGATCAGCCCGCCACCAATGCCAAACAAGCCCCCCATGGTGCCCAGGGCAGCGCCCAACACGATATACAACAACCACTCGATCATCAGGGCCTCGTCCGCCTGTACCAATAAAGCGAGCATGCTAACGAGTGTGCGCTGGCGGGGAAACGCACAGCAGCGCACAATGGCTGTGCGTTTTTCGCAAAAGCAAGGCAGCCATGAGCCCCGATACCCTGACCGACCAATTGAGCCTGTTCCTTGATGTGCTGGAAACCGGCAGCTTTTCTGCCGCCGCCCGTCGCCACCCGCTGACCCCGTCTGCGGTAGCACGGCGCATCGACAACCTGGAAAGCGCCGTCGGCAGCCGCCTGTTCACCCGCAGCACCCACGCGGTGCGGGCCACGCCTGCAGGCAACGCCTTTGCCGAGCGGGCCAGGCGCATCATCGAGGAGTTGCGCCTGGCCCGGGCCGAAGCGGTGTCACTGAGCAATGCCCCGGAAGGCCTGATCCGCATCGACGCACCTGCCGCGTTTGGCCGCCGCCACCTGGCCCCGGCCATTGCCGACTTCCTGGTGGCCTACCCGGGCCTGGACGTGCAACTGCGGTTGATCGACAGCTTCGTCGACCTGCATGGCAGCCACCTGGGCGAGGTCGACCTGGTGTTGCGCGCCGGCCCTTTGGCCGACACCCGTCTGGTCGCCACGCCGCTCGCCTACATGGTGCGCATCGCCTGCGCCAGCCCCGCCTACCTGGCCAGCCGCGGCATCCCCACCTGCCCCAGCGAACTGCCCGGGCATGACGGGCTGGACTGGGATGGCCTGGCGCCGCCGTTCGCCTGGCGCTTCAGTGTGGCCGGGCAAACCCGCCTGTACCGCCCCGCGCGCATGCGCATGGCCGCCAACAATGCCGAAACCCTGCTGTTCGGCGCCCTCGCCGGCCTGGGGATAGCCCACCTGCCCACCTGGCTGAGCAGTGAATACCTGCTACGCGGCGAGCTTATCCCGTTGTTCTGCGACGGCGGTTTGCCTGAAGCCGAGACCAGTGGCATTTACGCGTTACGCCTGGCACATGAAACGAACTCTCGCAGCCGTTTGCTGCTCGAATTCCTCAAGAGCCGATTCAGCCCGATACCACCCTGGGACCTGGCCTTGCGCAGTGAACTGCGCGATTAACTCGCGCACTGATGATCAGCGTGCCAGAATTTTCCATTGATCACTTTCAAGGACCTGCATGAACGCCGACACCCAAGCCTCCTGTGACGAGCTGCTGCTGGACAACCAGGTCTGTTTTGCCCTGCACTCCACCTCGTTGCTGATGACCAAGGTCTACAAGCCGCTGCTGCAGGCGCTGGGCCTGACCTACCCGCAATACCTTGCCATGCTGGTGCTCTGGGAGCGTGACGGACTGACCGTGGGCGAAATCAGCCAGCACCTGCTGACCGACCCAGGCTCGCTGACCCCGCTGCTCAAACGCCTGGAAAGCGAAGGCCTGTTGCAGCGCAACCGCAGCCGCGAAGATGAACGGGTAGTGATGGTGCAACTGACCGACAAGGGCCGCGCCCTGCAACAGCAGGCCAAAGAGGTGCCGCCGTGCATTCTCAAGGCCAGCGGGCGCAGCCTGGAGCAGCTGCAGCAACTGCAAGCCGACCTGCTGAACCTGCGCGAAAACCTGCAGAAAAACCTCTGAGCGCTATGCTGTGAAATGGCCGTTCCGATGAACGGCGATGATTTATCTTGCGCGCTAACTAATTGCGCGCTAATTTAAATCCCACACCAACCCCCGCCCTCCTGCAAACGGGAGTGCACAGCACATTAGCGAGGCTCAAGATGCAAAAGGTCACTCCGCTGTACATCGCAGAAGCTACCTCCACCGGTGGGCGCGACGGCAAATCCCGCTCCAGCGACGGCAAGCTCGTCGTCAGCCTGAGCACCCCCAAGGAACTGGGCGGCGCGGGCGGTGACGGCACCAACCCCGAGCAGATGTTCGCCGCCGGTTACTCGGCCTGCTTCATCGGCGCCTTGAAATTCGTGGCCGGGCAAGAGAAGAAAGCCCTGCCGGCAGATACCTCGATCACCGCCAAGGTGGGCATCGGCCAGATCCCGGGCGGTTTCGGCCTGGACATCGACCTGCACATCAACCTGCCGGGCCTGGCCCAGGCCGATGCCGAAGGGCTGGTGGAAAAGGCGCATCAGGTGTGCCCGTACTCCAATGCCACCCGCGGTAATGTGGATGTGCGCCTGCACGTAACCGTCTAAGGCGCAAAGGCTTGCGCAATGCCCTGTAGGAGCGGGTTTACCCGTGAAGAAAACACCGCGGTGGATGGCACAGGCTTCGCCCGTGTTCGCGGGCAAGCCCGCTCCCACACGGATCTGCGCCAGCTTTTAGACATTGAGCACGACAGTTGCACCCACAAAAGCACGAGCACACAGGCATAAAAAAACCCGGCTTGCGCCGGGTTTTTTGCGTCTCGCAAGAAGCATTACTTCTTGGAGCGGCCTTTGAAGCTGTTGTCGCGAGTGTCGATGTCGATCCACTCGTCGATCTGGATGAAGTCGGCAACCGAGATCTCGGTACCGTTCGCCAGCTTGGCAGGCTTCATGACTTTGCCGGAGGTGTCACCGCGAGCAGCGTTCTCGGTGTAGACAACTTTACGGCTGATGGTGGTCGGCAGTTCAACCGACACCAGACGGCCTTCGAAGAACACGGCTTCGCAGACGTCTTCCATGCCTTCTTCGATGTACGGCAGAACGGCTTCGATGTCTTCGGCGTTCAGCTCGTACATGGTGTAGTCGGTGGTGTCCATGAAGGTGTACTCGTCACCATTGATGAACGACAGGGTCGCTTCTTTGCGATCCAGGATCACGTCGTCCAGCTTGTCGTCCGCACCGTATACGGTTTCGGTCTTGTAGCCGGTCAGCAGGTTCTTCAGCTTGGTCTTCATGATCGCGCTGTTACGGCCCGACTTGGTGAACTCAGCTTTTTGAACCAGCCACGGGTCGTTGTCGATCCGCAGTACGGTACCGGGTTTCAGTTCTTTACCAGTTTTCATTACGAAGTATCCGAATCTGGATGGATTTATAAAAATCGAGGCCGCGTATCATAGCGAATTTCGGTAAAAGTGTACTAGCGCTTCGGCAAGGTCCGGCTGAGCGGCCTGTCGCGCCCCCCAACGGCGGGCATGCTGCTGCAGTTCCGGCCAATGCTGGCGGGCCGCCCGCCAGGCCTGGCCCATGTCGAAATCCATGTTCCAGGCACGCCACAGGCCCAGCAGGGCTGCATCGGCTTCGTCTGACAGGCCGCAGCGATAATGCGCGAGGAACGCTTCGAGTTTTTCCCAATGGGCATTCTCGTCCTGCACATAGATGTGCCACAGCATCGGCTGCCCCGCCCACTGCGCACGCACGAACGAGTCTTCGCCACGCACGGCATTGAAATCGCAGCTCCATAACAGCCGGTCGAAGTCGTCCTGGCTGACGAATGGCAGCACCTGAACGGTCAGCGCCCCACGCGTGCGCACATCACCCACGTGCAGCGGCCCCTCGCCCAGCCACTGGCTGAGCCCCGCGACGATGCGCCCCTGCGGGACCAACAGGTGGCAGGCCTGGTCAGCCGTGGCCAAGGCATCAAGCCAGTTGCCCAGCTGTGGGTTTTCATAGGCGAACAGCGAGATCAGCAGCGCACCCGGCACAGGGTCTACACCAAGCCCCAGCAAGAAGGCACGGCGCGCATCCGCCGACTGCTGGAACGCATCACGCCGGGCCAGCAGCGAACCCTCGCGCAGCAAACCGCCCGTTTTGTCGGTAAAGCCCGGGAAGAAAAAAACCTTGCGCAAACCGTTGGGCTGCGGCGAAGGCAACCCATGGCAACCCTCTACCCAGTCCTCGGCACTCAGGTACTCGAGGTTGAGCCAGAGCGGCGGCTGCGGACGGGCACGCATGGCCTCGACATACGCCGCCGGCAACTGGCAGGCGAACGCGCCGATCACCACATCGGCGGGGGCCACCGGCAACCACGCTGCCGGCCAGTGACGCACATCCACACCGTGCTGCCACTGTTGCGCCGCCGTGGCATCGGCGCCAGGGCACATAGGCGTGAAAGCGTTGAGGTCATCCACCCACAGGCGCACCGCCAGGCCGTGCTCGGCCACCAACTGCCGGGCCAGGCGCCAGGTCACGCCGATATCGCCGTAGTTGTCGACGACGCTGCAGAAGATGTCCCAGGTGGCTTTCATGCGCCCCTCCCGTGCTGGTGCAAAAACCGCGAATTCTGCGCATAAATTGGCGCTGACAAAAGCACCTGCGCAGAAAAATGCCCAAGCGCATGCGACAATGCCCCCCTACCACGCTGCCAGGAGGCTGACATGCCGCGCCACCGTGAACTGAAGATCACCCTCAAGCCGTTGCCGTTGATCATGTGCGTAGCCTTGGGCCTATGGCTGGGCGCCATGGCCATTGCCGTGAGCCTGTGGCTGGCCCAGCAGTTGTGGCCACAGCAGGTGCAACCTCTGGCCCAGGTTGTGGCCCCCCACGCCTACCGACCCGCTGCAACACCCGCGCCGACCACTGCCCAGGATGGCCAGGCCGAGATGTTCGAACGCTACAAGGACATCCTGCACAAACAGGAGCTGCAACAGGCCGCCGATGCCGCACAGGGCAATCCGCGCAACCTCAACAGCCCCAAGTGCCAGTTCTGGCTACAGCAAAACCGTACCGCGCCCACCGAAAAAAGCCAGGCCAACGTGCTGGAGTTCTGTTACTGACCATGGACAAGCCCCACCTGCTGGCGCTGATTGTCGCCACCCTCGAGCATGACCTGGACGTGCTGACCCGCGCGGCGCAAACCGCCTACGAGGCCGCCACCGCCGAAGAGAACATTGCCGAGAACAAGTATGACACGCTGGGCCTGGAGGCCTCGTACCTGGCCACCGGCCAGGCCCGCCGCAGTGCCGAGATCCGCCAGGCGCTGGTGATCTACCAGCAGTTGCTGCTGCGTGACTACGACACGGCGCGCGGTGTGCAGGTAAGCAACCTGGTGACCCTGGAAGAAGAAGAGGGCGGGCACCGTCGGCTGTTTCTGGGGCCTGAGGCAGCGGGGCTGAAGATTGGCGAGGGGGACGGGCTGGTGACGGTGATTACTCCGCGTTCGCCGCTGGGGCAGCTGTTGCTGGGCAAGCGGGTGGATGACGAGGTGAGCCTGGGGGCGCAGGTATCGTTCATTGTCGATGTTGTCTGAACCGGCCTCTTCGCGGGCCCGCCCGCTCCCACAAGGGGCCCACTGTCTTCAGGGCTGTGATATCCCTGTGGGAGCGGGCGGGCCTGCGAAAGGGCCGGCACAGGCAATAATTCTCTAAAGGGCCTGCAAGGCATCGAACCGCCCCGCCAGCCCCTGCTCGGCAAACTGCTCCACCACAAAATCGACGAACGCCCGGGTCTTGCCCGGCAACAGCTTGTGCTCGGCGAAATACAGGCTGATATGCCCATCGTCCACATACCAGTCCGGCAACACCCGCAGCAGCCGCCCGGCCAGCAGGTAGGGCACGGCAAACGGCAGGCTCACCAGGGCAATGCCCAGCCCCTGCTCGGCCACCGCGCATGCCGCGTCCGAATCGCTCATGGTCATCGCCTGGCGCAATTGCAGTGGCTGCTGCACCTGCCAACGGCTGGTCAGCGGCCACGAGCGCACCCGACCGGTCTGCGGTGACCGGACCAGGATACCTTCATGGCGTTGCAGCACCTGCGGGTCTTCTATCGGCGCGTGCTGCTGCAGATAGGCCGGCGCCGCCACCAACACCCGGTGCGCCGGGGTCAGCTTGCGCGCCACCACCCCCGGCGGCAGTTCGAAGCCACCGCCAATCGCAGCATCGAAGCCCTGGCCGATCAGGTCGACCTGGCGGTTGTCGAAATGCCAATCCGGGGTAATCGCCGGGTAGCGGCGCAAGAACTCCCCCAGCAACGGCAGCACATACAAACGCCCGAACACCGTGCCCATGCTCACCCGTAACGACCCGGCTGGCTGGCCTTCGGCACTGGCCAGGTTGGCCACGGCGTACTGAATGGTGCGAAAGCTGTCACTGACCTCGCCGAGAAAACGCTGCCCCGCTTCGGTCAAGGTCAGCTTGCGGGTACTACGCTGGAACAACCGCACACCCAGGCGCGCTTCCAGCTGCGCAACGTGCTTGCCCACAGCAGCCGGGGTAAGGCTCAGGCGCCTGGCGGCTTCGGCAAAACTGCCAACCTCGGCACTGCGGATAAAGCATTCCAACGCGCTGAATGATTCCATGGCCATGATTAGCAACCAAAGGTTTACTCTGCTGATAGTGATTACCATCTTATCAGTAGGCAATCGAGCGCCGATACTGTGCCCATCCAAGGCATTTCGGCCTGGCTTCCAGCAGGAGAACAGCATGTCCAAGCAACTTACACTCGAAGGCAAAGTGGCCCTGGTTCAGGGCGGTTCCCGAGGCATTGGCGCAGCTATCGTAAGGCGCCTGGCCCGCGAAGGCGCGCAAGTGGCCTTCACCTATGTCAGCTCTGCCGGCCCGGCCGAAGAACTGGCCCGGGAAATTACCGAAAACGGCGGCAAAGCCTTGGCCCTGCGGGCTGACAGCGCTGATGCCGCGGCCGTGCAGCTGGCGGTGGATGACACCGTGAAGGCCTTGGGCCGGCTGGATATCCTGGTCAACAACGCCGGTGTGCTGGCAGTGGCCCCGGTGACCGAGTTCGACCTGGCCGACTTCGATCACATGCTGGCCGTAAACGTACGCAGCGTATTCGTCGCCAGCCAGGCCGCGGCACGCTACATGGGCCAGGGAGGTCGTATCATCAACATTGGCAGCACCAACGCCGAGCGCATGCCGTTTGCCGGCGGTGCACCGTACGCCATGAGCAAGTCGGCACTGGTTGGCCTGACCCGCGGCATGGCACGCGACCTCGGGCCGCAGGGCATTACCGTGAACAACGTGCAGCCCGGGCCGGTGGACACCGACATGAACCCGGCCAGTGGCGAGTTCGCCGAGAGCCTGATTCCGCTAATGGCCATTGGGCGGTATGGCGAACCGGAGGAGATTGCCAGCTTCGTGGCTTACCTGGCAGGGCCTGAAGCCGGGTATATCACCGGGACCAGCCTGACGGTGGACGGTGGGTTTGCAGCCTGATTGAAAGGTTGCCTGTGCCGCGACAGCGCCGGCACAGGCTTAGCCTTTCTTTGCCCCCAGGCACTGTTCCATCACGTCCAGAAAAGCCCGGGCAGCCGGTGTGGGGCTGGACGACCACACCGCATACAAGTGCCGCACCGGCGCATCCACCAACCGCGCCACTGCCACCCCTTCGATGCCCTGAGCTACCCGCTCAGGCACCAGGCCAACGGCCATGCCCCGCTGCACGAATTTCTCCACCAGACGAACATGCCCTATCTCGAACTGCACCCGACGCTGCAACCCCACTGCCTGAAACGCCTCGTCGGTCTGTCGTCGCGCCCCGGTGCCTTCGGGGAAGTCCACCAACACTTCGCCTGCCAGGTCAGCCAGCGCCAGCTGTGCCCTGCCCGCCAGGCGATGCCCCAACGGCAACACCGCCACCAGTTCTTCCCGGGCCAGCAACCGATGCTGCACCCCCTGCACTACTTCGCCCTGCCAAAGCCCGATAAAGCCGACGTCCAGGCGCCGCTCGAGTACGTCAGCGATCAGCAATTCGCTCTTGGCCGTGAGCCAGCGCACATCCACATCCGGATAACGACCGTGGAACACCGCCAACAGGTCGACCAGATCCAGCGCGGTGAGCGAGCTGATTTCACCAATCGCCAGCCGCCCGCGCACCTGGCCGCAGGCCGCCGCCACGTCATCGGCAATGCGCCGGGCCGCTTCCACCGCGGGCCGCGCGCTGAGCACAAAGGCTTCCCCCGCAGGGGTCAGGCGTACCCGCCGCGAACTACGCTCGAACAGGCTCACCCCCAGCTGCGCCTCCAGCCGCGCCACTTGATGGCTAAGGGCCGACTGCACCACATGGCAGCGCTCCGCCGCACGGGTAAAACTGCCGGTGTCGGCCACGGCAAGGGCATATTCGAGCTGCTTGAGGTTCATCGATCTATCTGCTTTCAAGATGAATAGGTTGAAAACTATACATTGGTGTCATGCCTGACACTTGCTGATAATCATCACCACACACGACTGCCCCCACGAGTATTGCATGCACACCCCCACTCTCAGCCGCGCCCTGATCCTGCTGATGGCTACCGCCACAGGCCTGGCCGTGGCCAGCAACTACTACGCCCAACCGCTGTTGCACAGCATCGCCCAGCAATTTGGCTTGAGCACCGCCAGTGCCGGCAGCATCGTGATTGCCGCGCAGCTCAGCTATGGCGCCGGCCTGTTGCTGCTGGCACCGCTGGGCGACCTGTTCGAGCAGCGCCGGCTGATTACCGTGATGACCGTTGTCTCCACCCTGGGCCTGGTCATCAGCGCCTGTGCACCCAGCCTGCCCTGGCTGCTGCTCGGCACGGCGCTGACCGGGCTGTTCTCGGTGGTGGCACAGATCCTCGTGCCGATGGCAGCGACCCTGAGCGAGCCGCATCAGCGCGGGCGCGCGATCGGCACGCTGATGAGCGGCCTGCTGCTGGGCATCCTGCTGGCGCGTACTGCTGCCGGCTTCATGGCCGAGCTGGGTGGCTGGCGCAGTATCTACGTGCTGGCCGCCGTGCTGATGGCACTTACCGCGCTGGCGCTATATCGCAGCCTGCCGCAGCACCACAGCCACGCCGGGCTGAAATACCCTGCACTGATCGGCTCCGTGTTCCGCCTGTTCATCGAAGAACCCGTGCTGCGCCTGCGCTCGCTGCTCGGTCTGTTGGCATTCAGCCTGTTCGCCCTGTTCTGGACACCCCTGGCGTTTCTGCTGGCGAAAGGCCCCTATCACTATTCGGATGCGGTGATCGGCCTGTTCGGCCTGGCCGGTGCGGCGGGTGCGTTGTCGGCCAACTGGGCCGGACGCCTGGCGGACCGTGGCAAGGGGTCGCTGGGCACCACCGTGGGCCTGGTGGTGTTGCTGCTGTCGTGGGTGCCGCTGGGGTTTGCCGAACAGTCGCTGCTCGCCTTGCTGCTGGGCGTGCTGATGCTCGACCTGGCGGTACAGCTGGTGCATGTGAGCAACCAGAACGCGGTGATCGCCCTGCGGCCGGAGGCACGTACGCGGCTGAATGCCGGTTATATCACCTGCTACTTCATTGGCGGGGCGCTTGGGTCGTTGCTGGGCACACAGCTGTTCCAGCGCCAGGGCTGGATGGGGATTGTGGTGGCTGGGCTGGTGACTGGCGGGCTGGGATTGCTGGTGTGGGGCCTGGCCGAGCGTAAGCGCAAGAACACCTTGCAGGTGGCCTGATAAATGACCACTGGATTCTTCGCGGGCACGCCCGCTCCCACAGGTGCCTCACAAACCTCAGGGCAGTGATACACCTGCTGGCGTGCCCGCGAAGAGGCCATTGGCCACGGCGACAAAGTACCGCACTACCCTCCGTCGCAATGCCGTTGACTTGCTTGCCGGGGCAGCGCTCAGTAAGCGCTGGAAAATGCCCTTTCCCTGACAGGATGACTTTATGACAAGACTCACGGTGCAATCCGGCGACTTCTTGCAAGGTGAAGGCGAGTATCGCAATGGATCGCTCACACTCAAGACCGCGCGCAGCCCCTCACCCGGTGAACGGATTTCCCTGGCACGCATCAGCGACTTGCGGCTGGCCAGCCTGGAAACCAACCGCAGCCTGGGCAGCGCCTTGGGCTGGGGCGTGGCCGGCGCCCTGGTGGCAGGGCCAGTGGGGCTGCTGGCCGGGCTGTGGCTGGGCGGCAAGGAAGAAGAAGCCACCTTCCTGGCCACATTCAAGGATGGACGCAAGCTGATGGCCATTACCGATGGCAAGACCTGGTCGAAGATCGACGATAACTGGCGGCAGCACAAGCGGCCGATCAGGACAGGCTGACTGAATACGCCGGGTCTGGATCGTTTTATGCAGAAGGCGGCTGGTAAGATGCCGCCTTTTTCATGGCCTCTACCGGCCTCTTCGCGGGTAAACCCGCTCCTACAGGGATATCACCAACCGGTGTATCACCACCCGGTGTAGGAGCGGGTTTACCCGCGAAAGGGCCAGTACAGGTATCGCGCATCCAGGAGCCCCACCGCATGCCCCCGCATCACCCCCGCCTGCCCCTGAGCCTGCTCAGCCTGAGCCTGGCCCTGCAGTGCCCGCCTGTGCTTGCCGAAGACAGCGTGGTGCTTGCCCCCTTGCAGGTCTCCGACACCTTCGCCAGTGATGGCTACCAGGCACGCCAGGCGGCTGTGGGCGGTTTCCAGCCCGCGCCGCTGCTCGACACCCCCGCCTCTGTCAGCGTGTTCAGCCAGCAGCTACTGGAAGACCGCCAGGTCCGCACGCTTAGCGAAGTGTTGCAAAGCGATGCCTCGGTCGGCGAAAGCTATGCCCCCATCGGCTACTACGAAAACTTCAATGTGCGCGGCTTCGAGCTGAACGCCGCCAGTAGCTATCGCATCAATGGCCAGACCATTGCCGGAGAGCAGAACGTAGCCCTGGAGAACAAGCAGCAGGTGGAATTGCTCAAGGGCCTGTCCGGGCTGCAGAGCGGTATGTCGGAGCCGGGCGGCTTGATCAACTATGTGACCAAGCGCGCCGAAGACATACGCAGCGTCACGGTTTCGACCAACGAACAGGGCGAACGCTATCTGGCCACCGACCTTGGCGGCTGGTTCGGCAGCGAAAAGCAGTTCGGCCTGCGCGCCAATCTGGCCCATGAAGACATCCGCGCCTACGTCGACCACGCTGACGGCAAGCGCGACTTCGCCTCGCTGGCGTTCGACTGGCAGATCAACCCGGATGCCACGCTGCAGCTGGATGCCGAGTACCAGCACCGCGAACAGGCGTCGGTGCCGGGTTACCAGCTGCTCGGAGGCACTGAAGTGCCCCACGGCATCGACCCGAAAGACCGCCTGGCCTACCAGCATTGGGCAAAGCCCGTGCAGAACGACTCGCTGAACCTGGGCGGGCGCTTCGAATACCGCTTCAACGATACCTGGACCGGTACCTTGAGCGCCTCCCGCAGCAAAGTGGTGATCGACGACTACAGCGCGTTTGCCTGGGGTTCGAGCGAGGGGGCGTTTTTCGGCAGCAATGGTGACTACGACATCTATGACTTTCGCAGCCCCGACGATACCCGTCGTACCGACGAGGCACAGGCCATGCTCAACGGGCACTTCGATGCGCTGGGCGTAGGGCACGAGCTGACCGTGGGTACCAGTGCGCAGCGACGCACACTGGATCAGCGCCCCAGCTATATGGAATGGGTCGGCACCGGCAACATCAACACCGGCGCCCCTGCATTCGACCCGTCCGACAAACCCGTAGGCGCCAGCGAGCGCCGACTGGACAGCCGTCAGTACGGCTTGTTCGTCAGCGATCGAATCAGCTTCAACGAGAAATGGCAGACCGTGCTGGGTGCCCGTGAAGTGCGCCTGGATGAAAAGACCTGGGACGAGAACGGCATAGCCGGGCGCCATACCCGCCAATACGAGCTGCTGCCCAATGCTGCAGTTATCTATAAGCTGCAGCCGAACACCACTGTATATGCGAGCTACGCCAAAGGGCTGTCTGCAGGCGGTACCGCACCATTTTCCACTGAGAACAGATTCGAGATCCTTGCACCCACCACCTCCCGCCAACTTGAACTTGGCCTCAAGCACGACTGGCAAGGCCTGAGCCTGAGTGCCGCCCTGTTCCAGATCCGCCAGGCTTACCAGTACGCGCGCCCGGACGGCACCGGCAACTTCACCTACGTGCAGCAAGGCCAGCAGAAAAATACCGGCCTGGAACTGGGCGCCAGCGGCTGGGTGACCCCGAAGCTGCAGGTACAGGCCAGTGCGGCAGCCATCCGGGCGCGGGTGCAGAACAGCGGTACCGATGACTACGAAGGCCACCAGGCAATCAACGTTCCCCGGTTCCGCGCGGCGTTGCATGCCGAATACAGCCTGCCAGTAACGGGCCTGGCGCTGCTGGGTGGGGCGCGCTACAGCGCCAGCAAGTATGCGAGCCAGGCGGGCAATGTGGAGGTTGGCGGGTACACCGTGTTCGATCTGGGTAGCCGTTACCGTACGCGGGTCGGCGGGTATGACACGGTGCTGCGGCTGACGGTGGATAATGTGTTCGACAAGCGTTACTGGCGCGATGTGGGCGATTACCTGGGGGACAACTACCTGTTCCAGGGGGCACCGCGTACCGCTCGGCTTTCGGCTTCGATCAGCTTCTAGATTACCGGGGCCGCCCCCACAGGGAATCGGGTACGCCTGTGGGAGCGGCCTTGTGTCGCGATGGGCTGCGAAGCAGCCCCAATGGCCCTGAAGACAAAAAGCCCCCGTGCTTTTCAGCGCGGGGGCTCTTCGTAGAATGTGGCGGTGAAGAAGGGATTTGAACCCTTGATACGATTTCTCGTATACACACTTTCCAGGCGTGCTCCTTCGACCACTCGGACACTTCACCGTTTCTCTTCAAGCCTTGCGGCCCGTCGAGGTGCGCTAATTTAGTGAAAGACTTTCCCTTTGGCAAGCATTTTTTTCAATTTTTTCATGTATTTGCACTTGGGCTGCCGTGAGCGCTGACCGACCAGTCAGCCTTGCTGCTTTACCTCGCCCCTGACGCTGGGTAACGTCGTCGCCACGCCAACAAAAGGACTCTGCCATGAGCGAGCTGATTACCTACCACGCCGAAGACGGCATCGCCACCCTTACCCTGAACAACGGCAAGGTCAATGCCATCTCGCCGGACGTCATCACTGCCTTCAATGCAGCGCTGGACCGCGCTACCGAGGAGCGTGCAGTAGTGATCATCACCGGGCAGCCGGGCATTCTGTCGGGCGGTTACGACCTCAAGGTGATGACCAGCGGCCCCAAAGAGGCCATCAGCCTAGTCACCGCCGGTTCCACCCTCGCCCGCCGGCTGCTGTCGCACCCGTTCCCGGTGGTGGTCGCCTGCCCCGGCAATGCCGTGGCCAAGGGCGCTTTCCTGCTGCTGTCGGCCGACTACCGCATTGGTGTCGAAGGGCCGTACAAGGTATGCCTGAACGAAGTGCAAATCGGCATGACCATGCACCACGCCGGTATTGAACTGGCCCGCGACCGCCTGCGACGCTCGGCCTTCCACCGCTCGGTGATCAACGCCGAAGTGTTTGACCCGCAGGGTGCAGTGGATGCCGGCTTCCTCGACAAGGTCGTGCCGGCCGAGCAGTTGCAGGAAGCGGCAATGACCGCGGCGCGGGAGCTGAAGAAGCTGAACATGCTGGCGCACAAGAACACCAAGCTGAAAGTGCGTAAAGGGCTGCTGGAGGCGCTGGACAAGGCGATCGAGTTGGACCAGCAGCATATGGGCTAGCGGCACGGCCCCTTTCGCGGCCAAGCCCGCGCCTGCACATCCGCCCTCTACGCGGGGAAATCCGTAATTCAACGGGCATACGCAACCTGTGCAGGAGCGGGCTTGCCCGCGAAAGGGCCGGAACAGGCCTGCACCAAGGTTTGCCCCAACCAGTGCACACCCGTACACTGCCCGGCGACTGTCTGGTGTGAGTCGTACCATGCTTTATTCATTGCGTATGTTCCTGCTGGGGCTGCATTTTCTTGCCGTTGGCGTCGTGGGCCTGATCATTGGCCTGTGCCGCCCCTTCAACCCTGACAACAGCCGCGTTTTCGCCCGGCTCTACAGCTTGCCGGCCACCTGGCTGATGCGCATCAAGGTCAAGGCCGAAGTCGGCCCATTGTGGGACCACCCGCCCGGCTGTGTGATCGTGGCCAACCACCAGTCCAACTTCGACCTGTTCGTGCTGGGCCAAGTGGTGCCACAACGCACCGTCGCCATCGGCAAGAAGAGCCTGGGCTGGATCCCGCTGTTCGGCCAATTGTTCTGGCTGGGGGGCAACGTGCTGGTCGACCGCAAGAATGCCTATCAGGCGCGCAAGGCCATACAGAAGACCACCCGGGTTCTGCAGGACGACACCTCGATCTGGATTTTCCCCGAAGGCACCCGCAATGCCGGCGAGCATTTGCTGGCGTTCAAGAAAGGCGCATTTCATATGGCGATCGAAGCCGGTGTGCCGATCGTGCCGGTCTGCGTCAGCCGCTATGCCAGGCGCCTGAGCCTGAACAGCTGGCGTCAGCGCACGGTGATAGTGCGCTCGCTGCCGCCCATTGCCACGACGGGCATGACGCCGCAGGATCTGCCAGCGCTGATCGAGCAGTGCCGGGGGCAAATGCAGCAGTGCATTGACCGCATGGAAAAAGAACTGGCCTGATCCGGGTTGCTCTGGCGCCGGGTACAGCCCAAGCTGTATCCGTGTTCAACCGAATAAGCGGACAACCATGGGTCGAGTCGTGGCATCGGCGGTGTACAGCGCCGGCAGAAAGGTCACCAACATCAGCATCGACGAAGGCAGCGAGTGGGCGCGCAAGCCGGGGCATTTCGTGTGGATCGGCCTGGAAGAGCCCAATGCCGAGGAACTGGCCAACCTGCAGTCCCAGTTCAACCTGCACGAACTGGCCATCGAAGATGCCCTGGAAAAACACAGCCGGCCCAAGCTGGAAACCTTCGGTGACGCGTTGTTCATCGTCACCTACTCGCCCGTGCGCCACGAAGGCAAGCTGGAATTCATCGAAACCCATATCTTCGCGGGCAACGGCTACATCATCACCTGCCGCAACGGCCACTCCAAATCCTACGCCATGGTACGCCAGCGCTGCGAGGCCCGGCCCCTGCTGCTGGAACATGGCGAAGACTTCGTGCTGTACGCCCTGCTCGACTTCGTCACCGAGAACTACCAGCCGGTCAGCGAGGCCATACATGGCGAGATCGAAGAGCTGGAGGAAAGCGTACTGGGCGGCTCGCTGCAGGAAGACGACATCCGCCGCCTGCACAGCCTGCGCCGCGACATTCTGCGCCTGCGCCGCTACGTGGCGCCCATGGTTGAAGTGAGCGAAGAACTGCAGCGCCTGAACTTCCCGTTCATCGACAAGAACATGCGCCCGTACTTTCGTGATGTGCAGATTCACGTGACACGGCAGATGGAAGACCTGGCCGGCATCCGCGACATTGCCAGCCAGACCATCGAGATCGGCATGCTGCTGGAGTCGTCACGGCAAAGCATCGTGCAGCGCAAATTCGCGGCCTGGGCGGCGATTCTGGCGTTCCCTACGGCGATTGCCGGGGTGTACGGCATGAACTTCCAGAACATGCCAGAGCTGAGCTGGCACTACGGTTACTTCGCGGTACTGGGGGTGATTGCGACGGGGTGTGCCGGGTTGTATGCCAGCTTCAAGAAATCGGGTTGGCTTTGATGGCCTCTTCGCGGGCGCGCCCGCTCCCACAGGTTGCTCACAATTTTCAGCATTGTGCGCAACCTGTGGGAGCGGGCGTACCCGCGAAGGGTTGCAACCGATTATGCGGCGCTGTCGCCGGCCTTTGACGGCTGCTGGATAAAGCGCAACATCCACTCCCCTACCAGATCGCCCTGGTGCTCGGTGGCCAGGCTGGCGACGGCCTTGTGGTACACCTCGTCACCCAGGTATTCCTGGCGCGCATCGAGCAGTGCGCGGGAGTAGTCGTGCACGAACTCCGGGTGGCCCTGGAAGCACAGCACCTGGTCGCGAATGTGGTACGCCGCATTCGGGCAGAAATCGCTGGAGGCGATCACCGTGGCGCCTTCCGGCAGCTCGGTCACCTGGTCCTGGTGACTGATCAGCAAGGTCAGCTCCGACACCTCCGGGTCCATCCACGGCGCATGCGCCGCCAACGAGTAGCGATGGATACCCACGCCCCAGCCTTGCTCGGCCCGCTCGGCCTTGCCACCCAGGGTCAAGGCCAGCAACTGGTGGCCAAAACACACGCCCAGCAGCTTCTCACCACGCTCGTACAACTTGAGCAGGTAGGCCTTGAGGGTCTGGATCCACGGATCGGTACCGAACGAATCGGCCTTGCTGCCCGTCACAAGGTAGGCATCGAACTTTTCACTGTCGGCGGGATAGTCGCCGTGCATCACGTTGTACACACAAAATTCGGCGGCAATCGGCTGACGCGAGAAGAGCTGCTCGAACATCCTGCCGTAGCCCTGATATTGCGCCGTCAACTCCGGTCGCAGGACATCGGTTTCAAGGATGCAGATGCGTAACGACATAGGGGTAGTCCTGAACGACATGGGTGGGAATCTGCTGTAGAGACTGCCGCGAAAGGCACGTACAAGCAAGTAGGCTGCGCTGACGAACGGTCACATTTCGTCGGTGCGCGCCTGGCACTTGCGCCAGTGTCTAGATAGAGCATGCCAGCTGGCTGGCACTTGGCCTCATAGCCAAAAGAAATGTTTTTACCAAGCATTTAGAACAAAGGGTTCTCAAGCATGGATAACGCACACCCTACTGTTGGATGTATATCCACTTTCAAGAGGCAAGCAGTCAGGCGCCACGCAACGCCACTGTGATCGACCCGAAACGCGACAAGGAAGCCAACGGGTATTCAGGAATAACAACAAGAAGGCGGTCCGCCATGTTCAGACAATCGAAAATTCGCCAAGCTGGGCTCATTCTATTCGCCACTACATTGCTATTGATCTTGCCGAACCTTACACGTTTGTTTGGCTGACGGCGGCAGTGGCGCCAAGGGGCAACGCACAGGTAACCTGCTGGCCTTGATGGTCGGAGATTGCCTATGCGCCACTGCCTTGCCTTGCTAGCGTTGCTCCTGAGCCTGCCATTGTCGGCGGCGCAACTGCACCTTGAACTGGGGGCTACACCGCGCCAGTGGAGCAGCGCCGAACTGCTTGGCCATCCTGAGGCCCAGGATATCAGCATCGAACAGGACGTTTCCTACAAACGCCCCATGCGCTATCGGGCGGTGCCGCTGGCCACGCTGCTGGAAGGTGTGAGCGCGAGCGATCACCTGCAGGCCGTGGCGCTGGATGGCTTTGCCGCCGAAATGCCCGCCGCGGCATTGCTGCAGCCAGGGCCGGCAAGGGCCTGGTTGGCCGTGGAAGACCCAGGCAAACCGTGGCCGCCACTGGGTAAAGGCAAGCCAAGTGCCGGGCCGTTCTACCTGGTGTGGACTGCACCGCAGGCCAGCGGCATCCGCCCTGAACAGTGGCCCTTCCAGATCGCCACCCTTCGCAAGCTGGCCCCGGTGGACCAGCGGTTTCCCGCACTGCTGCCCGACCCGAAGCTGCCGGCCGACAGCCCGGTGCGCCAGGGCTTTGCCCTGTTCCAGCAGAACTGCCTGGTGTGCCACCGGTTGAACGGTGCGGGAGATGGGCAGGTGGGGCCGGACTTGAATGTGCCGCATAACCCGACCGAGTATTTTCAGCCGGTTTATTTGCGCAAGTTGATACGGGACCCGCAGAGCCTGCGGCAGTGGCCGCAGGCGAAGATGCCGGGGTTTGCCGAAAGTGTGTTGAATGAGCAGGAACTGGATGCGCTGCTGGCCTATTTGGGGCACATGGCAACGCGTAAGCCTTGACGGCCTCTTCGCGGGTAAACCCGCGAAGGGGCCTACACAAAACTGTCAGGCCGTGAGCCGTTCGTGCTTGACGCCCCACCCTTCCACCTCACCCCCATACGGTGTCACCAACTGCTCGAAGGCCTCTTCAAAGTCGCCAATCCCCCCATGGGTGGCGTACATGACCTTGCTCAGTTCCAGGTGCCAGGCACCGTCGCCCAGCTCCTTCACCTGGGCATTGAGCGATTCCCCGCGAAACTGCCCGGCGGCACGACGGGCCCCTGCTTCGTCCGGGAATACGGCATAGAACTCGATGGGGTGGATCTGGGTGAAGTCGAAACCGCCTGCTTTCATCTGGCGCAGGACGTTGCTGCTGATATCGTCGTTCTGGCTGCTCATGAATCGTCCTCCTGAATAAAGCAATGGATAGACTTTCCGTGCACTACGCACCTGCCGGCATTGGCCGGGCAGTTCGAGCTGATGCAAGACGCGAATTATTGAGGCGGCGCCAACCCGCAGAACAGGCAGGCCCTCCACTAGCGTAGCGCCTGCCAAGGCAGCACGCAAACGTGTGGTTCAGGGTGCTTCGTGAATGCTGGTGATGGTCACACCACTGTGCTCTTTGAGCCAGCGAGCAGTCGGGGAGATGATACGGTCCTGGAAGTCGTTGAGGTCCAGCTCGTCCATCACCGGAAACAAGTGTGAGCGAATGGCCCGCGCAGCGTCTTCCTCGCTGGGGCAATGCTCGGCATGCAACAGCAATGCGGACGGTTCGCCCTTCTGGTCGGCAAAGATGACTTCCCACTCTTTCATTGAACGGACCCTCTCAGTCAACGAACACCAGGTGTGTGATGCCTGAATAACTGACCTTGGGGCGGGGAGAATGTTCAGTCCGGGAAAGTTGTGCGGGGCCCCTTCACGGGCTTGCCCACTCCCACAGGGCCAGCACAAGGTTCGAACCCTGAGCAATGCCTGTGAGAGCGGGCAAGCCTGCGAATGGGCCGCAACGCGGCCCCGGTTTACTTCTGCGTGCTGTGCACTGCGCCAGCGGTATTATCCAGCAGGCTCTTGGTCGCAGTCTGGATATACGCTTCCAGCCTCTTGAGCATTTCCGGCTGGTCCGGGCTTTCGATCAGCTCGGCCTTGAACTCGCTGCCCAGCTGGTAGCGGTACATCCGCGGGCTCATGTCCTTGGACTCGATCAGGATACGGTCACCCTGCACCAGCCCGACGATCTGCTCGCTGCCCGACGGCTTGATCATGCCCACGCCCTGGTCACCCTCAGGCAGGTTGAGCAGGTCGCGCCCCCAGCACTGATGGCGCGTCTTGCCGCCCAGGCGCCCCATGATGGTCGGCACGATGTCAACCTGGGTACCCACGGTGTGGTTCACCGCCCCGAACTTCTCCTGAATGCCCGGGGCAATCAGCAGCAACGGCACGTTGAAACGGCCCAGGTCCAGCTCGGTAACCTGCTGGTGGTTGCCAAAGCCATGGTCACCGACGATGACGAACAGGGTGTCCTTGAAGTAAGGCTCTTTACGCGCCTTCTCGAAGAACTGGCCCAGTGCCCAGTCCGAGTAACGCATGGCGGTCAGGTGCTCGTCCAGACGGCCCTGGCCGGTAACCTTCTCTACCGGCAAGTCCTTCGGCAGCGCATATGGCGTGTGGTTGGACAGCGTCTGCAGCAGCGCGTAGATCGGCTTCTTGCCATCATGCTTGGCCAGCTCTTCGTTGCCGCGGTCGAACATGTCCTGGTCGGACACACCCCAGGTCGGGTCGGAGAACACCGGGTTGACGAAGTCATTACGGCCGATGAAGGTGGTCATCCCCTGGTTGCCAAAGAACCCGGACTGGTTATCCCAGGCAAAGTCGCCGTTGTAGACATACACGTCGTCGTAGTCACGGGCGCCGAGCAGGGCTGGCAGGCCCGACAGCTTATGGCCGCCTTCCGGGGTCTGCATCAGGTATTCGAAACCTGGCAGGTTGGGGAAGCAGGCCATGGTGGCGAACATGCCCTGGTGGGTATGGGTGCCGTTGGAGAAGAAGCGGTCGAACAGCAGGCCTTCTTTGGCCAGCTTGTCGAAGTACGGGGTGATGTTGTTGGGGCTGCCCAGCGCACCTACCGAGTGGCCGGCGAAGCTTTCCATCAGGATCACCACCACGTTCTTGATCGGCAGGGTCCGGTCAGCCGGCGGTACAAAGTCGCGACGGATAGCGGCTTCGTCGGCGTCGACCAGTGTGTCGTTGGCCGTCAGCAGTTGCTCACGCACACTTTGCGTGGCCACGTCCTGCTCCAGCACTGGCTTCCAGATGTTGGCACGGTCCTCGCTGAAGCGGCTCTTGGCGGCGTCGATCAGGGTCAGGGTACCGTTCAGGCCCAGCTGGTTGACGAAGTTGGAGTCAGTGGTAAAGGCATCACCCCAGCGCATCGGCGGGCCCTGGCGCAGGGTGCCACGGGCAGCGACCACGGCCACCAGCAAGATCACCATGAATACCGCCAGGCGCTTGTACCACGGGGCAACGCGGTACAGGCCTTCGGCTCGGGTAGCGCGATCGATACCTTTGAACAGCAGGCTCAGCAGCCAGGTACCGAGGGCCCAGGCCAGCAGGTAGCGCACCACCGGGAAACCGTACCAGAGCATGCTCATGACGGTTTTAGGGTCTTCCTGGATGTACTGGAACACCAGGCCATTGAGGCGCTGGTGGAACTCGCGGTAAAAGTCCATTTCCATCAGGCCGAGGAACATCACCACGCTCGAAGCGAGGGTCAGCCAGAAACGGAACACACCACGCCGGGCCATGGCCCAAGGGCTGAGCATGGCCAGCAGCAGTGGGATGCTGATGTACACCACCACCCGCAGGTCGAAGCGCAAGCCGTTGAGGAAGCCTTCGGCGACAGTCGCATAAGGGGTATCGCCGACCATGTCGTTGTTGTAGGCCAGCAGCGCCAGGCGCACGAGGCTGAGCATCAGCATGATCACCAGGCCGCTGAGCAGCGTGTAGGCCAGGTGGGATTTCAGGGTCGGCGAAAACGACGTTCGCGCGCCCTGTTGCTTCAAGGCGTCCGTGTTAGCCATGAATGGGAAGGT
The DNA here is from genome assembly GCF_046523955.1 of Pseudomonas sp. DCA-1. NCBI lineage: Bacteria > Pseudomonadati > Pseudomonadota > Gammaproteobacteria > Pseudomonadales > Pseudomonadaceae > Pseudomonas > Pseudomonas sp. DCA-1. The sequence goes on from NZ_CP169881.1 coordinate 4,255,055, forward strand.
CCTAGGATTGCGGTTTGCGAAGAGGCGATGGCGCTAGACCAACGCAGCATTATGCGGGTGCGGATTCTGTTTAAACCCATGTGAAAATTTTGTCACGGCCCTATTTCTGGCTATGTCAGTAACGCGCCTAGAGCCGCACATTCCCCCGCGGCCCGGCAATCGCCCAGATCACCAGCCCCACCACCGGCAGCAGTGCGATCAACAAGATCCACAACACCTTGATGCCCACCTCGCTGCCACTCTTGATCACGTTGAGAATGGCCCAGATATCCAGTGCCAGAATGATCAGCCCGACCAGGCTGTTGAAGGTAGATCCCATGTCTGAATTCCTGTCAGAGGCTTTGCTGCACAGCATAGTCAGCTATCGCGCCAATAGAAGGGAATCCTTGGCGGAAGTCGCGGGTCCCTCGTTAGACTGACTGCATTCATTGATTCGAGGTTCGCATGCCCCCTGCCCACAGCCAAAGCGCCGCCCCATCCTCACTGCTGCAGGCCTGGCGCCAGCAGGTCACCGATACCCCCTGGCTCAGCGCCGGCCTGGGGCTGAGCCTGCTGGCGGTGTGCGTGCTGCTGGCCGCCAGTTTCTGGAACGCGGTGAACGGCGACCATGCCGACAACCTGCACCTGGCCATGCTGGGCGGGTTGTCCGGCTTTGGCGCCACTGCGCTGGGCGCGGTGCTGGCAGTGGTGCTGCGCGATGTCAACGCGCGCACCCAGGACGTGATGCTGGGCTTTGCTGCCGGCATGATGTTGGCCGCCAGCTCGTTTTCGCTGATTCTGCCGGGCCTGGAGGCTGCCCGCGAGATCACGGGCAACGGCCCGGCCGCCGCGTTTACCGTGGTGCTGGGCATGGGCCTGGGTGTGCTGCTGATGCTGGGCCTGGACCGCTTCACCCCGCATGAACACGAAAGCACCGGCCCGTGCGGGCCCGAAGCCGAGCGCATCAGCCGGGTGTGGTTGTTCGTGCTGGCGATAACCCTGCACAACCTGCCTGAAGGCATGGCGATTGGCGTGAGCTTTGCCAATGGCGACATGAACATCGGCCTGCCGCTGACCAGTGCCATCGCCATTCAGGACATCCCCGAAGGGCTGGCCGTGGCGCTGGCCTTGCGCGCCACGGGGCTTTCGAACCTCAAGGCGGCGTTGGTGGCGATTGGGTCGGGCCTGATGGAGCCGCTAGGGGCGGTGATCGGGCTGGGGATTTCTACCGGCTTTGCCCTCGCCTACCCGATCAGCATGGGGCTGGCGGCAGGGGCGATGATCTTTGTGGTCAGCCACGAGGTGATCCCCGAAACCCACCGCAATGGGCACCAGACAGCGGCGACCCTGGGGTTGATGGGCGGGTTTGCGGTGATGATGTTTCTCGACACTGCGCTGGGCTGAAGATTGATGTTTCGTGAGCCGGCCTCTTCGCGGGCTCGCCCGCTCCCACAGGGTTATCACAGGGCCTGATGCGGTGGAGTACCTGTGGGAGCGGGCATGCCCGCGAACAAGCAATTACTGGTATCAGATGTGGACGGCGACTTTCAAAGCCTCCAGCGCCGGCTCAACCTTGATGCCCAGCTCTGCGCCCAGCTCCATCACCCGCGCCAGGTCCTGCTGCCCCACCATGACCATCTGCAGTTCGTCATCCAGCAACTGGCTGAAGTTGAGCAGCACATAACCACCCGCCTCCTTGTTCAGCGCGCCCATCTGCACCTGAATGCGGTTGAGCGCAGTCAGTGGTTCGGTACGGGCCAACTGCTTGGGCTTGAGGGTAAACGGCACGCTGTTGTCGAACGAGTCGCTGATCTGCTGGAACAGGTCCTGGTAGCTGTCGGCCTGGAACACCACGGTATCCGGCAGGCTGCCGAGCACCACCCATTCGCCCAAGGGAATCGGGAAAGTGTCGTCGTAGTTGATGTCGGGGTTGGCGGCCAGGAAGGCGACAGGGTCGGCGTAGGCCTGGGCGGCCTCGTCGGCAATACGCTCGATGTCTGCCTCACGCATGCAGCCGGCGCCAATGAGGCTGATGAATTCGAGCAACTGAGTTTTCATGAATGGGGGCCTGCGACGGGTGAAAAGTCGCCAAGGATAGCCGCAAATGCCCCCTGGCGGTTAGCCGGCCAGCGTTTGCAGGCGCGCGGCGGTGTCTGCTGCACCCATGGTTTGCGCCGCCATCAGGGCGGTGATGCCGCGGGCATCCTGGTGCGCCGGGTTGGCCCCTTGTGCCAGCAGGTAGTCGAGGATTTCGCTGCGGTTGAACATGGCCGCCAACATCAGCGCGGTGCGACCGTCCTGCGCGGCGGCATCCACCGGCACGCCATGCTCCACCAACAGGCGAATCATCGCCAGGTCCCCTTTGAATGCGGCACCGGCAATCGGCAACTGGCCATTGTCGTTGGCAATCAGCGGGTCGGCACCTTGCGCCAGCAGCACGCGCACCGCCTCGTGGTTGCCGTGGTAGCTGGCCAGCATCAGCAAGGTATCGCCCTTGTGGTTACGCAGGTTGGCCGGCAGGCCGCTGGCAAGCAGGCGCCCGAGCATGTCGGCATCGCCCTGGCGGGCACGTTCGAACACCTGCTCGGCGAACGCGGCGGTTTCGTCATCGGTCATGGTAGCGGGTGCGGTCTGGCTGGGCATAGGGAACCTCCTGGCATAATTGATGGACCAAGTGTTCGTCAGGCATGCCAGGGCGGTCAAAGGTTCAGATTCTATCGGGCCGATAGGCACTGGCTGACCCGTGCAAAATGCACTGTGCAAAATGCACGACCATGCAGCTTGCACGATACCGCTTCTGCAAATTCTCCGTAACAGCCTGTATTTACTGGATTTTTCGCCAAACAGGATTCTGGCACGGTCACTGCAACCATCAACTCATGTCTGCCACACACCAGCCAGGAGTTGATATGGACCTCATCCAGCAAAAGTTCGCCTCGGTATTTTCGGCCTATCAGGTAAATACCCAAGCCCGGCCCGATGGCGGTGTACTGCTTACCCTGCGCGCAGCGGATGGCAAGGTTACCCGCCGGGTGCTGACCTATGGGCAATTGCACAGTGCCGAACAGCTGTCCTGGGCAATCAGTGCCATCCGTCGTGACCTGGCTGAAGAGGCCAGTGAGTTGCCGGTCATCTCGATGCTGCAGAGCCAGCAGCGGTTTGCCTTGCCGACTTACCGCTGAGGGGGTATTGCCTGAACTGGCCTCTTCGCGGGTGAACCCGCTCCTACATTGACTGCGCGATGCCTAAGGGCGGCGCCACCGCTGTAGGAGCGGGTTCACCCGCGAAGAGGCCGGCAATGCCATTACAACTCGTCGATCCCCAGAAACGCCCGCGCCGTTACATCCCCGGTAAACCGCGCCTGCATGCCCTGCTCGCTGCCGTACAAGCGAAACGCCAGGCAAAACGGTGCATCCCCCAGCTCAACCCAGCGCCGCGTCCCGGCCGGCACCAGCAGCTGGTCACCTTTCTCGCACAGCACCGAATACACCCAGTCGCCCAACCGCAGGCCAACCTGCGCCCGCCCGCTGACCACGGCGAACAGCTCGTCGGCCTCATGCACATGTTCATCACGCACATCGACCTGTGCCGGGTCTTCACCGTCGCGGTTGAGCAACGCGAAGGCCTTGCTGCCATGCGCCGTCATCAACTCATCCAGATACACGCGGCAAGCATCCAGCACCTCGTCCTGGGCCGTGCCCGGGCGCACCCGCAGGCCAGGTTCGGCGTGGACAAAGCGCACGCCCTGTTCAGCCAAGGTGGCAGCGATATCGTCGTGGTGAGTCAGCACCTTGTTCGGCAGTTCCGGGCTGGCGGGGTGAAAAACGCTGAGAATGCTCATCAGGGGCGGGTCCTGGTCGGTTGCGAACAAAGGGCAATGATAACGGCTGCGGCCAGGGCTGCGGCACTGGCCATACCAAAGGTGAAGGTGGGGCCCAGCAGCTTCCAGCTGTAGCCTGAGTACAGCGCCCCCAGCGCACCGCCGGTACCCGACAGCGCTGCGTAAAGCGCCTGGCCCTGGCCCTGCTGGCGGGCGCCGAAGCTGGCCTGGACGAATGCAATGCTGGCGGCATGGAAGCAGCCGAAGGTGGCCGCATGCAGCAGTTGGGCGAAGATCAGTACTGTCGGCTCCTGGGCCAGGTTGCCCAGCAGCAGCCAGCGCAATGTTGCCAGCAGGAAGCTGGCCAACAGTACACGCTGCACGCTGAAACGGGCGAACAGGCGGCTCATGACCATGAACATCAGCACCTCGGCCACCACCCCAAGCGCCCAGAGCAGGCCGATGGCACCGCGCGTGTAGCCCAAGTGCTCCAGGTGCAAGGTAAGGAAGGTGTAGTACGGCCCGTGGCTGAGCTGCATCAGTGCCACGCACACATAGAACGCGATCACCCCCGGGGCGCGCAACTGCTGCAGGAAGCCCCCCGCGCCGCTGCGCCCGCCCTGTTCCACCGGCTGCGCATTGGGCACCCACAGGCTGGCGGCGACGATGCCGGCCATGATCGTGACCAGTGCCACCGGGTAGATGTCCAGGCTCAACCACTCGAACAAGCGGCCCAGGCCGACCACGGTGAGGATGAAACCGATCGAACCCCACAGACGTACCTGGCTGTAGCGCGACGTCTGCCCGTGCAGGTGGGCCAGGGTAATGACCTCGAACTGCGGCAGCACCGCATGCCAGAAGAACGCGTGCAGGGCCATCACCAGCGCCAGCCAGGCGTAGCTTTTGCCGAAGAAGATCAGGGCGAAGGTGGCCAGGGTGCATAGGGCGCCAAGGCGTACGATCAACAGGCGCTGGCCCGTGCGGTCACCCAGCCAGCCCCACAGGTTGGGGGCCACGCAGCGCATCAGCATGGGAATGGCCACCAGCTCGCCGATGCGCGCCGGGGAGAAGCCCAGGTGGTCGAAGTACAGCGCCAGGAAAGGTGCGGTGGAGCCCAGCAGGGCGAAGTAGAACAGGTAGAAGCTGGACAGGCGCCAGTAGGGAATGGGTTGCATGGGATGGCCTTGTGGGACCTGTGCCGGCCGCTTCGCGGGTTTAGCCGCGAAGTGGCCGGCGTAAGCAAATCAGAGCTGGCCCAGCACCGGGGTAGCGACCTTCACCTCGGCATTCTGCGCGCGGTGGCGCAGCAGGTGGTCCATCAACGCGATGGCCATCATCGCCTCGGCAATCGGTGTGGCGCGGATGCCCACGCACGGGTCGTGGCGGCCTTTGGTGATGACGTCCACCGGGTTGCCATCGACATCAATCGAGCGGCCCGGGGTGGTGATGCTGGAAGTGGGCTTCAGTGCCAGGTGGGCAACGATCGGCTGGCCCGAGGAAATACCACCCAGAATGCCGCCTGCATTGTTGCTGAGGAAGCCGTCCGGGGTCAGTTCGTCCCGGTGCTCGGTGCCGCGCTGGGCCACACTGGCGAAGCCGGCGCCGATCTCCACGCCCTTGACCGCGTTGATGCTCATCAGCGCATGAGCCAGCTCTGCATCCAGGCGGTCGAAGATCGGCTCGCCCAGGCCGGGCATCACGCCTTCCGCAACCACGGTGATCTTGGCGCCCACCGAGTCCTGGTCGCGGCGCAGCTGGTCCATGTAGGCCTCCAGCTCAGGTACTTTGTCCGGGTCGGGGCTGAAGAAGGCGTTCTGCTCCACCGACTCCCAAGACTTGAACGGGATTTCGATCGGGCCCAACTGGCTCATGTAGCCACGCACGGTGATGCCCTGGGTGGCCAGGAACTTCTTGGCGATAGCACCGGCGGCCACGCGCATGGCGGTTTCACGGGCCGAGCTGCGACCGCCGCCGCGGTAGTCGCGGATACCGTACTTGTGGTGGTAGGTGTAGTCGGCGTGGGCCGGGCGGAACAGGTCCTTGATGGCCGAGTAGTCCTTGGACTTCTGGTCGGTGTTGCGGATCAGCAGGCCGATCGAGCAGCCGGTGGTGCGGCCTTCGAACACGCCGGAAAGGATTTCTACCTCGTCGGCTTCCTGGCGCTGGGTGGTGTGCCGGCTGGTGCCGGGCTTGCGCCGGTCAAGGTCGTGCTGCAGGTCGGCGAGGGAGATTTCCAGGCCCGGTGGGCATCCATCGACAATGGCGACCAACGCCGGGCCATGGCTCTCGCCAGCGGTGGTGACAGTGAACAGCTTGCCGTAGGTATTGCCGGACATGGACGCTCCGCGAGTTCTGCCTGAAATGGACGAAAGCAGCAGTATACAGATGGTTTGATCGCCTGTGCGGGCCTCTTCGCGGGCACGCCGGTTCCCACAGGATCACCACAGATCCAAATGCTGTGAAATACCTGTGGGAGCGGGCGTGCCCGCGAGAGGGCCGAACCAGCAATTCGCCCCCCAGAACCTTCCTGCAAACATTGGGTCAAACCCATATCTCCCCAAGTAGTACCGCATGATGTCGCGCCTCGTCGCCTTGCTCTTCCTGCTGTGCACCGGCCTGGCCCAGGCCGCCGCCCCCACTGTGCTGCAACGCCCGATCGACCTGGACACCGGCCAGGGCGTGCTGCATGGCAGCCTGCTGCTGCCGCAACAGGCCACCCCGCCGCCAGTGGTGCTGATCATCGCCGGCTCCGGCCCCACCGACCGCGACGGCAACAACCCGGCCTCCGGCAAGGTCGACAACCTCAAGCGCCTGGCCCTGTTGCTGGCCAACGAGCACATTGCCAGCGTGCGTTACGACAAACGCGGCGTGGCCGCCAGCCAGCCGGCCACGCCTGACGAGCGTGACCTCAGCGTGGAGCGCTATGTGGCCGATGTGGTCGCCTGGAGCCGCAAGCTCAAAGCCGACCCGCGCTTCGGCCCGCTGATCCTGATTGGCCACAGCGAAGGCGCGCTGATTGCCAGCCTGGCCGCCGAGCAGGCAGGGGCCAGCGCAGTCATCACCCTGGCCGGCAGCGGCCGGCCGCTGGCCGAGGTACTGCGCGAACAACTGGCCAAGCGCCTGCCGCCGGCGCAACTGGCCGGTGGCAGTGCCCTGCTCGACCGCCTGCAGGCCGGGCAGACCAGCCTGGATGTGCCAGCGCCGCTGCGCCAGGTGTTTCGCCCCAGCGTGCAGCCATACCTGATTTCGCTGTTCCAGCAAAACCCGGCAGCCGCCTTTGCCCGCCTGCCCATGCCGGCACTGATCGTGCAGGGGCGCAATGACGTGCAGGTGGACGTGGCCGACGCCCAGCGGCTGAAAGCGGCCAAACCAGATGCGCAACTGGTCCTGATCGATGGCATGAACCACATGCTGCGCATCAGCCCCAAGGGCATGAGCCAGCAGCGCGACAGCTACCTCAACCCCGAGCTACCGCTGGCGCGCGAACTGGGTGAGCGAATTGTGACATTCATCCAGCATTTGCCTGCGGCGTAAGTCAAACAGGCTCAGGTCTCGGGCATGCCTGCCGATACAGCAGGCATAGCTGAGGACAAGCCCTGATGACCACCGCCCCCACCGCCGTCGAGCCGGCCGAAGAACCCCAGGAAATCCCCGCCCTGCCTTGGGCCGAGCTGACCGCCGAACATTTCCAGCTGCTACGCCTGGCAGCACTGCCGACCGACCGCAGCACCGGCGCGCGGCCGCTGCGTTTTGTGCAGTTCGGCTATGCCGAGCGCCATGACAAGGCACACAGCCTGCTGCGCATGGAAATCCAGTTGCCCGGCCAGAAGGTGCACAAAGAGCAGAACCGCCTGGACATCCGCGTCGACCATGCCGAGCGTCTGGTGCGTATTGGCAATGAACATGGCTTGCAAGTGGAGCCCGTGAACCGCGGTATCGGCCGTTTCATGCTGGCCCAGGCCGCCCAGTGGTTGCAGCGCAAGTGGTCGCACTACCGGGTGGAAGGTATGGCGCTGCCTAGCAAGGACGCCCTGAACGAGGACTCACGCCTGCGCCGTGACCACTGCTTGCGCGGGGTCGGTATCGAGGTGGAGTACGAGGAAAACCAGCATCTGAAAGGCCGTACCGCGGACATGACGGTGGCCCAGCTCAAGGCTGTCTGGAACAGCGAGCGCCTGCAGCGGGTAGAGATTCTGGATGCCGCCAACCTGCTGCAGCAGGCGGACCAGCAACTGCAGGAAAAGGAAGGGCAACTGCGCGAGCGGGATGAGCGCGTGGCCAAATACCAGCGCGAAGACGGCGGATTGCGTTTCACCATTACCTGCCTGGTGGCGTTTGCCGTGTTCCAGGCAGGGCTGTTGATCTGGATTGCAACCCGCTAAGACCGCATCAGCCGGTGGAGTTTGGGGCCGCTTGGCGGCCCATCGCGACACAAGGCCGCTCCCACGAGGTATTGCTCAATTTCCAAAGCTGGCGCGATCCCTGTGGAAGCGGGCTTGCCCGCGAGCACGGGCAAAGCCCGTGCCATCCACCGCGGTGTCTTCTTAGCGGGTAAACCCGCTCCCACACGGGATCACGCTTGTGTCGCGATGGGCTGCACAGCAGCCGCAAATAGCCTAAACGCGGGCCTTGAACAATTCCTGATGCTGGCGGCACTGCTCGGCCGTGAGCATGAACACCCCGTGCCCGCCACGCTCGAATTCCAGCCAGGCAAAGTCCACCTCGGGGTACAACGCCTCGACATGCACCTGGCTGTTGCCCACTTCGACAATCAGCAACCCCTTCTCGGTCAGGTGGTCAGCCGCTTCGGCCAGCATCCGCCGTACCAGGTCCAGGCCGTCGCTGCCGCAGGCCAGGCCCAGTTCGGGCTCATGGTGGTACTCGGCCGGCATGTCGTCGAAGTCTTCGGCATCGACATACGGCGGGTTGGACAGGATCAGGTCGAAACGTTGCCCCGGCAAACCGCCAAAGCCGTCGCCCTGCACGGTGTACACACGACCGTCCAGGCCATGGCGCTCGATGTTCTGGTTGGCCACTTCAAGGGCCTGGAACGACAGGTCGGCCAACACCACCTCGGCCTCGGGGAACACGTCGGCGGCGACGATGCCGATGCAGCCCGACCCCGTGCACAGGTCCAGAATGCGCGCCGGGTCGCTGGCCAGCCACGGCTCGAAACGTTTTTCGATCAGCTCGCCAATGGGCGAACGCGGCACCAACACCCGTTCGTCGACGATGAACGACATGCCGCAGAACCAGGCCTCGCCCAGCAGGTAGGCGGCCGGCACACGCTCTTCGATACGGCGTTTGAGCAGGTGCTGCAGGCGTACCCGCTCGTCGTCCTCGAGCATGCAGTCCAGGTAGCTGTCGGCCACCTCCCATGGCAAGTGCACGGCACCGAGCACCAGCATGCGGGCCTCGTCCCAGGCGTTGTCGGCACCGTGACCGAAGAACAGGTCATGCTCGTGGAAGCGGCTGACCGCCCAGCGGATGTAGTCGCGCAGCGTGCGCAGACGGGATGTGATCACGGGGTACTCCTATTTTCAGACCGGACAAAAGTCTAACAGCCCCACCCGCACATTTGTTCCTTTGCCTTGCCCAAAGGCTAGCCACAGGCCAGTAACCATGCCGCTTGCGTTGTCAACCATTCCCATTGGCGCCAAGGCAGGGGAGAATAGGTATACAAAAGCCCTATCCAAGGAGCCCTTGATGTCCGTTCCAACCACGATGTTTCGCCTCACTGGCCGCGACTATCCGCCGGCCAAGCTGAGCCACGCCAGCCTGATCATCATCGATGCACAAAAGGAGTACCTCAGTGGTCCCCTGAAGCTGTCGGGCATGGACGAGGCCGTGGCCAACATCGCCAGGTTGCTCGACGCCGCACGTAAAAGCGGCCGTCCGATCATCCATGTTCGCCACCTGGGCACTGTCGGGGGCCGCTTCGACCCCCAGGGGCCGGCTGGCGAGTTCATTCCGGGGCTGGAGCCGCTGGAAGGTGAAATCGTCATCGAAAAGCGCATGCCCAACGCGTTCAAGAACACCAAGCTGCATGAAACATTGCAGGAGCTGGGCCACCTTGACCTGATCGTCTGTGGTTTCATGAGCCACTCCAGCGTCAGCACCACCGTTCGCCGCGCCAAGGACTATGGTTATCGGTGCACCCTGGTAGAAGACGCGTCGGCAACCCGCGACCTGGCATTCAAGGACGGCGTCATTCCGGCCGCACAGATTCACCAGTGCGAAATGGCCGTGATGGCTGACAACTTCGCTTGCGTGGCACCCACCGCCAGCCTCATCTGAGCGGCTTGCAGGACCGCCCGGCAGCCGGGCGGAACCCGATGGGCAGCAGCAGGTCGAATTCCGGATATCCACCGAGGAGAGCGGAATGAAGCTTAAAGGCAGTTTCGACGCCAAGCGCCTGCGCCCGCGCGAACCGCGTAACTGGGGCGCCCGCCTGGCGGCCGGCCTGTCGGCCCTGCTGGCGACGCTGGGCGTGTTGCTGGCCATGGCCGGCGCCGCCGGCCTGCTGGGCAACTACCCTGCCCTGCAGGAACTCAACACCAACAAGCCGTTGTCCAGCATCCTCACCGTGGCTGGCTTGCTGCTGCTGTGGCTGGGCGTGCGTTTCTGGCGGCGCAGCCGTATCCGCTTGCGCCGCGGGCGGGAGCTGAACCTGTCGCCGCACCTGATGAAGAAGCACGATTGATGGTTTTGCGTAACCTGTGCGGGCCTCATCGCGGGTAAACCCGCTCCTACAGGTGCCCGGCCGCCTTCAGGCTCTGTGATATCCATGCAGGAGCGGGTTCACCCGCGAAGAGGCCCGCACAGGCTGCACACGGCCCCACAGTCGCGTAAACTACGTCGCCTACGTGGAGGCATCATGCAAGACGACGATTTTTCCCTGTTCAAGGCCGAAGTGCGCGGCGTAAGGCCGATCAGCCACGACCGTGCCGACGTCGGCAAGCCCAAGGCCGACCGCCAGAAGCTGGCCGGCCTGCGCCAGGCAGCGACCGTGCGCAGTGACAAGGCTTTGGTCATCGATGGCATGTCCGACCAGTTTGTCATCGACGTCGGCGCCGAAGACGAGCTGATGTGGCGCCGCGATGGCGTGCAGGAAGGCCAACTGCGCAAGCTGAAGCTGGGGCAGATTCCATTCGAGGGCAGCCTCGACCTGCACGGCATGACAGTGGAAAAGGCCCGCGAAACCTTGTGGGACTTCATCGCCGAAGCCACCAAACTGGAGGTGCGCTGCGTGCGGGTGACCCACGGCAAGGCCGCGCGCCTGGACGGCAAGCGCCCGATGATCAAGAGCCACGTCAACACCTGGCTGCGCCAGCACCCGCAAGTGCTCGGTTTTGCCTCGTGCAGTGCCCGCCACGGCGGCACTGGCGCTGTGTATGTGATGCTGAAGCGAACCATGCTCGAAGGGCGCGACGAGTAACGCCGCGCTTGCAGCGCCGCCCTCACCGCCGTACCCTTCGTTTTTGCGATTTTTTCCCACAGGTAGATCCATGTCCCTGGAACAGAACTACACCGAGATCCTCAGCCAGATTGGCGAGGACGTCTCCCGTGAGGGCCTGCTCGACACGCCCAAGCGGGCTGCAAAGGCGATGAAGTACCTTTGCCGCGGTTATGAGCAAACACTGGAAGAAGTCACCAATAACGCTTTGTTCAGCTCTGACAACAGCGAAATGGTGCTGGTCCGGGACATCGAACTGTATTCGATGTGCGAACACCACATGCTGCCGTTCATTGGCAAGGCACACGTTGCCTACCTGCCAAAGGGCAAGGTACTGGGCCTGTCGAAGGTGGCACGTATCGTCGACATGTACGCCCGCCGCCTGCAGATCCAGGAAAACCTCAGCCGCCAGATCGCCGAAGCCGTGCAGCAGGTAACCGGTGCCGCAGGCGTGGCCGTGGTGGTCGAAGCCAAGCACATGTGCATGATGATGCGCGGTGTCGAGAAGCAGAATTCCACCATGATCACCTCGGTGATGCTGGGTGAGTTCCGCGATAACGCCGCCACCCGTAGCGAGTTTCTCAGCCTGATCAAGTGATTGGTTGCTGGCCCCAAGCCGACCCTTCAGGGTCGGCTTTTGCATTTCAGGAGTTGTCCATGATCGTCAAAGCCCTGCGGGTTGGCCTCGGCCAGCTCATCGTGTTCGGTGACTGGATCAGCCGCCCGGCCAAGCGCAAGCGCGACGCCGCCGCCCAGGCCCGCATCGAGCAAGCAGCCAAGGGGCTGGCGCTGTACCAGTTCCACGCCTGCCCATTCTGCGTCAAAACCCGCCGCACCCTGCACCGGTTGAACGTGCCGGTGGCGCTGCGCGATGCCAAGAACGACCCGCTGCACCGCCAGGCCCTGCAAGAAGGTGGCGGCCGGGTGAAAGTGCCATGCCTGCGCATTGAAGAAGCCGGTAAGGTGACCTGGATGTATGAGTCCAAGGCAATCATTGCTTACCTGGATGAGCGGTTTGCCGCCATCTGACTAACGCAGCAGATCCCTGTGGGAGCGGGCGAGCCCGCGAAGCAGACACCGCGGTGGTTGGCACGGGCTGCGCCCGTGTTCGCGGGCACGCCGGCTCCCACAAGGGTTGCGCAAGCGCCTGGAAAACAGGTCGGTTTCAACCCACCATCGGCACATGCCGAGGGTGGCTGCTGACCCGCTCCAGCCAGGCCCTTACCGCCGGGTACTCTGCCAGGTCGAACCCGCCCTGCTGCGCCACATGGGTGTAGGCATACAACGCCACATCGGCAATCGAGTACTGCTCACCCACCAGGTAAGGCGTCATCTGCAACTGTCGCTCCATCACCCTCAGCGCCTTGTAGCCGCCCTTGTGCAACTTGCGGTACTCGTCCAGGCGCTCGTCCGGCAGCCCCAGGTAGAACTGGATGAACCGCGCCACGGCAATGTACGGCTCATGGCTGTACTGTTCGAAAAACTGCCACTGCAGCACCTGGGTACGCAGACGCGGCTCGCTGGGCAGGAACTCGCTGCCATCGGCCAGGTAGTTGAGAATGGCGTTGGACTCCCACAGGTAGCTACCGTCTTCCAGTTCCAGCACCGGTACCTTGCCGTTGGGGTTCATCGCCAGAAACTCGGGCGTTTCGGTCTCGCCCTTGAGAATGTCCACCGGGTGCCATTCATATGGCCGGCCCAGCAGGCTCAACATCAGCTTGACCTTGTAACAGTTACCCGACTGGTAGTCGCCATAGACCTTGTACATCGACCCTCCCTGCAAAGCAGTTTCGCAATTGCGCCCAATATTTGGCGACTGTACGGCTAAAAGCAATGGCCGCTGTATGGCAAGGATCAACCTTGCTCGCTGTAGTCTGAAAAAACTGCTTACACCTTTACAAGGATTTTGTTCATGACCGATGCCACTTCCGCACGCCTGCGGCCCCTGGCAGACACCTCCCCGTCGGCGGTGGTCGCCGGCTTCATTGCCATGCTCACCGGCTATACCAGTTCGCTGGTGCTGATGTTTCAGGCCGGTCAGGCGGCCGGGCTGACCACCGCGCAGATTTCGTCATGGATCTGGGCGCTGTCGATTGGCATGGCGGTGTGCAGCATCGGCCTGTCGCTACGCTACCGCACACCGATCACCATCGCCTGGTCCACCCCTGGCGCGGCGCTGCTGATCACCAGCCTGGGTGGGGTCAGCTATGGCGAGGCCATTGGTGCCTACATTACCTGCGCCTTGCTGGTGCTGGTGTGCGGCCTGACCGGCAGCTTCGAGCGCCTGGTCAAACGCATCCCGGCCTCGCTGGCCTCGGCCTTGCTGGCGGGCATCCTGTTCAAGATCGGCAGCGAAATCTTCGTGGCTGCGCAGCATCGCACGCTGCTGGTGCTGGGCATGTTCTTCAGCTACCTGCTGGTCAAGCGCCTGTCGCCGCGTTATTGCGTGCTGGCGGCACTGATGGTGGGCACTGCGTTGTCTGGTGCACTGGGCCTGCTGGACTTCAGCGGCTTCCACCTGGAAGTGGCCAAGCCGGTGTGGACCACGCCAAGCTTCTCGCTGGCAGCAACCATCAGCATCGGCATTCCGCTGTTCGTGGTGGCCATGACCTCACAGAACATGCCCGGCGTGGCCGTCCTGCGTGCCGACGGCTACCAGGTGCCGGCCTCGCCGCTGATCTCGGCCACCGGCTTTGCCTCGCTGGTGCTGGCGCCGTTCGGCTCGCATGGGGTCAACCTGGCTGCGATCAGCGCGGCGATCTGCACCGGACCGCATGCCCATGAAGACCCGAACAAACGTTACACCGCAGCAGTGTGGTGCGGGATTTTCTACGGCATTGCCGGGGTGTTCGGGGCCACCTTGGCGGCACTGTTCGCGGCATTGCCGAAAGAGCTGGTGCTGTCGATTGCGGCACTGGCGCTGTTTGGTTCGATCATGAACGGTTTGACCGTGGCCATGAGCGAAGCGCGCGAGCGGGAGGCAGCGGTGATCACCTTCATGGTGACTGCTTCGGGGCTGACCTTGTTCTCGATTGGTTCGGCGTTCTGGGGGATTGTGGCGGGGGTGTTGGCCTTGATGATTCTTGGGCCGCGTAGGGTATGACGGTAGAGGTAGGGTATGACGGTAGAGTGGTGTTGATGGTAGAGGTAGGGTATGGCGGTAGAGTGGTGTTGATGGTAGAGGTAGGGTATGGCGGTAGAGCGGTGTTGATGGTGAGATCGAGCGCCGCCCGCGCGGCGCATCGCGAGCTGCGCTCGCTCCTACGTTTGTTTTTGGCCAGTAACACCTGTTGCAGGCGCGCGCGACCGCCTTGCTCGTACGACGCGATATCGAGCCATGCGCCAAGGCGTACGCGCGCAAATCCCACAGGAATGACTGGCCCGAAACAAACGTAGGAGCGAGCGCAGCTCGCGATGCGCCGCGCGGGCGGCGCTCGATCTCAAACCCAACAACCATCCCCCGCCAGGCCTCGAATCCAACAACCATCCCCCGCCAGGCCTCAAACCCAACAACCATCCCCCGCCAGGCCTCAATCCCAACAACCATCCCCCGCCAGGCCTCAAACCCAACAACCATCCCCCGCCAGGCCTCAAACCCAACAACCATCCCCCGCCAGGCCTCAAACCCAACAACCATCCCCCGCCAGGCCTCAAATCCAACAACCATCCCCCGCCAGGCCACCTAAATCCTGAAATGCCCCACCATCCCCTTCAGGTCAGTACCCAACTGCGCCAACTCGACACTGGACCGGGCATTGTCCTGCATCGCCAACGCCGCTTGGTCCGCACTGCCGCGAATCTGCGTGACACTGCGGCTGATCTCTTCCGCCACCGAACTCTGCTGCTCGGCGGCTGCGGCAATCTGCTGGTTCATCTGCTGAATCAATGAAACCGCTGCGGCAATGCTGCCCAGCGCACTTTCGGTCTGCAGTGCATCGGCCACGGCCAGCCGCACCAGCTCGGTACTCCCACGGATCTGCGCCACTGACTGCTGGGCATTGCCGCGCAGGCTGGCCACCAAGGTCTCGATCTGCTCGGTGGATTGCCGGGTACGCCGCGCCAGCGCACGCACTTCATCGGCCACCACGGCAAAGCCACGCCCCTGCTCGCCAGCGCGGGCAGCCTCAATGGCGGCATTGAGCGCCAGCAGGTTGGTTTGCTCGGCCACGCTCTTGATCACTTCCAGCACGTCGCCAATGGTGTGGATTTCGGCACTGAGGCTGTCGATGCCGGCGCTGGCGGCTTCTGCCGCCGACGCCAGTTGCTCGATGCGCTGCATGCTCTGGCGCACCACCTGCTGACCCGAGTCGACCTTCTCGTCCGCTGCCTGGGCCGCCTGCGCCGCCTCTTCGGCATTGCGCGCCACATCGTGCACGGTGGCCGTCATCTGCTGCATGGCGGTAGCCACCTGTTCGGTTTCCTCTTTCTGGCTGCCCACCTCGCGGTTGGTCTGCTCGGTCACCGTCGACAACGCCTGGGCACTGCCGGCCAATTGTTCGATGCCTTGCTGCAAGCCGCTGACAATGCCCGAGAGCCCCGCCGCCATCTGCTGCATGGCCTGCATCAGTTGCCCCACCTCATCCCGGCGCGGCGCCTGGGCGTCGAAGCCCAGCTCACCCGCCGCGATGCGCTGGGCGCGGGCAATCACATGCTTCAACGGGCCGACCACAGCCCGGGTAATCAGCCAGGCCGCCAACACGCCTACAAGCAGCGCCAGCGCCGTGGCCAGGCCGATGGCGAGGGTATTACGCTGCAGCTCCCCTTGCAGGGCCTGCTCCTGCCCAAGATAGGCTTGGTCGACACGCCCGGTAACCCGCTCGGCGCTGGCCTGCAACTGCGCCTTGAGCCCCTGCTCGCGGACCAGCTGGTCGGTGTATTCGTTGAGTTTTTCCGAGAAACTGCCAATGTGCCCAGCCACTTCGCCCAGCACGCTCTGGTAACCGGCATCGCCAACCGCGCCTTGCAACTGGCTGACCAGGCCGGCGGCCTCCACTGTCTGGGCAATACGCTCCTGGCTCACATCCTCCTCGCCCTTGCGGCTTTTATCCAGACGCACCCGCGCTTCGTCCATGGCCTGCAGCATCAGCCGCGACACCTGGGCCACCTGCGCGGCTTGCTCAAGAAACTCGCCACCCTGCTGGCCCTGGGACTGCTTGAGAGTGTACGCGCCGTCATCGGCCAGGCCGGCCTGCAGCACATCAAGGTTATTGGACACGTTGGACACCGACCAACTGGCCATGTCCAGCGCCAGCTCCTTGGCCTGCACGGCCTCGACAAAGGCTTCGAATGCCTGGCCATAGGCGGCGAGATCGGTTTGCGCCGCCGCCAGCGCCGGCAGGCCTTGGGCGCGTTCGACCAAACCCTGCAGGCCGACACGCAAAGCGTCGGCCTCCTTCATGTCGGACCGCAGGGCAAACGCCTGCTCATGCTCGCGCAAGCGCAGCAAGTCGGTATTGAACTGGGCCAGCTGACGCAAGCTGTCGAAGCGCTGACCAACGCTTTGCAGCGCCACGATGCCGATGGCCGCCACCGCCAGCGTCAGCAGCAGCACCAGGGCAAAGCCCAGGCCAAGTTTGCGGGCCATGCCCAGGTTGGCCAGCACACCGTGCTTGCTCGCGCCCATCGCCGATCCCCTTTCAGCCAGTGAGGTTATCCCGAAGGCTAAGGGTGGCAACGTTGCCTGCCAATGAACAAGAGGGTGGCGCCAGAATAGTGTCAAATAGCTATGAACGTGTCGCTATCAGGCTGGCCGAGGTCGCCCTGCGTATCGGAGGAAGGCCTGAGCGGGGGAATCCTGCCCATAGGCGACAGTGCCGCCTGCGTCCGGGGTGGGTATACCCGCGAAGCCGGCGGCGTGTTTCGCCTCAGATTGCCGTCGCCCCACCATCCACCGTCAGGCAATGCCCGGTGGTAAACGCCGCACCGTCGCTGCACAGGTACAGCACGGCACTGGCAATTTCCTCGACCTTGCCAATGCGGCCCACCGGGTGCATGGCTGCAGCGAACTCGGCCTTGCGTGGGTCGGCCTCGTAGGCGCGGCGGAACATGTCGGTGTCGATCACGGCCGGGCACACGGCGTTCACGCGGATGCCCTTCTTGGCGTACTCGATGGCCGCCGACTTGGTCAGGCCGATTACCGCATGCTTGCTGGCGCTGTAGATGCTCATCTTCGGCGCCGCCCCAAGCCCCGCCACCGACGCGGTATTGACGATGGCCCCACCGCCTTGGGCCAGCAACAAGGGCAACTGATACTTCATGCACAACCACACGCCCTTCACGTTCACACCCATGATGGCATCGAACTCAGCTTCGCTGCCTTCGGCCAGGCGGTGGTGCTCGATCTCGATCCCGGCGTTGTTGAAGGCGTAGTCCAGCCGGCCGTACGCGGCAATCAGGCGCTCATGCAACTGGCGCACCTCGGCGTCGCGGGTAACGTCGCAGGCAATGAACAGCGCTTCGCCGCCCGCCGCCTGGATCAGCGCCACGGTGGCCTCGCCGCCAACCGGGTCGAGGTCGGCCACCACCACTCTCATGCCCTCGTGGGCGAACGCCAGGGCGGTTGCCCGGCCGATACCGGCACCCGCGCCGGTAACCAGGGCTACCTGGCCAGAAAAGGTCATGCTCATCGCGTGCTCCTGTGAGGGATTGGTGGGGTTCAGAGCATAGTCAGCCACCGCTCGGCCGGGCAGCATCATCACACCAACGGTTGGGCTACCATGCTTGTCAGTGATTTTAAGGAACCGCCTTCATCAACAAGGTAGATTGAACGCCTTACTTCCTCCACAGCCCACAAGGACCCGCCATGACCCAGACCAACCGCCGCTTCCTGCTTGCCAAACGCCCGGTCGGCGCCGTGCGCCGTGACGACTTCAGCTTCGAGACCGTACCGGCCGAACAACCCGGCGAAGGCCAGGTACTGGTGCGCAACCTGTACCTGTCGCTGGACCCGGCCATGCGCGGCTGGATGAACGAAGGCAAGTCCTACATCCCGCCCGTGGCCCTGGGCCAGGTAATGCGTGCGCTGGGCGTCGGTGAGGTGGTTGCCTCCAATCACCCCGGCTACCAGCCGGGCGATTACGTAAGCGGCGCCCTCGGCGTGCAGGACTACTTCACCGGCGAGCCCCAGGGCCTGCACAAGATCGACCCCAAGCTGGCCCCCCTGCCCCGTTACCTGTCAGCCTTGGGCATGACCGGCATGACCGCCTACTTCGCCCTGCTGGAGGTCGGCCAACCCAAAGCTGGCGACACCGTGGTCATTTCCGGCGCGGCCGGTGCGGTGGGCAGCATTGTCGGGCAGATTGCCAAGATCAAAGGTTGCCGCGTGGTCGGTATTGCCGGCGGTGCCGAGAAGTGCCAGTACCTGAAGGACGAGCTGGGCTTTGACGGCGTGATCGACTACAAGGCCGAAGACGTGCTGGCCGGCCTGAAGCGAGAATGCCCCAAGGGCGTGGACGTGTACTTCGACAACGTGGGCGGTGACATCCTCGATGCCGTGCTGACGCGCATCAACTTCAAGGCACGCATTGTGATTTGCGGCGCGATCAGTCAGTACAACAACAAGGAAGCGGTGAAAGGCCCGGCCAACTACCTGTCGCTGCTGGTGAACCGCGCGCGCATGGAAGGTTTTGTGGTGATGGATTACACCAAGGACTATGGCAAGGCTGCGCTGGAGATTGCCGGCTGGCTGGCCAGTGGTCAGGTGAAGAGCAAGGAAGATGTGGTGGAGGGGCTGGAGACGTTCCCTGAGACCTTGCTGAAGCTGTTTAGCGGGGAGAATTTTGGGAAGTTGGTGTTGAAGGTTTGATTGGGGGGTGGGTTTAGGGTGCATGCCTTGTGAGGTTTAGCGCCTGGGAGATCGAGCGCCGTCTGTATGGCGGTAGAGGTGCGTCGCCTGGGAGATCGAGCGCCGCCTGTATGGCGGTAGAGGTGCGTCGCCTGGGAGATCGAGCGCCGCCTGTATGGCGGTAGAGGTGCGTCGCCTGGGAGATCGAGCGCCGTCTGTATGGCGGTAGAGGTGCGTCGCCTGGGAGATCGAGCGCCGTCTGTATGGCGGTAGAGGTGCGTCGCCTGGGAGATCGAGCGCCGCCCGCGCGGCGCATCGCGAGCTACGCTCGCTCCTACGTTTGTTTCTGGCCAGTAACGCCTGTGACAGGCGCGCGCGACCGTTTTGTTTGTACGACGCAATATCGCGCCAAGCGCCAAAGCGTTCGCGCGCAAATCCCACAGGAATGATTGGCCCGAAACAAACGTAGGAGCGAGCGCAGCTCGCGATGCGCCGCGCGGGCGGCGCTCGATCTCATAGGCGACGCGTAAGCGTCCGCCCAACTCACCTTGCGTAAGTCAGGCCGGTACCCACTGATGCGGCAGCAACTGCCCGATCTCACTGGCCCGTTGGGTCGGCAGCCGCGTCAGCACATCCTTGAGATAGGCATACGGATCATGCCCATTCATGCGTGCCGACTGGATCAAGCTCATGATCGCCGCCGCGCGTTTGCCGCTGCGCAACGACCCGGCAAACAACCAGTTCGAGCGCCCGAGTGCCCATGGCCGTATCTGGTTCTCGACCTGGTTGTTGTCGATGGGCACAGCCCCATCGTCCAGGTAGCGCGTCAGCGCTACCCAGCGTTTCAGGCTGTAATCGAGGGCTTTGGCCGTGGCTGATCCGTTGGGCACCAGGTCACGCTGGGCCAACATCCACTCATGCAGTGTTTTGCTGATCGGTACCGCTAGTTCCTGACGTATTCGCCAACGATCTTCATCACTCATGTCTCGCGCCTGGCGTTCGACCTCGTACAGGCCGCTGATCGAGTGCAGCGCCTGTTCGGCCAATTGGCTTTTGTTCGCCACATGCAGATCGAAAAACTTGCGACGGGCGTGGGCCATGCAACCGATTTCAGTGATGCCTTGTTCAAACCCGGCTTTGTAGCCAGCGAAGTCGTCGCAGACCAGCTTGCCGTTCCAGTCACCCAGGAAGTTGCGCGCATGTTCGCCAGCACGGCTTGGGCTGAAGTCGTAAACCACCGCCTTGAGCGCCGAAAACGGCGTGGTGCTGTAGGCCCAGACATAAGCCCGGTGGGTTTTCTTCTCGCCTGGCGCAAGCATTTGCACCGGTGTTTCGTCGGCGTGGATCACACCCTGGTTCAGCACCGCTTCACGCAGTGCATCGACCAACGGCTGAAGTCGCACACCGGTTTGTCCAACCCACTGCGCCAGGGTCGAGCGAGCAATTGCCAGCCCGGCGCGGCCAAAAATCTTCTCCTGCCGATACAGCGGCAAGTGATCGGCAAACTTGGCCACCATCACGTGGGCCAACAAACCTGAGGTCGGGATACCTTTATCGATAACCTGCGCCGGCACCGGCGCCTGGATCAGTGTTTCACACTGACGGCAGGCCCATTTGCCCCGCACATGTTGCTCGACGGTAAACACGCCCGGCGTGTAATCCAGCTTTTCGCTGACGTCTTCGCCGATGCGTTGGAGCTGGCAACCACAGGCGCACTGAGTGTTTTCGGGTTCATGGCGAATGACGGTGCGTGGAAACTGCGGCGGCAAGGGCGCACGTTTCGGGGATTGCCGTGGTTCGGACTGTGGCGCAGCTGGGAGGAGCTGTTTTAGCTCGGCCTCGATAGCTTCAAGGTCTGTGTCGAGCAGGTCATCCAGCAAGCTGCTTTGAGCCGGGCTGATTTGCTCGCTGCGCTTGGCAAACTTGTGCCGTTTGAGCAGGGCGATTTCGAACTTGAACTGTTCGATGAGGATTTCATCGTTTTGGATCTTCCTGCTCATCGCCTCGACCTGTGATTGCAACTGCAACGCCTGTGCCGCCAAGGCACGAAGCTGTTCCGGGGTCATCTGGTCGAGGTTGGGCGAGAAAGTCATGCCGCCGATTGTGCCAGAGCAGGCGCGGGACGACGACAAGTAGACCGGCCAAATGGCCGGCGTTTACAGCATGCTGATCACACCGCCGGCGCCAACGCGCTGCCACGGCAAGCCCAGTACCAACGCCTGGAGTTGTTCATTGTCGAGCTCGACCTCGCAGCCATGGCGAATGCCGGGCCAGTGGAACTTGCCTTGGTTCAGTCGCCGTGCGGCAAGCCAGACGCCCACGCCGTCGTGCACCAGCACTTTCATCCGGTTGGCCCGGCGATTGGCGAACAGATAAGCGCAGTGCGGCTTCGCCGCACCAAACACCGCGATTACTCGGGCTAAAGCGGTTTCGGTACCGGCGCGCATGTCCATCGGCTCGGTGGCCAGCCAGATCGCATCGATGCGGATCATTGAGAGACAGCCCGGATAAATTGCGCGCAGCCCTCAGGATCTGAGGTTGGCCATTTCACCGTGATCACTTGCCCGGCCATGGGCAACTCGATGATCACTGACGCCTCGACTGGCCGTTTAGGTGGGGCTTTTAGCGGGACGAAAGCCGGTAGTGAAGCTGCTGCAGGCTGATCTCGATAGAGCGGCAGCCATTTGCGGATGACGTTGGCATTGATGCCGTGGCTGATGGCAACACTGGACACCGTCGCGCCAGGTTGCAGGCATTCCTGAACGACTTGGGCTTTGAATGGTTTCGGATAAGAGCTTCGTTGGCGCATGGAAATCCTGGCGATAAGGGTGATCGCGTCCGCTTAAAAATACGCGGACACCATCGCCCTTAATGCTGGAGTTCGGAAGGTGAGTTCGCCGGACGCTTACGGCGACGCACCTCTACCGCCATACAGGCGGCGCTCGATCTCATAGGCGACGCACCTCTACCGCCATACAGGCGGCGCTCGATCTCACAGGCGACGCACCTCTACCGCCATACCCTCAAGGTCACACCGCCTGGCATGACGTTGCGCAATGGCCGGGTGTGTTTGCCTTGGGTTTTATGGTGTTGCAGAAATCGAGCGCCGCCCGCGCGGCGCATCGCGAGCTACGCTCGCTCCTACGTTTGTTTCTGGCCAATAACGCCTGTGGCAGACGCGCGCGACCGTTTTGTTTGTACGACGCAATATCGCGCCAAGCGCCAAAGCGTTCGCGCGCAAATCCCCCAGGAATAACTGGCCCGAAACAAACGTAGGAGCGAGCGCAGCTCGCGATGCGCCGCGCGGGCGGCGCTCGATCTCACAGGCGACGCACCTCTACCGCCATACAGGCGGCGCTCAATTTACGCACCACCTCAAAACCCAAGGCGGCACCTGGTAGCCTTGATCCGATGTCCCGGCGCACACATCGAACCGCTGCTCTGGTAGCATCCGGCCCGCACCAAAATCTTCGCTGTCTGAACCGACAATCATAGAAAAATCAAGAGCATGGGCCTTGCAAGCAGCACGGCCCCTAACGGGGGATTAATGGACTTATGGACTGCCTTCCAGGCAATCATCCTGGGAGTGGTTGAAGGGCTCACGGAGTTTCTGCCAGTTTCCAGTACCGGGCACCAGATCATCGTTGCCGATTTGATCGATTTTGGCGGTGAACGCGCGATAGCGTTCAACATCATCATCCAGCTGGCGGCGATCCTGGCGGTAGTGTGGGAATTTCGCGGCAAGATCCTGGAAGTGGTGTTCGGCCTGACCAGCCAGCCCACGGCGCGGCGCTTCACCGGCAATCTGCTGCTGGCGTTCCTGCCGGCAGTAGTGCTGGGCGTGCTGTTCGCCGACCTGATCCACCATTACCTGTTCAACCCGATTACTGTGGCAGCGGCGTTGGTTGTGGGCGGGGTGATCATGCTCTGGGCCGAGCGTCGCGAGCACCGCGTAGAGGTGGACCACGTGGACGAAATGCGCTGGAGCCACGCCCTCAAGATCGGCTTCATCCAGTGCCTGGCGATGATACCAGGCACATCGCGCTCCGGGTCCACCATCATCGGCGGCCTGCTGTTCGGCCTGTCGCGCAAAGCGGCCACCGAGTTCTCGTTCTTCCTGGCGATGCCGACCATGGTCGGCGCAGCCGTGTATTCGGGTTACAAGTACCGTGACCTGTTCCAACCCGGCGACCTGCCGGTGTTCGCTATCGGCTTCGTGACCTCGTTCATCTTCGCCATGATCGCCGTGCGTGCGCTGCTCAAGTTCATCGCCAACCACAGCTACGCGACGTTCGCCTGGTATCGCATCGCCTTCGGTTTATTGATTCTGGCTACCTGGCAGTTCGGCTGGATCGACTGGTCGACAGCTCAGGGCTAACAGGACACAAAATGAAAAAGGGCTGCATACGCAGCCCTTTTCATTGGTCAGGTTCAGCCGCGAATTTCAGCGACTACCGCAGCCAGCGCTTGCGCCGGGTTGGCAGCCTGGCTGATCGGGCGGCCGATTACCAGGTAGTCCGAACCGGCATCCAGTGCCTGGCGCGGGGTGAGGATACGGCGCTGGTCATCCTGCGCGCTGCCCGCAGGGCGAATGCCCGGGGTCACCAGTTGCAACGACGGGTGCGCCGCCTTCAGTGCCGGGGCCTCCAGCGCCGAACACACCAAACCGTCCATGCCAGCCTTCTCGGCCAGCGCGGCCAGGCGCAGCACCTGCTCTTGCGGGTCGACATCCAGGCCGATACCAGCCAGGTCTTCACGCTCCATGCTGGTCAGCACAGTCACGCCAATCAGCAATGGCTGCGGGCCGCTGCGCTTGGCCAACTCTTCACGGCAGGCCGCCATCATGCGCAGGCCGCCGGAGCAATGCACGTTGACCATCCACACACCCATCTCGGCTGCAGCCTTCACTGCCATGGCGGTGGTGTTGGGGATGTCGTGGAACTTGAGGTCCAGGAACACTTCGAAACCCTTGTCGCACAGGGTTTCGACAATACCCGAAGCGCTGCTGGTGAACAGCTCCTTGCCAACCTTTACCCGGCACAGCGCAGGGTCAAGCTGGTCAGCCAGCTTCAGAGCGGCCTCACGGGTAGGGAAATCCAGGGCGACGATCAGGGGCGTCTGGCAGGCGGACATGGCAGGGTCTCTTTGCAAGTCGAAAACGGCGCGCATTGTAAACGAAGTGACGCAGGCTTTGGGGCCCGCAGGTCACGGAATTGGCCCAGCATGGGCTGGCTCCTATAATTGAACTATTGGAAAGTGCAATTGCTCAAAAATCGTACAAGCGCTGCACATCACTCTGTAAAGGAGAACGACAATGCCCTGGTATGCCTGGCTGATCCTCATCATAGCCCTCGGCTCCATCGTCGGAGGTTTGATGATGCTGCGCGACACGGCAAAAAAACTGCCACTGACCGAAGAGCAACTGCGCAAGGTGCATGAGCGCAATGCCGAAGCGGATGCCAAGGATGCACAGGACCGTTAGGGGTTAAGAAGGGGTTGAATGCCTCATTTTGCTTGGCGTGGGTTATGTGGTGCCGGTGAGATCGAGCGCCGCCCGCGCGGCGCATCGCGAGCTGCGCTCGCTCCTACGTTTGTTTCAGGCCAGTAACGCCTGTGACAGGCGCGCGCGACCGCCTTGTTTGTACGACGTGATATTGCGCCATGTGCCGAGGCGTTCGCGCGCAAATGGCACAGGAATGATTGGCCCGAAACAAACGTAGGAGCGAGCGCAGCTCGCGATGCGCCGCGCGGGCGGCGCTCGATATACGCATCACCTCAAACCTCAAGACGGACACCTGACAGCCTTAACTCCATCTCCCGGCGAACCCATCGCCGGTCATCCATGCCCCCTTTCGTGTTGAGCCGCCTCATTTCAGACAAAAAACAGGGCTGCTTTGCAGCCCCGGTTCCAGAGGGCAACCCCAAACCACAGGCTCGCCCTACTCCCCCACTTACTCCACCATCACCTTGTCCCGGTTACGCTCCAGCAACGCATTGCCAATGCCCTTGATCTCCAGCAGTTCATCCACCGAAGCAAACGGCCCATTGGCCTCCCGATAGGCCACGATGGCTTCAGCCTTGGCCTTGCCTATCCCGTTCAGCTCCTTCTGCAAGGTGACCGCATCAGCCTTGTTCAGGTCCAGCCGCTGCGGCTGCTGGGCCTGCTGCTGGCTCACCACCGGCACTGGCTCGGGCATCGCCGGGGCGCTGGCCGGAGCAGCGCTGAGGGAAAAGGACAGGCTGGCGAACAGCGGCAGCAGCAAGTACGACAGAACGTTGTTACGCATGGTGAACACTCCTAGTGTTGGTCATTTTCCAGCAGCCGTTTTCCTTCGGCTGCGTAATCAACCCTAGCGGCAAACCCGACATCGAAACAGCTACCATCATCGGCGAATGGTTACCAAATCGATCAATCACCCAGCCAACTTCGCCAACCCAAAAAACAATCGCCTTTTCCCTCCACCACCCCAGCCCGAGAGCATTGGCGCCATGCATCACGGCCTGTAGCCGAATACCCGTTTGTCCGATGCCGCATTCCCAGCAAAACCTGCCCACATTCCTACAACCTCCGGTGAACACGGCCTGAGCAGGAACAACCGCACTTTCCAGCGGGCCATCCCCCCCTACGCCAACTGGCATCACATGAACCAACTGCTAGATTTTTTGAGCAATGGACAGCCGTTTGCTTGAAGGACCCAAGCTGCATGCCCTCACCCACCCGCCGCTTGCCCTCGCTCCCGGCCCGTCCACAAGGCCAGTCTCCGCGCGCCTGCCCGGCCCCTTTTGGCCCACCCGTACCAGCCCGTCCAGCAAGAGGATCACCGCCGTGCCCCTCAAGACCCTCATTGTATTTGGCCCCCGTCCAGAAGCCATCAAGATGGCCCCCCTTGCCCTGCAACTCGCCCAGGACGCCCGCTTCGAGTCGCGCGTGTGCGTAACCGGCCAACACCGGCAAATGCTCGACCAGGTACTGGAACTGTTCGGTATCACCCCCGATTACGACTTGAACATCATGAAACCCGGCCAGGACCTGACCGGCGTGACCACCGGGATTTTGCAGGGTATCCAGCCGGTACTGGCCGAATTCAAGCCCGATGTGGTGCTGGTGCATGGCGACACCGCGACCACTTTTGCTACCAGCCTGGCAGCCTACTACCAACAAATACCCATCGCCCATGTAGAAGCCGGCCTGCGCACCAATAACCTGTATTCACCCTGGCCAGAGGAAGGCAACCGGCGCCTTACCGGCACCCTGGCCGCTCTGCACTTCGCCCCCACCGCCACCTCGCGTGACAACCTGCTAAGGGAAGGCATCGACCCGGCGAGCATCTTCACCACCGGCAACACTGTGATCGACGCCCTGCTGGAAGTGGTGCACAAACTGGAGAGCCCGGCGATGAGGGCACAGTTCGAGCGCCAGTTCGATTACCTGGCTGCCAACCGCCGCATGGTTTTGGTAACAGGCCATCGTCGCGAGAACTTTGGCGGTGGCTTCGAACGCATCTGCCAGGCTTTGGTACAGACTGCGCGTCAGTTCCCGGAGGTGGATGTGCTGTACCCGGTGCACCTCAACCCCAATGTGCGCGAGCCGGTCAACCGGCTGCTGGCGGATGTGGGGAATATCTACCTGATCGAGCCGCTGGATTACCTGCCGTTCGTTTATCTGATGAGCCGGGCGTATGTAATTTTGACCGACTCGGGGGGCATTCAGGAGGAAGCGCCGGCGCTGGGTAAGCCGGTGCTGGTGATGCGCGATACCACGGAGCGGCCAGAGGCGGTGGCAGCGGGGACGGTGAAGCTGGTGGGTACGGAGGTTGAGACTATTGTCGGGGAATTGGCCAGGTTGCTGACGGATGAGGGGGCTTACCGGGAGATGAGCGTGGCGCATAACCCCTACGGCGATGGTAAAGCGTGTGGGCGGATAGTGCAGGCGCTCGCTGATTTTGCCGTTGCGCAGGATGCGCAGAAGGCGCCCAAGGCTTGAGCAATAGAGGCCGCCGGTGCGGCCCTGTACCATACAATCAAGTTAACTAACGTCAATAAATTGTAGGAAAAACGTGAAAGTTCTGTAACATTGGATCCATTGAAACATGGCTTTTTGATATCGCAAGGATGAAGCGTGGTTGGCGACACACAGATCTGGCAAGACGAATACCCCCACACCCTGCGGTATCGCGACACCACCCTGCACCTTCAGGGACCCATTGCCCCTCACACCCGACAAGCCTTCGAAGAGCTGATCGCGCAAAGCGCCAACGCCAAACGGGTCAGCGCACCGCTCGCCTGCGTGCAGAGCCAGTTGTTCACCAAGCGCGAAAAACTCGACTCACTGAAAAAGAAGCTGCGCATGCAACGCGGAAGGCCCAAGCGCAACGGCATGTACGACTGGTCTCTCGAGGAACTGATCAATACGCGCGAAGCCGGCCGCCGCGGTGCACGGGTGCCAAAGCTGGTCGGCTACGGTTACAGCCGCTCCAGGTTCGGCCTGATGCAGGACTTTTTCCTTATCACCGAATTGCTCAGTGGCCACGAAGACGGGTTGGCAAGAATCCGCAGGATGCCCGAAGCGGTGCACCAGGTAATCGAGGCCGCCTTCGAACTGCTGCATGCCCTGCACTGCCGGGGGTCACCCACATGGACCTTTGGGCCGCGAATGTGATGCTCCCGCAACAAGGCAAAGCGCAGGCCATCGACCTGGAGAACGGCTTCTCCGAGCCGGGCAATTTCTTCAGCGAAACCCTGGGCTTTCAGTTCGGCTTTTTCTACTACCGGGAAATCTACCGCTACATAACCGAAGCGGACTACGATGCTGCGGTTGAATGCGCACTGGCCGAGTACTTCCCTGATGTGCAACGTGCTGCCTTCAACCGGGTGTACGCGCTTGCCAAGCATGAGGAAATCGGGCGCATGAAGCGCCGCGAGATCTTCACCCGTGGCGTACTCGAAAGTCGTTGGTAAAGCACCATAGCTACCCAGATTGGGTTTCTCGGGATTTCGTACAGAGCCTAGATTCAGCACGACGTTCGAACCAGGCTGCAAATTGCACAAAGCCACTCGGGCCATTGGCCAGCTTGGCTTGGGTACGGATCTTCCCATTTAGGAGTGGCGATCTCGAAAGATCGCATGGCTACCTCGGTACGGCTTCGCTTCAGACCTTCCCTACCGTCAGGCGAACAGGTCGGCCTGATCCAGCGCCTTGCCGATCTGGTCCTTGGTAGAAAGCGTGGGCTCGAAGTCTATCGGCCACGCGATGGCAATTTGCGGATCATCCCAGGCAATGCAACGCTCGCTCTGGGCCGCGTAAAAGTCAGTGGTCTTATAGACAAACTCCGCAGTCTCACTCAACGTCACGAAGCCGTGGGCGAAACCCGGTGGAATCCACAACTGGTTATGGTTTTGCGACGACAACAGCGCACCGACCCATTTGCCAAAGGTGGGCGAACTACGGCGGATATCCACTGCCACATCGAACACCTCACCCTGTACCACACGCACCAGCTTGCCCTGGGCGTGGGGCGGCAACTGGTAATGCAGGCCGCGCAGCACGCCCTTCACCGAGCGGGAATGGTTGTCTTGAACGAAGCCCGGCTGCAGTCCGGTCACTTCTTTGAACAAACGCGCATTGAAACTCTCGTAGAAGAAGCCACGCTCATCGCCGAAAACCTTTGGGGTAAACAGGAAGACTTCAGGAATGGCCAATGAAATAGCGAACATCAAAATACCTTCACTTCAAGCAGCCTCTTCAAGTACTGCCCGTAACCGTTCTTCAGCAACGGCTGGGCAAGGCGCTCAAGCTGTTCAGCGTTGATCCAGCCTGCGCGGTAGCAAATCTCTTCAGGGCAGGCGACCTTTAGGCCCTGGCGCCGCTCCATGGTGGCGATATATTGGCTGGCATCCAGCAGGCTGTCATGGGTACCGGTATCCAGCCAGGCATAACCACGTCCCATGATCTCGACCTGCAGTTGCTGCTGCTGGAGGTACAAGTTGTTGAGGTCGGTAATTTCCAGTTCGCCACGTGCCGACGGCTTCAGCTGCCTGGCCAGGTCGACGACCTGGTTGTCGTAGAAATAAAGGCCGGTGACCGCATAGTTGGACTTGGGGACCTTCGGCTTTTCTTCAATCGACAGCACACGCCCGCTGTCATCGAACTCCGCGACCCCATAACGCTCCGGGTCCTGGACATGATAAGTAAAGACAGATGCCCCCGTCTGCCGCTGGTCAGCGCTCTGTAGCAGCGCCTGGAAGTCGTGACCATAGAAAATATTGTCACCCAGCACCAAAGCGGACACGGCGTTGCCAATGAAGTCTGCCCCGATCGTGAATGCCTGGGCCAACCCGTCCGGGCTAGCCTGCACAGCATACGAGAGGTTGATGCCCCAACGGCTACCATCACCCAGCAGTTGCTCGAAGCGCGGGGTGTCCTGTGGCGTCGAGATGATCAGGATGTCACGAATGCCGGACAGCAGCAGTGTACTGAGCGGGTAGTAGATCATCGGCTTGTCGTACACCGGCAACAGCTGCTTCGATACCGACAGCGTGGCGGGGTGCAAGCGAGTGCCAGAGCCGCCCGCAAGAATGAGTCCTTTACGTGCCATAACAACTCCTAGCGCTGGATTTCGTCCAGCATGCGTTGCACACCTTGTTGCCAAAGCGGCATCTTGAGATTGAAGGTTTCTTCGAGTTTAGCCAATGCCAGCCGGGAATTTCGCGGGCGTGGCGCCAGCACCGGGTAGGCTTCGCTACTGATTGCGCCTACCCGTTCAGCTGAAACCTTCAAGGCGACGCCATTGCGGCTGGCTTGTGCCAATACGAACTGGGCATACCCGTGCCAGCTGGTTTCACCGGCTGCAGCAAGGTGGTAGGTGCCGGCCAAATGGCTTGCGTCCTGCGCGCTGAATATCTGGCGCAGAACATGAGCGGTAACATCGGCGATCAGTTCTGCGCCAGTGGGGGCGCCAAACTGGTCTGCCACCACATTGAGCACATCGCGCTCGGCCGCCAGGCGCAGCATGGTCTTGGCAAAATTGTGGCCGCGCGCGGCATACACCCAACTGGTACGCAGCACCACGGCAGAGGCACCGCTGGCCTGAATGGCGAGCTCACCATTGAGCTTGGTTCGGCCGTAGACCGACAACGGGCCGGTGGGGGCGTCCTCATGCCATTGCGCCTGGCCGCCGCCATCGAATACGTAGTCTGTGGAGTAGTGGATCAGCCAAGCGCCCAGCTTGGCCGCCTCACGCGCCAGAACGCCGGGCGCTTCGGCATTGATCCGAGCGGCGAGCTCCGGCTCACTTTCAGCTGTATCCACTGCCGTGTAGGCCGCAGCGTTGACGATCACGTCCGGGGCTAGTGAGCGTACTGTAACCGCCAAACCATCGAGGTTATTCAGATCCCCACATAAGCTACCGGAGCCTTGGCGATCAAGCGCAATCACCTCACCCAATGGCGCGAGGGCACGTTGCAACTCCCAACCGACTTGTCCATTTTTCCCCAACAGCAAAATCTTCACACTTTGTTCGCCCCATATTGCTGCGCAACCCAGTCACGATAGCTGCCGTCCATAACACCGTTGACCCATTCCTGATTGTCCATATACCAGGTAACAGTTCTGCGAATGCCGGTTTCAAACGTTTCGGCAGGCTTCCAGCCAAGCTCGCGCTCGATCTTTCGGGCATCGATGGCATAACGGCGGTCGTGGCCCGGGCGATCGGTGACGAAGCTGATCTGGCTGGCATAAGGCTGCCCGTCGGCACGTGGGCGAAGTTCATCGAGCAGCGCGCAAACGCGCTGGACAATGCCCAGGTTAGGCACCTCGTTCCAGCCCCCCACGTTGTAAACCTCGCCGGTCTTGCCGGCTTCCAGCACGCGGCGGATGGCGCTGCAGTGGTCCTTGACGTACAGCCAATCGCGAATCTGCTGGCCGTCGCCGTATACCGGCAGCGGTTTGCCGGCCAGGGCGTTGACGATCATCAGCGGGATGAGCTTTTCCGGGAAGTGGTAAGGGCCGTAGTTGTTCGAGCAGTTGGTGGTCAGCACCGGCAGCCCGTAGGTGTGGTGGTACGAGCGCACCAGGTGGTCGCTGGCGGCCTTGCTGGCCGAGTAC
This sequence comes from Pseudomonas sp. DCA-1, assembly GCF_046523955.1. Taxonomy (NCBI): domain Bacteria; kingdom Pseudomonadati; phylum Pseudomonadota; class Gammaproteobacteria; order Pseudomonadales; family Pseudomonadaceae; genus Pseudomonas; species Pseudomonas sp. DCA-1. The sequence continues at coordinate 4,286,196 of NZ_CP169881.1, forward strand.
GGGCTGTTGGGCTGGTACTGGTGGGTTTCGGTGAAGGCCGGTTCGTCGGTGGCAAGCGAACCGTACACTTCGTCGGTGGACACATGCAGGAAACGGAAGGCCACGCGCGCCTGCTCACCCAGGCCGCCCCAGTAGGCGCGTACGGCTTCCAGCAGGCGGAAGGTGCCAACAATGTTGGTTTCGATGAAGTCTTCCGGGCCGTGGATCGAGCGGTCGACGTGGGACTCGGCGGCAAAGTTGACGATGGCGCGTGGCTGGTGGGTTTTCAACAGCTGCTCTACCAGCGCGGAATCACCAATGTCGCCATGCACGAAAACGTGCCGCGCGTCGTCCTGCAGGCTGCTCAGGGTCTGCAGGTTGCCTGCGTAGGTAAGTTTATCGAGGTTGACCACGGGCTCGTCATTGCCGGCCAGCCAGTCCAACACGAAGTTCCCGCCGATAAAGCCTGCACCGCCGGTTACCAGAATGGTCATATTTGTCTGCTTCCGCTGTCATGTTCTGCTCTCCCACTTTCTGGATTCTAGCCTGTCGGCGATTGATCCGAGAGCGAGAGGCGACATCAATATACCACCCGACCATGACCGCGCGGGTTACTTCGTTCAATCGAAGCACTCCAACTCTTGCAGCGTTTTGCCCAATTGGTCCGTGCCTGATAGGAACGGCTGCTCGATTAGGCCATTGAATACCGACCGCTGGGTCATTCCAGGCTAGGCAACGTTCGAATGGGGGCCTAGTGAGCCGTGGTCTTGTACAGGAATTCCGCATGGTCGGACAACACTACGAAACCATGCGCGAAGCCTTTCGGTACCCAGATTTGGTACTTGTTGTTTGCTGAAAAGTGAATCCGTTTGGCTCGAGCAGGAGTACTTCTGGTATTGCGAGAGGGGTTGCTTTCATTCAACCGCCTTGAAAGGTAAAGCATGGGGGCAGGAGATTGTGGGGGTAGGCCTTCACTATCCCTGCGGGAGCGGGTTTACCCGCGAACACCGGCGTAGCCGGTGCCAAATACGGCGTCGTATTATTCGCGGGTAACCCCGCCCCACAGGGAAAGCGCAAACTTTTGAGCCTTGAGCAAGACTAACCCGCGCACTGCAGCTGAATCAGGGTTCCAGCCGTCGCTGCTGGTAAAGCCAGTCCACAATCTCGCCTTCCGGCGAATAGCCGCTTACAGTTTCGCGCAACAACTGCCGTACCCGCACAAAATCATCTGCCGCCACCGCCGCCAGCAATTGCCGCAGCGCATCCTTGAGCATATCCCAGGCCAGGAAGTCTTCGTTGGCGCTCATGATCATCGGGTGGCGTGTGGCAATCACGTTATCGCCAATCAGCAGCTCCTCGTACAGCTTCTCCCCTGGCCGCAGACCGCTGAACTCGATGGCAATATCGCCCATCGGGTTACGTTCGGAGCGCACGCTGAAGCCGGACAGGTGAATCATCTTCTCAGCCAGCTCCACAATCTTCACCGGCTCGCCCATATCCAGCACGAACACATCACCACCCTTGCCCATCGAGCCGGCCTGAATCACCAGCTGCGCCGCTTCGGGGATGGTCATGAAGTAACGGGTGATCTTCGGGTGGGTGACCGTCAGCGGGCCACCTGCCTTGATCTGTTTGTGGAAAAGCGGAATCACCGAGCCCGACGAGCCCAGCACATTGCCGAAGCGAACCATGGTGAAGCGTGTTTTGTTCACCTGCGAGACATTGCTGCTGTCGCCGAACAGCACTGGCGCCATTTCCCGGCTAAGGGCTTGCAGGGTCATTTCCGCCAAGCGTTTGGTGCTGCCCATCACGTTGGTAGGACGCACAGCTTTGTCGGTAGAAATCAGCACGAAGTTGGCAACGCCAGCCTGCAGCGCAGCCTGGGCGGTGTGCAGGGTGCCGATGACGTTGTTCATCAGGCCTTCGGCGATGTTGTGCTCCACCATCGGCACGTGCTTGTAGGCGGCGGCGTGATAGACGGTGTCGACCCGCCAGGTTTTCATTATATCGAACAGTTGCGGCTGGTTGCGGACCGAACCCAGGATTGGTACCAGGCACACCGACAGCGATTCGCGCGCTATGCGCTGCTCGAGTTCGGAGAGGATGCTGTACAAGTTGAACTCGCTGTGCTCGAACAGCAGCAAGGTTTTCGGCGCCTGGCCCAGAATCTGTCGGCACAGTTCCGAGCCGATCGAACCACCGGCACCGGTCACCATCACGGTCTGTTCGACAATGCAGCGTTCCAGCAGGTCTGATTGCGCAGGCACGGCATCACGGCCCAGCAAGTCAGCAATGTCCACTTCCCGGATGTCGTCCACCGTCACCCTGCCGCTAGCCAGGTCCATGAAGCCGGGAACTGTGCGGACATGCAGCGGAAAGCCCTCCAGGAAGTTAAGGATCTCCCGACGACGTGTACGCGTGGAAGAAGGGATTGCCAAAAGGATTTCCTGAGCACCCGTTACATCGATCAGGCATTGCAATTGCTCCGGGTGATATACCTGCAGGCCAGCGATCACACGGTCGGTAAGACTAGAATCATCATCGATGAACGCGACCGGGCGCATGACTTTGTCCATGCGCAGCGCCGCTACGAGCTGATTGCCTGCTGTACCAGCGCCATAAATGGCAACCTTAGGCAGGCCATCGTCACGACTGGCGAATGGAACATGCTGAACTGCGGCGGTGAACCAGTCGCCGAGAAAATACTGTCGCATGGCTAAACGTAGCCCGCCCACAAGGATCAGGCTAAGCCACCAGTAGTTGAAAGTAATCGAGCGTGGCACCACATTCTGATGGTTGCTCGCCCAATAGATGATGAAACCGAGAATCAAAGCTGAAAGTGTGACGGCTTTGATGATGGCAATCAGCGCATCGTTACCGAAGTAACGCATTACGGCGCGATAGAGGCCGAAACGGATAAACAGCGGGATCGCAACCACGGGCGCGCACGCGAAGAGCCATGAGTGATCAATGATCGGGTTGGCCATCTCGTCGAGGCCCAGTCGCACGACAAAAGCCAGCCACAAGGCAACCCATATCAGCACGATATCAGTTATCACCTGCAACAGCCTTTTATGCCGCCGTGGCAGAGCTAGCAGCTTTGTACGCACCTTATCCATAATTCCTCTGAAGGCTTCCACATTACCTAAGCGAAACGCTATACCCAACGCTAGCGTTGGTCTTCCAGGTCGCCCGCACGATATCGGACCGCAAGGGCGACCAACGGTACATAGGCGATGACCACACCCAATGCGCCATCCAAGCCAAGCTGCACAACGCAATACGCAACCGGCAACAGCCAGCAAAGGTTGAGCACTGCCACGGTAAGCGTAACAGGCAAGTGCTTGCCATACTTGCGGGACGCAAACTGATAAGCATGGCTGCGGTGTGCCTCGTATACCTTATCACCCCGCAACAAGCGCCTCACCAGCGTGTAGGTAGCATCGACGATGAATACGCCGAGCAAAATCAGCCAACACCAGAACATCGGCGGCGAAACCCAGGCGGCCTGCAGCGACAGCCCGCCCAGAACGATGCCAATGAAGCCACTGCCAGCATCGCCCATGAAAATTTTTGCCGGTGGGAAATTCCAATACAGGAAGCCTGCCACAGCAGCCGCCAACAGCAACGGCAGCATAGCGGCACCACTGAGGCCACCGAGCCAGTAAAGCCACGCAGCACCCAAGCAAGCGGTAATGGCTTCGACGCTGGCGATGCCATCGATGCCATCCATGAAGTTGTACAGGTTAAGCAACCACACCAGGTAGAACGCAGCCAACGCGCCGCCCAACCACCCCAAGTCCAGCGTCCAGCCGAACAGCAGCAGAGGGGGCAACCCACCCAACCAGCCAAGCATCCAGGCTGCGGCGATGAAATGCCCAAGCAGTCGCCAGCGGGCAGCAATGTGACCATGGTCATCCATGAAGCCGATAACCGCGATCAATGCTCCAGCCCCACCGAGCGCCAAGAGTATCCTGATCTGCTCTGCACCTGACAGCATGAGGCCAACCATGGCCAGCAGGAATGTCAGGACGATAGCCACGCCACCGCCCCTTGGTGTAGGGACCGTATGCGAGCTCCGCGCATTGGGCACATCGATCACACTACGCGCCAGCGCATAGCGGCGCAGACCCGCGGTCATTACGAGTGACATAATCAAAATGGCCGGAAGAAACCACAAAAGCATCATTTCCTATCGTATTCCTGGTAGTGCCTAGCGGCAGCTCGAAGCGCAGCATCCACCTTTACCGGCGGACACCAGCCGAGCAAATCGCGCGTTTTCTTGATATCCACCTGCAATGACCCGCACAGGCGCTGGGACAAACTGCCTTTGCCGAGCGCTTTGGCACCGGCACTCAGCAGGCCCTCCGGAACAGGCAACAAGCGCGCAGGCTTGCCGAGCGCCATCCCCATTCGACGCAGTAATTCGGTGGTAGACAGGTCCTCCCCATCGCTGACCAGAAATACCTGGTTGGCTGCTGCTGCGTGGCCAATGCAAGTAACCACCAGATCAACCAGATTCTCCAAGGCTACCAGGCTTCGTCGATTGTTTATGGCACCAAATGGTAACGGTATACCCCGATCGAGCCAGCGCATCATGTTAAGGAAATTGGCCTTCACGCCTGGTCCGTATACCAGCACTGGGCGCACGATTACCACCTCAAGGCCAGATTCCCGGGCCAATGCCTGCAATGCTGTCTCAGCTTCCAGTTTGGAAACGCCATACGGATCTTGCGGCCGAGGGGTGTCACTGGCGGAATAAGGCCTGCCAGGCTGGGTACCTTCACCGTTCACCTTGATCGAACTGATGAACACAAACCGTTTGACTCCAGCAGCAATGGCCTGGCGGGCCAGCGCCAGTGTCCCTTCTACGTTAACTCGGCGAAAGGCTGCCAAGGGGTCGGTCTCGGTGTCGTTCATGACATGAACACGCGCCGCACTATGGACCACGACGTCGCATTCAGCCAGCGCTCCACCCCAGTCGTTGTCCTGCTCAAACGACTGGAACATTACGCTTCGTACCAGCGCCGACGGCGCCGCGCCCCCCTGCCTGACAGCAGCAATCACTGGCGTCCCGTCTGCCACGAGCCTGCGCAGAATCGCACTCCCGACGAAACCGCTGGCACCGGTAAGAAAAACCTTGTGGCTCATCGTCCTGACCTTCTCAAAGTGGCACTGCTAAAAAGGCGTTCCAGGCGCGCCAATAGTGCGGGCCGGGCAAATTCCTGTTCGTAATATTGCCGCCCCGCCGCTCCCATCTGTTGGCGTTGCGCAACAGGCAACTCAGCCAGTTGCCGGGTGATACTGGCCAACTCGCGGCCATTGCCTGACTCGCACGCAAACCCAGCCCCCGATGCCTCGATCACTCGCGCGGCCTCGCCGTTGATCATGCCGAGTATCGGGCGGCCGGATGCCAGGTATGCCTGAACCTTGCCGGGGATAGTCTTCTCGAAGACGTCATTGGTACGCAGGGACACCAACAAGGCATCAGCCTGTGCGAACAGCGGCGGCATTTCTTCTAACGGATGACGTCCGAGCAGCAATATGTTGTCCAACCCCCGGCTGCGTACCTGCTCTTCGAGCCAGCTACTCATACGACCATCCCCAACGATCACCCAGCGCACCGAAACCTGGCCGCGCAACGCCTCTGCGGCATCGAGAATTGCCGGAAAATCCTGTGCTTCCCCGAGGTTACCGGCAAACACCACGGTGAAGGTCGCATCATCGGGTTTAACCAGCTTCGAAGGCTCAAGCACCTGCACCGAAAAATCATCTTCCGCCCAGCTTGGGAAGTACACCAGGCGATCTGCATCGATGGGCTTTGTGCAGTAACGGCGCACGTTGTCGAAAAAGCCGTGAGACTGCAACAACAGGTAATCGGTGCGGTTGTAGATCCAGGACACAGCCAAACCCACCAGCTCCAACACTTTGGGGTTATGGATGACATTCACCGCGCGCAGCGTTTCCGGCCACAAGTCGAGCACCCAGATAAACAACGGCGCGCGCTTCAGGCGGCGGAGCACCACTGCCGGAATCGCGGCAAGGATCGGCGACACCGCATAAACGAATATGGCATCGAACTGTTTGCCTCTGAGCTTGAGTGGCCCTAGCACAGATGCCGAAAGTACGAATGAAAGGTAGTTGAGTACTAACTGGATACTGCGCTTGCCACGGGGTACCAGTGGCACCCTGACGACTTCAGCTCCTTCGTAGTTAGAGAACTGCCCTGGATTATCCTTGTATCGCTGGAAAACCCTGCCCTCGGGGTAGTTTGGCCAAGCCGTCAGCACTGTGACTTCGTGGCCCTTTTCCGTGAGGTCACGGACCATATCATTGATACGCATGTTCTCTGGCCAGAAATACTGGCTGACCACCAACACTTTCAGTTTCTTCTCAGGCATACCTTCCACGGGTTCAGTACCGTTTCCATACTGTGCGGTTAACGTAGTCGGTGTAGCTGTGAACGATGCGGACCACCTTGTCCGAAACGTTCGGCATGCTGTAGTCAGCCACCAATCGCAGGCTGCGCTGCTCGCCGCGCAATTGACTTTCGAGAATGCTCAGCCCCTGCATGACCCGCTCGGCCTCAAGCCCGACCATCATCGCAGCCGTTTCTTCCATGCCTTCCGGGCGCTCATGAGCCTCGCGGATGTTCAAGGCCGGGAAGTTGAGGATCGATGCCTCTTCGTTGATGGTGCCGCTATCGGACAGCACCGCCTTGGAGGTGAGCTGCAGCTTGTTGTAGTCCTTGAAACCCAGGGGCTTCAGCAAGCGTACATTGGCATGGAAAGTAACCCCCATCGCATCGACGCGCTTTTGGGTGCGAGGGTGGGTAGAAACAATAACCGGCAGATCGAATTGTTCGGCAACAGTATTGAGTGTGTCGACCAACTTGAGGAAGTTTTTGTCGGAATCGATATTTTCTTCGCGGTGCGCACTGACCACAAAGAACTTACCCGCCTCAAGCCCAAGCCGCTCAAGCACATCGGACGCCTCTATGCCGTCGCGGTAATGGTTGAGCACTTCGAACATAGGGCTGCCGGTCTTGATCACGCGATCGGCTGGCAATCCTTCGCGTAACAGGTAGTCACGCGCGATGGTGCTGTAGGTAAGGTTGATGTCAGCAGTGTGATCCACGATACGGCGGTTGATCTCTTCGGGCACGCGCATGTCGAAACAGCGGTTGCCAGCCTCCATGTGGAAGGTAGGGATCTTGCGGCGCTTGGCCGAGATCACAGCCATGCAGCTGTTGGTGTCGCCCAGTACCAGCAAGGCCTCGGGATTCACCTCGGCCAGCACGCGGTCCACTGCAATAATCACATTACCGATGGTTTCGGCGCCGGAAGCGCCGGCAGCGTTCAGAAAGTGATCCGGCTTGCGAATGCCAAGATCCTGGAAAAAGATCTCGTTCAGTTCGTAGTCGTAATTCTGCCCGGTGTGCACCAGCACATGTTCACAGTGTTCATCGAGCGCACTCAAGACCCGGGACAAGCGAATGATTTCTGGGCGTGTTCCAACAACGGTGACGATTTTGAGCTTTTTCATACAATTCTCATTCCTGGGCCAGCCGGCTCAAGGGCAGACCGGCAGTGCATAGGTGTCCGGGTGTTCACGGTCAAAGATTTCATTGGCCCAAAGCATGACGATCATCTCGTCATCACCGATATTGGTGATGTCGTGGGTCCAGCCTGGTACCGTCTCGACAATGGTCGGTGATTCACCGCTGGTCTGAAGCTCGTAAAACTCGCCTGTCACTACCTGACGGAAGCGGAAGTTGGCTTTGCCTTTGATGACCAGAAACTTCTCGGTTTTCGAGTGATGATAATGACCGCCACGAGTGATGCCCGGGTGCGCGGTGAAGAAGGAAAACTGCCCGGCTTCGGGGGTTTTCAGCATTTCCACGAAAACGCCACGCGGGTCGCCGTACTTGGGCACTTCATAGGTGAATGCTGCAGGCGGCAGGTAGCTCAAGTACGTGGAGTACAACGCCCTGACCAGGCCAACACCCACGTTCTCGGTAACCAGCGTAGAGCGGCTGGCACGGAAGCGGCGTACCTGCTCGGCCAGTTCGCCTACGGTGGTGCTGTAAACTGGCTCGACATCCACCAGGCCGCTGCTTACTACCTCACCATCCATGATGGCGAGGAACTTTCTGACCACATCGTCTACGTAGACCAGGTTCAATGCCGCAGACTCGTCGTGAATCTGGATGGGTAAGTCGTGAGCAATGTTATGGCAGAAGGTCGCAACGGCCGAGTTGTAGTTCGGTCGCGCCCATTTCCCGAATACGTTGGGCAGCCGGAAAATGTAAACAGGGCTTTCGTTCTGCTGGCCCAAGGTCGTCAAGGCCCGCTCAGCCGCGAGCTTGCTGACACCATATGGGTTATCACGCTCCGCCTGGACGGATGACGAATACACCACCGGTATCTTGCGGCCGGAAGCCTTGACCGCATCACACAGCTGCTGGGTAAGTTCGCTGTTGCCGCTATCGAACTCCGCGGGGTCCTGGGGGCGATTCACGCCTGCCAGATGGAAGATGCAATCCGCTTCGGCGACCTTGCGGTTCAAAGTGCCCAGGTCATCGCCACGGACAAACAGGCTCACCTCAATGTCCTTACGTTCCTTGAGATGAACCAGCAGGTTGCGTGCGATAAAGCCATTGCCGCCAGTAACCAGAACCTTCATCAGTCACTCCTCCGGAGTAGCATGTTCGCCACGCTGGATGGCCTGGATGAATTCGAGCTTGAGCAGCAGTTCCTGCATGCCTGTAACATCCAGGCGTTCGGTGTTGTGCGAATTGTAATCTTCAGTTCGGGAGATCTTTTCTTCACCTTGCTCAACGAACTTGCTGTAGTTCAGATCGCGCAGGTCTGGCGGTACACGGAAGTAGTTGCCCATGTCATCGGCACAGGCCATCTCTTCGCGACTGAGCAGGGCCTCGTATAGTTTTTCGCCATGACGGGTACCGATAACCTGCACAGGGTGCTCGGGCTTGCCAAGCAGCGAGGTCAATGCAATGGCCAAGGTTTCGACCGTCGCAGCAGGTGCTTTCTGTACGAACAGGTCACCGTTGTTACCGTGCTCAAAGGCATACAAAACCAGATCGACAGCGTCAGCCAGCGTCATCATGAAACGAGTCATGTTCGGGTCTGTGATCGACAATGGCTTGCCTGCGCGAACCTGCTCGATGAACAGCGGAATCACCGACCCGCGCGATGCCATAACGTTGCCGTAGCGCGTTCCGCAAATGACCGTCTTGGTCTGGTCGAGGTTACGCGACTTGGCCACCATGACCTTTTCCATCATGGCTTTGGAAATACCCATGGCATTGATTGGGTATACCGCCTTGTCGGTACTGAGGCAGACCACACGCTGCACTTCGTTCTGGATCGCTGCTTCAAGGACGTTCTCGGTGCCGAGGACGTTTGTCTTCACAGCCTCCATCGGGTGGAACTCGCAGGAGGGCACCTGCTTCAACGCGGCCGCATGGAAGATGTAGTCGACCCCTCGCGTGGCATTGAGCACGCTCTGGTAGTCGCGGACATCACCGATGTAGAACTTCAGCTTGGCACTGTCATAGCGCTTGCGCATGTCGTCCTGTTTCTTCTCATCGCGGCTGAAAATACGGACTTCAGCAATGTCACTATCGAGAAACCGCTTTAGGACCGCGTTGCCGAAAGACCCGGTGCCGCCTGTGATGAGAAGTTTCTTACCTTTAAACATATGATCTGACCCTTGCAACGCGGGTTGGAAATTAGCGCGCTCGTAGAGCGGAATAAATGATGTCGTCTTTCTGCTGGGCACTGGGGTAGCTGATCAGCACGGCTCGATAGGCGCCCTTGAACACAAAGAAGCTGCCTGCCGCCACACCGACTACACCGCATGTCTTGACCACGCTGGCCATATCTTCGAGCGAGCCACCGCCGCCCAGGATGGTGATTGGGATATGTACGGCGGCACGCAGCTTGCTGGCCAGATCGAGGTCATAGCCCTTCATCTTCCCGTCGTTCTCGATGGAGTTGAGGACGATCTCCCCTGCGCCAAGCTTTTCCAGCTCTTGTGCCACTTCGACGACATTGCGCTTGGTGTTGCGCGTGCCGTTGTGAGTCCACACCTCCTGGTGCTTGCTCAACAGGCGCGACTTGTGGTCCAACACCACCACCACGCTCTGACTGCCAATCTCCTCGGCAATCTGGGTAACAAGCTGAGGGTTTTCGAGCGCGGCTGAACTGATCGCCACCTTCTCGACACCCAACTGGATGATCTTCTTGGCTTGTTCTGCGGTGCGGATACCCCCGCCGTAGCACAGTGGCATGCGGCACTCGGCTGCAAGCTTGGCGATCTGGATATAGTTGGGCTCGACGCCATGAGCAGTGGCGTCGATATCAATCACGATCAGTTCATCGGCTTCCTTTTCATTGAAGATCTTCACCGCATTGATGGGATCTCCGACGTATTTCGGGTCCTTGAATTTGACCGTCTTCACCAGCCCACCGTCTTGGATGAGCAGGCATGGAATGATCCGGGGTCTTAGCATTTGTCAGTTTCCGCTCACAGTTCCGCGAAGTTTTTCAGCAAGCCGACACCGAAGTGGTGACTCTTCTCAGGGTGGAACTGAACGCCATAGACGTTCCCCGCCTGAACGGCACAGCTGAACTCAAGCCCGTAGGATGACGTCGCTGCTCGGTGCTGCTCCTGTTCGCACTCAAAGAAGAATGAATGCAGGAAATAGAACCGTGCCTCCTCCTCGAAGCCTTTGAACAAGGGGTTGTCGTTGAGCGCAGCCACGTCATTCCAACCCATGTGAGGCAACGGCAGGTCCTTGAGATTCGGGACGGATTTGAAGGAGCGAACGCGCCCCGGCACCCAACCCAGGCCTGCCAGGTGCCCTTCTTCACTGCTGTTGGCAAGGATCTGCATACCCACGCAAATGCCAAGCACGGGCACTTTATGCTGCTGTACCAACTCCTCGATGGTGGGACGCATGCCCGAGGCATCCAGCCGTTCGATCGCATGGTCGAAGGCACCGACGCCGGGGAGGATCAGTTTGGTTGCGCCATCCAGCTGTGCGGCCGTTTGCGCGACCGCCACCGGAATGTGCAAGCGTCGATATACGTTAACGAAGGCCTGGATGTTGCCCAAGCCGTAATCAATGATGGTAATCATCTGAACAGCCTTCTTTCCAATCCGATTGCGCTAAGCACTCGCGCCCCGATGCCGATCAAGAAACGCTTGTTTTTGTAGTCACGGAAGGTCTTGTTCTGACCCTCGAAAATGCCTTGAAGCTCTGGCACAGTCAAGTCCAGCTTGTGCGCTACGTACTCGAACTCGGACTTAAGGAAGTTTTCGTCCATCTCAGGCTTGGCAATGCGCTCGAGCGCCGCCTCGCGTGTCAACTGACCTGTCATGATCAGGCTGGAAAAATGCGCGCGGCGTTTTTCGTAACCGAACTTGCGCGGCATCCAATAGTCTTCGTAAAAACGTGTGAAGCGGGACTCATGATGCTTATGTTTGAACCGCTTCCAGCCGAACAGACGCTCCAGCGTGGCCTCTGCGTCAGCTTTGACATAGGGCACGAGGTTCAGAGGTTTTACAATCTGCATCCCCAGGATACGCTGGTAGTAAACCTTGTAAGTCAAAATATCAACCAAAGGGAAGCTCTTCAGTGCCCTCTTGCCAAATTGACCATGAATGTCGTTGAACAGCGTTTTATCGATACCCGGATAGCCGCCCCACTCCTCCGGCTCTCGGCAGCACTCCGTCGAGTAATTCCCACCGGTCAAGACGTATTTGATCTTGTGCTTTCGCGCAAACTTGTAGAGTGAGGAGAAGAACGCAGCATCCTGCGGCAAGTCTTGGTCCGAAATCTGCGAGCGCAGGAAGGCCACCTGCAGGTCTTTCATTTCTTCCCAATTGATCACATCGGTATAGAGATCCAGACCGAGCCCGTCGACCAGACGTTCAATGTTGCCCACGGCCTGGTCAGTATTCCATCCCGCATCAACGTGGAATAGCAACGGTCTCAGGCCCATGACATTCTTGGCGATATAGGCGGCATACGAGCTGTCCAGACCACCACTCAAACCGATGATGCAATCGAAATCCTTGCCCTTACCGTGCTGCTTGATTTTTTCTGCAAGTGCCATCAGTTCCGATTCGCCACGCGCACCGGTATCCCAATTGGGTTTAATAACACTGTCGAAATTTGCGCAGTACTCGCATACGCCGTGCTCATCGAAACGAATGTTCGGATCACTGGTATCCATGATGCAACGAGTACAAATCTTATAATCCGTCGTTTTGCTCATCGAGCAGAATCTCCACATTCGCATCAGTCGTGATGCTTGACCAAGACTGATTTATACACACTCAGTAGTTTTTTTGCATTCGTATCGGGCATAAAATTCTGCTGGGCCAGTTCGTGAGCGTTCCGCCCCATGCGTTCCCGCTCTTGCGGGTAGTCGTACATATACGCGATAGCATCAGCTAATGCACGAGAATTCCTTGCGGGGATTGCCAAACCCGTTTCATTGGGAACAAATGTATCGGGGGTCGGGTTTTCAGCCGCTACAATACTTGGAACACTCGAGAATCCCGCCTCAAAAACTGGACGCCCAGGCGCATCGAAATGCGATGGAAACAGAAGAACATCAAGTCGATCATAGACGTACTTGATATCCAGCGTAGGCCCCATCAAATGCAGGGTATCTTCCAACTGCCCCTCATGGATCAATCGCTTTATTTCACTTCCAAAGTTTTGAGCAAACCCAAGCTTTGACAAAAGCCAGGCTTTGAAGCCCTTATCCTCAATGGTGATACCACCCACCAAGACAAAATCGATTTTTCTTCCAGTTTTTCGCATTAGCGCTGCGGCTTCAACTATCTCCAAAACCCCCTTTGAGAGATGAAGATTCCCAACAAAACCGACCTTCAAACTTTGCTTATCAAGCGCAGCCAAACGCTCGACAAATTCCGGGGCAGGCTCTCCAGAACTTACCGTATTGAATGAGTTATTGATAATTTCTATAGGCAGATCCGGTGCCAATGTATTCCTCACATTACCATCAATTGCCACGACCTTATCTACATATCTGTTGAATACCCAATTCAACATCCGCACGCGCCGTGAATCCTGCTGATCCCTCGCCAATGCACGAACATGTACAACCAAGGGCGCTCGGAAGAGCCATTTGGCCAACAGCGCAGGTAGAATGTAAACAAACTCATTTACATGCACGACATCTACCGCCCCCCACTTTCGCTTGGCTCGAAGCAAGGCTGAAATCATGAACGGAGCGTGAAAAATTTCCCGCAGAACAATCAGCCAACGAACACCGCGATAGTAGCCATATCGAGTATTGTCAAACTTACTCATCCCTCTTGTTTCAACAAGCTCATTAGAAACTTTTCTATAAAAATCACTGGCTGTTCCCGATGAGACGAGAAAATATGGCGATACCCCCAAACCCACCAAACGGGAAACAGCCTCGAACAAGCTTCTCGAAGCCCCCCCCATCGGACCATCACCATCAATGTACAAAATCTTGAGCGTCATAGTTACCAATCCAACCTTGACTTAAGCGCCTCACTCGTCGCGCCACTTCGGTAAACACAATAAACCGCAACCACCATAGGCACCAAGCCATAGGTATAGGTTTTGGCGAGCACCAGCAAAAACAGCGTGACACTGACAAAACAGAATGCGCGCAACCAATCAGGTTTCTGATAAGCATCTAAACCCAAGAGTACAAGTGCGCATAAGGGAACTATTAGCATCGCCAGGTACACAACGAACCCTACAATGCCCATGTCCACCCATGCCGCTAATAGGTTATGAATGTACTCGCCCGGCGGATGAGAGCCAAAGCCACCCCAGATCGGGTTTGTGGCTATCAAATCATACGCATTAGCCGCATAGATCGTTCGGGCATCCATGGACAGGTCTGCCCCATCGAAAAATATCGAGAACATTCTGAAATCTTTCAGAATCGATGCATCTGCCATGGCAAGCGCAGCAACGCCAGCCAGCACTACCAATACAGAAACCAGCGCCATAAGCCGCCAGTTCCTGACTGTTTCAATAATAACCATCAACAAGAAAAACGCAAAAAACTCAGAACGCGCACCGATTAAATAAAGCGCCGGAACCACCATCAAATAATAAAAATATCGACGATACGCCCCTAGGGAAGGCAGTAACACCATCGACAAAATCAAATAACAAAAAGCAACTTGCTGATAGTCAAATTCAAAAATATAAGCCCCATGCCAAACCGGAGGCCTGACAAAGCCACCAGATGATGAAAACAGAACAAACAACGAATAACCGACAATAAAATAATATATAAACCTAGAAAAAACACTTCCCATCCTCACCAGCGCCAACGCAAGCAAGAACATATACACAAAGCGCATAAAGCTCAGCTGAATGTAATAGGCAATATCAGCATCGACTCCCGAAAACTCAGAAAAAACCATCAATGCAAAAAACATCAACATGAAGACAAGAAAAACCAGAAACGTTCCCCGCTGTAAAAAATCCAATACTTTGAATTGAGAAAAAGCACTAAGAACCAGCAGCGGGGATGTGGCAAGCATTCCCGCCGTAAAAAAACCTTTCAAAACAGGTGCAATCAAGCCCGCCTGAGCCAAAGACTGATAAATAAAATATAACGGTATAATAACCAGAATACTCAGGCCGGCCAAACCAGATATTCCTTGTCGCGCAGTATCTGGCATCACACTATTCCCTTAGCCTGAAGAAAACCAAAAGCCAAGAGCACGCAAAGCCCCATTCCCGTGAACGCCACAACTGGCAAAAGCGCTCTCTTAAGCGCAATCAGCAGACTAAGAGGATGAAGCCCCACAACCTTAAGCACACACAAAAGATAAACGACATACACAATAAAGCCGCTAATCGCATAGGCCTCAACTACGAAGCCTGAAAAAGCGAACACACAAACACCAACTACCGCAACTCGGAAAACAAGCGCAAACACTTGCAGCACCAATGCTACCTTTTGTCGCCCTTTAACATGTAAACTTAACGAGACGGGGGACACCATAAACTGGGCAATGAACCAGGGTGTCATCCAGCTTATCAATTCACCCGAGCGTTGCCACTGGCTTCCAAACACCACAGGAAAAAGTACAGGTGCTAACAGACCTGCTGCGATCAAAGGCCCCACACCTACCTTGGCGAGACGCACCATCATTTCAAGCGCGAACTCCCCCAACACACCTTGCCTTTCTTTTTCCGGAGCTTCGGAAAGGAAAACCTGTGAGACAGCATTACCCAACAGCGCTATAGGTGCCTGCAGAACCCGGGCCGCAAGCATCAGAAATCCCGCCTCCGCACCACCGACGAAAAATGCTATTAACAGGATAGGTACCTGCGATGCGCCTTCGTTGGCCAGTGACTCAAGCGTCGAATACTTAGGAAAACGGCTATAGTCCTTGAAAACCTTTTTCAACTCGCTTAACGCTATATGCGCCGTTTGAATAGCCTTCCATAGCAAACCCATTGCGAAAGCTGAAGCTCCAACAGCGCTATTGGCTATATACCCCAGAAGGAGACCGTACGTTTTTCCCTCCAGTAGCCCAAATGCGACCTGTACCATTACCGAAAGTATCGCCTGACTCAACTTCACAAGCGAGATGCTCATGAATTTCTTTTCACGCACATACCAAACTTGAAAAGCATTCAGCGCCCCAATAGAGAACAGCCCGGCTCCGACCAAAAGCGAAAAAAATTCTCGATCAACACCATAGTCTATTGAGAATAGCTCTCCAACTGCCCATACCCCTATTGCGACAGCAACCGATACAATACTGGCGCAGGTTACTGCGAGCACCAACAGCTGCCTTGCTTCGTCTGCTGTTTCAGGGATGGATATCGCCACATCCAGGCGAAGGCAAGCAGCACCCGCAAAAACCCCGACAATAGCTACATATACCGCGAGCACATTGAAGTGCTCAGGGGTATATAAACGTGTCAGCAAGGGTAGCGCCAGAAGCAGAATAGCCTGCCCCAGGGCCGTCCCCCCCATCAATATGCCGGTCGCTTTCGACAAGTGATCAAGCTTCACCGGGACTTTCATTCAGCGCAGCGCCTTACTACCGAGGCTATGCAAGAAATTTCATCCTCGGACAAATATGGGTGCATCGGCAAGCTAATAACATGCTCCGCCAAATGATCACCAATAGGCAGAGATACCGCCGCATCGGCAACAGCGGGCTGTTTATTTAACGGAATCGGATAATGAATAGCTGATGGTACGCCCGCCTCACGCAGCCCATTCTGCAGACGCTGCCTATCTTGAACAATTAATGTATATTGAGCATAAGCACTTATATTATGCGGATGTACAAGAGGCACTGTAATTCCATCTACCTCAGCGAGATGTCGAGCATACTGCTTGGCGATAGATTGACGCAACTCAAGCTCTTCTTGGAATATCTCAAGCTTCGGCAACAAAATAGCTGCCTGCATCGTATCAAGCCGACTATTCACACCCACTCTAATATGGTGGTAGCGTTTCTCTTGACCATGTCTCGCAATTTGTCGCAAAACTACTGCCAGCGAATCATCATTGGTAAATAATGCACCGCCATCACCGTAGCACGCCAAAGGTTTACTCGGGAAGAAACTGGTACAGGCAATCTGCGTCAGATTACATGACCGCCGATTTTTATACGAGGCACCAAAACTTTGCGCAGCATCCTCAATCACCACTACACCATGCCGGGCTGCAATAGTATTGATTTCGTCATAATCAGCACACTGCCCGTACAGCGAGACGGGAATAACAGCCTTTGTACGTGGTGTAATGGCAGCTTCCAACAAGCCCGGATCCATATTACAGGTCCGCGGATCCACATCAATGTAAACCGGCTTCGCACCCAATAGCGCAACAGTTTCAGCAGTTGCAATGTAGGTGAAGCCAGGCGTAATTACCTCATCACCTGGACCAACACCGAGTGCCATAAGCGCAATCTGCAGCGCATCAGTGCCATTCGCACACGTAATGCAATATTTGCTTCCAACGAACGCAGCTAACTTCTCTTCAAGTTCAGCAACTTCTGGACCAAGTATATACTGGCCGTGGCTCAGGACACGCTGAATGGCGTCATCAAGCTTGTCTTTGATACGTGCCTGCTGTTTTTTTAGGTCGATAAATTCGATCATTTCAAAATTTCCTTGTGCAGAACGCTCCCTGCCAATACATAAGTAGCGCCGCTGTGCACACACGATACTACTCCCTCCCCAGACAATGGCAGGTCCAGTTGCTCGCCAAATTCACTCATCCAGCCAATCTGCCTGGCCGGAACACCGACCATCAGCGCATACGCCGGCACATCCTTGTTGACGACCGCGCCAGCACCTATAAAAGCGAACTCGCCAATGGTGACTCCGCAGACAATAGTGCAATTGGCCCCCAGTGTCGCACCCTTCTTCACCAAGGTGTCCCGGTACTGGTCTTTGCGCTCGATAAGCGAGCGCGGATTGTAAACGTTGGTGAAGACCATGCTTGGCCCGCAGAACACGCCTTCCTCCAGTGTGACGTTGTCATACACCGATACGTTGTTCTGAATCTTGCACCGGTCACCGATCACGACCTTGTTACCGACAAAGACGTTTTGCCCGAGAGATACGCCTGCGCCGATCCGAGCGCCGCTGCATACATGGACGAAATGCCACACGCGCGAATCTTTGCCAATCTGCGCGCCTTCATCGACGATTGCACTGGGATGCTGATAATGATTCATTGCTTGAGACTCACGCTGGATTGAGTTTGGTCGAACAACCGTTGTAGCTGCCCGCCTGCAAAATGCCCGTAGCGACGCGCGCCGATTTCATTCAGATGGTGGGTATCCTGGTAGATAAGCTCTCCATGCTCATAGGGTGCGTCAGCAAAAAAGCCTGAATTGGAGAAGTCCACAAAGTGCACACCAGCCCTGCCCGCAGCGAGCCTTTCCACCTGCTGGTTGGCAACCCGCCACTCATCATTGAAAGCCAGGGTGGCCGGTAACCCAAGCTCCCTGAACCTGCGTACCCTTTGAACATCAGAACGGAACATGGGCACTTGCCCCAAGATCACGACCTGCTTGTGAGCTGTTGTAGCATCATCCAGGAACGCCTGAAGCGCTTTTACAAATGCCGGGCTTGGCATCTGGTATTGCCACATGCC
Source organism: Pseudomonas sp. DCA-1 (assembly GCF_046523955.1). NCBI lineage: Bacteria > Pseudomonadati > Pseudomonadota > Gammaproteobacteria > Pseudomonadales > Pseudomonadaceae > Pseudomonas > Pseudomonas sp. DCA-1. The sequence goes on from NZ_CP169881.1 coordinate 4,304,366, forward strand.
TGCGATGATCACTTTATCCATTGTCACCAGTGCCTGTTTCACCGCGATGATCTGCGAGCGACAAGCTTGTTGGGCGTAATCAGGGAGGCGCTCCACGTCGAAGCCCGGGATGGGTACACAACTGCTTGCAGTAAGGACGCGATAAGCAACGCCCTGTTCGGTGCCGGCCTGATCAAAGAAGTAGTTCAACTGAGCGGCGTGGCTGTCACCAATTACCAGAATCGAAGGGACGGCGCCGGCCAGGCCCCGCTTGCATTCGCCCACCTGCTGCCCATGGCAAATCAGTTCAGGTGCTGCATAGCGAGCCTGCTCGACCGGCACTGGGCCAACCATCAGCGGGTTGTACCTGGCACTCAGCAGGGCAACCAAAGCGATGCCGACCACTCCGAGCGCAAAGCTCGGCGCCAAGCGTCCTACACCAACCAATCTGCGCGCCGGCTGCTCTACAAATCGATAGGAAAGCCAGGCCAGGGCAAACGAAGCTACCAAAGCGACTGATAGCCACTGGCCGCTTAGTTCGCACTGTCCTATGTAATAGCGAATGAGCGCCAAGACCGGCCAATGCCACAGGTACAGGGAGTAGGAAATGCCACCAACCCATACCAACCCAGGGGTGGACAGGAGGTTGTTGATCGGCCCCCGCCGCGCCGCGATCACCAGAGCCGTACCAATGCAGGGTGCAAGCGACCATAAACCCGGGAATTGAGTTTTATCGATCAGTACAAAGCTGGCTGCAAGCAAGCCCAAGCCCAGCAAGCCGAAAAGCGCCGAAACAGGTGCGGGTATTTCACGGTTTCGCAGGCCAAGGGCCACTACCCCCCCCACCAGGAATTCAGGCACACGAGCAAGGAGCGAGAAGTACTCGCTGCCCTGCCCCCCCCCCAGCACTTTCTTGCTGCTCCACACGAAGAGAATAACCGCCAACAGTGAGAGGCCGGGCAGACGCCAAGAGCGTGGCAAACACAGCAACAGGAGGGGGAAGAACAGATAGAACTGCATCTCTATCGCGAGCGACCAGGTATGCAGCAGCGGCAGCTCTTCTGCACGAGGCGCAAAATAGCTACCAAAATCCGCGAAATAAAGGTTGCTGGCAAAGATGGCTGCCGACTTCAAGCTCTGATGGAAAAACTCGAAGTCCGCTGTCAGAAACAGCATTGACGACACCACGCTGACAAGCGCCAGCATGACGGCGTACGCGGGAACAATGCGTTTGATACGGTTCAGGTAGAAGGCTGCCAGGTGGATCTTCTGCCCTGGCTCCGTCAGTAGCGCCGTAATGATGAAACCCGAGATGACGAAAAACACATCGACGCCGACGAACCCCGCCGGTAGCCATGTGTTATTCATGTGGTACGCAAGAACGGCCAGGACCGCTACCGCACGCAAACCTTGAACGTCCAGCCGCATGTCCTTACGCGAGCGTAACGAGTTCAAGTTCTGCGACAATGTTTCATTGTTGTTAGACAAGCTGGCCAAGACCTTGCAGGAATATTACGCGAGGAAAGGCGGCCTGCAGGCCGCCCGGTATCACTGCTGTGTCAGCGGGACAGGCCCAGGACAAAAGGATGTGCCTCGTTGTCCTTGGCCTGAGCAATAGCGGCACTGCGGATGACATCCACGGTCTCCACGCAATGGCGAGCATCCTCTATGCCGTAGCCGCGCCCTGCCAGAATTTCTTCATAGCTGGTAGTGTGCAGGTCGGTAAAGCCTTCGGAAAACTCCATCTCGTCACCATTGACAGTGATCGAACGGTACGTTGGCTTCTTGCCCTTCACCGACTCAGGCAGGTCATTGGCGTCGACCGACAGGAACCAACGTACGCGTGCCTTTTCGTACTCCAGGTAGCCAGAGGCCTTTTGTTCGGAGGTGAAGTGCACAACGTTGCGCTGCAGCTTGCCGAAGATGAAGTGCAACATGTCGTAGAAGTGCACGCCGATGTTGGTGGCCACACCGAACGACTTGCGTGGGTCACCTTTCCAGCTTTGCAGGTACCACTTGCCACGGGAAGTGATGTAAGTCAGGTCAACTTCATACTTGTGTGGGTTGTTCTCGCGAGCAACCTTGTCTTTCAGGGCAATGATTGCCTGGTGGTGGCGCAGCTGCAGGATATTGAACAGGCGCTTACCGGTTTCCTGTTCGATCAGGGCCAACTCGTCCAGTTGCTGCGGGGTTGGTACCAGCGGCTTTTCGCAGATCACGTCACAGCCCAGGCGCAGGCCTGCGGCAATGTGCGGGTAGTGCAGGTAGTTGGGCGAGCAGATCGAGACGTAATCCAGGGCGGTAGTCGGGTTGCGCTTCAACCCGTGGGCGTGGTCGAGGAAAAACTCGAACTCGGTGAAGAACTCGCTTTGAGGCGAGATGCTGTCGATGATGCCTACCGAGTCATTGATGTCGTACGCGGAGACCAAGCGGTTGCCGGTGTCCTTGATGGCGCGCATGTGGCGAGGGGCGATGTAGCCTGCAGCACCGATGAGAGCAAAGTTTTTCATGAGGCTTCCTTTGAAGACGAATGAATCCGCCTGCCCCGTTGAGGGGCAGGCGGATCAATTTGCTGGCGACGCCAATCAGGCCTTGATGATGTGCGCGGTCGGCGTGCGGTACTTGCCGCGGCTGTCGACAATCAGCTTGGCCTTGGCTTCGATCAGGGCGTAATCGAACTTGTCGTGATCGGTGGCCAGTACCACAGCATCGAAGCTTGCCAGGTTATCGGCGGAGAGCGGCTCGCTGCTCAGCTCGAAGTGGTGCTCGCGCATCTTCGGGAACACCGGCACGTGCGGGTCGCTGTAGGCAACCACGCCACCCTTGGCCTCGATCAGCTCCATGATTTCGACGGATGGCGACTCGCGCATGTCGTCGACATTCTTCTTGTAGGCGATACCCAGAACGAGTACACGACTACCCTTGAGTGCCTTGCCAGCATCGTTCAGGCCATCCATCAGCTTGCCCAGCACGTACTCAGGCATGGCCTGGTTGACTTCACCAGAAAGTTCGATGAAACGGGTGTGCAAGCCGTATTCGCGCGCCTTCCAGGTCAGGTAGAAGGGGTCGATCGGAATGCAGTGGCCGCCCAGGCCCGGGCCCGGGTAGTACGGGGTGAAGCCGAAAGGCTTGGTCGCCGCGGCATCGACTACTTCAAAGATGTCGATACCCATGCGGTCGGCGACGATCTTCATTTCATTGACTAGGCCGATGTTCACCGCTCGATGAATGTTCTCCAGCAGCTTGGTCATTTCAGCGGCTTTGGTGGAACTGACCGGTACGACCTGGTCGATGGCCTGCTCGTACAGGGCGATACCCACTTCCAGGCATTTTGGGGTATGGCCGCCAATGACCTTGGGAATAGTACGGGTTTCAAAGTTCGGGTTGCCCGGGTCTTCTCGCTCTGGCGAGTAGACCAGGTAGATGTTCTCACCTACTACCAGGCCACCCTCCTGTACACGTGGCAGCAGTTCTTCCTCGGTGGTACCAGGGTAGGTGGTGCTTTCCAGCGAAACCACCTGGCCTGCACGCAGGTAGGGCTTGAGGGCGTCGGTGGTGTTGATCACGAAGCTCATGTCCGGCTCGCGATACTTGTTCAGCGGGGTGGGCACGCACAGGATCAGCGCGTCGCACTCACTGGCACGCGTGAAGTCGACGGTAGCCTCAAAGCCGGTTTCACGTGCTTTGCTGATATTGGCCGCTGGAATGTGCTCGATATAGCTCTGGCCTGCATTGAGTTTATCGACTTTCGATTGATCGATATCAATACCCAGCACGTTAAAACCAATGGCGTTATAACGCAGCATCAGCGGCAACCCGACATAACCGAGACCCACGATACCAATCAAGGCCTGCCGGCTTTTGAACTTCTCTACCACCGAATTCATATCTGTCATGCTTCCCAACTCACCTTGAATTTACCTGCCCGCTTCCACGGCTGAACAACGGGTTATTGAACCTTCTTCGATTCATTCGTCAGTCGAGTGAATCCATTCGGCGACAGCGTGCAATACACACGCTGTCGAGCAAAAAACACCCACTTACATTCGCCCGGCGAGCGACCCGGTGGCTGCCACCAATGAGATGCGCCACAATCATATGCGGTTAGGCTTCGCCAATCCATCGGAGTTTTCCTGAGGCATGTAACCGCCAAAGTGCCACTAAAACAGCATCACACAATTGGGCGCTCAAGCTTGCGCATCCCCCAGCTTGGCATGGTTCCGCCCTGCCAATTCATTGGGTATGACGTGATGAGCCGCCCTCTCGACTTCAAGAGCTCGCTGCTGCCTCGCTTGGTCCTTGAAAACACCCCGCAGCAGGGCAGTGACTGTTCCGAGCAACAGGCCAACGATAGATGCAATTAGCACGATGAGCGCTTTACGCGGCTTCACAGGCTTGCTGGAGGGCACCGCACGCTGATCAATGCTCACCAGGTGCAGCCCCTCCAGTCGGGTATCGATGGCTTGCAAGCGCGCACGCTCCACGCGAAGCCCTTCGATCCCCTCCAAAAACGCAGATTCGCTCGACCGGCCCTTGATTGCCTGGACTTTGCGGTTGGTCGACAGCAGGATGAGCTCCTTGCGGATCTGGCCGATTCTAGGTTCGACGAAGTCATCTGAAGTACGCTTGCGCAATGCAGCACGTTCGGCTTCAAGCACTTCGGTGCCCATGAAGTACAGCGGTACCGGCCTACCGTTTACTTCGGTACGAATGATATTGCCATTTGCCGCGCCTTCATCAGCCATCAGCGAAGGTGTCGAAGGTTTTTTCAAACCGAGGCTTCGCGCAACACTGATAGCCTCATCAAGCTCGCCCAAGCGCGCCTCGCGGCTCAATTTCAACTGAACGCGCAAAGCCTTGAGCTCATCATTGAGTTGCGCACGCTTGATCGCATCGGCCTCTTCGAGACGGGCGATACGACTTTCATTCCCTGCCTCATATTCCGACACTGCAGAATTCATCTTCTTGTCCACCTCTGCCAAGCGGTTTGCCAAAATAATCTGCATATCCTTGGATAGCTGGCTGCGCTCGCGTTCAATGGCATAATCGACGAAATCGTTGAGGATGGCCGCTCCATTTACGCCTTTTTCATAGCGCATTTTCAATCCGATAAAATCGCTCAACAGATCGTTTTTTTTCGGATCAGCCAAGACTACACTGAGGGCATCGCGGTTGAAGTCTTCAAATGCCTGCTCGACACTTTGCCCTTCATCCTGAAAAGCATCGATGAGATCTGGCCGGGAGCGAAAGAAGTCCAGCCTGGCGTTATAAGAGTCCAGCGTCGCACCGACTTTCTTGAGTGCTACCTCTGGCGGCAAAGAATAGATTTCTGTCCGATTCAAGGCGTCCAGTTGGTTGAGGGCGACCGGCCTTAAACTCGTGGAAGCCTCATATACAGGCGTAATGTTGTAGGCGGCTGCGGCCCCGACAAGCGCACAGACGCCCCCAAAACCAACAATTAGCAAACGCCTACGCCAGAGAGTGCGCAGAACGTTGAAAAGATCGAGCTCGCCTGAAGCGACCGTGGAGGGGGAACGCACAACGCTATTCACATTACTTCCCTGTCTATATCGGGGTTAACCAAGACAGGCAGGGCAGATCAGCGTGTCGTGCTCGCTCTTCCAGCTTTCCATGTCATCGGCGACGAACGGCTATTGTTGCACCTTCCGCACGCGACAACAACGCTTGAGGAAGCCTTGCGATCAGGAAAGTTCCCTTCCGTTCGTCGCTTTGCGCCTGCACCACATGTCGCGCCCCAAGGCCACCAACACGCCAAGCCCTACCCCTACCAACGCCGATAGCAACATGATGACGGCTTTTCGCGGCTTGATAGGCTTGTCAGGCTGAGACACAGCGCCATCCTGCTGGTACATCGCAACGAGGGAAGGGTCGACCTTCAACGTGCGCAAGAAGCTCAGCTTTTCCTGCTTTTCACGCAAATTCCCGATGAACGGGTCGTCCGAAGAGCGCGCTTCTAGGTTGGAGATTTCTGCCTCCAGCGCCTTGGTACCGCGCATGTAGGTGAGGGCCCCGCTCATACCGGCAGTCACTTCCTTGGACAGCGTTTCCGAAATGATCGGTGGCTTTTCCAGGCCAATCGACCGCGCTACGCGTAACGCCTCCTTGAGCTGGGCAATCTGGTCCACACGCTGATTGCTGGCAGTGGCTCGCGCAGCCTTGATTTGCTGATCAAGGTTGTCCGCCATGATCGATATGTCACTGCGGGTACCGCTCAACAACTCGTTCTTTGCTCGCTCCGCAGCCAACTCGGCGTAGTTCGAAACCCAGGTCGCCGCAAGGCGCGGGTCTTCCAGGTTCGCAGTAAGCACATAACGATCTGGCATTTCTTTGCTAGCCACGGCCACTTTCAACATGCGGTTGAACTGAACATACAGGGCATCACGAGAACCGCCCCGCTCTTCTTCGGTCAGCATGGGCAGGAAGGCACTGCGAAAGAATTTGTCTCGTACTGCTTCAGACTGAAGGGACTTGAGGTAGATACTGTACACATCCTTGGCCGTCAGTGGCGCCAGGCCCGTTCCCTCACCACGACCGTAGTTCAGCTGGGCAATCTCGCTCTGGGAAGGGGGCTGAATATACAGCTTCGCCTCATATACCGGCGAAACCAGCATCACATAAGCCAACCCCAAAGCAATCACCGGTACCGCAACCAGCCCTACCCAGATCTTCTGGCTCCAAACACCCTGCACAAGCTCAATCAGGTCAATCTCGCCACTACCACTCAGGCGCTCGCGTTCATTGCGCATTTAGTCTTTTTTTCCTTGGGTCCGTCTGATTACTTCAACACAAGGGGCGTCACCTCCAGGCTCAAGAAAAAGCCGCCCCACCCCCACGAATCAAGCGTAGCGGCAATTTGCCATTCTGCTCGCCACCTTTCAATCACTTAGAATTAACCATTAATAGAGGGGATCTGACCACGGAAGTTCCTTTTTTTTTACAGACTGCGAGCCTCCCGCCCAGCGGTCATTCAGCAATTGTAACGACCACCTCATTTCCCGCCTGCGCAAACGTTTCCCGCAGCACTCGAGCCAGTGCCTGCTTCGCCTTCCTCTCCCCATGCACCAACACTACTCGCCGCGCATTACAACCTTGCGCAAACCTGACCAACCCTACCTGATCCGCATGCCCCGAATACCCACCCAAGGTCACCACCTTCGCACGAACCTCATACATACCCCCATCCAGATCAATCTGCACAAACCCTTCCGCTCCTTCGCTAGCCTGGATCACAGCCCCCGGTGTGCCTTTGGCCTGATACCCGACAAACACCACCTCGTGCCGCGGATCCACCAACATCGCCTTGAGATAACCGACAATGCGCCCACCCGAGCACATGCCATTGCCGGCAATGACAATCGCCGGCCGCCCGGTGCTTTTAAGGTAATTCACCACCTGCCGATGGCGGGCATGGGTATCGACGCACACCAACTGGCCAAACCCAAGCGGGTCGCGCCCCTGACTCAGCCGCGCCTTGGCTTCGTCATTCCAGTAACCATGCAACTGCCGGTAGACGGCAGTTATGCGCTGGGCCAACGGCGAGTCGAGGATGATTGGCAGCTGTGACCAGGCGAAGGCATCATCGCCCGGCACCACGCCCGGGTCGCCCAGCAATGCCTTGCGGTGGAGGATGTCTTCGAGCTCGAACAGCAACTCCTGGGTGCGACCCAAGCTGAACGCTGGAATCAGGATGGTGCCACGGTCCTGCAGGGCGCGGTCGATAACCTGCTCCAGCAACTGCTGGCGATTGCTGCGATCCGGGTGCAGGCGGTCACCGTAGGTGCTTTCAAGCACGAGCACATCTGCCCGCTCGGGCGACTGTACCGACTGCAGGAGTGGATTACCCTGATGACCCAGATCGCCAGAAAAGACGATGCGTTGGTTGAGCCCCAGTGCCTCGATATCACACTCCACGTAAGCAGAGCCCAATAAATGCCCAGCGCGCTGCAGACGGATCTGGCACTTGAGGTCGGACTTGTCGACCACTCGATGCCACTGCCCAAAGGGAACCGGCACTATCAGGTCGTCGATGAATTCGAGGTATCGCGCCACATGGGCAGGCTCGCTGCTGATAGCCAGCTTGTAGGCATCCTCCAGTGTCAGCGGCAGTAGCTTTGCCGAAGGCTCACTGCAAAGAATGGGGCCGCGATAACCTGCGGCAAGCAGTGCCGGTATGCGCCCGACATGGTCAAGATGCACATGCGTGATCACCAGGGCCTGGATACCCTGAACCTCAAAACCGAGAGGCAGTGAGCCTGCGCCCGGAGCCGCCTCGGCACCCTGCTCCAGGCCGCAATCCACCAGCAAGCTGGTGTTTAAATCCAGATGGAGCTGGTGGCATGAGCCGGTTACGCCGCAGGTACCACCGTGATGGGAAATGCTGGGGAATTGCATAGTGCTGCACGCTCGCCTGGGCCGCTGAATGGATGCCTATTACTCCATCTCACTGGCTGCGTGCATAGATGACGCCGTCCTACAGTTTGTAGGCGCTTTCATTAATTGCCGTTTAACGCGGCCTGGCGTGCCGATGCGCGAATCTTGCGCTTGCTGCGCTGCACGCCGTAGGCACCCAGCAACGGCCCGATAGCCAGGCCAATGACCAAGGCAGCCAGGACCAGCACGGCGACCGGCATGGCCGGGGCTGCCCAACCGAACAGGACCAACGAGACGGTTTGCTGGTTCTCCAGCACGAAGAACAGCACCACAGCCGCCAACAGCAGCACGAACAGCGCCGCCAGGGCACGCTTGAGGTTACGCATCAGATTGCTCCTTGTGGAATCAGGTATGGGCCTCATGTTCTTCTTCATTGACCCGATCGCGCAACTCCTTGCCGGGCTTGAAGTGCGGCACGAACTTGCCTTCAAGGCTGACCGACTGGCCGGTCTTCGGGTTACGGCCTACGCGAGGGGCACGATAGTGCAGCGAGAAGCTGCCAAAACCGCGGATCTCGATGCGATCGCCGGTGGCAAGGCATTGTGACATCTGCTCAAGCATGGTCTTGATGGCCAGCTCCACATCCTTGGACGAGAGCAGCCCCTGATGGGTGACAATACGTTCGATCAGCTCCGACTTCGTCATATTTTTCCCTTCGTTATCAAGCAGCTAGATCATTGCTTAATCAGGTTGTAGCACGCTCGGAGAGATTTGAACAGGGTGGTTCTTGACTTAAGAAAAAAATTCAAGATTGGATTATCAAGAAACAAGCCTCACAACCACGCTCTGCGGCGCCGGGCCACCCCTCGTTGCAAGTGCCGGGCATGTCACAAAGCGGAAAGGTGCTTGGCGTATAACTGAAAATCGCCACCGTGACACACCTAAGCCTTGTAGGATTTGTCATAATCGCGAGTAGGACGCACCTGCTTTGATCCAACCCAAAGCGGATTGCAAAATGCCTATTTACCTTGCTCGTTGAGTCGTACTCACAAGGATCGTTTATGCGGATAATCCCCCTTTCGCTCGCTCTGGCGTCCCTGGTGGCAGCCCCTGGCGCCTTTGCTCAACCCTCTCCCCAGGCCCAATCCTGGGACAATGAGCCCTCTGGGTTTCTAGGCGTTCCGTTTCAAGGCGACTTCAAAGCCCAAGTCGCCGAATGCCCCGACAATAGCCCTCGCCAATCGACACTATGCCGGACCAGCACTTCGGACCCGGAGCGGTATGAGATCCATGGGCTGCCCTACATTCCGATCAACTCGGGATATCAGCTCTTCGCGGCGCTGAAGAACGGTGCAATCAGCCAGCTTATGTTGACCGGCAATGCCAGCAGCCTGGAACTGGTCGATGATTTCCTGACCGACACCCTCGGGCAGCCCAGCTCAAGCCTGAGCCGTCGAATTCAGTTAAGCTCTGGCGCTTCTTATGAGATGAAGACCATCTCATGGGAAGGCAAGCGAGTCGCAGTGCATTTTCAGCGAAACGAAAGTGACCTGAGCCGCTATACCGTGACCTTCACCCCTTCGGCAGCCGACGTCAAAACACTGGGGATGAGCTCGGCAGTCGATACTTCGCGCGAGGCATCGGCTGTTCGGTAGAGTCGGCGCAGGCTTGCCGGCAGAGGGGTGGCGCCTGGAGTTCGAGCGCGGCCCGCGCGACGCATCGCGTGCTGCTTTCGCCCCTACGTTTGTTTCGGGCCACTTATTCCTGCCCTGCGATACACCACTTGCCTAAAGGCCAACACCGGCGTAGCCAGTGCCATCCATCGCGTCGCCTGCTTCGCGGGCCGCTCTCATAGAACAACACATGACTCATTGGTTCGGCGAGGTTCTGTAGGAGCAGCCTTGTGCTGCGAAGAGGCCGGTACTGACAAAGCCTATCTGTTGCTTGTACCGACCCCTTCGCAGCACAAGGCTGCTCCTACAAGGAACGCGTCAGACGAGCGATAATTGTTCTCTGCGCGACAGCGCAGCCCGAAAGGGCTGGGCAATCTCCCACAGGAGATGCTGCCTGCTTCGAAGCCAAGTACCGGCCTGTTGAGAGCAGGCTTTTCGCGACACAGGGCCGCTTCACAAGGGGATCGTGCAAGTACTGGCAACATGGGCCAGACCACAGCCCCCCCCCGCATGGACATCACCTGCCTTGAGGCCAGCACAGCCCATGTGGGAGCGGGCGCGCCCGCGAACACCGGCGTAGCCGGTGCCATCCATCGCGTCGCCTGCTTCGCGGGCATGCCCGCTCCCACAGGGGATCGCGCCAGTTTCTGGAGAGTTGGGCACACCGTTATACCGCTGAGGCAGCACATGCACTGAAGGCTACACCACCTTCTGTGGGAGCAGGCGATGCCATGGATGGCACCGGCTACGCCGGTGTTCGCGGGTGAACCCGCTCCCACAGAGGGATCGCGCCAGTTTCCGGAGAGGTGGACACACCATTATCCCACTGAGGGGGGGGGGGGCGGACACGCCAGCTGCTGGAGCCCGGACGCCTATGCCAATTGCTGCCGGGAGCCCGCTTGGGAAAAGCGTTTGCGCATCGCCAAGGCAGGCTTCTCTACCAGCCCCCACGACACATACCCCGCCAACCAGGACGCCGGCACGGCCGCCAACATCAGCCAGTAAGGCCCGGCCCATGGCATCGCCCACGCCAACACTTGCTGGATCGGAAATGCATACAGGTAGATACCGTACGAGTAATCCTCCACAAACGAAGGAAGCTTCAACTGCGGGCAATAAGCTACGTACAACGTGCCGTACATCGTCAGAATGGCAAACGCAAAAACCTCAAGGCGCCCACCCTTGGCCAACACGAACAACGCAACAAAGGCAAACAACAGCCAGCCGGTATACGGGATCACCGCCCGGTACGAATAGAACACCGCCCCTGCCAGGAAGCACACCACCAGCTTGAACGGGTACTCCGCAAAGGCTGGATGCAGGGTATGCAACCCCAGTGCAACCACCAACGCGGCAAGCGTCAACCCTGTCATCGGCCACCGGCAAACCTTGGCCACCAGCACCAATAGCCACAGCACCACGTACATGCGCATTTCCAAAGGGATGGTCCACAGGCTGCCATTGAGCGAAGCCCCATAGGGGCGCGGGGTAAAGCTCACCCCAGGCAAGAGGAACTGGGCATCCTTGAAAACCAGCAATGGGCTATAGACGTACCTGTAAACCTGGCGCTGGGAAAGATACTCATCAAGCGGCAGCGAGGTAATGACAGGCCCTAGCACAAAGGCCATAAGCAGCAGGCACACAAGCAAGCCAGGCAAGATCCGCAATGCGCGGGCCAGGTAGAAATCCCGGGTGCTATTTTTTTCACCACTGGCCGCGATCAGGAAACCGCTGACCATGAAGAATACTTCCACGCCCAGGCTATGTACGGGCACCGGCATGCCCAGCAGCAGCCCCGGGTCGGCGCAACTCAGGCACTCCAGATAGGAGAGCGCAAAGGAATGCCCCACCACGACGGCAGTTGCCGCCAGCAGCCTGATGATCAGGAAATTGTTATCGCGCCCGCGACCTTCCATGACGTCGCCAAACATCAACATCGCACAATCCCCCGACATGGCCTTCTTTCAGCATAAAAAAAAGGCGACCCGAAGGTCGCCTTTTTTTACCGATCAAACAGAACTCAGTTCTGCTTGGCCATTGCTTCGCGCAGCAGCGCAGCCATGGTGGTGTCGGCAGCCGCTTCCGGAGCATTTTTCAGGCTCTGGATGGCTTCGCGCTCTTCAGCATCGTCCTTCGACTTGATGGACAGGCTGATAACGCGGGACTTGCGGTCAACGCTGATGATCTTGGCTTCGATCTCTTCGCCTTCCTTCAGGACGTTACGCGCGTCTTCAACGCGGTCACGGCTGATTTCGGAAGCTTTCAGAGTAGCTTCGATGTCGTCGGCCAGAGTGACGATGGCGCCTTTGGCGTCAACTTCTTTCACGATGCCCTTGACGATAGCGCCCTTGTCATTGACAGCAACGAAGTTGGAGAACGGATCGTCTTCCAGCTGCTTGATGCCCAGGGAGATGCGCTCGCGCTCTGGGTCGACCGACAGGATGACGGTTTCCAGCTCGTCGCCCTTCTTGAAACGACGCACGGCTTCTTCGCCGGTTTCGTTCCAGGAGATGTCGGACAGGTGAACCAGACCGTCGATGCCGCCGTCCAGGCCGATGAAGATACCGAAGTCGGTGATCGACTTGATGGTACCGGTGATCTTGTCACCCTTGTTGAACTGGCCGGAGAAGTCTTCCCATGGGTTGGACTTGCACTGCTTGATGCCCAGGGAGATACGACGACGCTCTTCGTCGATGTCCAGAACCATGACTTCCACTTCGTCGCCAACCTGAACGACTTTCGACGGGTGGATGTTCTTGTTGGTCCAGTCCATTTCGGAAACGTGTACCAGACCTTCAACGCCTTCTTCCAGCTCAGCGAAGCAGCCGTAGTCGGTCAGGTTGGTAACGCGAGCCTGTACGCGAGTACCTTCTGGGTAACGGGCAGTGATAGCTACCCACGGATCTTCGCCCATCTGCTTCAGACCCAGCGAAACGCGGTTGCGCTCACGGTCGAACTTCAGAACGCGTACGTCGACTTCGTCGCCAACGTTAACGATTTCCGATGGGTGCTTGATGCGCTTCCAGGCCATGTCGGTGATGTGCAGCAGGCCGTCGATACCGCCCAGGTCCACGAATGCGCCGTAGTCGGTGAGGTTCTTGACGATACCTTTGACTTGCTGGCCTTCCTGCAGGGTTTCCAGCAGGGCTTCGCGCTCGGCGGAGTTCTCGGCTTCCAGCACGCTGCGACGGGAAACGACAACGTTGTTGCGCTTCTGGTCCAGCTTGATGACCTTGAATTCCAGCTCTTTGCCTTCCAGGTGGGTGGTGTCGCGCACTGGGCGGACATCAACCAGGGAGCCCGGCAGGAACGCACGGATGCCGTTAACGTCGACAGTGAAGCCGCCCTTAACCTTACCGTTGATAACGCCCTTGACCACTTCTTCGGCGGCGAAAGCTGCTTCCAGAACAATCCAGCACTCGGCGCGCTTGGCTTTTTCACGGGACAGCTTGGTTTCGCCAAAGCCGTCTTCGACCGCGTCCAGCGCAACGTGAACTTCGTCACCGACCTTGATGGTCAGCTCGCCAGCTTCGTTGTAGAACTGCTCGAGCGGGATGACGCCCTCGGACTTCAGGCCAGCGTGTACGGTAACCCAGTCGCCGTCGATGTCGACAACGATACCGGTGATGATCGCACCCGGCTGAAGATTGAGGGTTTTCAGGCTTTCTTCAAAGAGTTCTGCAAAGCTTTCGCTCATTTTAATTCCTGTAGATTCGGGCGAAACAAACGCCCATAACCACATTCCAGACAATGTGGGTTCGTTTTAAGTAAAGGAAAGCCGGCAGGACGTTGACTGGTGCCCCTGCCTGCTTTCCTGGTTATCAGATAAGGTCGCGCTGGGCGATCTCGCTTCTGATACGTTGCAACACCTGCTCGATGGACAACTCGGTAGAGTCCAACTGAATGGCATCAGCCGCTGGTTTCAGCGGGGCCACTGCACGTTGGGTGTCACGCTCATCACGCGCACGAATCTCATCCAGCAGACTCGACAGACTAACATCTTCACCTTTGCCCTTCAACTGCAGGTAGCGGCGACGTGCGCGCTCCTCCGCGCTGGCGGTGAGGAAGACCTTCAAGGGCGCATCCGGGAACACCACAGTACCCATGTCGCGACCGTCAGCAATCAGCCCCGGCAATTCGCGGAACTCACGCTGGCGAACCAGCAGCGCATCACGCACCGCCGGCAGCGAGGCCACCATCGATGCACCGGCACCGACGGTTTCGGTACGGATGACGTTGCTGACGTCCTCACCCTCAAGGATGATCTGTTGCAGCTTACCGGGCTCGGAAGCGATGAACTGCACATCCAGATGGGCGGCAAGTTTGGTGAGCAGCTCTTCGTTGGTCAGGTCGACACCGTGGTTGCTGGCATTGAATGCCAGCAACCGATACAGCGCGCCGGAATCCAGCAGCTTCCAGCCCAGCTCGCGAGCCATCAACCCGGCGACCGTGCCCTTGCCCGAGCCGCTAGGCCCGTCGATGGTGATAACCGGTGCCAGCGAATTCACGACTTGCCCTCTTCTGCCACGCGAATCCCCACTTCGGCGCACAGCGCCAGGAAGTTGGGGAACGAGGTGGCGACGTTGGCGCAGTCGTGAATGCGAATTGGCGCACTGGCGCGCAGCGAGGCCACACTGAAGGCCATGGCGATGCGGTGGTCACCATGCCCATGCACTTCGCCGCCGCCCAACTGGCCGCCGTCGATGATGATGCCGTCCGGGGTCGGCTCGCACTTGATGCCCAAGGTGATCAGGCCATCAGCCATCACCTGGATGCGATCGGACTCCTTCACCCGCAGCTCTTCGGCGCCACGCAGCACGGTACGCCCTTCAGCGCAGGCGGCTGCCACGAACAATACCGGGAATTCGTCGATGGCCAGCGGCACCAACGCTTCAGGAATGTCGATACCCTTCAGCTTGGCTCCGCGCACACGCAGGTCGGCCACAGGCTCGCCGCCCACTTCACGCTGGTTTTCCAGGGTGATATCGCCGCCCATCAGGCGCAGGATGTCGATCACGCCGGTACGGGTCGGGTTGATGCCGACATGCTCCAGCACCAGCTCGGAGCCTTCAGCGATTGAGGCAGCCACCAGGAAGAACGCTGCCGAGGAAATGTCAGCCGGCACTTCGATGCGGGTAGCGGTCAGCTTGCCACCGGACTGTAGCGAGGCAACCGGGCCGTTGCTGTCCACCGCATAGCCAAAACCGCGCAGCATGCGTTCGGTGTGGTCACGGGTAGGCGCAGGCTCGGTGACAGTGGTCTTGCCTTCGGCGTACAGGCCGGCCAGCAGCAGGCAGGATTTGACCTGGGCGCTAGCCATCGGCAGCGTGTAGGTCAGCCCTTTGAGCTTGTGGCCACCGCGGATGGTCAGCGGCGGGCGGCCTTCAGGGCCGGTCTCGACCACAGCACCCATTTCGCGCAGCGGGTTGGCCACACGGTTCATCGGGCGCTTGGACAGCGAGGCGTCGCCGGTCATGGTGACGTCGAACGACTGGCCGGCCAACAGGCCCGACAGCAAGCGCATCGAGGTACCGGAGTTACCCACGTACAGCGGCCCTGGCGGCGGCTTGAGACCATGCAGGCCCACGCCGTGAATGGTCACACGACCGTGGTTGGGGCCTTCGATGACCACACCCATGTCACGAAATGCCTGCAGGGTCGCCAGCGCGTCTTCGCCTTCGAGGAAGCCTTCGACCTCGGTAGTACCTTCGGCCAGCGAGCCGAGCATGATCGAGCGATGGGAAATCGACTTGTCGCCCGGTACACGGATCCGCCCGTTCAGGCGGCCACCCGGTTGGGCCTGGAAAATCAGATCGTTGGCGTTCATAGCGTCCACATAGGCCCGGCGGGCCAGGATTTTACTGAAATGCTCGCGGGCAGCCCGTGCGCGGGTGAATACTCCCAGCAGCTGGTGCCCATCCCCTTCAGCGATCGCGTCGCGCAGGGCGTCGAGATCGCTGCGATATGTATCAAGTGTGCGCAGGACAGCGTCGCGGTTGGCGAGGAAGATGTCATGCCACATGGTCGGATCGCTGCCGGCGATTCTTGTGAAATCGCGGAATCCACCCGCAGCGTACCGGAAGATCTCGAGGTTTTCATTGCGTTTGGCCAGTGAATCGACCAGACCGAAGGCCAGCAGGTGTGGCAGATGGCTGGTGGCGGCCAGCACTTCGTCGTGGCGCTCGACCGACATGTGCTCCACATCGGCATCCAGCGCACGCCACAGCCGGTCAACCAGGGCCAGCGCGGCGGGATCGGTTTCGGCCAGCGGCGTGAGGATAACCTTGTGCCGGCGGAACAAGGTGGCGTTGGAGGCCTCTACCCCGCTCTGCTCGGAGCCTGCGATGGGGTGACCCGGGACGAAGCGCGGCAAGCGCGCACCAAAAACGGCGCGGGCCTCACGCACGACGTTGCCCTTGGCACTGCCGACGTCGGTGATGATCGCATCACCCAGGTCGAGCTGGGCCAGGCGCGCCAGGACTTTTTCCATGGCCAGTATCGGTACGGCCAACTGAATGACATCGGCACCCACGCAAGCGGCGGCGAGGTCTTCTTCGCAGCGGTCGACCACACCCAAAGCCACGGCCTGCTTGCGCGACGGGGCATCAAGGTCGACACCGACCACTTCGCGGCACAAGCCGCTCTCACGCAGGCCCTTGGCGAACGAGCCACCGATCAGACCCAGGCCGACAACGACCAGGCGGTTGATGATGGGTGCGGGTTTGGTTTTTGCTGCATTTACCACTGGTGCGAACCCTGTTCAGAAATCTAGGTAGCCTGTGAGGGCCATTGGGGCCGCGACGCGGCCCTTCGCGGGCTCGCCCGCTCCCACAGGGATCGGCATCACATGCTCACTGTGGGAGCGGGCATGTCCGCGAAGGGCTGCAAGGCCCCTGAATCAAAGCACCGCCTTCGGATAAGAGCCCAGCACCTTCAGCGCCACAGCCTCCTGGCTGATCTGCTCGAGCACCGCCTTGATCAGCGGGTCACGGTGGTGGCCGACGAAGTCGATGAAGAACACGTAGGTCCACTTGCCGCTGCGCGACGGGCGGGTCTCGATGCGGGTCAGGTCGATGCCGTTCTGATAGAACGGCACCAGCAACTCATGCAAGGCACCGGGCTTGTTGCTCATCGAAACGATGATCGAGGTCTTGTCGTCGCCGGTCGGCGGCACCTCCTGATTGCCGATCATCAGGAAGCGGGTGGAATTGTCCGGGCGGTCTTCGATCTTCTCGGCCAGACGGGTCAGGCCGTACAGGTTGGCCGCCATGTCGCCGGCGATCGCCGCCGAGTTCCACTCACCCTTGACCCGCTTGGCCGCTTCGGCATTGCTCGATACGGCTACGCGCTCCACGTTCGGGTAGTGCGCGTCCAGCCACTTGCGGCACTGAGCCAGCGACTGGGCGTGGGAGTAGATGCGGGTGATACTGTCGGTCTTGGTGTTCTCGCCCACCAGCAGGTGGTGGTGAATACGCAGCTCGACCTCACCGCAAATCACCATGTCATGCTCGAGGAAGCTGTCCAGGGTGTGGCTGACCGCACCTTCAGTGGAATTTTCCACCGGCACCACACCGAAGTTGACGGCACCGGCCGCCACCTCACGGAACACTTCGTCGATGGCCGCCATCGGCCGACTGATCACCGCGTGGCCGAAGTGCTTCATGGCCGCAGCCTGGGTGAAGGTGCCTTCGGGGCCGAGGTAGGCGATTTTCAGCGGCTGCTCCAGGGCAAGGCACGACGACATGATTTCGCGGAACAACCGCGCCATCTCTTCGTTGCCCAGCGGGCCCTTGTTGCGCTCCATCACGCGCTTGAGCACCGCAGCTTCACGCTCGGGACGGTAGAACACCGGCTTCTCGCCTTCTTTCAGCGAGGCAGTCTTGACCCGGGCTACTTCTTCGGCACAGCGGGCGCGGTCACTGATCAGCTCGAGGATTTTCTCGTCGAGGCTGTCGATGCGCACGCGCAGCGCCTTGAGCTCCTGTTCAGACATATCAGCCATGCTCCTTCTCGAATTCAGCCATGTAGCCTACCAGCGCTTCTACCGCTTCCAGGCCCAGGGCGTTGTAGATGGAGGCACGCATGCCGCCAACCGAACGGTGGCCCTTGAGGTTGAGCAGGCCACGCGCGTCGGCGCCAGCGAGGAAGGCCTTGTCCAGGCGCTCGTCAGCCAGGCGGAACGGTACGTTCATCCACGAACGGGCGTTGACGCTGATCGGGTTGGTGTAGAACTCGCTGCGGTCGATGAAGCCGTAAAGGCGGTCTTTCTTGGCACGGTTGCGCTGCTCCATGGCATCAACACCGCCCTGCTCTTTCAGCCACTCGAAGACCAGGCCCGAGAGGTACCAGGAGTAGGTGGCCGGGGTGTTGTACATCGACCCGTTGTCAGCCGAAACCTTGTAGTCGAGCATGGTCGGGCAGCTGCTGCGGGCATGACCCAACAGGTCTTCGCGCACGATCACCACCACCAGGCCGCTTGGGCCGATATTCTTCTGCGCGCCGGCGTAGATCAGGCCGTACTGCGACACATCGATCGGGCGCGAGAGGATGTCGGAGGACATATCGACCACCAACGGCACGTCACCGGTTTGCGGCACCCAGTCAAACTGCAGGCCACCAATGGTCTCGTTGGACGCATAGTGCACGTAGGCAGCGTTTTTGGTCAGGTTCCACTCGTTTTGGCCGGGGATGCCCAGGTAGTCGTAAGGCTTGGCGGTGGCAGCGACGTTAATGTTGCCGAAACGCCGCGCTTCCTCGATGGCCTTCTTCGACCAGATGCCGGTTTCGATGTAGTCGGCAGTGCCGTTTTCCGGCAGCAGGTTCAGCGGGATTTCAGCAAACTGCTGGCTGGCGCCCCCTTGCAGGAACAGTACCTTGTAGTTGGAGGGGACGGACAGCAGGTCACGCAGGTCCTGCTCGGCCTTTTCGGCGATGGCCACATAATCGTCGCTGCGATGGCTCATTTCCATCACCGACAAGCCCTTGCCACGCCAGTCCAGCATCTCGGCCTGTGCGCGCTGCAGGACAGCGTCAGGAAGCGCGGCAGGGCCTGCGCAGAAGTTAAAGGCTCGTTTGCTCACATCCACTCTCGCTCTGCCAAATAGAACAAAATCGTAATTCGGTGGCCACATTCCATGCAGGATCGGTGGCGCCTGCATCGCGGGCAAGCCCGCTCCTACACAGTCAAACGGGGCGACCTTGGTCGCCCCGTTCGGGTTTCACGCTTGATTACTCTTGCGGGGCCTCTTCGGCGCCTGCAGCTTCGTCTGGCGCTTCGGCTTCGACACCCTCCTCGTCCGTCTCGATCACCTCATCGAGTTCGTCCTCGGACGGCTCCTGGATACGCTCCAGGCCCACCAGTGTCTCATCGGCCGCCAGCTTGATCAGCGTAACGCCCTGGGTGTTGCGGCTCAGGCTGGACACTTCGCCAACCCGGGTGCGAACCAGCGTGCCCTGGTCGGAAATCAGCATGATCTCCTCACCTTCCTGCACCTGGATAGCACCGATCAGCAGGCCGTTGCGCCCCTTGGTACCCATGGCGATCACACCCTGGCCACCGCGGCCGCGACGCGGGAACTTGGACAGCGGAGTGCGCTTGCCAAAGCCACGCTCGGAGGCGGTGAGGATCTGCGAGCCGGACTCGGGGATCAGCATCGAAATGATCCGCTGGCCTTTGCCCAGCTTCATGCCGCGCACACCACGGGCGTTACGACCCATTTCACGCACGACGCTCTCGGCAAAGCGGATGACCTTGCCAGCGTCGGAGAACATCATGACTTCCTTGGCGCCATCGGTGATGGCCGCGGCAATCAGGGTGTCACCTTCCTTCAGCTTCAGGGCGATCAGGCCGTTGGAACGCGGACGGGCGAACTGCACCAGCGGGGTCTTCTTGACGGTACCGGAAGCGGTCGCCATGAAGATGTACGCGCCGGTCGGCTCTGCAACCCACTCCGGGGTGTCACCGTCTTCTTCGTCGACCTCCTCGGCCTCTACCAGCTCACCCTCGAGCACGGCGTCTTCAGCCTCGTCCAGCTCTTCGTCGAGGTCGGCGTTCTGCTGCAGCGCTTCGAGGTCGATCTGCAGCATGGCGGTGATGCGCTCACCCTCCTCCAGCGGCAGCAGGTTGACCAGCGGACGACCACGGGCAGCGCGGGACGCTTCGGGGATTTCGTAGGTTTTCTTCCAGTACACCTTGCCCTTGCTGGAGAACAGCAGCAGGGTGGCGTGGCTGTTGGCGACCAGCAGGTGCTCGATGTAGTCCTCGTCCTTCACGCCGGTCGCCGACTTGCCTTTACCGCCACGGCGCTGGGCCTGGTAGGCGGACAATGGCTGGGTCTTGGCATAACCACCATGGGAGATGGTGACCACACGCTCTTCTTCCGGGATCATGTCGCCGTAGTTGAGGTCGTGGCTGGCATTGAGGATTTCGGTGCGGCGGACATCGCCGTACTCGGCACGAATGGCCTCCAGCTCCTCGCGAATCACTTCCATCAGGCGCTCGGCGCTGCTGAGGATGCGGATCAACTCGCCGATCTGCTCGAGGATTTCCTGGTACTCGGCCAGCAGCTTCTCGTGCTCCAGGCCGGTCAGGCGGTGCAGGCGCAGGTCAAGAATGGCCTGGGCCTGTTCCGGCGACAGGAAGTACTTGCCGTCATGCAGGCCGTACTGCTCCGGCAGGTCCTCAGGGCGGCAGGAATCGGCGCCGGCGCGCTCGACCATGACCTGCACGGCACTGGATTCCCACGGCGTGGAAACCAGGGCTTCCTTGGCTTCGGACGGCGTCGGCGAGGCCTTGATCAGGGCAATGACCGGGTCGATGTTGGACAGCGCGACCGCCTGGCCTTCAAGGATATGGCCACGCTCACGGGCCTTGCGCAGCTCGAATACCGTACGACGGGTCACCACTTCACGGCGGTGGCGGACGAACGCTTCGAGCAGGTCCTTGAGGTTGAGCAGGCGCGGACGGCCGTCGACCAGGGCCACCACGTTGATACCGAACACGCTCTGCAGCTGGGTTTGCTGGTAGAGGTTGTTGAGCACCACCTCCGGCACCTCGCCGCGACGCAGCTCGATGACGATGCGCATGCCGTCCTTGTCGGACTCGTCGCGCAGCTCGGTGATGCCTTCGATCTTCTTCTCTTTGACCAGCTCGGCAATCTTTTCGATCAGGCGAGCCTTGTTCAGCTGGTACGGCAGCTCGGTGATCACGATCTGCTGGCGGCCGCCAACCTTGTCGATGTCTTCGATTTCGGAGCGGGCGCGCATGTAGATGCGGCCACGGCCGGTGCGATAGGCCTCGATGATGCCCTGGCGACCGTTGATGATGCCGGCAGTCGGGAAGTCCGGGCCAGGGATGTGCTGCATCAGCTCATCGATGGTGACTTCCGGGTTGTCGATGAGTGCCAGGCAGCCATCGATGACCTCGCCGAGGTTGTGTGGCGGAATGTTGGTCGCCATGCCCACGGCAATACCGCTGGAACCGTTGACCAGCAGGTTGGGAATACGCGTCGGCATGACCGCCGGGATCTGCTCGGTGCCGTCGTAGTTGGGCACCCAGTCGACGGTTTCCTTGTGCAGGTCGGCCAGCAGCTCGTGGGCCAGTTTGGTCATGCGCACTTCGGTGTATCGCATGGCGGCAGCGTTGTCGCCGTCCACCGAACCGAAGTTGCCCTGACCGTCGACCAGCAGGTAGCGCAACGAGAACGGCTGGGCCATACGCACGATGGTGTCGTAGACCGCAGTGTCGCCGTGCGGGTGGTACTTACCGATCACGTCACCGACCACACGGGCGGATTTCTTGTACGGCTTGTTCCAGTCGTTGCCCAGTTCGCTCATCGCATAGAGAACGCGGCGATGCACGGGCTTCAAGCCGTCACGCGCATCGGGCAGCGCTCGCCCGACAATCACGCTCATCGCGTAGTCGAGGTAAGACTGTCTCAGTTCGTCTTCGATATTGACCGGGAGGATTTCTTTGGCCAGTTCGCCCATGAGAAGCCTGATTCCTTTTTCTGGTGAAACTTCGCAGCTCCATCAAGGGCCGAACGAAGCTCGCCGCCGCAGCGCATAAGGGTGCGACGACTTACGACAAATCAATGAGTTGTGCCATGGATTTGCGCAATGAAGGCCGCCGTGATGGGCGGTCTTGGAAACTGCCGGATGTTATCACAAAGGCGGGGGCGGTGGGGAGATGTGGCACGGGGGCTTGACGTGAATATTGTGTTGGCTGCAAGACCGAGCGCCGCCCGCGCGGCGCATCGCGAGCTTTGCTCGCTCCTACGTTTGTTTCTGGCCAGTAACGCCAGTGGCAGACGCGCGCGACCGCCTTGTTTGTACGACGCGGTATCGAGACATGCGCCAAGGCGTTCGCGCACAAATCCCACAGGAATGACTGGCCCGAAACAAACGTAGGAGCGAGCGCAGCTCGCGATGCGCCGCGCGGGCGGCGCTCGGTCTTCCAGGCGACGCACCTCTACCGCCATACAGGCGGCGCTCGCCCTCCCAGGCGACGCCCCTCTACCGCCATACCCTCAAGACCACGCCGCCTGGCATGACGTTGCGCAATGGCCGGGTGGGTTTGCCGTGGGTTTTATGGTGTTGCGCAATGGCCGGGTGTGTTTGCCGTGGATTTTATGGTGTTGCAGATACCGAGCGCCGCCCGCGCGACGCATCGCGAGCTGCGCTCGCTCCTACGTTTGTTTCTGGCCAATAACGCCAGTGGCAGACGCGCGCGACCGCCTTGTTTGTACGACGCGATATCGAGACATGCGCCAAGGCGTTCGCGCACAAATCCCACAGGAATGACTGGCCCGAAACAAACGTAGGAGCGAGCAAAGCTCGCGATGCGCCGCGCGGGCGGCGCTCGGTCTCCCAGGCGACGCCCCTCTACCGCCATACCCTCAAGGCCACGCCGCCTGGCATGACGTTGCGCAATGACCGGGTGGGTTTGCCGTGGGTTTTATGGTGTTGCGCAATGGCCGGGTGTGTTTGCCGTGGATTTTATGGTGTTGCGGATACCGAGCGCCGCCCGCGCGGCGCATCGCGAGCCTTGCTCGCTCCTTGTATGTTGTCCTTAGCCTGGCGGGAGAGGTTATTCTCGCCAGGCTGAAGAAGCACTTCCGGGGAGGCCGATCGCTCCTAAAGGCAGGGATTGCCCCTGACCTTGTACGTAGAGAGGCCCCCCGCCTCATTGCCCACTGCGAAGAGTATCGAGAAGCCGACAAGTCGGACTTCGCATTACAAGGTTGCAGCAGCATGAAGTTCGAGGTCGGGGAACCGGAGGCCATTGTTACCTAATTCGCTGGGGAGAGGGAAGAATGAGTGTCTGTGTTGGCCTCGATATCGGCTCACGCACTTCGATCGTCGGGGTACGTAAAGATGGGCGTCCGGCCGGACAGTGGGATATCGCTCAAACCCCTGCAGGCCGTAAGGCTGCGGTGAAAAAGCTGCTGGCACTCAAGCCCAAGTCGATCGTGATGGAGGCGACCGGAATCTATTACCTAGACTTGGCTCTTGAGCTACATGCGGCTGACCTCCCTGTTTCAGTGATCAACCCCAAGAGCTTTCACAATTTCGCCAAACTGATGCTGGCGAATAGCAAGACCGATGCAATAGATGCTCAGTTGCTGTCCGAGTACGGCGAGCGTATGACACCGCGCTTGTGGACGCCTCCAAGCCCTGTGCAGCTTGAGCTGAGGGCTCTGGGCCGGCACATCAACCGTTTGGTGGGACACCGTACCAGGGCGAAGAACGAACTCCATGCGCTGCAGGCGACCTCTACGACCGTGTCGATGCTGATCGAAGATCAAGAAGAAGCCATTGCTTCACTGGATAATCGAATTGAACGCTTTCGTAAGGCTGGCCGCGAGATGGTCGCCCAGTGTCCGACGCTTACTCGGCAGTACAAGCAGCTGCTCGCAGGCCCAGGAATAGGAGAAGTCTCAGCACTTGCTGCATTGGCTGAGCTGACCACCCTTCCTCAAATGCTCAAGTCCTCGCAGGTAGCTCGTCACGCGGGGCTGGATGTTCGGCAGACACAGTCGGGGACGAGCATTGACAAGCCCGGTCGGCTCGGCAAAAGCGGGAATGCTTATCTGCGGGCAGCCATGTACATGCCTGCCTTGACCGCAGTGCGCTGCGACCCTTATGCGAAGGCTTTTTACGAATCCCTGGTCAGTAGGGGCAAGAAAAAAATGCAGGCTATCGCTGCTGTCATGCGCAAGTATCTGACAGGCATCTGGGCATGCATGCGTGGGGATGTGCCATTTGATACGGTGAAGCTTTTCAGCTCTGAACACCTCGGAAAAGCTTGACCGCCAACAGAGTATCTACGTTTGTTTCGGGCCAGTAACACCTGTGGCAGACGCGCGCGACCGCCTTGTTTGTACGACGCGATATCGAGACATGCGCCAAGGCGTTCGCGCGCAAATCCCACAGGAATGACTGGCCCGAAACAAACGTAGGAGCGAGCAAGGCTCGCGATGCGCCGCGCGGGCGGCGCTCGGTCTCCCAGGCGACGCCCCTCTACCGCCATACAGGCGGCGCTCGCCCTCACAGGCAACACACCTCGACCGCCCTACCCCTCAATGCCGCCTCGACCGCCCCCCCTCAATGCCACCTCGCCCCCCCTCAATGCAACCGCTTGCGGCAAACCAGCTGAGCCAGCTTGGCAACATCCGGGCGCTCGACAATGCCGCGCTCGGTCACGATCACATCGATCAGGTCGGCCGGCGTCACATCGAACACCGGATTGAACACCTCGACACCCGGCGGCACCCGGGTACCGCCAAAGTCGAGCCACTCGTCGGCGTCACGCTCCTCCAGCGGGATATCCTCGCCCGTGGCCAGGTTCAGGTCGATGCTGGTGCTCGGTGCCACGACCATGAAGCGCACGCCATGGTGCATGGCACTGACAGCCAGCTGATAGGTGCCGATCTTGCCGGCCATGTCGCCATTGGCAGCGATGCAGTCCGCCCCCACCACCACCCAGGTGATACCCTTGGTCTTCATGAGGTGGGCCAGCGCAGAGTCGGCACAAAGCGTCACCGGGATACCCTCATTGGCCAGCTCCCAGCCGGTCAGGCGCGAACCCTGCAGCCAAGGGCGAGTCTCACCGGCATATACCCGCTCGACCATGCCTTCCAGGTAGCCGGCACGGATCACCCCCAGCGCGGTGCCAAAGCCGCCACTGGCAAGGGCGCCGGCGTTGCCGAAGGTGAGCAGGGCCTGGGCATTGCCCTGATGGCGACGGATCAGTTCGATACCCTGCTGGGCCATGGTCAGGTTGGCCTCACGGTCGCTTTCGTGAATGGCCACCGCTTCGGCCTCCAGCGCTGCCAGAACGTCCTCTTCCGGACGCAGGCGCTGCAGGCGCTCGCGCATGCGGTTCAGCGCCCAGAACAAGTTGGCGGCGGTAGGACGCGCTTCGGCCAGGGTGAGAAAGTCGTCTTCCAGGTCCATTTCCCAATCGCCGCCTTCGGCCAGCCGCTCTTCAAGCGCCAGTACCAGGCCGTAAGCTGCGGCAATACCGATTGCCGAGGCACCGCGCACCGCCATGTCGCGGATGGCTGCGGCCACCTGCGCAACATTGTCGCAGGCCAGCCAACGCTCCTCCGACGGCAGCAGGCGCTGGTCGAGCAGGTGCAAGGCGCCGCCCTGCCAGCGGATCGCGGTCACCTTCTCCGCCGCCAAAAGTCGCTCGCGCATTGCCTCTCCCCGTCATTCGGATATCAAAAGCCGGCGATTATAGCGACCCTCGGGGCCGAGCGCTCGGGTATACTCCGACGCAATTTTGCGAAGTTTCAGAGGACTGTTCAATGAGCAACGTCGACCGCGCCGAAATCGCCAAGTTCGAAGCGCTGGCCCACCGCTGGTGGGACCGCGAAAGCGAGTTCAAGCCGCTGCACGAAATCAACCCGCTGCGCGTCAACTGGATCGACGAGCGCGCCAGCCTGGCCGGCAAGAAAGTGCTGGATGTGGGTTGCGGTGGCGGCATCCTCAGCGAAGCCATGGCCCTGCGCGGTGCCACGGTCACCGGTATCGACATGGGCGAGGCGCCATTGGCGGTGGCCCAGCTACACCAGCTGGAATCGGGCGTGCAGGTGGAATACCGGCAGATCACCGCCGAAGCCCTGGCCGAGGAAATGCCTGAACAGTTCGATGTGGTCACCTGCCTGGAAATGCTCGAGCACGTGCCCGACCCGTCTTCGGTGATTCGCGCCTGCTACCGCATGGTCAAGCCTGGTGGCCAGGTGTTCTTCTCCACCATCAACCGCAACCCCAAGGCCTACCTGCTGGCCATCGTCGGCGCCGAGTACATCCTGAAGATGCTGCCGCGCGGCACCCATGACTTCAAGAAGTTCATCCGCCCCTCCGAGCTGGGCGCCTGGAGCCGCGATGCCGGCCTGCAGGTGAAGGACATCATCGGCCTCACCTACAACCCGCTGACCAAGCACTACAAGCTCAACAGCGACGTCGACGTCAACTACATGATCCAGACCCTGCGCGAGGAATAAGCATGCGTTTGCGAGCAGTACTCTTCGACATGGACGGCACCTTGCTGGACACGGCGCCGGACTTCATCGCCATTTGCCAGGCCATGCTCGCCGACCGCGGGCTGCCGGCCGTTGACGACAACCTGATCCGTGGCGTGATCTCGGGTGGCGCCCGCGCCATGGTTGCCACTGCGTTCGCCATGGACCCGGATGCTGACGGCTTCGAGGCCTTGCGCCTGGAGTTCCTCGAGCGTTACCAGCGCGACTGCGCGGTGCACAGCAAGCTGTTCGAGGGCATGGCCGAGCTGCTGGCCGACATCGAAAGAGGCAACCTGCTGTGGGGCGTAGTCACCAACAAGCCGGTGCGCTTCGCCGAGCCGATCATGCAGCAACTGGGCCTGGCCGAGCGTTCGGCGCTGTTGATCTGCCCGGACCACGTGAAAAATAGCAAACCCGACCCCGAGCCGCTGATCCTGGCCTGCAAGACGCTGAACCTGGACCCGGCCAGTGTGCTGTTCGTCGGCGACGACCTGCGCGACATCGAGTCTGGCCGTGACGCTGGCACCCGCACGGCGGCAGTGCGCTACGGCTATATTCATCCAGAGGACAACCCCAACAACTGGGGTGCCGACGTGGTGGTCGACCACCCGCTGGAACTGCGCAAAGTGATCGACAGCGCGCTGTGCGGCTGCTGAACCGTAACTGACAACGACGAGGAACCCTGTGGGAGCGGGCTTGCCCGCGAACGAGGCGAAGCCCTTGCCTTGCACCGCGGCGCCAGCTTCGCGGGCAAGCCCGCTCCCACAGGGGCCGAGATAGGGATACGAAATGTTCGACTACACCGCCCGCCCCGACCTGCTGCAAGGCCGGGTCATCCTGGTTACCGGTGCCGGCCGTGGCATTGGTGCCGCGGCTGCCAAGGCCTATGCCGCACTGGGCGCCACCGTGCTGCTGCTGGGCAAGACCGAGGCCAACCTGAACGAGGTCTACGACCAGATCGAAGCCGCCGGTCATCCGCAGCCGGTGGTCATCCCGTTCAACCTGGAAACCGCCCTGCCACACCAATACGACGAGTTGGCGGCCATGATCGAAGACCAGTTCGGTCGCCTCGATGGCCTGCTCAACAATGCGTCGATCATCGGCCCGCGCACGCCGCTGGAACAGCTGTCAGGCGACAACTTCATGCGCGTCATGCATATCAACGTCAATGCCACCTTCATGCTCACCAGTACCCTGCTGCCGCTGCTGAAGCTGTCGGAAGACGCCTCGGTGGTGTTCACCAGCAGCAGCGTCGGGCGCAAGGGCCGGGCTTACTGGGGCGCCTATGGCGTGTCGAAGTTCGCCACCGAAGGCCTGATGCAGACCTTGGCCGATGAACTGGAAGGCGTGGCGCCGGTGCGCTCCAACAGCATCAACCCGGGCGCCACGCGCACGGCGATGCGGGCCCAGGCCTACCCCGGCGAGAACCCGCAGAACAACCCGCTGCCCGAAGAAATCATGCCGGTATACCTATACCTGATGGGGCCGGACAGCACAGGAGTGAACGGGCAGGCGTTCAACGCTCAATAAACCTGCACTGGCCTCTTCGCGGGCTTGCCCGCTCCCACAGGCGCACCGCAGCCCTCAAGGACTGAGCCATACCTGTGGGAGCGGGCAAGCCCGCGAAGAGGCCGCTACAGGCGAACGATCAGCCGGCAGCCAACGCCGGCCGCATACGGCCTTGCTGGCGCCCTTCCAGCTGCATGCAGCGCTCCAGGAACAGGTACATGCAGTCGTAGCTCTTGCAAATGGCCCTGCGCAGCTCGTTGCGCAACCCCAGGGTCGGGTTTTCACCGGCCAGGGTACAAATGATCTCCAACGCCTCCCACGGGTGCGCATCGTCATATTGGGCATGCATCTTCAGCCACTTCATCGCCCGCTTGCGCCCTTCTTCCGGAAAACCCTGCGCATAGGTGTCGGTCGAGCACACCACCGCCGACCACTCACCGGTCGCCCCTTCGATGGCGTAGTTGGTCGCCGCCATGGAAATGGCCAGGTTTTCGGTGGCGCACACCCGCCAGCACCAGTCGTTCAGGCCGTTCAGCTCGGGCGGCACTTCTTGCGCCTGCAACTCGTGCAGGTGCACACCGTGCGCCTGGCACCAGTTCACCCAGTAATCGGCATGGTTGAGCTCGACGCGGATGTTGCGCATCAGCCAGCGCCGCGCCATGTCCTCGCCCTGATGCCGGCCGTAGCGGGTCTTGGTCAGGTTATGCGCCATGTACAACGAAAACTGCTCCACCACCGGCCAGCCACCGATCAGGTACTGACGGATGGTCGATTGCTTCAGCTGGCCATCGCGTAGACGTGCATAAAACTCATGCTCAACCACCCGGCGCTTGCTCTCGCGGCAGTCTTCAATCAGTTGCTGGGCCCATTGGGGGTAACTGGCGGGGTCCATCAAAGGCCCGATACGAACGAATGCGTCAATCACTTTCAGCTCCTTGATCCTTGTGATTTCCAACTAGCGAAACGTGCCAGGTGCTCGCTGCAACAGAGGCCGGGCGGCGATCCGTTGGCGCTGCAGACTGTCACAGGTGAACACCTGGGGGCGTTCGATCAGGTAGCCCTGGGCGTAATCCACGCCTATTTCCTGCAAGGCCTGCTCGATCAAGGGTGTTTCGACAAACTCGGCAATCGTGCGCTTACCCATCACATGGCCGATATGGTTGATGACCTCGACCATGGCCCGGTTGACCGGGTCGTCGAGCATGTCCTTGACGAAACTCCCGTCAATCTTCAGGTAGTCCACGGGCAAATGCTTGAGATAGGCGAACGAGGACATGCCAGCGCAAAAATCATCCAACGAGAAACGGCAACCCAGCCCTTTCAGCTCGTTGATGAAGCGAATGGCGCTGCCCAGGTTGGCAATGGCGCTGGTTTCGGTAATTTCGAAACAGATCATCCGCGGCGGAATGGCGTATTCGACGAACAACCGCTGGAGGTATTCAAGGAACTTGTCGTCGCCAATGCTGGAGCCCGACAGGTTGATGGCACAGGTCGACAACGGCCCTTCACGCCCTTCTTCCAGGCACTGGCGTATGACCATGAACACATTGCGCACAACCCAGCGGTCCAGCGCAGTCATCAGGCCGTAGCGCTCGGCGGCCGGGATGAAGCTGCTGGGCAGGATGGTGCGGCCGCTTTCGTCGTGCAGGCGCAACAGAATTTCGATATGGCCCGGGCCCTCGAAGGTTTTAAGCGGGGCGATTTCCTGGGCGTAGAGGCAAAAGCGGTTTTCTTCCAGGGCCACATGCAGGCGCTGGATCCAGGCCATTTCGCCAAAACGCATGGACAGTTCGCTGTCGTCGGCGTGGTACACCTGCACACGGTTTCGGCCCTTTTCCTTGGCCATGTAGCAGGCCATGTCGGCGGCGCGCAGAGAGGCCTCCAGGGTGCCGGGGGCCTGGGCCATATGCACCAGGCCAATGCTGACCGTGGTCACGAACGGCCGCCCTTTCCATACGAAGTGCAGGCTCTGCACCAGTTGACGTAATTGTTCGGCAATGCGCTCGGCCTGGTCGGGCGGGCAGTTTTCCAGCAGCACGCCAAATTCATCGCCACCCAGCCGCGCCAGCGTATCGCCCTCACGCAGGCCGGATTGCAGCACCGCGCAGATGTGCCGCAGCAACTCATCGCCGGCCGCGTGGCCACAGGTGTCGTTGACCAGCTTGAACTGGTCGAGGTCAAGGAACATCAGCGAGTGCCGCCCGGCCTGACGCGCCAGGTCGTTGAGCGCCTGCTCCAGGCGGTATTCGAACTCGCGGCGGTTGGCCAGCCCGGTCAGGGCGTCATGGGTTGCCTGCCAGGACAGATTGGCGATGTACTGGCGCTCCTGGGTCATATCGTGCAGCACCAGCACAATGCCACTGACCTGGCCATCACTGACAATCGGCGAGCCCACCAGGTTGATCGACACAGTACTGCCGTCCAGGCGCTGGATCAGCCGGGCATGCTCGGAGCCGCCCTTGAGGCTACCGCCGAGCACCTGTTCGACCAGGCTGCGACCATTATCCTCGGCGTGCTCATCAACCAGGCTGAACAGCGCTGACAGTGGCAGGCCCTGAGCCTGGCCGGATTGCCAGTGGGTCAATTGTTCGGCGGCCGGGTTCATATAGCCGATATTGCCCTCGACATCGGTGGTGATCACCGCATCACCGATGGCCTGCAGGGTAATCTGCGCACGCTCTTTTTCTTCCTGCAGGGCACTGGCAAAGGCCTGGCGCTGGGCCAGCAGCTTGCTGGAGCGCCCCCAGGCAATCGCTATCAGGAACATCGCGGTCAGCAGGTTGGTGATCAGCAGCACCCGGAGCAGTGCGCGCGAGCCCTCGCCCAAGGCATCGCTGAAGGCCTTGGCCGCTGGGGTCACGCCTTCGTTGATGGCGACAATGCGGGCCTTCCAATCGCTGACGGTGTCGGCATCCACCGGGCCACTGGCAAAACGCTGGCGCATTTCACCGGCCAGCACATCCAGTTTGGCCAGATAGTCGTCGCCGATGTCCCAGTAATCAATGGCTGTCTGCATATAGCTGACATGGCGGAAATTGCTGTAGAACCAGATGATCCGCGCGACATCGTCAGGGTGGTTGCCACCTTGCAGTACCGCCTGTCGCGCGGCGTCCAGATCAGGGTTGGGGTGGTCGAGTACCTCGCGCAGGCGATGATCCCCCTGAGGCACGGTAATGGCCTGGCGATAGCGTTGGTAGGTGCTGTCGTCGCGCGTCTCGCTGTACAGATTGAGGTAGTAGATGGCATCTTTCTGCGCCTTGGACCACAGGCTTTCGCCCGCGACATAGGCGCGCACGGCCGAAAGCGTATAAAGGCTGAGGCTGCCCAACGCGACCTGAAGGACCACGACGGCGATGAAAGGCCATGTGATGCCGAGCAACTTTGGCGCTTCGAGTGTGCGATTTCCCTTCATGGAGTCCCTGTCACAGAGCAGATAAGGCGTAAATCGACCCAGACAAGCACAGCGTAGGCCATTTGCCATCGCTGTGGGGGGGATTTTTATGACAAGGAATCGGGGAATTTGTACAGCGTATGCGCTGGCCATTGTTGGAGCGGGTTTACCCGCGAAGAAGACATGGCACGGGCTTCGCCCGTGTTCGCGGGCAAGCCCGCTCCCACAGGGATCGCACCAGCTTTTAGAAATTGAGCAAGACAGTTGCTCCCACAAGCCCGGTGAAGGCAGCCAGATAATCAGCTCTGCTGCAGGTGCCCGTAAAGCTTGGCATATAACCCACCCTCGGCTATCAGCTGCTGATGGTCGCCGTCTTCGGCCACGTGCCCGCCATCGAACACCAGCACCCGGTCGGCCTGTTTCACCGCCGACAACCGATGGGCGATGATCAGCGTGGTGCGGCCGCTGAGGAAGCGCGCCAAGGCCTGATGCAGGTTGTACTCGGTGGCAGCATCCAGGGCTGAGGTGGCCTCGTCGAGGATCACCACCTTGGGCTCAGCCAGCACCATGCGGGCAATGGCCAGGCGCTGGCGCTGGCCACCGGACAAGCGCACGCCTGAACGCCCCACCACACTGTCCAGGCCCTGCGGCAAGGCGGCGATGGTGGCATCCAGCTGGGCGATACGCAGCGCCTGCCAGCACGCATCATCGCTGCAGTCGCGGCCCATGGTCAGGTTGGCACGCACGCTGTCGTTGAACAGCGACGGGTGCTGCAACACCACCGCGACGTTCTCGCGCAGGGTTTCCAGGCCGATTTCCTGCAGGCTGGCACCGCCAAAGCGAATGGTCCCGGCCTGGGCGCTATAAAGGCCCAGCAACAGCTGCACCAACGTGCTCTTGCCGCCGCCGCTGGCACCGACAATCGCCACCTTCTCACCCGCAGCGATAGACAGGTCGAGGTGGTCGAGCACCGGCTCGTCGGCATAGGCAAAGCGCAGATCGCGCACTTCAATGCCCACCGTTTCGCGCCCGGCGAACGGGTTGCTGGCGGCCGGGTATTGCGGCTCGTCGGCACGCGCCAGCAGTTCGTTGAGGCGGCTCAGCGCACCGCCTGCGGCGTAGTACGCATATTGCAGATTAAGCAGTTGCTCCACCGGGCCGATCATGAACCACAGGTAGCTGAACACCGCCAGCATCTGGCCGATCGACAGATCGGAAAACAGCACGGTCAGCATGGCCGCCGCGCGGAAAATGTCGATGCCGAACTGGAACAGCAGGCCACTGGCACGGCCACTGGCATCGCTTTTCCATTGCGAGTCCACGGCGTAATCGCGCACCTCGCGGGCACGCAGGCCCAGGCGGCCAAGGAAGTAACCCTGGCGGTTACCGGCCCGGATTTCCTGGATGGCATCGAGGGTTTCCGCCAGCGCCTGGGTAAAGCGCGCGGTGCTGTCGTTCTCAAGCTTTTTCAGGTGTTTGACGCGCTTGCCCAACTGCACCGTGAAGTAGATCACCAGCGGGTTGAACAGCAAGATCAGCAAGGCCAGCTGCCAGTGCATCCAGATCAGGATGGCCGCCGTGCCGGTCAAGGTCAGCATGGCCACCAGGAAGCGGCTGAGGGTTTCGCCAACGAACTTGTCGAGGGTGTCCAGGTCGGTGACCAGGTGGGTGGTCACCGTGCCGCTGCCCAGGCTTTCGTATTCCTTCAGCGAAATACGCTTGAGCCGCTCGATCAGGCGGATGCGCAGGCGGTAGACAATGTCCTTGGCCAGCCCGGCGAACAGCTTGGACTGGATGACGTTGAACGCCAGCGCGGCCAGGCGCAGGCACAAGGTGAGCGCCAGCATCAGGCCGATGTAGCCGGCTGCCACCTGCCAGCCGGACGGCAGCAGGTGGTTCATCCACTTCAGCGCGGCGTCACCATGGCCGAGCAGCACTTCGTCCACCAACAGCGGCAGCAGCAGCGGAATGGGCACGCTGCAACATGCCGCCAGTAACGCTATAAGGTTGGCGGACCAGAGGTTTTTCTTGTGATGCAGGGCCAGGCGGCGGATTTCCGCCCAGCTCAGTCGATCGCCCGCAGTGTAAGGCTTGCCCGGTACCGGGTCGGGTGACCCAGGCACATCAAGCACAGGCGGCCTGCTGCAGCCAGCGGCCGAGCAAGGGTTGCAGGCGCTCCAGCGGCTGATAGCCGTTGGTCAGCAAAGCCAGTTGGCCATTGCGCTCGGCCAGCAGGGTCGGGAAACCGGCAATACCCAGGTCCTGAGCCCAGGCGAAGTCGGCCGCGGTGGCGGCACGGGTATCGGCACGGGCGAAGGTTTCGGCGAACGTGGCACGGTCGAAGCCACACTGCGAGGCTAGCTCGACCAGCTGCGGCGCGATGGTCACATCGACGCCCTGCTCGTAGAACGAACGCTGGATCAACGCCAGCAGCGGCCAGACGCGTTCGGCATCCAGCTCGCAGGCCGTGACCAGGGCGCGGCAGGCCGGCTCGGTGTCGTAGACGAAGCCGTCAGGCATGGCCCCCTCGAAGCGGAACGGCTGGCCGGTAGCATCAGCCACCGCCTGCCAGTGTTCCAGGATGTACTTGCGAGTGGAGCTGTCCAGGGCGCTGCCGCCAGTGCGCAGCCCGCCCGGTACCAAGTGGGCAGGCACGCCTGCCTCACGCGCCTGGGCGATCAGGGCCGCAGCCACTGGCGCAAAACCCCAGCACCAGGAGCACATCGGGTCCATCACATAGATCAGGCGTGCAGACATGCTTCAAGCCTCGGCTTTGTAGTTGTAACCGATCGGGTGCGGCAGGTTGCGGGCCTTGGCCAGCTCGATCTGCTTCTGCCGGTCGATGGCACTGCGCCGGGTCTTCTCGCTCAGGCTGTCCCAGCAATGCGGGCAGCTGACACCTGGCGAATAGTGCTCGGACGCGCGCTCCTCTGCATTGATCGGGTGGCGGCAGGCGTGGCACTGGTCGTACTCGCCTTCGCTCAGGTCATGGCGCACCGTAACCCGGTTGTCGAAGACGAAGCAGTCGCCGTCCCACAGGCTTTCTTCCTGAGGCACTTCCTCGAAGTATTTCAGGATGCCGCCCTTAAGATGATAGACCGACTCGAAGCCTTCACCGAGCATGTAGCTGGAGGCCTTTTCGCAACGGATGCCGCCGGTGCAGAACATGGCGACCTTCTTGTGCTTGCTCGGGTCGAAATTGGCCTTGATGTACTCCGGGAACTCGCGGAAGGTTTCGGTCTTCGGGTCGATGGCGCCCTTGAATGTACCGATGGCCACTTCGTAGTCGTTGCGGGTGTCGATCAGCAACACTTCCGGGTCGCTGATCAGGGCGTTCCAGTCCTTGGGCTCGACATAGGTACCAACGGCCTGGTTGGGGTCTACGCCCGGCACGCCGAGGGTGACGATCTCTTTCTTGAGCTTGACCTTGGTGCGGTAGAACGGCTGTTCGTCGCAGTACGACTCTTTATGGTCGATATCGACCAGACGCGGGTCGTTGCGCAACCAGGTCAGCAGGCCATCAATGCCCTCCCGGGTGCCTGACACGGTGCCGTTGATGCCCTCCTGGGCCAGCAGCAGGGTGCCTTTGACGTTGTTGTCGAGCATGGTCTTGAGCAGCGGCTCGCGCAGCTCGACGTAGTCTTCCAGGGTGACGAACTTGTACAGCGCCGCGACGACGATGGCTTGAGACATGTAACGGAATCTCCAGGTGGTTGCCCTCGTAAGGGGCGGACCGGGTTTGACAGTTGCACAAAAAGCAGGGGGCCGCTAAGCGGCCCCCTTTGGGTGATGCAGATTCTACCAGAACAACAAAACGGTTTCAGTGCCCGCCGCCCGCACACACGGGCGAGGCCGGTGCAACGCCGACCTTGGCCCACTCTTCGGCGGTGTAGGTGTGGATGGCCAGGGCGTGGATCTCGCCCATCAGCTCACCCATGGTGGCGTACACCTTCTGGTGGCGCTTGACGCTGTTCAGCCCGGCGAACTGCTCGCTGACGATCACGGCCTTGTAGTGGGTCTCCTGACCACGACTGTGCATGTGACTTTCATTGAGCACTTCCAGGTGTTGCGGCGCCAGCGCGGCCAGTTGCTGTTCGATACGTTGTTGCATAGTCATTGCGGCGTACTCACTTCTTCGCTGGGGCGGCGGCCTTGCCTGCGTTCGGGTCCAGCTCTTTGGTCATGTCTTCCAGCAGCTTGTTCACCACCGGAACGGCTGGCTCCAGGCTCTGCTGGGTCAGCTGTGCCGACTGCTGGGTGACCTTGGGCATTTCACGCAGCACTTTCTTGCCCAGCGGCGATTCGTAGAACTTGACCAGGTCCTTCAGTTCCTGCTCGGTGAAGGTGCGGGTGTACAGGTCGACCATCTTCGGCTTCAGCTTGTTCCAGCCGATGGCGTTGTCCAGCGCGGCATTGGCCTTGGCCTGGTAGCTTTCCAGTACGGGCTGCTTGGCGGCCGGGGCCTTGGTCTGGGCGAAACGCTGGGCAAACATCTGCTGCACTTGCATGTACACCGGGGTGCCCAGCTTGTCGGCGTTGGCCAAGGTCAGGAATTTCTCGGCAGCAGCGTTGTGACTGGCGGTGGCAGCGAGTACCTGGCCGCTGGCGCAAACCAGGGCAACGGCGGCACAAAGGACACGGAGACGGGTCATTGCATTTCCTTCAAAGAGAGGGAGGCGGGCACCTCAGAGTAGAGCATTCTGCGCCGTGGTGGCGATGTGCTCAAGTGGCACGACGAGCGACGGAACCGCTCGGTCGAATCAGGGCCTAAACTGCGATTTCGAACTACACAGGAGTGAGTACAGAATGAGCCGTATCGAGACAGACAGCCTGGGCCCGGTCGAAGTTCCGGAGGACGCCTACTGGGGTGCGCAGACCCAGCGTTCGCTGATCAACTTCGCCATTGGCAAGGAGCGCATGCCCCGCGCGGTATTGCACGCCCTGGCACTGATCAAGAAGGCCGCGGCGCGCGTCAACGACCGCAATGGCGACCTGCCGGCCGACATCGCCCGGCTGATCGAGCAGGCCGCCGATGAGGTGCTGGATGGCCAGCACGACGATCAGTTCCCGCTCGTCGTCTGGCAGACGGGCAGCGGCACCCAGAGCAACATGAATGTCAACGAGGTGATCGCCGGGCGCGCCAACGAACTGGCCGGCAAAGGCCGTGGCGGCAAGGCGCCAGTACACCCCAATGACCACGTCAACCGCTCGCAGAGCTCCAACGACTGCTTCCCCACCGCCATGCACATTGCGGCAGCCCAGGCGGTGCATGAAAAGCTGCTGCCGGCCGTCACCGAACTGTCTTCGGGGCTGGCCGAGCTGTCGATGCGTCACCACAAGCTGGTGAAAACCGGCCGCACGCACATGATGGACGCCACGCCGATTACCTTCGGCCAGGAAGTGTCGGCCTTCGTCGCCCAGCTCGATTACGCCCAGCGCGCCATCCGCGCCACCCTGCCGGCGGTGTGCGAACTGGCCCAGGGCGGTACTGCCGTGGGTACCGGGCTCAACGCTCCGCAGGGTTTTGCTGAGGCCATCGCTGCCGAGCTGGCGGCGCTGTCCGGGCTGCCGTTCATCACGGCACCCAACAAGTTCGCCGCTCTCGCCGGCCACGAACCGCTGACCAGCCTGGCGGGGGCCCTGAAGACCCTGGCCGTGGCCCTGATGAAAATCGCCAACGACCTGCGCCTGCTGGGGTCCGGCCCGCGCGCCGGGCTTGCCGAGGTGCGCCTGCCAGCCAACGAGCCGGGCAGCTCGATCATGCCGGGCAAGGTCAACCCCACTCAGTGCGAGGCGCTGTCGATGCTGGCCTGCCAGGTACTGGGCAACGACGCGGCCATCGGCTTTGCCGCCAGCCAGGGGCATTTGCAGTTGAATGTGTTCAAGCCGGTCATCATCCATAACCTGCTGCAGTCCATCGAGTTGCTGGCCGATGGTTGCCGCAACTTCCAGGCGCATTGCGTGGCGGGTATCGAGCCGGATGCCGAGCAGATGGCCGCGCACCTGGAGCGCGGGTTGATGCTGGTGACGGCGCTGAACCCGCATATCGGCTATGACAAGGCGGCAGAAATTGCCAAGAAGGCTTACAGCGAGGGCACGACCTTGCGCGAGGCGGCATTGGCCTTGAAGTACCTGACCAATGAGCAGTTCGACCAGTGGGTGCGGCCGGAGGACATGCTGGCGCCGGGCGGCAAGGGCTGACTGCTCTGTAGCCTGTACCGGCCCTTTCGCGGGTAAACCCGCTCCTACGCCGAGAGGCGATCCATTGTAGGAGCGGGTTTACCCGCGAAAGGGCCGGCACAGGCAATCGACAGACCTAGGCCAACCGCGCCCTGCGGGCCCGCCAACCCGCCACCAGCGAGGGCCCCAGCGCCACCAGCGCCGAACCGAACACCACCGTGACAGCCCCCACA
Source organism: Pseudomonas sp. DCA-1 (assembly GCF_046523955.1). Classification (NCBI taxonomy): domain Bacteria; kingdom Pseudomonadati; phylum Pseudomonadota; class Gammaproteobacteria; order Pseudomonadales; family Pseudomonadaceae; genus Pseudomonas; species Pseudomonas sp. DCA-1. The sequence goes on from NZ_CP169881.1 coordinate 4,342,251, forward strand.
TAGCCCAGGGCGTTGATGTCCTCGGCATGCACATAGTCAGGCCACACCAATGCCGCCAGCGCCACCGCAACGAAGGTCACCAGCGGGGTCAGTGCCAGCGTGGCACTTACCCGTGAGGCCTCCCAGTGCGCCAGCGCTTCGGCAAAGGCGCCGTATGCCACCAGGGTGTTCAGGCAACAGGCCAGCAGCAGCCAGCCTTGTACCGGGGTCAGTTGCAAGGCCTCCAGCGGGTGCACCCAAGGTGTCAGCAACGCAGCACAGCTGAGGTAGATCACCATCATCACCTGCTGCGAATGCCACACGGTCAGCAACTGCTTCTGGCTCAGGGCGTAGAACACCCAGATACTGGTCGCCAGCAAGATGGTCAATACGCCCGTGGTATAGGCACCCAGTGAAGTCAGCAATTCCTCCAGGCGCTGGTTGAAGAACAGGCCAAACCCTGCCAGCAGCACCAACAGCCCCATGCCCTGCCCCACACTGAAGCGCTCGCGGAACACGAACACGCTGGCCACCAGCAACAGCACCGGGCCGATCTGTACCACCAGTTGTGCGGTGCCCGGGCTAAGCAGTTTGAGACCGATCAGGTAAAGCACGTAGTTGCCCATCAGGCCGAACACCGCAACCAGCACCAGGCCCTTGCCCCTGGGCGCCAGCTTGCGGATGGACGGCAAACGCCGTTGAGCCGCCAGCCAGGCGAACAGCAGGCCACCGGAGACCAGCAGCCGGTACCAGGTGACGGTGATCGGGTCGACCACTTGCAATACCTGCTTGAGCTTGATCGGCAGGATGCCCCAGAGCAGCGCCGTCAGAAGTGCCAGGAACAGCCCATAGCCCCAGCGGCCAGAAGTGGTGTGCATAAAATCCTCGATCAAGCCCGTGGTAGGGGTGATTGAATTCTACGGGGTTGGAGGACGGTCACGGTGCAGAGTGCCGAGAAAAGAATTCATCAGGTCATTCTTCCAGGGCATGGCTGGGGGGGGCGAGGTGTTGCCTGTGCTGACCGCGAAAGCGCCAGAACAGGCAACATCACATTGGGCTATTTCTTGTGCTTGGCAAACGCCTCTTCCAGCGCCTGGTTGATGGTGCGCAACACCTTCACCCGCGCCCAGCGCTTGTCATTGGCCTCCACCAGCGCCCACGGGGCAATCTCGCTGCTGGTACGGTCGACCATGTCGCCCACAGCCTGGCTGTACTCGCCCCACTTGTCGCGGTTGCGCCAGTCATCCTCGGTGATCTTGTAGCGTTTGAACGGAATCTGCTCTCGCTCTTCGAAGCGCTCCAGTTGGGTCTGCTGGTCGATCGCCAGCCAGAACTTGACCAGCACAACGCCAGCATTCACCAACTGCTCTTCAAAGTCGTTGATCTCGCTGTAGGCACGCATCCAGTCAGCCGGGCTGCAGAAGCCTTCCACCCGCTCCACCAGCACCCGCCCATACCAGGAGCGGTCGAAGATGGTGAACTTGCCCCGTGCCGGGATGTGCCGCCAGAACCGCCACAGGTACGGCTGGGCGCGCTCTTCTTCGGTGGGTGCGGCAATCGGCACGATGCGGTACTGACGTGGGTCCAGCGCCGCCGCCACGCGTCGGATGGCGCCCCCCTTGCCGGCCGCGTCGTTGCCCTCGAACACCGCCACCAGCGCGTGCCGGCGCATGCGCTTGTCACGCAGCAGACCGGCCAGACGGGCCTGTTCGGTGATCAACTGTTCCTGATAGTCGGCCTTGTCCAGGCGCAACGTCATGTCCAGGGCGCCAAGCAGGCTGCGGTCGTCGATGCTATGGCTCAGCGGGGCCACGTTGCCCTGGTGCTTGCCCTTGGGATTATTGGCCAGCGCGGCTTGCAGGCTTTCCAGCAGAATGCGCCCCACCGCCAGGCTGCGGTAATTCGGGTCTACCCCTTCGATGATGTGCCATGGTGCATAGTCGCGGCTGGTGCGGCGCAGCACGCGCTCACCAAAGCGCACGAAGCGGTCGTACGTTTGCGACTGCTGCCAATCCAGCGGGCTGATCTTCCAGCTGTGCAGCGGGTCGTCCTTGAGCGATTTCAGCCGTGCCTTCATCTGCTTCTTGGACAGGTGGAACCAGAACTTGATGATCAGCGCACCCTCATCGCAAAGCATCTCCTCCAGGCGTTCGGCACCGGTAATGGCCTGATCGAGCACGGCATCCTTGAACACCCCGTGCACCCGTCCCTGCAGCATCTGGCTGTACCAGTTGCCAAAGAACACCCCCATCCGCCCCTTGGGTGGCAAGGCCCGCCAGTAGCGCCAGGCGGGCGGGCGGGCCAGCTCTTCGTCGGTCTGCTGGTCGAAGGTGAGCACATCGATCATGCGCGGGTCCATCCACTCGTTGAGCAGCTTTACTGTCTCGCCCTTGCCGGCGCCTTCGATGCCGTTGATCAGCACGATCACCGGAAACCGCGCCTGCTGCTTGAGTTCGTACTGGGCTTCGAGCAGGGCCTCGCGTAAAGCGGGTACCTCGGCGTCGTAAGCCTCCTTGTCGATGCTGTGGCCGATTTCGGCAGATTCGAACATGCACTGGCTCCTTCAATGGATAAGCAAGACTAGCGGATTTCATTTCTGCCTGTACGGGCCTCTTCACGAATGAACGCGCTCCCACAGCTCATCCGGATGGCATAAAATCCCGCCATCCGCTGCAACCGAGCCCACCATGCCCACCCTCCTCCAGCACGCCCAGATCGACTGGGACGACCAGGGCCGCCCCCATTCGCGGCACTATGACGACGTCTATTTCGCAGTCAACGAAGGCATCGAAGAAACCAAGCACGTGTTCCTCGGCCAGACCCGCCTGGCCGAGCGTTTTGCCAACCTGGCGCCGCATGCCTGCACGGTGATCGGCGAAACCGGCTTTGGCACCGGCATGAATTTTTTCTGCGCCTGGCAGCTGTTTGACCAGCACGCACACAGCGACGCGCGCCTGCACTTCGTCAGCGTCGAGAAGTACCCACTCGCCCACGCCGACATGGCCCGCGCAGTAAGCCTGTGGCCTGAACTGGCCGCCTATACGGGGCCGCTGCTGGAGCAGTACGTGGCGGTGCACCCGGGCTTTCAGCAGTTCACCTTCGCCGATGGCAGGGTCACCCTGACCCTGTTGATAGGCGATGTGCTGGAACAGCTGCCGCAGCTCGATGCGCAGATCGATGTGTGGTTCCTCGACGGCTTCGCCCCCGCCAAGAACCCTGACATGTGGACCCCGGCGCTGTTTGCGCAACTGGCGCGGCTATCGCATCCGGGCACGGTGCTGGGCACCTTCACCACCACCGGCTGGGTACGCCGCAGCCTGGTCGAAGCTGGCTTCGCCATGAAGAAGGTGCCAGGCATCGGCAAGAAGTGGGAGGTGATGAGCGGCGCCTACGTCGGCCCCCTGCCCGGCCCATGCGCGCCCTGGTACGCGCGCCCCGCTGTTGCGCAGGGGCCGCGCGAGGCGCTGGTGATCGGTGCCGGACTTGCCGGCAGCAGCAGCGCCGCCAGCCTGGCCCGGCGTGGCTGGCAGGTCACCGTGCTGGAGCGCCACGAAGCCCCGGCCCAGGAAGCTTCGGGCAACCCGCAAGGGGTGCTGTACCTCAAGCTGTCCGCCCATGGCACCGCACTGTCGCAGATGATCCTGTCCGGGTTCGGCTACACCCGGCGCCAGCTGCAGCGGTTGCAGCGTGGCCGTGACTGGGATGCCTGCGGGGTGCTGCAACTGGCCTTCGACAGCAAGGAGGCCGAACGCCAGGGCAAGCTGGCTGTCGCCTTCGACCACGGCTTGCTGCACTGCCTGGCGCGCGCCGAGGCCGAAGCCATCGCCGGCGTGGCGTTGCCTGGCGGCGGGTTGTTCTACCCCGAAGGTGGCTGGGTGCACCCGCCGGCGCTGTGCCAGCAGCAGTTGCAGCACCCCGGTATTCACCTGGTGGCCCACCAGGAAGTGCTCGAACTGCGCAAAGTGGGTGAACGGTGGCAGGCCTGGGCTGGCGACCAACTATTAGCCAGCGCTCCAGTGGTGGTCCTGGCCGGCGCGGCCGATGTGCGGCGCTTCGAACCTTGCGCGCAGTTACCACTCAAGCGCATTCGTGGGCAGATCACCCGCTTGCCGGCCACCGCCAGCAGCCAGGCGCTACGCACCGTGGTGTGCGCGGAGGGCTATGTGGCACCGCCGCGCGAGGGTGAACATACACTGGGGGCAAGTTTTGACTTCCACAGTGAAGACCTTGCGCCGACGGTGGCCGAGCACCGGGGCAACCTGGCGTTGCTGGATGAGATTTCTACTGACCTGGCCCGGCGCCTGGGCGTGGCCGAGCTGAACCCCGAGCAATTGCAAGGGCGCGCGGCGTTCCGTTGTACCAGCCCGGATTATTTGCCGATTGTCGGGCCGATGGCCGACGCGCAGGCGTTTGCCGAAGCTTATGCCGTGTTGGGGCGTGATGCCCGGCAGGTGCCGGATGTGGCCTGCCCTTGGCTGGAGGGGTTGTATGTGAACAGCGGGCATGGGTCGCGCGGGTTGATCACGGCACCTTTGAGCGGGGAACTGGTGGCCGCCTGGGTGTGCGGCGAGCCGTTGCCGTTGCCGCGGGAGGTGGCGCAGGCGTGTCATCCGAACCGGTTTGCCTTGCGCAGGCTGATCCGGGGGAAGTGATTGCTTCGGGCGCATGGCGTTGAATTTATTGCGCCGGTGAGATCGAGCGCCGCCCGCGCAGCGCATCGCGAGCTGCGCTCGCTCCTACGTTTGTTTCGGGCCAATTATTCCTGGGGGATTTGCGCGCGAACGCTTTGGTGTATGACCCTGTATTGCGTCGTACGAGCAAGGCGGTCGCGCGCGCCTGTTACAGGCGTTACTGGCCCGAAACAAACGTAGGAGCGAGCGCAGCTCGCGATGCGCTGCGCACGCGGCGCTCGATTTCTGCAATACTGCGAGATCCCAGGCAATAACCTGCCACCTCAACCTTATATAACAAACTGTTCTAAAACTCTAAAAAAGCAAACAGGTCAGTTCATTAAGGTGCCCTAATCCGGGGCATCACCTCCCCAACGGAAAAACCGGTAAGGACTTATGTGCGGATTAGCAGGAGAATTACGTTTCACCCCCATCGACCAAGCCCCTCGCCCAGCCGACCTGGCTGCGGTAGAGCGCATTACCCATCACCTGGCCCCGCGTGGCCCGGATGCCTGGGGCTTCCATAGCCAAGGCCCGATCGCCCTGGGCCACCGGCGGCTGAAAATCATGGACCTGTCCGACGGCTCGGCGCAGCCGATGGTCGACAACACCCTGGGCCTGTCATTGGCCTTCAACGGCGCCATCTACAACTTCCCCGAACTGCGCGAGGAACTACAGGCACTGGGCTACAGCTTCTGGTCCGACGGCGACACCGAGGTGCTGCTCAAGGGCTACCACGCCTGGGGCGCTGCCCTGCTGCCCAAGCTCAACGGCATGTTTGCCCTGGCCATCTGGGAGCGCGACAACCAGCGCCTGTTCCTGGCCCGCGACCGCCTCGGCGTCAAACCTCTGTACCTGTCGCGCAACGGCGAGCGCCTGCGCTTTGCCTCGACCCTGCCGGCACTGCTCAAGGGCGGTGACATCGACCCGATGCTCGACCCCGTGGCACTCAACCACTACCTGAATTTCCACGCCGTGGTACCGGCACCGCGCACCCTGCTGGCCAACGTGCAGAAACTGGAGCCAGGCACCTGGATGCGCATCGACCGGCATGGCGAAGTGGAGCGCCAGGTCTGGTGGCAACTGCACTACGGCCCCCACCCCGACGAGCGTGAGCTGGACCTGGAAGGCTGGACCACCCGCGTGCTCGACGCCACCCGGGACGCCGTAGCCATCCGCCAGCGGGCTGCTGTGGATGTTGGCGTATTGCTGTCCGGAGGGGTCGACTCCAGCCTACTGGTGGGCCTGTTGCGCGAAGTGGGGGTGGAAGACCTGTCGACCTTCTCCATCGGCTTCGAGGATGCCGGCGGCGAGCGCGGCGATGAGTTCCAGTACTCCGACCTGATCGCCAGGCACTACGGCACCCGCCACCACCAACTGCGCATTGCCGAACACGAGATCATCGACCAGTTGCCGGCCGCGTTTCGCGCCATGAGCGAGCCGATGGTCAGCCACGACTGCATCGCGTTCTACCTGCTGTCGCGGGAAGTGGCCAAGCACTGCAAGGGCGTACAGAGCGGCCAGGGTGCCGATGAGCTGTTCGCCGGTTACCACTGGTACCCGCAGGTGGACGGCGCCGACGACGCCTATGCTGCTTACCGAGATGCGTTCTTCGACCGCAGCCACGCCGAATACCGCGACACCGTGCAGGCCCCCTGGCTGCTGGAAACCGACGCCGCCGGCGACTTCGTACGCGAACACTTCGCCCGCCCCGGCGCACCGGCTGCGGTGGACAAGGCGCTGCGCCTGGACAGCACCGTGATGCTGGTCGACGACCCGGTCAAACGGGTGGACAACATGACCATGGCCTGGGGCCTGGAGGCGCGCACGCCGTTCCTCGATTACCGCCTGGTGGAACTGTCGGCACGCATTCCCGCACGCTTCAAGCTGCCCGATGGCGGCAAGCAGGTGCTCAAGCAGGCGGCGCGACGGGTGATCCCGCATGAGGTGATCGACCGCAAGAAGGGTTACTTCCCGGTACCGGGCCTGAAGCATCTGGAAGGTGCCACCCTGGGCTGGGTACGCGAGCTGTTGACCGACCCCAGCCAAGACAGAGGGTTGTTCAACCCGGCCATGATCGACCGCCTGCTAAGCAACCCGCACGGCCAACTGACGCCATTGCGCGGTTCCAAGCTATGGCAACTGGCGGCGCTTAACCTGTGGTTGAGCGAACAAGGAATCTGACCGATGAAAGCCCATGAAATCGCTTATGGTCAGCGCCTGCTGCGCGGCCAGGCGCCGTCCTATGAGCGCCTGCAAGCGCGCTTGGCCGGTGACGGCAGCCAGCCCCATGACCAACCGCGTGCCGTGCACTGCGGCTGGGGCCGGCTGCTGATAGGCCACACCTACCCCGACCCGGTTTCCCTGGCCGAGGATTTGCTCGACGAGCACCCGGGCGAACGCGACATCGCCCTGTACGTGGCCGCACCGCAGCAGGTGCTGGCCCAGGCCCCACAGCAGCTGTTCCTCGATCCGTCCGACACCCTGCGCCTATGGTTCACCGACTACCGCCCGGCGCAGCGGGTATTTCGCGGCTTCCGCGTGCGCCGGGCACAGAACCCCGCCGACTGGCAGGCAATCAACACCCTGTACCAGGCCCGCGGGATGCTCCCCGTCGACGCCGAGCTGCTTACCCCCCGGCACTTGGGTGGCCCGGTGTACTGGCTGGCAGAGGACGAAGACAGCGGCTCGGTGATCGGCAGCGTCATGGGCCTGAACCACACCAAAGCGTTCGATGATCCCGAGCATGGCAGCAGCCTGTGGTGCCTGGCGGTGGACCCACACTGCACCCGCCCGGGCGTGGGCGAGGTGCTGGTGCGCCACCTGATCGAACACTTCATGAGCCGTGGCCTGGCTTACCTGGACCTGTCGGTGCTGCACGACAACCGCCAGGCCAAGCGCCTGTACCAGAAACTGGGTTTTCGCAACCTGCCCACCTTCGCCGTCAAGCGCAAGAACGGTATCAACGAGCAGCTGTTCCTCGGGCCTGGCCCGCAAGCCGACCTCAACCCCTACGCACGCATCATCGTCGACGAGGCGCTACGCCGCGGCATCGAAGTGCAGGTGGATGACGCCGCTGGCGGCCTGTTCACCCTGAGCCTGGGCGGGCGGCGCATTCGCTGTCGGGAATCGCTCAGCGACCTGACCAGTGCCGTGACCATGACCCTGTGCCAGGACAAACGCCTGACCCAGCACGCGCTGCACAACGCTGGGCTGCAGGTGCCAGCGCAACAGCTGGCGGGCAATGCCGATGACAACCTGGCGTTTCTCGACGAGCATGGCGCGGTGGTGGTCAAGCCGGTCGATGGCGAGCAAGGCCAGGGCGTGGCGGTGAACCTGACCTGCATCGACGACATCACCCGTGCCGTGGCGCACGCCCGCCAGTTCGACAGCCGCGTGCTGCTGGAAAGCTTCCACGCCGGGTTCGACCTGCGCATCGTGGTGATCGGCTACGAGGTGGTGGCCGCCGCCATCCGTCACCCGGCGCAGGTGCTGGGCGATGGCAAACACAGCGTGCGCCAGTTGATCGAAGCCCAGAGCCGTCGCCGCCAGGCCGCCACCGGTGGCGAAAGCCGCATTCCGCTGGACGACGAAACCGAGCGCACCTTGCGCGCAGCGGGCGTTGGTTATGACGACGTGTTGCCGGCCGGCCAGCGTCTGGCCGTGCGGCGTACGGCCAACCTGCACACCGGCGGCACCCTGGAGGACGTCACCGAACGCCTGCACCCGGTGCTGGCCGATGCTGCCGTGCGCGCGGCACGGGCACTGGAAATTCCGGTGGTGGGGTTGGACTTCATGGTGCGTGATGCCGGGCAGCCGGAGTACGTGATCATCGAGGCCAACGAACGTGCTGGCCTGGCCAACCATGAACCGCAGCCCACGGCCGAGCGTTTTATCGACCTGCTGTTTCCCCATAGCCGGCCTTTGGCGTAAACCCGTGCCGGCCTCTTCGCGGGCAAGCCCGCTCCCACAGGGATAACACCGCCCTTGAAGGCAGCGCTGTACCTGTAGGAGCGGGCTTGCCCGCGAAGAGGCCAGCACAGGAGTAAAGGAGTCCCCAACATGTCCGAGCGACACCCCGAACCCGATCTCGACTACCTCAAACGCGTGCTGCTGGAAATGCTCGCCATCCCCAGCCCCACCGGTTTCACCGACACCATCGTGCGCTACGTGGCCGAACGCCTTGACGAACTGGGCATCCCCTTCGAGCTGACCCGCCGCGGCACCATTCGTGCCACCCTCAAAGGTCGGCAGGCCACCCCCGATCGCGCCGTCTCTGCCCACCTGGATACCATCGGCGCCAGCGTGCGCCAGTTGCAGGACAATGGCCGCCTGGCCCTGGCGCCGGTCGGTTGCTGGTCCAGCCGTTTTGCCGAAGGCAGCCGGGTTAGCGTGTTCACCGATACCGGGGTATTCCGTGGCAGCGTGCTGCCGCTGATGGCCAGCGGGCATGCCTTCAACACGGCCATCGACCAGATGCCGATCAGCTGGGACCACGTGGAAGTACGCCTGGATGCCTACTGCGCCACACGCGCCGACTGTGAGGCACTGGGCGTGAGCATTGGTGATTTCGTGGCCTTCGACCCCTTGCCCGAGTTCACCGAAAGCGGCCACATCAGCGCCCGTCACCTGGACGACAAGGCTGGCGTAGCCGCATTGCTGGCGGCATTGAAGGCCGTGGTGGAAAGCGGCCGCCAGCCGCTGATCGACTGCCACCCGCTGTTCACCATCACCGAGGAGACCGGCTCGGGTGCAGCCGGCGCCCTGCCCTGGGACGTCAGCGAGTTCGTCGGCATCGACATCGCCCCGGTGGCGCCTGGGCAGGCGTCCAGCGAGCATGCGGTCAGTGTGGCCATGCAAGACTCGTCGGGGCCTTACGACTACCACCTGTCCCGGCACCTGCTGAAACTGGCCGGCGACCACGACTTGCCGGTGCGGCGCGACCTGTTCCGCTATTACTTCAGCGATGCCCATTCGGCGGTAACGGCCGGGCACGATATCCGTACCGCGCTGGTGGCCTTTGGTTGCGATGCCACCCATGGTTACGAGCGCACCCATATCGACAGCCTGGCAGCACTGAGCCGGCTGTTATCAGCCTACCTGCTGAGCCCGCCCGTGTTTGCCAGCGACTCGCAGCCGGCCAATGCATCGCTCGAGCGCTTCAGCCACCAGCTGGAACATGATGCGCAGATGGAAAGCGACACGCGGGTACCGGCGGTGGACAGCCTGGTCGGAAACAAAGGCTAAACGCCCATGGGGCTGCAAAGCGGCCCCAACACCTCGAATGTTTCGCGTAGCATGCTCATACCCACTTCAGACACCACCCGACCATGCTGATCCCCTACGACCAACTGCAAGCCGAAACCCTGACCCGCCTGATCGAGGACTTCGTTACCCGCGACGGCACTGACAACGGCGACGATACCCCGCTGGAAACCCGCGTGCTGCGAGTACGCCAGGCGTTGGCCAAAGGCCAGGCTTTCATCCTTTTCGACCTGGAAAGCCAGCAGTGCCAGTTGCTGGCCAAGCATGATGTGCCCCGCGAACTGCTCGAATAGCAGGTCTGGCCTGTTCAGACCTTGTTCTGCTTGGACGCCTTGATGCGCTTGTAAACTTCGGCTCGATGCACCGGCACCTCACGCGGGGCATCCACACCAAAGCGCACCACGCCGTCCCGGGTCTCCACCACCATGATCCGGATATCATCGCCAATCATGATGACCTCCCCCACTTCACGCCCTATTACCAGCATGTTCCGATCCTCCTGCAAAAGGGAAAACCGGAGCCTGCCCCGTAGGCATTCAGCTACTCAATAGCTCCACTGCGATTCAGAAGCCCCTTACGCATTTGAGTAACTTCTCCTACAGACCAATCATCGCGACTGGGCTTTTGCCCGCATTTTCACCGCCATTTCGGCCATCTCGTCATACAGCCGCTCAGGGGCCTGGCGTTTCAGTTGCCAGGCCTGGCGCCCTGCCTCATGGGGCAGGATGAGGAACTCGCCTGCAGCGACCTGCTGATGGATATAGTCGGCAATGTCCGCCGCACTGATCGGCGAACCTTCGAGCAACTTGCCCACCTGTGCCTTCATCGCCGGGTTCGGCCCGCGGAACGAGTCCAGCAGGTTGGTCTGGAAGAACGACGGGCACACTACGTGCACCGCCACCTCAATCTGGCGCAACTCCACCAGCAGGCTTTCCGACAATGCCAGCACACCGGCCTTGGCCACGTTGTAGTTGCTCATGCCCGGGCCCTGCATCAGTGCAGCCATCGAGGCGACGTTGATAATGCACCCCTTGCTGCGCTCCAGCAGCGGCAGGAACGCCTTGCAACCCTTGACCACGCCCATCAGATTGACGGCGATCTGCCAGTCCCAGTCTTCCAGCGACAGCTCGGCGAAGAACCCGCCCGAAGCGATACCGGCGTTGTTGACGATCACATCGACCCCACCAAATTTCTCTTCGCAGGCCTGGGCAAGGGCCGTCAGCTGGCTATAGTCGCGCACATCGCAGCGCTGGACGAAGCCGTCGCCACCGGCCTGATGAACCTGCTCCAGCGTTTCGCGCAGGCCGGTTTCGTTAACATCGGCCAGTGCCAGGCGCCAGCCCTCACGTGCCCAGCGCAGGGCAATCTCGCGGCCGAGGCCGGATCCGGCGCCGGTGATCATGATGCGTTTTTGCATGGTCGCAGGCCTTGTTCTGACAGGTAGTCCGATGAGTCTAATCAAGGCGTTGCCATCCAGCAGGATTCATCAGGGTAGTGAATGGGCGGGCATGATTGGGTAGACGGCTGCACGGGGATGGAATCTTTGCCAACCCGCACCGGTCCGAATTATCGAGAGGCCAGCAATCTCAGGCTCTTGCCCCCTAATCATGCAAGGACTTTGACATGACCACGATCCTTATCATCATCCTGATTCTGCTGCTGATCGGTGGCTTACCGGTCTTCCCCCACTCGCGCAGCTGGGGCTATGGCCCTTCCGGCATTATTGGCGTGGTGTTGGTGATTCTGCTGGTACTGCTGTTGCTTGGGATGATATGACGCGCTGCGGATAGCCACTTCATCCAACCATTTGAGGTGAATGGCAAGCGGGTCGCAACACTCGGTTGCCGTCCTACAGGTTCGCATCGAACACCATCGTCACCACAGCGTGATACTCGATACCAGGCAACATGTCCTGTTCCTGGGTGTGGCCGCGAGGGTATACATGAAAATGCAACTGCCCTTGGCTGCCGGTCACACCCTCTGGCGGGACTTCCAGGCTCATGGCGTTCTCAGCTCCGCCAAAGGACATTGCCTGCCGATAGAGCGAACGGCCATGGTAGGACACACCTGGCAAGGTCATGGCCAGATACAGCGGTATGTCATGGCCCTTGGCCGAGCGTAAATTGCACGTGCTGCCCAGCCCCGTGCTGCACAGCGCCCAGACGTTGAACGGGCCACTGGCAGTCAGGCTGAAGGTCACGTCTTTTTCCAGCTTGTCTGTCGCACCCCGCCCTCGGCTCCCATGCCCCTGCGCGTGCCGCGGCACCAGAGCCACCTGCTCGGAGCCCGGCTCAAAACGCACCTCAAGGTCATGCACCACCTCCAGCTCGACGTTGATCGCCACTGAATCGTCCGTGAGCCCGGAGACCGTTCGGCTCGAACCCAGGCTTATATCCCTGTCAGGGCCTATCGAATAGACCACGCGCCCTCGGTACACGCCCGACTTCAAGCTCGCCGGTAAAGGCGTCTTCAACCTGTAGCCCAGCGTCAGGTGACTCACGTGGTAAGTGCTCGCATTCGCCGCATTGACGTTGGCCCAGCAACCGTTGCTGGCTGGCGACCACAGAAACAGGCGATGGGCCGCGCTGGCCAACGCAACCTGGCAACCACTCGAGTCCAGGCCCGTGCGCGCCGCAAGCGTAGGCGCCCCATCGTCCGAAGTTACCGCACCGCCCAGGTGGGTAATGGCAAAGTCCATGCTGACTTGCTCACCGGTCTGGTCACGGACCATCAGTAGCGTAGTCGGCTGGACAGGGGCCGAGAGGTAGAAGCCGTCGGCGCCTTCGCCATCGACGGTTTTCGAGTACTCGACCCCCACATCCAGCAGGTCCTGCAGCGGATCGCCACAAAGCTGCGGCAACTGAGTACACACAGGGGAGGACCGGGGCGTCAGGTTTTCAAACTGCCGGGTCTCGCCGCGGTAACGCAGCTTGAGCGTAATATCGGCCGCTTGCGCCCACGACGAACCCAACACGCCAGACAGCAGTACCAGCATTGCACACTTGCGAAACATGCCCCTACCTCTCACTCGGCCTTGAAGCTCATAGCTTTGCGTGCATCGCCTTCCACCAGCTCGAAGCGGTATTCGACACCGGGCTTCTCGACGAACTCGCGCTTACGCCCGGGGCGAAGATGGTGCTTGGCCGGAGGCTCACACTCCTCCTCGTTCAGCACACAGACCTGGACGTTGTCGAGCAGCACCGTCGCATTGCCCTCGTTGCGCACGGTCCATTTCCCACCGGCTTGCTCGATCGAGGTCTGATACTGCGTGGCAGCAGGCTTGGTAATCAAAATGGTGCCGTAGCCGGCCAGAAACTGCACACCGGCACTGAGTTCTTTGCGGTAAGCGTCAAGCTCCGTTTTATCCAGTGCGAAGCTGTCATCCTGTTCCGGCACCACCGGGACGAAGCGCAGCCGGTAGTAACGCTCTTGGTTCCGTTCACCGCGATACAGCAACCGCACGGCCTGCATACCGCGTGCAGGGATGATCATCCGCGCTGGGCTGGCAACAACGCTGCGCTGGTCGAAGGGCAGCTCATCGATGTCCACCTCACGGGGTTCTGCCTGGCCGTCGTAGACCAACTCCAGCACGCTGACTTTGACGAAGGCGGTACTGTCCCCCCGGTTGTAGATGCGTTTGGCATAGGTGCCCTTGCCTGGTTCGAGGTAGTCATAGAGCGTGCCGACATCCAGCTGTGGCCCGGCCTGGGCAAACCACGGCAGCATCAGCGCAACGAACAACAAGGGTGACAAGTGAAATGTGAACCTGTGCATCTTCAACCTCTGTTTACTCAACATCCAATCCATCGACCCGGGAATCGGGCCCTCTACAGCTTCATGCCGAAAGCCGGCTCAGCCCACACTGGGCACACACCGCTGATCACCCACGATCAGCAGGTCATCCTCGCGATCAAAGTTGTCCGGCGGTAATGTCAGAAGGCAGTTGCCTGCCGTGCCATGGCGAATTTCCAGGGTGGGCCGTGACTCACTCATTTCCACGTTGAAATAGCCATCCGCCTCGACAACCGTGCGCCCGGCGTCATTGACCACATGCGCGCCATGCAGTGGCTGGCCTTGCCCGTCGAGCAGCCGGCCAAACACAGTCACCGTTCGCATGACTTTCACTGCGTGGTACCCCACCCCACCGCGGTTGAGGTGATAGTCCACAGCGAGGGGTTGGATCTGTGCTGGCGGCACGTCCTTCGTGTCGAAGTCGAAACGCACATGGCCAGATTTGAACGCCGTCACCGGCACGATATTGCGCCCGGGGTGCAGCACTGCACTCATGCCCTGGCCATCGTTGGCGCGCAGCTTCACACCGTGCAGATCGCTTTCGACATCGATGATCAAACCGGCTTCGAGCGGCAGGCTGCTGCCACCCATGGCCAGCTTCCCGTCGCCCAGCGCCAGGGTGCTTTCCAGGTTGAGGCCACCGCTGAGGTTATTGTTGAAAGAGGAACTCTGGGCATAGGCATCGCCCTGCAGCGCCTGGCTGTGGAAGCGCCCATTGGCCGCCAGGCTGGTGCCATAGCCGTCGAGCGTCGCGCTGCCCCCCAGGCTGTGCACGGGGCCCAGGTCGACGTTCTGCCGATACCACAGCGAAGCGTAGGGGTCATTGCCCCCCTCACGCGAGGCGCGGCTACCCACATCGACCCCAAGCTGCTTGCCATCGCGCTCGAGCTTCATGCTTACAGCAACGTTGACACCGCGGCTGCGGACACCGGCGCTGCTGCGCGTTCCAGGCCTGTCGAAAAGTGACAGGCGAACACTGCTCTGATGCCCCCGCAGCTTCCCGTAGAACGCCCAGCTCAGGTCGGCACCCAGGCCGCTTGCCGAGCCCGCACTGTGTTCCAGGCGCAGCGTCGCTGAACTGCGCGCGGTTATCCGCTGGTTGATCGAAAAGGCGGTGCGGCTGCGCACCTGGCGCTGTGAAGTATCGTCGCGACCACTACTGCCAGGCTCCAGCCAGGTCTGGTTGTGGCTCAGTAGCAACGAGCCCCAAGGATGGGTGTAGGTCAACTGCAGATCGCCGCCGTTGCCCAGGCCTTGGGTCTGATTGAGGCTGGCGTAAAGCTTGAACCGTTCATGCACGTCCCAGTCCAGCGAGGTACCCAACTGCAGGTCAGCATCGACCTGTTGCACTGACAGCCCCAGCACCGCAGCAGGATGCATCAGGTAGTTGGAAAGGGCCCCGAACACCGGGCTCTGTTCACGTTCGCCATCCCCGTTGCTCAGCAGCTCGACCTGCTGGCCCAGGTACAGGTTGTAGCGCCAGCGGTTATCCATGTTCTGCCACCGGCTGGGCTTGTAGATGGACACTTCGCTGCGCGAGGTCTCCAGGCCGTCTTCGAGCAAACGCAGCTCTACATCATAGATGCCGCCAGGCAATACCCGCGTGTCGAGCGCCTGTAAACCGGCCTGTACCGGCTGACTGTTGATCAGCGAACCATTGCGATAGATTTCGACGATACCCGGGCGGTTCGGCGTGACATAGACCGGGATGGCGCTGGCTTGGCCATTGTCGACCAGCAGGCTGTCACTGCTGCCCAGCATCAAGCCAAGCGTGCTATCAGGGCGACGCCCCAGAAGGGCTGGCTGGCGCACGAGGCCTTCTGCGCCAGTAGAGAAGTAACCCAGCCGAAAGAAATGCTCTTCGTGCATGCTCTCTGCGTAAAGCTGGTTCATGCGGTAACGCATATCGCCTTGCTCCGCTGGGGTGCGTTCCACGCGCGCATCGGCAAGCGTCGTCCAGTTATGCAGATTGCCCTGACCGAGCAGGCCGACTCTGCCCGTGGTCTGATTGCCATCATTGACCAGGTTGAGCTGGTTACGCAGCAGCAACCCAGCGTCGCTCTGCTCCGGGAGGCGGTGGAAGAGCGCGTCCTGCTCCAGCTTCTCGGCATTGGACGTCAGCAATGACAACTGGGAATTGGCCAGGCTGTAATGGATAGCCTGCAACCCGTCCGGGCAGTTTTGCAGGCAGTCGCCCAGCATGCGCCCGCCCTCCAGGCGCTGTTGCCATAACTGCCGGAGTGTGGCCGGCTCTGCGCTCTGCTCAGTGTCGGTAAACGCCAGCAACTGCACACGGTTATCACGGCTCAATACCACCATGGCATCACCGAGGTAGCGTTGATCAAGCTCCACTCGTACGGCAAGTGGCACATCGAAGAAGTGCGCCTCGAAGTCTTCAGGCAAACGCCCGAATGTATTCAGGTCAATGGCACTGGACGCGCGCTCGGCCAACACTTCGAGGGGCAGAAGGCAGGCAGCACCCAGCAGCCAGACAGCGAGTGCACGGCCGGGTGCAGCAAACTGGAACATGATTCAATCCACTTCAACACCTGCCCCTACACGGATAAACATCCAGTAAGTTGAGGCAGGCGGCACTGCTTCAGTCAAAGGCTGGCGGAGGAAGTTTCAAACAACACGCTCACTGTCCCGGCATACTCACCCTTTACATAACCACTGTCGGGCCTTATGGCATTAAAGGTAATGGGAAGTTCCTTGCCAACTTTAGCATCTTCCGCGCTCATGACCTCCGTGGCCGTCAACGCCAACTGTTTACCCCCAACAGAGATCATAAGATCAATCTTCTCGTCGGTTTGCGGGTCTTGCAGCGCTGCTGTGTACAGCAGGTGGGCCTGAATAGCGCCGACATCACTCTGTGCCGAGAACCTTTCACTGACCGCCTTGAAGTCTTCGCGCTCCGGCTCATATTCAAGCGTCACGCCTTTATCCAGCCAGTCCCCTATGGGGGCCACTGAAAACTCATTCCCGGGAATGACCGCCGTCACTGAAATATTCTGACTGATCGGCGCAGGGGCGGACGCGACAGCAGCACCGGCAAACAATGCAAGGAACGGGACAGCCAATACATAGGATTTCACATCAAACTTCCTTTAACGGTTGCACAACAAATAGCGGGCACACTGGAGCACCCGAATGGAATTGCGAATCAGGGCGCCCCTGTTTCGAACATCAAGGTGGCTTGCGTGACATAGGTGCCGGGTATGCGAGTCGACGACGCTTCCGGCATCGGATAGAACCTGAATTGAATGCTTTTTCCCTGAGCGGCTTCAGCAGCACTGACGATTTCAACCGGTGCCGTGCCCATTCTTTTGCGATTCAACATGATGTGGTATCGACGGGGCGCTTCTCCACCGCCCACCCGGGTAAACCGATACTCCGAACGGTCGGTTTTCGCGTAGATCGGGCCGTAGGTACTTTTTACAAACACCTCTTTTTCAATTTGCTTGAAGACACCCCGATCCGGGTCATATTCAGCCTGAAGTACGTCTTCCCACCAACTGTCAACCGAGTTCACCTGAAATTCAGGAACCGACACGACAGCCTGGACACTGATGTCCTGCTTCCTTCGCCCCGGCAGCGCCCGCCACGCCAAGGAGAGCGAAGGTGATCAAACAGCGTAACTTCATTGAACATTCCCCAAATGTGCCGGCATCTATAGATGCCCTTACGACATGAGGAAACTTTATGGGCAGGGCCTAACTCTGTATGTAGGCTGTTTCTGACTGCATAAAATAAAAAACGCCCCGACAGGCGGGGCGTTTTCAATGCAAGGGGTTGACGTTAGTGCGAGACCGCCCCGCTGGCACCCAGGCCAGTCTGCGAACGCACGAACTGCGGGAAGAACAGCGCGCGCTCATCCTCAGCTGCCTTGGACTTGTCGGTGACCGAGAAGAACCAGATGCTGACGAAGGCAATGGCCATCGAGAACAGCGCCGGGTACTCGTACGGGTAGATGGGCTTCTCGTGGCCGAGAATCTGTACCCAGATGGTCGGGCCAAGGATCATCAGCGTCACCGCACTCACCAGGCCCAGCCAGCCGCCGATCATGGCGCCGCGGGTGGTCAGCTTCTTCCAGTACATCGAAAGCAGCAGTACCGGGAAGTTGCAGCTGGCGGCAATGGAGAACGCCAGGCCGACCATGAAGGCGATGTTCTGTTTCTCGAACAGAATCCCCAGGCCAATCGCCAGCACACCCAGGGCGACAGTGGTGATCTTCGATACGCGGATCTCGTCCTTGTCGTTGGCTTTGCCCTTGCGCCAGACGCTGGCATACAGGTCGTGGGACACCGCCGAGGCACCGGCCAGGGTCAGGCCAGCCACCACCGCCAGGATGGTGGCAAAGGCCACCGCCGAGATGAAGCCGAGGAACACACTGCCACCCACCGCATTGGCCAGGTGCACCGCAGCCATGTTGTTGCCGCCCAGCAGAGCGCCTGCCGCGTCCTTGAAGTCCGGGTTGGTGCTGACCAGCAGGATCGCACCAAAGCCAATGATGAAGGTGAGGATGTAGAAGTAGCCGATGAAGCCGGTGGCGTACAGCACGCTCTTGCGCGCTTCCTTGGCATCACTGACGGTGAAGAAGCGCATCAGGATGTGCGGCAGGCCGGCAGTACCGAACATCAGTGCCAGGCCCAGGGAGAATGCCGAGATCGGGTCCTTGACCAGGCCGCCGGGGCTCATGATCGCCTCACCCTTGGCGTGTACCTTGATCGCTTCGGTGAACAGCGTGTTGAAGTCAAAGCCCACGTGCTTCATGACCATCAGCGCCATGAAACTGGCACCGGACAGCAGCAGCACAGCCTTGATGATCTGTACCCACGTAGTGGCCAGCATGCCACCGAACAGCACGTACAGGCACATCAGGATACCCACCATGACCACCGCTACATGGTAGTCCAGGCCGAACAGCAACTCGATCAGCTTGCCGGCGCCGACCATTTGCGCGATCAGGTAGAACGCCACCACCACCAGCGAACCGGAGGCCGACAGGGTGCGGATTTCCTTTTGCCCGAGGCGGTACGAGGCCACGTCGGCAAAGGTGTACTTGCCCAGGTTGCGCAGGCGTTCAGCAATCAGGAAAAGAATGATCGGCCAGCCGACCAGAAAACCGATCGAGTAGATCAGGCCGTCATAACCCGAGGTGAACACCAGCGCGGAAATACCCAGGAACGAGGCGGCTGACATGTAGTCGCCAGCGATCGCCAAACCGTTCTGGAAGCCGGTGATCTTGCCGCCGGCAGCATAGTAGTCCGATGCCGACTTGTTGCGCTTGGAGGCCCAGTAGGTGATGCCGAGCGTGAAGGCGACGAAGGTCACGAACATGGCAATGGCGGAAACGTTCAGCGGTTGTTTCTGCACCTCGCCGGTCAGGGCATCTGCGGCCCACACGGCGGGTGCAAAGGCTCCGCAGGCCAGTACGGCCAGAGCTTTGACAGAGCGAATCATTGTTGCGCCTCCTTCAGGATTTCCTTGTTCAGCTCATCGAACTCGCCGTTGGCGCGGCGCACGTAGATGGCGGTCAGGACGAATGCCGAGACGATCAGGCCGACGCCCAGGGGAATGCCCCAGGTAATCGATGACTCAGGACTGAGCTTCGCGCCCAGCACATGAGGACCGTAGGCGATCAGGAGGATGAAGGCGCAGTAAAGGCCGAGCATGATCGCCGAGAGAATCCAGGCGAACCGTTCGCGTTTGGTGACCAGCTCCTTGAAACGGGGGCTGTTTTGTATCGAGAGGTAAATGCTGTCGTTCATTGTTTTTGTCCTAGCAGCACAGGTAGGGGAAGAACCCACACCCTTACTTTATGCGGCTGCCGGACGCCAACCAGACGACCTTAGTCTTAGATGCAACGGTGTTTTACCGATTGCGTAACAAAGAAGAGATTTGGCCAGGGGTGGCAAGGGACCGGTTCAGGTTTTGCGGTCGGGCATAAAACCAGCGCTGCCCGCGCGGCGCATCGCGAGCTGCGCTCGCTCCTACGTTTGTTTGGGGCCAGTCATTCCTGTGGCAGGCGCACGCGACCGCCTTGTTTGTGCGACGCGATATTGCGCCATGCGCCAAGGCGTTCGCGCGAAAAACCCACAGGTATAATTGGCCCGAAACAAACGTAGGAGCGAGCGCAGCTCGCGATCCGCCGCGCGGGCGGCGCTCGATCTAACTGGCGTTAAAAAAACAACGTGAAACGCCCAAAGTTACTTGCCAGTCCACTCCTTCACACGATCAGGGTGCTTGGCTACCCAGTCCTTGGCTGCTGCTTCAGGTTTGGCCCCTTCCTGAATCGCCAGCATCACCTCGCCAATCTCGTCCTTGGACTGCCAGTTGAACTTCTTCAGGAACTCCGCCACTTCCGGTGCCTTGGTTGCCAGTTCCTTGCTGCCGATGCTGTTAACGGTTTCCGACGCGCCATATACGCCTTTCGGATCTTCGAGGAACTTCAGCTTCCACTTGGCGAACATCCAGTGCGGAACCCAACCGGTCACCGCAATCGACTGGTGCTTGGCATAGGCACGGCCCAGCTCCGCAGTCATCGCAGCGCCCGAGCTGGCCTGCAACTTGTAACTCGTCAGGCCATAGTCCTTGATTGCCTGGTCGGTCTTGAGCATCACACCGGAGCCTGCATCAATGCCGACGATCCTGTCCTTGAAGCTGTTATCGGTCTTGAGGTCGGCGATGCTCACTGCCTTGACGTACTCGGGGACGATCAGGCCGATCTTGGCGTCCTTGAAGTTCGGGCCGTAGTCGACCACGTTGTCCTTGTTCTTGGCCCAGTACTCGCCATGGGTCACCGGCAACCAGGCCGACAACATGGCATCGAGCTTGCCAGTTGCCACACCCTGCCACATGATCCCCGTGGCAACGGCCTGCAACTTCACGTCGTAGCCGAGTTTTTGCTTGATTACTTCGGCAGCCACGTTGGTGGTCGCCACGCTGTCGGCCCAACCATCCACGTAACCAATGCTTACTTCTTTGGCCATAGCCTGTGCAGCGCTCATGGCCATTACCAGGGCGGTGCCCACACCCAGTAAACGTCGCATTTTCTTCAAAGTTGCCATCAAAGCATCCCCTCGTCAGGTCTTGGAGATTGCATCATCTTCCTGCAACACAAGACGACCTGATCCAGCTGCGACCTGTACCCGCCCCATATGCGACAGCACTATGCCATTAGCGCCATCGGCCGGCAGCGGCCTGCGCGATCCTTGCATGCCAAAGGTTTGGCGCCGGGCTACTATCTAACCTTTTGTGCCAGACGATGGACCGCCCGATGCCCAGTTGTAGCCGCCTGTTGTTACCGTTGTACCTGCTTGCCTGCCTGCTGGCCCTGTTCGGGCTGGGGGGGCTCTGGTACGGGCTGGGCAAGCCAGTGCACCTGCCCGATGCGGCCAGCCCTGCACACAAGCTGCAGTGCGCCTCGTACACACCTTTTGACAAAGACCAATCGCCTTACGACCAGCCGTTTCGCCTGCGCCCGGCGCGGATGGACGCCGACCTGGCGTTACTGGCCGAGCGGTTTCAGTGCATCCGTACCTATTCCATGAGCGGTCTTGAGGCAATCCCGGCGCTGGCACGCAAGCACGGTCTGAAGGTGATGCTGGGCGCCTGGGTGAATGCCCACCCGGCCGACACCGAGAAGGAAATCAACCTGCTGATCGCCGCTGCCAACGCCAACCCTGACGTGGTCAGCGCGGTGATCGTCGGCAATGAGACACTGTTGCGCAAGGAGGTGACCGGTGCCCACCTGGCCAAGCTGATCGGGCGGGTGAAGAGCCAGGTCAAGGTACCGGTGACCTACGCCGATGTCTGGGAGTTCTGGCTGCAGCACCCGCAGGTGGCCCCGGCAGTGGACTTCCTGACCATCCATCTGCTGCCCTACTGGGAGGACGACCCGCGTGGCATCGACGAGGCCTTGGCCCACGTCGCCGACGTGCGCCGGGTATTCGGCACACGCTTCGCGCCCAAGGACATACTGATTGGCGAAACCGGCTGGCCCAGCGAAGGCCGCCAACGCGAAACTGCGGTACCCAGCCGGGTCAATGAAGCGCGCTTCATCCGCGGCTTTGTGGCCATGGCCGAGCGCAATGGCTGGCACTACAACCTGATCGAAGCCTTCGATCAGCCATGGAAACGCGTCAATGAGGGCGCGGTGGGCGGCTACTGGGGGTTATACGACGCGGACCGGCAGGACAAGGGTGTGCTCGAAGGGCCAGTGAGCAACCTGCATGACTGGCCGCGGTGGCTGCTGGCCAGTGCCGTGCTGATGGTGATCATGCTGGTGCTGGCCGGGCGCCCCGCTACACCGATGGCGGCCTTGCTGCTGCCATTGCTGGCGGCGTTTGGCGCCGCTTGCCTGGGCCTGTGGGGCGAGTTGATGC
The DNA here is from genome assembly GCF_046523955.1 of Pseudomonas sp. DCA-1. Lineage (NCBI taxonomy): Bacteria > Pseudomonadati > Pseudomonadota > Gammaproteobacteria > Pseudomonadales > Pseudomonadaceae > Pseudomonas > Pseudomonas sp. DCA-1. The sequence continues at coordinate 4,364,344 of NZ_CP169881.1, forward strand.
GTACCCATGCGCGCTTTGCCGGGGAGTGGTTATGGGCACTGATGCTGGCCGGGCTGAACCTGCTGGTGCTGGCCCATGCGTTGTTGGCGCTGGCGCGGCGAGCCGGCTGGCGTGAGCGCTTGTTCGCCCGGCTGCAGGTGCAAGCTGGCTGGCTGTTGCTGGCGGCGGGCTTTGCGGCGGCGGTGAGCATGTTGGCACTGGTGTTCGACCCACGCTACCGCAGTTTCCCCAGCGCAGCGCTGGCGTTGCCGGCGCTGGTGTATGTGTTGTGGCCGGTGCGGGCGCGGAGGCCGGAGGTGGCGTTGCTGGCGTTCATCGTCGGGGCCGGGGTGGCGCCGCAGTTGTTCGTGGAAGGGCTGGAGAACCAACAGGCCTGGATCTGGGCTGTGGTGAGTGTGCTGATGACAGCGGCGTTGTGGCGGAGTTTGCGGTTACGCCAGGCTTGATTTTTGCGGTGGGGCGGAGATCGAGCGCCGCCCGCGCGGCGCATCGCGAGCTACGCTCGCTCCTACGTTTGTTTCGGGCCAGTCATTCCTGTGGGATTTGCGCGCGTACGCCTTGGCGCATGGCTCGATATCGCGTCGTACGAGAAGGCGGTCGCGCGCGCCTGCCACAGGCGTTACTGGCCAAAAACAAACGTAGGAGCGAGCGCAGCTCGCGATGCGCCGCGCGGGCGGCGCTCGATCTCCGCCCCACCACAAAATCCAAAACGGACACCTGTCAGCCGCACCGCAGCATCGCGAGCTACGCTCGCTCCGTTTGTTTCGGGCCAATCATGCCTGTGAGATCTGTGCGCGAACGCCTTGGCGCATGGCTCGATATCGCGTCGTACGAGAAGGCGGTCGCGCGCGCCTGCCACAGGCGTTACTGGCCAAAAACAAACGTAGGAGCGAGCGTAGCTCGCGATGCGCCGCGCGGGCGGCGCTCGATCTCCGCCCCACCACAAATTCCAAAACGGACGCCTGTCAGCCGCACCGCAATTACCTGACCAGGCGCAACCCCGCCAATACCAGCGCAAACACTGCAATGCTGGCGGTATACAGCACCAGCGCCGGCACCGCGAACACCAGGGCCAGCACCGCCAGCCACCAGCCAGCGCGGCCGGGAGCCACCTGCGCCAGCAGCGCAAGACCCAGCCCGCCCCAGGCCATCACCTGATGGTGAATGCCCAACCCCAGCAGCGAACGCACCTCGCACTGCCAGTACGCCGTCGGCACTGCGCACAGCCCTACCCACTGGCCATCCTCCATCAGGCCGTAACGCACACCATAACTGGCCGCGAGCCAAAGCCCCAGAAACAGCACCAGCAGCACCGTCGGCAGCGAACGAGACATCCTGTTCTCCAATAGCGGTAATCGAAAACGTCCATGATCGCTTATGCCCGTTTCTAAGGCAAAATCACACCCCGGCAGCTATGTTGCAGATAGCAAGTACGCCAAAGGCCACCGCAGCGGGCAACTTTGCCCGCCTGGCTGTGGTCCTAGCCTGCACACTGCTCGACCTTGCGTTCTTTTGGGGGATTAAATGCTTCGATCTTTGCGCCTCGCTGCCCTGCTCGGCAGCCTGCTCATGGCTGTGGCCGCTTCAGCGCGGGATATCGACGCTGCCAGCTATGGCTACCCTTTGACCAACCCGTTCGAGGCGACCATCGCCACCACGCCGCCGGACAAGCGCCCTGACTTGCCAAACGACGATGAAATCAATCAGTCCGACTACAGCCTGAACTTGCGCCCGGAACGTGAGTTCACCTTGCCCGACAACTTCTGGGCCGTGAAGAAGCTCAAGTACCGCCTGGCTCGACAGGATCGCGAAGCGCCGCTGATCTTCATCATCGCCGGCACCGGCGCGCCCTACAGCAGCAGCATCAATGAATACCTGAAAAAGCTGTTCTACAAGGCGGGTTTCCACGTGGTGCAACTGTCATCGCCCACCAGCTATGACTTCATGAGTGCAGCCTCGCGCTTTGCTACCCCCGGCATCAGCCAGGAAGACGCCGAAGACATGTACCGGGTGATGCAGGCCGTGCGCGCCCAGCATCCACGCCTGCCGGTCAGTGATTTCTACCTCACCGGTTACAGCCTGGGTGCGCTCGACGCCGCCTTCGTCAGCCACCTGGACGAAACCCGCCGCAGCTTCAACTTCAAGCGTGTGCTGCTGCTCAACCCACCGGTCAACCTCTACACCTCGATCAACAACCTCGACAAACTGGTGCAAACCCAGGTCAAGGGCATCGACCGCAGCACCACGTTCTACGAGCTGATGCTGGAAAAACTCACCCGTTACTTCCAGGACAAGGGCTACATCGACCTGAACGACGCCCTGCTGTACGACTTCCAGCAGTCGCGCCAGCACCTGTCCAACGAACAGATGGCCATGCTGATCGGTACTTCGTTCCGCTTCTCGGCAGCGGACATTGCTTTTACCTCCGACCTGATCAACCGCCGCGGCCTGATCATTCCGCCGAAGTTCCCGATCACCGAAGGCAGCAGCCTCACGCCGTTCTTCAAGCGCGCCCTGCAGTGCGACTTCGACTGCTACATGACCGAGCAGGTGATTCCGATGTGGCGCGCCCGCACCGACGGCAACAGCATCCTGCAGTTGGTCAACCAGGTAAGCCTGTATGCGCTGGAAGACTACCTGCGCAGCAGTGACAAGATCGCCGTGATGCACAACGCCGATGACGTCATTCTCGGCCCGGGCGACATTGGCTTTTTACGCAAGGTGTTCGGTGACCGACTGACCCTTTACCCCCATGGCGGCCATTGCGGCAACCTCAACTATCGCGTCAACAGTGACGCCATGCTGGAGTTCTTCCGTGGTTAACAAACTCCTCTTCGCCACTGCCCTGCTTGCCGCGGGTCACACCCTGGCCGCCGAAACCGCACCACGAGCCAGCGTGGTCGAGGCCGACCCGCAGGTGATCGGTACCGCGCCCCTGGCGCCTGAAGCCGATGGCTTCCTCGACCCGCTGCGTGAGCTGAAATTCAACCCTGGGCTGGATCAGCGCGAGTTCGAGCGCTCAACCTTGGCGGCGCTTAACGTGTACGACCCGCTGGAGTCGATCAACCGGCGCATCTATCACTTCAACTACCGACTGGACCAATGGGTGCTGCTGCCGCTGGTGAATGGCTACCAGTATGTCACCCCAAGCTTCGTGCGCACGGGGGTGAGCAACTTCTTCAACAACCTTGGCGATGTGCCGAACCTGTTCAACAGCGTGTTGCAGCTCAAAGCCAAGCGCTCGGCAGAAATCACTGCGCGACTGATGTTCAACACCATTATCGGCGTGGGTGGGCTGTGGGACCCGGCGACCAGCATGGGCCTGCCGCGCCAGAGTGAGGACTTTGGCCAGACCCTGGGCTTCTATGGCGTACCCGAGGGGCCGTACCTGATGCTGCCGGTGCTAGGGCCATCGAACCTGCGCGATACCACCGGGATTGTGGTGGACTATGCGGGAGAGCAGGCAGTCAACTACCTGAACGTGGCTGAAGTCAGCAGCGACCACCCGGAAATCTTCGCCCTGCGCGTGGTGGACAAGCGCTATACGACCAAATTCCGCTATGGCCAGCTCAACTCGCCGTTCGAGTATGAAAAGGTGCGGTATGTATATACCCAGGCGCGCAAGTTGCAGATAGCCGAGTAAACCTGCTGCGGCCCTTTCGCGGGTGAACCCGCTCCTACACAGGTATTGGCGCACCCCTTGTCGCGAAAGGGCCCGCACAGACAACATCAAATCGCCAGGAATTCACAAAGCTCGCGCTTCTTGGCCAGGGCATCGCGCCGCCCCAGTTCGATCAGTTCACTGCAATAGCTGGCCTCGAACAGCAAATAGCTCAACACCCCCGCCCCGCTGGTGCGCGTCGCCCCTGGCCCACGTAAAAACAGGCGCAACGCCGCCGGCAACTCACGGCGGTGCCGAGCGGCAATCTCATCCAGCGGCTGGCTGGGCGCCACCACCAGAACATCGATCGGTGCCAACCCCAGGCGCCGGGCATCAAGGTGCGCCGGCAATAGCCCGCTCAAGTGGTTGAGGCGCTGCAGCAGTTCGATATCGTCTTCCAGGCTGTCAATGAACGTACTGTTGAGCAGGTGCCCGCCGATCTGCGCCAGGCTCGGTTGCTGCCCGCTGAACACACGTTGGGGCGGCACCGGTGGCGCTGGCCGCTGCGGGTTTCCGCTGACCCCGACCACTAGCACCCGGCTGGCGCCCAGATGCAAGGCCGGGCTGATCGGCGCCGACTGGCGCACTGCACCGTCGCCATAATATTCACCGCCCAGTTGCACCGGGGCGAATAGCAGCGGAATCGCCGCGCTGGCCAGCAGGTGGTCGATGGTCAGCGGTGCGGGTACACCAATACGCCGGTGACGCAGCCAGGCCTCGATGGTGCCGCGGCCCTGGTAGAAGGTCACCGCCTGGCCAGACTCGTAGCCAAAGGCGGTCACCGCCACGGCGCGCAGTTGCTCGGCGGCCAAGGCGTGGCCGATACCATCCAGGTTCAGGTGCGTTTGCAGCAGGCTGCGCAACGGACTGCTGTCGAGCAACGCCACAGGGGCCTGGCCACCCAGCCCCAGCAGGTTGTGGCCGACGAAACGGCTGGCCTGGCGCACGACCCCGGGCCAGTCGCTGCGGATGACCAGATGGCTGCGGAAATTCTGCCAGAAGGCAGTGAGCCGCTGCACGGCGTCGTTGAAGTGCACCGCACCACTGGCCAGGGTGACAGCGTTGATGGCCCCGGCGGAGGTGCCAACAATGACCGGGAACGGGTTGTGCGCGCCGGCGGGCAGCAACTCGGCGATGCCCGCCAGCACGCCGACCTGGTAGGCGGCGCGGGCGCCGCCGCCAGAAAGGATGAGACCGGTTACCGGGGGTGGAGCCATGGAGTCCTTCCTGGGGTCAAGGTGCTTTCATGCCCGGCTTCTTCGCGGGTAAACCCGCTCCCACAGGGCCCCGCAATATGCAGAACCTGTGGTAATCCTGCAGGAGCGGGTTTACCCGCGAAGAGGCCAGGCCTGCTTACAAGGTTCAGCGCTTTTTCTTGTCATACAGCCGCGGCGACCCTTCGGGCCGCGACTTGAAACGGCGGTGCGCCCACAGGTACTGCTCGGGGCACTCGCGCAATACGCTCTCGACCCACTGGTTGATGCGCAGGCAATCGGCCTCTTCGCTTTCCCCGGGGAAATCCGCCAGCGGCGGGTGGATGACCAGCCGATAGCCGCTACCATCCTCCAGGCGCTTCTGGGTGAACGGAATCACCTGCGCCTTCCCCAACCGGGCGAACTTGGTAGTGGCCGTTACCGTCGCTGCCGGGATGCCGAACAGTGGCACGAAGATACTTTGCTTGGCGCCATAGTCCTGGTCCGGTGCGTACCAGATCGCCCGGCCCGAACGCAGCAGCTTGAGCATGCCGCGCACGTCTTCACGCTCCACCGCCAGCGAGTCGAGGTTGTGCCGCTCGCGGCCGCTGCGCTGGATGAAATCGAACAGCGCATTGCCATGTTCGCGGTACATGCCGTCGATGGTGTGCTGCTGGCCGAGCAGCGCGGCGCCGATTTCCAGGGTCGTGAAGTGCACCGCCATGAGGATCGCGCCCTGCCCCGCCTGCTGGGCGGCTTGCAGGTGCTCAAGGCCCTCGATATGGGCCAGGCGCGCCAACCTGGCCTTGGGCCACCACCAGCTCATGGCCATTTCGAAGAAGGCGATGCCGGTTGAGGCAAAGTTGGCCTTGAGCAAACGCTGCCGTTCGTCGACCGACAGCTCCGGGAAGCACAGTTCCAGGTTGCGCGCGGCAATGCGCCGACGTTCACCGGCAAAGTGATACATGACAGCGCCCAGCGCGGCACCGATTTTCAGCAGCACCCGGTACGGCAACTGGACTACTAGCCACAGCAGGCCCAGGCCCAGCCACAGGCCCCAGAACTTGGGGTGAAGGTAATAGGGACGAAAACGCGGGCGTTCCATTGAAGCATCCGGAAAGACAAAGGCCGCGCATTCTACAACGGATCAGCGCATGTTGCGGGCAACCGGTGTTCTCGTTATAAGTCAGGGCACTTTTTTCGCAACAAGCCGTCTATGCAGACCATGAGCCCAAACCACACACCCGACACCGCCTCCGTGTTCCAGCTCAAGGGCAGCATGCTCGCCATTACGGTACTGGAACTGGCACGCAATGACCTTGAAGCCCTCGACCGCCAGTTGGCGGCCAAAGTCGCCCAGGCCCCGAACTTCTTCAGCAATACACCGCTGGTGCTGGCGCTGGACAAGCTGCCGGCCGACGAAGGGGCGGTCGACCTGCCCGGCTTGATGCGAATCTGCCGCCACCACGGCCTGCGTACCTTGGCCATCCGCGCCAACCGCATCGAGGACATCGCCGCCGCCATCGCCATCGACCTGCCGGTGCTGCCGCCGTCAGGGGCCCGCGAACGGCCGCTGGAGCCAGAGCCCGAGGTGGTCAAAAAGCCCGAACCGGCCCCGGCGCCACCACCGCCCCCCGAACCCGAGGTGCGCCCGACCCGCATCATTACTTCGCCAGTACGCGGTGGCCAACAGATCTATGCTCAGGGGGGGGACCTGATTGTTACCGCCTCGGTCAGCCCAGGTGCGGAACTTCTGGCCGATGGCAACATCCATGTGTACGGCGCCATGCGCGGCCGCGCCCTGGCCGGCATCAAAGGCAACACCAAGGCGCGTATCTTCTGCCAGCAGATGACCGCCGAAATGGTCTCGATCGCTGGCCAGTACAAGGTCTGCGAAGACCTGCGCCGGGATCCACTGTGGGGTACCAGCGTGCAAGTCAGCCTGTCTGGTGACGTGTTGAACATCACCCGTCTTTAACGGATACTTGCCAGCATTTTTAGAGCAACTTTTTTACCGTTGCCTTTATTTAGCTATTTCAGTTTTTTGCAGGGACAAGTGTCCCGACTATTTTTAGGGGTGAAACACCTTGGCCAAGATTCTCGTGGTTACTTCCGGCAAGGGGGGTGTGGGCAAGACCACTACCAGCGCCGCCATTGGTACCGGCCTCGCACTGCGCGGCCACAAGACCGTCATTGTCGACTTCGACGTGGGCCTGCGTAACCTCGACCTGATCATGGGCTGCGAACGCCGCGTGGTGTACGACTTCGTCAACGTGGTCAACGGCGAAGCCAACCTGCAGCAGGCCCTGATCAAGGACAAGCGCCTCGAGAACCTGTACGTGCTGGCCGCCAGCCAGACCCGTGACAAGGACGCGCTGACCCAGGAAGGCGTGGAAAAGGTACTGATGGACCTGAAGAAAGACTTCGAGTACGTCATCTGCGACTCGCCGGCCGGTATCGAAAAAGGTGCCCACCTGGCCATGTACTTCGCCGACGAAGCTATCGTGGTAACCAACCCGGAGGTTTCTTCGGTACGTGACTCCGACCGCATGCTGGGCATTCTGTCGAGCAAGTCGCGCCGCTCCGAAAACGGCGAAGAGCCGATCAAGGAGCATCTGCTGATCACCCGCTACCACCCAGAGCGCGTCGTCAAGGGTGAAATGCTGAGCGTGGCCGACGTCGAAGAAATCCTGTCGATCAAGCTCAAGGGTGTGATCCCGGAATCGCAGGCCGTCCTCAAGGCGTCCAACCAAGGTATCCCGGTCATTCTCGATGACCAGAGCGATGCCGGCCAGGCCTACAGTGATGCGGTCGACCGCCTGCTGGGCAAAGAGAAGCCGATGCGCTTCATCGATGTACAGAAGAAGGGATTCTTCGAGCGCATTTTCGGGAGCAAATAAACCATGAACCTTTTTGACTTCTTTCGTGGCAGACAGAAACAGTCCAGCGCGTCGGTAGCGAAAGAGCGTCTACAGATCATCGTGGCGCACGAGCGCGGCCAACGCAGCGAGCCGGACTACCTGCCCGCGCTGCAGAAAGAACTGCTGGAAGTGATCCGCAAATATGTGAACATCGGCAACGATGACGTGCATATCGAACTGGAAAACCAGGGCAGCTGCTCGATTCTGGAGCTGAACATCACCCTGCCGGATCGCTGATCCGCGTAGTCGACAATTTGGGGCTGCCTTGCAGCCCTTCGCGGGCAAGCCCGCTCCTACAGGGGAATGCATATCCTTTGTAGGAGCGGGCTTGCCCGCGAAGGGCCGCAAAGCGGCCCCAGCGTTTACTGCTATTTTCGTGAGACCTGTAATGCCGCTGTCGAATGTCCAGATCCTCTTCGAAGACGCCGCCATCCTGGTGATCAACAAACCGACCCTGCTACTGTCGGTCCCTGGCCGTGCCGAGGACAACAAGGACTGCCTGATCACCCGCCTGCAGGAAAACGGCTACCCCGATGCGCTGATCGTGCACCGTCTGGACTGGGAAACCTCCGGCATCATCCTGCTGGCACGCGATGCCGACAGCCACCGCGAGCTGTCGCGCCAGTTCCACGACCGTGAAACCGAAAAAGCCTACACCGCACTGTGCTGGGGCCAGCCGGCGCTCGACAGCGGCAGCATCGACCTGCCGCTGCGTTACGACCCACCGACCAAACCACGGCATGTGGTGGACCACGAGCAGGGCAAGCACGCCCTGACCTTCTGGCGTATCGTCGAGCGCTGCGGCGATCACTGCCGGGTGGAGCTGACACCGATTACCGGGCGTTCGCACCAGCTGCGCGTGCACATGCTGTCGATCGGGCACCCGCTGCTGGGTGATCGGTTATACGCCAACCCGCAAGCCCTGGCAGCTCATGAGCGGCTTTGTCTGCATGCCTCGATGCTGAGCTTTACCCACCCGGTGTCCGGGCAGCGGTTGAAGTTCGAGTGCCCGGCACCGTTCTGATTTCGCAGGGCCTGTACCAGCCTCTTCGGCTAAAGCCGCGCCCACAGGTACCGCGCCGCTCTCAGGGGCTGTGTTATACCTGTGGGAGCGGCTTTGGCCGCGAAGATGCAGACACCAATTGTCGACATTGTGCGTTAAACTCGCGCCACTGCTGTCTGGAGTGAGCTATGCGCGATGCACTGAATACCGGCCTTATCGACTTTCTCAAGGCCTCCCCCACGCCCTTCCACGCCACCGCCAGCCTGGTCCAGCGCCTTGAGGCGGCCGGCTACAAGCGCTTGGACGAGCGCGACAGTTGGGACCCCGAGGGCGGCGGCCGCTACTACGTCACCCGCAACGATTCTTCAATCATCGCCATCAAACTGGGCACGCAGTCGCCGCTGCTCAGTGGCATCCGCATGGTCGGCGCCCACACTGACAGCCCGTGCTTGCGGGTCAAGCCTCAGCCCGAGCTTCAGCGCCAGGGCTTCCTGCAACTGGGCGTGGAAGTGTATGGCGGCGCGTTGCTGGCACCCTGGTTCGACCGCGACCTGTCGCTGGCCGGCCGCGTCACCTACCGCCGTGACGGCAAGGTCGAAAGCCAGCTGATCGACTTCAAGCTGCCAATCGCGATCATCCCCAACCTGGCGATCCACCTGAACCGCACCGCCAACGAAGGCTGGGCGATCAACCCGCAGAACGAACTGCCCCCCATCCTCGCCCAAGTGGCTGGTGACGAGCGCATCGACTTCCGCGCCCTGCTCACCGAGCAACTGGCCCGCGAGCATGAATTGATCGCCGACGTGGTGCTGGACTACGAGCTGAGCTTTTACGACACGCAGGACGCCGCGCTGATCGGCCTGAATGGCGACTTCATCGCCGGCGCCCGCCTGGACAACCTGCTGTCGTGCTACGCCGGTTTGCAGGCCCTGCTGGCCGCCGATAGCGACGAAACCTGTGTGCTGGTGTGCAACGACCACGAAGAAGTCGGCAGTTGCTCGGCCTGCGGTGCCGATGGCCCGATGCTGGAGCAGACCCTGCAGCGCCTGCTGCCCGATGGCGACACCTATGTGCGCACCCTCCAGCGCTCGCTGATGGTGTCGGCCGACAACGCCCACGGCGTGCATCCCAACTACGCCGACAAGCATGACGGCAACCACGGCCCCAAGCTCAACGCCGGGCCCGTGATCAAAGTGAACAACAACCAGCGCTACGCCACCAACAGCGAGACTGCAGGGTTCTTCCGCCACTTGTGCATGGCCGAGGAAGTACCGGTGCAGAGCTTCGTGGTGCGCAGCGACATGGGCTGTGGCTCGACCATCGGGCCGATCACCGCCAGCCACCTGGGTGTGCGCACGGTGGATATCGGTTTGCCGACATTTGCCATGCATTCCATTCGCGAGCTGTGCGGCAGCCATGACCTGGCGCACCTGGTGAAGGTACTGACCGCGTTCTACCGTAGCCGCGAGCTGCCTTGATGCAAGCAGGCCCGGCCTCTTCGCGGGTATAACCACGAAGAGGCCGGGCCTGCCTGAACGTGCTCAAGGTCAATCACGCCTCGTTTGCCAAGCGCTATGCTTGTTACATGGCCCCACTGCAAAAGGATTGCTGTCCATGTCCCCGTTCCTGTCTCTGTTCGTGCCGGTGTTCCTGTTCCTGATGCTGCTGACCATCGGCTTCAGCATGCGCGAACGCAACATCGGTGTACTGATGATGTGGATCGGCACCTTGGGTATTTTCGGCCTCACCTGCTGGAAGATCCTCGAGAAACTGCCGACATAAACCTCTACACTCGGTCAATCGTTTGACCTGAGGTAGATTTTCCAGTGCCTGCCCTCCTGCGTTACCTGTTCCTGCTGCTATTGCTTTTCATTGCCCCGGCACAAGCGGCGGGCCTGCCTGGCCTGCTGGGCGGCAGCGCGCCCGCGCAGCCAGAGGCCACCGAGCCGCTGGGCAAATCGCTGGACGAGGTGATCAAGAACCTCGAAAACGATCAGCAACGGGCCAAGCTGCTGGCCGACCTGAAAAAGCTGCGCGACGCCACCCGGCAATCGCAACCCAGCGTTGAACAGGGTGTGCTCGGCCTGATCGGCGGTGCCCTGCACGACTTTGAAAAACAGTTCAGCGGCGATGCCAGTCCATTCCACCGCTGGGCCGCGGAAATCGAACAGGCCCAGGCCGAACTCACCGAGCTGGTGGTGCCCGTGCACCAGTGGCCGGCGATCCTGTTCGGTTTTGCTGCAGTGATTGCCGTATGGAGCCTGCTGGCCTATGCCTTCAACTGGGTCGGCCATCGGGTCCGCCTGCGCTTTGGCCTGAGCGAGGAACTGCCACAGCACCCGCGTACCTGGGACCTGGTACGCTTTGCCTTGCGCAAGCTCGGCCCATGGTTGGTCGCGCTGGTGTTCACGGTCTACCTGAGTTTCGTGCTGCCGCCATCGCTGGGCAAATCCCTGGCCATGGTGCTGGCCTACGCACTGGTGGTCGGTACCTGCTTTTCGGCCATTTGCGTCATCGCCTTTTCCTTGCTGGACGGCCCACACCGCCACCGTGCCCTGCACATCCTGCGGCGCCAGGCGTTTCGCCCGTTGTGGCTGATCGGCAGCTTCGCCGCGTTTGGCGAGGCGATGAGCGATCCACGCATGCTGGTGGCCCTCGGTACTCACCTGGCCCACGCCCTGGCTACCTTGGCCAATGTGATTGCGGCGCTGTGCACCGGGTTGTTCATCCTGCGCTTCCGCCGCCCGATCGCCCACCTGATCCGCAACCAGCCACTGTCGAGGCGACTGACTCGACGCACCCTCAGCGATACCATCGAGATCCTCGGCAGCTTCTGGTTCATTCCGGCGCTGATCCTTGTGGCCATTTCGCTGTTCGCCACCTTCGTCTCCGCCGGCGACACCAGCACCGCCCTACGCCAGTCGCTGATGTGCACGGTGCTGGTGGTGGTGTGCATGGTGCTCAACGGCCTGGTGCGCCGCCATACTGCCAACCCCAAGCGGGCCAGCAAGCGCCAGGCGGTGTACACCGAGCGCCTGCGCAACTTCGGCTACCTGCTGGTGCACCTGTTCATCTGGCTGGTGTTCATCGAGTTGGGCCTGCGCGTGTGGGGCGTGTCGATGATCAGCTTCGCCGAGGGCGACGGCCATGACGTCAGCCTGCGCCTGCTGGGCCTGGCCGGTACACTGATGGTGGCCTGGCTGGTGTGGATCCTTGCCGACACCGCCGTACACCATGCCCTGGTGGGCTCGCGTCGGGGGCTGGCCAACGCCCGTGCGCAAACCATGATGCCGTTGATCCGCAACGTGATGTTCGTGGTCATCTTCATCATCGCGGTCATCGTCGCACTGGCCAACATGGGCATGAACGTCACCCCGCTGCTGGCCGGTGCCGGTGTGATCGGCCTGGCCATCGGTTTTGGCGCGCAGTCGCTGGTGGCCGACCTGATCACCGGCCTGTTCATCATCATCGAGGATTCGCTGGCCATCGACGACTATGTGGATGTCGGCGGCCACCTGGGCACGGTGGAAGGGCTGACCATTCGTACCGTGCGCCTGCGCGACATCGACGGCATTGTGCATACCATCCCGTTCAGCGAGATCAAGAGCATCAAGAACTACTCGCGAGAGTTCGGCTACGCGATCTTCCGCGTGGCAATCCCGCACAGCATGAACATCGACCAGGCGATCACGCTGATTCGCGAAGTGGGGCAGAAGCTGCGCAATGACCCGCTGATGCGCCGCAACATCTGGTCACCGTTGGAGCTGCAGGGGGTGGAGAGCTTCGAGTCAGGCTCGGCGATCTTGCGGGCGCGGTTCAAGACCGCGCCGATCAAGCAGTGGGAGGTGTCGCGGGCATTCAACCTGGCCTTGAAGCGGCAACTGGACGAGGCCGGGCTTGACCTGGCAACGCCGCGGTTGTCGGTGCAGGTGGTGACAGCCGGTGGGGGTGGAATGACAGAGGCCGGTTCGCAGGAGCAGCCAGCACGCTAGCCTGCCTGCGCCCTGATGCGAATGGCATCATGCCGCCAATACTCGAGGTCGCAGTCGATCAGGTGCCCATGCTGGTCACTGTTGACCCGGGTAATGTGCAACCCCGGGCTGCCCGCCGACACTTTCAAGGCACTGGCCGCCTCCACCGGCAACGCTGTCGGCAGGATCTCGAAGCACACCTGCCCGTATTCGATGCCATACACCCGCCCATAAATCTCGGTCAGTGACTGCGCCAGGTCGTGTTCAAGAATGCCGGGAAAGTACCGGGGGTTGAGGTAGTGCTCGGCATACAGCACCGCCCGCCCGTCAATCCGCCGTAACCGGCAGACGCGCACCACGCTGGACAACGCCGGCAGCTGCAAGCGTGCACAAATGGCCGCCGAAGCCGGCTGCAGCCTCGCCGACAGCAGTTCGGTACTGGCCACCCGCCCCTGATCGCGCACCATGGCATGGAAGTGGCTGCGCTCGATCAGGTCGTAGGTCAAGCGCTGCGGTGCAACGAACCAGCCTCGGCGCTCTTCGCGGTAGATCAGGCCTTGGGCCTCCAGCTGCACCAACGCCTCACGCAGGGTAATGCGCGTGGTGTCGAACACCTCGCTGAGCCGCCGCTCGGCCGGCAGCTTGCCGCCCGGCGCCAGCAGACCATGCTCGATCTGCTCCTGCAGGGCATGACAGATGGCTGTTACCGCACGCGGGGGCGTCGACTGCATCAAAAGGTTACCTATCTGGACTAGTCCAGCCCCATCACAGGGCATTTGGAGAACAGTGCAAGCCTATGCAGGGCTGATGAACATCCCGTGACAAAGCTTAGGCCAGCCATTGCCAGAAACGCGCCAAGCCAGCAGAGCCGGGGCGATTACCTGGTCTACGCTGTAGCTTCAGGGCCCTTGCCGGCCCCCTGCCTACATCAAACTGTCACGCAAGCGGCCTACCTTGGCTCAAGGTTTGCTGACCTAGACCAAAGGTGCCAGTCAAAGGCTTGCAACGGCTTTACCCAGAATAATGATCGCAAGGCACCCACCCAAAGGAGCTTCGGATGAAAAAGTTCTTCATGGCGTCACTGCTCGGTTCGGCCATCGCGTTGTGCACCACGGCCATGGCCGCCGGCACTGACCTCAAGGCCCTGGAAGACGCCGCCCGCAAGGAAGGCACTGTCAACAGCGTGGGCATGCCCGACGCCTGGGCCAACTGGAAAGGCACCTGGGAAGACCTGGCCAGCAAGTACGGCCTCAAGCACAGCGACACCGACATGAGCTCGGCGCAGGAACTGGCCAAGTTCGAAGCCGAGAAAGACAACGCCAGCGCCGACATCGGTGACGTGGGTGCCGCTTTCGGCCCGATCGCGGTGACCAAGGGCGTCAGCCAGCCTTACAAGCCAAGCACCTGGGACCAGGTGCCGGAATGGGCCAAGGACAAGGACGGCCACTGGGCGCTGGCCTATACCGGCACCATCGCCTTCATCATCAACAAGGACCTGGTCAAGGAAGAAGAACGGCCGAAAACCTGGCATGACCTGGAAAAAGGCAAGTACAAGGTTGCCATTGGCGACGTCGGCACCGCCGCCCAGGCCGCCAACGGTGTGCTGGCTGCGGCCATCGCCTACAAAGGTGACGAGCAGAACATCCAGCCGGGCCTGCAGTTGTTCACCAAACTGGCGCAGCAGAAGCGCCTGTCGCTGGCCAACCCGACCATCCAGACCCTGGAAAAGGGCGAAGTGGAAGTTGGCGTGGTGTGGGACTTCAACGGCCTGAGCTACCGTGAACAGATCGATCCCAAGCGTTTTGAAGTGCTGATCCCCTCGGACGGCTCGGTGATTTCCGGCTATACCACGGTCATCAACAAGTACGCCAAGCACCCCAACGCGGCCAAACTGACCCGTGAATACATCTTCAGCGATGCCGGGCAGATCAACCTGGCCAAGGGGCACGCGCGGCCGATCCGGGCCGAGCACCTGAAACTGCCGGCGGATGTGCAGGCCAAGCTGCTGCCCAACGACCAGTACGGTGCCGCCCAGCCGATCAAGAATGCCGAGGCCTGGGAAGCCACCTCGAAGAAACTGCCGCAGATGTGGCAGGAGCAGGTGATCATCGAGATGGAGTAAGGGGCCGGGCTTTGTAGCGCCTGATCCGGCCCTTTCGCGGGTAAACCCGCTCCTACACAGGGATACGCGATACATGTAGGAGCGGGTTTACCCGCGAAGATGCCAACGCGGTTCATGACTGGAGAAAACATGCAACACAACGTCATCCTGGTCCTGCTCGACGGCCTCAACTACCAGGTCGCCCACCATGCGATGGGCCACCTGCACGCCTACGTCGAGGCCGACCGTGCCGCGCTGTACCGCGTGGAATGCGAGCTGCCATCGCTGTCGCGGCCGCTGTACGAATGCATCCTCACCGGCGTGCCGCCAATCGACAGCGGCATCGTGCACAACAACATCAACCGCCTGTCCAACCAGCGCAGCGTGTTTCACTACGCACGCGAGGCCAATCTGGGCACTGCGGCGGCCGCGTACCACTGGATGAGCGAGCTGTACAACCGCTCGCCCTTCGATCCGCAGCGCGACCGCCATACCCACGCGCCGAAACTGCCGATCCAGCACGGGCTGTTCTACTGGGACGACCGTTACCCCGATTCGCACCTTCTGGCCGATGGCGAGTACCTGCGCCGCCGCCACGCGCCCAACTTCCTGCTGGTGCATCCGATGAGCGTTGACGACGTGGGTCACCGCCACGGCCTGGACAGCAGCCAGTATCGCAACGCTGCGCGCAGCGTCGACATCCTGCTGGCCGACTACCTGCCCGGCTGGCTCGAAGAGGGCTATCAGGTATTGGTCACCGCCGACCACGGCATGAACAACGACCGCTCGCACAACGGCCTGCTGGCTGAAGAACGTGAGGTGCCGCTGTTCGTCTTCGGCGACGCCTTCAGCCTGGACCCGGCCGCCAAGCCGCTGCAGACCGAACTGTGCGGCACCATCTGTGAACTGCTGGGCGCCGCGCATGACAAGACGGTTTGCCGGGAGCTGCTGAAGTGAGTGGCGGCATACGTGGCCGCTACCTGGCCCTGCTCTGCCTGCTGCCGTTCGCCGTGTTCTTCGTCATCTTCCAGGTCGCCCCGCTGGCCTGGGTGGCGATCAACAGCCTGCAATCGGAAGCCGGCTGGGGCATCGACAACTTCAGCAAGGTGTTCGCCTCCAAGTTCTACCTGCAGGCGTTGCAACGCAGCCTGGAAATCAGCTTCTGGTCGAGCGTGTTCGGCATCGTCATTGCTACCCTCGGCGCCTACTCGCTGCGCCAGGTGGACTCGAAGCTGCGCGACTTCGTCAGCGCCTTCGCCAACATGACCAGCAACTTTGCCGGCGTACCACTGGCCTTTGCCTTCATCATCCTGCTCGGTTTCAACGGCGCGCTGACCCTGCTGCTGAAACAGATCGGCCTGCTGGAAGACTTCAGTATCTATTCCAAAAGCGGGCTGATCCTGGTGTACACCTACTTCCAGATCCCGCTGGGCGTATTGCTGCTGTACCCCGCCTTCGATGCCCTGCGCGAAGACTGGCGCGAGTCAGCCGCGCTGCTGGGCGCCAACCACTGGCAGTACTGGCGACACATCGGCCTGCCGGTACTGGCCCCGGCACTGCTGGGCACCTTCGTCATCCTGCTGGCCAACGCCCTCGGCGCCTACGCCACCGTGTACGCACTGACCACCGGCAACTTCAACGTACTGCCAATCCGCATCGCCGGCCTGGTGGCGGGCGACATCAGCCTCGATCCGAACCTGGCCAGCGCCCTGGCGATGGTGCTGGTGGGGCTGATGACGCTGGTCACGGTGGTGCATCAATGGCTGCTGAAAAGGAGCTACCATGCGCGCTGACATCCGCTCCGGCGGCTGGTACCACCGCCTCGTGGTCTACCTGCTGTTCCTGATCCTGCTGCTGCCCCTGGCCGGCACCCTCCTCTACTCGCTGGCCACCAGTTGGTCGGCGACCCTGCTGCCCAGCGGCCTGACCCTCAAGTGGTATGCGGCACTGTGGAGCGAGCCGCGCTTCCTTGCGGCCTTCGGCCAGTCGTTGCTGGTGTGCGTAGGCGCACTGCTGCTGTCGGTGGTGCTGATCTTGCCACTGCTGTTCGTGGTGCATTACCACTTCCCGCGGCTCGACGCGCTGATGAACATCCTCATCCTGCTGCCTTTTGCGGTGCCGCCGGTGGTGTCGTCGGTGGGGCTGCTGCAACTGTATGGCAGCGGGCCGATGGCCATGGTCGGCACACCGTGGATCCTGATCGGCTGCTACTTCACCATCGCCCTGCCGTTCATGTACCGGGCCATCACCAACAACCTTCAGGCCATCAACCTGCGCGACCTGATGGACGCCGCACAGCTGCTTGGCGCCAGCACCTGGCAGGCCGCACTGCTGGTGGTGCTGCCGAACCTGCGCCAGGGCCTGATGGTGGCATTGCTGCTGTCGTTCTCGTTCCTGTTCGGCGAATTCGTGTTTGCCAACCTGCTGGTCGGCACGCGCTACGAGACCCTGCAGGTGTACCTGAACAACATGCGCAACAGCAGCGGCCACTTCAACAGCGCGCTGGTGATCTCCTACTTCGCCTTCGTGCTGGTACTGACCTGGGTCGCCAACCGCCTGAACAAGGACAAGACCTGACATGAGCTTCGTCAGCGTAAAGAAACTGCAGAAAAGCTACGCCGGTAGCCCGGTGTTCGAGAGTATCGACTGCCACATCGAACGCGGCGAATTCGTCACCCTGCTCGGCCCGTCCGGCTGCGGCAAGTCCACCCTGCTGCGTTGCATTGCCGGGCTGACCTCGGTGGATAGCGGGCAGATACTGCTCGACGGCCACGACATCGTGCCGCTAAGCCCGCAAAAGCGTGGCATCGGCATGGTGTTCCAGAGCTACGCGCTGTTCCCCAACATGACCGTGGAGCAGAATGTCGCCTTTGGCCTGCGCATGCAGAAGGTCAAGGCCGATGAAAGCCAACTGCGGGTACACGAGGCGCTTGAGCTGGTGGAGCTGGGCAAGTTCGCCGGGCGCTACCCACACCAGCTTTCCGGCGGCCAGTGCCAGCGTGTGGCCCTGGCCCGCTCACTGGTCACACGCCCGCGCCTGCTGCTGCTCGACGAACCGTTGTCGGCGCTGGATGCGCGTATCCGCAAGCACCTGCGCGAGCAGATTCGCGCCATCCAGCGCGAACTGGGGCTGACCACCATATTCGTCACTCACGATCAGGAGGAAGCGCTGACCATGTCCGACCGCATCTTCCTGATGAACCAGGGGCGCATCGTCCAAAGCGGCGATGCCGAAACCCTCTACACCGCACCCGTGGACCTGTTTGCCGCCGGCTTTATCGGCAACTACAACCTGCTCGACGCCGACAGCGCCAGCCGCCTGCTGCAGCGCCCGGTGGCCAGCCGCCTGGCGATCCGCCCAGAGTCGATCACCCTTGGCGAGCACGGCGAGCTTGACGCCGAGGTACGCAGCCACAGCCTGCTGGGCAACGTGATCCGCTACCGGGTGCGGGTGCGTGAAGTGGAGCTGGTGGTCGATGTGCTCAACCGCTCGCCGGCCGACTTGCACGCGGACGGGAAACGGGTAAGCGTGTCGATCGACCCCACTGCGCTGCGGGAAGTGGCTTAAGGAGACTCACCACAATGGCACTGGCAATTTTCGATCTGGATGAAACCCTGATCCACGGCGACTGCGCATCACTGTGGAGCGAGCAGATGGCCCGGTTGGGCTGGGTCGACGGCAAGGACTTCCTGCGCCGCGACCATGAACTGATGGAAGCCTATGGCAGGGGCCACCTGCAGATGGAGGACTACATGGCTTTCAGCCTGGAGCCGATTGCCGGGCGCACCCTGGAAGAAGTCGAGCACCTGGTGGCCCCGTGGGTCGAAGAAGTGATCGAACCGATCATCTACGGTGACGCCTGCCGCTGCATTGCCGAGCACCGCAAGCGTGGGGATCGCATCCTGATCATTTCCGCTTCGGGTACGCATCTGGTCGGGCCGATTGCCGCGAGACTGGGCGTGGATGAGTACCTGGCCATCGAACTGGAGGCAGTGAACGGGGTGTACACTGGCAAGACCCACGGGGTGCTGACCTATCGTGAGGGCAAGATCACCCGATTGCTGGAGTGGCTGGATCAGGAGCAGGAAAACCTGGAGGGCGCGAGTTTCTATTCCGATTCGAGGAATGACTTGCCGTTGCTGTTGAAGGTGGATCACCCACATGTGGTGAACCCGGATGCGGTGTTGCGCGAGCATGCCGAGATCAACGGGTGGCCGATTCTGAGCTGGAGCTGAAGGTCTTCATGGCCTGTGCAGGCCTCTTCGCGAGTGACCCCGCGAAGAGGCCGGGCCTGCTTACACCAGGCTAGGGTCGATCACCATCACCAGCTTGCCCGACACCTGGTTGGTCTCCAGCTCGGCATACGCCGCCTGGGCAAACTCCACCGGATAGGTATCGACCAGCTGCGGCGACAACCGCCCCTCGGCGAACAGCGGCCATACTTGCTGCTGCAGTTCGCTCAGCAGCTCGGCCTTGAAGCCGTCGTCACGGTTGCGCAGGGTGGAACCGGTAATTTCCAGACGCTTGCCAAGCACTTGGGCCAGGTCCAGCTCAAACTTGCGTCCGCCCATCAGGCCGATGATCACCCAGCGACCGTCGCGGGCCAACAGTTTGAGGTTCAGCTCACCGTAGCTGGCGCCCACCGGGTCGAGAATCACATCGAACGGGCCAAAACCTTCCAGCGCTTCCAGGTTCTCGTTACGTACCACACCACCCGCAGCGCCCAGCGCCTGGCAGTAGGCAAGACGATCCTGCGAACCGACGCTGACCCATACCGGGCTGCCGAACGCCTTGCACAGCTGGATAGCGGCCGAGCCAACGCCACTGGCGCCGGCGTGCACCAGCACCTTCTCGCCAGCCTTCACTGCACCGAGCTGGAAGATGTTCAGCCAGGCGGTGGCATACACCTCCGGCAACGCTGCCGCTTCATGCAGGCCAAGGCCCTCGGGCACCGGCAGCACATGACGGGCATCCACCACCACTTCCTCGGCCATGGCGCCGCTGGCCAGCAGGGCGCAAACGCGATCACCCACGCGCCAATCGGCACCAGCCCCCACCTCTTCAACCACCCCGGCACACTCCAGCCCCATGTACGGGCTGGCACCTGGCGGTGGCGGGTACAAACCTTTCATCTGCAGCAGGTCGGCGCGGTTCAGCCCCGCAGCGGCCACGCGAATGCGCACTTGGCCCGCGTCACAGGTCGGGCGTTCGGCCTCGACCCACTCCACATGTCCGTCAACGCCTTGCAATGCCTTCACAGTGCCTCCATAGTTGAATCATGACTGGGCCTGAGGTCGCTTACCTCAGGCCTTTTGCAGTATTTGCCCGGCTCCATGGAACCGGCAACGGAAAAGACGGCCTACTATGCGTGATCAATTGCCTCCACGTCGAATCAGCATGAAGCATTTCCTTCCAAGCACCGCACTGGCTGTGATGATCGGCCTGGGCAGCCTCACGCTCGGCGGCAATGCAGTGGCCGCCAACAAGTGGGACAGCCTGCAGCCGGACCGCGACGAGATCGTCGCCAGCCTCAATGTGGTGGAGCTGCTCAAGCGCCACCACTACAGCAAGCCCCCCCTGGACGATGCCCGTTCGGTCATTATCTACGACAGCTACATCAAGCTGCTGGACCCGGCGCGCAGCTACTTCACCGCTGCCGACATTGCCGAATTCGATAAATGGAAAACGCAATTCGACGATTTTCTCAAGAGCGGCAACCTGGACCCGGGCTTCACCATCTACAAACGCTACCTCGACCGCGTCAAGCAACGCCTGGACTTCGCCCTGGCCGAACTGAACAAGGGCGTGGACAAGATGGACTTCACCACCAAGGAAACCTTGCTGATCGACCGCAAGGACGCACCGTGGATGAAGAACCAGGCCGAGCTCGACGACTTGTGGCGCAAACGCGTGAAAGACGAAGTGCTGCGCCAGAAGATCGCCGGCAAGGAACCCAAGCAGATCCAGGAAACCCTGATCAAGCGCTACAAGAACCAGCTCGCGCGTCTGGACCAGACCCGTGCCGAGGACATCTTCCAGGCCTACATCAACACCTTCGCCCAGTCCTACGACCCACACACCAATTACCTGTCGCCGGACAACGCCGAGAACTTCGACATCAACATGAGCCTGTCGCTCGAAGGCATCGGTGCGGTGCTGCAAAGCGACAACGACCAGGTCAAGATCGTGCGCCTGGTGCCGGCCGGCCCGGCAGCCAAGACCAAGCAGGTGGCCCCGGCCGACAAGATCATCGGCGTGGCCCAGGGCAACAAGGAAATGGTCGACGTGGTGGGCTGGCGCCTGGACGAAGTGGTCAAGCTGATCCGCGGCCCGAAAGGCTCGGTGGTGCGCCTGGAAATCATCCCGGCCAGCAATGCGCCTAGCGACCAGACCAGCAAGATTGTGTCGATCACCCGTGAAGCGGTGAAGCTTGAAGAGCAGGCGGCGAAGAAGTCGGTGCTCAAGCTCAAGCAGGACGGGCGTGACTACAAGCTGGGCATCATCGAGATCCCGGCCTTCTACCTGGACTTCAAGGCCTACCGCGCTGGCGACCCGGAGTACAAGAGCACCACGCGTGACGTGAAGAAGCTGCTCACCGAACTGCAAAAAGAAAAAGTCGACGGCGTGGTCATCGACCTGCGCAACAACGGCGGTGGTTCGCTGCAGGAAGCCACCGAGCTGACCAGCCTGTTCATCGAAAAAGGCCCGACCGTGCTGGTGCGCAACAGCGACGGCCGCGTCGACGTGCTGGAAGACGAAAACCCGGGGGCCTTCTACAAGGGCCCGCTGGCACTGCTGGTCAACCGCCTGTCGGCCTCGGCATCGGAGATCTTCGCCGGTGCCATGCAGGACTACCACCGCGCGCTGATCATCGGTGGCCAGACCTTCGGCAAAGGCACCGTGCAGACCATCCAGCCGCTCAACCATGGCGAGCTGAAGCTGACCCTGGCCAAGTTCTACCGGGTTTCCGGGCAGAGCACCCAGCATCAGGGGGTACTGCCAGACATCGACTACCCATCGATCATCGACACCAAGGAAATCGGCGAGAGCGCCCTGCCAGAGGCCATGCCGTGGGACACCATCCGCCCAGTGGTCAAGCCTGCCGCCGATCCGTTCAGGCCGTTCCTGGCCCAGCTCAAAGCGCAGCATGAGGCACGTAGCGTCAAGGATGCCGAGTTCACCTACATACGCGACCGCCTGGCCCTGACCCAGAAGCTGATGAACGAGAAAACCGTCAGCCTCAACGAGCAGGAACGCCGTGCACGCCACGACAGCATCG
This sequence comes from Pseudomonas sp. DCA-1, assembly GCF_046523955.1. Taxonomy (NCBI): domain Bacteria; kingdom Pseudomonadati; phylum Pseudomonadota; class Gammaproteobacteria; order Pseudomonadales; family Pseudomonadaceae; genus Pseudomonas; species Pseudomonas sp. DCA-1. The sequence goes on from NZ_CP169881.1 coordinate 4,386,474, forward strand.
AGACCAAGCAACTGGCGCTGGAAAACATCCGCCGCAAGGCCAAGGGTGAAGAACCGCTGAAAGAGCTGAAGAAAGAGGACGAAGACGCTCTGCCGGTCGAGGATGAAAACACCAAACCGGAAGACGACGCTTACCTCGCCGAGACCGGTCGCATCCTGATCGACTACCTCAGTGCCAGCACCAAGGTGGCCAAGAAGTAAGGCACGTCAGCAATGATGGCAGAATAATGCGACCTGTCATCAAACAGTCATCGTGCTGTCGTGAAATATGGGGGCCGGGCATGCAGATGTCCGGCCCTTTCATTTTCAGGAATACGTCATGACCGTTGCCGAACAGCTCAGTGCCTTGAGTGCCATCCTGGCTCAACGCAGTATTCACAGTCTGTTCCAGCCAATCGTGTGCCTGAGTGAACATAGGGTGTTCGGCCATGAGGCGCTGAGCCGTGGCCCGTCCAACAGCCCACTGCATGCGCCGCTCAACCTGTTTACCATCGCCCGCCAGGCCGGCCGCCTGACCGAGCTGGAAGCCGCTTGCCGAGAAAGCGCCTGCCGACGCTTCAGCGAGCAGCAACTGCAGGGCAAACTGTTTCTCAACATCTCGCCCGAGTCGCTGCTGGAGCCGCACTACCCCTCCGGCCTGACCCTGAAACTGCTCGAACAGGTTGGCCTGCCGCCAAGCCGGGTGGTGATCGAGTTGACCGAGCACACACCCACCGACGACTTCCAGCTGCTGTCCAATGCCCTGCACCACTATCGCGACATGGGCTTCTCGATTGCCATCGACGACTTGGGCGCGGGATATTCCAGCCTGCGCCTGTGGTCGGAGCTGCGCCCCGAATACGTGAAGATCGACCGGCACTTCATTGACGGCATCCACCGTGACCCGCTCAAGCGCGAGTTTGTTGGCTCCATTCTGCAGATCGCCCGGGCGTCGAAGGCACAAGTGATTGCCGAGGGCATCGAGCTGGCGGAAGAGCTGGCAGTGCTGGTGGAGATGGGCGTGGACCTGGTGCAGGGCTACTTGCTAGGGCGGCCACAGGAGCTGGGGGTACGCGACAACGGGCTTTTACCAGCACTGACGCAGGTGCCACTGGCCGAACAACCGACAGTGCGCTTGAATGCCACGATCGGGCAGCTGCTGGAGCTGTTTGGCCGGCACCAGCACCTGGAGGCATTGGAAGTGGTGGATGCCGATGGCAGAGTGTGCGGGTTGATTCACAGGGATGCGCTGCCTGTGCCGGCCTATCCGCGGGTGAACCCGCTCCTACGGGGGCCTGTGCCCAACCACCGATCAGGCGTAGGAGCGGGTTGATCCGCGAATACGGTAGCGGCGGCAACGGAGAACGACGGGTGGAAATTGGCCAGCAGGCCCGGCCCTTTCGCGGGTGAACCCGCTCCTACAACAGCCTGATTCCAACCACCGACCTGTGTCCACCCTCGATCAGGCGTGTAGGAGCGGGTTTACCCGCGAATACGGTGGCGGCGGCAACGGTGAACGGCGGATGGGAATTGGCCAGCAGGCCCTGCCCTTTCGCTCAGGGTCACCACCTGTAGCGAATAGGCTGGAGTGGGTAACGCTTCAGGCTGTTTCGGGATAGCTGTACTCGAACACCCGAACCACCTCAGAGGCATGCCACGAGGCGGCCTCCAGGCCATCGACCGGCCCGGTAAACCGCCCTAGGCGCTCGACACACTCAAAGAACCCAGTACGCGGCAAACGGCTGGCGCCTTGGCTGATCACCAGCGAACTGCGCAATGGCTGCTCGGCACGGGCATCCAGCACCGCCAGGTATTCCAGCGCGGCAGTCAGCGTTTGCATGGCCGGGCTGGGCAACTGCAAGCGCTCGATTAGTGCTCGGTAGGTCAGCAAGTGACGTTGACGACGGGCCAGGTCAAGCTCACCCAGCAGGTTATCCCAGTGCTGACGGCTGATCCTGACCTGGCTCATGATGGCTCGCTCCAGCCAGCCACCCCCAGATGCCAGGCCAAGGCGCGGCGGATGGCAGCATCTGGCTGGCGCTCACCCGATTCGATCATGGCCAGATACGCCGGGCTCACCCCGACGTTGCGCGCCAGTTGCTCAGGGGCAATGCCCTTGGCCTGGCGAATATGGGCGACTTCGCTGAAGGCTGGCAGAGGTGCACTGGCAACAACGCCCTGCGCCTCACTGGAAACCGCGTCGGCAGGTGCCTGCCCTGCAGCCCTGAGCAACGCCTGGTATTGCTCCCAGGGAACGACGGCGTACTCGGGTTGACCGTCCCGGCTGATGACCTGAATACCCATTACAAACCCCTTTAAAAAGGATTACAGCATGTAATCCGTAGGCATAACCCTTATGCCAATTATATTACCAACTCCGAGGTCTGTGCAGTTGAGGTGAGATTCAGGCCAGTTTCATCAGCTGTTGCGCTCCAGCCGCAGCGCTTCCGGGGTAGCCGGCAGGCGCTCGACCACGCGCAGCCGCTCGGGTGCCTGGCTATCGCGCCAAGCCTTGAAACGCGCCAACTCGTCGGCCACGGTTTTCAGCACCCAGCCCAGCACCGCGATGTCATCAAGGAAACCCACCCCCAGCAACCAGTCCGGGATGGCATCGATAGGGCTGACGAAATACAGCAGGCCAGCCACGACAGTGACCAGTGCCTTGGGGCTGATGGCGCGGTACTCCCCCCTCCACCAGGCCAGGCATAGCGACTGCAGCAGCTTCACGTCTTCGCGCAGTTGGCCGAGGCGCGGGCCTTTGCGCGCTACCGCGAACAGCAAGGCCGGCAACCGACCTCGGCTGAGCAGGCGCTCGGCCAATGGCAGGAAACGGGCAAAATTCCAGGGTGCGCTCATGGAGCCTCCGAGAGGAAAAGGTTATCCACATTTATTGTGGATAACCTTGTGAACAGGGCGAGGTTTCCGACCCCAGGTGCCTGCCAGGCAAGGGGCCCAGTCAGATCGGGCGTTTTTTACACAGTCGTTTCACGCCATGGCTACCTGCGCCGCAAACGATTTGCGTCAGAAACATCCTACTTCTTCACGCTGCATTTCTTCGGACAGTATCAGCTGTTGCAGGTTCGTCCAATCGGCACAAACGAAAACGCCCCATCAATGTGGGGCGTTTTCGACAACCAGCCAATGTTACTTGGCAGGTGCTTCTTCAGGGGCTTCGGCTTGCGGCTCGGCGCCTTGCAACTGGGCCGGGTCCTTGATGGCGATCAGTTCCAGATCGAACACCAGTACCGAGTTGGCCGGGATCAGCGGGCTTGGGCTTTGTGCGCCATAGGCCAGTTCAGCCGGGATGAACAACTTGTACTTCTCGCCGACGTGCATCAGCTGCAAACCTTCGACCCAACCTGGGATCACACCGCTAACCGGCAGGTCGATCGGGCTGCCACGTTCGACGGAGCTGTCGAATACCTTGCCGTCGATCAGCTTGCCTTCGTAGTGGACAGTGACCACGTCAGTCGGCTTGGGCTGCGGGCCGTCGGCCTTCTTGACCACTTCGTACTGCAGGCCCGAGGCAGTGGTGACCACGCCTGGCTTCTTGGCGTTTTCTTCGAGGAACTTCTTGCCGGCGGAGGCGGCTTCTTCGCTGGCCTTGGCCAGGCGCTCCTCGGCGCGTTTCTGCAATGCGGTGAAGGCCTCTACCAGCTCTTCGTCCTTGATGCGTTGTTCTTTCTTGCTAACGGCGTCTTCGATGCCGAGGGCGACTGCTTTCGAATCAAGGTCTTCCATGCCTTCCTGAGCCAGGCTCTTGCCCATGTTCAGGCCGATACCGTAGGAGGCTTTCTGCGCCGGAGTCTTCAGCTCGGGGCTGCTGGCTTGTTGATCGCAGCCAGCCAGTACCAGGCCTACCAGGGCAACCGCAGCCGCCAAACGATGCTGTTTCATGCTATTTCCTTGTTCATGCGCCATAAGGGCAATCAGGGTAAAGCCGCGAGCTTAGCAGGCGGCCATGACCAATGGCTACCGGCATAGGAGCGGGTTTTCGTAAGGAAGTTCAGTCGTTAAAAGCTTCTTCATCGAAGCTTTACAGCCATTGGCCAGTATTGACCCTTTGTGCCGGGCTCGCCGGGCTTTTGTGGCCTTTTATTTCTGCGGGTTCTGAGGGCGGAAATATCAGGGCAGGCAGGCCTCGGAAAACCTCAAGGATACCGACCCTCTCGATATTCCCCCGCCACCTCCCGCAGCACCTCGCCCACCCACTGCCCCGGCAAACTCAACGGCAAGGCGGCATTGCGGCAAATCCCCACCGACCCTCCCGGCTCGCGCACACCCAGGTCAAGCTCGACCAGTTCGCCACGGCGCAGGTCGAGCAGCACGGCATCACGCGGCGCCACCCACAGGCCATCGCTGCCCAGCAGATAGCGCCGGCTCAGGGCCAGCGACAGGGTTTCCAGGCGCTGCGCCGGCATCTGGATGCCGCATTGCACAAACAGGCTGTCGGCGTGCTGGCGGATGGTGGTGCCGACGGGTGGCAGCACCAGCGGGTAACGCCCCACCTGCCCCCGCTCCACGGGTGTGCAGGCCAGCAGCGGGTGACCCGGGCGCACCACCAGGCTCATCGACTCGCTGTACAGGTGCTCGAAGGACAACCCCTGGATTTGCGGACTGTCGGTCATGCGCCCCACCACCAGTTCCAGCTCCCCCAGGTGAAGCTGGCCAAGCAACTGCGCGCTGACCCCGGTGACCACGCTGATCACCAGCGCTTCATGGCGCTGATGCAGGCGGCACAGCACCTCGGGCATGAGCAGGCCTTCGACCGTGGACAGCACACCAATGCGCACCTGCGACGGCGCCCGCGCTTCACCGCGCAGGCTGCTGACGCCATCGCGCAGTGCCTGCACACTGGGCCCGGCGTAACGCATGAAGCGGGTGCCGGCCGGGGTCAGCTCGACACCCTGCCGGCTGCGCTCGAACAGGCGCGCCTCGAGCAGGTCCTCAAGCTCTTTGAGGGTCTTGGAAATCGCCGGCTGGCTGATCGACAGGCTATCGGCCGCCCTGGCCAGGCTGCCCTGCCGGGCAATCTCCAGGAAGCACAGCAGGTGGCGGTATTTGATGCGGGTGTCGAGGTTCATGGCAGCAAGCTTACCGCATCGCTACCTGCGGCGTATCCGGGTCGCGCTGCTGGCGGCGGGATGACCCGAGCGGCAGTCCGAGGATCTGGCGGAAATACCGAGAAAAGCAGGCTTCGTCGGCAATTCAACAAAGCCGCGCCAGCTCGCCCAGCGCCGTATTTGAAGACGGTGCAGACTCTGTGGGAGCGGGCTTGCCCGCGAAGAGGCCGGCACAGGCAGCAAAGGGGTATCAAGCCACCGCCAGTTCCACCGCCTCACCCTTCAACCGCACCGGCCATACCCGCAACCTCTGCCCGGCATCCTCCAGGCACTCCCCACTCAGCAGGCTGAAGTGCTGCTTGTAGAGCGGCGCTGCCACCACCAACTCACCTTGCACACTACCCACCAGCCCACGGCCGATGATGTTGGCGCCGGAGCGCGGGTCACGGTTGTCCACTGCGTACAACGGCTGCGCCTGCCCCGGCAGGTAGAACAACGCCACCTGGGCCCCATCGAGCCAAACCACGACGCCAGAGTCGGCCACCAGGTCTTGTGCCTGGCACACCGCCTGCCAGTTTTCTTGCGTGTTCACAGCAGCATTGGCCAGGTTCATCAGACAGCCTCCTCGACAGTTGGGATCAGGTGCAGCGGTGCAGCGGGCCGGCGTTGTTCGCGTTCGCGCACGAAGTGCACGTCCGGGTCAGCACGACGGTCGTTGACGAAGGTGCGGAAGCGCTTGAGCTTCTCCGGGTCATTGAGGGCATTGGCCCACTCACATTCATACTGGTCGACCACATGCTGCATCTGCGCTTCCAGCTCGCCCGCCAGGCCCAGGCTGTCGTCGATGATCACCTGCTTCAGGTAGTCCAGCCCGCCTTCCAGGTTTTCACGCCACACCGAGGTGCGCTGCAGCTTGTCGGCCGTGCGGATGTAGAACATCAGCACGCGGTCGATCAGGCGTACCAGGGTTTCGTCGTCCAGGTCGGTGGCGAACAGCTCGGCATGCCGCGGGCGCATGCCGCCGTTGCCGCACACGTACAGGTTCCAACCCTTGTCGGTGGCGATAACGCCGATGTCCTTGCTCTGCGCCTCGGCGCATTCACGGGTGCAACCCGATACCGCGAACTTGAGCTTGTGGGGGCTGCGCAGGCCCTTATAGCGGTCTTCCAGGCGCAGGGCCATGGCGACACTGTCCTGCACGCCGTAACGGCACCAGGTACTGCCCACACACGACTTCACCGTGCGGGTCGACTTGCCGTAGGCGTGGCCGGTTTCGAAACCGGCCTCGATCAGTTCGCCCCAGATCAGCGGCAGCTCGTGCAACTGGGCGCCGAACAGGTCGATGCGCTGGCCACCGGTGATCTTGGTGTACAGGTCGTATTTCTTGGCCACCTGGCCGATGACGATGAGCTTGTCGGGGGTTATTTCACCACCGGGAATGCGCGGCACCACCGAATAGGTGCCGTTTTTCTGCATGTTGGCCATGAAGGTGTCGTTGGTGTCCTGCAGCGGTACCAGCGCCGGGTCCATGATCGGCTGGTTCCAGCACGAGGCAAGGATGTTGCCCACCGCCGGCTTGCAGATGTCACACCCCAGATGGCCCTTGCCATGGCGCTCGAGCAGTTCGCTGAAGGTGCGGATACCCTCCACCCGCACCAACCCGTACAGCTCCTGCCGGGTGTAGGCAAAATGCTCGCACAGGCTCTTGTCCACCGCCACACCGCGGGCCGTCAGTTCGTGCTCGAAGACCTGCTTGAGCAGGGCCGCGCAACCGCCGCAGCCGGTTGCGGCCTTGGTGCAGCCCTTGACCGCAGCGAGGTCGCTGCAGCCACTGTCGATCGCGGCGCACACCGCCCCCTTGCTGACGTTGTGGCAGGAGCAGATGGTCGCACTGTCGGGCAGCGCATCGGCGCCCAGGGCCGGCGCACCACCGCCTTGTGGCAAGATCAGCGCTGCCGGGTCGGCCGGCAGGGCGATGCCGTTCTGGGCGTACTGCAACAGGGTGTCGTAATAGCTGTTGTCGCCGACCAGCACCGCGCCGAGCACGTGCTTGCCGCTGGCATCCACCACCAAACGGCGGTAAGCGCTGTTGGCTTCATCGATGAAGCGATAGCTGCGCGCGCCCGGCGTGGCACCGTGGGCATCGCCGATCGAACCGACATCCACACCCAGCAGCTTGAGCTTGGTCGACATGTCGGCGCCGGTGAACGCCACCGCCGCCTCGCCCATCAGCAGCCCAGCCAAGTTGCGCGCCATGCTGTAGCCCGGGGCGACCAGGCCGAACACGCTGCCGTTCCACGAGGCGCACTCGCCAATGGCGAAGATGCGTGGGTCGCTGCTGCGGCAGTGGTTGTCGATGACCACGCCACCGCGCGCCGCAATGTCCAGGCCGCAGCCCCGGCCCAGTGCATCCTGTGGGCGGATACCGGCGGAGAACACGATCAGGTCGGTTTCCAGGTGCTCACCGCCGTCGAAGTTCATGCGGTAGCGGTAGGTTTCACCGGCACTGACCGACTGGGTGGCGCGCGACAGGTGCACCCCCACACCCAGCGCTTCGATCTGCGCCTTCAACGCGGCACCGCCCTCGCCGTCCAGCTGCACCGGCATCAGCCGTGGGGCGAATTCCACCACGTGGGCTTCCAGCCCCAGCGACTTGAGGGCGTTGGCCGCTTCCAGGCCAAGCAGGCCACCGCCGACCACCACCCCTCGGCGGGCACCGGCTGCGGCAGCACGAATGCCATCGAGGTCGTCCAGGGTGCGGTAGACCAGGCGGGCATTGCCGCTGGAGCCTTCGATTGGCGGCACAAAGGGATAGGAGCCGGTGGCCAGCACCAGTTGGTCGTAGCCATAGCGACCTTCGACAGTGACGACTTCGCGGCGCTCACGGTCGATCTCCAGCACGGCTTCACCCAGGTGCAGGTGCACGCCATTGGCGTCATAGAAATCGTGCTCACACAGGGCCAGGGTTTCGGCACAGCTGCCACCGAAGTATTCGGACAGGTGCACGCGGTCATACGCGCGTTGGCGCTCTTCGCCAAATACCCGCACCTCGAAGCGCTGCAGGGCGCCGCGACTGACCAGTTGTTCGACGCAATGGTGGCCGACCATGCCGTTGCCGACGATGACCAGTCGCTCTCGTTGCCCGCTGCTCGCTGTTGCCTTCATAAGCCGATCCTCGATCAAAAAAAAAGCGCCTGGAGCCGAAGCTCCAGGCGCCTTTGCCTGTATTCATCACGGTGGGGGGCCCGGGTTGATCGCCGTTGATCAGTGGGCTTTGTTGTATTCGAGGTTAAGCAGGGAGCGTGCCAATCGGGTTGTCTGGGTTGCCTGTGCCGGCCTCTTCGCGGGTAAACCCGCTCCTACACTGGCCTCCACTGGTTCACCCGCGAAGGGGTCAGCCCATCCAATGCACATTCCAAGGGCACAACACCCCATTTTGGAGCACTTCAGTACACATCGCGCCGATAACGCCCGGCCTTGCTCAAGCCTTCGACATACACCGCCGCCGCCGCCGCATCCATCCGGCCATGCTCGGCGACGATTACCCGCAACGCCGCATCCACATCCCTGGCCATACGCTGCGCATCGCCACACACATAGAAATACGCCCCCGCCTGCAGCCACTGCCACAGCTGCGCACCCTGCTCGAGCATGCGCTGCTGCACATAGATCTTCTCGACCTGGTCCCGCGAGAACGCCGTGTCCAGCCGCAGGTGCCCCGCCGCCTGCCAGGCCTGCAACTGCTCCTGGTAATAGAAGTCGGTCGCTGCGTACTGCTCACCGAAGAACAGCCAGTTGTCACCTTTTGCCCCCCGTGCCTCTCGCTCCTCGAGGAACGCACGAAACGGTGCAATGCCAGTACCAGGGCCCACCATGATCACCGGCACGCTGTCGTCCTCGGGCAAGCGGAAGTGCTTCGACACCTGCGGGAAGATCGCCACTTTCTGCACCTGCGCACGGTCGGCAAGGTAGCTTGAGCACACGCCTTTACGTTCGCCATAACGCACCGTCGACACCGTCAGATGCACCTGGCCTGGGTGCGCCAGTGGGCTGGAGCTGATCGAATAGAGCCGCGGCTGCAATGGCTTGAGCAGTTCCAGCCAGCTAGCCAGCGGCAACTGCTGGGGGAAGGCGCGCAGCACATCGACCAACTGCCGGCCCCACAGCCAATCTTGCAGCTCGGCCTTGCATTCAGGCTGCAGCAACCGCTGCAGGTCAGGCGCATTGCTGGCAAATGCCTGCAGTTGTTGCGCAGTGACCTTGGCAATTTCCAGATGTGCTTGCAGGGCTTCGGCCAATGGCATGGCGCAATGACCTTTAAGCTCGACCATCGCCTGGCCATCGAGCTGCATCAGCGTCAGCAGTTCTTCTACCAGGACCGGGCAGTTGCGCGGCCATACGCCCAGGGCATCGCCGGCAGCGTAACTGAAGCCGCTGCCGCTCAGGTCGAAGACCAGCTGGCGGGTTTCCTTGCTGGCGCCGGGGCCATTGAGCAGGCGATTTTCCAGTACGGTGGCCATCCAGGGTTGCTGCTTGCTGAAGGCCGATACGGGTGCAGGTTCACTCGCCGGAGGTGGCGCCGCGGCAGTGCCCAGTGCAGGTAATAACGCTTCGAGCCAACTGGCAAAGGCTTCGTCGAAGTCTGGCTCGCAGTCCACCCGTTGCAGCAGGCGCTGCCCTCCCAGCTCGGCCAGGCGCTGGTCGAGCTTGCGGCCAAAACCGCAGAACTGGTCGTAACTGGAGTCGCCCAAGGCCAGTACGGCATAGGGTAGCCCGGCGCAGTGGGCGCCCTCCTCGCCCTGCAAGGCCTGCCAGAATGCCGCGCCGCTGTCGGGCGCGTCGCCATCGCCAAAGGTGCTGGCGATCAACACCACACTGGCAACACCCTGCAGTTGGCTTGGGCTGACCGCCTCCAGGCAGCTGAGTTGCACGTTCAGACCGGCATCGCGCAGGCGCGCGGCACAGCGTTCGGCCAGTTGCTCACCATTGCCGGTCTGCGAGGCCCACAGCACCTGATGCCATGGCGCGGCCTGTGCTGCGATGGGTGCAGTTGCAGGCTGGGCGAACAGCCCGGCCAGCAAGCCGTCGACAAACAAACGACGGTTGGCAGCCAGCGGCGCACTGGCCGGCAGGCGGGGTACGCCCTCAGCGCGGGCCTGGTCCAGGCCCAGCAGGAACCCTTGCAGGTAATGACGCTCTTCTTCGGCCAGCACCGGAACCGGCAGGGTGTGCAGACCAAGCAGACGGGACAGGGTGGCGGTTGGCATGCGGACAGGCTCTACAGTGGCAGTGTTCAGATCAAGGGCGTCGATGCGCTCGCCTGCGACCCGCTCCAGGGCTACGGCGCAGTGTTTGAAGGCAGGCTGCAGCGACAGCGGGTCGACCGCATCGCAGGTCGCGGCATTGATCGCCAATTGCTCGCCGATCAGGTCGTTCCAGTGAAACGGCGCAAAGCAGTTGCCCGGCATGACCCGGTCACTGATGCGCGCCGGCAGCACGGCTTGACCCCGACGCGAACGAACGGCCACCTGGTCCTTTTCAGCAACACCCAGCCGGGCAGCATCCTCGGGGTGAATCTCAAGGTAGGGGCCGGGCTCCAGCTTGTTCAGTGCCGGCACCTTGCCGGTCTTGGTCAACGTGTGCCATTGGTGCTGCACACGGCCAGTGTTCAGCACCATGGGGTAGTCATCGTCCGGCAATTCCGCTGCCGGTAACCAGGGCCGCGCAAAGAAGCGCGCCTTGCCACTGGCGGTGGGGAAAGCCAGTGCCGGCCGCCCACCTTGGGCATCGAGCAGGAGCGCCTGGCTGCTGCCGTCGTTGAGGTAGCGCAGCGGGCTGCGCTGCTGTTGGCTGCCCGGCGCACAGGGCCACTGGCGCGGCTGCGTACGCAATTCGGCATAGCCGATACCGCGCAGGTCATAACCGGTCACAGGGTTGTGGAAGCGGCGTATTTCCTCATACACCGCTTCGGCATTGGGGTAGTCGAAGGCGTCCGCATAGCCCATGGCACACGCCACGCGGGCAATGATCTGCCAGTCCGGCAAACTTTGCCCGGGCGGCTCGACAGCGCGTGGCATAAGGGTCATGTTGCGCTCGCTGTTGATCATCACACCCTCGCCTTCGGCCCACAGCGCGGCCGGCAGCAGGATGTCGGCGTAGCGATTGGTTTCGGTGTCGAGGAAGGCGTCCTGGGTAATGACCAGTTCGGCCTTGCGCAGGCCGTCGATCACTTGCTGGCGGTTGGCGACACTGGCCACCGGGTTGCTGCAGATGACCCAGCAGGCTTTCACTTCACCGGTTTTCATCTGCCCGAACAGCGCCACCGTACCCTCGCCGCCCTCGCTGCGCAGGCTGCCGGGTGGAAGTTGCCATTGTCGTTCGACGAATGCGCGGTCATCTTCCACCAACGCTGAGCGCTGGCCTGGCAAGCCAGGGCCCATGTAGCCCATGTCGCGGCCGCCCATGGCATTGGGCTGGCCGGTCAGCGAGAACGGGCCGCTACCGGGGCGGCAGATAGCCCCCGTGGCCAAGTGCAGGTTACAGATGGCGTTGCTGTGCCAGGTGCCGTGAATGCTCTGGTTCAAGCCCATGGTCCAACAGCTCATCCAGTTGCTGGCGCTACCGATCCATTCGGCGGCCTTGATGATATCGGCCTCGGCCAGCCCGGTGATGGCGGCTACGCGCTCGGGGGTGTAGTCGTCGAGGAAGGCCGGCAGTTCGTCCCAGCCTTCGGTGTAGCGGGCAATGAAGTCGGGGTTGGTGTGGCCGTTGCGATGCAGCAGGTGCAAGAGGCCGTTGAGCAAGGCCATGTCGCTGCCGGGACGCACCTGCAGAAACAGGTCGGCCTTGTCGGCCGTGGCGCTGCGCCGCGGGTCGACGACGATCATCCTGGCGCCGGCCTTGACCCGGTCAAGCAGGCGCAGGAACAGGATCGGGTGGCAGTCAGCCATATTGGCGCCGATCACCAGAAATACCTCGGCGTGCTCGAAGTCCTGGTAACTGCCAGGTGGGCCATCGGCGCCAAGCGACAGCTTGTAGCCACTGCTGGCGCTGGCCATGCACAGGCGCGAGTTGGACTCGATGTGGCGCGTACGGATAAAGCCCTTGGCCAGCTTGTTGGCCAGGTACTGGGCCTCCAGCGACATTTGCCCGGACACGTACAGCGCCATGGCATCCGGGCCGTGCTGGTCGATGATGCCGCGCAGACGCTCGGCGGTGGCAGCGATGGCCTGGTCCATGCTGGTGCGCACTGGCGGCTGGCTGCGTTGCTGGCGCACGTAGGCATCGGCCATGCGCCCGCTGGCACTCAGTGGCAGGTGTGCGGTGAGGCCTTTGGTGCATAGGCGGCCAAAGTTGCTCGGGTGCAGCTTGTCGCCGCTGATCTTGCCGACCTTGCCATCGGCAACGCTCATGACGATGCCGCAGCCCACGCCGCAGTAGGGGCAGACGCTGCGTACTTCGCTGTTGGCCATGGGCGGGCTCCTGTGAAAACGCAAAAAGGCGCCGGCTGCCCCGGCATGCTGATGCACGCGGGGCAACACGGCGCCTTTGTCGTGAAGTGGTGAGGGCTGTCGACGTTGATAGCCCGGGATGAGGGTAAATCAGCAATTTATGGGCCAGCTATACCAGCCATTTCGCGGGCATGCCCGCTCCCACAGGGATATCGCAAGGCCTGAGGGCGGCGCCGTACCTATGGAAGCAGGCACGCCCGCGAAGAGGCCTGCACAGGCTACGCACCATGCGGTGGCAAGCCGGTACCCGCTGGCGCTATGCTGGGGCAATTTCCAGCATGAGCAACTACCCTCCCCCCATGTCCCAGGTGATCCTCAAGACCCCCACCCAGCTCGACCTGATGCGCCGCGCCGGCCAGCTACTGACCCAGGTGTTCGCCGAACTCGACAGCTTCATCCGCCCCGGAGTGACCACGATGCAGATCAACGACCGCGCCGAGGCGTTCATCGTCGATACGCTTAAGGCACGGCCTGCAAGCAAAGGCCAGTACGGTTTCCCTTACTCGCTCAATACGTCGGTGGACCACGTGGTATGCCACGGCATCCCCAAGGTCGATGAGGTACTCCAAGGAAGGCTCGATCATCAACGTCGACATCACTCTGGAACAGGGCGGCTACATTGCCGATTCGTCGAAGATGTATGGCATCGGCAAGATCAGCGATGAAGCCCGGCGCCTGGTCGACACCACCTATGACGCGTTATGGAAAGGCATCGAGCAGGTGCGCCCTGGGGCAACGCTGGGCGATATCGGCCATGCCGTGCAGGCACATGCCGAGGCGGCGGGTTACAGCGTGGTGCGCGAGTATTGCGGGCACGGTATTGGCCAGCAGATGCATGAAGCGCCAGAGGTGCTGCACATTGGCCAACGTGGCATGGGCATGAAACTGAAACCGGGCATGGTGTTTACCATCGAGCCGATGATCAACCAGGGTGGGCGTGGGACGCGCACGCTGAAGGATGGCTGGACGGTGATTACCCGTGACCACAGCCTGTCGGCGCAGTGGGAGCATACCGTGGCGGTGACTGAGGGTGGGTATGAGGTGCTGACATTGCGGGAGGAGGAACGTCGTGGCTGAAGCTGCGGCAAACGCTTGCAGGTATGAGTACAAAATTCAGGCACAAAAAAAAGCGACCCTAGGGTCGCTTTCTTTGTTACTTCCGGGTGTTCAGTGGGCCCTGGAAGTGGAATATGGCGCAGCGGACGGGACTCGAACCCGCGACCCCCGGCGTGACAGGCCGGTATTCTAACCGACTGAACTACCGCTGCGCTATACATCGAGTGGTGGGTGATGACGGGATCGAACCGCCGACCCTCTGCTTGTAAGGCAGATGCTCTCCCGGCTGAGCTAATCACCCATGTCTCTCGGTGTGGCGCGCATTCTACGGGCGACTTGGCGCTCTGGCAAGCACTTATCGAAGTTTTTTCACACTTCGGTCAAACACCAAAAATCAGGCACAAAAAAAGCGACCCTAAGGTCGCTTTCTTTGTTACTTCCGGGTGTTCAGTGGGCCCTGGAAGTGGAATATGGCGCAGCGGACGGGACTCGAACCCGCGACCCCCGGCGTGACAGGCCGGTATTCTAACCGACTGAACTACCGCTGCGCTATACATCGAGTGGTGGGTGATGACGGGATCGAACCGCCGACCCTCTGCTTGTAAGGCAGATGCTCTCCCGGCTGAGCTAATCACCCTTCGTCTCGGTGTGGCGCGCATTCTACGGAGCGTCCCGCACCCTGGCAAGCACTTTTTAAACTTTTTGCAAAAAAAACCTCAGGCCTTTCAAAGACCTAGCGTTGTCGGCCGATTCTTTCATGCATAAGCCACTGCTGGCCCTCTGACAGGGCTGGCCTCAACTCACCGCTCGGAGAATAATGCCCGCCTTATGCATTAAGGAGAGATTGCCCCTCATGTGGTTCAAGAACCTGCTGACCTACCGCCTGACCCAGGAAGTTCCGTTCGAGCCTGAAGCGCTGGAAGCCGCCCTGGCCAGCAAGCCGGCCCGCCCCTGCGCCAGCCAGGAGCTGACCACCTATGGTTTCGTCGCGCCGTTCGGCAAAGGCGAAGACGCTCCCCTGGTGCATGTCAGCGGCGAGTACCTGCTGATTGCCGCGCGCAAGGAAGAACGCATCCTGCCGAGCAGCGTGGTCAACGACGCGGTCAAGGAAAAGGTCGAAGAGATCGAGACCGAGCAAATGCGCAAGGTCTATAAAAAGGAGCGCGACCAGATCAAGGACGAAATCATCCAGGCGTTCCTGCCGCGTGCGTTCATCCGCCGCTCGATGATCTTCGCTGCCATTGCCCCGCGCCTGGGCGTGATCCTGGTCAACTCGGCCAGCGCCAAGCGCGCCGAAGACCTGCTGTCGACCCTGCGTGAAGTGATGGGCTCGCTGCCGGTGCGCCCGGCCACGGTGAAGATTGCGCCGGTGGCCACCATGACCGACTGGGTCAAATCGCAGCAAGCCGCCGAAGGCTTCTATGTACTGGACGAGTGCGAACTGCGTGACACCGCCGAAGATGGCGGTATCGTGCGTTGCAAGCGCCAGGACCTGACCGGCGAAGAGATCCAGTTGCACCTTTCCACTGGCAAGGTGGTGACCCAGCTGGCCCTGGCCTGGCAAGACAAGCTGTCGTTCATTCTCGACGACAAGATGGTCATCAAGCGCCTGAAGTTCGAAGAGCTGCTGCAGGAGCAGGCCGAGCAGGACGGTGGCGATGAGGCTGCGCAGCAGTTCGATGCCAGCTTCCAGCTGATGATGATGACCTTTGCCGAATTCCTGCCGGTGCTGTTCGAGGCGCTGGGTGGGGAAGAGATCCCGCAAGGGGTCTGATTGGTATGAAATGCAGGTGCT
This sequence comes from Pseudomonas sp. DCA-1, assembly GCF_046523955.1. Lineage (NCBI taxonomy): Bacteria > Pseudomonadati > Pseudomonadota > Gammaproteobacteria > Pseudomonadales > Pseudomonadaceae > Pseudomonas > Pseudomonas sp. DCA-1. The sequence continues at coordinate 4,401,877 of NZ_CP169881.1, forward strand.
GGCCTGAATCGTTTTCTGCCAGCACCGGCCTCTTCGCGGGTAAACCCGCGCCTGCAAGTGGTAACCCCTTGCAGGCGCGGTCTTGCCCGCAAGGCCGCAGACAGGCACCATGATGCCCACGGTGAGGACGACCTCACGACGCACCGCGTGACCACTCCGGGGACGGCCCCATCATTCAAACGATGGAGACACACTCATGTCCTGGATCATCCTGTTTTTCGCCGGCCTGTTCGAGGTCGGCTGGGCCGTCGGCCTCAAATACACCGACGGTTTCACTCGACCGCTACCCACTGTCCTTACCGTCGGCGCCATGGTCATCAGCCTGGGCCTGTTGGGCCTGGCCATGAAGGAATTGCCGCTGGGCACCGCCTATGCCATCTGGACCGGCGTAGGCGCAGTCGGTACGGTCATCGCCGGGATCATTCTGTTCGGCGAGTCCATGGCCCTGGTGCGGCTGGTCAGTGTGGCGCTGATCGTCTGCGGCCTTGTCGGCCTGAAAGTCAGCGCCAGCTAGCCCCTATCGCAGATGGCCGCGCAGGCGGCTGACCTGTTCACGCAACACTTCAGGCTGCGCCGCCTCCACCGGGACGGCGGCGCCTGCCACGATGGTCACCCGCGACCACAGGCGCTTGAAGAAACCCTTGGCCGGGTCACGGCTGAAGAAGCTTCCCCACAACCCCTGCAAGGCCAGCGGAATCACCGGTACCGGCGTTTCTTCGAGGATGCGGCTGACCCCACCCTTGAAGACATCGATTTCGCCATCGCCCGTCAGCTTGCCTTCCGGGAAAATGCACACCAGCTCGCCATCCGCCAGGTACTCGGCAATGCGCGCGAAGGCCCGCTCGTACGTCGCCTGGTCTTCGTTACGCCCGGCAATCGGGATGGCACCGGCAGTGCGAAACACGAAGTTGAGCACCGGCAGGTTGTAGATCTTGTAGTACATGACAAAGCGGATCGGCCGGCGGATAGCCCCGCCCAGCAGCAACGCATCGACGAACGACACGTGGTTGCACACTAGCAACGCTGCACCCTCGTCGGGGATGCGCTCAAGGTCTCGGTGCTGCACGCGGTACATCGAATGGCTGAGCAGCCAGATCAGGAAGCGCATGGTGAACTCGGGGACGATCCTGAAGATATAGGTGTTGACCGCGATATTGAGCAGCGACACCACCAGGAAGAGCTGCGGGATGCTCAGCTTGGCCACGCCTAGCAGGATGATGGTGAGCACCGCCGACACCACCATGAACAAGGCATTGAGGATGTTGTTGGCCGCGATCACCCTGGCGCGCTCGTCCTCGGCCGTGCGGGCCTGGATCAACGCATACAATGGCACGATGTAGAAGCCGCCGAACACGCCCAGGCCAATGATCGACAGCAAGATCCACCAGGCCTGGCTCATGCCCAGCAATGCCAGCCAGTCGTGCGGCGCTGCTGCAGCCGGCACATCACCGGAGTGCCACCACCACAGCAGGCCGAACAGGGTCAGGCCGAACGAGCCGAACGGCACCAGGCCGATTTCCACCTTACGTCCACTGAGCCGCTCGCACAGCAGTGAGCCCAGGGCGATGCCCACCGAGAACAGTGTCAGCACCAGGGTCACCACCGTGCCGTCACCGTGCAGCCAATCCTTGGCATAGGCCGGGATCTGCGTGAGGTAGATGGCGCCGACAAACCAGAACCACGAGTTGCCGACGATCGAACGCGACACCGCCGGCGGCTGGCCCAGGCCCATGCGCAAGATCACCCACGACTGCTTGAAGATGTTCCAGTCCAGCGGCATTTGCGGCGAGGCGGCAGCAGCCCGGGGGATCCAGCGGCTGGCCAGGTAGCCGAGTACCGCCGTGCCGACCACGCCACCGGCCACCACCGTTGCGTAACTGTCGGCCGACATCATCACCCCGGCGCCGATAGTGCCGGCGAGGATGGCGAGGAAGGTACCGGTTTCCACCAGCCCGTTACCGCCCACCAGCTCTTCCTCGCGCAGGGCCTGCGGCAGGATCGAATACTTCACCGGGCCGAACAGCGCCGAGTGGGTCCCCATACCGAACAGCGCCACCAGCATCAGCGCCAGATGGTTGGTGACAAAGCCCAGCGCACCAATCGCCATGATCACGATTTCGGCCAGCTTGATTGCGCGGATCAGCGCATCCTTGGCGAACTTCTCGCCAAACTGCCCGCCCAGCGCCGAAAACAGGAAAAACGGCAGGATGAACAGCAAGGCACACAGGTTGACCCAGATCGATCGGTCACCATCGCCCAGGCTGAGCTTGAACAAAATCGCCAGGATCAGCGACTGCTTGAACAGGTTGTCGTTGAAGGCACCCAGCGACTGAGTGATGAAAAACGGCAGGAAACGCCGCTTGCCGAGCAAGGTGAATTGCGAAGAGTGACTCATCGTCCTTGGTCCTGAGGGCTTTTCAATTGGAGGCTCGCCAAGCGCGCCGGGCCACAAATCTGCATGGGAAATGCGCTGGCTGGCAAGCACCAGCTCAGGCATGGCCAGGCGAGATTGCTTTCAAGGACCTGCTGGCAGTTGCAGCACTGGCGCTAAGTCACTCGAAGCCAAACAACGCCCGCGCGGTATCCACCAACAGTGCCTGGCGCAACTGCGCTGAACACCCCAAGGCCTCGAACTGTTCGACAGCGGTGCCGAAACTGACCTCCGACTCATGTTGGGTATGCGGCCAGTCACTGCCCCACATCAACCGCTCTGCGCCGTAATGGGCTTCCAGCGCGCACAGCGCCTGACGGGCGAATGCCAGGTTCTGTTCCTGCGAGCCCTGCAGCCGGTAGATGCCGGACACCTTCACCCATACCTTGCCCCGACCGCTCAGGGTGAGCAGTTCGGCAAACCCCGGCTGGCCCAGGCCAAGGCGGGCATCTGGCCGGCCGAAATGGTCAATCACGATGTCCAGGCCATAGGGCTGCAATGCCCGCACCAGCACTGGAATGTCCGCCACCTGACGGTGCAGTTCCACGTGCCACCCCTGCTCGCCGATGTGTTCCAGCAGCGGCCGCCACTGCGCGTCGGTCAGGTCAGGCATATCCTGCCCCATGAGGTTGAGGCGTACACCCCTTACCCCCAACCGGGCCATTTCCGCCAACGTCGCGCGCTCGACATCCCGCTCCAGCATCACCACCCCGCGCAGTTGCCCAGGCACGGTCTGCAAGGCGCTGAGCAAATAGCGGTTGTCGGTACCCAGGAAGCTGGGCTGGACCAGTACGCCATGGCTGAAACCATGAGCCCGCAGCCGGCCCAGGTAGTCGCCCAGCGGCGCATCGTAACTGGGCGCATAACGCCGCTGGCTGGCCAGGTTCAGGCCACGGCTGAACACGTGGGCGTGGCTGTCGATGGCGGTCAGGTGCAAAGCGGGTGCGTGGGGCATGGTTCTCATACAAACACGTTCAGGTTACTTGGCGACGGCACCGGCCGCTTCCGGCGCAGGTGCAGATTCAAGGTTGCGGCCACGGGTTTCGGGCAGGCACAGGGCTGCGATCACCGCAACGCCATACGCGATGCCGGCATCGATGCCGATGGCACTCCCCAGCGACATCGATTCGCTCATGTGCCCGACCAGGAAGGGGAACACGGCCGACAGCACGCGACCGAAGTTGTAGCAAAAGCCCACCCCGGCGCCGCGTACGTCAGCCGGGTACAGTTCATTGAAAAACGCGCCAAGGCTGGCCGGGATGCCGGCGGCGAAAAAGCCCAGCGGGAAGCCGAGGAACAGCATCTGGGTATTGCTCAGCGGGAAGAACACGTAGGCCTGCACGGTCAGTACACAGCACAGGGCGAACAGCAGGATGTTCTTGCGCCTGCCAATACGGTCGATCAGCAGGCCGCTGACCACGCAGCCACACCAGAAGGCCAGGATGATCACCGCCAGGTAACCGCCAGAGTTAAGCACCGAGAGGTTGCGCTCTGTCTTGAGAAAGGTCGGCAACCAGGTCATCACCGCGTGCTAGCCACCGTGGGCACCCAGGCCGAGCAAGCCGCCCAGCAGGGTCACACGCAGCAGTTCCGGGCGGAAGATGCCAGCCATCGACTGCAAGAAGCTGGAGGGGATGGCTTTTTCTTTCTGCAGGCGCTGGAAACTGTCCGGCTCAGGCACGTTGCGGCGTACCCAGATGATCAGCAGCGATGGCAGCAGACCGACGAAGAACATCACCCGCCAGGCAAACTCCTGCGGTACCAGTGAGTAAATCAGCGTAAACAGTGCCACCGCCAGCCCCCACCCCACAGCCCAGGCACTCTGCACCGTACCCATGACTTTGCCGCGATACCTGGGGTTGATGGTTTCGGCCATCAGCACAGCGCCGGCTGCCCATTCGCCACCAATGCCAAAGCCTTGCATGGCCTTGACGAACAGCAACGGGTAGAAACCGGTGACGAATGCCGAAAGGAAGGTAAAGAACGAGAACCAGAGAATCATCCATTGCAGGGTACGCACGCGACCATAGCGGTCGGACAGGGTGCCACCCAGCCAGCCGCCGATTGCCGAGGTCACCAGGGTCAGGCCACTGATCAGGCCGGCGTCGCCCTTGGTCAGGGAGAACGCGGCGATCAGCGCGGGGATGGCCAGGCCGAACATCTGCACTTCCAGCGCATCGAGCGACCAACCGCCGAAACAGGCCCAGAATGTCTTGCGTTCCCGTGAGGTGATCTCGCGATACCAGCTGAACATGATTGTTATCCTTCTAGTCGTGGGTGTGACGGGCAGGCGAAGCCACTGCGCCGTGGCAGCACGGCGCAGACAGGTAAAAGGGTGAAGCGACCGGTTCAGCGAATGTCGATGCGGTAGCGGAAGTGCTGCGCATGGCCGCGCGAGCGGCGCCATTCCAGAGGTTTGCCGGCGTAATCCCGGGCCAGGCGCTCGATCACTACCACCGGGCTGTCGGCCGGCAGTTGCAGCAAGCGGCCATGCACCGCGTCGACCGCTTCGGCGGTCAGGGTCTCTTCGGCGTAGGCGACCACCTGACCGCACAGCGCTTCGTAGATCGGGTACAGCAGTGGGCCCTTGCTGTTCAAATCCACGTCCAGCAGCGGCTGGAAGGTTTGACGCGGCAGCCAGATCTCTTCAGCCAGCACCGGCTGGGCGCCAAGCAGACGGGTGCGAACGATGCGGATCACATCAGCCTCCCCCGCCAGGCCCAATGCCTCGGCCACCGCCGAAGGCGCCGGAAGCGGCTCGATAGAGAGAATGCGGCTTTCCGGCACCACGCGCTCGCCATTGGCGGCTTCGAAACGGAAGAAGCGGAACAGCGACGACTGGAACTGCGGGCGGCGAATGAAGGTGCCGCGACCCTGCTGACGCTCCAGCACGCCTTCGGCTACCAGCACATCGACAGCCTTGCGCACGGTGCCGATCGACAGGTCGAACTCGGTGGCCAAGGCTGCTTCGGTCGGGATCGCTTCCCCCGGACGCCAGCGGTTGTTGGCAATTTGCGCGACCATGTGGTCGCGCAGTTGTTGGTAGCGGGGCAGTCGAGCATCACCGGTCAATGGGTGCATGGGTCTCGCTCTCGTCTTGTTATATAAACATATATATGAATTTTTCAAGAGTATTCCCCCAGCCTGTCGGGCTGTCAATCCTCCGCCCGTCGCCCTTTTGCTTGTGACGCGGCCTTGTGTCGCGGAGGGCTGTGAAGCGGCCGGAGAATTCCCGCATTCACTCGAATGTTGTCGGTGCTGCTGCAAGGGCCGCTTGTGGCTTATGCTTGTGCCCGGCAAACCCGCATAACAAGGACGTGGCAATGCTCGCCGCCATAAAACGCTACCCGCACACCGTTCGCCTGCTGCTCACCACCACCTTCACGCTTACCATCGCCCGCGCCCTCACCCTGCCCTACCTGGTGGTTTACCTGGCAGACAATTTCCAGCTGCCGATCAGCCAGATCGGCCTGCTGATCGGTGGCGCGCTGATCGTCGCCTCGCTATTGAGTCTGTACGGTGGCCATCTGGTCGACACCTTGAGCAACCACGCGCTGGTCAGCATCAGTACCCTGCTGTTCGCCCTGGCCTTCGTCGGCGCGGTCGCCAGCCGTTCGGCACTGCCGTTCTTCTTTTGTCTGGTGTTGATCAACCTGGCCCTGGCAGTGGTCGACATCGCCGCCAAGGCGGGCTTCTGCGCGTTACTGCCAGTGGATGAGCGGGCCGAGGTTTTCGCCATCAAGTACACCCTCAGCAACGTTGGCTACGCCGCCGGCCCGTTGCTGGGCGTGGCCATGCTTGAACTGAACGACCATGTGCCGTTCCTCGCCTCTGCCCTGCTTGGCCTGGCCATGTGCCTGGCTTATTGGCGCCTGGGTGATCGCAGCCTGCAGGCCAGCGCGCCGGACAAACCTGCGGCCGGCTTCGGCCAAGTGGCGCTGGGGCTGGCGCGGGATCGTCGGCTGGTGTGCTTTACCGCGGGAGGGGTGCTGAGCGCGGTGGTGTTCGGCCAGTTCACCGCCTACCTGTCCCAGTACCTGGTGGTAACCAGCAACCCCACCGCAGCCGCACGGCTGATCGGCTATCTGGTCACCACCAACGCCGTGACGGTCATTGCCTTGCAGTATCTGATTGGCCGGCGTATCAGCCGCCAGCGCCTGATGCCGTGGCTGTTGGCCGGCATGGGCCTGTTTATCGCCGGCTTGCTGGGTTTTGCACTGGCTGGCTCGGTGCTGGCCTGGTGCCTGGCGATGCTGGTGTTCACGCTGGGTGAAATCATCGTGATCCCGGCCGAGTACATGTTCATCGACCTGATTGCACCGGAGCACTTGCGCGGGGTGTATTACGGCGCACAGAACCTGTCCAATCTGGGGGCGGCGCTGGGCCCAGTGATGGTGGGGTTTGCACTGGCACACCTGTGGCCAGGGGCGGTCTTCTACCTGCTGGTGTTGTCGGTGATACTGGCAGGGGTGTTTTACGGGTTGGGTACCCGCACGGTTTGATGTTGCCTGTTCCTGCCTATTCGCGGGTGAACCCGCTCCTACAACCATCGTCTGCGCTGACGAAGCGGCACTTGCGTGCCAGACTGATTGATCGGGACCGCGTTACCTTTTTGCTTCGGAGTCTTCATGTCGTTGTCCAGCGGGCTGATCGCCGTGGTCGCCCTGGCCTATATGGCCATCATGTTCGCCATCGCCTTCTACGGCGACCGTCGCAGCACGCCCTTGCCGCCAAAGCTGCGCGCCTGGGTGTACAGCCTGTCGCTGGCCGTGTACTGCACCAGTTGGACCTTCTTCGGCGCGGTGGGCCAGGCCGCCGAACAGCTTTGGGCGTTCCTGCCAATCTACCTGGGCCCGGTATTGCTGCTGATCTTCGCGCCTTGGGTGCTGCAGAAGATGGTGCTGATCAGCAAGCAGCAGAACATCACCTCGATCGCCGACTTCATTGCCGCGCGCTACGGCAAGTCGCAGACCCTGGCAGTGGTGGTGGCGCTGATCTGCCTGGTCGGCGTGCTGCCGTACATCGCCTTGCAGCTCAAGGGCATCGTACTGGGCGTGAACCTGCTGATCGGCGCCAACGCCGATGCCACCGGCACCCGCGTGCAGGACACCGCGCTGGTGATATCGCTGGTACTGGCGCTGTTCGCCATCGTCTTCGGTACCCGCAGCCTGGATGTGACCGAGCACCACCGTGGCATGGTCCTGGCGATCGCCTTCGAATCAATGATCAAGCTGCTGGCGTTCCTTGCCGTGGGCATCTTCATCGTTTTCAACCTGTATGACGGTTTCGACGACCTGTTCAGCCAGGCCCGCCAGTCGATCCACTTGCAGGACTATTGGAAAGAAACCATCAATTGGCCGTCCATGGTGGTGCAAACCGCCGTGGCGATGATGGCAATCATCTGCCTGCCCCGGCAGTTCCACGTTACCGTGGTGGAGAACATCGAGCCGCAGGACTTGCGCCTGGCGCGCTGGGTATTCCCCATGTACCTGGCATTGGCCGCGCTGTTCGTGGTGCCGATTGCCCTGGCCGGGCAGATGCTGCTGCCAGGCACGGTGATCTCCGACTCGTTCGTCATCAGTCTGCCGCTGGCAGAGGCGCACCCGAGCCTTGCCCTGCTGGCGTTCATCGGCGGCGCCTCGGCGGCCACCGGCATGGTGATCGTCGAGGCCGTGGCGCTGTCGACCATGGTGTCCAACGACATGCTGCTGCCCTGGCTGCTGCGCCGCAATAACGCCGAGCGGCCTTTCGAAGCATTCCGCCACTGGATGCTTTCGGTACGCCGGGTAACCATCGTGGTGATCCTGCTGCTGGCCTATGTCAGCTACCGCCTGCTGGGTTCCACCGCCAGCCTGGCGACCATCGGCCAGATCGCCTTTGCCGCCGTGACCCAGCTCACCCCGGCCATGCTTGGCGCGCTGTACTGGAAGCAGGCCAACCGTCGCGGTGTGTTCGCCGGCCTGGCCGCCGGCATTTTCCTGTGGTTCTACACCTTGGTGCTGCCGATTGCCGCGCACAGCCTGGGCTGGTCGTTGCAGTTGTTCCCTGGCCTTGCGTGGCTGCATGGCAACCCGCTGAACCTGCCGATCAGTCCGCTGACCCAAGGTGTGGTGCTGTCACTGGCAGGCAACTTCACCCTGTTCGCCTGGGTTTCGGTGCTGTCGCGCACACGGGTTTCCGAGCACTGGCAGGCCGGCCGCTTCATTGGCCAGCAGACCAGCGCGCGGCCCAGCAGCAAGCCGCTGCTGGCGGTGCAGATCGACGACCTGTTGACCCTGGCCTCGCGCTTTGTCGGAGAAGAGCGCGCACGGCAGAGCTTCATCCGCTTTGCCTACCGCCAGGGCAAGGGCTTCAACCCGAACCAGAACGCCGATGGCGACTGGATCGAGCACACCGAACGCCTGCTGGCCGGGGTGCTCGGCACCTCCTCGACCCGTGCCGTGGTCAAAGCAGCCATCGAAGGCCGCGACATGCAGCTGGAAGACGTGGTGCGCATCGCTGACGAAGCCAGTGAGGTGCTGCAGTTCAACCGCGCCCTGCTGCAAGGCGCCATCGAAAACATCAACCAGGGCATCAGCGTGGTCGACCAGAACTTGCACCTGGTGGCCTGGAACCGCCGCTACCTGGAGCTGTTCAACTACCCGGACGGGCTGATCAGCGTAGGGCGACCGATTGCCGACATCATCCGCTACAACGCCGAGCGCGGCCTGTGCGGCCCCGGCGAAGCGCAGGTGCATGTGGCGCGGCGGCTGCACTGGATGCGCCAGGGCCGCGCGCACTCCTCCGAGCGGCTGTTCCCCAATGGCCGGGTGATCGAGCTGATCGGCAACCCCATGCCGGGCGGCGGCTTTGTCATGAGCTTCACCGACATCACCCCGTTCCGCGAGGCCGAGCAGGCCCTGCGCGATGCCAACGAACGCCTTGAGCAACGCGTGGCGGAGCGCACCCACGAACTGTCGCAGTTGAACCAGGCGCTGTCCGAAGCCAAGAGCCAGGCCGAAGCAGTGAGCAAGTCCAAGACCCGCTTCCTGGCCGCCGTCAGCCATGACCTGATGCAACCCTTGAACGCCGCACGGCTTTTCTCTGCCGCCTTGTCGCAACAGGCCGAGGGCATGAACGAAGAGGCCCAGCAACTGGTACAGCACATGGACAGCTCGCTGCGCTCGGCTGAAGAGCTGATCAGCGACCTGCTGGACATCTCGCGCCTGGAAAACGGCAAGATCACCCCGGATGCCAAACCCTTCGCCCTCAATGAGCTGTTCGACACCCTGGGCGCCGAGTTCAAGCTGCTGGCGGCCGAGAAGGGCCTGGAGTTCCGCCTGCGCGGCAGCCGCCTGCGGGTGGACAGCGACATGAAACTGCTACGCCGGGTGCTGCAGAACTTCCTCACCAATGCCCTGCGCTATGGCAAGAGCCCGATCCTGCTGGGCGCGCGCCGACAGGGCGAGCGCCTGTGGCTGGAGGTCTGGGACCGTGGCCCGGGCATTGCTGACGACAAGCTGCAAGTGATCTTTCAGGAGTTCAAGCGCCTGGACAGCCACCAGACCCGCGCCGAGAAGGGGCTAGGCCTGGGTCTGGCAATCGCAGACGGGCTGTGCCGGGTATTGGGGCATCCGCTGGAAGTGCGCTCATGGCCGGGCAAAGGCACGGTGTTCCGCGTCAGCGTACCGATTGCGCGCCAGGCCGCCGCGGCGCCAAGCGCCCCCGTGGAACAACAGGGCGGCCAGCCACTGGCCGGGCTACAAGTGCTATGCGTGGACAACGAAGACAGCATCCTGATCGGCATGAACAGCCTGCTGAGCCGCTGGGGTTGCCAGGTATGGACCGCGCGCAACCAGGCCGAATGCGAAGCCTTGCTGGCCAAGGGCATGCGCCCGCACCTGGCATTGGTGGACTATCACCTGGACGACGGCGAGACCGGCACAGGGCTGATGGGCTGGCTTCGAGCACGGCTGGGTGAGCCGGTACCCGGTGTAGTGATCAGCGCCGACGGCAGCAAGGAAACCATTGCCCTGGTACACGCATCAGGCCTGGACTACCTGGCCAAGCCGGTCAAGCCGGCGGCCTTGCGCGCCCTGCTCAATCGCCATCTGAGCCTGGCTCAGTAACCGCTACGTCGGGCAGCGCTTCGTCGGACAGCGCCCGCTCCAGCAGGTCTGCCGGCAAGCTCTTGCTGGCGCGGGCCCCCAGCAGCTTCAGCTGCTCGCTTCGGCTGACCAGGTTGCCACGCCCTTCGCACAGCTTGTTGCGCGCTGCGGCATAAGCCTTGTCCACCTGCTGCAGGCGGCTGCCCAGCTCGTCCAGGTCCTGGATGAACAGCACGAATTTGTCGTAGAGCCAGCCGGCACGCTCGGCAATCTCGCGGGCGTTCTGTCCTTGACGTTCCTGCTTCCACAGGCTGTCGATGACCCGCAAGGTCGCCAGCAACGTGGTAGGGCTGACAATCACGATCTGCCGGTCGAAGGCCTCCTGGAACAGGTTCGGCTCGGCCTGCAGGGCCGCCGAGAAGGCCGCCTCGATGGGCACGAACAACAACACGAAATCCAGGCTGTGCAGGCCTTCGAGGCGGCTGTAGTCCTTGCTCGACAGGCCTTTGACGTGGCTGCGCAGCGACTGCACATGCTGCTTGAGCGCGGCTTCGTCGTTGCCGGCAACGAACTGCTGGTACGCCGTGAGGCTGACCTTGGCGTCCACCACCACCTGCTTGTTGCCGGGCAGCATGATCAGCACATCCGGCTGGAAGCGCTCGCCGTCGGCGCTTTTCAGGCTGACCTGAGTCTGGTATTCGCGGCCCTTTTCCAGGCCGGCATGCTCCAGCACACGTTCGAGGATCAGCTCCCCCCAGTTACCTTGGGTCTTCTGGCCTTTCAAGGCCTGGGTAAGGTTGGTGGCTTCGTCGGACAGACGCAGGTTGAGCTGTTGCAGGCGCTCCAGCTCCTTGCCCAGCGAGAAGCGCTCGCGGGCCTCTTGTTGGTAGCTTTCCTCCACGCGTTTTTCGAAGGCATGGATGCGCTCCTTGAGCGGGTCGAGCAACTGGCCCAGGTGCTGCTGGCTGGTCTGGGCGAAGCGCTGTTCGCGCTCGTCGAAGATTTTGGTGGCCATGTCGGCGAACTGGGCGCGCAAGGTGTCACGGGCCTCCTGCAGGTCTTCCAGACGTTGCTGGTGGCTTTCCTGCTGTTCACGCAGTTCTGCGTCCAGGCGCGCCGTTTGCGCCTCCAGGCGGCGCAGTTCAGCTTCGCGGTTGGCGCGCTCAAGGCTCCAGGCGTGGGCGGCGTCACGGGCATTGTCGCGGTCGATCTGCAGCAGCTCCAGCTCACGGCCTTGGGCGGCCAGCTGGGCCTGTTTGACGGCATTGGCTTCACTGAGGTCGCTGACCTCGTCGCGACTGGCATCCAGTTGCGCCTGCAGACCGGCCTGGGCCAACTGGGCAGCGTTGAGGCGCTCTTCGAGCAAGGCCTGCTCACCTTGCCGTGCGCCCTGGCGGCGCTGCACCTGCATGACCCACACCAGACAGGGTATTGCGCCTGCCACCAAGCCCAGCAGAATGCTGGCCAGATCCACTGTCATGCTTACCCCGAACGCTCTGATGCAAATTGAGTGCAGCTTATCAGCCTGACTGGTGTGTTGCCTGCATCGGCCTCTTCGCGGGCAAGCCCGCTCCCACAGGTGGAAGCAACTGTCTTGCTCAAAATCTGAAAAGCCTGCGCGGTCGCCTGTAGATGGGTTTACCCGCGAAAGGACCGGGCCTGCTGGCCAATTATCACCCGCCGTCCACCTTTGCTGCTGCTACCGTATTCGCGGGTAAACCCGCTTCTGCAAGTGCCGCGCAAGCCTGAAGACAGAGGTAATCTGGTGGGAGCGGGCTTGCCCGCGAAAGGGCCCGCGCAGGCAACAGCGCTCAGGCAGCAAACCACTGTCGCAGCAACCGGCGCGCTTCCTGCGACCCCTGCCCTGCGGCAAGCTCGAGCCAATAGCGCGCCTGCTCCGGCTCGTTGTGCTGACACAGCCGAGCGTACTCCAGCTGCGCCCGCCGATCCCCTGCGCGGGCTGCCTGACGCAGCAGCTCATGGCCAATACGGCGGTCGCGGGCGTTGCCACAATCGCGGCACAACATCTGCCCCAGTCGGCTTTGCGCCACTACCACCCCCTCGCGCGCCGGCTGCTTCAAAAGGTGCCCGGCTAGGTGCTTGACCTGAGGTTTGTCGCCCAGGCGCGGGCTGTCGAGCAACCACAGGGCCACTTTCAGGGAAAAGCGTTTAGCGGGAGGTGCAAGTGTCGATGCAGTGGGGCTGGCGAGGTGTTTACCGCGAAACTTCATGAGCAACAGGTTTGGTGACTCGAAAGGCGCGCCACTCTACTCTTTTTTTTTCGCCTTGGCCTGTCGATTTCTGGCGGATTGAAAAAAAATTCAATGATCTTTTCTTGACGTTTTCAGGTGGATGACCAACCGGTCTGCTGGAGCATGACGATTGTCGGACAGTTCATCCCATTGCTGGCACGCCCGTGCTAGAGCAAGCGCTCGGGACAATCCACAGTTCCTGTGGATAACTCGGTGGACAACCCCCTCTCACACCCCTCAAACCCCCATGAATTGGGGGTTTTGGTCAAACTGACGATTTTTTCACCAGCTAAAAATAGTGTTTTTTTTCATTGACTTAACCACGCAGTCAAGGCATTGGCGAGGCTGCGGGGTGGTGTTGCCAAGCCGTTACAAGCGCTGCCCCGAATGTGAACAAGTGCACCATAAACCTCCATTTGGGTGCCCGAAAAGGGCACATCGGCCGGCATTTGGGCCATTTACCCCCTCTTCCCAGCAGCGAGAATTCGCGCCATACTGCGCGGCTCACCTGAACAAACGTAGTGCTTGCCAAACATCTGCACTTCCGGTAAGGTGCCCCTCGTTAGTACCAAGCTGAAAGTCAATTCTGGCCGCAAGCGTCCTTGCAGACTCGCTCCCCCAAAAGCAGCTCTGCTGAAACCAGGACCGGCCCATTCAATGGTTCACTCGCCAGCCTAGCGCTGCGCAAGCACGAATCACATGACAGATTGATCAGGATCCCACCTCGACGGCCTAGAACCTTGGCCCCGGCGTGCTGCCTGCCTTCCGAAGTACCTACCAGTCAGCCCAAGCGCCTACATTTGATTGCGCCCCCTCTGGCTGCCCTGTTCCAGTCAGGTTCGTTCGTCCCTTAATAAAGGCGTCACTGGAACGTTTCTATCATGCACGGATCATATCCCCCGTGTTTAAAGCAGGAACCTCCAACAATATGCAAACTCATCATCAGATTCAGGCTGCCATTGGCACCCTCTCCCAGGCCTTCTCGCCGTTGAAGTGCCTTATCGTTGCCCCACGCAAGGGCAGCTTCAGCTTCACCCTGGTAGACGAACACGGCGTTGCCTGCCATACCGAACGCCTGTACCACGAGCAGTACAGCCGCAACGAACCGCTGCAGGCGGTGATCGCCCGGACTCGTCAGTCGCTCACCGCGTGACCGGCGAATACCGGTGTATTCAAGCGCTGAATCATCCCATCGCAAGCCTGCCTGAACGCTCGCGGCATAATTGCCGTAGGGCATATAGCCCGGAGCATCAGGCAGCAATCGATTTAAAAACAGCTCTTTACACCACGATTATCACACTACACTTCAACTCGAGCGGTGCTTTCCGCTCCCGGCGGGCCTGATCATTCACCAGCTGCCAAGCTCCAGCGCCCGTCCGGCCCTTACCTGCTCGAGGGCATCATGGGTATTGCGGCGAATGAATTGTGTCAGTATGTGATCCGACCCACCTTGGTCTACCTGAACCGTCACTGCGCCAGCGCCGAAGCCTTGTTACTGGGCATCGCTGCCAGCCAGTCAGCCCTCGGCTCAGCCCTGCATGACCGACGCGGCCATGGTCTTTACCGTATCGGTGAACAGCGTCACCAGGCGCTCTGGGACGATTACCTGGCCCGTGACCCCGACCTGGCCAGCCTGGTCCGCGGCCTGGCCAGCCAGCACGCCTTCCTTGGTGGCCCGCACCTGGAGCTCACCGTCAACCTGCGCTATTCCACCGCCATTGCCTGGATGCTCATCGAAGAGCAGGCCACACCATTGCCTGCGGCGGACGATCTATTGGCACTGGCGCGGATCTGGCGACAGATTTTCAACCCCCAAGGTCGCCTGCGCGACTTCACCCACGCCTGGCAGGCCTGCATAAATCAGAAAATGCCACAGGCATCTTGAGACGCGTCCTACAACTAAACCGGAAAAAAGGGAATTTTGGTCGGATTGTCCTACAAAACAGCTCTAACTCCTGCGATTGAGCCTATAGCGCAGCGCGTGATTTGTTGGTAGCTTTTCGCCCCGGAGATCCCAAGGAGTTTTCTAATAATGAAAAAAGTAATGCTCAAAACCTCCCTCGGCGTAGCTGTTGCGCTTGCTTCCAGCCAACTGTTCGCCGCCGGGTTCGCGCTGAACGAACAAAGTATCAGCGGCATGGGAACCGGTTTCGCGGGGCGCTCGTCTTCTGCCGAAGATGCCAGCACTGTGTATGGCAACCCGGCCGGCATGTCCCGCCTCAAACGCGAACAATTCACCGTGGGCGGCGCTGCCGTCATCGCCAAGACCGATATATCGGGCCCAGGCAGCAACTTCGGGGGGGAAACCGATGGTGACATGGTGCCTGTCGTTGGCGTACCCATGGGTTACTACGTCAAGCCGATCGATGACCACTGGAGCGTCGGTTTTGGTGTCTACGTACCGTTCGGCCTGGTAACCGACTACGGCAGCGACGATGCCGCGCGCTACTGGGGCAAGAAGAGTAAGGTCGAGGTTGTCACCTTCCAGCCAACCGTCAGCTACGCCTTCAACGACAAGGTGTCGATCGGTTTTGGCCCGACCATCAACCGCATCAAGGGTGAACTGGGTTCGAACCTGAGCAGCAAGGCCTTCCCCGGGGTTGTGGGTGGCGGCCCTGATGGCGAAGTCAAAATCAAGGGCGACGACACCGCTATCGGCTACAACATCGGCGTCCTTGTTCAAGCCACAGATCGCACCCGCCTGGGCCTGACCTACCACTCGATGGTCGACTACAAGCTTGAAGGCGATACCCGTGTTTCCTACCCGGTTGCCCTTGCTGGTCTCAGTGGCAAGTTCGACGCCAGCCTGAAAATCAAGACACCAGAGTCCGTAGACTTCTCGGTCACGCATGAACTGGATGACCACTGGACACTGTATGCGGGGAGCACCTGGACGCGCTGGAGCCGCCTGGAAAGCATCGTCGTCAAAAACGAAGCACTAGCAAGCTACCCGCTGCAGACCATCACCGAGGAACAGAACTGGCATGACACCTGGGCACACGCCATCGGTGCTGCCTACAAGGTGAACAAGGAATGGACCCTGCGTGCAGGCTTCTCCGTCGATCAGTCGCCCACCAACAACCATGATCGCTCGCCACGTATTCCTACCGGCGACCGCAAAGCGGTCAGCTTTGGTGCCGGCTGGAGCCCGAACGATGACATGACCATCGATGTTGCCTACTCCTATCTGTGGGAAGAGGACACCAAGGTCAATAATCAGCCAGACTCACTGACGGAAGGCGCCTTGAAAGGCAGCTACCAGGCCAAGTACGAGAACAGCGCTCACGGCATCGGTGCTTCCCTCACCTACCGCTTCTGATTCTTGCGCGTTACATGAAAACCGCCTTCGTGGCGGTTTTTTTTCATGCCTGCACTTGCCAGCTGTCGCCCGGGCACTACCCAGGCACCTAATGCCAGGTTCGACGCACGATGCCATCTAACTCAGGGCATCGAAATACACTGCCGAATGCCGCTTCGAAGCACAGGCCGTCCAGCTGGCGATGCCGGTGCAGTCCGGTTACTGCTGAGAGGCGATGGCCTTTTCGATAGCGGCGCGGAACGCGGGATCATCCGGTTTGGTCAGGCTGGAGAAGTTACCGATCACCTTGCCCTTGCGGTCGACAACATACTTGTAGAAATTCCACTTCGGTGCACTGCTCTGGCTGGCCAGCTCCGCGAACAGCGGTATCGCATCCTTGCCCCGCACCGCCTGCGTCTTGGTCATGGTGAAGGTGACACCGTAGTTGGCATAGCAAACCTTGGCCGTCTTCTCACTGTCGGCGTCCTCCTGCTTGAAGTCATTGGACGGCACGCCGAGCATTTCCAGCCCTTGCTCGTGATATTCCTTGTACGTCGCCTCAAGCCCCTCGAACTGCGGGGCAAAACCGCAATAACTGGCAGTGTTCACTACCACGAGCGGCTTGCCGGCAAAGCGCTCGCACAGCTCGACCTGCCCCTTGCCGCGCAATTCCGGCAGGCTGCCCTGCAACAACGCCGGGCAATCCGCTGCCCAGCTCGATGTACTGGCAAGCAGGGCCAGCACCGGCACCGTCAACCAATGTGCACGCATGACTCGTTTCTCCCGCATGACAATCCTTGAGCTTGCAGGGTAGCGCCTAACACACACTCATGCCCAGTTGCATCAGCGCCATCCCACCCTGATGCCAGCCCCACCACACCAGTGCCAGCAGCAGCAAAGCGGCAATAGCCAACAGGCCGCGTATCAGGTAGCGGTTCATGCAGCCTGGGCCTGCAGGCGTGAGACCGGGCGTTCACGCACCGGCCAGTTAAGGGCAGCAGCCAGCAAGCTGAGCAGGATGGAAATCTGCCAAACCAGGTCGTAGCTACCGGTGCGGTCATACACCACCCCTCCCAGCCAGCCTCCCAGGAACGCGCCCAACTGATGGAACAGGAACACGATACCGCCCAGCATGGACAGGTTGCGCACCCCGAACACGGTGGCCACGGTACCATTGGTCAACGGTACCGTGGACAACCACAACAGGCCCATGGCAATGCCGAACAGGTAAGCACTGAACTCGCTCACCGGCGCCCACAGAAACAGCACGATCACCACCGCACGCAGCAGGTACAACCCGGTCAGCAGGCGTGGCTTGGACATGCGCCCGCCCAACCAGCCAGCGGTGAAGGTACCGACGATGTTGAACAGGCCGACCAGCGCCAGCACTGTTGTACCGGTGGTCGCAGCCAGGTGCTGGTCAACCAGATAGGCCGGCAGGTGCACGCCAATGAATACGACCTGGAAGCCACAGACAAAAAAGCCCAGCGCCAGCAACCAGAAACCGGAGTGCGTGCACGCCTCGCGCAGCGCCTGGCCCAGGGTCTGCTCGCCACCGTGACTGGGTAACGGGCGATCGCGCAGCAAGCCGACGAAAGGCACGATGAACGCCACCATCAGCCCCAGCACCAGCAACGCTGCCGACCAGCCCAGCCACTGAATCAGGCCAAGGGTGCCCGGCAACATGGCGAACTGGCCGAATGACCCGGCGGCGCTGGCGATACCCATGGCCATGCTGCGCTTTTCAGCCGGCACAGCACGCCCGACCACACCGAGGATGACCGAGAACGACGTGCCGGACAGGCCGATGCCAATCAGCAAGCCCGCACTCAGCGACAACGACCAGGCCGAATCAGCCATGCCCATCAGGACCAAACCGACGGCATAGAGGATACCGCCGATGATGACCACCCGTGCCGCGCCAAGCCGGTCGGCCAAGGCACCAGCGAACGGCTGCGCCAGCCCCCAGATCAGATTCTGCAGGGCAATGGCGAAGGCAAACACCTCACGCCCCCAGCCAAAGTCAGCACTCATCGGCGCCAGGAACAGTCCGAAGCCGTGCCGTACGCCCAGAGACAGCGCCAGTATCAAGGCCGCCCCCACCAATACCCATCCGCTGGTTCGCCACACCGAAGTCATTGTCGTTATCTCCAGCACATCGCAAGGTTTTTACGGGTATATACCCGCTTATAGTCGTATCAATTCAGGCCAGTTGTTCCAGCAGTCGTACCAGTTCATCCCGCTGCCCCACCCCAAGCCGTTCAACCAGTTCTTTCTGGGCCTGCTCCCAGGCTGGGTGGGCAACGTGCAGCAGTTGCTTACCCGCCTCGGTCAACAGCACCACGCGGTTACGCTGGTCGTCGCCATCGCCCAGAGCGACCAGCCCATCCGCCTCCAGCACACGCAGGTTGCGGCCCAGGGTACTGCGCTCGAGCCCCATGGCTTCGGCCAATGCTGTGATACTGGGCCGGTCGAGCCGCTGCAGGTGCCGCAGCAGGGAAAACTGGGCGACATTGACCCCAAAGCCGGCCAGGGCTTCGTCGTAATGCCGGCTCACCCCGCGGGCGGCACGACGCAGATGGGTACAGATACATTCACTGGTCAGCATGGATACGTGTATATACCCGCATACTGACTGTTGCAAGAAGTTTCACAAGGGATGAGAAGCGTCAGTCCGGGTTCAAGCGCCTGCGGATCGGCTCGAACTCAATCGTGGCCTTGCGCGCCAAGGGGTCTGGCGCGCCCTGCTCGATCGCCTGCCAGTAGCGCCACGGCACCTTCGCAGTGCCCAGTTCGTAGTCCATGCCATCCCAGTTGTCTTCACGGAAGCTATAGAACGCCCAGTGCAACCGGTTGCGATCCAGCACGACGAGCACATCTTCAAGATACTGCCGGCAACCCGGCAGCCTGCGCATGCAGCCAAACTCGCCCACCACCAGGCGAGAAAGCGGCACACCCATGGCTTCGGCCCATGCCAGCGGCTGGCGCAGATAGCGTTCCACTCGTTGCCCATCCCACAGCTGGATCTGCCCGGCAAAAGGTACGGGACCTGGATAGGCAATGGGATGTTTGCGCGCCATGTTCGGCGCACTGGTAGCGGCATAGGGCTCGTACATGTGCACGCTGTACAGCACTCGCGCATCTTCCAGCGGGGCTGGCCAGTAGCCGAACGCGTCTGCACCTGCATACCAGCCGGCATCGACCATGATCGGCGTATCAGCGTCTTCTTCGCGAATGGCCGCTATCAGTTGCCGGTACAGCAAGGGCAGATCGCGCGCACCGCCCTGCTCTTGCACATACCACTGCTGCATCTGCCTGCGTTCGGCATGTTCAGCCAGGCCGCTCTGTTTCTCCGGTGCTGGCTCGTTGATCAGGTTGTAGGCAGCGATGGCCGGATGGTGCTTCAGTTCGCGCGCCATATCTCGCCAGAAGGCCGCAGCCTGGGACCAGTAGCGTTTGTCTTGCCACAGGCGATCATCGAACTGGCCCTGATTGTTTTGCGCCCAGCGCATACCCGGTAGCGAGAGTGGCGCGATGACCACCTTGAGCCCTGCCTGGTGCGCCCGGTCGAGGGTGGCACGCAGCACAGCCAGGTCGGCCTCGGGCAGGCCTTCATAGGTATCGGCGCTGCCGAGGAGGAAATCACGTCTCACCGGTTGCCATTTGTCGTACGACAGCCGCACCCAGGTGGCGCCGTACCCCCTCAGGGCATCGAAGTAGGCTTGATCGGGCGGCAGCCGGTTGAAGCTGTTGCCGCCGTGGCGTGGGGTGTCCCAGAACGCCATGAGATCTGCAGCAGTGGCTGGGAGGGTGGACAGGACCAATAGACTGGCAAAGATCCAGTGATGCACGGGAAGCCTACCTGGTTGCGCGAGGGGAGACTGAGGATACGCCGACAAAGGAGATGCCGGCGCTATCGGACCGTTGCCGGAAGTTACTGCCCCTTCCACCTATGAGGCCTTTCGCGAAAGCACTGCAAAACAGCCCCGGAAGGGCCGTCGGGCCAAACGCTCAAAGCCCCAGCGCCAACCCGAGCACAACGGCCAGCTCCAGCAACTCCAGCAACGCGCCTGCGGTATCCCCGGTGGTCCCGCCCAGGCGCCGGCACATCAGATACCGCAACCAGGCAAACACCGCCAGCGCCAGCAGCACACTCCATCCGCCCAGGAACAGGCAGAACACCACACAAACCAGCAACACCCACCCGGCTGCACGCCGGGGCAAATATTCGGCCAACGCCTGGCCCAACCCGCCTGGTCGCACATAAGGTGTGCCAAGGAACAGGCCCAACATCGCCGACCGCCCGATCAACGGCGCCAGCAGCAATTGCGCCCCGACACCCTGCC
Source organism: Pseudomonas sp. DCA-1 (assembly GCF_046523955.1). NCBI lineage: Bacteria > Pseudomonadati > Pseudomonadota > Gammaproteobacteria > Pseudomonadales > Pseudomonadaceae > Pseudomonas > Pseudomonas sp. DCA-1. The sequence continues at coordinate 4,422,291 of NZ_CP169881.1, forward strand.
CGACCAGCACCCACAATGCGCAGAACTTCAGCAACAACACCAAGACCAGGGTGACCACGGCTATCGGCCCACTGCGCGGGTCTTTCATGATCCGCAAAGTGCGTTCACGGTCGCCGAAACCACCTAGCCAGGCGTCGGCACTGTCCGCCAGGCCATCCAGGTGCAAGGCACCACTGAGCAGTACCCACAACGTCAGCAGCAAAGCCGCGTGCAGCGGCGGCGGCGTGCCCTGTAGCAGATGACTGGCCAACCACAGCAGCAAGCCGAACAGCAGCCCGACCAGCGGGTAGTACAGCAGCGAACGCCCCACCTCACGCGGTGCCGGCATGCCCGGCAGACTCACCGGCAGGCTGCTGAGAAACTGCAAGGCGATCCAGAACGGCAACATCTCAGGGCGCCTCGACCAGTTGCCCGTCGTCACCCGGCACCAGCTGCATCAATGCGCCATGGCCAACCTCGACCTGCAGCAACTGCTCCCTGGGCAAGCCACGGGCGCGGGCCAGTAACAGCCGCATCACGCCGCCATGGGTCACCAGCAGCACGCGCTTGCCGGCATGCTGAAGGCGCAAACGCTCGACCGCCGCCAGCACCCGTTCGGCGAACGCCTCGACCGGTTCGCCATTGGGCGGTGTGAAGGCGTAAGGGTCGGCCCAGAAACGCCCCAGTGCATCGGCCTGGTGCTCCATGATCTGCGCCGCAGTTTGGCCCTCCCAATCACCGAAGTGCAGTTCCTGCAGGGCGGGCTCACGCTGCACTGGCAGTTTCAATTGCGCACCCAGCTCATCGGCAAAACGCCCGCAGCGCTGCAGCGGCGAACTGACCAGCACCTGCCATGGTCCGGCGTCGGCCACGGCGCGGCGCATCTGCAGCCAGCCCTTGTCGGTCAAGGCATCATCAAGGCTGCCACGCAGGCCGCCCTGTTCCGTTTCACCATGGCGCAGCAAGTCGAGGATCATGCCGGGCGGTCCGCCACCGCGGCCTCGGCAAAGGTCGCCATCTGCCCATGCAGCGCACAGGCCAGGCGCAACAGCGGCACCGCCAGGGCAGCGCCACTGCCCTCACCCAGTCGCAAGCCCAAGGCCAGCAAGGGTTCGGCCTGCAGCGCAGCAAGCAAGCCCTTGTGCCCAGGCTCAGCACCCTGGTGAGCGAACAACAACCAGGCCCGACACTGCGGGTTGAGGCGCACTGCCACGAGCGCAGCGACACTGCAGATAAAGCCATCCACCAGCACCGCGACGCCCGCCTGCGCGCAACCGAGGTAGGCACCGGCCAACGCCGCGATCTCAAAACCGCCAACACAGCCCAGTACCTGCAACGGGTCTTCAGCACGCAGGCCATGCAGGCGCAGTGCCCTCTCGATGACTTCGGCCTTGTGCTGCACCCCGGCGTTGTCCAGGCCGGTACCCGGACCGCTCAGCGCCGACGCCGGGCACCCTAGCAGAACACTGGCCAAGGCTGCGGCGGCGGTGGTGTTACCAATGCCCATCTCGCCACCGATGAACAGCTGCGCGCCCTGTTCGGCAGCACGCTGGGCACTGTCGCGGCCGGCCTGCAAGGCCGCTTGCAGCTGGTTTTCGCTCATCGCGGGTTGACGGGCAAAGTTGGCAGTACCGGCGCCCAGACGCAGATGGCGCACGCCGGGCAGCTCCAACTGCGCGTCAATGGTGCCCAGGTCGACCACGTCCAGGCTGGCCTGCAGTTGCCGCGCCAGCACACTGATCGCCGCGCCCCCGCCGACGAAGTTACGCAGCATCTGCCCGGTCACCGCCTGCGGGTAGGCCGAGATGCCCTCCTCGACCACGCCGTGGTCGCCTGCAAAAATGGTGATGGCTACCTGATCCAGTGCTGGTCGTTCAAGGCCCTGAAGGCCAGCCAGCTGAATGGCCAGCTCTTCAAGTTGGCCGAGCGAGCCAGCAGGTTTGGTCAGTTGCTGCTGACGGGCGCGGGCCTGGTCCATGGCGGCGTTGTCGAGGGGTTGGCAGGCGTCACGCCACCAGGCTTGGGTCATAGTGCAGGTCCTTTGAGAATTAGGGGCAGGCCGGCCACGGTCAGCACGACACGCTGACAGCGTTCGGCCACAGCCTGGTGCAGCCAGCCGGCCAGGTCGACATAGCGCCGGGTCAGCTCGCCCATGGGCACCACGCCCAGGCCGGTTTCGTTACTGACCAGGATAAGGGTGCCAGGTAACTGTTCCAGGCACGCCAACAGGGCATCACGCTCCTCGGCCAGGCGCTGGTCATCTTCGAGCATCAACAAATTGGTCAGCCACAGGGTCAGACAATCCACCAGCAGGCAGCGCCCTTCGGCCGCCTCGGCGCGCAGTACCGCAGCCAGGGCCAAGGGCTCTTCGATCAACCCCCAGTCATCCGGCCGACGCTGGCGATGCAGCAACACGCGTTCGTTCATTTCACCATCCAGCGGCTGGCTGGTGGCGATGTAGGTCACCGGCAAGCCGCTGGCACTGGCCAACTGTTCAGCCAGGCGGCTTTTGCCAGACCGGGCACCACCGAGGATCAGGTTACGCATATCAGGCCACCCCACACAGCTGGCGCAATTGTGCGGTGTCCAGGTGCTTTTCCACCAGATCGGCCAGGCGCTCGATGTCGTGTTCGCGCAACGCTTCGTAGTCGATAACCTGCGCATCCTCCAGCCCGGCCCAGCGCAATAGCGCGGCACACGACTGGCTGCCTTCGAACAGGCCATGCAGGTAGGTGGCGAGGATCTGGCCATCGGCACTGACAGCACCATCATGGCGGCCATCAGCCAGTTGGACTGCGGGTTGCTCCAGAGCAGGCCCGGTGGTCACGCCAGCATGAATTTCATAACCGGTTACCGTTGCCGCCCCAAGGCTCAGTGTGCCGGCAACATTTCGCAGTTGCTTCTCGGCTTCGAGCACCGTGGCATAGTCGAGCAGGCCGAGCCCCTGACTTGAACCTGCGGCCCCCTCCAGCCCCAGCGGATCATGCACTTCGCGCCCCAGCATCTGCAGGCCACCGCAGATACCGATCAGCTTGCCGCCATAGCGCAAGTGCCGCTCGATAGCCTTGTCCCAACCGCGCTCGCGCAGTTGTGCCAGGTCGCCGCGCACGCTCTTGGAGCCCGGCAAGATGATGAGGTCGGCAGCCGGAATCGGCTGGCCCGGGCCGATGAACTGCAAGTCCACCTGCGGGTGCAGGCGCAGCGGGTCGAAGTCGGTGTGGTTACTGATACGCGGCAGCACCGGCACGATCACCTTGAGCACACGCTCGTGCTTGACGCCCTGGCGCACATCGATGCCGTCTTCGGCTTCCAGGTGCAGGTCAGTAACGTAAGGCAGGACGCCCAGCACCGGTTTGCCGGTGCGTTGTTCCAGCCAGTCCAGCCCTGGCTGCAGCAGGGCGATATCGCCACGGAAGCGGTTGATGACAAAACCTTTGACCCGCGCCTGTTCAGTGGGCGACAGCAATTCCAGCGTGCCCACCAGATGGGCGAATACTCCACCGCGGTTGATGTCGGCCACCAGGATCACCGGGCAATCCACCGCTTCGGCAAAGCCCATGTTGGCAATATCGCCGGCACGCAGGTTGATCTCTGCCGGCGAACCCGCGCCTTCGACCATGACCACCGGGTACGCGGCACTCAGGCGCTGGTGAGAAGCCAGCACTGCCTGCATGGCCGTGGTCTTGTAGTCGTGGTAGGCCACTGCATTCATGCTGGTGACCGCGCGACCGTGGATGATGACCTGGGCGCCGGTATCGCTGTTGGGCTTGAGCAGCACCGGGTTCATGTCGGTGTGCGGTTGTAGCCGGCAGGCCTGGGCCTGCACCGCCTGGGCACGGCCGATTTCGCCGCCATCAGCCGTCACCGCGCTGTTCAGCGCCATGTTCTGTGGCTTGAATGGCACCACAGCGACCCCCTGGCGCAGCAGCCAGCGGCACAACGCGGTCACCAATGTGCTCTTGCCTGCGTCGGAGGTGGTGCCTTGCACCATGAGGGTCGTCATGCCGTTTCCTTTTGATAAGCCGCCAAGGCCTGGGCCAGGCGTTGTTCGTCCGCGGCGCAGGCAGGCAACCCCAGGCGCACGGCCGCTGGCTGTTCGAACAACCGTACAAGGATGCCGCGCCGGGCGAGAAATTCATGCAGTCGCGCAGCATGCGCGCTACGCACGTACTGGAACAGGTCGCAGCCACCGCTGGGCGCCAGGCCGGCCGCGTGCAGCACGTGCGCAAGCCGCTGGCTGGCAGCAGCACAGCGTTCGGCCTGCGCGCGCTGGGCAGCTTGATCAGCCAGACTGGCCTGGGCCAGTACTCGGGTCGGGCCATTGACGGTCCATGGGCCGAGCAGCTCGGCCAGGCGCAGCAGCAAGCTGCGTTCGGCGGCAACGAAGCCCAGGCGCACGCCGGCCAGGCCGAAGAACTTGCCAAACGAGCGCAGCACGATCAGCCCCGGGCGTTCGGCGCAGTCCACCACGCTGTCTGCCGGGGTGTTGTCCATGAATGCTTCGTCGACCAGCAGCCAGCCACCGCGGGTAGCCAGGCGGGCATGCCAAGCCAGCAGGCGTTCGCGCGATACCCGGTGGCCGGTCGGGTTGTTGGGGTTCACCAGCACCAGCACATCGAGGCCGTCGAGCGCAGCCTCAACTTGCGCCTCCTCCAGCGCCAGCAGTTGGTGCCCCGCCCGTTGCCAGGCATAGGGGTGTTCGGCATAGCACGGCGTCAGCACGCCTACCCGGGCGGCTGTTCGTAGCAGCGGCAAGGCCTGGATCGCGGCCTGGGAGCCGGCGACCGGCAGCAACTGGCGGGCGCCGTAATACGCGCGCGCGGCGTCCTCCAGGCCGTCCTCGGTTTCCGGCAGGCGGGCCCAGGCGTCGACGGGAATCGGCGGGATCGGGAATGGCCAGGGCGCAATGCCGCTGGACAGGTCGAGCCACTGCTCACGGGCGATACCGTATTGCTGCACCGCGCGAAGCAGGCGGCCACCATGTTCAAGCATTGATATACGCCCCCAGGCAGATCACCAGCAGCCACAGCCACACGCCGCGCTGCACCAACTGCCAGCCGCGCTCGATGGCATCGGCATCGGCCACTGGCCCCTCGCCCAGGCGCGGCCGCTCATGCAACTCGCCGTGGTACACCGCCGGGCCACCCAGTTCCACGCCCAGCGCACCGGCGCCGGCAGCCATCACCGGCCCGGCGTTGGGGCTGTCCCACAGCGGGCCCTGTTTGCGCCAGCAGACCAGGGCCAGACGGGTCTTGCCCAACAGGGCATAAGTCAGGGCCACCAGCCTCGCAGGTATATAGTTGAGCACATCGTCGATGCGCGCCGCGCACCAGCCAAAGCGCTCGAAGCGTTCGTTTCGATAGCCCCACATGGCATCCAGCGTGTTGCTGAGGCGGTACAGCACCACGCCGGGCGCACCGGCCACCACAAACCAGAACAACGCGGCGAATACTGCATCGCTGCCGTTCTCCAGCACCGACTCGGTCGCCGCTCGGGCCACTGCTGGCTCGTCCAGTTCGCGCGTTTCGCGGCTGACCAGGTAGCCAACCCGGCGCCGCGCCTCCGTCAGATCGCCTTGGCGCAAAGCGTTGGCCACCGGCAGCACATGCTCGCCCAGGCTGCGCAGCCCCACGGCGCAGTACAGCGCCAGTACGTCAACCAGCCAGCCGATATATGGCAGCCACGAAAGGACCAGCGCCACCAGGGTCAGCGGCACCACCGCCAGAAACCACGCACTCACGCCGTGGCTACGCCAGCCGCGCCCGCCAGCATTCAGACGGCGCTCAAGGTTGCCAGCCATATTGCCGAAGGCCACCAAGGGGTGGCGGCGCTGTGGTTCGCCCAGCAACGCGTCCAGGGCCACCCCGGCCACGGTCAGCAAGGCCACGCTCATTGACGCTCTCCCCATTGGTTTTCGTAAAGCATTTCACTCAGCGGCCGCTCTTCGGCCCAGTTTTCCTGCACCAACATCGGCACCGGGTAGAACTCGGCGACCGGCCCAAGGCACAGTACCGCCACCGGCTTGGCACCGGCGGGCATGCCCAGCAGCGCGGCCAACGCCTGCGGGTCGAACAGCGACACCCAGCCCATGCCCAGCCCTTCGCCACGCGCGGCCAGCCACAGGTTCTGGATGGCACAGGCCAGCGAGGCCAGGTCCATCTCCGGCAGGGTGCGGCGGCCGAAGATGTGTGGTTCGCGGTTGTCCATCAAGGCCGCCACCAGCAGCTCGGCGCAATCGTTTATGCCCTCCACCTTCAGTTTCATGAAGGCATCGGATCGCTCGCCCAATGCCTCGGCCGTGCGTATCCGCTCCGCCTCCACCAAGGCCTGGATGTGCCCGCGCAGGTCACGCCGGGTGATACGGATAAATCGCCATGGCTGCATAAGCCCGACACTGGGCGCCTGATGCGCGGCGGCCAGCAAGCGGCCAAGCAGCTCGGGCGCTACCTGGCCACCCGCGAAATGGCGCATGTCGCGGCGCTCGCCGATGGCCCGGTAGATTGCGGCGCGCTCGGCGTCGCTATAGGCGTGATCATTCATGGTCGCAACAGCGCCGCCGCCGCATCCGGGCAGGAAGGGAAATAGAAGTGCACGTAAGAGGCCGTCAGCCGGCCCAGACGATAGACCGCCTCGTTGCCACGCCCGCCGTTGGGGCTCAGACCGCGGGCAATCGGTTCCAGCGCAGTACTGGTCAGCGAATGGTGATAGGTGTGACCGCGCAAGGTCCCCTCCGGCAGCTCCACTGCCTGCAGCGCCAGGGCGGCCAGGCGCTTCTGCATGGTGGCTTCACCCGGCAGCAGGCCGAGCAGTTCGGCACGTTCACCGGCCACGTCAGTCAGGGCATCGAGCAGGTACAGCATGCCACCGCACTCGGCCAGCAATGGCTTGCCCTGCGCATGGTGGGCGCGGATTGCTTCGCACATCGGTGCGTTGGCGGCCAGCGCATGGTGATGCAGCTCTGGATAACCACCCGGCAGATACAGGCTGTCGACTGCCGGCAGTTCGCGGTCGTGCAGCGGCGAGAAGAACACCAGCTGGGCACCAAGGTTGCGCAGCAGGTCGAGGTTAGCGCCATACGTGAAGGCGAACGCCTCGTCCCGCGCCACGCCAATGCGCACACCGGCCAGCGAGGCAGCGCAGGTTTGCGGTTCGGGCTCGGCAAAGCTCACTGGCGGCGGCAACGCCGCATCGCAACTAGCACCCAGCGCTTCGGCGGCAGCGTCCAGACGGGTATCCAGGTCATTCAGCTCGCTGGCCTGCACCAGGCCCAGGTGGCGGCTGGGCAGTTCGATGCCGCGCTCGCGGGACAAGCCGCCATACCAGCGCAAGCCTTCGGTCAGGCTGCCTTCCAGCAGTTGCGCATGGCGCAGGCTGCCTACCCGATTGGCCAGCACGCCGGCGAACGGCAGATCGGCCTGGTAACGCGCCAGGCCCAGAGCCAGGGCGCCGAAGGTCTGGGCCATGGCTGTGCCATCGATCACCGCCAGCACCGGCACGCCAAAGTGGCGTGCCAAGTCGGCGCTAGACGGGGTGCCGTCGAACAGCCCCATCACCCCTTCGATGAGGATAAGGTCAGCCTCGCCGGCAGCCTCCCACAGCAGGCGACGGCTTTCCTCGGCACCGATCATCCACAGGTCCAGCTGATACACCGGCGCGCCACTGGCCCGTTCGAGAATCATCGGGTCAAGAAAGTCGGGCCCGCACTTGAACACCCGCACCTTGCGCCCGAGGTTACGGTGCAGGCGGGCCAGCGCAGCAGTGACGGTAGTCTTGCCCTGGCCAGAGGCCGGTGCCGCGATCAACACGGCGGGACAGTGGCGCGATCGACTCACAGTTCGACGCCTTTCTGTGCGCGGATACCGGCCTGGAAGGCGTGCTTGAGCATGCCCATTTCGGTCACGGTATCGGCCAGCTCGATCATCTCGGGCTTCGCAGCGCGGCCAGTGACAATCACATGCTGCATGGGCGGGCGGGCCTGAATGTCGGACAGTACCTGGTCCAGGTCGAGGTAACCATGCTTGAGGGCGATGTTGAGCTCGTCCAGCACCACGAACTGTACACCTGGGTCCTGCAACAACTGGCGCGACACCGCCCAGGCGGCTTGCGCAGCAGCAATGTCACGCTGGCGGTCCTGGGTTTCCCAGGTAAAGCCCTCGCCCATCACGTGGTAGCGCACCTGTTCGGGGAAGCGACGGAAGAACAGTTCCTCACCGGTGCTGTTGCGGCCCTTGATGAACTGCACCACGCCGCACTGCATGCCATGGCCCAAGGCGCGCGCGAGCATGCCGAAGGCCGAACTGCTCTTGCCCTTGCCATTGCCGGTCAGCACCAGCAGCAGGCCGCATTCGTTAGGGGAATTGGCGATGCGTTCGTCGATGACCGCCTTCTTGCGCTGCATGCGCGCCAGGTGGCGTTCGTCGCGTTCGGTGGATTCGCTCATCAGGGTTCTCCGCTGGCTGGCACCACGGCAACGCGCGGCGACAGGTAATAGGCAGGCAAACGGAGAACGCGCAGAGGCCATGGCAGGGCGCCACGGTGCACCGCGCATCACCCTCCGTGATGCCGTTGGCAGTATCAGGCCGGTCTCCGGGCTTGTGAGTGGGCCTTTGCCCTGGCCTGCGCGCCTTCCCGGATGCTGGCATCCAGTGGCCCTGCGCGGCCTTTTACTCATTTACCGTTGCGGGGGCAGCGCCGGAATCGCGCCATGCTGGCGCCCACCGGCTTCCCAGTTTCACCCTGCCCAGTCGGGGCTGGCAGGGCACCTGAAACACGCCGCGAAGGTTAGAGGGTTGCACCGGGAGCGTCAATCGAAGCGGGTGATCAGGCGGGTGAGCAAAGCAACATGAATCTCGGCAGCCGCTAGCGGCCCCGAGCTCAACGGGGCCGCTGAACAGGCATGGACATCAGGGGTTCTGCGCCAGATGCCCTTGCGGAATCACCCGCTTGGCCTGCAGGTAGGCCTTGGCCCAGTAGCTGTTGGAGAGGTAGTCCAGGCGGACAGTGCCACCCGTGGAGGGAGCATGCACGAAGCGCCCGTCCCCTACATAGATGCCGGCATGGCTGACCTGCGAGCCGCCACTGGTGGCGAAGAACACCAGGTCACCGGACTGCAGTGAACTGGCATCCACCGTCGGTGCACGCATGACGATCATCTCTCGTGTCGAGCGCGGCAGGCTGATGCCGGCAGCATCACGGTACACATATTTGATCAGGCCGCTGCAGTCGAAGCCGGAGTCCGGCGTATTGCCACCCCAACGATAAGGCGTGCCAACCAGACCAATGGCACGAATCAGCACGTCATCGGCAACCGGTGAAGGACTGGGTTGGCTATAGGTAACCTGCGGCTGTACCACAGGGGCCGGCGCAGGCGCACGGCTGGAGCATGCAGCCAGCAAGGCTGCCAAGGAGAGAAATGCGAAGCGCGCCATCTTTACCATGGCCAGAACATCCTGTCTGAGACCGCTGCGCTGCAGCCGAAAAGAGTTGAGAATTTAGATTAGACGCTTTCTGTAAATGCGCACGGCGGTGTGCTTTTTTTCAAAGCATCACCGCCGCGGCAGGGTACATCATTTTGACATCAGTTGCGCGCGATGTTGGTCGGCGCCATGGCCAAGGCTCGCTTGGCTTCAATGAAGGTCTTGCTCCAGTAGCGATCACCGAGGTTGTCGATGCGCACACCGCCGCTGCGGCGGCTGCTGGAGTGGATGAACTGATTGTCACCCAGATAGATGCCGGCATGGCTCACCCGGCCTCGGCCATTGGTGCTGAAGAACAGCAAGTCACCTGGCTTGAGTTTGTTGCGGGCCACTTTTGGCGCATCTACCTTGATCATTTCACGCGTGGAGCGCGGCAGCGTCATGCCCGCCTCTTCGCGGAACAGGTAACCGATGAAGCCACTGCAGTCGAAGCCGGACTTTTCCGAGGTACCACCGAAGCGGTAGCGGGTGCCGATCAACGACATGCCGCGCTCGAGAATGCTGTCAGCCAGAACGGGCAATTGGTAAGGCTTGCTGCCAGAGAAAGACGCCAGGTCATCTTCGGTGGCCAGCTCTTCCGGCTCGCCGAATACCGCCGAGGGAGAGGCTTTGGCCTTGATTGCCGATTGTGCGGTGACCGGGGTGTGATCCTGGGGCTGAGATACCGGGCCTTGGGCCGCGCAGCCAAAAAGCAGGGTCACGAGTGCGAGTGGCACGAGGGGTGCGAAGCGCTTCAGCATGGGCACGACCGTGTCTGTAATCCTTTAGAAGGGTGAAACTATGCCCTCTATCATGGCCATTTGCAAATTTTATCGAAAAAGATGTGACTTTTTTGTTCTACCGCTCTGGCCCAGTGTTTTCAGGGGGTTACCAGCCGAGGGTTTCCTTAAGAAAAGGAATGGTGAGCTTGCGTTGTGCCTGCAATGAGGCCTGGTCGAGACGCTCGAGCAAGTCGAACAACGCGCTCATGCTCCGCGCGCCGCGGGTGAGGATGAAATGGCCGACTTCGTCGGTAAGGTGCAGGCCACGGCGCGAAGCACGTAGCTGCAAGGCGCGAAGCTTGTCTTCATCGGACAGGCCGCGCATCTGGAACACCAGGGCCAGGGTCAAGCGCGACTTCAGGTCCGGCAGTTTGATCGGCAGCTCGCGCGGTGATGCCGAGGCTGCCAGCAGCAAGCGTCGGCCGCTGTCGCGCAGGCGGTTGAACAGGTGGAACATGGCCTCTTCCCAATCGGCCTTGCCGGCGATCACATGCAGATCGTCGATGCATACCAGTTCGTACTGGGCCAGGTAGTCGAGCAGCTCTACGCCACGATCGAGCAATTGCGCCAGCGGCAGGTAGACAGCGGGCTCGCCGCGTTGCTGGAAGCGATGGGTGGCAGCCTGCAGCAGGTGGGAACGGCCAACACCCTGCTTGCCCCACAGGTAGATAAGGCTCTCGGTCCAGCCGGCGTCGGCTTCGCATAGCCGCTCGACGTAACCCAATGCCGCAGCATTGGCGCCCGGATAATAGTTGATGAAGGTGGCGTCATCGCGCAGGCGCACACCCAGGGGCAACTGGATCGGTGGTTTCATGCTCGCGGGCGGTCGACAGGACCGCAGGGGGCCTTTGGTGAACAATGTGCAAAGTCTATACCCGCAACGCGGGGCGCACAATCTCGACTGCGGATAGGGCAAGCAAAATCAACAAGTTGCGCTGTGCAAGCGAACCGCGGATGCAGGCGCGAAAAGGCCCAAGACAAAACGCGTGGCGTTCAAAGCTCCGGGTCGATATTCCCGGCGTACATGTCCGATTCCTTGTACAGAGCATGCACATGCCGCAGCAGCACCATGATCACCGCCGCCACCGGCAGCGCCAGCAGCACGCCAGTAAAGCCGAACAGTTCGCCACCGGCGAGGATGGCAAAGATTACCGCAACCGGGTGCAGGCCGATGCGATCGCCCACCAGCAGCGGGGTCAGCACCATACCCTCCAGTGCCTGCCCGACCATGAACACGGCAACGATGCCCAGCATCGGGTACAGGTCGCCACCGAACTGGAACAGGCCGGCCACCAGCGCAGCACCAATGCCAATGATGAAGCCCATGTACGGCACGATGGCCGCAAGGCCTGCGAGCATGCCGATCAGCAGACCGAGTTCGAGCCCTACCAGCATAAGCCCGGCAGAATAGATGATGCCCAGAGCCAGCATCACCATCAGTTGCCCGCGCACGAATGCGCCCAGCACTTCATGGCATTCACCTGCCAGGCCCATCACTTGCGGCTCGCGCTGGCGCGGCAGCAGGCCGCGCAGCTTGCCCATCATCAAGTCCCAATCGCGCAGCAGATAGAAGCCCACTACCGGGATCAGCACCATGTTGGCCAGCCAGGCCACCAACGCCAGGCTGGAGGCGGTGGCATGAGACAGCAGCATACCGACGATATCGGTGGTCTGCCCCATGTGCGCGCCGATGGCGGCCTTGATCTTGTCGAACTTCCAGAAACCATCGGCCAGGCCAAGGCTGCCCTGTACCCACGGCAGCGCTACATGCTCGAGCCAGTCGAGTATCTGCGGCACCAATTCGTACAGGCGCACCAACTGCTTGGCCAACATCGGCACAAGCACCAGCAACAAGCCCAACAGCACCAGGGTGAACAGGCCGAACACCACCACCACACCCCAGGTACGCGATAGCCCCAGGCGCTCGAGGCGATCGACCAGCGGGTCAGCCAGGTAGGCCAGCATGATGCCGACCAGGAACGGCGTAAGGATGCTGTGCAGGCTATAAAGCAGCACAGCGATCAGCAGCGCAGCGCCCAGCCAGATCCAGCGACGCATGTCGGTCACGGCGAGCGCCCCTTACCAGCGAAAACGCAAGCCGTCGAACGGCTTGGGCGCTGGCTGCGCAGGTACGGCCTCCCCGGCAGCGGCGTCCACTGCCGGTGCTGGCATGGCCGGCACCGCGGGCGCCTGCTCTACGGGCACTTCCTGCAGCTTGGCCAGGCCAAGCTGGGCACGCAACTGTTCACGATTGCCAGTAACGCCGTAGGTCAAGGTAGTGCCTTCGGCCGCCTGCAAGTGTGGGCCGTAGGGCTCCAGCACGCGGGCCAGTTCGGCGTAGCGCTGCAGGTTCATGCCCTGCACTTGCACCTGCAATTGGCTGCTGGCACCCGGCCGGGTAACGTAGCGCGGTGCCAGGCGGCTGCTCACCGCCAGCATCACCGCGTCAGCCAAGGCTGCCTGATCGGCACCCTCGGCATTGCCCTGCTCACGCTGGTCGCCCAGCCACAGCTGCCACTTGCCCTGCCACTTGCCGTCGGCTTCCTGGGCATGTACCGCCAGCAAAGCATCGGCACCGTAGCGCTCGGATGCTTCGCGCAGCTGCGCCGGGTCGCTACCTTCGATCTGCTTGGCATTGGCGACCAGTTGCTCCTGCAGGTCGGCCAGCGGCAAGCGCAGCGGCAGACCACGGTGCTGCGCGGCGCGGCGCAGGGGTTGGGCACTGGCCTGGCCATCACCGACCAGGCTGCTGCCCTCAACACTGTCGTTCAACCACCACCCCAGTATCGAGGGCCGGTTACTGCCCCACAGGGCCAGGCCAGCCTTGCGCAAAGCCCGCTCGGTGCTACCAGGGTCGAACTCGACCACCACCGACTCGGGCGGGCCGGCTTCGCTGCCCACCTGGTTGATGATTTGCCGAGGGTCCTTACGCAGCTCGGCCAACGCCGGGCTTTGCGCTGCCTTTGGGTCACCGGTCAGACGCTGCACCAACGTGTCCAGAGCTTTGGCCGTGGCCTCGGTACGGGCTTCGGCGCCCGGCCCGGTGACCGGCTCGCGCACCTGATAAAGGCCTGAGACATTTTCAGCCAGGGCAGTGGCCGAGATCAGCGCCAGGCAACCGGCTGCCAGAATATTGAACAAACGCATGGAGGATTCCTGTCCAGTTACCGCAATGCCTATACCTTATACACGGGGGCGCCAGGTAACCAGCCGCGGGGCGTGAAAGATTGCTTGCAGGTGTTGTCGGGCTTACCGGTGTTCGCCTTGAGCGGTTCAGCGCCAGTGAGATCGCGCGCCTGCCCGCGCGGCGCATCGCTGTTCCCTCAAGGCGAACGCCCCAACTAATTATCTTTTTCATGCCCTGCCCGTCGGCCTGAGGATGGCCGCTGCCCGGCAACCCTGATAAAATCGCGCGCCTTCACAGACCACTGACGTTTCAGACCGCCGCCGCTTACCAGCCGGCCTTGGCCGTCATGGTCGTTTTTAAGAATCCCTCCCTCCTAAAGGCCTGGATCAATGAGCAAGCAACCCTCCCTGAGCTACAAGGACGCCGGTGTAGACATCGACGCCGGCGAAGCACTGGTCGAACGCATCAAGGGCGTGGCAAAACGCACCGCACGCCCTGAAGTCATGGGTGGCCTGGGCGGCTTCGGCGCCCTCTGCGAGATCCCGGCCGGCTACAAGCAGCCGGTGCTGGTCTCCGGCACCGACGGCGTCGGCACCAAGCTGCGCCTGGCACTGAACCTGAACAAGCACGACAGCATTGGCCAGGACCTGGTCGCCATGTGCGTCAACGACCTGGTCGTCTGCGGCGCCGAGCCACTGTTCTTCCTCGACTACTATGCCACTGGCAAGCTGAACGTTGACGTGGCCGCCACCGTGGTCACCGGCATCGGCGCCGGTTGCGAACTGGCCGGCTGCTCGCTGGTCGGTGGTGAAACCGCCGAAATGCCTGGTATGTACGAAGGCGAAGACTACGACCTGGCAGGTTTCTGCGTAGGCGTGGTGGAAAAGGCCGAGATCATCGACGGCTCCAAGGTTACCACCGGCGACGCGCTGATCGCCCTGCCGTCCTCGGGCCCGCACTCCAATGGCTACTCGCTGATCCGCAAGATCCTCGAAGTGTCGGCTACCGATATCGAGAACACCCAGCTGGACGGCAAGCCGCTGACCGACCTGCTGATGGCGCCGACCCGCATCTACGTCAAACCGCTGCTGCAACTGATCAAAAACACCGGCGCAGTCAAGGCCATGGCCCACATCACCGGCGGCGGCCTGCTGGACAACATCCCGCGCGTACTGCCGAAAAACGCCCAGGCCGTGGTTGACGTGGCCAGCTGGCAGCGCCCGGCGGTGTTCGACTTCCTGCAGGAAAAAGGCAACGTCGACGAGCACGAAATGCACCGCGTACTGAACTGCGGTGTGGGCATGGTCATCTGCGTAGGCCAGGACCAGGTCGAAGCCGCCCTGAACGAACTGCGTGCCGCTGGTGAGCAACCGTGGGTCATCGGCCACATCGCCGAAGCCGCCGAAGGCGCTGCCCAGGTCGAGCTGCAGAACCTCAAGGCACACTGATGCCGAGCAAGACCTGCAATGTAGTGGTACTGCTGTCGGGCTCCGGCAGCAACCTGCAAGCCCTGATCGACAGCTGCCAAGGGCAGGACAGCCCGGTGCGTATCCGCGCGGTCGTATCCAACCGCGCCGATGCCTTCGGCCTGAAGCGCGCTGCGGCGGCCGGCATCGACAGCGTCGTGCTCGACCACACCCAGTTCGACGGCCGGGAAGCCTTCGATGCCGCGCTGATGGCGCACATCGACGGCTTTGCCCCGGACCTGGTGGTGCTGGCCGGTTTCATGCGCATCCTCAGTGGCGACTTCGTGCGCCACTATCAGGGCCGCCTGCTCAATATCCACCCATCGCTGCTGCCCAAGTACAAGGGCCTGCATACGCATCGCCGGGCATTGGAAGCTGGCGACGCCGAGCATGGCTGCAGCGTACACTTCGTGACTGAGGAACTCGATGGCGGCCCACTGGTCGTACAGGCTGTGGTACCGGTGGCGTCTGACGACACCGTCGAAAGCCTGGCACAGCGGGTACACCATCAGGAACACCTGATCTACCCACTGGCGGTGCGCTGGTTCGCTGAAGGGCGCTTGCGTCTTGGCGAACAGGGTGCATTACTGGACGGCCAGCCACTGGCGGCCAGCGGTCACTTGATTCGATCCTAGGAGAATTTATGCGTCGCGCCCTGCTCTTGGCTCTCGCCGTGCTCGCCCTGCCCCTCCAGGCAGCTGATCTGAAGCCCTTCTCGGCCAGCTACACCGCCGACTGGAAACAGCTGCCCATGAGCGGCACCGCCGAGCGCAGCCTGGTCAAAAATGCCAACGGTACCTGGGACCTTAACTTCAAGGCTTCCATGATGATCGCCAGCCTGACCGAGGAAAGCACCCTACGTCTGGACAACGACACCCTGCTGCCGCAGAAGTACCACTTCGAGCGTGGCGGCCTGGGTAAGGCCAAAAAGGTAGACCTGAACTTCGACTGGGGCACCAAGAAGGTCACCGGTAGCGACCGTGGCGATGCCGTCAGCCTGCCACTGAACCGCGGTGTACTGGACAAGTCGTCCTACCAACTGGCCCTGCAGCACGACGTGGCCGCAGGCAAGAAGAGCATGACCTATCAGGTGGTCGACGGCGACGAGATCGACACCTACGACTTCCGCGTACTGGGCACCGAGAAGGTCACTACCAAGACCGGCCAGGTCGATGCAGTGAAGGTCGAGCGCGTGCGCGATCCAAGCCAGAGCAAGCGCATCACCGAGCTGTGGTTCGCCAAGAACTGGGACTACCTGCTGGTGCAACTGCGCCAGGTAGAGACCGATGGCAAGGAGTACGTGATCGTGCTGCAGGATGGCACGGTCGATGGCAAGCCGGTGAAGGGCAACTGATCCTGCACTGCCTGCAACACCTGAAGCCCCGCCCAGTGCGGGGCTTTTCTTTGCTGCGAAGAGACCCGCTCAGGCGGCATACCTCCCTGCTTCATGAAACTTGTTTCATGCCTGTTTTACTTACTTAGTCTGCTAACAAACTCTATAAAGAGGGTGTGCGACACACTGTCGCAGCCATCTTGAAGAAGTGGAGTTTACCGATGACTGTCCAAGTAACCGAACGCGACGAATCGAAAATGTCCCACGAAGGCCTGGCCGCTGGCGTGCGGATCTGGGATGTGTACCAACAAGGCCAACTGGTGGGCATGTTCCATAACGAACACGAAGCACACCAATACCGCGTAGAGCTTGAAGACCTGGAAAACCAGCGCGCCACGCAATGACCCTGCCCCTTGTTGCGACCCCATGATTTATCTGGGCTCAGAGAACAACCCCACAATACCGCGCATTACCGGAGCATTGTGGGGTTGTCATGACAGGGCCTACACCACCCCGAAACGCACCTCCACCGACAGACTGCCCAGGTTATCGCTCAGGCCAGCCCCGTAACGCCCGTCCAGGTCGTCATTGATGCACAACTGCAACTCACCTTGCTGGCCGCGCGGCAATTGCACCTGGTTGCCGACCAGGAACGGCACGCCGCTGTTGCCGATACGCCCGATCAACGCCCCTTCCGGTTGACCGGGCATGGCATAACCGGACTTCGCGATCAACCTTGGGTTGCCCGCCGCGCCGACCATCCCGGTGGCCGGGTTGGCCGTCCACTGCCCGCCCGTACAGACCGCCAACTGCCAGCTCTGCCCATTGACCTGCATGCCCGTGCCCTGCCAAGCCTGGTTGGCCTGCACCTGTACGGTGCACTTAAGCAGGTCGCTGGCCACCACGTCAGCGGCCTGGAAGGTCAACGCGGTAATGGTCAAGGTCGGGTTGGCGGTGCCGGTGGTGGGGAACACGCCGTCGCCGACCAGGAACAGGTTGGGGTGGTCCCAACTGCGCTGATCCTTGTCCACCACCGACTTGGTGCGGTCCGAGCCCATGCGGTAGGTGCCCATCAAGTGGCCAGCGCCGTAGAACGCGTAGTTCTGGCCGTCGTACTCGAACACCGTCTGCGAACCGGGCTCGAGCTTAGGGTTCAGGTCGGTCAGCTCGGTGGCGCCCATCAGCTCGGTGATGATGTGCGTGGCGGCCAGGCGCGCCTGCTTGAAACCCTCCTTAGTGTAGTCGGACAGTTCGTAGGTGATCTGTGGCCGAGGCAGGCCCAGGCCGTCGGTGAACTCCGTGCTCCTCTCCACCCGGCAAAGCGCTTTGTCAGGGTCTTTCTCCACCTGTTCGATCAAGAAGCCCAGACGGAACTGGCGGGTCAGCACGCTATTGAGCTGCTGCACCAGCGCCTGGCCGGACAATGCCAGCTTGTTGGGGTTAGCGCCGCCATGGTTGGTGCCGTCGATGAAATCGCAGACTGAGGTGTAGGGGTCGTTTACCGACCAGTTCCAGCCCTCGTTGCCGATTTCGATACGCCAGGCGGCACGCTGGCTGCGGAACGGGCCATCGCGCATGTCCTCGATCCCCGAGGTGGACAATGGCCCACGGAACGGGAACAGCGGCTTGCCTTCGGGCATCAGGCCCCAGGCCAGGTACACCGGGTGGTCAGCCAACGCCTGGCCGACCTGGCCGCTACTGTTGGCGACCCCTTTAGGGCTGTTCGGGCCGATGGAGTTGAGCAGCAGTTTCGGTGTTTCGATCGCGTGGGCGGCAATCACGTAACGTTTGCCCTGGGCCGTGCCGTTCTGGCGCGTACCATTGTTCTGGTACTGAATGAAATCGATTCCCGTGACCCCATTGGCATCGACCTGCACCTGGCTTGCCACGGTCTGGTAGAGGATGCGCACGTTGCCGGTATCCAGTGCCTTGGCCATGGTCACGGTGGCGTCGTACTTGGCCTGGATCGGGCAGATCGGCGTGCAGCTGGTGTTGCCAGCGCACACCCGGCGGCCGTTATCATTCTGCGAGTTGCGCCCGGCAGGGGTCTGCCGGACATTGAGGGTGACGCCTGGGTACGGCTTGCCGTCGGGCCCCTTCTCCGGGCTCTGGTACACCGTCCCCGTTACGTTCTTGCCCAGGCCCTGGTCGACCAGCGACGGCGGGATGCCATGCATGCTGTATTTGTAGCCATGCGGGAAGGTCACGCCCAGGTAAGTCTGCGAGGCGACGTCGGCAGACACGCCCATCTCCTCTTCGGCGCGGCAGTAGGCGATCTGCAGGTCGTCGTAACTGATCGGCCAATCGACCCCGACGTTGTAGGCAGTGCGCATGCGAAAGTCGTTGGGCAGCAGGCGCAAGGCCGTACCCATCCAGTGCCACATGGTGCCCCCGCCTACCCGCTCGTAAGTGCTGGCGAACAGTTGCGGCCCCTTCTGCACCAGGTAGCTCTTCTGCGCCTTGTTCGGGTCTTGGCTACCCGCGGTGATCAGGTCCTGGATGGTCGCCCTTGGCGCGAACTGCGTGGCCGGGGTCTGCTCGCTCTGCTCAGGTGGGTACGGCGACTCGGGCGCTTTGAGCACCGCGGTGTAGAAGCGCTCCAGGTACTCGCTGCGATTCGGCGGAATGGCCGGGCCCGATTCGAGCACCAGCACTTTCAACCCGGCCAGGCCCAACTGGTAGGCCATGACACTGCCGGCCATGCCGGCGCCCACCACGATCACATCGGCGGTTTCGATGTTCTGGGTTTGTACATTGCTCATGGCTGCTGCCCTTCCTTGGCGTCGACACCGGTGAATTGCTTAAGGGTCGGTGGCTGCTCACCCCAGTATCCGAAATGGAACTGGCTGTAGCCCATGGGGTGGGATTGGGCGATCTTCCACGCCCAGCTCTCCTTGTAGGCCTGGTCGGAGACCACACGCGTATCACCCGTGCGCGCGTTGCCCAGGTCGTAGGGTTGATACCAACTGCCGAGCAACCACAGCTTCATGATCGAGCGGGCGCCTTGGGCAATTTGCGGGTTCGCGTTATCGAGCACGGCACTGGCGATTTGCGCAGGCGGCTGGCTCTGGATGCCGGCGTACAGCTCCAGCAGGCTGCTGAACGCCTCGAGGCCCATGCCTTGCTGGGCGGTGGCGAAGAACACCGGCGGCAGGTTGATCGGGTCGACGGACGGCGCCAGCAGCTTGGCCGACAGGCCAGTGAGCACGGCGGACAAGCCGATGAAGTTTTGCAGGTTCTGGTCGCTCATGGCATCACTCCTTGGCGCCGGTGGATTGGGCACGTTCAAGCAAGAAAGTGAAATCGGCGAAGCTGGTGCGCGGTGACTGAGTCACGCGGGTGGTCGCGTTGTTGTGGCACTCCATGCAGCTGGACGAGGCCTGTGGGGTGGTGCCCTGGTTGTAGGTCTCCAGGGTGGCGTTGGCCAGGAAGTTCGGCGCAGGCGTACCTAACGGGTTGGTCGGCGACGGCACCTGGCAGTCATCGGCCGGGGCGGTGGGCCACTGGGTGCTGATCAGGTGGTAGTTGGCCCACACCGTGCCCTTGAGCGCACCTTGCCACTGCGCGTTGAGCTGTTGGGTGGCGGCGGTGACGGGAACTTCACGCACGATCTGCGAGGGGATGGCCTTCTTCGAGGGGTCCCACGGTTGCGCGGGCGGCTCGTTCACCGGACGATCGCTGGCCTGGGCGTCGTAGAACAGGTAGGGCCCCTTGCGCTCGTTCATTGGCGTGGTCTTTTCCGGCACGTTGCGCACGTGCTCGAACGTCGACCATACCCACTGCGGTGCGCCCTGGGTCTTGTGCACGATGTGCAGGCCTACCAGTCCGACCTTTTGTGCATTGCACGACTCGGGGATCACCGCCCCCTTGTTCGGGTCGGCATTGCCGGGCGTATAGACCAGCGCGTCGACGGCGTGGAATTCCTGCGGGTTGTCGCTGCCATCGAGCACTTTCCAGGCCGACTTGACCATGATCGCGCCAACCTGCCGGGCTTTTTGCGAACCGCAGGCGAAAGCAATGCGGTTGTCGGCCTTGCTCAGGAACGCTTGCTGGCCTTCCTTGCTGTACAGGCCATTGTCGACGATGTCATCGAACATCGGCTTGTTGACCATGATCGCGTTGCGCGTGTAAGTGCCACTTTGGTCGACCAACGGGCCGGTCTTGAACGGCTGGATGAACTCATCGAGCACGCCGGCGACCTTGCCCATCTGCTGCAGCACCGGCAAGTCACCCTTGCCTTGGCAGGCCGCGGGCACTGGCGCCTGCTGGTCCCAGCCAACAGGTTTCTGTCCCTTGGGCAGGAAGATCTCGTAGCTTTCTTTCCACGACTCCCACACCGTCTTTCCGGGTGCGCCGATCTGCGCCGAGGTGTTGGCGCTGCCGTCGGCGTTGGCGGGCCAGTTCAGGGCGACGAAGGTCTGCCACGACAGCACGTCGAAATCGTGTTGCAGGCTGTCCAGGGTGAAGGGGGGATTGGCGGTGACGTCGAAGGGAACCGCAGGTGACAGCACCGGCGGGCTGGCCGCATCGGCCATGGCGAGCGCACTGGTGAAGCTCGCACCCAGGCACGCCAACCGTTTCAGGGTTATTTTCATTGTCGTCTCCTCAGCAGATAAAGCGTCGGGACGACGAGGCGTACTGGCCCTTCCTGGACCGAATGTTCAGCGCTATCCCTGACGCTAAGCTGGAGGCTAGCCGCTGTGCCAGAACCCTAGGAAATGTCCGACGAACGGAAGGAACCAAGGCAATGGCGCAGCTGACTGATCGCGCCGGTTCGGCGAGCTGCGAACCAACGCGTTTTTCACGATGGCCGCAGAAGCGACCTTGCGTCGCGAAAGGGCCGCAAAGCGGCCCTGGCGATCTTGAATGAACCGCATTACCGCCAGGGCGGTGATTTCCTGTTTACCACATCAGATCATCAGGGATCTTGTAAGCCGCGTACGGGTCGTCTTCGTCCGCTTCCTCGACATGGCTATTGAGCAGCAGAATACGGTCGGGGTCGCGTTCCTGGATCTTCAATGCGGCCTCACGGGGGATCACCTCGTAACCACCGGCATGGGCTACCACGGCCAGCGCACCATTGCTCAGCTTGGTACGCATGAGGGCGTTGACAGCAATGCGCTTGACCTTCTTGTCGTCGACGAAGTTGTAGTAATCCTCGGTGTTCAGCTTGGGCAGTCGAGTGGCCTCGATCAGTTGCTTGACCTGCGCGGCACGGGCCTTCTGCTCGGCCTTTTCCTGCTGCTGGCGGTTCAATTCCTGGTCACGCCTGGCTTTTTCAGCCATGGCTTCCTTGGCCATGCGCTGCTGGCTGTCGTCGATCTCGACCTGGCCTTTGTGCTCCATGCGCTTCTGTTTCTTTTCAGCTTTGTTGGTCTGCGAGACCTGTTTCTGGTTGACCAGACCGGCTTTGAGCAATTGGTCGCGAAGGGAAAGGCTCATGAATACTCACTCACTTATGCAACAGCTCAGCCGCAGCTGGGCAGGTTCTTTTCCTGACGTTTGGCTTCACCCCAAAGGGCATCCAGCTCGTCAAGGTCACAATCTTCAATGGGGCGGCCACTGACGCGCAATGCCTGTTCGATAAAACGGAAACGTCGTTCGAACTTGCGATTGGCGCGGCGCAGCGCATGCTCTGGGTCTTGCTTGAGGTGGCGGGCGAGGTTGACCGCAGCAAACAGCAAGTCGCCGACTTCATCTTCCAGTGCATCGGCGTCGCCGTCGGCCATGGCCTGCAGCACTTCATCCAGCTCTTCGCGGACCTTGTCCAGCACCGGCAACGCCGCCGGCCAGTCGAAACCGACCGTGGCCGCACGTTTTTGCAGTTTGGCTGCCCGCGACAGCGCCGGCAAGGTTGCCGGCACGTCATCAAGCAGCGACAGCTGTTCGGGCTGGCTCTTCTCCGCGCGCTCTTCGGCCTTGATTTCTTCCCAGCGCGACTTGACCTGGGCTTCGCTCAGGCTGGGTGTATCCACCGGCGCGTACAGCTCGCCAGTGGGGAATACGTGCGGGTGGCGGCGGATGAGCTTGCGGGTGATGCTGTCGACCACGCCATCGAACTCGAAACGCCCTTCTTCGCGGGCCAGCTGGCTGTAGTAGACCACCTGGAACAGCAAGTCGCCCAGCTCGCCTTGCAGGTGCTCGAAATCGCCGCGCTCGATAGTGTCAGCGACCTCGTAGGCCTCTTCGAGGGTGTGCGGGACGATGCTGGCGTAGTTCTGCTTCAGGTCCCACGGGCAGCCGTACTGCGGGTCGCGCAGGCGGGCCATGAGATGCAGCAGGTCGTCAAGGGTGTAGGTCATACAGGCAGGTCCTTCGGTGGTGGCTTCTTCGCGGGCTTGCCCGCTCCCACAGGTACGGTGCAGATTTCGAAACCTGCATCCATCCTGTGGAGCGGGCAAGCCCGCGAAGCTGGCGCCACGGTCTCAAGGGGTACGATTACGCCGCGTCTCGATGATGTTCGGCAACTGCGAGATCCGCCCCAGCAGGCGCCCCAGCGCGTCCAGGCCAGGGATCTCGATGGTCAGCGACATCAGCGCGGTGTTGTCTTCCTTGTTCGAACGGGTGTTCACCGCCAGCACGTTGATCTTCTCGTTCAACAGCACCTGCGACACATCGCGCAGCAGACCCGGGCGGTCGTAGGCACGGATGACGATGTCGACCGGGTAGGTCTGCACCGGGATCGGCCCCCAGCTCACCTGGATCATGCGCTCTGGCTCCTTGCCCGCCAGTTGCAGTACCGAGGCACAGTCCTGGCGATGAATGCTCACGCCACGGCCCTGAGTGATGTAACCGACAATGGCATCGCCCGGTAGCGGCTGGCAGCAGCCGGCCATTTGTGTCAGCAGATTGCCGACACCCTGGATCTGAATGTCGCCACGCTTGCCGGTACGCGGCCCGGTAGGCTTGCGCGGCACCAGTTCGATCTGCTCGATACGCTCGGGCTCCAGCAACTGCTGGGCAGCGTTGACCAGATGAGCCAGGCGCAAGTCACCAGCACCGAGTGCGGCAAACATGTCCTCGGCAGTCTTGACGTTGGTCTTCTCGGCCAGGCGCTCGAAATCAACCTGCGGCAGGCCCAGACGACTGAGCTCGCGCTCAAGCAAGGTCTTGCCGGCTGCAACGTTCTGGTCGCGGGCCTGCAACTTGAACCAGTGGACGATCTTGGCCCGCGCCCGCGAGGTGGTGACGTAGCCCAGGTTGGAGTTCAGCCAGTCACGGCTGGGGTTGCCGTGCTTGCTGGTGATGATCTCCACCTGCTCGCCAGTCTGCAGGCTGTAGTTCAGCGGCACGATACGGCCGTTGATCTTGGCGCCGCGGCAGTTGTGGCCGATCTCGGTGTGCACGCGGTAGGCGAAGTCCAGTGGCGTGGCGCCCTTGGGCAGGTCGATGGCGTGGCCGTCGGGCGTGAACACATAAACCCGGTCAGGCTCGATGTCGACCCGCAACTGCTCGGCCAGGCCACCGATGTCGCCCAGCTCTTCGTGCCACTCCAGCACCTGGCGCAACCAGGAAATCTTCTCTTCGTAGTGGTTGGAGCTGGGTTTGACGTCGGTGCCCTTGTAGCGCCAGTGCGCGCATACCCCAAGCTCGGCCTCTTCGTGCATGCCGTGGGTACGGATCTGCACTTCCAGCACCTTGCCCTCAGGGCCGATTACCGCCGTGTGCAAGGAGCGGTAGCCGTTCTCCTTGGGGTTGGCGATGTAGTCGTCAAACTCCTTGGGAATATGCCGCCACAAGGTGTGCACGATGCCCAGCGCGGTGTAGCAGTCGCGGATTTCCGGCACCAGCACGCGCACCGCACGCACGTCGTAGATCTGGCTGAACTCCAGGCCTTTGCGCTGCATCTTGCGCCAGATCGAATAGATATGTTTTGCCCGACCACTGATGTCGGCATTTACGCCAGTGGCGAGCAACTCGTTCTGCAGCTGGGTCATCACGTCGCTGATGAAGCGCTCGCGGTCCAGCCGCCGCTCATGCAACAGCTTGGCGATCTGCTTGTACTGGTCGGGCTCCAGGTAGCGGAAAGAAAGGTCTTCCAGCTCCCACTTGATGTGACCGATACCCAGGCGGTGCGCGAGTGGCGCATAGATATCGAACACTTCACGTGCGACGCGCAGGCGTTTCTCATCGTCGGCGGACTTGACCGCACGGATTGCGCACGTGCGTTCGGCCAGCTTGATCAGTGCCACGCGCACGTCGTCGACCATGGCCACCAGCATCTTGCGCAGGTTCTCGACCTGCGCCTGCGAGCCCAGCACCAGCGACTGTCGCGGGCTGAGGCTGGCACTGATGGCGGCCATGCGCAGTACGCCGTCGATCAGCTTGGACACCACCGGGCCAAAACACTGGCTGACCTCGGCGAGGGTGACCTTGCCCTCGCGCACCGAACGGTAGATGACCGCAGCCACCAGGGAATCCTGGTCGAGCTTGAGGTCAGCCAGAATTTCGGCGATTTCCAGGCCAGCCTGGAAGCTGGACGTACCATCCGCCCAGGAATGCTTGGCCGGGTTGCCCTTTTTCTCTACCTCAAGAGCAAACTCGCAGGCTTCTTTCAGCGCTGCGCGATCCAGTGCCGAATCGACGCTTACCACATGGTCCAACCATGCTTCGAGATTGATACTGCCGTCTGTGTTGACCGGCTGGTGCACTCTCACCTGTACCATCTTTGTTTTACCTTTCCATGCAGCACACCATACGGGTGTGCTGGCGATCACCGTGCGGCCGCCCTTCCGTGGCAACCGCACCAAGGGGCCAGTCAGCTAGCCCGCTTCGAATAACGCCATGGCCTCGACATGCGCCGTCTGAGGAAACATGTCGAGAATCCCGGCCCTTTTTAACCGGTACCCCTGGCCGACCAGCACTTGGGCGTCTCTCGCCAGCGTGGCCGGGTTGCACGATACGTAGACCAGCCTTCTGGCCTTGAGGCGGGCGATGCCTTGCACCACCTCGAAAGCACCGTCGCGCGGTGGATCCAAGAGTACCGCAGAAAAGCCCTCGGCGGCCCATCCGGTGCCTGCCAAAGGCTGCGATAAATCGGCCTGAAAAAACCGTGCGTTATGCACATTGTTGTTCCGGGCATTGGCCGCGGCCCGATCGACCATGGCCTGTACACCTTCCACTGCCACCACCTCACGCGCCTGGCGAGCCAGCGGCAGGGCAAAGTTGCCCAGCCCGCAGAACAAGTCCAGCACACGCTCGTCGGCCTGTGGCGCGAGCCAGGCCAAGGCCTGCTCGATCATCGCGGTATTGACCTGGGCATTCACCTGCACGAAATCGCCCGGGCGCCAGGCCAGCTCCAGCTGCCAGGGTGCCAGGGCAAAGCCCAACTGCGCCGCTGGGTCCACTGGCGCCGGCTCACCTTCGCCTTGCAGCCACAGCTGGGCATTGGCCTGCTCGCAGAACGCTTGCAGCCTGGCCTGGTCCTCAGCCGGCAACGGCATGACGTGGCGCACCAGAACCGCCTCGGCGGTGCCACTGAACAGCTCCACATGGCCCAGCGCCTGCGGTTTGCTCAACGAGCGCAGCACAGTCGGCAAGTGGCGCAGAATCGACTGCAAGGGCTGTACCAGCACGGCGCAATCGTCGATGGCAATGATGTCCTGGCTGGCTTCGGCGCGGAAGCCCACCTCCAGTTGACGCGCCTTGACGTCCCAACGCACAGCCACACGGGCCCGGCGCCGGTAGCCAAATTCCGGCCCGCTCAGGGGGGTGGCCCATTCCTCGGGTTGCACGCCGGCCACCCGCTGCAGCTGCTCGGCGAGGGTGCGCTGCTTCAGCGCCAGTTGCGCTTCGTGCGGCAGGTGCTGCAGGTTGCAGCCACCGCAGCGGGCGTAGTAGCGACATGGCGCCTCACGGCGCTCGGGCCCGGCCTGCAGCAACCGCTCCAGGCGGGCTTCGACCACTTTGCCACGGGCGTTGAGCACCCGCGCCTCCACGACCTCACCGGCCAAAGCGCCGCTGACGAACCAGGTACGCCCGTCGAGGAAGGCGATGCCACGGCCGTCACCGGCCAGGCGCTCGATGTCCAGGCGCTGCTTCTTGCCCACGGGGACCTGGGGGGTGCGATTGCCGCCGGCCGGCTGGAAGCGCAGGCCGCTGTTGCTTTTTTTCTTGGACATTTAGCGTGGATCAAACAGGCCAGTGGACAGATAACGGTCGCCGCGGTCGCAAATGATCGCAACCATCACGGCATTTTCCACTTCGCGGGACAGGCGCAACATGGCCGCCACCGCACCACCAGAAGACACGCCGCAGAAAATGCCCTCTTCACGCGCAAGGCGACGGGTGGTGTCTTCGGCTTCCTGCTGCGACATATCGACCACGCGGTCGACCCGGGTGGCGTCGAAGATCTTCGGCAGGTATTCCTCGGGCCAGCGGCGAATGCCCGGAATGGCCGAGCCTTCCATCGGTTGCAGGCCGATGATCTGCACCGCGGGGTTCTGTTCCTTGAGGTACTGCGAGCAGCCCATGATGGTACCGGTGGTACCCATGGAGCTGACGAAATGGGTAATGGTGCCCTGGGTCTGCTGCCAGATCTCCGGGCCGGTGCTGTTGTAGTGGGCGATCGGGTTGTCGCCGTTGGCGAACTGGTCGAGCACCAGGCCACGGCCTTCGGCCTGCAGCTTCTCGGCCAGGTCACGGGCGCCTTCCATACCCTCCTCCTTGGTCACCAGGATCAGCTCGGCGCCATAGGCCGTCATGGCGGCCTTGCGCTCGGCGGTGGAGTTGTCGGGCATGATCAGGATCATCTTGTAGCCCTTGATCGCCGCCGCCATCGCCAGGGCAATGCCCGTGTTGCCGGAGGTGGCTTCGATCAGGGTATCGCCCGGCTTGATCTGGCCCCGCAGTTCGGCGCGAGCGATCATCGACAGTGCCGGGCGGTCCTTCACCGAGCCGGCGGGATTGTTACCTTCAAGCTTGAGCAGGAGGGTATTGCTGGTTTCGCCAGCGATGCGCTGCAGGCGAACCAGTGGCGTATTGCCGACGCAATCGGCGATGGTTGGGTACTGCACGGTCATGGGCGTATTTCGCAATCCGGACGGCGGGGTGCCTATCATACCGGCAAACCCTTCGCGGCCATATCACGCAATCTGTAGTGCATATAGCTACAAGCTATAACGGTGAGACATGTGCGGGCCTCTTCGCGGGTAAAAACGCGCCTAAAGGCTAGCGGATCCCTGTAGGCGCGGGTTTACCCGCGAAAAGGCCGGCACATGCAACGGCAACCTCATCCACAAGCGCAACCCGCGTTTGCCATTCTGCGCCCACAAGGTCCCGCCCTGGCGCTGAATGGCACTGCGGGCGATGCTCAAGCCCAGACCGAAGCCCCCATCCCCCGGCCGAGAACCGTCCAGCCGCGAGAACGGCGCGAAGATCCGCTCCAGGTCCTCTTCAGCCACACCGCCGCCTTCATCCTCCAGCCACAGCCACCAATAACCGCCTTCGCGCTGGCCTCCCAGCCGCACCACACCCTCGGCCGGCGAGTGACGAATG
This sequence comes from Pseudomonas sp. DCA-1, assembly GCF_046523955.1. Classification (NCBI taxonomy): domain Bacteria; kingdom Pseudomonadati; phylum Pseudomonadota; class Gammaproteobacteria; order Pseudomonadales; family Pseudomonadaceae; genus Pseudomonas; species Pseudomonas sp. DCA-1. The sequence continues at coordinate 4,449,929 of NZ_CP169881.1, forward strand.
GCATTGCGCAACATGTTCTCCAGCGCCTGAGCCAGGTGGTTGAGGTTGCCCTGCACCCAGCAGTCGGCCGGTACTTCGCAGCGCAATTGCGCAGGCGACCAGCCGCTCTCGTAGCTGGCATTTTCGGCCAGCAACTCCCACAAGGCGTGGACCTCGATCGGTTCCAGGTTCATCGGTGCACGCTCGGCGTCCTGCCAGGCCAGTTGCAGGGTGTCTTCGACCAGGTGCTGCATGCAGTCCACTTCACGGATCAGGCGATCACGCAGACGCTGCAGGTCGGTTTCACCATCGCAGGCCACCCGCAGCCGGCTCAGCGGCGTACGCATTTCGTGGGACAGGTCGCGCAGCAACTGCTGCTGCATAGCCACCGTGCCTTGCAGCCGCTCAGCCATCTGGTCAAAGGCACGCGCCAGCTCACCCAGCTCGTCATGCCGGGCGATGGTGCGCGAGTCCAGGCGGGCCGACAGCTGATCGGCCCGCCAGGCATTGGCCTGCTCGCGAAGTTGATTCAGCGGCACGATCAACATGCGGTACAGGCCTACACACAACAGCAAAGTGAACAGCCCCGGAATGATGCCGTTGGTGACGATGCGCCACAGCAAGCGGTGCTGGCCCGGATTGAAGCGCTGCGGCAGTTCGATCACCAGCATCCCCTGCTCCGGGGCCCCCGGGAACGGTATGCGCACCCACGGCTGGTCGACGCTACGCCGACTCATCGGCCAATCGACACCCCGCAGGCGTGTCAGACGCTGCATGATCTGCGGGTTGAGTGTGGCGTTGTCGAGCGGGCGCAGGTTGATGTCGAGCACGCCCACCCAGCCCCGTTCGCGCTGATGCATGGCCGCCACCCACTGGTCCAGCCCTGCCCGCCCGCCGTTGCGCCAGGCCTGCTCAGCTTCGGCGGCATAACCTCGCAAGGTCTGCCGTGCCGGCTCCGAGAGGAAGGCGTTCTGGGTTTCCATGTGCCGGCCCCAGGTGTAACTGAGGCCGATCATCAGCAGGCAGAAGCCCACCAGCAAGACGGCCAGCTTCCAGAACAGCGAATGGCGGTCGAGCATGGTTCACTCCGCCTCGCCGGCACTGAGCACGTAACCCTTGCCCCACACGGTGCGGATCTGCCGTTCGTGATAACCAATGCCCTTTAGCTTGCGGCGGATCTGGCTGACGTGCATGTCCAGGCTGCGGTCATGCCGTGAATAGCCGCGCTGCAACACCTGCTGGTACAGGAACGGCTTGCTGAGGACCTCGTCGAGGTTGCGGTTCAGGATGTCCAGCAGGCGATATTCGCTGGGGGTCAGGCCCGCCAGGCGGCTATCCAGGCACACGTCACACAGCCCCTCGTCGAACTGCAGCCCGCCGCCGTTGGCTGGTTCCAGCGGGCCCTGATGCCGCCGTTCCAGGGCCACGCGGCGCAGAATCGCCTCGATGCGCACCTGCAACTCGGCCATGCTGAATGGCTTGGGCAGGTAATCGTCGGCGCCGCGCTGAAAGCCGCTGATACGGTCGGCCTCGGCCCCCAGCGCCGACATCAGGATTACCGGCGTGGCGCTGCGCCTGCGCAATTGTGCCAAGGCGTCCAGCCCGTCAAGCCCGGGCAGCAGTATATCCATGAGCACAACATCGAAAGCCTGGCGGCCAGCCTTTTCCAGGCCCTCCAGGCCATTGCGGCACCAGGTGACCTGGAAGCCGCCGCGCTGCAGCTCTTCTTGCAGATATGCGCCAAGAACCGGGTCGTCCTCGATGGCAAGGATGTTGGAGTTGTAAATAGCTACAGGATTCATTGGCAACTGCCACTAATTCTCAATTGAGCGATTATTGAGTATTCGCCACCTGCCAGGCAACCGCGCTGTGACCATAACCCCGGCAACAGCGCATGACACATACTAAAGAGATGCAATGGTGCGGCAGGCGGAGTAACTTCGCGGCTTGGCCGTTACCACTTGACGGCATCCAGGCACATCAAAGGAGGCGAGTGTGCTCGATCGTTTGGGAATCCGCAGTCGGGTCCTGCTGCTGGCACTGCTACCGGCCGGCTTGATGGCCCTGGTGCTGGGTAGCTATTTCACCTGGCTGCAACAGAACGACCTGCGCACCCAGCTGTTGCAGCGCGGCAAAATGATCGCCGAACAACTGGCGCCACTGGCCGCACCCGCCATGGCCCGGCTCGCGCCTGCGCAACTGGAGAGAATTGCCGCACAAACCCTGGAGCAGGCCGATGTGCGCGCAGTTGCGTTTCTGGCCCCCGACCGCAAGCGCTTGGCCCACGCAGGCCCGAGCATGCTCAACCTGCCGCCCAGCGGCGGTACTGGCACCCAACTCCTGCAGCGCAGCGGTAACGACGCCACCCGCTACCTGATGCCCGTGTTCGGCCACCATCGCGACCTGGCCACCGACGCCGTGCCGGCCGAAGCCGAGCGCCTGCTGGGATGGGTAGAGATCGAGCTGTCGCACGACGGCACGCTGCTGCGCGGCTACCGCAACCTGTTTACCAGCCTGTTGCTGATCCTCGCCTGCCTGGCACTCAGCGGCCTGTTGGCGCTGCGAATGAGCCGCACCATCAACGACCCCATCGAACGCATCAAGCACGCGGTCAATCAGCTCAAGGACGGCCACCTCGAAGAACGCCTGCCAACCATGGGCAGCCATGAGCTGGACGAACTGGCCCACGGCATCAACCGCATGGCCGAAACCCTGCAAAACGCCCACGAAGAACTGCAGCACAGCATCGACCAGGCCACCGAAGACGTGCGCCAGAACCTGGAAACCATCGAAATCCAGAACATCGAGCTGGACATGGCGCGCAAAGAGGCACTTGAGGCCAGCCGTATCAAGTCGGAGTTCCTGGCCAACATGAGCCACGAAATCCGCACCCCGCTCAACGGCATCCTCGGCTTTACCCACCTGCTGCAAAAAAGCGAGATGACACCGCGCCAGCTCGACTACCTGAACACCATCGAGAAATCTGCTGACAACTTGCTGGGGATCATCAACGAGATCCTCGATTTCTCCAAGATCGAGGCCGGCAAGCTGGTGCTCGACAGCATACCGTTCAACCTGCGTGACCTGATCCAGGACACCCTGACCATCCTCGCTCCGGCCGCCCACGCCAAGCAGCTGGAGTTGCTGAGCCTGATCTACCGCGACACGCCTGCTTCCCTGGTTGGCGACCCATTGCGGCTCAAGCAGATTCTCACCAACCTGGTCAGCAACGCCATCAAGTTCACCCGCGAAGGCACCATCGTCGTGCGCGCCATGCTGGAAGACGAGCACGAAGACTGCGCGCAGTTGCGCATCAGCGTGCAGGACACCGGCATCGGCCTGTCACCACAGGATGTGCGCACACTGTTCCAGGCCTTCAGCCAGGCTGACAACTCACTGGCCCGCCAGCCCGGCGGCACCGGCCTGGGGCTGGTGATTTCCAAGCGCCTGATCGAACAGATGGGCGGCGAGATCGGCGTCGACAGTACCCCGGGTGAAGGATCGCAGTTCTGGATCAGCCTCAACCTGCCCAAGGCTCATGACGATGTCGAAGCCCTGCCACCGCAGCCGTTGCTTGGCCGCCGTGCCGCCATTGTCGATGGCCACGAACTGGCACGCCAGGCGCTGGAACACCAATTGGAAGACTGCGGCCTCAGCGTGAGCCTGTTCGGCTCCTATGACCTGTTGCTGCAAGGGGTGCAGGCCGCCAGCCAGGCTGGCCTGCCGTTCGAGTTCGCCGTGCTCGGGGCTAACCTGGGTAACCTGTCGCCCGAGCAACTGGGCCATTATCACCAGCAGCTCGAGCGTTACCACTGCCAATGCGTGGTGTTGTGCCCGACCACCGAACAGGCGCTTTACCACCCATACCTGCCCAACGGCCATGGCCAGTTGCTGTCCAAGCCGACCTGTACCCGCAAGCTGCGGCGTCTCTTGCTGGAACTGGTACAACCACGTCGCCCGCTGGCCGATGTCAACAGCGTCAATGGCCAGCGCCGACCGAAAATACTCTGCGTCGACGACAACGCCGCGAACCTGCTGCTGGTAAAAACCCTGCTCGAAGACTTGGGTGCCGAGGTACTGGCCGTCAACAATGGTTATGCGGCGGTACAGGCCGTGCAGGACGAGCTGTTCGACCTGGTGCTGATGGATGTGCAGATGCCCGGCATGGACGGCCGCGCCTGTACCGAACAGATTCGCCTATGGGAAAACACCCAAAGCGGCAACCCCCTTCCGATCGTCGCCCTCACGGCCCATGCCATGGCCAACGAGAAGCGCGCGTTATTGCACAGCGGTATGGACGACTACCTGACCAAACCGATCAGCGAACGGCAACTGGCCCAGGTGGTGATGAAGTGGACCGGCCTGAGCCTGGGCACACCCCAGCAGGCGCAGGCCGAGCTACTGCCCAACGGTGACGAACTGAAGGTACTCGACCCCGAAGAGGGCCTGCGCCTGGCCGCTGGCAAGCCAGATCTGGCGGCTGACATGCTGAGCATGCTGCTGGCCTCGCTGGATACCGACCGCGAAGCCATACGCGCCGCCCGCGCAGCCGACGACCACAATGGCCTGATCGAGCAAGTACACCGTCTGAACGGTGCCTCGCGCTATTGCGGTGTGCCGCAATTAAGGGCAGCGTGTCAGCGTAGCGAGACATTGCTGAAGCAGGACAGTCTGCTGGCGCAGCAGGCCCTGGATGAACTGGATGCAGCGATCGGTCGCCTGGCTGCGCAGGCCCGGCTGAATGTGTGAGCGCATGGGGCCTGGCTTGGAGCATGCGGCGCCTGTGAGATCGAGCGCCGCCCGCGCGGCGCATCGCGAGCCATGCTCGCTCCTACGTTTGTTTCGGGCCAGTAACGCCTGTGCCAGACGCGCGCGACCGCTTTGTTCGTCCAACGTGATATCGCGCCATGCAGCAAAATGCTCGCGCGCACATCCTCAGGAATAATTGGGCCGAAACAAACGTAGGAGCTCGCGTTGCACCGCGCGGGCGGCGCTCGATCTCACAGCCAGCAACCAACCCAAGGAGCCCCACCATGCGCGTCCTGTTGTTCAGCAGCCAGCACTACGACCAGGAAAGCTTCACCGAGGCTGCCCGCGGCACCACCCTGGAGCTGCATTTCCAGCCCGCCCGCCTGACGCTCGACACCGCCGCCCTGGCAGATGGCTTTGAGGTGGTCTGCGCCTTCATCAATGACGATCTCGGCGCGCCGGTGCTGCAGCGCCTGGCCGCCGCCGGCACGCGGTTGATCGCCCTGCGTTCGGCCGGCTACAACCACGTCGACCTGGCCGCCGCCGAGCGCTTGGGCCTGACCGTGGTGCGGGTGCCGGCCTACTCGCCACACGCGGTTGCCGAGCATGCCGTGGCGCTCATCCTGGCACTCAACCGGCGTCTGCACCGGGCTTACAACCGCACTCGCGAAGGTGACTTCACCTTGCACGGGCTCACCGGCTTCGATCTGCACGGCAAAACCGTCGGGGTGGTCGGTACCGGCCAGATCGGTGCCGCCTTTGCCCGCATCATGGCCGGTTTCGGCTGCCAGTTGCTGGCGTACGACCCCTACCCCAACCCGGAGCTGCTGGCCCTTGGCGCCCGCTACATGCCCCTGCCCGAGCTGTTGCGCGAAGCCCGCATCATCAGCCTGCACTGCCCGTTGACCGAGCACACTCGCCACCTGATCAATGCGCAAAGCCTGGCCCAGTTACAGCCCGGCGCCATGCTGATCAACACCGGTCGCGGTGCGCTGGTCGACACCCCTGCGCTGATCGACGCACTGAAAAGCGGCCAGCTTGGCTACCTGGGCCTGGACGTCTACGAAGAAGAAGCCCAACTGTTCTTCGAGGACCGCTCCGACCTGCCCTTGCAAGACGATGTGCTGGCTCGGCTACTGACCTTCCCCAACGTAATCATCACCGCCCACCAGGCTTTCCTCACCCGCGAGGCGCTGGATGCCATTGCCGCGACCACACTGCACAACATCAACCGCTGGGCGGCAGGCAATCCACAGAATCTGGTGATGGGTTAGTGCTAGGATACGCGGCATTTCTGGAGGACCCATGGTCGAACACGATTTTCGCTACACCCTTTTCAACCCGCAACACACCCTGATCGAGTGCCGTGCGTTGGTGCCGGGCCGCTATCAGGTCACTGGCAACGGCGGCTCGATGCACAAAGGCGACAGCCTGCTGGTCACGCTCAAGGGCAGCAAGGATTTGTCCATGCGCCTGACCGTGGAAAGCGTGCGCCACCTGATCAACCCACGCGGCCAGTGGGTTGCCGTGGCGAGCGGCCCGGTGTTCAACGAGCTGGAAATCCTCACCTGGCAGGTCGAATGCGATAACTGCGATGCGGTGCTGGGCTTCGAGTTCGCGGTAGACGCCAAGCTCGGCAAGGCAGCTCGTCAACCGGCGGCCAGCGCCCGTATTGCAGAGCTGGGCTGGACCAGCCGTGGCGAAAAACACCTGTGCCCACGTTGCCAGGAGAGCGCCGAGTGAAAAATCTGCTGACCGGCGTGCTGATTGCAACCGGCCTGCTCGGCTGCGCCACAGAACCTTCCAAGCTGCAGCAGGAGCGCAGCTACGTGCTGGAGTGGATTGGCGAACGACCACTGATCGACTACAGCCACCTGACCTTGACCCTGGCCAGCGACGGCCGTGCCTATGGCAACGGCGGCTGCAACCACTGGTTTGCGCCTTACACGCTGGATGGCGAACACCTCAGCTTTGGTAAGGTCGGCAAGACCCGCAAGCTGTGCGCACCCGCGCTGATGGAACAGGAAAAGCGCTTCCTGCAGGCGCTGGAAACGGTTGAGCGTTGGGATGTGTCACCGGTGGAGCAGATACGCTTCTGGCCGGCCGAAGGCAAGCCGCTGCGCTTCTGGCCTGAGGAAGGCTGAGGATTGCCGGGGCCGCTTTGCGGCCCTTCGCGGGCGCGCCCGCTCCCACAGTTTGGACTGTCCCCCTGTGGGAGCGGGCATGCCCGCGAAGGGCCGCGAAAGCGGCCCCTCCGGCATCAGGCGCCTTTCAGGGCCTTGATCTTGGCCTGCAACCCTTCCAGGGTCTGCTCGCCCATCAACTGCTCACGCACCTTGCCCTTGTCGTCAATGATGTAGGTCACCGGCAACGCCTCGCTGCGCGGCAGGTCATAGCGCTCGGCCGGGTCCTGGGCCAGCACGGTGAAACCGATACCCAGGGTTTCGGCAGCCTGCTTCAGGTCCTGCCCCTGCAGGCCATCGAAGTTCACCCCCACCACCTTGACGCCATCAGCCGCCCACTGCTTGGCCGCTGCGTTCAGTTCCGGGATTTCGGTACGGCACGGCCCGCACCACTCAGCCCAGTAGTTGAGCACCAGCCAGTGCCCTTCGATCTGTTCGGCCTTAACCGTATTACCGTGTTGGTCCACGCCGTAATCGGCACCGCAACCACCGAGCAACAGGCTCGCGGTGATGGCCAGTACTGCTGCCAGACGCCTTGCCATGGGTCAATCCTTCTCGAGTTTTAAAGCAAATTGGTCAGTCGCTGCGGTTAGAATAGCCGCCACACCCAGCTGGATGCGACCCGACATGACTGACCTCACGCTCTATCATAACCCGCGCTGCTCAAAATCCCGCGGCGCCCTTGAACTGCTCGAAGCCCGCGGCCTGGCCCCGACCATCGTGCGCTACCTGGAAACCCCGCCCGACGCTGCCACCCTCAAGGCCCTGCTCGGCAAGCTGAGCATCGCCCCGCGCCAATTGCTGCGCAGCGGCGAGGACGAATATAAAACGCTTAACCTGGCCGACCCGGCACTGACCGACGCGCAACTGATCGAGGCCATGGCCCAGCACCCCAAGCTGATCGAGCGGCCGATCCTGGTTTCCGGTGACAAGGCCGTGGTCGGTCGTCCGCCAGAAAAAGTGCTGGAGATCCTGCCGTGAGCGCGCCCTACATCCTGGTGCTGTATTACAGCCGCCATGGAGCGACCAGCGAAATGGCCCGGCACATCGCCCGCGGTATCGAGCTGGCCGGCATGGAGGCACGCCTGCGCACGGTGCCGGCTATTTCCACCGAATGCGAAGCGGTGGCCCCGGATATTCCGGCCAGTGGTGCGCTGTACGCCAGCCTTGATGACCTGCGCCACTGCGCAGGCCTGGTACTGGGCAGCCCGACTAGGTTCGGCAACATGGCAGCGCCACTCAAGTACTTCCTGGATGGCACCAGCAGCCTTTGGCTAGGCGGTGAACTGGTCGGCAAACCGGCTGGCGTGTTCACCTCCACCGCCAGCCTGCACGGCGGCCAGGAAACGACTTTGCTGTCGATGATGCTGCCGCTGATGCACCACGGCATGTTGGTGATGGGCTTGCCCTACAGCGAGTCGGCACTGCTCGAGACCCGTGGCGGGGGCACGCCTTATGGCGCCAGCCACCACGCAGGCGCCGATGGCAAGCGCGAACTCGACCCCCACGAAATCGCCCTGTGCCGCGCCCTGGGCCAACGCCTGGCAACCACGGCCAAGGCCCTGGAGGCCACGCGTGGCTAGAAAGCCCAAGGTATTGCCGCCGCTGCAATGGCTGGTACCACGCCTGCGCCTGACCCGGGCATTGAGCCTGGCATGCTTCTTCGGCCTGATCGCCCTGCTGGTGGTGAACAACCTGTGGTTCGCCAACCTGCATGGGGCCCGGGTCGAGGTGATTCTGGCGATCGAACTGGTGCCGTTGCTGTTACTGCTGCCAGGCATGCTGAAAGGCAGCGCCCGGGCGCATGCCTGGACCTGCTTCGTGGTGAACATCTATTTCATCAAGGGCGTGCTGGCGGCGTTCGACCCGGCCCGGGCGGTATTCGGCTGGCTTGAAGTGCTGGTGAGCCTGGGGCTGTTCATTGCCGGGTTACTGTACGTGCGCTGGAAGTTCCAGCATGAGCGGCGCATGGCGGGCGAAGGCAGTTAGATTTTTCGCAGGCGTGCCCGCTGCCACAGGAATCGCACCGCGCTTAAGGCCTGTGCAGTACTGGTGGGAGCGGGCGTGCCCGCGAATGGGAGCAACACAAGACTCAATGGTTGACGGTATGCGCCAGCATCACTGACAACTGGCACAGCGGCCGCCCGCTCTCTGCATGCCACTGGTTGAACGCCTGCTGCACCAAAGCCAGGTCACGCTGGCTGGTCGGCTGCTTGTCGATCACCTTCTGCGCAATCAACGCCGCCGCCATGTCATCGGTTGGGATGAACGTGTCCTTGCCGACCATGCGCAAAAACCGTGGCGCCGACAACCCACCCAACTGGTTGCCGTGCTTGGCCAGGTACTTCCACAAGCCGACAATGTCGGTCACTGGCCAGTCGGCGATGAATGCCCCAAAACTGCCATGCGCCTTGGCGATATCCAGCACCATCTGCGCATTGCGCGGCACGCTCTTGAGCTTGCCCAGGTGGCGGATAATGCGCTCATCCTGCATCAACCGTTCCAGATGCTCGGCGCCCATCAACACCACTTTCTCCGGATCGAAGCCGAAGAACACCTGCTCGAACGCCGGCCACTTGGCGTCCACCAGGCTGTGCTTGAGCCCGGCGCGAAACACCCGCAAGGCCAGCGTCGACAGGTAGCGGTCGTCACTGATGTCGCGCAGTTGCGCCGGCGTGCGCGGCTGCGGCAGGAAAGCCTCCAGCGCCTGGGCCGAACCAAAACGGTTCAGGCAGTACTCATGCAACCACTGGTAATCGCGCATGGGCTCAGATGTTCAGCACGTCGAGGAAACGCGGGGTAGCGTTTTCGTCGATCTTCAGGCTGGTGAAGTCAAACAGGTTCCGGTCGGCCAACTGCGACGGTGCCACGTTCTGCAGGGCACGGAAGATGCTCTCGGTACGGCCCGGGTGCTTGCGTTCCCACTCCACCAGCATGTCCTTGACCACCTGGCGCTGCAGGTTTTCCTGCGAGCCGCAAAGGTTGCACGGGATGATCGGGAATTCCTTCATGTCCGAGTAGGCCTGGATGTCCTTCTCGCTGCAGTAGGCCAGCGGGCGGATCACCACGTTGCGGCCGTCGTCGGCGCGCAGCTTCGGCGGCATGCCCTTGAGCGCGCCGTTGAAGAACATGTTGAGGAAGAAGGTTTCGACGATGTCGTCGCGGTGATGCCCCAGCGCCATCTTGGTAGCGCCAATTTCGTCGGCAAAGGTGTACAGGGTACCGCGGCGCAGGCGCGAACACAGCGAGCAGGTGGTCTTGCCTTCGGGTACCAGCTCCTTTACCACCGAGTAGGTATCCTTCTCGACGATGTGGTACTCGACACCCAGTTCCTTGAGGTAGGCCGGCAATACGTGCTCAGGGAAGCCCGGCTGTTTCTGGTCCATGTTCACCGCCACGATCTCGAACGTGATCGGTGCCACCTTCTGCAGGTGCAACAGAACGTCGAGCATGGTGTAGCTGTCCTTGCCGCCGGACAGGCAGACCATGACCTTGTCGCCATCCTCGATCATGTTGTAGTCGGTGATGGCTTCGCCGGCGAGACGACGCAGGCGTTTTTGCAGTTTGTTCTGGTTGACCGAGAGGGTGCCCATAGCGCTTGAATCCGCGAGGTGTGACAAAAGCCGGCTATTTTACGCACAAACGCAGCATCACTGTAGGCATTCCGATAAAGACTTCAATGTAATCAACAGCACCGCTTACAGCGCAATTTGCTCTAAAAAGCCCGGCTTATGCGGGGAACGGCTTCCTATACTGCCACATAAGGCCACATTACCGCTTGCATCGGTGTCAGGGCCTCGGGCCGCTTGCGCTCCATCTGGGGGGCGTTTGGCAACATTGAGAGGAGTGATCGGCATGATTCATCACGTTGTGGGGCTGTTTACCCATCCCGATCAGGAATGGCGGGAGATTCGTGGCGAAGAAGAAACCATCAGCCACATGTACCTTACGCACACCCTGATCCTCGCGGCGATTCCTGCCGTTTCGGCGTTTATCGGCACTACCCAGGTTGGCTGGGTGATCGGTGACCGACCAGCAGTGATGCTGACCATGGAAAGCGCTATCTGGATGAGCATCATGTCATACCTGGCCATGCTGGCCGGGGTGGCAGTAATGGGCGCGTTCATCCACTGGATGGCCCGAACCTACGATGCCAACCCGTCCATGGCGCAATGCATCGCCTTTGCCACCTACACCGCCACACCCTTGTTCATCGGCGGCCTGGCGGCGCTTTACCCGCATCTCTGGCTGGGCATGCTGATCGGCACTGCCGCTATCTGCTACACGGTATACCTGCTGTATGTCGGCTTGCCAACGTTCATGAACATACCGTCAGATGAAGGCTTCCTGTTCTCCAGCTCGGTGCTGGCAGTAGGCTTGGTGGTACTGGTGGCTATCATGGCCGCTACCGTCATTATCTGGGGACTGGGCGTGGGGCCCGTCTACACCAACTAAAACAGACTGAAACAACACTGGGGCATCAACCAGGAGCCGCCGCGAGGCGGCCTCTGGCTGTGCGCTGACCGGTGACTCGGCAAGCCACCTGCGCTTGCGGCATAATGCCTGGCCAGGAGAACCGCCCCGCCATGCCCGAGCAGCTCAAACAACGCGTCGAAACCTGCTACCAGCAAGCCGAAGCCTTTTTCAAACGCCGCTTCCCGCGCCCGGAAGTCAGCTTCAAACTGCGCGGGCAAAAAGCCGGTGTCGCCCACCTGCACGAGAATCTGCTGCGCTTCAACCTGCAGCTCTACCGCGAAAACCAGGAAGACTTCCTGCGCCAGACCGTGGCCCATGAAGTGGCACACCTGGTTGCCCACCAACTGTTTGGCGACCGCATCCAGGCCCACGGTGAAGAGTGGCAATTGATCATGCGCGGGGTTTATGAGCTGCCGCCCAATCGTTGCCACAACTATGACGTGCAACGGCGCGCAGTGACCCGCTATATCTACCGCTGCCCATGCCCGAAAAGCGATTTCCCGTTTACCGCGCAGCGGCACAGGCTGGTGCGCCAGGGGCGACGATACCTGTGCAAGCGGTGTCGGGAAATCCTGGTGTACAGCGGTGAGACGCGGGTCGAATAGACCGGGTTTGCCAGCACCGGCCCCTTCGCGGGCAAGCCCGCTCTTACAGCGTTCGTACAATTCCCGAGACGTGCGCTGCACCTGTAGGAGCGGGTTTACCCGCGAAAGGGCCGGAACAGGCAATGCACAAATCCCAGGCATAAGAAAGGCGACCCGAGAGTCGCCTTCCTGAACCCATCTGCGCCTTACTTCTCGACGAAGGCACGCTCGATCAGGTAGTCACCCGGCTCGCGCATGCGCGGGGAGATCTTCAGGCCGAAGCTGTCCAGCACTTCGCTGGTCTCGTCGAGCATGCTCGGGCTGCCACAGATCATCGCGCGGTCGTCTTGCGGGTTGATCGGCGGCAGGCCGATGTCGCTGAACAGCTTGCCGCTGCGCATCAGGTCGGTCAGACGGCCCTGGTTTTCGAACGGCTCGCGGGTCACGGTCGGGTAGTAGATCAGCTTGTCGCGAACCGACTCACCGAAGAACTCGTTCTGCGGCAGGTGCTCGGTGATGAACTCGCGGTAGGCCACTTCGTTCACGTAGCGCACGCCGTGCACCAGGATCACTTTTTCAAAGCGCTCGTAGGTTTCCGGGTCCTGGATGACGCTCATGAACGGCGCCAGGCCAGTGCCGGTGCTCAGCAGGTACAGGTGCTTGCCAGGATTCAGGTCGTCGAGCACCAGGGTGCCGGTAGGCTTCTTGCTGATGATGATCTCATCGCCTTCCTTCAGGTGTTGCAACTGCGAGGTCAGCGGGCCGTCCGGCACCTTGATGCTGAAGAATTCAAGGTGCTCTTCCCAGTTCGGCGAAGCGATGGAGTAGGCACGCATGAGCGGACGGCCGTTGTCCTGCTGCAGGCCGATCATCACGAACTGACCGTTCTCGAAGCGCAGGCCCGGGTCGCGGGTGCACTTGAAGCTGAACAGGGTGTCGTTCCAGTGGTGCACACTGAGGACACGTTCGTGGTTCATGTTGCTCATCGATGGGGCTCCTGAAGAAAAACGCGCGCGCAAAGCGCACAGTTGCGCAATAGTTTAGGGGCAGCGACAATATCTGTTAACTGGATTATCAAGATATGTGTTATCGGTTATATCGATATGCGATTCACACTCCGTCAAATGCAAGTCTTCGTCGCCGTCGCCCAGCACCAAAGCGTCTCTCGGGCCGCCAGCCTGCTGGCGCTGTCGCAGTCGGCTGCCAGCACCTCTATCACCGAACTTGAGCGCCAATCGAGCTGCCAGCTGTTCGACCGTGCCGGCAAACGCCTGGCCCTCAATGCCCTTGGCCATCAGCTGCTGCCACAAGCAGTAGCCCTGCTTGACCAGGCCAAGGAAATCGAAGACTTGCTCAACGGCAAATCCGGTTTCGGCTCGCTGGCGGTCGGCGCCACGCTGACCATCGGCAACTACCTGGCCACCCTGCTGATCGGCAACTACATGCAGACGCACCCGGAAAGCCAGGTAAAACTGCATGTTCAAAATACTGCGCATATCGTGCAACAGGTCGCGCACTACGAAATTGATCTGGGTCTAATCGAAGGCGACTGCAATCACCCCGACCTGGAGGTTCAGCCGTGGGTCGAGGACGAACTGGTGGTGTTCTGTGCGCCACAGCACCCACTGGCGAAACTGGGCCGCGCCGATATCGAAAGCCTTTCGCAAGAGGCGTGGATCCTGCGCGAACAAGGCTCAGGCACGCGCCTGACCTTCGACCAGGCCATGCGCCATCACCGCGCCAACCTTAATATTCGCCTGGAGCTGGAACACACCGAAGCGATCAAGCGCGCGGTGGAGTCGGGCCTGGGCATCGGTTGCATTTCACGCCTGGCCCTGCGTGACGCCTTCCGCCGTGGCAGTCTGGTTCCTGTGGAAACCCCGGAACTGGACCTGCTGCGCCAGTTCTACTTCATCTGGCACAAACAGAAGTACCAGACCTCGGCCATGCGTGAGTTTCTCGAGCTATGCCGCAACTTCACTGCGGGCTTTACCCGCAGCGACGAAATCGTGCTGCCACCGATCGCTTAAAGCAGGATCACACCCCACACCAGCGCCACCATGGTCAGGGCCACCAGCTGTGCGGCGCTGCCCATGTCCTTGGCATTTTTCGACAGGGGGTGGCGCTCCAGCGAAATGCGATCGATGGCCGCCTCCACCGCCGAGTTGAACAGCTCGACGATCAGCCCCAGCAGGCAAACGGCGATCATGATTGCCCGCTCGGCGCGGCTGACCGGCAGCCAGAAGGCGATCGGGATCAGCAGCACGTTGAGCAGCACCAGCTGGCGGAATGCGGCCTCGCCCTTGAAGGCTGCACGCAGGCCGTCCAGCGAGTAGCCAGCGGCGTTGAAGATGCGTTTGAGGCCGGTCTGGCCCTTGAATGGCGATGTCATGTGAGTCACTTCACAGCAGAAAGGCCAGCAGACTAGACCGGCTCGGGTCAAAAAAGCGTGAAGCCACGCGCAGTCAGTTGCTGGCAACCGATTCAAGTTGTTGCAGCAGCAACGCAGCCTGGGTCCGGGTGCGCACGCCCAGTTTGCGGAAGATCGCGGTAACGTGAGCCTTGATAGTCGCTTCCGATACGCTCAGCTCATAGGCGATCTGCTTGTTCAACAAGCCTTCGCAGACCATGGTCAGTACGCGGAACTGCTGGGGCGTGAGGCTGGCCAAGCCTTCGCTGGCGGCCTTTGCCTCGGCCGAAACATCTACCTTTTCGAACGCCTGCGGCGGCCACCAGACCTCGCCGTCAAGCACCTTGCGCACCGCATCCTGGATCACTTCCAGGGTGCTGGACTTGGGAATGAAACCACTGGCGCCGAACTCGCGGGACTTGACCACCACGGCGGCCTCTTCCTGTGCCGAAACCATCACCACGGGGATCTGCGGGTACTGCCCGCGGAGCAGTACCAGACCGGAAAAACCGTAGGCACCCGGCATGTTCAGGTCCAGCAGCACCAGGTCCCAGTCGGCTTTTTCGCTCAGGCGGGTTTCCAGTTCGGCAATGCTTGCGACTTCGACCAGACGCACATCGGAGCCAAGCCCGAGGGTAACGGCCTGGCGCAGGGCGCCACGGAACAGTGGGTGGTCATCGGCAATCAGGATTTCGTATGTGGCCATCGATCTAAGGATCCTGTTCTGTGCCAGGCACTCGAGAGGAAGGGAAGCGCCCGGCGGGAATCGGCACCAAGGATGACGAGCACGGTGCAGGGTGATCAAGCCAATCGCCCTGCCGCCTCGCCCACCCCGGCTGCCAGCTCCGTCATTATGAACCAAAGCAGGGGTTATGCCCCTTGGACTATAGGAAGGTATGCAAACGCTGGTGGATGTCGTCCTGCTCGTCAAGCGGCAACCGCCGCTTGCCGCTCAGGTAATGCAGGCTGAACACATCCAGGTAGGCATCCAGCGCCTGCGAAGCCTGGCTGTCGCCAGCAAGGTCCAGGCACATGGCCGCAACTTCCGCCGTGCAGAAATGATCATCGCGCTTGGAGCGCCGCAGGCGGTAGCGCGACATCTGCTCGGCTTGCAGGCTCAACACCGGGAAGCGGTCCAGGTACGGGCTTTTGCGGAACATCTTGCGCGCTTCGGTCCATGTGGCATCCAGCAGGATGAACAGTGGACGCTTGCCCGGCTCGCGCACCACCTCGCTGACCACCCGTTCCTGGGCAACGAACTCGCCCGGAAATACGATATAGGGCTGCCAGCGCGGGTCATCGAGCAAGGCCAGCAGACGCTCGTCAACCGCAGTGCGCAACCAGCCGAAGGCCCAGGTGTCTTCGATCAGGTCGGCAATCAACCAGCCAGTGTTGGTGGGTTTCAGCGGCTCGGTGTCGTGCATCAGCAGGCACACACCTGCGTCAGCCTGCACCCGAGGCTTCCAGGCACACAGGCAATGGGTAGCGATGACCCGGCACTCCGGGCAACGCTCGGCACGCGAGCCACGGGCGATGAAAGGCTTGTTGCTGCGGGCCAGGCGTTCGGCACGCAGACGCGCTACCGCATGGCTCATGCCGGCAGGCCTCTGGACAGATTGGAAATGGGCACAAGGATGACTCGGAGAAAACAAGGCAGCCAGTTTACCAGAACGGGTGGCAATTGCTGTGCAGCCGGCACAGCGCTCCTTATAATCGGTTTTTTGCCGTGCCGGACCTCGCCGCACGCAATTCCACGGAACGCCGTTGACCCGCGCATGTCAAAGCGCCAGTCATCGAACCAGGAGAGACTCATGCTGCGCCTTATCGCCCCCGCCCTGAGCCTGCTGCTCG
The DNA here is from genome assembly GCF_046523955.1 of Pseudomonas sp. DCA-1. Lineage (NCBI taxonomy): Bacteria > Pseudomonadati > Pseudomonadota > Gammaproteobacteria > Pseudomonadales > Pseudomonadaceae > Pseudomonas > Pseudomonas sp. DCA-1. The sequence goes on from NZ_CP169881.1 coordinate 4,466,161, forward strand.
CACTGCCTCTGGCAGCCCAGGCGGCATCCAAGCAGGATTACGACCTGAACACCCTGCTGCAAAAGGTCGCCAAAGAGAGCAGCGTCGGCACCCCGCGTGCGATCAACGAGGACATCCTCGATCAGGGTTACACCGTTGAAGGCAAGGCGCTGGTCAACCATCTGAGCGTACGCCAGAGCCACGCAGAGCGCATGCAGGCCAACCCTGAGCAGGTGCGTAGCCAGCTCGGCGACAGCGTGTGCCGCAACAACGGCTTCCGCAACCTGATGTCCAAGGGCGCGGTCATGGTCTACCGCTTCACAGTCTACAAAACCAACCAGCGAGTCATGGACCAAGCCTTCGACAACGCCAGCTGCCTGGCCGGCAACAAGAAGAAGTAAGCACAGCGTTAACGCTACACCTTCTCGTCCTCATGAGCGCGCCAGCCACCTTCAGCGGCATCGGCGCGCATCTCCGCCAACAGCGCCTGCAAGTATCGCGACCGGCACTCCAGCCCCGACAGCCTGCGACGGCACTCGGCCTCAAGGCTCAGGTGATGCACCTGGGCGGCGTTCTCCAGCTGCTGGTAGAGCTGCCGGTCCACTTCGATGACCAAGCGATGCATACCGCCACCTCCTGCATCGACACATTTCGCTCTACCAGTTAACCAAACCCGTGCTGCCGATGGCCGCAGGCCGACAGGCGGCTGCGCCGATCACGTCGGCACGATCGGGCGCAAGGGTCTAGATTGAGGTCAGAGGTATTGGTGCAGAAGGAGACGTCGCATGCCTTACCATTCGAATGAACTGCTGTTCAGCCACTTCCGCGACAACAATATCGACCTGAGCAATATCGAAGCACAACTGCAACTGGTTGCCCCCAACAGCCCTAACCTGCCGCTCTACCGCGACATGATGCTGACCATCCTGCGCATGGCCCATGACGACAGCGACCGCTGGAGCGCCAAGATCACCCTGCAGGCCTTGCGCGAACTGGACCAGTCGTTTCGCACCCTGCAGCGCTACAAAGGCCGACGCAAGGTGACCGTGTTCGGCTCGGCACGCACCCCACCGGAGCATCCGATGTACGCCCTGGCCCGCGAACTGGGCGCCACTCTGGCGCGCTCCGACCTGATGGTCATCACCGGCGCCGGCGGCGGCATCATGGCTGCCGCCCACGAAGGGGCCGGCAGCGAGCACAGCCTGGGCTTCAACATCACTTTACCCTTCGAGCAACATGCCAACCAGACGGTGAACGGGACCGACAAACTTCTGCCGTTCCACTTTTTCTTCATCCGCAAGCTGTTCTTCGTCAAGGAGGCCGATGGCCTGGTGTTGTGCCCTGGCGGCTTTGGCACGCTGGATGAAGCGCTGGAGGTACTGACCCTGATACAGACCGGCAAAAGCCCACTTGTGCCAGTGGTGCTACTGGATTCGCCGGGCGACAGCTTCTGGCACGACTACCTGGACTTCATCAGCCGCCAACTCGAAGAGAACCGCTACATCCTGCCCAGCGACCTGAAGCTGGTGCGGCTGGTACACAGTGCCGACGAGGCCGTGGAGGAAATCAACCAGTTCTACAGCAACTACCACTCCAGCCGCTGGTTGAAGAGCCAGTTCGTGATCCGCATGCATCACCCGCTCAGCGAAGCGGCGCTGTATGACATTCAGGAAGGTTTTGCCGACTTGCGCCTGAGTGGCAAATATCACCAGCAAGCGGATAGCAGCGCCGAACACGAAGTAGGCGATTACAGCCACCTGACACGCCTGTCATTCGCCTTCACTGGCCGGGACCAGGGGCGCTTGCGTGAGCTGGTGGATTTCATCAATCTGCCGGAGAACTGGGCAAAGCCAGAGCCCATGCATACCACGCAGAGGGCCAGGCAGGCGCTGAAAGTGAGTTGATGCTTTTTTGTAACAGTTCGCGTGTTACCTGCTGGGGCAACCTTGTGCTGCGCCTACACCTGATCGGTGGCCGGGCGCAGACCGCCCAAACCGATTATTCGCGACGTGCACGTCTCACTGTAGTTTCAAGCGTCAATAATCGTCGAGATCACGCCCGCTGAGCAGACGGCCGATCATGTCCATGGAGAACCCACGGTAAGCCAGGAACCGGGTCTGCTGGGCACGGCTGCGCGGATCTTGCGGGCGCTGCCCGGCAAACTTGCGCTGCCACACGTCTCGCATACGCTCGATCCAATTCACCTCGCTTTCACGCAGGGCCTGGTCGATGTCTGCACGCGCCAAACCACGCTGGCATAGCTCTTCGCGAATACGCGCAGGGCCATAGCCAGAACCGGAACGATAACGGATGAAACTCTCAAGGTAGCGGGCTTCACTAAGCAGCCCTTCTTCGGCGAGCCGATCGAGTTCAGGCTCGATCAACTCGTCCGAAGCGCCGCGCTGACGCAGCTTGCGCGTCAGTTCGACTCGACCGTGCTCACGTCGTGCGAGCAGGTCCATGGCTGTCCGCCGGATGGCGACGGGGGTGTCGAGTACGGCAGACATATTCGGCTATTTACTGCGCAATCAATAACCGGCGTCAGCGTCGGCCATGTCATCGGCATCAGCTTCGGCAGCAGCTTTGCCGGCTTCAGCAGCAGCACCCGCTTTCAGCAACTTCTCACGAATTTGCTTCTCGATCTCGGCACCAATAGCCGGGTTCTCAGCCAGGTACTTGGCTGCGTTGGCTTTGCCTTGGCCGATCTTGTTGCCCTGGTAGGCATACCAGGCACCAGACTTCTCGACCAAGCCCTGAGATACCCCCAGATCAATGATCTCGCCGTTACGGTAGATACCTTTCCCGTAAAGAATCTGGAACTCAGCCTGACGGAACGGAGGCGAGACCTTGTTCTTGACGATCTTGACGCGGGTTTCGCTGCCGACCACCTCGTCGCCTTCCTTGACCGCGCCGGTACGGCGGATGTCCAGACGGACCGAAGCGTAGAACTTCAGGGCATTACCACCGGTAGTGGTTTCCGGGCTGCCGAACATCACACCGATCTTCATACGGATCTGGTTGATGAAGATGACCAGGCAGTTGGCGTTCTTGATGTTACCGGTAATCTTGCGCAGCGCCTGGGACATCAGGCGGGCCTGCAGGGGAAGCAGTACGGGCAGGGGTTCATATAGGCTGGTGCCTACGAAACCAAAGCGCTGCAAAGCCATGCCGTTCATACCTTTCACCCTTGCGGAAGCCCGATTTCTCTCTAAGATCCCTACCTGAACCGATTTCAGATAGGCGCGAGATGAGCAGGACATCAGAAAATTTCGTTGATGGTATCAGAAGCTGCTGCCCCAAGGACATCCTCGCCTACGTAGAGAAGCATCCTCCGCGTCGGCGGGCGCCGCACATCCGCGACTTCTTCATGCTTGCACATGGACTCGATCCAGAATGGCACCGGAAGCCAGTTGTCATTACAAATGCTTGTCGTCAATTCCTGTCAAACCGACGTAATGCCACTTCTGAAAAGACCGGGAAACCTGTAAAAGAAGTAACTGTTATCTCTGATTACAGTGCGGTACACCTGTACTTAGCCAAGCTTCAAAAAGCAAAAAGGTTGCCGAGCAACACCCTCCTGCCGCCCATACCAGATTCGACAGATGTATTCTCAGAAAAAGAATGCAACATCCTCGGATACTTGACACTAAAACATGCCATTGAAGCCGCATCAATGGATGCTGCCTTGAACGACATCGCTGACCAAATCGAAAAGCACAGATCGGTGATTTTGACGCGCTGCCAAAGCATAGTCATTGAAGGATATGCCAAGTTTAAGCAGACTCAGGACATGATCCTAAGTAGCGACCTGAACGCCATGCGATTGACAGATGACAATCTCGACCCCACACAGAGAGCATTCAGAAGTGGCCAGCGCATTAGTTTCTTTTCGAAAAGTCACCCAAGAGGATTTATCAATACGGTTGCGTACCTGGCTGAAGAGCAGAACGGGCTGTATACACGTCGTTCTTTCCCTGGGGCTCACCATGTAAATTCCTGGTCTGCTTATGAAATCAGGCCACACTTGGGAATAACCGACGAATTTGCGGTCGCTGCAATGTGCATCATCATTGACGAACTTGGCATTAACGTCTCTGACCTCGCCAATGCCAAAGTCAAAAAAACAAAAGAAGGACAGTTCGTAACCATCAGGGAAGATGGTGGCGTTACAATTACGACGCTCAAGCCCAGAGCTAATAAATTGATAGAGCGGCACGCTCCTAAAGCAGAGCCAGATAGCGAGAATACTCTGGATGCCAACACCGTTCTATGCATGCTATTACAAATGCGCGAGCGACACGCCCAGGCACTGAAGTCAAACTACTTATTTGTACTTGACGGATCGAGTAAAACTCGAACTGGAGAGGAAGAGATATATAGAATCTTGGACACCAGAAGAAAGCTTGCCTTCAAAGCCATCATTGATTCCCTGCCTGAGTGGGTGGCCAAGGCTGAGCCATCAATGCCAAAAATCAGAGTCTCACGCGGACTGCTGAAATGGATTGAGAGTGGTGGCGACACACTCGAATCCACGATTTATCTAGGTAACTCTCTGCTAACAGCATTAAGGAACTACATTCCACCATCGATTCAAGAATTCGTTTACCGAAAGAGACTCCGCGACCATCAAAACATCCAGCTACTCATCACAGAAGAGCTAACAGCGCCTGCCAGCAATGACAAAGGCCAGAATTACGAGTGCGCCAAGAGCCAGTTAATTGAGGCTGTAAAACATCTAAGAAACATCAACCATAAACCAGAAACTAACAACTCAGATCAAAAACTTCTCTTCCTTTGCTCACCAGAAGGCATTGAGCTGATTGTCTCTTACGCAAAGTACGGAACAAAACAAGAGCTCATTTCCACCTGCAAGAAGATCATCTCAAAGATCGAAGATGAAGGTAGTCGAAAGATGATCAAGCTACTTGCGGACACCACCCCAAAACTAATCAATTTTGACCTGCTTGAGGTGAGCGCGAATGATTAACAATAAAATCAAGAAAATCACGCCATCGGCAGCAGTCTCACAAAATACACTTCCTAGTTGGGTTCACCCTGCCTCAACAAAAATGGAATGGTACGTCCCAAAAACCGGAACAAAAGTATCTGCCTCTGATGATCCACGTTCTACAAAGTATGCAAAAATCAGCTTCGACTATGAGTTATTCGACGAGTCCTCCACAGCAGATCTTGTGTGGAATCTGTTTATCCGGGACTTACAGTCATCAGCTATCGCCCTGATTGAAAGCTCAAAATCAAGACGACCCCATGCTCTCGTCCACTTCGTTAGAGCGGCCTTTGAAATTGCCGACCATGTATATGAGGCAAGGCATCGCTCAAATCAGGCCCCTAAGATCGTCACCTTGGCTGACATCACGCTGGACGATATCAAAACCTTCCTGGAAGCTCACGACTTAACACTCATGGGCATAAATATCGCGGAACTTGACTCAAAACTAGGCCCAGCATCTAGAGGATTGAGGAATATTGTTCCTCTAATCTCAGAAATGCAGATCCCACCCATTACAAAAAAGATTCTAATTCAAAAGCTTAAAAACAATACAGACAACTGCCGAGAATTCACCTGCACATATACTGCCGATGAAGAAGATGAAACAGATAACCTCAGCATCTCCACAATTCAAAACAAGTGCACGAACTTAACCTATTTACACGCCACAAAAGAGCATCAAACTCACCGCTTCGAGGTGGGGGCACATTTAATTTCGGATGCACTTAGTAGCGTCTCCGACAATTTTGTCGAAAAAAACCAAACCCCCTTAATGCCTGCAAATATAGCATTTCACTACATCAGCAACGCGATTGTATTCCATCGAGACTACGCCCCACACATTCGAAAGTACATCCAAGAGCTCGACGACTACTACAACAAGGAAATTGTCGCAAAATATGCTGCAAGCACCATAAGGTCAAATGTACACATCTTCAAGAAGCAAACCCTTGAGGCCGTAGCAGTCCCCAAAGCACTGCGACACCTCAATATTAAAACGTATGGTAAATGCGGCAGCACCAGGGGTGGAATAGAATGCAACTCGGTCATGCGCGACCACATCTCCACTGACGAACTAATAGACTTCTACGCCATCACAACACGCATCCTTATTCACACTTTTTCTGCTTGCCGAGTATTGAGTGCTGCATTACTTGATGCGAATTGCCTTACAGTTTCAAAACTGGACGGCTTATGGGATTTGAAGCTTAAGATCCCGAAAGCAAGTAACAGCCATGAGCTTGAAATCATCAAGCGCCCAATTCCTAAAGTCATTTGGGATTTTATTTACGAGTACATCGAATTTATGGAGGGTCGCCACCCAAACATGACCTCCATCTGGCCCTCCAGCGCTAATAAAGGGAAAGACCGAAATGAGATGACACTTCGTAAAAAACTGGATCAGTATTCTGATTGGATTCAAGTACCCAAGATGGGCGAAACCAGGTGGTATGCGCGGCCCCATCAATTCAGGCGTTTCTTCGCTGCCTTTTTCTTCTACCTAAGCGGAAGCACTGAAATTGAATCGTTGCGGTGGATGATGGGGCATATCGAACCTAGCGTGACGCTTTACTACGCCAATATCGCAAATCAGCCTGACTGGGAGCGAGACACACTAGAATTCCTAACAGACTTCCTTGAGGGTCATGTCGGCAAAGACGTATTAGTCGACGAAGATCTGCAGAAAGATTTTGCCGAGCGCGAACTTGAAGTCAAACTTGGCGACCACTCTTTGCTATCTGATCACCTTCAAGAGCTGGCAAGCCTTCGGGAAATCAAAATTCAAATCATCAACAATCAGAAAGTCTTTATATACGCGAGCAAATAAAATGAGCAGATATTCAAAGGGGGAGACCTCAGCAGCCAAGCTCCAAGAGAAACAGGCCAAAACACAAAGCTTGCTCGCCAAAATCCTGCTGATAAGAAAAGCAATCGAAGAAGGCCAGCGACTTCCTTCACTAGACGCACTTAAAAGTAAAAGGGGCATACCTTTCAAGGCAGCTCTCGCCTGGGCAGACACTGACCTCGAAGTTACTTCCTGCTCTTACAATACATCGCGAGAGCCTTACAACATCGAATACTCAGACCAGCTCGCAGCCGCTTTGGAGGAATACAACAATCTAACTCCCGCCACTGAGCCCTCCCCACCGCAGAAGCGAACAACCCAGCGATCACAGCAAGAAGAAATCTCCACTCTAAAAAATCAAATTGACTACTTAACGAATACATTAGGTGAGATGTACAGGGCCTACATGCAACTCACTGCGAGAGTGGACGAACAGACTCGCCAAGACCTCAGATATCAGCAAGTTTTAAAAAGCCACACCCAGGCACTTGATAGGGCCCATCTTACCCTGGTGAAGCCATGATTCATGTAGCCAAAGCTCCTCGCCTTGACTTCCTTTTTAATCACGGCCATGTCACACCACCGCCTCTTCCGATGCTTTTTGACTCCTGTGGAAATTTTTGTTGGGAACTCAATAGCTATCTTACGGCTTTCGGCGGCGGCGCGAACAGCTACGGGGCCCGACCAGCAGTCAAAACAGTATTCAGCTACGCTGATACTCTAAACGTCTTCCAAGAATATATAGAACGCAAAAAATTAACTATCTTTGATGTTACTGACGAAACCCTGTACGATTTCGTTAAGCACAGCCAGGTCTCTAGAACAGCGAATTCGACCACCATCAAGAGAACCATCAGACGCATACTTTCACTACTAGAGCACACACAAAAAGAAAACAAGCTCTACAACTTACTTACGATCGACCCTAGCGCACGCAACTTTCAAATCAACGCAACAGAGGACTACTACAAACTTAACAGGCGAACGCCACTGCGATTTCTAACCCACCCATGTATTGATGAGCTAAGGGACACTCCGACCGAGCCGGTAAGCTTCATTCGAAATAATGAGCTGAATGCATGGCATGAGGCAATCCACGACTACACCTCCAACCAATATATAATCGATAGATGGTACACCCTTGCAACTTTACTTGAGTACGCTGGCAGTCGCATAGAAGAAGCCATTAACATCCCAGCAAGCTCCATTATTAACGCCTACAAAAATAACAACCTTGTAAGAAACATTCCCGTCTTAAAAGGTAAATATAAGGGATGCTTGCGCCAGGTATTAATACCGAGGGTCGAGCTGCAAGAAATATACAAATTCATAATACTCACTCGATCCAACCATCCTCACAGCGAGCTTCATGACAAAATCTTTGTGAGCGAAGATACTGGGCAGCCCCTGGCTCGAAGCACCTTTAACTCCTACTACAGTGTAGTCATCAAAGCTTCGAGACACGCAGAGCTCCTCAAAGGCATCTCTTATCATAATTTTCGTCACCGATACTTCACAATATTAGTCGCTAACAACATCAGTAAGCTTTCGAAAATGTCGAAGGCCAATATACTTGATGTAGCGATGTCCATTGCTCGCGACGACTCATATCATGCATCTAAGAACACACTCTCCACCTACATTCACCTGACACAAGATCCGGAAATTCAAGAAATCCTTAAAGCAGAACCTAATGCGTCCACGACCCTCCAGTCGATCCAGAGCATTGTCGATGCAAAGGACGGTAGATCTTCCGACGAGAAGCTCGCGGCGATAGAGGCTTTGATGAATGCCAAGTTTCCTTGAGATGCTAGGATGGCGACCCTCCCTGGCGATCTATAAAGGCTGCCAGGGAGAACTTCTCATAAGGAGGTACAGATGTCCTGGGTCAGAAAGCTATCGCTTCGGCTGTTCCCTGATAAGCGCCCGGCCTGGGTGCAGCAGCAAGAGCAAGACTTTATAGCCGCCGTTAAGGAATCTCCGAACAAGCCTTCAGTTATGCGAGAATCCCCGCAACACCTGATCCGAGCCGCCCATGAGCCAGATGAGCTTTTCCGACTTTGAGTACGCCGGCAAGCGCAAGCAAACCCGCCGAGAGCGCTTCCTCGCCGAAATGGATCAGGTGGTGCCCTGGGCAGGCCTGCTGGAGCTGATCGAACCGTTCTACCCCAAGGCCGGCGGCGGTAGAAAACCCTATCCTCTGGAAACCATGCTGCGCATCCATCTGTTGCAGAACTGGTTCTCCCTGAGCGACCCGGCCATGGAGGAAGCGCTCTACGAAATCACGCCCATGCGCCAGTTCGCACGCCTGACGCTGAGCGCGCCAATCCCCGAAGACACCACGATCATGAACTTCCGGCACTTGCTGGAGAAGCATCAGCTCGCACCGGCAATCCTTGCGGTCATCAATGGTTATCTGCAGGAAAAAGGCCTGTCGCTGCGCCAAGGCACCATCGTCGATGCCACCATTATTCATGCCCCCAGCTCGACCAAAAATAAAGAAGGCAAGCGTGATCCCGAGATGCACCAGACCAAGAAAGGCGGTCAGTATTTCTTCGGGATGAAGGCGCACATCGGTGCCGATGTCGAGTCCGGCCTGGTGCATCACGTCCATGGCACCGCTGCCAATGTGGCCGATGTCACGCAGGTGGCTGAACTGCTGCATGGCGAAGAAAACGCCGTGTATGCAGATGCCGGTTACACCGGTGTCGAAAGGCGCGAAGAGCATGAAAATCGGGGGGTGATCTGGCAGATTGCAGCGCGTCGCAGCACCTATTCCAAGCTGAACCAGCGCAGCGTACTGTACAAAGCCAAGCGCAAGATCGAGTTCTGCAAGGCTCAGACACGGGCCAAGGTCGAGCATCCGTTTCGCGTGATCAAGCGGCAGTTTGGTTACGTGAAAATACGTTTTCGTGGGCTGATGAAAAACACGGCTCAGTTGACCACGCTGTTCGCCCTGGCAAACCTGTGGAGGGTTCGAAAACAGCTCATGGGTATGGGTGAGGTTCGCGTTTAACACGGAGAACCGGTCGAAAAAGCTCTCCGTACATGATTTTTCGGTCACTTTTCGTCCAATGACGCTGTAGGTGCCTGGAAAATTGCAACTTGCCGCGGCTGCACGACAAGTTGATCGGAGCATCCTTAACTCCCTCAAGACCCTCCATGTCTGTGAGGGTGGAAGGATGTCAATCGACCCGGAAGAGATCCGAGACCAGGTCTTAGCGTCACGGGAGCGACTGAAAGAATTTGTCCGCAGACCTGAAGCATAGGTTTGCTACCGTGGTCACGTTCGTGGCCAAGTGACGCGATCCGACCTCGATGCTGGTTTAAACGCCTGGCTCTCGCTCCCAAAGCCGCCACACAGTGCCCTTCGAGTACCCCAGAGCACGAGACACCTCAGCCTGGGTAAGGCCGTCTTTTTTCAGCGCCTGAACTGCCTTCCACTTCTCTCTTGCAGCCGTCACACGCGGATGCTCAATCTCGCGAGGCCGTCGCTCCATGATCTCGTTGGCTTTGCCCAAGGCCTCTGCTTCCACAATTGCATCGATCAGCACCTGGTGTGTCGTCTGCTGATTTTCAGCAGCAATGACCATGGCGAATAGGGTCGCTGGGCTGATGTTCAATGAAATGGCCAGATCCTTCACGGTATCGATGGTGGCCGTGAAGCGAGCCGCTTCCAATTCGCTGATTGTTTGCTGACGCACAAGACCAGAGATCTCCTGCTGAGACAGGCCTTGCTGCGTTCGCAGTGACTGGAGCACAGCGGCGAGAGAGTGGCGTAGCGGCATTTCTGCCTCCGCAAAATGAGACGGTATGCCTCGTTTGCCTCGACTCGCTCAAACAGATATATTGGTTCGAGTGAGTCGAATGGCGATCTGCCGCTGCGTTCCCGTTCGCACATCACCTCGTCGTTTTGGATACCGAGGTACTTGGTGACTGATAGCCCTGATGAGCACGAGCTGCTCCGGGAAGGACAAATCTCTTCCGCCGGCACGTTGCTGTCTCGACCTGAGGTTGAGGCACTGCTCGCCGAACGCTTCCCTCGTAGAACGTACTGCCTCGTTGAGGACTGGCTCCTCTTCCATGTGGATGAGCCGCCTGAATCGCTTGCAAGGGTTCGTTCTGTAGGCCTGCAGCCGATGTTCCTGTACTCCCATTGCGTCATCTACGACAGCGAGGGACGGTTTCCGCCTGGAGGGTGGGTGCGTTCCACGCTGTGCAAGACCTACGACGGCGTATGCATGTTTGAGACGCGAAACACGGTGTACGTGCTGATCGGCCAGGGTCGTGAGCAAACCGCCTCGCTGAAGACAATATTCGCATTATTTTGACCCGCAGGTTCCGCTAGGCGGACTTGCCCAGATGAGATCCACGATGTTCCGCATTAGCACGCAAGACCAGGCTGGCCCGGTAGGTATGTTTGGGGATGGCCTCGCCCACTTTCATGCAGTCTCCCGATCTCTAGCGACTCACTGGTACCACGTCAGCATCAAGCGCCGGTTCGAGGATCGATTTGTAGCCTCCCAGGAAATGATCAATGACGAGGCGCGCCTTGTGGAGCTGCTGGTATCCCAGGACGAGAGCCTGGTTGTCCAAGAAGTCCAAGCGGTCACCCCCTGCTGGATGAACAAGGATGGCAGTTGGAAGATGGAAAAGCTGACTTCTCTATCGATGGGGTTCGACCGTGCTGAAGTGCCCGTTTGCGTGCTTGAGGTCGAGAGCGGTGCGGTATACCTCGATACGCATGAGCCTGAACTTAATGTCGGCTCTCTGATTGGCGTGAAAGAGCTTTACCGTCGACGTGCCACGAAACCCAGCACCGGGACTGAACATCGGAGTGCTCACGCGTGACAGAGGACAACACGGTAGCGGTCGACTTTCACGTCAAACGCTATAGCGATTTCGACCTGCTGCGGATTGCTCGAGCGGTTGGCCAACAGTATGAGGACGAGATCACTGCGTTTCTCGTGAACGTCCATATTCACAGACTAAGCGCTGTGGGCGTAGTTTTTGGCCATGTCCGCCAGGAGCCTTATGGTCGATTCGCCGATGGGCACCTGATCCAGACTTCCGACATCCTGGCTATGAAGAAGGAAGGGAAATTCTGGGTGATCACTACCATCCATTCCCGGTATGTGATTGCCACCTTCCGGCGCGATGGTGGGCGTCGAAGCCTGAAGGACTTTTGCCGACTGGTTGGTAACCGCTTCCCGAACACTGAACTGATTCATTAGTTTGAGACTGGGCATGCGAGCGTGCCCAAGGCTCAGCAAGCAGCACCGCTGATTGTGAGGCGTGCCGCATGCGCGGGCGGCTGTCGTGAACCAGGCCACACGTTCGTGCGGCCTGGCCCTGCGGGCTTCCATCCTCACGTCTATGGCCCGTCGTGGGCCGGCGCGCTCCGCTTGCGGTTTGATCGCAAATCACATGGCCGAGCCTCTACCCCTACAGTGAAACTTAAGCACTATGAAGACGCCGCCTGAAGTTCTACCCGAGATCGACATTGGAGAGTTCCGTCAGCGCTATCCGCAGCTGTTTTCTGATCCTGGCGTCGATTTGATCTACTGCGGGCCTGGCTGGAAAAACCTCCTCCTCGCACTGTGCGATACGCTGCGGGATCATCTGGCTCGCCACCCTGATGTTGTCCCGGTGACCGTCGCGCAGATCAAATCCAAATTCGGCGAGCTGCACTTTTTCTACGATGGCGGGGATGCCTACTGCCGAGGAGCGGTGGATGTTGCCACCGAGCTATCGCTGAAGACTTGCTCCTACTGTGGCTCTCCTGCAAGGCAGGTGGGTACGACCTGGGTCAGTACGCTCTGCTCCGCACATAGCAGCAATGCTTCTCTGACTTCTTAGAAGAAGCCCGGGCTTACTATCGTTTCGGATGGTGGGCTCTGAGCTCGATAGCCCGTTGGGTCTTTCACAGCGATGTCGTATGCTCGATTAGCTGTGCTTGATCAAGGACGCGTGGCATGCCCAAGATAAAACCGTTTGATATGAAGCTCCTGGATCTCCTCTTCGAAATGGAAGGGGGGTACGTTTTGGATTTTTCGAACGCTACCTTCAGCCGGTTCTTCCTCGGGGAGTTGGAGATCGATATTGATGATCAACTCTTCACCGCCGATGGTACGTCCAAGGCCAAGCGCTTTCGCAGCTTCCTAAACCTTGCAGATACCCAGACGTGTGTACGAGCCTTGAAGGCCGTGTGGGCACATCGACAGGCTCACCTGTTGTATGAAGGTCGAGATGACCCAGTTGCGAATGCCGAAGGGCGTTTTCTAACCCTGATCCAAGATTTGGAATCGGGCACCTCCAGTAGCGGCGTTGCAGGCGATCCATTTGCCGCAGTACGCAAAGTCAGCATTGATGAGGCGGCCAAGCTCAAGCAGGCCCTGCTTGATATCCATAAGCTCGCGCCTCAGGCACGTGGTTATGCGTTTGAGACGTTCCTGCAGCAGTTGTTTGAGGCCTCCAATCTCCAACCACGTGCCCCTTTCCGGAATACCGGGGAACAGATCGACGGGAGCTTCCTCTGTCGCGGTGACATCTACCTCGTCGAAGCGAAGTGGGTAACTAACCCCGTTGGAGCTGGTGAGCTTCATATCCTACAGGGCAAGATCAACGAGAAGGCTGCATGGACACGCGGAGTGTTCATCAGCTACTACGGTTTCACGGATGTTGGACTAGAAGCCTTCGGTCGTGGGAAAAGCCTGGTGTGTATTTCTGGCAAAGACATCCACGACGCACTCGACAAACAGATACCGTTCGCCGAAGTCATCGACCGCAAGGTTCGAGCTGCCGCAGAGACCGGATCGGTGTTCGTTGAGGTGAAAACCCTGTTTTAGATCGAGAGCTATCTTCAGTCCGGGATAGCAGTTGAGCAGGGACTGAATGTATTCTTGCCCCACCAACAACGTAGGAAGCTAACAATGTCTCGTCTTGCAGAATTCCGTCGTCTTGAGCTGCAACTCGCTCAGCAGCTCGCAGAATTGGAAGCGATGAAAAGCGATGGCGCCATCCAGGCCGAAATGGAGTTTGAAAACAAACTCCGTGCCTTGCTTGGCGAATACGGTTACAGCCTCCGCGAAGTGATTAACATCCTGGATCCGCAAGCTGGCACTCGTCGTCTAGCCCCTCAGACTCAAGAGAAATCCACTCGCAAGCCACGCGAGGTCAAGGTATACAAAAACCCGCACAACAGTGAAGTCGTGCAAACCAAGGGCGGCAACCACGCTGTTCTGAAGGCATGGAAAGCTGAACACGGTGCCGAGACTGTGGAATCGTGGCGTCAGTAAGCATCGCTTCTTGACGCAGCGAATGCCTGGTAGGTAGCCTCATGTAGTACGTGTCCGGCGCCAGAACCTCTCAGAGGAAAAGACCTCTTCAACGGCAACCTAAACCCCGTCGTGGAGAGCCGGAGACCCCGAGCAAGACCTTAAAACCGCCTCTCCAGGCGGTTTTTTATTTCTGTAAGTACCCTGGATGCTTGGCTCAGAGGTGTTTCGAGTACGATCAGCTCCGGCACACTTTCCCCTACCGACAAAGCGGGCCTGTCAGATCGGCCAACTGCTACCGCATGAGTGGGTGCAGACCTGACTTACGCAACGTGAGCTGGACGGACGCATACACGCGGGCAGTATCACCAGCCTGCGTAATGAGTTACGAGCAGTCCCCACTCGATAGGCGTTGGACGTTACGTCCGTGTGGCCGTATAGCCTGCATTCATTGATATAAAAGGTTCAGCAGGTAGCGGCAGCCATCGTCCTGGCCAGAGATGTAACTCACCGGCCTGTCGACCGCAAATTCAAGCACATCACCAGGCTGCATCGAGTATCTCTCGTCACCGTACAGCACCTCTAGCGCCCCCTCGAGCAACCAAACTCGCTGATGGTAGGGATTGCTGTGCCATTGAGGGTAATCGACTCGAGTAGCCGGTGGCAGGTCGATTTCGATCAGCTCGCTACTGCTAGACTCCTTCCGTTCCGCGACCTGCCTACGGATGTAGCCGCTTTGGCTGTCCTGCCAGGTTGGCTGGTCTGCCTGACGTCGCAGAATTGAGTAAGGAAGCGCAGTTTCCTCTGTGAGTAGCTCGGTCAGCGAAACCCCTAAGCCCGCTGCCAGTCGACCCAGAACTGCAGCTGTTGGACTGCTTTCAAGTCGTTCGATTTTCGAGATCATGGCCTTGCTCACGCCTGCCTTCTCGCCAAGTTCGGCCAAGCTCAGGCGCTGTTCCTGACGGAGCGATGAAAGCTGTTTTGCGATGATCTGATCAATCGTCTTCATGTCTTCTCTTCTGCGCAAATCACCTATGCGATACGAATCGTATCATATAGTGGATTTCTGGAGAGCATATGAACAACCTGGTGCGTTGTACCGAAGAGCGGCATTCAGCCGCGATACTGGAGATTTTCAACCACGCGATTTTGACCTCCACGGCCCTGTACGATTACAAGCCTAGGACTGCCGAATCCATGATCGGGTGGTTTGAGGTAAAGCGACGCAACGACTTCCCGGTGGTTGGCGTTGAAGACGATGCCGGGAAGCTTCTCGGTTTCGCCAGTTATGGGACGTTCCGCGCCTGGCCCGCCTACAAATACAGCGTCGAGCACTCGGTCTACATCCACCATGAATCCCGTGGCAAAGGGCTAGGGAAGCTTCTAATGCAGAAGCTCATAGACGAGGCTATCGCACGTGACGTTCACACGATGATAGGAGGGATCGATACCACCAACCGAGGCAGCATCATACTGCATGAACGGCTCGGCTTCGTTGAGGCTGGGGTGATCAAGCAGGCTGCTTTCAAGTTCGGTCAGTGGCTGGATCTGGGTTTTTACCAAAGGATCTTGGAAACACCAGCTTCACCAACCGAGGACTAAATCCTGGCTTCAAGACATGTGATGAACTGCTTAGCCATTAGCAACCTTGACCAGGTTGACCCAGTAGGCCGAGCCAGTTGCCAGAATCGAGTCGTTGAAGTCGAATTCAGGCGTGTGAATGTTGGCAGCGTACCCATCATCTCGGCCATTCCCGATCAAAATGTAGGCCCCTGGCACCTCATGAAGCATGAAGGAAAAATCCTCGCCTGCAGTCAGTGGCTTAAGTTCAGTGTTCACACGCCCCTCGCCAACAGTTAGGCCTGCCGCACTGACAGCCAGCTCGGTTTGAACTGCTGCATTGATCACGGGCGGATATCGCCGCAGGTACTCAAATTCGACTTCGCACCCGTTCGCTGCTGCACATGCCTGAGAGATCTCGGTCATACGTCTCTCAATCAGGTCACGGGTTTCTGGCAAAAAGCTTCGAGCAGTACCTCGGACAACAACCGACGATGGAATCACGTTCGCTGAGTTGTAGTGGCCGCCGTACACGTATCCGACGCTGAGCACGGCAGAGTCGGATGGAGCCACATTGCGAGAGATGATCGACTGGATGCCGGTGATGAAGTTCGCTCCTGCGAGCGTTGCATCGGTGGCCAGGTGCGGCATAGAGCCATGGCCACCTGAACCTGAGAAGGTAACCGTCCATGTGTCGCTGGCAGCCATCATGGGGCCTGGGCAGATCGCAAAGTCGCCAGCAGCAATGCCAGGCATGTTATGCATGCCGAACACCATATCGCAGGGGAAAAGCTTGAATAGGCCTTCTTCTATCATCACTCGTCCGCCCCCCTGGCCCTCCTCGGCGGGTTGGAAGATGAAATGGATGATGCCTGGAAAATCCCGATTCAGAGAAAAGTAGCGTGCCGCCCCTAGGAGCATTGCAGTGTGGCCATCATGCCCGCACGCATGCATTTTCCCTTCGTGAATTGATTTGTGGCCACGCAGGGAGTGCTCCTCGATGTTGAGTGCATCGAGATCGGCACGCAGGCCGATGGTGATTCCTGGCGAGCGTCCAACGAGCGTTCCAACGACCCCGGTTTTTGCCAGTCCACGGTGAATCTCCAAGCCCCACTGAGTGAGCCGGTCGGCGACCAGCTGTGAGGTGCGATGTTCTTCGAAAGCGGTTTCAGGATGTTTGTGGATGTCGCGCCTGATAGCGATGAGCTCTTGTTGAAACTCTTTAATGTCGGCAAGCACGTGGTTCATGAGTTTGTTCCTGGATCGATTTAGCGGTGCCCGGCGAGCGCCTCTGACCTGTTACCAGGCTGGATGGGCGCCTGCCGGGTGCGCTTGTAAGCGTCAGGCGATTGCTGCTACTACGGACATCTCAACGAGCAGGCTTGGCTTGAACATAGCGGCCTCAACACAGGCTCGCGCAGGAGCCTGACCTTCCGCGACCCACTCTTCCCAAACCTCGTTCATGGCAGCGAAGTCGGTGGTGATGTCTTTCAGATAGATAGTCACTGTGAGGATTTTCGACTTGTGACTACCGGCCTCCTCAAGAAGCCTGTCGATGTTCGCCAGGGTCTCGGCAGTTTGAGTGCGAATGTCGGCATCGTGGTTGTTCGCCAACTGGCCTGCGAGATAGACGATGCCATTGTGAATAACGGTGTTGCTCAGGCGCTCATTAGAGTGCAGTCGCTGGATTGCCATGATTATGGGCTTCCTTTTGGTTGGAGTAACGGGAGATATCAAGGCCTTTGGCGCTGATCTTTGGCTTTTTTCCTGCCATCAAATCGGCCAGCAATCGACCTGAGCCGCAAGACATCGTCCAGCCTAGAGTCCCGTGGCCGGTATTGAGGAACAGGTTGCGGTATTTTGTTTTACCTACAATCGGAGTACCGTCAGGCGTTGCTGGCCGTAGCCCTGTCCAAAACGTAGCTTTGGTGAGATCCCCACCTTTTGGATAAAGGTCGCCTACAACAAGCTCAAGCGTGTCTCGGCGGCGAGCGTTCAGTGACAGATCGAAGCCTGCTATTTCAGCCATGCCACCAACACGGATTCGATCATCGAAGCGTGTGATAGCGACCTTGTAGGTTTCATCAAGAATGGTTGATGAGGGAGCCATGCTTGCATCGGTGATGGGAATCGTAAGGGAGTATCCCTTAAGGGGGTAGATAGGTGCTTGGATGCCCAGCGGCTTTAACATCTGGGGGCTGTAACTTCCCAGCGCCAGCACATATTGGTCGGCTACTTCGAGTTTTCCGTCGATCCATACGCCGGAAATAGTATCTCCAGAGCATTCGAGGCGGTCAATATTACATCCAAAACGAAACTCCACACCAAGCTCTTCGGCCATCTTTGCCAACTTCCGCGTGAACATCTGGCAGTCACCGGTTTGATCATTTGGCAAGCGAAGAGCCCCTGCTAGCTTATCGCGCACACTTGCGAGCGCCGGCTCAGCTTTAGCAATTCCGTCGCGATCAAGTAACTCGAAAGGCACGCCTGACTGTTTCAGGATAGCTATATCCTTAGCAGCATTATCTACTTGAGCTTGAGTGCGGAACAGTTGCGTAGTACCGAGCTGGCGAGCCTCGTAAGATATACCAGTCTCAGCCCTGAGTTCATCCAAGCAGTCTCGGCTATATTCGGAAATCCGAACCATCCGCTCTTTGTTAACTGCATAGCTTGCCGGATTACAGTTGCGCAACATCTGGATCATCCAACGATACTGATCCAGGCTAGACGTAGGTTTGATCGCTAAAGGTGCGTGTTGCTGAAGCATCCATTTAATGGCCTTCAATGGCACTCCAGGTGCTGCCCAAGGTGAGGCATACCCCGGAGAAACCTGCCCTGCGTTTGCGAAGCTTGTTTCCATCGCGGGGCCGTCCTGGCGATCTACCACGACGACTTCAAAACCCTCTCGAGCGAGATAGTAGGCACTGACAGTTCCGACGACGCCGCTACCGAGTATCAGTACACGCATTTCCAGGCACCTCGTAATTTAGAAATTCTTTGTTCTTCTCGCAGTGCGCGATACGGCCAGTGTAACCAGATGCCAGAAGTGAATTTCGCTGAAAAAATAACGTAGCTCAGATAAAAATCTTAAAACCGCTGAAGAGCATAGGCAATATTTCGGATGATTTTTCGTCACTCCAGTGGATTGTGTTGCTGGTAGCTATGTGATTGATTAAATACTGCGTTATGACGCGCAAGAGATGACAGCAGTATTCAATTCCTGCGCGCTTTGAACTTTTTTCGTTGATAAACTGCGAAATACCGCACGACTTCGATTAGGGCAAGAGATAACGAATACACCTGCTATCAGGGCCAAATGCCAAGCGGCGTGATAAGAATAAAAAGGAAGGGTGGCGCGCTGCTGCTTAGGTGGACGTAGCCAGTCGGCTTGCCCGGAGGATTGTAGCTTCGCAACAGCCTAGGTGCAGATTTGCACCCAGGCTCTATATCATCTACCTATTAGGTTACTTTGCCCCAGGGATTCCATCCCCGCGAATCGAGCAGCCTTTTGTCTCGATCACAAAGAACAATGCAATAATCCCAAGTGCTGATGCAACCATAATGTAGTAGGCAGGTGCGTCAGGTGAGCCGAGGAATTTAATAATTTGATCGCATACCAGTGGTGTTGTACCGCCAAAAATAGACGCCGAAATATTGTAAACAATGGCCAGCGCCGCATACCGGATTTGCGTTGGAAACATTGCCGGGAACATAGCGGAAATGGTGGCAAGCTGAGGGACAAAAAACGCTCCTAGCACTGCAAATCCTATCACTGACCCCGTCAGCCCTGTGGACATTAGCTTGAACATGGGAATCGCTAAAATGAATAGGCCTATAAGCGAGAAGAACCACATCTTTTTGAAGCCAACCACATCTGAGATTCGCCCCGCCAATGGTACGAACATCATCATAACCAACATGCCAACCAGGGGTGCAAGCAATGACATGTTTTCGCTTGCTCCGACTTCCTTGTGCATATAAGTAGGCATGTATGCCAGCAGAATGTAATAAGTGATGTTGAGTGCTGCTACCAGTACACCTAGCGACAATGCTGCCTTCTTGTACTTCCCGAAAATTTCAGAAATAGAAGTTTTGGGTCGAGCAGGCTCGCTTGCCATCTTCTTTTCGAGTTCTAGAAACACAGGGGTGTCTTCGATCCTGGTGCGCAAATAGACTGCGATGACGCCCAGTGGAGCTGCGATCAGGAATGGAACGCGCCACCCCCACTCGTACATGGCGGCATCTCCAATGGCGACCGATACGCTCAAGGTCACCAAAGCGCCGAGTGAAAAACCAGCGAGGGAGCCAAACTCCAGGAAGCTACCGTAAAAACCTCGCCGCTTGTCAGGCGCGTATTCCGCTAGAAAAGTAGCTGCTCCACCGTACTCACCGCCAGTTGAGAAACCTTGGATGAGCCTCAGCGCGATAAGCGCTACAGGTGCTATCCAGCCTACCGATTGATAAGTAGGCAGGATGCCAATAATAAATGTTGCTACAGACATCATGAGGACAGTCATGGCCAGCACGCGCTTGCGGCCAATTCGGTCACCTAGTGGCCCCCAAAACATCCCGCCAAGGGGTCGAATGAGGAACGAGATAGCGAATGTTGCTAGGCCGAAGTAAAGGGCTTCAGATTGAGAGCCAGGAAACAAGGCAGCTGAGATGAAGGTGAGCCCGTAAGCATAGATTCCGTAATCGAACCATTCCGTTGCGTTGCCTAATGCAGCGGCGACCACGGCTTTGCGAGGCATGCTCGTGCTCGAACTTTTTAATGTGCTCGAAGAAATGGTTGAAGCTGGATGCGTACTAATAGACATAATTTACCACTTTTCTTAGGTAAGACGAACTGGCTAGTCAGGCTTGAATGCACATGGCCAAATGACCAACTGCTGATCTGCGCTTTATCGCGAAGCCGCTCTTTGATTTCGATAATAGTTGGCAGTTATGCAAGAAGTCGCTGCGGGGCATGTTGTCACCTTTTTTTGTTATCTGTCTTTTAGCGCTTGAGCAGGAGGTCTACGCCACCAGCCCAGTATGGTGTACTACTCTTATCCAACGTCGTCCTTGATAAATTTCAGGCGTTAGGCACAGGTTGTGCTCGTTCCTGGGGAACAATCAATTTTCAACCTCTTTAAGGTTGTGTGCTTTTTTGTAAACATAGAAGTGGCTGGAGTGATGGTGCTTTTAAAGCACCATCACATTGTCGCTGAAAATAGCCGTGGCACTATAGCTCCAGCGACTTGCAAACTTTTCGTCAGTCCTTGACGAAGAGTTTGCGAGGAGTTGAGCAGAACGTCTCGACCCCAGTATCAGTGATCAGGATGCTCTCGGTGATCTCGAGCCCCCAATCATCCATCCATAGGCCAGGCATGAAGTGGAAGGTCATACCAGGTTTGAGCACGCTGTTGTCGCTCGGGCGCAGGCTCATGGTGCGCTCGCCCCAATCTGGTGGATAGCTGATACCGATTGGGTAACCGCAACGGCTGTCCTTGTGGATATCGAACTTCTCAAGCACGCCGAAGAAGGCACGTGCGATATCACCAGTGGTGTTGCCAGGCTTGGCGGCCTCGAGGCCGGCAGCGATACCTTCGACGACTGCTTTCTCACCGTCGATGAAATGCTGCGGTGGCTTGCCCAGGTAAACAGTTCGGGACAGCGGGCAGTGATAGCGCTTGTAGCAGCCGGCGATTTCGAAGAAGGTGCCGGCGCCGACCTTGAATGGAGAGTCATCCCAGGTCAGGTGTGGGGCGCTGGCGTCTGCTCCGGTAGGAAGTAGCGGCACGATGGCCGGGTAGTCCCCGCCATAGCCATCGACACCGAGAATGCCACTGGCATAGATATCTGCAACCAGCTCGTTCTTCCGCATGCCGGGCTCAATACGCTCCAAGATGCGGTCATGCATCTTCTCGACGATTCGGGCAGCCACACGCATGTAGGAAATTTCTTGCTGGGACTTCACCGCACGCTGCCAGTTTACGAGCGCGTTCGCGTTAAGGAACTTGGCCTTTGGCAGATGCTGCTGCAGTGCCAAGTATGCCGCAGCGCTGAAGTAGTAGTTGTCCAGCTCAACGCCGATAGTGAGCGAATCCCAGCCACGCGCCTGGATCACCTCTTTGCAGAGGTAGTCCATTGGGTGACGTTCAGTCGACTGAACGTAGATATCGGGGTAGCCGACAATATTGTCTTGCTTCATGAAGACTGTACGTCGAGCGCCGTTAGCGTCCTGGTTACGGCCATACCAAACAGGCTCACCTTCCATGGCCAGCAGTACGCACTGGTGGACGTAGAACGACCAACCGTCGTAGCCGGTCAGCCAAGCCATGTTCGAAGGGTCAGTAACCAGCAGCAGCTCGATGTTCCTAGCCTGCATTTCTGCACGGACTTTGGCGATACGCTGGGCGTACTCCTCCCGTGTAAACGGAAGGTTCACAACAATTTCAGACATGATCGATCCCTCATGATTGGGGTATGGTTTTATTGTGTTGCCTGGTGATTCAGTTGTTGTAGAGCAAGCCTTTGCCTGTGCTGATTGCTCTGGAAAAAGCCAGGTTGGCAATCGCTGTGTCCTGAACGCCTGTGCCGGTGAGATCGCAAAGAGTTACGTCGGTTGGAGTCAACCTTCCGACACGATCTCCAAGGATCACCTGACCCAGTTCGGCGTACACACGAGGGTCTTGTGCAACACCAGCGTTGATCGCGTGATGGAGTTCTCCGAGTGTTGCCGTCTGGCTGACTCGATCCGCAACGTAGTGATCGACTGCTGCTATTACCTCAGGAGCAACCTCGTTTTTGTGTTCGGTGTCTGCCCCCATAGCCGTGATATGGAGACCAGGCCGCAAGTGCCTGCGATGTAAAATTGGCTGATTGCTCGGCGTGCAGGTGACTGCAATGTCAGCGCTCGACATTGCTTCATCGACCGACTCTGCGGCAGTGGCTTCCAGGCCGTAGACGCTCGATAGCTGCAAGGCCAATTGCTGCGCTTTTGCGGCACTCCTAGCCCATACCCGTACTCGCTTGATATCCCGTACAAGAAGCAGCGCTTTGAGTTGAAGCTCGGCCTGTTCACCTGCACCAAGAAGGGCAACCTCTTCACTGTCCTGGCGGGCGAGCCAACGTGCAGCCACAGCCCCAGCAGCTGCTGTCCTAACGGCAGTGAGGTATCCGTTGTCGAGTAGGAGCGCTTGGAGAAGTCCAGTGCGTCCAGAGAGCAGCATCATCATGCCGTTCAGACTTGGTAGGCCTAGACCAGGATTGTTGAAGAAGCCTGGACTGACCTTGATAGCGAAATTCTCAAGGTCTGGCAGGTAAGCGGTTTTGACGTCCACCTCACCATTGTGCTCGGAGATGTCTAACCGGAGGATTGGCGGCATGACCACCTTGCCTCTGGCCAGCGATGCAAATGCGTTTTCCACTACATCGATACTGTCTGTATCGAGCGTTACGCACTCACGAATTTCGCGTTGGTTAAGCAGAAGGACTTCGCTCACGTGGCACCTCTTCAAGCACGTGCTGGGCGGCGGTCGCGCACAGCTTCCAGGATGATGCGTTGGTGTTGGGCCATGTCGACATTCCCACCGCTCACGACGATCACGATTGGCCCTTGAGCTTCAACCTGCCTGGTAAGCAGAGCTGCAATACCTACCGCTCCTGCTCCCTCAATGACGAGCCGTTCTTCTAAGTAGGCATGGAGCATCGCATCCGCGATTGAGCCTTCATTGAGCAAAATCACGCGGTCGATGAGTCGACGGGTGAGCTCAAATGTGTACTGGTTTCGCAGTCCAACTCCGCCACCGAGCGAGTCGGCCAGCGTGGCTACTTCTTCAACATTCACGGGCTTTCCAGCCTCGAGGCTCTGTGCCATTGCTGCGCCAAGCCTCATGCTCACACCATGTGTTTTCACCTGGGGAAGTAGTGCCTTAAGAGCCAAGGACACGCCGGAGAAAAGTCCTCCACCCGACAGAGGTATGAGTACCTGCGAAACGGAAGGAAGCTGCTCAGCGATCTCCAGGCCCAAAGTGGCTTGGCCTGCAATTACATCCTGGTGATCGAAAGGAGGGATGAAGGTAAGGCCCTCTTCTTGAGCGAGACGGGCAGCTTCGAACTGAGCATCGTCTTGAGAGTTACCAACCACCTGGACAGCGGCGCCCAGCGCACGAATCGCAGCCACCTTGTTAGAAGGGACAAGTCTTGAAAGGCACACGGTAGCGCGAACGCCGGCGGCAGCTGCGGCATAGGAAAGGGCACGACCATGATTGCCCGTAGAAGCGGTGACTACTCCCAGAGCACGCTGTTGAGAGGTAAGGCCCGCAATCGCGTTCGTGGCCCCTCTCAGCTTGAAGCTACCAGTCGCCTGGTGGCATTCCAGCTTGAGGTACACGGGCACTCTCATGAAGTCGGAGAGGCTTGGAGAGAGCTCCATTCGCGTTTCGCGCACCAGGTGCTTAATGCGCTCCCGGGCGATGAGGGCCTCTCGAACTGTCACTGCCGGCATGGTAGACCACCGAACGATTGTTTTTTCGGAGTCTACGAGCCGCTGATTGTCATAATGAATGTACTAGGGCAATCCGGTGGCGTTTTTTCAGATTTGTGTCAAACGGTCAGAAGTCATGGACTCCTGGGTATTGTTCAAAAGTCATCCGCATGGTTTTCAGGGCCTGGGATAGCTCGCTTTCACTCGTTTCAGCGCCGATGCAAAGCCGGATGCCGCGTGCTGGGGTCACCCCCCGAACGGTGAACGGCTCCGGTGACGTAACCGCAATATGCTGTTGTCGAAGCGTGCGCACCAGGCTGGAAACGTCCCAATGTGCTGGCACATTCAGCCAAGCGTTTAACGAATGAGGGCGATGGCAATAGAGGTAGTCCCCCATCTCATCTGCTACCAGCTTCTGGCGTGTCTCCAGGAGCCTTCGCTGCAATTGGATCAATGTGTCCGCCCTCCCATCCATAATCCACCGTGCGGCGACCTCGGCAAGCATGGGGGCAGCCATCCAGCTCGTCACGCGGAGGATGCTTTCTGTTCGCAGCGCCAGTCGTTTAGGTACTTTAAGGAACCCAATGCGTAGCCCTGTCAGAACTGACTTCGTCATGCTGGTGCAGTAAAACGAGAGCTCGGGGGCATATGAGCTGATTGGAGGGCCTTCGTACTGGTTAAGTAGGGGGCCATAGACGTCATCCTCAATGATGTGGACACCGAAGCGACGAGCGATGGAGGCTATCTCTTTCCTACGGCTATTGGGCATCAACGCGCTGGTCGGGTTATTAAGGTTCGGCGTGCATACCAGGGCCGTAACGCGCTCGTTGCTGCATATGTCCTCAAAGTGCTCGGGATCGATCCCGTCACGATCAGTGTCTAGGCCTTTCAGATTGAAACCGAGGACTTGAGAGTTCCCAATAACACCGTGATCGGTCATGCCTTCACAGAGCACCAGGTCATCAGGGCCTGCAAGGGAGGCCAGCGCCAGAAATAGACCGTGAGCTGCCCCATTTGTGATCAACACATCTTCTCGAGCCAGCCCCGCCAAGCCAAGGCGCCCAAGCCAATGGCAGGCGGCATCACGATGAGCATCGAACCCCGCTACAGGTCGGCACAGCCGGATCCAGCTTTGATCGACCTCATTAGCAAGCTCGGCACATGTTTCTCGCCAGTACCTGTCATGCTCTGGGGTGTGAATGATTCGGGCGGTGGATAGATCGACGAGTGCGCGCTCGGGAGCATCGAGAATGTAGCTTGCTACACGGTCACTCATTCGCCGAGAAACGAAACTCCCGCGACCCACTTCGCACCTTACTAGCCCTTGGCGCTCGAGTTCCTTGTAGGCGTTGGTCACGGTTTGGACACTTATCCCCAAGGCATCGGCAACCTGCCGTTGAGGTGGCAGGCGCTGATCATCCGCCAGCTTATGCTGTTCGATGTCCGAGCTGATCGCTTGGACAAGAATCTTGTACTTGGACTCGCCGCCACGGGCGTGCTCAACCGCTTCCCGCCATTTTTCCATCATCGCTATGCTTGCTCCTAAGCCACGGCCTACAGCATGGACGTTACAACATGTTGAGATCAATTGTCCTAGTGCAATGCTCGTCACGGAAAGCCTTTTGTATGCTCATCTCACGCTTCCGAGGAAGGCTTGGGTCTTCTTCAAGCTACCGCTATCAATTCCAAAAATAGCGGCGCTGCAGCGTGATCTTCTATCTGCCCAAAACTCCGCGCCACGCGGGCCAATTACAATAGAGGGAGATTTTTGATGAACTTGGTCACTTCGCTTTCCGCAGTCGCTCAACGCCTGACCCTGGCGTGTGCCATTGCGAGCATCGCCGTATCCGCACACGCAGCTACAACCCTCGACTCTCTCAAAGAGCAGGGCAGTGTTCGGATTGGCTATGCCAACGAAACGCCTTTCGCCTATACCGGAACCGATGGAAAAGTCACGGGCGAGTCGCCTGAAATCGCCACCGCGATTTTCAAGCAGTTGGGGATCAAGGACGTCAATGGTGTACTCACCGAATGGGGATCGCTGATTCCTGGCCTGCGAGCTGGTCGTTTCGATGCTATCGCAGCCGGCATGTACATCACTCCAGCCCGCTGCAAGCAGGTCTTGTTCACCGACCCTCACTACCAGCTCCCTGACGCGCTCCTGGTGCCGAAAGGCAATCCCAAGAAGCTGTTCAGCTACGAAGATGTCGCAAAGAACCCAGAGGTGAAGCTGGCCATTATGGCGGGCACCGTGGAGCTCCAGTACGCCCGTGACTCTGGCGTGAAAGACGAACAAATCCTCCAGGTTCCAGATACCACGGCTCAGCTGCAGGCAGTTCGTGCCAAGCGGGCAGATGCTGCTGTAGGCACACAGCTCACGATGAAAGGGCTCGCGGCCAAAGGCGGTGATTCGGTAGAGGCCATGACCGACTTCAAAGATGACCCTTCCCATATCGGCTACGGTGCCTTGGCCTTCAGACCGGAAGACAAGGAGCTTCGTGACCAGGTCAATGCCCAGCTCAAGAAATGGCTCGGTAGTGAAGAACACCTGAAAACAGTGGCGCCATTCGGATTCGACAAGAGCAACCTCACTACGAAAACAGCTGCGGAGCTCTGCGGGCAGTAACCCTGCATCCAAATCGGCGCGTCAAATCCACTGCCGCGCCTTTGGCTGATTTAACGTGAGGTAGAGTCAAATGGCAGATTTACTACCACTTATGCTCCAGGGCGCATGGGTTACCCTGCAGGTCACCTTCTTCGGATCTCTCCTGGCCATCGTTGCAGCGACCCTGGCGGCACTCGGCAAAATGTCGACATGGAGGCCGCTGCGCTGGTTTTGCGTCGTCTACATTGAGATATTCCGGGGTACGTCGCTGCTCGTTCAGCTGTTCTGGCTTTTCTTCGTCCTTCCGCTTCCTCCATTCAACCTCGAGCTTAGCCCCTATACCGTCGCAATCGTTGGCCTTGGGCTACATATCGGCGCTTATGGTGCAGAGATAATGCGCGGCGCGATTAATTCGGTAGCTAAAGGTCAATATGAAGCTTGCACAGCACTTAACTTTGGCCCATTCACACGCTTTCGTCGCATCATCTTTCCGCAAGCCCTGCTCGCAGCGATGGGGCCTGGAACTAATCTGCTGATCGAGCTGTTGAAAAACACATCCCTTGTTTCCCTTATAACGCTTGCAGATTTGAGCTTCAGGGCGCGCCAACTCGATCAGGCTACATTTGAGACTCTCAAGGTCTTCGCCCTTGCGCTGCTCATGTACTTCGTAATGGCCCAAGCGATTAACTTGGCAATGCGGCGTTTAGAGCGACATCTGGCCCGTGGTCGTGTCCAAGGGAGCCTGTGATGAATTTCTTCGACTGGAACTATGCAATACAGCTCTTGCCCGAATTGTTCCGGGCAGCTCTTAACACAATCGGCGTCACATTGCTGGGTTTTGCAATCGCTATCGTTCTTGGGCTGTTCCTCGCCATTGGCAGACGCAGCGCAAGAATATGGATCTCTTGGCCAATAGGTGGGGTGATCGAATTTATCCGCAGTACACCTTTACTGATCCAAGTTTATTTTCTTTATTATGTTCTGCCTAACTACGGCGTTAGCCTGACAGCAATGCAAGTAGGCGTGCTAGGCATTGGTCTACACTACGCCTGCTATCTGGCAGAGGTATATCGAAGCGGACTCGATTCGGTTCCACGAGGGCAATGGGAGGCAGTGACAGCACTCAACATGAGTCCTTCGCTTGCCTATCGAAACATCATTTTACCCCAAGCTCTTCGCCCGATTTTACCACCGGTTGGCAACTACCTGGTTGCGATGCTGAAAGATACACCTGTGCTTTCAGCTATCACTGTCGTTGAGATCATGCAGCAAGCAAAGAACATCGGCTCTGAGACATTCCGATATCTTGAGCCCATCACCATGGTAGGCGTGTTCTTCCTTGTTCTGAGTATTGTTCTAGCTTATATGGTACGCCGCGTTGAAGCGCGCTTGGAGCAAAAATAATGACCACTTCTCCTGTTTCCACCATTCAGATAGCTCCAAGCGAAATTTTGACAGGTGTCAGTTCAGGTGCAACTTCGTCACCGGCCATTGACAAGCCCATGGTTAGCTTCCGAAACGTAACCAAGCGATATGGCAACTTCACTGTCTTGGACGGCCTGGAACTGGATGTTTCGGCAGGCGAAAAAGTCGCCATCATTGGCCCCAGCGGGTCAGGTAAGTCGACGCTGCTCCGAGTGCTGATGACCCTTGAGGGAATCGATGAGGGAAGCATCCTGGTCGAAGGCGAGTCGCTGACTCACATGCAAGGAAGGAATGGAAAGCTGGTTCCAGCCGACGCGAAGCACGTGCGTGCTGTCCGGGGCAAAATAGGAATGGTATTCCAAGGGTTCAACCTCTTTCCCCACCGTACTGCGCTGGAAAACGTCACTGAGGCCCCCGTCCATGTCCTGGGTGTAAAACCAGCTGAAGCCAGGGATCGCGCCGTGCAGTTGCTTGAAATGGTTGGACTGGGCGCCAAGCTCGATCATTACCCTTCGCAACTGTCTGGTGGCCAGCAGCAGCGGGTCGCGATAGCACGGGCCCTAGCCATGAGACCAAAGGTCATGCTTTTCGACGAGGTCACCTCGGCGCTCGACCCGGAACTCTGCGGTGAAGTCCTTAACGTCATCCGTCGACTTGGAAGCGAGCATAAGCTGACCATGCTTATGGTTACTCACCAAATGGGCTTTGCTCGGGAGTTTGCGGATCGCGTTTGCTTCTTCTACAAGGGTCGAATTCATGAACAAGGTGCTCCAGGCCAACTGTTCGAGAACCCCCAGGAAGAGCGTACCCGCAGTTTTCTGAGCGCCGTTAGAGAAGCAAATTAAGAATTTCTGCTGGCTCTTCAGGAGTAGCCCTCCTGAAGAGCCAAGAGGTGCTAAGCATCATCAATTGGAAGTGTGAATCCGGCCTTTACCCGATCCATCACGACCATTGTTTTGAAACTCTTGATGTCATTGTTTTCGTAGAAGAACCTTCGGGTGAAGTTCTCGTAGTCCTCCATATCCTTTGAGGTTACGAGGAGTACAAAGTCAGCATCACCCGTGACATAGGATCCGCTCATGACCTCAGGGGTATTTTTAATGGCCTGCTTGAACTTATCGATAATGTCTGAGCGCTCTCGTTCCAAAGTGACCAGCACCAGCATGGTGACATGTCTTCCAACCGCTTTAGGGTTGATGATGGAGACGTCGCTCTCGATGACCCCTTCGCTGCGCAGGCGCTTAAGCCTGCGCTGGCAGGCCGTGGAAGATAAACCGACCAAATCACCAAGCTCTTCAGAGGTGAGCCTGTTGTTGACTTGCAAGGCACTTAAAATTCGTAAGTCAATCCTATCAAGCTCCATGAGTTTCTCACCCCTACTAATACTTGATGAAAATGAGTCAGTTGCGTTAGCTGAGTGTACATCAGATACGTCAGCCAACAAAGCTAAATGCCAATGCGAGTAGTGCACCACCCCTACGCACTGGTTACACCTGTTGGGTCGAGTCATAGCCGCTGCGCTGAGCCTTAGCCTACTTGAACGACAAACAAATAAGGAATATGCAATGAAACCTAGTCCCATCAAGCCAACTATCGACTTCGACCAACAAGGGGTGTCGCACGGGTTCTTGAAGCTGCCTTACTCACGTGATGACTCTGCGTGGGGCGCGATCATGATTCCTATCACCGTCATGAAAAACGGGATCGGCCCGACTGTGCTCCTCACTGGCGGCAATCATGGCGACGAGTATGAAGGCCCGATTGCACTCACCAAGCTGGCTAATCAATTGGACATTGAGACAGTCAGAGGGCGAATCATTATTTTGCCCTTCATGAACTATCCTGCTTTTAAAAACGCCTCCAGAACCTCTCCGATTGATCGCGGGAACCTGAATCGTACCTTCCCAGGTAAGGCTGACGGGACAGTTACGGAAAAAATTGCTGACTATATCCAGCGACACTTGCTGCCATTGGCGGATTACGTCCTTGATATCCACTCTGGCGGCAAGACTCTGGATTTCATTCCATTTGCCGCTGTTCATATTCTGCCGGACAAGCTGCAGCAGCAGAAAGGCGAACGCGCAATGGATGCTTTCGCGGCACCTTACAGCATGAAAATGCTGGAGATCGATAGCGTGGGCATGTTTGATACGGCTGTCGAAGAAGCTGGCAAAATTTTTGTTACAACCGAGCTTGGTGGTGGGGGCACGGCTAGCGCCACCACTATTCAAATTGCAGAGCGTGGGGTACGAAACTTCCTGATTCATGCAGGCGCGGTTATGGGTGATCTTGATATTGCTCAGGACAGCATCTTCCTGGATATGCCTGACGACAATTGCTTCATTGCGAGCGAGCATGCCGGGCTCATTGAATACTGCTTCAATCTGGGCGATCAGGTCTCCAAAGGCGATGTGATTGCTCGAGTGTACGACGTCACAAGAACAGGTGTGGCACCTACCGAATACAAGGCCCAACGTGACGGCCTCCTTGCCTGCCGTCACTTCCCGGGGCTCGTGCAGTGCGGTGACACAATCGCAGTTCTGGCTGAGAAAATTTCTTAAACATTTGCCCCTCCAACAAGGCTGCCAAGTGCAGCCTTTTTTGTTTTTCTACACAGAATTGGTTTTGTTCCAACCGTTTTATATGCACCTACAGACCTGAAATCGCATCTCTGAGAAATGACGCAGGAAAGCTGCGCGAATGTGAAAACATCACAGCATTACTGCGCGCACGGGTTGGAATACTCACATTTCCAGCGCCAAGCCAGACATAGAATGATCCTCGTCGAACATCAGCTTTATCTCTTCGAGGCATATAAAAATGAAAGATCTTGCGCCCTCCGCCCTCAATAAGCTTCGTCGTAATGACCTGCTTGAAACTCGGGCCTACATTGATGGGCGCTGGGTTACTGGCGAGGGCTCGCTCGACGTCACTGATCCAGCTAATGACCAGGTGATCGCGCAGGTAGCCCATTGCGACGAGTCCTGGGTAGATCTGGCCGTCGAAGCCGCTTCGCGTGCCTTCGATGGTTGGCGGAACACCTTGCCGGCACAGCGCGGTGCAGTCCTTCGTAAATGGGCAGCACTGATGCGTGAGAACCAAGAAGACTTGGCGATCATCATGACCTGCGAGCAAGGTAAGCCGCTCAGCGAATCACGCGGAGAGATCAATTACGGCGCGAACTTTGTCGAGTGGTTTGCGGCAGAGGGTGAGCGTTGCTACGGCGAGACAATTCCAAGCCATCTCCCGAACAGCCAGTTGGTCACTAAGCTGCAGCCGATTGGTGTAACCGTGGCCATCACGCCCTGGAACTTCCCCAGCGCCATGATCACCCGCAAGGCTGCTGCTGCACTGGCGGCTGGATGCCCGATGATCGTCAAGCCGGCGCCTGAAACTCCGCTGTCTGCCCTGGCTCTAGCACGGTTGGCTGAAGAGGCTGGTATTCCTGCTGGTGTGTTCCAGGTGCTGACCGGGGATGCACCGAAGATGTCGGCTCGTCTCTTGGCCGCCTCCGCAGTCCGTGCGTTCAGTTTCACCGGTTCCACAGAGGTTGGTCGGATTCTGCTGCGTCAGTCTGCGGATACGGTCAAGAAAGTATCCCTTGAACTGGGTGGCCATGCTCCGTTCATTGTGTTCGACGATGCCTCGATTGCTGAAGCTGTCGAAGGCTGCATTGGCGCCAAGTTCGCAACCTCAGGTCAAGATTGCCTGGGCGCGAATCGCATCTATGTGCATCGCAACATCTACGGTCAATTCGTAGAAGAATTCACCAAGGCCACCGAGAAGTTACGCGTTGGCCATGGCCTTGAAGAGGGCGTCGATATCGGCCCAATGACTAGGGTAACGGTTGCCAACAAGTGCCGAGAGCAGATTTCGAATGCTCTCTCGCTGGGTGCAAAACTCACCTGCGGCGGTATCGACAATCACTTGGGTAGCAGCTTCGTCCTTCCGACTGTTCTGGCTGACGTCACGGACAAAATGGACATCGCTTTCGAAGAGACCTTCGGCCCCGTGGCGGCAATCCTGCCCTTCGATTCCGAAGATGAAGTAGTGACCAGGGCCAACAACACCGAGTTCGGCCTCGCTGCCTACGTGTACACCAACGACCTTCGTCGTGCCTGCCGAGTATCTGACCGACTCGAGTACGGCATGGTCGCACTCAACACTCCGAAGTTCACCGGCGCACCAATCCCGTTTGGCGGCTGGAAGCAATCGGGCTTGGGCCGTGAAGGCTCGAAGCACGGTTTGGCTGAGTACATGGAACTGAAATACGTCTGCATCGGCGGTCTGTAAAAATCACAAGAGGATTGAAAAATGGATAAGCAAAAGCAAGATTTGATCTCCCAACAAGATCGCGGTGCAGTGCTCCACCCGTTCACCCAGCTGAAAGACTTTGCCTCTGGCAAGGCAGGTGATCCAACAATCATCGAAACCGCGAAAGGGATCACTATCACTGACGCGACTGGGCGTGAGTACATCGATGGCTTCGCTGGCCTGTACTGCATGAACGTCGGCTATGGCCGTACCGAAGTCGCCGAGGCGATCTCCAAGCAAGCCCACAAGCTGGCGTACTACCACACCTATGCTGCGCACACCACGGAAGAGCTCGCTCGCCTGTCTGACCGCCTGGTGAAGATGGCTCCGGGCAAAATGAGCAAGGTCTTCTACGGCATGTCCGGTTCGGATGCCAACGAGACCCAAGCCAAACTGGTCTGGTACTACAACAACCTGCGCGGTAAGCCGAACAAGAAGAAGATCATTGCTCGTGAGCGCGGCTACCACGGTTGCTCCGTAGTTTCTGGTTCCATGACCGGCATGTCGTTCTACCATGACCACATGGATCTGCCGATTGCAGGCATCCTGCGTACTGGTGCTCCTCACTACTACTGGGGCGCCGAGCCAGGTGAGACTGAGCTGGAATTCTCTGCCCGCCGTGCACGTGAACTCGAAGAGCTCATCCTGCGTGAAGGCCCAGACACCATCGGCGCATTCATTGCTGAGCCTGTGCTCGGAACCGGTGGTATTACCCCTCCGCCAGAAGGCTACTGGGCTGCTGTTCAGCCTGTATTGAAAAAGTACGACATCCTGCTGATCGCTGACGAAGTGATCACCGGCTTTGGCCGTACTGGTGCCATGTTCGGCTGCGACAAGTACGGTATCGAGCCTGATCTGATCACCGTAGCTAAAGGCCTGACTTCTGCCTACGCACCGCTGTCGGCTTCGATTGTTGGTGAGAAGGTGTACAAGGTGATGGAGGAAGGCGCTGATCGCGTTGGTGCCTTCTCCCACGGCTACACCTACTCGGGCCACCCTATCGGTGTCGCGGCAGCAAACGCTGTGCTCGACATCGTCGAGGGTGAGAACATTCCAGCGCACGTCGACAAGGTTGGTCAGTATTTCCAAAAGTCGATGCAGGAGACCTTCTCCTCGCTGCCAATCGTCGGCGAAGTGCGTGGTGTGGGCATGATGGCCGCCATTGAGTTCGTAGCGGATCCGGCCACCAAGAAGCGTTTTGACCCAGCCCTCAAGGTTGGTGCACGGATCTCGAAAGCAGCCCGTGATCGCAACTTGATCGCTCGTGCTATGCCTCACGGTGAAATCCTGGGCTTTGCTCCTCCTCTGGTCACGACCGAACAGGAAGTGGATCGCATCATCAGCATCGCACACGAAGCTGTGCTGAGCGTCCTTGATGAGCTGAAGGTCTGAGCCATCAACGTTGGCAATGATGCCAGCTGAATTACCCTCTTCGTTTTAAGCCCGCCTTCAAGCGGGCTTTTTTTGTTTCAAGGGTATGGGCGGTCGAAAGCGTATTGGAGCTTCTTTGCTCAGGTATGAACACCGTTGGAAGCATCGTGACCACCTCGCTATAGCAGGCCTTCGCGGGTTGGTGAGCAGTGTCAAACCTTCAAAAACCTGCTCCAATCCAAGTCCGGGCTGTTTGTGGCCAATGTCTATGCAGCTAGAGCCCGTGAAGGGCTAACCTGTACACATGGGCTACGTTTGACATGTGGCCGCAAATAGTTCAAAGCTGCCATGCGGGAGACCCTTCGCTTGCCCGCTAGATTGTTAATTCGAACTCCGGGGCTTCAGACTCGTCATGCGCTACGAACAAATCTCGTCTTTGGAAGAATTTCTGTCCCAAGTTGAAAGTAAACTCTTGGATCCCGAGCAGCGGGTTAGCGTGTCGTTCCCTTCCACCTCAACCACCCCTTGGAACTCGGATGCTCTGATTCGCGCCAATCTTTCTACGCTGGAGAGCGTAGCAGGATCCGCAAATGTATACGCCATATTTACCGGCGCAGGCGGTGGGTCAGAAAGCTGTTTTTGATCACAAAAGAATTCGATGGGGATTTTTTAGAGTCAAGCTGGGCGAGAGGCGAACGGTAGTTCACCTTGAAGGGGGAGGTATTGATTTTTACACGAAATAAAAAGCCTAGCTGGGGAGCTAGGCTTTATGGGGAACAGCATCTTAACTAGCGACTACTATGAGTGACCTCAGGCCACTGCAAGATCAATAGTCGTCAGCCGGCTCTTCAATTGCGGACTGGTTGGTAGCTGCTTCAGCTTGAGGCTTCGACATCAGCTTCTCGCGAATCATACCTTCCAGCTTGTCCATGGCAGGCTTGTTTTCCAGCAGCCACTTCATGGTATTGGCCTTACCTTGGCCAATCTTGTTACCTTCGAAGGAGTACCAAGCACCGGACTTCTCAACGAAGTTGTTGGAGACAGCCAGGTCAACGATCTCGCCAGCCTTGCTGATACCCTGACCGTAAACGATCTGGAACTCTGCCTGCCTGAAAGGAGCAGCAACTTTGTTCTTGACCACTTTAACGCGGGTTTCGCTACCAACCACCTCGTCGCCTTCCTTGACCGCGCCAATACGGCGAATGTCCAGACGTACCGAGGCGTAAAACTTCAGGGCGTTACCACCAGTGGTGGTTTCCGGGCTGCCGAACATGACACCGATCTTCATACGGATCTGGTTAATGAAGATACACATAGTGTTGGAGTTCTTCAGGTTACCAGTGATCTTCCGCATCGCCTGAGACATCATTCGGGCGGCAAGGCCAACATGGGAGTCCCCGATCTCGCCTTCAATCTCAGCCTTCGGTACAAGTGCAGCAACGGAGTCGACAACAATAACGTTAACCGCACCCGAACGAGTCAGAATGTCTACGATCTCAAGTGCCTGTTCGCCAGTGTCTGGCTGCGAGCACAGAAGATCATCGATGTTTACGCCGAGTTTGGCGGCGTAGATTGGATCAAGTGCGTGTTCGGCATCGACGAATGCGCAGGTCAAACCTTGACGCTGAGCTTCGGCAATTACAGAAAGAGTCAGGGTAGTTTTACCAGAGGACTCAGGGCCGTAGATTTCAACGATACGACCACGTGGCAGACCACCCACGCCCAGAGCGATGTCCAGACCAAGAGAACCGGTCGAAACAACATCGATGTCCATTGTGCGGTCGGAGCCGAGCCGCATGATGGCACCCTTACCAAACTGCTTCTCGATCTGAGAAAGAGCCATTTCCAACGCTTTGTTTTTTGCCTGATCCATTCTCGCCGACCACTCAAATTAGGATTAATCGAATATTGCTGATTAGCTTAGGGCGTATCCCTTGTGAGGGAAGGGAGACCTCCTAAGTGAACCAAAACTATGCTGCGATTCCGAATACTGCATCCTGCAGGCCCACATGCATGTCACCCATCTCGCCTTCGATTTCGGCCTTCGGCACCAGTGCGGCCACGGAGTCGACAATGATCACGTCGACCGCATTGGAGCGCACCAGCATGTCGGTGATTTCAAGGGCCTGCTCACCGGTGTCCGGTTGCGAAACCAGCAGGTCATCGACGTTGACGCCCAGCTTGCCGGCGTACTCAGGGTCAAGGGCATGTTCGGCGTCGACGAAGGCGCAGGTGGCACCGTTCTTCTGCGCTTCAGCGATGACAGACAGGGTCAGCGTAGTCTTACCCGACGATTCCGGGCCGTAGATCTCGACGATACGGCCTTTTGGCAGACCACCGATGCCGAGGGCGATGTCCAGGCCCAGCGAGCCGGTGGAGATGGCCGGAATGCCTTGACGCTCATGGTCACCCATGCGCATGACCGCGCCTTTACCGAATTGGCGTTCGATCTGACCCAGGGCCGCAGCCAAGGCGCGCTTCTTGTTGTCGTCCATTGAAATCCTCACGTGTTCGACTTGGCCCTGACGGCCGGAATACCTGTATAAGTAGCCAGTATTATTCCACAGGCAGACGCCCGCGCAAACCCCTGTCGTCGATTTACTCGGCACCAAGCTGTAACAAGCCGTCTAACGCGGCGATCACCGTCTGTCGGCGCACCGCCTCGCGGTCACCGTCGAACTGCCGACGTTCGCTGAACACCCGGTCGCCATCCCCCCAGGCCAGCCACACAGTGCCCACCGGTTTGGCTGGCGAGCCGCCGTCCGGCCCGGCCACACCACTCACCGCCACGGCGAAGCGTGCGCCACTGGCGGCCTGAGCCCCACGGACCATGGCTTCGACCACTTCCTGGCTGACTGCCCCCACCTGCCCGAACAACGCTTCAGGCACCCCCAGCTGGCGGGTTTTCTGGGCATTGGAATAGGTGACGTAACCGGCCTCGAACCAGGCCGAGCTGCCAGGTATGCGGGTGATGGCTTCGGCAATGCCACCACCGGTGCACGATTCGGCGGTAGTCACCTGTGCATTGAAACGGCGCAGGTGCTCACCCAGGCGGGTGGCGAGCGTGGTGATCGGGTCCATGTAGGGTGCTCCTGGTAGGCTGCCCTCTACCCTATCATTCCGGGGAGGGTGGGCGGCACCCGATCTCACTGACGATAGACCACTCATGGCATGCATCAGAGCATCGACGCAATTTTAAAGTACCCGCCGCCGCTCACTGATATTCAGCCAAATCCCGCAGCGGCTGGCCACAGCGCCCACAGACTCTACGTGAGATAACGATTTCTCCGACAAAAATGCGCTCGACCTCTATGGACCGGTGCCGGAACAGCCTACACACGATACGCCTGAACAAAATGACTACCTCAGAAGTTCAGCCGAAGCATGGTGCGCCAGATGTTTTCAGAGGTGAGCGGCGGTGCTTCGCCCAGTTACGTTCCCACCATTCATCCTCATTGCGCACTACCTGCTCCAGGTCACTGCCTGCAACGGCGGCAGCATGCTGGCGGAACATCATGGGGAACACGCAATGCTGGCGAATCTTGTGTTTGACCAACACATCCACAGGCGTGCCATCATAGGGCGTCTCTGCCAGAATCCTGCAGCCCTCGCGGGACAGCACGTAAGCGTGCAGCGCAACAACCCGGCCCCTGGCGATGAACGGGAACCAAGTCAGCCAGGTTCGCCCCATGGAATAGCCCAGGTGCAGGGCCTCGAATCGCCGGGTCTGCATGAACCGGTTTACCCAGCGCACCTGCCAAGCCTTGAATTCATAGGCCTTGGCATCATCTTCAAAAATCAGAATCCTGTCGTGGCCATTGTCGAGCGCATGGCGGGCCAGTTGTTGATGCGACTCGTAGCACCCTCGCCTGGGGTCGCTGTTTTTTTCAACGACATGAAAGACCACTTGATTGTCGAGTTGCCGGCCGATGGTTTCGCGGAACAGGGCACGCCGGTCACTCCGCGTTTCGAGGGAAATACAAAATACCGCATCGACGTCAAAACGAATTCCGCTCACTGCTCTAATCAACCTTGCAATAGATGTTTACCGGGCCAGGTACCACCGCAGGTGAATGAGGCAGGCCATCCCTGATGATCAAGTTGCGCAATTCTCCACAGGGGGCACATGGTGTCAATAAGCCTTCATCGCGGTTGCCCGGTACTGCCTGCCCGGTACCCGTGGTAACCTATGCGACTTTAAAATCCGGTGGGTCTCGGCGTCGCAAACGCAACACAGAACGCCTCAAATTTGCCCCACAATGTTGAGACCTACTTTCTAAGCCATTGATGAATAAAGCAATCTCAGATCTTTCCGCACACACCCCGATGATGCAGCAGTACTGGAAGCTGAAGAACCAGCACCCGGACCAGCTGATGTTCTACCGCATGGGCGACTTCTACGAAATCTTCTACGAAGATGCGAAAAAGGCCGCGAAACTGCTGGATATCACCCTGACCGCCCGCGGTCAGTCGGCCGGCCAGTCCATCCCCATGTGCGGGATTCCGTTCCATTCGCTGGAAGGCTACCTGGCCAAGCTGGTCAAGCTCGGCGAGTCGGTGGTGATCTGTGAGCAGGTCGGCGACCCAGCCACCAGCAAGGGCCCGGTGGAGCGCCAGGTGGTGCGCATCATCACCCCCGGCACGGTCAGTGACGAGGCACTGCTCGACGAGCGCCGCGACAACCTGATTGCCGCACTGCTCGGTGACGAGCGCCTGTTCGGCCTGGCGGTACTGGACATCACCAGCGGCAATTTCAGCGTGCAGGAGATCAAGGGCTGGGAAAACCTGCTGGCCGAACTCGAGCGCCTGAACCCGGTCGAGCTGTTGATCCCCGACGACTGGCCACGGGACCTGCCTGCGGAGAAGCGCCCTGGCGCCCGCCGCCGCGCACCGTGGGACTTCGACCGCGACTCGGCACGCAAGGCCCTGTGCCAGCAGTTCGCGACCAAGGACCTCAAGGGCTTCGGCTGCGACAAGCTGACCCTGGCCATTGGTGCCGCCGGCTGCCTGCTGACCTACGCCAAGGAAACCCAGCGCACCGCCCTGCCGCATCTGCGTAGCCTGCGCCACGAGCGCCTGGACGATACGGTCATACTCGATGGTGCCAGCCGACGAAACCTTGAGCTGGACATCAACCTGGCCGGCGGGCGCGACAACACCCTGCAATCGGTGATCGACCGCTGCCAGACTGCCATGGCCAGCCGCCTGCTGAGCCGCTGGCTGAACCGCCCGCTGCGTGACCTCAAGGTGCTGCAAGCACGCCAGGACTCGATCCGCTGCCTGCTCGACAGCTACCGCTTCGAAAAACTGCAGCCGCAGTTGAAGGAAATTGGCGATATCGAGCGGATTCTCGCCCGTATTGGCCTGCGCAATGCCCGCCCGCGCGACCTGGCACGCCTGCGCGATGCGCTGGGCGCGTTGCCAGAGCTGCAGAACGCCATGACCGAGCTCGAAGCGCCGCACCTGGCGCGTCTGGCGGCCATTACCGGCACCTATCCAGAACTGGCCAGCCTGCTGGAACGGGCGATCATCGACAACCCGCCCGCGGTGATCCGCGATGGCGGCGTACTGAAGGCGGGCTACGACAACGAACTGGACGAGCTGCTGGCAATCAGCGAGAACGCCGGCCAGTTCCTGATCGACCTGGAAGCCCGGGAAAAGGCCCGTACCGGCCTTGCCAACCTCAAGGTCGGCTACAATCGTGTACACGGCTACTTCATCGAACTGCCGACCAAGCAGGCCGAGCAGGCCCCGGGCGACTACATCCGCCGTCAGACACTCAAAGGCGCCGAGCGCTTCATCACCCCAGAGCTGAAGGCGTTCGAGGACAAGGCATTGTCGGCCAAGAGCCGCGCCCTGGCCCGCGAAAAGATGCTCTACGACGCCCTGCTGGAAACCTTGATCAGCCACCTGGCACCGCTGCAGGACAGCGCTGCCGCCCTGGCTGAACTGGATGTGCTCAGCAACCTGGCCGAGCGCGCACTGAACCTCGACCTTAACTGCCCGCGCTTCGTCGACGAGCCTTGCCTGCGCATCGAGCAGGGCCGCCATCCGGTGGTGGAGCAGGTACTGACCACGCCGTTCGTGGCCAACGACCTGGGCCTGGACAACAACACGCGCATGCTGATCATCACCGGCCCGAACATGGGCGGTAAGTCCACCTACATGCGCCAGACCGCCCTGATCGTGCTGCTGGCGCACATCGGCAGCTTCGTCCCTGCGGCGAGTTGCGAGCTGTCGCTGGTCGACCGCATCTTCACGCGCATCGGCTCCAGCGATGACCTGGCCGGCGGGCGCTCGACCTTCATGGTCGAGATGAGCGAAACCGCCAACATCCTGCACAATGCCACCGACCGCAGCCTGGTGCTGATGGACGAAGTGGGCCGCGGCACCAGTACCTTCGACGGCCTGTCGCTGGCCTGGGCCGCCGCCGAGCGCCTGGCCCAACTGCGTGCCTACACACTGTTCGCCACGCACTACTTCGAACTGACCGTGCTGCCGGAGAGCGAGCCGCTGGTGGCCAACGTGCACCTGAACGCCACCGAGCACAACGAACGCATCGTGTTCCTGCACCATGTACTGCCCGGCCCTGCCAGCCAGAGCTACGGCCTGGCCGTGGCGCAACTGGCCGGTGTGCCGACGGTGGTCATCCAGCGAGCCCGCGAACACCTGGGGCGCCTGGAAACCACCAGCCTGCCGCACGAGCAGCCTGCGGCCGCAAAAGCCAAGGATGCGCCTCAGGTACCGCACCAGAGCGACCTGTTCGCCAGCCTGCCACACCCAGCCATCGAGAAGCTGGGCAAGCTGCAACTGGACGACATGACCCCGCGTCAAGCTATCGAAATGCTATATCAACTAAAGAACCTGTTATAACGGCGCCCACTACAAGCTGATAGAATCCGCCGCGGTTTGCTGGTGCTGCAGGTTATTAGCCTGGCCTGCAGCCACATCGCCGTAAACCGCGCGGCCCTGAGAGGAAGGGCCGCCGCCGTCGCCTGAGGAGAGAATTAGAAATGACCTTCGTCGTCACCGACAACTGCATCAAATGCAAATACACCGACTGCGTGGAAGTCTGTCCGGTGGACTGCTTCTACGAAGGCCCGAACTTCCTGGTCATCCACCCGGACGAGTGCATCGACTGCGCCCTGTGCGAGCCGGAGTGCCCAGCGCAAGCCATCTTCTCGGAAGACGAAGTGCCTGCTGGCATGGAGAACTTCATCGAGCTGAACGCGGAGCTGGCGGAAATCTGGCCGAACATCACCGAACGTAAGGATGCCCTGCCAGACGCTGAAGAGTGGGACGGCAAGACCGGCAAGATTGCCGACCTGGAGCGCTGATAGCGCCCAGATGCGAAAAAGGCCCCTTGGGGCCTTTTTTGTTTTTCTGCGGGCAAAAAAAGGGGCGGTTTGACCCGCCCACATTTTTTCCGTAGTCCCTGCTTGTCCCAAACATCATCCTGATGAAATCGCTTCTTGCGATGTCCCTGGCCTTCATCCTGAAGGCCTGCGCATGTCCCTGTGCACAGTTCGAATACTAGCGGGTTGAGTCGGGCGGGCAAGCGCCAGACCTCACAGGGTATTTCCGAAGACACATTTGGTCAGCGGCGAATAAAGCATGATTTTCAATGACTTGTAAAAAACCAGCGCCAGGAAACGACAATGGTCTACTGAGACGTGCGTAGATAGCTTACAAAACGAGTAAGAAAAGGCTTACAGGCAATGTTACCGGGGTAGCGCAGTACATATTAGATATCTGTTCTGCCCTGAAGTGCCCCCCCCCCCGACGTTCTCAAACTTTTCGCCCCACACACAAAAACGCCCCGAGGTCATCGGGGCGTTTTGAGTGACAGACCTTCGCTACTGGAACAGCGACTCACTGGACAGGCCATTCTTCTCAAGGATCTCGCGCAAACGCTTGAGCCCCTCTACCTGAATCTGCCGCACCCGCTCCCGGGTCAGGCCAATCTCCAGGCCAACATCTTCAAGGGTACTGCTTTCATGCCCACGCAGGCCAAAGCGACGCACCACCACCTCGCGTTGCTTGTCGGTCAGCTCACCCAGCCACTGATCAATGCTCTGCGACAGGTCGTCATCCTGCAGCAATTCGCACGGATCAGTCGGGCGGTCGTCGGTCAACGTATCAAGCAGGGTCTTGTCCGAGTCCGGGCCAAGCGAAACATCCACAGACGACACCCGCTCATTCAGGCCCAGCATGCGCTTGACCTCGGTAACCGGCTTCTCCAGCAGCGTGGCGATTTCTTCTGGTGAGGGTTCGTGGTCGAGTTTCTGGGTCAGCTCGCGCGCGGCACGCAGATAGACGTTCAGCTCCTTGACAACGTGGATCGGCAGGCGAATGGTGCGAGTCTGGTTCATGATCGCCCGTTCGATGGTCTGGCGAATCCACCAGGTCGCATAGGTCGAAAAACGGAAACCACGCTCCGGGTCGAACTTCTCGACCGCACGGATCAACCCCAGGTTGCCCTCTTCGATCAGGTCGAGCAGCGACAGGCCACGGTTCACGTAACGACGGGCAATTTTGACAACCAGGCGCAGGTTGCTTTCGATCATGCGCTTGCGGCCGGCAGGGTCACCCTTCTGCGACAAGCGCGCAAAATGCACTTCTTCTTCCGGCGAAAGCAGCGGCGAGAAACCAATCTCGTTGAGATACAGCTGGGTGGCATCGAGCGCCCTGCTGTAATCGATGTACTTGTGTTGCTTGAGCGAAGAGCCCGACTTGGCCCTCGTCCGAACCGAAGATACAGCAGGTTCGTCTGACACCACATCCGTTTCCAAAACGATGCCCGTCTCCATCAGGAGGACGTCATCATCGATGTCAAACTCCGGCACTTCTTTACTGAGAGCCATTGTTATAATCCTTTGCTGAGTTCGAACTCAGACTCGAGCGGCACCTTTATCCCTGGCAGCGCTTGAGCCTGTCCCCTCTACATCACAGGAACAGGCTGGGTACAACGATCAACGACGTGGCAGGAACTGGAGCGGATCGACGGGTTTGCCCTGGCGGCGAATCTCGAAATGCAGCTTCACCCGATCTGTGCCCGTAGACCCCATTTCAGCAATCGACTGCCCTGCCTTGACCTGCTGCCCCTCCCGAACCAACAGCCTGCGGTTATGACCGTAGGCACTGACGTAGGTGTCGCTGTGCTTGATGATGATCAGCTCGCCGTAGCCCCTCAAACCACTCCCGGCGTATACCACTGCACCATCAGACGCAGCAAAAACAGGCTGTCCCAAATCACCGGCGATATCAATGCCTTTATTCAAACTACCGTTTGAAGCAAATTTTCCAATCAGCACGCCGTTGGCAGGCCAAGCCCAGCCGCCTACCGCACGCTCCGCAGCCGGCACGCTGGCAACCACGGGCGCGCTGCCCGAAGAGGCCGGCGCGACTGGTTTACGGGTGCTGGCGGGCGCGGTTGCAGTGCTGCCCACAGGCCGCCGCGTGACCGTGGTGCGGCTTGACGAGGACGGGTTGGATACCACCGTGGTGCGGCTGCTGGAACCGCTGCTGAAACGGATCGCCTGCCCCGGGCGGATGGTATAGGGCGCCAGGATGCCATTGCGTGCAGCCAGCTCCTTGTAGTCCCAACCATAACGGAAGGCGATGGAGAATAGGGTGTCGCCTGGCTTGACGATGTATTGCCCGGAAGTCACCGCCGGGCGCTTGGGCACGGTGTTGTTGCGGTCGACCACCCGCGCGTTGTTGCTGCTGGTGCTTGAGCAACCCACCAGAAGCGCGCCCATGGCCAATGCAATCACCAGAAGCTTGAAACCCGACCCGTCCTTGCGCTGCCGAATGACTGTGTGACCCACCCGCGCTCCCCTCATGGTGCCGAAAATCTATATGAAGACAAGAAATGCAATATTGTTGCAATTATAACCAAGCCAGCCGGTATTGGCAGACGGGTACGAAAGACGGGCGAACCCCCCCGGCGCACGCTGTGCGTTAGCGCTTCGCACCGCCTGATAGACAGGGCGAAGCGACAAGAATTCGCCGGCG
The DNA here is from genome assembly GCF_046523955.1 of Pseudomonas sp. DCA-1. NCBI lineage: Bacteria > Pseudomonadati > Pseudomonadota > Gammaproteobacteria > Pseudomonadales > Pseudomonadaceae > Pseudomonas > Pseudomonas sp. DCA-1. Next base: position 4,510,036 of record NZ_CP169881.1, read on the forward strand.
GCACAAAAATACACCGCGCCTCATGCCTGCACAGCTCAGATCAACAGACCTCAGGCCAGGGGACCATTGAGCAGTGGCACGAAACGCACAGCCCCCAGTACGCGACGGGAGAATCCATGCTCCTCGCGCACGATCAGCATCAGTTGCTGCACTTCGCCGGCAGGCCCTACCGGGATGACCATGCGCCCACCGGGTGCCAACTGGTCGAGCAGTGCCTGTGGCACTTCCGGCGCCACGGCGGTGACGATGATGCCGTTGTAGGGCGCAAGCGCCGGCCACCCCTCACAACCGTCACCCCAGCGGAATACCACGTTGCGCAGGTTCAGCTCCACCAGGCGCTCTTTGGCCCGGTCCTGCAGTACCTTGATGCGCTCTACCGAGAACACCCGCTCGACCAGCTGGGCCAGGATCGCCGTCTGGTAGCCCGAGCCGGTGCCAATCTCCAGCACCTTGTCCAGCGGCCCGGCCTCGAGCAACAGCTCGCTCATGTGCGCAACCATGAACGGCTGTGAAATGGTCTGGTTGTGGCCGATCGGCAGCGCGGTGTCTTCGTAAGCCCGATGGGCCAGCGCCTCGTCAACGAACAAGTGGCGCGGCGTACGACGGATTACGTCGAGCACCTGGGTGTTCGAAACACCCTCCTCGCACAAGCGCTGGATCAGCCGCTCCCGGGTACGCTGAGAGGTCATGCCGATGCCACGCCGCAGCATATCGTCCTCACGCATCAGAGCAGGCCCTCCAGCCAACCATCGAGCTGCTCGAAGGCATCATTGAAGGTGCGATCGAGTTGCAGCGGGGTAATTGATACGTAGCCTTGCATCACCGCGTGGAAGTCGGTGCCCGGGCCGCCGTCCTCGGCATCACCGGCCACAGCAATCCAGTAGCCTTCCTTGCCACGCGGGTTGACCACCTTGGTTGGCGCCGCCGCACGTGCCCGGTGACCAAGACGGGTGAGCTGGATGCCACGGATGTGCTCCAGCGGCAAGTTGGGAATATTGACGTTGAGTACGGTGCGTGGCGGCAACGCCAGGCGCGACTGTGCCTCGACCAGACGGCGGGCGATATAGGCCGCGGTCGGCAGGTTGTCCGGCAGGCGCGACAACAGCGAGAACGCCAGCGAGGTACCGCCGAGGAAGCGGCCTTCCAGCGCCGCAGCGACCGTTCCCGAATACAGCACGTCGTCGCCCAGGTTGGCACCGAGGTTGATCCCCGACACGACCATGTCCGGCGTCTGCGGCAACAGCCCATTGAGCCCCAGGTGCACGCAGTCGGTCGGCGTGCCATTGAGGCTGATGAAGCCATTGGCCAGGGTCTGCGGGTGCAGTGGCCGGTCCAGCGTCAGCGAACTGCCGGCGCCGCTCTTGTCTTGATCCGGGGCGATCACTGCGCACTCGGCATAATCCACCAGCGCAGCGTGCAGCGCGGCGATGCCAGGTGCGGTAACACCGTCGTCATTCGAAATCAGAATACGCATGGGCTGTCCGTCTGCCCTGCCGACACCAGATCCACGACTTCACGCACCACCACGGTGGCGAAGCATCCGGCCGGCAGGACGAATTCCAGTTGCAGGATATCAGGCTCGGGATAATGCCACGTCAGGCCGCCAATAGGGAGCCGCAGAATTCGTCGTTCGTGATCCATGCCCGCCTGGGCCAACCACTGGCAAAGTGCCGGCTGGCGTGCGCCGATAGCGTTTTCCAGCTGGGCAGGCACAGCGCCAGCAGGTGAAGCGCCCTCCCCCCACATCGGCCCGGTCGGGTGCAGGTCGAGAATCGCCAGGCGCGGGTCGGCACATTCCGCCTCACCCGCCGGGAAGAAACTGCGGCTGTCGGTGAACGCCAGCAGGTCCCCGACCTGGGCTCGGGCCCAGCTACCGTCAGCGACACGCGCAGCCAGCAACTGATTGAACAGATAGCTGCGCCCGGCCGAAAGCAGCCGCGAACGCACGTTGCGCTGCTCAGGCAAAGCCTTGCGCGCGGCCCAATCGAGGGCGTCATGAACGTTGCCACCGCCGTGCCCGAAACGCTGAGTGCCGAAATAGTTGGGCACACCGTGCTGTCTGAGCTGTTCCAGGCGCGCATCCACCGCCTGGTGATCGGCAGCCAGGGCCGTCAGGCGCAAGGTGAACCCGTTGGCCGAATGCGCGCCACGCTGCAGTTTGCGCTGATGGCGCACCTGCTTGAGCACACGCAGGCTGGCATCCTCTGCACGCGACAGATCCGGGTCGGCCTTACCCGGCAGGTGCAGGCTGAACCACTGGCGGGTCAGCGCCTGGCGGTCCTTGAGGCCGGCGTAGCTGATGCTGCGCACCGGTACGCCAGCGGCGCGGGCGAGGCGTCGGGCGGCTTCTTCGGTGTTCAGATCACGCTTTTCGACCCACAGCCACAGGTGCTCGCCTTGGCCCGATAGTGGGATATCCAGGACTTCGTCAACCTGAAAGTCTTCGGCAACCGCTTTGAGGACGGCGGTACCCAGTGCTTCACCCGATGCGCGAGGGCCCAGCAGTTCCAGTTCGGTCATGCTGGCAGCAACAGGGCGACCGAATGCACGGCAATGCCCTCCTCGCGGCCGGTAAAGCCCAGCTTCTCTGTGGTGGTGGCCTTGACATTGACCTGGTCGAGTTCGACCTGCAGGTCTTCGGCGATCAGCTGGCGCATGGTTTCGATGTGTGGGGCCATTTTCGGTGCCTGAGCGACGATGGTGGCGTCAACGTTGCCGACCTCCCAGCCTTTGGCCTTGACGATACCGACCACATGGCGCAGCAGCGCGCGGCTGTCAGCACCCTTGAACTGTGGGTCGGTGTCGGGGAAATGCTTGCCGATGTCGCCCAGCGCCGCAGCGCCAAGCAAGGCATCACTCAGGGCGTGCAGCAGCACGTCACCGTCGGAATGGGCCAGCAGGCCGTATTTGTGGGGGATACGCACCCCGCCCAGGGTAATGAAATCACCGTCGCAGAAACGGTGCACATCGTAGCCGTGGCCAATACGCATAAAAAAACGCCCTGAATGAGTCAGGGCGTGATTCTACCTGCTTTTGAGGCAGTGGGGCGTGAGGTGATTTACGCGGCATTGTCGGCGCCTGGGAGATCGGCGCCGCCCGCGCGGCGCATCGCGAACTGCGCTCGCTCCTACGTTTGTTTCGGGCCAGTTATTTCTGAGGGATTTGCGCGCGAGCATTTTGCTGCATGGCTCGATATCACGTTGGACGAACAAGGCGGTCGCGCGCATTGGCACAGGCGTTACTGGCCCGAAACAAACGTAGGAGCGAGCGCAGCTCGCGATGCGCCGCGCGGGCGGCGCCCGATCTCCCAGGCACCGAAAAAGCTACGCCTTACACCCGCCCCAGTGCCACCGCATGATGACGCAGGTGCTCCTCGATGAAGCTGGCAATGAAGTAATAGCTATGGTCATAGCCCGGCTGCATACGCAGGGTCATTTCATGGCCACCTTTGCGTGCCGCCTGTTCCAGCGCTTCAGGCTTGAGCTGCTTCTCGAGGAAATCGTCACGGTCGCCCTGATCCACCAGCAACGGCGGGCATTGGCCAGCAGGGGTTTCGGCCAGCAGCACGCTGGCATCCCACTCACGCCAGCGCCCACGGTCTTCACCCAGGTAGCGGCTGAAGGCCTTCTCGCCCCACGGACAATCCATCGGATTGCTGATCGGCGAGAATGCCGACACCGACCGGTAGCGCCCCGGGTTGCGCAAGGCGCACACCAGCGCGCCGTGCCCACCCATGGAGTGGCCGCTGATGCTACGCTCGCCCGACGCCGGGAAGTGCGCCTCGATCAGGGCTGGCAACTCCTCCACCACATAGTCGTGCATGCGGTAGTGCTGGGCCCAGGGTTGCTGGGTGGCGTTGAGGTAGAAGCCAGCGCCCAGGCCGAAGTCCCAGGCGCCGTCCGGGTCGCCCGGCACCTGCTCGCCACGCGGGCTGGTATCTGGGGCAACGATGATCAGCCCCAGCTCGGCGGCCAGACGCTGGGCGCCGGCCTTCTGCATGAAGTTCTCGTCGGTGCAGGTGAGGCCGCTGAGCCAGTACAGCACCGGCAGCTTTTCGCCCTGCTCGGCCTGCGGCGGCAGGTACACAGCAAACACCATGTCGCAACCCAGCACCTTGGAGTGATGCCGGTAACGCTTGTGCCAGCCGCCGAAGCTTTTCTGGCAGGAGATGTTATCCAGGCTCATGGCAGACCTCAGAAGTGGATCACGCTACGGATGCTCTTGCCTTCATGCATCAGGTCGAAGGCCTTGTTGATGTCTTCCAGACCCATCGTGTGGGTGATGAAGGTGTCCAGCGGGATCTCGCCTTTCTCGGACATTTCCACGTAGCTTGGCAGCTCGCTGCGGCCACGCACGCCGCCAAACGCCGAACCACGCCACACGCGACCGGTCACCAGCTGGAACGGACGCGTGGAAATTTCCTGGCCGGCACCGGCCACACCGATGATCACCGACTCACCCCAACCCTTGTGGCAGCATTCCAGAGCGGCGCGCATCAGCTGAACGTTGCCGATGCACTCGAAGGAGAAGTCCACGCCACCATCGGTGAGGTCGACGATCACTTCCTGGATCGGGCGATCGTAATCTTTCGGGTTGACGCAATCGGTGGCACCCAGTTGGCGGGCGATTTCGAACTTGGCCGGGTTGATGTCGATGGCGATGATACGTGAGGCCTTGGCCTTGACCGCACCGATCACGGCCGACAGACCGATGCCACCGAGGCCGAAGATGGCCACGGTATCACCCGGCTTGACCTTGGCAGTGTTGAGTACCGCGCCGATACCGGTGGTGACGCCGCAGCCCAGCAGGCAGACCTTTTCCAGTGGTGCTTCTTTCTGGATCTTGGCCACGGAAATTTCCGGCAGCACGGTGTACTCGGAGAAGGTCGAGGTACCCATGTAGTGGAACAACTCCTGGCCCTTGTACGAGAAGCGCGTGGTGCCGTCCGGCATCAGGCCCTTGCCCTGGGTGGCGCGGATGGCCTGGCACAGGTTGGTCTTGCCCGAGAGGCAGAACTTGCACTTGCCGCATTCCGGGGTGTACAGCGGGATGACGTGGTCGCCCACGGCGACCGAGGTGACCCCCTCGCCTACCGCTTCGACAATTGCACCACCTTCGTGGCCGAGGATCGATGGGAAGATACCTTCCGGGTCAGCACCGGACAGGGTATAGGCATCGGTGTGGCAGACACCGCTGGCGACCACGCGCAGCAGCACTTCACCGGCCTTTGGCATGGCCACGTCGACTTCGACGATTTCCAGGGGTTTCTTGGCTTCGAAGGCTACGGCAGCACGGGACTTGATCATCAAAGGTCTCCAGACAGTGGGTCGATTCAGTCTCGCAGTGTAATTCAGCGCCTTTTGATGAATAATCAGGCCAAAGACAAAACATTATTGCCATACAGGGATAATCAATGAGCAGCCGATGGGAAGGCATCGACGAATTTGTCGCCGTGGCCGAATCGGGCCAGTTCACTGCCGCCGCCGAACGCCTGGGGGTCTCCTCATCGCACATCAGCCGGCAGATCGCCCGGCTGGAGGAACGCCTGCAAACGCGCTTGCTGTACCGCAGTACCCGCCGGGTAACCCTGAGCGAGGCCGGGCAGACCTTCCTGCAGCACTGCCAGCGCTTGCAGGATGGCCGTGAGGAAGCGTTGCGCGCCATGGGCGACCTGGCCAGCGAACCCAAGGGCTTGCTGCGCATGACCTGCGCTGTGGCCTACGGCGAGCGCTTCATCGTGCCGCTGGTGACACGATTCATGGCGCTGTACCCGCAGCTGCGCGTGGATGTGGAGCTGAGCAACCACACCCTCGACCTGCTGCATGAAGGCATGGACCTGGCCATCCGCCTGGGCCGCCTGGCCGACTCTCGGTTGGTGGCCACCCGTCTGGCGCCGAGGCGCATGTACCTGTGCGCCTCGCCGGCCTATCTTGAGCGCTATGGCCGGCCACACAGCCTGTCCGAGCTGGCGCGGCACAATTGCCTGGTGGGGAGTTCGGACTTATGGGCACTACAGCAGGATGGCCGTGAGATCAGCCAGCGGGTACAGGGTAACTGGCGCTGCAACAGTGGCCAGGCCGTGCTGGATGCGGCGTTACAAGGGATAGGGTTGTGCCAGTTGCCGGATTACTACGTATTGGAACACCTCAATAGCGGCGCGCTGGTGTCGCTGCTTGAGGCGCACCAGCCGCCGAATACCGCGGTTTGGGCGCTGTATCCGCAGCAGAGGCACCTGTCGCCGAAGGTGCGACGGCTGGTGGATTACCTGAAGGAGGGGTTGGCAGGGTTGCCGGAATACCGGTTCGGCTAACGGGATGTACTGCATGTACTGGCCTCGTCGGGTGAACCCGCGAAAAGGCCAGTACAGGAGAATGTTCAGCGTTTACCCGCCCAGCGCTGGCGCAACCATTCGAGATCGTCGGGCCGGGTCACCTTTATGTTGTCACTGCGCCCTTCCACGAGCCGCGGCGCCTGACCGGACCATTCGATGGCAGAAGCCTCGTCGGTCACCACCACATCCGACACCAGGCATTCGGCCAGCGCCCGATGCAACGCTCCAAGGCGGAACATCTGAGGTGTGTACGCCTGCCAGATCGTGCTGCGGTCCACAGTAGCACTCACCCGGCCATTACTGTCGGCGCGCTTGAGGGTATCGCGCGCCGGCACCGCCAGCAGACCACCCACCGGATCGTACGCCAGCTCCGACAACAGCTTGTCCAGGTCGCTGCGTGCCAGGTTCGGCCGCGCGGCATCGTGCACCAGTACCCAGTCGCTGTCAGCCGCCCCTTGGGCATGCAGCATCAGCAAGGCGTTAAGCACCGAGTCAGCTCGCTCACGGCCACCTGCCGCGCGCTGGATGCGTGGGTCGCTGGCATAGCGCAGGCCAGGCCAGTACGGGTCGTCTTCGGCAATGCTGACCACCACGCCTTTAAGCGCCGGATGGCCAAGAAAACAGTCGAGGCTGTGCTCGAGTAGCGTCTGCCCAGCCAGCTCCAGGTATTGCTTGGGGCGGTCGGCAGCCATGCGGGCACCTACACCCGCCGCAGGAATCACGGCCCAGAAGGCCGGCAAGGTATCGATCATTTCTGTGGCAACTGGAAGAGGGTTTCGCCCTCTTTTACCATCCCCAATTCATGGCGGGCTCGTTCTTCAACGGTCTCCATGCCTTTTTTCAGCTCTAGCACTTCAGCATCGAGCACGCGATTACGCTCGAGCAAGCGCTCGTTTTCGGCATGCTGATCGGCAATCTGCTGCTTCAGTTCGGTTACTTGCGCCAGGCTGCCGCTACCCACCCACAGGCGGTACTGCAGGCCACCCAACAGCAAGAGCAGAACGAGGAACAACCAATAGGGACTGCGCATCACGTTATCCAGGTTAAAAAGCTGCCGCGTTTTACTTCGGGGCCTCGAATAGCACGAAGCCTGGCCGAGGCCAGGCTTCGTCGACAGAAACCCGTTGGTACGTAGGAAAGTTCAGTACGAACGTTCCTACAACTTCGGCTGCTGCCTTTTTACCATCTCTTGCTTAGCCGCGAAACTCGGCACGACCGCGGTAAACCGCTTTGGCGCCCAGTTGCTCTTCGATGCGCAGCAGCTGGTTGTACTTGGAAACGCGGTCGGAACGGCACAGCGAACCCGTCTTGATCTGGCCAGCAGCAGTACCCACAGCCAGGTCGGCGATGGTCGAGTCCTCGGTTTCACCGGAACGGTGCGAGATCACTGCAGTGTAACCGGCAGCTTTGGCCATCTGGATGGCTTCCAGGGTTTCGGTCAGCGAGCCGATCTGGTTGAACTTGATCAGGATCGAGTTACCAATGCCCTTCTCGATGCCTTCCTTGAGGATCTTGGTGTTCGTCACGAACAGGTCGTCACCGACCAGCTGGACTTTTTCACCGATCTTGTCAGTGAGGATTTTCCAGCCAGCCCAGTCGGACTCGTCCAGGCCGTCTTCGATCGAAATGATCGGGAAACGCTCGGTCAGGCCTTTCAGGTAGTCGGCGAAGCCTTCGGCGTCGAACGACTTGCCTTCACCGGACAGGTTGTACTTGCCGTCTTCGTAGAATTCGGAAGCCGCGCAGTCCAGAGCCAGGGTCACGTCGGCGCCCAGCTTGTAGCCGGCTTTTTCGACAGCTTCGGCGATGGCGCCCAAGGCGTCTTCGTTGGATGCCAGGTTAGGGGCGAAACCACCTTCATCACCTACGGCGGTGTTCAGGCCACGGGCCTTCAGTACAGCCTTGAGGTGGTGGAAGATTTCGGTGCCCATGCGCAGGCCGTCAGAGAAGGTCTTGGCGCCAACCGGCTGAACCATGAACTCCTGGATGTCAACGTTGTTGTCGGCATGCTCGCCACCGTTGATGATGTTCATCATCGGAACCGGCATCGAGTACTCGCCTGGGGTGCCGTTCAGGTTGGCGATGTGCGCGTACAGCGGCAGGTCCTGGTCCTGGGCAGCTGCTTTGGCGGCAGCCAGGGAAACAGCCAGGATGGCGTTGGCGCCCAGCTTGGCCTTGTTCTCGGTACCGTCCAGTTCGATCATGGCGCGGTCCAGAGCCTTCTGGTCGGAAGGGTCCTTGCCCAGCAGCAGGTCACGGATCGGGCCGTTGATGTTGGCGACGGCCTTCAGCACGCCCTTGCCCATATAACGGCTCTTGTCGCCATCACGCAGCTCCAGCGCTTCGCGCGAGCCGGTGGAAGCACCGGACGGCGCGCAAGCGCTGCCGATGATGCCGTTGTCGAGCAGTACATCGGCTTCCACAGTGGGGTTGCCACGCGAATCGAGAACTTCACGACCTTTGATGTCGACGATTTTTGCCATTGTTGTAAGCACTCCAGAATTGACGAAAACAACGCAGCTTAGAGAATTCTTGCCGTTCACCTGGCTGAGATTGCGATTGGCAGGCCAAGTGAAGGGAGCCCCTGACCGGCGGGTCAGGGGTGGAACGGGCAGTACTTTACCCGAGAAATGAGCTTTACGCGGTTTCTACCGTCGGAAAACTTTTCACCAGGTCGTCCAGTTGCTTGAGCTGGGCCAGGAATGGCTCCAGTTTGTCCAGGCGCAGCGCGCACGGACCATCGCACTTGGCGTTGTCCGGGTCGGGATGCGCTTCGAGGAACAGCCCGGCCAGGCCCTGGCTCATGCCGGCCTTGGCCAGGTCGGTAACCTGGGCGCGGCGGCCACCGGCAGAATCGGCGCGACCACCCGGCATCTGCAGGGCATGGGTCACGTCGAAGAACACAGGGTACTCGAACTGCTTCATGATACCGAAGCCGAGCATGTCCACTACCAGGTTGTTGTAGCCGAAGCTTGAACCACGCTCGCAGAGGATCAACTGGTCATTACCGGCCTCTTCGCACTTGGCCAGGATGTGTTTCATTTCCTGAGGTGCGAGGAACTGGGCCTTCTTGATGTTGATCACCGCACCGGTCTTGGCCATGGCCACCACCAGATCGGTCTGCCGCGACAGGAAGGCCGGCAGCTGGATGATGTCACACACCTTGGCCACCGGCTCGGCCTGATACGGCTCGTGCACGTCGGTAATCACCGGCACATTGAAGGTGCGCTTGATCTCTTCGAAGATCTTCAGCCCTTCTTCCAGGCCAGGCCCACGGTAGGACGTTACCGACGAACGGTTGGCCTTGTCGAAGCTGGCCTTGAACACATACGGGATACCAAGCTTTTCGGTAACCCGCACGTACTCTTCGCAGACCTTCATTGCCAGGTCACGGGACTCCAGGACGTTCATGCCGCCGAACAGGACGAACGGCTTGTCGTTGGCGATCTCGATGTTACCGACGCGAATGATCTTCTGAGTCATTGATCAGGCCTTGTTCTTCTGAGCCAGGGCTGCCTTGACGAAACCACTGAACAGCGGGTGGCCGTCACGCGGGGTGGAGGTGAACTCCGGGTGGAACTGGCAGGCGACGAACCATGGGTGGTCCTTGGATTCGACCACTTCCACCAGCGCGCCGTCTTCGGAACGACCGGAAACCACCAGGCCAGCGTCCACCAGTTGTGGAAGCAGGTTGTTGTTCACTTCGTAGCGGTGACGGTGACGCTCGGTAATCACGTCCTTGCCGTAGCAGTCGTGCACTTTGGAGCCGGCAGCCAGCTGGCAGTCCTGTGCGCCCAGGCGCATGGTGCCGCCCAGGTCGGAAGCCTCGTCGCGGGTCTCGACGGCACCCGTGGCATCGGCCCACTCGGTGATCAGGCCGACCACGGGGTGGCCGCTGTTACGGTCGAACTCGGTGGAGTTGGCGTCCTTCCAGCCCATCACGTTACGGGCGAACTCGATGACGGCCACCTGCATGCCCAGGCAGATACCCAGGTACGGCACCTTGTTTTCACGGGCATATTGCACCGCGGTAATCTTGCCTTCCACGCCACGCAGGCCGAAACCACCCGGAACCAGGATGGCATCAGCGCCTTCCAGCAGGCTGGTACCCTGGTTCTCGATGTCTTCCGAGTCGATGTAACGCAGGTTGACCTTGGTACGGTTGGTAATGCCGGCGTGGCTCATCGCTTCGATGAGCGACTTGTACGCATCCAGCAGCTCCATGTACTTGCCGACCATGGCGATGGTCACTTCGTGCTCCGGGTTGAGCTTGGCATCGACCACCTTGTCCCACTCGGACAGGTCGGCGCCATTGCACTGCAGGCCGAAACGCTCGACGACGAAGTCGTCCAGGCCCTGTGCGTGCAGTACGCCCGGGATCTTGTAGATGGTGTCGACGTCTTCCAGCGAAATCACCGCACGCTCTTCAACGTTGGTGAACAGCGCGATCTTGCGACGCGACGAAGCATCGACCGGGTGGTCGGAGCGGCAGATCAGCACGTCAGGCTGCAGGCCGATGGAGCGCAGTTCCTTGACCGAGTGCTGGGTCGGCTTGGTCTTGGTTTCGCCAGCGGTGGCGATGTACGGGACCAGGGTCAGGTGCATCAGCATGGCACGCTTGGAACCCACTTCGACGCGCAGCTGGCGAATCGCCTCGAGGAACGGCTGCGACTCGATATCACCCACGGTACCGCCGATTTCCACCAGGGCCACGTCGGCATCGCCGGCACCCTTGATGATGCGACGCTTGATTTCGTCGGTGATGTGCGGGATGACCTGGATGGTCGCGCCCAGGTAATCACCACGACGCTCTTTACGCAGCACGTGCTCGTAGATACGGCCAGTGGTGAAGTTGTTGTTCTGGGTCATGGTGGTGCGGATGAACCGCTCGTAGTGACCCAGGTCGAGGTCGGTCTCGGCACCATCATGGGTGACAAAAACTTCACCGTGCTGGAACGGGCTCATGGTGCCCGGGTCGACGTTGATGTACGGATCCAGCTTGAGCATGGTGACCTTCAGGCCCCGCGCTTCCAGGATGGCCGCCAGGGAAGCCGAGGCAATGCCTTTCCCCAATGAAGAAACAACACCGCCCGTGACGAATATGTAGCGCGTCATGAAAAACCCTAGAAGTCTGCGTTAAGGCGGCCAGCGCCGCCGGAGAAAGCGAAGGAAGGCCGAAGCCCCCGATCACCTGCGTCAATCACAGTGCATCTCGAAAAACTGCCGCGTCTGTACAGCCAGGGTATCCCCGGCATGGCGTTCGCTCGTCATTTCCAGAATCAGCTCGGCAAAAAACTGCTTGGTAATCGGCAACTCCTGTGTTTTCGCGGAACCCACAGAAGTTGTATCAAGAAGGGAGGGTAGTCTACCGGAATGTACCCTTCAGCTCAAACCTTGCGCGTTCGTCGGTAACTGCCAGTGCAACTGGCAATCCGCCTGCACCAGCCCGGGCAGGTTGGCTACCGCCAGCAGGCATTCGCCGCGATACAGCAACGGCAGGCGCGAGCGCAGGAAATGCGGCACCTGTTGCTCGTTGAGCAGGCGCTTGAGGTCACGCCGGCCACGGCCGGGAACCTCCAGCATTTCACCACCCTGACGGTAGGCAATGTGCAACCCGCCCGGCACGGCTGCGCCAACAAGACGCACGCTACCATTGCCCGGCAACCGCAATGGCACATCAGGCTCGGGCCAGGCCAGCGAGCCAGCCGGTTGCTGTAGCCAATCACCGCTCAACCACCAGATGCGCCCGTGGCTACGCACCAACCGTCCATCGGCAAGCCGCCAGACTGGCCGGGCATCGGCAGCGGCATCGCGCAGGTCTGCCCAGCCGGCCCAGTGCCGGGTATCGGGCAAACGGGTGCGCTGGCTCAGCCAGTACTGCAAGGCATTGCGCTGACGGGCCGACGATAGCGCCACCAGGGCGGCCAGGTCGAGGGAATCCAGCCCCGGCCAGGCGATGGGCGCCCCCTTACGCGTAAGCGCCAGATCCTCCCGGGCCAGTTCGTCCAGCAAACCCAGCGCCTCACCCAGATGCTCTGCTGCACGGGCGAAGTTCTGGCTGGCCTGAGGCCAACGTTGCTGCAAGTGCGGCATCACTTCGCCGCGCAGGTAGTTGCGGGCGAATTGTGTATCGGCGTTTGACGGGTCATCGATCCAGACCAGCCCTTGGGCTTTGCCGTAGTCCTGCAACTGCTGCCGGGAACAACCCAGCAACGGCCTGACCAGGCTGCCCCGCCCTAATGCCCGCTGCACCGGCATGGCTGCCAGGCCGCGCAGGCCCGCGCCGCGCAACAGGCGGAACAGCAGGGTCTCGGCCTGGTCGTCGCGGTGCTGGCCAGTGAACAGGATGTCGCCCGGGCCGAGCATTTGCCTGAAAGCGGCATAGCGGGCGTCGCGAGCGGCCTGCTCAAGGCTGGCGCCGGGGCTGACCTGGACATGGATGACCTGGAGTTCGATGCCAAGATTGTCGCAGATGGCTTGGCAATGAGCAGGCCATGCGTCGGCAGCGGACTGCAGGCCATGGTGGACATGAATGGCACGCAGCGGGGGGGATGTGTGCTTGCAAGCGAAGTCGGCCAGCTGGTGCAGGAGGACGGTGGAATCGAGGCCGCCAGAGAACGCGATGAACCAGGTGGGGGCGTTGAGCCAGGGGGCGAGATCAATCATCAGGACCTCGAAAGGTTTGATGCCGCATTCGCGGGTAAACCCGCTCCCACAGGGGCCGTGCATTCCCTGTAGGAGCGGGTTTACCCGCGAACACCGGCGAAGCCGGTGCCGTCAATCACAAGGGCCACAAAAACGGCCCCCGGGGCAAATCAGAATCAGAGACCGTAGCTCATCAGGCGCTCGTAACGGCGGGCCAGCAGCGCGTCGTTGTCGAACTTGCCGAGCATGTCCAGCTGCTGCACCAGATCGGCACGAATGCTTTCGGACATCTTGGCCGGGTCACGGTGGGCGCCGCCCAGCGGCTCCTGGATGACCTTGTCGACAATGTTCAGGCTCTTCAGGCGCTCGGCAGTGATACCCATGGCTTCGGCCGCGTCTGCTGCTTTGTCGGCAGTTTTCCACAGAATCGAAGCACAGCCTTCCGGCGAGATAACCGAATAGGTGGAATACTGCAGCATGTTCAGTTGGTCGCACACGCCAATGGCCAGTGCCCCACCGGAACCACCCTCACCAATCACGGTAGCGATGATCGGGGTTTTCAGGCGTGCCATGACCCGCAGGTTCCAGGCAATGGCTTCACTCTGGTTACGTTCTTCGGCGTCAATACCCGGGTAGGCGCCCGGCGTGTCGATGAAGGTCAGGATCGGCATCTTGAAGCGTTCGGCCATTTCCATCAGGCGACAGGCCTTGCGGTAGCCTTCCGGGCGCGGCATGCCGAAGTTGCGACGCACTTTCTCGCGCACTTCACGGCCCTTCTGGTGGCCAATGACCATCACCGGTTTGCCGTCCAGACGCGCAGTACCACCCACGATGGCGGCGTCGTCAGAGAAGTGACGGTCCCCGTGCAGCTCTTCGAACTCGGTGAAGATGTGCTCCAGGTAGTCCAGGGTGTATGGACGACGCGGGTGACGGGCCAGGCGGGCGATCTGCCAGCTGGTCAGGTTGCCGAAGATGCTTTCGGTCAGGGTGTTGCTCTTGTCTTGCAGACGGGCAATTTCATCGCTGATGTTCAGCGAGTTGTCGTTACCCACCAGGCGCAGGCCTTCGATCTTGGCTTGCAGGTCGGCAATCGGCTGTTCGAAATCGAGGAAATTCGGGTTCATAGTCATCCGTCTTGGGTCTACGGCCAGGCGGCCGGCCGGTTGATCCGTTTGGCGCCATACCTTAAGGGATCAGGCGCATTCAGGTCGAGATTAAATTTTTGTCGGTTCAACGATATTGCAGGAAGACGTTCTCACGCCCGAACTGGTCACGCAGCGCCTGAATCAGCCCATCGGCCGGGTCGATCGCCCACTGCTCGCCAAACTGCAGCATGGCCTTGGCGTCGCTGCCGGTGTACTCCAGCGTGATCGGGCAAGCACCACGATGGCGGGTGATCAGCTCGCCCAGCCACTTCAGCCGGTCGCCTTTCAGTGCGTCGTGCGCCACCTTCAGGCGCAGGCTCTCAGCCAGCTTGGTGCGCGCGTCTTCCATGGTCATCACCTGCTTCACCCGCAGGCGCAAGCCCCCGGAGAAGTCGTCATTGCTGACCTCGCCTTCCACCACCACCATGGCATCGGTCTGCAGCAAAGACTGTGCCGCCATGAAGGCATCGGCAAACAGCGATGCTTCGATCCGCCCGGAACGGTCATCCAGGGTGACAAAGCCCATCTTGTCGCCCTTCTTGTTCTTCATCACCCGCAGCGCAATGATCATGCCGGCGATGGTCTGGGTTTCGCGCGACGGCTTGAGGTCGACGATGCGCTGGCGGGCGAAGCGGCGAATTTCGGTCTCGTACTCGTCGATCGGGTGGCCGGTCAGGTACAGGCCAAGGGTGTCTTTCTCCCCCTTCAAACGCTCCTTGAGGGTGAGCTCGCGCACCTTGCGATGGTTGGCATAGACGTCGACATCTGCCGCGTCGAACATGCCGCCGAACAGGTCGACATGGCCACTGTCAGCGGTGTGCGCAGCCTGCTCGGCTGCCTTGATGGCCTCGCCCAGCGCCGACAGCAAGGTTGCCCGGTTGATGTCGATGTTGGCGTGGTAGGCCTTGATCTCGTCATGGAAGTGCGGGCCAAGGCGGTCCAGCGCGCCACTGCGCACCAGCGCATCAAGGGTACGCTTGTTGACCCGCTTGAGGTCGATGCGTTCACAGAAATCGAACAGGTCCTTGAACGGACCACCCTGGGCGCGGGCCTCGACAATCGCCTCCACCGGGCCTTCACCGACGCCCTTGATGGCGCCAAGGCCGTAGACGATCCGGCCGTCGTTGTTGACGGTGAACTTGAAGTCCGAGAAGTTCACGTCCGGCGCGTCGAGGCGCAGCTTCATGCTGCGCACCTCCTCCACCAGCACCACCACCTTGTCGGTGTTGTGCATATCCGCCGACAGGACCGCGGCCATGAACGGCGCCGGGTAGTGGGTTTTCAGCCAGGCGGTCTGGTACGACACCAGGCCATAGGCGGCGGAGTGGGATTTGTTGAAGCCGTAGCCCGCGAACTTCTCTACCAGGTCGAAGATGTTACCGGCGAGGTCCGCATCGATATTGTTGGCTACGCAACCTTCGATGAAACCACCGCGCTGCTTGGCCATTTCCTCGGGCTTTTTCTTACCCATGGCTCGGCGCAGCATGTCGGCGCCACCCAGGGTGTAACCCGCCATCACCTGGGCGATCTGCATCACCTGTTCCTGGTACAGGATGATGCCGTAGGTCGGCGCCAGTACTGGCTTGAGGCCTTCGTACTGGTAGTCGGAGTGGGGGTAGGCCAGCTCGGCGCGGCCGTGCTTGCGGTTGATGAAGTCGTCCACCATGCCCGACTGCAGCGGGCCCGGGCGGAACAGCGCAACCAGTGCGATCAGGTCTTCCAGGCAGTCGGGCTTGAGCTTCTTGATCAGCTCCTTCATGCCACGCGATTCAAGCTGGAACACCGCCGTGGTTTCGGCCTTCTGCAGCAGCTCGTAAGTCTTGCGGTCGTCCAGCGGGATGAAGTCGATGTTGAGGTCGGGCAGGTTCTTCTTGGCCTGCTCGCGGTTGATGATCTCCATCGCCCACTTGATGATGGTCAAGGTACGCAGACCGAGGAAGTCGAACTTCACCAGGCCGGCGGCCTCGACGTCATCCTTGTCGAACTGGGTTACCAGGCCACCACCCTCTTCATCACAGGCGATCGGCGAAAAATCGGTGAGCTTGGTCGGTGCGATAACAACACCACCGGCGTGCTTGCCGGTACCCCGGGTCACACCCTCCAGCTTCAGGGCCATGTCCCAGATCTCACGGGCGTCTTCGTCGCCCTTGAGGAAGTCGCGCAGGATTTCTTCCTGCTCGTAGGCCTTCTCCAGAGTCATGCCCACTTCGAAGGGGATCATCTTCGACAGGCGGTCGGCCAGGCCATAGGATTTGCCTTGTACCCGCGCCACGTCACGTACCACTGCCTTGGCGGCCATGGTACCGAAGGTGATGATCTGGCTCACCGCATTACGACCGTAGGCCTCGGCCACGTAGTCGATCACCCGGTCACGGCCGTCCATGCAGAAGTCGACGTCGAAGTCGGGCATGGAAACACGCTCAGGGTTGAGGAAGCGCTCGAACAGCAGGTCGTAGGCCAGCGGGTCGAGGTCGGTGATCTTCAGTACGTACGCCACCAGCGAGCCAGCACCCGAACCGCGGCCCGGGCCAACCGGTACATCGTTGTTCTTGGCCCACTTGATGAAGTCCATAACAATCAGGAAGTAACCGGGGAAGCCCATCTGGATGATGATGTCCAGTTCGAACTTCAAGCGGTCCAGGTAAACCTGACGTTTTTCTTCATAATTGGGCGTGGTCTCTTTCGGCCAGAGCACCGCCAGGCGCTCTTCCAGACCTTCGTGGGACACATGCCGCAGGTAGTCGTCGATGCCCATGCCGTTGGGCGTGGGGAAGTCAGGCAGGAAGTACTTGCCCAACTGCACCTGGATGTTGCAGCGCTTGGCGATTTCGACGGTGTTGGCGATGGCGTCGGGCAGGTCACTGAACAGCTCGGCCATTTCCTCTGCCGACTTCAGGTACTGCTGGTCGCTGTAGCAACGCGGACGGCGCGGGTCGTCGAGGGTCCAGCCCTCGCCGATGCATACGCGGGTTTCGTGGGCGTCGAAGTCCGTCTGCTTGATGAAGCGCACGTCGTTGGTAGCCACCAGCGGGGCGCCAAGCTTGTCGGCCAACGCCACCGCCGCATGCACGTATTCCTCGTCGCGTGCGCGATTGGTGCGCTGCACTTCAACGTAGAAGCGCTCGGGGAACATGCCCATCCAGTCTTGAAGTAGCGCTTCGGCTTCATCTTGCCGCCCAGCCAGCAAGGCCATGCCGATGTCGCCTTCCTTACCCGCGGAAAGGGCAATCAGGCCCTCGCTGGCGGGGGCGATCCATTCACGCTGGAGGATGACCAGGCCGTTGCGCTGGCCATCGGTCCAGCCGCGCGAGATCAATTCGGTGAGGTTGCGATAGCCCTTGGGGTCCATGGCCAGCAAGCAGATGCGTGACAGCGGGGCTTCCGGGTCGGCACCGGCCAGCCACAGGTCGGCACCGCAGATCGGTTTGATACCGGCGCCCATGGCAGTCTTGTAGAACTTCACCAGCGAGCACATGTTGCTCTGATCGGTGATGGCGACCGCCGGCATGTTCATCCCGGTCAGCGCCTTGGCCAGCGGCTTGATCCGCACCAGGCCGTCAACCAGCGAGAATTCGGAGTGGACGCGCAGGTGAACGAAGGAAACCGACATGGAAGATCCTGTAGCAGTGCTTAACGACAAGGGCGGGATTGTAGCCTAACTAGGGGCTTTTTTTGGGGTTGCTTTGCAGCCCTTCGCGGGCACGCCCGCTCCCACAGGTACGGCACCGCTGCTCAGACCGATGAATCCTGTGGGAGCGGGCGTGCCCGCCAAGGGCCGCAAAGCGGCCTCAATAGGTCAGATCAGGGAATCGCTGACGCCTTCGCGCGCTTCCCAGGCCGCCCGCACAGGGGCGAAGGATCGCCGATGAATGGGCGTAGGCCCAAGGCGCGCCAAGGCCTCGAGATGCACCGGGGTCGGGTAGCCCTTGTGCCCGCCAATGCCATACCCCGGGTAGATCAGTTCGAAGGCGCTCATCTCCCGGTCACGGGACACCTTGGCCAGGATCGATGCCGCCGCAATGGCCGGCACCTGGCTGTCCCCCTTGACCACCGGTGCTGCAGGCACAGCCAGCTTCGGACAGCGATTGCCATCGATCAATGCCAGCTTCGGCGTAATGTGCAAACCCTCCACTGCCCGCTGCATGGCCAGCATGGTGGCCTGCAGGATGTTCAGACTGTCGATTTCCTCGACTTCGGCGCGGGCGATGCAGAAGCTCAAGGCCTTTTCGCAGATCTCGTCGAACAGCGCCTCACGCTTGGCCTCGGTGAGTTTCTTCGAATCGTTCAGACCGAGAATCGGCCGTGCAGGATCAAGAATCACCGCCGCCGTGACCACCGCGCCACACAGCGGGCCACGGCCCACTTCGTCAACGCCGGCGACCAGGTCTTCTACCAGGTTGAAGTCCAGTCCAATTTGCATGTCAGCGGTCCTTGAGCAGGGCCAGTACCGCTTCGGCCGCCTGATTGGAGGCGTCACGGCGCAGGGTGCGGTGAATTTCGTCGAAACGTTCGGTCTGCTGGCTTCCATCGCGCACCAGCGGCGCCAAGGTGTTGGCCAGCGCTTCGCTGGTGGCGTCGTCTTGAAGCAACTCGGGCACCAGCTCTCGCTGGGCCAGCAGGTTCGGCAATGACACGTAAGGGCTTTTCACCAGACGCTTGAGAATCCAGTAGGTCAAGGGCGCAAGGCGGTACGCCACCACCATCGGCCGCTTGTACAGCAGCGCCTCGAGGGTGGCGGTGCCCGAGGCGATCAGCACCGCGTCACAAGCCGCGAGGGCTTGGTGGGACTGGCCATCGAGCAGGGTCAGCGGCAGTTGGCGCCCTTCCAGCATCTGCTCGATCTGGGCACGCCGCGTGGCGTTGGCGCAGGGCAACACGAAGCGCACACCCGGCACTTGTTGACAGAGGCGCTCGGCGGCGTCGAGGAATAACGCGCCCAGGCGCCCTACTTCGCCGCCCCGGCTGCCCGGCATCAGTGCCACCACCGGCCCCTCGCCCAGGCCCAGCGTGGCACGCGCGGCAGAGCGGTCGGCTTCAAGCGGGATGGTGTCTGCCAGCGGGTGGCCGACAAAACGCACTGGCACACCCTGCTCTTCGTAGAACCGCGCCTCGAACGGCAACAGCGTCAGCATCAGGTCGCAGCCCTCGCGAATCTTCAGCACGCGCTTCTGCCGCCAAGCCCACACTGACGGGCTGACATAGTGCACGGTCTTGATCCCGGCCTGACGCAGCTTCAGCTCGATATTGAGGGTGAAGTCAGGGGCGTCGATGCCGATAAATACGTCGGGCTTTTCTTCGATCAGGGTCTGGATCAGCAACTTGCGGCGCTTGAGCAGCTCGCGCAGGCGCCCCAGCACCTCGACCAGCCCCATGACGGCCAGACGTTCCATGGGGAAATAGGATTGCAGGCCTTCGGCTTCCATCAAGGGGCCGCCAACCCCGATGAAACGTACGTCGGGATGGCGCGCCTTGAGGGCGCGCATCAAGCCTGAACCAAGAATATCGCCACTGGCCTCACCGGCGACCAGCGCTACGCAAAGCTGGGCCATATCAGCGCGTGATGCCGCGAGCGGAGCTCAGGATCGACTGACGGAACAGCTCGACCTCGGGGTGTTGCGCGGCAGGTTCAGCCAGCTCCTTGAGTGCGTCTTCGACGGTCAGGCCCTGACGGTAGACAATCTTGTAGCAACGACGCAGCACATGGATCACCTCGTCGCTGAAACCGCGGCGGCGCATGCCCTCGAAGTTCATGCTGCGGGCTTCGGCCGGGCTGCCGAACACGGTAACGAAGGCCGGAACGTCCTTGCCAATCGCCGTGCCCATACCGGAAAACGCGTGGGCGCCAATGTGGCAGTACTGGTGAACCAGGGTGTAACCGGACAGGATCGCCCAGTCACCCACATGCACATGACCTGCCAGCGCCGTATTGTTTACCAGGATGCAGTGGTTGCCGATGACACTGTCGTGGCCAATGTGGGCATAGGCCATGATCAGGTTGTGGTCGCCCACGGTGGTTTCCGCACGGTCCTGAACAGTACCGCGGTGGATGGTAACCCCTTCGCGAATCACATTGTGATCGCCGATTACCAGGCGCGTCGGCTCACCCTTGTACTTCAGGTCCGGGGTGTCTTCACCAATCGAGGAAAACTGGAAGATACGGTTGTGCTTGCCGATACGGGTCGGCCCTTTGAGCACAACATGCGGGCCGATAACGGTGCCCTCCCCGATTTCTACATCAGGGCCAACGATCGACCAAGGGCCGACCTCGACGCCGTCGGCCAGCCTGGCCGACGGATCGATAATGGCCCGAGGATCAATCGAATTCATAGGGATCGTTCCGCGCAGGTGATTTCTGCCGAGCAGACCGGCTTGCCGTCGACCAGGGCGCGGCACTCGAACTTCCAGATCATGCTTTTACGGCTGAGGAACTTGGCTTCCAGCACAAGCTGGTCACCCGGCAGCACCGGCTGACGGAAACGCAGTTTGTCGGAACCGACAAAGTAGTACAGGGTGCCATCGGCCGGCTTGGCATCGAGCATCTTGAAACCAAGGATGCCGGCTGCCTGGGCCATGGCTTCGATGATCAGGACACCCGGCATGATCGGGTGTGCCGGGAAGTGGCCATTGAAAAACGGCTCGTTGATGCTGACATTCTTGTAGGCACGAATGCTCTGGGCCTCGAAGTCCAGATCCGTCACACGGTCTACCAGCAGGAACGGGTAGCGGTGAGGCAGGTATTCGCGAATCTCGTTGATGTCCATCATTTCGGTGGGGAAGCCTGTAATAAGAATAGGGAGCGCAGGTGCTGACCACACGCTCCTTTTGCAATCCAAAGAGGAGCCAGCTAGCGACTGTTCACTCTTGCTCAGGGAATGGTATCAGCCTTCTGATGTCGGCAGGCCACCTGAGGTCACGGTATCGACGCGTTTTTCCAGCTGCTGGAGACGCTTGGCCATGTCGTCCAGGTGGCGGATACGCGCGGCGCTCTTGCGCCATTCAGCCAGCGGCTGCATGGCAGTGCCGGAAGAATAGGAACCCGGTTCAGTGATCGAACGGGTAACCATGGTCATTCCGGAAACGAAAACGTTATCGCAAATATCGATGTGCCCAACCAGCCCCACACCACCGGCCAGCATGCAGTGCTTGCCGATGCGCGTGCTGCCGGAGATCCCGACGCAAGCGGCCATGGCAGTGTGATCACCGATCTGAACGTTGTGAGCGATCTGGATCTGGTTATCCAGCTTGACCCCGTCGCCGATCCGGGTGTCGGACAGCGCGCCACGGTCGACAGCAGTATTGACACCGATCTCAACGTCATCACCAATGGTGACGCCGCCGATCTGTGCAATCTTGCGCCAGATGCCCTTCTCGTTGGCAAAGCCGAAGCCCTCGCCGCCGATCACGGCACCCGACTGAATGACCACACGCTTGCCGATGGTTACGTCGTGATACAGCGTGACCCTCGGTGCCAGCCAACCGCCCTCGCCGATCACGCAACGTGCGCCGACCACGCAGTGTGCACCCACACTGACATTGGCGGCGATGCG
Organism: Pseudomonas sp. DCA-1; assembly: GCF_046523955.1. Classification (NCBI taxonomy): domain Bacteria; kingdom Pseudomonadati; phylum Pseudomonadota; class Gammaproteobacteria; order Pseudomonadales; family Pseudomonadaceae; genus Pseudomonas; species Pseudomonas sp. DCA-1. The sequence goes on from NZ_CP169881.1 coordinate 4,531,704, forward strand.
CGCACCGCTTTCGATGACCGCGAACGGCCCGATGCTGGCACTGGCATCCACCTGCGCGTCCTCAGCTACCACGGCGCTGGGATGAATACCCGCCACAACCTTGGGTTTGGGGTCGAACAGGTGGGAAATGCGTGCGTAGGCCAGGTACGGATCGGCGACGATCAGTGCATTGCCGGCAAAGCCTTCGGCATCCGCAGCCTTCAGCAGCACTGCAGCCGCCTGGCTGTCGTCCAGGAATTTGCGGTACTGCGGGTTGGCGAGGAAGCTCAACTGACCGGGGCCAGCCTCCTGCAAGGTGGCCAGCCCGGTAATCTGCAGCGCCTCGGGCCCCTTGAGGGTGGCTCCAAGTGCCTCGGCCAGTTGGCCTAGCGTCATGGTCACACTCATATCAACGGGCTTGGTTCATGCGCTCGATGACTTGGCGGGTGATGTCGTACTGAGGCTTGACATCAATGACCGCACCACGCTCGAGGACCAGGTCGTAGCCGCCCTTCTTGATCACTTCCTCGACAGCGCCATCCAGCTTCGGCTTCAGCTGCTTGAGCATGTCGCGATCAGCAACGGCCTTGGCTTCGTTCAGCTCCTTGGACTGGAACTGGAAGTCGCGAGCCTTTTGCTTGAACTCGAGCTCCAGGCGCTCACGCTCCTGCTGCTGCATCTTGTCGCCGCCCTTGATCAGGCGGTCCTGGATGCCCTTGGCACTGCTTTCCAGGCTTTTCAGCTTGGTCAGTTGCGGACCGAACTTTTTCTCGGCATCCACCGCATACTTCTTGGCGGCATCCGACTCGAGCAGGGCCATCTGGTAGTTCAGGACGGCAACCTTCATTTCGGCGAAAGCCGGGGTGGCGACCAGCGCCGCGGCCACTACGGCCAGTTGAGCCAATTTACGCACGATGCACTCCTGGATAAACCGTTGTCGTTAAGCAGGGGCCGACCTTAGAAGGTCTGGCCCAGAGAGAATTGGAACACCTGGGTATCGGCATCGTCCGGCTTCTTGACCGGCATTGCCAGACTGAAGCTCAACGGGCCCAGAGCGGTAATCCAGGTCACGCCCAGGCCGACCGAACTGGCCATGCCCGAGAACCCGACCTTCTCGCAATCAGGTTTGTTGCCGCAATTGGTGTCGAACACGTTACCCACGTCCCAGAACACGGAGGTGCGCAGTGAACGCTGGTCCTTGACGAACGGCAGCGGGAACAGCAGCTCGGCACCGCCCTGCACCAGCACGTTACCACCAAACGGCAACGGATCCTGATCCGGGTCGCGGATAGTGCCCGGCTTGCCGCCATTGGCCTCGCCGCGGCTAGGCGTACTGCGTGGGCCCAGGCTGCTGTCCTTGAAGCCACGGACAGAGTTGAAACCACCCGCGAAATAATTCTCGTAGAACGGCAGGCCAGAGGTGCTGCCGTAACCATCACCATAGCCCAGCTCGGTATGCAGGCGCAGGGTGTAGTCGTTGGTGATCGGTTTGAACAGCTGGCCACGGTAGTCAAGCTTGAAGAACGACAGGTCGCTGCCCGGAATGGTGGACTCCAGGGTCAGGCTTTGCGAGTGACCACGGGTGGCCAGTACGCCTTTGTTCAGGGTCGACTCGGACCAGCCGATCGAGGCCTTGAAGTTCAGGAAATTGTCACCTTCCTGCTCGAGGAAGTCGAAAATCTCGTCAACGGTGTACTTGCCGGTCTTGATCTTGTCCTGCTGCACGCTCAGGCCGTAGGTCAGGCGCGAAGTCTCGCTGATCGGGTAGCCCAGGCTGACGCCGGCACCGTAGCTGTCCACCGCATAGCTGGCAACGTCGACGTCGAGGTCGTCGTAATTGGTGCTGCGATAGAAGGCGTTATAACCCAGGCTGACGCCATCGGCAGTGAAGTAGGGATCAACGAAGCCAAAGTTGTAGCGGGTCTGGTACTCCGAACGGGTCAGACCGACGGATACCTTGTTACCGGTACCGAGGAAGTTGCTCTGGCTGATCGAACCACCGAGGATCAGGCCGGCGCTCTGGGCGAAACCGACGCTGGCGGTGATCGAACCAGAGGCCTGCTCTTCGACGCTGTAGTTGACGTCGACCTGGTCGTCGGTGCCTGGCACCTGCGGGGTCTCGACGTTCACTTCCTTGAAGTAGCCCAGGCGCTCCAGACGGGTCTTGGACTGATCGATCAGATAGGTCGAAGCCCAGCCGCCTTCCATCTGGCGCATTTCGCGACGCAGCACTTCGTCTTCGGTCTTGGTGTTGCCGCGGTAGTTGATGCGGTTGACGTAGGCACGCTTGCCCGGGTCGACCACGAACATGATGTCGACGGTGTGGTCCTGGTCGTTCGGCTGTGGCACGCCGTTGACGTTGGCGAAGGTATAGCCTTCGTTACCCAGACGGCGGGTGATCAGCTCGGACGTGGTGGTCATCACCTTGCGCGAGAATACCTGGCCCGGTTGCACCAGCAGCAGCGACTTGACCTGGTCTTCCGGCACCTTGAGATCACCGGACAGCTTCACGTCGCGAACGGTGTATTTCTCGCCTTCGTTGATGTTGACGGTGATGTAGACGTGCTTCTTGTCCGGCGTGATGGACACCTGGGTGGAGGCAATGTCCATGTTGATGTAGCCGCGGTCCAGGTAGTAGGAGCGCAGGCGCTCCAGGTCACCGGAGAGCTTTTCACGGGCGTACTTGTCGTCGTTCTTGAAGAACGACAGCCAGTTGGTGGTCTTCAGCTCGAACAACTGCCCCAGGGTCTCGTCGTCGAATACGTTGTTACCAACGATGTTGATGTGCTGGATGGCAGCGACGGTGCCTTCGTTGATCTTGATCTTCAGCGCCACACGGTTGCGCGGCTGCGGCACCACTTCGGCGTCGACCTCGGCCGAGTAGCGGCCCTGGGCCACGTACTGGCGCTGCAGCTCGTTACGCACGCCTTCGAGGGTGGCGCGCTGGAAGATTTCGCCTTCGGCCAGGCCCGATTGCTTCAGGCCCTTCATCAGGTCTTCGGTGCTGATCGCCTTGTTGCCTTCAATCTCGATGCTCGACACCGACGGGCGCTCGACCACGTTGATGATCAGCACATTGCCATCGCGGCTCAACTGGATGTCCTGGAAGAACCCGGTCTTGAACAAGGAACGAGTCGAGTCCACCAGGCGACGGTCGTCGGCCTGGTCGCCAACGTTCAGTGGCAAGGCACCGAACACACTGCCGGCGGAAACCCGCTGCAGCCCGTTGACGCGAATATCGGAGATGGTGAAGGACTCGGCGTGAACTTCAGCGATCATCAGTGCGGACATGACCGCAGTTAGCAGCAGACGTTTCATGAAGTCCTTTTATTCCAACTGGCAATAAACAACCTGCCGTCACAAACGACAGGTTCGCAATTGAGCGAAGCTTTATAGTCGACCCAGATCGTTGATCAGGGCGAGCAACATCACCCCTATGACCAAACTGATACCGATCTGAACCCCCCAACCTTGCACCCGATCCGACAGCGGACGACCGCGCGCCCACTCGACCAGGTAAAACAGCAAATGCCCCCCATCCAGCACAGGTATGGGCAGCAGGTTAAGAACCCCCAGGCTTATGCTCAGGTAGGCCAGGAAATTCAGGAAATCCCCCACGCCGGACTGGGCTGAAGCGCCCGCCACTTTAGCAATGGTTATCGGTCCACTCAAGTTTTTTACCGAGAGCTCCCCGAACAGCATTTTCTTCAGCGATTCAAGGGTCAGGACACTCATGTTCCAGGTACGCGACAAGCTCTCACCCACCGCATCCAGCGGGCCGTAGCTGATCTCGCGGAGCATGCTGGCAGGCCATTCGCCACCCTTGACGCCAGCGCCAAGATAGCCTCCCACTGCCTTGCCCTCACCCTTGCGGGCCAGGGTCACCGGCAACTCCAGGGCTGCACCATCGCGCTCCACACGCACCACTACCCTGGCATCCGGGCGGGCACGCACGCTGTCGACAACTTGCTGCCATTCGGTCACTGCCACACCATCCAGAGCCAGCAGCTTGTCCCCGGTTTTCAGGCCTGCAGCGGCAGCCGGCCCCTTCGGATCGATCTCGGCCAGCACCGGCGTGATCGCCGGGCGCCATGGGCGCAGCCCCAGGGACTGAATCGGGTCGGGCTCGTCGGCGCCCTTGAGCCAGCTGTCCAGCTTGACCTGCAACTGACGCTCGTTGCTGGCGCCCTCATCACGCACGCCAATCTGCAAGGTACCGCTCTCCCCCAGACGACGAACCAGCTGCAGATTGACCGCCGACCATCCGTTGGTCGGCTTGCCGTCAACAGAAACGATTTCCTGACCCGCGGTCAGCCCGGCCGATGCTGCCAGGCTGCCACTGTCGACCGCACCGATAACCGGTCGGATTTGCTGGGTACCCAGCATCGCCAGCACCCAGAAGAACAGGATAGCCAGCAGAAAGTTGGCAATCGGGCCTGCGGCGACAATCGCTATACGCTGGCGCACCGACTTGCGGTTGAACGACTGCCCGGCCAGCGCTGGCGGCACATCGCCCTCGCGCTCGTCGAGCATCTTGACGTAGCCGCCCAGAGGAATGGCCGCAACAACGAACTCGGTGCCGTGGCGGTCATGCCACCGCAGCAGCGGCGTGCCGAAACCGACCGAAAAACGCAGCACCTTGACGCCGCAGCGGCGCGCCACCCAGAAGTGACCGAATTCGTGGAAAGTGACCAGCACACCCAGAGCCACGAGGGTGCCGATAATCATGTAGAGCGCTGTCATGTCCATCTCCGAATGATGTTCAGCGGGCCGGCATTGCTGCCCAGCCCCCTCACGAACCTTGGCGGGCCTGCATCAGCGACCGTGACGCCTCAGCCATTCACGGGAAAGCTCCCGGGCACGCTGATCGGCGGCAAATACCGCATCCAGCGAAGGCAGTGGCACGACGGGTTCCTGGTCGAGTACCTGTTCGATCATACCCGCGATCTCCGGGAAGCGGATGCGCCGTTCAAGAAATGCCTCGACGGCAACTTCGTTGGCTGCATTGAGCACGGCAGGCGCGCTGTTGCCTGCCTCGGCAGCCTGCCGCGCAAGGCGCAGGCAAGGGAAGCGTTGTTCGTCGGGCGCCTGGAAATCCAGACGGGCGATGGCGAACAGGTCCAGGGGGGCGACCCCGGAATCGATCCGTTCCGGCCAGGCCAACGCGCTGGCGATCGGCGTACGCATGTCCGGGTTGCCCAGTTGCGCGAGCACCGAACCGTCCACGTAGTCGACCAGTGAGTGGATCACGCTTTGCGGGTGCACCACCACCTCAACCTTGGACGGCGCGGCATCGAACAACCAGCAGGCCTCGATCAACTCGAGGCCTTTGTTCATCATGCTGGCCGAATCCACGGAAATCTTGCGCCCCATGGACCAGTTAGGGTGAGCACAAGCTTGCTCCGGGGTCACGTCCAGCAGCGCCTCGACCGGCGTCTCGCGGAACGGCCCACCAGAAGCGGTAAGCAGGATCCGGCGCACACCGACAGCACTCAGGCCACGGGCGTAGTCGCCAGGCATGCACTGGAAGATAGCGTTGTGTTCGCTGTCGATCGGCAGCAGCACGGCACCCTTTTGCCGCACCGCCTCCATGAACAGCGCGCCCGACATTACAAGTGCTTCCTTGTTGGCCAGCAACACCTTCTTGCCTGCCTCGACTGCCGCCAGCGTGGGACGCAGACCGGCAGCACCGACAATGGCAGCCATCACTGCGTCCACTTCAGCGGCCGACGCCACCTGGCAAAGCCCGGCCTCGCCTTCAAGCACCTCGGTGGAGCAACCGGCTGCAGCCAGACTTGCGCGCAACCTCACCGCTGCTTCGGTGCTCGGCACCACAGCGAATGCCGGGCGATGACGCACACATAGCGCCAACAACTCGTCGATGCGCGAATAGCCAGTGAGGGCAAACGCTTGATAACGGTCAGGGTGACGCGCAATCACATCCAGCGTGCTCAGGCCGATGGAGCCGGTGGCCCCGAGCACGGTAATACGTTGCGGGCGACTCACATCACACCCCATTCGGCAGCCCACAGCAGCACTGCAAAGATCGGGATTGCCGCAGTCAGGCTGTCGATGCGATCGAGCACACCACCATGCCCAGGCAGCAGATTGCTGCTGTCCTTGATGCCGGAGCGACGCTTGAACATGCTCTCGGTCAGGTCACCGACCACCGAAGACATCACCAGCAACGCAGCGCCCAGCAGGCCCAGCAGGATCTGACCAAAGCCCCAGTCGCGGCCGATGCCGACACCCAGGGTAATCAACAGGCTGACCGCCAGCCCACCATACACACCTTCCCAGCTCTTGCCCGGGCTGACCTGCGGGGCGAGCTTGCGCTTGCCGAACGCCCGGCCAGAAAAATACGCACCGATGTCGGCAGCCCACACCAGCACCATGACGGACAGGATCAGCCAGTTCCCCAAGGGCCAGTGCTTGAGCAGCACCAGCCCCTGCCAAGCCGGCAGCAGCACCAGCAGACCGATCAACAGCCGACAGGCAGCACTGGCCCACAGATCGCTGCTGCGCGGGTAGGTAAGCACCAGCCAGGTGGCCAGCCCCCACCAGATCACCGCAGCGCCCAGCACCCAGGGCGCCAGCTCCGGAAGGATGTGCAGCAGCATCAGCGCCCCGGCGACCACCACCGCATAGGCGATGCGCAGCGGCTGGGCCATAAGCCCGGCAAGGCGTGCCCACTCCCAGGCGCCGAGGGCCACCACGAAGCCGATGAACAGGGCGAAATCCCCGCCATTGAGCAGAAAGAAACCGCCCAGCGCGACCGGCAGCAGGATCAGCGCAGTAATGATGCGTTGTTTAAGCATTAAGCACGAGCTCCAGCCTCGACCTGCTCGCTGGTCTTACCGAAGCGGCGCTGGCGCGAAGCGAAATCGGCCAGGGCTTTGCGCATGGCCTCGTGTTTGAAGTCCGGCCAGTAGAGGTCGGAGAAGTACAACTCGGCATAGGCCAGCTGCCACAGCAGGAAATTGCTGATGCGGTGCTCGCCACCGGTGCGAATGCAAAGATCCGGCAACGGCAGTTCGCCGGTTGCCAGGCAGGTCTGCAGCAGACCCGGGGTGATGTCCTCCGGGCGCAGATGCCCAGCTTGCACTTCCCGCGCCAACCGTTGGGCAGCCTGGGCGATGTCCCACTGGCCGCCGTAGTTGGCTGCTATCTGCAGAATGAAACGGTTGTTGCCGGCGGTCGCTGCCTCGGCCTCGCGCATGGCGGCCTGCAGCTCAGGATGGAAACGCGAACGGTCGCCGATGATGCGCAGGCTGATATTGTTCTCGTCAAGGCGCTTGGCCTCACGGCGCAGCGCCGAGAAGAACAGCTCCATCAGCGCACCGACTTCTTCGGCAGGGCGCTGCCAGTTCTCGCTGGAGAAGGCGAACAGGGTCAGCACCTCGACCCCGGCCTTGGCACAGACTTCGATGACCGCGCGAACGGCGTCCACACCCGCCTTGTGCCCGGCCACGCCAGGCAGCAGGCGTTTTTTCGCCCAGCGGTTGTTGCCATCCATGATGATCGCGACATGACGCGGCACCGAGGACGGCGCCGCTGGCTTGGTCTTTTCCATTAAAAAACCCCGGCCTTAGACGGCCATCAGGTCCTTTTCCTTGGCTTTGAAGGCAGCATCGACTTCAGCAACGAACTTGTCGGTCAGCTTCTGGATCTCGTCAGCGGCGCGACGCTCTTCGTCTTCGCTGATTTCCTTGTCCTTGGTCAGTTTTTTCAGGTCAGCCAGGGCGTCGCGGCGCACGTTGCGCACGGCCACCTTGGCATCCTCGGCAACACCGCTGGCCTGCTTGGTGTAGCCCTTGCGGGTTTCCTCGGTCAGGGCCGGCATCGGTACACGGATGGTAGTACCGGCGCTGGACGGGTTAAGGCCCAGATCGGAGGTGAGGATAGCCTTTTCGATGGCAGCGCTGAGGTTCTTGTCGTGAGCGACGATCTTCAGGGTGCGGGCATCTTCGACGGTGATCGCGGCGACCTGGTTCAGCGGCATTTCGCTACCCCAGGCGGTAACCTTGACGCTGTCCAGGATGCTTGGGTGAGCGCGACCGGTGCGGATTGCAGCCAGGTTGCGAGACAGGGCTTCGATGGACTTGCCCATGCGCTCCTGCGCGTCTTTCTTGATGTCGTTGATCATGCTTGGCCTTCCTCGATCAGTGTACCTTCAGCGCCACCCACCACGATGTTCAGCAGGGCGCCAGGCTTGTTCATGTTGAATACCCGCAATGGCATCTTGTGGTCACGGCACAGGCAGATTGCGGTCAGGTCCATCACACCCAGCTTGCGATCCAGAACCTCATCGTAGGTCAGGTGATCGAATTTCTCGGCGTGCGGGTCCTTGAATGGATCGGCAGTGTACACGCCATCGACCTTGGTCGCCTTCAGCACCACGTCAGCATCGATTTCGATGGCGCGCAGGCAGGCCGCGGAGTCGGTGGTGAAGAACGGGTTGCCGGTACCGGCGGAGAAAATTACCACATCCCCGGAGTTGAGGTGACGAATAGCTTTGCGACGATCGTAATGATCGGTGACACCCACCATGGAAATGGCCGACATTACCAGGGCCGGGATGTTCGAGCGCTCCAGCGCATCGCGCATGGCCAGGCCGTTCATCACGGTAGCCAACATGCCCATGTGGTCACCCGTGACGCGATCCATGCCGGCTGCGCTGAGCGCGGCGCCGCGGAACAGGTTGCCACCACCGATCACCAGGCCGACCTGAACACCGATCCCTACCAGCTGGCCAACTTCAAGCGCCATGCGATCCAGCACTTTCGGGTCGATCCCGAAGTCTTCCGAGCCCATCAGGGCCTCGCCGCTAAGTTTGAGCAAAATGCGTTTATAGCGAGGTTGGCGACCACTCACCTGCTGAGCCATTGCGAGTCTCTCCTGCGGCGTACTTTTAGAAAATTCGTGCGGGCTGTTTGCAGCCTGCTAACTGTAGCGTGGCACCGCTTCGGTGCCAGCGAAGAGGGAGTCGTATAAACCCCTCTCCGTTTTGACAAAGAGGCTGCGCGCGTGAGCGGGCAGCCTCTTTGGGGCGACAGACGGGGCTGTCTTACTGCTTGGCAGCAGCTACCTGAGCGGCAACTTCAGCAGCGAAGTCGTCGACTGGCTTCTCGATGCCTTCGCCTACTTTGAAGTAGGTGAAGGAAACGATTTCAGCACCGGCTTTCTTGGCCAGCTCGCCAACCTTGACTTCCGGGTTCATGACGAAGGCTTGCTCTTTCAGCGAGGCTTCGGCTTTGAACTTGGTGATACGGCCGTTGATCATGTTCTCAACGATGTTTTCCGGCTTGCCGGCGATCTTGTCGGCGTTCAGCTGCAGGAAGACATTCTTCTCGCGCTCGATGGCCTCGGCGGAGATTTCCGACGAATCCAGGAACTCAGGGTTCGAAGCTGCAACGTGCATGGCGATGTTCTTCGCCAGCTCAACGTCACCGCCTTTCAGAACGACGACAGCGCCGATCTTGTTGCCGTGCAGGTAGGCACCGACAACGTCACCCTCAACGCGCACCAGGCGACGGATGTTGACGTTCTCGCCGCACTTGGCAACCAGGGCTTCACGAGCAGCTTCGCGCGAGGCGATCAGCGGGGCGGCGTCGGTCAGCTTCTGGGCGAAGGCTTCTTCGAGGCTTTCGGCCACGAAGTTCTTGAAGTCGTCTTGCAGGGCCAGGAAGTCGGTCTGCGAGTTCACTTCCAGCAGGACGGCAGATGTACCGTCGGTCTTGACGGCGATAGCGCCTTCAGCAGCGACGTTGCCAGCCTTTTTGGCGGCCTTGATGGCGCCCGAGGCACGCATGTCGTCAATGGCTTTCTCGATGTCGCCGCCGGCCTTTTCCAGGGCCTTTTTGCAATCCATCATGCCTTCGCCGGTACGCTCGCGCAGTTCTTTTACCAGCGCTGCAGTAATTGCTGCCATTTCAAAATCCTCTTGGAAAGTTTTTCAACCATTCCACCCGTCAATCACGGGCGTTCAATTCTGCAAATCCGCTGCTTTGATTTCAGCAGGCCCATGATGCGGGGCCGATGCTGACAGCAGGATTTCAAGGTGGCAAAAAGGGGGCAGAGCCCCCTTTTTGCGTGCCAAGTAGACGCTAGCGCCTATTACTCAGCAGCAGGTGCAGCCGCTTCTTCAGCGTAAACTTCGGTGCCGCCGGCAACGTTGTTGCGGCCGCGGATGACTGCGTCAGCCATCGAAGTCATGTACAGCTCGATAGCGCGAATGGCGTCATCGTTACCTGGGATGATGTAGTCAACACCTTCCGGGCTGCTGTTGGTATCGACAACGCCGATAACCGGGATGCCCAGCTTGTTGGCTTCGGTGATCGCGATGCGCTCGTGATCAACGTCGATAACGAACAGAGCGTCTGGCAGACCGCCCATGTCCTTGATGCCACCCAGGCTGCGATCCAGTTTTTCCAGGTCGCGGGAGCGCATCAGGGCTTCTTTCTTGGTCAGCTTGGCGAAAGTGCCGTCTTCGGCCTGGGTTTCCAGGTCGCGCAGACGCTTGATCGAAGCGCGGATGGTCTTGTAGTTGGTCAGCATGCCGCCCAACCAACGGTGATCAACGTATGGCGAACCGCAACGAGCTGCTTGCTCGGCAACGATCTTGCCGGCGGAACGCTTGGTGCCGACGAACAGGATCTTGTTCTTGCCCTGGGCCAGGCGCTCTACGAACGACAGAGCGTCGTTGAACATTGGCAGGGTTTTTTCCAGGTTGACGATGTGGATCTTGTTACGCGCGCCGAAAATGTACTTGCCCATTTTCGGGTTCCAGTAACGGGTCTGGTGGCCGAAGTGCACACCGGCCTTCAGCATATCGCGCATATTGACTTGGGACATGATAGTTCCTTGATAAGTCGGGTTGGGCCTCCACGTATCCCAATGACCAACCCGCGAATTCTGCAACTCGGGGCACCCAGGTCATCGTGTCGACACGTGTGTGGGTTAAGTACTGACGGGGTCGTCCCCGAAAGCGGCGCATTTTATACCACAGACCGCGAGCGAACGGAACCCGGATACTGTTGCGTCTGTCAGCACTTTTTGCAGCACCCCGGCTTTCGCGCCAGAATGCCAGCTGTAGACAACAGCATGGCCGCCTTTATCCCGACCGATCGGCGCCCTGCTCTGCTAGAATCCGGCCTTTCCCGTTTGTTCGCGCCGTGCACGGCGCCGTAGAGAGCCTGTAATGACCGTCACCATCAAGACCGCAGAAGACATCGAGAAGATGCGCATCGCTGGCCGCCTGGCCGCCGAAGTGCTGGAAATGATCGAAGAACACGTCAAGCCCGGTATCACCACCGAAGAGCTCGACCGCCTGTGCCACGACTATATCGTCAACGTCCAGCAGGCCATCCCGGCACCGCTCAACTACAAGGGCTACCCGAAGTCGATCTGCACCTCGATCAACCATGTGGTCTGCCACGGCATACCCAACGACAAGCCGCTCAAGGACGGTGACACGCTCAATATCGACGTCACCGTGATCAAGGACGGCTACCACGGCGACACCAGCCGCATGTTCCACGTCGGCAACGTGCCGGTCTGGGCCGAGCGCCTGTCCAAGGTCACCCAGGAATGCATGTACAAGGCCATCGAGCTGGTGAAGCCGGGCTGCCGTCTGGGCGACATCGGTGAAGTGATCCAGAAGCACGCAGAGAAGAACGGTTTCTCGGTGGTACGCGAGTTCTGCGGTCACGGCATCGGCAAGGTGTTCCACGAAGAGCCGCAGATCCTCCACTACGGCCGCGCTGGCACGGGTATGGAGCTGAAGGAAGGCATGACCTTCACCATCGAGCCGATGATCAACCAGGGCAAGGCCGACACCAAGGTGCTGGGCGACGGCTGGACCGCCATCACCAAGGATCGCAAGCTCTCGGCCCAGTGGGAACACACTCTGGTGGTGACCGCGACCGGCTACGAGATCTTCACCCTGCGCAAGGACGACACCATCCCGCGCACTTCGGCCTGACCGCACCCCGACAGGCCACCCCACGACAGGAACGTGACGCGATGCCCCAGGTGGACCCCGAGCTGTTCGACCGTGGCCAGTTCCAGGCGGAACTGGCCCTCAAGGCGAGCCCCATCGCCGCCTTCAAGAAAGCCATCCGCCTGGCCGGCGAGGTGCTCGACAAGCGTTTTCGCGCCGGCAGCGACATTCGCCCGCTGATCGAGGCCCGCGCCTGGCTCGTCGACAATATCCTGCAACAGGCGTGGAACCAGTTCGACTGGGGCGACCAGAGCGGCATTGCCCTGGTTGCGGTGGGCGGCTATGGGCGCGGTGAACTGCACCCGCACTCGGACATCGACCTGCTGATTCTGCTAGGCGCTGCCGAGCACGAGCAGTACCGCGACGCCATCGAGCGCTTTCTTACCTTGCTGTGGGACATTGGCCTGGAAGTCGGCCAGAGCGTGCGTACCGTCGACGAGTGCGCCGAACAGGCCCGCGCCGACCTGACGGTAATCACCAACCTGATGGAAAGCCGCACCATCGCCGGCCCCGAGGCCTTGCGCCAGCGCATGCTGGAAGTCACCAGCACCGCACACATGTGGCCGAGCAAGGAGTTCTTCCTGGCCAAGCGCGCCGAACTCAAGGCCCGCCACCACAAGTACAACGACACAGAGTACAACCTCGAACCCAACGTCAAGGGTTCGCCAGGTGGCCTGCGCGACATCCAGACGGTACTGTGGGTAGCCCGTCGCCAGTACGGCACACTGAACCTGCATGCACTGGCCGGCGAAGGCTTCTTGCTGGAAAGCGAGAACGAACTGCTGGCTTCGTCCCAGGACTTCCTCTGGAAAGTCCGTTATGCCCTGCACATGCTGGCCGGGCGCGCCGAAGACCGCCTGCTGTTCGATCACCAGCGCAGCCTCGCCACGCTGCTGGGCTACAGCGACGAAAACCCCAAGCGGGCGATCGAACAGTTCATGCAGCAGTACTACCGGGTGGTGATGAGCATCAGCCAGCTGTGCGACCTGATCATCCAGCACTTCGAAGAAGTTATCCTCGCCGACGAGGAAAGTGGCAGCACCCAGCCGCTGAACGCGCGGTTCCGCCTGCATGACGGCTATATCGAGGCCGCCAACCCGAACGTGTTCAAGCGAACGCCGTTCGCCATGCTGGAAATCTTCGTGCTGATGGCCCAACACCCCGAGATCAAGGGCGTGCGTGCCGATACCGTGCGCCTGCTGCGCGAACACCGCCACCTGATCGACGACACGTTCCGGACCGATATCCGCAATACCAGCCTGTTCATCGAGCTATTCAAGTGCGAAATCGGCATCCACCGCAACCTGCGCCGGATGAACCGCTACGGCATTCTTGGCCGTTATCTGCCAGAGTTCGGCCTGATCGTCGGGCAGATGCAGCATGACCTGTTCCACATCTATACGGTCGATGCGCACACCCTCAACCTCATCAAGCACCTGCGCAAGCTGCAATACACGCCGGTGTCCGAGAAATTCCCGCTGGCCAGCAAGCTCATGGGGCGCCTGCCCAAACCCGAGCTGATCTACCTGGCCGGCCTGTACCACGACATCGGCAAGGGTCGCCAGGGCGACCACTCGGAAATCGGTGCAGTGGACGCGCAGAAGTTCTGCGAACGGCACCAGTTGCCGGCCTGGGACAGCCGCCTGATCGTCTGGCTGGTGCAGAACCACCTGGTGATGTCGACCACCGCTCAGCGCAAGGACTTGTCCGATCCGCAGGTGATCAACGACTTTGCCCTGCACATGGGCGACGAGACACGCCTTGACTACCTGTACGTGCTGACTGTGGCGGACATCAACGCCACCAACCCCAGCCTGTGGAACTCGTGGCGCGCCAGCCTGCTGCGCCAGCTGTACAGCGAGACCAAGCGCGCCCTGCGCCGGGGCCTGGAAAACCCGCTGGACCGCGAAGAGCAGATTCGCCAGACCCAGTCGTCAGCGCTGGATATCCTGGTGCGCGAGGGGACCGACCCGGACGACGTCGAGCAGCTATGGGCGCAACTGGGCGATGACTATTTCCTCAAGCACACCGCCGCCGACGTGGCCTGGCACACGGATGCGATCCTGCAGCAACCGGCCGATGGCGGGCCACTGGTACTGATCAAGGAAACCACCCAGCGCGAGTTCGAAGGCGGCACGCAGATTTTCATCTATGCCCCCGACCAGCATGATTTCTTCGCCGTGACGGTGGCGGCCATGTCGCAGTTGAACCTGAACATCCACGACGCCCGGATCATCACGTCGAGCAGCCAGTTCACCCTCGACACCTACATTGTGCTGGACAACGACGGTGGCTCGATCGGCGACAACCCGCAACGGGTCAAGCAGATTCGCGACGGCCTGACCGAAGCGCTGCGCAACCCTGAGGACTACCCGACCATCATCCAGCGCCGGGTACCGCGCCAGCTCAAGCACTTCGACTTCCCGCCGCAAGTGACCATCCTCAACGATGCCCAGCGGCCGGTGACCATCCTCGAAATCACCGCGCCAGACCGCCCGGGCCTGCTGGCCCGGCTGGGACGGATTTTCCTGGAGTTCGACCTTTCGCTGCAAAACGCCAAGATCGCCACCCTCGGCGAGCGGGTAGAAGACGTGTTTTTCATTACCGATGCCGACAACCAACCGCTGTCAGACCCGCAGTTGTGCAGCCGCCTGCAGGAGGCCATCGTGCAGCAACTGCAGGCCGGCCAAGGTAGCGACACCAGCCAGACCCGCGTGACCTTTTAACGATTAGACGATTGACGAGACCTTGCGCCGATGAACCATGCCTTGACCCAGCTTCAGCCCTATCCGTTCGAAAAGCTTCGTGCCCTGCTGGGCAGCGTGACGCCTGCGGCGGACAAACGCGCCATCGCCCTGTCGATCGGTGAGCCGAAGCACGAATCGCCGGCGTTCGTCGCCCAGGCCATGGCCGACAACCTCGACAAGCTGGCGGTTTATCCCAGCACCATCGGCTTGCCAGCCCTGCGCCAGGCCATCGGTCAGTGGTGCGAACGACGCTTTGGCGTGCCGACCGGCTGGCTGGACGCCGACCGCCACATCCTGCCGGTCAACGGCACCCGTGAAGCACTGTTCGCCTTCACCCAGGCCGTGGTCAACCGCGCCGATGACGGCCTGGTGGTAAGCCCCAACCCGTTCTATCAGATCTACGAAGGCGCAGCGCTGTTGGCCGGCGCCACCCCGCACTACCTGCCGTGCCTGGAAAACAACGGTTTCAACCCGGACTTCGACGCCGTACCGGCCGAGGTGTGGAAGCGTTGCCAGATCCTGTTCCTGTGCTCGCCGGGCAACCCTACCGGTGCGCTGGTGCCGATGAACACCCTGAAGAAGCTGATTGCCCTGGCTGACGAGCACGACTTCGTGATCGCCGCCGATGAGTGCTACAGCGAGCTGTACTTCGACGAAGACGCACCACCGCCAGGCCTGCTGACGGCATGCGCCGAGCTTGGTCGTAGCGATTTTGCGCGCTGCGTGGTGTTCCACAGCCTGTCCAAGCGCTCCAACCTGCCGGGGCTGCGCTCGGGCTTCGTCGCTGGCGATGCCCGGATCATCAAGCCGTTTCTGTTGTACCGCACCTACCACGGCTGCGCGATGCCGGTACAAACCCAACTGGCCAGCATCGCCGCCTGGCAGGACGAGGCGCATGTGCGCGAGAACCGCGACCAGTACCGGGCCAAGTACGACGCCGTGCTGGATATTCTGCAGCCGGTACTGGACGTGCAGCGCCCGGACGGCAGCTTCTACCTGTGGGCCAAGGTACCGGGCGACGATGCCGAGTTCACCCGTGACCTGTTCGAAGCCCAGCATGTGACCGTGGTACCGGGGTCGTACCTGTCACGTGAAGTGGACGGGGTGAACCCGGGTGCCGGGCGCGTGCGCATGGCACTGGTTGCACCGCTGGCCGAATGCATCGAGGCGGCGGAGCGGATTCGCGCCTTCCTGCAAAACCGCTGATCTGGCAGGGGCCTGTGGGAGCGGGTTACCAGCGCGGCACGGCCGGTGCCATTTACCGCGTTGGATTCTTCGCGGGTAAACCCGCTCCTACAGGGGCTGCAACGCAGCCCTCTTGGGATCTACTTGACTGAACCCAGGTTCGCCTCACTCATATCCAGCTCACCCAGTACTTGCCGCACCACCTCATCCCCCACCAGGTGCTGGCGATGCAGGTTGTAAAGCTCCAGCCGCTGCGCCCTCAGTGCACGCAAGCGCAAACGCCGCTCCAGCAAGTCCATCTGTTCGGCCAATGCCCTGGCTTCGGCACTGTCGTCATAGCTTTCCAGCTCATCCCGATACTCTGCCATCAACCGCGCCTTCAGCTCGGTCGCCAAGGTAGCCTGCGCGGCGTCTTGCGGGGCAGTGGCGTCGATCACCTCCTCTGCTTCCAAGGCATGAATCGCCGCCTCGGCCGTGCGCCGCCAGGCTTCCTGCACTTCCTGGTGCAAGCGCTCGTCCGGGCTCTTGGTGACCCCGCGCAGTAATATCGGCAGCGCGATGCAGGCGCTGATCAACGACAGCAGGATCACCCCGGCTGCAATGAAAATCAGCAAGTCCCGTTCCGGGAAGGCCTTGCCCGCCCCCATCAGCAAAGGTATCGACATCACACCGGCCAGGGTCACTGCGCCCCGCACACCGCCCAGGGTCAGCAACCAGCAGGAGCGCGCCGTGGGCATCAGCACCAGCGCCGGTTTACCGCGCCAGCGGCGCACCACACCGATCGAGCGCCAGATACTCTGCACCCAGACGAACCGCAGCAGGATCAGCGCGGCAAAGATCGCCACCACATCCAGGCAGCGGTAAGCCAGGGTCGGCCACAGGGTAGCTTCGTGGCTGACCACCGCCTTGATGATGTCCGGCAATTGCAGGCCCAACAGCAGAAAGATCAGGCCGTTGAAGGCAAACTCCAGCAGCGACCAGACGCTTCTGTTGAGCAAGCGAGTGCTGGTCTGCCGCGGCAGCAAGTCGAGCCAGCTCTGCATCATGCCGGCGGCCACCGCCGAGAGAATGCCCGAAACACCCAGACGCTCGGCCAGCACGTAGGCGGCGAACGGCAGCAGCAGCATGAAGACCACATGGGTAGCTGGATCGTCCCAGCCGCGGGCGATCATCCAGGCGCGCAAGCGGCCGACCAGCCAACTCAGGGCAACGCCCACCGCCAGGCCACCCAGCGCGACCAGGACGAAACTGAAGCTTGCATCGGCCAGCGAGAACGCCCCGGTGATCGCCGCCGCCAAGGCAAACTTGAAGGTCACCAGGCCTGATGCGTCATTCATCAGGGCCTCCCCTTGCAGCATGTGCATCAGCGGGGTAGGCAGGCGGTCCTGGGCGATGGCCGAAACCGCCACGGCGTCGGTGGGCGACAGCACTGCCGCCAGGGCGAAGGCCACCGGCAACGGGATGCTCGGCAGCAGCCAGTGAATGAAGTAGCCGGCCCCGACCACGGTGAACAGTACCAACCCGACAGCCAGCGCCACCACAGGCCCGCGAATGCGCCACAACTCACGCTTGGGAATGCGCCATCCGTCGGCAAAGAGCAGCGGAGGCAAGAACAGGAACAGGAACAACTCCGGGTTCAAGGCCACATGCAAGCCCAGTGTCGGCAAGGCCAGCAAAGCACCGGCGGCGATCTGCACCAACGGCAACGGCAGCGGAATCATGCGGCCGACCAGCTTCGACAGGCTGACCAACGTCAACAGGATGAGGACGGTGTAGGCGGACTGCATCCGGGAAAGCTTCCTTTGTGAGCTGAAACGATGGCAGGGCGAGGCATCGCCATTGAAACAATATGTTAGCGGCGACCGACGGTTCGGGGCCGCTGCACGATAGTCGCAGGTGACGGGGGAATATGTAACATGATGATACCCAGCAGATGTGACCGGAGCTTGGGAGTCGCGTGCCCCGTTATTGAAGACTTGAACTACAGCGATCCCGTCGTATAATCGACATTAACGAATAACGTTAAGCATTCAGGCTCATGATTCGAAGCTTTAGCTGTGCCGACACGGAAGCGCTCTTCACAACGGGAAAGACACGGCGTTGGTCAGATATCAAGTCAGTCGCGGAGCGCAAACTGGCCATGCTCGATGCCGCAACAGAGTTGCGAGACCTTAGGTCGCCACCTGGCAATCGCCTCGAGTCACTGAGCGGCAACCGCGCCGACCAACACAATATCCGTGTAAATGACCAATGGCGGTTGTGCTTCACCTGGACAGAACACGGGCCAGTTAGCGTTGAAATTGTCGATTACCACTGAGGTGCATCATGCTCAAGAACGGTATGCGTCCAATCCATCCGGGTGAAATCCTGCGGGAGGACTTCCAGAAGGAAATGGGCTTCAGCGCCGCGGCTCTGGCCAGGGCGTTGGGTGTAGCAACGCCAACCGTCAACAACATCCTGCGCGAACGGGGCGGTGTTTCCGCCGACATGGCACTGCGTCTGTCCATCTGCCTGGACACCACCCCTGAGTTCTGGCTCAACCTGCAGACGGCCTTCGATCTGCGCACAGCCGAACAGCAACACGGCGATGAGATCATCGGGTCGGTCCAGCGCCTGGTCGCTTGAACACATCCTGATCAATAAACAGGGGCGCCACGGGCGTGGCGCCGCGAGGAGCGTTCCCGCATAATCCCGCGACTGACATCGAAAAACGGAGAGATTGGGGCGACTTGTACCCCCAATGTACACAATGACCTACACGCTCTACGGCATCAAAGCCTGTGACACCATGAAAAAGGCGCGTACCTGGCTCGAAGACAAAGCCATCGCCTACGAATTTCACGACTACAAGACCCAAGGCATTGACCGTGACAGCCTGAACCGCTGGTGCGACGAACACGGCTGGGAAGTCATCCTCAACCGTGCCGGCACCACCTTCCGCAAGCTGGACGACGCCAGCAAGGCAGACCTCGACCAGGCCAAGGCCGTCGAGCTGATGCTGGCCCAGCCGTCGATGATCAAACGCCCGGTGCTCGACCTTGGCGCGCGTACCCTGGTTGGCTTCAAGCCCGACCTGTACGCCGCTGCCCTGGCCTGAGCCCCTACCCTATTTCGCACGAGGTAATCACATGTCCAATACCCTGTTCAGCCTGGCCTTTGGTGTCGGCTCCCAGAACCGCCAGGGCGCCTGGCTGGAAGTGTTCTACGCACAACCCCTGCTCAACCCGAGCGCCGAACTGGTAGCTGCAGTAGCCCCTGTTCTCGGTTACGAAGGTGGCAACCAGGCCATCGCCTTCAGCAACGCCCAGGCCGCACAACTGGCCGAAGCCCTGAAAGGCGTGGACGCTGCCCAGGCCGCCCTGCTGACCCGTCTGGCAGAGAGCCACAAGCCGCTGGTCGCCACCCTGCTGGCCGAAGACGCAGCACTGAGCTCGACCCCAGAGGCCTACCTCAAGCTGCACCTGCTGTCGCACCGCCTGGTCAAGCCGCATGGCGTAAGCCTGGCCGGCATCTTCCCGCTGCTGCCGAACGTGGCCTGGACCAACCAGGGCGCGGTCGACCTGACCGAACTGGCCGAACTGCAACTGGAAGCACGCCTGAAGGGCGAGCTGCTGGAAGTGTTCTCGGTGGACAAGTTCCCGAAAATGACCGACTACGTGGTCCCGGCCGGCGTGCGTATCGCCGACACCGCCCGTGTGCGCCTGGGTGCCTACATTGGCGAAGGCACCACCATCATGCACGAAGGCTTCGTCAACTTTAATGCTGGCACCGAAGGCCCGGGCATGATCGAAGGCCGCGTTTCCGCTGGCGTATTCGTCGGCAAGGGCTCGGACCTGGGCGGCGGCTGCTCGACCATGGGCACCCTGTCCGGTGGCGGCAACATCGTCATCAAAGTCGGCGAGGGTTGCCTGATCGGCGCCAACGCCGGTATCGGTATTCCGCTGGGCGACCGCAACACCGTCGAAGCCGGCCTGTACATCACCGCGGGCACCAAGGTGAACCTGCTGGACGAGAACAACGAACTGGTCAAAGTGGTCAAGGCCCGCGACCTGGCCGGCCAGACCGACCTGCTGTTCCGCCGCAACTCGCTCAACGGCGCAGTTGAGTGCAAGACCCACAAGTCGGCCATCGAGCTGAACGAAGCGCTGCACGCTCACAACTGAGAACCTTGCCGGGTTTGAGGTGTTAAGATCGGGTCTGGCGCCAATGCACCAGACCCGATTTTCATTCCAGGCCTCGCAAACATGTTCCAGCCCTCTCCCTGGCGTGCCGACTTCCCCGCCATCGCCGCCCTGCAACGGCAGCACCAGACCTATCTGGACAGCGCCGCCACCACCCAGAAGCCGCAAGCCTTGCTCGATGCCCTGAGCCATTACTACGGCCATGGCGCGGCCAACGTGCACCGTGCCCAGCATTTGCCCGGTGCGCTGGCGACCCAGGCCTTCGAAACCAGCCGCGACAAGGTCGCCGCCTGGCTCAATGCCGCAGACTCGCGGCAGATCGTGTTCACCCACGGCGCCACCTCGGCACTGAACCTGCTGGCCTATGGCCTGGAACACCGCCTGGAAGCCGGTGACGAAATTGCCGTCAGTGCCCTGGAGCACCATGCCAACCTGTTGCCCTGGCAACAGCTGGCGCACCGGCGCAACCTGCGCCTGGTGGTGCTGCCACTGGATGCCCATGGTCGTATCGACCAGGACCAGGCACTGCAACTGATCGGCCCACGCACCCGGGTGCTCGCCATCAGCCAGCTGTCCAACGTGCTGGGTACCTGGCAGCCGCTGCCAGCGCTATTGGCCCATGCCCGCGCCCAGGGCGCGCTGACTGTGGTCGATGGCGCCCAGGGCGTGGTGCATGGCCGCCATGACGTGCAGCAACTGGGTTGCGACTTCTATGTGTTTTCCAGCCACAAGCTGTACGGTCCGGACGGCGTCGGCGTGCTCTATGGCCGCAGCCAGGCTCTGCAGCTGTTGCGCCACTGGCAGTTCGGTGGCGAGATGGTGCAGTTGGCCGAGTACCACAGCGCCACCTTCCGTCCCGCCCCCTTGGGCTTCGAAGCGGGTACGCCGCCCATTGCCGGGGTGATCGGCCTGGGCGCGACACTGGACTACCTGGCCAGCCTCGATGCCCATGCGGTCGCAGCGCATGAAGCCAGCCTGCACCAGCACCTGCTGCGTGGCCTAGGCGACCGCGAGGGCGTGCGGGTGTTGGGCGCACCGCAGACGGCCCTGGCCAGTTTCGTCATCGAGGGCGTGCACAACGCTGATATCGCCCACCTACTGACTGAACAGGGCATTGCCGTGCGCGCCGGTCACCACTGTGCCATGCCACTGCTGAAGGGGATGGGGCTGGAGGGCGCGATACGGGTGTCACTGGGTTTGTACAACGATAGCGATGACTTGCAGCGTTTCTTCGACGCGCTGGACCAAGGCCTGGAGCTGTTGCGATGAGCCTGCCGGAACAGGCGCAGCAAGCGCTGGAAGCTTTTCAACAGGGCAAAGGCTGGGAACAGCGTGCGCGGCTGCTGATGCAGTGGGGTGAACGGCTGGACCCGCTGAATGACGCCGAAAAGACCGAAGCCAACCGGGTGCATGGCTGCGAGAGCCTGGTGTGGCTGGTGGCCGAGCAGGTCGAGGGCGTGTGGCGGTTCAAGGCCAGCAGCGATGCCCGCTTGTTGCGTGGGCTGCTGGCGCTGTTGCTGGTGCGGGTGCAGGGACTGGCCAGTGAGGAGCTGGCCGGGCTTGATCTGCGCGAGTGGTTTACCCAGCTCGGGCTGGAGCGCCAATTGTCGCCGTCGCGCAGCAATGGGCTGCATGCAGTGTTGCAGCGGATGGCGGAGTTGGCGTCCAACCGCTGAATCGGCGCCGGTTTCTTCGCGGGCCTGCCCGCTCCCACAGGTACGGCATCATGCTTGAGAGAGAGGCAATACCTGTAGCGGCCGGCCCTGCGAAGATGCCCACGCGGTCTATTCAGGCTTGACCCGTTCCGACGGCCGGCGCGCGCCGGCCACCAGCTTCTCGATCGCCTTGCTCGCCGCCACCATGCCAAAGGTCGCGGTCACCATCATCACCGCTCCAAAGCCCCCCGAGCAGTCCAGACGCACGCCCTCACCGACAAAGCTCTTCTGCAGGCAAACGCTGCCATCACCCTTGGGGTAACGCAGCTGTTCGCTGGAGAACACGCACGGCACGCCATAGTTGCGGCTGACGTTACGCGAGAAGTTGTAGTCGCGGCGCAGCGTTGAGCGTACCCGCGAGGCCAGCGGGTCGTTGAAGGTCTTGTTCAGGTCGGCGATCTGGATCTGCGTCGGGTCGATCTGCCCACCCGCGCCACCGGTAGTGACAATGGCAATCTTGCGCCGCCGACACCAGGCGATCAGCGCCGCCTTGGCCATGACGCTGTCGATGCAGTCGATCACGCAGTCGAGGTGCTCGGTGATGTATTCGGCCATGGTCTCGCGGGTGACGAAGTCGGCCACCGCATGCACCGTGCACGCCGGGTTGATCGCCCGCAGGCGCTCGGCCATGACCTCGACCTTGGGCCGCCCCACCTGCCCTTCCAGCGCATGGGCCTGGCGGTTGGTGTTGCTGACACAGACATCGTCCAGGTCGAACAGGGTGATTTCGCCCACGCCGCTGCGGGCCAGCGCTTCGGCCACCCACGAGCCCACACCGCCGATACCGACCACGCCCACATGGGCCAGGCCCAGCCGTTGCAGCCCTTGGTCGCCATACAACCGGGCAACGCCGGCAAAGCGTGGATCTTCTGTGCTCATGTTCATACCCCAAAAAACCGGCGCGCATTATATGCCAGTGAGCCCTTGCCCTGCATCGTTAGGAAAGAGACTGCCAACCCTGCTTTAATGTCCTATCACTTCGACATGAATGGACGACGATGTCTTCACGTAAATTCGGCCTGAACCTGGTAGTGGTGCTGGCCATCGCCGCACTGTTCACCGGGTTCTGGGCACTGATCAACCGCCCGGTCTCCGCCCCCGCCTGGCCAGAACAGATCTCTGGCTTTTCGTATTCGCCGTTCCGCCTGGGCGAAAGCCCACAGAAGGGTCAGTATCCCACTGACGACGAAATGCGCCAGGACCTGGAGCAGTTGAGCAAACTGACCGACAGCATCCGTATCTATACCGTGGAAGGCACCCAGGCCGACATCCCGCGCCTGGCTGAGGAGTTGGGCCTGCGGGTAACACTGGGGATATGGATCAGCCCGGACCTGGAGCGCAACGAGCGCGAAATCGCCACGGCCATCCAGTTGGCCAACACGTCGCGTAGCGTGGTGCGGGTGGTGGTCGGCAACGAGGCGCTGTTCCGGGAAGAAGTCACACCGGAAAATCTGATCAAATACCTGGACCGGGTACGCGCAGCTGTAAAGGTGCCCGTGACCACCAGTGAACAATGGCACATCTGGAAGGAACACCCCGAGCTGGCCAGGCACGTCGACCTGATTGCGGCGCACATCCTGCCCTACTGGGAGTTCGTGCCGATGAAGGATTCGGTCGAGTTCGTCCTCGACCGCGCCCGTGAACTGAAGCGCCAGTTCCCGCGCAAACCCCTGCTGCTGTCGGAAGTCGGCTGGCCAAGCAACGGCCGCATGCGCGGTGGTGCCGATGCCACACAGGCCGACCAGGCCATCTACTTGCGCACCCTGGTCAACACCCTCAACCGCAGGGGCTATAACTACTTTGTCATTGAAGCCTATGACCAACCCTGGAAAGCCAGCGACGAAGGCTCGGTAGGCGCCTACTGGGGGGTCTACAACGCCGAGCGCCAGCAGAAGTTCAACTTCGACGGCCCCGTGGTGGCGATCCCGCAGTGGCGGGCCCTGGCAGTGGCGTCTGTGGTGCTCGCAATGATCGCCCTGACGGTGCTGTTCATCGATGGCTCGGCCCTGCGCCAGCGTGGTCGCACCTTCCTGACGTTCATCACCTTCCTGTGCGGGTCGGTACTGGTGTGGATCGCCTACGACTATAGCCAGCAGTACAGCACCTGGTTCAGCCTGACCGTGGGCGTGCTGCTGGCCCTTGGCGCGTTGGGCGTGTTCATCGTGCTGCTCACCGAGGCCCACGAACTGGCCGAGGCGGTATGGATACACAAGCGCCGCCGCGAGTTCCTGCCCGTGCAGGCCGACAGTGCCTACCGGCCCAAGGTGTCGGTGCATGTGCCGTGCTACAACGAGCCACCTGAGATGGTGAAACAAACCCTCGACGCCCTGGCCGCCCTGGACTACCCCGACTACGAAGTGCTGGTGATCGACAACAACACCAAGGACCCGGCCGTTTGGGAGCCGCTCAAGGCCCACTGCGAGAAGCTTGGCGAGCGCTTCACGTTCTTCCACGTCGCGCCTCTGGCCGGCTTCAAGGGCGGTGCACTGAATTACCTGATCCCGCACACGGCCAAGGACGCCGAAGTGATCGCGGTAATCGACTCGGACTACTGCGTCGACCGCAACTGGCTCAAGCACATGGTGCCGCACTTCGCCGACCCGAAAATTGCCGTGGTGCAGTCACCGCAGGATTACCGCGACCAGCACGAAAGCGCCTTCAAGAAGCTGTGCTACAGCGAGTACAAGGGCTTCTTCCACATCGGTATGGTCACCCGCAACGACCGTGACGCGATCATCCAGCACGGCACCATGACCATGACCCGGCGCAGTGTGCTGGAAGAACTGGGCTGGGCCGAGTGGTGCATCTGCGAGGACGCCGAACTGGGCCTGCGCGTGTTCGAGAAAGGCCTGTCAGCCGCCTACGCCCACAACAGCTACGGCAAGGGCCTGATGCCTGACACCTTCATCGACTTCAAGAAGCAACGCTTCCGCTGGGCCTACGGCGCCATCCAGATCATCAAGCACCACGCCAGCGCACTGCTGCGCGGCAAAGGCAGCCAGCTGACCCGTGGCCAGCGCTACCACTTCCTGGCCGGCTGGCTACCGTGGATCGCCGATGGCATGAACATCTTCTTCACCATCGGCGCGCTGCTGTGGTCGGCGGCGATGATCATCGTGCCGCATCGGGTCGACCCGCCGCTGATGATCTTTGCCATCCCGCCGCTGGCGCTGTTCTTCTTCAAGGTCGGCAAGATCGTCTTCCTGTACCGCCGAGCGGTGGGGGTGAACCTCAAGGATGCCTTCGCAGCTGCACTGGCCGGGCTGGCACTGTCGCACACCATCGCCAAGGCGGTCCTGTATGGTTTCTTCACCAGCAGCATGCCGTTCTTCCGCACGCCGAAGAATGCTGACAGCCATGGGTTGCTGGTGGCGATTTCCGAAGCGCGTGAAGAGCTGTTCATCATGGTGCTGCTGTGGGGCGCGGCGCTAGGCATCTACCTAGTTCAGGGGCTGCCGAGCTCGGACATGCGCTTCTGGGTGGCGATGTTGCTGGTGCAGTCGTTGCCATATGTGGCAGCGCTGGTGATGGCATTTCTGTCGTCGCTGCCCAAGCCCGCAGAAAAGGCTGCCGAAGCGCAGCAGGCTTGAAGTTGCCTGGGCTGACCTGTGCAGCCCATTCGCGGGCACGCCCGCTCCCACAGGCCTGCCACAGGCATTCAGAGCTGTGCGGTACCTGGTGGAGCGGGCGTGCCCGCGAATGGGCCGTGCTGCCCGAAATCATTTGATATAAGATAACGCCCCTCAGATTTCCCCGCCTTGCCTTGCCCCGGAGTCCCCCATGACGGCCCCTGCCGAGCTCTCGCCTACCCTTCAACTGGCCTGCGACCTGATCCGTCGCCCCTCGGTCACCCCCGTCGACGCCGATTGCCAGGCGCAGATGATGAAACGCCTGGGTGCCGTAGGCTTCCAGCTGGAGCCGATGCGCATTGAAGACGTCGACAACTTCTGGGCCACCCACGGCAGCCAGGACGGCCCGGTACTGTGTTTTGCCGGCCACACCGACGTGGTGCCCACCGGCCCGGTCCAGCAATGGCAGCATGAACCCTTCGAGGCGCTGATCGACGCCGACGGCATGCTCTGCGGCCGTGGCGCCGCCGACATGAAGGGCAGCCTGGCGTCCATGGTTATCGCCAGCGAGCGCTTCGTGCAGGACTACCCGAACCACCGCGGCAAGGTCGCGTTTCTGATCACCAGCGACGAGGAAGGCCCGGCTCACCACGGCACCAAAGCGGTGGTCGAGCGCCTAAAAGCGCGCAACGAGCGCCTGGACTGGTGCATCGTCGGCGAACCGTCCAGCACCACCTTGCTGGGTGACGTGGTCAAGAACGGTCGCCGTGGTTCGCTGGGCGCCAAGCTGACCATACGCGGCAAGCAGGGTCATGTGGCCTATCCGCACCTGGCGCGCAACCCGATCCACCTGGCCGCCCCGGCCCTGGCGGAACTGGCTGCCGAGCACTGGGACGAAGGCAACGCGTTCTTCCCGCCAACCAGCTTCCAGATCTCCAACGTCAATTCCGGCACCGGCGCCACCAACGTGGTCCCGGGCGAGCTGACCGCGCTGTTCAACTTCCGTTTTTCCACCGAGTCCACCGTTGAAGGCTTGCAGGCGCGGGTATCGGCGATTCTCGACAAGCATGAACTGGACTGGTCGGTCGACTGGGCGCTGTCGGGCCTGCCGTTCCTGACCGAGCCAGGCGAGCTGCTCGACGCCGTGGCGGCCAGCATCAAGGGCGTCACCGGTCGCGATACCCAGCCCTCCACCAGCGGCGGCACCTCCGATGGACGCTTCATCGCAACCATGGGCACCCAGGTGGTCGAACTCGGCCCGGTCAACGCTACGATCCACCAGGTTGACGAGCGGATCCTTGCCAGTGACCTCGATCTGCTGACCGAAATCTACTACCAGACCCTGGTCCGGTTGCTCGCCTGATGCTTGCCTGCCCGCTTTGCCAAGCGCCGCTGAGCCGGCTCGACAATGGTGTGGTGTGCCCGGCCGGCCACCGCTTCGACCGCGCCCGCCAGGGTTACCTGAACCTGCTGCCGGTGCAGCACAAGAACAGCCGAGACCCCGGTGACAACCAGGCCATGGTCGAGGCCCGCCGCGACTTTCTCGACGCCGGCCATTACGCGCCAGTCGCCCGCCGCCTGGCCGAGCTGGCCGCCGAGCGCCAGCCAGGCGCCTGGCTGGACATCGGCTGCGGCGAGGGTTACTACACCGCACAGATCGCCCAGGCCTTACCGGCCGCCGACGGCTATGCGCTGGACATCTCCCGCGAAGCGGTCAAGCGTGCGTGCCGCCGAGCACCGGCGGTCACCTGGATGGTCGCCAGCATGGCCCGCGTGCCGCTGACCGACGCCAGCTGCCAGTTCATCGCCAGCGTTTTCAGCCCGCTTGACTGGGCCGAGGCCAAGCGTTTGCTCAGCCCCGGCGGCGGCCTGATGCGGGTCGGCCCGACCAGCGGCCACCTGATGGAACTGCGTGAAGTGCTCTACGATGAAGTACGCCCTTACGCCGACGACAAGCACCTGGCCCTGGTCCCTGAAGGCATGGCCCATGCACACAGCGAAACCCTCGAGTTCCGCCTGAGCCTGGCCGCGCCCAAGGCCCGCGCCGACCTGCTGGCCATGACCCCACACGGCTGGCGCGCCAGCGCTGAAAAAAGGGCCCAGGTGATCGACCAGCCCGAGCCGTTCGAGGTCACGGTTTCCATGCGTTATGACTATTTCGTGCGCCAAGACTGAGCACATCCGGAGCCCTTATGCGTCAACCTGATATCGAGATCTACCTGAAGGACGCCGACGTCGACCACAAGCAGATTGCCGAATGGCTTGCCCAGGCGATCGGCCCGTGCACTGAATGGAAGCAGAAAGGCCATACCTTCAAATGCCAGGCCGGTAACATTCCGGTCACTTGGTTACCCAAGGCTGTAGGGAAATGGAACAGCCTGTACCTGGAAAGCGACCAGACGCCCTGGGTTGATGACGTTGCCTGCGCCCGCGCCGCATTTGCCGCACTGGGTGTGGAAGTGCGCTGCGCACCGGGTGGCTGGGTTGAGGAAGACGGGGAAGAAGATGCCGACCGCTGGGTCCGCATCAGCGCCGACGGTGAAGAGGAAATCACCTGGCGTACATCATGAAACGGCAGCCTTGCTTGTTTCTGTAGGAGCGGGTTTACCCGCGAACATGGGCTATGCCCGTGACAGCCACCGTGGTGGCTGCTTCGCGGGCAAGCCCGCTCCTACGGCTTGAAACCAGAGGCTCAGAGGCCCACTACGTCTTCGGCTTGCAGGCCTTTCTGGCCCTGCACGCAGGCGTACTCCACCCGCTGCCCTTCGACCAGGGTACGATGCCCCTCACCGCGAATCGCCCGATAGTGGACGAACACATCCGCACCACCTTCGCGCTGAATGAAGCCATAACCCTTGGCATCGTTGAACCACTTTACATTCCCAGTCTCACGAGACGACATCTGAACTACTCCGGATTTTTATTGTGAAGATCGCCTTGCAGGCATGAGGTCACCTGCCCCGTGCCAACGCCGCTTGCCGAAATATCCTGCAAGTGGCAGGCCGAGTATATGACACAGAACAAAAAAAATTGATGACGGCCCCGCTGTTGGCCGAATTTTGCTGAACTTACGCCGATACGGCAGACTAAATAGCAGGATACTCACCTGATAATCACACCCAGGGCACACACCCCATGACCCGTTCCCCCTTGCGCCGCCTGATTTTCGGCGGCCTGCGTCGCCTGTTGTACCTGTGGGTGCGCTCCGAGACCATCAACCAGTCTTCCATGACCCTCAACCTCGACCGCAGCCGGCCGGTGTTCTACGCACTGCCCTCGCCCGCGCTCACTGACCTGGCCGTGCTCGACCACGAGTGCACCAAGGCGGGGCTGCCGCGCCCGGTGCTGCCGGTAGCCGTCGGCCCACTGCAGGAACCCGCCGGGTTCTTCTACCTGACCCCCGACCCGGACTGGCTCGGCCGCCAGGACAAAAGCGGCGCCCCGCCCACGCTCGAGCGCCTGGTGGCTGCCGTCAGCCAGCATGCCGAAGAAGATGCGCAGATCATTCCTGTCAGCGTGTTCTGGGGCCAGACCCCGGCCAGCGAGTCCAGCCCCTGGAAGCTGCTGTTCGCCGACAGCTGGGCGGTAACCGGGCGCCTGCGCCGGCTGCTGACCGTACTGATCCTCGGGCGCAAGACCCGGGTACAGTTCTCCGCGCCAATCCACCTGCGCGAACTGGTGCAGCACAACAAAGGCCACGAGCGCACCGTGCGCATGGCACAGCGCCTGATGCGCGTGCACTTTCGCAACCTCAAGACGGCGGTTATCGGCCCGGACATCTCGCACCGACGCACCCTGGTCAAAGGCCTGGTCCATGCCCCACAAGTGCGCCAGGCGATTGCCGACGAAGCACAGCGCGAGAACCTGCCGCTGGCCAAAGCCGAGGCCCAGGCATTGCGCTATGGCAACGAGATAGCCTCGGACTACACCTATACCGCCATCCGCTTCCTCGAAGTGGTGCTCAGCTGGTTCTGGAACAAGATCTACGACGGCATCAAGGTCAACCACATCGAACAGGTGCAGGGTATCGCCCCTGGCCATGAAGTGATCTATGTGCCGTGCCACCGCAGCCACATCGACTACCTGCTGCTGTCGTACCTGCTGTTCCGCAATGGCCTCACTCCGCCGCACGTGGCTGCAGGCATCAACCTCAACATGCCGGTGGTGGGTAACCTGCTACGCCGTGGTGGCGCCTTCTTCATGCGCCGCACGTTCAAGGGCAACCCGCTTTACACGGCGGTGTTCAACGAGTACCTGCATACCCTGTACACCAAGGGCTTCCCGGTCGAGTACTTCGTCGAAGGCGGCCGCTCGCGTACGGGGCGCATGTTGCAGCCGCGCACCGGGATGCTGGCCATTACCCTGCGCAGCTTCCTGCGTTCGTCGCGTACGCCAATCGTGTTCGTGCCGGTGTACATCGGCTACGAACGCGTGCTTGAAGGTCGTACCTACCTGGGCGAACTGCGCGGCGCCAGCAAGAAGAAGGAGTCGGTGTTCGACATCTTCAAGGTGTTCGGCGCACTCAAGCAGCGCTTTGGCCAGGTCTACGTGAACTTCGGCGAACCCATCCGCCTGGCTGGTTTCCTCGACCAGCAGCAGCCCGGCTGGCGTGAACAGGATCACGGTCCGCAGTACCGTCCGGACTGGCTCAACGCCACCACCGCCCGCTTGGGAGAAACCGTGGCCCGTCACCTCAACGAGGCAGCCGCCATCAACCCGGTCAACCTGGTGGCCCTGGCACTGCTGTCCACCAGCCGCCTTGCCCTGGACGAACGCGCCCTGACCCGCGTACTCGACCTGTACCTGGCGCTGCTGCGCCAAGTGCCCTACTCGCCGCATACCACCCTGCCCGAGGGCGACGGCCAGGCACTGATCGAACATGTACGCAGCATGAACCTGGTGGCCGAGCAGAAGGACGCCCTGGGCCGCATCCTCTATCTGGATGAAGCCAATGCGGTACTGATGACCTATTACCGCAACAACGTGCTGCACATCTTCGCCCTGCCGGCGCTGCTGGACAGCTTCTTCCTTAGCAGTTCACGCATGAGCCGTGAACTGCTGGGCCAGTATGTGCACGCGCTGTACCCGTACCTGCAGGCCGAACTGTTCCTGCGCTGGACGCCAGAACAGCTGGACGAAGTAATCGACCAATGGCTGGTCGCGTTGGTGGAACAGGGCTTGCTGCGCCAGGACAACGATCTGTACGTGCGCCCGGCGCCCAGCTCGCGGCAATTCGTGTTGCTGACCCTGCTCGCCCGTACCATCACCCAGACCCTGCAGCGCTTCTACATGGCCACCTCGCTGCTGATCAACAGCGGGCAGAACAGCCTGAGCGCCGAAGCGCTGGAAGACTTGTGCGTGATGATGGCCCAGCGCCTGTCGATCCTGCATGGTTTGAACGCGCCGGAGTTCTTCGACAAGACGCTGTTCCGCCACTTCATCCAGACCTTGCTCGAGCAAGGCGTGCTGCACGCCGACGCGCAAGGCAAGCTGGGTTATCAGGACAAGCTCGGCGAGCTGGCCGAGGGCGTGGCCAAGCGTGTGCTGTCGGCCGAGCTGCGCCTGTCGATCCGCCAGGTGGCCCTGCACCGTGACGACGGGCTGGAAACTTCGGCCCTCTAACGGTTCATCGGTCGGGAAAATCCGCTAAAGTCCCTGGGGTTGGCCACAAGCCAGCTCCAAGGACACCGGAGATTCCATGAAAAAGCTCTTTATGCTGTGTTGCGCATCCCTGCTTGCAGCCTGTTCCAGCCAAACCCCACACAGCCAGGCCAGCCTGGACGGTGAAGTCTTCTACCTGCAGCGTATTGCCCTGCCGCCTGCCGCCACCCTGAGCGTGGAACTGCAGGATGTGTCGCTGATGGACGCCCCTGCCGTAACCCTGGCGCGCCAGGCCGGCCCGGTCAAAGGCAACGTACCACTGCCGTTCCATCTCACCTATGACCCCGCGCAGGTCAAGCCTGGCCACCGCTATGCGGTGAGCGCGCGCATCGAGCTGAATGGCAAGTTGCTGTTCATCAACACCGAACATCACGCTGTCGCGCTCGATGGCAGTGACCCGCAATCGGTACGCATCAAGGTAGACCAGGTTCGCTGATACCCGTACTCATCCGTTTACAAGGAAAGCTTCATGATCCGCACTTCCCTGCGCTTCACCACCCTGTGCGCCGGCCTGCTGCTGTCGGCCAGCGCCCTGGCCCTGTCGCTCGGCGACCTCAGCCAGAAAGACGCCACCGGCGGCCTGAAGGACGCCCTGACCCAAGGTGCGCAACTGGCCGTCAAGCAACTGAGCACCCCAGGCGGCTTCAGCAACAACCCGGACGTGCGCATCGAGCTGCCAGGCAACCTGGGCAAAGCTGCCAAGGCGATGAAGATGTTCGGCAAGGGTGAACAAGTCGAAGCCCTAGAAACCAGCATGAACAAGGCCGCCGAGGCTGCCGTGCCGCAGGCCCAGGCGATTCTGGTGGATGCCGTGAAGAACATGAGCGTGACCGATGCCAAGGGCATTCTCAGCGGCGGTGACGACTCGGCCACCCAGTACCTGAACAAGAGCAGCCGCGAGCAGATCCGCGCCAAGTTCCTGCCAATCGTCAAGCAGGCCACCGACAAGGTTGGCGTGGCCCAGCAGTACAATGCCTTCGCCGCCCAGGCCAAAGGCCTGGGGCTGGTCAAGGATGACGCCAATATCGAGAACTACGTGACCGAGAAGGCGCTGGATGGCCTGTTCGAGATGATCGGCAAACAGGAGCAGAGCATTCGCCAGAACCCGGCAGCTGCGGCTACCAGCCTGGCCAAGAAGGTCTTCGGCGCGCTGTAGGAGCGGGTTCACCCGCGAAGGGAGGGCCAAGCCCTCCCCCTGCGGTCTTCAGCCCTTCTTCACCCTGAACCACGCCGCATACAGCGCTGGCAGGAACAGCAGTGTAAGCACCGTGGCCACGATCAACCCGCCCATGATCGCCACCGCCATCGGCCCGTAGAACACACTACGCGACAACGGGATCATGGCCAGCACCGCCGCCAGCGCGGTCAGCACGATCGGCCGGAAGCGCCGCACGGTGGCCTCGATGATCGCCTGCCAACGCTCCATCCCCGCTGCGATGTCCTGCTCGATCTGGTCCACCAGGATCACCGAGTTGCGCATGATCATCCCCGCCAGGGCAATGGTGCCGAGCATGGCGACAAAGCCAAACGGCTGGCGGAACACCAGCAGGAACAGGGTCACACCAATCAGCCCCAGCGGCGCGGTGAGGAACACCATCACCGTGCGCGAGAAGCTGCGCAGCTGGATCATCAACAAGCTCAGCACTACCACGACGAACAGTGGCATACCGGCATTCACCGATTTCTGCCCTCGCTCGGAGTCCTCCACTGTGCCGCCCACCTCCAGCAGATAGCCATCGGGCAGCTTGGCGCGGATGTCCTGCAAGGTCGGCAGAATCTGTTTCACCAGCGTCGCCGGCTGCTCCTGATCGTAGATATCGGCGCGCACGGTCACCGTCGGCAAGCGGTTGCGGTGCCAGATGATGCCTTCTTCAAAGCCGTACTCCAGGGTCGCCACCTGCGACAGCGCCACGCTTTGGCCATTGTCGGTAGGCAACGCCAGGCTACCCAGGTTGCCCAGGTCACTGCGCTCCTGGAGGGTGCCGCGCAGCAGGATCTCGATCAGCTCATTGTCCTCGCGGTACTGGCTGACCGTGGTGCCGATCAGCGAGCTTTGCAGGAAGCTCGCCAGGTGCGCGGTGCTCACACCCAGCGCCCGGGCGCGGTCCTGGTCGATTTCGAGGAACACCGCCTTGCTGGGTTCTTCCCAGTCCAGGTGCACGTTCACCACATGCGGGTTCTCGCGCACTCTGTCAGCCACTTCACGGGCCAGTGCACGGGCCTTCTCGATATGCTCGCCAGTGACCCGGAACTGCACCGGGTAGCCCACGGGCGGGCCATTCTCCAGGCGCGTGACCCGGGCACGCAGGTCGGGGAACTGCTGGTCCACAGTGCTGATCAGCCAACTGCGCAGGCGCTCGCGGTCCTCCATAGACTTGGCCAGCACCACGAACTGGGCAAAGCTGGCTGCCGGCAGTTGCTGGTCCAGCGGCAGGTAGAAGCGCGGCGAACCGGTGCCCACATAGGCCACGTAGTTGTCGATACCGTCCTGCTGCTTGAGCAGCGCCTCCAGCTGCTTGACCCGCTTGGCGGTATTGGCCAGCGAGGCGCCTTCGGCCAGCTTCAGGTCAACCATCAACTCCGGGCGCCCGGAGGCCGGGAAGAACTGTTGGGGCACGAAGCGGAACAGCAGGATGCTGCCGATGAAGGCGGCAACGGTCAGCAGGATCACCGTCTTGCGCCGCCGTACGCACCACTCCACCAGCCGTCGCACACGCTGGTAGAACGGGGTGGCGTAGGGGTCTGGCGCATGGCCGTCCTTGCCATGGCGTGCGGCATGCAGCTTGGCCAGGTCGGGTAGCAGGCGCTCGCCCAGGTAAGGCACGAACACCACAGCCACCACCCACGAGGTCAGCAGAGCGATGGTCACCACCTGGAAGATCGACCGGGTGTATTCGCCCGTGCTGGAGGCAGCGGTGGCAATCGGCAGAAAGCCTGCTGCCGTGATCAGCGTACCGGTGAGCATCGGGAAGGCCGTACTTGTCCAGGCATAGCTTGCTGCCTTGAGGCGGTCGTAGCCCTGCTCCATCTTGATCGCCATCATCTCCACGGCAATGATCGCGTCGTCCACCAGCAAGCCAAGGGCCAGCACC
Source organism: Pseudomonas sp. DCA-1 (assembly GCF_046523955.1). Classification (NCBI taxonomy): domain Bacteria; kingdom Pseudomonadati; phylum Pseudomonadota; class Gammaproteobacteria; order Pseudomonadales; family Pseudomonadaceae; genus Pseudomonas; species Pseudomonas sp. DCA-1. The sequence continues at coordinate 4,565,834 of NZ_CP169881.1, forward strand.
AGTGCGCCGAGGGAAATCTTGTGCAGGCCGATGCCGAAGTAATGCATGGCGGCAAAGGTCATGGCCAGCACCAGCGGAATGGCCAGCGCCACCACCAGGCCGGTGCGCAGGCCCAGCGAGAAGAAGCTCACCAGCAGCACAATGACCAGCGCCTCGACCAGCACCTGGACGAATTCCCCCACGCCAGCCTTCACCGCCGCCGGTTGATCCGAAACCTTGCGCAGCTCCATGCCGGCCGGCAGGCTGTGCGCCAGGCGCTCGAACTCGCCTTCCAGGGCCTTGCCCAGAACAAGGATATCGCCACCGTCTTTCATCGACACTGCCAGGCCAATGGCATCCTCGCCCATGAAGCGCATGCGTGGTGCGGGTGGGTCGTTGAAGCCACGGTGCACCTCGGCGACATCGCCAATCCGGAAGGTGCGATCACCCACGCGAATGGGGAACTGACGGATCTGCTCGACGCTGTCGAAACGCCCGCTCACCCGCAGATGCAGGCGCTCGCTGGGCGTCTCGAAGAAACCGGCGGTGCTCACCGCGTTCTGCTCTTGCAACGCCTTCTGTACGGCTTCCAGCGGCACGCCGAGGGTGGCCAGCTTGAGGTTGGACAGCTCGATCCAGACTTTCTCGTCCTGCAGGCCGATCAGCTCGACCTTGCCCACATCCTTGACCCGCTGCAGCTGGATCTGGATACGGTCGGCGTAGTCCTTGAGCACCGCATAGTCAAAGCCTTCGCCAGTCAGCGCATAGATATTGCCGAAGGTGGTGCCGAACTCGTCGTTGAAGAACGGGCCCTGGATCTCCGGCGGCAAGGTATGACGGATGTCCGCAACCTTCTTGCGGATCTGGTACCACAACTGGGGGATGTCCTTGGAGTGCAGCGAGTCGCGGGCCATGAAGGTGACCTGCGATTCGCCGGGGCGGGAGAATGAGACAATCCTCTCGTACTCACCGGTTTCCATCAGCTTCTTCTCGATGCGCTCGGTCACCTGGCGCGCCACTTCTTCGGCGCTGGCGCCCGGCCACAGGGTGCGGATGACCATGGCCTTGAAGGTGAATGGCGGGTCCTCGCTCTGGCCAAGCTTGGTGTACGACATGGCGCCAATGGCGGCCAGCAGGATCATCAGGAACAGGACGATCTGGCGGTTGCGCAGTGCCCAGGCAGAAAGGTTGAAACCCATCGGGACTTACTCCTTGGCCGTCAGGTTCACTACACGGTTGCTGCGGTCCACAGGGCGTACCTCCTGGCCCTCGCGCAGTACATGGCCACCAGCGGCAACCACCCAGTCACCCGGGTCCAGGCCTTCGAGTACCGGCACACTGTCGCTGCCATACGCCCCCAGCCGCAACGTCGCCCGCTCCAGGCGGCTTTCCTTGTTCACCCGCCAGACATAGGCCTGACCGTTTTCCGCAGTCACTGCCGACAGCGGTACCGACAGCGGGATCAGCCCATCCTTGGCGATGAACACCCGGGCGCTCTGGCCCAGCTCAGCCGGAACGGCGGCCGTGGTAAAGGCGACGCGCGCCGCGAACGTGCGCGAACGCGGGTCGGCAGCCGGTGACAGCTCGCGAATGCGCCCCTGGAAACGCGCCTGCGGGTGCGACCACAGCTCCACGCTCACCGGTTGGCCCACAGCGAAGCGAGCGAACTGCTGCTCCGGCAGGCCGATGGCCACTTCTCGCTCGCCATCGGCGGCGAGGGTAAACACGGTCTGCCCGGCGGCGACCACCTGGCCCACTTCAACCTGGCGCTTGGCGATCACCCCGGCCTGCGGCGCACGCAGCACGGCATATTCGGCCTGGTTGCCAGCCACATCGAACTCGGCCTTGGCCTGCTTCAGACGGGCAAGGCCTGCGCGGTAGAGGTTTTCGGCATTGTCGTACAGGGAATGGCTGACCATCTGCCGTTCCAGCAGCTTCTGGTAGCGGTCGCGCTCGGCGCGCACCAATGCCAGGTTGGCCTCGGCAGCCGCCAGTTGGGCGCGATTGGCTTCAAGTTGCAGGCGCACGTCCTGCGGGTCCAGCTCGGCCAGCGGCTGATCGGCCTTGACCCGCTGCCCCTCCTCCACCAGGCGCTTGCTGACCTTGCCGCCAATGCGGAAGGCCAGCTCCGGCTCGAAGCGCGCGCGCACTTCGCCGGGGTAACTGTCGGCAGCGGCTTCGGCCGGCTGCGGCTGCACCACCAGCGCCGGGCGCGGCGCAGCGGGTGGGGCGGCTTCCTGGCCACATGCCGCCAGAAGCAGGGCAGCAGCGGCGGGCAGAGCGATGGACAAGGCATGGCGCAACATGATGAATCCTTTCGCGGAGTGCACATTTAATATTTGTACTGACGGGTATATTAAATCAGCGCAACGATGCCGGGAAGGGTGTGCGCGGGTTTTTCAAGCGCGCGGTGAGCAGGTAATGCAGCCTGGCTTTCGCCGGATGGCGCCTGACCCGTTAAGATGGTGATCCTTCAACCAGATGCAGACCACAATGTCCAACGACGCACCCATCGGCCCGGGCCGGCCCAAGGACCTGGCCAAGCGCGAGGCAATTCTCGAAGCGGCCAAGACGCTGTTCCTCAGCCTTGGCTACGCCAACACCAGCATGGATGCGGTCGCTGCGGCGGCAGGTGTTTCAAAGCTCACTGTGTACAGCCACTTCACCGACAAGCAGACCCTGTTCTGCTCGGCGGTCATGGCCACCTGCCAGATCCAGTTGCCTGACCTGCTGTTCGAGTATCCCGAGGGGGTACCGGTGGAAGAAGTGCTGCTGACGATTGCCCGCAACTTCCAGGCGCTTATCAGCAGTGACGAAGCGATCAAACTCAGCCGCCTGATCATGGCCCAGGGCAGCCTGGACCCGAGTTTTGGCGAGTACTTCTACGAAGCCGGGCCCAAGCGCGTGCTCGCTGGCATGGAAGCGCTACTGCGCGGGGCACATGAGCGCGGGCTGCTGCGCATCGACAACCCGCTGCGCGCTGCGGAGCACTTCTTCTGCCTGGTCAAAGGGGCACCGGATTACCGGTTGCTGCTGGGATGTGCGGGGCCGCTGGAGGGCGATGAAGCCGAGGCGCATGTGCGCGAGGTGGTGAGGGTGTTCTTGCGAGCGTTCCAGCCTTGAAGGGTTGAAATTACATACCGGCCCTGAAGTTCTGCCTCTGCCTTTCGTGCGCCATCTACGGAAGGCAGAGACAACAACTTAGACCATTAATCCAACCATCTCTGAATATTGCTCTCCAACTGTTCAATAATTATGGCGTCTTTCGAGGTGCTCATCCCGTCTCGCGTCCTGGCTCTAGCCTCTTCCAACTCCGCAAAAGCCCTTTGAATTGCAGACTTCTTGTTGAGTTGCTCCTGTGCCGCCCTTCGTTCCGCCAAAGTTGTTCTGGGCCCGGAATGGTAATCTGCGACTGAGCAGCAATATTGTCAGTCAACGAACTCTCGTTTTGTAGCCTGATCGCATATTGTTCATCAATCTGGATTTGATTAACATCCTTCATGATCTGATTATCCGCGTCAACCGTCTGCTGAGCGTTCGGAAATAAGGTACTGTTTTTGGCAGCTTGAATAGTGGCGCTTTGAGCCTCTGGAGCGAAAGTCTTCGTTACCTTTGGCCGCTTCGGCTTCAGCCGGAATAGTCTTCTGAAGAACTTTCCGATCCCCCAAAAGTGTCCAGTCGGATCAGTGCGATTAATGGGGTCTCCCGCGCAGTATGCGTACGCGTTGAAACCACCTGCACCGAATGGGCTCCAACTGTCCGGGCTGCAAAAGCGCATCATGACCGGGCTGAATTGCCTGTAACCATTCCCCAGATGGTAAAGCCCCGAACTTGCATCCAGCCGCTCGCCACTGAAGGCAAGCAACGACAGCAAGCCGCTACCCTGATTGTGATGCCCATAGGGCGAGTAAACCTGTGATTCCAGGCGTTTCCTTTCATAAATGAATAGGACCGAGCGCTGCTGGTCGGATGCCGCCAGCATGCTGGACAAGCCCGAGGACTGATGATCTTTCTGAGCCAGCACCAGGTCATTAGCCTGAAAGAAACGCCAGCGGGCATCGCCATTCAATTCAGCAACTATCTTGCCGTTACAGTAAAAAAACTGGCGGCCAGCTTGCCGGGCATAAGGAGCAGGCGACATGAACATTACCCTCAATCAGGATCAAATGTCCGTTAGGATCGCGCCCTTAGCCAACTAATGACTACTGGAAGAAATAACAGGTCATTGTAGGAGCGGGTTTACCCGCGAAGGAGGCGACGCAGTGGATGGCACCGGCGTTGCCGGTGTTCGCGGCTAACGCCGCTCCTACAATGATCGTGCTAGCCGGCCAGATAGGGGCAGATCAGGCCTTCAAGGCCTTCTTCGGATAAATGTCATACCGGCTCGACTTGCCTTCCAGGCTGTGGCTGGGCTTCGGCCCGTCGATGATCGGCGCCTTGCGCGGCCGCTTCACCACCACCCGGTGGCTGGCCAGCGCCAGGGCGGCTTCGAGCAGGGCCGGGGCATCCAGGTCGTCACCGACCAAAGGCCGGAACACGCGCATTTCCTTTTTCACCAGGGCGCTCTTGTCGCGGTGCGGGAACATCGGGTCGAGGTAGATCACCTGCGGCGCCTCCCCTTCCCAGGCGCGCATGCGCTCGATGGCGTTGCCGGTCAGCAGGCGCATGCGCCCGACAATCGGGCCCACTTCTTCGTCCGCTCGCGCCCGCGCCAGGCCGTCCTCCAACAGCGCGGCAATCAGCGGCTGGCGCTCGATCAGGGTCATCTGGCAGCCAAGGCTGGCCAGCACGAACGCGTCCTTGCCCAGCCCCGCCGTGGCATCCAGCACCTGCGGCCGGATACCTTGGGCAATGCCCACAGCCTTGGCGATCATCTGCCCGTTGCCACCGCCAAACTGGCGGCGATGCGCAGCCTGGCCTTCGACGAAGTCCACACGCACCGGCCCGGGCGCCTGCGGGCCCAGTTGCTGAATCTGCAAGCCGTCGGCGCCCACCTGCACCGCGAAGGCGGCGGTATCGTCCTGCAGCGGCAGGCCCAGGCGTTCAGCCCACGCCCTGGCCTGTTGCGCATACTCAGCTGCCATTGCCTCGACCCTGATACCCGTGCCTTGCTCTTCCATCGTTTACACCCGAAAAATCAAACCAAGCCCTTAATGAATCGGCAGCCACGGCCGATACAGGCAATATCCCGCTATTCTGCCAGAGCACAGCGCGCACGACTGCCATGTCAGATACTCTTCCCATCGGCTTGACCTATTTGTCGCCTGTCGGCAACTACAGTCAGCACAACACCCAGGCACTCGGGGGCGTCAGCCACCTGTGGCAGGATTTCTTTGCCCGGGCGATGGCCGAGCAGCAGGAAGAGCCCGTAGACGGCGTCAGCCAGTCGTTCGTGCAGTACGACCAGGACAGCGGTGAACCCATCGGCGGCGCCCGTGCACTGGCGTTGATTGACGCCCAGCGCGCCTGCCCGGTGCACGACACCATCGTGGCGCCGCCCGAACCGTTGTTTCTGCCCAAGGCCGAACTTGAAGCCAAGCTGCTACCACCCGCGCCCGAGCCGTTCAGTGCCATTGAACTGATCGAGCAGCAGCGCCAGCTCGACATCAACAACAGCTGGCTGCGTCCGGTGGTAATGAGCCAGGGCCAGCCCATTGCCGAGCCCGGCCCTGGCCCCACGCCACGGTCACTATTCCTGCCCATTGCCGAGTTCGAGACGAACCTGCTGGACCCGGCGCCCGAACCGTTCGACGACGCCACCCTGGCCAAGCAGCAAAATGACCTGGAGTTCGACATCCACTGGGCGCGCCCTGTGGTGCTGAACAACGTGCGCGCTCACGCCTGAGGCTAGCGGCACACCTGCCAGCGCCCCATGTCCAGGTGAAAGTGATTGTGGTGAGCCGCGTTGTAGTCCGGCCCCAGCACCGTGCTGAAGCTCTCGCAAGCCGCCCGCTGCACCCGACGCAGGAATTCGGCCTTCTGCCCACCCGCCTGCCAGTCACGCGCCAGCACGATCCGCTGGCCGTCCTGCAGGCGGAAACCGCTGATGTCCAAGGCATTGGCCGTGGCATGCTGGCTCAAACGGCCCTGCTTGCGGTGGTAGACGTTGCGGCAGGCAAAGCTGCCCAGGTGATCGACCTGCGTCACCGGTTGCCCAAACACTTCCTGCGCCGCCGGCTGCAAGCCATGGTTTTCGAACAGTGCATAGGCCACCGCCAACGGGCAACTGGCCAGAAAGCTGCTGCTCAGCCGCGCCTGGCCGCCCTCGATGCGCCATACGTTCCGCAGTGGGCAGCTGGCCGACGCCGGGCTATCGGCTTGTGCCCGGTAACGCAGGTGGCTGGTTTCCAGCGCCTGCCGGCACAGCGCTGGGTCATCGCGTAGGCGCGACAGTTTGTAGGGGGTCAGCAGGTTGGGCGGCTGGCGTACGTCCAGCGGCGCCCAGGGGTTCCATGCGGCAGGCAGGCGCCAGCCAAAGTGCCAGGCCAGGCCGGCCACCGTCAGCAGGCCGACCAGTAGCGCCAGCAATGCCCGCATCAGCGGCGGAACAGGTCGTTCAGCTGGGCAAACGGCATTGCCTGCTCACCGTAGCCGAACGTGCCCTCATCGCGAATTTCCTGCGCCGCCCGGTAGAAGGCCCCGAGTGCAGCACGGGCCAGCGACGAGCCAACGCTTACGCGGCGCACGCCCAGGTCCTGCAACTGGTTGACGCTCAGCGGCACGCCCGCCATGCCCATCAGCACATTCACAGGGCGCGGTGCGACTGCCTGCACCACGGCACGGACTTCCTCCACGGTGCGCAGCCCGGGGGCGTAGAGCACGTCGGCACCGACCTCGGCATAGGCTTGCAGGCGCAGGATGGTGTCGTCGAGGTCCATGCGTCCGTGCAGCAGATTTTCTGCCCGGGCGCACAAGGTGAACGGGAATGGCAGGCTTCGCGCAGCCTGCGCGGCGGCGCGCACCCGCTCCACGGCCAGCCCGAAGTCATAGATGGGCGCATCACTGCGGCCACTGGCATCTTCGATGGAGCCGCCCACCAGGCCGACTTCGGCGGCACGCAGAATGGTCTGGGCACAGTCTTCGGGCAAGTCGCCAAAGCCGTTTTCCAGATCGGCGGCCACCGGCAGCGCGGTGGCATCGACGATCTCGCCGGCATTGTCCAGTGTATCGTCCAGGCTCAAGGCGCCTTCGGCGTCTGGCCGGCCCAGGCTGAAGGCCAAGCCGGCACTGGTGGTAGCCAGTGCCTCGAAACCCAGGCTGGCGAGCAACTTGGCGGAGCCGGCATCCCACGGGTTGGGAATGACGAACGCGCCCTCGCGCTCGTGTAACGCCTTGAAGGCCTCAGCTCGCAGGGTTTGCACATCCATGGTTCAACCTCCGGCAGTCAGGGAAAGGTCAGAGTAGCCCCAATTGTTCGACCTCAGGGGCGCGCGGCAATTCCGGCAAAGGTGCCAGGCCAGGCAGGCGCGCCATCAGGCGCTGATGGAAACGCTGGGCCAGCGCCGCAGCCAGGCGATTGTCCGAGGTGTGCAGGAAGATATAGGGATTGCGGCCTTCTTCAATCCAGGCGGCGACCTTTTCTACCCAAGGGCTAAGGAAGGCCTGATTGGCCTCCAGTTCCGGATGGCCGATGAAGCGAACCTGCGGATGCTGGCTGAAGGCTGCCGGACGCGGTGGTACCTTGGGCTTCTTCGACTGCGCATGCAGCACGGCAGGGTCGCGCGAGATGCAACTGAACAACGCACGGGGGTCGAGGCAGATGCGCTCTACGCCGCGTTCGTGCAGCAGGCGATTGAGCAGGCGTTCTTCCTCACCCTTGGCAAAAAAGGCCTGGTTGCGCACTTCCACGGCCACCGGCACGGCGATCTGATCGAGGAAGTGACAAAGCTCACCCAGGCGCGCCGGGCCGAACTGGGCCGGCAACTGCAGCCAGTAGGGTGATACGCGCTGGCCCAGCGGGGCCATCAGCCGGGTGAAGTCGAAGGCAGGTTCAAGCTGGTCACGCAGGTCGCCCTCATGGCTGACATCCCGCGGAAACTTGGCAGTGAAGCGAAAGTGCTCGGGCATGACTTGCGCCCAGCGGGCAATGGTCCCGGGCGCGGGACGTGCATAGAAAGTGGTGTTGCCTTCGACGGCGTTGAAGACCTGGCTGTAGAAGCCAAGCATTTGATTACTGTTGGCGTCAGCGGGGTACAGGTAGTCGCGCCAGGCGTTTTCGCTCCACGACGGGCAACCGAGAAAGTAAGGCAGTGGTGACGGATTCATCCATCAAATGTACAGGTCGAGCCCCAGTACTTCCATGTCCCAGTCGGTAAAACCGGCAGTGCTCAGGTAGCTGGCCAGTGCGGTGGCGGTGCGGCGGTCACGGGCACGAGGGAAAACCATGTCTTGCTGCCGGGCTGGCAGTCCACCACCAGGGCGGCGGGCGGTGGTTTCCTGCGGGGCGGCTTCTGCCTCCTCGATTACCTCGGCATCGTCGATGGCCTGGTCACGCACCGCTGCTTTGCGCGAGGTGCGCTTGAGCGGGTAGGACTGCGATGAGAAACCGTCGATACGCATGGCATGAGCACTCAGGACCAATGATGGCAATTTAGCAGCATCAGGGTTCCGTCGCTAATGCTTGAGTGATAACTGGACCACAGATCGCGCAAAAGGTTTTAGCGTGTTCGGCGATAACCGACGAACAGCACTCAGTGCTTCTTGGGCGTGGCTACATTATCGCGCAGATAAACCGGCTGCGCCTGCTCGGCGACGATTGCCTCGCCACGGGCCCAGGCAAAGGTGGCCAGGCTGAGGACGTCCAGGGCGTTGGGCAAGGCACCCGGGTTGCTAGCCGCCACCTGTACCGCCAGGCGCTCGGCATAGCCCCATCCGGTACCGGCACCGAACCACTCGCCATTGCTGCCTGCCGGCAGCGCCACCTGCTCGGGCGGCAACACGGCTTCACGGCCGACCAGGCGCATTTCGCCCGCCGTGGCCTGGTAGCAACCCCAGTACACTTCATCCATGCGTGCATCAATGGCCGCTGCCACCTGCTGCACACCATGCTCGCGCAATGCACCCTGGGCCAGTGCGGCCAGGTTGGACACCGGCAGCACCGGGCGTTCGAGGGCAAAGGCCAGGCCTTGCACCACACCGATGGCAATACGCACGCCAGTGAACGCGCCCGGGCCACGGCCAAAGGAAATGGCATCCAGCGCATTCAGTGCCACGCCAGAGTCGGCCAGCAGTTGCTTGATCATCGGCAGCAGCTTCTGGGCATGCATGCGCGGGATCACCTCGTAGTGGCTGGTTACCTTGCCGTCATGCAGCAGCGCGACGGAACAGGCTTCGGTGGCGGTATCCAGGGCCAGCAGGGTGGTCATCGAACGGGTATCCAGGTGCGAATGAAAAAGAGCGGCAGTATAGAGCAGCAGCGGCGTTGTGTCCCGAGGGGGCCGCTGTGCGGCCTACAAACGACAACGGCCCGCAAGCGGGCCGTTGTCGAGGTGCGTCAGGCGCCGGTTCAGCTCAGGGCTGCCAGGACCTTGGCGGTGATGGCTTCAACCGAGCCGACACCTTCGATGTGGCTGTACTTCGGCTTGCCGCCATTGGCAGCCGACAGCTTCTGGTAGAAATCCACCAGCGGCTTGGTCTGGCTGTGGTAGACCGACAGGCGATGGCGAACGGTTTCTTCTTTGTCGTCGTCACGCTGGATCAGGTCTTCACCGGTCTCGTCGTCCTTGCCTTCCACTTTCGGCGGGTTGTATTGAATGTGGTAGGTACGGCCCGAGGCCAGGTGCACGCGGCGGCCAGCCATGCGGCCAACGATTTCTTCGTCGTCCACGGCAATTTCGACCACGGCATCGATGTCGACACCGGCAGCGACCATGGCTTCGGCCTGCGGGATGGTGCGTGGGAAGCCGTCGAACAGGCAGCCGTTGGCGCAATCAGGCTGGGCAATGCGCTCCTTCACCAGGCTGATGATCAACTCGTCGGAGACCAGCTGGCCGGCATCCATGACTTTCTTCAGCTCCAGGCCCAGCGGGGTACCGGCCTTGACGGCGGCACGCAGCATGTCACCGGTGGAGATCTGTGGAATACCGAACTTTTCGGTGATGAACTTTGCCTGAGTACCTTTACCGGCCCCGGGAGCTCCCAGCAGAATTACGCGCATCTTGTGCTCCTCAAATTTTTTTATGAAATTCAATGGATTCGGCAACCAGGGCCAAGTCCGGAAAATCGGGTATGACCATAAATCGGTCAGAAGGCTGCTCAAGATACACAGCGCCCGGCAGCCAGACAAGCGTCCCAAAGTTGCAGGAATGCGCCACTTGCGGCTGACCGGGCAGGCGGTTGCGCCCGGCGCAACCACCCTTCCCGACATTGTGCCGGGCCTGTATGACACTCGCCAGGCATGACCCGGGCTTGCCCTTAGCCGGTGTTGCGCAGCCCGGCAGCAATACCCGCCACGGTCACCAGCAAGGCCTGCTCCAACGGGCTGTCCAGAGCGGCTTCGCGGCTGCGCGAGCGGGCCAGCAACTCTGCCTGCAGGCGGTGCAACGGGTCCAGATAGGTATTGCGCAGGCTAATGAATTCCAGTGTCTCGGGGCTGTGCGCCAGTAGCACCGGCTGCCTGGTCAGGCCCAGCACCACCTGGCACGACTGCGACAATAGGTCGCGCAGGTGCGCACCTAAAGGGAGCAAGTGCGGTTGCACCAGACGTTCGTCGTAGGCCTCGGCAATTTGCGCATCGGCCTTGGCCAGGACCATTTCCAGCATGTCGATGCGAGTGCGGAAGAACGGCCATTGCTCACGCATCTGCGCCAGCAACTCACCCTGCCCCCGAGCCAAGGCGTTAGTCAGCGCGGTTTCCCAGCCCAGCCAGGCCGGCAGCATCAGCCGGGTCTGGGTCCAGCCGAAGATCCACGGGATGGCGCGCAGGCTTTCGATACCCCCGGCGCGGCGCTTGGCCGGGCGGCTGCCCAGCGGCAGGCGCCCCAGCTCCTGTTCTGGCGTCGACTGGCGGAAGTACTCGACGAAATCAGGGTTCTCCCGTACCACGCTGCGGTAGGCCTGGACACCATCGGCAGCCAACTGGTCCATCACCTCACGCCAGGCAGGTTGCGGGGGCGGCGGTGGCAACAGCGTGGCTTCAAGCACGGCAGCCAGGTACAGGTTGAGGTTTTGCTCGGCGATGCCCGGCAGGCCGAACTTGAAGCGAATCATTTCACCCTGCTCGGTGGTGCGGAAACGCCCCGCTACCGAACCCGGTGGCTGCGAAAGGATCGCGGCATGGGCCGGGCCACCGCCTCGCCCGACCGTACCGCCACGACCGTGGAACAGCAGCAGCTCGACCTGATGCTCGGCACAGATACGCACCAGGTTTTCCTGAGCCCGGTACTGCGCCCAGGCAGCAGCCGTGGTGCCGGCGTCCTTGGCCGAATCGGAGTAGCCGATCATCACTTCCTGCGGGCCGCGCAGGCCCGCGCGGTAGCCCGGCAGGCCAAGCAGGCGCTGCATGACCGGGCCGGCGTTGTCGAGGTCGGCCAGGGTCTCGAACAGTGGCACCACACGCATGGGGCGGGTCAGGCCGGCTTCCTTGAGCAACAGTTGTACCGCCAGTACATCCGAGGCGGCCCCCGCCATGGAGATGACGTAAGACCCCAGCGAGGCGGCCGGTGCAGCGGCCACTTCCCTGCAGGTCGCCAGCACTTCGGCGGTGTCCGCTTGCGGCTTGAAATGCGCAGGTAGCAGGGGCCGGCGGTTTTTCAACTCGGCCTGGAGGAACGCGATGCGCTGCTCCTCATCCCAGTCGGCGTAACGCCCCAGGCCCAGGTAATCGGTAATCTCGGTCAGCGCATCACGGTGACGGGCAGCGTCCTGGCGCACGTCCAGGCGGCCCAGGAACAGGCCGAAGGTGACCGCACGGCGCAAGCAGTCAAGCAGCGGGCCTTCAGCGATAACGCCCATGCCGCATTCGTGCAGTGACTGGTAGCACAGCTCCAGCGGCGCGATCAGCTCGCGGTTCTCCACCAGCACGTCGGCACCGGCCGGTTGGTTGCTGGTCAAGGCCGACTGCGCCCATGCGCGTGTCGCACGCAGGCGGTCGCGCAATCGCTTGAGCACTGCGCGGTAAGGCTCGGCACTGTCGCCGACTTGCGCGCGCAGGGCGTCGCTGGCCTGCTGCATGGACAGCTCGGCGGCCAGTGCGTCGATATCGCGCAGGAACAGGTCGGCGGCCATCCAGCGCGCCAACAGCAGCACTTCGCGGGTGACGGCAGCCGTCACATTGGGGTTGCCATCCCGGTCCCCCCCCATCCACGAGGCAAAGCGGATCGGCGCGGCCTCCAGCGGCAGCCGCAGGCCAGTGGCCTCCAGCAGGGCCTTGTCGACCTTGCGCAGGTGGCTGGGGATGGCGTGCCACAGCGAATGCTCGATCACTGCGAAACCCCACTTGGCTTCGTCTACCGGCGAAGGCCGGGTGCGGCGGATTTCTTCGGTATGCCAGGCCTCGGCGATCAGCCGGCGCAGGCGTTCGCGCACTTGCTGGCGTTCTGCCGCGGTCAGGTCACGATGGTCCTGTGCGGCCAGTTGGCCGGCGATCGCGTCGTACTTCTGGATCAGCGTGCGACGGGCCACTTCGGTGGGGTGTGCGGTGAGCACCAACTGAATATCGAGCTTGGCCAGTTGCCGGGCCAGGGCGTCGTTGCTGTGGCCGGCCTGCTTCAGACGCCCCAGCAGCTCGGGCAGTACCCGCGCTTCGAAAGGTTCGGGTTGGTCAGCGTCGCGGCGGCGGATCAACTGGTACTGCTCGGCCATGTTGGCCAGGTTGAGGAACTGGTTGAAGGCCCTCGCTACAGGCAGCAGGTCTTCTTCGGCCAAGTCCGCCAGGGTTGAACTCAGTTGCTCACCAGGGCCGCGGCGGTCGGCCTTGGCACTGTGGCGGATGTCCTCGATTTTCTGCAGGAACGCATCGCCATGCTGCTGGCGAATGGTTTCGCCAAGCAGTTCGCCCAACACATGGACATCTTCACGCAAACGCACATCGATATCAGTCATTGGCGCTCTCTCCGTTGCATCCCTATCAGCCTCAGCGCGCCCTGTGCAAGCGCGGGTTAACCCGTGAATAACCCAAGGCGGTGCCTGGCACCGGCGGTGCCGGTGTTCGCGGGTAAACCCGCTCCTACAGGGGGGGCGGTATCCCCCAAGAGTGCCCACAGCCGGGCGACGATGGCAAGCCGTGATCGGCCAAACCAAACTAAAGTGAAAGCACAGCACTCCCATGCAGTGCAGCCTTTCCAGGCGTCAACAGAGGTCATCATGAAAATTCGTGAACTCGCCCAGCATTGGGAACAGAATGCCGCCGGCACCCTCAGCCGTACGGGCCATGTCCTGCACCTGGACCTGGAGTCCGAGGCGCGCCTGGCCGCGCTGATCGACATGTACCCCAAACGCACGGCCGAAGAACTGCTCGGCGAACTGGTCGCAGCCGCCCTTGAAGAATTGGAGGCCAGCTTCCCCTATGTACAGGGCCGCCAGGTCATCGCCACCGACGAAGAGGGTGACCCCCTGTACGAAGACGTTGGTCCTACACCGCGCTTTCTCTCCCTGTCCCGCCAGCACCTGCACAACTTGAGCAACGCTACAGTCGACAGCGACAAGTAACCGTCCGCTCCCCCCGTTCCGGGCCTGCTAAAGGCCCGGAATACCGCTTCAGCCTGAGAAAGTTCCAGACAAATCGCACTGACCGATCAGTCAGAAATAGTTATCCGATTACGACGCTTTTTTCTGAACTATTCGAAAAACGTCCGAGTCGGAGCCAATAGCCATCACGCTAAAACCCTGCACACTGCCCTCGTGCACCGTTGAGCTGAAGCGCGCGGTTTTGTCAGGGATTGAGCGATGGACTGCTACGGACATCGTCGTTATCAGGAGTGATCCAATGGAACTGACCACCATGAAGACCCGCACTAGCAAACTGTCATCCACTCATGTGCGCGGGTTCAAGCTGGCCGCGCTGGCACTGGGCAGTAGCCTGGTCCTGGCCGGCTGTGCGGGCAATCCGCCCACCGAGCAGTATGCCGTTACCCAGTCCGCCGTGAACTCCGCCGTCAGCGCCGGCGGTACCGAGTTCGCCGCCGTGGAAATGAAGGCGGCTCAGGACAAGTTCAAGCAAGCCGAAATCGCCATGCACGACAAGAAGTACGACGAGGCCAAGCGCCTGGCCCAACAGGCCGAATGGGATGCCCGCCTCGCCGAACGCAAGGCCCAGGCAGCCAAAGCCCAGAAGGCCGTGCAGGATGCCCGCCAGGGCGTTCAGGACGTACGTGAGGAAGGCCTGCGCAGCGTTCAGTGAACCCTGCCCCGCCAACCTTAGCCTTCGCACTCGATCAAAGGATGAACACTATGCGCAAACACGTCATGATTCCCGCCCTGCTGGCCCTGAGCGTCGGTCTTGCTGCCTGCTCGCACGATCCGAATGCCAACCTGGAAGCGGCCCGCACCAACTTCTCTTCTCTGCAGAGCAATCCGCAAGCGAGCAAGGTTGCGGCGCTGGAGACCAAGGACGCCCAGGACTGGCTGAACAAGGCCGACAAGGCCTACATGGACCGTGAAGACGAGAAGAAAGTCGACCAACTGGCCTACCTGACCAACCAGCGCGTCGAAGTGGCCAAGCAGACCATTGCCCTGCGCACTGCCGAAGCTGAACTGAAGAACGCCTCGGCCCAGCGCGCCCAGGCCAAGCTGGATGCCCGCGACGCGCAGATAGCCAAGCTGCAGGAGAGCCTCAACGCCAAGCAGACCGACCGCGGAACGCTGGTGACCTTCGGCGATGTACTGTTCGACTTCAACAAAGCCGAACTCAAGAGCAGCGCTTACCCGAACATCACCAAGCTGGCGCGGTTCCTCCAGGAAAACCCGGAACGCAAGGTGATCGTCGAGGGCTACACCGACAGCGTCGGCTCGGCCAACTACAATCAGACACTGTCCGAGCGCCGCGCCAACAGCGTGCGCATGGCACTGGTACGTGCCGGGGTAGATCCGGCGCGTATCGTTTCGCAAGGCTATGGCAAGGAGTACCCGGTAGCGGACAACTCGAGCAACTCGGGGCGTGCGCAGAACCGACGGGTGGAGGTGACCATCTCCAACGACAACCAGCCGGTGGCACCACGCTCGGTGAGCCAGGCTCAGCGGTAAGGCTGGAACGCTGAAAGGACAAGCCCCGCGATTGAGGCGGGGCTTTTCTTTGTTCGCCGATAATGTTGTGGCGCCTGTGAGATCGAGCGCCGCCCGCGCGGCGCATCGCGAGCAAGCTCGCTCCTACATCTGTTTCGGGCCAATTATTCCTGTGGGATTTGCGCGCGAACGCCTTGGTGCATGGCGCGTTATCGCGTCGTACAAACAAGGCGGTCGCGCGCGTCTGTCACAGGCGTAACTGGCCCGAAACAGATGTAGGAGCGAGCTTGCTCGCGATGCGCCGCGCGGGCGGCGCTCGATCTCGCGGGCGCCAAAAATGCTGCGCCGAACACTCACTGCACCTGCTGCGGTGTTTCCTCGCCCATGCAGCGCACCGCACGCTTGCGGTTGTCCACCAGCACGTCGGTCAGGCCTTTCTGTTTGTTTCGGGCCAATTATGCCTGTGGGGTTGGCGCGCGAACGCCTTGGTGCATAGCGCGTTATCGCGTCGTACAAACAAGGCGGTCGCGCGCGTCTGTCACAGGCGTAACTGGCCCGAAACAGATGTAGGAGCGAGCTTGCTCGCGATGCGCCGCGCGGGCGGCGCTCGATCTCGCGGGCGCCAAAAATGCTGCGCCGAACACTCACTGCACCTGCTGCGGTGTTTCCTCGCCCATGCAGCGCACCGCACGCTTGCGGTTGTCCACCAGCACGCCGGTCAGGCCTTTCTGCTGGGTGTCGAACAGCACCAGCACCCCATCGACGCACTGGGCCACTTGCGGCGCCGGGTCCAGCGATACCTTGTAGTCCTCGCCGGGGATGGTCTTGAGCATGGTGAAATCCTGCAGCAGCAGGGCATCTTCGGGCTTGGCGAAATGCAGATAACCGTAATACCACAAAGCCCCCACCGTCACGATGATGCTGCCGACGCCGGTCAGGATCAGCGGGATAGCGTTGCGTTCTTCACTCATTGCTTGTTCTTCTCGTCAGGGTAATTGGGCACTTCGGCTAGCCGCCGCAGGCCGTTGAAATGGCTGGGGTCATCGAGGAATCGCAGCATCACCTGGCGCCAGGTAGGGTCGGCGAACGTCTGCACGTGCCCCCCTCGGGTCAGTTGCAGCACCCGCGGTGGTGGCGCGTGCTGATACAGGCGAATGGCGTTGTCCATCGGCACCAGGTTGTCGTCGATGCTGTGGAAAAACAACTTGGGCGGGCTGCTCAATTGCTCGATCGAGTGGATCGCGCTGTCACCGTCCGGCACCAGCCACGACAGCGGAACCTGTAATGGCCAGGTCATCCAGGAGGTGCTGAGCGCAAAGCGCCCCACCGCGCGGTAACTGGCCGGCACGCCATCGAACACCAGGGCGCTGAAGCGCTGGCGCTGCTCGGGGTGGGCCGCCAGGTAATGAATGGCCATCGCACCGCCCAGGCTCTGCCCCAGCAATACCAACGGCTTTCCCCTGACCTCGGGCGCCTGCTCCAGCCAGGCCATGGCTGCGGCAATGTCCTCGTACACTTCCGGCAGGCTCGGCTGGCCCTGAGACAAGCCATAGCCGCGGTAATCGATCATCAACACCTGATAGCCCTGCTCCGGCAGCCAGTAGCTACCCCCCAGGTGCCCAGGCAGGTTACCGCCGTTGCCGTGCAGGTGCAGCACCGTACCCTTGACTTCGACCCCGGCCTTGGCCGGCAGCCACCAACCGTGAAGGCGGATGCCATCAGCAGTGGTCAGCGTGACGTCGCGGTATTCCAGCTTGGCCCGCTCAGGGGTGAAGGCCTGACCACGCTCGGGGTAGAACAGCAGGCTGCTGCAGCCGCCAAGGCTCAGCAGGACCAGGCCCAGGACCAGCAGGCGGCAGTTCTCAGAGAATGTTCGCGTAGTCGGCTTCAATACGGTCCAGGCTCAGGTGGTTGAGGAAGTTGGAGAAGCACATCCAGGCCGACAGCGCGTTAAGGTCGCGGAACTGTTCGGGCAGGTACTTGGGCGGCTCGACCAGCCCTTCCTCGACGAGTTGGCGCAGGGTGCGCATGTCTTCCAGGGTGGTCTTGCCACAGAACAGCAACGGGATCTGTTCCAGTTTGCCCTTCTTCACGGCCAACTGAATGTAGTTGTAAACCATGATGAAGCCCTTGAGGTAGGACAAGTCCTTGGTGAATGGCAAGCCGTTGGGCACCGACCCGCGGAACACCCGGCTGGCGTTGCTGTAGCTCTGCGCCATCTCGAAGCCCTGCTCGCGGAAAAAACCGTAGACCTGCATGAAGTCTGCACCCTCCTCGACCATGTGGATGGCTCGGGTGCGGTTGGTGAGCTTGCGCAGGCGGCTGGGGTAGGAGGCAAAGGCGATCACCTCCATGAGGATTGCCAGGCCCTCCTGGGTTACCGTCGACGAGGGCGGGCCCTTGGCCAGGAAGGTGCAGATCGGCTGGTTCAGGCCATTGAGCGTGGTCCCGACATGCACCAACCCTTCGTGCACCTCCAGGGCGCGCACATCGCGGGTGTTGAACATGGCATCGGCACGCACCTTGATGTAGTCGGCACCGGCTGCGGCGTCAGCGACGATGCCGTCTGACTCGAACACACGAATGGTTCCCTCGGCCTCGCCGAACACTTTGTTCAGCCGATGCTGGAGGATCTCCACGGCTTCCTTGGCGGTGAGGTTCTTTGGCTCATCCTTGAGGTCACCACGGCCATCGATGTTGTTCAGGTAGTCCGACAGCATCAGCCCAAGGTCGGCCAGGGTCGGGTCACCGGCGTGGAAGGCATCCGAGGCGGCGCCATACAGCTCTTGGGAGATCAGGCCGAAGTCTTCGGTACCGCGCGCTTCAAGCATGCGCACCACCATGCGGTATTCACGGCACATGCGCTTCATGATCTGCCCGACCGGGTTGAACTGGCCCAGCTGGCGAATGATGTCGCGCTCGATGCCCTGGAACTCGGCCTTGACAGCGCTGGAGTCGAACGACAGCGGGCGCGATTGGTAGTAGGCACGATCTACCGCCGGCGGCTCCTTGCCCTTGGCCTTGAGAAAACCCTGGCGGATGTTGTCGTCCCACTTCACCGCGTCCAGGACCCGAATAGGCGTCTGTGCCGCAACGATGCGGTCGGACAGGGCGCGGATGGTTTGCTGGTATTCGTCCACCGGGGACTCCTTTCTAGTACACGAAACCTGTACCGGCCTCTTCGCGGGCAAGCCCGCTCCTACATGGATATCACGAAGCCCAGGCCTGGCAAGGCCCCCGTAGGAGCGGGCTTGCCCGCGAAGAGGCCGGTACAGGCCACTACTTGCCGGAACGCTGGAACCGCGCCACTTCGACGAACAGGTCGGAGTTGGCCGGGTCGTCCAGGTAGGCCAGCACCCGCGCCGCCGGGCTGTCGATCAGCACGCCGTCGCCGTTGTCGTCCGGCACTTCGGTGCTGCGCCCGGTCAGTTCCTTTTTGTCCACCGCCTGCTGCACCTGCTCGACGTCCAGGTTGTAGACCACCAGTTCCTTGCCATCGACGATGTCGAAGCCGCCAATCAGGAAATTGCCACCCAGCCGCTTGGGCACGCCAGCCGACAAGTACCAGCGGTTGCCGTGGCGTGACACGGTGAACACGTACTCTTCAGGGGCCTTGCCCTTGGCCGTGGCCACCGCCTTGTAGGCGTCGCCACCGCTACGGCTGATCACCAGTTTCAGCGGCTCCCCCCAGGCGTCCTTGCTGCTCCACTTGCCGAGCAGGGCCTTGGGCGCTGCCTGGTTGCTGGGCAAGGGCTCATGGAAGGTCACCAGACAACCGCCCAGCAGCAGGAATGACAAAGTCAACAACACCACACGCCAGGCTTTCATCAGGTTCTCCTTGAAAAGGTCGTTCTCGCCTCAGGCCGATGCCAGCACCAGTTGCAGGTATCGGGTAAGCATAGCGAGCATCTGCCCATCGGCTTGCGCATTCGCTTGCTTGAGCAGGCCTTGATATTCCAACTGCTCGATAATCGCCGTCAACATCTGTGCATCCTGCTCCGGCTGCCGCGAGCCCACGACCTGCAGCAATTGCCGGGTGCCGTGCAGCAGGATCTGTTCATGAGCGCACACCAGCTCGGCCAGTCGCGGGCACAGCAATGCTTCCTGGCGGAAGGCCTGCTCGGCCATCAGGAAATCACGGCGGTTCAGCAATTGCCGCTGAACGTAGTCGGCGGTCATACGCGCCACCTCGTCAGCCAGCCGCGCCCGGGCCTGCGGGCTGCCATCGCCCTGTGCCAGCAACTGGCGCAACACCACCTCGGTGTTGGCCCACAGCTTGGCCATGTAGGCCGCACTGCGCTCGACGTACTGGGCAAAGGTATCGGTGAGCAGGTCCTCGATGTCCTTGAAGTAGTAGGTGGTGGCCGACAATGGCACGCCGGCCTCGGCGGCCACTGCCCGGTGGCGCACACCGCGCACGCCATCGCGCACGACAATGCGCATGGCGGCATCGAGAATCAACTGGCGACGCTGTTCGCTGCCTTGGCGGGCAGTCTTGCGGCCTTGGTATTGCACGCTTTCGGCGACGGCGGTGGCGATGCCGGCGGCGCCTTGGTCAGGCATGGCGGGTGTCACGGGGGATACCTCATGGGCGGTGTTTCGTCAGTGCTGGCCCCTTCGCGGGTAAACCCGCTCCTACAAGGCCTTTGTAGGAGCGGGTTTACCCGCGAAGAGGCCGGTACCGACAACATAAAGCTTCAGGCAAGAAAAAGCCGCCTCGAAAGGCGGCTCGTTCAGCTCACTCAGGCCTGCGGACGCATGTGCGGGAACAGGATGACGTCGCGGATCGACGGCGAGTTGGTCAGCAGCATCACCAGGCGGTCGATGCCGATGCCTTCGCCGGCGGTCGGCGGCATGCCGTACTCCAGCGCACGAACGAAGTCGGCGTCATAGTGCATGGCTTCATCGTCACCCGCGTCCTTCTCGGCCACCTGGGCCAGGAAGCGCTCGGCCTGATCTTCGGCATCGTTGAGCTCGGAGTAGGCGTTGGCGATCTCGCGACCACCGATGAACAGCTCGAAACGGTCGGTAACGGCCGGGTTCTCGTCGTTGCGACGGGCCAGCGGCGACACTTCGAACGGGTACTCGGTAATGAAGTGCGGCTGTTCCAGCTTGTGCTCGACCAGCTCTTCGAAAATCATCACCTGCAGCTTGCCCAGGCCTTCATGGCCCAGCACCTTGGCGCCAGCCTTCCTGGCAATCTCGCGGGCGCGGTCAACGTCCTGCAGGTCGGCAGCGGTCAGCTCCGGGTTGTACTTGAGGATCGAGTCGAACACCGACAGGCGCACGAACGGCTCGCCGAAGTGGAATACCTTGTCGCCGTACGGCACGTCGGTGGAGCCCAGCACCAGTTGCGCCAGCTCGCGGAACAGTTCCTCGGTGAGGTCCATGTTGTCGCGGTAGTCAGCGTATGCCTGGTAGAACTCGAGCATGGTGAATTCAGGGTTGTGACGAGTCGAAACGCCTTCGTTACGGAAGTTACGGTTGATCTCGAACACTTTTTCGAAGCCACCCACGACCAGGCGCTTGAGGTACAGCTCCGGCGCGATACGCAGGAACATGGCCATGTCCAGGGCGTTGTGGTGGGTTTCGAACGGCTTGGCTGCCGCACCGCCCGGGATGGTCTGCAGCATCGGCGTTTCGACTTCAAGGAAGTCACGCTCGATGAGGAACTTGCGGATGTGCGAGATCACCTGCGAACGCACACGGAAGGTGTGGCGGGTTTCTTCGTTGACCATCAGGTCGACGTAGCGCTGGCGGTAGCGCTGCTCGGTGTCGGTCAGGCCGTGGTGCTTGTCGGGCAGCGGGCGCAGCGACTTGGTCAGCAGGCGCACGTTGGTCATTTCGACGTACAGGTCGCCCTTGCCGGAACGGGCCAGGGTGCCTTCGGCGCTGATGATGTCGCCCAGGTCCCAGGTCTTGACGGCGGCCAGGGTTTCTTCCGGCAGGGTCTTGCGGTTGACGTAGACCTGAATACGGCCAGTCATGTCCTGGATAACCATGAACGAACCACGGTTGAGCATGATGCGGCCGGCGACCTTGACCGGGATCGCGGCTGCTTCCAGCTCTTCCTTGGTCTTGTCCGCATACTGCTTCTGCAGGTCGTTGCAGTAGCTGTCGCGACGGAAGTCGTTGGGGAAGGCATTGCCCTTGGCACGCTCGGCGGCAAGTTTTTCCTTGCGCAGGGCGATCAGGGCGTTTTCTTCCTGTTGCAGGTCTTGCGATTCGGTCTTCAGGTCGCTCATGTCGTCATTCTTTCCATCAGGTATTCGTTGCCCGTTCCGGGCAGGGCACGCGCTACCGGCGGCTGGCCAGGTAGCGCGGCATGGGGGTGCTAATCACAGGCCCTGCTTGAGGCTCGCTTCCAGATACTGGTCGAGGTCGCCGTCGAGGACTTTCTGGCAGTCGCTACGCTCGACGCCGGTACGCAGGTCCTTGATGCGCGAGTCATCCAGCACGTAGGAGCGAATCTGGTGGCCCCAGCCGATGTCCGACTTGCTGTCTTCCAGCGCCTGCGAAGCAGCGTTGCGCTTCTGCATTTCCAGTTCGTACAACTTGGCCCGCAGCATTTTCATGGCGGTGTCCTTGTTGGCGTGCTGGGAACGTTCGTTCTGGCAAGCCACCACAGTGTTGGTCGGCACGTGGGTGATACGGACCGCCGAGTCGGTGGTGTTCACGTGCTGACCACCGGCACCGGAGGAGCGGTAGGTGTCGATGCGCAGGTCGGACGGGTTGATCTCGATTTCGACCTTGTCGTCGATCTCGGGCGATACGAACACCGCCGAGAACGATGTGTGGCGACGGGCGCCGGAGTCGAACGGGCTCTTGCGCACCAGGCGGTGCACGCCGATTTCGGTGCGCAGCCAGCCAAAGGCGTACTCGCCCTTGATGTGCACGGTGGCACCCTTGATGCCGGCCACTTCACCTTCGGAAAGCTCGATGATGGTGGCGTCGAAACCACGCTTGTCGGCCCAGCGCAGGTACATGCGCAGCAGGATGTTGGCCCAATCCTGTGCTTCGGTACCACCGGAGCCGGCCTGGATATCCAGGTAGGCGTTGTTCATGTCCATCTCGCCGCTGAACATGCGACGGAACTCAAGCTGGGCCAGGTTTTCTTCCAGGCTTTCCAGCTCGGTCACGACGTCGCCGACGGCGCCTTCGTCATTTTCTTCGACGGCCATGTCGAGCAGGTCCTGGCAGTCACCCAGGCCGTTGGACAGCTTGTCCAGGGTCTCGACGACCTGGGCCAGCATGGCACGCTCGCGGCCCAGTGCCTGGGCGTACTCAGGCTTGTTCCAGACGTTGGGGTCTTCCAGCTCGCGGTTGACTTCGATCAGGCGGTCATGCTTGTGATCGTAGTCAAAGATACCCCCGAATTGACTGGGAACGCTCGGTGAGGTCCTTGATGGTGTTCAGGATCGGTTGGATTTCCATTGGCGGGCTACTCGTGCGAATTCGGTGAAAAGCCCGCGAGTATAACGCAGTCGGAGGCGCGGCGGCAGACCCGCCCGGCAGGGAAAACCGACAGACTACTGCCACTGACATTTCTGCCAGTTGTAATCACTGGCGACTGGTATTCAACTCATACCTTGTAATACCGACCTGCAATCGCACCTGAACGAGGCCAGCATGAAAATCATCGAAAACTTTCCTAAATCAGCCACCTATAACGAATGGCGACTTATGGGCGAGCTCGGCACCATTACCCTGACGAAAGAAAGAAACAGCACGCTTAGCCTGAAGGAAATAATTGATACAAGCGGTGGCCCTCTAAAGTACAGAATCGATATGTGCTTTGACTTCCCTGGCGTCGAGGGTGGGTCCCAGGAGAACCTGAGGGAAGTCCGGACAGAATTCAGGTTTGCGGACACGTTTGGCCGCGTTCGCCATACCGTCCAACCGACATCGTCCATGTGTCCTTACTATGGCGATGACAATACGCTCAAGATCAATTCCATTTATCTGTTCAAGGCCGAAGTTCAGCTAGATTATCCAGGCGACAAGATAATCATTTTTCACGGCATTACAAAAGCCGTAAAGATCGTGGAATGACCGCTGTAAACCCATCGGCATCGACACTGCCAGCCATGCTCTGAAACACTCTAATCAGTGTGCGCTGGCGGTATTTGCCCCTCAAGCAACTCCCACTTGGTTCCGCCCGCTGTTCTTGGCCAAGTAAAGTCCCTTGTCCGCCGCCGAAATCAGCTGCCGGCAATGGCTGCCAATAGCAGGTGTCTGGGTGGCCAGGCCGATGCTTACGGTCAAAAATGCATCAGCCGTCGGCGCAGTATGCGGGATGCCCAGGCCCAGCACGGTCTGGCGCAGCTTTTCGGCCACCAGCCGTGCCCCGCCTGGCGAGGTGTTGGGCAGCACCAGGGCGAACTCTTCGCCGCCATAGCGCGCCGGCAGGTCGGTCGGCCGCGAGCACGAGCTACGGATGGCTTCGGCCACCTGGCGCAAGGCCTCGTCACCGGCCAGGTGGCCAAAGCTGTCGTTGTAGACTTTGAAGTAGTCCACGTCGATCATCAGCAACGACAGCTGCTGCTGTTCACGCATCGCCCGGCGCCATTCCAGCTCCAGGTACTCGTCGAAATGGCGACGGTTGGACAGCCCGGTCAGGCCATCGGAGTTCATCAGCCGCTGCAGCATCAGGTTGGAATCCAGCAACTGCTGCTGGCTGACGCGCAGGGCACGGTAGGCCTCGTCGCGCTGCAGCAGGGTCAGGTAGGAACGCGAGTGGTAGCGGATGCGTGCCACCAGTTCGATCGTGTCAGGCAGCTTGACCAGGTAATCGTTGGCCCCGGCGGCAAATGCCGCACTCTTCACCAACGGGTCTTCCTTGGTCGACAGGACGATGATCGGGATGTCCTGGGTCACCGGGTTGTTGCGGTACTCGCGCACCAGAGTCAAGCCGTCCAGGCCAGGCATGATCAGGTCCTGAAGAATGACCGTGGGCTTGATGCGCATGGCCTGGGCCACCGCCTGGTGCGGGTCGGCACAGAAGTGGAAGTCGATGTTGTCTTCATTGGCCAAGCCACGCCGCACCGCTTCGCCGATCATGGCCTGATCGTCGACCAGCAGCACCATCGCCGAGTTTTCGTTGGTGGTCGCGAAACCTTCGATCGGTAAATCATTCATCATTGTTCACCCGATCACTACCGGCCTGGCGGCGTGATTCAATACGTTTCGTCATTTTGCGAAAAATTCAGTCAGGCGCCCTGCTATGCGTTCCAGCGGGCGAATTTCCACGGCGGCATCAATAGCCGCAGCAGCCTTGGGCATGCCGTACACCGCGCTGCTGGCCTGGTCCTGGGCAATGGTCAGAAAGCCCTGCTGACGCATCAGCTTCAGGCCCTGGGCACCGTCGCGGCCCATGCCGGTGAGCAGCACGCCCACTGCATCGCCATTCCAGTAACGTGCCACGCTTTCGAAGAACACATCGATCGAGGGCCGGTAGATTTCATTCACAGGTTCGGCAGTGTAGGCCAGTTGGCCGTTCTGTAGCAGGCGAATGTGGTGGTTGGTGCCGGCCAGGAGTACCTGCCCTGGCTGCGGTGGTTCGCCTTCACGGGCCAGGCGCACCGGCATGCCTGCTGCGCTGCTGAGCCATTCGGCCATGCCTGCGGCAAACACCTGGTCCACATGCTGGACCAGCACGATGGCCGCCGGAAACGCTGCCGGCAAGCCCTTGAGCAACACTTCGAGTGCTGCAGGCCCCCCCGCCGAAGACCCGATTGCCACCAACCCGCGACGCTGGGAAGCCTCGCGCGGCGGTGCGGCCACCGACCTTGCGGCAGGTGCACGCTGCTGGCCGACCAGCCAGCCGATATTGAGGATCTTGCGCAGCAAGGGCGCCGCCGCTTCGCGGGCATCGCCAGCACCCAGCGCTGGGGTATCGACCACATCGAGGGCACCATGGCCCATGGCCTCGAACACGCGGTGCACGTTCTGTTTACGGTCGACCGTAACGATGACAATGGCGCATGGGGTTTCGGCCATGATCCGCCGGGTCGCCTCGACACCGTCCATCACCGGCATGATCAGGTCCATGAGGATCAGGTCCGGTAACTGCTCAGTGCAGCGCTGCACCGCCTCGGCACCGTTGCTGGCCACCCATACGACTTGGTGTGCGGGCTCCAGGGCAACCGCCCGGCGCAACGCTTCGACGGCCAGGGGCATGTCATTGACGATGGCGATCTTCATCCCTGAGCACCTCCGATCAGCTCCACCACAGCATCCAGCAACGCATCGTCGTGGAAACTGGCCTTTGCCAAATAGTAGTCGGCGCCAGCATCCAGTCCTCGCCGCCGGTCTTCCTCACGGTCTTTATAGGACACCACCATCACCGGCAACGACTGCAGGCGCTGGTCGCGACGCACCAGGGTAACCAGCTCGATGCCGTCCATGCGCGGCATGTCGATGTCGGTGATCAGCAGGTCGAAGTCCTCGCCGCGCAGGGCGTTCCAGCCGTCCATGCCATCCACCGCGACCGCCACGTCGTAGCCACGGTTGCCCAGCAGCTTGCGCTGCAGTTCGCGCACGGTCAGCGAGTCGTCGACCACCAGGATGCGCTTGCGGACCACACCACGGGCTCCGCTGCTGCCGCGTTCGATGCGCTCCAGGCTGCCAGTGCTGAGCAGTTTTTCCACCGAGCGCAGCAAGTCTTCGACATCGACAATCAGGACCACCGAGCCATCATCGAGCAAGGCGCCTGAGGAAATGTCCTGCACCTTCCCCAAGCGTGGGTCGAGTGGCATCACGACCAGCACCCGCTCCCCCACCAACCGCTCCACGGCCACGCCGTACAGCTGCTCGCGCTCACGAATCACCACCACCCGCAGGCTGGCTTCGTCACTTTGCCCGGCCGGGCGATTGAGCAGTTGGCTGGCCGCCACCAGGCCGATATGCCGGCCTTCGTGCCAGAAGTGCTGGCGCCCCTCGATCTGCACGATCTGGTCGGCGGTCACTTCCAGCGTGCGTTCGATATGCGCCAGCGGGAAGGCGTAAGCCTCACCGCCCACCTCGACCACCAGGCTGCGAACGACCGACAGGGTCAGCGGCACCTGCAGATGGAAGCGACAGCCCTGCCCTGCCACCTGGGTCAACTCGATCGAGCCGCGCAGCTCGCGGATCAAGTGCTGCACCGCATCCAGCCCCACACCGCGCCCGGACACTTCGGTAACCTTGTCGCGCAGGCTGAAACCGGGCAGGAACAGGAACGTCAGCAGCTCCGCCTCACTCATCTGCGCCACCGTATCAGCAGGCGACAGGGCGCGCTCGACGATGCTGCTGCGCAGGCGCTCCAGGTCGATACCGGCGCCATCGTCGATCAGCTCCAGGCTGAGCATGCCCGCCTGGTGCGAAGCCCGCAGTCGGATCACCCCCTCGTCCGGCTTGCCCGCCAGCAGGCGCCGCTCGGGCAATTCGATGCCGTGGTCGACGGCATTGCGCAACAGGTGGGTCAGCGGTGCTTCGAGCTTTTCCAGCACATCGCGGTCGACCTGGGTCTTCTCCCCTTCCACCACCAGCCGCACCGGTTTGCCCAGCGAACGGCCCAGGTCGCGAACCATGCGGCTTTGCCCGGTCAGCACGTCGGCAAACGGCCGCATCCGGCAAGCCAGGGCGGTGTCATACAACAACTGCGCACGCTGGCTGGCCTGCCAGCCGAACTCATCCAGGTCGGCCGCCTGTTGCTGCAAAATCTGCTGGGTCTCTGCCAGCAGGCGCTGGGTCTGTGCCAAGGCCTCGAGCACCTCGCTGCTCTGACCACTGTCTTCCAGTTGCATGCGCAAGCCGTCAAGTGCCTGCATGCCTTGGCCGTGCATGCGTTTGAGGCGCTGCAGGGTAGCCAGGTACGGTTTGAGCCGCTGGGTTTCCACCAACGACTTGCTGGACAGGTCAAGCAGGCTATTGAGGCGGTCGGCGGTGACACGCAGTACCCGCTCGGCACCTTCGCCAGCGCGCTTGCCAGCCTTGCGCCGCAGGGCGGGTTCGGGTTCTGGCGGTTCGGCTCGCACTACCTCGGGTGCAGGCGGCAGGGTTGCCAGCGGCGTCTCCGGCGGCACGGATGCAGCCAGCGGCACGACAGGCGCGGCAGAAGTGCCCGAGTCGAGCAGGCTGGCCATTTGCGCAAGAAACACCGGCAAGGTCGCCTGCGCCCCGGCATCGCCGGGTGTGGCAATACGTATCAGCAGGTCGGTACCTTGCAACAGCGCGTCAATATGCTCGGCGGTCAGACGCAGTCGGCCTTCCTGAGCCGCTACCAGGCAATCCTCCATGACGTGGGCGACACTGACACCAGCATCCACCCCGACGATGCGCGCTGCCCCCTTGAGCGAGTGCGCAGCGCGCATGCACGCTTCTAGCTGGTCGGCCTGGGTGGGGTTGCGCTCCAGTGCCATCAGGCCAGCGCTGAGCACTTGGGTCTGCGCCTCGGCTTCCAGGCTGAACAGTTCGAGCAACGATGCGTCGCGCATTTGCTCTGGGGTCATGACAGGCTCCGCTGCACGGCAGACATTAAGTGTTGATCGTCCAGAACCCGCACGCTGCGGCCGCGCCACTGCAGGACTGCGGCGGTGAAGCGTGTGGCGTCCCGGCCACTGCCCAGCAGCTGCGGGTCGAGCCGATGAATACCGTCGATTTCCTCGACGGCCATCACCACCGGCCCACCCTCGGCGGCCAGAATCAGCATACGTGGCATCGCCCGGGCGCTACGTGGCTCGGTGGCGCCGGCCTGCACCCCGAGCAAGTCAGCCAGTGACAGGCACGGCACCAACGCGCCGCGCACATTGGCAACCCCATGCAGCAGCCGCGAGCGCTGGTGCGGCAATGAATGCACCGCCTGCAACGGGGCGATCTCGACCAGGCAGGCGGTAGCCAGCGCCAGCCATTCTTCGCCCAGACGGAACAGCAGCATGGAATGGCCGGTGTTTTCCTCGTCCGGCTGTACCGCTGCAGCCTGGTGGTCCTGCGTCAGCGCATAGCGGTCGAGCAAACGCGTGGCAGCAGCGGCATACACCTCGCAATTGCGGCAATGAACATGCCGCTCCAGCAGTGGGCACTGCTTGTCGCCGCGCACGCCAATGCGGTTCCAGCAGTCGTCGATGTGTGCGTCATCCTCGGCGAGCAACTGCATCGCGGAATCACTGTTCATCGTTCAGACTCCCGGCCAGCCCGCGCCGCGCGCTCCTGAAGGCGCCGGGCGCCGGCCAGGTCACCTTGGGCCGCCAGCAAGGCGGCCAGGTGCACCAGCGCCTCGGGGTGCTGTGGTTCCAGGTACAGGGCCTTGCGATAGTGGCTCAACGCCTGCTGCGCATCGCCTTCAGTATCACTGAGCAATCCCAGCCAGTAGTAAACCTGTGCCGACGGCGGGTACTGGCTCAGGTAGCGCTGGCATTCGCTACGGGCCTGCTCGCTGGCTCCGGCATTGGCCAGCCGGGCAATGCCGGCCAGCAACTCACTGGCCCCCTCGTGCTTGTGCTCGCGGGCTGGCGCTGGCTTGGCCGCCACCGGCAGCACACGCAGCGGGCGCAGCGAACGAGGCAACGCCACGCTGGGCTGCGGATAAACCGGTGGGGGTAAAGTCGTGAACGTACGCTTGGCGGGTTGGGCGGGTGCCGCCGCCAAGGGGGCGCTGTCGCCTTCGTGACGCACATAGGCAAACGACTGGGCGATCCCCAGCGGACGCATGCCCATGCGTGCCAACAAGCTGCCTTCCGCCGGGCCGATAAACAGCACACCCTGCGGATGCAGCAAGCGCTTGAGCACTTCGAACACACGCTGTTGGGTCGCCACGTCGAAATAGATCAACAGATTGCGACAGAACACGAAGTCATACAGGCCATCGCGGCTGGCCAGCGCCGGGTCAAGCACATTGCCCACCCGCAGGCTGACTTGCTGGCGTACCCGTTCATGCAGGCGGTGGCCTTCGCCCAGAGCATCGAAGTAACGATCGCGAAAGCCCAGTTCGCTACCACGGAACGCATTGCGCCCGTACACCGCCTGCCCGGCCTTGGCTACCGAACTGGGGCTGATGTCCATTCCATCAACAAGAAATGCCCCTGGCGCCATGCCGGCGTCAAACAAGGCCATGGCCAGCGAATAGGGCTCTTCGCCGGTAGAACACGGCAGGCTGAGCAATCGCAACGGACGCGCGCCAGCCAGTTGAGCCAGCCGTTTATGGGCCAGGCTGGCCAGCGCTTTGAAGGATTCGGGGTACCGGAAAAACCAGGTTTCCGGGACGATCACCGCTTCGATCAGCGCCTGTTGCTCATCTGCCGACTGCTGCAGGCGCAGCCAGTAATCGTCCAGGTCCATCGCGCCCGCAGCCACGCAACGTTGACGCAGCGCGCGTTCGACCATGGGCGCGCCCACCGACTCCACGTCCAGGCCAATACGCTCGCGCAAGAAGCGGAAGAAACGCTGTTCGTTCATTTAGGCATCCCTGTCGGGTCTTGCGTATACAGCAATGCGTGCACGGCGTCGGGCAGCAGGTCATTGACTTCGATGCGCTGCAGCAGGCCCTGGGCATCCTGGCGCACCGGCCCCAGATAAGGCGCTTCACCTGAGTCCACCCCATAGGGCTGGAACTCGTTCGGTTGGCAACGCAGGGTTTCGGTGGCCTGCTCCAGGATCAGGCCCAGCTGCAGGCTGCCTCGGTAGCGCACCAGCACCAAGCGGGTGCTGGTGCGTTGCACCGCCGGCTGGCCGAAGCTCAGTGCGGCAAGGTCGATCACCGGTACCAACTGGCCACGATGGGCGAGGATACCCGCGACCCAGGCGGGAGCCTGGGCGATCGGCTTGAGCGGCTGACGGGGCAGCACTTCGACCACCTCGTGCACGCTCAGGGCAAACCGCTGCTCTCTGATGCGAAACTGCAGGTACAACACCCCTTTGGTGTTCTCCGCCCCCGCGCTGCGCAGTTGCAAGTCGTTCATCGCGGTCAGACTTTGAAACGCGACACGCCGCCACGCAGGCCCGCGGCCACCTGGCTCAGCTCATCGATGGCATAGCTGGCCTGGCGCAACGACTCGACAGTCTGGGTGCTGGCATCGCTGAGCTGGGCCAGCGCCTGGTTGATCTGCTCGGCACCGGTGGCCTGGGCCTGCATGCCTTCGTTGACCATCAATACGCGCGGCGCCAAGGCCTGCACCTGGTGAATGATCTGGCTGAGTTGTTCGCCCACCTGCTGCACCTCGAACATGCCGCGGCGCACTTCTTCGGAGAACTTGTCCATCCCCATGACACCGGCCGACACTGCCGACTGGATCTCGCGCACCATCTGCTCGATGTCGTAGGTGGCCACGGCGGTCTGGTCGGCCAGGCGGCGCACTTCGGTAGCGACCACGGCAAAGCCGCGGCCATATTCGCCGGCCTTTTCCGCTTCGATGGCGGCGTTGAGCGACAGCAGATTGGTCTGGTCGGCAACCTTGACGATGGTTACCACCATCTGGGTGATGTTGCTGGCTTTCTCGTTGAGGATACCGAGCTTGGCATTGACCAGGTCGGCAGCGCCCATCACCTGGTGCATGGTCTCTTCCATGCGTGCCAGGCCCTGCTGCCCGGAGCCTGCCAGGCTGGATGCCTGATCAGCAGCCGTAGTCACTTCGGTCATGGTGCGCACCAGGTCCCGCGAAGTGGCGGCGATCTCCCGCGAGGTAGCGCCGATTTCGGTGGTGGTGGCGGCTGTTTCAGTGGCGGTGGCCTGCTGCTGCTTGGACGTGGCGGCAATCTCGGTGACCGAAGTGGTCACCTGCACCGACGAGCGTTGGGCCTGGGCCACAAGGTTGGCCAATGCCTCGGCCATTTCGTTGAAGCCGCTTTCGATGGCACCGAATTCGTCCTTGCGATCCAGGCTCAGGCGCATGCTCAGGTCACCGGAGCGCAGTTTGTCGAGTGCATGCACAATACGCTGCATGGGCGCCGTGATAGCGCGCATCAGCAGCAGGCCGCAGATGCCGGCAGCGACGATTGCCAGCAACAGCGAAACCAACATGCTGCCCTTGGCCGTATTGACGGCATTGACGATCTCGTTGGTGGCGGCACCGGCAGAGGCCCGATTATTCTCGATCACATCATTCAGGTGCTCGCGCCCGTCCATCCAGGCCGGGGTGAGGACCTCGTTGATCAGCCGTTGGGCTTCGTCGTAGTTGTGCTGACCGTACGCATCCAGCACCTGGTTGACGATCTTGAGGTAGTTTTCTTCCAGTTGCACGAAGCTGTCAAATCGGGCCTGGTCGTCCTTGTCCTGAATGGTGGTCTGGTAGCTGGCCATGAATTGCTTCAGCCGGTTATCGAAGTTTCTGAACAGTTCCAGGTCGGCCGAAGTAATTTCACGATGGTTCGACAGGCCCACCAACTGCTGGCTGGTGACGTAGCTGTCGACCCAGGCGCTGCGGATCATCGAGCTGTAGTAGACGCCGGGAATGCTATCGGTCCCCACCGCCTCTTCGGCGGTTTCGATAGTCACCAACCGCGAGTAGGCGGCCACGATCATCAGCAGCATGATGGCGATGATCACGGCGAAACTTGCCAGGATCCGTTGGCGCAAGGTCCAGTTCTTCACATTCAGCCCTCAGGAATTCACAACGAGCGGGAAAAATCGCCGAAGTATAGCCCAGGCGCCTTATGCTTTTGCGGGTGAAGTGCGGGGTATGAGGTAAAAGCCACCATGTGCATGACGCAACATATTCAGCGCCTGTGAGATCGAGCGCCGCCCGCGCGGCGCATCGCGAGCTGCGCTCGCTCCTACGTTTGTTTCGGGCCAGTAACGCCTGTGCCAATGCGCGCGACCGCCTTGTTCGTCCAACGTGATATCGCGCCATGCAGCAAAATGCTCGCGCGCAAATCCCTCAGAAATAACTGGCCCGAAACAAACGTAGGAGCGAGCGCAGCTCGCGATGCGCCGCGCGGGCGGCGCTCCATCTAACAGGCGCTGAATATTCCCCGACAGGTGTATTACGGAGCCACCGCTTGCCGTACCTGGCTTTCCAGCTCCTGGCGCAAGCCCGGGTCCAGCCGCAACTGGCGTGCCAACTCGTCCAGGTAGGCACGCTCCATGAAGTTTTCCTCATCAACCATCATCACGCTGGCCAGGTACATCTCGGCAGCCATCTCCGGCGTTTGCGCAGCGCGGGCCACTTCAGCCGGGTCCAGCGGCTTGTTCAGCTCGGCATGCAGCCAGTGTTGCAATTCGCGGTCGCTGTCCAGGCGCGTAAACTCGCCCTCGATCAACGCCCGCTCGCGCTCGTCGATATGCCCATCGGACTTGGCCGCAGCCACCAGGGCGCGCAGTACCGCCTGGCTGTGCTGCTCGGCCTGGGCCGGCGGCAGGCGGTCTATCGTTTGAGGCTCGGCTGCGGCCACACGCTGGTTTGCCTGCCAGTTGCCATAAGCTTTATAGGCCAGCACCCCCAGCGCGGCGAGGCCACCGTAAGTCAGGGCTTTGCCACCGTACTTGCGGGCCTTCTTGCTACCCAGCAACAGGCCCAGAGCGCCGCCCCCCAAAAGACCGCCCCCTGCTCCGGACAATAACCCGCCAAGCCCGCCTGACGCGCTGCCAGGTTTGGTCGCGCCCCCCTGCTTCTCGAGCATTTGCTGGCCGGATTTGAGGAGTTGATCAAGCAAGCCCCGGGTATTCATTCGCGTGTCTCCACGTAAGAAGATTCAAACGCCAGAGTAAGGCTTGGCGAAGCGCACGCCATGCAGGGATTTGCTTCCGGATGTTGCATTAGCTGGCAAAAAGCCAACTAGACTCGATATCGCCAATGCTTCGCACCCACGCACTACGCTTATAACGATTGCTTCACTGCTTGCCTCATGACTGCCCGAACAAGATCGCCAAGAAGAGGGAACACCATGTCAGTGCACAAGACCGCATTGCTCGGCGCCACCACCTGCGCCATGCTGGCCAGCGCCAGCCTGCAGGCCGCCGAACCGCCCAAGGCCCTGGGAGCCGGCGAGGGGCGCCTGGACATCGTCGCCTGGCCCGGCTACATCGAACGCGGTGAAAGCGACAAGGCCTACGACTGGGTGACCAACTTCGAAAAGGAAACCGGCTGCAAGGTCAGTGTAAAAACGGCCGCCACCTCGGACGAGATGGTCAGCCTGATGACCAAGGGCGGCTATGACCTGGTCACCGCCTCGGGCGATGCATCGTTGCGGCTGATCGCAGGCAAGCGTGTACAGCCGATCAACACCGCCCTGATCTCCAATTGGAAGACCATCGACCCGCGCTTGCAGAACGGTGGCTGGTATGTGGTCGACAAGCAGGTGTACGGCACGCCGTACCAGTGGGGGCCAAACGTTCTGCTGTACAACACCAACACCTTCAAGCAGGCACCGACCAGCTGGAGCGTGGTGTTCGAGCCGCAGAACCTGCCCGATGGCAAGCCGAACAAGGGCCGCGTGCAAGCCTATGACGGGCCGATCTACATCGCCGATGCAGCGCTGTACCTGAAGTCGTCCAGGCCCGAACTGGGCATCAAGGACCCGTACGAACTGAACGAGGCACAATACAAGGCCGTGCTGGAACTGCTGCGCCAGCAACAACCGCTGATCCACCGCTATTGGCATGACGCCACGGTCCAGATGAGCGATGTGAAAAACGAAGGCGTGGTTGCCTCCAGCTCCTGGGGCTACATGGTCAATGGCCTCAAGGCCGAGAACCAGCCAGTGGCTTCGACCATTCCCAAGGAGGGCGCGACCGGCTGGGCCGACACCACCATGCTGCACGCCGAGGCCAAGCACCCCAATTGCGCCTACAAATGGATGGACTGGTCGTTGCAACCTAAGGTGCAAGGCGATGTGGCAGCCTGGTTCGGCTCGTTGCCGGCTGTGCCGGCGGCGTGTACCGCCAGCGAGCTGCTGGGGGCCGAGGGCTGCAAGACCAACGGCTTCGACAACTTCGACAAGATTGCCTTCTGGAAAACACCGCAGGCCCAAGGGGGCAAGTTCGTGCCTTACAGCCGCTGGACCCAGGACTACATTGCGATCATGGGTGGTCGCTGAGGTTGTCTGAATGCCTGTGCCGGCCTCTTCGCGGGCAAGCCCGCTCCCACAGGTTCTTCACCTGATGCAAGGGTGGCGCTCCACCTGTAGGAGCGGGCTTGCCCGCGAAGAGGCCAGTACAGGAGAAATATTCATTCCTGGAGCCCACGCATGCCCCTAGCCGTCCAGTTCACCCAGGTTTCCCGCACCTTCGGCGAGGTCAAGGCCGTCGACCAGGTCAGCATCGACATCATCGATGGCGAGTTCTTTTCCATGCTCGGCCCTTCCGGCTCAGGCAAGACCACCTGCCTGCGCCTGATCGCGGGCTTCGAGCAACCCTCCAGCGGGTCGATCCGCATCCAAGGGGTCGAGGCTGCTGGCATGCCGCCCTACCAACGTGATGTCAACACTGTGTTTCAGGACTATGCGCTGTTCCCGCACATGAACGTGCTGGACAACATCGCCTATGGCCTGAAGGTAAAAGGCGTGGGCAAGGCCGAACGCCAAAGCCGCGCCGAAGAGGCCCTGGCCATGGTGGCCCTGGCCGGCTATGGCGCGCGCAAACCGGCACAGCTGTCTGGCGGCCAGCGTCAGCGCGTGGCCCTGGCCCGGGCGTTGGTCAACCGGCCGCG
The DNA here is from genome assembly GCF_046523955.1 of Pseudomonas sp. DCA-1. Classification (NCBI taxonomy): domain Bacteria; kingdom Pseudomonadati; phylum Pseudomonadota; class Gammaproteobacteria; order Pseudomonadales; family Pseudomonadaceae; genus Pseudomonas; species Pseudomonas sp. DCA-1. Next base: position 4,600,591 of record NZ_CP169881.1, read on the forward strand.
GGTGCTGCTGCTGGATGAGCCACTGGGCGCGCTGGACCTGAAATTGCGCGAACAGATGCAAGGCGAGCTGAAAAAGCTGCAACGCCAACTGGGCATCACCTTCATCTTCGTCACCCACGACCAGACCGAGGCGCTGTCGATGTCCGACCGGGTCGCGGTGTTCAACCGCGGCCGTATCGAACAGGTCGACACCCCGCGCAACCTGTACATGAAGCCCAGCACAACCTTCGTCGCTGAATTCGTCGGCACGTCCAACGTGGTGCGTGGCGAGCTGGCCATGCAGCTCAACGGCAGCCTTGCGCCCTTCTCCATCCGCCCCGAGCACATTCGCCTGGGCGACCCGGTAGTGACCAGCCATGAGGTACAGGTCAGCGGCGTGCTGCGTGATGTCCAGTATCAAGGCAGCGCCACCCGCTACGAACTGCAGCTGGACAACGGCCAACTGCTGGCAGTCAGCCAGGCCAATGACCGCTGGCAGAAGCAGGTGCAGGCCTGGCAGCCCGGGCAACGGCTGCAGGCGCACTGGCCCCGCGAGGCCATGACGGTGCTGCAGGAAACCGAGGACCGCTGAGATGAGCACACTGCGCAGCTTGTCCAACCTGCTGTACCGGCGCCCCAACCTGTACCTGGCACTGCTGTTGATCCCGCCACTGACCTGGTTCGGCGCGATTTACCTGGGCTCGCTGCTGAACCTGCTGTGGCAGGGCTTCTATACCTTCGACGACTTCACCATGGCGGTGACCCCGGACCTGACCCTGGGCAACTTCGCCGCGCTGTTCAACCCATCGAACTTCGACATCATCCTGCGCACCCTGAGCATGGCGGTGGCGGTGTCGCTGGCCAGCGCGGTGCTGGCGTTCCCCATCGCCTACTACATGGCGCGCTACACCAGCGGCAAGACCAAGGCGTTTTTCTACATCGCGGTGATGATGCCCATGTGGGCCAGCTATATCGTCAAGACCTATGCCTGGACCCTGCTATTGGCCAAGGGCGGCGTGACCCAATGGTTCGTCCAGCAGCTGCATCTGGATGGCCTGCTGCAAGCAGTGCTGGCCGTGCCGGGCGTGGGCGGCAGCACGCTGTCGACTTCGCATCTGGGGCGCTTCCTGGTGTTCGTGTATATCTGGCTGCCGTTCATGATCCTGCCGATCCAGGCCTCGCTGGAGCGCTTGCCACCTTCGCTGCTGCAGGCTTCGGCAGACCTGGGCGCCCGGCCAGGGCAAACCTTCGTACAGGTGATCCTGCCGCTGTCGATCCCCGGTATCGCCGCCGGCTCGATCTTCACCTTCTCGCTCACCCTGGGTGACTTCATCGTGCCACAACTGGTCGGCCCGCCCGGCTACTTCATCGGCAGCATGGTCTATGCCCAGCAAGGGGCGATCGGCAACATGCCGATGGCCGCCGCATTCACCTTGGTGCCCATCGTGCTGATCGCGGTGTACCTGGCCATCGTCAAGCGCCTGGGGGCCTTCGATGCACTCTGAAAAAGCGTCTGCAGGGCTGCGCCTGGCGGCGTGGGGCGGCTTGCTGTTCCTGCACTTCCCGATCCTTATCATCTTCCTGTACGCCTTCAATACCGAAGACGCGGCGTTCAGCTTCCCGCCCAAAGGCTTTACCCTGAAGTGGATCGACGTGGCCTTCGCCCGGCCCGATGTGCTTGAGGCAATCAAGCTTTCGCTGCAGGTGGCTTGCCTGGCCACCTTGATCGCACTGGTGCTCGGTACGCTGGCCTCAGCGGCGCTGTACCGGCGCAGTTTTTTTGGCAAGGAAAGCATTTCGCTGGTGCTGATCCTGCCCATCGCCCTGCCAGGCATCATCACCGGCCTCGCCCTGCTCTCGGCATTCAAGACGCTGGGGATAGAGCCCGGGGTGTTCACCATCGTAGTCGGCCACGCCACGTTCTGCGTGGTGATCGTCTACAACAACGTGATCGCCCGCCTGCGGCGTACCTCGCAAAGCCTGATCGAAGCCTCGATGGACCTTGGCGCCGACGGTTGGCAGACTTTCCGCTACATCGTCCTGCCCAACCTCGGCTCGGCGCTGCTGGCGGGCGGCATACTGGCCTTTGCCTTGTCGTTCGATGAAATCATCGTCACCACGTTCACCGCCGGGCACGAGCGCACCCTGCCGATCTGGCTGCTCAACCAGCTCAGTCGCCCGCGCGACGTACCCGTGACCAACGTTGTCGCCATGCTGGTGATGCTGGTGACCATGCTGCCGATTCTTGGCGCCTATTACCTGACCCGTGGCGGCGATAGCGTCGCGGGCGGTGGCAAATGACCCTGGAGGAGCCCCCGATGCAAACGCAGATGCTGATCAATGGCCAGCTGGTCGCTGGCCAAGGCCCGGCCTGGACCGTGCTCAACCCGGCGCTGGGCACTGCCCTGGCGCAGATCAACGAAGCCAGCGAAGCCCAGGTGGACAGCGCCGTGCGCGCTGCCGACCAGGCCTTCGACAGCTGGTCGCAAACCAGCCCTAAAGAACGTTCGCAGGCCTTGCTGGCGCTGGCCGACGCCATCGAAGCCCATGGCGACGAACTGGCCAGGCTGGAATCGCAAAACTGCGGCAAGCCCCTGAGCGCTGCACTGAACGACGAAATCCCGGCGATTGCCGACGTGTTCCGCTACTTTGCCGGTGCGGCGCGCTGCCTGGGCGGCTTGGCGGCAGGCGAGTACCTGCCAGGCCACACCTCGATGATTCGCCGCGACCCGTTGGGTGTGGTGGCTTCCATCGCGCCGTGGAACTACCCGCTGATGATGCTGGCCTGGAAGATCGCCCCGGCCCTGGCTGCCGGCAACACAGTGGTGATAAAGCCGTCCGAACTGACGCCCCTGACGGCCCTGCGCCTGGGCGAGCTGGCCCAGGACTTGCTCCCGCCGGGGGTGCTGAACATTCTCTTCGGTCGCGGCCAGACGGTCGGCAACCCGTTGATAACCCACCCCAAGGTGCGCATGGTATCGCTGACCGGCTCGATCCCCACCGGCGCGCACATCATCAGCGCCACCGCCGACAGCGTGAAACGCATGCACATGGAATTGGGCGGCAAGGCGCCGGTGCTGGTGTTCGATGACGCTGACATCGATGCCGCCATCGACGGCATCCGCACCTTCGGCTTTTACAACGCCGGCCAAGACTGCACCGCAGCCTGCCGCCTGTATGTGCAGGACGGGATCTACGAGCGCTTCGTCGAGCGCTTGGGTAAAGCCGTAGCCAGCCTCAAACCGGGCCTGCAGGAGTCTGAAGAAACCGAACTGGGGCCGCTGATCAGTGCCCAGCACCGCGACAAGGTCGCCGGTTTGGTGCAGCGGGCCATCGCCCAGCCGCACATTCGTCTGGTAACCGGTGGCAAGGCAATAGAGGGCGATGGCTATTTCTTCGAGCCTACTGTGCTGGCCGATGCCCTGCAGGACGACGAGATCGTGCGCAACGAAGTGTTTGGCCCGGTGGTTTCGGTCACCCGCTTCACCGATGAAGCGCAGGCGCTGGAATGGGCCAACGACTCCGATTACGGCCTGGCCTCATCGGTATGGACCCGTGACACCGGCCGCGCCCACCGCCTGGCGGCGCGCTTGCAGTACGGCTGCACCTGGGTGAACACCCACTTCATGCTGGTCAGCGAAATGCCCCATGGCGGGCAGAAGCATTCAGGTTATGGCAAGGACATGTCGATGTATGGGCTGGAGGACTACACCTGTGTGCGGCATGTGATGATCAAGCATTGAGGAGGCTCAGGGGTACGTCGGTACATTTGTAACGCCAACGAGATCGAGCGCCGCCCGCGCGGCGCATCGCGAGCTACGCTCGCTCCTACGTTTGTTTCGGGCCAATTATGCCTGTGGGATTTGCGCGCGAACGCCTTGGCGCATGGCGCGATATCGCGTCGTACAAACAAGGCGGTCGCGCGCGCCTGTCACAGGCGTGACTGGCCCGAAACAAACGTAGGAGCGAGCGTAGCTCGCGATGCGCCGCGCGGGCGGCGCTCGATCTCAGCCCCAAACAAAACTCTCGCCAACCCCCAGCAACTCGAAGCCCCTAGTCCCGCAAATCAGACTCGTGAATCGGGTTGGCCCTGCTCGTGGCGCGTTGGTATTGCGCCGGCCAGGTGGCCTTGTTGCCGCCCAGGTCGTCGTCGGCATGCAGTGGCCAGTACGGGTCGCGCAGCAGTTCGCGGGCCAGGAAGATAATGTCGGCCTGGCCGGTGCGCAGGATGTGCTCGGCCTGGGCCGGTTCGGTGATCATGCCCACCGTGCCGGTGGCCATTTCCGATTCCTTGCGCACGCGCTCGGCAAAGCGGGTCTGGTAGCCGGGGCCGGTAGGGATCTCGGCGTTGACCGAGGTGCCACCAGAAGAAACATCGATCAGATCCACGCCCAAACTCCGCAGGCGGCGTGCCAGTTCAACGGTTTCATCCGGGTTCCAGCCATCCTCTACCCAATCGGTAGCCGATACCCGCACGAACAGCGGTAATTCGGCAGGCCAGGCCTTGCGCACGGCGTCGACCACCTCCAAGGTCAGGCGGATACGGTTTTCGAAGCTACCGCCGTATTCGTCACGGCGCTGGTTGCTCAGCGGTGACAGGAACTGGTGCAGCAGGTAGCCATGGGCAGCATGGATTTCCACCACCTTGAATCCAGCCTTCAAGGCGCGTTCGGTCGAGGCGACGAAAGCGGCGATTACATCCTGGATCTCGTCCTGGCTCAGCTCGCGTGGAGGTGTGTGCTGCGGATCGAAGGCGATCCTCGATGGCCCCACCGGCTGCCAGCCGCCCTCCTCCAGTTTGACGCTGCCTGGTTTGCCAAGCCACGGGCGGTAGGTACTGGCTTTGCGCCCGGCGTGAGCCAGCTGAATGCCAGCCACGGCGCCCTGGGCGGTGATGAAGCGGGTGATGCGTTGTAACGGGGCGATCTGCGCGTCGTCCCACAGGCCAAGGTCTTCGGCGGTGATGCGGCCATCGGCGGTAACCGCCACAGCTTCGGTAATCACCAGGCCCGCGCCACCTACGGCGCGGCTGCCTAAATGGACGAGATGCCAGTCGTTGGCCAAGCCATCGACGGCGGAATACTGGCACATTGGTGACACGGCGATGCGGTTGGGCAAGGTCAGCTGACGCAGGGTGTAAGGCTCGAGCAGCAGGCTCATGAGGGCACCTCCCAAGGACTCCAATGGTGATCCGGCCTGGACACTCAAGTGCACATCCCTGGCCCGGTGCCGGTCATTAATGAGACTAGACCAGATTGGTGGGGGGGGAAGGTTCTGTGGGATGGCGAGGGGTTCGCCGAAAGGTTTGCAGCGCCTGTGAGATCGAGCGCCGCCCGCGCGGCGCATCGCGGATAAATCGAGTGCGATCCATGAACCCCACCTTCTAAAAGATAGGGCCTCAGCTTACCGTGGTATCTCTGGCGAGCAGTTCCATGGCAGCAAGGCTTCGTAGTCTGAGACCGACGACGCATACGGCAGGCGCTCAAGTACGTGGCGCAGCCACGTATAGGGCTCCTGGCCGTTGACCTTGGCGGTCTCGACCAAGCTGTATATCTGCGCACTTGCCGCGGCGCCCTTGGGCGTGTCACTGAACAGCCAAGCCTTGCGCCCAATGACAAACGGTTTTATCGCACGCTCTGCCAGGTTGTTGTCGATTGGCAAATGGCCCGCTTCGACATACCGTTCCAGGCGGCTCCAGTTGTTTGCCAGGTAATGCACCGCCTTGCCCAATACGCTTTGCGGCGTCACCTGGGCGTACGTCTTGTCCAGCCAGCTTTTCAGCTGACCGAGGATCGGTAAGCTTCTTTCCTGGCGACCGATGAACCGCTGTTCGTCGCTGACCTCCTTGAGGTCGCGCTCGATGTCATACAGCTTATTGATCATCGTCAGCGCCACATCGGCTCGTCCGGTCTTACCCTTGGGCTGCACCTTTTGTGCTTCGACGAACTTGCGGCGCGCGTGAACCATGCATGCCAGTCGCTCGATACCGGGCTGCAACGCCAAAGCGTTGTAACCCGCATAATCGTCGGTCATCACATAGCCGCGATAGCCTTGCAGCAGACGCAATGGTACTTCCTGCGCACGGCTGGTGGTGTAGTCGAACAGCACAACTTGTCGATCAGGCGGGCCACTGGCTTGCACCCACATCCAGGATTGGCTGGTCGGGTCTCGATCCGGTTCTTTCAACACCTGGACGCGAGTCTCATCGCAATGAATCACCGGACTTTCCAGCAGCCGATCACGCATCAGGTTCAACAGCGGCTGGAAGTATTTACTGCACTGGATCACCCAACGCGCCAGGGTTTGTCGTGGAACCTCGATGCCGTGCCGGGACAGCACACTTTCAAACCTGTGTAGCGGCAAGCCATCGACGTACTTGGTCGTCAGCAGCATGGCCAGCACGCTTGGGCTGGCCATGCTTTTTTCGATTAACTGGGCGGGCTTGTCAGCAGTGACAGGAGCAGTCTCGCAACCACGGCAGCCATAGATCTTGCGCACGTGTTTGAGTACGCGGATCTGCATCGGCACGATATCGAGCTGCTCGCTGGTTTCTTCGCCGATGACATGCTTACGGCAACCGCAGGCGCAGGTCAGTTCGTGTTCGGGCAACTCATGGATAACTTCGATACGTGGCAGATTAGCCGCCAGTGGCTTGCGCTTGCCACGGCGCTTGACCGGGACAACGACTTCTTCATCGGCATCATCGACTACAGCCAGCAGAGGGTCATTTTCCGCTTCATCGAACATGGCCAGTTGCGGCGTTTTGAGATCGACGGTTTGCTCGGACTTGCGGCCAAAGAAACGGTCACGCCATAACTTGATTTGCTCTTTCAGATCGTCAATTTGGACGATGTGGGCCTGATTGACTTCCTGCTCGCGCAAACGGGCAGCATAGCTCTCAAGCAATAATTGCTTGAGCAGGGCAGGATCGTCTGGGAGATTGTCGGGCACGGAAATCATGCCGCGGATTATACCGGGTCAGGCGACGTAGCGCGGAGTCAAAACCTGATGAGGACGGTTGCGCCAAAGGTCGAAACCGTCGAGCAGCCAATTGAGTTCTTGGACGGTCAGGACAATCGCTTCGTCGCTGGGTTCAGGCGACATTTTGAAGCGCTCGGCTTCCAGGCGCTTGAGCCAGAGGCAGAAGCCGTTGCGCTCCCAGTACAACACTTTGATCCGATTACGCGCCTTGTTGAGGAAGACGAAGAGCACGGGGTCGAACACGGCGACTTTGATATCCAGTTCTACCAAGGCAGTAAGGCCGTCGATGGACTTTCGAAAGTCCACAGGCTTGGGGTAGAGGTAGACTTTTTCGACTTTGCTGTCGGGGCGCATCATGCAGGGCTGGCTCCAGAAGGAAATCGGGAGCACAGCATCGGGCATCAGGTAAGCGCTTTGAATGTGGGGTTCATGGAGCACTTACGATAAATCCGCTCCTACATCTGTTTCGGGCCAATCACTCCTGTGCCGCCAACAGGGACCGCCTTGATGCATGGCTGAAGACCGATGAAAAGCAGTGGTGCCCACCTCGATATCGAAGGGAACAAACAAGGCGAACAGCGGTGGCCTCACAGGAGTGACTGGCCCGAAACAAACTGTAGGAGCGGATTTATCCGCGATGCGCCGCGCAGGCGGCGCTCGACTTCCGCAACCCTGCAAGAGGAATCGATGACCACAGACGACACCCAATTCACTGTCGGCAAAACCACCTTCTTCCAAGGCGAACACCAGACCCATCCCCTGTTCCGCATCGAGCCAGGCATTCCCTGCCGGGATGCCTGCGAGCAGGCATCGGAGTTGATGGGCTATGTAAGAGAGCTGACCATCATCGGTCTGATGGATGAAAAACCGATGATGATCTGGGCATCCCATTACCTGAGTGCCATGGCCAAGGCACTGATGGATGATGCCGAGCTGGGCATGACGCATAAACCGTTGGGTGACTGAAACCTCCTTCATTCCGCGGTCTGACTGTAATCAGCAAAAGTCGACCGCCCTTTAAGCGCTAGGGTAGTACCACCCACGACAACCCTTTCCACCCGGCCTACCGGACATCTTAGAAAAATCCTACAGCCTATTACTTAAAGTTCTACGTTCTCTTGGGAAATTCTTCTCAAGCAACATCTCCCTCCTCCTATCGCTGTTCTGCCTCTCAAATACTATTGTCCATCACGTCACGGCGACCAATGAAGCCAATCACGCAGTTCGCACAAACCCGACCTCCACGCTCGCGAGTTGAGTCAATGACGGATATCCCCCTTTACAGAAAAACCGAAAGTATTAGATAAGTTCATTACTGAACACGAGCAAAATTTACTCACAAATTCATTTTCGGGTGCAATATGGAGATATGGCTGGCCCATTAATACAATTCCCCTCGCACGTCCTTGCTGGCACATCTTCATAGCCGGTAGCAAACGTACCTCACTGGAGTGCTGCGAGCATGAACTGGCCAGCGACAGCCATTGGGGCCATCAATCAAACTGGGGAAGCAGCAGCAATCCACGACCAATTCAACACAGATAAAACCGGATTTTCACTAGTCATCCAAACAGCACAGACAACTACGGCGATAGCCTCAGTAGTCTCCGTCACTCACCTCCCGATAGGTGCTGTACCCTTCATTAACATTGTTACCAATACCCTTTCTGGCACCGTGACCTTCCTGAAAGTCGCGGCAGACCTCAAAGAGGGCGCGGAAATTAAGAGCGGAGATGTCATAAGTTTGGCAAGCAACGTCGCAGGCATCGTGGCCTCGTTCGCCATTCTGGCCGGAGCACCTTTAATTGCTGGAGGGGCCACAGTCGTGGGCGTAACCGCCACACTCTATAGCATCTTCAATTCTGACCTGGCTAAAGCAGCTTACGACAAGATGGCTCCACTCTTTACCAGCCTGCTGAGTCAAGGTGACCTTACTGGTTTTACCGCGCCACGGATTGCGCCTGACTTCACACTCGCTTCACCTGACCAGATACTTTCCACCCACCAGGGAATGATCACAACCGTTAACTGGAACCCTGACTCTTCAGAAATATCCCTAGGCACCGAACCACTAAGTTTTCCAGATAGCAGCCAGGCTCACACCGCCCCAACAGGGAGCGAGACTTTCAATTCAACGCAACCGCCTCCCCTTAGCGGAAACTCCAGCAGCAACTCAGTAGCGGTGACATCTACCCCTGACATACCTGCCCCTGACGCAACACTGACTATAAGCATAGAAAGTATAGATGGTATAAAGCCACCCGACCAAGCACCATCAATTACCGTACCTATTGACGACAACCAGGACAATCAAGATAACTACATATGCTGTAGCAGCGCGCAGTAGGATCAGTACTTCTAGCCAACCTGTAAAACCCTCCACGCCGTAACGAGCCGATATGAATATCTGGCAGCAATCGCTAAAACTCATACGTGAACTCCCGCCTCACAAACAAGCCAAAGCGCTATTAATAGGCGGACTTATAAATCTCACCCTAGGCACCAGCTTCACATTCATGTGGCGCGAACACAAAAACACCAATGAAGAGTTATGGTCGCGAGTTCCAGCCTTTCTCACCTCCAAGCCTGAAACCTGGGATAGCGACAAATCTCTTTATACGTTCAGCATCAAGTTTAAAACTTCAAATGGAAAGCACCACAACGTCCATCTTTATGCAGACAAAATATACTATGATGCAGCGAGCCTGGACCTAAATACGCCACTCTTTGTTGACATAGCAACCTCTAAAAGCGCTGCAACGGCTCAGCGCTTAATCGCTCCTAATGGAATGGTTCTTTATGATTCTGCAATGGCGGCACATGTCACCAATGTAAGAAACCGGGAGACCACACTAGCAGTTATCATTTTCTCATTTAGCGGCATCAGCATCTTGATTGCGGCAGCGGCGATCTACTACTGCCCCAGAAAGGAGTGCAACTGAACCTGAGCAGCACCTGGGAGATCGAGCGCCGCGCGGGCTGCGCTCGATTTGTGCCCCAGCGCAAGATCCAAGGCAGGCACCTGACGCTAAACTCAGCGCGGCTCCATATGCGCAATCATCAACTGCACACTCTCATTACCGCGAAACTCGTTCACATCCAGTTTGTACGCCAACTCCACCCAGCGCACCGTCGGGTTTGGCCACACTTCGCGGTCAATGCCGAAGGCAATGCCATCCAGCCGCACCGAGCCACATTCGCTCTTGAGCACCACTTTCAGGTGCCGTTCGCCAACCACACGCTGCTCCACCAACTGGAACACGCCATGGAACAGCGGCTCCGGGAAGTGCTGGCCCCAAGGCCCGGCGTGGCGCAGGGCCTTGGCCAGGTCGAGGTGGAATTCCTCGACCGCCAGGCTACCGTCGGATAACAGCCGGCCGGTCAGGTCTTCTTCGCGCAGTTGACGCCGCACCTCTTCATCGAACGCCTCGGCAAATGCCGGGAAATTGGCCTCGGGCAACGATAACCCTGCCGCCATGGCGTGGCCGCCGAACTTGCTGATCAACTGCGGATGGCGCGCCGCCACGGCATCCAGCGCATCGCGAATATGGAAGCCCGGCACCGAACGCGCCGAGCCTTTGAGCATGCCATCACCAGCATCGGCGAAGGCGATGGTCGGCCGGTGGTAACGCTCCTTCAAGCGCGAAGCCAGAATACCGATCACGCCCTGGTGCCAGTCGGCATCGAACAGGCACAACCCATACGGCATCGACTCGACCGGCAGGTCCTTGAGTTGGGCCAGGGCTTCGCGCTGCATGCCCTGCTCGATGGACTTGCGGTCCTGGTTCAGGTCGTCCAGCTGCTGGGCCATGTCCTGGGCCAGCGCCGCGTCTTCACACAGCAGGCATTCGATGCCCAGGCTCATGTCGTCCAGGCGCCCGGCGGCATTCAACCGTGGGCCGAGGATGAAACCAAGGTCAGTCGAAGTGATGCGCCGGTGATCGCGCCGCGCCACCTCAAGGATGGCCTTGAGGCCGGGCCGGGCGCGGCCGGCGCGGATGCGCTCGAGGCCTTGGTGCACCAGGATGCGGTTGTTGGCATCCAGCGGCACCACGTCAGCAACACTGCCCAGCGCCACCAGATCGAGCAGCTCGCCAATGTTCGGCTGTGGCTGCGCCTCGTAGCGCCCAAGGCTGCGCAAGCGAGCGCGCAGGGCCATCAACACATAGAAGATCACCCCTACCCCGGCCAGCGACTTGCTCGGAAAGCTGCAGCCCGGCTGGTTGGGGTTGATGATGGCATCGGCATCGGGCAACTGCTCGCCCGGCAGGTGGTGGTCGGTGACCAGCACCTTGAGCCCGGCGGCCTTGGCGGCTGCCACCCCATCAACACTGGAAATGCCGTTGTCCACGGTAATCAGCAACTGCGGCTGGCGCTGCAGCGCCACCTCGACGATTTCCGGGGTCAGGCCGTAGCCGTACTCGAAGCGGTTGGGCACCAGGTAATCGACATGGGCCGCACCCAGCAGGCGCAGGCCCAGCACCCCGACGGTGCTGGCGGTGGCACCGTCGGCATCGAAGTCGCCGACGATGAGGATGCGCTGGCGCTGGTCGATGGCTTCGACCAGCAGGTCCACACCGGCCTCGATCCCCTTGAGCTGCTGGTACGGCAGCAGGCGTGCCAGGCTTTTGTCCAGCTCGGCCTCGCTCTGCACGCCGCGCGCGGCGTAAAGGCGGGTCAGCAAGGGTGGCAGGTTACCCAGAAATGGCAGGGTCGGCGGCAGCGGGCGAGGTTCGATACGCATGGGTTGCTTCAACCACGCTCACCGAGCAGCCACTGCAGTTGGACTTCATGCTGGCCACGGTCGTCGGTCACGAATACCGTACCTTCACTGATCATCACGTCCCACTTGATGCTACGCGGCATGTCGGTCGCCAAGGTTTCCAGCACCTCCTGCGGCACAGCGGCAATGCTCAGATTTTTCAGGTTCTTGACCGCGCTCACTACTTTGCCTTCCCACACTCGCAGGCTGCCGTAAGCCAGCAAGCTGGTGCGTTCGGTACGACGCGAGCACCAGGTCAGGCGATCGGCATCGGGCTGACCAACTTCAATCCAGTGCAGCACGCGATCGTCCAGGCTCTTTTCCCACAGCGCCGGTTCATCGACATCCGACAGGCCGCGGCCAAACGACAAGTTCTCGTTGTACCAGAGCGCGTACGCCAACAAACGAACGGCCATACGCTCTTCGGTTTCCGAAGGGTGCCGAGCGATAGTCTGTTTGACGCTTTCGTAGACGTTGCGATCAAGGTCGGTGAGATTCAATTCGAACTTGTAGGTGGTGGACGGCTGGGCCATGGTCGACGGGCTTCGTGCAAAAGAAAGTGGCACAGTCTACCCCATCCGCACCTTCCATGCCCCGCAGCAGTACCCGGCGAAACCGACGTGTGATAAAACCACGGCTCTGCCCAACTGCCACGGATACCCCATGTCGACGCCCAGCAAACCCCTCGCCGGCCTTAAAGTTGTCGAACTCGGTACCCTGATCGCCGGGCCGTTCGCCTCGCGCATCTGTGCCGAATTCGGCGCCGAAGTGGTAAAGGTCGAATCGCCCGACGGCGGCGACCCGCTGCGCAAGTGGCGCAAGCTGTACGAGGGCACCTCGCTGTGGTGGTTCGTTCAGGCCCGCAACAAGCAGTCGCTCACCCTCAACCTCAAGCACCCCGAGGGCCGCGATATCCTCAAGCGCCTGCTGGCCGAGGCCGACATCCTGATCGAAAACTTCCGCCCGGGGGTGCTGGAGAAACTCGGCCTGGGGTGGGATGTACTGCATGCGCTGAACCCGCGCCTGGTGATGGTGCGCCTGTCGGGCTTTGGCCAGACCGGGCCGATGAAAGACCAGCCAGGCTTCGGTGCCGTAGGCGAGTCGATGGGCGGCCTGCGCTACATCACCGGTTTCGATGACCGCCCGCCGGTGCGCACGGGGATTTCCATCGGTGACTCGATTGCTGCCCTGTGGGGGGTGATCGGCGCGCTAATGGCGCTGCGCCACCGGGAAGTCAATGGCGGCCAGGGCCAGGTGGTGGACGTGGCCCTGTACGAGGCGATCTTTGCCATGATGGAGAGCATGGTCCCGGAGTTCGATGTGTTCGGTTTTATCCGCGAACGCACCGGCAACATCATGCCTGGCATCACACCTTCCTCCATCCACACAAGCGCCGACGGCAAGCATGTACAGATCGGCGCCAACGGTGATGCGATCTTCAAGCGCTTCATGCAGGCCATCGGTCGCGACGACCTGGCCAATGACCCCACCTTGGCCAGCAACGACGGCCGCGACCTGCGTCGTGACGAGTTGTACGGGGTAATCGACCGCTGGGCCAACAGCCTGCCACTGGAGCAACTGATGCAGGTGCTGACCACCGCCGAAGTGCCGGCCAGCCGTATCTATTCGGCCGAAGACATGTTCAACGACCCCCAGTACCTGGCGCGCGAGATGTTCCTGCAGGCCAAGCTGCCGGATGGCAAGCCATTCCACATGCCCGGCATCGTGCCCAAGCTGTCGGAAACGCCCGGATCTAGCGAATGGGTTGGCCCGGCCTTGGGCGAGCATACCGAGGCGCTGCTCGGCAGCCTGGGCTACGACGCAGCGGCCATCGCCAGCCTGCGTGCAGCGGGCACGGTCTGACCCTGGCGCTTCTGTCTCCATGTACGCAATCCGCTGCCTACGCCTTCTGGTCCTGCTCTGCGGGCTTTTGCCCGCGTTGCTGATACAGCCAGCGAGCGCCAAGGAGCACCTCTTCTGGCTGGTGCGTGACCTGCCACCGTTCACCATTTTTGATGGCCCGGAAGAAGGCCGGGGGGTGATCGACCAATTGTTACCGCTGCTGATCAGGCAGATGCCCGAGTACGACCACAGCATCGTGCGGGTCAACCGCGCCCGCGGCCTGCAGATGCTGCAAGACCGTGACACCTTCACCTGCGACCCAACCGTGCTGTGGACCCCGAAACGGGCCGAGTATGTGCATTTTTCTGTTCCATCGCTGGGCGCGCTCAGCGGTGGCCTGGTGCTGCGCAAGGAAAACCAGGCGCTGGTGGCACCCTACCTCGACGGCCAGCAGGTGGACCTGAATGGCCTGCTGAGCAAGGCCTCGCTGAAGCTGGGGATTGTCGCCGAGCGCAGCTATGGCACCCAGATTGACACCATCCTGAGCCAGTTGCCCGACAGCACGCTCAGCCGGCACTACGGCAACGAGGCCACCGCCAACCTGCTGCAAATGCAGCAACTGGGGCGTCTGCGCCTGGTGCTCGGCTACTGGCCAGAGGTGCGCTACCTGATCGAACAACAAGGCGGGTCACTGGCTGACTACCAGTTTCATACTGTGCAGGGCGTGAATCGCTACCAGTTTCTGCATGTGGGATGTTCAGATAACGAACGGGGGCGTGCGGCAGTTGCACACATCGACCAGTTGTTGCCTGCCCTGCGCCGGGATGTGTTGCCAGGGTTGTATGCCCGCTGGCTGGACCTGGCATTGCGGGAAGACTACCTGAAGGACAGCCGTCTTTTCTTTGAGGACAGATAAGCCCAACCGGCATGCACCGTCGTTGCAGGAGCAGCCTTGGGAATAGGTGCCTGCCCGGAAAAAGAAACCCCGGGCGCTGGGGAAGACGCCCGGGGCCAAGCGAAAGCCCTTGAGGACTTCCCGTGACAGCCTTGCCAGCGCCGGAGCAAAGCACTGGCTGGCTGCCCCTACACTGTCTGATAAGCCACTCAGGCAAAGGTTCCCTGCGGTTGCTGGCGATGCTGCAATGCCGCGATCACACAAGGCTGCAACCGGCCCTCGGCTATCTGCAGGTCTCGGTGCAAGCCGTCCACGAGGTCGATCAACAGGCGTTGCTCCTGCAATTGGCGCTCGCTGACCGTGCGCTGCAAGGTAATACCCGAGAGGCGGTCGTGAACGGTCAGTTGGCGATTACCGCCGGGATCGGCGATGCCGAGGTGGGTCTGATAGGGCGTCAGGGCTTCGTTGAGCAGGCTGCAGATTCTTTCCATCCGGATCACTCGCTGCGTGGTGGGACCTAAAGTGACTGACCAGCAGGCGCCGCAAAAAGTTCGTCAAACCACGCCCGCTTCAGTGAGCATGCGGGGCTGGCATGACAGTTTGAATACGCCTCCCTGGGCGCACCTGCAGTGTTTGCAAGGCATGCTGCAGGCGTGGCATTGACAGCGGCCAGGGCAACTCGTCGAGCACCCACATGCCGCGTTTTCTGGCCTCTTGGGCAAGGTTTTGACGCTTTGGGGCGGGCTTGCCGACGAACAGCAATGCGCGCACTCGCCGCTGCTGGGCGAGCAAAGCAAGGCCGGCCCGGGCTGGCATGGCGTGGTCGAGGATCAGCAAGTCAGGACGACGTTCAGCGCAGAGGCAGGCGTCAAGGTCAGCGACGCTTTCGCTGATGCGCACGTTGAACACGCCTTGGCCGTTGAGGGCCTGGTGCAAGAGGATCTGGTGGGACGGGCGAGCCTGGTGGATTAACACATAGGGCTGGTGCATGAGCCGCTCCTGGTGGGAGGACCGGCTAATTTATGCTTGGCACTCGGCGGACCGAATAGGATGTTTCTGATAGGCCCGAGGGAAAAGGCTGAGACTTTGGGGCCGCTCTGCAGCCCCAAAAGCAATGCTATTACAGCGGCTTGCCGCGGTTGCCGTGCTGGCTGACAAAGCCCTGTACAGCCTTCAGGTCATTGGCCAGTACCGTGCAACGCTCTTCACGGCTGAACAGGTCGCTGAGGTGCGCGGGTAGTTCCAGCGCCTTGCCCACACCGGCCTTCTCCACCGCGTCCGGGAACTTGACCGGGTGCGCAGTACCCAGCACCACCATTGGCGTGTCCAGGCTGCGGCGGCACTCGCGGGCAGCCTTGACGCCAATGGCAGTATGCGGGTCGAGCACTTCACCGGTGGCGGCGAACACTTCTGCGATGGTCTCGCAGGTTTGCTCGTCGCTGACAGCCAGCGAGTCAAACAGTTTGCGGGCTTCGGTCCAGCGGTCTTGCTCGACGCTGAAGCCGCCACCTTGCTTGAAGTTGGCCATCAGCTCGGCAATGGCACCACCGTTGCGGCCATGCAGGTCGAACAGCAGGCGCTCGAAGTTGGACGAGACCATGATATCCATCGACGGCGACAGGGTGGCGTGCAGGGTTTCCTTGACGTACTGGTTGCCGCTCATGAAGCGGTGCAGGATGTCGTTGCGGTTGGTGGCGACGATCAATTGGCTGACCGGCAGGCCCATGTTGCGCGCCAGGTAGCCGGCGAAGATGTCGCCGAAGTTGCCGGTTGGTACCGAGAACGCCACCGAGCGCGCCGGGCCACCCAGCTGCAGGGCTGCATGGAAGTAGTAGACGATCTGGGCCATGATCCGCGCCCAGTTGATCGAGTTGACGGCGACCAGGCGGGTGCCCTTGAGGAACGACTGGTCGGCGAAACTGGCCTTGACCATTTCCTGGCAGTCGTCGAAGTTGCCTTCGATGGCGATGTTGTGGATGTTGTCGCCAAAGATGGTAGTCATCTGGCGGCGCTGCACTTCCGACACCCGCTGGTGCGGGTGCAGGATGAAGATGTCGACGTTGTCGCAACGGCGGCAGCCTTCGATCGCGGCGGAACCGGTATCACCGCTGGTGGCACCGATGATGACCACGCGCTCGTTGCGTTTGGCCAGCACATGGTCAAGCAGGCGACCGAGCAACTGCAGGGCAAAGTCCTTGAACGCCAGGGTCGGGCCGTGGAACAGCTCCAGCACCCACTCGTTGCTGTTCAACTGACGCAACGGGGCGACCGCAGCGTGGGCGAACTCACCGTAGGTTTCTTCGAGGATCTTCTTGAAGTCGGCGTCGGCGATGCTGCCTTCGACGAACGGGCGCATCACGCGGAAGGCCAGCTCGTGATAGGGCAAGCCGGCCCAGGAGGCGATTTCTTCCTGGGTGAAGCGTGGCAGGTTTTCCGGTACGTAAAGCCCGCCGTCGCTGGCCAGGCCAGCCAGCAGCACGTCTTCGAAATTCAGGGCCGGTGCCTGGCCGCGGGTACTGATATAGCGCATGGGTGCAAACCTTCGATGCTGGGGCCGGGGCCGCGCGGGCGGCCCGTCGGCAAATATTTGTTAGTTGAGCTGCTCGACGCGAATGCGCACAACCTTGCCGACCACGTCCTGCAGGGCTTCCAGGGCGACGATGGCATCGTTGATACGCTGCTCGACCACGCCATGGGTCACCAGGATCATTGGTACCAGGCCGTCCTGCTCCTCGGCTTCCTTCTGCATGATCGACTCGATGTTGATACCACGCTCCGAGAGGATGCTGGCGACCTGGGCCAGTACGCCCGGGTGATCCTTGGCCTGGATGCGCAGGTAGTAGGCGCTTTCGCAGGCTTCGATCGGCAGGATCGGGTGGGCCGACAGCGAGTCTGGCTGGAAGGCCAGGTGCGGCACGCGGTTTTCCGGGTCGGAAGTCATGGCACGGACTACGTCGACCAGGTCGCCGACCACTGACGAAGCGGTAGGCTCCATACCCGCGCCGGCACCGTAGTACAGGGTGGAGCCGGCAGCATCACCGTTGACCATGACAGCATTCATCACGCCGTTGACGTTGGCGATCAGGCGGTCGGCCGGGATCAGCGTCGGGTGCACGCGCAGCTCGATACCTTCGGCGGTGCGACGCGCCACACCCAGGTGCTTGATGCGGTAGCCCAACGCCTCGGCATAGTTCACGTCTGCCGTTGTCAGCTGGGTGATGCCTTCGGTGTAGGCCTTGTCGAACTGCAGCGGGATACCGAACGCGATGGACGCCAGGATCGTCAGCTTGTGCGCAGCGTCAATGCCTTCTACGTCAAAGGTCGGATCGGCTTCGGCGTAGCCCAGCGCCTGGGCTTCGGCCAGCACGTCCGGGAAGGCACGGCCCTTCTCACGCATTTCGGTGAGGATGAAGTTGCCGGTGCCGTTGATGATGCCAGCCAGCCAGTTGATGCGGTTGGCCGACAGGCCTTCGCGGATGGCCTTGATCACCGGGATGCCACCGGCTACGGCCGCCTCGAACGCGACAATCACACCCTTCTCGCGGGCTTTGGCGAAAATTTCGTTGCCGTGCACGGCAATCAGCGCCTTGTTGGCGGTGACCACGTGCTTGCCGTTTTCGATGGCCTTCAGCACCAGGTCGCGGGCGATGGTATAGCCACCGATCAGCTCGATGACAATGTCGATCTCCGGGTTGCTTGCAACTTCGAACACGTCAGCGGTAATGGGGGTACCGGTAATCTGGCAGTTCGGGTTCTGCGAGCGCATGGCGATCTGTGCCACTTCAATACCGCGCCCGGCACGGCGGGCAATCTCCTCGGCGTTGCGCTGAAGTACATTGAAGGTTCCGCCACCGACGGTCCCCAACCCACAGATGCCTACTTTGACCGGTTTCACTGTGAACTCCCCATTGAACGGCCGACACGTTTGCCGACCGTGAAACTTGCCGTCACCCCATGACGACGGCGTACTGAACTGGATTACTTGGCAAGTGCCAGCTTGGCGACCTGCGGTGCCGGCTGGTAGCCCGGAATGACCTGGCCGCTCTCAAGAACAATGGCCGGCGTGCCATTGACCCCGATCGACTGACCCAGCTGGAACTGCTTGCTGACCGGGTTGGTGCACTTGGCGGCCTTGATTTCTTTACCTTCGACCATTTTGTCCATCGCCCCACGGCGGTCGCTGGAGCACCACACTGCCTGCAACTGCTGGTCACCCGACGAACCGAGGCCCTGGCGCGGGAAGGCGACATAGCGCACTTCAATACCGCGACGGTTCAACTCGGGCACCTCGGCGTGCAGCTTGTGGCAGTACGGGCAGGTAGTGTCGGTGAACACGGTGATGTGCGACTTGGTCTCGCCTTTGGCAGGATAAACCACCATCTCGCCGGCTGGAATGCCGTTGATGAGCTTGGCAATACCTTGGCGTTCGGCTTTTTCGGTGAGGTTGACCGGCTTGCCGTCCTGGATCTGGAACAGGTAGCCCTGCATCACGAACTGGCCATCGGCGCTGGCATACAGCACGCGGCCGCCCTGCAGCTTGACTTCATACAGGCCGTTGAGTGGGCTGCTGGCCACGCTTTCCACGGGCACTTCCAGCTCGAGGTTCTGCAACGATTTACGGATAGCCTGCTCGGCACCGGCGTTGCTATCGGTTGCCGCAGCAACGGCAAAGGTACTGGCCAGCGCCAACGCGGCGGCGGCGAAAAACTGGGTCACGCGCATGGGAACTCCTGAAGGCGGACAGGGGCCGGAGGGCGCCACCTGCGGAAAATACGCGGTGACCGTGCGGCCCTTGGTGCAAACCGCCCAAGCCTACCACATCACGCTGCCCGTGAAGGAGGTCGCAAGGACCGGTCGGCGGAACATGAAAAACATTCATCCACGTGGGTGGTGCTGGGCGTGCAACTGCTGCAGACGGGCCTTGGCGACGTGGGTATAGATCTGCGTGGTCGAAAGGTCACTGTGGCCCAGCAGCATCTGCACCACACGCAAGTCGGCACCGTGGTTGAGCAGGTGGGTGGCAAAGGCATGCCGCAGGGTGTGCGGCGACAGCGGCTTGTCGATGCCGGCAACCCGTGCGTGGTGCTTGATACGGTGCCAGAAGGTCTGGCGCGTCATCTGCTCGCCGCGCTGGCTGGGGAACAGCACGTCGCTGGGCCGGCCGTTGAGCAGTTCGGCGCGGCCATCGCGCTGGTAGCGTTCCAGCCACACCACCGCTTCTTCGCCCATGGGCACCAGGCGCTCCTTGCTGCCCTTGCCCATTACCCGCAGCACACCTTGGCGCAGGTTGACCTGATCGAGGGTCAGGCTGACCAGTTCGGTGACCCGAAGACCGCAAGCGTAGAGCACTTCGAGCATGGCACGGTCGCGCTGGCCAATGGCTTCGCCCAGGTCCGGAGCCTGCAGCAAGGCTTCGACGTCAGCTTCGGACAGCGACTTGGGTAGCGGCTTGCCCAATTGCGGCATATCGACCTGCAGGGTCGGGTCAATGGCCACCAGCTTTTCACGCAGCAGATAACGGAAGAAGCCGCGCAGGCCGGACAGGAAACGCGCCGTGGAACGTGGCTTGTAGCCCTGGTCCAGGCGCCAGGCCAGGTGATCGAGGATCAGGTCGCGGCCGGCGTCTGGCAACGATACCGAATGCTCCTGCAACCAGCCATTGAACAGGGCCAGGTCGCTACGGTAGGACACGCGTGTGTTGTCGGACAGGCCTTTTTCCAGCCAAAGGGCGTCAAGGAACTGGTCAATCAGGGGGTGGTCGAGGGCGGGCATGAAATCTCGGTGGCAAACGAGGAAATGGCGCTTAGTCTTTCATAACAACGCCGGCATAGGGAGCCCGCATGAACGAACAGCAGATCCTTCTGAGTGTGGGCGGCATCGGCGCAGCGGCGCTCGCCTGCCAGTGGCTGGCCTGGCGCCTGAAGCTGCCGGCAATTCTGTTCCTGCTGTTGGCCGGGATCCTTGCCGGTCCAGCGCTGGGATGGCTCGACCCCGAGGCGCTGTTCGGCCCATTGCTGATGCCGCTGGTGTCGCTGGCGGTAGCGCTGATTCTGTTCGAAGGCAGCCTGACCCTGCACCTGTCGCAGTGGCGCGAGATCGGCAGTGTGGTGCATCGCCTGGTCACGGTGGGCGCACTGGTCACCTGGCTGGTGATTGCACTGGCAACCCACTGGCTTCTCGGGTTCGACTGGCCGCTGGCGATTCTCTTCGGCACCCTGACCCTGGTGACCGGCCCAACGGTGATCGCGCCCATGCTACGCGTGGTGCGGCCAAAAGCAGCGATCGCGAACATCCTGCGCTGGGAAGGGATCATGATCGACCCGATCGGCGCGCTGCTCGCCGTGGTGGTATACAGCTTCATCATCGCCAGCGCCGAGGGTAACGGCCTGAGCCAGAGCCTTGTTACCTTCGCCGGCGTGATCTTCTGCGGTACCGCCCTGGGCGCGGCTGGGGGCTGGCTGCTGGGGCAAATCATGCGCGAACAGTGGCTACCAGAATACCTGCACAACCTCGCGTCACTGGCGGCGGTACTGGGTATTTTCATCGCCGCCAACCAGATCGTGCACGAGTCGGGGCTGCTGGCGGTCACCGTGATGGGAATGTGGCTGGCAAATATGCGCGGGGTTGATGTGCGACAGATCCTGCACTTCAAGGAAAACCTCAGTGTGCTGCTGATTTCCGGTCTGTTCATCCTGCTGGCTGCACGCCTTGACCTGCATGCCCTGCTAGGCCTTGGCCCTGCCGTGCTGGCACTGTTGCTGGTGATCCAGTTGCTGGCACGCCCCCTCAGCGTCTGGCTGGCCACACTGGGCTCGACACTCAACTGGCGGGAGCGCGCGCTGCTGGCCTGGATTGCTCCACGCGGTATCGTTGCCGCAGCCGTTTCAGCCATTTTTGCCATCCGCCTGGACCAGGCCGGCCACCAGGATGCCTTGCTGCTGGTACCGTTGACCTTCGCGGTAATCATCGGCACGGTGGTACTGCAAAGCGCCACGGCCAGGCCGCTGGCACGCTTGCTCAAGGTCGCCGAACCGGCCCCCAGCGGGTTTCTCATCGTCGGTGCCAACGAGCCGGCCCGGGCCATCGCCAAAACCCTTCAGCAATTGGGCTGCCGGGTTTTGCTGACGGACTCCAGCTGGGAAAACATCCGCGCCGCGCGCATGGACGGGCTCACGACCTATTTTGGCAACCCGGCCTCGCAGCATGCCGACGCCCATCTGGACCTGGTCGGCCTCGGGCACTTGCTGGGCCTCTCTCCTGCCGGCGAAATCAATGCATTGGCCTGCGCCAGGTTCCGTCATGATTTCGGGCACAACCGGCTATTCGTGCTAGCCAGTGGCCTGGAGAAACAACGCAGCGACAAACATCGGGCGGCCGAAGAGCACCGCGGGCATCTATTGGGGGCCAAGCCGATGACCTATTTGCAACTGGCCAACCGCATGCATCAGGGCGCCGAGTTGTATAGCACCACCCTGACCGAAGGCTTTGGCTGGGACGCCTACCAGGCGCTGCATGGCGAGCGTGCACACTTGCTGTTCGCACGCGATGACCATGGCTGGGTTCATGTAGCCAGCCCTGATAACCCGTTGCAGCCACAACCGGGCTGGACCCTGGTGGCATTGATCGAGCCAGCACCGGAGCCGTGACACTCAGGCGCCTGGCAGCACGGGCACCGGGCGCTTGTCCTCGTCGATGGCGACGAAGCTGAACACCCCATGGATCGCACGGTCACGGCCATCCAGGTACATGTTCTCGACAAACACATCCACCTGCACCTGCAAGCTGGTATTGCCGACCTTGATCACCGTACCCACCAGCTCGACGATCGAGCCCGCCGGAATCGGATGCTTGAAATCGATGCGGTCGGTAGACACGGTCACCAACGGCAGGCGGCAGAAACGCGTGGCAGCGATGAACGACACTTCGTCCATCCAGGCCAGGGCGGTGCCGCCAAACAGGGTGTTGTGGTGGTTGGTGGTATTGGGGAACACCGCCTTGGTCACGCGGGTAACCGACAGTTCGGTGCGGCGCTGGATTTCCTGGTCTCGGGTAGTCATGGCAATCACATTTTCGGGGGTTCAAAACGCAAAAAAGCAGCCCGAAGGCTGCTTCTTTCTCGCTAGGCGGCCTCGGCCACCGGGCAAACTGTACTCAGGACAGTTTTTCCTTGATGCGAGCGGCTTTGCCGGACAGGTCGCGCAGGTAGTACAGCTTGGCTTTACGCACGTCACCACGACGTTTCACGGCCAGGCTGTCGATTTGCGGGCTGTAGGTCTGGAAGGTACGCTCTACGCCAACGCCGCTGGAGATCTTGCGCACGGTGAAGGCGCTGTTCAGACCGCGGTTACGCTTGGCGATAACGACGCCTTCGAACGCCTGCAGACGGGAACGCTCACCTTCCTTCACTTTAACCTGAACGACAACGGTGTCGCCTGGTGCGAAGGTCGGGATTTCCTTGCTCATCTGCTCGGCTTCGAGCTGCTGGATGATCTTGTTGGTCATGCTGTGCTCCTAAGATGGATACGCGATCCACCATCGATACGTTTAACTATCGTCCCGCTCGCGGAGATATTCCTCGAGCAGCTTCTTCTCTTCTCCAGAAAGCGAGCGACTTTCCAGAAGATCGGCGCGTCGTTCGAAGGTCCTACCAAGGGACTGCTTCATCCTCCAACGCCGGATATGTGCATGGTTGCCACTTAGCAACACGTCGGGAACACGCTGATCCGCATACACCTCAGGCCGGGTGTAGTGCGGGCAATCGAGCAGACCGTCGGTGAAAGAATCTTCTTCCGCCGAGTCCACATGCCCTAAAGCTCCGGGCAGCAGCCGCGTAACCGCATCGATCAGTACCATGGCCGGCAGCTCGCCACCGGAAAGCACATAGTCACCAATCGACCACTCCTCATCGACATGAGCCTCGATAAAGCGCTCGTCGATGCCTTCATAACGACCGGCGATCAGGATCAACGATTCCTGTTCGGCCAGGCCTTTGACCGCCTGCTGAGTCAGCTTGCGGCCTTGTGGCGAAAGGTAGATCACCTTCGCCGCTGCTCCGGTCGCCTGCCTGGCGCTAACCAAGGCGTCTTCCAGAGGCTTGATTTTCATCACCATGCCCGGACCACCGCCAAACGGCCGATCATCTACCGTGTGGTGACGATCTGTGGTGTAGTCCCGCGGGTTCCAGCAAGTCACCTGAAGCAACCCTTGTTTCACCGCGCGGCTGGTAATGCCGTACTCCGTGATGGCCGAGAACATCTCGGGGAACAACGTGATGACGTCTACGCGAAGGTTACCCATCGTTTAGAAGTCCGCGTCCCATTCGACCCGCATCACGCCTGCTTCCAGGTCGATTGCCAGCACACATTGCTCTGTATAGGGCAACAGACGCTCGCGATCATCCAGGCTGCCTGCGCAGGGCTTGACCACCATTACATCGTTCGCACCGGTCTCCAACAGGTGATCGACCTTGCCGAACAGTTGTTCGTCCTGGTTGATGACCTTCAGACCCACCAACTGGTACCAGTAGTACTCGTCGGCAGCCAGGTTGGGCAAAAGGCTCCGCGGGATGCAGATTTCGTAACCGCTCAGAAGACGGGCTTCATCGCGATCCTCGAGACCTTTTAGTTTCACGACCAGGCCCTTTTGGGAGCCACGACCGCTGACCAGCTCGACCTGCTTTACCTTGCCTTCGTGCCGAAGCGTCCAGCGTGGATAATCCAACAGGTTTTCAATCGGATCGGTAAAGGAATACACCTTCACCTCGCCGCGAACGCCGTGAACCGAAAAAATCTTGCCAACGACGATGAGGTCGTCAGCCTTTTCTGGCGTCGCGTTCATACTATTCAGGCAGCGGCCTTGGCAGCTTCCTTCAGCAGCTGAGCAACACGCTCAGACGGCTGTGCACCCTGGCTCAGCCAGTAGGTGACGCGCTCTTGGTTGACCGACAGCTTGACTTCGGCGCCAGCAGCGATCGGGTTGAAGAAACCTACGCGCTCAACGAAACGGCCGTCACGGGCGTTACGCGAGTTGGTCACGGTCAGGTGGTAGAATGGGCGCTTTTTCGAGCCGCCACGGGCCAGACGAATGGTTACCATGTGAACATCGTTCCTATAGTCGGTGCTGCAGTTGATACAGCAGCTGGTACTGCAAATCTGAATGCCAAATAGGCACACGGGTGCCCAAAAGGCCGCATATTCTCGGGGAATACACGGACATTTGCAAATGACTTTTTCGGCAAGGCCTCGCCCTGCCGTCCAGATTTGCCGGTTGCACCGCGAAATACGCGGCCGTTGCCCCGCTAAAGCGGGGGTTCTGGGCGCTTGCCCGATAAAAGGCAGGCACCCGAATCAGGGTTACAGCTTTGGCATGCCGCCACCTGGCAGCATCCCACCGAGGCCGCGCATCATCTTGGCCATGCCGCCTTTGGCAGAAAATTTCTTCATCATCTTCTGCATCTGCTTGTGCTGCTTGATCAGCCGGCCGATATCCTGCACCTGGGTACCGGAACCCAACGCAATACGGCGCTTGCGCGAACCGCTGATCAGGTCAGGGTCGCGGCGCTCGGCCGGGGTCATGGAGTTGATGATCGCTTCCATCTGCTTGAACTGCTTTTCGGCCGCGCCCTGGGCGTTGCCCATTTGCGACAGGTTGACCCCGCCGATGCTTGGCAGCTTGTCCATCAGGCCGCCGAGGCCGCCCATGTTCTTCATTTGCTGCAACTGGTCGCGGAAGTCTTCGAGGTCGAAGCCCTTGCCCTTCTTCAGCTTCTTGGCCAGCTTGTCGGCCTTGGCCTTGTCGATGGTCTGCTCGGCCTGCTCGATCAGACTGAGCACGTCGCCCATGCCGAGGATGCGCGAAGCGACGCGGTCGGGGTGGAACGGCTCGAGGGCCTCGGTCTTCTCACCCATACCGATGAACTTGATCGGCTTGCCGGTGATTGCACGTACCGACAGCGCGGCACCGCCACGGGCATCACCGTCGACCTTGGTCAGTACCACACCGGTCAGCGGCAGCGCCTCGCCAAACGCCTTGGCGGTGTTGGCAGCGTCCTGGCCGGTCATGGCGTCGACCACGAACAGCGTCTCGATCGGTTTGACGGCCGCGTGCAGCGCCTTGATCTCGTCCATCATGTCGGCGTCGATGTGCAGACGGCCGGCGGTGTCGACGATGACCACGTCGATGAACTTCAGCTTGGCTTCACGGATGGCGGCTTCGGCGATGGCCACCGGTTTCTGGCTGATATCGGACGGGAAGAAGGTGACGCCAATATCGTTGGCCAGTGTTTCCAACTGCTTGATCGCCGCCGGGCGATAAACGTCGGCAGACACCACCATCACACTCTTTTTCTTGCGCTCTTTAAGGAAGCGCGCCAGCTTGCCGGCGGTGGTGGTCTTACCGGCGCCCTGCAGGCCCGCCATCAGCACGACAGCAGGTGGGGCGGCGTTCAGTGCGAGGTCTTCGTTGGCCGCGCCCATCAGGCTTTCCAGCTCGGCCTGGACGATCTTCACGAAGGCCTGGCCCGGGGTCAGGCTGCGCGACACCTCGGTACCGACTGCACGATCCTTGACGCTGTTGACGAAATCCTTGACTACCGGCAGGGCAACGTCGGCCTCAAGCAGGGCCATGCGCACTTCGCGCAGCGTGTCCTTGATATTGTCTTCGGTCAGCTTGGCCTTGCCGGTGACATGGCGCAGCGTCTGTGACAGGCGGTCGGTCAGGTTTTCGAACATGGTGATCCTTTCAGGCCCAGTAAAGCCGAGGTTTGTCAGGTGCCAGGGGGGAAATACACACCCGCCGGGCACAGCAAGGCGGCGATTATAGCGAAGTGCAGCGGCGACGCACACCTTGGTAGATATTCGGTGCCTGTGCTGGTCTCTTCGCGGGCGCGCCCGCTCCCACAGGATCCTCACTGCTTGCAGGCCTGCGCCATACTTGTGGGAGCGGGCGTGCCCGCGAATGCCCTGACACAACCCTTCAGTCTTCCTAGAGCGGCAGAATCTATGCCAAACTCCGTCTCTTTAAGGCTCGCCACCCAGGACTTATGGTCTCCTCTCCAAGCCTCATCCCCAACCTGATCGCTGCCGGCTTATATATAGCGGCGGCCATCTACCAGGGCTCATATCTGTCTCAGGGCCGCAAGGCCGACAAGCGCCTGCTTGGCCTGCTGGGTGTCATCGCGGTCCTGGCCCAGGCCGGTGCGCTGTTCTTCCAGCTGATCACCCCGCTGGGCCTGAGCCTGGACTTCTTCAGCGCCGCCAGCCTGATCGCCGTGGCCGTCATCTCCCTGACCCTGCTGGCCTGCCTGCGCATACCCGTGGAAAACCTGCTGGTGCTGCTGTTCCCACTGGGTGCGGTGACCGCGCTGATGGCCCAGTTCGCGCCACCCGGTACGGTACCGCTGATCAACGAAGAACCCGGCATCCTTGCGCATATCCTGCTGTCGATCCTGGCCTACGGGCTGTTCACCATCGCGGTGTTCCAGTCGCTGCTGCTGCTGCTGCAGGACCACCAGTTGAAGAACAAGCACCCGTCCGGGCTGATCCGCAACTTCCCGCCGCTGCAAACCATGGAAAGCCTGCTGTTCGGCTTCCTCTGGGCCGGCTGGTGCCTGCTGTCGCTGTCGCTGATCTCCGGCTGGCTGTTCCTCGACAACCTGTTCGCCCAGCACCTGGTGCACAAGACCTTGCTGGCCTGTGTCGCCTGGGTGGTGTTCAGTGTGCTGCTGTGGGGCCGCACCCGCCTGGGCTGGCGGGGCCACATGGCCATCCGCTGGACGCTGGCCGGTTTCTGCCTGCTGATGCTGGCCTATTTTGGCAGCAAGCTGGTTCGCGAATTCATCTTGCATATCTGACGGCCGCCCATGAACACCCTGCCGTACGCACCGCTATTCGGCACTCTGGCACTGGCCCTTTTGTGGTCAGCGCTGTTCACCGCTGTGGATGCTGCCCGCCTGCAGCTCAATGGCGCACTGCGCGCCGGCGAAGACGGACAGCCCGTGCTGCCAGCACAGGCCTTGGTGCTGTGCGCCAGCCTGGGCAAGCTGCTGGTACTGGGGCTGGCCTGCCTGGTCGGCCAGCGCCAGAGTGGCGAGCACGGCTTCTGGCTGGCAGGCATGGCCGCCACCCTCGCCTTGCTGGTGTTTGCCGAATACCTGCCGCGACGCCTGGCCCGGCGTAACCCGCAGGCGTTCGTGAGCCTTGGTGCCAGCCTGCTGAAAGTGCCCCTCGCCCTGCTGCAGCCACTGGCCTGCCTGCTGGACGGCGCCGCCAAGCTGATTCTGCGCCCGTTCCGTGCACAGCCCACAGCGGTGGCCCTGCACGCGCAGGATGCCGACGACTTCGATGAGGATGAACAGCACGAAGCGCCTCGCCATGGCATGCTCGACGGCCTGCAGTCGCTGGACAAGATCACCGTCAACGACATCCTGGTGCCGCGCAACGAAGTGGATGGTATCAACCTCGACGAGCCGATCGAACGCATCATCGAGCAACTGATCGTCAGCCGCCACACCCGCCTGCCGGTCTACCACAACGACATCAACCAAGTCGAAGCGATTCTCAACACCAAGCTGATCAGTCACCTGCTGCCCAAGGCCGAGCTGACCCTCGAAGCGCTGCACGGCGCCTGCTACGAACCCTATTTCGTACCGGAAAGCACGCCCCTGCAAATGCAGTTGTTGAACTTCCACAAGCAGCAACGCCGCTTGGGCGTGGTCGTGGACGAGTACGGCGAAGTACTGGGTATCGTCACCCTGGAAGACATTCTCGAAGAGATCGTCGGTGAGTTCGAGGACGAACAAAGCCTGGACAACCCGCATGTGCACCCGCAGCCCGATGGCACCTTCGTCATCGATGGCACCGCTTCGTTACGCGAAATCAACCGCACCCTGGGCTGGCACCTGCCCTGCGACGGCGGGCCGAAAACCCTCAACGGGCTGGTTACCGAAGCGCTGGAAAGCATCCCGGAAAGCGCTGTTTGCCTGAAGATAGGCCGTTATCGCCTGGAAATCCTTGAAACAGAGGACAATTGCGCCAGCAAGGTACTGGTGTGGACCGTGACCCGATAGCTATACTCGGGTCACGCTTACCCAGCCCCGCCGTCACGCCTGCTACCCGCACCCGGCGCTCCACGGCCAGTCCGCTCAACTGATATGCCTTGCGGTCCTGCGTCAACACCCCCGAACAGTACCCGCCCCGCCCCTACCCCCCCTTGGGCTATCGTCAGTCGGGCGCACACAACAATACGCTCCGGCGTCCGCGTAACCGTGCCATTTACATGGCATGCCATCGCGGGCCAAGCCCATGGAGCCGGACCAGACTGTCAGGGACCTATTCAATGACAAGCAGCACTTACGCCCAAGCACCCGCCGCGCCAGTCAACTCGCCTGCGCGGGTAGCCACCGCCAGCTTCATCGGCACGGCCATCGAGTTCTATGATTTCTACGTCTACGCCACCGCCGCCGCCTTGGTGATCGGCCCGGTGTTCTTCCCGTCCGGGTCGGGCACCGCGCAAATGCTGGCCGCCTTCCTCACCTTCGGTATCGCCTTCCTTGCCCGCCCACTGGGCTCGGCGTTGTTCGGCCATTTTGGCGACCGCATCGGCCGCAAGTCGACGCTGGTCGCCTCGCTGCTGCTGATGGGCGTATCCACTACCGCCATTGGCGTGCTGCCGGGCTATGACAGCATTGGCGTGTGGGCGCCGATCATTCTCTGCCTGCTGCGTTTTGGCCAAGGCCTGGGCCTGGGTGGCGAATGGGGTGGCGCGGCCTTGCTGGCTACCGAGAACGCTCCGGAAGGCAAACGTGCCTGGTTTGGCATGTTCCCGCAGTTGGGCCCTTCAATCGGCTTCCTGGCTGCCAACGGCCTGTTCCTGACCCTGGCGCTGGTGCTCAGCGACGAGCAGTTCCGCGAGTGGGGCTGGCGTATTCCGTTCCTGCTCAGCGCCGCCCTGGTACTGGTGGGCCTGTATGTGCGCCTGAAGCTCGAAGAGAGCCCGGTGTTTGCGAAGGCCGTTGCCCGCCATGAGCGAGTGAAAATGCCGGTGGTCGACCTGTTCTCCAAATACTGGCTGCCAACCCTGTTGGGCGCTGCGGCCATGGTGGTGTGCTATGCGCTGTTCTACATTTCCACGGTGTTCTCGCTGAGCTACGGCGTAACCACACTGGGCTACAGCCGCGAAACGTTCCTTGGCCTGCTGTGCTTCGCGGTTGTGTTCATGGCCCTGGCCACACCGTTGTCGGCCTGGCTCAGTGACCGTTACGGGCGCAAGCCGGTACTGATCGTCGGCGGCCTGCTGGCGATAGCTTCGGGCTTTACCATGGAGCCACTGCTGACCTCGGGATCGACCACGGGCGTGGCGCTGTTCCTGGCCATTGAGCTGTTCCTGATGGGCGTGACCTTTGCGCCGATGGGGGCACTGCTGCCAGAGCTGTTCCCGACTCACGTACGTTATACCGGGGCCTCGGCGGCGTATAACCTGGGCGGTATCGTCGGCGCCTCGGCGGCTCCGTTCTTTGCCCAGAAGCTGGTGAGCATGGGCGGGTTGAGCTGGGTGGGGGGTTATGTGTCGGTGGCGGCGGTGATCAGCCTGATTGCCGTGCTGTGCCTGAAAGAGACGCGCAATACCGCGCTGTAAGCGACTGGGGCCGCTTTGCGGCCCCAGCACTCTCGGATCAGAACTCGACCTTGACCGCCTGAGCTGCACGCGTCGCCTTGGCCCGCGCCAGTTCGACCGATTCGTCACGCGCCAGGCACACACCCATGCGACGGGTACCGTTGATTTCCGGCTTGCCGAACAGGCGAATGGCGGTATCCGGCTCGCTCAGCGCTGCGCCCAGGTTGGCGAAGCTGGTCTGTTGGGACTGGCCTTCGGGCAAGATCACTGCCGAGGCCGACGGGCCGAACTGACGCACCACCGGAATCGGCAGGCCGAGAATGGCGCGGGCATGCAGGGCGAATTGCGACAGGTCCTGGGAAATCAGGGTGACCAGCCCCGTGTCATGCGGGCGCGGCGACACTTCGCTGAACCACACCTGGTCGCCCTTCACGAACAGCTCCACACCAAACAGGCCGCGACCGCCGAGGGCATCGGTGACCGCCTTGGCCACGCGCTGCGATTCGGCCAGCGCCTTCGGGCTCATGGCCTGTGGCTGCCAGGACTCCTGGTAATCGCCCTTCTCCTGACGGTGGCCGACGG
Organism: Pseudomonas sp. DCA-1; assembly: GCF_046523955.1. NCBI lineage: Bacteria > Pseudomonadati > Pseudomonadota > Gammaproteobacteria > Pseudomonadales > Pseudomonadaceae > Pseudomonas > Pseudomonas sp. DCA-1. Next base: position 4,631,244 of record NZ_CP169881.1, read on the forward strand.
GCTCGAGGAAGGTGGTGCCGCCCACGTGGCGCACGGTCAGCAGGGTGATTTCATATTCGAAGTCGATGAAACCCTCGACGATCACCCGACCCTTGCCAGCGCGACCGCCTTCCTGGGCATAGTCCCACGACTTCTGCAGGTCAGCATCGCTGCGCAGCAGGCTCTGGCCCTTGCCCGACGAGCTCATCACCGGTTTGACCACGCACGGGTAACCCAGGTCGGCTACGGCCTTGGTGTAGTCTTCATAGGTATCGGCGAAGTGGTACGGCGAGGTTGGCAGGTCCAGCTCTTCGGCAGCCAGGCGGCGGATGCCTTCGCGGTTCATGGTCAACTGGGTGGCGCGGGCGGTCGGCACCACGGTAAAACCTTCGTTTTCCAGCTCGACCAGGGTGGCGGTGGCGATGGCTTCGATTTCCGGAACGATGTAGTGCGGCTTCTCGGCTTCGATTACCGCGCGCAGGGCAACGCCATCAAGCATGTTGATCACATGGCTGCGGTGCGCCACCTGCATTGCCGGAGCATTGGCGTAACGGTCGACGGCGATTACTTCGACGCCCAGGCGCTGCAGCTCGATTACCACTTCCTTGCCCAGCTCGCCACAGCCGCAGAGCAGTACACGGGTCGCGGTAGGCGACAATGGGGTTCCGATACGGGTCATTTCAGGTCCTCGAAGGCATCCGGGGCCGCGCCAGACTAGGCGCCACCCGCTGAAAAAGGACCGCTATTCTACACCATCAACCGGCGACGGCGGCCCGCCGTGCGCGAAATGCCATGGCCAGCCACACCGCCGTTACACCGGCGAACTTCGAGGCCATCGCGGTGCCGATCACTGCCGGGGTCAGAGCGCCGATCATGCCGAAGAAAATGAAGGTATCCACCGGGATGCTCAACGCCGAGCTGAGCCACAGGCGGTCGCGCAGGGGCCGACGGGTGATGCTGAACACCAGCCAGTCGATCAGCTCGGAGATGAAAAATGCGCTGGCGCTGGCCAGCGCGATCGCAGGCTCCGACGTGACATAGGACAGCACCAGAGCCACCAGCATGGCGAACAGGGCGCCATGACCGAAGCGGGTCTGCACCATGTCACGCAGGATAAACACCAGGCCGCCCCAGGCGGACCAGATGATGTCCAGGTGCGGGGCACTTGAGAAGGCGTAGTTGATCAGCACTACGCTGCTGATGTAGGCAATCAGATAGAACATGGCGGGCAGTCTGTGGGCAAGCCGCACAGATTACCGCTGGGCCGTTCGCGGGTAAACCCGCTCCCACAGATGTTGTGAGGCCCGAAAGGCTGACGCTGTACCTGTGGGAGCGGGCATGCCCGCGAAGCTGCCACTGCGGTGCATGGCACCGGCTTCGCCGGTGTTCGCCGGCACGCCCGCCCCCACAGGTTCGCGTCAGGCCTGCAAGATGAGGCCGGCTTCTACCGCCCGTTCATGGCAACGCTTGAGCACCGCCCGACGCTCATCATTGTCCATCCGCCCCCAGCGACCAATCTCCGCCACGGTACGCTGGCAGCCGGTGCAGATATCCTGCTCGTCCAGCGCACAAATACTCACACACGGCGAAGCCACCGGCCGCTCGACCACTTCACTCATCATCAACCACCAGATCCCGCGCATAGCGCTGGGCATTGTGCACGTAATGTGCGGCACTGGCTTCAAGCATGCGCTTCTGCTGCTCGGTCAGTTCGCGTACCACCTTGCCCGGCGAGCCCATCACCAGCGAACCATCCGGGATTTCCTTGCCCTCGGCAATCAGTGCGTTGGCGCCGATGATGCAGTGTTTGCCGATGCGCGCACCATTGAGGATTACGGCGTTGATACCGACCAGGCTGAAGTCGCCCACCGTGCAGCCATGCAACATGGCGTTGTGGCCGACGGTTACGCCCTTGCCCAACGTCAGGGGCGAGCCCATGTCAGTGTGCATCACCGTGCCATCCTGCACGTTGCTGCCTTCGCCGATATCGATCAGCTCGTTATCCCCGCGCAACACCGCGCCAAACCACACACTGGCATTGGCTTGCAGGCGCACGCTGCCAATGAGCGTGGCGTTGGGTGCGGTCCAACTGGTGGGGTGGCTCTCGACCCGCAGGTCGCCCAGGCGATATTTCATGCTTGTTCCTCAGGCTGCGACGCAGACGGCGGGGTAGGCCCCGCTCAATTTTCGATGTAACGCTCCGGCGGCTGATGCAGGCTGATACCGGCATCGAACAGCAGGTTGACCAGCTCGACGATCATGATCGCCGACAACCCCCAGATCTTGTATTCGCCATAACGATAGCTTGGCACGAACCAGCTACGGCCCTGGTAATCGATACGGTGGGTATGGTCGCGCGGGTCCTGGCGGAAAAACTCCAGCGGCACGGTGAACACTGCCGCAATCTCGGCATCATTGGCGCGATATTCGACGAAGTCGGGAATAAGCCCGACGAATGGCGTCACTTTCAGGCCATGTAGCGAAATCAGCGGGCTGAGCGGGCCAATCACCTCCACCAGGCCAGGAGGCAGGCCGATTTCTTCTTCAGCCTCGCGCAGGGCAGTAAATACCAGGTCCGGGTCTTCAGGGTCCCGACGGCCACCGGGAAAGGCCACTTCACCACCGTGGGTAGACAGCCCCTTGGCGCGCAGGGTCAAGACCAGTTCGGGCGCTTCGCTGCGGGTAATGGGCAAGAGGACCGCCGCTTCGGGGAACCGTCTGTCGGTTTCCAGTGATGCGGGTTGGTGGTTGCTCATTCGGCGAAGTAGCTCGTCCAGCATTGCGCACGCTCGTATCCAGGTCCTGTGTTGCATGATGCACCAAAGCCGTGAAGCACCCAAGCCCCAGCGCTTGCGGCGGCACGGTGGCCGCGCCAAGATAGCCTTGAACATAAGGAACCACACATGAAATTCTGCAGCGCGTGCGGCCAACCGGTCACTCAGCAGATCCCCGAGGGCGACAGCCGCCTGCGGTACGTCTGCGGCTCTTGCCAGACCATCCACTACCAGAACCCCAACATCGTGGCCGGCGTGCTGCCAACCTGGGGCAGCCAGGTGTTGCTGTGCCGCCGCGCCATCGAACCGCGCCGGGGCTTCTGGACCCTGCCCGCCGGTTTCATGGAAAACGGCGAAACCCTCGACCAGGCCGCACGTCGCGAAACCGTCGAGGAAGCCTGCGCCCGGGTCGGGCCGACGTCCCTGTACCAGCTGTTCGATCTACCACACATCAGCCAGGTGCATGTGTTCTTCCGCGCCGAGTTGGCGGACCTGGACTTTGCCGTCGGGATCGAAAGCCTGGAGGTGCGCCTGTTCGAAGAACATGAGATACCGTGGGACGAGCTGGCTTTCCGCACCGTCACTCGCACACTAGAATGCTACTATCGCGACCGCATCGGCCAGCACTACCCCATAGGCCATGAATACCTGCCGCCGATGAACGTTTCGCCACACACCTAAAAGCCTTCAGGGATACTGTTACATGCGCTGGTTGCTTGCCCTTTTCTGCCTTTGCGTTACCTCGGTGTCCCAGGCGGCCTTCACCGAAACCATCATCCGCAAGCCCGCGCCGGCAGCGCAAACCCCATCGCCTTCGCAGCAAGCCATGCAACCGTTGATCGACAAGGTGCTGGTGATCAAGTCCGAGCGCCGCTTGCAGCTGATCAGCCGTGGCGAGCCGCTGAAAACCTACCGCATCTCGCTGGGCAAGCAGCCCAAGGGCGCCAAGGAACGCGAAGGCGACAAGAAAACCCCTGAGGGCTTGTACTGGCTGGACTGGCGCAAGCAAAGCGACCGCTTCAACCTGGCGATGCACATCAATTACCCGAACATCAGCGATGCCGCCCGCGCGACCCGGGCAGGGGTGAATGCCGGCAGCATGATCATGATTCACGGCACGCCGATCAACGATGAGTACCCGGAATGGTACTTCCATACCCTGGACTGGACGGATGGGTGCATTGCCATGCGCAACCGCGACATGCAGGAAGTGTGGGACTTGGTACGGGATGGAACGCTGATCGAGATCCGGCCTTGATATAGGGCCTTCCGGTAACGGTTGTAGGAACCTTCCCACCGTTTTGCGAGAACCTGCCTTACAGGTGCTTAGGCAGGGTACTGCATCCAGGCGAGTGACTTAATTTTTAGCATCCACGCAGACGAGTACGAAAACCGTACATCATTTGCGGGGTGCTTCAATGCCGTGCCTGATTCACCGCATTGCCCATTGGCTGTCGGCCGGTTGCCTTTCTGGCTTGCTGTCCATTCCCCAGGTGCTGGCCGACGACCCTGCCAGCCAGCAGCTGCGCGATCAACAGCAGGGGCTGCGGCAGCTGGAGCAACAGCAGCGGCTGGAACGCTGGCAGCGTATACCCGCCCCGGTTGAACCGACCAACACCACCACTTCCCGCCACGCGCACGACGATCGCTGCTGGGCAGTCGATGGCGTGCGCGTGGCGGGCATGCACCGGCTTTCGAACTCGGCACTGGCGCCGACCCTCCGTGCTTTCACACCTGCCTGCATGGGCATCGCCGACATCAACCGGCTGCTCAAAGCCATCACCCAACGTTATGTACAAGCCGGCTACCCAACCAGCCGCCCCTACCTGCGGCAGCCCCCAGCAGAGGGCATGCCGTTGGACATCGTCATTGTCGAAGGCTTTGTCGAAACCATCGAACTGGCAGGCCCCGACCTGCCCCTGTCTCTCTCCAATGCCTTCCCAGGCCTGCTTGGGCAGCCACTGTACCTGCCCGAGCTTGAGCAAGGCCTGGACCAGCTCAACCGCCTACGCGCCTATGAACTGGGCGCCACCTTGCTGCCCGGCGAACTGCAGGGCGGCACCCGCGTGGTCGTGCAGCCAGGCAAGGTTGGTTCACGCTGGCACCTGGACAGCCGCTTCGACAACCGTGGCAGCGAGCTGACCGGCCGCCACCGCATCTCCCTCGGCGTTGGCCTGGACAGCCCGCTTGGCCTCAATGATGAGCTACGCCTGTCGTTGACCAGCACGGTGCTCGATACGCCCGGCCAAAGCCAAGGCATATCGCTGTACTACAGCATCCCCTACGGCGCCTGGACCTTTGCCCTCAGCGCCAGCCAGCTAAGTTATCAAGCCCCCCTCCCCTACAGCGACAAGGCTGCCGACGGCAGCAGCAGCTATCAGGGCCTGAGTATCGAGCGGGTATTGTGGCGCAACCAGCAAGGCATGCTCAGCGCCAGCGCCCGACTGGACCGCAAACAACTGGTCAACCGCACCGCTGGCGCGGTTATCGTCCAGCAGAGCCCGACGCTGACCACGGTAGAGGCCGGCATCAACCTGCTGTGGCTCGAAAGTGGCTTGTGGAACGGCTACTTCGGCGTTGCCCAAGGCATTGACACATTGGGTGCCGACCGTTCGCCGTTGGGTGCTCAACGCCTGCGCCCGGACTTTCGCAAATACCGCGCCAACCTGCTGCACCTGCGTCAGGGCCCGGCACCCAACCCTTGGCGCTGGCAGAGCGAGTTGGCCCTGCAGTACAGCCGCGACCCGTTGCCTGCCGTCGAACAACTGCTGGTCAGCGACGATTCGGCTGTACGCGGCTTTCGTCTGCGCACTTACTCCGGTGCCAGCAGCGCTGTCTGGCGCAATACGTTCAGCCAAGCGCTGCCACTGACCTGGGCCCACCCCTTCGAGATACGCCCCTACATCGGCCTGGACCAGGGCTGGGTTCGTACCGCCGAAGGCAAACCGTCGCAGCGCCTGGCCGGGGCCGCCGCAGGGTTGGAACTGAGCCTGCCCGGCAGCCGCCTGCGCCTGGACTACCAACGCGCCCTGTACACCAGCGACCTGCCCCGCCCGCGGCTGGAGCCCGGCTTCTGGGTACTGGACTGGACCCTGAACATCTGATTCACCCACAACAAAGAGAACGAGAAAATGCAAACACTCTCGCAGTTACCGCCTGTTCGCCCGGATACCTTGCGCTGGGCAATCTTCTTCGCTGTGTTCGGGCCCAGCGCCGCACTGGCTCAGACCGGGCTGGAAGCAGCCAGCGGCCCCGGGGGTACCCCGGTCATCCACAACGGCCACGGGGTACCGGTCATCGACATCGTGCCGCCCAACGCCAGGGGGCTGTCACATAACCAGTTCATCGACTACAACGTTGGCACCCCAGGCCTGGTGCTGAACAACGCCACCGCAGCCGGGCAATCGCAACTGGCCGGTGCCCTGGCGGCCAACCCGCAGTTTCAGGGCCAGGCCGCCTCGACCATTCTTAACGAAGTGGTCAGCCGCAACGCCTCGCTGATCGAGGGGCCACAGGAAATCTTCGGGCGCCCGGCCGACTACATCCTGGCCAACCCCAATGGCATCACCCTCAACGGCGGCAGTTTCATCAACACCACCCGCGCGGGCTTCGTGGTGGGCACCCCGCAATTCGAGGAGCAGCAGCTCAGGTACCTCGATACGCTCACTGCCAGCGGCACCCTGCAGGTACTGGAGCGTGGTCAGGACAATGCCGGTGGCGCGCTCGAACTGATCGCACCGCGCGTAGACAGCAAAGGCCTGCTCATGGCCCGCGAAACGCTCGACATCACCGTCGGTCGCAACCGTATCGACAGCCGCAACGGCGAGGTGGTCGAACACCTGCCCAGCCCCTCTTCGAGCATTGACGCCAGCCTGTTCGGCGCCATGCGCGCCGGGCGTATCCGTGTGGTAAGTACTGCCGAAGGCGCGGGTGTGCGTGTGGGGGCCTCGCAGATTCTGGGCGCCGAGGGGGTCGACATCAGCTCGGCTGGGGGCCTGCATGTCAGTGGCAGAGCCGACCGCCCGACCGAGCTGCGCAGCGAGCGCGGCGTACTGAAACTCACCGCTGCCGATGACCTGATGCTTGAAACGGTCGACGGCCAGGCCCAGCGAATCGAAGCACGGGCGGGCAAGAAGCTCACACTGGACGCCAAGACAATCGAGCACATCAAGCACGACAGTGACAGCTGGAACAAGAAGTTCTGGTTCGTCACCCGCGAAACCTACAACAGCAAAACCACCACCACCCACCAGCAGCAACAGGGCAGTCAATTGCTGGGCACCGACAGCGTGCTGTTGCAGTCCGGCGACGACATGCGCATGACCGCAGCGAAGCTGGACGCCGGTAACGAGCTGACGCTCGACAGCGGTGCCGGCCTGGACATCATCGCCGGCATAGACAGCAAACGCATCGAAAAGCAGGTGCGTCATCGCAAGGACCTATGGCGCGGTGATAGCGATAGCAACCAGCTCAAGGAAACCGCAAAGGGCAGTACCCTGAGCGCCGGGCACATGTCGATAAAGGCAAGCGACAACCTCAACGTGCAGGGCAGCAGCCTGCACAGCCGCGGCGATCTGGCTATCCAGGCAAAACAGGCAGACATCGGCACCACCACCTTGCAGGAACACGGCACCCAACGCGACTACCGAGGCGACCTGGTATCCGGTACATTCTTTGGCGATAGAAAAGGTAACGACACCAAGGGCCAGGTCGTCGCGGGCAGCACGGTAACCAGCGATGGCGAGCTCACAGTGAGAGCCGACCAGGTTGCCATCAAAGGCAGCACCGTGTTCGGCAAACAGGACGCGGTGCTCTACAGCGATAACGGTTCGCTGGCCATCGAGGCAGACCATGGCAGCACGACCTCCACCCAGCGCACCAGCGACAGTAAGCTGTTCGGCCTGATCGGCAGCAAGCACGAAAGCACGGACCGCAAACAGCAGGTACTGGTCAGCGACGTCAGCTCGACCAGCAACCTGCGCCTGGCCAGCGCCGAAGAGATGCGCATCCAGGGCGCCAAGGTCGAAGCAGGCAAGCATCTGCAAGTCGAAGCCAAAGGCGACCTGCTGATTGGCAGTGCGCAATCGGTCGATGAACGCGAAACCCGCGACCAACAACGCGGTTTCACGGCCAGCGCCAGACAGACCCAGGAAGCCGAGGATGGCAAGCCGGAGTCCCGCCAGTACGCGGCTGGCGTGGCCTATGAGGTCGTTACCACCACCGCCAAGCAGCGCGCGACCACCCAGGTTGCCAGTGAGCTCAAAGGCGCCTCGGTGGGCATGAGCAGCGGCGCGCACCTGCAGGTCAACGGCAGCAAGGCCCAGGCCACTGCCGGCGACCTCGATGTGCAGGCGCGGGAAGTGACACTGGGGGCGACCCGCAATGACCGTGACACAGCCACCAGCACCACCGAAAGTGGTGGCGGGCTGACGGTAACCGGTGGCATCGACCGCCTGGGCAGTTTGTTCGAAGGCCATCACAACCGCGGGGTGCAAGCCGAACGCGAAAGCAAGGTGCAGCGCAGCGCGTTGCAGGCCAGCGGCGATCTGAAATTGCGCAGTGATGCACTGCTCACCGAGGCCGCGCACGTCGAGGCCGGCAACACCCTGCAGGTGAACGCCGAACGCATCGACAACCGTGCGGTGCAGGATACCCATGAACATGAACAAAGCCGTGACGACTGGTCGGGTAGCCTGGGCGCCAGCATCGAATACCGCGACCTGACCCGCCCTATCGAGCGCCTGGTGCTGGGTGAGGAAGCCCCGCGCTTCCAGCAAGCTTCGCCCGAAGACGCCATGGCGCCGCCCAGCGTGGGGGCCGACATGACGGTTGAACACCTCAAGCGCCTGGAAAACCAGCGCCGTGGCATTGCTCAGGTCAGTGAGTTGTCCGCAGCAAAGGTCGAGGTCAAGGCTGACACACTGGCCGACCAGGGCACAGCCTGGCGGGCCAATGCCGGCTCGCTGAAGATCGAGGCGCAGCAGCACCAGATGAACGCCGCCCAAAACACCCAGGAATCCACCGTTCAACGCCTGGCCTATGGTGGCGACGCGCGCCTGGACACCAGCACCGGCGAGGACCTGAATGTACGTGCCGCCGGCAAAGGGGGTTCGCTGGATAAAAAGGATATTGCCAGTACCGCCGTACCCGGCAGCCTTTACGGGCAACAGGGTATCCAGGTACAGCTGGGCAGCGATGGCCGCTACGAAGGGGCCCGCATCGATGGCGGTGAAGGCAGCGTGGTCATGCACAGTGCCGGGTCGCTGGCCTTACCCCAGGCGACCGACCAGGCCGAACAACAGTCACGCCAGCTCGATGGCAATGCCTGGGCCAAAGTCGGCAACCGCCCGGGCAGCACCGGTGTCGATGGCCGGGGGTATCTGGACCATGGCCAAAAGCTGAGCACGCAGGGCAAGGCACAAGTGGCACAAATCGACGCCAAGGGCGAGGTAAAGCTGACCAGCACAGGCGACCTGTTGCTCGAAGGCACGCGCATTGGTAGCCGCGAGGCCAAGGCCGGCGACATACAGGTGCAAAGTGGCGGCCAGTTGCAGGTCAAGGCGGCCAGCAATACCCAGCAAGCCGCAGGCAGCAACCTGGGTGGAGGCATGGAGCTGGCGGCCAAGGCTGGCCAGACCAAGGGGGGAGCCATCGGCGGCCACTTCAGCCACGGCAAGCAAGACGAACAAGCACGGCAGGCGGTCGATGCCCAGTTTGCCAGCAACGGCACACTGACCCTGAGCAGCAGCGCCCGCGAGGACATCGCCCTGCACCTGCAAGGCCTGCAGGCCTCGGCCGAACAGATAACCCTCGACGCCTCGAATGGCGGCATGCTGGTTGAAGCCTCTTCCAGTCAGGAGCGACGCAACAACCTCGACATTTCGGCCGGCGCCGGTTTCAACATGGCCAAGGGCGCGTTGGACACCCGCGGCTTGCATGGCCGGCTCAAGGTTGAGCTCGACAAGCGCGACAACCTCACCTGGAATACCAGTGACCTGCGCGCCGAGCGCATCGACCTGCAAAGCCGTGGTGATACCCGCATCGAGAGTGCCACCCTGGATGCAGGGCATATTGGCGGCACAATCGACGGTGACCTGCGCATCGCCAGCCTCAAGGACAGCGTCGACACCCTGAGCGTGAAGGGCGATGTCAGGCTGAGCCAGGAGAAAAACCCGCAGGGCTATGTCAACGCGGCCAAATCGGTGGCTGGCCCGCTGGGAGGCAAGGTCGAGAAAACGGCCGGTTCGGCCCTGAGCAAGGCAGACCCAGGGTTCTCGCCAACCGTCAGCCTCGACGTGTCGCATGCACAGCGCGACAACGTGGCGCGTCAGACCACGCTGAAAAGCAGCGACGGCATCGACCTGCAGGTCGGTGGCAACGCTCATCTGGTGGGGGCACGCTTGCAGTCGGCCAAGGGCGACGTGAGGCTCGACGCCAACTTGGTCACCCAGGAAACGCTGAGCGGTAATGACTATCGCCGAGACCTGTCGCTGGATGCGTCGAACTCACCGGTGGACCTGGGCACGGCAATCGCCGAGATAGCCAAAAGCAAAATGGCGGCGGATGGCGAAAATGCGCTGGACCTGGGCGTGTTGAGGACCAGTGGGCATAGTCGCAGCGAGCAATGGGTTTCGAGCATGCAAGGGAAGAAGCACTAAGACGCCATCGCGGCCCAGGCAATTTGGGGATTTCAGAAATCTTGTGCCCTGCTGCTGACACCCAGGCCGCGTGTCTCCCGCTTCCACAGCGAATACCACAGCCCCTGGGCTTGTGATTTCTCTGCGGGAGCGGGCTTGCCCGCGAAGAGGCCGGCACAGGTCAAGCCAGCCTGTGCAGCCCCCGCCACCGATCCAGCCCAAGCAACACCAGCCCTATCCCCCAAAAACCCGCCAGCACCCCGAGGGCATTGAGCATCACCTGCCCATACCCCAGGCTCGCCACATCGATAAACGGGTAGGCATACACGCCAATCTCGCTCCCCCGCCACAGCGCATAACCAAAGTAGACCGCCGGGTACACCGCCCACACCAGCAAATGCCATAGCCGCAAACTGCCCTTGGGCACCTCGCACCACCAGTACAAGGCATACAGCACCGGCATTACGTCGTGCAGCAACTCGTCCGCCAGCCATTGCCAACCCTGTGGTTGCCACAAATGACGCAGCAGCACGCTGTAGGCCAGCGCCACCAGTACGATACTGGCGGCCACAGCAGTGCTGACTGAAGGCGACAGGAAAAAGCGTTTGCCACGACCTTCCCGACCGAACGCGGCATAGCTGAGCACCGTCGCCACCAGGGTATTGGTCAGCACGGTGAAGTAGCCGAACACATTGATCAGGCCGCCAATCAGGCTGGCCTGTTCCTGCCAACGCGCCAGCAGCACCAGGTTCACCTGCACGGCCAGGCCGAACCAGCCCAGCACAGCCATACCGGTCAGCCAAGGGCCACGCGACATGTCAGGCCTGGCGCTGCAGCTTCACGTACAACTGTTCGACCTTTTCCCGCGCCCATGGTGTTTTGCGCAGGAACGTCAGGCTCGACTTGATGGTCGGGTTGCTCTTGAAGCAGCGCACATCGATACGCTCGGCCAGGCCAGGCCATTGGTAATGCGCCACCAGCTCGGTGAGGATCTGTTCAAGGGTCTTGCCGTGCAGCGCGTTGTGTTGGGCCGTGCTCATGCTGTGCTCCGTAGGAAAGATGCGCACCTTACACGAGTGTAGTGGTGGGAGGGATCAGTCGAGTCGACAGAAAAATCGCTGGTCAGAGGCAAAACCTCTGTGATGGAATAGTTATGTTATGTTGTAACACTACAAAGCATCTGCCAAGGAACGCCCCATCCCCATGCTGTACACACCGCTTCGCCTCTCCCCCCTTGCCGTCGCACTCTGGCTGGCTGCATCCCCCAGCCAGGCCGTAGAACTCGAACCACAGGTCATCACCGCCAACCCGTTGGGTAACCGCCAACTGGCCGCTCCCAGCACCGTGCTAGATGGCGAGAATCTGCTGCAACAACAGCACGGCAGCCTGGGTGAAACCCTGAACAAGCAGCCCGGCGTCGCTTCTACCTGGTTTGGCCCTGGCGCCAGCCGCCCGGTGATCCGCGGCCTGGATGGCGACCGCATCCGCATCCTGCGCAATGGCGTCGGCGCCCTGGATGCCTCGTCGCTGTCCTATGACCACGCCGTGCCCCTGGACCCGGTGACGGTCGATCGCGTCGAAATCGTCCGTGGCCCGGCCGCCTTGCTGTATGGCGGTAACGCCATCGGCGGCGTGGTCAACACCTTCGACAACCGCATCCCGGACTCGCCCATCGAGGGCATCCACGGTGCCGGTGAACTGCGTTACGGCGGCGCCGACACCACCCGCAGCAGTGCCGGCAAGCTGGAGGCCGGTAACGGTGCCTTCGCCCTGCACCTGGATGCCAACAGCCGCCAGTTCAACGATCTGCGCATCCCTGGCTACGCCCGCAGCGCCAAAGTGCGCGATGCCGACGAGCCCGGCAGCAAACACCGCCTGGAAAACAGCGACGGTCGCCAGGACGGCGGCGCAATCGGTGGTGCCTACCACTGGGACCACGGCTACGCCGGCCTCTCGTACAGCGGCTACGACAGCAACTATGGCTCGGTGGCCGAGTCCGGCGTGCGCCTGGACATGAAACAGGACCACTACGCCTTCGCCACCGAATTGCGCGACCTCGACGGCCCGTTCAGCTCAGTCAAGGTAGATGCCGGTTACACCGACTACGAGCACAAAGAAATCGAAGAAGGCGAAGTTCATACCACCTTCAAGAACAAAGGCTACGAAGCGCGTATTGAAGCCCGCCACCAACCGCTCGGACCAGTGGAAGGGATCATTGGGGCCCAAGTCAGCCGTAACGAGTTTTCGGCCCTCGGCGAGGAAGCCTTCGTCCCGCATACCGATACCGACAGCGTGGCACTGTTCATGCTCGAGCAGTGGCAAGCCAGCGAGCGCCTGAACCTGAGCCTGGGTGCGCGCATGGAGCACACCCGCGTAGATCCTGACGCCAAAGGCAACGAGAACTTCGTCGACGCCGACAGCGCCAGCAGCTTCAACGCCTTCAGCCTGTCTTCAGGCGCGGTGTACCAGCTCGACCCCATCTGGTCGCTGGCGGCCAACCTCGGCTACACCGAGCGTGCCCCGACCTTTTACGAGCTGTACGCCAATGGCGCGCACGTGGCCACCGGCGCCTTTGAAGTCGGCGACGCCAGTTTGAACAAGGAAAAGGCCATTTCCGCCGACCTGGCGCTACGCTTCGACAATGGCACCCATAAAGGCAGTGTCGGGGTGTTCTACAACCACTTCCGCAACTACATCGGCCTGATCGGTACCGGCAACACCCGCGAGGGCGGGCATGACCATGACGAGGATGACCACGATCACGATCATGACCATGAGGGCTTCCCGGAATACCAGTACCAAGGCGTGCGGGCGCGCTTCTACGGCATCGAGGCCCAGGACCGCTGGCAACTGGCCGAAAACCGTTACGGCAGCTTCGCACTGGAGTTGTCCGGTGACTATACCCGGGCCAAGAACCTCGACAGTGGCGAGCCACTGCCCCGTATCGCGCCGCTGCGCCTGAACAGCGGCCTGGTCTGGGAGCTGGACCGCTGGCAGGCGCGAGTAGATGTGCAACATGCAGCATCGCAGCACCGCAAACCCGCCAACGAAACCAGCACCGATGGCTACACCACGCTGGGGGCCAGCGTTGGCTACCGCTTCGACGTTGGCCAGAGCCAGTGGCTGGCGTTTGTGCGCGGCGAAAACCTGACCGACCAGACCGTGCGCTATGCCAGTTCGATCCTGCGCGATATCGCGCCGGCGCCGGGGCGCAGTGTGGAAGTGGGGTTGCGTACGACCTTCTGAACCAGACGCGACGAAGATGGGTGTGGGAGATTCTATGGTTTCTGGCAATTGCATCAGGGTTGCCAGGTGCTCGTCACAGCATCTTCAGCGCCTGTGAGATCGAGCGCCGCCCGCGCGGCGCGCATCGCGAGCTGGCGCTCGCTCCTACGTTTGTTTCGGGCCAGTAACGCCTGTGCCAGGCGCGCGCGACCGCCTTGTTCGTACGACGCGATATCGAGCCATGCGCCAAAGCGTTCGCGTGCATATCCCACAGGAATGATTGGCCCGAAACAAACGTAGGAGCGAGCGCCAGCTCGCGATGCGCGCCGCGCGGGCGGCGCTCGATCCCCCAGGCGCTGCAAATCTTGTGGCCAACACCTGTCAGCCCTTATGCGATCTCTGTTGCGGGTTCACCGGCTGCCCACTCCCCTACCGACCTCGACTGTTGCCCGTTCAGCAACAATCATCTGCGACAATTTGTCTTTTTTTCTTACAGCTTCCCCTATATCCTCCCCGCCGCAAGCTGAAACGCTTCATCGAACACTCTTGTCGCCATATCCATTGAGGGGCCCGCCCTTCGATGCGCTTGCCGTTTTTTCAATAATCAAAAGATAGCGCTATCTCATGCTCCAACTGCCTAAAACCTGTTACATCGGCCTCGCCCTCAGTGCCTTGGCAACCCCCGCCAGCGCCAGCGAAATGTTCGCTAGCGACTCTCCGTGGATGCTCGGCGACTGGGGCGGAACCCGCAGCGAACTGCTGGAAAAAGGCTACGACTTCACCCTTGGCTACACCGGCGAGATGGGCAGCAACCTGCACGGCGGCTACGACCACGACCGCACCGCGCGCTACAGCGACCAGTTCACCTTTGGCAGCCACCTGGACCTGGACAAGATCCTCGGCTGGCACGACACCGAACTCCAGCTGACCATCACCGAGCGCCACGGCGACAACATCAGCAACGACCGCATCAACGACCCGCGTGTCGGCGGCTTCACCTCCGCCCAGGAAGTCTGGGGCCGAGGCGAAACCTGGCGGCTGACGCAGATGTGGATCAAGCAGAAGTACTTCGATGGTGCGCTGGATGTGAAATTCGGCCGCTTCGGTGAAGGCGAAGACTTCAACAGCTTCCCTTGCGACTTCCAGAACCTGGCCTTCTGCGGCTCGCAGGTGGGCAACTGGGTGGGTGGCATCTGGTACAACTGGCCAGTCAGCCAGTGGGCCCTGCGCGTGCGCTACAACCTTACCCCTGAGCTGTACGCACAGGTCGGCGTCTTCGAGCAGAACCCTTCCAACCTCGAATCTGGCAATGGTTTCAAGCTCAGCGGCAGCGGCACCCAAGGTGCGGTAATGCCGTTCGAACTGGTATGGACCCCACGTATCCAAGGTTTGAAAGGGGAATATCGTGCCGGCTACTACTACAGTAATGCCAAGGCACAAGATGTTCTCAAGGACAGCAACGGTCAGCCGGCCGCCCTCAGCGGCGCCGCCTACCGCAGCAGCTCGAGCAAGCACGGCTTGTGGATTGGCGCCCAGCAGCAGGTCACCTCGCTGGCGTCCGACCAGTCGCGCGGCTTGAGCGTGTTCGCCAACGCCACGGTGCATGACAAGAAGACCAATGCCATCGACAACTATGTGCAGGCAGGACTGGTATACAAAGGGCCCTTCAATGCCCGCGCCAAGGACGACATCGGTTTCGCCCTGGCCCGCGTGCACGTCAACCCTGCCTATCGCAAGAACGCCCGCCTGGTCAACCAGGCCGCCGGCCTCTACGACTACGACAACCCAGGCTTCCTGCCAGTGCAGGACACCGAGTACAGCGCCGAGCTGTACTACGGCATCCATTTGGCCGACTGGCTCACGGTACGCCCCAACCTGCAATACATCCGCCACCCGGGCGGGGTGTCGCAGGTCGATGGCGCCCTGATCGGCGGCCTGAAGATCCAGAGCAGTTTCTAACCCCTTTTTTGACCTGACGGAGAACCTACGATGAGCACTGAAGGTGCGAACCAAGGAAGCCGCTGGCTACCGCGCCTGGTTGGCGCGCTGCTGTTGCTGATGGGCCTGGCCCTGCTGGCCGGCGGTATCAAGCTGAGCCAGCTAGGCGGATCGCTGTACTATCTGATCGCCGGTATCGGCTTTGCCCTTTCGGGCATCCTGCTGCTGGCCCAACGCCGGATCGCCCTGGGCCTGTATGGCCTGGTGCTGCTGGGGAGCACCGTTTGGGCCCTGCTCGAAGTAGGCCTGGACTGGTGGCAACTGGTGCCGCGGCTGGCCATCTGGTTCGCCATCGGCGTAGTGCTGCTGCTACCGTGGGCGCGTCGCCCGCTGATCGGCCCGGCCAGCAAAGCCAATACTGCACTGCTCGGCGTGGCAGTGGTCGCTTCGGGCGCTTGCGCGCTGGGCAGCCAGTTTACCCACCCCGGTGAAGTGTTCGGCGAACTGGGCCGCGACAGCAGCGAAATGGCCAGCGCCGCCCCGGCCATGCCCGACGGCGAATGGCAGGCCTACGGCCGTACCGAGCATGGCGACCGCTACTCGCCGCTGCGCCAGATCACCCCGCAGAACGCCTACCGCCTGGAAGAAGCCTGGCGCATTCGCACCGGTGATCTGCCAACCGAAAACGACCCGGTGGAGTTGACCAACCAGAACACCCCGCTGAAGGTCAACGGCATGCTGTACGCCTGCACCGCGCACAGCCGCCTGCTGGCGCTGGACCCGGACACTGGCGCGGAAATCTGGCGCTACGACCCGCAGGTCAAGAGCCCGACCGGCACCTTCAAGGGCTTTGCCCACATGACGTGCCGTGGCGTCTCGTACTATGACGAAAACCGCTACGTCAGCCGCGACGGCAGCCCGGCGCCGAAAATTACCGACGCAGGCCAAGCCGTGGCCCAAGCCTGCCCGCGTCGCCTCTACCTGCCTACCGCGGATGCCCGCCTGATCGCCATCAACGCCGACAACGGCAAGGTCTGCGAAGGCTTCGCCAACCAGGGCGTGATCGACCTCACCACCGGCATTGGCCCGTTCACCGCCGGCGGCTATTACTCCACCTCGCCTGCTGCGATTACCCGTGACCTGGTGATCATCGGTGGCCACGTCACCGATAACGAGTCGACCAATGAGCCGTCCGGGGTGATCCGCGCCTACGACGTGCACGACGGCCACCTGGTGTGGAACTGGGACAGCAACAACCCGGACGACACCAAGCCATTGGCTGCCGGCAAAATGTACAGCCGCAACTCGGCCAACATGTGGTCGATCGCCAGCGTCGACGAAGACCTTGGCATGATCTACCTGCCGCTGGGCAACCAGACCCCGGACCAGTGGGGCGCCGACCGCACCCCAGGCGCCGAGAAGTACAGCGCCGGCGTGGTCGCCCTTGACCTGGCCACCGGCAAGGCACGCTGGAACTACCAGTTCACCCATCACGACCTGTGGGACATGGACGTCGGCAGCCAGCCGACCCTGGTCCACCTGAAAACCGACGATGGCGTGAAACCGGCGATCATCGTACCGACCAAGCAAGGCAGCCTGTACGTGCTCGACCGCCGCGACGGTACGCCAATCGTGCCGATCCGCGAGATCCCCACCCCACAAGGTGCAGTGGAAGGCGACCACACCTCGCCAACCCAGGCCCGCTCAGACCTCAACCTGCTCGGCCCAGAGCTGACCGAACAGGCCATGTGGGGCGCCACGCCTTTCGACCAGATGCTGTGCCGCATCCAGTTCCGCGAGCTGCGCTACGAAGGCCAGTACACCCCGCCATCCGAGCAAGGCTCGTTGGTCTACCCCGGCAACGTCGGTGTATTCAACTGGGGCAGCGTGTCGGTCGACCCGGTGCGCCAGCTGCTGTTCACCTCGCCCAACTACATGGCCTTCGTGTCGAAGATGGTCCCGCGTGAGCAGGTTGCCGAAGGCAGCAAGCGTGAAAGCGAGACCAGCGGCGTGCAGCCGAACACCGGCGCACCGTATGCCGTGACCATGCACCCGTTCATGTCGCCGCTCGGCGTACCGTGCCAGGCCCCCGCCTGGGGTTACGTCGCCGCCATCGACCTGTTCACCAACAAGGTGGTGTGGAAACACAAGAACGGCACCACCCGCGACAGCACCCCGCTACCGATCGGCCTGCCGGTTGGCGTGCCGAGCATGGGCGGCTCGATCGTTACCGCCGGTGGCGTCGGCTTCCTTAGCGGCACGCTCGACCAGTACCTGCGCGCCTATGACGTGAACAACGGCAAGGAGTTGTGGAAAGCGCGCCTGCCAGCGGGTGGCCAGGCTACGCCGATGAGCTACACCGGCAAGGACGGCAAGCAGTACGTGCTGGTGACTGCCGGCGGCCATGGCTCGCTGGGCACCAAGATGGGCGATTACATCATCGCTTACAAATTAGCTGAGTAAGCTACACCGCTCCCGCAGGCTCAACCCTGTGGGAGCGGCCTTGTGTCGCGATTGGGTCGCGCAGCTGCCCCAACGATCTAGAATGCTGGATGGATTCTGAGGCTGCTGCGCAGCCCAATCGCGACACAAGGCTGCGCCCGAACCATTGAAACCCATCCCTCCCCGCCCCATCTAAGCACCATAGTCATTCACGCAGGTGCCCCATGAGCGACCAGCAGGATTTCCCCGAACACCCTGACGAACACAGCGAAGTCGAACACACCCTCCAGGCCGAAGCCGGCCACGCCCTCGCCCTGCCCGGTCAGCAGCTGCCGGACAAGGTCTACGTCATCCCGATCCACAACCGCCCGTTCTTCCCGGCCCAGGTACTGCCGGTCATCGTCAATGAAGAACCCTGGGCCGAAACGCTCGACCTGGTGGCCAAGTCACCGGACCACTGCCTGGCGCTGTTCTTCATGGACACCCCGCCAGAAGACCACCGCCACTTCGACACCTCGGCATTGCCGCAGTACGGCACGCTGGTCAAGGTGCACCATGCCAGCCGCGAAAACGGCAAATTGCAGTTCGTCGCCCAGGGCCTGTCCCGGGTGCGTATCCGCAACTGGCTCAAGCACCACCGCCCGCCCTACCTGGTCGAAGTCGAATACCCGCGCCAGCCCGCCGAGCCGACCGACGAGGTCAAAGCCTACGGCATGGCACTGATCAACGCGATCAAAGAGCTGCTGCCGCTCAACCCGCTGTACAGCGAAGAGCTGAAGAACTACCTCAACCGCTTCAGCCCCAACGACCCTTCGCCGCTCACCGACTTCGCCGCCGCGCTCACCTCGGCCACCGGCAACCAGTTGCAGGAAGTGCTCGACTGCGTCCCCATGCTCAAACGCATGGAAAAGGTACTGCCAATGCTGCGCAAAGAGGTGGAAGTCGCGCGCTTGCAGAACGAGATCTCGGCCGAGGTCAACCGGCAGATCGGCGAGCACCAGCGCGAATTCTTCCTGAAGGAACAACTCAAGGTCATCCAGCAGGAGCTGGGGCTGACCAAGGACGACCGCAGCGCCGATCTCGAACAGTTCGAACAGCGCCTGGAAGGCAAGACCCTGCCACCGCAGGCACGCAAGCGCATCGATGAAGAGATGGGCAAACTGGCCATTCTGGAAACCGGCTCGCCCGAGTACGCCGTCACCCGCAATTATCTGGAATGGGCCACCGCCCTGCCGTGGGGCGTGTACGGCAAAGACAAGCTTGACCTCAAGCATGCGCGCAAAGTCCTCGACCAGTATCACTCCGGCCTCGACGACATCAAGGAGCGCATCCTCGAGTTCCTCGCCGTGGGCGCCTGGAAAGGCGAGATCAGCGGCTCGATCGTGCTGTTGGTGGGCCCGCCCGGGGTGGGCAAGACCAGCATCGGCAAGTCCATCGCCGAATCGCTCGGCCGGCCGTTCTACCGCTTCAGCGTCGGCGGCATGCGTGACGAAGCCGAGATCAAGGGCCACCGCCGCACCTACATCGGCGCCCAGCCCGGCAAGCTGGTGCAGGCCCTGAAAGATGTCGAAGTGATGAACCCGGTGATCATGCTCGACGAAATCGACAAGATGGGCCAGAGCTACCAAGGTGACCCGGCATCAGCGTTGCTGGAAACCCTCGACCCCGAGCAGAACGTCGACTTCCTCGACCACTACCTCGACCTGCGCCTGGACTTGTCCAAGGTGCTGTTCGTGTGCACTGCCAACACCCTTGATTCAATACCCGGGCCGTTGCTCGACCGCATGGAAGTGATCCGCCTGTCCGGCTATATCACCGAAGAAAAACTGACCATCGCCAAGCGCCACCTGTGGCCCAAGCAGCTGGAAAAGGCCGGCGTTTCCAAGACCAGCCTCAGCATCAGCGACAGCGCACTGCGCCTGGTGATCGACGGCTATGCCCGCGAAGCCGGCGTGCGCCAGTTGGAGAAGCAACTGGGCAAACTGGTGCGCAAGGCTGTGGTCAAGCTGCTGGATAACCCCGAAGCCAAGCTGAAGATCGGTACCAAAGACCTGGAAACCGCTCTCGGCATGCCGGTGTTCCGCAGCGAACAGGTTCTGGCAGGCAAAGGCGTGATCACCGGCCTGGCCTGGACCAGCATGGGCGGTGCCACGCTGCCGATCGAGGCAACCCGTATCCACACCCACAACCGCGGCTTCAAGCTGACCGGCAAGCTGGGTGACGTGATGAAGGAGTCTGCCGAAATTGCCTACAGCTATATCAGTTCCAACCTCAAGCAATTTGGCGGGGATACAGGTTTCTTCAACGAAGCGTTCATCCACTTGCACGTACCCGAAGGCGCCACGCCCAAGGACGGCCCGAGTGCCGGCATCACAATGGCCAGCGCTTTGCTTTCACTGGCCCGCGACCAGCCTGCCAAAAAAGGTGTCGCCATGACTGGCGAGCTCACCCTCACTGGCCAGGTACTGCCGATTGGCGGCGTGCGCGAGAAGGTGATTGCGGCGCGGCGGCAGAAGATTTTCGAACTGATCCTGCCGGAGCCTAACCGCGGCGACTTCGAAGAACTGCCGGACTACCTGCGTGAAGGCCTGACAGTTCACTTCGCCAAGCGCTTTGCCGACGTGGCCAAAGTGCTGTTCTAGCCTGCACCGGCCTCTTCGCGGGCAAGCCCGCTCCTGAAGGGATAGCGAACCCTTGCAGGAGTGGGCTTGCCCGCGAAAGGGCCGGCACAGGCAACACAAATTTCCTCGATCATCGGTTATCCTCAGGCCATCGCCAGCCTTCGGAGCCACCATGACCTCTCCTCGTCTGCTCGTTCCCCTGAGCTTTGCCCTGCTTTCTGCTTGCGCGCAACAACCGTCGCAGCCCGTTGACCTGGACGCCGAAAGCGAATGCCCCAAGCGCCTGCAGGTCGGCCAGAGCCTCACGCTTACCTTGCCCAGCAACCCCACCACCGGCTACCGCTGGCTGGTACAGAACCCGGCGCCCAACGTGTTGCAAAGCCTTGGCCCCGAGGTTTACAGCGCGCCTGAAGACACCGGCATCGTCGGCAGTTCGGGCATGTCGACCTGGCGCTTCCAGGCCCGCGCGACTGGCGAAGGGAACTTGGTATTGGTCTACCAGCAACCCTGGGCCCCGGAAGTGCGCCCGGTGCAGACCTTCGATTGCGCCATTCGGGTCAATTGAACGCAAAGCGCTGGTCAGCCAACCATGCATCCAGGCTGCGGTTTGGCTAGAATGCGCCCCCTGCCTATCACCAGCCGCCTGGATTCGCCGTGAGCAAACAACCCGACCGCCTTTTCTCCCAACCCCTGGAGCAGGTGCCCGACTTCGTCTTCAACGAAGACGTCGTGCGTGTGTTCCCGGACATGATCAAGCGCTCGGTGCCCGGTTACCCAACCATCGTCGAGAACCTCGGCGTACTGGCCGCTCGGTTCGCCCAGCCAGGCACCGCGCTGTACGACCTGGGCGCATCGCTGGGTGCCGTTACCCAGTCGCTGCGTCGTCATGTACGCAGCGACGGCTGCAGGGTAATCGCGGTGGATAACTCCGCCGCCATGGTCGAGCGCTGCCGCCAGTACCTCACTGCACAAGATTCGATGTTCCAGGAGTTGCTGCCGGTGCAGGTGCTGGAGGCCGATATCCTTGCCCTGCCCTTCGAGCCCGCCTCGGTAGTGGCGATGAACTTCACCCTGCAGTTCATCGCCCCTGACCAGCGCCTTGAACTGCTCGGGCGAATCCGCCAGGCGCTGCTGCCCGGCGGCGCGCTGATTCTCTCGGAGAAGCTGCGCTTCGCCGATGAGCAAGAGCAGGACCTGCTCAATGAGCTGCACCTGGATTTCAAACGGGCCAATGGCTACAGCGAACTGGAGATCGCCCAGAAGCGCAGCGCCATCGAGAACGTGATGAAACCCGACACACTCGAAGCCCACCAGGAACGCCTGCGCGCAGCCGGTTTCTCGAAGGTGGTGCCTTGGTTCCAATGCCTTAACTTCGCCTCGTTGATAGCCCTGCCATGATCGATCTGTCTCCCCTCGTCCGCCGCCTGGCGGGCACGCCTCTGGCTTCCTGGTCGCAAGGCCTGCAAGCGCAACTGGACGCCAAGCTGGAAAAGGGCCATGGTGACCTCGACCGCTGGCGCGGGGCGCTGGAAGCCCTGCCCGCCCTGCAACCCAGTGAAATCGACCTGGTCAACGGGTTGCGCCTGGATTGCGACTGCGACGACGCCACCCGTGCGCAGATGCGCCAGGCACTGATGGGCCTGTCGCCCTGGCGCAAAGGGCCGTTCGACCTGTTTGGCGTGCACGTTGACACCGAATGGCGTTCGGACTGGAAGTGGTCGCGGGTCGGCCCGCACCTGGACCTCAAGGGCAAACGCGTACTCGACGTGGGCTGTGGCAATGGCTACTACCAGTGGCGCATGCTCGGTGCCGGCGCGGACATGGTAATTGGCGTCGATCCCAACTGGCTGTTCTTCTGCCAGTTCCAGGCCGTGCAGCAATACCTGCCGGAGTTGCCGGCCTGGCACCTGCCGTTCGCCCTGGAAGACCTGCCCGCCAACCTGGAAGGTTTCGATACCGTGTTCTCCATGGGCGTGTTCTATCACCGCCGCTCGCCCATCGAGCACTTGCTGGCGCTCAAGGACTGCCTGGTCAAAGGTGGCGAGCTGGTGCTGGAAACGCTGGTTATCGAGGGCGATGAAAACCAGGTGCTGGTGCCTGAGGACCGCTACGCACAGATGCGCAATGTCTGGTACCTGCCGTCGGTACCGGCGCTGGCCCGCTGGCTGCGCCGTGCCGGCTTCAGCGATGTGCGCTGCGTCGACGTGAGCGTAACCAGCGTCGAGGAACAGCGCAGCACCGAGTGGATGCGCTACCAGTCGCTGAGCGACTTCCTCGACCCGAACGACCACAGCAAGACCGTCGAAGGCCTGCCAGCCCCACGCCGCGCCACCCTGCTGGCGCGCAAATAAAAAAGGCGCCCGCAGGGGCGCCTGAATACACCTGCGGCGAGGAGCCGTCGCGGCGCAGGTGTCGTTACCTCAATCCTTGGCCACCTCACGCGCCTTCTCTTGCGCCTTGCGCTCGCGCTCGGCAACAGCCTGTTGCTTGTCGCCATGCAGTCGCTGCTGGTCTTCGCGGAAGGCTTGCCAGAACTGCCTGGAGCGCTCCGCACCGCCCTCGGCATAAACACTGGCGCTGCCCAGGGCAAGGGTGGCCAACAGCAGGTATTTGGTCAGGTTCATCGTGTTTGCCTCGTAATAACCGATCGGACACGGCCATCCTAGCGAGGGCTGGCTAACGGCAAGGTGAGGCGGGGATTACAGTCCTGCAATGTGGCCTTGTGTGGACTGTTCGGGCCTCTTCGCGGGTAAACCCGCTCCTACAGGAAAGGGTTTATCCGCGAAGAGGCCCGAACAGACCGCCAGATAACAGCAGAATTACAAATTCGTTATCTGCAACGCTGGCCTTTTTTCATGCCGTAACATGGGGCCCTTGACCCTGATGTCACTACAGGGTCAAGAATCGCCCCCTTTCAACACACCGAGCCCCCAATGCGCCTACTGATCATCGAGGACGAGCTGCGTACCGCCGACTACCTGCAACAAGGCCTGCGCGAGAACGGTTACGTGGTCGACTGCGCCCGCACAGGCACCGACGGCCTGCACCTGGCCCGCCAACAGGCCTATGACCTTGTCATCCTCGACGTCAACTTGCCCGAAATCGATGGCTGGACCGTGCTGCAGCGGCTACGTGCCGAATCGGCCACGCGCATCATGATGCTTACCGCCCACGGTCGCTTGGCCGATCGGGTAAGAGGCCTGGACCTGGGCGCGGATGACTACCTGCTCAAACCTTTTGAGTTTCCTGAGCTACTGGCGCGCATCCGCAGCCTGCTGCGCCGCAACGACCAGCAACTGCAACCCAGCACCCTGCGCGTCGCTGACCTGGAGCTGGACCCCGGCCGCCACCGCGCCTACCGCGCCGGGCAACGCATCGACCTGACCGCCAAGGAGTTCGCCCTGCTGCACCTGCTAATGCGCCAGACTGGCGAAGTGTTGTCGCGCACGCAGATCATCTCACTGGTGTGGGACATGAACTTCGACTGCGACACCAACGTGGTCGAGGTCTCGATCCGGCGCCTGCGGGCGAAGATCGACGACCCGTTCGACAACAAGCTGATCCATACCCTGCGTGGTGTGGGCTACGTACTTGAGGCTCGCCTTTGAAAAACGCCAGCCTGTCGTTACGCCTGGGCCTGAGCGTGACATTGATGGGCGCCGCACTGGTGCTGCTGCTGGCCTGCCTGGCCGTGTTTGCCCTGGATCACGAACTGGACAGCCGCGCGCGCAAGGATTTGGCGCGCAAGATGCTTCAGGTCGAGCACAACCTGCGTGTGGACCTGCGCAGCGAGGACTTGGGCAGCCGCGCCCACCCACTGCTGGACCTGGTGATGGGGCATGACAACCTGAGCCTCAGTGTACTGGCCCTCGACGGCCGCCACCCCCACCTGCTCAGCCTTGGCCCGGCCCTGGAGTCACGAGTCGGTGAACTGCACACCGATGCGCGCCTGGCCTTTCACACCTGGCGTGACAGCGGCGGTAACCAGATTCTCACCGTTACCCGGCTGATGCGTCTGCGCGATAACACCCCCGTCAAGGTGATGATGTCGCTCAACCGCGCCGACGACAACGCCCTGCTACAGGCCTATCTGCACTCCACGTTACTCGCATTGCCACTGCTACTGGTTTTGATTGGTGCGGGGGCATGGTGGCTGATGCAACGCGGCCTGAAACCGTTGCGGCACTTCCGGCGCATTGCCGGGCAGGTGTCGGCCCAGGACCTGCAGCATCGCCTGCCCGCTACCTCCCTGCCGCAGGAACTGGCAGACCTGGCCGGCAGTATCAACGTGATGCTCGATCGACTCGACCAAGGTGTCAGGCAGCTGTCGCAGTTCTCTGACGACCTGGCCCATGAACTGCGCACACCGTTGGGCAACCTGATGGGCAAGGCGCAGGTGACACTGGCCCGTGAGCGCGACAACGCCAACTATCGGGAAGTGCTGGAAGACAGCGTCGAAGAGCTGACCCGGCTCAACCGTATCATCAACGACATGCTGTTTCTTGCCCAGGTCAGCCAGCCGCATACGCAGATCGCATTGAAACCTTTGGCGCTGGCCGACGAGGCAGCGCGGGTTGTCGAGCTGTTTGCCTACAGTGCCGAGCTGAAAGAGATTGAGATAAGCGTTCAGGGCTGGGGAACAGCGCAGGGAGACCGGCTCATGTTTCAGCGGGCACTGTCGAACCTGTTGAGCAACGCCATACGACACAGTCCAGAGGGTAAACCCATAGTTCTGTGCATCGAACGCTCGGGCAGCGAAGTACGGCTATCCGTGGAGAACCAGGGGCCGGGTGTGGCGGCAGAGCAACAGTCGCGCTTGTTCGAGCGGTTTTACCGGGTAGGTTCGGGGCGTTCGCGGCTGGAGGGCGGGACCGGGCTGGGGCTGGCGATCGTGAAGTCGATCATGCAGTTGCATGGCGGGCGGGTCGAGGTCAGCAGCTGCCCCCTGGGGCCTACCCGGTTTACCTTGGTGTTTCCTGCCGAGTGATCGGCCGCCTGTACCGGCCTCTTCGCGGGCTTGCCCGCTCCCACAGATACCCCGCAGGCCTTGAGGCTGTGCAGCCCCTGTGGGAGCGGGCAAGCCCGCGAAGAGGCCGGTACAGGCGGCCAACAATCAGCGCGAAGCCGCCACGATCAGCGCCTTCATCTCGGCCACAGCAGCCTTGAAGCCGACAAACAGGGCATGCGCCACCAGTGCATGGCCAATGTTCAGCTCATTGATACCCTTGATCGCCGCCACCGCCTCGACGTTGTGGTAGTGCAGCCCGTGACCCGCATTGACGATCAGCCCCTGCCCCACGCCAAACGCCACACCATCGACGATGCGCTTGAGCTCTTCAGCCACTTCGGTGGGAGTTTCTGCATCGGCATAACGGCCGGTGTGAAGCTCGATGGCCGGTGCGCCAACCCGACGCGAGGCCTCGATCTGCCGCTCGTCGGCGTCGATGAACAGCGACACCTCGGCACCGGTACGCGCCAGCCGTTCCACTGCAGCCTTGATCCGCGCTTCCTGCCCTGCCACATCCAGGCCACCTTCGGTGGTCAGCTCCTGACGGGTTTCGGGAACCAGGCAGATGTGCGCCGGGCGAATTTTCTCGGCAAAGGCCATCATCTCTTCGGTGACGCCCATCTCGAAGTTCATGCGGGTTTGCAGCACATCCTTGAGCAGCATGACATCACGCTCCTGGATGTGCCGGCGGTCTTCACGCAGGTGCACGGTGATGCCATCGGCGCCTGCTTCCTCGGCGTCCAGAGCTGCCTTGACCGGGTCAGGGTAGCGCGTGCCACGGGCCTGGCGCAGGGTCGCCACGTGGTCGATGTTTACGCCAAGAAGCATGCGGTTGCTGTGAGTCACGAAAGGCTCTCCTGAAGATTGAGCCCAACAGCATACGTCCAGATCAGCGCTTGCGAAACAGTTCCCGGCTGACCAGCGGTTTTGCCCCCAGATGAACTGCCAGTGCCTGGCGCATCAGCCGCTTCGCGGCAAGCAAGGCGCCGGGGGCGTCCCAATCGGTTTGGGCCATAGCCAGCAGCTCGGTGCCACGGAACAGGCCGGGCTGCGCCAGCTCTACCCGCTCCAGGCCGGCGTCAACGCGCAAGCGGTACAGGCCATCGGTGGCAATGGGCTGCTCATTGACGTCATGGTGCAAGGAAAACGCATAACCGAGTTCGTCCAGCAGCCGCCATTCGAACGAGCGCAGCAGGGGCTCCAGTGGGCGCCCGGCACTCAGTGCCTGCAAGGTCAAGGTGTAGTGCTCGAACAGCGCCGGGAACGGCGCTTCGGCAGGCAGCAGGCGCATCAGCAGTTCATTGAGGTACAACCCGCTGAACAGGGCATCGCCGTGTAGCCAGGCGGCGATGCCGGTGCTGTCCATACGGCCGACATTCTTCAGCTCGCCGCGCCCACGCAGCTCCACCTCCAGCGACACGAATGGTCGCACCAGGCTGCCGCCCTTGCCCCGCGCGCGGCGCAACACGGCTCGCATGCAGCCCTGAGGGGTGAAGAAGTCTACCAGCGCGCTGGTTTCCTTATAGGCACGGCTGTGCAGTACATAGGCTGGCTGGGGGGTGGGTTGGTCCATGCACTATCTCTGGGGCCTGATGTACGTGTGGGAGCGGGCGTGCCCGCGAAAGCGTCAGTGAACCCACTATCGCATTCGCGGGCAAGCCCGCTCCCACAGGAATAACCGACCGGTCAGGTAATTACAGGTCGCCGTAGCCCAGCGAACGCAGGGCGCGCTCGTCATCGGACCAGCCGCCTTTGACCTTGACCCACAGGTTGAGCATGACCTTGGAATCGAACAGCACTTCCATGTCCTTGCGCGCCTCGGAACCGATGCGCTTGATGCGCTCGCCCTTGTCACCAATGATGATTTTCTTCTGGCCGTCGCGCTCGACCAGGATCAGCGCGTGAATGTGCAGCACATGGCCCTGCTGCTTGAATTCCTCGATTTCGACGGTGATCTGGTACGGCAGCTCCGCACCCAACTGGCGCATGATCTTCTCGCGTACCAGTTCAGCGGCGAGGAAGCGGCTGCTGCGGTCGGTGATCTGGTCTTCGGGGAAGAAATGATCGTTCTCGGGCAGGTGCTTGGCGATCTGAGCTTCCAGCGCTTCAAGGTTGTGCCCCTGCTGCGCGGAAATCGGCATCACCTCGGCGTTCGGCAGTTGCTCTTGGAGCCACTGCAGGTGCGGGATCAGCTCGGCTTTCTCTTCCATGCGGTCGGTCTTGTTGACCGCGATGATCAGCGGGCCGGTCACATACTGCACGCGCTCCAGAACCAGTTGGTCCTCGTCGGTCCACTTGGTACGGTCGACCACGAAGATAACCACGTCGACGTCCTTGAGGGCCGCCGAGGCGTTGCGGTTCATGTAGCGGTTCAGCGCCTTGTCGTTGGCTTTGTGCATCCCCGGGGTATCGACATAGATCGCCTGCACATCACCTTCGGTCTTGATGCCGAGCATGTTGTGACGGGTGGTCTGGGGCTTGCGCGAGGTAATCGCGAGTTTCTGACCGAGAATGTGGTTGAGCAGGGTCGACTTGCCGACGTTGGGGCGGCCGACAATGGCTACATAGCCGCAGCGGGTCGGGTTGCTATCAGTCATTGCCATTCTCCACGCCCAGGGCGATCAGTGCAGACGCGGCGGCGACTTGCTCGGCAATACGCCGGCTAACGCCCTGACCACGGCTCTTGTTGTTCAGCAGTACCACTTCGCATTCGACGAAGAAGGTTCGGCAGTGTGGTTCACCCTGGATATCCACTACTTCGTAACGCGGCAGCTCACAGCTGCGCGACTGCAGGAACTCTTGCAGGCGGGTTTTCGGATCTTTATTGGTGTCGACCAGCGTCAGGCCTTCAAACTCATCGGCCAGCCAGGCCAGGATGCGCTCGCGGGCAGTGTCCATGTCAGCGTCCAGGTAGATGGCACCAATCAGTGCCTCCAGGGCGTCAGCCAGGATCGACTCGCGACGAAAGCCGCCGCTCTTGAGTTCTCCGGAGCCCAGGCGCAGGTAATCGCCCAGGTCAAAACCACGGGCCAGACGGGCCAGGGTCTCACCCTTGACCAACCGTGCACGCAGCCGCGACAACTGGCCTTCGCGAGCCTGCGGAAAACGCTCGAACAGCGCTTCACCGGCAACGAAGTTGAGAATGGCGTCACCGAGGAACTCCAGGCGCTCATTGTTGCGCCCGGCGTAACTGCGATGGGTCAGTGCCAGGAGCATCTGGTCCTGGTTCTTGAAGGTGTAACCGAGCTTTCGCTCCAGACCGGCAAGGGAAGCACTCATGCGGCCACCCGATCGTTGTTCAACGCGTTGTTCAAATCAACATCCTGAAAGACTGTTTGGCTGTGGTCCGCCGATCGATTTGCGGCGAATCTCCCGATCCCTGAGAACACAGCCTATGTCAGAAAAGCATTCGGCGCTGTCTGCTGGACAGCGCCGATGGGTATCAATGGATCAGGCCAACCCGCGACAGGTTGGGCAAGTGGCTGAGTTTGGGCTCTGGCCAGCTCATCCACACCGCAAAAGCCTTGCCGACAATGTTCCGGTCCGGAACCATGCCGTGCAGTTCCTTGGGAATGTTCGGGTCATCCCAGAAGCGGCTATCGTTGGAGTTGTCGCGGTTGTCGCCCATCATGAAGTAATGGCCCGCAGGCACGGTCCACTGCTGGTCCGGCGGCATGCGATAACGGCTCATTTCCTTGCGGATCAGGTGCTCGGTCTCGCCGAGCTTTTCCTTGTACAGCTGAGCGCTGCCCAGGGTACCCGGCTCGCTGCCCACCAGTTGTTCGGCAACGGGCTGGCCGTTGACGAACAGCCGCTTGTCGTTGGTGTAGCGAACTACGTCGCCCGGCAGGCCAACCACACGCTTGATGTAGTTGACATTCGGGTCGCTCGGGTAGCGGAACACCATCACATCCCCGCGTTGCGGGTCACCGACCGCGATGACCTTCTTGTCGATCACCGGCAGACGAATGCCGTACGAGAACTTGTTCACCAGGATGAAGTCGCCCACCTCCAGGGTCGGCTTCATCGACCCCGAGGGGATCTGGAACGGCTCGACCAGGAACGAACGCAGCACCAGCACGATGAACAGTACCGGGAAGAACGACTTGCCATACTCGACCAGCAACGGCTCCTTGTTCAGCCGTTCGACCACCGCCATCTCGGGCTGGCTGACGCTGCCCTGATAGTTGGCGATTGCCGCACGCCGGCGCGGGGCCAGGAACAGCAGGTCGATCAAGCCAAGCAGACCGCAGATGAAGACGGCGATGACTAGCAACAGCGGGAAATTTAGCGACATAGGACCTAGCTATCCAACCTGAGCACGGCGAGGAAGGCTTCTTGTGGAATTTCCACGTTGCCCACCTGTTTCATGCGTTTCTTACCGGCCTTCTGCTTCTCCAGCAGCTTCTTCTTACGGCTGACGTCACCACCGTAGCACTTGGCCAGTACGTTCTTTCTGAGCGCCTTGACGGTTGTCCGCGCAATGATCTGGCCGCCAATGGCTGCCTGGATCGCTACGTCAAACATCTGCCGAGGGATCAGTTCCTTCATCTTCTCGGTCAACGCACGGCCTTTATAGGCCGCGTTGTCGCGGTGCACGATCAATGCCAGGGCATCAACCTTGTCGCCGTTGATTAGTACGTCCAGTTTGACCAGGTTGGCCGACTGGTAGCGATCGAAATGATAGTCCAGCGAAGCATAGCCGCGGCTGGTGGATTTGAGGCGATCGAAGAAGTCGAGCACCACTTCGTTCATCGGCATGTCGTAACGCACCTGCACCTGGCTACCGAGGAACTGCATGTCGCGCTGTACGCCACGCTTCTCGATGCACAGGGTGATGACGTTGCCCAGGTGCTC
Source organism: Pseudomonas sp. DCA-1 (assembly GCF_046523955.1). Taxonomy (NCBI): domain Bacteria; kingdom Pseudomonadati; phylum Pseudomonadota; class Gammaproteobacteria; order Pseudomonadales; family Pseudomonadaceae; genus Pseudomonas; species Pseudomonas sp. DCA-1. The sequence continues at coordinate 4,661,725 of NZ_CP169881.1, forward strand.
CTGCGGAACGAGGATGGTCGCGGTGACGATCGGCTCGCGGAAGTCGGCTACCGCCGAGACGTCCGGCAGCTTGGACGGGTTGTCGACGACGATGGTTTCGCCGGTTTTCAACTCCAGCTCGTAGATTACGCTTGGAGCGGTGGTGATCAGGTCCAGATCGTACTCGCGCTCCAGGCGCTCCTGGATGATCTCCATGTGCAACATGCCCAGGAAACCGCAACGGAAGCCAAAGCCCAGCGCGTCGGAGCTTTCCGGCATGTACTGCAGCGAGGAGTCGTTCAGGGTCAGCTTCTGCAGAGCGTCGCGGAAATCCTCGAAGTCGTCGGAGCTGACCGGGAACAGGCCGGCGTAGACCTGCGGCTGAATCTTCTTGAAGCCGGGCAGCACTTCGACCTCAGGGGTCGAGGACAGGGTCAGGGTGTCGCCAACCGGGGCGCCGTGAATGTCCTTGATGCTGGCGATGATGAAGCCTACTTCGCCGGCTTTCAGATCAGCAGTCTGGGTGTGTTTCGGGGTGAAGACACCGACGCTGTCGACCAGGTGCACCTTGCCGGTGGACTTGACCAGGATCTTGTCGCCTTTCTTGACGCGGCCCTGGCGCACGCGCACCAGCGAGACCACACCCAGGTAATTGTCGAACCAGGAGTCGATGATCAGCGCTTGCAGCGGTGCATCGATCTCACCTTCTGGCGCGGGGATGGTGTGCACCAAGCGCTCGAGCACCTCGTCCACGCCCATGCCGCTCTTGGCGCTGCAGGCTACGGCGTCGGTGGCGTCGATACCGATGATCTTCTCGATCTCGTCCTTGACGCGGTCCGGGTCCGCCTGTGGCAGGTCCATCTTGTTCAGGACCGGCATGACTTCCAGGCCCTGCTCGATGGCGGTGTAGCAGTTGGCTACGGACTGGGCTTCCACGCCCTGGCCGGCGTCGACAACCAGCAGTGCACCTTCACAGGCCGCCAGCGAGCGCGAGACTTCGTAGGTGAAGTCGACGTGGCCGGGGGTATCGATGAAGTTCAGCTGGTAGATCTTGCCGTCCTGCGCCTTGTAGTGAAGCGTGACGCTGTGGGCCTTGATGGTGATACCGCGCTCACGCTCCAGGTCCATGGAATCGAGCACCTGGGCTTCCATCTCGCGCGCCGTCAGGCCGCCGCACATCTGGATGAAACGGTCAGCCAGCGTCGACTTGCCATGGTCGATGTGGGCGATGATGGAGAAATTGCGGATATGACTCAAATCACTCACGGGTCAACACTCGAAAAGGCTGCGAGCCGGACGCCCGCCGAAAAATAGCCGGGAATTGTACCTTAAGCTGCTGGGTTATGGGAGATTCCTCTGTCCGACTGTACACAGCAATCATTCCCGCAATTGTGAAGATTCATGAAAAAGGGCAGCCGAAGCTGCCCTTTCGCCTTGCGAAACCGCTTATTCAGCAAGCTTGAAGGTGATGAAGCTGGCACGCCCCTGACGCAGCACGCGCATCGACACAGAACGGTTCTTCGGCAGTTCCTTGGCGATTTCGGTGAATTCCTTGGCCGAACCGATGGCCTGGTTGTTCAGGTGGCTGATGACATCACCCGGGCGCAAGCCGATCATGGCTGCCGGACCATCCTGCACTTCCTTGATGACCACGCCACCTTTGAGCTCCAGAGATTTTTTCTGCTCGGCGGTCAGGTCGGCGACCGATACACCCAGGCGGTTGCTGCTGCGCTCGGCGCTGCCGTCGGCACCGGTGCCGATGTCGACATCGTCGTCCGGCAGTGCGCCAACGCTGATGTTCAGGGTCTGGCGTTTGCCGTTGCGGATGATTTCCAGCTTGGCCTTCTCGCCATCCTTGAGGCTACCAACCAGGTGTGGCAGATCGGCCGACATGACGATTGGCTGGCCGTTCATGCTGAGGATCACGTCCCCCACCTGCAGGCCGCCTTTGGCCGCCGGGCCGTCTTCCAACACCTGGGCTACCAGGGCACCCGCCGGCTTGTCCAGGCCGAACGATTCGGCCAGGTCCTTGTTGACCTCCTGAATCACCACGCCCAGCCAGCCGCGGCTGACCTTGCCGTCTTTCTTCAGCTGGTTGGAGACATCGATCGCTACATCGATCGGGATGGCGAACGACAGGCCCATGAAACCGCCAGAACGGGTGAAGATTTGCGAGTTGATACCCACCACTTCGCCTTTCATGTTGAACAGCGGGCCGCCGGAGTTACCCGGGTTGATGGCAACGTCGGTCTGGATGAACGGCACGTAGGTGTCATTGGGCAGGGTCCGGCCCTTGGCGCTGACAATACCTTTGGTCACCGAATGGTCGAAGCCGAACGGCGAACCGATGGCCAGTACCCACTCGCCCACCTTGAGCTTTTCGGAATCACCCAGCTTCACGGTCGGCAGGTTCTTGCCGTCGACCTTCAGCAGCGCAACGTCGGTGCGCGGGTCGGTGCCAACCAGCTTGGCCTTCAGCTCGCTGCGGTCCGACAGGCGGACGATGATCTCATCGGCATCGGCCACCACATGGTTATTGGTGAGCACATAGCCATCACTGGAAATGATGAAGCCCGAGCCCAACGACTGCGCCTCGCGCTGGCGGTCGCCGCGCGGCGAGCGCGGCTGCTGGGGCATGTTGCGCTCGAAGAATTCGCGGAACATCGGCGGCAGGCCTTCCAGGTCCGGCATCTGGCCTGCCGCCATTCGGCGCTCAGGCAGCTTCTGTTTGGTACTGATGTTGACAACCGCCGGCGAAGCCTGCTCGACCAGGGTGGTGAAGTCCGGCAGGGCTTCCTCGGCCTGGGCGGTGAGTACCTGGCCGAGCATCAGCACAGCAGCGAACATCATTAGGTAGGATTTCAAGCGTGGTATTGACATACGACTCCCGTCACAACGAGCGGTAGTTTGGAAAGACCCCTGCACAAAGCAGAAAAGGCCAGGCTCTTCAAAGCCTGACCTATAGAAAATTTGCCGATGGATTGCAAATGACAATGCTTTAATTTCATTTCAGGCGTATGCCCATCCGACTTGGCTCGGCATGCAAAAGCGCGCCATTACTGGCGCGCCTGGGCATCCTGGGGGCGCATCGACAGGGCGACGCGTTCTGCCGTACCCAGCGGAATTTCGCCAACCACGGTCACCATCACTTTGCCCTTGGGTGTATTTAGGCGACGCGAGACTGCCGAGGTCGGGCCTAACTGGGTGCGCATGTCGGTGCTGCCATCATCGCTCACTTGCTCGATGAATACCGAAAAACGCGCCAGGCCGTCGTCATACATCAGGCTGCTGACAGAACTGTTGCGCTTGGGATCGCGGCGCACCGAGCTGTTGACCAGCTCGAAACCGGGTGGCAGCCAGTCCGAACGCCAACCCGCAGCGGTATCATTGCTACCGGCCGCCACATGCTGCACAGGCTTGCAGGCAGCACCTGGGCGCAGGTCTGCGTCGCTGGGGATGTCATCGGTATCGAGACGGGTCATCTGGAAGCGTTCCAGCAACTGCCCCTTGTCGTTGAGCATCAACGAACGCAGCGGCAAGCCCGAGTGGCGGTCCAGATGCAATTCGAAAGCATAACGGTGCTGGTCGCGTGGAGTGAGCGTAATGATCACGGCATCACGCCCGGCGACCCGCGACTTGCCTGCCACACTCAAATCGTACCACCCCATCAGTTTCAGCGGATCAAGCACACGCGGTGCGGTATCCGACGGCGCCACGACTCCGCTGGCCAAGGCCCCGCTGACGCACTCCACCTTGCCATCCACGCGCACGATTTCCTGGGCGGCGCCATCAAGCTGCAACAGCCGCTCGCTGACTTTGCCGCCCTCGACCCTGTGCCAGATGTCGTGGGAGGAGAAACTGCCATTGCGTTCGTAGACGAACGACCCTTGATAGCTCTGTTTTTGCTCGGCCTGTGCCAGCCTGTTCAACCACTCACTCGCCTCGGGCGAAGAGTTGGCCGCCAATGCTGGCACCGTCATGCAGCTGCCTATCAGCAGCGACAGGAGAGGTAGCGCGCGCATGATCCTCCTTACTTAACGGTTTTCCAGGCTGGCGGCGCGGGCATACGGCAATGCGGTTTCAGTGCCCTTGAGCGCAGATTCCTGAGCATGCTGGCGCAGGTAGCCTGGCAGACGCTGATCCCAGCCAGCCTGGTTCTGCAGCACACCATTGGCCATTGGCCCGGTTGGTTGCTCACTGCTCTCACTATAGCCTGCCAAAACGGCCGGGCCTTGCGTTTGTGGCACACTCAGGCCTTGCTGGACAGGCTGCTGGGCAGCAAGCTCGGCCCCAGTGATCTCGTCCTGGTTGTACATACGCACACCCGCCAGCACCGCCACGGTAACCGAGGCAGCTACCGCCAGACGGCCAATGCTGCGCCAAGGGCCTTTCTTGACCTTGGCTGGCACGGCTTCGTCAGCCAGCGCAGCAGAAACCGCCGAGGCGATATCCAGATTAGGCAGCAGCAGCTCCTTGTGCATGGCTGCACGGGCAACCTGGTAACGCGACCAGGTGGCACGGGTTTCGGCTTCGTCGACGGCGTTCAACACCCGACGTAATTCCAGTTCATCCGCTTCGTTATCCATCACCGCGGACAGCGATTCCTGCAAAGCTTCACGACTCATGGCGGTTCCTCTCTTGGCGCTGTCGCCGCTGTCTCAGGTTTCCTGCAACAACGGCTGCAGGGCTTTATCTATGGCCTCCCGAGCGCGGAAGATTCGAGAGCGCACGGTACCCACCGGACATTGCATGACACTGGCAATGTCTTCGTAACTCAGACCGTCGAACTCGCGCAGCGTCAATGCCGTACGCAGGTCTTCGGGCAGTTGCTGGATGGTGCGATGGACAGTGCCTTCGATTTCATCCCGCAACAACGAGCGCTCTGGGGACTCGAGATCCTTGAGGCCATGATCGCCGTCGTAAAACTCCGCGTCCTCGGAGCTCACATCACTGTCTGGTGGCCGTCTTCCACGGGACACCAGGTAGTTCTTCGCCGTGTTGATGGCGATGCGGTACAGCCACGTATAAAACGCACTGTCGCCGCGGAAGTTGCCAAGCGCACGGTAGGCCTTGATGAAGGCTTCCTGTGCTACATCCTGGGCCTCGTGGGTATCGTGAACAAACCGCACGATCAACCCGAGAATCTTGTGCTGATACTTCAGCACCAACAGATCGAAAGCTCGCCTGTCGCCGCGCTGCACGCGCTCGACAAGCTGCTGATCCTCTTCCTGGGTTAGCATGAACACTCCTCAGTGAACTCGAAGGAGCGTTGCATCAGCCATCGTTCAGGCTTGCAACCATAGACTCGGGCTTTGCGCAAAAGTTCTCCCCTCCAAGCAAGTTTCCTGCAGCCCTTTGTCGGCTTGCACGGAAGACGCGGCGCGGTCACAGCCGGCAACGTCGATAATCAGGTTTCAAATACGCAGGGGTAAAGCCCGGAAAGGCCTGCCGCCCTGCGTCGCCGCGGCAAATTGTGGCGTACGGGCAGCCTTCATAGGATTTCCGGCCATGTCGGAAAGTTCCCACAAAGGTTGTCGCAACCTGGCAAGTAGCATGGAAATTGGCCACCCGGGGCTGCTATAAAGGCATCCCGACACGTTTAACGATAGTTTCACAATGCCATCCGCGCGTGACCATTGTGCCGTGCCCCTCCCAAAGATTACTAGTGTCCCGACATGAGCCAACAATTCCAACATGATGTCCTGGTGATCGGCAGCGGTGCCGCCGGTCTCAGCCTGGCACTTAACCTCCCCAGCCACCTTCGCGTAGCCGTGTTGAGCAAGGGCGACCTGGCCAATGGCTCGACCTTCTGGGCCCAGGGCGGCGTCGCTGCAGTGCTGGACAATACCGATACTGTGCAGTCGCATGTCGAGGACACCCTCAATGCCGGCGGCGGGCTGTGCCATGAAGATGCAGTGCGCTTTACCGTCGAGCACAGCCGCGAAGCGATCCAGTGGCTGATCGAGCAAGGCGTGCCCTTCACCCGCGATGAACACCACAGCGTCGACGATGGCGGCTTCGAGTTTCATCTCACCCGTGAAGGGGGCCACAGCCACCGGCGCATCATCCATGCCGCCGACGCTACCGGCGCGGCAATTTTCACCACGCTGCTGGAACAGGCTCGCCAGCGCCCGAACATCCAGCTGCTGGAGCAGCGGGTGGCGGTGGACCTGATCACTGAGCGCCGCCTGGGGTTACCCGGCCAACGCTGCCTGGGCGCCTACGTGCTCGACCGCAACACCGGCGAGGTAGACACGTTCGGCGCGCGCTTCACCGCGCTGGCCACTGGCGGTGCGGCCAAGGTCTACCTCTATACCAGCAACCCCGATGGTGCCTGCGGCGACGGTATCGCCATGGCCTGGCGGGCCGGCTGCCGGGTGGCGAACCTGGAATTCAACCAGTTCCACCCCACCTGCCTGTATCACCCGCAGGCCAAGAGCTTTCTGATCACCGAAGCCCTGCGCGGCGAGGGCGCCCTGCTGCGCCTGCCCAACGGCGAACGCTTCATGCCGCGCTTCGACCCACGCGAAGAGCTGGCCCCACGGGACATCGTGGCCCGCGCCATCGACCACGAGATGAAGCGTCTGGGCGTGGACTGCGTATACCTGGACATCACTCACAAGCCTGCGGACTTCATCAAGAGCCACTTCCCCACCGTGTACGAGCGCTGCCTGGCCTTTGGCATCGATATCACCCGTCAGCCGATCCCGGTGGTGCCAGCGGCGCATTACACCTGCGGCGGAGTGATGGTCGACGATTGCGGCCACACCGACGTGCCTGGCTTGTATGCCATCGGCGAAACCAGTTTCACCGGCCTGCACGGCGCCAACCGCATGGCCAGCAACTCGCTGCTGGAATGTTTTGTATATGGTCGCGCCGCCGCTGCCGACATCCAGGCGCACCTGGAGCAAGTGGCCATGCCCAAGGCCCTGCCCGGCTGGGACGCCAGCCAGGTGACCGACTCGGACGAGGACGTGATCATTGCGCACAACTGGGACGAACTGCGGCGCTTCATGTGGGACTACGTCGGCATCGTACGCACCAGCAAGCGCCTGCAGCGGGCCCAGCACCGCATTCGTCTGCTGCTGGATGAAATCGACGAGTTCTACAGCAACTACAAGGTCAGCCGTGACCTGATCGAGTTGCGCAACCTGGCGCAGGTGGCCGAACTGATGATCCTGTCCGCCATGCAGCGCAAGGAAAGCCGCGGGTTGCATTACACACTGGATTATCCGGGGATGCTGGACGAGGCCAAGGACACCATCCTTAGCCCGCTCTGAAACGGCGTCGCGGCCTTCGCGGGCTCGCCCGCTCCCACAAAGGGTTAACTGCCTTGCAGTTTTGCGCAGTACCTGTGGAAGCGGGCGAGCCCGCGAAGAATCCGACCCGGCCTTGATCTATGCCCGGCCCACCGCGGCCCAGCGCCGCCGGCTGAACTTCAACCGCACCCGCAATCGCCGATGCTCATCCGGCCCCAGCGCATCCCCCGGCACGCACTGGCTCTGCCCCAACCACCGCCCCGCCCGCTCGAAGCGCAACACCACCAGCCCAGGCAAAGCCAGGCTATCCCGGCACAAGCGCACTGACTGCCACCCGCAGGCACGGCTGAGCACCTGCCAGCCCCGCACATCACGGCGCAGGCCGACAACAGCCTGGTCATGGGTCAGCAGAATACGTCGGGGAATGGCCCAGCAAGCGTGGGCCGAGCAGGCGGCGACAACCGAAAAGGCCAACCAACCGGGCAGCGGGCTCGCCCACACGGCAAGCCACGCCAGAACCTGACAAGCCAGGTAGGCCGCCAGCAGCAGGCGCGAGCCTTGCCAGCGGCACTCGAAGCACTCACTTGGGCTGGACACGGTCCAGAATGATGCGGACCATGCGCTGCAGTTCCGGGTCTTCGGACTCGGTGCGCTCCATGAACCAGCCGAACATGTCCTGATCCTCGCAGCTCAAGAGACGCACGTACAGTTCACGGTCGGTCTCATTGAGGGTGGGGTAGACTTCCTGGGTGAAAGGCACCAGCAGTACGTCCAGTTCCAGCATGCCGCGGCGGCTGTGCCAGAAAAGCCGGTTGAGTTCAGTTTGTTCGACCATGGGGCCCTCCTCGAATGGGCCGCCAGTATACAGCCAGGCGCGCGAAGCGACACCGGGCGTTGGTCTAGTCACCTACCTATTTTGTTACCGGCGTTCTATGATGGCCGCCAGTCTTTAGCCACCGCGATGACCCATGGCCGATTCCGCTTTCTTCTGCCCCCTGTCCCACGAGGGCATCCTCGCCGTCCGCGGCTCCGATGCAGGCAAGTTCCTGCAAGGCCAGCTGACCTGCAACATCAACTATCTCAGCCAGGAATACGCCAGCCTCGGCGCCCGCTGCATGGTCAAGGGGCGCATGCAGTCGAGCTTCCGCATAGTGCCCGAAGGCAACGGCTACCTGCTGGCCATGGCCAGCGAATTGCTCGACGCGCAACTGGCCGACCTGAAAAAGTACGCTGTGTTCTCCAAGGCCACGCTGACCGACGAAAGCACCGCTTGGGCACGCTTCGGCCTGCAAGGTGGCGACTCTGTACTGCAGGCGCTGGGGCTTGTCGTGCCCGCAGCTGCCGGTAGCACCGTGCGCCATGATGGGCTGATCGCCATCACCGCATCCGCTGGCCGTGTTGAACTGTGGGTGCCGGCGGCGGATGCAGAGCCTGTACGCCAGGCCCTTGCCGCAGCGCTGCCCGAAGGGAGTATCAACGACTGGCTGCTGGGGCAGATTCGTGCAGGTATCGGCCAGGTCATGGGCCCGACCCGTGAGCTGTTCATCCCGCAGATGATCAACCTGCAGGCCGTCGACGGCGTCAGCTTCAAGAAAGGCTGTTACACCGGCCAGGAAATCGTCGCCCGCATGCAGTACCTAGGCAAACTCAAACGCCGCCAGTACCGCCTGGCACTGGACCAGCAGGCCATTCCTGCCCCGGGCGCCGAGATTTTCTCGCCCACCCATGGTTCGTCGGTCGGTGAAGTGGTCATAGCTGCCGGCAACGGCGCGGGCTGCGAACTGCTCGCGGTGCTCAGCGCCGAGGCAGTGGAAGACGGCAACCTGCATCTGGGCAGCCTCGAAGGCCCACGCCTGCAGGTACTGACCCTGCCTTACGAACTGGACCGCGACCGGGAAATCCAGCGCTGACCAGCCTGCCCCACCCCTGTGGCGGGGCCGCACCACCACTGCGGTAGACATGCCCATGAACAAGCTGGCCGAGTTGGTTCAAGCACAATTGCTCGACGCCATCGAAAAGGATGACCTGGTCCTGCCCACCCTGCCCGAAGTTGCCTTGAGCATCCGCGAAGCAGCGGAAGACAGCGAGATCAGCGTAGCGGCCCTGAGCAAGGTGATCGGTCGCGACGCGGCCCTTTCAGCGCGCCTGATCAAGGTCGTCAACAGCCCACTGCTGCGTGCTGCGGTCGAGGTTACCGACCTGCACACCGCCATCACGCGACTAGGCATCAACTACAGCTGCAACCTGGCCATCGGCCTGGTGATCGAGCAGATTTTCCATGCCCGCTCGCCGGCAGTCGAGCAGAAACTGCGCGATATCTGGGCCAGTAGCCTGGAAGTGGCGGGCATCAGCTACGAAATCTGCCGCCGCTTTACACCTCTCAAGCCTGACCAGGCCACCTTGGGTGGGCTGGTCAACCAGATTGGCGCGCTGCCGGTACTCATCTATGCCGAAGAGCACAACGAACTGTTGTCCGACCCGGTTTGCCTGCATTACGTGATCGAGCAACTCCAGCCCGTGCTGGGGGACAAGATCCTCAAGGCCTGGGAGTTTCCGGAGCAGTTGGTCCACCTGCCGAGCCAGGTTCATGACCTGGACCGCCAGACGGACAAGATCGATTACATCGACATCGTGCAGATCGCCCGCTGCATCAGCCAGCGCGGGCGCCACCGGCCATTGGCTGCGCTACCGGCTTACCGCCATCTGGGGCTGCCGTTTGGCACCGAGCTGGAGGTCGATGAACTGCTGGAAGCGCGGAGCATGTTGCGCTGAGCTGTAACAGCCTGCCAGGGCCTTTTCGCGGTGAACCGCGAAAGGGTCGACACAGGCAAGCCATCAATCCGCTATAAAACTCACCCGTACCCGCAACCCGCCCTTCTCACCATCATGCAGGCTCACCTGAGCCAGGTGCGCCCGACAGATCTCGCCAACGATCGCCAGCCCTAACCCGCTGCCCTGCGCACTTCGCCGGTAGAAGCGCTCGAACACCCGTTCGCGCTCGGCCTCGGGAATACCTGGCCCGTCGTCTTCCACTTCCAGCACTGCCGGCGCCTTTACCCGCAAAATCACATTGCCACCCGCTGGCGTATGCGCCAAGGCATTGTCCACCAGGTTGCTCAACAACTCGTTGAGCAACGTCGGCTCCCCTTTCAGCCATACCGGCGCCTCGGCCTCCAGCGCCAGCGCCACCCCGCGCTTGTGCGCCAAAGGCGCCATGGCCATGCCCAGCTCGCGGGCCAACTGGCTCAAATCCAGACGCTGCGCACCGCCTTCGGCGATTGCCCGTGCGCCATTCTCGACCCGCGCCAACGACAACAACTGGTTGGCCAGGTGAGTCAGCCTGTCGGTACCCTGGGCTGCAGACTCCAAGGTCTGCCGCCACTCCTGTGGCTCGGCCGAGCGCAAGCCCAGCTCGACACGTGCCTTCAACGCCGCCAGCGGCGTTCGCAGTTCGTGGGCCGCGTCGGCAATGAACTGCGCCTGGCGCTCGAACTGGCCGCGCAAGCGCTCGGTAAAGTGGTTCAAGGCACGCACCAGCGGGCTCAGCTCACGCTGTACCTGTACCACCGGCAACGCTCGCAAGTCGTCCGGCTGGCGTTCTTCCACTGCTGTGCGCAGGCGCTCCAACGGCCGCAACGCGGCACTCACGGCAAACCACACCATCACCAACGCCCCCAGTGCCAGCATGCCCAGGCGCAGCAGGGTATCGGCCATCAACCCTCGAGCCATACGCACCCGCGCTTCCTCGGTTTCGGCTACGCGGATTTCTGCCATGCCGTTCATGTTCGGCTCGCTTACCGGCTTCAGCAGGCTGACCACACGAACGTCCTGGCCGAGGTAAGTGGCGTTGTAGAACCGTGCCAATGCCGGATAGTCATCGGTGCGCGGCGTGCCAGGCGGCGGTGGCGGCAGGTTCTCATAGCCAGAAATCAGCCTTTGCTTGATATCCAGCACCTGATAGTAAATGCGCCCCGCACTGTCATAGGCGAACGTGTCCAGCGCCACGTAAGGCACATCCGCGCTCAACGAACCATCGCGCTGCGACAGGCCCGCGGCGATGGTCCTCGCCGAAGCCAGCAGGGTGCGGTCGTAAGCGGTGTCGGCGGCCTCGCGGCCATTCCAGTAGGCGCTAAGGCCGCTGGCCAGCATCAGCACCACCAGCAACAGTGCCAAGTTACCCAGCAAGCGCCCGCGCAGGCTGCCGTTGTCACGCATCGCGGTGCTCAAGCAAATAGCCCAGACCGCGGAAAGTGACGATGGCCACAGGGTGCCCGTCGAGCTTCTTGCGCAGCCGGTGAATGTAGATTTCGATGGCATCAGGGCTGGCTTCTTCGTCCAGGCCAAACACCTGGGCAGCCAACTGCTCCTTGCTCATCACTCGGCCAGGACGAGCGATCAGCGCTTCCAGCACACTCTGCTCGCGCGAAGTCAGCGCCAGGTTGTCGTCACCGAGGGTGAAGCGCCGGGTGTCCAGGTCATACACCAACGGCCCACAACGTTGCTGGCGCTCGCCACCGAGCACACTGCGGCGCAGCAAGGCCTTGACCCGCGCCTCCAGCTCGGTCAGCTCAAACGGCTTGGCCAGATAATCGTCGGCGCCCAGGTTCAGGCCATGGACCCGGTCCTTGACGTCGCTGCGCGCAGTCAGCATCAGCACTGGCAAGGTCTTGCCACGACCTCGCAAGCGCGCCAACACCTCAAAGCCGTCCATGCGCGGCAGGCCGACATCCAGCACGGCCACGGCGTATTCCTCACTGGCCAGCGCCAAGTCGGCCGCCACGCCGTCATGCAGCACATCTACGGTCAGGCCATGGCTTTTCAAGGCCTGGGCCACGCTTTCGGCCAGTTGCAGGTGGTCTTCGACCAGCAGCACACGCATCGGGTTCTCCCTGCTCGGGTGGGACGGTGGCGCGGAGTGTACCGCTGTCATCACGCCTGTGAAGCCCCTCGTGACAAACCTTTCACGCTGAAAGGTTAGCGAAAGGTTCGTTGCCTAGCATCGCACCACGGTCGCCCTTCGCGCCGAAAAAAGCACCAGCAAGGTGCAACGAATAAGAACAATAAACGGAGTCCTCGACGATGCTGTCATCGCAGCCGCAGGCGTTCGCGCCTACCCGTTCCTTTATCGCACGCCCCTCGGCCATCGCCAGCGCCCTCGCGCTTGCCGGTGTCGCCCCGATGAGCCAGGCCGCCTTCTTCGAAGACAGCACGGCCACCTTCGAAACCCGCAACATGTACTTCAATCGCGACTTCCGCGACGGCACCAGCGCGCAGCAATCCAAGCGCGATGAATGGGCCCAGGGCTTCATGCTCAATTTCGAGTCTGGCTACACCGATGGCACCGTGGGCTTTGGCCTGGACGCATTGGGCATGCTCGGCATCAAGCTCGACTCCAGCCCGGACCGTGCCAACAGCGGCCTGCTGCCGACCCACGATGACGGCAAGGCTGCCGACGAATACTCCAAGCTGGGCCTGACCGGCAAGGTGAAGATCTCCCAGACTGAACTCAAGATCGGCTCCCTGATCCCCGAACTGCCGACGCTGCAGCCCAACGATGGGCGTATCCTGCCGCAAACCTTCGAGGGCGGCCTGCTCACCTCCAAGGAGATCAAGGGCCTGACCTTCACCGGTGGCCGCATAGACAAGGCCAAGGACCGCAACGACACCAACTGGGAAGACCTGGCGCTGAACAACAAGAACGGCCGCTTCGGTGGCTCTTTCAACGCTGACAACCTGGCTCTGGGCGGGCTCGACTACCAGTTCACCGACCGCATCACTGGCAGCTACCACTTCGCCCAGCTCGACGATATTTACCGCCAGCACTTCATCGGCATGGTCGCCACCCAACCATGGGGCCCGGGCACCTTGGGTGCCGACCTGCGCCTTGCCATGAGTGACGACACTGGCGCAGCCAAGGCCGGCAACATCGACAACACCACCTTCAACGGCATGCTCAGCTATGCCCTGGGCGGGCACAAGGTCAGCGCTGCCTGGCAGCAGCTGTCTGGCGACAGCGCCTTCCCGTATGTGGATGGCGCCAACCCGTACCTGGTCAACTTCGTCCAGATCAACGACTTCGCCGGGGCCGACGAACGCTCCTGGCAGGCGCGCTACGACTACAACTTCGCCGCGCTCGGCGTACCGGGCCTGACCTTCATGACCCGTTATGTCAGCGGTGACAACGTCAGCCGAGCTGCCGGTGGCGAAGGCAAAGAGTGGGAACGCAACACCGAACTGAAGTACGTGGTACAAAGCGGCCCGTTGAAGAACGTCGCCGTGCGCCTGCGCAACGCTACCTTCCGCTCCAACTTCGCCCGTGACGCGGATGAAGTGAGGCTGTTGGTCAGCTACAGCGTGGCGCTGTGGTAACCCCATAGCGGTAATCCGATAACAACAACGCTCACGGAGATCGACGATGACCTTTTCACTGCGCCGCCTCGTCCTCGCTACCGGCTGCCTGCTGTTGGCCGGCAACGCCCTCGCTGCAGAACCGAAACGCCCCGAATGCATCGCACCCGCCTCACCCGGTGGTGGCTTCGACCTGACCTGCAAGCTGGTGCAAAGCGCACTGGTACAAGAAAAGATCCTCAGCAAGCCAATGCGCGTCACCTACATGCCCGGCGGTGTCGGCGCGGTCGCCTACAACGCCGTGGTCGCCCAGCGCCCGGCAGACGCCGGCACGCTGGTGGCCTGGTCCAGCGGCTCGCTGCTTAACCTGGCCCAGGGCAAGTTCGGCCGTTTCGACGAAAACGCGGTGAAATGGCTGGCTGCCGTCGGCACCAGCTACGGTGCCATCGCGGTGAAGAGCGACTCGCCCTACAAGACCCTTGATGATCTGGTCGCCGCGCTGAAGAAAGACCCGAGCAAGGTCGTGATCGGTTCCGGCGGTACCGTTGGCAGCCAGGACTGGATGCAGACCGCGTTGATCGCCAAGGCCGCTGGCATAAACCCGCGCGACCTGCGCTACGTGGCCCTGGAAGGCGGTGGCGAAATCGCCACGGCACTGCTGGGTGGTCACATCCAGGTCGGCTCTACCGACATTTCCGACTCCATGCCGCACATCCAGAGCGGCAACATGCGCCTCCTCGCAGTGTTCTCGGAAAACCGCCTGGACGAGCCGGAAATGAAAGACATCCCGACGGCCAAGGAACAGGGCTACGACATCGTCTGGCCGGTGGTGCGTGGTTTCTACCTGGGGCCAAAGGTGAGCGATGAGGATTACGCCTGGTGGAAGGCCTCGTTCGACAAGATGCTTGCCTCAGAGGACTTCGCCAAGCTGCGAGACCAGCGCGAGCTGTTCCCGTTCGCCATGACCGGCGAAGAGCTAGACGGCTATGTGAAGAAGCAAGTGGCTGACTACAAGGCACTGGCCAAGGAATTCGGCCTGATCCAGTAAGCCTTCCACGACCTTTCATAGCCCTTGTGGGTGCGGGTTTACCGCGCCCACAATCGAGGATTCCCCAATGATCCTTCAACGCATTTTCGCCCTGGCCCTGCTTGCGGTGTGTGCCGCCCTGGCCGTCATGGCCTGGCCCTACCAGGCTGCATTTTCCTATGAACCGGTGGGCCCGCGCGCTTACCCGTTGCTGGTGCTCGGCCTGATGGGGCTGGGGCTGCTGTACCTGGTATTCCGCCCAACGCCCATCGTGCGCAAGGACGACGAACCGGAACTCGATCGCGAGACCCTGATCAAGATCGCCGCCTGTGTCGGCCTGCTGCTCGTCTTCGCCGCCACCTTCGAAGCCCTCGGCTTCATCCTCAGCGCTGTCCTGGTCGGCCTGCCCATGGCCCGCCTGTACGGTGGCCGCGGGCTGCGCAGCGCCATCGTGGTGGTCGGCATGAGCATTTTCCTCTACTGGCTGTTCGACCGCGTGATGGACGTGCCCCTGCCCCTTGGCCTGCTGAGCGTACTGGAGAACTGACACATGGATACCTTGAGCTACCTGGGCCAGGGCTTCGGCATTGCCCTGTCCCCCTACAACCTGGTCACCGCCCTCTCCGGCACCTTGATCGGTACCGTGGTCGGCCTGCTGCCGGGCCTGGGCCCGATCAATGGCGTGGCCCTGCTGATCCCCATCGCCTTTGCCCTCGGCCTGCCGCCGGAATCGGCGCTGATCCTGCTGGCTGCGGTGTACCTGGGCTGCGAATATGGCGGGCGTATCAGCTCGATCCTGCTGAACATCCCGGGCGAAGCCTCGACCGTCATGACCACCCTCGATGGTTACCCGATGGCCCGCCAGGGTCTGGCCGGTGTTGCCCTGTCGCTGTCGGCCTGGAGTTCGTTCATCGGCGCCTTCATCGCCACCTGCGGCATGGTGCTGTTCGCCCCGCTGCTGGCGAAATGGGCCATCGCCTTCGGCCCTGCGGAGTACTTTGTGCTGATGGTGTTCGCCATCGTCGCGCTGGGTGGCATGGCCGGTGACAAACCACTGAAAACCTTCATTGCCGCACTCATCGGCCTGTTCCTGTCGGCGGTCGGCATCGACGCCAACAGCGGCGTGTACCGTTTCACCGGTGACAGCGTGCACCTGGCCGACGGCATTCAGTTCGTGGTGCTCGTGCTGGGCCTGTTCTCCATCAGCGAAATCCTCCTGCTGCTGGAAAAGACCCACCATGGCCACCAGGCAGTCAAGGCTACCGGCCGCATGCTGTTCAACTTCAAGGAAGCGGCCTCGGTGTTCCTGGTCAACATCCGTTGCGGCCTGCTCGGTTTCATCATGGGTGTTCTACCCGGCGCCGGCGCAACGCTGGCCAGCGCCGTGGCCTACATGACCGAGAAGCGCCTGGCGGGTGAAAGCGGCAAGTTCGGCAAGGGCGATGCCCGTGGCCTGGCAGCACCGGAAACTGCCATTGGTGCGTCCTGCTGTGGCGCCCTGGTACCGATGCTGACCTTGGGCGTACCCGGCTCCGGCACCACGGCGGTGATGATCGGCGCCCTGACCCTGTACAACATCACCCCTGGCCCACTGCTGTTCGAGCAGCAGCCAGATATCGTCTGGGGCCTGATTGCCTCGCTGTTCGTCGCCAACATCATGCTGGTGATCCTCAACATCCCGATGATCCGCATCTTCACCCGTATCCTCGCCGTGCCAAACTGGGCGCTGGTGCCGGTGATCGCCATCATCACCGCGATCGGCGTTTATGCCGTGCATGCCACTACCTTCGACCTGTTCCTCATGGTCGGCATCGGCATCATGGGCTACATCATGCGCAAACTGGACTTCCCTCTGTCGCCGATTCTGCTGGGCTTCATCCTCGGCGGGCTGATGGAGCAGAACCTGCGTCGGGCGCTGTCGATCTCCAATGGTGAACTGGGCATCCTCTGGTCGAGCCCGATCAGCATGGGTATCTGGGCGCTGGTAGTGGCAATGCTCGCCCTGCCGCTGCTGCGCATCTGGCGCAAACGCAGCCTGCAGCGCCGGGCCTTGGCCGATGCCTGATCGGTCGTTGCCATTGTTCGTCGCGACCGGGCTGGTCGGCCTTGCTGGCGGTTTTGCCGCCAGCAAGGTCGGCTGGCCTTTGCCATGGATGGTCGGTTCATTGCTGGCGATCATCCTGGTGCGCTGCCTGACGCCCTGGCAACTTTCGGAAATCCCCAACGGCCGCAAATGTGGGCAGTGGATCATCGGCATCGGCATCGGCCTGCACTTCACGCCAGCGGTGATCGAGCAAGTAGCCAGCCATTTCGCGCTGATCTTCTTCGGGGCGTTGTTCACCACCCTGTCCAGCGTGATCAGCGTATGGCTGCTGCGGCAAACCGGCGAAGACCGTGCCACAGCGTTCTTTGCCAGCATGCCAGGCGGTTCGGGAGAAATGGTCAACCTTGGGGCGCGCAATGGCGCGGTGCTCAGCCAGGTGGCGGCAGCGCAGAGCTTGCGTGTGCTGGCAGTGGTGCTGTGCGTGCCGGTGCTGTTCAAGTTCTTGCTGGGTGACGGTGTACCACTGAACCACACCGGTAGCGTGAGCTGGGGCTGGCTGGCGCTGATTGCGCCCCTGGGCGTTGCCGTTGCCTTGCTCTGGCAGCGCTTGCGTCAGCCCAACCCATGGTTGTTCGGGCCATTGCTGGTAGCAGCTACGGTCAGCCTGGCCGGCAACCTGCAGATCGCCCTGCCCAATGGCGCCAGCCAGATCGGCCAGTGGCTCATCGGCAGCGGCCTGGCCTGCCATTTCAACCGCGCGTTTTTCCGCCGCGCACCGTCGTTCCTGGGGCGCACCTTGATGGCCACGGTGTTGTGCATGGCGATTGCCGCCACTGCTGCGTGGGTGCTGAGCATGATGACTGCACTGGACTTGCGTTCGCTGACACTGGGGATGATGCCTGGCGGGATTGCCGAAATGAGCCTCACGGCCGAAACGTTGCAGTTGTCGGTGCCGCTGGTTACGGCGCTGCAGGTAATGCGCCTGATTCTGGTGTTGTTTCTTGCAGAACCGCTTTTCCGCTTGTGGGACAACAGGCATTCAAGCTGCAAGCACCCTGAAGATAGATAGTTACCACTTGCTCAATGCCCGGGTGAATAGAGTCGGATTGCTGCCCTGATCGCCAGCAAACCCACACTTCCCGGCATTCAAGAGGTAAAGATGAAAGTCCGTCTTTCTTGCAACTATCGCTCGGCTATTGCCTGGGCATGCCTTGCCTTTAGCGCAGGCAGTCTTGCCGCAGAGTCACCTGCCCCCGTCCAGATCAACGTCGTGGCTATCAATGATCTTCACGGCTACCTGGAACCCAACCCCCAAGACTACGCCGGCGCGCAAGGCGCTACCCGCCTGACCTACGGCGGCATCGCCACACTCGGCGCCATGCTCGATGAACTGCGAACGCAGGACCCCGATCTGCTGTTCATCGGCGCTGGCGACTTGATAGGGGGCAGCCCCGCCATTTCTGCGCTCTGGGCTGACGAGCCTGTGCTTGAGGCCTTGAACGCGATGGGCATGATCGTCAGCGCATCCGGGAACCACGAACTGGATGCAGGCAAGGCCGAGTTTCTTCGACAGATCCACGGAGGATGCGAGTCAACGCGCCCTGAAAAGGCTTGCAAGTTTCGCGGCAACTATCCAGGAAGTGGCTTCCCTTACATAGCGTCCAACCTGATCGATACCACTACGGGCAAACGCTTGTTACCGGCCTATCACATTCAACAGGTAAAAGGGGTCAAGATAGCGTTCGTCGGTGCAGTACCGCGCAACATGGAAAAAGTGGTTTCGGCCAGAGCATTCGCAGGGCTCAAGGCCACAGATGAAGCGCAAGCCATCAATGACGTGATTCCGGAGCTCAAAGCCAAAGGTGTCAATGCAATCATTGCGGTCATGCACCAGGGAGGGGATACCGCCGAGCCGTTCGACACGAAGGATTGCAGTCAGCTGGGCGGTGCGATCGTCGACGTGGCGAAGCGGCTGGATCCTGCGGTAGATGCCGTCATCAGTGGTCACTCGCATGCCAGCTATCAATGCAAGGTGGGTGATCTGAGCATCACTCAGGCTGGCAAATACGGCCACTTCCTGACTCAGTTGAAGTTGCAGGTGACGCCAGGCACCCATCACGTCACGAACATCACCGCCCGCAATATTCCTGCTGACCCACAGAACTACCTGCCGAATGCCAAGTTGACGAGTTTGCTGGAGGAAGTGCGTCAGCGGTCCGGGGAAAAACTGCTCGAACCCATAGGACGCATCTCGACGGCAGAACTTGACCGCGAAGAAAATGCCGCCGGTGAAACAACCTTGGGGAACCTGGTCACGGATGCCCAATTGGCCATGACCCAAGCGTTTCAGACACAGGTTGCTTTTCTCAACCTGGGTGGGCTGCGAAGTGACCTGATACAACCTGCCGATAGCGACCTGACCTACGAACAATTATTCGCCGTACAACCGTTCAATAACCCTCTGATAGTTCAGGAACTGACAGGCAGGCAGATTACCGAACTGCTCAACCTTCAATGGAACAGGGGCAGTTTCAATCCGCTGCAAGTATCGAAAGGTTTCCATTATGAATGGGATGGTTCACGGCCTGTCGGCAGCCGTGTGGTCGAGGGTAGTGTACGTCTGCATGGGAAACCCCTAGAGCCGTTGACCCATTATCGCGTAGTCAGCAACCTGTTCCTGGCCGATGGTGGCGGTGGTTTGGCCACGTTCAAAGAAGGAAGGCGACGCCAGGACACCGGCATCACCGACCTTGAAGCCTTGGTGGAGTATGTGCGCCAGAACCATGAGCGGGGTATTGCAATTGGCCAGCGCAGCGAGCCGCGCATCAGCATGACGCCCTGAGCGATTGCGTACCCCACCCGCGGTTTCTCACAGTGGGGGCAGTGCCCAGTTGATGGGCCCGAGCCCCCGCTGCTCGAGGAAGCTGTTGGCACGACTGAAATGCCCGCAGCCGATGAACCCGCGATACGCCGACAGCGGTGAAGGATGGACCGACTTCAATACCAGGTGCTTGGTACCGTCGATCAGCTTCTGCTTGCTCTGCGCATGAGCCCCCCATAGCAGGAATACCACGTTCGGGCATTGCTCACTGACCACCTGGATGATCCGGTCGGTAAACAATTCCCAGCCTTTCTTGGCATGCGACGCGGCATTGGCGCGCTCGACGGTCATGGTCGTGTTGAGCAATAGAACGCCTTGTTCCGCCCAGCTCTGGAGGTAGCCGTGGCTGGGGATCGGGATGTTCAGGTCGCGCTGCAGCTCCTTGTAGATATTGACCAGCGACGGCGGCGTGGCCACGCCCGGTTGCACCGAGAAGCACAAGCCATGTGCCTGCCCCGGCCCGTGGTACGGGTCCTGACCGAGGATGACCACCTTCACCTGATCCAGCGGTGTCGAATTGAGCGCATTGAAGATCAGCGGCCCTGGCGGGTAGATCTCCTTGCCGGCAGCGTACTCGCCACGCAGGAACTGGCGCAGCTGGTGCATGTAAGGCTGGTCGAATTCACCGCGCAATGCGGCCTTCCAGCTGGGTTCGAGTTTGATGCGATCGTCTTCAGTCATGGGGCCTTCCATAAACAATGGCGCGACACTAGGTAAGCCCTTCGCGCTTGTCAAACGATCCGACCGACGACCGGCATGATCGGCCAGGCAAGCCATACTTGAGCGATGACTTGCGAGAGGTAGCCCATGACCATTCACTGCGAGGTACTCACCGGCGTCGATGGCGCCCGCATCGGCATCGCCACCCTGGATGCACCCAAGGCGCTCAATGCCCTGAACCTGCCGATGATCGAGGTGCTGGGCGAACAACTGCACGCCTGGGCCCGCGACCCGGGTATCGTCTGCGTGCTGCTGCGCGGCAACGGGGCAAAAGCCTTTTGCGCAGGCGGCGATGTACGTGCGCTGGTGCAAGCCTGCCGCGACCACCCCGGCAGTGTCCCGCCGTTGGCAGCCTCCTTCTTCGCCGCCGAATACCGCCTGGACTTTGCCCTGCACACCTACCCCAAACCGTTATTGTGCTGGGGCCATGGGCATGTCCTGGGTGGCGGCATGGGGCTGCTGCAAGGCGCCAACGTACGCATCGTCACACCCAGCAGCCGGCTGGCCATGCCGGAAATCAGCATCGGCCTTTACCCTGACGTAGGCGCCAGTTGGTTCCTGGCCCGGCTGCCGGGCAAGCTGGGTTTGTTCTTCGGCCTGACAGGTGCACCGATCAACGCCCGCGATGCCCTTGACCTGGGCCTGGCTGACCGCTTTCTGGGCGAGCACCAGCAAGAAGCCTTGATCGAGGAGTTGCTGCAACTCAACTGGCAGGAGCAGACCGCCATACAACTGAATAGCCTGCTCAAGGCCGAGCAGCATCGTGCCTGCGCCGAGCTGCCTGATGCCCAGTGGTTGCCGCGACGGCAAGAGATCGATCAGTTACTCGACGTGGCTGATGCTGCCTCAGCCTGGCGCGCGCTGGAAAGGCTCAAGCAGCATGACGACCCATTGCTGGCAGATGCCGGTCAACGCCTGCATGAGGGTTGCCCGCTGACGGCGCATCTGGTCTGGGAGCAGATCCGCAGGGCGCGGTACCTGTCATTGGCGCAGGTGTTCCAGATGGAATACAGCATGAGCCTGAACTGTTGCCGCCACCCTGAATTCAGTGAAGGTGTGCGCGCTCGCCTGGTGGACAAAGACAATCAGCCGCGCTGGCACTGGCCTGATGTGGCGCAAGTGCCGGCGGCGGTAGTCGAGGCGCATTTTGCCAAGGCGTGGGAAGGGCGGCACCCATTGGCGGATGTGGGTTAGCTTGCTGATCCGGGGGCTGCTTTTCAGCCCCCGCCTCCACTCACCTAGCGCTGCCAGCTTCCTCCTCGCCCCTGCCCGCGCCGCCCGTCCCAGCGGCCGCGGTCGTCAACCTGCCGATTGGAGTGCCGGTCGCCCTGCCGGTAACGCTGGCTGCCATTGCGATAGTCATGGCGATCCCGGTCCTGCCTGTAGTCTTGCCGCTGCCGATTGCCATAGTCATGGCGCGGGTTGCCATGCCACTGGTTCATCCCTGGCTGTGCATATGGCCGGTAATGGGGTGCAGGGGCCGCCCCATGGTAGTAACGGGGGGCAGGCTGATAGTAGTAGCGCGGGGCTGGCGCCACATAGTAGCGGTCATGGCGGTAATACCCCGGCGCCACATAGCGGTCGGTGGAGTAGTAGTCCGAACGGTAATAGCCCCCGCGCTCATAGTACGGGGCGCAGGCCGAAGTCATCAGCCCCAGCAGGGTGACCAACAGGATTCGATAGGACATGGCGGCCTCCTGGACCGCTGGAGTGCCCGAACAGCGGCGCTGGCGAGCGTCGACACGAGATACGTTAATCGACACTGAATAAGACAGTGGCGCGCAGGTGCAGTGCCATTCCTGCAATAACTTGATACAGGTGAAATAACCCTGAAAAACTTGCAGTCATTTGTCGGCCATCTCACTAGAATAAGCGGCTTGGCACACATCACGGGAAGATCATGCCCTTACGTTCCGCTCTGTTCTCGCAGCGCTCGCTGATCGTTACCCTGCTCGTGTTACTGGCCTGCGGCTTCCTGGCCACTTCGCTGCTCAGCTACTTCTCCTCGCGCAGCGCCATCCGCGACGGCATCATCAATACCGAATTGCCGCTGACCTCCGACACTGTCTACTCGGAAATCCAGAAAGACCTGATCCGCCCGGTGCTGATCGCCTCGATGATGGCCCAGGACACCTTCCTGCGCGACTGGGTGCTGTCCGGCGAGCAGGATACCGAACGCATGACCCGCTACCTGGGCGAGGTCACGGGCAAGCAGGACATCTTCACGTCCTTTTTCGTGTCCGATCGCACGCTGACCTACTACCAGGCCAAAGGTGTACTCAAGCATGTCGAACCAGGTACCTGGCGTGATGCCTGGTATTTCCGCCTGCGTGAACTCAAGGCCCCTTATGAGATCAACGTCGATCTGGACATGGCCAACCAGGACAGCCTGACCGTGTTCATCAACTACAAGGTGCACGACTACCAGCAACGCTTCATCGGCGCTGCAGGCGTAGGGCTGAGCGTATCGTCGGTGGTCAAGCTGATCGATCAGTACCAACGCCGCTACCAGCGTGCGGTGCTATTCACGGATGCCAAAGGCAAGGTGCTGCTGACCGGCTCCGAGGGCGGCCCGCATGGTTTGCAAGTCGGCCAGCGACTCAGCGACAACCCTGAGCTGAAGGACATGCTGGCCGAGCAGTTGGTGCCAGGTGAAGGCAGCCACGAGTACCATGACAGCGAAAACCACAGCCACTTTCTCAACGTGCGCCACCTGCCCGAACTGGACTGGTACCTGTTGGTGGACAAACGCGAAACCGGCATCCTCGACCGCATTCGCCACGCTTTGTACCTGAATCTGGCGATCTGTACGATGATCACCCTGGTGGTGCTGGCACTGGTGCATGCCATGGTCCGCCGCCACCAGGCCAGCACCGAAGCCTTGGCCACACTCGACAGCCTCACCGGCCTGCACAACCGGCGCAGCTTCGACCTGCTCGCCGCCCAGGCGCTGCGAGAAGCCCGGCGCGACAGCAGCCCACTGGTGGCCTTGCTGATCGACCTGGACCACTTCAAGGCGCTGAACGACACCCACGGCCACCTGGCAGGTGACGAAGTGCTACGCCAATTCGCCAATGTGCTGCAAGGCAGCCTGCGTCAGTCAGATATACTGTGCCGCTGGGGCGGCGAGGAATTCATCGTGCTACTGCGCGAAGCTGAAGGCCGCCAGGCCATCGAGGTGGCGGAAAAGATCCGCCGACGCACCGAGCAGCTGACCTTCAGTTACGACGACCAGCCGCTGCGGCTGACCACCAGCATCGGCCTGAGCAGCCTGCAACCGGGGGATACCCTGCACGCCCTGCTGACCCGCGCCGACCGCGCGCTTTATCGTGCCAAGCAGGCTGGCCGCAACCGCGTCTGCAGTGAAACCCGCCATGAATGACCAGCAACTCTGCCCCGCTTGCGGTGCCCTCAACCAGTGCAGCCTGGCCGACCCACGCCGCGCCACCCAGGCGTGTTGGTGCTACAGCGTGACCATCGACCCGGCCGTGCTCCAGGCCCTGCCCGACGAACTGCGCAACAAGGCCTGTCTGTGCCCGCGCTGCGCCGCCGTTGAAGAACAGCTCCGTCCATCCGCTGCCCACTGATCGTTACCATGCGCCTTGACCGTTTCCTCGCCAACCTGCCCAGCTACAACCGCCAGCAAGTTCGCCTGATGCTGGTGCAACGCCGCGTGCGGGTGGACGGCCAGATCGTCAGCGACCCGCTGACCGAAGTCCGTGAGTTCAGCCGCGTAGAGCTGGACGAGCAACTGCTGCAGGCCGGCCGCCCGGCCCGCTACCTGATGCTGTACAAGCCTACCGGCTGCGTAAGCGCCACCCACGATGCGCAACACCGTACCGTTCTCGACCTGCTGCCAACGGTGTTGCGCGATGACCTGCACATCGCCGGGCGCCTGGACTTCAACACCACCGGGCTGATGATCCTGACCAATGATGGCCAGTGGTCAAGGCGCCTGACCCAGCCTGCTACCAAGCTGCCCAAGCATTATCTGGTGGACACCGAGGACGAGATTGGCGAGCACTATGTGGCCAAGTTTCGCGAGGGTTTCTATTTCGCCTTCGAAAACCTGACCACCCAGCCTGCCCAGCTGGACATCCTCAGCCCCCGCCAGGCCCGGCTGTCGATCGTCGAGGGGCGTTATCACCAGGTCAAGCGCATGTTCGGGCATTTCAACAACAAGGTGGTGGGGCTGCATCGGGAAAGCATGGGGGCGATCCGGCTGGATCCGGGGTTGGCGCCGGGGGAGTACCGTGAACTGACGGCGCATGAGATAGCCACCGTCTAGGCCGCAACAGACAGCCCGGCTCGTCATACGACCGCTCAGCGACAAAAGTCACATTACTTACCGAACGGCACTTGCGCGATCCCCAACCCACTGCTTGAATCCAAATCGTCAGTCTGCATGTGACTACCAAGTCACACCCGCGGTCGATGACACTTTTTGCCGGCCACCCAAGGCCTAGATGTCTTGGGGCACGGCAAATTGCCCGCCAAAAACAATACCGTCGACGCAAGTGCCAAGGATCGACACAGGGCCCCGGTTTTATCTTCAGGCAAATGCCTACCTGTCATAAAGCACGTGCACCCTAGGTGACGCGAATACCCTTTTTGCGCCAGGAGTCGATGACATGAGGCCAGAAATCGCTGTACTTGATATCCAAGGTCAGTATCGGGTTTACACGGAGTTCTATCGCGCGGATGCGGCCGAAAACACGATCATCCTGATCAACGGCTCGCTGGCCACCACGGCCTCGTTCGCCCAGACGGTACGTAACCTGCACCCACAGTTCAACGTGGTTCTGTTCGACCAGCCGTATTCAGGCAAGTCCAAGCCGCACAACCGTCACGAACGGCTGATCAGCAAGGAGACCGAGGCGCATATCCTCCTTGAGCTGATCGAGCACTTCCAGGCAGACCACGTGATGTCTTTTTCGTGGGGTGGCGCAAGCACGCTGCTGGCGCTGGCGCACCAGCCGCGGTACGTGAAGAAGGCAGTGGTGAGTTCGTTCTCGCCAGTGATCAACGAGCCGATGCGCGACTATCTGGACCGTGGCTGCCAGTACCTGGCCGCCTGCGACCGTTATCAGGTCGGCAACCTGGTCAATGACACCATCGGCAAGCACTTGCCGTCGCTGTTCAAGCGCTTCAACTATCGCCATGTGAGCAGCCTGGACAGCCACGAGTACGCACAGATGCACTTCCACATCAACCAGGTGCTGGAGCACGACCTGGAACGTGCGCTGCAAGGCGCGCGCAATATCAACATTCCGGTACTGTTCATCAACGGCGAACGCGACGAATACACCACCGTCGAGGATGCGCGGCAGTTCAGCAAGCATGTGGGCAGAAGCCAGTTCAGCGTGATCCGCGACGCGGGCCACTTCCTGGACATGGAGAACAAAACCGCCTGCGAGAACACCCGCAGTGTCATGCTGGGGTTCCTCAAGCCAACCGTGCGTGAACCCCGCCAACGTTACCAACCTGTGCAACAGGGGCAGCATGCATTTGCCATCTGAGCGGCTCGGCGCCTTGTAGCAAATACCCGCAGGCCACAGGCGCCGACAAGCTTTTTTATAACTTGGGCTTCTAATTCGCTGAAGGTTCTGGTAAAAAGTCCAGCTCAGATGCGGGTATAGTTTAGTGGCAAAACGAAAGCTTCCCAAGCTTTAGTTGAGGGTTCGATTCCCTCTACCCGCTCCACATCGCATTCCCGCATGGCGTTCCAGCAACGTCATCGCAGTCAAAAGGAGCCTTGGCTCCTTTTTTCGTTTTTCCCCTTCCCGTGATCTGGCCCATGGCCATTTACCCGCCGATCCGCTTCAATGCGCATCGGGCCTCAGCGCGTGCAAGCGAAACGGCTTGTGGCGGATATGCTCAATGGATTCGTGAAACCATTCGAAAGGACAACGCATGTTTCTCTCCCGCTGGCTACCGGGCCTTGCCAATCTGCTGCACTACCGCCGTGAATGGTTCCACGCCGACCTGCAAGCTGGCCTGTCGGTAGCCGCGATCCAGATTCCCATTGCCATTGCCTATGCGCAGATCGTCGGGCTGCCGCCGCAATATGGCCTGTACGCCTGTGTACTACCGATGATCGTCTACGCGCTTATCGGTAGCTCGCGCCAGCTGATGGTCGGCCCCGATGCCGCCACCTGCGCGATGATCGCCGGTGCCGTGGCACCGCTGGCCATGGGCGACCCGCAGCGCATCGCTGAACTGTCGGTGATCGTCACCGTGCTGGTCGGCGTGATGCTGATTGCCGCCGGCCTGGCGCGAGCCGGGTTCATCGCCAGCTTTTTCTCGCGGCCGATCCTGATCGGCTACCTCAACGGTATCGGCCTGAGCCTGATCGCCGGGCAGCTGTCCAAGGTGGTGGGCTTCAAGATCGAGGGCGATGGTTTCATCCTCAGCCTGATCAACTTCTTCCAGCGCCTGGGGGAAATTCACTGGGTCACATTGATCATCGGTCTGGTCGCCCTGGGCCTGCTCATCTGGCTGCCACGGCGCTACCCGCGCCTGCCCGCAGCCCTCACGGTAGTGGCGCTGTTCATGCTGCTGGTTGGCCTGTTCGGCCTCGACCGCTTCGGCGTTGCCGTCCTTGGGCCGGTACCTGCAGGCATCCCGCAACTGGCCTGGCCACACAGCAACCTGGCGGAAATGAAGAGCCTGCTGCGCGACGCCCTGGGTATCGCTACCGTCAGCTTCTGTAGCGCCATGCTTACCGCACGCAGCTTTGCCGCCCGGCATGGCTATGCAATCAACGCCAACCACGAATTCGTCGCGCTGGGCGTGAGCAACCTGGCGGCTGGGGTTTCCCAGGGCTTTGCCATCAGCGGCGCCGACTCACGCACTGCAGTCAACGACATGGTCGGAGGCAAAAGCCAGTTGGTGGGCATCATCGCTGCACTGGTGATCGCCCTGATCCTGCTGTTTTTCACCGCGCCCATGGCGTGGATCCCGCAGGCTGCGCTGGGCGCCGTGTTGCTGATGGCTGGCTGGGGGCTGATCGACATCAAGTCGCTGGGGCACATCCGGCGTCTTAGCCGCTTCGAGTTCTGGCTGTGCCTGCTGACCACGGCGGGCGTACTGGGCCTGGGCGTGCTGCCCGGCATCGTGTTTGCCGTAACCCTGGCGATCCTGCGCCTGCTTTACAGCATCTACCAGCCCACCGATGCCGTACTGGGCTGGCTGCCGGGCACCGAAGGCCAGGTGGACATCCGCAAGTTCAAGGACGCCCGCACCGTGCCTGGCCTGGTGGTGTACCGCTTCGACGACGCCATCCTGTTCTTCAATGCCGACTACTTCAAGATGCGCCTGCTGGAAGCCGTGCAAAGCCAGGACCAGCCTAAAGCCGTGCTGTTCGATGCCGAAGCGGTCACCAGCATCGATGTCAGCGGCATCGCCGCCCTACGCGAAGTGCGTGACACCCTGGCGGCCCAAGGCATCTTCTTCGCCATCGCCCGCGCCCGCGGTACCTTCCTGCGCATGCTGGTGCGCTCGGGGATGGCGCGGGACATGGAAGACAAACTGCTATTCGGCTCGGTACGCGCGGGAATTCGCGCGTACCGCGTGTGGCGCAACCGAAACCGCAGTGTGCAAGTGACCGAACAGGGCTGAGCGGCTTTCGTCCTGTTCAACATGCTGCGCCTTGCTGGCCCTTTCGCGGGTAAACCCGCTCCTACAGGTACTGCACTGGACCTGTAGGAGCGGGTTTACCCGCGAAAGGGCCAGCACAGACAACACAAGACCATCGCCTTGACACCAACCCTCGCACACCTCGCACGACATGCTAAAGTCGCCCCCGTTCCCGCACCACCCAACGGACCCAGCATGCCCGCACTCGATGCCACCCTTACCCCCTGGCCAGAACTCGCCGCCCGCCACCCCTGCGACGCCCTGCTGCTGGGCAATGGCGCCAGCCGCGCAGTATGGAAGCCGTTCGGCTACTTCTCGCTGTTCGAGCAAGCGCAACGCGCAGGCCGCAAGAAAGGCCTGGCGGTCAGCGACCAGGCACTGTTCAAGTCCTTGGCCACGGAACTGTTCGAGCCGGTGCTCAGCGCCCTCAACACCACGGTGCGTACCAATGCCGCCCTGGCCATCAACTCCACCGCACCGCTGAACCGCTACTACTCGATCAAGGAAGCGTTGATCCACGCCGTGCGTACGGTGCATCTGCCCTGGCCACTGCTGCCGCCGGCCACCTTGGCAACCCTCAATCAGGCGCTGCGCGGCTATCGAAGCGTCTACACCAGCAACTACGACCTGCTGCTGCCATGGGCCGTGCAGCACGCCCCGAATGGCTTCGCCGAGCTGTTCGACGAACAAGGCTATTTCGACGTGCGACGCACCGGCAGCGAAGGTACCCGGGTGATGCACCTGCATGGCGGCCTGCACTTGCTCAAGCTGCCCGACGGCACCACCCGCCAGCGCAGCGCTGAAAGTGCCGAACTGCTCGATGGGTTTGCCGTGAACATCCCGGGTGAAGTACCGCTGTTCGTCAACGAAGACCGCAGCGACGAGAAACTGCGCGCCATCCGCAACTCGGACTATCTGAGCTGGTGCCTGGGGCAGCTGGCAGGGGAAAGCCAGGGGCTATGCCTGTTCGGGCAGCACCTGGACAGCAGTGACCGGCACCTGCTCGACGCTGTGCGCCAAGCACGTCCGCAACAGCTGTCCATTGCCATTCGGCCGCTGGGCGAGGCGTCGGTGATTAATCAGAAGCAGCATTTTGCAGATCGTTTCGGGGATTTGCCGGGGACGACGCTGCATTTCTTCGATGCCAGCACCCATCCGCTGGGGCAGGCAGCATTGGCTGTCGAAGTGCCGTCCAGCCTTGAACGAGGGGCTTGAGCAGAAGCTCAATAGGTTGAGTCACAAGCACCAAACACTCGCTCATACGCACTTGAGACATTTACAGCAACGCTCTGCGAGCCAGCTCCAAGGTGCCCTGAGCAAGCCAGTAGTTGCCTTAGGCTCTGTACGAAAAGCCTTTATACTTGTTCATCCTGCGTTGAAAACAGCCTTGGAATGCTCATGTACTCCAGTAGACTCCGCTTCCTCGGTTGTTTTCGCCTTGCCTGACCTGCGCCCCAAGACTTTCGTACAGAGCCTAAGAGACCAGATGTCGCTTCGATGAGACGAGCGCTGGTCACAACACTGCAAACGCCTTTCAGCGCGCTCTTGATCGCTTCTTTCGCAGAGGTAGATTCGCGGATAAATACTAGCGCCAATCGAATTGGCTGTCCTAAACCGACCAGCGCAAACTACACCCGCCTTCGGCCAGATGTTCCAATATCGCATCGGTGCCTACTTTTTCGCTCAACTGATACTTGAGCGTTAACCCATATTCCATCGCTACTTCTCCTTCCCAGCATTTGGCGCAACTATCACCGCTTTGCTGCCCAAGCCGTTATCGACCACACGCCTTAACTGGCGCGCAAAATTGCCAGGACGCAGAGGGATGCAATCAGAATACCAACTTCCAAGCTCCGAGCAAGACCAGAAATATCCTACAAGCCATTAGGATCGCTCCGTAGTACTTACTTTAAAATGCAACTGCACCTGCAAAAAACCTTGACCGCTCATACGCCTGATGATTCTATCAAGTGCGTCTTATATGTACCGCGCACCATCGCGCCGGGCCTTGACCTGATTCATCAACAGATAAAATAACAGGAAGTTACCCGATGAAATTTATAATTATAGGGTACGGAGCGACTGCAACCGCACTTCTCCCCATACTCTCTGATGAGTTTGGCGACCAGATATCTTCACTTACTGTCATTGACCCACTCCCAAAAGACGACAACAGTCACCCCACCGTTTCCCCCACAACTTTTGTTTGCACGCGCCTGACGATCGAAAACTACAAAGACATCCTGATAGACCTGGATGACAATACATTCTTGATAAATCTATCCGTCGACGTCTCAAGCCTAGACTTGGTCGCCTATTGCCAAGAGCGGGGAGCAAAATATTTAGACACCTGTATCGAGCCGTGGGCAGGATACTATACAAACACCACCATAGACCTCAAGTACAGGACCAACTACTATCTACGAGAAAGTATGCTCGCCCTTAAACGAGAGTGCAAAGGTGGCCCCACAGCCGTTATCGCACATGGGGCAAACCCTGGGTTGGCATCCCACTTTGTCAAACAAGCACTACTTCACCTTCGGCATGATCTGTACGGCGCGAACGACCACGTACCAACCACACGCCAAGAATGGGCGCAGCTAGCATGCGACCTGCACATCAAAACCATTCACATCGCTGAACATGACACTCAAATAGCTAAAACACCTAAAACAATCGGGGAGTTCATCAACACTTGGTCAGTCGACGGTTTTATCGCTGAAGGATGCCAGCCTTCGGAATTAGGCTGGGGGACTCATGAGCTAAAACTACCAATTGGAGCACATTTTCATGAGTCCGGCTGCAAGAGTTCAATATATTTGACTCAGCCGGGCGCATCGGTTCGAATAAAAACGTGGACACCTGCTGCCGGCCCTTGCTTGGGATTCTTGATCACTCACAACGAATCCATATCCCTGTCGGATTACTTGACAGTTCATGATGAGAACGGCGTCTCCTATAGGCCAACCGTCAATTACGCCTATCATCCTTGCAATGACGCCATTCTCTCACTTCATGAACTAATCGGAAATTCATGGCAGCCACAGCAGCGAAAACGTGTCATTAGTGGCAATGATATCCTTGAGGGCGCTGACTATCTCGGCGTTCTCTTGCTGGGGCATGAGAAGAATGCATATTGGTACGGCTCTGCCCTTAAAAACTGTGCAGCTCAAGCTTTGAACCCCCAAAGTTCTGCCACCACCTTACAAGTAGTTGCAGGTGTAATAGCTGGCATCAGATGGGCCTTAGAAAACCCAAGACATGGAATTGTGGAGGCGGAGGAAATCGATTTCCAGTTCATACTCGGCATTGCACAACCCTATTTGGGAGAGCTGGTCGGCGCATACACAAACTGGTCACCTGATTACAACGCAAAGGATAGCCTTTATCCCTCAACCTACCTCTCATGGCAGTTTGAGAAATTCCTTGAACACGTACAGGACGTACAAACATGGGCTATATAAAGACGGCAATCGGCCTGAAGTGCCATGACTGGTCATCAGTCGAACTATTGAAAGAACTTTCACCTGCCACCATTACCAAAAACAAGAAAGACATCAAGCGTCGCCAAGAAAATTTATGGCACGACATGAGTTCCGAGTTCGATTCGAAGCACTTTCTTCTCTATCTCCTGAAACGTAAAGACCTTAATCTAAGCGATGAATTCCTGGAGTTTACATGCCTTTGGCATCTCGACGAACAAAACCACTACAGAGGCCTGCGCAAGATAAACAGCGTTCTTTACGGACAAAGCGAAGAGCTCATCGAACGCCAGCTGAATGCCAGAGAGCCAGACTTTGGGGCCATTGAAAAATTTCTGACTGATGAATTCACCATTCTGCTCTCTATTGCATTCGATGAAATAACAAGCACAAGAGCCTACAAGCAAGACTTTGATTTTTTTGATAGCTTGGGACCTTCATGTCTGTCAACCTGGATACGTAACGCCGCTAGGGATGAAGCTGCACACTATGGAAACACAATAACAATCTTGAAGCTTCGCCACTCATCAAGATTAAAGGAGGCGCCAACTATACTGGACAACATTTTGGCACATGAAACCTCACAATCATTCACCTACAACAATACATTCCTTTTTGATCATAACACTGACGATTTTTCCCATGAACTATTACAACATAGCAAAAGCACGATCATCGGTGCCCTGGAGCGTCACCCATGACTTGGATATACTTATCTCTAATGGCACCATTACTATGGAGCCTATCCAACATACTAGACAAATTCGCCATTGAACATATAACATCAAATTATATACCCTTTATTTTCCTTCTCAGCATAGGTAATATATTTTTTGCCGCAGCCATACTTACTTTTCTTGATGTCTCTGAAATCGACCCCCTATTCGCCAGCCTTAATATACTTTCTGGGCTTGCTATATTCCTTCAGTATTTCGCATATAGCTACTCCCTGGAGGACATGGATGTTTCGGTAGTGATACCTATCCATCAGTCAGAGCCACTATTTGTTCTGGCGGCATCCATATTAATATTTCACGCTTTCCCCACGCACGAGCAGTTTTTAGGATTTTTCTTGATCACCGGGGGTATTTTATCGCTCTGCCTGTCAAAAAAAACAATTCTTGGGCTAGGAGAAAGAAGGCATGTTGCGATGGTATTTGTATCCGCATTTTTTGGCGCTATATCAACCATCATTTCCGACGAAATACTAAAAAGCAAAAACCTTGAGTTCGTTCTGCTTTTCAACTTTTCAGGGTATGCATTCGGTGGGCTTCTACTGCTGCTTAACCCTGCCTGGAGAAGGCTAATAATTCAGGACCTGAAAGTTCTTAACGCCAGGCAATTTAGCATTTTCGCCGCCACCAATCTATTCGATGTAGGAGGCTACGTATTTTTCATGGCCGCATTGGCAGTAGGCGGCGGCGCGGCCTTGGTCTCAGTCGTTGTTAGTATTCACCCTGTGTTTGTACTTATTTTTGGAATCATCGCCACCCGGTTCTTTCCGAACTTCATTAGCGAAGATATCGCACCCTCTGGCATCCTGAGGAAGTCCATCTCAATCCTGATCATCATATCAGGCATATCGATAGCGGCATTTAATGACATGTAAAAAGCATGAAACTGCAAGAGCCTGGGGGCGCGCCAACATTCACGCAAAGATGACCATCAAAGCAATCCATCCGCGCGCAACAATGTTTCCAGGCAATGCTCCTGCACCCCATAGAACGCCTTGAGCTGGGCAATTTTCTCCAGCAACGCCCCGTTATCCCCCGCCTGGCGCCGCTTCACCGCAAGAATCATCTTGTTCTTGTTGGTGTGCTCCAGCGAGATGAACTCGAACACCTTGGTTTCATAGCCACAGGCTTCCAGATACAGCGCGCGCAGGCTGTCGGTGAGCATTTCGGCCTGCTGGCCCAGGTGCAGGCCGTACTGCAGCATGGGTTGCAGCAACCCCGGGCTGTGCAGTTGCGGGCGGATCTGTTTGTGGCAGCACGGCGAGCACATGATGATTGCGGCGTTGCAGCGGATGCCGGTGTGGATGGCGTAGTCGGTGGCGATGTCACAGGCATGCAAGGCGATCATCACCTCGATGGCCTCAGGCACCACGCTGCGTACATCACCACACTGGAACTCCAGGCCCGGGTGGTCCAGGCGTGCGGCTGCGGTGTTGCACAGGTCGACCATGTCCTGGCGCAGTTCCACGCCAGTCACCTGTGCGTCGCGGCCCAGGCTGTTGCGCAGGTAATCGTGCATGGCAAAGGTCAGGTAGCCCTTGCCCGAACCGAAGTCGGCCACCCGCAGCGCCTGTTCCGCCGACACCGGTGCATTGGCGAGGGCGTGACCGAAGACCTCGATGAATTTGTTGATCTGCTTCCACTTGCGCGACATGGACGGGATCAGTGCGCCTTGTGCGTCGGTCACACCGAGGTCGCGCAGAAATGGCCGCGACAGTTCCAGATAACGCTTCTTCTCGCGGTCATGCCCGCTGCCCGCGTCGGCCACACGCGGCGCCTGGGCACCGTGGCGCTGGAGCATCGGTTTGCCCTTCTTGCTGAAGGTCAGCTGCACTTCGCCGTCAGCATCGAACAGGTGAGCATTGCGGAAGCTGTCCGGCAGCAACTCGGCAACCAGCACCTGGGCCTGGTCCAGCGGCAGGTTGCGGGTGATGTCGCGGGTCTGGTGGCGGTAGACCAGCGACAGGCACGGCTGGCCCTTGACCTGCAGCGGCTTGGCAATGATCCGTTGCAAGGTCTGGTCGGCACCGACATGGCGCGCCAGCACCAGCTTGACCAGGGTTTCGCCGTGCAGGGCGGCGTTCAGCAGGTCGAGAAACTGAGCGCGCGCATCCGGCGCGCAAGAGGCAGAAGTACTGGCGGACATGAAAAAGGGAGCCTTGGGTAGCGGAACGCCTATTCTAACGTGCCCCAAGCACCCTGTGGGAGCGCTCTCCAGAAACGCTGGTGCTCCTTCAGTCGAGAATCACCAAACGGTTGGGCAATTCGTTGCGGGCATGGGTTGGCGGCACGTGCTGGCTAAGCAGCTCGCCACACGCCTCGATGCACTCGACAAAGCCCTGGAACGTTCGCCCCTGGCGCACCTGCTCGGCAAAGCGGGCACCGATGGCCGCGCGGGCTTCGGCATCCAGGCAGTGTTCAATACCCCGATCGACCAGTATTTCCACATGCCGCTCCGCCTCGCTGACAAAAATCAGCACGCCCGTAGCGCCTGCTGTGCGCTGCAGGTTCTGCTCGCGAAACTGCTGGCGGGCCAGGCGCGAGGCGCGCCAGCGGCGCAAGGCACGGGGGATCAACCAATCGGCCAGGCGCGGGTTGCGCAGAAGCAGGCACAGGCCGACGAACAACAGCACGTTGCCCATCAGCACACCGCGCACGCTGGGCCAAGCCAGCAGCCAGTGCAACAGACCGGGTACGGCCAGCGCCAGCACGGCGGCCCAGAGCAACGGCCAATAGGCATAATCGTCTGCTCGGCGGGCCAGCACCGTCACCAGTTCGGCATCGGTACGCCGTTCGGCACGGGCAATGGCTTCGGCAATCTGCCGCTGATGGTATTCGTCGAAGGGGGTCATGCCGTCGGTCTCTTGAGCGTTCTTATAGTTGTTATCCCGGCATTCGGGGCTTCATCCGCAGGCGACATATTCAGGCATAATCCGCCGCTGGAAGAATTGCCCGCAAATCGTACAACAATAGCCGCCTGAAAACTTCGGTCGCGCACCTATCACCGTGGATACGGCAGCGGCCCCATAACGGAATTGATGATGAAACTGTCTTTGCTGGGCCTGGCCATGGGCCTTGCCAGTCAGGCGGCCCTCGCCGCCCCCTCCGCCCCGCCCCTGCAGGACAAGCAGGCATTCATCGAGCATCTGATCAGCCAGATGACCGAAGCCGAAAAAATCGGCCAGTTGCGCCTGATCAGCATCGGCCCGGAAATGCCCCGCGACAAGATCCGCGAGGAGATCGCCGCCGGCCGCATCGGCGGCACCTTCAACTCACGCACTGCCCCCGAAAACC
Source organism: Pseudomonas sp. DCA-1 (assembly GCF_046523955.1). Taxonomy (NCBI): domain Bacteria; kingdom Pseudomonadati; phylum Pseudomonadota; class Gammaproteobacteria; order Pseudomonadales; family Pseudomonadaceae; genus Pseudomonas; species Pseudomonas sp. DCA-1. Next base: position 4,697,131 of record NZ_CP169881.1, read on the forward strand.
GGCCAATGCAGGACGCGGCCATGCGCAGCCGCCTGAAGATCCCGATGTTCTTCGCCTACGATACCGTCCACGGCGAGCGCACCATCTTCCCGATCGGCCTGGGCATGGCCGCTACCTGGGACATGGAGGCCGTCGCCAAGGTCGGCCGCACCGCCGCGATCGAAGCCTCGGCCGACGCCCTGGACATGACGTTCGCGCCAATGGTGGATATCGCCCGTGACCCGCGCTGGGGCCGCACCAGTGAAGGTTTCGGCGAAGACACCTACCTGACCTCGAAAATCGGCCAGGTAATGGTGCGCTCGTTCCAGGGCAGCAGCCCGGCCAACCCCGACAGCATCATGGCCATCGTCAAGCATTTCGCCTTGTATGGCGCCGTGGAAGGCGGGCGCGACTACAACACGGTCGATATGAGCCTGCCGAAAATGTACAACGACTACCTGCCACCCTATCGCGCCGCGCTCGATGCAGGTGCCGGTGGCGTGATGGTCGCGCTGAACTCGATCAACGGCGTACCGGCCACCTCCAACACCTGGCTGATGAACGACCTGCTGCGCAAGGAGTGGGGCTTCAAGGGCGTGACCATCAGCGACCACGGTGCCATCCAGGAACTGATTCGCCACGGCGTCGCCCGTGATGGCCGTGAAGCCGCCAAGCTGGCGATCAAGGCCGGCATCGACATGAGCATGAACGATACCCTGTACGGCGAAGAGCTACCGGGCCTGCTGAAGTCCGGCGAGGTGACCCAGCGCGAACTGGACCAGGCGGTGCGTGAGGTGCTTGGCGCCAAGTACGACATGGGCCTGTTCAAAGACCCGTACGTGCGCATCGGCAAGGCCGAAACCGACCTGAAGGACTACTACGGCAACGACCGCCTGCACCGCGAAGCTGCGCGTGACGTGGCACGCCGCAGCCTGGTGCTGCTGGAAAACCGCAACCAGACCCTGCCGCTGAAAAAGGCCGGCACCATTGCCTTGGTCGGCCCGCTGGCCGATGCCCCGATCGACATGATGGGCAGCTGGGCCGCCGACGGTAAACCCGTCCACTCGGTGACCGTGCGCGAAGGCTTGCGCCGCGCCGTGGAGGGCAAGGCCAAGCTGGTCTACGCCAAAGGCTCCAACGTCACGGGCGACAAGGCGATCTTCGATTACCTGAACTTCCTCAACTTCGATGCCCCGGAAATCGTCGACGACCCACGCCCGCCTGCCGTGCTGATCGATGAAGCAGTCAAGGCGGCGAAGCAATCCGACGTCGTGGTCGCAGTGGTCGGCGAGTCCCGTGGCATGTCCCACGAGTCGTCGAGCCGCACCACCCTGGAGATCCCTGCCAGCCAGCGCGAGCTGATCAAGGCGCTCAAGGCCACCGGCAAACCGCTGGTGCTGGTGTTGATGAACGGCCGGCCGCTGTCGATCAGCTGGGAGCGCGAGCAGGCCGACGCCATCCTCGAAACCTGGTTCGCCGGCACCGAAGGCGGCAATGCCATCGCCGACGTGCTGTTTGGCGACTACAACCCCTCCGGCAAGCTGGCCATTACCTTCCCACGGTCGGTGGGGCAGATCCCGATGTACTACAACCACACCCGCATCGGCCGGCCGTTCACGCCGGGTAAGCCGGGCAACTACACCTCGCAATACTTCGAAGAACCCAACGGGCCGCTTTACCCGTTCGGCTATGGCTTGAGCTACAGCAGCTTCGAGCTGTCAGGCCTGAACCTGTCGAGCAAGGATCTCAAGCGCGGCGATACGCTGGAAGCCAAGGTAACGGTCAAGAACACCGGCAAGGTTGCAGGCGAGACGGTGGTGCAGTTGTACCTGCAGGATGTGTCGGCGTCGATGAGCCGCCCGGTGAAAGAGCTGAAAAACTTCCAGAAGCTGATGCTTGAACCGGGCGAAACCCGCACGTTGACCTTCCGCATCAGCGAGGACGACCTGAAGTTCTACAATGGCCAGTTGCAGCGGGTTGCCGAACCTGGGGAGTTCAATGTCCAGGTAGGGCTGGATTCCCAGGCGGTGCAGCAGCAGAGCTTCGAATTGCTTTGACTGAAAAAGGCCGCCTGTTCCGGCCTTTTCGCGGGTAAACCCGCTCCTACAGGTGCTGCAGAGTACCTGTAGGAGCGGGTTTACCCGCGAAGAGGCCGGCCCCGATATCCCACCACCGGATCCGCCCCCAATGCCCTTTTCCTTTCGCGCCCTGCGTCTGGGGCTGATCACCCTGCTGATCGTGCTGGGTACCGCACTCAGCGCCGGCTGGGCCATGCACCAGGCCAAGCGCCAGGCCATGGAAGACGACGCCAAGCGTGCCAGCCAGCAACTGGGCCTGTACGCCAACGCACTGCACACCCTGATCGACCGCTACCGTGCCCTCCCCGCCGTGCTGGCGCTCGACCCGGAACTGATCGCAGCCTTGCGCGGCCCGGTCGACGAAGGCGTTCAGAACGCCCTGAACCACAAGCTCGAACGTATCAATGGCGCCGCCAATTCCTCCACCCTCGAACTGCTCGACCGCACCGGCCTGGCCATTGCCGCCAGCAATTGGCGGCTGCCCAGCAGCTACGTCGGCTCCAACTACGGTTTCCGTCCCTACTTCAAGCAAACCCGCAGCCAGGGCAGTGGCCGCTTCTATGCCGTGGGCGTGACCAGTGGCGTGCCGGGCTACTTCCTCGCCAGCGCGGTGAACGACGAGCACGGCCGATTCCTTGGTGCCATGGTGGTGAAGCTGGAATTCCCCGAGCTGGAACGCGAATGGCGACAGGGCAACGATATCCTGCTGGTCAGCGACGCCCGCGGCATTACGTTCATCGCAAACCAGGATGGCTGGCGCTACCGCGAGCTTCAGCCGCTCAGTGGCGCCGACCGAGCCGAGCTGGCCGAAACCCGTCAGTACGACAAGCAACCGCTGGTGCCGCTACAGCATCAGGTACTGACGCGGTTTGCCCCCTACAGCACCCTTAGCCGCGTGCAAGGCCCCGAGGGTAGCACCGAGTACTTGTGGGAAAGCCTGCCGCTGGAAGGCGAAAACTGGACCTTGCACCTGCTGCGCAAACCGCAGGTCGCTGCAGACGGCCGTAATGCAGCCCTTGGCGCCGCCGCCGTCTGGCTGAGCCTGGTGTTCGCCGCCCTTTTCGTCAGTCAACGCCTGCGCCTGGCACGCCTGCGCCAGCGCAGCCGGCAAGAACTCAAACGCCAGGTCGAGGAGCGCACCCGCGAGCTGCGCACTGCCCAGGAAGGCCTGGTGCAATCAGCCAAACTGGCCGCACTCGGGCAAATGTCAGCGGCCATGGCCCATGAAATCAACCAGCCGCTGACCACCCAACGTATGCAACTGGAAACCCTGCGCCTGCTGCTTGACCATGGTCGCCATGACGAAGCGCGGCAAGCGCTGGAGCCGCTGGAACAGATGCTCACGCGCATGGCAGCACTTACCAGCCACCTGAAAACCTTTGCCCGCAACAGTCCGATGGGCCTGCGCGAACGCCTCGACCTGGCAACCGTGGTCGACCAGGCCTTGCACCTGCTGGAAGCGCGCATTCGCAGCGAGGAAGTGGAGGTGGCTCTGTACCTGGCACGCCCGGCCTGGGTACGCGGCGATGCCATCCGCCTGGAGCAGGTGCTGATAAACCTCCTGCACAACGCACTCGACGCCATGATCGACAAGCGTTACAAACGCCTGGAGATCCGCATCGAACCCGACGGGGAGCTATGGCGCCTGAGTGTGCTCGACTCGGGTGGCGGCATTGCCGAAGCCGACCTGGCCAAGGTCTTCGACCCGTTCTTCACCACCAAACCGGTGGGGGAAGGGCTAGGGCTGGGCCTGGCCATCTCTTACGGCATAGTCCATGAGGCCGGCGGCCAGTTGCGGGCCGAAAACCTGCCTGGCGGCGCGCGCCTGAGCCTTACCCTGCCCCGTGACCTGGAGCCTGTATGTTGAATTCGGTGATCGTCGTCGATGATGAAGCCAGTATCCGCACTGCTGTAGAGCAATGGCTGAGCCTGTCCGGCTTCAGCGTGCAGTTGTTCGCTCGCGCCGAAGAGTGCCTGGCGCACCTGCCGCAGCACTTCCCTGGGGTGATCATCAGCGATGTACGCATGCCGGGTATGGATGGCCTGCAATTGCTCGAACGCCTGCAAGCGAACGACCCCGACCTGCCCGTGATTTTGCTGACCGGTCACGGTGATGTACCGATGGCGGTAGAAGCCATGCGCAGCGGGGCCTATGACTTCCTGGAAAAACCCTTCACGCCGCAAGACTTGCTGGGCAGCCTGCGTCGCGCCCTGGAAAAGCGCCAGCTGGTGCTGGAGAACCGCCGGCTCCACGAGCAGGCCGACCTCAAGTCACGCTTGGAAGTCACGCTGCTGGGCATGTCCCAGGGCCTGCAACAGCTGCGCCGGCAAGTCCTGGACCTGGCCAGCCTGCCGGTAAACGTGCTGATCCGCGGTGAAACCGGCAGTGGCAAGGAGCGGGTGGCCCGCTGTCTGCACGACTTTGGCCCCCGTGCCGCCAAGCCCTTTGTAGCCCTTAACTGCGCGGCCATCCCCGAGTCGTTGTTCGAGGCCGAACTGTTCGGCCATGAGAGCGGCGCCTTCACGGGCGCCCAGGGTAAACGGATCGGCAAGCTGGAGTATGCCAACGGTGGCACCGTGTTCCTCGACGAAATCGAGAGCATGCCACTGGCCCAACAGGCCAAGCTGTTGCGGGTGATTCAGGAGCAGAAGTTGGAGCGCCTGGGGGCCAACCAGAGCATCAGCGTCGACCTGCGCATCATTGCTGCGACCAAGCCCGACCTGCTCGAGGAGGCGCGTGCCGGGCGCTTCCGAGAAGACCTGGCCTACCGCCTGAACGTCGCCGAATTGCGCCTGGCACCGCTGCGCGAGCGGCGAGAGGACATTCCGCTGCTGTTCGAACACTTTGCCCGCGCTGCCGGTGAAAAGCTTGGTCGCGCGGCCCCTCCGCTATCGGGTGCACAGCTGGCGCAGCTGCTGTCACATGACTGGCCTGGCAACGTGCGTGAGCTGGCCAATGCGGCGGAGCGGCATGCGCTGGGGCTGGGTTCGCCAAACATCGAGGTGGCACCTGCCGGGCAGTCGCTGGGCGAGCAGATGGAAGCATTCGAGGCGCAATGCCTGCGTGCGGCCTTGCGTCAGCATGGGGGCGAGATCAAGTCGGTGATGGAGGCTTTGCAACTACCGCGGCGCACGCTTAACGAGAAGATGCAACGGCATGGGCTGGTGCGCGAGGATTTTATTGGGCAGGCATAAGCGGAAATCCGCTCATGACCAGGACCGGGTAGGCGAAAAACCGCTCATCTCGTCGAGATTTCAGACTGCTTTGCAGCCCTTCGCGGTCAGGCCCGCACCTGCAAAGGGCGGCGCAACCCCCACTACTGTGCCGGCTTGGGATATTTGACGCCCTCAAATGAATCAGCCTGCACCCGTTTGGCACACCTTCTGCAATTGCCTTGGCAAGCTGCGCCACGGCGCGCTCCACAAAAACAACGAGAAGGTATCCCTGATGGATAACGCCACCTCCCTGCCCGCCGGGGCGGCCACCGCGCCTGCCGCAGAAAAAACCACCGCCAGCCGCTTGAAGTCGATTTTCAGCGGGTCCATCGGCAACATGGTCGAATGGTACGACTGGTACGTCTACGCCGCATTCTCGCTGTACTTCGCCAAGGCTTTCTTCCCGGCCGGCGACTCCACCGCACAACTGCTCAATACCGCCGCGATCTTCGCCGTGGGCTTCCTCATGCGCCCGATCGGTGGCTGGCTGATGGGCCTGTACGCCGACCGCAAGGGCCGCAAGGCCGCGCTGATGGCGTCGGTACTGCTCATGTGCGCGGGCTCGCTGGTCATCGCCCTGACCCCCGGTTATGAAACCATCGGCGTCGCCGCGCCAGTCCTGCTGGTCATCGCACGCCTGCTGCAAGGCCTGTCGGTGGGTGGTGAATACGGCACCTCGGCCACCTACCTCAGCGAAATGGCCAGCAAGGAGCGCCGTGGTTTCTTCTCCAGCTTCCAGTACGTGACCCTGATCTCCGGCCAGCTCATCGCCCTGGCGGTGCTGATCGTCCTGCAACAGACCCTGACCACCGAGCAATTGTACGCCTGGGGCTGGCGCGTGCCGTTCGTGATCGGTGCGCTGTGCGCCGTGGTGGCCCTGTACCTGCGTCGCGGCATGGAAGAAACCGCCTCGTTCACCAAGAAGGAAAAGGCCAAGGAAAGCCTGATGCGCACGCTGCTGCGTCACCCCAAGGAGCTGATGACCGTCGTCGGTCTGACCATGGGCGGTACCCTGGCCTTCTACACCTACACCACCTACATGCAGAAGTACCTGGTCAACTCCGTAGGTATGAGCATCAGTGACTCGACCACCATCTCGGCCGCCACGCTGTTCCTGTTCATGTGCCTGCAGCCGGTGATCGGTGGTCTGTCCGACAAGATCGGCCGCCGTCCGATCCTGATCGCCTTCGGTGTGCTCGGCACCCTGTTCACCGTCCCAATCCTCAGCACCCTGCACACCATCCAGAGCTGGTGGGGGGCGTTCTTCCTGATCATGGCAGCGCTGATCATCGTAAGCGGCTATACCTCGATCAACGCCGTGGTCAAAGCCGAGCTGTTCCCTACCGAGATTCGCGCCCTGGGCGTGGGCCTGCCGTATGCCCTGACCGTGTCGATCTTCGGTGGCACCGCCGAATACGTGGCCCTGTGGTTCAAGAGCGCTGGGATGGAGAGCGGCTTTTACTGGTACGTCACCGCCTGTATCGCCTGCTCGCTGCTGGTTTACGCGACCATGAAGGACACCAAGCAGCACTCGCGGATTACCACTGAGTAACGCTGGCCTGGCAATACTGAAAGGGGCGCTCCATTGCATGGAGCGCCCCTTTTCTATTCAGACCTTTCCTTCTTAACGCCCTATTAATTCCACCTTATCAAGCTGCAATGGCTGGCAGAACGTTGGCGCCCGCGCGAACGCTCCCAAGCCAGGCTTGAGGCCTGAAGCACGACATACTCGGCTAAAAACATCGAACAAATAGATTATTAAGCGCTGTTTTTTGCGCTTTTTAATCAAATTATTCGGCGTAGGATTAAACCCATAGAAACAAACAACTCACAAACCCCTGGAGCAACGACCATGAAAAATAAACTGATCCTGACCCTGGCCCTCTCGGTTTTCGCAGCTGGCGCCTTCGCCGAAGATGGCTTCGACCGGACCGACGCTCACACCTTTGCCGCGGCTCAAACCCAGCCCGCCAGCTACGCTGAAGACGGCTTCGATCGCACCAACGGCCAACGCTTCGCCGAAGACGGCTTCGATCGCACCAACGGCCAGCGCTTCGCCGAAGACGGCTTCGATCGCACCAACGGCCAACGCTTCGCCGAAGACGGTTTCGACCGCACCGGCGGCCAGCACTTTGCCGAAGATGGCTTCAACCGCACCAACGCGCACCGCATCAGCTGATACCTGATTGCGAGCACCCAGCCCGGCTTCGGCCGGGCTTGATCATTTGCAGGCGAGCTCAGGCTTGGCACACTAGGCACCTTGTCCACCAGGAGGTAGGGCCAACAAGCCCAGCACAGATGTATTACTACGAACCCGCCAAAGGCCACGGCCTGCCGCACGACCCGTTCAATGCCATCGTCGGTCCCCGCCCTATCGGCTGGATCTCCTCTCAGAACCGCGAAGGCCGCCTGAACCTGGCGCCTTACAGCTTCTTCAATGCGTTCAACTACATCCCGCCGATCATCGGTTTCTGCAGCGTCGGGCGCAAAGACAGCCTGAACAACATCGAGCAGACCGGTGAGTTCGTCTGGAACCTGGCCACCCGCCCTCTGGCCGAGCAAATGAACCTGAGCTGCGCACCGGTTGCTGCCGAAGTAAACGAATTCGAATTGAGCGGCCTCACTGCCGCACCCTCGAGCATCGTCAAGGTGCCGCGCGTGGGTGAAACGCCGGTAGCCTTCGAGTGCAAGGTCAGCCAGATCGTCCAGCTCAAGCGGGCCGACCAGGAACAGGTGCCCAGCTGGCTGATCCTTGGGGAAGTGGTGGCGGTGCACATTGCCGAGCACCTGCTGAACAACGGCATCTACGATACCGCTGCCGCCGAGCCTATCCTGCGGGGGGGTGGCCCGGCGGACTATTTCGAGCTGGGCAACCTGTTCAAGATGGCCCGGCCGCCGGCCTGATCACCAGACCAGCTCACCCTCTTCGCTGACGCCCTGCAGGCGTTGCAGCTCAGCGGTGGCCGCTTCGTCGGCGGCCACGGCGCCCTTGAACACCTGCCCGTCGAGAACCTTGTGAAAGCGCGGCGCGCCGCCCATGCCCAAGGCTTTGACCGCGATGGCGGCGTTGTAGCCGCCACCTTCCACCGGCACCATCGCCGATACCGCTTCGAAATGAGTGAATTCCCTACGTGCCATATTGCTGTCCGCGTGATTGAACAAAGGCGTCACTTTACCTCATCAACACTCAATCGAAGGTATGCAAGTCCAGGCTGCTGACCACCTGGGCCTGCACCAGCTCACCAAACACCTCCAGTGTCGGCGAAGCAAAGTAACCACTCATCGCCTGCTGGTCCTGCCAGCTTCCGCTGAGCAACCACAGGTCAGCATCAGCCTGCGAACGCTGCACGGTAAAACTCAGGCAACCCGGTGTACGCAGCGAAGGCTCAAGCATGTCACGCAGGCGCGCGCCCAGCTCTGCCGAGCGCCCGCTGCTGGCACGGATGAAAGCAAGGTGGGTGACCGGTTGTTTAAGGGTCATTGCACAATCTCCTTGAAGCAGGCGGACGGAAAAGCCAGGCTGCCAAGGTTAGGCGCTCACCCGCGCGGCGCGTTAGGCCATTACTGCACGCCGATTGCCTGATCCTGCAGCGCGGCAGGATCAGGCAATCGGCGTGCAGCTTTCGACTAGCGCCCGTCTTTGCCCAAACCTATGCTGCGTCGGTCAGCAGAGGAAAGCCATCATGACCACCGCCACGTCCACCGAACCGACCCTGGAACTGCAGCGCCTGGAGCTGGCCGAGCTGATCAACCGCCACGCGGGCGAGCCCTATGGCCCAGCATCGGCCATCGATGACCTCTACCTGGTGCGTCACACCGAAAATGTGCGCTCTGTACCCACCCTGGCGCAGCCTGCCCTGTGCATCCTTGCCCAGGGCAGCAAAAGCCTGTTCCTGGGTGACGAGCAGTACGCCTACGACCCACTGCATTACATGGTCGTTTCGGTAACCTTGCCACTCAGTGCCGTGAGGCTGGATGCCAGCCCCGAGAACCCAAGCCTGGGCCTGCGCATGGACCTGGACCCGGCCGAGATCAGCCAGCTGATCGCCGAGAGCGGGCCGATGCTGGTACCCAATCGACCTTCCGGCCGTGGTTTGTATGTGGAAAGGACAGATGCCGCATTACTCGATGCCCTGCTGCGGCTACTGCGCCTGCTGGACACCCCCCGCGACATCGCAATGCTGGCGCCGCTGTTCCGCCGCGAGATTCTCTACCGCCTGCTGCGTGGTCCGCAGGGTTACCGGCTGTATGAAATTGCCTTGGCCAACAGCCAGACCCACCGGGTGTGCCAGGCCATCACCTGGCTCAACAACAACTACCAACAGCCGCTGCGGATCGAGGACCTGGCCCGTGAAGTCAACCTCAGTACCTCGACCTTGCACCACCGCTTCAAGGCCGTGACCTCGATGAGCCCGCTTCAGTACCAGAAGCAACTGCGCCTGCAAGAGGCGCGGCGGCTGATGTTGAACGACGGGCTGGAGGCGGCGGTGGCGGCTTATCGGGTGGGTTATGAAAGCCCGTCGCAATTCAGCCGTGAATACAGCCGGCTTTACGGCGCGCCGCCAATTCGCGATGTGGCTCGGTTGCGGGCTACTGCGGTCTGAAGCTCGACATTCGCCTGCAGCGGCGCTTTCGCGGGTAAACCCGCTCCTACAGGTTTTTGCACAGATGCGAAAATTGCGCGCTGCCTGCAGGCGCGAGAGGCCGATACAGGCAATCGCAATGCTTCACCCCAACACCGCGGCCTGCCACTGATTCTGGTCCACCTGAATCAAGGTCGGCCCCTTGCGCTCCGCCGCTTGCCCGAGCACGGCCTGCAATTGGGCGATATCGGCCACGTTCTCTGCTGCCGCGCCCAACGCCCGCGCCACGCCGATGAAATCCGGGGTATGGATATCCACCCCGACCGGCTCGATCGCCCGATTGACCATGTATTTCTTGATTTCCTCGTACCCCTGGTTATTCCACAGCAGTACGATCAGCGGGACCTGCGCCTCCACTGCACTGGCCAGTTCCGGCAGGGTGAACTGCAAACCACCATCACCAATCAGGCACACCGCCGGGGCGCGTTCGACGGCCTGCTCGGCACTGCCCAACCAAGCGCCCATGGCTGCTGGCAACGCGTAACCCAAGGTACCGTAGCCGGTCGAGGCGTTGAACCAGCGGCGTGGCTGCTCCATGTCGAGTGTCAGGTTGCCGGTGTACACAGGTTGGGTCGAGTCGCCCACCAGAATCGCATTCGGCAGGCGCTCCAGTATGGCGCTCAGCAAACGCGTCTGGCTCAGGGTGGGCTGGTCCCAGTCTGCCGCCAGGACCTTGCGCAGATTGGCCACGCGGGCCACGCCCCAAGTGCTTTCGTGCACTGGCTGCGGCTGGGCTTGCAGGGCACCGAGCAGCGCTTCGGCAGCCAGCTCGGCATCGGCTACCAGCGCCAGCTCCGGCAGATAATTGCGCACGGTCTGGTCCGGGTCGATGTCAATGCGCAGCAGACTGCCCGGGATCTCGAAGCCTCCCTTGAAGGTCACGTCATAATCGGTTTCGGCCAGTTCGGTGCCGATCGCCAGCACCACGTCAGCCTCGGCCACCAGCGCCCGTGTGGCCGGTAACGACTGGGTCGAGCCGATCTGCAATGGGTGGCTGGCAGGCAGCAAGCCTTTGGCATTGATGGTCAGCGCCACCGGGGCCTGAAGGTGTTCGGCCAGGCGTGCCAGCGCAGCGCCCGCAGCCAACGCCCCGCCACCGGCCAGAATCAGCGGCCGACGTGCACTGGCCAGTCGCTCAGCCATCTGCGCCACGGCCTGAGGTGCAGCCCCTGCCCGACTACCCCGTACAGGGCGTCCCGGCAGCAGGAAGTCGGCCGGTTCAACCAGCACATCGAGCGGGATTTCGATATGCACCGGGCGTGGCCGGGCACTGTCGAACACGGCAAATGCCCGGGCCAGCACCTGCGGCAAGTCGGCTGCACTCATCAAAGTGTGGGAAAACGCTGCCACACCCGATACCAGCGCCGCTTGGTTGGGCAGCTCGTGCAGCTTGCCACGGCCACCGCCCAACTGGTCACGGGACTGCACGCTGGAAATCACCAGCATCGGGATCGAGTCGGCATAGGCCTGGCCCATGGCAGTGGTGATATTGGTCATGCCCGGGCCGGTAATAATGAAGCACACCCCGGGTTTGCCGCGGGTGCGCGCATAGCCGTCAGCCATGAACCCGGCACCTTGCTCATGACGTGGGGTGATGTGGCGAATGGAAGAGCCCGCCAGGCCACGATAGAGCTCCACGGTATGTACACCGGGAATGCCGAAGACATGATCGACGCCATAGCCTTCAAGGAGTTTGACCAGTACTTCGCCGCAGGTTGCCATCAGGGATCACCATGAATCTTGTTGGGGTATGCCCTTATTGGACCCAAGCCACGGCTATCGCCACAATGTAAAAAAACACATACTAGCCATGTCCTGTGATCATGGCTTACTGCAATGAAACGCCTCCCACCCCTGCCTGCCCTGCACACATTTCTGGTCACCGCCCAGCACTGCAACTTCACCCGCGCAGGGCAGCAGTTGCACATCACCCAAGGCGCTGTCAGCCGCCAGATTGCAGCTCTCGAAGAACACCTGGGTTATGCCCTGTTCAAGCGCGAGGCCCGCGGGTTGAGCCTGACCCGTGAAGGCCTGGACTGGCTGCCGCGGGTGCAGCAGGTGTTCGCGCTGATCGAACAGGGGGTGCGCGAAGTGGGTGAGCACAGCACTACCTTGCAGCTCAAGGCACCCACCTGCGTGATGCGTTGGCTGCTACCGCGCCTGATGGAATGGCAGGCACTGCGCCCGGACGTACCGGTGGAGCTGACCACGACCGTGCAGCACGGGGTGGATTTGCGTCGCGAGGGCTTCGATGCAGCGGTGGTCTATGGCAATGCACCAAACCACGGGCTACATGTGCGCAAACTGTTCGATGAGCAACTGACCCCAGTGTGCGCTCCATCACTGCGTGAAGGGCCAGTGCCGTTGCAGCAGGTGGAAGACCTGGCCAGGCACATGCTGCTGCACCCCTCGCGAGATGAACACGACTGGCGGTTGTGGTTGCAGGCGGCTGGAGTGACGCTGGCCACACATGGACCCAAACAGCATTTCGAGACACTGGACATGGCGATGGCCATGGCTTCGCAGGGCACAGGGGTGGCGATCGGTGACTGGTCGCTGATTGGCGATGACCTGCGCGGTGGGCGGTTGTGCATGCCGTTTGCGCTGAAGGTGCTGACGGGCAAGGGGTATTACCTGGTGAGCCAGGCCAGAAGCTTGCCGCCGGGGTTGCTCGAATTACTGGACTGGCTGGAAGGCCAGGCCAGCCTGTGACAGCCCTTTCTCGGGGTCGCCCACAGGTATGCACATGCCTTGGGATCTGCGCGGTCCCAGTGGGAGCGGGCATGCCCGCGAAGCAGGCGACTCAATGGCCGACTGTGGAGTGCAAACTTGAGCGCCGTCCGTTGAATGGACGGCGCTCTGCCGATCACTCCTCGACGCTCATGTATTCCTTGGCCCAGCGAATGTAGTCTTCAGGCTGGGTGTAGGTGTGCGACAGCTCGGTGGCACTGAGGTTTTCCGACTTGTTCTGCCGACCACGCTGCAGCCGCAGGCAGTCGTAAGTGGCCTTGATTGCGGCAAAGTAAGCCGCATGGCCATCGACTACGATGCGCACGCCCAGACGCGCCAGGCGTTCGTCATCGCGCAGGTTCGGGTTGCCATAGGTGACCAGCATCAGCGGCACCGTCAGGTGCTCGGCAATCTGCTCGAGCTGCTCGAAGTCTTTGACCCCGACCATGCAAATGCCATCAGCGCCCGCTTTCTGGTAGCTCTGCGTACGCACGATGATTTCTTCGGTGCTGAGTACGCCCGCGTTGGTTCGGGCAATGATCGACAGGGACGAGTCGACCCGTGCCTCCAGCGCCGCACGGATCTTGCCAACACCCTCATCGACCGGAATCAGGTCGGTGGACTTGCGCCCGAACTGGGCGGGCAGAAGGGTGTCCTCGATGGTCAGTGCGGCCACACCGGCGCGCTCCAGTTCGATCACCGTACGCATCACGTTCAGTGCGTTGCCATAGCCGTGGTCGGCGTCCGCCAGTACCGGCAGTTGCGCGACCCGACCAATGCGGGTGGCCTGCTCGACGAACTCGCTGAGGGTGATCAGAGCGAAGTCCGGAGCAGCCAGCACCTGTAACGAAGCGACCGAACCGCCGAGGATACCGACTTCGAAGCCCAGGTCTGCGGCAATGCGTGCCGACATCGGGTCGAACACCGAGGCAGTGTGGAAACAGGAACCTGAAGCGAGCAGCTCGCGGAAGGCAAAACGCAGATCTTGGTGGGAAGCCTTGGGCATGATCACTCCGCAAAAAAAGTTGAAATTTGAACGGTAACTACCGACCCCTGTAATCGGGTCTACCTGACCTGTTCCAACCGTCGCCATCTGGGCGGTCATGCTCGACATGCAGGCAGAGGAATAAAAGGTGTGGGAGACAGCGTACTGAAAAACCTGCGGCAAAATGTTGCACCAAGCTGGTGCAAACCCCGAATTTCAGCCTCTGTGGCATACCAACGATATCACGCAGCCATGTCGCACTGGATGAATGCGCCAATGCCGATCTTGCATAGGGGATGCAGATAGTACATAGGAAGCTACCTAACTCAGGGTACAATTCGGGGGCTTCTCTGAGAGCAGGCTTGCCCGCGAAGGGGCTGCCGTAGACAAAACAAGGTATTCCCGTGACCGCCGCACTGCCCCCTACCTCCCTGCGCAACGTGCTCACCGCCCTCATGCTGGCCATCTTCCTTGGCGCTCTGGACCAGACCATCGTCGCCGTCTCGCTGCCCGCCATCTCGGCACAGTTCAGCGATGTCGGCATGCTGGCCTGGGTCATTTCCGGGTACATGGTGGCAATGACCGTGGCTGTGCCGATCTACGGCAAACTGGGCGACCTTTACGGCCGGCGCCGGATGATCCTCACCGGCATCAGCCTGTTCACCCTGGCTTCCATTGCCTGTGCAATGGCCCAGGACATGCAGCAACTGTTGCTGGCCCGGGTACTGCAGGGTATTGGCGCAGGCGGCATGGTCTCGGTGAGCCAGGCAATCATTGGCGACTTCGTACCCCCACGCGAACGCGGCCGCTACCAGGGCTACTTCAGCAGCATGTACGCCGCGGCCAGCGTGGCCGGGCCAGTGCTGGGCGGCTGGTTGACCGAGTACCTGTCGTGGCGCTGGGTGTTCTGGATCAACCTGCCGCTGGGGCTGGTCGCCTTGTGGTTCATACACCGAGCCCTCAGTGGCATGCCGCTGCAGCGTCGCGAGGCACGGGTAGACTACCTTGGCGCCGTGCTGTTGATCCTTGGCCTTGGCAGCCTGCTACTGGGCATCACCTTGGTGGGCCAGGGCCACGCCTGGGCCGACCCGGCCGTGCTGGCGCTGTTCGGCTGCGCCCTGCTGGGCCTGACGCTTTTCATCGCCCACGAACGCCGCTGCCCGGAGCCGCTGCTGCCGCTCAGCCTGTTCAGCAACCGGGTGGCGGTGCTGTGCTGGGCAGTGATCTTCTTCGCCAGTTTCCAGTCCATTTCCCTGACCATGCTCATGCCCTTGCGCTACCAAGGCATCACCGGCGCAGGTGCCGACAGCGCCGCCCTGCACCTGCTGCCGCTGGCCATGGGGCTGCCCTTGGGTGCCTTCACAGGTGGCCGCATGACCAGCCGGACCGGGCGCTACAAGCCGCAGATCCTGGCCGGTGCACTGCTGATGCCAGTGGCCATTTTCGCGATGGCACTGACTCCGCCGCAATCAGCGTTGCTCGGTGCGCTGTTCATGCTGCTTACCGGTATTGCCTGTGGGCTGCAATTTCCGACCTCGCTGGTGGGCACACAAAGCGCGGTGGCCAGCAAGGACATCGGCGTGGCCACCAGCACCACCAACCTGTTCCGCTCGCTGGGCGGAGCCATGGGCGTGGCGTGCATGTCCAGCCTGTTGCTGGCCCTGCTGCATCAGGGTGGTTTCGAACTGTCGGGTAATCCGTTGCTGGGGAGCTTGAAGGCCGCGGAGGTGGACCTGGTGACTCAGGGGCGGTTGCTGGACACGTTCAGGCAGTTGCTGATGGGGAGTGCACTTGTCGCGGTGCTGGGGCTGTTTGCGGCATTGGCTTTGCCCGACCGGCAATTGCGCGGCCGCTGAAGGCTACGCAGTCGCTGCAAGAGCCGCCTTGTGCTGCGCACAGCCGCAAGGCAGCCGCGCCCTTAATCCCCCCTTAACACAAAGGGGAAACACTCCCTCACAATCCTTAACAAAGTGTTATTTGCGCAGAGCCGGGCTCAAGCGCAGCATATCCAGCCCGGTGTCGACCCATTTTTCGACATCACCCAACAGATCGACACTGTCAGGCAGCAAGAGCCAGCGCCCGATCAGGCCATCGACATAGGCAAACATGGCCACCGCCGCGCGCTCGACATCCAGCTCGCCAGGCAACTGGCCCCGGCGCACGGCATTGGCCAGCGCCAGGGTGATGCCCTTGTGGCAATCCAGCACCGCACCCTGGCGCTGCTGGCGAATTTCACACATGTCATCGGTGAACTCGCACTTGTGATGCAGGATTTCATTGATACGGCGGGTTCGGGCATCGAGCACCAGCTCGTTGAACACCTGCAACAGCAGCTTGCGCATGCAGCCAAGCGGGTCGACTTCATCCTCGCTTTCGCTCGCGCGCGCCAAATGGTCATGGGTCTCGTGCAGGCTGTCGAGCAACGCCTGCACCAGCTCGGCCTTGTTGTTGAAGTGCCAGTAGATCGCCCCCCGCGTCACACCCGCCAGTTCGGCGATGTCGGCCAGGGTGGTTCGCGCAACCCCGCGCTTGTAGAAGGCCTTTTCCGCCGCCTCGATGATCTGGGCGCGGGTTTCCTGGGCTTCTTCTTTGGTTCGACGGACCATGGCAGTACAACCTCATCTGGCCCGAACGCGCAGCGCGTGCGGGGAACGCTCCGGGGAACCTCTGCTGGGGGCCTCTCGGATGAACTAATCAAGCGCTGAGGCAGTACCTGAGTACAGCTCAGCAGTATTTACAAACAACCATGAATGTAAGTATATTCCTTAGCAAGCTATTTATCCACCGGATAGCATTTTTTCCAGATCAAGATCTCTTCCATTACTCTTGAGCGTCTCCCTGCTCCAGCGACCCGAGGATCCTCATGCAATTCAAGCCAGCCGTTACCGCTCTGGTTTCCGCCGTCGCCCTGGCAACCTTGCTCAGTGGCTGTAAGAAAGAAGAAGCAGCGCCAGCGGCGCAGGCTCCTCAGGTCGGCGTCGTGACCATCCAGCCGCAAGCCTTCACCCTCACCTCGGAATTGCCGGGGCGTACCAGTGCCTACCGCGTCGCCGAAGTGCGCCCGCAGGTCAACGGCATCATCCTCAAACGCCTGTTCAAGGAAGGCAGTGAGGTCAAGGAAGGCCAGCAGCTGTATCAGATCGACCCTGCCGTATACGAAGCCACCCTGGCCAATGCCAAGGCCAACCTGCTGGCTACACGCTCGCTGGCCGAACGCTACAAGCAACTGATTGACGAGCAGGCCGTCTCCAAACAGGAATATGACGACGCCAATGCCAAACGATTGCAGGCCGAGGCTGCGCTCAAGAGCGCACAGATCGACCTGCGCTACACCAAGGTTCTGGCGCCGATCAGCGGCCGTATCGGCCGTTCTTCGTTCACCGAAGGTGCACTGGTGAGCAATGGTCAGACCGATGCCATGGCCACCATCCAGCAGCTCGACCCTATTTATGTCGACGTTACCCAGTCCACCGCCGAGCTGCTCAAGCTGCGCCGTGACCTGGAAAGCGGCCAGTTGAAGAAGGCCGGCGACAACGCCGCCTCGGTTCAGCTGGTATTGGAAGACGGCAGCCTGTTCAAACAGGAAGGCCGCCTGGAGTTCTCCGAAGTCGCGGTGGACGAGACCACAGGCTCAGTGACCCTGCGCGCCCTGTTCCCCAACCCCGATCACACCCTGCTGCCAGGCATGTTCGTGCATGCGCGGCTCAAGGCCGGTGTCAACGCCAACGCCATCCTGGCACCGCAACAAGGCGTGACCCGCGACCTCAAGGGCGCACCAACCGCCCTGGTGGTCAACCAGGAGAACAAGGTCGAACTGCGCCAGCTCAAGGCCAGCCGCACCTTGGGTAGCGACTGGCTGATCGAGGAAGGCCTCAACCCGGGTGACCGCCTGATCACCGAAGGGCTGCAGTACGTGCGCCCAGGCGTTGAGGTGAAGGTCAGCGAAGCCACCAACGTCAAGAAGCCGGCCGGCCCTGATCAGGCCAGCGCGGCAAAAGCAGACGCCAAAGCGGAGTAAACCATGTCGAAGTTCTTTATCGATCGCCCGATCTTCGCCTGGGTGATCGCCTTGGTGATCATGCTGGTCGGGGCCTTGTCGATCCTGAAGCTGCCGATCAACCAGTACCCCAGTATCGCGCCGCCGGCCATCGCCATCGCCGTGACCTACCCGGGCGCCTCGGCGCAAACCGTGCAGGACACCGTGGTGCAGGTGATCGAGCAGCAGCTCAACGGTATCGACAACCTGCGTTATGTGTCGTCGGAAAGTAACTCCGACGGCAGCATGACCATTACCGCCACCTTCGAACAGGGTACCAACCCCGACACCGCGCAGGTACAGGTACAGAACAAGCTGAACCTGGCTACCCCGCTGCTGCCGCAGGAAGTGCAGCAACAAGGTATCCGGGTCACCAAAGCAGTGAAGAACTTCCTGCTGGTGATCGGCCTGGTCTCCGAAGACGGCAGCATGACCAAGGACGACCTGGCCAACTACATCGTCTCGAACATGCAGGACCCGATCTCGCGTACTGCGGGTGTGGGTGACTTCCAGGTGTTCGGTGCGCAGTACGCCATGCGTATCTGGCTCGATCCGGCCAAGCTGAACAAGTTCCAGCTGACCCCGGTCGACGTCAAGACAGCTGTCGCCGCCCAGAACGTGCAGGTGTCTTCCGGCCAGCTCGGCGGCCTGCCAGCCCTGCCGGGCACCCAGCTTAACGCCACCATCATCGGCAAGACCCGCCTGCAAACCGCCGAGCAGTTCGAGAACATTCTGCTCAAGGTCAATAAAGACGGTTCACAGGTGCGTCTGGGTGACGTCGCCCAAGTGGGCCTGGGGGGTGAAAACTACGCAGTCAGCGCCCAGTTCAACGGCAAGCCGGCCTCCGGCCTGGCGGTAAAACTGGCAACCGGCGCCAACGCCCTGGACACCGCCAAGGCACTGCGCGAGACCATCAAAAGCCTGGAACCGTTCTTCCCGCCGGGGGTCAAGGCGGTATTCCCGTATGACACCACCCCAGTGGTCACCGAATCGATCAGCGGCGTGATCCACACCCTGATCGAAGCCGTGGTTCTGGTGTTCCTGGTGATGTACCTGTTCCTGCAGAACTTCCGCGCCACCATCATCACCACCATGACCGTACCGGTCGTATTGCTGGGTACCTTCGGCATCCTTGCCGCTGCAGGCTTCAGCATCAACACACTGACCATGTTCGCCATGGTATTGGCCATCGGCTTGCTGGTGGACGACGCCATCGTCGTGGTGGAGAACGTCGAGCGGGTAATGTCCGAGGAAGGCTTGCCACCCAAGGAAGCGACCAAGCGCTCGATGGAACAGATCCAGGGCGCCCTGGTGGGTATCGCCCTGGTGCTCTCGGCGGTACTGCTGCCCATGGCGTTCTTCGGCGGTTCCACGGGTGTCATCTACCGGCAGTTCTCCATCACCATCGTCTCGGCCATGGGTCTGTCGGTGCTGGTTGCGCTTATCTTCACCCCGGCGCTTTGCGCAACCATGCTCAAGCCGCTGAAGAAGGGCGAGCACCACACCGCCAAAGGCGGGTTCTTCGGCTGGTTCAACCGCAACTTCGACCGCAGCGTCAATGGCTACGAGCGCAGTGTCGGCACCATCCTGCGCAACAAGGTGCCATTCCTGCTGGCCTATGCACTGATCGTGGTCGGCATGATCTGGCTGTTCGCCCGCATCCCTACCGCGTTCCTGCCGGAAGAAGACCAAGGCGTACTGTTCGCCCAGGTGCAGACCCCGGCCGGCTCCAGTGCCGAACGCACGCAGGCCGTGGTCGACCAGATGCGCGAATACCTGCTCAAGGACGAAGCCGATACCGTATCGTCGGTATTCACCGTCAACGGTTTCAACTTCGCAGGCCGCGGCCAGAGCTCGGGCATGGCATTCATCATGCTCAAACCATGGGATGAGCGCTCGAAGGAGAACAGCGTGTTCGCGCTGGCACAGCGTGCCCAGCAGCACTTCTTCACCTTCCGTGATGCAATGGTGTTCGCCTTCGCCCCGCCAGCGGTGCTTGAACTGGGTAACGCCACCGGCTTCGACGTGTTCCTTCAGGACCGCGGCGGTGTCGGCCACGAGAAGTTGATGGAGGCGCGCAACCAGTTCCTGGCCAAAGCCGCGCAGAGCAAGATCCTCAGCGCCGTGCGACCGAACGGCCTGAACGATGAACCGCAGTACCAGCTGACCATTGATGACGAACGTGCCAGCGCCTTGGGCGTGACCATTGCCGACATCAACAACACCCTGTCGATTGCGCTGGGCGCCAGCTACGTCAACGACTTCATCGACCGTGGCCGGGTCAAGAAGGTGTACATCCAGGGCGAACCAAGCGCGCGGATGAGCCCGGAAGACCTGCAAAAATGGTACGTGCGCAACGGCGCAGGCGAGATGGTGCCGTTCTCCTCCTTCGCCAAAGGCGAATGGACCTACGGCTCGCCAAAGCTGTCGCGTTACAACGGTGTCGAAGCGATGGAAATCCTCGGTGCACCGGCGCCTGGCTACAGTACCGGTGAAGCCATGGCCGAGGTCGAGCGCATTGCTGGCGAGCTGCCAAGCGGTATCGGCTTCTCCTGGACCGGCATGTCCTACGAGGAAAAACTCTCCGGCTCGCAGATGCCGGCGCTGTTCGCCCTCTCGGTACTGTTCGTGTTCCTGTGCCTGGCAGCCCTGTACGAAAGCTGGTCGATCCCGATCGCTGTGGTGCTGGTAGTACCGCTGGGTATCATCGGTGCACTGATCGCCACCAGCCTGCGCGGCCTGTCCAACGACGTGTACTTCCTTGTTGGCCTGTTGACCACCATCGGTCTTGCGGCGAAAAACGCCATTCTGATCGTCGAGTTCGCCAAGGAGCTGCACGAACAAGGCCGTAGCCTGTACGACTCAGCGATCGAGGCGTGCCGCATGCGTCTTCGCCCGATCATCATGACCTCGCTGGCGTTCATCCTGGGCGTGGTACCGTTGACGATCGCCAGCGGCGCTGGCGCCGGCAGCCAGCACGCCATCGGTACTGGCGTGATCGGCGGCATGATCAGTGCGACCGTGCTGGCTATCTTCTGGGTACCACTGTTCTTCGTCGCAGTGTCGTCACTGTTCGGCAGCAAAGAGCCGGAAAAAGACGTCACCCCTGAAAATCCACGTTATGAGGCTGGGCAATGACCAAGTCTTTGTTGTCCCTGGCGGTAACCGCTTTCATTCTTGGCGGCTGCTCGCTGATCCCTGATTACCAGACCCCGGAGGCGCCGGTGGCTGCGCAGTGGCCGCAAGGCCCTGCCTATTCGCCGACGCAATCGGCGGATGTTGCCGCTGCTGAACAGGGCTGGCGCCAGTTCTTCCACGACCCGGCGCTGCAACAGCTGATCCAGACCTCGCTGGTCAATAACCGCGACCTGCGGGTCGCGGCGCTGAACCTCGACGCCTATCGTGCGCAATACCGCATTCAGCGCGCCGACCTGTTCCCGGCGGTTTCGGCCACCGGCAGCGGCAGCCGCCAGCGTGTCCCGGCGAACATGTCGCAAACAGGCGAATCTGGCATCACCAGCCAGTACTCGGCCACTTTGGGTGTCAGCGCCTACGAGCTGGACCTGTTCGGCCGTGTGCGCAGCCTGACCGAGCAGGCCCTGGAAACCTACCTCTCCAGCGAGCAGGCGCGTCGTTCCACGCAAATCGCCCTGGTAGCCAGCGTGGCAAACGCCTACTACACCTGGCAGGCCGACCAGGCCCTGTTCAAGCTGACCGAAGAAACGCTGAAGACCTACGAGGAAAGCTACAACCTCACCCGTCGCAGTAATGAAGTCGGCGTGGCCTCGGCCCTGGACGTCAGCCAGGCGCGCACCGCCGTGGAAGGCGCCCGGGTCAAGTACTCGCAGTACCAGCGCTTGGTCGCCCAGGACGTCAACAGCCTGACTGTGCTGCTGGGTACCGGCATTCCTGCCGACCTGGCCAAGCCGCTGGCGCTCGATGACGACCAACTGGCCGAAGTACCCGCCGGGCTGCCATCGGATATCCTCCAGCGTCGCCCGGACATCCAGGAAGCCGAGCACCTGCTCAAGGCCGCCAACGCCAACATTGGCGCAGCCCGCGCAGCGTTCTTCCCAAGCATCAGCCTGACCGCCAACGCCGGCAGCCTGAGCCCCGACATGGGCCACCTGTTCTCGGGCGGCCAGGGCACCTGGCTGTTCCAGCCGCAGATCAACCTGCCGATCTTCAACGCCGGCAGCTTGAAAGCCAGCCTGGACTACTCGAAGATCCAGAAGGACATCAACGTCGCCAAGTACGAAAAAACCATCCAGACCGCCTTCCAGGAAGTCTCCGATGGCTTGGCGGCGCGCAAGACCTTCGACGAGCAGTTGCAGGCCCAGCGTGACCTGGTGCAGGCAAACCAGGACTACTACCGCCTGGCCGAACGCCGTTACCGCATCGGGATTGACAGCAACCTGACCTTCCTCGATGCCCAACGCAACCTGTTCAGTGCCCAGCAAGCTCTGATCGGAGACCGCCTGTCGCAGCTGACCAGCGAAGTCAACCTGTACAAGGCGCTCGGCGGTGGCTGGTACGAGCAGACCGGTCAGGAAAACCAGCAGGCTTCGGTGGAAACACCGAAAGGCTGATCGGCCTTGTTACAGCACAAGCCCACCCTTAGCGGTGGGCTTTGCTTTTTTACTGCCTGTGCCGGCCAATATCCCCCGGTGATTCACCGTCGCAGCCACCACCGTATTCGCGGGTGAACCCGCTCCTACACAGATCGTGTGGTGGACACATATCGGTGGTTGGGCGCAAGCCGTTGTAGGAGCGGGTTTATCCGCGAAGAGGCCAGCACAGGAGACTTATTAACCAACCAGAACATTCCGTTCGATTATCGCCCCGTTCCGTTTGCGGCGAATTGCCTCACCCCCGCACAACCCCGCACCATCCCCTCCACGCAACGTTGCCCAAGTTCATCAAAAAGACCCGCACCTGCAGGCCTGATCCTGCAGTGCAACAGCTCGACCATAAAAACAAGAGATCCACGACAGATGAGCATTTCGCTACCCGCACGCCAGCTGCTGCCCGGCCTGTTGGCCATGTCCTGCGCCCTCCCCGTGTTCGCCGCCAACGAAGGCGGTTTCATCGAGGACGCCAAGGCCACCCTCAACCTGCGCAACTTCTACATCAACCGCAACTTCGTTGACCCGGCCCACCCACAGGGCAAGGCCGAGGAATGGACGCAAAGTTTCATCCTCGATGCCCGTTCCGGTTTCACCCAGGGCACGGTCGGCTTCGGCGTGGACGTACTGGGGCTCTACTCGGTCAAGCTCGACGGCGGCAGAGGCACCACCAACACTCACTTGCTACCTGTGCATGACGACGGGCGCCCGGCCGATGACTTCGGCAGGCTGGGTGTGGCGCTGAAAGCCAAGCTGTCCGAAACCGAGCTGAAAGTCGGTGAATGGATGCCGGTACTGCCAATCCTGCGTTCAGACGATGGTCGCTCGTTGCCGCAAACATTCCGCGGTGGTCAACTGACCTCCAGGGAAATCGCCGGCCTGACCCTGTATGCCGGCCAGTTCCGCGGCAACAGCCCGCGCAACGATGCCAGCATGGAAGACATGTCGCTCAACGGCAAAGCTGCCTTCACCTCCGACCGTTTCAATTTCGGCGGCGGTGAGTACAGCTTCAACGACAAGCGCACCATGATCGGCCTGTGGGATGCCCAGCTCAAGGACATCTACCGCCAGCAGTACCTCAACCTGACGCACAGCCAGCCGCTGGGCGACTGGACGCTGGGCGCCAACCTGGGCTACTTCATCGGCAAGGAAGATGGTGCCGAACGGGCCGGCAAGCTGGACAACCGCACCGCCTCCGCCTTGCTTTCGGCGCGCTACCAAGGCCACACCTTTTACGTTGGCCTGCAGAAGGTCAGCGGCGACGATGCCTGGATGCGGGTCAATGGCACCAGTGGCGGTACCCTGGCCAACGACAGCTACAATTCAAGCTTCGACAATGCCAAGGAGCGTTCCTGGCAGGTTCGCCATGACTTCAACTTCGCCACCGTCGGCGTACCCGGCCTGACCCTGATGAACCGCTATATCAAGGGTGAAAACTTCACCGTGGGCAGCGTGGACGATGGCAAGGAATGGGCGCGGGAAACAGAGCTGGCCTATGTGGTGCAGTCGGGCAGTTTCAAGGACCTGTCGGTGAAATGGCGCAACTCGACAATGCGTCGCGACTTCAGCACCAACGCGTTCGATGAGAACCGCTTGATTGTGAGTTATCCGCTGAATCTTCTGTGAATCAGATGGCCTCTTCGCGGATAAACTCGCGAAGAGGCCAGTCTCCCCCTCAAGTGACCTAACGCTATAAACATTCATGCACCTTCTTCGGGGGCATGATTTGCTGCAGCTGAATAAAACCCTGCCATGAATTTGCCAGTGCGAACTGCCACCATTCGCTGAGCTGATGATGGTGGTGACGGCGGACTATCCTGATCACTATCGGGTACAGGTGAAACCAAGCAGAACAGGGAGGCACAACAATGAAAACCCTCGTCGACCACCTGAGCCAATACGCCAACTACCACCGCGACCCGCGCAACATCGCCACCCACTTCGTCGGTATTCCCATGATCGTACTGGCAGTCACCATCCTGCTTTCACGCCCAGGCTGGGAGATGGCTGGCATGTGGCTGTCCCCTGCCCTGGTGGCAGCGGCGGCGTCGGTGTGGTTCTACCTGCGCCTGGACCTGCGCTTCGGGCTGGTGATGGGGCTGTTGCTGGGGCTGTGCCTGTGGGTCGGTGAGGTGCTGGCAGTGCAGTCGACAACACTATGGCTCGGCGCCGGGCTGGGGGCGTTCGTGGTGGGCTGGGTCATCCAGTTCATCGGCCATTACTACGAAGGCCGCAAGCCGGCATTTGTCGACGACCTGAGTGGCCTGATCATCGGGCCACTGTTCGTGGTGGCCGAAGCTGCGTTCATGTTGGGCCTGTGCCCGACGCTGAAGCATGCCGTAGAAACCAACGCCGGCCCGGTTGCCATGCGGGAGAAAAAGGCATCGGTTTAAGGGCCATCGCGGGCAAGGTCCCGGCCACAGGTCTGCAGGGTTATGCAGGACCTGTGGCAGGGAGCTTGCCCGCGAACACGATTTACTGGCGCGACTCTACGCCAAGCTCATCCCACACCGACTCAGCCAAGTGGAACGTGGCATTGGCCGCCGGAATGCCGCAGTAGATCGCGCTCTGCATCAGCACTTCCTTGATCTCGTCGCGGGTCACGCCGTTGTTGGCTGCGGCGCGCAGGTGAAGCTTCAGTTCGTCGTTGCGGTTCATGCCGATCAGCATGGCGATGGTGATCAGGCTGCGGGTATGGCGCGGCAGCCCCGGGCGGGTCCAGATGTCACCCCAGGCGTGGCGGGTGATCATTTCCTGAAACTCGCCATTGAAGTCGTTGAGTTTCTCCAGGCTGCGGTCCACGTGGGCATCGCCCAGCACTGCGCGGCGCACTTGCATGCCAGCGTCGTAACGTTGTTTCTCGTCCATGGCATTGTCCTCAGTGAGCCAGCAGGAAATCGAGCACGCGGCGGCTGAAGGCCTCGCCAATCTCGACATTGGACAGGTGCGCAGCCGGGAAGTCGACGTACTCGGCACCTTGGATACCGGCCTGCATGAAGCGGCCATGCTCAGGGGTGGTCACTACGTCTTCAGTACCGGCAACGATCAGCGCAGGCACCTGGATGCGGCCCAGTTGCTCACGATAATCAGCGTCACGTACCGCTGCGCAGTTGCCGGCATAGCCTTGCGGGCTGGTTTGCGCCAGCATCTGACAGATACGCTGAGCCTGCTCCGGCTGTGCCTGGGCAAAACCTGGGGTGAACCAGCGGGCGATGGAGGCATCGCGCAGGTCGACCATGGCCTGCTGGCCACCTTTGAGCACAGTGTCGATACGGGTGTTCCATACCTCGTCGTTGGCGATCTTAGCGGCCGTGTTGCACAGGGTCAGGCTGCGCAGGCGCTCACCTGCATTGATGCCCAGCCACTGGCCGATCAGCCCGCCCATCGACAGGCCGACGAAGTGAGCCTTCTGGATGTCCAGCCCGTCGAGCAGGGCCAGCACGTCGCGGCCCAGCTGTTCGATGCTGTAAGGGCCTTCAGTGACCAGCGATGCACCGTGACCGCGGGTGTCGTAACGCAGCACCCTGAAGTGCTGGCTCCACAACGGAATCTGGGTGTCCCACATGCCCAGGTCGGTACCCAGCGAGTTGGACAGGACCAGCACCGGGGCGTCTTCCGGGCCATCGATCTGATAATTCAAAACGCCATCGGCCAGTTGCAAGTGCGCCACAGCGGTCTCCTTCAGGCAGTGAAACGTTGATGTTCGGACACGGCGCGCGCCACCCAGACGCGGGCCTGGCCCAGGTAATGGGCAGGGTCGAGCAGGCGATCGAGTTCTTCGCCAGACAGCTCGGCGCTGACCTGCGGTTCGTCACCCAGCACGGCACGCAGGTGCCGTTGTTCGGCTACCGCGCGCTGGCAGCATTGTTCCAGCAGGTGGTGGGCACGGTCGCGCCCCAGGCGCTGGGCAAGGACAATGCTCACCGCTTCGGCCAGCACCAGGCCTTGTGTCAGGTCGAGGTTATGGCGCATGCGCGCGGCATCCACCTCCATACCCTCGGCAATCATTTGAGCCTGGCGCAGGGCGCCAGAGACCAGGCAGCAGATATCCGGCAAGGTTTCCCACTCGGCATGCCATAGGCCCAGGCTGCGTTCGTGCTCCTGGGGCATGGCCGCGAACAGCGTCGACAGCAGGCCCGGCACGCGGGTTGCGGCACCGATCAACACGGCAGCACCCACCGGGTTGCGCTTGTGTGGCATGGTCGAAGACCCACCCTTGCCCGGCGCAGAAGGCTCAAACACCTCCCCCGCCTCGGTTTGCATCAGCAAGCTGATATCGCGGCCGAACTTGCCCAGGCTGCCGGCAACCAGGCCCAGTACCGAGGCAAACTCCACCAGGCGGTCACGCTGGGTGTGCCAGGGCTGTTCGGGCAGGGACAGTTTGAGCTGTTCGGCCAGCGCTTCGGCCACCGGCATCGCCTTGCTGCCCAAGGCCGCCAGGCTGCCCGAGGCTCCGCCGAACTGCAGGACCAGCAGGCGCGGGCGCAGTTCATGCAGGCGCTGACGGTGGCGGGTCAAAGCACCCAGTACACCGGCCAGCTTCATGCCCAGGGTCACCGGGGTAGCATGCTGCAACCAGGTACGCCCCACCAATGGCGTATCGGCATGCTTCAACGCCTGCTGCGACAGGGTATCAGCCAGCTTGCCAAGGTCAGCCTCGATCAAGTCCAGGGCATCGCGCAACTGCAGAACCAGACCGGTGTCCATCGCATCCTGGCTGGTCGCCCCAAGGTGCACATAGCGCTCAGCTTCAGGTACGCCAGTGGCGATCACTTTGCCCAACGCTTTCACCAACGGAATTGCCGAGTTGCCAGCGATCGCAATGGCATTGGCCAGTGCGCCGACGTCATAGCGCTCGGCCTGGCATGCCGCCTCGATGGCCGCCACCGCGGCGTGCGGGACCAAACCGGTAGAGGCTTCGGCACGGGCAAGCGCTGCTTCGAAATCCAGCATGCCCTGCAGGCGGCCACGGTCGGAGAAAATCTCGCGCATGGCCGGCGCGGTGAAATAGGCGTCGAACAGTTGGTTGCTCATGCAGCGTCCTTAATCATCATGGTGCAGATACACCGCCTGCTTCGGCAGGCGCAGGCTGAACAGGAAAGCAATCGCCATCATCGCCGTCACGTACCAGTAGAAAGTGTTTTCCATCCCCAGGGTTTTCAGACCCAGGGCCACATATTCGGCCGAACCGCCGAATGCTGCGTTGGCCACCGCATAGGCCAGGCCCACCCCCAGTGCACGCACCTGTGGCGGGAACATTTCGGCTTTCACCAGGCCGCTGATCGAGGTGTAGAAACTGACGATACACAGGGCCAGGCTGATCAGCACGAAGGCCATGAGCGGGCTGGTCACGGTTTTCAGTGCCATCAGCAGCGGCACGGTGAACAAGGTACCGAGCGCGCCGAACAGCAGCATCGAATTGCGCCGACCGATACGGTCGGACAGCATGCCGAAGAACGGCTGTACCACCATGAACAGGAACAATGCTCCGGTCATCACGTAGCTGGCGTTCTTGGCTGTCATGCCCGCAGTGTTGACCAGGTATTTCTGCATATAAGTGGTGAAAGTATAGAAAATCAGCGAGCCACCAGCGGTGTAACCCAATACTGTGATGAACGCCGCTGCGTGATTGCGGAACAGGCCACCGATCGAACCTGCATCCTTGTCATTGCGGGCTTCGGCGCTACTGGTCTCGTGCAGCGAACGGCGCAGCATCAACGAGATCAGGGCGGCGATGGCCCCCACCACGAAAGGAATGCGCCAGCCCCAGGCCCGCAGTTCATCTTCAGTCAGCAGCTGTTGCAGGATCACCACGACCAGTACCGCCAGCAACTGGCCGCCAATCAGGGTGACGTACTGGAACGAAGCAAAGAAGCCGCGCTGCCCACGCAGGGCCACTTCACTCATGTAGGTGGCCGTGGTGCCGTATTCGCCCCCAACCGACAGGCCCTGGATCAGGCGAGCCAGCAATAGCAGCGCCGGTGCCCAGGTGCCGATGCTGGCATAGGTGGGCAGGCAAGCGATCATCAGGGAGCCGAAGCACATCATCAGCACCGAGATCATCAGGGAATTCTTGCGACCATGGCGGTCGGCGAGGCGGCCGAAGATCCAGCCACCGATTGGGCGCATCAGGAAACCTGCGGCGAATACACCAGCCGTGTTCAACAACTGCACGGTGGGATCGTCCGAGGGGAAGAAGGCCGGGGCGAAGTAGATCGCACAGAAGGCGTAGACGTAGAAGTCGAACCATTCCACCAGGTTGCCTGACGAGGCACCGACGATAGCGAAGATGCGCTTGCTGCGTTCTTCGCCAGTGTAATAGGTTGAAGTCATGACGGTTTTACTCCTGGAGGGTACTAGGTAAATCTAGACATACCTGGTAACACACTCGTTCCGCTATCTGGCTGGCAATTGGCCTTATGTCTCACAGGACAGGCCTCTTCGCGGGCGAGCCCGCTCCCACAGGTGATTGCGTGGATCCCTGTGGGAGCTGGCTTGCCCGCGAAGAGGCCGGTACAGGTCAAACCCGCTCGATGGCCAGTGCCAGACCTTGGCCAACGCCCACACACATGGTCGCCAGGCCTTTACGCCCACCACTCTTCTCCAGCTGGTGCAGCGCAGTCAGCACCAGGCGCGCACCGCTCATGCCCAGCGGGTGGCCCAGGGCAATGGCGCCGCCATTAGGGTTTACCTGTGGCGCATCGTCAGCGACACCCAGCTCACGCAGCACTGCCAGGCCTTGGCTGGCAAACGCCTCGTTAAGCTCGATCACGTCGAAATCACTTACCGCCACCCCCAGACGCTCAGTCAGCTTGCGCACCGCCGGCACCGGGCCAATGCCCATGACACGTGGAGCAACGCCGCCGCTGGCCATGCCCAAAACGCGGGCGCGCGGGGTCAGGCCGTGCTTCTTCACCGCAGCGGCCGAGGCCAGGATCATCGCCGCGGCACCGTCGTTCACGCCCGAGGCGTTGCCGGCGGTGACCGTCTTGTCCGGACCGTTGACCGGTTTGAGCTTGGTCAGCGCCTCCAGAGTGGTTTCCGGGCGCAGGTGTTCGTCACGTTCGACGATGATTTCGCCCTTCTTGTGAGCGATACGCACCGGCACAATTTCTTCGGCGAAGAAGCCGGCAGCCTGCGCAGCAGCAGCCTTTTGCTGACTGCGCAGGGCGAACGCGTCCTGGTCAGCACGCGAAACCTGATAGTCATCAGCCACGTTGTCGGCGGTTTCCGGCATGGAATCCACACCATACTGGCTCTTCATCAGCGGGTTGATGAAACGCCAGCCAATGGTGGTGTCTTCCAGCTTCATGTTGCGCGAATAGGCGCTTTCAGCCTTGCCCATGACGAACGGGGCGCGCGACATCGACTCGACGCCACCGGCAATCACCAGTTCCATCTCGCCGCTGGCGATGGCGCGGAAAGCAGTGCCGATGGCATCCATGCCCGACGCACACAGGCGGTTCAGGGTGACACCCGGGATGCTTTCCGGCAGGCCGGCCAGCAGCAGTGCCATGCGGGCCACGTTGCGGTTGTCTTCACCGGCCTGGTTGGCGCAGCCGAAGAACACTTCGTCTACCTGGTCCCACTGCACGCCTGGGTTGCGCTCTACCAGCGCCTTCAGCGGCACCGCTGCCAGGTCGTCGGCCCGCACGCTGGCCAGGGCGCCGCCGAAGCGGCCGATGGGGGTACGGATGGCGTCACAGATGAATACGTCGTGCATCAGGCTTCTCCTGCCAGCTGGCCATGGGCCGCGGCGGTACGGGCGTCGAGGTCACACATGGTGGACAGCTCGATTTGGGTGGATTCGGAAATGGTCTGCGCGTGGCATTTGGAGGCTCCTGGTCAGGGTGCTTCGATAAACCCAGATTAAGGAGACTGGTGGGTACCTTACAATCCGATAATCGACTATTCGTGCGATTATCGAACCATTTGTTCTACAACTATTCCCCCACCACCAGGCAGTTGTGCGCCCTGATCGCAGCACAACACCGCTCCTGCCGGAGCAGCCTTGTGCTGCGAATGGGCCGCGACGCGGCCCTCGCCCTCAGGTTGCGTCGGAGTGGCTGACCAGCCCCTTGACGACCACACCCACGGTCGCCAGCGCCGCCGGTACGAGCAAGGCCGTCAGCACCTGCTCGAAGTTCCAGCCCAGGCCCAACAGCGTTGCGCCACTCCAGGCCCCTAGAATCGCACCAAAGCGGCCAATACCCAGCATCCACGATACACCTGTGGCCCGGCCCTGGGTGGGATAGAAGCGGGCCGCCAGCGATGGCATTGCCGACTGCGCACCGTTCACACACATACCGGCGACGAGTACCAGCGTGGCTAGCACAGTGATGTTACCCAGGCTCTGCCCCACTGCGTAGGCGAACACCCCGGCCAGAAGATAGAAAATGCCGATCACCTTGTGCGGATTGAAACGGTCCATGGCCCAACCCACGCCGACTGCGCTTAGCACTCCACCAAACTGGAACAGCGCGCCGATGAACGCGGCCTGCTCCATGCTCGCGCCGCTGTCACGCATCAGGGTTGGCAGCCAGCTGGTCAGGAGGTAGACGATCACCAGGCCCATGAAATAGGTCAGCCACAGCAGCACGGTGCCCAGGCCGTAGGTGCCAGAAAAGATCACCGCAAACACGTTGCGTGCAGCCACCGCCTTTTGCTCCGGCACACTGAAACTACCGGCCTCGGCCACCACTTGCGGCGCGATTGGCGACAAGGTCTTGCGCACCTTGTCGGTGCCGCGGTTGCGCACCACCAGGAACCGCGCCGACTCCGGCAGCCAGACCATCAGTACCAGCGCCAGCAGCAACGGCAGCACGCCACCGATGACCAGCAGGCTGTGCCAGCCGTAGGCCGGGATCATCTTGGCGGAAATGAAGCCACCACCGGCCATGCCCAGGTTGAAGCCACAGAACATGCTGGTCACCAGCAGCGACTTGAGGCGCTCCGGGGTGTATTCGGACAACAGCGTGGTGGCGTTGGGCATGCCAGCCCCCAGCCCCAGACCAGTCAGAAAGCGCAGCACCAGCAACTGGTCGACGTTGGAGGCATAGGCCGAGGCCAGACTGAAGCCACCGAACACCAGCACCGCCCCCACCAGCACGCCTTTGCGGCCGAAACGGTCAGCCAGCGGCCCGGACCCCAGCGCGCCGAATACCATGCCGATCAATGCAGCACTCATGACCGGCCCAAGGCTCGCGCGGTCGATCCCCCACTCTTGCGACAGTGCCGGGGCGATGAAACCCATGGCAGCGGTGTCCAGGCCATCGAGGAAGACGATCAGGAAGCACAGCAGCACAACCCGCCACTGATACCGGGATAGCGGCTGCTGATTGATGAAAGATTGAACGTCGAGGCTTTTGCCGACGTTGGTTTGCGCTTGGTTCATTATTGTTATCCAGAATGTAGGGCACAGTCAGGCCGTTGCACACGGGTAACCGGTACAAGGGCGATGATTGGGGTAAATGGCCTGGGTCAGCCTGGATATAACGTTACTGCATGCGGGTGCGGCCGCAGCAGCGAGGTGACAGTATTCATGAGTAAGTGCCTCTTATGTTTTTCTTGTTCGGTCGGCTAGCCGACCGTTGCGAGAGACATTAATCAGCGTGCCGAGGTGAAGCAATTCACTCGGCACGACACTGTGCGTTTATCGCACAAGAAACGGTTTTGCCTGTTCCGATCCGGGGCCGCAAAGTGCTCCCTGCGGACTCAACCGAACAACTGATGGCAAAGGTCCCGGCTGGCCGCCAGCAAAATCGGCAAGAACCGCTGCTCCAGCTCACTGCGGGTCACCCGCCCGACATGGGTACTTACATTCAACGCAGCCAATACCTGCCCCGAAGCGTCATACACCGGCACCGCAATCGATCGCAGCCCCTGTTCCAATTCCTGGTCGACCACGCACCAGCCCTGGGCGCGCACCTGCTGGATGCAGGCGAACAACGATTCAGGGTCATTCAGGGTACGGCTGGTGCGCGCCTTGAGGTCGGCACGTTCCAGGTACTCACGCAGGCTGGTGTCGTCCATGGCCGCCAGCAGAATGCGGCCCATCGACGTGCAATAGGCCGGCAGGCGCCCGCCCACTGACAGATCGACCGAGATCAGCCGCTCGACCGTGGCCGACCGGGCTATATAAAGAATGTCGTCACCTTCAAGGGTGGCCATGTTGGCCGCCTCATGTAACTGGTCGCTGATGCGATCCAGGTACGGCTGGGCAGAAATTGCCAGTGGCGTGGACGACAGGTAAGCATGCCCCAGCGTCAACACTTTGGGCAGCAGCGAATAGGTACGCCCGTCAGTGGTGGCGTAACCCAGCTTGATCAGCGTGTGCAGGCAGCGGCGCACCGCTGCGCGAGGGATTTCGGTACGGTGGCTGATCTGGGCGATGGTCAGGTGCCGCTTGCGCTCCTGGAAGGCCTGGATCACGGCCAGGCCACGTGCCAGAGAGGTCATGAAGTCAGGGTCACCGGTAAAGGCCTGGATGCGCTTGGCCGGGGAAGCCACGATCGGCGGCGCCATGGCAGCCGAAGCAGGTCGCGCCACCTCCGCATTGCCGGAATCGTTGTCCAGGGTTTCGTCACTCATCGCACACCTCAAAAAAAACACCGGTTCGTGCGATTATCGAACAAACGGCCGATAATCGCAATTGACCGCCGACACGTTTGCTTATACCTTTCCTCTGCCACTTGTGGCTTCTTTGGAGAGACTGGTCAGGTACCCACCGTAAGAAGTCCCCAGGCAACGGCCTCGCCTTTCGGCGAGGCCGTTTTTCGTTACGGCCCGCCCTGACATTGCAGCGAACTTCTATCCTTCATTCCTTTCAAACTTGTACGAAAGGTCCAAACTGTTGGTGAACAGATCCTGCTACTTGCGCCAGCTGATGTCAGTGCTGAGTAAATAACGATGTTCGGCGAATTATCGGTTGCTATAATCGACTGCGCAGGCCCTCCGCTTACCGTGGTGATGGAACCTTCCGCTTTAACAAGCCGTTGCGGCCAGCAAGGCAATATGCATGTGGCACAATGCATGACAACAGTCATTACACTTATTTCAGGTACTGCATGTGACGAAAGATGAACTGCGCGCGGAACTCGAGCGCCAGGCTGAACGTTACAAGGAAGTTTATGGTGGCGAAGTCACCACCTACGCCGCACAACCGGATCCGGAACGCAAACCTTGGCGCAAGCGTGCCAGCGTTCGCGACCAGGCCTTCAGCCAGGAACTGGAACGCATCGAAAAAGAACTGCGCAGCGACAATCCCTGAGCCTCGGGGGTCCTCTGCGCGTCGTCGCCCGGTCAACCCGGGCGAGGTCGATCTTTACTGTCTGGCCGATGATGAAATGGAATTACACAAATTTCATACGGCCGTTTGAAATTTTGCGAAATGGACACTTCTCAACATTTAGGCCATTTTTCGCCATTATTTTCGACTTTTAGCCGCAATTTACCCCACTGAACGCCCCCCTCTGCACGACACGCTTGCACCATGAAGACTGTCATCTGTCTGTTGCAGGTGCATCGATTGCCAAGGTTTTCTGGCATAATCCCGCCCCCCTATGACCCGCCAGACAACCTTCATGATCGATTTATTCAGCGGACTGGATGCCTGGGTATTGGTGAGCCTACTGCTCGCCTTGACCTTCGTACTCGCCTTCGAGTTCATCAATGGCTTTCATGACACCGCCAACGCGGTAGCTACCGTCATCTATACCAAAGCCATGCCACCGCACCTCGCCGTGTTCTTCTCCGGCGTGTTCAACTTCCTTGGCGTTCTGCTCGGCGGTGTAGGGGTGGCCTATGCCATCGTGCACCTGTTGCCGGTAGAGCTGCTGATCAATGTGAACACCGGACATGGCCTGGCCATGGTCTTCTCGTTGCTGGCCGCGGCCATCACCTGGAACCTGGGCACTTGGTACTTTGGCATTCCCGCCTCCAGTTCGCATACGCTGATCGGCTCCATTCTCGGTGTCGGCCTGGCCAACGCCCTGATCAACGACATTCCGCTGGGCGACGGTGTCAACTGGCAGAAAGCGATCGATATCGCCATGTCACTGGTGGTCTCGCCAATGGCCGGCTTCGCCGTTGCTGCGCTGGTGCTGATCGGCCTGAAATGGTGGCGCCCGCTGTCGAAGATGCACAAAACGCCGGAACAACGCCGCAAGCTCGACGACAAAAAGCACCCGCCCTTCTGGAACCGTCTGGTCCTGGTGGTTTCCGCCATGGGTGTGAGCTTCGTGCACGGCTCCAACGACGGCCAGAAAGGCATCGGCCTGATCATGCTGGTGCTGATCGGTATTGTGCCGGCCAAATTCGTACTCGACCTGAACAGCACCACCTACCAGATCGAGCGTACGCGCGACGCTACCCTGCACATGAGCCAGTTCTACCAGCGTAACGCCGCCACCCTGGGCGAGTTCCTGGCACTGGGCAAGGCCAAGGCCAGCGACCTGCCGGAGCAGTTCAGCTGCAACCCTCAGCAGACCGAACCGACCATTGCTGCGCTGCAGACCTCGCTGAAAGGCGTGACGGACTACCACAGCCTCGACGCCGATAAGCGCGTTGAAGTACGCCGCTACCTGTTGTGCCTGGATGACACCGCGAAGAAGGTTGGCAAGCTGCCAGGCCTGGATGCCCGTGAAAAATCCGACCTTGAAAAGCTGCGCAAAGACCTCACCGCCACTACCGAATACGCCCCGTTCTGGGTGATCGTGGCCGTCGCCCTGGCCCTTGGCCTGGGCACCATGGTTGGCTGGAAGCGCGTAGTGTTGACCGTAGGCGAGAAGATCGGCAAACAAGGCATGACCTATGCCCAAGGCATGTCGGCACAGATCACTGCAGCCTGCGCCATCGGCATGGCCAACGTATTCGCCCTGCCGGTGTCGACCACCCATGTGCTGTCATCCGGCGTGGCCGGCACCATGGTCGCCAACAAAAGTGGCCTGCAAGGCGGCACTGTGAAGACCATCCTGCTGGCATGGGTCCTGACCCTGCCTGCCTCGATGGGCCTGGCGGCCGGCCTGTTCTGGCTGGCGTCCAAAGCCATTGGCTGAGTGACACCGCAATGAATGAAGGCGCCCCCGGGCGCCTTTTTCATAGCCGTCATTCCTGTGCTGCCCTGTTCTTTGCCGGGGCAGCCTTGTGCTACCGAGGGTATGGGCCTGCGCAGGAAGACTACCTTTTCTTGCTCCCTAACAACGACCCCATCAACCCGCGCACCAACTGCCGCCCCAACTGGTTAGCTGCCTGGCGCACTGCCGACTTGATCGCCTGCCCCGCTGCACTCTGCAAGAACTCGCCAGCCTTGTCGGCAAAGCTCTCTTCATCCGCCTTCGGTTGTGGCGCCGGTTCTACCGGTTCGCCCTTGCGCTGGGTCAGCATTTCATAGGCAGATTCACGGTCCACCGGCTTGTCATAGCGCCCAGCCAATGGCGAAGCGGCAATCAGCGCACTGCGCTCAACCGCACTCAGTGGCCCAATACGCGACTGCGGCGGTGCAACCAGCACCCTCTGCACGATGGCCGGCGTGCCCTTTTCTTCCAACGTACCCACCAGCGCTTCGCCAATACCCAGTTCGGTCAGCACTGCCAGGGTATCGAACGCCGGGTTGGGGCGGAAACCATCGGCTACCGCCCGCAGCGACTTCTGCTCCTTGGCCGTGAACGCCCGCAAGCCGTGCTGAATGCGCAAGCCCAACTGGGCCAGCACCGCGTCGGGCAAGTCCCCCGGCGACTGGGTAACGAAATAGACACCCACCCCCTTGGAGCGGATCAGCCGGACCACTTGCTCAAGCCGCTCCTGCAACGCCTTGGGCGTGCCGTTGAACAACAAGTGTGCTTCATCGAAGAACAGCGCCAGCACCGGCTTGTCAGCATCACCGCGCTCGGGCAACTGCTCGAACAATTCGGCCAGCAGCCACAACAGGAACGTCGCGTACACCTTGGGAGCCTCGTGCACCAATCGGCTGGCATCGAGCAGGTGGATACGCCCACGGCCATCCGGATCAGGGCGCAGCAGGTCCTCCAGCTGCAATGCCGGCTCGCCGAACAGTGCCTCGGCGCCCTGCTGCTCCAAGGTAGCGAGCCGGCGCAGCAAGGCCTGGGTAGAAGCCGTGGTCATTAGCGCGCTGTCTTCGCCGAGCAGCTGCGGGTTATCCTTCAGATGCGCCAGCAGGGCCTTGAGGTCTTTGAGGTCCAGCAGCAGCAGGCCTTCGCGGTCGGCCACCTTGAATGCTGCGTACAACGCCGCCTGCTGACTGTCGGTCAGTTCCAGCAAATTGCCCAGCAGCAGCGGCCCCATTTCACTGAGGGTGGTGCGCAGCGGGTGGCCAGACTGCCCGGCGATATCCCATAGGCTCACCGGATAGGCCCGGGGCGTATGCCCCAGCCACGGCATGCCAGCGATGCGCTCAGCCACCTTGCCTTGCGGCGCACCGGCAGCGCCCAAACCACAAAGGTCGCCTTTGACATCGGCGGCGAACACCGCCACCCCCGCGTCGCTGAACACCTCCGCCAGATGCTGCAGAGTGACGGTCTTGCCAGTACCCGTTGCGCCAGCCACCAGACCGTGCCGGTTGGCCAGGCGCATTGCTTGACCGACTGGCTGGCCATCCGGGCCCGCACCTACAACGATGGTCGAAAATTCCGACATCTTTTTAATCCTCTGCTCAAGCTTTAGCTTAATTCGGCCGATACCTGTGGGTGATATTCGCCTTAATAGAGAGGAACAACCGAAAAGGGACTTCTCGGGATGTTGCACAACCTACGGCTCCACTCGTGCGAACGCCTGATATAGAACCTTAGCGGAACCGATTACGCCCATGAACAAAAGCCTTCGTTTCAGCCACAAGATTCTTTTGGCGGCATCACTGATCGTGATACTCGCCTTCAGCCTTTTCACCCTCTACAACGATTACCTCCAGCGTAATGCGATCCGCGAGGACCTGGAAAACTACCTGGCTGAAATGGGCGCCTCCACGTCGACCAACATTCGCAACCTGTTCGAGGGCCGGATAAAACTGGTGGAAAACCTGGCGCAGAACATTGCCCAGAACCCAGCCAGCGCCGAAACCCTGATGGGTCAGAATGCGCTGACCTCCAGCTTCCTCACGGTCTACCTGGGCAAGGTCGACGGCAGTTTCAGCGTGCGCCCGGACGCGAAGATGCCCGACGGCTACGACCCGCGCACCCGCCCTTGGTACAAGGACGGCATGAACGCCAGCGGCGCGACCCTGACCGAACCGTACATCGACATGACCACCAACAAGATGGTCATAGGCATCCTCAACAAGGTCTCCAGCAGCGTTGGCGTGGTCGGCGGCGACCTGGCCCTGGACGGCCTGGTGCAGATCATCAACTCGCTGAACTTCGGCGGCATGGGATACGCCTTCCTGGTCAACGACCAGGGCAAGATCCTGGTGCACCCGGATAAAGACCTGGTCATGAAGTCGCTGTCGGACCTGTTCCCGCAGCACACGCCGAAACTGACCGGTGAGCTGACCGAAGTGCAAAGCGATGGCCAGACTCGCCTGCTGACCTTCAGCCCGATTACCGGCCTGCCGTCGGCAAACTGGTACATCGGCCTGTCGGTGGACAAGGACAAGGCCTTCTCGATGCTCAGCACCTTCCGCACCTCTGCGGTGATCGCCACGCTAGTGGCGGTGGTGATCATCATCGGCCTGCTCGGCCTGCTGATCCGCGTGTTGATGCAGCCGCTGCACACCATGACCCGCGCCATGGAAGACATTGCCGAAGGTGAAGGCGACCTGACCAAGCGCCTGCATATCCACAACCACGACGAATTCGGTGTCCTCGGCAACGCCTTCAACCGCTTCGTCGAACGTATTCACAGCAGCATTCGCGAAGTGTCCTCGGCCACCGAGCAGGTCAACGAAGTGGCCCTGCGGGTGATCAGTGCTTCGAACTCGTCGATGACCAACTCCGATGAGCAGTCCAACCGCACCAACAGTGTCGCAGCCGCCATCAACGAACTGGGAGCAGCTGCCCAGGAAATTGCCGGCAACGCCGCCCAGGCTTCGCAGCACGCAAGCTCCGCGCGCCTGCTGGCCGAAGAAGGCCAGCAAGTGGTCGAGCGCAACATTGCCGCAATGAACCGCCTGTCCGACCTGATCGTCACGTCCAGCGCGCACATCGAAACACTGAACAGCAAGACCGTGAATATCGGCCAGATCCTGGAAGTGATCACCAGCATTTCCCAGCAGACCAACCTGCTGGCACTAAACGCCGCCATCGAAGCGGCCCGCGCCGGTGAGGCCGGGCGTGGCTTTGCCGTGGTCGCCGACGAGGTGCGCAACCTGGCGCACCGCACCCAGGAATCGGCGCAGCAAGTGCAGACCATGATCGAAGAGCTGCAGGTCGGGGCCCGCGAGTCGGTCGATACCATGGACCAGAGCCAGCGCCACAGCCAGGACAGCATGCAGATCGCCAACCAGGCGGGCGAGCGACTGGACAGCGTAACCGTGCGCATTGGCGAAATTGACGGCATGAACCAGTCAGTGGCCACTGCCACCGAAGAGCAGACCGCCGTGGTCGAGGCGATCAACATGGACATCAGCGAGATCAACATGCTCAACCAGGAAGGCGTGGAGAACCTGCAAGCGACCCTGCGCGCGTGCTCCGACCTCGAGCAACAGGCTGGCCGCCTGAAGCATCTGGTGGGCAGCTTCCGTATCTGATAGCTGCTACACCTTCGCCTGGCGCAGCCTTTGTGCTGCTCCAGGCATTGCGCCCCCTCTCAAACTGATCGAACAAACTATCCTTCTGATAGGTCCACCTTTAGGCGTGTCATCGCCGGCAATTCAACGCCGGATGACAGACCCGAAGACGATCCCGGAGGGATGCTGATCGTGCACATCGCCGACATCACCATGTTCTACGCCCCGGCCAGCGGTGGCGTACGTACCTATCTTGATGCCAAACATCACCGTCTCGACGCCATTCACGGCGTACGCCATAGCCTGTTGATTCCTGGGGCCAGTGCCCAACACGCCGATGGTATCTATCAGGTACCTGCGCCGCCCTTGCCGTTTGGCAAAGGCTACCGCTTTCCGGTACGCCTGGCCCCCTGGTGCAACACACTGCGCATGCTCAAGCCCGACCTGATCGAAGTTGGCGACCCCTACCTGACCGCCTGGGCGGCGCTGGAAGCACGGCGCCAGCTCGACGTGCCAGTGATCGGCTTCTACCATTCCGACCTGCCGTTACTGGTCAGCAACCGCATGGGCAACTGGTTCGCCCCCAATGTCGAGGCCTACGTCAGCAAGTTATACGGCAATTTTGACCGGGTACTGGCCCCCAGCCAGGTGATGGCCGAAAAATTACGCCGTTTGGGCGTGCGCGATGTCCATGTGCAGCCGCTGGGCGTTGACCTTGCCACTTTCCACCCCGCCCGGCGCGACCCACATGTACGTGCCGAACTGGGCATTGCCGATACCAGCCGCCTGTTGATCTATGCCGGCCGAGGCTCGCGGGAAAAGAACCTACCGGTACTGCTTGACTGCATGCGGCAACTCGGCGACCCCTACCACCTGTTACTGGTAGGCTCGAGCATGCCGGCCAACGTGCCGCACAACGTCAGCGTCATCGATCACTTCTGCCCGGCTGCAGAGGTGGCCCGGCTGATGGCCAGCGCCGACTTGTTGGTACATGCTGGCGACCAGGAAACATTCGGCCTGGTCATTCTCGAAGCGATGGCCAGCGCCACGCCCGTGGTGGCCGTGCGCGCCGGTGCCTTCCCTGAAATCATCAACGAACAGTGTGGCCGCCTGTGCGCGCCCAACGATGGTCGGGCGATGGCGTCGGCCGTGCGCGAGGCGTTCGAGGCAGGTATACGCGAGCTCGGTGTGCAGGCCCGTCACCATGTAGAGCATCATTATTCGTGGGATAACGTGGTGGCTGGCCTGCTGCAGCACTACCAGGCCGTGCTCGGCCACCAGCCACAGGTGCGCGCCCATGCTTGAGCCCTCCGCGAGCCAGCGCAGCCTCATGCTGGTGCTGCATGATGTTGCCCCGGAAACCTGGCCGGACTATGAACCGTTCGTAGAGGCCGTGGACGCGCTGGGCAACGTGCCAATGACATGGCTGGTTGTCCCGGACTTCCATCGGCGTAATCCGCTGCACCGGGCACCTACGTTCTGCCGCCTTCTGGACGCACGCCTGGCCAAAGGCGACGAACTGGCGCTTCACGGCTATGCCCATGCAGACGAAGGACCCGCACCGCGCAACCCCGTCGACTACTTCATGCGGCGCATCTATACACATGAAGGCGAGTTCTACAGCCTTGATGAGAGCGAAGCACTTACCCGCCTACAGGAGGGCCTGGCACTGTTCGAGGGCCAAGGGTGGCCTGTGGCAGGGTTTGTCGCACCTGCCTGGCTCATGAGCCAAGGCACGCGGCAAGCGCTGTGCAGCCTGCCACTGAAATACACCAGCACACCGCAGCATTTGTACCGTTTGCCGGACTTTACGGCCATTGATGCGCCAGGCCTGGTCTGGAGCGCCCGAAGCGCATGGCGTCGCAAACTGTCCCGCACGCTGTGCGACTGGCAATGCCAGCGCTGGCGGGACGCAAGCACAATACGCATGGGGTTGCACCCTGTAGACATGCGCCATCGCTCATCCCGTGATTATTGGCTGCGAACACTGGAGAAACTGTTGAAGGATGGTCGCGAACCATTGACCAAATCTGC
Organism: Pseudomonas sp. DCA-1; assembly: GCF_046523955.1. Taxonomy (NCBI): domain Bacteria; kingdom Pseudomonadati; phylum Pseudomonadota; class Gammaproteobacteria; order Pseudomonadales; family Pseudomonadaceae; genus Pseudomonas; species Pseudomonas sp. DCA-1. Next base: position 4,738,132 of record NZ_CP169881.1, read on the forward strand.
CTGGCTGGAGCGCCAGGGGGCAGCATGAAGCGTTGGGCCTGGTTGGCGCTGGCATTGCTGGGTGCAGCGCTGGTGCCAGCGTTGCTGGGTGGTAGCGAGCTGCTGCCGCGACTGAGCCGGTTCGACCCGCACTTGCTGCTCATGCTGCTAGGCATGATTCTGTTGTGCTGGGTCATCAATGCGCTGCGCCTGCGCCTGTTGCTGGGTGAGCAGGCAAAACAGTTGAGCCATGCTCGCAGCCTGGGCGTGGTGATGGCCACTGAATTTGCCATCTGCACCACCCCTGGCGGCAGTGGTGGGCCGCTGACCCTGATGGCACTGCTGGCGCGAGACCGCATCAGCCCGGCACGCAGCGGCGCCGTTTTTGCCATGGACCAGTTGAACGACCTGGTGTTCTTCTTCTGCGCAATGCTGGCGATTGCCGGCTACGCGCTGTTCCACAGCCTGGGCCACAGCCAGGAAAGCATGTTGCTGGGCAGTGCGTTACTGCTGTGCACAGCGTTGGCCGGGGTGATCGGGCTGTCGCGCTATCGGCGTCCGATAATGCGCATGAACGGCAGGTTGCTGCAGCGCATGGGGATGGGTCAGCCGCGCAAACGCCGCTGGGCGCGCAAACTGCTGCACTTCGTCGCAGCACTGGCGCAGACCTGGCGCCTGCCCAAGCGCACGTTGAGCCTGGTATTCACCCTGACTTGCGCCCACTGGGGGCTGCGCTACAGCGTGTTGTACCTGGTGCTGCGGGGCTTGGGGGTGGACCTGCAGTGGATTCCCAGCTTCCTGGTGCAGATGCTGTCGCTCAGCGCCGGCCAATTCAGCCTGCTGCCTGGCGGAGCCGGGGCCGCCGAGCTGACGTCGGCCAGCCTGTTGACGCCATTGGTGGGCAGTTCGACCGCGGCTGCGGCAATCCTGATATGGCGGGCGGTTACTTACTACTTTTATCTGCTGGCTGGGGGGCCGGTGTTTGTGTGCCTGCTTGGGCGTCCGCTGCTGGAGCGCTGGCGGCGTCAGGCGGGTTGAGCTGTTGCCAGAGCTCGGCGGCGCCGGGGAATTCGGTGCCATCCGTGTCATCCAGGGCTTCAGGGTCGTAGCGGGCCAGGCAGCCTTCGCCAAGGGTCGGTGGAGGTGAGGCGGCGGGGTTGTTGCGTTGCCTGGCCATTGGCGTTTCACCCAAGATTGCCGGGGCGCTGTGCACCCCTGTCGCGACAGGGCTGCACCGCAGCCCAGAATCTCACAGCAAACCAAGTGGTGTCAGTCGAACACCACAGTCTTGTTACCATGCACCAGCACGCGGTCTTCCAGGTGATAACGCAGGCCACGGGCCAGCACCATCTTCTCCACATCACGGCCAAAGCGGACCATGTCCTCGATGCTGTCAGCATGGCTGACACGTACCACATCCTGTTCGATGATCGGGCCGGCGTCCAGCTCTTCGGTGACGTAGTGGCAAGTCGCGCCAATCAGCTTCACGCCCCGCAGGGCGGCCTGATGGTAAGGCTTGGCGCCGACGAACGACGGCAGGAAGCTGTGATGGATGTTGATCACCTTCTCGGCATAGTCCCGGCACAGTTGTGGCGGCAGGATCTGCATGTAGCGGGCCAGTACCACGACGTCGGCGGCATGCTCCTGCACCAGGCGCGACACTTCGGCAAAGGCCGGGGCCTTGTCCTTGGGGTCGACCGGAACATGGAAGAACGGAATACCGTGCCACTCGACCATGCTGCGCAGGTCGTTGTGGTTGGAAATCACGCAAGGGATCTCGCAGTCCAGCTCATCGGTGTGCCAGCGGTGCAGCAAGTCTGCCAGGCAGTGCGACTCACGGCTGGCCATCAATACCACGCGTTTTTTCTGAGCCGAGTCGGTAATGCGCCAGGTCATGGAGAACTCTTCGGCGATCGGCGCAAACGCTTCACGGAAAGCTTCGATACCGAACGGCAGCGATTCAGCGCGGATTTCATGACGCATGAAGAACCAACCGCTCTGCTCATCGGAGTGGTGGCTGGCTTCGTTGATCCAGCCATTGTACAAGGCCAGGAAATTACTGACTTTCGCCACGATGCCTACACGGTCGGGGCAGGCGATCACCAGACGATAGGTGCGCATGAATGAGACTCCAGAACTTCGCAAAGGCGCCTATTCTAGCGGCCCGCCAGAAAAAACGCAGTATTGATCGCTGCCACGATGGCATATGCAGGCGCGAAAACGCAGCAGGGGCTCTGTCTGACAGACATGACGAATCGTCTGGGCCGTATGTAAAATTTTGTTCACGTAGAGAAATGCTGTCACAGCTTAATTAACAGTTAATTGCCCATTCTTATGTTTACTTGCGAGTATTGCCTGTCTATTATTGGCCCACACATTTCTGAACACGCATTAAGGAACACTCCATGTCCCTGATCAACGAGTACCGCGCTACCGAAGAAGCCATCAAGGAACTTCAGGCCCGCCTGGCCAATCTGTCGCAGGATGACAAGCTGAAGAAAGAACTGGAGTTCGAAGGCAAACTGCGCACACTGATGGGCGAATACTCCAAGTCGCTGCGCGACGTGATTGCCCTGCTCGACCCAGAGTCGAAACTGAGCAAGGCACCTCGTGGTTCGGTCAAGACTACCGCCACCAAGCGCGCACGCAAGGTCAAGCAATACAAGAACCCGCACAACGGTGAAGTGATCGAAACCAAAGGCGGCAACCACAAGACCCTGAAAGAGTGGAAAGCCACTTGGGGCGGCGATGTGGTTGAAAGCTGGGCAACCCTGCTGGACTGATTATCCGCATACGCCTCTTGCTTCGCACAACAAAAACGCCGGCACACTGCCGGCGTTTTTGTTTACCTGCCATCAGCCGATTGAATAGTTTTCCTGCAATTGTCGAGCATGCATTTGCCAGGCCTCCAACACCCGCCTGCCCGCCTCGTCGGCGCCCTCCCAGGCTTGCTGGCGAGCCTGTTCGAAGTCGCCCAAGGTATTCGGCGCGCCCCAGTGCGGGTCGCTCAGGCGTTGCTGGCAGAAGCCATACCAACGTTGCCGCTCTTCGCCGGTCAAGGTTTCAGGGAAGTTACGTGCCCGGTAGCGGAACAACAGCTCCGGCAAACGCGGATCATCGAACATCCAGTGGCCATGGCTCAACTGCGCCGGTTCCAGCGCACGAACTTGCTCGCATAAGCGCCGGTCGCGGTCACCTATAAAACCCTCATACAACTGCTGTTCCGGGTCCTCACTCGGGGCGAACTCGTCCTTGCCATAGATGTGCTCCAGCTTTTCTTGCCATTGCGCCTGTTGATTGGCCAATTGTTCGCCGCGCGATTGTAACAACGTCAAGTCCAGGCCCAATCGTTGTTGATCGACCGGGCGCAATACCGACAGCGGCGCCACTACCGGGCAACGATTGATCTGCACCAATTTGAGCGGTACCGGCAATTCACCTTCAGCCAATTCATCATGCCGGGTGTACAAACGCTGACGCAAAACTTCAGCACTTTCCCGTAGTAACGGTAGGGTTTCCTGATGCAGGTCGCAGACAATCAGTGCATTGCGATTACGCGGGTGCCAGGCCAGTGGCAATACGACACCCAGGTAATTGCGCGCCGCCGAAAAACGTCCGGATATATGCACCAGTGGCTGCAACAAACGGATCTGCTCCATCACTTTATGCTTGCTGCGCAGCTGAAACAGCCAGTCATACAACTTGGGTTGTTTCTGCCGAATCAGGCGGGCCAAGGCAATGGTTGCCCGCACGTCGGAAAGCGCTTCGTGGGCATGCCCATGGTCAATGCCATTGGCCTTGCTCAGCAGTTCAAGACGCAGACTGGTGCGCCCGTCCTGTTGTGGCCATTGAATACCCTCCGGGCGCAGGGCATAGGCGGTACGCACAATATCGATAAGGTCCCAGCGGCTATTGCCTCCCTGCCATTCACGGGCGTACGGATCGAAAAAGTTGCGGTAAAGGCTGTAGCGGGTCACTTCATCGTCGAAGCGCAGGGTGTTGTAGCCGGCACCACAGGTGCCCGGTTGCGCCAGTTGGGCATGCACACGGGTCATGAACTCGGCTTCGCACAAGCCCTGCTCCGCCAGCAGTTGCGGCGTGATGCCAGTCACCAGGCAGGCCGCCGGGTGCGGCAGGATATCGTCCGACGGCCGGCAATAGAGACTGATCGGCTCGTCGATCTCGTTGAGGTCGAAGTCAGTGCGCACGCCGGCCACCTGCAGCGGCCGATCGCAGCGCGGGTTGATGCCGGTGGTTTCATAGTCGTGCCAGAAAATGCTGGAGGTCACGGGGTCGTCCTGTATCGAGGTCGACCCGATTCTAGCGCGATTCTGAAAAATGAACGTTCAGACGGGCGCGTTGGCGGGGCGGAAACTGAAATAGTCGCGCAATGAACGAACGAAATCATCGTACTCGCGCGGAGACTGCAGCAGCATGAAGCCCGAATCGTAATGCCCAGGTGTCTGGTCCTCACGGCACCACAGGCAACTGGCAGTGAGGTTGACGAACTGGTGCCCGCCGCCAGGCAGGGGCATACGCAGTTGCAGCTCGTAATCGGGCCCGACCAACACAGGTAGCTGGCTGATGACCATCAGCCCATTTTCAGAGGCATTGCCTAGCTGACCGATCTCCTGACCGGTAAAGCGGTTGAATACCTTGAGGACACAAGGTAGCTGATGACGTTCGATGTGGCGCTTGTTGAACATGATCGCGAGTGTATTCCGTACCTGATGCCAGGAATACAAAGTACTGGCGGTTGTTGTAACAACTGAGTTACAGATTAGCGCAGCACGCGCAGCAAATCTCGTGAAATTAACCACACCTTTGTGTTAGCGCCAAGGTACGCTCGTCACCGGGTTGGCCACGGCTGTTCCCGCACCGCGCAAATGGCCGAGTTTTTCCAGGGTCTGCAGGCGCGCCTTGGCGCGATAGGCATACTCGTTGCCCGGGTACTGCTGGATCAGGTACTGATAGGTCTGCGCCGCATCCACGTACAACGCCTGGCGCTCCAGGCACTGGCCGCGCAGCAATGACACTTCGGGGTGGATGAACGGCCGGGCACGGCTGGTGCGATCAACCTGCGACAGTTCGAGCATGACCCGCGCGCAATCGCCGCGGTCGTAGGCGCGGTAGGCATTGTTCAGGTGGTGGTCCATGGACCAGCGGGTGCAGCCGACGGTGCTGGCGGCCAGGGCTAAAACGATCAGGGCTCGCATGGGGATCTCCTTTGATGCCAGTGTATCGGCGTTTGCCTGCAAATCTTCACACCCTTTTGCAAGGATACCCTGCCCCGTTCAAATGCCACCCTGCCCTGGGCGTAGGTAGTGCAACGGAACAATGACTACAGCGAGATTCAGGAGTAGCCTTTCGCTGCGCTTCACTATAGGAGTCTGTGCATGAGCATCCGCCGCACCAAAATCGTCGCCACCCTTGGCCCCGCCAGCAACTCGCCGGAAGTGATCGAACAACTGATCCTCGCCGGCCTGGACGTGGCACGTCTGAACTTCTCCCACGGCACGCCGGACGAGCACAAGGCCCGCGCGCGCCTGATTCGTGACATCGCCGCCAAGAACGGCCGCCATGTTGCACTGCTGGGCGACCTGCAGGGTCCGAAGATCCGCATCGCCAAGTTCGCCAACAAGCGCATCGAACTGAAGATCGGTGACAAGTTCACCTTCTCCACCGCCCACCCGCTGACCGAAGGCAACCAGGACATCGTCGGTATCGACTACCCCGACCTGGTCAAGGACTGCGGCGTTGGTGACGAACTGCTGCTCGACGATGGCCGCGTGGTCATGCGCGTCGAAACCGCCACTGCAGACGCCCTGCACTGCGTGGTGATCATCGGCGGCCCGCTGTCGGACCACAAAGGCATCAACCGTAAAGGGGGTGGCCTGACCGCACCGGCCCTGACCGAAAAGGACAAGGCCGACATCAAGCTGGCTGCGGAAATGGACCTGGACTACCTGGCCGTGTCCTTCCCGCGTGACGCCAGCGACATGGAATACGCGCGCAAGCTGCGTGACGAAGCCGGCGGCAGCGCCTGGCTGGTGGCCAAGATCGAACGCGCCGAAGCAGTTGCCGATGACGAGACCCTCGACAAGCTGATCGCCGCCTCCGACGCGGTGATGGTTGCCCGTGGTGACCTCGGCGTGGAAATCGGCGACGCCGAGCTGATCGCCATCCAGAAGAAGATCATCCAGCACGCCCGCCGCAACAACAAGGCAGTGATCGTGGCGACCCAGATGATGGAGTCGATGATCCAGAACCCGATGCCGACCCGCGCTGAGGTGTCCGACGTGGCCAACGCCGTGCTGGACAACACCGATGCGGTGATGCTGTCGGCCGAAAGCGCCGCCGGTTCCTACCCGATCGAAGCGGTCCAGGCCATGGCACGCATCTGCCTGGGTGCCGAAAAGCACCCGACCAGCCAGAAGTCCAGCCATCGCCTGCACACCACCTTCGAGCGCTGCGACGAAAGCATCGCCTTGGCGGCCATGTACACTGCCAATCACTTCCCGGGCGTAAAGGCGATCATCGCCCTGACCGAAAGCGGCTACACCCCGCTGATCATGTCGCGCCTGCGTTCGCATGTACCGATCTTCGCCCTGTCGCCGCGTCGCGCTACCCAGGCGCGCGCCTCGATGTTCCGTGGTGTGTACCCGATTGCCTTCGACCCGGCCGCGCTGCCGGCCGACAAGGTGAGCCAGGCAGCGGTCGACGAGCTGCTCAAACGTGGCCTGGTGGAGCAAGGTGACTGGGTGATCCTGACCAAGGGTGACAGCTACCACACCATCGGTGGCACCAACGGCATGAAGATCCTGCACGTCGGTGATCCGCTGGTCGGTTGATCCACTCTTTTCACAGCACAAGGCTCAAGAGCAGCCTTGTGCTGTGAAGAGGCCCCGACAGGAACAACAAAAAGCCCCGGTTCTCGCGAACCGGGGCTTTTTGATGGTGCAGGGGGTAAGGCTGGCTGTCGGGTAAGAAACGGCCATTACTGACCGTCCCTCCCCTAAGAACTGTACGTGCGAGTTTCCCCGCATACAGCTCAAGCCTTTGTAAGCCCTTTCTCAGTTGAAAGAGCCGGTGCCGCACTGTGTAACTGTCGATGACAGTTGGGATGCAACAACACCAGATTGCCCAGCTCGTCGCATCCGCCCTTGTGCCGCTCGATAACATGGTGAATGTTCCACCCGCTTTCGAACGTAATCAACTGCTTGCACATCGGGCAGCGCTTGCTCTGGCCAAGCCACAGCGTCAGCGTCTTCCGCTTCCCCTCGTCCGAGCTTCGCCACGCATATTCCAGCCGTTGCTCGAAGTACATCTCGTCCTCTGGGGCGTATGGGTTAGCCTCCGCCTTGATCTTGGTGTGCCGCTTGATCGGCGTATCGCTGGCGTACAACAAGTGGAGCAGTTTGCCGCTGGGGTGTAGCCCGGAGAATACCCAACTACGTGTTCCCACGCGCTTGAAGTATTTTTCCTTGATCCAACGTTTGCAGCGATTCAGATGTCGCCGCCTGCACCATCGCCATAGCAATTTCCAGATCCTGTAATCCACGTAGTTGAAGGTCTGCTTGGCGACAATCGGCCGATGATAATTGGCCCAACCCCGAATAACTGGATTGAGCTGCTTGATCAACAGGCTGGCCGGTGCCGCTTTGTTCGCTTCAACCAACGCCTTAACCTTGGCCAGAAATGCTTTCACGTTCTTGTGGGCTGGCTTTATCAGCAGCTTGTCACCGTACTTGCGAATATTCTGACCGAGGAAATCGAACCCATCCGATACATGCGTGAACAACGTTTTCTCCACCGCAAGGCTCAACCCCCGCTCGGCCATGAAGGCTTCGACGAGTGGCTTCACCTCGTTTTCCAGCAGCTCTTTCGAGATGCCGGTGATGACGAAATCATCTGCGTATCGCACATAGTTGACCTTGGTCTTGTAGCTGGCTTTGGTATTACGCTGCCCGAACCGAGATTCGAGCTCCTTTTCCAGTCCATCAAGGGCCAGGTTGGCCAATACGGGCGAGATGATCCCTCCTTGCGGAGTTCCCGCCCCTGTCGGATTCAATCGACCGGATTCCAAATATCCCGCTTTCAGCCATTTCCTTAGAACCACTTTGTCCATCGGGACGTTAGTGATCAGCCAGTCGTGACTGATGTTGTCGAAACATCCCTTTATATCGCTCTCCATGACCCACTGCGCAGAATGCTTGCGACCGAGATTGACGAACAATTGCTCGATTGCATCTGCCGTGGAACGGTGAGGGCGAAAGCCATAGGAATTTCGGTCGGCTGTGGTCTCAGACACCGGTTCAAGTGCCAGCAGGTATAACGCCTGCATCGCTCGATCCAGCATCGTCGGAATCCCCAGCGGTCTACGCTGGCCATTTGCTTTGGGAATGTAAATCCGCCGCAGTGGCCGGGGCTTGTAGCCCCTGCGCTCTAACCGAAAAACTGCCTTCCATTTGCTTTCAGGCGTGCTCCAGGTTTCCCCATCGACGCCGGGAGTCCTGCGACCCCGGTTTTCAGTGACCCGTTTAACCGCCAATACCTTGGCGGCAAACGAGCGAACCAGCATACGCTGCAAGGTTTTCACCTGCCGCCATTGCTGATTCTTGGCTGCCTTCGCGATCCGTACCTGTAGCCCTCGCACCTGTCGATGACCTGTTTCCCAGTCTATCGAATGCCAACTGATGGCCAGATGGGAGGACGCAGGTACTTCTATTTCAGACGCACTCATCTTGCTTTTCCTCCAGAGAAGATTTCCCCAGAGGGCAGTAGACGCACGTCGCCCTTGTGGGGGAGTGAGTACACTGCCCCGCAAGGGATTTCTATGAGTTAGACGCAGCCGGTCAAACCGACAAACGTCTGTTCTTGATGGCTTTACAGGCCTTCTCGCGATCAAAGACCAGTCGGAAGTCAGCACCGTTTCCAGTCAGGGCAGAGCCCTTATCCAACCCCATTACAGGGAGGCATTCGCTTTATCCGACATCCTCTACCCGCATTTTCAACAGTCTTCCTCACGGTCGACCTGCCTTGCCATACAGGCCAATGGCGAAAATACGGGCTTACCGAGTTCCATAACCGTCACAAGGATGGGTTAGGCCCTGCCTATTCACCGATGACTCAATGTCAGCGTGCCCCCAGATGTAAAAGGGACAACCAGTCATGCACCATTTTGGTCAAAGCCTATCAGCAACTTTGGCTCCATGCGGTTGACGGTGTTTATCAGCAGTTCACTTACGTTGGCCATACCAACCAGCCTAGCGTCTCACCCGCGTGTTGCTCGCAGGGTCTGCATGGTGCCTCGCGGCGACCACACACCACAGAATCATGGGACTACATTGTCAGGAAGCTTCGCACCCCGCCGTTACCAGCGACGCACTATCCCTAGGCTACTTTTGGCTGAACAAAAGGTCTCGCGCCCCTCTACCTTGCGGTTTCCGGGTGAGACAATGACAGCTATGGCTTGCGCCCTATAGATAGGAGCAGGCCAGCTCTTTGGACACGATTTCCCATACCTCCCTCGCAGTGATTCAAAATCTGCAAGCTCAGTACGCATATCGTTCTGATGATTTCCAGAGAGAAAATCACGATATATAGGCGACATTACGCCGAATTCTAAGCACCTTGTGAGTGCCGGAAATCCGGGTTTTGACGCCCGGACTTCGGGTTTTTTAAGCTGTTTCTGCGGGAAAGTGATCACCGGTTCAACCGGTGATCACCTAAGATGTAGCCCGCTAGGTGCTTCTACCTATAGCGACTCTCGTCGCACTACATCATGCCGCCCATGCCACCCATACCGCCCATATCAGGCATGCCAGCAGCTGGCTTGTCTTCCGGCAGGTCGGCAACCATGGCTTCGGTGGTGATCATCAGACCGCCGATCGAAGCAGCAGCTTGCAGCGCCGAGCGAGTAACCTTGGCTGGGTCCAGGATGCCCATCTCGATCATGTCGCCGTATTCACCGGTAGCAGCGTTGTAGCCGTAGTTGCCCGAACCTTGCTTGACCTTGTCAGCAACCACGCTTGGCTCATCACCGGCGTTGGCTGTGATCTGGCGCAGCGGGGATTCAACAGCGCGACGCAGCAGCGCGATACCGACGTTCTGGTCTTCGTTGTCGCCTTTCAGGTCGACGATGGCTGCCAGGGCGCGAACCAGGGCAACACCACCGCCAGGCACCACGCCTTCTTCAACGGCTGCACGGGTAGCGTGCAGGGCGTCTTCAACGCGGGCTTTCTTCTCTTTCATTTCAACTTCAGTGCCGGCACCCACCTTGATTACGGCAACACCGCCAGCCAGCTTGGCCAGACGCTCTTGCAGCTTCTCACGGTCGTAGTCCGAGGAAGTTTCTTCGATCTGGGCACGGATCTGCTTGACGCGTGCTTCGATCTCGGTGTCAGCACCAGCACCGTCGATGATGGTGGTGTTTTCCTTGGACAGGATGACGCGCTTGGCGTTACCCAGGTGCTCCAGGGTAGCGGTTTCCAGGGACAGGCCGATTTCTTCGGAGATGACCTGGCCGCCAGTCAGGACGGCGATGTCCTGCAGCATGGCCTTGCGGCGATCGCCGAAGCCCGGAGCCTTGACTGCAGCAACCTTGACGATGCCGCGCATGTTGTTGACTACCAGGGTAGCCAGCGCTTCACCTTCAACGTCCTCGGCAACGATCAGCAGTGGGCGGCCGGCCTTGGCAACGGCTTCCAGAACTGGCAGCAGCTCACGGATGTTGGAGATTTTCTTGTCGACCAGCAGCAGCAGCGGGCTTTCCAGCTCGGCAACCATGGTGTCCGGCTTGTTGACGAAGTACGGCGACAGGTAGCCACGGTCGAACTGCATGCCTTCTACGACGGACAGTTCGTTTTCCAGGCCCGAGCCTTCTTCAACGGTGATCACGCCTTCTTTACCGACTTTTTCCATGGCTTCGGCGATGATTTCACCGATGGAGTTGTCGGAGTTGGCAGAGATGGTACCAACCTGGGCGATGGCCTTGGAGTCGGCGCATGGCTTGGACAGGTTCTTCAGCTCGGCAACAACGGCAGCAGTGGCCTTGTCGATACCGCGCTTCAGGTCCATCGGGTTCATGCCGGCAGCGACGGCTTTCAGGCCTTCGTTGACGATGGCCTGAGCCAGAACGGTAGCGGTGGTGGTGCCGTCACCGGCAGCGTCGTTGGCCTTGGAAGCAACTTCCTTGACCAGCTGGGCGCCCATGTTTTCGAAAGCGTCTTTCAGCTCGATTTCTTTGGCGACGGAAACGCCGTCCTTGGTGATGGTCGGCGCGCCGAAGCTCTTGGCCAGTACCACGTTACGGCCTTTCGGGCCGAGGGTCGCTTTTACCGCGTCAGCCAGAACGTTGACACCAACCAGCATTTTCTTACGAGCGGAATCACCAAATTTTACGTCTTTAGCAGCCATGATCGTTTAATCCTTGAAAAACTTTGGAGTAACGGGAAGTCGGGGGGAAATCAGCCTTCGACAACGGCGAGGATTTCGTTCTCGGCCATGACCAGCAGGTCTTCGCCATCGACTTTCACGGTGTTGCTGCCCGAGTACGGGCCGAAAACCACTTTGTCACCCACTTTCACGGCCAGCGCGCGAACTTCGCCGTTGTCCAGAACGCGACCGGTGCCGACGGCTACAACTTCGCCGCGGTTTGGTTTTTCAGCGGCCGAACCCGGCAGGACGATACCGCCAGCGGTTTTCGATTCTTCTTCGCTGCGACGGATGACTACGCGGTCATGCAGAGGACGAAGTTTCATTGTCGATCTCTCCCAAATTGTGGTTTTCATCGGCCGGTTCGACACCGGCGGTTTTGATGCTGTCCGGCGTTGCCGGGGGTGGCCCGCTGTGAGCGAACCACCTGTGTAATGTCTGGTGTTGCCACCAGAAACCTTGCGGTGACCACATACATGAGGCCGCCACATCCAATTACAAGGCTCGAGATAGAAAAATTTTCATCAGGATCGAGTAGGAGGCGGCTTCACAGCCGCCGTCCTCTCACACCACCGTGCGTACGGTTCCGTACACGGCGGTTCAGGTTATACGGCTAAGCCGGTTTATCGTATCCAGTATCGAGACCAGTCCGAACCTATCCCATAGCCTCTTCGGTAGCGCCTGATTCACATGAGATGCTCCCGAGTTCCACCACGGGCCTCGGCCATTAAAGGCCGATTTACAGGCACGTTCTTCGCTCAGGCCCAGGCGCATCAGGTTGCGCGCCCTCGTTGAGGGCCGTTTCCATTGACGCCAGATGACGCAGCGAAGTTTATGCCTGACCCAACCATCCAATTTCTCAAGTGGGCGTTTGCTCTGGCTGAGCTTGAAGTAGCCAGCCCAGCCTCGCAGGACAGGGTTGATTCGCTCAATGACAGTCGCCACTTTGCGGGCCCTTACACTGCGTAGCAATATTCTGAGTCGGTCGCGTAAGCGCCCCAGGCTCATCGTTGCCACACGCAGCCTTGGTTGCTGGTGCCTGCTCATCCCGTAACCCAAGTAGTCACACTTCCAAGCCCCTGCTACTTGGCTCTTCTTCCGGTTCACCGTCAGTTTCAAACGATGGCACAGGAAGCGCTCGATACTGGCCAACACCCGCTCGCCCGCCCGAGGACTGCGCACATAAATGTTCGCATCATCGGCGTAGCGCACGAAGCGATGACCCCGCCGTTCCAATTCGCGGTCGAGCTCATCCAGAAGGATATTCGACAGCAACGGCGAGAGTGGGCCGCCTTGCGGTGTCCCCTCTTGCCGTTGGCTGACGATACCGCCCGACATGGCCCCAGCTTCAAGGTAGCGGCGGATGAGCCTAAGCACTCGCTTGTCTTCGACGCGACGCTGCAAGCAGGCCATCAGGATGTCGTGGTTGACCCGATCAAAGAACTTTTCCAGATCAAGCTCCACGCACCAGCGATGCCCCGCTGCCACATGGGAGCGGGCCAGTTCAACGGCTTGGTGAGCGCTTTTGCCCGGACGAAAACCGTAGCTGTAGTCCGAAAACAGCGGATCGAAGAGTAGCGTGAGTTGTTGCTGTAATGCTTGCTGGATCAGGCGATCCACGACGGTGGGGATTCCCAGTTGCCGTGTGCCGCCCTGCGGCTTGGGAATTTCAACCGCTCGCACTGCTTGGGGATGGTATTCACCGGCCAGCAACCTGGCCTTGAGGGTTGGCCAATACTGTTTCACGTAGCCCGCCAAGTCAGCGACCGTCATGCCATCGGCACCCGGAGCCCCCTTGTTGCTAACCACGCGTTGATACGCACGCCTGAGGTTGGCCGGTGCAAGCACCCGCTCCATCAGCGTGTCCGGCTCCGCGTTCGTCCACGTCGCTGACGCCGCCGGCACCTTTGCACTGTCAGGCATCACCCTCGGCTTCTGGCCGGGATTCGGAGTGACAGATTCCGTTGTAGGAAATTTCTGCATTACGGCTACCAACGAGACAGTGACGCCTACTGGCGGCATAACCTGTTCGGCCCTTGGTGGCGCGGTTAACCGCCACTTACTACGGCCTCGGCTGACTTCTGCACGCTCGTCCCGTCGCCTCTCGACGCTCGGTAGCACAGTGGCAAACGTGCAGATCTCCCAGGGTAATTCGCGTGACCTTCCTGCTTATGCCTGTCGGATTTACGTCACAGCGTCCCGTGCAAGTACTGGGCTTTGACGATTTGGGCCGCCTCACCCCGCTGTGCCGCCTCTATCCGCTTCCTGTTCGTCAGGCCAGCAGTTTGCCTCGGGCTTCCTTCAGATTCGCGGTCGCCCACGACACCCTTGCCTCTGGCTAACACTTCCCCTTGCCGGGTGTGTAGAGGACTTTCACCTCCAAGTCACCCGCTTTGGCCACCACAACCAAGCGGGTTGCGCTACGCGCAACGCGCCATGCCTGGCGCACCCAAAAAAAACCGGGGCCGCTTGCGCGGCCCCGGTCCTTTTTACTTGTCGCGGCGCTCGTACTCGCCTTCGATCACGTTCGGGCGGTGGCCGCCATCACGCGGCTGCGCCTGGAAGGGGTCGTCCTGGAATGCACGCTGGCGCATGGCCTGGGCCTCGGCACGCTCGCGCATCTTGCGCGCAGCCAGGCGACGGGTGAACGGCAGCAGGCACAGCACCCCCAACACGTCGCTGATGAAGCCGGGCAGCAGCAACAGGCCACCACCCACGGCCAGCATCATGCCCTGGAACATGTCCTCGGCGGGCAATTCACCGCGCTGCAGGCTTTCACGGGCGCGCAATGCAGTCGCCAGGCCGGCCACCCGCATGACCAGTACGCCCAAGGCGGAGCCGGCGATGATCAGCAGCAACGCCGGAAAGAAACCGATTGCCGCGCTGACCTTCACGAAGACGAACAGCTCCAGCACAGGAAAAATCAGAAACAGCAGTAGAAAAGCACGCATCAAGGGTTCCTCGACGGAAGATAACCTTCCAATAAGACCTCAGATGGATGCCTGCGCTCCGGATTTCAACCCTCGGTTTGCATCACAACCGGCCATTTGTCAGCGCGAGCCAGCAAAACCAAGGCCTCGCGGACTTGTGTCGGCGTGTTGCAAGTAGTGGGGAAAGGCAACCAGTGCACGGCCTGGCCGATGCGCAGGTGCATGCCTTCGCTGTCTACCCCGACCAACTGCGCCGGTACGTGCCGTGGCAACCCGGTCAATTCGACGTAGTGGGCAATGGCACTGGCGTGATCGCTGTTCATGTGTTCGATCATGCTCCCCTCGGCCTTGCCGGCGAACGGGTTGGCCAAGGTCACATGGTCCAGCCAGTGGATCGCACCGAAGCCGCCGATGTAGCGGTGGCGCACCGGTTGCAGCACCCAGAAATCGAAGTCGTGGGCCTTGTGGTAGTTGGCCGCGTCCGGGAAATAGCGGTAATAGCGTTCGGCGGCGGCCTCGATGACGGCCTCGTCGACCAGCTTGTGCGCTTCGGCCATCACCGTCAGGCGCCCTACCGCCTGCACATCCTCAGCCTCGCGCTCACCCACCAACAGCGAACACTTGGGGTCCTTCAGCAGGTTGTGGGTGTGCTGGGCAATGCGGCTGATCAGGATCAGCGGGTTGCCCTGGGCGTCCAGGCAGTACGGCACGACCGAACCAAAGGGGTAGCCAGGCATCGACCTGGAATGGGTCGAAAGCACGCCTCGATATTCCTTGAGCAGCAGTTCCCGGGCGGGGCGGATGGCGTTGGTACTCACTTGAAGGCAGCTCCTGGCGGACGGGTTGGGGACAAGATAAGCATTATCAGCTGCCTGTGCCACTGACCTGCATCCTGATGCCTTACCAGGTAACGCCAAAGCCCGCGGTATAGCGTGTCTTGTCCAGGTCACTTTCACGCGTGCCGGTGATGATATCCTTCTCCGCCTTGAGGTTGAGCGAGGCCCACTCGGTGACCTTGTAGCGCAGGCCAACCTCGGCATCCAGCGAGTAGTCGGCCACGCCACCCAGCGGCTTGGCGAACTCGCCGTTGGTGAACAGCTGCACGTTCTTGCCGATCAGGTATCGGGTGTAATCCCACTTCACGGCCGCAGAATAGAAATTATCCTTGCCGCCGTCCTGATACTCGAAGTCAGTACGGTTGATCAGTGAGCCCAGCGAGAACGCGCCCAGTTCATCGTCCCAGAACTGGTAACCCGGGCCGGTACCCACGGTGCGCTGGCGGGCCAGGTCTTCGATGTGATCGCGCTTGTATTCCGCACGCCCCTGCCAGAACCACTTCTCGGTCATGAAGCGGTCCAGAGCGTACTCGGCGCTCCAGTTGTCGGTGGTGGTAACGTCGTCCTTGGTCTCGCGGTTGTACTCACCCTCGGCGTTGTGACGCCAGCGGCCATGGCGGGCAGTGGTCTTGAAGCCCACGTCGTAATCGTCGGTGTCGTTCTCGGCGCGCTTGTAGTCCAGCGCCACGTCGACATTGCCTTTCCACACGAAATCCTCGACCAACGGCTTGGGCTTCATGATCTGCTCGATGCTGGCCAGCTCCACCGTCTTCGGTGAATCGCCATTGGCCAAGGTCACCTTGCCTGGCTCGGCGGCCTTGAGCGACTTGGCTTTCTCTCCGCTGTAGGCGTCCTGCTTGACCAGCATCTCCTGATCGCTTTCCAGCGTCTGGACCTGTTTCCAGTCCAGGGCGATTGACCCGCCATAAGGGGTTTCCAGCAGCAGCTTGCCGCCGTCGAAGACCTTGATCTTGCCACTCAGCCGGTCACCGTTCTTCATCCACACAGTGTCGGCGAACACCGGAGAGGCGCACAGGGAAACAGCAAGAAGGCACAACAAGGATCTAGAATTCATAAACAGGCTTTGTTTGCGGACTAAGGTTCGATTTGACGAAAAGCCGGGCATTATCCAGATACCCACGACCAGAGCAAGGACAGACCGGGAGCATGCCGTTGAGTTCAACTCTCATTTGCCGGACCACCGGTCCGGTTTCATCTGCAGCCCAAGGCGGGCGAGATGTCTGATGGATATGAGCACGCCCTTGATTCGGCCGAGGGCCGACGAACGGCGCTGTATTCCGTACTTGGCCAAGTACCACCTGGCAAGGTGGTGAGCTATGGCCAACTGGCCGAGCTGGCTGGGCTTGGCCGTGCGGCGCGCTGGGTTGGGCGCACTCTGGGGCAGTTGCCTGCAGACACTCGTCTGCCTTGGCATCGGGTGCTCGGCGCGGGTGGCCGGCTGAGCCTGGCGCTGGGTACCCCGTCAGGCGATGAGCAAAGGGCGCGGTTACGCGGGGAAGGTGTGAATGTAAGCAACAATCGTGTGGATATGACGCGCCATGGCTGGCGCCCAATGGAGCACAGCGGTTAGAGTGCGCGCTTTGTTTTCGAAAACTTGAGGCAGATGTTGGCCCATGCCCCGTAAAACCTGGCGCGCTGCGCTTGCTGCCTATGCCAGCCCGTCAACCTTGGTACTTTTGCTACTCGGTTTCGCCGCCGGCCTGCCGTACATGCTGGTGTTCTCGACCCTGTCGGTATGGTTGCGCGAAGCCGGCGTTGCCCGTGAAACCATCGGTTATGCCAGCCTGATTGGCTTGGCCTACGCCTTCAAGTGGGTCTGGTCACCGCTGCTCGACCAATGGCGCCTGCCGTTGCTTGGCGGCCTCGGGCGCCGGCGCTCGTGGCTGCTGTTGTCGCAAGCGCTGGTGGTGATCGGGCTGGTCGGCATGAGCCTGTGCGACCCGCAACAACACCTCTCCTGGCTGATTGCCATGGCCGTACTGGTGGCCTTCGCCTCGGCTACCCAGGACATCGCTGTCGACGCCTACCGCCTGGAAATCGCTGACGACCAGCGCCAGGCCGCGCTCGCTGCCAGCTACATGGCCGGCTACCGGGTGGCTGCCTTGCTTGCCACGGCCGGTGCCCTGTTCTTCGCCGAGTGGTTCGGCTCTACCGGCTTCAGCTACCTGCACAAGGCGTGGGCCGGCACGTATGTGATGTTCGGGGTGATGATGCTGCCCGCCCTGTTCACCACTTTGGTCATGCGCGAACCGCCAGTGCCCATGCGCACCCAGTTGTCGGCAGCGCGCTACGGGCTGGTGCACCAGATGGCCTCGGTGTTCGTGCTGATCATCCTGCTGGTCTCGGTACCGGCCAGCTTCACCCAGATGTTCAACACCGGCTGGTCCAGCGTGATCTCCGGTGATGCCACGCCGCTCGACCTGCTGCTGGAAGACCGCGCCTTCCTGCGCCTGATCCTGTACGTGCTGCTGTCCTGGGCCTGCCTGTCGAGCCTCGGTCGTCGCGGCCTGGCCCCCGTGCTGACCCCGATCAACGACTTCATCACCCGCTACCGCTGGCAGGCTCTGCTGCTGCTAGGCCTGATCGCCACCTATCGCATGTCGGACACGGTGATGGGGGTGATGGCCAACGTGTTCTATATCGACATGGGCTTCACCAAGGACCAGATTGCCAGCGTCAGCAAGATCTTCGGTCTGATCATGACCCTGGTCGGCGCCGGAGTTGGGGGCCTGCTGATCGTACGTTTCGGCATCATGCCCATCCTGTTCATCGGCGGCGTAGCCTCTGCCGGCACCAACATCCTGTTCCTGATGCTGGCTGACATGGGTCCGAACCTGGAAATGCTGGTGGTGACCATCTCACTGGACAACTTCAGCTCCGGCATGGCTACTTCGGCCTTTGTGGCCTACCTGTCAAGCCTGACCAATCTGAAGTTCTCGGCGACCCAGTACGCACTGCTCAGTTCGATCATGCTGCTGTTGCCGCGGCTGATCGGCGGGTATTCGGGCGTTATTGTGGAGAAGTTCGGCTACCACGACTTCTTCCTGATCACTGCTTTGCTGGGTGTGCCTACGCTGATCCTGATCGCCCTGCAGTGGCATCAGGAAGCCGGGCGGGGAACCCCGGTGGCGGAGGAACACTCCGCAGCTGAGCGGCCCTGAAGGTTTGTGTTGCCTGTGCAGGCCTCTTCGCGGGTGAACCCGCTCCTACACCGGGCCGCGTCGCCTTGTAGGAACGGGTTTACCCGCGAAGAGGCCGGGCCGCGTTGCCTTGTAAGAGCGGGTTTACCCGCGAAGAGGCCGGGCCGCGTCGCCTTGTAGGAACGGGTTCGCCCGCGAAGAGGCCGGGCCGCGTCGCCTTGTAGGAGCGGGTTTACCCGCGAAGAGGCCGGGCCGCGTCGCCTTGTAGGAGCGGGTTTACCCGCGCAGAGGCCGGGCCGCGTCGCCTTGTAGGAGCGGGTTTACCCGCAAAGAGGCCGGGCCGCGTCGTCTTGTAGGAGCGGGTTTACCCGCGCAGAGGCCGGGCCGTGTCGCCTTGTAGGAGCGGGTTTACCCGCGCAGAGGCCGGGCCGCGTCGCCTTGTAGGAGCGGGTTTACCCGCGAAGAGGCCGGCACAGGCAATACCGATTATCGAGCTACAGCCCCTTCCCCGGGCCGCCCACCCACCACAAACCACAGCGGCCACAGCGCCAACGCCCCTGCTACGCCCGCCGCCAGGGCAAAATGCAGCAAGCTGGCACCAGCGCCAATCATCGCCAGCAGCGCCCCGCCGAGCCCAAGCAAGGCAATGGTGATCATCCCCAGCATGGCCGAAACCAGCCCCTTGCTCTGTTCACTGGAGAACAGCGTCATGCGGTACAGCACCGCATTGGCCACGCCTAACCCCAGCGCGTACAGCGACATGCCGGCCACCACACTGGTCACGCTGGGCCAGTACCAGGTCGCCAGCACCATCAGGCACAGGCCGGCCAGGTATGGCCAGAGCGCACCACGCACCAAGGCTGGCAGCGGGTAGCGATCAGCAATACGGTTGATGATCAGGTTACCGAGGATCAACCCGCCAAACACAGGCAACTGCCACAACGCATACTCCAGGGTACTCAACCCCTCATCATGAATCAGCAGCACCGGCGACAGACCGATCCAGCCAATCAGCGGTAAACCGACCAACCCAAGGGCGGCGCTCCCTGCAACGAAGCGGCGGTTGGCCAGCAACTGGCCATAGCCCGCCAACAGTGGCAGCAGGTGAATCGGCGTGAACGCCAGCCGCGAGCCGTCACGGCGTTCCACACCCAGGGTTTCCGGCATCAGGCGATACAACAGCAGCCAGGCCAGCACTGCGCCGATGGCGAACGCCACGAACAGCCAGCGCCAGTCCAGCCATTGCAGCAGCAAGGTGCCCACCAGCGGCCCGAGCAGGGGCGACAGCAAGGCGATGTTGGCCAGCAGGGCCATCATGCGTACGGCATCAGCCTCGCTGAAAGCCTCGTTCAGGGCCGGGTAGCTGACAGTGACCACAAAACCCAGGCCAATGCCCTGCAACAGGCGCAACAGGTTGAACAGGCCGATGTCCTGGCCCCAGAAAGTCGCCAGGCACGCCAAGCCAAAGAACGCGCAGCCGACCAGCAGCAGCGGGCGCCGTCCATAGCGGTCGGCCAGCGGGCCGATCAGCCATTGCAGTACCACGCCCCCCAGCAGGTAAAGGTTGAGGGCATGGGGAATGTACTCAGGGCTGGCGTCGAGGTCGCCGACCACAATCGGCATGGCCGGCATGACCGCGTCGCTGGCCAGGTAGGTCAGTAGCTCGAACAGGGCCAGCGTCAGGCCGAACAGCAAGGCGCGCAGAGGGGTGATATACAGCAGTGGTTTCATGATGGCGTATCGGGTGTGGCAGGCGGGGTCAGGCTATATGCCAGAAATGGTCGGAAATTGCTGTGAACAAGTGTAATCAGGGCAGGAAAAAAGTCGGGGCCGCTTTGCGGCCCCGGCTTTGACGCGGTATTACTGCGTTGCAGTCTCCTGCACCACGCGAATAACCCGCTGCGGAAACGGAATGTCGATCCCTTCGGCCTTCAACCGGTCACGCGCATACTCGTTGAGCATGAACATCACGTCCCAGTAATCGGAGGTCTTGGTCCACAAGCGCAGCGATACGGTGATCGAGCTGTCGCCCAGCGTCGACACGACCGCCTGCGGTGCCGGGTCTTGCAGAACACGTGGGTCCTTCGCCAGCTCCAGCAACACATTGCGGGCAGTCTGCAGGTCGGCCTCGTAGTCAACGCCCACATCGAACACCACCTTGCGCGTCGGCTGGCGGTTGGTGTTGGTAATGATGCCGTTGGACAGGCTGCCATTGGGCATGATGACTGTCTTGTTGTCAGCGGTGCGGAGCACGGTGTGGAAGATCTGGATACTGTCGACGGTGCCGGCAACGCCCTGCGCCTCGATCCAGTCACCGATACGGAACGGGCGGAACATCAGAATCAGCACACCACCGGCGAAGTTCGCCAGGCTGCCCTGCAAGGCCAGGCCGATGGCCAGGCCTGCGGCACCGATGGCTGCGACGAACGAGGTGGTCTCGATGCCGATCATCGAGGCCACGCTGACCAATAGCAGCACCTTCAGCACGATGTTCGCCAGAGAGCTGATGAAGCCCTGCAGCGCCAGGTCGGCGTTGCGCAGGCCAACCAGCTTGCCGAGGCGGGCGCTGACCTTGTTGATGATCCACCAGCCAACCGCCAGGGTCAGCAGTGCCAGCAGCACACGGCTGCCGTATTCCATGATCAAAGGGATCCACGTCTGGGATTGGCGGACGAGCTGATCGACCTCAGCGTTCAAATCCATATTCATCTCCTGATGCCGAGCGGCAAGTACACGGTAGAACAGGCCGCGCGTGTTATTACGCAACCCCGGCCCCCATGGACATCATTTGGCCATCGGGGTTCCGGGCGACCCCACATCAGTCGCGGAAGTTGTTGAACTGCAGCGGCATGTCGAATTCCTTGGTGCGCAGCAGGGCAATGGCTTCCTGCAGGTCGTCACGCTTCTTGCCGGTTACCCGTACCTGCTCACCCTGGATGGCGGCCTGTACTTTCAACTTGCCATCCTTGATGGTGGCAACGATCTTTTTCGCCAGGTCCTTGTCGATGCCTTCGCGGAACTTGGCTTCCTGTTTCTTTTCCTTGCCGGAGGCGTACGGGTCCTTGGTTTCCAGGCACTTCACGTCGATCTTGCGCTTGACCAGCGCCAGGCGCAGGATCTCCAGCATCGCCTCGAGCTGGAACTCTTCCTCGGCGGTGAGCATCACGGTCTGCTCTTTGTCCTTGAACTCGAAGGTGCCTTTGCCCTTGAGGTCGTAGCGGCGGTCCAGTTCCTTGATGGCGTTGTCGACCGCGTTCTGCACTTCGTGCTTGTCCAGTTCCGATACCACGTCGAACGAAGGCATGGTTGTTCTCCCAAAATAAAAGCGCGCTCAGGCTGAAGATGGAGCGCGCTGGGTTTGAAGGTTAAAATGCGGGCTCATTATAACGGGTTGCGAAACGCATATGAGCAGCACCTGGCATATTCTCGGCGCCGGTAGCCTGGGCAGTCTGTGGGCCTGCCGCCTGGCACGCGCAGGCAAGGCTGTGCGCCTGATCCTGCGTGACGGGCAACGGTTGCAGGCTTATCAGCAGGCTGGCGGCCTGACCTTGGTCGAGCAAGAGCAAACACGGCACTACGCCATACCTGCCGAAACCGCCCAGGCGCAAGGCCCGATCCACCGCCTGCTGGTGGCCTGCAAAGCCTATGACGCAGCCCCGGCGATTGCCGGTGTAGCGCCGCGGCTGGCCGAGAGCGCGGAAGTGCTGCTGTTGCAGAATGGCCTGGGCAGCCAGGATGAAGTCGCCGACGTTGTGCCGCACGCTCGCTGCATCTTCGTCTCCAGCACCGAAGGCGCCTTCCGCGAGGGGGACTGGCAGGTGCGTTTTGCCGGCCATGGCTTCAACTGGCTGGGCGACCCACGTAACCCCATGATCCCCGCCTGGTTCGATGACCTGCACGAAGCCGGTATCCCTGCTGAATGGACAGTGGACATACTCACCCGCCTGTGGCGCAAGCTGGCGCTCAATTGCGCCATCAACCCGCTGACCGTGCTTCACGATTGCCAGAATGGCGGGCTGCTGGGGCACCTGGGTGAAGTTCAGGCCCTGTGCGTCGAGCTGGCCCGGCTGCTGCACCGTTGCGGCCAGCCGCAAGCAGCCGAGGGGCTGGACGAAGAAGTGCAGCGGGTAATCCTCGCCACCGCAGGCAACTATTCTTCCATGTACCAGGACGTGCATGCAGGACGGCGCACCGAGTTGCACTACCTGCTCGGCCATGCTTGCCGCGCGGCCACACGTCATGGCCTGCAGCTGCCGCAGCTGGAACACCTGCTGCAGCGCTTGGTCGAAAACCTGCGCGTGCGTGGTTTGCCCTGCGACTGACGCGGCCCTTCAACCGGATACGGACATTGCCTTGCCCATGACCTTGCGCCAACGCCTGGAAAACCTCCCGGTCGGGCAGAAGCTACTGGCGGCCCTGCTGGTACTGCTGGTGACCATCTTGCTGGTGGCCAACCTCACCTTCATCAGCGCCGCCTACTGGATTACCCAGGAAAGCATGGCGCCGCAGGCGTTGCAGACCATCGGCCGGCTGGTGGCCAATCCACAGCTTGCAGCCCGCGCCGGCGACACCCCGGACACCGCCCGTGCCCTGCTCAAGGAACTGGACAATTACACACCGCTGCGTGCCGCCGCCGTCTACGGTGGCGATGGGCAGATGCTGGCGCAGTTGCAGCATGGTGAGCCGCTGGCCCTGCCCAAGCGTTTTCGAAACATCGACGGCTGGCGCCTGATGGAGTTTCGCAGCACTCAGTTGATCCGCATCCCCCGCGATGCCAACCCACCGGCACACTTGCTGCTGGTAGCCAGCAGCGAACTGCCCATGGCCTTCTACACCGGCACACTCAGCGCCAGCCTGGGTATCCTGGTATTCAGTGTCCTGCTATGGATCGTCATCGCCCGGCAGATCAAGCGCCTGATCACACAACCGATCAACCAGCTTGAGGAACTCAGCCGCCAGGTTACCCGTGAAGAGAGCTACGCCTTGCGCGCCCAGCGCGGCAACGACGATGAAATCGGCAGCCTGGCCGAGGCCTTCAACACCATGCTGTCGCGCATCGAGGCCCGCGAGCAGCAGCTCAAGAGCGCCCGCGATGAATTCCAGAGCGCCTACGACCAGGCTCAGGGCCTTGCTGAGGAAACCCGCCACACCAACCGCAAGCTGGAACTGGAAGTGCAGGTACGCAGCAAGATCGAGAAAAAACTCACCGGTTTCCAGAACTACCTCAACAGCATCATCGACTCGATGCCCTCGGCGCTGATTGCCCTCGACGAACAGCTTTACGTGACCCAATGGAACCACGAAGCCACGGTGCTTTCCGGCACGCCACTGGACGAGGCACTTAACCAGCCCGTGTTCATTGCTTTCGAACCGCTGAAGCCGTTCCTCCCGCAGCTGAAGGAGACCGTGGAAAAACATCGAGTGGCGAAGATCGAGCGGGTAACCTGGCCCAAGGGCGACGACCTACGCCACTACGCCCTGACCTTCTACCCACTGACCGGCGGCGGTGGGCGCGGCGTGGTCATTCGTATCGACGACATCACCCAGCGTCTGTCATTGGAAGAGATGATGGTGCAGTCGGAAAAAATGCTCTCGGTCGGTGGCCTGGCTGCCGGCATGGCGCATGAAATCAACAACCCGCTGGGCGCTATCCTGCACAACGTGCAGAACATTCGCCGGCGCCTGTCGTCCGACCTGCCGCGCAACCAGGAACAGGCCGAAGAGCTGGGCATCGACCTGGCCACGATCAACCGCTATCTGGACAGCCGCGAGGTGCCGCAACTGCTCGACGGCATTCAGCAGGCCGGAGCCCGGGCGGCGAAGATCGTCACCCACATGCTCAGCTTCAGCCGCCGCAGCGACCGCCAACTGGTGCCATGTGAGCTGCCGGCACTGATCGATCAGGCCCTTGAAATTGCCGGCAATGACTTCGACCTGGCCATCGGCTTCGACTTCAAGGGTCAAGCCATCGTGCGCCAGTTCGACCCCAACCTGGGGCCGGTGCCCTGCACCGCCAACGAGCTGGAACAAGTACTGCTCAACTTGCTGAAGAATGCGGCCCAAGCCATCCACCAGCGCCCGCAACCCAGCGAGCCCGGGCGCATCACACTGCGCACCCGGCTGAACCCGCCGTGGGCGGAAATCCAGGTCGAGGACAATGGCGTCGGCATGCCCGAGGCAGTGCGCAAGCGCACCTTCGAGCCGTTCTTCACCACCAAGGAAATCGGCCAGGGCACCGGGCTGGGCCTGTCAGTCTCGTACTTCATCATCACCAACAACCACAAGGGGCAGATGGAAGTGCAATCCACGCCAGGCCAAGGCACCTGCTTTACCCTGCGCCTGCCCCTCAGCCAGCCGGCAGCGGCGGTGCCGGCCAGAACGGAGCAA
Source organism: Pseudomonas sp. DCA-1 (assembly GCF_046523955.1). Lineage (NCBI taxonomy): Bacteria > Pseudomonadati > Pseudomonadota > Gammaproteobacteria > Pseudomonadales > Pseudomonadaceae > Pseudomonas > Pseudomonas sp. DCA-1. The sequence goes on from NZ_CP169881.1 coordinate 4,762,861, forward strand.
TGACATGGGCTACCGCCTTTCGAAGATCTATACCCGCACCGGCGACAAAGGCGAAACCGGCCTCGGCGACGGCCGTCGGGTGCCCAAGGACCACCCGCGGATCGAAGCGATTGGCGAGGTGGACAGCCTGAACAGCCAGTTGGGGTTGCTGCTGGCGGGGCTTGCCGAGCACGGGCTGAATGAAGTGACCGAGGTGCTGGCGCCGTGTCAGCACCGCTTGTTCGACCTGGGTGGCGAGCTGGCGATGCCCAGTTACCAGGCGTTGAACCTGGCGGAAGTGGAACGCCTGGAGGCGGCCATCGATGTGTGGAACGAAGAGCTGGGGCCGCTGAAGAACTTCATTCTGCCCAGTGGTTCGGCGCTGGTGGCGCAGGCGCATGTGTGCCGCAGCCTGGCGCGCAGTGCAGAGCGCCGGTGCCAGCAGTTGAATGCCATGGAGCCGCTGGAAGGCGTTGGGATGACATATATCAACCGGCTTTCCGATCTATTGTTCGTGGCGGCGCGGATCATCGGGCGGCGCCAAGGGGTGGCTGAGGTTTTGTGGCAGCCCGCCGAGAAACCCCAAGGCTGATACTTCTGGGGCTGCTTTGCAGCCCATTCGCGGGCTTGCCCGCTCCCACAGGTTTCGAGCAGGCTTGGAGCTTGTGAGTTTCCTGTGGGAGCGGGCAAGCCCGCGAATGGGCCCCGCAGCGGCCCCTGTTACAGGGGACTCAAACCTCGGGCCAGAACGCCCGGATGCCTGCCACACCCTGTGCACCCGCTTCCCAAGCCTGCTCGCGCTCACTCGGACCTACCCCACCCAGCAGATACACCGGTTTGTTGAACCCGGCAATCACGCGCTGCGCCTCATCCCAGCCCAGCGGCGCCGCATCCGGATGAGTCTGGGTTGCCTGCACTGGCGACAGGGTGACAAAGTCCACGCCCATCTGCTCAGCCAGCGCCAGCTCCTCGGCACTGTGGCAGGACGCGGCCAACCAGCGTTCCTTGGGGAACGGCCGGCCCCTGGCAGCGTACTTGCGCAGTTGCGCGGCCGTCAGGTGCCAACCTGCCGCTGGGAAATCACCCAGCCATTCCAGTGGCCCTTTAAGCATCAACTGCGCCTTGCCCGCACACAGCCCGACCGCATCCACCGCCACGTCGCGGTACTTGGGGTCGTACATGTCCGGAGCACGCAACTGGATAAGGCGAATGCCGTTGGCCACCGCCTTCTGGATGCCCTTGAGCAGCTGCGGCACCTCCAGGCCATCCGGGGTGATCAGGTACTGGTCCGGCAGGCGCGCAGCGGCGACGATCGGCTTGTTGGCCTCGGGGAATTCGTACTGCGGCAAATCGCGCGGGGCAACCCACTCCAGCGGCTGGCCTTCGGCACCATGGGGTTCGCCAGTGAACGCTTCGACCTCGCGCACATCCAGCAGCACCTGCTTGTCCGGGTAGTCATGGCTGACCTTGATCAGCGCACGCGACCGGGTTACCTCAATGCCCAGCTCCTCGCGCAACTCGCGGGCAAGCGCCGCTTCGACGCTCTCGCCTTCCTCCACCTTGCCACCGGGAAACTCCCACAAGCCGCCCTGGTGCTGGGTATCGGCACGACGTGCGATCAGAATACGGCCATCAGCACCGCGAATGACGGCCGCTACTACATGAATCCGTTTCACGCTTCACGCTCCTCCAGGCCTGCCTGTTGCCATGCCTGGAAGGCTGGCCACTGATAAATGGTCTCGATGTAGGCTGCCGCCTCAGCGGGGACTTCTACGCGGTAGGTGCGCAGGCGCACGGCCACCGGGGCAAAGAAGGCATCGGCCAGGCTTGCCTTGCCGAACAGGAACGGGCCGCTGTCCTTGGCCACCAGACGGCATTCGGACCACAGCGCAACGATACGGTCGATGTCGATTTGCACGTCCAGCGGCACGTTGTCCAGCGCCTGGTCGCGCGACAAGTCGAACGGCATGGCGCCGCGCAGGGCAAAAAAGCCGCTATGCATCTGCGCACAGGCCGAACGGGCCTGGGCTCGCGCCGCCACATCGGCAGGCCACATCTGGGCTTCGGGGTGGCGTTCGTTGAGGTATTCGGCAATGGCCAGCGAGTCCGCGATCACACCGTGCTCGGTCTTGAGCAGCGGTACCTTGCCGGTGGAGGAGAAAGCGAGGATGCGCTGGCGGGTATCAGGCTGGTTCAGCTTGATCAGGGTTTCTTCGTAGGGCATGCCAGCCAGCTCGAGGGCCAAGGCGCCACGCAGCGACCAGGAGGAGTACAGCTTGTCGCCGATGATCAGGTGATAGCTCATGGTTCGGCTCCATCAGGTTTGTATTGCAAAACCCGCAGGCCGCTGCGCGGCCTTTCGCGGGCAAGCCCGCTCCTACAGGGACCGCACCGCTCCTGCAGGCATTGCAACACCTGTGGGAGCGGGCGTGCCCGCGAAGAGGCTTTCGGATCAGTAGATCAGGTACGGTACTCGGCGTTGATCTTCACGTACTCGTGGGACAGGTCGGTCGTCCAGATGGTTTCGCTGCACTGGCCACGGCCCAGCTCGATACGGATGGTGATCTCTTCCTGGGCCATCACTGCCGAACCCTGCGCCTCGGTATAGCTCGGGCTGCGGCCGCCTTGGCTCGCAATGCAAACGTTGTCCAGGTAAACGTCGATCAGGCTCACATCCAGTTCCGGCACACCGGCACGGCCAACCGCGGCGAGGATGCGGCCCCAATTCGGGTCGGAGGCGAACAGCGCGGTCTTGATCAGCGGCGAGTGGGCCACGGCGTAACCGACGTCCAGGCACTCCTGGTGGTTGCCACCACCGTTGACCTGCACGGTCACGAACTTGGTCGCGCCTTCGCCGTCACGGACGATGGCCTGGGCCACTTCCATGCACACCTCGAACACGGCCTTTTTCAGCGCTTCGAAGAGCGCGCCGCTGGCTTCGGTCACTTCCGGCAGGTCGGCCTTGCCGGTAGCGATCAGCATGCAGCAATCGTTGGTCGAGGTGTCACCATCGATAGTGATGCGATTGAACGACTTGTTGGCGCCGTCGAGCATCAGGTCCTTGAGTACCTTTGGCGCCACCTTGGCGTCGGTGGCGATGTAACCCAGCATGGTCGCCATGTTCGGGCGGATCATGCCTGCCCCCTTGCTGATGCCCGTGACGGTAACGGTCACGCCATCGTGCTGGAACTGGCGGCTGGCCCCCTTGGGCAGGGTGTCGGTGGTCATGATGCCGGTAGCGGCCTCAGCCCAGTTGTTTTCCGACAGGTTGTCGAGCGCCGCCTGCAGCGCGCCTTCGATCTTCTCGACCGGCAGCGGCTCACCGATCACGCCGGTGGAAAACGGCAGTACCGACTCGGCCGGTACGCCAGCCAGTTCGGCCAGCTTGGCGCAGGTACGCTCGGCGGCGGCCAGGCCCGGCGCGCCGGTGCCGGCGTTGGCGTTACCTGTGTTGGTCAGCAGGTAGCGCACGGTGCCCTGTACACGCTGCTTGGACAGGATCACCGGCGCGGCGCAGAAGGCGTTGAGGGTGAACACACCCGCCACGCTGGAGCCTTCGGCACAGCGCATGACCACCACATCCTTGCGCCCCGGGCGCTTGATACCGGCAGAAGCGATACCGAGTTCAAAACCCGGAACCGGGTGCAGGGTGGGCAAAGGACCAAGACCAACAGCCATTAGAGCGCTCCTAGAAAAAACGATGATTTCGAAAAAGGGGCCGCTTCGCGCCCCATCGCGACACAAGGCCGCTCCCACAAGGATCGCGCCCGTTGATGGACGAGCGCGGTACCTGTGGGAGCGGCCTTGTGTCGCGAAAGGGCCGCAAAGCGGCCCCAGGCTTGTACAACGTACGGTTCAGATCACTCGATCTGACCATGGCAATGCTTGAACTTCTTGCCCGAGCCGCACCAGCACGGCTCGTTGCGGCCCAGCTTCTGGTCATTGCGTACTGGCGCCGAGGCTACCGCTACTTCGGCCCCCTCCTCGCTCAGTTGCTCACTTTCCAGGCCCGATACAGCGGCGTGCTGGAATTGCATGCGGCTAGCCAGCTCTTCGGCCTCGCGGCGCAGGCGGGCTTCTTCTTCGGCTGGGTCTTCGCGGCGAACCTGTACGTGCGACAGCACACGGATGGTGTCGCGCTTGATCGACTCCAGCAGTTCCTGGAACAGGCTGAACGACTCGCGCTTGTACTCCTGCTTCGGGTTCTTCTGCGCATAACCACGCAGGTGAATACCGTGACGCAGGTGGTCCATGGTCGACAGGTGGTCTTTCCACAGGTCGTCCAGCACGCGCAGCAGAATCTGCTTCTCGAAGGTTCGCAGGGCTTCGAGACCAGCCTGGTCTTCCTTCTCGGTGTAGGCAGCGGTGATCTCGCTCAGCAGCTTCTCGCGCAAGGTCTCTTCGTAGAGGTGATCGTCCTCGTCGAGCCATTGCTGGATTGGCAACTTGATGGCGAAATCGCTGGCCAGCGAAGCCTCCAGGCCGGCAACGTCCCACTGCTCTGGCAGCGACTGCGGCGGAATGTGCTGGCTGATGGTAGCGTCCAGTACTTCCTTGCGGAATTCGACGATGGTGTCACCAATGTTCTCGGCGGCCAGCAAGCTGTTGCGCATGTGGTAGATCACCTTGCGCTGTTCGTTGGCGACGTCGTCATATTCGAGCAATTGCTTACGAATGTCGAAGTTGCGGCCTTCGACCTTGCGTTGGGCTTTCTCGATAGCGTTGGTGACCATGCGGTGCTCGATGGCCTCGCCCGACTGCATGCCCAGTGCCTTCATGAAGTTCTTCACCCGGTCAGAGGCGAAGATGCGCATCAGGCTGTCTTCCAGCGACAGGTAGAAGCGGCTGGAGCCCGGGTCGCCCTGACGACCGGAGCGGCCACGCAGCTGGTTGTCGATACGGCGCGATTCGTGGCGCTCGGAAGCGATTACATGCAGGCCACCCGTTTCGATCACTTGCTGGTGACGCTTCTGCCAGTCGGCCTTGATCTGGGCGATCTGCTCGGCGGTCGGGTTTTCCAGGGCAGCCACTTCGGCTTCCCAGTTACCGCCCAGCAGGATATCGGTACCACGGCCAGCCATGTTGGTGGCGATGGTCAGTGCACCGGGCGCGCCTGCCTGCGCAATAATCTCGGCTTCCTTCTCGTGATACTTGGCGTTGAGCACCTTGTGGTCGATACCTTCCTTTTTCAGGAGGTTGGACATGTGCTCGGAAGTTTCAATGGTCGCGGTACCCACCAGCACCGGGCGGCCCAGCTTCATGCTTTCCTTGATGTCGGCGATGATCGCGGCGTATTTCTCGTCAGCGGTCAGGTACACCAGGTCGTTGTAGTCCTTACGCGCCAGTGGCTTGTTCGGCGGAATGACCATCACGTTCAGGCCGTAGATCGACTGGAACTCGAACGCTTCGGTGTCGGCGGTACCGGTCATGCCGGACAGCTTGGTGTACAGGCGGAAATAGTTCTGGAACGTGGTCGAAGCCAGGGTCTGGCTCTCGGCCTGGATGTTCAGGTTCTCTTTTGCTTCGATGGCCTGGTGCAGGCCCTCGGAGAGACGACGACCTGGCATGGTACGGCCGGTGTGTTCGTCAATCAGCAGGACCTGGCCGTCCTGAACGATGTACTCGACGTTGCGGTGGAACAACTTGTGTGCACGAAGACCGGCGTAGACATGTGTCAGCAAGCCCAGGTTGTGCGCGGAGTACAGGCTCTCGCCTTCGGCGAGCAGGCCCGCCTGGGCCAGCATCTCTTCGATGAACTGGTGGCCGGCTTCGTTCAATTCCACCTGGCGACTCTTCTCGTCGATGGTGAAGTGGCCTTCCTGGGTGACCTGGCCTTCGACCTCTTCGATGTGCTGGGTGAGGCGCGGGATCAGGCGGTTGATCTCGATGTACAGCTTGGAGCTGTCCTCGGCCTGACCGGAAATGATCAGCGGGGTACGCGCTTCGTCGATGAGGATGGAGTCGACTTCGTCGATCACGGCGAAGTTCAGTTCACGCTGGAACTTCTCGTCCTGGCTGAACGCCATGTTGTCGCGCAGGTAGTCGAAACCGAATTCGTTGTTGGTGCCGTAGGTGATGTCGGCGGCATAGGCAGCGCGCTTTTCTTCCGGCGGCTGGAAGGCCGAGACGATACCGACCGACAGACCGAGGAATTCGTACAGCGGGCGCATCCAGTTGGCGTCACGGCGCGCCAGATAGTCGTTGACGGTGACCACGTGCACGCCCTTGCCGGACAATGCATTGAGGTAAACGGCCAGGGTACCGACCAAGGTCTTGCCTTCACCGGTGCGCATTTCTGCGATCATACCCTCGTGCAGGGTCATGCCGCCGATCAACTGCACATCGAAATGGCGCATGCCCATTACGCGCTTACCGGCCTCTCGGGCCACGGCGAAGGCTTCGGGCAGCAATTGGTCCAGTGTCTCGCCTTTGGCCAGGCGCTCCTTGAACTCTACGGTCTTGCCCCGCAGTTGCTCGTCGGAGAGGGCCACCATCTTCTCTTCGAAGGCATTGACGATACTCACCGTCTTGAGCATGCGTTTGACTTCACGCTCGTTCTTGCTTCCAAAAAGTTTTTTTAACAAAGGCGCAAACATATCGGCAGGATCTTCCACACGTAGGGATGGAGGGCGGCCCCATGAGTCGCCCGTGCAGCCCATAGGCCGCATGCGAACGAGCATTCTACCCGGAAACGATGGTGAGGAAAGTGGTGGTTTTCCACGATGCTGATACAGCGTTTTGGCAGGGGCCTGTTTTAGATAGGGGCATTTTCACTGAGTTCAAGGCTTGGCAACATGAAAGCTATCGAGAACCAGTCTTGTCTTTGGCTGCCTGTGCCGGCCTCTTCGCGGGTGAACCCGCTCCTACAAGATATCGATAACCCTGGTAGGAGCGGGTTCACCCGCGAAGAGGCCGGCACAGGCAACGGAGATGTTAGACTGTGCCCACGTCACCTCACGCGTACCCCCATGGCCTATAAACCTTCCCCCGCCCAGCCGCCCTCCGCCCTGTTGCGCCAGGTGCGCCCGCTGCGCCTGCTGCTGAACCAGGCCGAGCGCCTGGAGCATTTGCAGCGCCTGCTGGAAAGCCAGTTGCAACCGGCCGCCCGCGAGCACTGCCATGTGGCGTCCTGGCGCGATGGCACTTTGTTGCTGGTGGTAACCGACGGCCATTGGGCAACCCGCCTGCGCTACCAGCAGAAGCGTTTGCTGGCGGCACTGCAGGCCATGGAAGCATTCGGCAACCTCAGGCGCATCCTGTACAAAGTGCAGCCGCCGCTGGTGCCGGCCAAGCGTGGTGGGCATGCTGCCGAGCTTTCGAACAGCGCGGCCGAGAGCCTGCGCGACACCGCCGAGGGCATTACCGACCCCAAACTGCGCGCAGCACTGGAACGCTTGGCCGCCCACGCTCAGGACAAGATCGAGTAGGAGGCGGCTTCACAGCCGCCGTCCTCTCACACCACCGTGCGTACGGTTCCGTACACGGCGGTTCAGGTTATACGGCTAAGCCGGTTTATCGTATCCAGTATCGAGACCAGTCCGAACCTATCCCATAGCCTCTTCGGTAGCGCCTGATTCACATGAGATGCTCCCGAGTTCCACCACGGGCCTCGGCCATTAAAGGCCGATTTACAGGCACGTTCTTCGCTCAGGCCCAGGCGCATCAGGTTGCGCGCCCTCGTTGAGGGCCGTTTCCATTGACGCCAGATGACGCAGCGAAGTTTATGCCTGACCCAACCATCCAATTTCTCAAGTGGGCGTTTGCTCTGGCTGAGCTTGAAGTAGCCAGCCCAGCCTCGCAGGACAGGGTTGATTCGCTCAATGACAGTCGCCACTTTGCGGGCCCTTACACTGCGTAGCAATATTCTGAGTCGGTCGCGTAAGCGCCCCAGGCTCATCGTTGCCACACGCAGCCTTGGTTGCTGGTGCCTGCTCATCCCGTAACCCAAGTAGTCACACTTCCAAGCCCCTGCTACTTGGCTCTTCTTCCGGTTCACCGTCAGTTTCAAACGATGGCACAGGAAGCGCTCGATACTGGCCAACACCCGCTCGCCCGCCCGAGGACTGCGCACATAAATGTTCGCATCATCGGCGTAGCGCACGAAGCGATGACCCCGCCGTTCCAATTCGCGGTCGAGCTCATCCAGAAGGATATTCGACAGCAACGGCGAGAGTGGGCCGCCTTGCGGTGTCCCCTCTTGCCGTTGGCTGACGATACCGCCCGACATGGCCCCAGCTTCAAGGTAGCGGCGGATGAGCCTAAGCACTCGCTTGTCTTCGACGCGACGCTGCAAGCAGGCCATCAGGATGTCGTGGTTGACCCGATCAAAGAACTTTTCCAGATCAAGCTCCACGCACCAGCGATGCCCCGCCGCCACATGGGAGCGGGCCAGTTCAACGGCTTGGTGAGCGCTTTTGCCCGGACGAAAACCGTAGCTGTAGTCCGAAAACAGCGGATCGAAGAGTAGCGTGAGTTGTTGCTGTAATGCTTGCTGGATCAGGCGATCCACGACGGTGGGGATTCCCAGTTGCCGTGTGCCGCCCTGCGGCTTGGGAATTTCAACCGCTCGCACTGCTTGGGGATGGTATTCACCGGCCAGCAACCTGGCCTTGAGGGTTGGCCAATACTGTTTCACGTAGCCCGCCAAGTCAGCGACCGTCATGCCATCGGCACCCGGAGCCCCCTTGTTGCTAACCACGCGTTGATACGCACGCCTGAGGTTGGCCGGTGCAAGCACCCGCTCCATCAGCGTGTCCGGCTCCGCGTTCGTCCACGTCGCTGACGCCGCCGGCACCTTTGCACTGTCAGGCATCACCCTCGGCTTCTGGCCGGGATTCGGAGTGACAGATTCCGTTGTAGGAAATTTCTGCATTACGGCTACCAACGAGACAGTGACGCCTACTGGCGGCATAACCTGTTCGGCCCTTGGTGGCGCGGTTAACCGCCACTTACTACGGCCTCGGCTGACTTCTGCACGCTCGTCCCGTCGCCTCTCGACGCTCGGTAGCACAGTGGCAAACGTGCAGATCTCCCAGGGTAATTCGCGTGACCTTCCTGCTTATGCCTGTCGGATTTACGTCACAGCGTCCCGTGCAAGTACTGGGCTTTGACGATTTGGGCCGCCTCACCCCGCTGTGCCGCCTCTATCCGCTTCCTGTTCGTCAGGCCAGCAGTTTGCCTCGGGCTTCCTTCAGATTCGCGGTCGCCCACGACACCCTTGCCTCTGGCTAACACTTCCCCTTGCCGGGTGTGTAGAGGACTTTCACCTCCAAGTCACCCGCTTTGGCCACCACAACCAAGCGGGTTGCGCTACGCGCAACGCGCCATGCCTGGCGCACCCATAAAAAAGGCCACCCGAAGGTGGCCTTAATGAACTAGAGAGTGTTCGAACTTACACGGCCGCAACAGGGCGCATGTACGAGATCGGTGCCGTACTGGCATCTTCGAAAGTGACCACTTCCCAGGCATCGGTTTCAGCAATCAGCTTGCGCAACAGCTGGTTGTTCAGCGCGTGGCCGGACTTGAAGCCCTTGAACTCGCCGATCAAGCTGTTGCCCAGCAGGTACAGATCGCCGATGGCGTCGAGGATCTTGTGCTTGACGAATTCGTCTTCGTAACGAAGGCCGTCTTCGTTGAGCACGCCGTCCTCATCGACCACGATGGCGTTCTCGACACTGCCACCCAACGCAAGGTTGTGCTTGCGCAGGTACTCGATGTCACGCATGAAGCCAAAAGTACGCGCGCGGCTGACTTCCTTCACGAACGAGGTGCTGGAAAAGTCGACGCTGGCGCTCTGGGTCCGGTTGCGAAGCACCGGGTGATCGAAATCGATCTCGAAGCTCACCTTGAAACCTTCGAAAGGCAGGAACGTGGCGCGCTTGTCGCCCTCTTCCACGGTTACCTCACGCAGGATGCGGATGAACTTCTTGGCTGCGTCCTGTTCTTCCAGGCCGGCAGACTGAATCAGGAATACAAAAGGACCGGCGCTGCCATCCATGATCGGCACTTCCGAGGCGGAGAGCTCGACGTAGGCGTTATCGATGCCCAGGCCCGCCATGGCGGAGAGCAGGTGCTCGACCGTATCGACCTTGACGTCACCGTTGACCAACGTCGTCGACATGGTTGTCTCGCCGACGTTGGCCGCACGCGCAGGGATTTCGACCACAGGGTCGAGGTCGGCGCGGCGGAAGACGATGCCGGTGTCAACAGGTGCAGGCTTGAGGGTCAGGTAAACCTTCTCCCCGGAGTGCAGACCGACACCTGTGGCACGGATGGTATTCTTCAGGGTGCGTTGTTTAATCATGGCATTGGCCGCTTCAGCGCAAATTGCGAACAGGTATCAACAAAGGCTGGGGATGATAACAGACCCAACCTTTGATGAATACCAATCACCTTTATACCCCTGATAAATTCCATTAATCAGCCTGACGACGCAGGAATGCCGGGATATCGAGGTAGTCCAGGTCATCCTGAGGGTTCAGTTTAGCGGCTGCGGCAGCACCTGCATGCGCCTGGTTGCGCATGACGGTCGGGCGCTCCAGGTCACGGTAGTTGACCGCTGGCTGCTCCTGGCGCACCGGCGCAGGATTGGACGCCTCGTATGCCTGCTGGGCAGTCTGCAGGGTATTGTCGACCACCTTCACAGGCTTCTCGATGCGTGCGCCCAGACCAGTGGCCACCACGGTCACGTGCAATTCGTCGCGCATGTCCGGGTCGATCACGGTGCCGACCTTGACCATCGCGTGGTCGGAGGCGAAGGCTTCGATGATGCTACCCACGTCGGAGTACTCACCCAGCGACAGGTCCGGGCCTGCGGTGATGTTCACCAGGATACCGCGGGCGCCCTGCAGGTTGACGTCTTCCAGCAGCGGGTTACGGATAGCTGCCTCGGTGGCTTCGCGCGCACGGTTCGGGCCGCTGGCGCAGCCAGTACCCATCATGGCCATGCCCATTTCACCCATCACGGTACGCACGTCGGCGAAGTCGACGTTGATCATGCCGGGGCGCTTGATGATGTCGGAGATACCGCGTACGGCACCAGCCAGTACATCGTCAGCCTTGGCGAAGGCGGACAGCAGGCTGGCATCCTTGCCCAGGATGGTCAGCAGCTTCTCGTTGGGGATGGTGATCAACGAGTCGACGCTTTCAGCCAGCATGCGGATGCCTTCATCGGCGATCTGCATGCGCTTGCGGCCTTCGAACGGGAACGGACGAGTCACCACTGCAACGGTGAGGATACCCATTTCCTTGGCCACTTCGGCAATGATTGGCGCAGCACCGGTACCGGTACCGCCACCCATGCCGGTGGTGATGAACACCATGTTGGTGCCCTGCAGCACTTCAGCGATGCGCTCACGGTCTTCCAGCGCGGCCTGACGGCCGACCTCCGGATTGGCACCGGCACCCAGGCCCTTGGTCACGCCAGTGCCCAATTGCAGGATGGTGCGCGCGCCAATGTTTTTCAGCGCCTGGGCATCGGTGTTGGCGCAGATGAATTCCACGCCTTCGATGCTGCTCTTGACCATGTGATTGACGGCGTTGCCGCCACCACCACCAACGCCGATCACCTTGATGACCGGGCTTTGCGGGACGTTGTCTACGAGCTCGAACATTTTCCCTCTCCTTACAGTTCTCTAGTTGTTGCGCCTACCACTACTGCTTTGAAACTTAGAAGTTGCCCTGGACCCACTTCTTGAAGCGTTCAAGCACTGGGGCCTTCGGTTCATCGCCATAGCTGTTGCTGCTGCTGTTGCTGTTACCGGTCAGGGCCAAGTCCTCGGACTGCTTGAGCAGGCCGTAGGTGAGCAAGCCCACACCAGTGGAATAGATCGGGTTGCGCACCACGTCGCTCAGCCCCCGAACGCTGTGCGGCACGCCCAGGCGTACCGGCATGTGGAAGATTTCCTCGGCCAGTTCCACGGCACCTTCCATCTTCGCGGTGCCACCGGTGAGGACGATGCCGGCGGGCACCAGGTCTTCGTAGCCGCTGCGGCGCAGTTCGGCCTGGATCAGGGTGAAGAGCTCGTCGTAACGTGGCTCCACCACCTCGGCCAGGGCCTGGCGCGACAGCTCGCGCGGTGGGCGATCGCCCACGCTCGGCACCTTGATGGTCTCGCCCGCGCCAGCCAGTTTGGCCAGGGCACAGGCGTAGCGGATCTTGATCTCCTCGGCGTACTGGGTCGGGGTACGCAGGGCCATGGCGATGTCGTTGGTCACCTGGTCGCCAGCAATCGGGATGACCGCCGTGTGGCGGATGGCGCCCTCGGTGAAGATGGCGATGTCGGTGGTGCCACCACCGATGTCCACCAGGCACACGCCCAGCTCTTTTTCATCATCGGTCAGTACCGAGTAGGCCGAAGCCAGCTGTTCGAGGATGATGTCGTCGATTTCCAGGCCGCAGCGGCGCACACACTTCTCGATGTTCTGGGCGGCGTTGACTGCGCAAGTGACCACGTGAACCTTGGCTTCCAGGCGCACGCCAGACATGCCCAGCGGCTCGCGCACGCCTTCCTGGTTGTCGATCACGTAGTCCTGCGGCAAGGTGTGCAGCACGCGCTGGTCGGCCGGAATCGCCACGGCCTGGGCGGCGTCGAGTACGCGCTCCAGGTCGGCCAGGCTGACCTCGCGGTCACGAATGGCGACGATGCCGTGGGAGTTCAGGCTGCGGATGTGATTACCGGCCACACCGACGAACGCCGAGTGGATACGGCAGCCGGCCATCAGTTGCGCCTCTTCCACTGCGCGCTGGATCGACTGCACGGTAGACTCGATGTTCACCACCACGCCTTTTTTCAGGCCACGGGACGGATGAGTGCCGATCCCGACGATTTCCAGGGTGCCGTCTTCGCCCACTTCGCCCACCAGCGCCACCACCTTGGAGGTGCCAATGTCCAGCCCGACGATCATTTTGCCGCTATGCGCGTTTGCCATGGTCCTGTCTCTCTCTAATTCTTCGCAACGGCGGGTTGGGCCGTCGTCGGTGCAATCGGTTCCCGCCAACCAACGGCAAGTCCGTTGGAATAACGCAGATCAATGCGGGCGATAGTGGTGATCTGGTCTTTGAGTGTCTTGTCGTAAATGGCAATGAAACGGCGCATCTTCTCCACCAGATGATCGCGCCCCAGCAGCAACTCGATGCCTGGCCCGGCACTGCTCGCACCGGTGGTCAGGAACCAGCTGCCTCGCTCGCGCAGCTCCAGGCGAGCGATGGAAAAGCCCAGGGGGCGCAGCATCTGGCTCAATACCTGATACTGCTGCATGACTTGTTGCTGAGCACGCTGCGGCCCGGCCAGCTGCGGCAAATGCTCATAGTTGGCCAGCTCGCGCGGGGCGAAAGCCTGACCCTGGTTGTTGAGCAGGGCTGCATCACCCCAGCGTGCCACCGGCAGCTGTTCTTCAAGGCGGATTACCACCTCGTCGGGCCATACCCGGCGCACTTCGGCGTGGGCGATCCACGGCATCTGCTCCAGCTCGGCCCGCATCGCCGGAAGGTCGACGCTGAAGAAGCTCGCCGCCACATAGGGCGCGATACGCTGCTGCACCGACTGCTGACTGATGTAGCTGAGGTCGCCCTGCACATCGATCTTGGTGATCGGGCGGTCGGCGTAAGGCATCAGGCGAACGGCGCCCTCGTAGGCACCAAAGCCGGCCGCCACCAGCAACACCGGCCACAGCAAGCGCTTGAGGCCGCCCAGGCTTGGCCTGGGCAGGCGCGCCGATACGGGCTCGTCGGCCACCAGCCGGCTGGCACCACGCGGCACCGGCTTGCTACGGCCGGTAACGGGTTGCTGCTGACGTATCATCGCGCCTTGCATGATTATTAGCCTCGCGTCGCCACGCTTTCGGCCAGGATTGCCAGCACCAGTTGCTGGAAGTCCAGGCCAGCCGCGCGGGCCGCCATGGGCACCAGGCTGTGATCTGTCATGCCCGGTGCAGTGTTGACTTCGAGCAGCCAGAACCGGCCCTGCTCGTCCTGCATCACGTCCAGCCGCCCCCAGCCCTCAATGCCAATGGCATTGCAGGCGCGCGCGGTCAGGTCGATCAGCTCTTGTTCCTTGACGCTATCCAGCCCGCAGGGAATGCGGTACTGGGTGTCGTTGGCGATGTACTTGGCGTCGTAGTCGTAGAACACATGCGGCGTACCCAAGGCGATCGGCGGCAGCACCTGGCCGCGCAGTACCGCGATGGTGAACTCCGGGCCGTGGATCCACTGCTCCACCAGTACCTGGGAATCGTATTTGGCGGCGTCCTGCCAGGCGGCGACCAGTTCCTGGGCGCTGTTCACCTTGGCCATGCCGATGCTAGAGCCTTCATGGGCGGGTTTGACGATAAGCGGGAAGCCCAGTTCCGTACTGGCCTGCAAACAATCGCTTTCGCTCGCCAGCACCGCGTGGCGTGGTGTGGGAATGCCCAGGCTCTGCCACACCTGCTTGGTGCGCAGCTTGTCCATCGCCAGCGCCGAAGCCAGGATGCCGCTGCCGGTGTAAGGGATGCCCAGGCACTCCAGCAAGCCTTGCATGCTCCCGTCTTCACCGCCACGGCCGTGAAGAATGATGAAGGCGCGGTCGATCTTCTCGCTTTGCAGGCGTGCGAGCAGGTCATCACCGACGTCGATGGCGACCACGTCGACGCCGGCAGTGCTCAGCGCATCGATCACTGCGGCGCCGGATTTCAGCGACACTTCACGCTCGGCGCTCTTGCCACCGTACAGCACGGCGACGCGTCCGAACGCCTTGACGTTCAGGGTCGAGTGCAGCTTGTCGTAGGCGCTGGTCATTTCGACTTCTCCTGCTTGGCGCCTGCGAACAGCGGGCTTTTCATCAACTGCGGGGCCAGGCCGCCGACATCACCGGCACCCTGGCAGATCAGGATGTCGCCAGCGCGCAGCAGTGGCTTGACCAGCGGTGCCAGCTCGGCGCCGCGCTCGATGTAGATCGGGTCCAGCTTGCCGCGCTGGCGGATGCTGTGGCACAGCTGACGGCTGTCGGCACCGGGGATCGGCTCTTCGCCGGCCGGGTAGACCTCCATCAGCAGCAGCACGTTGGCATCACCCAGCACCTGGACGAAATCGTCGTACAGGTCGCGGGTGCGGCTGTAGCGGTGCGGCTGGTAGACGATCACCAGGCGGCGGCTTGGCCAGCCACCGCGCACAGCCTTGATTACCGCCGCCACTTCGGTCGGGTGATGGCCATAGTCGTCGACCAGCATCACACTGCCGCCTTCGACCGGCAGCTCGCCGTACACCTGGAAGCGACGGCCGACACCCTGGAAGCCGGACAGGCCCTGGATGATGGCCTCGTCAGTAATGCCTTCGTCAGTGGCGATGGCAATGGTGGCCAGGGCGTTGAGCACGTTGTGGTTGCCGGGCATGTTCACCGAAACCTCCAACGGCTCGCGATCACGGCGCAGCACGGTGAAGTGGGTCTGCATGCCCTGCTGACGCACATTGATGGCGCGGATGTCGGCCTCTTCGCTGAAGCCATAGGTCACGGTCGGGCGCTTCACCTGCGGCAGGATCTCGCGAACCACCGGGTCGTCCAGGCACATCACCGCCAGGCCATAGAACGGCAGGTTGTGCAGGAACTCGACGAAGGTTTTCTTCAGCTTGTTGAAGTCACCTTCGTAGGTCGCCATGTGGTCGGCATCGATGTTGGTGACCACCGCCACCATCGGCTGCAGGTGCAGGAAGCTGGCATCGCTTTCGTCTGCTTCGGCGATCAGGTAGCGGCTGGTGCCCAGCTGCGCATTGGTACCGGCAGCGGTAAGGCGGCCACCGATGACGAAGGTCGGGTCCAGGCCACCGGCGGCGAACACCGAAGCCAGCAGGCTGGTCGTGGTGGTCTTGCCGTGAGTACCGGCAACGGCCACGCCATGGCGGTAACGCATCAGCTCGGCGAGCATCTCGGCACGCGGCACCACCGGAATGCGTCGCTCGAGGGCGGTGGCAACTTCCGGGTTGGCCGGGTTGATGGCGCTGGATACCACCAGCACATCGGCGGTGGCGGCGTTCTCGGCGCGGTGGCCGACGAAGATCTCAGCGCCGAAGGACTCCAGGCGCTCGGTAACTGGCGAGGCTTTAAGGTCCGAACCGGACACTTCATAGCCCAGGTTCAGCAACACTTCGGCAATACCGCACATACCCACGCCGCCGATGCCGACGAAGTGAATGCGGCGAATACGGCCCATCTTCGGCTGGGGCATGGCTTTCTGGCTCTCAACCATGGGCCACCTCCAGGCAGATATCGACCACGGTGCTGGTTGCAGCAGGTTTGGCCAGGCGCCGTGCGGTGCCTGCCATGACGTTGAGTTTCTCGGGTTGCATCAGCACCTCGTTCAGGCGTTCAGCGAGTTGCGCTGCGCCAGTTGTCGCTTGTGGCATCAGGAAGGCAGCGCCTTCGCGGGCCAGATATTGGGCGTTGTGGGTCTGGTGATCGTCGATCGCATGGGGCAAAGGCACCAGCATCGAAGGCAGGCCTGCTGCCGCCAGTTCGCTGACAGTCAGGGCACCGGCCCGGCACACCACCAGGTCGGCCCAGCCATAAGCCTGGGCCATGTCTTTGATGAAAGGCTCTACCTGAGCCGCGACGCCCGCCTCGTGATAACGCTCGGCGGTGATCGGCGCGTGTTGCTTGCCGGCCTGGTGGAATACCTCTGGCCGCAGCGCGGCGGGCACTTCGGACAGGGCCTTAGGCAACAATTTGTTCAATGGTTCCGCACCCAGGCTGCCACCCAGTACCAACAGGCGTGCACGGCGCTCGCCCAAGGGCGCGCGTTGCTCCTCCATGAAGAGCTCCGGGCGCACCGGGTTACCGGTGGTGCGACGTTTGTCGCTGGCCTCGAAGGTGTTCGGGAAAGCTTCGCAGACCCGCGCCGAGAGTGGCACCAGCAACCGATTGGCGGTACCGGCCCTGGCGTTCTGCTCATGGATCACCAGTGGCACGCCGCACAGCCGCGCGGCCACGCCGCCGGGGCCGGTCACATAGCCGCCAAAGCCCAGGACACATACGGGCTTGAGCTGGCGAATGATGCGCCGTGCCTGCAGCACGGCCTTGACCAACGTGAACGGTGCCTTGAGCAACGACAGCTTGCCTTTGCCGCGCAAACCGCTGACCTGGATCAGATGCAGTGGCAAACCCGCCTGTGGCACCAGCTCGTTCTCAATGCCACGCGGGGTACCCAGCCAGTGCACGCTGTAACCGCGCTTCTGGAACTCACGGGCGCAGGCCAGCGCCGGGAATACGTGCCCCCCGGTACCGCCGGCCATGATCAGTACATTTTTGCCTTCAGCGGCCATGACTGGTCTCCTCGGCAAAATCGCTTTCGCTAAATTCGTGCTCCTCACTGCCCAGGTGCGTGCGGCTCTCCCACTCGATGCGCAGCAACAGCCCTACGCAGGCGCAACAGATCACCAGCGAACTCCCCCCGTAACTGAGAAACGGCAGGGTCAGGCCCTTGGTCGGCAGCAGGCCGACGTTCACACCGATGTTGATCAGGAACTGGCCAATCCACAGGAAAGCCAGGCCGAACGCCATGTAGGCGGCAAAGAACTGTTTGGCTTTCTCGGCCCACAGGCCGATGTACAGGGCGCGCACGGTAACGAACACGAACAGTGCTACGGTCACCAGCGAGCCGACCACGCCCAGTTCTTCCGCCAGTACCGAGAACACGAAGTCGGTGTGCGCTTCAGGCAGGTAGAACTGCTTCTGCACGCTGTTGCCCAGACCAACACCCAGCCACTCGCCACGGCCGAAGGCAATCAGTGCCTGGGTCAGCTGGTAGCCCGAACCGAACTGGTCGGCCCAGGGGTCGGTGAACGTAATAAGGCGCGCCATCCGGTACGGCTGCGCCTGTACCAGGACAAAT
Source organism: Pseudomonas sp. DCA-1 (assembly GCF_046523955.1). Classification (NCBI taxonomy): domain Bacteria; kingdom Pseudomonadati; phylum Pseudomonadota; class Gammaproteobacteria; order Pseudomonadales; family Pseudomonadaceae; genus Pseudomonas; species Pseudomonas sp. DCA-1. The sequence continues at coordinate 4,780,702 of NZ_CP169881.1, forward strand.
ACCGCCAGCACCGCCAGCGCCACCATCAGGCTGAAGCGGAACAGCCCCACCCCACCCAGAAACAACATGGCCGCCGCCGCGCCCATCATCACCACGGTGGCGCCAAAGTCCGGCTCCATCAGCAGCAAGGCGGCCATGGGCAGCAGCACGATGAACGGCTTGAAGAAGCCCATCCAGGTTTCGCGCACCTCAGTCTGTCGGCGTACCAGGTAGCCGGCCAGGTAGATGACCACGAACACCTTGGCGATTTCTGAAGGCTGCACGTTGAAGAAGCTGAAACCGATCCAGCGCATGGAGCCGTTGACTTCACGGCCGATGCCCGGCACCAGTACCAGTACCAGCAGGCCGAAGGCACCAATCAGCATCATGAAACCCATGCGCTGCCAAGTGGCGATCGGCACCAGCAGGGTCGCACCACAGGCCACCAGGCCAAGGAACACGTACACCAGGTGGCGGAACATGTGATACAGCGGGTTGCCCGACTGTACAGCAGCCACTTCCGAGGATGCCGAAGTGATCATCACCAGGCCCAGGCCCAGCAAGGCCAGGCAACCGGCGAGCATCGGGAAGTCCAGGTCGACGCCACGGCCGCTGATCAGCGGCGACGGATAGGGTTTGAAGATGCCGAAGATCATGCAAGACCTCCCGCTGCCTGGGCGAACAGGCGTCCACGCTCCTCGAAGTTCTTGAACATGTCGAGGCTGGCGCATGCAGGCGACAGCAGCACGGCATCGCCGTCCTGGGCCAGCTCGGCGCATCGCTGCACGGCATCGTCAAGGGTCTTGACCCGAACCAGCGGCACGGCATCGCCCAAGGCCTCGGCCAGGCGCTCGGCATCACGGCCAAGCAACACCACGGCGCGGCAGTAACGCTTGACCGGTTCGCGCAACGCAGTGAACTCGGCACCTTTGCCATCACCACCCGCGATTAGCACCAGCTTGCCTTCGATATCGGCGCCCAAGCCTTCAATGGCGGCCAGGGCAGCACCGACGTTGGTGGCCTTGGAGTCGTCGTACCAGTTGACGCCGTTACGCTCGCGCACCCACTGGCAACGGTGGGCCAGGCCACCAAACTCGCGCAGGGCCTCGAGCATCGGCTCGAACGGCAGACCGGCAGCATGGCCCAAGGCCAGTGCCGCCAGGGCGTTGCTCTGGTTGTGGGCGCCACGAACCTTCAGTTCACGCGCCGGCATCAGTGCCTGGAACTCGAACGCCAGGTATTTTTCACCGCCCACTTCGCGCAGGCCGAAGGCCTTGAAGTCCGGCTGGCTGAGGCCAAAGGTCCAGCATGGGCGGCCTTCCACAGGCAATGGCCGGCTGAGGGCATCCTGACGGTTCACCACCACCTGCCTGGCCCCGCGGAAGATCCGGTGCTTGGCCAGGTGGTAGGCCGGAAGGCCGCTATAGCGGTCCATGTGGTCTTCGCTGATGTTCAGAACGGTCGCCACTTCGGCGTTGAGCTGGTCAGTGGTTTCCAGCTGGAAGCTGGAAAGCTCCAGCACGTACAGCTCGATGTCATCGGCCAGCAGGTCGAGCGCCGGAGTACCGAGGTTACCGCCCACGGCCACACGTTTACCGGCCTTGGCGGCCATTTCACCGACCAGCGTTGTGACGGTGCTCTTGGCGTTGGAACCGCTGATGGCAATGATCGGCGCCTTGGCATGGCGAGCAAACAGCTCGATGTCGCCAGACAGCTTCACCCCTCGCGCGGCCGCCTGCTGCAAGGCCGGCGTGGCCAAGGCCAGACCGGGGCTCACATACAACTCGTTGGCGCGGCACAGGAAGTCCACGTCCAGCTCACCACAGCGCACTTCCACCTGCGGGTAATCACGGCGCAGGGTTTCCAGTTCCGGCGGTTGCTCGCGGGTATCGGCGACCGCAAAGGCAATGCCCCGGCTCGCCAGGAAGCGAACCAGGGACATGCCGCTCTTGCCGAGGCCGACAACGATGCGGAATTGGTCGGAAGCGATCAAAGACACGCTCATCTACCTCAATTTCAGGGTTGCAAGGCCAATCAACACCAGGATTACAGTGATGATCCAGAATCGGACGATCACCCGAGGCTCTGGCCAGCCCTTGAGTTCAAAGTGGTGGTGGATCGGCGCCATGCGGAACACGCGCTTGCCGGTCAGCTTGAAGGAGGCGACCTGTATCACCACCGACAGGGTTTCCACCACGAAGATGCCGCCCATGATGAACAGCACGATTTCTTGGCGCACGATGACGGCAATGGTGCCCAGCGCGGCGCCCAGCGCCAGCGCGCCGACGTCACCCATGAACACTTGCGCCGGGTAAGTGTTGAACCACAGGAAGCCCAGGCCGGCACCGATCAGCGCGCCGCAGAACACGATCAGCTCGCCCGAGCCCGGCACGTAGGGGATCAGCAGGTACTCGGCGAACTTCACGTTACCCGACAGGTAGCAGAAGATGCCCAGCGCGCCGCCGACCATCACCGTCGGCATGATTGCCAGGCCGTCGAGGCCATCAGTGAGGTTGACCGCGTTGCTCGAACCGACAATGACGAAGTAGGTCAGTACGACGAAGCCAACGCCCAGCGGAATGGTGACATCCTTGATGAACGGCAGGATCAGCGTGGTCTCGACGCTGGTTGGCGCGGTCTTGTACAGGAACACCGCCGCCGCCAGGCCGAACACCGACTGCCAGAAGTACTTCCAGCGGCTCGGAAGGCCACGGGAGTTCTTTTCGATCACCTTGCGGTAGTCATCGACCCAGCCAATGGCACCGAACGCCAGGGTGACGATCAGCACAACCCATACATAGCGGTTGCTCAGGTCGGCCCACAGCAAGGTGCTGATGGCAATGGCCGACAGAATCAGCGCACCGCCCATGGTCGGGGTACCGGACTTGGACAGGTGCGATTGCGGGCCGTCGTTACGCACGGCCTGGCCGATCTGGCGAATTTGCAGGGTACGGATCATCCAGGGGCCCAGCCACAGCGCCAGGGACAACGCGGTCAGTACACCAAGAATCCCGCGCAGGGACAGGTACTGAAAGACCGCGAAGCCTTTGTGGAACTGTTGCAGATACTCGGCCAACAGCAGCAGCATTAATGTTTCTCCCCGCTGGCACCGCACAATGCCGCCACGACGTTTTCCATCGCAGCGCTGCGCGAGCCCTTGATCAAGATAGTGGTGTCACTGGCATTCTCGGCGCTAACCGCATCGATCAGCTCAGCTTGAGTAGCGAAATGGCGGCCATTGGCGCCGAACGCCTTGACCGCATGTGTCATGTTGGAACCCACTGCGTACAGGGCGTCGACCTTGCCACGCGCGTAGTCACCCACCTGACGGTGGCCTTCTTCCGCCCATTGCCCCAATTCGCCGATATCCCCAAGCACCAGAACGGTGCGCCCGGAAAAGCCGGCGAGTATATCAATGGCTGCGCACATAGAGGTGGGATTTGCGTTGTAACTGTCGTCGATTACCCGTACCCCGTTCGGCGCGATCTGCGCCACGGTACGTCCCTTGACCGGTTGCACGGCCGCCAGGCCTGCGGCAATGCCGCTCAGGCTCAGACCAACGGCATGTGCAGCGGCGGCGGCGGCCAGGGCGTTGCTGACGTTGTGTTCACCCAGCACATTGAGTTGCACGGCCACCGTTTCCGTGGCGCCATGCAGGGTGAACGACGGGCAGCCGCGGGCATCGCGACCAATGTCTGAAGCGTGGAAATCGGCCTTCGGGTTGCTGCGTGCGAAACTGACGACTTTGTGCGTACCGGCACGCGCCTTCCAGATGTCAAAAGCTTTGTCGTCCAGGTTGAGGATGGCAATACCGCCCTCGCCCAGGCCTTCGAGAATTTCGCCCTTGGCTTCGACGATCTTGTCCGGGCCGCCGAACTCGCCAACGTGGGCAGTACCGGCGTTATTGATGATGACCACCTGCGGTTGTGTCAGGCCTACGGTGTAGCGGATTTCGCCAATGCGCGAGGCGCCCAGCTCGATCACTGCCGCGCTGTGCTCCGGGGCGATCTCCAGCAGTGTCAGCGGCGCCCCGAGGTCATTGTTCAAGTTGCCGCGGGTGGCGTGAACCAGGCCACGGGTGCGCAGGATACTGGCGAGCATTTCCTTGACCGTGGTCTTGCCGCTGGAACCGGTAATGGCCACTACAGGCTTGTCGAAAGCGGCGCGGTTCAGGGCGCCGAGCTGACCCAGTGCTGCCCGGCAATCCTTGACCAGCAACTGCGGCAGGTCGACACCGGCCACTTCACGCTCGACCAGGGCAGCTACTGCGCCTTTGGCTTTCACGTCTGCCAAGTAGTCATGGCCATCGAAACGCGGGCCGGCCAGGGCGACGAACAGTTGCCCGGCGCTGACACTGCGGCTATCGATGCTGACACCGGTAAACGTGGCGTCGGCACCGATGTGTTGACCATTCAGGGCAGTGGTCAGCTGGCTGAGTGACAGCGGCTTAAGCATGTGGAGCCTCCCAGGCTGCAAGTGCCTTTTCGGCTTCGGTCAAATCGGAGAAATCATGGCGCTCGCCATTGATCTCCTGATAATCCTCGTGCCCCTTACCAGCCAGCACGATCACATCGTTGGCAGCGGCAGTGGCGATCAGGTGCGCAATGGCTTCGCCACGGCCGGCGACGAACTCGACGTCGTCAGGCCTGGCGAAACCGGGGCGGATATCATCGAAGATGCGCAACGGGTCTTCAGTACGCGGGTTGTCGTCGGTGACCAGTACGCGGTCAGCCAGGCGCTCGGCCACTTCGGCCATCAGCGGGCGCTTGCCGCGATCACGGTCACCGCCGCAGCCGAACAGGCACAACAGCTTGCCACGAGCGTGCGGGCGCAGCGCCTCGAGTACTTTTTCAAGTGCATCCGGTGTGTGCGCGTAGTCGACCACCACCAGCGGTTTGTCGCCGCCACCCAGGCGCTGCATACGACCTACCGGGCCCTGCAGTTGCGGCGTGACCTTGAGGATCTCGTCCAGCGCATAGTCCAGCGCCAGCAGGGTCGCCACAGCGGCAAGCATGTTGCTCAGGTTGAAGCGGCCCAGTAGTTGACTGCGCAAGATACGCTCACCTTGGGCAGTGACGATTGTGGCGCGCACGCCATCGTCACTGAACACGGCTTCGCGACAGAACAGCGAGGCCTCAGGGCGTTCCAGGCTGTAGCTCAGCAGTCGGGTTTCGATATGGTCGACACTCGGGCGGCGCGCAAAGTCGGCGGCCAGACGACGACCAAAGGCGTCATCCAGGTTGACCACCTGGCAACGCAGGCTCGGCCAGGCGAACAGCTTGGCCTTGGCGGCCTCATAGGCTTCCATGCTGCCGTGATAGTCGAGGTGGTCGCGGGACAGGTTGGTCATTACCGCGATGTCGAATTCCAGTGCGGCAACACGGCCTTGCTCCAGGGCATGGGAAGACACTTCCATGGCCACGGCCTTGGCGCCGCCTTTCTTGAGGTCGTTGAGGGTTGATTGCACGGCAATCGGGTCGGGCGTGGTCAGGCGACCGCTCTGCAACTCGCCGAAGAAGCCAGTACCCAGGGTGCCAATCAGGCCGCAGCGCTGGCCAAGCAGGTCGAGCGCCTGGGCTACCAGCTGGGTAACGCTTGTCTTGCCGTTGGTGCCGGTCACGCCGACCAGATTCAACTGGCGGCTCGGTTCACCATAGAAGCGCCCGGCGATATCTGACAACTGAGCGATCAGCCCTTTGACCGGAATCAGCGGCACATCGGTCAGCGGCAGCACGTTGGCACCCTGCTCTTCATAGGCCACGGCGGCAGCGCCACGGGCCAGGGCGTCGGCAATATGCTCGCGACCATCGACCTTGGCGCCCGGTACGGCCAGGAACAAGTCACCCGGGCGCACACTGCGGCTGTCCAGGGTCAGCTCACGAATCAACGGATCACGGCTGGCGTGGGCGAAAAGTTTGCTTAATGGCATTGTCATCATCCACGCCCTCCCTTGGCGGCTGCTGCATTGACTTGCGATTGCACCGCGGGTGCAGGTGGCGGCAGGTTGTCTGGCGGCACGTTCATCAGGCGCAGGGTGCCGGACATGACCTTGCTGAATACAGGTGCCGAAACCAGGCCACCGAAGTACCCCCCCTTTCTCGGCTCGTCGATGACCACGACGATGGCGTAGCGCGGGTCACTCATTGGCCCGAAGCCGGCGAACAGCGAGCGGTAGGCGTTTTCGGTGTACCCCTTGGCACCCACGGTGGCCTTACGCGCGGTGCCGGACTTGCCGGCCACGTGATAGAACGGCACCTGGGCACGGAAGACGCCGCGCGGGGCTTCGATCACCTGCTGCAGCATGCCCTGAACGGTTTCGGCGACTTCTTTCGGGATGGCCTGCACCGCTTCTGGTGTCTTGTCTAGCTTGATGATCGACAGCGGCACCATCTTGCCGTCGTTGGCCAGCGCCGCGTAGGCATGCACCAGCTGCAGGGCGGTGACCGATACGCCGTAGCCATAGGACAGGGTCGCGGTCTCGGCCTTGCGCCACTCACGGTGGTTGGGCAGGTTGCCGACACGCTCGCCCGGGAAGCCAAGGCCGGTGTACTGGCCCAGGCCGACCTGGGACATGACCCGGTAGATGGCCTCGCCGCCGATGTCGAAGGCGATCTTGCTCATGCCAACGTTACTGGAGTTGATCAGGATGCCGGTCAAATCAAGAATCGGACCCTCGCTGCGCGACACATCCCTGATGGTGTAACGACCGATCTGAAGGCTGCCAGGGTAAACCTCGACCTTGTCGCTCGGCTTCCAGCGGCCGCTCTGCAGCGCTGCACTCATGGAGATCGGCTTGACCGTGGAGCCCGGCTCGAACACGTCGATGATCGCCCGGTTACGCATGGCCGACGGGAACATGCTACGGCGGTTGTTGGGGTTGTAGGTCGGCTGGTTGACCATGGCCAGGACCTCACCGGTCTTGACGTCCATGATCACCAGGCTGCCGGCCTTGGCGTCCTGCTCGGCAATGGCGTTGCGCAGCTCGCGGGTAGCCAGGTACTGCAGGCGCAGGTCTATGGACAACGCCAAGGTCTTCCCGGCCTTGGCGTTCTTGGTTACCTGAATGTCCTTGATCAGCCGGCCGCGCCGGTCCTTGATTACCTGGCGCTTGCCGGGCACACCGGCCAGCCACTCGTCATAGGCCAGCTCCACCCCTTCGCGACCGTGGTCATCGAGGTCGGTAAAGCCGACCATATGCGCAGTCACATCACCGGCCGGATAGAAGCGGCGGAATTCTTCCAGGCCATACACACCCGGCACTTTGAGGTCGAGCACGTGCTGGCCTTGCTCGGGGGTCAGACCCCGGACCAGGTAGATGAACTCTTTGTTGGCCTGCTGGGTCAGGCGCTCGGTCAACTGCTGCGGGTTTTGCCCCAGCGCTGCGGCCAATTGCGGCCAACGCTCCTTGGAGGCCTGCATCTCTTTGGGGTTGGCCCACAAGGTGGTGACCGGGGTGCTCACGGCCAATGGCTCACCGTTGCGGTCAGTAATCAAACCGCGGTGCGCCGGGATGGGGATGTGACGCAGGCTGCGCGCATCGCCCTGGCCCTTGAGGAAGTCACGGTCAACTACCTGCAGGTCGATGATGCGCCAGCAAATGGCACCGACCATGATCGCCAGCAAGCCGATCACTACACGGAAGCGCCACGGGTAGAGTGCGCCTTCGAGCTTCATCATGGCGCCACCATCCGGACTTCGTCAGCTGACGGCACGCGCATGTTCAATTGCTCGGAGGCCAGGCTCTCGATGCGACTGGCAGCGGTCCAGGTACTCTGCTCAAGAATCAACCGGCCCCATTCGGCCTGAGCCTTGTCGCGCTCGTTCAATTCACCGTACAGGGTGTTGAGCAGCTGACGGTTCCAGTGCGCACTGTAGGACACGGCAATGGCCGAAACCAGTACGCTGATGAACAGCAGAAGCATCAGGAAGCTTCCGCCTGGCAAGGGTTTGGCAAATAGCCTGCTCACCGCAGCTTCTCCGCCACGCGCATTACGGCGCTACGCGAGCGTGGGTTGGCCTTGAGCTCGGCCTCGGAAGCGAACTGGGCCTTGCCGATGAGCTTGATTTTCGGCTCGAAGACCTTGTGCTGAACCGGCAGGTTCCGCGGCAGGTTGTCGGCCTCCCCCTTCACCAGCTTGCGCATGAACAGCTTGACGATACGATCTTCCAGCGAGTGGAAACTGATGACCGCCAAGCGACCACCGACTTCGAGCGCATCCAGCGCAGCCTCAAGGCCAGCCTCCAGATCACCCAGCTCGTTGTTGACGTGAATACGAAGGCCCTGGAAGGCACGGGTAGCCGGATTCTTGCCCTTTTCCCAGGCCGGGTTGGCCACTTTGAGCACCTCCGCCAGGTCGGCGGTACGGGTGAAGGGCTGTTTTTCGCGGCGCTCGACCACTGCACGCGCCATGCGCCCGGCAAAGCGTTCCTCACCGTACTCCTTGAAGACCCGGGCGATTTCTTCCACAGGCGCAGTGGCGATGAACTCGGCGGCACTGATGCCTTGGTCCGGGTTCATGCGCATGTCCAGCGGGCCATCATTGAGGAAGCTGAAGCCACGCTCTGGGTCATCCAGCTGCGGGGAGGACACGCCCAGGTCCAGCAATACACCACTGACCTTGCCGTGCAGGCCGCGCGCTGCCACTTCCGTGCCCAGTTCGGCAAAACTGCGCTGCACAATGACAAAGCGGCCGTCTTCGGCCGCCAGCGCTTGCCCCGTGGCAATCGCCTGTGGATCTTTGTCGAAGCCCAAGAGCCGCCCTTGCGGCCCGAGCTTGCTGAGGATCAGACGACTGTGTCCGCCACGGCCGAAAGTGCCGTCCAGATAGCAACCGTCGGGGCGCAGGGCCAATGCCTCGACAGCTTCGTCGAGCAGGACGGTAATGTGGTTGAAGCCGCTATCTATGGTCACAGGATCAGGTCACGCAATTCGTCGGGCATGGCGCCCGGTTGTTGAATAGCTGCAAGGTCGGCTGCCGAAACCACGTTCCAGGCATCTTCATCCCACAGCTGGAATTTGTTCAGTTGCCCCACCAGCATCGCCTTCTTGTCGAGCTTGGCGTACTCACGCAGGCGGGGCGGCACCAGGAAACGCCCGCTGCCATCGAGCTCCAGGTCAACCGCATTACCGATCAGCAAACGCTGCAGGCGGCGGTTTTCCTCACGCAACGATGGCAAGGCACGCAACTTGGCTTCTATCTGTTCCCACTCATCGAGGGGATAAACACACAAGCAGGGGTCTACGGCGTCAATGGTCACGATCAGTTGGCCATTGCAACGTGAGTCGAGCTCGTCACGGTACCGGCTCGGCATGGCGAGACGGCCCTTGGCATCGAGGCTGACGGCGTTGGCTCCGCGGAACACGGCTGTGATTCCCCACAATGTTAGCTTTTTTGTGCCAGAAAACCCACTTCATCCCACTTTCTGCCACTTGCGCACACTATAGGAATCCGCCCGCAGCACCGTCAAGGCACGTTCATAAGGAAAAGCCTTACAGGACCGAGATTTAGCGCAACAACAGAATGTGGAAGGACTGCCAGAGAGAAAAAAACACGAGAAAAATCAAACCCACGCAAGCAAATGGAGTTCGAAGTTAAAGTAATTTATTAAGAGTAAGATTTTTTCGGTATTACCAGAGGGGTTCTGCTATCGATTCAAGCAGGGGAAGAAAGGTGGAGAGTCGATCTGTAAGCCGGGTTTTGTCGAGGACAGTCATTCCTCTACGACGGCCATCACTGGACGCCTCTAGCAACCTACCCGGTTCCGACGCGGGCCACGCCTGATGGAACCCTATTTGGTCTTGCTCCGAGTGGGGTTTACCTAGCCACGAACTGTTGCCAGCCGTGCGGTGCGCTCTTACCGCACCTTTTCACCCTTACCGGCACCGAAGTGCTTAGGCGGTTATTTTCTGTGGCACTTTCCGTAGGCTCACGCCTCCCAGGCGTTACCTGGCACTCTGCCCTATGGAGCCCGGACTTTCCTCCCCCTGCTGCTCACACAACAAAAAGTTGCGGAACAAAAACAGGCAGCGACTGTCCGATCGACTCTCCGCCGCCAAGGTTACCGGCACGCGCGCGCAAGAACAAGCGATACCGACATCTATGTCAAACTGCCACTACTCAGCTTTCTGCTTTTCCAGGGCAAGTTGATACAACAGGTTCTTGCGCACCCCGGTAATTTCCGCTGCAAGCGCCGCGGCCCGCTTCAGTGGCAACTCCGCCAATAGCAGGTCGAGCACTCGCTGAGCTTCGGCACTGATGGCCTGCTCGCCCTCCGGCGCGCTCCAACCGCCGACCAGCACCACGCATTCACCGCGCTGCTGGTTGCTGTCGCCAGCTACGAAAGCCCGCAACTCAGCCAGCGGCAAGCCCTTGAGGGTCTCGAAGGTCTTGGTCAGTTCGCGCGCCAGCAACGCCGGGCGATCGCCACCAAATACCGCCTCCATGTCTTCAAGACACTCCAGGATTCGATGCGGGGCTTCATAGAAGATCAACGTGCGCGGCTCTTCCCTCACTTGCTCCAGGCGCGCCCGGCGCCCTGCCTGCTTGGCCGGCAGGAAGCCTTCGAAGATGAAGCGGTCCGACGGCAGGCCTGCCGCCGATAGTGCGGCGATCAAGGCACAGGCGCCAGGCACCGGCACCACGCTCACCCCTGCGGCACGCGCCTGACGCACCAGGTGGTAGCCTGGGTCGGAAATCAGAGGTGTGCCGGCATCGGAGACCAATGCCACATTTTCACCCGCCAGCAGTTTGGAGAGAAAACGCCCGCCTTCGTCGCGCTCGTTGTGCTCATGACAAGCGGCCAACGGCGTGTCGATGCCAAAGTGTTGCAGCAGGCGGATCGAATGACGGGTGTCTTCGGCGGCGATCAGGGCCACGTCCGCCAGCACTTTCAGCGCCCGGGCGCTCATGTCGTCGAGGTTGCCGATGGGGGTTGCCACCACATACAGCGTCCCCACCGTGGATTTCGAAGCCCCTGCCACATCAGTCACTGCGCACACCTGTCATTCGGATCAAAGGCGCCATTGTAGCCCGAGCGCCTGCAACAGGGCGTAAAGAACTTCGCCGGCGATCAGGAACAAGCCACCTATAGTGAAGGATCGACACAGCAACATCGCGCCCCGGCCAGTGCTTGGGTACAATTGTCGGCCAACTTGATCGAGTAACAGGACCTTTACATGATCGCTTGCCTGCGGCTGCTCACAGCCCTCTGCCTCGCCGCCCTGCTGGCAGCCTGCGCCAGCTCGCCCTCATCCAGCCTGGGCGAACTGCCACGCACCCCGGACGCCAGCATCGAGCAACTGCTTGAAAAGGCCGCCTCCAGCAAGTCTGCAGAAGACGCCGCCCTGCTGCGCCTGAGCGCGGCCGACCTGGCCTTCAAGCAGAAGGACTTCCCACGCGCCGCACGCATTCTCGAGCAGGTCCCGCTGGACACGCTCAAGCCGGCCCAGCAAGTGTTCGCCAGCACCCTAGCGGCTGAACTGGCCATGAGCCGCAACCAGCCCAAAGCAGCGCTGACCGCCCTGGCCCACCCCAGCCTGCAGCGCCTTGCCGAGCTGCCGCCAGAGCTGCAAGCGCGTACCTACACCGTGCACGCCGCCGCGCTCGAAGCCGATGGCCAGGCCCTGGCTGCCGCACAACAGCGCATACTGCTGGCGCCACTGCTCAGCGGCCAGGCCGCCAGCGCCAACAATGACGCCATCTGGGCCCTGATCGCCTCGCTGCCTGCAGAGCAACTGCAGCAACCGACCAACGATCAGGCCCTGGCAGGCTGGACCAGCCTGGCGTTCGCCGTGAAAAGCGCCGGCACCCTGGAGCAGCAGCAAGCGGCCATCGAGACCTGGGTCAAACAGCATCCGGACCACCCTGCCGCTCAGCAACTGCCGCAGGCCCTGATCAAGCTCAAGGAACTGGCCAGCCAGCCGCTGACCAAGATCGCCCTGCTGCTGCCTCAGGAAGGCCCACTGGCCGGCGTTGCCCGCGCCCTGCGCGATGGCTTCATGGCCGCCCACTTCCAAGCTCAGCAGACCGGCCAGCCGGCACCTGCCGTGCAGGTATTCGACAGCTCGCGCATCGGCTCGCTGGACGAGTTCTATCGCCAAGCGCAGGCCGCCGGCGTGCAACTGGTCATTGGCCCGCTGGAAAAGCCGCTGGTCAAGCAGCTGGCCGCCAAACCGCAACTGCCGATCACCACACTGGCCCTGAACTACGCCGACGCCGGCCAGAAGGCCCCGCCGCAACTGTTCCAGTTCGGCCTGGCTGCCGAAGACGAAGCCCGTGAAGTCTCCCGCCGCGCCCGCGCCGACGGCATGGTCCGCGCCGTAGCCCTGGTACCGAGCGGCGAATGGGGTGACCGTGTCCTGGCCGCCTTCCGCCAGGACTGGGAAGGCAATGGCGGAACCCTGCTCGCCGCCGAGCGTATCGCTCAGCCGGTCGCCCTGGCCCAACAGATTGCCGACCTGTTCCAGTTGCGCCAAAGCGAAGGCCGCGCCAAGAGCCTGCAAAGCACGGTGGGCGGCAGCATCGCGGCACAACCGTCGCGCCGCCAGGACATCGACTTCATCTTCCTCGCCTCGACCCCGCAACAGGCGCAGCAGATCAAGCCGACCCTGAACTTCCAGTACGCCGGTGACGTGCCGGTCTATGCCACCTCGAACCTGTACAGCGCCAGCGGTGACGTCAACCAGTACAATGACATGAACGGCATCCGCTTCTGCGAAACACCGTGGCTGCTCGACACCAGCAACAGTCTGCGTCAACAGGTTGTACAGCAGTGGCCGCAAGCCGCTGGCAGCCTCGGCCGCCTGTACGCCATGGGCGTCGATGCCTACAGCCTGGCGCCGCGCCTGGGCCAACTGAAAGCGCTTCCGGACAACCGCATCCTAGGGCTTTCGGGCAGCCTGAGCATCAATGCCAACCAGCGCGTCGAGCGCCAGTTGCCATGGGCCGAGTTTACCGGCGGCCAGGTCAAGCGCCTGCCTGACACCGTGCGTTGATGGTCGCAGCATCGCCTACCCGTGCCGGGCAAGCGGCAGAAACCCAAGCCCTTGAGTACCTTCAGGGGCAAGGGTTGCAGTTGCTGGTGCGTAACTGGCGATGCAAAGGCGGCGAGCTTGATCTGGTCATGCTCGACGCCGATACAGTAGTATTCGTCGAAGTCCGCTACCGGTTGCACGCGGGCTTCGGAGGCGCCCTCGACAGTATCGACTGGCGCAAGCAGAAACGGTTGGTGCTCGCCGCCAGCCTGTTCCTGCAGAAGGAGCCCCACTGGGGCAACCACCCCTGCCGCTTCGACGTAGTCGCCCTGCAGGGCAGCCACCATGCAGGCAGACCGCTTCAATGGCTGAAAAACGCCTTCGAATGCTGAACCCACTTCGTTTTTTTTGCTCTATGTATCGCGGGCTGGTCGTAGTTGCGCGTAGCAAAGGCCACCGCCCCATTTAAGGTCACCAGATGGACATGCAATCCCGAATTCGCCGGCTGTTCGAGGCCAGCATCGAAACCAAGCAACAGGCAATGGACATCCTGGCACCGCACATCGAGCAGGCCAGCCTGGTCATGGTCAATGCGCTGCTCAACGAGGGCAAGATGCTCGCCTGCGGCAACGGCGGCTCGGCCGGCGATGCCCAGCACTTTTCATCGGAGCTGCTCAACCGCTTCGAGCGCGAGCGTCCCAGCCTGCCAGCCATCGCGCTGACCACTGACAGCTCGACCCTGACCTCGATCGCCAACGACTACAGCTACAACGAAGTCTTTTCCAAGCAGATCCGCGCCCTGGGCCAGCCCGGTGACGTTCTGCTGGCGATCTCCACCAGCGGCAATTCGGCCAACGTGATCCAGGCGATCCAGGCCGCGCATGACCGTGAAATGATTGTCGTAGCATTGACTGGTCGCGACGGCGGCGGCATGGCTTCGCTGCTGCTGCCCGAGGACGTGGAAATCCGCGTGCCTTCGACAGTTACTGCGCGCATCCAGGAAGTCCACCTGCTGGCGATCCACTGCCTTTGCGATCTGATCGACAGCCAACTGTTCGGGAGTGAAGAATGACCCCTATGCGCCTCGGCCTGATGGCCCTGACCCTGTGCCTGAGCGTCACTGGTTGCAGCTCGGTACTCACCTCTACCCGCAATTCGCCGATCGAGGACGATCGCGGCACGCGCACCATTGGCAGCAAGATCGACGACTCGCTGATCGAAACCAAGGCCGCCGTGAACATTTCCAAGGCCAGCCCAGACCTGGACAAGGGCTCGCACATCGTTGTCAGCAGCTACAACGGCATCGTCCTGCTGGCCGGCCAGACCCCGCGCGCCGACCTCAAGAGCCTCGCTGAGCAAACCGCCAGCCAGGTACAGCGAGTCAAGAGAGTGCACAACGAGCTGCAAGTGATGCAGCCTTCCTCCATTCTGGCGCGCAACAACGACGCCTGGCTGACTACCAAGATCAAGACCCAGATGCTGACTGACAGTGCCGTGCCCAGCTCGCGCATCAAGGTGATTACCGAAAACGGCATCGTCTACCTGCTTGGCCTGGTCACCCGCCAAGAAGCCAACTCGGCCACTGCCGTAGTGCAGGGCGTGTCGGGGGTGCAGAAGATCGTCAAGCTGTTTGAGTACATCGACTGATTGGTCTGCGTTGAGATTTATAGCGCCTGTGAGAGCGGGCGCCGCCCGCGCGGCGCATCGCGAGCTGGCGCTCGCTCCTACGTTTGTTTCGGGCCAATTAACCCTGTGGGATCTGCACGCGAACGCCTTGGCGCATGACTCGATATTGCGTCCTGCTACCAAGGCGGCTGCGCGCGATGCGCCACGCGGGCGACGCCCGGGCTCACAGGCGCCAGAAAACTCACTGCCAGCAAAAAGGCGATCCTTCTGGATCGCCTTTTTTGTTACTTGACCACTTTCAGGCTTGGCCGACCACTCGGACGCGGCGGCTGCCCTCCATCGTCTGGCGGGCCATCGTCATCCGGCTGCACATCATCGTCTTCCAGCTCGTCGCCATCCATCAAAGACGGCTCCAGCTCGAAGACCATACCCTGGCCATTTTCGCGGGCGTAGATACCCAGGATGGCACCAACCGGCACGAACAGCGAGTGAGCCACGCCACTGAAGCGCCCCTCAAAGCTGACCGCGTCATTGTCCATGTGCAGGCTGCGCACGGCACTTGGCGAGATATTCAAGACGATCTGGCCATCACTGGCGAAACCATCCGGCACCTGAACTCTCGGGAATTCGGCATTGACCAGCATATGGGGCGTGCAATCGTTGTCGACGATCCACTCGTACAGTGCTCGAACCAGATAGGGGCGACTGGAGTTCATCAACGGCTCCTTAAAGCTTGCGCATTTCACGTTCTACGGAGGACAGGCTCGCCTGGAAAGGCTCGCGGGCGAACTGGCGCTCCATGTAATCCAGCAGCGGCTTGGCTTGCCGCGGCAACTCGATACCCAACACCGGCAAACGCCAGAGTATGGGTAATAGACAGCAATCGACCAGGCTTTGCTCATCACTCATGAAGCAGGCGAACTCGCTGAACAACGGCGAGACCCCGGTCAGGCTTTCGCGCAAGGCCTTGCGCGCCTCGGTTCGGGCAGCTTCACTGCTACGCGGGTCAAGCACGGTATCAGCCAAGGCACACCAGTCGCGCTGGATGCGGTGCATCAGCAGACGGCTGTTGCCACGCGCAACCGGGTATACCGGCATCAGCGGCGGGTGCGGGTAACGTTCCTCAAGGTATTCCATTACCACGGTCGATTCATACAACGCCAGGTCACGGTCGACCAAGGTCGGCACGCTGCCGTAAGGATTGACCTCGGCCAGCTTCGGCGGCAGGCGGGCGGGATCGACATCGATAAACTGCACGCTGACGCCCTTCTCGGCCAGAACCAGGCGCACCCGATGAGAATAGTGATCAGCGGGATCGGAATAGCAGGCTAACCTGTTGGTTGCGCCCATGTAGCGGCTCCTCGCACGGATGCTTGTGCAACTTTAAATGAAAACGCGCCCGGGGTGGCCTGGCAATACTGCTAGGCCACCCCGGGCGCGTTCAACAACCAGAAACTACTGCGTGATCAGTGCACGTCCTTCCAGTATTCACGCTTGAGCAAGTAGGCGAATACGAAGAAGAAAGCCAGGTACAGCAGCACATAGGTACCGATGCGCTGGCTTTCCAGCTTGACTGGGTTGGCCGAATAGGCCAGGAAGGTCACAAGGTTCTTGACCTTCTCGTCGAACTGCTCGGTCGTCAGGGTACCGGAATTCGGCGTAATGGTCAGCTGATCGCAAGCTTCATGGGTCAACGGGCTGCCGGTCAACGGGTCGAATTGCTTCTTGCCATCGACCACAGTCTGCACCTGCTTGCAACCTACCACCTGATTGCCTTGCAGACCAACCAGCACGTTAGGCATGCCGACGTTCGGGAACACCTTGTTGTTCACCCCGTAAGGGCGCGATGGATCCTCATAGAAGCTGCGCAGGTAGGTGTAAAGCCAGTCGGTACCGCGTACGCGGGCCACCAGGGTCAGGTCGGGCGGCGCGGCACCGAACCAGGTCTTGGCATCGCTGGGCTTCATGCCGATCTGCATGTGGTCACCAATCTTGGCACCCGTGAACACCAGCTTCTCGAGCATCAGTTCATGCGGGATGCCCAGGTCATCAGCCACCCGCTCGTAACGCTGGAACTTGGCACTGTGGCAACCCATGCAATAGTTGGCGAAGGTGCGCGCACCGTCCTGCATGGCGGCTTTGTCAGTCAGGTCGATATCGACCTTGTCCAGCTCCATGCCCTCTTCGGCAGCGAAGGAAAAGGCAGGCATCACTGCCAGCAACAATACTGCAATCAACTTTTTCATCAGCCAGTCACCCTTTCCGGAACCGGTTTGGTCTTCTCGAGCCTTGTGTAGAACGGCATCAGCAGGAAGTAGGCGAAGTACAGCACCGTGCACACCTGCGACAACAAGGTACGCCCAGGTGTCGGTGCCAGTACGCCCAGCACACCGAGGATGACGAAGGCCACGCAGAACACCAGCAGGAAGGCCTTGCTGATCCAACCCTTGTAACGCATGGAACGTACCGGGCTGCGGTCGAGCCAGGGCAGCACGAACAGCACGGCGATGGCCGCACCCATGGCAATGACGCCCATCAACTTGTCAGGCACCGCGCGCAGGATTGCGTAGAACGGTGTGAAGTACCACACCGGCGCGATGTGCGCTGGCGTCTTGAAAGCGTTGGCCTGCTCGAAGTTCGGTTTCTCCAGGAAGTAACCGCCCATTTCAGGGAAGAAGAACACCACGGCGCAGAACACGAAGAGGAAAACCACCACGCCGACAATGTCCTTGACGGTGTAGTACGGGTGGAACGGAATGCCATCCAGCGGAATACCGTTTTCGTCCTTTTTCTTCTTGATGTCGACACCATCAGGGTTGTTCGAACCCACTTCGTGCAGGGCGAGGATGTGCAGCACCACCAGGCCAAGAATCACGATTGGCAGGGCAACCACGTGCAGGGCGAAGAAGCGGTTCAGGGTGATACCCGAGATCAGGTAGTCACCGCGGATCCACTGAGTAAGGTCACCACCGATCACCGGAATGGCACCGAACAGCGAAATGATCACCTGGGCGCCCCAGTACGACATTTGCCCCCATGGCAGCAGGTAGCCCATGAACGCTTCAGCCATCAGCGCCAGATAGATCAGCATACCGAACAGCCAGACCAGCTCGCGCGGCTTCTGATAAGAGCCGTAGAGCAGGCCGCGGAACATGTGCAGGTAGACCACGATGAAGAACGCTGACGCACCCGTGGAGTGCAGGTAGCGCAGGATCCAGCCGTATTCCACGTCACGCATGATGTACTCGACCGAGGCAAACGCCTCTTCCGCCGAGGGCGTGAAGCTCATGGTCAGCCACACGCCGGTCACGATCTGGTTGACCAGCACCAGCAATGCCAGCGAGCCAAAGAAGTACAGGAAGTTGAAGTTCTTGGGTGCGTAATACTTGCTCAGGTGGTCTTCCCACATCTTGGTGGCGGGGAAGCGAGCATCAATCCAGTCCATGAACTTGCTCATCATGCTTTCTCCTGGTCGACGCCAATGACGATGATCTCGTCCGACTCATAAGAGTGCGGTGGCACGGGCAGGTTGAGAGGCGCCGGCTGGGACTTGTAGACACGACCAGCCAGGTCATAGCGGGAGCCGTGGCACGGGCAGAAATAACCACCTACCCATTTCGGCCCGAGGTCAGCGGGTGCCACTTCCGGCCGAAAGAGGGGCGAACAGCCCAGGTGCGTGCACAGGCCGACGAGAATGAGAATTTCCGGCTTGATCGAGCGAACCTCAGGGTCGACGTACGCCGGCTGTACCGAGGCCTTGGACTCGGGATCGGACAGGTCAGCCGTGATTTTTTTCAGATTGCCAAGGATTTCCTCAGTTCGCCGCACGATGAATACGGGCTGGCCACGCCACTCGGCCACCATCTGCTGCCCTGCCTCGACCTTGGCGACGTTGACCTTCACCGGTGCACCTGCGGCTTTCGCCTTGGCACTGGGAAACCATGACCCCACGAACGGTACCGCAGCCCCCACTGCCCCCGCTGCCCCGACCACGGATGTCGCGGCTACGAGGAAGCGGCGCCGGCCTGCGTTGACGCCGTCATTGCTCATTCAGTCCTCTCCCATCAGCTTGCTTGGCCAGTTGGACCTGGCCTGTACTTAGGTTGTGTCAATGGCACTAAAAATTGGCCGCCATGGTAAGAAACAAATCCACACACTGACAAGGTGATTACCCCGGCAAGGGCGACAACCCGCGCTTTGCTTGATCTGCGTCTATGCGACAAGCGGCCACTGACTGCTGACAGGTTAGTTCAAGCCTAAAAAAAAAGCCCGGTTCCAAGGAACCGGGCTTTTTTCGACTGCCGAAGCGGTATTAACGCTTGGAGTACTGAGGACGCTTACGCGCTTTACGCAGACCCACTTTCTTACGCTCAACTTCACGAGCGTCGCGGGTGACGTAGCCAGCACGACGCAGAGCGCCACGCAGGGTTTCGTCGTATTCCATCAGAGCGCGGGTGATACCGTGACGGATCGCACCGGCTTGACCGCTGACACCACCACCGGAAACGGTGACGTAGATGTCGAATTTCTCAACGGATTCAGTCAGCTCGAGCGGCTGGCGAACAACCATGCGAGCGGTTTCGCGACCGAAGAACACGTCCAGAGAACGGTTGTTGATGGAAATGTTACCAGTACCCGGACGCAGGAATACGCGAGCGGTTGCGGTCTTGCGACGGCCAGTGCCGTAATTTTGAGTCGCCGACATAATGAACTATCCCGTTAGATCTTCAGTTCTTGAGGCTGCTGAGCAGTGTGTGGGTGAGCAGCACCCGCGTACACTTTCAGCTTGCGGTACATGTCGCGACCCAGCGGGTTCTTAGGCAGCATGCCCTTGACCGCAGTTTCGATAACACGCTCAGGGGCCTTGGCGATCAACTTCTCGAAGTTGATTTCCTTGATACCGCCTGGGAAACCGGAGTGGGAGTAGTACATTTTGTCGGAAGACTTGGCACCAGTCACACGAACCTGCTCGGCGTTGATAACGACGATGTAGTCGCCGGTGTCAACGTGAGGGGTGTATTCTGGTTTGTGTTTGCCACGCAGACGGGTAGCGATTTCGGTAGCCAGACGACCCAGGGTCTGGCCAGCGGCGTCGACTACGAACCACTCGCGCTTTACTGTTTCCGGTTTAGCAGTAAAAGTTTTCATTCTCTAAAGCCTCAGAGGCCGCCCAGCGAAAAATAGACGGCGAATCTTACTGGATAGTGCACAGCTTGCCAAGGGCAAGCGCGCAGCCGAACACAGACGCTTTTGGGGGCTCGGGTCGGGCACGCCAATGTTCGACGGGGTTCTTCCTGCGTGATGGTGCATCACTTCCGCCACGCGGAGAGGGGCTGAATTATCCAGATTGCGCGAAAAATTTCAACCTGCTTTGATGAGCATCTATTGCCAAGGAGTGACTAACCGATGGAATACCGCCAGCTCGGCCGTACCGATCTCAACGTCAGCGCCCTGTGCCTGGGCACCATGACCTGGGGCGAGCAGAACATCCAGGCCGAGGCCTTCGCACAAATTGCCCGGGCCAAGGCCGCCGGGGTCAACTTCATCGACACCGCCGAGATGTACCCGGTCCCTCCACGCCCGGAAACCTACGCAGCCACCGAGCGCATCATCGGCAACTGGTTCCGTGAACATGGCGACCGCGACGCGTGGATCCTGGCCAGCAAGGTTGCAGGCCCGGGCAACGGCATCAGCCATATCCGCGACGGGCAGCTCAAGCACAACCGTCAGCACATCGTCGCGGCGCTGGACGAAAGCCTGAAGCGCCTGCAGACCGACCGGATCGACCTGTACCAGTTGCACTGGCCAGAGCGCAGCACCAACTTCTTCGGCAAGCTGGGCTACCAGCACCTGCCGCAGGATCACTTCACCCCACTGGAAGAAACCCTCCAGGTGCTCGACGAGCAGGTACGTGCGGGCAAGATCCGTCATATCGGCCTGTCCAACGAAACGCCGTGGGGCACCATGAAATTCCTGCAACTGGCCGAGAGCCATGGCTGGCCGCGGGCGGTATCGATCCAGAACCCGTACAACCTGCTCAACCGCAGCTTCGAGGTGGGCCTGGCAGAAGTGGCCATACGCGAGCAATGTGGCTTGCTGGCCTATTCGCCGCTGGCATTCGGCATGCTTTCTGGCAAGTACGAGAACGGCGCACGGCCGGACAATGCACGCCTGACCCTGTTCAGCCGCTTTGCCCGTTACTCCAACCCACAGACCGTGGCGGCCTGCAGCCGCTACGTGCAGCTGGCCCGCGAGCACGGCCTGGACCCGGCGCAAATGGCCCTGGCGTTCGTCACCCGACAGCCGTTCGTGACCAGCAACATCATTGGCGCCACCAGCCTGGAGCAGTTGGACAGCAACCTGGCCAGCCTTGAACTGAACCTGAGCGCCGATCTGCTGACAGCGATCGAAGCCATTCATCAGGAACAACCCAACCCGGCGCCTTGAGCCAAACACTGCGCGCCGCTGTTCCATGGGGTAGACACAATCGCCAAAAAATAAGACGATCCAGCCGGTGATTGACCACTCTACCCTATAAGAACAATGACAATGATGTTTACCCAACCCTCAGCGTCGCTGCGGCGCGTCAGCATCCTGGCCATTGACAAGGTGTTCGCTTCGACCTTGATGCAGGCCAAGGACTTCTTCCACCTCGCCAGTCTGCGCTACAGCAAGCAGCTGGGCCTGGGCTTGCAGCCCATGTTCGAAATCCGCCTGGTGAGCCCCGACAGCCAGCCCGTGGACAGCTTCAGCAATGTGCAGTTACCGGTTGACGGCGGCCTGGACGACGCCGATGTGATCATCCTCCCGGCCTACTGGGATGACTTCGACAACCTGCTGCAACGTTATCCCCAGGTGCTGCCGTGGCTGCGTGAACAGCATGCGCGTGGCGCGGTGCTGTGCGCCGAGGCCAGTGGTGTGTTCTGGCTGGCCGAATCCGGCCTGCTCGATGGCAAGGAGGCGACCACCTACTGGCGCTTCTTCAACAGCTTTGCCGAACGCTTCCCGCAGATCCGCCTGAACCAGGACAAGCACCTGACCGATGCCGACAATATCTATTGCGCCGGCGGTGCAACTTCAGCTTGCGACCTGTACATCTACCTGATCGAACGCTTCTGCGGCGCCAACGTGGCCCGTGCGGTGTCCCGCGATATCCTCTACGAAGTACAACGCAACTACACCCCGGGGCGCATGGGCTTTGGCGGGCAGAAGCTGCACCAGGACCTGATCATCCTGCAGATCCAGCACTGGCTGGAGGAACACTTCGCCGACAAGTTCCGCTTCGAGGATGTGGCCCGCAACCACGGCATGAGCATCCGCAACTTCATGCGCCGCTTCCAGGGCGCAACAGGTGACAAGCCCCTGCACTACCTGCAACGGCTACGCATCGAAACAGCCAAGGGGTTGTTGTCGAGTACGCGCAAAAGCATCAAGACCATCAGTTACGAGGTGGGGTATGACGATGCCAGTTTCTTTGCGCGACTGTTCCGCCAGCACACCGAGTTGTCGCCGAACCAGTATCGGCAGCAGTTCATGCAGGAAGCCTGAGAGGCCTCCAGAGCGGCAGGTTTCGCGCTTGAAGCGACAAGGAAAACCAGGGCGGAGGCGCGTTGCCCTGAATGTTCCTTGCCGCCTGAAGCTTGCCGCTGCCGTTAAGGCTTGTGCGCGCGCGCCAGGAATTCGTGCGACTGCATCTCCAGCAACCGGCTCAGGGTACGCTGGAACTCGAAGCTCAGACGCCCACCGGTATACAGGTCCTTCAACTCCACCTCGGCCGAGATGATCAGCTTGACGTTGCGATCGTAGAACTCGTCCACCATGTTGATGAAACGACGGGCGATGTCGTCGGTGGTGACACCCATCTGCTCTACGTTGCTCAGCAATACGGCGTGGAAGATCTTGCCCAGCTCAATGTAGTCGTTCTGGCTACGCGGCCCGTCGCACAGGGCGCGGAAATCGAACCAGGCGACGTCGTCGCAAGTACGCAGGGCATTGATCGGGCGGTTCTCGATCATCAGCACGTCGTTTTCGATCGCCTGGGTGCACTCAGGGGTGAGCGCCTTGAAGCTGGCGCGCATGCTCTGGTGCGCCGCGTCATCGAGCGGGAAGTGGAACAGTTCAGCCTGCTCCAGGTGACGCAGACGGTAGTCGACCCCGCTATCGACGT
This sequence comes from Pseudomonas sp. DCA-1, assembly GCF_046523955.1. Lineage (NCBI taxonomy): Bacteria > Pseudomonadati > Pseudomonadota > Gammaproteobacteria > Pseudomonadales > Pseudomonadaceae > Pseudomonas > Pseudomonas sp. DCA-1. The sequence goes on from NZ_CP169881.1 coordinate 4,803,447, forward strand.
TCACCACGTCGGTGTACTGCTTGATCATGGCGATGGCCGGCAGGAAGCGCGCACGCTGCAGGCCATCCTTGTACAGGCCGTCCGGCACGATGTTGGAGGTGGCCACCAGCGACACGCCATTCTTGAACAGCTCTTCCATCAAGGTGCCGAGGATCATGGCGTCGGTAATGTCCGACACGAAGAATTCGTCGAAGCAGATCACCTTGGCTTCTTCGCTGAAGCGCTTGGCGATGATGGTCAGCGGGTTCTTCTCGCCCTTGAGGGTTTTCATTTCCTCGTGCACACGCTTCATGAAGCGGTGGAAGTGCGTACGCATCTTCTGCTTGAACGGTAGCGCTTCGTAGAAGGTATCAACCAGGTAGGTCTTGCCTCGCCCTACCCCACCCCAGAAGTACAGGCCCTTGACCGGGGTCTGCTCCTTCTTGCCGAACAGCTTGCCGAACACGCCCGGCTTGTTGTTCTGCGCGTGCACCAGGTCGTCGTACAGGCGCTGGAGGTGACGCACCGCAGTTTCCTGCGCCGCGTCATGGAAGAAGTCGGGACGTTTCAGATCTGCTTGATAGCGTTCTAAGGGAGTCATGATTCGTTAGCGAGGCAACAAAAAACGGGCCGTCACTGTAGCGACAGGCCCGCTTAATGGCAATCAGTCTGTGGGAGCGGGCGTGCCCGCGAACACCGGCAAAGCCGGTGCCATGCAACGCGGCACCTGTTTCGCGGGCACGCCCGCTCCCACCGTTTGCCAGCCTCAGTCCTGCTGTGGCGCCAAAGCTTCGTTCAGGCTCTGAATGGCGGCATCACGAGCTTCGGCGCTTTCGAACTGCGGCCCTTCGGCGACCTGCTCGCCATCGAGCCACAGGCCGAAGCTCAGGCCTTCGACGCGGACATCGGCCTCGCCACCCTGCTGCAACTGCTTGCTCACGGCGCCAGCACTTTTGCCGTCGGCGAAGCTGCGCGACAGCAGCAGTTGCTCACCGTCGGCGGCCAGCAGGCGGAAACGGAAGCTGCCGTCTTCGTCACGGAAGCTGACGAAGCGTGCGCTCTTGGCAGCCTTCTTCTTCACCTCGGTGCTGGCCTGCACGCTGCTGCGGAACGAACGCAAGCCAACGGCCTCGCGCAGCTGCTCGAGGAACGGCGTGGCGATCTTGCGGGCCTTGGCGGCGCCGGCCAGCAGGATGTCTTCCAGGTCCGCCGGCCGGGCGATCAGTTGGTGATAGTACTCGCGCTTCTCGGCCAGCTGGCCGTCCAGCAGCTGGAACAGGCGCTGCTTGGCATCGCCCCAGCCCAGGCCCTGCAGCAGTTCTTCGCGGAACCCGGCGCATTGCTCAGGCGTCGAGAAGGCCTGGTAGAGGGTGAACAGGTGCGCGTTGTCCGGGTCTTTCGCCTCACCGGGCGCGCGCGAATCGGTGACGATGCGCGAGATGGCGTCTTTCATGTCCTTGGCGCTGGTGAACAACGGGATGGTGTTGTCATAGCTCTTGGACATCTTGCGCCCGTCCAGGCCCGGCAGGGTCGCCACGCTTTCCTCGATCACCGCCTCCGGCAAGGCGAAGAAGTCCTTGCCCTGGCCGAACAGGTGGTTGAAGCGCTGGCCGATGTCGCGGGCCATTTCCACGTGCTGGATCTGGTCACGACCGACCGGCACCTTGTTGGCGTTGAACATCAGGATATCGGCGGCCATCAGCACCGGGTAGCTGAACAGGCCCATGGTCACGCCGGCGTCCGGGTCTTCGCCGTTCTCGACGTTCTTGTCCACCGAGGCCTTGTAGGCATGCGCACGGTTCAGCAGGCCTTTGGCAGCAACGCAGGTCAGCAGCCAGGTCAGTTCGGGAATTTCCGGGATATCGGACTGGCGATAGAAGGTCACCTTGTCCGGGTCCAGGCCACCGGCCAGCCAGGTGGCGGCGATTTCCAGGCGCGAACGCTGGATGCGCAGCGGGTCGTCGCACTTGATCAGGGCATGGTAGTCGGCCAGGAAGTAGAACGAGTCGACACCGGGCTGCTGGCTGGCACGGATCGCCGGGCGGATGGCGCCGGCGTAGTTGCCCAGGTGCGGAGTGCCGGTGGTGGTGATACCGGTAAGAATGCGCGTGGTCATGGGTGTTCGCTTATTCAGGCTTGGCTCAGTTCGAAAGGCGCGGCAGCAGCAGATCCTTCAGATCGGTCAGCTTGCCATGGAAGAAGTGTCCGCATTCTGCCACTTTCAGCAGCCCATGGGGACGCGACAGGCTGTCGGACCATTCGTAAACCAGCTGCGGCGCGACGACTTCGTCGGCGTCCGGCTGCACCACGGTGATCGGGCAGCGCTGCGGCAGCGGGAATTCGGCGGTCAGGCGCATGACCGCCGGGGCGATCATGAACAGGTGCTGCAACTCGACACCTGCTGTTTCAAGGCGCCCGGCCAGGCTGGTGGCAACGAAACCACCGAACGAAAAGCCCATCAGCACCAGCGGTAGCCCGGGGTGCCTGGCACGCAGCCATGCTGCAGCGGCCTCGGCATCGGCCACTTCGCCAGCGCCCATGTCATGGCTGCCAGCACTCTGGCCGACGCCACGGTAGTTGAAACGCAGGGTCACATAACCGGCATCACGTGCGGTGCGCTGCAGGGTCGAGACAACCTTGTTGAGCATGGTGCCGCCCTGGACCGGGTTAGGATGGCAGATCAGCACCGCGCCACGGGCTTGCGCCACGTCGAGGTACAAAGCTTCAAGCTGGCCGCAAGGGCCATCGATGAACAAGGGGGTTTCGCGGACAAGCAAGGCACTACTCCGTGACCTCGGGAAGGGTCGATTCGTCTAGGTGTGAAATTCTGTTCTGATTTGCGATCGCTCGCGGTATACAGCGCAGGTCTGAGCCGTTAACGTAAAGCAAAGCCGTTTATAGAGGAAGGACTCGTGGAACTCTCGCTCCTTGTTTGGTTGTTGCCAACCCTGGCCTTGGTCATCGGTGTGGCAGTCGGTTTCATTGTTGCCCGCCTGCTGCCCAACGCGGCGCCGAGCAACACCCAGCGTCAACTGGATGACATCCAGAAGCGCTTCGACAGCTACCAGAACGAAGTGGTCACCCACTTCAACAGCACCGCCATGCTGGTCAAGAAACTGACCCAGAGCTATCAGGACGTACAGGATCACCTGGCTGAAGGCGCCAACAGCCTGGCCCTCGATGACGTCACTCGCCAACGCCTGCTGGCTGCACTGCACTCCGATGCGCCGCAAGGCCCACGTGACCGCCTGACCCCGCCTAAAGACACCGCCGAAGTGCCGCGCGACTATGCGCCGAAAGCGCCCAACTCGCCGGGCATGCTGGATGAGAGCTACGGGCTCAAGCGTTGATCTGCTGAACATGCAAAAGGCCTCGCAAGAGGCCTTTTTTGTGGGCTGGATTCACTGGCCCCTTCGCGGGCACGCCCGCTCCCACAGGTACACCACAGCATGTGAAACTTGTGGAATACCTGTGGGAGCGGGCGTGCCCGCGAAGGGGCCAGTGCAGGCAACCTAACAGCAGGCCTGCAATGCCTGTTCGACATCTGCCAGCAGGTCCTCCACATCCTCCAGCCCCACCGACAGACGCACCAACCCCTCCGATATCCCATGATGCGCCCGCTCCTGCGGCGTGTAGCTAGAATGCGTCATACTCGCCGGATGCTGCGCCAGCGACTCGGCATCTCCCAGGCTCACCGCCCGGGCAAAGAGCTGCAGCGCATTCATGAAGCGCCGCCCCGCCTCAATGCCACCCTTGAGCTCAAACGCAATCATCCCCCCAGGCAAACGCATCTGTCGCTGGGCCAACGCGTACTGGGCAAAAGACGGTAGCCCCGGGTAATGAATCAATTCCACCTGCGGCTGCCGAGCCAGAAATTCGGCCACCTTCTGAGCATTGGCGCAATGCCGGTCCATTCGCAGGGCCAGGGTCTTGATACCGCGCATCAGCAACGCCGCGTCATGCGGTGACAGCACCGCCCCGGTCATATCCTTCAGCCCTTCCAGGCGAATGCGATCGACCAACGCCTTGCGCCCCACCACCAAACCCGCAGTGATATCACCGTGGCCACTGAGGTACTTGGTTGCCGAGTGCACCACCAGGTCCGCCCCCAGCTCCAGTGGCCGCTGCAGGTACGGCGTACAGTAGGTGTTATCGACCACAACATGCACATCATGCCCCCGCACCGCCTCGACAACCGCCTCAATGTCCACAAGCTGCATATTGGGGTTGGCCGGTGTTTCGAAGTAGATCATCCGCGTTTTGCTGTTTATCGCCGCCTTCAGAGCCTTGGCATCGTTGAGATCGACATGGCGTACTTTGACGCCGAACTCACCAATACCGTGGTGCAGAAAAGCGAAGGTGCAGCCATACAAGGTGCGCCCCACAATCAGCTCATCGCCAGGCCGTAGCAGGGTCCAGATGGTTGAGGTAATCGCACCCATCCCTGATGCCAACGCCAAGCCCGCCTCACCGCCCTCAAGCGAAGCCATGCGCTGCTCCAGCAAGGCCAGCGTGGGGTTGGAGATGCGGCTGTAGAAGTGCCCCGCCTCCTCTCCGGCGAAGCAGGCAGCGCCGTACTCAACAGTGGGGAAGGCATAGGTGGCCGTCTGGTACACCGGCGGCACCAAGGCGCCACCGTGGGACAGCGGGTCGTAGCCATGGTGAATGGCCCGCGTGGAAAAACCGGTGTTGTCGTGGGAGTCGCGCATGGCAACGGCCTCTTGTGGTTTGTTGTAAGCTTATGCCACCGAGCCGCCCAATATTTTCCAAAATAGCCTACACATAGGCGTGCTTTCTGGAACAAAAACAATAATCACCGGACCAGGAGGGCAAAATATGCCTTCAAGCCTCGACCGCACCGACCGTGCCCTGCTCGCCGCCTTGCAGGACAACGCCCGCCTCACCGTTGCCGAACTCGCCGATCAGGTGGCACTGACCACCTCGCCCTGCTGGCGACGGGTCAAGCTGCTGGAAGAAAACGGCTACATCACCGGCTACCAGGCCATCCTCTCGCCCAAGTCGCTGGGGTTTGGCGTGACCGCATTCGTCAGCATCATGATGGACTCGCACACCAAGGACATGGCGCTGGCGTTCGAACAGCGGCTGATGGAAATTCCCGAAATCGTCGCCTGCCACAACATCTCCGGGCGCTATGACTTTCTGCTGGAGATCCTGGCACGGGACCTGGAGTCGTTTGGGGAATTTACCCGGGAGGTGCTGCAGCGGTTGCCGGGGGTGAAGGAGATCTATTCGAGTTTTTCGTACAAAGCAGTCAAGGAAAGGCGGGTGATACCGGTGTCGGAGAAACATATATAGGACAGATCTTTCCGAACAGTGGGAAGGATCCTGAACGCGAGACAAAAAACCCCGCCGAAGCGGGGTTCTCCTTGCAGGCTAGCGCTTAGATCGCGCCACGCTGACGCAGCACGTCCAGCACCTGTTTCACGCCTTCGTCCACGCTGGTGGCCTGGGTGTCGATCACAAGATCAGCATCCAGCGGCACATCGAACGGGAAGCTCTCGCCCGGGATGTTGTCGCCACCGGCAGCGTACAGGCCTTGCGGGTCACGCTCGCGGCAGACCAGCGGCGAGGCCTGGACGTAAACGGTCACCAGGCGCTCCTTGCCGATCAGCGCCTTGGCCTGTTCGCGGCCTTCGGCATCCGGGGCCACGAACGCAGCCAGGGTCAGCATGCCGGCTTCGTTGAACTGGCGCGCCACGTGGGCGGCGCGGCGCCAGTTCTCGGTGCGGCCGGCGCGGTCCTGTGGCAGGCCCTTGTTCAGGTCGTGACGCAGGTTCTGGCCGTCGAGCACGTACACCGCGCGGCCCATGTCGAACAGCTTGCGCTCCACGGCATAAGCCAAGGTGCTCTTGCCAGCACCCGACAGGCCGCTGAACAGCACGGTGGCTGGCTGCTGGCCGAAGCGCAGGGCGCGCTCTTCGGTGGACACGTGGGCCTGCTTGCCATGATGGCCGGTGCTGCCGTGTGGCAACACGGGCGGGGCGATGATCATGCCGGCGCCAACGGTGCCATTGGTCAGGCGGTCGATGACGATGAACGCACCGGTGGTGCGGTTGCTGTCGTAACCGTCCAGGGCAATCGAGGTGTCCAGGGCAACCTTGACGCGGCCGATCTCGTTCAGCTGCAGCGCGCTGGCAGCGCCCTGCTCCAGGGTGTTCACATCGACCTTGTGGGTGATGCTGGCAATCGAGCCTGGTACGTAGCTGGTGGCACGCTTGATGTCGTATTTCTTGCCCGGGAGCATCGGCTCCTCGGCCATCCACACCAGCATGGCGTCGAAGTGGTCAGTTACCGGCGGGACGTTGTCGGCATGTACCAGCAGGTCGCCACGGGAGATGTCGATCTCGTCTTCCATGGTCAGGGTCACGGCCTGGCCTGGGCCGGCGTTTTCCAGTTCACCTTCGTAGGTGACGATGGACTTGACCCGGCTGCTCTTGCCCGACGGCAGCACGACAATCTCGTCACCTTTGTGCACCACGCCGCTGGCAATGGTGCCAGCGAAGCCGCGGAAGTTCAGGTTGGGACGGTTGACGTACTGCACCGGGAAACGCAGGTCGGTGAAGTTGCGGTCGGCCGAAACCTCGACGGTTTCGAGGATTTCCATCAGCGTCGGGCCGGCGTACCACGGCGATTGCTCGCTGTGGTTGACCACGTTGTCACCCTTGAGCGCCGACATCGGCACGAAGTGCAGGCTGCTCGGGGTCAGGTTGATGGCTTCGGCAAACTTCAGGTAGTCGGCCTTGATCGACTCGAAGACGCCTTCATCGAAGCCCTTCAGGTCCATCTTGTTGACCGCGACCACGATGTGCTTGATGCCCAGCAACGACGCGATGTAGCTGTGGCGACGGGTCTGGGTCTGCACACCGTAGCGGGCATCGACCAAGATGATCGCCAGGTCGCAGGTGGACGCACCGGTAGCCATGTTGCGGGTGTACTGCTCGTGGCCCGGGGTGTCGGCGATGATGAACTTGCGCTTGGCGGTGGAGAAGTAGCGGTAGGCGACATCGATGGTGATGCCCTGCTCGCGCTCGGCCTGCAGGCCATCTACCAGCAGCGCCAGGTCGACTTCTTCGCCGGTGGTGCCGACTTTCTTCGAATCACGGGTGATGGCCTCGAGGTGGTCCTCGTAGATCATCTTCGAATCGTGCAGCAGGCGCCCGATCAGGGTGCTCTTGCCGTCGTCAACGTTGCCGCAAGTCAGAAAGCGCAGCAGTTCCTTGCGCTCATGCTGGGCCAGGTAGGCGAGGATGTCCTCGCTGATCAGATCAGATTGGTGCGACATGGAGTAACCCTGAAATTAGAAGTAGCCTTGGCGTTTCTTGTCTTCCATGGAGCCGGCGCCATCGTGATCGATGACACGGCCCTGGCGTTCGGACGTACGGGTCAGGAGCATTTCCTGAATGATGTCCGTCAGGGTCTCGGCTTCCGATTCGACAGCGCCCGTCAGCGGGTAGCAGCCGAGGGTACGGAAACGCACCTTCTTCTTGACGATGCGGGCTTTTTCTTCCTCGGAGAGGTGCTCGAGGATGCGCTCGTCGTCGATCATGATCAGGGTGCCGTTCTTCTCGATGACTTCACGCTCGGCAGCGAAGTACAGCGGCACGATCGGGATGCCTTCAAGGTAGATGTACTGCCAGATGTCCAGTTCGGTCCAGTTCGACAACGGGAAGACACGGATCGACTCACCCTTGTTGACCTTGCCGTTGTACACGTTCCACAGCTCGGGGCGCTGGTTCTTCGGGTCCCAGCGGTGCTTGCTGTCACGGAACGAATACACACGCTCCTTGGCCCGCGACTTCTCTTCGTCGCGGCGCGCGCCACCGAAGGCAGCGTCGAAACCATGCTTGTCCAACGCCTGCTTCAGGCCCTGGGTCTTCATGATGTCGGTATGCTTGGAGCTGCCATGGGTGAACGGGTTGATACCCTGCGCCACACCCTCGGGGTTGACGTGGGTGATCAGCTCCAGGCCCATTTCCTCGACCATCTTGTCGCGGAAGCTGTACATCTCCTGGAATTTCCACTGGGTGTCGACGTGCATCACCGGGAACGGCAGCTTGCCCGGGAAGAAGGCCTTGCGCGCCAGGTGCAGCATCACGGCGGAGTCCTTGCCGATCGAGTACAGCATCACCGGGTTGTCGAACTCGGCGGCCACCTCGCGGATGATGTGGATGCTCTCCGCCTCCAGCTGTTTCAAGTGCGTCAGTTTGTCGACCATGGCTACTCACGAAAAACGATCTTATGGACGGCCTGCGGGCCGTGTTCGAGCGAGCCACTTTATCACAGCGGCTGCTTCTATTTAGGAGGCTGGCTAGATCGAAAAAATCTAACGATATGACTGGGGGTTTGGGCTGGCAGGGCCGGCCTCTTCGCGGGTGAATCCGCTCCTACAGGCCCGTGTAGGAACGGGTTTGCCGCGAAGAGGGCGACACCGCTATCAGATGGGATTAGGGCAATCGATGAACAGGTGCTCCACCGCGAACCGTCGTGCCAGGTAATCGCCCAGCGCCTGCACGCCATAGCGCTCGGTGGCATGGTGCCCGGCGGCAATGAAGCTGACGCCATTCTCGCGCGCACTGTGGTAGGTCTGCTCGGACGCCTCACCGGTCAGGTACAGGTCCACCCCGGCGGCAATCGCCGTGTCGATATAGCCCTGCCCGCCGCCGGTGCACCAGCCCACCCGGCGGATCATGTCGTTGCCTTCGACCAGCAACGGCTCACGCCCCAGCACGCCTTGAACCCGACGGGCAAAATCGCGCGCGGTCATGGATTCGGCCAGCGAACCGATCAGCCCGACCACTTTGGGGTTTTCCGGGTCAAGTGGCCCTTCGACAGTGATCTCCAGTTGCCGCGCCAGTTGCACGTTGTTGCCGACTTCCGGGTGCACGTCCAAGGGCAGGTGAAACGCCAGCAGACTGATATCGTTATTCAGCAAGGTCTTCAGGCGACGCTGGCGAATGCCGGTGATGCACGGGTTCTCGCCCTTCCAGAAATAACCATGGTGCACCAGCACCAGATCGGCCTCGGCCTCGACCGCGGCATCCAGCAATGCCTGGCTGGCGGTAACACCACTGACAATACGGCTAACCTGCGGCCGGCCTTCGACCTGCAGGCCATTTGGGCAATAATCCTGGATCTTCGCACTGCCCAGATAACGCTCGGCTTCCTCGACCAGGGTACTTAGAGCAACGGCCATGAAAATCTCCTCGAAAACTGCGCTTTTCTCGGGCGCAACGCCTGACGAACGCCCGTATAATGCCGGCCATTATGGGCCGTCGCCGTCACTGGGGGAACCGGTGTATGATCGCGCGCGCTCATGCCCCACTGCCAGGCCGCTGGCCCCTGCTCTTTCCAGGATTCGTTCATGTTCAAGGCTTTGCGTTACTTCGGCTGGCCCCTGCTTACCGGCATACTGATCGCCATGCTGATCATCCAGCGTTTTCCGCAATGGGTCGGGCTGCCCAGCCAGGACGTCAACCTGCAGCAAGCGCCACAGACCACGCGGATCATGCAAGGTCCGGTGTCGTACGCCGACGCCGTGACCCTGGCCGCCCCGGCGGTGGCCAACCTGTACACCACCAAGGTGGTGAACAAAAGCGCCCACCCGCTGTTCGAGGACCCGCAGTTCCGCCGCTTCTTCGGTGACAACCTGCCCAAACAGCGCCGCTGGGAATCAAGCCTGGGCTCGGCGGTAATCATGAGCCCTGAGGGCTACCTGCTGACCAACAACCATGTCACCAGCGGCGCCGACCAGATCGTCGTCGCCCTGAAGGATGGCCGCGAGACTTTGGCCCGCGTGATCGGCAGCGACCCGGAAACCGACCTTGCGGTGCTGAAGATCGACTTGAAGAACCTGCCGGCAATCACCATCGGCCGTTCCGACAACATTCGCATCGGCGACGTGTCGCTGGCCATCGGCAACCCGTTCGGCGTCGGCCAGACTGTGACCATGGGCATCATCAGCGCCACTGGCCGCAATCAGCTGGGGCTTAACAACTACGAAGACTTCATCCAGACCGACGCGGCGATCAACCCAGGCAACTCCGGTGGTGCGCTGGTGGATGCCAATGGCAACCTGATCGGCATCAATACCGCGATCTTCTCCAAGTCCGGCGGCTCGCAGGGCATCGGCTTCGCCATCCCGGTAAAGCTGGCACTGGAGGTGATGAAGTCGATCGTCGAACATGGCCAGGTGATACGTGGCTGGCTGGGCATCGAAGTACAGCCACTGAGCCAGGAGCTGGCAGAGTCGTTCGGCATGAAGGACCGCCCAGGCATCGTGGTGGCGGGCATCTTCCGCGAAGGGCCAGCCGCCAAGGCCGGGCTGCAACTGGGTGACGTGATCCTGAGCATCAATGGCGAGCCGGCCGGAGACGGGCGCAAGTCGATGAACCAGGTAGCGCGGATCAAGCCCAACGAGAAGATCACCATTGAGGTGATGCGCAACGGGCAGCCGTTGAAACTGATCGCCGAGGTGGGGCTGCGGCCGCCGCCGGCGCCGGCTGCCAGCCAGGAAAATAAATAAAGCCGGGGCTGCGTTGCGGCCCTTCGCGGGCACGCCCGCTCCCACAGGATTTAAGTAGGCTCCAAAGCCAACGCTAAACATGTGGGAGCGGGCACGCCCGCGAAGGGCTGCCGCGCAGCCCAAACAGCATCAGTGGAGGATCTGGCTGAGGAACAACTTGGTCCGGTCACTGCGCGGCCGGTCGAAGAAATCATCCGGCGCGGCCTGCTCCACAATCTCGCCCTTGTCCATGAAGATAACCCGGTTCGCCACGGTACGGGCAAAGCCCATTTCGTGGGTCACACAGAGCATGGTCATGCCATCCTCGGCCAGGCCCACCATGGTATCGAGTACTTCCTTGACCATTTCCGGGTCCAGTGCCGACGTCGGCTCGTCGAACAGCATGATCTTGGGCTTCATGCACAACGCGCGGGCGATGGCCACACGCTGCTGCTGGCCGCCGGACAACTGCCCGGGGTACTTGTGTGCCTGCTCCGGAATCCGCACACGCTCCAGGTAGTGCATGGCAATTTCCTCGGCCTTGCGCCGTGGCATCTTGCGCACCCACATTGGCGCCAGGGTGCAGTTCTCCAGAATGCTCAGGTGCGGGAACAGGTTGAAGTGCTGGAACACCATGCCCACCTCGCGGCGGATGGCCTCGATCTGCTTGAGGTCGTTGGTCAGCTCCACGCCATCGACCACGATACGCCCTTGCTGGTGCTCTTCCAGACGGTTAAGGCAGCGGATGGTGGTGGACTTGCCCGAGCCGGATGGCCCGCACAGCACGATGCGTTCGCCCTGGCGCACGTTCAGGTTGATGTCCTTGAGCACATGGAACTGGCCATACCACTTGTTCACACCCTGCATCTGGATGATGCCTTCGGGGCCAGCAGGCTGCTTGATCGCTTCACTCATTTCGAAACTCCTAACGCTTGTGGCCAGTGTCCAGCTTGCGCTCCAGATGCATGGAGTAGCGGGACATACCGAAACAGAAAATCCAGAACACCAGGGCGGCGAACACGTAGCCCTCGGTGGCCATGCCCAGCCAGGCCGGGTCTGCGGCTGCTTGCTTGACGCTGTTCAGCAGGTCGAACAGGCCGATGATGATCACCAGGCTGGTGTCCTTGAACAGGGCAATGAAGGTGTTGACGATGCCGGGAATCACAAGCTTCAGCGCCTGCGGCAGGATCACCAGCCCCATCGAGCGCCAGTAGCCAAGGCCCATGGCCGCGGCGGCTTCGTACTGACCCTTGGGGATGGCCTGCAGGCCGCCACGCACCACCTCGGCGATGTACGCCGACTGGAACAGGATTACACCGATCATCGCCCGCAGCAGCTTGTCGAAGCTCATGCCTTCGGGCAGGAACAGCGGCAACATCACCGACGACATGAACAACACGGTGATCAGCGGTACGCCGCGCCAGAACTCGATGAAGGTCACACACACCACCTTCACGGCCGGCATCCTCGAACGCCGGCCCAGGGCCAGCAGGATGCCCAAAGGCAAGGCGCCGACAATGCCCACGGTAGCGATCACCAGGGTCAGCATCAGCCCGCCCCACTGGCTGGTGGGTACGTTTTGCAGGCCCAGATACCCCCCATGCAGCAGGGTGTAGGCCAACACCGGGTACAGCACCAGGAAGGCCAGGCCGTAGATGGCCTTGCGCGGGAAACGCTTGATGAACAATGGCGCGGCGCCGATGACTGCAAGCCACACGGTCAGGTCCACGCGCCAGCGCAGCTCGGTGGGGTAGTAGCCGTACATGAACTGGCCGAAGCGCTGCTGCACGAACACCCAGCAGGCGCCCTCCTTGGTGCAATCGGCACGGGTGGTGCCGACCCAGTTGGCGTCGAGCAACGCCCACTGTAGCAATGGCGGCACAATCAGCCATATCAGGTAGATCGCGAACAAGGTCAGCAGCGTGTTGAGCCAGTTGGAGAACAGATTGGTGCGCATCCATGCGAGCACGCCGACGGTTTTCACCGGTGGCGGCATGTCAGGTTTGAAAACATGGGCATTCACGGGCGTATCCTCATCGCTCGATCAGCGCAATGCGCTTGTTGTACCAGTTCATCAGCAGCGAAATGCTGATGCTGATGGCGAGATAGACGCTCATGGTGATGGCGATCACCTCGATGGCTTGTCCGGTCTGGTTGAGCACGGTACCGGCGAACAGCGAGACCATCTCCGGATAGCCGATACCGGCCGCCAGCGACGAGTTCTTCGCCAGGTTCAGGTACTGGCTGGTCAGCGGCGGAATGATCACCCGCAGTGCCTGGGGGATAATCACCTTGCGCAGGGTCGGGCCCTCGCGCAGGCCCAACGAGCGAGCCGCTTCGGTCTGGCCATGGCTGACCGAACGGATGCCGGAACGCACGATTTCGGCGATGAAGGCTGCCGTATAGATAGTCAGCGCCAAGGTCAGCGCCAGCAGCTCTGGGATCAGCACCCAGCCCCCGACGAAGTTGAAGCCCTTGAGCTGCGGCATATCCCAGGTTACCGGGCTGCCGAACAACAGCACGCTCAGGCTCGGGATGGCGATGAACAGCAACAGCCCTGCCCAGAACTTGTGGAACGGCACACCAGTTTCGTTGAAGCGCTTGTTGGCGTAGCGCACCATCACGGCTATAGCGGCAATGGCTATTGCCAAGGCCACCACAAATGGCCAGAAGCCATCAGCCATGGTCGCGCCAGGCATGTTCAAGCCACGGTTGCTGATGAAGAACTTGTCATCGAAGTTGATGCTGCCCCGCGGTCCCGGCAGAGTCAGGAACACGGCGAAGTACCAGAACAGGATCTGCAACAACGGCGGAATGTTGCGGAAGGTTTCCACATACACGGTCGCCAGTTTGTTGATCATCCAGTTCGGTGACAGGCGAGCCACACCGATGATGAAGCCCAGTATCGTCGCCAGAATGATGCCGATGAAGGTCACCAACAGCGTATTGAGCAGGCCGATGACGAACACCCGCGCATAACTGTCGGATTCCACATAGGGGATCAGGTGCTGGGCGATACCGAAGCCGGCACTGCGGTCGAGGAACTCGAAGCCCGAGGTGATGCCCCGGTGTTGAAGGTTGGTCTGCGTGTTGTGGAACAGGTACCAGCCCAGACCGACCACGAAGACGATCGTGAGAATCTGGAACAGCCACGCGCGCACACGCGGATCATTCAGGGATAGCCCCTTTTGTGCGCCGATTCGATTTTGCATGAAATGCCCCGGAAAGTAGGGTTCCGAACAACCTGCGGCGGCCGAATGCCGCCGCAGGGTGCAGCCATCAGCGCACTGGAGGCGCGTACTGGATGCCGCCGTTGTTCCACAGGGCGTTCATGCCACGGTCGATCTTCAGGTTAGTGCTCTGGCCCAGGTTCTTCTCGAACACTTCGCCATAGTTACCCACTTGCTTGACGATCTGCACTACCCAGTCTTTGGGCAGCTTGAGGTCCTTGCCGTACTCGCCATCCGCACCCAGCAGTCGGGCGACATCCGGGTTCTTGGTGGACTTGGCTTCGGCCTCGACGTTCTTGGAGGTGATGCCCGCCTCTTCGGCGTTGAGCATGGCGAACAAGGTCCACTTGACGATGCTGAACCAATCCTCGTCGCCTTTGCGCACTACCGGGCCCAGCGGTTCCTTGGAGATGGTTTCCGGCAACACCACGTATTCGGTCGGCGCGGCCAGTTTGGAGCGCTGGGCGAACAGCTGCGATTTGTCCGAAGTCAGCACGTCGCAACGGCCAGACTCCAGCGATTTGGCGCTCTCGTCAGAGGTGTCGAAGGTAATCGGGGTGTACTTCAGGCCATTGGCGCGGAAGAAGTCCGAGACGTTCAGCTCGGTGGTGGTACCGGCCTGGATGCAGATGGTCGCGCCATCGAGCTCTTTGGCGCTGGAAACGCCGAGCTTCTTGTTGACCAGGAAGCCAACGCCGTCATAGTAGGTGACACCCGTGAATACCAGACCCATGCCGGCATCGCGCGAGCTGGTCCAGGTGGTGTTACGCGACAGCACATCGACCTCGCCCGATTGCAGGGCAGTGAAGCGTTCCTTGGCGTTGAGCTGGCTGAACTTGACCTTGGTGGCATCGCCGAATACGGCGGCGGCCACGGCGCGGCAGACATCGGCGTCGATGCCGACGATCTTGCCCTTCGCATCAGGTACCGAGAAGCCTGGAAGACCGTCGCTCACGCCACACTGGACGAAGCCCTTCTTCTTGACCGCATCATAGGTGGCGCCGGCCTGGGCATTGCTCACGGCGCCCAGCGCGGCGGCAGCGGTCAGGACTGCCAGGGTGGTTTTCAACATCTTCATTCACAACCTCCAAATCGCTCTTGTTGTATCGAGCCGGAATTGCACCGCACCCTTTTGAGGCGTATCCGACCCGTATTGGCTTGTTATTGGGTCAATTGGCGCAATGGACTGTTCTGTGACAGCCTTCGCGTGCAGAGGGTGTTACCGTCACGGCCTGCCCTTTGCATCACAGGTTGAACTGCAAAGCGCGTACCAGATTGTCGCGCTGTAGCGTTTAAGCGCTCGTCAAGTAGGAAAAGTTGTATCGTTGCGACATTCTTTTTCCGACAATCATTCCCGGTGCCTACTTTTCACGCACGCCATAACAAGACCCGCACACTTTCGGAGCAGTCATGACCAACCCGCTGATTCTCGAACCACAGAAAACCGCTGACGCCTGTGTGATCTGGTTGCACGGTCTGGGGGCCGACCGTTACGACTTCCTACCTGTGGCCGAATTCATGCAGGAGCGCTTGCTCAGCACACGCTTCATCATGCCCCAGGCACCCACCCGCCCCGTGACCATCAACGGCGGCTATGCCATGCCCAGCTGGTATGACATAAAGGCCATGACCCCGGCCCGCGCCATCGACGAAGCGCAGCTGGAAGAGTCTGCCGAGCAGGTGGTCGCACTGATCAAGGCCGAGCAGGCCAAAGGCATCAACCTGTCGCGGATCTTCCTGGCCGGCTTCTCCCAGGGCGGCGCGGTGGTGCTGCACACTGCCTATATAAAGTGGCAGGAGGCACTGGGCGGAGTGATCGCCCTGTCCACCTATGCCCCCACTTTCAATGACCAGCACCAGTTGAGTGCCTGCCAGCAACGAACCCCGGCCCTGTGCCTGCATGGCGTGCATGACCCAGTGGTAATCCCGTCCATGGGCCGCACCGCATTCGAGTACCTGAACATCTGGGGCGTCGCTGCCCGCTGGTACGAATACCCGATGGAACACGAAGTGGTGGTCGAAGAGCTGAACGATATCCACGACTGGCTGAGCAAGCAGCTGCAATAGGTTGCCTCGCTTGTAGTTGTGGGCGTATTCCGCTACGCCGCGCCCGGATCTTGCATTACACTGCCCGGCGTACATTCCTTAATCAGTTGATGAGACGACCGTGCTCAAAGCACTCAGAAAAATATTCGGCAAGGGAGAGGCCGCGCCGCAAGCCGCCGCTCCTGCTGCCAGCGTGACGCCGGAAGCCCGGCCCGCGGCAATACCGGCCGCAACACATGCCAACCCCGCCCCCAAGGCTGAGCCACCTGCCGCCGCTACGCTACCTGCCGAACAACCGGCCAAGGACAAACCGCGCCGCGAACGCAAGCCCAAGCCACAGGCCAGCCTGTGGAAGCCCGAAGACTTTGTGGTCGAGCCACAGGAAGGCAAAACCCGCTTCCACGACTTCAAGCTGTCCAACGAGCTGATGCACGCCATCCACGACCTGGGCTTCCCGTACTGCACGCCGATCCAGGCGCAGGTCCTGGGTTACACCCTGCGTGGCCAGGACGCCATCGGCCGGGCCCAGACGGGTACCGGCAAGACGGCCGCCTTCCTGATCTCGATCATTTCCCAGTTGCAGCAGACGCCACCGCCTAAAGAGCGCTACATGGGCGAACCGCGCGCGCTGATCATCGCGCCCACCCGCGAGCTGGTGGTGCAGATCGCCAAGGACGCCGCTGCCCTGACCAAGTACACCGGCCTGAACGTGATGAGCTTCGTCGGTGGCATGGACTTCGACAAGCAGCTCAAAGCCCTGGAAGCGCGCCACTGCGATATCCTGGTGGCTACCCCGGGCCGCCTGCTGGACTTCAACCAGCGCGGCGAAGTGCACCTGGACATGGTCGAGGTGATGGTGCTTGACGAAGCCGACCGCATGCTCGACATGGGTTTCATCCCCCAGGTCCGCCAAATCATTCGTCAGACACCGCCGAAAAGCGAGCGCCAGACCCTGCTGTTCTCCGCCACCTTCACCGACGATGTGATGAACCTGGCCAAGCAGTGGACCACCAACCCGGCCATCGTCGAGATCGAGCCGGAGAACGTGGCCAGCGAAACGGTCGAGCAACACGTGTATGCGGTGGCCGGCAGCGACAAGTACAAACTGCTGTACAACCTGGTGACCCAGAACAAGTGGGAACGGGTGATGGTGTTCGCCAACCGCAAGGACGAAGTGCGGCGCATCGAGGAGAAGCTGGTACGCGACGGCATCAATGCCGCCCAGCTGTCGGGCGACGTGCCGCAGCACAAGCGCATCCGCACGCTGGAGAGCTTCCGCGAAGGGCGCATCACCGTGCTGGTGGCCACCGACGTGGCCGGGCGCGGGATCCATATCGATGGCATCAGCCACGTGATCAACTTCACACTGCCGGAAGACCCTGACGACTACGTGCACCGCATTGGCCGTACCGGCCGTGCCGGCACCAGTGGTGTATCGATCAGCTTTGCCGGTGAGGATGACTCGTATCAGCTGCCGGCGATCGAAGCGCTGCTGGGGCGCAAGATCAAGTGCGAGATGCCGCCGGATGAACTGCTCAAGCCGGTGCCGCGCAAGCATCACTGACCTTCAGCGGGCTACACGCCCCCTGTGGGAGCGGCCTTGTGTCGCGATTGGGCCGCACAGCGGCCCCGGGATTTCGGCTTTGATGCGCAGATTGTCGGGGGCCGCTACGCGGCCCTTTCGCGACACAAGGCCCCCTGTAGGAGCGGGTTTACCCGCGAATACGGTAGTGGCGGCAACGGTGAACGGCGGGTGGAGATTGGCCAGCAGGCCCGGCCCCTTCGCGGGTAAACCCGCTCCTACAGGCGATCGGTGGCGCCTTGATTACCAGCGCTGCGCCGCATCCTGGTCACTCTGTTTCCCCTCCACCCACCTTGGCCCTTCCTGGGTATTCTCCTTCTTCCAGAACGGCGCCCGGGTTTTCAGGTAGTCCATGATGAAGTTGCAGGCATCGAACGCCGCCTGTCGATGGGCACTGGCTACCCCCACGAACACAATCGGTTCGCCCGGCTCCAGCGCACCGATGCGGTGCAGCACCTCTACCTTCAACAGCGGCCAACGCTGCTCGGCCTCGACCACGATCTTGGCCAGGGCCTTTTCGGTCATGCCCGGATAGTGCTCGAGGAACATCCCCGCCACTTCGCGGCCATCGTTGAAATCCCGCACATAGCCGACAAAACCGACCACCGCGCCCACGCCCACATTGGCCGCATGCATGGCATTGGTCTCGGCCCCGGGGTCGAACGCGCCTTCCTGTACTCGCACAGCCATATTCAGCCTCCGGTCACCGGCGGGAAGAACGCCACTTCATCGCCCTCTTCCAGCGGTTCATCGAGCTTGCACAGCTCTTCGTTGCGCGCGCACATCAGGTTCTGCTCGGCCAGCACTTCGTACTGCCCGCCCTTGGCTACCAAGACCTGGCGCACATCATCAAGCACCTTGAACGCCCCCTCCACCCGCTCGGCATCCACGCCCAACAGTTCGCGGTAACGGGCGAAGTACATCACCTTGACCTTCATCACGCCTCCACCTTGTAATGGCCACTCTTGCCACCGAGTTTTTCCAGCAGGCGCACCTGCTCGATGACCATACCTTTATCCACAGCCTTGCACATGTCATAGATCGTCAGCGCGGCCACACTGGCGGCGGTCAGCGCCTCCATCTCCACGCCGGTCTGCCCGGCCAGCTTGCAGCGGGCGACGATGCGCACGGCATCCTGTCCCTCGGCGCTGAGCTCGACCTTGACGCTGGTGAGCATCAGCGGGTGGCACAGCGGAATCAGGTCGCTGGTTTTTTTCGCCGCCTGTATCCCGGCAATGCGCGCCACGGCGAACACGTCACCCTTGGGGTGTTCACCGTCGACGATCATCTGCAAGGTCTGCGGCAACATGCGCACCCGCGCCTCGGCGGTAGCCTCGCGCTCGGTCACGGCCTTTTCAGTGACGTCGACCATGTTGGCCCGCCCCTGGGAATCAAGATGTGTCAGCACTGCTCTGCTCCTGTGAAGGGAGTTCGCAGTGTAAACCTGTGGGTCAGGTTTGAGCAGAGATATGTGTCGCCAGGTTTGGCCTCTTCACGGGCACGCCCGCTCCTACAGGCGCTCCACGATCTCGATTCAAGTGGACATCCTGTGAGCGGGCGTGCCCGTGAAGAGGCCGGGCAGTAATCTGCCCGGCTACATGGTTTACAAATGCGACTCAGCGTACTCGGCCAGCACCGAGCGAGGCACGCCCTGCAGGGTGATGTGCACGCCATTTGGGAAGTCCTTGAAGCGCTCGGTCAGGTAGGTCAGCCCCGAGCTGGTCGCGGACAGGTAGGGGGTGTCGATCTGCGCGAGGTTGCCCAGGCAGACCACCTTGGACCCGGAGCCGGCACGGGTGATGATGGTTTTCATCTGGTGCGGCGTCAGGTTCTGGCACTCGTCAATCAGGATCAGGCTCTGCTGGAAGCTACGGCCACGGATGTAGTTCAGCGATTTGAACTGCAGCGGCACGCGCTCGAGGATGTATTCGACGCTGCCATGGGTGCTTTCGTCATCCATGTGCAAAGCTTCGAGGTTGTCGGTGATGGCGCCCAGCCACGGCTCCATCTTCTCTGCTTCGGTGCCCGGCAGGAAGCCAATCTCCTGGTCCAGCCCCTGCACGCTGCGGGTGGCGATGATGCGCCGGTAGCGCTTGCTGACCATGGTTTGCTCGATGGCCGCAGCCAGCGCCAGGATGGTTTTACCGGAGCCGGCGGCGCCGGTCAGGTTCACCAGGTGGATATCCGGGTCCAGCAGGGCGAACAGTGCCAGGCTTTGGTGAATGTCGCGTGGTTTCAGGCCCCAGGCTTCCTGATGCAGCAACGGTTCCTGGTGCAGGTCGAGCAGTAGCAGTTCGTCGTCACGGATGCCCTTGATCCATCCGACGAAGCCCTGCTCATCGATGATGAACTCGTTGACGTGCACGGCTGGCAGGTTGTCGATCATCTGCACCCGATGCCAGGTGCGGCCACGCTCCTGACGGGTATCGACCTTGCTCACGCGGTCCCAGAACGAGCCGGTGACCGAATGGTAGCCCTTGGACAAAAGGGACACGTCATCGACCAGTTGGTCGGTGCTGTAGTCCTCAGCCGCTATACCGCAAGCGCGCGCCTTCAGGCGCATGTTGATGTCTTTGGTGACCAGCACGACATCCAGGTCGGTGCGCCGGGCCCGAACTTCGAGCAACTGGTTGATGATGATGTTGTCGTTGAGGTTTTCCGGCAGCAGCTTGTTCGGCTCGTTGCGCGGGGTCATCAGGATGGACAGGAACCCCTTGGGGCCACTCTTGTTGCGCTGGATCGGCACGCCCTGCTCGACATCGCTGGGCGAAGCGTCACCGAGGGTCTGGTCTATCAGGCGGATGGCCTGGCGGCATTCGGCGGCGATGCTCTGTTTGCCGGTCTTGAGCTTGTCGAGTTCCTCCAGCACCGTCATCGGGATGGCGACATGGTGCTCCTCGAAGTTCAGTAACGCGTTAGGGTCGTGAATCAGGACGTTGGTATCGAGCACATACAGGATTGGCTTGCTGGAGGAAGGGTTGCGTCCTTGGTCATCCATACTCGGTCACCTTATGTCGAAGCCACACGGCGTGGTCTGTTACGCCGCAGAGTGACTGCCGCTGTCCCCGTATCCGCGTTGTTACGGGCGGGAAGCGAACCTGGCCAGGTGAGCCCGGATGACGCCACCTGTGCTGCAGGAATCGGCTGTCTGGTTTCTTCATACCGCAAAAACCATGACCGAAAAAAGCACTTTTACGTATTTTTGAAGTTTATTTTTCCGATTGACGAAGAGGCCTTGGCGCCAGCGTCAGAGGGGACTACGCTCAAAAGTCATACCCTCTATTCGCGGTATCCGTATTCGCGGCAATCCTCCCAGCCGATACCGCTTTGCGCGGTATTGCGCAGCAGCCATTCCACCGCCGGCTGCGCCTTGGGAAGGCTGTCATGAAACTGGATCACACCCTTGCGCCACAACAGCATCAGGGTCAATACGCGCTGCGCGGACGCCTCTGCGCTCAATACACCGTCATCCTGGGCATCGATGTCCCACAACGATACCCGCAACTGCTGGCGGGCCATGAACGCCTCGCCGTCAGCCCGGCGCTGGCCATAAGGTGGGCTGAACAGCGGTACATACTGCTCGGGCAGATCAGCCTGCACCCGCGCCTGGCTGCGCCGCAGCGAATCCTGCCAGTCGATCCACTGCGCATGGGAGCGGTATTCCCACCCCTGGATGCCCACGCACTGCCCGCCATAGAGCTGGCGCAAGGCGTGTACCGAGGCGCCATCACGACGTTGCTGCAAACGGTTACCGAGCGTGAAGAACGTGCCTTCGAGCTTTTGCCGGCGCAGGTAGTCGGTGAGTAGATCCGTACTGCCCCCCTCGGGGCCGGGCCCGCCGACAAAGGTCAGCAGGAACATGCGGTCGTTCAGTTCGTCACCCTTGCGCTCGCGCGAAGACAACCGCTCAATTTCACTGCTGGTCTGCGGCAGCAACGCCGCCTTGCGCAGTTGCTCGTCCAGGTAACGTACATGGAACTGGTGGCTAGGCTCGACCCAACCGGTATAGAACGCACCGACATCGGTGGCGAACGTTGCCGCTTGTGTGCGTAACTCCGCCATGGACGTAACCGGGTAGCAAATTGAGGCATCCTGCTCACAACTGCGCTGAGCCTGTTGATAACCCTCCCACAACCGCAGCCACATGCGCGCCCGAACCTGGCGCACCTTCTGCAGGTTGATCTGCCGCAGCCCCAGCCGGGCCGCCAGGGTCGCGTCATCCAGCAACTCACTTTCGTGCAGTACTTGGGCGAACGAAAGGATTTCTGCCCGAGAGGCCACATCGAACAGCGCCGGGCTGTCCAGCTGTTCGGGCCACAGGCTGCGGTCCAGGCTGACCTGGGGTGAAGGGGCGGCTTGCACGGCCAGGCTCAGCAGGCAGGCCAGCAAAGCAGAAGCAATGCGCACAGTGGAAGGCTCCGCAACGGCAAAACGCGAACTATAGCGCCTGCACCGACCATGGTCTGTGACTATCGTCGCCATAGTTTGGACTTGTACCGCCCACCCCGTAGAATCCTCGGCCAACGATGCCAGGAGCCGACCCGATGCTGACGGTGATTTCCCCCGCCAAGACCCTCGACTACGACACCCCGCCAGTGACCGAGCGTTTCACCCTGCCCCAGTACCTGGATGAATCCCAGGCCCTGATCCAGCAGTTGCGCGAACTGTCGCCGGCGCAGATCAGCGAGCTGATGCACCTGTCCGACAAGCTCGCCGGCCTGAATGCTGCGCGCTTTGGCAGCTGGACCCCAGACTTCACCCCGGCCAACGCCAAGCAGGCGCTGCTGGCGTTCAAGGGTGACGTGTACACCGGCCTCGATGCCGAGAGCCTGACTGAAGACGATTTCAGCTACGCTCAGGGCCACCTGCGCATGCTCTCGGGCCTTTATGGCCTGCTGCGCCCGCTCGACCTGATGCAGCCCTACCGCCTGGAGATGGGCACCAAGCTGGCCAACGCCCGCGGCAAGGACCTGTACGCCTTCTGGGGCACGCGCATCAGCGAATGGCTGAACCAGGCCCTGGCCGACCAAGGCGATGACGTGCTGTTGAACCTGGCCAGTAACGAGTATTTCAGTGCAGTGAAACGCAGTGCACTGAAGGCCCGGGTGATCAACGTCGACTTCAAGGACCAGAAAAACGGCCAGTACAAGATCATCAGCTTCTACGCCAAGAAAGCCCGCGGCATGATGAGCCGCTTCGTCATCCAGCAGCGCATCAGCACCCCGGAACAGCTCAAGCAGTTCGATGCTCAGGGTTACTACTACAGTGCCGAGCAGTCCAAGCCGGACCATTTGGTGTTCCTGCGCGATCACCCCGCGGAGTGAGCCTGCCACGCCCTCTTCGCGGCTAAAGCTGCGAAGAGGTCAGTTGCCGTGATCCCCTCTGCCCTGCAACAGGGCACGCTGCAAACCGCCATCACGCCACGAATTCGACGCCAAAAATTCGACGCGCATCCCTTTATCGCCAAACGCCATAAGACCGTTCATACCTTTTTTGACGAATTCTGAAAAAAAATTTCAGATGCTGGCATAAAAATATCTCGCAACAGTTACGTCCTTGATACACGGGGGTGAAACACCCGCGTGCTATCAATTTGAAATTGTCCGCAACTGAATAAATATTTAGAAATCTTTCATTCGAGTGAAACTGGCTCAGGAACTTCTGCCGAAGCCAATCGCTCATAGTGCCGTAACGATTTTCCTGCCTACGGGCTGTGAGAGATGACTTACAGATGACAGCGGCGGGTA
This sequence comes from Pseudomonas sp. DCA-1, assembly GCF_046523955.1. Classification (NCBI taxonomy): domain Bacteria; kingdom Pseudomonadati; phylum Pseudomonadota; class Gammaproteobacteria; order Pseudomonadales; family Pseudomonadaceae; genus Pseudomonas; species Pseudomonas sp. DCA-1. Next base: position 4,826,553 of record NZ_CP169881.1, read on the forward strand.
TCCACTGCCCGCCATGAGAAATTCGACAGGTATTACGGAAACCCCCGAAGACCTTGTCCATGCAGGAGAGACGCGCCCCTTAAAAATCGTCCTAGTGGTTGATTTCAAAGGATTTATCCACTTGAAAAAACAAGCACAGCAACGCGCCAAGTAGCGCATTGCAATAAAGACGGCTGCATTTCAGGGCACGTTTTTTAATTAATGGCTATCGAGTGCCAACTTTGAGTGCATAACTTTTTGCGCTCCGGATTTATTTTGCCTGCGCTCGGCGAAGTGTGCATTCGCCATGGATCCGTGCGCCCGAAAACTGTTGTTAATCAACCCAGCCCGGCTCTCTTCGGAGGTGTCGGCGTGATAAACACATGAGGTGATAGCGATGCGTATCAGCATCTTTGGTTTGGGTTATGTGGGTGCAGTCTGTGCAGGCTGCCTGACGGCGCGTGGCCATGAAGTGATCGGTGTGGACGTGTCCAGCACCAAGATCGACCTGATCAACCAGGGCAAGTCGCCCATCGTCGAACCTGGCCTGGAAGCACTGCTGCAACAGGGCATCGCCAATGGCCGCCTGCGCGGCACTACCGACTTCGCCGAAGCCATCCGCGCCAGCGACGTGTCGATGATCTGCGTGGGTACCCCCAGCAAGAAAAACGGCGACCTGGGCCTGGAGTACATCGAGTCGGTGTGCCGCGAAATCGGCTACGTGCTGCGTGACACCACCCGCCGTCACACCATCGTGGTGCGCAGCACCGTGCTGCCTGGCACCGTCAAGAACGTGGTCATCCCGATCCTCGAAGATTGCTCGGGCAAGAAGGCTGGCGTCGACTTCGGTGTGGCGGTCAACCCGGAATTCCTGCGTGAAAGCACCGCGATCAAGGACTACGACCAGCCACCGATGACGGTCATCGGCGAACTGGACAGCGCCAGCGGTGACATCCTCCAGGCCCTGTACGAAGAACTCGATGCCCCGGTGATCCGCAAGCCGATCGAGGTGGCCGAGATGATCAAGTACACCTGCAACGTATGGCACGCCACCAAGGTCACCTTCGCCAACGAAATCGGCAACATCGCCAAGGCCGTGGGCGTCGATGGCCGTGAAGTGATGGACGTGGTCTGCCAGGACAAGGTCCTCAACCTGTCCCAGTACTACATGCGCCCAGGCTTCGCCTTCGGTGGCTCGTGCCTGCCCAAGGACGTACGCGCCCTCACCTATCGCGCCGCCAGCCTCGATGTCCGAGCACCGCTGCTCGACTCGCTGATGCGCAGCAACGAATCGCAGGTGCAGAACGCCTTCGAGCTGATCGAAGCCCACGACAAGCGCAAGGTCGCCCTGCTGGGCCTGAGCTTCAAGGCCGGCACCGACGACCTGCGCGAAAGCCCGCTGGTGGAACTGGCCGAACGCTTGATCGGCAAGGGCTACCAGCTGGACATCTACGACGAGAACGTCCAGTACGCCCGCGTCCACGGCGCCAACAAGGACTACATCGAGTCGAAGATCCCCCATGTGTCGTCGCTGCTCAACGCCAACTTGCAGCAGGTGATCGACAACGCCGACATCATCGTCCTCGGCAACCGTGACGAGCAGTTCCGTGCGCTGGCCCTGCAAGCGCCAGCCGGCAAGCAGGTGATCGACCTGGTCGGGTTCATGAACAAACCGACCTGCACCACCAACCGTACCGAAGGCATCTGCTGGTAAGTGCCCGGCCGGGCAGCGATGAGGCACTCGACAAGAGCCGCCCCCTCGCTGCCCCCTTTCCCGAATTCTCGACGGATGCTGAACATGCAAAGGCTCCAGACAGTGCTGTTGCAGTGCGCCGGGTGGCTGCTCTACATGAGCCTGCTCATGCTGATCGCCCTGGCCCTGCCAGCTGATATCTTCGACTCGCAGTCGAAGCACTTCATCTTCCTGGTCGGCGCAGTCGGCATCTGGCGCTACTCCATGGGCGCCACCCATTTCATCCGCGGCATGATCTTCCTCTACGGCGTGTACCCGTACCTGCGCCGCAAGGTGCAGAAAATGGGCAATGCCACCGACCCGTCGCATGTCTACCTGATGGTCACCAGCTTCCGTATCGAAGCGCTGACCACCGCCCAGGTGTACAGCTCGGTGATTCGCGAGGCGATCAACTGTGGCTTCCCCACCACCGTGGTCTGCTCGCTGGTGGAAATGTCCGATGAACTGCTGGTGAAGAGCCTGTGGGCCAAGTACAACCCGCCGGCCCATGTGAAGCTGGACATCGTGCGAATCGCCGGCACCGGCAAGCGCGATGGCCTGGCCTACGGTTTCCGCGCCATCTCGCGCATGCTGCCGGACGAGAACGCCGTAGTGGCGGTGATCGACGGTGACACCGTGCTGGCCGACGGTGTGGTGCGCAAGACCGTACCCTGGTTCAAGTTGTTCCCCAATGTGGGCGGCCTGACCACCAATGAATTCTGCGAAGTGCGCGGCGGCTACATCATGAGCGAGTGGCACAAGCTGCGCTTCGCCCAGCGCCACATCAACATGTGCTCGATGGCCCTGTCCAAGCGCGTACTGACCATGACCGGGCGCATGTCGATGTTCCGCGCCAGCGTGGTGACCAACCCCGAGTTCATCGCCGACGTCGAAAGCGATTCGCTGATGCACTGGCGCCTGGGCCGCTTCAAGTTCCTTACCGGGGACGACAAATCCAGCTGGTTCAGCCTGATGCGCCTGGGCTACGACACCTTCTACGTGCCGGACGCCGCCATCAACACGGTCGAGCACCCGCCGGAAAAAAGTTTCCTCAAGGCCAGCCGCAAGCTGATGTACCGCTGGTACGGCAACAACCTGCGGCAGAACTCACGGGCACTGGGCCTTGGCCTGCGTCGCCTGGGCCTGTTCACCAGCATCGTGCTGTTCGACCAGCGCGTGTCGATGTGGACCAGCCTGCTGGGCCTGACCGTGGCGGTGATCGCCAGCCTCAAGTTCGGTATGGCCTTCCTGCTGGTGTACCTGCTGTGGATCGGCATTACCCGCCTGATCCTCACCATCATGCTGCTGTGCTCCGGCCACAGCGTAGGCCCGGCCTACCCGCTGATTCTCTATTACAACCAGATCATCGGCGCGCTGATGAAGATCTATGTGTTCTTCCGCCTCGACAAGCAGTCGTGGACGCGTCAGCCCACTGCCCTCAAGCGTGACCTCGCCAGCTTTCAACAATGGTTCAACACCTGGTCCTCGCGGACCATGACCTTCTCGGCTGCCAGCATCTTCGTTGCTGTGCTGTTCATGGTCGTGTGAGCCCAACCCGGATCGGATCTAACAGGAACAAACCACCATGAATACCGCCGTGAACGTCAATGTCGTGCATGAGTCCGAAGCCCAGCGCCAACACGCCCGGGTACGCATTCCCGCCAAGCTGCGGTTCCTGGACGCCCAGCGCCAGGTCCACGAAGTCAAGGTCGAAGACCTATCTGCCGGCGGCCTGAGCTTCCACGCCAAGCAACCGCAGTCGGTGGGCGATGTGCTGCGCGGGCGCCTGCAGTTCGTGGTCGACAACCTGGGCCTGTCCATCGACATCGAGTTCCAGGTGCGCTCGTACAACCCGGACAATGGCCGTATCGGTGCGCAGTTCCAGAACCTTGAGCCACGTGACATCGCCACGTTGCGGCACATCATCACCAGCCACCTGTCGGGTGAGCTGATCAGCATCGGCGACGTACTCAGCACCCTGCAGCGCGACAACTTCACCAAGGCGCGCAAGCAGAAGGATGGTGGGTCAGGCCTGAGCGCCTTCGGCCGCCTCAAGGCAGTCACCGTCACACTGGGCGTGTTCGTGGTCGGCGTTGCGGCCTTCGGCTTCGTCGCCAAATCGTTGTACGGCATGTACTTCGTCAGCCACGCCGAAGCCGGTGTGGTCGCAGTGCCGACCACCAACGTCACCATGCCGCGCGACGGTACCGTGAGCAGCCTGGTCGAAAGCGGTGGGCAGATCGTCAAGGGCGCGCCACTGGCCAGCTTCACCACCAGCATGCTGGACATGCTCAAGGGCAACCTTGAAGACGCACAGCTGGAGCCGGCAAAGATCGAGGAGCTGTTCGGCAAGCAGCTGTCCGGCACCCTCACCAGCCCCTGCGACTGCGTGGTCGCGCGCCAGTTGGTAGACGACGGCCAGTACGCAGCCAAGGGCCAGCCGATCTTCCAGCTGATCCCACGCACCACCAACCCGATGATCGAGGCGCGCTTCAGCTACCGCCAGTTCGACGAGGTCAAGCCGGGCACCCGGGTCAACTTCCAGGTGGCCGGCGAAGACGAAGTGCGCACCGGTCAGATCGTCAGCAGCACCAGCCTCAACAGCGAAGACCTGTCCTCCGACATCCGCGTGCAGATCAAGCCGGACAGCAGCCTGCCCGCCGAACTGGCAGGCCGCCCGGCGTCGGTCAACAGCGACCGTGGCCCGTCGCTGAACTGGCTGATCGACAAAGCCGTGGCCCGTGGCCTGTGAGGGACGGACGATGATCTCTGATACCAACACCTATCCTGTGGGAGCGGGCATACCCGCGAAGAGGCCAGCAGGGACAGCATCGTCGGCCATGCCAATTCGCGGGCTTGCCCGCTCCCACAGGGTCCGCGTGAACCTGGGATTGTGTGCACTGGCCGCCGCCATCACTTTGGCCGGCTGTGCCGGCCTGCCCGACCAGCGCCTGGCCAACGAGGCCCTGAAGCGCGGTGACACGGCATTGGCAGAGCGCAACTACAAGGCGCTGGCCGACCTGGGCTACAGCGAAGCGCAAGTCGGCCTTGCGGACATCAAGGTGGCCACCCGCGACCCATCGCAAATCAAGGAAGCCGAGGCCACCTATCGCGCTGCGGCCGCCACGTCGCCACGCGCCCAGGCGCGCCTTGGCCGCTTGCTGGTGGCCAAGCCTGACAGCACCCAGGCCGAACGTGAGGAAGCTGAAACCCTGCTCAAGCAGGCCGCGAAACAGGGCCAAAGCAATACCCTGATTCCGCTGGCAATGCTCTACCTCAGCTACCCGCAGAGTTTCCCCAAGGTCAACGCGCAGCAGCAGATCGACCAGTGGCGCGCCGCCGGCAACCCGGAAGCAGGCCTGGCCCAGGTGTTGCTGTACCGTACCCAGGGCACCTACGACCAGCACCTGGGCGAGGTGGAGAAAATCTGCAAGGCCGCGCTGAACACCACCGACATCTGCTACGTCGAACTGGCCACTGTGTACCAGATGCGTGGCCAGGCCGACCAGCAAGCCGCCCTGCTCGGCCAGCTGAAATCCGCCTATGCCCGTGGCGCCGTACCGGCCACCCGGGTCGACAGCGTGGCCCGGGTGTTGGCTGATCGCAGCCTCGGCCAGACCGACGAAAAAACCGCCAAGGACCTGCTCGAGCAAGTAGCCCCGGCCAACCCGGTGTCCTGGGTCAGCCTGGCACAGCTGGTATACGACTTCCCCGAACTGGGCGACACCGACCAGTTGATGGCCTACATCGACAAAGGCCGCGCAGCTGAACAGCCACGCGCCGAACTGCTGCTGGGCCGTCTGTACTACGAAGGCAAAACCCTGCCTGCCGACGCTCACAAAGCCGAGCAGCACCTGCAAGCCGCTGCCGAAGCCGGTGAGATCAGCGCCCATTACTACCTGGGCCAGCTTTACCGCCGCGGCTACCTGGGCAACGTCGAGCCGCAGAAGGCCGTCGACCACCTGCTGGCCTCCGCCCGTGGCGGGCAGAACAGCGCCGATTATGCCCTGGCCCAGCTATTCAGCGAGGGCCATGGCATTCGCCCGCAACCAGGCAACGCCTGGGTGTTTGCCCAGCTGTCGCAGGCCAACCCGACGCCGCAATCAGCGGAACTGCTGCAGAAGCTTGACCAGCAACTGACACCTGACGAGCGCAACCAGGCCCAGCAACTGCTGGACCAGGAAAAGCGTGCACGCGGCAGCATGGCGCAGGGCGCGAATAGCACCCTGGCCCTCGAAGCCCTGCAAGACGACGAAAAAGAAGTAGACGGTGAGGACTCGCTATGACGCTCAATCCCTTCGTGAAAGCCGGCATCGGCCTGAGCTTCGCCCTGCTGTGGTCCTGCCCGACCCTGGCGGAAATGACCGCCGAGAAAAACTTCGGCCTGGACGTGAAAATCACCGGGCAATCGGAAGACGATCGAGACCTGGGCACCCGCTCTGGCGGCGATGTCAACGGCCTGGGCCTGGATCTGCGCCCGTGGGTGTACGGTGAGCGCGGAAACTGGAGCGCCTACGCCATGGGCCAGGCGGTCGCTGCGACCGACACCATCGAAACCGACACCTTGCGCCAGAACGGCGACGGCACCAGCACTGAAACCGGCGACGACAGCCGTCAACCAGACAAAAGCTACCTGGCCATGCGCGAGTTCTGGATCGGCTACAGCGGTCTCACCGCCTACCCCGGCGAGCAACTGCGCTTCGGTCGCCAGCGCCTGCGCAGCGACGATGGCATGTGGCGCGATACCAACATCGAAGCGCTGAACTGGACCTTCGACACCACCCTGCTCAAGGCCGACCTGGGCGTGGCCCAGCGCTTCAGCGAATACCGCACCGACCTCACCGAGCTGGCCCCGGAAGACAAGGACCGCACCCACCTCTACGGCAACGTCGCCACTCAGTGGACGCCTGGCCACTGGGTCGGCGTGCGGGCACACCATACGCACGACAACGGCAGCCTGAAGAACCCCGGCGAAACCGTCGACGCCCTGGACAAGACCCGTACCGGCGACCTCACCTGGCTGGGCCTTGAGGCAAACAGCGACGCCTACAACTGGCGCAACGACCACACCGTGAATTACTGGGGCAGCGTCACCTGGCTGACCGGTGACCGCGACAAGCTGAGCACCCAGCAGGTGGGTGACGACCAGGTCGCCACCGGCAAGCAGAGCGGTGACGTCAACGCCTGGGCAACCGACCTCGGTATCCGCCTGCGCCTGGACCCGCAATGGCAGGTCGGCGCGGCCTATGCCCGTGGTAGCGGTGGTGGTGGCGATGACGGCTCGAACAACTTCGAGCAGACCGGCCTGGAGAGCAACCGCTCCAATTTCACCGGCACCCGCTCGCGCGTGCACCGCTTCGGCGAAGCGTTCCGCGGCGAACTGGGCAACCTGCAGGCAGCCACCCTGTTCGCTTCGTGGCAGCTGCGCGACGACTACGACGCGAGCCTGATCTACCACAAGTTCTGGCGGGTCGACGGTAACCAGAACATCGGCTCCAGCGGCATCAACGCGGTGGTCGACGACAACGGCGTGAACCGTCAGCTGGTCGACGGCGAGAAGGACCTTGGCCAGGAAATGGACGTGGTCGTGACCAAGTACTTCAAGCAAGGCCTGCTACCGGCTTCGATGAGCCAGGCAATCGACGAGCCGTCAGCCCTGGTGCGCCTGCGTGCCGGTGTATTCAAGCCGGGCGACGCCTACGGCAAGGAAGCGGACTCTTACATGCACCGCGCCTTCGTCGACGTCATCTGGCGCTTCTGAGGCCGGTAGGGGACTGACCGTGATGAACCTTCACCCGCACTTACGTCACAGCCTGTTGGCCAGTGCCTTGCTGCTGGCAAGCGGCCTGGCCACTGCCGCAGAGCCCCAGGTGATCGCCAAGGAGCTGCAGCAGGCCAAGACCTACACGGTGGCCAGCGCACCGATCGAGCCACTGCAGATGGACCCGCCAAAGCTGCCCGACCTTACCGGTTTCACGGCCGAGGCGGTGCAGAAGAAAATCGACCGCCGCCACAAGGGCAGGGTCAGCCTGCGCCGTATGTTCCAGGAGGACACCCTCAAGGAGTTCGTCGGCGGCGACAACAAGGCCGCCGAGTGGGTGCAGCGCCAGCACGGCATCCCGCAGGCCATCTTCATCGATGACGGCCATGTCGACCTGACCGAGTTGAGCAAGAAGGTGCCCAAACAGTACTTCAGCGAAGTCGAGCCTGGGGTTTACCTGGCTCGCCTGCCGATCGTGGTCGGGCAAAAGGGCATCCTCGAGATCGACGGCAAGGTCAAACAGCTGCGCCTGTCCCAGGAGGGCGGCGCATTTCTGGTCAATGACGGCAAGCTGTTCGTAACCGACACCCAGGTGACCGGCTGGCGGGAAAAGGACAATGGCCCGGCGACCTTCCGCTCGCCCAAGGAGTTCCGCCCGTTCCTGCTGTCGTGGGGCGGTACCGAGACCTACATCGTCAACACGAAGATGGCCAGCTTCGGCTACGCCAAGTCCAAGTCGTATGGCGTTAGCATCTCGCAGTACACGCCGAACATGGCCAAGCGCATGGGCCGCCCGGAACCCACCGGCTGGATCATCGGTTCTGAGTTCAGCGACATGTGGTACGGCTTCTACTGCTACGAAACGCAGGACTTCGTGGTCAAGGACAGCACCTACCGCGACAACATCGTCTATGGCATCGACCCACACGACCGTTCGCACCGCCTGATCATCGCCGGCAACACCGTGTACGGCACCAAGAAGAAGCACGGCATCATCGTCTCGCGTGAGGTCAACGACAGCTGGATCATCAACAACAAGAGCTACGACAACAAGCTCTCGGGCGTGGTGATCGACCGTAACAGCGTCAACAACCTGGTGGCCTACAACGAGATCTACCGCAACCACACCGACGGCATCACCCTGTACGAAAGCGGCGACAATCTGATCTGGGGCAACAAGCTGGTCAACAACCGCCGCCACGGCATCCGCGTGCGTAACAGCGTGAACATCCGCCTGTACGAAAACATCGCCATGGCCAACGGCCTGGTTGGCGTATACGGCCACATCAAGGACCTGTCCGACACCGACCGCGACATCGCCCTCGACCCGTTCGACACCAAGGTGTCGCTGATCGTGGTGGGTGGCGAGCTGTCGGCCAACGGCTCCGGCCCGCTGTCGATCGACTCGCCGCTGTCGGTCGAGCTGTACAAGGTGTCCATGCTCGCCCCGCGCAAGGCCAGCGGCATCAGCCTCAATGGTGTGCTGGGCGAGCGCCAGGACGAAATCCTCGACTTGCTGGTACGCCAGCAGAAGGCTGTGCTGATCGACCCGGTCGAACGCCAGACCGAAATGATCGATTAAGGAAGCCCAGACCATGACTCCACACCTGATGAAACTGCTGGGCCTGTCCGCCGCCCTTCTGGCAATCAGCCAAGGCGTACGCGCCGAAGACGTCAAGGCCCCGACCTTCAAAGCCGAGCCCTGCTGCCAGTTGTGCCCTGAAGCGCACGATGCCAGCCGCTACACCACCCGCTATCAGCAAAATTTCACCACGCTGGTGCAGGCACAGGGCGACTGGCTGTTCCGGACTCGCGAAGACCTGCGCACCGAGTTCAATACCACCCCGGCCGGCTACAAACGCCTGCAACAAGTGCACGACGCGTTCAAGAAGCGTGGTGTGGAACTGGTGGTGGTGTACCAGCCGACCCGTGGCCTGGTGAACCGCAACATGCTCAACCCGGCCGAAAAAGCTGCCTTCGACTATCAGAAGGCCCTGGGTAACTACCAGGCCATGCTCAAGCGCTTTGCCAGCATGGGCTACAACGTGCCCGACCTGTCACCACTGACCAACGAGCAACTGGCCGCCGCCGACCAGGGCAAGGATTTCTACTTCCGTGGCGACCAGCACTGGACGCCGTACGGTGCCGAGCGCGCGGCGAAGATCGTGGCCGACACCGTGCACAAGATGCCAGCCTTCGAAGGCATCCCGCGCAAGGAATTCGAGACGAAGAAGTCCGGGCGCATGGGCAAGACCGGCACCCTGCACAACGTTGCCGGCCAACTGTGCGGTACCAGCTACGCCGTCCAGTACATGGACCAGTTCGCCACCGAGCCGAAAGGCTCGAGCGGCGGCGACGACCTGTTCGGTGACAGCGGCAACGCGCAGATCACCCTGGTCGGTACCAGCCACAGTGGCAAGAACTACAACTTCTCGGGTTTCCTCGAGCAATACATTGGCGCCGACGTGCTCAACGTCGCCTTCCCAGGCGGTGGCCTGGAAGGCTCGATGATCGAGTACCTGGGCAGCGAGGAATTCCAGAAGAACCCGCCGAAGATCCTCATCTGGGAATTCTCCCCGCTGTACCGCCTGAACCAGGAAACCATCTGGCGGCAAATCCTTGGCCTGCTCGACGACGGCTGCGACGACCGCCCAGCCCTGATGAGCGCCAGCACCACCCTCAAGCCGGGCAAGAACGAGCTGATGGTCAACGGCAAGGGCGGCGTGATCAAAGACCTGATCAACCGCGACCTGCAGATGGACGTCAAGTTCGAAGACCCCTCGGTGAAGGTGTTGCAGGCCACCCTGTGGTACCTCAACGGCCGTCACGAGGACATCAAGCTGGAAAAGCCTGAAACCTCCGACACCGACGGCCGCTTCGTCTTCCAGATGCGCGAAGACGAGGACTGGGCCAGTCAGCGCCTGCTGGCGTTCGAGGTACAGGGGCCGGAAAGCGGCACCCAGAAGGTCGAGGCCAAGCTCTGCAAACGCAACAACTTCGCCGTGCCTGCGCAAACCGCGCAGGCCGGCCAGTGAGGCGACCCATGACCATCATCAAGCGTATTTCCAGCCCCGCCCTGCTCGCGTTGGCCTTGTTTGGCGGTGCCGCGCACGCCGCGCTGGTACCGCCGCAGGGTTACTACGAGGGGATCGAAAAACTCAAGACCGGCGATGGCAATTTCCGCTGCGAAGCGGCGCCCAAGCCATACACCGGTGCGCTGCAGTTTCGCAGCAAGTACGAAGGCTCGGACAAGGCACGGGCAACGCTCAACGTGGCCTCGGAAAAAGCCTTCCGCAAGTCGACCGAAGACATCACCACGCTTGAGAAAGGCGTGAGCAAGATGGTCGGCCAGTACATGCGCGACGGCCGCCCGGCGCAACTCGACTGCACCCTGACGTGGCTGGGCACCTGGGCACGCGCCGGTGCATTGCTGTCCACCGACTACAACCATACCGGCAAGTCGATGCGCAAATGGGCGCTGGGCAGCATGAGCGGTTCGTGGCTGCGCCTGAAATTCTCCAACTCGCAGCCGCTGGCCGCACACCAGGCCGAGGCCGACCTGATCGAAAAATGGCTTACCCGCCTGGCCGAGCAGACTGTGCGTGACTGGAGCAACCTGCCGCTGGAGAAGATCAACAACCACAGCTACTGGGCGGCCTGGTCGGTCATGGCTACCGCCGTCGCCACCGACCGGCGCGACCTGTTCGACTGGGCCGTGAAGGAATACAAGGTGGGCGCCAACCAGGTGGATGACCAGGGCTTCCTGCCCAACGAAATCAAGCGCAAGCAGCGCGCGCTGGCCTATCACAACTACGCCTTGCCGCCGCTGGCGATGATTGCCAGCTTCGCCCAGGCCAATGGCGTCGACCTGCGCGCCGAGAACAACTTCGCCTTGCAGCGCCTGGGTGAAGGCGTGCTGGCCGGCGCCCGCGATCCCAGCCACTTCAAGGCGCGTGCGGGCAAGAAACAGGACATGACCGACCTCAAGGTCGACAGCAAGTATTCCTGGCTCGAGCCCTGGTGTGCGCTGTACCACTGCGTTGGCGACACACTTGAGCGCAAGCACGACATGCAGCCGTTCAACAGCTTCCGGCTGGGCGGCGACCTGACCCGGGTCTACGACCCGAGTGCAGAGCGTAAAAAGTAACACCATCCCTGTAGGAGCGGGTTTACCCGCGAAGAGGCCGGCACAGGGCACCGCAGATGGCAGGCCCGGCCCTTTCGCGGGTGAACCCGCTCCTACAGGGGACTAGGTATCTCCCACCTTTTTGTGGGGGGTTTGGGGGGCGCTTTGCCCTGGATGCTGTGAACAAATTAGGAGAACCGGGATGGTCTTCTCGTCCAACGTGTTCCTGTTCCTGTTCTTGCCGATCTTCCTCGGCCTGTACTACTTGAGCGGGCAACGTTATCGCAACCTGCTGCTGCTGATCGCCAGCTACATCTTCTATGCCTGGTGGCGGGTGGATTTCCTGGCACTGTTTGCCGGGGTCACCCTGTGGAACTACTGGATCGGCCTGAAAGTCGGTGCCGCCGGTGTGCGCACCAAGCCGGCACAGCGCTGGCTGCTGCTCGGCGTGGGTGTCGACCTGGCGATCCTCGGCTACTTCAAGTACGCCAACTTCGGCGTCGACAGCCTGAACGCGATCATGACCTCGTTTGGCCTGGAGCCATTCATTCTGACCCACGTGCTGCTGCCGATCGGTATCTCGTTCTACATCTTCGAGTCGATCAGCTACATCATCGACGTATACCGCGGCGACACCCCAGCTACCCGCAACCTGATCGACTTCGCAGCCTTCGTGGCGATCTTCCCGCACCTGATCGCAGGCCCCGTGCTGCGTTTCAAGGACCTGGTCGACCAGTTCAACAACCGTACCCACACCCTGGACAAGTTTTCCGAAGGCTGCACCCGTTTCATGCAGGGCTTCATCAAGAAAGTGTTCATCGCCGACACCCTGGCCGTGGTCGCCGATCACTGCTTCGCCCTGCAAAACCCCACCACCGGTGATGCCTGGCTCGGCGCCCTGGCCTACACCGCGCAGCTGTACTTCGACTTCAGCGGCTACAGCGACATGGCTATCGGCCTGGGCCTGATGATGGGCTTCCGTTTCATGGAAAACTTCAAGCAGCCCTATATCAGCCAGTCGATCACCGAGTTCTGGCGGCGCTGGCATATCAGCCTGTCGACCTGGCTGCGCGACTACCTGTACATCACCTTGGGCGGCAACCGCAAAGGCACCTTCAATACCTACCGAAACCTGTTCCTGACCATGCTGCTGGGCGGCCTGTGGCACGGTGCGAACTTCACCTACATCATCTGGGGCGCGTGGCACGGCATGTGGCTGGCCATCGAGCGCGCGCTGGGCATCGACACCAACCCGCAGCGCTTCAACCCAGTGAAGTGGGCCTTCACCTTCCTGTTGGTGGTGGTCGGCTGGGTGATCTTCCGCGCCGAAAACCTGCATGTGGCCGCCCGCATGTACGGCGCCATGTTCAGCTTCGGCGACTGGCAGCTGTCGGAGCTCAACCGTGCCCAGCTCACCGGTCTGCAGGTGGCCACCCTGGTCATCGCCTACCTCACCCTGGCGTTCTTCGGCCTGCGTGACTTCTACCGCAATGCCAGACCGACGCCCACGGCGACCCCGGTGCAGGTCAACGCTGACGGCTCGATAGGCCTGGACTGGACCCGGGTGATGACCCGCGCACTGATCCTGCTGCTGTTCGTCGCCTCGATCCTCAAGCTTTCGGCACAAAGCTACTCGCCGTTCCTTTACTTCCAGTTCTGAGGTTGATGACCATGACCCGGACATTACGCATCACCTACTCCCTGTCGTTCCTCGGCCTGCTGGTCGGCATGGGCGCCTGGTCCACCGGTGGCCTGCAGAATTTCCAGCGCACCGAGCAGATGACCCTGCTCAACGGCAAGCTGGCCAAAGCCGCCGAGACCCACTACGACGCCGAATTCCCGATCAAGCGCCTGGGCACCAACCTGTGGGCGGCAATGGACTTCAAGCTGTTCAACGAAGGCCGCCCGGGTGTGGTACTGGGCCGCGACCAGTGGTTGTTCAGCGACGAAGAGTTCAAGCCCACCGCCGGTGCCGAGCAATTGATGCAGGAAAACCTGGCCCTGATCCGTGGCGTACGCGACACCCTGCAGCAACACGGTAGCCAGCTGGTGCTGGCGATCGTGCCGGCCAAGGCGCGGGTCTACGCCGAGTACCTGGGCAAAGAGCAGCCTGCCAGCCTGCATGACGACCTGTATAACCAGTTCCATGCCCAGGCACGCCAGGCCAACGTGTTCGCACCGGACCTGATGGCACCGATGGAGCAGGCCAAGGCCCGTGGCCAGGTGTTCCTGCGTACCGATACCCACTGGACGCCTATGGGTGCCGAAGTGGCGGCGCAAACACTGGCCGAAGCGGTCAGCCGCCAGAGCCTGCTCAACGGCGCCCCACAAGCCTTCATCACCGAAGCCGGCAACACCGCCCCCTACAAAGGCGACCTGACCAACTTCCTGCCACTGGACCCGTTGTTCAGCAACCTGCTGCCGACCCCGGACAACCTGCAGCAACGCACCACTCGCCCAGTCGACACCGAGGGTGACGCCGGCGACGCGTTGTTCGCCGACAAGCAGATCCCGGTTGCACTGGTAGGCACCAGCTACAGCGCCAACCCGCACTGGAACTTCCTCGGCGCGCTGCAGCAGGCCCTGCGCAGTGACGTCGCCAACTACGCCGAAGACGGCCATGGCCCACTGCTGCCGATGCTCAAGTACCTGCAAAGCGATGCCTTCAAAAACGCCGCACCACAAGTGGTGGTGTGGGAATTCCCCGAACGTTATCTGCCAATGAAAAACGACCTCAGCAGCTTCGATCCGCAGTGGATCGCGCAGCTGAAAAACTCCCGTAAATCCGAACAAAACCTGGCCTTGTCGTCCACCCGGACAGACCACTGACTGATAGAGAGGAAACGCACATGACTACCAAGACTTCCATTGCCAAAGCCCTCACCCTCGCGGCCGGCCTTTCCCTTGCCTCGATGCAGGCCTTTGCCGGTGCCGACGCCGCGCTTTATGGCCCTAGCGCGCCGAAAGGCTCGACCTTCGTACGCCTGTACAACGCCACCAGTGCACCGGCCGCAGCATCGGTCGGCAACACCCAGATCAAACAGGTTGGTGCCCAGGCCAGCAGCGACTTCAGCTTCCTGCCAGGTGGCGACTACACCGCCCAGGTCGGCGGCAAGAGCGTGCCGGTCAAGCTGGCCTCGGACAAGTACTACACGCTGGTCAACAGCAACAACGGCAACCCGAAACTGATCGAAGAACCACCGTTCAAGAACAAGCAGAAAGCTCTGGTGCGCGTACAGAACCTGAGCGACCAGCAACTGACCCTGAAAACCGCAGACGGCAAGACCGAAGTGGTCAAACCAGTGGCCGCCAACGGCCGTGGCGAACGTGAAATCAACCCGGTCAAAGTCAACCTGGCGCTGTACCAAGGAGACAAGAAAGTGGGTGACGTAAAACCCGTCGCCCTGGAGCGCGGCGAAGCCGCAGTGCTGTACGTAACGGGTTCCGGCAACGCCTTGTCGCCGGTGTGGGTAACTCGCCCCGTGGCTAGCAACTGATTCCCCTGCCTCTCAACGACTATTGGAGAAACATGATGATCCCGGTAATTCTTTCTGGTGGTAGCGGTTCCCGTCTGTGGCCTCTGTCGCGCAAACAGTTCCCCAAACAGTTCCTGGCCCTGACCGGTGAACACACGCTGTTCCAGCAAACCATCGAGCGCCTTGTATTCGAGGGCATGGACACCCCGATCGTGGTCTGTAACAAGGACCACAAGTTCATCGTCCAGGAGCAGCTGGCCGCACTGAAGCTGGAAACCCAGGGCATCCTCATGGAACCGTTCGGCCGCAACACCGCGCCGGCCGTGGCCATGGCTGCCATGAAGCTGGTCAACGAAGGCCGCGACGAGCTGATGCTGGTGCTGCCTGCCGATCATGTGATCGATGACCAGAAGGCCCTGCAACGTGCACTGGCCTTGGCCACCGTGGCCGCCGAGCGTGGCGAGATGGTGCTGTTCGGCGTGCCGGCGACCAAGCCGGAAACCGGCTATGGCTACATCCGCTCCAGCCAGGACGCGCTGCTGCCCGAGGGCGTGGCGCGGGTTGCGCAGTTCGTCGAGAAGCCCGATGAAAAACGCGCCGCCGAGTTCGTCCAGGCCGGTGGCTATTTCTGGAACAGCGGCATGTTCCTGTTCCGCGCCAGCCGCTTCCTTGAGGAACTGAAAAAGCACGATGTCGACATCTACGACACTTGCGTGCTGGCCCTGGAGCGTAGCGAGGAAGACGGCGATGTGCTGAGCATCGACGAAGCCACCTTCGCCTGCTGCCCGGACAACTCCATCGACTACGCGGTAATGGAAAAGACCCAGCGTGCCTGCGTGGTGCCGATGTCGGCCGGCTGGAGCGACGTCGGCTGCTGGTCGTCGCTGTGGGAAGTGCACGAGAAAGACGACAACGGCAACGTCACCAAAGGCGACGTGGTGGTGCAAGACAGCCACAACTGCATGATCCACGGCAACGGCAAACTGGTGTCGGTGATCGGCCTGGAGAACATCGTGGTGGTCGAGACCAAGGATGCCATGATGATTGCCCACAAGGACAAGGTCCAAGGCGTCAAGCAGATGGTCAAGACCCTCGACGAACAGGGCCGCACGGAAACCCAGAACCACCTGGAAGTGTATCGCCCGTGGGGCTCGTACGACTCGGTGGACATGGGCGGCCGCTTCCAGGTCAAGCACATCACCGTCAAGCCGGGCGCCAGCCTGTCGCTGCAGATGCACCATCACCGCGCCGAGCACTGGATCGTGGTGTCCGGTACCGCCGAGGTGACCTGCGACGAGAATGTGTTCCTGCTGACCGAAAACCAGTCGACCTATATCCCGATCGCTTCGGTGCACCGTTTGCGTAACCCGGGCAAGATCCCGCTGGAGATCATCGAAGTGCAGTCCGGCAGCTACCTGGGCGAAGATGACATCGAACGCTTCGAGGATGTGTACGGGCGCACCTCCACCCCCATCGAGCGCGGCGTTTCGGTGAAGACCATCGCGCAGTAAATGCTGACTCGCCCCTGGGTTGACCAGGGGCGAGCCTGCTCATTCAAGGGTCGGAGCTATGACGTAGATGTCGAACGGGCCACCCACCACCCTGAAAGGTCGCTGCAAATCATCCTCCCCTTCAAATTCGAAGGATTCTGCCCTGATGCTTGTGGCGGTCATCTCAAGTTTCCGGATATGCCCGGATTTCGCATAGCCGCCATAGGTTGTGCCGCGCTTGTGGACAAGAGCCCGGTTCGCCTCATCATCGATAACGACATCCCGCACGCCCTCTTGCAATGCCAGGTCGAAGTCGATGTAGACGTCCGCATCGTCGGCCTGCCCCTTGTACGCATACAACCACGCTGATTGTTCAGCGTTCCCGTAGTCCACGCCCTCTGAAACGAAATCCTCCCTTTGACCCGCCAGGCTGATGACTGCCGTCACTTTGCCCTTGGCAGGCGCTTTTTTCATTTCTTGCACAGGCTTTTGCTCAATCGCTGTCTGACTCATGGCCTTGCTCCTTCTGAATAGGCATGGCGGAATCTAGAATGGATGTACCCTTTCCACTACTCGCAGCAATGCCAGGTCTGGCTTCTGGCATAGGTGCTCACCGGTTACCTGACCGCTGGGTTTTAGATAGGCTGTAGCCCTCCCTGCGCGCGAATGAGGCGATTACGCGATGCTGATCGGTGCCCTGCTGGTCCTCACCTGGCTGGTGTTGTTGTTGCGTTACCCAGCCAAGGCTCTCCCCATCTCCCTGGCGGCCGTGTGTGGCCTGGGCCTGGTGGCTTCGTTCGTCGTCTGGCAAGACAGCCGCGAAAGCAGCCGACTGGCACACCTGGCCCTGCGCCTGACCTACGCCCCCGAACACTGTCCCGCCGACCGTGCCCTGCTGGTACGCATGAAGAACGGCAACGACGTGCCGCTGACCGAACTGCGCTGGCGCGTGGCAGCGTACGCACCGGGCGATACCGTGAACCTGGCCGAGAACACCTACAATGCACCGCGATACCGAGGGCCAGGTGAATTGCAGCCGGGGGCCGAGTGGCAAGACTGCCTGCCATTGCCGCCGCTGCGTTCCGGCTATCGGCCGCAGACCCTGGAGTTCCGGGCAGAGCACCTGCAAGGTACGTTTGCCAATTGATGTGTTTCCTCCATGACAACAGGCCCCAACCATGCCCACCGTCCTGATCACCGGTTGTTCCAGCGGCATCGGCCGCGCCCTGGCCGACGCTTTCCGCGATGCCGGCCACCATGTCTGGGCCACCGCCCGCAAGCCTGAGGATGTCGAGCAACTGAGTGCCGCCGGCTACACGGCCCGGCAGCTGGATGTAAACGACGGCGAGGCGCTGGCCCGCCTGGCAGAGGAACTGGAAACCCTCGATATCCTGATCAACAACGCCGGCTACGGCGCCATGGGGCCACTGCTCGATGGTGGCGTCGACGCCCTGCGCCAGCAGTTCGAAACCAACGTTTTCGCCGTGGTCGGCGTTACCCGGGCACTGTTCCCGCTGCTACGCCGCTCACGCGGCCTGGTGGTGAATATCGGCAGTGTATCGGGCGTGCTGGTCACGCCATTCGCCGGCGCTTACTGCGCCTCGAAAGCGGCTGTGCATGCCCTGAGCGATGCCTTGCGCCTGGAACTGGCACCGTTCGGTGTGCAGGTGATGGAAGTACAGCCGGGCGCAATAGCCTCGCAGTTCGCCAGCAATGCCCAGCGCCAGGCCGAGCTAGTGCTGGCGATGGACTCGCCGTGGTGGCCTTTGCGTGAGCATGTGCAGGCGCGGGCGCGGGCATCGCAGGACAAGCCAACTTCAGCGGCGGTATTTGCCCAAGGCGTGCTGGCAGCCGTCGGCAAGTCGCCGGCGCCAGCACGGGTGCGGCTGGGGAATGGCAGTACCGCCTTGCCGCTGATGGCCCGGTTGCTGCCGCGGCGGTTGCTGGACTGGGCACTGCGCAAGCGCTTTGGCCTGCTGCGCCCGCTCTGAGTGTTCGGCTGCCTGTCCCCCGCAGAATCCATGCCTCCTCTCTAACCGTGAGCATTCTGCGGCGGCCCATCAAACGCCTGCCAGCCTCCACCCAGCGCCTTGTACAGCCCCACCAGCGCCTGCGACACCGCTGCCGAGCTGTCGATCCATTGCTCCTCGCTGGCCAGCAGCGCGCCTTGTACCGTCAGCACATTGAGAAAGTCCACCGCCCCTTCCACATACTGGCGCTGGGCGGTTTCCAGGGCGATACGGTTTTGCCGCACGGCCTCGGCAAGGTGATCACGGCGCAACTGACTGGCGTTGTACAGGCGCAGCACATCGTCAATTTCATGCCAGGCCCCCAGCACTACCTTTCGATAGTTCAGCGCGGCTTCCTGCTGTTGCGCCTCGCGCAGTTGCAGGGTGCCCTTGAGCCGGCCGCCTTCGAAGACTGGCAGCGACAACTGCGGACCGAAGGCAAACCGGCGCGAATCCCAGCCACCGAAATCCGACAGCTGCATGGCCTGGAAGCCGACACTGCCCGACAGGCGGATGCTCGGGTAGAAATCCGCCTTGGCCACGCCAATGCTGGCGGTGGCGGCATGCAGGCGGGCCTCGGCCTGGCGGATGTCCGGGCGGCGCTCGGCCAGTTCGGACGGCAAGCCGATGGCAAACTTCTGCTGCGGCGCGGGCAGCTCGCCGCCTTGCAGCAATTCGGCCTGGAGGTTGCGCGGCGGCTCGGCAGCAAGCAGGCTGAGGGCATTGATCAGGTCATCACGCCGCGCTTCCAGGCTTGGCAGGCGCGACTCGATAGACGCGACCTGGGCGCTGGCCTGGGCCACATCCAGGCGCGTGGCAACACCTTCGGCCTGGCGGTCCTGGGACAGCTTCAGGCTGTGCCGGGCGACCCTGAGGTTGTCCTGCGTCACATCGAGGGTGTGTTGCACGGCACGCAGCTGGATGTAATTGCCGGCGGTTTCCGAAAGCAGTGCCACCAGCACACCGCGGCGGTCATTCTCGGCCACTTCGACCGTGGCATCGGCAGCCTCGACCTGACGCCGCACACGGCCCCACAGGTCCAGTTCCCAACCGGCCACCAGGTCACCCTGCCAGAGGTTGAAGGCTTCTTTCCCGGCCCTGCCGGACGGATCGCTCAAGCCATCGGCGCTGTTACGAGCGCGGCTGTAACCGGCGTTCACGTCCACCGACGGTACTTCGTCGGCAGCCAAGGTACTGCGCAGCGCACGGCTTTGCAGCAGGCGCGCGCTGGCCATCTGCAAGTCGAGGTTGCGCTCGGCAACGCGCTGGATCAAGGCACTAAGCTTTGCATCGTGGAAGGTTTCCCACCAGCGCAGCTCCAGCGGTTCGGCCTGCGGCTGGCTGGCTGCCGCCTCGCCTTGCAATGGCGCCCACTGCTGCGGGGCCTGGCTATCTGGGCGCAGGAAGTCCGGGCCCATGGTGCAGCCGGCCAGCAGCACGGCCAGCAGCAACGGGCTCAAGCGTAATCCCGGCTTCATCGCGCGCTCACCTCTTTGCCGTCCAGCTTGTCGCCACGGGTGTCGATGGTTGCTTCTACCGACATGCCCACACGCAAGCGGGTGAGCAGTGGCTGGCCATCATCGAGAACGATCTTGACCGGAATGCGTTGCACCACCTTGGTGAAGTTGCCGGTGGCGTTGTCTGGCTTGACTGCGGCGAAGGTTACGCCGGTAGCCGGGGCAATGCTCTGCACATGGCCGTGCAGCGTTTCGCCGGAGAAGGTGTCGACGCTGATGCTCACCGGCTGACCCGGCTGAACGTGGGTCAGCTGGGTTTCCTGGAAGTTGCCGACCACATAGGCCTGCTGCAACGGCACCACCGACAGCAGGCGGGCACCCGGGTTGACGTAGGCCCCCACGCGCAGGGCGCGTTCGCCGACCATACCGTCCACCGGCGCTGTGATGCGGGTGTAGGACAGATCGAGCTGGGCCTTTTCCAGGCCTGCTTCGGCACGCTTGAGCTGGCCATCGGCGCTGGCCACTTGAGCCGTGAGGATGTCTACCTGCTTGCGCGCCGCGACCCGCGCAGCTTGAGCGTTGGCCAGGCGAGCTCGGGCTTGATCGACAGCGCTGCGCGCCTGCTGGGCGTTCTGCACGGTACCCGCGCCCTGCTCGGCAAGGCGGCTGTAGCGCTTGACTTCATGGTCGGCGAACGCCACCTCAGCCTGGGCCGCCTTCACTGCCGCTTCGGCCTGGGCAATCAGCGCATCCTGGCGTTCAAGCGTGGCGCGGGCATCGGCGCTTTGTGCCTGGGCTACCAGCAACTGCGCCTGCGCAGCATCCAGCGCGGCCTGGTAGTCACGGGCGTCGATGGTCGCCAGCAACTGGCCAGCCGTGACCTGCTGATTGTCTTCCACCAGCACTTGCTTGATGAAACCGGTGACTTTGGGCGCGACCACGGTGTAGTCAGCGGTCACATAGGCGTCATTGGTGCTCTGGCGGTGGTCGCTGCCAAAGATCCAGGGGCCGACGATGCCGGCCA
The DNA here is from genome assembly GCF_046523955.1 of Pseudomonas sp. DCA-1. Lineage (NCBI taxonomy): Bacteria > Pseudomonadati > Pseudomonadota > Gammaproteobacteria > Pseudomonadales > Pseudomonadaceae > Pseudomonas > Pseudomonas sp. DCA-1. The sequence goes on from NZ_CP169881.1 coordinate 4,847,607, forward strand.
GGACGGCAACGGCCAGCACCGAGCCGATAAAAAGGGTTTTGCGGTTGTTGGTCATTTCAATAGTTCTCGACATCATCCAGGGTTCAAGCCACCGCACGCGGCGGATAGACCCGGGTAGGCACGAAAGGAATCAGGCAGATCAGGGCCACGGCGATACAGGCCAGCACCAGATAGAGGTCGGCCGAGGTCAATACCTGCGCCTGGTCGTGAATACGCTTGGCCAAGCCAGCAGCGTTACCGTCGATCAACGGGGCGTTGCCCAAGCTGTCTACCAGGTGATTGGAATGAAAATGCCGGCGCAGGGTGCCAAGAACCTCCAGCAGGCCACCGGCGATCACGGCGGCCAGGCCCTTGACGGTGTTGAACCAGCTGGAGGCGAACGGGCCTTCCTGCGGGGTCATGCCATTGGTGGACAGCATCAGCAACGGCAGCACTGCCATCGGCTGGCCGAACACCTGCAGCAGGTAGAACGGGTAGAAGTCGCCACGGATCCACTCGCTGGTCAGCAGGCTGCTGCCAACACAGGACGCCGCCAGCATCGCCAGGCCAATGCCCAGCACCCAGCGGCAGTCCACTGCGCGGATGTTGCACAGTGCCGCTGTCAGCGGCAGGGCGATCAGTTGCGGCATGGCCACCAGCATCATCAACGGGCTGGTCTGCGCCGGGCGGTAGCCCTGGATCTGCGCAAGGTAGGCCGACGGGATGCTGCCCACACCCGAGAGCACGACCAGTACACCGGCCAGGGTCACCAGGGCGAAACTCAAGTTGCGCCGCGGCAACAAGCGCAACTGGAAGAATGGCAACGGCTCGGACCACTCGTTGTACATGAACAACACCAGCAACAGCAGGCCACCGCCCAGCAGCCAGCAGATCAGCGGCGAATCGAACCAACCCCAGCGGTCGCCCAGCGACAGGCCCAGCACAGTGCAACTGATGGCGGGCAGGCCCAGCAGTACGCCCCGCCAGTCGAACTGTTTGAAACGCTCCAGGCGCAGCGGGTCCTGCGGCAGCCCCCAGCCTACGCAGAAAATGGCCAGCAGCGAGGGCAGGATGATCTGCCAGAACGCCCATTGCCAACCGACGTATTCGGTCCATAGCCCCGCCAGTGGCGTGCCGAGGTTGGGGCCAAAGGTGGCGGTCAGGGCGTAGCAGGCCAAGCCATAGACCTTGATGCCTGGCGGCAAAAAGCGCAGGGCCACGCTCATCAGCATCGGCGGTAACGCGCCAGCGGCAAAGCCCTGCAGTATGCGCAGCAACATCAAGCTGTGCAGGTTGGGGGCGAAAGGTTGCAGCAAGCCAAGCACGGCGAACAGGCCGACAGCGCTCATGGTGAAGCGCCGCAGCGAGAAGGTCGTGGCCAGCCACGGCGCGAAAGCCATGGCCGATACCGAAGCGGCGCTGTATGCCGCCAGCAGCCAGGCCCCTTCGTCGGCTCCGATGCCCATGGCGCCGCGGATATCGGCCAGGGAAATCTTGGTTACCGACTCGTTGAGGCCGGCGCAAAGCACAGCCAGCAACACACCGAACAACCCGACCACGACCTGCAGGCCGAACGCAGCCTGCGCGGGGGCAGCCGGCGCGAGGGCGGCGGCAGTGGCGGCAGACGGGACGGACAGGGAACTCATGGACAGACATCTCCGGCAACAAATTTGCGACTGGAGCAAGTCTAAGAAGGTCGAATGCTTACGAAAACTGACTTGTCGGCAGTTTTATATTGCGTCAAACGCAATCGGGTAGCGGATGCGCACGTGCCACACGCCTTAAGGGTCCATCCTGCCGCACGCTTTCAACGTCTGCCGCAGCCAGCGATGGGCCGGGTCATTATCGAACCGCGGGTGCCACGCCTGCATGACGTTGACCTTTTCCAGTGGCACGGGGATCTCGAAAGACCGCAATGGCAGTTTCAGCCGGTTCACACTGTTCAGGATATTGGCGGGTATCGGCAAGATCAGGTCTGAGTCCGGCAGCGAAAACATCGCGGAGTGAAAACTCGTCGTGATCAGGGCCACCCGGCGCTCCACCTTGTAATTGGCCAGCGCCACGTCGATAGGCCCATTGGCGCGGCCACGGCGTGACACGCTGATGTGCGGGTAGGCGGCGAAGCGCTCAGGGGTTATCTCGTCATCGAAAACCGGGTGCCCTTCCCGCGCCAAGCCCACGAAGTAGGTGTTGAACAGGCTCTGAACCTTGATTTCGGGGCCCAGTTCAATGGCTGAGCTGATGATCAAGTCGATTTGCCCATTGCGCAGCACCGCATCATCGTCGCCGCTGCCCTCCGGCACAAAACGCAGCACCGTATGCGGTGCCTGGGCCAGCATCATGCGCAACAACTGAGCCCCATAAAGGGCGATGAACAGGTCATTGGTGCGGATGTTGAAGGCACGGTCCAGGTTCACCAGGTCGACATCGTCGCGACTGCGAAATACCTGCCCGGCCTGCTCCACCAGGCCATGCACCTGCTCGCGCAGGGCCAGTGCACGCGGCGTCGGCACCAGGCCACGGCCGGCCCGCACCAGGATCGGGTCACCCAGTGCTTCACGGATACGCCCCAAGGTCCGACTCATGGCTGCCGGGCTCAGGTTCATGCGTTGCGCCGCGCCAACCACGCTGCCCTCGTCGAGCAAGGCATCGAGGGCGACAAGCAGGTTCATGTCCGGAAGTTGCATGGCCGTTTTCCGTTACAGCTGTGGGGAATGCGATGGTATCAGGTTGATGGATTGCACCGGACGCAATGCGCTTGTGCGTGGTGCACCATTTATTCAGGGAAGGATTAGGTCAAAAATGCTGCATGGCAGGTTCGGTCCTTTCGCAGGTAAACCGGCTCCTTGGTTCAGGTGTTGCGTTGGCCTGTAGGAGCGGGTTTACCCGCGAAAAGGCCGCCCAAGCCCCCAAATACATCAAGGATCCCGCATGCCCAGCCCCGTCCTGATCGCCATCGACGCCTCCCCCGCATCCGCCGCCCTGCTTACCCTCGCCCGCCGCTACTGCCGCCCGGGCGAGCACGAACTGCACGTGCTGCTGGCCATCGATTCCACCTTCGCGGTGCACGAGCAACCCGCGCCCTACACCGCCGAGGAACTGGAAGAATACCCCGCCGCCTGCGTGGAACAGCAACATGCCGACCACGCCGTAGCCGAGGCCGTGCGCGAACTGCAGCAAGCCGGCTTCGCCAGCCAGGGCTGCATGGTGGCCGGGCTGCCGGTTGAAGCGATTATCGCCAAAGCGCAGGAACTGCGCTGCGAGCTGATCATCATGGGCCACCGACACCTGTCGCGGCTGGGGCGGTTGCTCGACCCCTCGATCAGCGCGAAGGTGATTGATCGGGTCAAAGTGCCGGTGTTGGTGGGACCGGCGAGTGCATGAACTGAGGGATGTGTCGCCGGTAGGATCGAGCACCGCGCGGGCGGCGCTCGATCAGCCTGGCGACCTGCATCTCAAGGCGAACTCGGCTTCACCACCACAGTACAGGTCGTCCCCGCCGCCAGCAAAAACCCTTCCGGCACGTCATCGATGTGAATGCGCACCGGCACCCGCTGTGCCAGCCGCACCCAGTTGAAGGTCGGGTTCACGTCGGCGATCAGCTCGCGGCTCTGTGGGTTGTCACGGTCGTAGATGCCGCGGGCAATGCTCTCCACATGCCCATTGAGGCGCTCGCCGCTCATCATCTGCAATTCGGCCTGGTCCCCCACCTTCACATGCGGCAGCTTGGTCTCCTCGAAGAACCCGTAAACCCAGAACGAATTCTCGTCGACCACCGCCATCACTGCTTCGCCGGTACGCGCATAGTCGCCCTTGTGGATATTCAGGTTGGTCACGTAGCCGTCCACCGTGGCCACGATGTGGGTGCGCTTGAGGTTCAGTTCGGCAGCAGCCAGTTCGGCCAGGGCCTGCTGGTAGTCAGCCTGGGCGGAGTTGGCGATGTTGCTGGCGTCGTCGCGGTTCTCCTTGGAGATCACCAGGTTGTCCATGTCGGCACGGCGCTTGGCATTGACCTTGCGCATTTCCCAGGTGGCCTTGCGCGAAGCGACCAGCGCCTTGGCCTGGTCGACCGCCAACTGATAGTGCTCAGGGTCGATCTGGATCAGCAGGTCGCCCTTCTTCACCCGCTGGTTGTCCTTGACCGGTACATCCACCACATAGCCGGGCACGTCGGCAGCGACGTTGATGATGTCGGCACGCACACGGCCATCACGGGTCCAGGGCGTGGTCATGTAGTGCAGCCACAACTGGCGACCGATGGCCACGGCAGCGACCAGCACCAGGAGGGTGGCGATCAGGCTGAAGAACTTTTTCATCGAAGGATTCTCACCAGTAGACAGTCAGCGCCATGGCGCCGAACAAGCAGACGAACAGGCTCAGGCGCAGTAGCGCCGGGTGCCAGAAGAAGCGGTAGCCATCATGGCTGGCAATGAACCGGTCCAGGCCCCAGGCCAGGCCCAGGGCAAACAGGAACATCAAGGTCATGGTGGGCATGTACACACCATGGAAGGCGATTTCACGGGGCATGGTGCAGTCCTTTCGCCGGTGCCAGTGGCGACTGTGGGTCCAGCAGGGAAGTACGGATGAAGTGCAGGTAGCTTTGCACGCGGCGCAGCACCGAGGTGTCGAAGTGCCGGGCGAATGGCTCGTCGGTGGCCTGCACGCGGGAGATGGCGTGGTCCACTGCCACCAGTGCGCGTTCGTGGTTGCTGGCGCTGGGCTGCAGGAACAGCCGGGTCAGTGCACGGCCCATGACACGGATTGCCTGGCGCCACGGCTGCGACTCGGCATAGGCCGGGTGCACCGGGGCGCGTGCTTGCTCCTTGCGCAGCTCGATGACGGCGTGGCCGATCTCCAGCACGGTGAACATCCAGCCCATCAGCTGGCTCTGCACCTGCGGCTTGCCGGCCGCCAGGCCATAGGCCTGGTGCAGCAGGTCGCGGGTGCGGCTTTCGAAGGCCGAGCCCAGGCCGCGCAGGCGGCCGCTGATGGCGAACAGCACCTGCTCGCGCAACGCCTGCTCAAGGCGGCTCCACAGCCAGCGGCTGTTGGGCGGCAGGATGATCGCCCCGGCGGCGGCACAGACGAACATGCCAATCACCATGCCGATGTAGTCGTTTATGAAGGTGTACGGGTCATAAACGGTGAGGTTGTTCGGAACCGAGCCAATCGCGAAGAACACCAGTAGGCCGATGCCATAACCGGCATAGGCAGGGCGCGACGAAAGAAACGCGCCCAGCATGAACACGGGCGCCAGTACCATGCACAGCAGCGGAAAACCGTCGATCCAGGGGAACACGAAGAAGGTTTCGAAGAAGCCGACAAAAGCGCCGATGGCCGTGCCGCAAGCCATCTGGAACGACATGCGCTTAGGGTTGGGTGACGCTGCCGAAAGGCATACGGTGACCGTGGCGATCAGGGTCATCATGGCACCGCTGGGCCAATCGCTGAGCAGCCAGTAACTGCCCAGCAGCAACAGCACTGCCGAGGCCCGCACACCGGCCGCCAGCGATACTAGCCAGCTGGTCTGCGCCACGTAGGGCTCATCCCACTGCTCGCGTTCGTGCTTGTGCGCGGCCAGCGAGGCATGGGTTTCGGCGTAGCTCAACATCTCGTCTACGAAGCGGTACAGCAGTTCGAACGCGGTATGGAAATCAAGCAGGTCGGACTCGCTGGGGTCCGTTGCCAGGTACTCAGCCCGCAGCCCCCGCACCTGGGCCTGCAGGCCTTCCTTGTAGGCGGCCAGCTCCAGGGTCAGGCGCAGCGCATCGGCGTCAGTCAACGCCCGGCCCACATAGGGCTGCAGCAACTCCACCAAGGTGTTCAGGCCCGGTTCGATGGCACTGACGATCTGCAGCGGGCCACGGGCACGCAGGCGCTCCAGCAAGCGGTGCAAGGCATTGAAGCGCGTGGTGATGGCCATGAACTCGCTGTTCATGCGCACCAGCCGACCACTGCGACGGCGCATGTGCGGGTCTTCGAAAGCGGTGACGTTGCGCAGGCTCTCAAGGCCTACTGCTTCTGCCACGAAGCGCACGTTGCTGCTCTCGAAGCGGTCCTTTTGGCTATCACCACGCAGGGCCTCCACCACCACCCCGGCAAACACGCCAAAGCGCTGGTACAGGGCGTTACGCATTGCGGCACTGGCCGACTGCGGCAGGATCGCGGCACTGACGAAGGTCGACACCAGAATACCCAGGGCGATTTCCAGCGCCCGCCATACCGCTGCCATGAACGCCTGGTCGGGGTGTTGCAGCACCGGCAGGCCGATCATCGCTGCGGTGTAGCCAGCCAGCACGAAACCATAGGCGCGGAAGGTGCGGTAGCGCATGGCACCGGCCGAGCACAGGCCCACCCACAGGGCCAGGCTGGGCAGAAACAGCTCGGTGTTCTGCGGGAAGATGGCGATCAGCGCCACCATCATCGCCGAACCCGCCAAGGTACCGAGCACCCGGTAGAAGCTTTTCGCGAACACATGCCCGCTTTGCGGCTGCATGACGATGAAAACAGTGATCATCGCTGTACGCGGTTGCGGCAGCTCAAGGCGCATGGCCAGCCACAAGGTGATGAACGCAGCGGCCAGCACCTTGAAGATGTACACCCAGGTCACACCGTCGGTGCGTGCCCAGGCAAAGAAGCCCCGGCGCCATTCCAGGCTTTGCAGCCAGCGCACGGGCAAACTGGAAGTGCTCATTCGGCGTTATCCGGCTTCTTGTCGAAAATGGCCAGGGTGGCCGGGGTTTTCGGTGCGGCCTGGCGTTCCTCTTTCGGCGCATCCTGACCGGCCTGCAGGCCACCACCCAGGGCGGTGACCAGCTCGGCATGGGCAATCAGGCGGGCGGCCTGCACCTGCTGCTGCACCTGCTGCTGGCGGAACAGCAAGGTCTGGGCGTTGAGCACGTTCAGATAGTCGGTGAGGCCACGCTGGAACGCGACCATGGCAATGTCATAGGTTTTCTGCGCGGCGGCGACCGATTCTGCCGCGAAGTGCGACTGCTCTTTCATCGACTCGCGACGGATCAACTGGTCGGAGATGTTCTTCAGTGCGCCGACCACCGTCTGGTTGTAGCGCGCCACGGCTACGTCGTAACCGGCCGAGGCCACCCCCAACTGCGAGCGCAGGCGCCCACCGTCAAAGATCGGCAAGCTGATGGCCGGGCCGACGTTGTAGTTGAACTTGCGCCCGGTGAGGAATTCCAGCGGGCCACCGCCGGTGGCCATGAAGCCCAGGCTGCCGACCAGGTCGACGTTGGGGAAGAAACCGGCGTGAGCGACGTCGATGCCACGCGCCTGGGCAGCCACCTGCCAGCGGCTGGCAACCACATCAGGCCGCTGGCCGACCAGTTCGGCGGGCAGGCTCGAAGGCAGTTTCAGCGGCGCAGCCAAGACCAGGGCCGGGCGCTGCAACTGCGCACCTTCCCCCGGCCCCTTGCCGGCCAGCGCCGCGAGTTGGTTGCGGGTCAGGGCAATTTCTTCGTCGAGGCTGTCGAGCTGGCGGTGGGTTTCCGGCAGCGGCGCTTCGGCCTGGCTGACTTCGAAATGCGTGCCGATACCGGCATCCAGGCGACGCTTGGCCAGGGCCAGGATCTGCTCCTGCTGTTCCAGTTCGGCCTTGACGATATCGCGCTGGGCAAAATGCAGGCTGAGCTGGATGTAGGCACGCACCACATTGTTCTGCAACTCCAGTTGCGCCTGGCGGGCTTCGGCCACGCTCATGTGCGCCTGGTCCACGGCCTGCTCGCTGGCATTGCGTTCACGGCCCCACAAGTCGAGGGCGTAGCTAAAGCCGATGGCAGCGTTGTTGTCCCAGGTGTTGGCACCGGACAGCGCGCCAGGGCCATAGAACTGATCTTCCGGCCAGTTGTGGCGCTTGAGCGTAGCTTGGCCGTTGGCCTGGAGCTTTTCAGCCGACTCGACCACGCCAGCCATGGCCTTGGCTTCGCGCACCCGCGCTGCGGCCATGGCCAGGCTTGGGCTACCGGCAACGGCCAGGGTAATCCAGCGGTCCAGCTGTGGGTCACCATAAGCGCGCCACCACTGCTGGTCGGGCCAGTGAGCGTCGGTCGCGGCTTCGCGAATGGCCGCGTCGGTGGTCAAGGTATTGGCTTGCAGCGTCTTGCTTTGCGGGGCGATGCCCCAGGTTCCGATACAGCCACTCAAGGTGAGGGCAAGGGCACAGGCACTGAACGCCTTGAGCGTTCTGATGATGCGACGCGGCACAGCTGCGATTTCCCGAGGAAGAAGTGAAGAGGCCGAGCAATTCTAGGGGGCGGCAGCACTGGCGATAAGCGCAGATTCCTGCGAATCTTTGTTACCAAAACGGCGATAATCCGCCTTTGGTCGAAGGCAACTTTTTCTCTTTTCTAGGTTACTTCGTGACACAATTTTGTCCTCTACCTCGAGAGTGACCCATGGACACCCTGCAAAACATGCGTGCTTTCAGTTGCGTAGCCCAATTAGGCAGCTTCACTGCCGCTGCGGCGCAACTGGATACGACCACCGCGAACGTGTCGCGGGCGGTCTCCAACCTGGAAGCCCATCTGCAAACAAGGCTGCTCAACCGTACCACCCGCCGCATTGCGCTGACCGAAGCCGGCAAGCGCTACCTGATGCGTTGCGAACAGATTCTTACCTACGTCGAAGAAGCCGAGGCCGAAGCCAGCGACGCCCATGCGCGCCCGGCCGGGCAGTTGAAGGTGCATTCGATGACCGGGGTCGGCCAGCACTTTGTGGTCGATGCCATCGCCCGCTACCGCGAAACGCACCCGGACGTGACCTTCGACCTGACCATGGCCAACCGCGTGCCCGACCTGCTCGACGAGGGTTACGACGTCTCCATCGTGCTGGCCACCGAACTGCCCGACTCAGGGTTCGTTTCGCAGCGCCTGGGCATCACCTACAGCATTGTCTGTGCCTCGCCCGCCTACATCGCCCAGCATGGCGTGGCGCACAAGCCTGCCGACCTACTCAAGCACGCCTGCCTGCGCATGGTCAGCCCGGTCATACCGCTGGAGAAATGGCTGTTCGATGGCCCGGAAGGCCAAGAGATGGTCAACATCACCAGTTCGCCGTTCATGGTGAACACCGCCGATGCCATGAAGACTGCGATCCGCAGTGGCATGGGCGTAGGCGTGCTGCCGATCTATTCGGCTATCGAGGGCCTGCGGGACGGTAGCCTGGTAAGGGTGCTGCCCGAATATCGCCTGCAGGAGCTGAACCTGTATGCCATCTATCCATCGCGGCAGTATCTGGATGCCAAGATCAAGACCTGGGTAGAGTACCTGCGCAACTCGCTGCCAGAGATTCTTGCCGCGCATGAGGCAGACCTGAAAACCCATCAGGTGCTGATCGCCAACTAAAAAGCTGCTGCATTGCGGGGGCGGACAATGGTAGGTTGCTAACCATTGATTTCGCCTGTTCCGCCCCTTTCGCGGGCAAGCCCGCTCCTGCAAGGCACCGCGCCCCCTGCAGGTGCGGGCTTGCCCGCGAAGGGGCCAGCACAGCCCAACCCCGCCTTGCAGAGAAGTTGCCCGATGAAAAAGACCGTCCTGGCCTTCAGCCGAATCACCCCGGCCATGGCCGAACGCCTGCAGCAAGACTTCAACGTGATCCTGCCCAACCCCAAGCTCGGCGACATCAGCGCCCAGTTCAACGAAGCCCTGCCCGAAGCCCATGGCCTGATTGGCGTTGGCCGCAAGCTCGGCCGCGTCCAGCTTGAGGGTGCGGCCAGGCTGGAGGTGGTGTCCAGCGTGTCGGTCGGCTATGACAACTACGACCTCGACTACTTCAACGAGCGCGGCATCGCACTGACCAACACGCCTGACGTGCTGACCGAAAGCACCGCCGACCTGGGCTTCTCGCTGATCATGGGCTGCGCCCGCCGCACCGCCGAGCTGGATGCCTGGACCAAGGCCGGCAACTGGCAGGCCACCGTAGGCCCGGCCCACTTCGGCAGTGATGTGCATGGCAAGACCCTGGGTATTGTCGGCATGGGCAACATTGGTGCAGCAGTGGCACGCCGTGGCCGCTTCGGCTTCAACATGCCGATCCTGTACAGCGGCAACAGCCGCAAGACCGCGCTGGAGCAGGAGCTGGGCGCGCAGTTCCGCAGCCTGGATCAGTTGCTGGCCGAAGCCGACTTCGTGGTCATCGTGGTGCCATTGTCCGAAGCCACCCGCAAACTGATCAGCAGCCGAGAGCTGAAGCTGATGAAGCCGAGTGCGTTCCTGATCAACATTGCCCGTGGGCCGGTGGTGGATGAAGCAGCGCTGATCGAGGCGCTACAGGACGGCACCATTCGCGGCGCAGGCCTGGACGTGTACGAGAAAGAACCACTGAGCGATTCGCCGCTGTTCAAGCTGCCCAACGCGCTGACCTTGCCGCACATTGGCTCGGCCACTGCCGAGACCCGTGAGGCCATGGCCAACCGGGCGATCGACAACCTGCGTGCGGCGCTGCTGGGCGAGCGGCCGCGGGACCTGGTGAACCCGCAGGTGTGGAAGGGCTGACCGTTTTGGAGTGCCTGTGCTGGCCTCTTCGCGGGTAAACCCGCTCCAAACGGTGCGCACTGCCCTGTAGGAGCGGGTTTACCCGCGAAAGGGCCGGCCCAGGCAACCCATCACCTATTTGGCGACCACAACACCCTCAGCCCCCCTGGCCCGGGGCTTGCGAAACACCAGCACATTCCCCGCCATCACCGCCACCAAGCCGAGCAAGGCCGGCGCCGTCCACTGGTAACCCTCTGCCACCGCCGACACATTCAACGCCACCAAGGGGAACAGTACCGTGCAGTAAGCTGCCCGCTCCGGCCCCATACGCCCGACTAGGGTCAGGTAGGCAGTGAAGGCAATCACCGACCCCGGCACCACCAGGTACAGCAGCGAACCGATGTAGCGCGCATTCCACTCCATGCTGAACGGCACGCCGCTGACCACACAGAACACCGCCAGCATCACCGCCCCATAGACCATGCCCCAGGCATTGGTAGTCATCGGCTTGAGCCCGGCCTTCTGCTGCATGCTCGACAGCATGTTGCCGGCCGAGAAGCACAGCGTGCCCAACAGGGCCAAGCCAAGGCCGTACAGGGTTTCGCGGCTGGCTGCGTGATGCGAGAGCTCCGGCCAGAACAGCAGGCCCAGGCCAAGCAGGCCCAAGGCACCACCGGCAAGTACATTGGTGGCGATTTTCTGGCCGAAGAAAATTCGGGCGTTAAGCGCGTTCCACAGTGTGGCGGTTGAGAACACCACCGCGATCAGGCCGCTGGCGATCCACTGGCTGGCGCTGAGGAAGCAGATGAAGTTGACGCAGAACAGGCACAGGCCCTGGGCCAGGCAGATCTGGTGGCCCCGGCGGTTCATGGGTTGCAGCCGACGGGTCAACAACAGGAAAGCAAACAGGATCAGGCCAGCCAGGGCGAAGCGGTAGACGATCGACACCGGGATCGCGACCACGCCTAGCTGGAGTTTCAGGGCGATCCAGGTGGTGCCCCAGATCAGGACGGTGAGCAGATAGAGTGACAGGTTCATGGCGGCAGTTCCTTGGGCCTTTGGAGATCGGTGCCCGGCGCTTCGCGGGTAAACCCGCTCCTACAGGGATCACCAGTGTTCTTTCGATCGGCCTCTGGCTGCTTGCATAAACTTGCGCTTTTCTTGCACCGGTAGATGTCACTCGCTCCAGTGCACAGTAGGATGGCTGGCAAGAGGACCCGCCAATGACGCCACTCAACCAGTTGCAAGTGTTCAACGCCATGCATGCCTCGCCCCACGCCAGGCTGGAGCTGAGCGCACACCTGGGCGACGGCCTGGCGGCGGCGTTGTGGAGCAACCGTGACGATGCCCGCGACTACCAGGCACCCAGCCATCACACCCTGTCGTGCTACATCGCCGACGGCACCGGCACTTTCCGCCGCCAGCGCCCGGCCGACAAAGGTGCACCCGACAAGCTGTGCGTGATGCCGGCCGGGCAGGAATCGAACTGGGTCGTCAATGGCGCGATCCGCCTGGCGCACCTGTATGTCAGCGAGGCGCAGTTCGCCTTGGGCTGTGTGCGTCTGCTCGACCGGGAACCGCGCGAACTGCAATTGCAGGAAGCAACCTTTCTGGACGACCCGCAGCAGGCTGCACGCTTTCGTCAATTGATCCAGCTGGATTGGGGCGAACCCGGCGAGCGCCTGCTGGCCAGCAGCCTGGCGCACGAGATCGTTGACCATGCGCTGCTCAGCCAGGTCGGGTTGCGCCACGGCCTGCGCCTGAAAGGCGGGCTGGCGCCAAACCTGCGCCGGCAACTGGCAGACTACATCGAGGCACACCTGGACCAGCCCATCACCCTGGGCGAGCTGGCGCTGCGCTGCAACTTGTCCGAATACCACTTCGCGCGCATGTTCCGCGCCAGCTTTGGGCTCCCGCCGCACCAGTATCTGCTGGCCCGGCGGCTGCACCGGGCATGCCAGCTGTTGCGGCTGGGCGTGTTACCCCTGGGGGAGATTGCCTTGTTGTGCGGGTTTGCCAGTGCCAGCCATTTCAGCAACCGGTTTCGGCAGGCCCTGGGTGCCACACCTGGCGAATACCGCAGCGCCTTTGTCATCTGAAACCGGGTCCGCTCTGCGGCCCCCGATGACCTAGAACTCGAAGGTGCTCGACAAACTTACCTGCCGCGCATCGCCGACCGCCACAAAGTACTGGTTCACCGCCGAGCTGTAATACACCTTGTCGAACAGGTTCTTCACGTTCAATTGCAGGCGCACGTTGTGTTCGTCGAGTTGGGTCTCGTAGGTGGCAAACGCATCGGCAACGGTATAGCTTGGCAGGTCGAAGGTGTTGGTCGAGTTACCCGAACGCTCGCCTACATAACGTGCCCCGGCACCGAAGCGCAGCCGGTCCCCCCCGAACAGGCTGCCAAAGTCATACACCGCCGACAGCGAGCCACTGTGCCGGGCCACGTTCTGCAGGCGGTTGCCCTGAAGATCAGGGTCCTTGGTTACCTTGGCATCGGTCAATGCATAGCTGCCGATCAGGCTCCAGCGCTCGCTGAGCTGGCCGGTCACGTCGAGCTCCACACCGCGTGAACTGACCTCACCCGCATTGCTGTAGACCGTCTCGCGGGTAATGGCGTCAATATTCGAAACCAGCACATTGCGTTTGGTGATATCGAACAACGCCAGGGTGCCCGTGATACGGCCCGGCATGTCGAGCTTGGCGCCCAGCTCCCACGCCTTGCCCTCCTCAGGTGCCACCGAGGCGTCGAGCACAACATTGCCGGTCAGCGGCGCGATGGTCGAGTTGGGCTTGAACGACTCGCTGTAGCTGCCATAGAACGAGAGCTGGTCGTCGACTTTGTAAACGATACCGGCGTGAGGTACCCAGGCCTGGCCACTGCTGTCGGTATTGGCCTTGAACGGGCGACCGCGGCCAGCGTACTGGTCGTACTGCTGGAAGCGGGTTCCTGCTACAAGGATCCAGTGGTCATCGAGGTGCAGCGCGTCCTGCACGAACAGCGCATCGGTGCGCAGCTTGTCGGTCTGGTCGCTGTCGCTGGCGCGTACGTTGGAACCCTCCACTTCCTGTCCGTAGACCGGGTCCAGATAACTGAACGTGGACTGCGGTGTCTGGCGGATCAGGTCACCGCGAAAGATCTTGCGGTCTTCATGGTCGATGCCGAACAGCAGGTCATGCTGCATCCCCGCCAGCTCGACATTGCCATTGAGGCTCAGGGTCACGAACTGGTCACGGCTCATGGCATTGTGGGTGCCGTCGATGCTGCGTGTCAGCGTGCCTTGGGTTTCGTTGACGCCGGTCACGCGAACCTGGCTGGCATCGTAGGTCTCACGATTGAAGCTGTAGCCGAAGTGCAGCTTCCAGTCATCGGCCAGTTGATGGTCGACTTCCAGGCGATACAGGTCGGAGCGCCCTTCCATGTCGTTGAACGGCTCGTCCAGTCGGCGTGTGGCGGGGATATTCAGCGGGTGGCCGTTGTTGCCGAACGCGGTGCCACGGTCGAAGGGGTAGAGAAATTCACGGTGCTCGTAGGCCAGCACCACCTGGGTGTCTTCGCCCAGCCAGGCCAGCGACGGCGCCACCAGCGATTCGCGGTGCACGCCGTAGTTGCGCCAGTAGTCTTCGTCTTCGTGGTCGACGATCAGGCGGTAGGCGAAGTTGCTGTCGCCCAGTGCGCCCGTGCTGTCGAGCCCGCCACCACTGCCGTTCTTGCCGCTGCCATAGGTCGAGCCGCGCACGGTCAGGGCGTTGTACTGCTGCAACTGCGGACGCTTGCTGACCACGTTGATGACCCCACCCGGGTCCTGGATACCGTACAGCAGCGAGGCAGGCCCCTTGAGCACTTCGACCCGCTCGGTGCTGGCATTGAGGTTGCGACCCTGCACCACGGGCATGCCATCGCGCATGATCGAGCCGTCGCGGTTGTCGCCGAAGCCACGTTTCATCACCGTGTCGGATGTGCCGCCGAAGTTGTTGCCCTGGGTAATGCCGCTGACGTTGGCCAGGGCGTCATCGAGGTTGCGCGGGGCCTGGTCGCGGATGACCTGGGCCGGTACCACGTTGATTGCCTGAGGGATGTCCTGGCTCGGTCCCTGCCCGCGCATGATCGAAGCGCTGGCCGGTGGCTGATAGCTGTAGTCGTCCAGTTGCGAGGTCACGGTGGTGGCCTGCAGGTTGAGGGCTCCGGAGGTGTCTGCAGGTTCGAGCGTCAAGGTACGTGCGTCGACGCGGCGCCAGGCCAGCCCAGCATTGCCCAGCAGTTGTTGCAGCGCCTGCTCGGCGCTGAACCGACCATTCAGCGCCGGCGCTTGCACGCCCGGCAGCTCGAGGGTGTAGACCACGCTCTGGCCAGCGGTACGGCTGAAGGCGTTCAGAGCCTGGGCCAAGGGTTGGGCCGGCTGGGCGAAGGTATAGGCCTGCAGCTGCTCGGCCGCGCTTGCCAAGGGGGCGACAGCGAAGGCCGGGAGCGCAGCAAGGCCGAACCAGAGAGGGACGCAACGCGGGGAGAACTTCATGGACGCTGACCTGTGAGGGGTGATTATTGCGAATCAATCGCACTTTCACTCATTACACGGATACCACGTGCTGTTACCTCACCTGTGCCTGGAAATATTTTTGCTGTGCCGGCCTCTTCGCGGGTAAACCCGCTCCTACAGGGGGCGCGCAACGCTGTAGGGGCGGGTTTACCCGTGAAGAGGCTGGCACAGGCAACTACCGAACCAGGGTCAAACGCCCCAACACGGTCTGCCGTGAGAAACCCATCACCTTGCCCAGCGAATCCAGCGCCAGCAGCGGCTCGGCCACCGGGAAGCTGCCGCTGACCTTGCGCTGCCCCAGGTCACCATCGAGCAACAGGATGCGCCCTGGGTAATAACGCCCAAGGTCTTCGATCACCTGCGCCAGCGGTACCTGGTAATAGTTCAGCCACCCCTGGCGCCAGGCCAGGCGGTTGTCACTGTCCACCGCCAAGGTGTCGCCTACCCTGCCTGCGCGGTAGGTCACCTGCTGGTTGGCTGTCAGTTCTCGCACCAAAGTGCCCTGCGCGGGGCTGACGCCCACACGCCCACTGCGCACCGTCACCTGGGCACCCTCGCCCTGCGCACGCACCTCGAACTGGGTGCCGAGCACCCGCACTTCACCGCCGGCAGCTTCCACCAGGAACGGCTCACCGGTATGGGTAACCTCGAAGAACGCCGCACCATGCAGCAACCGCACACGGCGCTCACCCTGGGCGAAATCGACCGCAATGGCGCTACCTGCATCAAGCGTCACCTGCGACTGATCGGCCAAGGTCACCTGGCGGATCTGCCCGGCACTGCTGTAGTCCGCCTGCAGGTCCTGCAACCAGTACCCCGGGTGCCAACCACCTGCGACGCCCACTGCCAGCACCAGGCAGGCTGCCAACGCCAGCCGTGCCACCCGCCGCCAGCCGCCACGCGCCGGTGGTCTGGCCATGGCATCGAGGTAGCGCTGCAGGGCGTCCTGTTCTTCGTCCGCCAGCCGCGCCGCCGGGGCGGCGCTTTTCTGCCACAGCACCTGGGCCTGTTCATAAGCTGCGCGGTGCGCGGGGTCGGCCAGCAACCAGCGCTTGAATGCCGCCCCTTCGGCTTGCCCGGGTTGCTCGTTGATCCGGCTGAGCCATTGCAGGGCGGCCTGAAACTGCGCCTCAGTGATCGGCGGTAAACGGCTCATCGACGGGCGCTCCCTGGCCGGCGTGGGGTGGACGCGGGCTCGGCAACACTCGCCTTGCACGCTTCAAGGGCGCGCATCATATGCTTTTCCACGGCGCTCTGTGACAGCTGCATGGCTTTGGCGATCTCGCTGTACTTGCAGCCGTGAATGCGGTTGAGCAGGAAGATCTGCCGGGTGCGCTCGGGCAAGGCACGCAAGGTGGCCTCGATACGCTGCAAGTCGTGGTCGACCTCCACGGCCTGCTCAGGGGCCTGGGCCAGGCTCGCCTCGCTCACCGGCACAGCCGCTTCGGCCACGCGTTCGCGGCTACTCTCGCTGCGCAGGTGGTCTATGGCCAGGTTGCCAGCGCAACGCAGCAGGTAAGTGTCCAGCGACTCGACCTTGACCTCGGGGCGACGCCAGAAACGCAGGAACAACTCCTGGACCAAGTCCGAAGCGGTGGCGCGGCAGCCGACCCGACGACTTACCAACGCCTCCATACGCGCACGCTGGGCCTGGAACACCTGGACGAAACGTGCACGCCCGCCTGCGCTGTCAGCGTCAGGCTCGATGATATCCCTTGGCTCGCTCACGGGGGTCACACGGCAAGCACGGCGAGCATCGGGCCCAGCACCACGCTGACGGCGGCCAGGCCCAGCAGCAGACGAGGCTGGTACGGCAGGCCGAACACCCACAGAGTTACCCCGGCCATCATCACCGCGGTCCACTCCACCAAGCCGAGGGCCCAGCCACGCTGGTGCACGCTGAACACCAGCGACAGCATCAACAGCAGCCAACCTGCAACACGCAACAGGTGCAAGTGGCGGGGGTGCGGCTTGCGCCCGAGCAAGTCGCTGAAGTGCTTTTCCATCGCCAGGCACAGCGCAACGAAGCCTGCAAAGGCGATCAGTGCGTTACCCAGCATCAGCTCACCCCCACCGTTTCAATGCTCGGCTTTTTTGTCGTACGCGCCGCGCGCTTGGCTACAGGCGTGGGGCTGGCCAGCATCTTGCGGGCCAGCCAAGCCAGAAACAGGCCGGTCCCCAGGGCTGTCAGGTCGAAGCCGGCCATGGCCCAGTCGCCCTCCAGTACCGAATGGTTCAAGCCCCGGTCCGTCGTCAGGCCATTGAGCAACGGCAGCAGGGCGAAGGCCAGCGCACCCAGCGCCAGTTGCTCGCCCCAGGCCTTGCGCCCGCTACGCAGCACGGCGTGCACCAGCGACAGGCCCCAGGCGATGAAGAAAGCATTCACCTCCCAGTCGGCCCGACCTTCGACAGCCATGGGCACCAGGCGGTTGGCCCAGAAGAAGCTCGCCACCGCCAGCAACAAGCCGCTCATGCTGGCCATATTGAGCACTTCGACCAGGCGCAGCTCACCTGGCACAGCTCCGCTCTTGGCGTGCTTAAGCTGGCGCTTGCCCAACCACATGACCAACCCGGTACCAATCACCGCAGTACCGGCCACGCCAAAGAAGAAATACAGCCAGCGCAGCCAAGGCCCGGCGAAGTTACCCATGTGCAGGCCGGCGAAACTGAAGGCGGTCATCATTAGCCCGCTCTCTGGCTTGCCCTGGCTCAACAGCGCACCACTGGCCCCATCGAATGTCCAGTTGGCGCTACGCCGATAAGCCACGTGGTCGGCTGCCGATTGCGTGAAGGTGACGCGGGCATTGCTGTCGCCCGGGTTCTGCACCTGGATGTTGCCGATACGCGCCCCCGGCTGCAGCTCCTGCACCTTGCCGTAAAGGCTCGGCAGCGCTACCAGCGGCGTGGCCACCTGGGCCGCCTTGGGCGCATCATTGCGGCCAAACAGGTCATTGAAGTATTTGCCGGTGTCACTGCCGTAGCTGGCCATGATGCCCGCCGGCATCACCATGTACATGAACAGCACCAGGCTGCTGTAGCTGATCATCAGGTGGAACGGCAGCACCAGCACGCCGATGGCGTTGTGCCCGTCCAGCCAGGAGCGCTGCCCCTTGCCAGGGCGGAAGGTGAAGAACTCCTTGAAGATCTTCTTGTGGGTAATGATGCCGGTGACCAACCCCAGCAGCATGATGAACGCGCAGAACGTCGATAGCCAACGGCCAACCGGGTAAGGCATCTGAAGCTGGAAGTGGAAGCGGTAGAAGAACTCACCACCGCGGCTGTCACGTGCTTCCACCGGCTGGCCGGTCTGGGTATCGAGGGTTTTTCTGACGAAGCCACGCGGGCCGCCACTGGGGTCGCGGTAGCCCACACTCAAGGCGGCCTCCCGTTCGTTCGGCATGCGAATGAACCAGGTACTCGAATGCCCTGCATTGTCCTGCAGGTAACGTTGAGCGACTGCCAGGCTATTGATCGGGTCCAAAGCATGGCTGCGTACTTCAGGCTGTGACCAATGAGTGATTTCTTCCTTGAAGTACGACAGCGTGCCGGTAAGGAAGATGGCGAACAACAGCCAGCCGAAGATCAGGCCAGTCCAGGTGTGCAGCCAGGCCATGGCCTGGCGGAAGCCTTCTTTCATGCGTTTTTCATCCAGTAGGCAACGCCGCTGATCACGCTCAGCAGCAGGCTTGGCGCCAATACGCCCAACCAGGCGCGAAAGGCGCTGCGGCAGGCAAAACACCAGATGAACGCCAGCAGGTAGAAGACGAACGACAGCAGCAGGCCGATGAGCGTGGCATCGACCTTTGGCAGTGGGGCCAGCAAGGCAATACAGACGCTCGCGAGGGACGCCAGCAGATAACCGCCCAGCAGCGCGGCGAAGCTACGGGATGTCACGGCCAGGCGATAGCTGAGCGGGAGGCCGGCGATTTTGCGCGTCATGACGGGGTCCGGGCGTTTTCGAGATTACAATAATAATGATTTCAATTCTCATAATCAAAGCTCAGGACTATCTACCTGCTTGACCGCGATAGCGGCGCGTCGCAGTCCGCCAATCTGCAACAAGAAATTTATTTTCCAAAAGGGCTTGAATTCGTCTCGCGCTTGCCTGACCTTAGAGTCAAGAGGCGCAGAAATTCCAAGGGTCTCAAGGGCCTAGGCGCGTCTCCATGCGAGCAAGCTGAATAAGGATTGAATCATGCAAATCCAGGTCAACAGCAGCAACGATTTCGACGGTAACGCCCGGCTCGACCAGTGGGTCCGCAGCACACTGCAGAACTCGCTGGAACGTTACGAAGAAGACCTCACCCGCATCGAGGTTCACCTGCGCGACGAGAACGGCGTCAAGCCCGGACCGCATGACAAACGCTGCCAGATGGAGGCTCGCCCGAAAGGCCACCAACCGATTTCCGTGACCCACACCGCCAGTTCTCTGGACCAGGCAGTCGACGGTGCCGCCACCAAGCTCAATCACGCGCTGGAGCACTTCTACGGCAAGCTGCGCAGCAAGCGCGGCGCCTTGGAACTGAGTGACCCAGACGCCTGATCGGCATAGCAAAACGCCCGGCCTGGAGCCGGGCGTTTTCGTTTGTGCCGATCAATGGCGCTGAACCAACGTGCGAACGTCCCGGTCAACCTCTGCATTCACTCAACGCAGAAGCAAGACCATGAATAACCCATTCGAACGAATCAGTGCTGCATTCGCCCCCGAATACCGGGTGAACCTGAGCATTACCAACCTTGACGGCAGCATCATGCTGACCCTGTCCGACGACGCCGGCGTGGTCGCCAAGCGCCTCATCACCCAGGCCCAACGCAACGACCCGGTGCGCCTGCAGCGGGTGATCGACAGCATCCGCCTGGGCCTTGCGATCGAACTCAGCCAGAACCCCCTGCAAGTGCTGGCCGCGCTGACCCGTGACGCCCGCCACGAACCGCGCCATTTGGTTGCCAAATGAGGGCTATTTGCCCTTCTCCACTGCCTTGCCGTTGGCGTCCAGCACCTTGGTTGAGGGGTAGCGGTACTGGGTGAGCGTTTCCACCGCTTCGGTGCACACCAGGTAAACCTGCTCATGCGGATTTAATTTGTTTTATGAACCAATTCAACAAATAATTATGCAACTCCCGCCAACCTTTGAGCCAGGCTGACGTCTTTCGTCAACTACTCATATCCCAGCTGTTAAAGAGCACTTTCCTAAAACCCAAAAACCTCAAACCACTTCAGGAACTAAATAGCAAGCCTTATCGAATCTGCAAGATCATTACTAAACTTGCTACTGGACGAGAAAGCCAAGCAGATCACTCCACTCTCGACCTTGTAACTCATATAATAGCTACCTGCTTCGAGACTAAGAAACTCGCCTTGTATTGTACTCGAGCCATCAGGCTCCAGCCCCCCTCCGGAAGTATCTTCCCCTGCACCTACGAACACTCGCCCGGAAGGAACCTTCAAGTAAATCCCCCCGCTCGGATCTAATAGACTGTCTTCAACTTTCACTTTATACCTACCATCCTCACCTAAATTTAAAAAAGCGATATTACCCTCATTCATCTCAGAAATTTCATCACTTTGAATACTCCACCAATCAAATGAATCACTCACTCTATGGCGAATTGCCTTCAAATCAAATATCGCTAAAGTCGCCGTATCTGCAACCACAGAAAACTCGATACTCATGAATCACCCCCATATTATCAGGTCACCCCAACCTCATAACTGATCAAATAACGGGCTGCATCATTATTACAAAAACACCCCGACACTTATCCCGAACCCGTGATTACCGAACATTAGCCGTCACGATTTAGCGACCTAGAACTTACCGCTCATCATAAACATATATTCTCTCTTCACCACGCAAAGTAAATAAGCCAACAAGATTATTTTCCTCAAAAACTGGATATATCTTGATGCCAGGCAAACTGTTAGACGAAAACGTCAGAATCTCCTGGAGACGCCCTTCACTCCACTCGTAACCTAGCGTCCAAAATTCCGAGTCAAAATCAATCCTGCAAGCTTTACGTACCTCCCCTTGCTCTATATCAATTACCTTGAGCCACAAACGTTCGCCGTGCCGATTAATTTTAAGTGAATACGCTCGCCTATCATCATAGAAAAAATATTCGAACCCATGGATCTCACCCTTTGCATTGTAGACATCTACCTTATTTAACTGCCCCTCCACATAATAATATTTGTTTATATTTTTTTACTTACAGGCTCCTTTGCGGACAGCCTGCTGGGTTTTATACCCGACATTTCCAACTCATAAGGAATAAAAGAAATACCGCCCCCTTTCGACCACTTAACACTCGAAGCATTGGCACAATTCGTATCAGAAGCCAAAACAAAGGAAGCGTCCTCAGCTTTCTTGACAACCTCATCTTTAAAACGCTTCAAATCTTCTATCAGCATAGATCTACCTAATCGTTTTAAATGAAACACCCTCAAACAGCGACTGCTTACGCTCGAAAAATGCGTTCAGGAACCCCTTTCGGCCATTGGTTACGGAAAGCTTATCAAATATATATTACTTATATCCTTTGCCGAGCACGCCCGTACCTTTGTGAGCCGCAGCGGTTGTATCCGGTAGCCAAATCCCATTACGCTTATCATTTATATCAATGTCACATTGTGGGTCAACGTGCCACTCCATCACCACCCGCCTCAATTTTCTTCCACCATTTCAACCTCATCGGGCAGCGACGCTAAAATCAAAGAATAAAACTCATCAATACCTTGTGCCACTTTATAAAGGTGACCGCTATCACCTTGCTCCGCTATATCATATTTATTAATAGAGTCAGAGTCATGAAAGTGGGTCCTATCCCAATAATAAACCCCTTCTCGCCCGGACTCAGTAACAATCACGTAAGGATTCCCTCCCCCATCTTCCCCAATCGCCAAAACGCCATCAACAAATGCCAGCTCAGAAATGAACTCATGATTAAAGCTAATAAGATCATTACATTCCTCTCCAGGTATAACCCCAAACAGACGATCAAAACTCACGCGCCCGTCTTGAACAGACTTCAACGGCAACTGCCCAAAGTCAGGCTCAGTCAAATAAAAACCATTCATGCGTGCCAATATATTTCTATACGCAACAGGCAAGGCAACATTAACTGCTGCCTCAAGTGAGTTTATCTCAGCATCAGTCAAACCAGCTTTGTAAACTACAGGCATTTTTCTATCCTATTAACAGCTTCATTTCATATTTTTAACACCACCCGACAACGTAAGCCTATTGTGTTTTTCTAGGCGCTTCCGGTATCGTCTTCATATTTTCCTGATGATGCCAAGCATTTTCTCTAATAGTTTGCCTTGGCCTCTCGAGCGACAGTGGCCAAGCAGGCCCACTCCAGCTTCGCCAAATTCAGCTTATTAGCATCAAACTGCAAAACAACATCAGAAACCGAATCATATTAAAAATTTAACGGCATTTTTTAGCCACAAAACTCAACAAGTCACCGCATGCTCTATCATTCACCCAAACGCGTACATCCTCTACAGTCACCATACGTCAAGCCCCTTAATACATCCGAAAATGCCCTTAGAAAACACAAACTCACATATCATCCCGACCTTCAACAAAACAAATACCAATCACAGACTTACCCTGAAGTGACTCAGCTACCCGATTCGACACGACAATGCGTGACATGCTTTCCAGCGCGCGAAAAATCGAATGAGTTGGTTCGATATCCTGCAGAACGATCCTACTGAATTTTTTAGGCCCGCCAGGCAATGACTTTATTAACGGCTTATAAATGCACTCTTCCATATCAAAAGCGCTTTCTGATGCCAAATAATTCACTGCATAATAATCATTATGCACATCGCCATTGATCACAACACGTGCAGGGACAAACTGAATCTCATCTTCAAGCCCCATGCCAAGAAAAATATTGACAAGGTCAGACGTTATAATGTCCGGCCCATCACTGAAAAGATAGTCATACTTCCTAAATGCGCTCAAGCTGACTTTTTTCTTGAGTGAAAGCTGAACCGGCAAATCAGAGCCCGAAATTAATTTACACTCTTGAAAACTCAGGTGATCTATGCTGAATACATGATCATAGGAAAGCCAATATTTTTCAGGATAATTATCAACAGGCTCAATCAGCTTCATTAACATGCCCCCCATGGCCAATAAGTCGCTTGCCAAACGAACTTACCATCACTGTCCGTCAGCTCCAACGGTGTACCAATCTGATCCGTATGAAAGTAGCAGGCCTTCTGCCCAGGCGACGCCCCACCATAAAAGGCAGGCAACAACTCGGAAAGCACGAAAATATCATCTAACCAGAATCACGCTAGCCTGCTCCTCCACACTCCGATGTTCAACGAAAAAAACGCGCAAAGCCTCAAAAACTCGTTAATTAGGAAATTCTCCAGCGCAATAAATATCAAATAACTTTCCCACCCATTCAATACTGCATGACTTAGATATCGACTCAGCCACCAACCCTATGTCATCCGAAATATATCCTGCGACATCCGGACTACGAACCAACTCATATATTTTCTTAAAGACATACTCTCGAATCTCACTTACAGCCTTTTCATCGCTTTCAGATGAGTACTCAAGGTTTTTTAATTCCTCAAATGCATCGTTCCATACGGAGTCGAAGACATCGTCATCACGCCTATCTAATGCTTCATTCCAATCATTCACACTTGATACAACATCTTCAAAAAAACTATCTTGCTGAATCTTGCACTTCAGATCATCCAAAGAGCCAATTCTCATCCAAGCCCACCCTCTCTAAGTCAATTTCCTGCATTAATACCTAAATGCGCAGCCAGTCATCCTCAAAAAGCCGCTACAAAAGCATTACAAAAGCCCGCCGAGCAACGGGACATCGTAGGCCTTGCACTTTACAATCTTCTTTGAGGACATCGCCTCTTTTATTTTAACCTCATTCCCAGCCAACCCACCCAACTTAGCAGCACAATGTATCAATACAGCGGGATACGAGTAGTCACCTGCTGACAAGACAACGTCACTTATAGTCCTATCTGTCGGCACGATAGCGGCTAACATTTGGGGGACATAGAACTCCTCCAGAACAAGCCGGATATGAGTACAAACTTCACCCGCCAAAACAGGAGCCGGCGTCCTTATCGCTCCTCCAAACTCACCACTGAACCGTTTACTCTGCTCACCTGACGAGATGAAAGAAAAACAGCCATCACTTAATAAATTACTTTTGTAAGGAGGCGTGAATTTTGACGCGTACTCAAAGAGCTCCCCTCCAAAAACTATCCCAGCAAGCACATAAGAATCTACGCGCGCGAGATAATCCAAGAACAGCTCAGCCACATTCTTTTTATTATATTTAAATTTCAGCTTATTCTTTGACGCCACCACACCATCAAACTTTGAGGCAACGCCCCTTAGCTCTTCTTGCAAAACACTTTCAAAATACAACCGATCCTCTGAACTCATAACTCACCGATACCTAAGGACGTAAAATATTGCATCGTGCAGGGCTCCTTTGTCACCAAGTTATTTACCGCGAGCATTTTCATTATCAAGCTTCAACTTAGCTACCGTACCACTATATGATTCAACGGTCCCACTTCCAAGATGCTGCGTGGTATTCAACTTGATCAATCCGCGCCAACGGCGCATAACTACCCCAATCTGTGCCTGTCTTAGCGCTACCATGTCAAATAGTTTCAGAGGCGTAAGGCCAGTCTCGATTTTAACCCCGTCCGGCTCGTACCCATTATAAAAAACATCAAGTTCAGTAGAGTGTGGAAGTTCTGCAGGCCAGCGAACAGATACATCATTCGACGCAAAAAACCGCCCAGAAAGATTATACTTGGCATGTACGGCGCTCAGCTCTTTCAGCGCAATTTCAATATCACTCATTGCACTCTCCAATATTTATCCGCATGAACCATTCAATACGCTTCTAATTCACCGTCCGGCTTGCGTTCCAGCGACGCGGGCTGGTCAAGCGCGTCTGTCACAACGATCAAAAACGCTCGATCTGTGCGTCGTCATTGCACTATAAGTACTTGGATTTGAAGTTCACTTCGATAATCATCGATGTGGTATATCGGTAAATTGGGGCGACTACAGCCCCGCAATCGCTCCTTCCATTTTTAACGATCACCCGCTCATGACACATTATTGAAACATACCTTTACAGAAAGCAGGAGCAACTGCACCTACGACATCACGCCGAAATAGCAGCCACCAAACTTTACTCTACATAACTCAAAACCGCTTTCTGCCTTCCATTTTTTTCCACGAAATTAGAATACCTGCCTCACCCAGAGACTTATTTACGTCTTCAAGCTGATCAGCCTCTACATACCACAACCACGTAGAAGAAGTTAAAGCTTCGAGTTTTCCTCGCCCCACACTCTCACCAATCCAGTCTTTCAGCACCACGCCCCCAACGTCGATCTCTAAATGCTTATTACTTATTACGTTAACGGGATAGACCATTCGCAATAGATGCTCTTTATAGCGCTCTCGCCCCTGAAATCTGCCGGGAACTTCCTTCTTGAACGCCGACGAATTTTCATACGAATACATCGTGACCATATTATTGCCAGCCGCATAACTAAATGCTTTACTTACTTTTTCGCACTTATAGATCATCCCATACGGCACAGCAATATCAGCACACACGTCTTTAATAAAACTTATCATGCCCTTTAATTCAATAAGATCACCAGAGCACTGACCATCAAAATGATAAAAGCCGCCAAAATCATTCGTAGTGTAACCGAAGGATGCAGACCATGGGATAGCACCTGCTGCCTCGTTGTATACCCTAAAAGCCGTAGCAATACCGTTGTTTATTTTCTCTTCGAGCTCGGCTATTTCTACCATTACTAAATCATGGTCACCGACATGATCCCCATCGTTCAAGTATTTAAGATAAGCCGCACCCGTTATCGACAAATGCAGACAAGCAAAATAGTGTTTGGCAAATTTCAGAGCCAGTCTAGGGGTGACGCCCTCAATACCGTACAAAGCTAACGAAATGGACATAAAATGACCCATATTCCAGTAATAAAATCATCAAACATATCCTTCATATCAGAGGCACTATATGGATGCTCTGACACCAAGATCTCGTTTTGCTTACCAAGAGGCAAGTTACTCATTGCCGTTTCATTACGCGATGTAAGCGCAGGAAGCTCTTTGCCCATACCTGCATTGGATACAAGTCCGATCATGAACTTCCCGTTAACATCAGCAGCCATAACATCTGGACGTTGAGTTAAAACACCTCGTCGGCCATCCAAGTTCAGTTAGTTCAGGCGCCCATCCGGTAGGCGCACATGATCTGTCAGGTAGTTGAGCGGGTCGTATTCACAGTCCAGTGCACTACCCTAGGTCAGCTCCTATGGAAGTCATTCGAGCAGGTCAGCACGTGGTTTATTGCGGATTACTGAGTAATTGTTCGGAGTCCCCCTAGCCCCTTGCATAAGACCCTTACAACCTTCAAATATCGCTCAATTCAGCCCATGTATCATACGAATAATTATCATCAACTTTTTCAAACGAAACACCCTTCAAGCCAGTTGCCGCTGACTTGAACCTCTCACTACAAAACAATTCCAAGGTTTCTTGGCATCTAAAAATATCCGACTGCAGCTCCGGGGAAACCACAAACCTACTTATAGCATCAATATTCATACCCCCCGTATAAATGTTACTTTCAATTTCGAGACCGGTTTCCAGATCCTTGGATGTTTCGAACACCGACTCAACCTTATCCATAGCCGCTAAACTTTCACCAGGAAGAAAAATGAAAAAGTCCCCTTGCCTACACTGCTCCTTATAGGTTATTTGCAAGGGAATAGCCTTATACTTCCCTCCAACCTTATCGCAAACCGCTAAAAATTCCCTGGAAACAAAAGTATCACCGATGCTGTAGTAATCAAACTCCAGATCCGACAACTCCATTTCTAGCCCGGACAATTGCAAAACATATTGTTTCGCTATATTTAATTCCAGCGGATTTGACTCAAACGGATCCCATTCAAATTCATTACAATTAAAAAAACCTGACAACACGATTGGACAGCCACTTTCCTGTGGGTTGTAGCGCAAAACGTAATAATTGGAACCACTCACAAAGGCCTCCCAGTGATCGCATCCACTACAAACGTATTATTTTCAGGCTTTCTCTCGCGGAACGCTGAATAGCTGGCCGTGTTCGTCGTAGCGGTATTGGGTGAGCGTTTCCACCGCTTCGTTGTTCACCACGTGCTTGAGGTTGGTCAGGCGACCCAGCGGGTTGTCGCAGTGCAGGTGCACACGGGTGCCACCGGTAGCGCTGATGTCGGTCAGCGTGCCGTCGGGCATGCGGCTGAAGAGCAGAAAGTGGCCGAGGACGTTCTCGATACGTTACGGCGCAATTCGGTGTCGGTGTCTGACACTTCGCCGAAGAAGAACAGGGTTGGTAGATGCGATACCCCGGTTGCAGGGTCACGAACGGGACTTCGCGGCCCTGGTCAGTGGCTTTAACGTGGCGATCGCCACCGTGGCCACCAGCGTAATCCCCAGGGCGGCCCCGATCAGGACGCCCCCCCAGCGCGCTGGTGTGCGATATCTCGTCGCCGAACCTGGCCGCTTCGAACATGAAGGATAACCCCTGTTCGCCAAGTTCGGACAGGCTCGCGACAGCGTCATGACCTGCCCTGATCATCAGCATCTCCCTGAAAACGCACGTCAGGTTTCAATCCACGTGCTAGGTTGCCATCCTTGAGAGCTGCCGAGTAAATAGGCTTGTGGGTCACGGTGTCAACCGTGTGCAGGCCTTGGACCTTGTGGGTTACACGCCACCTGGCGCGATATTAAAAAGCCACAAGCCAGAGAATCTCCGGGCTTTGGGAACGGGGCGCGGCACTTTGGGGTGACGCGCGCTCTGTCGATTTTCAGAAGCCTCGGTAATAGAAATCGAAGCTACCCACGTCCTGGTGGCATTTCCATGCCCCTGGACCTGGCCAACTGAGGGCTACTTGCCCTCCTCCACTGCCTTGCCATTGGCGTCCAGCACCTTGGTCGAGGGGTAGCGGTACGAAGCGTAGCGCACCACCAGGATCGAGAACGCCAGCAGCAGGATGCCGCCGCACAGGTACAGCAGCCCTTCGTCCGGTGCCTTGTGGTGCGAAACATCGCCGATCAGCAGGCGAGTGAGCGCGGTGATTGCCACGTACAGCAGGAAGCGGATCGGCATGTGGTTGGTCTTGAAGTAGATCCCCACCATCGCCCCCAGCTCCAGGTAGATGAACAACAGCAGGATGTCATCGACACTGATCCCGCCCTTGCCCAGCATGTCCAGGAACGTCACGACTGCCGCGTAGGCGGTGATGGCGCCAATGCCGAACAGCGCCAGGTAATGGAACGCCTCAACGCACAGGTTGCCCAGCGAGTCGGCCGAGCCGTGCAGGCCCTTGCGCAGTTTTTCTGCCCATTTGATGTTCACGATGTTCCATTCCCCGATACGTCTTTAAGGATGATGCGTCGCTGATGTGACGCTTGTGCCATGCAGTTAAAGGGCCAAGCCCCTGTCTTGGAAGGCGACCGATTGCCGCAAGGCACCTTGAGGCATGGCGCATTGCAGAAATGCACGGCCGTGCTTGGGGAAAAATCAGATTTAGCCCCTTCCTTGTAGGGCATTTCCCAAAGATACTCCCTGCCATTGTGGCGTTCGGGCATGCGCACTAGTCTGGGGTCGTCGCTGCCAGTCAGCGATCGGCTTTGACAGGCCGCCCTGAACTAACCACATGGCTTTGCCTTTATGGCAGCTGTCATGGGGCACCTCGTGTGCGCCGGCTTTTGGTTCTGTTCACCGGTCTGTCAACCCATGTACAGCTGCCGCCTCATTGTTTGACAGCAGGAGGTGGTGGCCCCAACTTTGAACAGGCCTTCACCATGCTGAAAATAGTTCCCGATCCACCCCATACCCCCATTCCCTCGAAGACACCCTGATCCAGGCCACCGACTACGCGTTGTGCGCAGCTACCGTGGTGCATCAGGCGTTGCTGCTTCAGCCCAAGTCACCGGTTTCGATCCTGATGATGACCTCGATGCATGAACTGGAGGCGCTGCGGGCTCTGCTTGAGTCGGCACTGGTTCAGGTGCAGATGCCCGCTGAGCACAGGACTTCGCACTAAGGCTGGTTAATGCGCCGGGAGGGCCGGCCTCTTCGCGGGCTCCCACAGGATCACCACAGTCTTGAAGACTTGCACAGTACCTGTGGGAGCCTGTGGGAGCGGGCATGCCCGCGAAAGGGTCGGCCCAGGCACTAGAGAAACTTCAGGGGATTGAACAATGACAACAGAAGACACCCAATTCACCGTCGGCAAGACCACTTTCTATCAAGGCGAAAACAGCACCCATCCACTGTTCCGCATCGAGCCCGGCATCCCCTGCAGGGACGCCCGCGAGCAGTCGTCGGAATTGATGGGCTATGTGCGGGAGTTGACCATCACAGGCCTGATGGAGGAGAGGCCCATGATGATCTGGGCGGCCCATTATCTGAGTGCCATGGCCAAGGCGCTGATGGATGATGCCGAGTTGGGTATGAAGCCGTGAGGATTTCGCTTCAGGTTTGGTGAAGGCCTCTATGTGTTTGCCGCAGCAGTTTCAGCGCCTGTGAGATCGAGCGCCGCCCGCGCGGCGCATCGCGAGCAAGCTCGCTCCTACATTTGTTTCGGGCCAGTATCGCCTGTGCCTACGCGCGCGACCGCCCTGTTTGTCCCCCACGATATCGAGGTGAGCGCCAAGGGGACGTGCGCGTCTGCGCCAGGAATAATTGGCCCGAAACAAATGTAGGAGCGAGCTTGCTCGCGATGCGCCGCGCGGGCGGCGCTCGATCTACGCAACACCGCAAAAACCAAGGCAGGCGCCTTGCCGCCCTGACACAATCGGCCGTAGCCCCCCACAGAAAAGCTTGACCGCCAACAAAGCATCTACATCTACAGCGCATGCCTTGAGCCAGACTGCTTTCCTTGCGATCACGTGCCTGACGCAAAATCCAGCCGTTAACGCCCCCGTAGGAGCGGGTTCACCCGCGAATAGGCCGGACCTGCCGGCCAATATCCCCCCGCCATTCACCGTCGCAGCCGCCACCGCATTCGCCCGGTCTATACCACGCTACAATTTCTGCTTGCGCACCAACCAGCATTGCCATTACTGTATATAGATACAGTAAATCGCAACACAACCAGCAAAAAGGCATAGAGGTGATGAATGGCCGTCGAAGTGGTGTACCGCAGCAGCCGCGACCCGGAGCGCTTGTTCATGGATAAGGCCGAAGCAGACCGTCACGACAAAATGCTCGAACTGGCCGAGCGCCTGGCAGAAGTACTGCACAAGGCGGTGCCGTCGCTGACTGAGCAGCAGGTCGAGGAAGCCGGTATCTACATGGCAAAGAACCGTGACGTGTTCGCCCGGGCGTTCAAAAGCCAGCCGGATGCGTTGGCCGAGTTGCTTGAGGATGCTGCTGCCGAGTGATCTGAAGGTGCGGGAGCGGGTTTGCCCGCGAAGTGGTCAGCAACACCATCATCAACTTCAGCCATATAACAACCGCTCCGCCAACATCTGCGCCACCCTTGCCGGCGAACGCTTTTCCGCCTGCGCATGGCCAAACACTTCAGTCAGCCGTGAAGGGATCCGCGCCAGGTGCGCAGTAATTGTGCGCTGGTCTTCGCCACGGTGGGTGAGTGCCACATAGATCAGCCCACCGGCATTGATCACGTAGTCAGGTGCATACAATATGCCGCGCGACTCCAGTTGGTCTGCCACCTGCAAGGTAGTCAGCTGGTTGTTGGCTGCCCCCGCCACTGCCGCACAACGCAGTTGCATCACACTCTGCCCGTTCAGTACCGGGCCCACGCCGCAGGGTGCAAAAATATCGCAAGGGGTACTGATCAACGCATCGTTGGTCACCGGTTTGGCATCGAACTGCTCCATCGCCAGCCGCACCCGCCCCGGGTCCAGGTCGCTGACCAGCAGTTCCGCGCCCACCGCATGCAATTGCTCCGCCAGTGCATAACCGACATTGCCCAACCCCTGCACCGCTACCCGCAAGCCTCTTAGGTCATCGCTGCCCAGCCGGAACGAGGTAGTGGCACGTATGCCTGCGAATACCCCCATCGCCGCATGCGGCGATGGGTCGCCCGAGGCAGTGGTGCTGGTCACATAGGGAGTGCTGTGGGCAATGCAGTCCATGTCCAAGGTGGAGGTGCCACTGTCCACGGCAATGATGAAGCGCCCATTCAAGGTATCGATGAAGCGGCCAAAGGCTTCGAACAGCGCGGCGCGGTTTTCCACATGGGGGTTGCGCATGATCACCGCTTTGCCACCCCCCATCGGCAAGCCGGCCAGTGCTGCCTTGTAGCTCATGCCCTGAGCCAGGCGAATAGCGTCGGTCATGGCGCTTTCGTCATCGGCGTAAGGCAGGTAACGGCACCCACCCATGGCCGGGCCCAACTGCTCACTGTGGATTGCCACAACGGCTTTCAGGCCCG
The DNA here is from genome assembly GCF_046523955.1 of Pseudomonas sp. DCA-1. Classification (NCBI taxonomy): domain Bacteria; kingdom Pseudomonadati; phylum Pseudomonadota; class Gammaproteobacteria; order Pseudomonadales; family Pseudomonadaceae; genus Pseudomonas; species Pseudomonas sp. DCA-1. The sequence continues at coordinate 4,879,124 of NZ_CP169881.1, forward strand.
TAGGCGGGTCATTGAACAAGTGCAGTGACTGGGTACGGGTGCTTTGCATCAGCGCGAACATCGACCGGCTCCCCTACGAGGTGCTCCTTCCAGTATAGGCACGGCCTCGGCGTTGACGCCGCCGCCGGACCACTGGACGAAACCGCGCGCCACGGCTAATACTCAAGCGTGTGTGGAGATGCCCCATGAAGCCACGTCAAGCCTGCCTGGCCTGCCTGGAACGCGAGCCTGTCGACCTGCTGGAAGCCGCATTGTGGATTGCCGCCGAGCACGACCCTGGTGTCGAGCCCGCGGCCAGCCTTGCTGCGCTGCACGACCTGCAGCGCGAGATAAGCGCCAACCTGCCGATGCTTCCACTATGCGAACTGGCCCAGCCACTGCTGCGCCAGCTCAATGCGCTGGGCTTTCAGCAAGATGAATACCACCCCTTGCGCCCGCATGCAGCAATGATGGACAAGGTACTGCAGCGCCGCCGGGGCCAACCCCTGACACTGGCCATCCTCGCTCTGGAACTGGCCAGGCGCCTGTCCATACCGCTGGAGGGTGTGGGCTTCCCTGGCCATTTCCTGCTGCGCGTGCCGGGTGCAGACCACCTGCTCGACCCCTGCGGCGGCCGGCGCCTATACCCCAGCGACTGCCGAGAGTTGCTGGCGCGCCAGTTCGGCCCGCACCAGGCGCTGACAGCAGAGCACCTGCGCAGCGCCAGCCCGCTGCAAATGCTGCAACGCCTGTCACGCAACCTGCGCCAGCTGCACATCAGTAACGACAACCACTTGGCGGCGTTGATCGATGCAGAGCGGATCATGCTGTTGGGCCCGGTGCAGGTGAGCGACTACATGACCCGCGCCTCGCTCTACCATCATCTGGATTGCCCGCAGGCCGAACGCTTCGACCTGGAGCATGCGTTGCTACTGACGGAAGACCCGGTCCAGCGCCTGAAGCTGTCCGAGCGAATCGGCAAGCTTCCGGCGGCGAACCGCTCACTTCACTGAGCCGGGCTGTCCGGCTGCTGGGCGGGGTGGGCCTTGGCGAACGCCGGGTGCGCGGCCGCCAGTGCGGCAACCCGCAGGATGCGTGGAAAGCTGCCGAGGTCGATGTTGAAGCGTTCGGCCGCGTACAACTGCGGGATCAGATACACATCCGCCAACCCAGGTGTTTCACCAAAGCAGAAACCGTGATCGCCAATCAGTTGCTCCACTGCCGCGAGCCCTTGGCTGATCCAGTGGCCGATCCACTGGTTGACCTGCCCCTCGTCCTGACCGGCCTGGCGCAGCCGGTTGAGTACGCTGACGTTGTGCAGCGGATGAATGTCGCAGCCAATGATGGCCGCCACACCCCGTACCTTGGCCCGTGCCTCGGCTGTGGCTGGCAGCAACGCAGGCTGTGGATAAACCTCTTCCAGGTACTCGATGATCGCCGGCGACTGCACCAGCACCTCACCACCGTCGGTGCGCAAGGCCGGTACGCGGCCCTGCGGGTTGACGGCTACATAGCCCTCGCCGCGCTGCTCACCCTGCAGCAGGTTGACCGGCAGGGACTGGTAAGCCAGCCCCTTCAGTGCCAGGGCAATGCGCACCCGGTAGGACGAGGTGGAACGGTAATAGGTGTACAGCTCCATACCCCTGCCTCCTCAGTTGGCTGCGATGACCGTGCCGCGGCATTCACCGAAACCGATGCTGGCCACGCCGTCACGTGTGCAGCGGGCACGCAGGATGATTTCGTCGCCGTCTTCGAGGAATTTACGCACCTCGCCGCTGGCCAGCTCGACCGGCAGTTTGCCGCCTTCGGTGATCTCCAGCAGGCTACCGAACGAACCCGGCGTGGCGCCCGACAGCGTGCCCGAACCGAACAGGTCACCCGGCTGCAACTGGCAGCCGTTGACGCTATGGTGCGCCACCAGCTGCGCCACGGTCCAGTACATGCTGCGGGTATTGCTCAGGGTCAGGCGGTGCGGGGCAATGCCCTGCTCGCGCATGCGCTCGGTCAGCAGCAGCACTTCGAGTTCGATATCGAATGCACCGCTGGCCTGGTCGCGCTTATCCAGCAGGTACGACAGTGGCTGGGGGTCGCCTTCCGGGCGGGCCGGCTGGGCGCAGCGGAACGGCTCCAACGCTTCGGCGGTGACGACCCAGGGCGAAATGGTGGTGATGAAGCTCTTGGACAGGAACGGCCCCAGTGGCTGGTATTCCCAAGCCTGGATATCGCGCGCCGACCAGTCGTTGAGCAGGCACAGGCCGGCTACGTGCTCGGCGGCATCGCCTATCGGAATTGCCTGGCCCATGTCATTGCCCTGGCCAATCCAGATACCCAGCTCCAGCTCGTAGTCCAGGCGAGCGCAAGGGCCGAAGCTCGGCTCGGTGTGCCCGGCCGGCAGGGTCTGGCCCTTGGGCCGGCGTACGTCGGTGCCGGACGGGCGGATGGTGGAGGCGCGGCCGTGATAACCGATCGGCACGTACTTGTAGTTGGGCAACAGTGGGTTGTCGGGGCGGAACAGCTTACCCACGTTCTTCGCATGCTCGATGCCAACGTAGAAATCGGTGTAGTCACCGATCTGCGCCGGCACATGCAACTGGCAGTCGCTGGCCGGGAACAACGCCGGATTCAAGGCCGCCTGGTGTTCGCTGTGCTCACCAAGCAGCACCTGCAAACGCTCGCGCAGGGCTACGCGGGCATTGCGGCCCAAAGCGAAGAATGCGTTCAAAGACCCGCCGCGGGTGGCTTCAACGGCGGCCTTGGCCGCCCCATCGAACAGACCAGCGGCCAGCACCGCCTCCAGGTCGAGGATCGCGTCGCCGATCGCCACGCCGCAGCGCCTGGCTTCACCCGGCCGGCTGAAGATGCCCAATGGCAGGTTCTGCAGCGGGAAGTCGCTGTGCCCGTTGGCGTGCTCGACCCAACTACGGGCATTGGCAGTGTGGTTCATGGGTTATCTCCGGTTCGGGTTGAAGGTGCTCGGCAAGGTCGCCCAGCAACTATCGTAGTCGGCCTGCAATTGCGGGCACTCAAGGGCTTGCAGGCTCGGGCGCAACACCTGGCTGGTCTCGAACATGAAGGCCATGGTGTTGTCGATCTTGTGCGGCGCCAGATCGGCGGCAATGGCCTTTTCACAGGTTTCGGCGTCGGGGCCATGGGCACTCATCACCCCGTGCAACGAGGCACCACCCGGCAGGAAGCCCTCGGCCTTGGCGTCGTAGGCGCCATTGATCAGGCCCATGAACTCGTTCATCAGGTTGCGGTGGAACCATGGCGGACGGAAGGTGTTCTCGGCCACCATCCAGCGTGGCGGGAAAATCACGAAGTCCATGTTGGCCATGCCATGCACGCTGGTGGGCGAGGTGAGCACAGTGAAGATCGAGGGATCCGGGTGGTCGAAGCTGACCGTGCCGATGGTGTTGAAGCGGCGCAGGTCATACTTGTACGGCACGTTGCTGCCATGCCAGGCCACAACGTCCAGAGGCGAGTGCTGCAGCTCGCAGGCCCAGTGTTCCCCCAGGAACTTCTGTACCAGTTGCACCGGGCCTTCGGCTTCTTCGTAGCGGGCCACGGGCGTGAGGAAGTCGCGGGGGTTGGCCAGGCCGTTGCTGCCGATCGGGCCCAGGTCCGGCAGGCGCAGCGGCGCACCGTGGTTTTCCGCGATATAGCCACGTGCCTGGCCGTCGAGCAGTTCGACGCGGAACTTCATGCCACGTGGGATCACCGCAATTTCCAGCGGTTCGACCTCCATCAGGCCCAGTTCGGTGGCGATGCGCAGGCGGCCCTGTTCCGGCACCAATAGCAGCTCACCGTCGGCGTTGAAGAACACCCGTTCCATGGACCGGTTGGCGCAGTAGATGTAGATGCTCACGCCAGCCGGTTTTTCCGCGGCGGCGTTGGCAGCCATGGGCAGCCAACCTTCGATGAAATCGGTCGGTTCAGCAGCAATCGGCTGCGGGCTCCAGCGCAGGCGGTTGGGGTTGATGCTACCCAGGGGCCCGCCGAGCGGCTGGCGCGCCAGGCGCTCGAAGCGTGGGTGCAAGGCAGAAGGCCGAATGCGGTATAGCCAGGTACGGCGCAGCTCGCTACGGGTCATGGTGAACGCCGTGCCCGACAGCAGCTCGGCATACAGGCCATACGGGGCCTTCTGCGGGGAGTTCTGCCCGACAGGCAGCGCCCCAGGCAATGCTTCGCTGGCGAATTCGTTGCCGAAGCCGCTCAGGTAGTGAAGGTCGGGCGACGTGTCGCGGTTCATCGATGCCTCCGGATTTTGTTTTTATCGTAATCAGATTACGAATAACGTAATTTGCTCCGCTCAAGGCGTCAAGCTATAAAGGCGACACGATAAATCCGGAACCTCCCCTCCCATGGCCAAAGCCAACTCCCCCACCGACACCGGCAAGCAGAAGGTCCGCTCGGCGGAAGTCGGCACCGACATCCTCAAGGCCCTCGCCGAACTCTCACCCTCGACTTCACTATCGCGCCTGGCCGAACACGTGCAGATGCCTGCGAGCAAAGTGCATCGCTACCTGCAGGCGCTGATTGCCAGTGGTTTTGCCGAACAGGATGCGGCCACCAACCATTACGGGCTGGGGCGTGAAGCATTGCGGGTGGGGCTGGCGGCGCTGGGCAGCATCGATGTACTCAAGGTGGCGGGGATGCCGTTGTCGCAGTTGCGAGATGAACTCAACGAAAGTTGCTTCATCGCCGTGTGGGGCAACCAGGGGGCCACGGTGGTAAGCATTGAACCTGCCGTGCGCGCGGTCACCGTGGTGACCCAGATCGGTTCGGTGCTGCCGTTGCTCAGCTCGTCCACCGGGCTGGTATTCGCCGCTTACCTGCCCGAGCGAGAAACCCAGGAACTGCGCGACAGGGAACTGGCCGCTTTGCAACAAACCGCCAGTGACTACCACACACTGCTGGCCGGCATCCGCGAACAGGGCCTGCACCATGTGCATGGCCTGCTGATGCCGGGGGTGGATGCGCTGTCGGCGCCGGTATTCAACGCCATGGGGCAGATCGCCGCGGTGATGACCGTGGTCGGGCCGACGTCGATCTTCCATGCCGATGAACATGGGCCGGCGGCGCAGCGCCTGCTCACGGCCGCACGAACCGTGAGCTGGCGCATGGGTTACGCGGGCAACCCACACTGCGCTTCGACGTCTAGCGTTTCCTCCTCGACCAGCCAGAGCAGTTCCTGAGAGAAACCGTCATAAAGGGCGGGCGCCACCTCGCTCACCAAATCGCCGTAGTCATCGCATAGCCGCCCGATCACACGCGAGAAGGCCGTGGGCTGCGACACCTCTGCCCGGGAAAGCACGGTGATGTATTTCTGCGCGGCACCGAGCCGTACCAAGCCCCCCGTGGAAGCCACCGTTCCTGCCCCCCCCGCCGCGAACGACAGCAAGGCGGCCGAACGGTAGCCATCGCTCCACGCGATGGCCCCGGTAACGCAGGACCTGGCCGCACAGAACAGCCCGACGGCCATGGCCGCCAGCGGAAACGGCACGCTGAGGATGCCGGCCAGTACGATCTCCCACTCCACCAGGTGCGAGATATCCTGGCCGGTAGCCGAAGTAATGCGGGCAAAGCCGGAAAAGGTGTAATACGTGGGGTGCCCTTTGATGATGGTCTGCTTTCAGCAAAGGCAGGGACGAGTTCACGGGCAGCGCGCGCGCGTTCAGTATCGAACCAGCAACCGCTGGCCAGGCTGTAGATCAGAAAATCCGCAGGTGCGTCCGGGTTCTGTTCGAGTGAACGGATGAGAAAGGCAATAGCGCAGGGAAGCTTACCCAGCACTTGGCACTGTTGCCCGAAACGTAAAGGTGAATGTCGACAGAAGCTATTTTTCCAGACGGATCAAGCGCTTATTCTTAACTCACTGGCCGGCTTGAAGGGCTCTCCCCCCCGCCTTTCAAGCCTGCTAGGTTCACCGACGTAGATTTTGAAGCTCCTTGATCTGACGTCTCGATTGGCCGCTGCGGCTTGCAGCGGCCTTTTTTTTGATGTCTGAAAATGCATCCTGCCCGTCAGGTGGCTGTCACTCTCATCAGCGCAAAGGCCTCGTCATGACCACGCCACTTTCGGCGGGTAATAGCTCAGCGGCCGCTCACGAAAGGCCAGGTAGTGGCGCAGTACCTGCACTGGCGCTTCCGTATGCGGGTAATGGCCAATGCCCAGTAACTGCACGGTGTCCGGCTCCGGCACCAGTTGCCGGTAGCGCTCAAGCATGTGCGCGCCGGAAAGCGGGTCGACAATGCCATTGATCAAGCGCAGCGGCACGCCTTTACGTTGCATCGCCCCTACCCAGCGTTCGCGGTGCAACCTGCGCTCCGGCATGTAGCCCACCAGCTTGTGCAGGATGCGCGTGCCCCGGTTGGCAGCGATCAGGCTCCAGAAGTCATCCAGCGCGCTTTCACTGGGATGGGTGCAGGGGCCGTAGACCTGCATCACATTGCGCACCAGGTCGTCACGCCCGAACGAGCGCCCGACCAGCCAGCCAAACCGGCTGAGCAGCAACTTCTGGATCAGTAGCATGCGGCAGCTTTCGGGGAACAGCCCGCTGTTGAGGAACACACAGCTGCCAATGTCGGCACGCTGCTCATGGTGTCGCGCCAGCAGTTCCTGAGCCACGCTGCCGCCGTAGTCGTGGGCCAACAGATGCACTGGCTGCGCGACCTGCAGATGGGCAAGCAATGCCTGCTGCAGGTCTGCCTGCTCCATCAGGCTGTAAGTGTGATCGACGGGCTTGTCCGAATCACCAAAGCCAAGCATGTCGCAAGCGATCACCCGGAAACGTTGGCTCAGAGGGCCCCACAGGTAGTGCCAGTCCCAACTGGCGGTGGGGAAACCGTGTAACAGAAGCAGAGGCTCTCCTTGCCCTGCGGTCCAGTAGCGGATGCTCTGGCCCCGGAAGATGAAACTCTGTGCCCGGGTACGCCAGACGCACAATGGAATCTCGGCCATAGGCATCAGAAGGGTCCCGGTGTTGTGGTGTTGGCGGAATAGGGCAAGGCTGCGTTCATTGCATGTCACCTCGGCACTTACATGTGCTCTCTATGTCGAGGCAAAGTCTAGCCAGCAGCCCATTGGCTGGAACTTGCGTTGCCAGCCAGCTTGATGACTGAGCGAGTCAGTGGCACGAACGGTCAGAGGAGCAAGGCCAACAAGGGGGCCGCGAACAGGTTGAGTAGCCCGGTCAGGACCATCACCAGACCGGCCACCGAGCCTTCCTCACGGCCCACTTCCTGCGCCCGGCTAACCCCGGCACCATGCGCGCCAACACCGAACAGCGCACCTCGTGCCAGCGGCGTACGCAGCGGCAACCAACGCAACAGCACACCGCCGAACATGGCACCGAGCACGCCGGTGAACATCACGAACACCGCGGTCAGTTCTGGCACCCCACCCAGGTCGTGGGCCAAGGGCATGGCAAATGGCGTGGTGATCGAGCGCGGCACCAGCGACAGGCTGGTTGCGCTGTCCAGCGCCAACAGGTGCGCCAGCCCCCAGGAGCTGGCGATCGAGGCACTGCTGCCAGCGACCATGCCCACCATCAAGGCCGGCCAGTGGCGCGCCAGCATGGCCCGCTGCTGCCAGATCGGCACCGCGAAGGCTACGGTCACCGGGCCGAGCACGCTCATCAACCAGTGGGTGTTGCGCGCATACTCGGCATAGGCTGTATGCAGTGGCACGGCCACAGCCAACAGCAACACCGGCACCAGGATCAACGGTGACAGCAGGTAGCGTTTGCTACGCCGGTACAACCAGCGGCTGCCCAGGTAAGCCAGCAAGGTCAAGGCCAACCAGAACAGCGGCATGGGTTCAAGGCTCATGGCGCAACCTCCAGCGGCACACCAGCTCAACGGTCATGGCGGTCACTATCATCACCATCAGCGTGCTCACGGCGATCACCAGCAAGATGCGCCAGCCCTCATCACGGATCAGTGAGCCATAGTCGAGCAGGCTCATCAGCGCTGGGATGAAGAACAACAGCATCTCAGCCATCAGCCAGCCAGCACCCAATTGCAGCATGGCCGGTTTGAGCACACCCGAAGCGAACAGTATCAACAGCAGTGCCAGGCCCATCACACCACCGGGGATCGGCCAGCCCAGCCAACTGGCAATCTGGCCACCTAACAGGAACAGCGCACAGAGAACCGCCAGCTCGACAAGCAGGCGCAGGGCTTTTTTCAATAATGCAGATTTCATGGCGGGGTTCCTCGACAGGCCCTCATTTTAAGATTTGGCTGCCTAGGCCAGAAGCGAATTGTTAGACTGCTCACCATTCCAAAATGGAATCCTAAGCATGGAATTCAAACAACTGCGCAGCTTCATCGAAGTGGTCCACCGTGGCGGTTTTACCCAGGCGGCACAGACCCTGCACATCAGCCAGTCGGCCGTGAGCAAGCAAGTGGCCCAGCTTGAGCAAGATGTGGGCCAGCCGCTGCTGGAGCGCCAGGCTTCGCAACTGCACTTGACCGCTGCCGGCCGCATCGTGCTGGAGCGTGGCGAAGCCTTGCTGCGTCAGCGCCAGGCGCTGCTCAACGAGCTGGACGATCTCAGCCAGATGGAGCGTGGCGAACTACGCCTGGGCTTGCCGATGCTTGGCAGCGACACGTTGTTCGCCGGCTTGTTCGCCGAGTACCGGCGGCGTCATCCGAACATCGCCATCCAGCTGCTGGAAGGCGGCAGCCGCAGCATCGAACAGGCGGTCAGAAGTGGCGAACTGGAACTGGGCGGCTGTTTGACGCCTACCGACGAGGCATTCGACTACCAGCCTTTCTGCAACGAACGGCTGGATGCGTTGCTGCCGGCTGGCCATGCCTTGGCGGGCCTGGACGCTGTGGCCCTGGAGCAACTGGCCGATACACCTTTTCTGCTGTACCAGCGCAGTTTTGTGCTCAACGACCGGCTGCTGAAGGCGTGCCAGCAGCAGGGTTTCACCCCCAAGGAAGGCGGACGCAGCGGGCAGGCGGATTTTTTGGCAGCGCTGGTTGCAGCGGGCCAGGGCGTGGTGATGCTGCCCCGGGTAGTGGCAAAAGCGCTGGAGCGCCCCGGGGTGGTGCGTGTGCCGTTGAATACGCAGGAAGATTTGCGCTGGGACATCGCGTTTATCTGGCGACGCGGCGCCTACCTGTCACGGGCAGCGCAGGCGTGGCTGGCCTTGTTGCGCGAGCCGCACAGCTAACACGCCTGCACAGGTGCCGGTTCAGGCTTTCAGTGCGCTCGCCAACTCAGCCAGCCAAGGCTCGGCATCCGCTTCCGGGGTCACCGTCTCGCTCGCATCCAGGCGCAGCATTGGCTGCACTTCGCGCACGCCCAGTTCGGCGAACAGCTCACGCATCTGCTCGCCACCACCGCAATAGGTATCGCCATAACTGGAGTCGCCCAGCGCGATCACCGCGCCAGGCAAGCCACGCCAGGCTGCGGGCAGTGTGTCACGAATGGTGCTGTACAGCGGCATGAGGTTGTCCGGCAGCTCACCCATACCGGTGGTCGAGGTCACGGCCAGCAAGGCGTCGGGGGCGAAACCCTGAAGATCCTGAAGGGTGGCACGCGCAGCATGCCAAGCCTCGAAACCCGCCGCCTTGAGCAGCGATTCAGCGTGACGGGCGACTTCTTCGGCGGTGCCATAGACCGAGCCGGAAATAATGGCGACTTTCATCGAGTAGAGGATTCCGAAACTGAGTGAAAAAGTAGGATACTAGCATTCAACGCTGGCAAAAGGCCGCCCTTACCAAAGTCGCCATCTTCCGTTTTCCTTCACCTATGGCCCGGACATGATCAACGCGCAATTGCTGCAATCGATGGTCGATGCGTCCAATGACGGCATCGTGGTTGCCGAACAGGAAGGCGACGACACCATCCTAATCTACGTGAACGCCGCTTTCGAATGCCTCACTGGCTACAGCCGTGACGAGATTCTCTATCAGGATTGCCGGTTTCTGCAGGCTGACGACCGTGACCAGCTTGGCCGCGCACGTATCCGCAAGGCCATGGCCGAGGGCCGCCCATGCCGCGAAGTGCTGCGTAACTATCGCAAGGATGGCAGCGCCTTCTGGAACGAGCTGTCGATCACGCCGGTGAGGAGCGACTTCGACCAGCGCACTTACTTCATCGGCATCCAGAAAGACGTCAGCCGCCAGGTCGAACTGGAACGGGAGCTGGCAGCACTGCGCGCTCGTCCGAAACCCGACGAACGCGCCTGAACCAAGTTCGCCACGCACGGTCAATTCCGTTGAAGAAATCGCCACCACCGAGTTCGATCATGCAAGCAGACGCGCTCCTGACCCAGGACGAGCTGGATTTCATACAGAATATGCAGCACTCGCCGCAACTGAACCTGGCTGACACCATGTCGAGCCTGCTGGTCAATGGCGACCGCCGCATACAAAGCTTGCTCACCCGGTTGGTGGCTAATGAGCAGGTGACCTTACAGGCCCAGTTCAACAACCAGCAGATCAGTTTCCCGCTGCAACTGGTAGAGGACGAGTTCCACGCCCTGCACCTTCAGCTGGGCTCACCGGAAATCTACGAAGACGGCCCCATGCTGCGCCCATGGCGTCTGTCGATGGACCAGCCGAGCGCACTGCTTGATGCCCATGACGAGGCAAGCGGCCTGTGGGTACGCGAAATTTCCTTCAAAGGTGTACTGCTGGAAGTCCGTGATTTGCCAACAGCACCCGCCCGCTTCGAGCTGCGCTTCGCCCCGGGCGGCATCACCCCGATCGAACTGCATGGTGTGTTGGGCCGGCGCATCGGCACGGACCTGGCTGCCTACGACCTCGGCCAAAGCCCAGCCGAAGAAATCGAACGCCTGCGCGACTACATCCTCCAGGCCCACCGCCGCGCCCACCCCGAGCTGCACACTCAGGTATCGAGCTGACGGGCCAGAAACTGCCGCAAGCGCTGGCGCATCACACTGCCCTGCGCGCCCAGGCAGGCTACAGGGCTGCCAGCCAGGTTGTCCTGTACCGCTTCCGCCGCTTCACCGGCCAGTAACAATGGGCATTCCAGCATCGATGCCAGGCGCTTGAAGTGCCGGGCGAGTTCTGCTGTGGGCGATTGATGGGAAAACAGCACCAGGGCGTCCGGCTTCAGCCGTTCGCAGACCAGCGCAAGCTCTTGCAGCGGCTGCCCGTTCGCCAACGGGATCACGCGTGTTTCATCGTTACCCAGGATCAGGCTGGTTACCAGCAACTCAAGCTCATGGCACTGCCCCGGCAATGGCGCCAATAGCACGGTGCGGTTACACGGTACACGGGCCAGCTGCAAGCGGGCGAAAACCCGACCGCGCAGGAACTGGTCATAGAACAGCCATTCGCTGGCCTGCCCGTAGCCGCCTTGCCGGACTACCATGTCATGCCACACTGGCATGAACACATCGGCGAACACCTGGTCCAGGGTGCTGGCCGCGAACACCTCGTCATAAAGGCGATTCAGGCCCGCCACGTCGAAGTGCTGTACCGCCAGGCGAATCTGGTTTTGCCAGCGCAGGCAGGCGTCCACCGCGCCGCCAGCCTGCCCGGAGAGGGCATCGCCGCGAGCCAGAATACTGCCGACCTTGCTGATCGCCACGCCGCGCTCCAGCCACCCAAGGATACGGCGGATTTCATTGATATCAGCCTGGGAATACAGGCGGTGACCACTGTCGGTGCGGATGGGCTGAATCAGTCCATAACGGCGTTCCCAGGCACGAAGGGTCACGGCGTTGACACCGGTCAAGCGTGACACTTCACGAATCGGAAATAACTCCTGCTGCTCGAAGCTTGCATCGATCAACGGTTTACGTCCCTGTTCGCTCATCTGCACAAAATACCCTGAGTGCGAAAAAACCGAACGTATAGCTTACTACGACTGTGCTGTTCTGTTGATGCCACCGTTTGCCAGCAGATAGTTTGCCGAAGATCGCAACTGCGCGATAATGTGCGCCCGATTCTTGCATGCACGACTGCGTCGCCCACCACCCCGGGCCACACAGCCAAAGGGCCAGCTACCCGCCAGCCCCGTTGCCAGGAGATACACGATGTCTACCCCACCCGTTACCCTCATGGTGTCGCGCCGCGCCGCCCATGGCCGCTACCAGGACCTGCTGGCCTGGCTGCACGAAGGCGAACAGCTGGCCACCGACTTCCCTGGCTACCTCGGCTCGGGCATCCTTGCCCCGCCCAGGGATGGCGACGAATTTCAGATCATCTTCCGCTTCAGCGACGAGCCGACCCTGCATGCCTGGGAGCACTCCGCCTCTCGCCGCGCATGGTTACAACGCAGCAACGGCCTGTTCGAACGCCCCAAAGAGGCGCGTGTCAGCGGTATCGACGACTGGTTTGGCACCAACAAGGTGCAAAAACCGCCACGCTGGAAGCAGGCCGTGGCTATCTGGCTGGCGTTTTTCCCAGTCTCGCTGGCCTTCAACCTGTTGTTCGGCCATTGGTTGACGGCACTCGACCTCGTGCCCCGGGTACTGCTCAGCACCCTGGCCCTGACGCCGGTGATGGTGTACCTGTTCATCCCGCTGTCCACCCGCCTGCTATCCAGTTGGCTGCAGGCCTCCCCGGCCACTGCCGGCGCCTTGCGCAGCCGCTGAGGCTAGGCCATACAACAGGGAAACAGTTCGGGTATGCTGGGTGGCAACCAACGGACAGACAAGTTGACCACCCCGAACATGAACAGCCCCATTCTCGTTACCGGAGCCAGCCAGCGTGTCGGGCTGGCCCTGGCCCTCGAACTGGCACAGGCCGGCCATACGGTGGTCAGTGCCAGCCGCAGCATCCAGCCACAGGCAGCCCACCCCAACATCGTGCAGTTTCAGGCCGACCTGTGCCACGCGGGCGACCGCCAGGCGCTGATCGATCACCTGCACGACCGTTACGACGGACTGCGCGCCATCATCCACAACGCCTCGCTGTGGCTCGACGACGGCCTCGACAACCTCGAGACCATGTTCCGCCTGCACGTCGAAGCGCCCTACCACCTCAACCTGGCCTTGGGTGACCTGCTGGCCAAGGTGGAAAAGGCCGACATCATCCACATCTGCGACGAAACCTCTTCGCGCGGCAGTAAAAGCCACATCGGCTATGCCGCCACCAAAGCCGCACTGCAGAACATGGTGCTGTCATTCGCCGAAAAATATGCGCCCAAGGTGCATGTGAACGGTATCCTGCCCGGGCTGCTGATCCTCAAGGAAGGGGGGGACGAAGCCTACCGCCAGCAAACCCTGAAAAAGGCCCTGCTGGAATTCGAACCCGGCGCCGGCCCGCTGATCGAGACCGTCAAGTACCTGCTCGCCAGCCAGTACAGCACCGGCAGCCAGGTGGTCATCAACGGTGGCCGCCACCTGAAGAACCGCATGACTTGAGAGAAGACCATGACCCCACAACAACAGCTTGAGCTCGAGGCCGCCGCATTCCGGCGCCTGGTCGAACACCTGCAAAAGCGCACCGATGTACAGAACATCGACCTGATGAACCTGTCCGGTTTCTGCCGCAACTGCCTGTCCAAGTGGTACAAGGCCGCCGCTGACGAGCGTCAGCTGGACCTGAGCCTGGATGATGCCCGCGAAGCGGTGTACGGCATGCCCTACGCCGAGTGGAAAGCCCAATACCAGAAAGAAGCCAGCGCCGAACAACAAGCGGCGTTCGAAAAAGGAAAAACCTCGTGACTGATCTGAATACCCTGCGCGCAAGCCTGGCCAGCGGCCAACATGCATTTGCCGATACCTTGGCGTTCATTGCCGACAATTACAGCTACCAGCCGCAGGCCTTCAATAACGGCGGCGTGGAGAATGCGGCAGGGCAGAACGAAGGTTCGTGCAAAACCCTGGGCCTGGCCTTGCTTGAAGGGCTGAGCGACCAGGAAGCGCTGCTGGCCTTCGGCGAGCACTACCGTGATGTGGTGGCCACGCCTGAGGGTAGCGACCATGGCAACATCCGTGCGCTGATCAAACACGGTCTGGCGGGTGTGAAGTTTGCTGCGCAGCCGCTTGCGCGCAAGGCTTGAGATTACCGGGGCCGCTTTGCGGCCCCACGATCCAGCGCCCACCATCAATCGATAATGGTGCCAGGCCCCCCACCTTCCAGCCTCCCCTGCCGCAACCACTGCAAGGCCACCGGCCACAGGTTTTCGCGAAACCGGTCATGGAAGAACGCGAAATGGCCAATTTCCTCGACCGAGATATCCACAGGTGCAATGCGCAAGTGCTGGCGCTCGGCACTTTGCAGATAACCCAATAAACGCTCGGTTGCCGCTACGGTCCCGAAAGGGTCGTCAGTCAGACTGATGGCCAGCGTCGCCGCACGTACCTGGGCGAACGGTAGCGCCGCCAACGCCCGCCCGCTGGGGCGGTGCTCATAACGCGGGGTACGTGTGGTCCAGTCAAGCACCACGCCGGATGGCGTGTCCTCCAGCCAACCCAGGCGCTTGCCGGGAAAGTAGCCGAATACCCGGGTCAGCAGCGGCATGACCACATGCCACTTACCGAACAGTTGCCAGCGTTGGCTGGCCGCGTAGTCGCGCCAGTAAGCGAACTGCGCGCCGACCATCACGACCCGACGTATCTGGCCAGCCGACGGTGCCAGGCCTACTGCACAACCGCCGAAACTGTGCCCTACCACGTCCACCGGCTGACCTGGGAAATGCTCTGCCGCATGCGCCAGCATGGCTTCGAAATCCAGCCGGCCCCAGTCGCTCCAGGAGGCCTGGAACCCGCGCAGCGACGCAGGCCGGGATTCGCCGATGCCACGGTAGTCATAGGTCAGCACATCGCAGCCGTGGGCGAACAGGTAGTCGGCAAAGCGGGCGTAATAGCGGCAGCGTACCGAAGTGGCAGCGTTGATGATCACCAGCGGGCGCTTGGGGTCAGGTTGGGCGTGACGCCAGCAGAAGCCGCCGAGGCTGTATCCGTCGGCCGCAGGGTGGCGAAATGGGGTAGCGGGTTGGATGAGGCTACTCATGGCGCATTTCCTGTCGTTGTGCGCCAAAACTAGCAAAGATTTTGTAGCCTGTACCGGCCTCTTTGCGGGTGAACCCGCTCCTGCAGGGGGAGAACCTGTGGGAGCGCGCTTGCCCGCGAAGAGGCCGGTACAGGCTTACCCGATTACAGCTCGACGCAGTCGAACTTCACATCGGTGGCCACGTCTTCGTCGTAGTTGACGTCAGCGCGCTCGAAGCCGAACAGGTTGAGGAACTGCTTCTTGTAACCGGCGTAGTCGGTCAGCTCGAACAGGTTCTCGGTGGTCACCTGTGGCCACAGGGCCTTGCAGGCGTTCTGCACGTCGTCACGCAGCTCCCAGTCATCCAGACGCAGGCGACCCTTCTCGTCGACTTCTGCCGGCGCACCGTCGGTGCGGTACATACGGTCGCGGTACATGCGGTCGAGCTGGTCCTGGGTGCCTTCGTGAACACCTTTCTCCTGCATGATCCTGAAGACCATCGACAGGTACAGTGGCATCACCGGGATGGCCGAGCTGGCCTGGGTAACCACCGACTTGAGCACCGCCACATTGGCGCCGCCTTTCACTTCACCGGCCAGCTTCTGGTTCAGACGCAGGGCGGTTTCATCCAGGTCCTGCTTGGCCTGGCCCAGTGCACCGTGCCAGTAGATCGGCCAGGTGATATCGCTGCCGATATAGCTGAAGGCCACGGTGCGAGCGCCTTCGGCAAGTACATTGGCGCCAGCCAGCGCATCGATCCACAGCTGCCAGTCCTGGCCACCCATGACGGTGACGGTGTCGGCAATTTCCTGCTCGGTGGCCGGCTCGATGCTGGCCTCGATGATGGTGTCCTTATTGGTGTCGATGGCGGTCGACTTGTATGGCTGGCCGATCGGCTTGAGTGCCGAGCGGATGACTTCACCGGTCTGCGGCAGCTTGCGCACGGGCGACGCCAGCGAGTAGATGACCAGGTCGACCTTGCCACCCATTTCGTTCTTGATCAGCTCGATAACCTTGGCGCGAGCTTCGTCGGAGAAGGCGTCACCGTTGATCGACTTGCTGTACAGGCCCTCGGCCTTGGCGAACTTGTCGAAGGCAGCAGCGTTGTACCAGCCAGCAGTGCCGGCCTTGGTCTCGGTGCCTGGCTTTTCGAAGAACACGCCCAGGGTGTCGGCCTTGAAGCCGAACGCCGCCGTGATGCGGGCTGCCAGGCCGTAGCCGCTGGAAGCACCGATGACCAGGACCTTCTTCGGGCCATCCTCGCGTACGCCCAGCTTGCGGGTGGCTTCGATCTGGTCACGGACGTTGAGCTCGCAGCCCTTCGGGTGAGTCGTGGTGCAGATGAAACCGCGAACCTTAGGATGAATGATGGCCAATGTCTGTACCTCGTCAGGTTTATGCCGGGGAAGCGCCGCTTGGGGCGATTCCGATTGATCAGAGGGTGAGACTACCCCCGCAGGTTATCCGACACATATTACGGGGTGATCAGAGGGATGCAAAACCAGAGTTCTTATGTGCAGGAGGCTCACAGCTGCACGGAATCCAGATTGGCTGGTTAGAACCTTCGCCACCCATTGATTTGTTTTTCACATCAATCCGAAAGAAAAACAAACTTAACAAATAAGCCGAACCCGCCGATGCTGGCGGCACTACGCCCATTGCACGGAGAACAACAACATGAACGACGTGGTGATCGTCGCCGCAACCCGTACCGCCATCGGCAGCTTCCAGGGCGCCCTGGCCACAGTGCCTGCGGTCGACCTCGGCGCCGCCGTGATCAAGCAACTGCTGAAACAAACCGGGCTGGACCCGGCGCAGGTCGATGAAGTCATCCTCGGCCAAGTGCTCACTGCTGGTGCCGGTCAGAACCCGGCACGCCAGGCGGCGATCAAGGCTGGCCTGCCCTTCAGCGTACCGGCCCTGACCCTGAACAAGGTCTGCGGCTCGGGCCTCAAGGCCCTGCACCTGGCCGCCCAGGCGATCCGCTGCGGCGATGCCGAGGTGGTGATTGCAGGTGGTCAGGAGAACATGAGCCTTGCCCCCTACGTGATGCCCTCCGCCCGCACCGGCCAACGCATGGGCCATGGCCAACTGATCGACAGCATGATCACGGACGGCCTGTGGGATGCCTTCAATGACTACCACATGGGCATCACTGCCGAAAATCTTGTGGACAAGTACGGCCTCAGCCGTGAGCAGCAGGATGCCTTTGCTGCCGAGTCGCAGCGCAAGGCAGTGGCGGCGATGGAGGCCGGCCGTTTCGACGCTGAAATCACCCCTATCGTGCTGCCGCAGAAAAAGGGAGAGCCCAAGGTTTTTGCCCGTGACGAGCAACCACGCCCGGACACCACCGCCGAGTCTCTGGGCAAACTGCGCCCGGCCTTCAAGAAGGACGGCAGCGTTACCGCAGGCAATGCCTCCAGCCTGAACGACGGCGCCGCCGCCGTGCTTTTGATGAGCGCAGCGAAGGCCGAGGCGTTGGGCCTGCCGGTGCTGGCGAAGATCGCCGCCTATGCCAGTGCCGGGGTAGACCCCGCGATCATGGGTATCGGTCCGGTTTCGGCGACCCAACGTTGCCTGGACAAGGCCGGTTGGCAACTGGCCGAACTGGACCTGATCGAAGCCAACGAAGCCTTCGCCGCCCAGGCGCTGGCCGTGGGCAATGCGCTGGCATGGGATGCCGAGCGGGTTAACGTCAATGGAGGGGCGATTGCCCTGGGCCACCCGATTGGTGCTTCCGGGTGCAGGGTGCTGGTGACCCTGCTGCACGAAATGATCAAACGGGATGCCCGGAAAGGCCTGGCGACCTTGTGCATTGGCGGTGGGCAAGGGGTGGCGTTGGCCATCGAGCGCTGATTGATTCAAGCAGGCCCGGCCTCTTCGCGGATAAACCCGCTCCTACACTGATCGGTGATGGACACACATCGGCGATCGGGCGCAGGCCGTTGTAGGAGCGGGTTTACCCGCGAAAGGGCCGGGCCTGCTGGCCAATTTCCGCCAGCCGTTCACTGGTGCAGCCGCCATCGTATTCGCGGGTAAACCCGCTCCTACACTGATCGGTGACGGACACACATCGGTGATTGCACGCAGGCCGTTGTAGGAGCGGGTTTACCCGCGAAAGGGCTGGACCTGCTGGCCAATTTCCACCAGCCGTTCACTGTTGCAGCCGCCACCGTATTCGCGGGTAAACCCGCTCCTACACTGGTCGGTGGTGGACACACATCGGTGATTGCACGCAGGCCGTTGTAGGAGCGGGTTTACCCGCGAAAGGGCTGGACCTGCTGGCCAATTTCCACCAGCCGTTCACTGTTGCAGCCGCCACCGTATTCGCGGGTAAACCCGCTCCTACACTGGTCGGTGGTGGACACACATCGGTGATCGGGCGCAGGCCGTTGTAGGAGCGGGTTTACCCGCGAAGAGGACGGCACAGGCAGCAATTGATCAAGCCGCGACTCGGTCCTGCTCCAGCGAAGCGGCCAGCACCGCCACTTCCTGGCACTTCTGCACGGCCAGGTCCACTGGGCTTTCCAGCAACGAACAGGCCGGCGCCAACCACAGCCGCTCACCCAGGCGCTCATGGGCCTCGTGCAGCAGCCCCAAGGTTTTGCCCAGATCGCAAGGCGAAGCGTTGCGACCGTCGACCAGGCCCAGCGACAGTACCTTGTAGGCAGGCAGGCGGTCGAGAATGGTCTGGTACTGCTCGGGCGCCTGAACCAGGTCGACGTGCAGGCCATCGACCGGCAGGTTGGCGGCCAGGCCGAGGTTGCCTTCGAGGCCACCGAAGTACGTGGCGATCAGCTTCTTCAACGGTGCGCGTTGAAGGATGTTGTAGACGCGTTCATAGGCATTCTTCCAGTCCTGAGGCAGGTCCTGGGCGAGGATTGGCTCATCGATCTGCACCCATTCAACGCCCAGGGCGGCCAGGCGGTTGAGGAGTTGGTCATACACGGGCAGCAGGCGGTCAAGCAGCTCCAGTTTGTCGAAGTCACCGTCCAAGGACTGACCCTGCCACAGGTAGGTCAAGGGGCCGATCACTACCGGCTTGACTGCATGACCCAGAGCCTTGGCGTGCTCCACTTCTTCGAACAGTGGTTCCCAGTTCAGCACGAACGGCTGATCGCCAGCACTAAGCACGTGGCTGTCCCAGGCGAAGTCGCCGACCGGCAACAGCTCGATGCCGGCGTCTTTCTGCACCTGCCAATGGCGGGCACGCAGCTCGCGGTCACGGCCGATGTGTGGAAAGCCCAGGTTATGTGCCAGTGCCATGTCTTGTCCCTTCAGCATGCTTGAATGAATGAGGGGGATTCTCCAGCTGGTGGGGGTATTGAGACAAACTCATTAAATTTGAGATGAACCCAAGAAATCTTCATGATCATGCTGTCATGAACTTCGCGCTCCCATGTCTCATTCAGATCACCACCTTGCGCATCCGGACATGACCCGACTCGCCTTCTGTCGCACAATGCCACCCTGACCACACCAGGTGCCCGGCCAACATGAGCCTGCTGAAAACCGCCCTGCGCGAAAAGAACTTCGTCTGCGTCATGGAGTTCGTCCCCAAACCTTCCGCAGAACGCTTTGCCGCCATGGAAGCGATCATGGCCCGTGCGCACCTGTGCGGCTGGCCTATGACCGTGGCCATCGGTGATCGTGTCGGCAGCCCGCTGGACATGTCACCGCTGGACGCCCTCGCCTCGTTCAGCAACCCGGTGCCTGCCCTGCCGCATTTTTCAGGCAAGGATCGCGAACGCCACCACCTGCTCGCCCAACTGCAGCGCATGGACGCCGCCGGCCTCGACCAGCTGTTACTGCTGACTGGCGACCGCCTGCCCGGCCATGAACCTGGCCAGCGCCCGGTGCGTTATCTGGAATCGGTCGCCGCCCTGCAGATTGCCCGCCAGGCCTGCCCGCACTGGCTGCTGGGCGCGGCGCTGAACCCGTTCAAGTACCACGAGGAAGAAGGCGGCGCCCAGTATTTCAAGGCCGAGAAAAAGCTGGCAGCGGGGGCTGACTTCTTCACCTTGCAGCTGGGCTTCGATGCCGCCAAGCACCAGGAAGCCATACACTGGATGTACCGCCAGGCCTCACCCAAGCCCATGCTGGCCTGCCTCATGAGCCTCACCCACGGGCGCGCGACGATGCTCGACCACGTGGCCGGCGTCACTGTCACGCCCTCCATGCGCGACATGCTTGAAGCGGAGACGGCGCAGTCCAAGGCCTTTGCCCAGGCACGCAGTGTTGACCGCCTGGCCCTGCAGATTATCGGTACAAAGCTGATGGGTTACGCCGGAGTGCACCTGTCAGGGGTTCACACACTCGAACAGCTGCTGGCCCTGGAGGCCCGTATCGAGCACTGGCAAACCCAGCTTCAGTCCCTGGAGCAATGGACACCGGCCTGGCACGCCAGCTGGCAGATGCCCGGCCTGCCAGCGGTAACCTTCCATCCGCCACAGGCGGGCTGGCGCCTGGGCGAGTCACGGGTCGATGCCTCTTTCAAGGAAAAAGCCCGCTATCACCTGATGCATGGCATGCATTCACTGCTGTTCAGCCGGCGCAACGGCCTGAGCAAAGCCTTCGGTTGGGCAGTGCGCCAGCCTCTGTGGGCAACACGCGCTGGCGCACAAGTGCTGCACACGCTGGAGCGCAGTGTGAAGCGCCCGCTGGTGGGTTGCGACACCTGCGGCCGTTGCCGCCTGGAAGACACCTTGTACACCTGCCCGGAAACCTGCCCTAAAGGCCTGGCCAATGGCCCTTGCGGCGGAACCGCCCTGAACCGCTGCGAGTTCGGCGACCGCGAGTGCATCCACAGCATCAAATACCGCACCGCCAAAGCCGTGCGGCAAACCGCTGTGCTGACCGAGCGCCTGATCCCGTGCATCGAGGTCGAAACCCGCCACCGCAGCTCATGGCCGCAGTGGTTCGCAGGGCAGGCACCGCAGCGGCTCAGCCCGCAGCCATTGCCTCGAAGCCAGCCCGAATCGTAGCCTCGGGCAGTTCATCGGCAATGAACACCATCACGCTCTCGCGCGCTTCGCCTGCGGCCCACTCGGCGTCCCAGTCGAAGCCATAAAGCTTGAGCACGCCCTGGAACACCAGCTTGCGCTCCTCGCCGGCAATGTTCAGCACGCCCTTGTAGCGCAGCAGCTGTTTGCCGTGGGTTTCCAGCAGCTCGTTCATGAAGCTGCTAAGGCGGTCGATATCCAGCGGGGCTTCGGTACGCAGCACCATCGTGGAAATGCGGTCCGGGGTGGCAGGCTTGAGCACGGGTCGCAACATCGGTTTCAGGATTACCCCAAGGTCAGGGTTGAGGTTGAAACCGCGTACATCCAGTAGTTCAGCCAGGTCGATGCAGCCGTGTTCGACCACTCGGATCGCAGCCCTGCTATTGATGCGGGCCAGGCGTTCGCGCAGGGCTTCAACCGCAGCTGGCTCGACCAGGTCGGTCTTGCTCAGCAGCAGACGATCGGCAAAGCCGACCTGGGCCTGAGCAATGGTCTGGGTCAAGTGCAGTTCGGCATGCGCGGCATCGACGAGGGTGATGATGCCATCGAGGATGTAGCGCTCACGCAGCTCCTCGTCGATGAAGAACGTTTGCGCTACCGGCGCAGGGTCGGCAAGGCCGGTGCATTCGATCACCAGGCGATCGAAGGCAATCTCCCCGGCATCCAGGCGTTCAAGCAGCAGGTAAAGAGCGCGGGTCAGGTCGCCATGGATGCTGCAGCATACACAACCGTTGGCCAAGGTCATTACCTGTACCGGCTGATCACCCAGCAGTTGGCTGTCGATGCCCGCCTCGCTGAATTCGTTTTCAATCACAGCGAGCTTCAGGCCATGCTCGGCCTTTAGCATGTGCCTGAGCAAGGTGGTCTTGCCGGCACCGAGGAAGCCAGTGAGGACGGTTACGGGAATGGGCGTCTGCACGCAAAAATACTCCTGAATCTGAAATGACTGTGGGAGCCGGTTACCCAGGCTCCCACAGGTTTACACGTACCGCAGGCTCAACAGCACTTGGGCCCGGATTTGCCACCGTAACGTGCTTCCTGGCGTTCGCGGAAGAACGCCTCGTAGCTCATCACCGGCTTGTCCGGATGCGTTTTCTGCATGTGTTCGACATAGTTGTCGTAGTCGGGCATGCCGACCATCAGGCGGGCTGCCTGCCCCAGGTATTTTCCCAGTCGACCCAAGTCGTTGAACATGATTGCAGTCCTCTCGATTACGCGTCAGGCAGCGCCTGGAACGGGGTTTCCTTGTCGCTGCGCTCCTTGCGGCCCAAGGCGACGTAGCCGACCTTGATGGCGAAGAACAGGATGCTGAAGACCACCAGCAGGAACAAGATCGTCAGGCCCGCGTTGGTGTATGCGTTGAAGATCACGTGCTGCATCTGCCCGATGTCCTTGGCCGGGGCCAGTACCTGGCCGGCGTCCAGCGCAGTGCTGTACTTCTTGGCCAGGGCCAGGAAGCCCACAGCCGGGTTCGGGTCAAACAGCTTGATCAGGCCTGCAGCCGTGGTGCAGATCAACAGCCACACAGCCGGCAGCAGGGTGACCCAGATGTATTGCTGACGCTTCATCTTGATCAACACCACAGTACCGAGCATCAAGGCGATACCGGCCAGCATCTGGTTGGAGATACCAAACAGCGGCCACAGGGTGTTGATGCCACCCAGCGGGTCGATTACCCCTTGGTACAGCAGATAGCCCCAGAGTGCCACGCAGCCAGCGGTGGCGAGCAGGTTGGCCCCCCACGAATCGGTGCGTTTGAGCGCCGGCACGAAGCTGCCCAGCAGGTCTTGCAACATGAAGCGCCCGGCACGGGTGCCGGCGTCCACCGCGGTAAGGATGAACAGCGCCTCGAACAGGATCGCGAAGTGGTACCAGAAGGCCATGGTGTTTTCACCTGGCAACACCTGGTGAAGGATCTGCGCGATACCGACCGCCAGGGTTGGCGCACCGCCGGCACGGGCCAAGACGGTGTGCTCGCCAATGTCACGGGCGACCGCTTCGAGCTGCTCAGGTGTAATCAGGAAGCCCCAACTGCTGACCGTCTGCGCTACCGACACAACATCGGAACCGACCACGGCAGCCGGGCTGTTCATGGCAAAGTACACGCCCGGCTCGATCACCGAGGCCGCAACCATGGCCATGATGGCGACGAACGATTCCATCAGCATGCCGCCGTAGCCGATGTAGCGGGCGTTGGTTTCGTTATCCAGCAGCTTTGGCGTGGTCCCCGAGGAAATCAGCGCGTGGAAGCCGGACACCGCACCACAGGCAATGGTGATGAACAGGAACGGGAACAGGGCCCCCTTCCACACCGGCCCCGTGCCGTCGGTGAACTGGGTCAGCGCCGGCATTTTCAACTCGGGCGCGATGATCAGGATACCGATGGCCAGGCCAAGGATCGTGCCGATCTTGAGGAAGGTCGACAGGTAGTCACGCGGCGCCAGCACCAGCCATACCGGCAGCACGGCGGCGACAAAACCGTAGCCCACCAGCATCCAGGTGATCTGCACGCCAGTGAACGTGAACGCCGGGCCCCACACCGGATCCGCAGCGATCACGCCTCCCAGCCAGATGGAGGCCAGCAGCAGTACCACGCCAACGACCGAGATTTCGCCAATACGGCCCGGACGGATGTAGCGCATGTAGATGCCCATGAACATCGCGATCGGGATGGTCGCCATCACCGTGAACATGCCCCATGGGCTTTCGGCCAGTGCCTTGACCACGATCAGCGCCAGCACCGCAAGGATGATGATCATGATCAGGAAGCAGCCGAACAGGGCGATGGTACCGGGGATTCTGCCCATCTCCTCGCGCACCATGTCGCCCAGTGAGCGGCCATTGCGGCGGGTAGACATGAACAGGACCATGAAGTCCTGCACCGCACCGGCCAGCACCACGCCGGCAATCAGCCACAGCGTGCCGGGCAGGTAGCCCATTTGCGCGGCGAGTACCGGCCCGACCAAGGGGCCTGCGCCGGCGATGGCAGCGAAGTGGTGACCGAAAAGAATGTGTTTGTTGGTCGGGACGTAGTCCAGGCCATCATTGTTGAGCACCGCCGGGGTGGCACGGCGCGGGTCGAGTTGCATCACCTTGGTGGCGATGAACAGGCTGTAGTAACGATAGGCGACCAGGTAGATGGCCACTGCCGCGACCACGATCCACAAGGCGTTGATCGCCTCGCCGCGACGCAGGGCAACCACACCCAGTGCGCAGGCACCTATGACTGCCAGCGCCAGCCACGGAATATGGCGTAGCAGGCTATTATTGTTGTTCATGGTTAGCTTCCAGCTGGTGGATTGGAAAGACCGCCCACCGAGTCTAGGGCCAGTCAAGCGGCATTGCCACACTTGCTTTGTTCTAGAGCCTCTGCGGCCACATTGCAGCACCTGATGCACGTGCAACTCTAACTATAGTCAGGACGACACCTGATGATCTATTCGAGGATCCATGCCATGAGCGATCACGACGAACGCCGCCGCTTTCAACGCATCGACTTCGATGCCCCCACCGAGCTGCGCCAGGGGCTGAACTGCTGGCCTGCAAAACTGCTGGACCTTTCACTCAAAGGCTTGCTCATTGAACGCCCGGCAGATTGGGATGCCGACCTGACGCAGGACTTCGACGCCATCATTCACCTGGGCGACGATGCCCGCGTGCAGATGCAGGTCGAACTGCGCCATGAAGAACCGGACCGTCTGGGCTTCATCTGCCTGTACATAGACCTCGACTCGATGAGCCATTTGCACCGTCTTGTGGAATTGAACGTGGCTGACAGCACCGAAATGATGCGTGAGCTGCGCGAACTCATCGAATAATGGAATCTCTTAGCTAGCTAATAGCCTTCCCGCCTGGTGTTTCTTGTCTACCCAGACAGCTTTAAGCCTGGGTAGCGTTGCTTTGTACACACCCCTCTAATACAGCTTCTGCCAAGTTGGTACGCCTTCTGCATTGGGTTCTAGCACGCCCTGCGGCCGGATCTGTTCGCGCTCCGATCAAAATATTGTATACAATTCTTGTAGCAATCATTTGTAGGAAGTGTCTACAGTAGCGGCACAACAATAAACAGAGAGCCTGCTCCATGACTACGTCCCCTAGCACGTCTCCCGCCAAGCGACCCGAGGATGAAAACCTCGGCCTTGGTGCCAACCTGGCCTATGGTCTGCAGCATGTGCTGACCATGTATGGTGGAATCGTCGCAGTACCCCTGATCCTGGGGCAGGCCGCGGGCCTGAATGGTGCCGAAATCGGCATGCTGATCGCCGCCTCGCTGTTTGCCGGTGGCCTGGCCACCCTGCTGCAGACCCTTGGCCTGCCGTTCTTCGGTTGCCAGTTGCCACTGGTACAAGGCGTGTCGTTCGCCGGTGTGGCGACCATGGGGGCGATTCTGAGCAGCGAGGGTGGCGGTGGCCTGCCTGGGGTGCTCGGGGCGGTCATGGCAGCGTCGCTGATCGGCTTTCTGATCACGCCGGTGTTCTCGCGCATCACCAAGTTCTTCCCGCCGCTGGTGACCGGCATCGTCATCACCACCATCGGCCTGACTCTGATGCCGGTTGCCGCACGCTGGGTGATGGGTGGCAACAGCGCCTCGCCGGAGTTCGGTAGCATGGCCAACATCGGCCTGGCCGGGCTGACCTTCGCCATCGTGCTGCTGCTCAGCAAGCTTGGCAACGCAACCATCTCACGGCTGTCTATCCTGCTGGCCATGGTGGTCGGCACGCTGATCGCCTGGGCATTGGGCATGACCGATTTCAGCAAGGTCAGCGAAGGCCCGATGTTCGCCTTCCCCTCGCCGTTCCACTTTGGCATGCCAGAGTTCCACATCGCCGCGATCCTTTCGATGTGCATCGTGATCATGGTGACCCTGGTGGAAACGTCGGCCGATATCCTCGCCGTGGGTGAGATCATCGACACCAAGGTGGACTCCAAGCGCCTGGGCAACGGCCTGCGCGCCGACATGGCATCTAGCATCCTGGCGCCGATTTTCGGTTCGTTCACCCAGAGCGCGTTCGCCCAGAACGTTGGCCTTGTGGCGGTGACCGGGGTCAAGAGCCGCTACGTGGTGGCTACCGGCGGCGTGATTCTGGTGGTACTCGGCCTGCTGCCAGTCATGGGCCGGGTGATTGCTGCCGTGCCTACCCCGGTATTGGGCGGCGCCGGTATCGTGCTGTTCGGCACCGTGGCGGCCAGCGGTATCCGCACCCTGTCCAAGGTCAGCTACAAGAACAACGTCAACCTGATCATTGTTGCTGCCTCGCTGGGCTTCGGCATGATCCCGATTGCCGCGCCGACCTTCTACCACCACTTCCCGAACTGGTTCGAGACCATCTTCCACTCCGGCATCAGCTCGGCGGCGATCATGGCCATCCTGCTGAACCTGATCTTCAACCACTTCACCACCGGCAACTCGGAAAACCAGTCAGTGTTCGCTGCAGCCTACGAGCGGACCATCCAGTATTCGGACATTTCCGCGCTGCGTGATGGGGACTACTTCAAGGATGGCAAGCTGTTCGATGCCGAGGGTAACGAAGTGCCGATGCTGGAACTGGACGAGCATGGCAATGAAACGGTCAGGCGCACGGCCGTTGCCGAGCACTGACTGATTGCAGGAGCGAGCTTGCTCGCTCCTGCACACTATTCGAACAATGCATCCAGCGCCTGTTCCAGGCGGGTAACGGCAATCACCTGCAACCCCGCCGGCGCTTCTTTCGGCGCATTGCCCTTGGGTACGATGGCACGCTTGAAGCCGTGCTTGGCCGCTTCCTTCAAGCGCTCCTGGCCACTGGGCACCGGCCGTACCTCGCCCGACAAGCCAATCTCGCCAAACACCAGCAAACCATGGGCCAGTGGCCGGTTACGCAGGCTGGACATCACCGCCGCCAGCAGCGCCAGGTCCGAAGCCGTTTCCAGCACCTTCACCCCGCCGACCACGTTGAGAAACACATCCTGGTCATGGGTCGGGATGCCGCCATGACGGTGGAGTACCGCCAACAACATGGCCAGGCGGTTCTGATCCAGGCCCAAGGTCACCCGCCGCGGGTTGGCCAGATGGCTATCGTCGACCAGCGCCTGCACCTCGACCAGCATTGGCCGGGTCCCCTCCCAGGTTGCCATCACCACGCTACCCGGCACCTCTTCCTGAGTACGGTTGAGGAAGATCGCCGACGGGTTCGATACCTCCTTGAGGCCACGATCGGTCATGCCGAACACGCCCAGTTCGTTGACCGCGCCAAAGCGGTTCTTGACCGCCCGCAGCAAGCGCAGACGGCCATCGGACTCACCTTCGAAATACAGCACAGTGTCGACCATGTGCTCCAGCACCCTCGGGCCAGCCAGCGAGCCTTCCTTGGTCACGTGGCCGACCAGAAAGATTGCCGTACCGCTTTGCTTGGCGTAGCGCACCAGCAACGCTGTGCTTTCGCGCACCTGAGCCACGCCGCCCGGGGCCGATTGCAACTGCTCGGTGAAAATGGTCTGGATCGAGTCGATCACCATTACCCTCGGCTTCTCGACCCGCGCCGTGGCAATGATCGTCTCGATGCAGGTTTCGGTCATCACCTTGAGCTGGTCCTGAGGTAGCCCCAGCCGCCGGGAGCGCATGGCCACCTGCTGCTGCGACTCCTCCCCTGTGACATACAGTGCCGGCATGCCCACGGCGATGTTGCACAAGGTCTGTAGCAAAATGGTCGATTTGCCGATGCCGGGGTCACCGCCGATCAGCACCACCGAGCCATCCACCAGGCCGCCGCCCAGCACGCGGTCCAGTTCGGTGCTGCTGGTCGTGAATCGCGGGATTTCCTCAACACTGACTTCGGCCAGGGTCTTGATCTGCGCCTGCTGTCCCGTCCAGCCAGCGCGGCCACTGCTGGGTGCAGCTGCGCCGCCGCTTTCGATCATGGTTTCGACCAGGGTATTCCAGGCCCCGCATTCGCCGCACTGGCCGGCCCATTTGGGGAAAGTCGCGCCGCATTCAGTGCAGCCATACAAGCGCTTGGCCTTGGCCATGGGTGGGGTCTCCTGGAAAAATTCGCCATGATAGCCGAGCAGGACGTGTCTCGAACGCCTCGGGATGCGACAAAACTATTCGTTCTAACTGCAGTCAGTAGCCCTGAACACAACGCATGAAGCGTTTTAGTGGCTTACACTGCCTTAACCTTACCTTTTGTTACAAGGAACCAAACATGGGCATGCTCAACGAGTTCAAGGCTTTCGCAGTCAAAGGCAATGTCGTCGACATGGCGGTCGGTATCATCATCGGCGCGGCCTTCGGCAAGATCGTCTCGTCCTTCGTCGGCGACGTGATCATGCCGCCACTGGGCCTGCTGATCGGTGGCGTGGACTTCAGCGACCTGGCCATTACCCTGAAGGCTGCCGAAGGTGACGTGCCAGCGGTGATGCTGGCGTATGGCAAGTTCATCCAGACCGTGATCGACTTCGTGATCGTGGCCTTTGCCATCTTCATGGGCGTGAAAGCAATCAACAAGCTCAAGCGTGAAGAAGCCGTGGCGCCGACTACGCCGCCTGTGCCTTCGGCTGAAGAGACGCTGCTGACCGAGATCCGCGATTTGCTCAAGACGCAGAACCAGAACCGCTTGCCTTGAAGTTGCCGGGGCCGTTGTGGGGGCGGGCATGCCCGCCCCCACAACGGCCCCAGTAGTCTTACCAGTAGTTCTCGACTGCTACCTGCCCGGGCCGCTTGCTCAGGCTCAGTTGCAGGTCTCGCGCCTTGAGGACCTTGCGGGTTTCGTCGATCATTTCCGGGTTACCGCAGAGCATCACCCGCGAATGCTCTGGTGACAGTTCAAGCCCCGCCGCCTTCTCCAGCTCGCCATTCTCGATCAACGTGGTAATGCGCTGATTCAACGCACCCGGGTGCTGTTCACGGGTCACCACGGGAATGAACTGCAACTTGCCCGCGTACTCAGCCAGATAATCGCGCTGTTCCAGCCCGGCAATTTCATCCACATAGGCCAGTTCCTTGGCTTCGCGCACTGAATACACCAGCTTGATGCTGTCGAAGCGCTCCCAGGCTTCGAAGTCCTGCAGGATCGACATAAAGGGCGCGATGCCGGTACCGGTAGCCAGCAACCACAGGTCACGACCACCGACGAAGCGGTCGAGGGTGAGGAAACCGAACGCCTGGCGGTCGATCAGCAACGTATCGCCTGCCCCCAAACGGCTCAACTCACTGGTGAACTCACCACCTGGCACCACGATGGAAAAGAAATCCAGATACTCATCATGAGGCGCGCTGACCATGGAATAGGCGCGCCACACCACGCTACCATCGGCCTTGGTCACACCTAGCCGGGCGAATTGGCCGGAACGGAAGCGGAACCCCGCATCGCGCGTGACCCGCAGGCTGAAGAGGTTCGGCGTCAGTGGCTGAACATCGAGCAGTGTCTGGCGGGTGAACTTTTCGGCGCTAGCGGTCATATCGGGCTCCAGGGTTGGCGTGTGCACAGTGTCGCCTAAAGTGGCCAGGATAAAAACCACCGCTTTGTAGGGCCTCATGAAGTGCAATCGGGCCAAAGTCGCAGAAATTCCTGATCGCTATAACAAAAAATTCCCAACAGGATGGTAGGTCTTTTCCTACAATCTTCCGGGTACTCAAACGGATTGGATTCTGCGCGCATCAAGGAGTGCTTCAGATGTATCACTGGAAACCTGAACATCTTCATGCATTCGTCAGCGAACGCAGCCCACAAAAGCTATTCGACATCGCAGTCCATCTGGCTCGGGACCTGGACATGGATTACCTTGGGCTGAACATCCGCATTCAGATCGCTACGCAAACGCCAAAGCTGTACCTCTACAGCAACTACCCAAGTGAGTGGATCGAGCGCTACCAGCGCGACGACTTCTACAAGCAGGACCCGGCAGCGAACCTGAGCCACAGCTCCACGACACCGGTGCTCTGGACCGATGAACTGTACAAGGAAGCCCCGCAATTTCGCGAAATGGCCTGCCAGCATGGCCTGCGCCACGGCTGGACACAGTCGCTTCACGATCAGCAGCACAACGAAAGCCAGATCAGTGTCGCTCGGCCAAACGGCCACATCGATGCGTTCGAGCTGTACGACAAAGCCGGTAGTGTGCAGTGGCTGTGCCACACCCTTCACGCGGTACTGGGCGAGCACCACCTGAACGCGCTGTGCCCACCGCAACCGAAAATGAGCGAGCGTGAACTGGAAGTGCTGAAATGGTCTGCCGCCGGCAAGACCGCTGCCGATGTTGCCTGCATCCTCTCGCTGTCGCAAAGCACGGTCAACTTCCATATCCGCAGCGTGATCACCAAGACCAATGCAGCCAACAAAGCCGGAGCCATCGCCATTGCCGCCTTGCGTGGCTGGATCTGACCTTCAAACCTGCGACCTTGGGCAAAGCCCTGTAGAATCGTCCGGCAAAGCCCGGCGCGAACCGCAGCGGGCAGTTTCGTACCCGAGCCAGACGCCATGCCCCTGTTGACCACCCCCTACGCCGAACTCGACCTGATCCGCCAGCCGGAGCAGGCCAACGACCCGCTGCAGGCTTTCGATGCCGCCGACGAGTACCTGCTTGCGCAGTTACACGATCAGGCACCTGACGCCAATTGCCGGGTACTGGTGCTCAATGACAGCTTCGGTGCCCTGGCCGCAAGCCTTGCGGGCCAGCTGCAGGTGGTCAGCAGCGGTGACTCGCACCTGGGGCACCTGGCCCTGGAAAAAAACCTGGCGCGCAATGGCCTGCCATTCGACAGTGTCCCGTTCGTACCAGCCAGCCAACACTGGCAAGGCCCGTTCGACCGGGTGCTGGTGCGTGTACCCAAGACCCTGGCCCTGCTCGAAGAACAACTGATCCGCCTGCAAGGCCAGCTGGCCCCCGGTGCGCAGGTGATTGCCGGGGCGATGATCAAGCACCTGCCACGGGCGGCCGGCGACCTGATGGAGAAGTACATCGGCCCCGTACAGGCTTCGCTGGCGCTGAAAAAGGCCCGCTTGCTGACAGCAACGGTTGCCGAGCGGCCGCACGCCAAGTCCCCCTACCCTAGCCGCTACCGCCTCGACGTGCCGGCACTGGAATTGGTCAACCACGCCAACGTGTTCTGCCGTGAAGGCCTGGATATTGGTACCCGGGCATTCCTCCCTCATCTGCCACGCGACCTTGGCCGTGCACGGGTGGCTGACCTGGGCTGCGGCAATGGCGTACTCGCGATTGCCAGCGCCCTGGCCAACCCGGACGCCGAGTACACCCTGGTCGACGAGTCGTACATGGCGGTGCAATCAGCACAGGAGAACTGGCAGTCCGCGTTGGGCGAGCGCCCGGCGACCTTCGTCGCGGCCGATGGCCTGGCCGGGCTGGAGAAACAGTCGCTGGACGTGGTGCTGTGCAACCCGCCGTTCCACCAACAGCAGGTGGTCGGTGATTTCCTGGCCTGGCGCATGTTCCAGCAGGCGCGTGAAGCGCTGGTGGTAGGCGGGGCGCTGTATATCGTGGGTAACCGGCACCTGGGCTATCACAGCAAGCTGGCGCGGTTGTTCCGCGGCGTTGAGCAGGTGGCGGCTACGCCCAAGTTCGTAATCCTGAAAGCCCGCAAGTAGGAGCGGGCTTGCCCGCGAACACCGGCAACGCCGGTGCCATCTAGCGCGTTGCCTGCTTCGCGGGCAAGCCCGCTGCCGCTCTTTATCAATGTGTGGTCAATCCCGCCGCCCCCATGAACAGCCGCATCACCCAGGCCGCCACACCCAGCGCTGCCACGCTCATCGCCCAGATCAGCAACAGCCAACCCAGTCGCTGCCACAGCGGTTTCTTTTCTTCCAAGCCATGCTTGCCAGTCATCATGCGGCCCTCCTAGTGATAGCCGTCTTCGTGGGTCACCTTGCCGCGGAACACGTAGTAGCTCCAGAAGGTATACATGAGGATAAACGGCAGGATGAACAGGGTACCCACCAGCATGAAGCCCTGGCTTTGCGGTGGCGCTGCGGCATCCCAGATCGAGATCGACGGCGGGATGATGTTAGGCCACAGGCTGATTCCCAAGCCGCTGTAGCCAAGGAAGATCAATACCAGAGTGAGCAGGAACGGCGTGTAGTGCGCGTTGCGCGCCACCGCTTTGAGCAACCCGTAGAACGTCACCAGCACCAGCAGCGGTACCGGCATGAACCAGATCAGATTGGGCATGCTGAACCAGCGGTCGGCAATCTGCGGGTAGGCGATTGGCGTCCACAGACTGACGATACCGATCACCACCAGCAGCACCAGCGCCAGCGGCCGGGCCATATCGTGCATCTTCTGTTGCAGCGGCCCTTCGGTCTTCATGATCAGCCAGGTACAACCCAGCAGGGTGTAGGCCACGATCAACCCCAGCCCGCAGAACAGGCTGAACGGTGTCAGCCAGTCCAGGGTGCCACCGGCAAAATGCCGGTCGACCACCTTGAAGCCCTCCAGGAACGCGCCAAGCGCCACGCCCTGGAAGAAGGTGGCGATCAGCGAACCCCAGATGAAAGCCTTGTCCCAGATGTGCCGCTTGTCGGCCTTGGCCTTGAAGCGGAACTCGAAGGCCACGCCTCGGAAAATCAGGCCGATCAGCATCAGGATCAGGGGCAGGTACAGGGCCTCAAGGACCACGGCATAGGCCATCGGGAAGGCCCCGAACAGTCCGGCACCGCCCAGGATCAACCAGGTTTCGTTGCCATCCCATACCGGCGCGACAGTGTTCATCATGACATCACGGTCCTGCTCGCCCTTGACGAAGGGGAAGAGCATGCCGATCCCCAGGTCGAATCCGTCCATCACCACGTACATCATGACGCCGAAGATGATGATCACGGCCCAGATCAGTGGAAGGTCGATACCCATGGTTCAGTTCCCCTCGTTCAGGCTGGCAGAGGTGGCCTCGCGGCCATCATCGGCGGCGGACAAAGGCCGTGCCGGCGTGCGTTTCTGGCCTGGGCCTCCCGGTGTGTGCTCGTCACCCTCGCCGGTCTGCGGCCCTTTGCGCACCAGGCGCATCATGTAGCCAAGGCCGGTGCCAAACAGGGCGAAGTACACCACCACGAACGCCACAAGGGTGAAGCCGAGCTGGGCGTAACTGTGGTTGGAAACACCGTCCGCCGTGCGCATCAGGCCGTACACCACCCAGGGCTGGCGGCCAATTTCGGTGGTGAACCAACCGGCCAGTAGCGCGACCAGCCCGGATGGGCCCATCCACAGCGCCACATACAAGAACGGTCGCGAACTGTACAGCGTGCCGCGTTTGCGCAACCACAGGCTCCACAGGCCGACGAAGATCATCAGGAAACCAAGCCCGACCATGATCCGGAACGACCAGAATACGATGGTCGAGTTAGGCCGGTCCTCGGGCGGAAACTCCTTCATCGCCGGCACCTGCTTGTCCAGGCTGTGGGTCAGGATCAGGCTGCCGAGCGCCGGGATCTCGATCTTGAACCGGGTAGTCTCAGCCTTCATATCGGGAATGCCGAACAGGATCAGTGGAGTCGGCTCACCGGGCACGTTCTCCCAATGGCCTTCGATCGCGGCAATTTTTACCGGCTGGTGCTTGAGTGTATTGAGGCCGTGGAAATCGCCGATCACTGCCTGAATCGGGGCGACGATCAGTGCCATCCACATGGCCATCGACAGCATCTTGCGAACGGCCGGGTTGTCACGCCCGCGCAGCAGGTGCCAGGCCGCCGAGGCACCGACGAAGAACGCGGTGGAAACGAACGCAGCAGTGGCCATGTGCATCAGGCGGTAGGGGAAGGAGGGGTTGAACACCACCGCAAACCAGTCCACCGGCACCACCCGACCATCGATGATCTCGTGACCTTGCGGGGTTTGCATCCAGCTGTTCGAGGCAAGAATCCAGAAGGTCGATACCAATGTACCGAGCGCAACCATGACTGTGGAGAAGAAGTGCAGGCCACGGCCGACGCGATTCCAGCCAAACAGCATGACGCCCAGGAAGCCGGCCTCGAGGAAGAACGCAGTCAGTACTTCATAGGTGAGCAGCGGGCCGGTGACGGCGCCGGCAAAGTCGGAGAAGCGGCTCCAGTTGGTGCCGAACTGGTAAGCCATGACCAGGCCGGAGACGACGCCCATGCCGAAGTTGACGGCGAAGATCTTCGACCAGAAGTGATAGAGGTCACGGTAGACCTGGTTGTGGGTCCGCAGCCAGAGGCCTTCAAGGACTGCCAGGTAGCTCGCCAGGCCAATGGTGATGGCCGGGAACAGGATGTGGAACGATACGGTAAAGGCAAACTGCATTCGGGCGAGCTCTAAGGCCTCTATTCCGAACATGGTGCTTCCTCTTCAGATAATCCGGCGTCCGGGCTTGTGGCCCCAGTCGCCCACTGCCCCCACTGGGTCGAGTACGGCGTGTTGGAATTGTTCTGTTCGATCGCAGGGATTCCGGCCAGACGGCCATTTCATTGATCTGGAACGATTGACCCAGATCAATGAATGCTAGGAAGCATAGTCCCGAATGGCCCGGTGGGCCGTGTGGTGGATTGCCGCGTGACCTGTTGCCTCACCCTCTTTGATTAACAATAGAAAAGTGCCGCGCCGTGCAAACAGTAACTGTTTGTTACAAACAGATGATACGCTGCGCCCCCCCTCTACTGCGCCGAGGCCCCTGGTTTCCGATGTCCGATTCCGCACCGCAGTTGTTGCGTCACCATCGTCCTTTTCTGGCCTTCTGGCTGGCCCGCGTGTTCACCGCCAGCGGCTTCCAGATGCTCACCGTGGCCATCGGCTGGCACCTCTACCAATTGACCGGCAACGTACTGGACCTGGGCCTTGTCGGCCTGGTCGAGTTCGCCCCACGGGTGCTGTTCATGTTGCACACCGGCCATGTCGCCGACCGCTATGACAGGCGCAAGGTCGCCGCCGTGTGCCAGAGCCTTCAGGGCCTGATTGCCCTGGCGCTGGCGCTGGGCAGTGCCACCGACAACGTCACCCGCGAACTGATCTTTGCCCTGGCCTTCCTGCTCGGCGCCAGCCGCTCATTCGAAATGCCGGCAACCCAGGCGCTGTTGCCCAATGTGGTACCGGCCGGGCTGTTCCCGCGGGCAGTGGCGGCGTCGGCCTCGGCCACCCAGTCGGCGACCATCGTGGCGCCGGCGGTGGGCGGTTTCCTGTATGCCTTTGGCAGCATGTGGGTGTATGGCCCGACGGTGGCCCTGTACGCCATTGCCTGCGTGCTGACCCTGAGCCTGCAGGCGCGTGGCCAGGTCGCCCAGCGCGGGCGCGCCAGCATCGAATCGCTGCTGGCTGGCATCCGCTTCATTCGCAGCCGGCCCGACATCCTCGGCGCCATCTCGCTCGACCTGTTCGCAGTATTGCTGGGTGGGGCCACCGCGTTGCTGCCGGTATTTGCCAAGGACATCCTGCTGACCGGCCCGATGGGCCTTGGCCTGTTGCGCTCGGCGCCAGCGGTGGGTGCGTTGCTGATGTCACTCTGGCTGGCGCGCTTCCCGTTCCAGCGCAACGTCGGGCGGACGATGTTCACTGCGGTCGGCGTGTTCGGCGTGGCGACCATCGCCTTCGGCCTGTCGACCTCCTTCTGGTTCTCGCTGGCAGTACTGGTGGTACTGGGTGCGGCAGACATGATCAGCATGGTCATTCGCAGTTCGTTCGTACAGCTGGAGACACCGGATGAAATGCGTGGGCGGGTGAGCGCAGTGAACGGCTTGTTCATCGGTGCCTCGAACCAGCTCGGCGAGTTCGAATCGGGGGTGACCGCGCACTGGTTTGGTACAGTGCCGGCGGTGGTGCTGGGCGGGGTGGGCACCTTGGTGGTGACCGGGGTGTGGATAAAACTGTTCCCTACCCTGGCCAAGCGGGATCGGTTGCATAGCGGGTGATCGTTACCTGTGCCAGCCTTTTCGCGGGCATGCCCCGCCTACAGGGGACCTTACCCGCGAAGAGCAAGAAAAACCCATTCCCCAACGGCCATAGGCCCCCGCCATGCATGCTGGTATGATGCGCGGCTTTTTTCCTCCCCACACAAAACCACGGCATCCGGTACGGTCTGTGCTTTGCTGATGGGGTCGATACATTCATGGCGCCGGGGGCGCCTTGGGGAGCGGGCATGCTGGAAAGGCTGTTTCAACTAAGAGCACACAACACCAACGTGCGCACCGAGATTCTCGCGGGCGTCACCACCTTCCTGGCCATGGCCTACATCCTGTTCGTCAACCCGAGCATCCTCGGCGAGACCGGCATGGACAAGGGCGCGATCTTCGTCGCCACCTGCCTGGCAGCGGCCATCGGCTCCGCCACCATGGGCCTGATTGCCAACTACCCGATCGCCCTGGCACCGGGCATGGGCCTGAACGCGTTCTTCACCTACACCGTGGTGCTGCACATGGGCCACACCTGGCAGGTGGCGCTGGGTGCCGTGTTCCTGTCTGCGGTGATGTTCTTCCTGCTGTCGATCTTCCGCATTCGCGAGTGGATCGTGAACAGCATTCCGCTGCCGCTGCGTTCGGCGATTGCCGCCGGTATCGGCCTGTTCCTGGCACTGATCGCCCTGCATAACGCTGGCATCGTCGTCGATAACCCAGCCACTTTGGTGGGCATGGGCGACCTCAAGCAGCCCTCGGTGATTCTCGCCACGCTGGGCTTCTTCCTGATCGTCGGCCTTGAGTCGCTGAAGGTGCGCGGCGCGGTATTGATCGGCATCCTGGCCGTCACCGTCGCGTCGATCGCCATGGGCGTCACGCCGTTCGGCGGGATCGTGTCGATGCCACCTTCGCTGGCACCCACCTTCCTGCAGCTGGACATCGCCGGTGCCCTCGATGTGGGCCTGATCAGCGTGATCTTCGCGTTCCTGTTCGTCGACCTGTTCGACAACTCCGGCACCCTGATCGCCGTGGCCAAGCGCGCCGGCCTGATGGGCAAGGACGGCCACATGCCGAAGATGGGCCGCGCCCTGATCGCCGACAGCACCGCCGCCATGGCCGGCTCCCTGCTGGGCACCTCGACCACCACCAGCTACATCGAATCTGCTGCGGGTGTGAGCGCCGGTGGCCGTACCGGCCTGACTGCCATCGTGGTTGCCGTGCTGTTCCTGCTGGCGCTGTTCTTCGCCCCGCTGGCCGGTAGCGTACCGGCCTTCGCCACGGCCCCGGCGCTGCTGTTCGTCGCCGTGCTGATGGCCTCGGGCCTGGCAGAAATAAACTGGGACGACGTGACCGAAGCCGCGCCGGTTGTCGTGACCGCCCTGGCCATGCCGCTGACCTACTCGATCGCCAATGGTATCGCCTTCGGCTTCATCGCCTGGACCGCCGTCAAACTGATTTCCGGCCGCCGTCGCGACCTGAACCCGGCCCTGGTGATCCTTTCCATCCTGTTCGTCATCAAGCTAGGCTGGTTCAACGCATGAGTGCTGCTTTCGACCCCTCCTCCTACGCGCCCCAGCTGGATGCCAAAGTGGCCCGGCTGCGCGAGCTGCTGGCGCCGTTCGGCGCGCCGGAGCCGACTGTTTTCGACTCACCGCGCGAGCATTACCGCCTGCGCGCCGAGTTCCGCCTGTGGCGCGAGGATGGCCAGCGCCATTACGCCATGTTCGCCCCGGGCGAGAAGCACAAGGCAATCCTGATCGACGATTTCCCCATTGCCAGCCAGCGCATCAATGCATTGATGCCACGCCTGAAAGCCGCCTGGCAGGCCAGCGAAGAACTGGGCAATCGCCTGTTCCAGGTAGAGTTCCTCACCACCCTGGCTGGCGATGCAATGATCACGATGTGCTATCACCGCCCGCTGGACGAGGCCTGGGAAGTGGAAGCCCGGCAACTGGCTGACGCGCTGGGCGTGAGCGTCATTGGCCGTTCCAAGGGCAAGCGCCTGGTAATCGGCCGTGACTACGCGGTGGAAAAACTCGATGTGGCTGGCCGCGTGTTCAGTTACCGCCAGCCGGAGGGTGCGTTCACCCAGCCCAACGGCGCAGTGAACCAGAAGATGCTCAGCTGGGCCTTCGAGGCCATTGGCGAGCGTGAGGATGACTTGCTGGAGCTGTATTGCGGCAACGGCAACTTCACCCTGCCGCTGGCCACGCGTGTACGCCAGGTGCTGGCCACCGAAATCAGCAAGACATCGGTCAATGCCGCACTGAGCAACCTCGACGAGAACGCTGTGGATAACGTGCGGCTGGTACGTTTGTCGGCAGAGGAACTGACCCAGGCACTGAATGAGGTGCGGCCGTTCCGGCGCCTGGAAGGCATCGACCTGAAGAGTTATCAGTTCGGTACAGTGTTCGTCGACCCTCCGCGTGCGGGGATGGACCCAGATACCTGCGAGCTGACCCGTCGTTTCGAACGCATCCTGTACATCTCGTGCAACCCGGAAACACTGGCAGCGAACATTGCCCAGTTGCAGGACACCCACCGTATCGAGCGCTGTGCTTTGTTTGACCAGTTCCCGTATACCCACCATATGGAAAGCGGGGTTCTGCTGGTTCGGCGCTGATCGTTGTATTGCCGGGGCTGCTTTGCAGCCCATTCGCGGGCAAGCCCGCTCCCACATTGATCGGCGTCGGTGTACGCAGATCGTTGTAGGAGCGGGCTTGCCCGCGAATGGGCCGCAGAGCGGCCCCAAGCTTCACCTCAGAAGTCGAAGAAGACTGTCTCCCCTTCCCCCTGAATGCGGATATCGAAGCGATATGCCGTCTTCCCATCCACTTCACAACGCTTGGCAATCAAGGTTTCTCGCCGCTGCGGCTGCTCGATCAGGTTGAGCACCGGGCACTTGGCGTTGGCCTGGGCCTCATCATCGAAATACAGGCGCGTGTGCAGGTGGATGTTGATGCCACGGGCAAACAGGCTGATGTTGATGTGCGGTGCCATCGGCACGCCAGCAGCGTTGTTCACCACACCCGGCTTGACCGTGTACAGCGTCCACTCACCGGCATCGAAAGTGGTAGCCGTGCGGCCAAAACTGTTGAAGGCGTTTTCCAGGTTGTAGGCATCCTGGTACTCACCGTTGGCGTCGGCCTGCCACACTTCCAGGAACGAATCGCGCACAAGGTGGCCGTTCCCGTCATATACGTGGCCGATCAGCAGAATGTGCTCGCCCGGGGCGTCCGGCTTGGCCAGGCAGTTCCAGATTTCCTGGTCGCGGGTCGGATTGCCGGCGGCTTCCAGGGCCAGGCCGATGTGCACGTAAGGGCCGGCAGTCTGCGAAGGGGTTTCCGGCAGCAGTTCGATTGGCATGGCGGGGTCCTCAGCAGTTTTCGAAGTGGGTCTTGCGCTGGCCGCGCAGCACGATGTCGAAGCGGTAGGCCAGGCAGTCCATCGGGTTGGCGTTGCTCATGTCGAGCTTGGCGATCAACTGCTGCACGGCTTGCGGGTTGGCGATCGACTTGACGATCGGGCACATCGGGATCAGCGGGTCACCCTCGAAATACAACTGAGTAATCAGCTTGGTAGCGATCGACGGGCCACTGATGGCGAAGTGGATATGCGCCGGGCGCCAATCGTTCGGGCCGTTGCGCCATGGGTACGGGCCCGGCTTGATGGTGCGGAAGCTGTAGTAGCCGTCGCGGTCGGTCAGGCATCGGCCAACACCACCGAAGTTCGGGTCCAGTGGCGCCAGGTAGCGGTCGTTCTTGTGGCGATAGCGGCCGCCGGCGTTGGCTTGCCACATCTCCACCAAGGTGTTCGGCACAGGCTTGCCGTACTGGTCGACGACACGGCCGGCGACGATGATGCGCTCGCCGATTGGCAGGCCGCCGTTATTGAAATTCAGCAGCAGATCATGGTCGTGGGCGCCGAAGCCCAGGTGGGAAAAGTCTGGACCAGTGGTTTCGCTGATCGACTGCGGAATGCTGACCAGTGCCTGGCGCGGCGAGCGGGCAACGGACGTCTTGTAGTCAGGCGTAAGGGCTTTAGGGTGCCAGTTGCGATCACGGATCACGAAGCGGCTGTTGTCCTGGGCGGGCATGCCGGTTTCCTCTCTTGGAATTGTGAGAACGCCTGGGCGTGGCAGGCGGACTTGCAGTTTCCGGCAGGCGGTACGTGATGAATACTGAAATCGACCACCTGATCCATAACCAAATGGTTATGTATCAACACCTCAGCCTGACACGTACCGCCTTCGTGAACTAATCTTTGTCTTCTTGTTTCACGCTCGGGAGAGCATTCATGGAATGGCGAAAAGGCCGACGCAGCGACAACGTGGTCGATGCCCGAGGCGAAGGTGGTGGCGGCGGCATGCGTTTCGGCGGCGGCAAGGGGCTGGGCCTCGGGGCGATCCTGCTGATCGTCGGTATCGGCTGGCTCACCGGGCAGGACCCGTTGCAGATTCTTGGCCAGCTTGCCGGCCAGATGGAGCAGCAACAACAGCAGTCGGCGCCCAGTGGTGCGGGCGGCAAGGCGCCACCGGCAAACGACCAGCAAGCCGAGTTCGTTGCCTCTGTGCTGGGCGACACTGAGGACACCTGGAAAGCGCTCTTTGCCGAAGCCGGCAAGCAATACCGCGACCCCAAACTGGTGCTGTTCAGCGGCCAGGTCAACTCGGCCTGTGGTTTTGCCTCGGCAGCGGTCGGGCCGTTCTATTGCCCCGCGGACCAGCGGGTGTATCTGGACATGTCGTTCTTCCGCGAAATGGAAACCCGCTTCGCTGCAGCTGGCGACTTCGCCCAGGCCTACGTGATCGCCCACGAAATCGGCCACCATGTGCAGACACTGCTGGGGGTTTCGGCCAAGGTCGATGCCGCACGACGCGCCGGCCAGCGCATGGAGGGCGACAACGGCCTGTTGGTGCGCCAGGAGTTGCAGGCCGACTGCCTGGCCGGCGTATGGGCCTATCAGGCGCAGAAACGCCTGAACTGGCTGGAGCCAGGCGATGTCGAGGAAGCGCTGAATGCGGCCAATGCCATTGGCGACGACCGCCTGCAGCAGCAAAGCCGCGGGCGCGTGGTGCCGGACTCGTTCACCCACGGCACCTCGGCGCAGCGGGTGCGCTGGTTCAAGACCGGGTTTGCCGAAGGTGAAGTGAACCGCTGCGATACCTTCAGCGCGCGCACCCTCTGATACCCGGTCCAACAGCGAACGAGTGAAAGCGCGTGCTGATGTTTTTGCTGAAAAAGCGTTTCAGCTTCCTCAATCATTGCCGATAACACCTGCACGAATCAGCGGGCATCCAGAACAATAACGCCTGGCGATCGAAGATCAAGAGAGCGAAATCAACTTCTGGAGAGCGTGCATGAACAGCTGGTTCGCCAACATCAGCGTCAATCTTAAACTCGGCCTGGGCTTTGGCCTGGTGCTGGTCCTCACCGGCCTGCTGGCCCTCACCGGCTGGACCAGCCTGGGCAGCCTGATCGACCGCAGCAACTGGATGGGCGACATCGGCCAGTTGAACAAGGACCTCACCAATCTGCGCATTGCGCGCCTGCAGTACATGATTGCCAACGGCGACGATACCGCCGCCGCCAACACCCTGGCCAAGCTGGACGCATTCAGCAAGCAGCAGGCCTACCTGGCCACCACTTTCAAAAGCCCGGAGAATGTCAAGCTGCTGGGTGAGCTGGGCGAAACCATCAGCGCCTACAAGCTGTCGCTGAACAAGATGCGCCAGGGCTACGACGCCACCCGCGCGGCGCGCGTTTCCATGGACAAATCGGCCATCCTCGCCGACCAGGCCATGGATGCGCTCAGCCAGGAAGTGATGGCTCGCCCCGAGGCTGACAGCGTGCGCCTGGCCCAGTACCAACTGATCAGCAAGGCCCGCCAGCAACTGCTGCAGGTGCGTATTGATGTGCGTGGTTACATCGCCGAAAACAGCAGCGCCAACGAACAGGCCGCGCTGCGCCAGCTGGATGCAGCAC
This sequence comes from Pseudomonas sp. DCA-1, assembly GCF_046523955.1. Classification (NCBI taxonomy): domain Bacteria; kingdom Pseudomonadati; phylum Pseudomonadota; class Gammaproteobacteria; order Pseudomonadales; family Pseudomonadaceae; genus Pseudomonas; species Pseudomonas sp. DCA-1. The sequence continues at coordinate 4,920,841 of NZ_CP169881.1, forward strand.
TGGCCGATACCGACAACCTCAAGCGCCAGCTGCCCAGCGAAGACGCGCGCCTGCAGCAGTTCGAAAACGCGGTACTGGCCTATCGTGACGCGGTACGCCAGTTCCGCGACGCGGTTGCCAACATCACCACCTCGCGCGCCGAAATGACCGTGCAGGGCGCCGACATCGTCAAGCGCAGCGACGCGCTGTACCAGATCCAGCTAGAGCGCCGTGACATCGAGAGTACCCAGGCCCGTAGCCTGCAGGCCATTGCCACACTGCTGGCGCTGCTGGTCGGCGTGCTGGCGGCGGTACTGATCACCCGCCAGATCACTCGCCCCTTGCAAGACACCCTGGCGGCCGTGGAAAAGATCGCCAGCGGCGACCTTACCCAGCACATGCGCGTCACCCGCCGCGACGAACTGGGTGTGCTGCAGCAAGGCATCGCGCGCATGGGCACCACCCTGCGCGAGCTGATCAGCGGCATCCGCGATGGCGTCACCCAGATCGCCAGCGCCGCCGAAGAGCTGTCGGCAGTCACCGAACAGACCAGCGCGGGCGCCAACAGTCAGAAGGTCGAGACCGACCAGGTGGCCACCGCCATGCACGAAATGGCCGCCACCGTACAGGAAGTGGCGCGCAATGCCGAGCAGGCCTCACATGCAGCCACCGGTGCAGATGACGAAGCTCGGGCCGGCGACCGCGTGGTAGGCGAAGCGATTGGCCAGATCGAACGCCTGGCCGAAGACATGCACCGCTCTACCGAGGCGATGAACCTGCTGCAGCAGGAAAGCCAGAAGATTGGTAGCGTGATGGACGTGATCAAGTCGGTGGCCGAACAGACCAACCTGCTGGCGCTCAACGCGGCGATCGAGGCGGCACGCGCCGGCGAGGCAGGCCGTGGCTTTGCCGTGGTTGCCGACGAAGTGCGCGGCTTGGCCCAGCGCACGCAAAAGTCTACCGAAGAGATCGAAGAGCTGATTGCCGGCCTGCAGCACGGTACCCAGCAAGTGGCGAGTGCCATGGAGGGCAGCCGTACCCTGACCGACAGCAGCGTCGAACTGGCGCGCAAGGCCGGGTCATCGCTGGAGAACATTACCAGTACGGTATCGAGCATCCAGTCGATGAACCAGCAGATTGCTGCGGCGGCAGAGCAGCAGAGTGCGGTGGCTGAAGAGATCAGCCGAAGCATCCTGAATGTGCGCGATGTGTCAGAGCAAACCGCGGCAGCCAGTGACGAGACGGCAGCGTCGAGTGTGGAGCTGGCGCGGTTGGGTGGGCAGTTGCAGACATTGGTCAGCCAGTTCCGCGTCTGACCGACCGCCTGGATTCGCGGGTAAACCCGCCCCTACAGATGTAGCAGGGGGTTTACCCGAGAATGCGTCAGCACGGCTTGCACAGCATCACTTGACGATCATCCCCACCCCACGCCCACGTGGATCAGAAGCGGTCTCAAGCTTCGCTCCATCGACTCGAATCGCCTGGATGTCACCCATCTCCCAGCCCTGGTCCTCCAGCACATAGCCCATCTTCTTCAGCTCGTCAGCTACCGGACCGGTCAGCGGCGCATAGCTGTCGAAGTAGATGGTGTCCTTGGGCAGCAACTGATGGTGCACGCGCTGCGCCGCCACCGCCTTGTCCAGCGGCATGCCGTAGTCGTACAGGTTGTTCATCACCTGGAAGATCGAGGTAAAGATCCGTGAACCACCCGGGGTACCGATAACCAGCTCGACCTTGCCATCGCGGGTCATCAGGCTGGGACTCATCGACGACAGCATGCGCTTGCCCGGTTCGATCGCGTTGGCATCACCGCCGACCACGCCAAAGGCGTTCGCCGCCCCCGGTTTGGCGCTGAAATCATCCATCTCGTCGTTGAGCAGGAAACCGGCGCCCTTCACCACCACACCACTGCCGTAGTCGAGGTTGAGGGTGTAGGTATTGCTGACCGCGTTGCCCTGCTTGTCGATGATCGAGAAATGCGTGGTCTGGTGCGGTTCGAGGCCCGGCTTGACCTTGTCGGTCTCGGAGATGGCCTTCGGGTTGACCTGGGCTGCGCGCTTGGCCAGGTAATCCTTGGCCACCAGCTGGTCCACCGGCACCTTGGTGAAGGCCGGGTCGCCCAGGTAGTCGGCGCGGTCGGCGAACACCCGCTTCTCGATCTCGGCCAACAGGTGGATGTACTGCGCCGAGTTATGCGCCACCCCTTTGAAGTCGGCCGCGCGGTCTTCCTTGATGCCCAGCAACTGGGCCAGCGCCACACCGCCGGAGCTCGGTGGCGGCGCGGTATACACCACATTGCCACGCCAGCTCACGGCCATCGGTTCACGCCATACCGCCTTGTAATCCTTAAGGTCGTCTTTGGTAATCAGGCCTTTGTCAGCCTGCATCTGCGCCACCAGCAAATCGGCGGTCTTGCCTTGATAGAACTCGCTCACGCCCTTGTCGGCTATACGCTCCAGGGTCTGGGCCATTTCCGGCTGCTTGAACAGCTCGCCGACCTTCATGTTGCCGAAGTAATCGTTGAAGTTGGTCGCGGTCTTGAACATACCCTGGGCATCGTTGCGGTACTGGTACTGCTTTTCTGCCACCTTGAAGCCGTTTTTCGCATAGCCGATGGCCGGGGTCAGCAACTCGCTCCAGGGCAGCTTGCCGAACTTCTGGTGCGCCTCCCACAGGCCCATTACCGTACCGGGTACACCTGCGGCACGTGCCCCGACCAGGCTGAGGTTCTCGATGACCTCGCCCTTGTCGTCCAGGTACATGTTGCGTGTGGCGGCCTTGGGCGCGACTTCGCGGTAGTCGAGGAAGTAAGGCTTGCCATCGACGAACAGGGTCATGAAGCCGCCACCGCCGATGTTACCGGCCTCCGGGTAAGTCACCGCCAGGGTGAAGGCGGTCGCCACTGCCGCGTCTACTGCGTTGCCGCCCTTTTTCAGAATATCGGCGGCCACCTGTGCACCATATTGATCGGGGGCGGCCACCGCGCCGCCCTCCAGCGTGGCGGCGTAAACCGAGGAACAGCTCAGGATCGCGGCTGCGAGAGCCAGGTACTGGAAAGGGACAATGCGCATGACACTTCCTTGGTGTTGTTTTTGTCGAGCACTCAGTAAGGCCGAAGCGCTTCGACTGTGCAATCAACCGTCGGAAGTTTCGCCGCCTGTGGACAGAATTTGTCGCGTTCAGGCAACTCAGCAGGCGTACATGGCCAGCTTGCGCTGGATGAAATCCAGGAAGCACTGGATGCGCAGCGCCAACTGGGTGTTGCGGTAATACACCGCGTGGATCGGCTGACGGTAGCCATTATTGGCCTCGCTCAGCAGCACCTGCAGGCGCCCTGTACGGATATCTTCGTGGGTCATGAAGTGCGACAGGCTGACGATGCCCTCCCCGGCCAGCGCCAGCTGGCGCAGGGTTTCGCCGCTGGAAGCGACCAGCGTCGGGCGGATGCTCCAACGATCGCCCTGAGCGTGGCGTAGCGGCCAATGATTGAGCGACTCAGGTTGGCTGAAGCCGAGCAGACAGTGGTCGGCCAGCTCCTCGACCTCCCGTGGCGTGCCGTGCTGCTCCAGGTAGGCCGGACTGGCCAGCACCTGCACCGGACTGCAACCCAGGCTGCGCGCATGCAGGCTGGAGTCGGCCAGTTCACCGATGCGGATCGCCACATCGGTGCTCTGCTCCAGCAGGTCGATGATCAGGTCGTCAGTGTTGAGTTCCAGTTCGATGCCCGGGTACTGGCGGCGGAACTCGCCGATCCACGGCAGGATGGCATGCAGCATGAACGGCGCCGCAGCATTGATGCGCAATCGCCCGGTCGGGGTCTGGCGGTTCATCGACAGACGCTCTTCCATCTCGTCCATCTGCTGCAGGATCAGCCGCGAGCGCTCAAGAAAATAACGACCCTCTTCGGTAAGGTCCATGCGCCGGGTGGTGCGGTTGACCAGCGTGGTGCCCAGCTTGCCCTCCAGGCGCGACAGGGTGCGGCTGACGGCAGACGGGGTCTGGCCCATCTGCTCGGCAGCAGCGGAAATCGAGCCGCAGTCGATGACGGCGACGAATACCTGGAGTTCTTCGGATCGGGTTTTCACATCTAGGCCTGTGGTTGGTCTGTGCAAGGATTAGATAACCGCTTGTCGAGGCCAAGTCCAGCGGCGCCTGTACGGGCCTATTCGCGGGCTTGCCCGCTCCCACAAGTACTGCAAAGTCCTTGAAACCTGTGTAATACCTGTGAGAGCGGGCAAGCCCGCGAATAGGCCCGTACAGGCATAAAATTACTGTGCCTTGCCAAACACCTTGTCCAGATGCGCCTCATAAGCTGCCAACGCCGCCGGCACATCCGGGCGCTTCATCACATCCACCGCCAGGAAGGTCGGCAGGCCGGTCATACCCAAGAACTGGTTGGCCTTGTGGAACGGGAAGTACACGGCATCCACCCCTTTGCCTTCAAAGAAATCGCTCGGGTCATCGAACGCCTGCTGCGGCGCGTTCCAGGTCAGCGACAACATGTATTGCTTGCCGTGCACCAAACCACCGCTGCCGTATTTTTGCGAGTGGTCCGAACGGGTACGGCCATCATTGGCATACAGGCTGCCATGGCCGGCAGTGAATACCTCGTCGATGTACTTCTTAACGGTCCACGGCGCGCCCATCCACCAGCCGGGCATCTGATAGATCACCACATCGGCCCAGAGGAATTTCTCCACCTCTTCCTGGGCATCGTAGCCGCCATCGATGAACGTCTGGCGCACATCGAAACCGGCGCGGTCCAGATGAGCGATGGCCGCTTCGTGCAAGGTCGCGTTGAGACGGCCTTCGGAGTGAGCGAACTGTTTACCACCATTGAGCAGAAGGATCTTTTTCATGCTGGCCTCCACGGCCGAATCAAAAATTGATGCCGGCAGGTTAGAGGCTCGCGGGGGCGGGATACAGCGGTGACGGGGCAAAATACAATTGACCAGAAGTCACGAATGAGCAATACATTATTGCCGTAGAATAGCGTCACCCCCCATCACCGAGTAGCGCCCCATGAGTGAGCCGTTCGCCTTTATCCTCAAAGCCAAGACCCGCCCGGAAATGGCTGATGCGTTCGAAAACCTGTTCCGTCCCTACGTCGAGCCAAGCCGCCAGGAACCCGGCTGCATCGAATACCACATGCTGCGCGACCAGCAGGACCCGAGCCTGTTTGTGTTCTTCGAAGTGTGGGCCGACAAGGCCGCGCTGGACGTGCACTCGGCCCTCCCGCACATGGCCGCCTTCTTCGAAAAGCGCATGGACTACCTGGAGCGCGATTTCGATATCCAGAGGGTCGACATGCTCAGCGCTTCGTCCGCTAGCCGCTGATCAGCAGATGGCCGCCGAGTGCGGCCAGGCCGATGAAAAAGCAACGCTTGAACAGCAGCGCGCTGATCCGCTGACGCAGCCACTGCCCCGCCAGCATGCCGAGCAAGGCCGGCGCCAGCATCAGCAGCGACGCTCCTAGCGCCTGGCCACCCAAGGCATCCTGCCCGGCCAGACCTAGGGCCAAGGCCAGGGTCGACACCGTAAACGACAAGCCCAGGGCCTGGATCATCTGCTCGAGGTTCAAACCCAGGCTCTGCAGATAAGGCACCGCTGGCATCACGAACACCCCGGTCGACGCGGTGACCACACCCGTGACCAGCCCGCAAAGCGGTCCCAGCCAGCGCTCGTGTGCCGGTTTCACATGCAAGCCCAAGCCGACCAACCCATACAACGCATAGACCAGCAAGGCGCCCCCCAGCGCGTGCGCAGCCCATGGGCCACTGTTGATTCCCACCCAGGCGCTGCCCAGCAAGGTGCCGACAAAGATCAATACCAGCATCGGCCCCAGGCGGACCAACAACCCTCGCAAGTGCCCGCCGCAGGCCAACTGCCACAGGTTGGTGAGGGTCGAGGGCACGATCAGCAAAGCGGCAGCCTGCGCTGGCGGCATAGCCAGGCCCAACAGGCCCATGGCAATGGTCGGCAGGCCCAGGCCAATGACCCCCTTCACTGCCCCAGCCAGCAGGAAGGTCAGTACAACCAGCAACGACAGTGCCGGGCCAATGTTCTGGTAGAACGCGAGCAAGGTAGTCATGGGGCCGATGATGGCGCACCCCGGGCAACGTGAGAATCTGCCATATACTCAGCCAGCCTCTTGCCAGGACAGAGCCACATGCATTTCGACCTGATCGACCTCAAGCTGTTCCTGCACACCCTGGAGTGCGGCAACATTACCGCCGGCGCCAGCCGCAGCCATCTGTCGCTGCCGGCAGCCAGTGCGCGCATTCGCGCCATGGAAGCATCGCTGGGCATTCCCTTGCTGGAACGTAACCGCCGTGGCGTACAACCAACGCCGGCTGGCCAGGCACTCTTGCAGCATGCACGGCTGATAACGCAGCAGGTCGAACGCCTGCAATTCGACCTGGGCCAATACGCGCAAGGGCAGCAAGGCCAAGTGCGCCTGCTGTGCAACACCGCAGCGCTGACCGAATACCTGCCCGAACTGCTGGCCAGCTACCTGGCTGAAAACCCGGGCGTCAGCGTGGATGTGCAAGAGCTGCCGAGTTTGCGCATCGTGCAGGCAATTACCCAAGGCATGGCCGACCTGGGTATCGTTTCCACAGCCGCCCCCAGCGAGCACCTGCAGACCCGGCAGTTTCGAGACGACCCGCTGGTGCTAGTGACGCCCCAGGGCCACCCCCTGGCCAGTGCGCTGGCGCCAAGTTTCGTCGACAGCCTGGCCCATGGCTATGTAGGCCTGGGGGCCGGCAGTGCATTGGGGTTGTATCTGGAAGAGCAAGCGCTGCACGAGGGGCAGCGCATGCAGGTCCGGGTGCGTGCCGAGGGGTTTGATGGGGTGATCCGCATGGTCGCGGGCGGGGCCGGAATCGGGGTCGTGCCGCTGGCGGCAGTACAGCGCTGGCAAGGCATGCTGCCGTTGCACTGGGTTGCGCTGCAGGAGCCATGGGCCAACCGCCGGTTGCTGGTGTGCGCGCGGGATTTTGCGACATTGCCGGGCTATGCCGCAGAGCTGGTAGCCACCTTTACCCATTGACAGCCTTCGCTGGCACGACTGCTTCCACAAACTCGTTCGCGTACCGCTCGGACCGTGAGGGTATTGATACCCCCTGGGGTATTCGTGAAAGGGTACGGCGACCCCCTACTTCAGATAAGAACGCAACAACGCCGCCACCTTGTCTGCCTCGTCCTGCCGTTCCTCGGCACTCAGGCCGTCCGCCACGAGGTGATCGCGGATGTGCCCTTCCATCACCTCGGCCATCAGCCCGTTCACCGCGCCGCGCACGGCAGCGATCTGCTGCAGGATCGCCAGACAGTCCTTGTCCTGATCCAGCGCCGTCTCCAGGGCGGCGGCTTGGCCTTTGATCTTGCGCACCCGGGTCAACAGCTGCTTCTTGCTCTTCAGGGTATGTGCCATTGGGCTTAACACCATGCTAGGTATACTGGGGTATAGTATTTGTCTCGATCTTCCGGGAGCATGATAAACCATGGCGACACAAACCTCAGACCGCTGGCAGCACAGCCACCAGTTCCACACCAGCAACCTGGGCGCTGAGCGCAAAACCCGCCTGGCGGTTTGGCTGACCGCAATGATGATGGTGGCGGAGGTTGCCGGAGGCTGGTACTTCAACTCCATGGCGCTGCTGGCCGACGGCTGGCACATGAGCTCCCACGCCCTGGCACTTGGCCTGTCCTTGCTGGCCTACGCTGCCGCTCGGCGCTATGCAGGTGACCGGCGCTTTGCCTTCGGCACCTGGAAGATCGAAATTCTCGGCGGCTACTCCAGCGCACTGCTATTGCTGGGCGTGGCCGGACTGATGGCGTTCCAGTCGGTGGAACGGCTGTTGGCGCCGGGACAGATCCACTATGACGAGGCTATCTTGATTGCCGTGGCGGGCCTCGCCGTCAACCTCATCTGCGCCTGGCTGCTACGCGATGACCATCATCATGACCATCACCCTCACAGCCACGATCATCATCACCATCACCACCACGACCTGAACCTGCGCTCGGCCTACCTGCATGTGATGGCCGATGCCGCCACTTCGGTGCTGGCCATTGCTGCCTTGCTGGCCGGCAAGTTCTGGGGCGCCAGTTGGCTCGACCCAGCGATGGGCCTCGTCGGTGCGCTGCTGGTCGCGCTGTGGGCCCGTGGCCTGCTGCGCGATACCGGGCGAGTGTTACTGGACGCCGAGATGGACGCCCCAGTTGTGGCGGAAATCCGAGAAGTGGTAGCGCAATTGCCGGCGCCGGCCAGTATCACCGACCTGCATGTCTGGCGGGTGGGCAGGGACCAGTACGCCTGCATTCTTGGCCTGGCCACCCAGGCCACACTGAATGCCGACGGCGTGCGCCAGGCCCTGGCCGTGCACGAAGAGTTGGCGCACATCACTGTCGAGGTAAACCGCCTGCCATAGCGCGGCCAGACACCTGGACGTCGAGCCCAGGCAACTGCGGCGCGGCCGTTGGGCCTATGGTGACCAGTCATTCAGCCAGTCACCAGGAGTTGTGCCATGTCCGATTTCATCACCGTCCTGCGCGAAACCTGCCCGACGCCGGTCGTGGACGCCACCAAGTGGAAGCGCATCGGCGGCGATCCGCACACCGTCAACCTCAATGCCTACCTGTCGGCCGACGGCAGCAAAATCATGGGCACCTGGATCTGCACCCCAGGCAAGTTCGAGGTCAACTACGATAAATGGGAGTTCTGCCACTTCCTCGATGGCTACTGCATCATCACCCCGGAAGGCGAAGAGCCGAAGCACCTGAAAGCGGGTGATGTGTTCGTTATCGAGCCAGGCATGAAAGGTACCTGGGAAGTGGTCGAGACTGTACGCAAGTATTTCGTCTTCGCCTGACTTGTAGGCGCGGGTTTACCCGCTCCTGCAACGGCCACGCAATACCTGTAAGCGTGGACAAAAAAAATCGCGAAGCAGACGCCCTTCCCTCTGGTGCGCAGTTACAGAGGGAAGGCCGCCTGGCCCGCGATGAAATCCACCTCTTGCATCAATCCTTCTTGCGATAACCCTCGACGATGGCCGAGAAGTCCTTGCCACCCTCACCTCGCAAACTCATGGCCTGATACAACTGTTGGGCCACGGCACCGAGAATCACCGGTTGGTGTGCCTGGCGTGCCGCTTCGGTGGCCAGCCCCAGGTCCTTGAGCATGAGTTCGGCGCCAAAGCCACCGGTGTAGCCACGCGATGCCGGTGCGGTTTCGATGATGCCCGGCCACGGGTTGTAGGTGTCCGAGCTCCAGCAACGCCCGGTCGAACTGTTGATGATGCCGGCCAGCACCTTGGTATCGATGCCCAACGCGTTACCCAGGGCCATGGCCTCGGATACGCCGATCATCGAAATGCCTAACAGCAGGTTATTGCAGATCTTGGCGATCTGGCCGGTACCGACTTCCCCGCAGTGCACAATGTTGCGGCCCATCTGCTCCAGTACCGGCTTGAGGCTGGCGAACAACTCGGTACTGGCGCCAACCATGAACGTCAGGGTGCCCGCCGCGGCGCCGCCAGTACCACCGGAAACCGGCGCATCACCCATGTCCACGCCCTTCGCCGCTGCGGCCTTGGACACATCACGTGCGGTCTGCGGGTCGATGGTGCTGCAGTCAACGGTCGGCGTGCCAGGGCGAATGCCGGCCAGTACGCCGTCCTCGTTCAAATACACGCTACGTACATGGGCTGCGGCCGGCAGCATGGTGATCACCAGCTCGCTGTTGGCCGCCGCGTCCTTGGGCGAGGGGCTGATCTGCCCGCCCAGTTCTGCCAGCTCTGCCAGCACGGCCTTGTTCAGGTCGAACAGGTTCAGCTGATGCCCGGCCTTGATCAGGTTGCGAGCCATGGGCGCGCCCATGTTGCCCAGGCCGATGAATGCGATACGCATAACGTACTCCTTAGCGCAGGCTAATGGTGGTGTTCACACCGTCGTTGACGCTGTCGTCATCGAACCAGCGAGCAGTGACAGTCTTGGTCTGAGTGTAGAACTGCACCACTTGCTTGCCGTACGGCCCGAGATCACCGAGCTTGGAACCACGCGAGCCGGTGAAGCTGAAGAACGGTACGGGTACCGGGATCGGGATGTTGATGCCGACCTGGCCAATATCGATCTCGCTCTGGAACTTGCGTGCTGCCGCGCCGCTCTGGGTGAACAGGCCGGTGCCGTTGCCAAACGGGTTGGCGTTGACCAGGGCGATGGCCTCGTCGAGCGTGTCGACTTCCAGGGTCACCAGCACCGGGCCGAAGATTTCCTGGGTATACACCTGCATGTCGGTCTTCACGCCCGAGAACAGGGTCGGGCCGACGAAGTTGCCTTGCTCATAGCCCGGTACCTTGACGTCACGGCCGTCGAGTTCCAGCTTGGCGCCTTCCTTGATACCGCTTTCGATCAGGCCCAGCACACGCTCCTTGGCCCGCTTGGAAACCACCGGGCCAACGTCGGTGCCCGGCTCGCAGCCAGCATTGACCTTGAGCTTGCTGGCAGCCTCCTTGATATCCGGCAACCATTCGCGGGCCTTTCCCACCAACACTGCCACCGAGGTCGCCATGCAGCGCTGGCCCGCCGCGCCGAAGGCAGCACCGACCAGCGCATTGATGGTTTGCGTGCGGTTGGCATCAGGCAACACCACCGCGTGGTTCTTGGCGCCCATCATTGACTGCACACGCTTGCCATGCTGGCTGCCGAGGTTGTACACGTGCGTACCGACTTCAGTAGAGCCCACGAAGGAAATCGCCTTGATGTCCTGGTGGGTGCAAATGGCATCCACCACCTGCTTGCCGCCGTGCACCACGTTCAGCACGCCGGCCGGTACGCCGGCTTCCAGCGCCAGCTCGACCAGAAGCATGGTCGACAGCGGATCCTGCTCGGATGGTTTGAGCACGAAGGTGTTGCCGCAGACGATGGCCATGGGGAACATCCACAGCGGGATCATCGCCGGGAAGTTGAACGGGGTGATGCCAGCGCACACGCCGATCGGCTGGCGCAAGGTGTAGGTATCGACACCGCCGGCGACGTTCTCGGCGAATTCGCCCATCTGCAGGGTGCCAATGGACGCCGCGTGCTCGACCACTTCCAGGCCGCGGAAGATATCACCTTCGGCGTCGGCCAGGGTCTTGCCCTGCTCGGCGCTGAGTACCTGGGCAATGCGTTTGGTGTGTTCGCGGATCAGCGCCTGCAGCTTGAGCATGATGCGCATGCGCGCGCCGATCGGGGTGTCACGCCAGGTCTGGAATGCGCGGTGCGCGGCGGCCACGGCTGCATCGACTTCCTCGACGGTGGCGAACGGTACGCGCGCCAGCACCTCTTGGGTGGCCGGGTTGACGATGTCACGCCATTCGGTGGTTCTGGACTCGACCCACTGGCCGTCGATCAGCAGCTTGACCTGCTCAACCTTGGTGCTGTTAGGGGATTGCGGTGCGTTCATCTGCGTTCTCCTTGGAATTATTGTCGGGACGAGATCGCCAGCGCCGGGCAAACGCGAGGTGGCGTCCTGAGGCTTGTTTCGAGTATAGATGTGCAAACATCCAACAAGAACGCACAAAAAAACCGGATCATCATGCAAAAAGACCTCACATCCCTGAGCGCGCTCAACTGGGACGATTTGAAGTTCTTCCTCGAAGTGGCTCGCACCCGCAAGGCCAGCAGTGCTGCCAAACGGCTGAGCGTGGACTACACCACCGTGTCGCGACGCATCAGCTCGCTGGAGGGTGCGCTGGGCACCTTGCTGTTCGAAAAGTCGCGCACCAACGGCTTTGTGCTGACCGCCGAGGGCCAGCGCCTGCTGGGCTATGCCGAATCGATCGAGAGCACGCTGCACATGGCGTGCGAGCAGGTGTCCGGGTCGGGGGTGGCGTTGTCGGGCCATGTGCGCATGGGCTGCACGGAGGGCTTTGGCAGCTTTTTCATCACGCCGCAGCTAAGCCACTTCGTCGACGCCTACCCGGCGATTTCGGTAGACATCCTGCCGCTGCCGCACTTCATCAGCCTGTCCAAGCGTGAGGCGGACATCGTCATTGCCCTGGAGCGGCCCGAGCATGGACCTTATGTGTGCTGCAAGCTGTGCGACTACCGCTTGCGCCTGTACGCGACCCAGGATTACCTGGACAGCCACGCGCCGATCCGCCAGGTGGGGGATTTGGCCAAACACCCGTTCATCAGTTACGTGGATGACCTGGCGTTCAGCTCCGAGCTGCTGTACCTGGCCAACCTGATCCCCAACGCCAGCGCGCATCTGCGCAGTACCAGCGTGATCGCGCAGTACACGGCAGCGCTGCAGGGGCGCGGGCTGGCGATATTGCCGTGCTTCCTCGCCGCGCAGGACCCGCGATTGGTCACGGTGTTGCCGGAGGAGATCGAGGTGACGCGGCAATTCTGGATGTACTGCCGGGAGGACTTGCGCAAGTTGAAGCGCATTACCCTGCTGTGGGATTACATCCGTGGGGTGACCGAGGCGAATGCGCCGTTGTTGATGGGGCAAACCCGCGAGATACGCTTTGCCCAGGACTGATGGGCCTGCGCAATTCAGAGAGCGACACAGACCCTGTGGAAGCGGGCTTGCCCGCGAACACCGGCGAAGCCGGTACCACACACCGCGTTGCCTGCTTCGCGGGCACGCCCGCTCCCACAGGGGATATTTGACTGATGGGCCTGCGCATTTCCGAAGGCAACACAGCCCCTGTAGGAGCGGGCTTGCCCGCGAACACCGGCGAAGCCGGTGCCAGGCCGCGTTGCCCACGCTTACAGGGGATATGTGACAGCCCGAGCGTCAACGATCAGTAGGACGCTACCACGATGGACACCCGACGGTTCTCGGTACGCCCGGCGCTGGTGCGGTTGTCCGCCACCGGCTGGCTGCTGCCCAGGCCGCGGCTCTGAATGTTCTGCGCCTGCATGCCAACCCCCACCAGCGCCTTGGTCACGCTTTGCGCGCGGCGCTCGGACAGTTGCTGGTTGTATGCCGCCTTGCCCGACGAGTCGGCATGCCCGTCCACCCGCACGCCCTGGATACCAACGCCGAGCAACGCCTTGCCGATGCGCTCGACAATCGCCTGGCTCTGGCCGTTGAGGCTGTCCAGATCGCTGCCGAACAGCACTTTGCCAGACAAGTCGTAGGCCCAACCTTCATCGGTCGGGGTGAAACCTTCGCGCTTGAGCACAGCAATCTGTTCTGGGGTAAGGCCCTTGGGGGGTGCGCTCTGACAACCGGTCAGCGCCAGCATGGCGAGCAACAAGGCCCAAAGCGGGAATCGTAAGGCTTGCATCACGGGTTCAACTCCTGTTCCTGATTTCGTTGGCGGACCGTTCCGTCTGCGCCACTTGCCAATGGCCACGGCGTTTGCGCTTGGCCTGGTACATTGCCGCATCGGCGGCATTGAGGAGACTGGCCGGGTCAGCGCCGTCATCCGGGTAATAGGCAATACCGACGCTCAGCGAGGTGGCGATACTGCGGCCACTGTCCAGTTGCACCGGCAACTTCATGCTGGCAACGATCTTCTCGGCAATGTGTTCGGCGTCCTCGCGCGAATGCAAAGGCGTCAACAGCACGGCAAACTCGTCGCCCCCCAGGCGCGCCACCAGGTCTTGCTCGCGCAGCTGGGCGCGCACACGTTCGGCCACACTGATCAACACCTCGTCACCCACGGCGTGGCCAAGGGTGTCGTTGATCTGCTTGAAGTGGTCGCTGTCGAGGAACAGCACTGCCAGGTGGTCTTGCTGGCGCGCCGCATTTTGCACGCTGCGGCTCAGGCGCCCTTCAAAGAAGGTGCGGTTGGGCAAGCCGGTCAGGCTGTCGTGGCTGGCCTGGTGGGCCAGGGTCTGGTTTTCGCTCTGCAGGTGGCTATGCCACACCTCCAGTTCATCCAGCAGCGCATTGAAGTCGTTACCCAGTTCGTTGAGCTCGGCAATCGGCGCTTCTGGTACGCGCCGGTCGAAGCGGCGCTCGCGGCGGGCGGCATGGGCGACACTGGCCAGGCCACGCAGGGGGCGGGTGATATCGCTGAGCAGGCGCCGCGACAGATACTGGGCAGCCAAAGCGCTGAGCACCGTACAGAACAGAATCCCGGCCAAGCCGCTGAACAGGAACAGCAACAGGCTCCTGCCCTGGCCTGCCAGCTCGATGTGCCCAACCTGCTGGTTCTGGTGCACGATCGGCAGAATGACCGGCTCTTCCAGCAAGGCAGTGGCAACCTGCACCTCCAGCTGCGCGAGCATGCCGGTATTGTCGCGTTGCCAGTGCGCCAGTTGCTCGCCCTCGTTGTTGAAGACCTTGGCCTCGGCCACTTCTTCGGTACTGGCAATCAACGCCAGCGATTCATTGGCGGCGGCGCTGTCATCGAACACCACCGCCGCTTCTACGGTGTAGTTGATCGAGCGGGCGATCAGCTGCAGGTTATGGTTGGCATAGACACGCAGGGCGAGCACGCCCAGCAGGGTAAGAGAGATACCCGCCAGGCCAACGGCAAGCAAGGCGACGCTAAGGTGGCCACGGCCCAGCACCGAGCGCAGGGTCGGGCGCACGGTACGCTTGCGGGTCGGCTTCATGGCTGCTCCGCCCGGCGCCGCGACAATTGCAGCACGCTGGGGTGAATGTGCACGCCAGAGCGTGCCACCGAGTCGAGATTGACTTCAAAGGCCACCTGCTGGTCGCTGACCCGCAGGCAGAACAGGCTGCCGACCGTGCAGGGGTCATCCGCCTCGCTGATGCTCAGCACCGGGCGGCCGCCGATACGCTGGAACAGTCGATCCCGCTGGCCCTGGTCAAGCTTGCCGATGTAGATGGCATCGCAGGCCTGGGCGACCTGGGTGTCTTCTGCCAGCAGGCGCCGCACCTGCAGCGGCCGGCCAGACTCCTGGACATGGCCCTTGATGAGATCGTCGGCGTACTCGGTCGGGCCGACCAGGCACAGGCGCAAAGGAGAAGGTTCGACGGGCCAGCGGGCGTAGCTGAAGATACCCAGTACTACCTGGGTGACTGCCTTGGCGCGTTGCTGTGCCTGGGCGGCAGTTGTACCGGGGTCTGCCTGGGCAGCGCCTGCAGAAAGGAACAGGACGGCCAGCAATAGCGAAAGCGCACAGCTTGTCACTCGCCTTGCGGCCACGTTCATGTGGGAAATCCCTTCAAGCCCCTTCCGATATCGGCGCAACGATAGCACATGGCCGCTTTATTGTATGAACATGCGGCCACGTGTAATGGGTTTCATGGCCCTAGACCTGTTCGAGCATCAACCCGGAAATACGCCGTACTTTGCGCGCCACCG
Source organism: Pseudomonas sp. DCA-1 (assembly GCF_046523955.1). Taxonomy (NCBI): domain Bacteria; kingdom Pseudomonadati; phylum Pseudomonadota; class Gammaproteobacteria; order Pseudomonadales; family Pseudomonadaceae; genus Pseudomonas; species Pseudomonas sp. DCA-1. Next base: position 4,936,098 of record NZ_CP169881.1, read on the forward strand.
CTTCTTCGAAGATGCCTTGGCGTGGCTCAACCAGGCTGAAGCAGTGCTTGGCCCGGGTGATGCCGGTGTACACCAGTTCCTTGGTCAGCACCGGGTTGAGCGCATCCGGCAGCACCAGGGCAGTGTGGCTGAACTCCGAGCCCTGGGACTTGTGCACGGTCATGGCGAATACCGTTTCCACTTCGTTGAGCCGGCTCGGCAGAACGAACCGCACACCACCATTGCCATCGTTGCGCGGGAAGGCCACACGCAGCAGCGGCTGGCCATGCTCATCCGGCAGGCGCAGGGCAATGCCGATGTCACCGTTCATCAGACCCAGGCCGTAGTCGTTGCGGGTCACCAGCACCGGGCGCCCTTCGTACCAAGGCTGCTGGCTGTCGATCAGACCGGCATTGTGCAGCACCCGCGCCACCCGCTCGTTGAGGCCTTCGACACCCCAGGCACCCCGGCGCACCGCGCACAGCAACTGGAAATCTTCGAAACTGCGCAAAACCTTGCTCGCCCATTGCTCCCAGGCGGGATCGTCAAAGGCGGTATCAAGTGCCGGCCGGTAACGGCCAAGGGTGCGCAGGTAGCTGCGGTAGCCTTGCGGGCCATCGGTCCCGCGGTTCAGGCCATCGAGTAGCAGGCGGTCGAAAGCACGATCCTGCTCGTGCTTGAGCGCCAGGCTGTGCACGTCGGCCGGCGCCGTGGCCAGCAGGTTGCGCGCCGCGTGAGCGTCCTGACGATTGACCAGTCTGGCCAACTGGCCGATACCGCTGCCTTCACCGAAACGCCTTGAGAACCGCAGCATCACCACTTGCTGCGCCAATGGGTGGCGCTGCTCATCGCCGGTCTTGAGGCCACTGCCGGCCAGCGACTCGCCACTGATCTGCTGAAGCCACGCTGCAGTCGCCGGCGAGTAAAAGCCCTCCTCAGCATCGCGGCACAGGTCACCCAGCACCGCGCCGGCCTCAACCGAAGCCAACTGGTCCTTGTCGCCCAGCAGCACCAGACGCGCCCGCGGCGGCAAGGCATCGAGCAGGTTGGCCATCATTTCCAGGTCGATCATCGACGCCTCGTCGACCACCAGCACATCCAACGGCAACGGGTTGCCAGCATGGTGGCGGAAGTGCCGCGAGCCCGGGCGGCTACCGAGCAGGCGATGCACGGTGCTGACTTCAGTAGGGATTTGCCCGCGTACTTCGGCGCTGACTTGCAGGCGCTCGACTTGCTGGCCAATGGATTCGGTCAGGCGCGCAGCGGCCTTGCCGGTCGGTGCAGCCAGACGGATGCGCAGTGGCCTGCCCTGCTCCACTGCCGGTGCCTGCAGCAACGCCAGCAGGCGCACCACGGTGGTCGTCTTGCCAGTACCGGGGCCGCCAGTGATGATGCTGAAACCGGCACGGGTGGCCAAGGCACAGGCGAGCTTCTGCCAGTCCACCTGGCCAGCTGGCGCGCCGCCCTCGAACAGTTGCGCCAGGCGCTCTGGCAGGTCTGCAGGCGGTGCTTCGGCCTGACTCAGGCGCTGGCGCAGGGCATGGTCGATGCGCCGTTCGTAACTCCAGTAACGGCGCAGGTAAAGGCGCTCGCCACTGCGTACCAGTGGCCGCGCTTGCTGGTCAGGCGTATCACCTGCGGCCACCAGCGGGCTAGCGATGATGCGCTGAAGCCAGGCATTCAAGTCAAGGTTGGCCAGCAGTTGCGATGGCAGTAGCAAGGGGCCGATCAGGGCATCACCTTCCGGCGGCAACGACAGTGCGAAATCTGGCTCGGCCAAGGTTTGTTGCAGGTCGAGGCAGACATGCCCGTGCCCAAGTTGGTGGCTGGCCAGCGCTGCCGCCAGCAATAGCAAGGGATCACTGCCGGGGGCGCGCTCTTCCAGGAACGAGACGAATGCGCGGTCCAGGGCTCGTAGCCAGCCCCGCTCAACCCAACGGTCGAGCAATTGCAGCAGGTCAGCGCTGTTGTGCTGCGGTGCCAGCGCCAGCAGGTGCTCTGCGTGCAACGGGGTGGGCAACAGGTCGACAAGGCTTCGGCTCATGGCGCAACTCCGGCAAACAGGTCCTGCTGTACCGGCGCGTGCTCGCCACGGAACAGCGCATCGAGGCTTTCGATCAGCTCACGCGGTGGCTTGGCGTGGTACACACCGTGGCCGCTGCTGCTGGCACCGCGCAGGAAGATGAACAGGGCGCCGCCAACATGGCGGTCATAATCGTAGTCCGCCAGCCGCGCGCGCAACTGGCGGTGCAGGGCCAGCAGGTACAGCACATACTGCAGGTCGTAGCGGTGCTCAAGAATCGCCTTTTCCATGGCCATGGCATCGTAGGCCTGGATGTCCGGACCCAACCAGTTGGACTTGTAGTCGGTCACGTAGTAACGCCCGTCCAGCTCGAACGCCAGGTCGATGAACCCTTTGAACATGCCGTTGAGCACTGTCGGCTGCGCAGCCGGGCGCGCCAGACCGGGGTGGGTGTGACGCGCCACCAGGCGATCGAGTTGTTCTGCGTCGACCCGGTGGCTGGCGAACCAGAACTCCATTTCGATCTGGTAATGACGCAGCTGGCCCAGGGTTACGCTCTGGTCGCCGCCCGGCAGCGGCAACGCCTCGCCCAGCAAACGTTGCATCCAGTGGCTCAGGGTGGGGATCCAGCCGGCCCAGTCACGGCGGTTGCAGCGCTGGCCAACGGTACGCTCGATCAGTTGAGGGTTGCCGCTGACCTCGCAGAAGCCCTCACGGCCCGCCCACTCCAGCAAACCATGGAGGAAGGTGCCGGGGTTAGGCCCCCGCGGGAAGCGATGGATATCGCCGCTGTCGGCCGGGACTTCACGCAACATCTGGGCATCGGCCACCTCGTCATCCAGCAGTTGCTGGGCCTGCGAGCTGTCGGCGCCGAGGGTCTGATCACCAACACGAAGGGCACTGTAGGAAGCGATCCACCAGTGCTCGGCAGCCGCACGGCGTGGCCTGCGTGCTGGCAGCAGTTCACGTTCGGCGTGTGGCATGCGATACATCTGCTCGTCCGCCTGTGGCAAGCCTGGGCAAGTGATGTGCGGGCAACCTGCCGCCAAAGCCTGCAACCAGTCCGTCAGTTGCACCGAGCCAGCCAAGGCAAGGCCGCCCCCCAGCAGGTAGCCAAAAGCCGAGCGGTGCAGCTGCGAGCTCTTCTGATTACCGCGCTTGAGGTCGGCGACACCCAGCCAGCAAGCATGCTGGGCGCGAGTCAGGGCCACGTAGAGCAGGCGCAGGTCTTCGGCCAGGCGCTCGTCGTCAGCGCGCTCGATCTGCTCCTGGTCAGGTGTAAGGGTGACGTGGGCGTTACCTTCGCTGTCATGCCACGCCAGCGGCAGACGGCTACCATCCACCGGTTTGCTGGTGCAGATGAATGGCAGGTAGACCAAGGGATATTCCAGGCCCTTGGATTTGTGGATGGTCACCACCTTGACCAACTGTTCGTCGCTCTCCAGGCGCAGGATCTGCTCTTCACCGGCCTGCCCGGAACTGGCCAGGTGCTCGGCCAGGTGGCGGATAAGCGCCTGTTCGCCGTCCAGCTCGCCAGCAGCCTGCTGCAGCAGCTCGGCCAGGTGCAGCAGGTTGGTCAGCACCCGCTCGCCATCACTGCGGCGGATCAGCGTGCGCGGTAGCTGGAAGTCATGCAGCAGGTGGCGCAACATCGGCAACACCCCCTGGCGCTGCCAGGTGTCGCGGTAAAGACGAAAACGCATCACCCAGCTCTCCCAGACCCGCTCGTCCTGGTTAAGCCGGTCCAGCGCGGCCAGCGACAGGCCCAGTGTCAGGCTGGCCAGAGCAGCCTTGAGCAGGCGCTCCGAGTCAGGCTCGGCGCAGGCCTTGAGCCAGACCAGCAGGTCGTGGGCTTCCTGGGCGGCAAACACCGAGTCCTTGTCGGACAGGTACACACTGCGCACCTCGCGAGCGGCCAGTTCGGCGCGGACCATCTGCGCCTCATGGCCATCGCGCACCAGGATGGCGATGTCCGAGGGCAAGCAGGCGCGCAATTCGCCTTCGGCATTCTGGAAACCCGCCGTGCCCTGCTGGCCGCCATTGAGCAAGGCAACAATATGGCTGGCGCAACTGGCGGCCAGTTGCTGGCGGTAAACGCTGCTGGAGACTGGCTCTTCACTTTCCAGCTGCCAGCATTGCAGGGCTGCACTGACTTCACCGTCAATCAGCAGCTGTTCGCCACGCCCCTTGGCGCGCACCTCGATGAATGGCAGCGGGTTGTCATCGGCCTCGCGGAACAGGAATGCACCCCGCCCCGCTTCACGCGCCTCGGCCTGCAGGAACACCTGGTTGACCGCCGCCACCATGGCTTTGCTGGAACGGTAGTTGGTGTCCAGGCTGTGCAGGCGGCCGCTGGTGGCACGTCGCGCGGCGAGGTAGGTGTAGATGTCGGCACCCCGGAAGGCGTAGATCGCCTGCTTGGGGTCGCCGATCATGAACAGGCCGGTTTCTGCGCGATTTTCGCTGATCTGGTAAATGCGCTCGAAAATACCGTACTGAACCGGGTCGGTGTCCTGGAATTCGTCGATCAGCGCTACCGGGAACTGCTCACGGATCAGACTGGCCAGGCGCTCGCCGGCCTCGCTGGCGAGTGCGTGCTGCAAGCGCACGAGCATGTCGTCGAAGCCCATTTCTGCACGCCGGCGCTTCTCCACTTCGAAACGCGCCGATACCCAACTGGCCGCGTGCTCGAGCAGCGGGGCATCCGGGCTGTCCAGGGCCTGCAATTGTTGCTGCAAGTGCTGCATGGCGTTGAGGGCTGGGTGCTCGGGAGGTTCTCCCTTCCAGGCCTCGGCCATGCCCGCCGGGGTCAGCCGGGTAAAGCCGGTGCCCAAGTCGAGCTCTACCAGTTGCTCATCGCTGGCCCAAGCGCAGAGCTTGTCGAACCAGGGCTCGAAGTAACGGGCTTGCATCTTGCGGCCGTCGACCTGCTTGGCAGCCAGCGCATCGCGGCAGATTTGCCGCAGCTCCTCGGCCCACTGCGCCCATGGCGCCTTGATCCGCGCCAACTGCGCGCCACGTTGCTGCAGCGACGCTTGGATCAATGCGGCGGGCTCTGGCCCATCCTGCTGGACGCGCACACGGCCGAACAGCGGGCGAATGTGCGGCAGCAAGGCGTCGGGGCTCCCCCAGTTGCCGCGTACCCAGGTCAAAGCGTCACCTTGCATCCCATAGCAGAAGCGCCGCCAGTAATCGCGCATGACCTGGCCCAACAACTCACTGTGGTCGGTTTCCAAGGTCTGGGTGAACAGGCTGCCGCTGTCGAAGGCATGCTCGCGCAGCATGCGCTGGCACCAGCCATGGATGGTCGATACCGCAGCCTCGTCCATCCACTGCACGGCGATTTCCAACCGGCCGGCGCAGCGCGGCCAAGTCTCTTGCGGGTAATCGTCACGCAGTTGGTGCAACAGCGGATCAGCGCCTTCCAGCTCACCACGGAAGAACCGTGCGGCTTCAGCCAGGCGGGCGCGGATGCGCTCGCGCAGCTCTTTGGTGGCGGCGTCGGTGAAGGTCACCACGAGGATCTGCGGTGGCAGCAGCTCACGCTCGAAGCCCTGCTCGCCACCGTGCCCGAGGATCAGGCGCAGGTACAGCGCCGAAATGGTGAAAGTCTTGCCCGTGCCAGCGCTGGCCTCGATCAGCTGGCTACCGTGCAGGGGGAAACTCAGTGCCAGCGGACGGTCCTGGGTCATGCGCCTTTCTCCGGGTTGCCCAAGGTCTGCCAAGGGGCGGTGAACAACGGGCGGTACAAGGTCTCGCACCAGCCTTCAAACGTTTCGTCAGCGGTGAGTGCTGCAAAGTCCCGGAACTGGCGGGCCAAGGCAATGCTTTCACTCCGTTCGCCAAAGCTGGTGCGTTCGTCGCCTTCGTAGGCACGAGCTGCTGCGGCCATGGCTTTATCGGCATCGTCTTGGGCCAACCAGGCGAACGCGGTCTTGGCCGCGACTGGCAACGGCGCATTCATTGCCGCCTGACGGGCCACCAACAGGTCGCCCAGCAGTTGCGCGGCCAGTGCTTGCGGCAGCGGCGCAAGCAACAGGGTCAGGTCACTGGCTACCAATGCACTGTTATAGGGGTAGCCCGCTGCACAGGCCGCCAGGTGCGTAACCCAGGGCGCGATAAGGCGGTGCCACTTCAGGTTGTTGCGCCCGGCACTGATGGTGTTGGGTACTGTGGTGATGCTGAGCAGGCTCTGGTCTTCCGCCTGGAACACCCGGCCCAGCCAGCCTTCCAGACGGTGCTGACCGTGCTCGAAATGCACCGGCAAAGCGCCCTCGACCAGCTGTGGCCAGCGTTGCAGCAATTGCTGGTGACGTTGCAGCAGGTCCGGCAGCGGTTCGATCAACTCGTTTTGCAGCAGTTCGCCGAAACCGGCTAGTGGCAGTAAGCCGCAGGCCTGCAGGCGTCGGGCCTGGGCGCGCAAGGCCTGTTCGGCGTTGTCAGGTGCGGCCAAGGCGGCGCCAAGCAGGCTTTCACTGGCGCCGTAGCGTTGCAGGGTATCGAGGACGAAGGGCTCTTCGTCCGGGGTGGGCGCTTCCAGCGCCTCAAAGTACACCTTCAAGCGCTGGCTGAAGAAGTGCCGCACCGGGTGGCGCAAGAAATCATTCAGCTGGTGCAGACTCAGGGCTTCAGCGTCCTGATATGGCGGCAGGCCCGGCTCGCTCTGCTCGTCTGCCTCGCCCTGCTGGTGCAGCACCTGCCATTCATGGGCATAGCTGAACAGTGGGCTGCCCTTCTGGAAGTACCGAGGGCTGAATGGCTGCAGCGGGTGCTCCTGGGTCAGTGCGTGCAACAGTTGCTCGCCCGGTTTCGCGGGCTGCCCCTGCTGCGCGTCGGCCAAATGCCAGCCCGCAGCAATGTGATCGCGCAGCTGGCCGATCAGCACTGAGGCCGGGCGTTCGCTGTTGTCGCGGATACTGCGCCCCACCCAGCTGACATACAGTTGGTCACGTGCCGACAGTAGCGCTTCAAGCAGCAGGTAACGGTCGTCTTCGCGGCGTGAGCGGTCACCGGGGCGATAGTCGCTGGCCATCAGGTCGAAGTCCAGCGGTTGCTGCGCACGCGGGTAGTCGCCATCGTTCATGCCCAGCAGGCAGACCACCCTGAACGGGATGGCGCGCATGGGCATGAGTGTGCAGAAGTTGACCGAACCGGCGAGGAAACGTTGCGACAACTTGCCTTGATCGAGGCCCGACAGCCAGGCTTCACGCACCACGGTAAGCGGTAGCGGGTCGTGCAGGCCGACGGTCTCGCACACTTCAAGCCAGCTGTCGCGCAGATCCTGCAACTGCATCAACAGGAATTCATCACCTTCGTCCTCGGCGAGGAAGAACACGTTCAGCAAGGCATGCAGTCGCTCGCCCCACTGGCTGACGGTAGCAGGCTCGGACAAGGCCTGGCAGGCAACTTCGAGCGCATCAAGCAACGCGACCAGCGGGCCGATCAGTGCCGCGTCCAGGCCACCGATTTCATCGTAGGGTTCAATGCCATCACAGGCCTCACCCACCCCCACCGCATAACCCAACAACATGCGGCGCAGGCCGAAACGCCAACTGTTCTGTTCAAGCCCGGCGGGCAAGCCCAGGCTCGCCCGCTGCTCGGCGTCAAGGCCCCAACGGATGCCAGCGCCCTCGATCCAGCGGTGCAGCGTGGGCAGGTCGTTTTCACGGATGCCGAAGCGGGCGCGGACTGCCGGCACGTCCAGCAGGTCGAGCACTTCGCTGACCGCGAAGCGGCTGTCAGGCAGTTTGAGCAGGTGCTCCAGCGCGATCAGCAAAGGCTCGCGGCCACGCTGGCCCTGGTCTGTCAGGGTGAACGGGATGTATCGCGGGTCGTTGCGCTGCAACTGGCCGAAGACGGCACGGATATGTGGCGCGTAAGTGTCGATGTCCGGCAGCATGACGATCACGTCGCGCGGGCGCAAACTAGGGTCGGCGCTGAAGCGGGCCAACAGCTGGTCGTGGAGGATCTCCACTTCACGTTGCGGGCTGTGCGCGATATGGAAGCGGATCGAGCGGTCTTTTGTGGTGTCGACTGGCGGCCACAGTTCGCGGCTCTCGGCGAGCGGGCGCAACTCCAGAATGTCGTCCTGCAGTTCGTTGAGCAGCGTGGTGGGCGAACCGTCGCTGAACAGGTCGATGCGGCCGTCGCTGAACACGCCCTGGTAGCTGCCCGGGTCGTCATAGCTGTCGAGCAGGTTGATGTAGTCGCGGCCTTGTTTACCCCAGGCTGCCAGTAACGGATGAGCATGCTGGTGCAGCGTCTGGTCGTCCAGTTGCAAGGGCATGCCTTGCTTGCGTTGCTGGCGTTTGTACTGATGGCGCAACAGGTCCTTGTCGGCAACGATATCGGCCCAGTGATGACGGCATGGGTTGTGTACGCACAACAGAACCTGACTGAAACGCGACAGGCCTGCCAGCGCTTCCAGGGCCTGGGCCGGCAGCGAAGAGATACCGAACACGATCACCCTCGATGGCAGCCCTGCAGGCGCCTGCTCCAGGCTGTTGATGCGCTCGATGAAGCGTTGGTGTACTCCGGCGCGGCTCTGTGCCATGCCTTGCTCGCCAACATCCTCCAGCAATGCTCGCCACAGCTCGGCTTGCCAGCGGTTGCCTGGCGGCAGGACTTTGCGCTCGCCGCGGGCCGTGTTGATGACATGCTCGCCAGTGGCCCAGTCCTTGAGCCAATCGGCGCGGTAGACCTGGTACTGGTCGAACAGGTCGGCCAGGCGCTCGGCCAGCTGGTAGCGCTTGCGCAAGTCACTGTCGTCGGTGAGGAAGCGCCGCAGTGGCTCGAAATACGGCCGCTCGATGAGTGCTGGCAACAGGCGCATCAGGCGCCAGGTCAGTGGTGCCTTGTCGAGCAGAGACACTTCGGGAATTTCGCTACGGCCCAGCACGCTGCGATAGAGCTGCCACATAAAGCTACCGGGCAGTTGCACATCGATTGCAGCGGCGATGCCGCAGCCGCCCAGGTCATCCTCCAGCGGATCTTCAGCCAGGGCCAGCTTGAGCCATTGGGCGATACCGTTGCTTTGCACCAGGGCAATTTCGTTTTCCAGAGGCGCCAGCGGGTAGCGACGCATCCAGCTCACTACCAAGCTACGCAGGTCGTCGAGGCGGTTGCCGTGAACGATCATGAAGCCTGGATGGAGATGGGCGGTGTTGAGCATCGGAAGGTCTCTGGAGGCGCTGATGGCTGAGAGGGGAACGATATCACGCGTACATGAAACGGCCGAATGCCATCAGGCCGCGGGAGCGGGCGTGCTCGCAGGGCTTCGAGCAGGCACAGGCTTTTTTGCCCACAAAGACAAAACCCCTACCTGCATGTGCAGATAGGGGTTTTGCGAAATGAATCTTGACGATGACCTACTCTCACATGGGGAAACCCCACACTACCATCGGCGATGCATCGTTTCACTACTGAGTTCGGGATGGGATCAGGTGGTTCCAATGCTCTATGGTCGTCAAGAAATTCTGTAGCCAGAATGTCCAGATGGACAGCCCGGCGAATCCGGATATGTGATGTTTGTGGTCTTACGAATTTTCGGGTCTTTCGTCTTCACCACCACAATCTGCGTAGCAGATTGCTTGGGTGTTATATGGTCAAGCCTCACGGGCAATTAGTATTGGTTAGCTCAACGCCTCACAGCGCTTACACACCCAACCTATCAACGTCGTAGTCTTCGACGGCCCTTTAGGGGATTCAAGATCCCAGTGAGATCTCATCTTGAGGCAAGTTTCCCGCTTAGATGCTTTCAGCGGTTATCTCTTCCGAACATAGCTACCCGGCAATGCCACTGGCGTGACAACCGGAACACCAGAGGTTCGTCCACTCCGGTCCTCTCGTACTAGGAGCAGCCCCTCTCAAATCTCAAACGTCCACGGCAGATAGGGACCGAACTGTCTCACGACGTTCTAAACCCAGCTCGCGTACCACTTTAAATGGCGAACAGCCATACCCTTGGGACCGGCTTCAGCCCCAGGATGTGATGAGCCGACATCGAGGTGCCAAACACCGCCGTCGATATGAACTCTTGGGCGGTATCAGCCTGTTATCCCCGGAGTACCTTTTATCCGTTGAGCGATGGCCCTTCCATACAGAACCACCGGATCACTAAGACCTACTTTCGTACCTGCTCGACGTGTTTGTCTCGCAGTCAAGCGCGCTTTTGCCTTTATACTCTACGACCGATTTCCGACCGGTCTGAGCGCACCTTCGTACTCCTCCGTTACTCTTTGGGAGGAGACCGCCCCAGTCAAACTACCCACCATACACTGTCCTCGATCCGGATAACGGACCTGAGTTAGAACCTCAAAGTTGCCAGGGTGGTATTTCAAGGATGGCTCCATGAGAACTGGCGTCCCCACTTCAAAGCCTCCCACCTATCCTACACAAGCAAATTCAAAGTCCAGTGCAAAGCTATAGTAAAGGTTCACGGGGTCTTTCCGTCTAGCCGCGGATACACTGCATCTTCACAGCGATTTCAATTTCACTGAGTCTCGGGTGGAGACAGCGCCGCCATCGTTACGCCATTCGTGCAGGTCGGAACTTACCCGACAAGGAATTTCGCTACCTTAGGACCGTTATAGTTACGGCCGCCGTTTACCGGGGCTTCGATCAAGAGCTTCGCTTGCGCTAACCCCATCAATTAACCTTCCGGCACCGGGCAGGCGTCACACCCTATACGTCCACTTTCGTGTTTGCAGAGTGCTGTGTTTTTAATAAACAGTCGCAGCGGCCTGGTATCTTCGACCGGCATGAGCTTACGGAGCAAGTCCTTCACCCTCGCCGGCGCACCTTCTCCCGAAGTTACGGTGCCATTTTGCCTAGTTCCTTCACCCGAGTTCTCTCAAGCGCCTTGGTATTCTCTACCTAACCACCTGTGTCGGTTTGGGGTACGGTTCCCAGTTATCTGAAGCTTAGGAGCTTTTCTTGGAAGCATGGTATCAACCACTTCGTCGCCTAAAGGCAACTCGTCATCAGCTCTCGGCCTTGAAATCCCGGATTTGCCTAAGATTTCAGCCTACCACCTTAAACCTGGACAACCAACGCCAGGCTGGCCTAACCTTCTCCGTCCCTCCATCGCAATAACTGGAAGTACAGGAATATTAACCTGTTTTCCATCGACTACGCTTTTCAGCCTCGCCTTAGGGACCGACTAACCCTGCGTCGATTAACGTTGCGCAGGAAACCTTGGTCTTTCGGCGTGCGAGTTTTTCACTCGCATTGTCGTTACTCATGTCAGCATTCGCACTTCTGATACCTCCAGCAAGCTTCTCAACTCACCTTCACAGGCTTACAGAACGCTCCTCTACCGCATCATCATAAGATGATACCCGTAGCTTCGGTGCATGGTTTGAGCCCCGTTACATCTTCCGCGCAGGCCGACTCGACTAGTG
>NZ_CP169881.1:4950000-5962106 GCF_046523955.1 Pseudomonas sp. DCA-1
ATCTACGCATTTCACCGCTACACAGGAAATTCCACCACCCTCTACCGTACTCTAGCTTGCCAGTTTTGGATGCAGTTCCCAGGTTGAGCCCGGGGCTTTCACATCCAACTTAACAAACCACCTACGCGCGCTTTACGCCCAGTAATTCCGATTAACGCTTGCACCCTCTGTATTACCGCGGCTGCTGGCACAGAGTTAGCCGGTGCTTATTCTGTCGGTAACGTCAAAACAGCAAGGTATTAGCTTACTGCCCTTCCTCCCAACTTAAAGTGCTTTACAATCCGAAGACCTTCTTCACACACGCGGCATGGCTGGATCAGGCTTTCGCCCATTGTCCAATATTCCCCACTGCTGCCTCCCGTAGGAGTCTGGACCGTGTCTCAGTTCCAGTGTGACTGATCATCCTCTCAGACCAGTTACGGATCGTCGCCTTGGTGAGCCATTACCCCACCAACTAGCTAATCCGACCTAGGCTCATCTGATAGCGCAAGGCCCGAAGGTCCCCTGCTTTCTCCCGTAGGACGTATGCGGTATTAGCGTTCCTTTCGAAACGTTGTCCCCCACTACCAGGCAGATTCCTAGGCATTACTCACCCGTCCGCCGCTGAATCAAGGAGCAAGCTCCCGTCATCCGCTCGACTTGCATGTGTTAGGCCTGCCGCCAGCGTTCAATCTGAGCCATGATCAAACTCTTCAGTTCAATACTGCTTGGGTTTTTAAGAAACCCTAAACTTGGCTCAGCAATCTCAAATGACTATGTGATTTCTCGCATGGCCACTTGTGATGCTGATAATCTTTTTGACTATCAGTCCGTACTCACAAGCACCCACACGAATTGCTTGATTCGATTTGTTAAAGAGCGTTTGGTTAAGAGCTTTTCGCCTCAACCGAGGCGCGCATTCTACGCATTCCTCAGAGCCTGTCAAGCGTTTATTTTGAAGTTTTTTGCGAGAAACTCGTTTAGCTTCAAACACTTGGCTCGCTGCGATCTCTCGTAGCGGGAGGCGAATCATACAGCACTTAGAAGCACTGTCAACCACCTTTTCAACCGCTTTCGACCATTCGATCGTAGCCCCTCCAGCTTTCGCCTTAACTACTTAACTCGTTGAATATCAAGGAGTTTTTCGTTCCGATGTCGCTGGAAGTGGGGCGCATTATAAGGGGATTCGAAAGCGCGTCAACCTTTAATTTCATTTATTTGGAATATTCCAGGTGAAGACCGTATCAAGGCCACCAGGTGCTCGCCGCAACACATTCAGCGCCTGTGAGATCGAGCGCCGCCCGCGCGGCGCATCGCGAGCTGCGCTCGCTCCTACGTTTGTTTCGGGCCAATTATGCCTGTGGGATTTGCGCGCGAACGCCTTGGCGCATGGCGCGATATCGCGTCGTACAAACAAGCGCATCGCGAGCTGTCGCTCGCTCCTACGTTTGTTTCGGGCCTATTATTTCTGGGGATTTGCGCGCGAGCGCCTTGGCGCATGGCGCGATATCGCGTCGTACAAACAAGGCGGTCGCGCGCGTCTATCACAGGCGTGACTGGCCCGAAACAAACGTAGGAGCGAGCGCAGCTCGCGATGCGCCGCGCGGGCGGCGCTCGATCTCACAGACACCAGAGAAACAAAGGCGGCCCCCCCCTCCACAGCCATTGCTATCTCAAGACAGGCCCGTGGCAGCCCCACCCCCTCTCAAACCGCCCTACCCTGCCTCCTGGCAACCCTGGGAAGAGCCCGCGCAACAGCAGGTATCCGCAACACCATCAACACAGCCCCAATAAACGCATAGATCGACCATTCCCGAAGGTCGGAACGCACGATCCACAGGAAATGCAGCAAGCCCAACCCAAGCACCGCATACACCAACCTATGCAGCTTCTTCCACCGCGCCCCCAGCCGCCGTTGGCTGTACCGGTTAGAGGTAACCGCCAACGCCAGCAAACCCAGGAAGCCCAGCGCCCCCACAATAATGTAGGGCCGCTTGCTGAGTTCCACCGCCAACTGCCCCCAATCCAGCCCAAGAATGAAAAACAGGTAAGCCAGTATGTGCAGCACTATATAAGCGAACACCCACAACCCCAGCTGCCGGCGAACCACGATCCAGCCAGACCAGCCCGTCAACTTCTGCAGAGGGGTCATGCTCAAGGTCACCAGCAAGAAGGTAAGCGCCCCGAGCCCAAGGCGGTCCATCATGATCTTCCCGGGGTCAGGCCCCAGCAGGTTCATCGCTGCTTCATATAGCCACCACATCGGAAGCAGGCAGCCTACGACGAAGATGGCCAAACGAAACCAGGGGTAACGCATCAGTAGTTCTTCCGCAGATCGAGCCCGGCATACAGCGACGCCACTTCATCAGCATAGCCATTGAACATCTGGGTCTCCCGCACGTTGGGACTGAACAGTCCGCTGGGCAAGCGACGTTCGCGCGCCTGACTCCAGCGCGGGTGGTCGACTGTAGGGTTCACATTGGCATAGAAGCCATATTCATCCGGCGCCAGCCCTTCCCAGGTAGTACCGGGCTGCTCCGCTACCAGGCTGATGCGCACAATCGACTTGATGCTCTTGAAGCCATACTTCCAAGGCACCACCAGACGCAACGGCGCGCCGTTCTGGTTGGGCAGCTCCCGGCCGTACATACCCACCGCGAGAATTGCCAACGGGTGCATCGCCTCATCCAGGCGCAACCCTTCTCTATAAGGCCAGTCGATCAAGGCGAATCCTGAGCGCTGCCCGGGCATATGCTGCGGATCGTTCAGCGTTTCGAAACGCACATAACGCGCCTTGGAAGTAGGCTCGACCTGCTTGAGCACCTGAGCCAAAGGGAACCCCAGCCACGGAATGACCATCGACCACGCCTCAACACAGCGCAGCCGATAGATCCGCTCCTCAAGCTGATAGGGTTTGACGAAGTCCTCCAGTGCATAGCGTCCGGGTTTGCCAACCTCACCATCCACCACAACAGACCACGGTTCGGTCTTCAGGCTGTCGGCATTGGCCGCCGGGTCGCCCTTGTCGGGCCCGAACTCGTAGAAGTTGTTGTAGTGAGTGGCATCCTTGAATGGCGTGATCGCCTCGTCCTTCACCGTCACCGCCTGCCAGTGCGTGGCCGCGAGCTTGTCAGTGAACCAGGCTGGTGCGACCCCAGCCTGCACATCGGCATAACGGGACACTTGCGCCGCGCCCACCCCGCCCGGTAATGCGCCTAGCGCCAAGCCAGCCAATGAGCCGCCCAGCAGGGTACGACGGGAAAGGTAAATGCCTTCGGGGGTGATCTCCGACGCCTTGCACTCGGAAGACCTGGGAAGCTTGATAAGCATGAACGGCTCCATAGCACTGAGTAACGGATGTACCAGTAAGACTATGGAGCCGTGAGGTTATTCCAGCGTTAAGTGATTTTCACACTTTGCGACGGCGTGCCTTCAGCAGGAACTGGATCGGCCCCGATGCTGCATAGGCAAGGAAGATCAACAGAAGGATACGCGGAGGGTCGCTGAACACGACGGCAAACACCAGCACCACCGCCAGGATCGCCACGAACGGCACGCGCCCCTTGAGGTCCAGCTCCTTGAAGCTGTTGTACTTGATGTTGCTGACCATCAGCATGCCAGCAGCAGCCACCAACAGCGCCACCAGGAACGACAGCTTGGAGCCCTGAATGCCATAGTCGCTGAACGCCCATACGGTGCCCGCCACCACACCGGCGGCAGCCGGGCTGGCCAGACCGATGAAGTAGCGCTTGTCGGCGGTACCGACCTGGGTATTGAAACGCGCCAGGCGCAACGCGGCACCGGCCACATAGATGAATGCAACCATCCAGCCGACCTTGCCCATGTCACCCAGCGCCCAGCCGAAGGCCAGCAAAGCCGGGGCCACGCCGAAGGCGACCATATCCGATAGCGAGTCATACTCGGCACCGAAGGCACTCTGGGTGTTGGTCATGCGCGCAACGCGGCCGTCCAGACCGTCGAGCACCATGGCCACGAAAATGGCGATAGCGGCAAAAGCGAAGTACTTGCTCGCCTCGCGCGGGTCGCCGGCACTCAGGGCGCTCTGTGCGCTCATCGAGCTGATGATGGAATAGAAACCGGCAAACAGGTTGGCGGTGGTAAACAAGTTGGGCAGCAGGTAGATGCCGCGGTGGCGCACCTTACGGCCTTCGGCGTCATGCCCTTCTTCAACGTGCTCATCGACAGGTAGCAGGCTTTCGGCGTCGGAGGGCTTGTTCGGCTCTTCGGGACGTTCGCTCATGGAGGGTACCTTGCAACAGGATGGAAAATGTTCGACACGGGCCCGCGAAACAGGTTCTGACAGCGAGCCACTGGTCTGCTTTATACCAGAAGCGGGATGCCAGAACGAAAAAACGCGGCCAAAGCCGCGTTTTTCATCTTTCGATAAGACTTAGTTCTTGGTCTTGTCGACGATTTTGTTAGCCGAGATCCACGGCATCATCGAGCGCAGCTGCTCACCGATGATTTCGATGCCGTGAGCGGCGTTGTTGCGACGCTTGGCGGTCATCGATGGGTAGTTGGTAGCACCTTCGGAGATGAACATCTTCGCGTACTCGCCGTCCTGGATGCGCTTCAGAGCATTGCGCATGGCCTTGCGGGATTCTTCGTTGATGACTTCCGGACCAGTCACGTACTCACCGTATTCGGCGTTGTTGGAGATCGAGTAGTTCATGTTGGCGATGCCGCCTTCGTACATGAGGTCTACGATCAACTTCAGCTCGTGCAGGCACTCGAAGTAGGCCATTTCCGGCGCGTAGCCAGCTTCGACCAGGGTTTCGAAACCGGCTTTGACCAGTTCGACAGTACCGCCACACAGAACAGCCTGCTCACCGAACAGGTCGGTTTCGGTTTCGTCCTTGAAGGTGGTTTCGATGATGCCGGTGCGGCCACCACCCACGCCCGAAGCGTAGGACAGCGCGACATTCTTGGCGTTGCCGGAGGCGTCCTGGTAGATAGCGATCAGGTCAGGGATGCCGCCGCCTTTGACGAACTCGGAACGAACGGTGTGGCCCGGGGCTTTCGGCGCGATCATGATCACGTCGAGGTCGGCACGCGGAACAACCTGGTTGTAGTGGATCGAGAAACCGTGCGAGAAGGCCAGGGTAGCGCCCTTCTTGATGTTCGGCTCGATTTCGTTCTTGTACAGAGTGCCCTGGAATTCGTCCGGGGTCAGGATCATGACCAGGTCAGCCGCAGCGACAGCGGTAGCAACATCAGCAACTTTCAGGCCGTGAGCTTCAGCCTTGGCAACGGTAGCCGAACCTTTACGCAGACCGACGGTAACGTCTACACCGGAATCTTTCAGGTTGCACGCCTGAGCGTGGCCCTGGGAGCCGTAACCGATGATGGCGACTTTCTTA
This sequence comes from Pseudomonas sp. DCA-1, assembly GCF_046523955.1. Lineage (NCBI taxonomy): Bacteria > Pseudomonadati > Pseudomonadota > Gammaproteobacteria > Pseudomonadales > Pseudomonadaceae > Pseudomonas > Pseudomonas sp. DCA-1. The sequence goes on from NZ_CP169881.1 coordinate 4,955,361, forward strand.
CCCTGGATGATGGAAAGGTCGCAGTCTTTATCGTAGAAAACTTTCATGAAAATACCCCTGGTTATATCTCGGCCCCTGCGGAGCCATCGCTAATTTTTAAATTTAGATGCTGAGCACTTTGTCGCCACGGGCAATGCCGGTAACGCCGCTGCGCACGGTTTCCAGAATCGATGCAGTGCCGATCGCCTGGATGAAGCTGTCCAGTTTGTCGCTGGTACCGCTCAGCTGCACGGTGTACACGCTGGCGGTCACGTCGACGATCTGGCCGCGGAAGATATCCGTGGTGCGCTTGATCTCGGCGCGCTGGGCACCGGTGGCCTTGACCTTGACCAGCATCAGTTCACGCTCGATGTGAGCGCTTTCCGACAGGTCGACAAGCTTGACCACTTCGACCAGCTTGTTCAGGTTCTTGGTGATCTGTTCGATCACTTCGTCATGGCCAACGGTGGTCAGCGTCAGACGCGACAGGGTCGGATCTTCGGTCGGCGCTACAGTCAGGCTTTCAATGTTGTAGTTGCGCTGGGAGAACAGGCCGACCACACGGGACAACGCACCTGGTTCGTTTTCCAGCAGCAGGGAAATGATGTGCCGCATATCAGGTACGCTCCGTCTTGCTCAGCCACATGTCACGCATCGAGCCATCCTTGATCTGCATCGGATAGACGTGCTCACTGCGGTCAACCGCGATGTCGATGAACACCAGACGGTCCTTCATCGCAAACGCTTCTTCCAGCTTCGGCTTGAGGTCTTTCAGGCTGGTAATGCGGATACCCACATGGCCATAGGCCTCGGCCAGCTTGATGAAGTCAGGCAGCGACTCGACGTATGAGTGCGAATGGCGACCGTTGTAGGCCATGTCCTGCCATTGGCGGACCATGCCCAACACACCGTTGTTCAGGTTGACGATCTTCACCGGCAGGCCGTATTGCATGCAGGTGGACAGCTCCTGGATGTTCATCTGGATACTGCCTTCGCCGGTCACACAGGCCACGTCCTGATCCGGGAAGTTGAGCTTGATGCCCATCGCCGCCGGGAAGCCGAAGCCCATGGTGCCCAGGCCACCGGAGTTGATCCAGCGGTTTGGCTTGTTGAAGCGGTAGTACTGCGCGGCAAACATCTGGTGTTGGCCCACGTCGGAAGTGACGAAGGCATCGCCATTGGTCACTTCGCACAGTGTCTCGATGACTTTTTGCGGTTTGATGACGTTGCCATCGCCCTTGTCGTAAGGGAACAACTCGCCATTGCCACGCCATTCGTCAATCTGCTTCCACCAGGCATCCAGCGCCGCCTTGTCAGGCTGCTCGCCGATTTCCTTGAGGATGCCGAGCATTTCGCTGAGCACGCTGTCGACCGGGCCGACGATCGGCACGTCGGCCTTGATCATCTTCGAGATCGACGCCGGGTCGATGTCGATGTGGATGATCTTGGCATTCGGGCAGAACTTGGCCGGGCCGTTTACAACGCGGTCGTCGAAACGCGCACCGACGGCAAAGATGACGTCGGCATTGTGCATGGCCATGTTGGCGGTGTAGCTGCCATGCATGCCAAGCATGCCGAGGAACTGGCGGTCGGTACCCGGGAAGCCACCCAGCCCCATCAGGGTATTGGTGACCGGCAGGTTCAGCGACTTGGCGATTTCAGTCAGGGCTTCGGAGCCACCGCCGAGGATCACACCGCCACCGGAGTAGACAACCGGGCGCTTGGCAGCCAGAAGCATCTCGGCAGCCTTGCGGATCTGCCCGGAGTGACCGCGGACCGCCGGGCTGTAGGAGCGCAGCTTGACCTTTTTCGGGTAGACGTATTCAAACTTTTCAGCCGGGTTGGTCATATCTTTTGGAATGTCGACCACGACTGGACCTGGGCGACCGGATTGCGCCAGATAAAAAGCTTTTTTCAGAATTTCAGGGATCTCGGTCGGGTTCTTGATCATGAAGCTGTGCTTCACGATCGGCCGCGAGATACCGATCATGTCGGTTTCCTGGAAGGCATCGGTGCCCACCATGGTGCTAGGCACCTGGCCGGACAGGATGACCATCGGAATCGAGTCCATGTAGGCGGTGGCAATGCCGGTAATGGCATTGGTCGCGCCAGGACCGGAGGTTACCAGTACCACACCGGCCTTGCCGGTGGCACGAGCGTAGCCGTCCGCCATATGGGTTGCCGCCTGCTCATGACGAACCAGGATGTGTTCCACTTCCGGTTCTTTGAACAGTGCGTCGTAAACATGCAGGAGAGCACCACCAGGGTACCCGTAGATGTGCTTAACGCCTTCGTCACGCAAGAAGCGGACGACCATCTCAGCGCCAGATAAAAGCTCCACGTTGTTCACCTCTAAAACGCCAGAATACCGCCCTCACTGGACGGGTCTTAATAGGTTTACTGCCAAGCAGAGCATGAGCGAACGTCAGCACTGACTGAGCAAGTATTGGGAGATCCCCAGAGTGTTGCGGGGGTTTCCCACCCAGCGCGAGGTAACGCGTTGCGGGGTGTAACAGGTCGGCGCGGGTGTGCACCTCATGATCTGCTTAGCGGGTCTGCTTCTGGCAGTCCCTCTACAGCGGAAGTTGGATTCTTGTGATTCGGCGCCAACAAGTCAAGAAAAATTATTGCCAATTTTTCCCCAAGATGAATTCCTGCCACCACTAAAAATCGCTTCAGCAGCAGAATTAAGAAGATTTCCAATAAAAAGGGCCACAATCTGCGGCCCTAGAAGGAAAAACTGAAGAAATCAGGCGGAAGGAGCGATCAATTGATCAAAAGCTGCCAACAGGCGCCGTAGCTCACGACTTTGCTCCGGCCGGTCGGTAAACACGGTTTCGGCCATGACAAGGATGCTCGATGCATTGGGCAACGGGTGGCCCAGCTCGATGATGATCTTCATGCGGGGCAGGAAGATCCATTGCAGCCACTGCTCAAAACTGAGGGTATCCACGGCGAACGGGACCGTACTGGCCAGCGCCTCGTCGCTTGGCGGCTCGTCATCCCACCAGCCTTGCACCTGCAGTTCACGCTCGATCAATAGCAGGTGGTCGGCAATATCCAGAATGCGCTGCTCGATCATCACGAGTTGACCCGCGCCTTTTGCCGGGCCAGCGCAGCGCCAGCGCTGTCACCCTGCTTTTCACGCGCCTGGGCGATCGTGTTCCATAGCTCGGCCTGCAGGCTTGGGCGGCCGTTGGCGTAGGTCAGAGCGCGACGCGCCAACTGCTCGGCCTGCGCTGCATCACCTTGCGAGAGGCGCACCTGGGCCAGGCGATACAGCACCTGCGGCTCACGCGGAGCAATACGCTGGGCACGCTCCAGGCTCGAGGCGGCACCGTTGAAGTCGCCACTGCCCTGCTGCGTCTGCGCAGTGGTCAGCAATGCCAGCACCGGGCCGTCCAGTTGCTCGTCGGCCGACAGACCACCGGCGGCAGCGCTGCGCGGAATACCGGTGGGCGCACTGGCGCTTTGCGGGGTGTTGTTCATCGCGGCAATGTCGAAGGGTTCATCGGCAATCGGGTTGGGATTGGTGGTCATCGGTGCCGAACTGACAGGGCCTGGAGTGATGGGCCCTGGAGTGATCGGCGCTGCGCCATTGTTCGCCGGGAACGTCTGGATGCCCGAAGCACCTGCGCCCTGCGGGATCATCACGGTGACGCCGGAATCCTCCGGCAGCGTCTGCGCCTGGGCGGTGCCGGTGTTATAGCCACCCGCCGAGCGGTTGGCCGTCACGCGCTCGCTGTTGGACACGCGGGTGCTCGAATCGACCACCGGAATATTGCCACGCGGGACGCTGGAGCACCCCTGGAGCACAGCCAACGCCGTCACGGCAGGAAACAGCCACTTGTTCACGTCACACCTCATCAATGCAGCCTGTGCTTAATTCATCCAGCCCTTGACCCAGTCCATTACCGATTCGACTGGATCCTGCTCGCCGCCACAGGTTGCGCCGGCCGGCGGCTCACTCCCGCGAATATACGGCATCTGCACCGCTCCCGGACAGCTGGCATCAGACCCATGGCCAGTGTACGGGTCGATCCAGGCCTGCACCACGTTGTCCGGTTGCGGCATATCCAGTGGCAGCGGGTCGGCCTTCTTCATGAAACTGGTCCACACCTGCAAGGCTCCGGTGGCGCCGGTAAACGGTGTCTTGCCGTTATCGTCACGGCCCATCCACACCACGGCCAGCAGATCCTGACTGAAGCCGGAGAACCAGCTGTCACGCGAGTCGTTACTGGTACCGGTCTTGCCCGCCAAGGTCAGCGAGCGTGGCAAGGTGTTGTACACCGAGCGCCCGGTACCTTCGCGCATTACGCGCTGCATGGCGTTCTGCACCAGGTAGATGGCACCCGGGTCGAAGGTTTGCTGGATCTGGAACGGGTAGCGCTTGAGCGGCTCGCCCTCGGCGGTGAGCACGCTGCGGATACCGCGCATCGGCGTGTTGAAGCCACCGTTGGCGATGGTCTGATACATGGTTGCCACCTGCATCGGTGACATGCCACCAGCGCCCAGCAACATGGCCGGGAACGCTGGCCAGTCAACATTTACCCCCAACCGACCAATGGTCTTGATCACGTTCGGCACGCCCACTTCCAGGCCGAGCTTGGCGGTCGACAGGTTGTACGAGTTGGCCAGCCCCTGGTACAGGTAGATAGTGCCGTGCGGGCGACGGTCATAGTTTTGCGGGCGCCAGACTTGGCCGTCAGCCCCCTTGACCGAAAATGGCTCATCCTGCACCCAACTGGTCAGGGTGTATTTGCTCGGCTGCTCCAGCGCAGTCAGGTATACCGACGGCTTGACCAGCGAGCCGATCGGCCGCACGGCATCGATGGCCCGGTTGAAGCCGGCGAAGCCTGCCTGGCGGCTACCGATCAGCGCCTGTACTTCACCGGTCTCAGGGTTGGTCACGACCATTGCCGCTTCCACCTCGTCAGCCCCCTTGCGGCCCGACAGGCGCTTGAAGGTCTCTCTCATCGAGGTTTCGGCCTTCATCTGAAGGATCGGGTCGAAGCTGGTAAAGATGCGCAGGCCTTCTTCGGTCAAGTCTTCGTCGCGGTAGTCCTGACGTAGCTGTCGCTTGACCAGGTCAAGGAAGGCCGGGAACGAGCTGTCGGCCAGGCTGCCACGCTTGGTTACGCCCAGCGGCATTTTCTTCGCCGCATCGACTTCTGCCTGGCTGGCCACGCCCTGCTCGGCCACCAGGTCGAGCACCAGGTTGCGGCGCGCCAGGGCGCGCTCGGGGTGACGCCGCGGGTTGTAATAGGACGGCCCTTTGACCATGCCCACCAGCAGGGCGATCTGATGCAGTTTCAGCTCGGACAACGGCTGGCTGAAGAAAAACTGGCTAGCCAGGCCAAAGCCGTGCACGGCGCGTTGACCGTCTTGACCGACGAACACCTCATTGAGGTAGGCCTCAAGGATTTCGCGCTTGTCGTAATGCAGTTCGAGCAGTATCGCCATCATCGCCTCGGTCAGCTTGCGGCTGAGGCTGCGCTCGCTGCTGAGGTAGAAGTTCTTCACCAACTGCTGGGTCAGGGTACTGCCACCCTGGCGCATGGAACCGGACGAAGTATTGACCCACATGGCCCGGGCGATGGACTTGGGCGACACGCCGTAGTGGCTGTAGAAGTCGCGGTCTTCCGTGGCCACCAGGGTTTCGAGCAGATACTTGGGGACCTGATCGATCTTGATCAGGATGCGGTCTTCAAGGTTTTTCGGGTAGATGCCGCCGATCATCAGCGGCTCCAGGCGCACCACGTCAAGCGCCTTGCCGTTGGCGCCGGAAAGGCCCGCAACGTAGTCGCCAGAGAAGCGCACGCGGACGAACTGCGCCGGCTCCATGCCCTCGTAGAACTGGAAGCCACGGGTATTGAGGTCGACGGTATTGCCGTTGACGGACGCAGCGCCGGGGCCGTTAGCCGCGCTCTCGCGACGGTAGCCGAGGGCATCGAGCTCGGTGAGGAAGTCGCTCTTGCTCAACTTCTGGCCGGTGAACAGCTCCAGCGGCCGGGCATACACTTTGGCCGGGATGGTCCAGCGCTTGCCGGAGAACTTTTCCTGGACGACGGCATCGAGGTAAACCGCGAAGCCGGCGACTATCACCAGGCCTACCAGGCTGAGCTTCAAAGCCCAGCCCAGCCAGGCGCGGGAGCGGCCGGTCGGGCGTTTCTGAGGGGTACGGGAATTTCGGGTTCGGGTCATGGCGGCGGATTATACGCACTTTATAAAGGCTGGGCAGACGGCCCGGCGGTAGGCAGGGACGGCACCATTGACCATAATGGCGCATTCGAATTCCCTTGCCCCGGAAGGATTTGCCGTGAGCCAAGCTCTTATTACTGCGTTGCAGAACCCTGCCCTGTACCCTCACCCCGTGGATGGGTTTCAGCTCATCGAGACGCATATCTCCTGGGTCCTGCTCACTGGCGAGTACGCCTACAAGGTCAAGAAACCGATGAATTTCGGCTTCCTGGACTTCACCGGGCTGGACCAGCGCCGGCATTTCTGTAACGAAGAGTTGCGCCTGAACCAGCGCCTGACCGAAGGCCTGTATCTGGAAGTGCTGCCGATCACCGGTAGCGTCGACGCACCGCAGATAGGTGGCGAAGGTGAAGCCATCGAGTACGTGCTGAAGATGCGCCAGTTCCCTCAGGGCCAGATGCTCAACACCCTGCAGGCCAATGGCGAGCTGAACGCCACGCACATCGACCAGATGGCCCGGCAGATTGCCGAGTTTCACCTGCAGGCCCCACGTGTGCCGATGGAGCACCCGCTGGGCACGCCAGACAGCGTGATGGCCCCGGTGGAGCAGAACTTCGAGCAAATCCGCCCATTCCTCAGCGACAAAGCCGATCTGCAGCAACTCGACGCCCTGCAGGCCTGGGCCCGCAGCAGCTTCGAGCGCCTGCACGGCCTGCTGGAAAAGCGCAAGGCCAATGGCTTCATCCGTGAGTGCCACGGTGACATCCACCTGGGCAACGCCACCTTGATCGATGGCAAGGTAGTGATCTTCGATTGCATCGAGTTCAACGAGCCTTTCCGACTGACCGACGTCTACGCCGACACCGCCTTCCTGGCCATGGACCTGGAAGACCGAGGCCTGAAATGCCTGGCCCGGCGCTTCATCAGCCAGTACCTGGAACTGACGGGGGACTATGAAGGCCTGGAACTGCTCAACTTCTACAAGGCCTACCGTGCGCTGGTGCGGGCCAAGGTCGCACTGTTCAGCATGCCGGCCGATGCTGATGGCGTGCAACGTGCCACCACCCTGCGCACCTACCGCAATTACGCCAACCTGGCCGAAAGCTACAGTGCCATCCCGTCGCGGCTGCTGGCCATCACCCATGGCGTTTCGGCGGTGGGCAAAAGTCACGTGGCCATGCGCCTGGTCGAGGCCTTGGGTGCTGTGCGCGTGCGTTCGGACGTGGAGCGCAAGCGCCTGTTCGGCGAACAACAACAGGCCGACGCCGGCCAACTGAGCACGGGCATCTATGACCAGGACGCCAGCGCTGCGACCTACCTGCGCCTGCACGAGATAGCTGCGACCGTGCTGCGCGCCGGCTTCCCGGTGGTGCTGGACGCCACCTACCTCAAGCATGAGCAGCGCCAGGCTGCGGCAGACGTTGCCAGCCAGACCGGAGTGCCGTTCCTCATCCTTGACTGCCACGCGCCAGAGGCGGTCATCGCCAGTTGGCTGGCGCAGCGCCAGGCCGAAAACAGCGACCCGTCGGATGCCACGCTGGAGGTGATCAAGGCCCAGCAGGCAGGCCGTGAGGCGCTGGATGCGCAGGAGCTGGTGCACAGCACACGCGTCGATACCCAAACTGCCGGCAGCATGGACCAGGTGATCGAGCAGATTCGCCAGCGATTGCCTGGCCTGTAAGTTCATCATCTTCCTGTGCCTGCCGGCAAAAGGGCAGGCACAGGCCGCTCATCATCCGATGGCAAAAAGCCGCGTATTCCCGAACCCCCGCTACACTCCTCTCTGACCCTGCTCGCGATTTATCCCCCATTCCCGTTCAGCCATCGCAAGGAGGCTCGATGAACGATGAATTGCAGCATCTGAAGAACCTTGGCAAGACTTCTGCGCAGTGGCTGCATGCAGCCGGCATCCACAGTGCATCGGATTTGCGCCGCCTGGGCGCGGTGGGTGCGTACCAGGCCGTGAAAACACGAGGGTTCCGTGCATCGAAGGTGCTGTTGTATGCCATTGAAGGCGCCCTGCTGGACATGCACTGGAACGATTTGCCGCTCGAACGCAAGGAAGCACTCAACCAACAATTGGACGCGAAAAAACCTACGCAGAAAAACCAAAATAATCAGGGTAAAGGGATTGACGGCTAAATGAGAATTGTTATGATTATCGCAACTGGTCGCGAGACTGGTTGGATAAGCTAAGAGACCTTGGTTCGGACTCTCAGATTATCTCCTCATCAGGCTAATCACGGTTATTGACCCGGCAATTTGCCGGGTCTTTTTTTGCCTGTGCTTTTCAAGGATCAACGCCGCAACTGCGCACAATAATCCTGCTCCGGCATCGCTGCCGTGTACCACACATAATCAGCCTCGCCAGGCTCGATTCGCTCGCCTACCTCAGCCAGCAGCAATACCTTGCTCTCCCCCGATGCCTCTAGGTCAGCCAGATGCAAGGGTATGCCCAAGTCCTTGCGCACGTGGTAAGCCCCGGCAAACAACAGTGCCGGTTGCGGCGCCGCCTGCAAACGCTCGGCCATGCGCCGGTCGCGCTGCTGCTGAACGGCCAGCATCGCCGGTAACTGGCTTTCCGGCAGCATCCCGCAATGCCCGGCGCGCACCTGTTCCAGCAAGGCAGCCTTTACCGCGGGTGCATTGGACTTTTCGCCCTGCACCGGAGCCGGTTGTCGATAGGCCTGACGCATCTCGGCGGGCGAAAGGTTGGCTGCCAGCAACGTCACCCGATGCTGCAAGGCGTCGGTGACAATCGGCCCGTACAACTGCCAATCCCAGCCCTCCTGCCAGGCCAGCGCCTTGGGCAAGTCTTCCGGCAAAGGCTGCCCAACCAGCTTGTCCACCCGTGACTGCTGTTCGGGCTGCAGCATTTCCAGCAACAGGCTGCCCTGAGTACGCTGGCTTTGAAGAGCGCGCAGCAGCCATAGCTGCAGCGCGTGATGGTCAGGGTTGTCGTGCTTCTCGCCGACAAGCACGCGGGGGGCGACAGCCAGGCGATGCACCAGCTTTTCGGGGCTTATGACCTGCTCATTGGACAGATCGACAATCTTACCCAGCTCGGCGTGGGTGCGACCTTCGCTACTCTGCCAGGCGGGCAACGGCGGCAGGCTGGCCTGACAACCGCCCAGCGCCAGTACCAGGCACAGCGAGAAACCAGACAGCAGCGGGTGTCGCATCGGCAGTTACTCCATGTCATCCACAATTTGAATGGCCTTCCCCGAGGGGGGCGGATCTGTCGCGAGACAAGGCCGCTTCCACACAGGCCGTGCATGGCTTGAGAATCAACGGGTGATGATCAGCGGATGCCCGCGCTCGGGGTGCGCTTGCACCAGTACGTCGATACCGTACACCGCCTTCAGTGCCGCCGGGGTCAGTACCGCTTCGGGTGTGGCAAACGCGTGGCAACGCCCCTGCTCCAGCAACAGGATACGATCACAGTAACGCGCCGCCAGGTTCAGGTCATGCAGGATCACCAACACTGCAGCACCGCAGTCGGCGAAGCGACGTACGGCTTCCAGGGTGGTGTGCTGATGCAGCGGGTCGAGCATCGAGGTCGGTTCGTCGAGCAGCAACGTGGCCCCCTCCTCGCCCGGCCATAGCTGCGCCAGCACGCGGGCCAGGTGCACCCGTTGCCGCTCGCCACCGGAAAGCGCCAGGTAACTGCGCTCCACCAAGTGCCAGGCGTCTGTCGCCTGCAACGCCGCCTCGACAATTTCCGCATCACGCCGCTGCCCTGTGCCATGAGGCATGCGCCCCATACCCACCACTTCCTCGACCCGAAACGAGAAACTCAGGCTGGACACCTGTGGCAACACTGCCAGGCGCCTTGCCCGTTCCTGCCCAGCCCAATCGGCCAGTGGGCGGCCCTGCAGCGTCACCCGCCCGCGGTCAGGCGCCAGTTCACCACACAGCACACTCAGCAGGCTGCTCTTGCCGGCGCCGTTGGGGCCGAGCACACCCACTACCTGCCCCGGAGGCAACTGCAGGTGAATGTCGTGCAGCACCTCATTGCTACCCCTGCGCAGATACAGGCCCTCTACTTGCAACATCAGCCGCGTCCTCGCATCAGCAGGAACAGGAAGAACGGCGCACCAATGAAGGCCGTGACGATACCAATCGGCAGCTCGGCAGGCGCCAACAGCAGCCGCGCCGCAAGGTCGGCGAACAACATCAGCACACCGCCGGCCAGCAGCGAGGCTGGCAGCACCACACGGTGATCGGGGCCGGCCAGCAGGCGTACCAGGTGCGGCACTACCAGGCCGATGAAGCCGATCAACCCGGCTGCAGCCACTGCCGCCCCAACCCCCAGTGCCGTGCAGAACACCAGCTCACGCTTGAGCCGCTCCACGTCAACGCCCAGGTGACGCGCCTCAGACTCACCCAACAACAGGGCATTCAGCGCCTTGGCCCGGCGCGGCAACCACACCGCAACCCCTGTCGCCACCAGCAACAATGGCCACAGTCGCTCATAGCTGGCGCCATTGAGGCTGCCAAGGTTCCAGAATGTCAGCGTGCGCAAGGTGGCATCATCGGCCAGGTAAGAGAACAGCCCCACGGCCGCGCCACCCAGCGCGGTCATGGCCACGCCAGCCAGCAGCATCGTGGCAACGTTGGTCTGGCCATCGCGGCGCCCCAGGCGGTAGACCAGCGCAGTTACCCCAAGCCCGCCGACAAAAGCGCAGAACGACAGCAGATAAGGCGCGAAAGCATCCGGCATGCCGCCAAGCCAGGCGCCGCCAACAATGGCAACCGCAGCCCCCACTGCGGCACCGGCGGCAACACCTACCAGCCCGGGGTCGGCCAGCGGGTTGCGGAACAGCCCCTGCATGGCCACCCCGGACAGAGCCAGCACCGCGCCCACCGCCAAGCCCAACAGAGTGCGCGGCAGGCGGATCTGGCCAAGGATCATCTCGGCCTGCTGCAGGCCATCTTCGGAAACAGGCAGCCCCAGCAGACGCAGGCCAGCGCGCAGCGTATCGAACATCGGCAGGCTGACTGGCCCCAACGCCAGTGACAGCCAGATCGCCAACAGGCACAACAGGCTCAGGCTAATGAACAACGTACGTGGCTGGACCCGCTGTTTCATTGCGCGAAGCTGGCCTGAGCAAGGGGGTAGAAGGTGGCTGCCAGCGACTGCAAGGTCGCCGGTAGCCGAGGCCCAAGCCCGCCGACCAACAGCGTCGGGTCCAGTGAGACCAGGCGTTTCTCACGCACGGCCCGCGAGGCCGCCAGTGCGGGGTTTTCTTTCAACAGCGCCTGCAACGCCTGCCCATCGGCCAGCGCCCGGTCGGAAAACACGATCACATCCGGGTCAAGCGCCGCCAAGGCTTCGTTGGAGAAGTTCTTGTAACCTTGGTGCGCGGCCAGGTTACGCCCACCCGCCTGGCTCAGCAGCCAGTCACCGGCAGTGCCTTGCCCGGCGATCAGCGGCTTGGCCCCGGCATGGCCGACCAGCAGCAACACCCCAGGAGCCTGCTGCCCGGCCTGGGCCAGCTTGACGTTGGCATGCAACGCATCGAGCCGCTGGCGGTAGTCCGCTGCAAGCGTGGACGCTTGCTGCTCTGCGCCGAGCAACTTCCCCAGGTGCCTGAGGTTTTCATCTACCGCCGGCAGCTCGGCCTTGCTGGAGAACAACTCAACCCGCACGCCGGCCTTGCGGATTTGCGCCAGTACCGGTGGCGGGCCCATTTCCTCGGTGCCCACCAGCACATCCGGGCGCAGGCTGAGAATACCTTCGGCCGACAGCTGTCGCTGATAACCCACACTGGGCAACGATTTCAACGAGGCAGGGTGCTGGCTGGTAGTGTCCACACCGACCAGGCGCGCTTCACCCCCCAATGCGGTTATCCACTCGCTCAAGGCGCCACCCGCGCTGACCCAGCGTTGCGGCAGCTCGGCTGCCAAGGCTTGGGTAGAGAGCACAAGGCTTGCACACAAAGCGAGGAAAGCAGTTGGACGGCGCATCATCGGGTTCCTTCTGAAGACGGCTACACGCCTTGTGGCGAGCGGCGGAACTGCGCACCATAGACAGCCAGGCGCAGCGAACGCGATCAATTTGATAATTATTCGCATTGAAGCGTCAAGCCAACATATGTTCCACGAGCCATCCTTGCCATGCACTTCCTTTGTACATCCCTCGGCCTGGCCGAGGGCCAAAGCCGCGCCTTCAGCGTAGACGGCCTCGAATTGTTCGGCGTACGCCGCCAAGGCCAGGTGTACCTGTACCGCAACCGCTGCCCGCACCGGGACATCCCGCTGAACTGGGCAGAGGACGCGTTTCTGGATGACAGCGCCAGCCTCATCCACTGCGCCCATCACGGTGCGCTGTTCCTGATAGAAAGCGGCGAATGCGTGGCGGGGCCCTGCGAGGGTGAGCAGCTGCAGCCCCTGGGCTGCCACGAAGACAGCCTGGGCATCTGGTTCAAGGGGTAAGCAACACCGGCAAGCGGCGATCGATAACGATACCCTCGGCGTCCAGGCGGGTGCCATAGGCCAGCACCTCCACCCCGTCCGCTACTGCAGCGCGCAGCGCCTGGGCGTAGGCCATATCGATTTCCTCGGCCGGGCGCACAGCGTCGATACCGGTCAGGTTCACGCAATACAGCTGCACGGCCCGCACGCCCTGCCGGGCCAGCGTTGCCAGCTCGCGCAGGTGTTTCGCACCGCGCTGAGTCACCGCATCAGGGAAGGCCGCAACTGCAGTGTCGGGGTAGCCCAGCGTCACACTCTTGACCTCGACATAGGTCGGAGCACCCTCGAACTCCAGCCGAAAGTCGATACGGCTGCCTTCCTCGCCATAGGCCACTTCGCGCTTGAGTGCAGTGAAACCAGCCAGTTCAGTGATAGTGCCGGCGCGCAGGGCCTCTTCGACCAATGCATTGGCCCGCCCGGTATTCACGCAGGCCAACCGCCCCTGGGGGGTTTCGCTGATTTCCCAGGTCCCTGGCAGCTTGCGCCTGGGGTCGTTGGAGCGGCTGAACCACACCTGCCCACCTTCACGCATGCAGTTGAGCATGGAGCCGGTATTCGGGCAGTGGATAGTCATCTGCTCGCCGCTGGCCAGTTCGATATCGGCCAGAAAGCGCTTGTAGCGACGCAGCAGGCGGCCCTGCTCGAGTGACGGAGAGAAACGCATCAGCCTTGCCAGCTCCGCAGGCCACGGGCAATACGCTGCACCGCTTCTTCCAGGCGCGGCAGGCTCTGGGTATAAGCGAAGCGCACATGGTGCCCGGCCAGGTGGCGACCAAAGTCCAGGCCCGGCGTGAACGCCACGTGCTCGGTTTCCAGGAAATGTCGGCAGAATGCGAATGCGTCACCGCCAAAAGCGCTGATATCGGCATATAGGTAGAACGCGCCTTGCGGCTCGACGGCAATGCGGAAACCCAGTTCACGCAGGGCAGGCAGCAGGTAGTCGCGACGGCGGGCGAACTCGGCGCGGCGCTCTTCGAAAATGGCCAGCGCCTCGGGCTGGAAACAGGCCAGCGCGGCATGCTGGGCCATGCTCGGCGCGCTGATGTACAGGTTCTGCGCCAGTTTCTCCAGGTCGGCCACCGCACCGGGCGGGGCCACCAGCCAGCCAAGGCGCCAACCGGTCATGCCGAAATACTTGGAAAAACTATTCAGGACAAAGGCCGAGTCGTCGACTTCCAGCACGCTTGGCGCGTCCATGCCATAGGTGAGGCCGTGGTAGATCTCGTCCACCACCAGATGACCATGCCGCTCATGGGTGGATTTGGCCAGGCAGGCCAACGCTTCGCGCCCCAGCACGGTTCCAGTCGGGTTAGCCGGCGAAGCGACCAGAGCGCCGACGGTGTCCTTGTCCCAGTAGCGCTCAACCAGTTCGGCAGTCAGTTGGTAGTTAACGTCCGGGCCCACCGGTACCAATTGGGCCCCGCCCTCGACCAGGCGCAGGAAGTGGCGATTGCACGGGTAACCCGGATCGGCCAGCAGCCAGTGCTTGCCCGGGTCCACCAGCAGGCTGCTGGCCAGCAGCAGCGCGCCGGAGCCACCCGGGGTAACAAGGATGCGCTGCGGGTCGATATTCAGGCCATAGCGCTGCCCATAAAAGCCGGCAATTGCCTCACGCAGTGCCGGCAGACCGCGTGCGGCGGTATAGCGAGTGTGCCCGGCGGCCAGCGCGGCCTGGCCGGCAGCGACGATGGGTGCGGCCGTGGTGAAGTCCGGCTCGCCGATTTCCAGGTGGATCACGTCGTGCCCGGCCGCCTGCAGCTCGTTGGCCCGGGCCAGCAGCGCCATGACGTGGAAAGGTTCGATGGCGCGGCTGCGCGCACTGTAGGGTTGGGCCATGACCTTCTCTCAATTGGGTCTAAACTGGAGATTCTACCTCTGCACACCACCGAACGTACCGCTCAGGCCAGTGTCAATTAGCAGGATCGGGCGGGGTAGCGCACCCCCGATCTATCTGGTAAGTTCGGCGGCTCGCAGTCGCAGGGCCGGCGGTCGCCGGAGATGGAGCATCCTGCGCATTGGATCAGATGAGTGAGAGGCGGTCTATTCATGTCCACCCTAGAAAAGCAAAAAGCCAACCAGAATCTTTATGGGGTTGCACCCTATCAGGAGACCAAGGGTGAGGAGTACATGGGTGAGCCCATGCGCAAGCACTTCACCAAGATCCTCACTGGCTGGAAGCAAGAGCTGATGGTCGGCGTCGACAAGACCGTTGACCATATGAAAGAAGAGGCAGCCAACTTCGCAGATCCCGCAGACCGGGCATCCCAGGAAGAGGAATTCGCCCTCGAACTGCGCAACCGCGACCGCGAGCGCAAGCTGATCAAGAAAATCGATAAAACCCTGCAGAAGATTCAGGACGAAGAGTACGGCTGGTGCGAGTCGTGCGGCATCGAGATCGGCTTGCGCCGCCTGGAAGCCCGCCCAACCGCCGACCTGTGCTTCGACTGCAAGGAAATTGCCGAGAAAAAGGAAAAAACGGTCGGCAAAGGCTGATCTTTCTTCCACCTGAACGGGGCGCATCATGCGCCCCGTTTCATTTATATGCCCAGCCTGACCATGACCGACTCCAGCTACATCGGGCGCTTCGCCCCCACCCCCAGCGGCTTCCTGCACTTCGGCTCGCTGGTCGCCGCCCTCGCCTCCTGGCTCGATGCCCGCGCCGTCAACGGCCGCTGGCTGCTGCGCATGGAAGACACCGATCCGCCCCGGGAAATGCCCGGCGCCCGCGATGCCATCCTCCAGACGCTGGAACGTTACGGCCTGCACTGGGATGGCGAGGTGGTATTCCAGAGCCAGCGCCACGATGCCTATGCTGCCGTGGTAGACCGCCTGTTCAACATGGGCCTGGCGTACGCTTGCACCTGCTCGCGCAAGCAACTGGAAAGCTACAACGGCATTTACCCGGGCTTTTGCCGTAACGCCGGGCATGCCCGTGAAGGGGCGGCCATCCGCCTGCGGGTGCCGGAGCTGATCTACCGTTTTACCGATCGTGTGCAGGGTGAATACCAGCAACACCTGGGGCGTGAGGTGGGCGATTTCGTCATCCAGCGTCGTGACGGGTTGTACGCCTACCAGTTGGCCGTGGTGCTGGACGATGCCTGGCAGGGTGTTACCGACATCGTGCGTGGCGCCGACCTGCTCGACAATACCCCGCGCCAGCTGTACCTGCAGGAACTGCTGGGCTTCTCACAGCCGCGTTACCTGCATATTCCGCTGATCGTGCAGCCAGATGGGCACAAGCTGGGCAAGTCGTACCGTTCCCCGCCACTGCAGGCGGAGCATGCTACTCCCCTGCTACTGCGGGCACTGCGGGCGCTGGGGCAGGAGACGGATCCGGAACTGCTGTTGGCGACGCCAGCAGAGGTGCTGGCAGTCGCGCGCACGCAGTGGCGGCCAGAAGCGATCGCGCAGCGGACCACGGTGCCGGAGGCTGATTTGCGCTGAACCTTTACCAGCCTTTTCGCGGGCGCGCCCGCCCCCACAGGAACCACGCCGCCTTCAAGGCCTGTGGTCTACCTGTGGGAGCGGGCATGCCCGCGAAAGGGCCGGCACAGGTAAAGCCCCCCTAAAAACAAAAGCCCAGTAAATTCAAACCCTTGGCGAACGCTGTGGATTCCCGCTAGCATCCCCCCTGCCATTTGCGCCAATAATAAGTTCAAGCCCGCAGCGCCCAACCATCGAGGCCAGCATGTACATCTATCGTTTGGTCCTGCTTCTGGTCGTGGGGATCTACCTGTTCTCCCCGGCCATCATGGACTGGTGGATCGAACCGACCGGAGCCTGGTACCGCCCCTACCTGCTCTGGCTGATCCTGATCGTCGTCACCTTCATCCTGCAGAGCCAACGAGATGCCGATGAGCTTTAGCCTGACCCAGATGATCCTGATCAGCGCCGGGTACCTCATGGTGCTGTTCGGCGTGGCCTGGATCAGCGAGCGCGGGCTGATCCCGCGTTCGATCATTCGCCACCCACTTACCTACACCCTTTCGCTGGGCGTTTACGCCAGTGCCTGGGCCTTCTATGGCTCGGTTGGCCTGGCCTACCAGTATGGCTACGGCTTCCTTGCCTGTTACCTGGGGGTGTCTGGCGCATTCCTGCTGGCGCCGGTGCTGCTCTACCCGATCCTCAAGATCACCCGCACCTATCAGCTGTCATCGCTGGCCGACCTGCTGGCCTTCCGCTTCCGCAGCACGTGGGCCGGGGCCTTGACCACCATCATCATGCTGATTGGCGTGCTGCCGTTGCTGGCCCTGCAGATCCAGGCGGTGGCCGACTCGATCAGCATCCTTACCGGTGAGCCGGTCAAGGCCCGGGTGGCCTTTGCCTTTTGCACGCTGATCATTCTGTTCACCATCTTCTTCGGCTCGCGGCACATCGCCACGCGCGAAAAGCATGAGGGGTTGGTTTTCGCCATCGCCTTCGAGTCGGTGATCAAGCTGCTGGCCCTGGGCGGTATTGGCCTGTATGCCTTGTATGGCGTATTCGGCGGCCCGCACGAGCTGGAAGTCTGGCTGTTGCAGAACCAGACCGCCCTCGCCGCCCTGCACACCCCCCTGCAGGAAGGCCCATGGCGCACCCTGCTGCTGGTGTTCTTTGCATCGGCCATCGTCATGCCGCACATGTACCACATGGCCTTTACCGAAAACCTCAACCCGCGCTCGCTGGTCAGCGCCAGCTGGGGCCTGCCGCTGTTCCTGCTGCTGATGAGCCTTGCCGTGCCGCTGGTGCTGTGGGCCGGCCTGCGCCTGGGCGCCAGCACCAACCCCGAGTACTTCACCCTGGGTCTGGGCATCGCCGCCAACAACCAGGCATTGGCACTGCTGGCCTACATTGGCGGCCTGTCGGCAGCCAGCGGCCTGATCATCGTAACCACCCTGGCGCTGTCGGGCATGGCCCTGAACCACCTGGTGCTGCCGCTTTACCAGCCCCCGGCCGAAGGCAACATCTACCGGTGGCTGAAGTGGACCCGCCGTGCACTAATCGTCGCCATCATCACCGCCGGGTTCATGTTCTACCTGAGCCAGAACTACCACCAGAGCCTGGCCAACCTGGGCATCGTTGCGTTCGTCGCCACCTTGCAGTTCCTGCCTGGGGTGCTGTCGGTGCTCTACTGGCCAACCGCCAACCGCCGCGGTTTCATCGCCGGGCTGCTGGCCGGCACCCTGGTGTGGATGGTGACCATGCTGCTGCCGCTTCTCGGCAATTTGCAGGGCTTCTACATCCCGCTGCTGGACATGATCTATGTGCTGGACGATACCAGCTGGCACATGGCAGCCATCGCCTCGCTGGCGGCCAACGTGCTGCTGTTCACCCTGATCTCACTGTTCACCAACGCCAGTACCGAAGAGGTCAGCGCGGCCGAAGCCTGTGCCGTGGATAACGTGCGCCGCCCGCAGCGCCGCGAGCTGCACGCCGCCTCGCCGCAGGAATTTGCCACCCAACTGGCCAAGCCGCTGGGCGCCAAGGCCGCGCAAAAGGAAGTCGAGCAAGCACTGCGCGACCTCTACCTGCCGTTCGACGAACGCCGCCCCTATGCCCTGCGCCGCCTGCGCGACCGCATCGAAGCCAACCTGTCCGGCCTGATGGGGCCGAGCGTGGCCCAGGACATGGTCGAGACTTTCCTGCCGTACAAGTCCGGTAACGAAAACTACGTAACCGAAGACATCCACTTCATCGAAAGCCGCCTGGAGGACTACCACTCGCGCCTGACCGGGCTGGCCGCCGAACTCGATGCCCTGCGCCGCTACCATCGCCAGACCCTGCAGGAGTTGCCCATGGGCGTCTGCTCACTGGCCAAGGACCAGGAAATCCTGATGTGGAACAAGGCCATGGAAGAGCTCACCGGCATTGCCGCCAAGCATGTGGTCGGCTCGCGCCTGGTCACCATCGACGAGCCTTGGCGCGGCCTGCTGCAAGGCTTCATCAACGTGCCCGACGAGCATCTGCACAAGCAGCGCCTGGCACTGGATGGCCAGCCGCGCTGGCTGAACCTGCACAAGGCAGCCATCGACGAGCCACTGGCCCCCGGTAACAGCGGGTTGGTACTGCTGGTGGAAGACCTTACCGAAACCCAGGCACTGGAAGACAAGCTGGTGCACTCCGAGCGCCTGGCCAGCATCGGCCGCCTGGCCGCCGGCGTGGCCCACGAGATCGGTAACCCGATCACCGGCATCGCCTGCCTGGCGCAAAACCTGCGCGAGGAACGCGAAGACGATGGCGAAATCATCGAGTTGTCCAGCCAGATCCTTGACCAGACCAAGCGCGTATCGCGCATCGTCCAGTCGCTGATGAGCTTTGCCCATGCCGGCGGCAGCCACCAGAACAGCGAGGAGCCCGTGTGCCTGGCCGAAGTGGCACAAGATGCCATCGGTCTGCTGGCGTTGAACCGGCGCAATTTCGAAGTACAGTTCTTCAACCTTTGCGACCCGGACCATTGGGCTGAAGGCGACCCGCAGCGCCTGGCCCAGGTGCTGATCAACCTGCTCTCCAACGCCCGCGACGCCTCGCCGCCCGGCAGCGCCGTACGCGTGCGCAGCGAGGTTAGCGAGCACACCGTCGACCTGATCGTCGAAGACGAAGGCAGCGGGATTCCGAAGAACATCATGGACCGCCTGTTCGAGCCCTTCTTCACCACCAAGGACCCGGGCGAAGGAACCGGACTGGGGCTCGCTCTGGTCTATTCCATCGTGGAAGAGCATTATGGGCAAATCACCATCGACAGCCCGGCCGATATCGAACGGCAACGAGGCACCCGGATCCGCGTGACCCTGCCCCGGCATGTCGTAGCGACGTCCCCTGAAATTCGAGACCGTCGAGAGAATTGAATCAATGCCGCACATTCTGATCGTCGAAGACGAAACCATCATCCGCTCGGCCCTGCGTCGTCTACTTGAGCGGAACCAGTACCAGGTCAGCGAGGCCGGCTCGGTGCAGGAAGCCCAGGAACGCTTCAGCATTGCCACTTTCGACCTCATCGTCAGCGACCTGCGCCTGCCAGGTGCCCCCGGCACCGAGCTGATCAAGCTCGGCCAGGGCACCCCGGTGCTGATCATGACCAGTTACGCCAGCCTGCGCTCAGCGGTGGACTCGATGAAAATGGGCGCGGTGGACTACATCGCCAAGCCCTTCGACCATGACGAGATGCTGCAGGCAGTGGCGCGTATTCTGCGCGACCGGCAGAACGCCCCGGCTGCTGCACCGCCTGCCGAGCCACGCGCCAGCAATGGCAAGGTTGCAGCCTCCGACAAAGGCAGTGCGACAACGGCCAATGGCGAAATCGGCATCATCGGCTCGTGCCAGCCCATGCAGGACATGTACAGCAAGATCCGCAAAGTCGCCCCAACCGACTCCAATGTGCTGATCCAGGGCGAGTCGGGCACCGGTAAAGAGCTGGTGGCCCGCGCCCTGCACAACCTGTCTCGCCGGGCCAAGGCACCGATGATCTCGGTGAACTGCGCGGCCATCCCCGAAACACTGATCGAATCCGAACTGTTCGGCCACGAAAAAGGCGCTTTCACTGGCGCCAGCGCCGGGCGCGCCGGCTTGGTGGAAGCCGCCGATGGCGGTACGCTGTTCCTCGATGAAATTGGCGAACTGCCGCTCGAAGCCCAGGCACGCCTGCTACGTGTGCTGCAGGAAGGCGAAATTCGCCGGGTAGGTTCGGTGCAGTCGCAAAAGGTCGATGTGCGCCTGATTGCCGCGACCCACCGCGACCTGAAAAACCTGGCCAAGGCCGGCCAGTTCCGTGAAGACTTGTATTACCGCCTGCACGTGATCGCCCTGAAGCTGCCAGCACTGCGCGAGCGTGGCAGCGACGTCAACGAGATCGCCAGCGTCTTCCTCGCCCGCCAGAGCGCTCGCATCGGCCGCGACGACTTGCACTTCTCGGCCGAGGCCGAGCAAGCCATTCGCCACTACAGCTGGCCCGGTAACGTGCGTGAACTGGAAAACGCCGTGGAGCGCGCGGTGATCCTCAGCGAGAGCGCAGAAATTTCCGCCGAGCTGCTGGGCATCGACATCGAACTGAGCGATCTGGAAGAGGACGACCTCCTCGACAATGCCCTGGTGGTGGCCGGCGCGGCCAACGCGAGCCACGAGCCGACCGAGGACCTGTCGCTGGAAGACTACTTCCAGCACTTCGTGCTTGAGCACCAGGACCACATGACCGAGACCGAACTGGCACGCAAGCTCGGCGTCAGCCGCAAGTGCCTGTGGGAACGCCGCCAACGCTTGGGCATACCACGACGCAAGAGCAACGCTACCAGCGAGTAATTCAACCTGCCCAGTGTTCGCCGCAGCAAGTGCGGCGCCTGTGAGATCGAGCGCCGCCCACGCGGCGCATCGCGAGCGAAGCTCGCTCCTACATCTGTTTCGGGCCAATCAATCCTGAGCCATTGGCGCGCGGCCCCTTGTGTGTCCCCTTCAATATCCTGTCGTGCACCGAGGGGGATGCGCGCCAATGGCACAGGCGCTGAACGGGGTGTGGCGAACACATCTGGCCTGGGAACACCCCAGGTAACACATCACCTCCCGTAAAAATCTGTTACCCACGCTTTCCGCCGTAACAGCCCCCGAGGCGTACGGTAACGAAATTCCGACATTTTCGACCTTCCGAAAATTGCGAAACCTACTCAACCCCTTGATTTTACTGGGTTTTGAAAAGTTGGCACGGCACCTGCTATATGTTTGGTACAAGAACAATAACAAGCACTGCAACTCAGAATAAGAACAAGACGAAACGGCTCACGCACAATAAAAACAAGACGGCGGAGGCGCAGCTAACTGATTCTTTTGGAGAGGATGCGTGTTTGGGGCTTGCCCCACAACCAGGCAGAGAACAACAAAAACTGCACTAAAAAGCAGCGCCTGAACTGGTTGGATCGACAGATCAACGTGTCATCAGCGGCCAAAGCAATCCGTTTGCTCTTTACCCCCGGTTTGGGGGTCGTCCACAAGCTTCGAGATTTGTGGACAGGGCACTCAACAAAAACAAGAAGCCCAGCAAAAAAACAATAAGAGCACGCAATGACTTCTTGGGGAGCTTAGGCTCCCCTTGTCATTTCTACCCTTCTGGCAGGCATCCTGCTACCCGCCTACACCATTCCCCGAGTAAATGCTAGAATCCCCGCCCATCATGCGGCCATTCTCCTATTCTTGGCCGAACATTCCTTCACACAGTGCATCCCATGCTGAAGAAGCTGTTCCAGTCTTTCCGCCCGCCCGTACCGGGCCCGCACCACAGGCGCACCACGCCCGAGGTGATCAACAAGAGCCAGCATTCGCTGCAGCGCCACCAGTTCAGCCGTCATGCGGTCAACATCGTGGAGCGCCTGCAAAGCGCCGGCTACCAGGCTTACCTGGTCGGTGGCTGTGTCCGCGACCTGATGCTGGGCATTACGCCGAAGGACTTCGACGTGGCCACCAGCGCCACCCCCGAACAGGTCCGTGCCGAGTTCCGCAACGCCCGCATCATTGGTCGCCGCTTCAAATTGGTCCATGTGCATTTCGGCCGTGAGATCATTGAAGTCGCCACCTTCCGCGCCCACCACTCCGAGGGCGATCAGGGCGATGCCCACCGTTCGTCGCATAACGCCAGTGGTCGCATTCTGCGAGACAACGTGTACGGCACCCTGGAAGAGGACGCGCAACGCCGCGACTTCACCATCAACGCCCTGTACTACGATCCGGTCAGCGAACGCATTCTCGATTACGCCAACGGTGTGCACGACGTGCGCAATCGCCTGCTGCGGCTGATCGGGGACCCGACCCACCGCTACCAGGAAGACCCGGTGCGCATGCTGCGCGCGGTGCGTTTTGCTGCCAAGCTCGACTTTGGCATCGAAAAGCACACCTTCCTGCCGATTCGCGGTCTGGCCCCGATGCTGCGCGAGATTCCACCCGCACGCCTGTTCGAGGAATGCCTCAAGCTGTTCCTCAGCGGCCAAGGTGCCATGGCCTTCGAAATGCTGGTCGATCTGGAGTTGTTCGAACCGCTGTTCCCGGCCAGTGCCCACGCGCTGGACGAGCGGCCGACCTACACCCACACGCTGATCAGCCAGGCGCTGAACAACACCGACCTGCGCGTGAAGCAGGGCAAGCCGGTGACGCCAGCCTTCCTGTTTGCGGCTCTGCTCTGGCCAGCTCTGCCGGCCCGTGTGCTGCACCTGCAGAACCAGGGCGTACCGCCGATCCCGGCCATGAACGGTGCGGCCCACGACCTGATCGCTGAGCAGTGCGCGCGCATTGCCATCCCCAAGCGTTTCACCCTGCCGATCCGCGAAATCTGGGACATGCAGGAGCGCCTGCCGCGCCGCAGCGGCAAACGCGCCGACATGCTGCTGGACAACCCGCGTTTCCGCGCCGGTTACGACTTCCTGCTGCTGCGTGAAAGCGCCGGGGAAGAAACCGACGACCTGGGCCAGTGGTGGACCGATTACCAGGACGCAAACGACAGCGAGCGCCGCGAGATGATCCGTGAGCTTGGCAGCCGCGACGAAAGCGCCGGCCCGCGCAAGCGCAAGCGCAGCGGCAGCAAACGCAAGCGCAGTGGCGACGAGGCGTTCGAGTGACCATTCGCGCCTACATAGGCCTGGGCAGCAACCTGGACGCCCCTGCCGAGCAGTTGCGTAGCGCCCTGCAGGCGCTCGACCAGGTCGAAGCCACGCGCCTGGTAGCCGCCTCGGCCCTGTACACCAGCGATTCGCTGCTGCCCGGCCAACCGCGCTACACCAATGCTGTCGCCGCCTTGGACACCGCCCTGGCACCACTGGCATTGCTCGATGCGCTGCAGGCCATCGAAAACGACCAGGGCCGCGTGCGCAAAGAGCGCTGGGGCCCGCGCACGCTGGATTTGGACATCCTGCTGTTCGGTGACCAGGTGCTCGACCAGCCACGCCTGAAAGTGCCGCATTACCACATGCATGCCCGCCCCTTCGTGCTGTATCCGTTGGCCGAACTGGTACCGGGCGATTTCCGCCTGGCCGATGGCCGCGCCCTCGCGCAACTGCTCGACGAATGCCCGTTCGTCGGCCTGGAACGCCTGTAAACCGGGCGTTCCAGCCTGCATTGCCACCTCGGTAACGCCAGTAACACCCTGATCGTAACAATGCGGTAACAGGGTGATTGACTTCCCACACCTCGCTCACGACTATAGGCGTCCCGTGTGGCACCAAAGTGCCGCATACCCGTATTTAGGCCCGGACGGACCTGTGCCCGAACATCACGCGCGATGATGTGCCGCTCCGGAAGATGACTACACGCGTTGAATGCAGTCGTTTTTTACAGCGCCTGAACGAGGAATTTCCTACATGCCTGAAGTAACCCTTACCACCCTTAACGGCCTCAAGGCCAAGGGTGAAAAAATCACCATGCTGACCTGCTACGACGCGACCTTCGCCAAGGCTGCCAGCCAGGCCGGCGTTGAAGTGTTGCTGGTGGGCGACTCGCTGGGGATGGTCCTGCAGGGCCACGACAGCACCTTGCCGGTCACCACGGCGGAAATGGCCTACCACACCGCCAGCGTCAAACGCGGCAACGACGGCGCGCTGATCCTCACCGACCTGCCGTTCATGGCCCACGCCACGCCGGAGCAGGCCTTTGCCAACAGCGCCACACTGATGCAGGCCGGCGCCCACATGGTCAAGATCGAAGGCGCAGCCTGGCTGGCCGAAACCATCCGCTTGCTGGCCGAACGTGGTGTGCCAGTGTGCGCGCACATGGGCCTGACCCCGCAAACCGTCAACGTGCTGGGCGGCTACAAAGTGCAGGGCCGCCAGGAAGCCCAGGCCCGGCAGATGCGCGCCGACGCCATTGCCCTGGAACAGGCCGGTGCGGCTATGCTGCTGCTCGAATGCGTCCCCAGCGAACTGGCGGCGGAAATCACCAACGCCGTAGGCATCCCGGTAATCGGCATTGGCGCCGGCAACGCCACCGATGGCCAGGTGCTGGTACTGCACGACATGCTCGGCCTGTCGCTGAGCGGCCGGGTACCGAAGTTCGTGAAGAACTTCATGCAGGGCCAACCGGATATCCACAGTGCCCTCGTCGCTTACGTCGAGGCAGTCAAGCAAGTCAGTTTCCCAGGCAGCGAACACGGGTTCAGTGCATGAATACAGTCAAGACCGTCCGCGAACTGCGCGCGGCAGTGGCCCGCGCTCGCGGTGAAGGCAAACGCATCGGTTTCGTGCCGACCATGGGCAACCTGCACAGTGGCCACGCAGCCTTGGTATCCAAGGCGGCGCAGCGCGCCGATTTCGTGGTCGCCAGCATCTTCGTCAACCCGCTGCAATTTGGCGCCAACGAAGACCTCGACAAATACCCACGCACCCTGGCAGCCGACCAGGAGCGCCTGGTGCAGGCCGGCTGCAACCTGCTGTTCGCGCCCACCGTGGAAGAGATGTACCCCGACGGCATGAGCGTGCAAACCCGTGTCAGCGTGCCCCAGCTTTCCGAAGGCCTGTGCGGCGCCAGCCGGCCTGGGCACTTCGAGGGTGTGGCCACCGTAGTGAACAAGCTGTTCAACATGGTCCAGCCAGACCTCGCCGTGTTCGGCGAAAAGGACTATCAGCAGCTGGCGGTGATCCGCGCCATGGTGCGCGACCTGAACATGCCGATCCAGATCATCGGCGAACCCACTGTGCGTGCCGAGGATGGCCTTGCGCTGTCATCGCGCAATGGTTACCTCACGCCAGAGCAGCGTGCTGCTGCGCCAGCGCTGTACCGCACGCTGCAACACATCGCAGTGGGCATCGGCCGTGGCCAGCGGGATTTTGCCGCGCTGGTCGCTGAAGGCCAGGCACAACTGAGCGCAGCGGGTTTCCGCCCGGATTACCTGGAAGTACGCCATGCCGTAAGCCTGCGCCCGGCAGTGATCGATGATCGAGACCTGGTGGTGATTGCGGCGGCTTACCTGGGTAACACGCGGTTGATCGACAACCTCTACCTGCATGTGGAAGAGAAGACCGCATAATGGCCTTGGGCTGCCTGCAGCCCATTCGCAGGCAAGCCCGCTCCTATATTCACTTGCAGGAGCGGATTTGCTTACAAAGTCCCCCAAAATCCCCCTGCCATACCCATTCCCAGCGCGTGGCCTTTGCCTATAATGATGCCAGCCTGAACCCGGCAATGACTGCCGTGTCCAAGCCCTCACCACGCACCAAGGGACCCCCGCGCAATGGCGTATTACCGTACACCCCACGATGTGACGGCCCTGCCCGCCTGGCAGGCGCTTCAGAAACACCGCGACGCCATGCAAAGCTTCAGCATGCGCGAAGCCTTCGCCGCCGATGCCAAGCGCTTCGACCAGTTTTCCCTCAGCGCTTGCGGCCTGTTCCTCGACTACTCGAAAAACCTGATCACCGAGCAAAGCCGCGATCTGCTGGTCAACCTGGCCAATGAAGTGGGCCTGCAGGACGCCATCAAGTCGATGTTCGGTGGTGAGATCATCAATGCCTCCGAAGGCCGCCCGGTGCTGCACACCGCCTTGCGCCGGCCTGTAGGTGACAAACTCAGTGTCAACGGCGTGAACGTCATGCCGGAAGTGCACAAGGTGCTCAACCAGATTACCGAACTGGTCGGCCGCATTCACGATGGCCTGTGGCGCGGCTACAGCGAAAAGCCAATCACCGACGTGGTCAACATTGGTATTGGCGGTTCCTTCCTTGGCCCCGAGCTGGTTTCCGAAGCGCTGCTACCCTACGCCCAGCGCGGCGTACGCTGCCATTACCTGGCCAACATCGACGGCAGTGAGTTCCACGAACTGTCGGCCAACCTGCGCGCCGAAACCACCTTGTTCATCGTCTCGTCGAAGTCGTTCAATACGCTCGAGACGCTGAAAAACGCCATGGCCGCGCGGACCTGGTACCTGGCCCAAGGCGGCTCGGAAGCCGAGCTGTACCGCCACTTCATTGCAGTTTCCAGCAACAAGGCCGCTGCTGTAGCGTTCGGTATCCGCGAAGAAAACATCTTCCCGATGTGGGACTGGGTGGGCGGGCGCTACTCGCTGTGGTCGGCCATCGGCCTGCCGATCGCCCTGGCCATCGGCACTGCCAACTTCAAGGAACTGCTGTCCGGTGCCTACACCATGGACCAGCACTTCCAGACCGCACCGTTCGACAAGAACATGCCGGTGCTACTGGCTCTGCTGGGCGTGTGGTATGGCAACTTCTGGGACGCGAACAGCCACGCGATCCTGCCGTACGACCACTACCTGCGCAACATCACCAAGCACCTGCAGCAGTTGGACATGGAATCCAACGGCAAGAGCGTGCTGCAAGACGGTACCCCGGTGAAGACCGACACCGGGCCGGTAATCTGGGGCGGCGTGGGTTGCAACGGCCAGCACGCCTACCACCAGTTGCTGCACCAGGGCACCCAGCTGATTCCGGCCGACTTCATCGTGCCGGTGGTGAGCTTCAACCCAGTGGCCGACCACCACCAGTGGCTGTACGCCAACTGCCTGTCGCAGAGCCAGGCGCTGATGCTGGGCAAAACCCGCGAGGAAGCCGAAGCCGAATTGCGCGGCAAAGGCCTCAACGAAGCGGACATCGAAAAGCTGGCCCCGCACAAGGTGATCCCGGGTAACCGCCCGAGCAACACGTTGGTGGTCGAGCGCATCAGCCCGCGCCGCCTGGGCGCGCTGGTGGCCATGTACGAGCACAAGGTGTTCGTCCAGAGCGTTATCTGGGGTATCAACGCCTTCGACCAGTGGGGCGTCGAGCTGGGCAAGGAACTGGGCAAGGGCGTTTACCAGCGCTTGGTCGGCAGCCTGGAAGACAGCGCCGAAGACGGTTCTACCCAGGGCCTGATCAACTACTTCCGCGGCCGTCACCGCGGGTGATTTGATACCTTCGCCGGCCTCTTCGCGGGCTTGCCCGCTCCCACAGGTACAACACAGCCCTCGACGACTGTGCAGTACCTATGGGAGCGGCCAAGCCCGCGAAGAGGCCTGCCCAGGTTGAACACCGCTCCCAGCTACACTGTCTTATCGAATAGCCGTTGCAGTCCATCGCCCCTTACAAGAGCAGGACCACCCGCCATGTTCGATATCCGCAAATACCCCCAGGCCCTGGCTGTCAGCCAGTCCGCCGCCCTCACCCCCGAAGACTACCGCCGCCTCTACCGCCAGTCGGTCGAAGACCCAGACACCTTCTGGGCCGAACAAGCCAAACGTCTGGACTGGATCAAGCCCTGGTCGAGCGTGCAGCAATGCGACCTGCATACCGGCAAGGCCCGCTGGTTCGACGGTGCGCAACTCAATGTCAGCTACAACTGCATCGACCGCCATCTGGCCCAGCGCGGCGAGCAACCGGCCTTGCTGTGGGAGGGCGACGACCCCAAGGACTCCAAGGCCATCACCTACCGCGAACTGCACCGTCAGGTCTGCCGCCTGGCCAATGCAATGAAAGCGCGTGGTGTGAAGAAAGGCGATCGGGTGTGCATCTACATGCCAATGATCCCCGAGGCCGCCTTCGCCATGCTTGCCTGCACCCGCATCGGCGCCATCCACTCGGTGGTGTTCGGCGGTTTCTCCCCCGATGCCCTGCGTGACCGAATTCTCGATGCCGACTGCCGCACCGTGATCACTGCCGATGAAGGTGTGCGTGGCGGTAAGCGCATCCCGCTGAAACAGAATGTCGACAAGGCCCTGGCCAACTGCCCAGCGGTCAGTAGTGTATTGGTGGTGCGCCGCACTGGCGGCGATGTGGCCTGGGCCGAGGGCCGCGACCTCTGGTACCACGAAGCGACGGAGGCCGCCGGCGACGACTGCCCTCCTGAGCCGATGGAAGCCGAAGACCCGCTGTTCATCCTCTACACCTCCGGCAGTACCGGCAAACCCAAAGGGGTGCTGCATACCACCGCCGGCTACCTGCTGCAGGCAACGATGACCTTCAAGGTGGTGTTCGATTATCGTGACGGCGAAGTGTTCTGGTGCACCGCCGATGTCGGCTGGGTGACCGGCCACAGCTACATCGTCTACGGCCCGCTGGCCAATGGCGCAATCTCGCTGATGTTCGAAGGCGTGCCCAACTACCCGGACACCTCGCGCTTCTGGCAGGTGGTGGACAAGCACCAGGTGAACATCTTCTACACCGCCCCGACCGCCCTGCGCGCCCTGATGCGCGAGGGCTCCGCGCCACTGCAGAGCACCTCGCGCAAAAGCCTGCGCCTGCTGGGCAGCGTCGGTGAGCCGATCAACCCGGAAGCCTGGGAATGGTATTTCGAGGAGGTCGGGCAGAAGCGCTGCCCGATTGTGGATACCTGGTGGCAGACCGAAACCGGCGGCATCATGCTCACCCCACTGCCCGGCACGCAGTCGCTCAAACCCGGCTGCGCCACCCAGCCAATGTTCGGCGTGCAACCCGTGCTACTGGATGAAAAAGGCAAACTGATCGAAGGCCCCGGCGCCGGCCTGCTGGCAATCAAGGCCAGCTGGCCCGGGCAGATCCGCAGTGTCTACGGCGACCACCAGCGGATGGTCGACACCTACTTCAAGCCTTTGCCTGGCTACTACTTCACCGGCGACGGTGCCCGCCGCGACGCCGATGGCGACTACTGGATCACCGGGCGCATCGACGATGTGATCAACGTTTCCGGGCACCGCATCGGCACCGCGGAAGTAGAAAGCGCACTGGTGCTGCATGACAGCGTGGCGGAAGCCGCAGTGGTCGGCTACCCCCACGACCTCAAGGGCCAGGGCGTCTACGCCTTCGTCACGACCATGAATGGCGTGTCGCCGGATGACGCACTCAAGGCCGAGCTGTTTGCCCTGGTCAGTAAGGAAATCGGCAGTTTCGCCAAGCCTGAGCTGATTCAGTGGGCGCCAGCGCTACCCAAGACGCGCTCAGGCAAGATCATGCGGCGTATACTGCGCAAAATCGCCTGCAACGAGCTGGAAAACCTGGGCGATACCTCGACCCTGGCCGACCCAAGCGTGGTACAGGGCCTGATCGACAAACGCCTCAACCAGTAACCGGCGGCCGCCAACCATGGCCGCCCTGCACAACAGGTCGCCATGGAAGCCCTTCGTCGCCGCATCGAAACCCAGGTCATGAGCCTCACTGGGCTGGCCCTCGGCCAGCTCGACCTGGAGTCGCCCAAGGGCGACCCCGGCCTGTTCGGCCCACACAGCATCAGCTGGCGGGTACATGGCGACTTCCCTAGCATGCTGGTCGGTGGCATCAGCGCGCTAATGCTGCAGTTGTTGCATCCTCTGGCCCTGGCCGGTGTATGGGACCACTCCAATTTTCGTGAAGACCTGCTCGGCCGCTTGCGCCGCACCAGCCAGTTCATTTCCGGCACCACCTTCGGCGCCACCGGCGATGCCGAGTGGCTGATCGACAAAGTGCGCACCATTCACCTGCAGGTCACCGGCACGGCACCAGATGGCCGCCCCTATGCGGCCAGCGACCCGGATCTGTTGACCTGGGTGCACGTAGCGGAGGTCAGCAGTTTCCTCGCCGCCCACCTACGTTACCGCAACCCACACCTGCCACGCGCCGAGCAAAATGCCTATTACAACGAAATCGCCCTGATCGCCGAGCGCCTTGGTGCCCGTGACGTACCGCGCTCGTGCCAGCAAGTTGAAGACTATCTGCAACACATGCGCCCGCAGCTGCACTGTGATGCGCGCAGCCATAAGGTCATACAGATCCTGCTCGACGCCCCGGCCCCCAGCCGCCTGGCACAGCCGGTTGGCAAACTGATGCTGCACGCGGGTATCGACTTGCTGCCCGGCTGGGCCCAGGCCATGCTCGGGCTGCAGCACGGGCCCCTGCAGCAGCGCCTGATCCGCCTGGGCCTGCGCGGCACCGCGCCGGTTCTGCGCTGGGCAATGCGCGACGGCTCGGCACACCGGGCCAAACGACGCATGGGCATTGATTGAGCGCAAAAGGTCGCCCCTGCGGAACTGATTTAACGTGCCATACTCCAAGCACTCCGGCTTAGACAGACGAAGCGACACATGTACAAAGGATTGACTCGCGCCGCTGGCGCAATCGTGGCCCTGGTAGCCCTGTATAGCCTGCTCGGCTTTCTCATTCTTCCCGGTGTTGCACTGCGCATCGCCAACCAGCAGTTGGCCCAATACGCCACCGTGCCGGCCCACCTCGAGCGGATCGAACTCAACCCCTTCAGCCTCGAGCTGACGCTGTGGGGCCTGCAGATCGGCGAGCCGGGCAAGGAGCAGGTCGGTTTCGAGCGTCTTTACGCTAACGCCTCGCTCGACAGCCTGTGGACCAAAGCCCTGCATCTGGAAGCAGTGGAACTCGACAAACCGCGCAACGAAGTGCTGTTCGCCAAAGACGGCACCCTCAACCTGACCGGATTGTTCAAACTACCGGCCAGCGAAGCCAAACCCGAAGAGCCACCCAGCGACCCGTTCCCGCTACGTATTGGCAGCATCAAGCTCGTCGAAGGCTACCTGCACTTCGAGGACCTGCGCCCCAGCGAGCCGATCGAGTTCCTCTACGACAACATGAGTCTGGAGCTGAAAAACCTCAGCACCCTGCCCAACGACAGCGCCGACATGACCTTGGTGGCCAGCGGCCCCAACGGCGGACGCGTGGACTGGAAGGGTACACTGAGCCTGTCGCCGATCGCCTCCGAAGGCACACTGAAGGTCACTGACGGCAAGATGAAGCTGTTCTGGCCCTACGTGCGCGATGCCGTGCCTCTGGTGCTGGAAGACGGCGTGTTCAACCTCGATACGCATTACACGCTCAACCTCGCCAAACAGACCGAGCTGCTGCTGGATAACGCTTCCGTACAGATCGCGCCATTCGCCATCAAGGCGCCGGATGGCCGACCGCTGGCACGCCTGGCCAGCCTGGCGGTTAGCGAAACTTCCATTGATCTGGTCAAACAGCAGGTCATCGTGGGCAAGGTCCGTAGCGAAAAACTCGAAACCTGGGCGGCGCTGGAAAAAGACGGCCAGCTCGACTGGCAGAAGCTGTTCGCCAGCCAACCCGCCAAGGCCACGCCGAAGGAAAAGGCCGAGCCAGCTGCCGCAGAACCTACGCCTGAAGAGAAAGCTGCCAAGGAGCCAAGCAAACCCTGGCAAGTGCTGCTCAAGGACGTGCAGTTGCGCAATTACCTGGTGCACCTGGCAGATCGCAGCCAGAAGGAACCGGTAGCGTTGGACATTGGCCCTCTCAATGCCGACCTGCAAGGTTTCGACAGCCTCAACCAGTCGCCCTTCACCGTCAAACTCGACACTGGTGTGGGCAAGCAAGGCAAGCTGCAGGCCGCAGGCCAAGTCAACCTGGCACCGATATGGGCAAAGCTGGATGTGAGCACCCGCGACATCGACCTGCGTGTGGCCCAGGCCTACATCAGCCCGTTCATCCTGCTGGAGCTGCGCAGTGGCATGCTCTCCAGCGACCTCAAGGTCGACCTGAAGAACACCGCACCGCTGGCCTTCAATGTTACCGGCAAGGCGCAGGTCAGCCAGTTGCATACCCTCGACACCATCAAGAGCCGCGACTTCGTCAAATGGCAACAGGTGAACGTGGACGGCTTGTCCTACGTGCACGGCGATGCACTGTCGATCGACAAGGTGACCCTGCTGCAGCCCTATGCACGCTTCATCATCAACGAAGACCGTACTACCAACGTCAATGACCTGCTGATCCCGCAACCGGCCGGCGCCCCGACGAGCAGCCAGGCCAAGCCGACCACGGCCAGCAACAGCAAGCCGCTCGGCATCCATATCGGCCAGATCGACATCAAGGACGGCTCGGCCAACTTTGCCGACCTGTCGCTTACCCCCAACTTCGCCACGGCCATCCAGCAACTCAACGGCCAGATCGGCACCATCGACAACCGCAAGCCGCTGCCGGCCAAGGTCGACGTCAAGGGCAAGGTAGACCGCTACGCTCCGGTTACCATCAAGGGCGCACTCAACCCGTTCAACCCACTGGCCAGCCTGGACATTGCCACCAGCTTCAAGCGCGTCGAACTGACCACGTTGACGCCCTACTCCGGCAAGTTCGCCGGTTTCCGAATCCGCAAGGGCCGGCTGAACCTGGACCTGCACTACTTGATCACCAACGGCCAGCTCAAGGCCGAGAACAAGGTGGTAGTGGAACAACTGCAGCTGGGCGAGAAAGTCGACAGCCCGGATGCGGTCGACCTGCCTATCCGCCTGGCGGTAGCACTGCTGAAGGATACCGAGGGCAAGATCTCGATCGAGCTGCCGGTGTCTGGCGACCTCAACAACCCGCAATTCAGCGTGATGCCGATCGTTTGGCAAACCCTACGCAACCTGGTACTGCGCGCGGCGCAGGCGCCATTCAAATTCATTGGCGGGCTGATCAGCGGCGGCGGCTCGGAAGACCTTGGCAACGTGGCGTTCGCCCCGGGCTCCAGCGAACTCAGCGGCGATGCCCAGGCGTCCCTGGACAAG
Source organism: Pseudomonas sp. DCA-1 (assembly GCF_046523955.1). Lineage (NCBI taxonomy): Bacteria > Pseudomonadati > Pseudomonadota > Gammaproteobacteria > Pseudomonadales > Pseudomonadaceae > Pseudomonas > Pseudomonas sp. DCA-1. The sequence continues at coordinate 4,988,419 of NZ_CP169881.1, forward strand.
CTGGCATCCGCACTGAAAGAGCGCCCGGGACTGCGCCTGGAAATCGAAGGCACCAGCGCCCAGGCCAGCGACGGCCCGCTGATCGCCCAACAGCGTCTGGAGCGTGAGTACCAGGCCACCTGGTACAAAATCCTGCAGCGACGGGGTGACAAGGTGCCGGCCAATGCCTCGATGCTGGTGGTCGACGACAGCGACAAGCCCGCGATGCTCGAAGGCATTTACCGCAGCCGCCTGAAAAAGCAGCCCCCCGCAGAATGGGAGCAACTGAGCCGTGACGAGCGTACCGCCAAGCTGCGCGAGGCGGTGATCAAGTCATGGGCTGAGAGTACCGCCTTGCTGCGTACACTGGGCCAGGAGCGGGCCAGCAGCATCAAGGATTACCTGGTGGACAAGGGCAAGCTGGAAGATGACCGGGTGTACTTCATCGATACCAGCCTGGGCCAGCCTGAGGACGATGGGCGAGTGATTACGCCGATGCACCTGGATGCCGAGTAATCCCCTCTGGCAGGCCTGGCCTCTTCGCGGGCACGCCCGCTCCCACAGAGATGGCGCACAACCTCGGACCTGCGCAATACCTGTGGGAGCGGGCGTGCCCGCGAAGAGGCCAGTACGGGCTTCAAACCAACCGCTGCCCCGACACCGCCGGGTGATACAGCGGTTGAACCTTGTTCCCAGCCGGGTCCAGCAGGTGGAAGCTACGCGCGCCGTCACCATGATTGAACGGCCGGTCGAGCAAGGTCACACCATGAGCCTTGAAGTACTGGTACCAGGCTTCCAGCTCCTCCACGCTGTCGACGATGAATCCGTAGTGATCCAGGGTCTGTAACCCGTTGGCCGCCCCTGCCCCACGCCCAAGCGACAGGTTGTCGTTACCGCAGGTGAGATACACCAGGTCCTCATTGGCGCGATTCAGCACTTCCATGCCCAGCACATCGACGTAGAAGCGTTCACATTCCTCCAGGTTGGGCACCAGCAGGGCGATGTGGCGCAGGCCATTCAGGCGGCCAGGGCGTGCAGGCAATTCGGACATTGGCGAAGCTCCATTTTTGTATACAATTCATTATTGAATTTAAAACAAAAGGAGCCATTTGTGTATAGCCTGTTCATCAAGACCCGAGTGAAGCCTGGATGCGCCGACGCTTTTCTGAGTGCAATCAAGGTCAATGCTGCAGCTTCCGTGGCGAGTGAGCCAGGCTGCCTGGTGTTCGATGTGTCACAGGACCGAGTCGATCCGGAGGTGATCTACCTGTACGAAATCTACCGCGATGATGCTGCGTATGAAGCACATACCCAGACCGCGCATTTTCGCGACAGCCGCCCATTGGTAGAGCCTCTGATCCTTGAGCAGGAATGCTTCGAAAGCGATGTCATCACACGCAACCCGGCGTATTGAGCGCAAGACAAAGCCCTGGCACGGGCCAGGGCTTTGATGAAAGTGGCCAAATCCATTTGGCCGACGGGACATTCCTTATTCGGCTTTCAGGCCGTCAGACATTACGCTCTTGACGCCTTTGATGTTCTTGGTGATGCGTACCGCTTCTTCTTTCTGCGATTCGGTAACCTTCACATCAGAAGACAGGGACACAACACCTTGGCTGGTCTCGACTTTGATGTCGCTGCCTGGGATGCCTTTTTCAGTCAGCAGGTCAGCTTTCACCTTGGTAGTGATCCAAGTGTCGGAGCCTTCTTGCTTGGCGTTGTCGACGGTGTTGGCCGCCAACATGACTGGAGCCTGGGTTGGCTCAGCGGCAAATGCACCGTTAGCCATGGTCAGGGTCAGAGCGGTAGCAGTAGCGGCAGCAATGGCGAACTTCTTCATGTGGGTCACTCCTGTTTTTCGAAAGGTCTGCGCCGTATGTCCTGGCGGCAGGTATGAAGGTAGTTGCACGGGCTGTGCCAGCTTTGCCGCTTCTATTATTCTCTTTTAAATCAATAAGTTAGCAAACAGCCATCACTTCGATGGTCGTGCATTTTGCAATCAGCGCGGTAAACCTGCATGCAAGATGCAAGTCCGCAAAAGGTTCCCGTCGCCCATGAAAAAAGGGCCCCGAGGGGCCCTTTCTCTGTAGCGTGTGTCGCTTAGACGCCCGAGGCCTTGGCCGCAGCAACGTCTTTGATCGACAGCTTGATACGGCCGCGGTTGTCCACGTCCAGTACCAACACTTCGACTTCCTGGCCTTCTTTCAGGATGTCGGTGACTTTCTCGACGCGAGCATCGCTCAGCATGGAGATGTGCACCAGGCCGTCCTTGCCAGGCAGGATGTTGACGAAGGCGCCGAAGTCGACAATGCGCTCAACCTTGCCGACGTAGATCTTGCCGATCTCGGCCTCAGCGGTGATGCCCAGGATGCGCTGCTTGGCAGCATCTGCCGCTTCCTTGGTTTCGCCGAAGATCTTGATGGAGCCGTCGTCTTCGATGTCGATCGAAGCCTTGGTCTCTTCGCAGATGGCGCGAATGGTGGCGCCGCCTTTACCGATGACGTCGCGGATCTTGTCGGTGTCGATCTTCATCGCGATCATGGTCGGGGCGTTGGCCGACAGTTCGGTACGCGACTGGCCAATGACCTGGTTCATCTGGCCGAGGATGTTCAGGCGCGCTTCCAGGGCCTGGCCCAGGGCGATTTCCATGATCTCTTCGGTGATGCCGTTGATCTTGATGTCCATCTGCAGCGCAGTGACGCCTTTGGCGGTACCGGCTACCTTGAAGTCCATGTCGCCCAGGTGGTCTTCGTCACCCAGGATGTCGGTCAGGACCGCGAACTTGTCGCCTTCCTTGACCAGGCCCATGGCGATACCGGCAACCGGCGCCTTCATCGGCACACCGGCGTCCATCAGGGCCAGGGAAGCACCGCAGACCGAAGCCATGGAGCTGGAGCCGTTGGATTCGGTGATTTCCGAAACCACACGGATGGTGTACGGGAACACGTCAGCAGCAGGCAGCATGGCCTGAACCGAACGGCGGGCCAGACGGCCGTGGCCGATTTCGCGACGGCCAGCACCGCCCATGCGGCCACACTCACCTACCGAGAACGGTGGGAAGTTGTAGTGCAGCATGAAGGGGTCTTTCTTCTCGCCTTCGAGGGTGTCCAGCAGCTGGGCATCACGGGCAGTACCCAGGGTCGCAACGACCAGGGCCTGGGTTTCGCCACGGGTGAACAGTGCAGAACCGTGAGTTTTCGGCAGCACACCTACTTCGATGTTCAGCGGGCGTACAGTCTTGGTGTCGCGGCCGTCGATACGTGGCTTGCCGTTGACGATGTTTTCGCGAACGGTGCGGTATTCGATTTCGCCGAAGATGTCTTTGACTTCGGAAGCCGAAGGCTGGCCTTCTTCACCGGAGAACTTGGCAACCGCCTGGTCGCGCAGCTCACCCAGACGCGCATAGCGGTCGGCTTTGACGGTGATGGTGTAGCCCTGCGAAACCGCTTCGCCGAACTCGGCGCGGATAGCATTGAACAGCTCGGTGTTGGCAACGGCAGGTTTCCAGTCCCAAGTCGGCTTGCCAGCTTCGGCAGCCAGCTCTTTGACAGCCTGGATAACAGCCTGGAACTCGTCGTGGGCGAACAGTACGGCACCCAGCATCTGGTCTTCGGTCAGCTCTTGAGCTTCCGACTCAACCATCAGTACAGCATCGGAGGTACCGGCAACGACCATGTCCAGGCTCGAGGCAGCCAGTTGCTCGTAGGTCGGGTTCAGCAGGTAGCCAGTGCTTTCGTGGAAGGCAACGCGGGCAGCGCCGATCGGGCCTTCGAACGGAATACCGGAAATGGCCAGGGCAGCCGAGGTACCGATCATCGCAGCGATGTCCGGATCGGTCTTCTTGCTGGTGGAAACCACGGTGCAGACGACCTGCACTTCGTTCATGAAGCCTTCCGGGAACAGCGGACGGATCGGACGGTCGATCAGGCGCGAGGTCAGCGTCTCTTTCTCGGAAGGACGGCCTTCACGCTTGAAGAAGCCACCTGGGATCTTGCCAGCGGCGTAGGTCTTTTCCTGGTAGTGAACCGACAGCGGGAAGAAACCCTTGCCTGGATCAGCCTGTTTGGCGCCTACCACAGTCACCAGCACGGTGACGTCGTTGTCGACGGTAACCAGCACGGCGCCGGTTGCCTGACGGGCAATACGGCCCGTTTCGAGAGTGACGGTCGATTGACCGAACTGGAAAGTCTTGATTACCGGGTTCACGGTTTCCTACCTTTTTCAGTGGCTCTTGGGGGAACTGGTTTCTTGCGAATTCTTGGGCAGAACGGGGAATCGGCCCCATTGACCGTCCAGATACAACACGAGGCTGGGAGCCTGGCACCAAGCGGAAAAACCGCTCAGCATTGCCAGGCTGCCAACCTCGGAGATACGCGTGGCATGTCCAACGGCAGCGCTGCAAAACAGCCCTGCCGAAGCCTGCGACACCCCACGCACACCACTGACCAGGCCGCTATTAGCGACGCAGGCCCAGGCGACCGATCAGGGCGCTGTAACGAGTGGTGTCTTTGCCCTTCAGGTAATCCAGCAGCTTACGACGCTGGTTGACCATACGGATCAGACCACGACGGGAGTGGTGGTCTTTATCGTTGGCCTTGAAGTGGCCTTGCAGCTTGTTGATGTTGGCGGTCAGCAGAGCAACCTGCACTTCCGGGCTACCGGTATCGCCGGCGGCTTGCTGATATTCGGCAACGATCTGAGCTTTTTCTTCAACGCTGAGGGCCATTTGGCTTCTCCTGATAACGGATCCCGCATGCGGGGTCCAATAGGCCAGGGACAAATCCCTGTATTAATAAAAAAGGTGTGACCGTGCCTACTGACAGCCACCCTTGATGCCGTGGGGCTCGGCAACTGCCTGGCCCCGCGGTTTCGGTCATTCCGACCGAATCAGCCGACGCGGCGCAATGCGCCCGTCTTCGCTCACTTCACCGATACCGATGAAGCGCGCATTGTGATCCTGTACCCGGACCATGCCAAATTGTGGCGCGTCCGGCGCGCGTACAGCCTGCCCATGCAGCCAGTAGAACGCACTGTGTTCCGACAGGCTGACCAACGGCCAGTCCTGCAGCCCGCTGTCCGATGGCATCAGGAAGCGGTCGAGCGCTTCGTTGCCACCTTCGGAATGGGCCTGTTCGAGTTCCTCGAGGGTGACCGTCTGTGCCAGCGCAAAGGGCCCAGCCTGGGTCCTGCGCAGCTCGGCGACATAGGCGCCGCAACCAAGGGCTTCACCGATATCCTCCACCAGCGTGCGGATATAGGTGCCTTTGCTGCATCCTACGCTCAGCCGTGCACGGGTGCCTTCGCACTCGAGCAACTCCAAGCGGTTAATAGTAACAGAACGCGCCTCGCGCTCCACTACCTCTCCTGCACGTGCCAGTTTGTACAACGGCTGGCCGTCACGCTTGAGCGCCGAGTACATAGGCGGTATCTGGCTGATCGGGCCGCGAAAACGTGGCAGCAGCGCCTCGATGTCGGCGCGACCAACGGTCACGTCGCGGGTCTGCAGCACCTCACCTTCGGCATCGCCGGTGTTGGTAGTCTGCCCCATCTGCATGACGGTTTCGTAGCCCTTGTCGGAATCCAGCAAGTACTGCGAAAACTTGGTCGCTTCACCGAAGCACAGCGGCAACACGCCGGTTGCCAGCGGGTCGAGGCTACCGGTGTGGCCGGCCTTTTCCGCGTTGAGCAGCCAACGCACTTTCTGCAAGGCGGCATTGGACGTGAAGCCCAGCGGCTTGTCGAGCAGGATGATGCCGCTGACATTGCGGCGGATACGTTTGACCTGGGCCACCGCTTACTCCTTGGTGTCCGACTCGTCGGCATCCTTGTGCAGGCGGTCTTCGGCCACTGCACGCTCGATCAGCGCCGACAGGTGCACACCACGGCTGACACTTTCATCGAAATGGAAGTGCAGCTGCGGCACGCTGCGCAGTTGCATCGAACGCCCCAGGTGCAGACGCAGGAAGCTGGCGGCGCTATTCAATGCCTTGAGCGATTGCTGCACGGCATCCGGGGTTTCCTCGCCCATGACGGTGATGAACACCTTGGCATGGCCCAGGTCACGGCTCACGTCCACGGCGGTGATAGTCACCAGACCGACACGCGGGTCCTTGACTTCGCGACGGATCAGCTCGGCCAGCTCGCGCTGCATCTGATCGCCAATACGTTGGGTACGGCTATATTCTTTGGCCATTCTTGCTACCTGTAACTTAAAGCGGCAAACGCCCGGACAGACGAATGCCTGACCGGGCGCTACCTGAAGAGGTACCGCAAGCCGCCCTGTAGCAGGCGCTTGCGGCTCGCTCGCCCTTAAAGGGTACGAGCCACCTGGACTTTCTCGAAGACTTCGATCTTGTCGCCGACCTTGACGTCGTTGTAGCTCTTGACGCCAATACCGCACTCCATGCCCGAACGGACTTCGGAGGCATCGTCCTTGAAGCGACGCAGCGATTCCAGCTCGCCTTCGAAGATCACAACGTCATCACGCAGTACGCGAATCGGACGGTTGCGGTACACGGTACCCTCGATGACCATACAGCCAGCGATGGCGCCGAACTTCGGCGAACGGAACACGTCACGTACTTCGGCGACACCCAGGATGTTCTCGCGAACATCGCTGCCGAGCATACCGGTCAGGGCCTTCTTGACGTCTTCGATGATGTCGTAGATCACGTTGTAGTAACGCATATCCAGACCTTCCTGCTCGACGATCTTGCGCGCACCGGCATCGGCACGCACGTTGAAGCCGAACAGTACTGCATTCGAAGCCAGCGCCAGGTTGGCATCGCTCTCGGTGATACCACCGACGCCACCACCAATCACGCGCACTTGCACTTCGTCGTTGCCCAGGCCGCCGAGCGAACCCTGCAGCGCTTCCAGAGAACCACGCACATCGGTCTTGAGAACGATGTTGAGGGTTTTCTTCTCTTCCTGACCCATGGTCTCGAAGATGTTTTCCAGCTTGCCGGCGTGAGCACGGGCCAGCTTGACCTCGCGATACTTGCCTTGACGGAACAGGGCAACTTCACGGGCTTTCTTCTCGTCGGCAACCACGGACAGCTCGTCACCGGCTTCCGGAGTACCGTCCAGGCCGAGGATTTCGACCGGGATCGACGGGCCGGCTTCCTTCACAGGCTTGCCGTTCTCGTCGAGCATGGCGCGTACGCGGCCATAGTTGGAACCGCACAGGACCATGTCGCCCTGACGCAGGGTACCGTCCTGAACCAGGATGGTCGCCACCGGGCCGCGGCCCTTGTCCAGGCGCGATTCGACGACCACGCCACGACCTGGGGCGGTCGGGGTAGCGGTCAGCTCGAGGATCTCGGCCTGCAGCAGAACGGCTTCGAGCAGTTCGTCGACACCGGTACCCATCTTCGCCGAAACCTTGACGAACGGCGTGTCACCACCCCAGTCCTCGGAGGTAACGCCTTCGACGGACAGCTCGTTACGGATGCGATCGAGGTCAGCACCTGGCTTGTCGATCTTGTTCACCGCAACGACCAGCGGAACACCGGCTGCCTTGGCATGCTGAACGGCTTCGCGGGTTTGTGGCATCACACCGTCGTCCGCCGCCACCACCAGGATGACGATGTCGGTCGCCTTGGCACCACGGGCACGCATCTGGGTAAACGCAGCGTGACCTGGGGTATCGAGGAAGGTGACCATGCCGCGGTCGGTTTCCACGTGGTAGGCACCGATGTGCTGGGTAATACCACCGGCTTCGCCAGCGGCAACCTTGGCACGACGGATGTAGTCGAGCAGCGAGGTCTTACCATGGTCAACGTGACCCATGACGGTAACCACCGGCGCACGCGACTCGGTCTGGCCTTCGAACTTCAGCGATTCGGCCAGGGAGTCTTCCAGGGCGGTATCGCTGACCAGCGTGACCTTGTGGCCCAGCTCTTCTGCGATCAGCTGAGCGGTTTCCTGGTCGAGCACCTGGTTGATGGTGACCGGGGTACCCATCTTGAACATGAACTTGACCACTTCAGCGCCCTTGACGGACATCTGGTTAGCCAGCTCGGAGACCGTGATGGTCTCGCCGATGGTCACGTCACGGATGACGGGGCCGGTCGGGTTCTGGAAGCCGTGCTGATTACGCTTTTTCAGCTTGCTCTTGCCACCGCGGCCACGACGAGCGCCATCGCTCTCTTCGTCGGTAGTGCGCGGAGCCGCACGTGGAGTCGGCGCTTTTTCCTTCTCCTTGACCTTGACCTTGATCGACACACGAGGTGCTTCGCCACGACGACGGTCGTCATCACGGGTACGGCTTTCGTTGCGACGGGTCTCGTCTTTCTTGCGCTCTGCAGCACGGGCTGCGGCGTCTTCAGAGGCCGGGGCGTCTGCGACTACCGGGGCCGGAGCAGCGGCAGGCGCCGGCTCTGGCTTGGCGGCAGGTGCAGGAGCGGCGGCTGCGGAGCCGGCCGCCTGACGGCGAGCCTGCTCTTCGTTGCGCTGGCGAACTTCGGCCTCGACCTTGTCGCGAGCGGCATTTTCAGCCGCGCGGCGCTCATCTTGCTCACGCTTCTGCTCAGCCTGGATTTCTTCAGGGCTGCGCTGAACGAAAACTTTCTTCTTGCGTACTTCTACGCTGATGCTTTTGCTACCGGCGACACGCAGGGTGCTGGTGGTTTTGCGCTGCAAGGTAATCTTGCGCGGCTCTTCCGCCTTGCTCTTGTGGCTGCTTTTCAAATGAGTCAGCAGGGTCTGCTTCTCATTGTCGGTCACTACCTGACCGGCGTCGGTGTGCGGCAGACCTGCCTCACGCATCTGCTGCAGCAGGCGCTCTACCGGTGCCTCGACCTCTTGGGCCAGTTCTTTCACCGTGACTTGCGTCATGCACTTCTCTCCTCAGGCCGCGCCTAATTACTCGAACCAGTGGGCTCGGGCGGCCATGATCAACTTGCCGGCACGCTCTTCGTCGATGCCGTCGATGTCGAGCAGATCGTCGATCGACTGCTCGGCCAGGTCTTCGCGGTTAACCACGCCGCGCACCGCCAGTTCAGCCGCCAGGTCTTTGTCCATGCCCTCAAGGGAGAGCAGGTCTTCGGCCGGGTGGGCGTCTGCCAGTTTTTCTTCGGTAGCGATGGCCTTGGTCAACAAACGGTCCTTGGCTCGAGCGCGGAGCTCATTGACGATATCTTCGTCAAAGCCATCGATGTTGAGCATTTCTTCCAACGGTACGTAGGCAATTTCTTCAAGGCTGGTGAAGCCTTCGTCGACCAGCACTTGGGCCAGCTCCTCGTCGACTTCCAGTTCCTCGATGAAATTGCGCAGGATGTCACCGGTTTCGGCCTGTTGCTTGGCCTGGATGTCCTTTTCGGTCATCACGTTCAGGGTCCAGCCGGTCAACTGACTGGCCAGGCGAACGTTCTGACCGCCACGGCCAATGGCCTGGGCCAGGTTGTCCTCGGCGACGGCGATGTCCATGGCATGGGCATCTTCATCAACGATGATCGCCGCGACTTCAGCCGGCGACATGGCGTTGATGACGAACTGCGCCGGGTTATCGTCCCAAAGGACGATATCCACACGCTCACCACCCAACTCCCCGGATACGGCCTGGACGCGCGAACCACGCATGCCGATGCAGGCACCTTGCGGATCGATACGCTTGTCCTTGGAGCGGACGGCAATCTTGGCTCGCGAACCCGGATCACGGGAAGCAGCCATGACTTCAATGAGGCCCTCGGCAATTTCCGGCACTTCAATGCGGAAAAGCTCGATCAGCATCTGCGGCGCAGTGCGCGACAGGATCAGCTGTGGGCCACGGTTTTCAGTGCGAATTTCCTTGAGCAGCGCACGCAGGCGCACGCCAACACGGAAGGTTTCGCGCGGAATGATGTCTTCGCGGGCCAGCAAGGCCTCTGCGTTGTTGCCCAGGTCAACGATGACGTTGTCGCGGGTAACCTTTTTTACGGTACCGGAGATGATCTCGCTAACGCGCTCACGGTAGGCATCGACCACCTGGGCACGCTCGGCCTCACGGACCTTCTGCACGATGACCTGCTTGGCGGTCTGGGCGGCAATACGACCGAACTCGATGGACTCGATCTTCTCTTCGATCACGTCACCGACCTTGGCTTCAGGGTGGGTGTCCTTGATCTTGTCCAGCCAGGTCTCGATCGCCGGATCATCAAGATCGGCTTCGTCGACCACGGTCCAGCGACGGAAAGTCTCGTAGCTACCCGTGTGGCGGTTGATTTCCACACGTAGGTCGACTTCGTCTTCAAAACGTTTTTTGGTTGCAGTGGCCAGGGCCACTTCCAGCGCTTCGAAAATGACGCCGGGCGGTACACCTTTTTCGTTGGATACCGATTCAACAACCAGCAGTACTTCTTTGCTCATCGTACGCCTCGCCTTGCGCAAGCCATTGGGCCCGGATAGTCCGCCGGGCCCGGCACGTCTCAGTCAAAACTGGGAATAATATTGGCCTTGTCGATCGAGTCGATCGGTAACAGGAACTCCTGGTTGTCCACCTGGACCACCACATCCTGCTCCTCCACACCGCGGAGAAGGCCCTGGAAGTTACGACGACCCTCGAAGGGTGAGCGCAGCTTGATCTTCACTTGTTCGCCGGCATGCGAGGCAAACTGTTCCAGCGTGAACAGTGGGCGATCCATGCCTGGAGAAGACACCTCGAGGGTGTACTCACTGCTGATTGGATCTTCCACATCGAGGATTGCGCTGGCCTGACGGCTGACTGCTTCGCAGTCGTCCACCAGAATACCGCCTTCCTTGTCGATGTAGATGCGCAGTACCGAATGCTTACCCTGGGAAACGTATTCGATCCCCCAGCACTGATAGCCCAGACCCTCGACAACCGGGGCCAACAAGGCCTGCAACTGTTCTAGCTTGCTCGACACCTGAACCCCCTCGTGCATGCTGTGCAAATAAAAAATGGGCGAAGCGCCCATCCCTGAAAGCGCCGTAGGACAACGACGCCGAAACTGTTCGGTTAGCAAAAAGCCCCTGAAAAGGGGCTCCGCTGAAGCTGGTTGCGGGGGCTGGATTTGAACCAACGACCTTCGGGTTATGAGCCCGACGAGCTACCAAGCTGCTCCACCCCGCGACAAAGCTGGGGCAAAAGTATAAGACCGAACCCTGTTGAGGGTCAAATCCAAACATTCACCTACAAGAAAGCCCGCTAAAGCGGGCTCTCAAGCTTTAATTGGTACCGAGAAGGGGACTCGAACCCCTACACCCTATGGGCACAACCACCTCAAGGTTGCGTGTCTACCAATTCCACCACCTCGGCAATACTACTACTTGAAACCCGTTACTTCTGCTCTTGAGCCGGAGGAGGTACATCACCCGTATTATTGGTGGTTTCGCTCTTCTGCTGTTGGAGCACCGGTACATCATCATTAACTGCCGGTTTCTGCGGCTCTTTCACTTCTAGCACTGCTGGATCTGGAAGACCTGCTTGGCTAAGCTGGTGAGCTTGTTGCTTCGCGAAGTATCCTAACCCAAGTGCTGTCAAAAAGAAAGTGGCAGCGAGTATAGCAGTTAATTTACTTAGGAACGTTGCAGAGCCTTGGCTCCCGAACACGGTGTTTGAGGCACCCGCGCCGAAAGATGCACCTGCTTCAGCACCTTTACCCTGTTGCAACAGAACCAGCACTACAAGCGACAGCGCTGCCAACAGATGAAAAACAACGATGACTGTTTCCAGCATTTGTTCAGTTTCCTGCGGCGCGACAAATTGCACCGAATTCGTCTGCGTTCAGGGAAGCCCCACCAATGAGCCCCCCATCGATATCCGGCATGCCGAACAGTTCGGCCGCATTGGCCGCCTTCACGCTGCCGCCGTATAGCAACTGCACCTTCGCAGCCACTTCAGCATCTTCTGCCGCCAACTGGCTGCGGATGGCTGCGTGCACATCCTGAGCCTGCTGCGGCGTGGCCGTAAGGCCTGTACCGATGGCCCATACAGGCTCATAGGCAATTACTGCATCGGCAAAAGCCTTAACACCGAATGCTTCGATGATACTGCTTAGTTGACGCCCGACAACTTCGAGCGTCTTGCCAGCTTCGCGCTCTTCAAGGGTTTCCCCTATGCAAAGCACTGGTTTCAAGCCTTTGGCCTGGGCCGCTGCAAACTTGCGATTGAGCACTTCGTCGGTTTCACCAATGATCTGGCGACGTTCCGAATGACCAATCAACACCAACTTGCAACCTGCTTCAACCAGCTGCTCGGGAGCAACTTCCCCGGTCAGCGCACCCTGTTCGGGTTGTACAGCAGAATTCTGTGCGCCGACAGTAATTTCTTTACCTGCCAGCCCATCGATCACTTGATTGATGAACAAGGACGGTGGAAATACGGCGACTTCCACTCCGCTCGGCAAGGCGAGATTGCTCAAGCCTTTGGTCAGCTCAGCGACGCTAGCGCGGGTACCGTGCATCTTCCAGTTACCAGCTACCATAGGGCGACGCATGCTTTACCTCGTCGGTCAAAGTGGGCGCAGATCTTACCCAACCAGATCTGCGCTGGCAAGCGCCTTCAGACACAAACTTCGCTGACCAGTTTGGCCAGCGCTTCAGCATGGGCCCGCACCTGGCTTTCGTCTTCGCCCTCAACCATGACCCGCACCAACGGCTCGGTACCGGACTTGCGCAACAGCACACGACCACGCCCCGCCAGCGCTTCGGTAACCTTGGCACTGGCTTCCTTGACGGCGGGATGCTCCAGCGGGTCGACCTTGCTGGCGCCAAAGCGCACATTGATCAGCACCTGCGGACACTTGCGCAGTGCCTGACGGGCCTGAGCCAGGGTTTCGCCACGGCGCTTGAGCGCCATCAGCACCTGCAGCGCGGCAATGATCGCGTCGCCGGTGGTGGTGTGATTGCAGCACACGACGTGACCGGAGTTTTCACCGCCGACCAGCCATTGACGCTCCAACAGCTCGGCCATGACGTAACGGTCGCCGACCTTGGCCCGCACAAACGGGATGTCCAGGTCCTTGAGCGCCAGCTCCAGACCAAGGTTGCTCATCAGCGTACCGACCACCCCGCCCTGCAGCTTGCCATGCTCCTGCAGGTCGCGAGCAATGATGAACAGCAGCTCGTCACCGTCGACGATGGCACCCGTGTGGTCGACCATCAGCACGCGATCGCCGTCACCGTCAAAGGCAATGCCGAGATCGGCATGCCCGACCAGTACAGCGGCCTGCAGCGATTCGATGTGTGTCGAGCCGCAACCTTCGTTGATGTTCAGGCCGTCCGGTTGCGCATGCAGCACGGTCACGTCGGCACCCAGCTCACGGAATACGCTGGGCGCAACCTTGTAGGTAGCACCATGGGCGCAGTCGACCACCAGCTTGAGGCCATCGAAGCTGGTGCTGCTCGGCACGCTGCTCTTGCAGAATTCGATGTAGCGGCCGGCGGCATCATTGATACGCGAAACCTTGCCCAGCTTGCCCGACTCGACAACGGTCATCGGTTGGTCGAGCAGTTCCTCGATCATCAGTTCGACCTCGTCCGGCAGCTTGGTGCCCTGGCCCGAGAAGAACTTGATGCCGTTGTCATCGTGTGGGTTGTGCGAGGCACTGATGACGATGCCGGCTTCTGCGTGGAAGGTGCGCGTGAGATAAGCGATGGCCGGTGTCGGCATCGGCCCGAGCAGCAGCACATCGGCACCTGCTGCGGACAAGCCGGCTTCGAGTGCGGACTCGAACATGTAGCCGGAGATACGCGTGTCCTTGCCCACCAGCACGCGGCAATGGCCTTGCTTGCGGAAGGCCATGCCGGCCGCCCAGCCGAGCTTCAGCATGAATTCAGGCGTGATCGGGTATTCCCCGACGCGGCCACGAATGCCGTCGGTACCAAAGTATTTTCTGCTCATAGGGACTCCAATATTCTTATTCGGCGTTTTGCACTGCAGCGATCATGCGCACCACATCGACGGTTTCAGCCACGTCATGTACACGAAGGATGCTCGCCCCCTTGGTCATGGCCAACGCCGCCAGCGCAAGGCTGCCGTACAAGCGCTCGCCGACCGGACGTTCCAGCGTCAGGCCGATCATGCTCTTTCGTGAAACGCCCACCAGCAGTGGGCGCCCAAGGCGATAGAGCGCTTCCATGTGCTTGAACAGGCTCAGATTGTGCGCCAGTGTCTTGGCGAAACCGAAGCCCGGGTCAAGGATGATTCTGTCCGCGTCGATGCCCGCTGCTGCGCAGGCGGCCATCCGCTGTTCAAGATAACGCGTGACGTCAGCGGTCACGTCCTGGTAATGCGGATCATCCTGCATGTTACCTGGCTCGCCACGCATGTGCATGAGGCACACCGGCAGACCGGTGTCCGCTGCAGCGTCCAGGGCGCCATCGCGCTCCAGGGCCCGAACGTCGTTGATCAGCCCGGCACCAAGGCGTGCAGCTTCGCGCATGACGGCAGGTGTGGAGGTATCGACCGAAATGACCACATCGAGGCGACTGTTGATGGCCTCGACCATTGGCGCCACACGCTCCAGCTCCTCGGTGACCGACACTGCACGCGCACCCGGGCGCGTGGACTCGCCACCGATGTCGATCAGCGTTGCACCGGCGGCAAGCATGGCCTCGGCATGGCGCAGGGCCTCGTCGCGCTGACTGAAGCGACCACCGTCGGAGAAGGAATCGGGGGTGATATTGAGAATACCCATGACATGGGTATGCGACAAATCAAGAACCCGGTTGCCGCAAGGCAACCGGGTCGGGTACTGCACTGAGCTCATAGATGCCCTTAGTGTTCTGCCGCTGGGCCGCCGATTGGCGATTCCGGACGATCATCCTGGGCAGCAGGCGTGCCCGAGTGCTTGTCGTCGTCCCAATCACGCGGTTCACGTGGTGTGCGCCCAGCCATGATGTCGTCAATCTGATCGGCATCGATGGTTTCATACTTCATCAGCGCTTCGGTCATTGCCTCGAGCTTGTCGCGGTTGTCGATCAGCAACTGCTTGGCAGTGGCATAGCACTGATCGATGATGCTGCGCACCTCGGAGTCGATCAGTTTGGCAGTCTCGCCGGACACACTGGCATGCTGGCTGCCAGCACTACGGCCGAGGAACACCTCGCCCTCTTCCTCTGCATACATCAGCGGGCCGAGCTTCTCGGACAGGCCCCATTTGGTCACCATGTTACGAGCGAGCTGGCTGGCACGCATGATGTCGTTGGACGCGCCGGTGGTCACGCCATCGAAGCCCAAGGTCATCTCCTCGGCGATACGGCCGCCATACAGCGAGCAGATCTGGCTGATCAGCGCACGCTTGGACAGGCTGTAGCGGTCTTCTTCCGGGAGGAACATGGTCACACCCAAGGCACGACCACGCGGGATGATCGAAACCTTGTAGACCGGGTCGTGCTCAGGCACCAGGCGACCGACAATGGCGTGGCCGGCCTCGTGATAGGCGGTGTTTCTCTTTTCCTTTTCGGACATGACCATGGTCTTGCGCTCGGCGCCCATCATGATCTTGTCCTTGGCCAGCTCGAACTCCTTCATTTCGACCAGGCGCTTGTTGGAACGCGCGGCAAACAGCGAAGCCTCGTTGACCAGGTTGGCCAGGTCGGCGCCGGAGAAGCCTGGGGTACCACGTGCGATGACCGCCGGGTTGACGTTCTCGCCGATCGGCACCTTGCGCATGTGCACCTTGAGGATCTGCTCACGGCCACGGATGTCCGGCAGGCCAACCACCACCTGGCGGTCGAAGCGGCCCGGGCGCAGCAGCGCCGGGTCGAGCACATCCGGACGGTTGGTAGCGGCGATGACGATGATGCCATCGTTCATCTCGAAGCCGTCCATCTCCACCAGCAACTGGTTGAGGGTTTGTTCACGCTCGTCGTGACCGCCGCCCATGCCGGCGCCACGATGGCGACCAACGGCGTCGATTTCGTCGATGAAGATGATGCACGGGGCATGCTTCTTGGCCTGCTCGAACATGTCGCGGACACGGCTGGCACCGACACCCACGAACATTTCCACGAAGTCCGAACCGGAAATGGTGAAGAACGGCACTTTCGCTTCGCCCGCAATGGCCTTGGCCAGCAGGGTCTTACCGGTACCGGGCGGGCCAACCATCAGCACACCGCGCGGGATACGGCCACCCAGACGCTGGAATTTGCCCGGATCGCGCAGGAACTCGACCAGCTCGCCAACCTCTTCCTTGGCCTCGTCGCAGCCGGCAACGTCAGCCAGGGTGGTCTTGACCTGGTCTTCGGACAGCAGGCGAGCCTTGCTCTTGCCGAAGCTCATCGGCCCGCCCTTGCCGCCCGCACCACCTTGCATCTGGCGCATGAAGAACATGAATACGGCAATGATCACCAGGATCGGGAAGCTCGCCACCAGCAACTGCGTCCAGATGCTCTGTTGCTCAGGCTGCTTGCCTTCGACGACCACGTGGTTGTCGACCAGATCGCCGATCAGGCCATTGTCGGTGATGGCCGGGCGCACAGTCTTGAAGTTGTCGCCATCGGTGCGCTTGCCAGTAATGATGTAGCCATCGACGGTCACACGCTCGACCTTGCCATCCTTGACCTGCTGGATGAAGTCGGAGTAGTTGAGGGTCTGCGGCTCGTTAGGGCTGGAGAAGTTGTTCATCACTGTCACCAGGACAGCTGCGATGATCAACCACAGGATCAGATTCTTTGCCATGTCGTTCAATTAGCTACCCTCTGAGGCCGGCGCACGACGCAGCCGTGCCTCGCATGATATTCATCGCCCTAACTTACTACATTACCTACGCAGCCGCAGGCACCGTCTGTAACCCTTTGTGAAAGCTAGACTACACGAAGTTCGGACGATCCTGACGCAGCGGCCGATTGGAATTAACTATCGACCACCCCGCTTCACACCTTTCATTACCCTTTGAAGCCCCTGCCCAACAGGTATTGCTCCCGGGAACGGTCCCGCGACGACGACGGCTTGCGCATTTGCACCTTGTCGAACTTGCTGCGCACGTCCTTCAGGTACACGTCAAAACCTTCGCCCTGGAAAATCTTGATCAGGAAGTCGCCCCCGGGCTTGAGTACACGGGTCGCCAGATCGAGGGCCAACTCGCAGAGGAACATGGCACGCGGAATGTCTACCGCGGGCGTACCACTCATATTGGGGGCCATGTCGGAAATCACAAGGTCTACATGCGAATCGCCGACCGCTTCGAGAATGCGCTGCAGCACTTCGTCCTGGGTGAAGTCCCCCTGAATGAAGGTCACGTCGGCGATCGCGTCCATTTCCAGAATGTCCGAAGCGATCAGCCGACCTTGGCCACCAATCAGACGACTGGTCACCTGGGACCAGCCACCAGGGGCCGCGCCGAGATCGATCACGCTCATGCCTGGGCGGATAAGGCGGTCCTTCTCCTGGATCTCCAGCAGTTTGTAGCTCGCACGCGAGCGATAGCCATCCTTCTGCGCCTGCTTCACAAAAGGGTCGTTGAAATGCTCTCGCAGCCAGTTTGCGCTGCTTTTGGAACGTTGTACCACGGGGCACCTCGATGATATGCGTCGTGATTGACTGGGCGGAGCCGGTGGCCCTCGGGTAAAATGCCGGTCAATTTTACAGAATCAGACGGAAAGGGTCAGATTATGCCGCTCAATAACGAGCAGAAGAAGCAATACAAGTCCATTGGTCATGACCTGAAGCCGGTCCTGATCGTTGCTGGCAACGGTTTGAATGAAGGCGTCATCGCCGAACTGGAGCGCGCGCTGGTCGACCATGAGCTGATCAAGGTCGAGATTCGCTCGGAAGACCGCGAGGAACGCGCCGAAACCATCGCCGAGCTGTGCAAGGCCGGCCGCGCCGAGCTGGTGCAGACCATCGGCAAGAAAGCCCTGATCTACCGCAAGAACCCACAGCCGAACAAGCAGCTGTCCAACATCCACCGTTACAAGTAACGGTAGCTCCGATCAGTGGCGCGGTGAACGCGCCCTGACCGGTACCGGCTGGGCCACCAGCACGATGCCGGAAAAACCCAGCACCAGGAAGCAGAACATCTGCCAGCGCTCACCCACGGAAATACCGTAGCGCAAGGTGTAATACCCCACGCAGGCACCGAAGCCGAGCAACAGCATCTGGCCGCGGAACTGCCGCCACCAGGCAGCCAGGCCGTCCACCCTCGCCAGCACCGCCAGCTGAGTCAACAAGCCAAGCATCGCCACGCCGATCAACCAGCGGTCGATCTGCCCGGCAACATCCTGCACCAGCAGCGGCGCCAGGCCACTGACCTTGAGCGCAGGCACCAGCCCCACATGGAACACCCACAGGCCACCGACCCAGAAAACCTGGGCCAGCTGCCAGAGGATCCCCTCAAGGGATGGCGCCCGCAGGCGCCGGTCAGATGTGCTTGACTTCGACAATCTCGTACTCGACCGTGCCGCTAGGCGTCTTGACGACGACAGTATCACCTTCTTCCTTGCCGATGATGGCACGGGCAATGGGTGCGCCACTCGACAGCTTGCCCTGCTTCACGTCGGCTTCATCCTCGCCAACGATCTGGTAGGACACCTCTTCATCGGTTTCGGTGTTGGCCAGTACCACGGTGGTACCGAAAATCACCTTGCCGGTGTGAGGGATAGTGGTCACATCGATGACCACCGAGTTCTGCAGACGGCCTTCGATGTCACGGATACGCGCTTCGACCATGCCCTGCTCCTCACGGGCTGCATGATATTCAGCGTTTTCCTTGAGGTCACCCAGCTCACGTGCCTCACCAATGGCCTGACTCAGGCGCGGGCGCTCGGTCTTGCTCAGAAACAGGTGTTCCTCTTCCAGGGCGCGAGCGCCCTGGACGGTCATCGGGTATTTGGTAATGCTCATGCTTTCAGTCCTGCATGCAGATCTTGCAAGCGACGAACGGTCTTTTCCGGACCGAATTTCAGCGCTTCGCAGATGGCTTCACCAGCCGCAATGGTAGTGGTGCAGTAGATCTTGTGCTGCAACGCATTGCGACGAATCGAGTAAGAGTCGGCGATCGACTGGCGACCTTCGGTGGTATTGATGATCAGCGACACTTCGTCGTTCTTGATCATGTCGACCACGTGTGGGCGACCTTCGGTCACTTTGTTCACACGGCGCACTTTCAGGCCAGCCGCCTCGATAACCTTGGCGGTACCGGCAGTGGCAACCACTTCGAAGCCCAGGGCGATCAGGTCGCGGGCAACGCCAGCCACTTGTGGCTTGTCGTCGTCACGCACGCTGATGAACGCAGTACCACCGGTCGGCAGCACTTCGCTTGCACCCATCTGGGCCTTGGCGAAGGCTTCACCGAAGCTGTCACCGACACCCATCACTTCACCGGTCGATTTCATCTCAGGGCCGAGGATCGGGTCAACCCCTGGGAACTTGGCGAACGGGAAGACGGCTTCCTTGACGCTGTAGAAGTTCGGGATGATTTCCTGGGTGAAGCCCAGCTCTTTCAAGGTTTTACCCGCCATGACACGGGCTGCGATCATCGCCAGGGACGTGCCGATGCACTTGGACACGAACGGTACGGTACGCGAGGCACGCGGGTTGACTTCGATCACGTAGATCTTGTCGCCCTGCAGGGCCAGCTGCACGTTCATCAGGCCGACCACGCCCAGCTCCAGGGCCATTTTCTTGACCTGAACGCGGACTTCGTCCTGCACTTCCTTGCTCAGCGAGTAAGGTGGCAGCGAGCACGCCGAGTCACCGGAGTGAACACCGGCCTGTTCGATGTGCTGCATGATTGCGCCGATGACCACGTCGGTGCCGTCGCACACCGCATCCACGTCCATCTCGATGGCGCAGTTGAGGAAGTGGTCGAGCAGTACCGGGCTGTCGTTCGACACTTGTACTGCTTCACGCAGGTAGCGCTTGAGCTCGTCCAGTTCGTAGACGATCTCCATGGCACGGCCGCCCAGTACGTAGGACGGACGCACGACCAGCGGATAGCCGATGCTGCCCGCAGCACGGATGGCTTCTTCTTCGCTGCGCACGGTAGCGTTTGGCGGCTGCAGCAGGCTCAGGCGCTGAACCATCTGCTGGAAGCGCTCACGGTCTTCGGCGCGGTCGATGGCGTCAGGGCTGGTACCGATGATCGGCACGCCAGCTTCTTCCAGAGCGCGGGCCAGCTTCAGCGGGGTCTGGCCGCCGTAGTGAACGATCACGCCCTTCGGCTTCTCGACGCGGCAGACTTCCAGCACGTCTTCCAGGGTCAGCGGCTCGAAGTACAGGCGGTCGGAAGTGTCGTAGTCGGTGGAGACGGTTTCCGGGTTGCAGTTGACCATGATGGTCTCGTAACCGTCTTCACGCAGCGCCAGGGCTGCGTGTACGCAGCAGTAGTCGAACTCGATACCCTGGCCGATACGGTTAGGGCCGCCACCCAGGATCATGATCTTGTCGCGGGTCGACGGGTTGGCCTCGCACTCTTCCTCGTAGGTGGAGTACAGGTAGGCGGTGTCGGTGGCGAACTCGGCGGCGCAGGTGTCGACGCGCTTGTACACCGGGAACACTTCCAGCTTGTGGCGGTGGCGGCGCAGGTTCTTGTCGGTGATACCCAGCAGTACTGCCAGACGCTGGTCCGAGAAGCCCTTGCGCTTGAGGCGCAGCATGTAGTCCTTGTCGATCGACGACAAAGCCAGGGTCTTGACCTTCTCTTCTTCCTTGATCAGGTCTTCCATCTGCACCAGGAACCACATGTCGATGCCGGTCAGATTGAAGATTTCTTCGCAGGTCATGCCCGAACGCATGGCGTCAGCCACGTACCAGATACGCTCGGCACCCGGCACGGTCAGTTCGCGCTTGAGGATGCTGGCGGCTTCCGGGCTGGCCAGGTCGACTTTCGGGTCGAGGCCGCAGGCGCCGACTTCCAGACCGCGCAGGGCTTTCTGCAGGGATTCCTGGAAAGTACGGCCGATGGCCATGACTTCACCCACGGATTTCATCTGGGTGGTCAGGCGAGCGTCGGCTTTCGGGAATTTCTCGAAGGCAAAACGTGGCAGCTTGGTGACGACATAGTCGATCGACGGCTCGAAGGACGCCGGGGTGCGACCGCCAGTGATATCGTTCTGCAGCTCGTCGAGGGTGTAACCAATGGCCAGCTTGGCGGCGATCTTGGCGATCGGGAAGCCGGTGGCCTTGGAGGCCAGGGCGGACGAACGCGATACGCGCGGGTTCATCTCGATGACGACCATGCGGCCGGTGTTCGGGCAAATGCCGAACTGGACGTTGGAACCGCCGGTTTCCACACCGATTTCACGCAGCACCGCCAGCGAGGCGTTGCGCATGATCTGGTATTCCTTGTCGGTCAGGGTCTGTGCCGGGGCAACAGTGATCGAGTCACCGGTGTGCACACCCATCGGGTCGAAGTTCTCGATCGAGCAGACGATGATGCAGTTGTCCTTTTTGTCGCGGACCACTTCCATCTCGTACTCTTTCCAGCCGATCAGCGACTCGTCGATCAGCAGCTCTTTGGTCGGTGACAGGTCCAGACCGCGGGTGCAGATTTCTTCGAACTCTTCACGGTTGTACGCGATACCGCCGCCGGTGCCGCCCATGGTGAACGACGGGCGAATGATGCAGGGGAAGCCAAGCTTCTCGAGGACCGCATTGGCCTCTTCCATGCTGTGGGCGATACCGGAGCGCGGGCATTCCAGGCCGATGTCCTTCATCGCCTTGTCGAAGCGCGAGCGGTCTTCAGCCTTGTCGATGGTGTCGGCGTTGGCACCGATCATCTCTACGCCGAACTTCTCCAGAACGCCGTGGCGCTCCAGGTCCAGGGCGCAGTTCAGTGCGGTCTGGCCACCCATGGTCGGCAAAACGGCGTCCGGGCGCTCTTTTTCGATGATCTTGGCCACCGACTGCCACTTGATCGGCTCGATGTAGGTGGCGTCGGCCATGGCCGGGTCGGTCATGATGGTGGCTGGGTTGGAGTTCACCAGGATGACGCGGAAACCTTCCTCGCGCAGGGCTTTACAGGCCTGGGCGCCGGAGTAGTCGAATTCGCAGGCCTGGCCGATCACGATCGGGCCAGCGCCGAGAATCAGGATGCTTTTGATGTCTGTACGTTTTGGCATGGTGGTCACTCAAATCCGGGGTCAGTCGGCAAGCCGCTTTGAACAATCTGGGTCAGGCGCTTCCGGGCGCGGCAGATGCCGGCCCGGGGCCTTGAAGCAGGATGCTCAGCGGCGCTTGGCCATGGCATCGGTGAAACGATCGAACAGAGGCGCGACGTCGGTCGGGCCTGGGCTCGCTTCAGGGTGGCCCTGGAAGCTGAACGCGCTCTTGTCGGTACGCTCGATACCCTGCAGGGTGCCGTCGAACAGCGACTTGTGAATGGCGCGAACGTTACCCGGCAGGGTCGCTTCGTCAACGGCAAAACCGTGGTTCTGGCTGGTGATCATGACCACGCCGGTATCCAGGTCCTGGACCGGGTGGTTGGCACCGTGGTGGCCGTGGCCCATTTTCACGGTCTTGGCACCGGAGGCCAGGGCCAGCAGCTGGTGGCCGAGGCAGATGCCGAATACCGGAATCTCGGTTTCGAGGATTTCCTTGATCGCCTGGATCGCGTAGTCGCACGGCTCGGGGTCACCAGGGCCGTTGGACAGGAACACGCCGTCCGGGTTGAGTGCCAGCACTTCGCTGGCCGGGGTCTGGGCTGGCACCACGGTCACGCGGCAGCCACGGGCTACCAGCATGCGCAGGATATTCAGCTTGACGCCGTAGTCGAAGGCAACCACGTGGTACGGCAGGTCGGCAGCGTCGATGGTCGGGTGGCTGTCGGTTTTCAGCTCCCACACACTGGAGCGCCACTCGTAACGCTCCTTGGTGGAGACGACCTTGGCCAGGTCCATGCCCTTAAGGCCCGGGAAGCCGCGGGCAGCAGCGATGGCGGCTTCTTCGCTGATGTTGTCACCCGCCAGAATGCAGCCGTTCTGGGCGCCCTTTTCACGCAGGATACGGGTCAGGCGACGAGTGTCGATGCCGGCGATGGCGACGACGTTGTTGGCCTTGAGGTACTCAGGCAGCGACTGGGTGTTGCGCCAGTTGCTGGCCAGCAGCGGCAGGTCACGGATGACCAGGCCAGCGGACCAGACGCGGTTCGACTCGGCGTCTTCCGGGGTAGTGCCGGTGTTGCCGATGTGCGGGTAGGTCAGGGTAACGATTTGCTGCGCGTAGGAAGGGTCTGTAAGGATTTCCTGGTAGCCGGTCATAGCGGTGTTGAATACCACCTCACCAACGGTCTGACCGTCGGCACCGATGGCTTCACCGCGGAAAATACTGCCGTCGGCAAGGGCGAGTATGGCTGGCTTTGTCAAGAAGACCTCCCGTAAATCAAGCATGAAAGGGCGATCGCAGGTTGCAAAAAAGCGGAGTGACGTATGGACACGTCACCCCGCTTTCATGTGCTGAATTCAATTCGCTGCGCGCTTTTAGTGGACACACTAAAGCTGTAGCTTACAGAAAAGTGTGTTTTCGGTCTACCGCGGATGTGCCTCTAAAACACATCAATGCGACAGACTGACATCTGTGTTGGCTTCTTCGCAGGCTCGCCCGCTCCCACAGGCCCACCACAAGCCACAAGACCCGCGCAATACCTGTGGGAGCGGGCAAGCCCGCGAAGCAGCCAGCACCGCCAGAACGGCTCAACGCAGCTCGAGCACATCCTGCATGTCGTACAGCCCCGGCTCGCGCCCATCCAGCCACAGCGCCGCACGCACGGCACCCTTGGCGAAGGTCATGCGGCTGGAGGCCTTGTGGGTGATTTCCAGGCGCTCGCCTTCGGCAGCGAACAATACGGTGTGATCGCCCACCACATCGCCGGCACGCACGGTAGCGAAACCGATGGTTTTGCGATCCCGCGCGCCGGTCTGCCCTTCACGGCCATACACGGCCACTTCCTGCAGATCACGGCCCAGCGCATTGGCAACCACTTCACCCATGCGCAGTGCAGTGCCCGACGGGGCATCGACCTTGTGCCGGTGGTGCGCCTCGATGATTTCGATATCGACATCATCACCCAGCACCCGCGCAGCCATATCCAGCAGCTTGAGGCTAAGGTTGACACCCACGCTGAAGTTGGCGGCGAACACGATTGGAATGTCCTTGCCAGCCTCAGCCAACAGCTGCTTCTCTTCGACTGTAAAACCGGTCGTGCCGATGATCATCGCCTTGCCGTGCTTGCGGCAGAACGCCAGGTTTTTCAGGGTCACCGAGGGGTGAGTGAAATCGATCAGCACATCGAACTCGTCGGCAACCTTGGCCAGGTCGTCGGACAACAGCACGCCAATTCGGCCAAGTGCCGCCAGCTCTCCGGCATCAGCCCCGACCAACGAGCTGTCAGGGCGATCGATCGCCGCGGTCAGCCCCGCACCTGGGGTTTGTTGCACGGCTTCGATGAGGGTTTTGCCCATCCGCCCCGCCGCGCCCATCACTGCAATACGTCGCATAACCTGTTCCTTGTCAGAGATCGCCGAAGAAGCGCTTCACACCATCGAACCAGCCGCTGGCCTTGGGCGAGTGGGAACTGTCGCCTTCCAGCGAATCACGCAGCTCTTCGAGCAGCTCGCGCTGGCGACGGCTGAGGTTGACCGGGGTTTCTACGGCCACACGGCACAGCAGGTCACCCGCACCACCGCCACGCACCGGGGCAACACCCTTGCCACGCAGACGGAACTGCTTACCGGTCTGGGTGCCTTCCGGAATCCTCAGCTTCACGCGACCATCCAGGGTCGGCACTTCCAGTTCGCCGCCCAGGGCAGCATCGGTGTAGCTGATCGGCACTTCACAGTACAGGTGCTTGCCATCACGCTGGAAGATTTCGTGCTCACGCACGCTGATCACCACGTACAGGTCGCCAGTCGGGCCACCATGAGTACCCGCCTCGCCCTCACCCGACAGACGGATGCGGTCGCCAGTATCGACACCTGCTGGCACCTTGACCGACAGCGTCTTGTACTCCTCGACACGCCCCTCACCGTGGCACGAAGTGCACGGGTCGGTAATGATCTTGCCTTGGCCATGGCAGCGCGGGCAGGTCTGCTGCACCGAGAAGAAGCCTTGCTGCATGCGCACCTGACCGATGCCGCCGCAAGTCGGGCAGGTCGACGGGGTCGAACCCTTCTTGGCACCGGAACCGTCGCAAGGCTGGCAGTTGACCAGGGTAGGCACGCGGATGCTGACCGTAGTGCCACGCACCGCTTCTTCCAGGTTCAGCTCCAGGGTGTAGCGCAGGTCGCTGCCGCGCTGGGCACCGCCTCGACCACCGCCGCGGCCGCCGCCACCGAAGAAGTCGCTGAACACATCACCGAAGATGTCGGAGAAGTTGGCACCACCAAAGCCGGCACCACCGCCACCCATGCTTGGGTCGACACCCGCATGGCCATACTGGTCGAAGGCCGCACGCTTGCTCGCGTCCGACAGCACTTCGTAGGCCTCGTTGGCCTCCTTGAACTTGTCTTCCGATTCTTTATCGCCCGGGTTGCGGTCCGGGTGATACTTCATCGCCAAACGGCGGTAAGCCTTCTTGAGGTCCGATTCAGTGGCGCCGCGCTCGACACCCAGGACCTCATAATAATCACGCTTGGACATAGGTCATTTGCACCTTGTTGGGCGTCTGGCATCTGCGCCACGCCATCAGCACCCGCCCACTCCCCATAAGAGCCGCTGACAGATGCTGTAAAAATTCTCGAATTCCAGATACGCCAACGCGGGAGCAAGCCCCCGCGCGGCGACATCCTACCAGCTCACCGGCAAACGACGGTGAACTGGCCGACAACATGCAGGGATTACTGCTTGTTGTTGTCTTTCACTTCTTCGAACTCGGCGTCAACCACGTCATCGTGCTTGGCTTCCGGCTCGGCCTGCTGCGCGCCACCCTGAGGCTGTTCAGCCGACTGCTCGGCGTACATCTTCTGGGCAACCGGGGCAGAGACCTTGGACAGCTCTTCTACCTTGGCGTCGATGGCAGCCTTGTCGTCGCCTTTGACAGCGGCTTCCAGGGCAACAACGGCGGCCTCGATGGCGGTTTTCTCTTCAGCGGTAACCTTGTCACCTGCGTCAGCGACCATCTTGCGGGTCGAGTGCACCAGCGCGTCACCCTGGTTACGGGCAGCAGCCAGCTCTTCGAACTTGCGGTCTTCCTCGGCGTTGGCCTCGGCGTCACGCACCATGCGCTCGATCTCTTCGTCCGACAGGCCGGAGTTGGCCTTGATCACGATCGACTGAGTCTTGCCGGTAGCCTTGTCTTTCGCGCCTACGTGCAGGATGCCGTTGGCGTCGATGTCGAAGGTCACTTCGATTTGCGGCACGCCACGTGGTGCTGGCGGAATGTCAGCCAGGTCGAACTTGCCCAGCGACTTGTTCTGCGCAGCCTGCTTACGCTCACCCTGCAGCACGTGAATGGTCACGGCGCCCTGGTTGTCGTCGGCAGTCGAGAACACCTGCGACTTCTTGGTCGGGATGGTGGTGTTCTTCTCGATCAGCGCGGTCATCACGCCGCCCATGGTTTCGATACCCAGGGTCAGCGGGCTGACGTCCAGCAGCAGTACGTCTTTCACGTCACCGGCCAGTACCGCACCCTGGATGGCAGCGCCCATGGCAACGGCTTCGTCCGGGTTCACGTCCTTGCGCGCTTCCTTACCGAAGAAGTCGGCAACTTCTTTCTGCACCAGCGGCATGCGGGTCTGACCGCCGACCAGGATCACGTCGTCGATCTTGCTGGCGTCGATGCCGGCGTCTTTCAGGGCGATGCGGCAAGGCTCGATGGTACGCTTGACCAGGTCTTCGACCAGCGACTCCAGCTTGGCGCGGGAGATCTTCACGTTCAGGTGCTTAGGACCGGTGGCATCTGCAGTGATGTACGGCAGGTTGACGTCGGTCGACTGAGCGGACGACAGCTCGATCTTGGCTTTTTCTGCGGCTTCTTTCAGGCGCTGCAGGGCCAGAGGATCGTTCTTCAGGTCCATGCCCGACTCTTTCTTGAACTCGTCGACAAGGTAGTCGATCAGGCGCATGTCGAAGTCTTCGCCACCCAGGAAGGTGTCGCCGTTGGTAGCCAGTACTTCGAACTGGTGCTCACCGTCGACTTCGGCGATTTCGATGACCGAAACGTCGAAGGTACCACCACCCAGGTCATAAACGATGACGGTGTGGTCGCCCTTGGCCTTGTCCATGCCGTAAGCCAGTGCAGCGGCAGTCGGTTCGTTGATGATGCGTTTTACGTCCAGGCCAGCGATGCGGCCGGCGTCTTTGGTCGCCTGACGCTGGCTGTCGTTGAAGTAGGCCGGAACGGTGATGACCGCTTCGGTGACTGGCTCGCCGAGGTAGTCTTCGGCGGTCTTCTTCATTTTTTTCAGAACTTCGGCGCTGATCTGCGGCGGAGCCATTTCCTTGCCAGCAGCCTCGACCCAGGCGTCACCGTTGTTTGCCTTGACGATCTTGTACGGCACCAGCTTGATGTCTTTCTGCACGACATCTTCTTCGAAGCGGCGGCCAATCAGGCGCTTCACTGCGAACAGGGTGTTGTGCGGGTTGGTGACGGCCTGGCGCTTGGCCGACTGGCCAACCAGGATTTCGCCATCGTTGGCGTAGGCCACGATCGAAGGGGTTGTACGCGCACCTTCGGCGTTTTCGATGACTTTGACGTTACCGTTTTCCAGAATGGAGACGCACGAGTTGGTGGTCCCCAGGTCGATACCGATGATTTTACCCATGTTAACTCTCCCGAAACTTGAATTTGGTAGCAGCGACTACTTTGGCCAACTGCGGTAATACTTGAAGGCTTGACACCTAGATGGGGATGCCCGGAAGGATTTCAAGCCTTTTCATTGATCGAGGGTTGCGCCGCGCTCGGCGCCTTGCTGACCACCACCATGGCGGGGCGCAGCAGGCGGCCGTTCAGCAGGTAACCCTTCTGGAACACGTTCAGCACGCTGTTTGGCTCGACCTCGGCGTTTTCCTGCATGGCCATGGCCTGGTGGTGCTCAGGGTTGAACGGCTGGCCGTGCGGGTCGACCGCTTCAAGGTTGTAGCGCTTGAGCGTGTCCTGGAACATCTTCAGGGTCAGCTCGACACCCTCGCGGATCTGCTTGACGTGCTCATCGTCGGCACTGGAGTGAGCCAGGGCCAGCTCCAGGCTGTCGATCACCGGCAGCAAGTCGCTGGAGAACTTCTCCAGGGCGAACTTGTGGGCTTTTTCCACGTCCTGCTCGGCACGACGACGTACGTTCTGCAGGTCGGCAACGGCGCGCAGCGCCTGGTCCTTGGCTGCGGCCAGCTGTTCCTCGAGCTCCAGAACACGGGTATCAGCTGCATTGCCTGCACCGGTTTCTTCCACGTTAAGGTCTTTCTCGTTCAGCTGCTCATCAGCCATGGGGTCTCTCCTGCGCAATTTTGTGGACTGCGAGCCAGGCTCGCCTTGGATGTCGGCTATATGGGGCCGGAAAAACCAGGTTCAAGGGGCAAGGTGGTTTTCAAGGCTGCAACAGAATCTGCGAAGGGGCATTGGCAGGCCTGAAAAAAGTACTGTATAAATAACCAGACCTGACTTCCGGGAGCCGCCCCCATGCTGGTGCACCTGTCCATTCACAACTACGCCATCGTCGAGCACCTCGACCTCGAAATCGCCCGTGGCATGTCCGTCATCACCGGCGAGACCGGCGCCGGCAAATCGATCATGCTCGACGCCCTCGGCCTTGCCCTGGGCGACCGTGCCGACAGCGGCGTGGTGCGCCCCGGCACCGACAAGGCAGACATCCTGGCCACCTTCGACCTGGTGGACATTCCCGAAGCGCACGCCTGGCTGGCCGAGCGCGACCTGGACAACGAAGGCCTGTGCATCTTGCGCCGGGTGATCACCGCCGAAGGCCGCAGCCGCGGCTACATCAACGGCACGCCCTGCCCGCTCGGCGACCTCAAGGCGCTGGGCGAACTGCTGATCGATATCCACAGCCAGCACGAGCACCAGTCCCTGCTCAAGACCGACACCCACCGCCGCCTGCTGGACGAGTATGCCGGTGCCGTCGACCTGGCCCGCCAGGTCCAGCTTGCAGCCAAGCGCTGGAACCAGACCCGCCTGGAGCTGGAGCGCCTCTCCAACTCGGGCGACGAGCAGCGCGCCCGCCACCAGTTGCTCAGTTACCAGCTGGAAGAACTGGACAACCTCGGCCTGGGCGAGCACGAACTGGAGCAGCTGGAACAGGAGCACAAGAACCTGACCAGCGCCGAGGCCCTGTTCGGCATCTGCCGCCAGGTTATCGACCAATGCAGCGAGAGCGATTCGGGCAATGTGCTCAGCGCCCTCACCTCCAGCCTCAACCGCCTGGGTGCCGCCACCAACTCGCCCAAGGCGCTGAGCGAAGCGGCCAACCTGATTGCCAGCGCGCAGATTCAGGTTGAAGAAGCCGTGGGCGAGCTCAACCGCTTCCTCGACAACTTCGACGCCGACCCGATGCGCCTGCAAGCCCTGGAAGAGCGCCTGGACACCATCTATACCCTGGCGCGCAAACACCGGGTGCACCCCACCGAACTGCCCCACCTGCAACAGCAATTGATGGAAGAGCTGGAAGGCCTTAATGCCAGCGACGAGTCGATCGAGCGGCTGGGCGAAGAGCTTGGCGCCTTTGCCCAGCACTATAAAGAGAAAGCCCGTGAGCTCAGCGGCCTGCGCCAGCAAGCGGCGCAGCAGCTGGCGGGCGCGGTGGAGCAGGAAATCCAGCGTCTGGGCATGCCTGGCGGTCGCTTCTGCATAGAGCTGACACCCAACGAAGGCACAGACCTGTCACCCCATGGCCTGGAGCAGATCGAACTGCTGGTCAGTGCCAACCCGGGCCAGCCGCTCAAGGGCCTGGCAAAGGTGGCGTCGGGTGGCGAACTGTCGCGTATCAGCCTGGCGATCCAGGTCATTACCGCGCAGACCTCGCGCATTCCTACCCTGGTGTTCGACGAGGTCGACGTGGGTATTGGCGGGCCCACGGCAGAAATCGTCGGCCAATTGCTGCGGCGCCTGGGCGAGCGCGGCCAGGTACTGACCGTGACCCACCTGCCGCAGGTGGCGGCGCAGGGGCATCACCATTTGTTCGTGCACAAGGTGCGCAACAGCGACACCACCCACACCGCCGTGGCTAGCCTTGGCAAGCGTGAGCGCGTGGAAGAAGTGGCGCGGATGCTCGGCGGCATCGACCTGACCAAGGAGTCCCTGGCCCACGCACGCAAGATGGTGGTGAGCGGCAAGGCCTGAGCCTTGCTTTTCCAGGACGATTCGCGGGCACGCCCGCTCCTACAGGGTGATCACAGGGTCTGAAACCTGAGGTGTACCTGTGGGAGCGGGCGCGCCCGCGAAGAGGCCGGCACGGACAACAAATCTTTTAGCCCCAGAAAGCACAAAGGCGACCCGAAGGTCGCCTTTGCTATCCATAACGAAAAATCGTTACTTCTTCTTACGCACGTACAGGACCAGATTGTGGTCCACCAGCTCGAAGCCATGCTCGGCCACGATTTCGCGCTGGCGCTTCTCGATCTCGGCATCCATGAATTCGATGACTTCACTGGTATCCACGTTCACCATGTGGTCGTGGTGACCGCCATCGGCCAGTTCGAACACTGCATGACCGCCGTCGAAGTTGTGGCGAACCACCAGACCCGCCGCCTCGAACTGGGTCAGCACGCGATAGACGGTGGCCAGGCCTACGTCCTCGCCAGCCTCCATCAGCGCCTTGTAGACATCCTCTGCACTCATGTGACGCTGCTCGGTAGAGTCGAGCATCTGAAGGATCTTGACTCGAGGCAGGGTCACCTTGAGACCGGCTTTGCGCAATTCGCTATTTTCAACCATGGTCAGCTTTCTCGCCGATGCTGCTTCGCAGCTTCTCTTAATACGGGTATGATCGGGGTTTACGTTGTCCAGCCAAGATAGTGGAAGTCGCCCACCGATGCAAAACACCAAGCTCTTGCTAACCAGCCTCACCCTAGTGGGACTGCTCGCACTCGCCGGTTGCTCGTTTCCCGGGGTTTACAAAATCGACATCCAGCAGGGCAATGTCGTCACGCAAGACATGATAGACCAATTACGGCCGGGAATGACCCGCCGGCAAGTAAGGTTTATCATGGGCAACCCGCTGATTCAGGACACTTTCAACACCAATCGCTGGGATTACCTGTACAGCCTGCAGCCTGGTGGCGGTAAGCGCCAGCAAGAACGCATGAGTGTGTTTTTCAACGAAAGCGATCAACTGGTCAGCCTGTCTGGCGACTTCATGCCAGGCGTCAGCCGCGATCAGGAAATCCTCGGTGGCAGCAGCGACACCACCGTCAGCCCGGCCACCGAGCCAGGCCAGACCGAACAACCGGCAGCGCAGCCTGAAGAAAAACCGGCCAAGCCAGGTTCGACTGAAGAGGCCATCCAGCGCGAGATCGACACCATCGAGACCACCCCGGTCCCGACCCCCGCACCGCTGGAAACCCGCTAACCGGGAACAGCAGATGCAAAAAAGCCCGGACCTGGTCCGGGCTTTTTGTTTGCGCCTTATCCGTCAGGCATTCAATTGCTTGGCACGCTGGCAGAACGCATCGACCAGTGTGTTGGCCGCCTGATTGAACAGCGGGCCCAACGTGGCGCGCACAATCGGCCCAGCGTAATCGAAGGACAGGTCCAGGCTGATCTTGCAGGCTTTTTCACCCAGTGGCTTGAACACCCAAACACCATGCAGCTGGGTGAATGGCCCTTCTTCGAGGTTCATCTCGATGGACTGCCCCGGCACCAGCACGTTACGCGTAACGAAGTGCTGGCTCATGCCACCCTTGGCCACTTCGAGCTTGGCACGCATGTGTGTATCGCTGGTTTCGATCACCGTCGAGGCCGAGCACCACGGCAAAAACTCAGGGTAGCTGGCCACATCGTTGACCAGATCGTAAAGCGCCTGGGCGGGGTATGGCAGCAGGGCGGAGCGTTGAATATGGGTAGTCATCCAGGCGTCACTTCCAAGGCTGGGTGGCGACGCTTCGCAGCGTGCCGAAAACAGGTTCTGTGCGTATGACAGGGTTTGTATTGTCCGGTATTCATTCCAGTGGCTCAAGCACACCGAAATCCCATAGCGGACGACGCGCGGACTTGCCTATAATGCCGCCCCTATGGCTAAGCAAAAAAAACATCCGACCGGGACCATCGCGCAAAACAAGAAAGCGCGACACGATTACTTCATCGAACACAAGTTCGAGGCCGGGCTGGTCCTGTCCGGCTGGGAAGTAAAAAGCCTGCGAGCCGGCAAGGCGCACCTGACTGACAGCTACGTGCTGCTCAAGGACGGTGAGGCCTGGCTGTTCGGCAGCCACATCACCCCGCTGACCACGGCCAGCACCCACGTCATCGCCGACCCTACACGCACCCGCAAGCTGCTGCTGAACAAGCGCGAGCTAGAGCGCGTGGAAGCGGCTGTGGCGCAAAAAGGCTACACCTGTGTGGCTTTGGCGCTGTACTGGAGCAAGCACCTGATCAAGTGCGAAATCGCACTGGGCAAGGGCAAGAAGGAATTCGACAAGCGCGACACCATGCGCGAACGCGATTCCAACCGCGAGCTGCAGCGGGCTGTGCGGAACAAGGGCAAGGAAGACTAATTGGTCTCTAGCCTGTTCCGGCCTCTTCGCGGGTAAACCCGCTCCCACAGGAAGAGCACCAGATTCAAGCCCGGCGCCTATCCTGTGGGAGCTGCCTCTTCGCGGGCACGCCCGCTCCCACAGGAAGGGCACCGGATTCAAGCCCGGCGCCATCCTGTGGAAGCAGCCTCTTCGCGGGCACGCCCGCTCCCAAAGGAAGGGCACCAGATTCAAGCCCGGCGCCTATCCTGTGGGAGCGGGCTTGCCCGCGAAGAGGCAGGTACTGCCCATAAAAGTCTCAGCGCCCGCTGCGCCGCTCCGCCCGCGCCACCCGCTGCGCTTCTTCGTGCGCTTCTTCCAGCACCTCCTGCACATACAAAATGTGCCGGCTGGACACCTCCCGCGCATCCTCCGCCCTGCCCTCGACAATCGCCAGGTATAGTTCCCGGTGCTGACTGATCAGCATGTCCCGGGTTTCGGTGCGCTGCTGGTACATGCCGCCGATGTTGGTCACCACGTTGCGCTTGAGCAGGTCGAACAACCCCCGGATGGTGTGCAGCAACACCGCGTTATGGCTGGCCTCGGCGATCGCCAGGTGGAAGCGCGCATCAGCCGCGCCCTCCTCCGCACGGGTTACCTCGTCGAACCTGGCATAGCAGTCCTGCAGCGTATCGAAGGCCGCCTTCAAGCGCGCCCGGTCCGGCTCGGTGGCACGCTGGGCAGCGTAATAGGCGCAGGACGCCTCCAGGGTATGGCGGAACTCGAGCAGGTCACGCTGCGCTTCGGCACTGTGCTCGAGCAACTGCAGCAACGGGTCGCTGAAGGTGGACCCCAACGACTCCGCCACAAAATTGCCCCCGCCCTGACGACTGACCAGCAGCCCCTTGGCCACCAGCTTCTGGATCGCCTCACGCAGTGACGGGCGGGACACACCAAACTGCTCGGCCAGGACGCGCTCGGCCGGCAGCCGCTGCCCCGAGGTCAGCGTGCCTTCCAGAATCATCCCTTCCAGCCGATCGACAATGTCGTCGGACAGGCGCCGTTGGCGTACCTGATCAAAAACCATCACATGCTCTCCACAAACCCCCGGGCAAATGTCAGGGGGTGCCTATTCTCGCCGATCCAGGCCACGCAAACACCCATCAAGCCCCGATTTTCCCAGCACATCAGATGCCCGCTCATCGGTACACGACAAAAGTTTTGCACAGGACAAATTGACACACCCACGACAGCGCTTTTAACCTAGCGTCCAGCCATTGTAAATTGGTCTTACCAATTATCCAATGCCAGTGCCTGACCAACAACAATTAGGGGCCACCCCATATGCAAACCTGGCAACAACTCTATACCCCGCTTGGTAGTCTCGGCCTGTCCGCACTGGCGGCGGTCATCCCTATCGTGTTCTTCTTCCTGGCCCTCGCCGTGTTCCGCCTCAAGGGCCACGTAGCGGGCAGCATCACCCTCGCGCTGTCGATCCTGGTGGCGATCTTCGCCTTCCAGATGCCTGTCGACATGGCCCTCGCCGCCGCGGGTTACGGCTTCCTCTACGGCCTCTGGCCAATTGCCTGGATCATCGTTGCCGCGGTGTTCCTGTACAAACTCACGGTCAAGAGCGGCCAGTTCGAAGTGATCCGCAGCTCGGTGCTGTCGATTACCGACGACCAGCGCCTGCAAGTGCTGTTGATCGGCTTCTGCTTCGGCGCCTTCCTCGAAGGTGCGGCGGGCTTTGGCGCACCGGTGGCCATCACTGCCGCACTGCTGGTGGGCCTGGGCTTCAACCCGCTGTACGCTGCCGGCCTGTGCCTGATCGCCAACACCGCGCCAGTGGCCTTCGGCGCCCTGGGCATCCCGATCATCGTGGCCGGCCAGGTTACCGGTATCGACGCCTTCCACATCGGCGCCATGACCGGCCGCCAGCTGCCGTTGCTGTCGCTGTTCGTGCCGTTCTGGCTGGTGTTCATGATGGACGGCCTGCGTGGCGTGAAGGAAACCTGGCCTGCCGCCCTGGTCGCCGGCCTGAGCTTTGCCGTCACCCAGTACTTCACCTCGAACTTCATCGGCCCGGAACTGCCAGACATCACCTCGGCACTGGCCAGCCTGATCTGCCTCACCCTGTTCCTGAAAGTCTGGCAGCCCAAGCGCGCGTTCAGCGAGGCCAAAGGCAGTGTCGGCGCAGCCGTTGTGCAGCCAAGCGGCAGCCAGCCTAGCCCGTACAGCTTTGGCGAGATCTTCAAGGCCTGGTCGCCGTTCCTGATCCTCACCGTACTGGTCACCATCTGGACCTTGAAGCCGTTCAAGGCGGCTTTCGCTCCGGGCGGCGCGATGTACAACTTCGTGTTCAACTTCGCCATCCCGCACCTCGACCAACTGGTGATCAAGACCGCACCGATCGTTGCCGCGCCAGCCGCCATGCCAGCGGTGTTCAAGCTCGACCCGATCTCCGCCACCGGCACCGCGATCTTCCTCTCGGCGCTGATCTCGATGGCGGTGCTGAAGATCAATTTCAAAACTGGTCTTACCACTTTCAAAGAAACCTTCTGGGAACTGCGCTGGCCGATTCTGTCGATCGGCATGGTGTTGGCCTTCGCCTTCGTCACCAACTACTCAGGCATGTCCTCGACCATGGCCCTGGTGCTGGCCGGTACCGGCGCCGCGTTCCCGTTCTTCTCGCCGTTCCTCGGCTGGCTGGGCGTGTTCCTGACCGGCTCGGACACCTCGTCCAACGCCCTGTTCAGCTCGCTGCAGGCCACCACCGCGCACCAGATCGGGGTCAACGACACCCTGCTGGTGGCGGCCAACACCAGCGGCGGCGTAACCGGCAAGATGATCTCGCCGCAATCGATCGCCGTGGCCTGCGCCGCTACCGGCCTGGTCGGCAAGGAATCCGACCTGTTCCGCTTCACCGTCAAGCACAGCCTGTTCTTCGCCACCATCGTCGGCCTGATCACCCTGATCCAGGCTTACTGGCTGACCGGCATGCTGGTTCATCACTAAAGTGAAAGGGGCCGGGCGCCGTCGCGCGCCCGGCACTCCCACAAGCAACGCTGCGAGAATCCATGATCATTTCTGCCTCTACCGACTATCGCGCCGCGGCCCAACGCAAGCTGCCCCCCTTCCTGTTCCACTACGCTGACGGCGGCGCCTACGCCGAGCACACCCTGCGCCACAACGTGTCGGACCTGGCTGGCATCGCCCTGCGCCAGCGCGTGCTGAACAACATGTCCGAGCTCAGCCTTGAAACCAAGCTGTTCGACGAAACCCTGAGCATGCCGGTGGCCCTGGCCCCGGTCGGCCTCACCGGCATGTACGCCCGCCGTGGCGAAGTGCAGGCGGCGCGCGCGGCAGCCGCCCATGGCATCCCGTTCACCATGTCTACCGTGTCGGTGTGCCCGATCGAAGAAGTGGCGCCCGCCATCGACCGGCCAATGTGGTTCCAGCTGTATGTGCTCAAGGACCGCGGCTTCATGCGCAATGCCCTGGAGCGCGCCAAGGCCGCTGGCGTCAAGACCCTGGTGTTCACCGTCGACATGCCCGTGCCCGGTGCCCGCTACCGCGACGCCCACTCTGGCATGAGCGGCAAGAACGGCCCGCTGCGCCGCGTGCTGCAAGCCATGACCCACCCCGAGTGGGCATGGGATGTGGGCGTGATGGGCCGCCCGCATGACCTGGGCAACATCTCCAAATACCGTGGCAACCCCACCGGCCTTGCCGACTACATCGGCTGGCTGGGCAACAACTTCGACCCGTCCATTTCCTGGAAAGACCTGGAGTGGATCCGTGAGTTCTGGGACGGCCCGATGATCATCAAGGGCATTCTCGATGCCGATGACGCCCGCGATGCGGTCAAGTTCGGTGCCGACGGTATCGTGGTGTCCAACCACGGCGGCCGCCAGCTCGACGGCGTGCTGTCCAGCGCCCGCGCCCTGCCGGCAATTGCCGACGCGGTCAAAGGCGACCTGAAGATCCTGGCCGACTCGGGCATTCGCAGTGGCCTGGACGTGGTGCGCATGATCGCCCTGGGTGCCGACACCGTACTGATCGGCCGCGCCTTCCTCTATGCCCTTGCCGTGCATGGCCAGGCCGGCGTGAAAAACCTGCTTGAGCTGTTCGAAAAGGAAATGCGCGTGGCCATGGTGCTGACCGGTGCCAAGTCGATCAGCGAGATCACCCGCGACTCGCTGGTACGCGAACTGGGCGCCTGAACGCCTGCAAGAACCACCGCCTGAATGACCCGGGGCATGTAGCGCACAGACGCCACAGCCCCGCGAGGAGACTGCATGAGCCTGCCCGCCGCGTTCCTGCGTGATGCCGAGCGCCTGATCCCCGCCGAACGCCGCTTCGACGACCCCACCTCCACCCTGGCCTTCGGCACCGACGCCAGCTTCTACCGCCTGATCCCCAAGTTGGTGGTGCGCGTCGAGTCCGAGGACGAAGTGGTTGGCCTGATCAAACTGGCCCAGCGCGAGCGGGTGCCGGTCACCTTCCGCGCTGCCGGCACCAGCCTGTCTGGCCAGGCCATCAGCGACTCGGTGCTGATCGTGCTCGGCGATAACTGGAACGGCCGCGAAATCCGTCGCCAGGGCGAGCAGATTCGCCTGCAACCCGGCGTGATCGGCGCCCAGGCCAACGCCTGGCTGGCCCCCTTCGGGCGCAAGATCGGCCCCGACCCCGCCTCGATCAACGCCTGCAAGATCGGCGGCATCGTCGCCAACAACGCCAGTGGCA
The DNA here is from genome assembly GCF_046523955.1 of Pseudomonas sp. DCA-1. Taxonomy (NCBI): domain Bacteria; kingdom Pseudomonadati; phylum Pseudomonadota; class Gammaproteobacteria; order Pseudomonadales; family Pseudomonadaceae; genus Pseudomonas; species Pseudomonas sp. DCA-1. Next base: position 5,025,641 of record NZ_CP169881.1, read on the forward strand.
TGTGCTGCGGCACCGCGCAGAACACCTACCACACCCTGGCGGGCCTGCGCCTGGTGCTGGCTGACGGCACCCGCCTGGACAGCGAAGACCCGGCCAGCGTGGCCGCCTTCGAAAACAGCCACGCCGAACTGCTGGAAGCTCTGGCCCGCCTGGGCCGCGAAACCCGCGCCAACACCGCGCTGGCCGAGCGCATCCGGCACAAATACCGGCTGAAGAACACCACCGGCCTGTCACTGAACGCACTGGTGGACTACGACCAGCCGCTGGACATCCTGCAGCACCTGCTGGTCGGCTCCGAAGGCACCCTGGGCTTCATCAGCGCCGTCACGTACGACACCGTGCCCGACCACCCGCACAAGGCCAGCGCCCTGCTGGTGTTCCCCAGCGTCGAAAGCTGCTGCCGCGCGGTACCCGTGCTCAAGCAGCAGCCGGTTTCTGCCGTGGAACTGCTCGACCGCCGCAGCCTGCGCTCGGTGCAGAACATGCCCGGCATGCCGCTGTGGGTAAAAGGCCTGTCGGACAATGCCTGCGCCCTGCTGATCGAATCCCGCGCCGCCAGCCAAAGCCTGTTGCACGAGCAACTGCAGCAGATCATGGCCTCGATCGCCGACTTCCCGCTGGAACAGCAAGTGGACTTCAGCGAAGACCCGGCCGTGTACAACCAGCTGTGGAAAATCCGCAAGGACACCTTCCCCGCCGTCGGTGCCGTGCGCCAGACCGGCACCACGGTCATCATCGAAGACGTGACCTTCCCCGTCGAGCAACTGGCCGAAGGCGTCAACCGCCTGATCCAGCTGTTCGACAAGCACCACTATGACGAAGCGATCATTTTCGGCCACGCGCTGGAAGGCAACCTGCACTTCGTCTTTACCCAGGGGTTCAACAGCGCCGAAGAAGTCGCCCGTTACCAGGCGTTCATGGACGACGTGGCGCAGCTGGTGGCGGTGGAGTTCGGCGGCTCGCTCAAGGCCGAGCACGGCACCGGGCGCAACATGGCGCCCTTCGTGGAGCTGGAGTGGGGGCACGACGCCTACCAGCTGATGTGGAAGCTCAAGCGCCTGCTCGACCCCAACGGCATCCTCAACCCCGACGTGGTGTTGAGCGACGACCCGGATATCCACCTGAAAAACCTCAAGCCGCTACCTGCCGCCGACGAAATCGTCGACAAGTGCATCGAGTGCGGCTTCTGCGAACCGGTGTGCCCGTCCAAGGGCCTGACCCTCAGCCCGCGCCAGCGCATCGTCATGTGGCGTGACATCCAGGCCAAGCAACGCGCCGGCATCGATACCCGCGCACTGATGCAAAGCTACCAGTACCAGGGCATCGACACCTGCGCCGCTACCGGCCTGTGCGCCCAGCGCTGCCCGGTCGGCATCAACACCGGCGAGCTGGTGAAGAAACTGCGCAGCCAGGCCGCCGACCACGCTAAAACCGCCGACTGGCTGGCCGAGCATTTCCACACTGCCCTAAGCGGTGCGCGCCTGACCCTGACCGCCGCCAATACCGCACGCAAGCTGCTTGGCGCCCCGCGCCTGGGCCGCCTGAGCGCCTCGCTGAGCAAAGCCAGCAAAGGCCGCCTGCCCCAATGGACCCCGGCCATGCCGCAACCGCTGCGCCCACTGGCCTTCGGCGCCACCAGCAACGACGCCCGCCCCCGCGTGGTGTACCTGGCTGCCTGCGTCTCCCGGGTAATGGGCCCGGCCTATGCCGACCGCGAGCAAAGCTCGCTGCTGGAAAAAACCCGCGCCCTGCTGGAAAAGGCCGGTTACCAGGTGGTGTTCCCCGACAACGCCGACAGCCTGTGCTGCGGCCAACCGTTCGCCTCCAAGGGCTACCCCGAGCAGGCCGAACACAAGCGCCAGGAGCTGATCACCGCCCTGCTGCACGCCAGCCGCGGCGGCCTCGACCCGATCTATTGCGATACCAGCCCCTGCACCCTGCGCCTGGTGCAGGACCTGGGCGACACCCGGCTGGACCTGTACGACCCGGTGCGCTTCATCCGCACTCACTTGCTCGACCGGCTGGAGTTCACCCCCCAGGACGAACCGGTAGCCGTGCACGTGACCTGTAGCACCCAGCACCTGGGCGAAAGCCAGGCCTTGATCGACCTGGCGCGGCGCTGCAGCAAACAGGTGGTGATTCCGGAAGGCATTCATTGCTGCGGGTTTGCCGGTGACAAAGGCTTTACCACCCCCGAGTTGAACGCCCACTCGCTGCGCAGCCTGAAGGACGCCGTGCAGTATTGCAGCGAAGGTATTTCTACCAGCCGTACCTGCGAGATTGGCCTGTCGAGCCACAGTGGTATCGACTATCACGGTTTGGTTTACCTGGTAGACCGCGTCACCCGGCCGCGCAGTATTTAGGGCGGGGGGGTTCGCCGTGGGGGTCGTTCGCCGTGGGGGGTGTGGCGCCTGGGAGATCGAGCGCCGCCCGCGCGGCGCATCGCGAGCTGCGCTCGCTCCTACGTTTGTTTCGGGCCAGTTATGCCTGTGACAGGCGCGCGCGACCGCCTTGTTTGTACGACGCGATATCGCGCCATGCCTGTGACAGCCGCGCGCGACCGCCTTGTTTGTACGACGCGATATCGCGTCATGCGCCAAGGGGATCGCGCGCAATTCCCCCAGGAATAATTGGCCCGAAACAAACGTAGGAGCGAGCGCAGCTCGCGATGCGCCGCGCGGGCGGCGCTCGATCTCCCAGGCCCCGAACATCCCACGCCAAGCACCTGCCCCCCCACACATCCCGATTGAACCCCCGCCAATCCCCCACAGTCCACCTTACAGGCCCACCTTCCAGAGGCCCCAGAGGAGACACCCATGAAAGGTACCGCACTTTCGGCCCTGTTCGCGGCCGCCACCCTGCTGGCTTCGCCGGTGTTCGCCGCCGAAGACCTCTGCACCACCAATCTGCAAAAAATCGACAACAGCATGGCCACCGCCGGCGCCACCTCCGAGGGCCTGGACAAAGCCATCACCGAGCACGTCGACAAAGCCAAGGCCGCCCAGGCCTCGGGCGACATTAAGGAATGCATCGCCATTACCAGCAAAGTGCTGGAGCGCCTGGAAAAAACCGAGAAAGGCAGCAGTAGCGGCAACGGCGGCGCATAAGCCCCAAAGCGGGCGACTGGACCGGCTGTCGACGTCGCCCGCGCAATGGCGTATACTCCGTCCTACGCGCCGTAAGGTGCGTTAGCCAAGAGCTAGTGCGGGGCCGATTAGGATTCGACGCCGGTAGCGAAACTCTAGGTGCATGCCGAGTTGGTAACAGAACTCGTAAATCCACTGTTGCAACTTCTATAGTTGCCAATGACGAAACCTACGGCGAGGAATCCTACGCTCTCGCAGCGTAAGTGACCTTTGCTTCTGGTAGCTTCGGCTCCAGCAATCACTAGGGGATGCCTGTAAACCCGAAATGATTGTCATACAGAACAGGATCGTCGCGTAGCACGTTGTGGGCGAAGTGACTAAAACTTACACAACTCATCCAAAGCACCCTGCCCGTCGGGCGGCTGCGGATTAAATCAGTAGACACGGCTAAGCATGTAGTACCGACAGCGGAGTACTGGCGGACGGGGGTTCAAATCCCCCCGGCTCCACCAAATAATCCTTACAAATCAGGCACTTAGCGAATCTCGCAAGTGCCTTTTTTGTGTCCAAATGGGCTGTTTTGGCTGGGGAATGCCAGCTTAATGACAGCGTTGAGCCGGCGGGAGACTACGGTTGGAGATCAAGAATAACCCTACGGGACGATTGCTGGACATTCTCCAGCAGGTCAACAGCATTCCCGATAGCACCAGGTGCAGAGACGCATGGGCACAGATTTTCGCTTGTGACAGGAACGACACAAGTGCCATGCTGAATGGGGTGGCAAGATTGATAAATCTGCTGAATGAAGCCAAGGAAGCTACCATGCAGCACGCCCCAGGGGACCCAACCATCTATCTCGCGCCCTTCCCGCAAATCGAGGTCATGCTCTCCAGATTCAGCTTGGATCAGCAGTGGAACACGATTAAAGCGCACGTCAACGACAAGATGATCAGCGGTTTGGAGTTTGGCGATCATATGCTGGGCTTCAAATACGGCGCGACCGCCTTTGACCAGCAGGAGATCAATGCTCTTTTATCAGGTCTTGCAGAACTGTTGGGAGAATGCCTGAACTCGCAGCTTCCCGAACACTTGAAGCTGTTGTTCGCAAAGAACATTGAGGGGCTCCGCAGCGCTTTGATCGGCTATCGGATATCTGGTGCAGAGGGGATCCAAGACGAGATAGACCGTATCGGCGGTGCAATTTACCGGTATAAGGCAGAGGTGGAAAGCGCCCAACAAGATCCTCAAACAAGCGGCCTTATGGATAAATTTTTCAGCCTTGTTGGCAGGATCAACGACTCAGTACAAGTTGTGCAGAATGCTCAGACAATTGGGGCATCTATCATGCTGATGCTTAGTCAAATTCCAAAGTGACTCATCGACACGCGTCAACAGCGGCCACCAGCTCCTTCTCGTAGCCGAGCCGCTGCCGACGCTCAGCTAAAAGCGCCCGCACCTTCACCTCTAGGCTGTCGGCCTTCCGCAGGCCGGCGGCTGCCCAGGCCGGTACTGCGATCTCCGGCGCCCGGCATGGCACCTGCACCGGTACCTCGACGCGAACGTACTGGATCTGAGGTTCGCTCTTACCGGCACAGCCGGTCAGCGCCAGCACCAGCCCGCTCCCACAGGCAAGGCCTCGTATTACGTGGCTTGCAGCCTGATAAATGGCCATTTCGCTCCTACAGGTGAGCGAGTTCACCACCATCGTCATAGCCCAAGCTCCTTGTCGATAATCGAGGTGGCTGCTGTGCACTGGTCGCCACCGGTGCGCTCCTGCTGCAGGCGGTTTGCCGCGGCGTAGTCGACTTCCGCGCTGGCCTTCGCCTTGCCAACCGCCTGCTCAGCCCCGGCCTGGCGAGTCTTTGCCGCCAGGGTCAGGTCGCCCATGGCCTTGCCCTGCTCCACCGCCAACCCGCTGAGATTGTCCCGAGCAGCTTTGCAGCTGGCCACCTGGTTCTGCTCAGCGTCCAGCAGCGGCCGGAAGTGCCCTGTAGCGGACCAGATACCCAACAGGACGCCCAGCAGGATCAACAGGCCGGCGCCAAGAGCACGCATAGCCAAGGACGTCATGCCAACGCCCTCCGCACACCCTCGTCAATCACCTGATCCGTGTACGGGTTGCCGCCGTTCTCGTGGACGATGATCCCTACCACTGCCTCGCGCAGCACCTGCGGCTTGGAGATGTCGATTGAGTCGCGCACGCCGACGCCGAGACGCTTGGCAATGGCCTGGGCGTAGGCCAGGGTGTTGTTCTCGCTGGACGGCGCCCAGCGGCTGATGAACTCCAGCGGGGTGTCGATGCCAGGGCGGCCGACACCGGGCATACCGTCCTTGCCCCGGTAGTTCAGCAGCAGCTTGCCCAGGGCACGAATACCATTCTCGGCCTGGTCGAACCTGGCGAAGCGCGGTTTGGCCACGCCCTCCTCCATGCCCAGCTGGCCCTGCCAAGCGTTCCTCGGGTTGAAGTCGATATTGCCGGGGTTGTTGTTGCGTACACCGCGTGCAGTCATGGGGTTGCTCCAGGCAAAAAAATACCGGCTCGCGGCCGGTTGTGTTCTTTGGACAGCAGGTAAGTTCAGCTGGATCAGGCCGGAGGCGTGGGCCAGTTGATGGTCGTTGGGTACCCTTCCTGCTCGGGAAGACGGCTCAGCGCCACGCGGTAGCGCTTCCACTCTTTCAGCAGGGCTGCCTCAGTCTCGGTGGCCACCTCAAGATCAACCGCGTCCTGCAGCGGCGCGATCGCGGTGTCTACCACGAGGCGGCGGGCGGTGATCTGATCGGCAATCTGGACGAGCAGAACAGCCGCCTCCTGCTCCTGCTTCATCACTGCGGTAATCACCTGACTCCAGTCGATTACGCCGGCCATGATCGGCGGCTGCGATGGCTCCGACTCAAGTCCTGGAAGCCGAATGACGCCGTCAGCAGGGCTTACGATATCTACAGGGAATCTCGCCGATTCTGGCGCATCTACCGCATGAGGCATGATCAAAGTAATCTCGATATCCGCACCGCCACGCGCTACGTCTTGGGTAATCCAGTCGCTGGATATCGCTTTTGCCGGAAGGGTCTCGCCGTCCTTAAGTCGCGAAAAATCGAATGACACACCATTGACGACAAGGGCATCACCCGCTTTGGTGACTGACAGCATCGAATCAGAACGAACTGGCGACAGTTTGATAATCATTACATCCATCTCCCGATAGCAATGGCCTTGCATCCCACCGATGAGGCCATGTAGGTAAGGAACGTAGTGCCAGTTGTTGTCGTCCCTTGATACTGCGACTGACAGGCGTAGCTTCTGATGTCGGAGCCCTGCCCAGGCTCTGCGATCAAGTCTACGAACGCAGGAACCCCCCCAAGGAATTGGGCCGGGAAAGTCCAGCCCACATAGCCTATGCCCGCAGGGGGTAAGAGGGTTGCACCGGCGGTCTGACAGATCATCAAACCGCCGGCGAGTTTGCAGTACGTTCCATTTGAATTACTTCCGTATTCGACAACGGCACCTCCGCCTTGTGTGACGCTGCCCACCAACGCAGCTGTGGCAGCTGATCCCAGGCCCAACCCGGTCCTCGCAGAGGACTGCGTATCACCTCCGGTTCCTCCTTTAGCCACGGGAACTACGTTCTCGGTCGAGACGGAGCCGAGGCCGGCCAACGTCGAACCCCAGGTGTTGGCGATGTCGTTGAACTTGTCGGCCAGGGTCTTGGTGTAGCCCTGCACCGGCACGATTGCATAGGTGCCGCCGGCTACTGTTGCCCCCTTATATGCCGGCAGGATGCTGAGCACCGTGCCGCTGGCAATGTTGGTCACCTCGTACCAGTTGCCGTCCGGTCCCAGCAGAGCATCGCCCACCCGGGCATTCGCGGAAAAGTTGGTGCCGGTACCGGTCACCGTTGTTTGGCCAGCCGTGATCGCGACCGTGCCTGTCCTGTACCAGGGCATAGGATGCTCCGATTAGTTGAATGGAAATGGCAGGTTGTCCGTCTTGATGACGAGCGCCTGCGGGTATCGATCGGTGGGGATGTCGAAATAGCTGGTGGCAGCAGTAGTGCTGTAAATCATCGTGGTGCGCGCAGCGTCGCAGGCCATGAAGTAGATGCCTCCGGCTGCACCATATGCGCCATCCATGTGCGCTTGCATGCTCCCGCGAGCCGGGAATGGCGAGCCTGGCGAAGACATATCATCCATGATCCCTTGCCCGAGCGAGCGTGAAAAGGTCGTGCTAGCAGCGAACTCACCCGATCCTATCGCGATAAAGATCCTCGCCACGCAGTAGTAGGGGCCGCTACTGATAAACCTGGTAGCCTGCTTGGTCGCGCCGGCGAAAGGAACGCCGTACATGGCAATACCGTTGATTACCGTCGGTGTTGGGGGTGGTGGCGCATTTATCCTGGCGACGATATTGAGCGGATACTGCAGAGAGTTAAAGGTGAGCACGCCGGATTCGTCGTAGCACTTTAGGCCGGCCCCATTCAGCGTGTTCCGCATGGTGTCGAAGTAGTAGAACTTCGTTGAGGGGCTGGCCCCGATGAAGTAGAACGTCGTGGTGTCACCTGACTTTGAGGATCCGCAAGAGATCCCCGAACCCGTGATGAATACGATCGGCGCTACTGCCCCCGTAACGCTGAAACCGTGGACTGCATCGGTAATCGACGACTCTGCATAACTGCTCCCTTCATTGGGTGGCAACTGGGCTGAGCGATGATAGAGGCGTGGCCAATTGACCTGGAACGAGAGATAGCCGCTTTTAAGAAGACCGTAAGTAATCTTCTCGGTATCGAACAGTAACTGCCCGTTCTCCTTGTAAACCTTCAGACCTGCTGACATTAGTAGTAGCCATAGTGAATGCGGCAGTTGAGTGAGTAGAATCCCCAGCCGCCGGCGTATGAGTACTGCCAAGCCAGGGTGGCGGCGGAGGCCCCCACGGCCAGGGTCACCCCTGGCCGCTTGCCGAGGTACTTGTTCTGGGCGGAAAGCTCGGTGATGGCGTAGAACAGCGTTCTCCCAGCCGGCGGCAGGGGAATCGAGAGCGACCCATTGGCCGCCCCCGTATCCACGTAACCCATCATCTGGCTGATCGAACTGGTCATATCCAGCAGCGCCAAGCCGCTCGGGTCGTAGACCTTCAGGCCTGCCGTCATACGCTCACTCCCAGGTCAATCGCCAGGTTGCCGTTGGCGTGGTAGATGCGCAGCCGCTGGTTGTTGATCAGCAAGCGCCCCTGCCCTGCCACCATGCCGTTGATCTCGAACGTCCCGCTCTTGTTCAGGATCCAGCCTTGCTGGCCGGCCACGTAGTTGGTCGAACTGATGTAGCTGCCGATCTTGGCATTCGTAATGGTGCCGTCTTGGATGAAGGCCTCATTCATGAACACCTGCCCGCCCTGTACCGCGAACGGCGAGGAAAGCGTACCGTTGATGCCGTTGACCACCGCGAAGAGGTCTGCCGATACAAGGAACTTGCTCTGCAGCCCGGCCGGACCGTTCTCGATGCCGAGGCCAATGCCCGCGGCAACGTACTGGCCTTGGGCATTGACCTGCATCTTGACCGACCACATGGTGCTGGCTTTGTCGTCAAGTGCAGCCAAGGCCTGGCTGGTGACCTGCACCGAGGCGCTGGTTTTCTGTATCTCACCGTTGGCTTTATCGAGCGCCGAATTGAACGACACCTCCAGCGTTTCGGTTTTCTTCGCCTGGGCGTCAATTGCGGTGGCCCGCGTCTTCGACTCCTCGGCGATCTTGGCAGTGCTTTCCCAAGCCTTCAGCGACCCGGCAAGCTCACCCTCGGCGTTGTCGTCCCGCCCAGCCGTGTACACCGCCTCAATATTGGTGCGCATCGAGGCAACTGCCTGGTTGGTGTCTGCCTGGGCCTGCTCCACGGTCTGGATCTTGCCGGTGTTCTCGTCCACTTGGGCGCTGACGGTTTCGACCAATAGGCCCAACGCCTCGTCCGCATCCGCCCGAACAGTCGCCTCGTTCTCTACAGCCGCTTCCCGCGCCTGACGCTCGCCTGTCACCGCGCCGTCACGGTCAAGCTTCTCCTGATCGAGTGCCTGATTAGCGGCATCGACCCGTGCATTGACCGATTGGAGGCGCGAGGCAGTCGAGCTTTCGTTGTCGGTGACTGTGGTCTCCAGCTGCGAAATGCTCGCGGTGTTTCCGGCCACCTTGGTATTGACCTCGGTGAGTCGGCTGGCCGTCGCGCTCTCGTTGGTAGCCACCGTGCGCTCCAAGGACCGGACGCTTGCGATGTTGTCATCGACGCGCGACTCCACCACCACCAGCCTGGTGGCCATGGCTTCGTTCTGCGTTGCGCGCGTGCGCGTCTCTTCCGAGACCTTGGCAAGCGTATCCCAGCCCCGTAGCGCATCAGTGAGCGCGCCTTCCGGGTTTTCGTCGCGGTACGCCGACTGCACGGCCTGAAGCATGGCCGCGTTCACCGTCACTTTCCCATCAACCGTCGCGATGTCCGTGGTGTTCTTGGTCACCGCCTGCGCCAGGCCATTTGCCGCCGAGGCAATGCTGCCGATATCGACCCAGTAAGCCGGGTTCGGCGGGGCGTTGCTGCCGTTGGCCGCCGCCGGTACCGGCGCAATGGCCATGTACAAGCGCTGTCCGCTGCGCACGGCGTCGTCCTTGGCGTAAGCGTTGGTAGCCACGTACTCGAGCGGGTCGGTCAAATCAGTGATCAGGTCCTCCAGCTCCTGCTTGGCCGCCTCGATACGGCCATTCACCGACTCCGGGCCTTCGCCGGAAATCTTCTCGATTTCGCTCAGCAGATTCTGCCCAAGCTCGCTCTCGGTGATCTGGCCACTGATCAGCTCGAGCACCGGGCTGGCATCCGCCCCAGACTGGCCAAGCACGCCATTGCCAGTCGGGTACCATGGGCCGATGTTGCCGGTTCGGTCCACCAGGCGCGCCCAGAAGAAGAACGACACACCGGCCTTCAGGCCTTGCATTACGTGCTCGGTCTGCGGGTAGGCCAGGTCGGCGAGCTTCGTTGCTGCCTCCAGGCTGTTCGTTGGGCTGTACCAGATCTCTGTCCGCTGGGTGTCCTCGGCACCAGGTGGGATGCCCCATTTCAACGAGATGCCGAAGACGATCGAGGTGGCCGCCAAGTATGTGACCGCCGGCGGCACCCCCTCCTTTCCCTTCAGCTCAGTGAGCGTCGAGTCACGCCAGATCGACGTTATGTCGAACGAGCTGACGGCTCGAACCCTGGCCAGGTAGGCGCCAGCATAGATGCCCACCACATCGATCGAGTTTGCACCGGTACGCTGCAGGCGGATCCAGTTGCCGTTGTCCTTGCGCCACTCCACATCGTAAGCAACCGCCCCCTGGACCGCCGGCCAGCTGATGGTCATGGTGCTGACAGCGATCCCCTGATCCACGGCGTAGGCCGAAGTCAGCGACACGCTGGCCGGCGGCGGTACGGTAGTGACCGGAATGACGCTGATCGGGCGCTCGTCCAACTTGGCGCCGGTGTCGATTGCTGCGAACTTGCTTGGGTTGAACTCGAGCGCAGTGATCTCGTACTCGCCTTCCTGGGTGCGGGTGGTCTTCAGCACGCGGAACAGCTGCACCGCCAGGTCTTCGTAGTCGATTGCCCACTGCAGCTCGGGCTCTGGCTGCACGCTGTATTCAGTCGTTACCGTCACCGCGCGCCCGGCCACAGACTGCACGGTGCGCGCCTGGGCGGTGCCGTTGGGCAGGTTCACGATTAAGCGGTCACCTGCCTTGATCGGCGTGTCGCGATCGAGGGTGACCACACGGCCGGCAGCGGACGAGATCCGGCCACCGTTCGGGCGGCCGGCCACCAGCTCATCCGCCACCGGGATGACAAACCCAGGCAGCGGAATGCGGCCCTCCATGCCAGTCTTGAAGGTAACAGTCCGGTCCTGGCTGTTGCTCAGCAGTGCCCACTTCCCCCGGCGCTGGGCTTCGGAGGCGCGCGTGCAGCCGATGGCCGAGATCTCGATCGGCCGGTCGCGGTACCGCCGCTGCAGCGCCAGGTCGGTCACCGGGATCACATCGGTGTCGTAGTTGTTGGCAGGGTTGTCGTAGCTGACCAGGGCGCGGCTGTAGTGGGTGTTGCGCTCGGCCCCGCCATACACGAACTCGCCGTCAATGACGTTGGCTCGGGTGAACACATAGTCGATGTCCTGAGCGCGCGGCATGTCTGCCTGCATGAACAGCGAGCCGTGGGCCCAGTACACCATGCCGCGGTAAATGGCCGAAAGGTCGCGCAGCAGCGTCCAGGCCTCGGCGCGGCCCTGCAGGTTCATGTCGCACAAGTAGCGCGGCTCCTGCCCGCCTACTCCATCCGGCACCAATTGGTCGCAGTATTGGGCGATGCGGTACATCTCCCACTTGTCGACCATCCACGACTTGATGCGCTTGCCCAGGCCAAAACGGTCCTCGACACACAGGCCGTAGGTGACGAACGCCGGGTTGTTGGTCCAGGCCTGCTTGAAGGTGCCGTCCCACACGCCCGTATAGGTGCGGGTTTCCGGGTCGTAGTTGCTTGGTACCGGCCAGCGCTTGGCCTTGCAATCGACAGTTACAGCCGGGATGTTCTGGAACTGCTGGGCATCGAACTCGATGTACAGAAGCGCGGTGTTCGGGTACCGCAGCTTTTCATCGATGATTTCGGTGTAGCCGGCGATGGTCATCGTGTCGCCGACGGTGCCGCTGTTGGCGTTCGGCGTGATGCGGCGGACACGCAGCATCCAGCCGGATGTGGCCGGGGGCAGATTCACGCGAACAGAGCGCTGGTAGCCGTTGGTGGTCTTGCCGTCGACGGCGCCGCGGTGAGCTTCGACGTATGCCCCGCCGTCGGTTGCAATGTCGATGGCATACTCGATGCGGTAACCATTGGTGTTGCCGCTACTGTCCTGCTTGACCAGGCGAGGCCAGGACATACGAACGCGCACCGCCGAGAGCTGCGTATTGCTAAGCGAGCGTGTGAACGGGTTGTCACTGCGCAGTTCGACGTTGACGGTGTTCTCGCTCTCTACCGAGGGGATGCCCTGGATGTAGTCCTGCTCAACGCTGCCACGGCGCCATTCCCACTTCACACCTGGGAAGTTCACGTTGCCACTGGCGTCCATGATTGGTGTGTTGTCGAGGTAGATATCGCGGTCGGTCGGCGTACCTTCAAACTCGCCCTCTCCGACCGCCAGCAGGATCTTCGCAATGTTAGTCGACTGAAGGCTGTCCGGAGCCTCTACCGGCGTCTTCGGCTTGCTCTCGCCGCCCTTGGCGCCGCTGATATCCAGGTGAGCTGCTGCGCCCATGCTTTCCTCCAGGCATAAAAAAACCGCCACGTGGCGGTCTGCTTACTGAATTGGCCTCAGGCCTTGTCTTGCGCTTCGATGGACGCTGAGATGATCGCCCCACCCCAGCGGCGTTTGCCGATACAGATCGGGACGGGATTGCCGCTGGCCGTGGTGTTCTTGGCGCTGCCGAAGGCGTAGCTGGGGAGATTCTCTGGGGAACCGCTCATTGTTAGCCCTTGAGCTTGTGGGCTCAGCATTTGGATCACGCCACCCAACGCCATCGAGCCGCCGCCCATGCCAACTGCGAGAGCGGTAGCAGCAGACCAGCCTAGGGGGTTCCACCAGGCCAAAGCCACGATAGCAACGCCGATGATGGTCTGAAGAAGACCGGCGCGCTTGCTGCCCGCAATTACAGGAGCAATCCGTATGTCTCCTGTGCCACCAAATCCAAGCTCTTTTTCCTCCAGGTTCCTCTCACCACGAAATATGGCGAATTCGAGCCCCTCAGCCTTGGAGTTAGCGAGGAACCGCTCGAAACCTGGAATTTGGATACAGAGGGCCTTGATCGCCTCCGCAGGAGAGCGGACAGACAGCCTGAACGACCGCCCGAACTGACGAAGTTTTCCGTACAACAGTACGGTGGTCACCGGTTGATACTCAATTGTTAAGGCGCTCATTACCTTTCTCCAGAAACAAAAAAGCCACCCGAAGGTGGCTTGAGATAAGCACATCAGTTACCGGGCACAGGCGGTAACAGCATCGGTGACTCGATCGAGCGGCGACTGCCAGGTGCGGTAGAAGTGGTAACGAACAGTAGAACCCGCACCGTTCGGCTCAATATCGACAAGATGCAGTGGTGCCTGTGCGTCAGGTGCGAGAACTGAGTAACGTGCTCCAGATGACTGCAGGATGCCACCGACGCTTGCTCCTAGCACCGTTGTGCTCTGCCAGCTATCGCGAATGCACTCCGCAACCTGTTGGGCGGATTTCTGAGAACTCAAGGTCAGAAGTGGCGGATTACTTCGTGTTTCAGCAACGCTCGCGCAACCAGTCAGCAATGCCAGCCCAAACGCACCGAACAGAATTCGCATGTCATCCCTCCCTGAAAACAGGGAATGTATCACTTGGCGAGGCGATGACGCAGCACCAGCCGCGTCCGGTCGAGCCATGGCCCGCCGAACACAACGATTTCTGATGGCCGCCCCAGCAGATGGTGCAGCATGAACGGGCCAGGCCCGAAGACCTCCGCCGCTTCCTCCGGCAGCCGAGCGTCAGCGCCCAGGTAGATGCCGGCGTGGTTCGGGTGAGCCGTGCGGCCCACGGCCATGACGATCATATCGCCGCGCTGCGGCTGGCTGACCGGGTAGAAGCCGGCTGCCTCATAGGCCTGCTCGTAGAGACTCGGGCCGTCTGCCTGCTCCCACCAGCCCTCTTGCCGGGTATAGACCGGGAAATCCAGGCCCCACTCCCGCTTGTACCAGTCCGCACAGACCTGCCAGCAGTCCCAGGCGCCGTGCACGAACGGCCGCCCGAGCAACGGCGCATGGCCGGTGGGCGTGACGGTGCGCAGGTCGCCCTCCGGCCAGGACAGGATGTACCAGGGCAGCCCAGTTGCCTCGCACATAGCCAGGTCACGGGGTGACGGCCGGCTGGTGGCATCTGGATGCGAGTGAACGATGCCGATCACCTCGCCCTGGTCTTCTACCGCCGCGTACTGCTCCGGCGAGATGCGGAATTCCTCTGCAGGATCGGTAGCGGTGTTGTCGCATGGGATGTACCGCTGGGTGCGTCCCACGGTCATGAGCAACCCGCAACATTCCCGCGGGTATTCCGCCGCGGCGTGCGCTTGCACGGCGGCCAGGATGTGTTTGCGCATGTTCAGCTCCGTGCGATGAGGGAGACGGCCGGGAAGCCGCCAAAGGGCAGTTGGTTGCCCTGGCCAAAGCGGACGGTGCAGCCTGAGTCCAGGCAACCGTTGCACTGGTCCCTGACCGGGTCATCCGTTGGGTTGCCGTCCAAGTCGTAGTAGGGTCCGGTGTATCCGCAGTTCGGACCACGATAGCCGGCGGTCATGGCCCAGTGGCATAGCTGGGTCATCTGTCGGCCGATCGTCTCCCCGCCCACGTCGCCCGGGCTGGCCAGCTCCCAAGACACAGTGGAGCCGTTCTCGGACACCTTTTGGTCGATGTACCAGACCTCGATGGCTTCCTCGGTCGGGTCGGCATCCGGGTTGCCAGCCGGAAAATTCACCGCATCCAGGTATCGCGCCATCGTGTGGCGCATGGTCAGCTTGAACTCGAGCAGGTTGTCGAAGGCCACGCACAGCGCCGTGATCCTACCGTTGACGTTGCCAACCGTCAGCGTTGGGCGCACGGCGGTACCGTCCGAGTTCGCTTCGATGCCCTCGATCTGCATGGGCCAAGCGCCATACTCGTTGCCCTGCCACCAGATCGACTTAGCCGGTAACTGGTCGGCGTTCGCGCCAGCCGCTGCAAGCTCCCCGGGTGTGTGCGGTATTGCGTGCCCATGGAAGCGCAGCATGTCCGCTCCGAAGTCGGAGCCGTCCAGCTCGAACAACAGGATTTCTGCGCCCGGTTCCAGCTTCTGCAACTGAGTAATCAAGCTCATGGATGAAATGCTCGTTCAAAGGTGGCTGTCAGCACCGCCACACCGCCCGGCTTTCGCTGCTGCCGGAACGTCTCGCACCGGTACAGCCCCAGAACACCCTCGGGGTTCGTCCAAAGAAAGGACGTGGCGCCCCGGTGCCGCCGGATGAACGCCAGGATAGGCGCGACCTCGTCAGCCAGACCGCCGAACGACAGCGCCCAGCTGTCAGACTCAGCGTTCAGACCATCAGTGGACACCTGGGCGTAGTTGTCACCGAACTGTGATTTGCGGGTGCGCAAGGTGCTGTCACCGCTCGCCTCATCATCTGGCGTCCAGGTGAAGGTTTCGATCGCCATCAGCGTCTCCCGTTACTATTTCGATAGCTCACGCCGCCGGCGCGCCAGGAAGCGGCAATGGCTCGCTCGGCCACTCCCTGCATCTGCTGCTGAAGATTCTGCTGAAGCGCGGCGCTGTCCAGCTCCATGCCGTCAGCGCTCCGGTCTTCAACGTTCACCGAAACCGGCACGTTTAGCTGAACCACCGTGGAACCGCCGCCATTGCCGCCAACGACCTGAACGCCAAGTGATCCGTCCGAGCCTCTGGCCAGCGGCATGATTGCCTCAGGCCCGGCCTCGCCGGCCACGCCCAGGCCGCCATTGCCCATGCCGAACATGGTCGGCGTGTTCAAAATGTTGTTGGTGGCGAACCCGGCGCCCTTGGCGAACAACTGCACGCCTCCAGACCAAGCGCCGCCCAGCGCCTGGCGGATGTACGCGCTGCCATAGCCAGCCTGAGTCGCACCAAGGTTCGACGAGACGGCACCCGCAGAACCAGGCGTCATGCCGTTACCGGACCCGCCGCCGAAATAGCTGCCGACCGCAGACACGCCCAGGCCAACCAGCCCACTCAGCAGCGAGCTGGCAGCCTGTTGGCTGGCTATTCTGGCCATGTCCGAAATCACACTGGTGGCGAAGTCCTTGAAGTTGGCCTTCCCCGTCATCGCAAAATCGGCCACGGCGTCCCGAGCCGAATTGAATCCGGTGGTGAGCATGTCATCGGTTGCGCCCGCGACGTTCGCGGCATCTGCCTGAATGTTGGCCCAGGCTCGTTTGGCGCCGTTGCGGTAGTCCCGCTGGGCCTGCAGCCTTGCTTCGAAACCGTCGACCTCCATCTGCAGCTCGCGGGCCTGGTAGTCGGCCAGGTCGGCCAGCCGCTCCTCGTAGGCCGATTGGCTCAGGCGCCGGCTGACGTCTTCCTGCTGCTCCTCCAGCTGCCGGCGCGATTCGGCGTACTTCTGGCGAACCGCGTTGAGCCGGTCGGCCTGCTCGCGCTCATCGTCCCCCATTCCAACGCCTGACACATCTGCGTTGATGGCGTCCTGGCGGGCCTGAAGCACCACCTCCATGGCCTTACGGTAGGCCTCGGCGCTGTTACGCCGGATCTCCGCCAGCTTCTTCTCTTCTTCTGCCCGCTTCTGGATGGTCGTATCGGCGTACGCAGTGTTCAGGTTTTTGATGCCGAGCTCCATCTCGGCAGCGGTGATCTTGCCGGCGGCCTGAGCTTTACGCAGGCCTTGCACACCTTCTGCTAGGTCGACGAGCCGCTTCTTCTCCGGCAGGGCCCGGTCAATGATCGCGTCGAGGGCCTTGATCTCATCCTTCAGGGCCTTGGTGCGATCCTTCGTACCTTCGGTGGCATCCTTGTTGGCCTTCTTCTGCGACTCGATCGCACTGGCCGCCGATAGAATCGCTTGGCGATCGGTTTCGGTGAGGTCGGTGTTTTCCGCGATGTAGCGGTTGGCGGCCTTGGTGGCATCGCCATTGTCCTGTAGTCCGGCCAGCTGCTTCTGCAGCGTTTCAAGATAGGTCTGTCCCGCCGAGCTCATGCCAGCTTTCGCGGCGTTGTTGGCTTGGGTGGCCGAGGTGTTTTCCTCGGTGACGCCGGTGAGCACCCTAAGCGTTTCCGCGATCAGGCCTGAACGCTGGTCGGCATCGCTGACCGCGCCGGCCTGGGTGATCCACTGCTGCACCGTGCCGGCCGGCAACTGAAGCCGGTTACCGACCTCTTGCAGGATCGGCGAAAGCCCCTCGCCTGCCGACCGCGCTTCATTGAGACGATCAACCAGGCCCTGGTACTCAGCCAGCTGTCGGTTGTACTGACCGCCAGAGTCGCGCGCAGGCGCGGTAACCACGGCAGAACGAATGGACTGGGCAAGGTCGCCATAGGCGTCCTTGACCTTGTCGGTCGCAGTGACCTGCTCCTGCTGCCACTTGACCAGCGATGCTTCGCGCTGGTCCTTGTTGAGCTTTGAGAACTCCTCCCGCAGCTGGGCAACCGGCTTGTGCAGGTCTTCCAGGCTGACGCCCGCCTGATCGGCGTTGTTGCTCAGCAGCAGAAAGCTGGCAGCCGCCGTGCCGGCCAACAGGGCAAGCCCCATAGGCCCACCCAGGACGCTGAGGAGCCCTGCACTGACGGTGCGAAGACCAGCCTGTGCAGTTGCTACCGCAGCAGTAGCGGCCGCTTCGCGCTGCCGCGCCTGGGCCAGCTGGATAGACATCTGCGTCTGTACCGCAGTGCCGCGCGCCGCAGCAGCCTCGCGGGCGGCAAGAATGGTTGCGGTCTCGGCCTTGCGTTGATCGGCGAGAGCCGCCTGCACCACGGCCTCAGCCTGAGCGATACGAGCCGCCCTGTCGGCCAGCGCAGCCTTCACGGCCAGCCCGGACTTCGCCACATAGTTGGTCAGGGCTGCAACGCCCACGCCGCCCATGGCCACCGCGACCAGGTCAACGTTGTCCGCCAAGGCAATCAGCACGCTCGACAGGCCCGCAACAGCACCGGTCTGCTCTTCCATACCTCCCAAGAAGGTCTGAACGGCGTTGCCGATGTTCACCAAGGCATCCTGTACGCTGGTAGACATGTCGGCCGCAGCCTTTCGGTTGGCCTCAACAGTGCGCAGGAGCCCGGTGTTGATGGTCTCCAGGGACAGCTTGCCTTCCACGCCGAGCTTGCGGATCTCCTCAGCGCTCTTGCCGGTGGCCGAAGCGATCGCTCCGACGATCGTTGGCATCGCTTCCTGAATCGATACCCAGCCATCGGCCTCGACTTTTCCGGTCTGCAGAGCCTTGGAGTAAGCGCCAAGCGCAGAACCGGCTTTGTCGGCCGACGCGGCGTTCGTCACAAGCAGGAAACTGAAGCTGTCGGTGATGTCGAGGGTCTGCTGGGTGTCATAGCCCAGGCTGCGCATCGCATCGGCGGTACGGATGTAAAGCTCTTGCGCCTCGGCCAGGGGTCGGTAGGTTTCCTGTGCGGTGCGCAGCAGGTGTTCCTGCACCGTCTGGTATTCGCCAGCACTACCAGCGGCAGCCTTCATCCGATCAGACATCTGCCCATAGGCGTCGACCTGCTTGATGATGCTGCCGATAATGCCGGCACCGGCCACAGCGGCGAAGGCGCCGCGAATGAGCACACCGGCCTGCTGCGCAGCACCTCCGGCACTGTCGAACGCGGAGTCGACCTGAGCCAGGTTGCGGTCGATCGACTGCGAGGTGCGCGCCACCACCTGGTCAGCGCTTGCCAGCTCGCGGCGCAGCTGCGCCGTGGTGGCCTCGATCTGGACCAGCATCCCTTGGACTTGTTGGTCGGCCATGCAAATCTCCAAGCACAAAAAAAAAGCCGCCCGGAGGCGGCACGCTGTCTACTGTTTGGGCCGCCCTCGCAGGAAGCTTTTCAATTTTTCCGCCACGCCCTGCCGGGTCGGTGGTTTCGCGGCGATAGCCTGGCCTTGTGTCTGGCCACGCCCTGTCCAATCGAGCCGGGCATCGAGCGCGAGCATGATGTGTGGGATCGGGGTGTGCCACGCGGTATCGGGCGGCCAGCCAAGCCAGCCGGTAGCCACGCCGAACAGGTAGTCCACGTAGCTCCCGTTCTTTACTGCGCTGTGCTGGCCGCCTCGTCCTTTCCCCGGGCGGCCACGCTCGGCGGTACCGGGTTGAGCAGCACGGTGATGAAGTCGGTCAGCTGCCCCGACACCTTGGCCACGCCCGTGCGGAACACATCGCCCGCGATGACCGCGTGCTCGTCGGGCTTGAGATTGGCGCCGGCGATGATGATGTCCGCACAGGCGGCGATGCTCATCAGCCTCATGGATTCCAGCGCCGCACGCAGCCCACCGAAGCGGGATTCGATGAGCAATGCCGCGTCCAGGGTGGGCTTGAGGGTGTAGCTGCGGCCACCGATCACGATTGTGACGGTGCCGTACAAGGCTTCGCTCATTCGGGTTCTCGCAGTAAAGGACGGGGCTCAGCCCCGCCGATCAAGAGACAGCCGGGCCGGCCGGGATTTCGATGATGTCGGTGTTGGTCGCGAACGTCATGTTGCGGCGCACCACGTTGTCAGCCGAACCTGCAGCCACGGTGTTGTTCATCACCTTCACACCGAAGTAGAAGGTGGTGGGCAGGATGGCGGGGGTGGCGGTCGGATCGCCGTCGTTGAGCGTGATCTTGACGTTGTAGTTGCCCTTGGTGCGGTCCTTGTGTGCGACCGCCACCGCTTTCTGGCCAGCATCGCCTGCGTCCAAGCCGACCGCCAGGGTCATGTTGCCGGCGTCGGCGGTGCCCTTGTACTTGCGCACGCGGCCGTCGCTCAAGGCAGTGAAGTTCACGGCGCTGAACGTGTCACCGAACTCGCCCAGGTCTTCGATCTCGCCAACTTGGACATAGGTGTCGGCCTCGTACTCGGCAAGGGAAGCTGGGGCGGTCTTGCCGCCGAACGCCAGCCGGCAGCCGGCGGCGGTGTTGAGGTTGTCATCGGCCATGGGGGTTCCTCCAAATGGCATTGGATAAAGCCGCTGCGCGGCCGGTAGGTAATTCAGTGGGTGGTGATCACACGGACGGTGATCGAGCCCTGGTAAGTAATCCCGTCGGCATCGCGCTGGGCGTCGACCTGCTCGACCCTGACGGATACAGCGCGGCCCACCTCCAGCGGCAGCCGGCGCTCGTCCAGAGCAGCGATGACTTCGGCGTTGATGCGTTTCACCTCTGCCTGGCCAACGGCACCGGACCAGACCGACAGGTACAGCAGGCGAGTTTCGCGCTTGCGACCTGAGATCGGGGTACTGTTGACCGAGACCTCACGGTCGATCGACACATAAGGCATTGGGGTATTGATGTCCGCACCGTCGTAAATCGGGCAGCTCACCTCAGCCTGCAGCCTGGCAAAGACGGCTTCCTGCAAGGCCAGCGATGGATCAGCCATTGCCTACCCCCTGGCTCGCCTTGCGCAATGTGCGCTGCACGGCCGCTTCGATGTCGGCCATCACATACTCCCGGTTAACGTCTATCGATGGGCGAAGCCACGGATGCGCCGGCCTGGCCGGGATATCCGGGTACTTGCCAAAGAAGTGCGTACCATCGCTCTTGTTGGTGACGCGCCGATTTCGATCTCCGGCCCGTTTGCCACCGGTATAACCCTTGGTGCCGTATTCGATGAAGCGCAAGTAGAAGAACCGCCGGTTGTCGCGCTTGCCGCGTATGCCGACCTGCGCGTCCAGGCCGCTTGGCGAGACGTACACCTTTAGCGCGGCGGCGGCAGCACCGGTATCCTTCGGCATCAGCTGCCGCTGCGTCTCCAAAATACGGTTTGCCGCCTCCAACATCGCCGGCTGAAGCTCGTTGTCCATCGTCCGGTGGATGTTGCGCAGCGTCCGGCGTAGCCGGATATCACCGCGAATGCTGGACCGGCGGGCCATGGCTTACTCCTTGGACTGGTCGGCCTTCGCCGGCTTGGCGGTCTTCTCTTCCACTGCCTCGGCATAGCCGCGGGCAATCAGTCCCTCGCCGTATTCCTTGGCTACATCGAACTCTTCGCCCTTCTCGCGCTCGCCAGAGGCGCCCGTCAGCGGGCCCAATGCTCGAATTTTCATGGTTCACCTCATGGGTTGGGGACGCTGGAGCACAGTAGCCGCAGCATGTCCCGTTCGTTGTTGAGTAGTGGAGCCTCGACCAAGTAGGTCATGCCTGTGCGTTTCTCGGCCAGCCTCCAACCGGCGACGATGTCCGAGCGTGGGCGGATCCGGATCTCGGCGCTGATAACCGCCTGCAGTTGCTCGGCGACAGGCGAAACCCTGCCGGTGGGCATGGCGACCTCTGCCCAGACTTCGCCGACCTCTACCCAGGTCTCTGTGAAACCGCCTGAGAGGTTCTGCTCCCTGTGTGGCTTGAACACTCGGCAGCGGTGCCGCATTGGTCCGGCTCTCATAAATTCACCCAGCGATGCGGTCGCCAAAGCGCATTGGTAGCAAGCGGCAGCTCGGTAGCGATGGTGCCGGTAGCCACAGCCTCGCGGTTTGCATACCAGTGGCCGATCAGCAGAAGCGCCCCTTGGCGTATTGCCTTGGTGATGATCAGCGCATTCCCTGCAGGATCAGGCAAGGCCTCGCCCTCGGCAATCAGACGGCGGTTCGTCCACAGCTCGAAGGTACTGATGGCGGCTTCGATATAACCTTGAATTAGGCTGTCCTCCTCGTCGCCATCAGCCCGCAGGTGCGCCTTCACGGTGGCGAGGTCAATCATTGCTCGGCACCAGGGCCTGCAGTTCTTCCTTCTTCGCGCCCGGCTCGAAAGCGATGCCTTTGGCCGTCAGCCATTCCTTCAGCTCTGGCACCTTCATCTTGAGCGGATCGCTCTCAGGAGGGCCAGAGCCGTCCAGGTACTCGGCCACGCCAAGGTGCTCGACCGCAACCAGGGCGCAGCGCTCCGACACTTCCTGCTCGCCCGTCTGGATCTCAACCACCTGGTTGCCGTCGACAGCGAACGGGAACGCCTTCTTCACGGAAATGATTGGCATAAATCCTCCAGAGTGGGCGCCCGAAGGCGCCCGCTCGATCAGGCAGCGCTCAGGGTCAGAACCTTGATCGCCTGGGAGTCGACGAGCATGCCGCCGACGCGCTTGGTGGTGTAGAAACCAACGTACGGCTTGTTGGTGTAGGGGTCGCGCAGCACGCGGGTGCCGATACGGTCGACGATGGTGTAGCCGCGCTTGAAGTCCCCGAACGAGATGGCGTTGGCATCGGCGGCCACGTCTGGCACATCCTCGTTTTCGACAATGCCGTAACCCAGCAGGGTGGATGGCTTGTCAGCTTCGAGGCCTGGGCGCCAGAGGTAGTTGCCCTGGCTGTCCTTCAGCTTACGGACATAGGCCACGGTCAGATTGGTCATCATGAACCGGGCGTTGGTGCGATAGGCCGCCTTGAGCGAGTGAATCAGGTCGATGATGTTGTCACCGGTGAAGGCGCCCGCAGTGCCGGAGATCAGCTTCTGCAACTTGCCAAAGGCACGGACTTTGTCGCTTTCGGCAACCAGCTCGTAAGCCAAATAGCCCTTCGGCTTGTTCACGCCATCGCCGCTGGTGAAGGCGGCGCCCTCCTTCTCGGAGAATTCGCGGGCCACCTCACTGTTCAGCCAGGCCTCAGCATTGAAGAAAATGTCATCCAGGCTGGTCTGGGTTGCCTGCGGGTTGGCGTAGATCTCGCCCATGAAGGCGGCGATCTGGCCCAGAGTCGGGGTGCCGGTCGCAGGACGGGCTGCGGTCTCGCCAACCCAGCCAGAACCAGCGCCACCCAGACTGACCAGACGCTTGTAGTCAGGGGTGCCCACGGTGATCTGGTTGCACACCTGGCGCATCGGCGAGGTGTCCTTCAGCAGTTCGATGATGCTGCGATCCAGCTCTTCCGGCACCGCGTAGCCGCCGTCAGCGTCATTGCCGATCTGCAGCGCCTTGGCCTGCAGGTCGCCCAGGCCGGTATCGACCCCCTTGCGAACGAACTGCATGAAAGCGGTCTTGTGCTCGCTGGCAGCTTTGGTGCCAGAGCCATCGGGGCGCTTGAGTTCCGCCAGCTCCTTCTCGAGCGCCGTCTTGAGCTCGTCGAGCTCGCCCAGCTTCTCGTTCAGGCTATCGACCTGGCCAGAGAGTTTGCCCTTCTCGGCCTCCAGGCCATCGATGCGTTTGTCGTTGTTCTTCTTGAACTCTTCGAACTTCGCGCCGAGGGCTTCGGCAACGTCGTCGATGTCTTTCTTTTCCACAGCCATGAGAGGCTCCTTACATTTTGTCCAAAAGGGATTTCAGGGATTGAAGTGCTTCTTCGGCACCCGCCTCTCGCGGTGAAACTGCGCCGTAGCCTTTGGCCATGAAGGCCTTGGCCTGGGAGCCAGAAAACCCTACCTCTCGCAGGGCTCGCTCCACTTTGCTGGGCGGCGGGGTTTCGCCGCGGGCCAGCAGAGATTTCACGTCGGTGATCCGGGCCTCATCGTTGGCCGGGAAGGTGACCAGGGAAACCTCCCACAGGTCGATCGCCTTTAGCAGCCAGATGCCCTTTTCCTTGTCGTACTCGTAGTCATCGAGCATGTAGCCGATCGACATACCGGTCAGGCTGCCGGCCTTCATGTGGCCGTGGGCCCGCTTGGCCAGCGGGTCGGCCTCGATCAGCAGTTGCCCCTTCACGTACAGGCCAACGTCGTCCTCGCGCATCTCGGTGTACACACCGATCGGCTCGCTCATGTTGTGCTGCCAGAGCATCGCCGGCAGTCGGCCCTTTTCCTTCCATTTGGCCAAGCTCGCCGCGAAGGCGCCGCGGACAACCACGTCTCCGTAGCTGTCTTCGACGCCGAACACCGAGCCGTATCCCTCGAACTCGCCGCTGTCGCTGACCGACTTGATGGTCAACGGCAGGTCAAGGCGCTGCTTTGTCTGCATCGTCGTCAGCCTCTGGTTTGGTGGTCATGTTCAGCGGGGTCAGGTACACATCGCCGCCTTCCCGCGGGTTCATGTCCTCAAGGTCGCGGCATTCGTTGGGGCATAAAATGCTCCACTGAATGCCCTTCGCGTACGCATCGAACCGCCCCTTCATGTCGCCCCGCATCAGCGCGCCGGCATTGAACTTGGCGTAATGGGTCAGGCGGTCCTTCTCGTTGAGCAGGCCGACCTGAATCCGGTGCTCGACGCGCGTGATGATCGGCACCAGCGAGTAGTTCACGAAGTTCATGCCCATCTGCTCAACGTTGTTGAGCGTCATCTTGTCCATATTCGCCACTAGGTGTGGCGGTACGCGGAAGAGGCCGCACAGCTGCGCCTCGGTCATGCGCTTGGATTCGATGAACTGGGCGTCCTGGGCGTTCAGGCTGATGGGTTTCCAGTCCAGGCCCATCTCCAGAATCATGGGTTTGTAGGCGTTCGCTGCCCCCATGTGCTCGCCCTGGAACTCCTCCTTCAGTCGAGCGAATGCTTCGTCAGTGAGCGTCTGTTCGGTGCGCAGTACCCCGCTGGTGACGGCGCCGTTGGTGAACAGCTTGCCGGCATGGGCATCCATTGCCTGGCCAAGCCCAAGTGTCTGGCGGGCGTAGGCGATCGGGTTCAGGCCGTTCAGTCCATCCAGCGTGAACAGCCGGACGTGCCAGATCTCTTTCTGCGAAAGCGTTTTCTGTCCAGTCTTGAAATCGACCTTGTACTCAACCGTCCAGTCGTCGTTAAGTTTCGGTTGGACGATGTCGGGATTGAGCGGGAGAAGCTCGACAACATTGCCGAGGGCCTCGACCTTGTAGGCGTAGAAGTTGCCGCGCAGACACAGGCACGCAACCAGCATTTCCCAGAATTCCTGGGAGGTCATGTAACCGTTCGGCGCCATGCTCAGCAGTGGATAAAGCCGGTGACCGGTCGCAGGCAGACGAACCTTTTCCGTCTGCTTCATCAGTCGGCATGGGAGCATGCCTATCGACTCCGCCAGCACGCGCACACAGTTGAAGACCACCAGCTGCTGCATAGCGCTGGTAGTGGTCACGCGCTGACCCGACGATGTTTCGTAGCCAGAGCCTAGGGCCTGCGCCAGTTTCTCCGGTGTGCCGATAGCCAGCGGGTTGCTCTTTCTCCCAAGAAGGGCCTTAAACATCAGTTCCCTCCTCGAATGACGGCATATGCCGACAGTGCCATGAGGATCGCCCCACACACCGACAGCGACACGGCCTCGCCAAAGCCAACCCAGAGACCGCGCGCAAGCAGGCCGAAGCCGACCATGCCGACCACATCCGGCAGGCTTTCTCGCAGGCGAGCGAGAGCAGGCACCCCGTCTTCGCGAGGCGCCTCTTGTTCAGGGATCATAGGGTTCTGATTCCGTGTTTGGTTATGTGATCCGAGAGGCTCTTTTCTGGCTTCGCCTCGGTCTGGTTTGCGGCACCGACAGCCATCGCCATGGCAACAGCGCCGTCGATGCGGCCCGTCTTCTTCCGCTTCGAGAAGATTCTGTTCTCCTGGGCATCCGCCTCCATCACTGCCGATGCCACGTTCCAGGTGAGGCACGGGTTCTCCAGTACCTGGATCTTGCCGGTGAGGATCAAGTCCTCCAGCAGGTCGATGGAGTGGGTCATCCACAGGTTCGAATCCCGGGCAGGCCGGAAACCCTGCCCATGAGGCACCAGGTTCAGCTCAATGCCTTGAGCCTCAAGCTCTGCCTCGAGGTAAGTCATGTGGTACGGGTCGAAGGCAACTGTCTTGATGTCGTACTTCGCTGCCAACTCACCCAGGCGCTTGGCCACGAAGGCGTAGTTGATTGCCTTGCCGGGAGGCGCATGAATGTGGCCGTCCTGCAGCCAAACCTCATACGGCACACCGTCGATAGCCGCCCGATCCAGCAACGTGTCCTTCGGCGTCCAGAACTCGGTGATGGCCTTCCCTGCCTCAGGGAAATAGAGGTTCAGCGCTGTCAGGTCACGCTTGCCGGAAAGGTCCAGGCCACCGAAGCAAGTCTGACCAGCCAGTTTGTCCGGATCAAACTTGGCGCAGCACGACAACCAGGTGCCGATCTCGACCCATGGGTTCGCTGCATCGACCCACTGGCAGAAGTTCAGGCGCCTGACGGTGCTGGCCTTTGCCGGCATCCCTTTCGCGTCGGTCACCTGCTCGCGCAGGTACTTCGGCTGGAACGTATGCCCCAGTGATGGGTTGGCCTTGCCCCAGCACTTCTCGTCCTTGAACGGGTCGTCGCCCTTATCAAGGGAGCAGATGAACGCAAAAAAGCTGTCGTTGAAGTGCCGGTGCCGCTTCGTCACGCCTTTTGCACCGGCCGCGCAGACGTTCACGCCGAGCTGGTGGTAGCTGTAACAGACCGACGTGCGATCGTGACCGCTGTTGGTGATCATCAGGATCAATGCCTGCCGGCGCCCTTTCGTGCCGGCCCGCATGAACTCAACGGTCTTGTTGTTCTTGTGTTCGTGCACCTCGTCGATGAGTGCACAGTGCGGGCGTGGGCCGGACTGGCCGTCGTCAGAGCTGATCGGTCGGAAGAACGAGCCGGTCGCGAGATACGCAAGGTTCCATACCTTCTCGTCACGACCCGACTTTTTGATCTTCTTGCTCAGGGCCGGCGACTGATCGACCATCGCCACGGCATCGCGGAACAGGATCATGGCCTGGTCACGCTTCGTTGCTGCCGCGTATACCTCGGCCCTCGGTTCGCCATCAGAGGTCAGGCAATACAGCCCAATCCCACCGGCGAGCGGTGATTTCCCGGAGCCTTTGCCAGACTCGATGTACACCGTCCGAAACCGCCGGAAGCCATCAGCACCCAACCACCCGAAGATCGAGCCCACAATGAACGCTTGCCACGGCAGCAGAACGAACGGCTTGCCTTCATGCTCGCCACCGTTGAGCTTGAGCACCGTGCTGAAGTACCGGATCGCCCTGCTCGCTTTCTCGATATCCCACACCAGTCCACGTTTCGGACCGTCTTCCAGGTCACGCAGGTGGCGACCGCACGCATTCCGAATATCCGGCCCGGCCAGCACCTTGCCGGATTGAACGTCTTGGGCCCAGGCGGTTACAGGGTCAACCTCGTAGGAAACCTTCTTGACCTCAGTTGAAGAACTCGTCTTCCGGGTCTTTGCTCGGGGGTTCGCCAATGGCCTGGACCTTGGAACGTGCGGCTGGGGTCATGCCGAAGTGAGTTAGGTAGGACAGAAGTCGGCGGTCAGCGTCAGCCGCCATAGCCACCGCCGGGTGCGCCTTGATCAGTCCGTTCTCGGTTGTGTAGGTGTGCCCCTCCTCCGCGATGACGTTCGTCAGTCGCCGCACCTCGGCGGCAACCTCGCACAGGCGCTCCAGGGTCTGGAGATCGGCCTCAGCCAGAACGCCCATCGAGGAAGCGAGAGGGCAGAAAACTTTCCACACGGCCTGGCCCTCCGCTGTCATGTGAGGCGGCGGTGGCTGGTAGGATGCGACGGCGAGCTGGGGTTCGCGCTTGTTTTCCCGAGCCGGGCGCGACGTTCCGGTGACCTTTTTCTGGGCCGTGGGAGCTGGCGTTCTGCCCTTCAAAAAAAAGGCTCCAATTCTGGCTTTTTGCGTAAAGAGGGTCGGTGGCGGTCTTGCTAGGCGAGAATGACTACTTTTTGACCCTCCCCTAGGGGCTGTGGCGTGCTACACCTACTCCCTTTGAGATCGGCTCTCATCTGTCGCGCCGTTGACGGTTCCAGTGGTGGTTGGGGTCGATCGGCAGGCCATTGACGTCACAGCCGACCACAACGCCAGTCTTCTCCTCACGCTGCTTGGCGCTGTCGTGGCACTGCTTGCAGAGGCTCTGCAGGTTGGCAGCGTCAAAGAACAGCGTCTCATCGCCTCGATGCGCGACGACGTGATCAGCGATCCTGGCCTCAACAGTGCGACCCTGCGCGGCACAGCGACGACACAATGGCTCAGCCTGCAACTGGTGCCAGCGCAGCTGATACCAGCGCTTGGTGTTGTAGAGGTGGTGCCAGGGTGAGTTGTTGGCCATCAGCGCACCCCTACCACGATGCCGCGCTCAATCCAGCGCATGACGCGACCGAGGTGAGGCTCGCGACCGGTTACGTGGGACACGAGCAGAACGCCAGCCAGGTAGTACTTCAGCCACCAGCGATGGCGGCAAACAATAGTTGCGGTGATACGTGCCATGGCTCACCCCTCTCGCTGCATTCCGACTTGGCGGGCGATATCGACGGCACGCTCGCGTACCTCCAGCACCTGGCCATCGAACGTGTGGACGATGGAACAGACGCCGTGCCACTGGGAGCTGGTGCCAGCCTCCTGCACGCGGGCAATGGCAGTCGTGGCCAGGTAGTGCTGGCGGCGGTTGATGTCGGTTAGGGTGATCATTGGCTACCTCGCGCCACGAAACGGCGCATCTTGATTTTGTGGCGCGGGTCACGGCCCATCGACCTTTCGCTCTGCCCAGCGCTTGCCGAGCTGGCGAGCCTGCTCGACGCCAAGCACACCGACAAAGCCAGCAGTGGCGAACGACCAGGCGATGCTGAGGCCGAACTCTTTCACGGTCAGGCCAACCACCATCACGATCAACGCGCCAAGCGTTGCCTCAATGAGCTGGCGGACTGGGCGTGTTTCCTTGCCGTCGTACTGAATACGCAGCCAGGTCAAGGCAAACGTCAGGCCCATCGCAAGGCCGTTTTCTCTCAGGGCTGTCAGTACGAGCACCCAGAAGGATGGGTCTTTCTCTGGCGGCATATGGGCCATCTCGAATCCTCCCGTTGCGGGGAGCGCAAAAAAGAAACCCGCTCAAGGCGGGCGGGGTTGGCATCAGCCGCGGTGCAACATGCCGCCTGGTCGAAGCTCTTCGCGGATGACCTGACGTACGGCGTCAACAGGGCCAGCGATCTTTTCGATCTCATCGCGCAGATCCCGAGCGAGCGTGGATTCACTGATCGTGGAGGACAGTAACCGCAGGATCTCGCCGGCAGCGCCCTTCGCGATAGCCTGCTCCATGTCGGTCTGGCCACCTTTGGGTTCGCCCTGGGCAGGATCGATGCCGAGACCAATGCCGGTGCAGACGTATTGACCGTTCGCATTCTTTTCCATGCTCACAGCGAATCGATCAGCAGCCGTCAGGAACAGGTCTGCCGGCAATGCGGTGCCTGTCTTCCAGTCCGACAGCGCATCACGCAACGCTCCGTCACTGGAGTCGTTGCGATAGATTCGGGCCTCAAGTCCAGAAATGCGGCTCTCCAAAGCCATGTCTGCCGAGGCGCGGACGCTGGCTTCCTCAACGATTTGCGCTTTGATTGCGAACTGATCAATGAAAGCCTGGCTGATGAAAACCTGATCACCCTCGACAGCAAATGGCTGTTCGGTAGACTGCTCGTCATCCATACGGCGACCCAGCCTGAAGACGACCTTGCCGCCGGACATGACGGTCACATCACCGTCCTTGATGATCACGCTCGATCCGGCCCGACGAGCAACCCGCTCTGCGGCTTCCTGAACAGTCTCGGGTCGCCGATAAGTCAGGGTGGTCCGGATATCCGAGCCGTCGCGGTCGAATGAGATATCCTCGGTCGAAAACTCAGCACTTTCGCGATACTCGACCGGGATCGCGATCACTTGATCACCGATGAACTTGTAGCGCTCAAGTGCATTGGCCGGCAGTTCGCTTTCCTCCCAGCGCCCAGCAGTGATGGTGGCCATTTGCGGTTCGCTGGGCAGGCTACCGACGGCGACACTGCTGCCGTTTATCTCAATGGCGCCGGTCTTGAAGTCGAAGAGGATGCCGGAAAACCCTGGCACATAGTTACTGGACTGATATCCACGAATTTCCACGGCATGCTCCTGAAACGAAAAAGGCCCGCCGAAATGGCGAGCCCTCAAGTAGGTCGGCCCCAGCAACACTCCCAGCTCGGGGCGATGGTTGTGGTGGAGCCGACAACGAAAAAGCCCCGGCAAACGCCGAGGCCTTAAAGATTTATGCAGGAGCTGAAAGTGAACCAACGACCTTGGATTCTTAAATCCGGCGATCCACCAGACTGCCCCACACTGCTGAACTGAAAAAGCGCCTCTAATGACAGGGCTTGCTCAATGATACTCGTAAGCTAAAAAAGGTTGGTCCAACCGTTGGACAGATCATTGGTCCTGAGGTAATTCTTCATATTCTCAACAGCTGCAATCAGATCTGACTTTTCCACGCCGTTCGTGTGGAGGGGAATGTCTTCTTGAGTCCTATAGGAGCCGTCTCGAAGCTCTTGACCTCTGCTGTCCAATGTGCCCGGCTTTATCTTGATAGCCACCAGCAGACGCTGCCGACCACCTTTGTCGGTGATAGGGGTCACTGTTATGTCAAATTTAGGTAACAGACTCTCCGCCTCGAGGAGGGCCTGTTCCACAGAAATAGTCATTTCGAGCTCCTTGCATTGTCGAGTTTCCGGAGCACCAGATGATACACAATAAAAAACCCGACGCAGTGGCCGGGTTTTATGTGTGCTGCGTGACGCTGCAAGCTGGACACGCTGCTATGAAAGCAGGTGTTTATCCGCCCGCATAGAACTTTTTATGCAGCCTCTCGAATTTCTTCGAGGGCGCAGTCAATCCATGCGACGCCTGCTTTGATGATCTCCCGGGCCTTGCGCTCAGACATGCCCGCCTCCCGACCGACCCGCATAGCTGGGTGCTTGTAGCCGTAGTAGGCCCACACGAAGTCACCCATCTGCTGATTACGCTTGACCAGCCTGGCTACTGCGCCGTCCACCACCAGGGCCAGATCGTCCGTGATCACATGTTGTCGTGCGCCACCCACGGATGGGACGTTGTCCCGCATGAGGGCGTAGAGCGGTGAAACGTACCGGGGAACCCCCATCTCGCACATACGCCAGAACCCCCATTGCTCGAGCAGCCATTCGGTATCGCCCAGCGGCTTGTCCATGTAGGTGCGTTTCTTCATGCAGCCCTCCGGGGCGTTGGGTCGGTGTCCAGGCCAAACAGCTCGCGCAGCAGCTTGTCGGCGTGTTTGTTCTTGGCGTTGCCTTCGGTGATCCAGCCCTTGGCGAACTGCTCGAAACCCACATTGGCGCGGGCGGCGTGCCAGTCAGCAACGATGTCCATTAGGGCGGCCGAAGCGATCCGGCCATTGGTCTGCTCCAGCAACATGCGGTTGCCAACCTTGAGGAACTTGCACTCCACGGCGGTCAGGCTTTTGCGCGGCAGTGCCGCAGTAACGTTGCTCATCGAACCATCTCCAATTCCTCGTCCACCACCCGCACGCACTCGTCGAATACCTCCTTCGGCACCCTGGCATTCAGCTCGCGCAGGATGGCCTTGTCGCGGGCCTGCCAAGCCGGACAGTTGCGACGGGCCTCGACTCGCAAGGACTTCATGTGCTGCATCAGGCGCTGGCGGTCACGATTGATGTGCTTAAGCGCCGCCTTGGCGCGGTGGTACCAGTTCGCGTCGGCGTACTGCCCTTCCGTTACAGCTTTGGCCTTGGCCTGCCCGATCTGGCACTCCAGGCGGATGGCGTCGCGGCACAACACTTCCTCCAGCACCTCGCACTCGGCCAGGGTGGCGGGCAGCTCAGCAGGCCCGCGCGGGGCGCAGATGGACGCAGGGGTATTGCCAGTGGCAACAGGCTGCCCGGCACCAGCACGCTTGGTCACCGCCACCGACACGACCGGGGTTGCAGGTTTGCCAGCGCCAGCGCGTGGCCACAGATCAGAAAGTTTCATGGTGCTTGCTCCCCTTACGGTGTTTGGAGAAATTCACGACGCGGCCCATCTCGACCTCGTCGTCACTTGGCGAGCGGCCGCCGAACGGCACAAAGCGCACGTATTGGCCCTGGGCCTGAACAAGGCAGGTGCCGGGCTTGCCGTGGCGGCACTTGCCCACTATCAGCTCGGTGACGCCGTTCTGGCCTTCCTCGCTGTCAGGGTCACGGTGCACAAGGATCACGGCATCGGCGTCCTGCTCGATCTGGCCGGAGTCGCGGAGGTCGCTCGGGCGTGGTCGCTTGTCGGGACGGTTGGCAGGCCCACGGTTCAGCTGCGCCAACACGATCACCGGCACACCGAGCTCCTTGGCCAGGTTCTTGAGGGCGGTGCTGATCTTGCCCACTTCAAGGGCGCGGTTCTGGCCACCCTCGGATGCGATTAAAGTCAGGTAATCCACCACCAGCACATCTAGCCCTTCACGCTTCTGGCACTGCCGAGCGATAGAGCGGATGCGAGGCATGGTCATGCCGGCCTGGTCGTTGGCGTACAGCCTGGCGCGATTCAGCAAGCTCACAGCGCTGGTGATCTTCGGCCAGTCGTCATCCTGCAGGGTGTTACCCGCGTCGATGCGCGACAGGTTCACGGCGCCAAGAGAAGCAATGCCCCGCGCGGCCAGTTCTTCCTTGGTCATTTCCAGACTGAACATGAGGCCAGCGTGGCCCAGCGAAACAGTGATGTGCTGGGCGATCTGCTGGCCGAGGATCGTCTTGCCAGACCCGGGCAGGCCGGCCACGACGATCATGTGACCAGGTCGAAGACCGCACAGGATGTTGTCCAGATCTGGTATGCCTGTACTAAGGCCTCGCGAGACAGTGCCGTTGAACCGTGCGTCGATGCCGTCGATCACTGCGGGCAGCACGTCGCCGATGCGGTGATACTCAGGCTCTGCGCTGTCGAGGTTGCGCAGATCTGCGGTGGCCTGCTGCGCCAGCGCAATCACTTCCTCAACGGGCTTGTCGTCGTGGACACTGCCCCGTATCACCTCAGCCACCTCTACCACGCGGCGCAGCGTGGAGCGCTCCAATACCGTACGCAGATAGGCCTTCCAG
The DNA here is from genome assembly GCF_046523955.1 of Pseudomonas sp. DCA-1. Lineage (NCBI taxonomy): Bacteria > Pseudomonadati > Pseudomonadota > Gammaproteobacteria > Pseudomonadales > Pseudomonadaceae > Pseudomonas > Pseudomonas sp. DCA-1. The sequence goes on from NZ_CP169881.1 coordinate 5,058,222, forward strand.
TTCGCCGTGCTGGGCGTGTTCTTGGCGATGGTACCGGCGTAGTAGATCGTGCTCTCGCCGCTGGGCAGCGTCGGGTACCGCGACCCAACCGTAACCGGGTCGACCGAGTAGCCGGCAGCGTGGGTGTTGCAAATCGACTGATACAGCGCAGCGTTCTCCAGGTCGCTGAAGTCCTGGGTGGTCAGATTGCTGGTGATATCGTCGTACAGGCTAGCATCAAGCATCAGGGCGCCCAGTAGGGCGTGCTCGGCCTCAATGCTGAACAGGTCGCGACTCATGCGGCACCCCGCACGGACTTCCAGCGCAGCACCAGCACTTCACCGCCGTTGTCGCACAGCCGATCAACCACCCGATCTCCGATGAACTTGCGTACCTCGGGGAGACTTAGGTTCGAGATCATGATGGTGGGCAGCTTGCGACCATAGCGGCCGTTGATGACTTCGAAGATCACCTGACGCTCGAAATCGGTACCATGCTGGGCACCAACCTCATCCACCACCAGCAGGTCGTAGCTGCACAGATCAGCGTAAACCTCAGCTTCGCTCCGGCCCGACTTACCGAACGTCTCTTTGACGCTGCGGATGATGTCAGACGCGGTGGTGTACAGCGCATTGGCACCGCCAAGGGCATCAGCCTGGATCACCGCCTGGATGATCGCAGAGGCCAAGTGCGTTTTCCCGGTACCCATGGTGCCCAGCAGGATCAACGAGCGTCCGGCTTCCCAGTTCTGGTCAAAATTCTCGGCATAGTTGCGGCATCGCGCCAGTACGCCAGGCTGCTCGTCTGGAGCGAAGTCAGTGCGGTAGCTTTCGAAGCCCAACCCACGGAACCGCGGCTGCACGTTGCTGGCCATCAGCAGCGCGTTGGTCGTCCGGCTATCCAGCAAATCTACAGCCTGCTGGCGCACTTCCTGGTCGGCAGAGTGGCGGGCATCAAACTCGCAACGCGGGCACCCAGTCCAAATCGCCGGGCCGGTGAACTGCTCCACCAGCTTGGCATCGTAGCCGCCATGATCAGCGCAGATGGCGCGCTGAGTTTTCAGAATGAAGTCGTTCATGGGTACTGCCTCGCAATGCGGTAGGAGCCATCGGGCTGGCGCTCAAGGCCTTCCTCGTGGTCGATCTGGTCCAGATCTAGGTGTGGGGATTGGTGATGCGCGCCAGCAGCTGGAAGCTCGTCGTCCCAGCGCTTGCCGTTCAGCCATGTAGCTGCGTGCGGGATGAACTGACCGCCATCCTTGGTCCAGTCGGGAGACTTGCTCCAAGCAGCCAGGGCGGTGCACATGCGGGTGAACAGGGATTCGTCCACTTTGAGCTTCTTCCAAACCTTCTCGGCACTGGCCTTGCCGACCTTGCGCGGGTAAAGCTTCCAAAAACGATCAAACTCGACCTGCTCGGGAGCGCCGGCGACCGTTGGTTTTTTCTCTATTGATTGAGTAATAGAATCCTTTATTAAGTAGTTGTCGGTTTGCCCACAGTTCGGTAAACCCACACTTCGGTTAACCGAATATTCGGAAACCTGTAGGTTCGGTTCGTAGTGGACGATCACCCGGCGTCCGAGCACCTTGCCGGACCCCTCCTCACGCACGACTTCATGGCTGACCAGCCCCAGCTCCTTGAGACAAGCCATGGCCTTCGAGTAGCGCTCACGACCGATTGCGAACCGGTCTTGCAGGTGTGAACCAATGACCTTCCAGTCGCTGGATCGGGTCTGGAGGTAGGTCCAGATAGCCAGGGCATCAGGATTGATGATCATGGCCACCACATCGTTGCTCAGTGAGCTGTACGGTGCCTGCTTGGCGTAGAACGTCGTGGGCGTAGCTTTTTCCACGTTCACTGGCTTGCTCACAGCTGCAGCTCCTCACAAACGCGGCGCACGAAGGCGTCGTAGCTCTCAGCCATCTCAAAGCCGTTGTCTTCCATCGTCTGACGCCCGGCCTTGGCCAGTTCGTAGATCGTCCAGCGCTCGCGCTCCGGCAGGCTTCGGAATTGGGCATAGGTCGGCCAGGGTCCATTGATGATCGTGGCGCCAGTGCGCTGCGGGAGCGCCTGGGGGGCAGACGGGCTCATTGCAGAGTCTCCCCTGGATTGACTGGGACGATCTGAGCGCCAGCAAAGGGTGACCCAGGCCCGAAGAGGTCAGGCAGATCACTCTCGGGGGCCGTCTTGATCCAATCCACCATGGCCATGAAGCAGGCCTCGAACAGAGGCCCGCCCTCACCCCAGCGATCAGACTGGGGGCTGGCGCTGTTTTCGAGCCGGGCTATGTAGATCAGACCAGCAAGGCCTCGTTCGTCGCTTGGAATCATCGGGCGGTGCACAGGGTTAATGCTCAGCAGATCGCAGATGCTGTCGAATCCAATGGCGTCGTAGCTGTTGTCGGTATCCTTGATCAGGTGATAGCCCATGCCAATCAAGCCCCGCTTGATGTCTCGAGTGTCATCGTCGCGATGGGTTCGGGATTTCTCCAGGAGCCTATCCATCTGCTGCTGGGTAAACGGATAGCCCTGCAGCTTTGCAGCTTCGCGCCGGAACACTCGGCGCTCGGCACGGATTTCAGTCAGCCTGGCCAAGCTGATGCGCACCATTCGCTGAGTCAGGATCAGCATGGTCCTCGGCGAGTGGTCAGGCTTACGTGCGATCCTGGCGATCTTCTCGGCGATTTTGAGCCTCATGGTCATTGGTCTTCTCCAGCAGTGCCGAACAGGTCGGCCAGGTCAATTTGGTACACGGCCGCCCAGGCGGCAGCAGGCCAGGAGCGAACCCAGCCGAACCGAGGGTCTTGGACTTTCGGGGCGGACACCCCGTGGCTGTCGCACCAGTTCTTGAGCGGGCGGAAACCCTGGCTACCGAAGCTCCGGTGGGCGGCTTTCTCCACCGCCGTAACGGTGGCGTGCTGGCAGCCTCGACCCAGCTCGTTTTCCAGGTGCATGACCTTACGGACCGCTGCGGAAGCAGTGGCCATAGCCGTGGCTTCACGCCGGCTGCCGATCTCGGCCTTGGTGGCGATCGCATGGTCACGCTGCTCGAGCGCCAGCTGCTCTGAGCGCTTCGAGGCCAGCAGGTGCTCCAGCGCCTCGATGTAGTTCTCCGGCATGGATGACCTGGCCCGGTTGCGCTCCTGCACAAGCTCCCAGAACTCACGAACCAACTTTTTCTTGAAGGCCCGGACAATCTCAGTGTTGCGCATGTAGGTGAGCAGCAGCGTGGCCTGCGGCTCAGTCAGCAGAGCAATCTCTCGCGTCTGAACACCACCAGCTGTTTCGAAGGGGTCTACCTCGAATCGCACCCTTCCGAACTCGTACAGATCGTCGTGATACTTACGCACAAGAGCGATAACGCTGGCATGCTCGTTCTCGGTCCCTGCAGCGATAGCAGTGGTCGGCGTAACGGCATCGCCGTCCTTGATGATTACCAAGCTCATGCAGCATCTCCGAATCGCGGGGAGGGAAACGGCTTCTCTTCAGTCGCGCTGTACGAGCCGTCAGCCATGCGCGTTACGAAAACAGCCCGCCCAACGCGGATTGCCTTGCTGATCGCCGCTTGTTGAACACCGAGATCCATGGCCGCCTCATGCTGCCGTCCGCGTGCAAAGTCAGCCAACGGCAAGCGCTCAGGGTTAGTTGCGCCACGAATTGGATCGACGGCATTTTGTGGCGCCGCGCCTGCCGACTCGATGCGCTTCTCCAGAGTCACCACTTGGTCGTCCAAACCGTTGTGCCAGTCATCAGCGTTGTAGATCGCCAGGTTGGCCACGTTGGCGTCGTGCGAATCACCAGCAGTTTTGAGGCGGTCTTCAAGCACATGTAAGACGCCCCGCAGCCAGTCGATCTGGCACATGGCGCACTGAGCCAGGAAGGTAGCGTCCTGGGCGATGGTCTCAAGCTGGTCGGCGCTCATGCAGCACCTCCCTGCTCTGGAGCTACACCGGCATGGGCGGCGTAGCAAAGCGCGAGCGCTGCGTCGGCGGCGAAGTAAATCAAGGTGGCTTGGTTGGAAACGGTCGGTTCAGTCATCAGGTCGCGGAGACCAGCAAGAACCGCTTCCAAGCGATCAGTGCATGCATCCAAGGATTCGTGAAGTGGAACACCCGCCACCGCCTCAAAGACTTCGCTGGCGCCACTGGAAGCGAAAGGATGCGCGATCGTTGTGGGCTGATTAGTCATTGCTCACCCCGCCGGCAGCTGCGCGGGAAACGCTCTTCTCTACCGACCAGATCAGCGCACTAACAGTCTCGCTCAGAAACGCGAGAGTCGCCGCGCCATCGCAATACGCCATCTCGCCCATGTTCAGGCTGTCGTGCATGTGCTGGCAGATCTGGCTCAACCCGGAAGAAAGCGTGCGGGCTGCACGCAGGGCGTCTTCTGCATTCGCACCAGGCGCAACGGCGAGCAGTTGAATGCCCCGGTTGTCGATGGGCGCGCTAAGGAAACCAGTCTCGCTGGTGAGGATGAGTTGCGCCGGTAATGGCGTGGTGGTATTTTTTGGGTGCGACATTGCTTCGTCTCCTTCAAGACGATGAGATACAAACCACTCGTTGGCGCGAGTGGCGATTAGAAAAGCTCAGCCAAGCGCTGGGCTTTTTTGTGGGCGGTCGAAAAGCTCAGCCGCTCAGCAAAAAATGGGATTGGCAGGCCGTCATGGGGGTGGCTGCGGGGTGCTGGATGGATTAACAGCCCTGCAGGTGGAGCTGTATTGCCCAGGGTCTGTCTGTACATTTGTTTCCCGTAGGGGCAACTTGGCATTACGCTTGGGCCGCTTGGGAATCACCCACTGGATGTCAGGACGAAGCTCAAAGCGAGTAACGACCCCGTCAGTAGCTTCTTCGATTTGGATAGCCCGCTCAGCGGTTACAGACCGATCACCCGAGACGAGGCGAGACAGGTAGGAGGCGGTCACGCCAAGCCGCAAGGCGACGATTTTCTTTCCGCCCCTGGGCAAGGCTTCTAGGTAGTCGGCCAGGTTCATTGAATTTACCTAATGGTGCATTTTCGCCCTAGCTTACCCAGAAAATGTACCAATTCAAGGTAATTTCCCTCATGGGAAATAAAAGGTACATTTCAGGTATGGAAATCAAAGACATCCGGCGCCACCGCCTTCATAAGCTCCTTCTCACAATGTTCAGCGGACGCAAGTCCTCTCTGGCCGAGGCTATTGGCAAACCTGCTTCGTACGTGTCGAGGCTGTTTTCAGACAATCCCGCCCACTCAAGGAACATTGGAGAATCCATGGCGCGAGACATTGAGAGATCGCTGGGGATCGATCCTGGTTATCTCGACACTCCTCTCACAAAGCTTGAGGCTGGCGGAGCATGGGACCCAGCGACCAACCCAGATGCGATTCCGCCTATTCACATGGATATCCCTGTTCGGCTCGCCCAAAAGATCGAGAGATACAACGGTCATGTTGATATCCCAGTGATGGATGTCGAGGCATCGATGGGTCCAGGGCGCTTCGCTCCTGAGACTGAGGTAGTGGCTAGCAGAATGTCCTTGGAGGTCGAATGGCTGCGACGAACAGTCGCCATGACCGAAATATCGAACCTCAGAATCATCACCGGAATGGGCGAGTCGATGGCGCCCACGATCAAGCATGGCGATCTGCTTCTCATCGACACGGGTGTGGATTCAGTTTCCTATGACGCTGTCTACCTGATAGCCATGAGCACGTCCCTGCTGGTAAAGAGAATCCAGCGTGAGGTGGACGGCATACGGATAGTGTCCGATAACCCCAAATACAAAGAGATCGTAGTTCCACAGGATCTTGAGGAGCGAGTTCAGATCCTAGGAAGGGTAGTGTTTGTATGGAGTGGAAGCAGAGTCTGAATCCTGCTGGTAAAGGGCCCGCTGATGAGCGGGCTTTTTTTTTGGAAAAAAATTTACCAAAAGGATTGACCAAAATTATCCAATTGGTACTCTTTGCCACATCAACGCCGGCAAGGAGCACTCACCATGACCACCGCAACCTCAATCACCATTGGCAACTGGCAGGGCTTGCTGGGTCATGGCGCAGCTCCTCGCGAGCTGGAATGCCTGCTGGCCATCGCTGGTGGAGCTTCTGGCAAGGAAGCAGCTCGGGCATTGGGCATCAGCGAGGATGGCGTCAAGAAGCGCCTGATCGCCCTCGGCACGAAATGGGGTGTCACCCGTCGCGCTGCGCTGGTTGCTGAGGCATTCAAGCTTGGCGTCATCAGCCCTGCCGTAACCGCACTAGCCCTGATTATGGCCATCCACGGCATGATCGGAGACGACCAAGCAATGCGTGTTCGTCGTGGCGGCAACAGCGGCGAGCGAAAAATTGAAATCCGTGTAGCAACCCGACGCGCCGAGTGCGCGTTGGCGGTGGCGTGATGACATCCGCCTGACCTGATCCAACCCTGATTTTTGCGAAAGCCAACCATCGCGGCAGGCCCCCGGCTTGCCCGAAATAAGGAGATTCACATGCTTATGCTCAGTCGCAACATCGGTAAGGCCGTCATCATCGGCGGCAACATCCGGGTAACCGTGGCCCAGGTCAACGGTTACCAGGTCCGCCTGGGTATTGAGGCCCCGCGCGGCGTAATCATCGACCGGGAGGAGATTCACCAGCGCCGAGTCGCCGAAGGTACCGCCCAGCAGGTATCAGAATTCAACATCGACGAGCACGTCCAGATGGCTGCCGATGCACGCCGGTACCGCTATCTGCGAGACCGCGAGCGTCTGAACGATCCTGACCACGACCTGTTGGTGGTGCGCGGAAACAAATGGTTCTGTGATGAAGAGCTGGACCGCGAGGTCGACACCGCCCTGCGCCTGGAGGCCTTGCAGCAGCAGGTGGTGCAGGAGGAGCAGCCATGACGCACATGATGACCCAAGGCACCCGCCTGCACCTGCAAGATGACCTTGGCCAACTGGGCGAGCGCCTGATCCGCTTCGGCGAGGCCCTGCAGGATCCGAACACCACAGTGGGCAAGCTGGCCGACCTGGCCAAGTCCTGCGGCATAAAGCTGCACATGCGCGCCGTTGCCGAATCGGGAGATCAGCCATGCGCATGAAGCCTGAGCACGTACGTCGGCTGACCGAGCTGGCCAACCGCGGCAACGTCGAGCCATTGGTCTCCCTGATCATCGCCCGGCGCGCTGCCCGTCACTTGTGCGCCGAGCGCGAGCACGATCACGCTTACTATGGCGCTCACATCAAGGCTGCGAAAGCGGGTCTGCCGTTCACCACCAGCAAGGTGAAAGCGCTGGAGGCCGAGCGTGAAAAGCGTCGTCAAGGTCGCCGGAAAAACTTTCTGGCTATCGCCGACTGGCTTCTGCGGGCCGATGACTACCTGACCATTGTGCATGGCCTTGATGCCATCCTTGATGTCCTGGCGGTCAATGGCGTGCATCGAGATGAAGCTGCCAAGTATGCCGTCGAGGCTAGAGGCACGCTTTCCGGGGTTGCATTCGTGGCAGGTCTGGAGGACAGCGCCAGCACGCGGTCTGGCCGCAATCAACCCGACTTCAAGAATGGTCCGCTCTTCAACGCCTACATGCGCCAATTCGAGCAGATGATGCTGGACAACCCAGGATCCATGCCTGATCCGTGCGCGCCCGGTGGACCGCTCTACGGAATCCCGACCTACACGCATATGCCCGACGGCACGATGGTACGCAACGCGCCCACTGTGACAGTGCACGACAGCCAGGGCAGTCATGTCGTCACCGGAAAACCGAGGACTGCAAAATGATCAAGCGCCGATCAATCAATCCCGCCGCCCTCCCCGCCATCGGCCAGCCCCTGGGCGGCGGCTTCTTCGCCGGCCGTCTCTTCTTCGATGGGGCTGAGCACGCAGTCATCGACGCAGGCCGGGAGTTCGAAGTGGCTGCCCATTGGTGGCAGGAGGAAGGCCCACGCCCACGCATCCGGGGTGCCACGTCGCGCTTCGACGGCCTGGCTAACACCCAGGCCATGGCCGCCGAGGGCAGTGTTATCGCCCGCAAGGTGCTTGGCACGAACATCCGCGGCACCTGGGGCTGGCACATCCCTTCCATCGAAGAGCTGCAGGTGCTGCGCTGCAATCTCTTGCAGCTTCCAGAATGGGGTCACGACGGGTCGTACACGGTCAGGGGCGCCACCCAGGCGTTCGGCCTTAGCGAGTACTGGACCAGCAGCCAGAAGGCGAACGCAGCGACTGCTTGGTGCCTGCATATGCTGCCCTGGTGCGTGCCTGATACCAACTGGGTGAGCAAGTGCAAGGGCATCAGGCCGGTGCGCACGCTGCTGATCAGCCAGGAGGCGTTCGTGTACGCACCATCGACTGACGTACCGCTCGCTGAGCCGGACCTGCGCGGCCTCGCCAACCAGCCCGCCGTGGCCACCGTGCTCGAGCGGTTCGTGAACGAGGATGCCGGGAGGTTCTATGGTCGGACCGACGTATTGGTGGCCGAACTGGCGGCGCTCGCGGCGGCTGTCGTGACAGATCAGCGTGACAACCAAAACCTGACGCGCCCGGTGGAGTAAGGCAATGCGCTACATGACCGTCAGAAAGTTTGCCAGTGAGTCTGGCTACACCGAGGACGCGATCCGCTCAAAGATCCGCGACGGGATCTGGCGGCTTGGCGAAATTTGGCTAAAGGCGCCGGATGGCCGGACGCTTATTGACATGGAAGGATATGAATCATGGGTAGAGGCGGGAGCGGTGTCAGGGCAGTCTCAGACTCGAGTATCGAGATCACGTTCATGTTCCGGGGTGTTAGGTGCCGCGAGCGCGTCGCGCTCAAGCCCACCGCCACTAATCTGAAGAAGGCCCAGCAGCACAAGGCAGCGATTGAACATGCGATCGCACAGGGGACGTTCGACTATGCCGTCACGTTCCCTGGCTCGCCCAGGGCTTCTAAGTTCGCACCCGAGACCAGCCAGGAAACAGTGGGTGGGTTTCTCACCAGGTGGCTGGCCGCCAAGCAGAAGCACATATCGAGCAGTACCTTCGAAGGCTATCGGAAGATCGTCGAGCTTCGGCTGGTGCCTGCGCTCGGTCACCACCTGGTGGTGGACTTCAAACGGAAGCTGGTACGCGACTGGCTGGATGACCTACAGGTAGGCAACAAGACCTTGAGCAACATACAGAGCTGCCTCCGATCTGCACTCAATGATGCCGTCGATGAAGAGCTGCTGGACATCAACCCGTTGGCCGGGTGGACCTACGCCAGGAAGGAAGCGCCGCCGAAAGATGACGATGTGGACCCGTTCACACCCGAGGAGCAGCAAGCGATTCTGGCAGCCTTGAGCGGCCAGGCCAGGAACATGGTTCAGTTCGCCCTATGGACGGGGCTCCGGACGAGCGAGCTTGTTGCGCTGGATTGGGGAGATGTGGACTGGGTACGTGGAGAGGTGATGATCAGTCGGGCAATGACTCAGGCTGCTGCTGGAGAGGCAGAAGTGACGAAGACGGCAGCAGGCCGGCGTTCAGTGAAGTTGCTTCGTCCGGCCCTTGAGGCGCTCACAGCACAGAAGGCGCACACCTTCCTCGCTGACAAAGAGGTCTTCCAGAACCCGCGCACATTAGAGCGCTGGGCTGGAGATCAACCGATCCGGAAGACCATGTGGCATCCGGCGATGAAGAAAGCCGGTGTCCGGTACCGCCGTCCGTACCAGACCCGTCACACCTATGCGTCGATGATGCTGTCGGCAGGTGAGCATCCTATGTGGGTGGCAAAACAGATGGGCCATAGCGACTGGACGATGATCGCCAGGGTTTACGGTAGATGGATGCCAACAGTAAATGACGATGCAGGCGGCAAAGCAGTATCATCCTTCTTCAATGCCTCGATCACGCCCGAGGCGACGACTAAGGAAAGCGTTATCCATGACTGAATCGGTTGAAAAGTCATTAATATTTAAACTCACTTCAGCGATTATCGTGACTGCGGGCGTCGTCGCGACTTGCATAACTTATTTTTACGAGAATTACCGAGTACCAATGAAAGTACTCGAGGTCACACTAGAATACAAAAACGTTGCTGAAACAAGCACCAAAACTAAAAAAGAGATCGATGAAGTAAAGACCGCACACCTTGAAACCCAAAAGAAACTGACTGACACCGAGCTACAAGTTGGAGAGCTGAATGAACGAATAGTTTCGCAAAATCTCACAATCCAGAAGTTACATTTGGCAAATTTATTTCAAGCGAACTTTTACCCTGTAGGTTATGGTCGCCCAAGAGTAGGTGACTCGGTAGACGAGCTGAAATCTCTTTATAGTTCCAAAGACGTGCACTGGAATTCTGATGGTGAATGGAAAGTCAAAGTCAGCATTCCCGACGGGTACTTCGAGTCTATCGAATACGATTATGACGAAAAAACTAGGGTGATCAGTGCAGTAATGTTCGCCGCTGCCCCTTCGACAAAAAAAGCTCTGGTAAGCTTGATCTCCGACATCGGTGGACCGCCTGTTAAGTCTAAGCGGGGTGAGATTTATCGATGGGATGTGAACAATGGACAAAGTGGTTACCTAGTCAGCCACCGTCTTTGGATGATCATGGGAGAGGGGATGGAACCGCTGCTGTGGAAAGAGCCCTAGAACACAGATCCCATTAATGACAGCTTTATGCCAGCTTAGAATCTGCAACCCGCGCCGATCTTGGAGTAGACGGGGGTTCAAATCCCCCCGGCTCCACCAATTTGTCTTCCCAGGAAGACCCAGAAAAGCCGTAAAGCCTAGAGAAATCAACGCTTTACGGCCTTTTTCTTGCCCGCGTTTTCCCAGCTGATCCCAGGGCATCCCACGGTTGACGGGGGCATATATGGGGGCATAAAACGCTCATCAGCTCGCTCGGAGAGGATGTGCCCCCAATGCCCCTGAAAGACACCAACTGCCGCAACGCCAAGCCCCAGGACAAGCCGTACCGCCTGTATGACGAACAAGGTTTGTACCTGGAAGTGCAGCCCAACGGAGGCCGTTACTGGCGCTTGAAGTATCGCTTTCTGGGCAAGGAAAAACGCTTGGCTCTTGGCGTTTACCCAGAGGTCGGCCTGCAGGAGGCGCGGCGAAAACGTGATGATGCTCGTGTCCAGCTCGCCAGCGGCCAAGACCCCTCACTGCAAAGACGCATGGCCAAGGTGGTCAGCCAGCTCGATCACCAGCACACGTTTGAGTCAGTTGCCACGCAGTGGCTGAGTATTCGCGAGTCCTCCTGGGACCCGGAGTACACCCGCACGGTGCGGCAGCGCCTTGAGCTCAATGCCTACCCCTGGCTGGGGAAACTCCCGATCAGCAGCATCAGCACGCCCATGCTGGTAGAAAACCTCCAGCGCATCATCAAGCGCGGCGCGCGCGAGACAGCACGTCGTGTTGCTCAGATCTACAAGCAAATTTTCGAGTTCGCCGAAGCTGCCGGCATCACCCCACCCAACCAGATTGGGAATCTCTCACGTACGCTCCCAGCCAAGCGGGTGAAACACTTTGCTGCCGTGACCGACCCTGAAAAGCTCGGCGCTCTGCTTAAAGCACTGGATAGCTATAGCGGAACGATGCCTGTTTGTTGTGCCTTAAAACTGGCTCCGTTGCTGTTCTGCCGACCCGGAGACCTGCGTCACATGGAGTGGTCGGAGGTCAATCTGGATACGGGCGAATGGTTGATTCCTGGTCACAAGATGAAAGGGCTTACTGCCACCAAACAGGATCGGCCGGATCATTTGGTTCCTCTCAGCCAACAAGCAGTCGCGGTTCTGCGCGAGCTGAAACCACTCACCGGCAGACATCGGTACGCCTTCCCCTCGGCACGAGGAGGCGACCGGCCGATGTCCAACAATGCCGTACTCAGCGCATTACGCCGCATGGACATCAGCGGCGACGAAATGACTGGGCACGGCTTTCGTGCGACAGCGAGAACCATAGGTGCGGAGGTGCTAGGATTTCGCCCCGATCTCCTGGAGCATCAGCTTGCTCACACGGTAAAAAATCCGCTGGGACGTGCGTACGATCGAACCACCTTCTTGCCGGAGCGCCGCGAAATGATGCAGACATGGGCCGATTATTTGGACTCGATAAAAAACTGAATGCGCGCTCGCGCCATCAGCCGGCCCCCTTGAAACCAGCACAAACACCATCGCTTCGCATGAGTACGGGCTGAATTGCTAAACTGCGCGGATTTGGCGTCTGCAATGCGCCACGCATAGTTCAAAAGGAATTCCTGCCGATGTCAGCCTTATCAGCCTTGCTCACTACCTACCGCAGCGCTTCTGTCACCGAACGCGAAAAAGGTACTTACTTCGAAGAGCTGGTTTGCACTTATCTGCGCAACGAAGCCACCTACCGCGACCTGTACGAAAAGGTATGGACATATGCGCAATGGGCCAAGGAGCAAGGACTCAGCGGCAAAGATGCTGGCATTGATTTAGTGGCTCGCACCCAGGGCACCGGCCAATACCACGCTATCCAGTGCAAGCTGTATGCCGAGGACTACAAAGTCCAGAAGAAAGACATCGACAGTTTCTTTACCGCCTCGGGCAAAACGCCGTTCTCGCACCGCGTCATCGTTACCACCACTAACAACTGGAGCGAGCACGCCGAGGATGCGCTTCAAGGCCAGCAGCCCCCAGTCAGTAAGATCGACTTACAAGCCTTGGAAGACAGCCAAATTGACTGGGCCAAGTATCAACCCAATCAGGCAGTCGCCCTCAAGGCCAAGAAGCAGCTTCGCGATCACCAACAGACTGCACTAAACGCCGTAGCCGCCGGCCTCAAGGATGCCGAGCGCGGCAAGCTGATCATGGCTTGCGGCACCGGCAAGACCTTCACCAGCCTGAAGATTGCCGAGCAGCAGACCGGTAAGGGTAAGCGCGTACTGTTCTTGGTGCCCAGCCTGTCGCTGCTATCGCAGACCCTTACCGAATGGACGCAGGAAAGTACCACCCCGCTCCACAGCTTTGCCGTCTGCTCCGACAGTGACGTAGGCAAGAAGCGCAAAGCAGAGGATGACGCGGTTCAGGTGTTCACCCACGAGCTGCGCTACCCGGCTACCACCCAGGCGGATCGCCTCGCAGCGGAAATGCTCAAGCGCCACGATGCCGAGCACATGAGCGTGGTGTTCTCCACCTATCACTCCATCGACGTGATCAGCCGCGCCCAGCATGAGCATGACATGGCCACGTTCGATCTGGTGATCTGCGACGAAGCGCACCGCACTACCGGCGCAACCTTTGATGATGACGACGAAAGCACCTTCGTGCGCATCCATGATGCCGACTACATCCGCGCCAGCAAACGCCTGTACATGACCGCCACGCCGCGCATCTATGGCGACAACGCCAAGCTCAAGGCTGAGTCCGGCGAAGTCACACTGTGCTCGATGGATGACGAGGCGCTGTACGGCAAAGAGCTGTTCGTCATCAACTTCTCCGAGGCCGTTCAGCGCGGCCTGCTCACTGATTACAAAGTGCTGGTACTCACCGTCGAGGAGAGCACCATCAGCCGCCGCCTTCAGGACATGCTGAAGGACGAGAACAACCAGCTCAAGGTAGATGACGCCGCCAAGATAGTCGGTTGCTGGAAGGCGCTGGCCAAGCAGGGACTGGCGGAAAACCTGGTGGGTGATGATCAACCCATGAAGCGCGCTGTAGCTTTCTGCCAGGTCATCTCGCCCAACTACAAGGGCACCAAGCACAAGGTCAGCTCGATCAACATCGCCAGCATGTTCCAGTCGGTGGTAGAAGCTTATCAGGAGTCAGAAAACATCGATGAGGCCTCACGCATCATCTGCGAAGCCGCACACGTCGATGGCGGCATGAACGCCAGTGCCAAGGAAGCCAAGCTCAACTGGCTCAAGGAAGAACCGCCAGCCAACACCTGCCGCATCCTCAGCAATGTGCGCTGCCTGTCTGAAGGTGTCGACGTGCCAGCGCTGGACGCCGTGCTTTTCCTCACCCCGCGTAATTCCCAGGTCGACGTGGTGCAATCCGTTGGCAGGGTAATGCGCAACGCACCGGGCAAGAAGCGTGGCTATGTGGTGCTGCCGGTGGTTATTCCTGCCGGTATGGAGCCCCATGAAGCGCTCAACGACAACCAGACCTATAAGGTGGTCTGGCAGGTGCTTCAGGCACTGCGCTCGCACGACGACAGCTTCGACGCCATGGTCAATAAGCTCGACCTGATTGGCTCTGACCCGCGCAAGATGGAAGTCATCGCCATCACCGACAAGGCCGAGAAAAAGGCCAGGAAAGCTAGTGGCACCAGCAACGGCCAGGCAGGCAAAGGCCAGTACGGCATTGGTGAGAAACGCGCTAAGTACGATGTCGAAGGCCAGATGACCCAGCAGGCCGAGCTGGCCTATGAGGTGGGGGAAATCGAGAAGGCCATCTACGCCAAGATCGTTGACAAGTGCGGCAACCGCCACCACTGGGAAGACTGGGCCAACGACATCGCCAAGATCGCCCGCACCCATATCGACCGCATTCAGGGCATCCTGGAGAACCCTGCCAACATCCAGGAAAAGACCGCATTCAATGCCTTCGCCACCGAGCTGCGCGACGACCTCAACGACAGCATCAGCGATGGCGAGATTGTCGAAATGCTCGCCCAGCACCTGGTAACCAAGCCAGTGTTCGACGCGCTGTTCGATGAATACAGCTTCGCCAGCCACAACCCCATGTCCAAGGCCATGCAAGGCGTACTGGACGCGCTTCATGAACATCACCTGGCCAAGGAAGCCGATACCCTGGATAAGTTCTACGCCAGCGTGCGGCAACGCGCTGCCGGCATCAACAATGCCCAAGGCAAGCAGAAGATCATCGTCGAGCTGTACGACAAGTTTTTCCGCAATGCCTTCCCCAAGATGACTGAGCGCCTAGGGATCGTTTACACCCCGGTTGAGGTCGTGGACTTTATTCTGCACAGCGTCAATCACCTGCTGCAGCAGGAGTTCAGCCAGACCTTGGGCAGCAAGGGCGTCCACATCATTGACCCGTTCACCGGCACCGGTACCTTTATCACCCGCCTGATCCAGTCAGGCCTGATCAAGCCGGACGAGCTGCCGCACAAATACAGACACGAGATTCACGCCAACGAGCTGGTACTGCTGGCCTACTACATCGCGGCCATCAATATCGAAGCGGCATACCACGGCGAAGTGATTGACGAATACACCCCGTTTGAAGGTATCTGCCTGACCGACACCTTCCAGATGTACGAAAAGGACGATTTGGTAAGCGCGCTGCTGGAGGACAACAGCGCCCGGCGTCAGCGCCAGAAGGATTTGGATATACGGGTGATTGTGGGTAATCCGCCGTATTCGGTTGGTCAAGGAGATGCCAATGCCAACAATGCCAATGTGCCCTATCCATCATTGGACGCACGCATTCGTGATACATACGGAGCGCGTTCTGAAGCAACCAACAAGAACTCGCTGTATGACAGCTACATTCGCGCCATCCGATGGGCCAGCGATCGTATCGGTGATGCCGGGATCATCGGCTTTGTTACCAACGCCGGCTTTGTCGATGCCAGCACTACTGACGGACTGCGGAAGTGCCTAAATGATGAGTTTTCCAGCCTGTATGTGTTCCATCTGCGCGGGAACGCCCGCACATCAGGTGAAACACGCCGGAAGGAAAAGGACAACGTGTTTGGCATGGGTAGTCGAGCGCCTATTGCCATCTCCCTATTGGTCAAGAATCCTAACGCAGAGGCTTGTGGCCAGATTAATTTCAACGACATAGGCGACTACCTCAGCCGTGAGGAAAAGCTGGAGAAGATCGCCGGCTTTAGCAGCGTGGCCGGCATCGAGCAGTGGCAGCCGATCACCCCGGATGAGCACGGGGACTGGGTTAAGCAGCGTGACGACAGCTTTAACCAGTTCATTGTGTTGGGCGAAAAGGACGACAAAAGCGCACTTACACTGTTCGACAACTACTCCAATGGCGTGAAAACTCAGCGTGATGCTTGGGCCTTCAATTCCTGCAAAGCCAAATTAGCGACCAATATGGAAGGCATGATTGGTTTCTACAACGCTGAAGTAAAGCGCTTCAATGCGGCGCATCCGGGGCTGGATACCAAGGGCCGTCAGGCTCAGGTGGATGGATTTATTGACACCGATCCGACACGCATCAGTTGGACTCGCGCACTGAAGCAGGATCTTGGCAAAGATCGCAGCTATGCCTTCGAGGTCGACTGCTTGGTGCCTGCACTTTATCGCCCTTTCACCAAGCAATGGTTGTACTTCAACCGTCGATTCAACGAGATGGTTTACCAGATGCCGCGCATTTTTCCCGATGCCGTGGCTGAGAATTTGGTGATCGGCGTTTCTGCCACAGGTGAAAAGGTTGCATTTAGCGCCTTGATTTCTCGCCATGTACCAAGCCTTCACTTCGTGGATATTGAGGGTTCGCAGTGCTTCCCCCTGTACCTCTACGACGAAACCGCACAGGCCTCGAAAAAAGATCTCTTTTCCGAGCCCACTGAAGCCGGGCTGCGCCGGCGCGATGCCATCACCGATGCCGGCCTTGCACACTTCAATACCACCTACCCCGGCGAGCAGATCAGCAAAGAAGACCTGTTCTACTACGTCTACGGCATCCTGCACTCCCCAGACTACCGCGAGCGCTTTGCTGACAACCTGAGCAAAGAGCTGCCGCGCATCCCGGCTGTCAAGAAGGCCGCCGACTTCTGGGCTTTCAGCAAAGCAGGCCGCGCCCTGGCTGACCTTCACCTGAACTACGAAACTGTCGAGCCGTACCCGTTGACCATCGAGGCCAAGGGCACGCTGACCGATGCCGACTACCGAGTGGAGAAGATGAAGTTCGCCAAGAAGGGCGACAAAACCACAGTCATCTATAACCCCCGTATCACCCTCAAGGGCATCCCCGAGGTGGCTTGGGATTACGTGGTCAACGGCAAAGCTGCGCTGGATTGGGTAATGGAACGCCAAGCCGTGCGCACCGACAAAGCCAGCGGCATCGTCAACGACGCCAACGACTGGGCAACCGAAACCATGGGCAACCCCAAATACCCTCTGGAGCTGTTCCAGCGCGTGGTCACCGTGAGCTTGGAAACCCAGAAAATCGTCAAGGGATTGCCCAAACTCGATATCGGTACAGATGACTAGTTGAGTCCGATAAAACGCTGAGCACTCAGTCAACTATTGCCTTGGTTGGGCCACCCTTTCCCAACCAAGGCAGAGCACCTGCTGATTGCCAGCCCGGCACTCTCATGTTAAATAGTGTTCGTCCCAAGCGATCCATATCGATCCGCAACGGTCCGCCACGTCGCCCTGGTAACGATGTTAAAAACTTCGCCTCGTTCGCATCCGCTGAACGGCCCGCATCAGCTGCCATTGGTTGATTTGCGTATCTGGCCAGGACACTCTCAGTCCGTTCTGCCACTAGAAGCCTTAGGGCCCTAGAACTTCTGTAGCCCACAACGACCTCCGACGCTACCGAACATCAATCTCGGAAACGCGCATATACCTATGCGTGTGGCAAATGCCCCTGCTCGCTATATAGCCAGCCGATATCCGTCTTTTACCCTTTTTAGCAGTAGTGCCGGAGGACGCTGCCCCACGCTTCAGAACCTAGGACTCAAACCTATGGCAATGCACGTTAGCAACTCTGATGATGTCAGCGACGATGACAAAATTCTTCGTTTGCGCGATGTCGAGGCAATCGTCGGCCTAAAACGTTCAACGATCTATCGGAAAATTTCGGAAGGCCTTTTCCCGCGACAGCGCCTTTTGTGCGGCTCCAGCGTCGGTTGGCGTAATAGCGAAGTCCAGGCTTGGATTCGGCAAAGGGAGGCGCTGTAATGCAGCGCCGAACACCTCAACAACCGGGCTGGATGATAGAACTCACAGCAGCGGTCGATATCCCAGCGGAAAAAATCCAGTGGATTTGGCCAGGCTGGCTGCCAAAGGCAAAGTTATCCATTCTTGCCGGCGCAGGTGGATGCGGCAAAACCACGCTGGCAATCTCGCTGGCCGCCACGCTCAGCAGAGGTGGTGACTGGCCAGACGGCAGCAAATGTGAGGCAGCAGGCAACATCGTAATCTGGAGCGGCGAGGATGGTATCGCTGACACGATCATTCCCCGCCTTACGGCTGCAGATGCAGACCTAACCCGCGTGCACATAATCGAAGGGCTAAGTGATCAGCGCGGGAACAGGCGACAGTTTGATCCTGCAGCCAACTTTGCCCTTTTGAATGAGGCAGCAGCACGTATTGACGGCGTTTCATTGCTGATTTTCGATCCACTGATCAATCTTATTCGTGGGGATATGCACCGAGCAAACGAGGTTCGGCAAGGGCTACAAATGGTAGTGGATTTTGCAGAGCGGCATTGTTGCGCTGTCCTCGGCATATCTCACCTGAGCAAAGGTACGGCCCAGTCCTCCGCCGCTAATCGTGTAATCGGCAGCCAGGCATTCTCCGCGCTCGCTCGCACTGTACTGGTGGCAGAGAAGGATCAAAATTCAGAAGCCAGGGTGCTTGTCCGAGCCAAGTCCAACGTTTCGATTGATAACGGAGGAATCGAGTATTTCGTTGAGCCCATCGTTATAGACGAGCAGTTGGAGACAACCTGCATCCGATGGGGAGAGGCCATCGATGGTAGCGCTGAAGCCATTCTCGCTGCTATCGAGCAAACGGGTGACGCCAGACCCGCATCAGCTACTCAAGAAGCGCGCAGCTTTCTTGAGGAGACGTTGCAAGCTGGGCCTGTTGCAATCAATGCGTTGATGGCTTTAGCTGAAGAACGTTGCATTTCTTCGGCGTCACTTCGCAGAGCCCAGAAACAGCTAGGTATACGTTCACACAAAACAGGTATGCAGGGCGGATGGGCATGGGAGCTTCCCACCGCTCCCTGAAGGCGCTCAACGCACGTCGAAGGTGCTCAATACTCGTGTTGAGCATCTTCGTTTTTATTGAACGCCTTCGACTCGCGAGAGAGTCTGTATGACTGATTCCGCAGATAAAACCCCGGCACGCCAGGCGCACAGGTCGACCACGAACTACTTCCCAATGAAATAGAGATTGCCGTTCTTGTTGTAAATAGCGGCAGGTCGGAAGTCCTTAGGCCAATTCCGTCCAGGGTAGTATGCATATATCCATTCGGGCAGGTGACGAGCAATACCCGCCAGCGCATCCATGCCGTCCTTATCAGCTCTGCTAGCGTCAGCAAATAGTTCGCCTGAGGGATCGGTCAGGAAAATCGGGCCGTAGGCTTTCTCGGCCGAAATGAATGCTGGCGCAGCGCTCGCCGGAGCGTCGAACGGTGCAGGGTTCCCAGCAGCCAAATCTGCAAGCCTGTCGTATTTCTTGCCTGATCCGTCAGCGTACTTAGCCGGCTCATGACGCAACTTTGAGATTTTCCCACCGAAGTATTTTTCTCTCGCATCAAGCCAGGCCAACCTGACCAACGCAGATGCCTCCTTTGGGTTAGACGCGAGTTCCTCAGGCACCCACGCAGCAACCTGGTAATGATAGACAGGGCCAGCGCTGCCACCACCCAGCAAGAACAACCCGACGCCAAGAGAGGCTGCTCCTGCGCTGCTAAAACCAGTTGGAGGTGACACGTATCCCAAACCTGCCGTCGCCAGACCTCCAGAGCCTCCCGAAGACCCCAGCGCGCTCAAGTTATTTACCTCGTTCCCGACCATTTCCCTTGGAATATCGCGCTGACCATCGATGCGCATGGCTTCCAGAACCAGCATGGCATCGGACCATTTCTCGCGAGGAACATTTTTAGGTTCTGGCAACGTGACCCTCGGGGTACTGGAGCACCCAACTAGCGCAACCAACAGCAAGGTACCAACGCATCCCTTCACAGAAAAATGCACCGACATGAAAACTCCCTATTTTTATTCAGTGGTAGTACGGCACACGTAGTGCGCCGGAGACATCCGTCACTTGCCTGCCAGGTCATAGCGCCCAAAATTATCTGGACAACTTCAGCGGAAAATACCACCACCACTTAAACGACGATCGTGTCCCGGGAAGTGGTGTAACTCATCATGGTTCTGGCCGCTGAGTTCGCCGTTTAGTTGATCACGGCCGACAGCTTGGCCTGTGGATTATCGCTGACTGCCTCAAAGGCCTCCAACTGCATGTAACGCCGTTGCAGGCACCACTCGTCGTTCTGCTCCAGCAGCATCGCGCCTACCAGCCGTGTGATTGCAGGATCGTTGGGAAAGATGCCTACGACGTCGGTGCGGCGTTTGATCTCCGCGTTAAGCCGCTCCAGTGGATTGGTGCTGTGTAATTGCTGTCGGTGCGCTTTTGGAAACGCCATGTGAGCCAGCACTTCATCCTCGCAGCCGTCCATGAGTGTCGCGATCTTGGGGTATTTTTCGCGTAGCTGATCAGCGACCAAACGCCATTGCTGATGGCATTCGGCACGGCTGTCCTGGGCGAAGACTGTGCGCAGTAGGGCCGCCACCATGGTGCGCTGACCTTTGCCGACGTGGGCCATGGCATTACGCATGAAATGCACACGGCAGCGCTGCCAGGTCGCGTTGAAGACCTTGGAAACAGCCGCCTTGAGCCCTTCGTGGGCGTCGGAGATGACCAGTTTCACGCCCCGCAAGCCACGTCGCGTGAGGCTGCGCAGGAAGTCTGTCCAGAACGGCTCAGCCTCTGACGGCCCAACCCGCATGCCCAGGACTTCGCGGCCACCGTCGGTGTTCACGGCCACGGCGATTATTACGGCGACCGAGACGATGCGTCCGGCCTCCCGCACTTTGACGTAGGTGGCATCGATCCAGAGATAGGGCCAGTCGCCCTCAAGCGGGCGGTCAAGGAAGGCGTGAACGCGCTCATCGATCTCACCAGCTAGCCGTGAGACCTGGCTTTTGGAGATGCCGGTCATGCCCATGGCTTTGACCAGCTCGTCCACTGAGCGTGTTGAAACGCCTTGGATGTAGGCCTCCTGGATGACTGCCGCCATGGCTTTCTCAGCGGTGCGTCGAGGTTCAAGGAAACCAGGGAAATAGCTGCCTTGGCGCAGCTTGGGAATCTTAAGGTCGACGTCGCCTGCGCGGGTTTGCCAAAGACGATCGCGGTAGCCATTACGGCTATTTGTCCGGTCTGGGCTTTTGACATCGAAGCCCGCGCCGCACAGGCCTTCGACGTCGAACTCCATCATGCGCTGGGCAACGAACTGGATCATTTGCTTGAGCAGATCAGCGTCTGCCCCTTTCTCAACCAACTCGGTCAATGCGATAGTGGGCTTGGTCATCGTGGTTTCTCTGGTGAGTGTTTGGTCTTCGCAAACTCAACGTTAGCCAAGAACCACGATGACCATCCTCTTTCGCCCGCAGGGCGCCTTCGGCTGGTTCAGTTACACCACTTCCCGGGACACGATCTAAACGACCGCAGATGATTTCGGCGAACCGACGTAGCGGTAAAGCGTTGTTCGAGAAACGCCATACCGTCGGGCAACATCGGTTACCTGTATCTCAGGATCTCTGAGAAGAGCTCGGATCTCACGTACCTGACGATCATCCAGCGCAGGCTTGCGTCCTCCCTTCCGACCGCGAGCCCGAGCCGCAGCCAGTCCTGCGCGGGTCCGCTCTCGAATCAGATTGCGCTCGAACTCGGCCAAGGCTGCAAACACATGGAAGATCAGCTTGCCGGCAGCGCTGGTGGTTTCGATTCGTTCGGTTATGGACTCGAAGGCCACCCCTTCCCGCTCCAAGCTACTGACAATCCCAACCAAGTCAGGCAAAGAACGACCAAGGCGGTCCAGTCGCCAGACAACCAGAGTGTCACCACTACGCAGAGCTTTGAGGCAATGCCTCAGCTCCAGCCTGTCCGCCGACTTGCCGCTCATGGTCTCCTCATAGACTGTTGAGCACCCAGCCAGAGCAAGTGCATCTCGCTGCAGGTCGAGATTCTGATCATCAGTCGACACTCGGGCATATCCAATCTGCTTTCCCATACGTTTTTCTCACACTGATTTCGGTACAGGAAAAGTGACAGGAAAGCGGTAAATCCCAAGTCCAAAAGATCATCTGGAATAGGTGTGCCATAAACGACCGTTTACGGGACGGATGGGCTCGTCAATTTCAGGCGCTGAAAGCGACTGAAACCGAACCCCAGGATGCTTTTCCTCGCTCAAAATTTCCTTTAGCAGCTCAGCACCTGAGCTGAATGGAGGAATGACAATGAAACAGAGTTTCCACTCACATTTTGATCGGGACTTGACCAAGGCCGGCTCGGCGGTACTCGGGGAGGCAGTCCGACGCGGGCTACTTGGGCAACACGAGGCCATGATCCACGACCAGCAATGGGCGCAGTTTTGTGTTTATGCCAGGGACTCTCATGAGGTGGATATCCTGGAATTCGTCAATAAAAAACTTGTGAGGGAGTACGGGGAAGAGCTCTACATCCAGGCATACCAAGGGAACCTTCCGCAGCAAAACGTAATCGCTCTGCTTGAGACTGTACATTCAGTAATGAGCTTCGCAAGTGATGGACGCTGGAAGGGCTCAGCGGCTGATGCTGGTAGCCGGCTAGGCTTTCCAAGCCATGCACGGATTACGGTACCTCGCGGTCTTGACCGAACTAGGTTTGAAGCCGCGATGGTGGATATTCAGGCTCTCCACTCAGAGCAGCTAGCAACATTGATCAGATTGGTTCGATACCTCGGCATGTCATTGCTTGAGGCTTTTTTCTTCGACGCAGAAGATGCTCACAAGGACGCCGAAGAAGAAAACATCTTTTATGTGTTCAGCAAAGATAAACATGAGCATCGGATCATTAATATCTCTGCCCCTGAGCAAATTGTAATTTTGAAGAAGGCCGCGGCATTTCAAAAACTTCAGGGCAGCAGCCACGCGACACCAGCAGCTTGGCGTACATGGAAATTAAAGAACCTACCTGCAGCTCAAGAGCTTTTACTTTCTCACGGACTAAACATTGATGATTGTCGCGCGGCATATGCCTGCGAGCTCTACTGGCGATTGTCTGGTCACCACGCCCCAATTCTTGGGGGCAAAGCTCCCCAAGATGAGGATCTGGAGGCCCGGAATCACGTCGCCTACGAGCTCGGGAATATGCGTATCTGGGAAACTGATGCGTACGTCGGTGCCCGAGCAAACCTGAGGAAGGAAGCCGCCGGTACCAGTCGCTAAGCCATCACACAGCAGATTTGGGATTAGATCAGACGCCCTTAACCTTGGCAGAGCTCGAATTAAAGGAGTCAGGGTATGGATCGTTTTGAATTGCTTGTATATGCCGTGCTTGCCGTCATCAGTGCGCTGACTATCGCAGGTGTAATTGGCTATATGGTCGCAGCGTACCTGGACAAGAAGCACGGCGACGATTGAGCCTTCAGCGGAACGGCCAGATACCTGCAACAAACTGCCCGCTGCCCCTTGGCAGCGGGCGCTTACCCAAATCTATCGGCAAGGCAATCTACCGCTGCGCTACGCAGTATTTCCCCAAGCCCATGAGGTCATGAGATGACTTCGGAAGGGCTGTCAATTTCCGCACCATAGCGAAAGTGACCGGAGCGCCGAAGCGTTTAGATCAGCGACATGCACGCCCTCCATGTGACGAGTTAGCTTGCCGAGTACGCTAAAACCCGTGCGCGGACTCATGGGCAGCATCTCATCTTGGGTTTTCCGAAAGCTACCAGAGAGTGTCTAGCGACCTCATCTAACCGGAGCAGCACCATGGAATTTCGTCACCTTGGTAACGGGCAGTACTTCCCACCTATTGCACCAAACGGTCGGATTTACGCTGTACCTTTTGGGCAGGAAACCCAGGTAGAAATTTTCTGCCTGGCCCCAGTAGGCATCATGGGCGCGGGCATCCAATTACGCTGGTCAGAAATCGTTGGTTGTTACTACGACGACGAATCCTGGGAGATCATCCCGCGCAATTACTCGGGACGAGGAATGCGCTTCCGCAGAGGCCTATCCTGCATCATGGTGATAGCAGGCAACGAGGCCCTCACGACCCACATCCAGGGCTACCCCATCCCCATGTGCGTAATGAACCGTATTGCGTTCGAAAAGCAGCGAGGCACTGAGGAGTAGCGCGTCACCGTCGCCACCCGCTACGCGACACGGGTACCAGCTAGGCCGGCACCTACCAAAGATTATTTTATGAAAGTGAAGCCTTTCACTACTAATACAGATCGCAGCTGGCCGGCTGACTTGTCGTAAGCGTCACTGCTAATAGCAAATACGGCCTCCGCCCCGCCTGTACGGGCCTGCTGGCTGACAGCGAGTAGATTTAGCGCCCTACACTGCTTATAGCCCGTACCCGTCGCCGTCCCTGACCAAGCGCAGCAGTATGTCTCGCCGGAGTTCACTGCTGATACGAGAAAGCCCCGTCAGACCAAGCTGCACGGGGCTTTCGGGTATTTAAGTCGGTTCAGATCCGTTTGGCACTGCTTATAGTGTGCTCAGCCTCTACTCCTCCGAGCAGAGGTCACCATGATCAAGCGCTTGATATCTACACAGCTTTTTCTCATAGGCGACCAACGTCCGACGCAGCTGACGATTCTCACTGGCGATGCTGCGAATCTCAGCCAGACGCTCCTCAACCTGTAAAACGAGGCCACGGTAAGGGGATTTAACAAACTCAAATGAGGAAGCCGGGTATTTGTGTTTACCGTTGCCTTTGGGAATAGTCAGGGGCGCGAACTTGTTTTTTTGCCCTTGCAGTGGCACCAGTTTGCACCAGTAGATAGAGTACGCATTCGGGCTCGTTTGCTTGATTGAAACGGCAGCCACGACAGATTTAACCCCAGTCTTTTTGTATATCTTCATGGACGCATCCATATAGCTTGCGGCCAGGCATCTCGCGTCCGCAAGCAACTGCTCGTACTGCTGATCCAGCAGGGTAACTATTGTCTGTGCTTCTTTACTCATGGCCAAGGCTCTCTTCGCTGTAAGAGCCAAAATGGTGACCGATCGCTGAGCCCCCGGAATTCGATTTCAGACCGTTCTACCGTCGGAAATCTACCGAAAGTGGGTGGACTGGCTCACGCTGTCATTCTACCTCGCGTCAGATGATCGACGGACGACGACATGTCAGTCGCAGAAAAACATAACTTAAAAAGGATGCACAATTGATGACGACGGCAGCTTTGACCCTGAGCGGGACAAGATCAACATGTTAGAAGCAGATGATAGTGTGCGGGCTGTATCCCTGCCGAGCTGCAACTGGCCGATTTATACAAGTTACGACAGGCAGAAATCGGCCGATTCTGTTGAAAAGTCGGCCCTGATTTCCACGGTAGAAAAGTACGCGCTTGAGATTGAAATCTTTACATTGAGCAGAGGATTCCCGGCTCAGATTTCGCGTAGCGGCGCGCAAAAAACCCATTTTCAGCGGTCAGTATGTGGGGTCGGCCGCTAGAGAAGCGGGGCCTATTCACCATGGTTCGCTCTTTCAATTCTTCTAGTGGGCTGTCATTCGCCTTGGGCATCAGAAATGCGCTCGCGGAGCCTGTTCCAATGTGGCTTGAGCTGTTTCTTGATCGAGGGAGAGCCCATGATCCTGGCGGCCCGATAGCCATATGAGATGAAGTTTCTCCGGCCCAGATAGGAGTACCGCTTATACAGCTTCTTCAGGAACATCGAGCGAGGCAACTGCCCTCTGGCAATTCGCTTAGCGTTGACCTTGTCCATGCATTTTCCTGCCAGCCAGATGCCTCTGTTTACACGGTCCTGATAGCGAGCTAGTGACGATGAGCGCAGGTAAATGTTGGCCCCATCAAAGATGAAGCCCAGATATTGCAGCGGTCGGTCGGTTCTCAATCCCTTGGCTGATCGTGTGAATTTGCAGGTCTCCGTCTTGGCAGTCTGGATCTCCAGGCCAATCTCATTGACGCGTAGGTCGACTAGGGCCTTGGCCTCTGCCTCCTTCTCCAGCGGCACAATCAGCAGCACATCATCGCAGTAGCGGTAGTAGGCACCGCCGCAGGATTCGACATAAGTGTGAATCTGCTCATCGAACCCCATCATGTAGACATTGGACAGCATGGCGCTGATGGGGGAGCCTTGAGGGATACCCTTTTTGCCCTTGTTGGTTTCGACCAGACCACCATCTCGAACCTGGGCCCGGAACTCATGGGGCTCACAAATTCGCTTGCGGCCATGCTTGGGATTGTTCTTGGAGAGCCCCAGCGCTTCGTAGACTTGATCCCTATAGACGAACGAATACTTGGTCAGGGATCGATACACCGCGTAGTGATCGTTGGGCAAATGGCTGGTGCCTAGCAGCGCCTGCCAGGCACTTTTCAGGTGCGCATGGTCTAGGTTGTCAAAGAAGCCCTTGATGTCGATGGCGATGACGCAGCAGGACTCCCGCACCGCAATATCCAGGAAAGCGTCGAGAGCAAAATCGATATTGCTTTTCTTAAGCGCTCTGAACGCCAGAACTGCAGACGACCACGGTACCTTCGCCAGATGGTCCTCGTAGGCCTGGTTCAGCAGATCGCAGTAGTACGAATAAATATGGCTGTCGACGTGCGCGGCATAGGAAATGGGCCTTTGCTTAGGGTCTTTTTTGACAACCTTCCCAATGCTTTTGTCGAAAAACACTTTCTGTGTTTGCGCGACATAGCGAATGAACGGGTAAAAGGCATGCATAGCAACAGTCTTAGGACTTGAGACTATCGCTAGTGCCGCTGGATCGTGTCCCGGGAAGTGGTGTAACTGAACCAGCCGAAGGCGCCCTGCGGGCGAAAGAGGATGGTCATCGTGGTTCTTGGCTAACGTTGAGTTTGCGAAGACCAAACACTCACCAGAGAAACCACGATGACCAAGCCCACTATCGCATTGACCGAGTTGGTTGAGAAAGGGGCAGACGCTGATCTGCTCAAGCAAATGATCCAGTTCGTTGCCCAGCGCATGATGGAGTTCGACGTCGAAGGCCTGTGCGGCGCGGGCTTCGATGTCAAAAGCCCAGACCGGACAAATAGCCGTAATGGCTACCGCGATCGTCTTTGGCAAACCCGCGCAGGCGACGTCGACCTTAAGATTCCCAAGCTGCGCCAAGGCAGCTATTTCCCTGGTTTCCTTGAACCTCGACGCACCGCTGAGAAAGCCATGGCGGCAGTCATCCAGGAGGCCTACATCCAAGGCGTTTCAACACGCTCAGTGGACGAGCTGGTCAAAGCCATGGGCATGACCGGCATCTCCAAAAGCCAGGTCTCACGGCTAGCTGGTGAGATCGATGAGCGCGTTCACGCCTTCCTTGACCGCCCGCTTGAGGGCGACTGGCCCTATCTCTGGATCGATGCCACCTACGTCAAAGTGCGGGAGGCCGGACGCATCGTCTCGGTCGCCGTAATAATCGCCGTGGCCGTGAACACCGACGGTGGCCGCGAAGTCCTGGGCATGCGGGTTGGGCCGTCAGAGGCTGAGCCGTTCTGGACAGACTTCCTGCGCAGCCTCACGCGACGTGGCTTGCGGGGCGTGAAACTGGTCATCTCCGACGCCCACGAAGGGCTCAAGGCGGCTGTTTCCAAGGTCTTCAACGCGACCTGGCAGCGCTGCCGTGTGCATTTCATGCGTAATGCCATGGCCCACGTCGGCAAAGGTCAGCGCACCATGGTGGCGGCCCTACTGCGCACAGTCTTCGCCCAGGACAGCCGTGCCGAATGCCATCAGCAATGGCGTTTGGTCGCTGATCAGCTACGCGAAAAATACCCCAAGATCGCGACACTCATGGACGGCTGCGAGGATGAAGTGCTGGCTCACATGGCGTTTCCAAAAGCGCACCGACAGCAATTACACAGCACCAATCCACTGGAGCGGCTTAACGCGGAGATCAAACGCCGCACCGACGTCGTAGGCATCTTTCCCAACGATCCTGCAATCACACGGCTGGTAGGCGCGATGCTGCTGGAGCAGAACGACGAGTGGTGCCTGCAACGGCGTTACATGCAGTTGGAGGCCTTTGAGGCAGTCAGCGATAATCCACAGGCCAAGCTGTCGGCCGTGATCAACTAAACGGCGAACTCAGCGGCCAGAACCATGATGAGTTACACCACTTCCCGGGACACGATCTGCCGCTGCCTGGTTGATCGGACGGTCAAAGTGCAGATAGCCCCGAGACTTGTACCAATTTTCTGGCATCAGAATACATCCTTGTTTCGAGCCAACCGGCCAGACTTAGGATGGCGGCAATCCTCAAGCCGCCTGGCCGGATAAACCCAAATGTTCCTCACATTATCCAATCGGTCTCAGTCACCCAGTCCCGATTTCGCCGCGATTGCTAGGATCGACGTATAGTGTCAGCGTCACATTTGGAGTACCTATGAAGATAAGTATCCGAGGGCTGCTAGCCGCATTGCTGGTCACCCTGGGTTGTTACACCTGGGATGCCGCCTTGGGGCTTGACAGCTTGTGATGCACCTTCAGGTCTATACCCAAAGCGTACGCAGGCTAGCATAAATCTGGCTGAATCAGCCACCATCCTCAATAGAGCTTATCAGAATCACTGCTGTGCCAGTTCCAGTAGCGGACATCCATTAAAGGCTGCTACCAGTCGATTCTGTTGATAAAGTCCCGCCGCGATTTTGCCCATGTAAAGAGAGTGAGCGACGTTGAAATCTGGTGAGTCAGAAGACGGAGCTGCCTTGGTTTTCACGTAGCACCGCCAAAATCGAGCGTGTTTTGAGCTGCCGATAAGCAGCTCTCTCAGAAACCGACTTTTTCAACAGAATCGGCCAATAGCGGACATCGAGCTCCTAGGAAGTTGGGGCGATTCAGACCGCCAAAAACCTGTGGAGGCAAAAGCGAAGTAGGTATAGGAGGTGCGGATCGCAGCAGGACGTCAGCGGAATTAGTCGCAACTCCGCTGACGCAAGTAGATTACGGGCTAACGATGACCTTGATATCCGATCCCGAGATGCTCTTGATGTATGAGTAGCTCGTTCCCAGGACGGCGAGCTGCTCCTTCGACACCTTTTGCGCTGATATCGCGGGTTGCACGATCACAAATTTAAAGATCAGCTCGTGGTCGTGGCATTTGTTGCGCAGTATCTCCAGCTGCTGAGGCGTGCCTTTCAGTATTCTGTCGAAGTCCTTGAGCAGCGATTGCTGGTAGCGATCCATCAATCGATTGAAGAACTTATCGCCGGTGTACAGCCATTTCACCGATCTGGACGCCTGACCGCATACCTCATAGACGTCGGCCACGCGCGCGCCGGGCGCGGCCACGCCATCCGTCATTGGGCAGAATTTGCAATGGTAGAGGTCTACGTAGATGGCGTCCTTGCTTTCCCGGATTGCCACCAGGTCAGCGATTTCGCCTTTGCCATCATCGTTGAAGACGATCGAGTAGTCGTCAGCGATCTTGGCGAAGGTGAAGCCTTGTACGGAGTCCGTACGTCGCTCCGCACGCATGGACTCTTGATGGATTTTCGTCGTTCCCCAATTCCAGGGTTCGAGCAAGCCGGCAGGCAGTTTTACATCCACGCTGTTGAGCGAGTACTGACGGTAGTTGCCCTGCACCATGGAACCGTCAACCTTGAGCAATACAAGCGGCTCTCCATCCAAGTATGAGTCCAATGGCATTTCGTGTGGGTAAAGGATCTTCACACCAGGGCAAGAGGTCTTGTATCCGTCCTCCAACAACTTGACTGCGATGGTAGTGAGGCGACGTTCCCCACCGTCGTTACCCGCAACCAAGACGGGAATATCCAGCGTCCGCGCGCCGTTGTATTCAGGCTTACCAAGCTCGACATCGAGAAGGTTGAAGGTCTCTCCCTGAAAATAAAGCGAGATCCTTTGCTCGTTTTCGATCGCAATCGACACAGGCCAGTCGGCGTAAAACAGGCCTTCTGGCCATCTGCCCCTGATTTGCTCAACACGCATGACATTTTTGAGTACGTCGGCAGGATCGATGGTGTCGTCGTTGAGCTTGACCGACATGCGCTTGCACCACTCGACCCAATAGTTGATCGGAGAGGAGTTCATCTCCCAGATCTTGCCTTTGTGCGAGCAGCCCACGGTGGTTCGTTCTCCATCCTCAAAACCGGTGGCGAAGATGTTGGATTTTGTCGCGTTGCCCGTCTCGATGTCGTTGATCACTTGATTGATATCGCGCCCCACGTGCATCGTGAACCGCAGGTCTTTCCGCGCGCGGGATAGGCCAACGTTCTGCAGCTTCATAAGCTTGATATCGTGAAGCGTACGGAAGGTCGGCTCACCATTGATGCGACGAGGGTCTTTGGCCACCAGGTTGAGAAAGCGAGTTGCCTGGGTGTCGTCACCTGAGGCGTGAAGGAAGAGGGTTTTCTGCGCCTTGTTATAGAAAGCGATGTACAGATTCCAGTTGGTGTCGACGATTTCTTCGGTCTGAGCCCACCCAACCAGCGTCTCTCGCCGAGTCACTACAATGACTGTATCGGCCTGGTCGTTGATCGAGATGTACTGCAGTGTCTCTCTACGCCCATCCAGACCCTGCGCACGCTGTGGTGTCCAGTCGTTGGGGGAGACGTGATACGCCACGGCGCTGATTTTGGGGTTCGGGTTCAGCCCAAAAATCACTTGGGCATCGTCCCCATCGGCAAACTGCTCGTTGAAGTCCGCCTTCTCAATTTCCCGGCTGACCTTTTGCTCGCTCACGTCGCGAATGACTGCACCCCAGTCAGCACTCTCCTTATAAAGGGCTGCCATTTGGTGGTCGGTCTTCTGGTTAGCGATGTTTGCCACGAACTTGGCATCACCAAGGGCCGCATCTACCCTCGTCAGCCGGCCAATGAACTGAAGCGTCACCGCAGGGCTTTGGTGTTGATCATGAATGGCGGCGATTTTGAGCTCGGGCAGATCGAAACCTTCGCCAAGCATGTCCACGCAGACGATGATCCGGTGCTTTTTCTTGACGATCTCCGCCATTACCCTGGCTTGGTTCGGCACCTTGCTGTGGATCAACACTGGCGTGAGGTCGGCGTGCTGCTTATAAATTTCAAACAGGTCTGTCGCCCGCTTGTGCGACTTGGCCCGCACCATCATTAAATGGTTGAAGCCGGCCTTGAGGTCAGTCCTGAGCAGCTCAACGGCCTTGTCTGCGATGGCCTGATCGGACAGTTTGAGGTTGTACTCTCGTACCGGATGGAACTCGATACCTTTGAAATAGCCGTCAAGCTGCGCATCCCGAAGCGGGTAGTTGAAGATGATCTTGCCAGCCAGAGCCAGACCATCCTCCCGGAATGGCGTCGCTGTGAACTGAATACAAGGTTTGCCCCTGAAGGCTGTTTTGATTCGGTTCCAACTGGCTGCCGCGACATGGTGAGCCTCATCGATCATCAAGTGACTGCACATGTTCACCAGTGCCCCCAAGGCGGCGTCCTCAAATAACAGCAAAGCCTGGGGAGTGGCCACAATGATGTTGGCAGTAGCCAATTCAGCAACCTGCTCCTCAGACAGCTTCGAATCGATGGCTGCAACAATGGGATTGCGCGCCGTGTCCGATACTGCCCCCACGGTACGAAGCGTCTTCATCTCCGTGCACTTGCCCACTAACTGCGTCCTGAGGGCGTCCGAGGGAACCAGGATCAATGTTCTAGCCATCCTCGCAGCGATGATCAGCGCGAGCATGGTGTCGGTCTTCCCTGTGCCGGTGGGCA
This sequence comes from Pseudomonas sp. DCA-1, assembly GCF_046523955.1. NCBI lineage: Bacteria > Pseudomonadati > Pseudomonadota > Gammaproteobacteria > Pseudomonadales > Pseudomonadaceae > Pseudomonas > Pseudomonas sp. DCA-1. Next base: position 5,089,765 of record NZ_CP169881.1, read on the forward strand.
TGACCACTGTAGCGGTCGAGGAGGGGTCGACCACCAGGTGCCCCAGGGTGGCATAAAGCGCAGCCAGTTGCGGCTTTCGCAGCCCGGGTGCGTTCGTCCTGGGATCGTCGAGACTGAAATTGAAGAGATGGTTTTGCCAGCTCTGGTACACATCCGAATGCGTTATCACTACGTCGTCCATGGCGATTACCTGAGAGTAGAAAGGGCTTCTGGCTAGGGTGGCGAAATGGTAGCACGCCTCTACCACCTGCATGACCTGACCGCCTTAGACATAAGGACCAGACCGGTCGAGCTCCGGCGCAGAGTTGTCGAACTGTAGAGGCCGCTTCTGGCCGATTGCTGCCTTCCACAGCATGATCACCGGTCAGCAATCAACAAACCAGTTGTAGAAATGGTATCCCGCGCTAACAGACACAGCACATGTACCCAGCGTCAATAGAGGCCACTGTCCTTCGACACCAAGCCACCACTGCACCTTGAACAGAAAAGCTCCTACCAACACGCAGGCCAGAACACCAAGAGCCAGGCCAACCAAAGCGAACAGCCGAGCCCCTAACCCTGGATTTCCGCCGTGCCAGTTCTCACTCAGGCAAAAGGGGCAATGATTGGACGAAGGCGAATACCCCCTGAAACCACGGCTATATGACGCTCTCGGAACCATCGCTTTGCCACAGTTGTGGCAGGTAACCATCGAGTGTCTCATACCGCACCTCAGCTCAAATCGTCCTAGATGAGCCCATGGTGCGCTACCGCGGAAAAAACCCAACCGCGTGACCTGACATCTACCCAGCACCCGGTCTGAGCTGGCCATCAAACCCTCCTGGCCTGATAACCGAGGTTATGCCGTACACGACCGACTCTATTGAATGCTCCCTGGTGGTTGACTGGCCTCGCCCGGTCGCAAAATGATAATTCAGGACGCCAGTTCAACTCCTCAAATAGCCGCTCATCGGAAATACGTGCACGGGGGCACCTATGGGGGCACATAATAATAAATCTATAAATAAATCCATTTAAAACAATATCTTATGTATATATTTTAAATCCCCCCGGCTCCACCAAATGATCAATCAAAGACGTCCACGGACGTCTTTTTTTGTGCCTGAGCCCTAGTAAATACACGGCTTCCAGCGCTTTTGCGGTCTTTTGAGAGTTTTTGAGTTCCAGCCATTCGGGTATTCCAGGCGGTATTCCACCTCACCGGGTGCTAATCTTTGGAATACCGAATCAGTGCCTGAGGAGAATCTCATGCCTGCTCAAAACCTCCGCCTCTCCGATCGACAACTCAAGGGAGTCAAACCCGCGTCCAAGGATTACGTCCTCACGGATGGTGACGGTTTGCAGCTCCGGGTACGCAGCAACGGCTCGTTGCTGTGGAATTTCAACTACCGCGAACCAGTGACCAAGAAGCGCATCAACATCGGCTTCGGGACCTACCCCGAACTGTCACTGGCGAACGCACGAAAGATGGCAGTCGATGCCCGCGAGCTGCTCGCCCAAGGCATCGATCCGAAGGTGCAGCGCAATACGCTGAATGAAGCCAAGCGCGCAGAAACCGAACACACCTTCGAGAACGTGGCCACCGCCTGGTTCGAGCTCAAGAAAGACTCGGTCACCCCGGCCTACGCCGAGGACATTTGGCGGTCGCTCACACTGCATGTATTCCCCGACTTGAGGACAACACCACTGACGAAAATCACCGCGCCGATGGTGATCGCATTGCTTCGCCCCATCGAAGCGAAAGGCAGCCTGGAAACGGTCAAGCGTCTCAGTCAGCGGCTAAACGAGATCATGACCTACGGCGTAAATTCCGGCCTGATCTTCGCCAACCCGCTCACCGGCATTCGGGCAGTATTCAAGAAGCCCAAGAAAGAGAACATGGCTGCGCTTCCGCCCGAAGAACTCCCCGAGCTCATGCTGGAGATCGCGAACGCCAGCATCAAACGGACCACCCGCTGCCTGATCGAATGGCAGTTGCACACCATGACTCGCCCTGCCGAGGCAGCGACTACTCGCTGGGCAGACATCGACTTTGAAAGGCGTGTTTGGACTATCCCACCGGAGCGGATGAAAAAGCGCCGCCCTCACAGCATTCCGTTGAGTGATCACGCTGTCGCTCTGTTGGAATCACTGAAAACTCACAGCGGCCATCGAGAATACGTCTTCCCGGCAGACAGAAATCCGCGCACCCACGCCAATAGCCAGACCGCCAACATGGCGTTGAAACGCATGGGCTTCCAGGACCGCTTGGTCAGCCACGGCATGCGCTCGATGGCCAGCACCATCTTGAATGAACATGGGTGGGATCCGGAGCTCATCGAAGTGGCACTGGCGCATGTCGACAAAGATGAGGTACGCAGCGCCTACAACCGAGCCGACTACATTGAGCGCCGGCGCCCGATGATGGCTTGGTGGAGTGAGTACATCCAGAAGGCCGCCACCGGCAGCCTGCTTGCCTCAGCGTACGGCCAAGTGAGAGACAAGAACGTGGTACCGATTCGCTAGCTCTGTACGGCGCAAGAACGGCAGCAGCAGCAACTGAACGTTCAAGATTCGGGGCAATCAGCCTCGCTCATCCGCTTCTCAGCACGGGTCCTTCCAAACAGGGCTGCAAAGCCGCCCTGTTTGGAAGGACCTCACTTTGAAGAGCTAAAAGCGACTACGTTGTCCAGGATTTACCACGGAATTCCAGCGGTGGATAACCGCTCTTAAAGTCCAAAGTGGCGCTGAATTTCGAACCTTGACCGCGTTTATCCTCAGGCGTAGAACTGGCCGTGCAAGCGCTGTCGATGACAGCAACCCAGGTGACCCGAACCTTGAAGGTCACGCCGCTCTCGCGGTGGTTCTCCCCCCCAAATGGCGATTCGCGTCCGGCAGCTCGCCCGGTCACCTCCCCGGTGATGGATGCCTACTTCAGATCATGGCCCTCGTGCGCCAGATAACACCTCCTACTTCGCTGCCCTGCAGCAACCTATCCGCTTGGCCGAAACCTGCGCCAACCGGCGCCCGTCTCTTTCTCATGGAAAGAGACGGGCGCTCCTGACACTGCTGCAGCCCTCATAGCTTTTGGCTTTGCGGCTACTCCACTCGTGACAATCGGCGTGACAAACACCGATCTCACCAGCAACAGCGCTGTAGATGATGGTGCAGCAGACCAAGGAATGGACTGCACCTGACTGACAGTCAGGCATGCCCCGGTCATCGCATTGCTGCTTGCACCTGGCTCAGGATCTCGCGGCGCTGGTCTCGTCAGCCAATGCAGCCTCCACCCGCCCACCGGTAACGGTGCTCAGGAGGCCAGATCATGAGATGCCCTTGCTCCCGGTCCAGGCTGTGTGAAAACGCCCGCAGTTGTCTAACCTTCTGACCGTCGTGATCGTGGCGGGGACAATCATGAAGCGGTTCATCGAAGGTGAAGCTCGGACGCAGGTCACATTGCTGCCAGAGTGCCTGGATGACTACATCACCGATGAAAACCCAGTGCGAGTGGTCGATGTCTTTGTTGATGAACTCGACCTGAGCGCGCTCGGTTTCGCAGGCGTCGATCCGGCAGCAACAGGTCGCCCGGCCTACCATCCAGCGGTCCTGCTGAAGATCTACATCTACGGCTACCTAAACCGCATTCAGTCCAGCCGCCGGCTCGAGCGTGAAGCTGAACGCAATGTCGAGTTGATGTGGCTTACGGGGCGTCTGGCTCCAGATTTCAAAACCATCGCCGACTTTCGCAAGGACAACGGTAAAGCCATTCGCAGTGTCTGCCGTCAGTTCGTGATCCTCTGTCGCAACCTCAACCTGTTCTCTGACTCAATCATTGCCATCGACGGCAGCAAGTTCAAAGCCGTGAACAATCGCGACCGTAACTTCACCCAGGCCAAGGTGAAGGCCCGTATGCAGCAAGTCGAGCAGAGCATTGAGCGCTATCTGACAGCGATGGATTCGGCGGACCGGGCAACGCCGGAGGTAGCTGTGGCCAAGGCCGAGCGACTGAAAGAGAAGATCGAAACGCTGAAACAGCAGATGCAGAAGCTCAAAGACATTGAAACGCAGCTACTTCAAACCCCAGACAAACAAATTTCTCTCACAGATCCCGATGCTCGCTCCATGTCAGTTGGTGGTCGGGGCAGTGGCACCGTTGGCTATAACGTGCAGACGGCCGTTGACGATCAGCACCATCTGATCGTTGCACATGAGGTGACGAATGTCGGTCATGATCGCGGCCAGTTGAGCAACATGGCGAAGCAAGCGCGTGACCAAATCGGTACTGAATCGCTGAATGTCGTTGCCGACCGGGGCTACTACACAGGCACGGAAATCGTTGCATGTGAGCAAGCTGGAATCTCGCCCTTCGTACCGAAACCACTGACCTCTAGCAGCAAAGCCGAAGGTCGATTTGGCAAGCAGGATTTCCTGTACGTCTCGGCATCGGATGAGTATCGATGCCCTGCGGAGCAATTACTGACCAAGCGTTACTCAACTTGGGAAGACGGGATGCTGATGCATGTTTATTGGTTCTCGGGCTGCCAGTCCTGCGCGATGCACAAGCAATGTACGACGGGCAAGGAGCGGCGGTTGAAACGCTGGGAACATGAAGCGACCCTCGACTCGATGCAGGTTCAACTGGAGCACGATCCTGGGAAAATGAAGGTGCGCCGTCAAACCGTTGAGCATCCATTTGGAACGCTCAAGTACTGGATGGGGGCGACCCACTTCCTGACCAAGACCCTGCCAAGGGTCAGTACTGAAATGAGCCTCCATGTGCTCGCTTACAACCTCAAGCGAATGATGAGCATCTTGGGCATCAGGGGGCTGCTCGAAGCGCTCAAAAGGTGAAATAGCCTACTGAGCCGCCAGTTAGGGGCCCCAAAGTCTCCACGAAGGACTCATACCGGCCAGATGCACCCTTGCGAGGCCAACTGAGCTAATCCAGGCAATTTCCTGCCAGTTTTGCAAGCGCCCCTAGATAGCCACGACCTTCAACGCATTCCGCGAGTTTTCACACAGCCTGGGTCGTAAGGAGCCGCCAGTCCTGCGTCAGTGGACACCCTCACAGGTCGCAGGGGCCTTGATCCCTGATAACACTCAGCATTCTTGGCGGGATGACGTGAGGGAGAGATCGGTAACTTCTGGAGAATAGCTATGCAACTGTGCGAAGCCCAAGGGCCACCACGCTCCCCCTTGCTGGAACAGCAGATAGCGCCTCCGCCATACCCGGTCGCGGCGATAGGTATAGCCAGGCTCACGCCAGTCCCCCCTCGAAGCCGTAACTACCCTGGCTTATCCATGATGTCTTCGGGCACAGGAGGAGATTTTTTCAGTAGTATCGTCAGTACTATTGACGAAATCCCTAGGAAGGACTAAATTTGCCTGCATGACAAGGTAGTACCAACGGTACTGTAATGGATTCTTAGGAGCCACAATGAAGAATGCGAAGCTGTATGGCGTGATTTTGCCCTGGTTGTGGCTGCTGCAGAATTTCAGCTTTTACTACGAGCACTCGGTACCGGAGACCGGGTCAGGCTACACGACAAGCATTGGGATAAACTCCCACCTTGAGCAATCAATGAAAATGAGTAACCGTCATTGAACATAAGAAAACTATCCGAAATCATAGACGTCCGCGCAGGTCATACCTTTAGGGGGAAAGCGGAGGACGAAAGCCGCAGCGATGGGTATAAATTAGTTCAAATTAAGGATATCCACGAGGAAGGCATTGAATTTTCTAACCTGCCTTTTGCTGCAGTCGAACCAGGGAAAGCAAAAAGTATATTATACACTGGCGATATACTGATCCCCTTACGCGGAAACAGAATAGAGGCTGTATTAATTACATTGCCGACAGATCTAAGCGTAATCACCACAAATCAAGTTGCTATCCTGAGCACCCCAAAAAATGAAATAGAGCCAGCCTACTTATGCTGGTATCTAAATTCAGGCGAAGGTCGCTCAAAATTATCGCGCATCAAAGCAGGCAGCGCCATACCCAACATAGGCCTGAAGGATCTATCAGAGATTACAATCCCGATACCTAAGATTCACAACCAGATAAAGATAACTCAGATTTACAAAAACTGGATGACTCAAAAAAAAGTGCTCGAATCATTAGCTAGAAACGGCGAGGACATCCTTGACGTTTTTTGCACTAACCTACTGAGAGAAGACTCTTGAGCGATTTTAAATACTCCATCATCGACAATATCATCGATGACCTTCGGTCGAAGACAAACCTTGACATCCAGGATTACACAGATTTTTTTGTTGGCATATTCTTTGTTATATTTTCTTCAATTCACAATAGAAAAATTGATGACCACTTACAAGCACTCCTTCGAGAGTCAATAAAAACATCACGAAATGACATAGTAATATCAACCCTTCTGCAGGCTGCAGACCAAGTTGACAGTGCCTACAGCAATGAGTTGAACCTCAGAATAGCCATACAACACCTAACAGAGCGTGTAAGGAACCCGTTCGCCGTAACGGAAACATGCATTCAATTATATGAACTAATATCAAGTCATAGTTTTCCTGCTGCCGCCGGTAGCTTTTTTGAAAAAATCATCCAACATTTTGCAGAGGCGCAAGGAAAAAGGGCTGGGGAAGCCTATACCCCTCGCGAACTAGTGAAGATGATGGTAGATATTGTCGAGCCCGTAGGCGGCGAAAGTTTATACGATCCCACCTGCGGATCTGGTGGCTTTCTAATATCCGCCAACATAAACGCCCTAACATGCAAGCGTAGTGGACCACTCAAAATTTATGGAAGAGAGATAAACTCGTCAGCCGCACGAATAGCGAAAATAAACTGCATCGTGCATGGAGTTACCGACTTCGAGATTCGCAAGTCAGACTCACTTCAAGAAGTTGAGGCTTCAACTTACGATATAGTACTTGCAAACCCTCCATTTTCACTGTCTACGAGCAGCTACCAGGCAGGCATCACCACCTCATATTTCGATTTCGGCGCTCCTCCTCCAAACAAGGCTGACTTCGCCTTTTTACAGATGATTTTGAAATCACTCAAACCAGATGGGCGCGCGGCTGTACTCGTTCCCAATGGAGTTCTATTTCGAGGTGGTTTAGAGGGGGCCATCAGGAGAAGCATTATCCAAAATGGATTAGTTGATGCAGTGATTGCTCTGCCAGGAGGAATGCTCAAAAACACTGGAATACCGACTGCAGTATTAGTTCTCAAAAAACCGGGAACCACCAACAAACCGGTTCTACTAATCGATTCTCCCGAAGCAGAAAAGTATGCAAATGACAACTCCCCGATGGAGTCAAGAGCTCCATTTTACACGACCCTAGAAATATATAAAACCCGAAGTGAACTTGAAGGAATATCAAAACTCATAACAAACGAACAACTTGAGAACAACGGCTACAGCTTAAGCCCGTCAAGATACATGGAAAACAAGCAGCTACAAAAAAACTCGATAACTATCCTTACTGAAAAACAGAAAGATCTTGAAACGCAACTAGCAGAACTTCAAAAAGAATTTAGCGAACTACTAACCTAACAAGAGCTAACAGAAAACGAAAGCAATATTTTTAAGCTCTGCCAATGTGCAATGGCTCGCAATGCGAGCCATTGGGCGCAAGTAAAACTCAGACACCACGCCCCAAGTTCTACTTCTATAAAATATACATTTCCGCCCTCAAAATTACGGCATTACTCCACCGCTAACTATCACACCCATGTTTCACAAAGCATTTCAGCCTGCGCTAGCACCATTTGCGTTGCTTCCTCTTGCTGATCTGGGGGGTATTTGTACTTTCGCAAAATCCGCTTTACCATCAAACGCAACTTCGCCCGGACACTGTCGCGATTACTCCAATCTACTGTCACATTCTGCCGCAAGCTGCTAGTCAACTCATGAGCAATCTTGGCCAGTGTTTCATCTCCAAGATCTCGTACGGAGGACTCGTTGTTAGCAAGAGCGTCGTAGAAGGCAAGCTCATCCTCATTGAGGCCCAGCTGATCACCGCGCTTACTAGCGGCGGCGAACTTTTTAGCCATCTCGATCAGCTCTTCGATTACCTGGGCCGTCTCAATTGAGCGGTTCTGATAGCGTTTGATTACGCTATCAAGCAGTTCAGAGAACTTTTTTTCCTGTGCCAGGTTGCTGGAAAATTTGCTCTTAATCTCGCCTTCAAGCAGGCGTTCCAGGAGCTCTACAGCGAGGTTCTTTTCCGGTAGATTCCGCACCTCCGCAAGAAACTCATCGTCTAGAAGACCAATGTTGGGCTTATCCAAACCTACAGCTTCAAACACGTCTACCACCTCACCCGACACCACGGCATTGCCGATGATCTGGCGGATGGCTAACTCTCGCTCTTCGTCCGTCTTTTTCTTCTGACTGATTTCGCGCTTGGTCAACAGCACTTTTATCGCCTGGAAAAACGCTACTTCCTCGCGCACCGCTTTGGCTTCATCCAAGGTGCAACAAAGCGTGAAGGCCTTACTCATTGCAAGCGCATTGTCAGCAAAGCGCTTTTTGCCATCTTCGAGTCCAAGCACATGGTTGGCAGCACCCGCCAGCAGTTTGTGCCCCCCCGTGAGGTAATTGCTGTAATCGAAGCCAAACAGCAAGCTGCGGAGAACATCTAGCTTTTCCTCCAGTACGGCATAGGCTTCGTGAGCATCCACCGTAGGGCGCCCCCTGCCCTTGCTAGCCGTGTACTCTTTGAGCGCGGCCTTAAGCTCGTTGGCAATGCCGATGTAGTCCACGACCAATCCACCCTGCTTGTCCTTGAACACGCGATTCACGCGCGCAATGGCCTGCATCAGATTGTGGCCCTTCATTGGCTTGTCGACATAAAGCGTATGCACGCAGGGTGCATCAAAGCCGGTCAGCCACATATCTCGGACAATCACCAGCTTGAGCGAATCACTTGGGTCCTTGAAGCGCTTTTCAAGCCGTTTCTTCACCTGATTGGGGTAGATGTGTGGGCGCAACAGCGCTTTGTCCGACGCACTACCAGTCATGACGATCTTCACCGCGCCTTTTTCCGGATCTTCGTCATGCCAGTCAGGACGTAGAGCGATGATCTCGTTATACAGGTGGACACAGATCTCGCGACTCATGGCGACAATCATAGCCTTGCCGTTTTGCGCTTGGTTGCGCTCTTCGAAGTGCGCCACCAGATCGGACGCCACGCTTCTGATACGCGGTTCGGCACCTACAACCTGCTCTAACGCAGCCCAACGCGACCTCAAGCGAGACTGCTGATTCTCCTCCTCGTCCTCCGCCAGCTCATCGACTTCATCGTCGATATGGGCCAGCTCACTCTCCTTTAGCGACAACTTGGCCAGTCGGGATTCGTAGTAGATAGCCACAGTGGCGCCATCTTCCTTGGCCTGTTGCATGTCATAAACATGGATGTAGTCGCCAAACACCGCACGGGTATCACGGTCTTCGCTAGAGACTGGGGTGCCGGTAAACGCTACGAAGGTGGCATTGGGTAACGCATCGCGCAGGTGCTGAGCGTAACCGACCTGGTAACGAGCATGCGCCTCAGCCGCCTGCAAGCTAGGCGCTTTCAACGAGGCACTGAAGCCATATTGAGTGCGGTGTGCCTCGTCGGCGATCACCACGATATTGGAACGGGTGGAAAGCACCGGGAAACTGTCCTCGTCCTCGCCCGGCATGAACTTCTGAATAGTGGCGAAGACAATACCGCCGCTCGGGCGATTAGCGAGTTTCTCGCGCAAATCACCGCGAGTTGCGACCTGCGCCGGCTGCTCACGTAGCAGGTCCTGCGACAGTGAGAACACCCCGAAGAGCTGCCCGTCCAGATCGTTGCGATCAGTGATCACCACAATGGTCGGGTTCTCCATTGCTGCTTCCTGCATCACCCGTGCCGCGAAACAGGTCATGGTGATGCTTTTACCGGAGCCTTGGGTGTGCCAGACCACCCCTCCTTTGTGAGTACCGCCAGGGCGTGAGGCAGTTACCACCTGCTGAATAGCTGCCCGCACTGCATGAAATTGATGGTAGCCGGCGATTTTTTTTACCAAACGACCATCGTCTTCAAACAGTACGAAGTAGCGTAAGTAATCGAGCAGCATGGCAGGCTGCAGCACCCCGCGCACCAACGTTTCTAGCTCGTTGAATTGCCCCAATGGGTCAACGGTCACGCCATCGATGGTGCGCCAGCGGGCGAATCGCTCGATATCGGCTGACAACGAACCCATGCGGGCCTCACTGCCATCGGCGATGATCAAGATTTCGTTGTACTGGAAGATGTCCGGGATCTGCTCCTTGTAGGTCTGGATTTGGTCGAACGCCTTTACCAGATCTGCATTTACATCTGCCGGGTTCTTCAACTCCAGCAGCACCAACGGCAGGCCATTGAGGAACAGAATGATGTCCGGGCGGCGAGTATGCTTCGGCCCCTGAATAGTGAACTGGCTGACCGCCAGCCACTCATTACTCGGCACATTCGCCCAATCGATCAGTCGTACAAAATCACCGCGAGTTTCGCCATCCCTTTGGTATTGGACGGGCACGCCACTGACCAGCAGACGATGGAAAATACGGTTGGCAGAAAGCTGAACAGGTACCCCTAACTCCAGTACGTGCTGCAAGGCATCCTCACGTGCAGACACTGGTACCAGTGGGTTCAATCGGGCAATTGCAGCTCGCAAACGCTCCACCAGCACTACCTGGCGATAGTTTTCACGCTCTGGAGTTTCTCCGTCGTGCGCAATATCCGGCCCATGAAGTATCTGGTAGCCCTGCTCAGCAAGCCAGCCAAGAGTTTCCTGCTCCAACTGGTCTTCAGTCATTATCCAATCTCATCCCTAGACCCTAACATTTCCCCGAAATCAGCCGCCTGAGGCTCAGGTGCTCCGTACGGCATATCCCGCGCCAATTCGCGACGCTTTCTCAGTAACTCGTGCAGCGTCGCCTCATTTGTAGGCATTCTGCCATCAAGAACAATCGGGTAATAGACATACACATCCTTCTTCTAACCGATTCGATAGCCGCGATCAGTTGCCTGGTCCTTCTTGGCCGGGCTCCAGCAGCGTCCCAAACGGATAACGAGGTTCCGCAGCGACGCCACTTTCCTTCCGTAAAGGAATTCCTGCGGACTCAGCGCCCAGCAAGTGTTCGTTATCCAGCTCAAACGGCAACACCCATAAGCTCATGCCCATTCCGTAATCGAAAACCGGCAGCGCTTTCTGGAGCCCAGACCAATACGGATAAATCAGCACCAGCTTCGGCACTTCATCGCCTCTTTGATATTTATGCCCGTAAGCAAACAGCTGATAGAAATCGCTCTGGCTTAAGTGGTAGTTCTTATCAGGTCTACCGGCATCGATGCGCTTCCACTTGGTATCAACAATCCAGCGGTGTCCGGACCGGTCGATAAGCAAATCCGGTTTCAGGCAGAACATCTTTCCGTTGTCATGCTCGCAGAGATAATTCCGGCTGGATTGTGGCGTCAGTTTCGCGCTTGGTAGCAATTTCCCCCCCAGCCACCCCTCAACATATTTTTCAAACAACTTTTCCATCGGAAACAGCATGCTCATCCCGCGCCACTCGCCGCTTACTGCAATCGGCATCTGCTGGTTGAGGATCAGCTCGCACCAGGGCTTTATCGCCTGGTAATGCGCCATCAGCCGGTCGCGGCTCCAGGCGCGTAAATCCTGGCTCACCTGCTTGCTAACCGGCACCTCGGCCAGCATCGCCCGCAGCTCGTTGGCCAGGCGCCAGTTGGCGGCATCCTGCGTACTCTTGGCCACCTGCTCCAACGCCAGCTTGAGCAAGCGGTTCTCGGCACGGTCCGGCAGGAACACATCGTGGCGAATCTGGAAGTGATGCTGGCGCCCCGGTGGCTGGCGCATCTGTGCGACCACATTGAGCTGACCACGCAGAAAGCGCTGCTCCTCCTCGATACGCTGATAATCGAAACGCACGCCACGCTTCACCAGCAGATCCAGCTCCGCGAGAAACTGCGCCATCACCCACTCGCTGAGCGACTTATCGAACAGCTCCAGGCTTGCTACCGAAGCCTCGCGCGGCTTGAGCTGCAAGGCGCTTTGAATCAGCTTACGCAGTAACTGGCGGCTCTTGACCAGACAATCGTCCCGTTCATGATGCTTGGGCAGAATCTCCAGCCGCGTGCCACAGGGCGTTTCCAACACGCCCACGTAAGAGTCCCATTTCAGCGCGCGCCGCCCCTCCACCTGCAGCAGCGTGGCGCCATTGCGGTTGAAGCTGGCGCTCAGCTCACAGAGCCAGTCGAAGGCACTTTCGGAAATCTGCGCGCAGTCGAGGTTGCCGGGCGCGACGGCGGCTGTTGTCAGGCGAGCGTACTCACGAACCGTGACGACTGCGCTCAAGCACTCGCCTCCTCTAGCTCTTCTGCTGGAGCCTCGGCCTTGGCATTCACCGCGATTACGCCTGCATACGCAGAAAACCGCTTGAACGCCGCCGCATTGATCCGCCAAACCCCACCTTGGGCCGGGACGCTGATGTTGCCGAATAGTGCCGCCACATCCTGTTTGTCCTGCTCCACGAAGCGGTCGACTACCGGTTTGCGATGGTCGTTGAACACCCACTGAATACGCTGCCAGTCCTCGAAAAAGTATTCCTGCAGCAGCGGCAGAATTTGGTTGCGGAAGGTGCTTTCAAGCCGTGCCAACGTAGGGTCACCTTTGAGCGGCATAAAGTAGGCATGTCCCAGGCAATGATCCCGATCCAGTAGCACCTCGATACGCTGGTTCATCACCCGCAGCAGCTTGCCGATATTCAGCCCCTGCACTTCTACAGCGTCCAGCAGCTCCGGTCGTGGCGGCATCTCGCGGAACACGAAGCGACGACGCAATGCTATATCCAGCCCCGCCAGCGAACGGTCTGCGGTGTTCATGGTACCTATCAGGTAGACGTTATCCGGCACGCTGAAATGCCGCTTCGAGTATGGCAACACTGCCTCAAGCGCCTCTGAGGCACCGGCGCGCTTGGACGGCTCGATCAGCGAGATCAGCTCGCCGAAAATGCGCGAGATATTGCCGCGGTTGATCTCGTCGATGATCAGCACATACGGTAGCTTTGCCCCGATCGCCGGCTGCTTGGCCTCACCGGCGAGGCTGAGACCGGCCTGTTGTAGCCCCTGCTGCAATTCAGGCCAACTGATGCGGCTCATCGGGTACAGGGTTTTCAGCGTCAGGCCTCGGCCGCCATTAAGCGTGGTGATGTCGAAGTCAATATCACTCAGCAGCCAATTGACTGGCAGGCGATGCACATAGTCCTTGCGCACGCCCTCCGGCACCTCGGGGTTGTACTCATACTCGCCAGTAACCACCCCCACCGCACAGATACTCTTGCGGGTACCCAGGCAGACCAGCACATCACCTTCTTCGACCTCGCCGCCGAAGCTGGCCAGCGAACTTTTGTCATTGCTGCCAAGCTTGAGCGCAGGATCGGCCAGATCGACCTGGCGAATATCACCCACCTTGTGCCAGCCGATACGGGCTTCACCATGCTGAAAGCAGTAGCGCCGGGTTCGCCCGTCGCTGCTAGCCTCCTCGATGGAAATCTTCCAGATGGTCGGATCCTTCTTCAGCCCCAGCTTCTGCTCCAGAACCGGGTCGCCGCTGGCATCCAAACACAGCTGGACAAACACCCCCTTGGCCACGTCGTAAGCCAATGTCGCACCAGGGTTGCCCTCGCTGTTAGGTGGCAAAGCCCGCAGCCCCTCAACAAAATCCTCGTAGCTAAAGCTTTGGTGGAAGGTTACAAAGCGTACTCGCTCAGCGGCCACGAAGCGATCGAACTCGGTCTTCAAACGCTTGCGGGACTCAGAGTTATCGCCACTGTTCTGCGCCAAAAACTCCGGTGCCAGAATAGCCAGTGCCTGGTTGATGGTATTGTAGGTTTTGCCTGTACCAGGGGGGCCAAAAAGAATCTGGTTTAAAGGTGGCTCATAAGCCTTTTCCTTGGTATCGCCTTCACTCTCCCAACCACCACCCACTTCCTCATCGTCAGACTCATCCTCCATGGCATTCCATAGATCAAATCCATAAGCCAAAACTGGTTCTTCACCTCGCAGCTCCAACAGACGAGCATAGAGTTCAGCCTGAGTAACGCGCTTATCAGTTTCGCCGGCAATTGCACAGAGACTTTTGTAGTTGTAGATCGGCAGCACACAAGGGGCATTGACGTCCTGATAGATAAAAGCAACTTTCCATTTCAGCACATGCTCAAGGTCAATTTCTTGAACGCGCTGCGAGTCTCCTTTGCCGGCCGCCTTAGCAACCTCAACGATTCGCGAGCGAATTGTTGTAAAGGCTTCATCAACAGAAGTGCCGTACTTCTTTTTCCATGAGTACACATCGCCAGCCTGCACATGAGCTCGCGGCCCCTTGGGCTCATTTTTACGCTCGTACAAACCTAGCTTGGATGAATCACCACCTTTTATTGAGCCCAGTAGCCGACCAGGACCAAATTCTAACCAGTAGGTAAACGTGTCCTGATCACCGCTCTTGTTATAAGTGCTCGGCGTCAATTTACTCAGCGTCCGGAGAGGCCAGCGCTGCAAAAATTCTTCCCACGCCTGTTGCCGCTCGTCGAATGTAGCCATAAGACCTTCCTTACTCTTTTGGCAGTCGAAGCTGGCCGGAAATTAGACGGGGCAAGAGGATGTCACGCATCCGGGTGAGAGTTTGAGCCTGCTCTGCATTAGCCAGCCAACGATCGAGCAAAGGCTCGATCTGTACACCGAGCTTCAGAATAGCCTCGTCAGGAGGCACTATTACTTTGGCCTCCGTCAAATGTTTGCGCTGTATGTGCCCCATGGTGGTTGCCTTACTGGCAGCAATCTGCTGGAACGCAGATAGATGCTGACGCGTCCACAGGTAATAGAACCATTTCGGGAACTCTGCGGAGGTAACTTTGAACAGGTGTTGATTCAATGCTCCCTCACCGCCACACCAGATCGCGACCTCAAGGCTGCCAGACCATGAGAAAAGCACGTCGCCGTTCTGAATGATGTACTCCGGTTTGATATTTCGACCAGCGCGGTCGGCTCCCTCGGTATTTCCCTTTCTGAGTTGGGCAATCTTGATGACGGGAAGCCACGCATCTTCGCTTGGAGGGAATTTCTGCAAAGCCAAGCCGTTCAGATAATCCGCAATCGAATCCAAGCTACGAACTGCCCACCCCTTCGGAACCGAGCCCAGCTCGGACTCTTCGAAACTATCGGGGAAAAAGGCAGCGGTGGTGGCGTCCATGCCTTCCGGCTGGCGGCCTTCGGCCTTGGCGCGCACGGGGTCGAAATCGACGAACCAGGATTTGAACAACGCCTGGGCGATGGCTTCCAGGGTGGCGTTGGTTTCGCGTAGCAGGGTAATGCGGTCGTCGAGGGCACCAAGAAGCTCAGCCACCCCGTCCTGAACATCAATCGGAGGCAACGGAATTTTGAATTTGAAACAGTCCCCTACTCTTATATGGCTTACAACAGACCCTGAGCCTTCGTGACTACCAAATTGATGTTTCAACGACGGTGATTGGAAAACGTAATGCAAGAATCGAGGATGCAGGACTTTGGAGTTAGCTCGGTATTGCATGATCCTCTGCCCAAGAAACAACCCCTCTGGCAAGTCCACAAAACCAACTTCCCCAATTGGAGCCTCACGAGTCAGTAAAACATCGCCGTATTGCAATTTTGCTCGACGAGTCCACTTCTCATAGGTTGCTCCATCGACGAAACGGCAGCTATCAAGACTTACTCTGCCGTCACGAATGTTCGTCGTCCGAATCATGCGAAACGGCGTTTCGTACGAAACAACGGGCGCTGTCTTGTTGACGCAATCGACAATGAGTTCGCAAACGTCCTCAACAGGAACGACTGGCCATTCAGAGCTCATACCCCAGCCCCCCCAGCTTCTGCCGGATCAACTGATCCAGTTCTGCGCCCTTCTGCATCTGCTCACCCAGCTGCTGGGTAAGCCGCTGCATCTTCTCGGCAAAGGCTTCGTCGTCGTCCTCGACCTCTTCGGCGCCGACATAGCGCCCCGGCGTCAGCGCATGGCCGTGCTCGGCGATCTCCTCGAGGGTGACACTGCGACAGAAGCCGGGAATGTCGGCGTACTCGCCGACCTGCCCGCCCTCGTCCAGTGCTTCGCCACGCCAGGCCGCCACGGTGCTGGCGATGCGCTCGAAATCGGCATCGGTGAGTTCGATCTGCACCCGGCTAACGCTGGTACCCAACTTGCGCGCATCGATAAACAGCACCTGGCCGCTACGGTCGATACCAGCGGTGCTCAGGACATGGCGCTTGTCCTTGGCGAGGAACCACAGGCAGGCGGGAATCTGGGTGTTAAAGAACAGCTGGCCGGGCAAAGCGACCATCACTTCCACCACGTCGGCCTCGACCATGGCGCGGCGAATATCGCCTTCACTTTTCTGGCTGGAGCTCATGGAGCCGTTGGCCAGCACGATGCCGGCGCGGCCATTGGGCTTGAGGTGGTAAAGCATATGTTGCAACCAGGCGTAGTTGGCGTTGCCTTGCGGCGGGGTGCCATACACCCAGCGCGGGTCGCCTTCCAGGCTGCCGTGCCACCAGTCGCTGATATTGAACGGCGGGTTGGCTAGCACGAAGTCGGCACGCAGATCCGAATGCTGGTTGCGGACGAAGGTATCCGCCGGCTCCTTGCCCAGGTTGAAGTCGATGCCGCGAATGGCCAGGTTCATCGCGGCCAGACGCCAGGTGGTGGGGTTGGACTCCTGGCCATAGATGGACACATCGCCCAGCTTGCCACCGTGGGCTTCGATGAACTTCTCCGACTGCACGAACATACCGCCACTACCGCAGCAGGGGTCATACACCTTGCCATGGTGCGGATTGAGCACCGCCACCAGGGTTTTCACGATGCTCGCCGGTGTATAGAACTGCCCGCCCTTCTTGCCTTCGGCGCTGGCGAACTGGCCGAGGAAGTATTCGTAGACCTGACCGAGCAGGTCGCGGGCGCGGCCCACGTCGTCACCGAAACCGATGGTGGAGATCAGGTCCACCAGCTCACCGAGCTTGCCGTCCGGCAACTGGGCGCGGGCGTAGCGCTTGTCGAGAATGTTCTTCAGCTTGGGGTTTTCCGCCTCGATGGCGGCCAGGGCCTCGTCGATACGCTTACCGATATCCACCTGTTTGGCGGCGGCGCGAATCGACTCCCAGCGCGCCACTTCCGGCACCCAGAACACGTTGACCTCACGGTAGTAGTCGCGGTCTTCCAGCTCGGCGTTGAGCGCCTCGGGATCGTCATCACCCAAGTAGTAGTCGTCGTTCTCGTCGGTAAGCTTGCGCTCCAGCTCGGCGCGGCGGCCGGCAAAGCTGTCGGAGATGTACTTGAGGAAGATCAGCCCGAGCACGATGTGCTTGTACTCGGCGGCATCCATATTGGCGCGCAGCTTGTCGGCGGTGGCCCAGAGGGTTTTCTCCATGGCCTCGATGCTGGTGGCAGCCTGTACCTTGACCACCTTGCCCTTGCTGGCTGCCGCCTCGACGACATAGCTAGCAGATACTTCGGCCACGGCCGGCTCGAAACGCTCACGCGCCTTGCTCAGAGCCTGCGCCGCCAGGCTGGCACCTGCAGCCTGGGCGCGCAGCACAGAACCACCGCGCCCGCGGCCCTTGACCAGAACACCCTCACCGATCAGCGCGTCGCGCGATTCCCAGAATTGCTCTTCACTCAGGCCGGTGAACTGGCTCTTGAGTCGCTCATAAAGGGCCTGATTGCCGATGCTGCCGCCATCTTCCGGTACTGCTGCCAGCAACGCCTGGGCCAATTCACTCATGCATAACACTCCCATACCGTCCACAATCAGATGGGCCGGCCAATACTCAAACGGGCAATGATCAAGCGAGAGGGAACCTGAGGACGCCTCAAAACAGTGCTTTAATGCACCGCTACATTCAGAGAGCCATCCCTGGGCCACGCAAGCTGCCATCATTTTGGAATGCGCGCCACCTTATCGGCTGGCAGAGCACGGGTAAAGCGGTGGCCTGATTTCCATGAGTATTTCTGAAACACCACACTAGGAGCCCCTGATCTGCCAGCCCAGGGGCAACAATCAGCAGCGCGTCCATTTGCTTGATCGATTCGGCCCCGATTCGTTTTGGACGCGAAGCTCAAAATGCACCGTCCATCGGAATCCAGGCCACGCTGCGTTCCAACTGGTATTCCAAGCAAGTTGACCAAAAAGTTATTAACTAGAAGAAACAGATAGATACCGACTTGTTTCACAGTACCCCGGCGGACTGAACCAAGCCACCAGGGTCGTGAGTCACTCTTCAGCAAAGTAATCGCTGTCGAGCTGCTTCACCTCGTACACCTGCTTAACGCTCACGCCTAGGTTGTTCTCGACCATCAACCGCGCGAGCTCGACACCGTCGATCAGTACCACTTTGATATCCAGGCCTAGTGCCGCCTCGCGAGCGCCTGCGGAAAACTCCGACGTAGTGATGAATACGCCCTTGCGTGCCCGCTGCCGAGTCAGCGCGCCGATGAACTTGTCGATTTCGGGACGATGCACCGTATTGGTCCAGCGCTTGGCTTGCAGGTAGATCACATCCAGGCCGAGCTTGTCCTCCTTGATGATGCCGTCGATTCCGTCATCGTTGGTGGACTGGGTTGCCTTGCCCGCCTCCTTGCGCGAGCCGCCATAGCCCATGGCCAACATCAGATCTACCACCAGTTGCTCGAAAAACCCTGGCGTGGCCGCCTTGACCTGCGCCAACAGCTCATCGGCCAGTGACTGCACCAGTGCCTGATGAGCCTCGGCCAATTGCTCATCCGGTGTGGTCTCGGCAGCCTCGACATCAAGCACTCCAAGCACATCAACGGTCTGCGGTTTAGCGGTATGGAAGTCGGCAAACTCCGGAAACTGCTTCAGCCAGGCAACGGTAATGCGCTCCGGACCGTTGGCCAGTGCTTCCCGACCACGGGCAGTGATCTGCACCAAGCCCTTGCTCGGAATAGTCAGCAGACCGGCCTTGTTCAGGTAGGTCCTGGCCCAGCCCACTCGGTTGTTGATCACCGTTTGTTGCCCCGACGGCAGCCGCTCTTTGCGCTCTTCCTCGGTTAACTGGAATACCTCAGCGATGCTTTCGCGCAACACGCTGAGCGGAATTGCTACACCGTCTCGAACGGCCTCCAGCACCGGACGCATGACGCTTTGAAAATCCGGAATCGACATCCTGGTTCCTTCTCCATAATCGCAATTCAGCCCGCTGAAAAACCATCAGAGCCCGCGCATTGCCTGCTCATCAACGCCGCTCACCCCTGTAGTAAGGCAAGGTGGTATCCGCCTGTTCTGCATATGTTGCTAGGTCACTGACGAGTTGCGTCAGCTTATCTGGCCCCCAGACGAAACCACGCTGATAGCTGTCCAATGCCAGCGGCCAATCGCTTGGGCGAAAGACAGAGTACTGCCCCATACAAGCGAACTCGGCTTGGCGTGTAGAAATTCCGGGATCAATTTTCGTCCCAACGCTTACGCAGCGTCCTGATCAGCGCGTTTCCTCGCAAGGCGCGGCCGTCTGGCCCACAGAGTGCGACAGAACCTTCCGGTAATCCGAAGACGTCTTCGATCCTTGCCCGGATGGTGCTCACTTTTGCATCGGAGCGCGCGGCCCGATAGCGAGCCGCCTTCCGGTTTCCAATAACAACCGTTGAGTCTTCTTCCTGGTCATCCGAAGCCTCCAGGTCCTCGTTATCCCAGGTCTCTTCCGCTTCATCCTCCTCAATCAGCTCGCCATCGTCGTTGGCCTCTTCAGCCTCGTCGACCTCAGCGGTCAGGTCAGCCAGCGTCTGGGCATGGGAGTACCATGTGCTGGCATCCTCTTGTTCCCACACTAAGCCATCCTGGACATGGAAGGTGCGCAGGGCTGCGGAAGACGGAACGTAATCACTGAATCGCGACTTCACGGCCGGCAAACGTTCAAAGCCAGCCCCCAAGGCACGCAGCACTTTTTCTGGACCTGCAACCAGCAAAAATTCAGACCAGCACGGCTCGCGGAAGTTGACGCTGACAGTACCGTACATATAGAGAGTCGCCCGCAGTGATGCGTCCTGCTCAGCCAATTGGGTGAGTACCTGCATCACCGTGCGGTAGATGCTGAAACCTGCGTCCTCGATGGACTGCGAATCGACCTCGACGGTGGGTAGGGGCGATTTACTGTTGACGAACGCGAGCTCCGTCACCGATTTCTTGATCATTGCCTTCATTCCTTGAGCGGGACCTTGGGTGGGTATAACGAGCTGGTTTGCCACGATTGCAAACGTTGGAGATGAGCTCAAAGTGCGACCACAGCCTTCCCCTGCAAAAACCGCACGGTTGAGAGGGCATAATGCCACCACGGCATGTTAAAACTCTACCATCCCTCCTCAAACCTAGTGTCATGGGGCGCCACCTGGTGCAGCAGCGTCATGCCAGATCAACTGGGCAACAGCGCCAACCTACTAGGCAAACGGATTTGGTCATTAATCCTATGAAGCTGGATAGTCCGGACCCATTGTGAGCTTGCCCAGGGCTTACCATTTCAATGCTAAAGCCGTAACTCCCCTGCCAATGTCTACCGATCGCGCTCGGCAACATAGTCAGAATGCATATTTAATAGCCGTATGACATCATGCTCAGCACCCCAAGCCTGGCAGTGGGCAGATGCACTGCAGCAACAGTGATGCGACAGGAGACGCTAGCTGATGGACCGAACCAAACGACTTGAGGCGCTGGAGGCGGAGTACCAGCTGTTTGTTAGCCAGCGCGACAACGCCCCCCCGAGCAAGCCCCGCATTGCCGCCTGGGGCCTGGTCAAGGCAGGGAAAAGCTCCCTGCTCAATATGCTCAGCGGCCACGCCAGCGACGAGCATTTCCAAACCGGTGATGTGCGTACCACCCGTACCAACCAAGCGCTGGAACTGGACAACTACGTACTGGTGGACACCCCAGGTCTGGGCTATGACCAGAATGACACTCAACAAGCGAACCAGGGCCTCGATGCTGCTGATGTTGTGCTGTTCGTTCATGCCCCGCCTGGTGAACTGGACCAGGAAGAAGTGGCCCTACTCGATCAGCTGCGCAGCGCTTTTGGCCAGGATGTTGGCGAGCGGGTGGTGCTAGTGATCAGCCAGCTGGACAAGCTGCAGGACGCCGACCTCGCCGCAGTCAAGGACACCATCGAACGCCAGGCCTTGATTCATCTGGGTACGGCGCCTGAATGCTTCGTCATCTCCAACACGCGCTTCAAAAGCGGTGTAGAGAAGAACAAGCAAGGGCTCTGCGAGAAAAGCGGCATTCCACAGTTGGCGCAGCATCTGCAAACACTTTCGAAAAGCCTCGCTCAGTCTCTGGCAGAGGCCCGGCATAAGCGCCTGGCACGGCGTGCTTTGGAGCTGGGCGAGCGGATCGACGCTGAGATCGAACGGGACCTCAAGCTGATCGAGCAGATCACCGAGCCGTATGTGGTCAAGGCCAAAGCCTTCGTAGAGCACATCGACGGCGCTCGCCGCACCTTCAAAGCTCATACGTCCGACATGCAAAAAGCACGCACCAAACTCGACAGCCTCAAGTAAGGAGACTTGCAATGCCTCTACCCTGGTTGATCGGCGTTGCGGCAGTCGCTGCCGCCGCCGCCATTGCCAAAGCGGTCAGTGACGACAGCCCGTCATCTTCGAGCAGCACCACGCACTCCGACGATAGTGAACGGCGTCAGCAGGAGCAGGAAGCCAAGCGCCAGCGGGAACGCGAAAACCTGAAAGCCCGAGTGCAGTCACTTGCAGGCGACCGACGGGAACAACTCAAGGCTCAGCTCAGGGGTGCGGCATCTACGCTGGCCGCCTCATCGGACAAACACAACCCGGTCTCTGAAGGTATCAGCAAAATGACCCGCCTGACGCTTGAAGGGGTGCCGGGGGATCAGCTCGAACAACGCATCCGCAGCACCGCATCGTCGACATCGAGTTACGGCAAGACGGTTAAAGCCATTCTTCAGGCGTCACCCGCCATGGAAGGCGGCCACATCGTTCATTTCATGCAGGGCGTGAATCTGCTCGAATCCGTGTCCGCGCCCGCCGAGGCATCTGCCGCCGACCAGGCAGCGCTCGCCCAGGCGCAAGCGGCCCAGGCACGTATCGAGCGGCTGCAGCAGCTTAAACGTCAACTTCTCCTTCAGGCGTAATTGATCCATGAGCACTGTTACTCGCGATGAGTTGATGCAGGTCTTTCAACAACTGCAGGGTCAGTTTTCCAGTAAGAAGCAAGACTTAGCGCAGGCCCAACAACGCTTCGATACGCTGCGCACGGGCTTCGTCACCCTGTTGCGCCAACAAACCGAAAGCATGGCTAGCGCGGTCAGCGACAATAACCCGCTCAAGGAAGGCGCTACCCAGATGGCGCGACGCCTGACGGATCAATTCAGCGTTTGGGAAGAACGCGCCGAGGTACGTGCGAAAGGCGCAGAGTTTCGTGAAAACTACAATGATTCCCTGCTGGTGTTCGTGTACGGCAAGGTCAAGTCGGGCAAGAGCTCGCTGGGCAACTACGTGGCCTGGGGGCACAGTGAGCCAACTGCGCAACTCAAAGACCACGCCACTCTGAAACCCACGTATTTCTCCCATGACCGAACCGACGTCGCCAGCGGCGACAAAGAAGGCGAGGCGTACAGTTCCAAGCAATTCAGGGTCGGCGCCACCGAGGCCACCAGTTCTATTCAAGGCTTCAAGCTGCCTGGGTTCACCTGGGTTGACTCTCCAGGGTTGCATTCGACCAATTCGGCCAATGGCGACTTGGCGCGCAAGTATGTCGACCAGGCGGACCTGATTCTCTACACCATGAACTCGCAAGCTCCGGGCCGCCAATCCGACATGAGCGAGGTCAGCAGCCTGCTCGATGGTAAGCGCACGTTGATGATTCTGCTGACCGGCAGCGACATCACCGATGAAGACGAGGACGACGATGGGCAACTCGTCACCGAAGTATTGATGAAGTCAAAGGAAACCCAGCAGCGGCAAATCCTGGAGGTCACCGGCAACTTGGTGGAGATGCAACATGACGCTGCCAACCATGTCACCATCCTGCCTATCTCGACCCGTTTTGCCGAGCGCCACCCCTCGAACTTGCAAGAAAGTGGCCTGGGTACCCTGTACCAAACTCTCAAGGCATTGGCGCAAGGCCCAGGTGTCGATCTCAAGCTGACTACCCCTCTGAACAACCTGCGCAAGGCTATAGCTGAAACCTGCGACGACCTGAGCCTAATCAAGGAGCTGACCGAGACGTTCGACCAGCAGATCCAAAAGCAGGAGCAGGCGGTAGAGCGCGAGCTGCGAACTCTGAGCCAGAAGGGCGTCACCGAAATGCGCAGTTTCGTCAACCAGCTGTTCAACGGGCACCGCACCGACGACGCGCAGCTTCAGCTGCGCGAGCGCCTGGCCACGGTGCTAGGCAAGCTGACTGGCGAGGCCATAAAAGGCATCGGTGAAAGCCAGCAAAATACGCTGCAGCGTGCGTTCGACACCAGCCGTCTCGGCGCCATCCCTGCTTACCGGGAAGTTACGGTCGAGAAGGAATACACCAGCGGCACCCGCAGCAGCACCAAAACTGCCTGGGGCGCTGGCGGGGCGGTTCTCGGTGGCGTCATTGGCTTCTTCGTTGGCGGCCCCGCGGGCGCAGCTGCGGGGGCCTCGCTGGGGAGTGCCGCGAGCATGATTGGCCGCGGCGCCGAGGTCATCCGCGCCAAACACAACGTGGTCGTCGGCGACAACCTGGAAGAACAACGCCAGGTGGCCATCGAGCAGTACGCCAATGCCCTACCAGATTATCTGACCGAGCAGGTACGGGGCATCTACGAGCCGCTGAGGGACTCCATGCTCGAGTACTGCCAAATCCTGACGATCGAAATGGAGCGCCTGCGTCAGGCACTCATCACCCTCGAAACGAGCACTGCACAATGACCCAACCAGGCCCGATGACCCAACTGCTGGCCCTCTATGAGGAAGTGGATGGACTGTGTGAAACCTACAACCCGCAGGCTGTCGCCAGCATTCGCGAACTGAGCCGGGCGAAGAAGGCCCAGGCCGGCGCGAGCATCATGGTGTACGGCGTCTACAACGCCGGTAAAAGCACGCTGATCAACGCCTTGCTCGGCCAAGAGCTGGCCGCGGTAGCCGATGTGCCGGAAACCGCCCGTGTGCAAGGCTATCGCTGGGGCGATTTCGAAGTGCTCGATACGCCCGGCATCGACGCGCCGCTCGAGCATGAAGCCATCACCCGAGAGCAGCTGGTGCAGTCGGATGTGGTGATCTTCGTAGTCAATCCGCTGGGCGTGGTCGAGGAAGAGAAAACCCTCGATGTGCTGCTTGAGCTGGTACTTGCCGGCAAGATGATCTTCCTGGTACTCAACTGCAAGAGCCGTTTCGACCCCATCGACCTGGCCCGCATCAAAGACGAACTCAGCGAACGCATTCAGCAGAAGGCCGGTAACCAGAAAGTGCTTGGGCATATCCCGATCGTGGAGGTCAACGCCCGCTCCGCGCTCAAGGCGAAACTGGAGAACAAGCAGAACCTGCTGAACAGCTCAGGCTTTCCGAAGTTCGAAAGCGATCTGGCCGGATTCTTTGCATCCGTGGAGCAGAAGGCCATCGTCGCGCGTGTCGCCACCGAACTGTGCAGCTTCCTCGATGCAACGGTAGCCGAGCTGGACAAACACCAGGACCAAGCCTCGATCAAACGCCTGGACGCTTTCTATGGCGAAATTGCGCGTCGCGAGATCGATATTCGCCACGGTTTGAAATCGCTGATCGAAGCCAAGGCCGCCTACATCGGCAAGAGCACGATCACTGCGCTGAACCAAAACATCGATGGCGCTCAGGGCAAGATCGAGCAGCTTATCGGGCAGGCCAACGAACAGGTCTGCAGCGAGCTCGAAGACGCACTCACTCGCCTTGGTCTGGACGCTTCAGAGATGCTCGACGAAGTCATTCGAGACGTGCAGGTACAGCCACAGGCCTACAATGCCCAGGCTGCACCGGCCCTCGATACGCCTGAAGCCCTCTACGACCAGGCGCCCGCATCGCAGGGCATCGACCTGAGCCTGCTCGAATCCGGCGTCCGCCAGGCCAGCAGCATGCTCAAGGCCGAGCATGTCGTCAGCGTGCTAAAAGTTGGCAAGCAGTGGCTGCCGACACTGTTCAAGGGCGTCGGCCCGGTCACCATGGGCAAGGTTGCCGAGCAGATCGTCGGTAAGGTCATCCCGGTCATCGGTATTGCTTTCCAGGTAGGCAGCACGCTGTACTCCGCCTTCGCTGGCGACCCTGACCAGCAGCGCCTGGAGGAACAGGCCAAACGCGAGGCCCAAGAGCGCGAGCGTCGCGACCAGGCGATCCAGGCATTCGCCGATGAGACTGCCTGGGAATTCTCGCGGTCGCTGAACACCATGGTCGATACCCACCTGAAGAGCAACTTCGCCGAGATCAAGGACAAGCTGCAAAGCCTGCGTGGCAGCCTCGGCCAGGACCAGCGCCGCCTCAGCGAGGACCGCGAACGCCTTGTCCAGTGCCGAGCCGCAATGGGTGAGTATGCCTGACACTCCCCTTCCCTTTGCCTGCAGCCGCTGCATGGAATGCTGCCGACGCGTGTATCTGCTTGCTGATACCGCCGCGATGGACCGCGGCGACGGTGTCTGCCGGCACCTGGATGAAAACGACGCCGGTTGCCGCATTTATGACCAGCGGCCAGACGCCTGCCGCGTCGATCGGCAGTACGAGTTGCATTATCGCCAGGCAATGAGTTGGGAAACGTTTGTCAGAATCAACGAAGCCGGGTGCAGGCAATTGCAGGCACTTGGCGTTGGCGAGGACACCCGAGCAATCTCGGCCTCTAAAGACAACTGCGACACACAACCATAGGGACTTCAGAATGGGTATTAGCTATCGCGCGGATGACGACCTGGCCTTTCTGCAATATTGCCGGGAAGACGATATCCGCAACCTGGCGGCCTATCTCATGTTCGACAAGGACGGAGAAAAGCGCAGAGCAAGCGAAATCGCCGATGACCCGCAATTCAAGAAGCTGCAAGGCCAGCCAGATCAATGGCGGCGCTGCTGGCAACTGGTTGCTGGTGAGCTACAACATTTCGCTGGAGACTCAATCGTCAACCTGTTCCGACGTCAGGGTGTCCTATACAGGGAAATGCTCTGCGACGTCTGCGACAAGACTGACGTGAAGTACGACAACAAAGCCAGCGCCTACGCCATCGAAAACCAGCTCATCGAAAAGCTGGTGGCAAAGAGCTGGGAGCAAATGTCGCCGGAACAACAGCGTAGCACAGCCGAAGAAATGAACCTGAACGGCTCGCTTGGGGCGGTGCCGCTAGTCGCGATCATCAATGCCATTCGTGCAGGTGGCCTGGGCTCACTGCAGTGGTCATCCTGGCTTGCAAGGGGGGCTACTGCGTCTTTCAGCAATGCAGTAGGGGTAACCCTCGGTGGCGCTGCGGCTCTGGTAGGTGGGCGCGCGGTAGCGGCCATCGCCGGGCCTTTGGCAGCGATCGCCGTCACCGTTCCTCTACTCAGCGGTACGGCGTACCGGGTCACTATCCCGGCTGTCATTCAAATCGCGTTCATGCGGCGGCAGTATGAAAAAGAGGATCACTTCTAATGCAAGCAGCAGCAGAACTTCTCGAAAAAATCTGGGTGCTCGACGAGGCCGCCTTTTCAAAGGCCCTTATCGATGCGCTGGCAGCAGGCAAGGCAGTCATTCATGACGGCGTGGCTTATTACGCGGCAGGCAGTGGTAAGACGGGTGTCATCCAGCACCTACCGTTCAAGGAAACCGTATTCAAGTCCGCCGAAGAAGCACTCAAGGCCGCGCAGATGACCACCGTGATGGCTACCGCCGCGTCCACCTGCGTGATTCTCGGTGCGCTGATCATCCAGACCAAATACCTGGCGGCAAAACTCGACAAGATCCAGAACACAGTCGACGAAATAGCTAAAGAGTTGCATACCCAAAACATCGTCTATTACATGGACAAGGTCACCGACTACATCGGCAGTATCGAAGTAGCCCGCACCTTGCTCAAGGACCGCAGCTTGGCTAGTGAAATCAAGGAGGTGGCCTTCCCCTTGTTGGCAACAGCCGCAGCCAAGCGCAACCATGCGATGTCATTCATCGACAACATTCTGGCGTTGGCGCAGAGCCGCAACGAGTTGAGCAGCAAGCACTACGAGCTGGTAGTCAACTTCGCGCACATGATGCTGGAGGTCATGCCACTCGGCATTCATACAGAATATTTGCTGGCGGCCCGGGTAGGCAAACCGATGCTCGCCCAACTGATATTGGAAGATGGTGCAGAGCGTTATCAAGGCGCAATGCAACAATACAAAGCATTCCTCAATGCCCAACATCGCGAACTGGTACGGGGTAACATGGGTGACAAAACCGTGGTCCTGCAGCGCATCGAAGACAAGGCTCGTCACCTGATTCAATCGCAAGAGAATCAGCTACTGCTCACGTTGCCCTATGGCCGTATGGCAACGCTCGAAGCTGCATAAGCCCACTAGCCAGCTCAGGCGAAAAGGGGCTCGAACATGAGCCCCAGCCCGGCTGGATCAGACTAGACTCATGTGCTCGCCAGCCAGCCGCAGGTGTTTTACCAGCATGAACAGCTTATGTTCACTTGCGCAGTAGCTGATACCGGAGGCGCGCCTCCAAGGAGGCTATTTCCAACAGGACATCTTCATCCTCGTAGACATCGTAGAAGCGCGCCATCTCAATCTCTCCCGTCATGAGCGCCTCATCGAAGGGCGTATCCTCGTCGACCTCTTCGGACAGCGCGGATGTGTAGCCCTTGATCCACAGCTTGCGTTTGTCGGCGCTAACGACATAACCCGCAGTGGAACGTGCCGATCAGCTCCAATTGCGGCCAGTACTCACCGAAGAAGGCCCTCGTCATCGCGATAGACTCGTAATCAGGTCGCACCCAGTCGGTGTGCTGCGGTGCCGTCATCCCGACACCCTCGAACGAGTCGTCAATGCCACTACTCGACATGCGTCAAATCGAACTGCCACCTGCCTCCCGCGCCGCTTTCTCACGTTTCATCTCGCTATATTCCCGGTATAACTCATACCCCTTGGTAACAATCACGATAAATCCGACTACGGCAAAGATATTCTTCATGGCTGAATGCTCCTGTTTAATGGTTTTTTCCGCCCACACCCTAAAACCGCCGCGCTCCCAGCAGTTTCGCCACCGCGCGGGCCAACCGCCCCGCAGCACGCACCTTCAACTTCATACCGCCACACTTCGGGCAGTGGTCGACCCATTCACCCGGCGCCAGCGCATCACTGCGAGGCGCCACTGTTTTCGTCCAACCACAATCTTCACATTCAAAAGTGAAGGGCCTAGGTTTGATCGGCATTTTCAAACTCCTTGTTCACTGCACAAACTCATTGTCACCACTACGTTCAACTCCGGGGATAAGCCAGTTCAATCTGCTCATCAAACTCCCCGCCAACCCCGCAATACTCCCGCGGCACGCGCTCGATATCTTCCGCCATCTGAGCCATCACCCGGCGCAATTCCAGGCGCATGAGCCAGCGAGCAGGAATAGCGGCAGCACCATATTGCGCACCAAGCAATTGCCCGGCGACCAGGCCCGTTCTGCTGTCGCCACTGTGATTCACCGCCATGGCCACCCCCTCCTCGAACGACCGTGCCGTCAGCGCACACCACAATCCAATTGCCAGCACCTGCTCAGCGGCCCAACCAGAAGCGAAATCGTCGATGCGCTGGGGTGTAGGTGTGTACCCCTCGTTGTAAAAGAACTGCACGCGCTCGATGAGACTGCGCGTTTCTTCCATACCAGGTACGTGCCCATACCTGGCCAGATTCTGAGTCACAGCGTGCTCCAGGCCATCTTGACGATCGACAACCCGCTGGAGAATGTCAGCGAACAGCCCTGCCGCCAGATAACCCGTCGGATGCCCGTGCGTCAGACGCCCGGACTGCGCCGCGTAGTCAAACGCATTGGCAAAGAATGCACAGGGTGCGACCCGCACTAGGGCTCCACAGCCCTTGCTGTTGTTTTCAGCAAGCGCACCTAACCGCCCACTGACCTTCAGTGCGTTCAAGTTCGTTGTGTCGGGGCCTCGACGCAACCATAGCTGCGACTGCTTGATCAACCAACCATCGGTGGCGACTTGTATCGCCGGGAGATAGTCCTGAGTCGTCAGCCAGCGCAGCAGCGCGTGGTGAATAACACTGGGTACATGGCATGCCTGCCCTGAACTCCCAATCACATAGGCCCGTAGCAAGCCCTCAACGGTAAACAGCGTCATCTGCGTAGCGCTGCTGATCGCACCGGTAATGTCATGAGCTGGGATAAAGTCCGTTATCCCTTTCGGCCCGAACCTGGCTTCGATGGCAGGCCACCCAAGCGTAGCAACCGGGGCGCCAAGTGCATCGCCTACAGCGCCGCCCAGCAGGCAGCCTCTGATCCGTTCAAGTCTGTTCATGCCGTTCCTTATCGCTCTTGTGCTGCAATAAGGTTCTGCAACAGCACCAGCTTGCGCTGCAGCTGGGCGATGTGCTCCTGGTCAGCACGCCGTGCCGACCGCAGCTCACGGTTCTCCATCTCCCAGATCCGCGCCCAACGCGCGTTGTGGCGGCATGCCAGCGCTATCTGCCAGAGCTCGCGCAACTTCATGTACTGCAACAGGAGCACCGCCAGGATCACCCCGATCAACACCAACGCCCCTGTCGAAACCACTTCAGACATAGTCATGTCCACTTCCTTTCCTGGCTTCAAATTATTTCGAAGACAGAGACAAGATATGTAGTGATTTACGACAGGTCTAGAATGTAGACTTATACAGGTAAAGTAATCGCGCACATGGAGCGGGTATGAAACGCAAGCAATCCATCGAGCAGGTCCGCTGGGACCTGGCACTTCGCTATCGTTTGATCGAGACCGTTGCCTGGTGGGAAGGCCGGCTGACCACGGGCCACCTGATACAGAGCTTTGGTATCAGTCGCCAGCAGGCCTCCAAGGACATCAATACCTACATCACCGAGCATGCGCCCAAAAACTTGACATATGACAAGCAGCTCAAGGGCTACGTACCGAGCAAGCACTTCAAGCCGTTGTTCATCGACGACAGTGCCAGCGCTTATCTGCACCTGCTTTATCAGAACAATGAACGTGCACCACACATCGACGGGCTGGCATTGGCCTATGCGCACACCCGGGTATTGGAAGTCCCCGATCGCCCGATCCGGCCGGAAGTCCTGCGCCCCTTGCTCAAGGCCTGTCGCGAAGGCCTGCGGCTGGAAACCGAGTACGTGTCGTTTAACACTCCGAACGTAGAGGTGCGCCTGATTGCTCCGCACACGCTGGTCTACACCGGCATGCGCTGGCACGTGAGGGCGTATTGCGAGAAGAACGGCCAGTATCGGGATTTCGTGCTCAGCCGCCTGCGAGGCCAGCCGGATTTGCTCGACCAATCGCCTAACACACGCGAAGAGGATGAAGACTGGAATGTCGAGGTACCGGTCATATTCGAACCTGATGGGCGATTGAACGCGGCGCAGAAGGCGATCATCGAGACCGACTTCGGCATGACGCAGGGGCAACTGGTGGTGCCTAGCCGAAGGGCACTGGTGAAGTATGTGCTGCAGCGTTACCAAATCGACCACCGTAACCTCGCGGTTCTCCCTGAGGCGCAGCAACTGGTAGTGAGCAATCTCAAGGAACTGAAGCCCTGGCTGTTGAATGACTAATCTTTGAAACTCGCGACGAGGGGCTTGGAGCCCCGCGTCGCTGGCCGGGAAATTCTCACTCAGTTGCGCCAGTGGCCGCTCATCGTGGCGAGCATCTGCTGCCAGGTACGTGCCGCCTGCAGATAGTTGTCGATTTCTCCGATAAGAAGCCGCGCCGCAATGTCGTGATGCCCCGCCAGAATGGCCACGTTTCGGGCCGTATGCCCTTCGTTGTTCTTCGCATTCAGATCGAGGCAGTACTTGCTGAAGTGCTTGGCAAAATAGTTCGCCGCCTTGCTATGCCCGTTCGCGGCTAGCCAATGCAGTGGCGTATTACCCGCCGCGTCACGGTCGTTCAGACTACGGCCTTGCTGATAACGCCTAACAAGCGTTTTTATGATGCCTTGCCTGCCCGGCAAACGGGCAAAGTTGTCCGGGCTCAGGAAGCTGCCAAGGCCTTTCCAGTCCAGCAGCTCCTTGTCCCCTTCTGCACCCAGCGCCTCCAACCGCTCAATCCAGGCAGTTCGGCTAAGCTGGTAGGCGATGTCCAGTGGCGTGCTCTCGGCGCCGTCGCGGTCATTCATCGCCGCAGCCGCAAGGGACCGCAGGTGCGCCAGATCATCGAGCAACACGGCGACATGCCAGCCTCCAATTTCAAGCGCGGGCAGATCGTCGACGCTGAAACGCGAGATTTTCAATGTCTCATCTAGCACGGCAAGCAAGGCAGGTGGATAGCTCATGCCCCAACTCCTCACGACCCTTATTCACACGCAGAGGGCAGGCCTTGCTGTTGTCCGTACCGCGTTGCCATGCACAAGCCATTGACCAGGCTCATGTCCTTTGGTGTCTGGCAGCGAATCGCCGTAAGCCCTGGACTGGCAACGATGCAAGCCAACGACTTGGCGCGGCTGACAGCAACATTCAAACGGTTTTTCGAGTAAAGGAACCCAATGTCTCTGGGCAGGTAGTCTTCATTCGATGTGGTCATCGAGACAATTACAATTTCAGCCTCCTGTCCTTGAAACTTGTCCACAGTACCAACGCGAGCTCCCGCAGGCAGCATTTGTTTCAACAGCTGTACCTGCAAGTTATAAGGCGCCACCACCAAGATATTTTCGAGGGAAATCGCGTGTTTCTCAGCGTTCTTATCCTCGTACCACTGGCGCAGAAAGTACATGTACAACGCCTTGATGTACGCAGCCTCTTCATCGGAGCTCTGGCCGTTGCCGTCATGCTCTACTGGGCAGAACATCAGCCCGCTTGCCGGTATTTCTGGCCGCTGCCCATCAAGGTGCAATACTTGCCGCTCGGTACCCGGCGCGGACGAAAGTTGCCCTTCGTATACAGCATCGGAAATGAACGAACAAACCTGTGGATGCATCCGCCAGGTCTGCGCCAGGAACACACCTCGGTCGGGTCCAATGGCAGGTGTGCCGTCCAGCAGGTAGTCTAGGGCGGAGTCACCGGAGCGGCCCGGATGCACACCTTGCACAGGCTGCGACAACTGCATCTGGTCACCCATCAGCACGATGTTACGTGCCGCCATGCCCATGGTGACCAGGTTCGCCACACTCACCTGGCCTGCTTCATCAATGAATAGATAATCCAACTGTTCGGTGAAGCTCGCATCGGCAAACAACCAGGCAGTGCCGGCAGTCAGGTCGATAGCCGGGCCCCAGTTGTCGAGGAACTCCGTTTTGTCCTCGATAGAGCGGATGCAACGGCCATTGAATTCCGTGCCCTCGCCTTCCGATGATTTTTTCAGTCCCTTGAAGGTAACGCCCTCCACCTGTGCACGCGCCTCGACTGCTGCCAAAAGGTTATTGATGGCATAGTGCGAATTGGAGGTTACCCCGATGCG
Organism: Pseudomonas sp. DCA-1; assembly: GCF_046523955.1. Lineage (NCBI taxonomy): Bacteria > Pseudomonadati > Pseudomonadota > Gammaproteobacteria > Pseudomonadales > Pseudomonadaceae > Pseudomonas > Pseudomonas sp. DCA-1. The sequence continues at coordinate 5,122,385 of NZ_CP169881.1, forward strand.
CTTGCCGGCTTTGAGCAAGTCAACAATCACGTGTGAGCCGGTGTAGGTCTTCCCGGCCCCTGGCGGCCCCTGAATGAATAGCACACTGTTCTCGAGGTTACGTACCACCTGCTTGATGCCATCGGTCGTTGCCAAGTGCGGATCAAGCAAAGGCGCACCCGGCTCGATACCTTTCACCCGTGGTGCGCGTCGATGAAGAAAGTCCATCACCGCCTGAAATCGTTGCTCACCGGACAATACGCTGTCGGCATAGCGAAACAACGCCTCGCGCAGCATGCCTGACGGGATCGGCCTGCCGGGGATCATGTCAAAGGCTTCCGGTGGCGCCTTTTTCGCGGTGGCCTTGAATGTCGCGAGGCATGCGTCATTATCCAGGCTGACCAGGTGCACACTGGCCAACGATTCAGGGATGACACCTTTTGAGCCGGAGCGCATCTTGCTTTCCTGAGGCTCGAAACTGTATTCGAACAGGAACGAATTCTTGATCGGTACCGGCGGTGTTTTTGTGCGCTGCAAACCGGCGAGGCTCTCGATATCGTCCAGCAACTCCTCGGTAGTCATGTCCTGGCGGCTGAACAACTGCCACCACACCGGCTTTTCCGCCCTGCGGTAGAAGTCGAGTAGCTGGAAGGTCAATACCCGGACCTGATCCTCGTCGCTCAGGACGCAATCGTCGGACGGCAAGCCCGCAAGCAATCGGTCACGGTATTTTGCCAGCCGAACCTCGATCTCCTTTTGCTCCGCTACGGCTTTCTCGCCTTCGGCTTGCAACACGACAGGAACCCCTGCGCGCAATGGACTAATGCTCGCAAGCCAGTTGCGTAACAGGTACGTAGAGAGCACATCGTCTTCGTTGTAGCGCTCGATCTGCTCAAGCAATGCTGGGTCACCAGTCTCTTTCCAGCGCTCATAGAACACGATGCTCGCACCGGCATTGGTAACGTCGCCGTCACGCTTTGCCATGTAGAAGTGTTCGATGTTCTTGATCGAGTAGCTGGGTTCCGACACGCGGATCGCTTCGCGCACCACCTTGTAAAGATCGATCAGTTTGCCATTGCGCAGCAGCCAATCCACTTGCGCCTCGCGAGTGCCGTGCTGGCTCATCAGGCGCTTGATGGCCGTTTCTTCATAGCTGGCATAGTGGTAGACATGCGCATTCGGGTAACGCTCAAGGTGCGCGATGATCCAGTCGATGAACTGCTCGAATGCAATCTTTTCTTCGTCCCGGCTGTGCGCCCAAAAAGCTTTGAAAGTTTGCTCACCGCCTTCGTCTATATACAGGCCGAAGAGGTACTCCAGGCCGCCCTCCTCCAGAGGATTACCTTCCATATCGAAGAACAGATCACCTTCGACCGCAGGAGGCATGCGGCCAAAGCCACGCCGTTGCCCCATGACCGGCAACAGCTCGTACAGAGGGGTATCGCTGGAGCGCCCCTGAAACTGCAGGCGCGCCTGGTGACGTAGCTTGTTCAGCGACTCCACTTGCAGCTTATGGATACGCAAGTCATCGCCACTGGCTGCCAACTGTTCCAGGGTGGTCACACCGCCAACCTGCAACTTCTTGATTTGCGAGCGGCTGATACCGGCGACTGCCGAAAGATGATCATCCTGCAGGCGTTGTTCAGTACAGCGATCACGCCACCCACAAAAACCACAATGCCCACACGGATCCGGGTAGGTGAGCCATGGCCCCTCAGTGTTCACGAACGCACTGAATCGCTGCAGCACCTGCTCTAGGTAATCCGCGTAGTCAGCAACCCGATAGGCCTGCTCGGTACGCGTAGCATCACCCAGCACGATGTACATGAACTGAGGCTGTACGCCCTGAATCGCAATCAGCATCCGCGAATAAAGCGCAACCTGCACCAGAAACTTGGCCTTTGCACTCTTGGCCAACTTGGTGTCGATCACTTCATAGCTGTGGCCCCCCAACGCCGACGGCCGTGGTACTTTGCGCAGGAAGTCGGCATGCCCGATAAAGGCGCCTTCCTGAAGCGACGCCTGGAATATGATGTCCGCGCCGGCGCGCATGGCCTCAATGGTCAGTTCCACCCGCCGAGAGAAGCTCGGATTGCCCTCAGCGACGTCGACTACCTGGGCATGGCTGCTTTTGAGCTGTTCAAGAAATGCCGCTTCGTGGGCCAGCCCCTTGTCCTGGATCAAGCGGTTCTGCTCACTTGCCGGGGCTTTCTCCATCGGCGCGACCAGGTGCTTCAGGTCCAGCGCCGTCAAATGCTGGCATTCCAGGAAGCCACAGATGTCCGAGGCGGAATACAGCCGAGTCCCGTTTCGAGTTTGCATAGTTGTATTGCCTCCAGCGTGACTCAGGCGTCGAGCGAGCAACCTTGGTAGAACTGCTCGAACAGGGGCGTCGGCAGATGCTGCGCATTGAGCAGGCCGAAGTGCTTACCTACATTGCGCCCTACGGCCATGATTGTTCTTGCGGAGTTCTCGGTGCCGGCATAGCCAGCGCTGACGACGTAGTCGACACGTTCCTTGTCGCTCTCCGCGCGGGCATAGGCATTGCCGGTGATCAATACATCAACCAGGCAGACACTGACGCGCTCGTCCCCCACCGTGAACGGCTCGAGCGTTTCGCCAGACAAGGCTGCCCGCAGTCCGTCCTCACCACCGGCAACAATGCGCTCAAGGGCAGCAAGCGGGCGGCCGAACAAGTCAAACTCGTCAATAGAAAACGGGAAGCAGTAGCTCTGTGCAGTCGCGCGTGAGAGCGTTTTTCCGTTGCGCGGCTCAGCCACCAGCCAGTCAACGAACGCATCTTTATCGTCGGGCGCACCGCTGTGACGGAAGGCCAGGTAGTCACTGAGCACCTGGCCAAAAGGATGACCCGTGGGCACCCAGCCGCTATTGCCAGACTCGCGCAGCGATATATCGCCGTGCTCGCCAACTGCTTGGGCCTCAGGTACTGGCGTCAGGCCAAAGCAGCGAAGGTCATAGCCAAGCATGAAAAGGCTCGCCTCGAATGCATGGCATCGCGCGGGCATTGCCCCTTGGTCGGCAAACCAGCCTGTGCGCCCGAGCAAAGCGCGGACAATCCAACCCAAACGGACCTGCCAGCGCGCCCACTCGGCGTACTCGATCGCCGAGAACTGCGGTGCTGCCAGACAGTTGGCAAACGCTCCTGGGTTGCGGATCTGGTCGCCACGCGCGCCGCCGGACGGGAACCTCAGCAGAGGTTTGCCACGCCCAGCCCACTGCTGGCGAAAGAGCGCATAGAACATGGCAATCGCGGCGCCCACACGGCTGTCATAGATGGGAGAACCGGACAAGTCGAGCAAGGCGTGAATCTTGGTCAGGCCCGAATCGAAACGCTCGACACTGCCAAGGTCATCCAGATCATTGTCGGCATCGAGCGCCATGAGCCCAGCCATCTTCTTCAGGTAGCTCGACAACTCGCCGCTGGTAGCCAGCCGATGCAAGAATGGAATGGCACCCCGCACACCGCCCCAGCGCAGAATCTGCAAACAGGCCTGAAGCGCTTGCTGATCATCACCGGCGCTGACTCCAGCCGACAACCACTCACGCAATTGCCCAAGCGAGCCCTGGGTCTGCCTCCAGGTTTCAGAGTCGACCGCGCTCTGGCGGCTGTCGCGCCAGCTTGCTTTCCAGCGGTAATGCTCAAGGACCTGCTCAATCCCCTGTACATCGACCGTCAAACCACCGGGTACGAACTTGCTGGACTTGAATCGCAGTTTGAAGGTGAGCACCGGCAGGTTGGCTGCCAGCCATTCAATGAACGCCTCGACTTCGGGTTGTGCCAAGAACTCATCACGCTTCATGCCAGCCGCCTTGCGGGTAATGTCGAATGGCCATACCCTAAGCAAAATGACGGGCCGCGTCCACGTTGTCTGTTCATACAGGTAAACAATTGGAGCAGGTTCCAGTGCCTCGACCAGACAGCTTCCAGCGCCAACGGTGAGTCGCTCATTAAACTGTAAAGTTTTCAGACACACATCATCTCTTTACGGACCGTGCGCCCCCTCAAGGATCATCACCTCATGGACCATCAAGCACTCAAGACCCGACACCGCCAGGAACGTGAGGGCCATCACCCCAACCTGACCTTGCGTGTTCATCGAGCACTGAGCTGGCTGAACCGCGCCGAACAGACGGATGATATTGATGGGCGCTTTATCTTTCTGTGGATCGCCTTCAACTCGGCATACGCGACGGACATTGATGAAGAGTTCCGCCTGTCCGAACAAGCCACATTCAAGGCATTCCTCGAAAAACTCTGTGCCTTGGACAAAAGCAACCTGATCGAAAATCTGGTGTGGTCGGAGTTCTCTGGCAGTATTCGCGTCTTGCTTAACAACCCTTATGTGTTTCAGAGTTTCTGGGATTATCAGAACGGCAAGATCAGTGAGCCACTCTGGACCGAACGCTTTGCCAAAGGTCGTAAAACCGCGCAGCAAGCTCTGGCCAACCGCAACACCGCGGCCGTGCTAGGGGTGTTGTTCAACCGGATCTACACCCTACGCAACCAGATCATGCATGGCGGTGCCACTTGGAACAGCAGCGTCAATCGAGATCAACTGCGCGACTGCGCCAGCCTGCTCGGCAAGCTGGTTCCGGTCATCATTCTGCTGATGCTGGATAACCCGGATACATTGTGGGGTGATGCATGTTATCCCGTGGTCGTTTAGCTCAGTGACCGTGCTTGGACTAGGGTCGCCCGGGACGAACCTTGGGAGCTGGCCTTCCCGCAAAAAACGCGACGCGGTGTTTGGCACCGGCTGTGCCGGTGTTCGCGGGCACGCCCGCTCCCACAATGATCACGCAAACTTTCAGACTTTGAGCAAGGCAGTTGCCCCCTCAGGTTGGCACACCAGTGGGGCTAACTTACTCGCGAACACCGCCGAAGACCGTGCCCCTCACCCGCCTTACCAGCTATAACTCACCTTCGCCGTCACCTCCCGCCCCGGGTTGTAGTAATTCGCCGTCCCCGACCCAACCACATGCTGCTCATCGAACAGGTTGCTCACATTCAGCGCCAAGTCGGTCCCTTTGGCGATCTTGTAGTTCAGCGCCGCATCGAACAACGTGGTCCCATCGCTCTTCTTGGTATTGGCAGCATCCATGTAGTACGCCCCCACATACCGCGCGCCCAGGCCGACGCTCACGTCAGTGCCCGGTATGTCGTAGTAGCTCCACAGCGATGCAGTGTGTTTGGGCGCAGTGGTGAACTCATTGCCCTTCAAGGAAGAGCCGTCATACAGCGATCCGCGCAGCACCTCGGACTCCATGTAGGAGTAAGCACCAATCACGCTGATGTCCTGCGTGACTTGTGCCTTGGCTTCCAGGTCAAGGCCACGCACGCGTGACTCGCCCACCGTCTGCTGCTCGATGATGCCGCTTGGCAACACCACGGCAATGGTGACGTTCTCCTGGGTCAGGTCGTAAACAGCGGCGGAGAAGAGTGCGTCCATGCCCATGGGCGAATACTTGATGCCCACTTCGTATTGCTTGCCGGTCTGCGGAGTAACGCCTACTTGCGGGGGCGAGACGGACTCCACCATGCTCACGTAGGTAGACACTTCATCGTTGACGATATAGGTCAGTGCCGCGCGGTAGGAGGTTTCGGAGAAGTTGTCCTTTTCCGTCTGCTCGCCACCGATGTATTCCTTGCTCGACAGGTCCATCGAGTCATTGCGCACGCCTGCGGTCGCGATGACGCGGTCAAAGAACGACAGGTTCTGCTGCAGGAAAACCGCCTTGGTGGTGGCGTCATTCTTTTTGCGGGTATAGGGCGTGATGCCGCCAGGCACGCCGGTGAACACCGGGTTGGCGATGTCTATGGAGGGCGCCAGGCCGTAGACCGAGCTCTGTTTGGTCGTCGAGTCGAGGTACTCGACGCCCACCAGCGTGCTGCTGTCGATGTGCTCGAACTGGGCATCGTACTGCAGCATCAGGTTGCCATTGAGCTGATCGGCATCGCTGTCGGTGCCGAAGACGTAGCGTGGAATGGTGGTGCCAACACGCGAGGCACTGTCGCTCAGGTAGACGTAGCCAAAGTCATCGGTCAGCTCGCTGTAGCGCAGGTTGCTGCGCAGGGTGAAGCCGTTGTCGAAGTCGTGGGTAATGTTGCCGCTCAGGCTGGTGCGCTCGACATCGTGGAAGTTGTAGCCGGGCTCGCCATAGAAGTCGCTGCGGTCGTACTCCTTGTCCAGCGGGTAGCCACCGCTGTTCGGCGAGCTGTTGGTCTTCAGGTAATCCAGCACCACCGTGGCCGAGGTGAAATCGGTTGGCGCCCAGGTCAGGCCGCCCATCACGAAGCGGTTGTCGTCCTGGGAGTGGTCGTACTCGCGGTCGCTGTTCTGCATCTTGGCCGTGAAGCGGCCGGCCAGGGTTTGTTCGTCGTTCAGTGCATCGCCTACATCGATCCCGGTTTCGGCATGGTCATAGGAGCCATAGGTGACGTAGCCTTGGCCAAACTTCTCGAAGCGTGGTTGCTTGGTCACGAAGTTGACCGAGCCACCCGGGTCTGCCGGGCCGAACAGGGTGGAGTTGGCACCCCGCAGAATTTCGATACGCTCGTAGGCGTAAGGGTCTTCGCGCACACCGCGCATCGAGCTGAGGGTCAGGCCGTCTCGATAGGTGGTGGCCTGGAAACCGCGGATCAGGAAGTAGTCGTTGCGGTCGTCCGAACCGTAATAGTCGCTGACCACGCCGGGGGTGTACTGCAGCGCCTCTTCGGTGGTGCTGACGCTGCGCTGCTGCATTTCCTTGTTGGTCACCACAGACACGGACGCGGGCGTGTTGAGGATGCTGGTCGCCACCTTGCCCCCTACCCACAGCTCCTTGGCAACCACCGAGTTGGCGTCATCGTCGGCGCTGGTCTTGACCTTGGCATTGATGATGACAGGTGCCAGGCGGTAGTCCTCGGTCGCGCCCAGTTCCAGCGGGCCGGCAGGTTTAGGCTGCGGTATTACCAGGTAGGCATTCGGGCCCTGCGGCTCAATCTGCAACTCGGTTCCGCGCAGCAGCGACGACAGTGCCGAGCGTGTATCCAGTGCGCCCTGCACCCCGTTGGTATTGCGGTTGGCTACGTTCTGCGCATCGAACGAAAGGCTGATACCCGCCTCGCGCGCAAAGCGGTCCAGTGCCGGCGCCAGCGGGCCCGCAGGAATGCTCCATTGCTTGAGCGGGTTGTTGTGATCAGCGCTCAAAGGCTGTGCAAGCGACGGCAGTGCGTAGGTGCTGACTGCCAGGCCCAACAGTGCAGCATGCAGGGCACGGCTCAAGGGGTGGCGCTGTGGAACCGGGGTAAAACTCATTCTCTCGCTCCGTGTCGGGGGTCGGCGGGCTGGCCTGTAATCCGGCCTTCTCTACATGCCGAACGAGAATGAGAAAACACCTCATTTATTTTCAATGAAACGCGCTGCCGGGCGGGTACCTGCCAGCACCTGTTAACCCAAAAGCACGCTCAAACCCCAAAAAACAAAGGGCACCCATCCTCGGGTGCCCTTTGCCTTACAGCCAGGTGAACTGAATCACCCCATCGATCGCGCGCCTACCGGTTGCGCATGGCCCCTCGCCGTCACGATCCCCAGGAAGGAAATCACGATCGCCAGGCCCAATGTCGAGCTCACTTCCGCCCGATGCTCAGGCGTGTACATCATCACCGCCAGCGCCCCGGCAATGAAAATGATCACCGCCCAGGTCAGGTACGGGAACAGCCACATGCGGAACTTCAGTTCGGTGTTCTCGCGCTCCAGACGGCGGCGCATGCGCAGCTGGGAGATGGCGATAACCATGTACACCAACAGGGCGATGGCGCCGGAGCTGGCCAGCAGGAACTCGAACACGCCCTTCGGTGCGAAGTAGTTGAGGACCGCGATGGCCGCACCGATCAGGGTGCTGCCGAACACCGCTGCACGCGGTACACCGACCTTGGAGGTCTTGTTGAGGAAGGCCGGGGCGTCACCGCGCTTGGCCAGCGAAAACATCATCCGCGAAGCGATGTAGATCGACGAGTTCATGCAGCTGGTAACAGCTACCAGTACCACCAGGTCGACCATGAATGCCGCGTTGGGGATGTTCATGATTTCCAGCGCACGCTGGTACGAACCCACCACCGCCAGCTGCGGGTCGTTCCACGGCACCACCGAAATGATCACGAAGATCGACAGGATGTAGAAGGTGCTGATACGCCAGATCACCGAGCGAGTGGCCTTGGCGATGTTGCGCGACGGGTCGCTGGACTCGGACGCGGCGATGGTCACCGCCTCGGTGCCGATGAAGCTGAACATCACGGTGATGAATGCACCCACCACTGCCGACCAGCCTTTCGGCGCAAAGCCGCCGTACTCGGCAACCAAGGTACTCAGGCCGCTGACCTCGCGGTTGGGCAGCCAGCCCATCAGCGCGGCAAAGCCCAGGCCGATGAAGCCCAGAATGGCGGTGACTTTGAGGATGGCGAACCAGAACTCGAACTCGCCGTACTTGGCCACGCTGAACAGGTTGGTACCTGCCAGCAGCAACACCGAAGCCAGGGCGAAGATCCAGCTGTCCACCTGCGGGAACCAGGCGTTCAGCACATGCCCGGCGGCCAATGCTTCGATAGGAATGACCAGTACCCAGAACCACCAGTACAACCAGCCGATGGTATAGCCGGCCCAGCGGCCAATGGCCTGGTCAGCGTAGGTGGAAAACGATCCGGTGTCGGGGTGTGCCACGGCCATTTCGCCGAGCATGCGCATGACCAGTACCACCAAGGTTCCGGCCACGAAATAGGAAATTATGGTTGCTGGCCCGGCTGCCGCGATGGCATGGCCAGAACCTACGAAAAGTCCGGCGCCGATGATGCCGGCGATGGACAGCATCGTTACGTGACGTGGCTTGAAACCTTGTGCAAGGTTGCCATCAGATCCCACGGTGTTCATTGATGTTGTTCTCTTTTTGCTGACACAAGGAAGGACGGGCAGGCGTAGGCGAAAAATATCTCCTTTGAAATCAATAAGTCGACACGTTACTCGCGCTCTTTTGTTGATATTTGGAGCGCTTCACAGAGCAACGTGTCAGTGCAGGGCGGGCTTCATTTAATCCCCGCATGGCTGTAGGGAATTACACGAGAACGCCCCGGAACTGTTCGATCACGACAGGGCATTTCCATCAACGCCAAATGTCGCGAATGGCATATCCGAACGCGCCACAGGCCCAAATGGAGCTTTTGTTTTTCATTTGAATGTGTGTTGTCTGTGCCGGCCCTTTCGCGGGTGAACCCGCTCCTACGATGGTGCGTGGCGACGGTACCGATTGATGAATGCGGTGGGGGCGGTGAATGACTGGGGGGATTGGCCGGCAGGTCGGGCCTATTCGCGGGTGAACCCGCTTCTACAAGGGTGCGTAGCGACACCACCGGTTGATGTAGGAGCGGGCTTGCCCGCGAAGAGGCCAGCAGCCTCAACGCACCAGGCAGGGTCGTTTGTTATCGAAGCGCCATCCCGGTATCAGGTACTGCATCGCCACGCCGTCATCCCGTGCCCCCAGCCCCATGTTGCGGTAGTACTCATGGGCCTTGGCCAGCTGGTCTTCATCCAGTTCCACGCCCAAGCCCGGGCGCGCCGGCACCCGCACATGCCCGTCGACAATGCGCAGCGGCTCACGGGTCAGGCGCTGGCCATCCTGCCAGATCCAGTGGGTGTCGATCGCCGTGATTTCACCCGGCGCCGCAGCCGCTACCTGGGTGAACATCGCCAGCGAAATGTCGAAGTGGTTATTGGAGTGAGAACCCCAGGTCAGCCCCCAGTCGTTGCACATCTGCGCCACCCTTACCGAACCCTGCAAGGTCCAGAAGTGCGGATCGGCCAGCGGAATGTCCACCGACTGCAACTGAATGGCATGGCCCATCTGTCGCCAGTCGGTGGCAATCATGTTGGTCGCGGTAGGCAGGCCGGTGGCGCGGCGGAATTCGGCCATCACCTCGCGGCCCGAGTAACCATTCTCGGCGCCGCACGGGTCTTCGGCGTACGCCAGGACATCGTGCTTGTCGCGGCACAGGGCAATGGCCTCCTTTAGCGACCACGCGCCATTGGGGTCGAGCGTGATGCGCGCTTCGGGGAAGCGTTCGGCCAGCGCTGTCACGGCCTCCATCTCTTGTTCACCGCGCAGCACGCCGCCCTTGAGCTTGAAGTCGCTGAAGCCATAGCGCGCCTTGGCGGCCTCGGCCAGCCGCACCACTGCTTCCGGGGTCAGGGCCTTTTCGTGGCGCAGGCGGAACCAGTCGTCATCGCTGTCGGCTTCGTTGCGATAAGCCAGGTCGGTCTGCTGGCGGTCGCCGATGTAGAACAGATAGCCGAGCATCTTCACCGCATCACGTTGCTGGCCCTCGCCCAGCAATGCTGCCATCGGCACATTCAGGTGCTGGCCGAGCAGGTCGAGCAACGCCGACTCGATGGCCGTTACCGCATGCACGGTGATGCGCAGGTCGAAGGTCTGCAGGCCACGGCCTGCCGAGTCGCGGTTGGCGAAGGTCTGGCGCATGGCATTGAGCACACGCTGGTAGTGGCCGATCGGCTGACCGACCACCAGGCTGCGGGCGTCCTCCAGGGTCTGGCGAATGTTCTCGCCGCCGGGCACTTCACCCAGGCCGGTATTGCCGGCGCTGTCGCGCAGCACCACTACATTGCGGGTGAAGAACGGGCCATGGGCGCCACTGAGGTTCAGCAGCATGCTGTCATGGCCGGCCACGGGGACCACGCGCAGGTCGGTGACCACCGGGGTGCTGGCATTTACGGCGGGATTGGTCTGCAGATTCATGGTTGTTGTCTCGCAGTCATCAGTGGGTCTGGCCCAGGGCCGAAGGGGCCTTGAGGTCATCGGAAGGGACGCCCTTGGGGCGAGTGCGTACGAAGAAGATGGCAATCGCCGCCAGCACCGAGGTCACCGCCAGGCCGTACAGCCCGCCCTGGATCGAGCCAGTCTGCTGCTCCAGCAAGCCGAAGGTGGTGGGGGCAACGAAGCCGCCGAGGTTGCCGACCGAGTTGATCAGGGCAATCACCGCCGCAGCGATGCGGGCGTCCAGGTAGCCCTGGGGGATTGGCCAGAACAGTGACGACGCTGACTTGAAGCCGATCGCGGCGAAGCACACGGCGACGAAGGCGAACACCGGCCCACCCGTGGTGGACATGAACATGCCCGTGGCAGCGACCAGCAGAGCGCCGGCCACCCAGGCCTGCTGGAACTTCCAGCGAGCGGAACCGGCGGCGAAGGCGTACATGGCCAGGATCGAGATCAGCCAAGGGATCGAGTTGAAGAAACCGACCTGCATGTCACTGAGGTCGCCCATGCGCTTGATGATGCTGGGCAGCCAGAAGGTAGCGGCATAGATGGTCAGCTGGATGCAGAAGTAGATCAGGCAGAACAGCACAATCTGGCGGTCCTTGAGCAGGCTCCAGGCCGACGGCCTGACCGCGCCGATGGCCTCACGCGCTTGCTGCTCGCGGTCGATGGTGGCGACCAGCGCGTCCTGCTCGGCCTCGCTCAGCCACTTGGCGTCCTGCGGCTTGGAGTCGAGCCAGAAGAACACGAAGAAGCACAGCGCCACTGAGGCCATGCCTTCAATGAACAGCATCCACTGCCAACCATGCAGGCCCAGGCCCTGGATTTGCATCAACGCCCCGGCCAGCGGCCCGGAAATCAGCGAAGCCAGCGCCGAGCCACTGAGGAAGATGGCAATCGCCTTGCCGCGCTCTGCCGCCGGCAGCCAGCGGGTGAAGTAGTAGATCACGCCAGGAAAGAAGCCTGCTTCGGCCACCCCGAGCAGAAACCGCAACACGTAGAACTGGGTTTCGTTCTGCACGAAGGCCATGGCCGTGGCCACCAGCCCCCAGGTGAACATGATACGGGTCAGCCACAGCCGGGCACCGACCTTTTGCAGCAGCATGTTCGAAGGGACTTCGAACAGCGCGTAACCGATGAAGAACAGCCCGGCACCAAAGCCAAAGGCCGCAGCGCTGATGCCCAGGTCGCTTTCCAGGTGCGGGCGGACGAAGCCGATGTTGACGCGGTCGAGGTAGTTGACGATGAACATGATGACGAACAGCGGCAGGACGTGGCGCTTGACCTTGGCCACGGCACTGGCCAACGCGTCGCCTTCATGCCGGGCAGACGGAGCGAGGGTGTCGTTCACTTGCGGATCTCCCACTAATTGTTTTTGTGCGGGTCGGGTTGTCTGACATGGCAGTGGGGAGGAGCTTATGCGCAGCGAGGTTGTACGACAAGATCATTAACGTCGGCAAAATAGCAAAATACAAGCTGTCATAATGCCAATCTGATCCTAACGTGCAAAAACAGCTCAACTACATGCTGAATTGGATGCGCGAAAAATCGGCAAAAAATATTTCTATCGATTAACTTGTCGTACAAGCCAATCAAGAACCGGATCACACATGGAACCTGAACACGCGCGCAAACGCGGCCACAGCCGTGCCCACGACCTGGTTTCCAGCCTGACCCAGCAGATTTTGCTGGGCACCTTCAAACCAGGCGACAAACTGCCTTCGGAAAACACCTTGGTGCGCGAGCACGGGGTCAGCCGCACAGTGGTCCGCGAAGCCTTGTCGAAGCTGCAAGCCTCGGGGTTGGTGGAGCCGCGCCACGGGATCGGTACGTTCGTGATGGAGCGCCAGGCCCAGGCCGGCCTGCGCGTTGCGGCGGAGAGCGCGGCGAATGTGCGCGATCTGCTGGAGCTGCGTATTGGCCTTGAGGGCCAGGCTGCCGCGCTGGCCGCACTGCGTCGTGATGAGGGGCAATTGGCGCGCATGCGCCAGGCGCTGGATGACTATCAGGACCTGGCAGCTGCCGGCGACAGCTGCATCGAAGCCGACCGGCGCTTTCACCTGCTGATTGCCGAGGCCACCGGCAATCTGTACTTCACCGAGATGCTGCAGCAACTGGGTAACGGCATGATCCCGCGCAACCGCATGGCCCAGGCCGAGCGCGCGGGGGCCAAGCTGGCGCGGCAAGCGTACCTGGCCAACCTGGAGCATGAGGCGATCCTCAATGCCATCCGCCGACAAGACCCGGATGCCGCGCGGGCGGCGGTGTGCCTGCACCTGTCCAACAGCCGCGACCGGCTACTGCCGGACTGACTGTCAGGCAGTGCAAGGCACTCGGGCTTGATGCTACGAATAGAGTGGCGTGCAGGGTGGCCGTCACATCCAGCTACCCTGCCCTCACTTCACCAGGTCAGGCAGATCTTGCCGAAGTGCCGGTTGCTCTCCTGGTAACGGAACGCCTCGACGATCTGTTCCAGCTCGAAATGCTTGTCCACCACCGGCCGCAGGCCGTTGGCATCGATCGCCCGCACCATCGCCTGCTGCTGCGCTCGGCTGCCGACCAGCACCCCTTGCAGCCGAATCTGCCGCACCAGCGCCTGCACCAGCGGCAACTGCCCGGCCACCCCGGTAAGGATGCCGATCAGCGAAACATGCCCGCCAATGCGCGCAGCAATCATCGACTGCTCCAGCGTCGCCGGGCCGCCCACTTCAATCACATGATCGACACCGCGGTTGCCAGTCAGCTCGCGCACCTTCTCACCCCAGGCCGGGGTGCTCTTGTAGTTGATCAGGTGGTCGGCACCCAGGGCCTTCAGGCGCTCCAGCTTGGCATCGCTGGACGAGGTGGCGATCACGGTCGCGCCCGCCAGCTTGGCGAACTGCAGGGCGAAAATCGATACACCGCCGGTACCCTGCACCAGCACCGTGTCGCCGGGTTTGAGGTGATCATCGCTCATCAGCGCGCGCCAGGCGGTAAGGCCGGCGGTGGTCAGGGTGGCAGCCTCGGCATGGCTGAAACCCTGAGGTGCCAGGGTGAAGGCGGTGGCGCGGGCAGTCACCTGCTCACGGGCGTAGCCATCGATGCCGTCGCCGGGCACCCCGGCAAAGCCCTCGACATTGGCCTGGCCATCGAGCCAGTCGGGGAAGAAGGTGCTGACCACATTGTCGCCGACCTGGAACTCAGTGACGCCAGCCCCCACCGCAACCACCTCGCCGGCGCCATCGGCCATGGGGATGCGTCGCTCGCTCGGGCCCCACATGCCGCTGACCACGGCGAAATCGTGGTAGTTGAGGGAACTGGCGTGCAGGCGCACGGTAATCTCGCCGGCCTGGGGGGCCTGGGCCTCACAGGTGCCGACCTGAACCTTGTCGTAGCCGCCGCCGGGTTGTACGTAGATGGCCTTGCTGCTCATGGGTGGGTCTCCGTATCAGAGCAAAGAATGGGGTTCAGCATAGACAGATCCGGCCCTTTCGCGGGCACGCCCGCCCCCACAGGGGCACCACAGGCCCCGAGAGGTGCGCAATACCTGTGGGAGCGGGCATGCCCGCGAAGAGGCCCGCATTGCCAAAACAAGCGTCAGCCCAGCATCACCTTCAACGCCCGGCAATCCGCCGCATGCCAATCCACCAGCTCTGGCCAGGGGTTGTCCGGCAGGTTCACCAGCACCGTGCGTGCTCCCGCAGCCCGCCCACAGTCCAGGTCAAAGCGGTAATCCCCCACCATCACCAGTTCGCTCGGTGTCACGCCCCAGGCGCTGGCAATCTTCAGCAGCCCATCCGGGCTCGGCTTGGGCGCAGCCTCGTCACGCCCGAGAATGTGCTCCACCGGGAAGCAGTCCGCCAGGCCGATGGCCTCCAGCGTTACATGCGCAAGCTCACGCGCATTGCGGGTCAGAATACCCAGCCGGCACCCGCGCTCGGCCAACTCGCGCACCAGTTCCACCGCCCCGGTGGCCGCCGTGGAAGCCGTTGCCAGGTCCCTTTCGTGTTCCAGCAACCAGGCATGCTTGGCCGCCGCTTCTGCCGCCGGCAAGGCCGCCAGGTGGGTGAGGATGTCGTGTTCGGCCGGGATGTCCAGCGCCACCCGAATGGCGGCGAAGTCGTGCACGGCCACGGTCAGGGTGCCGTCCATGTCGAACACCCAGTTGCGCACCTCGCCCAGGCTCATGCCCAGTCCTTGCGATGGCGAATCAGGCCTTCCTGGCTCGACGATGCCACCAGCTGCCCGGCCTGGTTGAAAATGCTGCCGCGGCAGAAACCACGGGAATTGCCGGCCCAGGGACTATCGGTGGCGTACAGCAGCCACTCGTCGGCGCGCAGGTTGCCGTGAAACCACAGCGAATGGTCGAGGCTGGCGATCTGCATGTCGCGCTGCCACACCGATTTGCCATGGGGCAGCAACGCCGTGGTCAGCAGGCCGAAGTCCGAGGCGTAGGCCAGCATGTACTTGTGCAGGGCAGGCACGTCAGGCAGGTTGCCGTCGGCGCGGAACCAGGCGTATTTCACCGGGTCGCCTGGCTTGGGGTTGAACGGGTCGCGCTCGGTGACCGGGCGGATCTCGATCGGCTTGGCGCACAGCACCTTGTCGCGGATGCGCTCGGGCAGCTGGTCGGCCATGGCACGGGCCAGTTCGACTTCGGTAGGCAGGTTTTCCGGGCCGACCACGTCAGGCATCTGCGCCTGATGCTCGAAGCCTTCCTCGTCGTACTGGAACGACGCGCTGCAGGTGAAGATGGTCTGGCCCTTCTGGATCGCCGTCACCCGCCGTGTACTGAAGCTGCCGCCATCGCGCACGCGGTCTACCGAGTACACCACTGGAAGGCTGGCATCGCCCGGGCGCAGGAAGTAGCCGTGCAACGAATGCACATGGCGCGCGTCCTCGACTGTCTGACTGGCAGCCGACAACGACTGGCCCAGCACCTGCCCACCGTAAAGCTGGCGGAAGCCCAGGTCCTGGCTACGTCCACGGAACAGGTTCTCCTCGATGGATTCGAGGCTTAACAGGTCGACCAGGTCGTCCAACACATGACTCATCGGGGGATCTCCGTAGGAGCGAGCCTAGCTCGCGATGCGCCGCCCGAGCGGCGCTCGATTTCACAGGCGCTGAACGTGTAACGGCAAGCGCCTTCCAAGATGGGCAAATGATACAGCGTTTGTCATTCGCGCCGGGCATGGCCGTGCATTCAGGCGCGCAGGGTGCGCTCCCAGTGCGCGCGGTCAATGCGGTACAACACATGCGGGCGCAGTGGGTGGCCAGTGGGCAGGCGGGGGTGCTCGAAACTGCCGTGTGGGTCCTGCTGCATGCCGATGGCTTGCATCACCTTTTGCGACGGCAGGTTGCATTCGCTAGTGAATGACACGACCTCCTCCAGGCGCAATTGGGCAAAAGCACAACGCAGGCAGGTCCACGCCGCTTCGCTGGCAAAGCCAAGGCCCCAGTGGCGACGGGCCAGGCGCCAGCCAATCTCTACGGCGGGGGTGAAATCGGCGTCAAAGCCCACGTGCAGCAAGCCGGTCATGCCGATGAACGCGCCGCTGTCCTTGCGCTCCAGGGCCCACAAACCAAAACCGTATTCATTGAAGTGCCCACGCACCCGGCCGATCAACGCAGCGGCCTCAAGACGCGTCAACGGCGCCGGAAAGTAACGCATTACCTGCGGGTCGGCGCACAGCGCGGCGAACTCGCGCAGGTCGTCGTCATGCCATTGGCGCAGCACCAGCCGTGCGCTTTCCAGTTCAAGAATAGGGGTCATCGGGCCTGCTCCGGTTTTGCCGTGTTGCAGTTTACAGCGTAGGCGCGGGCGCGGGTTTCACCCAGCCGGTAGTAGCCGAATGCAATTTTCACACGCCCTTCACCGGCCCCCGACAGGCCACTTGGCAGGATTCCGCCATCCCTGCCGTGCCAAGCACGGCTATGCCAACGGAGCCACACATGCAATCGAGCAATACCCTGGGGCACTCTGCCATTCACGCCCGGCGCAAGCGACGCCTGACCCGCAAAGCCCTCGGAGCCGCCCTGGGCCTGTGCATGGTCGTGGCGGCGTTGACCACCTGGCTGGCGACGAGGACGCATATCGTGGACCTTGGCAACGAGCAACAACTGAGTGACAGCGGCCTGCTGCAGGACTGGGCCGAAGGTGCGGTGATCGTGATGATCCGCCACGCTGAACGCTGCGATAGCGCCCCCGGCCCTTGCCTGGACGACCCTACGGGTATCACCCTGAGCGGTAGCCAGGCCGCTGCCCGCGTTGGCCAGGGGCTGCACCGGCTGGGCCTGAACAACGCCGACTTGCTCACCAGCCCGAAACTGCGCACCCGGCAAACCGCGCACTTCATCCTCGGCCAGGCGGTGGCCAGCGAAGACTGGCTGGAAAGCTGCGACAGCCAGTTCGCCAACGAAGCGCTTGCACACAAACGCGCGGGCCACAACCTGGTGCTGGTGACTCACAACGGCTGCATCGACCACTTTGCCCGCCAGCAGCACGTTGCCGGCGGCGAACGTCAAAGCAACTATGCCAGCGCCCTGTTCGTATCGGTGGATAGCAATGGCAAGGCCCGCATCCTGGGGCGCCTGAACGAACCGGACTGGCAACGGGTACTGGCCAGCGCCGCAAAGTGATACGGGCCACAGCAATCCCGTGCAGGCGATTGAGCAGCAAAGCTGGCCCGGCCATGGCAAGATCAGGACCTGGCCCTGATTACGACCTCAACCATGCCGTTGCCGCTGATCTACCACGAAGATTACAGCCCGGAGTTCCCCGCTGAACACCGCTTCCCGATGGACAAGTTCCGACTGCTGCACGACCACCTGGTCGGCAGCGGGCTGACCACCGACCAGGCCCTGCTGCGCCCGGACATCTGCCCCAACGACATCCTCGCCCTGGCCCATGACCGCAGCTACATCGAGCGCTACATGAACGGCGAGCTGTCGCGCGAGGACCAGCGCCGCCTCGGCCTGCCCTGGAGCGAGGCCCTGGCCCGGCGTACCGTGCGCGCCGTCGGCGGTTCACTGCTGACTGCCGAGATGGCGTTGCAGCATGGCATCGCCTGCCACCTCGCCGGTGGCACCCATCACGCCCATTACGACCACCCCGCCGGCTTCTGCATTTTCAACGACCTGGCGGTCATCAGCCGCTACCTGCTGGAAGCAGGCAGGGTACACCGGGTGCTGATCTTCGACTGCGACGTGCACCAGGGTGACGGCACCGCGCGCATCCTGCATGACACGCCCGAGGCCATCACCGTGTCGCTGCACTGCGAACAGAACTTCCCCGCCCGCAAGGCACAAAGCGACTGGGACATCCCTCTGCCCCGAGGCATGGGCGACGCGGCCTACCTGAAAGTGGTGGACGACGCCCTCAACTACCTGCTGCCGCTTTATCAACCCGACCTGGTGTTGTATGACGCCGGTGTCGATGTGCACAAGGACGACGCCCTGGGCTACCTGCAGCTGACTGACGCAGGCGTTGCCGCCCGTGACGAAGCCGTGCTGCGCCATTGCCTGGGCCGCGATATCCCGGTGGTGGGCGTGATCGGCGGTGGCTACAGCAAGGACCGCACAGCCCTGGCCAAACGCCACGGCATCCTTCACCACAGCGCGGCACGTGTCATGGGTTGTTCACAATGACTGTGGAACCGCTTGTGGATAACCTGCGCGAAAGGCGCTGTAGCCCTTTACTGGCAAGGCCTGCGTGACGCTGCCTATTTTTTGACCAGTGCTTCCGTGGGCAGCGCTGCGGTAGAATGCGCCTCTTTTCCACAGCCTGCTGCCCACCATGCCCGATCTGACCCCCGCATCCCCTCCCCCCGCTGTCGTCATCGGTGGCGGCCCCGCCGGCCTGATGGCCGCCGAAGCACTGGCCAAGGCAGGCCTGGCGGTCGAGGTGTTCGATGCCATGCCTTCAGTGGGCCGCAAGTTCCTGCTGGCGGGTGTCGGCGGCATGAACATCACCCATTCCGAGCCTTATCCGGCGTTCGTGGCCCGTTATGCCGAACGCCAGGGCGAAATCGAGGCCCTGCTACGCGACTTCGATGCTGACGCGTTGCGCCAGTGGATTCATGGTTTGGGCATCGAAACCTTCGTCGGCACCTCGGGTCGGGTGTTCCCCACCGACATGAAAGCCGCACCGTTGCTGCGTGCCTGGCTCAAGCGCCTGCGCGACAACGGGGTAGTTATCCACACCCGCCATCGCTGGCTGGGCTGGAACACCGATGGCAGCTTGCGAATTGCTTATCCACAGGGCGAACGGCAGGTGAACGCCTCGGTCGTGGTGCTGGCGCTGGGTGGCGCCAGCTGGGCGCGCCTGGGTTCTGACGGCAGCTGGCAACCGCTGCTGGCAGAACGGGCTGTGGATATCTCGCCTTTGCAGCCGAGCAACTGCGGTTTTGAAGTAGAGGGCTGGAGCGCGCTGCTCAAGGACAAGTTCGCGGGCGCACCGCTGAAGAACATCGCCCTCAGCGTCCCGGGCAGCGCACCGCGCAAGGGCGAGTTCATCCTCACCGCTCAAGGTGTGGAAGGCAGCCTGGTGTATGCCTGGTCGGCACCGGTACGCGAGGCCATCCACCGTGAAGGCCGCGGGGTGTTGTTGCTGGATCTGCTGCCGGACAAGCCTGTGGACAAGATTGCCCAGGCACTGGCCAAACCACGCGGTTCACGCTCCATGGCCAAGCACCTGCACAGCCAGCTGGGGATTGATGGGGTCAAGGCAGCACTGCTGCGCGAGCTGACGGATCCGGCGACCTTTACCGACGTTGATGCCTTGGCTGGAGCCATCAAGGCATTGCCCATCACCCTGGTACGCACGCGGCCGCTGGATGAAGCGATCAGCAGTGCCGGCGGGGTCCGCTTCGAGGGGCTGGATGAGGGGTTGATGGTCAAGGCCGTGCCGGGGGTATTCTGTGCCGGCGAGATGCTGGACTGGGAGGCGCCGACCGGGGGTTATCTGCTCACGGCGTGCTTTGCCAGCGGCTTGCGCGCCGGGCGGGCAGCGGCGAACTGGCTGATGCGGTCAGCCTGATGGATTGCGGGGCCGCAAAGCGGCCCCAAAACCTCAAGGCTTACGCTTGCGCGGCCCACCATTGAAGCTCGGCACCTTGCGCACAGCCTTCACCGCTGGCTCCGCACTGCCAGCTTCACTGCTGTCCATCCAGCGCCCCAGCCCGCGCTTGGCGCTGTTTTCTTTCGGCTTCTTGGGCTTCTTCGGTTTCTTGATAACCTGCCCGCTGGCATCGGTCATCGGCACCCGGTGCTCGGGGATGAAATCCGGCTCTTCATGACGCGGCAGGGTCTGCCGGGTCAGCACCTCGATAGCCGCCAGCAGTTGCACTTCATCCGCACACACCAGCGAAATCGCCTCGCCCTTGTTGCCCGCCCGCCCGGTACGCCCGATGCGGTGCACGTAGTCTTCGGCAACGATCGGCAGATCGAGGTTGACGACCAGCGGCAAGTCATCGATATCCAGGCCACGGGCCGCCACATCGGTCGCCACCAGCACTTGCACCTCACGGGCCTTGAAGCTGTCCAGCGCGCGCTGGCGGGTCGCCTGTGGGCGATCACCGTGGATGCCGTCGGCATTTACGCCTTCGGCCAGCAAGCGCTCCACCAGTTGATCGACGCCATTGCGGGTCTTGGCAAACACCAGCACCTGCTTCCAGCGCTGTTTGCGCAGCAGGTGGCAGAACAGGTCGGCCTTGCGCTTCTTGTCCACAGGCACCAGCCACTGCTTGACGCTGGTGGCCGTGGCGTTGCGCGGGCTCACTTCGATACTGAGCGGGTCATTCAGCGCCAGCCCCGCCAGCATGCGAATCTGATCAGAGAAAGTGGCAGAGAACAGCAGCGTCTGGCGCTTGCGTGGCAGTGCCGCATACACCGACTGCAGTTCTTCGGCAAAGCCCAGGTCAAGCATGCGGTCGGCTTCATCCAGCACCAGGGTTTGCACTTGGTTGAATTTCACGGCGTTCTGCCGGAACAGGTCGAGCAAGCGGCCAGGGGTAGCCACCAGCAGGTCGACACCCCGGCGCAGGCGCATCATCTGTGGGTTGATACTGACCCCGCCATACACCGCGTAAGTACTCAGCGGCAGGTTCTCCGCGTATTCGCGCACGTTGTTGTGCACCTGCTCGGCCAGCTCGCGAGTGGGTACCAGCACCAAGGCGCGGATCGAATTGCTGGCCACCTTCTCGCCCTCCAGCGCCAGGCGCTGCAGCACAGGCAGGGCGAAGCCTGCGGTTTTGCCAGTACCGGTCTGGGCTGCGGCCATCAGGTCGCGGCCGGCCAGCACGGCGGGGATGGCTTTGGCCTGCACCGGGGTCGGGGTGGTGTAGTCCAGTTGCTGCAGCGTGCGCAGCAGCGGTTCGATCAGGCCGAGTTTGGCGAAATTCATGGCAATACCGTCAGGGGGTTCAGCGAAGGCGGCAAGTTTACCGCATCGCCCCTGCCTACTTGCAGATTTCACCTTTCAACGGTGGCACAGGTACAGGCGCCTTGCGCCACTGTGGCAGGCCGATCAGCACCACCGCGCCGATGATCACGGCCATTGCCACGCACTCTTCAGCGCCAATCTGCTCACCGGCAAAGACGATACCCAGCAGCACCGCCACCGCCGGGTTGACGTAGGCGTAGCTGGTGGCCGCTGCCGGGCGCACGTGCTTGAGCAGGTACATGTAGGCACTGAACGCCAGGATCGAACCGAAGAACACCAGGTAGGCCAGCGCACCCCAGCCCGCGGCGGTCGGCAGCTGGGTCATGCGTTCGCCCGACAGCACACTGCCCAGCAACAGCACCGCACCACCGACCAGCATTTCCGCTGCGCTGGCCATCGGCCCCTGGGGCAGCGGCAAGGTCTTGCTCCACACCGAGCCGAATGCCCAGGACGCCGCCGCGAAGATGATCAGCGCCGCACCTATCGGGCTTGCCTGCAGGTTGGAGCCCAGGTTCAGCAGGCCGATGCCCACCAGCCCAAGGGCGATCCCCGCCCATTCCAGCTTCGAATTACGGTGCCCGAACAACAGGCCGAACAGCAAGGTGAACAGTGGCACCGTCGCCACCGCCAAAGCCGCCACGCCCGAAGCCACACCGGCATGCTCGGCCACGGTCACCCCGCCGTTGCCACAGCTGAGCAGCAAGAAACCGATCGCCCCTGCCGCCCGCCATTGCGGCCAGGCAGGCGCCGGCACGCCGCGCCAACGCAGAAAACCGTACAACAGGCCCCCGGCAATCAGGAAGCGCACACCGGCCATGAGCATCGGAGGCCAGCTCTCGACGCCGATGCGAATGAA
Source organism: Pseudomonas sp. DCA-1 (assembly GCF_046523955.1). Lineage (NCBI taxonomy): Bacteria > Pseudomonadati > Pseudomonadota > Gammaproteobacteria > Pseudomonadales > Pseudomonadaceae > Pseudomonas > Pseudomonas sp. DCA-1. The sequence continues at coordinate 5,144,464 of NZ_CP169881.1, forward strand.
CAGGTAAGTGGAACCCCAGACCAGATAAAGGGCCAGGAAGGCGCCAATCAGCAACAGCGGGAAACGACGGGAGGCAGGCATGGGGAAAACTCGAAATCCGTTTACGGGTGGCTCAGTTTAACGGCCTGCCTGGGTGAAGGGACGTTACAGAACGGGTGCAAATGAGCGGCACAATTCGGGTGCGTGCGGCGTAGGCGACACCCCAGACGATCACCTGCTAGCCCTGACGATACTTGGCCAGCGCTTCGCGCACCTTCGCAGCTGGGGTTTTCTGCAGCCGGCAAAGCAGATCGTGCGAGAGCTGCTGAACCCCGTGGTCCTGGTGCAACACACCCGCCAGATGCTGCAGCAGGTTGGCGGCCATTTCGGCATCGGCCATGGCCCGGTGCGCGGTGCCCGTGGCAGGCAACCCAGCCCAGCGTGTCAAAGTGCCCAGCTTGTGGTTTGGCGCTGCGGGCAGCAGGCGCCGTGACAGCAACAAGGAACACGCGAAGGGCTGACTGCGGCTGCGGCCAATACGGCCCAGCTCATAGTCCCAGAACTTCTGGTCGAAAGCAGCGTTGTGCGCCAACAATGGGGTGCTCCCAACGAACTCGGCCACCTCGTTCATCACTTTGTCCACCGGCGGCGCACTACGCAGCATGGCGGTGGTGATGCCGGTCAGTCCTGCGACGAAGGCCGGCACCGGCACGCCAGCGTTCATCAGGCTCTGGTAGCGCTCGACAATGCGCCCCCCCTCAAGCATTACCACCGCCACCTCGGTGGCACGGCAGCCGGTAGCGGGGGAAATGCCGGTGGTTTCAAAGTCGATGACAGCGATACGTTCCATGAAAAAGACCTTAGTGTTTAAGCAACAGCGCGCCTTCGATGGGCACGTAGCGGGTGGCAGCACGGATCAGTGACAACGCCGTCAGCCCCGGCACGCCATACACCACCGCTTCGGTGCCATGGCGCTGGATTACCCGTTCCAGCAGCAGGTCGAAGTCACCGTCACCGGAGGCCAGCACCACTTGGTCGACCCGGCTGGCCGCGTCGATCACATCCAGGGTAATGCCCACATCCCAGTCGCCTTTGGCCGAGCCATCGCTGCGCTGGATAAACGGTTTGAGGCGCACATCGAAACCGAGGTTGCGCAAGATCTGCTGGAATTGCTGCTGTTTGCTGTCGCCACGGTCGATGGCATAGGCCACGGCCTCGACGATCTGGCCTTCGCGGCTGACGTCGGCCCACAGGGCGGTGTAGTTGAAATGGCAGCCGTGAGCCTGGCGCACGGTGTAGTAGAGGTTCTGCACATCGGCGAACAACGCGATCTTTTTCACCTGGGAACCTTATTTATGGCCTGGAGTGCTGGGGGCAGTTCCGCAGCCCTTCGCGGGCACGCCCGCTCCCACAGGTATCACGCGTATATCTGTGGGAGCGGGCGTGCCCGCGAAGGGGCGCAAAGCGCCCCCGGAAATGCCAGCAGTATGCCAGACCTGTCAGACGTAAGAATCGTCGTCCGAGAAGAACCCGCCATCATCGCTGCCATAATCACTGTCGGCGTAACTGCCCTGGTCGTTACCCCAGCCACCGTTATCAGCCACTTGCTGCTGCCCGCCCTGATCGTTCCAGCCGCCACTGTCGCTGGCTGGCACCGGCTCTTCCTTGATGACCTCGACCACTTCTTCCGGTTGCGAGTTGTGGTTGAACAGGCTGCTGATACCCTGCGCCAGCAACACACCACCGGCCACGCCGGCAGCGGTCTGCATGGCCCCGCCAAGGAAACTGCTGGCCCCACTGCGCGCAGGCGCGGCACCATAGCCAGGCTGCGGCGCCTGAGGTTGGCCAAAACCAGGTGCCGACGGCTCGCGCCAGCCACCACCGGACGCTACCGGGGGCGCCGAAGGACGCTGTGGCTGCACCGCCGGCGCTGCGTTGCGCCCACCCGAACCAAAGATGCTGGACAAGAAACCACCCCCGCCATTGCTCGGCGCACTGCTGGCAGCCTGTGCCGCCTGAGCCTGGGCACGGGCCTGTTGCAGCTCGGCTTGCAGCTGCTTGTTCTGTTCGTCGAGGCGTTTGATCGCGGCCTCCTGCACCAGAATCGCCTGGGCCATGTAGTAAGGCGCTGCCGGTTGCTGACGCACATGCTGCTCGATGCACGCCTGGGCTTGTGCGTCACGCGGCTGGCTCGGGTCTTCGGCTTGCTTGAGGCGGCCGAACAGGCCGTCGATAAGGGTTTGTTCTTCAGTGTTCATGGGGCGACCTCGTGGGGTAGCGGGACAACGGACAGCGTCAAAGATGGGGCGTACAGGCGCGGGATTCAATCACTGTTGCGGTGAAACTTTTTTCAGCAAGTGACAGCCCCAGGCCTGCTTTGGGCTAAAGTTAGGCCCCTGTTTTTACTGCCATGCGATGTTGACTGATGAATCCGCTGAGCGTTCTGCGCGACTCCCTGTACTTCTTCCGCCGTCACCTGCCAAACATCCTCCAGCTGTGCCTGCCGCTGGTGGTGGTGGAAGCCCTGCTCACCCAATTGCTGTACCGGCAGATGGGCGACCAGGCATCACCGGCCTACGGCATGCTGGTCAGCCTGTTGTTCTACCCGCTGTACAGCGCAGCCCTGATCCTGTACCTGGACACACGCAGCAACGGCCAGGAAATCGCCAAGCGCGACCTGTTCGCCCGCGCCCTGCAGCTGTGGCCGCAACTGGCCCTGCTGATCCTGATCAGCTCGCTATTGATCATGGCCGGCCTTGCGCTGTTCATCTTCCCGGGGGTGTGGATCATGATCAACCTGGTGTTCGCCGAGTACCTGCTGGTACTGCGCGGCCGGCCGGTGGTGCAGGCGATGCGCGAAAGCGCAAGCATGACCACCGGGCACTTCATGCGCATCATGATCTGCGTTGTAAGCGTGCTGGCGCCGATCTGGCTGATCGACGGGCTGCTGCTGATGGCCTTCCCCGAGCCATCACCTGGGATGGAACTGGCCATGGACAGCCTCAGCGGCTTCCTGCAACTGTTCAGCACGGTGGTGCTGTATCGCCTGTTCATGTTGCTGGAAGGTGAAGCCGGCACCTGAGGCCAGCGGGGAATGTTTTCGATCTGATGGGCTGCCCAGCCCTGGCGCCAGAGTGCACTTCCTCAACGCCATTCAAGGAGTGCACCATGAACGAAGACATTCAGGCCGGTTACGCCCGCTCATTTCGCGGCCAGCTGTACATGCGCGCCCGCCACCGGGACATCCCGCTGCGACTCAGCCGCAGTACAGACAAGTTCGGCTGGGGCATTACCCCCGAGGATGACTGGTTACAGGCGGGGGGAAGGCAGGACTCGCCGGTGATGGACTTTCATTACCACTCGCGGACCAACGATCGCCTGCACTACCGCATCAGCATGCCTGGGCGCCCGGAAACCAAGAAGCTAGGAGTCAGCCGTAATGGCTATCTGGGCTTTTACTGGCATGCAAACGTTAGCGAATACTGGAAAATCGAGCCGCTGGCGCTGACAGATGAAGGCCTTGTCTGCCATCTGCGCGACCAGCGGGGCTACAGGGTCGGCGCCCTCACGGATACGCCGCACAGGAGTGGGGAGTGGGTAGCCTTGCTCAACGTCGAGGAAGGCGAAGTGATCACTTTCCTATTGAGACAAGCAGATCAAGCTTCACTGGCGGGTGCAATACGATGAATGGCACGACCACTAACACGTCGTGCCCAGCACATGATTTTTTCGACCTGCCGCACTCGGTGTTGTGCATCAGCTCCCTCTCGGCTTGGCCCGCGCCGTAGCCTCGGCCACCAGAGGGTCGTCCGGCCAATAATGCTTCGGATAACGCCCTTTCAGGTCTTTCTTCACCTCGGCATAGGTCGTGCGCCAGAAGTTGGCCAGGTCCTGGGTCACCTGCACCGGCCGACGTGCCGGTGACAGCAGGTGAAGCTTGACCTGCTGCCGGCCATTGGCGATGCGCGGGGTGTCGGCAAGGCCGAACAGTTCTTGCAGACGCACGGCGAGAATCGGCGGGGTTTCGCTGTAATCCAGGCGGATGTTCGAGCCGGATGGCACGGCCAGATGCGCCGGAGCCTGTTCTTCCAGGCGTTGCGGCAGCGGCCAGGGCAACAGGTTGCGCAGCATCGACGGCAAGTCCAGCGCAGCAAAGTGGCTGAGGCGCGACACTTTGCTCAGGTAAGGCTGTAACCAGTCTTCCAGGCTGGCCAGCAGGGCCTCGTCCCTAAGGTCAGGCCATTCAGTGTGGCCATCCTTCTCCAGGTCGAGCTGCCGCAGCAGCGCCACACGTGCCTGCCACTGCCGCAGCTCTGGCGTCCAGGTCAGCAGGTTCAAACCTTTGCGCCGGACCAGGCCAAGCAGCGCTCGGGCCCTGGCTTCGTCATCCAGCCTGGGCAGCGGTTCGCGGCTGAGGACCAGTTCGCCCACCTTGACCTGACGTTCGGCGCGCAGCACCTGCTCACGCTCGTCCCAATCCAGGATATCGACTCGCTCAACCTGCTCGGCCAGCACGCCCTCGAGCAACGCGGGATCGAATTCGGCTGCCAGATAGATCCGCTCCTCACGCTGCCCCTGGCGGCTACCCAGGTCAGCGATCACCAGCCATGGGCACTTCATCAAGGCATCGACTTCACCAAACAGGGCCGCACGGCCGTTGGCGAGTCGATACTCAGCCCCGCCCGCCCGGCGCTGCTGGGCGACCCGGTCAGGGTAGGCCAGCGCCAGCAGGGCGCCCAGCCAACGAGGGTGGTCCGGGTCGGCGACCGGCGCACCGACCTTGCCACGCAACAGGCCACGGTATTGGCGGGCCAGCTGGCGAGCACGCTGCACCCCACCCTGGCCACCACGCACAGCCTTGCTCTCACCGCTGACCAGCGCAAGCCGGCTGTGCAAGTCGGCACCACCGCCACGTTGAATGTCCCGCTCCCCCAGCAGCGCAGCCACATCGCATGCCATCTGTGCCAGGCCCAGGTCCTGGCCACGCAGCAACAAATGCGCGATGCGTGGGTGAGCCGGCAGTTCGGCCATGGCCTGGCCATGTTCGCTGAGGTTGTCGCGGCTGCCCGGCTTGAAGGCGCTGAGCCGCGCCAACAGGTCCTGTGCCTGGGCGAACGCTGCAGCAGGCGGCTGGTCCAGCCAGCGCAACTGCTCGGGGGTTACACCCCAGCGCGCCAGTTGCAGGGCCAGCCCGGCCAGATCGGCCTGCAGGATCTCGGCACTGCCATGGGCGGCCAGTTGATCATGCTGGGCCTCGGACCAAAGGCGGTAGCACACGCCAGGCTCCAGACGGCCGGCACGCCCGGCGCGCTGGGTGGCACTGGCGCGGGAAATGCGCTGAGTATCCAGACGGGTCATGCCGCTGCCGGGGTCGAAGCGCGGCACCCGGGCCAGGCCGGCATCGATCACCACGCGTACGCCATCGATGGTCAGGCTGGTCTCGGCGATGTTGGTGGCCAGCACCACCTTGCGCAGGCCCTTGGCCGGCGGGTCGATAGCGGCGCGCTGGGCATTGAGGTCGAGCTCGCCATGCAACGGGCACAGCAGAATCTCGGGGCGTGCCCCCAGGGCGTCCTGAAGGCTTTGGTGAACCCGGCGGATCTCGGCTTGCCCAGGCAGGAACACCAGCACGCTGCCGGCCTGCTCGGCCAGCGCATGCAGCACGCTGTCCACCACCCGTGGCTCGATGAACTCGCCTGGCTGGAACGGCCGCCCCCAGCGGATATCCACCGGATGCATGCGCCCTTCACTGCTGACCACCGGGGCGTCGTCCAACAGCCGCGACAGGCGCTCACCTTCCAGCGTCGCCGACATCAGCAGAATCTTCAGGGGCGGGTCGTCACGTAGCAGCTCGCGGCCGTTAAGGCTCAGCGCCAGCGCCAGGTCGGCATCCAGGCTGCGCTCGCTGAGTTTGCTGATTTGTCATCTTGTCAAAATCAACACAAGGGCTACGCTCAGGGGATCATGCCAGTCTTCCGAAGCGAGCGTAACCTTGACAATTATCAAAAGCAGCGCCTACCTCTTGGACTACCCGCTACAGGCCATCGACGAAGACCTGGCGCTCATGCTTCTACAGGCGCCCATCAAAGCTGAGAAGTACAAGCGAACTGCCCTCCAGCTATTCGACTGTCACTGTCACTGCCTAGGCGAACGCTTGTCGCTTGCCAGTCTCGATGCCGCTAAACTCCGTTGGCTTGTCGAATCTTTCTACGGACACCTGAGATCTGGTGAGTTGATTGACCTAGCCGCAGAGTCGATCAGATTGCGTTCATTGGCTCTCGGACAAATGATTACAACTTTGATCGACAAGGTTCCAGGCCTTCAGTCGGTGATCTGGTCAAGCGGAGCTGAGTCTGGCTACAACTACACTTGGAATGAATCAAAACCCAAGATCGATCCAGAAACGGCATCGTTCTGGGGATGCTGGCCTGTTAAGGCAAAAAAAGGAAAGACAGTCTATCTCAAGCTGGTGGATATGTATGGCTCCCATGGCTCACAGTTTACATCTCAATTCCATGAAGCCATCCGGCGTGATTGTTTAAAAATCTGCAAGGTCTCCAGCGGCATGATCAATAAATTGGCCGCTTTCATTTCTAAAGAAGCTTTTCGATTCCCCCCACAAGCTTTCAAATCTCACGAGATGATGGAAGGATTCTTCGAAGAATTTTTCTGGCACTATCAGACCACGGAATGGGAAAGAAACGAAGATCAGAGCTCCAATATTCGCTCTTGGCGCGCCCTACGCGTCATTATTATTCGAGCCTTACTCAAACCTCGAATATGGAATGCAGACGAAAGCGTCATTGTTTTGCCTCCAATAAAAAGCAAGCCGGGCGCCGAGCAAAATATAAAAATCAACAAGCATGGCATACAAATAAAAGACAAACTACTTACTGAAGTCCCTCTCCATGTAAGCGATATACAAGCCATCGATTTGTTATATGGGGAGATAAAGTCTGATCTACGCACCGTAGAAAAATATGGCATCTCGGAAGCCTTAAAAATCCGCAGAGCACAACGTCGCAGACTAAGAGAGGCAAAAACAGGAAGCATCCTTAGGAACCATTATAGAGGATCACGGCACTACGACAGCTTCGAAAAAACTGGCATTCAAGATATTTGTCACACCTTTGAAAAAGAGGGATTGTGCACTACAGATGATGCGCGTAGCAGGTACACACAGCGACTGCCAGTATTAGCTGAATTCCTTGGATTGCCAACAACTTTCTCTTTATTTCCTTTTCAGTGCCTCTTGACGCTTTACCATCCTGAAATCACAACTTCATTTTTAGACGACCTGGCTATTTGGGATGGAGACACGAGAGTTTCTTTCATTAAAACCGACAAAGGCTATGAGTTGACAGGATTCAAAGACCGACGCGGCAGCAAGCATTCGGAACAGAAAATTCTTCTATCGCCTCGAGCAGCAGCTCTCGTTCGTATCGTGGAGGAAATCACAAACCCTCTGCGTGTCTATCTAAAAAAACAAGGCGATCCCAATTGGCAAAAACTTTTCTTAACCTCTGGCTCAAGCTTCAACTACCCCCAAGTCGCCAATAGCAACGCATTAAACAGCAGCGCAGTGAAAAAGCATAAAGGCACCAGAGAGCTTTTTATCGCTAAACTTTCACCATTCACGCATAAACGTGGCGAAGACTTGGTAGATTTCATTAAAAAGCTTTGTATATCTAGGGTTCGAGCTCAGTCAGCTGTGGCCGACTACATCCAAAATCATAGCTTAACTCGCCTGGCGAAAAAGCTCGGACACGCGTTTTTCTCAAAGGATCTACTCGACTCATACCTCCCCACCGCGATCTATGATTTTTTTGCCACGCGATACGTGAGAATTTTCCAGAAAGGCATCATTTGCGAAGCAATGAAAGAAAGCAGATACTTCCTGCAGGCAACGAAATTTGAAACTATCGACCAGCTACATAATTTCCTGAGCCGGTATGCTTTGAAAGAAGTGCCTGAAAACCTCAGAAACTTAGAAGAGAATAAAATAGCGCAAGGTGAGGTTGTCGAGGTAGGTGTATCAGTATCAGCTGAAAGCATGAGTGCGCTGATATCAATACGCGAGGCTATTAGGCAAAGCCCTACTCCAACTAGAGTTAGGGGTTTGGCAAAATATTGGGCATCAGTTTGTGATGCAGTTGAGAATTACATTAAAAAATGCCGCGACAATGATTTACGCAGCCACTTGAATGCAGCGTTGAAAAGCTGTGACCCAGGCGTATATAGGGAAATGATTCATGCAGCGCCCTGAACATCTCGCACACTTTGCTAGCTTGTTTAAAAAACGTGAGCTGGGTGATTTTATGTCTGCGCCTTGGCTCGTTTCAAGTTTTGATGCTCATGTTTGGAAATATAACTTCTCGTTCGCGAGAGACCAGGAGCTTGACTGGAAAGTACTTATGTATGATGGGTCATGCCTTACAGACCCATGTAACGAAGGACTTTTGAAATCCTTAAAATGTTGGATTATTGCCTCAACCCAAAATTCAGCAACTACGAACCACACTAACGGAATGCAAACGCAAGCGATAGATTTCCGCCGCACACTTACGCTTATCGACTATATTCTTCAGTGCGCCGAGGAACTGCAGCTGATTGAGTACGGGCTTGCAGCGCTTACGTATGAAATCATGTGTGAAATCATTGATCAGATTGGCTCCAGCAGTTATGTTGCGGTTAGTACCTATGATTGGAACCGCCGCCTGAAGGAATACTGCGTCAAAACCCTCGAAAATACTGACCCGACGGCTATTGATGAATGCTTGTTAAACAATCCCGCGCTAAGCGATATTAGCCCTATTCAGCTAGAGGACAACAAGCTTGACATCCCAGTCGAGATGATCCCGAGAGTAAGGGCCGCATTATTTTTAAGCGACATGTACCACAGCGTTCCTATTGGCGGCCATAATGTTAGCTCCGTTAAAATTAGCGCCGAGTTATATAAGAGCACGCTCGCGGGAAAAAAGCGCTTTAAGCCTACCCATCGTATTTTGGGGTTTGTTTGGCGGAAGGAAAGCTTCATGCGCGAACTGGACAGTGTTCCAGTTACTAACGGCAATCGTGACCGCATGACCAAGCGGGAATTAGTGCTTTACCGATCCTGTTTCGTCAGCCTGCAGAAAATTATCAAACTAGGCCTCTCCCTTCCCAGCCTGAATGATCTCAGAGAGTTGGCCATATACAAGGTCTCAGGCACAACAATGGGTCGCTTCAAAAACGTTCCAACTCCAATCATATTCAATGCCATCCAGAAAGGCATCGAATTTCATTATGAGCATGGCCCTAAACTGCTGCAAAGCTATGTAAATATCGCCAAATACTCCATTAAGAATAGTGTTAGCATTACAAGCATTTCAGATGAGACTATTGTTTCTCTTCTTGAACCATCTATCGCTCAAGCTGGCGTAAGTCAACTAGGTCTGTCAACCCGTTCCGCTGGCAACGAACCGGGGTCAGAGCTAAAAGAATCAAAAGAAATATATTTTACCCGCTTACGGAACAACAAGGGATTACTCGAGCTTATTGCCGTCTATTTTGGAGCGGTGCAGTTAGTCGTCGGGGCTACCATGGCGAAGCGAGGTTCCGAACTACGAGGTCTCGACCCAGAAACGTGCTTGAGCGAAAATCATGATTATCTTATTGCACCCCTCTCCAAATCCACCCGCAGCCTTCAGGGCCGACGGTCAAGAAACGCTAGACCTATCGATCCTCTCGCAGCAGAGATGATCCAAGAGATTATCCATTTCCAACATGAACTGACCCAAATAGGTTACATCAAAGAAAAACTGCCTTTATTTTCATCACCTGGCATATTTGGCACGAGCCAGTTAACAGCATGCGATGTGTATTTGTATTACAAGAATATAGACCTGTTCTGCGATTATTTTCAAGTCGACACAGACAAGCTTGGCCGTCGATTTTATATTCGTCAACATCAGTTAAGACGTTTTTTTGCTTTGGTGTTCCTTAACTGCGGCTATGCCGCTAGCATCGGAATTCTACAGTGGATGTTCGGACATACTGACCCTGAGCATATCTGGAATTACATTACTGAAGAACTTCCAGGTAAGGAACTTCAAAATACATTATCTCAAGCCCTTAGTGAGCGCATAACAACAGGAGGAGCCACACACTACACAGATGTGATTGAGCTAATCGAGGAAACATTCAACACCCGAAATGTCTCCATCATGGATGCCGAACAGCTCACCGAGTACTTGGAGTTTCTAATAGAGGGAGGTCAATTGACTATCGAACCTCAATTTTTGGAAGATGACAATGGCTTTCGTGTCGAAATCTTTACTGTAGTGAGGAAGAGCAATGAAACGGGATGAGCTGAAAGATTCACAAACCGAATCCATTGAAAATACCAGGAGGCTCCTATTTTCGATAATAGCAACGCCATCCAAGTACCTCGAGGACGAGGTTATAATTAGTTGCTTGGTTAGCCAAACATCTCTAGCCAAGCTCTCGCTGCAAAAAACCTCCGAGGATGAGGACATTCACATATTTTCGCTCAGCCTAAATACATTTAAGCAGCGAAGCGAAGAAAGGCTTCCTGGCGGCTTTGCAGCTATCGATAGCTTACGCAAAAGCGCAGCACAGGCCATCCATAAAGAAAAAAACAAGCCACAACCCAAAAACAATCGCAGCAGAGATGCATTATCTCAAAAAGTGGAAGATCTCCATATAGAGTTAGATATCCAGAAACGCTCAAATCTAATATTACTGCAAACCCTATCGGACGTGAGAAGTAAGTTAGATGGTATCGTCAGCGCCCAGGATGAATTTACGCGCCAGACTCGAATGTCCGCAATCTTGAAGAGAATAACGGCGATCACCAGCCTCAACCCAGAAGCTTATAAAATACCAGCAATTTCCACAGCGACGGTGGTGCCAATAAAGCCCAAGGAAAGGAAAAATGACTGATAATTTCCTGGTTGAAACAATTGATTATGTCAATTTGTTCCAACGCGTCACGCCACGTAGCGTGCGAAGCTGCCAATTTTATAGATTCCCTTTTATAAGCTGGCCTAATAACGAGCCCTGTCACATAGCAAATCTTTACTTGCTAGATCTATCGCGCCTGCACACGCAGATATCCGCTGACGGGAGAAGACCAGATAGTAAAGGTGGAACTATAGGACAGTATGCAAGCAATATAAGCCTCCTACTTAAACGATGCTGGCTTCACGGGATTGATCCTTATCACATCGATGATAAATTTTTCGAAGACTTCATAATTGAGCTAATTGTGGAGCTAAAACCCAACAAGCCGGGAAGACTTAAAAGAAAAGACAACACTACAATCAATATCGGAAGAGAATGCTTAAAGTTTCTAGCTTGGGTTGGAGGGTTTCATGGTGATCCGAACTTTGTATCCGAAAGCGGAACGATCAGAATAACCACAGAAGGAATTATTAGAAATTTCAAAAACGCCCGAAAGTCCATTCTCACGAAATCTCACCACTCTTTCCCATTACCGCATCGGGAGCATACTCGAAGCCCTATACCCAAACACAACATTGAAAAAATGGAACAAGCAATCCGTGACAATACCCGATCCAGTTTTCTGAGAGCCAGGCACTTGGCACTGATTACTCTTCTGCAGCACACAGGAGCTCGAAGAGCGGAAATCGCCTCTTTGACTTTGACTGCTTTGCGAGAAGCCCAACTCATGAAGTACCCTATGCTACGCTTAGTCACACTTAAACGGGGCGAGATATTTATCCGTGAAATACCTATCAACGCTATCGCACTAAACGATGTAAAAATATATCTTGCGGAAAGACGTAAGATAGAGAAGCAACACCCGGAAAATAAAAACGATTATTTGTTTATCTCTGAAACCACAGGCGCCCCTATTGCGATTGAGACAGTCACCTCGATAATATTCAAAGTGAGATCAGCGGCAGGAATTGAAGAGCAAGCATGCGCGCACATGTTCCGCCACGCATTCATCACAAATCTTTTTACGCTACTTGTAGAACGCCACAAATTCAATAGTAAAGATGAATTCGAAGCCGCCCTGATCAGTGATAAGGACTTCTTGAGAAAAGTCCGTCAATGGACAGGCCACAAGAGCATCGAATCTCTGAGAGAGTACTTGACTACTGTCTTTGAGGGAGAGAAAGGCATAGGCGATTCAGCCGAAGGTGTACACAGAGCCTCAACGCTGAGTCTATACCAAGAAAAATCCGACGCGCTTTATAACGAGTTTAAAAACAACTTAATTACTCATCCCGAGTTCATTCGTCGAAGCGATGAGCTGATGGCGTTACGCGACTTGGAGCTTTCTAGGCACGATATTAAAAAAACGAAGTAACCTTACTAGATTCAAAAAAAGTTGAAAGAGTGTGTTGATCCCCACCTGCCCCGGGCTTTTCCTGCTGCCTGGGCGCAGACTTGCTGATAGCTCCTCTAAAATTGGTAGCTTGTTGAACTAGAGGCATAGGCGGCCCTTCGAGCCCGTATTAGCGACCAGCTATGGCATGGGCTGCAGCGCAGTCGACGACCTGCATTCTGTTGCTAAGCCGTCAACAAACTGCATGGACGCAATACGAGCTTAACCTCTAGCCCTTTTTGATTGCTGACTAGGTCTGCAGCGCGCTCCATCGTCCACAAGGAGGAGCAAAAGCCAAGCACCTAATTAGGGAGTGCGTCGGACGATGCGGTGGACGCAAGGCTCACACACAAATCGTGCAAGCCCGGTGGGGCTAACGCTCGTGATAGACGATCTTCGAGTCACCAATAAGGTCTTCGACTTTCACCAGAGGCACGGACGAGCGAGCGCGACCAGAGCTTGTCTGGCTACGTCCCGTGGAGATCTGGGATCTGGTCAGGTAACCGTCCCCATCCTTCCTGCCTGCCGGCTTACCACTCTGATGACATGAGGATTTCATGAATCCGCTCCGAGGTTACGTTCTCTTCGCAGAGCTTGGGCTTCTTGCGATATGTGCCGCCCGACGTCTTTTTCGAGGCGACACATTGGCCATTATCGGCCACCTCTACCAAAAGACCTGTTCCATCCGACGAAATGCTTTCCCAACGCCGGACGCCCCCATCGGTGGAGAAGCGCCAATCCAGGCCTACATCTTCGATGGACGACAGATCATTCAGTAGATCCATTACTGATTGATAGCGCGAGTCAGGGTCGTACCTCAAGCACTTCTTGATGATGCTCTTCAGTTTCTTCGGGACATGAAGCGGCAATTGCTTGAGGTCTGGGTAGGTTTCTGTGCGCTGGGCACGCGCCAACTCAGCGCCCAGCTTGAACGAGTCTCTCTGGCGTTGCAGCGAGTCCAGTCCAGCCAGCAGGCGGTACAAGGTCAGGCCGACCTGATAAATGTCCGCACTGTTGTTGAAGTCACTGGTCACCGATCCTTCGGGCGGCAGATGCAGGCGGTAGCTGAGCTCAGGCGTTGCAAAGCCATCGTCATCCATGTTCTTCGAGAACCCAAAGTCGGACAACAGAGCCTCGTCTGTATCGGAGATCAGGATGTTGTCTGGCTTGATATCGAAGTGGAGCAGCCCCTTGGAGTGGATGTTGTTGAGGCCACTCAGGAATTGGATGGAGTAGCGAATCAGCTGCCTGCAAGTCAGCCCTTCCGCCTCTACGACCTGGTGAAGAGATCCTCTGCGGTAATAGGGCATGGCGATGAAGATGTGCTGAGCATCTTTGCAGGCGTATAGAACCTGCACGACGTAGGGGTGGACACTCTTGTACAGCAGCTGAGCTTCGAGCAGGTAACGCTCTTCATTGAACCCGTCAGTCTTGACCTGTTTGATCACAAGCTCGGCATCCAGGTGCTCGTCATGGACGACGTACACCTCTGAGTTCTCGCCGTTTTCGCCAATGCGTTGCTGCTTCTTGAAGGACACCTGCGCCGTTTGGTAAGGGATGATCATCGAGTCGCTCCTACAGCAACGAGGATGGCCTCACGAACTGCCGCAGCCTTTCCTGGCGGCCAACCTTTGACGCCCTCAAGCTCGGATTCACATTTTACGATCGAGGCGAACTCTGCTGCGGTGATACCCAGCCGGGCACCAATGCTGGTCTTGCGCCCCACAAAGTAGCCTTTGATGCTGCTACTTGCGAACGACTCCATGAAGACGGCTTCCAGGTACAGCCGGTCAGCATCCTGGTTCTGAGAGTTGCCCTCTGCGACCCGGATGCCAGCTACGTCCACCTGGTACTCCCGAAGGATGTCGAGGATGCTGTGACGAGCAAATTTGAGCTGCTCTGGCTTATTCAGAATTTGCGGGATTACCAAGGATTCGACGTTCAAGATTTGCATCGCTTCATCGTCGTAAATGACGAAGGTCGCCTTTTTGGGCTCAGCGCGGATTCCGAGTGATCGCATAGCGCTCCCTGCGTACTGTGGAGTCGGTGGAGTGCTAACCCTAGCATCAGATCGCTAGAGCCGACCATAAGCCCTTGGCATCCTAGTTTGGGTAGGTAGGCGGCCGCTCCGCGCCCGAAGCAGCGTCATGCACGTGCCATGGGCGACACCTACCTCGACAACCGGGCCTTTCCGTCCCTCCTTGTCGAAGATCCACCCCATTTCAGTGGCACGGAATGGCCATCAAATGGTTTTTTTGCGGCAAAAGATTGGAATTAGCCGCCTATCGCGAAAAAAAACCACCATAGGCTTTGACAATCCAATTTTTAGGTGTAAATTCGCTATCAGAAATTAACGCAAGCCTCGCAAGTAGCGCAACACGGTAAGACGGCAAGACTTAACAGGTACTCCATGGACTCGACTCGCATCGGCTTAGTAGCCACCGCGCTTAAACAGAAAATTTATACAGAAACCTTTGGTGGCAAAACGCTTGGCAAATTCTTGATCTCTCGAGAGAGCCTCAAGCAATTACTGGGCGTGAGCAGGCTGTCGACCATGGACGTAGAGGCATTTACGACTGAGTGCCTGAACAGAGGACTCACAGTTATCGATTTGGACGATAGCTTCGCTTTCGCTGATGAGCGATTTGTAAGGAACTGGAGAAAAGCTCCTAACAACCTAATTCGGCAGCTTACCGAAAAAATTGATTTTGAAACGGGCGTAGAGGCTGATTTCGAGGACGAAATCGAAGAAGAAGACCTTGATGACGCCAAGGCCAGCAAAAAACCGCAGATAAGAGACAAGCGTCGCTTATCATGACTGCTGCCGCTAACTGCCCCCAGGCAGAAGCACAGTACCAAGCGGAATTAAACAGCAGTTAATAAGAAATGTACAATCCAACTCCCTGCAACATAATTACATCTCTTGATGCTATTTCCGTACCTCGCCTGTCGACATATCGACAGTTCTTCAATCCAGCCAATGACGAAGAGCTTTACGGCATTTACTGCTGGAATGAGGTGCTCGGAAGCAACTTTCTTCGCTTGATTGGAAGCGTTGAGGTAACGCTGCGCAACAAATTTCACTTACACCTTAGCCAGCACGCCCATACCGTACAGTGGCCTTATGTGGGCTCGCCAGATTCAAATGACTGGTACAGTCATGCGAGCTTGAGAGGCAAGAGCGAGGACAAGGTAAAAGCAATCACGCATGATGCTCGCTATGATCAGCGTAGCCAGCGAAAAATTTACACTCCGAAGCCACACTTTGTAAGCCCTAATAATGTTGTCTCAAGCATGACCTTTGGCTTCTGGGCTCCACTGCTGGATCTAAATCTGCCGTGGAAAACGCTGATTCCGCAAATTTTCTCAAAGCACCGATATGCGGCCACTGCCAATTACTGGAATCAAGCACGCATTGGTACTATCTATGAACGGCTCAATGCCGTGAGAGATATCCGAAACCGAGCTGCTCACTTCGAACCGATCTGGAAGATCAAGGACATGCCGGAAGAAATTCGGGCGATTAGGGGAGTAACACCGCGGATCGAGTATTTAGCTCCCGTTAACGAAACAGAAGCGCTCGTCAGACTACAAACAATTTATGATCGTATCACGCAGCTTCTGTATTGGATGTCGCCCGAGCGTGCTGCAGATCATCAAAGCAGTGACCTTCACAAAAAGACGAGCTATTTACTGACCCAGGCGGGCTTAGACCAATTTAAGCGAGGAAGAGCCGCACGAGCCTACCCTATTAGTAGCCTGGCTAAAACTCGGAGGATGAAACCCCTCCTCCAAGAGCGAATGCCTTTCCAGCTGATGCACAAAGGCAGCGTAATCGGGCACATTTATCCCGAATAAAAGAAAAGGCCACCCTTTAGGGATGGCCTTTTCATGCTTCTCATTGCCCTTGGATCTTCAGTGGTGCTATTAACCTGCTGACGATTTGCTCCAAGCGCCTACGAGAGGAATACTATGTCAAAAAAAACGACGAGTCTAGCTATAGACCTAACACAACCTGATAGATATTTTCTATTTTTAGGCGAAAAAATACCGAGGTCAACACCCAAGCCCTTCTAGGCTACCATCCCTAGGGGGAATCAGACAAGCCTCCAAGGCTGTAATCCTCCAAAGAGCTCCAGCCTATGCGAGTTTAACCCATCGCTTGGGCGGCCCTGCCCACCCCATTTCTAGCGGGTATCTCCCCGCTCGATAGACATTCACACCCAAAAGGGATGATCCAGGGCCTGATTGTCCAACCTCTTTAGCACGGCCTCTCCGAGTCCGAAGCAGCGACCCATACAGAGCATGACCTACAAGGCAATCGAGCACTCCCGCGTTAAAGAGAGCTGGAAGGACTCCCGAGATGATAGCCATCTGACACTGTCGACTCCACGACATGTGGAGTTCAACACTGCGCCATACTCCGACGATTTCGTCCCGCGAGCGCTCATCCTGAGAACGCTCAAGACCTCATCGCCCGTGGCTTGCAGCGGCCTGAGACGGACTCGGCGTCAAGCCACTTGACCAGGCTTTCAACCCTCAAAACGCCGGCAGCTGCCGAGGCTTTCCACTTTAAGTGGTTGACATAGTGCCGCCCGTTGCTCAAAAATGATCACCGAGGGCTCAATAAGAGCAGGGCTGATCTGGCTCATGGCGATATCGACAGATCAGTGTGGATTGCGCAGGTCGCCACCTGTGCGGTAGCGGTAACCGGCAACAATGGTTAGCTTCCGACCCCTTTCAGGCAGCTTTGCCTGGACGTGCTAAGCAAGCGCTGCGACTACCAGCCCTCAATGACTTCTCTAAAAAGGCGCCTAGGGCGTCTTTTTTGCTTTCAGGGTGCCCACTTTCATTGCACTCTGCTTTTTCAAGACTTTGTACGCCGTCACCACAGAGTAGAAATTCTCGCCAGCCGCATCCAGCTGCGGCGACAGAATAACCACCCCCTTCGCACCCCTGACGATCGTCAAGCGGTAGCCATCACGGGTCTGGTATCCCTCACACAGAATCTGCGCGCCTTGCGACAAGATACCGGCCACAAAGGTTGGAACATCCTCGATCGCAGAGCAGCCAACCTTGGCCAGCTCGTGACCATGCCCCTCCCAAATATGGCGAACACCAAAGCCCTTACTGAAGCCATGGTGCTTGCCTACCCGCAGGTAGATCTCGCCGCCAGGCACCGTAAGGTTACGGCTCGCGTAGGGCTCGATGTAGCCATAGGTGAGCAAGCCGGTGACCGGGTGCGGCACGCAGAGCTCTATGTCTAGGGTCGCGTAGTCAAACAGCGGCGCAAGGGGCATCAATGCAGTCAAGTGGTCTTCATCCAGTGGCAGTCCCCTGCGGGCGTGCCTTTATTTTGCCACAGTTTCTCAAACTGTTCTGATTGCCCCCTTTCGCCACTGCCTCGACCAAGTAGATGGTTAAACTTGAAAATAAAAGGCACCCAGTTGACTTTATTCTTGACAGATGGCTAACTAGAAAAGACGATCGGGTACTGTTTTTTTCTGTCCTACAGGAGGCCGGGCAGAGCCCGGCCTCCTGTAGGACACTTCACAACTCACACTTTCACGCACGCTCATATCTCATAAACTACCGCCAGTCCAAATGGAAACCCTACTATCAAACCTGAAGGCCCCGTAGCCCCTAGCCTCCAGATTAGTAGCCCTACCCATTCACATCTACTATCCCGCTTTTGAGCAGTTCCCAGTAGCTCAGCCCCCGATGCCACGCCCCCTCTCCTACCAGTAATCCTATCCCGCCTGAACTTTACTGAAGCACCTCCCAAGACTGATTTGTCCGAAGTCGCCGCCCCTAGCTGCCATCCCGCTCCTTGGAGACCCCCCACCTTCAGAGAGGCAAGCCACAGCCGCAGTCATCAGCAACGAGCAATCCACCTAATCAACCAATCTCCGCCCTACCGCACCGCTGGACTCAGCAATCGACCGGGCCTCATCATGCACTCCAAAACCCGGACACGGAGCCATGAGGTGAGCAAACCTATCCAGGACAGCCGGTTGGCTCCGAAGCTTCGCCAGCACATCCACAACAACTGTGTGCACCGGACGCCTATCAGCCACAAGCATTGAATAAGGGACTAGCGCCGTGCATGCACTGAAGGAACAAGAAAAAACGCAGCTTTGGCTCAGCCAGTTCGACAACAATGCCAACGACCGTCAATTAGCGGAAAAATTACTCGACTCTGTCAACTACTGCCCACTTAATGAGTTCAAGCAAAGCCTATTTAATTTAATCAAGAGAACACTCCCGCCAAAATCTACTTCGGCCCTGTTCATTGAGCGAGAGCTGCAGCCCACGACAGCAGAGCTGCCTCCACCCATCTACAAATCAATCAAGACCTATAACCCCAGGTCAAAGAAAAAGCACTTGCGAGCTTACGGCGCTGCAGTGCATGCCGTTCAGTCGCTCACGTATAAAACACAAGACCTAGGTAGTGAAACATTAGTAACCCTGATTGCAAGCTCGCTTAGTCGCTCAAACCCTACACGATTCTTGCTACAGCCAGCGGCAGACAACGTTAGAAACTCTCAGGTCAGGCATTTTGTAATTTTAACGGACTTCATTGGCAGTGGGGATCGGGCATCAGCCATGCTGGACTCAATGTGGAATGTGGCCTCGATCAGAAGCTGGTACTCCGGGAAATTTATCAGCTTCTGGGTATTAGCCTACAGCGGCTCCACGCAGGGCATAAAAAAAGTTGAGCAGCATAGGTTCGCGCCCAAAGTTAAGGTCGTCACAGAATGCCCTACACTTCACAATAGCTTTGGTGAAGACCTCGATGACATGATTGAACTATGCAAGAAATATGGGGGACACAGCAAAGACCCATTGGGTTGGAAAAACACAGCAGCCCTTATGGCGTTCGAACACGGTGCTCCGAACAACATGCCAGCCATTTTCGTTTCCTCGAAGACCACAGGTGCGAAGAAATGGGCGCCTCTATTTCCCAAGCGTGTCACTGAGACCCTTTGGCGGTCGACCGAGGTCGACATGAAGAAAGTGATCCGTCACGCACTAGACGAGCTGAACGCCCCGGAAATCTCAAAATCCTATCGTTTTCAGAGGTCAAGCGATCAGAGCAAATCCGCAATCATTATTTTGCTCGCTCACTCGCAGGGCAAACGACGTATAGCAGAGCTGCGCCGGGTGTTGCCGCTGTCTCTGGACGCCCTGATAGCCGCAAAAGACCGTGCCGTCAAAAGGGGCTGGCTGACACAAACTGGAGCACTGACCCTAGCTGGACATAGAGCCATCCGCTACCTCCGTCGCCAGGGGAAAAAGTTTTTGGTAGCCCCAGCCCCCTTCACTTCGTATTATCCAACGCAGCTGAGGGCTCCGCAGTAGCGGAATCTAGTATTCCCGCGCGTTGCGCGGGGCGTTTTGGGAGCAAATTATGCTTACCGTCGAACGATCTCACGCCTGCTGGAGGTTGGCAGCCTTCATGGTGTTCGCTATCGAAGTCTGGCGCCAGAAGGCTTCCATCCGCCAGGGCGGAATCTAAAGGTAGATGAGTCGCTGGAGCTCTCAGCTTTATTTAACCACGGGTCGTAAGGCTGGTGTGCCTAGGGACATACTGCAGAATGCCGTGCAGACGGCAAAGCAGATGGAACACGGTTGCCCTCCCATCCTCACCCTGAACCACCTCGCCCACCTGGCGGGTGTTCCCTACCCATTTTTGCATCGAACGATCAGCCGAACCTACAGGGCAGAGGCGTACAACGTCTTCAAGCTTAGAAAGGCCAATGTGGGTCATAGCCCAGATCGCTTCAGGTGGATCTGTGCGCCCAGTGAAGACTTACTCCGGGTGCAACGATGGATAAATACCCACATTCTGTCGAAGGTTGATCCCCACGAGGCCAGTTACGCCTATGACAAACGCCACGGGGTGTTGGAGTCAGCCGAGCTCCATTGCGGGGCTGAATGGCTGATCAAGCTCGACCTCACTAACTTCTTCGAATCGATCCTTGAACCACGGGTTTATAAGCTTTTCAGGTCATTCGGATACCAACCACTCGTGGCATTCGAGCTTGCCAGGCTTTGCACGCGCGTACGTAAAAGCGGCAACCCGGATCGAAGGTTCGGTAACACCGCACTTCCTGCAGGGCTCCCCTACTCTGGCGACCCTCGTATTGGCCATCTACCCCAAGGTGCCGCCACCTCTCCGCGAATCGCCAACCTTGTCATGCAGTCCTTGGATGAGAGCCTGCAAGATTACGCACGGGAAAACGAGCTAGTTTACTCCCGATATGCGGACGATCTGGTGTTCTCATCAAAAAATGCTTTTGATAGGTCACTGGCGACCAGACACATCAAGATGATCAATGCGTGCTTGATTGAGGAAGGGTTTTGGCTTAACGAGGCCAAGACGAAAATTGTTCCACCGGGGGCCCGCAAGATCGTCCTAGGACTGTTAGTCGACGGCGATAGACCCCGGCTTACGAAATCCTACAAGAAGTATGTCAGCGATCACCTCTACTACTTGGCCCACCCTAATATCGACGCGATGACTCATGCTAGGCATCGTGGTTTTCAATCGCTTCAGGGGTTGATTAACCACATCAGCGGGAAGATCGCCTACGGTTTCAGCATTGAGCCACACTGGGCCAAGGTGCATGGAGCGAGGCTCAAGGAGATCTGCTCCAAGAAAGAGGTTGATCATGTGCTATTCCCCTAAGCGCCGCCCTTATCTCCGCTCCTAGACCGGATTATCCTCCAGATATCTGTCGCATGGCACCATTGAACATCACCGGAGCTGGCTGAAAAGGTTAAACAGCATAGGGCTTTTATCCGCTGTTCGAGTCAACCCTCTCACACTCCAGCGCGTCGACAATTAGCTGGCTAAATTTCCACTCCCCACGACCGAATTTTTTCCTTCAACGCCTCACGGTGTGCCTTGCTTTCGCTCTGCCCCAGATAGTGGGTACCAACCAGAAGGTTGAATTCAGGGCGTATTCCAGGCGTGATCAAGGGCCTGCCATCTTTGAGACCCAGATGTATTTCAACATTCCTGAATGTCAGCTCTTCAGCTGCTTCGGAATCCATCTCGCCTGAGAAAATTTCAAGGATGTCGCTAAACGGTTCGACTAGGACTTTATTCAACGAGAATATCGTCCTCCCCTCATACAGTTCACCGAAGTGACGGTGGAAGAACGACGGAACTCCAGTACCGCAGATCTGCGCTCGCTCAGCTGGGGAAGGGTACTTGGGCGATTCACCAGCCGGCACGAATACGCGATCATATACTTGACGTAGTGCTTCACCGTACGGCGAGAGCAGCCCGTCTGACCCTTCAGCATCGAAAGCGGGAGTACTCAAACGGTTGATGATAGCCGCCAAATGCTTACACCGGGCTACGGCAGTGAACAGAAGTCTGGTACCAAAAAAGTCTGCCCACATCTCGATGGCTTTACTATCGAGATCGTCCCTGTCCAAATGCTTGGTATGAGCGTTCGTCCAGTGGGCCAGCTCATGGGCTGCGATGATTAGGCAGTAAAACATATCCGTGTGATTACTCACCACGTTGTCAGCAAAGCGGTAGGAGAATCTCAATGTCGGGATGCCCGCCACCTTAACGACTTGGGCAAGTACAGCGGGGTCGCCGTCGAAATCGCATCTCACATCCGGTTGTAGGATGCTGAAGTGCATTAATTTGAAATCGGCTATCAACGCTTCGATGACTTCCTTGTTGGTGATCTGCACCTGACACCTCCAGATTTGTAAGGCCGTCATGATCGCCCGATCGTGAGCCCTCCGCCAGCGCAACTCACCCGCTTCAAGAAGTAATTTCCTGATCTGGAGGGGCTGGCGGAGTGGCCCCACAACTCGGCTTAGCAAGTGGGGCCGAGGACTGTGCTTATGCCGCTATGGCCTGGGCTCAAGTCGTACTGCTCAGACGTTGGCCCGACAAGGATCACTCCAACCTCAGTTACCAGGCCGCCACCGCAAAGTCAGTTGAAGGTTCCCAGAGCTAGCCGCTCCACCCTCCCTTGATTCCCCTGCGGATCTGTCCTAACCTATGGCCACTGGCTAAGCGGCTCGAAGAGCCTAAGGTGAGCCAGGGCATCCCTCCCCTACCGAATCGCCTTCTGTGACACCAGCATCTGAGCTCAACGCAGCTCACGCATTGCTATGGTTCTAACTCGATATTGGGGGAGGGATTAGATATCGGAGTTAGCCATGATCGACAAAGATCAGTTCAGCCCGTTCGTTAAAGCCCTTCAGCAGTACCTCAAGCAACACCATCCTGACTTCGGCGACAGCCTCAGTGCTGTACGCGAGCTCGTGTCTCATGCGCTTGCGGACATGCCCAGCAATGGGCTCGTGAATGACCAGCTCAAGCACTCCCCCATCCCGTTCGGCGCTGCAGCATTCGAACGCTTGAGTTCTGCAGTACAGCTGGCGTATGGGATCGCGATGCCATCAGAATTCTGGCGATGGCCACTTCCTGTGGCCTTCAATCTCAGTCCAGCAGAACGCATTGAGATCTGGCAAGCCGCGCTGAAGCATGCCCTGAGCAAGATGGAGATCGACGGCGTGTGGCACGACGGCTATGTCGACGCTGAGCCCTACATAAAGCCTATGGGTGATGGCAAGTGGGCTTTGTGTAACCGCTCACCAGTACCGTTCTGGCTCTGCCGGGATGTTTTTACTCCGGAGTGGATTACTCGTCGAGAAGCTGATAATTCCATCGCCGATGACATGACTGGGCGCCACCTGAAGGATCGCTCATACCACGCTGGACTGTCGGCCCTTTGGAAGAAAGACTACAACACTGCCCATCAACGCCTTCAGGAAGCCCATGAGAAAGGTCATCCCATGGCGTCCTTCAACCTTGGCTGGATGTACAGTGAAGGGTTAGGCCGAGATCGTGATTTCACCAGAGCAGCCGAGCTGTACGAGCGTGCAGCCGACCTCGGCGTTCTCACCGCCCACCACAACCTGGGCAGGATGCACCTAGAGGGGGATGAACACTTCCCCAAAAGCATCCCCGACGCTATCCGGCATTTCGAGCTGGCTGCTGAGGGCGACATTGCCGCTTCGATCGGCTGCCTAGGAATGATCTACCTCAATGGTAATGGGGTGCCCGAAGACCGGAATCGTGCCATCGACTTGCTGATGCGGGCCGCTTATCTGGACGACGATCACAGCATCAATACGGTAGCGACCATCCTCGACCATCAGAACGGTGGAGCATCCACTCCTGAGTCCTTTGCTCTGTACCGGAAGGCTGCTCGCTCAGCCCGTCAGCTCAATCACGTCATGCCCATCTACAATCTGGGGCTGTGTTTCCTGCACGGCAACGGAGTTGGCAAGAATGTGGTGAAAGCGCGACGGCTGTTCCGCATAGCTGCCAACGCGGGCGATGCCGACGCGGCAATGAATCTGGGGCTGATGTATCTCAATGGCGAGGGTATCCCAGTTGACTCGTTTGAAGCACGGTATTGGCTCGAAATGTCTGCAGCCCATGGAAATGGTGATGCGTTCAATGTACTGGGCACGATCGAGTTCAATGGTCAGTGCGGTACACCGAATCATCGCCTGGCCTGGCTTCTCTTCTCGGAGGCCGCCCAAATGGGCTCAGTCATTGGGCTGGCTAACCAAGCGCGGTGCCTGGTAACCGGTCAAGGGGTCGAGCAAGACGTTGAGCTAGCATGTGAGCTACTTAAGCAGGCGGAAGCCCAAGGGCATCCAATGGCCCGTGAAATGCGCATCCAGTGGGAGGGTCAGGTATGACCTCCATCCTAGATACCGACTTTGACGGCGAAGAAGCGGCGGACGAGGGTTTCACCTGCAGCCAATGCGGCTGTGAGTTTTCGCTGCACGACTTCGAGTTCGTTGACACAGAATTTGACGAAGTCGAGTGCCGCTGCCCGAGCTGCCAGTTCAGTGCCGATCTGGATGGCCATCCTTGCGATTATTGCCCTGAACCTGCAGCGCACGCCTTAGGCTCAACCTTCTACTGCGAAGAGCACTATGAAGATCTAGTGGGCGACTGATCCTTTCAACTGCCGCCACCTGCCACCCAAATGGTGGGTGGCGGTACCTCTCGATCAAGCAAGGGCAAACCGTCGGCTCATCTTCAAATGGCCATAAATTGCCCCCAAGAGAGCACATTTGCTCTCCATCTACACTCAACCAGATCGCGTAACCGACACCCGACTGCCAGCCTGAAGGCGGCTTGCTACTGGCAGATGCCTGCGGTAACCCGCTATTTTGGGTTTTCCCCCGATTAGCGTCCGGCGAATACACCTTCCGTAGTCCAGCTTTGAGCGATGGTGTCCGCGTATTTAGAAAGCTGCCGTAGACGGCCAACCGCATCACCGCCCTGTCGTGCACAGAGTAGCCGGCTCTACGAGCCCGAAGCCGCGATGCCAGCTACACAAGAAGCCTCACAGCTCGGCACCAAATCATCAAAGGATGACCGAGCCGTCGATTCCCATGATTGACCTGAAAGCAACGCCGTAGGCCTCAAAGCCGAGCCGGGGCCAGTCAGATTTGTAATCCAAGCAATCGTGATGGTGTCCATGCACAACCATTTTGGCCCCCATGGACAATGCGAGCTCATCAATTTCATAGAAGCCATGCGGATGGCAGCTCGGAGCTTCGTGGGTGACTAAGATGTCCGCGCTCTTAAGCGCGAGTGAAAAATAGTCGTCTGGGAAAATTGCCGAAAGCGCGTGCTGCTTTTTCGTCGCAAGGACATCAGCGTGCTGCGGCCTGAGGGCCAAACGCTCAAGAAAGTCGCCGTAGCTTTGAATACCTGTATCAGGACTCCCTGGACGCCAAACTGGAGGCTCAAAAGTACCTCCCAGTCCACCAATGCGATAGCCAGCGATTTCGACTACTCGTCCATGCAAGCTACGCTCGGAAAGGCCGCTTCCATAGAGATTCTCCCAATA
Organism: Pseudomonas sp. DCA-1; assembly: GCF_046523955.1. Taxonomy (NCBI): domain Bacteria; kingdom Pseudomonadati; phylum Pseudomonadota; class Gammaproteobacteria; order Pseudomonadales; family Pseudomonadaceae; genus Pseudomonas; species Pseudomonas sp. DCA-1. The sequence goes on from NZ_CP169881.1 coordinate 5,169,718, forward strand.
AGAGAGTTCGTCGACGTCGTGGTTACCATGGATGAACCATATCTCCGTGAGCCCTAGGATGGGCCGAAGAATGACGTCTAGGGGTAAGCTACATTCAATGTCACCCAGGAAGACGACGGCCTCGGGCCGATGGTTTTTCACGTGTCGGATCACATGATCAAAACGGCCATGCACGTCCCCGAGGAACCAAATCATTTTTTAGACCCTGCTGCAAAGTCGCGATTCGTCAAAGCCTGGATGAAGCGCCCGTTGGTACCTCATCCTCGCCGGCATTGCTCCACTAGCGTAGCTGTATCGTCGTGCCTACAGCAGAGCACTCTATTGCGCTTGAAAGCAAACATTCGCTACCGCGACCTCCGTACTGCGGATGATGGCAAAGTACCGCCATCGGTGAAAAGGTGCATGATTGCCGATGAGGCGGACGGCACCAACCTATAGATGACCCGTTCGCTTGCGCGCCTGATTCAAAGAGCCACAGAAAGCTAAGCGGCGATCACTCTACGAACGTCAAGAGGACAAGGCACACCATGAGCTCGGTCAAGGATCATTTATTCGAGGTTCAGCAGGACAACTGCATAGCTTGGATTCGGCAGCAGTATGGGATCGAAATCGATCCAGACGTAAACCCTGACACCTGGGAGGAGCTAGCGGGAGAATACTCAGCGATGCTCGATGCTCAGGAGTACGAGTACGAATGGCTGAACCGGCATACACCCAGCGAGTTTTTCCGTCAGTTCTCGCAGGAGCTTGGCACAGCATCAAGCTTACTTTTGACTGCTAATAACCCAAGCCACGCCGACACCCTCAACAAACTAGTCTACGCCCACACCGTCACCCTTCTGGAGGCTCTGATCAGCTCTGTCGTACGCCACCTGATCGTGAAAGACGCACAGTTCCTGACAAACCTTGTTGCCGGCTACGGAAAATTGAGCGGCAAGACCATCACGCTCAAGGAAATTGCTGAGCAACCAAAGCTCTTGGAGAGCATTGCTCAGCAGACCTTGTCCGAACTGACGTTCCACAACGTAGCAACGATCAAACAAATCCTGGAGGCGATGTTCGGTAGGCACATGAATGGCTTAGACCTAGCTGCAATCGCCCGCATTTGCATAACGCGCCATGACATCGTTCACCGAAATGGAAAGACCGTTCATGATGAGCCGATCGAGATTGGGCTAGAACAGGTAAACGAAGCGATCAGTACCATCCGGAATTTTGCAGGAGATCTGCAGCGGAGAATCAACGCTGCGCTGGATGAGCGAGCGGAAGACTTCTGAAAGAAGCCTGGCCCCAGATACGTTCTCTAGCATTCACAGTAGATACTGAAGAACAGGCATCAGCGTTGAAGGGCATGACGCGGTACGGGTGCACATGGGGCACCCGTACCAACTGTCTACTCCAATCAATCTAGGGATGCGTGAGGTACATTCACGCCTCTGTATCGTCTCTCGTTAGAGCTGCGTTCTCGCCGCCTTATCCTGCTCCCAATGGGTGATATCCGGAATCTCGTCAACCCCGTCAGATCCCAGCATCAAGCTTTGGCGAGGGAAAATGTCCATTAGGTGCGGTATTCGGGCAAAGTCTTGTACGGTCTCTGCCCATTCGTAGTTCTCCTCGAATGGGTAGTAGTTGACCGCATGCACGAACACGCCGAGCACCGTGGTTTCGGACGCATTGTATGCCGAGATGTTGTCGATATTTTTTTCCCGGCGCAGCTCTTCTATCTGGATACCGTCACGGGTCTCGTACCAGACATGCACTACACCAGCCCGGTCAGGCGGAATCTGACTGACGCCATCGTTGACTAGGCTTTTGAAATGCTTGGAGCGAGTCGAGATCGACTCCTCATGGTCACAGCGCCATTGGGCAGCTACGCAGTTGGCGACGTCCTTGACGAACATGTTGAGGATATCGTCATTGGTACCGGGTCGAATGACCCGGCTAGCAACGGTCGCGATGCTTCGCTTCTCGTTGCTATCGATATGGCCGAACACCAGCTTCTCTTGTTGCGGGCTGTGAGGGCGCACAGAGAAATCTCGGTAATGGCGCTTGAGTTGCTTCTTATCGATGACACGGACATGAGCGCTGATTGAGCCCTCTCTAACCCTAACCCCACCTGCCTTGATGGCAAGGTTGACTACCTTGATCACATCCTCAGCTGTCACAACAGAAACTTGGTCATGGAATGTCAGGTCAGCAATGCTCCAAGGGGCAGCCTTGAGCATGTGATGGCTCAGCGTTGCCCAAATGTCAGCCCAAGCTTGCTCTTCAGCTTGAGAGTACTTGGTTTGCATAATCGAGCGCTTGCACTCTACATAGAATTCCAGGTCTCCAGATCTAACCAGGAGGTCTGGAGACTTTTTCTTCCCGTTGGGCCAGGTGATACTGTTCTCGGGGATGAAGGAAACCTCATAGCCATTCTTGATGTAGAAAGAGGCCGTCAGCAGCTCGAACAGCTGAGTTTCAGGGTTGTTGTTGTTCGCCAACATTTTGTCGAGAACGTCCTCAACATTCGGCACCTTGCGAAGCTGATCTGCAACGGCGCCGATGGCCATGGCGTACGGGTAGATGCGTCTGCTGCTATAGGCAGAATCACAGAGTGGAAAATCGTGCGCCAGGTAGGCAACCAGAATGTACCAGTCGATGTCGTTCTCTTCCGGCATGAAGAGCTGGGGCTCGATCGGCAGCCTGACATCGAAACTCGAATCTTTCTCTCGGACGCGCTTCACGTACGCAGCTCTGCGCTGAGCCCAAGCTTCAGCTCCAAGCCTATCTACGAGCAACTTATAAAACGCTTTGATCCTTGCGCGCTCAACCCGACTGACAGCATCCATTGTGGTCTCTCCATGTGGGGAACACGGAGAATACTCTGATCCGATATCACCGTGCCACCACGCACTTCGAGCGCTCGAGCTCCATGGAGAGTCGACCCGTCACACTGAAACCAGGCCAATCGGAGCAGCATGTTACGACTCTAGCCCCTTCGGGGATGAGCGATGTCTTTGAGCCGCGCTTGCATCGGACAACCCAGAGAACGCAGATGACGTTAGGTGTCACGCGCTGGCGTCTAAACTGCCGAAACCTCCACCCTCCCTCGCCCTCCTCGCAGCTTGTGATAGGGGGAAATGACTTAGAATCGCCATAATTCAGGCCGTCCATTTCAGCGGACGGCGAGGGAAAGGGTGAGCGACTTGAAAGATAAAAACCGACCTCCACGCACCGAAACAGAAGTACCTAATCAAATTTCTTCGGCCTTGCCCCCAGACCAAGCTTTCAAGGGCGAGACTCCGCCTATCGGGGTCGACAGTACCGCACTGACAGAAGCGGATCTGTCTTACGACCTTCCGCGCGTCACTGCCCTAGATCAGGCAAGAGCTTCGCTGAACGCGATAGACAGGTTGAACTCAATCAGCAACCAACCGTGGATGAAGACCGTGGCGCTGATCGAATCAATCAACAACCCACCGTGGAAAAAGGCCATGGCGATGATCGAATCAATCGAGAATCCGCCCTGGAAGAAGGCCATGGCGGCTATCGAAGCAATGGAAAATCCGCCCTGGAAAAAAGCTCTAGCAGCGGCCGATTCGAGTGGTAACCCCTCCTGGAAAAAGGCCATGGCTGCTATTGAATCAATAGAGAACCCGCCATGGAGGCAGGCCTTGGCCGCAGTTGACTCGATGAACAACCCCGCTTGGAAGAAGGCGATGGCAGTAATCGAATCGACCGAAAATCCTCCGTGGAAGCAAGCCCTGGCGGCCGCCGATTCGCTGAACAATCCGCCTTGGATAAAAGCAATGGTGGCTATCGAGTCAGCTCAAAATCCGCCATGGAAGCAAGCCATAGAGGCAGCGCTGAAGTCGATCAACAATCCGGGATTGACAGCGGCTAGAGCTGTACTCGAGTCACTGACGGTATCCTCATGGAGGAATGCTTTCACTGAGCTGGACTCGATCACTAGCAGTTCTGCGCTACGTATGGCTGCTGTGGCCATCGGATCTTGGGGAGATCTAGACTCCCCTCTCCTCGGCTATCTGGCATCAGACGAAGCACATGACATCTCGGCGATCTTTGCAGAGGTCGCACTTCAGAATCCAGAGTCGTTATTCTCGAGCAACACAGCTGAGCATGAAGACGTCCCAGCGATGGAACGTCAGATCGTCGACAAAATTTACAGCGGCGACGCGGTTGAGCAATTGCCTGCACCAGCCAGAGCTCACCTGCTGCAGTACATGATGTACCTGTATCACTTCATGAATGTGATCATGTACCTCATGAATGTGTGGCAGGCAGTCGTGTTCTCGCAGGGCCAACTATCTGATGCGAAAAGCCCAGCTGAGGTCAAGGCGTGTATTGCTCAGATTCCTCAAGATCAGGTGAGCTTGCTTTCAGGCCATCGGGTGCTGATAGGCGACAAGGTCAATCTCCGAACGGAACCATCCGAAGAGTCAGAAATTAAAGCGCTTCCTAAAATCGGAGCTGTTCTTGAGGTACTGGAGGATGGGGAGGCGTGGATAAAGGTATCCGTTGATGTCTCAGGCGAAATCCAAGAGGGTTGGATTGCGCGGCGGTATACGGTGCCATTTGCGGTACCGGGCAAAAAATAGCGAAAGGCTTCAACAGCGTCTGTTGATCGGTCATGACCAAGATTCCCCGCGTAGCCAGCGTCCTGCGCGGCTGGCCACCAGGCCGATGGACATCCTTGCTGAGCAGACTCTTGCACTTGAGAATGCCAGACGAGCGCGCCAATAAGGCGCGCTGGCAGCATTACCAGCCTGCGTAATGAGTTACGAGCAGTCCCCATTCCCTTATCGCATTTCCATTTGCTCGCAAAACTCCAAGTGCTGCAGCTGCAGAAATCTGGGTCGGACAGCCACCTATCAGGTAGAAGTCGTCCTTTCCTGGTGAATATAGGTGAAGCAGCGTCAGTACCATCACTCGCTGTAAATCGGTCATTTCTCTGTACGCACGGCGCATCGCTTTTAACCCATCAGGGTCAGGCTCTGACCGATCATGATCGAAGCCGCAAGGACGCATGCTGTAATGACTACCTTCTTGGATTCCCCACGGCCTACTTCGTGTGAAGCAGGCATCCAGCTCGTATTTCTTAACGATGTGCCAAGCGACCTCTCCGAACTTTTCCCCTCGTTCCTTGGGTGACCAGTCTATTGGTGGAGGTACCTGGCAAACCTTCGCTAAGGCGGCATTTTCTGTGCCGTCCATGCAACTCACTTTTTCAACCAGGTCGATCAGCGTGTATCCGGGAAAGCGACCGGCTGCAAACGTCGTGTTGATGGCGGCGTACGCAGCAAGAGCAACCGGCTGCTGAGAGTGATGCACATGGCCGTGGCTCGCGACGTCCACGGTAAGCGTCCGCCCAACTCACCTTGCGTAAGTCAGGCCGGTACCCACTGATGCGGCAGCAACTGCCCGATCTCACTGGCCCGTTGGGTCGGCAGCCGCGTCAGCACATCCTTGAGATAGGCATACGGATCATGCCCATTCATGCGTGCCGACTGGATCAAGCTCATGATCGCCGCCGCGCGTTTGCCGCTGCGCAACGACCCGGCAAACAACCAGTTCGAGCGCCCGAGTGCCCATGGCCGTATCTGGTTCTCGACCTGGTTGTTGTCGATGGGCACAGCCCCATCGTCCAGGTAGCGCGTCAGCGCTACCCAGCGTTTCAGGCTGTAATCGAGGGCTTTGGCCGTGGCTGATCCGTTGGGCACCAGGTCACGCTGGGCCAACATCCACTCATGCAGTGTTTTGCTGATCGGTACCGCTAGTTCCTGACGTATTCGCCAACGATCTTCATCACTCATGTCTCGCGCCTGGCGTTCGACCTCGTACAGGCCGCTGATCGAGTGCAGCGCCTGTTCGGCCAATTGGCTTTTGTTCGCCACATGCAGATCGAAAAACTTGCGACGGGCGTGGGCCATGCAACCGATTTCAGTGATGCCTTGTTCAAACCCGGCTTTGTAGCCAGCGAAGTCGTCGCAGACCAGCTTGCCGTTCCAGTCACCCAGGAAGTTGCGCGCATGTTCGCCAGCACGGCTTGGGCTGAAGTCGTAAACCACCGCCTTGAGCGCCGAAAACGGCGTGGTGCTGTAGGCCCAGACATAAGCCCGGTGGGTTTTCTTCTCGCCTGGCGCAAGCATTTGCACCGGTGTTTCGTCGGCGTGGATCACACCCTGGTTCAGCACCGCTTCACGCAGTGCATCGACCAACGGCTGAAGTCGCACACCGGTTTGTCCAACCCACTGCGCCAGGGTCGAGCGAGCAATTGCCAGCCCGGCGCGGCCAAAAATCTTCTCCTGCCGATACAGCGGCAAGTGATCGGCAAACTTGGCCACCATCACGTGGGCCAACAAACCTGAGGTCGGGATACCTTTATCGATAACCTGCGCCGGCACCGGCGCCTGGATCAGTGTTTCACACTGACGGCAGGCCCATTTGCCCCGCACATGTTGCTCGACGGTAAACACGCCCGGCGTGTAATCCAGCTTTTCGCTGACGTCTTCGCCGATGCGTTGGAGCTGGCAACCACAGGCGCACTGAGTGTTTTCGGGTTCATGGCGAATGACGGTGCGTGGAAACTGCGGCGGCAAGGGCGCACGTTTCGGGGATTGCCGTGGTTCGGACTGTGGCGCAGCTGGGAGGAGCTGTTTTAGCTCGGCCTCGATAGCTTCAAGGTCTGTGTCGAGCAGGTCATCCAGCAAGCTGCTTTGAGCCGGGCTGATTTGCTCGCTGCGCTTGGCAAACTTGTGCCGTTTGAGCAGGGCGATTTCGAACTTGAACTGTTCGATGAGGATTTCATCGTTTTGGATCTTCCTGCTCATCGCCTCGACCTGTGATTGCAACTGCAACGCCTGTGCCGCCAAGGCACGAAGCTGTTCCGGGGTCATCTGGTCGAGGTTGGGCGAGAAAGTCATGCCGCCGATTGTGCCAGAGCAGGCGCGGGACGACGACAAGTAGACCGGCCAAATGGCCGGCGTTTACAGCATGCTGATCACACCGCCGGCGCCAACGCGCTGCCACGGCAAGCCCAGTACCAACGCCTGGAGTTGTTCATTGTCGAGCTCGACCTCGCAGCCATGGCGAATGCCGGGCCAGTGGAACTTGCCTTGGTTCAGTCGCCGTGCGGCAAGCCAGACGCCCACGCCGTCGTGCACCAGCACTTTCATCCGGTTGGCCCGGCGATTGGCGAACAGATAAGCGCAGTGCGGCTTCGCCGCACCAAACACCGCGATTACTCGGGCTAAAGCGGTTTCGGTACCGGCGCGCATGTCCATCGGCTCGGTGGCCAGCCAGATCGCATCGATGCGGATCATTGAGAGACAGCCCGGATAAATTGCGCGCAGCCCTCAGGATCTGAGGTTGGCCATTTCACCGTGATCACTTGCCCGGCCATGGGCAACTCGATGATCACTGACGCCTCGACTGGCCGTTTAGGTGGGGCTTTTAGCGGGACGAAAGCCGGTAGTGAAGCTGCTGCAGGCTGATCTCGATAGAGCGGCAGCCATTTGCGGATGACGTTGGCATTGATGCCGTGGCTGATGGCAACACTGGACACCGTCGCGCCAGGTTGCAGGCATTCCTGAACGACTTGGGCTTTGAATGGTTTCGGATAAGAGCTTCGTTGGCGCATGGAAATCCTGGCGATAAGGGTGATCGCGTCCGCTTAAAAATACGCGGACACCATCGCCCTTAATGCTGGAGTTCGGAAGGTGAGTTCGCCGGACGCTTACCGTCCACGTCCGTGAACGCCCAGACTCCCGAAGACACTTCATGGACACCCAGACGGTGTAGCAACGCCGCCGCTTTTTCCGATGGGTCGTCGAAGATTTCCATCTTAGAAATGCTCCTGATAAGGGTAAGAGATACAGTCCGCCTTCCCCATACTAGGCTACCAACCAAGATGCTACGCTCGATTCGTAAGAGCTTCGTTCGAGCATGGAAATCTTGGCGATATGGGTGATCGCGTCCGATCAAAAATACGCGGACACCATCACCCTAATGCTGGAGTCCGGAAAGCAAGATCGCCGCACGCTTACGAACGCTCGACGCCAGCATGCGGGCGACTGGGGCGTTTCGAGGAAGGTACGCTTCAGGCCCTCGCACTTTCGAGCAAACAAGGTTTTTCAGTGAGCCGTCACTCTCTGATGCCCCACTGCTTGGAGCTGAAAGTCAGTGACAGCTTGGAAGAGATGCTCCGCTGTGAGTCGGAGATGCTCAAGCTCAATACCTGAAAGGCCATCAGCTTGGGCCTGGTGATACCGCCTAAGCGCTTCAACAGCTCCTGTGTACATCGGGTGATCGGGGAGAAGCATTTTGCTGAGGTCTTTCACGACGTCTGCTCCAATGGACAATGGCTCCGGATGACGTGAGCTCAACCCTGCTCAGGCTTGGGGGAGTTGAGCATGTCGATCCCCCCTTCGCTACTCCACGTATACTCGAGAATGCTCTTGAATACGCCAGCCAGTCTTGGATGCTGACCGGCTGCTTGAAGCTCTACGACCAGCTGCTTCAACTCTGCAGCTTCTTGGCTCGTGAGAATCAAATCGCAATAGTGAAGGCCTGCGGTCGCCTCATTCAACCTAGCTTTATAGTCTTTCATGGAGAATCCCTGTGCTGGGCCAGGCTATCAGCCAATAAGTCGACCTGCAAAGCCCGATGGAAACCGCCACGGATAGCATCAAAACTATCTTTTTTCAGCTGCCCATCATCCGTGTAGGCTTAACGCAACTCCGATTTCTGAACCTGCCATTGAATTACTTCGAACCGCAGTCTAAAGCTGTACCGCCAGGAATGGCTTGTGTGGTCTAGCCGGTGCCCTAATGCGGGTGGCGAGCAGGTTTAGACGGCAGTGATCGCGTCTGGCTTGTCAGCTGTAGCGATCAACGCTCGGAGGCTGGCTCTCCCCATTCCACGTCTGAACGACGTCAGGACGAAATTCCCTCCCTTCGTAGTAACCACCCAGAACTGCTCAATTTTCATCAATGTGAAAATCGGCGCAGTCGTCAACGAGTATGCATCTGTGCGCTTTTCGATAACCCCCGAGGCGCTTTGACCAAACACCGCACCGATCGCGCAGTCGTTAGCAATGACCACATCGCTCAGATAGGCCGTTATCGGAATAGGGTACTTCTGACTCATAGCTCGAACGATACGTTTGAGCTGGAAAGCCGTTAGCTCTTTGCCTGGATACCTGATGATCTCAGCTGTCATCTGTTCTTGCGCTCCTGCATGCAAATTAGCCCTCTCCCAAGCACCCAAGGCTCCTAGGGAACGCTTAAATTTCTAAGACGAAGTCCGGCAAAAAGCCGGCCTTTTCACCGGGATATCCCCTAGGATTTGAAACCAGTCGACACCCATCGATGACAGTGTCGACTGCGTAGTGGGTGTGGCCAAAAACCCAGGCATCAGCCTGCGAGACCAAGTCATCCCACCGATTGAAGTAAGCGGCGCCAAGATGGCCTTCATGACCATCCCCCGCGACCTCTTCGATCGGGCAATGATGGGTGATGACGACGGTCTTGCCTTCGAAGTCGTTGGCCAGCTCTTCAGCCAGAAATGCGCGCGTGCTGATGTTGCGAGCAATGAGGTCGACCGGGCGAAGCCGGCTGTAGCCTTCACCATGTCGGATCTGGCTGAAATCGTTCATACGCTCCCAGCACAATGACATCGCTAGCCTGTAATTGCCGGTTGAGGTGAAATCCGTCCACGCAGTCGCCACCAAAAATCTGACATCGCCGACGATCAAAGACTCGTTGTCCAATACCCGCACGTGCTCGGCTGCCGCCTGCTTCATCTTCGTCAGCGTCCGATCGAGGTGACCGCCGTAGTATTCGTGATTCCCGCAAACGTAGATCACCGGACAGTCGAACGTATCGTTGGCCCACTTGACTCCTCGACCGCGCACAGAAATATCCCCAGCGAGCACAACCAGGTCGACGTCTAGCTGAGGTGGTTCAAACGGGGAAAACTCATTGTGTAGATCCGAATAAACCGCGATCTTCATACTCGCGCTCCGTCGTGCATGGGCTGCGTAGCTACTCCCGGGCCAGTCCGAAGGACGACCGGGCTACAAAATCTGAAGTGCTCAGGGACGAAACGACAGCACCATTTCCAGAGATGCTTGCTTCGTGTATCCGTCGCCGACTAGTAAATAGATCGTGTTGCGAGTCTCGAATATCCATGGCTGCTCATGCGAAATTGCGTAGGTTGTTCTCACCCAGCTGCCAGGCACGAAACGTCCTCGACTGTCATGAATGACCTCATGAGCGAGTACGATCATCGGCGCGATCCCACCCGGCAGCGACTCAACCTCGTCCGTGGGGATTTCAACAATGATCCACCGCTTCACTAAGCAAAACGCCTTACCTGGGAAGCGCTGCTGCGCAACATCGATCAGGTCGGCTCTCTCTCCAGTCCAGCCTTGGGTGAGCTCACCGGCTCCGTAGAGGAACGACATTGCGTCTTGCAGGGAAACTGGCATCCCTCACCTCCGAGCACTGGTGAAAATCTGCCCGTCCCGAGTGACGAACACGTACACAGGATCTGCCTCGCTGCCTTCCTCGACACGAATCTCACTGAGCAGCTGCATCGATATTTCAGGCTGTTTGGTCATCGCTGGCGGCGCGATCAACTGAACCCGGTTGACGCTCAGAAATTCGGGCGAACTCCCCTTGCACAAAGCATCAACAGCTTCGACGCTCGACACCAACCGCACAGTAGGCCCAACCCCCGCATCAGTAACTCCGCTCCCTTCCACCACGAAGTAATAGCCGGTCGGATCGAGGCTCGCTGAGTTCCACAGCATGCGCAGACTGTCATGGGCTTGAAACTGACCTCGAAGCTCTGTCTGGTTAGTAACTAACAACGTGTAGCCCCCATAAATCATGGGCGCTTAGCTAGAACTAGGCCCTTAAACAATTCATATAAATTGACAACTTAGCACCCACAGATGATCGTGCTCTCAGAACAAAAGCGACATGCGGGAACGGATGGGGCCACCATACCATCATTCCGCATTCACTGCCTATAGTACGTGGATGTAGAATTTTCGGTGTGGCCTTATGCTTCCCTTTGCGGGAAGCTCTACCATGCCAACGCGATACACTCTGGCAGCCGTCCTCCGCGCCACCCGTGCTGCTCGCGGCCTGTCCCAAGAACAGCTCGCATCCACGGTGGAGCCTCGGCATTTGCACAGGATCGAGCACGCGAAATCCAACATCAGCTTCGAGATGCTCGAAGACATCAGTAAACGCCTGGACGTCGATTCGGTAGCACTCCTCGCAGCTGCCTCTTGCTACGAGCGCCAAGAACAACTTGAAGAGTTCATGACGCACCTCTGGACAGAGCTGAGTAAGCTTCGTGAGATGCGTGTGATGGAAAGCCTGCCTGCGCAATTCTCGAATGGGGCGCTTATAGCGGCGAAGTCCGGCAAGCCGCCGACTCCTCCAGACAGGATCAAAGCAATCCTCGACTGCAAGGCTGACGGCCTCAGCCAGAAAGCGACCTCAGTGAAGCTGGAGATTCCTTACTCCACCGTACACAAGTTCTGGCACATGCCAGCGGCAGATGAGTGAAGTGGGATAGCGATAACACCACGGGACGACAGCGACCTTACAATTGCAACCCTGAGTCTTTGTCTTGCCTACGACCAGATTAGGTACCCCTCGGCTTGGCTCTCGCAGTAGCTTGAGCGACGAGGGGGTCGTCAGGCCAGAAATGCTTGGGGTATCTGCCCTTCAGATCCTTCTTCACCTCAACGTAGGTCGATGCCCAGAAGTTTGCCAAGTCCTGGGTCACCTGTACGGGACGCCGCGCCGGCGATAGCAGATGCAGCTTGAGCACTTGGCGACCATTCGCGATGCGTGGCGTGTCAGCTTGCCCGAACAGTTCCTGCAGCCTCACCGCGAGTACGGGCGGACGCTCGCTGTAGTCGATTCGAATATTCGACCCGGACGGTACCGAAACCGTCTGGGGCGCCTGCGCATCCAACTGCTGCGGAAGGGGCCACGGCAGCAGGTTGCGGATGATAGAGGACAGATCGAGCTGACCAAAATGGCTGAGCCGCGTAACTTTACCGACGTAGGGGCCCAACCACTGCTCGAGCGACACCAGCAAGGCTTCATCACGAAGATCGGGCCACTCGCTCTGCTTACCCGATTCTTCATCCAGTATGCGCAGCAGCTCCACCCTTGCCAGCCACTGACGCAGGTCAGGCGTCCACGGAAGAAGCTCCAGCCCCTTCCGGCGAACGTAGTTGAGCAAGGCCTGAACGCGCGCTTCATCGCTTAGGTCGACCAGAGGCGCACGCGACAAAATCAACTCCCCGACTTTCTCCTGCCGCTCGGCGCGGAGCACACCTTCACGCTCATCCCAATCAAGTTCATCCACCCGGGAGACCTGTTCTTGAAGGACAGTGTCGAACAACGCTTCATCCAAATCGGCAGCCAGGTAGATCCGCTCCTCACGCTGGCCCTGCCGGCTTCCCAAGTCGGCGATCACCAGCCAAGAATGCTTCATCAGTGCATCAGCTTCGGTGAACATCGCAGCTCGACCATTAGCCAGACGATACTCAGCCCCACCAGCACGACGCTGTTGTGCAACACGATCTGGATACGCCAAGGCAAGCAAGCAGCCCACCCACCTTGAGTGGTCGGGATCGGCGACTGGTTGCGATGCTTGGCCGCGCAAGTACGACCGATATTGCCTTGCTATTTGCTTCGCTCTTTGAGCACCGCCTTGCTCACCCCGCTGTGCTCTCTGCTCACCGGACAGGATGGCCAAACGACTGTGAAGGTCTGCTCCACCGCCACGCTGAATATCACGCTCGCCGAGCAACGCAGCGATGTTGCATGCGGTTTCAGCCAGACCAAGCTCATGGCCACGCAGTAGCAAATGTGCGATCCGAGGATGACTCGGCAGCTCAGCCATAGCTTGGCCGTGCCTAGTTAATTGCCCATCTGGTTGCAGGGCGCCAAGCCGTCGAAGCAAATCGTTCGCTTGCGAGTAAGCAGCTGTAGGCGGAGCATCAAGCCACTTCAGGTCACTTGGCTGGACGCCCCATTTAGCGAGCTGCAGGGCCAAACCTGTGAGATCCGCTTGTTGAATTTCGGGCGAACTGAAACCCGCCATTTGGTCGTGCTGGGTTTCAGACCAGAGTCGGTAGCACACACCTGACTCGACCCGCCCTGCTCGACCAGCACGTTGAGTAGCACTGGCTTTCGATATGCGTTGGGTGTCCAACCGTGTCATACCGCTGCGAGGATCGAAACGTGGTACACGTTCAAGACCTGCATCGATAACGACACGCACGCCGTCGATGGTGACACTGGTCTCAGCGATGTTTGTGGCCAGCACAACCTTCCGCTTTCCTGCCGGTGCCGGATCAATCGCAGCCCGCTGCTGATTCAGATCGAGTTCACCATGAAGGGGGCAAAGTAGAACGTCACGCTGAAGTGATGGTGACTGGGTCAAAGCATCTTCCAGGCCTGTCACGACTCGACGGATCTCGGCTTGACCAGGAAGGAAAACCAACAAGCTGCCAGGCTGATCAGCAAGCGCCTCAAGGCACGCACTAATCACTTGAGGCTCGACGTATTCTCCAGGTTGCTGAGGTTTTCCCCAGACTGTCGAGACCGGGAACATCCGGCCTTCACTCGTCACGATCGGTGCGTCATCCAGCAAGCGCGACAACCTTTCACCTTCCAGCGTTGCCGACATCAGCAGCACCTTGAGTGGAGCGTCGTCCCGGAAAAGCTCGCGACCATTGAGCGTCAGGGCCAAGGCGAGATCGGCATCTAGGTTTCTCAAATGGAATTCGTCGAAGATTACGAGCCCCACACCTTCAAGTGCAGGATCGCTCTGCAGACGGCGCGTCAGTATTCCTTCGGTCACCACCTCGATCCGCGTCTTTGGCCCGACTTTGCTGTCCAGGCGAATACGATAGCCAACGGTCTCACCGACCTTCTCGCCTAGCTCGTTCGCCATGCGCTCGGCGGCAGCTCGGGCTGCGAGCCGGCGAGGTTCCAACATGATGATCGTCTGCCCTTGGAGCCATGGTTCATTGAGCAAGGCAAGCGGGACGCGAGTCGTTTTACCGGCGCCAGGCGGTGCTTGAAGTACCACCTCATTTCGATTTTGAAGGGCTTCAAGAAGGGCCGGCAACGCGGCGTTGATTGGCAACAAACTCATGAGTACTCCTGCGGCAGGAGCGCAGTATACAAAGGTTCGTCAGGTGACGGATCTGTGTAGCGGATAGCTGGCCAAAACGGGCCGCTACCTGCCATTCTTCAGTTGCTGAAGAGACCTTAAGCCAGATCCAAAATCCCGCCCGAAACGAACAGACCAATAATGATCTGCTTGTACTCGGCGAAGAAGCTCCACTCAGTCAGCCCACAGCCAACCCCGAGGAGAATGCTCGTCATGAGCACAAATCGCCACGTGGGAGCGAAAATTTTGATGAGGTTTGCGAGCGAAGTGTGCTCGATAAACTCATCAACATGCTTATTGTAAGCACGCCCTAGGATGACCGCAGTCGCAAGCAGCACCCCGGCCAACCCCAAAGCTAGCCACTGAGTTAGCGGAACAAAGAACAGCGCGCCGCTTCCTACAAAAAGCCATTTTCCAAGCGTGGCCAGCTTCTGGCTGTAATCCTTCGCGACCTGGTCAAACCACCAAGGCATACGCGGATCGAAAAACGGTGCATCCAACATGCGCTTCCCCATAGATCTCATGACTATCGTGAAAGGTACTGGCTAGCAGACCTACCAGCGCAGATCAGCCTTGACCGCCTTATAGAGATCCGCTCGAGAAGTCATGGTGCTGAGTTGAGGTGCCTTGAGAGCTTCCTCTGCGGCACGGATATTTGCCGCTCCGGACTTGCCATGGTCATTCATCAATTTCTCGATGAAGTCAGCGACCTCATAGCCCTCGTCTTTGTCGACCTTAGCTCGGTCAAGTGGGCCGGCGTACGTCCCATCCCCTTTATCGCGCTTCCAGGTGTATTTGTACTTCTGCTGCTGCAGATCCAAATGCTTCACCGTTACTGCCATGTCCTGCCTCCTAGGCTTCGAGATTTCTACGCGCAGCAAACCGCTGCATAAACACCAGGGGACGACACTCCCAAACAAGGAGAGTCGACCCTGGCCAATGGTTAGCTGGTATGGCAGAGAGAAGAGCAGAACCGGCAGCCATTGGACTGTGGGTACGTCACCCGAGCCTGACGAACAGCAGTCAAGCACGAGGTGTGCTCGCCCAAATCTTGGCGGTTGTAAATCGAAGGGAGGAAGGTGCAGCTACCCGTGTGCACTTCATGATCGCCGTTGGCTTGCGCGTTTTTGTTCACGTAATAACGAGCCATGATTAGTTACCCCGCTCTTTGTTGGACTGAGCGAGCACCGAGGCTGCCAACGTTTTGGTAGTAGAGCTGTACTTGTCGCTTTCCAACACGCGACCAGCTACCGCTTCCATCTCAGCACTGGTCTGCTTACCAGAGGACGCCTGGGACATGGCAGATGCTGCGAGCTTCTTCTGAATCGCAGAAGAGTTCGAGTCGCGCAGGGTTTCAGATGCCAGGGTGGCAACCTTCGGGGACGTTTCTTTCGTATTTTTAGACATAGCAGGGAATACTCCACAGTCTTGAATCGAGATTCAGGCGGGAGCACGTTGAGCAGAAACCTCTGGTAGAGCGTTGACACCCTCCCCTGGTTATCTCTAAATGCGCATCCCACCGCTTTCATGAGCGGTATCGGGTGGCAGGTTCATGCGTTGTGTCTGCAAACGTTGCGCATGTGCCTGCTAGCTTTTTCGATTCCGCCTTAGCCGCCGAAACCCAAGATATAGTGGCCTCGTTACGACTTAGCTACAAGATAAGGGGCTATTTCGAGACGCGCAAGTTGATGGGGTGTGGATAACTTGTGCGCAAACTGTGTCTTGGATCCCATTTTTGTACTGTACGCATGCACAGCCCGCATGGGACAAGGGTTTCTCGGTTTCAATCCTGTTTTATCTTGTTACAAATATCCTTTTTCTTTATCCAACCGCACCATTTCCCGGCACTGAGCGACGCAATCTGGCAGGATTTTGCGCCGATATAGCGTGCGCATTTCTAGTGGGCACCCCCTCTCGGGCAAGTCGACACCCCATCCGCGAGGCGTCGACTGGCATTGCATTTTACTGGGCTTAGCGATGAAGCATTTAGCTGAGCTTGTAGGCTTGGTGCAGACGGCCAAGCTCGTCCAATCCTCTGGCAAGCATCGCACTGTAACCAGCTCGATCCTGGATAAAGGGCGAGAACAGACTATGTCCCAGCCAGTGCTCAAATCCCTCGTGGGCAACATTGGCTAAAGCCATGCCGACAGACCGTACGTCCTCAAACTTCCCATGCTGCAGATCATCCAGGCTCAGGTTGTCATAGACGTACCGGGTGTCGTCGCGTATCGCAGACCATCGTTTGAAAGAGGCGCGCCGCACCTGGCAAGGCACACAACGACCGCAGTGCTTGTACCCGAAACGCTGAAATCGTCCGCAACTTGTTGAAGCCACAGCATGCTCTTTGAGCAAACTCTGGTTTCGGCATGCAGCGAGCATTTCACCCTTGGTCATCAAGGCATAGGGATTTCGAATCTGCACATTGATGCCAGCAGCATCGAGGATCTGTTGAAGCCGCCCAAGGTATTCAGGATGGGCTGTACGCGTACTCAGGCTACCGAGCCTGGATATCGTCAATGGAGGGTTGATTGCAATGAAGCCGTTCTCACAGATGTAGAGCGGCACAGTCTGGCCCCTGTGATAACGGTCAAGCGACGTCCCCACCGCCAACCCAAACGCCAAGAAGATTATCGAACGAGCACGCTGCGATGGCTCCTGCTGGCCGGGTGATTTCGTGACATGGTTAAGGCCAAGTCGCTCCAAGCCCAAACTCTTGGCGAAGCGATCCTGCTTTTCTCCATCACCCCTAACGATCTGGCTCACCGCGTATGGCTTCACACCTTGCTCCACCAAATCGATAGCACCGATCAAACTGTCCAAGCCACCCGACAGAAGCACGACAGCGTCTTCGCTAGGATGCAGAGCCTGCAGCTGCGCAGGAGGCCCGAATCCACCCGCATGGAATGTGAGCGTCCAACGATCCGTGGTGAGAAAGCGCAAAGCTCCTTCAAGCGCTCGAGCTTGAGTGTTCCAGAACTCCGGATCTTGAACGGCAATATCTAGATCAATCACACGCGTCCAAGCATCAGCGCTTTTTGCACGAAGAGCAGTGAAGTCTGCTGCGACAACCGCAAGCGCAATGCTCAGGAAATCCCAGGCTCGGGGGTCGATCTCCAAGTGGGCTTTCTCCAGAAGCTCGCGAGCATACCCTCCGACACTCACCTGCCCTTTCTCTGCCTTGCCGTAGATCACCACCTGCATCGCATCATCGACACCCGGCACTGTGAAATCGGCTGGGCCGCATATGAACCTCATTCGACGTACCCCTCAAACACTTCAAAGGTGTCCTGCAATGCCTGGCTGACCACCTGCGAAATCCGGCCCGTTGTCAGGCGGGCCCCAGTTGCCGCGATCTTGCGAAACGACGCAGAGACACATTCTTTGATGTAGTCCTTGACTTCCTTCAAGCGGCGTACAGCTACGGTTGCCGATTTAGCCTTCTCTTGAATGGTTTTGCCAAGGTCGAGTTCATATCGGTGGAACACATCCATCGCGGTGAATCGCTCAATCACAAATGCCCGTTGCTCTGTTGAAAGATTGAGCAGGTCGGCATCCGGATAACGCACGAGCACATCAGACAGAGAACCTCGAATAGACGCGCGCTCGGCCTCGGCGTCTTGAGTTCCGTCCACAGGACGCACCGCTTCTACCAGCGCATCCATGACCTCGGAAGGCGAACGACCTTGCCACATAGCGGGATCGAGCACGCCTGGTGCAGCTTGGTTGGCACTATCAGCGGCGGATTCGAGTGCTTGACCCAGAGCGCCGGCAACCGAGGCAGTACCACCGAATCGTGCAGTGGTCGTTTTAGATCCGCCATAACCCTGGCGCACGTAGTCGCGGAGGCTTTTGCGCAGGCTGCGTCGATCACCGTTGCTCGCATAGTCACCTAGGCCACGACGTGCACCACCAAATCGTCCAGGTGGCGCTATTGGCTGCGGCGCTTGCGGCACCGGCCCTCTATCATCTGTACCTTCCTCTCCATCATCAGTTGCCTCCTTGTCTGGATCAGGAGGCCCTTCGTCTGGTGGGCCACACTCTGGATCAGTCGGATCTAACGGCTCGGGAGGAACAGGCGGCTGAGGGGGCACCGGGGGCAATGGCGGCGTCCAAGGTGGTACGTACGGCGTACCCTTCCCTGGCCCGTCGTTATTTTGTGACGTTCCCATTCAACTTCCTTATCGCAGTTTTTACCGGCATGCCGACGTCGGCACTCAGCCAGAAATCGCAGACCGATTTCGCCCATGTTTCATCGCTCAATTTAGGCACGATACCGGCCTGAATCTGCGCTGGTGGACGCTCCTTCAAAAATGCAGCCAGCCGAAGCCCTTGTTGCGCATCCAGCCTTGCAACAACCAGCATTGCTTCAAGAATGTCTGGCACGCCCCATTCCTGTTCTCCACCTGCTTTGTCCAGCAAGCGATCCATAACAACGTTGATCTCAACAGGTGCAAGGGCTCCCAGACGCTCCTTCAGTTGAGGCGCCATCTCAGGTATCTCGAGCAGAGCCGTCAACAGCTCTGCAGCTTCTGACGACAGTCGATCCTCATCTGTAATGATCGGTGCATGCTCGCGGCTCACGTAGATCGCACCACGAAGATCTTTGTCTGCCAACGCGGGAGGGAGAGCCAACCACTCTTTCACAAATGGCTGATCCCAAGGCTGGGATAGAGCTAGGGTCTTGCCTTTGTCTATATGGTCTTCCCAGTCTCGAAGCATGGCCGGCTTCCCGTGTTTGTCGGTAGCCACTGCCTTCATCAGCTCTTCGTAGGCCTTCGGGTTACCGCTGCGCTCGAACAGCATCAGCTTAACCAGCACAGCTTCATCAACTCCTACGCCTTGGGCGCGCGAGATACTCATACGGATGGCCAGCGCGTTGAGGAAGCGCTTGATGAGTCGCGGGTTGCCTTGAATACCTGAGGCAGAAGTCATGACTGCTGCCAAGCGCTCGGCAGTGTCGAACTTGCCAATCAGTTCGGAGGGGTAGTCTTTGTACAAGCCCTGCATGAAGGCTCGATCCACGCGATTGCCTTGCCAGGTCGTACGGAGCTGGCCGCGTACCTTGAGCCGGATGTCCTCGAGCACCTCTTTCGGCAACGCACTGTTCTCAAGGAACAGCATCATCATGTACGCCCTCACCTCTTGGGTACCCAGTGGAGGAACACGAATGGGCACCTGGATCAGCTTGTCGAAGTAGCTGGTGACCAGGAAATCATCCGGTACGCCGCTGAAGTGCTTACGCACCGCGTGCTTGATCATCTCGTTATCGGCGGCGATCACGAACGCAGTGTTGCGCAGGAACAAGAAGAGGCGGATAGCTTCGAGGGTAGAGATCGTCGTCTCAGGAAGGCAGCGATCAAGGTCGTCAATGAGGACAACCAGCGTCACGCCCAGCTCGTCAAGGATGGCCTCAAAGTTATCCCTGAGCGCTTGGATTTCTTTCGGTGGCGACGTCTTGGGAGGCGCGCTGCGGAACAGTTTTTCCGCCTCACCTTTCGCCTGCTCAGCGGCATCGTGCGCCGCCTCAATCGCCTCTTGATCGACTCCACCAGAACGGACTCGGTGGTACAGTCCTACTACATCGCTTATCAAGCCAGGCGCTGGAATGAATCGCCCCTGGTTTCGTAGACACCTCCAAGCCTCATAATGAGGCCCAAATAGGAGGTGCCATGAGTCGTCAGCGTTACCCCGAAGAGTTCAAGATCGAAGCGGTCAAGCAAGTGACCGAGAAAGGCAAACCCGTCGCCGATGTCGCCCAGCGCCTGGGCATGTCCGTACATAGCCTTTACGCCTGGATCAAGGTCTACACCAAGCCCCAAGAGCAGCGTCAGCAAGACGACGATCAGCAGGCCGAATTGCGCAAGCTACGCGCTGAACTCAAGCGCGTGACTGAAGAGCGAGACATCTTAAAAAAGGCCGCCGCGTACTTTGCCAAGGAGTGCGGCTGAAGTACGCCTTCATCAAGAAGCACTCGACTGATTACCCGGTGCGGCGCCTTTGCCAAACCCTCAAGGTGCACCCCAGCGGCTACTACGCCTGGCTGGCCGAGCCTCAATCTGCCCGAGCAAAAGAAGATCAACGTCTGCTTGGCTTGATCAAGCACGCTTGGCTAGAAAGCGGAGGTGTATACGGCTACCGCAAAATTCACGATGACCTACGTGAGCTGGGAGAGGAATGCGGACGAAATCGAGTCGGGCGCTTGATGCAGGCGGAGGGGCTGCGTTCGCAAACGGGCTATCGGCGGCGTCCAGGGTTTTACGGTGGAAAACCAACAGTGGCCTCGCCCAACCACCTCGCGCGGCAGTTCAAGGTCAGTGAGCCGAACAAGGTCTGGGTGACAGATATCACTTACATCCGCACCTATGAAGGATGGCTCTATCTAGCGGTAGTGCTGGATCTGTTCTCACGCCAAGTAATTGGTTGGTCAATGAAGCCAAGGATGTGCAGCGACCTGGCTATCGACGCAATGTTGATGGCTGTGTGGCGACGCAAGCCACAGCAGCAAGTGATGATTCACTCAGATCAAGGTAGTCAGTTCAGTAGCTCAGATTGGCAAAGCTTCTTGAAGGCTAACAATGTAATCAGCAGCATGAGTCGGCGGGGAAACTGCCACGACAATGCCGTAGCCGAGAGCTTTTTCCAACTTTTGAAGCGGGAGCGCATCCGACGAAAGATCTACACAACCCGTGAAGAAGCCCGAAGTGATATTTTCGATTACATCGAAATGTTCTATAACCCTAAACGCCGACACAGCAGTGCTATGCAGCTGTCTCCAATAGAGTATGAGAAACGCTATTTCCTGAGCTTGGAGAGTGTCTAGGAAACCAGGGGCGATTCAGAATGCCTGTGGCGAGGGATACAATGCCATTACCGGCAAGCTTGGCGACGCGCAGCCAATTCACCCGTGCGGCGAGATCAGCAACTTTGTCCAAACCTTTCCTACGGGCTTTCGCCTCAGCTTCCAGTTGCGATGCGATCACGTCCATCAGCGCTGCGCGTGCATCGTCGTAGCCTTGGTAGAGCCAGGCATTGAACTCAACGAACACGAAGTCTTTGGCCGGCTTTTCACCTGGCTCGGGCGGGTTTTTTAAGGAGGCTTGGATCAGCTTGATCATCGACGACTTGCCGGCGCCCCAGGCACCAGAGACGCCGATGGAAATCGGACGGCCGTTCGCTGAGTAGATGATCTCAGCGACAGTGTCAGCCACACCAGAGAAGTTGAGAAAGTCTGTATCCGTCTCGTTATCAACCCACATGGCGACCCTCCTTGGAAGTCTCGGCGTGAAGCAGCGTCGGCCAATAGTAGCCGTGGCGCGTGGCAACTTGCCACTACAACCGACACGACCTACATGAGAGGTGATCGTCTGTCGCCGCCTTGCATGTGCTCCGCTCGCTTAAGGGGGTCAACCAGGCTGAGGGGCTCTGCTGAGATCAGTCAATTACTGCCGGCAGCTCTGATCCATCCCAGTCGTCCAAAACAGTCCACGCTTCGCCAGGCTGCAGTTGAACAACAACATTCGTTTCAGGAGTCGCGTGAATCTCAACCCTTGGCTCACCGCGCTCTTCGATGTCGCTGAAGTAGAGCGTTTCAACGCCCGTATAAATGTACTCCCTCCTTGGAGCCCGTATGACCGTCCCAAACAGCCCAAACACCAACGAATCCTCTTGCGCCAGCTTTATCTGAGAAGAACAGCCTCTGGACTGAGCGCGCTCCATTGCACCAGGCTCGTACTCATTCAGTACCCCTGAGCAAACAAAACCAGGGTTCTGCTGCGTATGGATGGGGCCAGCTAAAAGCTTTGCGTACTTCTTCAGCTCCTTATAAAGCTGATAATCGAAGTCGAGCTCATGCAGCAGCACAGGCTTATCGCACTGCTCAGCGATCTTGCGTGCCACGTCTAAATAGAGAATCACCCATTGCAACTGGGCGTGGAACTCATCGGAGATCATGCTCGATTTGGAGTCAAACGATGCAGCATTGCTGCCAACCTCCAGCTCAAAAACCAGCCTGCCCTTGTCCATCAGCTGGGCTGCTTTTAACAGTCGAGCAAAACGAGGCAGCTCGAGTATGTTTTTCCCCTTCCAAGGCTCAACATTGAATGACAGATCAAACTGATGATCCTGCCCCTCATGCGAGCAATGGGCTTTGATCGCGATGAAGCCTTCCAAGGCCGAGCCCTCGAAGACTGTCCTCATAGTGCCGGAGGTGTAGTAGCACGTGAATGACTCAATGAATACTTCGCTCCCGCCATCGGTGCGGATATAGAGATTGGCGGCGATCGGTTTCTTGACCCCACCGATAGTCAACACCCCTTGGCCAACACCATTGGCTTTCTGCTGAATAGCATCGAAGAGTTTGGAACCCTTGAGCTCAAAATGCTTACCGGGGATCCTAAGCTCCCTGCCTTCTTCAACAAACGCCTTTTGCGCCGCCCAGAAATCATCCAGCTTATCGAGGTTCTGCAATACCAAGTCGATGCTGACCTTGTCTTGAGCTGCCTGAATCACATGCGTGTAGTGATTTCCGCTTTTGTTCACCTCAACAGTGAAGCGCGAATCGAGGTTTTCTAGGTTAGATTCGTAGCCCTTCACTATCTCCGCTACAGGTGTCTCGAGCGGGTCATTAGCTCGATTCACGAACCGATGGAGCAGATCTACTGAGCCTTGCTCTGCGGCTACCTTCACTTCCTTTTCGGTGAAGCTTTTCTGATTCAGTAACGAGTTGGATCTAGCTTCCGCATCGCGCTTCCACTGAAGGAGGGTTTCGACGCTAAAGGCAGAATCGTCCGCATCGATCAACCTTGAATGTGTCTGGCACATCCAGATGCCGTTATCGAAGTGCTTTCGCTGTTCTGAGGTTTGCTGCTCGTCGTACCTCGGGCCACCTGGCGCAGCGGCTTTGATGTGGCATGCAACACCAACGCTTACAGTGCCCTCTCCGTTTGATTTCGCACCATGAGTGTGTACGTGACAGCCAGGGTAAGAGCACACATTTCCAGCACTGTCGCGAATCTTTTGCGGTGTTGATCCTACGAAGTCGTCACGCTTTGGCTTGGCTTCGGCTTTCTTCTTAGCGCTGGTTGTTGACTTAGCTTTCGACCCGCTCATGCACTGTCCCGGTGATGAATTTGGATGTGCTGATGATGCTAGGAATTTGAGGTGATTGCGATGGTGGTGATGGGGGCGTGATGACCATGGA
Organism: Pseudomonas sp. DCA-1; assembly: GCF_046523955.1. Lineage (NCBI taxonomy): Bacteria > Pseudomonadati > Pseudomonadota > Gammaproteobacteria > Pseudomonadales > Pseudomonadaceae > Pseudomonas > Pseudomonas sp. DCA-1. Next base: position 5,193,137 of record NZ_CP169881.1, read on the forward strand.
GGCGGGTGGGTTCTGCGAGCTGGAGCTGGAGGGGACGGTGAAGGCAGGTAGATGAAGCAGGAGCAGGAGCAGGAGCATCAAAGCCTTGTGGGCTTTGACTGAAAAGCCTGACAAGCCAGAGCTGAAGAATGACCGATCAGCAAAACGTGAAATTCGTCGAAAATCAGCAGGCCCACACCTTCCAGCGCCGGGTCCGCTTGCAGGCGGCGTGTGAGGATGCCTTCGGTCACCACTTCGATACGGGTTTTCGGCCCGACCTTGCTGTCCAGGCGGATGCGGTAACCCACCGTTTCCCCAACCTGCTCGCCCAGCTCACTGGCCAGCCGTTCGGCTGCTGCCCGCGCTGCCAGGCGCCTTGGCTCGAGCATGAGGATGGTCTGCCCGGCCAGCCACGGTTCGTGCAGCAGCGCCAGCGGCACGCGGGTGGTCTTGCCAGCACCGGGCGGGGCTTCAAGCACCACTTCGTCACGGTTTTCCAGAGCCTGGCGCAGGGCGGGCAAGGCAGCATCAATGGGTAATGAAATCATGGTGGTCCTCGAACAGTGTCGCGAGTATAACGGCGAACCCAGCCTGCTCTATCATGGTCTTAGCATCAGGCGCAGGCGCTTCGCTTGCCCTGCTGATTACTTTTCGGAGATTTACATGCGTATCTCGACCCGCGTCATCGGTGGCGCCCTCATCGCCACCCTGCTGACCCAATTGACGGCCTGCGGCACCATTTTCTACCCGGACCGGCGCGGCCAGATCGGCGGCAAGATTGACCCTGTGGTTGCCGCCATGGATGCGATCGGCATCCTGTTCTATGTGATCCCGGGGCTGATTGCCTTCGGTATCGACTTCGCCACCGGCGCCATCTATTACCCGGGTGGCCGTACTGCTCAGGTTGACCCGGCCAAACTGCAAGAAGCCGTCAGCCCCGATGGCAAGGTCGACAACCTGAAGTTGCAGGCCATTCTGGAAAGCGAACTGGGCCAGCGCCTGCCGCTGAACGACCCAAGGCTGATCCAGCACCGCGGCAGCATCGAACAACTGGCCAGCCTGGGCCTGGTCCCGGCAGCCTGATCCACAAGGACACTGTCCACGGATGATCACTACCCCAGCCGAACACCAGCGCCTGCTGCGCCTGGCCACTCGCGCGTCACTGACGGTCGCCAGCATCCTGGTGCTGAGCAAGGCGCTGGCCTGGTGGCTGAGCGGGTCCGTGAGCCTGCTGGCAGGGTTGACCGACTCGGCACTGGACGCAGTGGCCTCGTTCCTCAACCTGCTGGCGGTACACTACGCCCTGCGTCCGGCCGACGACGATCACCGGTTCGGCCATGGCAAGGCCGAGGCCTTGGCCGGTATGGCTCAGGCGCTGTTCATCGGCGGCAGTGCGGTGCTGATCGGGGTGCAGGCGGTCGAGCGCCTTTACACCCCACAACCGCTGGGTGATACCTCCATCGGCATCGCGGTGATGCTGCTGTCGCTGGTGCTGACCGTCGCCCTGCTGGCACTGCAGCACAAAGTGGTCCGGCTCACCGGCTCTACTGCAGTACGGGCAGATTCCCTGCACTACCGCTCGGACTTGCTGCTCAACGGCAGCATTCTGCTGGCCCTGTTGCTGGCGCGCTTTGGCTGGCCGCAGCTGGATGCGCTGTTCGGCCTGGGCATCGCCTTTTACATCCTCTGGAGCGCGCTGCAAATTGCCCGCGAAAGTACGGCGATCCTGATGGACAAGGCGTTACCCGGCGATGTTGGCGAGGACATGGCCGCGCTGGTGCTGGCCGTTGCAGGCGTGAAAGGCGTGCATGACCTGCGCACGCGCGTCTCGGGCAACCAGTGGTTTGTGCAACTGCACCTGGAGCTGCCGGGGCACCTGCCGCTGCATGAGGCGCATGGCTTGTGCGTGGAGGCCTCGCGGGTGATCCGCCAGCGTTATCCACAGGCAGACGTGATGGTGCACGCCGACCCGGTATGAGGTAACCCCATGCCCCACCCCTTGTAGGCGCGGGTTCATCGCGAAAGGGCCGGGGCTGCTGGCCAATTTCCACCCGCCGTTTGCCGTTGCCGCCGCTACCGTATTCGCGGGTAAACCCGCTCCTACAGGGGTTCCGTGCAGGGTTCAGTTGATGCTGTAACCCCGGCCACTGAAACAGGCACCCAGCGCCCGCCGATAGTTGTCGAGCACATTGGCCGCCGGTGCGTAAGTCGCCGTCGCCGGGTCGAAGCCAGACTGGCTCACAGCCCAGCGATGACACTGGTAGCGGTCCTGCTCCTGCTGTTCCTGCCCCTGGCCATACATCGGATAGGCCACCACGTCATACCCGCCATTTGCCGGGGCCACCGGCACGGGCGAAGGCACGCCGACCGGCGGGTTGACCACCACATATTCCTGGCTGTCTGCCAGGTACTGGTAATAGGTATCGGCCACCAGAAAGAACAGCGCGCCACCCAACCACACTTCCCGCGCATAAGGCGGCAGGTAATTGACCCGCACGCCGTACGGCGGGGTCACCACGATGTAATTGCCCCCGTGCGGGCGGTACCAGTAACCCCCGGAGTAGAAATAGTCAGCGCCCCGGTAGGGTACTTTCCAGTAGCGGTCAGAAAAATGGTCCACCCTGTGCCCTGGGCGATACTGCGGCCCAGGCCCCCAGCCATTGCCGTGGCCATCCGGACGCCCCTGCCAGTCGCCACCGGGCCGTTGCCCCGGGCCACCGGCTTGCCAGTGGTGATCATCACCGTGGCGGCGGGGAATGTCCTGGTAATACCCCTGGCGCGGCGGCTGGGTCTGGCGCACTTCGTCGCGCGAGTTGAGCGAGCGCCCCGACGGCCCCTCGCCAGGCCCTTCAGCCAGGGCCCCAAGGCTGATGCTCAAACCTAGCAAACCAACACCTGCCAACTGCCAGATGCGCGACGTCATGGTGTTCCTCTCGGTAGAAAAAACTGCAACCACCGCCAGTCTACCGCGCCCATGACACAGGCCAATTAAATTTCCGGCATGAAAAAAGGGAGGCCACAGGGCCTCCCTTCAGGAATTGTCGTCCGTGCTCGGCACTTGTGGCGCCGGCTCACCTCACACCGTCTTCTGGAGGGTGTGTAGCCCGGGGGCCTGCAGATCCTGTTGGATGGCTGGCCGCGACCGCCCGCCTAGGGCGCGTCGCCGTGGACTGATGTCCGGGCAGTGATTCTGGTGATAAAGATACCGGAGGGGTTGCGACAGAGGATTGCGAAGATTGCTCAGATAAATAGCACTTGCGCAATTTTTCACCCTGGATTGATAATTCGCAGCAATCCGAACAGAAAAGGCAAATGCCATGAGCAAACTTGACCGCTACGACCTGAGCATCCTCGCCGAATTGCAGCGCGATGCGCGCATTTCCAACCAGGAACTGGCCGAACGCATCGGCCTGTCGCCATCGCCATGCTCGCGTCGGGTCAAGCAATTGGAAGACGACGGCTACATCTCGCGCCAGGTGGCCCTGCTCGACCGCAAGAAGCTGGGCTTGAGCCTGACCGCCTATGTGTTGATAGGCATGGACCGCCACACCCCTGAGCGCTTTGAAACATTCGAGGCCGCCATCCGTAACCTGCCGCAGGTGCTCGAGTGCAGCCTGGTCACCGGCATGGATGCGGACTATCAGCTGAAAGTGGTGGTGCCGGACATGGACCACTACCAGAAACTGCTTCTAGGCAGCCTGACGCGTATCGAAGGCGTCACCAGCGTGCGTTCGAGCTTCGTGCTCAACCAGGTACTGGCCAGCACCGAGCTGCCATTGACCCACCTGCGTTAAATGCTCACGCCAGCCGGCGTATAATCGGACGCTCAACCCGCCTGGAGAACACCGATGGATCCCGCCGTATTCGAAGAATGGATGATGATTATCCTGGTCACCGTATTGATCGGTTTCATGGGCTTCATCGTCTGGGACCTGGCGAAAAAGTCCAAGGCAGGCAAGTTCGGCACGCTGATCCTGTTCTTCGTGCTGGGCCTGGGGGTGCTGGCCTTCATCATCAAAAGCGTGGTGGTGGGGTTTCTGGAAGGCGTATAAAACATTTCAGGGCCATTCGCGGGCACGCCCGCTCCCACAGGTTGGGCGCTGCTTTCAAGTACTGCACCGTCCCTGTGGGAGCGGGCGTGCCCGCGAACAGGCCCTGACCTGAACTAGAGCTTGGCAGGGACCTCCCGCCAGCAACCCTGCTCCAGCCCATCCAGCGCCCAGTCACCAATCCGCACGCGCACCAGGCGCAAGGTCGGCAAGCCCACAGCCGCCGTCATCCGCCGCACCTGGCGGTTACGCCCTTCGCGAATCACCAGCTCCAGCCAGCTGGTCGGCACACTTTTGCGAAACCGTACCGGCGGGTTGCGCGGCCACAGCTCGGGTTCTTCCAGGCGCCGCGCCTCGGCCGGCAAGGTCGGCCCATCGTTCAGCTCCACACCATCGCGCAAACGCTGCAACTGCTCGTCACTCGGTTCGCCTTCCACCTGGACCCAGTAGGTCTTGGCCAGCTTGTGCTTCGGGTCGGCAATCCGCGCCTGTAGCCCACCATCGTTGGTCAGCAACAGCAAGCCTTCGCTGTCGCGGTCCAAACGCCCGGCCGGGTATACGCCCGGGATGTCGATGAAGTCCTTGAGCGTCGCGCGCCCTTCACCGTCGCTGAACTGGGTCAGCACATCGAACGGTTTGTTGAACAGGATCAGGCGCGGCTCGGCGGGGAGCGCCTTGGCCTGGCGACGCGGGCCGGCGGCAGGCCGCGCCTGGGGGCGGCGCGGCTTGTTACGGGGTGGCAGTGACATGGATCCTCAGCGGAACGGCGGCTCATCGAAGCTGCGCAGTTTACGCGAGTGCAGCGAGTTGAGCTCGGTGCGCAGCAGGTCGAGGGCGGCAATGCCGATCTTCAGGTGCTGGCTGACCGCCCGGTTGTAGAAGGCGTTGGCCGAACCTGGCAGTTTGATCTCGCTGTGCAGCGGCTTGTCGGACACACACAGCAAGGTGCCGTAAGGCACGCGCAAACGGTAGCCCTGGGCAGCAATGGTGCCGCTTTCCATATCCACCGCCACGGCACGCGACAGGTTGATCAGCGGGCGTTCCTGGGCCCAGCGCAGCTCCCAGTTGCGGTCGTCGTAGGTCAGCACGGTGCCGGTGCGCAGGCGTTTTTTCAACTGCTCGCCACGCTCGCCAGTGACCTGTGCGGCAGCCTCCTGCAAGGCCATCTGCACTTCGGCCAGGGCCGGGATCGGGATATTCGGCGGCACGACCCGGTCGAGAATGCCGTCACGGCGCATATAGGCGTGTGCCAGCACGTAGTCGCCGATGGTCTGCGACTGCCGCAGGCCGCCGCAGTGGCCGATCATCAGCCAGCAATGCGGGCGCAGCACGGCCAGGTGGTCGGTGATGTTCTTGGCGTTGGACGGGCCGACACCAATGTTGACCAAGGTAACGCCATTGCCGTCGGCGGCGATCAGGTGGTAGGCCGGCATCTGGAAGCGGTGCCAGACCACGCTGGCCACCAGAGCCTGGGTTTCGCCATGGTCCATGCCCTTTTCGATCACGACGTTGCCCGGCAGCACCATACGCACGAAGCGCGAGTCGTCACGCAGCTGTTCCAGGCCATGGCTGATGAACTGGTCGACATAGCGGTGGTAGTTGGTCAGCAGGATCCACGGCTGTACATGGCGCCAGTCGCTGCCGGTGTAGTGCACCAGGCGGCGCAGCGAGAAGTCGACCCGCGCGGCATCGAACAACGCCAGTGGCATGATTTCGGCACGGTCCCAGTCGTACAGGCCATCAGCGATGTTGTCGGTGGCCGCCGACAGGTCGGTGCTGGGGAACACCCGCGCCAGTTGCGCAGCGGTAATGCCGCTGCCAGCCAGCTCGTCGCCCTGGTCGACCACATAGGGGTAAGGGATGTTCTGCTCGCTGACGCCGACCTCTACCGTGACGGTGTAGTCATGCATCAGCGGGCGCAGTTGTTCCAGCAGGTAGCCACGGAACGCAGCGGGCTGGGTGACGGTGACGCTGTAGGTGCCGGCAACCTGGACCTTGGCGTAGGCGCGGGTGGTGGCGGCGACTTCGCCATGGCTGTAGTAGGTCAGACGCAGTGCCGGGTAGCGGAACAGGTCGCGCTCATCGGCATCGGGCTCGGTACGGTCCTTCAGGTAACGCTTCAAGGCCTTACTAAGGGCCCCTGTGGCCTGTTCATGCAAGGCCGCCAGACGGTCGACGGCCTGTTCGGGGGTATCAACGACTACAAAAGCGTGGCTCACACTGTGCTTCCTGTCTGGACATGCATGTGATCCATCTTGCCTGCCTTCTTGGCTAAATACACCCCCATTGATCGCTGTTGGGTTGATTCGCGGGCGAGCCCGCTGCTACAGCGGCCAGGCAGGCGTAGCCCTTGTTACCAATGCCATCACATCCACACCTCGCGGCAGCGCCCCATACACCCGGCCACCACCGGCCAAGCGGCTGCCGATAAACGCATCACTGACCTCCGTATTCCCCGCCTCCAGCAGCAGCTTGGCCTGCAACGCCAGGGCAATATCCTCGGTCAGTTGGCGCGCGCGGTACTGCATGTCACCGGTGTCGGCAAACGCCCCCTTGAGGTTGCCGATATGCGCCGCCAGGCGCGGGTCGCCATGCCCGTCACCCAGCTCGGCAAACAGTGCATCGAGTACTCCCGGCTCCTTGGACAAGGCCCGCAGCACATCCAGGCACTGCACGTTGCCCGAGCCCTCCCAGGTAGAGTTGACCGGTGCCTCGCGGTACAGCCGTGGCAGAATGCTGTCTTCCACATAACCCGCGCCACCCAGGCATTCGGCGGCCTCGTTGATCATGGCCGGCGCACGTTTGCAGATCCAGTACTTGCCCACCGCCGTGACCAACCGGGCGAAATGCGCCTGCTGCGGGTCGTCCAGTTGCTCCAGCGCCTGGCCCATGCGCAAGCTCAGGGCAAGCGCAGCCTCGCTTTCCAGGGCCAGGTCGGCCAACACGTTCTGCATCAGGGGTTGCTCATTGAGCACCCGCCCGCCGACCTTGCGATGTGCACAATGGTGGGCTGCCTGCGTCAACGCCTGGCGCATCAGTGCGCTGGAGCCGACCATGCAGTCGAACCGGGTCATGGCGACCATCTCGATGATGGTCGGCACACCGCGCCCCTCTTCGCCAATCATCCACGCCAGCGCACCGCGGAACTCCACCTCGCTGGAGGCGTTGGAGCTGTTGCCCAGCTTGTTCTTCAGGCGCTGGATATAGAACTGATTGCGGTTGTCATCCGGGCGGTGGCGCGGCAGCAGGAAGCAGCTCAGGCCTTTTTCGGTTTGCGCCAAGGTCAGGAAAGCGTCGCACATCGGCGCCGAGCAGAACCACTTGTGGCCAACCAGCTCATAGGCCTGCCCCGGGCCCGGTGCACCGACCGGATAGGCCCGGGTAGTGTTGGCGCGCACATCGGTGCCGCCCTGCTTTTCAGTCATGGCCATGCCCAGGGTGACCCCGGCCTTGTGGCGGTCGCCAATGTTGCGCGGGTCATATTCGCAGGCAAGGACCTTAGGCAGCCAGTACTCAGCCAGCTCAGGCTGCAGGTGCAATGCCGGCACGGCGGCAAACGTCATGGTCAGCGGGCAACCGGTGCCGGCCTCGGCCTGGCTGTGCAGGTAGGTCATCGACGCCCGAGCAACATGGGCACCTGCGCGGGGTTCGGCCCACGGCAAGGAAGGCAGGCCATGTTCGACGGCGGTACGCATCAGCTCATGGTAGGCCGGGTGGAACTCGACCAGGTCGATGCGATGGCCGTAACGGTCGTGGCTGCTGAATTCAGGTTTGTGTGCGTTGGCCAGGAAGCCTGCCCGCATCAGCGGGCCACCGGCCAGGGCACCATAGGCATCGATCCGCGACTCGGCCCAACCTGCACCAAAACGCCGTGACCATTCCTGCAGTGGAATGTCGAGGCGGTACAGGTTGGCACCGTCGAGGGATGGCGGCTGGTTGGTGACTTCGTGGGTTTCAGCGTACTGGTGCAGGTTCATTGGAGGGCTCCTGGATCCGGGTAAGCTTGAGAGCCCCAGTGAAGCACTGCTTGCAGGGTAGTCAAAGGGGTATTAATGACTAAACGTGTGGTTGCTGGCGCGCGCGTGTAGGAGCGGGTTTACCCGCGAATACGGTGGTGGCGGCAACGGTGAACGGCGGGTGGATATCGGCCAGCAGACCCGGCCCTTTCGCGGGTGAACCCGCTCCTACAGCGAGCGCCGCGCCTGCAGCATGTTCGGGCTCATCTGCGCCTGCGAAATCGCCATGTCCAAACTCAACTCGAAGCGGCTACCCAACCCGCGCGTCGATTCATGTGCCAATCTGGCCCCCAACAACTCCCCCATCTGCCGGCAAATCGACAAGCCAATCCCCAAACCGCCATACCGTCGGGTCATCGAACCATCGACCTGGAAGAACCGCTGGTACAGGATCGACTGCTCCAGATCATCGAAACCGATACCGCTGTCGCTGACGGTAAAGGTCAAGGCCAGATCACCCGGCCCCACCCGGCGACCACGCACCTGGATCATCACCCCGCCCTGATGGGTGAACTTCAAACCGTTGTCCACCAGGCAGCCCAGGCAGCGCGCCAGTTTCTGCCCGTCACCGAGCAATTCGTCCGGCAGGTCGGCCGGAATATCCAGGCTCAGGTACAAGCCTTTGCCCAGAGCCTGCCCGGCATAACCGGCGCGCAAGCCCTGCAACAGGCTGCGCAGACTGAACGGTGCCGACTGCGCCCGCAGGCGGCCGGCCTGCAATTCGGACAGGGTAAGAATGGCGTCGACCATATCCATCATGCCTTGGGCAGACCCCACTGCCGTGTGATGGTACTGAGCCATTTCAACATCCATCGGCAGGGTGTGCATCAGCTCGAGCGAGCCAATCACCCCGTTCATCGGGGTACGCAGCTCATGGGTCACGCTGGCCAGGAACTCGTCCTTCAGGCGATTGCTCCTGGCCAGTTGCAGGTTCAGTTGCTCCAGCGTACGCCCAGTGTCGCGCAAGGTCTGCGCCTGCTGCTCGCGCAGGCTGTTGATGCGGTCGGCCAGCGCCAGCGACAGCAAGGCCACCTCCAGCGCCGAACCCAACTGGCTGGCATACATGGTGATGAACACATTCGGCAGGTAACCCAACACCATCAAGGTGTTGACCAGGCCGCCAAGCAGGAACGCCGTCCAGGCGATGATGAACCAGCGCGCCACTCGAAAGCCGCGCCACCAGGCGTACAAGCCGGCGCTGAAGATGCTTACGGTGAACAGCAGTGCCAGCAGCGTGGCCATGCGCAGAGCAATGCCGTAGGGCATGCTCACCGCCAGCACCATGACCAGCGCACCACCCAGCATCAGCAGTTGCAACAGGCGGTCGAAACCACGGCTGATGCCGCCCAATTGCAGGAAGTGCCGGGCGAACTGGCAACCGAACAGGCCGGCTGCACCAATGAACAATGGCGTGGAGGCATTCGCCCACCAAGGGCTGTCCGGCCAGAAATAGGCTACACCGGCGCCGTTCACCGAGACCTGGTAAAGGCCGAACGAAGCGATGTAAAGGATGTAGTAGAGGTAGCTGACGTCGCGCACGCTCAGGTAGATGAACAGGTTGTATGCCAGCATCACCAGCAACACGCCGTAGATCATCCCCAGCACATACAGGCGTGTTGGCTGCTCTTCCAGGTAGGCTTCAGGGGACCATAGCGCCAGCGGCGCTTGCACCGACCCTTGGCTGTGCAGCCGCAGGTACGCGGTAGTCACCTTGCCAGGGGGCAATTGCAGTTCGAACAAGTAGTTGTTCTGCCGGATCTGCCGGCTGTCGTAGGGCAAGGCATCGCCGGTGCGCTGTGCCAGTCGGTACATGCCGCTGCTGTCAGGCAGATACAGTTCGAGGTGGTCCAGCGGCGGGTAGGCCAGCTCCAGCAGCCATTGCCGCGGGGCTGCACTGGGCGCGGCAACGGGGCGCAGCTCGACCTTGAGCCAGAACACCGAGGTGGAGTAACCGGCGTTCAGCACATCTTCATGATGGGGCTGAAAGTGTTTGGCAAACCCGGGGGCACTGACCTGAGCGATGCTGGCATTGCCATCGGGGTCTTCATAAACCTGCATGGCCTTGCCCAGTGGAAGATGCCGGGTAGCGTCGTCGAAATCGACCGCTCCGGCCAGCACGGGCAGCAAGCCCAGAAGCACAATCAGCAAATAGCGCATACAGCCCCAGCATGGCCTGTCCGGTCGCGTCGCGGTAGCCTCCCATCCGTTTGAGACGACGTGATCCTGCAGAACCCGTTTGTAGAGTTATCCGAGCACTCTAGCATAGCTTCACAACCTGGCAATGGGCCATACAAAAACACAAAGAAAAGGCTCTAAATCAATGCTTTCAATAGAAAAACAAACGACAACCTGACCGATCGATCAGTAAAACTCGTTTGTCGGACGATCCGCCCAAACAGGTTTGGTGGTAAGCTCGCCGACCATGAATACCTACAGCTCCCGCCCCGTTGTCCTCTGTCTCTCCGGCCACGACCCCAGTGGCGGCGCCGGCTTGCAGGCAGATATCGAAGCCCTGATCGCCCAAGGCTGCCACGCTGCACCTGCAGTGACCGCCTTGACCGTGCAGGATACCGTCAACGTTTCCGACTTCCGCGTGCTCGACCGCGAGTGGGTGCTGGCCCAGGCCAACGCCGTGCTGGCCGACTCCACGGTGGCCGCCGTCAAGTTGGGCATGCTCGGCTCGATCGAGATGGTCGACACCGTCGCCGAACTGCTGGCCGCCCACCCCCACCTGCCGCTGGTCTGCGACCCGGTGCTGCGTGCCGGTGGCGGTGGCCGCCTGGGCAAGGACGAAGTGGGCTACGCCCTGCGCGAACGCCTGCTGCCGCTGGCAACCATCGCCACGCCGAACCTGCCGGAAGCACGGATCCTCGCCGAACTGCCCGAAGGCACCGCTGACGAATGTGCCGAGAAACTGTTGCCGTTCTGTAGACACCTGCTGATTACCGGCGGTCACGGCGACGAAGACGAAATCCACAACCGCCTGTACACCCAGGACGGCCAGCACTTCACCTGGACTTGCCAGCGCCTGCCAGGCAGCTACCACGGCTCGGGCTGCACCCTGGCCAGCGCCCTGGCTGGCCGCCTGGCACTCGGCGAGCAGCTGGAAAGCGCCGTGCGCACCGCCCTGGACTACACCTGGCGCACCCTGCGTGACGCCGAGCAACTGGGCAAAGGCCAGTACGTGCCGCGCCGCCTGCCCCTGGACTTCTGCTCCTGATACGAGGCCTTCAATGAAGCTACGCGGTCTGTATGCCATCACCGACAGCCAGCTGCTCGCCGGCCGTTTCCTGTCCCATGTCGAGGCGGCCCTGGAAGGCGGCGTGTGTCTGCTGCAGTACCGCGACAAGAGCGACGATGCAGCGCGCCGCCTGCGTGAAGCGGAAGGGCTGATGAAGCTCTGCGAGCGTTACGGCACCCAGTTGCTGATCAACGACGACGCCGAGCTGGCCGCACGCCTGGGTGTCGGCGTGCACCTGGGCCAGACCGACGGCCCACTGACCCCGGCCCGCGCACTGCTCGGCCGTCAGGCAATCATCGGCTCCACCTGTCACGCCAGCCTCGAACTGGCCACCCAGGCTGCCAGCGAAGGCGCCAGCTACGTGGCCTTTGGCCGCTTTTTCAATTCTGTCACCAAGCCGGGCGCGCCCGCTGCCAATGTCGGCCTGCTTGAGCAGGCCCGCGCCCAGGTGAAACTGCCGATCGCGGTAATCGGCGGCATCACCCTCGACAACGCCGCCCCGCTGGTCGCCCACGGTGCCGACCTGCTGGCGGTGATCCACGGCTTGTTCGGTGCCGACAGCGCGCAGGAAGTCACCCGCCGCGCCCGCGCCTTCAACGCCTTGTTCGCATCCTGATTCGAGAGATACTCCCATGTCCCGTTCCGAAGCCCTGTTCGCCCAAGCCCAGAAGCACATCCCCGGCGGCGTCAACTCGCCAGTCCGCGCTTTCAAGAGCGTTGGCGGCACGCCGCTGTTCTTCAAGCATGCCGAAGGCGCCTATGTCGTTGACGAGGACGACAAACGCTACGTCGACTACGTCGGCTCGTGGGGCCCGATGATCCTCGGCCACGGCCACCCGGACGTGCTGGACTCGGTACGCAAGCAGCTGGAGCACGGCCTGTCCTACGGCGCGCCGACCGCCATGGAAACCGAGATGGCCGACCTGGTCTGCTCGATCGTGCCGTCGATGGAAATGGTGCGCATGGTCAGCTCGGGCACTGAAGCCACCATGAGTGCCATCCGACTGGCCCGTGGCTACACTGGCCGTGATGCCATCATCAAGTTCGAAGGCTGCTACCACGGCCACTCCGACAGCCTGCTGGTAAAAGCCGGCTCCGGCTTGCTGACCCAAGGCGTACCAAGCTCGGCAGGCGTACCAGCGGATTTCGCCAAACACACCCTGACCCTGCCGTTCAACGACATCGCCGCCGTCGAGAAGACCCTGGCCGAAGTTGGCCAGACCGTGGCCTGCATCATCGTGGAGCCCGTGGCCGGCAACATGAACTGCGTACCACCGGCACCGGGCTTCCTCGAGGGCCTGCGTGAGCAATGCGACAAGCATGGCGTGGTGCTGATTTTCGACGAAGTGATGACCGGTTTCCGCGTCTCGCTCGGCGGCGCCCAGGGCCATTACGGCATCACGCCGGACCTGTCGACCTTCGGCAAGATCGTCGGTGGCGGCATGCCGGTCGGCTGCTTCGGCGGCAAGCGTGAAATCATGGGCTGCATCGCCCCGCTCGGCCCGGTCTACCAGGCCGGCACCCTGTCGGGCAATCCGCTGGCCATGGCCGCCGGCCTGACTACCCTCAAGCTGATCAGCCGCCCAGGCTTCCACGCCGAGCTGACCGACTACACCAGCCGCATGCTCGACGGCCTGCAGCAGCGCGCCGATGCCGCTGGTGTGCCATTCGTCACCACCCAGGCCGGTGCCATGTTCGGCCTTTACTTCAGCGGCGCCGACGACATCGTCACCTTCGAAGACGTGATGGCCAGCGATGCCGAGCGCTTCAAGCGCTTCTTCCACCTGATGCTCGACGGTGGCGTGTACCTGGCACCGAGCGCGTTCGAGGCGGGCTTCACCTCCATCGCCCATGGCGACAAGGAGCTGCAGATCACCCTGGATGCTGCTGAAAAAGCCTTTGCTGCATTGAAGTAATTGCCAGCCTGCGCCGGCCTCCGTGGGAGCGGGCTTGCCCCGCGAAGAGGCCGGTACAGGCAATAATTACGCACGCACAATCAGCTGACTTCCCCAACCAAGCAGAAATTCGAGTAAAACTTTGTAAGGTTGGCGCTGCTTATCCCATAATGTGCCACCAGAGACATTGGCCGCAGCTTTGCAGAGGTAAGTCGATCCCCATGAACCGCACCGGCCGCGCCCTGACCCTGGGCTGCCTGTTGCTTCTTCAGCCCCTGCTGGCCCTGGCGGAGGGCGGTAACTCGTTGCTGATTCCGGCGGCGGGCCGCTGCACCTTGAATGTTCAGCCTGAAGACCTGGCAAACGCCCTCAAGGCCTGCGAGCAGACGGCGACTGCGGGGGATGCCCAGGCGCAATTCGAACTGGGCGACTATTACTACACGCAAACGCCAAAAAACCTGGACAAAGCCCTGGACTGGTTCCAGAAGGCCTCGCTGCAAGGCCATGCCGACGCCCAATACCGCCTGGGTGCCATGTTCTTCCATGGCGAAGGGGTCAAGGCCAACAACGTGCAGGCCTACATCCTGCTGAAGATGGCTGCGGTCAATGGCGCCGAAGATGCGCTGGACATGGCCGACGAAGTGACCGAGCAAATGCCCCGTGACGAACTGGAGCATGCCACCCAGGTGCTCGGCCAGATTTTCCGCAAGTACCTGCTGGAACTGCAGAACGCCGAAGGGCGCACGCCGTTCTCGCCACTTCCCTGAAGGTCACTTTTCCGGCATTGGCATCGGGAACGGCATCACATTGCCGCCACCCTTGGCCTCGCTGATCTTCGCCGTGCCCAGGCGCTCCACCTCATCGATACGCACAATCGAGTGCATTGGCACGAAACTGCGGACCACTCCGTCGAACTGGCTCTTGAGCTTCTCTTCACTCGGGTCCACTACCAGTTGCGAGCGCTCTCCGAACACGAACTCCTCGATCTCCAGAAAACCCCAAAGGTCACTCTGGTAGATCTGCTTGGCGTACATCTCGAAGACCTGGCCCTGGTTCAGGAAGATCACTTTATAGATGGCGGGTTCGCGTTTGCTCATGTTCGGCCAGATAACACATGCGTAAGAAAAGGTGGGCATGATACCTGTTCTGCCGTCTTCGCGGGTGAGCCCGCACCCAAAGGATCTCCACCGGCCTTGCAGGAGCGGGCTCACCCGCGAAGTGGCCAGAACAGCCCGTACATACCGTTGAACGTTTCAGTGCTTTCGCCACTGCCATTCAAGGGTTATTCTTGAGTTCAACTCCATCGCCGTCGAGCGGCTAAAAACGACCTTGAACGCACCCATAGAACCCCATCGTTTCATCCTCGAACCCTTCGAGGCCCACCGTTTCGCCAACTTGTGCGGCCAGTTCGACGAGCACCTGCGCCTGATCGAACAACGCCTGGCCATCGAGATCCGCAACCGCGGCAATCAGTTCGAACTGATCGGCGAACCCAGGACCACCTCTGCTGCCGAACAGCTGCTGCGCCGTCTCTATCGCGAGACCAAGGCCACCGACCTGTCACCGGAAACCGTGCACCTGTACCTGCAGGAGTCGGCTGTCGAAAACATCGACAACCCGGCCGTCAACGAGGTCAGCGTGTCGCTGCGCACGCGCAAGGGCAACATCCGCCCGCGCGGGCTCAACCAGCAGCGCTACGTCAAGGAAATCCTGGCCAACGACATCAATTTCGGCATCGGCCCGGCCGGTACCGGCAAGACCTACCTGGCCGTAGCCTGCGCTGTGGACGCGCTGGAACGCGAACAGGTGCGCCGCATCCTGCTGGTGCGCCCCGCGGTCGAGGCGGGTGAAAAACTCGGCTTCCTGCCCGGCGACCTGGCACAGAAAATCGACCCGTACCTGCGCCCGCTGTACGACGCCCTGTACGAAATGCTCGGCTTCGAACACGTGGCCAAGCTGATCGAACGCCAGGTGATCGAAATCGCCCCTCTGGCCTACATGCGTGGCCGCACCCTGAACAACAGCTTCATCATCCTCGACGAAAGCCAGAACACCACGCTCGAGCAGATGAAGATGTTCCTGACCCGCATCGGTTTCGGCTCTACCGCGGTGATTACCGGTGACATCACCCAGGTCGACCTGCCCCGTGGCACCAAGTCGGGCCTGGCGCACGTCATCGAGGTGCTGAAGGACGTTCCCGGGATCAGCTTTACCCATTTCCAACCCAAGGATGTGGTTCGTCACCCACTGGTACAGCGTATTGTCGAAGCCTACGACCGCTTCGAAGCCCGCCAGCCCAAGTCCGAGGCGCCTGGCAAAGATGCTTGAACTTGATATCCAACGGGCCACGGATGCTGCCACTCCAGATGACGCCGCCTTTCGCCGCTGGTGCGAATTGGCGCTGCGCCAGCGCAGCGCCGACTCGGAAATGACCATTCGCCTGGTCGACGAAACCGAAGGCCGAGAGCTGAACCACACCTACCGGCACAAGGACTACGCAACCAATGTGTTGTCGTTCCCGGCCGATGTGCCCGATGACCTGCTCGATATCCCGCTGCTGGGCGACCTGGTGATCTGTGTAGCGGTGGTCGAGCGCGAAGCGGCCGAACAAGGCAAATCGCTGGAAGCTCACTGGGCGCACCTGGTCATCCACGGTTGCCTGCACTTGCTCGGCTATGACCACATCGAGGATGAGGAGGCCGAGGAAATGGAAAGCCTGGAACGAGAATTGCTGGCAGAACTGGGTCACCCCGACCCTTATGCCGATGATGAAACCGACCCAATCACACACTGATACACGAAGGATCACGAGAACCGCCATGAGCGAAGATCGATCGAGCAACGGGCAGAAGTCCTGGCTGGGTAAACTGACCCAGGCTTTTGCCCATGAGCCGAAAAACCGCCAGGAGCTGCTTGAGCTGCTGCGCGAAGCCCATCAGAACAAACTGCTGGACAGCGAAGCGCTGACCATCGTCGAAGGCGCCATTCAGGTCGCCGACCTGCAGGTTCGCGACATCATGGTGCCGCGCTCGCAGATGAACAGCATCAAGGCCGGCCAATCGCCCCGCGAGTTCCTGCCGGCGGTGATCGACGCCGCGCACTCGCGTTACCCGGTAATCGGCGAAAGCCACGACGATGTGCTCGGGATCCTGCTCGCCAAAGACTTGCTGCCGTTGATCCTCAAGGAGAACGGTGACAGCTTCAACATCAAGGACTTGCTGCGCCCGGCCACCTTCGTACCCGAGTCCAAGCGCCTGAACGTGTTGCTGCGCGAGTTCCGCGCCAACCACAACCACATGGCCATCGTCATCGACGAATATGGCGGCGTGGCGGGCCTGGTCACCATTGAGGACGTGCTGGAGCAAATCGTCGGCGATATCGAAGACGAGCACGACGTCGAGGAAGACAGCTACATCAAGCCACTGCCCAGCGGTGATTTTCTGGTCAAAGCGCTTACTCCGATCGAGAACTTCAACGAGTTCTTCGACAGCGAGTTCTCCGATGACGAGTTCGACACGGTCGGCGGCCTGGTGATGAGCGCCTTTGGCCACCTGCCCAAGCGCAACGAAACCACCGAGATCGGGTCTTACAAGTTCCGTATTCTCAATGCCGACAGCCGGCGGATACACTTGCTGCGCCTGACTCCGATCACCCGTTAAGGACAAACATGCGTTGGTTCACCCGCCCCGGCTGGCCCGGTAACCTGCTGGCCCTGTCGGCCGGTGCTTCCACCCTCCTGGCCCTGGCGCCGTTCGACTTCTGGCCGTTGGCGGTGTTGTCCATCGCGGTGCTCTACCTTGGCCTGCGCGAGCTCAGCCCGCGCCAGGCCATGTGGCGTGGCTGGTGGTTCGGGTTTGGCCTGTATGGCGCCGGCACCTGGTGGATCTACGTCAGCATGAACACCTACGGCGGCGCCTCGCCGCTGCTGGCAATCGTGTTGTTGTTGGTGTTCTTCGCCGCACTGGCCTGGTTCTTCGCCCTGCCCACCTGGCTGTGGGCGCGCTGGCTACGACGCAACGAAGCACCACTGGCCGACGCCCTGTGTTTCGCCGCCCTCTGGCTCCTGCAAGAGGCCTTCCGCGGCTGGTTCCTGACCGGTTTCCCCTGGCTCTACGCTGGTTATAGCCAACTGGATGGCCCATTGGCCGGCCTTGCACCGCTGGGCGGCGTATGGCTGATTTCCTTCACTCTCGCCCTCACCGCCGCCCTGCTGTGCAACCTGCACCGCCTGCGCACCCGCCCCTCGTTCCTGGCCGTGGCCAGTGTGCTGTTGCTGGCCCCCTGGGTGCTGGGCCTGGCGCTCAAGGGCCATGCCTGGACCATTCCGGCAGGCGAGCCGCTGAAAGTGGCGGCGATCCAGGGCAACGTCGAGCAGGACCTTAAATGGGACCCCGCGCACATCGATGCGCAACTGGCGCTATACCGCGACCTGAGCTTCAGCTCCAGGCCGGTGGACCTGCTGGTGTGGCCGGAAACTGCTGTTCCGGTGCTCAAGGACCAGGCCCAGGGCTACATCGACGTGATGGGCCGCTTCGCCGCCGAGCGGCATTCGGCGCTGATCACGGGGGTGCCGGTGCGTGAAGAAGTGCACCACCAGCGCCGCTACTACAACGGCATCACCGTCACGGGCGAAGGCGATGGTACTTACCTCAAGCAGAAGCTGGTGCCGTTTGGCGAGTATGTACCGCTGCAAGACGTGCTGCGTGGGGCCATCGAGTTCTTCAACCTGCCCATGTCGGACTTCGCCCGCGGCCCGGAAGACCAGCCGCTGCTGCAGGCCAAGGGCTATCAGATTGCACCTTACATCTGCTACGAGGTGGTCTACCCCGAGTTCGCCGCCGGCCTGGCTGCGCGTAGCGACCTGCTGCTGACCATCAGCAACGACACCTGGTTCGGCAAATCCATCGGCCCCTTGCAGCACCTGCAGATGGCGCAGATGCGCGCGCTGGAAGCCGGCCGCTGGATGATCCGCGCCACCAACAACGGCGTGACCGCGCTGATCGACCCCTTTGGCCGCATTACCACGCAGGTTCCACAGTTCCAGCAGGCGGTGCTGTATGGCGAAGTGGTGCCGATGCAGCAGCTGACACCTTACCTGCAATGGCGCTCATGGCCATTGGCGATTGTCTGCACGCTGTTGCTGGGCTGGGCGTTGCTGGCAGGGCGTATTGCAAAAACCGTCTGATTGGCGATACGCGGCCACTGTAGGAGCGGGTTTACCCGCGAATACGGTAGTGGCGGCAACGGTGAACGGCGGGTGGAGATTGGCCGGCAGGGCAGGCCCTTTCGCGGGCAAGCCCGCTCCTACAGGGGATTATGTAAGCCGGTGAATCAGTAAAACACCCGGTACCCCACCAACCCCACCACTTCATTAAGCAGTTGCCCGCTCTGCCACATCGCCCGGCTCTCTGGCAGCAGCCCGCCAAACGGCCGCGCATGATCGCGCCCCAGGAACCCCACCGGCGCCGGCACCACCTCGAACCCCGCCTGTTCAAAACTCCAGCGTGAACGCTGCATGTGCCAGGCCTGGGTCACCAGCACCACCCGACGAATTCCCAAAGGCTGCAGCACCTTGGCCGTCAGCTGGGCATTTTCCCAGGTCGTGCGGCTGGCCTCTTCGCGCCATTTCACCTCGACAGCGAAATCTTCACGCAGGCGATCAGCCATTAGCCTCGCCTCGCTGGGCGGCGTCCCGAAATGCAACCCGCCACTGGTCAGCACTGGCAGGCCCGAGGCCTTGGCCAGACGCGCCGCAAAGCGCATACGCTCCAGCGCCGTGGCCGTGGGCTGGTCTGCGCCGCCCCAGGCCGGATCCCCGCGCTCGCGCCCGGCGCCCAGCACCACAATGGCATCCGCCTGGCTCGCCAGGCGGGCCCAGTCGCTCACGGCCAGCGGCGGCTCACTTTCCAGTACACGGGCGGTTTCCTGCACCACCAGCGGCAGGCTCATCAGCCACAGGCCACCCAATCCTACGGCAAAGCAAAGCGCCGCCAACCGTGGCCGCCGCGTGCGCAGCCACCAGGCCGCAAGCAGCAGCAAGAACAGCAGGCCCGGCGGCATCAGCCATTGTTTGATGAAGAATCGGATCGGCATCGGCCACACCTCCTTGGCAGGTGTGCAGCCTAGAAGGATCGACGCCGGTCAACAAGTGCGTACCGGCGTCGATCGTGAGTTGTGTGATAGTGAAGAACCGGCGCGCGATGGCCTGCACCTGGCGTCCTGAACGGCTAGCGATGCGGCAGCGTCCTGGGTCTCGCCTTGCTGGCGGGGCGTTTCTTGTCCTTGAGCCAGATGATCTTGGCCGACGTCGGCTCCGCTTGTGGGTAACTGCCGACAGCGGCATTGTGGCGCTCCGGGAGGGAGTCCAGGTACGCCTTGATCACTTCAAACTCCGCGTGGCTCAGGCCACGCAACTCAAGCTCAGCTGGCATCTCGTCGCGCAATCGAACCGAGGTCCTGGCCGTTTCCAGTGCCAGGCCAAGCCGGTCGATAAGGCGCTCGTAAAGCTCCGGTCTGATTGCGGGTAGCTGCGTCTCTCCCATCCGTTCACCTCATTGAAGGTAAGAATATCCCCCCCACACCTGAGCTTAGCGTCGCTGCAAAAAGCAGCCGTGTGCCGCGACCAGCGGGCATTCGCAACGAAGGTTTCCCACGATGCTCGGCGCTGCTGTATGCTACGGCGTTCACTCTAAACGACACCGGAGTGCCGGACGCAGCGAGGTTCCGCTGCCTGGAACAAGGTCTCTTCTCTCTCAGCCAAAAGTAGCCATGCACGAACAATACACGCCCCGTGATATCGAAGCCGCCGCCCAGAAGTTCTGGGACGAGCAACAATCGTTCGCTGTGACCGAACAGCCAGGCAAAGACACCTACTATTGCCTATCGATGTTCCCGTACCCGAGCGGCAAGCTACACATGGGCCACGTGCGCAACTACACCATCGGTGACGTGATTGCCCGTTACCAGCGCATGCTGGGCAAGAACGTCCTGCAACCGATGGGCTGGGACGCTTTCGGCATGCCCGCGGAAAACGCGGCGATGAAAAACAACGTCGCCCCGGCCAAGTGGACGTACGAAAACATCGACTACATGAAGACCCAGCTCAAGAGCCTGGGCCTGGCCATCGACTGGGCACGTGAAGTCACCACCTGCAAACCCGACTACTACCGTTGGGAGCAGTGGCTGTTCACCCGCCTGTTCGAGAAAGGCATCATCTACCGCAAGAACGGTACCGTGAACTGGGACCCGGCGGACCAGACCGTTCTGGCCAACGAACAAGTCATCGACGGCCGTGGCTGGCGTTCGGGCGCGCTGATCGAGAAGCGCGAAATCCCGATGTACTACTTCCGCATCACCGATTACGCCGACGAGCTGCTGGAGAGCCTCGACGAGCTGCCGGGCTGGCCTGAGCAGGTCAAGACCATGCAGCGCAACTGGATCGGCAAATCGCGCGGCATGGAAGTACAGTTCCCGTACGACCAGGCCAGCATCGGCCACGAAGGCACCCTCAAGGTCTTCACCACCCGTCCGGACACGCTGATGGGCGCCACCTACGTCGCCGTCGCCGCCGAGCACCCGCTGGCCACCCAGGCCGCGCAGGGCAACCCGGCGCTGCAGGCGTTCATCGATGAGTGCAAGAGCGGCAGCGTTGCCGAAGCCGACATGGCCACCCAGGAGAAGAAGGGCATGGCCACTTCCCTGCTGGTCGAGCACCCGCTCACTGGCGAGAAGCTGCCAGTATGGGTCGCCAACTATGTGCTGATGCACTACGGTGATGGCGCGGTAATGGCCGTGCCGGCCCACGACGAGCGCGACTTCGAATTCGCCCACAAGTACAACCTGCCGGTCAAAGCCGTGGTGCGCACCAGCGCTGGCGACGAAGTCGGCAGCGAGTGGCAGGCCGCCTATGGCGAGCACGGCCAGCTGATCAACTCCGCAGAGTTCGACGGCCTGGACTTTGCTGGCGCCTTCGATGCCATCGAAGCGGCCCTGATCCGCAAGGAACTGGGCAAATCGCGTACCCAGTTCCGCCTGCGCGACTGGGGTATCAGCCGCCAGCGCTACTGGGGCTGCCCGATCCCGATCATCCACTGCCCGTCCTGCGGCGACGTACCGGTGCCGGAAGACCAGCTGCCGGTCACCCTGCCGGAGAACGTGGTGCCGGACGGCGCCGGTTCGCCACTGGCGCGCATGCCTGAATTCTACGAATGCAGCTGCCCGAAATGCGGTGCTGCGGCCAAGCGCGAAACCGACACCATGGACACCTTCGTCGAGTCGTCCTGGTACTTCGCCCGCTACGCCTCGCCAAACTACGACAAAGGCCTGGTCGACCCCAAAGCCGCCAACCACTGGCTGCCGGTAGATCAGTACATCGGTGGTATCGAACACGCGATCCTGCACCTGCTGTACGCGCGTTTCTTCCACAAGCTGATGCGTGACGAAGGCCTGGTCACCTCGAACGAGCCATTCAAGAACCTGCTGACCCAGGGCATGGTGGTCGCAGAGACCTACTACCGCGTTGCCAGCAACGGCGGCAAGGACTGGTTCAACCCGGCCGATGTCGAGATCGAGCGTGATGCCAAAGCCAAGATCATTGGCGCTCGCCTGAAGACCGACGGCCTGCCGGTGGAAATCGGCGGCACCGAGAAAATGTCGAAATCGAAGAACAACGGCGTCGACCCGCAGTCCATGATCGAAGCCTACGGCGCCGACACCTGCCGCCTGTTCATGATGTTCGCCTCGCCGCCCGACATGAGCCTGGAATGGTCCGACTCCGGCGTCGAAGGTGCCAGCCGCTTCCTGCGTCGTGTCTGGCGCCTGGCTCAGGCTCACGTCAGCCAAGGCCTGCCAGGCAAGCTGGATGTTACCGCCCTGGACGACGCACAAAAAGTCATCCGCCGCGCCATTCACGCTGCCATCAAACAGGCCAGCATCGACGTGGGCCAGTTCCACAAGTTCAATACCGCCATCGCCCAGGTGATGACCGTGATGAACGTACTGGAAAAGGCCCCGCAAGCCACCGAACAGGACCGCGCCCTGCTTCAGGAAGGCCTGGAAGCCGTCACCCTGCTGCTGGCACCGATCACTCCGCACATCTCTCATGAGCTGTGGCAGCAACTGGGCCATGCAGGCTCGGTGATCGATGCCGCCTGGCCAAGCGTCGACGAACAGGCGCTGGTCCAGGACACCATTACCTTGGTGGTTCAGGTCAACGGCAAACTGCGCGGCCAGGTCGAGATGCCTGCCGCTGCCAGCCGCGAAGAAGTCGAAGCCGCTGCCCGCAGCAACGAGAATGTCCTGCGCTTCATCGATGGCCTGACCATCCGCAAGGTCATCGTGGTACCGGGCAAGCTGGTCAACATCGTCGCCAACTGATGAAAACGCCCACCCGCATTGGCTGCGGGTGGGCGGAACAGGCCCCAAAGGGAGCAACAACATGATTAAACGCAATTTGCTGGTAATCGGCCTGGCGGTCATGCTCAGCGCCTGCGGTTTCCAGCTGCGCGGCACCGGCTCCACCGAGCTGAGCGTGAAGGAAATGGACGTCAGCGCGCGCAATGCCTATGGCCCGACCGTGGTCCAGCTGCGTGAAGTACTGGAACGTAGCGGCGTCAACGTGCATGCCGGCGCACCGTATCGCCTGGTGCTGACCAACGAACAGGAGCGTGAGCGCTCGGCTACCTACAGCGGTGGCAACCGTACCGCCGAGTACGAGCTGACCACCAAGCTGGACTACAGCATCCTGGGCCTGAACAACCTGGAGCTGATGAGCGACAAGCTGGAGGTGCGCAAGATCTACCTGCGTGACGGCTCGAACATCACCGGCTCCGAGCAGGAAGCCGACCGCGCACGCGAAGAAATGCGCCGCGACCTGGTCAACGCCATGGTCGTACGCCTGCAAATGCTGTCCCCAGCCCAGCTGGACGAGCTGCAGCGTGAAGCCGACGAGCGCGCCAAAGCCGAAGCTGCCGCGCTGGAGGCTGCACGCCGCCAGCAGGCCGAGACGCCTCAGCAATCGCCATTGGAAGTGCCGGGCAACTAAGCCCGTGAGGGGCGCCCTCGGGCGCCCCGCCTGCTCCCCATGAAGCTCGCCCCCGCCCAACTCAACAAGCACCTGCAAGGCGCCCTGGCACCGGTCTACGTGGTCAGCGGCGACGACCCGCTGCTGTGCCAGGAAGCCGCCGACGCCATCCGCAATACCGCGCGTCAGCAAGGCTTCGATGAACGCCAGGTATTCAGTGCCGACGCCAACTTCGACTGGGGCACCCTGCTCCAGGCCGGCGCAAGCCTGTCGCTGTTCGCCCAGCGCCGCCTGCTGGAACTGCGCCTGCCCTCGGGCAAGCCCGGTGACAAGGGTGCCGCTGCACTGATGGAATACTGCGCCAACCCCGCCGAAGACACGCTGCTGCTGATCAGCCTGCCCAAGCTCGACAGCAGTGCGCAGAAGACCAAGTGGGGCAAGGCATTGATCGAAGGCGCCCATTGCCAGTTCATCCAGATCTGGCCGGTGGATGTGCATCAGCTTCCTCAGTGGATCAACCAGCGCCTGCAACAGGCCGGCCTGTCAGCCCAGCGTGATGCCATCGACCTGATTGCCGCGCGCGTGGAAGGCAACCTGCTGGCAGCTGCGCAGGAAATCGAAAAGCTCAAGTTGCTGGCCGAAGGCAGCCAGATCACCGTGGAAACCGTGCAGGCTGCCGTCGCCGACAGCGCCCGCTTCGATGTCTTCGGCCTGGTCGACGCCATTCTCAACGGCGAGGCTGCGCATGCCCTGCGCATGCTCGAAGGCTTGCGCGGTGAAGGTGTGGAGCCGCCCGTCATCCTCTGGGCCTTGGCCCGTGAGCTGCGCCAACTGGCGGGGCTGGCCCAGCAGTTCAGCCAAGGCGTGCCATTGGACAAAGCGTTCAGCCAGGCCCGCCCGCCCATCTGGGACAAACGCCGACCGCTGGTCAGCAAGGCCCTGCAGCGCCTCTCGGCGCAGCGCTGGGCGCAATTGCTGCAGGATGCCCAGCGTATCGATGCGCAGATCAAAGGGCAGGCAGAAGGTTCGCCCTGGATTGGCCTGGCGCGGCTGTCGCTGCTGATGGCCGGCCAGCGCCTGACTCTTCCTCCCGAGTAACCCCCCACCACAGGGCTGCAAGGCCCAGGTTCTCGACCATAAACACAATCAATTGGCTCCCCGGCAGCCCAAGCCCTACAGTGCGCCCCGAAACCCACCCAACCCGGGATACCGCCATGAGCAAAAAGCCGAAAAAGCACGGCCCCAACAAGGCCAAGTCCATCATCGCCCAGCCACTGTTCCGCTGCCGCCAGGAACAACCGAACAAGGGCAAAGGCAGCTACCGCCGCGAAGCCTTCCAATCGAGAGATTGGGAGGCTTCCTACTTTTTGGCTGCATGAAAGCATCGCAAGCGCAGGCATGATATGGTCGTCACCTGACCTGCAACTCTGGATCTGTGCATGCTCTTCCGTATTATCCCCCGCTGGGAAACCCGCCAGCTGATCGCGGCCTCCAGCTTCATCCTGCTCGTGGCCTGTGCGGAAAAGCCCACCGCCGCCGACGCGCTGCCGCTGGCCCCTGCCCAACCCAATCCAGTGGTGACCGTGCCCGGCGCAATGCCCGACGTCAGCACTGAAATCCAGCCTCTGCAAACCTTCGCCCAATGGCAAGCGGGCTTCCGCGAGCAGGCCCTGCAAGCCGGCATTTCGCCGAGCACCTTCGACCGCGCCTTCCTCGGTGTCACCCCTGACCTGGACGTGATCAAGGCAGATCGCAGCCAGCCGGAGTTCACCCGCCCGGTGTGGGAGTACCTCGAAGGCGCCCTGTCGCCCCTGCGCGTGCGCAACGGCAAGAAGCTGCTGGTGCAGAACGCTGAGTTGCTGACTCGCCTCGAGCAACAATATGGCGTGGACCGCCAGGTGCTGGTCGCGGTGTGGGGCATGGAAAGCAACTTCGGCCAGTTCCAGGGCAGCAAGTCGGTGATCCGCTCGCTAGCCACTTTGGCCTATGAGGGCCGCCGCCCACAGTTTGCCCAGGACCAGCTGATTGCCGCGCTGCAGATCATCCAGCATGGTGACATCCAGCCTGAAGCCATGCGGGGCTCGTGGGCCGGCGCCATGGGCCAGACCCAGTTCATCCCGACCACCTACAACACCCATGCCGTGGACTTCGACGGCGATGGCCGACGCGACATCTGGAACAGCACACCAGACGCCCTGGCCTCAACAGCGCACTACCTGCAGAGTTCGGGCTGGAAACGCGGCCAACCGTGGGGCTTCGAGGTACAGGTGCCAGCTGGTTTCGACTTCTGGCAGGCCGATGGCGCACAGCGCAAACCGGTGAGTGAATGGCTGGCGATGGGCGTGAAACTGCCAGCAGGCACTCGCCTGCCGGCAGGTAGCAACCAGCTGTCTGCCGCCCTGCTGCTGCCGGCCGGTGCACGCGGCCCGGCGTTCCTGGTGCTGGACAACTTCCGCGCCATCCTCAAGTACAACAACTCGTCGTCCTATGCCTTGGCGGTGAGCCTGCTCGGGGATCGCTTCAGCGGCTGGGGCTTCATTGCCGGCAGCTGGCCGAAAGACGATATGCCGCTCAGTCGCAGCGAGCGCATGGAGCTGCAGCACTTGTTGAACAGCCGCGGGCATGATGCAGGTAATGCCGATGGCATTATCGGGGCCAATACCCGCAAGGCGATCCGCAATGCCCAGCAAGGGCTTGGATGGCCGGCGGATGGGTACCCGACCCATAAGCTGCTTGAGAACCTGCGCCAGCAGTAAGCATTTCGGGGCCGCTGCGCGGCCCCGGCAATTTCATGCCCTGAACAGATCCTGCTCCAGCACCAGTGTTTGCTGACCACTGTCGAGCCTCACCCGAGCCCCCAGGGGCAAGCATACATTCGGGTCACAATGCCCGCTGCGCCAGCCCGCCAGCACCGGCACCCCAAGCGGCGCAAACATATCCTCCAGCAACGGCGTCAGCGCCGCTGTGGTAATCCCGGCAAAGTCGCCCACCAGCACGCCTTTGATCCCCTCCAGCTTGCCTGCCAGGCGTAACTGGGTCAGCAGCCGATCCACCCTGTACAGCGGCTCGTTGACGTCCTCGATGAACAGGATGCAGCCCTGGGTATCCAGCTCGGCAAGCGTTCCGATGGTCGCACCCAGCATCGACAGGTTGCCACCCAGCAGCGGCCCGCAGGCTACCCCCGGTAACACGCTGTCCAATGCGAAACCCTGCGGGTGCACGACCTGCTCGCCTGCCTTCACAAGCCCACCCAGCTGCGCCAGCAACGACGACTCGGTCGGTGGCAACTTGGCCCCCAGCAGGTCGGCATTGAGCATGCCCCCATGGAAGGTCACCAGTCCGGCATGCCGGTAGATCGCCGTATGCAGTGCAGTGATGTCGCTGTAGCCGATCAGCGGCTTGGGGTTGCGCCGGATCAGTTCGAAGTCGAGCTGGTCAAGCAGGCGCATGCTGCCGTAGCCCCCACGCATGCACAGAATGGCGTCAATGGCCGGATCGGCAAAGGCTGCGTGCAGGTCCTGCAAACGCTGCTGGTCCGGCCCCGCCAGGTAACCCTGTGCCTGCAGGGCACCCGGGTAAATACAGCAACGGTAGCCGCGGTCAACGAACCACTGGCTGACCTTGTGCGCATCAAGCCGCGCCGCGCCCGCCGGGGCGACAATGGCAAAGCATGCGTTGGCCGGCAGCGCGGCTGGCAGAGTGGGTTGGAAGGTTTTGGCGCAATACATCGCGGCTCCTTGCAGCATGGGACACAAACAAAAATGCCGATGCCGCCCTTGGGCGTGCATCGGCATATGTGGCTCTGCTCTTGGCTAGAGCATAGCTCAGAGCTTGATTTTGGCTTCGTGAGCCTGCTGGTCGGCGTGGTACGAAGAACGCACCAGCGGGCCAGAAGCAACGTTCTTGAAGCCCATCTTGTAACCTTCCTCGGCAAACCAGGCAAAGGTGTCCGGGTGAACGAAACGCTGCACCGGCAAGTGGCTGCGCGACGGCTGCAGGTACTGGCCGAGGGTAAGCATGTCGATGTCATGCTCGCGCATGCGGTGCATCACTTCGATCACTTCCTCGTCGGTTTCACCCAGGCCGAGCATCAGGCCCGACTTGGTCGGTACGTGCGGCACCAACTGCTTGAACTTCTGCAGCAGGTCCAGCGACCAGTCATAGTCCGAACCCGGGCGCGCGGCCTTGTACAGGCGCGGTACGGTCTCGAGGTTGTGGTTGAACACATCCGGCGGCTCTTGCGCGGTGATTTCCAGGGCAACGTCCATACGGCCACGGTAGTCCGGCACCAAGGTCTCCAACTGCACGCCTGGCGACAGCGCGCGGATTTCCCGGATGCAGTCAGCAAAGTGCTGGGCACCACCATCACGCAGGTCGTCGCGGTCCACCGAGGTGATCACCACGTACTTCAGGCGCAGGTCGGCAATGGCAACCGCCAGGTTTTTCGGCTCGTCCAGATCCAGCGGCTTCGGTCGGCCGTGGCCAACGTCGCAGAACGGGCAACGACGGGTGCAGATGTCACCCATGATCATGAAGGTGGCGGTACCACCCGAGAAGCATTCGCCCAGGTTCGGGCAGGAGGCCTCTTCGCACACGCTGTGCAGTTTGTGCTTGCGCAGCAGTTGCTTGATGCGGTCTACCTCGGGCGACACCGGGATACGCACGCGGATCCAGTCGGGCTTCTTTGGCAGCTCGTCGGTAGGGATGATCTTCACCGGGATGCGCGCGACCTTGTCGGCGCCACGCAGCTTGACCCCAGCTTCCACCTTCTTCGGCGCTGGGCGCGGGGTGGCATCCTGGGTAGGTATCAGGTTCGGCACGGCTTCTTGCACAGTTGTCATATTCAGTCGATTCCGCCCGTGAGGGTCGTCTGCTCAGCGTAGTCGAGGTGCTTGACCAGCTGTCCGCGCAGCCTTGTCCTGACCTCGTCGAGTTCGATCGGGCCTGCCAGATCGCGCAGCTGGGTCATCGCCAGCCCCGCATAGCCGCAGGGGTTGATTCGGCGGAATGGCGCAAGGTCCATGTCCACGTTCAGGGCAAGGCCGTGAAACGAACGGCCGTTGCGAATTCGCAGGCCGAGGGAGGCAATTTTCGCTCCGTCGACATAGACACCCGGGGCATGGGGCTTGGCAGACGCCTGAACAGCATAGCTGGCGAGCAGGTCGATGAGGGCCTGCTCGATACGGCTGACCAGCTCACGCACGCCAAAGCCCAGCCGGCGGACATCCAGCAGCAGGTAGGCCACCAGCTGACCGGGGCCATGGTAGGTGACCTGGCCGCCGCGGTCGGTCTGCACCACCGGGATGTCGCCCGGCACCAGCAGGTGCTCGGCCTTGCCGGCCTGCCCCTG
This sequence comes from Pseudomonas sp. DCA-1, assembly GCF_046523955.1. NCBI lineage: Bacteria > Pseudomonadati > Pseudomonadota > Gammaproteobacteria > Pseudomonadales > Pseudomonadaceae > Pseudomonas > Pseudomonas sp. DCA-1. The sequence continues at coordinate 5,221,688 of NZ_CP169881.1, forward strand.
GGTGAAGACCGAAGGGTGCTCGACCAGCCAGATTTCATCCTGGCTGTCCGGGCTACGCTGCTCGGTAAAACGACGCATGGCCTCAAGCACCGGTTCGTAGGGCTGCAGGCCAAGATCGCGAAAACCGAGACAGGCGGGCATCAGAGCACCATTTTCACGATGCCGGTAGCGCGCAGGGCGCTGTTGATATCGTGCAGCTGGTTCTCGCTTTCGGCAACGATGTGCAATTGCACGGTGGTGTACTTGCCTTCCTTGCTCTGGCGCTCGGCCAGGGTAGAAAGGTCGACTTTGGCGTGCTTGCTGAGAATCTCGATGACCGTGTCCTTGAAACCGACAACGGTGTCACCGATGACCTTGATCGGGTAATCGTCGCAAGGGAATTCGATCTTGTGCGACTTGACGTCTGGTTCGCTCATGGCGGAAACGGCCTCGTAAGCCGTGGCAACAACAACACCCCCGCGGTATGCGCGGGGGCATGCAGGTCACGTATCAGTTGAACAACCCGTAGAAGAATAGACGGATGCTATCCCACATACGGCGGAAGAAACCACCTTCCTCGACGCCATCAAGGGCGATCAGGTCGGCGCTGTGAACCACTTTCTCGTCCAGTTTGACTTCCACTTTGCCGATCACGTCACCTTTGGCGATCGGTGCGGTGAGCTGCGGGTTCATGGTCATCGAAGCCTGCAGGCGCTTCAATTGGCCTTTAGGCATAGTCATGGTCAGGTCGTCAGCCAGGCCAGCCTTGACTTGGCTGGTAGCGCCCTTCCAGACCGGTGCCTGGGTCAGCTCGGTGCCCTTCTGATAGAAGGTCTGGGTTTCGAAGAAGCGGAAACCGTAGGTCAGCAGCTTCTGGGTTTCGGCAGCACGCGATTGTTCGCTGTTGGTACCGAAGACCACGGCGATCAGGCGCTGGCCATCGCGAACGGCCGAAGCCACCATGCAGTAGCCGGCTTCGTCGGTGTGACCGGTTTTCAGGCCATCGACGGTCTTGTCACGCCACAGCAGCAGGTTGCGGTTAGGCTGCTTGATGTTGTTCCAGAAGAACTCTTTCTGCGAGTAGATGGCGTAGTGAGCCGGGTCGACGTTGATGATCGCACGGGCCAGGGTCGCCATGTCGTGCGCCGACGAGTAGTGCTCGGGGTTCGGCAGGCCGGTCGGGTTCATGAAGTGGCTGTTGGTCATGCCCAGGTCGGCAGCCGTCTTGTTCATCATGTCGGCGAAGGCGTCTTCGCTGCCGGCGATATGCTCGGCCAAGGCGACCGAGGCGTCGTTACCGGACTGGATGATGATGCCGTGCAGCAGGTCGCTGACCGATACCTGGCTACCAACCTTGATGAACATGCGCGAACCGCCGGTACGCCATGCGTTTTCGCTGACGGTAACCGGGTCACTTTCACCGATCTGGCCGCGGCGGATATCCAGGGTCGCGATGTAGGCGGTCATCAGCTTGGTCAGGCTGGCTGGCGGCAGACGCTCGTCACCGTTGTTCTCGACCAGCACGTTGCCGCTGGACGCGTCCATGAGTACGTAGGACTTGGCGGCCAGTTGTGGTGGCGCCGGCGTCATCTGCTCCGCCGCGAAGGCGGCAGGCGTGATCAGCAGCAGTACAGGCAGGCAAAGTCGTTTGGCAAGGTTGGTGATGTTCATCCGTCTCTCGAAAATCGCTAATGGTCTGAGATGTTCCCTGGGCAAGATCATGCGCCCAGCGCCAGTCAGTCTAGTTTTATGGCCGTTGGCCTGGCCCGCGACAGTGCGGCTTTATGTCGCTGCGGGCAAAAGCTGTCATTGTACATGGCCGAGCCCGGCAATTCATGACAAAACCGACAGTTTGGTGTTGCCGTCTTCGCGGGCGCGCCCGCTCCCACAGTCAGTCTGCTGTGACCAGCTTGGCCTGCCCCAAGTTCGCCAGGCGAATGCTGTCTTGCGCTTGCTGGACCTCGCCCTGGCTGCCGATAGGCCCCAGGCGCACGCGGTGCAGGGTCTGCTGGTTACGCACGATCGAGCTGATGAACACGGGGGCATTGACCATGGTACTGAGCTTGGCGCGCAGCAACTCGGCAGCGTCCGGGTTGGCAAACGCGCCTACCTGCAAGAAACTGCCAGCGTTGCCGCCAGGCACGTTATTGCCACCCACCTGCACCGGTACCACTGGCGCTGCGTGCTGCTGTGGTGGCGGAGTCCATTGCTCGACACGCCCGGTGCTGGCCGGTATTGCCTGGGTCTGCGCCACTTGCGGCTCCTTCAGTACCATCGGCGGCGTTTGGCCACGCTCAGCCCACCACTGCTTCGGGTCGATGCCCTCGACGCGCACGTGCGCGGTGCCGATCTCGGCATAGCCGAGCTTTTTCGCCGCAGCATAGGACAAGTCGATGATACGGTCGGAATAGAACGGGCCACGGTCGTTCACCCGAAGGATCACGCTGCGGCCGTTCGCCAGGTTGGTCACCCGCACATAGGCCGGCAGTGGCAGGGTCTTGTGCGCCGCGCTCATGCCATACAGGTCGTACAGCTCACCGTTGGCAGTGTTCTGCCCGTGGAACTTGGTGCCATACCACGACGCCGTACCCTCGGCGCGATAGTTGCGCGAGTCCTGCATCGGATAGTAGGTCTTGCCAAGCACAGTGTACGGGTTGGCCTTGTAGTTACCGGTGTGCACGGTCGGCGTGGCATCAGGGATCTTGTTCACATCCACGTCCCACCACGGCGCGCCGTCCTTGTGTGCCCGGTTGATGTCCAAGCCGGGCTGGCTACGTACGACGCTGCCGCTGCTTTGCTGGGTCGGGCGATTGGAGGAGCAGCTGGCCAGCACCACGCCGACGGCGAGGCAGGTGAGCAGCTTGAAAGAATTGCCAGAGATGATTGCGCGCATTACTTGACGCCCCGTACTTGAACCAGCTGTTCCGCAAGCTGATGTACCGCCATGGCATACATCACGCTGCGGTTGTAGCGAGTGATCGCGTAGAAGTTTTTCAGGCCCATCCAGTATTCAGGGCCGCTCTCGCCCTCGAGACGGAAGGCGGTAACCGGCAGATCATCGCGCAGGGAATCATGAACCGACCAGCCAAGCGTACGCAACTCCCCGACCGTTTTCACCGGTTCGATGCCGGTGGTCAGGCCTTCGTCGGCGCGCTCACCTTCCACCCTGGCGCGACTGACCACGCCCTCCCCGGCCACCCAACCGTGGCGCTTGAAGTAGCTGGCCACGCTGCCGATGGCATCGTCAGGATTGTTCCAGATATTGATATGGCCGTCCCCGTCGAAGTCCACCGCGTAGTTGCGGAAGCTGCTCGGCATGAACTGCGGCAGGCCCATGGCGCCGGCGTACGAGCCCTTGAGCGTCAAGGGGTCGAGTTGCTCCTCGCGGGCCAGCAGCAAGAACTCACGCAGCTCCTTGCGGAAGAACTCGGCACGTGGCGGGTAGTCGAAGCCCAGCGTCGACAGGGCGTCGATCACCCGGTAGTTGCCGGTATTGCGGCCAAAAAAGGTTTCCACGCCAATGATCGCGACAATGTACTGCGCAGGTACGCCGTAATCCTGCTCGGCCCGCGTCAATACGGCCTCGTGCTGGCGCCAGAAATCCACACCGCGAGCGATACGCGCATCGGTGATGAACATCGGCCGGTAGTCCTTCCACGGTTTGACCCGCTCGGCCGGTCGCGAGATGGCGTCGAGGATCGACTGCTTGCGCTGTACCTCACGAAACACGCCCATCAGTTGCTCCGGCGCAAAACCATAGTCGCGGCTCATTTCGCCAACAAACGCAGCTACCTGCGGCGAGCCTTCGTATTCGCCGGCATGGGCCAACTGTACAGCGCCGAACAGGCCCACCGCACCAATCCAAGGCGCACAACGGGCAGCCCAGTTACGCACTGCTTGCATGAAATTGTTCACCTTATTCAAACCTGCGCGATCCACTTGCGGTGCGTATGGATCGACATCAAAACGCCAAACGCTGACAGCAGCGTCACCAACGATGTTCCGCCATAGCTGATGAAAGGCAGCGGCACGCCCACCACGGGCAGAAGGCCGCTCACCATTCCGATATTGACGAACACGTATACAAAAAAGGTCATGGTCAGGCTGCCCGCAAGCAGCTTGCCGAAGAGGGTCTGCGCCTGGGCCGTGATCACCAGGCCACGGCCGATCAGCAGCAGGTAGACAATCAGCAGCAGACAGATGCCAACCAGGCCGAACTCCTCGCCGAGCACGGCGATGATGAAGTCGGTGTGGCTTTCCGGCAGAAAGTCCAGATGCGACTGTGTGCCAAGCAACCAGCCTTTGCCAAATACCCCGCCCGAGCCGATCGCCGCCTTGGACTGGATGATGTTCCAACCGGTCCCCAACGGGTCGCTTTCAGGGTCGAGAAAGGTCAATACCCGCTGCTTCTGGTAGTCGTGCATGACGAAGAACCACATTGCCACCGCGACGGGTACGGCTGCCGCCAGCACGCTGAGGATCCAGCGCCAGCGCAAGCCGCCCATGAACAGCACGAAGGCACCGGAGGCCAGGATCAGCAGCGCGGTCCCCAGGTCGGGCTGACGCACGATCAGCATGAACGGCACGCCGATCAGCACCAGGCTGATCGCCACGTGCTTCAAATGTGGCGGCAGGGTGCGCTTGGACAGGTACCAGGCGATGGTCGCCGGCATGATGATCTTCATGAATTCCGAGGGCTGGAAGCGGATCACGCCGGGGATGTTGATCCAGCGTGTGGCACCCATGGCGTTGTGGCCCATCACGTCCACCACCACCAGCAACAACACCCCGGCCAGGTAGGCCAGCGGCACCCAACGCGCCATGAAGCGCGGCTCCAGCTGGGCAATGACGAACATCGACACCAGGCCGATGCCAAACGAGGTGGCTTGCTTGAGCAGCAGGTCCCAGTTCTTGCCACTGGCCGAATACAGTACGAACAGGCTACCGGCCGCAAGGGTCAGCAGAATGATCAGCAAGGGGCCGTCGATATGGATGCGCTGCAAAAAGCTGGCACGCCGACGCATCACATCCTCGCTGGAGAGCATGCGATCGAAATTGTTCATCACAGGGCCGATTCCTGGGTAACGGTGGCTGGCGCGAACTCGGGTTTGAGCCGGCCATTTTCGTCGAGCAGCCAGGCGTCCATGATCTGGCGTACCACCGGTGCGGCGACACCCGAGCCGGACTCACCGTTCTCGACCATCACCGAGACCACGATTCTCGGGGCTTCGGCTGGGGCAAAAGCGACGAACAGGGCATGGTCGCGGTGGCGCTCCTGGAGTTTGTTGCGGTCGTATTTCTCGCCCTGCTTGATCGCCACCACCTGGGCGGTACCGCTCTTGCCGGCAATGCGGTACTGGGCACCGGCAGCTGCCTTGCGCGCGGTACCGCGGGGGTTGTGCATCACCTGCTCCATGCCATGGGTGACCTTGGCCCAGTCAGACTTGTCACGCAGCACGATGTCTTCCGGCGGGTTGTCGTCTACCGGCGGCAGGCCTTCGATGGTCTTGGCCAGGTGCGGGCGGTTCCACACGCCTTTGTTGGCGATCAGTGCAGTGGCCTGGGCCAGCTGCAGCGGCGTGGCCTGCATGTAACCCTGGCCGATGCCGAGAATCAGGGTTTCGCCGGGGAACCAGGCCTGGCGACGGGTGGCACGCTTCCATTCGCGCGAGGGCATCAACCCCGCAGACTCCTCGAACATATCGAGGGAAACCCGCTGGCCGATGCCGAACTTGTTCATGTAGCTGGACAACCGATCGATGCCCATCTTGTGTGCAAGGTCATAGAAGTAGGTGTCGTTCGAGCGCATGATGGCGGTGTCCAGATCGACCCAGCCATCACCGGAGCGGTTCCAGTTCCGGTATTTGTGGTCGTAGTTGGGCAGCTGGTAGTAGCCCGGGTCGAACACCCTGGTGCTGGCATTGACTACGCCACTGTCCAGGCCGGCAATAGCCACCGCCGGCTTGATGGTCGAACCCGGCGGGTACAGGCCACGCAGCACGCGGTTGAATAACGGCCGATCGATCGAGTCGCGCAATTCGCCATAGGCCTTGAAGCTGATGCCAGTGACGAACAGGTTGGGGTCGAAGCTCGGCTGACTCACCATCGCCAGCACTTCGCCGGTTCGTGGGTCGAGCGCAACCACTGCACCACGCCGGCCGCCCAGGGCGGCTTCGGCGGCCTCCTGCAGCTTGATGTCCAGGCTCAGCACAATGTCCTTGCCCGGCTTCGGGTCGGTGCGCTTGAGCACCCGAAGCACGCGGCCACGGGCGTTGGTCTCGACTTCCTCATAACCCACCTGACCGTGCAGGGCGTCTTCGTAGAAGCGCTCGATGCCGGTCTTGCCGATATGGTGAGTGCCGCTGTAGTTCACCGGGTCGAGCGTTTTCAGCTCTTTCTCGTTGATCCGCCCAACATAACCCACCGAATGGGCGAAGTGCGCACCCTGCGGGTAATGCCGCACCAGCTGGGCCACCACTTCCACACCCGGCAGGCGGAACTGGTTTACCGCCACACGGGCGATCTGCTCTTCGTTGAGTTCGAACAGGATCGGCACCGGCTCGAATGGCCGGCGGCCTTGGCGCATGCGCTTCTCGAACAGGGCACGATCGTCAGCGTCGAGCTCAAGCACTTCGACGATGGTATCCAGCACTTCCTGCCAGTTACCTGCACGTTCGCGGGTCATCGACAGGCTGAAGCTGGGCCGGTTATCGGCAACGATCACGCCGTTGCGGTCGAAGATCAGCCCGCGAGTCGGCGGGATCGGCTGCACATGCACCCGGTTGTTCTCCGACAGCGTGGAGTGGTAGTCGTACTGGATGATCTGCAGGTAGTACAGCCGCGCGATCAGCACGCAAATAAGCAGCATGATCGCCACTGCGCCGACGACGACGCGCTTGCGCACCAGGCGGGCGTCTTTCTCGTGGTCCTTGAGACGGATCGGCTGCGACATCGGACTGCTTACAGGCTCATTTGTGGTAAGGGTGCCCGGACAACACGGTCCAGGCGCGGTAGATCTGCTCGCCGATGAGTATCCTTACCAACGGGTGCGGCAAAGTCAGCGGCGACAGCGACCAACGTTGCTCGGCGCGCGCGCAAACCTCAGGTGCCAGGCCCTCCGGGCCGCCCACCATCAAATTCACCGTGCGCGCATCCAGGCGCCAGCGGTCCAGCTCGGTGGCCAACTGCTCGGTACTCCAGGGCTTGCCATGGACCTCGAGGGTGACAATGCGTTCCCCAGGCTGCACCTTGCTTAGCATGGCTTCGCCCTCCTGACGGATCAGGCGGGCGACGTCGGCATTCTTGCCACGGGTGTTCAGCGGGATTTCCACCAGCTCAAGCGACAGCTCGGTGGGCAGGCGCTTGGCATATTCATGCCAGCCTTCCTCGACCCACTTCGGCATGCGCGAGCCGACCGCAATCAGGCGCAGACGCACAGCGCTTTCCTCACTCGCGGTCTTTGAGCTTGTCGGAGTACTCGTGAGCATGGTCCGGGCTGTGGTGCTTGCCATCGGCGGCACGGCTTTGCTCGGCACCCTGCCACAGACGCTCAAGGTCGTAGAACTGGCGGGCAGCGGCGGTCATCATGTGCACGATGACGTCGTTCAGGTCCAGCAGCACCCAGTCGCTGTCGCCCTTGCCTTCTTCACCCAGTGGCTGGGCGCCCTTGGCCTTGACCGCTTCACGGACCTTTTCGGCCATCGCGTTGATCTGGCGGTTGGAGGTACCGGTGGCAATGATCATGTAGTCGGTCAGGCTGTGCTTGTCGCGCACGTCGATGACCTGGATGTCCTGGGCCTTGACGTCTTCCAGCGCTGCCTTGGTCACTGCGACCAGTTCTTCGCCGTAAATTTTCTGCTTGGTCATATAAAACTCGTTCAACTCGTTGGATGAGGCGCCAGAGGCACCGTCAGTTGGGCGCACGATACAGTTCGTGCGCCTCGATATAGGCCAGTACGGCGTCCGGCACCAGGAACCTCACCGATCTGCCGCTGGCCAGCAGCTGTCGGATCTGTGTAGCCGACACCGCAAGCGGCGTCTGCCAGACGAACGAAATATTTCCCGCCGGGCCGGACATGGCGGTGGGATCGCTCTCCGAGCGCGCAGCCAACAGGTTGCGCAACTCGTCAGGGGGTTCTACGTCAGCATCCGGACGTTGCAGTACCAGGATGTGACAGTGTTGCAGCAATTCTTCCCAGCGATGCCAGGCGGGCAGGCCACAGAAGGCATCCCAACCCAGCACCAGGAACAGCTGGTCGTCGCCGGACAATTCGGCGCGGATCGATTCCAGCGTATCAATGGTGTACGACGGCTTGTCACGCTCCAGCTCGCGGGCATCGACGCTCAGGCAAGCGACGCCCTGCACCGCTTCACGGACCATGGCCAGGCGATCCTGCGCGGCCACCTGTGGCGTATCGCGGTGCGGCGGCCGGGCATTGGGCAACAGGCGTAGCTCATCCAGCCCCATGAACTCGGCCACTTCCAGCGCGCTGCGCAGGTGGCCGATATGCACGGGGTCGAAGGTACCACCTAGAATGCCGATGCGCCGGACTGCGTGAGCCTTGCTCAACTCAGCAGGACCCTTGGCCGCGCAACTGGCCATCGCCGATCACCACATACTTCTCGCAGGTCAGGCCTTCCAGGCCCACAGGGCCGCGGGCATGTAGCTTGTCGGTGGAAATACCGATTTCCGCACCCAGGCCGTACTCGAAGCCGTCGGCAAAGCAGGTCGGGGTGTTGAGCATGACCGACGCCGAATCGACTTCAGCCATGAACTGGCGGGCTTCACCCTGGTGTTCGGTGATGATCGAGTCGGTGTGGTGCGAGCCATAGTGGTTGATGTGTTCGATGGCCTGGTTCAGGCCGTCGACCACGCGAATCGACAGGATCGCATCGAGGTATTCGGTGTGCCAGTCGCTTTCGGTAGCCGGTTTGACGCTGATGATGGCCTGGGTGCGCTCACAACCGCGCAGTTCCACGCCCTTCTCGACGAAGCGGCGGGCCATTTCTGGCAGGAAGCGCTCAGCCACTTGCTGGTCGACCAGCAGCGTTTCCATGGCCCCGCAGATGCCATAGCGGTAGGTCTTGGCGTTGAAGGCCACATTCCAGGCTTTGTCCAGGTCGGCATGCTGGCTGACATAGATGTGGCAGATGCCGTCCAGGTGCTTGATCACCGGCACGCGGGCATCGCGACTGATACGCTCGATAAGGCCACGGCCACCGCGCGGCACGATGACATCGACGAATTCCGGCATGCTGATCAGCGCGCCCACGGCTTCGCGGTCGGTGGTTTCGACCACCTGCACCACCGCCGCCGGCAGGCCGGCTTCGGCCAGGCCACGCTGAATGCAGGTGGCAATGGCGCGGTTGGAATGGATGGCTTCGGAACCGCCACGCAGGATGGTTGCGTTACCCGACTTGAGGCACAGGCTGGCAGCATCGATGGTCACGTTCGGGCGCGATTCATAGATGATCCCGATCACCCCCAGCGGGGTACGCATCTTGCCTACCTGAATGCCCGATGGGCGGTAGCTCATGTCGCGGATGGCACCGACCGGGTCCGGCAGGCTGGCCACCTGGCGCAAGCCGGTGATCATGCCGTCGATACGCGCCGGGGTCAGCGCCAGACGGTCGAGCAGTGCGGGCTCCAGCCCACTGGCGCGGCCGGCGGCCAGGTCCAGCTCGTTGGCAGCGGTGAGTTCGGCACGGGCGGCGTCCAGCGCGTCGGCGGCAGCCTGCAGGGCGCGGTTCTTCTGCGCGGTGCTGGCACGGCCAATGACCCGGGAAGCCTCACGGGCAGCGCGACCCAAGCGGGTCATATAGTCAAGAACGGACTCAGTCATGGGTTCGGTGTCTTGGCGAAGGGGAAATCGGCTGATTATAACTGCCGCGCAGGTGTACGCCCAGCGGCGGGTGGCGGATGGTAGAAAATGGGTGTTTGCCCTGAAGGTGTTTGGTGCCTGTGAGATCGAGCGCCGCCCGCGCGGCGCATCGCGAGCTACGCTCGCTCCTACGTCTGCTTTCCTGGGAAACTTGCGCGCGGACGCCCTGGTGCATGACTTAATATTACGGCGTACAAACCAGGGCGGTCGCGCGCACCTGTCACAGGCGTTACTGGCCAGAAACAAACGTAGGAGCGAGCGTAGCTCGCGATGCGCCGCGCGGGCGGCGCTCGATCTCACACAAATCAAACACCTCAAGGCGAACACCCAGCAGCCCCTGCCAATGAAACATATGGATACCAATCAATTGCCCTACAGGTTCAGCCTCGATTAAGTCATTCATTGCTATCATCCCTGCCCCTCCAGCCACGAACCGCCCGCATGCCAGCCCTGCCCGACAGCTTTTTCGACCGCGACGCCCAGACCCTGGCCAAGGCCCTGCTCGGCAAGGTCATTCGCCACCGCCACGGCGACCTGTGGCTGGCCGCGCGAATCATCGAGACCGAGGCCTACTACCTCACCGACAAAGGTAGCCACGCTTCGCTCGGCTACACCGAAAAACGCAAGGCGCTGTTCCTGGAGGGCGGGCACATCTACATGTACTACGCCCGCGGCGGCGATTCGCTCAACTTCAGCGCCCACGGGCCGGGCAACGCGGTGCTGATCAAGTCGTCCATATTTTACCTGTAGGAATCGTCTGCATTCGCCGCCATTTTACTCAAGGTCGATTTTTGTGGTTGAACTTGTTCAAGCATGAAAATTGAGCACATATAAAATTTTATATAAAAGCACCGATTAAGGTCGAACGCTAATTTTTAAATTTTGACAATTACTATCCAACCTTAAATATATTTTCAATTTGCTATTGACACGATATTTAGTTGATTTTAAGCCATTTATTGACTGCCCTCAAAACTTAAAACTCAAAAAAAGTTCATAAAAAAAGAAAATAACGTCGAACTTAATTTTCAATGAGCTAACGGAATCGGACAAAATACGCTACGTTTTTATTATCGGTATTGTTATACACGAAAGAAATTTCAAGCTCTAAAAAGGGCCATTTTATGAATTTTAATTTTTAGAAAAATTACTAGCCTTGATGACTTTTGAAGCACCAAATTCTTTTGAGGCTCGGGGACATATCCCCGAACCAAAGAACAGTTATAAAATTGACTTTCAGGAATGTTACTAAACATCGACGCCATGGTTTTAATTAGCGAACAAAGTTCGCAATACCCAGATGCTTTTGACTTTGATGCTTTTGAATATTACTTATAGTTACATGCGATTTGATTTTTTATAAAAAAATGCTATATTGATAGCAAGGCAATATATATATAACAATATGAGAAGAAAAGCAGTAATTGACAGATTGATAAATGAAAAAGAGAGATTGATGCAGGATAATCCACAACTGAAATTTTACGAAAGACAAAAAGGTTTGCTTTTTAATGTGAAGCCGCAAGATATTGATACTGCGGGATATTGGAGATTAAATAATAGAAAAGTAAAGGCTAATGCCAAGCCTATTGCTTATGTTGTTAGTGGAAGGGGTGGAACACGAAACGGAACGAAATTTTTAACGCATTTCGTTGCTGCATATCACATAACCCAAACAGAAATAATTTAAACAAACCAGCAAAATGCTGGTTTTTTTTGCTTTTGATTTTGATTTTGCTCTCCTTGGATAACTCTTAAATAAGTGTCGCAAGCTGATTTTACAAGGTTTTCTGACCGTTTCTGATTTTGAAAAAACTAGCATCTCTTAAATTCGATTAATAAAAACTATGTATTTATTTGACAATCTAATATGGCGTGATATTAGTATTAGTAAGTAAACAAAAAAGGCTCGCATGATATTTCTTCCACAAACAATAATTCTTGAAAATCTTACACCTGAATTCTTCTTTGCAGAATGCGAAAGACAGTATATTTTTGAGCGAGCTATCGAAAAGAAACTGACCTCGAAAGAATATTATGAAAACAAGTTAAATAATTCATCAGAAAGAAAGCATGAAGCCTTAGTCAAAGAAATACGAAACCTTAAACAAAAAATCACTTGGGTTGCATCGTGCGACGAATATAAATGCTGGAAGATACAAAACAAGTATGCACTTACTGGCGACTTGGACGAAATCGTCAAGAATATCACGTTCGTTTTCAAGAAAATTCAAGAAAACCTAATTATAAAGAAAAGAAATCTCAAAAATGACGATTGCGGCGAAAACGTGCTCTCACATATAAATCATAATTGGGATATCGGCTACGGCATCAAAATAAAAGATATCAAAGGGTCAACTATAAAAGACAAGCTCATCAACATTGCTGATGAGAAAAAGCTCAAACTACAAATAAAAAGAATACAAAAACAGCGAAGCGAACTTTCAAAGCTGCACTCAGGCTTGATTGGTTCGGGCCAAGCATATGAGATTTGTAGTGATGAAGTTGTTCGCAATAGAGAAGCTGACGAAGCCAGCCAGCTTGATTACATCATGAAGAAAACTCTTGTTAATGAAAACAATAAGAAAATCCCACTATGGAAAGTAGCAAGCACTGAAAAGCAAAGATTTGCCGAGCTATATATTCAAGTATCATCATTAGATGCTTACGCTAAAAATCTTGACTATAAGCCTCTATTTATCACGTTCACTGCCCCGGCAAGATTTCACCCTAAACCATCGAAGGGTGTTAGCTCATGGGATGGCTCAACACCAAAAGAAAGCAATGATTACCTGAAAGGCTTATGGAATGCTTTTAGAAAAGACATCCATAGACATAAGATTGAGATGAATGGTTTCTGGGCTGTTGAACCTCACAAAGACCAGTGCTTTCATAAGCACGCTTTAATGTATGTCAATAAGAAACATTATGACGAATTAGTAATCTTGATTAACAAACATTTTAGACACTCGGAAAACGCCGTAAGAATTGAAGAAATCGACACAAAGAAAAGCAAGGCAACATCATACGTGATGAAGTATCTAACTAAGTCATTCAATATGGATTTCGAGCTGAAAGGCGGCGTCCTAAATGTAGACAAGTTGGAAATCAATAATCACAAAAAAGTGAGAGCCGTTCAAGCATTGTGGGGTGTGCGTAGATATGCAATGTTTGGCGTTAAAAACACGCTTTCTTTATGGAGGGAACTGAAAAGAAAGCCTTTTTTAAAAGGCAAGAACGAAGTTATTGATAGAGCGTTCGCATTTGTGGAAAACAACGACTTCATTGGGTTCTCTATGCTTGCAAATGGAATGCTAAAAATAATGAGACTATACAGCAAAATGCAGGTCTTTAAGAATGACCTGCTCGGTGATGTGTTCGGAAAAAGATTAATAGGCAAATACATCATTGATTTAAGCACAAACGAGATGATTGACATAAAGTCGGATTTCAAAATTGTTGATACCGCACTGCTTGACGCCGCCGGAACTCAATAAATATATATTTATCTATTGAATATTTACAATCCTATGTTATATTATAACCATGAACAGGAGATTATGACAATGCAACTAATAAGAGTTACTAGCAAAAGGAAGGAAATCTTAAAATATACTAAAAAACTAGGACTTGATGGTTTGTATACGAACGTTAAGAATGCACATAGCAAAAGCGTTTGCCATTTGATTTTTGACCCACTAGATGGCACGTTTAAGGTTTTGGAGGACCAAAGTAGAGTCCCTTACGAATATCAAGATGCATCTATAAGGGACCTATAACTAAGCCAGCAAATGCTGGTTTTTTTGTGCCCGAATTTCATGATGCTAAATATATGTATTTATTTGACTTTGCTTTTATTTGTGCTCTAATAAATATATACATATAAGAAAAGGAGCATCATGAGAAAACCAAAAGCAAAAGCCAATTTAAAATCCTGCACTATCATATTGGACGCCGAAACACTCAATCAATTCAAGGCTGTCGCAAAAGAGCATAAGTTCCCTCTGTCTCGCTTTGTGAATGATTGCATGAAAGGGCGGTTGCAGGAGCTGAGTGCAACACGGTTATTGAATTGAAACCGGAGCATCATGCCGCATTGCCATGGCATTTTGCATGACCTCTCCCATCACCTCGATGGGGCATTTGAAGTCGAAGCGCTTGCGCGGTCGCATGTTCAGTTGCAGCGCAATGGCGTCCAGCTCCTCCTGGCTATGTACCGACAGGTCTGTGCCCTTGGGCAAGTACTGGCGAATCAGGCCGTTGATGTTTTCGTTGCTGCCGCGCTGCCAGGGGCTGTGCGGGTCGCAGAAGTAGATCGCCACGCCGGTTCTTTGGGTGATCTCGGCGTGTCGCGCCATCTCCCGGCCCTGGTCGTAAGTCATGCTCTTGCGCATCTCCAGCGGCATGCTATTGAGCGCGGCGCTGAAGCCTTCCAGCGCCGAAGTCGCCGTCGCGTCGTTCATCTTCACCAACATCAGGTAGCCACTGGTGCGTTCCACCAGCGTACCGACGGACGAGGCGTTGGCCTTACCCTTGATGAGGTCGCCTTCCCAATGCCCCGGCATCAGCCTGTCTTCAATCTCCGGCGGGCGCACATGAATACTGACCATCTCGGGGATCTGGCCGCGCCGATCCACGCCACCAGAGCGCGGCCGGCGCGTCGTCTTGCCTTGGCGCAGACAGATGATCAGCTCCTTACGCAGCTCACCCACTGGCAGGGCATAGATCGCGTTGTAGATCGTCTCGCGACAGACGTAGGCATCTCGCAGGTTGGGTATGTTCATGCTGCGCAGCTTGCCGGCAATCTGCTCGGGAGACAAACGCTCACGCAGCATATGGGTCACCAGTTCGAAGCGCTCGCTACCCGGCAACAGTTTTCGCATCGGTCGACAAACCTGGCGGCGGGCCTGCATTTGCTGCTGGGCCAGGCGGGCCGAGTAGCCACCGCAAGCACCTCGGTTACGGCGCAGCTCACGGCTGATGGTCGAAGGGGATCGGTTGATCAAGCAGGCAATCCTGCGCAGGCTGAAGCCTTGGGTACGACCGATTTGAATGGTGGCGCGCTCTTCAACGCTGAGTTCGGTATAAGACATAGGGGCAGCACCGTACCGGAAAGGTCAGGTGTTGCACTCAGTTTTTGCCGCCGCCAAGAATATTTGAACGTAAGTAGTGGTCGAGACTTTCAAAAAGACGTAATGCTGCATGTAGGGATTAGAAATTTCCAAAACAAATAAAAGCCCTGATAGGGCTATTTTTCAAACTGCGGTTTTAGGTCAAACGTAACCGCTCTTTTGTTTGCCATCTGTGCTTTAAAAGCTTGCTCAAGCTGTTTTGCCGCCGATGGGTCTCTTTCTTTAATTTCATCAAATAAATTATATAGCTTCTGCCTGAACTCATATTGACGCTTAACCTCGCCAGTTTTTATGCCATTACGATTGTCTGGAATGTTGTCCATTTCTCTATGCCCCGCAATGTCTCGTGTGCTGTTGCCCGGAAATGAACTTTTCTTTAGTCTCGGTTGCAACCATTCAAATTCATCAATAAGCTCGTCATTTGAATATGTTGAATAGTCGCCATCAACCTTGTGATTTTCAGGCTCTGGAAGCGTCTCTGGTGCCATCGGTGTGTAAAGGTCATCTATGGTAGGCTCTAATGGTTTAGATGATTCCATAGCTTCCGTAGGGGCTTCTGCGACTGGTATATGGTTGGCTGTTTCAAACTCTCTCATCAACTCATCTATCAAATCGTCATTGGTGGCTGCCACCTGCTGTGTAGCCTCTGCTGGCTTCTCTGGTGCGTTTTGAGCAGGCGTAGGCATGGCCGGTGGAACAATGACAGGCTCAACTGATTTAGGCTCTTCTACGGCTTCCTTCGCCTTCCATTTCTGAGCTTGCAATTCATAGTCAGCTTTTCTTTGCTCAAGCTCTTTCAAGTCTTGTTGAGTGGGTTTATATCCTGACAATGTGAAGCCCTTGGCTTCAAGATTCATCATCTTGAACTCCATCCACATTTTCTTTTTAGCGTAGTCTGGACCGCTGACATACAGTGGTCCCGGCTTCTTCATGTCAGTTGTAAGACGTTGAAGCCCAGCCTTTATACTGTCTCTTGATAAGTCTTGAAATGTAACTTTTGAAGGGTCTTTATAGTATTCAAAAGCCTTCTGGCTGGTAGAGTTTTTAAAGAAATACTCCACATTGCTGCCGGATTCTTGATATGTAAATTTCTTTTCAAGGACCGTTTTGTATTTATTCTTTTTAAGAAACTCAACATCTTCATTTGTAGATAGGTTTAATTCATCATTGTATCTACGAGATTTTTTTGAATAGTGCTCCATCAATTGACTGAATTGATGCTGCTCTTGAAGCTTGTTTTTTAGCTTCGAGTATTGAATACCCAATTCACTGGCCTTGAATGTTTGGCCTTCTTTTTCTAATGAATAGGCGTTTTGTCCATTCGGGATGATATCAAAGCCCTGCTTGTGAATATTAGCAAGGAAAGCCGTTGTTGTGGCTGCACCAATGAAAGCTTTTTCAATTTGAGACTTGAATTGTTTTTTATGTGATTTGATACCCCTTACTTCAAGAGCTTTTTCGTTGTTGCTCTCTGGTGGTTTTGTTTCTAAGTCAGGGTTTAAAGATTTTCTGTTAACAACTTGAAACAATCCGTGTTTCTTTTCGAGTTCGGTTAGTTTCTGCTCAATGATGCGGTAGTCATCAACTTGATTATATATCTTGTTGTTGAAATCTCTGGGTGCCCAAATAAAGTGAACGTGGATTTGCGTAGTATCTGTATGAACAGCAAAAGCGTGCTCACGGTTTAATCCGTGAGTATCTGAGTAAAGTTCTTTTGCTATGGCGAGGGCTTGCTCAGGTGTGATTTTGTCGGATGGGTCAAAGGATACCATTTCGTGAAAGCTGGTATTTTGCTGCTTTCCTTTACAAGACCTGTCAATTTTTTTCGCCAAGAACTCAATGAACTCTTGCGTTGTTCCGGTTTGAAGTCTGTTGCTATCTATGAGAATAGATTTTTTTAAACCATACCCAAGTGTGTTCTGTGTCTCTCCTTTACTTTTCTGCGTGCTGAGTTTTTTTCTTATCATATTGTCCTAGTGATTGTTTATTTTAAGATTATCTTTTCTTCATGCTCAACGAGCATTGAATAGAGTTTGTCAAATGAGTTCTTGGCATTATTGAACATCTCAATGTTTCTTTCCACCAAGTCAAGTTTTCCAGAGTTAATAGCTCTGGCCATCTGGTTTAAATTATTCCCCATTTTATTCAAGTCGGCTTCTGCCTTCTCAACATACTCAATAAACTTATCATTTCTTATTTCGATTACATTGCACCCATTCACTGCTAGATGCTCAATATACTTCGCTTGACTAATGTCTAACAAAGCTGCATTAGCAACAATTCTTTCTTTTGCTTCTTTTGAAATCCTGATATTAAATTGCTCACCATTTCTTTTTTTCTTACTCATAGTTATCCTCGTAATTTGTTTATTTTTCTGGAATGCCCGAAAGCATTTCAGCTACCTGCTTTTGATTTTATTTTCAAACGAAGTGCAGAAAATCGAGCAGGGAAGTAAGTGAAAAATGTCGAAGACTTTTGAACGGTAGGAGAAAAACGAAGTTTTTGTCCTATACATTCCCATTGCTCGCCTTCTTTTCTCTTGACTTCATATTATTATGCTAACTCAAGTTTAAAAGATTTCAATAGTGTATAGGAACAATAGTTATTGATGACGTACCTAGGAGACTGCCTAGGACTGGTATAGGAAAGGTATAGGAATAAAAAAGCCACCTAAGAAGGTGGCCGTATTCTGGAAATAAAAGCAGATAGTAAATTAGTTCTTGTGATTCAAAATCTCGTTGATTTCATCATCACGTTGCTTGGTGTTTTCTGTCCTGAACACATTTTGAATAATGCCATTGTTAATGAATCGCTTGGCACCATTTTTGAACATCACACCATAATCATCAAGTTCAAAATCAATGACAATATGCTTAATTATTTCATGCAAGATGAGATTGATTTTTGACCGTGCCTCATAGGTGCCATTGACTTTTAATTCATCAATTGCATTGTCTATGTTTGAGTTATAAACATTCAATTGAGATATTTCAAGCCGAATAGATTTGATTTCACTATCAAGAGATTTAATGTCTATTTCTGCTTGTTTGGCTTGTGTAATCATAAACGAAGGCAAATCACCATCGTTCTCAACAAAGTTTCGCTCAAAGTTTTCAAGCAGCTTTTTCTTTTTCTCAATATCCGCCTGCAAGCTCCTTTGTTTCTTGATTAGGCTTTCAAGTGGATTGTTTTCATGCAAAACATCTGCAAGGTTTATTTCTTGAATAGCTTTAAGCATTACATTCTCAAAGTCCTCATAGCGAAGTCTTTTAGTAATGCACTCCTTGGTAAATTTACCCTTCTTACATATCAAGTAGTTTACAGACTTCGGGTTCTTGGCCCTTTTATCAATACCGGGATTGAGCAAATGAATGGGGCCGTTACAGTCGGCACACTTCAATAACCCTGTGAAAAGGTTTGTGAAATGTTTACCTCTGCGTCCTTTTCTGGTGGTGTTAGTAGCTGCAATCTGCTGGCATTGGTCGAATATCTCTTTGCTTATAACCGCTGGGAAATAGTCTTCAATAGGCTCGCCAATAGCCACTAAATCACGTTTTCCGGTGTTTTGTTTCTTGGGCTGATATAGCCCAAAGGTTGCAGGATTGCGAAGCAGCTTAGAGATTGTAGAAGGCTCCCAATATTCAATGCCTTTGAATGTTGGGATGTTCTGTTTATTGAGAATGTTTTTGATTTTCAAGGAGCCATTGCCATTCTGGAATAGTTCAAAAATCATTTTTACAGTTTCGGCTTTACCTTCATTCAAAACATATCGACGACGCTTTACTTGTTTGTTTTTTGTTTCGTCCAATATGTAATATGTTTCTGTATCAATCCAAGCAGGTGCTTGGGCTGTCATGGCAATTTTATGAGTAGCAGCAAGCTCACGTTTAAAAGCCCAATTCTGTAAACCTTTATCGGATTTGACCTGACTTTCTTTATTTGCACGGGATGCGTCAATCGACAATGTAATGATTGAGAAAACGTCTATTTCTTCAAGGATACGTTGTTCTTTATCACTGATAATCGCTAATTTCAAACCTTTTGAAATTATTTGATTAACCTTCATTAAAGCGTCAATTGGGCCACGCCGTGTTAAACGGTCAATGTTTTCTAAAGCAAAAACATCACCCGGTTGGAATTTGTCTTTTTCAAGGTCTTCAAAGAATTTTGTAAGTTCTTTTTGCTCTGTATCGTCCGAAAACGATGAACGTCCAATGTCTTCAAGAATATGACTATCTTCAAGCGATAGCCCATTTTTTCGGGCAAAATCTGCAATCAGGTTCCGCTGGCGTTCCAGCGAGAACCCCTTTAACTGCTCGCTTGTGGACATACGAACGTATGAGATTAGACGCGGCATTGCTTGATACCTGTGAGCCTTGGCGTTACAGGTATTATACGACAGACTTGATCAAGTCTGCCTATCCTTGGCAGGACACCCTCTCGGGGCCCGACAGCCTGGCGCAGATGCAACTGAACAACCCCGATGCAAGCGGCAATATCCGCCCGCAAGAGCGCCTGTGCGCCGGCCAGACCCTGCTATGCCGGGCCCTGGGCCTGAAAGTGCCGCAGTGGGACGCCCAGCGTTTCGACGCCGAACGTCTGTACGTCGAGGACTGTGGCAATGTCGTGCCCCGGGTGATCCAGGCCGCTCGCCTGGGCATCCCGCACGGGCGCGACGAGCACCTGCCGTACCGCTTCGTCGACGCCGAGTACGCCCGTTTCTGCACACGGAACCCGTTACGTCGCGGCCAAGTCGAAGGCCGTGATTTCTTCATTCTCGAACAAGGAAGCTGAACATGGGCCAATGGCTCGACAGCCTGACCGGCTGGCTCAGCGCCAACCCGCAGTGGCTTGGCCTGGCGATTTTCCTGGTGGCCTGCATCGAATGCCTGGCCATCGCCGGCATTATCGTGCCGGGCACCATACTGCTTTTCGCCGTTGCGGTACTGGCCGGCAACGGCGCGTTCAGCCTGGGCGAAACGCTGCTCCTCGGCTTTCTCGGCGGCCTGCTGGGCGACGCCCTGTCTTACGCAGTGGGCAAGTACTTTCACCAGAACATCCGCCGCCTGCCGCTGCTCCGCCACCATCCAGAATGGATCGGCAGCGCCGAAAGCTACTTCCAGCGTTATGGCATCGCCAGCCTGCTGGTAGGCCGCTTCATCGGCCCGCTGAGGCCGATGCTGCCAATGGTCGCCGGCATGTTCGACATGCCCCTGCCGCGTTTCATCGCTGTCAGCCTGTTGGCGGGTGCCGGCTGGTCGGTAGCCTACCTGCTACCCGGCTGGGCCACCGGCGCCGCCATGCGCCTGCCCCTGCCGGAAGGCTTCTGGCTGGACGCCGGGATCATTGCCGGCGCCCTCGCAGTGCTGATCGGCCTGAGCCTGAATACCAGCCTGCGTGACCAGCGCCACGGCACGCGGCTGGTTGCCGCTCTCAGCTTTATCGCCCTGGCCGGTGTATTCCTTGGCTGGCCCTACTTCCATGAGTTCGACCAAGGCGTGATGACACTGGTCCAGGAGCATCGCAGCCAGGCCATCGACAGCACCGTGGTACTGGTGACACGACTAGGCGATTTCCGCACCCAGTTCTTCCTCGGCGGCCTGCTGACCGGCCTGCTGCTGCTTGCCCGCCAGTGGCGGCACGCATTTTTCGCTGCTGGCGCGTTGATGGGCACTGCGATCGCCAACGGCACACTGAAATGGCTATTTGCCCGGGCCAGACCGGAAGTATTGACCGACCCACTGACCAGCTACAGCATGCCCAGCGGGCACAGCTCGGCATCGTTCGCGTTCTTTCTGGTTATGGCCGTGCTGGCAGGACGTGGGCAGCCACCACGGATGCGCCTGACCTGGGTGATGCTGGGGTGCATTCCGGCGCTGTCGATTGCCCTGTCACGGGTGTACCTGGGGGCGCACTGGCCAACCGACATCCTGGCCGGGGCTCTTCTGGCCTGCTGCGTGTGCGCACTCAGCCTGACATTGGTGCAACGCCAGCAGGCACTGTCGGCTCTGCCACTGCGGGTATGGTGGCTGGTGTTGCCGGCATGCATGGCGTTGCTGGCGTTCTTTGCCATGCATGCGCTGCCTCAGGCTTTGCTGCGATATCAGTATTGATGCTGCCGGCTTCTTCGCAGCACAGGGTCATCAGGCAAACAGTTCACCCTGAATCCGTTCCAGCAGCTTCTGGATTTCCCCCAGTCGCTGCTGGGGCGAATCGAGGGTCAGCAGGTCCAGCTTGTCCTCCTCCATGAACGGCAACAGGTACGCCAGCTGATTGGCCAGCGCCTGACGCCCGTCCACCGGGCGCGGCATGCCCAGCGCTTCGACCATGGGGTGCTCACCCAGGGCCACCAGCAGCGCCAGCAGGTCGTCATCGGCCTCGAGCAACGGGCTGTCTGCCTGCTCCGGCAGCCATTGCACCTGCCCCACCAGCAGCTGGTCCTTCTGCACCTCGGAGCTTTCCAGATTGAAGCGCCGCACGCCCTCGACACGAATACCCAGCAAGCCGTTATCCTGCTGCACGAAGTCGCGGATCATCGCTTCACAGCCGATCGAGGCGACCACCGGCGGCGCCTTGCCGACTTGTTCGCCCTCAAGGATGCACACCACACCAAAACCTTCGCCCTGCTTCATGCAGCGCCCGATCATGTCCAGGTAGCGCGCCTCGAAAATCTGCAAATCGAGAAAGCAGCCAGGAAACAGCACGGTATTGAGCGGAAACAGCGGTAGCGTCATCACAACTCCTCAAGCCACCAGGCTGACCGCCAGCGGCAGGAACACCGCTGTAGCCACCCCCATCAGGCTCATCGCCAGCGCGGCAAAGGCGCCGCATTCGTCACTTTCCTGCAGGGCCACCGAAGTGCCCACTGCATGTGCGGTCACGCCCAGGGACATGCCGCGTGCCTCTGGGCTGTGCACGCCAAAGCGGCTCAGCAACGCCGGGCCGAAGATCGCCCCGATCACCCCGGTAATCAACACGAACACTGCCGCCAGGGCCGCCACGCCGCCAATCTGCTCGGCCACCAGCATGGCGATCGGCGAAGTGACGGACTTCGGCGCCATGGTCATCAGAATCATGTGCTCGGCACCGAACCACCAGCCCAGCACCAGGCAGCAGAGCGTGGCGAACAGGCCTCCGACTACCAGCGTAGTAAATGTAGGCCAGAACAGCTGGCGAATACGCCGCAGGTTGAGATAGAGCGGCACAGCCAGGGCCACGGTGGCGGGCCCCAGGAGAATGTTCATGATTTCGGTGCTTTTGCGGTACTCGCTGTAATCGATACCGCACAGCAGCAACACGCCGATCACCAGCAGCATCGATACCAGTACAGGCTGCAAGAAGATCCAGCGGGTTTTCTCGTAGGCCGCCAGCACTACCTGATAGGCCCCCAGCGTGATGCCGATACCGAACAATGGGTGATGTATGACCGCATCGAGTGCGCCCTGCCAGTCGAGCATCATGGCTGCTCCTCACGCTTGCCCTGGCGCTGGATGAGCTTTTGCATCAGCACACCGACGAACACCAGGGTCATCAGGCAGGAAATCAGCAAGGCCCCGGCAATCGCCCAGAAGTCGGCGGCAATATCCTTGGCATATACCATCACCCCCACTGCAGGCGGTACCAGCAACAGCGGCAGATAGCGCAGCAAACTGCTGGCGGCCTCGTTCAGCGGCGTGCCAACCTCACCGCGGGCCATGAGGAAGCACAGCAACAACAACAGGCCGATGATCGGCCCAGGCAAAAACGGCACAAACAGGTGATTGATCGCCGTCCCCAGCAACTGGAACAACACCAGCCAGGTCAAACCACGCAACAGCATAAGCATCTCCCTCGGGCATGGCCGTCATTATAAGCACGCGCAGGTTCAGACCGATATTCGCCGAAAAGCGGGCAACTTGACTGAAACGGTTAGCCGTGCTGATCTTGTACTTTCGTACCAATTGACAGCCCGGAGAGTCCGCGATGCCCCATGTACCGGTTACAGAGCTTTCGCAGTACGTTGGCAAGGAGCTGGGCCACTCTGAGTGGTTGAAGATCGACCAGCAGCGCATCAACCTGTTCGCCGAGGCGACCGGCGACTTCCAGTTCATCCATGTCGACCCTGAGAAGGCGGCCAAAACCCCGTTTGGCGGCACGATCGCCCATGGTTTCCTGACCTTGTCGCTGATCCCAAAGCTGATCGAGGACATCCTCGTCCTGCCGCAAGGGTTGAAGATGGTGGTGAACTACGGCCTGGACAGCGTGCGCTTCATTCAGCCGGTCAAGGTCGACAGCCGCGTTCGGCTGAAGGTGAAGCTGGGCGAGGTGATGGAGAAAAAACCGGGGCAGTGGCTACTCAAGGCGATTGCCACGCTGGAGATCGAAGGTGAAGAGAAGCCTGCTTATATTGCCGAATCACTGTCGCTCTGTTTTGTCTGATACCTGCCCGGGGGCTGCTGTGCAGCCCCCGATCCACAAATCCCCCGCACTCGCGTAAACTGCCAGCCTTCGCGCAGCCTAGGGCTGCCCCTGTCGATTTATCAAAGGTGCCCGCCATGCCCTGGCTGCAAGTACGCCTGGCCATCAGCCCGGAACAAGCCGAAACCTATGAAGATGCGCTGCTTGAAGTAGGCGCCGTCTCGGTCACGTTCATGGATGCCGAAGATCAACCGATCTTCGAACCAGACCTCAATACCACCCCGCTGTGGTCGCACACCCACCTGCTGGCGCTGTTCGAGGCCGATGCCGACCCTGAACAGGTGTTCGCCCACCTGCGCCTGTTGACCGGCGCCGAGTTGCCCGAACACCAGGCCGAGGTGATCGAGGACCAGGACTGGGAACGCAGCTGGATGGACAACTTCCAGCCGATGCGCTTCGGCCGCCGCCTGTGGATCGTGCCCAGCTGGCACGATGCCCCGGAAAAGGACGCCGTGAACCTGCTGCTCGACCCGGGCCTGGCCTTTGGCACCGGCACCCACCCCACCACGGCCCTGTGCCTGGAATGGCTAGACGGCCAGCAGCTTGAAGGCACACAGGTGCTGGACTTTGGCTGCGGTTCGGGCATCCTGGCCATCGCGGCGTTGCTGCTGGGCGCCCGCGAAGCGGTAGGCACCGACATCGACGTGCAGGCCATCGAGGCTTCGCGCGACAACGCCCAGCGCAACGGCATTGCCGATGAGAAACTGGCGCTGCACTTGCCCGAGCACATGCCGGCAATGCAGGCCGACGTGCTGGTTGCCAACATCCTCGCCGGCCCGCTGGTGTCGCTGGCGCCACAGTTGTCTGGCCTGGTTCGCCCAGGTGGCCTGCTGGCGCTGTCGGGCATCCTCGCCGAGCAAGGTGAAGACGTGGCCGCCGCTTACGCCGCCGACTTTGAACTGGACCCGATCGTCGTGCGCGACGGCTGGGTGCGCATCAGTGGTCGGCGTCGCTAAGCGGGCCTTGAATACTTTTCTGCACAGATCCCGGATCGCCGCATGACCGACAGTTTCGTCACCCAGTGCCCGCATTGCCAGACCAGCTTTCGCGTCACCCACCACCAGTTGAGCGTGGCCCGCGGTGTGGTGCGCTGCGGTCACTGCCTGCAGGTATTCAACGCCGCCAAGCAGTTGCTGGAGCAGAACCGCACCGCTCCCAGCAGCGCACCCGCAGTAACGGCGCCGGCACCTGCAACGCCTGCCGAGCCTGCGCCTGAGCCTGCCATCAGTCCACGCGGTAGCCCCTCTGACCAGGATTGGGCGCTTACCGCCCAAGCGCTGGACGAGCTCGACCTCGACAAGGAACTGGAGCGCCTGGAGCGTCGCGGCCAACCGGCCCCGACACGCCCGGCCAGCCAGGATGACCAGTTGCAGGCTCGGCGCGACGAACTTCACCCGGACGAGCACGCAGAAGACCTTTTCGGCACGGCGACCGAAGAGCCCTACCCTGCGCAGGAGCCTGCAAAGCCTGGCCCAGTACTGCTGGAGCCGGCCCCCCAGGATCTGGACCTGGAGCCTGCGCCCGGCGAGCGCACCGAGCCGACCCTGGGCAGCAACCTTGACCTGGACATCGATGGCGAGCCGCCCGAGCACCGAGCGGCCAAACGCGATGACCCGCCAGCATTCAGCGAGCCGCTGCGCGTCAGCGAGGACGAAACCCCGGAAAAAGGCCTGAGCGCCCGCGACGAAGAGCCAGTGGCGCTGAGCCTCACGGCGCATGACGACGAGCCAGTCGAGCCGCTACCCGGAGACCGCCTGGAACCAGGCCTTGCCGGCAAACCCGAGCGCCCCTCGCGCAAGGAGCCGCTGGTCGACGTAGTCGACGATCCGCTGCAACTGGGCTGGGAAAAACCCGCGCCCAATTGGGGCAAGCGCCTGCTGTGGGGCGTGCTGACCCTGCTGGCTGCCGGCCTGCTGGCGTTCCAGTATGTGTGGTTCCACTTCGACGAAATGGCCCGCCAGGACCAGTATCGGCCGATTTTCCAGCAGATCTGCCCAATGGTCGGTTGCCAGGTACCCACCCGCGTCGATATTGCACGAATCAAGAGCAGCAATCTGGTGGTGCGTAGCCACCCGGACTTCAAGGGCGCCCTGATCGTCGACGCGATCATCTACAACCGCGCGCCTTTCGCCCAGCCGTTTCCGTTGCTGGAGCTGCGCTTCGCCGACCTCAATGGCCAACTGATCGCCAGCCGCCGCTTCAAGCCCAGCGAGTACCTGTCGGGCGAACTGGCAGGGCGTGGCGAAATGCCCAGTCAGACGCCGATCCACATTGCCCTGGACATCCTCGACCCAGGGCCGAAGGCGGTGAATTACAGCCTGAGCTTTCGTTCGCCGGAGTAAGCGACAAGCGGCCAGCAGCAAGCCACAAGACAAGACGCCCAAATTGCGGCCGTTTTTTGTCTTGTCGCGTGCTGCTTGAAGCGCAAAGGCATAAGCCGACAACTGTTCAGATTTTATCCAAATCCATCTTTATCCAGTCATCGAGAGCGGGTATCATGCCAACCCTTTTTCGAACTCCAAGATTCGGCCCCACAACAGGGATCACCTATGTCGGCGGTACGCATCGGCCAATACACACTACGTAACAACCTGATCCTCGCGCCCATGGCCGGGGTGACGGATCAGCCTTTCCGTACTCTTTGCCAGCGCATGGGCGCCGGTATGGTGGTGTCGGAGATGGTAAGCAGCGACATGAGCCTGTGGAACAGCCGCAAGTCGAGCCTGCGCCGCATCCATGAAGGTGATCCCGAGCCCCGCTCGGTGCAGATCGCCGGCGGTGATGCGCAGATGATGGCAGCGGCGGCAAAGGCCAACGTCGAGGCAGGTGCCCAGATCATCGATATCAACATGGGCTGCCCGGCAAAAAAAGTCTGCAACAAGGCCGCAGGCTCTGCTTTATTGAGAGATGAAGCCTTGGTCAGCGAGATCCTCCACGCCGTGGTCAGCGCCGTGGACGTACCGGTGACCCTGAAAATCCGCACCGGCTGGGACCGGGCGAACAAGAACGGCCTGAACGTGGCGAAGATCGCTGAACAGGCTGGCATCCAGGCGCTAGCGGTGCATGGCCGCACACGTGCCGACCTGTACACCGGCGAAGCCGAATACGACACCATCGCTGCCATCAAGCAGGCGGTGTCAATCCCGGTTTTTGCCAACGGCGATATCACCTCGCCAGAAAAGGCCCGGGCGGTGCTGGAAACCACCGGGGTCGATGGCCTGTTGATTGGCCGGGCTGCCCAGGGGCGGCCATGGATCTTTCGCGAGATCGAGCATTACCTGCGCACTGGTGAACACCTGCCAGCGCCGCAACTGGACGAAGTGGAACGCATCCTGCTGGAGCACCTGGCCGCGCTGCATGCCTTCTATGGCGATGTGATGGGCGTACGTATCGCCCGCAAGCACGTTGGCTGGTACCTGGCAACACGACCCGGTGGCAAGGAGTTTCGCGCCCGGTTCAACGCTTTGGAAGACACACAAGCGCAGTGCGCCAACGTTCGCGCGTTTTTCAGCGAACGTCGACAGAGCCTTGAGACAGAGGACGGACAAGGGGTGGCCGCATGACGATGATGACCGAGAATTTTGTGAGTGGAACAACGCCCGTGAGCGACAACGCCAACCTGAAACAGCACCTCAACACGCCGAGCGAAGAGGGCCAGACCCTTCGCGACAGCGTCGAGAAGGCGCTGCACAACTACTTCGCCCACCTGGAAGGCGCGACCGTGACGGACGTGTACAACCTGGTGCTCTCCGAAGTCGAGGCGCCCCTGCTCGAAAGCGTGATGAACTACGTGAAGGGCAACCAGACCAAGGCCAGCGAGATGCTCGGGCTGAACCGAGGCACCCTGCGCAAGAAGCTCAAGCAGTACGACTTGTTGTAAGCCAGAATCCCATCCAGAAAAGGCGACTCCCTGAACAGAGGCGCCTTTTTTGCTGACTCCACCGCGTTATTGGAACCCGAAATGACCGACCAGACTACCCGCCTGCCAGTCCGCCGCGCCCTGATCAGCGTCTCCGACAAGACCGGTATCCTCGAATTCGCCCGTGAGCTGCAGCAGCTCGGTGTCGAGATCCTGTCCACCGGCGGCACCTACAAGCTGCTCAAGGACAACGGCGTAAACGCGGTGGAAGTGGCCGACTACACCGGCTTCGCCGAAATGATGGATGGCCGGGTCAAAACCCTGCACCCGAAGATTCACGGCGGTATCCTCGGCCGTCGTGGCACCGACGACGCCATCATGAACGAGCACGGCATCAAGCCGATCGACCTGGTTGCGGTCAACCTGTACCCGTTCGAAGCCACCATTTCCAAGCCTGGCTGTGACCTGCCGACCGCCATCGAGAACATCGACATCGGCGGCCCGACCATGGTCCGTTCGGCAGCCAAGAACCACAAGGACGTGGCCATCGTGGTCAACGCCAGCGACTACGCCGGCATCGTCGAAGGCCTCAAGGCCGGTGGCCTGACCTATGCCCAGCGCTTCGATCTGATGCTCAAGGCGTTCGAGCACACTGCCGCCTACGACGGCATGATCGCCAACTACATGGGCACCATCGACCAGGCCAAGGACACCCTGAGCACCGAGGCGCGCAGCGAATTCCCGCGCACCTTCAACAGCCAGTTCGTCAAGGCACAGGAAATGCGTTATGGCGAGAACCCGCACCAGAGCGCGGCGTTCTATGTCGAAGCCAAGAAAGGCGAAGCCAGCATTTCCACCGCTGTCCAGCTGCAAGGCAAGGAACTGTCATTCAACAACGTGGCCGACACTGACGCCGCGCTGGAATGCGTAAAGAGTTTCGTCAAGCCGGCCTGCGTCATCGTCAAGCACGCCAACCCGTGCGGCGTGGCGGTAGTACCGGAAGACGAGGGCGGCATTCGCAAGGCCTACGACCTGGCCTACGCGACCGACACCGAATCGGCGTTCGGCGGCATCATCGCATTCAACCGTGAACTGGACGGCGAAACCGCCAAGGCCATTGTCGACCGCCAGTTCGTCGAAGTGATCATCGCTCCGAAAATCTCCCAGGCCGCTCGCGACGTGGTGGCTGCCAAGCAGAACGTACGTCTGCTGGAGTGCGGTGAGTGGCCAGCAGAGCGCGCTGCCGGTTGGGACTTCAAGCGCGTCAACGGTGGCCTGCTGGTGCAAAGCCGCGATATCGGCATGATCACCGCCGATGACCTGAAGATCGTCACCAAGCGTGCTCCAACCGAGCAAGAGATCCACGACCTGGTATTCGCCTGGAAAGTGGCCAAGTTCGTCAAGTCCAACGCCATTGTCTATGCCAAGCAGCGCCAGACCATCGGCGTCGGCGCCGGCCAGATGAGCCGCGTCAACTCCGCCCGCATTGCTGCAATCAAGGCCGAGCACGCTGGCCTGCAGGTGCAGGGCGCGGTCATGGCGTCGGATGCATTCTTCCCGTTCCGTGACGGCATCGACAACGCAGCTAAAGTGGGTATCAGCGCCGTGATCCAGCCGGGTGGTTCGATGCGTGATGCTGAAGTCATCGCGGCTGCCGACGAAGCCGGCATCGCGATGGTCTTCACCGGCATGCGCCACTTCCGCCACTAATTACGCGGATCCCGAGGCGAGTCGAAATCCTGTGGGAGCGGGCTTGCCCGCGAATACGATGGTGGGTTCACCGCCGCATTCGCGGGCAAGCCCGCTCCCACAGTGTTCGGCGCAAGCCCCGGGATCACCTGAATCGAGGTTTTGACATGAAAGTTTTGATCATCGGCAGCGGCGGCCGTGAGCACGCCCTGGCCTGGAAAGTCGCCCAGGACCCACGCGTCGAGAAAGTCTTCGTTGCCCCCGGCAACGCCGGTACCGCCATTGAAGCCAAGTGCGAGAACGTCGCCATCGACGTGTGCGCCCTGGACCAATTGGCCGACTTCGCCGAGAAAAACGTCGACCTGACCATTGTCGGCCCGGAAGCACCGCTGGTTATCGGCGTGGTCGACCTGTTCCGCAGCCGTGGCCTGGACTGCTTCGGCCCAACCAAGGGCGCGGCCCAGCTGGAAGGCTCCAAGGCCTTCACCAAGGACTTCCTCGCGCGTCACAAGATCCCGACCGCCGACTACCAGAATTTCACCGAGATCGAGCCCGCGCTGGCCTACCTGCAGGAAAAAGGCGCGCCAATCGTGATCAAGGCCGACGGCCTGGCGGCAGGCAAGGGCGTGATCGTCGCCATGACGCTGGAAGAAGCAGAAGCCGCCGTGCGTGACATGCTGGCAGGTAACGCCTTCGGTGAAGCCGGTTCGCGCGTCGTGATCGAAGAGTTCCTCGACGGCGAGGAAGCCAGCTTCATCGTCATGGTCGACGGCCACAATGTGCTGCCCATGGCCACCAGCCAGGACCACAAGCGCGTCGGCGACCAGGACACCGGCCCGAACACGGGCGGTATGGGCGCCTACTCCCCTGCCCCGGTCGTTACCGCCGACGTGCACCAGCGCGTGATGGACCAGGTGATCTGGCCAACCGTGCGCGGCATGGCCGAGGAAGGTAACGTCTACACCGGCTTCCTCTACGCCGGCCTGATGATCGACAAGGCGGGCAACCCCAAGGTCATCGAGTTCAACTGCCGCTTCGGCGACCCGGAAACCCAGCCGGTCATGCTGCGCCTGGAGTCGAGCCTGGTACTGCTGGTGGAAGCTGCATTCGCCAAGGCCCTGGACAAGGTCGAAGCACAGTGGGACCCGCGCCCGAGCCTGGGCGTGGTCCTGGCAGCTGGCGGTTACCCGGGCGATTACGCCAAGGGCGACGTGATCAACGGCCTGGACGCTGCCGCCAAGATCGAAGGCAAGGTATTCCATGCCGGTACTGCGCTCAAGGATGGCAAGGTAACCACCAACGGCGGGCGTGTGCTGTGTGCCACCGCCATGGGCAGCACCGTTGCCGACGCGCAGCAGCAGGCTTATCGCCTGGCCAAGGAAGTCAGCTGGAACGGCAGCTTCTACCGTTCCGACATTGGCTATCGGGCCATCGCCCGCGAGCGCGGTGAGCACCAGCAGTAAGTACTACCGGTTTGCCGTAGCTGATTCAGCTTGCGGCATCCGGCTCGTCGACAGGGCCCTGCATGGGCCTTGCCTTCGACTTGGCGCGCCGCGCATAGTGGGTACCCGGCACATCGGCCAAGAAGGGATTTCGTAGTGCGTCGGCTTCGGATTGCCTCAGCTCTGATCGTCAGCTTGCTGACCCTGCTCTGCATGTTTCCGGCTGCGGCCGAACATGACGGTGGCTGGACTGTTCTGCTCGACGAACAGGCCAACCTGCAACTGAGCGATGTGCGCTCCGAGCGCTATCGCAACCAGTTCAGCCCACTGCCTCTCGCCGACATTGATGCTGCCCCGGCTGGGCAGGCCCTGTGGTTGCACTATCGTCTGCCTCCAGGTGACCAGGAGCAACTGCTACGGGTATTTGCCCCGGACCTTTCTGGCCTGGACCTCTACGCCCTCGAAGGCGAGCAACTTCTGCGTCAACTGCACCACGGGCGCCAGGCCGGCAATGCCAGCCCGACCCTGCGCGGCAGCGACCACGTATTGCCCCTGCCCAACAGCAGGCAACCGCTGGACATCTACCTGCGCCTGGTCTCAGAGCACCAGCTGCGGCCGGCCATCAGCCTGGAGCCTGCGGCCAAAGCGGCCTCGGACCAACGCCAGCCGCTGCTGTTCGGTATGCTGTTCGGCGGCCTGATCATGCTGATCATGCACAACCTGATCCGCTTCCTCTACACCCGCTCCAGCACCACCCTTATCCTGGCGCTGTACCACGGCCTGATGCTGCTCAGCGGCCTGATCCTGCTGAACCTCAGCGGCCCCTGGTGGCATTTGTGGCACAGTGCGCAAACGCCTGCCGCCTACCTGACACTGGTCCTGGCCGGCCTGTCAGGGCTGTATTTCACCCAACATTTCTTTTCGCCGTGCAATTCGCCACGGCTGAATCGCTTGCTGCAGGGCGAGATGTTGATTGTCGGGCTCAGTGGCCTGGTGCTGCTGTTCGTCGATACCTTGCCACTGAACCTGATGACCTACGCCCTGATGGCGCTGGGCAGCGTGAGCATGCTGCTGGTCAGCAGCTACCACTGGTACAAGGGCTATGCACCCGGGCGCCTGTTCAGCCTGGCCATGGTGGTGTTCAACCTCGGAGGCCTGGTACTGCTGCCAGCCCTGCTGGGCCTGACACGTACCTCGACACCCTGGCTGCTGTGCATCCTGCTGGGCTTGACCGTGGTCAGTGGCCTGCTGCTCAATCTGGCAGTCAGTGAACGGCTGCGGCGTATAAGCGAGGAGCGTTTCAGCGCCAGCCGTGCGCTGGCCGCCAGCGATGCGGAAATCAACGCCAAAGCCGAGTTCCTGGCCAAGATCAGCCACGAAATCCGCACGCCAATGAACGGTGTGCTAGGCATGACTGAACTGCTGCTGGGCACACCGCTGTCGGTGAAGCAGCGTGATTATGTACAGACCATCCACAGCGCCGGCAACGAGCTGCTGACGCTGATCAACGAAATTCTGGACATTTCCAAGCTGGAATCCCGGCAGATCGAGCTGGATGATGTGCAGTTCGACCTTAACGCGCTCATCGAGGATTGCCTTAACATCTTCCGCGCCAAGGCCGAGCAACAGAACATCGAGCTGATCAGCTTCACCCAGCCACAAGTACCGCGGGTCATCAGCGGAGACCCGACGCGCCTGCGCCAGGCCTTGTCGAGCCTGCTGGAAAACGCCCTGAAAAACACCGATCAGGGCGAGATCCTGCTGGTGGTGGCGCTGGATCAACGCGGCGAGGTGCCACGCCTGCGTATCGCCGTGCAGGACAGCGGCGAACCGTTGCCCGCTGCCGACCGTGAAGCCTTGTTGCAGGCCGAGCTGCACAGCCACCACTTCCTTTCCAGCAACAAGCTGGGCGGCCACCTGGGGCTGGTCATCGCCAAACAGCTGATTGGCCTGATGCAGGGTGAGTTCGGCATCAAGAGCAGCACCGGCATGGGCAACACTCTGTGGCTGACCTTACCGCTGGACCCTTCACGCCTGGAACAGCCACCGGCGGACCTCGACAGCCCGCTGCGCGATGCCCGCGTGCTGGTGGTCGACGACAACGATACGTGCCGCAAGGTGCTTGTACAGCAGTGCAGCGCCTGGGGCATGAACGTCAGCGCGGTGCCGTCGGGCAAGGAGGCCCTGGCCCTTTTGCGCACCAAGGCGCACCTGCGCGACTACTTCGACGCGGTCCTGCTGGACCAGAACATGCCCGGCATGACCGGCATGCAGCTGGCCGCCAAGATCAAGGAAGACCCGAGCCTGAACCACGACATTCTGGTGGTGATGCTCACCGGCATCAGCAATGCGCCGAGTAAAGTCATCGCGCGCAACGCCGGGGTCAAGCGAATACTGGCCAAGCCGGTGGCCGGCTACACGTTGAAGACCACCCTGGCCGAAGAGCTGGCCCAGCGCGGCCGGGAACAGGCGATGCCTGCCAGCCTGCCGGACATCCCTCAGGCGCTTGACCTGCCAGGCGATTTCCGCGTGCTGGTCGCCGAAGACAACAGCATCTCGACCAAGGTGATCCGCAGCATGCTCGGCAAGCTCAACCTCAGGCCCGATACTGCCTGCAATGGCGAAGAGGCCTTGCAGGCAATGAAAACGCAGCATTATGACCTGGTGTTGATGGACTGCGAGATGCCGATACTGGACGGTTTTTCGGCCACCCAGCAGTTGCGGGCCTGGGAAGCTGAAAACCAGCGCCAGCGCACGCCGGTGGTTGCACTGACTGCGCACATACTGGCCGAACACAAGGAACGCGCGCGGCTGGCGGGCATGGACGGGCACATGGCCAAGCCGGTGGAGTTGTCGCAGTTGCGCGAGCTGATTCAATACTGGGCCAATCAACGGGAAGTCAAGGCGGACCCGGCACATACGTCCTGACCGATATCCAATGCTCTTGCAGGAGCGGCCTCGCGACACAAGGCCGCGCCGGCATAAACCCCAAGGAACACTGCTCATGCTCCATGAGTTGTTCAGCGTCTACTTGAAAATGCTCGTGCTCTACAGCCCGTTTTTCGTGCTGTCGTGTTTCATCAGCCTGACCCGTGGCCACTCCAGCAAGGAGCGCAAGCAACTGGCCTGGAAGGTCGCGTTCGCAGCCTTGGTCGCCAGCGTGATGCTGTACCTGTTCGGGCGGGCGATCTTCGGTATTTTCGGCATCACCGCCGATGCCTTCCGCATTGGTGCCGGCAGCGTGCTGTTCATTTCAGCCCTGGGCATGGCCCAGGGCAAGCCGGCGGTACAGGCCGACAACGTGCAGCAGGATGTGACCATCGTACCGCTGACCATTCCGCTGACGGTTGGCCCCGGTACCATCGGTGCGCTGTTGGTGATGGGGGTAAGCCAGCCGCACTGGGATGAAAAACTGCTGGCCATCGTCAGCATTGCCCTGGCCAGCTTTACCGTAGGCCTGGTGCTGTATCTATCGCACGGTATCGAGCGCCTGCTCGGTGACCAGGGTTTGCAAATCGTCAGCCGCCTGATGGGGCTATTCGTCTGTGCCCTGGCAGCACAGATCATCTTTACCGGGATTCGCGGTTACCTGCTGCCCTGAGCTTTCCAAGCCGGGCGCCTACAATTTCAGCTCAAGGATAGCCTTGCCATTTTGCTTGTCGACACTGGCCTGGGCCCGCTTGCGGTAGTCCTCGCGGAACCCCTGCAAGTTGAAGTGGATCACTTCGACACGCATGTCCAGGATTTTTACTTCACTGCTCAACTGCATGAACAGGAAGTCCTTGGAGGTCTTTTTCATCGACATTTCCATGTGGACCAACACCATGTCGATGAAGCCGCTCGACTGCTGAGAGCAAGGCAGCAACTGAAAACGTCCAACAGCTTTCGAGACTGCCCGGGATTCAAACGCGGTCAAGGTCTGGCTGTGATTACGCAGTGCCTGAAGCGACGACTGGGCAGATTGATAATGACCGGCGGAGCCTTTCTGACGAACCTGGGCAAGAGCCTGCTCGGCAAGGCTGGACCTGTCCGGCCCCGGTCGAGTCGCAGTAGGCGCGAGCTTGCCATCAAAGCCCAGAAACGCGAGGTTACGCCAGTAGTTCCTGAACCAGTCCGGCTCCAGGCCTTCGTTATAGTCCCCCCAGGCAACTTGCTGGGCAAACGCATTGGCCAACAGGATATCGTCACGGGCTTCGCGGCTAACACCTGGCAAGAATGACAGCAGGCTGCTGTGTACGAGTTTGCCACTGGCGGCATTTAGATTGAATTCACTCATCGTCGACTCCTGATGATGTCGCAAGTTTTACCTGGCTGCGGTACTGCAATTGCTTGACCTTGATAGAGTCATGCAAGCCTGCACTTATCGAACTGATCACCTTTTCATGGGTGAAATAACTGGCATCGAACTGCTGAGTGGCATGGGCACTTGCAAGATTCAGCGGCTGCCACAGCCAATCCGTCGCCAGGTTCTCTGCTGTGCTAAAGCCCAACTCAGTGCTGAGGACGTCTGAATTGGCCAGTATCAGGCGCAACTCCATACGTACATGGCTCATGCCTTTATCGTCCGGGGACCGAACACATTCCGCCCATAACAACTGTTCTATGCCACCGTCTGGTTGGGCGGAATAGGCGTCGAGGCATTTGGCTACCGACCCCTGCAGGGCGCTGGGCACACCTGCCAAGAGACTGCTCCGCAGTATCTTCCACGGCTCACAGGCCACTGCGGGTGCAGCAGGCACAGCGCTGGAATGCAAGGTCGCGACAGTGCAGCCGAAGTTACCCTGAATTCGCAGATATTCCTTGTGCCACCCAGCGTCCTGAAGGGCGTGCCCCTTGTTAGCGGTCAGGTAGGCTGCCAGTTGAACATCCAACAGTGCTTCTACTCGTGAAGCACTGACGGAGTTGTCGATCAATACCAGGCTGTTGCCGTTCAACCACAAAGTGTAATTGGCGTGCATCAGTATGCCCTCCAGGCCTGTCGACGCCATGTCGACAGGCCAACTTCATAGTCAGAGTTCCAGTGCCAGCAGGACCTGCAGGGCATTGTCGTCAAGTTTGGTTTCTACAATGGCGCGAACTTTGTCGTATTGGCGCTTATCGAAATTCAACACCGCACCACAGGCAAAATTGGAGGTGCCGCTGCTTTCCCACTTGGCCAAAAGATAGTTGGCAGACTTGTCAGGCTTGGCGTCGGTCTGGATCGCACTGACCAGCATCGCCACCTGACCTTGGCCAGTTTGCTCGCACTTGACCAGGCTCAGCTCGGTTCGGTCATCCTCCACCGACTTGCGATCGAGCAACTCGACGTTTTTGGTACTGGCGGCCAAGGCTGAAACAACCGTTTTGCCAAGATTGTCCAGGGCGGTTGCCACATCGCCAGTGAAAACGCCATATGCTGCCTGCAAGCCCTTGCCTAGCAGGTTGCTGATCTCAAGGTGCATATTGCGTTCAGTAATCTGCTGTACATCGACATTGGTCGGCGCCCAGCCCATCTTGGACATCAGGTAGATGTAGTGCTTGAACCAAAGCTGTGTTTCACGGATGGGGTCATGCTGCCTGTTGGCACCTTGCGTTGCCAGGGCATGACAGGCCTTTGCAGCATCGCGGTTTTGCTCCCCCATTTGGTCGGGGAACACGAACAGATTCTTGTCCGGCAGAACCTGAAGCTGAAGCTTTTCTTTATCGGTCGTCATGGGAAGGTCTCCAGGAAGGGTACGGTTGAAGCCAAATGGCTCCAGCCGCAAACCTACCGGTGACCTTTCCATCAATCTGCCACGAAGCAGTTCCTCATCTGCCCGGGCTGCCGCCGCTTACGGCTTTGCGCCATACCAGCGTGGGGTATAGACCCAGAGCCCCCCAGCTGCGCGGTCGAAGGTGCAGGTAGTGGAGGATCCAACCAGCACCATGGTGCGCATGTCGACCATTTCTGGCAGCAGTTCGGCCAGGGTGACTACCTTCAGCGTCTGCCCCGGCCTACCGATGTCACGACCAAGGACTACAGGCGTGTTCCCGTCACGGTGTCGGCGCACTACCTCCAGGGCCACACCGAGCTGGTGCGGCCTGGCCTTGGAGATCGGGTTGTAGAAGGCCAGCACCAGGTCGGCCTGGGCAGCCAAGTCCAGGCGTCTTTCAATGATGGACCAGGGCTTGAGGTTGTCCGACAGCGACATGACACAGAAGTCATGCCCCAGCGGTGCCCCTGCCTGGGCGGCGGTTGCCAGCGAGGCTGAAACCCCCGGCAGGATCTGCAGGTCGACGCGATGCCAGGCGGGGTCACTGGATTCGTGCAGCGCTTCGAGCACCGCAGCAGCCATGGCGAAAACGCCCGGGTCACCCGAAGACACCACCACCACCGAACGGCCTTGAGCCGCCAGTTCGAAGGCATGTCGGGCGCGCTGCATCTCTTCGCGGTTGTCGGTGCAGTGCAGCACCTGGTCGCCGCGGAACGGGCCAGCCATACGCACGTAGGTTTCGTAACCGAGCACATCTTCGGCCTGCGCAAGTTCGGCCTTGACCGCCGGCACCATCAGTTCCGCCGCACCTGGGCCAAGACCGATGACCGCCAGGCGACCGCGGCGGCGGCCGATCTGCGCTACGTCGACCGGGGCAGGCGCCACCGCGACCACGACTTCTCCAAGCGCTATCAACTCACTATCGGGCACCGCCGCAGCGACCATGCTGGCCACATCGCCTGGGCGGGTGGCGAAGCGCAAAGGGACACCCAGAGCCTGCGCAGCTTCGTGCAACGCGCTGTCGGCCATGGTTCGCTCGTCTGCCAGCACGCAGGCTACCGAGGGCTCGGCGATGCCGGCCTGCTGCAGTGCTGCGCGAATGCTGTGCAGATTGCCACCTGCAACGCCCACCACCACCAGGCGCGGGTGGATCAGCAGCTCGTCGCGGTTGGCCGGGCGCGCCTGATGCCCCACATGGATAGTGCGCTGCGCCGCTTCGCTAGCAGGCAACTGCGCCAGTTGCAGCCACGGAGCGTTACCTTCGATACGCACAGACTCACCCGCCAGCAGGTCGGATACAAAGCGTTTGCCTTGCTCGATGTCGGCCAATGCATAGCCCCGCGGCGGATTCAGCAGGCAAGTACCGAAGCGCAGCTCGCCACTGGTGGTAATGGCCGCGGAAACGCCCAGTGCGTCAGCGATTTCACGCGCCATCACGTTCACTCCGCCGAGGCCTCCGAGCAACGGCACTACCGCGCTACCATCCTCGGCCACGGCCAGTACTGGCGGCTCGCTGCCCTTCTCGCTGAGCAGGCTGGCGAGGCTGCGGATGACGATACCCGCGGCGCACAACGCGATGATCGGCGTGTCTTGCTGGTACAACCCGCGCAGGGTATCGCCGAAGGACGCGTACGACTGGTCCGCACCCTCGACACGCCCCTCAAGGCCATGGATCGTGGCCTGTGGATAACAGGCCTGGATACGCTGCGCTGTCGCAAGGCTGCCCGGGCCGAGAATGACGATGGCCGGTGCCTTGTGCATGTTCAGCCCTGCCATTTTTCCCCCGGCACGATAATCAGCGAGAAGTAGGGCGACGACTGCGGGTCGACCTGGTCCAGCGGCACGATCTTCTGGTTGGCCATGGTCGCCCGCTCCACATACAACGCACGCCGATCCAGCCCCAGTTCGGCCAGTACTTCGCGCACCTTGGGGAAGTTGCGCCCAAGTTTCATGATTACCGCTGCATCGGCGTCGGCCAGGCGGCGCTTGAGCTCTTCGGCGGGCAACACACCAGACAACACCGACAGGCTCTGGTTGCGGTACACCAGCGGCGCCCCCAGCACCGAAGCGCCACCGAGCATCGAGCAGACACCGGGAATCACTTCTGCCTCGTAGCGCTGCGCCAGGCGGTCATGCAAGTACATGTAGGAGCCATAGAAGAACGGGTCGCCTTCGCAAATCACCGCCACGTCGCGGCCGGCATCCAGGTGCTCGGCCACCTGCACGCTGGCCTCGTCGTAGAAGTCGCTGATCACTTGCTCATAGGACAGCGGCGCCGGCAGCACTTCGGTGGTGACCGGGTAAACCAGCGGCAGCAAGGTCTGCTCGGGCTGCAGGTGCGCCTCGATAATGCCGAAGGCATTGCCACGCTTGCCCTTGGCCACGAAGTAGCCGACCACCGGCGCCTCACGCAACAGGCGCAGGGCCTTGAGGGTAATCAGTTCAGGATCGCCAGGGCCCACGCCCAGGCCAAGCAGCCGTCCGCGCAGGGCCATCATTCCACCTCCGTGGCCAGGGCGTTGACCGCCGCAGCGGCCATCGCGCTGCCGCCCAGGCGGCCTTGCATGATCACGAACGGCACGCCACGGCTGTCGGCGGCGAGCATGGCCTTGGACTCGGCAGCGCCGACGAAACCGACCGGGAAACCGAGGATCAGCGCCGGTTTGGGCGCGCCGGCATCAAGCATTTCCAACAGGTAGAACAGCGCGGTAGGGGCATTGCCGATAACCACTACACTGCCTTCCAGGTGCGGGCGCCACAGTTCCAGGGCTACGGCGGAGCGGGTGTTGCCGGCGTCTTTGGCCAGGCCCGGCACGCTCGGGTCACGCAGGGTGCAGATGACTTTGTTGTCGGCTGGCAGGCGGGCCCGGGTGATGCCTTCGGCCACCATGTGCGCATCGCACAGGATCGGCGCGCCGTTGAGCAGCGCCTCGCGCCCGGCCCGTCCGGCACCTTCGGAGAACTGCAGGCCATCGATGGCGTCGACCATGCCACAGGCGTGGATCACGCGCACGGCGAGCTTTTCAAGGTCTGCGGGGATCCGCTCGAGTCGGGCTTCCTCGCGGATGATCCGGAAAGAATTGCGATAGATCTCCTGACCATCGCGGATGTAGTCAATCATCAAGGTGCTCCGTCGGCAGGTCGAGCATGGCGCCTGCTTCATTCAAGGTAAGGTCGGTGGCGCGCAGGGCACCGAAACCCGGCTGGCGCGCATCACGCAGGTACAGGTCGTAACGGCCCGGGGAACGGGCCAGCAGGGTGGCCGGGGCAACATGGGCCACAGCACAGGAACGGGGGCAGCCGGACAGGTGCACGCTGGCCGGCACGCCAGGGCCCAGCAGCGCGGCCAGGACAACCGCGTCGGCCTTGGTCTCGGCAAGGGCCTTGGCGCAGCCGCTGGCACCGGTGCAGGCGCTGATACGCGCCAGAGGTTCACGGTCGTGGCACAGCAACCCCAGCGCAGACAGTTCGGCCAGGGCCTGATCGAGGTGTTGTTCTTGCAGGTTGGTCAGCACCAGGCTTTGCCAAGGGCTAAGGCGCATGCTGGCATCGCCCAGTTCACGGGCAATACGTGCGGCACCGCGCAGCATCGCGGGGGTCAGGCGGCCTTGCGGCGGGGCGACGCCAAGGGCAATACCCTGCGCCTGGGGCAGCCTGCCCAACCACGAGGCGCGGTGCTGTTCACGCCGCCATGTGAGCACGGCGGCATCGCGGCGGATGTCCAGACCGAGCCCAGCGACAAAATCAGCTGTCGGGTACACCTCAAGCAGCTGGCGCATGCGCGCCTGCGTCGGGGATGCCAGATCGAGGAAGCGCTCCAGCACGGCGCGCACCAGCATCAGGCCCTGCGCCAGCGGCACCGCACCGAGCACCTGGCCCTCTGCCGGGCAACCTGCCAGGCCAAACGCCAGCCAGGTCTGCTGCTCCAGGTGCAGGGGCGACAGCCACAGGTCATGGGGGTGTTCGAGCATCGCCAGGCGCTCGCCTGCATCCAGCTGCACGGCGAACTTGGCCGACAACTGGTGAAAGCGCGGGGTACCTTCCAACAGGTCGAGGATCTGCCCGGCCAGCGGCCTGGCATCCAGCAGCATCGCCGGGTCATGCCCGGCCAGCGGGCTGAGCATCAGGTTGCGCACATCGTCACCGGCCGCCTCGCGTGGGCCCAGGCCGGCAGCGAGCAGGGTGTCGACCAGGGCTCGGTGCTCGTTACCGATGCCGCGAATCTGCAGGTTGCCACGGTTAGTAGCCTCGATCACGCCGCCAGCAAAGCGCTCGGCCGCCGCCGCCACGGCTTCGGCCTGCTCGGCCAGCAGCAGGCCGCCCGGCAGCTTGATGCGACAGATACCGCCATCACGGGCACTGACAATGCGCCACAACCCCGGGCAGGCCGAGGGGCGAGGCGATATGTGGGGGGTATGAGCCTGCGTCAAAGGGGCATCCGGCAG
This sequence comes from Pseudomonas sp. DCA-1, assembly GCF_046523955.1. Lineage (NCBI taxonomy): Bacteria > Pseudomonadati > Pseudomonadota > Gammaproteobacteria > Pseudomonadales > Pseudomonadaceae > Pseudomonas > Pseudomonas sp. DCA-1. The sequence goes on from NZ_CP169881.1 coordinate 5,262,304, forward strand.
TCTGTGAAAGTGCGCTTGAGTGTAGAAGGCGCGGTATTATGCCTGCTTTGTCCGGCGGCATGAAAAGCCGGTGGTCGAGCATCCTCGGCGATTAAGTAGAAATTCAGGACCGCGTCGCCTTCTTCGCGGGCTCGCCCGCTCCCACAGGATCACTGCAGGCCGCACATGCTGCACTGTATCTGTAGGAGCGGGCTTGCCCGCGAAGGGGCGCGAAGCGGCCCCAAAAATGGCGGATTGAAATACATGACACCCTGGCTGACGGTAGTAGGCATCGGTGAAGACGGCTTCAGCGGCCTGGGCAAGCAAGCCCGACGCGCCCTGCTGGGCGCTGGGCGGGTCTTCGGCAGCCCGCGCCAGTTGGCCTTGCTGCCACGTTGCGTGACCGCTGAACAACTGGCCTGGCCCAGCCCGTTCTCGCTGGCCCCGGTGTTGAGCCTGCGTGGCGAGCCGGTGTGCGTGCTGGCCAGCGGCGACCCCATGTTCTACGGCGTCGGCGCCAGCCTGGCGCGCCAGGTGCCTGCTGCAGAAATGCGCGTGCTGTCGATGCCCTCTTCCTGCGCCCTGGCCGCTGCCCGCCTGGGCTGGCCGCTGCAAGACCTGCAGGTGGTGTCGCTGGTGGCCCGCCCCCTGGCAGCGCTCAATGCCCACTTGCACAGCGGCATGCGCCTGCTGGTGCTGAGCAACGATGGCGACAGCCCGGCGGCAATTGCCGCGCAGCTGCGCGAGCAAGGCTTCGGCCCAAGCCGCCTGCAGGTGTTCGAGCACCTGGGGGGCGTGGACGAACGTGCACTGGCCGGCACCGCCCAGGACTGGCCGCACACCGGGATCGCGGCGCTCAACCTGGTAGCCATCGAATGCCTGGCTACACCCGATGCGCCCCGCCTGCACCGGCTGGCCGGGCTGCCAGACACCGCATTCCGGCACGATGGCCAGTTGACCAAGCGTGATGTCCGCGCCATCACCCTGGCGCGCCTGGCACCGCAGCCTGGCGAACTGTTGTGGGATGTGGGCGCGGGCTGCGGCTCGATCGGCATCGAATGGATGCGCGCCCATCCGTCATGCCGTGCCCTGGCCATCGAGGCCGACGAAGGCCGCCAGGGTTTGATCGAGCATAACCGCGATACGTTGGGGGTACCTGGCCTGCAACTGGTTCGCGGCAAGGCGCCAGCGGCGCTGCAAGGCCTGGAGCAACCGGATGCGATCTTCATCGGAGGTGGCGTTACCCGCGAAGGTGTACTGGACCTGTGCTGGGCAAGCCTGCGCCCCGGCGGCCGCCTGGTGGCCAACGCCGTAACCCTGCAAAGCGAACTGGCCCTGGCGCATTTTCGCGAACAGCACGGTGGTGAGCTGACCCGCATCCATGTCGCTCATGCCCAGCCCTTGGGTGCGTTTGACACTTGGCGCCAGGCACTGCCGATCACCCTCCTGGAAGTATTGAAACCCGCCGATGCGTGAAGAAACCCGCGAACAGCCCGCACCTCTGCGCAGCGGCCTTACCACCGGCAGCTGCGCCACCGCCACCAGCCTGGCAGCGGCCAAGCTGCTGCTCACCGGGCAGCGTGACGATGCGGTGGACATCACCCTGCCCAAAGGCAAGGTCGTGCAGATGCGCCTGGAGTTCTGCCGCCTGACTGACGAGTACGCCGAAGCCGGCACCCTCAAGGATGCGGGTGACGACCCGGACGTGACCCACGGTGCCCTGCTCTATAGCCAGGTGCGCCTGCTGGCGGAACCTGGCATTGGTTTTGTCGCCGGCAGCGGCGTGGGCACGGTGACCCGGCCGGGGCTGGTGCTGGCGGTGGGTGAACCGGCCATCAACCCGGTACCTCGGCGCATGATCAGTGAGCACCTGCAACGCCTGGCCGACGCGTGCGGCTACCTTGGCGGCTTCGAGGTCACGGTCAATGTGCAAGGTGGCGAGCAACTGGCCCTGAAAACCATGAACCCGCGTCTGGGCATCCTCGGCGGGCTGTCGATCCTCGGCACCAGCGGAATCGTCCGGCCGTTCTCCTGCGCGGCCTACATTGCCTCGATCCACCAAGGCATCGACGTGGCCCACACCAACGGCTACACACACATAGCCGCGTGCACCGGCAATGCCAGCGAAGACACCATGCGCCGCGTCTACGGTCTGCCGGAAATCGCCCTGATCGAAATGGGCGATTTCGTCGGTGCGGTGCTCAAGCACCTGCGCAAGGTACCGGTGCCACGCCTGACCCTGTGTGGCGGCTTCGGCAAGATCAGCAAACTGGCCGCCGGGCACATGGACCTGCACAGCCGTCACTCCAGCATCGACTTGCCGCAACTGGCCGGTTGGGCCGCAGACATTGGCGCTGACGAAGCGTTACAGGCCGCCATCATTGCTGCCAACACCAGCCAGCAAGCGCTCGCCCTGGCTCATGCGGCCGGCATTGCCTTGGGTGACGCGGTGTGTGCCCACGCCCTGGCCTTTGCCCGTAGCGTCGTGTCGGCGCAGGTGCAAGTGGAAGTGTTCGCCATCGACCGGCAAGGCGGCATCGTCGGCCAGGCGGGTGTGCAATGACCGCGCGCATCCTGTTGCTGGGGGGGGTCACTGAAGCCCTGGCTATGGCCCGCCGGCTCGGGCCTCAACACGTCTATAGCCTGGCCGGTATCGGCCGCGTGCCACAGGGCTTGCAATGCCAGGTCCGGGTCGGGGGCTATGGCGGTGTCGAGGGCCTGACCCGCTACCTGCGCGAAGCAGGGATCACCCTGCTGATCGACGCCACCCATCCCTATGCCGCGCAAATCAGCCGCAATGCCGCCAGCGCCGCACGCAACGCCGGCATCCCGTGCTGGGCCTTGCGTCGCCCCGCCTGGCAGGCACAAGCAGGCGACGACTGGCGAGAAGTCGAGGACTGGGCAGGGTTGATCGAAGCACTGAAGCCGTTCCGCAGGCCACTGTTCACGCTGGGGCGCGAGCCGCTGCAGCACCTGGACGAGATTCCGCCGGAGCAGTTCTGGACCCTGCGTGCGCTGGAGGCGTGCCCTGGCAACGAGCGCTGCGAAGTGATTGGCGCACGTGGGCCGTTCCATATCGAGGATGAGCGGGCGTTGTTCCAGCGCCGCTACATCGATGTGCTGATCAGCAAGAACAGCGGCAGTGTGGCGACCGAGCCGAAGCTGGAAGTGGCGCGGGAGCTTGGCGTGCCGGTGCTTGTCCTGAAACGTCCGACGCTGCCGGAGGTGGACCGGACATTCGACTCACTGGCGGAGCTGGCAACAGCGCTCGCCCTTTAGGCGCTGCCTTTTCGCTGCCCAAAGGCGCTCCTACAACGATTTCAGACTTTTCTTCCAACTAACCAAGTGGCCTGTTGCAGCCCTGCTGCCTTAAACTCAACGCCCCTCCCTCGGAAGGTTTCACCCATATGGAAATGCAATGGTGGATCTGGCTGGTCTTCGGCATCGCGCTGATCCTGCTTGAACTGGTCCTGCCAACGTTCTTCATACTCTGGTTCGGCATCGGCGCCGTGCTGGTCTCGCTTATCTCGCTCGCCGCACCCAGCCTGCAACTGGACATGCAGGCCCTGCTGTGGGTACTGCTGTCGTCGGCCACCACTGTACTGTGGTTCAAAGTGTTTCGGCGCAAGCAGCCGGATGTGCGCTGGACCGCCGATAGCGTGATCGGCGAAGTGGGCCTGCTGACCGCTGCCGTGTCGGAGTTTCAGAAGGGCCGCGTACGCTTCCAGAAGCCGATCCTCGGCAACGAAGAGTGGACCTGCATCGCCGATAGCCAGATCGCCGTCGGCGAGCGAGTACGCCTGACCGCCATCGAGGGAAACACCGCCCGTGTTATCCGGGCCTGAATCCGCATTAAAAGGAATTTTGCAGCATGACCAGCCTCATCGTCGTCGGCGCCATCGCCCTGTTCGTCCTGATCACCGTGTTCAAGGGGGTGCGCATCGTGCCCCAGGGCGAGGAGTGGATCGTCGAACGCCTGGGCCGCTACAACAACACCCTCAAGCCGGGCCTCAACATCGTCATCCCCTACATGGACGTGGTCGCCTACCGCCTGCCGACCAAGGACATCATCCTCGATGTGCAGCAGCAGGAAATCATCACCAAGGACAACGCGGTAATCGTCGCCAACGCCCTGTGTTTCGCCAAGGTAGTCGACCCGCAGAAAGCCTCGTATGGCGTGCAGGACTTCTCGTTCGCCGTCACCAGCCTGACCATGACCTCGCTGCGCGCCATCGTCGGTGCAATGGACCTCGACGAGGCGCTGTCCAGCCGCGAGCAGATCAAGGCCCGCCTGCGCGATGCAATGTCCGAGCAGACCGAAGACTGGGGCGTGACCGTGCGCTCGGTGGAAATTCAAGACATCAAACCTTCGGAAAACATGCAACTGGCCATGGAACGCCAGGCCGCGGCCGAGCGTGAGCGCAAGGCCGACGTCACCCGTGCCGAAGGGGCCAAGCAGGCAGCAATCCTCGAAGCAGAAGCGCGCCTGCAGGCGGCCAGGCTGGATGCCGAGGCACAGATCAGCCTGGCCGAGGCATCGGCGCGGGCGATTTCGCTGGTGAAGGAAGCGGTGGGCAACGAGACCGTACCGGCCATGTACCTGCTGGGCGAGCGCTATGTGGGCGCGATGGAGAACCTGGCGGGCAGCAGCAATGCCAAGGTGGTGGTGTTACCCGCGGATCTGCAGGAGACCGTGCGTGGCTTGATGGGGCGTGGCAAGGTTTGAGCATGCCAGGGGCGGCTGCGCAGCCCCGATACCCGGCCCCTGCGTCACTTCACCGCACCCCGGCATTTTTACCTATACTCCGCCGTACAATAGCCACCACGATTCCTGACCGGATCTCTCCATGCCCCCACGTCGGCACATTGCCTGGATAGCCTGCCTTGCAGTGCTGTTCAACCTGCTGGCCATGCCGCTGTCCTCTGCTGCGCCCAAGGGCCCGGCCGAGCAGCTGCTGTGGGGGGCTTTCTGTTCCAGCATGGCCAACAAGGCCAACGTCGACGTCCAGGCCTTGGCCAAGATCGACCTCGGCCCGCAAAGTGATGCCAGCGCCGGCATGATGAACTGCTGGTGCTGCTCCGGTGCCGTGCCGCTGCTGGCCCTGCCCAGCTACCCGCCACAGTTGCACAACCCGCCGACACTGCTCGGCGGGCTGCTGCCGCCACCTGCCAAGTACCAGCCTACGCCGCGCCAGCTCTGGCCTGGGCTAAACCCTCGTGCCTCTCCGCTAACCTGAGTTCATCACGCTGTCTGCCTGAACCAGAACGGAAACGGAGATTCACCATGCTCAAGCACGCCCTCGTCATGGCCGCCCTGCTGCTGCCTGGCGCCTTTGCCAACGCCCACGAATACAGCGTGGGTGACCTGCATATTGCTCACCCGTGGTCGCTGCAACTGCCACCCAACGCGCCCAACGTCGCCGCATATTTCGTGGTGCACAACAATGGCCAGGCCGATGACCGCCTGCTCAGCGTGGACAGCCCCATCAGCGATGACGCGCAACTGCACGAGCATGCCATGAGCGCCAGCGGCGCCATGAAGATGCAACAGGTGCCCAGCGTGGTAGTGCCTGCCGGCAAGGACCTGACCTTTGCCCCCGGCGCGTACCACGTGATGCTGATGCAGCCCAAGGACAATAGCCTGCTCAGCGACGGCAAGCGCTTCCCGTTGACCCTGCACTTCGAAAAGGCCGGCGATATCACCGTCGAAGTGGCCGTGCAGAAGCAGGCGCCAGCGGACCAGTCGCAAGCCCACGAACACGCACACTGACACCTGCTGACAGGCACTCGCCATGAGCCTGCCGCGCAACCGCATCGGCCGTACCACCCGCCCTGAATTCAGGCGCGCCGGTGGCGGATGGCTGAGCCTGTTCGCCATGTGGATGATCTTCATCGGCCCGCTGATTTCCCAGTCGATGCCGATGGACCACCACGCGGGCATGAACATGCCGATGGACATGCCGATGGCGGCTGCCCATCAGCATGGCGGTGACACCCATCACGGCCACGGCGGCGATGGCCAGCTGCATGTGATGTGGGAAAAGTGCGGTTACTGCAGCCTGTTGTTCAATTGCCCGGCCCTGCCCCAGACCCTCAGCCCGCTCAGCGCCGGCAGCATCGTCCCCACCAGCCACCTGCTTGCGCCAACGCACCAGGGCCATGCCCGGCAGGCTGTATTCCCCGGTGCGCGCAGCCGCGCCCCGCCTTCTTCGATCAACGTCTGAAACCACATTTTGCGCACGACGCCAGGAGGCTTCGCGCTAACTCATGACTGATCGACTGGAATCATTATGTCCGGCTGCACCCCTGTTTTTGCCTTGTCCCTGCGTGGGACCATCGCCGCCCTGTGCGGCTCGCTGCTCGCCCCCATGGCCCTTGCCGCCGACCCTGGCCATGAAGGCCATGTGCACGACGCACCCGAGTTGAGCCCGACGGTGATCACCGCCGTGGCCCCGAGTTCGCCGCTGACCGTGGTCACCAACCCGAAAGACCCGCGCCAGCCAGTGCCGGCCAGCGACGGAGCCGACTACCTGAAGACCATCCCCGGCTTCTCGGCAATCCGTGCCGGCGGTACCAACGGCGACCCGGTATTGCGCGGCATGTTCGGCTCGCGTCTGAACATCCTCACCAACGGAGGCCTGATGCTTGGGGCCTGCCCCAATCGCATGGACGCGCCCACGTCCTATATTTCGCCAGAAACCTATGACCGCCTGACCGTGATCAAAGGCCCGCAGAGCGTCATCTGGGGCCCCGGCGGCTCGGCAGGCACCATCCTCTTCGAGCGCGAACCGGAGAAATTCGGCACCCTCGGCAGCCGCGTCAACGCAAGCCTGCTGGCCGGCTCCAACGGCCGCTTCGACAAGGTGCTGGATGCCGCGGCCGGCAACAGTCAGGCCTACGCCCGCTTCGTCGGCAACCAGTCACGTTCGGATGACTACCACGACGGCAACAACGACACCGTGCCGTCGCGCTGGGACAAGTGGAACGGCGATGTCGCTCTCGGTTGGACTCCCGACCAGGACACATTGCTGGAGCTGACTGCCGGCAAGGGTGATGGCGAAGCCCGGTACGCCGGGCGCGGCATGGACGGCTCGCAGTTCAAGCGCGAAAGCCTGGGCCTGCGCTTTGAGAAGTCCAACCTCGGCGAGGTGCTCGACAAGGTCGAGGCGCAGGTCTACTACAACTACGCCGACCATGTGATGGACAACTACAGCCTTCGCACACCGTCGGGCACCGGCATGATGGGCATGCCGATGGTCAGCAACGTCGACCGCCGCACCATGGGGGCACGCATCAAAGCCACCTGGCGCTGGGCCGACGTGCAGCTGATCAGCGGCATCGACGCGCAAACCAATGAACATCGACAGCGTGGCGGTATAGGTGTGGACGCACACAAGGGCCAGGCCTGGACCAAGGACGCCGACTTCCACAACTACGGCGCCTTCAGCGAACTGACCTGGTACGTCAGCGGTGAGGACCGCTTGATTACCGGCGCCCGTCTGGACCGCGCCTCGGCGCGCGACTTCCGCAAAACGAGCGCCACCGAAGGCGACACCCGCGCCGATACCCTGCCAAGCGGCTTCATCCGTTACGAGCACGACCTGGCGGCCATCCCGGCCACCACCTACATCGGCCTCGGCCATGCCCAGCGCTTCCCCGACTACTGGGAGCTGTTCTCACCCAAGCTGGCACCACCCGGCTCGGCCAATGCCTTCGACAGCATCAAGCCAGAAAAAACCACCCAGCTCGACTTCGGCATCCAGTACCGCACTGAACGCCTGGAGGCCTGGGCTTCGGGCTATGTCGGGCAGATTCGCGACTACATCCTGTTCGACTATCGCACTGGCATGATGGGCATGAGCACCTCGCAGGCGCAGAACATCGACGCCCGCATCATGGGTGGCGAACTGGGCGCCGCCTACCAGCTGACTGAAAACTGGAAGGCCGACGCCACGCTTGCCTACGCTTGGGGCAAGAACAGCAGCGATGGCAAAGCGCTACCTCAAATGCCTCCCCTGGAAAGCCGCATGGGCCTGACGTACAGCCGCGATGTGTGGAGCGTCGGCGCACTGTGGCGGCTGGTGGCGGCGCAAAACCGCATTGCCGAAAACCAAGGGAACGTCGTTGGCAAGGACTACGACAAGAGCGCCGGCTTCGGCGTGTTCTCCCTGAACGGCGCCTACAAGGTGAACAACAACCTCAAGCTCAGCGCAGGGGTCGACAACCTGTTCGACAAAACCTACGCCGAGCACTTGAACCTGGCCGGGAACGCCGGGTTTGGCTACCCGGCTACAGATCCACAGCCGGTCAACGAGCCAGGCAGGACCTTCTGGACCAAGGTCGACTTCAGCTTCTGACAACAACGGGCGCAGCTTCGGTTGCGCCCCTCAGCTGGTCAAAAAGGAGGTTCCCATGAGAGGAACACGCGTCTCATTCTATAACCTGGCCTGGCGTTGGCATTTCTATGCAGGGCTTTTCGTGGCCCCGTTCATGATCCTGCTGGCAATCACCGGCATCATCTACCTGTTCAAGCCCCAGCTCGACCCGCTGCTGTACCGCGATCTGATGGTGGTCGAGGCCGGCCACCACCGCCAGGGCGCAGACATGATGCTGGCTGAAGTGCGCCAGGCCTACCCCAAGGGCCACATCAGCCAATACCTGCCGCCACTGAATGCAGAGCGTAGTGCGCAGTTCGTGGTGCAGGACGGCGGGCGTGAACTGAACGTGTTCGTCGACCCATACAGCGGCAAGGTCCTCGGTGAGCAGGACGGCAAGCAGAACCTGCAGGCCGTCGCCCGCGCCCTGCACGGCGAACTGATGGTCGGCACGGTCGGCGACCGGCTGGTGGAACTGGCTGCGGGCTGGGGCATCGTGCTGGTGGTATCGGGCCTGTACCTGTGGTGGCCGCGCGGGCGCAATGGCGCCGGCGTGCTTTGGCCGCGGCTGTCGGCACGCGGCCGACTGCTGTGGCGTGACCTGCACGCGGTAACCGGCTTTTGGGGTTCGGCCTTGCTGTTGTTGATGCTGCTCAGCGGCATGACCTGGACCGGCCTGTGGGGCAAGCAGTACGCTGATTTGTGGAACCGCTTCCCGGCAGCCATGTGGAACGACGTGCCCAAGTCGGACCAGCAGGCGCGTGAACTGAACAGCGCGCACCGTCAGACTGTGCCCTGGGCCATGGAAAACACGCCGATGCCGCAGTCCGGTGCACACGCTGAGCATGCCGGGCACCACATGATGTCGGACATGCCCGCAGCGCCCCTGGTGAGCTTGCAGCAAGTCGAAGACATTGCCACCTCGCGTCAGGTCGAGCCGGGCTACAGCATTACTCTGCCCACCACTGCCGGCGGCGTGTTCACCATTGCCGTGTTCGCCGATGACCCGCGCAACGACGCCACCCTGCATGTCGACCAATACACCGGCAAGGTTCTGGCCGATGTGCGCTGGCACGACTACAGCCCGGTTGCCCGCGCCACCGAGCTGGGCGTGATGCTGCACGAAGGCAAGATGTTCGGGCCGCTGAACCAGATCATCATCCTGCTGGTGTGCCTGATGATCCTGCTGGGTTCGGTGAGCGGGCTGGTGATGTGGTGGAAGCGCCGGCCGGACGGCGGCCTGGGCGTACCGCCTTTGCGTCATGACCTGCCACGCTGGAAGGCGGCGGTGGCAGTGATGCTGGTGCTGGGGGTGATGTTCCCGCTGGTAGGGGTGTCGATGGTGGTGATGTGGGGGGTGGATAGTTTGGTGGTGAGGCGCCGCAGGGTCTTGGCCAGCGCTTGAGCCTTGTGTTGCCTGTGCTGGCCTCTTCGCGGGTAAACCCGCTCCTACAGGGGACCGCGTTGCCTTTGTAGGGGCGGGTTTACCCGCGAAGAGGCCGGTACAGGCCAAATGCTGAGCTGCAAATGGAGAGTCGATCTGTCGCGCCCCGAACTGGAACGCGCGTGTTAGCCTAGCCGGCTACCTCTGACAAGAAGACTGGCCTTTACAAGGGAATGCAGCCTATGACGCAAACCTCACCCATAGCGACAGATGAACCGCACCTGCAACGCAACCTGACCAACCGCCACATCCAGCTGATCGCCATCGGCGGCGCGATCGGTACCGGCCTGTTCATGGGCTCGGGCAAAACCATCAGCCTGGCTGGGCCATCCATCATCTTCGTCTACATGATTATCGGCTTCATGCTGTTCTTCGTCATGCGCGCCATGGGCGAACTGCTGCTGTCGAACCTGAACTACAAATCGTTCATCGACTTCTCCGCGGACCTGCTCGGCCCTTGGGCCGGCTACTTTACCGGCTGGACCTACTGGTTCTGCTGGGTGGTCACCGGCATTGCCGATGTGGTCGCGATCGCCGCCTACACGCAGTTCTGGTTCCCCGACCTGCCGCAGTGGATTCCAGCGCTGACCTGCGTAGGGTTGCTGCTGTCGCTGAACCTGGTAACCGTAAAAATGTTCGGCGAACTGGAGTTCTGGTTTGCCCTGGTCAAGATCGTGGCCATCCTTGGCCTGGTTGCCACCGGCCTGTACATGGTCATCACCGGCTTCACCTCGCCCAGCGGGCGCACCGCCCAACTGGCCAACCTGTGGAATGATGGCGGCATGTTCCCCCATGGCCTGATGGGTTTCTTCGCCGGTTTCCAGATCGCCGTGTTCGCCTTCGTCGGCATCGAGCTGGTGGGTACCACCGCCGCCGAAGCGAAGAACCCGGAACGCACCCTGCCGCGGGCGATCAACTCGATCCCGATCCGTATCATCGTGTTTTATGTGCTGGCGCTGATCGCGATCATGGCCGTAACCCCGTGGCGCGACGTGGTGCCAGGCAAGAGCCCGTTCGTTGAGTTGTTCGTGCTGGCAGGCCTGCCAGCGGCGGCGAGCATCATCAACTTCGTGGTGCTGACCTCAGCGGCCTCGTCGGCCAACAGCGGCGTATTCTCCACCAGCCGCATGCTCTACGGCCTGTCGCAGGAAGGTGACGCGCCCAAGGCCTTCGAAAAACTGTCGAGCCGTTCGGTGCCGGCCAACGGCCTGTACTTCTCGTGCACCTGCCTGTTGCTCGGTGCGGTGCTGATCTACCTGGTGCCGAACGTGGTCGAGGCGTTCACCCTGGTCACCACCGTCTCGGCGGTGCTGTTCATGTTCGTGTGGACGCTGATCCTGCTGTCGTACCTGAAGTACCGCAAAAACCGCGCGGCGCTGCATCAGGCCTCGAACTACAAGATGCCGGGCGGGCGCTTCATGTGCTACGTGTGCCTGTCGTTCTTTGCGTTCATCCTGGTGCTGCTGAGCCTGGAGGCGGATACGCGTTCAGCGCTGGTGGTAACGCCGATCTGGTTTGTATTGCTGGCGGTGACCTATCAGGGTGTGCGCAGCAAGCGTCATCCGCGCACGGCAGTGCGTAACGGCTGATGGCCTCTGGGGCTGCTCTGCAGCCCCAATCCTGTGCACACAAATCCATCAGGCACCAACCTGGATCCAACCAACGCCCCAACACCTCGCACAACCCCTCTATCCCGCACCTTTCTCCACTAGGCACACCCCTTGCAACGCCCTCCCCGCTTGCCCAACACCATAAAAAACTCAGCGGAGAGAGCACATGAAGCGTCGCAGTCTGATCAAGGCCCTTACCCTCAGCGCATCGATTGCGGCGATGGGCCTGAGCTGGAGTATCCAGGCCGCCGAGACCATCAAGGTCGGTATCCTGCATTCGCTTTCCGGGACCATGGCCATTTCCGAGACATCGCTCAAGGACATGGCGCTGATGACCATCGAGCAGATCAACGCCAAGGGTGGCGTGAACGGCAAGATGCTGGAACCGGTGGTGGTCGACCCGGCTTCCAACTGGCCGCTGTTCGCTGAAAAGAGCCGCCAACTGCTGACCCAGGACAAAGTGGCCGTGGTGTTCGGCTGCTGGACCTCCGTGTCGCGCAAGTCCGTTCTGCCGGTATTCGAAGAACTCAACGGCCTGCTGTTCTACCCGGTGCAGTACGAGGGCGAAGAAATGTCGCCGAACGTGTTCTACACGGGCGCCGCCCCGAACCAGCAGGCCATCCCGGCCGTGGAATACCTGATGAGCGAGGACGGCGGCAGCGCCAAGCGCTTCTTCCTGTTGGGCACCGACTACGTCTACCCGCGCACTACCAACAAGATCCTGCGCGCATTCCTGCACAGCAAAGGCGTGGCCGACAAGGACATCGAAGAGGTGTACACGCCGTTCGGCCACGCTGATTACCAGACCATTGTCGCCAGCATCAAAAAGTTCTCCGCCGGCGGCAAGACCGCTGTCATTTCCACAGTCAATGGTGACTCCAACGTGCCGTTCTACAAGGAACTGGCCAACCAGGGACTGAAGGCCACCGACGTGCCGGTGGTGGCCTTCTCGGTGGGCGAGGAGGAACTGCGCGGCATCGACACCAAACCGCTGGTGGGCCACTTGGCGGCATGGAACTACTTCGAATCGGTGGATAACCCGGTCAACCAGAAATTTGTCGCCGACTGGAAGGCCTACGCCAAGGCCAAGGGCCTGCCGGGTGCCGACAAGGCCGTGACCAACGACCCCATGGAAGCCACCTACGTAGGCATCCACATGTGGGCGCAAGCGGTGGAAAAAGCCAAGTCCACCGACGTCGACAAGGTGCGTGAAGCGCTTGCCGGGCAGAGCTTCGAGGCACCGTCGGGCTTCACCCTGACCATGGACAAGACCAACCACCACCTGCACAAGCCGGTGATGATCGGCGAGATTCAGGATGACGGGCAGTTCAGCGTAGTGTGGGAAACCGAGCAGCCACTGCGGGCGCAGCCATGGAGCCCGTTCATTCCGGGCAATGACAAGCGGCCAGATTACGCCGTGAAAGGTAACTGAGTGCATGGGGCTGCTTTGCAGCCCATTCGCGAGCTTGCCCGCTCCCACAGGATCCCCACTGCCCTCTGGACCGGTGAAATCCCTGTAGGAGCGGGTTCACCCGCGAAGAATCCAACACCGATTTCCAGGATTGCCCGCATGCTCAGACTCCTGCTCACACTTCTCCTGCTAATGCCCTTGGCAACCCACGCCAGCGAGGGTGAATTCTTTCTCACCGCCAAGCCCGCCGAGCAGGCCCGCCTGCTCGAAGGCTGGGCGGCGCAACCCGATGCCACGCGCCTGCCGCTACTGGAAAACCTGCGCCAGGGCCGCATCGCCACCGATGACACGCGCAAGGTACGCCTGAACAACCGCCTGCGCGGCCTGATCAACAACGCCCTGGCTAGCCATCAGTTGCTCAGCGACAACAGCGACACCCGCCTGGCCGCCGCACAACAACTGCAAAAAACCGCAAAACCCGCGCAAATGGCCTTCCTTGACCGGCGCTTCGCCAGCGAGCCGGACGCCGCCGTGCAGGCCGCCCTCGGCCTGGCACTGGCCAACCTGCAACTGGGCGCCAGCGAGCCTGCGGTACGCCTGGCCGCCGTGCGCCTGCTGGGTGAAACCGGCGACCCGCTGGCCCGCACCCGCCTCGAAGCCCTGCTGCAGCCCGATGCGGAACGCGACCCGGGCGTGCGTACAGCCGCCGAAACGAGCCTGGCCCAGGTCAAACGCAAACTGCTGGTCGGCGAACTGCTCGGCCAGGCCTTCAGCGGCCTGTCGCTGGGTTCGGTCCTGCTGCTGGCAGCGCTGGGCCTTGCGATCACCTTCGGCCTGCTCGGGGTGATCAACATGGCCCATGGCGAAATGTTGATGCTCGGCGCCTACAGCACCTACATGGTCCAGGTACTGCTGCAGCGTTTCGCCCCAGGCGCCATCGAGTTCTACCCGCTGATTGCACTGCCGGTGGCGTTTGCTGTCAGTGCCGGGGTAGGCATGGCGCTGGAGCGCACGGTGATCCGCCACCTGTACGGCCGCCCACTGGAAACCCTGCTGGCCACCTGGGGCATCAGCCTGATCCTGATCCAGGCCATCCGCCTGCTTTTCGGTGCGCAGAACGTCGAGGTGAGCAACCCGGCCTGGCTGTCCGGTGGCATCCAGCTGCTGCCCAACCTGGTGCTGCCGTACAACCGCCTGGTCATCATCGGCTTCGCCCTGGCCGTGGTGCTGCTCACCTGGCTGCTGCTCAACCGTACCCGGTTGGGCCTGAACGTGCGCGCAGTCACCCAGAACCGCAACATGGCCGCCTGCTGCGGCGTGTCCACCGGGCGCGTCGACATGCTCGCCTTTGGCCTTGGCTCGGGTATCGCCGGGCTCGGTGGCGTGGCCTTGAGCCAGGTGGGCAATGTCGGCCCGGACCTGGGCCAGAGCTACATCATCGACTCGTTCCTGGTGGTGGTGCTCGGCGGCGTCGGGCAGTTGGCCGGTAGCCTCTGGGCCGCGTTCGGCCTGGGCATCGCCAACAAGCTGCTGGAGCCGCAGATCGGTGCCGTGCTCGGCAAGATCCTCATCCTTGCGTTGATCATTCTGTTCATCCAGAAACGCCCGCAAGGCCTGTTCGCCCTCAAGGGACGGGTAATCGACTGATGAACCAGCCACTGCTTGTCACTGCTACGCAAAAGGCGGGCCCGCGCCTGACCCTTGCCATCGGCGCCGTCGTCGTCCTGCTGCTGGTGGCCTTGCCACTGTGCTCACTGCTGCCGGCAGACCACGCCCTGCAGGTGTCGGCCTACACCCTGACCCTGGTCGGCAAGATTCTCTGCTACGCCATCGTCGCCCTGGCCCTGGACCTGGTCTGGGGCTATGCCGGGCTGCTGTCGCTGGGCCATGGCCTGTTCTTCGCCTTGGGCGGCTATGCCATGGGCATGTACCTGATGCGGCAGGCAGCCGGCGACGGCCTGCCCGGGTTCATGGCCTTTCTGTCGTGGACCGAGCTGCCTTGGTACTGGGCCGGTACCCAGCATTTCGCCTGGGCCCTGTGCCTGGTGGTGCTGGCGCCCGGGCTGCTGGCGCTGGTGTTCGGCTGGTTCGCCTTCCGCTCGCGGATCAAGGGCGTGTACTTCTCGATCATGACCCAGGCCCTGACCTTTGCCGGCATGCTGCTGTTCTTCCGCAACGAAACCGGCTTCGGCGGTAACAACGGCTTCACCAGCTTCCGCACCATCCTCGGCTTCGACATTGCGGCCCAAGGCACACGCGCGGTGTTGTTCCTGCTGACCGTGGCCCTGCTGCTGGCCAGCCTGTACCTGTGCTGGCGCCTGACCCGCAGCAAGTTCGGCCGCCTGCTCACCGCCGTGCGTGACGCTGAAAACCGCATGATGTTCTGTGGCTACGACCCGCGCGGCTTCAAGCTGCTGGTATGGGTACTGAGCGCCGTGCTGTGCGGCCTGGCCGGTGCGCTGTACGTGCCGCAGGTGGGCATCATCAACCCCAGCGAGATGTCGCCGACCAACTCGATCGAAGCCGCCGTCTGGGTAGCCTTGGGCGGGCGCGGCACGCTGATCGGCCCACTGCTCGGTGCCGGTCTGGTCAATGGCATGAAAAGCTGGTTCACCGTGGCCTTCCCCGAGTTCTGGCTGTTCTTCCTCGGCGCGTTGTTCATCCTCGTCACCCTGTACCTGCCCAAGGGCGTGGTCGGCCTGTTGAAGAAAAGGAGCCAGCCATGAGAGGCGTGCCCCCAGTCCACCCGGAATTCATGCTGGAACCGGTATTCGACAACCTCGGTGCCGGGCGCGATGCCATTGGCCTGGGCCACAGCCGCAAGGCCGGCCTCGACACCCGCCACGGTACGGTGCTGAGCCTGGAAGACATCAGCGTCAGCTTCGATGGTTTCAAGGCGCTCAACACGCTGAACCTGTACATCGGGGTGGGCGAGCTGCGCTGCATCATCGGCCCCAACGGCGCCGGCAAGACCACGATGATGGACGTAATCACCGGCAAGACTCGTCCCGACAGCGGCACGGCTTACTTCGGCGATACCCTCGACCTGACCCGCATGAGCGAATACCAGATCGCCCAGGCCGGCATTGGCCGCAAGTTCCAGAAGCCCACAGTGTTCGAGGCGCTGACCGTATTCGAGAACCTGGAACTGGCGCTGAAGACCGACAAGTCGGTATGGGCCAGCCTGGCGGCGCGCCTTAGCGGTGACCAGCGCCAGCGCATCGAGGAAGTGCTGGCCACCTTGCGCCTGCTGCCGCTGGCCCAGCGCCAGGCCGGCTTGCTGTCGCACGGGCAGAAGCAGTTTCTGGAGATCGGCATGCTGCTGGTGCAGGAGCCGCAACTGCTGCTGCTGGATGAACCGGTAGCCGGCATGACCGATGCCGAGACCGAGTTTACCGCCGAGCTGTTCAAGGGCCTGGCCGGCAAGCATTCGCTGATGGTGGTGGAACATGACATGGGCTTTGTCGGCAGCATTGCCGACCATGTGACCGTGCTGCACCAGGGGAGCGTGCTGGCGGAAGGCTCGCTGGAGCAGGTGCAGGCGGATGAGCGGGTGGTCGAGGTGTATCTGGGCCGTTGACCGGATTTGAATTTTTGGCGCCTGTGCCGGCCTCTTCGCGGGCAAGCCCGCTCCTACAACGGGAACCGCCCCATGGCATTACGCCTCCTGTAGCGAAAAGGCGGGCACAGGCACAGCATCCCTTTCAGGAACTCTCACATGCTCAAGATCGACACCCTGCACCAGTACTACGGCGGCAGCCACATCCTGCGTGGCCTGTCCTTCGAAGCCAAGGTCGGCGAAGTGACCTGCCTGCTGGGCCGTAACGGCGTGGGCAAGACCACCTTGCTGCGCTGCCTGATGGGCCTGGTGCCCGCCCGCGACGGCAGCATCGAATGGGAAGGCAAGCCGATCACCGCGTTCAAACCACAGCAACGGGTGCAGGCCGGCATCGCCTACGTGCCCCAGGGCCGCGAAATCTTCCCGCGCCTCACCGTCGAGGAAAACCTGCTGATGGGCCTGTCGCGCTTCCCCGCCCGCGAAGCCCGCGAGGTACCGGCCTTCATCTACGAACTGTTCCCTGTGCTGGAGCAGATGAAGCAGCGCCGTGGTGGCGACCTCTCTGGCGGCCAGCAGCAACAGCTGGCCATCGGCCGCGCCCTGGCCAGCCGCCCGCGCCTGCTGATTCTCGACGAGCCGACCGAAGGCATCCAGCCGTCGGTGATCAAGGAGATCGGAGCGGTCATCCGCCGCCTGGCCGAGCGTGGCGACATGGCAATTTTGCTGGTGGAGCAGTTCTACGACTTCGCCGAAGCACTGGCTGACCAGTACCTGGTCATGGCCCGCGGCGAAATCATCCAGCGCGGTCGCGGCGAAAACATGCAAGCCGAAGGTGTACGCGGGCTGGTAACCATTTAATCTGCGAGCAACGACCTTGCGAGACGCTGTCATGAGCTACGAAATCCGCGATGCCCTGCCCACCGATGTGCCAGGCATACTCGACATCTACAACGACGCGGTGCTCAACACCACGGCGATCTGGAACGAAAACCCGGTAGACCTCGGCAACCGCCAGACCTGGTTTGAAGCGCGGGCGCAGCAGGGCTACCCGATTTTGGTAGCTACAGATGAGACGGGCGTACTGGGGTATGCCTCGTTCGGCGACTGGCGGCCGTTCGAGGGCTTTCGCCTGACCGTTGAGCACTCGGTGTACGTCCGCAGTGACCAGCGTGGCAAAGGGCTCGGGCCGGTGTTGATGGCGGCACTGGTCGAGCGCGCGCGCGGGTGTGGCAAGCATGTGATGGTGGCAGCGATCGAGCGTGGCAATGCAGCGTCGGTGCGCCTGCATGAGCGACTGGGCTTCGTGGTGACCGGACAGATGCCGCAGGTGGGGGTGAAGTTTGGCCGCTGGCTGGATCTGACCTTCATGCAGCTGGTGCTGAACCCGGGCGCCGAACCGGCCTGAAATGCGGTCCATTGTGGGAGCGGCCTTGTGTCGCCCCCACAGATGTCGGCAAGGGAGCCTACATCTGGATAAACCGGCCCAGCCGCTGCTTCAGCATGCTGTTCTCACTGCGCAACTGCTGCACTTCCTGCAACAGTTCCAGCGCCAGCGCCACCCCTTCCCACTCCAGTTCCAGCTCCTGGTGCAGCTTCACCGCTCGTTTGGCCACCAGCGGCGCCTGATCGTCAAACAGCCAGTCCTCCGGCGTTCGCCCGGAAGGTTCGACAATGCCGTGCTCGACAATTTCGATCACGCATTCAGCCGTGACATCGGCTTCCTGACACAGGGTACGCATGTCCAGTTGAACGATCAGGGTGCTGCTCATGATCACTTACTCCATTGTGTCCTCGGGTTGAACGCAGCTTTCTCGGAAAGCTTGGTCCAGAGTTCGCGGGCAGATTCGTCCGACGCGGGTGGCATCACCACTTTGAGCTGCGCATAAAGGTTGCCGCGCTCTCCCTGCTTGTTCGCCAGGCCCTTGCCCGGTACACGTAGGCGCTGGCCGCTCTGGCTGTCAGGGCGGATGGTCAGGTTGATCTTGCCATCCAGGGTCGGAACCGCCACCTTGGCGCCCAGGGCCGCCTCCCACGGTGCCAACGGCACAGTGATGATCAGGTCATGACCTTCGACATCGAACAGCGGGTGGGGTGCCATGCGGATGGTCAGGAACAGGTCACCGTTGGCCCCGCCACCGCTGCCCGGCGCGCCCTGGCCCTTGAGGCGGATGCGCTCGCCGTCGGTCACCCCGGCCGGAATCCTCACGTTCAAGGTCTTGGTGGTGAAGCCGGTGCGCTGGCCCATGGCATTGGTTTGCGGCACCTGGAAGCTGATCTGCTTGGACTCCTTGCTCAGGGTCTCTTCAAGGAATACTGCCAGTTCAAGCTCCACGTCCTGCCCCCGCCTGCCGGCACTGCGTTGCTGCTGCCGGGCGCCACCGAAGGGATTGCCACCAGCACTGCGCCCACCGAAGATCGAGCTGAAGAAGTCGGAGAAGTCGCCGCCTTCGAAGCCGCCGCCACCGCCACGGTTTTCCCAACCCGGTGGTGCCTGGAACGGCCGGCCATGCTGGCCGCCGTACTTGCGAATTTCGTCGAACTCGGCACGTTTCTGCGCGTCGCCCAGCACCTCATAGGCCTCGTTGGCCTCCTTGAATTTTTCTTCGGCGTCGCGCTCCTTGCTGACATCGGGGTGATACTTGCGCGCCAGTTTGCGGTAAGCGGCCTTGATCGCCTTGTCGTCCGCAGTGGGCTCTACGCCGAGTATCTTGTAATAGTCTTTGAAGTCCATTTATGGATCACCAATGTGAATGTGCATGTTGCAACTGAAGATAGGGGTCAAGCATAGCCTTTCAAGACCGACTTGGGTTTGTCTCAAGGCAGACGACTGGTCTTGATTCTGTAGCCAACTGGCATACACTGCGCGGCCGTTTTGCCTCCGGAAGCCCATTTCCCATGTCTGACGTATCCCCGGCCCGCGCCCTGGGCATCGACTTCGGCACCTCCAACTCCACGGTCGGCTGGCACCGGCCTGGCGTCGAGTCGCTGATTGCCCTGGAAGACGGCAAGATCACCTTGCCCTCGGTGGTGTTCTTCAATATCGAAGAGCGGCGCCCGGTGTATGGCCGCCTGGCGCTGCACGAGTACCTGGAAGGCTACGAAGGCCGCCTGATGCGCTCGCTGAAAAGCCTGCTGGGCTCGAAGCTGATCAAGCACGACACCAGCGTGCTGGGCAGCGCCTTGCCGTTCAAGGACCTGCTGGGCATGTTCATCGGCGAGCTCAAGAAGCGCGCTGAAGCAGCCGCTGGCCGTGAATTCGACCAGGTAGTGCTGGGCCGCCCGGTGTTCTTCGTCGACGAAGACCCGGCTGCTGACCAGGAGGCCGAGGACACCTTGGCCGAGGTGGCGCGCAAAATCGGCTTCAAGGACGTGTCGTTCCAGTACGAGCCGATTGCCGCGGCCTTCGACTATGAGTCGAGCATCAGCCGCGAAGAGCTGGTGCTGATCGTCGACATCGGCGGTGGTACCTCGGACTTCACCCTGATCCGCCTGTCGCCCGAGCGCCACCTGGTCGCCGAGCGCCAAAGTGACATCCTCGCCACCGGCGGTGTGCACATTGGCGGTACCGACTTCGACAAGCAACTGAGCCTTCAGGGCGTGATGCCGTTGTTTGGCTACGGCAGCCGCATGAAGAGCGGTGCGCTGATGCCGACCAGCTACCACCTCAACCTGGCCACCTGGCACACCATCAACGCCTTGTACTCGCAGAAATCGCAGTTGGCGCTGGGCAGCATGCGCTATGACATCGAGGACAGCTTCGGCATCGATCGCCTGTTCAAATTGATCGAGCAACGCGCCGGGCACTGGCTGGCGATGGAAGTGGAAGCCAGCAAGATCGAACTGACCGAGCGCGACAGCCGCCACATCGACCTGCGCCGCGTCGAGCCCGAACTGACTGCGGAACTGACCCGCGCACTGTTCGAAGAGGCGATCGAAGGCCTGCTGGAGCGCGTGCGCGGCAGCGTCACCGAACTGCTGGCCAAGGCCGGGGTAAGCGAAGGCCAGGTCGATACGGTGTTCTTCACGGGTGGCTCCAGCGGCATTCCAGCGCTGCGCAACAGTGTTTCGGCGATGCTGCCGAATGCGCGGCATGTAGAAGGCAACATCTTTGGCAGCATTGGTAGCGGGCTGGCTATCGAGGCGCGCAAGCGTTACGGCGCTGCCTGATTTGTTTGTTTAGCCTGTACCAGCGAACACGCCGGTACAGGCCAATACATGATCAAACCAGCTCCGCCCGCTTCAGCTCACTCTTCAGATAGGCATAGTAGATGGGCCCCGCCACGACACCGGGTAGCCCGAACGCCGCCTCGAATACCAGCATCGCCAGCAGCAATTCCCATGCCTTGGCACTGATCTGCCCACCCACGATCCGCGCGTTGAGGAAGTACTCGACCTTGTGGATAACGACCAGGTAACCCAGCGCAGCCGCCGCCACCCAGATCGACAGCGACAGGCCGACGATGGTGATCAAGGTATTGGACATCAGGTTGCCGATCACCGGCAGCAGGCCCAGCAGGAAGGTCAGCACGATCAGCGTCTTGGTCAACGGCAGGTGCACGTCGAACAGTGGCATCACCACGGCCAAGAAAATGCCGGTGAAGATCGTGTTGAGCATCGAGATCTTGATCTGCGCGAACACGATGTTGCGAAACGCCTTCACCAGCAGGCTAAGACGCTCGAACAGCGCCGCCGCCAGGGGCTTGCGCCGGGAAATATCGGGAATGCGCTGCAAAGCGATGATAGCGCCGAGGATCATGCCAATCAGCATCGTCACGAACATGTGCGCCATGCCCTTGCCCACCAGCTGCAAATCGCTCAGGTGGCTCTTGATCCAGTCGCCGATGGCCACCTTGAACTCTGCGGCACTGGCAGGCAGGTAGCCTTCGATGAAGGGGGGCAACTGGCTGCGGGCTCGCTCGACCAAGGACATGAACTTGTCCAGCGAGGCACCGGGGTTTTCCGCCTCGTGCAGCAGGAAGCTGAAGGCACCGGCAATCAGCAGTGTCAGGGTGCTGACCACCAAAGTGCCGAGCAGCGCCACGGCCAGCCAACGCGCGCGTTGACCAGCAAGCAGCGGCTGCAGGCGCGGGGTCAGCATGTTGACCAGTTCGAACACCAGTAAACCGGCCAGCAGGCTGGGCAGCAACTTCAGGGGCAAAGTCAGCAGCAACCCGGCCATGACGATGATCAGGCTGGCCAGGGTGATCTGACGGGGAGTAAAGGTCATACAGCCTCGACGGCAGACAGCGGGAATGCCGCAGTCTGCCAGCCTTGGCGGCGCAGGCATAGGCGCAGGTCATTTCTTCTTCAGGCAATCGCTCATGAAGGCCTTGCGCTCGTCCCCCTTCAGGGCTTTGGTGGTAGCGTCAGCATTGCAGGTCTTCATTTTCTCTTGCTGGGTTTGTGGCACATCCTTTTTCAGGCAGGTGCTCATGAACGCTTTGCGTTCATCGCCCTTGAGGGCCTTGGCGGTGGCGTCGGCGTTGCAGGTTTTCATTTTCTCCTGCTGCGCGGTATTGGCAGCGAAACCTTGGGCACTGAACAACACCGCCAGCGCCAGTAATGGGATTTGCAGCACTTTCATGGAGTGGTCTCCTTGGCTCCGCGCCCGATGCACGGGGGTCGAGCTGAGTGTAGCCAAGAATGTTCAACGCCCCCCCGCGCCTGGCGAGGTGCGGGCAAGAGATGCCTGACGTGAGTTCTGAGGTGGTGCATAGAGCGAGCGCCGCCCGCGCGGCGCATCGCGAGCTGCGCTCGCTCCTACGTTTGTTTCGGGCCAATTATTCCTGGGGGGAGTTGCGCGCGCCCGCCTTTGCGCATGCCGCGATATCGCGTCGTACAAACAAGGCGGTCGCGCGCGCCTGTCACAGGCATAACTGGCCCGAAACAAACGTAGATACTCTGTTGGCGGTCAAGCTTTTCCGAGGTGTTCAGAGCTGAAAAGCTTCACCGTATCAAATGGCACATCCCCACGCATGCATGCCCAGATGCCTGTCAGATACTTGCGCATGACAGCAGCGATAGCCTGCATTTTTTTCTTGCCCCTACTGACCAGGGATTCGTAAAAAGCCTTCGCATAAGGGTCGCAGCGCACTGCGGTCAAGGCAGGCATGTACATGGCTGCCCGCAGATAAGCATTCCCGCTTTTGCCGAGCCGACCGGGCTTGTCAATGCTCGTCCCCGACTGTGTCTGCCGAACATCCAGCCCCGCGTGACGAGCTACCTGCGAGGACTTGAGCATTTGAGGAAGGGTGGTCAGCTCAGCCAATGCAGCAAGTGCTGAGACTTCTCCTATTCCTGGGCCTGCGAGCAGCTGCTTGTACTGCCGAGTAAGCGTCGGACACTGGGCGACCATCTCGCGGCCAGCCTTACGAAAGCGTTCAATTCGATTATCCAGTGAAGCAATGGCTTCTTCTTGATCTTCGATCAGCATCGACACGGTCGTAGAGGTCGCCTGCAGCGCATGGAGTTCGTTCTTCGCCCTGGTACGGTGTCCCACCAAACGGTTGATGTGCCGGCCCAGAGCCCTCAGCTCAAGCTGCACAGGGCTTGGAGGCGTCCACAAGCGCGGTGTCATACGCTCGCCGTACTCGGACAGCAACTGAGCATCTATTGCATCGGTCTTGCTATTCGCCAGCATCAGTTTGGCGAAATTGTGAAAGCTCTTGGGGTTGATCACTGAAACAGGGAGGTCAGCCGCATGTAGCTCAAGAGCCAAGTCTAGGTAATAGATTCCGGTCGCCTCCATCACGATCGACTTGGGCTTGAGTGCCAGCAGCTTTTTCACCGCAGCCTTACGGCCTGCAGGGGTTTGAGCGATATCCCACTGTCCGGCCGGACGCCCATCTTTACGTACCCCGACGATCGAAGTGCGTGAGCCGATATCGAGGCCAACACAGACACTCATTCTTCCCTCTCCCCAGCGAATTAGGTAACAATGGCCTCCGGTTCCCCGACCTCGAACTTCATGCTGCTGCAACCTTGTAATGCGAAGTCCGACTTGTCGGCTTCTCGATACTCTTCGCAGTGGGCAATGAGGCGGGGGGCCTCTCTACGTACAAGGTCAGGGGCAATCCCTGCCTTTAGGAGCGATCGGCCTCCCCGGAAGTGCTTCTTCAGCCTGGCGAGAATAACCTCTCCCGCCAGGCTAAGGACAACATACAAGGAGCGAGCGCAGCTCGCGATGCGCCGCGCGGGCGGCGCTCGACCTTACAGGCGCATCTGCTGTAACGGCGAACGCCTCCAAAAACTGCTTTTCGAGACCTGCTAAATGAATTACCTATTCCCCTCACCGCCATCCTCTCCTGGGCCGGAAGCACCGTGCTCACCAAGATGTCGGCTAGCGCCAAGGCGCTTGAGCTAAAGCCCCGCCGCCTTGAGCCGGGCGGCATGTTCGGTGAACAGCCGCACCGGCTCGGCGCCTTTGCCCACGGCACCGAGTGACTGGTTGACGATGTCCAGGTGATCGAGCGGGTAATCGTCGCCGATCACTTGCCCCAGGTGCGAACTGAAACGCCCGACCATGCCGTCGCAATGGCCCTTTTCCTTGATAAAGCTGCGTGCGAAGAGGCGGCAGAAGCGGCTGCTGCCGTCGAAGCGGTTGCGCCCCTGGTCTGTCAGGCCCGGTTGCAGGGTGCCGGACCAGGAGTAATAGCGTACGCCATTGACCTCATAAGCCCCTTCCCCACCCCAGGTTTGCGGCAGGCCCTGTGGATAAGCCTGGTTGAACAGTGCCACCCCGGCGCTGGTCAGCGACTGGTGCGAGGCGTGCACATCTACCGGCAGCGGCTCACGACGCCAGCCGGTTTCCAGCCACACCAGCAGCACGGCAAACCCATGCAGCACAGCCTTGAGGATGCGCCCCT
Source organism: Pseudomonas sp. DCA-1 (assembly GCF_046523955.1). NCBI lineage: Bacteria > Pseudomonadati > Pseudomonadota > Gammaproteobacteria > Pseudomonadales > Pseudomonadaceae > Pseudomonas > Pseudomonas sp. DCA-1. The sequence goes on from NZ_CP169881.1 coordinate 5,286,547, forward strand.
GGGGTGAATTGCCGGGTGCAGTGCGTTCCAGGTGGTCGGCCAGCTCAGAACCATGGTTGGGCCCCGCCACCGACGTGACCGATGCCACCCGCCCCGGCCGTTTGGCCGCTGCGTAACGCGCGCTCAGGGCGCCCTGGCTGTGGCCGATGAGGTTGACCTTGTCGACGCCAGTACGTTGGCAGATGTCGTCAATGATCGCCAGCAACTGCTCGCCACGTACCTCGCTGGAATGCAGCGGCGAAACCTGCACCGGAAACACCTGCGCCCCGCCCTTGCGCAGGGCCGGCACAATACCGAACCAGTAGGGGTAGAGCACCATCCGGACAAACCCGAGCATGCCCGGCACCAGCACCAGCGGGTATCGCGTGGCCAAATCCTGCTGCATTGACGCAGCCCCTTTTGCGTGGACGACAGGCCAACACTACAGCGGCCATCATGACCATCGCAATCGAACTCCCGGCGCGCGTTGTGGTTCAAAACCACACAGACCCTTTGCAAGGAGCGGGAAAATGTACAAGCAGACCCTGGCAATCCTTCTGGCAAGCGCCACCCTGACCGCCTGCGGCAGCCGCCCGGAAAACCCGGTGGATTACGTCACCTACCGCGACGAGCCGCTGGTCAAGCAGGTGGAGAACGGTATGACCATGCAGAAGGTCATCGCCATTGGCGGCAGCCCGTCGAACGTGATCGACCTGCCGCACGGGGGCACCTGCAACAACTACATCCTCAACCGCGATGGCAATCAGCAGCCCTACTACGTGCGCTTCGATGCCACCGGCCATGTCGATGCCAAAGGCTTCAAGACCTGCAAACAACGCCAAGAGGACAGCGACGCCCTGCATGGCGCGTAAGCCTGCGCTCCAACCTGACCCTGACCCCTGCTGGAGATAACCATGAGCAATGTTGAATTGACCGATGTGAAAACCCTGCGCGAGCGTGCACGCCAGCATGTGGAGCAAGGCGCAGTGACCGAGGGTTACCACGCCGACCGTGAGCAGATCCTGCGCCTGCTTAATGAATCGCTGGCCACCGAGCTGGTCTGTGTGCTGCGCTACAAACGCCACTACTTCATGGCCAGCGGCATAAAAGCGAGTGTGGCTGCCGAGGAATTTCTGGAACATGCCAACCAGGAAGCCGAACATGCCGACAAGTTGGCCGAGCGCATTGTGCAACTTGGCGGAGAGCCGGACTTCAACCCCGACAACCTGACCAAGAACTCGCATGCCCAGTACGTGGCCGGCAATTCGCTGAAAGAGATGGTGCTGGAAGACCTGGTGGCAGAGCGGATCGCCATAGACAGCTACCGGGAAATCATTCAGTACATCGGGGATAAGGACCCGACTACCCGTCGCATATTCGAAGACATCCTGGCGCAGGAAGAAGAACACGCGGACGATATGTCCGACCTGCTGCAAGGCCTTTGATTTCCGACACCCTTCTGGGGCCGCTTTGCGGCCCCTGCTATTTCTGCGCCTTTACCGTTGCCGGCGCCTTGCCTGCCTTCATCTGCTGCAACAACGGTGTGCACTGGTTCGGGTCATCCCCGCTGCTGGGCGCAATCAGCGCCAGCAACCCCGCCGCCGGCCCGGCAACAACACCCAGCGCAACCATCCCTGCGCCGCGCAACGCCAGCGGCAGTGCCTGCACACCGGCGCTCGGTTTGACAAACGGTCCGCGCACATACAACGGTGACCGTAGCGAGAACAACCGCAGCCCTTTCGATTCCGGGGTGATGTTCAAATCCAGTTGCTCGGAAGCGAAATTTGCCGTGCCGTTGATGTAGATGATCGCGTTCTCGGTATCGAAGATGAACAGTCGCGTAGTCGCCAGGCCATCCTTGATGCCAACATCGGCAGCCGCACAGTTGATCTTCACGTCCTCATCACCAAACAGCTTGCCGACCACATAGTTGCCCACGTTCAACCCGGCAATTTCCATCAGGCTGCGGCTGATGGCGCCATCGTTGATCAGCATGCGCAGGTCGCCATTGGCTGTACCCAGCAAGGCGGCTACCGAGTTGCCACGGCCGCTGATGTCGGCGTCACCATTGAGCTCACCAAAACTGGTCTGCATAGGCGCAAAGGTGGGGAACAGCTGCTTGAGCTTGAAGCCCCGCGCAGTCAACTTCGCACGCCCCTGCAAGGGCACGCTGCGCCCGTCCAGGCGGATGTTGGAGGCCAGACTGCCGCCAGCCACGCCAAAGCGCAGGGGCTCCAGACGCAACAAGCCGTCTTCGAGAACCACATGGGCCGACAGGTCATTGAACGGCAGCTGCGCGCTGTGCACGATGCGCTTGCCAGCAAAAGTGACGTCAGCGTCCATCGTGCGCCAGCGCTCGGTGCGAAACGCCTCCACTGGCAGCACCTTACCTGCAGGCTGCTTGCTGGCACCGCCGCGGGCCTTCTGTTCGGCATTGGAGTCGGCGCCGATCAGCGGCGCCAGGTCCTTGAACAGCAACTGGTTCGATACCAGGTTACCGGACAGTCTGGGCCGTGGCTGACTGGCAACGAAGGCCAGGTCCCCGTGGATATCGCTGTCGCCGATCTTGCCGTTGAAGCCCTGGTAATTGAACGTCGCCCCTGCCGCCGCATGCAGGTTGGCGCTGAGGCGACCGTCGGTGGAATAGGCCGGGGTGTCAGGCAAGGTGACCCCGGTCAAGGGGTAGAGGTTACCCAGGCTGGCACCCGACAAACGCAGGCGCAGGTCGAGGGCGCCAAGATTACGCGGGTCGGTGAGGGTGCCGGCGAGGACCACATGGGTGTCGGCGATGCGCACGTCGGCCTGCAGCGGGAACGGCTGGCTGGCGTCCTGCAGGGCCAGCAGGCCACCGATCTTGCCGGTGCCGGACACTGGCTGGCCTTTATAGCGGCCCTGGGCCTTGAGGCCGAAGGCATAGTCCTGCGCACCACCGACCTTCTCGGCACTGGCCTTGCCGACAATCTCACTGAACGGGATTGGTTTGCCAAGCGGGTCGATCTGCAGCTTCATGCTGGTTTTCAGGGTCTGGTCGTCGAAGCTGACGTTGCCCTGATCGAAGCCGATGGCGCCGATGTCCAGCTGCCATTTGGAAGGTTCAGCGTTTTCATCCTTGGGGCCGAAGTCGAAGACCCAGTTGGCACGGCCATCGGCCAGGCGAGTGAGGCTGGCAGTGGGCTTGGTGAGGTTGATGCGGGGTATGCTGATCTGCTGGAACACCAGCGGCAGCGGCGCCAGGCGAAACTCCACGCGCTCAAGGCCGACCATCTTCGGCTCCTTGAGCCACTCGGGGTTGCCCAGCGTCAGGTCTTCGGCAATGAAGTGCGGCCAAGGCACCCAGGCACGCCAACCGCCCTCTTCGGGTTCGGTACGCCAGTGCACGGCGAGGTTGCCGTTGATCGCGAAGGGCCGATGCAAGGCTTCGGAGACCTTCTCGTTGAGCAATGGCTTGACGCGGTTCCAGTCGAAGGTGGCAATCACTACCACCAGGATCGCCAGCACGGTGAGCAGGCTGGCGAGGGTCCAGACGAGGATTCTGGCGGGACGCGTCATTGCGTAATTCTCCTTGCGGCATGACAGAAAACAGGCGCAGCGATGGCCTCAATAACTCCGACTGATGAAAACCCGCGAGGTTTTATCGATGGCGCCATGATAGCGAAGTTTTTCCTGGCCTTTTGCTCAGGAATCTGTCGCGCCACGGCGCACATGTTACCTACCATCAACAGGGTCAGGGGATTGTCATTACGCCTGCAAGGCTTGGAATAGAGGCCTTTCCAACCTCTATCAATATGGTCGATTGTTACCATTACCCATATGAACTTCTCTCTGGCGTTACGCGGCGTAGCATTGGCTCCGTACCCACTTTCCAGCCCCCGAGAGGAGCACCGAAATCATGAAACGCCATCTGCTGACCCTGACCCTGTCCCTTCTGGCCGCCAACGCTTTCGCCCTGCCAGCGTCCGAGCAACACCTGACGTCCGAAGCGCGCTCCAGCGCTGCCGAAATTGCCCAGCCGCTGAAAGCCGTAGCTGAAGGTGGTTCTGATCGCCTGATCGAACGCACTGGCCGTGTCGCCGAAGGTGGCTCGGATCGCCTGATCGAACAAGCTGGCCGTGTCGCTGAAGGTGGCTCGGATCGCCTGATCGAACAAAGTGGCCGTGTTGCTGAAGGTGGCTCGGATCGCCTGATCGAACAAGCTGGCCGTGTCGCCGAAGGTGGCTCGGATCGCCTGATCGAACAAAGTGGCCGAGTTGCTGAAGGTGGCTCGGATCGCCTGATCGAACAAGCTGGCCGTGTCGCTGAAGGTGGCTCGGACCGCCTGATCGAACAAAGTGGCCGAGTTGCTGAAGGTGGCTCGGATCGCCTGATCGAACAAGCTGGCCGTGTCGCTGAGGGTGGCTCGGATCGCCTGGTTGAACTCAGCCGTGTGAGCTGATCGCCATGGCCGAAAAGAACAACTTATGTCAAAACGCTTGCTCCCCTCCAGGCCCGGTCCATTGACCGGGCTTTGTTTTTTTATCTAGAGTGCCCAGCCTGACCGTTACAGAAGCCCGCACCATGCTGCCGCGCGCCGAACAGAAGCTACAGACCCGCCAGGCCCTGCTCGATGCCGCCTGCCTGCTCATGGAGAGTGGCCGTGGTTTCGGCAGTATCAGCCTGCGCGAGGTGGCGAAAACAGCCGGCATCGTGCCGACCGGCTTCTACCGGCATTTCTCCGACATGGACGCCCTGGGCCTGGCCCTTGTCGCCGAAATCGACACCACCTTCCGCCAGACCATCCGCCTGGTGCGCCAGAACGAGTTCGAACTGGGCGGCATCACCGACGCTTCGGTGCGCATCTTTCTCGATGTGGTAGCCGCCCACCACGCGCAGTTCCTGTTCCTGGCCCGCGAGCAGTACGGCGGTTCACAGGCCGTGCGCCAGGCCATTGCCCGCCTGCGCCAGGATATCAGCGACGACCTTGCCACCGACCTTGCGCGGATGAAGCGATGGCAACACCTGGACAGCGCTGCGCTGGCGGTGATGGCCGACCTGGTGGTCAAGACCGTATTCGCCACCCTGCCCGAGCTTATCGACAACCCGGAAGCGGGTTATCCACAGGTCCTGACGCCGCAGGAAAAGATCACCCAGCAATTGCGCTTCATCTTTGTCGGGGCACGGCATTGGCAGGGACTCGGCAACCCAGGCTACTGAAACCCCACTTCTGCTACCATGGCGCCCTGCCCGACAGCGACGAGCGCCTAAATGTCCGACCCCCGCCCCACCCTGCCCGAACTGGCCCGCTTCAACCAGCACTTCGCCGAACGTATCGTGCCGCTGTGGCAAGGCCCGGGCTGGAACGCCGACATGGCCCTGCCCTACGAAGCGCTGGACGCCCAGCACCATCCGTTGCCGGTGCAGCGCTACCGCGCCATGGCCTGTGCGCGCCAGCTTTACCTGTTCAGCAGCCGTATCGGGCAGCCGGGAGCCGCCGAGCGTGCCGCAGCCCTGTTTCGCTCGCTGCAAAAGCACTTCCACGACGCCGAGCACGGTGGCTGGTTCTACAGCATCGACGCCCACGGCAAGCCGCTGGACCGGCGCAAGGACCTGTATACCCACGCCTTCATCGTGTTCGCCTGCGCGCACTACTGGGGCAAAGTGCGCGAAAGCCTGGTGGAGTCCAGTTTGAATGCCGCGCTGGACATCATCGACCAGCAGTTTGCCCGTGACGATGGCCTGTACGAAGCCTGCCTGGGCGAAGACTGGGCCGACCTCGGCACTGGCCCGCTGCAAAACCCACAGATGCACCTGGCCGAAGCGTTCCTGCAGGTACTGGCTGTGCGTGGCGACGAACATGTCCGCCAGTCACTGCTGCAATTGTGTCAGGCGCTGGAGACGCATTTCATTGACCCGGTCCATGGCCTGATGCTGGAAAAGCCACGCGGGGCTGTGGATAACTGGTTCGAGCCGGGGCACCAGTTCGAGTGGTTCTATCTGTTGCATACCTCCCCGCTGCTGCGTGAGACGCCGCTGCATGCCTCAATTGACCGGGCTTTCGGCTTTGCCGAGCAATGCGGGGTGAAGGATGCGGCGGTACTGGCCATGCTGAAGGCGGATGGCCGGGTGCTTGATGCCTCCCAGCGTATCTGGGCGCAGGCCGAGTACCTGCGGGCGCTTACATTGCGTGAAGGTAGCGAAGCAAAGCTAGCTGGGCAGTTAGGCGCGCTTTCAGCGCGGTTCCTGCGTGACGCGGGCTGGTATGAGTGCCGAGGTGGTGACGGCGCGGTGAGCAGGGATGACATGCCATCGACCACGCCTTATCACTTGGCTACCTGCCTGGAAGGGCTGAATCAGGCGAACACCTGACTGTCCATACAACGAACCTGTCAGGGGTGAGCGCTTCCCTCTGCCGGAAGCATCTCCCCACGCCTATGTTGGTGCTCCTTTCTCGAACGTTCAGGAGTTACCAAAATGGAAGCAGAAGCCTTCAAGGCATTTGTCGAAGAGCAGATCAACCGAGCGGCACAGAAGATTATCGATCACGGCCACCGCTATGACGAGCACTCTCATGGCAAACTCAGCTACCTGCTAAGCCTGCGCCGTGTCATCAACTGCGAAGCAACGGCTGAGGACATGGGCCGCCATGACGCCATCAACGATGTCCTTCAAGCGTTAGGCATCATCCCTGAAGACAGAACCGGCTTTAGCTTTATCAACTGAGCGATGCGGTTGTTTCGCGAACCGGGTCTTTCCGGTTCGCGGCTTGTGCCTAGCCTTTTGATCGGTCGATCGAAAACCCTGCCCAATCCTGGCTCACCGGCATCAGTTCCAGGCTGTTGATGTTGATGTGCGCCGGCTGGTTGAGGATCCAGAAGATGGTCTCGGCAATATCCTGTGGCTGGATCGGCTCCGCACCCGCGTAGGTAGCATCGTACTTGGCCTGGTCACCACCGAAGCGCACCAGCGAGAACTCGCTCTCGCACAGGCCAGGCTCGATGTTACTCACACGCACGCCAGTACCGCGCAGGTCGCAACGCAGGCTCAGCGAGAACTGGCCGACGAAGGCCTTGGTGCCGCCATACACGTTGCTGCCCGGGTACGGATAGTTGCCCGCCACGGACCCGACGTTCAGGATCGACGCGCCACGGCCATGGGCGATAAGCCGTGGCAGCAGCAGGCGAGTGGTGTACATCAGGCCCTTGATGTTGGTGTCGACCATGGTTTCCCAGTCGTCCAGGCTGCAGTTCTGCGCAGCATCCACACCCAGCGCCAGGCCGGCGTTGTTGACCAGACCGCGAATCTTTTCAAAACCGGTCGGCAGATTGGCAATAGCCTGCTCCATGGCCTTGCGGTCACGCACGTCCAGCACCAGGCCATGCACTTCGGTCTTGGCCGACAGTTCAGCGCACAAGGCATCCAGGCGCTCTTTGCGGCGCCCAGTGAGTACCAGCTTCCAGCCGGCTTCGGCGAAGCGGCGGGCAGTGGCCTCGCCGAAACCGGAAGTCGCGCCAGTGATGAATACGGTGGACGTCATGCTCTGTTCCTCGCGGTAGGTTCATGCCAGCTTTGCAGCATGCCCGCGGACAGCGCTGGCAGCAAGCCGCTCAGGGGCTGTTCATTTTTTGTTCATATTCGTCAAACCCTTGCGACAGAGGGCTCGCCGCCAGGTATGCGCATGTTATCCACAGGGCTTTCCCCACGGATTGGGGGCAACTTGTCCACTGCACGGAACCCTTTCAGCGGGTTGCGGTCGGTGGATATCTTTTAGGTGATGGCGCAAGGCTTTCAAACATGCCGCCTGCAACGGTCTGTCCAACGTTTTCTCACAGACTTATCCACAGGATTTTCGCTGCGTTTGAAGTGCACGCAGGGGTTGTGAAAATCAGAGAAAATCATCCACAAAGGGGATATGAACAAAAAATGATCATATGCCTACAGGGCTTGATTATAAAGGCCTAGAGCGATATGCCACCATGTTTTCCACAGGCGGCTCCACATTATCCGTGGAAAAGATATGGCCTGTGGAAACAATGGCTTGCGGGGGAATATTGGCGTGTGTCGGGAGAAGGGAACGACAAGTTTTCCACATTGGAAAGGGGGCTGCATTGCAGCCCCTGCATACAACTCAGTGCCCACCCAGATAAGCGTTACGCACTTCCTCATTGACCAACAGTTCCTGCCCGGTCCCGGTCATGCGAATCTGCCCGTTGACCATCACATAGGCCCGGTCCGACAGTTTCAGCGCATGATTGGCGTTCTGCTCCACCAGGAAGATGGTCATCCCGGTCTTGGCCAACTCTCGCAGGGTCGAGAAGATCTGCTTGACCACGATCGGCGCCAGCCCCAGCGAGGGCTCGTCCAGCAACAGCAACTTCGGCCGGCTCATCAGCGCCCGGGCAATCGCCAGCATTTGCTGCTCGCCACCGGACATGGTCATGGCCCGCTGGTTACGCCGCTCCTTCAACCGCGGGAACAGTTCGTACATGCGCTGCATGTCTTCGTCGGCATGCTTGTCGCCGATGGGGATGGTTCCCATCATCAGGTTTTCCTCGACGGACATGTCGGGAAACACCCGACGCCCTTCCGGCGACTGGGCAATGCCGTTGGAGGCGATGTAGTGCGAGGATTTGCGGGTGATGTCGGTGCCGCGATACACGATATGCCCGGATGCCGCCCGCGGCTGGCCGAAAATCGACATCAGCAGGGTCGACTTGCCAGCACCGTTGGCACCGATCAGGCTTACCGTCTCGCCCTCGTTGATGTGCATCGAGACCTTCTTCAGCGCCTGGATCGGCCCATAGAACACGTCCAGGTCCTTCAGCTCGAGAATGGGTGCACTCATACCAGTTCCTCTTCGTCTGCACCCAGGTAGGCGGCAATCACCGTCGGGTTGTGGCGGATGTCCTGCGGTGCACCTTCGGCAATCACGTTGCCGTGGTCCAGCACCACGATATGGTCGGAGATGCTCATGACCATGCCCATGTCGTGCTCGATCAGCACCACCGTGATGTCGTGCTCGTCACGCAGCACACGGATCATGCGGCTGAGTGCTTCGGTTTCCTGCGGGTTCAGGCCCGCCGCCGGTTCGTCCAGGCAGATGATCTTCGGCCGCGTGCACATGGCCCGGGCAATTTCCAGACGCCGCTGCTGGCCGTACGACAGCTCGCCGGCCAGGCGGTTGGCGCAATCGACCAGATCGACCACTTCCAGCCAGTAGAAGGCGTGGTCCAGTGCATCGCTTTCGGCCTTGCGGTAGGCCTTGGTGTTGAGCACCCCGGCCAGCAAGTTGCGGTTGACCCACATGTGCTGGGCCACCAGCAGGTTCTCCACCACCGACATTTCCTTGAACAGGCGAATGTTCTGGAAGGTGCGCGCCAGGCCGGCGCGATTGACCAGGTGGGTACCGCCGAACATCTTGTAGTAGATACGGCTGGCAAAGCGCGCAGGCGACACGAAGTCGGCGGCCTGGAAGCGTTCGCCGAGCAGTTGGATGACGTTGGTGTGGCTGCCGCGCACGTTCAGCTCGATGCGTCCGCCACTGGCCTTGTAAAAGCCGGTCAGGCAGTTGAACACCGTGGTCTTGCCGGCGCCGTTGGGGCCGATCAGGGCAAAGATCTGGTTGCGCCGGACCTTCAGGCTGACGTCGCTGAGCGCCTTGATGCCACCGAACTGCATCATCAGGTTGTCGACCGAGAGAATGATATCGTCGCTCATGGCGCCACTCCTTTACGCGGGGTCACACCGGCACGGCTGATGCGGATCAGCCCACGCGGTCGCCAGATCATCATCAGCACCATCAGCACGCCGAACAACAGCACCCGATACTCGGAGAAGCTACGCAGCAGTTCCGGCGCCACGGTCAGCACGAACGCGGCGATGACCACGCCCACGGTCGAGCCCATGCCGCCCAGCACGACAATGGCGAGGATCAGCGCCGACTCGAAGAATGTGAATGACGATGGGTTGACGAAGCCCTGGTAGGTGGCGAAGAACACCCCCGCCAAACCGGCAGTCGAGGCACCCAGGGTAAAGGCCGACAGCTTGACCAACACGTGGTTCAGGCCCATCGAACGACAGGCGATCTCGTCTTCACGCAGCGCTTCCCAGGCCCGGCCGACCGGCATGCGGGTCAGGCGATGCTTGATGTACAGCACAGCCAGCACGACCATGAAAAGCACCGCGTAGATGAACACGAACTTGAGGCTGGCGTTGTACTCGAAGCCGAAGAACTCGTGGATCGGCACCCCGCCATCCTTGGCCCGACGGCCGAACTCCAGGCCGAAAAAGGTGGGTGAAGGCGCCGGCATGCCATTGGGGCCACCGGTGAACGATAGCCAGTTGTTCAGCACTAGACGGATGATCTCGCCAAAGCCCAGCGTCACGATCGCCAGGTAGTCACCGTGCATGCGCAACACCGGGAAGCCGAGGATGCAACCCGCCAGCGCCGCAGCAATGGCCGCCAACGGCAGCACGCTCCAGAAACCCAGCCCCAGGTATTGATAACCGAGCGCCAGGCCGTAGGCACCGATGGCATAGAACGCCACGTACCCCAGGTCGAGCAGGCCGGCCAGGCCGACCACGATGTTCAGGCCAAGGCCCAGCAGTACGTAGATCAGGCCGAGGATGACCACGGTCAGCAGGTACTTGTTGGCGAAAATCGGGAAAACGATGGCAATAACGATCAGCGCAGGAATGATGTAGCGCAGGCGCGACTTGTAGTCCGGGGCGGTCACATGCACGCCCGAGCCGCCGCTGTCGAAGCCCAGGAGCATGCGTTGCCCGGGGGCAGTCTGCAGGAACAGGCTGAGCAGGAAGCGCCCAACCATCACACCGCCGACCAGCCAGGCTACGCGGCGCGGCTCGGCATTGAAGGTGTAGCCGTCGAGTACCACGCCAACGACCGGGCCGAACACGATGAGTGCAAGCAGGCCTGCGACAATGGTCTCCAGCAGGCTGCGTTTAAGGTCGAAACCCTTGGTTTCACTAACAGAGGCAGTTTTGGCAACGGACATGTTCACACCTTAGCCACGAGCGGGCGACCCAGCAGACCTTGTGGGCGGAAGATAAGGATCATCACCAGCAGTGAGAAGCTGAACACATCCTTGTAGTCGGAGTTGATCAGGCCTGAGAACAGCGACTCGGAAATACCCAGGATGATCCCGCCGAGCATGGCACCCGGCAGCGAGCCGATACCACCGAGCACTGCGGCAGTGAACGCCTTGATACCGATGATGAAGCCGGCGTAGAAGTCGAAGGTGCCGTAGTTCATGGTGATAAGCACGCCAGCCAGGGCGGCCATCACTGCACCGATGACGAACACGTAGGAGATCACCCGGTCGGTGTTGATGCCCAGGATCGAGGCCATCTTGCGGTCTTGCTGGGTGGCACGGCACATGCGGCCGAGTTTGGTGTACTTGATCACGTAGGTCAGCAGGCCCATGCCGACGAAGGCCGCCACCAGGATGAAGATCTTGGTATATGTCAGTTGCACGAAGCCGGTGCCGACTTCGACACGCATGGCGCCTTCCAGCAGGGTTGGCACGCCTTGCTGGCGGGCGCCCTGGCTGATCTGCGCGTAGTTTTGCAGGATCAGCGAAATGCCGATGGCGCTGATCAGCGGTGCCAGGCGGGTGGAGTTACGCAGCGGTTTGTAAGCGATGCGTTCGATGGTGAAGCCATACACGCCGGTGACGACGATGGTGAACAACAGGGTGCCCAGCATCAGCAGGGGGAACGATTCGACACCGAAGTAAGCCAGCAATGCCAGGCTGATCGCCGCGAGGTAAGCGGAGATCATGTACACCTCGCCGTGCGCGAAGTTGATCATGCCGATAATGCCATAGACCATTGTGTAGCCGATGGCGATCAGGCCATAGACCGACCCGAGGGTCAGGCCGTTGACCAGTTGCTGCAGGAAAATACCATCCATAACGCAATCTCACCTGATTGAGATTGCACGAGCGCCGACCACGGCGCGGGCCACCTGTGCGGGGCCCTTGCCGCGCAGAACTGTGCAGATCTACGAATAAAGACAGGTACCGCGGGGCTTGGGCCCGAGCAACAGCCCGGGCCGAGGGCCATTGTTATTTTTGTTTTTCCAGCTGGTGGTATTTACCGTTCTTGTCCCACTGGTAGACCACGTAGTCGGAGACGGTCAGGTCGCCCTTGCTGTCCCACTTCTTCTCGCCCATGACGGTCTGCACCGGGTTGGCCTTGAGCCACTTGGCAGCGTCTTCGCCCTTGTTCGACTTCGCGCCATTGAACGCGGCAGCCAGAGCTTGCAGCGAAGCGTAGGCGTACAGGGTGTAGCCCTCAGGTTCGGTGCCGGCCTTGCGGAACTCCTCCACCACCGCCTTGCTGTCTGGCAGCAGGCGCGGGTCGGCACCGAAGGTCATGTAAACGCCATCCACGTACTGCGCGCCACCGGCGGTGGACACCAGTTCGTCGGTGACAATGCCATCATCGGACATGAACTTGACGTCTTTCAGGCCCTGCTCGCGCAGCTGGCGAACCAGCGGGCCGGCTTCCGGGTGCAGGCCGCCGAAGTAGACCACGTCGGCACCGGTAGAGCGGATCTTGGTGACTACAGCGCTGAAGTCTTTCTCGCCACGGGTCAGGCCTTCGTACAGCACAGGCTTCACGCCACGTTTCTCCAGCTGCGCCTTGGTCGCGTCAGCCAGGCCCTGGCCGTAGGTGTCCTTGTCGTGCAACACCGCGACCTTCTTGCCCTTGAGCACGTCGACGATGTAGTCGCCTGCGACGATACCCTGCTGGTCGTCACGGCCGCACATGCGGAACATGGCGCTCAGGCCGCGCTCAGTGACCGCTGGGTTGGTGGAGCCTGGGGTGATGGCAATCACGCCCGCCTCGTCATATACCTCGGACGCCGGGATCGTGTTGGAGGAACAGAAGTGGCCCACCACGCCGATCACCTTGTCCTGATCGACCAGGCGGTTGGCCACGGACACGGCTTGCTTCGGTTCACAGGCGTCATCGCCTTTGACCAGGACGATTTTCTCGCCATTCACGCCACCGGCGGCGTTGATCTTGTCGGCCGCTGCCTGCGCACCTTTCATGTACTGCTCGCCAAACGCTGCGTTTGCCCCGGTCATGGGGCCCGCTACGCCGATCTTGACGTCGGCCTGGACATACGAAGAAACACCCAGTGCCGTAGCTACGGCCAGAGCCAGGAAACCTTTCTTGTAAAACGTCTGCGACATGAGGTGGTGCTCCTAGAGTTTTTTTGGTTGGCACTACAACTTCTCAGCCCGGTACTCCGAGCAAGGGCCGTGCCATAGGTTTTGTGTTCCGGGAAAACACACTGTGAAGGGTGCCTGCAGGCGACGGGCGGCCTTTTCTTTATTGAGCGTGCAACCGTCTGCCACGCGGCAGGCGCCACCACACGTACAGACAAGGAGCAACCATCGAGTGCCATCATTGCAACCCTTGCAAGTGTTTACGTGCAACCGCCCTGTAACAGCCAACGTCACCGAAGTGCACACCACTGGTGCGCGAGTGCTACAGGCGGCACCGTTTCAAGGCTAGCCGGTGCACGGAAAAACACCTCTGTTTTGGCCGTTCCGGCCTCTTCGCGGGCAAGCCCGCTCCTCGTTCCAGCACCATGTAGGAGCGGGCTTGCCCGCGAAGAGGCCGGAACAGCCACACAAGGGGTAAAAGGCTGGCACAATGTCCCCCAATCGCCGCTTCCGGAGCCCCCTTGATGAGCGAAAGCGCATTCGCCGAGCGCATCGTGCACAACCTGCTCGACACCGACTTCTACAAACTCACCATGATGCAGGGAGTGCTGCACAACTACCCGGACGCCGACGTCGAATGGGAATTCCGCTGCCGCAACGGTGAGGACCTGCGCCCCTACCTCGGCGAAATTCGCAATCAGCTCGAACGGCTTGGCGACCTCACCCTGGACGATGGCCAGCTGGCCTTCCTCGAACGCATCAGCTTCCTCAAACCCGACTTTTTACGTTTTTTGCGACTGTTCCGCTTCAACCTGCGTTACGTGCACGTCGGCATTGAAAACGACCAGCTGTTCCTGCGCCTGAAAGGTCCATGGCTGCATGTGATCCTGTTCGAAGTGCCGCTGCTGGCCATCATCAGCGAAGTACGCAATCGCAATCTGCACCCGCACATGCGCCTGGCCGAGGCGCGGGACCAGTTGTACCGCAAGTTCGACTGGCTGCGCGCGCATGCCAGCGACGACGAGCTGGCCGAACTGCAGGTGGCCGATTTCGGCACCCGCCGGCGTTTTTCCAGCCGCGTGCAGGCGGAAGTGGTACGGGTGCTGCGCGACGACTTCCCCGGCCGCTTTGTCGGTACCAGCAACGTCGACCTGGCATGGAAACTGGATATCAAGCCGCTGGGCACCATGGCCCACGAGTGGATCATGGCCCACCAGCAGCTCGGCCCACGGCTTATCGACAGCCAGATTGCCGCGCTGGACTGCTGGGTACGCGAGTACCGTGGTCTGCTCGGCATCGCCCTGACCGACTGCATCACCATGGATGCCTTCCTCGGCGATTTCGACCTGTACTTTGCCAAGCTGTTCGACGGCCTGCGCCATGATTCAGGCGAGCCGGTAGCCTGGGCGGAAAAGGCCATTGCCCATTACCAGAAGCTGGGTATCGACCCGATGACCAAGACCCTGGTGTTTTCAGACGGCCTCAACCTGACCCGCTCGCTGGAAATTTTCCGCGCCCTGCGCGGCCGCATCAACGTCAGCTTTGGCATCGGCACCAACCTGACCTGCGACATCCCAGGTGTGGCGCCAATGAGCATCGTGCTTAAAATGACCGACTGCAACGGCGCACCGGTGGCCAAGATCTCTGACGAAGCCGCCAAGACCCAGTGCCGCGACGAGAACTTCGTCGCCTACATGCGTCACGTATTCAAAGTCCCCAGCAAGGAGTAACCCATGCAAGCGGTTCAGCAAGAGATTGCCCAGGCGCTGAAGGTACAGCCGCCGTTCGTCGACGCGGCAGCGCTCGAGGCCGAAGTCGCCCGGCGCGTGGCGTTCATCAAGAACTGCCTGGCCAACGCGCGACTCAAGACCTTGGTGCTGGGCATCAGCGGTGGCGTCGACTCACTGACTGCCGCCCTGCTCGCCCAACGCGCCATCAACGAGCTGCGCGCCGAGACCGGCGACAAGGCATACACCTTCATTGCCGTGCGCCTGCCGTACCAGGTACAGCATGACGAGCATGACGCCCAGGCATGCCTTGACGTGATCAAGGCTGATGAAGTTCACACTGTGGATATCGCCCCGGCAGTGCGTGCATTAGCGGCCGAAGTGGTGGAGTTGAAGAACGGCTCGCCGACGCTGGTGGACTTCGTGGTTGGCAACGTCAAGGCGCGCACCCGGATGGTCGCCCAGTACACCATCGCGGGCGCCCGCGCAGGTCTGGTGATCGGAACCGACCATGCCGCCGAGGCAGTGATGGGCTTCTTTACCAAGTTTGGTGATGGTGCCTGCGACCTGGCGCCGCTGAGTGGGCTGGTGAAGAATCAGGTGCGGGCGATTGCGCGCAGCTTCGGTGCGCCGGAGTCACTGGTGGAGAAGGTGCCAACGGCCGACCTGGAAGACCTGGAGCCGGGCAAGCCGGACGAAGCATCACATGGTGTGACCTACCAGCAGATCGATGCCTTCCTGCACGGGCAGCCGGTTGACCAGGCAGCGTTCGACATCATCGTCGCCACATACCGCAAGACCCAGCACAAGCGCGAACTGCCGTTCGCCCCATAAAAGCTTCGCGGGCGCACCCGCAGGTTAATCCCTGTCCTTGAAAACAGTGATCAACTTGTGGGACGTGCCCGCGAATAGGCCCTAGAGGCCTACACAGCCGCCTTCACTTGACGACGACCGTGCCCTTCATCATGGAGATGTGGCCTGGGAAAGAGCAGAAGAAGCCGTAGTCCGTGCCAGCAACCAGCTTGGCCACGTCAAAGGTCACCGAGTCTTTTTCGCCCGCGCCAATGATCTTGGTGTGAGCAATGACACGCTCATCGCCCTCTTTCAAGTAAGCCTTTTCGATACCGGCGCTCAAACCGTCAGTAGCGATTGCCTGCATGTCTGCGGCCTTGCTGATTACTACGTTGTGCCCCATGACATTTTTCGGCAGGTTGCCCGAATGTTCCAGGTTCACGGTGAATTGCTTGCAGCTCTTGTCGATGACGATTTCCTTGGTATTGAAGGACATCTGATCGGTGGAGTCGACAGTGACCGAGCATTCGGCTGCGAAGACAGAGGCGCTGGCGAGGGTCAGCAGGGATACCGCTACAGCTTTCGCAAACATCATGAATCTCCTTGGCAGGGTTTTATCAATTGCGAGACTGCCTGAAACCGTTCAGCCCCTTGCTGATATGGGTCAAGGGGGTGTCAAGGGGTCAGCCAGTAGAATTGTTCAATAGATTGTATACAACCAATTTAAGGGCACATCATGCCCTTTTATTGGACGATGGGACAACCTCTCATTTAGGAGCAATACCAAATGCCCATCTCCAATTTCCTCAATAGCCTGCTCGCTGCCTACGCCCACGGGGCTACAGGTGCAATCTGCGAATTCTCCCGGCCAGAATGAACCGGCCTTGGAAGTGACGGGCTTGCGCCGTACCCTGTGCACCTGAGTGACAGGAGATGAGCAATGCCCGTACGTTCCGTTTGTGTGTTCTGCGGCGCCAGCATCGGCGCCAACCCTGCCTACCGTGAAGCAGCCGTCGCGCTAGGCCAGGCCATTGCCCACCGCGGTTTGACCCTGGTGTACGGCGGTGGCGCGGTCGGCTTGATGGGCGTGGTTGCCGACGCAGCCATGGCAGCCGGTGGCGAAGTGGTGGGGATCATCCCGCAGAGCCTGCTGGACGCTGAGGTCGGCCACAAAGGCCTGACCCGTCTGGAAGTGGTGGATGGCATGCATGCGCGCAAGGCCCGCATGGCCGAGCTGAGCGATGCCTTTATTGCCTTGCCGGGTGGGCTGGGTACGCTGGAGGAACTGTTCGAAGTGTGGACCTGGGGGCAGCTGGGCTATCACGCCAAGCCGCTCGGCCTACTGGATGTGAACGGTTTCTACGACAAGTTGGGCGGGTTCCTCGACCATATCGTCGAAGAAGGCTTCGTGCGCCCGCAACACCGGGCGATGTTGCTGCTGGGTCAGCAGCCATACGAGCTGCTGGACGGGATGGACCGCTTTATCGCGCCGGTGGCGCCGAAGTGGGTCGACAAGCAGCCTGACTGACCCAGATGGATGGGCCGAACACTGGCCCCGTGGGAGCGGGTTCACCCGCGAATCGATAGTGGATCTACCGACGCATTCGCGGGTGAACCCGCTCCCACAGGGCTCTATGTAGCCTTCAAGATCAGCGGGGAATGACAGGCTGACGCGGCTTCTTGTTGCCCTTGCCGCCCTTGCTCGCCTCTTTGCGCTCCTTGGCCGCCTGCTGGTTACGCGCGAACGCTTCGGCCTTGGCCTTCTCGCGCTTGTCCCACGGTTTGCTGCCATCGCTGCCACGCGGCGGCAGGCCGGTGTGCTGGGTGAGGATCTTCTGGTCCTTGCCCACCTTGTGGCTCCCGGCCGGGGTCGAGTTCTTGCGGCGCGCACTCTGGTAGCTGTCGGTCTGCGGCTGGTGCGCCGGAATCAGCTGGTGCTTGCCCGGCCCGATCAGGTCGGCGCGGCCCATCCGCTGTAGCGCTTCACGTAGCATTGGCCAGCCCTTCGGGTCGTGATAGCGCAAGAACGCCTTGTGCAGACGGCGTTGCTCGTCGCTCTTGACGATCTCCACCCCTTCGCTCTTGTAGGTCACCTTGCGCAGCGGGTTCTTGCCCGAGTGATACATGGCCGTGGCCGAGGCCATTGGCGACGGGTAGAACGCCTGCACCTGATCGGCACGGAAGCCATTGCCCTTCAGCCACAGGGCCAGGTTCATCATATCTTCGTCGGTGGTGCCCGGGTGCGCAGCAATGAAGTACGGAATCAGGTACTGCTCCTTGCCCGCTTCTTTCGAGAACTTCTCGAACATGCGCTTGAAGCGGTCATAGGTGCCGATACCCGGCTTCATCATCTTGTCCAGCGGGCCACGCTCGGTGTGCTCCGGGGCAATCTTCAGGTAGCCGCCAACGTGATGGGTGACCAGTTCCTTGACGTACTCCGGCGATTCCACCGCCAGGTCGTAGCGCAGGCCGGAAGCAATCAGGATCTTTTTCACACCCGGCAAGGCACGGGCCTTGCGGTACAGCTCGATCAGCGAGCTGTGGTCGGTATTGAGGTTTTCGCAGATACCCGGGAACACGCACGACGGCTTGCGGCAGTGCTTTTCGATTTCGGGGCTTTTGCAGGCGATGCGGTACATGTTGGCAGTCGGCCCGCCAAGGTCCGAGACCACGCCGGTGAAGCCCGGCACCTTGTCACGCATCTCTTCGATTTCGTGCAGGATCGACTCGTGCGAGCGGTTCTGGATGATGCGGCCTTCGTGTTCGGTGATCGAGCAGAAGGTACAGCCACCGAAGCAGCCACGCATGATGTTCACCGAGAAACGGATCATCTCGTAGGCCGGGATGCGCTCCTTGCCATAGGCCGGGTGCGGCACACGGGCGTAAGGCATGCCGAACACGTAGTCCATTTCTTCGGTGCTCATGGGGATGGGTGGCGGGTTGAACCACACATCCACTTCGCCGTGCTTCTGCACCAACGCGCGGGCGTTGCCCGGGTTGGTCTCCAGGTGCAGCACGCGGTTGGCATGGGCATACAGCACCGGGTCGTTACGCACCTTTTCGAACGATGGCAGGCGGATCACCGACTTTTCCCGGGTCACGGCCGGGCTGTCGAGAATCTGCACCACCTTGGCTTCGTTCGGGTCTTCCTGGTCGCCCTTGGCCTGTTCGATGGCACAGGCCTGGGTGTCCTGGGTGTTCACGTACGGGTTGATGATCTTGTCGACGCGCCCCGGGCGGTCGATACGGGTGGAGTCGATCTCGTACCAGCCCTGAGGGGTATCGCGGCGCACGAAGGCGGTGCCGCGAACGTCGGTGATGGTCTCGATCTTCTCACCGCTTGACAGGCGCTGGGCCACCTCGACCACCGCACGCTCGGCGTTGCCGAACAGCAGGATGTCGGCGCTGGCGTCGATCAGGATCGAATGACGAACCTTGTCCTGCCAGTAGTCGTAGTGGGCGATGCGGCGCAGCGAAGCCTCGATGCCGCCGAGCACGATCGGCACATGCTTGTAGGCTTCCTTGCAGCGCTGGCTGTACACCAGGCTGGCACGGTCCGGACGGCTGCCGGCCAGGCCACCCGGGGTGTAGGCGTCGTCGGAACGGATCTTCTTGTCCGCGGTGTAGCGGTTGATCATCGAGTCCATGTTGCCGGCGGCCACACCGAAGAACAGGTTTGGCTCGCCGAGTTTCATGAAGTCGTCTTTCGACTGCCAGTTCGGCTGGGCAATGATGCCCACACGGAAGCCCTGGGCTTCCAGCAGACGGCCAATGATGGCCATGCCGAACGACGGATGGTCGACGTAGGCATCACCGGTCACGATGATGATGTCGCAGGAATCCCAGCCGAGCAGATCCATCTCCTCCCTGCTCATTGGCAGGAAAGGTGCTGGTCCGAAGCATTCGGCCCAGTACTTGGGATAGTCGTAGAGAGGTTTGGCTGCTTGCATGTCAGTGACCGGTTCTGGTGTGCAGGGAAATCGCGGGCGCGGAATATAGCACAAATTTTGACCAAATCCGACTGGATTCGTGGGGATTGGTGGGCGGGGCGACGGTTGGGGGATGGACGTGGCAGGTGGTTGGCTTGAGGGGTGTAGTGGGGTTGCCAGGTGTTCGACAGAATCCTTGCAGCGCCTTGGCCATCGCACTCAGGTAATGGGCAGCCCAGATCATCATCGGCTTCTCATCCATCAACCCGGTGATGGTCAGTTCGCGCACATAGCCCATCAACTCCGAAGACTGCTCGCGGACGTCGCCACGACGAGTGCGATCCATGAACCCCACCTTCTAAAAGATAGGGCCTCAGCTTACCGTGGTATCTCTGGCGAGCAGTTCCATGGCAGCAAGGCTTCGTAGTCTGAGACCGACGACGCATACGGCAGGCGCTCAAGTACGTGGCGCAGCCACGTATAGGGCTCCTGGCCGTTGACCTTGGCGGTCTCGACCAAGCTGTATATCTGCGCACTTGCCGTGGCGCCCTTGGGCGTGTCACTGAACAGCCAAGCCTTGCGCCCAATGACAAACGGTTTTATCGCACGCTCTGCCAGGTTGTTGTCGATTGGCAAATGGCCCGCTTCGACATACCGTTCCAGGCGGCTCCAGTTGTTTGCCAGGTAATGCACCGCCTTGCCCAATACGCTTTGCGGCGTCACCTGGGCGTACGTCTTGTCCAGCCAGCTTTTCAGCTGACCGAGGATCGGTAAGCTTCTTTCCTGGCGACCGATGAACCGCTGTTCGTCGCTGACCTCCTTGAGGTCGCGCTCGATGTCATACAGCTTATTGATCATCGTCAGCGCCACATCGGCTCGTCCGGTCTTACCCTTGGGCTGCACCTTTTGTGCTTCGACGAACTTGCGGCGCGCGTGAACCATGCATGCCAGTCGCTCGATACCGGGCTGCAACGCCAAAGCGTTGTAACCCGCATAATCGTCGGTCATCACATAGCCGCGATAGCCTTGCAGCAGACGCAATGGTACTTCCTGCGCACGGCTGGTGGTGTAGTCGAACAGCACAACTTGTCGATCAGGCGGGCCACTGGCTTGCACCCACATCCAGGATTGGCTGGTCGGGTCTCGATCCGGTTCTTTCAACACCTGGACGCGGGTCTCATCGCAATGAATCACCGGACTTTCCAGCAGCCGATCACGCATCAGGTTCAACAGCGGCTGGAAGTATTTACTGCACTGGATCACCCAACGCGCCAGGGTTTGTCGTGGAACCTCGATGCCGTGGCGGGACAGCACACTTTCAAACCTGTGTAGCGGCAAGCCATCGACGTACTTGGTCGTCAGCAGCATGGCCAGCACGCTTGGGCTGGCCATGCTTTTTTCGATTAACTGGGCGGGCTTGTCAGCAGTGACAGGAGCAGTCTCGCAACCACGGCAGCCATAGATCTTGCGCACGTGTTTGAGTACGCGGATCTGCATCGGCACGATATCGAGCTGCTCGCTGGTTTCTTCGCCGATGACATGCTTGCGGCAACCGCAGGCGCAGGTCAGTTCGTGTTCGGGCAACTCATGGATAACTTCGATACGTGGCAGATTAGCCGCCAATGACTTGCGCTTGCCACGGCGCTTGACCGGGACAACGACTTCTTCATTGGCATCATCAACTACAGCCAGCAGAGGGTCATTTTCCGCTTCATCGAACATGGCCAGTTGCGGCGTTTTGGGATCGACGGTTTGCTCGGACTTGCGGCCAAAAAAACGGTCACGCCATAACTTGATTTGCTCTTTCAGATCGTCAATTTGGACGATGTGGGCCTGATTGACTTCCTGCTCGCGCAAACGGGCAGCATAGCTCTCAAGCAATAATTGCTTGAGCAGGGCAGGATCGTCTGGGAGATTGTCGGGCACGGAAATCATGCCGCGGATTATACCGGGTCAGGCGACGTAGCGCGGAGTCAAAACCTGATGAGGACGGTTGCGCCAAAGGTCGAAACCGTCGAGCAGCCAATTGAGTTCTTGGACGGTCAGGACAATCGCTTCGTCGCTGGGCTCAGGCGACATTTTGAAGCGCTCGGCTTCCAGGCGCTTGAGCCAGAGGCAGAAGCCGTTGCGCTCCCAGTACAACACTTTGATCCGATTACGCGCCTTGTTGAGGAAGACGAAGAGCACGGGGTCGAACACGGCGACTTTGATATCCAGTTCTACCAAGGCAGTAAGGCCGTCGATGGACTTTCGAAAGTCCACAGGCTTGGGGTAGAGGTAGACTTTTTCGACTTTGCTGTCGGGGCGCATCATGCAGGGCTGGCTCCAGAAGGAAATCGGGAGCACAGCATCGGGCATCAGGTAAGCGCTTTGAATGTGGGGTTCATGGAGCACTTACGCCACGACGACAATTGCATTTGATGGGTAGCGGCTACGTACGGGTCTGCCTCAAGAGCAAGGCGATTACTCGCAGGAAAACCTGAGCCTGCTTAGACCGATGGCGATCGCGCGCCCCTGCTGAGCGATCGCAATCCCTTCAGATTTTTACTAAATATTTAGCCTCTCCAACCCTCAGAAAATGCTAACCGGCTAATTATTAGTAGATTTTCTCTAGATCTTAAAAAATGTAGGAATCGAACTTCAAGTCCTAGTAAAAAATCCTACGACAACTTTCCTCAACAAATTCCGAGCGGATCTTGAACCAATAAAAAAACAAGTGATACAACAGTGACGCGCTGGAAGGCGCACTCAAACCAACTCTATAGGAGCACTAGCCATGGGACGTCGTCGTTCTGAAATCCACACTCTGCAGATCCCACGCGTGATGAACTACACATTCACCGAGTCCGAGGTTGAATTTCTCAACCTTCTGTAAGTGACAAACCAGAAGGGGCTTAGCCCCTTCTGGCTCTACCAAGGAGCAGAACATGATTACCGAACGCGAACTGAACATAGAAGAGGCCTACAACCGTCTGACAAGGCTGCATCATCACTTAGGGCTTCAATCGAAAACAAAACTATCAAAAAAAAGTACCCTGGTCGCCACATGCCACTTATACGACAGCGCCTACAAAGAAGTTTCTTGCGGTGCAGGAAAAGGGGAACATTGCGAACTAGGAGCACTTGCCGAGAGCCTAGAGCATTACTTCGTCGACAAGAGTACTCCACCACTCATCGAAAGCGACCAAATTTTGCAATCGATAGCCCCATTTGACGATTGGCTCCTAAAATCCATTCCCCCGGATTGCCGAATACCTTATTTCAGTCTTCAGGCATTGAACAGCTACGACGAAATAGCCATTCCCGCGATATTGATAGCACCTTCCTCCAGAAACATTGATGAAATCGAAAAAACTGCAGCGAGCTTTCTTTCCAAATATTCGACCAACTCTGGTACAGCACTTGGCTGCACGGAGAACGAGGCTCTGCTCCACGCCATCAATGAAGCTATCGAACGTCACGCACTTTCTATGTACTACCTATCACTTTGTGGCCTGACTTCCCCACCCAAACTTTACCAACCTTCGAATTCTTTTCTGGAAGAGACATTTGCCCATGATACCGAGCTTCTCCGCCGGGCCAGAAAACTAGAAATATACTTGACGCACGACTTCTACGAAGTTTCATTTTGCATTGCTGTTTCTCGTAGTAAAAAAGAAGGCTCACTCAGCAGCATTGGCTCCGGCAGCTCCATCAACCCCTCCATTGCAATGTACCGCGCCGTAACGGAGCAGATTCAGTGCGAGCAGCTTTCTGGGGCCACAGAAAAACAAGAAGATCTCTCTACTGAAAAAATGCTTACTCATTCAACCCGCCTTTCAGCTCTTATACACCCATGCCCCACATATGCTGTACCCGCTTTTCACCCTCCGCATACCGATCTCAGCGTGCGCGGGCAAGTCAAGCGAACACTGATCAACTTGGAAAAACATAACAAGATCGCATTCTATCGCACACTTTATGAGCACCCGAATCTCGCTACGGTTGTTCAGGTGTTCATACCCGGACTTGAACGCTTCCACCTGATCAGATCAGGTATTCCAGTCGCGCCACAGAGTGCACTCAAAGGCATAAGGCAATGACATGCAAATCTATAGAGGAATTCTCGCCGCCCTCGGCGCGACACTGCTCCTGAAAATCGCGACCGTCGTACCTGCTCTAGTCTTGGCCGACATCATTGACAACCTGGCCACCTCAGCCGCGTCTTCCCAGCTTCTGCTCGGAGCTTTCATATGCCTTGTCGCATTACAAGCCTCTATGACCCCTCTACAAGCCTGGTGCCTGGCGCGGCTTTGCCAGGAACGCGTGAAGCAACTTTCCATCCGCTGGTGCCGCGAATTGCTGGACAAGCGCTTCGAGGCCTATGGACAACTCCATGGCGGAACACTGGTAAAAGTACTGGATAGGGGCATTACCGCACAGGAGCGGTGGTTGGGCTTTCTGATTGGCTCGGCGTGGCCGGTGCTAGCCGAAGCTGCAGTGCTGATAACGCTCTTCGCTTACCTGGGAGCTACTTCGGTATTGATCGGCCTCATCCCTTTGAGCCTGGCCTACCTGTGGGCCAACGATCGTCTGGTGCGCTGGCGCCGGCCACATATCGAGGCAGTGAACGCTCGCGAGGATGAACTGGCGGAACAATGGGTGGATACCTTCGCCAGCGCGGCAACGGTCAAACTGGAAAAGGCCGAGGATGCTGCAATGCTCCCGGTCAACCAGACACTTTCGCACTATGCCGACTCAGCAGTGCAGGTAGCTCACAGTGGGGGTTGGATTCAGAGCCTGCGCACCCTGTTCATAGGCCTGGGCAGTGGCGGTTTGCTCATGTGGGGTATCCATGATCAGGCTCTGGCAACACCGCAATTGAGCCTGGGCGAGCTGGTTGCTCTCTTCACCTTGGTGAGCGGATTGCTGGCAGGGGTTGCGCAACTTGCTGAGGCCTGGCGATTGCTAGACCAGTTTCGGCTAGACAAACGCAAACTCGAACAATGGCTCCAGCTCCCCTCGTTCGGCCCTGCATGCACTACTAAGGCGAAGTCCCAAGACAAGGACGCTGGCCTAAGCATCGCCCCGTGCCAGTTGAGCGCTCGAGATAATGTACAACTTCACATCGAAGAACCCTTGGTACTGCACAAAGGAGAACGGGTCGCACTGATCGGGCCCAGCGGATGTGGTAAATCGACACTTCTGCATACGCTGGCGGGAACGATATTCCCGTTGCGCAAGGATGTGCACCTGCACGGCAGGTGCCTGGCGTCGCTCAACGCTAGTGAACAATTCAGTCGATTACGACTCTGCCCTCAGGAGGCGCATTTCATACCTGGCCCCCTGCCCCGCGCCGTGCTGTTCGAGCAAGCTCATGATCGCGCTCAAATCGAACGATGGCTTGAACGGTTGGGCCTGAGCAAAGACTGGTACGAACTTGATCTGGATGCACGCGCAGAATCGATATCGGGCGGCGAAGCACGCAGGCTGACGCTGCTACGCCTTCTTAATCAGCCTGGGGAATTCAATTTCTTTGACGAGCCCACAGCCGGGCTCGATGCCGCGTCGGCAGAGCGTACCTGGGACCTGTTGTTCGAAGCATTTAAAGGGCGAGGGCTGATTTGCGTGACGCATGATCAGAGCGCACTGTCGCGGTTTGACCGGGTGATCACCCTGAGCGAGGGGCGGATCATCAGCCAAGGGCAAACGAAGATCGCTCAGATTTCAGAGCTAGCAGGCGCACCGCAAACTGAATCGCCCCTGGTTTCCTAGACACTCTCCAAGCTCAGGAAATAGCGTTTCTCATACTCTATTGGAGACAGCTGCATAGCACTGCTGTGTCGGCGTTTAGGGTTATAGAACATTTCGATGTAATCGAAAATATCACTTCGGGCTTCTTCACGGGTTGTGTAGATCTTTCGTCGGATGCGCTCCCGCTTCAAAAGTTGGAAAAAGCTCTCGGCTACGGCATTGTCGTGGCAGTTTCCCCGCCGACTCATGCTGCTGATTACATTGTTAGCCTTCAAGAAGCTTTGCCAATCTGAGCTACTGAACTGACTACCTTGATCTGAGTGAATCATCACTTGCTGCTGTGGCTTGCGTCGCCACACAGCCATCAACATTGCGTCGATAGCCAGGTCGCTGCACATCCTTGGCTTCATTGACCAACCAATTACTTGGCGTGAGAACAGATCCAGCACTACCGCTAGATAGAGCCATCCTTCATAGGTGCGGATGTAAGTGATATCTGTCACCCAGACCTTGTTCGGCTCACTGACCTTGAACTGCCGCGCGAGGTGGTTGGGCGAGGCCACTGTTGGTTTTCCACCGTAAAACCCTGGACGCCGCCGATAGCCCGTTTGCGAACGCAGCCCCTCCGCCTGCATCAAGCGCCCGACTCGATTTCGTCCGCATTCCTCTCCCAGCTCACGTAGGTCATCGTGAATTTTGCGGTAGCCGTATACACCTCCGCTTTCTAGCCAAGCGTGCTTGATCAAGCCAAGCAGACGTTGATCTTCTTTTGCTCGGGCAGATTGAGGCTCGGCCAGCCAGGCGTAGTAGCCGCTGGGGTGCACCTTGAGGGTTTGGCAAAGGCGCCGCACCGGGTAATCAGTCGAGTGCTTCTTGATGAAGGCGTACTTCAGCCGCACTCCTTGGCAAAGTACGCGGCGGCCTTTTTTAAGATGTCTCGCTCTTCAGTCACGCGCTTGAGTTCAGCGCGTAGCTTGCGCAATTCGGCCTGCTGATCGTCGTCTTGCTGACGCTGCTCTTGGGGCTTGGTGTAGACCTTGATCCAGGCGTAAAGGCTATGTACGGACATGCCCAGGCGCTGGGCGACATCGGCGACGGGTTTGCCTTTCTCGGTCACTTGCTTGACCGCTTCGATCTTGAACTCTTCGGGGTAACGCTGACGACTCATGGCACCTCCTATTTGGGCCTCATTATGAGGCTTGGAGGTGTCTACGAAACCAGGGGCGATTCAAACCTTGTAGGAGCAGCCTTGCTAGCTCAATGGGTTATTCATCATCATCAAAGTTGTACATGCCCGGCGCAAGGTTCTCGAACCGGGTGTACTTGCCGATAAACGCCAAACGCACGAAGCCGATGGGGCCGTTACGCTGTTTGCCGATGATGATTTCCGCCACGCCCTTGTGCTCGGTCTCGGGGTGGTACACCTCGTCGCGGTATACGAACATGATCACGTCGGCGTCCTGCTCGATTGCACCGGATTCACGCAAGTCGGAGTTCACCGGGCGTTTGTTCGGGCGCTGCTCCAGCGAGCGGTTCAGCTGCGAAAGGGCAATAACCGGGCAGTTGAATTCCTTGGCCAGGGCCTTCAGCGAGCGGGAAATCTCGGAAATTTCGTTGGTACGGTTGTCACCGGCCGACCCCGGAATCTGCATCAGCTGCAGGTAGTCGACCATGATCATGGCGATCTCGCCATGCTCACGGGCCAGGCGACGGGTGCGAGCGCGCATTTCCGAGGGGCTGATTCCCGCCGTATCGTCGATGAACAATTTGCGGTCGTTGAGCAGGTTCACTGCCGAGGTCAGGCGCGGCCAGTCGTCGTCGTCCAGCTGGCCGGAACGGACCTTGGTCTGGTCGATACGCCCCAGGGACGAGAGCATACGCATGATCAGCGACTCACCTGGCATCTCCAGGGAGAACACCAGCACCGCCTTGTCGGTACGCAGTACGGCGTTTTCCACCAGGTTCATGGCGAAGGTGGTCTTACCCATCGACGGACGACCCGCGACGATGATCAGGTCGGCTGCCTGCAGGCCGCTGGTCTTCTCGTCCAGGTCAGTGTAACCGGTGGAGATACCGGTGATGTCGCTGTCGGAGTTGAACAGCGTATCGATGCGGTCGATGGCCATGGTCAACAGTTCGTTGACACCCACCGGGCCGCCGGTTTTTGGCCGGGCCTCGGCGATCTGGAAGATCTGCCGCTCGGCGTCGTCGAGGATTTCTTCGGCGTTGCGCCCTTGCGGATTAAAGGCGTTGTCGGCGATGTCGGTACTGATGCTGATCAGTTGGCGCAACGTGGCCCGCTCGCGAATGATCGCGGCGTATGCCTTGATGTTGGCTACCGAGGGAGTGTTCTTGGCCAGCTCGGCCAGGTAGGCCAAGCCGCCGACTTGCGAGGACAGGCCTTCCTTGTCCAGTTGCTCGTGCAGGGTAACCACGTCAAATGGCTGGTTGGCATCGGCCAACTTGTGCACGGCACGGAAAATCAGGCGGTGGTCATGCCGGTAGAAATCGCCATCCGACACTTGGTCCAGCACCCGCTCCCAGGCGTTGTTGTCCAGCATCAGGCCACCGAGTACGGCCTGTTCGGCCTCGATGGAATGCGGCGGCACCTTCAGGGCTGCGGTTTGCAGGTCTAGCTGTTCGGAAGTGGTGATCTCGTTCATGGCCACGAAAGAATTCTGGAGGACGAAAAAGACAAAGGGCACGGCCTGTCGAAAACAGGACCGTGCCCGATGTTAACCGCCTGACTCGCAAGGAGCCAGCCAGTTAGCGCAGCTTAGGCAGCTACGACGACCACGCGTACGGTGGCTTCAACGTCGCTGTGCAGGTGCACGGCTACGTCGTATTCGCCAACCTGACGGATGGTGCCGTTCGGCAGACGAACTTCAGCTTTGGCCACTTCAACGCCGGAGGCGGTCAGGGCGTCAGCGATGTCGTGGGTGCCGATCGAACCGAACAGCTTGCCTTCGTCGCCAGCGGTGGCAGTGATGGTCACTTCCAGCTCGGCCAGTTGGGCAGCGCGGCTTTCAGCCGAAGCTTTCTTGTCAGCGGCTGCTTTTTCCAGCTCGGCACGACGCTCTTCGAACGCAGCCAGGTTGGCGGCGTTGGCAACGGTGGCCTTGCCGAATGGCAGCAGGAAGTTACGGCCGTAACCAGCCTTAACTTTTACTTTGTCGCCCAGGTTGCCCAGGTTAGCGACTTTTTCCAGCAGGATCAGTTCCATTTGGTAAAACCTCTTAACTTTTAACCTTCACCGTTCGCGGAGTCTTTCCCCGGAGGGGACTTGCGACCGCGAAAATCAATCAGGCTGTCGACAATGGCCAAAACCATCAGCAACGGATAAATCAGCTGCATGATCAGCGGCAGCGTCACGTACATCCCCACCAGCCAGAAACCGGCCAGTCGGCCCTGTGCCACCAGCCCGTGCATCAAGGCGATGCCGGCCAGCACCAATACCAGGCTCGAGGCAGATGCCAGGATGATGAACTGCGGCCCGATAAACGGAGCCACCACCATCACTGCCACCAAGGCCGCCGTGGCCTGTTTCGGCAACTTCAGTTCGCGAAACTCGCGACCGAAGCCTCCAGGGTTGTACAACGCTGCCTGCCAATAGCGCGCCAGCACCAAGGCCAGCACACTGAACAATTGCACCGTCACTGCTGTAGAAGCGACCAGCACAGGGCGGATCAGCTCGTCGGAGAGTACCGGTTGCCCCTCGATTTTCGGCATGGCTTCGGCAAACGCCTTGGCCAGCACATCGAAGGTTTGCGCCAGCGCCAGATCGAGCACGAGGCTGAAAGCCACGGCGAACACGGCACTGGCGAGCAACACCCGGCTCCAGGGATACTCGGCACGCAACATGGCGGCCAGGGCAATGGCACCCGCAATCACCAGAAAGGTGATGGGATCGCCCATGACCCACACGGCCAGCCCGGCCAGCAGGCCGCCGGCGATGACCGTTGTAGCATCCTTGAACCCACGCCGCAGCAGCACAAGGCTGCAGGCAGCGGCACTCAACCAGAACAGCAGCGGCAGTACCGCGCTGATGACCACCACGAGGGTGGCCTGCACACGACCGCGCATGATGAAACTTGCTAACGCTCGCATGCTAACCCCTTACTGCTTGTCGACGACCCGGTCTCAGCGGCCGTGGCTGTCGGTGTAGGGCAGCAGGGCCAGGAAGCGGGCACGCTTGATAGCGGTAGCCAGCTGACGCTGATAACGAGCTTTGGTACCGGTGATACGGCTTGGAACGATCTTGCCGGTTTCGGATACGTAAGCTTTCAGGGTGTTGAGATCTTTGAAGTCGATCTCTTTCACGTCTTCAGCAGTGAAGCGGCAGAATTTACGACGACGGAAGAAACGTGCCATTTAATAGGCTCCTCTAAAGGTCCGTGGATTACTCGTCAGCGTTATCGCTGGAGTCGCTGTCATTGCTGTCATCGCCTTCGGCGGATTCAGCATGCTCAGGACGCTCACGACGCTCACGGCGCTCGCTGCGGTTTTCTTCAGCCTTCAGCATCTCGGACTGGCCGGTAACGGCTTCGTCGCGACGGATGACCAGGTTACGGATAACGGCATCGTTGTAGCGGAAGTTGTCTTCCAGCTCGGCCAGGGCCTTGCCGGTGCACTCAACGTTCAGCATCACGTAGTGAGCCTTGTGAACATTGTTGATTGCGTAGGCCAGTTGACGACGGCCCCAGTCTTCCAGGCGGTGGATCTTGCCACCATCTTCTTCGATCAGCTTGGTGTAACGCTCAACCATGCCGCCGACTTGCTCGCTCTGGTCCGGGTGAACCAGGAAGATGATTTCGTAATGACGCATGAATGCTCCTTACGGGTTAGTAGTCTGCCAGCGAATCTGGTCAGACAAGGAGTGAATGACACTGTATGTCTTGCACGGAGGGGAGGCACATGAGCGCCTGCCAGCTCGGCAAGGGGCGCAATTGTAGAGAAGGCGTGCCGCACACGCAAGGCAATTGGCGAATATTTGAACAGCCTGAGATATTCAGAATGTGTCAGCCCCTATTCGCGGGCACGCCCGCTCCCACAGGCTCACTGCTGCCTCTGGCATTGCAGATTACCTGTGGGAGCGGGCGCGCCCGCGAATAGGCCGATACAGGCTGAAGATCAGCGCTTGGCCTGACGCTGACGGACGGCTTCGAACAGGCAAACCCCGGTCGCTACCGACACGTTAAGGCTGCTGACGCTACCCGCCATCGGCAACTTCACCAGAAAGTCGCAATGCTCGCGGGTGAGCCGGCGCATGCCCTTGCCTTCCGCGCCCATGATCATCACCAGTGGCCCGGTGAGGTCCTGCTGGTAGATCTCCTGCTCGGCCTCGCCAGCGGTACCCACGACCCAAAGGCCACGCTGCTGCAACTTCTCAAGCGTACGCGCCAGGTTGGTCACAGCCACCAGCGGAATGACTTCTGCCGCGCCACAAGCCACCTTTCGAACAACCGGCGTCAGCGTTGCCGACTTGTCCTTGGGCACGATCACTGCCGTGGCACCGGCCGCATCCGCGGTACGCAGGCAGGCGCCGAGGTTGTGCGGGTCGGTCACGCCGTCCAGCACCAGGATCAGCGGCGGCGTCTCTGTGCGCTCAAGCAGCTCTTCGAGCATCAGCTCGCCCCACACCTGGCTCGGGCTGACCTCGGCTACAACGCCCTGGTGCACACCTTCGACCCAGGCATCCATCTCACGGCGCTCGGCCTGGCCGACCGGCACGCGGTTTTCCGCGGCCAGCGCCAGCAAGGTCTCGAGGCGTGGCTCGCTGCGCCCTTCCGACAGCCAGATCTGCTTGACCCGCTTTGGATGGTGCTGCAGCAATGCCTGCACGGCGTGTACGCCGTAGATCTTTTCCAGCTGACTCATGAATTGCTCTTGCTTTTGCGTGGCGCGCCGGACTTCGACGGGCCTTTACGGTGCTTGGTCGGCTTACCGGACGGCTTGCCACCTTTCTCGGATTTGCTGCCGGCACTGCTGCGCGCGTCGGTCATCAGCGCTTTCTTCATCTCGCGGCTTTTACGCACTTCAGCGTTACGCTGCACAGCATCCTTGGGGAAGTACGCTTCGGACGCTTCGCTTTTGCGGCTGCGCGGCTTGGGCGTGGCTTTCGCTTCGGTTGCCGGCTGTTGCTCGGTTTTTTCGGCAGCCGGCGCGGCACCCCGCTGCTTGCGGCCGATCGGTGCGGCAAGGGTCTTTTCCGACACTTCGAAGTCGATCTTGCGCTCATCCAGGTCAACACGCATGACCTTCACTTCGATGGTGTCGCCCAAGCGGAAGCTGCGACCGGTACGCTCGCCGGCCAGGCGATGGTGTACCGGGTCGAAGTGGTAGTAGTCACCCGGCAACGCACTGACGTGCACCAGGCCCTCTACATAGATATCGGTCAGCTCGACGAACAGGCCGAAACCGGTCACCGCGGTGATCACGCCCGGGAAGGTCTCGCCCACGCGATCCTTCATGAACTCGCACTTGAGCCAGTTGACCACGTCACGGGTGGCTTCGTCAGCCCGACGCTCGGTCATCGAGCACTGCTCGCCGAGTTGCTCCAGGGTGTTTTCGTCGTACGGGTAGATACGCGCCTTGGGGATGCTCATGGCACCGGCACGCTTGACGTGCGGGGTATCAACCTTGGAGCGGATGATGCTGCGGATGGCGCGGTGCACCAGCAGGTCAGGGTACCGGCGAATCGGCGAGGTGAAGTGGGTGTACGCCTCGTAGTTCAGGCCGAAGTGGCCGTTGTTCTCGGTGCTGTACACGGCCTGGCTCAGCGAGCGCAGCATCACCGTCTGGATCAGGTGGAAGTCCGGGCGGCCGGCGATGCTCGCCAGCAGGGCCTGGTAATCCTTCGGCGACGGGTCCTTGCCCTTGTGCAGGCTCAGGCCCAACTCACCCAGGAAGGCACGCAGTTTTTCCAGGCGCTCCGGTGGAGGGCCGTCGTGCACGCGGTACAACGCCGGTACACCGTGCTTCTGCAGGAACTCGGCAGTGGCCACGTTGGCCGCCAGCATGCATTCCTCGATCAGCTTGTGGGCATCGTTACGCACTGTCGGGCGAATTTCAGCGATCTTGCGCTGATCACCGAAAATGATGCGGGTTTCCTGGGTTTCGAAGTCGATGGCACCACGCGTGTGACGCGCTTCCACCAGCACCTTGTACAGGTTGTACAGGTTTTTCAGGTCGGGCACGACCTCCTTGTACTCCTCGCGCAGCGCCTTGCCCTCACGGGTGCGGGCATGCTCGAGCATGCTGCTGACCTTGTTGTAGGTCAGGCGGGCGTGGGAGTGGATCACGCCTTCGTAGAACTGATAGTCGACCATCTGGCCGGCTTTGTTCATGGTCATTTCACAGACCATGGCCAACCGGTCGACGTGCGGGTTCAGCGAGCACAGGCCGTTGGACAGCTCTTCGGGGAGCATCGGCACCACGCGCTCGGGGAAGTACACCGAGTTGCCGCGCTGCTGGGCTTCGACATCCAGGGCAGAGCCCAGACGCACGTAGCTGGAAACGTCAGCGATGGCCACGTACAGGCGCCAGCCACCGGAGAACAGACGCAGCTTGCCCAGCGGTTCGCAATAAACGGCATCGTCGAAGTCGCGGGCGTCTTCACCGTCGATGGTGACGAACGGCAGATGGCGCAGGTCGACACGCTTCTCTTTGTCCTTCTCCTCGACTTCGGAGCGGAACTTGCGTGCTTCCTTGACCACATCATTGGGCCACACGTGCGGAATGTCGTAGCTGCGCAGGGCAACGTCGATTTCCATGCCCGGCGCCATGTAGTTGCCGATGACCTCGACCACATCGCCTTGCGGCTGGAAGCGCGGCGTTGGCCAGTGGGTGATCTTGATCTCGACGAACTGGCCGATCTTGGCACCGCCGTTACGCCCGGCGGTCACCAGCACTTCCTGCTGGATCTTCGGGTTGTCCGGGGTTACGTAACCGATGCCGCCTTCTTCGAAATAGCGGCCGACCACGCTTTCGTGGGCACGAGAGATGACTTCGACCAGCACGCCCTCACGGCGGCCACGACGGTCGACACCGGAGACGCGGGCCAGGCCGCGGTCACCATCAAACACCAGTCGCATCTGCGACGGGCTGAGGAACAGATCTTCGCTGCCGTCATCGGGAATAAGGAAGCCGAAGCCGTCGCGATGGCCGGAGACGCGACCACAGATCAGGTCCAGCTTGTCTACCGGGGCATAAGTGCCGCGCCGGGTATAGATAAGCTGGCCATCGCGCTCCATGGCACGCAGGCGGCGGCGCAGGGCTTCGATCTGGTCTTCTTCATACAGACCGAACTCTTTTGCCAGCTCCTCGCGGGCAGCAGGTTCGCCTCGGTCGGCGAGACGCTGCAGGATCAGCTCACGGCTGGGAATGGGGTTGTCGTATTTTTCCGCTTCGCGAGCGGCCTCGGGATCGAGGGATTGCCAATCGGCCATCAGAAGGGGTTCACCTTGGGGTATATAGATATGAATTCTGGCATAGGCGTATTGAAACCGGAAATGTCTGCCTTGGACAGCCCCCGCTGCAGTGCATAAACAGCAGAAATAGGCTTGTGGAATCAACGGGTTGAATTTTTTGAATTTTTTTTCGGCTGGGGGCTTTACAGCCTTGGGGAGCGTCCGTATAGTGCGCACCACAACGACGGACAACCCCGAAGTTGTAGTAGAGATGAACGACGCTGTAAAGCATCAAGTAACCTCGAATGTGTGCCCAGGTGGCGGAATTGGTAGACGCGCTGGTTTCAGGTATCAGTGACCGCAAGGTCGTGGAAGTTCGAGTCTTCTCCTGGGCACCAAATATTTTCAAGTAACAGATGACCAAGGATCTGTTACTACTGTGTGAAAGCGAACGATAGTCGCCTTCTGCAGATGATGTAAAGCTTTGCCCAGGTGGCGGAATTGGTAGACGCGCTGGTTTCAGGTATCAGTGACCGCAAGGTCGTGGAAGTTCGAGTCTTCTCCTGGGCACCATACAAAAACCCACTAGCTTGCTAGTGGGTTTTTTCTTGCCTGCGATTTTTTGTGCCCCCCTCCTCGATACGCGCACGTTGTAAGAGCGGGCTCACCCGCGAATCCCCCCCCTACAGGCAACACACCCCAACCCCTTGCACCATGGTCTGACCATGAATTTCTCGTCACCCGGCCACTTGAGAAAGAATTTCGTTTACCATTGTTTCCAAATATGTAGCCGTAAGCGAGGAAGTACCCGCATGACGATCCGCCCGCAACCGCTGATGCGTACCTTGGCCGCCGCACTGCTGAGCCTGGTCATCGGCGCTCCGGCCGCCATGGCAGACGCACCGGTCACGCTGACCATGTACAACGGTCAGCACAAGGAAATCGGCGAAGCCATTGCCAAGGCCTATGAGGCCAAGACCGGCATCCACATCGACATCCGCAAAGGCAGCAGCAATCAGCTTGCCAGCCAGATCATCGAGGAAGGCGACCGCTCGCCGGCCGACATCATCTACACAGAAGAGTCCCCGCCCCTGAACAACCTGGGTGAGCTGGACCTGCTGGCCAAGATTGACGACGCCACGTTGAACATGATGCCCAAGGAGTACGTTGGCGCCAACGGCACCTGGATGGGTATCACCGCCCGTACGCGCATCGTGGTGTACAACCCGAAGAAAGTCGACGAGAAAGACCTGCCGACCACAGTGATGGACTTCGCCAACCCTGAGTGGGAAGGCCGCGTCGGCTACGTCCCCACCAGCGGTGCGTTCCAGGAGCAGGCCGTGGCCATTCTGAAGATGCACGGGCGTGAAGCCACCGAAGAATGGTTGACCGGCCTGAAAGCCTTCGGCAAGACCTACACCAACAACATGGTTGCCCTCAAAGCCGTAGAAAAGGGTGAAGTGGCTGCGGTACTGGTGAACAACTACTACTGGTACGCGCTTGAACGCGAACGCGGCAAGCTGGACACCAAGCTCTATTACCTGGCCGACGGCGATGCTGGCAACCTGGTTACTATCTCCGGCGCAGGCGTGGTCAAGGCCAGCAAACACCCGAAAGAAGCCCAGGCCCTGCTCAACTGGATGGCCAGCGAGGAAGGCCAGCGCGTGATTACCCAGACCACCGCCGAGTACCCGCTGCACAAGGGCATGGTTTCTGACCGCGGCCTGAAGCCGTTCGACGAACTGCGCCCGCCGAAGATCTCGCCAGCTGACCTGGGCAATGCCGAGGAAGCCATCGAACTTGAGCGTGAGGTCGGCCTGCTCTGATGACTGCCGCCCTGTCCGAACCGGTGCCGGTACGCTTCGTACCGCGCCGCAAGCGCCCTTCCATCTG
This sequence comes from Pseudomonas sp. DCA-1, assembly GCF_046523955.1. Lineage (NCBI taxonomy): Bacteria > Pseudomonadati > Pseudomonadota > Gammaproteobacteria > Pseudomonadales > Pseudomonadaceae > Pseudomonas > Pseudomonas sp. DCA-1. Next base: position 5,322,180 of record NZ_CP169881.1, read on the forward strand.
GGTAGTGCTGCCTGTGCTGTTCCTAGTGGCAATGAGCTTGCTGCCACTGGCTTATGTCGCCATCAAAGCCTGGGAAGCCGGCTGGCGCGAAGCTTTGCACCTGCTGTGGCGGCCCTTTGTCTGGGGGCTGATGCGCAACACCCTGATGCTGATGGTCGGGGTGACGCTGACCTGCATGGTGGTCGGCCTGGCACTGGCCTGGCTGCTGGAGCGCAGCAACCTGGCCGGCCGCCGGTTGTGGGGCGTGGTGCTGTGCCTGCCATTCGCCGTGCCGTCGTTCGTCAGCAGCTTCACCTGGGTGTCGCTAAGTTCGGACTTTGAAGGCCTGGGCGGCGCGATCATGGTCATGGCCCTGTCCAAGTACCCGCTGGTGTTCCTGCCCGTTGCCGCAACCCTGCGCAACCTTGACACCTCGCTGGAGGAGTCGGCACGCACCTTGGGTTGCAGCCGCTGGGGCGTGTTCAGCAAAGTCACCCTGCCGCTGCTGTGGCCGTCGATGCTCGGCGGTGCGCTACTGATTGCCCTGCATATGCTGGTGGAGTTTGGCGCGCTGTCGATCCTCGGCCTGCAAACCTTTACCACGGCGATCTACCAGCAGTTCGAACTGGAGTTCAGCAATGCCAACGCGGCCATGCTGTCTGCCGTGCTGTTGGCGATGTGCCTGGCAATGCTGTGGCTGGAACTGCGGGTGCGCGGCAAAGCCCGCCATGTACGTATTGGCCAGGGCGTAGCGCGGCGTGCGCAACCGGTGCGGCTGCGCGGCTGGGCGGTGCTGGCGCAACTGTTCTGCGTGGGCCTGGCGGTGCTGGGCAGCGGCATTCCGCTGGCGATGCTCGGTTACTGGCTGAGCGTAGGTTCGTCGGCGGCATTTCCGGTGGCGGCCATCTCGAAGGCGTTGTTCACCTCGCTGTCGGTGTCGCTGGGCGGTGCTGGCTTCTGTGTGCTGCTGGCTCTGCCTATCAGCTTTTTAGTGGTGCGCTACAAAGGCCGCCTGGCGATCTGGGCCGAGCGCCTGCCCTATCTGCTGCACGCCCTGCCCGGCTTGGTGATTGCCCTGACCCTGGTGTTTTTCGCCCTGCACTACGTGCCGGCGCTGTACCAGACCACGGCGCTGCTGCTGCTGGCCTACGCGCTGCTGTTCCTGCCGCTGGCCCAGTCGCCGGTGCGCACCGCGCTTAACAAGGCTTCGCCGACGCTGGAAGAAGCCGCACGCACCCTGGGCGCCAGCAGCTTTGCCGCGTTCTGCCGGGTGACCTTGCCGATCATCTTCCCGGCCATGGCAGCGGCCTTTGCACTGGTGTTCCTGGATGCCATGAAGGAGCTGACGGCTACCCTGCTGCTCAGCCCGACCGGCATGACCACCCTGGCCACCGAAGTGTGGGCGCATACGGCCAATGTCGAGTTCGCGGCGGCGGCGCCGTATGCGGCGCTGCTGATCGTGGTGTCGGGGTTGCCGGTTTACTTGCTGACTACGCGGATGTATTTGAACAAGGCTTGAAAGCTTGCCCAGGCCGCCATGTGGCCTGGGCACAAGCCTGAGTGCCTAGACTTCATCACAAGTTCACTTTAAAACTCCCACTAGCCAGTTGAAAGCAAAGAACAAGGTCGTAGATACTACAAGCCCCACCCAAGAGGGCAACAAAACTCTTTCCATAGACCTTGGGAAACTCTCGAGATCTGAAATATCTGCCACACCTTTTCGAACAAACAACCCTGGAATCATGAGCATATTTGCCGCCAGGCAAGTACGCATTAATTTTCCAGCAAGGCCAGCCGCTGAAAAGTTCCCCCTATTATCCTGAATATACTTGCATTTCGCTAAAGCTTTTTCGATAGCTTCTATAGATCGACAAGCAAAGTAAATCATCACACACACGCTGATTGACATACAAGCGAGCAGGATAGATGCGATTATCGTCATTGCTTCGGTACTCATTTCCGCACTCTCATAAATCACTGCGCATCAGTTGGTACGTCTGGTGTACAGCCTGTTAACCAAGAAGCAGGCTTATGTTGAACAAGGTCTTGAAGAGTTCGGAACCGAGACCGGCAGGTCAGGGCTTTGCTTCGCAAAGCCCGAAAACTGGGGTATCAGTTGGTGACTGCTTGAGTGCTTAGAAAACAATGGGTTGCATTCTGTTTGACCAGAGCTTACCTCAAGTACTCTATCCAAACAAAAAAAAGAACAATCAATGCAATCAGCAAAATTTGTACAGTCCACAAGCGCACTAACAGCCTTTGCAGGTCGGCGGAAACCTTAGCAATATCATTGCGATCTAATAGGCCCTTTCGAACGCTAAAATATTTCATAGACAGCATTGCAGAAATTGATCCTAGCCGCATGACTTTCCCAAGTAGCCCAGCATGAGAATATATTTCTCTGTTCACAGCCACCATTCGGCTATTTGACAAGATTGATTCGATACGATCCAGATATCGATACGCAACGAATACCCACACACCAAACATCAAAAACGGCGAGATAATTACAAACACACCAAGCACTGCCAGGTGCAAGTTACTCATCGCACTGCCTCATACAAAATCTCCCCTACGCTTTCTCCCAATACCTCACCAAACTCACCGCCAGCAATACCTCCAGCCGCTCCCCCCAATACCGCACATGCGAAAGTTGCTGCTCCACCGGTGGGAATACCTACAGCGACAGCTTCACTTCCTTCAGGTGCTGCCCGGCACAGCTCGCCTCCAGCAGCTTGTAGCTGGCACTGTCCAGATACCTAGTGAAGGTGACGTTGGTGAGTGTGGTGCGGCCTGATGATGCGCCGCCCGCGGAGCTTGCGGTGGCAGAGATGCTCTGGTTGGCACCGAACTTGTAGCCGATGATTTCGACCCAGTTGGCGTACTGCTCGTCCAGTGCTTCGCCAGTGATCTCTGCGATTTGAATATAAGCATCGAAGGCCAAGCTTACCTCTCCTTGGTAATGATTGGACTGATAACGACGGTGTCCGGACATCGCTGCCGTGAGGTTGTTCCCGAAGGCGAATGGCGGATTGGCGCTGCGTGCCTTCAGATGCGACTGACCCTAGCGCCCTAGGCCCGATGCCGGAATCATACGCGTCCGGCCAGGGCCAATTTGGGAAATTGCCTACAAATTTGATGATGAATGCCGGGTGATCACGTCAAAAATGTTTCGAGTCGAGATTGGCCAACATTCGGCACACAATCGGCCGATAGCCAGCTCAGACAGGGATCGCATCAGGGCTGACAGGTGTTTGCCACAAGATATGCAGCGCGTGTGGGATCGAGCGCCGCCCGCGCGGCGCGCATCGCGAGCTGGCGCTCGCTCCTACGTTTGTTTCGGGCCAGTCACGCCTGTGATAGGCGCGCGCGACCGCCTTGTTTGTACGACGCAATATCGCGCCATGCGCCAAGGCGTTCGCGCGCAAATCCCATAGGAATAATTGGCACGAAACAAACGTAGGAGCGAGCGCCAGCTCGCGATGCGCGCCGCGCAGGCGGCGCTCGATCTCACACGCGATGAAGATGCTGTGACGAACACCTGCCAACCCTGACGGCCACCGCGCCGCTCCAAAACCTGCGCAATACCTGTGGGAACCGGCTCGCCGGCGACAGGGCCAGCCCAGGCAATCAAGCCCTGAATTGACCCAGGCTCGCCCGCAGTTGCGCGGCCAACTCATCCAGCACCTTGCTGCTGGCCGTAGTCTGCATCACCACCTCAGCCGAACGCTCAGCCTGAGCATGGATAGTCTCCACTCGCCCACGCACCGCCTGCGCGCCATTCGCCTGCTGCTCGGCCGCTCGGGTCGCCAGGCCAATGGCCGCATGCACCTGCTCCACCGCCGCCTGCACTGACTGCTGCCGACGCTCGTTGTCACGCAGCACCAGCAAGCCTTCGCTAGCCTTGAGCCCAGCCTGGCTGATGGTGGCCACAGCTTCCTTGGCGCCCTTCTGCAGCGCTGCGATGTGCGCCTGGATATCGCCCGTAGAGCTTTGCGTCTTGCTCGCCAGCGCGCGCACCTCGTCGGCCACCACGGCAAAGCCGCGCCCGGTTTCGCCAGCACGGGCCGCCTCGATGGCGGCATTCAAGGCCAACAGGTTGGTCTGCTCGGCGATGCCGTGGATCACCGTCAGCACCACTTCAATCTGCTCGCTCTGCTTGGCCAGGCGCTCGATCACCTGGGAGCCGGCATCCACCTGCCCAGCCAGGTTCTCGATCAACCCGGCAAGCTGGGTCGAGGTGCGGCTGTTTTCATCGGTCGCCTGGCGGATATCCACCACTTGCTGCAACGCCGCCTGCATCGCATGACTTTCGGCTTGTGCTTCATCAGCCATGCTCGACAGGTCGCGCAGGCTCGCCGCTACTTCGTCGCGCTGCAACGCGGCGGCAGCATCTGCGCCGGCGTTGCGCTGGGCCATCGCACCAATCTCCACACCCGTGCGCTGCGCCACCTCGCCGGCTTCGCGCACAATCGGCTGCAACTTGTCGACAAAGCGGTTCACTGCCGAGGCCATGTCGCCGATTTCATCGCGGCTGTCGAGCGGCACGCGCTTGGTCAAGTCACCTTCGCCGGCCGCCAGGTCATCAAGAGCGGCAATCAACAGGCGCAGCTTGCTCAGTACCCGGCGGCCTAACACCAGAGCCACCACTACCAACACCCCGAGGCCGACCAGCACCAGGCCCAGACCGATACGCCAGCGCAGCTCTGCAGCGGCATCGCGCACGGTTTGCGCGGTATTGGCCTGCATGGCGGCAGCACTGCCCTGCGCCTTCTCAAGGCGCTCACGCAGGGTCTTGCCGCTATCGGCAGCAGCACCGACCAGGCTGTCGCCAACCAACTGCTCTCCGCTAGCGATCAGCGCCGCGAAGCGCTGGTCCAGCGCCTTTAGCTCATGGTCGATGCCGGCAGTGGAAACCCCCATTACCACCTTACCGATTTCCGTGCCATTGGGGCTGATCGAGGCTTCGACGAAGTACACCGCCGGGTCACGCCGGGCAGCATCAATCACCTTGTCCAGCGCACGCTCGCCCTGGCCTTTTTCCATCAAGGCCTGGTTGATCGGGTTTTGCCGGTTGAGGTAGCGAGTCAGGTGCTGACCCTGTGCGTCGTCGTACACCACGAACAACACGTTCGGATTGCGCTGCGCGCGTCGGGCAAAGTCCGAAAGTACAGGCACGTCGTTGTCCCAGATCGCCCGCGGCGCAACCGAAGCCAGCAGCTCGGCCATGTCGTTGGCGGAATCCTTGAGGTTCTTTTCCAGGGTACTGCGAAGTTGCTGCTGTTCGCTTTGCAGGCGCTCCGACAACCCTGCGCTCAGGCGCTGGCGGGTGCTGCTGGACAGGCCGTCGAGCCCAGAGCGCACATCTTGCCCGGCTTGCTCCAGTTCGCTTGCGAGTTGGCGGCTGTCATTACCCAGTCGCTCGCCAAGGTCAGCCTCCAAAGCGGTGACTGTGCTTCGGGTAAGCGCAACGGCAACCAGCACCTGCACCAAAAGAGCGATACCAAGGGCAACAAACACAGGCCGCAAGAGGCGGCTTCGTAACAGTGAGAGGATGGCAGACACGGTGTAACCCTCGTGTTTTCTGGCGCCACTATTTTGATGGCATCTACAGAAACTTCTTACAGCAAGGGTTGTGCCGTAGGCAGCAGGGAAATGCGCCAAGGTCTAGCAATGGGGTTTCGTGTGCCGGCCCTTTCGCGGGTAAACCCGCTCCTACAACGGCCTGCGCCCAACCTCCGTTGCGTGCCCACACCCAATCAGTGTAGGAGCGGGTTTACCCGCGAATACGGTAGCGGCGGCAACGGTGGATTGCCGATGGATTGGCCAGCCCCGGCATACCCACAAATGAAAACGCCGCAGCCCTTTTCAGGGCCACGGCGTCAGATCAGCCTGGAGGGCAGATCAGGCGAACGGATGACGCAGCACGATGGTCTCGTTGCGGTCCGGGCCGGTCGAAATGATGTCGATCGGCGCGCCAACCAGCTCTTCGATACGCTTGATGTAGTCACGCGCAGCTTGCGGCAGCTCTTCCAGGGTTTTCACACCCAGAGTGGACTCGCTCCAGCCTGGCATCTCTTCGTACACCGGCTCCAGGCCGATGTAGCTGTCGGCATCGGAAGGCGCGTCGATGACGGCACCGTTCTCGTTCTTGTAGCCAACACAGATGTTGATGGTTTCCAGGCCGTCCAGTACGTCCAGCTTGGTCAGGCAGATGCCCGAGATGCTGTTGACGTCGATGGCGCGACGCAGGATGACGGCGTCGAACCAGCCGCAACGACGGGCACGGCCGGTGGTGGAACCGAACTCGTGACCACGCTTGGCCAGGGTAGCGCCGGTCTCGTCGAACAGTTCGGTCGGGAACGGACCGGAACCCACGCGAGTGGTGTAGGCCTTGGTGATACCCAGGATGTAGTCCAGGTACATCGGGCCAACGCCGGAACCGGTGGAAATACCGCCAGCAGTGGTGTTGGAGCTGGTGACGTACGGGTAGGTGCCGTGGTCGATGTCCAGCAGCGAGCCCTGGGCGCCTTCGAACATGATGTCCTTGCCGGCGCGACGCAGGTTGTGCAGCTCGGCGGTGACGTCGAGCATCATCGGCTTGAGCTGATCGGCGTAAGCCATGCACTCGTCCAGCGTCTGCTGGAAGTCGATCGCCGGCTCTTTGTAGTAGTTCACCAGCTGGAAGTTGTGGTAATCCAGCAGCTCACCCAGCTTGGCAGCGAAACGCTCGCGGTGGAACAGGTCGCCCACGCGCAGGCCGCGACGTGCCACCTTGTCTTCGTAGGCTGGGCCAATACCACGGCCAGTGGTGCCGATCTTGGCTTCGCCACGGGCTTTTTCGCGGGCCTGGTCCAGGGCCACATGGTACGACAGGATCAGCGGCGCAGCCGGGGAAATGCGCAGACGCTCACGCACCGGCACGCCTTTCTCTTCCAGCTTGGTGATTTCGCGCATCAGTGCGTCCGGGGCAACGACCACGCCGTTACCGATCAGGCACTGTACGCCTTCACGCAGGATGCCGGACGGAATCAGGTGCAGAACGGTTTTTTCACCGTTGATCACCAGGGTGTGACCCGCATTGTGGCCACCTTGGTAGCGCACTACGGCGGCAGCATGTTCGGTCAGCAGATCGACGATCTTGCCTTTGCCCTCATCACCCCACTGGGTGCCCAGGACGACGACATTCTTACCCATTACATTGGTCCTCATTCACGCAAACTTGGTTGCCGGCCTGTTGCCGACGCAGAAACTCACTGGGCCAGCGGCAGAACCTGCCAGCGCCCGTCTTGCTGAATCAATTGACGATCACAATCCGCCTCGAGAGCAGCACTCAACGGCTGGCCAGGCAGAGCCTGAACCACACGCTGGCCCTCGCTGCGCAACTGGCAGACTTGCTGCCAGAGGGCCGCGTCGCCACTGTCCGGCATCCAGATGCCGCCAGTTGGCAATACGACCTCCGCTCGCCCCAGTGTGACCAGGGTCTTCAAATCCGTGGAGAAACCAGTGGCCGGGCGCGCCCGGCCAAAATCAGCGCCAATATCGTCGTAGCGCCCGCCTTGGGCGATCGATTGGCCTTCGCCCGGCACGAACACGGCGAACACCACGCCGGTGTGATAGTGGTAGCCACGCAGCTCACCGAGGTCGAAGTACAGCGGCAGGTCCGGGTAGCGCGACGCCAGGCGATCAGCGATCGCCAGCAGGTCGTCCAGCGCCGCCAGTACGCTGGCCGGGGCGCGACCCAGGCGCACGCGGGCTTCAGTCAGTACTTCACGACCACCGCACAGCTCGACCAGGGCGCGCAGCATGCTGCCCAGGTCTTTCGGCAGGTCGGCGGTCAGTGCCTGCACTTCATCGACAGCCTTGCGCTGCATGGCGTCGAACAGCTGCTGTTCGACCGCGCCAGACAGGCCGGCGGCACGGGCCAGGCCGCGGTAAATACCGACATGGCCCAGGTCCATGTGCACATCCGGCACATCGGTCAGCTGCAGCGTGGCGAGCATCAGGCTGATGACCTCGACATCACTGGTAGGGCTGGCATCACCGTACAGCTCGGCACCCAGCTGGATCGGGCTGCGCGAGGTGGACAGGGCACGCGGCTGGGCGTGCAGCACGCTACCGGCATAGCACAGGCGGCTCGGGCCTTCACGGCGCAGTGTGTGCGCATCGATACGCGCCACCTGCGGGGTGAAGTCGGCGCGGAAGCCCATCAGGCGGCCGGACTGCGGGTCCACTACCTTGAAGGTGCGCTGATCCAGGTCCTGGCCGGCGCCGGTAAGCAGCGACTCCAGGTACTCGATATGCGGGGTGACGACCAGTTCGTAGCCCCAACTCTGGAACAGGTCCAACACCTGGCGGCGCGCGATCTCGATGCGCGCAGCCTCAGGTGGCAGTACTTCCTCGATGCCATCTGGCAGCAGCCAGCGGTCTACCGTTGCCATTACGCCATTTCCCCTCTGGTCCGGGCGGCTTGCCAGCAGGCAAGCCGTCAGAAAAGCCGGTATCGCGCACAGCAGCGGGCAGCACTGATCCCAGCGCAGCCACCGTACCCGACACCCTCAAATTGCCTTGCGAGCTGACCAAACTGTCGACTGGCGCTGTGCCAATCAACCTTGCAGACGCAAAAAAGCCGGGAAATTTCCCGGCTGCCTCATCATACACCCCTTTTCATTCAGGATGCACCCCGCCTGGTGCATTAGCTGCCAGGCGGGACGCCGCTGCATGAAAATCAGGGCCTGAGCATCAAGGCCTGCTCTTGTCCAGGTAACGGAAGAACTCGTTCTTCGGGTCCAGGACCATCACGTCGCTCTTGCTCGAGAAGCTCTCGCGGTATGCCTGCAGGCTACGGTGGAACGCATAGAAATCAGCGTCCTGGCTGTAGGCCTTGGCATAGATAGCGGCCGCCTGGGCGTCGCCATCACCACGGGTTTCTTCTGCTTCGCGATAAGCCTCGGCCAGCAGCACACGGCGCTGACGGTCGGCATCGGCACGGATACCTTCAGCCAGCTCGTTACCCTTGGCACGGTGCTCGCGGGCTTCACGCTCACGCTCGGTGCTCATACGGTCGAACACGCTGCGGTTGACTTCCTTCGGCAGGTCGATGGCCTTGACGCGCACGTCGACCACCTCAATGCCCAGCTCCTTGCTCGCCATGCGGTTCAGCGATGCAGTGATGTCAGCCATCAGCGCGTCACGTTCACCGGAAACCACTTCGTGCAGGGTACGTTTACCGAACTGGTCGCGCAGGCCACTTTCCAGACGGCGCGACAGACGCTCGTCGGCGATCTGCTTCATGCCGGACGTGGCGGTGTAGAAGCGTTCAGCGTCCTTGACGCGCCACTTGGCGTAGGCGTCGACCATCACCGCTTTCTTTTCCAGGGTCAGGAACCGCTGGGTAGGAGCATCGAGGGTCATCAGTCGGGCGTCGAACCTGCGCACCTGGTTCACGTACGGAATCTTCACGTGCAGGCCTGGCTGAACATCCGCCTCGACCACCTTACCGAAGCGCAGCAGTACCGCTCGCTCGGTCTGGGACACGATGTAGAAGCTGTTCCAGGCCACGATAGCCAGGACCACAGCGGCGATCAGGGCGATCAGCGATCTATTGCTCATCAGCGGCTCTCCCTAGTACGCAGCGGCTGCTGTTGCTGTTGCATGTCCTGCGCGGCACGGGCGGCCGCATCGTTGGTCGATGGCGACACGCTGGTGGTTGGCACGGACGGCCTGCGGCTGCCTTCGACCATCTTGTCCAGCGGCAGGTAGAGCAGGTTGCTCTGCCCGTCCTTGGTTGCCACCATGACCTTGCTCGAGTTGCTGTAGACCTCTTGCATGGTCTCCAGATACAGACGCTCACGGGTTACGTCAGGTGCCTTGCGGTACTCGACAAGCAGCTTGGTGAAGCGGTCTGCCTCACCCTTGGCGCGAGCGATGACTTCGTCGCGGTAACCATTGGCGTCCTCGATGATGCGCTGGGCCTGACCACGGGCTTCCGGCACCACGCCATTGGCATAGGACTCGGCCTGGTTGCGGGCACGCTGCTCGTCTTCGCGGGCTCGGATCACGTCGTCGAAGGCTTCCTGCACTTCACGCGGAGCTGCCGCGCTTTGTACGTTGACCTGGGTAACGGTGATACCGGTACGGTAGTTGTCGAGGAAGCGCTGCAGGCGTTCGCGGATATCCACGGCCATCTGCTCACGACCCTCGGTCAACACCTGGTCCATCGAAGTGGAGCCAACCACGTGGCGCAGAGCACTCTCGGTCGCGTGCTGCAAGCTCACCTCAGGCTGGTCGACATTGAGCACGAAGTCCTGCAGGTTGCTGATCTTGTACTGGACGGTCAGCGGCACCTCGACGATGTTCTCGTCTTCGGTCAGCATCTGGCCCTGCTTGGTGTAGGCACGCTCACGCGTGACGTTTTCCATGTACTTGCGATCAATCGGCGGGAAGTAGATGTTCAGGCCGGGACCGACCGTCTCATAGTACTTGCCGAAGCGCAGCACAACCGCCTGCTCCTGCTCGTCGACCACATACACGGCGTTGTACAGCCAGATTGCAGCCAGCACCGCCAGGCCGATGCCCAGCAGGCCCAGGCCACCGCCCTTGCCGACATTGCGGTCACCGCCGCCACGTTTCTTGCTGCCGCCGAACATGCCATTCAGGCTGTCCTGCAGTTTGCGGAAGGCCTCGTCCAGATCCGGTGGACCTTTCTTGTCACCACCGCCGCCACCGCCACCACGGCGGCCGCCCCAGGGATCCTGATTGTTCGAGTTGCCACCCGGCTCGTTCCAAGCCATAGCGCTCTCCATCTGATAAAGCAAAGACGCGCCCACGGCGCGCCGTCCAATGCTACAGAATGCCTGTCACTGCTGCCCGGCGACCTCGACGAGCATTTATTGCAAAGTGTGTTGCTCGACAAACACTTGCGGCTCCATGCCTTCGCGGCTGACCAGGCGATTCAGTTCGACCATGGGCAGTCGCACGCTCAGCAGGCTGCGCCCCTCTTCATCATGCTCTTCACTCTGCACGGCACCCAGGGCAAAGAATTGCGCGCGCAAGCGGGCAAAACGCTGCTCCAGACACAGGGTACCGACAAACAGATCATCCCCCAGCAACTCGGCAACCGCCTGGCCAACCAGCTCCAGACCACGCCCATCGCGTGCCGATACCCAGACCCGTTCCGGCTTGCCATCGGCATTGCGCTGGATCTGTGGCTCGACATCTTCGAGCAAGTCGAGTTTGTTGTACACCTCGAGGATCGGCAACCCCTCGGCACCAATCTCGCCCAACACCGCCAGCACCTGCTCGATCTGCTCCATGCGCTCTGGCTCATGGGCGTCGATCACATGCAGCAACAGGTCGGAGTTGCTCGACTCTTCGAGCGTAGCCCGAAATGCCTCGACCAGCTTGTGCGGCAGGTGACGAATGAAGCCTACGGTGTCGGCCAGCACAATCGGCCCCAGGTCGTTGAGCTCGAGCCGGCGCAGGGTCGGGTCGAGTGTGGCGAACAGCTGGTCCGCGGCATACACCTCGGACTCGGTCAGGGCGTTGAACAGCGTGGACTTGCCGGCATTGGTATAACCCACCAGCGACACCGATGGGATATCCGCGCGCTTGCGCCCGCGCCGCGCCTGCTCGCGCTGACTGCGCACTTTCTCCAGGCGTGACTTGATCTGGCGTATACGCACCCGCAACAGGCGGCGGTCGGTTTCCAGCTGGGTTTCACCCGGACCGCGCAGGCCGATACCACCTTTTTGTCGCTCAAGGTGAGTCCAGCCGCGCACCAGCCGCGTGCTCATATGCTCCAGCTGGGCCAGTTCGACCTGCAGCTTGCCTTCATGGGTACGCGCCCGTTGGGCGAAGATATCGAGGATCAGCCCGGTTCGGTCCAGCACACGACACTCGAACACACGTTCGAGGTTGCGCTCCTGACTGGGCGTGAGGGTGTGATTGAAAATCACCAGATCTACCTGTTCGGCATGGACCAGGTCGTGTAACTCTTCGACCTTGCCACTGCCAATCAGGTATTTGGCGGAAGGCTGATGCCTTGTCACCGTGACCAGCGAGACGATGTCGGCCCCGGCCGACAATGCCAACTCCTGAAACTCCTGCGGGTCTTCTCGCGCCTCAGGGTTCTGACCTTCCAAGTGAACGAGCAATGCCCGCTCACCACCGCCGTGGCGCTCAAAGAACAATGCAGGCTCCTATCAGGCGTTGCCTGGCTCGCTGTCGCCGTGCTCGCTGTCGGACGGGCTTGGCAGGCGGACCGGACGGGCCGGAACTACGGTCGAGATGGCGTGCTTGTAGACCATCTGGCTGACGGTGTTCTTCAGCAATACCACGAACTGGTCGAACGATTCGATCGAGCCCTGCAGTTTGATACCGTTGACCAGGTAAATGGATACCGGGACCTTTTCTTTTCTCAAGGTGTTCAAGTAAGGGTCTTGTAGCGAATGCCCTTTTGACATATGCCGCACTCCTGTAAGGATAAATAATAGAAATTCAATAAAATCGATAAATTAGGCCGCCCCTTCGCAAGAATAGACGGCAATCAGCAGGGACTCAGCTCAATATGGAGATGGCCCCAAGGTATTTCAAGGTGCGGGACAGATTGTCGCAGGCCAGGCTGTCAAGCCAGTGCACTTCAGGCCAGCCACGCAACCAGGTGAACTGCCGCTTGGCCAGCTGCCGGGTAGCAATGATACCGCGTTCACGCATCTCATTCTCAGTCAGCTTGCCATCCAGGTAATCCCAGACTTGCCGATAACCCACTGCCCGTATAGACGGCAGCCCGGCGTGCAAGTCACTTCTGGCTCGCAGCGATCGGACCTCGTCAACGAAGCCCTGTTCCAGCATCTGCGAAAATCGTAACGCAATTCGCTGATGCAAAATGTGACGATCTGTAGGAGCAATCGCCAAACTGGCGACAGTATAGGGCAATTGTCCGCCAGCGCCTGCGTCTGCGCCGCGACTTTCCGCGAATTGACGCCGGCGATGAACTGTCATGCTCTCACCGCTCACCCGGTACACCTCCAACGCCCGGATCAGCCGCTGCGGGTCATTGGGGTGAATACGTGCCGCTGACTCTGGGTCAACCTCGGCCAACTGGCGGTGCAGCTCGGCCAGGCCCAGGGCTTCAGCCTGTGCCTCCAGCTCGGCGCGCACCGCCGCATCGGCCGCTGGCATGTCGGCCAAGCCATCGATCAACGCCTTGTAATAGAGCATGGTGCCACCGACCAGCAGCGGGATCTTGCCGCGCGCGGTGATCTCGGCCATGGCCTCCAGGGCGTCGGTACGGAACTGCGCGGCCGAATAGCTCTCGGCCGGGTCGCGAATGTCGATCAGCCGGTGCGGGTGGGCGGCGAGGATTTCTTTCGACGGTTTGGCCGAACCGATATCCATGCCACGGTAGACAAGTGCCGAATCGACGCTGATCAGTTCACACGGCAGCACTGTGGTCAGTTCGATGGCAAGGTCGGTCTTGCCGGCCGCCGTCGGGCCCATCAGGAATATTGCAGGGGGCTTGCCGCTCATTTCATCGACCGCGCAGGAAAAGTTTGTCCAGATCGTCCAGGCCCATCTGGGTCCAGGTAGGACGACCATGGTTGCACTGGCCGCTGCGCTCGGTGTTTTCCATATCGCGCAGCAGGGCGTTCATCTCGGGAATTGCCAGGCGCCGGTTGGCGCGCACGGCACCGTGACAGGCCATGGTACCGAGCAGTTCGTTGAGGTGCGCCTGAATGCGATCACTGGTGCCGTACTCCATAAGGTCGGCAAGCACGTCCTGCACCAGGCGATTGGCTTCGGCTTGCTTGAGCAAGGCCGGGATCTGGCGAATCGCCAAGGTCTCGGGGCCCAGGCGCTGCAATTCGAAGCCCAGGCGCTGGAACCACTGGGCATGCTCTTCGGCACAGTCGGCTTCACGCTGGCTAAGGGCAAGGGTTTCCGGCACCAGTAACGGCTGGCCGCTCAGACCCTCGCTGGCCATGGCTACCTTGAGGCGCTCGTACATTATCCGCTCGTGGGCGGCGTGCATGTCCACCAGCACCAGGCCAACAGCATTTTCGGCCAGGATGTAGATGCCCTTGAGCTGCGCCAGTGCGTAGCCTAGCGGGGGAATGTCGCCCTGGCTTTCGGGCAGGGCCGTCGCAGGCGCTGCACCGGTTTCCAGTGGCTTGTAGAACTCGCGATACACCGCCTGTGCCTCTGCGGCCGGCAGCGGCTGCGAGGGACGTGGGGTGTATTGATACTGGTAACCGGCGCCACTGCCGCCATTGGAAAACGACTGCTGTGGGGCTCGAGGCTGTTCAAGCACCGGCGAGGCCAGGCGCATTTCACCCTGGGGCCCGAACTCACCGGCCTGCTGGCCAGTGGGGCGAACCAGCTCAGGCACCGCCGCAGGTGCGGCCAGCTGGTCTTCCGGGCGCACGTCGGCCAAGGCACGGTGCAAGGTGCCATACAGGAAGTCGTGCACCGAGCGCCCTTCACGGAATCGCACTTCATGCTTGGTAGGATGCACGTTCACATCGACGCCGTTGGGCTCCAGCTCCAGGAACAGCACGAACGTGGGGTGGCGGCCGTTGAACAGCACGTCCCGGTAAGCCTGACGCACAGCATGGGCGACCAGTTTGTCGCGCACTGCCCGGCCATTGACGAAGAAGTACTGCAGGTCAGCCTGGCTGCGCGAGAACGTCGGCAAACCGACCCAGCCCCAAAGGCGCAGGCCGTTGCGCTCCACGTCGATCGGCAGCGCCTGCTCCATGAAGCCAGGGCCACAGATGGCACCCACCCTCCGCGCACGGGCGACTTCGTCGTGGGCCTCGTGCAGGCTAAGGATGCTCTTGCCGTTGTGGCGCAGGTGGAAGGCGACATCGAAACGGGCCAGCGCCAGCCGGCGGATCACTTCCTGCAAGTGATCGAATTCGGTTTTCTCGGCCTTGAGGAACTTGCGTCGGGCCGGGGTATTGAAGAACAAATCGCGCACTTCCACCGAAGTACCGACCGGGTGCGCCGCCGGCTGCACCCGCGGCGTCATGTCGCGACCTTCGGTTTCTACTTGCCAGGCCTCGCTGGCACTGGCGGTACGCGAGGTCAGGGTCAGGCGCGCCACCGAACTGATCGAGGCCAAAGCCTCGCCACGGAAACCCAGGCTCAATACCCCTTCAAGGTCTTCCAGCTCGCGGATCTTGCTGGTGGCGTGGCGGGCCAGGGCCAGCGGCAGGTCGTCGGCAGAAATGCCGCTGCCATCGTCCCGCACCTTCAGCAGTTTGACGCCGCCCTGCTCTACTTCCACATCGATGCGCCGGGCACCGGAGTCCAGGCTGTTTTCCAGCAGCTCCTTGGCTACAGATGCCGGGCGCTCCACAACCTCGCCGGCAGCAATCTGGTTGGCCAGCCGCGGGCTGAGCAGCTGAATTCGCGAACCGCCACTCATTATTGCGCGGCCAAGGTTGTGGCGGGCACGTCGAGGCGCTGACCAACCTTCAGCTCATCGGTCTTCAGCTTGTTGGTGCTGCGCAGGCTGGCCACACTGACCTGGTAACGCACGGCGAGCATCGCCAGGGTTTCGCCAGGGCGCACGGTGTGTTCACGCGGACCGGCGGCAATCTTGCCGGTGTCACGCAGCCAGGCGATATAGGTGCCAGGTGGCGGGTTCTGCTGGAAGTACTGGTGCACCCCGGTGCGGATCGACCTGGCCAGAGCCTGCTGGTGGCTGGATGAGGCCAGCTTGGCGGCTTCGTTGTTGTTCGAGATGAACCCGGTTTCAACGAGGATCGACGGGATGTCTGGCGACTTAAGCACCATGAAACCGGCCTGTTCAACGCGCTGCTTGTGCAACGAGGTGACGCGCCCCATGTTGCCCAATACCTTTTGCCCCACGTTGAGGCTGGAACTGAGCGTAGCTGTCATCGACAGATCAAGCAGCACACCAGCGAGCATGCGGTCCTTGTCGTCGAGGCTGACATTACCCGCACCACCGATCAAGTCGGAGCGGTTTTCCGTGTCGGCCAGCCAGCGCGCAGTCTCGGAGGTGGCGCCACGATCGGACAGGGCGAACACCGAGGCGCCAAAGGCTGCGCGCGACGGGGCCGCATCGGCGTGAATCGAAATGAACAGGTCGGCGCCTTTCTTGCGGGCGATTTCCGTACGCTTGCGCAGCGGGATGAAGTAATCGCCGGTGCGGGTCAGCTCAGCACGGAAACCTTTTTCGCTGTTGATCTGACGCTGCAGTTCTTTGGCGATTTGCAACACGATGTCTTTCTCGTGTTGGCCACGCGAGCCGGAAGCGCCAGGGTCTTCGCCGCCATGCCCGGCATCGATAGCAACCACGATGTCACGCTTGCCACTGGGTACCGGGGGCAGCTTGATCGCCGGCTGGGCCGGCGTCACTGGCACCGCCGGCGTGGTCGCAGGCGTTTGCACAGGTGCCCGTGCAGGCGGTGGCGCGCTGGCCGCGATAGCGTCAGCTTCCTGGTCATACAGATCGACCACCAAGCGGTTGCCGTACTGTGCATTGGGCGCCAAGGTGAAGCTTTTCGGGGTTACCGACTTTTTCAGGTCGATCACAACCCGAAGGTCGGTTGGCGTACGCTGGGCCGAACGCACATTGCTTATCGGCGTGTTGGAGGTAGCCACATTCAGTGGCGCGGCCAGTGTTGCGCCATTGATGTCGATGACCAGACGATCGGGTGCGCTCAGGGTGAAGACACTGTGCTGCACGGGGCCAGACAGGTCGAAAACCAGCCGCGTGTTGTCCGGTGCGCGCCACAGGCGCATGCTCTTGACTTGAGTGACGGCCAGAGCGTCAACGGTCACCGTTGTCAGCAGCAGCCCAACGATGGCGACCAGTGCGCGTATGCGCATACCTACCCCACTTACTGTTTATAGTGTTCGGCCAGTGCCACGCACCAGGCCTCGCCGCGAGCCCCCTGCGGCGAAAGGTTCAGCGAGCGTCCACTCGCTTGGGGGCTTATGGTAATGGTCAGGTCAGGCTTTGGCAAAACGCCCGCACCCTTTTGTGGCCATTCGAACAGGCACAGCGGGTCGCCTTCGAAATAGTCACGAATGCCCATGAACTCAAGCTCCTCCGGGTCGACCAGGCGATACAGGTCGAAGTGAAAGGCTCGGACCTCGCCGATTTCATAGGGTTCGACCACGGTGAATGTCGGGCTTTTCACAGCACCAGTATGGCCCAGACCGCGGATCAGGCCACGCGACAGGGTAGTTTTACCCGCACCCAGGTCGCCTTCAAGGAAAATCACGCCGCGACCACCGGTCACCTCGGCCAGTGCTGCACCGAATTTGACCGTGGCCTCTTCATCGGCCAGAAACAGATTTAAGCCAGACACGCAGAATGCTCCTCCAACAACTCACGAATGACCGGCGCCAGATCACTGGCCGCCAGGCCTCTACCTTTTATCCCAAGGCGCTCGCCGGCACAGGCGTGCAACCACACCCCCAGACAACCCGCGCCCCAGGCATCCAGGCCTTGGGCCACCAGTGCCGCCAACACGCCAGTCAGCACATCGCCCAGACCGGCGCCGGCCATCGCCGGGTGCCCGCGCTCGCACACAGCCAGTTGGCCGCTTGGGGCTGCCACCAGTGTGCCGGCACCTTTGAGTACACAGACGCTGTTATAACGGCGCGCCAGCTTGCGCGCGGCGCCAGGGCGGTCGGCCTGCACCGCCTCGGTGGAAATACCCAGCAGCCGCGCCGCCTCCCCCGGGTGCGGGGTAAGGATGCTGCCACTGGGCAGGGCCAGCGGGGTGCGCGCCAGCAAATTCAAGGCATCGGCATCCCACACTTGCGGCCGCTGGGCGTTGGCCACCGCCGACAACAGGCTGCAGCCCCACGCCGCCTGCCCCAGGCCGGGCCCGACCACCAGTACCGAGGCGCGCTCCAGCACGCCCATCAGCTGGTTGGCCGAACGGACACCCAGGCACATGACTTCGGGCAGGCGCGCCAGGCTGGCCGACACGTGCTCGGGCCGGGTTGCCACGCTGACCAGCCCGGCGCCGCAACGCAGGGCGGCTTCGGCGCTGAGCAATACAGCGCCACCGGTACCAAGGTCGCCACCGACCACCAGTACATGGCCAAAGTCGCCTTTGTGGGCATGCGCATGCCGTGCCGGCAGGCGGGCAACCGTCACGCTGCTGAGCAATTGAGGGGCATTACTGGGGTGTTTGGTCTGTGGCATGGGGTCAAAGGCTCCAATGTCTGGCAGAATTATACGCACCTGAGCCCGTATTGCCTTGCCCATCCATGTCCGCCTCCACACCTGACCTCGCCCAATTGGCCCAATCGATCAAGATGTGGGGCCAGGAACTCGGTTTTGCCCATGTTGGCATCGCCGGGGTCGACCTTGGCGAACACGAACACCACCTGCAGCGTTGGCTCGACGCCGGCTATCAGGGTGAGATGGAATACCTGGGCGCCCACGGCAGCAAAAGGTCACACCCCGACCAACTGATCCCCGGCACCGTACGCGTGGTCTCGCTACGTATGGACTACCTGCCCGGCGACACGCAGATGGCGCAGCGTCTGGCCCAGCCGGAGAAGGCCTACGTGTCGCGCTACGCGCTTGGCCGGGACTACCACAAGCTGGTGCGTAAGCGCGTGCAGTTCCTCGCCGACCGCATCCAGGAAGCTGTCGGCCCGTTCGGCTACCGCGCGTTTGTAGACAGCGCCCCGGTACTGGAAAAAGCCCTGGCCGAACAGGCCGGGCTGGGCTGGATCGGCAAGAACACGCTGTTGCTCAACCGCAAGGCGGGTAGCTATTTCTTTCTTGCCGAACTGTTCGTCGACCTGCCGCTACCGGTGGACGAAGCCACCACCAGCGAACACTGCGGGCGTTGCCAGGCCTGTCTGGACATCTGCCCGACACAGGCGTTTGTCGGGCCTTACGTGCTGGATGCGCGACGCTGCATCTCGTACCTGACCATCGAGCTGAGGGGCGCGATCCCTGTCGAGTTACGCGCAAAGATGGGCAACCGGGTGTTCGGTTGCGACGACTGTCAGATCGTCTGCCCGTGGAACCGCTTTACCAAGCACAGCCAGGAGCAGGATTTCCAGCCACGGCATGGGCTGGAAAATACGGACCTGGCGGCGATGTTCCTGTGGGACGAACGCACCTTCCTGCGCAAGACCGAGGGCGGGCCTTTGCGGCGGGCGGGGTACGAGCGTTTTTTGCGCAACCTGGCGGTAGGGTTGGGCAATGCGCCGTCGACGATTCCGGTGATCGAGGCGCTGAAGGCCAGGCGTGACGATGAATCGGAATTGGTGCGCGAGCATGTGGAGTGGGCGCTGGCCCGACACGGAGCTCAATAGCGACCAGCCTCAGAGCATGCGCCATCCTTGTGGGAGCGGGCGCGCCCGCGAAGCAGGCAACACAGGTAATGGCACCGGCTTCGCCGGTGTTCGCGGGCACGCCCGCTCCCACAAGGGCCATGTTGCGCTTGTAAATTGCGTCACTGCTGGTCGTTGTAGTGGAACTTGGGCATTTCCCAGTGGAAGCGGATTGCCAACAGGCGCACCAGGAAGCCGCCAAACAGTGTGAGCAACATCGCCTGTTCTGCCGGCACCTTGAAATACACGCAACCCAGATAAAACCAGGCTGCCGCAAACGACACGCTGGCATACAGCTCTCGGCGGAACACCAGCGGGATGTCGTTGCAGAAGATATCCCGCAGGATCCCGCCAAACACACCGGTGATCACCCCGCTGATCGACGCCACCAGCATGCCCTGCCCCATCTCCAGCGCCGTCATGCAGCCAATCAGGGTAAATGCCACCAGCCCCAGGGCATCGAGTACCAGGAACAGCGAGCGAAGGCGGCGCATCATTGGCGCAATGAAAATGGTCAGCAGCGCCGCAAGGCTGGTCAGCACCAGGTACTCAGGGTGCTTCACCCAGGTCAGCGGGTAGTGCCCGAGCAGCACATCACGCACCGAGCCGCCCCCAAGCGCAGTAACGCAGGCGATCAGCACCACGCCAAACCAGTCCATGCCGCGACGCCCGGCAGACAGCGCGCCAGTCATGGCTTCGGCGGTAATGGCGATAAGGTAGAGCATCAGCAACATGGTGCGGGTCCGTGCAGGAAAGGCGCGCAGTCTAACCAGTTGCCCAAGGCACCAAAAGGGGGCGCAGATACAATATCTGCGCCGTTTTGAATCACAACTTGATGAAGTGCTCGCGATAGTGACGCAATTCGGCGATCGATTCGCGGATATCGTCAAGCGCCAGGTGGGTATTGCCCTTCTTGAAGCTGTCACGCACGTTCGGCGCCCAGCGCGCGGCCAGTTCCTTCAGCGTAGAGACATCCAGGTTGCGGTAGTGGAAGTAGTTTTCCAGATTGCGCATGTGACGGTAGAGGAAACGACGATCCTGGCAAATGCTGTTGCCGCAGATCGGCGACTTGCCTTTAGGCACCCACTGCTCAAGGAAGGCGATGGTCTGTGCCTCGGCTTCGGCCATGCTGATCTTGCTCTCGCGCACGCGCTGGGTCAGCCCCGAAGCACCATGGGTACGGGTATTCCACTCGTCCATGCGCGCCAGCACTTCGTCACTGTGGTGGATGGCGATCACCGGCCCTTCGGCCAAGGTGTTCAGCTCGCTGTCAGTGACGATGGTGGCCATTTCGATGATGACATCGCTGTCCGGATCCAGGCCGGTCATTTCCAGGTCGATCCAGATCAGGTTCTGTGGGTTTTGCATGCAGGGGCTCCTCATATAGGCGATCATATTAGCCTAGTGGCCAAGGCACGCCCATTCACGGCATAAAGCTGGGCGGAATAGTCCAGCGGCTGGCGTGCTAAACTGCGTGCCGTTTTCAATGCCCACGCCGGGCCTCTCTTACGGTACCTTCATGGCCAAACGCCAGCTCAATCGCCGCCAAAACTGGCGGATCGAAAAAATCCAGGGTGAGCGCGCCGCTCGCGCGGCCAAACGCGAGCAGCATGCACTGCAGGAACTGGAGGGTGGCGACCTGGGGCCGGAGCAACTTGGCCTGGTGATCGCACACTTCGGCGTACAGGTAGAAGTGGAAGCCCAGGACGGCGACACCGCGGGCCAGGTGTTCCGCTGTCACTTGCGTGCCAACCTGCCAGCACTGGTCACCGGCGACCGCGTGGTATGGCGTGCGGGCAACCAGGGCATTGGCGTGATCGTGGCACAGATGCCACGCAGCACCGAATTGTGCCGGCCGAACAACCATGGCCAGCTCAAGCCCGTGGCTGCCAACGTCGACCTGATCGTGATCGTGTTCGCCCCGGCGCCGGAACCACACCCGAACCTGATCGACCGCTATCTGGTAGCGGCCGAGCACGCCGGCCTGCGTCCGCTGCTGCTGCTGAACAAGGCCGACCTGATCAACGACGAGAACGGCCCCGGCCTGCATGCGCTGCTGGAGGTCTACCGCGAGCTGGGTTACCCGCTGCTGGAAGTATCGGCACATCAGGGCGACGGCATGCAGCGCCTGCAGCAGCTCCTTGACGGCCACATCAGTGTGTTCGTCGGCCAGTCAGGGGTAGGCAAGTCGTCGCTGGTCAACAGCCTGCTGCCGGACGCCGGCACCCGTGTCGGAGACCTGTCGGAATGGTCTGGCCAGGGTACTCACACCACCACCACGGCGCGGCTGTACCACTTCCCCAACGGCGGCGACCTGATCGACTCGCCGGGCATTCGCGAGTTCGGCCTTGGCCATGTCAGCCGCGACGACGTGGAAGATGGCTTCATCGAGTTTCGCGACTTGTTCGGCACCTGCCGCTTCCGCGACTGCAAGCATGACCGCGAACCGGGCTGCGCGCTGCTCAAGGCACTGGAAGAGGGGCGCATCAAGCCGCAGCGCATGAACAGCTATCGCTCGATCATCGCCAGCCTGACTTGAAACAGCTACTCTCGCCGTGGCATTTGCGCTGCCGGTGAGATCGAGCGCCGCCCGCGCGGCGCATCGCGAGCTGCGCTCGCTCCTACGTTTGTTTCGGGCCAATCATTCCTGTGGGATTTGTGCGCGAATGCCTTGGCGCATGTCTCGATATCGCGTGGCACGAACAGGCGGTCGCGCGCGCCTGCACTGGCGTTACTGGCCCGAAACAAACGTAGGAGCGAGCGCAGCTCGCGATGCGCCGCGCGGGCGGCGCTCGATCTCACCGGCGCTTCAACCTTTCCGCCAACCCCCTGTCAGCCCTGATGCCGCCAGGACCTACTGCTCCTTGGCGTCATCCATCTTAAGCGTACCCTCTTCGAAGATGTTCAGCTTCTGGCGCAGTTCACGCGGCTGCATCGGCGCCTGTTCGCTCTGCGCAGCCGGTGCCGAAGCCCCTGGCGCCGCGTCACCGGCTGGCGGTGCAGCGGGCTCGGCGGCCGGAGCTTGTGGCGTACCCTGCTCACCCTCGATATTGCGCTGGGCTTTCTTGGTCAGCACGATGATGTCGATGCGCCGATTGACCGGGTTGAACGGGTCCTTGCGGTCGAACAGCGATGACGAGGCGTAACCCACCACCCGCGCCACCTGGCTGTCCGGGTAACCACCCGCCACCAGAGCACGACGTGCGGCGTTGGCGCGGTTGGCCGACAGCTCCCAGTTACCGTACTCACCGGTGCCAGCATACGGCTTGGCATCGGTGTGGCCGCTGATGCTGATCTTGTTAGGCACCGCCTTGATGGTATCGGCCATGGCCAGCAGGATATCTTCGAAGTATGGCTGCAGGCGCGCGCTACCAATATCGAACATCGGCCGGTTCTCGGCATCCATGATCTGGATGCGCAGGCCGTCCTGGGTGATCTCGAACAGGATCTGGTCCTTGAACTTCTGCAACTGTGGATTCTCTTCCACCTTGTTCTGCAGTTCCTGCAGCAACAGCTCCAGACGCTCACGCTCCACCTGCTCGGCCATGGTCTCGACCTGGTCCTTGCTTAGCTGTGTGGTGGACTCCTGCGTCGGTTCGGCCTTCACTTCCGGGTTGATGGTCTTCTCCGGCGCCAGCTCAGGCGAACCGCCCAGGTCGATGACGTAGGGCGTGCCGCTTTCCGAGAAACCGATCGGGTCCTTGAAGTAGCCGGCAATGGCGATCTTCTGCTCTGGCGTGGCCGTGGACAACAGCCACAGCACCAGGAAGAACGCCATCATCGCCGTGGCGAAGTCGGCAAAGGCGATTTTCCAGGCGCCACCATGGTGGCCGCCGCCAAAGCGCTTTACGCGCTTGACGATGATGGGCTGATTGTTCTCCATGACTCAGCGACCGCGAACCGCTTGTTCCAGTTCGGCGAAGCTTGGGCGATGCTTGGGATACAGCACCTTGCGCCCGAACTCGACTGCAAGCGAAGGTGGCATGCCCGAGGCGGAGGCGACCAGCGAGGCCTTGATTGATTCGTAGAGGTTCAGCTCTTCCTTGGCATCGTGTTCCAGGCACTTGGCCAAAGGACCGAAGAAACCGTAAGCCGCCAGAATACCGAAGAAGGTACCCACCAGCGCCGCACCTACGTGCATGCCGATGGCGGCCTGGTCGCCATCGCCCAGCGAGGCCATGGTCACCACGATACCCAGTACCGCCGCAACGATACCGAAGCCGGGCATACCGTCGGCAATGCCGGTCACCGCATGGGACGGGTGCTCCAGCTCTTCTTTCATGCTCAGCAGTTCCATGTCGAACAGGCCCTCGAGCTCGTGCGGGGCCATGTTGCCGGTGGACATGATGCGCAGGTAGTCACAGACGAACGCAGTCATGCGCTCATCGGCCAGTACCGTCGGGTACTTGGCGAAGATCGGGCTGGCAGCGGCGTCCTCGATGTCGGCCTCGATGGCCATCATGCCTTCGCGACGGCTCTTGTTGAGGATTTCGTAAACAAGGCCCAACACCTCCAGGTAGAAGGCATGGCTGAAGCGCGAGCCGAACATCTTCATCGACTTCTTGATGACATGCATGGTCATGTGGCCAGGGTTGGCCTGCAGGAATGCACCAAAGGCCGCACCGCCGATGATCAGTACTTCGAACGGCTGGATAAGGGCTGCGATCTTGCCGTGGGAGAGTACGTAGCCGCCGAGCACGCTCGCGAATACGACGATGATGCCGATAATTTTAGCCATAGGTTCAAAGCACTTGCTGTCGTGGTCAGGGGAAGAGACGGGAGCTTTAAAACTCTTCTTCTACTTATCGGCAGAACTGCGCCAGACTATAGCCACTCAATGCGAAAAGCCAGTTCGGACTGATGTCAAAATGCCAATTGAAACCAAGGTGCCCACTCAGGCCCCGCGTACGCTAGAGGCCTGGGTAAAGCTGCTCGAGAGTGTTCGCATCCCCGTGCCGAAGCACAGTTACGACCGGGTCATGGCTGCCATCCACGATAGCCGCCGCTCGCTGCGCGATATCGCCGAACTGATGCAAGATAGCCCGGCGCTGGTGCTGTCAGTGATGCGCGAAGCCAATCACCCCACCAATGCCAGCCTCGCCGAGCCCGCCGAGAGCCTGGAAGTCGCCCTCAACCGCCTGGGCCTGGAGCGCAGCGAGCAGCTTCTCAAACGCTTGCCGACACTGCCCGTGGAGGAGATTCCGCCGGTACTGTGCCAGTTCCAGATGATCAGCCAGCATGCGGCACAGCAGGCCAGCGGCCTGTTCGCCAGCCGCCTGGCACGGCTGTGGCAAGAGATTCACTGGGGCAGCCTGCTGTTCCTGTCGCCACTCTGGCCACTGGCACTGGCCTACCCCAAGCTGCTCGACGCCTGGGAACTGCGGGTTATCCACAAAGGTGAAGACGCCGCCCACGTCGAGGAAGAACTGTTTGGCGTGCGCATCATGGCGCTGTGCCAGACCATAGCCGAGTATTGGCGCCTGCCCCAGTGGGTCACCCAGGGTTATCGCCTGCTGCTGGAAGAGCGCGAGCAACTGGCCAAGGTGCTGAACATTGCCCGCGACGAAGACCTGCTCAGCCAACAGCACCGCCTGGACGCCGAGCCCGGCTTGCGACGCTGGTTCAACCAGCCGGCCAATACCGTGCTGCTGGCCAACAACCTGGCCCTGGCGGCACAGGTCGGCTGGGATAACCCGCACCTGCTGCGCTGGCAACTGCTGACCGCGCTGTACCTGCAAACCTCGCTGGAAGACGTGCAGCAGCAAGTGCACCAGCAGGCGGCCGCCAGTGCCCGCCGCCATGCCCGACATGCCCTGTTCCACCCGGCCGAGGCTTTGATCTGGCCATGGCACCAACGCCGGCCTCACCCGGATATGCTGGCCCCACCCCCGCCCAGCAACGACGATCTGGCACGCTGGCGCACGCTGTGCCAGCACCTGCTGGCCCAACCCAGCCCGTTCACCAACGCCGTGCACCTGGCCACCCAGGCACAAGAGGCCCTGCTGGCCTGCGGCATGCAACGCATCATGCTGCTTAGCCTGGACAAGGCCAGTGACTGCCTGCGCGTGCAGCAAATTGCCGGCCTGCCCAAGGAGGCCGGGGCTTTGGCCCTGCAGGTATCGCAGAACAAGCTGCTGCAAAAGCTGCTGAGTCAGGCCGGACAACTGCGCATCACACCGGAAAACCACAGCCAGTTCTCGGCGCTGCTGCCCGCCCCGCTGCGCGCTTTGTTTCGCAGCGAGCATGTTCTACTTCGCTCGCTGGCTGCAAACGACCAGGTGCTGATGCTGCTGGTGGCCGACCAGGGCTGCCGGCCGATGGCCGATATCAGCGTGCAAGCCTTCGGCAAGACCGCGCAATGCATCGAGCGGGCCTTGTCGGTGTTTACCAACCGCAAGGGTTGAGCCTTGCGCTACAATCGCCTCTCTTTCCACACTGGAGACCGTGGATGACCGACTTTTCCGGCCTGCCCTTGGTGATCGAAGCTGCAGACCTGCTGCCACGCCTGGATTCGCCGCAACTGATCCTGGTCGACCTGAGCAGCGCCAACCGCTATGTCAGCGGGCATATTCCCGGCGCGCACTTTGTCGAAGGCAAGCGCACCCAGCTCGGCCAGCCCCCGGCGCCCGGCCTGCTACCGGCCCTGGGCGAGCTGGAGAAACTGTTCAGCGAACTCGGCCACCGCGCCGATGCCGTGTATGTGGTGTACGACGATGAAGGCGGTGGCTGGGCCGGGCGCTTCATCTGGCTGCTCGATGTCATCGGCCACAAGCGCTACCACTACCTCAATGGCGGTATCCAGGCCTGGCCGGCAGACAAGCTGTCCACCGACGTGCCTGCCAGTGGCAACGCCCCGGTCCGTCTGCACATCGACAGCGCACCCACCGCCACCCGCGAGTACCTGCAAAGCCGTCTGGGCGCCGATGACCTGGTCATCTGGGATGCGCGCGGCCCGCAGGAATTCAGCGGCGAAAAAGTGCTGGCAGCCAAAGGCGGCCACATCCCCGGCGCGATCAACTTCGAGTGGACCGCCGGCATGGATTTCAACGACCACCTGCGCATCCGTCAGGACATCGCTGAAGTCCTGGAGAAGCTGGGCATCACCCCCGACAAGGAAGTGATCACCCACTGCCAGACCCACCGCCGCTCCGGTTTCACTTACCTGGTGGCCAAGTCCCTCGGCTACCCACGCGTCAAGGCCTACGCCGGCTCGTGGGGCGAATGGGGCAACCACCCGGACACGCCTGTAGAAGTCTAAGGAACCCCCATGAAATCCCGTCTGTTCATCATCAGCCAGTACCTGCTGCCGCACCACCTGCTGTCGCGGCTGGCCGGCTGCATCGCCGAGTGCCGCGTGCGCTGGTTCAAGAACGCCTTCACCGCATGGTTCGCCAAGCGCTACCAGGTGAACATGAGCGAGGCTCTGGTCGAAGACCTGAGCGCTTACGAGCACTTCAATGCGTTCTTCACCCGCGCCCTGAAGCCAGGCGCCCGCCCACTGGACGAAACCCCAGGCGCCATCCTGTGCCCGGCCGACGGCGCGGTCAGCCAGCTCGGCCCGATCGAGCACGGCCGTATCTTCCAGGCCAAAGGGCACGGATTCAGTGCGCAAGAGCTGCTGGGCGGTGACCCGGCCATGGCCGCGCCGTTCATGGGCGGCGAGTTTGCCACCATCTACCTGTCGCCCAAGGACTACCACCGCGTGCACATGCCGCTGGCCGGCACCCTGCGCGAAATGGTCTACGTGCCGGGCCGTCTGTTCTCGGTCAACCAGACCACCGCAGAAAATGTCCCCGAGCTGTTCGCCCGCAACGAGCGCGTGGTCTGCCTGTTCGATACAGAGCGTGGACCAATGGCCGTGGTACTGGTCGGCGCTATGATCGTCGCCTCGATCGAAACGGTATGGGCTGGGCTGGTCACGCCGCCCAAGCGTGAGCTGAAGACCTTCCGTTACGACGAAGCCAGCCGCGGCCCGATCCACCTGGAAAAAGGTGCCGAACTGGGCCGCTTCAAGCTGGGTTCGACCGCCATCGTGCTGTTCGGGCCGGAGCAGGTGAAATGGGCTGAGAGCCTGGGTGCTGGCTCCGCAGTGCGCATGGGGCAACAGTTGGCGGCGCCTGTGCAGGCTTGATTACGGTTTTTGCATTGGGGTGCATGTCGGGGTTTATTTTGCGCCTGTAAGATCGAGCGCCGCCCGCGCGGCGCATCGCGAGCTACGCTCGCTCCTACGTTTGTTTCGGGCCAATCAGTCCTGAGAGATTTGCGCGCGAACGTTATGGCGCACGACGCGATATCGTGTTGCGCGAACCAGGCGGTCGCGCGCGCCTGTCACAGGCGTCACTGGCCCGAAACAAACGTAGGAGCGAGCGTAGCTCGCGATGCGCCGCGCGGGCGGCGCTCGATTTCACAGGCACAGAAGATTCGACGACAACCTAGCCACGGGCGTCGCGGTCACGCAGGCCCAGCAGATACAGCACCCCATCCAGCCCCAAGGTGGAAATCGCCTGCTTGGCCGACTGGCGCACCAGTGGCTTGGCACGGAACGCCACGCCCAGCCCGGCCAGCGACAGCATCGGCAGGTCATTGGCGCCATCACCTACGGCGATGGTCTGCTCCAGTTGCAAGCCTTCTTCACTGGCCAGCTTCTTCAACAATTCAGCCTTGCGCTGGGCATCGACAATCGGCTCAACAGCCACGCCGGTCACCTTGCCATCGACCACTTCAAGCTCATTGGCGAACACATAGTCGATACCCAGGCGCGCCTGCACCTGACGGGCAAAGTAGGTAAAGCCACCGGACAGAATCGCGGTCTTGTATCCCAGGCGCTTGAGCTCAGCAAACAGGTTCTCGGCACCCTCGGTCAGGCGTAGCGATGCCCCGATCTCGTCCAGCACCCCCACGTCCAGGCCCTTGAGCAAAGCCATGCGCTCTTTGAAGCTGGCGCGGAAGTCCAGCTCACCGCGCATGGCGCGCTCGGTGATCGCCGCGACCTGCTCCCCTACCCCCGCCGCCTTGGCCAGCTCGTCGATGACTTCGGCCTCGATCAGCGTGGAGTCCATGTCGAACACCGCCAGCCGGCGGTTGCGGCGGAACAGATCGTCCTTCTGGAAGGCGATGTCGACGCTCAGTTCTTCAGCCAGGGCAAAGAAGTCCGCACGCAGGGCCTGGGCATCGCTCGGCACGCCGCGCACGGAGATCTCGACGGCTGCCTTGCCCTTGTCGAATTCGGCATCCAGTGCCACCCGGGCCGAGAGGCGCTCCATGCGCTCGATGGTCAGGCCGTACTGGCTGATCACCGCACTCACCCGCTGCAGCTGCTCGGGAGTGATCTTGCGGCTGAGCAGGGTAACGATGTGGCGCGCTTCGCCATGCCCATCGGCCCAGTGCTGGTAGTCCGCCTCGGAAATCGGCGTGTAACGGGCCTGCAGGTTCAGTTCGTGGGCTTTTGCCTGCACGCCTTGCAGCAGTGCGGTAGCCACTTCGTTGTCCGGGATGTCGACCAGGATGCCAAACGACAAGGTGCCGTGCATGACCGCCAGGCCGATGTCGAGGATACTCACACCGCCCTGCAGCAGGACGCCGGTGATAGCCGCAGTGAGACCGGGACGGTCCTCACCGGTGATGTTGATCAGGACGATTTCGCGCACAACCTGGCTCCGACTTCGATGAAAAATGCGCATTCTACCGATTTTCCATGACCATCGGGCGCCAACGATACTTTGCCGACAAAACCCGGCTCGCTATACTCCCCCCACTTTCATGCCATTAAGAGCCGAGCTCTGTGAACCGGCCCACGCCAGTCAAACCAGACAATTTCTTCCTGATGATCTATCGCGCCTTGAGTCAACGTCGCGTGCCGCTGGCACTGCGCATCGCCTGCACCAACATTTTCCTGGTGGCGCTGGCGCTGGTGATCTACGCCTGCGTGATGGGCCTGCAGTTCAAGCAGGCCATGCATGAGCAGGCCGATGCCCTGGGCCAAAGCCTGACCACCCAGACCGCCACATCGGCAACCGAGCTGCTGGTGTCCAACGACATCCTCAGCCTCAACGTGCTACTGGGCAACCTGGTGAAAAACCCGCTGGTGGCCCATGCGGCAATCTTCAGCGTCGATAACCGCATCCTCGCCGAAGCCGGCCAGCGCCCGCGCAACAGCCTGCTGGGTGAGGCCGAAGGCCTGTACCAGACCAAGATCACGTTCCAGGACGTGACGGCCGGGCAACTGCGCATCAGCCTGGACATGAGCCAGTTCCAGCAGCCGATGCTGATCAGCCTGCAGAGCATGGGCATTCTGGCCGCCATCCTGCTGGCCCTGGCCTTGGCCCTCAGCTTGCGTCAGGGCCGCTTTATCACCCTGCCACTGCTGCAGTTGCGGGTATGGCTGCGCGACCCGCAGCCGTATACCCCGGCGACCGACCGCCAGGACGAGATCGGCGACATCGCCCGCCAGCTGCATGCACGCCTGGCCCCGCCTCCGCCACCAGAGCCGGAGCCCGAGGAAGATGACGAGCCGTTCGACGACCTGCACGCAGCTGCCCCGGCACCCAAAGCCGTACCGCGCGCCAAGGTTGCCCTGGAAGACGAAGATGACGACGCAGCCTTCGCCGGCCTGCTGGACGATGACACTACAGCCAAAGCCCACGCAGAGGTCGAGTCCGACGAGCCCCAGTACAGCGCCGTACTTGCCGTGCAGCTGGGCTCGCAGGAGCAACTGCGCCGCCTGCCACGTACACGCCTGGACGAGCTGACCAAGCGCTACCGCGATTGCCTGGAGCACGCGGCCTCGCTCTACGACGGTGAAACCCACACGCTGAACGACGGCAGCACCCTGGTGCTGTTCCACAGCCGCGAGTGTGGCGAGGACTACCTGACCAACGCCATTTGCTGTGGCGAACTATTGCGTGCCCTGGGCCACGCCCTGCAGATCGAGGTGGCTGATAGCGGCATCACCCTGCAACTGCAGCTAGGCCTGGTATTGGGCAACGACCTGCATGGGCTGGAGCTGGTTGACCTGCTGATTGCCGAGAAAGTCCAGGATGCCCTGGCGCTGTCGCAGCACAGCCGCAACCTGTTGCTGGTAGAACGACAGATCAACGATGACGCCCTGATTCGCCAGCGTGCGCGTATTCGCCCGATCGCCAGCCCCGAAGGCGCGTGCTGTGTGGAGCGGCTCATGGAGCCCTACCCGTCAATGCTGGAAAGGCAACTGGCGCGCATGCATGAGCACCGTGCCTGACAGGTATACGCGACATCTACAGCGTATGTCTTAAGTCAGGCTGGTTGCTTTGACTGGCGCAAAATCCAACCGTTAGCGCTCCCCCCGTAGGAGCGGGTTCACCCTCGAACACCGGCGCAACCGGTGCCATGCAACGCGTCGCCTGCTTCGCGGGTAAACCCGCTCCCACAAAGACCGCGCCGAGCTTCAGACGGAACAGCAGATACAAAAAAGCCCGCAGCGAATGCGGGCTTTTTTGTATCTGCCAGTTTGATCAGAACCGATAAACTTCCATATCGGTGCGAATCGGCGAGGCCATCGGGATTTTGGGTTTCTCTGGCCCCTTCTTCACCTGCGTCGGTGCAGCGGGTTTTTTCGGTGCTTCTTCGGCAATCGCCGGCTGGTTGGCCAGCGGCTTCACCGCTGTGCTCAGCTGTTCGGCCAGCTTTTGCAGCAGTTGGCCCTGAGCCTGCACCTGCGACGACTCACTGCCCTCGTGCTGCTGCTCGAGGTGAATGATACGGTTGTCACGCACATGGCCACGGCGGTCCAGCAGACGCCACTGGGCATCCAGAATGGCCGGCTGGTTCCTGCCCGAGTCCAGGCGTGTGATCGACAACAGCACTTGCACGTCCGGGCTGAAGCCTGCAGTCGCCGGGGCCAGCACTACGCGCTGGCTGTCCAGACGCCAGGCCAGTTGACGCACCAGCAACTGGTCGATATCCGATGAAAGGCTGCCAGCCCAGCGACCGTCGGTCGCCGCGCTCAGGCTGCCATCAGCTTGACGCTGCAGGAATGTCTCACGCTGAAGGTAATCGGCCACCGATACAGGGCCGAGTACCACGGCCATGCCCGCACTCTGCGACGGCTGGCCAGGATCACCACTGTCGAGCTGATACAGGGCAACCGGCTGATGCATGGTGCACCCGCCAAGGCCCAGCAGGCCAGTCATCAACAGCGCAAATGGAAGGCGCAGAAATTTCATCATCCCATCCAGGCGGCTGCCACAAGGCACACCGCAGTGATACATGTATATTCAAACGGGCACACGGCCACGCCGGCTCCGCAAGGGGCATATCATCCGCGAAATAACCGTCCGACTCCAGCATTTCTGCCCGAAACGGCTTTGAAATTGCCGTTCCAGACATTGCAACCGGTTAAGTCGGCACTTCCACCTGCAACCCATCGACACGCTGGAACCCGCGTGGCAGCTTGCTGCCGCGCCGTCCGCGCTCGCCCTTGTAGTGCTCCAGGTCGTCCGCCTTCAAAGACAGGGTACGCTTGCCGGCCTGCAACACAAGCGTCGCGCCTTCGGGAATCACGGCTAGATCGGTAACAAATTCTTCACGACTGGCCACCCGGTCACCCGGCACGCCAATGATCTTGTTGCCTTTGCCTTTACCCAACTGCGGCAGGTCGCTGACCTTGAACACCAGCAGGCGGCCTTCGGTGGTCACCGCCGCCAACCAGTCCTGCTCGCGATCGGCCACTGGGCGCGGGGTCATGACCTTGGCCCCGTTGGGCAAGCTGAGCAAGCCTTTGCCGGCCTTGTTCTTGGCCTGCAGGTCTTCACCCTTGACCACAAAGCCGTAACCGGCATCCGAAGCCACCACGTACAGCGCATCGTCGTCAGGCAACAACACACATTCGAAAGTCGCCCCCGGTGGCGGCGTCAGACGGCCAGTCAGCGGCTCACCCTGGCCACGCGCCGATGGCAGGCTGTGGGCGGCCAGCGAGTAGCTGCGCCCGGTGGAATCGATAAGCACGGCAAACTGGTTGGAACGCCCGGCCGCGGCAGCCTTGAAGCCGTCGCCGGCCTTGTAGGAAAGGCCAGTGGCGTCGATATCGTGGCCCTTGGCGCAGCGCACCCAGCCTTTCTCCGAAAGCACCACGGTGACGGGCTCGGTCGGCATCAGCTCGTTTTCCGACAGCGCTTTGGCTTCGGCACGCGCTACGATCGGCGAGCGACGATCATCGCCATAGGTTTCGGCATCCTTGATCAGCTCGCTGCGCACCAACTTGCGCAGCTTGGCCTCGCTCCCCAGCAGGGCCTGCAGCTTGGCTTGCTCCTTCAGCAACTCATCCTGCTCACCGCGGATCTTCATCTCTTCCAGGCGCGCCAACTGCCGCAGGCGGGTCTCGAGGATGTAGTCGGCCTGAATCTCGGTCAGCTCGAAACGCTCGATCAGGGCCTGCTTGGGGTATTCCTCGGTACGGATGATGTGGATCACTTCATCCAGGTTGAGGAACGCGGTGAGTAAACCGTCCAGCAGGTGCAGACGCTTTTCGACCTTGTCCAGACGGTGCTGCAGGCGGCGACGAACGGTATTGGTGCGGAATTCCAGCCACTCTACCAATATGGTTCGCAGGTTTTTCAACTGCGGACGGCCGTCCAGGCCGATGATGTTCACGTTGACCCGGTATGTGCTTTCCAGGTCAGTGGTAGCGAACAGGTGCTGCATCAGCTCGTCGACATCCACGCGGTTGGAACGCGGGATGATGACGATACGGCACGGGTTTTCGTGGTCCGACTCGTCGCGCAGGTCGGCGACCATCGGCAGCTTCTTGGCCTGCATCTGCGCGGCAATCTGCTCCAGCACTTTGGCCCCGGAGACCTGGTGCGGCAGCGCAGTGACGACGATGTCGCCATCTTCGACACGGTACACGGCGCGCATGCGGATCGAGCCGCGGCCGCTTTCGTACATCTTGAGAATTTCTGCCCGCGGCGTGA
The DNA here is from genome assembly GCF_046523955.1 of Pseudomonas sp. DCA-1. NCBI lineage: Bacteria > Pseudomonadati > Pseudomonadota > Gammaproteobacteria > Pseudomonadales > Pseudomonadaceae > Pseudomonas > Pseudomonas sp. DCA-1. Next base: position 5,355,446 of record NZ_CP169881.1, read on the forward strand.
CGATCTCTGCCTCGGTCGGGTAATCCGGCCCCTGGATATGCTCGCACAACTGCTCGATGGTTGCCTTGGGCTCATCGAGCAGTCGCACACAGGCACTGGCCACCTCTCGCAGGTTGTGCGGCGGCACATCGGTGGCCATGCCCACCGCGATACCGGTGGTACCGTTGAGCAGGATATTGGGCAGGCGCGCAGGCAGCACGGCCGGCTCCTGCAACGTGCCGTCGAAGTTCGGTACCCAGTCCACGGTGCCCTGGCCGACTTCGCTGAGCAGCACTTCAGCGTAGCGCGACAGCCGCGCCTCGGTATAGCGCATGGCGGCGAACGACTTCGGATCATCCGGCGCACCCCAGTTACCCTGGCCATCGACCAAGGTGTAGCGGTAGCTGAACGGCTGCGCCATCAGCACCATGGCCTCGTAGCAGGCCGAGTCGCCATGGGGATGGAACTTGCCGAGCACGTCACCGACGGTACGCGCCGACTTCTTGTGCTTGGCATCGGCGTCGAGCCCCAACTCGCTCATGGCGTAGACGATGCGTCGCTGCACCGGCTTCAGGCCGTCGCCGATGTGCGGCAGTGCGCGGTCCATGATCACGTACATGGAATAGTTGAGGTAGGCCTGTTCGGTGAAGTCAGCCAGCGAGCGGCGTTCGACGCCGTCCAGGCTGAGTTCCAGTGAGTCGCTCATGCGGGCCTCGTCATTATTTCAGGTTCTGGCGCAGCAGCATGGTGCCACCGCGCTGGGTAAATTCAAGTTGTTGCAGGGCACTCATGCCCAGCAGTACGGTGGGCCCGTCCAGGCCCGGCACCACGATGGCGCGTACGTTCTGCAGGCGGATATCGCCCAGTTGCAGGCTGGCCAGGCGCGTGCGGTAGCCTTCGGTGCGGCCGTTGGCGGTGCTCAGTAGCACCGGGCTACCGCGCTCCAGGCTCAGTTCATGAGCCAACGCCTCGGGGATCGCCACGTCGGTGGCGCCGGTGTCGAGCATGAAATGCACCACCTGGCCGTTGATGGCACCATCCACCACGAAGTGGCCCTGGCCATTACTCAGCAGGCGCACTTCGATAAAGCCTGCACCATGCTCGGATTGCACCTGGCTATTGGGGTTACGCTGGCTGTCTTCCCACTGGCCGAAAAAGCGCGTGGCAAGAAACAGCGCCGCCGCCCAGGCGACGATCATCAGCACCCTGCCCGCGCGCTTGCCCGGCGCCTGGCTCATGGTTTGGCGCTCCAGCCGCCTTGCGGGGCGTCGAAGCGCCAGACGACCGGGCGGGTTTCGCCATCGGCGCGGGCGCTGTTGTTGTTGTCCAGGCCAATCCAGGCACCCTTGGCATCGATCACCAGTGCTTCGGCAAGGCCAAACGGCTGCGCGTAGCGCCGTGACTCGACCAGCGCATCAGCAGCGAACGACCAGCAACGCTCGACCTTGCCACTGTCGGCATCACGCCGGCACACCCGGTAAGCGTTACGTTCAAGGGTAAACAGCTTGCCCTCGAACCAGGCCAGGTCAGCGAAGTCGCGCGACAGCGCACTGGCATTGGGCATTTGCTCCGGTTGCATCTCGACCCCGGCCTCGCTCAGCAGCACGCAACTGCGCCCGCAGGTCCATACCGATTGCCGGCGCTCAATGGCCACCAGGCCACGGCGCTCACGCTCGGCGGCCAGCCACAGGCGGTCACCCGCCGGGTTGATCGCCACGCCTTCGAACAGGGCATTGAAGTTCAGCAGCATGCCGCTTGCCCGGGCCTGGCGCACCATGGCCGAGTCTATCCTCAACCAGTCCGGCTCACCTTCCAGCGGCAATTGCAGTACCGCGGCATGCGCCTCGCTGACCAGATAGAGGTTACCCGCCTGATCACAGGTGATGCCTTCGAAATCCAGCTCGCCACCGCGAATGAACGATGCCGCCCAGTTGCGTGACTTCAACCCCCATGGCAGGCCGCTTTCCGGGACAGTTGGCGGGGTGAAGGTGAGCGGCTGCGCGCGCCAGGTGGGGTTCTGCTGATCGAAGCGGTAGATGCGGTCGTCGTCACGGTCGGACACACCCCACAGCCCGCCCCGGCATTCCACCAGACCAGACAGGTTGCCACCGCGCATACCGTCGATCGGGTGCTCGGCTTGCATCTTCAGCTCTGGCCAGTTGCCCGCCAGGGAAGGCAGGGCAACCAGCGCCAGGCAAACGGCAAGTACTTGCCGAATCAAACCATGACCTCGGCCAGGTTGCCCTTGGTTTCCAGCCAACTCTTGCGGTCACCGGCGCGCTTCTTGGCCAGCAGCTTGTCCATCAGCTCGCAGGTGGCTTCTACGTCGTCCAGGGTCAACTGCACCAGCCGTCGGGTGTTCGGGTCCATGGTGGTTTCGCGCAACTGCGGCGGGTTCATCTCGCCCAGGCCCTTGAAGCGTGTTACCTGCGGCTTGCCGCGCTTCTTCTCGGCCACTAGGCGGTCGAGGATGCCGTCACGCTCGGCTTCGTCGAGGGCGTAGTAGATTTCCTTGCCCAGGTCGATGCGGTACAGGGGCGGCATGGCCACGTAAACATGCCCAGCCTCGACCAGTGCCCGGAAGTGTTGAACAAACAGCGCACACAGCAGTGTGGCGATGTGCAGGCCGTCGGAGTCAGCGTCGGCGAGGATGCAGATCTTGCCATAGCGCAGTTGCGCAAGGTCGGTTGCACCCGGATCGACGCCGATGGCCACGGCAATGTTGTGCACTTCCTGGCTGGCCAGGACTTCGCCACCGTCCACTTCCCAGGTGTTGAGGATCTTGCCGCGCAGCGGCAGGATGGCCTGGAATTCCTTGTCCCGCGCCTGCTTGGCCGAACCACCGGCCGAGTCACCCTCGACCAGGAACAACTCGGCACGCATCGGGTCCTGGCCCGCACAATCGGCCAGTTTGCCGGGCAATGCCGGGCCTTGGGTGATGCGCTTGCGCTCGACCTTCTTGCTGGCTTTGAGGCGGCGCCCGGCGTTGCTGATGGCCAGTTCTGCCAGTTGCATGCCCAGCTCGGGGTGGGCGTTGAGCCACAGGCTGAAAGCGTCCTTGACCACACCGGAGACAAATGCGGCCGCCTCGCGTGATGACAGGCGCTCTTTGGTCTGCCCGGAGAACTGCGGGTCCTGCATCTTCATCGACAGTACGAAGGTGATGCGCTCCCAAACGTCTTCCGGCGCCAGCTTCACCCCGCGCGGCAGCAAGTTGCGGAACTCGCAGAACTCACGCATGGCATCCAGCAAGCCTTGGCGCAAGCCGTTGACGTGGGTGCCGCCCTGGGCGGTGGGGATCAGGTTGACGTAGCTTTCCTGAATGCTGTCGCCGCCTTCGGGCAGCCACAGCAAAGCCCAGTCAACCGCTTCCTTGTTGCCCGCCAGGCTGCCACAGAACGGCTCGTCGGGCAGGCGCTGGAATTCGTTGACCGAGTCGACCAGATAAGAGCGCAGACCATCTTCGTAGTGCCATTCGACCTTTTCGCCGCTGGCCTTGTCCTCGAAGCTGACCAGCAGCCCTGGGCACAGTACCGCCTTGGCCTTGAGCACGTGCTTGAGGCGGCTGATGGAGAACTTGGGCGAGTCGAAGTACTTCGGGTCGGGGCTGAAGTACACGCTGGTGCCGGTGTTGCGCTTGCCGACCGAGCCGACCACTTCCAGCTCGCTGGCCTTGAAGCCATCGGCAAAGGTCATCTGGTATTCGTTGCCGTCACGTTTGACGCGTACGCGCACCTGGGTCGACAGGGCGTTGACCACCGAGATACCCACCCCGTGCAGGCCACCGGAAAACTGATAGTTCTTGTTGGAGAACTTGCCGCCGGCGTGCAGCTTGGTGAGGATCAGCTCGACCCCGGACACGCCCTCTTCCGGATGGATGTCCACCGGCATGCCGCGGCCGTCGTCGCTGACTTCCAGCGAATGATCGGCATGCAGGATGACCTGCACCGAACGCGCGTGGCCGGCCAGTGCTTCGTCGACACTGTTGTCGATGACTTCCTGGGCCAGGTGGTTGGGGCGGCTGGTGTCGGTGTACATGCCCGGCCGCTTGCGGACCGGATCAAGGCCCGAGAGGACTTCGATGGCGTCTGCGTTATAGGCGCTAGGATTGGCCATAGGGTCTCGTCGTCAGTCTGGTGAATGCAAAAAAGTCAAAATACAGAAAAATCGAGCGCCGCATACTGCCCACGGGCAATGCCGGCGAAGGCCAGCAGTGCCGGCATGCGCTCGGCGAAGCCCTGGAAGCTGTGGTCGCCACCGGCCTGGATACGCAGTGCACAAGCACGGTAATAGCGCTCGGCGTGTCGGTAGTCCAGGGTTTCATCGGCGGTCTGCAGCCACACTTGATAGCGGTCGGCATCGGCCGGGGCCGCGACTTCCAGTTCGGCCAGGGCCTGCACATGATCGTGGGTCAGCTCCCAGGTTTCACCACTGTAATGATTGCGCTGGGTGCCCAGGTAACCGTCGAAATGCTTGTGTGGGGTTACCGCCGGGTTGACCAGAAGGGCCTTGAGGCCATGGCGCTCGGCCAGATGGGTGGCATAGTAGCCGCCGAGCGAACTGCCCACCAGCAGTGGCGCACCCAGTTCGGCGATGGCCGCTTCGAGCTGGGCCATGGCTTGCCGTGGGTGGTGGTGCAGGGCCGGCACTCGCAACTGGTCGGCCAGGCCGAGCTGCTGCATGACTGCCTCCAGCTGACGCGCCTTGGTCGAAAGCGGTGAGCTGTTGAAGCCATGGATATAGAGGATGGAACCCGACATGCTGCCCCCGGAATCTGTGGCTTCGCGCCTGATAATGCGGGCGCAGGGACGCGCAGTGTAGCGCGTTCGCCGGGTTTTGACGCAGTGCCACGGATTTCGCAATAATTTTCCGGCAGGCTGACGTGGCCTGCTCAATACCCTGGGCTGTCGAAGTCGAGCTGCACCTCGAAATCCACCGCCCGCTCCACCCCGGTCTCCAGCCGCCCATCGGCATGCAGGCGCAACCAGCGGTACCCCGGATGCTCTTCGCTCACCTGGAAGCCCTCGCTGCGCGCCGCGAACTGAATACAGGTCGACGGTGTGGCCAGCAGGCGCCGCCCCTCTCGGACCTCATCCCATTCCTGGTGCACATGCCCCCATAGCAAAGCCCGTACCTGTGGATATCCCTCAACGATATCGAACAGCGCCTGGGCATTGCGCAAGCCGATCGGCGCGATCCAGGCGCAGCCGATGTCCACTGGCTGATGGTGGAAGCACACCAGGCAATGCCGCTCACCAGCCTCTTTCAAGGCGGCTTCCAGCACGGCCAGCTGGTCATCTTGCAGAAACCCGTGGGTAGCACCGTGCACGGCGGTGTTGAGCATGACCACCCGCCATGCGCCAATATCGGTCACCGCCTGCACCAGCTCCGGCGCCACCTGCGCCATCACCTGAGCCTCGTCATGGTTGCCCGGCAACCAGCGGGTGGGTACGGCAAACGGTGCGGTCAGCTCACGAAACGCTTCATAGGATGCCACGCTGGCATCCTGGGACAGGTCGCCCGTGCACAGCAGCAAGTCGACAAGTGGCTGCTCGCGTCGCACCTGGGCCACCACGTGGCGCAGGCTGTCGCGGGTATTGAGGCCCAGCATGCTGCCAGCCGGGTCGGCGAACAGGTGGGCATCGGTCAGTTGCACCACGTGCACAGGACGGGATTGGTCTGGCGGCAACAACGGCCATCTCCTCGAATGGATTCAGCGGGAATTATGGCTGGGCGACGGTGACGAGCAAACACCCGCAACCGACTCACGTCACAATTCAGCGAACACTTGCCAATTCGTGGCCGCAGGCCAGGCAGTGACTGAGCCACTCACCCAGGAACAGGTTGAGCTGGGCCTTTTCGTCCGGCTGGTGCATGGCGTCGTTTGGATACGGATAGATGCTGCGCAGGCGCCGGGTGTGTTCGGCACTGACCACTTCGGCCATGCGCGCATCGTGATACACCTGCACTTCCAGGTGCGGGACTGGCAACCACGGCAGACTGTGTTCCTGGCGCACATGCAGGGTGGTGGTGTACGGGCAGGCCAGCACCACGTCGAGCACCAGCACGCCGAGCATCTGATCACCCTGGGTCATGCCGATGCGGCGCGAGCTTTGGGTGGTGCGCATGTCGGGCAGCAAGCGCATCAGCCGGGCGTAGTTGGCCTCGCAGGCTGCCTGCAGCCCGACCAGGTCGACTCGATAGCGCTCGCGCAGCAGGTTCACTTCCACATACCTCTTACTTCGTCACGGTTCAGCGCAAGCCATTGCAGGCCAATAATGGTTGCCGCGTTGCAGATGCGCCCGTCGCGCACCGCCTGCAGGGCATCCTCGAACGACCACACGCGTACGCGAATGTCTTCGCCCTCCTCTTCCAGGCCATGCAGCCCTCCCGCGCCCTCGCTGCTGCAACGGCCGAGGAACAGGTGAACGTATTCGTCACTGCCACCTGGCGACGGGAAGTAGCGGGTCATCGGCCACAGGGCGCTGAACGTCAGGCCTGCTTCTTCTTCGGCCTCGCGATGGGCGACTTCCTCGGGCTGCTCGTCTTTGTCGATCAGCCCGGCAACCATCTCGATCAGCCAAGGGTTGGCGACCTTGTCCAGTGCGCCCACGCGGAACTGTTCGATCAGCACCACTTCATCGCGCGCAGGGTCGTAAGGCAGCACGCATACCGCATCGTGGCGCACAAACAGCTCGCGACTGATCTCGCGCCCCATGCCACCGGCAAATAGCTCGTGACGCAGGCGTAACTTGTCGAGCTTGTAAAAGCCCTGGAAGCAATTGGCCCGCTCGATGATTTCGAAGCCCTTGGGCACAGCGTTCAACGCGTCTGACATGGAAATCCTCATTACCTCGAATACTGCTTCGCGCCATCCTACTCCGCACGCCTGTTGGTTTCATCCCTTTCCAGCAACCGCTGGCGCACTCGGGACAGCAGCCCTTCACTCTGTTAGCTTAGTGGCGAACTGAAGGCCGCGCAGACGGTCAAAGGCCGACTTTTCCCTGTTCTGCAAGGATCATCATGACACTTGTCAAACTGACTTCCGTGGCCGTGCTGGCACTCGCTCTGGGCGCCTGCCAGAGCCTGTTCACGCCCAACTACCGGGCCCCGCTCGAGGTCAAGCGCGACGCCTGGGAGCATGTCAAACCCGGCTGCAGCGAGAGCGACTGCCCGCTGGTGAACATCGACATGATCCACTTCCCAGCCCTGCCCAAGCTCGACGGCATCGTCGAAAAACGCCTGCTGCAACTGACCGAAGACAATCAGCATGGCACCGCACCAGCCACCCTGCAGGCCTACGAACAGCAATATCTGGCCAGTGCCGACAAACGTAACAGCAGCTACTTGCAAGCCAAGGTACGCGAACAGCATGACGGGTTGGTGATCATCGAGTTGTCCAGCTACCTGGACAGCGGTGGCGCCCACGGCATGCCCGGCCGCGGCTTCATCAACTATTCACGCAAGCTGGACAAGGTGCTGACCCTGCAGGACATGCTGGTGCCCGGCCAGGAAGACACCTTCTGGAAAACCGTCGAAGAATCGCACCGCGCCTGGCTGATGAGCGTGGGCATGGACAAGGATGCCGAGTTCGTCAAGACCTGGCCATTCAAGAAATCGCCGCACGTCGCTCTGACGTACGGCGCGGTAGTGGTCAAGTACGAGGTCTATGCCATCGCGCCCTACTCCATGGGCCACGTGGAACTGAAGATCCCCTACCCGCGCCTGAATGGCGTACTCAAGCCTGAACTGTTTCCCGGCCGCGGCTGAGGCTCAGTAACCCATGCAGCACACCTGCCAGCAGCAATGCTGGCAGGGTCGCGCCCAGTTCCGGCGCCTTGGCGGCAATCAGGTGATAGGCCACCGCCCCGGCAAACCAGGCCACCAACGCCTGCCAGTGCAAGCCATTGACCTGCGCTGGCAGACGGCGTCGACGGACCACGTAGTGGTCCATCAGCACCACGCCGAACAGCGGCGCGAACACCGAACCGATCAGCAACAGGAAGTTTTCGTACTGTGCCAGTGGCGCCAACAGGGCGATCAGGGTGCACAACACGCCGATGGCCAACGCCAGGTGCTCGACCTTCAGCGGTATAAGCACACCGGTGGAAACCGCCGCCGAGTGGATGTCGGCGAAGGCTTTTTCCGACTCGTCCAGCAGAATTAGCAGCAGCGGGATCCCCATACCGGCGCCCGCCAGGGCCAGCAACAGCGCATTGACTTCGCCACTGGCGGCGAACGCCAGCGTGTAGGCCACGCCCAGGCTCATCAGCCAGGTGTTGCCAATGAAGTAGCCAACGACCGTGCCGCCGAACACATGCTTGCCATTGCGGGCAAAGCGCGAGTAGTCAGCGATCAGCGGCAGCCAGGACAGCGGCATGGCGATGACGATATCGAAGCCAACCGCCAGCGACATCGAACCATCCCCGGCACGGTTCCACAGTTCGGCCAGGTCGGCCTTGGCGAACAGGTTCCAGGTCAGCCACAGGCAAGCGCCCAGCAACAACCAGATACCCCAGGCGCGCAACACCTTGCGCACGAAGGCCAGTGGCCCGCTGACGGCCAACAGGGTGGCCAGGGCACCAAAACACAGGGTCCAGAGCATGGGGCTGTTCCAGGCACTCTCCTCACCGAACGCCCGCGCTCCCAGCAAGCTGGCGGCATCGCGCATGACGATGATCTCGAAGGCGCCCCAACCCACCAGTTGCAGCAAGTTGAGCAGCGCCGGCAAGCGCGCGCCATGGCTGCCCAGGCTAAGTTTCAGGGTGCCCATGGCAGACAGGCCGGTATCGCTGCCGATAACCCCGGCGGCGCCCAGCAACAGCACACCGACACCGGTGCCCAGGGCGATGGCCAGCACCGCGCCAGCAAGGCCCAGGCCTGGCGCCAGCATGGCACCGACCTGCAGCACCATCAGGCCGATGCCGAGGGAAAACCACAGTGAAAACAGGTCGCGAGCACCGAAGATGCGCTGCTGGATGGGGATTGGATGGTCGGGAGAGAACTGGCTGGGTGATGTCATTGTCATGTCCGCAGGAATGATGGTGAGTGGCATGCACCACCCTGTGGGAGCGGGCTTGCCCGCAAACACCGGCAAAGCCGGTGCCATGCACCGCAGTGCTTGCTTCGCGGGCAAGCCCGCTCCCACAGGGTAAGGTGCTGCGGTTTAGACTTTGTGGTACAGCTGGCTGCCTTCCTGGCGGAACCGCTCGGCCTGCTCACGCATGCCTTGCTCGACCGTCACATCCACGGCCTCGATCTTGGCAGCGTACTCACGCACTTCCTGGGTGATCTTCATCGAACAGAACTTCGGCCCGCACATCGAGCAGAAGTGCGCGACCTTGGCCGATTCCTTCGGCAGAGTCTCGTCATGGAAAGCACGGGCGGTGTCCGGGTCGAGGCCCAGGTTGAACTGGTCTTCCCAACGGAACTCGAAACGCGCCTTGGACAAGGCGTTGTCGCGGATCTGTGCCCCCGGGTGGCCCTTGGCAAGGTCGGCGGCATGCGCGGCGATCTTGTAGGTGATGATGCCGGTCTTGACGTCGTCCTTGTTCGGCAAGCCCAGGTGCTCTTTCGGCGTTACGTAGCAGAGCATGGCGCAACCGAACCAGCCGATCATCGCCGCACCAATGCCCGAGGTGATGTGGTCGTAACCTGGCGCGATATCGGTGGTCAGTGGGCCGAGGGTGTAGAACGGCGCCTCGTCGCAGCACTCCAGCTGCTTGTCCATGTTCTCTTTGATCAATTGCATCGGCACGTGGCCGGGGCCTTCGATCATGCATTGCACGTCGTGCTTCCAGGCAATCTTGGTCAGCTCGCCGAGGGTTTCCAGCTCACCGAATTGCGCCGCGTCGTTGGCGTCGGCAATCGAGCCAGGGCGCAGGCCGTCGCCCAGCGAGAAGCTGACGTCGTAGGCCTTCATGATTTCGCAGATTTCGTCGAAGTGGGTGTACAGGAAGTTTTCCTTGTGGTGCGCCAGGCACCACTTGGCCATGATCGAGCCACCACGGCTGACGATGCCGGTGACGCGCTTGGCGGTCAGGGGTACATAGCGCAGCAGCACACCGGCGTGAATGGTGAAGTAGTCCACGCCCTGTTCGGCCTGCTCGATCAGGGTGTCGCGGAACAGTTCCCAGGTCAGGTCCTCTGCCACACCGTTGACCTTTTCCAGGGCCTGGTAGATCGGCACGGTACCGATCGGTACCGGCGAGTTGCGAATGATCCACTCGCGGGTTTCGTGGATGTGCTTGCCGGTGGACAAGTCCATGACCGTGTCCGAGCCCCAGCGGATGCCCCAGGTCAGCTTGGCCACCTCTTCCTCGATCGAGGAACCCAGGGCGCTGTTGCCGATGTTGCCGTTGATCTTCACCAGGAAGTTACGGCCGATGATCATCGGCTCTACTTCCGGGTGGTTGATGTTGGCCGGAATGATCGCGCGGCCACGGGCGATTTCCTGGCGGACGAATTCAGGGGTGATTTCTTTCGGGATGTTGGCACCGAAGCTGTGGCCGGCATGTTGCTCATTCAGCAGGCCGGCGGCGCGGGCCTCCTGTAACTTCATGTTTTCGCGGATGGCCACGTATTCCATCTCGGCGGTGATGATGCCCTGACGGGCATAGTGCATCTGCGAGACGTTGGCGCCGGCCTTGGCCCGGCGCGGGTTGCGCACATGGGCGAAACGCAGCTTGGCCAGCTCTGCATCGTTCAGGCGCTGCTGACCGAAGTCGGAGCTCAGGCCTTCCAGGCGCTCGGTGTCACCGCGGGCTTCGATCCAAGCCGAACGCACATCGGCCAGGCCTTTGCGCACGTCGATGATCACATCGGGGTCGGTGTACGGGCCAGAAGTGTCATACACCAGCACCGGGGCGTTGGCCTCGCCGCCGAAATCGGTCGGGGTGTCATCCAGGCTGATTTCACGCATGGGGACGCGGATGTCCGGGCGCGAGCCTTCGACATACACCTTGCGCGAACGCGGGAACGGTTGTACGGACTGCTGATCGACTTGTGCCGATTCGCTGAGGTTGATCGTTTTTTCTTGTTTGGTCATCACAGGCTCTCCTGACGGCTTCCTAGCAGTGGAATGTCGGGGTGAACCTGAAACGCGCGGACGCACCCTCTTTGGGTGCAGTGCCGGATATGGGGGTGCCTGAAGCTGTATGCAGCTGTGACAATCCCGGACCTGGCACAAGAGGCTCCCCGGGAAGGTGAGCAATCTTGTTCCCTACGCAGGCGCTAACCTGATCAGGTTCAACGGGATCCGCACCTCTGCGATCTCAGCCTTTGCTTCAAGGCACCCCGACAAGAACATGCGCAGTCTAGACTGGAGTGGTCAGCAAAGCCAAGCAGGTAAATGCGCGGATGATGAAAGGCACACCGAGCGATTGTTGCCGGGTGCGCATGGCACTACACTGGCCCATCGCTCGATACTCAACAGTTCAGTAATTAAATTTCGTACAAGGATTGCCTCTATGCTGCGCAAACTCTCACTGGCGATAGCCGTGTCTTGTGCGTCCAACGGAGTGGTCTGGGCAGCGGACGTGCCCTCGACAGTCAAGACCGATCTGGTCAGCGTCTACCAGGAGGCAGTGGACAACAACGCCGACCTGGCTGCCGCACGCGCCGATTACGGGGCGCGCCGCGAAGTGGTGCCGCAGGCCCGCGCCGGGTTGCTGCCAAACCTGTCGGCCGGTGCCGAGATGATGAACACCCGCACCAAGCTGGACGAGCCGTCCATGACGTCCAATCGCAGCGGCAACTCCTGGAGCGCGACCTTGGCTCAGCCGATCTTCCGCGCTGATCGCTGGTTCCAGTTGCAAGCCGCCGAAGCCGTCAACGAACAGGCAGCACTGGAGCTGTCGGCGACCGAGCAAAACCTGATCCTGCAAACCGCGCAAAACTACTTCGCCGTCCTCCGCGCCCAGGACAACCTGGCCGCCACCAAGGCAGAGGAAGCGGCCTTCAAGCGCCAGCTGGATCAGTCCAACGAGCGTTTCGACGTGGGCCTTTCGGACAAGACCGACGTGCTGCAATCCCAAGCCAGTTATGACACTGCACGCGCTAACCGGATCATCGCCGAACGCCAGGTGCAGGATGCCTTCGAGGCCCTGGTGACCCTGACCAACCGTGAGTACACCTCTATCCAGGGCGTAGTGCATAGCCTGCCGGTACAAGTGCCAACGCCCAACGATGCCAAAGCCTGGGTCGAAACCGCCGGGCGCCAGAACCTCAACCTGCTGGCCACCAACTACGCGGTTTCTGCCGCAGAAGAGACCCTGCGTCAGCGCAAGGCCGGGCATGCACCGACCCTGGACGCCGTGGCCAAGTACCAGAAGGGTGACAACGACAGCCTCGGCTTTACCAACCCATCGCAACTGGGGGTGCGCTACAGCGGCGACGTCGAGCAGACCAGCGTTGGCCTGCAACTGAATATCCCGATCTACAGCGGCGGCCTGACCAGCTCGCAGGTACGCGAGGCTTACCAGCGCCTGAGCCAGAGCGAGCAACAGCGTGAAAGCCTGCGCCGCCAGGTCGTGGAAAACACCCGCAACCTGCACCGCGCAGTGAACACCGATGTGGAACAGGTACAGGCGCGCAAGCAGTCGATCATTTCCAACCAGAGCGCGCTGGAAGCCACCGAAATCGGCTACCAGGTCGGTACCCGCAACATCGTCGACGTGCTTGATGCCCAGCGCCAGCTGTACACCTCCGTGCGCGACTACAACAATAGCCGTTACGACTACATTCTCGACAACCTGAGCCTGAAGCAGGCAGCCGGCACCCTGAGCCCGCAAGACCTGCAGGACCTGAAGCGCTACCTGAAACCTGACTACAACCCGGACAAGGACTTCCTGCCACCGGACCTGGCGGCAGCAGCGGCCAAGAACTTCGAGCGCAGGCCTTGAGATAGGTGCTGGACTCTTCGCGGGCTTGCCCGCTCCCACACGGTGCCAGGCCTGAAGGCATGATGCACCTGTGAGAGCTGGCTTGCTGGCGATAGGCCTCCACTATCACTCTAGCCCTGAACGACAACGCCTAGGCGGCTACGGCAATCGTCGAGTCGATGCGTTGAACCGACATATCACCAATTAGCGCAGGCCCCGCAGGTTCAGGGGCGAACGCAGCCATTGCGTCAACAAGATTCCCCAGGCTCGGTAGCGAGTGCTCGACAGCAAACAGCGATGACCCTGCTGAAAGGGCGGAAATTTCTGGCACGGCAACCGCTTCAGATGTGACCATTGCCGGCTGCGCAAAGATAAAGTCCTCCGCTGTCACCTGCGCAACTTCGAGCGCATCCAGGTACAGCATCTTCACAATACCTTCCTGCCCCGGCACTGCCTGAGTATCAACGGCTACACCGTGGATCTGCGCAAAGTCATTGAGTTTGAAGCGCTGGACTTTGCTGACGTGCAGATCCTCGAAGCGACTGATGCCTACCTGGGTCAGGTCAATCTTGTCGATACCGTGTCGGAACCCCCGAAGGGTGTTCTTGTAATCGCTCACACCTTCTTGTTTTGTCACCAGAAACACGCTGGGCGCAACCGTCGGCGGGGAATATATCGTGCCTGCCAACGAAGCCACCAACTGCCCGGATGCGTCACTGGCAAGCGACACGCCACCTGCACCACCGGTAAGCAGAACATTTGCGTTGACAGGCGGGGTCGTCTGCTCTTCAGGGCTGCCCTCGAAATAACCTGGTGCAGCGGTGAAAGCGTCAAGGAAACGGAAGTTCGCTGACCGCAGTTCAGCAATCGTAGTGTCCGCAATCGTCAGCTTCTGCCCACTGCCAAGGTCGAGCACAGTCGAATTGCCGTCCTGTTGCATCTGCAAGTCAGCAAACCCTGAACCACCAAAGCCGACCAGGTCGATCACCTCACGCGAAGTCTCGAACTGCTTGAGTACATCGTTACCGCCTGCACGCCTGTGGATGACAAAGCGGTCGGTACCCTCACCCCCCTTGAGGAGATTGTACCCACGGCCACCATCCAGTAATGCCCCGGCGGGCCCGGCGATCAAGGTATCGTCGCCATCACCACTGATAAGGTTTTGCACCGAGCCAGAGGTTATGGTGAGCGCCGCACCGGCAATACTGGCGCTGCCGCTGGCCAGATCCACCGAGATACTGCGACTTACTGCAGCCGCGTTCAACGTATTGCGCCCGCCAGCGGTGCCGCTGATGGCATCGTCAAGCTTCGCGCGCCCTGGGTTTTCTGCCACCAGGTTCGCGTAGTCGTCGGTGAAGTAATAGACATCATCGGTGGTGCCGGGGCTGCCGACGAGGCGCAGCGTCCAGCGATCAAGCGTTAACGGTAAGCCAGCAACAGCATTACGCACCTCGAGTTTCCACTCCCCAGCCGAGCGCTCTGCGCGATGATGGGTCGACATGAACCCATATTTGAACGCCCCTGAACGCGAATCGCCCAGATCGTCATCACCCGAGCCCGGCGCCTTGCCTGTGCGATCGAGCAGTACGCTGCGCGTGCCGCCAGGCGACACCAGCGTGAGCGTCATGTCGCCAAGGCGGCCGACCATCGAGTGGACATCGACCTCCACATGCTCCACCAGCAAATCAGCCGGCAGGGTCAAAGACAAAGTCGCAACCTGTCCCGCCGCAACCTGTTGAGCCACTGGTGCACTGCTGGCTGTCAGCAGCCGTTCATTGGCCTTGGTCGCCCGGCTCCCCCAGGACTCGGCAAGGCGCACCGCGGCGCGGGCGTCGATCATGCCAAAGCCATAGTCGTGGCTGGCGTGCATGCCACCGCCATTCCAATTGCGCCCTGCGTTGTAAGCCCATTGGGTTGATGCGTCATCCACTTTGCGCGCAGACAGTGCGAGGATCTGCTGAACATCCCGGTAACCCAACCCCGGGTTGGCCTGCAACATCAACGCCACCACGCCTGAGACGATCGGCGCGGCGAAACTGGTGCCCTGAGTCGTGCTGTAGGCGCTGCCGACCGACGCACCGCGCTCCGCTTCAAGGCTGACGCCACTGGATAAAACATGGCTCCCCGGTGCAGCGACCAGCAAGCTGGAGCCTGGATTGGAAAAGGGTGCCGTGGCAGCTTGCAGTACCGAGAGGTCTGCCTTTGCGTTGATGGCCGCCACTTCAATGGCGTGGCGGTTGTTGTTGGTCAGCGAGCCCTGTGCATTACCGCCTTTATGGCGCTGGTTGCCACCAGAGGCGACGACGATGGTGCCTAGCCCGCCACGGCCGTTGGTGGCGGCAAGCGTAGTGCTGAATGCCAGCGCCAGAGCAGTATCGACTTTTCCTTCTGGAACATTTGTGAGTCCGAAGTCCGTTTTGAAACCCCAACTGTTGTTGGCTATGTCGTAGTTGACCATTTGCCCCAGATTGGTCAGGTCATCGCCTTTGTTGGCCAGGTAGTGCCCGCCGATCTTCGCCTCATATGCGATGCCGATCCCTCCTTGATCATTGCGCGCGCCAACCATGACCCCAGCCACTTGAGTGGCGTGATTGGACGCCAGAGCGGGCAGCGTGCCATTAGTGCGTTGAGTTTGTAGCCAGATAGGATCGATATTCGGCTTGAGATCGGGGTGCCCGATGTCGAAGATTTCCGGTGCCACGGCAAACTCCCCACCCGGCTCGAACTGCCCTATCCTCACCCCCTTGCCCGTGAAGTCACGCCATACCGGCGCGACATTGATCTCGTCCAGGTACCACTGCCGCCCCGACAGCGGGTCAGCGGGGGATTGTTCATGGCGCAACGTTACCGTTGCCCGCAAGGGTGCTGATGCAGCACTGCCCACTTCGGTCACACTCATGGACGCATTGCCGGCAGCATCGACCAAGTCGTAGCGGAAACTGACATCACCGTCATGGCCTGGCAACGGCGTGACCTCCACATCACCCTGCTCATTCAGCCGCACTGTTGCACCCTTGCCAGCGCTGACTGAGGCGATGCGCAATGGCCCGCTGCTGCCAAGTGGCTGGTCATTGCCCAGCAGCGCCGTTGCAGGGACTATCAGCGCCGTGTCAGTGGTGGCGAATGTAGCCAGTTGCTCAGGCGAGAGCCTGTCGCCGATTGGCATGGCGCCCCCGCCGAGAAGATCGATGGCAGCAATGTCGGCGAAGCTGAGTTTCTGGATGTTGCTCAAGCTCAGACGGCCATCTCGTCCCGCCACGGTGTCGGTGATCAGGTGGCCCGATTCGGTACGTGTGATCAGGTACTCGTCGTGAGCACCATGCAAACTGACCAGGTTGGTGCCCGCGCCTCCGTCAATCGTGGCATCGCCGCGTCCGGCCTCGATCACGTCATCGGCAGCACCGCCCGTAATCCGATCAGCGCCACCACCGGCGTAAATGATACTTCCGCCCGCCGAGGCCTGAATGCGATCCCCCTTGGGGCCCGCATAGATCACCGACTTGCCGGTACCGCCAATGATGTCGTTACGGCCCGTACCGCCAACCAGCACATCGTTGCCGCCACCGCCAATCAGCAAGCTGTCGCCCGAGCCGCCCTTTATGAAAACTCCGCGTTGACCGCCGCTGGCGATGATGTCCTTACCCCGCCCGCCTTGCGCAATTGTCAGCCCGGCCTTGGCCATGTTCAGCCCAACGCCATGCTCCCCCACGATCAGTGCCGTGTCGCGCCCACCATTGCCCTGCATGTTCGCCCAATCGTCGCTGGCACTGATCACGAATACATCGTCGCCCGCCCCGCCGTGATAGGTGTTGCTGCCACCGCCACCAACCAGCCAACTGCCCCCTGGGGCCGCGGTCAAGACATCATCGCCCGCGCTGCCGTACAGCGTCTGTACGCCGAGCGCTGCGGCGTCCAGCGTGCTGCCTTGAGCACTCTGGCTGATGTAGGCCCTTCGGGAAGTGGGCCCGCTTGACGAAGTCAGTAGAGTGCCACCCTCCTGGGCCTCGATCCGATTACCGACGGTATCGGCGAGAAACCTCACCGCCAGTACTTCCCGGTCCTCACCATTAACAGTGAAAGCGCCTCGGGAAATGACCTCGTTACCCTGACGCACCTCTCCTACCGGCTCGACCTGGCCGAGCCTGATCTGGCTAATGCCATGCTCCTGCAATGCCCTCAGCTCACCGGCATCGGCACGCCCGTCATGGTTGCCATCGACCCACACCTTCAATTGCGCCCAGATGGCGTCTTCAACGTTGATGACGCCATCGGCGTTGGCGTCGACACTTGCCAGGGCGGCGAAGCCATCCTTGAACGGTGTTTCACCAGAGCTGCCGTCGCTGCCTGCCTTGCCGCCGTAGTATTCGGAGAACAGCTGGCTGACGTTGCTCACCTGGCCGGTACCGTTGTCATGCACCAGCATGCCGGTCAGCCGGTCTGCCCAGCCGGTGCGGCGCAGTGAACCACTGTTATCGATATCGAACAGTACGCCTTCCTCGATACCCGTCAGACCAACGCCCTTGCCGCTGAGGTCGAGCAAGAGCGGGTCGACAAACGTGTTCACCGTGGTCATTGCTGCCAACCCGTTGAGTACCACGGCATTGCGCAGGCTGAAATCCGGTTGTTCATTGCCATCACGATAGAACTGAGCCAGATGCTGATTGGGTCGCACGTTGGGGTCGATCTGCAGCTCGCCAGGGCGAACACCACCGGTGGCCAAACTGCCCAACTGAGCGGAGGTGAAGTCGGTGTTGTCGAGGGTGCTGTCGGTGAATGCGATACTGTGGGTCAGGCGACGATCGACGTAGCCGTTGGAGACGTCATTGCGGATATCGTCCTGGCCTTGGAGGTCGCGGCGGGATTCGGTTGTGGGGGTGATTTCGATTTTGATTGAGGCGTCTGATGCACCTCCACCTAAACCAGTATCTTGATGTATGAAAAAATCAACCAGTTTGTCGAAAGTAGTTGACGCAAGATCGAACCATCCCGTGGGTGCTTCGATATGATGAAACCACTTTCTAGCAGCTCCAATTACCTCTTTTGAACCCAACACACTTTTTTGGCTCATAAAAGCATGGGTACGCCCTGCCAGCTCTAGCTCCTTCGCGGGATCCCCCGCAGAGGACAAAACCAGTCCCCAATATATCTGTTTACTTTCTTCTGGCAATCCTAAAAATATGGGATAAAGGGTCCAAGCGCTTTCAGGATATCCGGAACCTTCAAATACTTGCTTATGGAAATTCGCTATAGCAGCTTGAGGTATTGGCCCTGAAACAAAACCATCCACCGCATGCGCCTTTAACGCATTCAGATATTCCTTAGCCATATTAAAACGGATGGCTTCAACATCTTCATCGCGCATTGGCATACCCGCTTCTGCGGCTACGCCTTTCATGTAGTTTATCGCCGCCACACCTGCAATGCTGTTCCCCCGAGCCACACCATTTGCGAGCACCGCATATTTATCACCTTTTTCGGCTAATTTATCATACATCGCCGACGGACCTTCTTTTGTTAACAACTCGCTTGCAAGCTCGATATCAGAATGGCTTAATTTCATCATAAAAATTATCCTTGTATACCATTAGAAGCCAAGAAGATTTTTACACGCGATGCTATCTCACCCCACTCGCTCAATTCGTCCCATCCAAAATCAATCTTTACAATAGCTTTACTGTCCTCCAGCAAATATCTAAAATGACAGCGATGGTATTTAGACCTATACTTACTCCAACTACACCTTCCAATTTGCTCCATGTACCCATTTCTTTCAGACCAGAAAATCATCCGTGGTGAATTGGGGAAAACGCTATCAACACCTTCCACTCGATTCAAACCTAATTGTCTATCAAACACCTTGGCCTCTCGCTGCTTATGAGTTGCCTCGGAAATGAAAAAATCAAAGGTTTCGCGCAGTCCCCTCTCACCGGCGGGCCATGGTTCAATCGTCACTACGATTCCACTAAACGTCTCTGAGAAATAGTTTCCCGGCGTTAACTCAGGCCAGTTCATGGCCAGACTTAAAGAATATAAATTTGATTCACACCCTCTATCAACGCCGCCAGCCCCTCTCTTATAACTTCCTTCATCCTCATATTCCGGCCAGAAAGGAACATATTCGCTTGAAAACTCATACATAACACCGGACACCACACCACATACTTTTGGTGCAGGGGGTGCTACCGGCTTCGATTTCTCGCTTAAAGCAACAGTCGCCACTACTAAAGCAACACAGCTCGCGGGAAGACACAACGCGACGGCGGCGCTAACCCTCAGTGCATTCCATATAATTTCGTACAGCATTCTCCAGCCGTTTTTTTCTCGTAGCTGATTCGCGCCCATCTGTTATCGCCCTCACAAGTAATCACTTAGCGCTCCGTTAAACTTTCCTGCACATGTCGCCGCAAAGGTCTTAGAAAATAACTTATAACCTTGCGCTTATCCGTAATAACCTCCGCACGCACTGACATACCCGCCGTCAACGGAACATCCTGTTTTCCTACACGCATTATTTCCTTACCCAGGCGGACTCGAGCGCTATAAACCAACCCTCGCTTCTCATCTTCAATGGCATCGTCAGAAATACTCTCCACCACCCCCGGGACAACCCCGTACTGGGTAAACGTGAACGTCTCAACTTTCACTTCCACTGGCTGCCCGGGATATACAAAGCCGATATCTTTGTTCTCGACTTTCACTTCCACTTCCACCGGCTCGCCCGTCGGCACAATGACCATCAGTGTCTGCGCGGGTGTAACCACCCCGCCCTGTGTATGGATCGCCAACTGCTGGACGGTGCCGTCAACGGGGGATGTCAGTACCTTGAGGCGATGCCGCTGCTCGGCCTTGTTCAACTCCTGCTCAAGGGTTGCAATGCGCCGTTGCGCCTCACCGTGAAGATCGAGCATGGCTCTGCGCAGTTGGGCAATGGCACCGCTGCGGCGGTGCTGAGCAGCAAGCCGTGCAGCGTTCAGTTCGTCGATGCGCGAGCGCTGGAGTGCCAGTTCGCGTTCCTGCTCCAGGCGGGCCTGCTCCTTTTCCAGGTAGGTGTGCTTGGCCACGGCCGATTCGCTGAACAACAGCTTGTAATCCGCCGTCAGTTGGCGGGTGATCACCAACAGTTGCCGGAGCGCGTCAGCCCGGCCCTGGGCGGAACGGATTTCGGCAGCGCGTTGACCGATTTCGGCATCGGCCTGTTCCAGCGTGGCCTGCAACTCCAGGTATTGCCCCTCCAGCCAGCGCTGCGCGCCTGCCTGCTGCGCGGCCGTGGCCTGCGGTATCAATGGTGCCAGGGAGGCAGGTGCCACATCGCCGTCCAGCGCACTCAGCAGTGTGCTGGCGCGGGCCTGGTCGATCTGTGCAGCCAGCAGTTCGCTGCCCAGGCGCTTGATGTCAGCCTCGGTCAACTGCCCTTCCAGCTCGACCAGCACATCGCCTTTGCGCACCGGCTGGCCATCGACGACGTGGATCGACTGCACCACCGCGACCTCGCTGGCCTGTATCAACTTGCTCCTGCCACTGGGCACGATCTTGCCTTCGGCACTGGCGATGACATCGATCTCACCGATGCAAGCCCAGGCGAGCGCCAGCCCGATGAACATCAGCAGGCTCCACTGCAGGTAGCGCGGCAAGGGATGCACTGGCGTTTCCTGCAAGGACAGTGCCGCAGGTAAAAAGGCCAGTTCGTCGGGCTCACGTACGGGGCCGTCCATGCTCCGGCGCTTTCGCCATGCCGTTATCCACGCATCCCGGTAGCGCTCGGCAAGGTCCTTGAACGCCACACTCATACGGCGGCCCCGAGCTGCAGTTGATGCAGGTAGGCATAGGTGCCCTGTGGATAACCCAGCAGCTCATCATGAGTCCCTTGCTCGATGATCTGCCCACGCTCCATGACCACGATGCGGTCGGCATGGCGTACTGCCGAGAGCCGATGGGCAATGATGATGACCGTGCGCTGCGCGCAAATCCGCGCCATGTTCTGCTGGATGATCCGTTCGGACTCATAGTCCAGCGCACTGGTGGCTTCGTCGAAAATGAGGATGCGTGGGTTGCCGAACAGCGCTCGGGCGATGGCTATGCGCTGTCGCTGCCCACCCGACAGGCTGGCGCCGTGCTCACCAATCAGGGTTTCGTAGCCATCCGGTAATTCGAGGATGAACTCGTGAGCACCCGCCAGCGTCGCTGCGGCGATCACTTCTTCAAGCGGTGCCGCTGGGTTGCCGAGGGCAATGTTCTCGCGCACGGTGCGCCGGAAAAGCACGTTGTCCTGCAACACCACACCGATCTGCCGACGCAGTGACGCCACATCGGCTACCGCCAGGTCAGCACCGTCGAGCAGTACCCGCCCCCGCTCGGGTGAGTACAGCCGCTGAATCAAGCGTGTCAGCGTGCTCTTGCCTGACCCCGAGCGACCTACAATGCCTATCACTTCTCCGGCGGCGATCTTCAGGCTGACGTCGCGCACGACTTCGCCCCCGTCCGGCCGATAGCGAAAACACACACGATCGAGCTCGATCTGCCCGACAAGTGTGGGCAGCACCGTGCCCTTGCCTTGGTTGACCTCGGTACGGGTGTTGAGAATGTCACCCAGGCGTTGAATCGATACCCCTGTCTGCTGGAAGCTGGTCCAGAGTTGGGCCAGGCGGATGATGGGCTGCGACACGCGCCCTGCGAGCATGTTGAAGGCGATCAGCTCGCCCACCGTGAGTGCGCCTTCGATGACCAGCCGGGCCCCCAGCCACAAGGTGGCTACCGTGACCAGCTTGCCGATCAGGCCGACGCTTTCATTGGCGATACTGGAAAGGTTCTGGGTCTTGAAACTGGCAGATACATAAGCGGCCAACTGATCATTCCAGCGCCGGGTCACCTGAGGTTCCACGGCCATCGACTTCAGTGTGTCGATGCCGTTGACCGCCTCGACCAGAAAGGCCTGGTTCTCGGCGCCGCGCTGGAAGCTTTGATCAATCAACGCCCGCAGTAGCGGAGTAACGACCAAGGATACGAGAAAATAGAAAGGCAGCGAGCCAACGACGACCAGCGTCAACCATCCGCTATAGAGGAACATGACAGCGATGAAGACCACCGAGAACAGCACATCCAGCACTAGCGTGATGCTGTTGTTGGTCAGGAAACTTCTGATGTTCTCCAGTTCTCGCACTCGGGCAACCGAGTCACCGACTCGCCTGGCGTGAAAATAGGCGGTGGGAAGATCGATCAAATGCCTGAACAGTTTTGCACCCAGTTCGACATCGATTCTTGACGCTGTATGAGCTGCCACATAGGTACGCAACCCACTCAGCAATGTTTCAAACAGAACGACGACCAATAAACCCAAGGCGATAACATCCAGCGTGGTCAAACCGCGATGCACCAGGACTTTGTCCATTACCACCTGAAAGAACAAAGGCGTCAGCAAAGCCAGTATCTGAATGACCAGGGAAACCACGAGCACTTCGCCAAATAGCCGCCTGTACTTCACCAGGGCAGGAATGAACCAGGTAAAGTCGAAGCGTGACAGCCCGAGGGGCAACTGGGCATCGGAGCGAACCAGAATGAGTTCTCCCGACCAGCGCACCACCAGTTCCGCGAAGGTCAGCGCTTGCGGCGCGCGGGAATGGGGGTCCTGCACCAGAACCTTCTCGCCCTCCACGCGCGCGATGATGAAGTATTCACCACGCGTATCCACTGCAATAGCGGGCAAGGGCGTCTGCTGCAGCCGGGCCGGATCGACGCTGCGGTGTCTGGCCTTGAGGCCAAGTTGCTGAAATGCCCGAAGTAGTGTGCAGGTAGAGAAACGCTCACCCGCTGCTGCATGATCGTGCTGCAACTGCTCGGCAGAGACGGCAACACCATGGTAACGCGCCAGCGTGATAAGACACACCAGCCCACTTTCAATAGTGTTGGCATTGCCATCAGATAAATCAGCCATCACGCCACCTCTTATGAAAACCGGACATGAGGCGATACTAGCCCGAAGCAATAGGACAAACGTCCTACAAGCTTCCGACACAAGCGTGTGACACTTCTGACTTTTAAAGTCTATTCGTAGGAAGTTTCCTAACGGCGAGAAATCCAGTGTAGGAAGTTATAACTTACGCCGTAGGAATAAATAACCAGAATCAGACATACCCACTCTAGACCGGGTCTTTGAGTGGATATGTCGATTATCAGCGGATCAAGGCCCCCAGACCCTCGAGCAATCGCTGCAAAGCCCCCTGATTGGCCCGCATCACCGCCCTGCCCGCCTCGCCCATGCGCTGGGCATCCTGCGGCAGTTCCACCAGACGGCGCACCGCGCCGGCCAGCCCGTCAGCATCATCCACCTGCTGCAACGCACCCGCCTCGCGCAGCATCGCGCTGATTTCGAGGAAGTTGAACACATGCGGCCCCATGAGCACCGGCAAGGCCAGCGCCGCAGGCTCCAACGGATTGTGCCCACCGGTCGGCACCAGGCTGCCACCGACGAAGGCAATGTCGGCCAGGGCATACAGGAACAGCAGTTCGCCCATGGTGTCGCCCAGCAATACCCGCGTTTGCGCATCGACCAGCGTGCCGGCAGAGCGGCGCACGGTGGGGAACTGCTCGCTGCACAGCGCATGCACTGCATTGAAGCGCTCGGGATGGCGCGGCACCAGGATCAGCAAGGCATCGCCATGCACCTGCAACAACTGCCGATGCGCCTGCAGGATCAAGGCATCTTCACCTTCGTGGGTGCTGGCGGCGATCCACACAGGACGCTGGCCGCCCCCCCACTGTTCACGCAATGCCTTGGCGCGCGGCAGCAGCTGTTCGTCGATCTTCAGGTCGAACTTGATCGAACCGGTGACTTGCACGCGCTCAGGGCGTGCACCCAGGTCACGGAAGCGCTGGGCCTCGGTTTCGGTTTGCACGGCAATCAGGCTCATCTCGGCCAGCATCGGCCGGGTAAGCCTGGCAAAGCGCCCATAGCCACGGGCCGAGCGCTCGGACAAGCGCGCATTGGCCAGCGCCACCGGAATGCCGCGCCTGGCACACTGGTGAATGTGGTTGGGCCAAAGCTCGGTTTCCATGATGATGCCCAGCTTAGGCTGCACATGATCGAGAAAACGCCCCGCCGCCCAAGGCAGGTCGTAGGGCAGGTAGCAATGCTGCACGCGCGGTTCGTCGGCGAACATGGCGCGGATGCGTTCAGAGCCGGTAGGGGTCATGCAGGTCAGTGTGATCGGCAGCTCCGGATAAGCCTTGAGCAAGGCACGCACCATGGGTGCGGCCGCAATGCTCTCGCCCACCGATACCGCATGCACCCAGATGCCACCCTGGCGCATGGCCGGCAGCTTGAAAGCAAAACGCTCGCCGATACGCTGGCCATAGGCCGGCGCCTTGCGCGCGCGCAGGTACAGGCGCAGCGCAACCAGCGGCAGGCCCAGGTGAAACAACAAGGTATAGAGAGTTCTGTTCATGGCGGCGAATTCTACCCGATCGCGCGAAGGTGCACTGCAAAGCGCTCGGCCAGCCACTGCGCGGCCGGGCCCAGAGGCTCATCACGGCGCCAGGCCAGCTCCGCCACCAAAGCCGGCGGCCGCCAATCGCTGTCCAGTTCGACCATGTGCGCCTGGTAGGTCGGGTACTGCACCACATGCCGGGGTAACCAGGCCCAGCCCAGGCCGCGCATCAGTAGTTCGGCCATGGCGTAGAAGCTGTCGGCACGCCATACCTGCGGGCTGATCGCCTCGCCGCCAGGGTAACCGCTTTGTTGTGGCGTGATCAGCAACTGCCGGTGGCGGGCCAATTGTTGGCGGGTGACCCGGCCTTCGCCTGCCAGCGGGTGGCCGGCCGCGCACACCGTGACCATCTCCACGCTGCCCAAGGCACGGCGTTCCAAGGAAGCCGGGATGCTTTCGTGGAGGAAGAACAGGCCCAGATCGGCGCGCCGCTCCACCAGCTTGCGCGCCACATCGCCCTGGGCTCCACTGGCCAATTGCACCTCTAGGAACGGGTAGCGGCTAGCCAGTTCGTCAAGGCTGTCGATCACCGGCTGATATGGCATGGCTTCGTCCTGCGCGACCCGCAGCAAGGCCTCCTGCCCGCGCATCAGGGCCAGGGCGCGGCCATCCAGGCGTTCGCACTGGCGTAACAATTCGCGGGCGTCTTCCAGCAAGGCGCTGCCATTTTCAGTCAGTTTCGGTTGCCGGCCGCTGCTGCGCTCGAACAGGGTGACCCCTAGGTCTGTTTCGAGCAGCGCGATGGCGCTGCTGATCGCCGACTGGGCTTTGTGCTGCTCACGTGCCACCGCGGAGAACGAGCGCAGTTCTGCAACGCGCAGAAAGGTACGCAATTGTTCAAGATTCCACTGCTCGGCCATCAACCTATCTCCCAAATTGATAGGTAATGACTTTACCCCATCCAGGCAACGTCTAGAATGCCCGCTCAGTAACGGAGGATCCCGCCATGAATGCCTATACCTACCTCGCCATTGCCATCTGCGCCGAAGTCATCGCCACCGCCTCGATGAAGGCGGTGAAAGGCCTGAGCACGCCGTTGCCACTGCTGCTGATGGTGGTTGGCTATGGCATTGCGTTCTGGATGCTGACGCTGGTGGTACGCAGCATTCCGGTGGGGATTGCCTATGCCATCTGGTCGGGCCTGGGGATTGTGCTGATCAGTGTGGCGGCGCTGGTGATCTATGGGCAGAAGCTGGATATGCCGGCGATGCTTGGCATGGCCATGATCGTGGGTGGCGTGGTGGTGATTCAGCTGTTTTCGAAGACGGCTGGGCATTGATGTTTGCCCTGCGTCTGGCTGGAGGTCGTGCCAGGGCTGCCTGGTGCTTGCCTTGATTTTTGGGGTGTCGGGTAGATCGAGCGCCGCCCGCGCGGCGCATCGCGAGCTGCGCTCGCTCCTACGTTTGTTTCGGGCCAGTAACGCCTGCAAGAGGCGCGCGCGGCCGCCTGGTTCGTACGGCACGATATCGAGCCATGCGCCAAAGCGTCCGCGCGCAAATTCCACAGAAATAATTGGCCCGAAACAAACGTAGGAGCGAGCGCAGCTCGCGATGCGCCGCGCGGGCGGCGCTCGGTCTCCAAGACGACGCACCTCTAACGCCATACCCTTAAAGCCATGGCGCATGGCACGCCACACCGCATGGCATGAGGTTGCGCAATGGCCGGGCATGTTTGCCGTGGATGTTATGCCGTTGCTGAAATCGAGCGCCGCCCGCGCGGCGCATCGCGAGCTGCGCTCGCTCCTACGTCTGTTTCGGGCCAGTAACGCCCGTGACAGGCGCGCGCGGCCGTTTTGTTTGTTCGGCGCAATATCGCGACATGCCCCAAAGCGCCCGCGCGCAAATCCCCCAGAAATAATTGGCCCGAAACAAACGTAGGAGCGAGCGCAGCTCGCGATGCGCCGCGCGGGCGGCGCTCGGTCTCCAAGACGACGCACCTCTAACGCCATACCCTTAAAGCCATGGCGCATGGCACGCCACACCGCATGGCATGAGGTTGCGCAATGGCCGGGCATGTTTGCCGTGGATGTTATGCCGTTGCTGAAATCGAGCGCCGCCCGCGCGGCGCATCGCGAGCTGCGCTCGCTCCTACGTCTGTTTCGGGCCAGTAACGCCCGTGACAGGCGCGCGCGGCCGTTTTGTTTGTTCGGCGCAATATCGCGACATGCCCCAAAGCGCCCGCGCGCAAATCCCCCAGAAATAATTGGCCCGAAACAAACGTAGGAGCGAGCGCAGCTCGCGATGCGCCGCGCGGGCGGCGCTCGATCTAACAAGCGCGAAAAACCTCAAGGCGAGCCTCTGTTAGCCCTCACACGATCCCCCGTGTGCCTGACCCTGTATACTTGCCAGCTGTCCCAGTCTTCGAGGTATCGCCATGCCATCTGCCATTTCCACTGACGTGCTGATCGTCGGCGCCGGGGTCGCAGGCCTTTGGCTCAATGCCCGCCTGCGCCGCCTGGGCTACTCGACAGTGCTGGTGGAGCGCGCCAGCCTTGGCGGCGAGCAGACCATCAAGTCGCAGGGCATCATCCACGGCGGCACCAAATACGCCCTGCACGGCGCCCTGACCGGCGCCTCGGAAGCCATCGCCGACATGCCGCGCCGCTGGCGCGAGGCCTTGGCCGGCAACGGCGAACTCGACCTCGGGCGTACCCGCCTGCTCTCCGATGCCCACTACCTGTGGTCGCCGGGCACCTTGGCCGGCAACCTCACAAGCTTCTTCGCCAGCAAGGCCGTGCGCGGCCGGGTCGACCAGGTCAAGGGTGACCAGTTGCCACCGGCACTGCAGGACCGCGCGTTCAAGGGCAAGGTGTATCGCCTGGCGGAACTGGTGATCGATGTCCCGAGCCTGCTGGCCAATCTGGCCGAGCTGGCCGGCGAGTCCTTGCTGGCAGGTGAACGCATCGAACCCATGCGTGAAGGTGATGCGTTGGTTGGCCTGCGCGTGGACGACCGGGAAATCCGTGCCCAGCGCATCGTATTGAGCGCCGGAGCCGGCACCGAAGGCTTGCTGCAGGCGCTGGGCCTGGATCAGCCGGCCATGCAAACCCGCCCGCTGCACATGGTCATGGCCAAGGGCCCGAACCTCAAACCTTTGTACGCCCACTGCCTCGGCGGCGGGCCCAAGCCTCGGGTGACGGTGACCACCCATCCGGCAGCCGATGGCCAGTGGGTCTGGTACCTCGGTGGGGACCTGGCCGAAGCCGATGGCGTGGCGCGCGAGCCTGCAGCGCAGATTGCTGCAGCGCAGAAGGAAATCGCCAGCCTGCTGCCATGGGTCGACCAGAGCCTGGTGCGCTGGGCCACACTGCGCGTCGACCGCGCTGAGCCGGCACAATCCGGCCTAGTACGCCCGGACAACGCCTTCCTTGCCGACCAGCAGCGCCTGCTGGTCGGCTGGCCGACCAAGCTGGCACTGGCACCGGACTTCAGCGACCGGGTGATCAGCCACCTGGAGCGCGACGGCATTCGTCCACAAGCACAGGCCGACCTGACCGACCTGCCACGCCCTCCGCTGGGCGTACCGGCCTGGGAGCAACTGCTGCCATGAGCCTGCCAACCCTGCACAAATTCCATCGCCCGCTGGGCAGCACCGGCCTCAAGGTCTCGCCACTGGGCCTCGGCACGGTCAAGCTGGGTCGCGATCAGGGCGTGAAGTACCCCACGGGCTTCACTATCCCCGGCGATGAAGACGCCCGCCTGTTACTGGCTCAGGCCCGCGAGCTTGGCATCAACCTGATCGACACCGCCCCGGCCTATGGCCACAGCGAAGAACGCCTGGGCCCGCTGCTGCGCGGCCAACGTGATGAATGGGTAATCGTCAGCAAGGTCGGTGAAGAGTTCGAGGAAGGCCTGTCGCATTTCGATTTCAGCGCCGCCCACACTCGCCGCTCGGTGGAGCGCAGCCTGCGCCGGCTCGAAACCGACCGCATCGAACTGGTGCTGGTGCATTCCGATGGCAACGACCTGGCCATTCTAGAACAGCAGGAGGTCTACCAGACCTTGGCCGAACTCAAGCAGGAGGGCAAGATCCTCGGTTTCGGGCTGTCCGGCAAGACCGTCGCCGGCGGTCTGAAAGCGCTGGAGCAAGGCGACTGCGCCATGGTCACCTACAACCTCAACGAACAGGCAGAACGCCCGGTGCTGGACTACGCTGCCGAACACGGCAAGGCCATCCTGGTAAAGAAGGCCTTGGCGAGCGGGCACATCTGCCTGGCCCCGGGTGTCGACCCGGTGCAGGCCAGCTTCGAGCTGCTGTTCGCCCACCCGGGCGTCAGCAGTGCTATTGTCGGCACCATCAACCCGTTGCACCTGGCCCACAATGTGGCCACCGTCGCCCGCATCCTGGGCCAGCATTGAGTTACCTCAGGCCTACGACTCAGGGCCTGGAGACTGACCCGACGCAAGGAGGAGCCTCGTGGCGCGAACGTTGATCCGCAAGAACCCGAGCAACTTCAAGACACTGCCACTGCATGTCGAGGCCACGCCCGAAGGCTTGATCTACCAAAGCATCGGCATGCCGCTGAACTTTGCCCAGACCCAGCAACGGCGCAAGGCCATCCAGTTACCCGACGCGCAACATTTCGTGGTCGAACTGGCCAACCTGGGCGTGTCAGTGCGCCTCACGCTGCATTGGCAGAACCGCGATTACTGGGTACTGGTGCGTCAGCGCCGACAAGACCGTGGCGATGTGGTGCTGAAACTGATTTCCGGTTATGTGCCGGCGCAGGAGCTGAACCTGCCGCTGCACACCGCTGTACAGGAAGTGGCCGAGGAGTGCCTGCTGGAAACCCCGGAAGGTTGGCTGGGCGGGCGCTTCAACGACACCTGGCTGCCCGTACCCTACGCCGCCGCCCTGCACTACCGCGAAACACCCCACTTCGTGCTGGCGCCCCAGTCCGGTGCCGCACGCCCGGTGCATTGCGGCAAACTGATGCTACTGGAGCGCCCACGGGCCTATGTGCACCTGCCCACCGCTTCGCTACAGCTGATCTATGACATGCGCCTGCAAGTGCCCCGGGACGCCAAGAAACTCAGCTTGTTCCACGTTGACGAACGGCTGGAGGGCGACCAGTTGGTGGCGCGGCTCAACCGCAAACGGCCCGACCTGTACCTGATGCCATTGAAGGACGGCCAGCCACTGGCAGAGCTGTATACGCTGAAAAAGGATGAACTGGTGCCAGCGAGTACGCGTGGGTTGTACCTGGCAGAGAGTTTTGCCCGGCAGGAAGGCTGGGTGGTGGCAGATGAACGGATACGCTGGAAGGATTGGGTGAAGCAGCAGGGTTTGGTGGAACGCACGCCTGAACGGGCGTCGCACTTGCAACGGTTTGGCGACAAGGCACGAGCGCTGCTGGAGCGGGCGCGAACTTCGCTGCACAAGTGACATCCCGGGAGCTTTCACCTTCTTGCAGGCGCGGGTAAACCCGCCCCTGCAGAGGGCCGCCACAGCGACCCCAAGGCCAGATCAGTTCTTGCGAATTTTCTCGACAATCGCCGTGGTCGAGCTGTTCTCGACCAGCCCCAGCACCTTCACGGTGCCGCCATAGCCCTTGACGATATCAGCGCCCACCACCTGGTCGATGCCATAGTCGCCACCCTTCACCAGCACATCCGGCTTGACCTGGCTCAGCAGGTTTTCCGGGGTGCCTTCCGGGAAACTGATCACCCAGTCCACTGCGCCCAGACCGGCCAGTACGGCCATACGCCGGTCAACACTGTTGATCGGCCGGCCCGGCCCCTTCAGGCGGCTTACCGAGGCATCGTCATTTACCGCAACGATCAGGCGATCACCCTGAGCCCGCGCCTGCTCCAGGTAGGTGACATGCCCGGCATGCAGGATGTCGAAGCAGCCATTGGTAAAGACAATCTTCTCGTTGTGCGCCCGCGCGTCATCGATGGCCAGCAGCAATTGCTCCAGGCCCAGCACGCCGCGCTCGGAGCCTTCCTCACGCTGGATGGCCCGGCGCAGTTCAGGGGCGCTGATGGCAGCCGTACCCAGCTTGCCGACCACGATGCCCGCCGCCAGATTGGCCAGGGCCACCGCATGGGGCAGGTCCTCACCTGCGGCAATGGCCGCGGCAAGGGTGGAGATGACGGTATCGCCGGCACCGGTCACATCGAACACTTCGCGTGCCCGTGCTGGCAGGTGCAACGCCGGCTGACCAACGCGCAGCAGGGTCATGCCATGCTCACCGCGGGTGACCAGCAAGGCACCCAGGTCCAGGTCCTGCAGCAGCTGCAAGCCCTTGGCGACCAGTTCGGCTTCATCGACGCAACGGCCGACAATGGTCTCGAATTCGCTGAGGTTCGGGGTAATCAGGCTGGCGCCACGGTAGATGGAAAAGTCCTTGCCCTTGGGGTCGGCCAGCACCGGAATACGCTTGGCGCGCGCCGCCTGGATCAGGTCTTGGTGATTCTTCAATGCACCTTTGCCGTAGTCGGACAGCACCAGCACCTTGACGCCTTCGAGCAGGCCATCGACCTCCGCGCCCAGCGACAGCGGGTCGGTGGCGAACGGCTCTTCGAAATCGATACGCAGCAGCTGCTGGTGACGGCTCATGACCCGCAGCTTGACGATAGTCGGCTGATGCGCGATGCGCTGGAATACCGAACGGACACCGGCAGCCTGCAGACTGTTGGCCAGGCTGTCGGCAGCTTCATCTTGGCCGGTAACACCGATCAGCGAAGCCGGCGCGCCCAGCGCAGCAATGTTCAAGGCAACGTTGGCCGCACCGCCGGGGCGATCCTCGATCTGATCGACCTTGACCACCGGGACTGGCGCTTCGGGCGAAATACGCGAAGTACCGCCATGCCAGTAGCGGTCGAGCATGACATCGCCGACCACCAGTACCGGGGCTTGATCGAAACGCGGCATGGACAACTTCATGGGCAACCCATATGGAAATAATGAACAGGGGCAGGATATTAGCACAGGGTAGGCAATGGCTTTATGGCCAGATCATCCCTGGAAAATTCCCGTGACAATCGGGGCCATGACGGCCCCGATCAAGGAGGGTTCAGGTGATATCGGCCTTGGCCGGCTCATCCAGCCCCATGGCATGCAGGCGGGCATAATGGCCATTAGCCGCAAGCAGCTCGGCGTGAGTACCGCGCTCGACCAGGCGGCCCTGGTCCATGACCAGGATCTGGTCGGCCTTCTCGATGGTCGACAGGCGATGAGCAATCACCAGCGTGGTACGGCCCTGCATCACGTGGTCCAGAGCGGCCTGGATATGCCGCTCGGACTCGGTATCCAACGCCGAAGTGGCTTCGTCGAGGATCAGCAACGGCGCGTTTTTAAGCAGCGCACGGGCAATAGCCAGGCGCTGGCGCTGGCCACCAGAAAGCAGTACACCGTTCTCACCCACTTCAGTATCGAAGCCCTTTGGTAGCCGGTCGACGAATTCCTTGGCATAGGCATCGGCCGCGGCGGCCTCAATGTCTGCGCGCGGCGCGCCAGCCAGATCACCATAGGCGATGTTGTTGGCCACGGTGTCGTTGAACAGGGTGACATGCTGGGTGACTTGCGAAACATGGCGGCGCAGGTTGCGCAGGCGATAGTTCTCGATCTCCACACCATCGAGCAGGATCTGCCCCTTGTCGTGGTGATAGAAACGCGGGATCAGGGCCGCCAGGGTAGACTTGCCACTGCCGGAGCGGCCGACCAGGGCGATCATCTGCCCGGGCTCGGCTACAAAACTGATGTCGCTCAGCACTTCACGCTCGGTACCCGGGTAAGTGAAGCTCAGGTTACGCACTTCCAGGCGCCCTTCCACGCGTTCCTTCTCGACAGTACCGGTGTCCACTTCGGGTGCTTCGTCCAGTTGCTCGAAGATGCTCTCGGCACCTGCCAGGCCCTTCTGGATGGTCGAGCTGACTTCCGACAACTGGCGAATAGGCTTGGGCAGCAGGCCGGCAGCGGTGATATAGGCCACCAGGTCACCGGCAGTAGAATCCCCGCGCAGGAACAGTACCAGGAACATCAGCGCAGCCATGGCGCTGTAGATCACCAGCTGAAGCATCGGTGTGTACAGCGCGCCGGTCTTGGTCATGCGCAGTTGCTTGTCGGTGTTGCTCTGGCTGGCCTGGTCGAATCGCCGCTCCTCATAGGCCTCGCCACCGAAGCTACGGACCACGCGGTACCCCTGGATGGTTTCCGAGGCAACGTGGGTGACGTCGCCCATGGCTACCTGGATCTTCTTGCTCTGCTTGCGGAATTTCTTGCTGGCGATGCTGACCATAACCGCGATCACCGGCAAGATGGCGACCATCACCAAGGTCAGGTGCCAGTTCATCCAGAGCAGATAGGCAAACAGGAACACCACGGTCAGGCCTTCGCGGATCACCACCTTGATGGCGTCGGTAGCAGCGCCGGTGACCATGGTCACATTGAAGGTAATGCGCGAAATCAGGTGCCCGGAGTTGTGGTTGTCGAAGTAGCGGTTGGGCAACACCAGCAGCTTGTTGAACAAAGCCACTCGCAGGTCATGCACCAGGCTCAGAGAGACCTTCGCCAGGAAGTAGTTGCCGAGGAACGAGCCAAGGCCCTGCCACGCAGCGATCAGGATGATCAGCAGCGGCACCGCCTGCAGCAATTGCAGGTCACGCAGGTAGGGTACGTTGGGGAACAATACCGCTTCGGGGTTGCTCAGCCCATCGACGAAGTACTTGAGAATGCCGGCCAGCATTGGCTGGGTCGAGGCAAAGATCACGAAACCGACAATGCTCAGCAGGAAAATGCCGACATAGGGTTTCACATAGCTCAACAGCCGGAAGTAGATCTTCAGGCTGGAGGTGTGCTCCGCTGGTCGCGGTGTTTCGGCCATTATCGAGCTCGCTGTTCAGGTTGAACCGGCAATTTTACCACAGGCGTCATTTTCGGCACGCCCCCATGGCAGCAACATGGCAAGGCCCACCGGCAGCCAGCTGATGAACCATTCGGCACGTGGCGTACCGGTGAGGCTGGCGGCATCGAACTGCATGGCCAGGGTCGAGTATACCCAGAACCCCAGCAGGACCTTGCCGAACAGGGTGCCGCGGGCGCGCACGATTTCGCCCAGCGTAAGCAGCCATACCATTACCCACAGCAACATGCCGGGCAAGCCCATTTCAACGGCAACATGGGTGAACATGTTGTGGGAGTGATCGAAGTGTTTGCCGACGGCGCTCACTTCGTAGTGAGCCCCCAGGCCAAGACCAGTCCAAGGGTGCGCGGCAATCATCTCGACCACGGCATGGAAAATTTCCGGCCGATAGGATGAACCCCGGTGGGCGATAAGGTCGTACACGGCCAAAAAGGCCAGGCCGGTGGCAAGCAATGCCAGAACAGAAAACACCCGGCTGTGGCGGTCACGGAACCACAGCGGCGCCATTACCACGGTAATCACCAGTGCCAGAATCGCGCCACGGCTCTGGCTGAAAATGGCGAAGGCACCCAGGCAAGCCAGTGCCGCCAGCCACAACAACTGCAAGCCACGGTGCCGAGGTGGCTCGTAGAGCATCAAGAGCAAGGCCGAACCAATGACATAAGCCCCCAGGATGGGGT
The DNA here is from genome assembly GCF_046523955.1 of Pseudomonas sp. DCA-1. Classification (NCBI taxonomy): domain Bacteria; kingdom Pseudomonadati; phylum Pseudomonadota; class Gammaproteobacteria; order Pseudomonadales; family Pseudomonadaceae; genus Pseudomonas; species Pseudomonas sp. DCA-1. The sequence continues at coordinate 5,389,332 of NZ_CP169881.1, forward strand.
GGGATATCTCGCCAATACCCTCCAGCCTGACCAGCAAAGGCTTATGCTGCACCCCATAGAACTTGAGGATGGAGACCAACGCAGCGAGGGCCAGCAACGCGCTGCCAAGCAGCAATAGCTGACGAATGCGGGCCTGGCCAAGCTGGGCCAACAGCGGAAACGCCAGCAGGAACACCAGGATGTAGAGCAAACGCTTGAGCTCGCGCCCGGGCTCCTCGGCGGGCGACCAGGCCAGGCTCAGACCGCTCCAGGCCAGCAGCAGCAGCACACTCCCCCACAGCGCCGGTTGCCGCCCCCAGGCTTGCACCAGCACACCTCGGGCCGACCAGGCCAATACCAGCGTTGGCAGCCACAAGAACAACACTAGACCTTGCTGATAAACCTTGTTGCTGGGTGCCAGGGCAATCGCCGCCAGGAACCAGACCAGACCCAATCCTAACCAGGCTCGTGCCCAGTTTTTTTGATACAACATCCTTTCCCCCGATGAATCAAAAACACCATCCATGGTGCTACAACATTATTTTCGGCATTATTGCCGGTCATTTTGCTCGCCAGACGACAAGGCCCTATTCATGCAATGCTCCCGGCTCACCCAGGTCGACTTCGATCAGCTGACACTTGGCGCACAGGTGCTTGAGGCAGACAGCCATGGCGCCAAAGTCTACCTGCTCACAGATGGAAATTTCCTCAAGGTTTTTCGCAGGAAGCGGCTGATTTCATCTGCACTGCTACGCCCTTACTCGCAGCGCTTCGTCGATAACGCCGCGCGCCTGACGCAACTGGGCATCCCCACCCTCGAAGTGATCAGCCAGCACAAACTCGACCTGCCGGGCCGCACTGCGGTGCTGTATCGCCCGCTACCTGGGCGGACACTGCTGCAGATGTCGCGCGACGACGGATTCAGCTGGGACATTTACCTGCCACGCCTGATCGAACTGATCCGCCAGTTGCACCGCAGCGGCGTTTACTTCCGTTCGCTGCACCTGGGCAATGTGGTGGTCACCCCCGACCAGCGTCTGGGCTTGATCGACGTGGCCGACATGCGTTTTCTACGCCCGCCGCTGTCGGCTCGCATGATTCGACGCAATGTGCAGCACATGGTGCGCTATATCGAGCGGGAGAACCTGGGCGACCGGTTCCCCCTTGCCGCCTTCGAGGCAGCCTTGCTGACACGCTGAGCGTCAACTGCGCAACAGGCTCTGCGAGCCGCTGCAGAATGCCTGCCAGGCCTGCTCCGGCGCCAGTGCCTGGCGCTGCTTCGCGGCGATCGTCGATGCACTGAGCACCGCACAGCGCTCGATCGCCTCAGCCCAGGCGCTTTCGTCGGCAACCGGCAGGTAGCCACCCGTATCGTGCAACTGCTCGCGGAATACCTGCAGGTCGCTGCACACCACCGGTACATCGGCCATCACCGCTTCTTGCACCACCAGCCCCAGGCCTTCGGAACGCGAAGGCACCAATAGCCAGTCGAATGCCCGATACAGCTGCTGCAGGTCTTCGCGGTGACCGCGCAGATGAACGCGCCCAGCCAGGCCCAGCGCGTTGATACGCTGCTGCAACATGGCATGCTGCGGCCCCTCGCCAATGATCGCCAGTTGCAGGTCCGGCTGCCGTGCACTGGCCCTGGCGAATGCTTCGATCAGCATCTCGAAACCTTTACTCTCTACCAACCGCCCTACCGCACCCAGCATCACTCCGGCGCCGTGGGGCAACCGCAGCGCCTGCCTGGCCTGATCACGGCTCAGCAAAGGCTCGACGAATGCACGCGGGTCAAGCGCCATGCGCAGTGTCTGCACCGGCCTACCCAGATCACACTCCAGCGACTCGGCCAACGTCCGTGATACCGCCGCAACACTCAGCCGCTCGGACGGAAACATCTGCAACAAGCGGATATCGCTGGCATTCAGACGCGTCGTGCCATGGAACAGTACCTTGGCACGTACGTGGGGAATACGCTGCAACAACGGCAGCACCAACCGAGCGACGCCAATACCATCGAGCAGCACGATTTCTGCCCCGGCCTCGGCCAGTGCCTTGCGCAACCGCATGCGCAGCCATGGGCGCAGCAAGCGCCACAAGTGCCGCCCTTTGAGCGCACGTGAGGGCATATGCCATTCCCGGGTCGAACCGAGCCCACAGCAGAGCCCGCTCCCCAGCAGCAGCCAATTACTGATCCGGGCGTCGGCACCCGCGTTCGACAAGACCTGCCGATGCACCCTGTGAATCGACATGTAGGGCGTTCCACCCGCCCACATCATATTGACGATGTTCATGGGTCCTCTCCCGCTCAAGTCAGGTGGGACAGTGACTTCATTGAACAAAAAAGGTGATTCCCATGCCGATCAAGGCCCCCGCAACCAGCGCCAACGCCAGCTTCATCCGATCACGCTGACGACGCTTGGCCTTACGCTCCACTTCAATGGGCAAGGTCACGTGATTGCCGAATCCAGTGTGCAATACTGCATCACCCTCCAAGGTGACCGCCGTCAGATTTAACTCAGCGTAGCGACGGGAAAGCGCCTTTTCTCCAGCATAGGCGGCAAACGGCGCACAGCGCTGGTAATCGCTCAATCGGCGCAGCCCAGGGTTGAGCGAGAACGCCTGCCACTCGGCCTTGTCGGACAGCAGCGGATAACACGGCACCCCGGCGATCACCTGACGATCGCCCAAGTGGATGTACGGGCTGTGGATGGCCAGATCGTGGGCATGGCTGCGCAACCACACCTGCAGCAGGTGGGGACTGACATCCAGGATGGCCCGCGAGTCTTCGACAAAGCCTTGGCGGTAGAATTGCCAGTCGTCTTCGCAGTGAAAAATGTAAGGCGTCTTCACGTGGCTGTAGGCCAGGTCGATAGACGGCAACTGACCAAGTTTGGGCCGGTTGACGAACACCTTGCAGTGCGGCTTCCAGTGCTCCGGCACAGCGGCATGCACAGCATCGTCGCCAGAGTCTTCGGTGATGAATACCTCGCGAATGGGCGCGGTGTTGTAGCGATCGAAACTCTCAAGGGTGTCTTTGAGCAGATCGAACCGCCCACAACTGGTCACGACGAGCGTGACGTCACTCTCATTTGAAAAGCGCACCGGACTCCCTCCGCATTACGACTATCGGCCTTCAACGACCCGCTCCTGGGCGCGAAAGCTCTTGTTTAGATGCCCAGCTTCAGGCGCAGCCGCTGCCATGCAGACAATGGCGGGTGGGGCCTGAGCGCCGGGCGCATGTGGTCGACGATGCTACGTCCAACTGCGCCGAAACTAAAACGGGAAACCGCAAGTTGGCGGCCATTTTCTGCAATCTGCCGTGCCAGCTCGGGGTTCTCGCGCAAGTGACGAAGCTTTTCCTGAAGGGTCGGGATGTTGTCATAGAACACCACGTTGTGCATGTCTTGCAGGCCCAGCGCACAGTTCTCTTCCTCGCCCTGGTCGTACGCCAGCAACACACATCCACAGGCCATGGCTTCGAAGTTCTTGATCATGTATTCGCCCATGCCGACATCGGCACTGACGAAGAAACGAATACGGTTGAGCGTGTTGCAGTAGTCCTCGCCCGACTTGGTACGGGTTACCAGCAGGTTCTCGACCTGCCCCAACTCGTCCAGCAGTGCCTTGCGGCCGCTATAGGCCACGCTGTTGACGCTGCCGACAAAGGCCAGCTCGATGTCACGCTCGCGCCCTTGGTCGGCCAGCAACTGCTCGTCATAGCCCTTGGGCACGAACACCGCGTCAAAACCTTCCTGGCGCAGGCGCTCGCTGACCATATAGCCGGAGCTGATCACCCGCGCCCATGGCAACTGGCGGTAATGAGCGCTGAACTTGCCGGTGTACTTGCACGGGATGTAGTTCTGGTAGGCGTCGTGCTCGAGAATCACCAGGTTCGGCACCGTGCGGATAAAGGCCACCTGACGGATCTCCTGCTTGAAACGCAGGAAGAACACGATGCGGTCATAGCGCTCGACTTGCACCTCTCGCTTGAAGTAGCGGCGCAGGTTGCGCTGATCCTGGCTGGTCAGCCAGCGCAGGTCGCACTCGCAGTTGGCCGCGACGCCATCGTACAGGCGGTCAAGAATGGCCCGCTGTTCCTTCTGTACCAGAAATAGGACTTTCATTGCTTTCCTTGGGCGCTCTGCGCCTTCGCGGTCAACCATGGGGCGTGCTTACAGCTCACGCCGCCAGAACAGTTCGTGTCGGCGCACGGCCTTGCGGAAGAATTCGTTCTCCCCGTAAGGCGATGGCTGTCGCCCGGCAAGCCAGCGTTGCAGCACGCGGCGCAGGCGGCGCTTGAACGGTGCCGGGGGCTGCAGGTCGTGCATCATGCCCAGGGCCATGGCCTTGTCGCGCTGGGTCGCGCAATCCAGCACCAGGCTGCAGGGTGCCCAGGCCTGGGCGGCGCTCAATTGCGGCGGCAAGGCCACGCCATCGCCACTGTTGCCCATCGGCCAGCGGTCGTTATCGTGCAGGTGGTTGGCGTAGCACAGCAAGGTTTGTGGCTGCCAGGCCATACCGTGCAAGGCTTCCAGCACCGCCGCCTGAGCGCAGATATGGTCCGGGTGGGGGTCTAGCTGCGGGTGCGGCATCACCAGCACCTCTGGCCTGGCCAGTTCCAGCAAGGCTCGCAGGTCGGCCAGCAGGTTGTGCCAGGTGGGTGCGCCATCACGGTCGCCCGGTAACGGGAACGGGTTGAACTGGCGGAACACGCGGATATCAGCCAGGTCTGCCTCACGTGAGGCGGCCGGCTGATCGGGTGCGGCCTGCATGGCAGGCAGCTGCAGGCAGAAGTAACCCAGCTGTATGCAACGCGACTCCGGCACACCGGCCCAACGCGGCACGGCAATGCTGTCCCAGGCACGCAGGCGACCTTTCAGGCGCGCGGCCTCGGCCTTTGCCAGGCCCATCTGCTGATAGTGCTCGGCCTCTATCTCACCGGCGGTCAGGGTCACCACCCAGCTTTCGTCGGCCTGGCTGTACAAACCATACGCGGCCAACTCGGCGTCGTCGGCATGTGGCGCGATCACCATCACCCGGCGACGCTGCAGCTCGATTGAAGGGGTTATCCACAGGCGCAACTGACCCTGCAACTTGCAATGCCGGCCGCGCAGGCGCAACGTGCCGGCCTGCAATGGCGCAGCAAGCCCCGTCAGGTTGAGAAAACGCACGCCATCGACGCCACGCTCGAAGGCTTGCCGATCGGCCTGCTCGCCAGCCAGTAACTCAACCCGAGGGTCGAGAAAGCGCCCCAACCAGCTGCTTTTTAGCCGCAGTTCAAGCACCAGGGTTTCGTCGCCTTGCAGCATGCACTCAGCCTTGAGCCAGCCATCGTGCAGGCTGGCAGGAACCTGCTGCACCTGATCGCCGAAGTCGTAGGCATAGTCCTCACCCGGCGCATAGAACAGGTGGTCGGCAAACCAGGCCTCATGGGCAGCCCAGAGCAGCGGGAACAACAGCAGCGGCAGCCACCACCAGCTGAAAACACCGAGGGCGACCAGCGCAACCAGGCCCGCCAGCAGCCCCAGGCGTTTGTTGCGCCGGTGGCGCTTGAGCAACTGCTGCTTGCGGCTCACGCTTGATACACCGGCACAGGGTTGCACCAGCGGTCCTTGTACTCACGGTCAGCACGGCCGAACGAGAACCGCAGCGGCTTGTTGCGCGTCCGGGCATCTTCCCAGGCGGCCTGGGTATTGAGGAAGCTCAGCACGCTGCCTGGGCTGAAGGCCTTGGTTTCAGGGTCGACACCGCCATTGATGTACTCGACGCTGATCCACTCCGGCGCTTCGACGCGGTACACCAGCTGGATGGCAATCGGCTTACCGTCCAGCAGCAACACCGAGCCGATCAGCAGCTCACGCAGGCGCTCCAGCACATCGGCCATACGCTCGGCACCGGTGGCAGGGAAGCCCCAGCGGCGCAGGAACAGGTCGCAGTACATGCTGGCGATTTCCTGAGCACTGAAGTCGCTGATCGGGCGTACCACACCACCCGCCTCTTCCAGCAGGCGAAGTTCACGGCGCTGGTTGTAGCGGAACTTCTTCGACAGGTCTTCAGGCGCCCGGGCCATGGCCAACTGCTCCTTCTGCGCCTTGAGGCCGTTGAAGCGGCCCAGGTTCAGTTCGGACAGGTAACGCACGGTATGGCGCAACGGCGCAGCGGCATCAGGCGCCGCCGGCAGGATGATCTCGGCGTTGCCGAGGTCGAACAGGGCTTTCTTGCCAGCACGCTTCAGCACGTCCTTGGACAGCGCCAGGTGACGCCCCCAGACCGGGATCGCGGCTTTCAGCTCGCCAGCCTGGTGCCAGCCCAGGTAACGCACCGGGATTTGTGCCAGGTCCGCCAGTTGCTCGACCACCAGCGGATGGGTGGCGACACTGCCGCCAAAGCGCGCCCACGCCTGGCCATAAGCCTTGGCATCGATAGCTTGCCAACCGCGTTCGCGGAAGGCCTGGATACGATTGAGCATCAGGCCTGCCCCACCAACGCGCGCACCTGCGGGAGTTGCCAGAAGGCCTCGCGCACCGCCTGATCAGAGAAACGCTCACGCAGGCGCTGCAGCATGTGCCTGGCGCAGACCTGGCGCTGTTCAGCATCCAGTACGGCCATGTGCTTCAGGCCCTGGGCCAGCTGCGCGGCGTCGCCCAGCGGGAACAGAACGCCAACGCCCTCGACCACTTCGCGGGCACCACCACAGGCCGTGGCCAGCACCGGTACACCGGCAACCATCGCTTCAAGCAGAACCATGCCGAACGGCTCGTGATCCGAACTCAAAGCGAACACGTCGAACGCCTGAAAGTAACGGCGCGCATCCGGCACCTGGCCAAGAAAGTCGACTTGCCCGGCAATACCAAGCTCGGCGGCCAACGCCATGAGCTTGGCCTCCAGACGCCCCTTGCCGAGGATTGCCAGGCGGGCGCCAGCCGGCAGCCCCGGCAGTGCCTGGGCAAAACCGCGCAACAGGGTGGCCTGATCCTTGTCCGGGTGCAGGCGCCCAACATTGCCGACGATCCACGCCTGAGCATCCAGGCCCAAGGCCTGGCGTGCGTCAGCGCGCGGCACCAGGGCTGATTGCAGGGCGTCGATGTCGATGCGGTTGTACAGGGTCTGAATGCGCTCGGCCGGCCACTGAGGCAAGCAACGGCGCATATCGTCACGTACCGCGTCCGAAACACCCAGCAGGCTCAGACGTTTGCTGAACAGGTTCGCGAACAGGCGGCGGCCTTTGCGCTGGTAGTCGCCAAAGGCATGGTGCACACCAATCACTGGCAGGCCGGTGCCCAGCAGGGCAACGTAGATCGGCTTGAAGCGATGGGCGATGCAGAAAGCGAAATTGCGTTCGGCCGCAATGCGCCGCAATGCGCGGATGGCGCCGAGTTTCAGACCACGCACGTCCTTGGAACTGAACTCAAGGAACAGCACCTCCTCCGACGCACAGCCAGCCGCTACCTGCGCGTCGGCGGCGCCGGTGAGGAACACCGTAGTCACCTGGTACCCACGCCCCTGAAACAGGCTGGCGTACTGACGGGCACAGTCCAGGAACGGCCCGTCATAGCCATGGCAGAACTGCAGGATGCGCGGTTCAGAGCGGCTGGTCATACGGGGCCGCGCCGTCCTTCACAACCAGGATGTCTTCCATGATCAGGTACTGCAGGTCCGAGCCGAAGAACATGTTCAACGCATCGGTCGGCGAGCAGATCATCGGTTCACCACGACGGTTCAGCGAGGTGTTCAGCGACACGCCGTTGCCAGTCAGGTCTTCCAGCGCCTTCATCATGTCGTAGTAGCGCGGGTTGTACTCGCGCTTGAGCACCTGGGCACGCGAAGTGCCGTCCTCATGCACCACTTCCGGCACGCGGGTCTTCCACTCTTCAGCGACTTCGAAGGTGAAGGTCATGAACGGCGCGGGATGGTCGACCTTGATCATCTGCGGGGCGACAGTGTCGAGCATCGACGGGCAGAAAGGTCTCCAGCGTTCGCGGAACTTGATCTGGTGGTTGATGCGGTCAGCCACGCCTTCCACGCTCGGGCAGCCGATGATCGATCGGCCACCGAGGGCACGCGGCCCGAACTCCATGCGGCCCTGGAACCAGGCTACCGGGTTGCCGTCGACCATGATCTGGGCGATCTGCTGCGGCATGTTCTCGAGTTTGCGCCACTTTGGCTGGTTCGGGTGACGGGCGCAGGCAGCGATCACGTCTTCGTTGGAGTACGACGGGCCGAGGTAGACGTGCTCCATCTTCTCGACCGGAACGCCACGGGCGTGCGAAACATAGGCTGCGGCGCCAACGGCAGTCCCGGCGTCGCCGGAGGCTGGCTGGACGAACAACTCTTTCACGTCCGGACGGGCGATGATTTTCTGGTTGAGCTTGACGTTCAGCGCACAGCCGCCAGCGAAGGCCAGCTTGCCGGTTTCACGCAGGGTGTCGCCCAAGTAATGGTCGATCATCTGCAGCGCCAGTTTCTCGAACAGCGCCTGCATGCTGGCGGCGTAATGGATGTACGGCTCGTCGGCGATGTCGCCTTCGCGCTTGGGGCCCAGCCATTCGATCAGCTTCGGCGAGAAGTAGAAGCCTTTGCCCTTCTCTTTATAGCGGCGCAGGCCGATAACGTTGGCGTACTCGGTGTTGATGACCAGCTCGCCGTTCTCGAAGCTGGCCAGACGCGAGAAGTCATACTTGCTTGCGTCGCCATACGGCGCCATGCCCATGACCTTGAACTCGCCATCGAGCATTTCGAAGCCCAGGAACTCGGTGATGGCACCGTACAGGCCACCCAGCGAGTCAGGGTCGAAGAATTCCTTGATCTTGTGGATCTTGCCGTTTTCACCGTAGCCAAAGAAGGTAGTGGCGTACTCGCCCTTGCCGTCGATGCCCAGGATTGCGGTTTTTTCCTTGAAGCCCGAGCAGTGATAAGCACTGGAAGCGTGGGCCAGGTGATGCTCGACGGGCTCGATCTTGACCTTTTTCGGGTCAAAGCCCAGTTGCTCCAGGCACCAGACGATTTTCTTGCGATAACGCTTGTAGCGACGGTTGCCCATCAGGATGGCATCGAGTGCACGATCCGGGGCGTACCAATAGCGCTTGGCATAGTGCCACCGCGCCTTGCCGAACAGGCTGATCGGGGCGAACGGGATGGCTACCACGTCGACGTCGGACGGCTTGATGCCTGCCTGTTCCAGGCAGAACTTCGCCGACTCGTAGGGCATGCGGTTCTTCGCATGCTTGTCACGCACGAAGCGCTCTTCTTCGGCGGCGGCAATCAGCTTGCCGTCAATGTACAGGGCCGCGGAAGGGTCATGGCTAAGGGCGCCGGACAGGCCAAGAATCGTCAATGCCAAGGGATTAGCCTCTTCATTCGGTAGAAATGCGCCAACGGCCTCTTGGGCGGATGGCGGCTAAAGGGCGGGATTATAACGCAAACATTGGAGGCACACCGCCCCCTTGTGGGAGCGGGTTCACCCGCGAAGCCGTCACGCGGTGGATGGCACCGGCGTTGCCGGTGTTCGCGGGCAAACCCGCTCAGGTTTACTCGGCGATCAGCCAGTCCATGCGGTAACTACCGGCGGTTTGTGCCAGCTCTTTGGCCAGCCATGGCAGCAGCTCCTTAAGCTCATCCTCCAGCCCCCACGGCGGGTTGGCGATGGCCAGGCCAGAGCCGTTCAGCCCCTGAGGGCTGTCCTGGTGATGCACATACAGCTCAACCCGCAACAGTTTCGGCGCACCAGTACTGGTCAGGTCCTGGTAATAGCGGGTCAGCGAACGCTGGTCCTTGATCGGGTACCAGATGGCCACAACCGTCTGGCGCATGCGGCCAATCGCCTCTTTCATGGCAGTGGTGCAGCGCTTGAGCTCATCGGCCTGCTCGAACGGCGGGTCGATCAGCATGATCGCGCGCTTTTCCTGCACCGGCAGCAAGGCCCGCGGCACATGCCAGCCTTCACCCAGGTGCACGGTCACGCGCGGGTCTTTTTTCATGTTTTCTTTGAGGAGCGGCCCGTCTTCAGGGTGTTTCTCGTTGAGCAGGGCGCGGTCCTGCTGGCGCATCAGACGACGTGCCAGTTCCGGCGAACCCGGGTAGTAGCGCAGCTCGCCATCGGCATTCAGGCGCTTGATGATGCGCAGGTAGTCGTCGGCCATGGCCGGCAGGTCATCGCGATTCCACAGGCGGGCTACGCCTTCCAGGTACTCGCCGGTGCGGCTTGCCTGGTCACCCTGCAGGTCGTACAGGCCGAGCCCTGCGTGGGTATCGATATAGGCGAAAGGCTGCTCTTTACGCGACATCAGGGCGATGAGGCGGGTCAACACAATGTGTTTGAGGACGTCGGCGTGGTTGCCGGCGTGGAAGGCGTGACGATAGTTCATGGCAACTCCTGCGAAGGCGGCAAGTTTACCTTGCCTTGCAGGCGGAGTCAGGCCTGGCTGCTGATTGGCGGCACCCGCAAAGCAGGCGCCGCCAATTCAACGGGTGTTACTTGTCGGCGTGATACGCCGCGTCAGCCGCTTCGAAGCGTTTGACCATCGCCTGCGAAGGGCTACCCAGCTTGCTCACCAGAACAATGGCGATGCTGGCGAACAGGAAGCCCGGGATGATTTCGTACAACCCGAGGGTGTCGAAGTTCTTCCACAGGATCACCGTCAGCGCACCCACCACGATACCGGCCAGCGCGCCGTTACGGGTCATGCCTTTCCACAGCACCGAAATCAGCACCACCGGACCGAAGGCAGCACCAAAGCCGGCCCAGGCATAGGCCACCAGGCCCAGCACGCGGTTTTCCGGATTGGCAGCCATGGTGATGGCAATCAAGGCCACGGCCAGCACCATCAGACGGCCGACCCACACCAGCTCGATCTGCGAAGCATTCTTGCGCAGGAAGGCTTTGTAGAAGTCTTCGGTCAAGGCACTGGAGCACACCAGCAGCTGGCAGCTCAGGGTACTCATGACCGCGGCCAGGATGGCCGACAGCAGGACACCTGCGATCCATGGGTTGAACAGAATCTTGGCCAGTTCGATGAACACACGTTCGTGGTTCTCGCTTACCGGGCCTGCCAGTTCAGGATGGGCCGAGAAGTAGGCGATACCGAAGAAGCCTACGGCGCAGGTACCCGCCAGGCAAAGGATCATCCAGGTCATGGAAATGCGGCGCGCCTTGGCGATCGACTTCACCGAATCAGCGGCCATGAAGCGCGCCAGGATATGCGGCTGGCCGAAGTAACCCAGGCCCCAGCCCATCAGCGAGATGATACCGATGAAGGTGGCACCTTTGAGCATGTCGAAGTTCGCAGGGTTCACCGCCTCGATAGCGGCGAAGGTCTGGTCGAAGCCACCGGTGGCGATCAGCACGAACACCGGGGTGAGGATGAGCGCGAAGATCATCAGCGTGGCCTGCACGGTGTCGGTCCAGCTCACAGCCAGGAAACCACCGATGAATGTGTAAGCGATGGTCGCCGCTGCACCAGCCCACAGCGCGGTTTCATACGACATGCCGAAGGTGCTCTCGAACAGACGGGCACCGGCAACGATGCCGGAAGCGCAGTAGATGGTGAAGAAGACCAGGATGACGATGGCGGAGATGATACGCAGCAGGCCGCTATTGTCTTCGAAACGGCTGGAGAAATAGTCCGGCAGGGTCAGCGCGTCACCGTTGTGCTCGGTCTGCACGCGCAGCCGGCCAGCCACGAACAGCCAGTTCAGGTAGGCACCAACCGTCAGGCCGATGGCGATCCAGACCTCGGACAGGCCCGCGAAGTAGATGGCACCGGGCAGGCCCATCAGCAGCCAGCCACTCATGTCGGAGGCACCGGCAGACAGCGCGGTAACCACGCTACCCAGGCTGCGACCGCCCAGAATGTAATCGGAAAGGTTTTTGGTGGCGCGATAGGCGGCGAAGCCGATCAGCACCATTGCTGCGATGTAGATCACGAAGGTGATCGTTAGTGGATTGCCCATGCGTGTGCCCTGGCGTTTGTTTTTATCATGCACAACCGCAGCGATGGCGGTTGCACCCAGGCGGCGAATGCTATGCAACAACGCAAAGAAGGTGCAACCATTTTTCTTTTGCAAGTTGCACCTGCCAGTGCATTTTCCGACAAAGCCCATTTTTTGCTCCTTTCGGGAGTAAAAAACCGGTTTTTCAGAATAAATCACACCAAAAACGCCCCTTTTCAGGGGGCGGGAATGGCTATCGGACGAGTTGCACCTTCTACACAAAAAATTCAGGTTGCACCTAGTTGCACCCGAATTGTCCTACAGCTACTCTTGATGCCAGCTTAGGCCACAACCGTGGCAATAACGAGGATAAGAAATGGCGACTACCACCCTTGGGGTCAAACTCGACGACCCGACCCGTGAGCGACTCAAAGCAGCTGCGCAGTCCATTGACCGCACACCTCACTGGTTGATCAAGCAAGCGATCTTCAATTACCTGGAGAAGCTCGAGGGTGGCGCAACCCTGACCGAACTCAACGGTCATGCCAGCAACCCGGCCGACGATGCCGGTGAAATCCAGGCCGACCACAGCCACCAGTGCTTCCTCGAATTTGCCGAGAGCATCTTGCCGCAGTCGGTACTGCGCTCGGCAATCACCGCTGCCTACCGCCGCCCCGAGCAGGAAGTGGTGCCAATGCTGCTGGAGCAGGCGCGCCTGAGCGCGCCGCTGGCCGAAGCCACCAACAAGCTGGCCGCAAGCATTGCTGAAAAACTGCGCAATCAGAAAAGCGCCGGCGGCCGTGCCGGTGTCGTCCAGGGCCTGCTGCAGGAGTTCTCGCTGTCGTCTCAGGAAGGCGTGGCGCTGATGTGCCTGGCCGAAGCCCTGCTGCGTATCCCCGACAAAGGCACCCGCGATGCGCTGATCCGCGACAAGATCAGTACCGGCAACTGGCAGCCACACCTGGGCAACAGCCCGTCGCTGTTCGTCAACGCCGCCACCTGGGGGCTGCTGCTGACCGGCAAGCTGGTCAGCACCCACAACGAAACCGGCCTCACCTCCTCGCTCACTCGCATTATCGGCAAGAGCGGCGAGCCGATGATCCGCAAGGGCGTCGACATGGCCATGCGCCTGATGGGTGAGCAGTTCGTCACCGGCGAGACCATTGCCGAAGCACTGGCCAACGCCAGCCGCTTCGAGTCCAAAGGCTTCCGCTACTCCTACGACATGCTCGGCGAAGCAGCACTGACCGAGCACGACGCGCAGAAATACCTGGCGTCCTACGAGCAGGCCATCCACTCGATCGGCAAGGCCTCGCATGGCCGCGGCATCTACGAAGGCCCAGGCATCTCGATCAAGCTGTCGGCACTGCACCCGCGCTACAGCCGTGCCCAGTACGAGCGCGTGATGGAAGAGCTGTACCCGCGCCTGCTGTCGCTGACGCTGCTGGCCAAGCAGTACGACATCGGCCTGAACATCGACGCCGAAGAAGCCGACCGCCTGGAGCTTTCGCTCGATCTGCTCGAGCGCCTGTGCTTCGAGCCATCCCTGGCTGGCTGGAACGGCATCGGTTTCGTTATCCAGGCCTACCAGAAGCGCTGCCCGTACGTGATCGACTACGTCATCGATCTGGCCAAGCGCAGCCGCCACCGCCTGATGATCCGCCTGGTAAAAGGCGCCTACTGGGACAGCGAGATCAAGCGTGCTCAGGTCGAAGGCCTGGAAGGCTACCCGGTCTATACCCGCAAGGTGTACACCGACGTGTCCTACGTGGCCTGCGCCCGCAAGCTGCTGGCCGTGCCAGAAGCCATCTACCCGCAGTTCGCCACCCACAACGCCCACACCCTGTCGGCCATCTACCACATTGCCGGGCAGAACTATTACCCGGGCCAGTACGAGTTCCAGTGCCTGCACGGCATGGGCGAACCGCTGTACGAGCAAGTGGTTGGCAAGATTGCCGATGGCAAGCTGAACCGCCCGTGCCGCGTGTACGCGCCGGTCGGCACCCATGAAACGCTGCTGGCCTACCTGGTGCGCCGCCTGCTGGAAAACGGCGCCAACACCTCGTTCGTCAACCGCATCGCCGACCACTCGATTTCCATCCAGGAACTGGTCGCCGACCCGGTGGCCAGCATCGAGCGCATGGGTACCCAGGAAGGCAGTATCGGTCTGCCGCACCCGCGTATCCCGCTGCCACGCGATCTGTATGGCACTGAACGGGCCAACTCGGCCGGCATCGACATGGCCAACGAACACCGTCTGGCATCGCTGTCCTGCGCCATGCTGGCCACCGCTCACAACGACTGGAAGGCTGCCCCGCTGCTGGCCTGCGCCGCCAGCGAGAGCGCTGCGGCACCGGTACTGAACCCGGCGGACCACCGCGACGTGGTTGGCCACGTGCAAGAAGCCACCGTTGCCGACGTGGACCACGCCATCCAGTGCGCACTGAACGCCGCGCCGATCTGGCAGGCCACCCCGCCAGCCGAGCGTGCTGCCATTCTGGAACGCACCGCCGACCTGATGGAGGCCGAAATCCAGCCGCTGATGGGCCTGCTCATCCGCGAGGCCGGCAAGACCTTTGCCAACGCCATCGCCGAAGTGCGTGAAGCCGTGGACTTCCTGCGCTACTACGCGGTGCAGGCACGTAACGACTTCAGCAACGACGCCCACCGCCCGCTGGGCCCGGTGGTGTGCATCAGCCCCTGGAACTTCCCGCTGGCGATCTTCACCGGGCAGGTGGCCGCAGCCCTGGCTGCCGGCAACCCGGTACTGGCCAAGCCTGCCGAGCAAACCCCGCTGATCGCCGCCCAGGCCGTGCGCCTGATGTTGGAAGCTGGCATCCCCGAAGGCGTGCTGCAACTGCTGCCAGGCCGCGGTGAAACCGTCGGTGCCGGCCTGGTAGGAGACGAACGCGTCAAAGGCGTGATGTTCACCGGTTCCACCGAAGTGGCCCGCCTGCTCCAGCGCAACGTCGCTGGCCGCCTGGACAACCAGGGCCGCCCGATCCCGCTGATCGCCGAAACCGGCGGCCAGAACGCGATGATCGTCGACTCCTCGGCACTGACCGAACAGGTCGTGATCGACGTGGTGTCCTCGGCCTTCGACAGTGCCGGCCAGCGTTGCTCGGCCCTGCGTGTGCTGTGCTTGCAGGAAGACTCCGCCGACCGCGTAATCGAAATGCTCAAGGGCGCCATGGCTGAAAGCCGCCTGGGCTGCCCGGACCGCCTGGCCGTGGACATCGGCCCGGTGATCGACGCCGAAGCCAAGGCCGGCATCGAGAAGCACATTCAGGGCATGCGCGAGAAAGGCCGCTCGGTCTACCAAGTGGCCATTGCCGATGCTGCCGAGATCAAGCGTGGCACCTTCGTCATGCCGACCCTGATCGAACTGGAAAGCTTCGACGAACTGAAGCGTGAAATCTTCGGTCCCGTACTGCACGTGGTGCGCTACAACCGCCGCAACCTGGACCAATTGATCGAGCAGATCAACAACTCCGGCTACGGCCTGACCCTGGGCGTGCACACCCGCATCGACGAGACCATTGCCAAAGTGGTGGAAACCGCCAATGCCGGCAACATGTACGTCAATCGCAACATTGTGGGTGCCGTGGTGGGCGTGCAGCCGTTCGGTGGTGAAGGCCTGTCTGGCACCGGCCCGAAAGCCGGCGGCCCGCTGTACCTGTACCGCCTGCTGTCGACCCGTCCGGCCGACGCCATTGGCCACCACTTCCAGCAGCAGGACGGCGAAGGCAAGCCGGACCGCACCCTGCACGAACAGCTGGTCAAGCCACTGCACGGCCTGAAGGCTTGGGCCGAGAGCAACCAGCTGGCCGACCTGGTCGCGCTGTGCAGCCAGTTCGCCAGCCAGTCGCAGAGCGGCATCGCCCGCCTGCTGCCCGGCCCGACCGGCGAGCGCAACAGCTACACCATCTTGCCGCGTGAGCACGTGCTGTGCCTGGCCGACAACGAAACCGACCTGCTGGCGCAGCTGGCCGCAGTACTGGCCGTTGGCAGCTCGGCGGTATGGGTTGACGGTGAACCGGGCAAAGCCCTGCGCGCCCGCCTGCCGCGTGAGCTGCAGGCCAAGGTGAAGCTGGTCGCGGACTGGAACAAGGATGAAGTGGCGTTCGACGCCGTGATCCACCATGGCGACTCGGACCAGTTGCGCGGCGTATGCCAGCAGGTGGCCAAACGTGCCGGGGCGATCGTTGGGGTGCACGGGCTGTCCAGCGGTGATCACCAGATTGCGCTGGAGCGTTTGGTGATCGAGCGGGCGGTGAGCGTGAACACTGCGGCGGCGGGTGGTAACGCCAGCCTGATGACCATTGGCTGAAGCTGAGGGTTGCTGAAAAAGGGGAGCTTCGGCTCTCCTTTTTTATGGGCGTTTGTCTTGAGATTGGGTTTGGGGGGCTGGGGCTCGCCACAACATTTTCTGCGCCTGCAAGACCGAGCGCCGCCCGCGCGGCGCATCGCGAGCTGCGCTCGCTCCTACGTCTGTTTCGGGCCAGTAACGCCCGTGACAGGCGCGCGCGACCGTTTTGTTTGTTCGGCGCAATATCGCGACATGCCCCAAAGCGCCCGCGCGCAAATCCCCCAGAAATAATTGGCCCGAAACAAACGTAGGAGCGAGCGCAGCTCGCGATGCGCCGCGCGGGCGGCGCTCGGTCTCCAAGACGACGCACCTCTGCCGCCATACCCTCAAAGCCACACCGCATGGCACGCCACGCCGCACGGCATGAGGTTGCGCAATGGCCGGGCATGTTTGCCGTGGATGTTATGCCGTTGCTGAAATCGAGCGCCGCCCGCGCGGCGCATCGCGAGCTGTGCTCGCTCCTACGTTTGTTTCGGGCCAGTAACGCCCGTGACAGACGCGCGCGACCGTTTTGTTTGTTCGGCGCAATATCGCGACATGCCCCAAAGCGCCCGCGCGCAAATCCCCCAGAAATAACTGGCCCGAAACAAACGTAGGAGCGAGCGCAGCTCGCGATGCGCCGCGCGGGCGGCGCTCGGTCTCCCAGACGACGCACCTCTGCCGCCATACCCTCAAAGCCACACCGCATGGCACGCCACGCCGCATGGCATGAGGTTGCGCGATGGCCGGGCATGTTTGCCGTGGATGTTATGCCGTTGCTGAAATCGAGCGCCGCCCGCGCGGCGCATCGCGAGCTGCGCTCGCTCCTACGTCTATTTCGGGCCAGTACGCCCGTGACAGGCGCGCGCGACCGTTTTGTTTGTTCGGCGCAATATCGCGACATGCCCCAAAGCGCCCGCGCGCAAATCCCCCAGAAATAACTGGCCCGAAACAAACGTAGGAGCGAGCGCAGCTCGCGATGCGCCGCGCGGGCGGCGCTCGGTCTCCCAGACGACGCACCTCTAACGCCATACCCTTAAAGCCATGGCGCATGGCACGCCACACCGCATGGCATGAGGTTGCGCAATGGCCGGGCATGTTTGCCGTGGATGTTATGCCGTTGCTGAAATCGAGCGCCGCCCGCGCGGCGCATCGCGAGCTGCGCTCGCTCCTACGTCTGTTTCGGGCCAGTAACGCCCGTGACAGGCGCGCGCGACCGTTTTGTTTGTTCGGCGCAATATCGCGACATGCCCCAAAGCGCCCGCGCCCAATCCCCCCAGAAATAACCGGCCCGAAACAAACGTAGGAGCGAGCGCAGCTCGCGATGCGCCGCGCGGGCGGCGCTCGGTCTCCCAGACGACGCACCTCTAACGCCATCCCCTTAAAGCCATGGCGCTCGCCCTTTCTAAAACAATATCACTCACACCTATTAACCTGTCCCCTCCCGCACCAGGCCCCTACACTCGCAGCATCCCGCCTCAGGACCGCCACCATGCCCGAGACCTTGCTCAGCCCCCGCAACCTCGCCTTCGAGCTCTACGAAGTCCTCGACGCCGAAGCCCTGACCCAACGCCCGCGCTTCGCCGAACACAGCCGTGAAACCTTCGATGCGGCACTGACCACCGCGCGTACCGTCGCCGAGAAGTATTTCGCCCCGCACAACCGCAAGGCCGACGAAAACGAACCACGCTATGTGGATGGCCGCGCCGAACTGATTCCCGAAGTAAAACCCGCCGTCGACGCCTTCCTCGAAGCCGGCTTCCTCAACGCCAACCGGGACTTCGAGGTTGGTGGCATGCAGCTGCCCAGCCTGGTCTCGCAAGCCTGCTTCGCCCACTTCCAGGCCGCCAACGCGGGCACCACAGCCTACCCATTCCTGACCATGGGCGCGGCCAACCTGATCGAGAGCTTCGGCTCCGATGAACAGAAGCGCCTGTTCCTGCAACCGATGATCGAGGGCCGCTACTTCGGCACCATGGCGCTGACCGAACCCCACGCCGGCTCTTCGCTGGCCGACATCCGCACCCGTGCTGAACCAGCAGACGACGGCAGCTACCGACTCAAAGGCAACAAGATCTTCATTTCCGGCGGCGACCACGAACTGTCGGAAAACATCGTGCACATGGTGCTGGCCAAGCTTCCGGACGCCCCGCCCGGGGTTAAGGGCATCTCGCTGTTCATCGTGCCCAAGTACCACGTAAACCCGGACGGCAGCCGTGGCCCGCGCAACGATGTGCTGCTGGCCGGGCTGTTCCACAAAATGGGCTGGCGCGGCACCACCTCCACAGCCCTGAACTTCGGCGACAATGGCCAGTGCGTCGGGTACCTGGTCGGCCAGCCGCACCAAGGCCTGGCCTGCATGTTCCAGATGATGAACGAAGCACGTATCGGCGTTGGCATGGGGGCGGTCATGCTCGGTTACGCCGGCTACCTGTATTCGCTGGAGTACGCCCGCCAGCGACCGCAAGGCCGGCTGCCGGACAGCAAAGACCCGCTCAGCCCGGCAGTACCGATCATTGCGCACACCGATGTGAAACGAATGCTGCTGGCACAAAAGGCTTATGTAGAAGGCGCCTTCGACCTGGGCCTGTACGCAGCGCGCCTGTTCGACGATACCCAGACCGCCGACGACGAAACGTCGCGCAACCAAGCGCAGGCGCTGCTCGACCTGCTGACCCCGATCGTCAAATCCTGGCCTTCGGCGTTCTGCCTCAAGGCCAATGAACTGGCGATCCAGGTTCTCGGCGGCCACGGCTACACCCGCGAATACCCGGTCGAGCAGTACTACCGCGACAACCGCCTGAATCCGATCCACGAAGGTACCGAAGGTATTCAGTCGCTCGATTTGCTCGGCCGCAAGCTGGCGCAGAACAATGGTGCCGGCCTCAAGCAACTGATCCGCCTGATCGCCACCACCGGCGAGCGCGCCAGCCATCACCCCAACCTGGACCTGCTGCGCCAGCCGCTGGAGCAGTTGGTCAACCGCCTGCAAGGCGTAACCCTGGCCCTGCTCGGCGATCTGGCCCAAGGCAAAGTCGCTGGTGCCTTGGCCAACTCTGCCTTGTACCTCAAGGCCTTCGGCCACTGCGTGATCGGCTGGCGCTGGCTTGAGCAGGCGGTTCACGCCGAGCTTGGCCTGCTCAAGGCAAGCGCTGCTGATCGCGACTTCTACCTCGGCAAGCTGCAAGCCGCACGTTATTTCCTGACCTGGGAAGTACCGGGCTGCCATAATGAGCTGGCATTGCTCGAGGCACACGACGATACCTGCCTCGCCATGCAAGACGGGTGGTTCTAGGGGGAGCCACCGTGTACACGGAGGCATCCGCATGTTCGATTCCAGCGCCCTGCTGCGCCAGCGCTTTGCCGCGCTGCGCAGTACGGCCGAGTTGTTTTCCCTGCGCCATGTAAAACAGTCGCACCAGGCGCTTTCAGTTCGCCGCAACGTCGCCGAACCACCCTTCTTCAGCCAGGATGAGGGCGCCATGCTCACCGTGCGGGTCAATGGCGTGGAGGCCTACGCTGCCACCGCCGACCTGTCCCAGGCTGGCCTGCAGCGCGCCCTTGAGCAAGCCGAGGCGCTGGCGCGGCAGATCGCCCGGCACAGCCTGCTGGACCTGCGCGAACAAGCGGTGACCAGCGCACACCACGACCATGTCTCGCCCAACTTCGACCAACCCGTACCCAGCCTCGCCGACTGCCTTGGCCTGCTCGCCGATGAATCGGCCAGCGTGCCCAGGGACAGCCGCCTTGTGGACTGGCAGGCCAGCCTGGGGCTGAGCCTGGTCGAGCAAACCTACCTCAACTCGGCCGGCGCCGAGCTGCGCCACGCCCAGCGCTTCCTGTTCCCGGGCCTTGGCGTAACTGCCAGCGATGGCCAGGACAGCCAGAGCCGCAGCCTGGGCCGCGACAACTTCGGCCAACAGGGTGGTTTCGAGATCATCGAGCGCTGTGGCCTGGTCGGCGCGGCCAGCCGGGTGGCCGACGAAGCGCTGCAACTGCTGCTGGCACCGAACACCCCCAGCGGCCCGCGTGACCTGCTGTTGATGCCGGACCAGATGATGCTGCAGATTCACGAATCCATCGGCCACCCGCTGGAGATGGACCGCATTCTCGGCGACGAGCGCAACTACGCCGGCACCAGCTTCGTCAAAGCCAGCGACTTCGGCCACCTGCAGTACGGCTCCAGCCTGCTGAACGTGACCTTCGACCCGACCATTGGCGAAGAGCTGGCCAGCTACAGTCATGACGACGACGGCACCCCGGCCAGCAAAGCATTCCTGATACGCGACGGCCTGCTGCTGCGCCCGCTGGGTGGCGCGCTGTCTCAGTTCCGCTCTGGCCTGGACGGCGTGGCCAACAGCCGTGCCTGCGGCTGGAACCGCGCGCCGATCGACCGCATGGCCAACCTCAACATCGAGCCTGGTGAGCAAAGCCTGCCGCAACTGATCCAGGGCATCGAGCACGGCATCCTGATGCGTACCAACCGTTCCTGGTCCATCGACGATGCGCGCAACAAGTTCCAGTTCGGCTGCGAATGGGGCCAGTTGATTGAAAATGGCGAGCTCAAGGGTATCGTCAAGAACCCCAACTACCGCGGCATCTCCGCGCAGTTCTGGCGAAACCTGTCAGCGGTTGGCGACCACAGTACCTTCCAGGTGCTGGGCACGCCCAACTGTGGCAAGGGCGAACCCAATCAGGTGGTGCGGGTCGGCCACGCCTCGCCGGCCTGTGTGTTCCGCCAGATCGATGTATTCGGAGGAGACGCCTGATGAAGTACGCTTTCGAAAACCTGGTCGGGGATGTGCACGCCGCCCTTCAGGCGGGCGAGCAGTTCACCCTCGGTTACAGTGCCGAGCAATCGCAGTTCGTGCGTTTCAACCATGCCAAGGTGCGCCAGGCCGGCGAAGTCAGCCAGGCCAGCGCGCAGCTGCGGCTGGTGCGCGATGGGCGCCAGGCGGAACAGCAGGTAACCTTGAGTGGCGACGCACAACTGGATCGCCAGCGCCTGAATGTTGCGCTCGAGCAGTTGCGTCAGACCTTGCCGCTGCTGGCCCTCGACCCTTATCTGCGCCTGGACGAAAATGCCTGGCACAGCCATAGCCTGCAGGAACACCCCCTGCCCGCACTGAGCGAAGTACTGGATCTGCTCGAGCGTGAAGCAGGCGACCTGGACCTGGTCGGCATCCATGCCGCCGGCCCGGTCTGCCGGGGTTTCGCCAGCTCGTTCGGCGCCTTCGGCTGGCACCAGGCCAACAGTTTCAACGTCGACTGGAGCCTGTTCCACGCTAATGGCCAGGCGGTGAAGGCCAACTATGCCGGCCAGGCCTGGAGTGCCGACGACTTCACCGCGCGCCTGCGCCAAGCACGAGAGCAGTTGGGTTTCCTCGGTCGCCCGGCAGTTACCCTCAAGCCCGGCACCTACCGCGCCTACCTTGCACCTGCGGCCATGGACGAAGTCGCCGGCATGCTGTGCTGGGGCGGCTTTTCCGCGCAAGCCCTGGCCACTGGCAACAGCGCTCTGCAGCGCCTGTACAACGGCGATGCACGGCTTAGCCCGCTGGTGAGTTTTACCGAGCAGGTAAGTGGCTCACTTAGCCCAGCATTTTCCGATGAAGGTGCGCCGCGTCTGGATGTGCCGCTGATCCAGCAAGGCGAGGCCCGGCAGCAGTTGATCAGTGCGCGCAGTGCGGCCGAGTTCGAGCTGCAGGCCAATGGCGCCGACGGCTATGAGTCGCCCTGTGCGCTCAGCCTGGCGCCGGGCAATCTGGCCAGTGCGCAGATCCTTGAGCGGCTGGGCACCGGCCTGTACATCAGCAACCTGTGGTACCTGAACTACTCGGACCTGCCAGCGGCGCGCATGACCGGGCTGACCCGCTTCGCCACCTTCTGGGTAGAAGACGGGCAGATCCAGGGGCCGGTGAGTACCATGCGCTTCGATGACAGCCTGTACAGCTTGCTGGGCAGCCAGCTTGAGGACCTGACCCAAGAGCGCGAGATGATCCTGTCCACAAGTACTTATGGGCAGCGCAGTACTGGGTCGAGTCATTTGCCCGGGGCGCTGGTCAAAGGCCTGACCCTGACATTGTAATAGGCATTGATGGCCCTATCGCGGGCAAGCCCGCTCCTACAGGGGGCGCCAAACCCTTGCAGAAGCGGGTACCCGCGAAGAGGCTGGCACTGACAAACGAGGAAGTCATGCCCGAACGCACCCCGCTGGACCCCGTCACCGCCCGCTGGATCCCTTGGGTGGTGGCCATCGCTTTCTTCATGCAGTCCCTGGACGGCACCATCCTCAACACTGCGCTGCCGGCCATGGCCCGCTCGTTGGCCGAAGACCCTTTGCGCATGCAGGGTGTGATCATTGCCTACATGCTCACCGTGGCCCTGCTGATCCCTGCCTCAGGCTGGATCGCCGACCGTTTCGGCACCAAGCGCATCTTCTTCAGTGCCATCTTGCTTTTCAGCTTTGGTTCGCTGCTGTGCGCCGTAGCCAACAGCCTTGGTTTCCTGATCTTCGCCCGCGTAGTGCAGGGCCTGGGCGGTGCACTGATGCTGCCGGTCGGGCGGCTGGTGGTGCTGCGCGCCTACCCCCGCAGCGAGCTGGTGCGGATCATGAGCTTCATCACCATCCCCGGCCTGCTCGGGCCATTGCTGGGTCCAACGGTCGGTGGCTGGCTGGTGGAAATCCTCAGCTGGCACTGGATCTTTCTGCTCAACCTGCCAGTCGGCCTGCTTGGCTGCATTGCCGTGTGGAAGTTCATCCCGGACTTGCGCGGCGCCGAGCGCACCACCTTCGACGGCCCTGGTTTCCTGCTGTTTGGCGCAGCGATGGTACTGATCACCATTGCAATGGAAGGCCTGGGCGAGCTGCACCTGCCGCACTTGCGGGTAATGTTGCTGCTGTTCGCCGGCATGGCCTGCCTGGCCGCGTACTGGCTGCGAGCCGGGCGCGACCCGGAGCCGCTGTTCTCGCCCAGCCTGTTCCGCGTGCGCACCTTCGCCATCGGCATCCTCGGCAACCTGTTCGCCCGCTTGGGCAGCGGCGCTCTGCCCTTCCTGGTGCCGTTGCTGCTGCAGGTCGCGCTGGGCTACTCGCCCGCCCAGGCAGGCATGAGCATGATCCCGCTGGCGGTGGCGGCCATGCTGGCCAAGTCCATTGCCCGACCGCTGATCGAACGGTTCGGATATCGCATCATTCTGACCGGTAATACCTTGCTGCTGGGCATCCTGCTGGCAAGCCTGGGCCTGGTGGACGAGCAGACGCCCTATTGGCTGCTGTTGGTGCAACTTGGCCTTCTGGGTGCCGTGAACTCCATGCAGTTCACGGCGATGAACACAGTGACGCTCATCGATCTCGACGATGCCAGCGCCAGCAGCGGTAACAGCCTGCTGTCGGTGGTCGCGCAACTGTCGCTGAGCCTGGGCGTGGCTTGCGCCGGCGCACTGTTGGGCGGTTTTACTGCGGCAGGCAGCGCCGAGGGCGTGGAAACCACCCTGGGCGCGTTCCAGCTGACCTTCGTCACCATCGGTGTAATGGCCATGCTGGCGGCGGCGATTTTCCTGCAACTGGCGCCGACGGACGGAAGGCGTGCCCGTCGTCCGGAACAACACATGGAGTCGTAGGGCGAATGGCCACGAGGCTGGTAGACTGTGCGGCATTTTTCGCTTCGCAACGCAGGCCCGCCTCGTGACCACCGAATCCACCGCCTTTGCTACCTTGCCGCTGTCCACTGCCATGCTGGCCAACCTGGACGCCCTCGGCTATGCCTCGATGACGCCTATCCAGGCCCAGAGCCTGCCTGTCATCCTCAAAGGCCAGGACCTGATCGCCCAGGCCAAGACCGGTAGCGGCAAGACCGCCGCCTTCGGCATCGGCCTGCTCAACCCGATCAACCCGCGCTACTTCGGCTGCCAGGCGTTGGTGCTCTGCCCTACCCGCGAGCTCGCCGACCAGGTGGCCAAGGAGCTGCGCCGCCTGGCCCGCGCCGAGGACAACATCAAGATCCTGACCCTGTGCGGCGGTGTTTCGCTTGGCCCACAGATCGCGTCGCTGGAGCACGGCGCACACATCATCGTCGGCACTCCAGGGCGCATCCAGCAGCACCTGGACAAAGGCACCCTTGTACTGGACGGGTTGAACACCCTGGTACTGGACGAAGCCGACCGCATGCTCGACATGGGCTTCTTCGACGCCATCGCCAGCATCATCGGCAAGACCCCGTCGCGCCGTCAGACCCTGCTGTTCTCTGCCACCTACCCGGCCGGCATCAAGCAACTGGCCGCCGACTTCATGCGCAACCCGCAGCAGGTCAAGGTCGAGAGCCTGCACGCCGACAACCAGATCGAGCAGCGTTTCATCGAGATTGACCCGCAACAACGTCTGGAAGCAGTCACCCGCGTGCTCGGCCACTACCGCCCGCAGTCGTGCGTAGCGTTCTGCTTCACCAAGCAGCAATGCGAGGACGTGGTTGCCCACCTGACCGCCAAGGGCATCGTCGCACAGGCCCTGCACGGCGACCTGGAGCAGCGCGACCGTGACCAGGTGCTGACCATGTTCGCCAACCGCAGCAGCTCGGTGCTGGTGGCTACCGACGTGGCCGCCCGCGGTCTGGACATCGATGGCCTGGACATGGTCATCAACGTGGAACTGGCACGTGATGCGGAAATCCACGTGCACCGCGTGGGCCGCACCGGCCGCGCCGGCGAGAAAGGCATTGCGGTCAGCCTGGTGGCACCGGCCGAAGGCCACCGCGCCCAGGCCATCGAAGCGCTGCAGAAGAGCCCGCTGCGCTGGGACCAGCTGGACAGCCTGAAAAACAAGGGCGGCGAGCCCCTGCTGCCAGTGATGACCACGCTGTGCATTGCCGCTGGCCGCAAGGACAAGCTGCGCCCTGGCGACATCCTGGGGGCCTTGACCGGTGATGCCGGCATCCCGGGCAAGCAGGTGGGCAAGATTGCCATCTTCGACTTTCAGGCGTTTGTGGCCGTGGAGCGGGCGCTGGCCAAGCAGGCCATGCAGCGGCTGAACAGCGGCAAGATCAAGGGCCGCGCCCTGAAAGTCCGCATTATCTAAATGCCAGGCAAATCCCCTGTAGAAGCGGTTTTACCCACGAATGCGGCAGTGAATGCACCATCGCATTCGCGGGTGAACCCGCTCCCACAGGGTTCAGCATTTCAACTCTGAAGGTTCATACAGTGCACTCCACCGACGTGATCATCCTTGGCGCCGGCGCCGCCGGCCTGATGTGCGCCCAGCTCAGTGCCCGTCGCGGCCGCCGGGTGCTGCTGCTCGACCACGCCAACAAGCCAGGCAAGAAGATCCTCATGTCCGGCGGCGGGCGCTGCAACTTCACCAACATGTACACCGAGCCGGCCAACTTCCTTTCGCACAACGCACACTTCTGCAAGTCGGCGCTGGCTCGCTACACCCAATGGGACTTCATCGAACTGGTCTGCAAGCACGGCGTGGCCTACCACGAGAAGAAACTCGGGCAACTGTTCTGCGACAACAAGGCCAGCGACATCCTCGACATGCTGCTGGCCGAGTGTGACGAGGCCGGCGCCGAGATCCGCATGCACACCAGCATCGAACAGATCGAGAAGACCGAAAGCGGCTATATGTTGCAGACCAGCAGCGGCCAGTTCGCCTGCCAGTCGCTGGTCATCGCCACCGGCGGCCTGTCGATCCCGACCCTGGGCGCCACCGGTTTCGGCTACCAGGTGGCCCGCCAGTTCGGCCACACCCTGCTGCCAACCCGCGCCGGGCTGGTGCCATTCACCATCACCGAGCCCCAACTCAAGGCGATGTGCACCGAATTGTCTGGCACCTCGCTGGACTGCACCGCCAGTTGCAACGGCACCAGTTTCCGCGAAAACCTGCTGTTCACGCACCGCGGCCTGAGCGGTCCGGCGATCTTGCAGATCTCGTCATTCTGGGAAGCCGGTGACACGGTCGAGATCAACCTGTTGCCCGACCGCGATGCGCTGACCTGGCTGCAACAGATGCAGGCCGAGCGCGCCAACGCCGAACTGAAGACCGTGCTGGGCGAGGTCTTCACTCGCAAGCTGGCTAACTTGCTGGCCGAGCAGTGGTTCGAGTCCAGACCGATGAAGCAGTACACCCCGGCGGAACTGGCGCAAATCGCCGAAAAGCTGGCGAACTGGCAAGTTGTGCCGGCCGGCACCGAAGGCTACCGCACCGCCGAAGTGACCCTGGGCGGCGTGGATACCCGCGAGGTGTCGTCCAAGACCATGGAATCGCTGAAAAGCCCCGGTTTGTACTTCATCGGTGAAGTGCTGGATGTCACCGGCCACCTGGGCGGTTTCAACTTCCAGTGGGCCTGGGCATCAGCGAACGCCGCAGCGCAGTTCGTGTAGGGTAGAATCCTTTCAGCAGCACGGAACGCTTCTTGCTGGCCCGTGTTTGGAGCCGTTATTGGGGCCGCTTCGCGCCCCTTCGCGGGCACGCCCGCTCCCACAGGGTTCTTTGTAGAACGTGTGGGAGCGGGCGTGCCCGCGAAGGGGCGCGAAGCGGCCCCAATAACCGGCCCTGAAAGGTATTCTTCTGATCACCGCCTGGCAGGCCATCATGTCATCGAGCTCGTTCCGTCAGTCACTGCGTCGCCTGTGGGGCCAAGACAAGTTCAGCTACAGCATCCGGGTCACCATTGCCCTCACCGGCAGTCTGGCCCTGTGCTGGTACCAGAACGAGATGGCCCTGCTGATTCCACTGTTCCTCGGCATCATCGCCAGCGCCCTGGCCGAAACCGACGACAGCTGGCAGGGCCGCCTCAGCGCCCTGGCCGTTACCCTGGTGTGTTTCGCCATCGCTGCACTGGCGGTCGAGTTGCTGTTCCCTTACCCCTGGATCTTCGTCATTGCCCTGGCCCTGGCCGCCTTTGGCCTGACCATGCTCGGAGCGCTGGGCGAGCGCTACGGCGCCATCGCTTCGGCCACCTTGATCACTGCGGTCTACACCATGATCGGCGTAGACCAGCGCGGCGGCCAGGTCACCGACTTCTGGCACGAACCGCTGCTGCTGGTGGCAGGTGCGGCCTGGTACGGGCTGTTGTCGGTGCTGTGGCAGGCGCTGTTTTCCAACCAGCCGGTACAACAGAGCCTGGCCAAACTGTTCTTCGAGCTGGGCAGCTACCTCAAGCTCAAGGCCAGCCTGTTCGAACCGGTCCGCACGCTCGACGTCGAGGCCCGGCGCCTGGAACTGGCCCAGCAGAACGGCAAGGTGGTGGCAGCGCTGAACGCCGCCAAGGAAATCATCCTGCACCGGGTGGGCAACAGCCAACCAAACTCGAAGGTAAGCCGCTACCTCAAGCTGTACTTCCTGGCCCAGGACATCCACGAGCGTGTCAGTGCCTCGCACTACCCCTACAACGCTCTGACCGAGGCGTTTTTCCACAGTGACGTCATGTTCCGCTGCCAGCGCCTGCTGCGTAAGCAGGGCTCATCTTGCCAGGAGCTGGCCCGCTCGATCCGCCTGCGCCAACCGTTCGTGCTGGCCAGCGGTTATCCAGAAGCCCTCGAGGACCTCAACGCTTCGCTCGAACACCTGCGCATTCAAAGCAACCCGGCCTGGCGCGGCCTGCTGCGCTCGCTGCGGGCGCTGGCTGCCAACCTGGCAACGCTGGACCGCCTGCTCAGTGCCGCCAGCAACCCGGACAGCCTGGCCGATGCCAGCGACAGCAGCCTGCTCGACCGCTCGCCACGCTCGCTGAAGGACGTATGGACGCGCCTGCGCACCCAGCTCACACCGACCTCGCTGTTGTTCCGCCATGCCTTGCGCCTGCCGCTGGCGCTGTCGATCGGCTATGGCATGGTGCACCTGATTCACCCGACCCAGGGCTACTGGATCATCCTCACCACGCTGTTCGTGTGCCAGCCCAACTACGGGGCCACCCGGCGCAAGCTGGTGCAGCGAATCTTCGGCACTGCCGTTGGCCTGACAGTGGGCTGGGCCTTGTTCGATCTGTTCCCTAACCCGGTCATCCAGTCGTTGTTCGCCGTGGTTGCCGGGGTGGTGTTCTTCGTCAACCGCACGACCCGCTACACCCTGGCCACTGCCGCGATCACCCTGATGGTGCTGTTCTGCTTCAACCAGATCGGCGATGGCTACGGCCTGTTCCTGCCACGCCTGTTCGATACTCTGGTGGGCAGCCTGATTGCCATCCTCGCGGTATTCCTGTTCCTGCCTGACTGGCAGGGCCGACGGCTGAACAAGGCGCTGGCCAATACCCTGGCCTGCGCCAGCGTCTACCTGCGCCAGATCATGCAGCAGTATGCCCACGGCAAGCGCGACGACCTGGCCTATCGCCTGGCCCGGCGCAATGCCCACAACGCTGACGCGGCGCTGTCCACCACCTTGGCCAACATGCTGATGGAGCCGGGGCATTTCCGTAAGGAAGCCGACGTTGGCTTTCGCTTCCTGGTGCTGTCGCACACCCTGCTCAGCTACCTCTCGGGGTTAGGCGCGCACCGCGACACGGCGTTGCCGGCGGAGGTACAGGAGCAGTTGATCGAAGGCGCCGGGCAAAGCCTGGCCAACAGCCTGGACGAGATTGCCAACGGCTTGGCTGCACGGCTGCCGGTGGCGATTCACAGTGATACCGAAGAGGCGCTGGCCAATGCCCTGGAGCAGATGCCGGAAGATCTGGATGAGCATCAGCGGTTGGTGCAGACGCAGTTGGCATTGATATGCCGCCAGCTAGGGCCATTGCGGACCCTGGCGGCACACCTGATCAAAGAAGGTGCCCCGGCCTGATAGTTTTATTGCCTGTGCTGGCCGCTGCGCTCAAAAACCATACTGACGCAGCAGCCGGGCATAGCTGCCATCCGCCTTCATCGCCGCAATCGCCTGCTCAAAGCGCTGTACGATCCGCCTATGCTCCGGGTGCTTCAGGCTGACCAGAATATGCAGGGTGTTCTCCCCTAGCGGCGGCTCCACCAGCATCACTCCATCACGTACTTCCTGCGGCTCACGTTGCAGGTTGTAGCGGGCCACGTACTCGTCTTCCACCGCCAGGCTTACCCGCCCCGCCGCCAACATGCGTACCGCAGAAGAAAAGTTGCGCACCGGCACCTTGTGCAGACGGGGATCCCCGTCGAATTCCGGTGAATAGGCGTAATCGCGCACTACAGCAATGCTGTAGGGATAAAGGTCAGACTGCTGCTTGTAGCTAAACGTCTCGCCCTTGCGTTGCAGCAGCCGAATTCGATTACTGAGGTAGGCGTTGGAGAACTGCCCGATATTGGCGCGCGCATCGTTGTACCAGGCATTGATCAGCACGTCGTAGCGCCCTTCACCTACCCCCAGCAACGCACGCGCCCACGGCACCTCTTCATAGCCGCTGGCGTAGCCGGCACGGGCTAGCGCCGTAGTAACGATGGAGGTCGCAAGGCCGCCGCCCGGCATCTTGGCATCGGTGAACGGTGGCCAGTTGTCAGCCACCAGCCGTAGCTTGTCGCGACCCAGGGCGGGTGTTGCCAGCATCGTTGCCAGCAATCCCAGAACACAAAGCAGTGGCCGCATGCTCACGTCCTTTCGCATATGGAGGGCAACACTGGCAGTGAGATTACACAAAGCTGTTACCGAGGGCAGCGGCCAATAGTGTCATTTAGCCTCTATTTTGGCCGAAGCACATGCAGCATGCGATGATCCAGCCCCATCCAAGGAGTTCGTGCCAATGTCAATCGACTGGCTCTGCAAGCACCACACCGCCCTCGGCAAGGAGCAGCTCTATGCCATTTTGCAATTACGCACTGAGGTATTCGTGGTGGAGCAGCGCCACGCCTATCAGGAAGTCGATGGTCAGGACCTGACCGGCGATACCTTGCACCTTATGGCCTGGCAGGAAGACAAGCTGGTGGCCTACCTGCGCCTACTGGATCCGCAATCACAAGGAGGGGATGTGGTGATCGGACGCGTGGTGACATCACCGCAAGCGCGAGGTTTGAAGCTCGAGGAAAGCTTGCTGCTCAAAGGGCTGGAGGCGGCGGAGCACTGTTGGCCGGGAGTGCCGGTGTATCTGTCGGCTCAGGCGCATTTGCAGGATTTTTATGCCCGCCATGGGTTTGCGGTGGTGAGCGGGGAGTCTCTGGTGGACGGCATCGCGACTATCGGAATGCGAAAGGGTTGAGGCCGCCCCCACGGACCGCGCCAGCTTTTCAAATCAGGGGTAGCCCAGCACTTCGCGGATCTGCCGCAAGTGTTGGATGATCCACTGCTTGTCGATCGCCCCCCAGTCATGAATGCGGTAATGCCCGGCGTGGTTGCGTGCGCCTTCCTGCTGTTCGAACTCGCAGACGATGTCCAGGTCGGCCAGCGCGGCGATAGTGTCCTGGGCTGTGCGACGGGGCATGCCGGTGGCCTCCATCAGGGCGGGCACGCTGGTCGCGGTCTGGCTGTCGATCAGCCAGGCCACGTACAGGCGGCGGTAGAAGCTGCTCTTGGTCTTGCTTACTTCCATGCTGCATGTTCCTTAGAGGTTGCCCGGCAGCTCCCGGTAGGTCAGGTAGACGCGCAGGTCGAATTCCAGTTGGTGATAGTCCGGCTCCATGTGCTGGCAGAGCTGGTAGAACGCCTTGTTGTGATCTCGCTCGCGCAGATGCGCCAACTCGTGCACCACGATCATGCGCAAGAACTGTGGCGCGGCCTCCTTGAACAGCGAGGCAATGCGGATTTCCTTCTTCGCCTTGAGCTTGCCGCCCTGCACCCGCGATACCGCCGTGTTCAAGCCCAGGGCCCGATGCGTCAGGTCGAGGCGGCTGTCGAACAGCACCTTGTCCAGGTTTGGCGCACTTCGCAGGTACTGTTGGCGTAGATCCTGGGCATAGCCATACAGCGCCTTGTCGCTTTGCACGTCATGGCGGTCAGGGTAACGGCGCTGCAGGTATTCACCCAGGCGGTCGCTGTCGATCATCTGCCGCACCTGCGCCTGCAGGTGCGGGGGATAGGCTTGCAAGTAACGTAATACGGTCATGGCGCTGTATTCGGCGTAACGAATGCCGATTCTAGCCAATCACGGCCCTGGCCAGGAGAAAATTGCCGGGAAGCCGCTAGCGTCAGCTGCAGTCATCGGATAAGCCACCAGGAAGCCCTGAACGTATTCGCAGCCATTGGCCTTGAGCCAGGCTGCCTGTGCCGGGGTCTCCACGCCCTCGGCGATCACCGTGATACGGTAGTCGGCACACAGGCCGATCACGCTGCGAACCAAAGCAGCATCTACCGCCGAATCGGGCAGCCGTGCCACCAGATGACGGTCGAGTTTGAGGGTATCGATAGGCAGATCGCGCAGCATGCGCAACGAACAGTCCCCCGCACCGAAGTCATCCAGAGCCACCCTCACGCCCAGGTCACGCAAGCGGTGTATCTGCTTGACGGCCGCATCGATGTTATACATAAGCGAGGTTTCCGCCACTTCCACTTCCAACTGCGTCGGGACAAGCTGGTAAAGCTGGATGACCCGTTGCAGCTCTTCGACCAACCCAGGCATGACGAACTGAGCGCGGCTCAGGCTGATGCCGAGCACAAGGTCCGCCGGAAACCGGTCATACCAGGCCTGCCGCTGTGCGGCCCCCTGGCGGTAGATCCAGCTGGCCAGGCGGTTGATCAGGCGCGCTTCTTCCAGCAATGGGATGAACAGCCCCGGCGGTACATCGCCAACGCTGGGGTGCTGCCAGCGCAGCAAGGCCTCGAAACCACGCAGGCGACCATCGTGGAAAGCTACCTGTGGCTGGTACACCAAGGTAAAGTCCTGCTGCTCGATGGCCATACGCACGCTGTCCTCGAGCATCAGCCGCGAGCGCGCCCGTCCATTGAGTTCCTGGTCGTAGAAGCGGTATTGCTGACGCCCAGCCTGCTTGGCTGCGTACATCGCAGTATCGGCCGAACGCAGCAGGCCTTCGACATTGGCGCCGCAGTCAGGGTAGGTGGCAATACCGATGCTGACCCCAAGGCACACATCGAGCCCGTCTACCTCATGGCTGATGGAAACACGCTCGAGCAACCGTTCGGCATAACGCCCGGCCTGCTCCGGGTAGGGCAAGCTGTCGAACAGTGCAGTGAACTCGTCGCCGCCCATGCGCGCCAGCAAGGCCTCGCTGCCCAGGCAGTCCTTGAGCTGCTCGGCCACCCAGCGTAACACCCGGTCGCCAGCGTCATGGCCGAGCGAGTCGTTGATGCGCTTGAAGCCATCCAGGTCCATGTACATCAGCGCCTGCGCCTTGCCCGAGCGCTCGTTACGCAACAGGGCACCTTCAGCAGCCTGGTAGAAACCACGGCGGTTGAGCAGGCCGGTGAGCGGGTCAGTAATGGCCTGATATTCCAGTTGCTGGTGCAAGTCATGCACCACCGACATATCCAGCACGGTCACCACCATGGCCTGCTGGTCGGCCGGCAACGGCGCACAGGACAGCGCCACTGGCACAGCTTCCCCCCCATGGATACGCAGTTGAGCATCGTGTACGCGGAAGATCCGTCGCCCTTGGTAGGCCTTGTAGAAGTCCGAATCGCGCCACAGGCTGGCACTGCCCAGCTGCACAACGTCGAGCAACTGGGTGCCCTGCAGTTGTTGCACCGGTGCCGCCAGCAAACGGGAAATGGCCGGATTGGCAAAACTGATGATGCCATGGGCATCAACCACCAGAATGCCTTCGGCGGCATTTTCCAGGATGGACGCATTGAATGCCCTGGCCGCCTCCAGCTCGCGACTCAGCTGCTGCAGCATGCGCCGGTTGCGCTGCTGGTCGAGCAAAGCCTGGACCTTGGGCTTGAGAATTTGCGGGTCGAACGGTTTGAACATGTAGTCCACGGCGCCGCTGGCATAGCCTTTGAGCACGGCCGCTTCGGACTGTTCGTTGGCGGTGAGGAAAATGATCGGAGTCAGTCGGGTACGCTGATTGCCGCGCATCAGCCGGGCGACTTCAAAGCCGTCCATTTCCGGCATCTGTACATCCATCAACACCAGGTCGACTTCGTACTCAAGCAACGCGCTCAAGGCTTCAATCCCAGAGCTAGCCGTCAATACTTGCCAATCCTGCCGGGCCAACAAGGCCCGCATGCTGATGAGGTTCTCGGGGTAGTCGTCTACTACCAGAAGAACTGAGCTGCCATCCAGTGGCTGTTGTTGAAGGTAAGCGCCATCCATGCTGCTTCTCTGTTATGTGACCGACTTCAAAATACGGTTGGATCCATTAGTACTCTAGACCTGAGGCTGCAACACGCAATGCAATCAGAACGCTATCAGTGGCTAAACTGTACGTTAGCCGACTAACGGTCGATCCGCCGACATTACGTGCAGGCTTTCATCGCCCATAAAAAACCCGCATCGCTGCGGGTTTTTCAGTGTTACCTGTCGATCAGTTGACCTTGGCGGCCAGCTCACCTTTCAGATAGCGCTGGTACATACCTTCCAGAGAGACCGGCTTGATCTTCGAGGCATTGCCAGCGGTGCCGAAAGCTTCGTAACGGGCGATGCACACGTCGCGCATGGCCTTGATGGTTTCACCGAAGAACTTGCGCGGGTCGAACTCGCTCGGGTTCTGCGCCATCAGACGGCGCATGGCACCGGTAGACGCCAGACGCAGGTCGGTATCGATGTTGACCTTGCGCACACCATGCTTGATGCCTTCAACGATTTCTTCGACCGGTACACCGTAGGTTTCTTTGATGTCGCCGCCGTACTGGTTGATGATCGCCAGCCACTCTTGCGGTACCGAGGACGAACCGTGCATCACCAGGTGGGTGTTGGGAATGCGCTTGTGGATTTCCTTGATGCGATCGATGGCCAGCACGTCACCGGTTGGTGGCTTGGTGAACTTGTAGGCACCGTGGCTGGTACCGATGGCGATCGCCAGGGCGTCGACCTGGGTCTTCTTGACGAAGTCGGCGGCTTCTTCCGGGTCGGTCAGCATCTGGCTGTGATCCAGCACGCCTTCGGCGCCGATCCCGTCCTCTTCACCGGCCATGCCGGTTTCCAGCGAACCCAGGCAGCCCAGCTCGCCTTCAACCGAAACGCCGCAGGCGTGAGCCATGGCAACGGTCTGCTGGGTAACGCGGACGTTGTATTCGTAGTCGGTCGGGGTCTTGCCGTCTTCACCCAGCGAGCCGTCCATCATCACCGAGCTGAAGCCCAGCTGGATCGAGCGCTGGCAGACGTCAGGGCTGGTACCGTGGTCCTGGTGCATGCACACCGGAATGTGCGGGAACTCTTCGATGGCAGCCAGGATCAGGTGGCGCAGAAACGGGGCACCGGCGTATTTGCGGGCACCGGCCGAGGCCTGGACGATCACCGGAGAGTCGGTCTTGTCGGCCGCTTCCATGATGGCGCGCATCTGCTCGAGGTTATTGACGTTGAAAGCTGGAACGCCGTAGCCGAACTCGGCGGCGTGGTCCAGCATCTGGCGCATGCTAATGAGTGCCATTGTGTATCTCTCTCCCGACAAGCGTCGTTTGTTTCGTGCAAGCCTGCCGCAGGGGCGGTTGCTGTTCAAGTAGTGTGGGCCACCCTCGCGGCCCGGCCAGTCACGGTGCCTTGCAACCCCGCCCAATCAGATCGTTGGTTGCCACCCAGTACACCAGGCCTTCTTCGCCCTTGGTGTGGAAGGCCAGCATGCCATCGCTGTAAAGCGCACCCGAAGCACCCGGTTCAGCCTTGAGCCGATAGACCTGATCACCGCCGCCAAGGCGTACATCAACCTGGTCGCGTTGGGCATCGGCAAAGCGCCAAAGCACCTCAACCTGAGTGTCGCAGACCCAACGGGTCCAGTTGTCTGCCGGGGCGGGTTGCGCCGGCTGCAGCAGTGAGCATCCTGCCAGTGTCGCCAAGGCCGACACGGCCAAAAGCGCTTTCATTCAGTTTCCTCGATTTGAGGCTGCTGTGCAGCCCTTCTTCAAGACCACAAATCAACCTTCAGGTTGCCTATTACCCGATCAAGGGCAACCCGGCGCCTTGCGCTGGTGGTCTTCGTCGTACTTTTCCAGGCCTTCCGGGCCCACGCGCTTGCTGATGACCGGCACAGTCTCGGCCTGCCATTCGGACTGGTAGCAACCGCCCTTGTGCGATCGCGCCGGGTCGGCATCCGAGGCCGGGCTGCCAGCACAAGCGCTCAGCAGACCGGCCAGCATCATCACAGGCAATTGCTTGACCACCAGGCCACTCCCTTTGCCAAGCGCCGACGTCATCAGGCTTTGGCCCGCTCTTCCAGGATTGCGACAGCTGGCAGGACCTTGCCCTCGACGAACTCGAGGAAGGCGCCACCACCGGTAGAAATGTAGGAGATTTCCTTGCTGACGCCATATTTGTCGATGGCTGCCAGGGTGTCACCGCCACCGGCGATGGAGAACGCGGCGCTTTCAGCGATGGCCTTGGCCAGTACCTTGGTGCCGTTGCCGAACTGATCGAATTCGAATACGCCCACCGGACCGTTCCACAGAATGGTTTTCGACGACTTCAGCAGCTCGGCGAAGTTGGCCGCGGTTTGCGGGCCGATATCCAGGATCATGTCGTCGGCAGCTACGTCGGCAATGGCTTTGACGGTAGCTTCGGCGCTCTCGGCGAACTCTTTGGCAACCACCACGTCGACTGGCAGCGGTACGCTGACCTTGGCGGCAATGGCCTTGGCGGTGTCGACCAGGTCAGGCTCGTACAGCGACTTGCCGACCGGGTGGCCAGCAGCGGCCAGGAAGGTGTTGGCAATACCGCCGCCAACGATCAACTGGTCGCAAACACTGCTCAGGCTGTTCAGCACGTCCAGCTTGGTGGATACCTTGGAGCCGGCAACGATTGCCGCCATTGGCTTGGCCGGGGCCTTCAGGGCCTTGCCCAGGGCATCCAGTTCGGCTGCCAGCAGCGGGCCGGCAGCGGCAACCTTGGCGAACTTGGCGACGCCATGGGTCGAACCTTCGGCGCGGTGTGCGGTGCCGAAAGCGTCCATGACGAATACGTCGCACAGCGCAGCGTATTTCTGCGCCAGCTCGTCGGCGTTCTTTTTCTCGCCCTTGTTGAAGCGCACGTTCTCGAACAGCACCAGATCACCGGCCTGTACCGCGACACCGTCCAGGTAGTCGGCAACCAGCGGCACGTCACGACCCAGGGCCTTGCTCAGGTAATCGGCGACCGGCTTGAGGCTGTTCTCGGCAGAAAATTCGCCTTCGGTCGGGCGGCCCAGGTGTGAGCAGACCATTACCGCTGCGCCCTTCTCCAGGGCCAGCTTGATGGTCGGCAGCGCTGCCAGGATACGTGCGTCGCTGGCTACCACACCGTCCTTCACAGGCACGTTGAGGTCTTCGCGGATCAGTACGCGCTTACCTTGCAGATCGAGGTCGGTCATCTTCAACACGGTCATGAATGCAGTCCTTCAGGGCTGTTTGTTGCGGGTTGGGTGAACGACGTGCAAAAAGTGTTCGGCAACGTCGAGCATACGGTTGGCAAAACCCCATTCGTTGTCGAACCAGGCCAGCAGGTTTACCAGGCGGGGGCCGGAAACACGAGTCTGGCTGGCATCGACGATCGCAGAATGCGGGTCGTGGTTGAAATCACAGCTGGCGTGCGGCAACTCGGTGTAGGCCAGCAAGCCTTTAAGCGGGCCGTCCAGCGCGGCCTCGCGCAGCACTCGGTTGACTTCGGCCGCAGTGGTGTCGCGGGCGGTCTGCAGAGTGATGTCCAGGCACGAGACGTTGACGGTCGGTACACGTACCGCTTTGGCCTGGATTCGCCCGGCAAGTTCCGGAAGCAGGCGCTCGATGCCACGCGCCAGGCCAGTGGACACGGGAATCACCGACTGGAAGGCCGAACGCGTGCGGCGCAGGTCTTCGTGGTGATAGGCATCGATCACCGGCTGGTCGTTCATCGCCGAGTGGATGGTGGTGATCTGCACATATTCGATGCCGAACGCCTGGTCCAGCACACGCAGCAGCGGCACACCGCAATTGGTGGTGCACGAAGCGTTGGACACCAGGCGCTCGCTGCCGGTAAGGCAGGCCTGGTTGATGCCGTAGACCACCGTGGCGTCAACGTCGGCCTCACTGGCCATGGGCTGCGAGAACAGCACCCTTGGCGCACCGGCGTCGAGAAAACGCTGGCCATCGGCACGGGTGTTATAGGCACCGGAACACTCCAGCACCAGGTCGATGCCCAACGCAGCCCAGTCAATGCCTTCGGGGGTGGCACTGCGCATAACCTTCACGCAGTCGCCATTGATATGCAGACAGTCGCCGTCGACCTTGACCTCGCCGGGAAAACGCCCGTGGGTGGAGTCGAAGCGTGTCAGGTATTCCAGGCTGGCCTGATCGGCCAGATCGTTCAGCGCGACGATCTCGAAACCGGCCTTTGCCCCCCGCTCGAACAGCGCGCGCAGGACACAGCGGCCGATACGGCCATAACCGTTGAGTGCAACTTTGTAGGGACGCAGGTGGGGCATTCGGGGCTCACGAGACAGTTCGTTTGTCGTCAGCCTGCGGAATTTGCGGTGTGGCATTCGCGGGCAAGCCCGCTCCCACAGGGTTTCATGCAACCTCTGTGGGAGCGGGCTTGCCCGCGAATGAAGGCGACACCGCCCGCAGATCTTTAAATCAGTCTTCCAGCAGCTCTTCGGCTGTACCGAGGATGTTCTCCAGGGTGAAACCGAACTCTTCGAACAGTGCCGAAGCCGGCGCCGACTCACCGTAAGTGGTCATGCCGATGATACGACCTTCCAGGCCAACGTACTTGTACCAGAAGTCGGCGTGGGCAGCTTCGATGGCGATGCGCGCACCGACTTCCAGCGGCAGCACGGACTGCTTGTAGGCTGCGTCCTGGGCATCGAACACGCTGGTGCACGGCATGGAAACCACACGCACCTTGCGGCCTTGCTCGGTCAGCTTGTCGAAGGCCTGAACAGCCAGGCCCACTTCGGAACCGGTGGCGATCAGGATCAGCTCCGGCTCGCCGGTGCAGTCCTTGAGCACATAGCCACCACGGCTGATGTCGGCGATCTGCTGGGCATCGCGCGCCTGGTGCTGCAGGTTCTGACGCGAGAAGATAAGCGCCGAAGGGCCATCCTTGCGCTCCAGGGCGTTTTTCCAGGACACGGCGGATTCCACTGCGTCGGCCGGGCGCCAGGTGTCCAGGTTCGGCGTGCTGCGCAGGCTGGTCAGCTGCTCGATTGGCTGGTGAGTCGGGCCGTCTTCGCCCAGACCGATGGAGTCGTGGGTGTACACGTGAATCACGCGCTGCTTCATCAGGGCCGACATGCGCACGGCGTTGCGGGCGTATTCCATGAACATCAGGAAGGTCGCGCCGTAAGGCACCAGGCCACCGTGCAGGGCAACGCCGTTCATGATGGCGGTCATGCCGAACTCGCGCACGCCGTAGAACACGTAGTTGCCGCTGGCATCATTGGCTTCGACGCCCTTGCAACCTTTCCACAGGGTCAGGTTGGAGCCGGCCAGGTCCGCCGAACCACCGAGGAACTCCGGCAGCAGCGGGCCAAAGGCGTTCAGGGCGTTCTGGCTGGCCTTGCGGCTGGCGATGGTTTCGCCTTTGGCAGCCACTTCGTTGATGTAGGCCTGGGCCTTCTCGCTGAAGTCGGCCGGCAGCTCGCCGCTGTCACGGCGCTTGAACTCGGCAGCCAGCTCCGGGTAGGCCTTGGCGTAGGCGTCGAAACGCTGGTTCCACTCGGCTTCGGCCTTGGCGCCAGCGGCCTTGGCATCCCACTCGGCATAAATGTCGGCAGGGATTTCGAACGGGCCGTAGTTCCAGTTCAGTTCTTTACGGGCCAAGGCGATTTCGTCGTTGCCCAGCGGTGCACCGTGGCAATCTTCCTTGCCCTGCTTGTTCGGCGAGCCGAAACCAATGATGGTCTTGCAGCAGATCAGGGTCGGGCGATCGCTCTTGCGGGCGGTCTCGATGGCCATCTTGATTTCTTCGGCATCGTGGCCGTCGACGTTGCGGATCACCTGCCAGTTGTAGGCTTCGAAGCGCGCCGGGGTGTTGTCGGTGAACCAGCCGTGCACTTCGCCGTCGATGGAGATGCCATTGTCATCGTAGAAGGCGATCAGCTTGTTCAGGCCCAGAGTGCCTGCCAGCGAGGCGACTTCATGGGAGATGCCTTCCATCATGCAGCCATCGCCGAGGAACACATAGGTGTTGTGGTCGACGATGGTGTGGCCGTCACGGTTGAACTGGGCAGCCAGCACTTTTTCGGCCAGGGCGAAGCCCACGGCGTTGGCGATCCCTTGGCCGAGCGGGCCGGTGGTGGTTTCCACGCCTGGGGTGTAGCCGTATTCCGGGTGGCCCGGGGTGCGGCTGTGCAGTTGGCGGAAGCCTTTGATGTCATCGATGGTGACGTCGTAACCGGTCAGGTGCAGCAGCGAGTAGATCAGCATCGAACCGTGGCCGTTGGACAGCACGAAGCGGTCACGGTCAGCGAAGCTCGGGTTGCTCGGGTTGTGCTTCAGGTAGTCGCGCCAAAGCACTTCGGCGATATCCGCCATGCCCATGGGGGCACCTGGGTGGCCGCTGTTGGCCTTTTGCACGGCATCCATGCTGAGGGCACGAATGGCGTTGGCACGTTCACGACGGCTGGGCATCGCTGATCTCCTAGGGGGCTTGAAGAGGTGGTGTCACGAAAAAGGCGGCCATTTTCGCCCACTGGGGGCGCTTGGGGCAAACATTTAAGCGCCAAGCGCAAGCTTTAAGCTGCAAGTGAAGAAGCAGAGCACGGTTCGGACCGCTCCAAAGCCTGTTGCTTGAAGCTTTCGGCCTGCAGCTCATCGCCAATATCAAAACTTTTTGATATTGGCCTTGCTCGGGCATCAATGCCTGTCTAGACTGCCGCCCCATGAATCTCCGTGCGCAATCGATCCCCGAGCAACGCGAAACATTGGCCGCCCTGTGCAAAGCCAGTGGCGATGCGTTGCGCCTGAACGTATTGCGCGCCCTGGCCAACGACTCGTTCGGCGTGCTGGAACTGGCGCAGATCTTCGACATCGGCCAGTCGGGCATGAGCCACCACCTTAAGGTGCTGGCGCAGGCCGACCTCGTGGCAACCCGCCGCGAAGGCAACGCCATCTTCTACCGCCGTGCCCTGCCCGATGGCCTGCGCCTGGGTGGCCGGCTGCATGCTGCGCTGCTCGAAGAAGTCGACGACCTGGCCCTGCCGTCCGATGTGCAGGCGCGCATCGCCCAGGTGCAACTGCGCCGGGCAGCCACCAGCCAGGACTTCTTCCTGCGTGTGGAAGAGAAGTTCCGTGCCCAGCAAGACCTGATCGCCGGCCTTCCGCAGTACCGCGAAAGCCTGCTGGCGCTGCTCGACAAACTGCATTTCGACCCGGCTGCCAGTGCGCTGGAAGTCGGGCCTGGCGACGGTGGTTTCCTGCCCGACCTGGCCCGGCGCTTCGCCCAGGTCACCGCCCTGGACAACAGCCCTACCATGCTCGAGCTTGCGCGGCAGGTGTGCCAACGCGAAGGGCTCGACAACGTGAACCTGCAGTTGGCCGATGCACTGGGTGCAACGGATGTGGCCGCCGACTGCGTTGTGCTGAACATGGTGCTGCACCATTTCAGCGACCCGGCCCTGGCTTTGCGCCAGCTGGCCAAACGGGTAAAGGCAGGCGGCAGCCTGCTGGTCACCGAACTGTGCAGCCATGACCAGGGGTGGGCGCGCGAAGCCTGCGGCGACCTCTGGCTGGGCTTCGAACAGGACGACCTGGCGCGCTGGGCCAACGATGCCGGGCTGGCCCATGCGGACAGCCTGTACGTGGGCCTGCGTAACGGTTTCCAGATCCAGGTCCGCCATTTCCAGCGGACGGCTGGCGACATACACCATCGGTAAATTTCAGGAACCTTCGAGATGAGCGAATACTCCCTTTTCACCTCCGAGTCCGTGTCCGAAGGGCATCCGGACAAGATCGCCGACCAGATTTCGGACGCTGTCCTTGATGCCATCATCGCCCAGGACAAATACGCCCGCGTAGCCTGCGAAACCCTGGTCAAGACCGGTGTCGCCATCATCGCCGGCGAAGTCACTACGTCGGCCTGGGTCGACCTGGAAGACCTGGTGCGCA
This sequence comes from Pseudomonas sp. DCA-1, assembly GCF_046523955.1. Classification (NCBI taxonomy): domain Bacteria; kingdom Pseudomonadati; phylum Pseudomonadota; class Gammaproteobacteria; order Pseudomonadales; family Pseudomonadaceae; genus Pseudomonas; species Pseudomonas sp. DCA-1. Next base: position 5,430,644 of record NZ_CP169881.1, read on the forward strand.
AAGTCATCATCGACATCGGCTACAACAGTTCCGACGTTGGCTTCGACGGCGCCACCTGCGCCGTGATGAACATCATCGGCAAACAGTCGGTAGACATCGCCCAGGGCGTGGACCGCTCCAAGCCGGAAGACCAGGGCGCCGGTGACCAGGGCCTGATGTTCGGCTATGCCAGCAACGAAACCGAAGTCCTGATGCCTGCACCGATCTGCTTCTCGCACCGTCTGGTAGAACGCCAGGCCGAGGCGCGCAAGTCCGGCCTGCTGCCATGGCTGCGCCCGGATGCCAAGTCGCAGGTCACCTGCCGCTATGAGAACGGCAAAGTGGTCGGTATCGACGCCGTGGTGCTGTCGACCCAGCACAACCCGGAGGTTTCGCAGAAAGACCTGCAAGAAGCCGTGATGGAGCTGATCGTCAAGCACACCCTGCCAGCCGAACTGCTGCACAAAGGCACCCAGTACCACATCAACCCGACCGGCAACTTCATCATCGGTGGCCCGGTGGGTGACTGCGGCCTGACCGGCCGCAAGATCATCGTCGACTCCTACGGCGGCATGGCCCGCCACGGTGGTGGCGCGTTCTCCGGCAAGGACCCGTCCAAGGTCGACCGTTCCGCCGCCTACGCCGGCCGCTACGTGGCCAAGAACATCGTCGCCGCCGGCCTGGCCGAGCGTTGCGAGATCCAGGTGTCGTACGCCATTGGCGTGGCTCAGCCAACGTCCATCTCGATCAACACCTTCGGCACCGGCAAGGTCTCCGACGACAAGATCATCCAGCTGGTGCGCGAGTGCTTCGACCTGCGTCCGTACGCCATCACCACCATGCTCGACCTGCTGCACCCGATGTATCAGGAAACCGCTGCCTACGGCCACTTCGGCCGCACCCCGCAGCAGAAGACTGTCGGCGACGACACCTTCACCACCTTCACCTGGGAGCGCACCGACCGCGCCCAGTCGCTGCGTGACGCTGCCGGCCTGTAAGCTTCCTGCAGCGCCAGACAAAAGCCCCTGCCGAGTGACCGGCAGGGGCTTTTTTGTGCCTGTCACGGCATTTTCATCGCCTGTGAGATCGACCGCCGCCCACGCGGCGCTGGTTTCTTGCCCCAGCCCGGGATTGAAGACGAGCACCTGCGAAATATCACCTGACAACTGCACACACCAACCGCCCCGCTACCCGCCTACGCTAAGCGCTTCCACGCCATGCAAGGATGCCAGGCCATGCAGTATCTGCTGTTATTCGCACTGCTATTTGCGCTGAACGCCCCACCGACCAGGGCTGCCTCATGCCCACACTGGTCCCCGCAACAGGCCAAGGCCGAAGTTGCGCAACTGCGCGCCACGCTTGCCCGATGGGACGAGCACTACCATCGCCAAGGCATAGCCCTGGTGGCCGACGAACTGTACGACCAGAGCCGCGAGCGCCTGAATCACCTGCAGCAGTGCTTCGCAGTTGGCACCAGCCCCTCCCCCCTGGCCAGTGCTCGCGGCCCCGTCCCCCACCCCGTGCCGCATACCGGCGTTGACAAGCTGGCAGACCGCCAGGCCGTGGCGCGATGGATGGCCGGCAAGACCGGCGTGTGGGTACAGCCCAAGGTCGACGGTGTTGCGGTTTCCCTCACTTACCAGCAGGGCCGATTGGTACAGCTGACCAGCCGGGGGGACGGTGTACATGGCCATGACTGGAGCCGACACATTGCACAACTCGGTGCTGTCACTCGGCAGTTGCCTGAAGCGGTCGACCTGCACTTGCAAGGTGAGCTGTATCTGCGCCTGGACGAACATGTGCAAGCCAAGGCAGGCAGCGCCAACGCCCGGGGTACCGTGGCAGGGCTGCTCGCACGCAAGCAACTGACCGGTACGCAAGGCAACGCTATCGGCCTGTTCGTGTGGGGCTGGCCGCACGGCCCCGAGCAACAGGCCGATCGCCTCACCCAGCTGGCACAACTGGGGTTCCCGGACAGCCAGCGCTACAGCATCGCCATCGACACGCTGGAGGACGCAGCACACTGGCGTGAACACTGGTACCGCTCTGCTCTGCCCTTCGCCACCGACGGTGTGATCCTGCGCCAGGGCCACCGGCCGCCGGCCGAGCGCTGGCAGGCCAAGGCACCTTACTGGATCGCGGCCTGGAAGTACCCTTATGCACAAGCCTTGGCTGAAGTACGCGACGTGCGCTTTCGGGTCGGCCGCACTGGCAGGGTCACGCCCGTTCTGCAAGTGCAACCCGTTACCCTCGATGACCGGCGCATTACCCAAGTCAGCCTTGGGTCACTGGCGCGCTGGCAAAGCTTGGATATTCGGCCCGGCGATCAGGTCGCCATCAGCCTCGCCGGGCTGACCATTCCGCGGCTCGATCACGTCGTGCACCGCACTGTAGAGCGCCAACCGATAACCGCGCCAGCACCCGACCAGCATCACGCCCACAGCTGCTGGCAGGCCAGCGAGGGCTGTGATGAGCAGTTCATTGCCCGCCTCACCTGGCTTGGCGGCAAACAGGGCTTGGCCTTGCCGCGCACCGGGCCCGGCACATGGCGTCGGCTGGTCGAAGCGGGCCTGGTAACGTCCATGACCGATTGGCTGCAGCTCGATGCCGAGCGCCTGCAGCAGGCCCCCGGAATCAGCAGACTCACTGCAACACAGTTGCTGGGCAGTTTCGACCAAGCCCGCTCACGCCCGTTCGATCAGTGGTTGCGCGCCCTTGGCGTGCCCATTGGCAAGCATTTGCCACTGACTGGCAACTGGCAAGAGCTGGCTTCACGCAGTGCCGGGCAATGGCAAACCGTGCCCGGCATCGGCGCAAAACGCTCGCGCCAACTTGTGGAGTTCTTCACCGCCGCTGAGGTGCAAGCCATTGCCGCACAGCTGGCAGAAACCGGCATAGAAGGGTTCCTGCCCCCACCCCAGCGCATTGAGCAATGATTTTTTACCAAATAATGCGTAGGAAAAACCTGAGACTCAGGCAGAAAACTTCACCAAGGGTTTCTAAATGGGCAAAACCAAGGCAGGATTTCCACCAACTTTTGCTGCCCCGCCCCGTTCAAGAGGCTTTTCATGAAACGTATTTCGACTCTTTTCCTGCTCGCAACACTGGGTCTGGCTGCGGGCAGCGTGCAAGCTGCCCAGCCGGACCCGGGCCTGACCGGTTGCGCTGCCAAGCGTAGCGCTATCGAGAACCAGCTGAAAATTGCCCGTGACCACGGCAACAGCGACCAGGTTGCAGGGCTGGAAGAAGCCCTGCGCGGTGTGGACAACTGCACCGACGCCAGCCTGCGCAAAGAGCGTGAGCAGAAGGTGCTCGATGCGCGTCATGAAGTGGCGCAGCGGGAAAAGGACTTGAAGAAGGCCGAGAAAAAAGGCGACGCCGAGAAGATCAACAAGCGCAAGGACAAGCTGGCCGAGTCGCGTAAAGAGCTGCAGGAAGCAGTCGACGACCTCGACCGCTAAACAGACGCGGTGATTGTAGGAGCGGGCTTGCCCGCGAAGAGTGCGACGCGGGGCATGCACCGGCTTCGCCAATGTTCGCGGGCAAGCCCGCTCCTACAAGGGCCAATGTGGCCTGCACAGTCATTCAATGATTACGAAATTCGCTATGACAGGCCTTGCACGCAGCCTCGACCTTGTCCATCGGTGCCTTCAGTTGCGCAGCATCCAGTGGCTGATTGCGGGTGACATCAACCAGTTCGCCGGTGACGCCTTCAAGCTGCCGGGCCAGGTCATGGAACCGCGCCTGGCGCTCCCACACTTCGGCGCGGGCGGCACTGTCACCACCATCGCGCACCTGTGGAAAATGCTGCCACGGCTGATGCGACAGGCTGTCCAACTTCAGCGCACCGTCAGCAAACTTCACCCCGTCAAACGGCAACCGGCCACGCAGCATGCCGCCCAGATCTTCGCTGGTCTTGAGCATGTCCTTGAAGATCACCTTGCGTTTGCCCAGCGGCGAGTTCGGGTCAACCCGGTCACAACCAGTCAAAGCCCCTCCCAGGGCAAGTGCTGCCAGCAGAACAACGGTCAATCGCTTCAACATCACGCTCACTTCGGCCTACGCAAATGGGCGGCCAGTATCGCTGCCCCTGGGCCAAACACCAATAGCCACATAAAAGACAGGGGCGAACCTTCATGTTCGCTCATGACAGGAATGCACACATGAAATCTGCCCTGCGCCACCTGGCCTGGACACTGCCGGTGCTGGCTTTACTGGCCGGCTGCAACGGCGGCGAGAGCGCCAAGCCCGAGCCCCACGCTGTCGCCACCTATGCCCCGGCCACTTGGAAAGACTTGCCGGCCGTCAGCGATGAAGACCTGCTGGCCGGCTTTTATGCCTGGCGCAACGGCTGCGAAAAGCTCAAGCGCGACCCGGTGTGGGCAGCCACCTGCGAAGCGGCCGGCAGCGCCACAGCCAGCGCCGCCCAAGTGCGTACCTTCCTTGAGCAGAACCTGCAGGTGTACGGCCTGCGCTCTGCAGAGAACAATGCCAACGGCCTGATTACCGGCTACTACGAGCCGGTCTACCCGGGCAGCCTGAGCCCCTCGGCAACCAACCATGTGGCGGTTTACGGCATCCCTGATGACATGATCGTGGTCGACCTGGCCAGTGTGTACCCCGAACTGAAGGGCAAACGCCTGCGCGGCCGTCTTGACGGTCGAGTGCTCAAGCCCTACGACACGGCCGAAGTCATCAACCGTAACGGCGTCAAGGCACCGGTGCTGGCCTGGCTGACCGATCCGATGGACCTGCAATTCCTGCAGATCCAGGGTTCTGGCCGGGTGCAACTGGAAGACGGCCGTCAACTGCGCCTGGGCTACGCCGACCAGAACGGCCACCCCTACCGGCCGATCGGCCGCTGGCTGGTGGAACAGGGCCAACTGAAAAAAGAAGACGTGAGCATGGGCGCCATTCATGCCTGGGCCCAGGCCAACCCGCAGCGCGTACCAGAACTGCTGGCGAGCAACCCCAGCTACGTATTCTTCAGCACCCGCCCGGACAGCAACGAAGGCCCGCGCGGCTCGCTGAACGTGCCACTTACCGCCGGCTACAGCGTGGCCATCGACCGCAAGGTGATTCCATTGGGCAGCTTGTTGTGGCTGTCTACCACACGCCCGGACGGCTCCCCGGTGGTACGACCGGTTGGCGCGCAGGACACTGGCGGGGCGATTACCGGCGAAGTGCGTGCCGACCTGTTCTGGGGCACCGGGCCGGAAGCCGGCGAGCTGGCGGGGAACATGAAGCAGCAGGGGCAGATCTGGATGCTCTGGCCTAAAGGCCAGCCGCTACCTGAGGTACCTAAGGTACCTTGATCGGCGGTGGATTCTTCGCGGGCTTGCCCGCTCCCACAGGTACACCACAGCCCTTGAATACTGTGGTGTACCTGTGGGAGCGGGCAAGCCCGCGAAGAAGGCCACTCGGTTCAGATGGAAACTACGAAGAACGACACGATCAACGCCAAGCCGGCAAGCCACATCAGCGATCGCAAGGCAGCCCAGTCGGCCAGGTAGCAGATGATGTAAAGCAAGCGGCTGGTGATATACATCACCCCCAGTACGTCCTGGGTCACCTGCTCTGCATTGCCGACGATATCCGCCACAAGCACCGCCGCAGCAAATGCCGGAAACGCTTCGTAGCCATTCTGCTGCGCAGCATGGGCACGCCGTGGCAGGCCCGACAAGGTATCGAGGAAGGCTCGCGGATCGTGATTGTCCTTGAGGCCGAAGCGGCCACTGCTCGCCTTGGCGACCAAGGCACAAAGCGGGTTCAACAGCAACGCAATCAGGATGCACCACAGGGCAACAGTCATGGACAGGACTCCTTGTTCAGTCTTCAGGTCAAAGCTTCATTACCAGCATGCCGGCCAACACCAGCCCGCAAGCTAGGAGTCTCGGCCCGCCAAAAGGTTCTTTGAGGTAGCGCATACCCAGCAGCACCACCAGGATCACGCTCAACTCCCGCAGTGCCGCCGCCTCGGCCACTGACCCCAGGTGCATGGCCCACAGCACCAGGGCATAGCTGAACAATACGCAGAACCCTACTGCCAACCCAAGGCGCCACTGGGTTCGCCAGAACAGAACGAATGGCACCCGCCGCGCCACGCCCGCCAACAACGGAAATTGCCAGGCGCTGAGCAGGGTCAGCCACACCAGGTAATCCCACGGCTTGCCCCACAGGCGCACGGCCTGGCCGTCGAACCAGGTGTAGCAACCAATGCACAGGCCAATCAAGGCAACCACCGGCAACATCGACCAAGGCAGCCGGTCACCACCCCCGCCCTGCCACAACAGGCAGGCCATGCCACAGGGGATCAACAGGATTCCGATGATCTGCTGCTGGCTCAGCGATTCTCCGGCAAAGGCCAGGGTCAGCCCCAGCACCACCAGCGGTGACAGCCCGCGCATCAGAGGATAGACCAGCCCCAGGTCGCCCACGCGGTAGGCCTGGATCAGCAGATAGCGGTACAACTGCTCAGCCAGTGCCGAGGCTACCAGCCAGGGCCAGACTTCAGCAGGCGGAACATCCACGAAGGGCACCGCCAGCACCGCGAAGGCCAGCGCTACCGTGTCCATGCTGGCAATTACCAGCAAGCGCTCGCCGCTGAATTTGATCAAGGTATTCCAGGTTGCATGCAGCAGGGCGGCAACCAGCACCAGAGATGTTGCCAACACGCCTTCTTGTCCTTATGGCTTTTCATGGCTGTGAATATATAGCGTTCAGGGGGGCTTTGTGGGAGCGGGCATGCCCGCGAAGAATGCAACTCGGTGTATGGCACCGGCTTTGCCGGTGTTCGCGGGCTCGCCCGCTCCCACAGGGTAACCAGTGCAGACTGTCACAGGAACGATTTGGACTAATTCGGTCAAACCCCGTGTCCCGAACCCCGTGCCAGGTCATCAAAGAACTGCCCGAGCCGTTCGGGTTGAGACTTGGAAGCCACTGTTACAGGATTCGGGATGCTTGAATTAGTTGCCGCGTTTATCTGCCTCACCACACTTCTGACCTATGTGAACTACCGTTTCATCGGCTTGCCCCCCGCTATCGGCGTGATGGTCACGGCGCTGCTGTTTTCCTTGTTGCTGCAGGGGCTGAGCCTTGTCGGCTTCCCTGGCCTGGAAGAACGCGTCGAAGGGCTGATGAACCAGATCGATTTCAACGACCTGCTCATGCACTGGATGCTGGCGTTCCTGCTGTTTGCCGGCGCCCTGCACGTCAACCTCAGTGATCTGCGCAGCTATCGCTGGCCCATTGGCCTGCTGGCTACCTTGGGCGTGCTGATCGCCACCGTGGTCATCGGCTACCTGTCGCATTGGGTGTTTGCCCTGTTCGGCTGGGAGGTGCCACTGATCTACTGCCTGTTGTTCGGTGCATTGATCTCACCGACCGACCCGATTGCCGTGCTCGGTGCGCTACGTACTGCCAATGCGCCCAAACCGCTTAAAACCACCATCGTCGGCGAGTCACTGTTCAACGACGGCACGGCAGTCGTGGTATTCACCGTGTTGCTGGGCATCATCCGGCTGGGTGAAACACCGAGCATGACCGACACGGCAATCCTGTTTGCCCGCGAGGCCATTGGCGGTGTGGTGTTCGGTGGCCTGATCGGCTATGCCACCTACCGCATGATCAAGAGCGTCGAGCAGTACCAGGTGGAAGTCATGCTGACCCTGGCACTGGTAATCGGTGGCTCGGCGATGTGCTACGAGCTGCATGTGTCGGCGCCGATCGCCATGGTGGTGGCCGGCCTGATCATCGGCAACCTGGGGCGCAACCTGGCGATGAATGACATGACACGCCGTTACATGGACGGTTTTTGGGAGCTGATCGATGACATGCTCAATGCCCTGCTGTTCGCATTGATCGGTCTGGAGCTGTTGCTGCTGCCGTTCAACTGGATGCACCTGGCGGCCGGCGGCGTGCTGGCGCTGGCAGTGCTGCTGTCGCGCCTGCTGACGGTGGCCCCGGCGATCGTGCTGCTGCGGCGCTGGCGCCCGGTGCCCAAAGGCACGGTGCGGGTGCTGACCTGGGGAGGCCTGCGTGGCGGGGTGTCGGTGGCACTTGCGCTGTCGCTACCGCTGGGCGAGGAACGGGACCTGCTGCTGTCGATCACCTACATCGTGGTGTTGTCGTCGATTCTGGTGCAGGGGTTGAGCATTGGCCGGGTGGTGCGCAAGGTCAGCGCCCAGCCTTGAGAATGCCGGGGCCGCTTTGCGGCCCATTCGCGGGTAAACCCGCTCCTACAGGATCGCGTACCCCTGTAGGAGCGGGTTTACCCGCGAAGGGCCGGCAATGGCAACCAGGGTCTATTCGACTGCCGAATCCGGGAACTGGTCCTGCACATACTTGATCTCGGTGCGCCCATGGGCCGCCGGCTGGCCGTCTTCACCCAGGTTGACGAACACCATCTTGTCGACAGTCAGAATGCTCTTGCGGGTGATCTTGTTACGCACTTCGCACTTGAGGGTGATCGAGGTGCGGCCGAACGCGGTAGCGGTGATGCCCAGCTCGATGATATCGCCCTGACGCGAAGCACTGACGAAGTTGATTTCCGACATGTACTTGGTCACCACACGCTGGTTGCCCAGCTGGACGATGGCGTAGATCGCCGCCTCTTCATCGATCCAGCGCAGCAGGCTGCCACCGAACAGGGTGCCATTGGGGTTGAGGTCTTCGGGTTTAACCCACTTGCGGGTGTGAAAGTTCATCTGTACTCCTGACCTGCTTGGCTAACGTGTAGCAATGATGGCAGAGCGGCTGCCTTCGCTCCATTGAACATCGACTATCGTCGCGATTAATCGACGGAAAACCTTGGGCAAGCCGGCGGGGGCAGCTATAATCTGCGCCGTTTTACATGGTTGCCCACAGCGGTGCCATGCCCGCCACCTGTCCGAGGGGCGCTGCAGCAGGCTAGGCCTGTCAGGCTCGGATGGGGCGTTGCTCGCTCCCGCGAGCGCTTAACGCACAACGGCGCCCATTCGCACATTACGAATGGAGGCTCTCATGAGCGCTGCAAACATGCCTGCTGGTTTTACCGATTACAAAGTCGCCGACATCTCCCTGGCCGCCTGGGGCCGTCGCGAAACCATCATTGCCGAATCGGAAATGCCTGCGCTGATGGGCCTGCGTCGCAAGTACCTGGCCGAACAACCGCTCAAGGGTGCGAAGATCCTGGGCTGCATCCACATGACCATCCAGACCGCCGTGCTGATCGAAACCCTGGTTGCCCTGGGTGCCGAAGTGCGCTGGTCGTCCTGCAACATCTTCTCGACTCAAGACCAGGCCGCTGCCTCGATCGCCGCCGCCGGTATCCCGGTGTTCGCCTGGAAAGGCGAAACCGAAGAAGAGTACGAGTGGTGCCTGGAGCAGACCATCCTGAAAGATGGCCAGCCATGGGACGCCAACATGATCCTCGACGACGGTGGTGACCTGACCGAACTGCTGCACAAGAAGTACCCGCAGGTACTGGACCGTGTGCACGGCGTAACCGAAGAGACCACCACCGGCGTCCACCGTCTGCTGGACATGCTGGCCAAGGGCGAGCTGAAAGTCCCGGCGATCAACGTCAATGACTCGGTCACCAAGAGCAAGAACGACAACAAGTACGGCTGCCGTCACAGCCTGAACGACGCCATCAAGCGTGGTACCGACCACCTGCTGTCGGGCAAGCAGGCCCTGGTGATCGGCTACGGTGACGTGGGCAAGGGCTCGGCCCAGTCCCTGCGTCAGGAAGGCATGATCGTCAAGGTCTCCGAAATTGACCCGATCTGCGCCATGCAGGCCTGCATGGACGGCTTCGAGCTGGTCTCGCCGTTCATCGACGGTATCAACGACGGCACCGAAGCCAGCATCGACAAGGCTCTGCTGGGCAAGATCGACCTGATCGTGACCACCACCGGTAACGTCAACGTCTGCGACGCCAACATGCTCAAGGCCCTGAAAAAGCGTGCCGTGGTCTGCAACATCGGCCACTTCGACAACGAGATCGACACCGCCTTCATGCGTAAGAACTGGGCCTGGGAAGAGGTCAAGCCGCAGGTTCACAAGATCCACCGTACCGGCGCTGGCAGCTTCGACCCGCAGAACGACGACTACCTGATCCTGCTGGCCGAAGGCCGCCTGGTCAACCTGGGCAACGCCACTGGCCACCCAAGCCGCATCATGGACGGTTCGTTCGCCAACCAGGTTCTGGCACAGATCTTCCTGTTCGAGCAGAAGTTCGCTGACCTGCCGGCAGAAAAGAAAGCCGAGCGCCTGACCGTTGAAGTGCTGCCGAAGAAACTCGACGAAGAAGTGGCCCTGGAAATGGTCCGCGGCTTCGGCGGCGTGGTCACCCAGCTGACCAAGCAGCAAGCCGACTACATCGGCGTGACCGTCGAAGGCCCGTTCAAGCCGCACGCCTACCGCTACTAAGCGGCAAGCCTTGAGCTGCACGCTGCAAGATGAGGCAGACAGTGCCATTGCCGCTTGCAGCTCAAGCACCAACGATGTTGAACGATGCCAAGCCAGGTCGGCCATCACCGATCTGGCTTTTACTTGCAGTTTGCCGCTTGAAGCTTGCTGCTTGAGGAACGCCTGATGTCACAAGAACGCCGTTACAGTTTCGAGTTCTTCCCGACCAAGACCGACGCCGGTCACGAAAAGCTGATGGGCGTCGCCCGCCAGCTGGCCACCTATAACCCGGACTTCTTCTCCTGCACCTACGGTGCCGGTGGTTCGACCCGCGACCGCACGCTCAATACCGTGCTGCAGCTGGAAAGCGAAGTGAAAATCCCTGCCGCGCCGCACCTGTCGTGCGTGGGCGACACCAAGGCAGAATTGCGCGCCCTGCTGGCCGAGTACAAGGCCGCCGGTATCAAACGCATCGTCGCTCTGCGTGGCGACCTGCCGTCGGGCATGGGCATGGCCAGTGGGGAACTGCGCTATGCCAGTGACCTGGTCGAGTTCATCCGCCAGGAAACCGCTGATCACTTCTATCTGGAAGTGGCTGCCTACCCGGAAATGCACCCGCAGGCGCGCAACTTCGAGGCCGATCTGGCCAACTTTGTGCACAAGGTCAAGGCCGGTGCCGACAGCGCCATTACCCAGTACTTCTTCAACGCCGACAGCTACTTCTACTTCGTCGAGCGGGCACAGAAGCTGGGTGTGGACATTCCGGTGGTACCGGGCATCATGCCAATCACCAACTACAGCAAGCTGGCCCGCTTCTCCGATGCCTGTGGCGCCGAGATCCCGCGCTGGATCCGCAAGCAACTGGAAGCCTATGCCGACGACACCGCCAGCATCCAGGCCTTCGGCGAAGAAGTGATTACCCGCATGTGCGAACAGCTGTTGCAAGGCGGCGCGCCGGGCCTGCACTTCTATACCTTGAACCAGGCTGAACCGAGCCTGGCGATCTGGAACAACCTTAAGCTGCCGCGCTGAAATCTTTTGGCAAAGTCTGTTTAAGAAATAAATAAGGCTTTGGTCATAGACTAAAGCCTTATTCATTTTCGGGTTAAACAGGTCTCGCCTGCCATGCAGCAACACCAACCTTCGCGCCCACAGCTTGTATACCTGGCTTTTGGCCCGGCAACCTACCATCAGGAAGCCTGCTTCAGCATCGTCAGCGCCCTCGCCCAGTTGGGCAGCGCAGCCGGCGAGGCGATGGACATTCAGGTCTACACGGACACTGCAAAGCCCTACGCCAAGCTGCCCGTTACCGTACACCTGCTGGACGAGGCCACGCGCCAGGCATGGAACGCCCCGCACGGTTATCACTTTCGCAGCAAGCATGTGCTGTTGCGCCAGGTACTGCAGGAACACCCACTGGCAGTGCTGATCGATACAGACACCTTTTTCCGCACTTCGCCGCTGAATCTGTTCGCCCGTGTGGCGCCCAATCGCCTGCTGTGCAACGCCATCGGTGCGCGCTACGGCGCTGACCAGAAGTGCCTCTTGTACAAGAACCTGCTGGCCATTCTCGAGTCCAGGGGGCTGGCAGACTGTCAGATGCCGCTCGTCAATTCCGGCGTTATAGGCCTCACTGCCGAGGACTGCGGCACCCTCGACCGCTCCATCGCCATGATGGATGAGTTCTACCCCTTGGCTCGCGAGGCCTATACCCTTGAGGAGTTCTGCCTGGCCGTGGCGGCCTACCGCAACCTGGAGCTGGCCGAGTGTACCGATGTCATCCATCACTACTGGAGCCGCAAGGCGCAGTTCCGCGCCAAGATCCAGGCCTGGCTGCGCAAGCACGATCATGACCCACTCAGCCCCTCGGCCTTGGCCGATGTTGCGCAGGTCAACGACCAACTGCCGCGGCCACCAACCCTGCACCGCCTGGGTTACAAGGCGCTGAGCCTGACCCTGCCCAGCCACGAGCGCCAGTTCGCCCGCGAGTTGTTGTATGGCTGCTATCCCTACCCCAATGAGTTCGACCGCGCCTGCGCGTCCGCCTGGTGGGACAAGGCCCTGGAAAACCTCAACGACCGCCATGGCCACATGGAGCCCGAGCGGCTGCGTCAGTGCCTGCGCCATCCGGGGTTGCGGTTATCGCTGGGCGAGCGGCGCAAGGATATCGAGGCGCATCTGCTGCGAACCACTCAAGCCTGATGTGCCCGCAAAATTCATTGTCTTGCGCGGTTTTGTGGGAGCGGGCGTGCCCGCGAAGGGAGCGACCCGATAGTTGGCACCGGCTTTGCCGGTGTTCACGGGCACGCCCGCTCCCACATCGATCGTACATGCCTTTACCGTACACCGGCCGAGCGCGTAATCTCCGGCCATGCCACATATCGCCCGTCTGTTCTGGATCCTGCTGCTCGCCAGCCTGAGCCCGTTGGCTCTGGGCGAGCGACTGCGCCTGGTGACTGATGACTGGGCGCCCTACGTGTATCAGCATGAAGGCCAGCCACGCGGTATCGACTACGAGGTCACCACTCAGGTGTTCAAGCGCCTGGGGGTCGAGGTCGAGTTGCAGTTCCTGCCGTGGAAACGCTGTCTGGCAATGATCAAGCAAGGCTTGGCCGACGGCATCCTCGACATCTTCCAGATCGAGTCGCGCCAGCCTTACCTGGTCTATGCGCCCGAGCCCTTGTCGGAGGTCGAATTCGTCCTGTTCCAGGCTCAAGCACGCCGCCATGCCGTCACCCAGCTGAAAGACCTTTCCGGCCTTACCGTCGGCACATCGCCAGGCTATACCTATGGCGCCGCGTTCAGCGAGGCCTCTTACTTCAAGCGCGAAGCCGCACCTACCCTCGAAGCCAACTTTGGCAAGCTGATGCTGGGCCGTATCGACCTGGCGATCACCGACCGCAGGGTTGGGCACCACCTGCTTAACCAACTTGGCCTGCAGCGGCAAGTCGAGGAGTTGCCGCTGGTAATAAGCCATCAAACACAGTACCTGGGGTTAGTGCGCAAACCTGGCCGGGAAGCACTGGCACTGGCCTTTGCCGAAGAGCTGCAGCGGTTCAAGCAGGAGCCGGCCTATGCAGCGATCAGCAGCCGCTACACAAGCGACACCGGAAACATTCTCAACGCCGTTGAGCAGCAGGAAAGCAGCACAGCGCGATAGCTCTGTTATACTCGGGCCTTCCCGCCCGGCTCACGCCCGGACGCTCGGCCTCGCAACAGGCATCCCGATCGGCACCGACGCCTCTTCGCGTCCAGCCTCCGTTTCCCGGATGTGCAGTGAAAGCCCAGCTGGACCGGACGCGATCGCATCTCACCGATGCCCGTCGCGCCAGGCAGAACATCCCAACGGGCCCAGCCCACACGAGAACAGGATCGCCCATGTCCTTTGCTTCCCTCGGTCTCTCCGAGGCTCTTGTCCGCGCTATCGAGGCTGCGGGCTACACCCAGCCGACCCCCGTGCAACAGCGGGCAATTCCCGCCGTGTTGCAAGGCCGCGACCTGATGGTTGCCGCACAGACAGGGACGGGTAAAACCGGCGGCTTCGCCCTGCCGATTCTCGAGCGCCTGTTCCCGGCCGGCCATCCCGACAAATCGCAACGCCACGGCCCGCGCCAGCCTCGCGTTCTGGTCCTGACACCGACCCGCGAACTGGCAGCCCAGGTGCATGACAGTTTCAAGGTCTATGCCCGTGACCTGCCACTGGTCAGCGCCTGCATCTTTGGCGGCGTTGGCATGAACCCGCAGATTCAGGCCATTGCCAAAGGCGTTGATGTGCTGGTCGCCTGCCCAGGCCGCCTGCTCGACCTCGCCGGCCAAGGCAAGGTCGACCTGGCCCACGTGGAAATCCTGGTACTGGATGAAGCCGATCGCATGCTCGACATGGGCTTCATCCACGACGTCAAGAAGGTCCTCGCCCGCCTGCCGGCCAAGCGCCAGAACCTGCTCTTCTCGGCCACCTTCTCCAAGGACATCACCGACCTCGCCGACAAGCTCCTGCACAACCCGGAGCGCATTGAGGTCACCCCGCCGAACACCACCGTCGAGCGTATCGAGCAGCGGGTGTATCGCCTGCCAGCCAGCCACAAGCGTGCCCTGCTGGCGCACTTGATCACCCTGGGCGCCTGGGAACAGGTGCTGGTGTTCACCCGAACCAAGCATGGCGCCAACCGCCTGGCCGAGTACCTGGAAAAGCAAGGCCTGACCGCCGCCGCGATCCACGGCAACAAAAGCCAGAACGCCCGCACCAAGGCTTTGGCCGACTTCAAGGCCAACAGCGTGCGCGTACTGGTCGCCACCGACATTGCTGCCCGTGGCCTGGACATCGACCAGTTACCACACGTTGTCAACTTCGAGCTGCCGAATGTCGAGGAAGACTACGTCCACCGCATTGGCCGTACCGGCCGTGCCGGTCGTTCGGGCGAAGCAATTTCCCTGGTCGCGCCAGATGAAGAGAAGCTGCTCAAGAGCATCGAACGGGTGACCAAGCAGCGCATCGCGGATGGCGACCTGATGGGCTTCGACGCCAGCCAGGTAGAAGCCGAGAAGCCCGAAGCACGCGAGCGCCCGCAGAACAACGGTCGCGGTGGCCGCAACCAGCAAGCCCGTGGCGAAGGTGGTAAAGACACCAACGGCGGCCGCAAGGACAAAGGCAAGGATAAAGGCAAAGCCAGGCAGCAAGCTGCGGCCAAGCCGGAGGACAAGGAAAGGAGCGGCGACAAGCAGCAGCAACCGCGCAAGCCGCGTGACAAGAAGCCACGCCAGCAGCAGGCCAGCAATAGCAGCGTGCCGAAGCCGCCAGCAGACCGCGACCCGGAAGAATTCCTGGACGACGAACTCGACAACTTCGGTAACCGCGCCGACTATGTCAGCCCGTACCAGGGCAAGAACCAGGGCCGCAACCGTCGCCCCGGTGGTGCTGGCCAAGGTCAGGGACAAGGCAATGGCCAACGCAGCAACGCTGGCGGCCAGGGCCAAGCCCGCAATGGCGGCCAGCCACGCAGTGGTGGCGGTGCCGGCGGAGAAAAACGCCCGCCCCGCGCCAACAACGGTGGCGGTAGCCGTCGTGATGGCGGCGGTGGCCGTGGTCGCCCTGCGCGTGACGATGCTGCCCGGCAAGAGCCGGCCGTGCGCAACCCGCGTCAGCCGGAAAAACAGCCTGTGATCATTCGCAAGGAGTCCAAGCTGGACCGCTTCCCGACGCCTGAACAACTGGATGACCTGCCAAGCCGCCCACGCGGCGAGCGCCCGGCGCTGCTGACCCGCAAGGGCTGATAGAAATACCGAGGGGGCTGCTTCGCAGCCCTATCACGACATAAGGCCGCTCCTGTAGAGGATTTCTTGATCTCTGCAGGAGCGGCCTTATGTCGTGATAGGGCCGCAAAGCGGCCCCCTCGGTCTTCAGCTGGCAGAAATTACTTCTGCTTCACACCTTCAACACTGATATCCAGGTCCAGGGTCTGCGACGTAGCACCCGGGCCTTTGATGCCAAAATCGTTCAGGTTCAGCGTGGTGGTGGCATTGAAGCCAGCGCGCTCACCACCCCATGGGTCCTTGCCTTCACCGTTGAAGGTAGCCTTGAATGTCACCGGTTTGGTGACACCGTGCATGGTCAGGTCGCCAGTCACGTCAGCAGTCTTGTCGCCAGTCGACTTGACGCTGGTGGAGACGAACTTGGCGTCCGGGTACTTCTTCACATCGAGGAAGTCGGCGCTGGCGATGTGCTTGTCACGCTCGGCGTGGTTCGACCACAGGCTGGCGGTTTTCAAGTCGACACTAATCTTGCTGGCTTCAGGCTTGGCGCTGTCCCAGCTGAAGTT
Organism: Pseudomonas sp. DCA-1; assembly: GCF_046523955.1. Classification (NCBI taxonomy): domain Bacteria; kingdom Pseudomonadati; phylum Pseudomonadota; class Gammaproteobacteria; order Pseudomonadales; family Pseudomonadaceae; genus Pseudomonas; species Pseudomonas sp. DCA-1. The sequence goes on from NZ_CP169881.1 coordinate 5,446,828, forward strand.
GCCGTCGAAATCCTTGAAGGTACCGTGGATGAAGCTGTAGCCCAGGTGGCTGATTTTCCAGTCAACGAACGCGTGCTGGCCTTCCTTGTCGATCTTGTACTCGGCAGCCATGGCCTGGCCAGCAGAGAGCAGAGCGGTACCGAGCGCCAGAGCGGCAAAAGTCTTTTTCAACATCCTGTTCCTTCCTGTGTAATTGAGGTTGAGAGTCAAGCTTTGCGGCCCAGCATGCGAGTCAGGGTCGCGTCACGGTCGATGAAATGGTGCTTGAGCGCGGCAAGGGCATGCAGCACGGCAAAAATCACCAGCCCCCAAGCCAGCCACAAATGAACCACACCCGCCACATCTGCCTGGTCGGGCAGGTCGCTGATCAATGCCGGCACTTCGAACAGGCCAAACACCGGAATGCCGACGCCGTCGGCAGTGGAAATCAGGTAACCGGCAACCATCACTGCAAACAGCCCAAAGTACAGGACAAGATGGCCCATCTTGGCCGCCAGGCGCGTGAGCGCACCATGATTGACCGGAGCCGGTGGTGGCGGGCTGATGAAACGCCATAGCATCCGCAGCAGCATCACCGCCAGCAGCACCAGGCCGATGCTCTTGTGCAGGTCCGGGCCGGCCTTGCGCCAAGGGCTGTAGTAATCGAGGCCGACCATCCACAGGCCCAGGCCGAACAGGCCGAAGACTGCCAGTGCCACGCCCCAGTGCAGGATGATGCTGACCACGCCGTAGCGAGAAGGTGAATTGCGCAGTTGCATGTTGCGTGTTTCCCCGTGAAAGCTGTGCACAGACTAACGCGAAACTTATCGAAGAAAAGCGGAAAAAATTGCTTCGGATTATCGAGTAATCCGATATTTATTCTGTTGGCTCACCATTAAGAAAACATTAACGATAGTCGGAGAGTGAGAGTTACAGTGCCGGCCCTCAGGCTGCCAACAGGCCGGCACTGTCGATCAATCAGCCAGCCTTGGCCTGGGTATTGGATGCAGCCTTCACCTCGGGCGTGTCCGCTCCACCAAACAAGCGCTTGAAGAAGCCAGGCTTGTCCTGCTTGGCTTCCTCGGACGGCTTCGGCTCAGCTTTGACCGGCGCCTTGTCAGCCTTGTCGCCCTTGTCGGACGAACCGCCGAACATATTGGAGAAGAACCCTCCTTTGCTCTCCTTGGCGGCCGCCGCACCTGCCGTCGCAGCAACCGGCGCAACCTTGGCCGGGTCGAACGACTTGCCGGCCAACAGGTCCTGAACCTGGCCGGCCGCACGCTGGCCACTGCGCAAGGCGCCTTCCAAGGTGCCGGGGTACAGGGCATCAGTGTGCTCACCGGCAAAGGTAATGCGTTGCACCGGGCGTTCCCAAAGGCGCCAGTATTTGCTGATCTGCCCCGGGCCGTAGGCCAGGTAGGCACCACCAGTGCCCACATCAGCACTGTATCGCTTGACCTCGTAACCGGTGAAAGCACCACGGGCCTGTGGGTAGAACGCATGCAGACGGATCAGCACCTGGTCGACCATCTGCTTGTCACCAAAGGCCTGCAGCAGGCGAGCGTTGTCGCCGGACAGGTTGATCACCACGTTGGCACCACCCTTGAGCGCCGGCTCGACCCACAGCATGCCGAGGCCGGCGTTACTGAAGATTTCGCCCGACATGCGTGCACGGCTTTCCCATACGGGTTTCTTGAACTTGAGCATGATCTGGTCGCGCCAACCGTAGTTGGTGCCCTTGAGCGCCGCCAGATGTTGGCTGTCCAGGCCAGGGGTCATCTGGATCCTGGCCAGCGCGCGCAAAGGCACGGCCATGACCAGATAATCTGCCTTGTAACCGACGCTGCCGACTTTTACCGTGACCCCATCCTTGTCCTGGACAATGGCGGTAACCGGCGATCTGGTCTTGATGGTTTTCAGCTGCTTGACGAAAGCCTGGGCCAGCACCGGGCTGCCACCGGGCAGCCGCGCGGCGCGCAGGTCGCGGTCGCTGACGCCGCGGTACACGCGGTTCTGCTGGGCGAAGTACAGCAGCGACAGGCGCGACGGCTCATCGTAACGGGTGCGGATCTGCTGATTGATCAACTGACGTGCGGTGGCCGGCAGTTGCAGCTTGTTCAGCCAGGTAGAGACGTTGATCTGGTCCAGGGCGAACAGCGTGCTGGTTGCCTGCGGGTTCAGCGGGTCATCAATCGAGCGGGCCAGGTCATCGAGGGTTTTCTCGTAACGCTTGAGCGCCTCGGCAGTGGCCGGTTGCTTGGTGGCCAGGTCGCTGGCACTGAAGTACTCACCGTCGATCAGGTAACCGGGGGTACGCACAAACTCCGGCGCCGGCAGTGTTTCAAGCTTGAAACGGTTGAGGTACTGGTTAAGCACCGGCTGTGCCTTGGCGTTGCCGATCCACTCGCTGGTGGCCAGGCCCGAACGCCCACCCATGCCCGCCTTGGCCTCCAGCAGGGTCACCTGCCAACCTTTGTTCTGCAGCTCGTAGGCTGCAGTCAGGCCTGCCAGGCCCCCCCCCACGACAATTGCCGTGGGCGTCTTGTCTTTTGCCAGCGCAGCGCCGCTGGACACACCAATCAATACCAACGCGCACAGACGCACCCAAGCAGCAGCCATGTCGGCGGACTCCGAGTCAGGGGTTACAGAAACGGGGAGAGGCAGGAATGCCCCAAGAAGATGCGTTAAGAATACGTCAGGTCCGACCACCCTGCCAGCGCAGTGACATCAAGTCCTTTTGGCAACTGACATTTTTGCCAGTAGCCATGTCACAGGGTGGTAGGCGAAGCTGGCGAAGATGGCCAAACGCCCGCCAGGGGGGGTGCGCATGATCTTCGAGGAGCGTTTCAACCAAGTGGAGCGGCAGCTTCTGTTACACAGGCAGACACTTCGCACAGCCTCAGGCCTGAGCTTCCACTCCAGCAGCACGTCCTGGATCGGCTTTCACGAAGCCTTCAAGGGCGAGGACGGTACCGAGCTGGTGATTGGTGAACACAGCGAAATTTCGATTGCGTTCGCTCAAGAGGTCGACTCCCTGCGGCTGGAATACTACGTAGTCAGCGACTTTCTAGGCGAAGACCTGCACATGTTGTTCGATGCCGAGAACATCGACTATGACCTGGTTGCGCCATCCCCTCGCATTTTCTACTGGCTCACCCTCGAAGGTAGCGGCTTCCGGGACTCTCGCCCGGGCCCGATAGCTACGCACCCCTACTACCAGGTGATTGACGGCCCCTTTCGGCGCCTGACCATCTCCACCTCGCACGCGGGCACCGTGCATATCCGCAAGCTGGAATGGACCGGCACCCACCGCCATTGAACGGCAGCGGTTGTCCTGCCCTGCGGCATTGCTTAGGCTTACGCGGTCGAATCACGCCGCAAAGCCAGGAGAAGTGCCCATGGGCCTCAATGATCAGTGGATGCAACGCGACCTCAAGGTCCTGTGGCACCCCTGTACCCAGATGAAAGACCACGAGCAGCTGCCGCTGATTCCGATCAAGCGCGGCGAAGGCGTGTGGCTGGAAGACTTCGAGGGCAAACGCTACCTGGATGCGGTGAGCAGCTGGTGGGTCAACGTGTTCGGCCATGCCAACCCGCGCATCAATCAACGCATCAAGGACCAGGTCGACCAGCTCGAACACGTGATCCTGGCCGGCTTCAGTCATCAGCCCGTGATCGAGCTGTCCGAGCGCCTGGTCGCCATGACCCCGGCCGGCCTTGACCGGGTGTTCTATGCCGACAATGGCTCGTCATGCATCGAAGTGGCGCTGAAGATGAGCTTCCACTACTGGCAGAACATCGGCAAACCGGACAAGAAGCGCTTCGTCACCCTGACCAACAGCTACCACGGCGAAACCATTGCCGCCATGTCGGTGGGTGATGTGCCGCTGTTCACCGAAACCTACAAGGCGTTGCTGCTCGACACTCTCAAGGTGCCCAGCCCTGACTGCTACCTGCGCCCCGAGGGCATGAGCTGGGAAGAGCACTCGCGCAACATGTTCCAGGCCATGGAGCAGACCCTGGCCGAACACCACACCTCGATCAGCGCCGTGATCGTCGAGCCGCTGATACAGGGTGCCGGTGGCATGCGCATGTACCACCCGGTGTACCTCAAGCTGTTGCGCGAGGCCTGCGACCGCTACGACGTGCACCTGATCCACGACGAGATCGCCGTGGGTTTTGGCCGCACCGGCACGATGTTCGCCTGCGAGCAAGCCGGCATCCGCCCAGATTTCCTGTGCCTGTCCAAGGCCCTGACCGGTGGCTACCTGCCGCTGGCCGCCTGCCTGACCACCGACAAGGTGTACCAGGCGTTCTACGACGATTACCCGACACTGCGCGCATTCCTGCACTCGCACAGCTACACCGGCAACCCGCTGGCTTGCGCTGCGGCGCTGGCGACCCTGGATATCTTCGAACAGGACAATGTGATCGAGGCCAACAAGGCCCTGGCCACGCGCATGGCCACAGCCACTGCACATTTGGCCGACCATGCTCATGTTGCCGAAATTCGCCAGACCGGCATGGCCCTGGCCATCGAAATGGTTCAGGACAAGGCAGGCAAGGTTGCCTATCCCTGGCAGCAGCGGCGTGGCCTGAAGGTGTTCGAGCACGCCCTGACCCGCGGCGCCCTGCTGCGACCGCTGGGCAGCGTGGTGTACTTCCTGCCGCCGTATGTGATCACCCCCGAGCAGATCGACTTCCTCGCTGAGGTCGCCAGCGAAGGCATCGACATCGCCACCCGCGACAGCATCAGTGTCGCAGTGCCGGCCAACTTCCACCCCGACTTCCGCGACCCGGGCTAGGCCTGGCAATTCGCCACATCACTTTTCCTGTGGGAGCGGGCGAGCCCGCGAACAAAGGCGAAGCCCTTGCCAGGCACCGCGGCGCCTGATTCGCGGGCACGCCCGCTCCCACAGGGATCTGTGTCTCTCTATTTACCGAGCAAACCCATGAGACTGTCCCGCTTCTTCATCGACGCCCCCCTGAGCCTTGGCGAGCACGACCTGCCCGAGGCCCAGGCCCACTACATTGGCCGCGTGCTGCGCATGGCTCCCGGCGACGCCGTGCAGCTGTTCGATGGCAGCGGCCAGGAATTCCGTGGTCAGTTGCTTGAGGTGGGCAAGAAAACTGTCCGCGTCAGCCTTGACCAGGCCTTTGCCGGCCAGGCCGATTCACCGCTGCATGTGCACCTGGGCCAGGGCCTTTCCCGTGGCGAGCGCATGGACTGGGCGATCCAGAAGGCCACCGAGCTTGGCGCCAATGAAATCACGCCGATCGTCAGCGAACGCTGTGAAGTGCGCCTGAAAGACGAACGCGCCGACAAGCGCCTGGCCCACTGGCGCCAAGTGGCGATCAGCGCCTGTGAACAATGCGGGCGTTCTACCTTGCCCGTCATCCACCCACCCGTGCCCCTGGCCGAATGGTTGAGCAGCACCAAGGCTGACCTGAAGCTGGTCCTGCACCCGGTGGCCGAGCCGCTCACCAGCCATGAAAAGCCCGCAACCCTGGCCTTCGTGATCGGCCCCGAAGGCGGCCTTAGCGAGGCCGAAGTGGAGCAGGCCAAAGCCGCCGGCTTCCACGCAGCCCGCCTTGGCCCACGCGTGCTGCGCACCGAGACCGCGCCAGTGGTGGCGCTGTCGGTGGCACAGCAGTTGTGGGGCGATTTTTAATTAGCGTACGTAGAGCGACACCGCCACGAAGTGCATCAGGCTGCCAGCGATCACGAACAGGTGCCAGATGCCATGCCAGTGGCGGAAGCGGCTGTCGAAGGCGAAGAAGATGATGCCGACGGTATAGAACACGCCGCCGGCAGCCAGCCAGGCGAAGCCGGCAGTGCCCAGCGAATTCAGCAGTGGTTTGACGGCCACCAGCACGATCCAGCCCATTACCGCATAGATGATGATCGACAGGATCCGCGCCTCGGAGCGCGGCTTGATCTCTTGCAACATGCCGATGATCGCCAGCCCCCAGACCACGCCGAACAGGCTCCATCCCCAAGGGCCGCGCAGGCTGACCAGGCAAAACGGCGTGTAGCTGCCGGCAATCAGCAGATAGATCGACAGATGGTCGAGCTTGCGCATGATCACTTTCGCCCGCCCACGGGTGCTGTGGTACAGGGTGGAAATGCTGTACAGCAACAGCAGCGTGCCGCCGTAGATGGAGAAACTGACGATCTTCCAGGGGTCGCCTTGCATGCCCGCGACCACGATCAGCCAGATGGCACCAATAGCAGCGAGGACGGCACCGACCAAGTGGGTCCAGGCGTTGAAGCGTTCACCGTAATACATGCAAACACAGACCTCCTGAGGTGGGCTGGGTTCCTGAAGTGATGCTGATGATCCCTTCGCGGGTAAACCCGCTCCTACAACGGAGCGCAGCCATTGTAGGAGCGGGTTTACCCGCGAAGAGGCCCTGTGCCTCACATCCTACTCAAGATCAGGTTGCAGATCCGCGTCACGCACCAGCCTTTCCAATGCGACCAGGTCCGGCACCCGCGCCACCTGCTCACCCACCTGCACCGCCGCTAGCTCCAGCCTGCCCAGCGCCACATCCACATAGTTCAGCTGGCTGTCGAGCTTGCACGAGCGCGGAATGCCCTGCAGCAACAGCGCCAGGTACCGCAAACCGGTATCGCCCAAGGCATTGAGCACCACCACGCGAGCCCGCTCCCCGCACGGCGTCTCACCACCGCACGCGGCCTCGAAACCGATCAGCGGCAGGCGTTGCTGACGCCAATCGATCCACCCCAGGTGCCAGGCGGGGTCGCCATGCTGGCACACCAGGTTACGTTGCCCGCTCAGCTCGGCCACCGCCACGTTGGGCAACACCAGCGTGCGGTCCCCCAACGGCAGCAACAGCCCGGTCAGGCTGCTGCGCTGGCCGGAAATCAGTTCAAGCATGGGCCTGGCTCCAATGTGCGATGCTCTGCAACAGCAGCGATTCCTGGTACGGCTTGCCCAGGTATTCGTTGACGCCGATGGCCATGGCGCGGTCCCGGTGCTTCTGCCCGGTGCGCGAGGTGATCATGATGATCGGCAAGTCTTTGAGCCGCGCGTCACGGCGGATACGTGTGGCCACCTCGAAGCCGTCCATGCGCGGCATCTCGATATCCAGCAACAACACGTCGGGTCGGTGCTCTTCCAGCAGGGCCATGGCATCGACGCCATCCTTGGCCGTGAGCACGCTCATGCCGTGGCGCTCCAGCAGGCGGCTGGTGACTTTGCGTACGGTTACCGAATCGTCCACCACCATCACCAGCAAGGGACGGCGCGGTGCCGGGCCAAGCAACTGGCGTTGGCTGCCGCCACCGGGCAGGCGGGCCAGCCGTCGCTGCTGGCCGCGCAGTTGGCCCAGCAGGTCAAGAATCAGTACCACCCGGCCATCGCCTAGCAATGTCGCCCCCGATAGCCCGGCAACCGCAGCAAACTGCGGCCCCAGGCTTTTCACCACGATCTCGCGGCTGGGCGACAGGCTGTCGGCCTGAATGGCGAACGACTGCTCCTTGGAATGCACCAGCAGCACCGGCAACGGTACGCTCTGCCCCAGCAGCGCCGGGCGCGGCAGGCCTTGCAGCAACTCGCCCAGGTAGCGCAGCTCGTATTCGTGACCGGCATACACATAGCGGGGCGAGTCCAGCTGGTAGCACGCCGCAAGCTCGGCAGGTGGCACGCGGACGATGCCCTCAATGGTATTGAGCGGAATGGCGTATTGCTCTTCGCCCAGGTGCACCATCAGCGCACGGTTGATCGACACGGTGAACGGCAGGCGGATCAGGAAGCGCGCCCCCTTGCCCTGCGCCGACTCGATACTCATCGAGCCACCCAGTTGCTTGACCTCCTCGTGCACCACATCCATGCCCAGCCCGCGCCCGGAAATCTGGGTGATCTTTTCGGCGGTGGAAAAGCCTGGCCGCAGGATGAACTGCAGGATCTCGTGGTCACTCAACTGTGCCTGCGGGTCCAGCAGGCCGCGCTTGATGGCCTTGTGCCGCACCGCTTCCAGTGGCACGCCGGCACCATCATCCGTCATTTCGATGACGATATCGGCGCCCTCATGCAGCAAATTCAGGTGAATGGTGCCCTGCTCCGGCTTGCCGGCGGCCAGGCGCATTGCGCGGCTTTCCAGCCCGTGGTCAACGGCGTTGCGCAGCATATGCTCCAGCGGCGCCACCATACGTTCCAGTACGCTGCGGTCCAGTTCACCCTCGGCATTGCCAACCACCAACTCCACCTGCTTGCCCAGCTCGCTGGCCACCTGACGCACCACGCGCTGCAAGCGCGGCACCAGGCGTTCGAACGGCACCATCAGGGTGGCGGTCAGGCCCTCCTGCAACTGGCTGTTCACCCGCGCCTGCTGTTGCAGCAGGCTGTACGCCTCCTGAGCACGCTGAGCCAGGGTTTCCTTCAGATCGAGCAGGTCCGAGGCAGACTCGAAGAGGGCCCGTGACAGCTGCTGCAGCTGGGAGTGGCGGTCCATTTCCAGAGGGTCGAAGTCGTCATAGGCATCGCCTTCGAACTGCTGCCGGCTGGAGATTCGCCCCTGGGTCTCCACATCCAGACGCAGCAACTGATCACGCATGCGCTCAAGTGTGGTTTCCATCTCGTTGAGGGCGAACTGCGCGTCGTTGACCTGCTGCTCGATGCGCCCACGAATGATCGAGTGCTCGCCGGCCAGGTTACCCAGGTCGTCGAGCAGCTCGGCGTCGACCTTGACCATGTCACCTGGTGCCCGCTCTGGCGCTGCTGCCGGTGCTTCGGCGGTTGCAGCTTCTGGCGGCCCCTGGCCCGCGGCACTGTCGGTCAGTGCCGCACTGCTGAAGTTGCGAATGTAGTCGATCAGCGCTGTAGCGGCATGCAGCGGCTGCCCCAGGCGCACAGCGTCAAGCATATGCGCCAGACGGTCGTGGCAGTTCTGCAGCAGGGCGAACAGTGGCGCGCTTGGCGGCAATCTGCCGGCAGCCAACAGCTCGTAGAGAAACTCCAGTTCGTGGGCCAGGTCACCGATCGGGGTAATTTCGACCATACGCGCCACACCCTTGAGGGTATGCAGGTCGCGCATCAGGTTGTCCACCTCTACGCTGCTGCGCGGGTCGGCCTGCCAACGTGCCAAGGCCGCCGCGGCGCTTTCGACGATGTCCGAGCTTTCTTCCAGAAACACTTCCAGCAGCTCTTCGCCGGGGCTTTCCGGTTTCTCGGCAAGCGGCTCGGCCACCTCCGGTTGCAACGGCGGGTGCGGCAACCCCAAGGTGTCGGACAGGTCCATGTCCGGGTGCAGTGGTGTGACCGTATCGATGCCCACCAGGCCGGTGGCATCCGGCGCCAGGGCCTGGTCCAGCAAGTTGCGCAGGCTGTCGACCAGCTCCGGGCGCGGCGGAATATCCTGCCCGGCGGCCACTTCGTCGAGCATGTCCAGCAGGGTCTCCTGGGCCCGCTGCGCCTGGCTGAAGAAGCGGGCATCGGCAGGCAGGCTGCCCTCCTCCACAGCGCCATACAGGTCCAGCAACGCCTCGCACACCTCATCCATCTGCCACAGGTCGGCCAGATGCGCGGCGTGCCCCAGGGTGGTCATCTGGTCGAGCAGATTATCCAGCGCGTCACGCTGGGCAGGCTGTTGCTGCCAACGCGACAACAACGTCTCTGCATCGAGCAGAATGTCCATGGCCTGCGCCAGGAAGCTGGCGACCAACTGCGGATCATGCTTGCGCCGGCCGGCATGGTGCGGGTCTTCATGCAGGCTGGCCAGGCGGCCGTCCACTGCCTGGCCGACCTGTTCGATCAGTTCCGCAGCGCCGGGGATGGCGGCCAGCGGTGTGCTATCGAGTTGCGCCAAACCCAGATGGAACAACGAGCGCGCAGCTTCCAGCCACTCCATCTCGGCCATTTGCAGTGGCAGTTGATGCCCCTTGTACTCACGGGCCAGACGGTCGAAGGCAGTGGCCAGTTCTGCGACCGGCATCACCCCGGCCATGGCGGCACTGCCTTTGAGCGTGTGCAAGGCACGCTGCAAGTCATCGCTGACCGGCGTGTCGTGGCCGCCGGCGCTTTGCAGATAAACCTCAAGATTGGCCAGATGACCCTGCGCCTCGGTGCGAAAAATGCCCAGCAACTGCGGATCGAGGCCATCGACACCGGCAGCCGCCGGGGCATCGTTTTCGGCCAAGCTGTGCAAGTGCCCGGCCAATTGCTCGATTTCAGTCAGTTGCGGCAGCTGGCCGGCAGCAAAGTCGGCCATCAGGTCAGGCAAGTGAACGAACACCTGCTGCAGCGCTACAACCCCTTCCGGGCTGAGTACGCTGCGGCCCTCGAGCACCCGGTTCAGCAGGTGCTCGGCGCCCCAGGCCAGTTCAGCCACCGCCTCTGCATGCACCATGCGGCCACTGCCTTTGAGCGTGTGCAGCGCGCGACGCACTTCGCCCAGCGCTTCGCGCTGCTGGTTGTCGGCACGCCAGCGCAGCCAATGGCGCTCGATTTCCGGCAGCAGCTCGCCCGCTTCTTCAAGGAACACTTCGCGAAGCTCGTCATCGATACCATCGCCACTGCCGTCCTGGTCTGGGCTGGCCCCGACCACCGCGCACTGCACACCCAGCGCCGCCAGGCTGGCCCGTGCCATCTCGATAAAGGGCTGGCCATCGGCCAGCGGGTCGGCCGCCCGCCATTGCAGGTAGCATTCGGCAGCGCTCAGTGCCTCGGCCAAGTGCGTCAGCTCATCAATCGGCGGCTCTTCGTCCAGGTGCTGCAGCCAACGCTGCACATAGCTTGCGCAGCCGACAAACAGCTCGGCCACGGCCGGCAGCATCAACATGGCCAGTGCCCCGCGGATCTGCTGCAACAGCCCCGGCAAGGGCTGCAGGCGTTGCCGGGGCCAGTCGGACTCCAGGTAATCGCCGATCAGATCCTTGGCCTGCTGCAGCACGTTCAGCGATTCATTCAGCACCAGCTGGCGTATCTCGGCCAGGTCCGAGCCCGGCAGGCTGCCTTGGCCGTTTTCCTCCAAAGGGCCGACCATGCCGTTCAGGGAGGCCTCCACGTACAGCAAAGCCCCCGCCACATCCATCAACACCGCGTCGTCCACCGCCCGCTCGCCCTGAGCCAATGCCTGCAATGCCAGCACCTGGTCGATGATAACGCGCCGCGGTTGCTGAAAGCCCAGTACCGCCAGGGTGTCAGCCACGTGGCGCAACGGTGCCAGTAGCGCATCGAGCTGCTCGTGATGCTGACGGTCACCGCGCCCGTACTGGTCCAGGCGCTCCTTGATGCGCATCAAGTCATCGCACAGTGCAGTTACCACCGAACGCAGCGCATCGCGCCCCGACCCGGCCTGCAACTGGTCACGCCAGTTGCCCAGCGACAGGTCGAGGTTGGCAAGGTCATCGTCACCTGCAAAGCGTTGGGCGGCACCGGTCATCAGGCTGGCCTGGGCCAGCGGTTCCTCGCCACGGCAGGCACGCAGCTGGTTGAGCAACGGCAGCATCACCAGCGGCAGGTCGTGGCGGGCACCGCGTAACCGCTCAAGATACGAGGGCAACTGCTCCAGGCCGCGGAACAACGCCCCCAGGCAATCACCCCGGGGGCTGACCTGGCCGTCGGCCAACGCCTTGGCGAACAGCTCCAGCTCCTCGGCCAGGCGCGTTGCGCCGCGCAGTTCGAGCATGCGCAGGCAGCCGTGCACCTGATGCAGGTTGTCGACCACGAAAGCCATCATCGAAAGGTCGTCCGTCTCGCCAGCAAAGCGCTCCAGCGCCTGCCGTGCCTGACCCAGGCAATCGAGAATGGCGGCCTTGGTCCAGGCCAGCGCCACTGTTTCGTGACGCTCGGGGCTTACTGCAGACGCCATGGTCACTATTCCTCAACGCGGCTCGGTAGGTGGCGGCAGGGTGAATCCGGACACCGAACGGCGCATCTCGCTCGCCATGCGGGCCAAGTGGCGGATGCTGTCGGCGGTGGCGCCGGAGCCGGCGGAGGTTTGCGCGGTGATCTGCTGAATCACTGCCATGGTGTGGGAGATCTGCCCGGCGGACGAGGTCTGCAACTGGGCAGCGTCGGAGATGCTGTGGATAAGGTCGGCGAGGTTCTGCGACACCCCTTCGATCTCGGCCAGCGCCACCCCGGCATCCTGGGCCAGGCGTGCGCCACGCACCACTTCGGCGGTGGTTTGCTCCATGGAGATCACCGCTTCGTTGGTATCGGCCTGAATGGTACGCACCAGCGCCTCGATCTGGCGGGTGGCAGACGATGAGCGCTCAGCCAGGCGCTGCACCTCGTCGGCAACCACGGCAAACCCACGGCCGGCTTCCCCGGCCAACGAAGCCTGGATGGCAGCGTTCAGGGCAAGAATGTTGGTCTGATCGGCAATGTCGTCGATCAGGCTGACGATGTCGCCGATTTCCTGAGAGGATTCGCCAAGGCGCTTGATCCGTTTGGCGGTGTCCTGGATCTGCTCGCGAATGTTGTCCATGCCGTTGATGGTGTTGTGCACCACCTCATTGCCTTTGTTGGCGATAGCCACCGAACGCTCGGCCACTTTGGCCGATTCGTAAGCATGCGCCGAAACCCGGTCAATCGACTCGACCATGTCACCCACCGCCTCGGACGCCTCGCTGATCTGTGCGGCCTGGTGCTCGGAGGCCTTGGCCAGTTGCCGCGCGGTGTTCTGCGTGTCCTGCACGGCGGCCGCGACCTGCACTGCACTGTGGTTGATGGTGGCGACCAGATCGCGCAACTGGTCCACGGAATAGTTGATCGAGTCGGCAATGGCGCCGGTGAAGTCTTCAGTCACCGATACTGTCACCGTCAGGTCGCCATCTGCCAGCTCTTCGATTTCGTCGAGCAGGCGCATGATGGCCTGCTGGTTACGTTCGTTCTTTTCTGCGGTCTCGCGCAGTTGGCGGTTGGTGGTACGCACCATGACCAGGCCGATAAGGATGATCGACGCCAGCGCCAGCAGGCCCAAGACATAGCCGCCAACGGTGTCGAGGGTGCGACCGCCGGCCAGGTTCTCGAAACCGTTCGCCAGGTGTGAAGCTTCGTCGAGCAAGGTTTGCGACAGGCTGAAGATGTTGCCCGCAGCCTCACGCACACGGAACAGTTCGGGCGAGGTTTCGAGGATTTCGTCCACCGAACCGGCAACGAACTGGAACAACTCGGCGATTTCGGCCAGCCGTGCGCGGGCGTCGGCGTCTTCTACACGGGTTACCTGGATCGTCGCATTGCCATTGAGCATGCCCTCCAGCACCTGGCCAAAGCGCCCGGCGTCACGGCCGAAGGCATCGGCCGCCTGGGCGGCGCTGTCGTCACCGGCCAGGACGGTGTTGACCGAGCCAAGAATACGTTCGGCCAGCAACAGTTGGCGCTGAGCCACTGCAACCTGACTGGCCGGGGCACCGCTCTGCAGCAGGATCTCGACCACTTTTTCATATTCCACCTGCAACTGCGGCACGGTCTCGGCCAGGGTCGCTGCCACCTGATGCAGCGACAGCACGGTCTGCTCGCTGGCCAGGATGATGTCGGTGTTCTTGCGCAGGTTTTCCCAGTCGCGGCGTACCGATTCCATCTCGTCACGCACCGAAGGCGGCGCAGGCGGCAGGCCAGTGGACTTGTCCCCTTGGCGCAGGTAGCCCCAGCGCTGCTCGAAATCATTGCGCGCATCCGACAGCAGCTTGAAGGCCAAGGCCTTGCCGGTGGCCGCCTCGGTGGCGTTCTTGGCGATACGCTGCGACAGCACGCGCAGCTCGCCGGCATGGCCGATGTACTGCTTGTCGTAGTTGGATTGGGTATTGAGGTAAGCAAAGTTTGCGAATAGCAAGATGATCGAGAGGATCAGTATCAGGAACAGCACGGTGATCTGCGCGATGCTGCGGGTACGTGGGCTCACGGTGGTGGCAGTGACGGGGGTGGCAGGCTTGTTCACGTTCGCAGGTCCTATAACGCCACATCGAGAAAGCCCGGCGCCTGGGCCAGGGCAAAGGGGCTGAAGATCGCCCAGTTACGTTCACGCGGAAAATACCCCTGCACAAAGCGTGCAGCGGCAGCGATCAGAGGCTGCGGCGGCGACAGCTGCAGGCTGTCGAGGGCAAAGTGCTGAAGGCCCAGCACCTCGTCGACCAGCAAGCCGACGAACAGGTCGTCGTGATCCAGCACCAGCACTCGCCGCTGCTTGCCCGGTGCGGCGTGGCCCAGGCCGAAGAAGCAGCTCAAGTCCATTACCGGCAACAGCCGGCCACGCAGGTTGGCTACCCCACATACCCATGGCTGCACACCGGGGACACGGCTACTACGTGGTTCGCGCAGCACCTCGGCCACTTCGCCCATGGGCGCGACGAACCACTGCCCGGCAATGCTAAAGCCAATGCCGCTCCACTGCTGCACGCGGTTGTCCTGCAGCGGCTGATCGGCGACCAGCAGGCGGCAGCGCCGGTCGATGTCCAGCAACAACTCAAAGGCGGTCAGCGACGCGCCTTGCGGGCGGGTGGTCAAGCCCCCAGCACTTCTTTGAGCTTGGCGATCAGCGCTTCCTCTTCCACCGGTTTGGTCAGGAAGTCACGGGCACCCTGGCGCGTGGCCCAGATACGGTCGGTTTCCTGGTCCTTGGTGGTTACCACGATCACTGGAATAGCGCTGGTTTCCGGGTCCTTGCTGAGCTGGCGGGTGGCCTGGAAGCCGTTCATGCCAGGCATGACGATGTCCATCAGCACCGCGTCGGGCTTGTCCTGCCGGGCCAGAGCCACGCCGTCGGCACCGTTGCTGGCCTTGAGCACCTGGTAGCCGTGCTTTTCCAGCCATTCGGTCAATCTGTACATCTCTGTCGGCGAGTCGTCGACAATCAGAACTCGGGCCATGCTGTTTCCCCATCAGGAAAGTAGGACCGCGCCATGGCGGGGCTCGGTCAGGGTACGTGTTGTTGAGGTGCGGCAAACCCGGGCACATGGGCGCGGATCGCGTCGAGCAGTTCTTCCTTGCTGAACGGCTTGGTCAGGAACTGATCGGAACCGACCACCCGGCCGCGGGCCTTGTCGAACAGGCCATCGCGCGACGACAGCAGGATAACCGGGGTATCCTTGAAGGCACTGTTGTGCTTGATTACCGCGCAGGTCTGGTAGCCGTCCAGGCGTGGCATCAGCACATCGACGAAAATGATGCTGGGCTGATGGTCGACGATCTTGGCCAGGGCATCGAAGCCATCGCTGGCAGTGATCACCTCGCAACCCGCTTCACCGAGCAGCATCTGCGCGGTGCGGCGGATCGTGCGGGAATCGTCGATCACCATCACCTTCAGGGGTTGTTCCATAGATGCCTACCAGTAGGATTGAAGCCGCAAGTTGCAAGCGGCAAGCTGCAAGAAAGCAGCTCGGCGCATGGATGCTCTTTTCTTGAGGCTTGTAGCTCAAGGCTTGCAGCTGCATTTTTAGCATACTCCGGGTGGCCATTCCATCTGCCGCGCCCCTTGACCGGCGGCGTTCGCGGCGCCACCCTGAGCCACTTTTCTTTCGATCCACCGCGGCCACCTGCCGCCAAGAGGACCCCCCATGAGCGTTCGCCTCGGCATTGTCATGGACCCCATCGCGTCCATCTCCTACAAGAAGGACAGCTCGCTGGCCATGCTGCTGGCCGCCCAGGCACGCGGCTGGAGCCTGTTCTACATGGAACAGCAAGACCTGTATCAGGGCGAAGGCAAGGCCCGCGCCCGCATGCGCCCGCTGAACGTGTTTGCCGACCCGGCACGCTGGTTCGAACTGGGCGAGGAGCAGGACAGCCCGCTGGCCGAGCTGGACGTGATCCTGATGCGCAAGGACCCGCCCTTCGACATGGAGTTTGTCTATAGCACTTACCTGCTGGAGCAAGCCGAGGCCGAAGGCGTACTGGTGGTAAACCGCCCGCAAAGCCTGCGCGACTGCAACGAAAAAATGTTCGCCACGCTGTTCCCGCAATGCACCACCCCAACCTTGGTCAGCCGCCGCCCGGACATCATTCGCGAATTCGCTGCCACGCATCCAGACGTGATCCTCAAGCCACTGGATGGCATGGGCGGTACGTCGATCTTCCGTCACCGGGCGGGCGACCCCAACCTGTCGGTGATCCTGGAAACCCTGACCGCGCTGGGCACCCAGCAAATCATGGCCCAGGCCTACCTGCCGGCAATCAAGGACGGCGACAAGCGCATCCTGATGATCGACGGCGAGCCAGTGGACTATTGCCTGGCACGTATTCCGGCCAGCGGCGAAACCCGTGGCAACCTGGCCGCTGGCGGGCGTGGCGAAGCCCGCCCACTGACCGAGCGCGACCGCTGGATCGCCGCCCAGGTCGGCCCGACGCTGCGCGAGAAGGGCCTGCTGTTCGTTGGCCTGGACGTGATCGGCGACTACCTCACCGAAATCAACGTCACCAGCCCCACCTGTATTCGCGAAATCGATGCCGCCTACAACACCGATATCGGTGGCAAGCTGATGGATGCCATTGATCGCAAGCTCAAGGCACGCTGACAGCCAACGCGAAGTAAAGCCGTAGAGTGGGGTATGATGCCGGTCCTATTCGACTGAGCTGCTGCCCCGCCCTGCGGTTGCTGGATACCTGATGACGCTGCCCGCTGACGTCCCTGCCGACCTGCTGCCTCCCCGTGTTCGCCCTGCGGACCGGCTCGGCTTCACCCTGTTCCTGGCTGCGCTGGTGCACCTGGCGCTGATACTCGGCGTGGGTTTCACCGTGGTCAAGCCTGCCGAAATCCGCCACACCATGGACATCACCCTGGCCACCTTCAAGAGCGAGAAGCCGCCCGAGAAGGCTGACTTCCAGGCCCAGGACAACCAGCAAGGCAGCGGCACCCTAGACAAGAAAGCGGTGCCCAAGACCACCGAACTGGCGCCTTTCCAGGACAGCAAGATCAACAAGATCACCCCACCGCCTGCGGCCAGGCCCGAGGTGGTTCCACCCCCTACCCCGAAAAAGTCGGCGGTGGTGACTACGGCGCCCAAGCCGCACAAGGTCGAACCCAAACCCAAGGAAAGCAAAGCACAGCCCAAGCCAGCCGCACCGGCACCGGACTTCGACAGCTCGCAGCTGTCCAGCCAGATCGCCAGCCTGGAGGCGGAGCTGTCCAACGAGCAGCAGATGTACGCCAAGCGCCCGCGCATCCATCGCCTGAACGCCGCGTCGACCATGCGCGACAAGGGCGCCTGGTACAAGGAAGAGTGGCGCAAGAAGGTCGAGCGCGTGGGCAACCTGAACTATCCCGACGAAGCGCGCCGGCAGCAGATCTACGGCAACTTGCGCATGATGGTGTCGATCAACCGCGATGGCTCGCTGTACGAGGTGCTGGTGCTGGAATCATCCGGGCAGCCAGTGCTGGACCAGGCTGCGCAGCGCATCGTGCGGCTGGCGGCGCCATTTGCACCGTTTACCGGGGATCTGGCCGAGTTTGACCGGCTGGAGATCATCCGCACCTGGCGCTTCGCCCGTGGGGACCGTTTGTCCAGTAACTGAGGCATCGCGAGCTGCGCTCGCTCCTACGTTTGTTTCGGGCCAATTATTTCTGGGGGGGATTTGCGCGCGGGCGCCTTGGCGCTTGGCGCGATATTGCGTCGTACAAACAAGGCGGTCGCGCGCGCCTGTCGCAGGCGTTACTGGCCAGAAACAAACGTAGGAGCGAGCGCAGCTCGCGATGCGCCGCGCGGGCGGCGCTCGATTTCTGCCACCCCATAAAACCCACGGCAAACACACCCGGCCATTGCGCAACGTCATGCCAGGCGGTGTGGCCTTGAGGGTATGGCGGTAGAGATGCGTCGCCTGGGAGATCGAGCGCCGCCTGTATGGCGGTAGAGGTGCGTCGCCTGGAAGATCGAGCGCCGCCCGCGCGGCGCATCGCGAGCTACGCTCGCTCCTACGTTTGTTTCGGGCCAATTATTTCTGGGGGATTTGCGCGCGTACGCCTTGGCGCATGGCGCGATATTGCGTCGTACAAACAAGGCGGTCGCGCGCGCCTGTCACAGGCGTTACTGGCCAGAAACAAACGTAGGAGCGAGCGCAGCTCGCGATGCGCCGCGCGGGCGGCGCTCGATTTCTGCCACCCCCTGAAACCCACGGCAAACACACCCGGCCATTGCGCAACGTCATGCCAGGCGGTGTGGCCTTGAGGGTATGGCGGTAGAGATGCGTCGCCTGGGAGATCGAGCGCCGCCCGCGCATGGCGGTAGAGGTGCGTCGCCTGGGAGATCGAGCGCCGCCTGTATGGCGGTAGAGGTGCGTCGCCTGGGAGACCGAGCGCCGCCCGCGCGGCGCATCGCGAGCTGCGCTCGCTCCTACGTTTGTTTCGGGCCAGTCATTCCTGTGGGATTTGCGCGCGTACGCCTTGGCGCATGACGCGATATCGTGTGGTACGGACCAGGCGGTCGCGCGCGCCTGTCACTGGCGTTACTGGCCAGAAACAAACGTAGGAGCGAGCGCAGCTCGCGATGCGCCGCGCGGGCGGCGCTCAATCTCGAAGACACCAAAAACCTCACGACAACCGCCAACCAGACGACACAAATCCGCACCTTGTCAGTCTCGCCACCTGGCGCCACACTATCCCCATGAAAACCCTCGCACCCAGCTACCTCAAGCACCAGTTCCTGATCGCCATGCCACACATGGCCGATCCGAACTTCGCCCAGACCCTCACGTACATCGTCGAGCACAATGAGCATGGCGCCATGGGCCTGGTGGTCAACCGACCACAGGAACTGAGCCTGGCCGACATCCTCGAGCAACTGCGCCCGGACGAAACGCCGCCGGCCAGCACCTTGCAGGTGCCGATCTACCAGGGTGGCCCGGTACAAACCGACCGCGGCTTCGTTTTGCACAGCAGCGAGTGCAGTTTCCAGGCCAGCGTGGCGCTGGAGGGGCTGTCGCTGACCACGTCACAGGACATATTGCTGGCTATCGCCGCCGGGGTGGGCCCGAAGCAGAGCCTGATCACCTTGGGCTATGCCGGTTGGGAAGCGGGCCAACTGGAAGCAGAGCTGGCCGACAACGCCTGGCTGAACTGCCCGTTCGACCCGGACATTGTCTTCGGCATGGCCAGCGACCTGCGCCTGGAGGCTGCGGCCGCCAGCCTGGGGATCAACCTGCACCTGCTGACCAGCCAGGCGGGCCACGCCTGATGGCTGAGCTACGCCTGCTGCTGGGCTTCGACTATGGCAGCAAACAGATCGGCGTGGCCGTTGGCCAGGTGATTACCGGCCAGGCCCGCGAACTGTGCACCCTGAAGGCGCAGAACGGCGTACCGGACTGGGCCCAGGTGGAAAAGCTGATTGCCGAATGGAAGCCAGATGCCATTGTCGTCGGCCTACCGCTGAACATGGACGGCACTCCCAGCGAAATGAGCGCCCGTGCCGAAAAGTTCGCCCGCCGCCTGAACGGCCGCTTCAACCTGCCCGTGCACACGCACGACGAGCGCCTGACCACCTTCGAGGCCAAAGGCGAGCGCATGGCCCGTGGCGGCCAGCGTGGCAGCTACCGCGACAACCCGGTCGATGCCATTGCCGCTGCCTTGTTGCTGCAAGGCTGGCTGGAGGCCAATACCTGATCATCTTTGCCGCCGGGCCCACCCGGCGCACCCTTCCGAGGAGCCCGCAATGAGCCTACCCAATCCCGCCGAGCTGATCCGGCAGATGGCTGTCGACCTTCGTGCCCACCTGGCGCGCCGGGCAATCACCGAGCCCCGTTACATCGGTATCCGCACCGGCGGAGTCTGGGTTGCCCAGGCCCTGCAGGAAGCGATGGGCGACACCAGCCCCATGGGCACCCTGGACGTGTCGTTCTACCGCGACGACTTCAGCCAGAACGGCCTGCACCCGCAAGTGCGCCCGTCCGAGTTGCCGTTCGAGGTCGAAGGCCAGCACCTGGTGCTGGTGGATGACGTGCTGATGAGCGGTCGTACCATCCGCGCGGCGCTCAACGAACTGTTCGATTACGGCCGCCCGGCCAGCGTTACCCTGGTCTGCCTGCTGGACCTGGATGCCGGCGAACTGCCGATTCGCCCGAACGTGCTCGGCGCCACCCTGTCGCTGGGCGCCCATGAACGGGTAAAATTGACCGGACCCGCACCGCTCGCCCTCGAGCGCCAGGACCTCGCCTCCGCTTCCGCCCTTTAAGAGTCCCCCGCGATGACGCCAATCGACGCCAAGCGCCCGCTGCAGCTCAATGATCAGGGCCAGCTGCGCCACTTCCTCTCGCTTGACGGTTTGCCCCGCGAACTGCTCACCGAGATCCTCGACACCGCCGACTCCTTCCTGGAAGTCGGCGCCCGGGCTGTGAAAAAAGTCCCGTTGCTGCGCGGCAAGACTGTGTGCAACGTGTTCTTCGAGAACTCGACCCGTACCCGTACCACCTTCGAACTGGCAGCCCAGCGCCTGTCGGCCGACGTGATCAGCCTGAACGTGTCGACCTCCTCGACCAGCAAGGGCGAGACCCTGTTCGATACCCTGCGCAACCTCGAAGCCATGGCCGCCGACATGTTCGTCGTGCGCCATTCCGACTCCGGCGCCGCGCACTTCATCGCCGAGCACGTGTGCCCGGAGGTTGCCGTGATCAACGGCGGCGACGGCCGCCACGCGCACCCGACCCAGGGCATGCTCGACATGCTCACCATCCGCCGCCACAAAGGCAGCTTCGAAAACCTGTCCGTGGCTATCGTCGGCGACATCCTGCACTCGCGCGTGGCCCGTTCCGACATGCTCGCCCTCAAGGCGCTGGGCTGCCCGGACATTCGCGTGATCGGCCCGAAAACCCTGATCCCCATTGGTATCGAGCAGTACGGCGTGAAGGTCTACACCGACCTCGCCGAAGGCCTGAAAGACGTCGACGTGGTGATCATGCTGCGCCTGCAGCGTGAGCGCATGGCCGGTGGCCTGCTGCCCAGCGAAGGCGAGTTCTACCGCCTGTTCGGCCTGACGACTGCACGCCTGGCCGCAGCCAAGCCCGATGCAATCGTCATGCACCCGGGCCCGATCAACCGTGGCGTGGAAATCGAGTCGGCGGTTGCCGATGGCAAGCATTCGGTGATCCTCAACCAGGTCACCTACGGCATCGCCGTGCGCATGGCCGTGCTGTCCATGGCCATGAGCGGGCAGAACGCGCAACGTCAATTCGACCAGGAGAACGCCCAGTGACCATCAGTATTCTCGGCGCCCGGGTCATCGACCCCAACAGCGGCCTGGACCAGGTCACCGACCTGCACCTGGACGGCGGCCGCATTGCCGCCATCGGTGCCGCACCGGCCGGTTTCAGCGCCAGCCGCACGATCCAGGCTGATGGCCTGGTCGCAGCACCCGGCCTGGTCGACCTGGGCGTGTCCCTGCGCGAGCCGGGTTATAGCCGCAAAGGCAACATCGCCAGTGAAACCCGCGCTGCCGTGGCTGGGGGCGTCACCAGCCTGTGCTGCCCGCCGCAGACCAAGCCGGTGCTGGACACCTCGGCGGTAGCCGAACTTATCCTTGACCGTGCCCGCGAAGCCGCCAACAGCAAGGTCTACCCGGTCGGCGCCCTGACCAAGGGCCTGGAAGGCGAGCAACTGGCCGAACTGGTGGCCCTGCGTGACACCGGTTGCGTAGCATTTGGCAACGGCCTGAAGGAAATCCCCAACAACCGTACCCTGGCCCGCGCCCTGGAGTATGCCGCCACCTTCGACCTGACGGTGGTGTTCCACTCCCAGGACCGCGATCTGGCCCAGGGCGGCCTGGCCCACGAGGGTGCCATGGCCAGCTTCCTCGGCCTGCCGGGCATCCCGGAAAGCGCCGAAACCGTGGCCCTGGCGCGCAACCTGCTGCTGGTGGAACAGAGCGGCGTGCGTGCGCACTTCAGCCAGATCACCAGCGCCCGTGGCGCGCGGCTGATTGCCCAGGCCCAGGCCTTGGGCCTGCCTGTGACCGCCGATGTAGCGCTGTACCAGCTGATCCTCACGGACGAGTCGCTGCGCGATTTCTCCAGCCTGTACCACGTGCAGCCGCCGCTGCGCACCGCTGCCGACCGTGACGGGTTGCGCGAGGCGGTGAAGTCGGGGGTGATCCAGGCCATCTCCAGCCACCACCAGCCGCACGAGCGCGACGCCAAGCTGGCCCCGTTCGGCGCCACCGAGCCGGGTATCAGCAGCGTCGAGTTGCTGCTGCCACTGGCCATGACCCTGGTGCAAGACGGCCTGCTCGACCTGCCGACCTTGCTGGCCCGTCTGAGCAGCGGCCCGGCTGCCGCCCTGCGCCTGCCGGCCGGGGAGCTGAAAGTAGGCGGCCCGGCCGACCTGGTGCTGTTCGACCCGCAAGCCTCCACCGTTGCCGGCGAACAATGGTTCTCCCGTGGCGAGAACTGCCCGTTCATCGGCCACTGCCTGCCGGGGGCGGTGCGTTATACCTTGGTCGACGGGCACGTCTGCCACGAGGCCTGAGTAACATGCTTCGCGGGCACGCCCGCTCCCACAGGATCACCACAATTCCAAGGCATGTGGTAACCCTGTGGGAGCGGGCATGCCCGCGAATGCCTTCACATAGTCCCCCCGCCAAGCGCGACCATTCATCCCCCCCGGTTGAAATCCTTCCCCCCACCCCCATATGAGTCTGCATCAGGCACTTTCGCCCCGCTGCGTGGAGACTCTCCCCTTGACCACAATCGTTTCTGTCCGCCGTAACGGCAAAGTCGTCATGGGCGGCGACGGCCAGGTATCCCTTGGCAACACCGTGATGAAAGGCAACGCCAAGAAGGTGCGCCGCCTGTACCACGGCCAGGTCATCGCGGGCTTCGCCGGCGCTACCGCCGACGCTTTCACCCTGTTCGAGCGCTTTGAAGGTCAGCTGGAAAAACACCAGGGCCACCTGGTACGCGCCGCCGTCGAGCTGGCCAAGGAATGGCGTACCGACCGCTCCCTGAGCCGCCTGGAAGCCATGCTCGCCGTGGCCAACAAGGATGCATCCCTGATCATCACCGGCAACGGTGACGTGGTCGAACCCGAAGACGGCCTGATCGCCATGGGTTCCGGCGGCGCCTATGCCCAGGCCGCAGCCCGTGCCCTGCTGAACAAGACCGACCTCTCGGCCCGCGAAATCGCCGAGACCGCCCTGAACATCGCCGGCGACATCTGCGTGTTCACCAACCACAACCTGACCATCGAGGAGCAGGACCTGGCCGACTGATTCAGCTGTTCTGGCGCCCCTTCCCGGCGAAGGGGCTTTTCCACGCTGACTCACCTGCCCAAGGACCGTATTGATCATGTCCATGACCCCCCGCGAGATCGTCCACGAACTCAACCGCCACATCATCGGCCAGGACGACGCCAAGCGCGCCGTGGCCATTGCCCTGCGCAACCGCTGGCGGCGCATGCAGCTCCCTGCCGAGCTACGTGCCGAAGTCACCCCCAAGAACATCCTGATGATCGGCCCTACCGGCGTCGGCAAGACCGAAATCGCCCGCCGTCTGGCCAAGCTGGCCAACGCGCCGTTCCTCAAGGTCGAAGCCACCAAGTTCACCGAAGTGGGCTACGTGGGCCGCGACGTCGAGTCGATCATCCGTGACCTGGCCGATGCCGCGCTGAAGATGCTGCGCGAGCAGGAAATCATCCGCGTGCGCCACCGCGCCGAAGACGCCGCCGAAGACCGCATCCTCGACGCCCTGCTGCCCCAGGCGCGCGTCACCAGCTTCAGCGAAGAAGCCGCACAGACCAGCAGCGACTCCAACACTCGCCAGCTGTTCCGCAAACGCCTGCGCGAAGGCCAACTGGACGACAAGGAAATCGAGATCGAAGTGGCCGATGCCGTCGGTGTCGAAATTGCTGCGCCGCCCGGCATGGAAGAAATGACCAACCAGCTGCAGAGCCTGTTTGCCAATATGGGCAAGGGCAAGCGCAAAGCGCGCAAGCTGAAGGTAAAAGAAGCGCTGAAGATGGTTCGCGATGAAGAAGCGAGCCGCCTGGTCAACGAGGAAGAGCTCAAGGCCAAGGCCCTGGAAGCGGTCGAACAGCACGGCATCGTGTTTATCGACGAAATCGACAAGGTTGCCAAGCGTGGCAACGTTGGCGGCGCCGACGTGTCCCGCGAAGGCGTGCAGCGCGACCTGCTGCCGCTGATCGAAGGCTGCACCGTCAACACCAAGCTGGGCATGGTCAAGACCGACCACATTCTGTTCATTGCCTCGGGTGCATTCCACCTGAGCAAGCCGAGCGACCTGGTGCCCGAGCTGCAAGGCCGCCTGCCGATCCGTGTTGAACTGAAGGCACTGACCCCGGAAGACTTCGAGCGCATCCTGCAAGAGCCGCACGCGTCGCTGACCGAGCAGTACCAGGCATTGCTGAAGACCGAAGGCCTGAACATCGAGTTCCTCGCCGACGGCATCAAGCGCCTGGCCGAGATTGCCTACCAGGTCAACGAGAAAACCGAAAACATCGGTGCCCGCCGCCTGCACACCCTGCTCGAGCGCTTGCTCGAAGAGGTGTCGTTCAGTGCGGGCGACCTGGCCAGCACCCATGACGAAGCGCCGATCCAGATCGATGCGGCGTATGTGAACAGCCACCTCGGTGAGCTGGCGCAGAACGAAGACCTGTCGCGTTACATCCTGTAAGACCGGTTTCGACAGCTTCGCGGGCAAGCCCGCTCCTGCACATGTCACCACATCCCTTGGGCCTGTGGTGATCCGTGCAGGAGCGGGCTTGCCTGCGAAGAGGCCCTTGAATCCCTTTCCCATAAGCTGGAAGCTGTGCTTCATCAGCTCCCGAGAGATTCTGCCCATGGCCCGCCTGCCTACCGCCATCAACCTGCACAAAGCCTCCAAAACCCTCAGCCTCACCTACGCGCCCGGCGAGGTCTACCACCTGCCCGCCGAATTCCTGCGCGTGCACTCTCCCTCCGCCGAGGTCCAGGGCCACGGCAACCCCATCCTGCAGTTCGGCAAGATCAATGTCGGCCTCAGTGGCCTGGAACCTGCCGGCCAATATGCACTGAAACTGACCTTCGACGACGGTCATGACAGCGGCTTGTTCACCTGGGAATACCTTGAGCAACTGTGCCTGCGCCAGGAACAACTGTGGGCGGAATACCTCGACGAGTTGCACAAGGCCGGCAAATCCCGCGACCCAGCCGAATCTGTGGTCAAGCTCATGCTCTAGCGCAAGGCCTGCGGGGTTTAGAGCGCATTTTCTAAATTCATCTGTTTGAATGGCTTGCAGACAGCCCAGTGAAGGGCTGTCTTGCGCATTACACGAAAGTCGGGTAACCAATGGGTGTGGCAAGTTCCCTGCATCACTTTGCAGGTCGTCAGAACCCACGCAGCACCGCTGTTCCTTATCACTGGTCACCCGAGTAGCAGTACCGGGCTCAGGGCTGTGCACCCACCACAGCAACCGGTACTCGTCTCAGGACAACGGAGCGTCGTAGATGAGTAACAAGAACAACGATGAGCTGCAGCGGCAGGCCTCGGAAAACACCCTGGGGCTGAACCCGGTCATCGGCATCCGCCGCAAGGACCTGTTGAGCTCGGCACGCACCGTGCTGCGCCAGGCCGTGCGCCAACCGCTGCACAGCGCCAAACATGTGGCTCACTTTGGCCTGGAGCTGAAGAACGTGCTGCTGGGCAAATCCAGCCTGGCCCCGGAAAGCGACGACCGTCGCTTCAGTGACCCGGCCTGGAGCAACAACCCGCTGTACCGCCGCTACCTGCAAACCTATCTGGCCTGGCGCAAGGAGCTGCAGGACTGGGTCAGCAGCAGCGACCTGTCCCCCCAGGACATCAGCCGCGGCCAGTTCGTCATCAACCTGATGACCGAGGCCATGGCGCCGACCAATACCCTGTCCAACCCGGCTGCGGTCAAACGCTTCTTCGAAACCGGCGGCAAGAGCCTGCTCGATGGCCTGTCCAACCTGGCCAAGGACATGGTCAATAACGGCGGCATGCCTAGCCAGGTGAACATGGATGCCTTCGAAGTGGGCAAGAACCTGGGCACCAGCGAAGGCGCGGTGGTGTACCGCAACGATGTGCTGGAGCTGATCCAGTACAGCCCCATCACCGAGCAGGTGCACGCCCGCCCGCTGCTGGTGGTGCCACCGCAGATCAACAAGTTCTATGTGTTCGACCTCAGCCCGGAAAAGAGCCTGGCGCGCTTCTGCCTGCGCTCGCAGCAGCAGACCTTCATCATCAGCTGGCGCAACCCGACCAAGGCCCAGCGCGAGTGGGGCCTGTCCACCTACATCGATGCGCTGAAAGAAGCCGTCGACGCGGTGCTGGCGATTACCGGCAGCAAAGACTTGAACATGCTTGGCGCCTGCTCCGGCGGCATCACCTGTACCGCACTGGTGGGCCACTATGCCGCCATTGGTGAGAACAAGGTCAACGCCCTGACCCTGCTGGTCAGCGTGCTGGACACCACCATGGACAACCAGGTCGCATTGTTTGTCGACGAGCAGACCTTGGAGGCAGCCAAGCGCCACTCCTATCAGGCGGGCGTGCTGGAAGGCAGCGAAATGGCCAAGGTGTTCGCCTGGATGCGCCCCAACGACCTGATCTGGAATTACTGGGTAAACAACTACCTGCTCGGCAATGAGCCCCCCGTATTCGACATCCTGTTCTGGAACAACGACACCACGCGCCTGCCGGCCGCCTTCCACGGCGACCTGATCGAAATGTTCAAGACCAACCCGCTGACCCGCCCCGACGCCCTGGAAGTGTGCGGCACCGCGATCGACCTGAAACAGGTCAAATGTGACATCTACAGCCTCGCCGGCACCAACGACCACATCACCCCATGGCCGTCATGCTACCGCTCGGCACATCTGTTCGGCGGCAAGATCGAATTCGTACTGTCCAACAGCGGGCATATCCAGAGCATCCTCAACCCGCCGGGTAACCCGAAGGCACGCTTCATGACCGGTGCCGACCGCCCGGGCGACCCGGTGGCCTGGCAGGAAAACGCCATCAAGCATGCAGACTCCTGGTGGTTGCACTGGCAGAGTTGGCTGGGCGAGCGTGCCGGCGCGCTGAAAAAGGCACCGACCCGCCTGGGCAACCGTGCGTATGCCGCCGGTGAAGCCTCCCCAGGCACCTACGTTCACGAGCGTTGAGTTACAGCGCCGTGGCGGCCTGCAAGGCGCCACGGTGTTTACTTCACCCAAGAGTCACGTGCATGCCGCAACCCTATATTTTCAGGACCGTCGAGCTGGACAACCAGTCCATCCGTACCGCTGTTCGCCCCGGCAAGCCGCACCTGACGCCGTTGCTGATCTTCAACGGCATCGGCGCCAACCTCGAGCTGGTGTTTCCGTTCATCGAAGCACTTGATCCGGACCTGGAAGTCATCGCCTTCGATGTGCCCGGGGTCGGCGGCTCGTCCACACCGCGCCACCCGTATCGCTTCCCTGGGCTGGCCAAGCTGACCGCGCGGATGCTCGACTACCTCGACTACGGCCAGGTCAACGTAATCGGCGTGTCCTGGGGCGGCGCCCTGGCCCAGCAGTTCGCTCACGATTACCCCGAGCGCTGCAAGAAGCTGGTGCTGGCCGCAACCGCTGCCGGCGCGGTCATGGTGCCAGGCAAGCCCAAGGTGCTGTGGATGATGGCCAGCCCCCGGCGTTACGTGCAGCCGTCGCATGTCATCCGCATTGCACCGATGATCTATGGCGGCGGCTTCCGACGTGACCCAGACCTGGCCATGCACCATGCCGCCAAAGTGCGCTCCGGCGGCAAACTGGGCTACTACTGGCAGCTGTTCGCCGGGCTCGGCTGGACCAGCATCCACTGGCTGCACAAGATCCAGCAGCCCACCCTGGTACTGGCCGGCGACGACGACCCGCTGATCCCGCTGATCAACATGCGCCTGCTAGCCTGGCGGATTCCCAATGCCCAGCTACACATTATCGACGACGGCCATCTGTTCCTGATCACCCGGGCAGAAGCCGTCGCTCCGATCATCATGAAGTTCCTGCAGGAAGAACGTCAGCGTGCGGTCATGCATCCCCGTCCGGCCTCGGGGGGGTGAAACAGCTGCGGCCTGACAGGGAAATGGATTAGACGAGGGAGTGTTGCCATGAAAGACAAACCGGCCAAAGGATCGACAACGCTCCCCGCCACCCGCATGAACGTGCAGAACGCCATCCTCGGCCTTCGCGGCCGCGACCTGCTTTCCACGCTACGCAACGTCGGCCGCCACGGCCTGCGCCACCCGCTGCATGCCGCGCACCATCTGCTGGCGCTTGGCGGGCAGTTGGGGCGGGTAATGCTGGGGGACACGCCCTACCAGCCGAACCCGCGTGACGCACGCTTCAGTGACCCGACCTGGAGCCAGAACCCGTTCTACCGCCGCGGCCTGCAGGCCTATCTGGCCTGGCAGAAGCAGACACGCCAGTGGATCGATGAAAGCCACTTGAACGACGATGATCGAGCCCGCGCCCATTTTCTGTTCAACCTGATCAACGATGCGCTGGCGCCCAGCAACTCACTGCTCAATCCGCTGGCGGTCAAGGAGCTGTTCAACACTGGCGGCCAGAGCCTGGTGCGCGGCGTGGCCCACCTGCTCGACGACCTGCGTCACAACGATGGGCTGCCGCGTCAGGTGGACGAGCGCGCCTTTGAAGTGGGCGTTAACCTGGCCGCAACCCCTGGCGCAGTGGTATTTCGCAACGAACTGCTGGAGCTGATCCAGTACTCGCCGATGAGCGAAAAGCAGCACGCACGCCCACTGCTGGTCGTGCCGCCTCAGATCAACAAGTTCTACATCTTCGACCTCAGCGCTACCAACAGCTTTGTCCAGTACATGCTCAAAAGCGGCTTGCAGGTGTTCATGGTCAGTTGGCGCAACCCCGACCCACGCCACCGTGAATGGGGCCTTTCCAGCTACGTGCAAGCCTTGGAGGAAGCGCTCAATGCCTGCCGCAGTATCAGCGGCAACCGCGACCCCAACCTGATGGGCGCCTGTGCCGGCGGCCTGACCATGGCCGCACTGCAAGGCCACCTGCAAGCCAAGAAGCAATTGCGCCGGGTGCGCAGTGCCACCTATCTGGTCAGCTTGCTGGACAGCAAGTTCGAAAGCCCGGCTAGCCTGTTCGCCGATGAGCAAACCATCGAAGCGGCCAAGCGACGCTCTTATCAGCGTGGCGTGCTGGACGGTGGCGAAGTGGCGCGGATCTTTGCCTGGATGCGGCCCAACGACCTGATCTGGAACTACTGGGTCAACAACTACCTGCTCGGCAAGACACCGCCGGCGTTCGACATCCTGTACTGGAATGCCGACAGCACGCGCCTACCCGCCGCGCTACATGGCGACCTGCTGGAGTTTTTCAAGCTCAATCCCTTGACCTACGCGTCAGGGCTGGAGGTGTGCGGTACGCCGATCGACCTGCAGCAGGTCAATATCGACAGCTTTACCGTGGCCGGCAGCAACGACCACATCACGCCATGGGATGCGGTGTACCGCTCGGCGTTGCTGCTGGGTGGCGAGCGGCGCTTTGTGCTGGCCAACAGCGGGCATATCCAGAGCATCATCAACCCGCCAGGCAACCCCAAGGCCTACTACCTGGCCAACCCCAAGCTGAGCAACGACCCGCGCGCCTGGTTCCACGATGCCAAGCGCAGCGAAGGCAGCTGGTGGCCGTTGTGGCTGGAGTGGATCACCGCCCGCTCCGGCCTGCTCAAGGCGCCGCGCACTGAACTGGGCAACGCCACTTACCCACCGCTAGGCCCCGCGCCAGGCACCTACGTGCTGACCCGATGAGCTGCTGACTGGATGAAAACCCGCGACCGTATCCTTGAATGCGCCCTGCAGCTGTTCAACCAGCAGGGCGAACCCAACGTATCCACCCTGGAAATTGCCAACGAACTCGGCATCAGCCCAGGCAACCTGTACTACCACTTCCATGGCAAGGAGCCGGTGGTACTGGGCTTGTTCGAGCGTTTTGAAGAAGCGTTGATGCCGCTGCTGGACCCGCCACTGGAGGTGCGTCTGGACGCAGAGGATTACTGGCTGTTTCTGCACTTGATCGTCGAGCGCATGGCTCAGTACCGCTTCCTGTTCCAGGACTTGTCCAACCTGACCGGGCGCCTGCCCAAGCTCGCCCGAGGCATGCGCAGCCTGATCAATGCGATCAAACGCACGCTGGCGGCGCTGTTGGCCAGCCTCAAGAGCCAGGGGCTGGTAGAGAGTGATACCCAGGCGCTGGGTCAACTGGTGGAGCAGATCACCCTGACGCTGATGTTCTCGCTGGATTATCAGCGTGTGCTGGGGCGCGAGGGGGATGTGGGGATCGTGGTGTATCAGGTGATGATGCTGGTGGCGCCGCATCTGCAGGCCCAGGCACGGGCGGCGGCGGAGCAACTGGCAGTGAAGTACCTGGAGGGGTAGGCCGAGCAGATCCGTGGTGGGGCCTTCGCGGGCATGCCCGCTCCCACAGGGTCTGCGCTGATGTTCGGATCTGCGCTGTACCTGTGGGAGCGGGCGAGCCCGCGAAGAAAGCGACGCGGTATCAGATCAGGGTACCGGTGCCAGTCGGTGCCGACGGCGTGCTGCTGGCCGGGGTAGCGGCAGGTGCCGGTGCTGTGGTCGCAGCAGGCGCAGCGCTGGCAGCTGGTGCTGCTGGTTTGGCCGCTGCCGGTTTGGCTGGAGCTTTCTTCACCGCAGGTTTCTTGGCTGCCGCAGGTTTGGCCGCTGCAGGCTTGGCTGCAGGTTTTGCCGCTGCGGTTTTGGCTGCGGGTTTTGCCGCTGCGGTTTTAGCAGCAGGTTTGGCCGCCGCCGTTTTCGCCGCAGGCTTGGCTGCTGCTTTGGCCAGTGGCTTGGCCGCAGCCTTGCTCGCAGCCGGCTTGGTTGCTGCAGTGCGCGACGAAATCGGCGTAACCGAAGCACCGGTCAGCTTCTCGATCTGCTTGGTCAGGCTGTCCACCTGCTGGTGCAGTGCCTTGATCTCGTTGCGGCTCGGCACACCAAGGCGCGAGATGGCGCTGTTAAGGCGCTTGTCGAAGGCTTCTTCAAGTTCGCTCCACTTGCCCAGCGCACGGTCCTTCACGCCCGACACCCGCGAAGTGGTCGAAGACTTGGCAGTCTCGGCAACATCTTCAGCCGTCTTTTTCGCCTGTTTCTCGGCCTTCTCGCCATCCTTTACCAGCGAGTCGAACAGCTTCGGGCCGTCCTGGTCGATCTTCGAATAGATACCCAGCCCAGCCAGCCAGATCTTGCGGGAGTATTTCTCGATCCCGCCGACCCAGGAGCTGCCTTCTTTTTCGGTGTTCTTCTTGCCAGCCATCCTGCTCTCCTTATGGTTTGTGCGCGACACGCTCAAGCAGCTCATGCAACTGTTCAAGCTTGATCGACAACGCCTCAACGTCATGTTTAGACGGAATACCCAGGCGATTCAAGGCGCGACCGACCCGTGCGTCGAAAGCTTTTTCGATCTTGTCGAGTTGAATTTCTACCTTGCCGCGTACGCGGCTCACTTCTTCACCGACTTCGTCAAGCTGGTGGTTGGCGGCATCGAGTTCTTTGTCGATGCGCTTTTTGCCGCGAGTCTCGACACCTTCACCCGCCCTGACCAGCTCCTTGAAGTAGTCAGAGCCTTCCTGACCAACGCGGGCATAGGCGCCGATACCGGCCAGCCAGATCTTGCGCGCATAGCCGCGCACCTCGCCAAGCGTGCCCAGGGCTTCGTCTTTTTTCTTCACAATCACTTTGGCCATGCTGTGTACCTCATGCTCATGAGTGGTGGAAAACCGCCCACGGAGGCTGGGCTTGAACATAAGGTAGGGAAGAAAATTAGAAACCTCACCCTAAGGTCTTCGTTGTCGCATCTATATACCGCAAGCCCCTTCGCCCATAGCGCTAGCGTCGCAAGCTTCACCTCACGGACATCGACGCCATGACTGTTGTAGCAAACCCACCCAGGCTGACGTTCAAGCAAAGCGTGGCAGCCTGTTTCTCCAAACGACCCAGCCTGCGGGACGTTTTATCAAAGGACGCATTCCAGACTTTCAGCGACCGGTATCCATGGTTGCACCGCAACCATCCTCATATCACATCGCTCGACCCTTTCGTCATCCTGCATGCACCGGCCAGCACAGATGATCTGCCACGTCAGAGCGGGCTGCTGGACGAGCTTCTCCGGCATTTCCTGACCAAGGAACGTGTGCAACTGGGCGCCTCAGACAAGCTGAGCATCAGCCCTCCCCATGTGTTTAAAATTCAGGAGCAAGGCCAGGACAACATTCGCCAACCCGAAATCATGCCGGACCTGACGAAGCTCAGCGATGACTTCGATACCGTGCTTGGTGCGTTGATACCGGCCTTCCAGCAAGCCCAGATCGGCTTCTGGAACGGGCTCGACGAAGACAGCCAAGTCTCGCGCATGCTCTGGCTTGAGCACACCATCAAGGCTGCATTGCTCGAGAACCTCCCTCGCCAAGGCCTTGAAGATGATGAAAAAGCAACAATGTACGCCCTGCTCGACGGGGTATACGACAGCCTGGCTGTCGAGGCGATACAAGTCACGCTCGGAACGGATGGCGGGGCACACACCGTTACCCTACCGGATCTGTTGCTCATCACCACAAGCGGCACCCGCAGCCTGGTTCTGCAATGCAAGCCCTGCGGTTCGGTTCATCGCCATGTCGACCTGCCCAGCTTTGCCACCGCGCTGCAACGGCAGCTAGCGCAACGTTATCGCTTCGAAACGTTGTCCTGGGCACACACGCCAGTAATCGGACGCCCTTTCGCCTTCCAGGTCAGGCAACTGCTGAACGATATCCTGGACGACATCGGCCGCCTGCGTATTGGCGGCCTGACAACCGTCGACGAACTGGAGCGACAACTGCGCCAGGTGAGCGACCCGTCAGCTTACTTCCTCAACCTGCCATCGCAGGAGCAAGCTGCACCCTCCGTCAGCCCGCCGCGATGGCTGCTCAATGCCAGCGCTGAGGACCGCTACGCCTACCACACTGCACTGCTCGATCTGGCGGCGAGCCAAGGTCGGTCGAAGGGCTGCACATCCCTGGGCGATGTCGAGGATATCCGTGATTACGCCGCTCGCCGCTTGCGTGAGACCCTGCAGACCAGCTACCCAGACAAGGCGGTACACGACCCGAACAAGGTGCACATCCGCATTTCCCAGGCCATCATCGGCGCCGCTACACAAGGGCAGTCACTGTTCTTGTACTCGGTGCCCCTGACCGACTTGGCAGTTTCACGCCTGCGGCTGGAGGCTGGCGAGGTGATGAGCGGGATGAACTTCGAGGACGGCTCGCCTGTGACCGACTGGCTGAGCATCGACCAGATCAGGGGCCTGATTCATCAGGTCGACATCGGCGGTCACTACCCCTCCTACCTGAAGGACCAAGTCAACACCCAGCCGCGCAGGGCCGAGCGAATCCGCCAGCATGCCAGGGAATGGCGTTACGCCCTTCGGTTCAGCACGCTGAAGGCCAAGATCGAGCGACAGCTTGGCGAAGCGGCAAGCCAGGCAATGCTCAGGTTCTGCCAGGGCATGGACAATGGCGTGGACCTTCTGCGCATCGCCCCCCTGGCGTTCCTTTGCGCGCCTGGCGCTTCGGCAAGCGATGTGGCGCACGGGATGTTCATCATCGAAATACCGGCAAGCGGCAGCTGGGTCTTGTACCGCCCATTCTATGCCGACAGGGCGTTGCAGGAATTTCCGAACCTCGAATTGCTGATGGACGCAATCCGCAGCAGGGGCGAACTGCAAGAGAGCGTACTGGCCTGGCTTGAGGATGACGCGCGTCCGACTTACCAGAACGACGGGTTCAAGCACCCGCACCTGCACCCGAACATGACCAAGCTGACGCACCTGCTCAATGTGCCGGTCGAGCTGCTGGACCACCTTTTGCAACGCCTCAGACGCCCGGTCCAGGCCTCGTTCCAGGCCTGGACGGAAGATCTGGACACTCATCTGTTCAACGCCCGTATCGAGACCATGTTATTGGCCTCAGCCAGCAACAGCGTCTCCAATGCCCAGGAAGTGCGGGCTTTGGTGAAGGAGGCTGCGTGGGCGATCTTCAATACCGTCACCCAACTTTGGCATGGCCCGATGACCACCCTGGTGTGGCTGGTGGTGGCGCTGTCGGCAGTCAAGGAAGACGTCGAGGCGCTGATCAAGCGCAGCGGTGACGACAAGATCGTCGCAGCCATAGACCTGGTCACCAACCTGGCCTTGCTCCTTGCCCACCGCCCTGCAACGCCACCTGCCAACAGCGAAGAGCCCGCCAGGCTACGCTTTTCAGGCCCTGCGCCGAAGGAAGAGACCCCGCCCCCAGCGCTCGAGCAGCCACAGGAGAAACCGTGGCAGCCCCCCGTCGAGGCGCCACGGCCCACGCTCGTGCGTGTAGATGGCTGGCATGACGGGCAGCGCCTGAGCAACCTGTC
Source organism: Pseudomonas sp. DCA-1 (assembly GCF_046523955.1). Taxonomy (NCBI): domain Bacteria; kingdom Pseudomonadati; phylum Pseudomonadota; class Gammaproteobacteria; order Pseudomonadales; family Pseudomonadaceae; genus Pseudomonas; species Pseudomonas sp. DCA-1. Next base: position 5,481,160 of record NZ_CP169881.1, read on the forward strand.
GGTACAGGAGCGCCAGTCACTGGCCCAACTGCAAGCCTCGCAGCCACTCGAAGGGCACGCGCCACTGACAAGGGGCCGTTTGCGTGGGTTGTACAATATTGCCGGCCGTTACTACGCCAAGTTGGGCGATGGCGCCTATGAGGTCATCGAGACGTGGAACGGCATGCAGATCATCGGCCCCGAGCCGAGCAGCAGCGAGTGGGTGTCCCAATGGAATGGCGCCCCGGACGGCTACCATATCGTTGGCCGTGAACGCCAAAAAGGCCCCTGGCTGACGCGCTGGAATGGCCAATGGACCGTGAATCTGAACCTCTCTGGCGGCATGCCAAGGAACAGGCAATCCATCAACGCTGAAAACCGCCAGCGGTTCGACACCTTGAGTACAACCGCCACGGCGAACCAACAAGCGCTGAACCAGATGGCGCCACTTATGGAACGCAGCCAAGTGCAACTGCAGGCTTATGACGACCTCGCGCTGGAGTACAGCCTGGCTGTCGATGCTCTGCCTGCACAGGAGCGCGCTTCACCGCCGCCAGCATTGCAACTTCAGAGGCAGGCACTCAAAGCCCAGCGCCTGCGCCACTTGCCAGAGATCAGGGCATCCGCGCTCTACCTGGAACGGCAGAGCACGCTGTTGCATGGGAACATCGAAGTGTTCAAGGAGATGGCCGAACCACGGTTCAGCAAATTCGACACCCGAGCCCCGAGCCGACGCCGATACGGCAATTGGTACGGCGCAGCCATCGAAAACGACATGCTGCTGTGCCGACGCTTGCTGGAGCAGGTCGACCACCAGGCACTGAGCGCACAGGCCACCGGGCTGCCCCGCGTTCCAGAGACTGCCGAGCAGATACAGCAATACCTCGACTATCGCGAGCGGGTACGCGATTCCTGCCAAGCCAGCCGCCGCCTGCTTGTCGTCAGCCAGCGGCTGGACCGGATCCTGGCGGAAACACTGCAGGACCCCAAGATCGATTTTGCCAATAAAGCCACGAAACTCGCTCAGACCATCCGACGCAGAACGTATTCGACATTGGTCATTCGGGCCCAGCTGCTCAGTGACCTGGCCTACCTCGCCGTGGACAAGAGCCGCCTCTCTGCGGACACGGCCGAGGATTTGCTTGCGATGCGCGCGCCGCTCAGCGGCATCGAATTCAGCAGCACGGTATGGAGCCACGACGGGCTGGCAGCCACCGAAGAGACGGCCCAGGTCAAAGCCGAACTGCTTGAGGATATCCTTCAGAAATACCGTACCGTGCTGGACCGCGCCCAATACATGAAAACGCTGGACTCGCCTGCGCTGGTCGCTGACGTACTGGACGAATACATACGCGAACTGTCCACGATTGCCCAGATCACAGAGCAGCAACTGAGCGCGACCTTGACCAACCTCGACAGCGGCATCAGCCCCCCCTCGCCAACGCCATATCATCGGCCCGCGACGATCAAACGCCGGGTCATCCGTGTTGACCGAGGTCGACCGCTACTGGTGGAAATAGACCAAATGGGCAACCGTGCTATCCAGCGCAGTGCATTCAACCAGGAGCCTGCGGGCAGCTTCACGCAACGCGACGGGGTGTGGCATGCCGTGCCTGAGCAAGCGCGGCCGGCCCCGCGCGACCGGGCACAGCTTCGCCAGCGAGCAAACCGCTTGCTGGCAGAGGTGGATGGAAAAATCGCGTTCGCCGCTCACTATGCCGATGAGCCCAACAGCCTGAGCGACTTCCTGGAATGGCCGGCCGGTGACATGCGCGAAGTTCAGCAGCAACTGACCGAGCTGAACAACCCACTGGATTCCAGCTTGGTCGACCTCCTTAGGGCAGCGGTAGACCGCATCCATCGCGAAAGGCTTCGACTGCTCACCGACGCGTATCTGAACACCCGCCATCCCGACGGCAAGGCCCTTCGCTTCCTGGCTGAGCAGAAGCGGATTCGGGTCAGGCAGACCGTGATTCGCCGGCAGCTACGTCACGCCAATGATTACCTCGACGTCTACGAGATTCGCGATGTGCAAGCGCCACAGCGGTTACTGTGGGAGGCGCACTTTCATTATCCCAGCCTCGAAGCGAGAGGGCATGACTTCGTCAAGGGCCACCTCAAATTCTGGGATGCAGGCGTAAGGGGCCGAAAGGCCATGCTCGAGCAGGCCGCAGACGCACGCGAGCGCATCGCGATCTACCGCGGCGATCTGCGCCTGGAGCAGGTGATTGGCATCATTCCTTTCCCGGCGGACGCGCCACAGTAGCCAGACAGCGGCGCCGGCTCAGGCCAGGGCCTTGTCCAGCGCCCGCTCGATCTCGCCTTTGATGGTGCCGCTCATCATCGACAGCATCATGCCCAGCTTCAATTCGACGCGGATGCTGTCGTCGCCAATGTGCACACTGCCATTGGCGCCACTGCGCGCAACGTCCACACGGTCACCGTTCCAGGTGGCCTTGAGGTCGTACTCGCGGCTGAGCTTGTCGACCAGCGCTTCGGCCTTGGCGCGGGCGGCATCACGGCCGAGGGAGTGTTTGCGTTCGACGCTGATCTGGGTCATGCGGACGTTCCTGAAGATGTAGACATAATGCGCATTATGCCCGCCCCTGCCCGCTGGCACACCCCGCCAAGACAAATCCGCCCGTTCGCCCTAGAATGGCGGTAATTTTTTCCGGTGAAGCGATATGAACGACCAGCGCAAAGGCGACCACGCCGAACCCACCACCCATTTCGGCTATCAGGACGTGCCTGAAAGCCAGAAGGCGAAGAAAGTCGCCGAAGTGTTCCACTCGGTGGCAGCCAAGTACGACCTGATGAACGACGTGCTTTCCGGCGGCATGCACCGCCTGTGGAAGCGCTTTACCATCGAGCTGTCAGGCGTGCGCAGCGGCAACCGCGTGCTGGACATCGCCGGCGGTACCGGTGACCTGGCGGCCAAGTTCTCGCGTCTTGTCGGGCCGACCGGGCAGGTGGTGCTGGCCGACATCAACGATTCGATGCTCAAGGTAGGCCGTGACCGCCTGCTTGACCGCGGCGTGGCCGGCAATATCGAGTTCGTCCAGGCCGATGCTGAAAAGCTGCCGTTCCCGGACAACCACTTCGACTGCGTGACCATTGCTTTCGGCCTGCGCAACGTCACCCACAAGGACGCCGCCATCCGTTCGATGCTGCGCGTGCTCAAGCCCGGTGGCCGTCTGTTGATCCTGGAGTTCTCCAAGCCGACCAACAAGCTGATGTCCAAGGCCTACGACGCCTACTCGTTCGCTTTCATGCCGCTGGCTGGCAAGCTGATCACCAATGACTCCGAGAGCTACCGTTACCTCGCCGAGTCGATCCGCATGCACCCTGACCAGGAAACCCTGAAGAGCATGATGGTCGAGGCCGGTTTCGACCGCGTCACCTATCACAACATGACCAGCGGCATCGTTGCCGTGCACCGGGGAATCAAACCCTGATGTTGCTGGCCGGGCTGCTCGCCAGCGTCGAACATGGCCTGAACCGCGTCCTGCGCATGGACAGCACGGCCCTGCCGCGGCTGGCCGCGCTGGAAGGCAAAGTCATCGAAATCGACTGCCGCCAACCGGCCCTGCAGCTGTTCATCTTGCCCGACGAAGAAGGCCTGATGCTCGCCGCCCACTGGCAGGGTGAGGTCGACTGCAGCCTGCGCGCCCCCGCCGGTAGCCTGGCGCAACTGGCCCTGGCCAAGGACAAGACCGCCGTGCTGCACAGCCCGCAAGTCGAGCTGCACGGCGACAGCGCCGTACTGCTTGACCTGTTCGGCGTGCTGCAGGACCTGGAACTGGACTGGGAGCACGAGTTGCAACGCTGGCTTGGCCCGGTCGCCACAGCAATGCTGGCCGGCCATATCCGCCTGCGCGCTCGCTGGACTCGCCAAGGTCTGGCACGTTTCAGCCAGAACCTGTCCGAATACCTGGCCGAGGAATCCCGCACCCTGGTCGGCAAGCGCGAGGCCGAAGCCGCCTTCAGCGAACTCGATGCCTTGAAACTTGATACAGAACGCCTCGAAGCGCGCCTCAGGCGCCTGTCCCGATCCCTTGATACCAGCGATAACGCATGAAGCTGCTCGCCGTCCGACGTCTTTTTCGCATCCAGCGTGTGGTGATCCGCTACCGCCTCGATGACCTGCTGTTCGACCAACCCTTGCTGCCCTGGTGGCTGGCCAGCCTGCGCCTGTTGATGCCGTGGCGCTGGCTGCCACGCAAGCCCACCGAGCTTAGCCGTGGCGCGCGCCTGCGCCTGGCACTGCAGGACCTGGGGCCGATCTTCATCAAGTTCGGCCAGTTGCTGTCCACCCGCCGCGACCTGCTGCCCCCGGACATCGCCGACGAACTGATGCGGTTGCAGGACCGTGTGCCCCCCTTCGACCCGAAAAAAGCCGTGGCCTTGATCGAGGAACAGCTCGGTGCCAAGGTCGGCGAGGTGTTCAGCCGCTTCGACGTCGAGCCACTGGCCTCGGCCTCGGTGGCCCAGGTGCACGCCGCACGCCTGAAAACCGGCGAAGAGGTGGTGGTCAAGGTGGTGCGTCCGGGCCTGAAACCGGTCATCGCCCAAGACCTGGCCTGGCTGTTCCTGATCGCCAAGGCCGCCGAACGCGCCTCGGCGGATGCCCGTCGCCTGCACCCGGTGGAAATCGTCGGCGACTACGAAAAAACCATCTACGACGAGCTCGACCTGCTGCGCGAGGCTGCCAACGCCAGCCAGCTGCGGCGCAACTTCGAAGGCTCCGAGCTGATGTACGTGCCCCAGGTGTACTGGGACCTGTGCCGCCCCAAAGTGTTGGTGATGGAACGCATCTACGGCGTACCGGTGACCGATATGGCCACCTTGGCCGACCAGCGCACCGACATGAAGCTGCTGGCCGAGCGCGGCGTGGAAGTGTTCTTCACCCAGGTGTTCCGCGACAGCTTCTTCCATGCCGACATGCACCCCGGCAACATCTTCGTCAGCACGGTCAAGCCGTGGAGCCCGCAGTACATTGCCATCGACTGCGGCATCGTCGGCAGCCTCACCGCCGAGGACCAGGACTACCTGGCGCGCAACCTGTTTGCCTTCTTCAAGCGTGACTACCGCCGCGTCGCCCAGTTGCACATCGACTCGGGCTGGGTGCCGGCAAACACCAAGGTGAACGAGTTCGAAGCCGCGATTCGCACGGTGTGCGAGCCGATCTTCGAAAAACCGTTAAAAGATATTTCCTTCGGCCAGGTGCTGATGCGCCTGTTCCAGACCGCACGGCGCTTCAACATGGAAGTGCAGCCACAGCTGGTATTGCTGCAGAAAACCCTGCTCAACATCGAAGGCCTGGGCCGTCAGCTGTACCCCGACCTGGACCTGTGGAGCACCGCCAAGCCGTACCTCGAACGCTGGATGCGCGACCGCTATAGCCCCAAGGCCGTATTCGGCAACCTGCACAGCCAGGTAGAGCAATTGCCGCACCTGGCCGGCATGACCCGCGACCTGCTCGAACGCCTGTCGCAGCCTCACCTGCACGATCCACAATTGCCGGAGCGGCGCCGCCAGGGCGACCGCTGGGCGCTGCGCCTGCTGGGCGCCGGCCTGCTTGGCGGTGGCGCAGTCTTGGCCGCAGGCGCTGCCGAAACCGCCAGCCTGGCCGCCCCGGCCGCCTGGCCCGCCTGGCTGATGCTGGCTGCAGGCCTTTACCTGATCGTGCGCCAATAGCCAGCCGCGCCTGTGGCTGGCACACTAGCGCAAAGGGCCCGGCACAGGAGCGGGCCCGCTTTGGAGTCGACGATGAAAGACTGGCTGGACGAGATCAAGTGGAACAGCGATGGCCTGGTACCGGCAATCGCTCAGGACCACAAGACCGGACGTGTGCTGATGATGGCCTGGATGAACCGTGAATCGCTGGCCCTGACCGCCGCCGAGCAGCGTGCCATCTACTGGTCGCGTTCGCGTGGCAAGCTGTGGCGTAAAGGCGAGGAGTCCGGGCACGTGCAAAAACTGCATGAGCTGCGCCTGGACTGCGACGCCGACGTGATCATCCTGATGGTCGAGCAACTGGGCCATATCGCCTGCCATACCGGTCGTGAAAGCTGCTTCTACCGCGTCTATGAAGACGGCCAGTGGAAAATCGTCGACCCGGTCCTGAAGGACCCGGATGCCATCTACAACGCAGGACACTGACATGAGCGACACCCTCAACCGCCTGGCCGAAGTGCTTGAAGAACGCAAGCAAGCGGCGCCTGACAGCTCCTACGTGGCCAGCCTGTACCACAAGGGCCTGAACAAGATCCTTGAAAAGCTCGGCGAAGAGTCGGTCGAAACGATCATTGCTGCCAAGGATGCCCAAATCAGCAAGGATTACAGCGATGTCATCTACGAAACCGCCGACCTGTGGTTTCATAGCCTGGTGATGCTCAGTGCGCTGGGCCAGCATCCACAAGCCGTGCTGGATGAACTGGAACGCCGCTTCGGCTTGTCCGGGCATGATGAGAAGGCCGCACGCCAGCCATCTGCCTGACGTTTTATTGGGGGCGCCCGCTCCCACAGGCACCGGGTTGCCGGATCGATATGCTGTACACACAATTTTCAGGAGTACGAAATGGGTATCTTTGACTGGAAACACTGGATCGTCCTGCTGGTGGTCGTGGTTCTGGTGTTCGGCACCAAGAAACTGAAGAACTTCGGCAGCGACCTGGGCGAATCGATCAAGGGCTTCCGCAAGGCCATGAACGAAGAAGAGACCAAACCGGCCGAGCAGACTCCGCCGCCTGCCCAACCGGTGCCACCGGTGCAAAACACCGCGCAGCCGCAACAAGGCCACACCATCGAGGGCCAGGCCCAACCGGTCCAAGAGCCGCAGCGGAAAGACTGATCCATGTTCGGCATGAGTTTCAGCGAGCTGCTGCTTGTCGGCCTGGTTGCCCTGCTGGTGCTCGGCCCTGAGCGCCTGCCGGGTGCCGCGCGCACGGCAGGCCTGTGGATCGGGCGGCTCAAGCGCAGCTTCAACAGCATCAAGATGGAAGTGGAGCGCGAAATTGGCGCCGACGACATCCGCCGCCAGCTGCATAACGAGCACATCCTGCAGATGGAAGAGGAAGCCAAGCGCATCCTCAACCCCATGACGCCACCCGCGCAGCCGCCGGTCACCACGGCCAGCGTGCAGCCACCTGCCGGGCTCGAAGCCAAGCCGGTCGAAGCACCCGCTGCCCCGGCCGCACCGTCTGAACCGCCTCAACCGCCGCGAGCCCCATGAGCGAGAATCCGGAACACGACCAGCCAATGCCGCTGGTTTCACACCTGACCGAACTGCGCACCCGCCTGCTGCGCTGCGTTGCCGTCATTTTCCTGATCTTTGCCGGGCTGTTCTCCTTCGCCCAGCAGATCTACACACTGGTTTCCGCGCCACTGCGCGAGCACTTGCCGGCCAATGCAACGATGATCGCCACCGATGTGGCCTCGCCGTTCCTCACGCCGTTCAAGCTGACCATGATAGTGGCGCTGTTCCTGGCCATCCCGTTCATCCTCCAGCAGATCTGGGGCTTTATCGCGCCAGGGCTATACCGCCATGAAAAGCGCATCGCCATTCCACTGTTGGTGTCGAGCATCTTCCTGTTCTATGCCGGCATGGCCTTCGCCTATTTCCTGGTATTCCCGCTGATCTTCGGTTTCTTCGCCAGTGCCACGCCAGAAGGCGTTTCGATGATGACCGACATCGCAAGCTACCTCGACTTCGTGATGACGCTGTTCTTCGCCTTCGGCGTAGCCTTCGAAATCCCGGTGGCGGTGGTGCTGCTGGTGTGGATCGGCGTGGTCGACGTGAAGTACCTGAAAAAGGCCCGCCCCTATGTGATCATCGGCTGCTTCGTGGTCGGCATGGTCCTCACCCCACCGGACATCTTCTCCCAGACCCTGCTGGCCGTGCCCATGTGGCTGCTGTTCGAGATCGGCGTGCTGTGCGGCAGCCTGATCCGCAAGCGCAGCGCCCACGACGAAACCGCCGACGACCATAACGACCAGCCACCTGCGACCCAACCGTGAACCTGTTGCTTCTTGAAGAGGCCGACTTCGTTTCGGCCAACCGCGTCGTTCTTGCTGATCGGCGCTTCACCCATATGCAGGAAATCCACCGCGTGGCGGTGGGTGACAACCTGCGCGTGGGCCGTATCAATGGCCTGATGGGCAAGGCCACGGTGCTGCGCCTGGAAAAACACGAAGCCGAGCTGGCAGTGGCCTTCGACCAGCAGCCACCGGCCAAGCTGCCGCTGACCCTGGTGCTGGCGGTGCCTCGGCCCAAAATGCTGCGACGGCTGTTTCAGACCGTGGCCACACTGGGTGTACCGCGGCTGATCCTGCTGAACAGCTACAAGGTCGAGAAAAGCTTCTGGCAAACGCCCTTCCTGCAGCCCGACACCATTCGCGAGAACCTGATCCTGGGCCTGGAACAAGCGCGCGACACCGTGCTGCCCGAGGTTATCATCGAAAAGCGCTTCAAGCCTTTTGTCGAAGACCGCCTGCCCACCATCGCCGCCGGCACCCTGGGCCTGGTCGGCCACCCCGGCCCTTACCCAGCCTGTCCCCGCGCCGTAGAACAAGCCGTTACCCTGGCCATCGGCCCCGAGGGCGGCTGGATCCCCTACGAAATCGACCTGCTGGGCAAGGCAGGCCTGGCGCCGGTGCAGCTGGGTGATCGCATCTTGCGGGTGGAGACTGCCGTCACTGCGCTACTTTCGCGCATTTTCTGACACAAACACCCCTTTTTTGCCCATCAAGTTTCCCTCTCCCGGGCCGATGGCCTTGGCAACAAAACAATTATTTGTGCTGCCAAGCCGCCGGGGAGTCGAACATGTATCAATGGTTAGCCCAATCGCTGGGCAATGTGAGCGTCAATCGCAAACTGGGGCTGGGTTTCGGCCTGGTGCTACTGTTGACCTTGGCTATTACCCTGGTCGGCTGGCACGGCATGGACAGCATCATCGACCGTGGCGACAAACTGGGAAACATTTCTGTCGTCCAGCAATACACCCAGGAGCTGCGCATCGCCCGCCAGCTCTACGATCGCCGCCGCGACGACGCTTCGCTGGCAGAGCTGGAAAAAGCCCTGGGCAACCTCGACCGCCAAGTGCAACTGATGCTTGGCCAGATCGAACAGCCTGCCGACCGCCAGCGCCTTGAACAGCAGCGCGAGGCAGTGCGCATCTACCAGCAGGCATTCAACGAGCTGAAGCAGGCCGAACAACGCCGCGAAGCAAGCCGTGATGTACTGGGTAGCAGCGCCGATAAAGTCGTTGAATTGATTGGCCGAGTACAACGTAGCCTGCTGCAAGGTGCAGACATCAATCAGTACCAGCACGCGGTGGACGTCAGCGCATTGCTGCAACAAGCGCGTTTCCAGGTGCGTGGCTACACCTACAGCGGCAATGCCGATTTCCAGCAAACGGCACTGAAGGCCATCGACCAGGCCTTGGCCGAGCTGCGCGCACTGCCGGCCAAAGTGCCAGCCGAACATGCTGCCAACCTGGATGATGCCGCCACGGCCATGGGCGGCTACCGCGATGCCGTGACCCAGTTCGGTGATGCCCTGCGTGCCAGTGAACAAGCGCTGCAAAGCATGGCTGAACAAGGCACGGTACTGCTGCAGGCCAGCCAGACGATGACCACCTCGCAAACCGAGGTGCGCAATGCTGCTGCCGCGCAGGCCAAAACACTGCTCACAGTCGCCACCGTGCTGGCACTGGCCCTTGGCCTGCTGGCCGCCTGGGCCATTACCCGGCAGATCATCATCCCTCTGCGCCAGACCCTGCACGCCGCAGAACGCGTGGCCAGCGGAGACCTGACCCAAAGCCTGCAGGTGCAACGCCGCGACGAACTGGGCCAATTGCAAGCCAGCATGCATCGCATGACCCAAGGCTTGCGTGAACTGATCGGCGGCATTGGCGACGGCGTCACGCAGATTGCCAGCGCTGCCGAGGAGCTGTCGGCGGTGACAGAACAGACCAGCGCCGGGGTCAACAACCAGAAGGTCGAAACCGACCAGGTGGCGACGGCCATGAACCAGATGACAGCCACCGTGCACGATGTGGCACGCAATGCCGAACAGGCTTCGGAAGCCGCCCTGATGGCCGACCAGCAGGCCCGCGAGGGCGATCGCGTGGTGGGCGAGGCGGTGGCACAGATCGAGCGTCTGGCAAGCGAAGTGGTCAACTCCAGCGAAGCGATGAACCTGCTCAAGACCGAAAGCGACAAGATCGGCAGCGTACTCGACGTGATCAAATCGGTGGCCCAGCAAACCAACCTGTTGGCCCTCAACGCGGCAATCGAAGCGGCCCGCGCCGGTGAGGCCGGGCGTGGCTTTGCCGTGGTTGCCGACGAAGTGCGTAGCTTGGCCCAACGCACACAGCAGTCGACCGAAGAGATCGAAGAGTTGATTGCCGGCCTGCAAAGCGGCACCCAACGGGTGGCCAGCGTGATGGACAACAGCCGCCAACTGACCGACAGCAGCGTCGAGCTGACCCGCCGCGCCGGCAGCTCGTTGGAAACCATCACCCGCACGGTGTCGTCGATTCAGGCGATGAACCAGCAGATTGCCACGGCGGCCGAGGAGCAGACGGCGGTGGCCGAGGAGATCAACCGCAGCGTGATGAATGTGCGTGATATTTCCGACCAGACCTCGGCGGCGAGTGAGGAGACCGCCAGCTCCAGCGTGGAACTGGCGCGGTTGGGTACCCACTTGCAAGGGTTGGTTGGGCGGTTCAGGCTCTGATCTGAACTAGCGGTCGCCCGGTCGGGCCTCTTCGCGGTTTTACCCGCGAGGAGGCGGCACCGGACGAACTGTTTCCTACTTCTAGCGGCGAAATTTCCTACCTGATTATCAGGTCAAGTCCTACAACTCCGCTGCCGATGGGCAGAGATGTGATGCCAGCCATGCGCCTGCATCCTTTCTCTCACTCGCTCGGAGATTCCCCATGCTTGGCTCCCTCAACCGCAAGCTCGGCAACATCAGTGTCGCCGCCAAGCTGGCCCTCGGCTTCGCCGTGGTCCTGCTGCTCACCCTGGCCACCACCATCAGCGGCTGGCGTGCCCTGGATGGTGCCATCGTGCGCTCACAGCAACTCAGTGAAATAGGCCTGATCAACGACCTGACAAAAGACCTGCGCGCGGAACGCATCACCTACCGCGTGCTCAACGACGATGCCAGCAGAGCGCGCATCAGCAACATCCTCGACCAGCTCAATAGCATGCTGACCACCCTGCAGCAACGCAGCAACGTCGATGAGTCACGGCAGTTGCTGACAGAAAAAATGGCATTGTTACAGAGCCTGCGCGACAACTTCAGCGAACTGCAGCGCAGCGTCGCCAGCCGTGTAGCCCTGCGCGAAGCCCTGCAGTCGCAGGAGCAAGCACTCAGCGTGGCGATTGACGAACTGCAGACCCAGGCCTTGCTGAAAATGCCTGACGACAGTCAGCAAAGTGGTGTGCTGGGCCTGATGGACACCCTCAGCCGGCATGTCGAAGGTGCCAACCAGCAAAGCCTGGTTCCAGCCTACACCTTCGTCCCGGTCGAGGATTTTGCCAAAGTCGGTGATAACGCCCTGGACGCCGCCGACAGTAGCCTTGCGCAACTGCTTGAAGGCCTTGCACCGTTGGGCTTGCCACGTGCCATCAGTGAGCAACCCGGTGTCGAGCTGAGCAAGTACCGCACCAGCCTGGATCAGTACCGCCGCGCCGCCGTACGTGTCGAGCAGTTGCAGAACAACATGGAAAACATGGGCAACGAGCTGCGAACGGTTAGCCTCGAACTGGGCAAACGCAAGGTCGAACAACGCGACAGTGAGGCCCTGGCCGCTCGGTCGCTGCTGACCAGTGTGGCACTGCTGGCAATGGTGGTAGGGGCGCTGGCCGCCTGGCTGATCACCTTGCAGATCACCCAGCCACTGCGCCAGACACTGGCTGTGGCTGCCCGCATCGCCAAGGGTGACCTGAGCCAGGTCGACACCGTGCAACGTCGCGACGAAATGGGCCAGTTGCAAACCAGCATGCGCGAAATGACCTTGAGCCTGCGCGAGCTGATCGGTGGAATTGATCAGGGTGTCGGCCAGCTTTCACAGGCCGCCACGCAGTTGGCGGCCTGTAGCGAAGACACCAAGTTGCGCATCAATCAGCAGCGCGAGGAAACCGACCAGGTGGCCACTGCCATGAACCAGATGAGCGCCACCGTGCAGGAAGTGGCACAGAACGCCGAACAAGCCTCGCTGGCCGCGACCAACGCAGACCAGCAGGCACAGGTGGGTGACCAGGTAGTAGCCGAAGCCATCGGCCGTATCGAACAACTGGCCGGGCAGATGGACCATTGCCTGGCGGCCATGCAGCACTTGGCAGGCGAGAGCCAGCGGATTGGCAGCATCCTGGATGTGATCAAGTCGGTCTCCGAACAGACCAACCTGCTGGCGCTGAACGCGGCGATCGAAGCGGCACGGGCCGGTGAAGCCGGGCGTGGCTTTGCCGTGGTGGCCGATGAGGTGCGCGGCCTGGCCCAGCGCACGTCGACGGCGACCGAGGAGATCGGCCAACTGATCGACAGCCTGCACAACGGTACCGACGAAGTGACCCGTTTGCTGGACAGCAGCAAGAGCCTGACCGAACAGAGCGTAGAGCTGAGCCGCAGGGCCGGGCACGCGCTGAGCCAGATCACCGACACGGTGTCGAGCATTCAGGGCATGAACCAGCAGATCGCCACCGCCAGTGAAGAGCAGAGCGTGGTGGCCGAGCAGATCAACCGAAGCGTAATCAATGTGCGGGATGTTTCGGATCAGACCAGTGCCGCCAGTGAGCAGACGGCAGCCTCGAGTGGAGAGCTGGAGCATCTGGGGCAACAATTGCGGGGGATGGTGGGGAGGTTCAGCATCTGACATCACGTCGCCCTCTTCGCGGGCAAGCCCGCGCCCACAGGTACAGCACCCCCTTCAAGGCAGTGGTGGACATGCAGGGCCGAGCTTGCCCGCGAAGAACCCGGCGCGGTTACAGCACCTGGCGCAGGAATGCCTGCGCACGCGGGTCTTTCGGCGCAGCGAAGAACGCCGCCGGGGCCGAATCTTCCAGCAGTTTGCCGTGATCGAAGAACAGCACGCGGTCGGCCACTTCACGGGCAAAGCCCATTTCGTGGGTGACGCAAACCATGGTCATACCTTCCTGGGCCAGGGTCTTCATCACGTCCAGCACCTCACCGACCATTTCCGGGTCGAGCGCTGAGGTCGGCTCGTCGAACAGCATCACTTTCGGGTCCATGGCCAGGGCCCGGGCAATCGCTACCCGCTGCTGCTGACCGCCGGAAAGCCGGGACGGGAATTCGTTGGCCTTCTGCGCAATACCGACCTTTTCCAGCAACGCCCGGGCCTTGGCCTCGCGGTCAGCCTTGTTGCGCTTGCGCACCACCTTCTGCGCCAGGCACAGGTTTTCCAGCACGGTCATGTGCGGAAACAGGTTGAAATGCTGAAACACCATGCCGACTTCGCGGCGATAGGCATTGATGTCGGTCTTAGGGTCGGCCAGTTGCAGGCCATCGATGGCCACATGGCCTTGGTCGAAATGCTCCAGGCCGTTGAGGCAGCGCAGGAACGTCGACTTGCCCGACCCCGATGGCCCGAGCACCACCACCACTTCGCCCTTGGCGACCTGAGTGGTGACGTTATCCACAGCCCTTACCACCTGACCACGGGTGTCGAAGACTTTCAGCAGGTCACGGACTTCAATCACTTTGCGCAAGCCTCCGCTCGAGCCGGCTGGCAATGTGCGACAGCGGCAGGTTGATCAGCAGGTACAGGCCTGCTACGCAGAACCAGATCTCGAAGGTTGAGAACGAGGTGGTGATGGCCTCACGGCCACTCTTGGTCAGTTCGGTGATGGCGATCACCGACACCAGCGAGGTGTCCTTGACCAGGCTGATGAACTGGCCGGCCAGGGGCGGCAGCACGCGCTTGAACGCCTGCGGCAGAATCACATGGCGCATCGACTGGCCAGCGTTCAGGCCCAGCGACCGGGCAGCCTCGTTCTGGCCCTTGGCGATCGACTGCACGCCAGCACGGACGATTTCAGCCACGTAAGCACCGGTGAACAATGCCAGTGCCGCCACCCCGGCAAACTCGCGGGACAGGTTGAGCACGGTGCCGATGAAGAAGTAGAAGATGAAGATCTGTACCAGCAGCGGCGTACCGCGCACCAGTTCGACATAGACGGTCGACAGGTCGCGCAGGGTCGGGTTGTTGGACAACCGGCACAATCCGGCGAACAGGCCGATCACCAGGCCCAACGCCCCGGACACCACCGAGATCCACAAAGTGGTCCACAGGCCCCAGGCCAGCGGGCCAGCGGCCCAGTGACGGGTTACGCCAATCTGGTCGCCTTCGGCAACATCGTCGCCGCGGCTCAGTTGCAGGCTGTCCTTGGCCACATCGAGCACTTGCTCGGCACCACTTTCGTCCTTCAGCGTGACGCGGGCGTTGTCACCGGAGATGACGATTTCCTGCACAGTGCCGTAGCCGGCAGCGCGTTGTACGTCCTCGGCCTTGTAGGCGAAGTACTGCGGTACGCGGTTCCAGCGCCACTCGTAGGAAATCATCGAGGTGGCCATGTAAAGGCTGAGCGCCAGGCCCACCAGGACCAGGGCGGTCAACCCATGCCATGGCCACTGGGCTTTCTTGTGTTTGATCACGTGGGGTACTTCCGTAAATGCGAACGCGCAGGGTTTGCCTGCGCGTCGGGGTCATAAAGCCGGGCTTGTGGCCTGGGCCTTATTCCATTTCCTTCAGCCAGTCCTTGTTCTTGAACCACTTGTCGTGAATACGATCGTAGGTCCCGTCGTGCTTGATCTGGTGCAGGAAGTTGTTGATGAAGTTGATGCTGTCGTAGTCGCCTTTCTTCAGGCCGAAGGCCAGCGGCTCGTAGGTGAAGGGCTCGTCGAGGAACAGCAGCTTGCCGGCGCCGGCTTTATCTACCGCCACCACGTTGTACGGCGCGTCATAGACAAAGGCGTCAGCCTTGCCGTTGACCACGTCCATGACCGCTTCCTGTTCGTTGTCGTAGCCGTGGTACTTGGCTTTGCTGATCAGCTTCCTGGCGACCATTTCACCCGTGGTGCCCAACTTGGAAGTGAGGCGGTACTTCTCGTTGTTCAGGTCTTTGTACGACTTGATCTCGCCAGCCAGTTCCTTGCGGATCAGCAGGGTCTGACCAACCACGATGAAGGGTTCGCTGAAGTTCAGACGCAGGTTGCGCTCCTGGGTCAGGGTCATGCCGCTGCCGATCATGTCGAACTTGTCGGTCAGCAGGGCCGGGATGATGCCGTCATAGGCGGTGGACACAGCCTCGAACTTGACGCCCATGGACTTGGCCATGGCCTTGAGGATATCGACTTCGAAGCCGATGATTTCGCCACGTTTGTTGGTCATCTGGAACGGCATGTAAGTCGGGTCCATGCCCACCCGCAGGGTGCCGCGCTTGACCGCGTCATCGATGGCGCCCGCCTGGGCCGCAGTCACGGCGACCAGGGCGGTCACACCGACCAGCAGTCGCGAAAGGTATTTCTTGATCATCACCAAGTCCCCTAGCAATAAAAGTAGCGAATCTTATTGTGTTGGCACGGCCGTGCTGGCCGAAGCGTCGTATCGGAGAGGGATGCTAACGCATGGCGGCCCGAGGACCTAGAGCCGCGGGGGGACTTTGTTGGCCAAAATGGGGGGCTAGGGCAAAAAGCTTCGCGGGTGAACCCGCTCCTACAAGGGAATGTGTATCCCTGGTAGGAGCGGGTTCACCCGCGAAGAGGACCTGTCAGTTACCCTGTAGGATCGGGTCCATCGGGGCGCCGAACCGCCGCGAACAGGCCCGATCAGGCGCCGACGAGTGTCGGTTGGCCTGCGTTTTCCGGGTGCAACGGCAACAGCGGCGAATGCGGGTCATTGTTGATCGACGCACGCCACACATCGATCCATGCCGCGTTGTGCTCGGCCCACACCTGCTCGTGCAGGCGGCTCAGTGCCACCGGATCGCTGAGCAGGGCCAGGCGCGTATTGAGGTCCAGGCCTTTCGGCCCGACTTCAATCGCCTTGGCAACGCGCTCTGCACGCAACGCTTCAATCGGTGCCGCCTGGCCATGGCGGGCAGTGGCCATGGCGCAGGCCAGGGCATTCTGCCGCGGGTCGACCACGGCCCGCACGAAGCCATCATGCAAGGCATGCCAGCGGTTTTCGTGAGTGTACTGGTCGGTCGCCAGCAGCTCTTGTGGGGTGGCGTATTCCTCGGGGATGAGGAACAGCTTCTCGTCCTTGGCCGCCAGGCCCAGGCGGGTGCGGCTGGAAATGACCGATACCGGGATCGACAGCACCAGCGAACCGACGATAGGCGCCAGCCACCACAGGAAGCTCGGGTTCAACCACGCCACCAGTGCGGCCCAGGCAATGCCCAGCAGCGTCTGCGGGCCATGCCGGCGCACGGCTTCGCCCCACGGCGTGGAGTCGTCGTCGCGCTGCGGCGAGTTCCAGGTCGCAGCCCAGCCGAGGAACGCGGCCAGCACGAAGCGGGTGTGGAAGATCATGCGTACCGGTGCCAGCAACATGGAGAACAGCATCTCCATCAGCATCGACAAAGTAACCTTGACTCGCCCACCAAACTCGACGGCGCCCTTGGCCCAGATCAGGATGACGCTAAGCAGCTTGGGCAGGAACAACAGCACGATGGTGGTGGAGAACAGCGCTACGGCCTTCTCCGGGTGCCATTGCGGCCACAGCGGGTAAAGCTGGTATGGCTCGATGAAATACTGCGGCTCCATCAGCGTGTTGGTCGCCAGCAACGCGGTCGACAGCACCAGGAACAGGAACCACAGCGGCGCCGACAGGTAAGACATCACCCCGGTGAGGAACACCGCACGGTGAACCGGGTGCATGCCTTTGACCAGGAACAGGCGGAAGTTCATCAGGTTGCCGTGACACCAGCGGCGGTCGCGCTTGAGCTCGTCGAGCAGGTTTGGCGGCAGTTCTTCGTAGCTGCCCGGCAAGTCGTAGGCAATCCACACGCCCCAGCCGGCACGGCGCATCAGCGCAGCTTCGACGAAGTCGTGGGAAAGGATGGCACCGGCGAATGCGCCCTTGCCCGGCAACGGCGCCAGGGCGCAGTGCTCGATGAACGGCTTCATGCGGATGATCGCGTTGTGGCCCCAGTAGTGCGACTCACCCAACTGCCAGAAGTGCAGACCGGCAGTGAACAGTGGGCCGTACACGCGGGTAGCGAACTGCTGCATGCGTGCGTACAGGGTGTCCATGCCCGAGGCTCTCGGCCCGGTCTGGATGATGCCGGCGTCCGGGTTGGCTTCCATCAGGCGCACCAGGCTGCTCAGGCACTCGCCGCTCATGACACTGTCGGCGTCGAGTACAACCATGTACTTGTACTCGCCACCCCAGCGACGGCAGAAGTCGTCGAGGTTGCCGCTCTTGCGCTTCACCCGGCGACGACGGCGGCGGTAGAAGATGCGGCCAAAGCCTTTGGTTTCGCGGCACACATCCAGCCAGGCCTGTTGCTCGGCCACGGCAATGTCGGTGTCGTTGGTGTCGCTGAGCACAAAGAAGTCGAAACGGTCGAGGTTGCCGCTGGCGGCCACCGACTCGAACGTTGCGCGCAGGCCGGCGAACACCCGCGGCACGTCTTCGTTGCAGATCGGCATCACCAGCGCGGTGCGCGCCTCGGGCGCGATTGGCTCGTTGCCTGCGCTGCTGCCCGAAATCTTGTATTTGTCGCGCCCGGTGAGCAGCTCGAGGAAGCCCATCAGTGCGGTCCAGAAGCCCGCCGACACCCAGCAGAACAGGATGCCGAAGAGAATCAGGATGGATGTCTGCAAGGCATACGGCCACACCTGCACCACCGTGTCCCACAGCGACTGGCTGAGGATTTCGTCGAGGTCAACGAACGACCAGCCCTGGTACGGCAGGATACCCTTCATGTACCAGCCAGCAACGATGGTCTGGCCAATCATCAGGGTCAGCAGGATATAGCGGCGGATCGAACCGACCGTGCGCCAGCGTGCCGGTGGCAGTTCGCGCTTGGGCGGCTGCGGGGCATTGGTACGACCGGTCATGCGCCGCCACATGCGGATCAGCACGTTGGTGCGCCACGGTTCGGGCACAACCTTGGTGCGCTTGATCGGCGGGGCGATCTTCAGGCACAGGCGGCCGCTGCCATCGACGCCGAGCATTTCGGCGTCTTCCAGCTCGGCGGCGCTGCCCACGGTCAGGCGCGGGCCCACCGAGGCCTGCACGGCCTCGGCAGAGCTGGCGGCCGGGTTGGCCGCCAAGCGTTGGTGCAGCTCACTGAACGAGGTGCAACTGGCAAGTTCAGCCCGCTGCTGGTCGCTCAGTGGTAGGTGGGCCAGGTACTCGCCAAGCGATTCCGGCCTTGCGCTTGAGTTACTCATCGGCAGGCAACTGATAGGTCCAGGTCTCGGTCAGCACCTTCTCGGTGGTGGCCGGGGCCCCGTTGGTGGGTGCCGCATCGGCGGCAGGTTGTTCGGCCTTGGCAGATGGCTCAGCCTTGACGGCTTTCTCGGCCTTGGCATGCTTGGCTGCGGCCTTGTCCTGCTTGGCGTCCTGGGCAGGCTTGGCGGCTTCGACCGGCACGTCACGCACCAGTGCGGCGCGCATTTCGGTCGATTTGTTGGCTTCCTTTACCTTCAGGCGCAGGGTCAGGCGCCAGCCCTTGGTCTCAGGGTTATAGCGCAGATTGTTCTCGACCACCTCGGCGTTGTCGCCCACGCTGATCTGGCTACGCACCGCGGTGTCTTCCGGCAGGGCAGCCAGGGCCGGGCCGGCGAAGTCGACCAGAAACGCCACGCTGCCGTCTGGCTGGCGGATCAGGTTGGATTGCTTGACGTCACCGGTGGAACGCAGGGTCTGCTTGACCCAGCCCAGGTCAGGGGCCTGGAACTGCGGCTCGTCAATGGTCCAATGCATGCGGTAGGCGTACTCGATCGGCTTGCCGGGCTCCGGCAGCTTCTCCGGGCTCCAGAAAGCCACGATGTTGTCGTTGGTCTCGTCGGCGGTCGGGATTTCGACCAGGTCGACGCTACCCTTGCCCCAGTCACCCTTCGGCTCGATCCAGGCGCTTGGGCGCTTCTGGTAGTTGTCGTCGAGGTCTTCGTAGTCACTGAAGGCGCGCTGGCGCTGCATCAGGCCGAAACCACGCGGGTTCTCGACGCTGAAGTTACTCACGGCCAGGTGCTTCGGGTTGTTCAGCGGGCGCCACAGCCACTCGCCATTGCCGGCGTGAATCGACAGGCCTTCGGAGTCATGCAGGGCCGGGCGGTAGTTGAGCACCTTGGACGGCTGATTGGGGCCGAACAGGTACATGCTGGTCAGCGGAGCAATGCCCAAGCGGCTGACATGCTCACGCAGGAACACGCGGGACTGCACGTCGACCACGGTGTCGTTGCCCGGACGCAGGATCAGCTTGTAGGCGCCGGTGGAGCGCGGCGAATCCAGCAGCGCATAGATCACCAGGTGCTTGTCGGCTGGCTTGGGTTTTTCAACCCAGAACTCGGTGAAGCGCGGGAACTCTTCGCCCGAGGGCAGTGCGGTGTCGATGGCCAGGCCACGGGCAGACAGGCCGTACACATGGCCCTTGCCGACTACACGGAAATAGCTGGCGCCAAGCAGGGTCATGATCTCATCCTGCTTGTCGGCCTTGTTGATCGGGTACAGCACGCGGAAACCGGCGTAACCGAGGTTTTTGGTGGTTTCCGGGTCGTGCGGCACGTCACCGAACTCGAAGCGGTCCGGGTCGTACTTGATTTCCTGGACCTTGGTGGCAGTGACCTCGTTGATTTTCACCGGGGTGTCGAAGTGCATGCCCTGATGATAGAACGACAGTTTGAACGGGGTCTTGTCCTTGGCCCACTCGGCCTTTTCCTGCAGGAAACGGATTTTCTGGTAGTCCGCAAACTTCATGTCGCGGAACACGGCCGGCAGGTTGCTTTTGGGTGCGTCGTACTTCTGGCCGGCCAGATCCTTTGCCTTGGCTGCAACATCGTCAAGATTGAATGCCCACAGCTGGCCCGCGCTCATCAGGCCAACCAGAGCCACACTGGCCATCAGCGCCTTGCGTAGCCGAACGCCGGGGATTCTTGATGCTTTTTGGGGACTAACAATCACGAGCAACCCTCGCCGAAAACAGATCATGAAACCAACGGCCAGCGACAAATGCCGGGTTGGCGAGCACTGTTCGGACCCCGTGAGGGCGTAATGATTCCCCAAACGGATCCAGACAATGCTCGAGTCAGAGTGAAACGGACCTGCGAACGCAGGTCCATGCAGCGCGCGATTATCCAGCAGGTTGCGTGACAACGCATCAGGCTGGAGCAACTATTTATCGTATAAAACCCCTTGTTTTCCTGTGAACAAAGGGGTTTTTGACCTCATATTTGTAACATAAATGTTACGGGGCCATCATTGACCAGGTGCACCTGCATATCCGCCCCGAAGCGGCCGCTGGCCACGTCGGCGTGCTGAGCCTTTGCCTGCTGCAAAAGATAGTCGAACAACTCGGCGCCGAGGGCCGGTGGCGCCGCTGTCGAGAAGCTCGGACGCATGCCGTTGCGGGTATCGGCGGCCAAGGTGAACTGTGACACCAGCAACAGGCCACCCCCGACATCCTTGAGCGACAGGTTCATCTTGCCCTGATCGTCGCTGAACACACGGTAGTTCAGCAGCTTGTGCAACAGCTTATCGGCCTGTTCGCGGGAATCGTCAGGCTCGACCGCCACCAGCACCAGCAACCCCTGGTCGATGGCACCGACCACCTCCCCCGCCACTTCAACCCGCGCACCGCGCACGCGCTGCAACAGGCCCTTCATGCTTCTTCCAAGGGCAGGTCGAGCAGGCGTCGGGCCATCTGGTCGGCGGCACGCACCAGGGCATCGGTGATGCCAGGCTCGGAAGCCGCGTGACCGGCGTCACGGATCACTTTCAGCTCACTGTTCGGCCAGGCCTGGTGCAACGCCCAGGCGTTGTCCAGTGGGCAGATCACATCGTAGCGCCCATGCACGATCACCGCCGGCAGGTGGGCGATCTTGGGCAGATCACGGATCAGCTGGTCCGGTTCGAGGAAGGCGTTGTTCATGAAGTAGTGGCATTCGATGCGAGCGATCGACAGCGCCCGCTGCGGTTCGGAAAAGCGGTCGACCACCAGCGGATTGGGGCGCAGGGTGGCGGTACGGCCTTCCCAGGTGGACCACGCCTTGGCGGCGTGCATCTGGGCGATCTGGTCGTTACCGGTCAGGCGCTTGTGGAAGGCCTTGACCAGATCGCCGCGTTCCTCCGGTGGTATCGGTGCGATGTAGTCCTGCCAGTAGTCGGGGAACAGGCGGCTGGCGCCTTCCTGGTAGAACCACTCGATTTCCTGCGGCCGGCACAGGAAGATGCCGCGCAGGATCAGGCCGTGCACGCGTTCTGGGTGAGCCTGAGCGTAGGCCAGGGCCAGGGTCGAGCCCCAAGAGCCACCAAACAGCACCCACTTGTCTATGCCAAGGTGTTCGCGAATGCGCTCCAGGTCTTCGACCAGGTGCCACGTGGTGTTGTTCTCCAGGCTCGCATGGGGCGTGGAGCGGCCACAGCCGCGCTGGTCGAAGGTGATGATGCGGTACAGGTTGGGGTCAAAGTAGCAGCGGCTCTGGGCGTCGCAGCCAGCGCCAGGGCCTCCGTGGATAAACACCACGGGCAGACCTTCCGGCGAGCCGCTTTCGTCGACATAAAGCACATGCGGCGCTTCCACGGCCAGATCGTGCCTGGCGTAGGGTTTGATCTGCGGGTAGAGGGTCTGCATTGCGCACTCCGTGTGAGGATTATTCGGCCGTGGGCCATCATAAACCTGAATTGCGCTTTCAGCACCGTCCTTGCTGACGCGTTCGAACGGCGCGAATGGCCATTGCGCAGATTTCCGACAATGGCCTCCCACGGCGCCTGGCGACGCCGATAGCGTCGCCGCCTCCACTCAACGCTTGTAACGCTCGTCGCCCCACGCCAGCAGCGCTTGCAGCAGCTGCCTCAATACCGCTTGTGTCGGTTGCGCCAGATCTTCCCGGTAGGCAAATGGCTCGATTTCCTCCATATACGTGCCTTGCGCCAGCTCCAGTTGCACAGCATGGATATGGTTGGCCGGGTCGCCATAATGCCGGGTGATGTACCCGCCTTTGAACCGACCGTTGAGCACATGGCTGTAACCTTGCATCCCGGCGCACACACCCTGCAGCCGCTCAGCCAGTGCCGGATCGCAACTGGCGCCGTTGAAAGTACCCAGGTTGAAGTCCGGTAACCTGCCGTCGAACAGGTGCGGGATCAGCGAACGGATCGAATGGGCATCCCACAGCAGCGCATAACCGAACTGCTCTCGCAAGCGGTCCAGCTCGCGACGAATGGTAGCGTGATAGGGGCGCCAGATCTGCTCCAGATAGCGTTTACGTTCTTCGCCAGACGGTGCCAGCCCATCCTTGAACAGGGGTTCGCCACCGAACAGCGTCGCCGGGTACAAGCCCGTGGTGGCGCCGGCGTACAGTGGCTTGTCGTCGTCCGGCCGGTTCAGGTCGATGACGAAGCGTGAATACTCTGCAGCCACCACGCTGGCGCCCATGTCACGGGCAAAGTCGTACAACTGCGGGATGTGCCAGTCGGTGTCCGGCAAGCTTTGCGCCTGGTCGACCAGGCCGTCGCGCACGGCGTCGCTCAGGCGCAGGCCAGCGTGCGGCATGCTGATCAGCAGCGGCAGGCGACCTTGGTGAAAACTCAGTACCTTGTCCATCGGGCCTCGCTCAGTTGGAGATTTCATGGCCCATGCGCACTACGCGCTTGGGCAGGTCGCCACCCAGCCAGTAGGCCAGGTCGGCGGGGCGTTCGATCTGCCAGGCGACGAAGTCGGCCACCTTGCCCACTTGCAGCGAGCCGTGGCTGTCACCCAGGCCCAGCGCCGTGGCAGCGTGGACCGTAACGCCGGCCAGGGCTTCTTCCGGCGTCATGCGGAAGCAGGTGCAGCCCATGTTCAGCATCAACCGTAGCGACAACCCTGGCGAGGTGCCGGGGTTGAGGTCGCTGGCCAGGGCAATCTTCACCCCGTGCCGGCGCAATGCATCCATTGGCGGCAGCTGGGTTTCACGCAGGAAGTAGAAGGCACCCGGCAGCAGCACGGCGACTGTGCCGGCGTTTGCCATGGCCATGGCGTCTTCCTCTGTCATGAACTCCAGGTGGTCAGCCGACAGAGCCTGGTAACGCGCGGCCAGGCTTGAGCCGTGCAACGATGACAGCTGTTCGGCATGCAGCTTGACCGGCAGGCCCAGTTCGCGTGCCTTGATGAACAGTCGCTCGACCTGGGCCGGCGAGAACGCGAGGTGTTCGCAGAAGGCGTCCACCGCATCTACCAGGCCTTCGGCGGC
The DNA here is from genome assembly GCF_046523955.1 of Pseudomonas sp. DCA-1. Taxonomy (NCBI): domain Bacteria; kingdom Pseudomonadati; phylum Pseudomonadota; class Gammaproteobacteria; order Pseudomonadales; family Pseudomonadaceae; genus Pseudomonas; species Pseudomonas sp. DCA-1. The sequence goes on from NZ_CP169881.1 coordinate 5,504,573, forward strand.
CAGGGCCGGCAACATTTCATCACAGATGTGCGCGATGTAGTCATCGGCCCGGGCTGCGTACTCCGGGGGCAAAGCGTGCGCTGCCAGGCACGTGGCACGCACCGTCAGCGGCAGCTCGTCAGCCAGGCGCCGGGCCACTCGCAGCATCTTGCGCTCGTTGGCCAGGTCCAGGCCGTAGCCGGACTTGACCTCGATGGTGGTCACGCCATCGCGCATCAGTGCCTGAACGCGCTGGCGAGCACTGGCGAACAACTCGTCTTCGCTGGCCGCACGGGTAGCCCGCACAGTGCTGGCGATACCGCCACCCTGTGCGGCGATTTCGGCATAGCTCACGCCCTGCAGGCGCTGCTCGAACTCGCCGCTGCGGTTGCCGCCGAACACCGCATGGGTGTGGCAGTCGATCAGCCCAGGGGTGACCCAGGCACCACCCAGGTCAACCGTGCGATCAGCTTCGACTGGCGCCAGCTCGGCGCGTGGGCCTATCCACTCGATCAGCCCGGCGCTGGTGACGATCGCCGCATCCTCGATGGCCGAGTAGCGGCCGTCGGCCATGGTTGCAACATGGCAATGCTGCCAGAGGGTTCTCATGCACAATCTCCTTTGCTAGCGGTGCAGCTCGGCCGGCTCCGCTACCGGCTGGCCCCGCCCTGCACGCGGCTTGCACCACAGCAGGTAGGACGCCACCAGGAACACCACCCAGATCACGCCGACGATCAATGCCGCCTGGGTGTCCGGGAAGTAGCCGAGCACGCCAAAGATGAACACCATGAACGCAATGGCCATGGCCGGGCCGTATGGCCAGAACGGTACCGGAAACTTGAGCTGGGCCACTTGCTCGCGGCTCATGCTGCGGCGCATGGCTACCTGGGTGAGCAGGATCATCAGCCACACCCACACCGTGGCGAAGGTGGCGATCGAGGCAATCAGCAGGAACACATTTTCCGGGATCAGGTAGTTGAGCAATACGCCGATCAGCAGCGCAGCCCCCATCACCACGACGGTCATCCACGGTACGCCATGTTTCGACAACTTACTGAAACCGCGCGGGGCGTGGCCTTGCTGGGCCAGGCCATACATCATGCGGCCAGCGCCAAAGATGTCGCTGTTGATGGCAGAGATGGCAGCGGAAATCACCACGACGTTCAGCACAGCAGCGGCAGAGCCAATGCCCAGGTTGCTGAAGATCTGCACGAACGGGCTGCCCTGGCTACCGATCTGCGGCCATGGGTACAGGCACATCAGCACGAACAGGGTGAGCACGTAGAACAGCAGGATCCGTATTGGCACCGCGTTGATCGCTTTGGGAATGACGCGCTGCGGGTCTTTTGCCTCGCCGGCAGTGACGCCGATGATCTCGATACCGCCGAAGGCGAACATCACCACGGCAAACGACGCGATCAAGCCACCCACGCCGTTAGGCATGAAGCCGCCATGGTCGAACAGGTTGCTCATGCCCACGGCATGCCCGGTACCCACCTGGCTGAAACCGAAGGCCATGATGCCGAGGCCGGCCAGGATCATCGCCACGATGGCGCCGACCTTGAGCAGCGACAGCCAGAATTCCATTTCGCCGAATACCTTGACGTTGCACAGGTTGAGGCCGCCGATCAGGAAAACGATGCCCAACACCCAGATCCAGCGGGCTACCTCCGGGAACCAGAAGCCCATGTAGATACCGAACGCGGTGACGTCGGCGATGGCGACGATGACCATCTCGAAAGCGTAGGTCCAGCCGAGGATGAAACCGGCCATTGGGCCGAGGTAGGTCGTGGCGTAGTGGCCGAAGGAGCCGGCCACCGGGTTGTGCACGGCCATTTCGCCAAGGGCGCGCATGACCATGAACACTGCAGCGCCGCCAATCAGGTAGGCCAGCAGCACGGCCGGGCCTGCCATCTGGATGGCCGAGGCAGAGCCGTAGAAAAGGCCGGTGCCGATGGCGGAGCCAAGGGCCATGAAACGGATGTGGCGGGCACTTAGCCCGCGCTTGAGACCTTGAGCTTGTTGCATGTCACGTCCTTGAATTGTTTTTGTGGTCGTGAGATTGAGGGGCTGCTGCGCAGCCCATTCGCGGACAAGCCCGCTCCTACATGGATAGCGTTGCATATCGCAATTTGTGCAGGAGCGGGCTTGCCCGCGAAGGGCCGCCAAGCGGCCCCAAGGGGCATTACAGGCTTGGCAGCACACCCGCCGGCAGCAAGCCGGTCAGACTACCCTTGGCCAACAGGTCCACGGCCTTTTCGATATCCGGCGCGAAGAAACGGTCACGGTCGTAGTGCGGCACCTCGCTGCGCAGCGCCTGGCGCGCCTGCTCCAGCTTGGCCGAAGTCTTAAGGCCTTTGCGCAGGTCCAGGCCCTGGCAAGCGCCCAGCCATTCGATGGCCAGCACGCCACGGGTGTTTTCGGCCATTTCCCACAGGCGCTTGCCGGCCGCCGGGGCCATCGACACGTGGTCTTCCTGGTTGGCCGAAGTTGGCAGGCTGTCGACGCTGTGCGGGTGCGACAGGGCTTTGTTTTCGCTGGCAAGGGCGGCAGCGGTGACCTGGGCGATCATGAAGCCGGAGTTGACCCCGCCGTTTTCCACCAGGAACGGCGGCAGCTGGGACATGTGTTTGTCCATCATCAGCGAGATGCGGCGCTCGCTGAGCGAGCCGATTTCAGCGATGGCCAGGGCCAGGTTGTCGGCGGCCATGGCCACCGGCTCGGCGTGGAAATTGCCGCCGGAGATCACATCACCTTCGGCAGCGAACACCAGCGGGTTGTCCGACACGGCGTTGGCTTCGATGCCCAGTACCTCGGCGGCCTGGCGCAGCTGGGTCAGGCAGGCACCCATGACCTGCGGCTGGCAGCGCAGCGAGTACGGGTCCTGGACCTTGTCGCAGTTCTTGTGCGACAGCGACACTTCACTGGAGTCGCCCAGCAGGTCGCGGAAGCAGGCCGCGGTGTCAATCTGGCCACGCTGGCCACGCACTTCGTGGACACGCGCATCGAACGGCGAACGCGAACCCAGCGCAGCTTCGACGCTCAGGCCGCCGCAGGCGATGGCAGCGGCATACAGGTCTTCGGCCTGGAACAGGCCACGCAAGGCATAGGCGGTGGAAGCCTGAGTCCCATTGAGCAGGGCCAGGCCTTCTTTGGCGGCCAGGGTCAGCGGTTCGAGGCCGGCAATCGCCAGGGCTTCGGTGGCCGGCAGCCACTGGCCCTTGTAGCGAGCCTTGCCTTCGCCCAGCAGCACCAGCGACATATGCGCCAGCGGCGCAAGGTCACCGGAGGCACCTACCGAACCTTTCAGCGGGATGTGCGGGTAGACTTCGGCGTTGACCAAGGCAATCAGCGCGTCGATGACTTTGCGGCGGATGCCGGAGAAGCCACGGCTGAGGCTGTTGATCTTCAGCACCATGATCAACCGCACCAGGTCGTCATCCAGCGGCGCGCCGATACCGGCGGCGTGGGACAGCACCAGCGAACGCTGCAGGTTTTCCAGGTCATGGCTGGCGATGCGGGTCGAGGCCAGCAGGCCGAAACCGGTGTTGATGCCATAGGCAGTGCGGTCTTCGGCAATGATCTGTTCGACGCAGGCGACGCTGGCGTCGATGGCCGGCGCGGCGCTGGCATCCAGTTGCAGGCGCACGGGCGCGGCGTGAATCGCACGCAGCTGGGCCAGGGTCAGGGTGCCAGGCTTGAGGGTGAGTTCGGTCACTTTGCTACTCCAATCGCGTAGAGCCGCAGGCCCGTATCCAGGTGCCTGCGCACTCCTTCTTGTTGTTCAGTATCACCCCTTGTGGGGTGCGGTCCAAAGCGAGGCGATCAGCCAGTGATCATCGGCAGGTCCAGGCCCTGCTCCTTGGCGCAGTCGATGGCGATGTCGTAACCGGCATCGGCGTGGCGCATGACGCCTGTCCCTGGGTCATTGGTCAGTACTCGGGCGATGCGCTCGGCGGCCTCATCGGTACCGTCGCAGACGATGACCATGCCCGAGTGCTGCGAGAAGCCCATGCCCACGCCACCGCCATGGTGCAGCGACACCCAGGTGGCGCCGCCTGCGGTGTTCAGCAGGGCGTTGAGCAGCGGCCAGTCGGAAACAGCATCCGAACCATCACGCATGGCCTCGGTTTCGCGGTTCGGGCTGGATACCGAGCCGGAATCGAGGTGGTCACGGCCGATCACCACCGGTGCCGACAGCTCGCCGCTGCGGACCATTTCATTGAAGGCCAGGCCCAGCTTGGCGCGAAGGCCCAGACCCACCCAGCAGATACGTGCCGGCAGGCCCTGGAAGCTGATGCGCTCGCGGGCCATGTCCAGCCAGCGGTGCAGGTGGGCGTCGTCAGGGATCAGTTCCTTGACCTTGGCGTCGGTCTTGTAGATGTCCTCGGCGTCACCGGACAGCGCCGCCCAGCGGAACGGGCCAACCCCGCGGCAGAACAGTGGGCGGATATAGGCCGGGACGAAGCCTGGGAAGTCGAAGGCATTGGCAACGCCCTCTTCCTTGGCCATCTGGCGGATGTTGTTGCCGTAGTCGAAGGTCGGGATACCCTGCTTCTGGAAGTCCAGCATGGCCTGCACGTGCACGGCCATCGACTGTTTGGCGGCCTTGACCACTGCTGCCGGTTCGGTCTGCGCACGGTCGCGGTACTGCTCCCAGGTCCAGCCGGCAGGCAGGTAGCCGTTGAGTGGGTCGTGGGCGCTGGTCTGGTCGGTGACCATGTCCGGGCGCACGCCACGTTTGACCAGTTCTGGGAGGATTTCGGCGGCGTTGCCGTGCAGGGCGATGGAGATGGCCTTGCCTTCGGCGGTGTACCTGGCGATGCGTGCCAGGGCGTCGTCGAGGTCAGTGGCCTGCTCGTCGACGTAGCGGGTTTCCAGGCGGAAGTCGATGCGGCTCTGCTGGCATTCGATGTTCAGCGAGCAAGCCCCGGCCAGGGTCGCGGCCAGTGGCTGCGCGCCGCCCATGCCGCCCAAGCCAGCGGTGAGCACCCACTTGCCTTTCAGGCTGCCGCCGTAGTGCTGGCGCCCGGCTTCGACGAAGGTTTCATAGGTGCCCTGGACGATGCCCTGGCTGCCGATGTAGATCCAGCTGCCGGCGGTCATCTGGCCATACATGGCCAGGCCCTTGGCGTCCAGTTCGTTGAAGTGTTCCCAGTTGGCCCAGTGTGGCACCAGGTTGGAGTTGGCGATCAGCACGCGCGGTGCATTGCTGTGGGTCTTGAACACACCGACCGGCTTGCCCGACTGCACCAGCAGGGTTTCGTCGTCTTCCAGGCGGGTCAGGGTTTCGACGATCTTGTCGTAGCAGGCCCAGTTGCGCGCAGCGCGGCCGATACCGCCATATACCACCAGCTCTTTCGGGTTTTCCGCGACCTGTGGATCGAGGTTGTTCATCAGCATGCGCAGTGGCGCTTCGGTCAGCCAGCTTTTGGCGGTCAGCTTGTTGCCACGTGGGGCACGGATTTCAACGTCACGGTATTTGTTGTTGTCGGTCACGGGAAAGGTCCTCTGCGGTCGTCCGCGGGCGGGTATGTCGTGGTCAATATACAAACACACCTTTACTTGTATGTACAAGCATGGACAACCAAAATAATCGGACCTGTGCGCTCCTGGCTTGATTTTTGTGGCGGTGTCTAGAACGAGCGCCGCTCGCGCGGCGCATCGCGAGCTGCGCTCGCTCCTACGTTTGTTTCTGGCCAATTCGTCCTGTGGGATTTGCGCGCGAACGCTTTAGCGCATGGCTTGATGTCGCGTCTTGCAAACAAGGCGATCGCGCGCGTTGGCACAGGCGTTACTGGCCAGAAACAAACGTAGGAGCGAGCGCAGCTCGCGATGCGCCGCGCGGGCGGCGCTCGATCTCACAGGCGACAAAAACCTACAGGCGAACCCCTCAGCGCCCCACCAGCTCAATCAGGCAGAACCGCCCTTGAACATCCAGCCCCAGCAACTGGTCATTGCCTTCCAGCCGCAAGCAGTCATACAACCCCAACCGCTGTGTCTCGTGTCCGACGATAGTTACTTCGACCAGGCTGCTGGCAGCAAACAACAACACCGTCGACGCCGAGCTGTACACCCGGCTGGTGCCATCCAGCCACTGCAACCGCGCCCGATATCGCTGCGGCGAATAGATCAGGTTGAAATCGCGGATCGGCCCGCCCAGCAACTTGCAGCTGACCTGGTTCTCGCCGCTGAAGGCAAACGCATCGAACGCCAACAATGGCCGGCTGGCCTGGCCGTCGACCAGCAGCCGCATGCCGTCGCCCTGCAGCACGGTGATGATCCGTTGGTAACCGACGAAGGTTGAAAAGCCGCCCGACTCCTCGATATCGGCAATCGACAGACGCCAGCCAAAACCGTCCAGGCCCTCGCCGCTGTCACGGGTGATCTCTTCGGTGAAACCGCCACCGTTCTTCCACGGCATGCGCGGGTAATCGTGCGCACGCATCAACAGCAGCTGACTCATTTACTGAAACGTCCTTCCAGGCGATGACGGGAACCGGGGTGGATCAGCCGTGCAGCGGTCACCGGCTGGCGACCGGACCAGGTGCGACGACGAATCAGCAGGCAAGGCTCGCCCGGCTCGATCTGCAACAGGCGGCATTCTTCCGGCTCGGCCAGGATCGCCTCGACCACGTGCTCGCCTTCGGTCAACGGCGCCACCTGGGACAGGTAGGCGTAAGGCGTCTGCCGGGTGAAATCCTGCTTGAGGTAGTCGGGGGCGATGGCCGCGTTAACGTAGCGGTCCTCGATCTGCACCGGTACGCCGTTCTCGAAATGCACGATCAGCGAGTGGAACACCCGCTGGCCTTCGCGCATGTCCAGGGCCAACGCCCGTTCGGAGCCAGCCGCTTCCTCGGCAAGTGTGATCACCTGGCAGCTGTGCTGGTGGCCACGGGCGGCAATTTCGTCAGCGATGTTGTTGACCTCGAACAGCGCCGAACGGCCCTTGGGCTCGGCCACGAAGGTGCCGACCCCCTGCATGCGCACCAGCAGGCCTTCGGCGGTGAGTTCACGCAGGGCGCGGTTGATGGTCATGCGGCTGAAGCCCAACTCGTTGACCAGCTCGCTCTCGGAGGGTACCCGATGATGCGGCGGCCAGCTGCCGTTGTCGATCTGCTGGATGATCATCTGTTTGACCCGGGCGTAGAGCGGCGCCGGGCCCTCGCCCATCTGGGCAACCAGCGCGGAGACAGGAGGTGTCGGCACGGCGATGGATCCTTGTGCAAATGAAATGAGCGGTAGCTTGCCGCAGTTTACCCGGCAGGCAAACGCCTGTATATGTATATACAAGTTAACAATAACAGGATTCCACCGATGTCTGCCTACTTCGCCGAACGCGCCCTGCTACCTACGGGCTGGGCCAGCCATGTGCGTATCGAGGTCGCCAGCGATGGCCATGTGGCCAGCATCGAGCCAGGCGCTTCGGCCGAAGGCGCCGAGCGCCTTGCCGGCCCTGTGCTGCCCGGCATGCCCAACCTGCACTCACATGCCTTCCAGCGCGCCATGGCAGGCCTGGCGGAAGTTGCCGGCAACCCCAACGACAGTTTCTGGACCTGGCGCGAGCTGATGTATCGCCTGGTCGGGCAGATCAGCCCCCAGCAGCTTCAGGTCATCGCTCGCCAGTTGTACATCGAGATGCTCAAGGCCGGCTACACCTCTGTGGCCGAATTCCATTACGTACACCACGACCAGGCCGGCAAGCCCTACGCCGACCCGGTCGAACTGTCGCTCCGCATCAGCGCGGCTGCGGCCGATAGCGGCATTGGCCTGACCTTGCTGCCGGTGCTGTACAGCCATGCAGGCTTTGGCGGCCAGGCGCCGAACGACGGGCAGCGGCGCTTCATAAACTCCACTGAACAGTACCTGCAGTTGCAAGCGCAACTCGCCCCGCTGCTGGCCGCGCAACCCGCGCAGCACCTGGGCCTGTGCTTCCACTCGCTAAGGGCGGTAACACCTGGGCAGATCGCCGAAGTGCTGGCGGCCAGCGACAGGCAGTGCCCGGTGCATATCCACATCGCCGAACAACAGAAGGAAGTTGACGACTGCCTGGCCTGGAGCGGCCTGCGCCCGCTGCAGTGGCTGTACAAGCACGTGGACGTGGACCGCCGCTGGTGCCTGGTACACGCTACCCATGCCGAACCGGACGAAGTAACTGCCATGGCCCGCAGCGGCGCGGTGGCCGGGTTGTGCCTGACCACCGAAGCCAACCTGGGCGACGGGATTTTCCCGGCAGTGGATTTCCTGGCACAGGGCGGGCGCATGGGTATTGGCTCGGACAGCCATGTGTCGTTAAGCGTGGTGGAGGAACTGCGTTGGCTGGAATATGGTCAGCGCCTGCGGGATCAACGGCGCAACCGCCTGTATCGCGGCGACCAGCCGATGGTCGGGCGCACGCTGTATGACGCGGCGCTGGGCGGTGGTGCGCAGGCGCTGGGGCAGGCGGTCGGTGAGCTGGCGGTGGGCAAGCGCGCGGACTGGCTGGTGCTCGATGGACAGGACCCGTACATCGCCATGGCGGAGGGTGACGCCATTCTCAACCGCTGGCTGTTTGCCGGTGGCGATCGCCAGGTGCGCGATGTGATGGTGAATGGGCAGTGGGTGGTACGCCAGGGGCGGCATGCGCAAGAAGAAGAAAGCGGGCGGGCGTTTACCGAAGTGTTGCGCGAGCTTTTGGGCTGAGTGTACCGGGGCTGCGTTGCAGCCCTTCGCGGGCAAGCCCGCTCCCACAGGTTGGACTGCCCCCCCAAAAAACGTCTTGTGGGCAGTCCAGGGCTCAGCGCAGAACCTGTGAGAGCGGGCTTGCCCGCGAAGGGTTGCAACGCAACCCCGAAAAACTCAGTGCATTTTTACTATTTGCTGATCGGACGCCCGCCAGATCAAGCGGCTGGTGTCATACCCCTGCTGCCGCGCCCTGGACAGCAGGTTCTCGCGCTCCCAGGCAGGCAGCGTCGGCGTACGCGACAATATCCACAGGTATTTGCGGTCCGGGCTGCCGACGATGGCCGTACGGTAGTGCTCGTCCACATAAAGAATCCAGTACTCACCCCGCGCCACGCCTGGCACCAGCTTGGTGAACCAGTTATCGAACTCGATCCACAGCTTGTCGGTGTGCCCTGGCTCCTGGATATTCGCATGCCCTTCGGCGCGTAGCCATTCATCACCCATGGTGCGGCAGCGGTTGAGCACGCCATAACTGCCATCAGGCTTGAGGTTGTAGTGGGCCTCGGACTGCTCGCAGCCTTCCTGATAGCGCATGGGCAGGCGCGCCAGCTCGTACCATTTGCCCTGGTAGCGCTTGAGGTCGACATGGCCGGCGGTTTTCGGTGCCAGCGGGTCGTGCGAGGAACCTGCACAACCGCCCAGCAGCAACGCCAGGCATACCCCCATCAGCAGGTACGCACGCCTCATTTGAGACCCTGCCCGGAATACATCAGCACCTTGTCAGCTGCGTACTGCACGCTGATGAAGCTCTTCTCGTCCCCCCAGGTGCAGCTGCTCATGCCCAACGCGCCAGAACACTCGGTCGGCGTCCCGAGCAACTGCTCGACCTCGGCCTTGCTCATACCAGCCTTGATCTTGGAATAGTTTTCCTGGTTGATCTTGCTGCAGGCGGTCAGCACGACGCACAGCGACAACAGGGCGAGGGAACGCAACGACATGAAGGGACACTCCTGAAAGATGATACAGGCGAGTGGCCTGCAGTGACCTTCGACGTGAAAATCCCTCCCAGGTTCCCTGCCCCACCCCCTTTGCCCCTACACCATTGGTCGGATGGCCACTACTGTGCGATTAATCACAAAGCATTAGTCATGCGCACAATAAAAAAGGCCGCCCCTGTTGGAGCGGCCTTGCGTCGCGATGGCCTGCACAGCAGGCCCCTTGGGCGTCAGAAGCGAGACCCAGGCTCCAGCAAAAAGTCCATCTCTTCGCTGGTGCTCGGCCGCTCCAGCACCAGGTTGCGGTGCGGGAAACGCCCGAACCGGGCGATTACCCGCTGGTGCTGCTCGGCATAGTCGAGGAAGCCTTCGAACAGCCGGCGGTTGGCCTCGGGCTGTTCATCCAGCAGCATTTGATAGCGTTCCACGCACAGGTTCTGCCAGTCCAGCACCTCGGCATGCTCCAGCACCAGCAGCACAAACACCCGCTGGATCGGCAGCAGCTGGTAGTCCCAGCCCTTCTGCAGGCCCTGCATGGCCACTACCTGGGCACGCCGATCGCCCTCGAAGGCGCGCGGCGTGTCGCGGTAGATCATGCGTGGCAGCTGGTCGAGCAAAATCAGCAGACCCAGCCAGCCCTGCGGGCTTTGCTGCCACTCGTCGAGCCCACCCGCCAGGGCGTGCTCGACCAGGTCGCCAAACAGCGCATGGGCGTCGGCATCGTAATGCTTGCCGAACCACAGCGTGCTCTTCTCGTCAGCCACGGCCTGGGCACTGGTGCCCCAACCGAACCACCACTCCAGCAACGGCTGCCAAGGTGCGAGCATGACTTACTCCTTGTGGTAGGCGGTGACGCGCTCGACCTCTTCCTTCGAGCCGAGGATCACCGACACGCGCTGGTGCAGGCTTTCTGGCTTGATGTCGAGGATGCGATCGTAACCGTTGGTGGAAGCGCCGCCGGCCTGTTCGATGATGAACGACATCGGGTTGGCTTCGTACATCAGGCGCAGCTTGCCCGGCTTGCTTGGTTCGCGGGCGTCACGTGGGTACATGAACAGGCCGCCACGGGTCAGGATGCGGTGCACGTCGGCCACCATCGAGGCGATCCAGCGCATGTTGTAGTTCTTCTTCAGCGGGCCGGTCTCACCTGCCAGCAGTTCGCCCACGTACCGCTGTACCGGTGCTTCCCAGTGGCGCTGGTTGGACATGTTGATGGCGAACTCGGCGGTAGTTTCCGGTACGCGGATGTTTTCGTGAGTCAGCACGAAGCTGCCCAGTTCACGGTCCAGAGTGAAGCCCTTGACGCCGTTGCCCAAGGTCAGGATCAGCATGGTCTGTGGGCCGTAGATGGCATAGCCGGCAGCAACCTGCTCGGTACCTGGCTGCAGGAACGCTTCTTCGTTGAGGCTTTCGTTCTGGCTCAGGTACTGGTTAGGGCAACGCAGAACCGAGAAGATGGTACCGACCGAGACGTTGACGTCGATATTCGACGAACCGTCCAGCGGGTCGAAGACCAGCAGGTAGGCGCCTTTCGGGTACTTGCCCGGGATCTGGTATGCGTTGTCCATTTCTTCGGAAGCCATGCCAGCCAGGTGACCGCCCCACTCGTTGGCTTCCAGCAGGATATCGTTGGAAATCACGTCAAGTTTCTTCTGGACCTCGCCCTGCACGTTTTCAGTGCCCATGCTGCCCAGCACACCACCGAGGGCGCCTTTGGATACGTGATGGCTGATTTCCTTGCACGCACGCGCTACCACTTCGATCAGGAAGCGCAGATCGGCAGGGGTATTGTTGCTGCGGGTCTGCTCAATCAGATAGCGACTCAGGGTAACGCGGGACATGTATGGCTCCGAACGGATTGGGGGATGAAAACCCCCGCAGTTTACAGGGAGAGTGGCGGGCTAGCGAGTGATGAGACTCGCCACGGCTCTCAGACGGCACAATAGGTCGGTAGTTCAGCGCGCGCCAGGCCGGTGGTCTGGTTGTGGGGCCATTCGCGGGCGCGCCCACCCCCACAGGTTGATGAGGCCCCTGCAGGAGCGGGTTTACCCGCGAACAAGCCAGCATGGGCGCTGCATCAATCCAGCGCCTTCCAGATCTCGGTCGCATACTCACGGATAGTCCGATCCGACGAGAACCAGCCCATCCGCGCAGTATTGAGCACCGCCTTGCGCCACCACTCCTGCGGCGTATGCCACAGTTCCTCGACCTGCCGCTGGGCATCCCAGTAGGCATCGAAATCGGCGCACACCAGGAAGCGGTCGTAGGCGATCAGGCCGTCGATCAACCCGGTGTAACGAGAGGGGTCATCTGGCGAGAACACACCACTGCGAATAGCCTGCAACACATCGCTCAAGCGGTTGGAAGCGGCTATGGCAGCGCTGGCACCAAAGTCACCGGCACGCTTGCGCGTTTCAACCTGCTGCGCGGTCAGGCCAAAGATGAACATGTTGTCGGCCCCCACCTGTTCGCACATCTCCACATTGGCGCCATCCAGGGTGCCAATGGTCAGCGCACCATTGAGGCCGAACTTCATGTTGCTGGTACCGGACGCTTCGTAACCCGCGGTGGATATCTGCTCGGAAAGGTCCGCCGCCGGGATGATGCTCTCGGCCAGGCTGACGTTGTAGTTGGGCAGGAACACCACCTTCAGCAGGCCGCGCACCGTCGGGTCGTTGTTCACCACCCGGGCGATGTCGTTGGCCAGCTTGATGATCAGTTTGGCCTGGTGGTAACTGGCCGCAGCCTTGCCAGCGAAGATCTTCACCCGTGGCACCCAGTTGGTGCCAGGGTCATTGCGTATGGCCTGGTACAGTGCAACGGTGTGCAGCAGGTTGAGCAACTGGCGCTTGTATTCGTGAATGCGTTTGACCTGAACGTCGAATAGCGCCTCGGGGTTGACCGTGACGCCGATACGATCCTGAATGATGCTGGCCAGGGCACGCTTGCTGTGCAGCCGCTGGGCAGCGAACTGCTTGCGAAAACCGGCTTTGTCGGCGAACGGCACCAGGCCCGCCAGCCGCGCCTGCGGGTCGTCCTTGAGTTCCGGCCCAAGCGCCTCGACCAGCATCTCGGTCAGCTGCGGGTTGGACTGGTATAACCAGCGGCGGAAGGTAATGCCATTGGTCTTGTTGTTGATGCGTTGCGGGTAGAGCTTGTGCAGCTCGGAGAATACCGTGCTCTTCATCAATTTGCTGTGCAGCGCCGACACGCCGTTGACGCTGTGCGAGCCAAGAAACGCCAGGTTGCCCATGCGCACCCGTCGGCCGTTGTCTTCCTCGATCAGCGAAACCGCGCGCAGCACGTCGAAGTCGTGCAGGCCTTTGGCGCGCAGGCTGTCAATGTGGTAGGCGTTGATCAGGTAGATGATCTGCATGTGCCGCGGCAACATGCGCTCCATCAGCGCTACCGGCCAGGTTTCCAGGGCTTCTGGCAACAGGGTGTGGTTGGTGTAGGCGAGCGTACCGACGGTCAGCTCCCAGGCCTTTTCCCAAGGCACTTCGTGCTGGTCCACCAGCAACCGCATCAGCTCCGCCACCGCAATCGAAGGGTGGGTGTCGTTTAGCTGGATGGCCGCTGCATCAGGCAGGTTGAGCAGGTCCTTGTGCATGTTCAGGTGACGCCGCAGCAAGTCCTGCAGCGAAGCCGAGACGAAAAAGTACTCCTGGCGAAGGCGCAGTTCCTGACCGGCCTCGGTACTGTCGGCTGGGTAAAGCACACGCGAAATGCTCTCGGCACGCGCCACTTCAGCCACCGCCCCCAAGTGGTCACCGGCGTTGAAGCGCTCCAGGTGCAACTCTTCCAGCGCACGCGCACGCCACAGACGCAGGGTGTTGACGCTGGATCCGCGCCAGCCGACTACCGGCGTGTCGTAGGCCACCGCCCGCACCGTCTCGCCAGGCCACCATACCTGGCGCTGGGCACCGCTTGCATCGTGGACCGTTTCGACGCTGCCGCCAAAGCTGATCGGGTAGATCACCTCGGCGCGCTCGAATTCCCAGGGGTTGCCGAAATCCAGCCAGTTTTCGGTCTGTTCCTGCTGCCAGCCATCGACCACGGCCTGACGGAACAGCCCGTGCTCATAGCGGATGCCGTAACCATGGGCAGCGATACCCAGGGTAGACATGCTCTCCATGAAGCACGCTGCCAGACGGCCAAGGCCGCCATTGCCCAGCGCGGCGTCCGGTTCGAGCAGGCGAATGCGCTCAAGGTCCACATCCAGCCCCTCCAGAGCATCGCGCGCGATGTCCAGCAGGCCCAGGTTGCTCAGGCTGTCGTACAGCAAGCGGCCGATGAGAAACTCCAGGGAAAGGTAGTAGACCCGCTTCTGGCTGCGTCGATAAGCCTGCCGGGTGTGATCCATCCAGTGATCGACCATGTGATCGCGTGCAGCCAGGGCAATCGCTTCGAACCAGTCATGGTCGAAGGCATGCTCGGGGTCCTTGCCGACCGCGTAGGTCAGCTTGTTCAGTACAGCGGCACGAAAATCCGCGACTTCGGCGTCACGTGCTTTGGGTTCCTGGGACATGCGGCATCCTCGGGCAAGTTGACGAAAGCGGAGGGAGAGTGATGAGACTAGACCCTTCGACAGGGAGCGACAGTTACGGTTCGCAGTTTTCATGCCCACTCTGCGATTCCGGCAAAAGGTTGTTCATAAATTGAACAATTCCGGTATCATCGCGCGCCCCAAGACCGTGATCCACCCTATAAGATGAAAACGACCCTGATCGCCGCCGCCGAAGTCGACCGCCTGGAGACTTGGCAGCGCTACGCCAGCCACATGTGCCACGGCTGCCATTCGACCTGCTGCACCCTGCCGGTAGAGGTGAAGATCAAGGATCTGATCCGTATCGGCGTGGTCGACGAGTTCGAAAAAGACGAACCACCCAAGAACGTGGCCAAACGCCTGCAAAAAGAAGGCATCATCGAGCGCTTCAACCAGAAGTCGGGGATCTTCACCCTGACCCGGATGAGCAACGACGACTGCATGTACCTGGATCGTAAAAGCCGCCTGTGCACCATTTATGACAAGCGTCCGGATACCTGCCGCAACCATCCCAAGGTCGGGCCGCGGCCGGGGTATTGCGCCTACAAGCCCAAGGTGGTTGGGCGCTGACCGTCAGCCGGTTCTGGCCTCTTCGCGGGCTTGCCCGCGAAAGGACCAACACAAATCCTGCAGACAAAAAAACGCCCCCGGCCTTTCGACCGGGGGCGTTTTTATTCAGCCTGAGCTAACTCAGTTCTTGGCTTTCTTGGCTGCGCGGGTACGCTCGCCTTCGTCCAGGATCTTCTTGCGCAGACGGATCGACTTAGGCGTCACTTCGCACAGCTCGTCGTCCTGGATGAATTCCAGGGCCTGCTCGAGGGTGTGGCGAACTGGCGGTACCAGGGCGATGACTTCGTCTTTGCCCGAAGCACGCATGTTGTCGAGCTTCTTGCCTTTGGTCGGGTTCACGCCCAGGTCGTTGTCACGGCTGTTCAGGCCGATGATCTGACCGTTGTAGATCTCCTGGCCGTGTTCAACGAACAGCTTGCCGCGAGCCTGCAGGGTTTCCAGCGAGTAGGTCAGTGCCTTGCCGGTCTCGACCGAAACCAGTACGCCGTTGAGGCGGCCGGACATCTGGCCCGACTTCATGGTGTCGTAGCGATCGAAGATCGAGGTCAGGATGCCTGCACCGTTGGTCAGGGTCAGGAACTGGTTACGGAAACCGATCAGACCACGGGCTGGAATGTTGTACTCCAGACGAACGCGGCCCTTGCCATCCGGAACCATGTTGGTCAGGTCGCCTTTACGCAGACCCATCTCTTCCATGACCTTGCCCTGGGATTCTTCAGGGATGTCGATGGTGACGTTCTCGAACGGCTCCTGCTTCACGCCGTCGACTTCGCGGATGATCACTTCAGGACGGCCCACGGCCATTTCGAAGCCTTCACGACGCATGGTTTCGATCAGCACCGACAGGTGCAGCTCACCACGGCCCGAAACCTTGAACTTGTCAGGGGAATCGGTTTCCTGAACGCGCAGGGCAACGTTGTACAGCAGCTCCTTGTCCAGACGGTCCTTGATGTTACGGCTGGTGACGAACTTGCCTTCTTTACCGCAGAACGGCGAGTCGTTGACCTGGAAGGTCATCGAAACAGTCGGCTCGTCAACAGTCAGCGGCTTCATCGCTTCTACCGCATCCGGGGCGCACAGGGTGTCGGAGATGAACAGCTCATCGAAACCGCTGATGCAGACGATATCGCCAGCCTGGGCTTCTTCGACGTCAACGCGGTGCAGACCGTGGTGACCCATCAGCTTCAGGATACGGCCGTTACGCTTCTTGCCGTTGGTGTCGATGGCGACAACCGGGGTGTTCGGCTTAACGCGACCACGGGCGATGCGGCCAACACCGATAACGCCGAGGAAGCTGTTGTAGTCCAGTGCGGAGATCTGCATCTGGAACGGGCCTTCGCGGTCAACAGACGGTGCTGGTACATTGTCGATGATCGACTGGTACAGCGCGGTCATGTCTTCGCCCATGGCGGTGTGGTCCAGGCCGGCAATGCCGTTCAGGGCCGAGGCGTAGACCACTTTGAAGTCCAGCTGTTCGTCGGTGGCACCGAGGTTGTCGAACAGATCGAAGATCTGGTCCAGAACCCAGTCAGGACGCGCGCCTGGGCGGTCAACCTTGTTGATCACGACGATTGGCTTCAGGCCGGCTTCGAAGGCCTTCTTGGTCACGAAGCGGGTTTGCGGCATCGGGCCGTCCTGGGCGTCGACCAGCAGCAGCACGGAGTCGACCATCGACATTACACGCTCAACCTCGCCACCGAAGTCGGCGTGGCCGGGGGTGTCGACGATGTTGATGTGGTAGCCGTTCCAGTTGATGGCGGTGTTTTTCGCCAGAATGGTAATACCGCGCTCTTTTTCCTGGTCGTTGGAGTCCATGACGCGCTCGTCGTTGAGCTCGTTACGCTCCAGAGTGCCGGACTGACGCAGGAGTTTGTCGACCAGAGTGGTTTTACCATGGTCAACGTGGGCGATGATGGCGATGTTACGCAGATTTTCGATCACAAGTGTATCTCGATCAGAGGATTCGGTTGCCGCCCAGTGTAGGCGGCCAATATGTACTGTTTAAGGCTCAGCGGGCCCGGCGGTCGGGAGGGCGATGGCGAATACTGCCGCCATACAGCCCCGGCATCTTATGTCGGACGATAAACACGCACATTGGCATGTCCCTCACTGAGCAGGTGGTGTGCGTGCAAACGGCTCATCACACCCTTGTCGCAATACAGCAAGTACTGGCGCGTAGGGTCCAGATGCTTGAACTTGCTGTTGATGGCGTAGAACGGCATGGCCTGGACCTCGATACCTTCCAGCACCAGAGGTTCGTCTTCCTGGGCATCGGGGTGGCGAATGTCGATGACGATCTGGCCAGGCAGCGCCTCGGCCACTTCCTCGATTTCAATGTCCTTGCCCAGCTCATCGATCACATGATCGATGGAAATGAACTTGGCGCGCTCCAGAGCGCGCTCCAGTACGGCCATGTCGAACTGTTTTTCTTCGTGCTCCATGCGGTGACGCTTGGCATGGGTGGTCGGGTTTACCGAGATCACGCCGCAGTATTCCGGCATGTGCTTGGCAAAGTCCGCGGTACCGATTTCGGTGGCCTGGTCGATGATGTCCTGCTTGTGGCTGGCCAGCAGCGGGCGCAGCACCAGCTTGTCGGTGGCCGAGTCGATGATCGACAGGTTCGGCAAGGTCTGGCTGGACACCTGGGAAATCGCTTCGCCTGTCACCAGCGCGTCGATCTGCAGGCGGTCGGCCATATGGGCGGCGCCTCGCAGCATCATGCGCTTGAGTGTCACGCCCATGTAGCTGTTGTCGACCTTGTTGAGGATTTCGCCAACCACTTCTTCGAACGGCACGCTGATGAACAGTACACGCTGGCTGCTGCCGTACTTCTTCCACAGGTAGTGGGCCACTTCCATCACGCCCAGCTCGTGGGCACGGCCGCCGAGGTTGAAGAAGCAGAAGTGGGTCATCAGGCCGCGGCGCATCATCTGGTAGGCCGCAACGGTGGAGTCGAAACCACCGGACATCAGCACCAGGGTCTGCTCCAAGGCGCCCAGCGGATAACCGCCGATGCCGTTGTGCTGGTTGTGGATCACGTACAGGCGCTGGTCGCGGATTTCGATGCGCACCAGCACTTCAGGGTTTTTCAGCTCGATCCCGGCGGCGCCACACTGCTGGCGCAGCTGGCTGCCGACGTAACGGTCGACATCCATCGAGGTGAAGTCATGGTGGCCACCGCGCTTGCAGCGCACGGCGAAGTGCTTGCCGGCCAGCAGGTGGCCGAAGTGGTGCTTGCACTTGGCGACGATGTCGTCGAAGTCACCCAGCGGGTATTCCTCAACCTGCAGGAAGTGAGTGATACCCGGCGTGCAGGTGAGGCGCTCGATCATCTCGCGCTGGACTTTTTCGTCTTCGACGCGGGTAACCACTTCGAGATTGTCCCAGACACCATCTACCGCGAGCTCAGGGTCGAGATCCTTGAGCACGTTGCGGATGTTCTTGCCAAGCTGGCGGATGAAGCGCTTGCGCACCGGCCGGCTTTTGATGGTGATTTCTGGGAAGACTTTGACGATAAGTTTCATTGGTTAACAGCGCGCGCAGGGCCTGCCGAAAATGAGGGGCGCGAATTATATCGGAAATTGCTCAGGATTTGACCAACTTTTGATCAGAAGCTTTGAGATAAATGTCAGAGCCGGATTTTTTGGTGCCCGTGAGACCGAGCGCCGCCCGCGCGGCGCATCGCGAGCTGCGCTCGCTCCTACGTCTGTTTCGGGCCAGTTACGCCTGCGACAGGCGCGCGCGACCGCCTTGTTTGTACGACGCGATATCGCGCCATGCGCCAAGGCGTTCGCGCGCAAATCCCCCAGAAATAATTGGCCCGAAACAGATGTAGGAGCGAGCTTGCTCGCGATGCGCCGCGCGGGCGGCGCTCGGTCTCACGGGCACCACAAAAACCAAGGCGTGCACCCTAATGGTGCGCCACCTCCAAAATTCGCATCTTAAGAGTGCACTTTCTCAGCCTACCCCAACGCCAAATGCCCGCAAACGCCCCCTTTTATCCCAACCTCGCCATTTTCGGGCACTGGCATGCAATTTGCTCCCTTGTGAGGCAGGTAAGCTTGGCCGACTATCCGCGCCCGGCAACACCCTTTTTCCAGGGCAGCGGCCCACCGCGCTCTAGACCATCCGGAGGACAACATGTCGAAGTCGGTTCAACTCATCAAAGATCATGACGTCAAGTGGATTGATCTGCGTTTCACGGACACCAAAGGCACTCAGCACCACGTGACCATGCCGTCGCGTGATGCGCTGGACGAAGACTTCTTCGAAGTCGGCAAGATGTTCGACGGTTCCTCCATCGCTGGCTGGAAAGGCATCGAAGCCTCCGACATGATCCTGATGCCGGTTGACGAAACCGCCGTTCTGGATCCGTTCACCGAAGAGCCAACCCTGATCATTACCTGCGACATCGTCGACCCGTCGAGCATGCAGGGCTACGATCGCGACCCACGTGCAATCGCCAAGCGCGCCGAAGAGTACCTGAAGAGCACCGGCATCGGTGACACCGTATTCGCCGGCCCAGAGCCTGAGTTCTTCATCTTCGACGAAGTGAAGTTCCAGTCGGACATCTCCGGCTCGATGTTCAAGATCTTCTCCGAGCAGGGCTCGTGGATGACCGGCGCTGACGTGGAAGGCGGCAACAAAGGCCACCGTCCAGGCGTGAAAGGCGGCTACTTCCCGGTTCCGCCGTTCGACCACGACCACGAAATCCGTACTGCCATGTGCAACGCTCTGGAAGAAATGGGCCAGACCGTTGAAGTTCACCACCACGAAGTGGCGACTGCCGGCCAGAACGAAATCGGCGTCAAGTTCAACACCCTGGTGAAGAAGGCTGACGAAGTACAGGCGCTGAAATACGTCGTGCACAACGTTGCCGACGCTTACGGCCGTACCGCCACCTTCATGCCGAAGCCACTGTACGGCGACAACGGCTCGGGCATGCACGTGCACATGTCGATCTGGAAAGACGGCAAGAACACCTTCTCGGGTGAAGGCTATGCCGGCCTGTCCGACACCGCCCTGTACTTCATCGGCGGTATCATCAAGCACGGTAAGGCCCTGAACGGCTTCACCAACCCGTCGACCAACTCCTACAAGCGTCTGGTTCCAGGCTTCGAAGCCCCGGTAATGCTGGCCTACTCGGCTCGCAACCGTTCCGCCTCGATCCGTATTCCTTACGTTGGCAGCCCGAAAGCCCGCCGTATCGAAGCACGCTTCCCGGACCCATCGGCCAACCCGTACCTGGCCTTCGCGGCCCTGCTGATGGCTGGCCTGGACGGCATCCAGAACAAGATCCACCCAGGCGACGCGGCCGACAAGAACCTGTACGACCTGCCGCCAGAAGAAGCCAAGAACATCCCGCAAGTGTGCGGCAGCCTGAAAGAAGCTCTGGAAGAGCTGGATAAAGGCCGTGCGTTCCTGACCAAGGGCGGCGTGTTCTCCGACGACTTCATCGATGCCTTCATCGAGCTGAAGAGCGAAGAAGAAATCAAGGTCCGCACCTTCGTACACCCGCTGGAATACGAGCTGTACTACAGCTGCTGATCTGATTGGCGCCTCGCGCCGATGACATGATCACAACGGCCTCCTCCGGGAGGCCGTTTTCGTTTCTGCGCACCAAGCAGAAGCACTGCAACCCCGCCTGTCACGCTATGCTCTATCTTGGTGCACCAATTCATACCATGCCCTCATTTGCTCCCCAATCTGGTTCAACTTAAACGTTTCATCAAGACTTTATGGTCCGAATTTGCGCAGATTCAGGCCTTTATCGGCAAATCCCGCTTCTTTTCGGAGCTTTGGTTTGTTTCTTGCATTTTCTTTTCCAGAGTCTCGCATCAGTGGATCCACCCCGCGTCCGGCCCTGGCCAAAGCAGTGCCAGGCAAGCGCCAAAAGAGGTCAACGACGCCTTATGACCATCAGCGATGCACAGCACCGTCTGCTTCTGGACAACCTGACCACCGCCACGTTGCTGCTCAACGCCGAGCTGCGCCTGGAGTACATGAACCCGGCCGCAGAAATGCTGCTGGCCGTCAGTGGCCAGCGCAGCCATGGGCAATTCATCAGCGAGCTGTTCACCGAATCGACCGAAGCGCTCAGCTCGCTGCGCCAGGCGGTCGAGCAGGCGCACCCGTTCACCAAGCGTGAAGCGCAGCTCACATCGCTGACCGGGCAGACCATCACCGTCGACTACGCGGTAACGCCGATACTGCATCAAGGCCAGACCCTGCTGTTGCTCGAAGTGCATCCGCGGGACCGGCTGCTGCGCATCACCAAGGAAGAGGCCCAACTGAGCAAGCAGGAAACCACCAAGATGCTGGTGCGCGGCCTGGCCCACGAAATCAAGAACCCCCTTGGCGGCATCCGCGGAGCGGCCCAGCTACTGGCCCGCGAACTGCCCGAGGAAGGGCTGCGCGACTACACCAATGTGATCATCGAAGAGGCCGACCGCTTGCGTAACCTGGTCGACCGCATGCTCGGCTCGAACAAGCTGCCGTCGCTGGCCATGACCAATATTCACGAAGTGCTGGAGCGGGTGTGCAGCCTGGTCGATGCCGAAAGCCAGGGGTGCATCACTTTGGTGCGCGATTACGACCCAAGCCTTCCGGACGTGTTGATCGACCGAGAACAGATGATTCAGGCCGTACTCAACATCGTGCGCAACGCCATGCAGGCGATCAGCTCGCAGAATGAACTGCGCCTGGGTCGCATCACCTTGCGCAGCCGCGCCCTGCGCCAGTTCACCATCGGCCACGTTCGTCACCGCCTGGTAGCGCGGGTAGAGATCATCGACAACGGCCCGGGCATCCCGCCAGAACTGCAGGACACCCTCTTCTATCCCATGGTCAGTGGCCGCCCGGACGGTACCGGGCTTGGCCTGGCCATTACCCAGAACATCATCAGCCAGCACCAGGGCCTGATCGAGTGTGAAAGCCACGCAGGCCATACCGCCTTCTCGATTTACCTGCCTCTGGAACAAGGAGCCACCGCCTCATGAGCCGAAGTGAAACCGTATGGATCGTCGACGATGATCGCTCCATCCGCTGGGTCCTGGAAAAAGCCCTGCAACAGGAAGGCATGACCACCCAGAGCTTCGACAGCGCAGACGGTGTCATGGGGCGCCTGGCACGCCAGCAACCCGACGTGATCATTTCCGATATTCGCATGCCTGGCACCAGCGGCCTCGACCTGCTGGCGCAGATCCGCGAGCAGCACCCACGCCTGCCGGTCATCATCATGACCGCCCACTCCGACCTGGACAGCGCCGTGGCTTCCTACCAGGGCGGTGCCTTCGAGTACCTGCCCAAGCCATTCGACGTCGACGAAGCGGTATCGCTGGTCAAGCGCGCCAACCAGCACGCCCAGGAGCAGCAAGGCCTGGATGTGCCACAGAACCTGGCGCGCACCCCGGAAATCATTGGTGAAGCCCCGGCGATGCAGGAGGTGTTCCGCGCCATCGGACGCCTCAGCCACTCCAACATCACCGTGCTGATCAACGGCGAGTCCGGCACCGGCAAAGAACTGGTGGCCCACGCCCTGCACCGGCACAGCCCGCGCGCAGCATCGCCGTTCATTGCCCTGAACATGGCCGCCATCCCCAAGGATTTGATGGAGTCGGAGCTGTTCGGCCATGAGAAAGGTGCCTTCACAGGTGCTGCCAACTTGCGTCGCGGCCGTTTCGAGCAGGCCGATGGCGGCACGCTGTTCCTCGATGAAATCGGGGACATGCCTGCCGACACCCAGACCCGCCTGCTGCGTGTACTGGCCGATGGCGAGTTCTACCGCGTGGGCGGCCACGTGCCGGTCAAGGTCGACGTGCGCATCATCGCCGCCACCCACCAGAACCTGGAGTCACTGGTGCAGGCCGGCAAGTTCCGTGAGGACTTGTTCCACCGGCTGAACGTGATCCGCATCCATATTCCGCGCCTGGCCGACCGCCGCGAAGATATCCCCGCCCTCGCCCGCCACTTCCTTGCCCGGGCCGCCCAGGAGCTGGCAGTCGAGCCGAAGATCCTCAAGCCGGAGACTGAAGAGTTCATCCGCAACCTGCCATGGCCGGGCAACGTGCGGCAGATGGAGAACACTTGCCGCTGGATTACCGTGATGGCCTCCAGCCGTGAAGTGCTGATCGGCGACCTGCCGCCAGAACTGCTGAACCTGCCACAAGACGCCGCGCCGGTAACCAACTGGGAGCAGGCCCTGCGCCAGTGGGCCGACCAGGCGTTAACGCGCGGCCAGACCAACCTGCTGGACAGCGCAGTGCCGAGCTTTGAACGCATCATGATCGAGACGGCACTCAAGCATACCGCCGGACGCCGGCGGGATGCCGCGCTGTTGCTGGGCTGGGGGCGTAACACTCTGACGCGCAAGATCAAGGAATTGGGGATGAATGTGGCGGGAGGGGATGATGAGGAAGGTGATGACCACTGAGCTCCGGGTTAATCCGTAGACCTCTGGGGCCGCTTTGCGGCCCCAGTCATTTCAGCCCCCCGATGCACCGATCCTGTGCCCGATGCACCTCACGAAGGCACAAATCCCCTCAAAAGCCGGCCAATTCGTCCTCAAAGCCCAGTATTCACGGGCTTTGCAAAACTGGCACGCCCCCTGCAATAAGCAATACATCTCCAATTTCGGGGGCCCTGGTACAGGCAGGCCGGGTGAACCCCTCTTTTATACGCAGCACCGCCCGTTTTGGGGACCTCGGTACAGGCAGGCCGGGACATCCCCCCTTTATACGCAGTACCCCTTTCGGGGACCCTGGTACAGGCAGGCCGGGATATCCCCTCTTTTATTCGTGCAGTTTCACTTGCACCCGCCAGCGCCCAGCGTCCTCTGCACCGGCCCATTCGCCGTGCAGGGGGCGCGCGGCCACCACCGTCAGCAACAAACCTTCCTTGCTGTGCTGTATCCGCCAGCTCACCGGCTTGCCCAGCAGGCTAAGCTGCCCTTGCTGAGCCTTGCCCTGGGCCTGGAACAGCAACGCCACCGTCCCTTCCACGTTCTCGCCATGCAGCTTGGGCTCTTCGTTGAACCAAAGCTCCAGGCCATCCTGCATCACCTGCACCTGCTGCAGCTCGCGCTCGTCAGGCGTAGTCAGGCGACCGATCATCAGCCCCACCATCAAGCCGACGATCGCCAACGACAGCATCACCCGTGGGAAGGCCTTCGAACGCACGTCCGGTTCAGGGGTAGAATGCCCGTCATCTTCACGCTTGGAGCCGTGCATGTTTCACGTCATCCTTTTTCAACCAGAAATTCCGCCGAATACCGGCAACATCATTCGTCTATGCGCCAACAGTGGCTGCGCCCTGCACCTGATCGAACCCATCAGCTTCGAACTGGATGACAAGCGCCTGCGCCGCGCAGGGCTGGACTACCACGAGTATGCCACGCTCAAGCGCCACGAGAGCCTGGCCAGATGCCTGGAAAGCCTTGGCAACCCAAGGCTGTTCGCCTTTACCACCAAGGGCTCGCACCCGTTCCACGAAGTGGCCTTCCAGCCGGGCGACGCCTTCCTGTTCGGGCCAGAGAGCCGCGGGTTGCCGGCCGAGGTGCTGGACAGCCTGCCGGCCGAGCATCGCCTGCGCCTGCCGATGCGGCCGGGGTGCCGTAGCCTGAACCTGTCCAATACCGTGGCGGTGACGGTGTATGAGGCGTGGCGGCAGAACGGGTTTGCCGGGAGCTGATGTTTTGCCCGTACGGGCCTCTTCGCGGGTAAACCCGCTCCTACACAAGCCGAGGAAACGGCGCGATCCCCTGTAGGAGCGGGTTTACCCGCGAAGAGGCCCGCACAGGCAACAAAAAAGCGCCCCGAGAGGCGCTTTCTGGATACAGGCAGTTATTACTGCACAGTCGGCGCTTCACCCGCTTCCTGCATACGCTGCATTTCTTGCGCGTACAGGGCGTCGAAGTTGACCGGCGACAGCATCAGCGCCGGGAACGAACCGCGGGTCACCAGGCTATCCAGGGCCTCACGGGCATAAGGGAACAGGATGTTCGGGCAGAACGCACCCAGGGTGTGGCTCATCGAAGGCGCATCGAGGTTGGCGATCAGGAAGATACCGGCCTGCTGCACTTCAGCAATGAAAGCCACTTCGTCACCGTTCTTGACAGTAACCGACAGGGTCAGCACGACCTCATGGAAGTCGCCTTCCAGGGATTTCTGCTTGGTGTTCAGGTCCAGGGCAACGCTTGGCTCCCAGGTCTGACGGAAGATCTGCGGGCTTTTCGGGGCCTCGAACGACAGGTCGCGCACATAGATGCGTTGCAGGGAGAACTGCGGGCTGTTGTCTTCTGCAGCAGCGCCGTTGGTCTGTTGGTCAGTCATGTCAGATCCTTATCCTAATGTTTTTGAATGCAGTGCAAATCAGGCCGCCAGCAGCGCGTCGAGCTTGCCGGCGCGCTCCAGGGCATAGAGGTCATCGCATCCACCGACATGGGTGCTGCCGATCCAGATCTGCGGCACAGACGTACGGCCGGCTTTCTGACTCATCTCGGCGCGAACCTGCGGCTTGCCGTCGACCTTGATTTCCTCGAAGGCCACGCCTTTGCTCTCGAGCAGGTACTTGGCGCGCATGCAGTAGGGGCAGTAGTCGCTGGAATAGACGATGACAGGCTTCATATCACTTCACCAGGGGCAGGTTATCGGCTTTCCAACTGGAAACGCCACCGCTCAGTTTGGCGGCGTTGTAACCAGCTTTGAGCAGCTCGCGGCAAATAGTGCCGGACTGCTGGCCCATCGCGTCGACGACAATCAGGGTCTTCTCTTTATGTTTGCCCAACTCGGTCATGCGGTTGGCCAGTTTGTCCTGCGGGATGTTCACCGCGCCGACGATATGGCCAGCGGAGTATTCCTTGGCCGGGCGAATGTCGATCACCAGGGCCTTCTCGGCATTGACCAGGGCTGTCAGTTGGCCATTAGTCAGGCTCTGGCCACCACGACGGATTTCATTGATGAGCAACAGGACCAGCAGAATGAGGAAGATCGCAACCAGGATGTAGTGATCTGTCGCGAATTGAATCAGGTGAGCAACCATCAGCGGTGTTCCAGGCGATTGAAAATGCCGGCCAGTATACACAGCCCCTTGGTGCCACCAAAGCCCGGCGGGCCGGCCACAAAACCACCTTCATGTTGCTAGCACAGGTGCGCCGGTCGGTGGAATGGGACGAATATTCGCCGCGGGTGGCGTATTTGCCCTAAAATGCGTGTCTTTATCATCTTTGAACAACCGTGAGTTTGATTGATGACGAGCACGCCCAAACCTCTGGTCCTGATTATCCTGGATGGCTTCGGCCATAGCGATATCCCCGAACACAACGCCATCTTTGCCGCCAATAAACCGGTCTATGACCGCCTGTGCGCCACCCAGCCGCATGGCCTCATTTCCGGCTCGGGCATGGATGTCGGCCTGCCGGACGGGCAGATGGGCAACTCCGAAGTCGGTCATATGAACCTCGGCGCAGGTCGCGTCGTCTATCAGGACTTCACCCGGGTGACCAAGGCCATCCGCGACGGCGAGTTCTTTGAAAACCCGGTGCTGACCGGTGCTGTAGACAAGGCAGCCAGTGCTGGCAAGGCCGTACACATCCTCGGCCTGCTGTCCGATGGTGGCGTACACAGCCACCAGGACCACTTGGTGGCCATGGCCGAACTGGCCGCGCAGCGTGGTGCCGAAAAGGTCTACCTGCACGCCTTCCTCGACGGCCGCGACACCCCGCCACGCAGCGCGCAGTCGTCCATCGAACTGCTCGACGCCACCTTCGCCAAACTGGGCAAGGGCCGCATCGCCAGCCTGATCGGCCGCTACTACGCCATGGACCGCGACAACCGCTGGGACCGCGTCAGCGCCGCCTACAACCTGATCGTCGACAGCGCTGCCGAGTACACCGCTGACACGGCTCTGGCAGGCCTGGAAGCCGCTTATGCCCGTGACGAGAGCGACGAATTCGTAAAAGCCACGCGCATTGGCGAAGCAGTCAAGGTCGAAGATGGCGATGCCGTGATCTTCATGAACTTCCGCGCCGACCGTGCTCGCGAACTGTCGCGTGCATTTGTAGAGCCAGACTTCACGGAATTCGCCCGTGCGCGCCTGCCGAAGATGGCAGCGTACATCGGCCTGACCCAGTATTCGGCGAAGATTCCGGCACCGGCGGCCTTTGCGCCGTCCAGCCTGAACAACGTGCTGGGCGAATACCTGGCGAAAAACGGCAAGACCCAACTGCGCATCGCCGAAACCGAGAAATATGCCCACGTCACCTTCTTCTTCTCTGGTGGCCGCGAAGAGCCGTTCGAAGGCGAAGAGCGCATCCTGATCCCGTCGCCGAAGGTCGCCACCTATGACCTGCAACCGGAAATGAGCGCACCGGAAGTGACCGATCGCATCGTCGAAGCCATCGAACAGCAGCGCTTCGACGTCATCGTGGTCAACTACGCCAACGGCGACATGGTCGGCCACACCGGCGTGTTCGAAGCTGCGGTGAAGGCCGTCGAAGCACTGGATACCTGTGTAGGGCGCATTGTCGACGCGCTGGACAAGGTGGGCGGCGAAGCACTGATCACCGCTGACCACGGCAACGTCGAACAAATGGAAGACGAGTGCACCGGCCAGGCGCACACCGCACACACTACCGAGCCGGTACCATTCATCTATGTGGGCAAGCGCAACGTGAAAGTGCGTGAGGGCGGCGTGCTGGCCGACGTGGCGCCTACCATGCTGAAGCTGCTGGGGCTGGAAAAGCCGGTGGAAATGACCGGCACCTCGATTCTGGTCGACGCCTGAATGTCGAAAGGGGCTGCGTTGCAGCCCCAATTGCACATGAATTCCAGACAAACGCCCCCCTGCATCCGCAGCGAGGCGTTTTTTTTGCCTGCCCACGCGGGCATACTAGGCCAGTCTCCATCCTTGGTACGCCAAACCCCATGCTTCGCGCCCTGATCCTCCTAGCCCTGTCTTGCCTGCTCAGCCCGGCCTTCGCCGATGAGCGCGCGCAGACCCAGCAGCAACTGGATGCCACCCGCCAGGACATTGCCGAGCTCAAGAAGACGCTGAGCAAGCTCCAGGAAGAAAAGGCCGGTGTGCAAAAGGACCTCAAAACCACCGAAACCGACATCGGTAACCTCGAAAAGCAGGTGGAGGCCCTGCAGCAAGAACTAAAAAAGACTGAAGGCGAGCTGGAGCGCCTTGATACCGAGAAAAAAAAACTCCAGAGCGCCCGCGTTGAACAACAACGACTGATCGCCATTCAGGCCCGCTCGGCCTACCAGAACAACGGTCGCGAGGAATACCTCAAGCTGCTGCTCAACCAGCAGAACCCCGAGAAGTTCGCCCGCACCCTCACCTATTACGACTACCTGAGCAAGGCGCGCCTGGAGCAATTGCGCACCTTCAACGAGACCTTGCGCCAACTGGCCAACGTCGAACAGGAAATTTCCAGCCAGCAACAACAGCTGCTGGCCCAGCGCGCCGACCTCGACAGCCGCCGTCAAGAGCTGGAAACCGAGCGCGCCAAGCGCCAGCAGGTACTGGCCAAGCTCAACAGCGATGTAAAGGACCGCGGTCAAAAGTTGCAAGCGCGCGAACAGGACCAGGCCGACCTGGCCAAGGTCCTGAAAACCATCGAGGAAACACTCGCCCGCCAGGCCCGTGAAGCTGAAGAAGCGCGCAAGAAGGCCCTGCTGGCGCAGCAGGAAGCGGAAAAGCGCCGCAAGCAGGAAGCGCTGGCCGCTGCGGCTGCCCGCGACCAGGCCCGTGAGCCAGCGGAGCCGCCGAAAAAGGCCCGCACCACCCTCGGGCCGATGGTTTCCAGCGATGGCGCGAACTACGGCGGCGCATTTTCTGCTGCGCGAGGCAAACTTCCATGGCCAGTCAATGGTCGACTGCTGGCACGCTTCGGTGATGCCCGCGGCAGCGACGCCCGCGCCAAGTGGGACGGGGTGATGATCAGCGCCACACCGGGCACTCAGGTACGTGCCGTGCACGGCGGGCGTGTGGTATTCGCGGACTGGTTGCGCGGCGCCGGGCTTCTGGTCATTCTCGACCATGGCAACGGTTACCTGAGCCTGTACGGCCACAACCAGAGCCTGCTCAAGAATGCCGGTGATATCGTCAAGGCCGGTGAGGCCATTTCCACCGTTGGCAACAGCGGTGGCCAGGAAGCGGCAGGCTTGTACTTCGCTATCCGCCAGCAGGGCCGCCCTACCGACCCTTCGCAGTGGTGCCGAGGCTAGTCAAATTTCTACGGCGCAGCTTGAGTGCTGCACCGATGCTCCCCAAGGAGCACCTACAGGATCAGGAGTTCGTTCGACATGCTGCACTCGCCTCGTCTCACCCAGCTGGCCCTGTCCATCGCCCTGGCGGTCGGCGCGCCCCTGGCCACCGCCGCAGAGCCGGCCAAGGTCGCCGCAGTGCCAGCCACCGAGGTGACCGCCAAGGCGCCACTGCCGCTGGAAGAACTGCGCACCTTCGCCGAGGTTCTGGACCGTATCAAGGCCGCCTACGTCGAACCGGTAGACGACAAGACCCTGCTGGAGAACG
Organism: Pseudomonas sp. DCA-1; assembly: GCF_046523955.1. Lineage (NCBI taxonomy): Bacteria > Pseudomonadati > Pseudomonadota > Gammaproteobacteria > Pseudomonadales > Pseudomonadaceae > Pseudomonas > Pseudomonas sp. DCA-1. The sequence goes on from NZ_CP169881.1 coordinate 5,533,862, forward strand.
CCATCAAGGGCATGCTAAGCAATCTTGACCCGCACTCGGCCTACCTTGGCCCCGAGGACTTCCAGGAGCTGCAGGAAAGCACCAGCGGCGAGTTCGGCGGGCTGGGCATTGAAGTAGGCCAGGAAGACGGCTTCATCAAGGTGGTCTCGCCAATCGACGACACCCCTGCCTCGCGGGCCGGCGTGCAAGCTGGTGACCTGATCGTCAAGATCAATGGCGCCCCGACCCGCGGCCAGACCATGACCGAGGCGGTCGACAAGATGCGCGGCAAGGTCGGCGAGAAAATCACCCTGACCTTGGTGCGCGACGGCGGCACCCCGTTTGACGTGACCTTGAGCCGCGCAGTCATTCAGGTCAAGAGCGTGAAGAGCCAGCTACTGGAGAACGATTACGGCTACATCCGTATCACCCAGTTCCAGGTCAAGACCGGTGACGAAGTGGGCAAGGCCCTGGCCAAGCTGCGCAAGGACAACGGCAAGAAGCTGCGCGGGGTAGTGCTGGACCTGCGCAACAACCCGGGCGGCGTGCTGCAGTCGGCAGTGGAAGTAGCCGACCACTTCCTGACCAAAGGCCTGATCGTCTACACCAAGGGCCGCATCGCCAACTCCGAGCTGCGATTCTCGGCCGACCCGGCCGATGCCAGCGAAGGCGTGCCGCTGGTGGTACTGATCAACGGTGGCAGTGCATCGGCATCGGAGATTGTCGCCGGCGCCCTGCAGGACCAGAAGCGCGCCGTGCTGATGGGCACCGACAGTTTCGGCAAAGGCTCGGTGCAGACCGTGCTGCCACTGGCCAACGACCGCGCCCTGAAGCTCACCACTGCGCTGTACTACACCCCCAACGGCCGTTCGATCCAGGCCCAGGGCATCGTCCCGGACATCGAAGTGCGCCAGGCCAAGCTCACCGCCGAGGCCGACACCGAAAGCTTCAAGGAGGCCGACCTGCAGGGCCACCTGGGCAACGGCAACGGCGGCGCCGACCGCCCGACCGGCAGCAGCAAGCGCAAGGAACGCCCGCAGGATGACGACTTCCAGTTGAGCCAGGCTCTGAGCCTGCTCAAAGGCCTGAACATCACCAAGGGCGACTGATCTACCCTATGCGTTATCTGCTGTGTCTGTTGTTTTGCCTGATGGCCGGAATCGCGCAAGCGGCGCCGGCCAACACCGCCTACATGAGCATCATCATCGACGACCTGGGCCAGAGCCCCGAGCGTGACAGCCGTACCCTGGCGCTGCCCGGGCCGGTGACCATGGCGATCATGCCCGACACCCCCCATGCCACCGACTTCGCACGCCAGGCGCACAAGGCCGGCAAGACGGTAATCCTGCACATGCCCATGGACCCGGCCAGCGGGCCCTATGCCTGGCACCCGGGCATCGCCATCGAAGAACTGGCGCGGCGCCTGGACGCAGCATTGGTCAAGGTGCCCTACGCCGCCGGCATCAACAACCACATGGGCAGCCGCATGACCGCACAGCGTGAACCCATGGCGTGGTTGATGGGCGAGCTGCAGCGGCGCCAACTGTTCTTCGTCGACAGCCGCACCAGCGCCGCCACGGTCGCCGCGGCCGAGGCTCAAGCACACGATGTGGCGCATGTGTCGCGGGATGTATTTCTGGATGACGTGCGCACACCGGAAGCCATCGACGCTCAGCTGCAACAGGGTATTGCGCTGGCCCGCAAGCAAGGCTCGGCCGTGTTGATCGGCCACCCCTACCCGCAAACGCTAGCGGTGCTGGAAAGGCAGATTCCACGGCTCAAGCAATTGGGTATCGAACTGATCACGCTGCAACAGATGATCGCCACACGGGGCAACCAGGCCATGCCTGCACACGGTAAGCATGGCCGTTACAGCAATCGCTAGCGTTGCCGATCACGGGTTACCACTGGGCTGAAAGTGCAACTGTTCAGAGGTTGAACGGGATCACATCCTTGGCCTGCGCATAGGTCAGGTTACCTCGATAGATGCTCAGTACCTGCCCCTCGCTCGCGGCCATCATTTGTTCGCGATACCCCATCTTGCGCTGGCTCCACAGCTTCAGATGGCCTTTGCCAAACGCCGTGGGCGCCGCCTGCGAGTCGGCAAAGTGGAAATGCGCGGCCCACAAGGGTCTACCCTTGGCCTCGCCGGGAGCCCGCAACAGGCTGATCCGGTACTCGTCCAGATAGCCATCGGAGACCACCTGCCGAGGCCCGACATATTCCACGGCGAGCAACCCCTGCTGATGGAGAAAATTCAGCCCTCTGGAACCTGGGTAGCGCGTCTTGCTGTAAAGCGCTACCAAACAGTCGCGGCGGGCCTGGCGCAACTGAATCAACGCATCGTCCATGCCTGCCAGCAGCGCGTGCTCTGCGTCGGCATCGCTGAGCTGTGCCCGCAGCTCGGCCACTTCGTTGATCTGGCCGTCCAGCATCGACATCAGGCCCATGTCGTCAGCATCCTTGGCAACCAGGGCTCTGGCTTGAGCGATGACATTTTCGTTCTGTGCCAGCATGGCCTCGGCCAGTTCCCGGTTGTTCCTTTCGGAGTCCGGCGTAGAATTCCGCGACTGCGGTTCCGGTTCTCCCGCGGCGACCTCTTCAACCCAGGTGTTTCCCTGCTTCTGGAAGCGATGCAGCGCGCTCTTGTTGAAAGCCGCTACAACTTGCAGCACAGCCTGCCCGTCGACTACCGATTCGCTGCCAATGACTATCTGACCAGCCCGTGTGTGGGCCACCTGCAGGCTCTTTCGTGAATAGACCGCACGACGTGTGCCTCGGACCTGCCCGTCCGCCTGCTCGCGCATGGCCTCGACCAACGCCTCACCGGCTATGCTTTTCAGCTCCACCATCTGTTGCTTGTAGGCCTCAAGGCGCTGGACATCGATGAGCTTGCTACCGAGTGTCTTGATCCGTTCGGCGTTGAGAATCGCCGCGAGGTATTCGTCCCACGCACTTTGCAGTACCTCGATTCGTTCGGCGACAGGCAAATCACAGAACATCAGCAGATGATGCGTTTGTGCGGCCACCCGCAGACGCTGACTGGCGAGCGCATGGCGGAAGATCATGTAGTGCTGGGTAGGCGTGCCTTTATGCCACTGCAGGGCCAGCTCGACCAGGCCCATGGCCTGGAAAAACCGGATGTTGATCGTGGTCGTCTTGCGGCTGGCGATAATGCTCGAAACGGTCAGCGTGGTATTGACGTAAGGCACTTGCATGTCGATATCGGTGATGGCCAACAGGCGATCCAGCTGGCTGGAGACATTGATGATCCTGGGCTGCTCTTCAAGCAACTTCTCCACCATCGTCCGGAACCTGGCATACAACTCGGCCTGTTTCTCTGGCGGTGCCTCATTGAGCGCATTGGTGAGTTGGTCGTATTCCCTGAACCCACCCAAGGCCAGGAGCTCCTCAATGAAGAACATGCCAAAGCTGATCAGGTTCTTGCGGACCTGGCCCAAGAGTATCCGTTGATCTCTCACGCTGCCGCCCTGCGTCGAAGCGCTCGCCTTGTCGAGCACGTAGATAATGTTGCGTTCAGCCTCGAGATACCCCTGGAATAGACTGTCGTTCAACGCCAGGCGCCGGGTGCGCAGCGCATTCGTCTGCTCGTGCAACTGCTGGAGTTTGCGCTTGAACAACTCGGTAGCCTGCTCGAATTGCGCACGTTCGCCCGGGTCGGTTGGTGGCGCCTTTTGCAACCGATCCTCGACTTTCTTTACCGGATCACGCAAACCGACAACCTGCTCGCTCAACGCGTTGAAATCCTTCGTGGCAGCCTCCGCGGCCAAGAGAAGCCGCTCTATCTCGGACTGAGCCTTGGCGATCGGTCCGCTAAGCTTCTTGCGCAGTCGCTCGCGGGCCAACTCGCCGGAGCGATCATTGCCACCGTGCAATCGCGAATTATTGAGGTGCCAGACATTGCCGTCGCGCATCAGGTATGGCCCAACCGTGCCGTCCGGACCGATGATGCGAAACGCTGCGTTATCAAGGCTGACTCGGTAGACATCACCGTCCAGAGATACATAGAAATCATCCCCAATCCGCACCAGGCCAGCAGCCACGCCCTGCGTCTGCGGTTCACGCCCCGCCAGCGAAACGCTGGTCGCCAACGCCCGCATTTGACCGCGCTGGGCACTCGACAGGCCGTTGAGCCCCCCAGCCCCACGCCAGGAAAAGTCGAGGTGGGTGTTGGCCATCGCCTGCAGCCTGTCGACCGTGGTACTGGGCTCCCGCGTTGCTGTGGAAAGGCTCGCCAACTCGATCCCGTTGCCTGGAGGTGGCCCCTGGAGCAGCGATGGCGGCAGGTCACCAGAAACGGCCGGCGCTGCCAGTTTCGGCGTCTGCAGGTGTATCAGCGCCAGCAAGGTGTTGTTCAGCACATCGACCATCGCCTGGATTCGCTCGTCGAGATGCGGGCTGGCCAGCCCCTGCACATCGTTGATCAGGCTGCGCATGCCGATGTAAAGCCAGGCAACCGAGGTGAGCGGCCCCGGTAACACCGGAAACACAACATTCAGCAGCTCCCAGGAAAATGCCGTGACCAGCCGCCAGCGCACCTCGCTGTTGCTCATGGCGCTGCGATCCGCCAGCTCCAGCAACATCCGGCCCTTGGCTTCGAACATCTGCCGATCCACGTCCTGCGCCCAGAACTGCAGCGCCAACTGAACAGGCTGCGGTTTCGCCGGGAGGGTGTAAGGGTCGAGCAGCCATTGGGGCAGGTGCGGCTCCCGGAAGCCGCCATTGTCGTAGACCGCGCGCTGAGCTTGCTCGATCCACAGCAGCACGCTGTCCTGCAACGCCCCCGGGCGGCTGATCGCATCCAACAGCGCCTGAGCGCTGTCGAACTGAATCAGCGCCTTGTCGGTGTACAGCGGGCAATACAACAGATGAGCCCCCAGCTCGATGAGTTCGATCACGTAGAAACCATGCGCCACGTCGACCCTCTCTGATGTCGGCGAGCGTTTGAACGCAAGCGGTGCAATCCGCACAGCCGCTGCACCTTCCTGGCCACTACGGCAGAATTCTGCCAGGGCGCCGTAGGCGAACTTGTCGAGCCGCTTGACTGCCCGCGCCCGCGCAGCATCGAACATCAGGGTGATACGCCAGCGTATGGCAAATGCCGAGATGTGTTCGGCCCGGCTCGCCGAGCGATCGAGCATCGACTGTACATGACGTGGATAACTGCCGCCGATGTCGACTCGCTGCACCAGCTCACGGACGTAATCAATAGTCATCCACTTCATGATCAGCTGGTTTTCCCGGTGCGCGATATGTGTCACCACCCCTCCTGCGGTGGCATCCAGGCGGCCGATCGCCAGTTGCGTCAAGGTCAGCTTCTTTTCACCGGTCTTCTGGCCGAAGCCCAGCCCGTGACCGTCACTGACAAAGGTCTCGACAGTGAGGATAAGGTCGTCAGGGAAGTAATTGGCGTCTACCGGGTGGTCATGCAGCATCTCCTCGCGCAGGCGCGTCGCCGCATAGGTGTGCAAGTCCGGCAGACCGTCCTGAATGCCCTGGGCTGGGCTGTGCTGTTGCAGTAGCGACAAGTCGAGCATGGCTTGCAGATAGGCGGTCTGGCTATCCGTATCGGCTCGCGACAGACCCTTGGGGAGCGCCAGGCCCAGCCCACCGGCGCCATAGTCACTGAACTCGGCAAAAAAGGACGCGGGGTCGCAGGCCACATGGCAGTAATGCTCCAGTTGGTCGACGCTGTCGATCGCGCTCCAGCGCAGGCGGGCAACGCGCTCGAGCAAGATTTCCAGCAACAAGGCGCTGTACAGGGCGAAAGCGTCGCCCTCCACAGTCAGGCCTTGCCAGCTCAACTCATCAAACCGGTAACGTCCAGCCATCTGCATTTGCAACGCCGTGACGAACGCGGCCTGGGGGTCGTAACTGCGGACCAGACCTTCGGGAGAACACCAGAGTGTCAGTTCGCGAACTTCACTGGAGGCGGTAATCAGCAAACCGGGCAACAGCTCATGGAAAGTGTCTTCGCCCTCACGTAACGCAACCCGCACCAGCTGCACATCGAGCCCGGTACGGTTACCCATCATCAGGTCACGCAGCAGCTTGCGTTGTTCGTCGTCCAGCGCTTCGTCTTTCAGGCCATCGAGCAGGTTGGCGCGCAACAACTGCTGCAACCACAGGTCGCGGTCGATCGTGGCGTCGCCGTTCCAATAGTCGATCTGCGCTCGCTGGAAGTGCCAAAGCAGCACCGGCAGCAACGCGTTGAGGCCATCGGTCAGGCGCGCGGGCTCGATCAAATCGCCCTCGGCAGTTTCAAGGCTCGACTCGATGGCGAAAAAGCGCCGGGGCGGGTTCAGGCTAAGGCGGTAGTCACCCGCTGGGGTGAGGTCCAGTGGTTTAGCCTCAAGCAGGGCCTGCAGCACCACATCCACCAGCGGCTGAGGGTGCCAGACACCATCCGGCTGCAGGGACATCAGGTACAGCGGTGCAGCCGAGGCCATTTCAGGGCGATGCACGCCAACCAGAGGATAGTGCTCCAGGATCACCTTCATGACCTGTTCGCCTACAACCTGGCGGAGCGTGGGACGGCTGGCGAACTGGGTGGCGACTGCGTGTTTGAGGTTGTGCGCGTGAGTGGCGGGCATGACCAGGACTCGTTATGGAATGAACCACAAAGCGTCCTGGAGATGTTATCGAACGAGGTGCTACATATTGCTGCTGGCAGGCCGCGGCACCTGGCAGTGCGGCGGCCTGCCGGGCATTCAGCTATAGACGCGGCCAAGCACCTGGCGATGGCTCTCGAACTGATCGAGCACATCACGCACGATCTGGTCTGGGACAAAGCCCATCAGGTCGTATTCCTGACTGCCGTCATGCAGGTAGACCTCGGCGCGGTAGAAGCGCTGGCGCAGTTCAGGCTCACCCTCGACCGGCGCCTCGCTCGGCGCGGCCATATAGCCATCAAGGCTCACTTCGTAGACGAACGGGTTGCCTTCTTCCATCATCACCCGCAAGCCCATCAGGTTGCGCGACTGGCCGACACGGGTTTCCACCTCGAAGCCCAACGTCTGCAGCTGCGCTGCGGCTTCTTTCAACGCCGGGCTGACCTGCTTGTCCATGAAGCGCTGCACCACGGCCTGGGTGGGCTGCAGTTCCAGCTGGGTCAGGCGCTCGCTAAAGCCGCGACGGCCACGGGCGGCCAGTTCAGCGCGCTCCTGCTCGATCACCACGTCCTGCTTCATGGCCTTGTACAGGCCGAACATGAACAGCACCAGCACCACCGAGAACGGCAGGCCCGCCAGCACGACCATGGTCTGCATGGCCTCGAAGTTACCGGCGAACAGCAGGCCGATGGTCACCAGAGTGATAACCACGGACCAGAACACCACCATCCAGTGCGGGGCGTCTTCGTCGACCTTGCCGCCTTTGCACGACAGGTTGGCCATCATCACCGCGCCGGAGTCGGCCGGGGTGAGGAACAGCACGAAACCGACGAACACTGCCACACCAATGACGATCTTGGCTGCCGGGAAGTATTCCAGCAGCTGGTAGATCGACATCGACGGCTGTTCCAGCGCAGTCTTGCCTAGCTCCACAGCGCCCTGGTTGATCACCAGGTCCAATGCGGTATTGCCGAAGATCGACAGCCAGGCCAGGGTGAAGCCCAGCGGAATCAGCAGCACGCCCATTACCAACTGGCGCACGGTACGACCCTTGGAGATACGCGCAATGAACATGCCGACGAACGGGCCCCAGGAGATCCACCAGGCCCAGTAGAACACGGTCCACAGGCCCAACCAGCGCTCGGACTTGCCGGCTTCGCCTTCATACACATACAGGTCGAAGGTTTTCAGCACGATGCCGTTGAGGTAGTCGCCGACGTTCTGCACGAGACCATTGAGCAGGTGCAGGGTTTCGCCGCCCAGCAATACGAAAATCAGCAGCCCGCTGAACAGCACGATGTTCAGGTTGGACAGGCGACGAATGCCGTTCTCCACACCCGAGACCGCAGCCACGGTGGCCACACCGGCCATGACCAGAATCACCACCAGCAGGTTGGTCTTGCTGTGGTCCATGCCGAACAGGTATTCCAGGCCCGAGGATACCTGCATCGAGCCGATACCCAGGTTGGTCACCAGGCCAAGCAGGGTGACGAACATGCCGAAGATGTCGACGGCATTGCCGGCAGCACCCTTGACCCAACGCTCGCCCACCAGCGGGTACAGCGCCGAGCGCAGTGCCAGCGGCTGGTTGTGGCGGTAAGCGAAGTAACCCACGGCCAGGCCGACCAGGGCATAGATCGCCCAGCCGTGCAGGCCCCAGTGCAGGAAGGTCAGCTGCAAGCCCTGGCGCGCGGCCTCAAGGCTGGCCGGTGTGCCTTCCGGTGGGTTGAAATAGTGGTCCAACGGCTCGGAGGCGCCGAAGTACAGCAGCGAAATACCGATACCGGACGAGAACAGCATGCCGGCCCAGGCGCCATAGCTGAAGTCCGGCTGGTCGTCCTTGCCACCCAGCTTGAGGCTGCCGTAGTCGGAGAAAGCCAGGTAGACGACGAACAGCAGGTATCCGCAAATGACCAGCATGTAGTACCAGCCGAAGGTGCGCGTCAGCCACTTCTGGGCCACGCCCAGCACCTGGCCGGCGGTTTCGGGTGCAGCGATCAGCAAGGCAGTCAGAACAAGGATCATCAGCGCAGAGGTGAAGAACACCACGCGGTTGACCCGTACCCTCTCGGCGGGGGGCTTGATAAGTGAGGCAGAACTCATTGCACGAATGCTCCGGGCAGTGCGGCTGTGGAGGCTAATCAGTCTTTCCCGAGCAATTGGTGGAATATCCCCACTGCATCAGGTGTTATAAATGAACCCTGGAAACCGTGATCCCGAATCGATACGTTGCCAAAAACAGACAGGTGGCCCGCTGAAAATGCCACGCCTCAACGCAGGTGCGCGCATTCGTCACAGGTCACCCCGCCCGCTCCAAGGGCCTGTCGCAGGACCAATGGCCGTACGGCAGAATCTGCATTTCGCATCGCTCACGCCCGTCAACGCCTTGTTTTCCGGGGGTTACACGATTTCCTGGGGTGTCAATCCGTGCCTTCTCGACCGCCTGAAAAACTGTCAATGGCACAAATTGTCGCAGAGCTTATTCTTTATTGATTGAACGTTCAATCAAAACAAAATAGACTGGCCTTCGCCGAGTCAGCCGCCTGTCGTCTGCTCGCAGGCCTGAGGAGATAGCAAGATGCCCAAGGTCGGTATGCAACCCATCCGGCGCCAGCAGTTGATCGAAGCCACATTGCAGGCAGTCGATCAGGTCGGACTGGGGGACGCCAGCATTGCGCTGATTGCCCGTTTGGCCGGTGTGTCGAACGGCATCATCAGTCACTACTTTCGGGACAAGAACGGCCTGATCGCAGCGACGATGGGTTACATCATGAGCATGCTCAACGAAGGCGTCAGAGCACGTCGCCAGGCCCTGAAAGACGACAGCCCGCGCGCTCACCTGAAAGTGATCATCGAGGGCAACTTCGATGCCAGCCAGGTAAACGGCCCGGCAATGAAAACCTGGTTGGCCTTCTGGGCTTCCAGCATGCACCAGCCCGATTTGCACAGGTTGCAGCGGATCAACGACCACCGCTTGTATTCCAACCTGTGCTGCCAGTTCCGCCGCGCCCTGCCGCTCTACCATGCGCGCAAGGCAGCCCGCGGCCTGGCAGCCCTGATCGACGGTTTGTGGCTGCGTGGCGCCCTGTCGGGTGATGCATTCGACACCGACCAGGCGGTACGGATTGCTTACGAATACATGGAACTACAACTGGCCAAGCAGCACACCCTGGCCACAAACGACCAGGCTGCTGACCATGCGCGCAGGGCCCTTGCCAACCCGGCAGGAGCATGACGCGCGAGCCAAACCACACACTGCACTTGCGAGGACACTATGGCCCGTTTCGGAACGCAAAAACTCTACATTGATGGCGCTTACGTCGACGCTGGCAGCGATGCCACTTTCGAAGCCATCAACCCGGCCACTGGCGAAGTCCTCGCCCACGTACAGCGTGCTACCGAGGCAGACGTCGAGAAGGCCGTTGAAAGCGCCGAGCGTGGCCAGAAGATCTGGGCCGCGATGACCGCCATGCAGCGTTCGCGCATCCTGCGCCGCGCCGTCGACATCCTGCGCGAGCGCAACGATGAGCTGGCCATGCTGGAAACCCTGGACACCGGCAAGTCGTACTCCGAAACCCGCTACGTCGACATCGTCACCGGCGCCGACGTGCTGGAATACTACGCAGGCCTGGTGCCGGCCATCGAGGGCGAGCAGATCCCGCTGCGTGAATCGTCCTTCGTCTACACCCGCCGCGAGCCGCTGGGCGTGACCGTGGGTATCGGTGCCTGGAACTACCCGATCCAGATCGCCCTGTGGAAATCTGCCCCGGCCCTGGCCGCTGGCAACGCGATGATCTTCAAACCGTCGGAAGTCACCTCGCTGACCACCCTGAAACTGGCTGAGATCTACACCGAAGCCGGCCTGCCAAACGGCGTGTTCAACGTTCTGACCGGTAGCGGCCGCGAAGTCGGCACCTGGCTGACCGAGCACCCGCGCATCGAAAAAGTGTCCTTCACCGGCGGCACCACCACCGGCAAGAAAGTCATGGCCAGCGCCTCCAGCTCTTCGCTGAAGGAAGTGACCATGGAGCTGGGCGGCAAGTCGCCACTGATCATCTGTGCCGACGCCGATCTGGACAAGGCTGCTGACATCGCCATGATGGCCAACTTCTACAGCTCGGGCCAGGTGTGCACCAATGGCACCCGTGTGTTCATCCCGGCTGAAATGAAGGCGGCCTTCGAAGCCAAGATCGCCGAGCGCGTTGCCCGCATCCGCGTTGGCAACCCGGAAGACGAAAACACCAACTTCGGCCCGCTGGTCAGCTTCCAGCACATGGAAAGCGTGCTGGGCTACATCGCCAAAGGCAAGGAAGAGGGTGCCCGCGTCCTGTGCGGCGGCGAGCGTCTGACTGCCGGTGACTTCGCCAAAGGTGCCTTCGTTGCCCCAACCGTGTTCACCGACTGCACCGACGACATGACCATCGTCAAGGAAGAGATCTTCGGCCCGGTGATGAGCATCCTCACCTACGAAACCGAAGAAGAAGTGATCCGCCGTGCCAACGACACCGACTACGGCCTGGCCGCTGGCGTCTGCACCAACGACATCACCCGCGCCCACCGCATCATCCACAAGCTCGAAGCCGGTATCTGCTGGATCAACGCCTGGGGTGAATCGCCGGCCGAAATGCCGGTAGGTGGCTACAAGCAGTCGGGCGTCGGCCGTGAAAACGGCGTCAGCTCGCTGGCTCAATACACTCGCATCAAGTCGGTCCAGGTCGAGCTGGGCGGCTACAACTCGGTTTTCTGAACCCTGTCTAGCCACGCCCGTGCCACCGCGCACGGGCGTACCCGCTCCCCGATCACCGCCAACACGAGGGTACTTTCATGTCCCAAGAATTCGATTACATCATCGTCGGTGCCGGCTCGGCCGGTAACACCCTGGCGACCCGCCTGACCGAAGACGCCGGCGTCACCGTCTTGCTGCTGGAAGCCGGTGGCCCCGACTACCGCTTCGACTTCCGCACCCAGATGCCAGCGGCCCTGGCCTTCCCGCTGCAAGGCCGCCGCTATAACTGGGCTTACGAGACCGACCCAGAGCCGCACATGGACGGCCGCCGCATGGAATGTGGCCGTGGCAAGGGCCTGGGTGGCTCGTCGCTGATCAACGGCATGTGCTACATCCGCGGCAACGCCATGGACTTCGACGGCTGGGCAGAACTGCCAGGCCTGGAAGACTGGACCTACCTCGACTGCCTGCCGTACTTCCGCAAAGCTGAAACCCGTGACATCGGCCCTAACGACTACCACGGTGGTGACGGCCCGGTCAGTGTCGCCACGCCAAAGGCTGGCAACAACCCGCTGTTCCACGCCATGGTTGAAGCTGGCGTGCAAGCCGGTTACCCGCGCACAGAAGACCTCAACGGCTACCAGCAGGAAGGCTTCGGCCCAATGGACCGTTCGGTGACCAAGAACGGCCGCCGCTCCAGCACCGCCCGTGGTTACCTGGACCAGGCCAAAAAACGCCCGAACCTGACCATCGTCACCCACGCCCTGACCGACCGCGTGCTGTTCGACGGCAAGCGCGCCGTAGGCGTGACCTACCTGGTCGGCGACAGCGAAGAACGCGTTGAAGCCCGCGCCCGCAAGGAAGTGATCGTCAGCTCTGGCGCCATCGCTTCGCCGCAGCTGCTGCAGCGCTCCGGCGTCGGCCCGCGCGCCCTGCTGGAAAGCCTCGACATCCCGGTTGTGCACGACCTGCCGGGCGTTGGTGAAAACCTGCAGGACCACCTGGAGCTGTACCTGCAGTACGCCTGCACCCAGCCAGTATCGCTGTACCCATCGCTGCTGTGGTGGAACCAGCCGGCCATCGGTGCCGAGTGGCTGTTCAATGGCACCGGCATCGGCGCCAGCAACCAGTTCGAGGCCGGTGGTTTCATTCGTACCCGCCCTGAATTCAAGTGGCCGAACATCCAGTACCACTTCCTGCCGGTTGCGATTAACTACAACGGCTCCAATGGCGTGCAGGAACATGGCTTCCAGGCGCACATGGGTTCCATGCGCTCACCTGCTCGCGGCCGCATCCAGGCCAAGTCGAAAGACCCACGCCAACACCCGAGCATCCTGTTCAACTACATGTCCACCGAGCAGGACTGGCAGGAATTCCGTGACGGCATCCGCCTGACCCGTGAAATCATGGCCCAGCCGGCCCTGGACCCGTACCGTGGCCGCGAAATCAGCCCGGGCGCCGACGTGCAAACCGACGAGCAGCTGGACAAGTTCATCCGCGAGCACGCCGAAACCGCCTTCCACCCATCCTGCTCGTGCAAGATGGGCACCGACGACATGGCCGTGGTCGATGGTGAAGGCCGCGTGCATGGCATGCAGGGCCTGCGCGTGGTCGATGCTTCGATCATGCCGCTGATCATCACCGGTAACCTCAATGCCACCACGATCATGATTGCCGAGAAGATTTCGGACAAGATCCGTGGTCGCAAGCCACTGCCGCGCAGCACCGCCAAGTACTACGTGGCAGGGGATGCACCAGTGAAAGGCAAGCCGATGCGTGAAGTGAAGCAGGGCTGAGACCTTGATCAGGGGCCGCACAGCGGCCCCTTTCACGTTTGCTCAGGCGGGCAGCGTGAGAAAGCATTCCTGCCACTGATCTGCCTGACCAGCCGCTCTCGCCCCGCTGTCGCGGTGGCCTGGTAGCGAAGCACATGGCCCGCCGCCTGGTGCGCCAACAAATAGTGCAAATCAGGAAATTTCCCGAGCAGGCACTGAGCCATCTAGGCGCGGTAAATGGTTTTCCTGCCATTCATGTTACTCGGCTGCCTGACAGTGGACGAACCATTGCAGCCACAAGCTGCAACGACGATGCGGTATCGCTTTACAGCCTGCGTCGGCCTCAGGTTAGAATCGATTGGCACGCGACCTGCTAGCTTTTGCTGAAAAATGCGCTACCAAGTCCCTCCCCCTCGCTGTCTCGGAGTACCTGCCTTTGGATGCAAGCACCATCAATAGCCTGTTCCTGATCGGCGCATTACTGGTGGGTGCAAGTATCCTGGTCAGCTCGCTGTCGTCGCGCCTGGGTATCCCTATTCTGGTCATCATCCTCGCCGTCGGCATGCTCGCCGGTGTCGATGGTGGCGGTATCATCTTCAACAATTACCCAACTGCTTACCTGGTGGGCAACCTGGCACTGGCCGTCATCCTGCTTGATGGTGGCCTGCGCACGCGGGTAGCAAGCTTTCGCGTAGCGCTTTGGCCGGCGCTGTCGCTGGCCACGGTCGGGGTAATGATCACCACCGCCCTCACCGGCCTGGTCGCCGCCTGGCTGTTCCAGCTCAGCCTGATCCAGGGCCTGCTGATCGGCGCCATCGTCGGCTCCACCGACGCCGCTGCAGTGTTCTCGCTGCTCGGCGGCAAAGGCCTGAACGAGCGGGTTTCTGCTACCCTCGAGATCGAGTCGGGCAGCAACGACCCAATGGCGGTGTTTCTCACGGTCACCTTGATCGACATGATCGCCAGCGGCGAGACCGGCCTGCATTGGAGCCTGCTGGGCCACGTGCTGCGTGAGTTCGGTATCGGCGCGCTGGTGGGCCTGGGCGGCGGCTGGCTGATGCTGCAACTGGTCAATCGCATCAATCTGGCCGGCGGCCTGTACCCCATTCTGGTAGTGGCCGGCGGCCTCGTGGTGTTTTCGCTGACCAACGCCCTGCATGGTAGCGGCTTCCTCGCCGTATACCTGTGCGGCCTGGTGCTGGGCAACAGGCCGATCCGTAGCCGCCATGGCATCCTGCATATGCTCGACGGCATGGCCTGGCTGGCCCAGATCGGCATGTTCCTGGTGCTGGGGTTGCTGGTCACGCCGCACGACCTGCTGCCCATCGCCCTGCCAGCACTGGGCCTGGCGCTGTGGATGATCCTGGTGGCACGGCCACTGTCGGTGGTTGCTGCCCTGCTGCCGTTCAAGGCTTTCCACGGCCGTGAAAAGGGCTTCATTTCGTGGGTCGGCCTGCGCGGTGCGGTACCGATCATTCTGGCGGTGTTCCCGCTGATGGCGGGCCTGCCAGACGCCCAACTGTTCTTCAACCTGGCCTTCTTCATCGTGCTGGTATCGCTGCTGGTGCAAGGCACCAGCCTGCCGTGGATGGCCAAGCTGTTGAAAGTGACGGTACCGCCAGACCCGGCGCCGATCTCCCGTTCCGCCCTTGAGGTGCACATCACCAGCGAGTGGGAAATGTTCGTCTACCGTCTGGGCGCAGAAAAATGGTGCATCGGTGCTGCCCTGCGCGAACTGAAAATGCCCGAAGGCACGCGGATTGCCGCGCTGTTCCGTGGCGAGCAACTGCTGCACCCGTCGGGCAGCACCGTGCTGGAGGTTGGCGACATGCTCTGCGTGATCGGCCACGAGCACAACCTGCCTGCCTTGGGCAAACTGTTCAGCCAGGCGCCGCAACGTGGCCTGGACCTGCGTTTCTTCGGTGACTTCGTGCTCGAAGGCGATGCCGAACTGGGTGCCGTGGCGGCGCTGTACGGCCTGAAACTCGATGGCCTCGACGCGAAAATGCCGCTGGCGCAGTTCATCCGACAGAAGGTCGGAGGCGCTCCAGTAGTAGGGGACCAGGTCGAATGGCATGGCACGATCTGGACCGTGGCAACCATGGACGGGAACAAGATCCAGAAAGTAGGCGTCAGATTCCCCGAAGGAACGCGACCCGGACCAGGATTGTTCCTCTAAACTTCGTTTCAGCCGGATCCACAAGTAGCCTGCCTATGTCCCTGCGCGTGTACCTTCGCACAGCCCTGCTCGGGTTGTGCCTGTCCCTTTCTTTTGCGGCTACTGCGGCAGAAGCCCCGACCACCGCCAGCATCCAGAACAGCCTCGACAAGATCGCCGAGCGCAAGCTGCCCGAGGCGGACCAGAAGGCGCTGCAGCAGGTGCTCGAACAAACGTTGAGCCTGCTTGCTGCCAAGGAAGATAGCGAGAAGAAGCTTGCTGCACTGAAGCAGCAGTTGAGCAGTGCCCCCAAAGAGACCAGTGACAGCCAGAAGGAGTTGGCCAGGCTCAAGGAAACCAAGGCACAACCGGTGGCCCAGCGCTACGCCAACCTCACCGTGCCACAGCTTGAACAGATGCTCAGCGAACGCAACACGCAGCAGGGCGAACTGCAAAAGGCGCTGTCTGAAGCCAACAGCCTGATCATCAACTCGCAAACTCGCCCCGAACGCGCCCAGGCCGAGATCAGTAGCAGCCAGACTCGCACCCAGCAGATCAACAACATCCTCAAAACCGGCAAGGACGGCGGCAAATCCATCAATGCCGACCAACGCAACCAGCTCAACGCCGAGCTGGCCTCGCTCAACGCGTTGACCCTGCTGCGCCGCCAGGAACTGGCCGGCAACAGCGTGCTGCAAGACCTCGGCAATGCGCGTCACGACTTGCTGGTCGAGCGTGCTGCGCGCCTGGAGCAGGAAATCCAGGACCTGCAGACGCTGATCAACGACAAACGCCTGGCCCAGTCCCAGGAAGCCGTCACTCAGCAGTCGATCGAGGCTCAGAAGGCCGGCGGCAGCAGCCTGCTGGCCACTGAAAGCGCGGTCAACCTCAAGCTTTCCGACTACCTGCTCAAGAGCACCGATCGCCTTAACGAATTGACCCAGCAGAACCTGCGCACCAAGCAGCAGCTCGACAGCCTGACCCAGGCCGACCAGGCGCTCGACGAGCAGATCAACGTGCTCAAGGGAAGCCTGCTGCTGTCGAAGATCCTCTATAAGCAGAAACAGACCTTGCCGCACCTGAAGGTCGACCGCGACCTGGCCGACCAGATCGCGGACACCCGCCTGTACCAGTTCGAAGTCAACCAGCAACGCGAGCAGATGAGCAGCCCGGTCACCTATGTCGACAAGCTGCTGGCGGCGCAACCCCAGGAAGATGTGACCCCGCAGCTGCGCAAAGCCCTGCTGGATGTAGCCATCACCCGCAGCGACCTGTTGGAGCGGCTGAACCGCGAGCTGTCGGCGCTGCTCAACGAATCGATCACCCTGCAACTCAACCAGAAGCAACTGCTGGGCACCGCGCAGAGCCTGCGTACCACCCTCGACGAGCAAATGTTCTGGATCCCCAGCAACAAGCCGCTGGACTGGGACTGGCTGCAATACGTGCCAGCGCGCCTGGCCGACCAGGTCGCCAACCTGCCGTGGGGCTCCAGCCTGAAAGAGCTGGCCGATGGCCTGAGCCAGCGCCCGTTGCTGTTCCTGCCGCTGCTACTGGTGATCGGCGCGCTGTTGTGGCGGCGCAAATACCTTTACCAACGGTTAGGCAAAGTGCACCAGGATATCGGCCACTTCCGCCGTGACAGCCAATGGCACACGCCCCAGGCAATTCTCATCAACATTCTGCTGGCGATGCCGGTCAGCCTTGGCCTGGCGCTGTGCAGCTACGCCCTGCAGATCGACGCCCGCGGGCAGAATGCCAACCTGGGTGCCGCACTCTGGCAGCTGGCCCAGGCCTGGCTGGTGTTCTACACCGCCTATCGTATCCTCGCACCCGGTGGCGTGGCGGAAGTCCACTTCCGCTGGCACAAACCGCAGGTCGAGTTCCTGCGCGGCTGGGTTCGCCGCCTGGGCACCGTGGTGCTGGCACTGGTCGGCGTCGTTGCGGTGGCCGAGCACCAGCCTTCGGCACTGGCAGACGACGTATTGGGCATCGGCGTGGTGCTGACCTGCTACGCGCTGATGGCCTGGCTGCTCAGCCGTCTGCTGCTCAGCAGCCCGGCACACCGTGACACCTCGCTGTTTCGCAGGGCCGTGGGCGTAGCATTCACCGCCCTGCCCGTCGCCCTGTTTGTCGCCGTGTGCTTCGGCTACTACTACACAGCACTGAAGCTCACCGACCGTCTGATCTATACCCTGTACCTGCTGCTGTTCTGGCTGGTGATCGAAGCCGCCTTCGTGCGCGGCCTGTCGGTAGCTGCACGACGCCTGGCCTACCAGCGTGCGTTGAGCAAGCGTGCGGCGGCCAAGGAAGGGCTGGATGGCGAAGTCATCACCGAAGAGCCAACGCTGGATATCGAACAGGTCAACCAGCAGTCGCTGCGCCTGATCCGCCTGGCCCTGCTCGGCGGCTTCATCGCCGGCCTGTACTGGGTATGGGCCGACCTGATTTCGGTGTTCGCCTACCTCAACAATTTCGTCCTCTACGAATACACCAGCGGCACCGGCGCCGCCGCCAGCATGGTACCGATCAGCCTCGGCGACCTGCTCGGCGCACTGGTGATCGTCGGCATCACCTTCGCCCTGGCCGGCAACTTGCCAGGCCTGCTGGAAGTACTGGTGCTGTCACGCCTGAACCTCGCCCAGGGCAGTGCCTACGCCACTACTACGTTGCTGTCGTACACCATCGTCGGTATCGGCATCGTCAGTACCCTGTCGACCCTGGGGGTGAGCTGGGACAAGCTGCAATGGCTGGTGGCCGCGCTGTCAGTAGGGCTGGGCTTCGGCATGCAGGAAATCTTCGCCAACTTCATCTCCGGCATCATGATCCTGTTCGAGCGCCCGGTACGGATTGGCGACACCATCACCATCGGCAACCTGTCGGGTACAGTAAGCAAGATCCGCATCCGTGCCACCACCATTACCGACTTCGACCGCAAGGACATCATCGTCCCCAACAAGACCTTCATCACTGGCCAACTGATCAACTGGTCGCTGACCGATACGGTCACCCGGGTGACGCTGAAGCTGGGCATCGACTATGGCTCAGACCTCGACCTGGTGCGCGACCTGCTGCTCAAGGGCGCGCATGAGAACCCCCGCGTGCTCAAGGATCCGGAACCGATCGTGTACTTCCTCAACTTCGGCGAAAGCTCGCTGGACCACGAACTGCGCATGCACGTCCGTGACCTGGGCGACCGCAACCCGACGCTGGACGAGATCAACCGGTACATCAACCGCGAGTTCAAAGCCCACAACATCAAGATCTCGGTGCGCCAGGTAGAGGTATTCCTGATGGACGCCAAGGGCAGCAAACAGCAATTGATTCCGATGGAACAGCCAAAATCGGATGGCACTGCTTCGGCCTGAATAGGCTCGAATACTTTATTGTGTGCAAAATGGCTGCGAGGGCTTCGCCCTCGTTCGCGGGTAAACCCGCTCCTACATCGGGCGCTGGCCGCTGTGGGAGCGGGTTCACCCGCGAAGGGCCGCCAAGCGGCCCGATTGGCACCGAACCCAAGGAGCAGTCCCGTGAAAGCCCTCGACCAACTCACCTTCGACAACCGCTTCGCCCGCCTGGGCGATGCGTTCTCCACCCAGGTGCTGCCCGAGCCCATTGCAGACCCGCGCCTGGTGGTAGCGAGCGAGTCGGCCATGGCTTTGCTTGACCTCGACCCCGCCCAGGCCGAACTGCCGGTGTTCGCCGAGCTGTTCAGCGGCCACAAACTGTGGGAAGAGGCCGACCCTCGGGCGATGGTTTATTCCGGCCACCAGTTCGGCTCGTACAACCCACGACTGGGCGACGGCCGTGGCCTGCTGCTGGCCGAAGTGCTCAACGACGCTGGCGAACACTGGGACCTGCACCTCAAGGGCGCCGGCCAGACACCCTACTCCCGCATGGGTGACGGCCGCGCCGTGCTGCGCTCGTCGATTCGCGAGTTTCTCGCCTCCGAAGCCCTGCACGCCTTGGGCATCGCTACCAGCCGGGCACTTTGCGTAATCGGTTCCAGCACCCCGGTGTGGCGTGAAACCCGTGAAAGTGCGGCCATGCTGACGCGTCTGGCGCAGAGCCATGTGCGTTTCGGCCATTTCGAGTACTTCTACTACACCAAGCAGCCCGAGCAGCAGCGCGTGTTGATCGACCACGTGCTGGAACAGCACTATCCCGAATGCCGTGACGCCGAGCAGCCCTACCTGGCCATGTTCCGCACCATCGTCGAGCGCAATGCCGAACTGATCGCCCGCTGGCAAGCGTATGGCTTCTGCCACGGCGTGATGAACACCGACAACATGTCGATCCTGGGCATCACCTTCGACTTCGGCCCGTACGCGTTTCTGGACGACTTCGATGCCAACTTCATCTGCAACCACTCCGACGACCGTGGCCGCTACAGCTACGCCAACCAGGTGCCCATCGCCCACTGGAACCTCAGCGCGCTGGCCCAGGCACTGACCACCGTGATCGAAGTTGAGCCACTGAAGGAAGCGTTGGGCCTGTTCCTGCCGCTGTACCAGGCCCATTACCTGGACCTGATGCGCCGGCGCCTGGGGCTGACCACGGCCGAAGATGACGACATGGCGCTGGTCGAGCGCCTGCTGCAGTGTATGCAACGCGGTGGCGTGGACTACAGCCTGTTCTTCCGCAAATTGGGTGAGCAGCCGGTGGCCGAGGCACTGAAGGTAGTGCGCGATGACTTTATCGACCTGGCCGGTTTCGATGCCTGGGGCGCAGACTACCTGGCCCGTTGTGGGCGTGAACCCGGTAATGGCGAAGGCCGCCGTGAGCGGATGCATGCGGTGAATCCGCTGTACGTGCTGCGCAACTACCTGGCGCAGAACGCCATCGAAGCGGCCGAGGCGGGGGACTACAGTGAAGTTCGACGGCTGCACCAAGCACTGACCAGGCCTTTCGAGGAACAGCCCGGGATGCAAGCCTACGCCGAGCGACCGCCGGAGTGGGGCAAGCACCTGGAAATCAGTTGCTCTTCCTGAGTAACGCCTCTTCTACAAGGAATTAGGGAGTACGCGTGATTGGGTTGGGGTGGCCAAGCGTAGGCCTTGAGGGGGGGGCGCCTGTGAGATCGAGCGCCGCCCGCGCGGCGCATCGCGAGCTGTGCTCGCTCCTACGTTTGTTTCGGGCCAATCAGTCCTGAGGGATTTGCGCGCGAACGTTATGGCGCACGACGCGATATCGTGTTGCGCGAACAAGGCGGTCGCGCGCGTCTGTCACAGGCATGACTGGCCCGAAACAAACGTAGGAGCGAGCACAGCTCGCGATGCGCCGCGCGGGCGGCGCTCGATCTCATAAGCGATGAAAATCCCCCGCCAACCGCTCCGGCCTATTCAACCGTTCTCTTCAAGCAGCGAATGCAACTCGACAAACTGCAGAGTCAGCTTGTGCCGCGGTTCCAGGTGAATCAGCGGCAGGCTGGCGTGGTGCGATTCGCGCATTTTCACCGAACTGCCCAAGTACACCGGCAGCACCGGCAACCCTTCGGCCAGCAGCTCGTCGAGCATCTGCTGTGGCAGGCTGGCACGTGACTGGAACTGGTTGACCACGATGCCTTCAACCATCAGGTCTTCGTTGTGGTCTTCCTTGAGGTCTTCAATCTCGGCCAACAGGCCATACAAGGCCTGTCGCGAGAAGCTGTCGCAGTCGAAGGGGATCAGCACGCGATCGGCAGCGATCAGCGCAGAAACCGCATAGAAGTTCAGCGCCGGCGGGGTATCGATGTAGATACGCTCGTAATCCTCGTCCAACTCGTCGAGCAACTTGCGCAGCTTGTTGATCTTGTGTTTTGCCTCCAGCTTTGGTTGCAGGTCGGCCAGCTCGGCAGTGGCGGTGACCACATGCAGGTTGTCGAACGGGGTTTCATAGATATCGACCTTGTTCTTCTTGCTGAACGGCCCACTGGAGAGGCTTTGCTTGAAGAAGTCGGCAATACCCATGGGGATGTCCTCGCCGGTCAGGCCGGTGAGGTATTGGGTCGAGTTCGCCTGGGCATCCAGGTCGATCAACAAGGTCCGGTAACCTTCATTGGCACTTACCGCCGCCAAGTTGCAGGCAATGCTCGACTTGCCCACGCCACCTTTCTGATTGAACACCACGCGCCGCATGATTGACCTCCGTGTATCAACGAATGCCCGAGTATGTGGCGGCTGTGGGGCAATGACCAGCGCCATTTGGCCGGCATCACGCCTGACCGACCACCTGCCCCGTCAACAACTCGGCGAATGCCTTGGCCATCACCGAATGACCGCGCTCGCGCTGCACCAGCCACACCGCCGTCATCGCCTCTTCATCGAGCAAGGTACGGTACACCACCCCTTCTATGCGCATGCGCTGGAACGACGCCGGCAGCACCGACACCCCTAGCCCCGCCGAGACCAGGCCGATGATGGTCATCGCTTCACCTGCCTCTTGTGCAAAATGGGGGCTGAAACCTGCATGCCGCGCCAGGCTCAGCAATTGTGCATGCAAGCCGCTGCCATAACTACGCGGGAAGAACACGAAGGGCTCAGGGGCCAACGCCGCCATGTAGACGCCTTGTTCGGTGCCCTCAGCCAGTGGATGCGAGGCATTGATCACTGCCACCAACGGTTCTCGGAACAACTCGGTGGCCACCAACCCCTCCGGCAGCGGCATCGGCCGCATCAACCCCACCTCGATGGACTCGTCGAATACCCCTTCGGCCACGTCACGGCTGCTCATTTCCTTGAGGTTCAGGTGCACCGCCGGAAAGCGCTGACGGAAGGCATGAATAGCCTTGGGGATTTTCGAGGTGAACGGGGCCGAGGAGGTGAAGCCGATTTTCATCTCACCCAGCTCGCCCAACTGCGCACGCCGGGCTACATCCGCAGCCTTCTCCACCTGCGCCAATACCTGGCGCGCTTCCTCGAGGAACAATCGACCGGCCTCGCTCAGTTCGACACGACGATTGGTCCGGTCGAACAACCGGGCCCCCAACTCCTGCTCAAGGGCCTGGATCTGCTGACTCAAGGGCGGCTGGGAAATACCCAGTTGCTGGGCGGCGCGGCCAAAGTGCAGCTCTTCGGCCACAGCAATGAAGTAACGCAGATGACGCAGTTCCATGATCCGCTCCAAACAAGTCGCCAAACATCTCAAATAGGTCGAACAATATATTGGATCTAATCGTTAGCCAGCTATATGCTTTTTTCATTGCGCCAGAGGTACCCGTCCGTGAAAACTGCAGTAGCCCCCCTCCTCCTTGAGCCAAAGCCTGCCATCCTGACCGAAATGTGGATCGAAAAAGGCACACCCGCCTTCATGAAAACCGTGCTGGCCTTGTTCAGCGGCGGTTTCGCCACCTTCGCCTTGCTGTACTGCGTACAGCCGATGATGCCTCTGCTATCCAGGGAGTTTGCCATCAACGCGGCGCAGAGCAGCCTGGTGCTGTCGGTGTCCACCGCCATGCTGGCGTTCGGCCTGCTGATCACCGGCCCCATTTCTGACCGCATCGGACGCAAGCCCGTGATGGTGTTCGCGCTGGTCTGCGCCGCCCTGTCCACCTTGGCCAGCGCAGTGATGCCCAGCTGGGAGCTGGTACTGGCCACCCGCGCCTTGGTCGGCCTGTCGCTGAGCGGCCTGGCGGCAGTGGCGATGACCTACCTGAGCGAAGAGATCCACCCGCAACACATTGGCCTGGCCATGGGCCTGTACATCGGCGGCAACGCGATTGGCGGCATGAGCGGGCGGCTCATCACTGGCGTACTGATCGACTTCGTCAGCTGGCACACGGCGATGCTGACCATTGGCGGCCTGGCCCTGGTGGCCGCACTGGTGTTCTGGAAGGTGCTGCCGGAGTCACGCAATTTCCGCGCACAGACGATGAACCCACGCAGCCTGCTGGACGGTTTTGTCGTGCACTTCAAGGACGCCGGCCTGCCCTGGCTGTTCCTTGAAGCCTTCCTGCTGATGGGCGCCTTCGTCACCCTGTTCAACTACATCGGCTACCGCCTGCTGGCCGAGCCCTATCACATGAACCAGGCGCTGGTCGGCTTGCTGTCGGTGGTTTACCTGTCGGGCATCTACAGTTCGGCACAGGTCGGCGCCCTGGCGGACAAGCTGGGCCGGCGCAAGGTATTCTGGGCCAGCATCGTGGTAATGGCGGTTGGCTTGCTGATGACACTGGCCAGTCCCCTGGTGATGGTGATCGTGGGCATGCTGGTGTTCACCTTCGGCTTCTTTGGTGCGCACTCGGTGGCCAGCAGCTGGATCGGCCGCCGGGCACTGAAGGCAAAGGGGCAGGCGTCGTCACTGTACCTGTTCTGCTACTACGCCGGCTCCAGCGTGGCCGGTACGGCGGGCGGGGTGTTCTGGCACCAGTGGGGCTGGAACGGGATAGGGCTGTTCATTGGCAGCTTGCTGGCGGTGGCATTGCTGGTGGCGTTGCACCTGAGCCGCCTGCCGGCCAAAGCAACCTGAACGCACAAGCAATACGGACTTCAGCCTTCAGCCAGCGCCATAGCCAACTGCACCTGCAACTGTTCATCCACAGCCTGCAACTGCAGGCGCTGAACCTGTCCACCGTCCCGTTCCAGGGCATGCAACCAACTCAGCACAGCAGCTGGCGGGCCTTGCAGGCTGACCTCCAGCTGCCCCTCCCTGGCCTCCAGGCCCGCAACATGCAGGCCGGCAAGCCGTGCACGCTCGCTCAAACTGGCAGGCGTGAGCGGCTCGGAAGTGCCAGCCGACTGAGGTTGGCGTTGGGTAACACGCTTCAACAGCGCAGCCAACGCTTGTTCTTGCACAAGGTGAGCCTCAGCATTACGCAAACGGATCTGGCTCGGTAACCAGGCCAGCTGCCAGACAATCAACAGGCCCACAGCCCAAAGTGCCAGCGTCAAAATCGTTCGCCTGGCAGCCGGTATCTGCTGCCACTGCTGCGCCAGCGCCTTTTTGTTCAAGCGTTTCATTCAGCCTCCAGCCAGGAGATGGTTGCCCGTACACCTTCGCCGACCTGCCGTGCGTGCCCCATCCTCACCCCTGGGGCACGCTGGCGAAGGCGTTCCAGATCATCGAAACCTTGGGCGACGACGTCGATGGTCCAACCCTCTGAGGTCTTGGCCTCGGCGTGCTCGATCGTAACGTTGCCAACACCCGCCAACGGGTCTGCAAGCATCGCCAACCGCTCGACAGCCGTCGGTGGTCCAGGCCGTTGCTCCAGAGCCTGGACCTGAGCGGCCAGGTCAGCGCCGGGCACCTGCCCGGGAGCCCAGCGCGCGAACATCTGCACGTTTTCGGCATGCTGCAGTAAAGCTTGCTGCTGCAGCCAGTCGGCACGCAGGTAACCAGCCAGACATACCAGCAGCAGCGCTGCCAGCATGCCACCGCCCAAGGCTTGCCAGGGCGGGCTGCTACGCTGTCGACGCATCGTGCCCTGGCGCAGGTCCACCGCAGTGCCGCCCCCGTCCACCAGCCTGCCAACAGCACTGGCGACATGCTTGTCGCTCAAAGCCTCGCCAGGCGAACCCGGCTCGGCCAGCCAGAGCCGGGGAGCCAAGCGGCGCGACAACACATGAGCCTGCCGTTCACTGACAGCCAGGCGCGTACCGTCCGCCCCACCCAACAGCCAGCGACCCTCGAACCATAGCGCGCAAGCCTCCTCAGTGCCCAACAGGTCGGCGTCTACATGCACCGCAACCGGGTCGATGCCCTGTGCCTGCAACATCGACATGAGGTGTCGATACTCCTCCAGCGCGACTGTCACAACTTGCCGGTAACCACCTGCGTCTGGGGGACCGAATGCCAAATGCAAGGTTTCCAGTGCCTCAGCAAGCTGCTCCTCGGCAGCGTAAGCCAGCGACTCGCGCGTCGGCCGCCTGCCCGGCACCGGGTCCAGCTTGCAGCATCCGGCCATCTCCATCGGCAACACCAGTACCACGGCAGCACCCGCCAACCAAGTAGGTAGCGCCCCGAGGGTGGTTCGGCATTGTTCGCCTTGCGCCGTGTACAGCAGCGCCGGCCACTGCAGCCCCGCGGCAGGCATGCCTTGGGCCAGTAAAAACAGGTAATGCCTACTCATCTGGCCTTTGCTCCGGTTGTGCAGAATATGAACGTCGCATGACGCGCACTTGGTGCGTGTCCAAATCGATTTCCAGGTCGCTGTAGAGGTACATCCGCCTGCCTGCCAGTTCTGCCTGAACCTCCAGGCGGTACCATCGGCTCGTCACGGATAAACCATGACTGTCGACGCCCAGGCCGTCCAACGAGGGGAGTGCCAGAAAACGTTGCACGGTGGGAATGCCATGCTCGGGGCGCTCGCCTACCAACTGCCGCGCAACAGACAGCTCCACACCTTCAAGGGCCGCCAGCAACCGTGCCGAAGCCGTATTGATGTTCAGCCCTGCTGTGCGCGGCAGGGCTGTCACCCAAGGCTGCAACCGCGCCACGGCTTGAGCATCCATGCCTGGTAGCGCACGCAGCTGGGAAGGGTCGAGCATGGGCTGCCCCAGCAGCGGATCGAGCGCTGGAGGTTCGATCTTCAATGACCGGCAAAGGCGTTTCCAGCGCTTGAGCAAGACTGGATTGGGTGTCCCGTTCACCGTCAGGGCAGCGAGGTTGAACCGGCCTGAAAGGTCTTCCAGGCGATAGCGGAGCTGGCCTTCACCAAGACTCAGCTGACGGCTGCGCGCCCAGGGCTGGCCGAGATGGGTCACCTGAAGCACAGTGGCAACCTGCTGCTTCAAATGCCCCAGCGCATGACGCTCCCCGGCCAGCGCCAGTTTCAGCAACTGCGATGCGTCAATCTGCTGGCCCACACTGCCCAGCATTCCCTGATGGCTGCGCAACATCCCGGCCACCAGGAACGACAACAGCGCCATGGCCAGTAGCACGGTAACCAGCGCCAGGCCACGCTGCTGCGCGCTTTTCACAGAGTGCCCCCGGCCAGCGGCAGCACGCGGCGTATCGCCTGCAATCGTTTGGTCGACAACATCACCTCAAGTGCCTGCGGTGGTTGCCGGGTGTGGGCCGATGGCCACTCGGGTTGCCAGCCCACACCGGCTGCATGCATGCGCCAACGCAACTCGACAACCCCCTCCAACAGGCGCTGAGGCTGGCCCTGGCCATTTTCCAGCCCGCGGCGTTGGCGCCACAGCACACCTTCCGCCAACCAATACTCCACGACTCTCAGATCGCTGCGTGGTAACGGCTGGCTGTCACGCTCCGCTCCCAGTACCCAGCTCACCCGATGCTTTTCCAGCGTCACGCCATGACCGCTGCCCTTTGCCTTGCCCGCATGCCAATAACCCTGCAAGGCATCTCGCTGCATTACGCTCATCGCCCGGCCAAGGGCTCGCAGTTCAGCGGCCTGGGGCTGACGTACCGTATCCGTCTGTAACACTGCTGCCACCAACTGGCTCGTCCCTTGAGCCAGCAGGGCAAATACGGCAATGGCCAGCAACAGCTCCAGCAGGGTGAAGCCCCGCTGGCGGCCCGCTGTTTTGCTTTCATGGCAGAGCATTGCCACCCTCCAGCCAGCCCGTGGCCTGGTGGAGCACTGTGCGATCTGCAGCCAGCCCTACAGTGATGGATACTTCGATCAATCCCACATCGACCAGGTGATGCATCGACTCCCGCACGAACCAGGTGCGCTGGCCAAAAACGACTGTCTCGGCGCGCTGCCCTGCAACGGGCAGTGGGTTAAGGCCAAGCTCGGTCAAACGGTTATCAGCGATCCAACTTGCGAACAACCGGTCATGGGCACCCTGCGTTTGCACCAACACGTGCTGGCTGGCGGCAGTCACGGCCGCGGCCAATACGGCAAAGATCGCCAACGCCACCAGCACTTCCAGCAACGTGAATCCGCGTTCAGAGGTGAAGGTGGGGGTCATTCAGGCCATCGCTCGATACATGGGCAAGCCGCACACCTGCCTCAAGGAAATACAACAGGAACGGGGTGTACTCATCGTTGCTGGCAAACGTGAGTTGTGCTGTTTCGCCGTGCCTCGAAAGCCCTGCCGGCAACCCGTCGATCTCCAGCCGCAGGCTCAGGCTCAAACTACGGCGCTGCCCCGTCGGCATCCAGGTTTGCCCCGTACGCAACATCAACTGGTAGCCGTCAGTGTCGATGCGAATACCCAGGGTCTGCCCCTCGAGCACTGCTCGCTGCCTGGCCTGTTGAACCACCTGCAGGAACAGCCCGGCCTCCTGGCGTGCGGTCCGTTGCGGATCGTGCCCGACCATCAAACCGCTCATGCCCATGACGATACCTGCCAGTACCAGTACCAACAGCAATTCAAGGAGGGTAAAACCCTGGGAGCGGCGCCGGATCATTCGTCCCAGTTACCGATGTCTGTATCCAAGCCTTCACCACCCGCTTGGCCATCGGCACCTAACGAGTACAGGTCATAGCCCTGGCCCGAGCGCACTCCGGGGCTTGCGTACCGGTAAGGCGCCCCCCAAGGGTCTGACGCAGCGCGCTTGAGGTAGCCCTGGGCGTTCCACTGACGCGGCAGAGGCGCCACGCTTGGGCGCCGAACCAGCGCTTCGAGGCCTTGAGCCGTGGTCGGATAACGCCCGTTATCCAGCCGGTAGATCTCCAGTGCAGTGGAAATGGACTGAATATCGGTGCGCGCCGCCGTGACCTTGGCATGGTCCGGGCGGCTCATGACATTGGGCAGCACCAATGCTCCGAGTACACCAAGGATGATGACTACGACCATGATTTCGATAAGGGTGAAGCCACGTTGCGAGTGACGTGCAGAGCCATTGAGCATGTCAGTTGACCAGTTGGTTGAGGTTGAGAATAGGCAGCAGAATGGCCAGGACGATGAACAGCACGATGCCCCCCATCACCAGCAGCATCAGGGGCTCGCACAGGCTGACCAGTAACGAGATACGACCTGCCAGGTGCTTTTCCTGAAGGTCGGCAGCGCGCTCGAGCATGCTGTCCAGCTCCCCTGCTCGCTCACCACTGGCAATCATGTGCAGCATGAGCGCAGGCAGGGTTTTACTGCGCGCCAGACTGCTGGCCAGCGTTGCACCTTCGGCTACTTCGCGCACGGCAGTCAGCAAGCGTTCCCGTAGCACCAGATTGCCGACTACCCCGGCGCCAATGCTCATTGCTTCCACCAGCACGACACCACTACGGCCAAGAATTGCCAGGGTACTGACGAAGCGGGCGGCTTCACGTGTGCGAACGAATTCGGCATAGCCGGGCAACTGCAACGCCAGGGCATGCCATTGCCGTTTGCGTGCGGGGTGGTGAAGTGCCAGGGCAATCGATGCGATCAACGCAGCCAGCGCCAGCACTGCGATCACCCCATAGCGCCCGGCCGCGTCACTGAGCGCGATCAATACCCGTGTCGCCAGCGGAAGTTGGGCGTGGTCACGACTGAATGCCTGAACAACGTCCGGTACTACATAACCGAGCAGAAAACCCACCACCAACAGCGATACCACCATCAGGATCGCGGGATAGGCCATCGCCAGCTGTACCCTCTGGCGTAACGCCTGCTGATGTTCGCCATGCTCGGCCAACCGTTCAAGCACGGCAGCCAGGTACCCGGAGCGCTCTGCAGCAGCTATGGTTGCGCGGTAGACAACCGGGAATGCCAATGGGTAGTGCGCCAGTGCATCTGCAAACGTATTGCCTTCCACTACCCGCTCAGCGACCCCGAGCAACACCTGCCGGACCTGCCGTTGACCGTTCTGGGCAGCCACCGCCTGTAGCGCCTCGGTCAGCGGCACGCCCGCCTGCAAAAGGGTCGACAGTTGACGCGTCAACAGGCACCGCCGGGCAAGCGTCAATCGCCTGCGCACGGGCACGATGGAAAATGAAGACTGCCTGGCCGCTTTGACCTTGAGCACGAACAGGCCCTGATCACGCAGCTGCTGCCGGGCCTGTTGCGCACTACTGGCCTCTACGCAGCCGCGCTGACGAACGCCGCTATTGTTCCGTGCGATGAAGCTGAAAACCGCCATGCTCAGTCCTGGCCAGTCACGCGCAAAAGTTCTGCGGCGCTGGTCTGTCCCATACAGACCCTTTGCACGCCATGCTGAAACAGGCTGGCTGAGTCGCCACGGACTATTTCGCGCATGGTCGCTTGTGACGCCCGGGCGTGAATCGCCTGGGCCAACTGTTCATCGACGACAACCATTTCGTGTAACGCCAGGCGGCCGCTGTAGCCCTGCTGACACTGTTCACACCCCACCGCCTGATAGACATGCGTCGGCAGCTCCTTGGGGTAGCCCAGGGCACTGGCCATGGCTTCATCGACCACACAGGCAGCCTTGCAGTGCGGGCACAGCACCCGCACCAGCCGCTGAGCCATGACGCCGGCAAGGGAAGTAGCAAGCAGGCAGGTATCAACGCCCATGTCCGCCAGCCGCGTGATGGCCCCCAAAGCGCTGTTGGTATGCAAGGTCGAGAGCACCAGATGCCCGGTCAGGGATGCCTGCACGGCAATATCGGCAGTTTCACGGTCACGAATTTCGCCCACCATCACAACGTCCGGATCTTGGCGAAGTATCGCCCGAAGACCTCGGGCGAAGGTCATGTCCACCTTGGTGTTGACCTGGGTCTGGCCTATGCCGGGCAGGTGATATTCGATCGGATCCTCGACAGTAAGAATGTTGCGGGACTCCCGGTTAAGCACCGAAAGCGCCGTATAAAGCGTTGTGGTCTTGCCGGACCCGGTTGGTCCTGTAACCAGGAAGATGCCATTTGGCCTGTCCAGCATGGCGAGGAAGGCCTTGCTCACCGAAGCCTCCATTTGCATGTGCTGGATATCCAGGCGCACTGCCTGCTTGTCCAGCAACCGCAGCACAACGCGCTCGCCGTGAGCAGCGGGCAACGTCGACACCCGCACATCCACCTCATGGCCTGCCAGGCGCAAGCTGATGCGGCCATCCTGGGGCACACGCTTCTCGGCGATATCCAGACGCGCCATGACCTTGATACGCGACACCAGCAGCGCCGCCAGCGCCCGTGGCGGCGACAGGACCTCACGCATGACGCCATCGATACGCATGCGTACCCGCAACTGTTGTTCGAAGGTTTCCAAGTGGATATCCGAGGCGCGCGACCTGACTGCTTCGCTGAGCAAGGCATTGAGCAAGCGGATAATCGGCGCGTCCCCTTGCTGGTCGAGCAGGTCGCATGACTGCGGCAAGGCTTGCGCCAGGCGTGGTAAGTCAATCTGCTCATCCAGCCCCTGGATGACGGTATGGGCAGCGTCCTGAGTACCGCCATAGCAAGCGGCAAGGCGCTCGGCAAAATGCCCTTCATCGACCAGACGCAGCGGCCAGTGACTGCCTGTCACGCGCAACACCTCAGAAAGCACCTGCAGCGAGGCGCTGTCGCGCATCAAAACGGCCGGTTCTGCCGCCTGCCGGTCCAGCAGAATGCCGTGGCGCCGGGCAAAGCCGAATGAGAGTTCAGGGTTCAAGAGCCAGGCTCCCGGGTAGGGACAGGCCGGGTTTCGAACAACTCGCGGGCCTCCCGAGGCATACGCTGCGGATCGGCTGAGTGCACATCACGGTAAGCGCGGCGCCCCGAATCGATCAGTTCAGCCTGGGTACGTAAAAGGGTAGGCCGCAGGAAAACCATCAGGTTGGTCTTCTCCTGAATGTCCCGACTCCAGCGGAAAAGCCCGCCTATCAGCGGTATGCGGCTCAACAGTGGCACTCCTCGCTGCTCGGTACGCACGCTGTCCTTGATCAACCCTCCGATCACGATGATCTCGCCATCGGCGGCAAGGATGGTGCTTTTGAGCGTTCGCTTGCTGGTGATCAGGTCGCCTTCGACGGTGCTGGGGGCGAGTTCGGAGCTTTCCTGCTCGACCTCCAGGCGTAGGCTCCGGCCCTCATTGATATGCGGGCGAACCTTGAGGCTGATACCGATATCCTTGCGTTCCACGGTTGTAAACGGGTTGTCCGCGCCGCTGCCGGAAGTGGTATAGGAGCCGGTCTTGAACGGTACATTCTGGCCCACCAGAATCTGCGCTTCCTGGTTGTCCAGCGTAAGCAGGCTGGGCGTGGAAAGCAGGTTGCTTCGGCTGTTGCTGGCCAGAGCCGACACCAGCAGGCCAAACCTGTCCGACCCAATGGCCAGCGCTGCGCCGCTGGGCAACAGTTTGTCCGCGTCGAACAGATCAGCGAAAGCAGCCCCGCTGTCGGGGAAGGTCACGCCGCCTTTCAGGCTGCCGGTATCGACGCCCCACTGCAGGCCCAGAGCTTCGTTGATATCCCCGCTGACTTCGACAATGGCTGCATGTATCAGCACCTGCGCGCGGGGCTGGTCCAACTGCGCGATCATTTGCGCCACATTGTCGAGCATGCGTGGCTCCCCCAACAGCAGCAGCGCATTCTGACTGGCATCGGCCTTGACCATTACCCCAGCCGCCAACGCCGGGGCCGGGCTCTCGCTATAGGCCTTGCCATCCAGTTGCTTGCCTACATCGTTCAGTACCTCGGCCAACTGCTCGGCATTGCCATGCTGAAGGCGCACCACCCGCCAGTTTTGCGAAGAGGCCGGTGCCGCCACATCCAGGTCACGGGCCAGCTGCGCCATACGTTGCCGGGACTTTTCCGGGCCGAGAACAAGCAGGCGATTACCGCGCACATCTGCAAGTACCCGTACACCGCTATCGGGGCCACCGGCCGATGCTTCGACGACAGGCAATACTTCAGCAGCCTGTGCCGTACGCAATGTCACCAGCTCATAGTCATGTCGCTGACCGCTGTCCAGTTGTGCCACCAAGGCTTGCAAGCGGTCCAGGTTCGCAGCCGAGTCGGTAACCACCAAGGCATTGGCAGAACTGGACGGGCCAATGTAGCCATTGCTCGATACCAGCGGCCGCAGCAAGCCCGCCAGATCGGCGGCAATGCTGCCCGACAGGCTGAACACCCGCGTGGTGAAGGCAGCAGGGATCGCGTCGGCTTGCTGGTTCGCCCAGACCTTGGCTTCGCTGGCTGGAAGCACCAGCAAGCGGTCGCCATCGTTCACCGCTGCAAAACCCTGCGCATTCAATACCGAATAAAACAGCCGGCGAACGCCCTCGCGATCATGCGGCTCATTCGATAGCACGGTGATACGCCCCTGCACGCGAGGGTCGAGCACGATCGTCTGATCCAGAATTGCCCCGACTTCCCGTACGACATCGCGCACATCGGCATCGCTCATCGCCAACTGCCAGGTTGCAGTATCTGCCAATGCCAACGTGCCGGCCACAGACAGGCAAGTGCCGACCAAGGCAACCTGCAAATAGCGTTGTAAAGTCATTGCACCTCCCGCAACAAGCGGGGTGGATCTGCTGGAGCAGGGCCAGCCACAGCCGCGCTGCCAGAGGTAAGGAATATACTGGGGCGGCTGCCGGACATCGCCACGCTTTGTTCGACGCTGCCGTCCCAGAGCGTGATGCTGCGCACCTCGATACGGCGCACAACGCTCCCGTCCGGCAACCGGTCGCCGACCCGATAGAGGGCGTCACCGTCCCGGCTGCCCACAAGCGCACGCGCTTCGCCACGGCTGGGAATGAAGCATGCCTTGAGCACCAGATCAGCCCGGCCCGTAGGTTGCCCGTCAGGCGAGCTGAGACCGAAGGCCAGGACCAGTGATGCCGTGGAGAGCGGCTTTTCCAAAGGTGCGCTGTGGGCGAAACCTTCGGGCACTTCAGGTTCAAATGACCATGGCCGTACCGTTTCGCGGATGCCCAGCGCCACCATCGTCATCACAGGTATCGCCGCCCAGGCCCAATGCCCCAACCGTTTCATCGACTCAAGGCAACATCCGCCGAATGATGCGTCGACCCGAAAGTTCGTGCATTACCACCGCTACGACATGCAGCAACATGGCGCCAGCAAGCAACGTACTTGCTGCAACGTGCAACTTGCGCCAGGCATCCAGCCATGAAGGGTCAACAAGCAAGGGCGCTATGGCAAACCAGCCGAACACCTCGATCGGTCGGTCCATCATCAGCACACCGGACAGCAGAACCAATGCCGTGAGCCAGTACAGCCCTTCATGGACGAAATGAGCTACCCGGCGCCCGGCGACACTCTGGTGTACCGCGCCTGGCCTGGCCATGCACACGCGAAGCAGCCAACGCATGAGAAAAACCGGGATAAAAAGCGTGGTCAGCCCAACATTCACGAAGCCGATGAAGTCAGCGCTGGAGGGTTGGACCTCAACCAGGGAAACATAGAAACCACTCGCCAGCGCCCAACCGATAATCAGGGCAGAGATCCAGTGCAACACAACCTGTTGCCAAGCATATTTATCTTGCGACATCGAAAAGTCCCGAGCCTGACCCGGCAGCCCAACTCAGGCTGCCAGGCCAGATCTCCTTAGCGTTTGATCCAGGCGTCTTGCCAGTTGCTGCCCACACCTGGCTCATACTGACTGGCACTTTCCGAATAGATCTTGCACCAGCCTTCATACGGGAATGGCTTGCACTCGAACACCTCGCCAGTTTTCGGTTGCAGGACGCGAGTTCCTGCCTTGTAACTGGCAAGCGATTGCGGGAATTCGAAGTCGTAGCCTTCACCCCCGGCCGTCTTCAACTGAACCTTGCGCTCCTCCTGAAGCAATATGCGCCCGGTTTTATTGACACCGACAACCTTGAGCAGGTGCTCGCCTTCGACACTGGCTACCGGCAGAGAAATCGGGCTGGTGGTGGCATCCACTTGCTGACGGACGAAGCCGACCTGCTGGTTGGCTGAATCGTACAGCCGCGCACTCACCTGCAAGTTACGGTTGGTCATCACCGTGAAGTCCAGCGCCGCCTTTCCATCAGTCAGGGTATATTCCGACTTGAGATCATGCAGGTGCAGATAGCTGTCATCCGAAGGCACGCCTTCGAAGTCCAACTGATAGCTGCTGATACCTGTCTCAGGCTTTGCATAGATATTGTTGGCGCCCTGTACCGGCGTGATATTGCCTTCTTGATCGGGTTGACCTGCCTGTACCAGCGACTGGCTTTCATTGATACGCGTGGCGAGCTTGTACGACCAGTTGGGTGCAAGGCCTTCTTCAGCGTTCTCGATGGTAATACTCACGCTGTAAGGCGCGCTCTCTGAACCCGCCACGAACGCACGGGCCTTCACCTTGTCGCCAATCTGCAAGTCCCGATGTGGATTGATGGCGCCTACTTGTGGCCATTGCGGAACAGGGCCGCCATCAGTTTGGATATCCACATCCATCACGTTGTAAAACGCGGCGGCCGTATCATCGACAGTCCAGACACCCATGATGACATGGTGCCCCGACCTGTCTGCCGGCAAGGTGCACTGATGCTTGACCGGCGATGGCCCGACGGTGGGTTGACCTTCGCCGCGCGCCGGCTTGCCGTGGCCATCTACCTTGCAGAAAGGCGTCAACTCGAACGCATCGCGCGCCAAGGGTGAATTGGGATTCCAACCGGCCTTGGTGATGAAGTATTCCCAACCGGTTGTCTTGTGCCCTTCGGTGTAATGCCACTCGAAGGTAATGTCGCGCTGCTTGATAGTGGTCAGGTGCCAACGATTGGCAGACTGTTCGTCAAGCGGAGCAAAGTCACCTCGCTCTCCACCACTGGCGAGTTTGCCGTCGACAGGGCCACGTGCAGGGAATCCTTTAACGGTTTCTCCGACTGACTGGGGCTCGTACGTCGCTGCCCCGCACTCGGTATTTTGCCCCAAGCGACAGGCGTAGGCGCGCGAAGGCGGCTCGCTGGTATAACCATGGGCATAGGCCAATTGTCCCTGTATACCCGCACCGGCCATTGCTACCCACACACTGGTAGCCAACAGCCTTCGCACATTCTTTGTTGTACTCATGATGCCCCCCGGCGTAATGGACTTGCACCAGCAAGCCCGACTGAGTGGCCCAGTCTATTTACGCGCCAGGGATCAATATGTAGGAATTAGCTCGTTACACGCGCTGCTATCGCCCAACCGGGGTGAGGAGTTCGACAACATCTACATCGACCTCCCTGCTCATCAGGTGCTTCTCCACCTCACCAGTCAGTTTGACCTTGGTTTTTTCGTTGAACGGTGTCTGCGGGAGATCTTCATCGTCAATTTCGACGGTTATGGTGCCCGTGTCATCCTTGAACTCGTACTTGTCGTCGTTATTGATCTTTTTGGTCACGAACCCCTGCAGCACCACCGGAGTATCATCGGCGGCATCATTGGCAGCAGCCACGGTGGAAACTGGCTGGGCACCAGGGCCCGTATAGCTGCCAGCAAGGGCAGCGGTACTGAACAGCGGGACGAGGATCAGTGCGAGATAATGGGTTTTCATGAGGATCGGGTCCTGTTTCGGTTTCGATGGGACCAGATTAACGACGATCGCTGAATTAAAACTTAATGCACAAAAAACCCGGCATCGAAGCCGGGTTTACTGAGCAGTGCATCAAGTCACTGGTGGTACTGCGCCGACAGCTCGTGCACAGCATTGATGAACACACCGGCATGCTCCGGATCGACTTCCGGGGTAATACCATGACCAAGGTTGAACACATGGCCAGTGCCGTGGCCATAACTGGCCAGGATGCGCGCCACTTCCTTGCGAATGGCTTCAGGCTTGGCGTACAGCACGGTCGGGTCCATGTTGCCTTGCAGCGCCACCTTGTCACCCACACGGCGACGGGCGTCGCCGATCTCGCAGGTCCAGTCCAGGCCCAGCGCGTCGGCGCCGGCTTCGGCAATGCTTTCCAGCCACAAGCCGCCGTTCTTGGTGAACAGGATCACCGGCACCTTACGCCCTTCGTGCTCGCGGATCAGGCCGCTGACGATCTTGCGCATGTAGGCCAGTGAGAACTCCTGGTAGGCCGCCGCCGACAGGTTGCCGCCCCAGGTGTCGAAGATCTGCACGGCCTGGGCGCCGGCCAGGATCTGGCCGTTAAGGTAGCTGGTGACCGACTGGGCCAGCTTGTCCAGCAGCATGTGCAGGGCTTGCGGGTTGTCGTAGGCCATGGCCTTGGTCTTGCGGAAGTCTTTCGACGAGCCGCCTTCGACCATGTAGGTGGCCAGGGTCCACGGGCTGCCGGAGAAGCCGATCAGCGGCACACGACCATTGAGCTCACGGCGAATGGTGCTGACCGCGTCCATCACGTAGCCAAGGTCTTTCTGTGGGTCCGGGACTGGCAGCGCTTCGATGTCGGCCGGAGTGCTGATGACCTTCTTGAAACGCGGGCCTTCACCGGTTTCGAAGTACAGGCCCAGGCCCATGGCATCGGGAATGGTGAGGATGTCCGAGAACAGGATCGCCGCGTCCAGCGGGTAGCGGTCCAGCGGCTGCAGGGTGACCTCGCAGGCGAACTGCGGGTTCATGCACAGGCTCATGAAGTCACCGGCCTTGGCGCGGCTGGCGCGGTACTCCGGCAGGTAGCGGCCGGCCTGGCGCATCATCCACACCGGGGTGACGTCTACAGGTTGCTTGAGCAGTGCACGCAGGAAACGATCGTTCTTCAGGGCAGTCATGTCGGCATCCGGAAAAATAGTGCGGGCATTTTCTCAGACACCAGCGCAAAAGGCACGGCCATGGCCATGTGTTTTGTCTATTGGATGCCACAGATCAAGCGTTTTTGTATACAAAAGCTTCGCGGGCATGCCCGCTCCCACAGGTTCTGCGCTCAAACCTGCGGGAGCGAGCATGCCCGCGAATAGGTCGCCAATCAGACTTCGAGGTAGTCGAGGATACCCTCGGCGGCCGTACGCCCTTCGAAGATCGCAGTCACCACCAGGTCCGAACCACGCACCATGTCGCCACCGGCGAACACTTTCGGGTTGCTGGTCTGATGCTTGAACTTACCCTTTTCCGGGGCAACCACACGGCCCTGGCTGTCCAGCTGAATGCCATGCTGCTCAAACCACGGCGCCGGGCTCGGGCGGAAGCCGAAGGCGATCACCACGGCATCTGCCGGCAGGATCTCTTCGGAGCCCGGGATGGGCTCAGGGCTGCGGCGGCCACGGGCATCAGGCTCGCCCAGGCGGGTCTCGACCACTTTGACGCCTTCGACCTTGTCCTCACCCACAATGGCAATGGGCTGGCGGTTGTAGAGGAACTTCACGCCCTCTTCCTTGGCGTTCTTCACCTCTTTGCGCGAACCCGGCATGTTGGCTTCGTCACGACGATAAGCACAGGTCACCGCCTTGGCACCCTGACGGATCGAGGTACGGTTGCAGTCCATCGCGGTGTCACCACCGCCCAGCACCACCACTTTCTTACCCTGCATGTCGACGAAGTCTTCCGGCGACTTCTCGAAGCCCAGGTTGCGGTTGACGTTGGCGATCAGGAAGTCCAGTGCGTCATGCACGCCCGGCAGGTCCTCGCCCGGGAAGCCGCCCTTCATGTAGGTGTAGGTACCCATGCCCATGAACACTGCATCGTACTCGGCGAGCAGCTGTTCCATGGTCACGTCCTTGCCCACCTCGGTGTTCAGGCGGAACTCGATACCCATGCCGGTGAAGACTTCGCGGCGGTTGCTGAGCACGGTCTTTTCCAGCTTGAACTCGGGGATGCCAAAGGTCAGCAGGCCGCCGATTTCCGGGTTCTTGTCGAACACCACCGGGGTTACCCCAGCGCGCACCAGGACGTCGGCGCAGCCCAGGCCCGCCGGGCCGGCGCCGATGATGGCGACGCGTTTACCGGTTGGCTTGACCTTGGACATGTCCGGGCGCCAGCCCATGGCGAAGGCGGTGTCGGTGATGTACTTCTCCACCGA
This sequence comes from Pseudomonas sp. DCA-1, assembly GCF_046523955.1. NCBI lineage: Bacteria > Pseudomonadati > Pseudomonadota > Gammaproteobacteria > Pseudomonadales > Pseudomonadaceae > Pseudomonas > Pseudomonas sp. DCA-1. The sequence goes on from NZ_CP169881.1 coordinate 5,571,802, forward strand.
GCCGATGGTCACCGCGCCAAAGCCGTCGTTCAAGGTGCAGGCACCCTCGCACAGGCGGTCTTGCGGGCAAACACGGCCGCATACTTCGGGCAGGGTGTTGGTCTGGTGCGACAGTTCCGCCGCGGCCAGGATGTTGCCTTCGGAGACCAGCTTCAACCAGTTGGGGATGAAGTTGTGTACCGGGCACTTCCACTCGCAATACGGGTTACCGCAGCCCAGGCAGCGGTGCGCCTGCTCTACGGACTGCTGCGGCTTGAACGGTTCGTAGATTTCCACGAACTCCTTCTTGCGCTGGCGCAGCAGCTTTTTTTTCGGGTCCTTTCGGCCCACTTCGATGAACTGGAAGTCATTGTTCAGACGTTCAGCCATTTTTCAAAACCTCTTTACAGCAGCTGCAAGCTACAAGCTGCAAGCCGCAAGACGATCACTTAAGCCGGGCAAACCTCGTACTGCCATTACTTGCAGCTTGAGGCTTGCCACTTGCAGCTGTTTTTACTGCGGGTTGGCACGGGTGCTGGACAACAGCTGCTTCAGGTTGGCTGCCTTCGGCTTGACCAGCCAGAAGCGCCGCACGTAGTCGTCCAGGTTCTCCGAGAGCTCACGCCCCCACTCACTGCCGGTCTCATCCACATACTCGGCAAGGACACGCGCCAGGTGGCTACGGTAGGCCTCCATCGCTTCGCCACTGATACGCTGGATTTCCACCAGCTCGTGGTTGAGCTTGTCGACGAAGCTATTGTCCATGTCGAGCACGTAGGCAAAGCCGCCAGTCATGCCAGAACCGAAGTTGTAACCGGTCTTGCCCAGAACGCAGACAAAGCCGCCGGTCATGTATTCACAGCAGTGATCGCCAGTGCCCTCGACAACAGCATGGGCGCCGGAGTTACGTACAGCGAAGCGCTCGCCCGCAGTACCTGCGGCAAACAGCTTGCCGCCAGTGGCACCGTACAGGCAGGTGTTGCCAACGATGGCGCTGTGCTGGGTTTCGAACGGGCTGCCGGCTGGCGGCACGATGGTGACCTTGCCACCGGTCATGCCTTTGCCGACGTAATCGTTGGCGTCGCCTTCCAGGTGCAGGTTCAGGCCACCAGCGTTCCACACGCCAAAGCTCTGGCCCGCAGTCCCCTTGAAGCGGAAGGTGATCGGCGCCGCAGCCATGCCTTGGTTGCCGTGCAGGCGGGCGATTTCGCCCGACACACGCGCACCGATGGAGCGGTCGCAGTTGCAGATGTCGAGGCTGAACTCGCCACCCGCCTGGTCGCGGATGGCCGGCATGGCCATATCAACCATCTTCTCGGCCAGCTCGCCCAGGTCGAACGGCGGGTTCTTGTCGACTTCGCAGAACTGCGGTTTGTCCGCCGGAATGTGCGAGCTGCCCAGCAGCGGCGACAGGTCCAGGTACTGCTGGCGCTCGGTGTCACCTGGCAGCACATCGAGCAGGTCGGTACGGCCGATAAGTTCACCAAGGCTGCGCACGCCCAGCTTGGCCAACCACTCGCGGGTTTCTTCGGCGACGAAGGTGAAGAAGTTGATCACCATGTCGACGGTGCCGATGTAGTGGTCCTTGCGCAGCTTGTCGTTCTGGGTGGCCACGCCGGTGGCGCAGTTGTTCAGGTGGCAGATGCGCAGGTACTTGCAGCCCAGGGCAATCATTGGCGCGGTACCAAAGCCGAAGCTTTCGGCACCGAGGATGGCCGCCTTGATCACGTCCAGGCCGGTTTTCAGGCCGCCGTCGGTCTGCACCCGCACCTTGCCGCGCAGGTCGTTGCCGCGCAGGGTCTGGTGAGTTTCCGCCAGGCCCAGCTCCCAAGGGGCGCCGGCGTATTTGATCGAGGTCAGCGGCGAAGCACCGGTACCACCGTCGTAACCGGAGATGGTGATCAGGTCGGCATAGGCCTTGGCCACACCAGCGGCGATGGTGCCCACGCCCGCTTCGGCTACCAGCTTGACCGATACCAGCGCCTGCGGGTTGACCTGTTTGAGGTCGTAGATCAGCTGCGCCAGATCTTCGATCGAGTAGATGTCGTGGTGTGGAGGTGGCGAGATCAGGGTCACGCCCGGCACCGCATAACGCAGCTTGGCGATCAGGCCGTTGACCTTTCCGCCCGGCAACTGGCCGCCCTCACCGGGCTTGGCGCCCTGGGCAACCTTGATCTGCAACACTTCGGCGTTGACCAGGTACTCCGGAGTCACACCAAAACGGCCGGTGGCCACCTGCTTGATCTTCGAGCTCTTGATGGTGCCATAGCGCGACGGGTCTTCGCCGCCTTCACCAGAGTTGGAGCGCGCGCCCAGGCGGTTCATGGCCTCAGCCAGCGCTTCGTGAGCTTCCGGCGACAGTGCACCCAGCGAGATACCCGCCGAGTCGAAGCGCTTGAGAATCGCCTCCAGCGGCTCGATCTGCTCAAGCGCCAGCGGCTGGTCGGCCACCTTCACTTTGAGCAAGTCACGGATCATCGACACCGGGCGCTGGTCCACCAGCGTGGTGTATTCCTTGAACTTGGCGTAGTCGCCCTGCTGCACGGCGGCTTGCAGGGTGTTGACCACGTCCGGGTTGTAGGCGTGGTATTCGCCACCGTGGACGAACTTCAGCAGGCCGCCTTGCTGGATCGGCTTGCGCGCGCTCCAGGCTTCGGCCGCCAGCAGCTTCTGGTCGTTTTCCAGGTCTTCGAAGCGCGCACCCTTGATGCGGCTGGACACGCCCTTGAAGCTCAGGCCTACCACTTCCTCGGCCAGGCCGATGGCCTCGAACAGCTGTGCACCGCGGTACGAAGCGATGGTGGAGATCCCCATCTTCGACAGGATCTTCAGCAGGCCCTTGGAGATACCCTTGCGGTAGTACTTGAACACTTCATCCAGGTCGCCCAGCACTTCGCCGGTACGAATCAGGTCAGCCAGTACTTCATACGCCAGGTACGGGTAAACGGCCGAGGCACCGAAGCCCAGCAGCACGGCGAAGTGATGCGGATCACGGGCGGTAGCGGTTTCCACCAGGATGTTGCTGTCGCAACGCAGGCCCTTTTCGGTCAGGCGGTGGTGCACGGCACCCACGGCCAGCGAAGCGTGCACCGGCAGCTTGCCCGGGGCAATATAACGGTCGCTCAGCACCAGCTGGGTCTTGCCCCCACGCACAGCTTCTTCGGCCTGGTCGGCAATGTTGCGGATGGCTGCTTCCAGGCCGACGCTTTGCTCATAGTTGAGGTCGATCAGCTGGCGGTCGAAGCCTTCGCGCTCCAGGTTCATCAGCGAACGCCACTTGGCAGGCGAGATGACCGGCGAGCTTAGGATTACCCGCGAAGCGTGCTCCGGGGACTCCTGGAAGATGTTGCGCTCGGCACCCAGGCAGATTTCCAGCGACATCACGATCGCTTCGCGCAGCGGGTCGATCGGCGGGTTGGTCACCTGAGCGAACTGCTGGCGGAAGAAGTCGTATGGCGAACGCACGCGCTGCGACAGCACGGCCATCGGCGTGTCGTCACCCATCGAACCAACGGCTTCCTGGCCCTGCTCACCCAACGGGCGCAGCACCTGGTCACGCTCTTCGAAGGTAACCTGGAACATCTTCATGTATTGCTTGAGCTGGTCAGCGTCGTAGCTGGCCACGCCCTGGTCGTCGGTCAGTGTCGCCTGGATACGCGTAGCGTGCTGACGCAACCAGCGCTTGTATGGGTGCCGCGACTTCAGGCGGTTGTCGATGGCGTCGGTGTCGAGAATCTGGCCGGTTTCGGTGTCCACGGCAAGGATCTGGCCCGGGCCGACACGGCCCTTGGCCAGCACTTCCTCAGGCTGATAGCCCCATACGCCGATTTCCGAGGCGATGGTGATGTAGCCATTGGTGGTGGTCACCCAGCGCGCCGGGCGCAGACCGTTACGGTCGAGCAGGCACACCGCGTGGCGGCCTTCGGTCATGACGATACCGGCCGGGCCATCCCACGGCTCCATGTGCATGGAGTTGTATTCGTAGAAGGCGCGCAGGTCGGCGTCCATGGTCTCGACGTTCTGCCATGCCGGCGGTACCAGCATGCGCACGCCGCGGAACAGGTCGATGCCACCGGTGACCATCAGTTCCAGCATGTTGTCCATGCTCGACGAGTCGGAACCGACGCGGTTGACCAGCGGGCCGAGCTCTTCGAGGTCGGGGATCTGGTCGTTGGCGAACTTGGTGCGACGAGCCACGGCCCAGTTGCGGTTGCCGGTGATGGTGTTGATCTCGCCGTTGTGGGCGAGGAAGCGGAACGGCTGCGCCAGCGGCCATTTCGGCAAGGTGTTGGTGGAGAAGCGCTGGTGGAACACGCAGATCGCGGTTTGCAGGCGCTCGTCACCCAGGTCTGGGTAAAACGCCGCGAGATCGCGCGGCATCATCAGGCCTTTGTAGATGATGGTCTTGTGCGAGAAGCTGCAGATGTAGTGGTCGGCGTCGTGGGCGTTGGCCACCGACGAACGACGACGGGCGCTGAACAGCTTGATGGCGAACTCCTGGTCGCTCAGGCCTTCACCGCCAATGAACACCTGCTCGATCTGCGGCAGGCGCTCCAGGGCCAGGCGGCCGAGGACGCTGGTGTCGATCGGCACCTTGCGCCAGCCGACCAGTTTCAGGCCGGCGGCGAGGATCTCGCGGTCCATGTTGGCGCGGGCAGCTTCGGCTTTGACCGGGTCCTGGTTGAAGAACACCATGCCGACGGCGTACTGCTTGGGCAGCTCGACAGCGAAGTGCTCCTGGGCCACAGCTCGCAGGAATTGATCGGGCTTCTGCATGAGCAGACCGCAACCGTCACCGGTCTTGCCGTCGGCATTGATGCCGCCGCGGTGGGTCATACACGTCAACGCCTGCATGGCAGTTTGCAGAAGGTGGTGGCTCGGCACGCCCGTCATATGGGCGATCAGGCCAAAACCACAGTTGTCCTTGAATTCTTCGGGATGGTACAGACCTGTTTTCATAGACACATTCTCACCAGGTTCACCTCTCAACGGAGGTAAATCTCTTTTTTAACAACCACTTACCATCCACGCCGATCAAACGCCAGCTTTTTTGCGGTGGTCATGGAAAACCATTGTTGCACAGCGACAGCGATGCCCACAAATTTTCATGTCTCGGCATTGAAAATTTATGTCGCAATTTTGAATGTTTTTGCGCCATGCGCCGTGATAGCGGCTTGACTCGAGTCTGAAGCGTTTCAGCCATGACTGCAACTAGGGGCTTGTGGCCGGCAGTCCGGGACAGAAAAGCCTGCCGCGCTCGGGCGCAGCAGGCTAGTCGAAAGCTAGAATTCGCTTAGCTACTGGGCGGCGGGGTGATGCCGCCCGGAAGGTATCAGCGGGCCGCAGCCAGCTCTTGTTGGACGCTGGCGACGGTACGTGGCCAAGGTTTACCAGCCTGGACCTTCGCTGGCAAGTTCTTGATTGCTGCAACCGCTGCGTCGCGGTTGGCGAAACTGCCGTAAGTCACGACGTACAGGGGTTTGCCCTGCAGGTTTTTCTTGAAGTAGCGATAGTCGCCACCCTGGGCCTTGACGTAAGCCTGGGCCGACGCTTCGGAGCTGGTTCCGAGGATCTGCACCACATAATTGCCCGGCTTCTGTCCAGCATACCAGCCACCGTTGCCAGCGCTGGCGGCGGCAGGCTTTTCGGCAGCTTTGGCGGCCGGTTTGGCCACGGCGACCTGGGTCGGCGCTGGCTTGGCAGGCGCAACCGGCTTGGCGGGCTGGGTTGCAACAGGCTTCGACGCAGGCGCAACCGACTGTACTGGCTGGGCAGGCGCAGGCGCCGGGCCAGCCGGCACACCTTGTGGCGGGGCGATGGTGGTTACGGTCGGTGGCGGGTTGCCAGGCTGCAGCGCGGTGTCGCCAGCCGGGCTTCCCTCTTCACCGTCGCCCATGCCTGCGGCTTGGGCCAGCGGTTCGCGCATCACCGGCTGCGACTGGCCAACCAGTGGCAGCGGCATTGGCTGGGAGGAGCCGGAGAACTCGATGGCAGCGCCCTGCTTGCCGTCACCCAGCGGCAACTGGGCTTGGGCGGCCGGCGCTTCGGCGGGGGCCTTGTCGCCTTTCTTGGGCATCAATACCGCGGCCGCAACGGCAACCACGACCACAGCGGACAGCGCGAGCACATGTTTTTTAGGCATCTTGAACCCCATGGTAGGTCGCTTGGCCGTCGAGCGGCTGGCGATCATCGCTTCGATCAAAGTGTCACGGGCGACCTGGTTGATGTTGCCAGGCCAGCCGTCGGAGTTTTCATGGATATCGGCGATCTGTTCACGGCTGAACACCTCAATGCCCCGGCCAGCCCCTTCCAGGCGCTGCTCCAGGTACTCGCGGGTCTCTTCTTCACTGTAGGGCGCAAGCTCGATGATGTGGAAACGTTCTTCCTCGACATTGAGCTCGTCCAGCCCGGCAATCAGCGATGGCTCACCGAACAGAAACACGTGCGGACGCCCCTCAGGTACCCCCGCCGCCAATTCCAGCAACGCTTGGAGTGCCGACTCGTCGAGTTGTTCCGCATCGTCCACCAGCAAATACACTTCCTGCCCGGTCAGTGCCAGCTGCACCACCTTCGACAGGATCGCCTGTACCTCGGGCTGGGCCACACCCAGCTCCTGCGCGACCTGCGCGAGCATACTGGAGGCATCGCTGGCGCTGCGGGCCGACACCACCACACTTTGCACAGCCTGCTTGTTGGTGCTGGCCACCAGGGCCTGGCGCAACAGCGACTTGCCGCTGCCCAATGGGCCACTGACCACCAGCATCAACTGGCTATAGCGCGCCAGGTGGTGCAGTTGGCCAAGCACAGGCTTGCGCTGGGCCGGGAAGAACTTGAAGCCAGGTACGCGGGGCGCGAACGGATCATGGCTCAACTGGTAATGGTCGAGAAAGGCCTCATCGGCATGCAAACTTGTCATTGCGCTGTCACAACCTCAAAGCTGGGCCACGATCGCGCGGTAATCCGCCGACAGCGTGGCCTGAAGAATCTCTTTCGAATAGTCGTCGGTCACCACGGCCTCGCCCATCTGGCGCAGCAGCACCAGACGCAAACGACCGTCGAGCACCTTCTTGTCGACCGCCATGTGCTCCATGAAATGCGCCGGGGTCATTTCCTGTGGTGGCACCACCGGCAAACCTGCGTCCTGCAACAGGCGGATCCCACGATCGCGCTCAGCCTGGTCGATCCAGCCAAGGCGCATGGACATTTCCAGGGCCATCACGGTGCCCGCCGCCACGGCTTCGCCGTGCAGCCACACGCCATAGCCCATGTGGGTTTCGATAGCATGCCCGAAGGTATGCCCCAGGTTCAGCGTGGCCCGTACGCCAGACTCGCGCTCGTCGGCGCCCACCACTGCGGCCTTGGCCGCGCAAGAGCGGCGGATGGCCTCGGTCAGGGCTGCCGAATCGAGGGCACGCAGTGCCTGCATATTGTCTTCGAGCCAGGCGAGGAACGGCTTGTCGCAAATCAGGCCGTACTTGATCACTTCGGCCAGGCCTGCAGACAGCTCGCGCGCTGGCAGGGTCTTGAGGCTGGTGGTATCGATCAGCACCGCATTGGGCTGGTAGAAGGCACCGACCATGTTCTTGCCCAGCGGATGATTGATGCCGGTCTTGCCACCCACGGAAGAGTCGACCTGGGACAACAGGGTCGTTGGCACCTGGATAAAGTCGACGCCGCGCTGGTAGCAGGCGGCAGCGAAGCCAGCCATGTCACCAATCACGCCACCGCCCAGAGCGACCACCGTAGTACGACGATCATGGCGGGCTGTCAGCAGGCCATCGAAGATCAGCTGCAATGTTTCCCAGTTCTTGTGGGCTTCACCATCGGGCAACACCACTGGCAGTACCGAGTAGGCACCGAGGGCCTTGCTCAGGCGTTCGAGATACAGCGGCGCGACGGTCTCGTTGGAAACGATGGCAACCTGCCGACCCGCGATGTGCGGTGCCAGCAGCTCGGGCTGGTCCAGCAGGCCTTCGCCAATGTAGATCGGGTAGCTACGCTCGCCCAGGTCGACCTTTAGTGTCTGCATGTATCCCCACAATGTACTTGGGCGCGGCGCCATCCGGCGACCTGCGCGGTAACGTTGAGCCTCGCCTCGGCGCTGGTGGCCGAGAATAGTCCCGGGTTAACGGGGCGGCAACTGCTGCAAGCGCTCGAGAATATCGATCACCACCATGCGTGGTGGCCGCTCGTCGGTTTCAACCACCAGGTCGGCGATCTCGCGGTAGAGCGGGTCGCGGGTTTCCAGCAAGGTGCGCAAGGTCGCCTCGGGGTTGGCCGTGCGCAGCAGCGGGCGGTTGCGGTCGCGCGCGGTGCGGCCGACTTGCTGTTCGACCGAAGCATGCAGGTAGATCACCCGGCCACCCTGATGCAGCGCCTGGCGGTTGGCTTCGCGCATTACCGCGCCACCGCCGGTGGCCAGGACCACACCGTCGAGCGCGCACAGCTCGGCGATCATCGCTTGCTCGCGATCACGAAAACCCGGCTCGCCTTCCTTGTCGAATATCCACGGGATGTTTGCGCCGCATCGCAGTTCGATTTCCTTGTCGGAATCCTTGAACAGCAGGCGCAGCTCTTTGGCCAACAGGCGTCCGATGGTGCTTTTACCAGCGCCCATGGGCCCCACAAGTATCAAATTTCGCACAGAATCAACGACTCACAGCAATCGCCTGGTCACTCATGATACGCGGAGTCAGGAAGACCAGCAGCTCGGATTTTTTCTCTTGTAATGCATCGCGTCGAAACAGCCGCCCAACATACGGCAGATCGCCGAAAAATGGCACCTTGTCGACCACATTGTTTTGCGAAGTCGAGTAGACGCCACCGATCACGATCGTTTCGCCGTCCGCCACTCGCACCTTGGCATTGACCTCGTTCTTGCGTATCGGCGGTACGTTGTTCAAGGCATTGACGTAATCCGGCTCGTCCTTGGTCACCCTGACGGTCATGATCACCTTGTTGTCCGGGGTGATCTGTGGCGTTACTTCCAGCGACAGCGAGGCTTCGCGAAACGATACCGAGGTAGCGCCGCTTTGGCTCGTTTCCTGGTAAGGCACCTCGGTACCCTTGAGGATCCTCGCCGTTTCCTTGTCAGCCGTGACCACCTTGGGCTGCGAAATGATCTCGCCGTTGCCGCTTTTCTCCATGGCACTGAGCTCCAGGTCCAGCAATACGTCACCGCGCAACAAACCAAGGCCGATACTGCTGCCGGCACGCTCCAAGCCGAGGTCGACGAACAGTTCCTTGCCGGGCCGCAACTTCTCGCCGTACAGCGGCCCGCCCCAGCGCACCCCCAGGCTTTTCTCATAATCGACGTTGGCCTCGACGATACGCGCCTCGATCGCTACCTGGCGCACCGGCACATCCAGCTGCGCCACCAGCTGGCGCAACTCGGCCAGGCGTTCAGCGGGCAGATACACCACCAGCGTATTGGTGCGCTCATCGACACTCAGGCTACCCGTGGAGATGCCGTCACCCTCCAGACTTGCCTGCAGCAACTGCGCCAAATCGGCGGCCTTGGCGTGGTGAATGGGCAGCAGCTCCCGACGCAATGGCTGCAGGTGCGCATCCAGCAACTGACTCACCCGGGCATCTGCTGATTGCGCGGCAAACTCGGCTGCAGGCGCCACCAACAGCACATTACCCTCCTGGCGCCGGGACAGGCCCTTGCTGCGCAGCACCAGGTCAAGCGCCTGATCCCACGGCACGTCCTGCAAACGCAAAGTGACACTGCCTTGTACTGCATCGCTGGCGACCAGGTTGACGCCGGCGTAGTCAGCCAGCACCTGCAGCACCGCACGCACCTCTACATCCTGAAAGTTCAGCGACAGGGGTTCACCCTGGTAAGGCGTCGCCGAAGCCAGCGGGATCGACAGCAGGGTTGCCAGCAGGTATTTCATCCACGTTTTCATTCGGGTCCGAGGCCTCCTTGCCCAGGCGCTTGGCGAGGGTGATGAACGCCGTGCGCTCGTGCCATACCCCCGCCATGAAAAGCCGCTCACGCACTTCGACCTGACGTTGGTCTATATGCTTCACTACCCCCTGATCGCGCCCTACCCGGTCCCCCGGGCGCACACGATAGAGCTTGCCTGCCGTCATCAGCAGCGCCTCGCGTGCCGTCCCGCGCGCTAGGCTGCCGACCATTTCCAGCTGCGCCAACGGCACGCCGACCAAGCCGGCACTGGCCACTCGCGCCATAGCAGGGGCAAACGGGTCCACCTCAGGCGCAGCCATTGCGGCTCTTGCCGGCAGGTGCGCCAGCATTGCGGGTGCCTTCATGGGCGTAGCCGCATGATAGGCATCAACCCGCAACCGCAGGCGCAACAGCCCAGGCTGGCGATCAACGGTTGCCAGGCTCATGTCACCGCTGCGCAGAATCCGCGCCTGCCCTAACCATTCGTCCAGCCACAGCCGCAAGGCCGGGTAACGCCCTACCACTTGTACCTCCAGGGGTACCTTGCTGAATCCGGCCTGTTGCTCGCCCTCACTTACATCCAGGCGCTCGACAAGCAACCCATGCGCATGCCCCGACACTGCCAGGCGCTCAAGCAGGTCGCTCATGCTTTCCCCGGCTGCCAGATACCAGTGCGCTTCTTGCAACCGTTGCTCGGCAAGCACCACTAAAGCCTTCAGCCGCTCCAGTTCTGCCAACTGCGATGCACTGGCTGCCTGCAGCTGGCTCAGCTCGACATGCCTGGCCTCCTCCCGCGCCTGCTGCTGTAACAGTGGGGGCAGGCGTATCGCGCAGCCGAGGCCGAACAGCACAATAGCTACGAGCACTGGCGCCAGCCGTCGGAAGCGGCCTGAGCGCTCGACCACCGCCAGCCAAGCGACCATTTGTGCTGTACTCACGACCAAAACGCCGCAACGCGAGCGGTCAGCAAAAACTCATCGCCGTCCGGCAGGCTCTTGATGTGCTTGAGTTCCAGATCGAGCAAAGCGTTCGAGCGGTTCAAGTCGCGCATGAACTGCGCAACCACAGCACCAGACGCAGCCACCCCTGTCATCTGCAAGCGGTCACTATCAAGGCTCAGGTCTAGTAGCTGCACACCTTCAGGCAGCGCCCCTTCAAGGTCGGCGAACACACCGGCCAATACATCCTGATGGGCGCGCAGGCCTTCCAAAGCCACCGCACGGGCAAGTAACGCTTCATGCTGTGCACGTACCTCGGCCAGCGGTTGCACCTGCTCACCCAGTACATCAAGGGTCGCTTGGCGCTGGGTATTGGCCAACACCTGCTGCTGCCCGCGCTGGCGGGCCAGCTGATCAACCAGCATCACGGCGCACAAAGCCAACAGTGCGCCAGCAACCAGCTGGCCTCGAAAGCGCCGCAGCGCCGCCTGACGCTGCCTTTCGCGCCAGGGCAGAAGGTTCAGCCGCATCATGGACGCAACCCTCCCAAGGCCAAGGCGCAGGCCAGGAGCATCGACCCATCAACATGTTCAAGCCCTGCCAGACCAGGCAGGTACGTGCACGGCACATTCAGCCGGCTGCCAAGGCCCTGCAGCCAGTCCGGACTGACCGATGAGCTGCTGACAACCCACAACCGCGCAGGCAGGCCCTGCCCGGCAAGCCAAGCCTGCAGGCGCTCTGGCCATTGCCCGTGCATGTCCGGGCCAGCCGTTTGCAGCTCACAGCGCTGGTAGGCCCTGCCGGGCTGCCAGTCATGAAGGGTTACGCTGCGGGCTTCGACACGCAGCAGTGCTGCTCCCTCAAGGCCGCCCTGTGGCAACATGCGGCACAAGGCAATGTTGTCGACCTCGACGGCTTCCAACTGCAAGCCCGCCTCCTCGACGACGGCTTCGAGTGACGCCAGCGCACTCTGCCGACAGGCGGCAACCATCACCTCGGAGCAACCTGGCTGGGCATGGGAAGCGCCCATGACCTGAAAATCCAGGGCCAGATCTTCCAGCGGGAACGGAAACAGCCGCTCTGCATCGGCAAGCAACTGCGCCTCCAACTGTGCCCCGCCCTGCTGCACAGGCAGATGGCACAACTTGCAAATAACCTGACTGGCCGGCAGCGCCAGTGCTACCCGACGTTGCCTGAGGCCGCTGCGCCGGTATGCTCGCTGCAGCGCAGCCGCCACCACGTCAGGTTCCGCAGCCCAGTCATCGGCCAGCGGCGCCTGAAACAGCTCTTGTGCCGACCCCATCACACGGCAGCGCCGATTGCGCTGTTGCAGTTGCATTATCCGAACGGCGTCGGGCGTAATTTCCACCCCCACGAGTGAACCGGCATCCTTGCCGAAGCGTCCAAGCATCGCGACTCCTTTGCTGTTTGGTGCAGCTGCCAAACGCAACTGCCTGTCGCAACCCCGCGGCAACACTGGGCCGGGGCTACTCATCAAGTCGACGGGTAGCCTGGCCGGTCACCCGGAGAGGCGAAAAATGCTTATAATGCCCAGCGTTTTTTGGTCCACCGGACCTGCGTGCAATCCACTCCCAACCTGGACACCGAAAAGCCTTGATACGTCTGCTGAAGTTCTTCTGGTGGTCTTCCGTCGCAGTCATCTGCGCGCTCGTACTCGGTGTGAGCGGTGCGTTTCTGTATCTTAGCCCCAGCCTGCCCTCGGTCGAGTCCCTCAGAAGCATCCAGTTGCAGATCCCCCTCAGGGTGTACAGCAGCGATGGCAAGCTGATTGCCGAATTCGGCGAAATGCGCCGCTCGCCGATCCGCTTCGCGGATATTCCCCCACAATTCATTCAGGCGCTGCTGTCAGCCGAGGACGACAATTTCCTCAACCATTACGGTGTCGACCCCAGCAGCCTGATGCGCGCCGCGACCCAGCTGGTGAAAACCGGCCATATCCAGACCGGCGGCAGCACCATCACCATGCAGGTGGCGAAGAACTTCTTCCTCACCAGCGAACGCAGCTTCTCACGCAAGACCAACGAAATCCTGCTGGCCCTGCAGATCGAGCGTGAGCTGACCAAGGACGAAATCCTTGAGCTGTACGTGAACAAGATCTACCTGGGCAACCGCGCCTACGGTATCGATGCAGCTGCACAGGTGTACTACGGCAAGTCCATTCGTGACGTGAGCCTGGCGCAGATGGCGATGATCGCCGGCCTGCCCAAGGCACCGTCACGCTTCAACCCGCTGGCCAACCCGGTGCGCGCCAAAGAGCGTCGCGACTGGATCCTCGGACGCATGTACAAGCTGGGCAAGATCGACGAGGCCAGCTACCAGGCCGCCCTGGCCGAGCCGCTCAATGCCAGCTACCACGTGCCGACGCCTGAGGTGAATGCCCCGTACATCGCCGAAATGGCCCGCGCGGAAATGGTCGGCCGCTACGGCAGCGACGCCTACACCGAAGGCTTCCGCGTCACGACCACCGTGCCTAGTGACATGCAGGAAATGGCCAACAAGGCCGTCCTCAAAGGGCTCTCCGACTACGATGAGCGCCACGGCTACCGTGGCCCTGAAGCACGTTTCCCGGGCCGCACCCAGGCAGCCTGGCTGAAGGAGCTGGGCAAGCAACGCACCCTTGGCGGCCTGGAGCCAGCCATTGTCACCCAGGTGGAACAAACCGGCCTCAAGGTGCTGACCCGCGACGGCCAAGAGGCGCAGGTTGCCTGGGACACCATGAAATGGGCGCGTCCGTTCATCAACAACAACGCCCAGGGCCGCACACCGCAATCGCCGGCCGATGTGGCCCAGGTCGGTGACCTGGTACGCCTGCAACGCCTTGAAGATGGCACGTTGAAGTTCAGCCAGGTGCCCGCTGCGCAAAGCGCCCTGGTCACCCTCGACCCGAACAACGGTGCCATCCGCGCCCTGGTTGGCGGTTTCTCGTTCGAGCAGAGCAACTACAACCGCGCCGTGCAGGCCAAGCGCCAACCGGGCTCAAGCTTCAAGCCATTCGTCTACAGCGCCGCGCTGGACAGCGGCTACACCGCTTCCAGCCTCGTCAACGATGCGCCGATCGTGTTCGTTGACGAGTCGGTGGATAAAGTGTGGCGACCGAAGAACGACAACAATACCTTCCTCGGCCCTATCCGCATGCGTGAGGCGCTGTACAAGTCGCGCAACCTGGTGTCGATCCGCCTGCTGCAAGCCATGGGCGTGGATCGCACCATCGACTACATCACCAAGTTCGGCTTCAACAAACAGGACCTGCCGCGCAACCTGTCGCTGGCCTTGGGCACCGCCACCCTGACCCCGATGGAGATCGCCACCGGCTGGAGCACCTTTGCCAACGGTGGCTACAAGATCACCCCGTACCTGATCGACCGCATCGAAAGCCGCAGCGGCGAGACACTGTTCACCGCCAACCCGCCCCGCGTACCACAAGGTGCCGAGGACCAGGCGGGCCTGGCCGCCCCCGAGCAGCCAATCAGCACTGCCGCCATGCCAGGCGAGGCACCTTCTGCTGTCAACCAGGTGGCCGCAGCACCGCAAACGCCAGCAGTGGCCGAACGGATCATCGACGGGCGTACCACCTACATCCTCACCAGCATGCTGCAGGATGTGATCAAGCGCGGCACCGGCCGCCGGGCCCTGGCCTTGGGCCGTACCGACCTGGCGGGCAAGACGGGGACCACAAACGAATCCAAGGACGCCTGGTTCTCCGGTTACAACGCCGATTACGTGACTACCGTTTGGGTCGGCTTCGACCAGCCGGAAACCCTCGGCCGCCGCGAATATGGCGGGACTGCGGCCCTGCCGATCTGGATGAACTTCATGGGCGCGGCGCTCAAGGACAAGCCTGCGCACGCCCCGGCAGAGCCGGAAGGCATTCTCAGCTTGCGCGTCGACCCGATCAGCGGTCGCGCAGCATCGCCGAGCACACCGAATGCCTACTTCGAGCTGTTCAAAGCCGAAGACTCGCCGCCGTCGGTGGACGAACTGGGCAATGGCGTGGCACCGGGCAGCCCGCTGCCAGCCGATGAAGCGACGCCGATGGATCTGTTCTAAGGCAGGGCGCCTGACTCAGGTTTTGCGTGGGCGCGTGAATCGAGCGCCGCGCGGGCGGCGCTCGATCTGATAGGCGCCACAAGTGCCCTGACGAACACCTTGCAGCCCTGACACATTCCCAAGCCCCAACAAAAAGCCCCGGCTCATGCGAGCCGGGGCTTTTTTATGTCGCTTGCGGCAATCAGCCGTTGAACACTTCATCCACGCTGGTCAGCGGGTAGTGCTTCGGATAAGGCAGGGTAGCCACGCCGGATTCGATGGCAGCCTTGGCCACAGCATCGGAAACGACGGTGATCAAGCGTGCATCCAGCGGCTTCGGAATGATGTACTCACGGCCGAACTCCAGGCCTTCAACGCCATAGGCTTCGCAAACTTCCTTCGGCACTGGCAGCTTGGCCAGATCTTTCAGGGCGATAGCGGCAGCGATCTTCATCTCTTCGTTGATACGCTTGGCGCGAACGTCCAGAGCACCACGGAAGATGAACGGGAAGCCCAGCACGTTGTTGACCTGGTTCGGGTAGTCGGAACGACCGGTCGCCATGATCACGTCGTTGCGAGTGGCATGCGCCAGCTCTGGGGAGATTTCCGGGTCCGGGTTCGAGCAGGCGAACACGATCGGGTTGGCAGCCATCGACTTCAGGCCTTCTGGGCTCAGCAGGTTCGGGCCGGACAGGCCTACGAACACGTCGGCACCGTCAAGGGCGTCGGCCAGGGTGCGCTTGTCGGTCGCGTGGGCGAACTGCGCCTTGTACTGGTTCAGGTCGTCACGGCCAGCGTGGATCACGCCACTACGGTCGATCATGAAGATGTTCTCGACCTTCGCACCCATGCTTACCAGCAGCTTCATGCAGGAGATGGCAGCAGCGCCGGCACCCAGGCAGACGATCTTGGCGTCTTCCAGTTTCTTGCCGGCGATTTCCAGGGCGTTGATCATGCCGGCGGCAGTCACGATGGCAGTACCGTGCTGGTCATCGTGGAACACCGGGATGTCGCACTGCTCGATCAGGGTACGTTCGATTTCAAAGCACTCAGGCGCCTTGATGTCTTCAAGGTTGATGCCACCGAAGGTGATCGAAATGCGGCGAACGGTGTCGATGAACGCTTGCGGGCTTTCCGATTCGACTTCGATGTCGAACACATCGATACCGGCGAAACGCTTGAACAGAACACCCTTGCCTTCCATGACCGGCTTGGAAGCCAGTGGGCCGAGGTCACCCAGACCGAGGATGGCAGTGCCATCGGAAATCACCGCAACCAGGTTGCCTTTGCCGGTGTATTTGTAAGCCAGCTCTGGATCACGGCCAATTTCGCGCACCGGCTCTGCAACACCTGGGCTGTAGGCCAGGGCGAGGTCACGGGCGGTGGCAGTGGGCTTGGAGAGTTCAACGCTCAGTTTCCCCGGACGAGGTTGAGCGTGATATTCGAGAGCGGCGGTTTTCAGGTCTGACATGGTGGGCATTCCGCTATTTACTGTTCTGACGGACCGCCGAGGATACGCAAAGAGCCGGGGAGCCACAAGACTGGCCGGTCACTTGTGTCAAGGCCTTTAGCCTACGACTTTACGCTACAACCCACGGGGGCATACGACCTACAGTGTGTACAATCCACTATCGAAATGTCTACATCTTTTAGCCTGAAATGCGCGCCAGCATGCTCGGATCGGTCAATGGCAACACCCAGCGTCGCTGCCCGGGCTTGAGGCCTCCCCTGCGGGAACGATCCAGCACCCAGCCGCGCGCTTCGACCTGGTGTCCCTTGAGGTTATCGAAGAAGCTGGCGGGGAAGTTGCGCTGCAGACGAGCGGGAACCTGCAGCACCATGGTATTGCCCAGGGTCAGCCAGACCCCGCCACGATTATGCTCAATGCCTCCGATACGACCACGTACAACAGCGAAACCTGACCGCCTGACATCGCCTGCAGGCACCACGGGTGAACGCCGCCACAGGCCAACACCAGCCTGGCGCGCCGCTTGTTCGGCAAGCTGCTGGCAGCCGCTGAAGCGCACATTAGGGGCAATTGCCACGCGATAGCCCAAGCCCTCGCTAAGCAATTGTGCTTCCAGATTGTCGCCATTGCGGCTGTAGATGTGCGCCAGTGTGCGACCGTACTTGTCTTTGCCTTCAACACCAGGCACCAGCCCGACGCGATGGTCACTGGCCTTTATCAAGGCCTGCAATCGCCGCCTGGCAGCTTCGGCATAGGGCTCACTGGTACGCCCCTTGCGGCCTATTTCCGGGGCATTGATACCGATCAGCCGCACACTGCGGCCATCGACCAGACGCAAGGTGTCGCCATCGACCACCTGTCGTACCGCTACCCATTGGGGCTTGTCCGGCAGTGGGCAGAACGCCAGGACCGGGAAATGCCAGATAACGCCCACAAAAAAGGCGCCCACAAGGGGCGCCTTCTTCAGCAACAATGCGAAACCCGAAGGATTCGCCATGCGCATGATTACTTCTTGGCACCGAACATGCCGAAGCGATCGGCGAACTTCTGTACGCGACCACCGGTGTCCAGAACTTTCTGCTTACCGGTGTAGAACGGGTGGCACAGGTTGCAAACGTCGATCGACAGGACATTGCCCAGGGTCGAACGAGTTTCGAACTTGTTACCGCAGCTGCAGGTGACTGCAACTACTTCGTAGTTCGGGTGGATACCTTCTTTCATGGTCACTTCCTCGAGCTGCGTGCCGCCACCCAACACCAATTGTTGAATACCGCACGTAATTAGGCGGCGAATAATACCAGAGCACACCGTCAGCGCAAGATGTCGCTTGCACCGACCGTCGTCTGCTAGGCTCGCCAGTCCTTGTAACGCCCTCCGAGACTTTCCGCGTGTCCGACGTCATCCTGCGCCTTGCCCTGCCCTCTCCGCTGCGGCGCCTGTTCGACTACAAGGCGCCGGCGAGCATGGCGCGCCAGACCTTGACCCCTGGCATGCGCATCCGCGTGCCCTTTGGCCGCCGCGAAATGATCGGCGTGCTGATAGAGGTGTGCACGCAGAGCGAAGTGCCCGCCGACAAACTGAAGCCGGCCAGCGCCCTGCTCGACCCGGTGTCCCCCATCCCCGCGTCGCTGTTCAAGTTGTGCCTGTGGACCGCCCAGTACTACCAGCACAGCCTGGGCGATACCCTGAGCTGGGCGCTGCCCACGCTACTGCGCCAGGGCGAAGCCGCCGAAATGCGCCAGGAACGCTTCTGGCATATAGCCCCTGGCGCCCGCCTGGAAGACCCGCGCATTGCCCGCGCGCCGCGCCAGCGCGACGCCCTCAAGACCCTGGCCCAGCACCCGCACGGCGTGGCCCACAGCCTGCTGGCCAAACTCAACCTGAACAAGGACAGCCTCGACCTGCTGCTGGCCAAGGATCTGGTGCAGGTCGAGACGCGCCGCCACTTGCCGGCACAACGCCATGAGCACTGGCTGGCACAGCCGGAACTGCCACTCAACGAAGAACAACGCGATGCCTTCGACGCCGTGTGCGAGGGCTTTGGCGGCTTCGGCGCGTTCTTGCTGGCCGGCGTCACCGGCAGTGGCAAGACCGAGGTCTACCTGCAACTGATCCGCGAAACCCTGGAAGCCGGCAAGCAGGCGCTGGTGCTGATCCCGGAGATCAACCTCGGCCCGCAAACCCTGGCGCGCTTCGAGCAACGCTTCAACGCGCGTATTGCCCTGCTGCACTCGGCAGTGAACGACCGCGAACGTCTGGATGCCTGGCTGGCGGCACGGGACGGCGAGGCCGATATAATCATCGGCACCCGCTCGGCATTGTTCACGCCGATGAAAAACCCCGGCCTGATCATCATCGACGAAGAGCACGACGGCTCCTATAAACAGCAGGAAGGCCTGCGTTACCACGCCCGCGACCTGGCGCTGGTACGCGCTCACCAGGAGAACGTCCCGATCCTGCTCGGCTCCGCCACACCGTCGCTGGAAACCCTGCATAACGCCTTGACCGGCCGCTACCGCCTGCTGCGCATGAACCAGCGCGCCGGGGGGGCACGCCCGCCGCGCATGCTGCGCCTGGATGTGAAGAGCCTGCCGCTGGACAGCGGTATCAGCGGCCCGCTGCAGCAGGCTATTCGGCAGACGCTGGAAGCCGGCCAACAAGTGCTGGTGTTCCTCAACCGCCGGGGCTTTGCTCCAACCTTGCTGTGCCACGATTGCGGCTGGCTGTCCGAATGCCCACGCTGCGATGCGCGCATGACCGTGCACCAGCGCTCCGGCGTGCTGCGCTGCCACCACTGTGGCTATGACGAACGCCTGCCGCACCAATGCCCGCAATGCAACCACGTCGACCTGCGCCCGGTCGGTGCCGGTACCGAGCGCGCCGAAGAGCGCCTGAAGGTGCTGTTCCCGGATTACCCGATCCTGCGCGTGGACCGTGACAGCACGGCGCGCAAGGACGCCATGCACAACCTGTTCAGCACCATCCAGCGCGGCCAGCCGAGCATCCTCGTCGGCACCCAGATGCTCGCCAAGGGCCACCACTTCCCGCGGGTGACGCTGGTGGCCATCCTCGATGCCGATGGCGGGCTGTTTTCCGGCGACTTCCGCGCCAGCGAGCGCATGGCACAACTTATCGTCCAGGTGGCCGGGCGGGCCGGGCGGGCCGAAGAACCCGGCAAGGTCATCATCCAGACCCACCTGGCCGACCACCCACTGCTGGTACAGCTAACCGAGCAAGGCTACTTCGCTTTCGCCGAACAGGCCCTGGACGAACGCCGGGCCGCCGGGCTGCCGCCCTACTCGCACCTGGTCTTGCTGCGTGCCGAAGCACACAAGCCGGGGCAGGCCGAAGGTTTCCTCGACGAAGCCTGTGCCGCCGCCGAGCGCCTGGTGGCCGAACAACGCCTGCCGGGCATCGAACTGCTGGGCCCGGTACCGGCACCCATGGAGCGTCGCGCCGGACGATTCCGCGCGCAACTGTTGATACAGGCCAATACCCGGGCGCCGTTGCATCGACTGATCAGCGCCTGGTTGCTAGTGTTGGAACAGATGCCAAGCGGGCGCCAGGTGCGCTGGTCGCTGGATGTCGACCCGGTAGACCTGTATTGAGCTGCAAGCTGCGAGTGACCAGCGACAAGCAAGCGCCGGGCGGGGGCGATGCCGCTTTTTCTTGCGGCTGGTGGCCCCCCGCTTGCCGCCCAAAGGTTGGCAACCTGCTCCCGGCAACGGATAATGCCCAGTTTTTCCACCTGCGCATCCAGGCGCTCACCGCGCTTGCGGTCGAAAAGAGATCCCCATGAAAGACACCATTCGCCAGCTGATCCAGCAAGCCCTCACCCAACTCGTCACCGACGGTGTGCTGCCTGAAGGGCTGTCGCCGGCGATCCAGGTGGAAAACGCCCGGGACAAGACCCACGGCGACTTCGCCAGCAACATCGCCATGATGCTGGCCAAGCCGGCCGGCATGAAGCCGCGCGACCTCGCCGAAAAACTGATCAACGCCCTGCCGGCCAGCGCCGACATCAGCAAGGTCGAGATTGCAGGCCCTGGCTTCCTCAACTTCTTCCAGAACACCGACGCCCTGGCCAGCCGCCTGGATGCCGCCCTGGCCGACGCCCACCTGGGTGCACGCAAAGCCGGCCCGGCGCAAAAGGTGGTGATCGACATGTCGGCACCTAACCTGGCCAAGGAAATGCACGTCGGCCACCTGCGCTCGACCATCATCGGCGACAGCGTTGCGCGCGTGCTGGAGTTCCTGGGCGACAACGTCATCCGCCAGAACCACGTCGGCGACTGGGGTACCCAGTTCGGCATGCTGATGGCCTACCTGCAGGAAAACCCGATCACCAGCGACGAGCTGTCGGACCTGGAAAACTTCTACCGTGCGGCGAAGAAACGCTTCGATGAATCGGAAGAGTTCGCCACTCGCGCCCGCGGCCTGGTGGTCAAGCTGCAAGCTGGTGACCCCGAGTGCCTGGCTTTGTGGACTCGCTTCAAGGACATCTCGCTGTCGCACTGCCAGAAGACCTACGAGCTGCTCAACGTCAAACTGACCATGGCCGACGTGATGGGCGAAAGCGCCTACAACGACGACTTGGCCAACGTGGTGGCCGACCTCAAGGCCAAGGGCCTGCTGGTCGAAGACCAAGGCGCCCAGTGTGTGTTCCTCGACGAGTTCAAGAACAGCGAAGGCGACCCCCTGCCGGTGATCGTGCAGAAGGCCGACGGAGGCTACCTGTACGCGACCACCGACCTGGCTGCCGTGCGTTACCGCAGCAACGTATTGAAAGCTGACCGCGCACTGTACTTCGTCGACCAGCGCCAGGCCCTGCACTTCAACCAGGTGTTCGAAGTGGCCCGCCGCGCTGGCTTCGTCAGCCACCCGATGCAAATGGAGCACATGGGCTTCGGCACCATGAACGGCGCCGACGGCCGCCCGTTCAAGACTCGTGACGGCGGCACCGTGAAGCTGATCGACCTGCTCACCGAGGCCAAGGAGCGCGCCTACGCGCTGGTCAAGGAAAAGAACCCGAGCCTGGCCGACGACGAACTGCGCCACATCGGCGAGGTGGTGGGCATTGGCGCGGTGAAATACGCAGACCTGTCCAAGCACCGCACCAGCGACTACAGCTTCAACTTCGAGCTGATGCTCAACTTCGAAGGCAACACCGCGCCTTACCTGCTGTACGCTTACACCCGCGTAGCCGGCGTGTTCCGCAAGCTGGGCAAAGGGTTTGACGAAGTCGACGGCAAAATCGTGCTGCAAGCTGCCCACGAGCAAGATTTGGCCGCGCGCCTGGCGCAGTTTGGCGAAATTCTCAACAACGTCGCCGAAAAAGGCACGCCGCATGTGCTGTGCAGCTACCTGTACGACTTGGCCGGCCTGTTCTCCAGCTTCTACGAGAACTGCCCGATCCTCGCTGCCGAAACCCCTTCGCAGCAGCAGAGCCGGCTGCGCCTGGCCGCCCTGACCGGCCGCACCCTCAAACAAGGTCTGGAACTGCTCGGCCTGGAAACCCTGGAGCGCATGTAAGTTGGCTGCCAAGAAAAAACCTGCCCCGAAACGCGGCGCCAGCCGCCAGACGGCACCGGCCAAACAGCCGATCCCCGGCTGGGTATGGCTGGCGGTCGGCCTGACCGTAGGCGCGTTCATCGTGTTCCTGATGAAGCTCGAACCCGGTGGCGACGACATCAAACGCACCAAACCCGAGCAGCAGAAGCCGGCGAAAACGGCCGAAGCCGGCAAGCCAGCGCAAGCTACCCCGCAACAGCCGGTGAAGCCGAAGTACGACTTCTACACGCTGCTGCCGGAGTCTGAGGTGATCGTGCCGCCGGAAGCCGTACCGGAGAAAACGCCACCAGTGCCGGCCCAGCCGGTAGCTCCGGTAACACCAGCAGAAGCGGCGAAAATCGACACGGCGAGGGCCCAGGCAGCACTGCTCGGCCAAACCCCGCCACCGCCACCACCTGTGATCAAGCCGGCTGCGACCACGCAGTACTTCCTTCAGGCAGGCTCGTTCCGCAAGCAGGCCGATGCCGACAAGGTACGGGCACAGATCATCCTGCTGGGCCAGTCGGTGAAGGTGGAGTCGGGTACGGTCAAGGAGGAAACCTGGTACCGCGTGCTGGTCGGGCCGTTCAGCAACCGCGAGCAATTGACCGGGGCACAGAAGCAGCTGGCTGGGGCCGGTTTCAGCAACCTGTTGCTGCAACAGCGGCAGACCCGCCAGTAACAAAGAAGGCCTTGCCGCAGCGGTGCGACAAGGCCTTTTTTATATAGGCAGCATTACCCGTGAGTGGGCTGTAAAACAGCCACGGCACCGTCAGCCCCGCCCCGCATTCCTCTCGGACACCTGGGTGTTCAACGTCCAGAAGTCATACAGCACCCCCACCAGGAACAACCCACCGGTAAAGAAGTAGATGATCGCGGTGATCCACTTGCCCTGATACAGCCGGTGCAGGCCAAACACCCCGAGGAAGGTCAGCAGAATCCAGGCGATGTTGTAGTCGATACGCCCGGACTGAAACCTCAGGTCGGCTTCACGGTCCATGGACGGGATCAGGAACAGGTCGATCAACCAACCAATGCCCAGCAAGCCCAAGGTGAAGAACCAGATGGTCCCGGTAATCGGCTTGCCGTAATAGAAGCGATGGGACCCGGTGAAGCCGAAAATCCACAGCAGGTAGCCAATGGTTTTGCTGTGGGTGTCGTGAAAGGGCACCCCCTGTTGATAACTGTTCATTCATAGCCCCCGTGGGTTATCCGAAAATTTTCTAAGAAAAAATGTGACTTTCTCGTCGCAAGCCGACATACGGCACCTGGACAATCGACCAACGGATCAATGATTGATCAAAAAGCTGTTATAAAGTTGCGCGCCCAACACATAACTATTCATAAGAGCTTCATCTATGCCGCCTTTGATCAAGACATGGCTGACCCTCTGCCTATTATTGCCCCTGGCCGCCCACGCCACCAATCGTGAGCAACGTCTTCCCAATGGTTTTACCGGCTACACGACCAACGCGTCGGTGAAACACGCACCCGCCAAGCAGACCGCGCTGCGCGCCCGCCCAAGCAACGCCGTCAGCAGCCGCGGTGCCAATGTCGCCGCCATGTCGCCGAAGCAAAGCAGCGACGTGCTCAGCCGTGCGGTCAATGTGCTCGGTACCCCTTATGTTTGGGGCGGCAGCAGCCCGAAAAAAGGCTTTGACTGCAGCGGGCTGGTCAAATACGCCTTCAACGACGTCGCTGACGTCAACCTGCCGCGCACCTCCAATGCCATGGCCCAGGGCCACGGGGTGAAGGTGGCCAAGGGTGATCTGAAGCCCGGCGACCTGATCTTCTTCAACATCAAGAGCCGTCGGGTCAATCACGTAGCCATCTACCTGGGTAACGACCGCTTCATCCACGCGCCACGCCGTGGCAAGCGGGTGAGTATCGACACCTTGAGCAAGCCTTACTGGCAGAAGCACTACGTGGTGGCAAAGCGGGTACTGCCGAAGGAGCAGCAACAGCTGAACCTGGCCAAGCGTTAATCTGATCGGCGCTATCCGGTACCGGCCCCTTCGCGGGCACGCCCGCTCCCACAGGTACCGCGTCGCTCTCGCGGGCAGCGCCATACCTGTGGGAGCGGGCGCGCCCGCGAAAGGGCCTTTCAGGTACTACAAGCCTTTGATCAACCCTCGCTCCCTCAGCCTCCGCAACGCCCCCTCCATCGTCCGCATCCCCTCAGCCGCCCCGCCCTGCATCACCGAAGACAACTGCGCCAACCGCCCCTCCCGAACCAGGTTACGCACCGCCGGCGTCGCCACCAGCACTTCCCGCGCAGCCACCCGCCCACCTTCCACACGCTTGACCAGCAACTGCGCGACCACCAGGCGCAGCGACTCGGCCAGCATCGCCCGCACCAACGGCTTTTCCTCGGCAGTAAAAACCTCCACCAACCTGTCGATGCAGCTGGTCGCCGAACGCGCATGCACGGTTGCCAGCACCAGGTGCCCGGTTTCGGCCGCGCGCAGGGCCAGGCGAATGGTTTCCAGGTCGCGCAACTCGCCGATCATGATCACGTCCGGGTCCTGGCGCAGTGCACTGCGTAGCCCCTGAGCAAAGCCGCGACTATGGCGCCCCATCTCACGCTGGTTGACCAGGCTGCGCTGGCTGTCATGGATGACCTCGACAGGGTCCTCCAGGGTAATGATGTGCAGTGCCCGCTCGCGGTTCAACTGGTCGAGCAGCGTTGCCAGGGTGCTGGACTTGCCACTGCCTGTCGGCCCGACGACGAGGATCAAGCCATCACTGCATTGCGCGACAGCTTGAAACACATCCGCAAGGTCCAGCTCGCTCACTGTGGCAATGCGCCCCGGAATCAGCCGAAAGGTCACCGCCGGGCCCTTCAACTGGCGAAACAGGTTCAACCGAAAGCGCCCAAGCGCCGGCAACTCCAGCGCAAGGTCCAGTTCATCGCCTTGGGCCCACTGCTGGCACTGGTGGTCATCCAGCACGCTCGCCATGCCCTCGATCAAGGCATCCGCGCTCAAGGGCGGCAAGCCCATACGCTGCAACTCGCCATCCAGGCGCAGCATTGGAATCTGGCCCGTCGCCAGGTGCAGGTCCGAAGCCCCCGCATCCACAGCTCGGGCCAACAGGTCGGTCACATCCATGAGACTCCCCAAAGGCCTTCAAGCAGGTAGAATGCCGCAGACCCTACAGCTGCCGGCATTGATCCATGTCCACCCTAGCAGACAACCTTTCCGCGATTTCCGCCCGTATCGCCAGTGCTGCCCAGGCAGTCGGGCGTGATCCGGCCAGCGTCCAGTTGCTGGCCGTGAGCAAGACCAAGCCCGCCAGCGCTATCCGCGAGATCCATGCCGCCGGTGTGCGCGACTTCGGGGAAAATTACCTACAGGAAGCACTGACAAAGCAGCAGGCCCTCAGCGACTTGCCCTTGATCTGGCACTTCATCGGCCCCATTCAGTCGAACAAGACCAAAGCGATCGCCGAGCACTTCGACTGGGTACATTCCGTGGACCGCCTGAAAATTGCCCAACGCCTGTCGGAACAGCGCCCTGCCGGGTTGGCGCCGCTGAACATCTGCCTGCAGGTAAACGTCAGCGGCGAAGACAGTAAATCCGGCTGCACCCCGGCCGACCTACCCGCGTTGGCCAAAGCCGTAGCCGCACTGCCCAACCTGCGCCTGCGCGGGCTGATGGCAATCCCGGAACCCACCGAAGACCGCGACACCCAGGAGGCCGCCTTCGCCAGCCTGCGCAAGTTGCAGGAAGACCTGGGGCTTGGCCTGGACACCCTGTCGATGGGCATGAGCCACGACCTGGAAGCGGCCATCGCCCAGGGCGCGACGTGGGTACGGATTGGCACGGCCCTGTTCGGAGCCCGCGACTACGGCAACACCTGATTCCATGCTTCACTCACTCTTTTCCACAAGGACCTGACATGAGCAAGACACGTATTGCCTTTATCGGCGCCGGCAACATGGCCGCCAGCCTGATCGGTGGTCTGCGTGCCCAGGGCCTGGACGCCTCGCAGATCCGCGCCAGCGACCCGGGCGCCGAGACCCGCAGTCGCATCCAGGCCGAGCACGGCATTGAAGCCTTCGAGGACAACGCCCAGGCCATCGATGGCGCTGACGTCATCGTGCTGGCGGTCAAGCCACAAGTCATGAAAACCGTCTGTCAGGCACTGCAACCCAACCTGCAGGATGGCCAGCTGATCGTTTCCATCGCCGCCGGCATCACATGCGCCAGCCTGCAAAGCTGGGTGGGCGCTCGCCCGGTAGTGCGCTGCATGCCCAACACCCCGGCTTTGCTGCGCCAAGGCGTGAGCGGCCTGTACGCCACCGCTGAAGTGTCCGGCGAACAGCGTCAGCAGGCCGAACAACTGCTGTCGGCCGTGGGCACCGCCCTGTGGCTGGAGCAGGAACAGCAACTGGACGCCGTGACTGCTGTGTCTGGTAGTGGCCCGGCGTACTTCTTCCTGCTGATCGAGGCCATGACCGCGGCCGGCGAAAAACTCGGCCTGCCACGCGAAACCGCCTCCCAACTGACCTTGCAGACGGCCCTGGGCGCCGCGCGCATGGCGGTTGCTAGCGATGTCGATGCCGCCGAACTGCGCCGCCGCGTCACCTCGCCCGCCGGCACCACGGAAGCGGCGATCAAGTCGTTCCAGGCTAGCGGCTTCGAAGCCATCGTCGAGCAGGCGCTGCAGGCTGCAGCCACGCGCTCCGCCGAGCTGGCCGAACAACTGGGCAAATAAGGAGCTTTAGATGAATGCACTGTCAGGCGCCGCGATTTTCGTGGTGCAAACCCTGGTAAGCCTTTACCTGGTAATCGTCCTGCTGCGCTTCGTACTGCAGTTGGTCAAGGCCAACTTCTACAACCCGCTGTGCCAGTTCGCAGTTCGTGCCACCCAACCGCTGCTCAAGCCGATCCGCCGGATCATCCCTAGCGTTGGCGGGCTGGATACCTCGTCGCTACTGCTGGCGGTGGTCATCCAGGCTCTGCTGATGGGCTTCGTGCTGATGGTCACCTACGGTACTTTCGGCGACGTCCTGCACCTGCTGATGTGGGCAATCATCGGCATCACCTCGCTGTTCCTGAAGATTTTCTGGGTGGCGATGATCGTCATGGTGATCGTTTCCTGGGTTGCACCCAACAGTCACAACCCGGCGGCCGAACTGGCCTACCAGATCAGCGAGCCAGTGCTGGCGCCGTTCCGCCGGCTGGTGCCAAATCTGGGCGGCATGGACATTTCGCCGATCTTCGCCTTCCTGGCGATCCAGGTGATCCAGTCGTTTGTCATGCCCCCTCTGGCCGCCTACGCCGGCATGCCTCAAGAGCTGTGGCGAATGATCTGAGGCTCGCCAGCCCCAGCTTGCCCCCAGTCGCAAGCCTTTGCTTGCCGCTGGGGGTAGCGCTCTTTAGACTTACGCCTCCGTCAAGCGTGAGCAGGGTCGATGTCAACTGTCTTTCCCGAAGATTCCGTCGGTCTGGTAGTACCGCAAACAGCCCGGTTCGATGAACCGCTGGCACTGGCCTGTGGCCGTTCACTGGCCAGTTACGAACTGGTCTACGAGACCTATGGCACCCTGAACGCCAGCGCGAGCAATGCCGTGCTGATCTGCCATGCCCTGTCCGGCCACCACCATGCCGCTGGCTACCATGCCGCCACCGACCGCAAGCCGGGCTGGTGGGACAGCTGCATCGGCCCCGGCAAGCCGATCGATACCAACCGCTTCTTCGTGGTCAGCCTGAACAACCTCGGCGGCTGCAACGGCAGCACCGGCCCCAGCAGCGTCAACCCGGCCACCGGCAAACCGTATGGCGCCGATTTCCCTGTACTGACCGTAGAGGACTGGGTACACAGCCAGGTGCGCCTGGGCGAGCGCTTGGGCATCCAGCAGTGGGCCGCTGTCGTGGGCGGCAGCCTTGGCGGTATGCAGGCACTGCAATGGACCATCAGCTACCCCGAGCGTGTGCGCCATTGCGTCGACATTGCCTCGGCACCCAAGCTGTCGGCGCAGAACATCGCCTTCAACGAGGTGGCGCGCCAAGCCATTCTCACTGACCCTGAGTTCCATGGCGGTTCGTTCCAGGACCAGGGCGTGATCCCCAAGCGCGGCCTGATGCTGGCACGCATGGTCGGGCACATTACCTACCTGTCCGACGACTCGATGGGTGAAAAATTCGGCCGTGAGCTGAAAAGCGACAAGCTCAACTACGATTTCCACAGCGTCGAGTTTCAGGTCGAAAGCTACCTGCGCTATCAGGGCGAAGAGTTTTCCGGCCGTTTCGACGCCAACACCTACCTGCTGATGACCAAGGCACTGGACTATTTCGACCCGGCCGCCAAGCAGGGGGGTGACCTGGCAGCCACCCTGGCCCACGTCACGGCGGACTACTGCATCATGTCGTTCACCACCGACTGGCGCTTCTCTCCGGCCCGTTCGCGCGAGATCGTCGACGCACTGATGGCTGCGCGCAAGAACGTCTGTTACCTGGAGATCGATTCGCCCTACGGGCACGATGCCTTCCTGATCCCCACACCTCGCTACATGCAGGGTTTCTCGAACTACATGAACCGCATTGCCATCTGAGGACAGCATGAGAGCCGATCTGGAAATCATCCACGACTGGATCCCCGCCGGCAGCCGGGTACTCGACCTGGGCTGCGGTAGCGGCGAACTGCTGGCCTCGCTGCGTGACCGCAAACAGGTCACCGGCTATGGCCTGGAAATCGACGCCGACAACATCGCCGCCTGCGTGGCCAAGGGCGTCAACGTCATCGAACAAGACCTGGACAAAGGCCTGGGCAACTTCGCCAGCAACAGTTTCGACGTGGTGATCATGACCCAGGCCCTGCAGGCCGTGGAGTACCCCGACCGCATCCTCGACGAAATGCTGCGCGTGGGCCGTCAGTGCATCATCACCTTCCCCAACTTCGGCCACTGGCGCTGCCGCTGGTACCTGGCGACCAAAGGCCGCATGCCGGTATCGGACTTCATGCCGTATACCTGGTACAACACGCCGAACATCCACTTCTGCACCTTCGCCGACTTCGAAGAACTTGTGCACGAACGCCGAGCCAAGGTACTCGACCGCCTGGCGGTCGACCACTTGCACCGCAATGGGTGGGGTGGGCGGCTATGGCCTAATCTTCTAGGTGAGATCGGCATCTACCGCGTCAGCAGCCCGGGCCTGCAAGAGCAGCCGCTCGCGGTCTGACGCCCACCGGAGGAATCGCCCCATGCGCCGCCTAGCCCTGTTCCTGATCAGCCTGTGCCTGGCCCTGCCAGTATTGGCTGCCGATGCCGCACGCCCCGAGCGCAAGGAGGTATTTGGCGACGTGACGGTGCACTACAGCGCATTCACGTCGAGCATGCTCACTCCCGAGGTGGCAGCGGCCACCGGCCTGATTCGCAGCAAGAACCAGGGCGTGCTCAACATTACCGTACTCAAGGCCAGCAAACCGGCCACAGCGGTGGTCAGCGGCACGATCAAGGACCTGACCGGGCGCAGCAGCCCGCTGTCGTTCAAGCAGATTACCGAACAGGGTGCGGTGTACTACATCGCCCAGTTCAAGATCGACCAGCCAGAAACCGTCACCTTCGACCTGAACATCGAAACCGGCGGCATCAGCAACTCTCTCCGCTTCAACCAGGAAGTGTTCCCAGGCGAATGATGAATTTCCAGCAACTCGTATTGGCCAGCCACAACGCCGGCAAACTCAAGGAACTCCAGGCCATGCTCGGCCAATCCGTGCAACTGCGCTCGATTGGTGAGTTCAGCCAGGTAGAGCCGGAAGAAACCGGCCTGTCGTTCGTCGAGAACGCCATCCTCAAGGCGCGCAACGCCGCCCGCATTTCCGGCCTGCCGGCCCTGGCCGATGACTCCGGTCTGGCGGTGGATTTCCTCGGCGGCGCGCCGGGCATCTACTCGGCACGTTATGCCGATGGCCAGGGTGACGCGGCAAACAACGCCAAGCTGCTCGAAGCCTTGAAAGACGTGCCTGAAGGTGAGCGCAGTGCACAGTTCGTCTGCGTTCTGGCACTGGTGCGTCACGCCGACGACCCATTGCCGATCCTGTGCGAAGGCCTGTGGCAAGGGCGCATCCTGTTCGAGGCCAGCGGTGAGCAGGGCTTTGGCTACGACCCGCTGTTCTGGGTACCGGAGCGCAACTGCTCCAGCGCCGACCTGGCCCCGGCAGACAAGAACCAGCTCAGCCACCGCGCCCGTGCCATGGCCCTGCTGCGCCAACGTCTGGGCCTGGCATGATCGAAATGCTGTCGCCCCCCGGCGCGGCGGGCTTTACCAGCCTGCCGCCGCTGGCGCTGTACATCCACATCCCGTGGTGCGTACGCAAATGCCCTTATTGCGACTTCAACTCCCACGCTGCCGGGCCTGAGCTACCGGAAGATGCCTATGTCACAGCCCTGCTCGACGACCTCGACCAGGAGCTGTCTGCCGTACAAGGCCGCCCGCTCAGCTCGATCTTCTTCGGTGGCGGTACGCCAAGCCTGTTCAGTGCCAAGGCCCTCGGCCGGCTGCTGCGCGGCGTAGAGCAACGTATTACGTTCGCGCCAGACATCGAGATTACCCTGGAAGCCAACCCGGGCACCTTCGAGCAGGACAAGTTCAAGGCCTACCGGCAGACCGGCATCAACCGCCTGTCGATCGGTGTGCAGAGCTTCCAGCCAGCCAAGCTGGAAGCACTAGGGCGCATCCACAATGGCGACGAAGCGGTTCGGGCCGCTGGCATGGCGCGCGCGGCCGGTTTCGACAATTTCAACATGGACCTGATGCACGGCCTGCCCGACCAGTCGCAGGACGACGCGCTGGCTGACCTGCGCCAGGCCATCGACCTGGGCCCGACACACCTGTCGTGGTATCAGCTCACCGTGGAACCGAACACGGTGTTCTGGAACCAGCCGCCAGAGCTACCCGAAGACGATATCCTCTGGGATATTCAGGAAGCCGGCCAAGCGCTGATGGCCGCGCACGGCTACCGCCAGTACGAGGTATCAGCCTACGCCCAGGCAGACCGCGCCGCCCGGCACAACCTCAATTACTGGCGCTTCGGCGACTTCATCGGTATCGGCGCCGGCGCCCACGGCAAGCTCACCTTTGCCGACGGGCGCATCCTGCGTACCTGGAAGACCCGCCTGCCCAAGGATTACCTGAACCTGGCCAAGCCGTTCAAGGCCGGCGAGAAGCTGCTGCCAGTCGATGAACTGCCGTTCGAGTTCCTGATGAACGCCCTGCGCCTGACCGATGGCGTGGAAGCCGAACTGTTCACCCAACGCACCGGCTTGCCACTGGCGCAGCTGCATGAGGCACGCCGTGCCGCCGAACAAAAGGGCCTTTTGCAGGTCGAACCGGATCGACTGGTAGCCACGCCGAGGGGCCAGTTGTTCCTCAATGACCTGCTGCAGTATTTCTTGACCTAAGGATGACCCATGGATCTGGTACTTGATCTGCTCGCGACGGTTTCCCGCTGGAGCCGCAGCAACCTGTCGGAGATTTCACTGGCCTTGGTAGGCTGCCTGCTGGTGCTGTTCGGCACCGATGTCAAAGCCTGGGCAGAGCAACGCCTGGGGGGCTTGGCCGGCGCCCTGCGCGTGCCGTTCATGGCGCTGATGGTAATGATCGGCAGCGGTGCCGCGCTGATCTATGCCACGCCGTGGGTGGTGAAGGGGCTGAGCCAGTTCAACAACTATGCGTTGGCGCCTGTGTTGCTGGTGGTGCTGGTATTGATTGGCGTGGTGGCGGATCGCCGAGGCTGAGCCAATGGCCCCGGGCCCTTGTAGGAGCGGGTTCACCCGCGAAAGGGCCGGCCGTGCTGGCCAATCTCCACCCGCCGTTCACCGTTGCCGCCACTACCGTATTCGCGGGTAAACCCGCTCCTACAAAGAAAAAACCGCCCTTCTCAAGGCGGTTTTTTCGCCTGCATTCCTGCAAGCATCGGCACATCGAGAAGCCGTATCAGCCGCTCAATCCACCTTCTCGAACTTCAAGTCCCACACCCCATGGCCCAGCCGCTCACCGCGGCGTTCGAACTTGGTGATCGGGCGCTCTTCGGGGCGCGGCACATAAGTGCCGTCTGCCGCACGGTTGCGATAGCCAGGAGCTGCGCTCATCACTTCCAGCATGTACTCGGCATACGGCTCCCAATCGGTGGCCATGTGGAACACACCACCAGGCTTGAGCTTGCGACGTACCAGCTCGGCGAACTCCAGCTGGACGATGCGGCGCTTGTGGTGACGCGCTTTGTGCCAAGGGTCTGGGAAGAACAGCATCAACCGATCGAGGCTGTTATCCGCCACGCAACGGTTCAGCACCTCGATGGCATCGCAGTCATACACCCGCAGGTTTTTCAGCCCCTGGGTCAGCACGCCATTGAGCAGCGCGCCAACACCCGGGCGGTGCACTTCCACACCGATGAAGTCCTGCTCAGGTGCGGCAGCCGCCATTTCCAGCAGGGAATGGCCCATGCCGAAGCCAATCTCCAAGGTGCGCGGGGCCGAACGGCCGAACACCTGGTCGTAGTCAACCGGGCTGTCAGCCAGTGGCAGGATGTACAGCGGGCCGCCTTGGTCCAGGCCGCGTTGCTGGCCTTCGGTCATGCGCCCGGCACGCATCACGAAGCTCTTGATGCGGCGGTGTGGGCGGGCGTCGCCGTCGGGGGTGATCGGCGTATCGTGCGATTCAGTCATCAGTTGCTCTTACTTGATCAGACCATCCAGCGGCGAAGAGGCGCTGGCATAGAGTTTCTTCGGCATACGACCGGCCAGATAGGCCATGCGACCCGCAACAATGGCGTGTTTCATGGCCTCGGCCATCAGCACCGGCTGCTGGGCATGGGCAATGGCCGAGTTCATCAGCACTGCCTCACAGCCCATTTCCATGGCGATGGTGGCGTCGGATGCGGTACCCACGCCAGCATCGACCAGCACCGGCACCTTGGATTCTTCCAGGATGATCTGCAGGTTGTAGGGGTTGCAAATACCCAGGCCGGTGCCAATCAGGCCTGCCAGCGGCATGACCGCGATGCAGCCGACTTCGGCCAGCTGACGGGCGATGATCGGGTCGTCGCTGGTGTAGACCATTACATCGAAACCTTCCTTGACCAGCACTTCGGCAGCCTTGAGGGTTTCGATCACGTTAGGGAACAGGGTTTTCTGGTCGGCCAGCACTTCCAGCTTCACCAGCGTGCGGGACTCGTGCGATTTACGCCCATCGAGTAGTTCGCGGGCCAGACGGCAAGTGCGTACCGCTTCCACCGCATCAAAGCAGCCTGCAGTGTTCGGCAGGATGGTGTACTTGTCGGGCGACAGTACATCGAGCAGGTTCGGCTCGCCCGCGTTCTGGCCAAGGTTGGTGCGGCGCACAGCGACAGTGACGATTTCGGCACCCGAGGCCTCGGTGGCCAGGCGGGTTTCTTCCATGTCACGGTACTTGCCGGTACCGACCAGCAGGCGCGACTGGAAAGTACGCCCGGCCAGGGTGAAGGGCTTGTCGCTACGAACGTTGCTCATCGTTGTTCCTCGGGAAAAGGTTGCAGGGCTTGCTTGTGAACCGCCGGGCTGCTGTCAGCCGCCACCGATGGCGTGGACCACTTCGACCTGGTCGCCGTCATTCAGCAGCGTGCTGTCGTGCTGGCTGCGCGGCACGATATCCAGATTCAGTTCCACTGCAACACGGCGCCCGGTCAGTTCCAGGCGCGCCAGCAGGGCTGCAACGCTTTCGCCGGCAGGCAGTTCGTAAGGTTCACCGTTCAATTTAATGCGCATGCGCACGGCCACCATTGTTCTTTGGGGCCAGCATTCTAGCGCCGAACCGCCCTGCAACCCAAGGGCGGTGCGCGCCATTAGTCGTGATTGTGGACCACTCGGTCAGCCCAGCCGCCAGGCTGCCAGGCCCAGGCACAACCAGCCGCCGAGGAAGCACAAGCCACCAATCGGGGTGATGATGCCAAGCTTGCCGATGCCGCTGAGGGTCAGCAGGTACAGGCTGCCGGAGAACAGCACGATGCCCAACGCAAACAGGCCGCCGGCCCACCCCACCAGGCGCCCGGGCAGGTGCGCCGAGAGCACCGCAACGCCGAAGATCGCCAAGGCATGGACCAGTTGGTAAGTCACGCCGGTATGGAAGATCGCCAGGTAGTCAGCCGTCAGCCGGTTTTTCAGGCCATGAGCGGCAAAGGCGCCCAGGGCGACCCCGGTAAAGCCAAAAAAGGCGGCAAGCATCAGGAAGCTGCGAAGCATGGGACGACTCCTTGTATCGGGTCTGTATAATGGCCCCTTCCACCCTTAGGGCCAAGCCATCGACATGCTGTCAACGCTTATCCGTCGCCTTTCCCGTGCCCTGCTCTGGTTCGTTGCCTGCAGCATCGTACTGGTGCTGGTGTTCCGCTGGGTCCCACCGCCCGGCACGGCGCTGATGATCGAGCGCAAGGTACAGTCTTGGGTGAGTGGTGAACCGATCGACCTGCAGCGCGACTGGGAGCCATGGGAAAACATCTCCGATCAGCTCAAGGTTGCAGTCATTGCTGGCGAGGACCAGAAGTTCGCCAGCCACTGGGGCTTCGACATCCCGGCCATTCAGGCGGCGCTGGCCCACAACGAGCGCGGCGGCAACATTCGCGGCGCCAGCACCCTGACCCAACAAGTGGCCAAGAACCTGTTTCTGTGGTCAGGCCGCAGCTGGTTTCGCAAGGGGTTGGAGGCCTGGTTCACCGCGCTGATTGAGTTGTTCTGGTCGAAGGAACGGATTCTCGAGGTCTATTTGAACAGCGCCGAGTGGGGCAACGGCGTGTTTGGCGCCCAGGCGGCGGCGCGTTATCACTTCGGTGTCGACGCCAGCCGGCTCAGCCGCCAGCAGGCGGCGCAGCTGGCTGCGGTGCTGCCTAGTCCGATCAAGTGGAGCGCCAGCCGGCCGAGTGCGTATGTGGCCAGCCGGGCCAGCTGGATTCGCCGGCAGATGAGCCAGTTGGGCGGGCCCAGCTACCTGATGCAGCTCGACACGTCGCGCAACAAGCTTTGAGTTTTGCGGTGATGCGCAAATCGAGCGCCGCCCGCGCGGCGCATCGCGAGCTGCGCTCGCTCCTACGTTTGTTTCGGGCCAATCATTCCTATGGGATCTGCGCGCGGTCGCCTTGGCGCATGCCCCCATTCGCGTTGAACAAACAAGGCGGTCGCGCGCGCCTGTCACAGGCGTTACCGGCCTGAAACAAACGTAGGAGCGAGCGCAGCTCGCGATGCGCCGCGCGGGCGGCGCTCGACCTCACAGGCGCCACACCCCTCACGCCGAGCACAAAAAAAGCCGCTCACCCCATCAGGGCCAGCGGCTTTTCTTTACAACCAAGACTCGATCAGGCAGCGATCAACGCCTTGACCTTGTTCATCGCATTCTTCTCCAGCTGGCGAATACGCTCAGCCGATACGCTGTACTTGTCTGCCAGTTCGTGCAACGTGGCCTTCTCTTCCGCCAGCCAACGCTGATAGAGAATATCGCGGCTACGCTCGTCCAAACCTTGCAGCGCTTCGTGCAGGTTGCTGGTGGAGTTGTCACTCCAGTCGGCATCCTCCAGCTGCACCGCCGGATCGTAACGGTGGTCTTCCAGGTAATGCGCAGGCGACTGGAATGCGCTGTCGTCGTCCGCTTCCGCTGCCGGGTCGAAGGCCATGTCCTGGCCGCTGAGGCGGCTTTCCATCTCGCGCACTTCGCGCGGCTCGACGCCAAGGCTTTCCGCCACGCGATGCACTTCGTCGTTGTTCAGCCACGCCAGGCGTTTCTTCTGGCTACGCAGGTTGAAGAACAGTTTGCGCTGAGCCTTGGTGGTAGCCACCTTCACGATACGCCAGTTGCGCAGAATGAACTCGTGGATCTCAGCCTTGATCCAGTGCACCGCGAACGACACCAGGCGCACGCCCATTTCCGGGTTGAAGCGTTTGACGGCTTTCATCAGGCCGACGTTGCCTTCCTGGATCAGGTCAGCCTGAGCCAACCCGTAGCCGGCATAGCTACGGGCGATATGTACAACGAAACGCAGGTGGGCCATCACCATCTGACGAGCGGCCTCGACATCCTGCTCATAATAGAGACGCTCGCCCAGATCACGCTCCTGCTCGACCGTCAGCAGCGGAATGCTGTTGACCGTGTGCACATAGGCTTCCAGGTTTGCACCGGGTACCAGGGCATAGGCAGGTTGCAACGATGTGGTCATTCAAGAACCTCCGACTTACAAAACTCGCACCTTGTGGGCGCTGCCAACATTGACCTGGAACGACGGTACAAGTTCCGCAGTGAAGAAAATGTCAATGCTGACACGTAAAAACTATCGCGGCGCCAGCTCGTTCAAGTGGCGGGCGACTGCAATCCATGCACCGATATACCCCAACAACACTGCTCCGATCAAGAGCGACAGACCATCGGAAGCCGGAACGCCGCCCAGAGCGAAGTCACTGCCATACAGTCCGGAAAGCCCTACCACCGCCTCGTTCAGCCAGTTCAGGCCAAACGCCAGGATGCCCCACGCCAGCAGGCCTGCGCCCAGGCCATACAGGGCGCCCATGTACAGGAAAGGCCGGCGCACGTAGGCGTCGGTGCCGCCGACCAGCTTGATCACTTCGATCTCGATACGACGGTTTTCAATGTGTAGACGAATTGTGTTACCGATTACTAACAGCAGGGCAGAAATCAGCATCACGGCCAGACCGAAGACGAAGCGGTCACCCAACTTGAGGATGGCTGCCAGCCGCTCGACCCAAACCAGGTCCAGTTGCGCCACGTCCACCCGCGGCAGCTCCGACAGGCGCTGACGCAAGGCTTCCAGGGCTGGCTTGTCGACCTCGGTCGGAGTTACAACCACCACACCCGGCAGTGGGTTGTCTGGCAGTTCGCGCAGGGCCTCGCCCAGCCCGGACTGCTGCTGGAACTCCTCCAGCGCCTGCTCGCGGCTGACATACTGGGCGTCCGCCACGCCAGGCATGCCCTTGATCTCGTCGCGCAGCGCTTCGCCATCACGGCTGCCAGCATCAAGCTTGAGGTACAGCGAAATCTGCGCAGCGCGCTGCCACGAACCGCCAAGCTGCTCGACGTTCTTCAGCAACAGGGACAGGCCCATCGGCATGCTCAGCGCCACTGCCATCACCAGGCAGGTGAAGAAACTGCCAATCGGTTGCTTGCCCAGGCGGCGCAGGCTGTCGGCCAGGCTGGCACGGTGGCTTTCCAGCCAGGCATGCAGCAGGGTGCGGAAGTCCGGGCCATCATCGTCTTCCCCGCGTTTTTTCTTCGCAGGTTGCGGATCGGCCGGTTTCGGTGCGACCCGCTCGGAAACCTTCGGAGTACGTGTAGTGTTCATTGCCCGGCCTCCCCATCGCCGATCAAGCGGCCGCGTTGCAACGTCAGCATGCGGTGGCGCATGCGCGCGATCAGTGCCAGGTCGTGGCTGGCGATCAATACCGTCGTGCCCAGGCGGTTGATGTCCTCGAACACGCCCATGATCTCTGCAGCCAGACGCGGGTCGAGGTTACCGGTGGGCTCGTCGGCCAGCAGCAGAGCCGGCTGGTGAACGATGGCTCGGGCGATACCGACCCGCTGCTGCTGCCCGGTGGACAGGTCGGCCGGGAACAGCTCGCCTTTGTCGGACAGCGACACACGCTCCAGGGCCGAGTCCACGCGCTTGGCGATCTCGACCTTGGACAGGCCGAGAATCTGCAGCGGCAAGGCAATGTTGTTGAACACGGTGCGGTCGAACAACAGCTGGTGGTTCTGGAACACCACGCCGATTTGCCGGCGCAGGAACGGGATTTGCGCATTGCTGATCTGGCCCAGGTCCTGCCCTGCCAGCATCAGCTTGCCGCTGGTCGGGCGCTCCATGGCCAGCAACAGGCGCAGCAGGGTGCTCTTGCCAGCGCCCGAGTGGCCGGTGACGAACAGGAATTCGCCCCGGCGCGCCCGGAAACTCAGCTCATGCAAACCCACATGACCATTGGGATAGCGCTTGGCAACCTGCTCGAATCGGATCATGGTCAATCTCGCTCGGCGAACAGAGCCTTGACGAACGGCTCGGCTTCGAAGGTACGCAGGTCGTCGATGCCTTCACCGACGCCGATGAAACGGATCGGGATGTTGAACTGCTTGGCCAGGGCGAAGATCACCCCGCCCTTGGCAGTGCCGTCCAGCTTGGTCAGGGCCAGGCCGGTCAGCTCGACGCTCTGGTTGAAGTACTTGGCCTGACTGATGGCGTTCTGGCCGGTGCCGGCATCAAGCACCAGCAGCACCTCGTGCGGTGCCTCAACGTCGAGCTTGCCGATAACCCGGCGAACCTTCTTCAGCTCTTCCATCAGGTTATCTTTGGTGTGCAGGCGACCGGCAGTGTCGGCGATCAGCACGTCAACGCCACGGGCCTTGGCGGCCTGCACGGCATCGAAGATTACCGAGGCAGAGTCGGCGCCCGTGTGCTGGGCGATCACCGGAATCTGGTTACGCTCGCCCCACACCTGCAACTGCTCGACCGCCGCTGCACGGAAGGTATCACCGGCAGCCAGCATTACCTTCTTGCCTTCCAGTTGCAGCTTCTTCGCCAGCTTGCCGATGGTGGTGGTCTTGCCGGCGCCGTTCACGCCAACCACAAGGATCACATAGGGTTTGTTCTGGGCTTGTACGTTCAGCGGCTGCTCGACCGGGCGCAGCAGCGCAGCCAGTTCTTCCTGCAACGATTTGTACAGGGCATCGGCATCGGCCAACTGCTTGCGCGCGACCTTCTGGGTCAGGTTCTGGACAATGGCCGAGGTAGCCTCCACACCCACGTCGGCTGTCAGCAGGCGCGTTTCGATTTCGTCGAGCAGGTCGTCATCGATGACCTTCTTGCCGAGGAACAGGCTGGCCATGCCCTCGCCGATGCTGGCACTGGTCTTGGACAGGCCTTGCTTGAGGCGCGCAAAGAAGCCGGGCTTGGCCTGTTCGGCGGGAGCCGCAACAGGGGCCGCGGGAACTGGTACCGCGCGTTCCGGGATGGCGGGCGGCGCTTTCGGCTCCAGGTCCGGCACCAGGGCGACGGGCTCTTCGGCAACCGGCAGCACCAGGTTGCTGACCGGCGCTGCGGCCTCGACAGGGGCAGACTCGACAGGGGCCGCCTGCAAGGGCATGGACGCGACCGGCTGCGGTGCAGGCGCCACCAGCGGCCGGGACGCGACCGGCTCGGGCTCAGGGGCCTGCAACGGCTGGGACGCAACCGGTTCAGGGACGGGGGCCTCGACTACCGGGGGCCGGGCGGGTGCGGCGACCGGCTGCGGCTCAGCCAGCTGTGGAGCCGCAGGGGCCTGAACGGGTTCGGGGGCCTGTGGCACTTCGGCGGTTGAGCCCTCGACCGGCGCGGCTGCAGACTGCTCGGCAGCGGGGGGTTCATTCGCGGGCACGCCCGCTCCCGCAGGTGGCTGCGGCTTCTTGCGAAACCAGCTGAACAGGCCTTTCTTCTCACCAGCCTCGGCCGGCGCTTTTTTGTCGTCGTTGGAACCAAACATGGAAGACGGCTATCTCAGGGTAGCGATGGGCCAGCGAGGGCCAATCAGGAATTCTCTCTACGCAGAACAGACTATCTTGAAGCCGGCTGGTTCATGCGCAACGTTTTGTCTTAGTGTCCTGTGGGCCAGAACGGCGACAGGCATGGTCGCCAGGCAACCGGATCAGTATCCTAGCACCTCCTGGCCCGCCGACGCTAAACCCAGCGGGCCGCCGAACAGGTTAAACACCGTATGAATGCTCTAGCCCGCCGCGCCGCTGGCCTGTTGCTCGGCACGCTCTGCCTGCCGCTCGCGGCATTTGCCGCCGATGTGCAACCCACCCACGAATTCATCCTCGACAATGGCCTGAAGGTTGTGGTCCGCGAAGACCATCGCGCCCCGGTGGTGGTCTCGCAGATCTGGTACAAGGTCGGCTCGAGCTACGAGACCCCGGGCCAGACCGGATTGTCCCATGCACTGGAACACATGATGTTCAAGGGCAGCGCCAAGGTCGGCCCCGGCGAGGCTTCGCGCATTCTGCGTGACCTCGGCGCCGATGAAAACGCCTTCACCAGCGACGACTACACCGCCTATTACCAAGTGCTGGCCCGCGACCGCCTGCCGGTAGCCCTGGAACTGGAGGCCGACCGCCTTGCCAGCCTGCGCCTGCCTGCCGACGAGTTCAGCCGCGAAATCGAGGTCATCAAGGAAGAACGCCGCCTGCGCACCGACGACCAGCCCAATGCCAAGGCATTCGAGCTGTTCCGCGCCATGGCCTACCCGGCCAGCGGCTACCACACGCCGACCATTGGCTGGATGGCAGACCTGGAGCGCATGAAGGTCGAGGAGCTTCGCCATTGGTACGAGTCCTGGTACGCCCCCAACAACGCCACCCTGGTGGTGGTCGGTGATGTCACCGCCGACGAGGTCAAGGGCCTGGCGCAGAAGTATTTCGGCAATATTCCCAAACGCGCCGTACCCCCAGCCAAGCTGCCCTTGGAGCTGGCCGAACCAGGTTGGCGCCAGTTGACCCTGCACGTACGAACCCAGCTGCCAAGCCTGATCTACGGTTTCAACGTGCCCGGCCTGCCCACCGCCAAGGACCCACGTACGGTGCATGCACTGCGCCTGATCTCGGCACTGCTCGACGGCGGCTACAGCGCCCGCATGCCGGCACGCCTGGAGCGTGGCCAGGAACTGGTCGCCGGCGCTTCGTCCAGCTACAACGCTTTCACCCGCGGCGACAGCCTGTTCCTGATCTCGGCGACGCCGAATGTGCAGAAGCAGAAAACCCTCGCCGACGTCGAGAAAGGCATCTGGCAGTTGCTTGACGAACTCAAGAGCACGCCACCCAGCGCCGAAGAGCTGGAGCGCGTACGCGCCCAGGTCATCGCCGGCCTCGTCTACGACCGCGACTCCATCAGCAGCCAGGCCACCACCATCGGCCAGCTGGAGACCGTCGGCCTGTCCTGGAAGCTGATCGACAGCGAACTGGACGAGCTCAAGCGCGTCACCCCGCAGGACATCCAGAACGCCGCGCGCACCTACTTCACCCGCGAACGCCTGAGCGTTGCCCATGTACTGCCTGAGGAGTCCGCTCATGAGTGATCGCCGCGCACCACGCCCAACCCTGCTGGCCACGGGCATTCGTGCCCTGGCGCTGGCGGCTGTGCTGGCCGCTCCGGCCATGGCCGATAACGCTGCCAAGGCCGACAGCAGCGCAGCCCGCCCGGCCAACACCTTGCAATCGCTGGCCGAACTGAATGGCAAGGCACCCAGCCGGCGTCAGTTGAACATCCAGCACTGGAACACCGCCGAGGGTGCCCGGGTGCTGTTCGTCGAGGCC
This sequence comes from Pseudomonas sp. DCA-1, assembly GCF_046523955.1. Lineage (NCBI taxonomy): Bacteria > Pseudomonadati > Pseudomonadota > Gammaproteobacteria > Pseudomonadales > Pseudomonadaceae > Pseudomonas > Pseudomonas sp. DCA-1. Next base: position 5,613,010 of record NZ_CP169881.1, read on the forward strand.
CGCGAACTGCCCATGTTCGACCTGCGTGTCACCTTCGCCGCCGGCAGCAGCCAGGATGGCGGCACGCCAGGCCTGGCCGCTCTGACCAACGCCATGCTCAACGAGGGCGTGGCCGGCAAGGACGTCACCGCCATCGCCGAGGGCTTCGAAGGCCTGGGTGCAGACTTTGGCAACGGTTCCTACCGCGATATGGCCGTGGCATCACTGCGCAGCCTCAGTGCCAAGGACAAGCGCGAACCGGCCCTCAAGCTGTTTACAGAGGTAGCGGGCAAGCCGACATTCCCCGAAGATGCCCTCAAGCGCATCAAGAACCAGATGCTGGCAGGCTTCGAATATGAGAAGCAGAACCCGGGCAAGATCGCCGGCAAGGCCCTTTTCGGCAACCTCTATGGCGACCACCCCTACGCCCACCCAAGCGACGGCACCGCAGAGAGCATCGCGGGCATAAGCCTGGCACAACTGCGCGCGTTCCACGCAAAGGCCTATACCGGCGGCAATGCGGTAATCGCCCTGGTCGGCGACCTCAGCCGTGCAGAGGCCGAAGCCATCGCCGCCCAAGTGTCTGCCGGCCTGCCCAAGGGCCCTGCGCTGGCCGCACCGGCCCAACCCACGGACGCCAAGGCCGGCCTGACCCACATCGACTTCCCGTCCAAGCAGACCCACCTGATGCTGGCCGAACTGGGGATCGACCGGCAGGATCCGGACTGGCCAGCCCTGTCGCTGGGCAACCAGATCCTTGGCGGTGGTGCCTTCGGTACCCGGCTGATGAGCGAGGTGCGGGAGAAGCGCGGGCTGACCTACGGCGTTTACTCGGCATTCAGCCCGATGCAGGTGCGCGGCCCATTCATGATCAACCTGCAAACCCGTGCCGAGCTCAGCGAGGGCACGCTCAAGCTGGTGCAAGACATTCTCGCCGACTACCTGAAGACGGGCCCGACCCAACAGGAGCTGGACGATGCCAAGCGTGAGCTGGCCGGCAGCTTCCCGCTGTCCAATGCCAGTAATGCCAGCATCGTCGGCCAACTGGGCGCGATCGGCTTCTACAACTTGCCGCTGACCTGGCTGGAGGACTTCATGCAACAGTCCCAGGCCCTCACCGTCGAACAGGTCAAGGCAGCCATGAACAAACACCTGTCAGCCGATAAACTGGTGATCGTCACCGTTGGCCCGAAAGTGCCACAAAAACCGCTGCCAGCACCCACTGACAAGCCCTCCGAGCAACCGCTCGGGGTACCGGAGCACTAATGCCAAGATCCACCCCTCCCGCCCGCCCGCAAGCGGGCAAAAGCAAGGGCCAGGGCCACCTGCGCATCATCGCCGGCGAGTGGCGCAGCCGCCGCCTGGCGGTGCCGGAAGGCGAAGGCCTGCGGCCAACGCCTGATCGCGTGCGGGAAACCGTATTCAACTGGCTGGCCCCCTACATCGAGGGTGCCCGCGTGCTGGACGCCTTTACCGGCAGTGGCGCTCTGGTGCTCGAAGCCCTGTCCCGTGGGGCCGAGGACGCCGTGGCGCTGGATAGCAACCCTGCGGCCATCGCCAACCTGAAGAACAACCTCGAAATCCTGCGCTGTCCCCGCGGGCAAATTCTGCAGACCGACGCCCTGCGCTACCTGCACGGCCCGGCCAAGCAGCAGTTCGATGTCGTGTTCCTCGACCCGCCGTTCCACCAGGACCTGCTGGCCAACACCTGCAACTTGCTGGAGCAGAATCAGTGGCTGGGCGAGCAGGCATGGGTCTACACCGAAAGCGAAGCGGCACCCTCGACCTTGCAGTTGCCAGGCAACTGGCGCCTGCACCGCGAGAAGAAGACCGGCCAGGTGCACTACGCACTCTGGCAGCGGGGCTGATTACCCGCGGGTTGGATGTACTTAGTTACCGCATCCCACCTGCGCCATGGTTGAAGCTGCACCTTCATTTCCTGAAGGAGCAGTTCAACCATGGCCGAACACCCCTCCCCGCCGCTAATGGCGAGCTCGAAAGGTTCTTTTACCCTCGCCAACGGCCTGCACGTCTGCCTGCGTGAAGACCACCGTGCGCCACTGGTCAGCGTGCAGCTGTGGTACCACGTAGGCTCCAGCTACGAACCTGAAGGCCACACCGGCCTGTCCCATGCCTTGGAGCATCTACTGTTCGAGGGCAGCAGCAAACTGGCGCCTGGCCAGTACTCAACGCTCATGACCCGCTTGGGCGGCGACCCGAATGCATTCACCTATTCGGATGCCACGGTATTTCCGCTCACCCTGCCAACCCGCCACCTGGAAATTGCCCTGGAGGCCATGGCTGATGTCATGGCCAGTGCCACCCTCGGCGATACGCCCTTTGCTCGGGAACTGGCAGTGGTCATGGCTGAGCGGCGCGAGGCAGTGGACAACAATCCTTGGGCATTGGCGCTGGAGCATCACGACCTGCTGGCTTACGGCAATAGTGGCCATGGCACGCCTGTCATTGGCCACATGTCAGATCTGGAGAGCCTCACTCCAGCCGCAGCGCGTACCTGGTACAAGACCTGGTATCACCCCAACAATGCCACCCTCGCTGTGGCCGGCGACATCAGCCTGCTACAACTGCAGACCTTGGTGACGCGCCACTTTGCGGCGATTCCCGCCCATCGCTTGCCGATGCAGCCCTTACCCACAGGGCCCTCCTCCCAGGGCCGGCGCTTTCAGACGCTGCGCCTGCCAGGCTTGCACAACGGCGCGATCATAAGCTTCAAACTACCCAGCCAGCGTACCGCGCAGTCTGCCAGGCAGGCCTACGCGCTACGTCTGCTTCCCGATCTGCTTGCCAACGGCTACAGCAGCATCCTCCAGCGCAGGCTGCTGCTGGACGAACCAATCCTGCAATACATGAAAGCGACCTATGAACCCTGGCAGCGCGGTGACAGCCTGCTGACCCTTTACGCGTTCTGCAGCCCACACGTAACCCCGGAGACCGCGGCCGAGCGGCTGATGCAGGAGATCGAAGCGTTTCGCCAGTCAGCGCCAGCCAAGGAACACCTGCAACGTGCCAAGGCTCGTCTGCTGGCCAGGCTGATTTTCGAACGGGACGACATTGCCGAGCAGGCCCAAACCATGGGTAAACAGGCCGCCTGTGGCTTGCCGGTTATTTCGCTCGAGGAAGAACAACAGGCCATCGAGACCGTGACAGCCGAGCAGGTAGGCCTGGCTGCCTATGAATTCCTCACCGATTCCCGTACAGCCTTCACGTTCACGCACCACAAGGAAAGCGCTCATGACTGACTCAACGACCCTGCAACAGCCTGCCGGGGCCAACAACCTCTACGGCGGGCTGCTCTCTGCCCAGGGACTTGACCTGGACCAGTTCGAAACCATCCATACACAGGTTCAAGCGTGGAAGACGACTGCGGGCACGGACGTCAAATTCGTTGAAGCACGGGAACTGCCAATCGTTGACGTGATACTACGGTTCAAGGCCGGCAGCACGCAGGACACTCTGTACCCTGGCCTGGCAGCCTTGACGCTCTCCATGCTCGATGAGGGTAGCCAGGCCTACACGGCTGCCCAGCAGGCTGAACACCTGGAGCGCCTGGGCGCGGTCATGGAAAAACAAGTACGTCTGGAACATGCGACGCTGCGCCTGCGCAGCCTTAGCCCTCCTTCTTTGCTCGACCCGGCCTTGGCGCTGCTCACCGACCTCGTGGCCCACCCTGTCTTCCACCCAATGGCCCTGACCAAGATCAAGCGCCAGTTGCTGCAAAACCACGCATCGCGCGAGCGGCTACCCATCCTCAGAGCACGTAGCGAAGTCTTCCGCCACCTGTTCAACGGGCATCCTTACGGCAACCCTCTGGGCAGCACCGCTCAAGGTATCGAGGCCATTACCCCTGAGGACTTGCGGGCATTCCACCAACGCGCCTACAGCGCCAGCAACCTTGAGATGGTCGTGGTAGGCGACCTTTCCCTTGCACAAGCCCAAGCCATCTCACAACAGATCAGCCAGGCCCTGCCGCAAGGCTGGTCGGCCACTGAACTACCGGCGGCCCCGGCGGCCCCCAGCGCGACGATAGCCGTCGAACAGGCTGGTGCCAGCAGTGCGGTCCTGCTGGCACTGCCCATGAACGTACCCGCCAACGATCCGGAGTTTCTGGCCCTGACCTTGGCAAGTGCTGTTCTGGGAGAGGGCCTCGAGTCGCGCTTGATGGTGGAGTTGCGCCAACGACGCGGCCTGACCTACGGCGTGTACACGCATGTATTGCCATTGAGTGCAGGCGGCCTGTTCACCGTGGAATGGGAGGTTGCGCCCCAGCATGTGCAGGGCACGCAGGCACTGGTAGAAACCCTGCTGCAGGCGTTCATCGACGAGGGGCCCACCCAGCGGGAGCTGCAACTGGCACGCAAACAGCTGGAAGGGCAGTTGCTGCGAGGGATCGCGCAGAACAGGCAACTCGCAACACTGCTGACGGAAGTAACCCATCAGCGACAACCTGCCGATCATCTCGACACGTACAGCGCCCGTATTGCCGAGCTTACCCCGGCAGATGTCCGAGCCGTCATGCAGCGCCGGCTGGCCCTGAGCCGCAAGGTGCTTGTCAGTGTCGGACCAGGCGTTCAGCAACAGCCGCTGCCAGCCCCCGACCAATAGCGCAGGTACTGTGGCGCTGTTTCATGGCAAGCTAGCAAGGCACATCATGAGCCACCCAGCATGCCCAGCCACAACGCCACATTCCGTCCAGCCATCGGCCTATCCAATCCCCACCTGCAGACCCTGTGGGGGCCACTCTGGCGCAAGCTGCCTGAGCTGCAGCGTGACCGAGAGCGGCTGTGGCTGGCCGACGGCGACTTCATCGACCTGGACTGGCACGGTCCGCACCAACCCCATGCACCACTGGTACTGGTGCTGCATGGGCTGACCGGCTCGTCTCACTCGCCTTACGTGAAAGGCTTGCAGCAGGCGCTGCAAAGCCGCGGCTGGGCCAGCGTGGCAGTGAACTGGCGTGGTTGCTCAGGCGAGCCCAACCTGTTGCCGCGCAGCTACCACTCCGGCGCCAGCGAAGACCTGGCGGAAATTGTCAGCCATCTTCGCGCCCAGCGCCCGCTGGCACCGCTGTACGCAGTGGGTTATTCGCTGGGTGGCAATGTACTGTTGAAGTACCTGGGTGAGAGCGGCGTCGCCAGCCAACTGGAGGCAGCAGTTGCAGTATCGGTACCCTTTCGCCTGGACCACTGTGCCGACCGCATCGGCCAGGGCTTCTCCAAGGTGTATCAAGCGCATTTCATGCGCGAGATGCTGGCATATGTTCAGCTCAAACAGCGGCACTTCCACGCCCGGGGCCAGCACGAGCAGCTGGCGACACTGGAACGTCTGGGCCAACTCACCAACTTGCGCACATTCTGGGACTTCGACGGAAAAGTCACTGCACCGCTCAATGGCTTTCGCGATGCACACGACTACTATCGCCGCTCATCCAGCCACTTCTTCCTTGGCCAGAACCGCACGCCAACGCTGATCATCCATTCCAGCGATGACCCGTTCGTGTCCAGTCACAGCCTGCCGACGGCCCGTGAACTGTCACCACAGACCCGCTTCGAACTGCATGGCCGCGGTGGGCATGTGGGCTTTGTCGATGGCAGCCTGCGAAATCCGGGGTACTACCTGGAACGACGGATTCCGCAGTGGCTGGTGGACGGTAGCTAGCCCGCGAATTGGTAAAGGCTGCGCGCCCCCTGTGGGAGCGGGCATGCACGCGAACACCGGCATTGCCGGTGCCACCCACCGCGGGGGTTCAACCCGGTCTGCTTACTCGTCGGTGGCCACAGCATGCTGCGGGTTGTTGATCCACTCGCTCCACGACCCCGCATACAGCTTGCCCAGCGGGTATCCCGCCAGCGCCAGCGCAAACAGGTTATGGCAAGCGGTTACCCCAGACCCGCAATAAGACACCAACTGCTCCGGCGCCCGTCCACCCAGTTTTTCGGCAAAACGCTGCTTTAGCTGATCCGCCGGCAGAAAACACCCGTCAGCCCCTAGGTTGTCGGTAAACGCCGCACACTGGGCACCGGGAATATGCCCCGCCACCGGGTCGATCGGCTCTACTTCACCGCGAAAACGCGGCAAGGCACGCGCATCGATCAAGGTCAGGTCTGCACTACCAAGGCGCTTGCCCAGATGGTCGGCATCAATCAGCAGCTTCGCGTCCGGCTCACCACTGAAAGTGCCCTCACGTTTGGGCGGCGGGTCCAGGCTCAACGGCAGGTGCGCCGCGTGCCAGGCCTTCAGGCCACCGTCGAGAATCGCCACACCGCTGCGCTTGCCCAGCCAGACCAGCAGCCACCAGGCCCGGGCGGCAAAGGCGCCGGGGCCGTCGTCGTACAGCACCACCTCGCTGTCGTTGCTCAGGCCCCACTCTCGCAGGCGCTCGACCAGCCGCTGCGGATCGGGCAATGGGTGGCGCCCGGTGCGCCCCTTGCTCACCGGCCCGCTGAGGTCGCGGTCCAAGTCGGCAAAATGCGCCCCGGCAATATGCCCCTGGGCATAGCTGCGCTGGCCATAGTCCACATCCTCGAGGGCAAAACGGCAGTCGAGAATCACCAACCCGGGCGAGTCCAGTCGCTCGGCCAACTGCTGCGGGGTGATCAATTGCGCAAGGGGCATGACAATCTCCTGATCAATGGCACGAGGGCCCTGGGTTAGCGCTCCAGGGCCTGGTTGAACGGTACATGGAATTCTTCGCACAGCGCGTCCACGGCAGTGCGGGCATTGTCGGTGACGAAGCCGAGCTCCAGCACCAACACCTGATAGACGCCGCGCTTGAAGGCTTCTTCACCCAAGTGCGCGGAATGTTCACGCGTGGTGCTGAGAAAACGTACCCATGACGTCAGCACGATCCAGGCGTTGATGGTCAGCGACTCGATCTGCGCCGGCACCATGGCCAGAATGCCCGCCTCGACGAAGCCGCGGTAGATCGCCTGGCCCTGGCGCAGGCAGCGCTCGGAAAAACGCCGGTAACGGGCGGCCAGTTCGGCATCGCTGTCCAGCAGATGTTCCAGGTCACGGTGCAGGAAGCGGTAGTTCCACATCGCCGCCAGCAAGGCCTTGAGGTAGAAGCGCTTGTCTTCCACGGTTGCCGCACGGCCCTGCGGCGGGCGCAGAAAGCTGTCCACCAGTTCTTCGTACTGGCTGAACAACAGGGCAATGATCGCCTGCTTGTTGGGGAAGTGGTAATACAGGTTGCCGGGCGAGATTTCCATGTGCGCGGCAATGTGGTTGGTACTGACGCTGCGTTCGCCCTGCTGGTTGAACAGCTCCAGGCTGTTCTGCACGATGCGCTCTCGGGTCTTCATGCGCGGGGCCATGCTCAGCTCCCAGTCTGCGGGCCTTCATCAAAGGTTTATCTTACGGCGTATTACAGGTGGAATGCACCGTGGAACAGCATGTAAAAATTCGCACCATGGTACAAATTAGAGTATAGGCTCTAGGCAACCCCTGCCCGGACTCGACACCGCCATGAACTCGCCCAGTGCCTTGCCCTCTGTGCAATTCGACCTCGACCTCGCGACGACGTTCGCGGCCCAGCGTTTGGCCTTTGCCGGTAACCCGCTGCCACCAGCGGCACAGCGGCGCCAGTGGTTGAAAAGCCTGCGTGAAGCCTTGCTGGGCAACCAGGCAGAACTGATCAATGCCATCAGCCAAGATTTTGCCGGGCGCAGCGCCGACGAGACCTTGCTGGCCGAACTGCTACCGTCGGTGCAGGGCCTGCGCCACGCCGAAAAGCACTTGCAACGCTGGATGCGCAGCAGCCGACGCCGCGTCGGCCTGGCGTTCCAGCCGGCAAGCGCACAGGTGCGCTATCAACCCCTGGGCGTGGTCGGCATCATCGTGCCGTGGAACTACCCGCTGTTCCTCGCCATCGGCCCGTTGACCTGCGCCCTGGCCGCCGGCAACCGGGTCATGCTCAAGCTTAGCGAGGCCACGCCCGCGACTGGCCTGGCCCTACAGCAACTGCTCGAGCGTGTGTTCCCCACAGACCTGGTCAGCGTTGTGCTCGGTGAAGTCGAGGTGGGCCAGGCCTTTGCCCGCCTGCCCTTCGACCACCTGCTGTTCACCGGTGCCACCAGCGTGGGCCGCCAGGTGATGCAGGCTGCCGCGCACAACCTGACCCCGGTCACCCTGGAGTTGGGTGGCAAGTCTCCCGCTATTGTTTCTGACGATGTGCCGCTGGACAGCGCTGCCGAGCGCATCGCCTTCGGCAAGACCCTCAACGCCGGCCAGACCTGCGTTGCCCCCGACTATGTACTGGTGCCGCGCGAACGGCTGCCCGCCTTCAGCGACGCCTACCAGCGCGCCGTGCACCGACTGTACCCGCGCATAGCCGACAACCCCGACTACACCGCCATCATCAACCCGCGCCAGTTGCAGCGCTTGCAGCACCTGCTGGACGATGCCCGGGCCAAAGGCGCGCAAGTACTCGACTTGTACCCAGGCGAGGCTCCTCAAGGCCGGCGCCTGCCGCCACACTTGCTGCTGGATGTGAACGACAGCATGCAGGTGATGCAGGACGAAATCTTCGGCCCGCTATTGCCGCTAGTGCCTTATGACGGCATCGACCAGGCCTTGGCCTACATCAACCAGCGCCCACGCCCACTGGCGCTGTACTTCTTTGGCTATGACCGCCGCACCCAGGAGCATGTGCTGCGTCACACCCACTCCGGTGGTGTGTGCCTGAACGACACCTTGCTGCATGTTGCCCAGGACGATCTACCCTTCGGCGGCATCGGTCCTTCAGGCATGGGTCACTACCATGGTCATGACGGCTTCCTCACTTTCAGCAAGGCCAAGGCGGTACTTGCCAAGCAACGCTTCAACGCCGCACGGCTGATTTACCCGCCTTATGGCAAAGCCTTGCAGCGCCTGGTCTACAAACTGTTCATCCGCTGAGGATCGCACCATGCACCGCCGCGAACTGCTGCGTTTCAGCCTCGGCGCCAGTGCTTTTCTGGCGGGCGCCAGCCTGGTGGGGTGCAGCGCGCAAACAGCCGCGACCGGCTATCAGGTACTCCGCGACGACGACCTGCCACTGCTGCGAGCGCTGATCCCGGTGGTGCTGGCCGGCACGCAGGCCACCGAGACGCCGGTAATGCGCAGCCTCGACAACAAGCTGGCGGCGTTGTCGCCGGAAATGCTCAAGCTCACCCGGCAATTGTTCGACGTGCTCAGCCTGCCACTGACTCGCGGCCCGCTGACCGGCGTCTGGGTCAGCTGGGGCCAGGCTGGCGCCACGCAGGTCACGGCGTTCCTGCAGCGTTGGCAGGACAGCTCGCTGAACCTGCTACGCATGGGGCACGCCTCGTTGCTGCAACTACTGCAAATGGCCTGGTACGAATGCCCCGAATCCTGGGCAGACTGCGGTTACCCGGGCCCACCGAAAATCTGAAAACAACAAGAGCATCGCCAATGCCTGTCCCCGACCCGTTTCGCCAAGGCCTCGAACGCGGCTGGATCACCTACGACGCCTCGCGCCTGGAGCACGACCTGTCTCTGGAGGCCGACATTGTCGTGATCGGCAGTGGTGCCGGCGGCGCCACCAGTGCCCAGATGCTCGGCGCTGCCGGTTTCAAGGTACTGCTGATTGAAGAAGGCCCACTGAAGACCAGCAGCGACTTTCACCTGCTGGAGAATGAAGCTTACGCCAGCCTTTACCAGGAAGGCCTGGGGCGCATGAGCAAGGATGGCGCCATTACCATCCTGCAGGGCCGTGCCGTGGGTGGCACCACGCTGGTGAACTGGACCTCGAGCTTTCGTACCCCGCCGCAAACCCTGGCGCAGTGGGCCTCGGTCCACGGTGTGAACGGTTTGAGCGAGGATGAACTGCGCCCCTGGTTCGAACGCATGGAGCAGGAGCTGGGCATCAGCCCCTGGGCCTTGCCGCCGAATGCCAACAACGATGTGCTGCGCCGGGGCTGCGAACAGCTGGGCTACCGCTGGGGGGTGATCCCGCGCAACGTGCGCGGCTGCTGGAACCTGGGCTACTGCGGCATGGGTTGCCCGGTGAATGCCAAACAATCGATGCTGGTGACCCGTATACCTGCCACCCTTGAGCAAGGCGGCGAGCTGCTGTACCTGGCGCGGGCCGAGCGCTTCACCCACAACGGCGAACGCATTCAGAGCCTGACATGCCGGGCCCTGGACGCCCGAGGCATATACCCAACCGGCAGGCAGATCAGCGTGCGGGCACGCCATTACCTCCTGGCCGGTGGCGGTATCAACAGCCCGGCCCTGCTGCTGCGCTCTGCCGCGCCCGACCCGCATGGCCGCCTCGGCAAGCGGACCTTCCTGCACCTGGTCAACTTCAGTGCGGCACGCTTCAGCGAGCGTATCGACCCTTACTATGGCGCCCCGCAGTCGATCTACAGCGACCACTTCCAGTGGCAAGGCGGCGCAGACGGTCCGGTTGGCTACAAGCTGGAAGTACCGCCGCTGCACCCGGCCCTGGCCAGCACCCTGCTGGGTGGGCACGGCCACGAGAATGCCCAGCGCATGGCCGAGCTGCCCCATACCCATATGATGCTGGCGCTGCTACGCGATGGTTTTCACCCCGAAAGCCAGGGTGGGACCGTGGAACTGCGCGGCGATGGTTCACCCGTGCTCGATTACCCGGTCACCGACTACCTGCGTGACGGCTTGCGACGAGCCTACCGCAGCATGGCGCAAGTACAGTTCGCCGCTGGCGCCACCCAGGTGACCCCAGTGCACAGCGACGCCAGCGCCGCATCAGGCCTGGAACAGGCCCTGACCATGATCGACAAACTGCGCCTGGAGCCCTTCCGCACACGCTTGGGCAGCGCCCATGTGATGGGCGGCTGCGCACTCGGCGAAGACCCGCGCCAGGCGGTGTGCGACAGCCTGGGACGCCATCACCAGCTGGAAAACCTGTCGATTCACGACGGTTCGCTGTTCCCCACCAGCATCGGCGCCAACCCGCAACTGTCGGTGTATGCCATCAGCGCCAGGCTCAGTGAAGCACTGGCCACCCGCCTGGCACACAGCGCATGACAACGAATATGGCCCCTGTCTATAGTGCCATCAGTCGGCCGCATGACTTGGCCGGGGCGCCGTCGCTGCGCTACCATCCGACTCCCCAACGCACTCCAGCCAGGATGACGCGATGAACCGAGTGTTGTACCCGGGTACTTTCGACCCCATTACCAAAGGCCATGGCGATCTGGTCGAGCGCGCTTCGCGGCTATTCGACCACGTGATCATCGCGGTGGCGGCCAGCCCCAAGAAAAACCCCTTGTTCCCGCTGGAACAACGGGTTGAGCTCGCCCGTGAGGTCACCAAGCACCTGCCCAATGTCGAAGTCATCGGCTTCTCTTCCCTGTTGGCGCATTTCGCCAAGGAACAGGGCGCCAACGTCTTCCTGCGTGGCCTGCGTGCAGTGTCCGACTTCGAGTACGAGTTCCAGCTGGCGAACATGAACCGGCAACTGGCCCCCGATGTCGAGAGCCTGTTCCTGACGCCGTCGGAGCGTTATTCGTTCATTTCCTCGACCTTGGTCCGGGAGATTGCGGCGCTGGGCGGTGATATCAGCAAGTTCGTCCACCCGGTGGTGGCCGACGCGCTGACTGAACGCTTCAAGAAGCAAGCCTGACGCCTGATTGTCGCGCCCGCGTGCACTGCGGGCGCGAATGCGGCACAATTGTGCCCATTGCGTTGAACATGCCCGGGCTATGAGCCCCGGCCGGAGCCCCCATGTCCCTGATCATCACCGACGATTGCATCAATTGCGACGTCTGCGAACCCGAGTGCCCGAACGAGGCTATCTCCCAAGGCGAAGAGATCTACGTGATCGACCCTAACCTGTGCACCCAGTGCGTAGGCCATTACGACGAGCCGCAGTGCCAACAGGTCTGCCCGGTCGACTGCATCCCGCTGGATGAAGCGCACCCGGAAACCGAAGAACAGCTGATGGCCAAGTATCGCCGGATCACTGGCAAGGGCTGATCACTGCACTTCGCTGCACGCTCCCTGTGGGCACGGGCATGCCCGCGAACACCGGCGCAGCCGGTGCCATTCATCGCGTCGCCTGCTTCGCGGGCTTGCCCGCTCCCACAGGGACCGCGCCAACGTTCAGGTTTTGCTTCAACAGGTTTGCAGCGAACGTTTCATCGCTGGCAGCGCGGGCAGTACACGCTCGCCCTCTGCCCCAGCTTCACTTCGCGCAACTCAGTGCCGCATACTTTGCACGGCTGCCCGCCACGCCCGTACACAAACAGTTCCTGCTGGAAGTACCCCGGCTGCCCGTCGCCACCGATGAAGTCACGCAGGGTGGTACCACCCTGCTCGATCGCCGCCGCCAGCACCCGCTTGATCTCGGTCGCCAGCTTCAGGTAGCGCGCCCGGGAAATCCCGCCCGCCTCCCGGCGTGGGTCGATACCGGCAGCAAACAGCGCCTCGGTGGCGTAAATGTTGCCCACTCCCACCACCACCGCGTTGTCCATGATGAACGGCTTGACCGCCATCGACCGTCCGCGGGACAGCTGGAACAGCCGTTCACCATCGAACAGGTCCGTCAGCGGCTCAGGCCCCAGGCGCAGCAGTAACTCATGGTTCAGAGGGTCCAGGCTCCACAGCATGGCACCAAAGCGGCGTGGGTCGGTGTAGCGCAGCATCAGCCCGGACTCCAGTTCGATGTCGACATGCTCATGCTTGGCCGCCGGCAAGCCCAGCTCGACCAGCCGCAGGTTGCCCGACATGCCCAAGTGGCTGATCAGCGTCCCCACTTCGGCATTGATCAACAGGTACTTGGCGCGTCGCTCCACGCTGACGATGCGCTGCCCTGACAGACGCACATCGAGGTCTTCCGGAATCGGCCAGCGCAGGCGCCGGTCGCGTACCACCACACGGCTGACGCGCTGGCCTTCCAGGTGTGGCGCAATACCGCGCCGGGTGGTTTCTACTTCTGGCAATTCCGGCATGTGTCAGTGTCCGCCCAACTCGCGAATGTTCTGCTTGAGGTTTTCGAAATCGTATTCCGACAAGCCAATGTAATCGAGCACCAAAGGGCCGACCGCATTCCATTCGTGGTCCACCGACTGGTTGCCCAGCACCCGGTAGGACGCGCAGATGTGCTCGGCCATCTTCAGCACCGCCAGCAGGTTTTTCAGCTGGCTCTGGGTATTGCGCGAAGTATCGTCGCGGAACACGCCCAAGGCATTGTGGTGGTTGGCGATGGCCGCACTGAGGTGCTCAGGCAAGCGCCAGGATTTGGCTGTGAAGTAGCCGACCACTGAATGGTTGGTGTTGAACGTGCGGTTTTCGGTATCGACCACGCGTGTTTCTTCGTCGGCCTTGGCGTATGCCTCTTCCAGCACTTCCATGTAAGTGGGGAAGCGCTTGAGCATCAACGGCACGCCGCAGTCATGGAAGAGGCCAAGGGTATAGGCCTCGTCCGCCGCCTGAATGCCGGTACGCTTGGCCAGCGTCAGGCAGGTCATCGCCACGTCCTGGGCGGTATCCCAGAAGCGGTTGAGGGTAACGATGGTCTCGTCGCTCATCTCACCCTTGATCGACTGGGCGTTGATCAGGTTGATGATCGAACGGCTACCCAGCAGGTTCACCGCACGCTGGATCGAACCGATCTTGTTGGACAAGCCAAAGTGCGGAGAGTTGACCAGCTTGAGCAAGGCGCCAGAGAGGCCCGGGTCCTGGGAAATCAGCTTGGCGATGGTTTCCAGGTCCGGGTCAGGCATGTACTGCTCGAACTGCAGATCGACCATGATCTGCGGTTGAGGCGGGATGGTGATGCCTTGCAAGGCTTGCTGGATCTGTTCGGCGCTGAGTTCTTGGGACATACGTGCACACTCGTTTAGGACGCGGCATTTTAACCCTCTAAGCGCCCCCGGTTACCACTCCTCTAAAGGCGAAAGCACCGCAGACACGCTATAATCCCGCTCTTTTTCCCGGAGCGACGTCATGTCCCTGCCCAGCCTTCGCCTCAAAGCCAATGCCGACCGCCGCCTGCGCGCCGGCCACCTGTGGGTCTACAGCAACGAAGTCGATGTCAGCGCGACCCCTTTGCAAGGCTTCCAGGCGGGTCAGCAGGCCATTCTCGAGGCAGCCAACGGCAAGCCGCTGGGCATCGTCGCACTGAGCCCGAACAACCTGATCTGCGCCCGCCTGCTGTCACGCGACATCAAGCTGCCGCTGGACAAGTCGCTGCTGGTACACCGCCTGAACGTCGCCCTGTCGCTGCGCGAGCGCCTGTTCGACCAGCCGTGCTACCGCCTGGTCTACGGTGACTCCGACCTGCTCCCAGGCCTGGTGGTCGACCGCTTCTTCGATATCCTCGTGGTGCAGCTGGCCTCGGCCACCATGGAAGCGCACAAGGATGACGTGATCGCCGCGCTGGTGCAGGTGCTCAAGCCCAGCGGCATCCTGTTCAAGAACGATTCCGCCGCGCGCGACGCCGAAGGCCTGCAGCGCTATGTCGAAACCGTCTACGGCGAAGTGCCGGACTGGGTGCCGCTGGAAGAGAACGGCGTCAAGTTCGAGGCCCCGGTGCGCGAAGGCCAGAAGACGGGCTGGTTCTACGACCACCGCATGAACCGCGCCCGCCTGGCGCCGTACGTGAAGGGCAAGCGTGTACTCGACCTGTTCAGCTACATCGGCGGCTGGGGCGTGCAGGCCGGTGCCTTTGGCGCCAGCGAAGTGTTCTGTGTCGATGCCTCGGGCTTTGCCCTGGACGGCGTGGAGCGTAACGCTGCACTGAACGGCATCAGCGAGAAGCTGACCTGCATCGAAGGCGACGTGTTCGAAGCCCTGCGCGAGCTCAAGGCAGCCGAAGAACGCTTCGACGTGATCATTGCCGACCCACCCGCCTTCATCAAGCGCAAAAAAGACCTGAAAAACGGCGAAGCGGCCTACCGCCGCCTGAACGAACAGGCCATGCGCATGTTGAACAAAGACGGCATCCTCGTCAGCGCCTCGTGCTCGATGCACCTGCCCGAGGACGACCTGAACAACATCCTCCTGACCAGCGCCCGTCACCTGGACCGCAACATGCAGTTGCTCGAGCGTGGCGGCCAGGGCCCGGATCACCCGGTACACCCGGCCATTGCCGAAACCCGCTACATCAAAAGCATCACCTGCCGGTTACTGCCGAACAGCTGAAATCTGCCAAAAAGGGCCGCCCAGCGGCCCTTTCCTGCCGCAATCCCCCCGCCAACCATCCACATCTGCATTCCCTCACCGCGCCAGCGGTGTAGAATCGGCCTATTCATCGCCAGTCATCCCCGGCGGGTTTATGAGCTCTGGTCAAGCACGCGGCGATCCCGCGCCGTCTTGGCCCCATCCGTGCCAGTGGCAACCGGCCTGCGGCGCAAAGGACAAGAGAAGCTCACTCCCCTATTTGTGACCTGATTAAGCCGCCAGGAGTGTTTCATGCCTGATTATCGTTCCAAGACTTCCACCCAAGGCCGCAACATGGCCGGCGCCCGCGCCCTGTGGCGCGCCACCGGGATGAAGGACGAAGACTTCAAGAAACCGATCATTGCCATCGCCAACTCGTTCACCCAGTTCGTCCCGGGCCATGTGCACCTGAAGGACCTGGGCCAGCTGGTGGCCCGCGAAATCGAACGCGCCGGTGGCGTGGCCAAGGAATTCAACACCATCGCGGTCGATGACGGCATCGCCATGGGCCACGACGGCATGCTGTACTCGCTGCCAAGCCGCGAAATCATTGCCGACGCCGTGGAATACATGGTCAATGCGCACTGCGCTGACGCCATCGTCTGCATCTCCAACTGCGACAAGATCACCCCCGGCATGCTGATGGCCGCCCTGCGCCTGAACATCCCGGTGATCTTCGTTTCCGGCGGCCCGATGGAAGCCGGCAAGACCAAGCTGGCCAGCCACGGCCTGGACCTGGTCGATGCCATGGTCATCGCGGCCGACTCCACGGCTTCCGACGAGAAAGTCGCCGAATACGAGCGCAGCGCCTGCCCGACCTGCGGTTCGTGCTCCGGCATGTTCACCGCCAACTCGATGAACTGCCTGACCGAAGCCCTGGGCCTGGCCCTGCCGGGCAACGGTTCGACCCTGGCCACCCACTCCGACCGCGAGCAGCTGTTCCTCACGGCCGGCCGCACCATCGTCGAACTGTGCAAACGCTACTACGGCGAGAATGACGAGTCGGTCCTGCCACGCAGCATCGCCAACTTCAAAGCGTTCGAAAACGCCATGATGCTGGACATCGCCATGGGCGGTTCGACCAACACCATCCTGCACCTGCTGGCAGCAGCACAGGAAGGCGAAGTGGCGTTCGACCTGCGCGACATCGACCGCCTGTCACGCAAAGTGCCGCAGCTGTGCAAAGTGGCGCCGAACATCCAGAAGTACCACATGGAAGACGTCCACCGCGCCGGCGGCATCTTCAGTATCCTCGGTTCGCTGGCCCGTGGCGGCCTGCTGCACACCGACCTGCCGACCGTGCACAGCCGCAGCATGGAAGAAGCCATCGCCAAATGGGACATCACCCAGACCGATGACGAAGCTGTGCACACCTTCTTCAAGGCCGGCCCTGCCGGTATCCCGACCCAGACCGCATTCAGCCAGTCGACCCGTTGGGAAACCCTCGACGACGACCGTGAAAACGGCTGTATCCGCAGCTTCGAACACGCCTACTCGCAAGAGGGCGGCCTGGCCGTGCTGTACGGCAACATCGCACTGGATGGCTGCGTGGTCAAAACCGCTGGTGTCGACGAATCGATCCACGTGTTCGAGGGCACCGCGAAGATCTTCGAAAGCCAGGACAGCGCCGTGCGCGGCATCCTCGCCGACGAGGTGAAAGCGGGCGACATCGTGATCATCCGCTACGAAGGCCCGAAAGGCGGCCCGGGCATGCAAGAGATGCTGTACCCGACCTCGTACCTCAAATCCAAAGGCCTGGGCAAGGCCTGCGCCCTGCTTACCGACGGCCGCTTCTCAGGCGGTACTTCGGGTCTGTCGATCGGCCACGCTTCGCCAGAGGCAGCGGCAGGTGGCGCCATCGGCCTGGTGCGCGACGGCGACAAGGTACTGATCGACATCCCTAACCGTTCGATCAACCTGCTGGTCAGCGATGAAGAGCTGGCGGAACGCCGCGTCGAGCAGGACAAGAAGGGCTGGAAGCCAGCCGAGGTCCGTCCACGCAAGGTGACCACCGCGCTCAAGGCCTATGCCCTGCTGGCCACCAGTGCCGACAAGGGCGCTGTGCGTAACAAAGCGATGCTGGAAGGGCTCTGAGGTGTTTTTAGCGTGAAATAAGAACCGGCGCCCTGGGCGCCGGTTTTTTTATGCCTGCACCGGCCCCTTCGCGGGCACGCCCGCTCCCACAGGGGCCGCACAGGTAGGGCAAGATTTACTGGATCTGCTCCGGCGTGACGATCACCCAGTTCTTGTCCGCCGTCACCGGCAACCCTTCCTTGGCCTGCGCCGCCGCATTTTTGGCGATCATCCCGTTGAGCTGGTCCATGTACTTGGCCTTGCGGTTTATCCACAGGTGGATACCGCCTTTGCCCACATCCACACCGTGGAACTGCATGTAGCCATCGCTGGTCGGCGTGTCGCCGCCCACTAGCACCGGTTTCTTCCATTCATCGATGTAGGTAAGGATCGCCGCCTGCTTGCCCGCCATCCAGGTGGCTGGGGTCCACAGGTAGGGGGTCAGCTCCAGGCCCTCGTTAGCCTTGGCATCGTAGTGCCCGGCGCTGATCTGCTTGCGCGCAGTGGTCAGCTGGCCGCTGGCGCGGTCCTTGAGCAACAGGCTCACGCCAATCACGTTCTGGGGCTTCACGTTGTATCCATACTTGGGGTCCGAGGCGACCATGCGCACCAGCTCTTCGGAGGCCGCCGAAACCACATAGACCTCGATGCCATTCTCCATCAGCTTGTTGTACAGCTCGGCCTGGCCCTTGAAGACCTTGGGCGGCTGAACCTCGATGGCCTTGACCTGGTCGCCTTCGTAATAGGTGCTGGGGATCGGCTTGGTCGAAGCCATCAGCTCATCCACCTGCGCCTTCAGCTGCTTGAGGGTAAAGCCAGAGAACACCTGGGCTACCCACGGGTAGCAGACCATGTCATCAATTTCACACAGCCGGTAGTAGTAACTGAACAGGCTTTCCTTGTGCTCGGCAGTGTCCTTGAACGGCATCAGCTTCAGCGATGGGTCGAGCTTGTCGCGGCTTAGCAGGCCCTTGTTTTCCATGAACGGAAGCAAGGCTTCTTCCAGGTCATGGCGATAACTGGTGTTGTCCATGTCGAACACCGCATAGTTACCCTTGTTGGCATTGGCGGCGATCATGCTGTCGAGCTGCTTGGCTGCGTCGGCAGGCCAGTGTTTGAGCTCGGTGGCGAAGGTTTCGATACTGAACAGCAGGGACAGGCCGATGGCGGCGGCTTTCACAGCGACTTTCATGTACGAATCTCCTGAAATGACCCAGAAACGCTAGTGCAACAATCCCCACTGCAAACCCTCGATAACGACCCCCAGGCAACTGTAAACGCCTTGTTCATTGCAATTTGCGACACCTCGTTATTCCATAAACGACTATGCAAATTCCATTTGGGTATAAATTCGTTTGTTTTCAGGCTGTTAGCATTTCCGTTCGCAATCGCTCACAGAGGCGATGCCATTTCTGCCTTTTTCTGCTGGAGCTTCAATGAACCTGCCGCTGTCACTCAACCTGCTGGCGTTCCTGGCCCTGTTGCTGGGCCTGGCACAAACCCGCCGCACAGACTGGAGCCTGGCCAAGAAGGTACTGCTTGGCCTGGTGCTGGGCGTGGTCTTCGGCCTTGTGCTGCACACGATCTACGGCGCTGGCCACCCCGTGCTCAAGGCAACCATTGCCTGGCTCGACCTGGTCGGCAACGGCTATGTCGGCCTGTTGCAGATGATCGTCATGCCGCTGATCTTCGCCTCGATCCTCAGTGCCGTGGCGCGCTTGCACAATGCCTCTTCACTGGGCCGCATCAGCGTGCTGAGCATCGGCACCCTGTTGGCGACCACCGCCATTGCCGCTCTGATCGGCATTGTGTTGACCAACCTGTTCGGCCTCAGCGCCGAGGGCCTGGTGGCCGGTGCCCAGGAAAGCGCACGCATGCAGGTTATCCACAGTGACTACGCGGGCAAGGTCGCCGACCTCAACATCCCGCAACTGTTGCTGTCGTTCATCCCCAGCAACCCGGTAGGCGACCTGGCTCGGGCCAAGCCGACCTCGATCATCAGCGTGGTGATCTTTGCCGTGTTCCTCGGCCTGGCCGCGCTGCAGTTGATCAAGGACGACGCAGAGAAGGGCGAGCGCGCCCTGTCGGCCATCGACACCCTGCAGGCCTGGGTGATGCGCCTGGTGCGGGTAGTGATGAAGCTGACCCCCTATGGCGTGCTGGCGCTGATGACCAAAGTCGTGGCCAGCTCCAACACGGAGGACATCCTCAAGCTGGGCAGCTTCGTGGTGGTGTCGTACCTGGGCCTGGGGTTGATGTTCGTGGTGCATGGCATCATCCTCGCCGCCACCGGCGTAAGCCCGCTGCGCTTCTTCCGCAAGGTGTGGCCGGTGCTGACCTTTGCCTTCACCAGCCGCTCCAGCGCCGCCAGCATTCCACTGAACATCGAAGCACAAACCCGCCGTCTGGGCGTGCCGCAATCGATCGCCAGCTTCAGCGCATCGTTCGGCACCACCATTGGCCAGAACGGCTGTGCCGGGCTCTACCCGGCCATGCTGGCGGTGATGGTTGCGCCAGCGGTAGGCATCGACACCTTCGACCCACTGTGGATTGCCACCCTGGTGGCCATCGTCACGCTGAGTTCGGCAGGGGTTGCCGGCGTGGGCGGCGGTGCTACCTTCGCCGCGCTGATCGTGCTGCCAGCCATGGGCTTGCCGGTGGAGTTGGTGGCGCTGCTGATTTCGGTGGAGCCGCTGATCGACATGGGCCGTACGGCGTTGAACGTGAACGGTTCGATGACGGCGGGCGTTGTCACCAGCCAGCTGCTGAAAGAGACAGACAAGGAAGTGCTGGCCGGAGATGAACATGCCGAGCTGAGCCACACCTGACAGATCGCCCGGGGCGCTTTGCGCCCCTTTCGCGGCAAGACCGCTTGAGTCTTGCTCAAAATCTGAACACCCTGTGGTCCCCCGTAGGAGCGGGTTCACCCGCGAAGGGCTGCAAAGCAGCCCCCCGACAACCTCAGACCTTGTCCCAAACCTCGAAGTGATACGCCGGCTTGCCTTCCTCACCCTGTGCCTCGCTAGAAGTCAGCCTCCACTGCCCTTCATCAAACGCCGGGAACCACGCATCCCCCTCTGGCGCCAACTCAACCCGCGTCAGGTACATGCGGTTTACCAGCCCCTTCTCCAGCGCCTGCCCATACAGCTGCGCCCCACCTATCAGCATCAGCTCTCCGACGCCCTGCTCGCGCGCCCACTGCTCGGCCCGCACCAACGCCTCTTCAAGCGAGGCGAACACCTCGGCACCCGCCAGTTGAAGCTCCGGCTGGCGGCTGACCACGATGTTCAGCCGCCCAGGCAACGGCCGCCCCAGCGAATCCCAGGTCTTGCGCCCCATGATGATCGGCTTGCCCAGGGTGGTGGCCTTGAAGTACTTGAAGTCCCCCGGCAAATGCCAGGGCATGGAGTTGTCGATGCCGATCACGCGGTTCTCGGCATACGCCGCGATCAGGCTGAGGGGGAGTGATGTATTCATGCCAGCGAGGATAGCACCGGGCGTGTGGGTTATGCTTCTGCCTTGACCTGTGCAATGGAAGACCTTGTGACTGCACCCACGCCACTGGACAAGCGCTGGCTCACCGAAGCGGTACGCCTGCGCGAAGAACATGCCGGCCCGCTGGAAGACCAGGAAGCCAACCGCCACGCCCGCCAGCTAGGTGGCGACCTGGCCACGCGCATCGAAACACGTGCGCTGTTCCTCGCCGAGCGCGATGGCATGACCGGCGCCCTGCGCCATTGGAAGCAGGGCGCGCGCCTGGCGCTGCTGGCCTTGCTGCTGATGGCCGTGCTCAGCGGCGCAGGCCTGGGGCTGGCCGCCCTCGGTGACGGGCAGCGCCCGGTGAATGTGTTCTGGGCGCTGGGCAGCCTGCTCGGGCTGAACCTGCTGATGCTGCTGGGCTGG
This sequence comes from Pseudomonas sp. DCA-1, assembly GCF_046523955.1. NCBI lineage: Bacteria > Pseudomonadati > Pseudomonadota > Gammaproteobacteria > Pseudomonadales > Pseudomonadaceae > Pseudomonas > Pseudomonas sp. DCA-1. The sequence goes on from NZ_CP169881.1 coordinate 5,634,133, forward strand.
GCCATGGGTTTTGCCCTGAGCGGCGAGCATGGCGCAGGGCTGGGCCGCTTGTGGCTGTGGCTAAGCGAACGCTTTGCCCGCGATGCCCAGGCCGCGCACCTGGCGCCAGCGCTGCTGGTGCTGCTGCAACGTCAACGCCTCAACCGGTGGCTGCTCGGCCTGTTGGTACATGGCCTTTGGCTGTTGGCGATGCTTACCGCACTGGGCATGCTGCTGGCCTTGCTGGCGACCCGGCGCTATGGCTTTGTCTGGGAAACCACCTTGCTCGCCGCCGACCCGTTCATTCACCTGACCCAAGCGCTGGGCACCCTGCCCTCATTGCTGGGCTTCGCCGTGCCCGACGAAGCCATGATCCGCGCCAGCGGCGACAGCCTGCCGGCCCTGGACATGGCACGCCAGGCCTGGGCCAGCTGGCTGCTCGGCGTGGTGCTGGTATACGGCCTGCTGCCCCGCCTGCTGCTGGCCGGGCTATGCCTGTGGCGCTGGCGCCAGGGCCGTGAACGCCTGACGCTGGACCTGGGCCTGCCTGGCTACGCGCAACTGCGCGAGGCACTGATGCCGCGCAGCGAGCGCATCGGCGTGCAGGACGCCGCACCGGAAGCCTTGCCACAATTTGCCGCCGGGCAGCTGGAAAGCGGCAGCAGCGGTGCCCTGCTGGTGGGCCTGGAGCTGGATGACCAGCGCCCCTGGCCACCCGCCCTGCCCAAAAGCGTGACCGATGCCGGCGTGCTCGACAGCCGCGAATCACGCAACCGGCTGCTGGAACAGCTCAGCCGCTTCCCACCGGCACGCCTGGCCATCGCCTGCGACCCACGCCGCTCGCCCGACCGAGGCAGTTTGGCGCTGCTCGCCGAACTGGCGCGCAATGCCGGCGCCACCCGTATCTGGCTGCTGCAGGCCGCACCGGGCCAGCCCCTCGATGCCGAGCGCCTGGGCGATTGGCACGAGGCCCTTGACCGCCTTGGCCTGCAACATGCCGACACCTCACCGCTGACCTGGCTGGAGCATGGCCATGACTGAGCCACTGAAACTGGCCGTGGTCGGCCATACCAATGTTGGCAAAACCTCGCTACTGCGCACCCTGACCCGCGACGTCGGTTTTGGCGAAGTGTCCCACCGCCCCAGCACCACCCGCCATGTGGAAGGTGCGCGACTGTCTGTGGACGGTGAACCCTTGCTGGAGCTGTACGACACGCCCGGCCTGGAAGATGCCATCGCGCTGCTCGACTACCTTGAACGTCTGGAACGCCCGGGCGAGCGCCTGGACGGCCCGGCCCGCCTGGAGCGTTTTCTGCAGGGCAGCGAAGCGCGCCAACGTTTCGAGCAGGAGGCCAAGGTATTGCGCCAACTGCTGGCCAGTAATGCCGGCCTGTATGTGATCGATGCGCGCGAGCCGGTGCTGGCCAAGTACCGAGACGAACTGGAAGTACTGGCCAACTGCGGCAAGCCGTTGCTGCCGGTGCTCAACTTCGTCGCCAGCAGCCAGCACCGCGAACCGGAATGGCGTGAAGCCCTTGCCCGGCTTGGGCTTCACGCATTGGTGCGGTTCGACAGCGTGGCCCCGCCAGAGGATGGCGAACGCCGTTTGTACGAAAGCCTGGCGCTGCTGCTGGAAAGCGCCCGCCCGGCACTGCAACGGCTGATCGACGACCAGCAGGCGCAGCGCCTGGCACGCCGGCACAGCGGCAAGCGCCTGATCGCCGAACTGCTGCTCGACTGCGCTGCATGCCGGCGCAGTGTCGAGGCCGAACCGGCGGCAGAAGCCCGGGCCATCGAGGCGCTGCGCCAGGACATACGCCAACGTGAACAGCGTTGCGTCGAGGCCTTGCTCAAGCTGTATGCCTTCCGCCGCGAGGATGCCCATGCCAGCGACCTGCCGTTGCTGGATGGCCGCTGGGGCGATGATTTGTTCAATCCAGAGACGTTGAAACTGCTGGGCGTGCGCTTGGGAAGCGGTGTGGCGGCGGGGGCTGCGGCCGGTGCCGGGGTCGATTTGCTGGTTGGTGGCCTTACCCTCGGCGCAGCGGCGCTGGCCGGGGCGATTGCCGGCGGCGCGCTGCAGACGGCGCGCAACTATGGGTCACGGTTGATGGGCAAGCTCAAGGGCAAGCGCGAGCTGACCGTGGACGATACAGTATTGCGTTTGCTGGCCTTGCGTCAGCAGCAGTTGATGGTGGCGCTGGATAACCGCGGGCATGCGGCACAGGACAGCATTCGTCTGGTGGAGCTGGATGAAAAGGCCTGGCGTGAGGGCAAGTTGCCGGAGGCGTTGGTCAAAGCGCGGGCGCACCCGCAGTGGTCCACCCTCAATTCAGGGGCAAAGCTGAACCAGGCTGAGCGGCAGGAGCAGCTCGAAGCGCTGGTTTCGCAGATTTGAGGGGCTGCGAGGGGTATGCCTTGAAGGATGTGGTGCCTGTGAGATCGAGCGCCGCCCGCGCGGCGCATCGCGAGCTGCGCTCGCTCCTACGTTTGTTTCGGGCCAGTTATGCCTGTGACAGGCGCGCGCGACCGCCTTGTTTGTACGACGCGATATCGCGGCATGCGCCAAGGGGGGACGCGCGCAAATCCCGCAGGAATGATTGGCCCGAAACAAACGTAGGAGCGAGCGCAGCTCGCGATGCGCCGCGCGGGCGGCGCTCGATCTCACAGGCGACAAAAACCTCAAGCCGGACACCCACCAGCCCTCACCCAATCACTGCGCTGCCACCTTCTCCGACTTACCGTCATAGCGCTTGCGCCATTCGGCCAGAATCTGGTCACGGTTTTTCGAAGCCCAGACAAAGTCGTTCTTGATCAACCGCTGCTCATAATCTGCCGGCAGTTCGGTCTGCGGCTTGGCAATGCCCGGCGCGGCCAGTACGGCGAAGTTTTCCTTGTACAGTTCCATGGCCGCCGGGCTGGCCGAGAAGTCGGCCAGGCGCTTGGCCGCATCCGCCTTGGGCGAGCCTTTGATCACCGCGGTTGCCTCGATCTCCCAGCCCAAACCCTCCTTCGGCAGCACGATGTCCAACGGCGCACCTTGGCGCTTGAGCTGCACGGCCGGGTATTCGAACGAAATACCGATCGGGAACTCGCCCGCCGCCGCCAACTTGCATGGTTTGGAGCCGGAATGGACGTACTGGCCGATGTTCTGGTGCAGCGCGTCCATATAGGCCCAGCCCTGCGGCTCGCCAAAGGTTTGCAACCAGGCACTGACATCCAGGAAGCCGGTGCCGGACGAGGCCGGGTTGGGCATGACAATCTTGCCTTTGTACTCAGGCTTGGTCAGGTCCTGCCAGCTCACCGGTTTGCTCAGGCCCTGTTTTTCGGCCTCGATGGTATTGAAGCAAATGGTGGCGGCCCACACGTCCATGCCAACCCAGGCTGGCGGGTTGGCGGCGTCGCGATAATTACCGGAGATCTTGCCCAGGTCCTTGGGCGCATAGGCTTCAAGCATGCCGCTCTGGTCGAGGATGGCCAGGCTCGACGCCGCCAGACCCCACACAGCGTCGGCTTGCGGGCGGTCTTTCTCGGCCAGCAGCTTGGCGGTGATGATACCGGTGGAATCACGCACCCACTTGATCTCGATATCCGGGTTGGCCTTTTCGAAGGCCTGCTTGTAGGTTTTCAGCTGTTCGGCTTCCAACGCGGTGTAGACCGTCAGCTGGGTATCGGCGGCCGACGCCTGCAGGCTGAACACGGCGGAAACGGCAGCGGCAAGGGCAAGGTGCTTGTGCATGGGTAGGTTCCTTGGAAGTCAGACGGTCGCGGCGCGTTGGCGCCAGGCTTGGGAGCGGCGCAGCAGGCCGCGCGAGGCTGCAGCCAGCAACAGTGAAGCGCCGGCACTGGTCAGCAGGATGAGAGTGGACATGGCGGCGGCACCGCCAACGTTGCCGGCGTCGTCCATGTTCAGCACGGCAACTGCAGCCAGGAGGGTGTCGGGGCTGTACAGGAAAATCGCTGCCGACACGGTGGTCATCGCCGATACGAACAGGTAGCGGATGATATCCAGCAGCGCCGGCAGGCAGATCGGCATGGTCACACGCAGGAAGTGCCTGTACAGCGGCGCTTTCAGCGACAGCGCGGCGGCCTCGAACTCGCCGTCGAGCTGGCGCAGGGCGGTGGTCGCGGTCATCTGCGCGGTGGTCAGGTAATGGGCAATGGTGCACACCACCAGCAACCCCATGCCGCCGTACAACACATGCAGCGGGTTGCCGTTCAGGTTGAAGAAGAATACATAGCCCAGGCCCAGTACCAGGCCCGGCACGGCCATGGGGATGAAGCTGAGCAGGCGCAGCGCATGGTTGAGCAGGCGTTGGCCCTGGGTCTTCTCCATCAGGTAGGCACCGGTGAAGATCACGATGCTGCCAATCAGCGCGGTGCCAATGGCCATGGTCACGCTATTGCGGTAGGCCAGCCAGCCGCCACCGGCAGTGTCTTCGAACATGTAGTGGCGCAGCGACAACGACAGGTTGTAGGGCCAGAAAGTGACCAGCGAGGAGTACACCGCCATACCGATCACCACCAGCAACGCCGCGCACACCAGCAGCACAATGGTCAGGAAGCAGGCATCGCGGCTGCGTGATGGCTTGGGTTCGAATACCTGCGCTCGGCCGCCCATGGCCTCGCCCTGGCGCCTACGCAGCCAGGCGTCGACGGTAAAACTGAACAGGGCCGGCAACAGCAGCACCATGCCGATCAGCGCTCCACGACCGAACTGTTGCTGGCCCACCACCGCCTTGTAGGCTTCCAGCGCCAGCACTTGATAGTCGCCCCCCACCACGACCGGTACACCGAAGTCTGTGATAGTCAGCGTGAATACCAGGCAAAACGCCGCGAATACCGCCTGGCGCGAGGCCGGCCAGGTGATGCTGGTGAACGCCCGCCACGAGCCTGCCCCCATGCTGGAGGCCGCATCGAACAGGCGAGCATCAGCCAGTGACAGTGCCGACAGCAGAATCATCAGCGCATGCGGGAAGGTGTAGATAGCCTCGCCCAGCACGATACCCCAGAAGCCGTAGATATTGTCGCTGAGCAACCCGCGCAGCAGGCCCTGATTGCCAAACAGGTAGACCAGGGCAATGGCCGGCAGCATCGACGGTGCCAGCAATGGCAGCAGCGAAATCCCCCGCCACAGGCCCTTGGCCGGGATTAACGTGCGTTGGAGGGCAAAGGCGAACAAATAGGCCAGCGGTACCACAATGGCCGCGACGGTGAAGGCCACCGACAGACTGTTGCCAAGTAGCCAGTGGAAGCTGGGGCTGGCGAACAGTTCACGGGCCGCCAGCAAGCCACCACCCTGGCCCGCTTCCCCGCTGAAGCCACGCCAGAAGATCGCCAGCAAAGGCATCAGCACGGCCAGCACCAACAGAATCAGCAGCAGGCTCTTGCCGCCGATGACGAACAACCGGTCACCCAGGGCGATGCCAGCACGCGGCGTGGCTTTGGCCTGGCTCAACGGCAGGGACATTGGCGCGGCCATCTCAGGCAAACACCTGTAGGCTCTGCGGCGGCAACGCCACCCAGATGTCCTGCGAGCCCAGGCGCGGCATGGCCTCGGGGGCCAGCTCGGCCAGCAGGGCATGGCCTGGCAGAGCCTTGAGTTCAAAGCTCATGCGGCAGCGGTTACCGAGGAAGGTAATTTCACGGACCATGGCCGGGAACAGGTTCTCTTCGTGCACCACCGGGTTGACCGTGATCGCTTCCGGGCGGCAGAACAGCCGGCCACTGCTGGCCTGGGATGACCCCGGCGCCAGGCGCATGTTCATGTCGCCGACCTGAGCATGGTTGTCGCTGCTGCGCTGGAACGGCAGCCAGTTGCCCTGGCCGACGAACTCGGCAACGAACGGCGTGGCCGGATGGTCGTAGATTTCCTGCGGGGTGGCGTACTGCTCGACCTGACCGTTGTTCATCACCGCAATGCGGTCGGCCATCAACATGGCCTCGTCCTGGTTGTGGGTAACCATCAACGTGGTGATGCCCAGTTGGCGCTGCAACTGACGCAGTTCGGTGCACAAGTGCTCACGCACCCGGGCGTCCAGCGCCGACATCGGCTCATCGAGCAGCAGCAGCGATGGCGACGGTGCCAGAGCGCGGGCCAGGGCCACACGTTGCTGTTGGCCACCGGAGAGCTGGCCTGGGTACTTCTTCTCGCTGCCCGACAGGCCTACCAGTTCGAGCATTTCGGCCACCCGCTGGCGGGCCTGCTCCCGAGCACTGCCCGACAGGCCATAGGCGATATTGGCTTCGACGGTAAGGTTGGGAAACAGCGCGTAGGACTGGAACAGGATGCCGTAGTCCCGCGCCTGGGGAGACAGATCGGAGATATCGCGTTCGCCGATGTACAGCGTACCGCGGTCCTGGCGTTCCAGGCCGGCAATGCAACGCAGCAGCGTGGTCTTGCCACAGCCGGATGGGCCGAGCAGGCACACCAGCTCGCCCGCGGCGATGTCCAGCGAGACATCGTTGAGCGCCGTGAAGGCTCCGAAGCGCTTGTGGATATTGCACACTTTTATCTGTGCGCCGGGGGTGGTGTGGTTCATGGCAGGGCCTCATCGAAGAGATGGGGCCATGCTAGGCAGGCTGTGCGAAGGTTCTGTGGCTTTAAGGCAAAAGCCGGTGATAGTGGTATAGGCAGATTTAGTAGTGGACCGCGAAGAATCTAGAACTGCGAACCGGCCACTTCCTGCGCCACCCCCAGGAATGCCGCCGGCAACCTCGCCTGGCGCCGTTCCTTCAGGCAATACAGGTACTCATGCATCACCGGCGCATTCTCCAGCGCCAGCACCCGGAGTTCAGGGTTGTGCGGCACCTCATGGCGGGCAATCACGCTGATGCCGATATTGCGTAGCACCGCTTCGCGGATCGACTCGCGGCTGCCGATTTCCATCATGGCGCTGGCCTTGACCCCAGCCTCCTGCATCATCTGCTCGGTCAGCTTGCGTGTGGTCGAGCCCTTCTCGCGCATCAGCAGGCAATGCCCCGACACCACCTCGATCGACACCGTCTGGCGATGGGCCAGCGGGTGGTTACGGTGCACCGCCACCACCAAAGGGTCAGTGCCCAATATCCGCCGCACCAACCGTGCGTCCTCCACCCATTGCGACGACGCGGCAATATCCACCCGGTAATCCTCAAGCATTTCCAGTACCTGCTGCGAATTGCCGATCTCCACCGCTACCTCAACCTGCGGCAGGCGTTCGCGATAGACCTTGACCAGGTCGAGAATGTAGTAAGGCGCAGTGGCAGCGATGCGCAAGCTGCCCTGGGCCTGGCCACTGTTGCGCAGCTCGAACTCGATGTCGGCTTCCTGCTGCAGCAGCGCCTTGACCATCGGCAGCAGGCGTAGGCCTTCCTCGCTCAATACCAGGCGCCGCCCGCCGCGGTAGAACAGCTCCACAGCGTACTGGCCTTCCAGGCTGCGGATCTGGGTGGTCACCGTGGGCTGGCTGAGGCCAAGCTTCTTCGCCGCCTGGGTGATGCTGCCCAGACGGGCCACCATGTAGAAGGCCTTCAGCTCGGCACTCAGCATGCACGTCCTCTATTTACGCAAAAGGCGCAAGCCGTTGAACACCACCAGCAAGCTCACGCCCATATCAGCGAACACCGCCATCCACATCGTGGCCATGCCGGCAAAGGTAATCGCCAAAAATATCGCCTTGATGCCCAATGCCAGAACGATGTTCTGCATAAGGATCGCCGCACTTTGGCGCGACAGCCTGACGAAGGCCGGGATTTTCCGCAAGTCATCGTCCATAAGCGCCACATCGGCAGTCTCGATCGCCGTGTCGGTGCCGGCAGCAGCCATGGCAAAGCCTATTTCGGCGCGAGCCAGCGCCGGGGCGTCGTTGATGCCGTCACCGACCATGCCCACCCGATGGCCTTGGTCGTACAAGGCCTCAATGGTTTTCAGCTTGTCGGCCGGCAACAGGTTGCCCTCGGCGCGGTCGATCCCCACCACGGCGGCAATGGCCTGCGCAGTATGGGGATTGTCACCGGTCAGCATGACAGTCTTGATACCCAGTTGATGCAATTCGGCGATCGCCTGACGGCTGCTGTCCTTGACCGTGTCGGCCACGGCGAACAGTGCCAGTGGCCCGGAGCGGTCGAGCAGCAGGACCACTGTCTTGCCCTGGCGCTCCAGCGCATCCAGTTGGGCCTCCAGCGCTGGCGAACACAGCCCCAGCTCCTCGACCAGACGATGATTGCCCAGGTGGTAGACCTCACCGGCGATCACGCCACGCACGCCACGCCCGGCCAGGGCGGCGAAGTCACTGACCTCGCTCAAGGCCAGGCCTTGCTGCTTGCCGAACTCGGCAATGGCGCGGGACACCGGGTGGTCCGAACGCTCGCCCAGGCTGGCCGCCAAGGCCTGTGCACGGTCTTCGAACAGCGGCACCAGCACCTTGGCGTCGGTCTGCACCGGCTTGCCATGGGTAATGGTGCCGGTCTTGTCCAGGGCCAGGAAATCAAGGTGGCGGCCACCCTCCAGGTACACGCCACCCTTGATCAGGATGCCTTTGCGCGCAGCGGCGGCCAGGCCACTGACGATGGTCACCGGGGTCGAGATCACCAGCGCGCACGGGCAGGCCACCACCAGCAGCACCAAGGCGCGGTAAACCCAGTCGAACCAGGCGCCAGCCATGAACAGCGGTGGTATCAGCGCCACGGCCAAGGCGATGGCGAACACCACCGGGGTGTAGATGCGCGAAAAACGGTCGACAAAGCGCTGGGTAGGCGCCCGCGCGCCTTGTGCTTCCTCCACCGCCTTGATGATCCGCGCCAGGGTCGACTGCCCGGCAGCGGCGGTGACGCGAAACTCCAGCGCCCCCGCCTGGTTGATGGTGCCCGCGAACAGTTTGTCGCCCACCCCCTTCTCCACAGGCAGGCTTTCGCCGGTAATCGGTGCCTGATCGACGCTGGATTGCCCACTGGTCACTTCACCGTCCAGGCCGATGCGCTCACCCGGGCGCACCCGCACCAGTGCGCCGATGTCTACCTCACGCACTTCCAGCTCGCGCCACTGGCCATCGGCCTGCTGCACCGTAGCCATGTCCGGGGTCAGTTGCATCAAGCCGCTGATGGCATTACGCGCACGGTCCAGCGAGCGCGCTTCGATCAGTTCGGCAACGGTGAACAGCACCATCACCATAGCCGCTTCCGGCCACTGGCCAATCAATACGGCCCCCGTCACGGCGATACTCATCAGTGCATTGATGTTGAGGTTACGGTTTTTCAGGGCAATCCAGCCCTTCTTGTAAGTACCCAGGCCGCAACCGAGGATCGCTGCCAGTGCCAGGCCCGCCACCACCCATTCCGGGGCGAGTGCAGCAAAGTGCACGATTTCGGCGGCGATTGCGGCAACGCCCGACAATGCCAGTGGCCACCAGCGGGCCTTGGCCGGTTGTGGCACGCTGGCGCTGCCATCGTCTTGGGCGGCAATCGGCTCGGCCTTCATGCCCAGGCTGTCGATAGCCCGCTCGATATCGGCGGTGCCATCCAGGGTGTGGCGCACGCCAAGCACGCGGTTGATCAGGTTGAATTCCAGCTGTTCGATACCGGCCAGCTTGCTCAGCTTGTCCTGGATCAGGGTCTGCTCGGTGGGGCAGTCCATCGCATCAATGCGGAAACGGCTGAGTTGCGCCTGGGCGCTGGCCGTTTCGCTCAGTTGCACCAGCGGCGGTGCGGCTTTGGCGCCGCAGCAGCTGTGGCCGTGGGCAGCATGGCCATGGTCGTCATCGCCATGAGCGTGATCGTGATCGTGCGGATGCTTGTGTTCGTGGCTGACAGGCTGGTTCATGGGGTCATCCTTAAATTGAGCCTGTTGCCAAGTGAACACCCTGTAGCCACTATAGGGTCAAGCCACTTGCTGGAGATTTCGTGATGAAGATCGGAGAACTGGCCAAAGCCACCGACTGCGCGGTGGAAACCATCCGCTACTACGAGCGTGAAAACCTGCTGCCGGAGCCAGCGCGCAGCGACGGCAACTACCGGCTATACACCCAGGCCCATGTGGAGCGGCTGACCTTTATCCGCAACTGCCGCACGCTGGACATGACCCTGGACGAAATTCGCAGCCTGCTACGCCTGCGCGACAGCCCCGACGACGCGTGCGGCAGCGTCAATGCGCTGATCGACGAGCATATCGAGCATGTTCAGGCGCGGATCGATGGCTTGGTGGCATTGCAAGAGCAGTTGGTGGAGCTGCGGCGGCGCTGCAATGCGCAGGGGAGTGAGTGCGCGATCTTGCAGCAACTGGAGACGAACGGGGCGGTATCGGTGCCGGATACCGAACATTCGCATGTGGGGCGCAGTCACGGGCATTGAGCCAAACTCTTCGCGGGTGAACCCGCTCCCACAGGGACCGCGCACGACTTAGGCCTGTGCAGTACCCTGTGGAGCGGGTTCACCCGCGAAGAAGCCAGTTCAAACAATGGAGATCTATCAGACCGCCATCGGCGCTGTCATCGGCGCGTGGTGTTCATAACCTTCCAGCCAGAAATCACTCGGCTCGATCTTCTCCAGCCACTCCGGCTCATACTTGCCAGTTTCGGCAAATGCCGGCACACGGTCGCTGATGACCAGCTTCGGCGCCTCCAGCGGCTCGCGCTGGAGCTGCTCGTTGAGCATGTCCAGATGGTTTTCATACACATGGGCATCGCCGATGAAGTAGGTGAACCAGCGCGGTGTATAGCCGGTCAGGCGGCCGAACAACGACAGCAGCGCCGCACCTTCGGTGAGGTTGAACGGTGTGCCCAGCCCCAGGTCGTTGGAGCGGATGTAGAGGGTCAGGGAAATTTCCCTGGTCTCGACATTCGGGTGGAACTGGTACAGCAGGTGACACGGTGGCAGTGCCATTTCGTCCAGTTGCGCGCAGTTCCAGCCATGGAACAGGATGCGGCGGCTACCCGGGTCGTTGGCGATGGTGTCCAGGCACTGGCGCACCTGATCGATCGCCTTGTACAGGATGACGAACGCGACGCCGTCCTCTTCGTCCTGGGCAATGCGGCGGAAACCGGCTTGCTCGGCCATTTCGATGGCCGCCGGGTTGCTCAGCGGGATGCGCTTGTAGCCCGGCCACTGGCGCCATTGCACACCATAGATCTCGCCCAGGTCGTCATGGCCTTGGCGGAACGGGTTGGCCAGCCACTGGGCGTTTTCGTTGGCATTCTGGTCCCAGACCTTGCAGCCCAGCTCGCGGAACTCACCGGCGTTCTTCACGCCACGCAGGAAACCGACCATTTCACCAATCGCCGACTTGAACGCCAGCTTGCGCGTGGTAATGGCCGGAAAGCCCTTCTGCAGGTCGAAACGCAGCATCGCGCCCGGCAGGCTGATGGTGCGGATGCCGGTGCGGTTTCCTTGCAACGTGCCGTTGTCGATGACGTCGCGGACCAGGTCCAGATACTGTTTCATGGCTTACCTGTAGCAAAAACGGCAGGGGGATCGCCCCTGCCGTGGGATTAATCAGGCGGGTTTCGCCGTGGGCTTGCGATTATAAGCCCACCAGATCAAGACGAGGCCACCGACTATCATCGGAATGCACAGCAACTGGCCTTGAGTGAGCCAACCGAACGCGATGTAACCGAGTTGTGCATCCGGCACCCGGACAAACTCCACGGCAAAGCGGAAGATGCCGTAGCACAGCGAGAACATTCCCGACACCGCCATGGTCGGCCGTGGCTTGCGCGAGAACAGCCACAGGATGACGAACAGCGCCACGCCCTCAAGGGCGAACTGGTAGAGCTGCGACGGGTGGCGTGGCAACTGGGCTGGGTCGCTGAACGGCGGGAAGATCATCGCCCATGGCACGTCGGTGGGTTTGCCCCACAGCTCGGCGTTGATGAAGTTGCCGATACGCCCGGCGCCCAGGCCAATCGGCACCAGCGGGGCGACGAAGTCCATCAGCTCGAAGAACGACTTGTTGTTGCGCTTGCCGAACCACAAGGCCGCCAGCATCACGCCGATGAAGCCGCCGTGGAACGACATACCGCCCTTCCACACTTCGAAGATCAGCGTCGGGTTGGCCAGGTAGGCGTGCAGGTCGTAGAACAGCACATAGCCCAGGCGCCCGCCGACAATCACCCCCATCGACAGCCAGAACACCAGGTCGGACAGCTTCTCGCGGTTCCAGGTGGGGTCGAAGCGGTTCAGCCGGCGTGAGGCCAGCAGCCAGGCACCGCCGATGCCGATCAGGTACATCAGGCCGTACCAATGGATTTTCAGCGGCCCGATGGCCAAGGCCACGGGGTCTATCTGCGGGTAAGGCAGCATGGAACTTCCTCTCGATTCAAATCAAAAAGCTGAGGCCGACACAGAACAGCAGGGCTGCGAACAGGCGTTTCAACAAACGGGGCGACAGCTTGTGCGCCAGGCGCGCGCCGAAGCGGGCAAAAAACATGCTGGTCACGGCAATGCCGACAAGCGCCGGCAGGTACACGTAACCCAGGCTGTTAGGCGGCAGATGCTCCTCGTGCCACCCCAGCAGCATGAAGCTCAGGGCACTAGCCACAGCAATCGGTAGGCCACAGGCCGAGGACGTGGCCACTGCCTGCTGCATGGGCAGGCTGCGCCAGGTGAGGAACGGCACCGTCAGCGAACCACCGCCAATGCCGAATATGGCCGAAGCCCAGCCGATTACGCCGCCTGCGCCGATCAATGCGGGCTTGCCGGGGACGCCACGGCTGGCCTTGGGTTTGAGGTCCAGCGCCATCTGCGCGGCGATGACCAGGGCGAACACGCCAATGATCTTTTGCAGCAGCGGGCCCTGGATAAGCGAGGCGGTCTTGGCGCCGACACCCGCCCCGAGCAGGATGCCAAGGGTCATCCAGGCGAAGATTGACCATTGCACGGCACCCTTGCGGTGGTGCTCCAGCACGGCGTTGATAGAAGTGAAGACGATGGTGGCCAGCGACGTGCCGACTGCCAGGTGGGTCAGCACCGAAGCGTCGAAACCCTGCAGGGTAAAGCTGAACACCAGCACCGGCACGATGATGATGCCGCCGCCCACGCCGAACAGCCCGGCCAGCACACCGGCACAGGCGCCCAACAACAGATAGAGCACGAATTCCATTCGGCTTCCCCTAGAAAATCAATCCGGCATGGTAACGGAAGCCGGGCTCGGGGCTCTAGTGAACTCTGTGTCAGGATGGATCCGCACTGCTCCTGTGGGTACAGTGACAAAAAAACACGGAGGCCCACCCCATGTGCCTGATCGTATTTGCCTGGCGGCCGGGGCACGCCCTGCCGCTGATCGTGGCGGCCAACCGCGACGAATTCTATGCCCGCCCCACTCAGCCCTTGGCGGCCTGGGAGGATGCACCTGGGGTGCATGCCGGGCGCGACCTGGAGGCAGGCGGTACCTGGCTGGGCGTAGGCCCACAGCAGCGCTTTGCCGCGCTGACCAACATCCGCGACCCGGGCCAGGCGCCGGGGCCTCGCTCGCGGGGTGAGCTGGTGGCGGCGTTTCTGCAAGGGGAGCTGGGGGTCGAGGCTTACCTGGACCAGGTAACCAGCCGTAGCGGGCAGTACTCGGGGTTCAACCTGCTGGTGGGTGACGGGCAGCAACTGGGTTATCTGCATGCCCGTGAGGCCACGCCGCGCCTGCTGAAGGCTGGGGTTTACGGGCTTTCGAACGCCGGGTTGGATACACCGTGGCCGAAACTAGTGAAGGCACGTGACGGGCTGCAGCGCCTGCTGGACACACCGGAGCCGCACAGGCTGCTGGCATTACTTGCGGATAACGAGCCCGCGGCTGATGGTGATCTACCCGAGACAGGCGTGGGGTTGGCAACTGAGAAGTTGCTGTCGAGCGTGTTCATCGCCAGCCAGAATTACGGGACCCGGGCGAGTACAGTGCTGATTGTGGATAAAAAGGGGCAAAGGCGGCTGGTTGAGCGCAGTTTCGGGCCTTTTGGCGGGCATTTGGGTGAAATAGAGTTGCTGGCCTGAGCATTTGATGTTGTCTGTTCGGGCCTCTTCGCGGGTAAACCCGCTCCTACAACGGCCTGTGCCGGGCCACCGATGTGTGCCCCCCGCTCCGCGCGTAGGAGCGGGTTTAACCGCGAAGAGCCCGAACAGGCAAACGCTCAGTCAGAGGGTCTTGTTGGCTTCAGGCCCAATCATCCGCGCCAGCCCAAGGTTCTTCAAGGCCAGTTGCAGCGAGCTGTGGATAACCTGCGGGTTGTCATGGCTCAAGGCCTCGGCCAGCAGTTCCTTGGCCTTGCCCATATTGATCTGGCGAAGCATCCACTTGACCTTCGGCAGGTTGGTGGCGTTCATCGACAGGCTGTCAAAGCCCATGGCCATCAACAGGACTGACGCTGCCGGGTCACCGGCCATCTCACCGCAGATGCTCACCGGCTTGCCTTCGCCATGGGCGTCACGCACCACCGTGTTCAGCGCCTGCAGCACCGCCGGGTGCAGGTAGTCGTACAGGTCGGCAACCCGCGGGTTGTTGCGGTCCACCGCCAGCAGGTACTGGGTCAGGTCGTTGGAGCCGACCGACAGGAAGTCCACCTGCCGCGCCAGTTCCTTGGTCTGGTACACCGCCGCTGGAATTTCCACCATCACACCCACGGGCGGCATCGGTACATCGGTACCTTCATCACGCACTTCACCCCAGGCGCGGTGGATCAGGTGCAGCGCCTCTTCCAGCTCGTGAATGCCGGAAATCATCGGCAGCAGGATACGCAGGTTGTTCAGGCCCTCGCTGGCCTTGAGCATGGCGCGGGTCTGTACCAGGAAGATTTCCGGGTGGTCGAGGGTGACGCGGATGCCGCGCCAGCCGAGGAACGGGTTTTCTTCCTTGATCGGGAAGTACGACAGCGCCTTGTCACCACCGATGTCGAGGGTTCGCATGGTCACCGGCAGCGGGTGAAAGGCCGCCAGCTGCTCACGGTAGATGGCCAGCTGCTCTTTCTCACTGGGGAAGCGCTGGTTGATCATGAACGGCACTTCAGTGCGGTACAGGCCTACCCCTTCGGCGCCGCGCTGCTGGGCACGAGCCACGTCAGCGAGCAGGCCGGTGTTGACCCACAGGGGCATGCGGTGGCCGTCGGGGGTGATGCACGGAAGTTCGCGCAGTGCATCCAGCCCTTGGGCAAGCTGGCGCTCCTCCTCGACCACTTCGCTGTACTGCTTGCGCAGCACTTCGCTGGGGTTGGTGAACACTTCGCCCTTGTAGCCGTCGACGATCAGTTCAATACCGTCGACTTTGGAGTACGGCAGGTCGACCAGGCCCATCACCGTGGGGATGCCCATGGCCCGCGCGAGGATGGCGACGTGGGAGTTGCCCGAGCCGAGTACCGAGACCAGGCCGACCAGCTTGCCTTCCGGCACTTCACCGAGCATGGCCGGTGTCAGTTCCTCACTGACCAGGATGGTGTTGTCGGCATACACCAGCGACTGCGAACGTGCTTCCTGCAGATACGCCAGCAGGCGCCGCCCCAGGTCCTTGACGTCGGAGGCACGCTCACGCAGGTAGTCATCGTCCATCAGTTCGAAGCGGTTGACGTGCTCACCAACCACCTGGCGCAGGGCGCCCTGGGCCCATTGGCCGGTCTTGATGACCTCGGTCACCTCTCCGCCCAAGGCTGCGTCTTCAAGCATCATCAGATACACATCGAACAGCGCGCGCTCTTCCGGGCGCAGCTGGGTGGCGAGCTTGGCCGACAGCTTGCGCATGTCGTCGCGCACACCTTCCAGAGCGTTCTGGAACAGCCTGAGTTCGGCGTCGATATCATCGACGGTCTTGTCCGGGACCACTTCCAGATCGGCCGGCGGCAACATTACCACCGCACGCCCCACGGCGGCGCCAGGCGACCCCGGCACACCCACGAAGCGCGCCTCCTGGATACCTTTGCCCTGACGGCCCAGGCCACGGATCGAGCCGGTAGCCTCGGCGTGGGCGATAACCCCGGCAAGCTGGGCGCTCATGGTGACCAGGAAGGCTTCTTCGCCCTCGTCGAACTGGCGGCGCTCCTTTTGCTGGATGACCAGTACACCGACCACACGGCGGTGGTGGATGATTGGCGCACCCAGGAAGGAGGCGAATTTCTCTTCGCCGGTTTCGGCAAAGTAGCGGTAACGCGGGTGGTCGGCAGCGTTTTCCAGGTTCAGCGGCTCTTCCCGGGTACCGACCAGGCCAACCAGGCCTTCGTTGGGGGCCATGCTGACCTTGCCGATGGAGCGCTTGTTCAGGCCTTCGGTAGCCATCAGCACGAAGCGGTTGGTTTCCGGGTCGAGCAGGTAGACCGAGCAGACCTGGCTGCCCATGGCTTCCTTGACGCGCAAGACAATGATCCCCAACGCCGACTTGAGATCTTTGGCGGAGTTTACTTCCTGGACGATCTTGCGCAGCGTATTGAGCATGGCTCGGGGTCGAACTCCGTCGTCAGTCGCGCGTCAACAGACGCGGTGCTAGCTCTTTCAGGGCGCGTCGGTACACCTCGCGCTTGAATGTCACAACCTGGCCCAGCGGATACCAATAGCTCACCCAGCGCCAGCCGTCGAATTCCGGCTTGCCGGTCAGGTCCATTCGCACCCGTTGTTCATTGCTGACCAGGCGCAGCAGGAACCATTTCTGCTTCTGGCCGATGCACAGCGGCTGGCTGTGAGTACGTACCAACCGCTGTGGTAAACGATAACGCAACCAGCCACGGGTGCAGGCAAGAATTTCTACATCATCGCGTTCAAGGCCAACTTCTTCGTTCAGCTCGCGGTACAGGGCATCTTCCGGCGTCTCGTCAGGGTTGATACCACCCTGGGGGAATTGCCAGGCATCCTGGTTGATCCGTCGAGCCCATAGCACCTGCCCGGCATCATTCGTGAGAATGATCCCGACATTGGGGCGAAAACCATCCGGGTCGATCACGGCAGCAACCTCGCAAACGCATGTCAACGCATTGTTCCACAAAGCTTGCGAGCGCAGCAACGCGCCCGCCAAGCTTATGTGCAGCTGCGTGAAAACTCCGTATTCTGCGGGCCTACCCTGTGGCTGATGCGAGTGACCGCGATGCGCCTGGCTTTATTCGACCTGGACAATACCCTCCTCGGTGGCGACAGCGACCATGCCTGGGGTGACTATCTTTGCGAGCGCGGCATTCTCGACCCGGTCGCCTACAAGCAACGCAACGACAGCTTCTACCAGGACTACCTCAATGGCACCCTGGACCTGCAGGCCTACCTGGCCTTTTCCATGGAA
This sequence comes from Pseudomonas sp. DCA-1, assembly GCF_046523955.1. Taxonomy (NCBI): domain Bacteria; kingdom Pseudomonadati; phylum Pseudomonadota; class Gammaproteobacteria; order Pseudomonadales; family Pseudomonadaceae; genus Pseudomonas; species Pseudomonas sp. DCA-1. Next base: position 5,651,315 of record NZ_CP169881.1, read on the forward strand.
ATCCTGGCGGCAACACCCATGCCCCAGCTCGACGAATGGCACCGCGACTTCATGCGCGACTGCATCGAGCCCATCATCCTGCCCAGGGCCCTGGCCTTGCTGCAGCAGCACCGCGAGGCGGGCGACCAACTGGTGATCATCACCGCTACCAACCGCTTCGTTACCGCACCGATCGCCCGGCGCCTGGGGGTGCGGGTGTTGCTGGCAACCGAATGCGAGGTGCGCGACGGCCGCTATACCGGGCGTAGTACCGATATACCGTGTTTCCGTGAAGGCAAAGTGACGCGGCTGGAGCGCTGGATGCTGGAGAACGGCTTTGATCTTGAGGACAGCTACTTTTATAGCGACTCGATGAATGACCTGCCGTTGTTGCAGCGGGTGACGCATGCAGTGGCAGTGGACCCGGCCCCGGACCTGCGGGTCGAGGCGGATAAGCGCGGGTGGCCGGTGATCTCGCTGCGGGATTGAGGTTTCGCGTGCCGGCCTTTTCGCGGGCATGCCCGCTCCCACAGGAATCACCACGGGCCTTGAGGGCTGCGCTGTACCTGTGGGAGCGGGCGCGCCCGCGAAGAGGCCGGCACAGGCAATCCAGGCCTGTCAGACCGGCTTGGCCCCCATCAGCCCGGCAATGGACAGAAAGCAAACCCCACTGAATACAGCCAGCGCCAGAGTAAACCGCAACCCCACCACCTCGGCCTTGCGCAGCCGGTTCAGCCGCACCAGCAGCCACCACACGGCAAACGCGCCGAATGTATAGATGACACTGGATGCCAACACCCAGGTCTGCCCCAGTGGCCAGCCCACCAGGTGTACCAACCACCAGCCGGTGAAAGGCATGCTCACCAGGCACAGGCCCATCACCAGCCAGACGAACACCAACGGCCGGCGCAGCAGCTTGGCGTAGGCTTCGGCATCGCCCTGGCGGCGGGCGCGCCAGGTCCAGATCGCCAGGCCCAGGGCGCCCAGAAACAGCAGCGCGGTGGCAACGATGTGCAAGGTCTTGAGCGTGGTCAGGTGTTCCATGTCTCGGTCGTCCTTAAACTGGCATTTTGCGGTAGCTTCTTCGCGGGCTTACCCGCTCCTGCCAAGGTATCTCAGGCCTTGAGGCCTGCGCAGTACCTGTGGGAGCGGGCAAGCCCGCGAAAGGGCCATCAGCCCTAGCTTAGCCGCTCAGCCCAGGAACAGTTTGTAGGCCGGGTTTTCGGTCTCGTCCCAGTACGGGTAACCGATCTTGGCCAGCGCTGCCGGCACCAGGTGACGTTCGTCCTCCGGCACCTGCAGCCCAGCCACCACGCGCCCGTCAGCCGCGCCATGGTTGCGGTAGTGGAACATCGAGATGTTCCAGCGCCCGCCCAGCTTGTTGAGGAAGTTGAACAGCGCCCCTGGCCGTTCGGGGAATTCGAAGCGCAGCACCATTTCGTCACTGGCACCGGCCGAGTGGCCGCCGACCATATGACGAATATGCAGCTTGGCCAGTTCGTTGTCGGTCAGATCGGTAACCGGGAAACCCTGTTCGGTCAGTTGCTGCACCAGCGCCGCGCGGGGGTCGTTTTCCGGGTGGGTCTGCACCCCAACGAAGATATGCGCTTCGTCAGAGGTGTGCTTGCGGTAGTTGAACTCGGTGATCTGACGCTTGCCGATAGCCTCGCAGAAGGCCTTGAAGCTACCCGGGCGCTCAGGGATGGTCACGGCGATGATCGCCTCGCGCTTCTCACCCAGCTCGGCACGCTCGGCCACATGGCGCAGGCGATCGAAGTTGACGTTGGCACCGGAGTCGATGGCCACCAGGGTCTGGCCGCTGACGCCGTAAAGCTCGACGTACTTCTTGATGCCCGCCACACCCAGCGCGCCGGCAGGCTCGGTGATCGAGCGGGTATCGTCGTAGATATCCTTGATTGCCGCGCATATTTCATCGGTACTGACGGTAACGACTTCGTCCACATGGTGGCGGCAGATATCGAAGGTGTGCTGGCCAATCTGCGCCACCGCCACGCCGTCGGCGAATAGCCCAACCTGCGGCAACACCACGCGCTCACCGGCGGCCATGGCTGCCTGCAGGCAGTTGGAATCGTCCGGCTCGACGCCGATTACCTTGATTTCCGGGCGCAGGTACTTCACATAGGCGGCAATGCCGGCGATCAGGCCGCCACCGCCCACCGGGACGAAGATCGCGTCTAGCTGGCCAGGGTGCTGGCGCAGGATTTCCATGGCGACGGTGCCCTGCCCGGCGATGGTGTGCGGATCGTCGTAAGGGTGAACGTAGACGAAGCCCTTTTCATCGACCAGTTTCAGCGAATAGGCCAGCGCCTCAGGGAACGAGTCGCCATGCAACACAACCTTGCCACCGCGCGAGCGCACGCCTTCGACCTTGATTTCCGGGGTGGTCTTGGGCATCACGATGGTGGCCTTGATGCCCATTTCGCGCGCGGCCAGGGCCAGGCCTTGGGCGTGGTTGCCGGCAGAGGCGGTCACCACGCCACGGGCCAGTTCTTCCGGGCTCAGCTGGGCCAGCTTGTTATACGCGCCGCGGATCTTGAACGAGAACACTGGCTGCAGGTCTTCGCGCTTGAGCAAAATCTGGTTGCCCAGGCGCTTGCTCAGCTGCCCGGCGCTCTGCAACGGGGTTTCGACGGCAACGTCATAGACGCGCGAGGTGAGGATCTTCTTGACGTACTGTTCGAGCATCGGGAAAGCATCACTGGGCCGCGGGACGAGGGCTGGGAGTCTACCCTAGCGCTACGTCGGGCGACCACAGCAAAGCCGTGCGAGCCGTTATACTAGGTGACTTTGAAACCGCCCTGCCCCTTCCGGAGCCCGCATGACCCAGGACCAACTCAAACAGGCCGTCGCCCAGGCCGCTGTCGACTTCATTCTGCCCAAGCTGGATGAAAAGAGCGTCGTAGGCGTCGGTACCGGTTCGACCGCCAACTTCTTCATCGATGCCCTGGCTCAGCACAAGACCGCTTTCGACGGTGCAGTCGCCAGCTCCGAAGCCACTGCCCAGCGCCTGAAAGGCCATGGCATCCCGGTCTACGAACTGAACAGCGTCAGCGAGCTTGAGTTCTACGTGGACGGCGCCGATGAGAGCGACGCACACCTGCACCTGATCAAGGGCGGCGGCGCAGCCCTTACCCGCGAAAAGATCGTCGCAGCCGTGGCCAAGACCTTCATCTGCATCGCCGACGGCAGCAAGCTGGTGCCGGTACTGGGGGCCTTCCCCCTGCCGGTCGAAGTGATCCCCATGGCCCGCAGCCACGTGGCACGTCAGCTGGTGAAGCTGGGTGGCGACCCGGTTTACCGTGAAGGCGTGGTCACCGACAACGGCAACGTGATCCTGGATGTGTACAACCTGCAGATCACCAACCCGGTGGAGCTGGAAGCGCAGATCAACGCCATCGTCGGCGTGGTGACCAATGGTCTGTTCGCGGCGCGACCAGCGGATCTGCTGTTGCTGGGCACCGCTGAGGGCGTGAAGAGCCTGAAGGCCGAGTAACGTTCTTCGCGGGCAAGCCCGCTCCCACAGGTACCCCACAAGCCTGGAACCGTGGCGATCCCTGTAGGAGCGGGTTTACCCGCGAATAGGCCCTGACAGGCGATTAGTCAGCCGGCTGCTTGAACACATAGAACAGGTTCGGCTCACTGACCAGGTAAATGGTCCCCGCTTCATCCATCGCAATACCCTCTGCCTGCGGCACCGTCGCCTGCAACCCCTGGAAGCCCTTGCGCAACGACAAGGTACTCAGCGGCTGGCCCTGTACATCCAGCTCCAGCACCAGCCGCGACTCGTCCGACAGCGCCAGCAGATGCCCACTGCGCTCATCGAACTGCAAACTCGAAAGGTCCCTCACAAATAGCCGTGAATCGCGCTTGCGGTCCTGCACCACATGCACGGCGTAGGGCTTTTCCGGGTTGTCATGCGGGAAGCCATGCACCTCATAGATCAGCATCGGGTCACGCTCCTTCGCCACGAACAGGCGCTTGCCCGCCGAATCGTAGGCCAGGCCCTCGAAGCCCTTGTTGCCATTGAGGCCAATGCCCAAGGTCAGTTGCTCGGCATCACCGGCATCGAGAAACAGCGTGTCGTCTTCCAGTCGTACGCGAATCAGCCGCTGCTGACGCTCGTCGGTAATCACATAGCTGTTTGGCCCAACGTACTCCACCGCCTCCGGGTCGCCGAAGCCAGTCAGCGGCACACGTCGCAGGATACGGCCGTCCAGCGACAGCTCGATCAGCTCCGAACGTGCATTGGTGACTGTGAAGAGGGTTTTGCGGTCAGGGTCGTAGGTCAGCGCCGAAATGTCATCATCCAGCCCTTCGATCGGTTGCGCCTCCAGCACCACCCGGTAGCGATCCAGGCCAATGCTGCGCTCCACAGGCTGCCACCATGTCTTCAGATTGAACCAGCCACGCTCGAACAGGCGAAACTCCTGCCCAGCCCAGCCAAGCAGGAGCAGACCAACGGCAGCCAGAACAAGGAGCAGGCGAACAAAACGACGCATAGGGACAGACTCGACACAAGGATGGCGAATCTAATCATGAATGGCTGAAGCAAAGCTTAATGCCAGCGTCAGGCAAATCTGATGATGTTGTCAGTTCTTCTTGAAACGATAGAAAAGCGCCGGCTCGCTGACCATGTAAAGGTTGCCCTTGTCGTCCATGGCCACCCCTTCAGCCCGCGGAATGGTGTCTTCAAGCCCGTTGAAGCCGCCCAGCAGCGTCATGAAGCTGACTTGCTGGCCCTGCTCGTCCAGCTCCAGCAGCATGTTGGAGTCGGCCGAAAGCACCAGCAAGTGGCCAGTACGCGGGTCGACACCCAGCGCAGACAGGTTGCGCAAGTCGAGTTCATCGCTCGGCAACGACTGTTTGTCACCCTGGAGCGGGCTGCGGCCATCGGTACTCCAGGTGTACAGCTTGGGCGGGCGCTCCTCGCCAATGATCAGGCGCTGGCGCAGCGGGTCCCAGGCGACGGCCTCAAAGCCCTTGTTGCTTTTGACCGACGGGCCCAGGTCGTAGCTCGGGAAGTCGTCGTGATTCAGTGCCGTGGTCTGCGCGTCCACCTTGACCACGGTCAGATCGTGCAGGCGCTCGTCAGTGATGGCCAGGTTGCCGTCTTCCAGCACCGCGACACCTTCGGGGTTGTTCCAGCCGTTGAGCGGGATCTTGCGCAGTACATCGCCCTCCAGGCTCAGCTCGACCAGGATCGGGTTCTTGCCCATGACCGCAAACAGGGTGCGGGTTTGCGGGTTGAAGGCCACATCCGAGGCTTCATCATCGTCCATGCCCGGCAGCGGTTTGGCGTCGATGTCCACCTGGTAATCCGGCAACCAAACGCTCTCGCTACGCTCGGCGGTGCTTTCGAAGCTTTCTTTTACCCACAGTGCACCGCGGTCATCCCAGTGCATGGCCACCGCCACGCCATAGCCGATCACCGCCGCCACGGCCAGGCCGAAGGGCCAGCGCAGGTAGAAGCGACGCTTGGGGGTTACCGGGGCGCTGGAGGAGGATGGCATGCAGTGATCCTGGGGAAATGGGCGTAGGTGCGCGCATTATCCGGATTGGGTGTGAAAAATCGGTAAACAGTGCCGGCCCATTCGCGGGCATGCCCGCTCCCAAGGTGCTGCAATCCCTGTAGGAGCGGGTTTACCCGCGAAGAACGCGACGCGTTCCCTGTAGGAGCGGGTTTACCCGCGAAAAAGGCGACGCGGTTTCGAGTTAAAGCACCCGGCTTTCGAAGCGGCTCACACCCGGCAGTTCCAGCACCAGCTCGTCACCGACATTGAACGGCCCAACACCCGCCGGGGTACCGGTGAGGATTACATCCCCCGCTTGTAGTGAGAAATGCGCTGCCATGTACTGAATCATCGGCACGATCGGGTTAAGCATCATCGCGCTGTTACCCTCCTGGCGCACTTCGCCATTCACGGTCAGGCGCACCGGGATGTCTGTCACGTCCTCGAAGCTGGCGGCCGAGACGAACGGTGGCAGCACGCAAGCGCCGTCAAAGCACTTGGCCAGCTCCCAAGGCAGGCCCTTTTCCTTCAGCTTGGCCTGCACGTCGCGCAGGGTCAGGTCCAGCGCCGGCGCGTAACCGGAAATGGCGTCCAGCACCTCTTCCTCGCTCGGATGGGTCGACAGCGGCTTGCCCAGCAATACGGCGATTTCAACCTCATAGTGCACCGACCCACGCTCGGCCGGGATCTTGAAGCCACCTTCGGCCGGCACCACGCAGCTGCCTGGCTTGATGAACAGCAGCGGCTCGGTGGGGATCGGGTTGTCCAGTTCCTTGGCATGCTCGGCATAGTTACGGCCGATGCACACCACCTTGCCCAGGGGGAAGTGAATGCGCGTGCCGTCTACGTACTGGTGCTGGTAACTCATGGCCGACTCCTTCTGGATACTGCTTTTTATTCAGGTGCGAAGATCTTACCCGGATTCATGATGCCGTTAGGGTCAAACACGGCCTTTATTGCCTTCATGCAGGCGATTTCTTCGGGGGAGCGGCTGTAGCCCAGGTAGTCACGCTTGGTCATGCCTACGCCATGCTCCGCAGAAATCGACCCGTTGTAACGCTCGACAATCTCGAACACCCACTTGTTGACCTTGGCACACGAAGCGAAGAAGTCGTCCTTGCTCATATGTTCAGGCTTGAGGATGTTCAGGTGCAGGTTGCCGTCACCAATATGGCCGTACCACACCACCTCATAGTCCGGATAATGTTCTGAGACGATGGCGTCGATATCGCGCAGGAACGCAGGCACTTTCGAGACAGTGACAGAAATGTCGTTCTTGTACGGTGTCCAGTGCGAGATGGTTTCCGACAGGTACTCGCGCAGCTTCCACAGGTTTTTCAGCTGGGTTTCGCTCTGGCTCATCACCCCATCCAGCACCCAACCCTGCTCGACGCAATGCTCGAAGGTAGCCAATGCTTCGTTGGCAACGTCTTCAGTGCTGGCCTCGAACTCCAGCAGCGCATAGAACGGGCAATCAGTCGCGAACGGCGCAGGTACATCGCCGCGCGCAAGGATCTTGGCCAGCCCCTTGTCGGAGAAAAACTCGAAAGCGGTCAGGTCCAGCTTGCCCTGGAAAGCGTGCAGCACCGGCATGATCGAGTCGAAGTCCGGTGTGCCCAGCACCATGGCGGTGAGATTGCGCGGTGCGCGGTCCAGGCGCATGGTGGCCTCGACCACGAAGCCCAGCGTACCCTCGGCACCAATGAACAGCTGCCGCAGGTCGTAACCGGTGGCGTTCTTGATCAGGTCCCTGTTCAGTTCCAGCAACTCGCCCTTGCCGGTGACCACTTTCAGCCCGGCCACCCAGTTGCGGGTCATGCCGTAGCGAATCACCTTGATTCCGCCGGCATTGGTGCCGATATTGCCGCCAATCTGGCTGGAGCCGCTGGAAGCGAAGTCCACCGGGTAATACAGGCCTTGCTCTTCGGCGAAGGTTTGCAACTGGCGGGTGATGACCCCTGGCTGGCAAACCACAGTGCGGTCGAAGGCATTGAAGCCAAGGATCTGGTTCATGTAGTCGAAGGCGACCACAACCTCGCCATTGGCTGCCACCGCACCAGCAGAAAGCCCGGTACGCCCGCCAGAGGGCACCAGCGCCACCTGGTGCGCATTGGCCCAGTGCACAATGGCTTGCACCTGTTCTACCGTTTTGGGAAAGACGATGGCGCTGGGCGCGGGCGGGTAATGCTTGGTCCAGTCCTTGCCATACGCTTCGAGGGAAACCGGGTCAGTCAGGACCTTGCCCGGGTCGACAAGGGTCATCAGTTCTTCAATAACAGCGGGGCGGGTCATCGCTGGAACTCTCGACTTATTCATGGTCACCCTGAGCACTCTTCAACTGTCGGGATAAGCTCAGATTGTGTCGCGTATGCTAGCATAGCCCTCCCGCTGTTCATGCTAAGGCTGCCCTCGCGCCTGGCATCACCCCTCGCCATTTTATCTCCGGGATACAGGTTTACGCAGATGAGCAAGACTTCTCTCGACAAGAGCAAGATCCGGTTCCTTCTTCTTGAAGGTGTGCACCAGAACGCGGTCGATACCCTCAAGGCCGCCGGCTACACCAACATCGAATACCTCACTGGTTCGTTGCCGGAAGCCGAGCTGAAGGAAAAGATCGCCGATGCCCACTTCATCGGCATCCGTTCGCGCACCCAGCTCACCGAAGAGATCTTCGACTGCGCCAAGAAACTGGTCGCTGTCGGCTGCTTCTGCATCGGTACCAACCAGGTTGACCTGGAAGCTGCCCGCGAGCGCGGTATCGCCGTGTTCAACGCGCCATACTCCAACACCCGCTCGGTCGCCGAGCTGGTTCTGGCCGAAGCCATCCTGCTGCTGCGCGGCATCCCTGAGAAAAACGCCTCCTGCCACCGTGGCGGCTGGATCAAGAGCGCTGCCAACTCGTTCGAAATCCGCGGCAAGAAACTGGGCATCGTCGGCTACGGCTCGATTGGTACCCAGCTTTCGGTACTGGCTGAGAACATGGGCATGCAGGTGTACTTCTTCGACCCGCTGACCAAGCTGCCACTGGGCAACGCCGTGCAGGTCACCAGCCTGAACGAGCTGCTGGGCCTGGCCGACATCGTCTCGCTGCACGTGCCTGAGTTGCCATCCACCCAGTGGATGATCGGCGAGAAGGAAATCCGCTCGATGAAGAAGGGTGCGATCCTGATCAACGCCGCCCGTGGAACCGTTGTCGAACTGGACCACCTGGCCGCGGCCATCAAGGACAAGCACCTGATCGGCGCCGCCATCGACGTGTTCCCGGTCGAGCCACGCTCCAACGACGAAGAGTTCGAGAGCCCGCTGCGCGGCCTCGACAACGTGATCCTGACGCCGCACATTGGTGGTTCCACCGCCGAAGCCCAGGCCAACATCGGCCTGGAAGTGGCAGAGAAACTGGTCAAGTACAGCGACAACGGTACTTCGGTGTCTTCGGTCAACTTCCCGGAAGTGGCCCTGCCAGCGCATCCAGGCAAACACCGTCTGCTGCACATTCACGAAAACATCCCCGGCGTGCTCAGCGAGATCAACAAGGTCTTCGCCGAGAACGGTATCAACATCTCCGGTCAGTTCCTGCAGACCAACGAGAAAGTCGGTTACGTGGTAATCGACGTTGACGCCGAATACTCGGACCTTGCGCAAGAGAAACTGCAACAGGTCAAGGGCACCATCCGTTCCCGCGTCCTGTTCTAAGTCTCGGTGCAGCATGAAAAAGGGAGGCCCTGAAGGCCTCCCTTTTTTATTTCACTTCAACCGTGATCTTCTTCGACTCGACGCTAGGCTTGAACGGCACATGATACTGGTCACCCAGAATCAGTTGCAGGGTGTGCTTGCCCGGGGTCAGGGTAATGCTGGTTTCGGTCTGTGCCTTGCCAAAGTGCAGCACTTGCGCCCCCGCCGGCAGTGCGACGCCGGCCTCTGGCATCAGGCTGGTTGGCAGTGGCATGTCAGCCACCGGCTCTTTGTCGACATCCACCAGCAAATGGTGGTGCCCGGTGTGCGGCGTTTGGTCACCCGCAGGCTTGAGGCCCATACCCTCGATACCGAACTTGACGGTGAAGGTCTTGTCGACCGTGGCACCATCGGCGGGGGAAACGATGAAGACCTTTGCCTCCTTGGGCGGCTCCTGGCTCTTCAGGGCGTCTGCGGCACTGGCGAACACCGACGCTCCCATCAGCAGACCGGCAACGGCAGCACGCGAAAATAGGCTGTTCATTCACTTCTCCTGTGATTCACTTATTGACCGCAGCCTGTAATCCAAAAGCGGCGGTAGTTCACCTTAGTTGAAATAATCGCCAAGGTGTTCACATTGCCTGACAGAAATATTTCCGTCAGGGTTAAACAATGCCAAGGCTTGAAGGTCATAGGCTGCGCTCGATCACGGCGAGGAAGAAAGCCGTGGCGATCGTTTTCAATCTGCTAAAAGAAAAGGGGCATACATGCGTTCGACCATAGGGGTACTGCTGGCAGTACTGATCAGTCCATTGGCTCAGGCGGAGCTGATCGACGAAATCGCCGACCGGGGCGAACTGCGCATTGCCGTACAGGCCGACAACTCGCCGTACGCTTTTAAACAAGATGACCACCTGACAGGTTTCGACATCGAATTTGGCCAGGCCCTGGCCAAGGAACTGGACTTGCGCGCCGAGTTCGTCGAAGCTCCAGCTGCCGAAGTGCTGGCGGGTGTCGAGAGTGGCAAGTACGACATCGCACTCACCCCGTCGAGTGAGTCGCTCACAGGCGGCGGCCCACTCGATGTGAGCCGGCCGATTGGCGAGAAGAAACTGGTGATCCCGTTCCAGAAGGACAACCCAGCTTTTGAAAGCGCCGTAAACAATGCGTTGCAGCGCTTGAAAGACAGTGGCCGGACTGCCGAACTTGAGCAGAAGTGGTTCAAGGGTGTGCAGGAGACTGCAGCCGGGCAGTAAGGTCTTCTTTGCAACCTGTACCGGTCTCTTCGCGGGTAAGCCCGCCTTGGATACAGTGCGATCCCTGTAGGAGCGGGTTCACCCGCGAAAGGGCCAGCACAGGTTCAAACAGATATATCACCCAAAGCACGCTGCGCCTGGTCCAGTTCCAGCTCGCTGAACACCTGCACCCCCGCCCGCCGCAGCAACGCCGTGGTTACCCCTTCTCCGGCCACCTTCACACCACTGAAGGTGCCATCATAGGTCAACCGGTTGCCACACGAAGGACTGCCAGACTTCAGCACCGCTACGCGAATGCCATGCCGGTTCACCAGTTCCAGCGCCAACTGCGCACCGGCCAGAAACTCGGCACTGACATCTTCCCCCGTCACCGTCAGCACCTGCGTGTTGCCATCCAGCACTGCGCTGCCCTGCCCTCCCGGTATCTCCGCTGGCGGCCGCGGTGTCGGCAAGCCGCCGGCTACCTCTGGGCACAACGGCACCACGCGCCCTTCGGCCTGCCACTGCTGCAACAAATCGGGATGACCGCTTGCCCGGCCGTCATAGCGTACTGGCTGCCCCAACAGGCAGGCGCTCACCAGCACCTTGGGCATATCAGAACGGGTCATTGCCACGCCGCCTGAACCAGCCGGTCAACGACAGCCGCTCGCGCCCGGCCGGCAATACTTCGTGAGGCACTTCGCCCGACAGGAATACCACCAGGCAAGCGGCCACTGGCTCGACATCGTGCTCGACACCGTTGGCCAGGAACATGCGCAACTGGCCACCGTCATGCGGCTGCCAGCCTTCATTGAGGTAAAGCACCGCCGAGACCATGCGCCGGTCATCGTCGCGGAAGCGGTCCAGGTGCCGGCGATAGAACGCCCCCGGTGGGTACAGGGCAAAGTGGCATTCGAAGTCTTCCAGGCCCAGGAACAGGCCTTGGTTGATCGCCAGGCGCAGCTGGTCCATGGCCGCCAGGTACTGGTCGCAGGCCTCGGCCTGCCCCGGGTCAATCCACTGGATCTGGTCACCGCGAATGGCTTCGCGCACCTCCTGGGTAGCACCGCGCCCAACCCCTGCGGGGTTAAGTTCGCCTTCGGCATCACGGCGCCGGCACTCGGCTGCCAGCGCGCGTACCAGGTCGGCAGGCAGAAAGTGCGCCTGCTGGGACCAGCCATGGGTGGCCAGATCGTCGACGACGGCCGCAAGCATCGGGTATTCAGGGGAGATGTGCATGGCGCGCATCATATCCATTCGCCCTGTCGCCGCACAGCGCCACTTGGCCGAGAAACACGCGGATATCTCGACAAACCGGCGCCGGGCCAAGGACAATAGGCCCCTGCCGACAGGAGTCCTGAATGCGCCGTCTGTTTTCCCTGATTCTGCTGATGATCTGTACCATGCCTGTCTGGGCAGACAACCTGGATCAACTGTACAAGGCTGCCGGCTGGCCCGACCAGCGCGCCCACTTCAACGATGCCCTGACCGCCGCCCAGGAGCGCTACCGCAACAGTTTGCCTCCTGCCGTGTACCAGGCGCTGGTCAACAACAGCAACCAGCGCTTCCAGGCCCAGGCAGTGGACCGTCGCGCCCAGGCCAAGCTGCGTGCCACCCTGGCCAACCCGGCACCGGCCCTGGCCTTCTTCCAGTCGCCGTTGGGGCGCAAAGTGGTGGCGGCCGAGCTCAAGGCCACACGCAAGGACGAACTGGCCAAGAACGCCAAAGGCCTGCCCAAGATCCAGGCAAGCGACGATCGTCTGCTGGTCATCGGCCACTTGGCCCAAGCCCTGCCTGCGCGTGAAGCAGGCGCTGAAGTCAGCCTTGCCATCGCCGGTGTCGCAGCCGACAGCCTCAGCTCGATGATCCCCGGCCTGTTCGGCGGCGGCCAGGCCCAGAGCCTGCTGGATGGCCAGCGCCAGCGGCTGATGGGGCAAATTGGCGAAGACCTGAACAACACCCTGCTGTACGTCTACCGCGACCTGTCCGATGCCGAGCTGGAAGCGTTCGCCACCTTTGCCGAGTCGCCCGAGGGCAAGGCTTACTACCAGGCGGCCCTGGCCGCTGTGCGCGCCGGCCTGGCGGTTGGCCAGAGCGCCAACGACCTCAAGTGATCAGCCCAGGCGCTGGTTGATGAAGTCGAAGTAGCGCTGACGGATGCCCGGCAACTCGTTGGCCAGGTGGTGACGGGCCTCAGGCAGCATCAGTATCTGCGGCTCGGCAAACTTGGCCTTGAGCACTTCGAGGTTATGGGGCCAGTCCACCGTACCATCCGCCTCCCCCTGCACGATCAATGGCCGCCGCGCACTGCGCGGCGCAGCCTCGATGCGTTTGACCCAGGCGATCAGTGCGCCTACCCAGGCCGTTGGCAGGCGACGCGGTTGCAGCGGGTCGGCCTCCAGGAACGGCAGGAAGGCCGGGTCGTTGGTGTTCTCACTGAAGCGCCGTTCGATGCCATTGACGAAGTGGCGCAGCACGCAATAACTGAACTTCGACCAGCGCCATGAACATGGCCGCACCAGCGGGGCCAGCAGGATGATCTGGCCATCGACGGGGCTGCGCGCGCCCTGGTGCAGCAGATGGTCCACGGCAATCGCCCCTCCCGTACTCTGCCCACAAAGGTGCCACGGGTGCGGCAGTTGCAGCGTGTGCGCCTGTTCGAACAAGGCCTCCAGCACTTGCTGGTACACCGCGAAGTCATTGATGCTGGCCCGCTCGCCGCTGGACAGGCCGTGGCCGGGCAGGTCACAGCTGATCACGGCGAAACCCTGCTTGAGTGCCCACTCGATCACATGTCGGTACAGGCCCATGTGGTCGTAATAGCCGTGCAGCAGGAACAGCGTCGCGCTTGGCTGCTCGGGTAGCCAGGCCTGCCCGACCAGGTCGAACCCCGCCGCCTGGAAGCCGCCCAGCCAGCTGTGTGCCGGCAGGTCCAGGCCATAGAAGCGCTGGTAGTCCTGCGCTTGTGCCGACAGCGGCTGGCGAGCAGTCAACGGCGCCAGGCTGGAGCGCAGGCGGTCAGGGTGAAAGGCAGGGGGCATCGGGGTACATCCACATCGAGCAAGTATTGATCTGGAATCTTCAGCTCTGGCCGGCGCCATGGCAAGCTTGCTCACCTCGAACAACCAGCATCGATCCAATTGCGGGAGCGGCCTTGTGTCGCGAAAGGGCCACCGACTCTTCATGAATAGCCGAATCATCAAACCGCTGTGCACGGCAACCGCCTTGTTGCTCGGCGCCGTAATCCTCTGGCAGGCCTACAGCGCCTTTCAGGCTCGCTACCTGCGCCCGTTCGGCAACCAGGCCACGCTGTTCGACGGTAGCCAATTACAGCTACCTGCCGAGCTGGCCGGTGTTGGCCCTATCCGCGTGGTGCATTTCTGGGACCCGGCCTGCCCATGCAACGTCGGCAACCAGCAGCACCTGGGCGACCTTGTCAGCCAGTTCGCAGGCCACGACGTTACCTTCCATGTGCTGCAAAAGCCCGGCAGCCACGGCCAGCTACCGGCCAATATCGGCAGCTTGCACCCCATCACCCACCTGCCCGGCAGCGAGCAGCTGCCTGCCTCTCCTGCCGTGGCCATCTGGGACCGGCAAGGCCGCCTGGCTTACTTTGGCCCGTACAGCGAAGGCGCCGTGTGCAACGCCAGCAACAGCTTCATCGAGCCAATCCTCAAGGCTTTGCTCGACGGCCGTCAGGTCAGCGCCTCCAATACCCTGGCGGTGGGCTGCTACTGCCCTTGGTCGGGCTGACGGACCCTCGCCGGGTTACCCACCACCGTCGCGCCCGCAGGCACATCCCGGGTCACCACACTGCCGGCGCCGACGATGGCGTTATCACCGATGCTCACCCCTGGCAGGATGATCGCCGCACCGCCGATCCACACGTTGTCGCCGATGGTCACCGGCCGCCCACTCTCCAGCCCGCTGCGCCGCACTTCAGGATCGAGCGGATGGTCGGCGGTGTAGATCTGCACGTTGGGGCCGATCTGGCAGTCGTCGCCGATACGCACCGGCACCACGTCGAGGATCACGCAGTTGAAGTTCATGAAGGTATTGCGGCCAACGCTGATGTTGTAGCCATAGTCGCAATAGAACGGCGGGCGAATCACCGCGCCTTCGCCAACCTGGCCAAAGTGTTCCACAAGCAGCCCGTGGCGTGCGTCGTTGAGCAGTTCGACACTGTTGTTGTAGCGATGCATCCAGTGCTTGTTGGCGATCTGCTCGGCCTGCAGTTCAGGGCAGCCAGCGTGGTAGAGCTGACCGGTGAGCATTTTGTGTTTTTCGCTGAGGGACATGGAAACTCCTTCCTGGGGCTATGCTCTGTTCGCGAATCCGCCGATGATCGGACCACATTTTCCGTTTGAATGCACAAGGAGTCTGAATGAAGCGCAGCCTGACCCTGCTGGCGGTGGTAGTCACCGTGGCCGCTGGCGCCGGTTACTGGTACGTGCAGGGCAAGCTGCCGCAGCGCGAGGGCGAGGTCGCCGTTGCCGGTCTGCAAGCCCCGGTCAGCGTGCGCTACGACGCCCGCGGCGTGCCACACCTGCAGGCACAGAGCGAGCCGGACCTTTACCGTGCACTGGGCTACGTGCATGCCCAGGACCGGCTGTTCCAGATGGAGATCCTGCGCCGCCTGGCCCGGGGCGAACTGGCTGAAGTGCTCGGCGACAAGCTGCTGCCCACCGATACCCTGTTCCGCAGCCTGCGCATACGCGAGCAAGCCGCGCTGATGGCCAAGCGGCAGGATCCGCAGGCGCCGGCATGGCAGGCCCTGCAAGCCTACCTCGATGGGGTCAACAGTTGGCAGGCCAGCCACCCCAAACCCACGGAATTCGACCTGCTCGGCATCCCCCCGCGCCCGTTCACCGCCGAGGACACGCTGAGCATCGCCGGCTACCTGGCCTACAGTTTTGCCGCCGCGTTCCGCACCGAGCCTGCTCTGACCTACATCCGCGACCAGCTTGGGCCTGACTACCTGAAAATATTCGATCTTGGCTGGCAACCCGAGGGCGCGCTGGGCACGCCACTGGCCGCCGCCGACTGGCAAAGCCTGGAAGCACTTGCGCGCTTAAGCCATGAGGCGCTGGGCGACGCCGGCATCCCGCAGTTCGAAGGCAGCAACGCCTGGGCGGTCGCGGGTAGCCGCACCCGCAGTGGCAAGCCGTTGCTGGCTGGCGACCCGCACATCAGCTTTGCCGTACCTGCAGTGTGGTACGAGGCCGAGCTGTCAGCGCCCGGCTTCAACCTCTACGGCTATTTCCAGGCACTCAACCCGTTCGCCCTGCTCGGCCACAACCGTGACTTTGGCTGGAGCCTGACCATGTTCCAGAACGATGACGTTGACCTGGTCGCCGAAAAGACCAACCCCGCCAACGCCGATCAGGTGATGGTCGATGGCCAGTGGCACACACTGGAAACGACCGAACAGAAGATTGCCGTCAAAGGCGAGCAGCCGGTCACCATCAGCCTGCGCCGCTCGCCCCACGGCCCGATCGTCAACAACGTGCTGGGTAATACCTCCGGCACCACGCCAATCGCCATGTGGTGGGCATTTCTGGAAACTGAAAACCCGATCCTCGACGGCTTCTACCAGCTCAACCGCGCCGACACCCTGGGCAAGATGCGCGAGGCCGCCGCCAAGGTTCACGCGCCCGGGCTCAATTTTGTCTGGGCCAATGCCCGTGGCGATATCGGTTGGTGGGCAGCGGCAAAGCTGCCAATCCGCCCCGACGGCGTCGACCCGGCGTTCATCCTCGACGGGGCCAGCGCGCAGGCCGACAAGCTCGGTTTCTACCCCTTCAGCGTCAACCCGCAGCAGGAGAACCCGGCCCGTGGCTATATCGTTTCGGCCAACTACCAGCCACCGGCGGCGGTGCCGATACCGGGTTACTACAACCTGCCCGACCGTGGCCGCCAGCTTGATCGTCACTTGGCCAACCCAGAGGTGAAATGGGATACCCAAAACAGCCAGGCATTGCAGCTGGACACCGCCAGTGACTATGGCCCGCGTACCCTTGCCCCGCTTCTGGCAACCCTGCGTGCAGTGGCCGAAGGTGACGAAGAGAAAGAGCTGGTCGAGCAACTGGCAGCTTGGGCTGGGGACTACCCGCTCGATTCGACCAGCGCCACGCTGTTCAACCAGTTCCTCTATGAACTGGCATTCGCGGCCCTGCATGACGAGCTGGGCGATACCTGGTTCCCGGTGCTGATCAGCACCCGCGTGATCGACGCCGCCTTGCCACGCCTGGCAGCGCAAGCCGATTCACCCTGGTGGAACACCCGTGGCGGCAGCCAGCGTACCGACCGTACCGCCGTCGTGCGCATGGCCTGGCAGAAAAGCCTGAAGCATCTGCGTGACACACTGGGCCGCGATCCGGCCAGCTGGCAATGGGGCAAGGCCCATACCCTGACCCACAACCATCCGCTTGGGGTGAAAAAACCGCTGAACCTGCTGTTCAACGTTGGGCCATTCGCCGCACCCGGTACCCATGAAGTGCCGAACAACCTCTCGGCGAAGATCAGCTCTGCGCCATGGCCGGTGACCTATGGGCCGTCGACGCGGCGGCTGGTCGACTTTGCCGATGCCGGGCAGGCGCTGACCATCAACCCGGTCGGGCAGAGTGGCGTGCCGTTCGACCGACATTACGCGGACCAGGCTGAGGAGTATGTGCAGGGGCAGTATCAGCGGGCGCAGATGGGGGTGATTCCGGCGCAGAGTACCTTGCGATTGGTGCCAGGGCCGTAAGGGGCTGCCTTGCTCAAAACCCAAAAGTTTGCGCGAGCACTGTGGGGATTTAGCCGCGAACACCGGCGCAGCCGGTGCCATGCACCGCGTTGGATTCTTCGCGGGTAAACCCGCTCCCACAGGGATCGCGCCAGCTTTCAGAGATCCCAGCAATGAAAACGCCGACACAAAGGTGTCGGCGTCGGGTCATGCAAGGTGAAGCAAGCGCATCAGAACGCCGGCAGCACCGCACCTTGGTACTTCTTGGCAATGAATGCCTTGACTTCCGGACTGGTCAGGGCCTTGGCCAGTTTCTGGATGGCCTCACTGTCCTTGTTGTCAGGGCGGGCCACCAGGAAGTTCACGTAGGGCGAATCGGAACCTTCGATCACCAGTGCATCTTTAGCCGGGTTCAGGCCAGCTTCCAGGGCGTAGTTGGTGTTGATCATGTCCAGGTCGACCTGGTCCAGCACACGGGGCAGCATCGCCGACTCAAGCTCGCGGAACTTCAGCTTCTTCGGGTTCTCGGCGATGTCCTTGGGGGTGGCCAGGGCATTCTTCGGGTCTTTAAGGGTAATCAGGCCGGCCTTCTGCAGCAGCAGCAAGGCGCGGCCGCTGTTGCTGCCCTCGTTAGGGATGGCAACGGTTGCGCCTTCTTTCAGCTCGCTCAGGGCCTTGACCTTCTTCGAGTAACCACCGAAGGGCTCTACGTGTACACCCACCACGGTTTCCAGGTGGGTGCCCTTGCCTTCGTTGAAGTTCTGCAGGTACGGCAGAGTCTGGAAGTAGTTGGCATCCAGACGCTTCTGGTCCACCTGCACGTTCGGCTGTACGTAATCGGTGAAGACCTTGATCTGAAGGTCCACGCCTTCTTTTGCCAGGGTCGGCTTGATCAGTTCAAGAATTTCGGCGTGCGGTACCGGGGTAGCGGCAACCACCAGTTTCTCGGCAGCAGCGGCCAGGCCGGAGAACGACAGGGCAGCAGCCAGGGCAGTGGTCAGCAGGGTCTTCTTCATGGTGGTCCTTGTTCTGAATCTGGGCCATCGACGATGGCAAATCGGGTGCCCAACCGGTTCACCAGTGGGCTTGAGGCGGACGATACCCAAATTTTTTATTCCGCAACAATATCTTTTACTTAGCTGCTTATTCCAAAAACACAATGCCAGCATTCTCTTTACCCATGAGCGATGTCTAACGCGCGGGGTCAGGCAGTTCGAGATCCTCTGGCAGGATCTCTTCGCCGTCATTGACCAGCAAGGCAAAGTGGATGACGTTCTCCAGTTCGCGGGTATTGCCCGGCCAGAAATGCGCCTCCAGCACCCGCTGCGCCGCCTCGCTCACCAAGGGCAGTGGCCGTTGCAGGCGCACGCTGTAGATGCCCACGAAGTACTCGGCCAGCGGCAGGATATCGCCCGGCCGCTCGCGCAGCGGCGGCAGTTCCAGCGCGCCCTCGCGCAGATACTGGTACAGGCGTTCGTTGAAGCGCCCTGCACGTACCACACGGGCCAGGTCGATGCTGGTGGCGGCGACCAGACGCACGTCAACCGGCTGTGGCTGCTGCGCACCCACCCGAGTGACCTCGCGGTTTTCCAGGGCCGCCAGCAGCTTGTCCTGGATGGCCAGCGGCAAGTCGGCAATCTCGTCCAGGTACAAGGTGCCGCCGCTGGCCGAACCGAACCAGCCGGCGCGGCTGCTGGCCGTACCGCCATGGGTGCCAGCGCTATAGCCAAACAGCTCGGCATCGGCATAGGTGGGGCTGATGGCCGCGCAGTTGACCGACACGAACAACCCTCCACGGTCGCTGGCACGGTGGATCTGCCGAGCCAGCAGCTCCTTGCCGGTGCCGGTCTCGCCTCGGATCAGCACCGGCAAAGGTTGTGGCGCCAGGCGCTCAAGGTCCTCGCGCAACTGCTGCGAGCGCGGGTCGATGAACACCAGCGCCTTGGCACGAATGCTCAGCGGGCTCTTGTCCAGCTCGGGGAAGGTCAGCAGCGGCTGGCCGAAGGGGTTGTGAAACGTCATGACGAACTCCCGCCCCAGGCCCGTGATGGCCAGGCGTCAGGCAAAGGGTGAACAGTAAGGTCGATCAGGCGCGGCGCAGTGCGTGCTGCTCGATCCGGCTCTGCAAGCGATACAGGTAGGCGAAGCCTTGTTCCCAGCGCTCATGACCGGACTTGACGTTGATGTGCCCCGCGTTGCTCAGCAAACCTGCTTCGGCGTTCCATGCCTGGGCCAGGTACAGCGCCCTCGGCACGCTCACGGCCGGGTCGTTGTCCGAGCTGACGACCTGGCTGGGGAACGGCAGCACCTCGGTAGGGATCGGCGCAAAGTTGCGCAGCACTGACGCGCAAGTGGGCCGTTCGACATCTGCCGGCGCCACCAGCAGTGCACCACGCACCTGCCGCAGCAAGGCCGGGCTTGCCTGCGCTGCCCAATGGGCGACAGTGATGCAACCAAGGCTGTGGGCAATCAGGATCACTGGCGAGCGCTCGGCGGCAATCGCCTGCTCCAGCGCGTGCACCCAGTCCTGCCGCTGCGGGGTGAGCCAGTCGTCCTGTTCGACCCGGGCACTGTTGGGCAGGGTGCGCTGCCAGTGACTTTGCCAATGGTTGTCTGGCGACCCTCGCCAGCCCGGCACAATCAGGTAGCGAATCGAGTCATTGCGCATGGGGACGCCTCCAGTAAGTTTGCGTGCTTGGAGACAAGTATAGGGTGGGCGATATATTCGTAAAGGAATAAGAAGATATTTATTAATTCTTTAATGGCATAAATAACAGGCGGCGGTCGCTCTCTCGTAAGGGCTGCATACCCGCCCCGTCCACCTTTCACGTAAGAAAAACCCGGGACCATGCCCGGGTTCTCTTAACCTTATGCGACTCAGATATCCGCTACCTTCTGCCAGACCTTCGGCCGGAAGAACAACGTTTCCCCCCGCGCCAGCCCGGTCAGGCTGTCATGGTCTTTCACCACCTCGGCCTCGATCAGCTCGCTCTGCCCTTCCACCTTCAAGGTCACCCGCGTGGTCGCGCCCAACGGCCGAATGTCGCGCACCTCGGCCGCGTGGTGCCCTTCGGTCTCATGCCGCGACAGCGATACCTCGTGCGGGCGGAACAACACGTGGTGGCCCTCGCTCAGGGCAAGGCGGTTGGAGTCCCCCAGGAAGTGGTAGACGAAATCGTTGGCCGGCTGATCGTACACCTCGCCCGGCGAGCCGATCTGCTCGATCACGCCCTTGTTCATCACCACGATGCGGTCGGCTACTTCCATGGCTTCTTCCTGGTCGTGGGTCACGAAAACCGACGTCAGGTTTATATCCTCGTGCAGCCGCGCCAGCCAGCGACGCAACTCCTTGCGCACCTTGGCATCCAGCGCACCGAATGGCTCGTCCAGCAGCAGCACCTTCGGCTCCACCGCCAGGGCCCGGGCCAGGGCGATACGCTGACGCTGGCCACCGGAAAGCTGCTCAGGGTAGCGATCGGACAGCCAGTCCAGTTGCACCATGTTCAGCAACTCATGCACCTTCTCGGCAATCTTGCTCTCGCTCGGGCGCTCGCCCTTGGGCTTCATGCGCAGGCCGAAGGCAACGTTGTCGAACACGCTCATGTGGCGGAACAGCGCGTAGTGCTGGAACACGAACCCGACGTTACGGTCACGCACGTCATGGCCGGAAACGTCCTCGCCATGGAACACGATGTTGCCCTGGTCCGGGGTTTCCAGGCCGGCAATGATGCGCAGCAGGGTGGTCTTGCCACAGCCGGACGGGCCGAGCAAGGCCACCAGCTCGCCGCTGTTGATGTCCAGGTTGATAGTGTTCAGGGCCTGGAAGCTGTTGAAGCGCTTGCTGACGTTACGAACTTCGATCGACATGAATCATTCCTCCGCGGCGCTGTGGCGCAGGCGGTTAATACGGTTCTCGCTCCACTGCTTGAGCAGCAGGATGAAGAGCGCCAGGATCAGCAACAGGCTGGCCACGCTGAAGGCCGCGACGTAGTTGTACTCGTTGTAGAGAATCTCCACATGCAGCGGCAAGGTGTTGGTCACGCCACGGATGTGGCCCGACACCACCGACACCGCGCCGAACTCGCCCATGGCCCTCGCGGTGCACAGCACCACGCCGTAAATCAGGCCCCATTTGATGTTCGGCAGTGTGACGTGCCAGAACATCTGCCAGCCGTTGGCACCGAGCAGCCGTGCAGCCTCCTCCTCTTGCGTGCCCTGCTCCTGCATCAGCGGGATCAGCTCACGGGCCACGAACGGTACGGTAACGAAAATGGTCGCCAGGACAATGCCAGGCAGGGCGAACACGATCTGGATATCGTGGTCCTGCAGCCACGGACCGAACAGGCCTTGCGCGCCAAACATCAGCACGTAGACCAAGCCGGCGATCACGGGCGACACCGAGAACGGCAGGTCGATCAGGGTGACCAGGATGCTCTTGCCACGGAAGGTGTACTTGCTCACGCACCATGCAGCGCTTACGCCAAATACCAGGTTCAGCGGCACCGAGATAGCCACGGCGAGCAGGGTCAACTTCAGCGCCGACAACGCATCGGGTTCGAAAATCGCCTCGAAGAAGGTGCCAAAACCGTTCTTCAGCGCCTGGGATACCACGATCACCAGCGGCAGCAGCAGGAACACGGTGAACACCAGCCAGCCAAGGCCGATCAGGGTACGCCGCGCTGTGGCACTGCCACGGCGGGCGGCGTTGGCTGCGGCACTTGCACTCAGGGATGAACTGGACATGCCGGCCTCCTTCAAGGGGTTTCGATGCGGCGCTGCAGCAGGTTGATCAGCAGCAGCAGGATGAAGGAAACCACCAGCATCAGCACGCCGATGGCGGTCGCGCCGGTATAGTCGTACTGGTCGAGTTTGACCATGATCAACAGCGGCAGGATCTCGGTCTTCATCGGCATGTTGCCGGCAATGAAGATCACCGAACCATACTCGCCTACGCCACGGGCGAAGGCCAGGGCGAAGCCGGTGAGCCATGCCGGCAGCAGGGCCGGCGCCAGGATGTGGCGGAACACCTGCAATGGCTTGGCCCCCAGGCAGGCTGCAGCCTCTTCCACTTCACGCGGGATGTCGGCCAGTACCGGCTGCACCGTGCGCACCACGAACGGCAGGGTCACGAAGGTCAGTGCCAGAGTGATGCCCAGCGGGGTGTAGGCGATCTTGAAGCCCAGGTCGGTGGCGAACTGGCCGACCCAGCCCTGCGGCGCGTACAGGGCAGTCAGGGCGATACCGGCAACGGCGGTGGGCAAGGCGAACGGCAGGTCGATCATGGCATCGATGACCTTGCGCCCGGGGAAGGTGTAGCGCACCAGCACCCAGGCCAGCAGGGTACCGATCACACCGTTGATGATGGCGGCGAACAGGGCGGTGCCGAAACTCAGCTTGAGCGCGGCGATCACCCGCGGCGCACTGATGATGTTCCAGAACTGCTCGAAGGTCAGCTGCGAGGCATGGATGAACATGGCCGCCAGCGGTATCAGCACGATCAGGCTGAGGTACACCAAGGTGTAGCCCAGCGTCAGCCCGAAGCCGGGTATGACGGGGGAGATGCGACGTGACATAAATATCCCTGGTTGAACGCACTTGGCCCGGAGAGTTTCCGGGCAAGTGCAGGCTTCTGAATCTTGGGGCCCTTACTGTGCCTGATAGATCTGGTCGAACACACCGCCATCATTGAAGAATTTCGGTTGTGCAGCCTTCCACCCACCAAAGTCCTTGTCGATGGTCACCAGGTCCAGTTTCGGGAACTGCTTGCCGAACTCCGCAGCGACTTTCTCGTCACGCGGGCGGTAGAAGTTCTCGGCGGCAATCTTCTGCCCGGCCGGGCTGTACAGGTGCTTGAGGTATTCGGTGGCAATCTCGGTATTGCCCTTCTTCTCGGCGTTCTTGTCGACCACGGCCACTGGCGGCTCGGCCAGGATCGACAGCGACGGCACGACAATGTCGAACTTGTCGGCACCACCGTCTTCCTTCAGGGCCAGGAAGGCCTCGTTTTCCCAGGCCAGCAACACGTCGCCCTGGCCGTTGTTGACGAAGGTGATGGTCGAACCACGGGCGCCGGTATCCAGCACCGGGACGTGCTTGAACAGCTCCTGCACATACGCCTTGGCCTTCTCTTCGCTACCGCCGGCCTTCAGGCCGTAGGCCCACGCCGCGAGGAAGTTCCAGCGGGCACCGCCAGAGGTTTTCGGGTTCGGGGTGATGACCGACACATCCTTCTTGATCAGGTCGCCCCAGTCCTTGATGCCTTTCGGGTTGCCCTTGCGCACCAGGAACACGATGGTCGAGGTGTACGGGGTGCTGGCGTCAGGCAGGCGGGTCTGCCAGTCCTCGGGCAGGGTCTTGCCAAGCTTGGCCACTTCGTCGATGTCACCGGCCAGGGCCAGGGTCACCACGTCAGCGCGCAGACCGTCGATCACCGCACGGGCCTGCTTGCCCGACCCCCCATGGGATTGCTGGATTTTCACCTTGTCGCCCGGGTGTGCCTGTTGCCAGTGCTTGATGAACTCGGCGTTGTACTGCTGGTAAAGCTCACGGGTCGGGTCGTAGGACACGTTGAGCAGTTCGTAGTCCTTGGCGATGGCGGAACCGGCAAAAACAGCACTGGCCAGGGCGGCGAGCGCATAACGGCGGATGGACATGGTGAAGCTCCCGATTGGCATTTTTCTAGTTTTGGATGTTGTGGCGCCGATCAGCCGGGCTTGTTGCCGGGCTGTTGCAGGCGGAACTTCTCCTTGCGCTCGATCTGTACGACCTGAGCGTTGTGCACGGTGATCTCCACCGCACCGAAACGCAGGTCGCGCAAGGCGCTCTGGATTTCACGCAAGAGGGTGGCTTCGTCCTGGCCGTCGATGCTACGCAGAGATGCACTCATGCTCGTTCTCCTTGGAGTGAGGGCGCCGGGCAGAGGTTTGAAGAGGATTTGCGCCTGGCTTGAGGGCAATAGTAGTGAGGCGCGGTTATTCTTAAAAATACTGTTTAAGCATTTTTATATAACCAAAATCAGATCACGATTTTGCAGGCGACAAAATACCTCTGTGGAAGCGGGCGTGCCCGCGAATGCGGCAGTGAATCCACCATCGCATTCGCGGGCACGCCCGCTCCCACAGGGTTCAGCGCTGGGTTTTGGTACTGTTTTCAGGCTCGCGAATCTTGTACCAGGCCACGTACAGCGCCGGCAGGAACAGCAGCGTCAGCAAGGTGGCCACGATGATCCCGCCAATCATGGCGTAGGCCATGGGGCCCCAGAACACCTCGCGGGCAATCGGGATCATGCCCAGGCTCGCCGCCGCCGCCGTCAGCAGGATTGGCCGGCGCCGGTGGTTGGTGGCCTCTACAACCGCATCCCACGGCGACAGGCCATGGGCTTCGAACTCGTCTATCTGGGTCACCAGAATCACTGAGTTACGAATAATGATGCCAGCCAGCGCAAGGATGCCGAGGATCGCCACGAAGCCCATCGGCGTCCCCGTGGGCACCAGCGCCAGCACCACGCCGATCAACCCCAGCGGCGCCACGCTGACCACCAGAAACAGCTTCTGCACGCTGTGCAGCTGGATCATCAGGAAGGTCGCCATCAGGAACAGCATCAGTGGGATGACCTTGGCGATCGGCCCCTGGGCCTTGCTGCTTTCTTCAACCGTACCACCCGTGGCCACTTCGTAACCGACCGGCAGCTTGCTGGCGAACTCGTCAATTTTTGGCTTCAGCTGGGCCACCAGGTCAGTGGGCTGAATGTCGCCATTGACCGAGGCCTTGATGGTAATGGTCGGCTTGCGGTCGCGGCGCCATACCAGCGGCTGTTCCAGTTCGTAGCGCACGGTGGCGAACGAAAGCAACGGGATCGACGTGCCGTTAGGGGTAAGAATTTGCAGGTTCTGCAGGGTATCAGGCGAGCCACGCTCGCTGTCTTCGGCGCGGGCGACCACATCGACCAGGTAGATGTTGTCGTTGACCTGGGTGATCTGCACGCCACTGACGATGCTGTTCATCACATTGGCAACATCTTCGGACGACAGGCCCAGCTGGCGTGCCTTGTCCTGGGCAATTTCCACGCGCAGCACCTTACCCGGCTCGTTCCAGTCGTAGATCATCTCGCCGATGTGCTCGTTCTGGTCGAGCAAGGTGGCCAGCTCGATGGCGTGTTTGCGTACCTGGTCGATGTCGGCACCGCTGACCCGGTACTGGATCGGCCGGCCCACTGGCGGGCCCATCTCCAGCGATTGCACGTTGGTGCCGACGCCGACGAATTCTTCATGCAGGATCTTCTGCAGGCGGTCCATCAAGGCCTGACGCTCTTCGAAGCCCTTGCTGACGATCACCAGCTGCGCGTAGTACGGGTTCTGCAACTGCTGGTCGAGGGGCAGGTAGAAGCGGATCGCGCCTTGGCCAATGTAGGTGCTCCAGTGCACCAGGTCCGGGTCGTCCTTGATCCGCGCCTCGAAGCGGTCGACCACCTTGCGAGTCTCCTCGATCGAAGCGTTCTGCGGCAGGTTGAGGTCGACGAGAATTTCCGGGCGGTCCGAGGACGGGAAGAACTGGTTCTGCACAAAACGCATGCAGAAGATCGACAGGGCGAACAGCACCACGGTGCCGATGATGGTCAACCAGCGGTTGCGCATGCACCACAGCAACCCGCCTTCAAATGCCCGCCCGACCCGGCCAGGCTCAGCTTCGTGGGCCTTGATCTTGTCGCTTTTGAGAATATGCACCCCAAGCACCGGCGCGAAGAAAACCGCCACCACCCACGACACGATCAGGGCCACGGCGATCACCGCGAACAGGGTGAACGTGTATTCACCCGCAGAGCTGGCGTTGAGACCGATAGGCACGAACCCGGCCACGGTCACCAAGGTGCCGGTAAGCATGGGGAAGGCTGTGGAGGTGTAGGCGAACGTCGCCGCCTGCTCCTTACTTTCGCCCATTTCCAGCCGCGTGACCATCACCTCCACGGTAATCATCGCATCGTCCACCAGCAGGCCAAGCGCAATGATCAGCGCCCCCAGCGAAATCCGCTGCATGGTGATGCCGCTGTACTCCATGAACACGAATACCATGGCCAGCACCAGCGGGATCGAGCAGGCCACCACCAGCCCGGCGCGCACGCCAAGACTGACAAAGCTCACAGCCAGCACGATCACCACCGCCTCGAACAGCGCGCTGGTGAAACCGCCGACCGCCTGCTTGACCACCACGGCCTGGTCAGAAACGGTGTGTACCCCGACACCCACCGGCAGGTCCTGGACCACCTGGTCCATGCGCTTTTTCAACGCTGCACCGAACACCTGGATGTTGCCGCCGGCCTTCATGCCGATGGCGAGGCCAATGGCTGTCTGGCCGTTGTAACGGAACATTGGCGAAGGCGGGTCGACGTAGCCGCGCTCGATGTCGGCGATATCAGCCAGGCGGAAGAAGCGGTCGTTGATCCTCAAGTTGACGGATTGCAGGTCTTTTTCCGAGGCAAACTGCCCGGACGTACGCACCGAGATGCGCTCCGGGCCGGCCTCGATCATGCCGGCCGGCGTCACCGCATTCTGTGCTTGAAGTGCCTGCATCACCTGGCGCTGATCAATGCCCAGGGCTGCCAGCTTGCGGGTGGAGAAGTTCAGGTACAGCACTTCGTCCTGGGTGCCGACCAGCTCGATCTTGCCGATGTTGGGTACATCGCGGACCTCGGCCCGCGCCTGTTCCACGTAGTCCCGCAGTTGGCGCAGGGTCAGGCCGTCAGCGGTAAAGGCATAGATCGAGCCGAATACATCACCGAATTCGTCGTTGAAGCCCGGCCCCTGAATACCAGCGGGAAATTCGCCACGAATATCCTGGATCTTCTTGCGCACCTGATACCAGATATCCGGAATGTCCTTGGCCTTGGTGGTGTCGCGAAGGTACACGTAGACCGTGGACTCGCCGGGGCGGGTGTAGCTTTTGGTGTAGTCGAGCGAGTCGAGTTCCTCGAGCTTCTTCTCGATGCGGTCAGTAACCTGGTA
This sequence comes from Pseudomonas sp. DCA-1, assembly GCF_046523955.1. NCBI lineage: Bacteria > Pseudomonadati > Pseudomonadota > Gammaproteobacteria > Pseudomonadales > Pseudomonadaceae > Pseudomonas > Pseudomonas sp. DCA-1. The sequence goes on from NZ_CP169881.1 coordinate 5,678,457, forward strand.
CAGGGTTTCGTCCTGGGTCGCACCGGGCCAGCGGGTCTGGATGACCATGGTCTTGATAGTGAACGACGGGTCTTCCTCTCGGCCCAGGTTGAAGTAGGAAAAAATCCCCATCAACAGGCTAACGAACATCAGGTACCAGACGAACGATTGATGCTTGAGTGCCCAGTCGGACAGGTTGAAGCTTCCTTTCATTGCGCATCCTCGTCGAAGGTGACCTTCTGGCCAGGCTTGAGGCTGTTGACGCCGGCTGTGACCACGCGTTCACCAGGCTGCACGCCGGAGCTCAGTACGATGCTGTCAGCGGTGCGGTCGATCAGCGCTACGTCACGGGTGGCCACGGTCTTGTGCTGCGTATCGATCACCCATACCTGGGTCTTGCCGTCACGCTCAAGCAAGGCACTCAGGGGCAGTTCGCTGCGCGGGGACACTTCCGAGCTAAGGGTCACACTGATGGAGGTGCCGAGGTGGAAGGCCGCCGGTGTGCTGGCCAGGGTCAGGCGAGCACGGCGGGTACGGGTGGTGGCATCAGCCTGAGGCTCCAGTTCGCGCAGGCTCGCTGTGGTGTTGATGGTCGGGTCCAGTTGCGAGGCAACAGTGAAGGTCAGGTCTTTGCTCAACTGCTCGGCCAGATCGATCGGCAGGTCGATGACCGCTTCCTTCACGTCCGGCCGGGCCAGGGTCACCACGGCTTGACCAGCGGTTACAGTTTGCCCGGCTTCGGCCTGCCACGCGGTAATCACGGCAGCGTGATCGGAACGCAGGGTGCTGTAGTCGAGCTGATCACGGGCCTGGCTGACGGCGGAGCGGGCCTGTTCCAACGCTGCGCTGGTGGTTTTTAGGTTGGTCTGGGCGATATCCAGCTGTGCCTGGGCACCAACCCCACGGTCATACAACTGCTGCTGGCGACGGGCATCGGCCTGGGCGTTGATCCACTGTGCCTGCACCTTGGCCAGATCGCCTTCGGCAGCGCGCAACTGGTTCTGCTGGTCGGTCGGGTCCAGGGTGGCCAAGGTGTCGCCCGGTTTCACCCGCGCCCCGACGTCCAGCCAGCGCCGGGCAATGCGCCCGGAAACCCGGAAGCCCAAGGTGCTTTCGAAGCGCGCCTGGATACTGCCGGCGAAACGGCCCAGCTGCGACTGCACCTGAGGTTCGACCTTGACCGACAGCACTGGCCGAATCGGCTCTGGTGCCTCTTCTTCACTACTACAACCCGCCAGCAGCACACCGGCCGAGAGCATCAGCAACAGACGCTTCATAGCTCACCCCCTGGGCTCTTGGCGTCGACCTTCTGTACCTGCATGCCGGGGTGCAGCAACTGGCCGCCGTTGACCACTACGGTCTCGCCGCCTTTCAGGCCGCTGGCGACCACAATCTTGCCGGTGAGGTAGCGGCGGATTTCGACTTTGCGCAGTTCCACCTTGTCGCCCTCGCCCACCACCCACACGGCAGGCTCATGCAGGGCCTTGGTCAGCGCCGACCATGGCAACTCGACGCTGGGCCGGCCCTGGGCATTGGTAGTGGCAGTAACCGGTGCCCCCAACTGCATCTCGGGCGGCACGTCCTTGAGCCCCACCTTGACCTGCACGGTGCCGCTTTGCGCGGACACGGTGGGGGTGATTTCGCGCACGAAGCCACGGGCCTGGACCTTGGGATCGTCCAGCAGGCTCACGACTACCCCGGCATCACTGGGCGGCGCCACCAGCAGCGACTCGTAGACGTTGAACACCGCATCGCGGTCGCCATCGACGGCCAGGCTGAAGATCGGCATGGTCGCCTGCACCACCTGGCCAACCTCGGCCTGGCGCTCGGTGATCACCCCGGCGGCCTCGGAGACCAGTGCGGTGTAGCTGAGTTGCTCATTGGCATTGGCCAGTTGCGCCTGGGCGGCCTTGAGTGCGCTCTGGTTGCTGCGCAGCGCGGCTTCAGCAGCATCGTATTCGCTCTGGCTGGTGTAGCCCTTGGGCAGCAGTTTCTGCTGGCGCACGAAGGCCGCACTGGTCTGGGTGACCCGCGCCTGCGCGGCGAAGACCTCGGCCTTGGCCGAGTCGACATTGTTCTGCAAGTCTTTCGGGTCCAGCCGTGCCAGCACCTGGTTGGCCTTGACGTGATCGCCCACGTCGACGCTACGCGAAATGATCTTGCCGCCAACGCGGAATGACAAATCTGTCTGCACCCGCGCCTGTACGTCGCCGGTCAGGGTGACCCTGGCAGCGAAATCGGTGGGTTGTACCTGCTGCACACCCACCCGAGGCAGTGTCTCGGGGACCTCTTCCTTGCTACAGCCGGTGAGCATGTACAACAACCCCAGACAGACGACCGACAGCGGACGCATCAACGCCATGCTGGCTCCTTGCTTGCGCACAAATGATTTGTGGGATGCGACTGTGAGCGTAGTTCAGGGTTCGATAAACATCACTGGCGGGGATCATTCCGGCATTTTCACAGCCGGTGCGGGCCTCTTCGCGGGTGAACCCGCTCCCACAGAGATCGTGCCTATGCTGAATTCTGTGCAGTACCTGTGGGAGCGGGTTCACCCGCGAATGGGCCGGTACAGGTACATATAACCTCTGCCATATCCAGAAACCATCCACTTCATTGCGCCGGCATCACAGTTACTACCTTTGGGAGGTCATCTGTTTGCAAGGAAGAACCTGATGCCCAGAGCTCAATCCCACCTGCTTCGTCGTGGTCGCTATTCAGAGCTCGGCAGACTCTATCTGCTGACCACCATTACCCATCAGCGCAAGCCGCTATTCGATGAATTCCACCATGCCCGCTTGGTCATTCATCAATTGCGGCAATCCGATCACGACCAAGCCTGCCGTTCACTGGCCTGGGTGTTGATGCCCGACCATCTGCATTGGCTGATCGAATTGAAAGGAGCAACGCTGGATACCTTGATGCGCAGGTTCAAGTCCAGGTCCAGTCTCGCGTTACATCAGGCGGGGGTTGAGCATCATCCGGTATGGCAGCCTGGATATCAGGACCGGGCACTGAGAAGGGAGGAAAGCATAGTGCATGTCGCCAGATACATAGTTGCCAACCCGTTGCGGGCCGGCTTGGCAAGAAGTGTCAGGGACTATCCACACTGGGATGCAGTCTGGCTTTGAATGTGTGCTGGGGGAATTCGCGGGTAAACCCGCTCCCACAGCGACCGCGCACATTTTAAAGGTTGTGCACTACGACTGTGGGAGCGGGCGTGCCCGCGAAAGGGCCGGCTCAGGCCGATGCAGCCACCTGCGCCGAGCGCTTGACCTGCGGCTGCGAAGCGTTGGCCGCAGCACCCTCTTCGATCGCCTGCTGAATCGCCTTGCGACGACGCTCTTCGGCCTGGCGGCTGAAGTACCAGACGAAGAAGGTCACCAGCGATACCGACAGCAATATCAGGCTGGCCACGGCGTTGATCTCCGGTTTCACGCCCAGGCGCACCGCCGAGAACACTTCCATCGGCAAGGTGGTCGAGCCAGGCCCGGAGACGAAGCTGGCCAGTACCAGATCGTCCAGCGACAGGGCGAACGACATCATGCCGCCCGCCGCAAGCGACGGTGCGATCATCGGGATGGTGATCAGGAAGAACACCTTCCACGGCTTGGCACCCAGGTCCATCGCCGCTTCCTCGATCGACAGGTCCAGCTCACGCAGGCGAGCCGACACCACCACCGCGACGTACGCCGCACAGAACGTAGTGTGGGCAATCCAGATGGTGACGACACCACGTTCCTGGGGCCAGCCGATCGACTGCGCCATGGCCACGAACAGCAGCAACAGCGACAGACCGGTGATCACCTCGGGCATTACCAGCGGCGCAGTGACCAGGCCACCGAACAGCGTGCGGCCCTTGAAGCGGGTGACGCGGGTCAGCACGAAGGCTGCCAGGGTACCCAGCGCCACCGCTGCCACCGCCGTGTAGCAGGCGATTTCCAGCGAGCGCATCACCGAACCCATCAGCTGGGTGTTGTCGAGCAGGCCGACGTACCACTTGATCGACCAGCCCCCCCACACCGTCACCAGCTTGGAGGCGTTGAACGAGTAGATCACCAGGATCAGCATCGGCAGGTAGATGAACAGCAAGCCGAGCACCAGCATCAGCTTGGAGAAACTGAAGCGTTTCATGCGCGGCCCTCCATCTCTTTGGCCTGGCTACGGTTGAACAGCAGGATCGGCACGATCAGGATCGCCAGCATTACCACCGCCAGGGCGGATGCTACCGGCCAGTCACGGTTGTTGAAGAACTCCTGCCACAGCACTTTACCGATCATCAGGGTTTCCGGGCCGCCCAGCAGTTCCGGGATCACGAACTCGCCCACCACCGGAATGAACACCAGCATGCAGCCGGCGATGATGCCGTTTTTCGACAACGGTACCGTGATCTTCCAGAAGCTGTTGAAGGTGCTCGAACCCAGGTCGGATGCAGCTTCGAGCAGGCTCGGGTCATGCTTCACAAGGTTGGCGAACAGCGGCAGGATCATGAACGGCAGGTACGAATAGACCACGCCGATGTACACCGCCAGGTTGGTGTTGAGGATTTGCAACGGCTGGTCGATCAACCCGGTCCACAGCAGGAAACCGTTGAGCAGGCCATTGTTGCTGAGGATACCCATCCAGGCATAGACGCGGATCAGGATCGCGGTCCAGGTTGGCATCATGATCAGCAACAGCAGGACCGTCTGGGTCTCCTTCTTGGCGTTGGCGATGGCGTAGGCCATCGGGAAGCCGATCAGCAGGCACAGCAGGGTGCTGAAGAACGCCATCTTCAACGAACCCAGATAGGCCGCGAGATACAGATCATCCTCGGTCAACAGCCCGTAGTTGGCCAGGTTGAGGACCAGCTGGATCTTGTCTTCGACGTAGGTGTAGATCTCGGTATAAGGCGGAATTGCCACATCAGCTTCGGCAAAACTGATCTTCAGGACGATGAAGAACGGCAGCATGAAGAACAGGAACAGCCAGATGAACGGCACGCCGATCACCAGATGCCGCCCCTCCGGGACCAGACGCTGGAAGGCTCGCTTGAGCTTGCGCAGTTTCATGACCGCAGTACCACGCCGCTGTCGTCTTCCCACCACACGTACACTTCATCGCCCCAGGTAGGACGAGCACCCTGGCGCTCGGCGTTGGCGACGAACGACTGGACGACCTTGCCGCTCGGCAGCTCCACATAGAACACCGAGTGGCCACCCAGGTAGGCGATATCGTGCACCTTGCCGCGCGACCAGTTGTGCTCGAACTCGGGCTGCTTGGTGGTTACCAGCAGTTTCTCCGGGCGCAGGGCGTAGGTGATGTGCTTGTCTTCAACCGAAGTGGTGATGCCGTGGCCCACGTAGATCTTGCGCTCCAGCTCCGGGCTGGCAATGATCGCGTAGCCTTCGGCGTCATCGACCACGTCACCTTCGAACAGGTTGACGTTACCGATGAACTCGCACACCAGGCGGCTGGTAGGTGTCTCGTAGATGTCCACTGGCGAGCCGATCTGGGCGATCCAGCCCAGGTGCATGATGGCGATGCGCTGGGCCATGGTCATGGCCTCTTCCTGGTCGTGGGTCACCATCACGCAGGTCACACCCACGCGCTCGATGATCTCGACCAGCTCCAGCTGCATCTGCGAACGCAGTTTCTTGTCCAGTGCACCCATCGGCTCGTCGAGCAGCAGCAGCTTGGGGCGCTTGGCCAGCGAGCGGGCCAACGCCACACGCTGACGCTGGCCGCCCGACAACTGGTGCGGCTTGCGCTTGGCGTACTGGGTCATGTGCACCAGCTTGAGCATCTCGGCCACGCGCGCATCAATCTCGGCCTTGGGCAGCTTGTCCTGCTGCAGGCCGAAGGCGATGTTCTGCGCCACGGTCATGTGCGGGAACAACGCGTAGGACTGGAACATCATGTTGATCGGCCGCTCGTAGGGCGGCATGTCGGTGATGTCGACGCCATCGAGGAAGATCCGCCCTTCGCTAGGGCGCTCGAAGCCGGCCAGCATGCGCAGCAAGGTAGACTTGCCGGAACCGGAGCCACCCAGCAAGGCGAAGATCTCACCCTTGCGAATTTCCAGGGACACATCGTCCACGGCTACCGTTTCGTCGAACTTTTTCGTGACCCGGTCGATCTTGACCAGCACCTGCTTGGGTTGCTGGTCACCCTCGAGGGCTTTTTTATAGGCACCGGAGGCAACTGCCATGAGTGAAACTCCCAACAAGATTTTTGTGCCCGCGCGGCCAGACCTGCAAAGGCCGCCGCGGGTCTGGATTTTTTACTTGCCCGACTTGACCTTGGTCCAGCTACGGGTCATCAGCCGTTGCACCTTGGGTGGCAACTCTGAGTTCACGAACATCTTGTTCAGCACTTCCTGCGGTGGGTAAACCGCAGCGTCAGTCCTCACGGCCTGGTCCATCAGGTCGCCAGCCTTGGGGTTCGGGTTGGCGTAACCGACGTAATCACTGACCTGGGCGATAACCTCAGGTTTCAGCAAATAGTTGATGAAGGCATGCGCCTCTTTGACGTTCTTGGCGTCCTTGGGGATCGCCAGCACGTCGAACCAGAGGTTGCCGCCTTCCTTGGGAATGGCGTAGGCCAGGTTCACGCCCTTCTTCGCTTCTTCAGCGCGAGCCTTGGCCTGGAACACATCACCCGAGAAACCTGCCGCGACGCAGATATCGCCGTTGGCCAGGTCGCTGATGTACTTGGACGAGTGGAAGTAGGTCACGTACGGGCGCACCGCCAGCAGCTTCTGCTCGGCCTTGGCGTAATCCTTGGGGTCGGTGCTGTTCGGGTTGAGGCCCATGTAGTTGAGCACCGCTGGCAGCATTTCGTCCGCCGAGTCGAGGAAGGCCACACCGCACTTGGAGAGCTTCTTCATGTTTTCGGGCTCGAACAGCACGGCCCAGGAGTCGATGGTATCCACGCCCAGCGCAGCCTTGACCTTGTCGACGTTGTAACCGATGCCGTTGGTGCCCCACAGATAAGGCACCGCGTACTGGTTACCCGGGTCGTTCTTTTCCAGGCGCTTCATCAGCGCCGGGTCGAGGTTGGAATAATTGGGCAGCAGGTTCTTGTCGAGCTTCTGGAACGCGCCCGCCTTGATCTGCTTGCCGAGGAAATGGTTGGACGGCACCACCACGTCATAGCCGGTGTTACCGGCCAGCAGCTTGCCTTCCAGGGTTTCATTGGAGTCGAACACGTCTTGCACAGGCTTGATGCCCGTGGCGCTCTCGAAGTCCGCGAGTGTGTTAGGGCCGATGTAGTCGGACCAGTTATAGAAGTGCACCGTCGGCGCCGCTTGGACGCTGCATGCCAGCGTCAGGCCCGCGCCAGCCATCAAGGCCTTGCGGAATACAGAAATAGACAAGTGGGGGTCCTCACAATCAGTGCCTGGGTAGCGACAATGCTGCCGCACACGCAAAACCGGCGCGCAACTTAACTTCGCAGCTTCGATGCCGCAATCATCAATTACCTTTCAATGGCTCTGGGCCAGGAAACCCAGCCCAGAGCTGTCGCATCAGGCTTACTTGCCCGACTTGATCTTCGTCCAGCTGCGGGTGATCACTCGCTGCACAGAAGCGTCAGGCGCAGCGATCGCGTACAACTTCTTCTTCACTTCGGCAGGCGGGTAGATGCTCGGGTCGCTGGTGATGTCTTTGTCCACGAACTGGGTGGCAGCAGCGTTCCCGTTCGGGAAGCGCACGGCATTGGTGATTTCAGCCATGATTTCCGGCTGCATCAGGAAATTCATGAACTGGTAGGCAGCGTCTTTATGCTCGGCATCTTTCGGGATGGCGACCATGTCGTAGAAGGTACCGGCACCTTCCTTCGGAATGACGTAGTCCACTTTTACCTTGTCGCCCGCTTCATGGGCACGGGCCTTGGACTGCTCCAGGTCACCCGAGTAACCGACGGCTACACAGATGTTGCCGTTGGCCATGTCGCCAATGTACTTGGACGAGTGGAAATAGGTGATCGAAGGACGGATCTTGAGGAACAGGTCTTCGGCGGCTTTCAGGTCTTCTTTCTTGGTGCTGTCGGTCGGTTTGCCGAGGTAGTGCAGCGCAGCCGGGAGCATTTCGGTCGGGGCGTCGAGGAAACTCACGCCGCAGCTCTTGAGCTTGGCGATGTTCTCAGGCTTGAACACCACGTCCCACGAATCGATCTTGTCCACACCCAGCGCAGCCTTGACCTTCTCCGGGTTGTAGCCGATGCCGATCGAGCCCCACATATAAGGGAAGGCATGCTTGTTGCCCTTGTCGCTGGCATCGCCAACGGCCTTGAGCAGGTCGGGGTCAAGGTTCTTCCAGTTCGGTAGTTTCGAACGGTCCAGCTCCTCGTACACACCCGCCTTGATCTGCTTGGCCAGGAAGTTGTTCGACGGCACGACGATGTCATAGCCCGACTTGCCTGCCAGCAGCTTGGCTTCCAGGGTTTCGTTGCTGTCGAAGACGTCGTACTTGACCTTGATACCCGTCTGCTTCTCGAACTTGGCGATGGTGTCCGGAGCGATGTAGTCCGACCAGTTATAGACGTTCAACACTTTGTCTTCAGCCTGAACAGCGGAGGCCATGGCGCCCATCAGGGCGGCGGCCAGCAACGTTTTGCCCATTTTATTCATGCGTAATGCTCCAGAATTTTTATTTAGCAACTGTCCAGCAGCCAGAACCCACGGTGCAGAGCGCGCGGCGACTGAAACAGCCGCTAGTCTGGCAAGTTACAAGGCCCTGTATCAAGGAAAGCAGGGCCATGTAACGGCTTAATGTCACAACGCTAGCCTAGCAAACGCTTATCGAATCGCCTCAAGGGTAAGATCCAGGCACTTGCGTGCCTTTTCCACCAGTTCGTCGATCTCCGCATGGCTGATTACCAGCGGCGGCGCGATGATCATGGTGTCACCCACCGCACGCATGATCAGGCCGTTCTCAAAGCAGAAGGTGCGACAGATCATGCCCACGCCTTTGCCTTCGTAACGGCTGCGGGTGGCCTTGTCCTTGACCAGCTCGATCGCACCCAGCATGCCCAGGCCGCGCACTTCACCCACCAGAGGATGGTCCTGCAGCTCGCGCAAACGCTTTTGCAAATACGGTGCCGTATCCGTGCGCGCCTTCTCGACAATTTTCTCGTCACGCAGGATGCGCAGGTTTTCCAGGCCCACCGCGGCCGCCACCGGGTGGCCGGAGTAGGTGAAACCGTGGTTGAAGTCGCCGCCTTCGCTGATCACCTTGGCCACGGTGTCACGCACGATCACACCGCCCATGGGGATGTAACCAGAGGTCAGGCCTTTCGCGATGGTCATCAGGTCGGGCTTGAGGTCGTAGTAGTCAGAGCCGAACCACTCGCCGGTACGGCCGAAGCCGCAGATCACCTCGTCGGCGACGAACAGGATGTCGTACTTGGCAAGGATCTCCTTCACCTTGGGCCAGTAGGTTTCCGGCGGGATGATCACGCCACCTGCGCCCTGGATCGGCTCGGCGATGAAGGCAGCGACGTTGTCTTCGCCGACTTCGAGGATCTTCTTCTCCAGCTGCTCGGCAGCCCAGACACCGAATTCGTCAGGGGTCATGTCGCCGCCCTCGCCGAACCAGTAAGGCTGAGGGATGTGAACGATACCCGGGATCGGCAAGCCACCCTGCTCGTGCATGCCGCTCATGCCACCCAGGCAAGCACCGGCGAAGGTGGAACCGTGGTAACCGTTGATACGGCCGATGATGGTCTGCTTGTGCGGTTTGCCCTTAAGCGCCCAGTAGTGACGCACCATGCGCAGCACAGTGTCGTTGCCTTCGGAGCCGGAGCCGGTGAAGAACACATGGGTCATACCTTTCGGCGCCACTTCGGTGATCGCTTTGGCCAGCTCGAGCGCCGGCGGGTGAGCGGTCTGGAAGAACAGGTTGTAGTACGGCAGCTCGCGCATCTGTTTTTCTGCCGCCTGCACCAGCTCTTCACGGCCGTAGCCGACCGCCACGCACCATAGACCGGCCATGCCGTCGAGGATCTTGTGCCCCTCGCTATCCCACAAATGCACACCCTGGGCCTTGGTGATGATGCGCGGCCCCTTCTCCTTCAGTTGCTTGTAGTCACTGAAGGGTGCGAGGTGATGCTCCCCGCTCAGGGTTTGCCATTCACGGGTTTGCGGGTTGTTGACGCTCATGTGCTTCTCCGTTATTGGACCGCCGCGCTCCTGCGGCACCAGGGTTGATCAGACAGCGAACAGCAGGAACTCACGCTCCCAGGAACTGATGACGCGCTTGAAGTTTTCGTGCTCGGCGCGCTTGGTGGCGACATATCCGGTAATGAATTTCTTGCCCAGGTACTGCACCAGCGCACGGCTGTTTTCCATGCGTTCCAGGGCGTCTTCGATGGTCAGGGGCAGGCGCAGGTTGCGGCGTTCGTAACCACGGCCCTGCACTGGCGCGCTGGCCTCGATACCTTCGACCATGCCGATGTAGCCACACAGCAGGCTGGCGGCGATGGCCAGGTAAGGGTTGGCGTCGGCGCCCGGCAGGCGGTTTTCGACGCGCCGGCTTTGCGGGCCGGCATCCGGTACGCGCAGGCCGACGGTGCGGTTTTCTTCGCCCCACTCCACGTTCACCGGCGCCGAGGTGTCGGGCAGGAAGCGGCGGAACGAGTTGACGTTGGGCGCGAACAGCGGCAGCGCCTCGGGGATGAACTTCTGCAGGCCGCCGATGTGGTTGAGGAACAGCTCGCTCATGCTGCCGTCTTCATTGCTGAAGATGTTCTTGCCGGTCGCCACGTCGACCACGCTCTGGTGAAGATGCATGGCACTGCCCGGCTCGCCGGTCATCGGTTTGGCCATGAAGGTGGCGGCCACGTTGTGCTTGAGCGCCGCCTCGCGCATGGTGCGCTTGAACACCAGGATCTGGTCGGCCAGGTGCAGGGCGTCGCCGTGACGGAAGTTGATTTCCATCTGCGCCGTGCCGTCTTCGTGGATCAGCGTGTCGAGGTCCAGTTGCTGCAGCTCGCACCAGTCGTAGACATCTTCGAACAGCGGGTCGAATTCGTTGGCAGCTTCGATCGAGAACGACTGACGGCCGGTTTCCGGGCGACCTGAACGGCCGACCGGGGGCTGCAACGGAAAGTCCGGGTCCTCGCTGCGCTTGGTCAGGTAGAACTCCATCTCGGGGGCGACGATCGGCTGCCAGCCCTTGTCGGCGTAGAGCTTGAGCACTTTTTTCAGCACGTTGCGCGGCGACAGTTCGACCGGGTTGCCCTTCTTGTCGTAGGTGTCGTGGATGACCTGTGCGGTCGGTTCGATAGCCCACGGCACGAGGAACACGGCGTTCTCGTCAGGGCGGCAGATCATGTCGATGTCTGCCGGGTCGAGCAGTTCGTAATAGATGTCGTCGTCGACGTAGTCACCGGTCACGGTCTGCAGCAGCACGCTCTCGGGCAGCCGCATGCCTTTTTCGGCGATGAATTTGTTGGTTGGCGAAATCTTGCCGCGCGTGATGCCGGTCAGGTCGCTGATCATGCATTCGACTTCGGTAATCTTGTGCTCTTTCAACCAATCGGTGAGCTGGTCGAGGTTGTTACTCATAAATACCTCAGGAGGTAAGGTGGTCCACGACTTGATTCTGGATGGAGTAGATTGCTAAAGCAAAAACCCACGCGCAGAGCCACAGTGGATACACTGAAATCAGCTGTGTCCGTAATGAGTTCAAAAGGCAGGAAGACGAAGCGAAGGGCGGCAAGCCGCTGCGAGGACCGGTCCGGGAACGCGAAACGTCAATTATTGCGGCCAGGGCGACCACGCCATTGACGAAGCTTGCAAAAATGACGGAAGTGCCTGTTGGCACTGCGCAGGCAGTGCTTTCAGGTCGCGGCAAGCGGACCATGTGACCCTCGTATTATTGTGTTCTGGGTTGAGACCGAGCTTAGCCTTGTTCATTTTTTTACACAACACCTCCGTAAAAAATAAAACACGGCGCACCGGAGATAGCCCTTTACGCAGGAAATAGCGGATAATGGTTTGCCCCGATATGCAGCAAATCTGCCGTAGATGTGCCATTTCAGGGCATCATGGGGTTGGCTTGACATCAGTATGGCTTTTCGATTGACTGGTCTTGCAAGCCCCCCTTGATTGATATTTTTAACAACAAAGGTGTTGCATCATGTCGGTACCCCCGCGTGCCGTTCAGCTTAACGAAGCGAACGCGTTCCTTAAGGAACATCCTGAGGTTCTCTACGTTGACCTTCTGATTGCAGATATGAATGGTGTGGTGCGTGGCAAGCGCATTGAGCGCACCAGCCTCCACAAGGTTTACGAGAAAGGCATCAACCTGCCGGCCTCCCTCTTCGCCCTGGACATCAACGGTTCCACCGTCGAAAGCACCGGGCTGGGCCTGGACATCGGCGATGCTGACCGCATCTGCTATCCAATCCCCGACACGCTCTGTAACGAGCCGTGGCAAAAGCGCCCCACCGCCCAGCTGCTGATGACCATGCACGAACTGGAAGGCGAGCCGTTCTTCGCCGACCCGCGCGAAGTGCTGCGTCAGGTGGTGACCAAGTTCGACGAACTGGGCCTGACTATCTGCGCCGCATTCGAACTGGAGTTCTACCTGATCGACCAGGAGAACGTGAACGGCCGCCCGCAGCCACCACGCTCGCCAATTTCGGGCAAGCGCCCGCAGTCGACCCAGGTGTACCTGATCGACGACCTCGACGAATATGCCGACTGCCTGCAGGACATCCTTGAAGGCGCGAAAGAACAAGGCATCCCGGCCGATGCCATCGTCAAGGAAAGCGCCCCGGCGCAGTTCGAAGTCAACCTGCACCACGTGGCCGACCCGCTCAAGGCCTGCGACTACGCGGTACTGCTCAAGCGGTTGATCAAGAACATCGCCTACGACCATGAAATGGACACCACTTTCATGGCCAAGCCCTACCCGGGCCAGGCAGGCAACGGCCTGCACGTGCACATTTCCGTGCTGGACAAAGATGGCAACAACATCTTCACCAGCGAGGATCCCGAGCAGAACGCCGCGCTACGTCACGCTGTCGGCGGTGTGCTCGAGACCCTGCCCGCGTCCATGGCATTCCTTTGCCCGAACGTCAACTCGTACCGCCGCTTTGGCGCGCAGTTCTACGTGCCGAACGCGCCAAGCTGGGGCCTGGACAACCGCACCGTGGCGCTGCGCGTGCCAACGGGTTCTGCGGACGCCGTGCGCATCGAGCACCGCGTAGCCGGTGCCGACGCCAACCCGTACCTGATGATGGCTGCGGTGCTGGCAGGCGTACACCATGGCCTGACCAACAAGGTCGAGCCGGGCGAGCCGATCGAAGGCAACTCGTACGAGCAGCTGGAGCAAAGCCTGCCGAACAACCTGCGCGATGCCCTGCGCGAGCTGGACGACAGCGAGATCCTGAACAAGTACATCGATCCGAAGTACATCGACATCTTTGTCGCGTGCAAGGAAAGCGAGCTGGAAGAGTTCGAGCACTCGATCTCCGACCTCGAGTACAACTGGTACCTGCATACCGTGTAAACAAAAACGCCGCCCCTCAAGGGCGGCGTTTTTTGTTTGAGACCGGTGTCGCCTGCTTCGGGGGCACGCACGCTCCCACAGGTAAGCCACAGGCTTCAGCCCTCGAAATTACCCTGTGGGAGCGGGCGAGCCCGCGAAGTGGGCGGCCCACGCTTACAGGGGCTTCTCGAAAATCTTCGAATTGCGCTGGTAGTTGTACAGCGAAGCCCGCGCCGCCGGCAGTCGCTCCACGCCACTCGGCGCAAAGCCGCGCTCGCGGAACCAGTGCGCCGTGCGCGTAGTCAGCACGAACAAAGTGCTCAAGCCCATCTGCCGTGCCCGGCTCTCGATCCGTTCCAGCAGCTCGTCCCCACGCCCGCCATGGCGGTACTCCGGGTTCACCGCCAGGCAAGCCAGCTCGCCGGCCTCGGAATCGGCAATCGGGTACAGCGCCGCACAGGCGATGATCATGCCCTCGCGCTCGACCACGCTGAACTGCTCGATCTCTCGCTCCAGCACTTCGCGCGAACGGCGCACCAGGATGCCCTGCTCTTCCAGCGGGCTGATCAACTCCAGCAAGCCACCCACATCCTCGATAGTTGCCTCGCGCACCACTTCGAACTGTTCCTGCGACACCAGCGTACCGCCACCGCCACGGGTGAACAGCTCGGTGAGCAGCGCGCCGTCCTCGGCATAGCTGACGATATGGCTGCGCGCCACGCCGCCTTTGCAGGCCTCGGCCGCAGCATCCAGCAGTTCGCCCTGGTAGTCGCTGCCAAGACGCTGCAGATGCGGGGCAACCTGCTGCGGGCGCAGTTCGCGCACCAGCCTACCGTCAGCGTCCAACAAGCCCGGCTCGGCGCCGAACAGCAACAATTTGTCGGCACCCAGTTCGATGGCCGCGCGGGTAGCCACGTCTTCGCAGGCCAGGTTGAAGATTTCCCCGGTAGGCGAGTAGCCCAAGGGCGACAACAGTACGATGGAGCGCTCGTCGAGCAGGCGGCTGATGCCCTTGCGGTCGACCCGGCGCACTTCGCCAGTGTGGTGGTAGTCCACGCCTTCGAGCACGCCGATCGGCCGCGCAGTGACCAGGTTGCCGGAGGCCACGCGCAGGCGCGAGCCCTGCATGGGCGAAGCGGCGATGTCCATCGACAGCCGCGCTTCAATGGCCAGGCGCAGGGCGCCGACGGCATCGATCACGCAGTCCAGGGTGGCCGCATCAGTAATACGCATGCCCCGGTGGTAGTGCGGGGTCAGCCCGCGATCAGCCAGCCGGCTTTCGATCTGCGGGCGCGAGCCATGCACCAGCACCAGGCGCACGCCCAGGCTGTGCAGCAGCACCAGGTCGTGGACGATGTTGCCGAAATTAGGGTGTTCCACCCCATCGCCAGGGAGCATGACCACGAAGGTGCAGTCGCGATGGGCATTGATATAGGGGGATGCATGACGCAGCCAGTTGACGTAATCGGGCATGACAGAGCCTGTGGATAAGTGGACGGAGAACGGCGATGCAGGGGGCGTTCAGGATCATCGTCGGAACAGGCTTGCGGTCACGCGCGGTCTCCTCTAGGCAGGAACGAATCAGTTCGATTGACGTTTAGTGCAGGCAATAGTGCCGGATCAGGTCACGCAATAGACGCACGGTAGGCTCGATTCGTGACATTTCAAGGTATTCGCCGGGCTGGTGGGCACAGGCAATGTCGCCAGGGCCCAGCACAATGGTCTGGCAGCCCAGTTGCTGAAGATAAGGTGCTTCGGTGCCGAACGCCACCGCTTCAGCGCGATGGCCGGTCAGGCGCTCCGCGACCTGTACCAGTTCGACATCGGCAGCCTGCTCGAACGGCGGCACCTCCGGGAACAGCGGCGCATAGTCGATGCGCACCTCATGGCGCTCTGCAACCGGCAGCAATTTTTCGCGAATGGCCGCGCGCAGTTGCTCCACGTCCATGCCAGGCAGTGGCCGCAGGTCGAACTCCAGGGCGCACTGGCCGCAGATACGGTTGGGGTTGTCGCCGCCGTGGATGCAGCCGAAGTTCATGGTCGGGGTCGGCACGGTGAATTGCGGGTTGCTATAGGTTTGTTGCCACTGCTGGCGCAGGCCCATCAGCTCACCCATGACCGCATGCATGGCCTCCATGGCGCTGCGCCCCAGGCTTGGGTCCGACGAATGGCCGCTGCGACCGAGGATGTCGATGCGGTCCATGAGGATGCCCTTGTGCATGCGGATCGGCCGCAGCCCGGTAGGCTCACCGATGATCGCTGCACGGCCCAGAGGCTGGCCGGCCTCGGCCAGGGCACGGGCGCCGGACATGGAGCTTTCTTCGTCGCAGGTGGCAAGGATCAGCAGCGGCTCCTTGAAGTCGTGCTCCAGCAGCGGGATGACCGCTTCGATGACCAGGGCGAAGAAGCCCTTCATGTCGCAGCTGCCCAGGCCGACCCAGCGGCCATCGGTCTCGGTAAGCTTCAACGGGTCGCTGGCCCACAGCTGTTCGTCATAGGGCACGGTATCGCTGTGCCCGGCCAGCACCAGCCCTCCCGGGCCGGTGCCACGGCTGGCCAGCAGGTTGAACTTGCCGGGGCTGACCTGCTGGATATCGCACTTGAAACCCAGGTCGCCGAGCCAACCGGCCAGCAGGTCGATAACCTGGCGGTTGGACTGGTCCAGCGCAGGTTGGGTACAGCTGACCGAAGGCGCGGCGATCAAGGCGGCAAACTGGTCTTTCAGCGTCGGCAACGGCATGCGCGTACTCCTCGGAAACGTTGCCCATCATAACAATGCCTATCGTTCGCAGGGCAACCCCATGGGCTTCTTCGCGGGCTCGCCCTCCTACAGGGTTTCGCTGCCCTCAAGTGCTACGCGTTACCTGTGGGAGCGGGCAAGCCCGCGAAGAAGCCACCACGATCCAACAGTCGACAGCCGACTGCTGTAAACTCCTTGCCAACCACGCCCCCTCTTTCGAGTCTGTGATGCACAAAGAAACCGAACTGAAGCTCCGCGCCAGCCGCGAGACCCTTGCCGCCCTGCGCGAGCACCCTCTGCTGAAAAAGCGCAACAAGTCCGGCTGGCAGACCCGTGAACTGCTCAACCAGTACTTCGATACCCCCGAGCGTGAACTGTCCGCCGCCCGTGTCGCCCTGCGCCTGCGCCGCGATGGCGACGCGATCATTCAAACCCTCAAGTGCCGCGGCCAGAGCGTGGCCGGCCTGTCCGAGCGCAACGAGTACGAATGGAACCTGGACAAGGTCAAGCTCGACCTGAAGAAACTGGACGCCACCTGCTGGCCCGAGCAACTGGCCAACCTGGACAAGAAAACCATCAAGCCACTGTTCACCACCGATTTCAGCCGTGAATACGCTGAAATCGCCTGGGGCCGTGGCAAGAGCAAGGTGGTGATCGAGGCTGCGCTGGACCAAGGCTTCGTGATCGCCGGCAAGCGCAAGGAAGAGATCTGCGAGCTGGAGCTGGAACTGCGCGAAGGTGAGCCGCAAGCCCTGCTGGAACTGGCCGCAGAACTGGCCGCCAGCCTGCCACTGATGCCGTGCGACATCAGCAAGGCTGAGCGCGGTTACCGCCTGCTGGAACCGGACAGCTACGAGCTGGACCTGCCGCACACCGCGTTGGAAGCCGAAATGGCCTTGGACGACGCCTATGCCGCCCTCGCCTGGCAGCTGCTGGCCAGCAGCCAGCGCCTGGCCGAGCAGTACCGCCACAACGGCCACTGGCGCCTGTTGCAGGACTGGGTCGAGTGCCTGAGCGAGCTGCGCGCACTCACCGCCAGCCTGGGCCAGGCAGCACCGCGCGCTACCACCCGCGACCTGCGCACCAGCCTTGATGCCTTGCTTGAAGACTGGCGCCCGCTGGTGCAGGCCGGCAACGATGACGAAGACATCCGTCGCGCCGCACCCGAGCAGTTTGCCGAAGAACTGGAAGACGTACGCTGGGGCCAGTTCTCGCTGGAAACCTCACGCTGGCTGACGGCCCGTACCTGGACCGCAGAGCGCAAGGGCCGCGGCGAACGCCAGGGCAAAGCGCAACTGGCCAGCTGGCTGGGGCATCTGCTGGGCGAGGAAGGCCGCGCGTTGAAGCTGCCGCTGTACACCCAGCGCCCGGAAGACCTGGCCGAGCAGTTGCCACGTATCGAGCAGCTTCTGGCCTGGCTGCACCACGCCCGCCAGGTGCTGGAAGCGCCGCAGATGGACCGCTTGTACGGCGACCTGAAAAAGCTGCACGAGCTGGCCGAGCAGCCTATCAGCGATGAAGTACTGGAAGCGCGTATCGAACAGGCTCGGGCGGTGGACCAGAGCCGCGGCTGGAAGCACCTGCTCAAGGCGTGATACCGCGCCGCCTGCTTCGCGGGTAAACCCGCTCCTACATACGATCCGCGCCAGGCGTGGGGCCAGTGTAGGAGCGGGTTTACCCGCGAATGGCCTCAACGCGATAGTGGCAGGCTAGTGGTGGACTTGATCTCGGAAAGCGCCACAATCGAATTCACCTCCTGAATCCCCGGCACGTTCGACAGTTTTTCGAAGAAGAACCGCTCGTAGGCCTCGATGTCCGACGTGACGATTCGCAGCAGAAAGTCCACAGCTCCCATCAGCACATAACACTCCAGCACCTCAGGGAACCCGCGGATCGCCTCGGTGAACTCGGTGAAGTTGGAGCGCCCGTGGGCGTTCAGTTTCACTTCGGCGAAAATCTGCGTGTTCAGGCCGACCTTCTTGCGGTCCAGCAAGGTCACCTGCCCACGAATCACCCCCTCTTCCTTCAAGCGCTGAATGCGCCGCCAGCACGGCGATTGCGACAGCCCGACGCGCTCGGCGATCTGTGCACTGGACAGCGAAGCGTCCTCCTGCAGCAGTTCGAGGATGCGACGGTCGTAGGCGTCCAGCTCGCTGTGCATTGTTTATTCTCCAAATCAGATTTTTTTGAATAAAAGAATTCACTAATAAGACGAAACCACCCAATCATAGCGAAAAAATACCGCCACCAACGTGCAAGAATTTCTCCCTCATTTGCGGAGACCAGCATGAACGCACAGCCCCGTACCGACGCCTGGGCCGCCACCAACGCCCACAGCACCGTGCACTATCGCCTGCAGGCCGAGGCCGAGCCCGATAGCCTGTGCCGGGTGCTCAACCTGTTTGCCTTGCAGTTCCTGACCCCGCATAGCGTGCAGGTCAGCCAGCAGGATGACTGGCTGGATATCGAGGTCGGTATCGGCGGGTTGAGCTGGCATCGGGCCGAGGTAATTGCACAAAAACTGCGTAACCTGGTGTGTGTAGGTGAGGTGAGCCTGACCAATGTCCAGCGGGTGGCGTTGGCAGTGGTCTGAACCCTCTCTGCTGGACCTGTACCGAATAGCACTCAAGGCCCGCGCGATCCCAGTAGCAGCGGGTTCACCCGCGAAGCGCTCCGGTACAGACGCAGCAAAATCCCGAAACCTTTCACCTCCAATAGTCTCCCGCCGCCGGGCTAGCCTTGATCAGCACTACCCGATCAGGCACGGACGCCAACCATGCACACCCCCGACAACCCGGCACTCGACCTCAAGCGCGTGCTTCAGGCCCTGCTCGCTGACCAGCACCTGCACGCCAGCGATACCCTGCAAGTACTCGAACACGCCGCCACCCACCCCGCTAGCCACCCGCTGGAACACATCGCCGCCTGCAGCCTGGAAAGCCGCCAGCGCCCCGGCCAGCCCCTGGACCTGGAGCACCTTTGCCAGTGGCTGGCCGACAAGGTCGGACAACCCTACCTGCGCATCGACCCCATGCAACTCGACCTGCCCCAGGTCACCGGCCTGATTTCCCCTGCCTTCGCCCAGCGCCACGGCATCCTCATCGTCGCGGCCGATGCCTCCAGCGTCACCGTCGCCAGCGCCCAGCCTTTCCAGGATGACTGGCAAGCCGACCTGGCCCGCAGCCTCGGCCGGTCGATCCGTCGCGTACTGGCCAGCCCGCAGCAGATCCGTCAGTCGGCGCAGTCGTTCCACCGCCTGGCCCAGTCGGTAAAAGGCGCGCAATACCAGCAGTCGGCCAGCCTGGGGGAACTTGAGCAATTGCTGGAGCTGGGCAAACGCCAGGCCGAGGCCAGCGCAGACGACGCACATATCGTGCATATCGTCGACTGGCTGTTGCAGTACGCCATTGAGCAACGCGCCAGCGATATCCACCTGGAGCCACGCCGCGAACAGGGCCAATTGCGCTACCGCATCGACGGCCTGCTGCACACCGTCTATGCCTTCCCCGCCGGGGTCACCCTGGCCCTCGTCAGCCGCCTTAAACACCTGGGCCGCATGGACGTTGCAGAGAAGCGCCGGCCGCAGGACGGCCGGCTGCAAAGCCGCCTGCCCGGTGGTGGCGAGGTGGAGCTGCGGCTTTCGACCCTGCCCACCCCGTTTGGCGAAAAACTGGTGCTGCGCCTGTTCGACCCGCAACAGTTGCAAGAAGGCTTCGAACGCCTTGGCTTGCACGGCCAGCAACTGGCCCAATGGCAGAGCCTGCTACGTCAACGCCAAGGCATCATCCTGGTCACCGGCCCCACCGGCTCCGGCAAGACCAGCACGCTGTACACCAGCCTCAAACTGCTGGCCACACCACAGGTCAACCTGTGCACCATCGAAGACCCGATCGAGCGTCTGGAACCAGCCTTCAACCAGCTGCAGGTGCAGCCCGCGCTGGACCTGGGGTTTGCCAACGCGGTCAGGGCCATGCTGCGCCAAGACCCCGACATCATCATGATCGGCGAAATCCGCGACCGCGAAACCGCCCTGGTAGCGGTGCAGGCAGCGCTGACCGGGCACCTGGTGCTGTCGACCCTGCATACCAACGATGCCTGCGCAGCCATCACCCGCTTGCAAGAGCTGGGTGTGGCCGACTACCTGATCAAGGCGACGCTTATCGGGGTGATGGCCCAGCGCCTGGTGCGAACCGTCTGCACCGACTGCCAGGCAGGTTCATCACCCGCCTGCCGAGCTTGCCGCGGTACCGGCTTTCAGGGGCGCACGGGATTATTCGAACTGCTCGAGCCCAGCGATGCCTTGCGCGCATTGATCGGCCCGCATGCCGACCTGACCCGTTTGCGGCGCCAGGCGCTGGCCGATGGACTGGTTGACCTGCGCCGTTGCGGCGAGGCCAAAGTAGCCGCTGGGCAGACCCGTGCCGAGGAAGTGCTGCGCGTCTGCAACTGACGAAAAGTCCTTTGTATTCAAGGAACTTGCCTTGTCCGAAAAGATCCAAGCGCGCATCTTCAACCATCACCCTTCGAGGTGTTTCAACATGCGTCTCAAAACCGCCATTGCCGCTGCTACCTTGCTTTCGCTGCCTCTTGGCTCGGCCATGGCCGATACCTTCTGGCGTAACGTGATGACGTCCGGTGCTACCACGGCGTCGAGCTACCTGACCTCGCGGGATCACAAGCTGGTAGTGGCCGCGCAGGATGACGCCAGCAGCTTCGTCGCCAGCGAAGGCGAGATCCGCGGGCCGTTCCTGGAAGCGGCCATGCGCGAGGCACGGGCAGAGAACCCAGGGATGCAGGCATCCGACATGGAACTGGCCAATGCCATCCTGGCCAAGAATGCGGTAGCCGAGTAACCGCGTCGCCTGCTTCGCGGGTAAACCCGCGAAGCATCCAACACCAACCTCAGCGATAAGCCTCCACCGGCACACACGCACAGAACAGGTTCCTGTCCCCATACACGTTGTCTACCCGGTTCACCGCCGGCCAGTACTTGTGCTGGCGCACGTGAGCACTGGGGGCCACCGCCTGCTCCAGGCTATACGGCCTGTCCCATACCCCCAGCACATCAGCCAAGGTATGCGGTGCATGCTTCAGCGGGTTGTTCTCCGCTGGCCAGTTGCCCTGCTGTACTTCGTCAATTTCCGCGCGAATCGCCAACATCGCTTCGACAAACCGATCCAGCTCAGCCTTCGATTCACTCTCGGTCGGCTCCACCATCAGCGTGCCCGGCACCGGGAAGGACATGGTCGGTGCGTGGAAGCCATAGTCCATCAGGCGCTTGGCCACGTCCTCTTCGCTGATGCCTGTCAGTGCCTTCAACGGCCGTAGGTCAAGGATGCACTCATGCGCCACACGCTGGTTGCGTCCGCGGTAGAGCACCGGGAACGCCGCGCCCAACTGGCTGGCGAGATAGTTGGCCGAGAGGATAGCCACCTCGCTGGCGTCGGCCAGCTGCGGGCCCATCATGGCGATGTACATCCAGCTTATCGGCAAGATGCTTGCACTGCCCCAAGGGGCGGCGCTGACCGCGCTATTGTTCGGGTCCAACCCAGGCACCGGCACTACCGGGTGGCTGGCGACGAACGGCTTGAGGTGCGCGCGGATACCGATCGGCCCCATGCCTGGACCGCCGCCACCGTGGGGAATGCAGAACGTCTTGTGCAGGTTCATGTGTGAAACATCGGCCCCAATGTCTGCGGGGCGCGCCAGGCCCACCTGGGCATTGAGGTTGGCACCGTCCATGTAAACCTGGCCGCCGTGCTGGTGCACCACCTCGCAGATTTCGCGTATCCCCTCTTCGTACACACCGTGGGTCGAGGGGTAGGTGATCATCAGGCACGACAGACGCTCACCGGCCGCGTGTGCCTTGGCCTTGAGGTCAGCCAGGTCGACGTTGCCATCGTTGTCGCAATCGACGATCACCACTTCCATGCCGGCCATCTGTGCCGACGCCGGGTTGGTGCCGTGGGCCGACGACGGGATCAGGCACAACGTGCGCATCGGCTGATGGCGGCTGCGGTGATAGCGCGTGATGGCCATCAGGCCGGCGTATTCACCCTGAGCACCGGAGTTAGGCTGCATGCAGATCGCATCGAAGCCGGTGATCGCGCACAGCCAGCTTTCCAGTTCGTCGATCATCGCCTTGTAGCCTGCTGCCTGGGCCGCCGGGGCGAACGGGTGCAGCTGGGCAAAACCGGGCCAGGTGATGGGGATCATCTCACTGGTGGCGTTGAGTTTCATGGTGCACGAGCCCAACGGGATCATCGACTGGTTAAGCGCCAGGTCCTTGTTCTCTAGCTGCTTGAGATAGCGCAGCATCTCTGTTTCGCTGTGATGCAGGTTGAACACGGGGTGGGCGAGGAATGGCGTGCGTCGCACCAGGCTGGCAGGGATACCTTCAGGCAGGGCCAGCTGGTCGAGGGCGGTGATTTCCAGGCCATGATCCACCCCCAGGAAGATGTCGAGCAGGCGCAGCACCGTCTGTTCGTTGCAGGTTTCATCCAGGCTCACCCCCAGGTGCCCGCGACCGAGAATACGCAAATTGATGTGCGCGGCCTCGGCGCTTTCAATGATGGCCGCCTGGGCACCGCCAACATCCAGGGTAAGGGTGTCGAAGAAGTGTTGATTGAGGCGTTTGATGCCTTTGGCCTCGAGGCCGGCAGCCAGGATGAAGGTCAGCCGGTGCACACGCTGAGCGATGCGCTGCAGGCCTTCCGGGCCATGGTAAACCGCGTAGAAGCCAGCAATGTTGGCCAGCAGCACCTGGGCCGTGCAGATGTTGGAGTTGGCCTTTTCGCGGCGAATATGCTGCTCGCGGGTCTGCAGGGCCATACGTAGTGCGGTGTTGCCACGGGCATCGCGCGACACGCCGATGATGCGTCCCGGCATAGCCCGCTTGTAGTCGTCGCGACAGGCGAAGTAGGCCGCGTGAGGCCCGCCGTAACCCATCGGCACACCAAAGCGCTGGGTCGAGCCCAGCACTACATCGGCGCCCAGTTCTCCGGGCGGCGCCAACACTACCAGGCTGAGCAAGTCCGCGGCCACGCAGGCCAAGGCCTGCTGGCTGTGCACCTGGTCGATCAGCGGGCGCAAGTCGCGCACTTCACCGTGGGTGTCGGGGTACTGCAGCAAAGCACCGAACACCGAGTGTTTGGCAAGGTTATCCACAGAGTCGACGATCAGCTCGAAGCCGAAGCCCTCGGCGCGGGTCTTGAGTACCGAAAGGGTCTGCGGATGGCAGTGCTCGTCGGCGAAGAAGGCGTTGCTCTTGTTGCGTGCCACCCGCTTGGCCAGGGCCATGGCTTCGGCGGCAGCGGTGGCTTCATCGAGCAGCGAGGCATTGGCCAGAGCCAGGCCAGTGAGGTCGATGACCATTTGCTGGAAGTTCAGCAGCGCCTCCAGCCGGCCTTGGGCAATTTCGGGTTGGTAGGGCGTGTAGGCGGTGTACCAGCCAGGGTTCTCCAGCACGTTGCGCAGGATGACCGTGGGGGTGATGGTGCCGTGGTAGCCCATGCCGATGAGGCTGGTCCAGACCTGGTTCTGTTCGGCGTAGCCGGCGAGCTTGGCCAGGGCGGCTTGCTCGTCCAGTGCCGCAGGCAGGTCGAGGGGGCGATTGAGGCGGATGTCTGGCGGAACGGTTTGCTCGATCAGTTCGTTGCGGCTGTTGATACCCAGCGCGTTGAGCATGGCCTGCTGCTCTGTGGCATCGGGGCCCAGGTGGCGGCGCAAAAATGGGTTGAGCTCTTGCAGTTGATGCAGGGATGGCGACTGGGACATGACGACGCTCTCTTCCTAGACCAGGCCTCATGGAGACTTACAAGTCTAGGAAGGGATTGCCGATTGTGCGGGGAAACTTGTTTGCAGGCCCGGCCTCTTCGCGGCTAAAGCCGCTCCCACAGGGGCTGCACCCGTCTCGAATGCAGCGCTGTACCTGTGTAGGAGCGGCTTTAGCCGCGAAGCAAGCGACGCGGTCTTACTCGCCAATCAGCGCCTGGTAGCCAGCCGCATCCAGCAACTTGTCCAGCTCGGCCGGGTTGCTGGGCTTCAATTTGAAGATCCACGAACCGTAAGGCTCTTCGTTGAGCAGTTCCGGGCTATCGGCCAGCTCTTCGTTGACCGCAATCACTTCGCCACCGACCGGGGCGTAGATGTCCGAAGCGGCCTTGACCGACTCCACCACACCCGCAGCGTCGCCAGCACCAAACACTTTGCCGACTTCAGCCAGCTCGACGAACACCACATCACCCAAGGCTTGCTGGGCGTGATCGCTGATACCCACGGTCACGCTACCGTCGGCTTCCAGGCGAGCCCACTCATGGCTTTCGGCAAAACGCAGGTCGGCGGGGATATTGCTCATGTCTTGAATTCCTCGATTGGCTCAGCGGTAGGCCCGCCGGTTATAAATTGTTCAGATCAGGATCTTGCCGTGGCGCACGAAGGTCGGTTTGACCACCCGCACCGGGTACCACTTGCCGCGAATTTCCACCTCGGCCCGATCACCGGTAGCCATTGGCACGCGCGCCAACGCAATGGACTTGCTCAGCGTAGGCGAGAAACTACCACTGGTGATCTCCCCTTCGCCAATACCGGCTACACGTACTACCTGATGGGCGCGCAGTACACCGCGCTCTTCCAGCACCAGACCCACCAGTTTTTCTTGCACGCCGTGCTCGATTTCCGCAAGCAGGCCGGCACGGCCGATGAAGTCGCGCTCGGCCGGTTCCCAGGCGATACTCCAGCCCAGGTTGGAGGTGAGCGGGGTGTGGTTTTCGTCGATGTCCTGGCCGTACAGGTTCATGCCAGCTTCCAGGCGCAGGGTATCGCGGGCGCCCAGGCCGCTTGGGGCGATACCGGCGCCGACCAGGTCGTTGAAGAAGGCCACCGCCTGATCGCCTGGGAAGATGATCTCCAGGCCGTCCTCACCGGTATAGCCGGTGCGGGCAATGAACCAGTCGCCGTCGGCAACGCCTTCAAACGGGCGCAGTTCGCGAATGAGAGCTGCGCGCCCGGCGCTGAGCAGGGCCGCGACCTTTTCGCGGGCATGCGGCCCCTGGATGGCAAGGATGGCCAGATCAGGCCGGACCTGGAAGCCCACGGAAAAACCGGCACGCTGCAATTGCAGCCAATCGAGCACCTTGGCACGGGTGGCGGCATTGGTGACCAGGCGATAGCCAGTTTCCGTGCGGTAGACGATCAGATCATCGATCACCCCGCCCTGTTCGTGCAGCAGTGGGCTATACAACGCCTTGCCGGTATCGTCGAGGCGGGCCACATCGTTGGCCAGCAAGCGCTGCAGCCAAACGGTGGCATCAGTGCCGTCGACATCGATCACGGTCATATGGGAGACATCAAAGACGCCGCAATCGCTGCGCACCTGGTGGTGCTCCTCGACCTGCGAGCCATAGTGCAGGGGCATGTCCCAGCCACCGAAATCGACCGTCTTGGCGCCTAGCGCCAGGTGCAGGTCATACAAAAGCGTGCGCTGTCCCATGGGTTTCTCCTTCCGGGCGTGGCGAAGCGGCGGCGGTCGATGACGTTGGGTCGTCAGCTTTTCTTGTTACTCACACCCGCCGCGCGAATGCCGCGCATTGTAGCCGCAAGGTCGCAAGCTGACATCCTCAGTGACTGTGACCGGGTCGACGTGCCGAACGGCGAATCAGGCCGATGACCGGCAGCAGCCCCACCAATACCAAGGTCAGTGCCGGCAGCGAGGCTCGGGCCCACTCGCCCTCGCTGGTCATCTCGAACACCCGCACGGCGAGGGTGTCCCAGCCGAACGGTCGCATCAGCAAGGTGGCGGGCATTTCCTTGAGCACATCGACGAACACCAGCAGCGCGGCACTAAGGGCACCGGGTACCAGCAGCGGCAGATACACCTTGAAAAACAATCTAGCGCCGCCTACACCCAGGCTGCGCGAGGCTTCGGGGAGTGACGGGCGGATACGCTCCAGGCTGCTCTCCAGCGGCCCGTAGGCCACCGCGATGAAGCGCACCAGGTAGGCCAGCAGCAACGCCGAGAGGCTGCCTAGCAGCAGCGGCTTGCCGGCGCCGCCCATCCAGCTGGACAGCGGGATGACCAGGTGGTTGTCGAGATAACTGAAGGCCAGCATGATCGATACCGCCAACACCGAACCGGGCAGGGCATACCCCAGATTGGCCAGGCCAACCCCGGCGCGGATACCGCCCGTCGGTGCCTGGCGCCGGGCAAAGGCCAGCAGCAGCGCCACGCCTACCGTGACCAGCGCCGCCATGCTGCCCAGGTACAGGGTGTGCAGCACCAGGCCGACATAACGCTCATCCAGGTCATGCCGGCCGCGTTGCCAGAACCACGCCAGCAACTGCAGCAGCGGGATGACGAAAGCGCAGGCGAACACCAGCAGGCACCAGCCACTGGCCAGCAGCGCCTTGAGACCACGCAGTTGATAAAGCGCCTGCACGCGTGGTCGCTCGTTGCCGCTGCGGCTGGCACCCCGGGCGCGGCGCTCGCCGTACAGCACCAGCATCACCGCCAGCAACAGCAAGCTGGCCAACTGGGCCGCACTGGACAAGCTGAAGAAGCCGTACCAGGTCTTGTAGATAGCCGTGGTGAAGGTGTCGAAGTTGAATACGGCCACTGCACCGAAGTCGGCCAGGGTTTCCATCAGCGCCAGGGCGATACCGGCACCGATCGCCGGCCGCGCCATGGGCAGGGCCACCCGCCAGAACGCCTGCAGGGGTGACAACCCAAGGACCCGCGCCGCCTCCATCAGCCCCTTGCCCTGAGCCAGGAAGGCCGTGCGTGCCAACAAGTAGACATAGGGATAGAACACCAGCACCAGAACGGTGATTACCCCTGCGGTAGAACGCACCCGGGGCAGGCGCATTGGCCCGAACACCTCACGCAGGGCGCTTTGCACCGGACCGGCAAAGTCCAGCAGGCCGACGAAGACAAACGCCAGCACGTAGGCCGGGATGGCGAACGGTAACATCAGCGCCCAGTCCAGCCAGCGTCGACCAGGGAAGTCGCAAAGGCTGGTGAGCCAGGCCAGGCTGACGCCCAGCACGGTGACACCAATGCCCACACCCACCACCAGGGTCAGGGTATTGCCAAGCAGGCGGCCCATCTGGGTGTCGAGCAGGTGGGACCAGATCTGCAGGTCGATGGATTGCCAGGACAACAGCAGCACACTCAGGGGCAGCAGCACCAAGGCGGCAATCAGGGAGACCGGGAGGTACCAGCGGCGTTGAGGGGTGTGGGGCAAGGCTGAAATCTCGAGTGCGATTGCGACCGCTGCGCGGTCGTTCGCGGGTAAACCCGCTCCTACAGGGACTGCGCAACCTTCAAAGGCAGTGCAGATCCTGTAGGAGCGGGCTTGCCCGCGAAGAGGCCCTTACAGGCCCCGGAAGGATAAGGCCTGGCGCTTAGTTGTAGCCAGCACGATCCATCAAGCGGATGGCTTCAGCCTGGCGCTTGCCGGCAATTTCCACCGGAATGCTGTCGGCCTTGAAGCTGCCCCACGCCGCCACTTCCTCCGATGGTTTCACCTTCGGGTTGGCCGGGAATTCCTGGTTGATGTCGGCAAACAGCTTCTGCGCTTCTTCGCCGGTCATCCATTCAACCAGTTTCTTCGCGGCTTCCGGGTGTGGCGCGTGCTTGGTCAGGCCGATACCCGAGAGGTTCACGTGAACGCCACGGTCACCCTGGTTGGGCCAGAAGATCTTCACCGGCAGGTTCGGGTTCTGCTTGTGCAGACGGCCGTAGTAGTAGGTGTTGACCACGCCCACATCACACTGCCCGGCCTCGATGGCCTGGATCACCGCATTGTCGTCGGAGAACACATCGGTGGACAGGTTGTTGACCCAACCTTTGACGATTTGCTCGGTCTTGGCCTCACCGTGGGTTTCAATCAGGGTGGCAGTCAGCGACTGGTTGTACACCTTCTTTGCCGTGCGCAGGCACAGACGGCCTTCCCACTGTTTGTCAGCCAGGGCTTCGTAGGTGCTCAATTCTTCGGGTTTGACCCGCTCGGTGGAGTAGATGATGGTGCGGGCGCGCAGGCTCAGGCCGGTCCAGTCGTGCGACGAGGCGCGGTACTGCGACGGGATGTTCTGGTCGATGACGTCGGACTCAATCGGCTGCAGGATGCCCATCTGCTCGGCCTGCCACAGGTTGCCTGCATCGACGGTCAGCAGCAGGTCGGCCACGCCGTTGTCGCCCTCGGCCTTGATGCGCTGCATCAGCGGGGCTTCCTTGTCGGTAATGAACTTGATCTTGACGCCGGTCTTGGCGGTATAGGCATCGAACACCGGCTTGATCAGCTCGTCGATGCGCGAGGAGTACACCACAACTTCGTCCGCTGCCTGGGCAGTGCCGCCGAACAGGGTCAGGGCCAAGGCCAAGGCGGCCAGTAGGGGCTTGCGTGGCAACATGAAAAGCACTCCTCGGATCGTATGAGAGGTGCGAATGGTAGTGAATCCCATTTTCCGGCTCATCTACCTATCCGTTACCGGATGTTGCAAAAGGCTGCTACGCAACCCCGGCACTCTCAAGCCTTGGCCAGATCCGGCAGGTCACCACTCAAACCCATCGCCTGGCGCACAAACAGCGCCTTGGCCTCCGGCATCTGCTCCACCAGCTTCAACCCGCTGTTGCGCAACCAGCGCAACGGCAGCGGATCGGCCTGGAACAACCTCTCGAAGCCCTCCATCGCCGCCATCAACGCCAGGTTGTGCGGCATACGCCGTCGCTCGTAACGGCTCAGCACCTTCACATCCGCCAACCGCTCGCCACGCTCGCAAGCATTGACCAGTACCTCGGCCAGCACCGCAGCGTCGAGGAAGCCGAGGTTCACACCCTGCCCAGCCAGCGGGTGGATGGTGTGCGCGGCATCGCCGATCAACGCCAGGCCTTCACCCACATAGCGCTTGGCGTGGCGTTGGCGCAGCGGCACGCATACCCTTGGGTCGGCCTGCAACACTTGGCCCAGACGGCCCTCGAAGGCACGTTCCAAAGCCTGCCGGAAGGCAGCTTCATCCAGCGCCATCAGTTGCTCGGCTTGCTCCGGGGTGGTCGACCAGACGATCGAGCACCAGTCTTGCTGGCCATCGCGGGTCAACGGCAGGAAAGCCAGCGGACCTTCGTCAGTGAAGCGCTGCCAAGCCGTGGCCTGGTGCCCGGCGCTGCAACGCACGCTGGTGACAATGGCATGATGCAGGTAGTCCCATTCGCGGGTTTCGCAGCCGGCCAGACGCCGCACCGCCGAATTGGCACCGTCGGCAGCAATCACCAATGGCGCACGCAGTTGCCGGCCATCCGCCAGGGTCAGTAGCCACTCATCGCCAGAGCGGCGCAACTGCTCCAGCCGCGCATTGGCCAGCAGGCCGATGTCGCTGTCATGCAGGCGCTCCAGCAGGCTGTCCTGCACCACGCGGTTCTCGACGATATGGCCGAGCACCTGGGCATGCACACTGGCCGCCGAGAAGTGAATCTGCCCGGTGCCGCTGCCATCCCACACATGCATGTCGGAGTACGGCGTGGCGCGCCGCTGGGCAATGCCGTCCCAAGCGCCAAGGCGCTCGAGGATGCGCTGGCTGGCCGCCGACAGCGCGCTGACACGCGGCTCGAACGGGGCCTGGGCATCGAAGGGTACGACCGTCAGCGGGCCACCATCGAGCAACAGGATTTGCAGGCCACTGTGGCGCAACGCCAGGGCCAGGGCGCTGCCGACCATACCGGCACCGACAATCAACAGATCTGCGCGCATTTCCATGCCTTACGCCAGCCTCGCTTGCGGCTTGAGCCGCACATATAGGGTTTTATCGACCCGCGCCACCAACTCGCCGGCGCCATCGCGGATATCGACCTGCAAACGCGGCAGGCATTTCTTGCCGGTGGCTGCCTGCTGGCGGATTTCGTCCAGCAGTGCGTCACCGACGTGAAGCTCGGCATAGACCGGGCCTTTGCCCGGCGAGATGAAGTCGATGCTGGCGGCCTTGTCCCAGACGATGTAGTCACGCCCCAGCTGCTCGATCAGCAGCAGCATGTAGAACGGGTCGACCATGGCATACAGGCTGCCACCGAACTGGGTGCCGACGTAATTGCGGTTCCAGCGGGTCAGCTTCATCGCCACCTTGACGCTACGCAGGTCCGGGCTGATGTGCTGCACACGGATACCGGCACCCAGGTACGGTGGGTAGAGGTTCAGCAGCCAGCGCAGCATGCGCGCCCGGCGCGCCAGTTTACGCGGGTTGCTCATGCCTGGCCCCGCGGATCAGGACGGGTGCCCAGGCCCATGGCCTGGCGGGCGAACCAGCTTTTTGCCGGTGGCAACAGGTCGAGCCCGAGCAGGCCCAGGTTGCGCCCGGCAGTCAGCAACGGCTGATTGCTGCCGAACAGGCGGGTGACCTGGTCGGAGAAGCCGATGGTCATCGCCTGGTCCAGGCGCTGGCGCTGGTGATAGGCCTGCAGCGTGGTCAGGTCGCCAGGCTGCTGTGGACCTGCCAGCAGCGCTTCGGCCAGGGATTGCACGTCACGCAGCGACAGATTGAAACCCTGACCCGCGATGGGGTGCAGGCTGTGTGCTGCGTTGCCCAGCACCACCAGGTGCGGCCGCACCTGCTCCTGGGCCTCGATCAAGGACAGCGGGTAGAGGTGCCGTGCGCCCACCTGGCGCAGCGCGCCCAGGCGGTAGCCGAACACGCCCTGCAGTTCGCGCAGGAAGCTGCGCTCGTCGATGTCGGCCAGGCGCCGCGCATCCATGCCCTGACGGGTCCATACCAGTGCGCAGCGGTTTTCCGGCAACGGCAGCAAGGCCATGGGGCCCTCTTCGGTGAAGCGCTCGAAAGCCTGGCCGCCATGGGCCTCACCCGGGGTAATGTTGGCGATCAACGCGCTCTGCTGGTACGGCGTGTGGCGCACATGGATACCCAACTGCTCGCGCAAGCCGGAGCGGCCTCCATCGGCCAGTACCGCCAGGTCACATTCCAGTTGGGTATCGTCGTTCAGCCGCAGGCGGTAACCGCGTTCGGTGGCCTGCATCGAGGTGACTTCCGCCGGGCAGCGCCAGCTGACCACCTCGCTGTCCAGCCCTTGCCACAGGCACTGCCCGAGCCAGGCGTTTTCCACCACGTAACCCAGCGCCGGTACGCCCTCTTCCAGGGCATCCAGGCGGGTGGCGCCAAAGCGACCACGGTCGGAAACGTGAATCTGCCGGATAGGCTCGGCGCGGCGGCCGATGGCCTGCCACAGGCCCAGTTGTTGATAAATCTGCTGGGTACCGAATGACAACGCCGACGAGCGTGCATCGTAACTGGGCTGGTAGCTGTCGCCGGGGGCGAACGGCTCGATCAGCAGGATCTTCCAGCCGCGCGCCTTGGCGCCGGCCTGCAGGGCCAAAGCCAGGCTTGCGCCAACCAGGCCGCCGCCAATGATCGCCAGGTTCACCCGGCTCATGCCACGGCCTTGCGGGCAGCCTGCATCAGCGCCTCGATCTCGGCGACCGTACGCGGCACGCCCGAAGTCAGGATTTCACAACCTTGCCTGGTCACTACCACGTCATCCTCGATCCTTACCCCAATACCGCGCCACTTTTTGGCCACGGCCTGATTGTCGGCGCCAATGTAGATCCCCGGTTCCACGGTCAGCGCCATGCCAGGTTCCAGTACCCGCCACTCGCCGCCCACCTTGTACTCGCCCACGTCGTGCACATCCATGCCCAGCCAGTGCCCGGCGCGGTGCATGTAGAAGGCGCGATACGCTTCGCTGTCGATCAGCGCCTGCACGTCCCCGTCGAGCAAGCCCAGCTCCACCAGGCCCGCGGTAATGACCCGCACGGTCGCCTCATGGGCGTGGTTCCAGTGCTTGCCGGGGGCTATTTCGGCAAACGCCGCCGCCTGCGCCTTGAGCACCAGCTCGTAGATGGCCTTCTGCTCGGGCGAAAACCGCCCACTGACCGGGAAGGTGCGGGTGATGTCGCTGGCATAGCAGTCGATTTCGCAGCCGGCGTCGATCAGCACCAGGTCGCCATCCTTGAGCGGCGCATCGTTCTGTTGGTAGTGCAGGATGCAGCCATTGCGCCCGGCCGCAACAATCGAGCCGTAGGCCGGCATCTTTGCCCCGCCCTTGCGGAATTCGTAATCCAGCTCGGCTTCCAGGCTGTACTCGTGCAGCCCGGCCCGGCAGGCCTGCATGGCCCGCACGTGGGCTCGCGCAGAAATATCTGCGGCAGCACGCATCACCTTCACTTCCGCCGCCGATTTATACAGGCGCATATCGTGCAACAGATGATCCAGCGCAACGAACTCGTTCGGAGGCTGGGCGCCCAGGCGTGCCTTGGAGCGGATCACGTTGATCCAATCCATCAGCCGGCGGTCGAACTCCGGGTTGCTGCCCATGGCGCTGTAGACCCGCTCGCGGCCTTCGATCAGGCCAGGCAGGATCTCGTCGATATCCGTGATGGGGAAGGCATCGTCAGCGCCGAAATCGCGCACTGCCCCTTCCTGGCCCGCCCGCAGGCCGTCCCACAGCTCGCGCTCGGGGTTGCGTTCACGGCAGAACAGCACGTACTCGCCATGCTCGCGCCCCGGAATCAAAGCAATCACCGCCTCGGGCTCCGGGAAGCCGCTGAGGTACTGGAAGTCGCTGTCCTGGCGGTACACGTGCTCGACGTCGCGGTTGCGGATGGCAACTGCGGCGGCGGGCAGAATGGCGATGCTGTTGGGGACCATCTGCGCCATCAGCGCCTTGCGCCGACGGGCATACTCGGCCTTGGGAATGTGGCTCATGGGCAGACTACCCCTGGTTGATCAGTGCAGCGAGGGCTTGGGCGCGGGTGCGGCCGGCTTGGCCAGTTCGGAGAACAGCAGCAGGGGCGCCACGCGCAGGTATTCCATGACTTCCATGTAGTCGCTCTCGCCGTCTTCGGACTCTTCGAGCGCTTCCTGGACCTGCGAAATGGCTACCAGGTCCTGCAGCACTTCCTTGGCCTCGTCGGACAAGTCCTTACCGCCAGCGTTCAGGCCGAAACCGGTCACGAAGCCTTGGCACCACTGGCCCAGCGCGGTGGCGCGGTCGCTCAGTGCAGCATCATCGGTAGGCAGCAGCAGGACGATCGCCATGTCGTCGCTGGTCAGCTCGCCCTTGACCATTTCCTGCAAACCGACCAAGGCATTGCGGACCCTGTCACCAGGCTCGGTTTCCAGCAGTTGGGCGGCATCGGCCAACCAGGCATCGGCATCGAAGCCGGCCCCGGCGCAGCTGCGGCCAATCAGCAGGCCGTGCAGTTCGGCCGGGGTGACGGGATGACCATTGCTCGAGAGCAGCATGGCGAAGGCGTTGTAGGGCGATTGAGTATTGGGCATGGGCAGCTAGGCGCCAGACGGCGCAATGTCTAGAATGAAGACCTTGTATCCTAGCATCGGCAGGCGCGCCAAGACTATCGGCACTGGCCGTTGCCGCCCAGGGAGAGGCATCATCGCCAGGGGACTCAACGACGGAGCGAATCGAGTGCAACCCACGCAAGAGAACGACCTGCAGGCACTGATGAGCCGATTCGAGTTGCTGATCGAACGCATCGAGCAACTAAAACGGCAAAATGCACTCCTAGTAGCTCAGGAAAAATCCTGGCGCGAAGAGCGCGCCCACCTCATCGAAAAGAACGAGATCGCCAAGCGCAAAGTCGAGTCGATGATTTTACGCCTCAAGGCTCTGGAGCAAGACTCATGAGTTCAAGCAATAGCGTCACTGTGCAGATCCTCGACAAGGAATACTCGATCATCTGCCCGCCGGAAGAGCGCAACAACCTGGTCAGCGCTGCGCGCTACCTGGACGGCAAAATGCGCGAAATCCGCAGCAGCGGCAAGGTGATCGGTGCCGACCGCATCGCGGTCATGGCAGCGTTGAACATTACCCACGAAATGCTGCACCGCCAGGAAGACCGCAATGATGCGCCGGTCAGCGGCACAAACCGCGAACAGGTGCGCGACCTGCTGGATCGGGTAGATAAGGCTTTGTCCGACGACACGGATACCAAAATCGGCTGAGATTGGTATACTGGCGCCACTCCCTGGGGGATGCGCCAGTCGGTTATGTCCCTGAGCCGATACGCACAACCACGGGGGTTGCACGCTGGGGCCGGTGTGCATGTCCGCCCGACGGAAAGCCTTAACGCCCCCTGCAATCTCCACCTTGAACTTTCGGGTTCAAGGGCTACACCGATAGCGGTCTTATCGGGGAGCCTGAATTCTCTTGCCCGCCCTCCCCGGCGGGCAATTCGTTTTGGCCGACTTTATTCAAGCTTTGTACGAATAGTCACCGCGCAGGCACTTTTCGTATAAGGCAGCACATCTGGGACCGCCTGTGCCATGACCGAAACCGTGCCGCTCACCCGCCCCCAGCTACGTCGCCTGCTTCGCAATGCCCGCCGCGCCCTGACCCCTGCCCAGCAACGCCAGGCTACGCTCGGCCTGTACCGCCAGTTGGCGCAACACCCCTTGTTCCGCCGCGCCCGCCACATCGCCCTGTACCTGCCCAACGACGGTGAAATCGACCCTCGCCTACTGCTACGCGAAGCACAGCGTCGCGGCAAGCGCACCTATCTGCCGGTGCTGCACGCCTGGCCGCGCACGCGCATGGTGTTCCAGCGTTTTGAGCAGGGTGAGAAGCTCAAGCCCAATCGCTTCCGTATTCCAGAGCCGATAATCGATCGCAAACGCCAACGGCCAATCTGGGCGCTGGATCTGATTCTGCTACCGCTGGTCGGTTTTGACGAAGTGGGCGGACGCCTGGGAATGGGCGGTGGCTTCTATGATCGCAGCCTGGCCTACCAGGCGCGTCGGCAAACCTGGAAAAAACCGTTGCTGCTGGGGCTGGCGCATGAATGCCAGAAGGTCGAGCGGCTGGCGCAGGCCAGTTGGGACGTACCACTGCAAGGCACGGTCTCGGACCGTGGCTGGTACCTGGCGCCACGTTGAGCGGCGCCAGCGGGGGATATCAACGTTGTGGCTGGCTGGCGTCAACCGGCATCTGATAGGCGCTGTCCAGCTTGCGCTCCCAGAACCCTTGCGCATAACCGGTAGTGACCACACCCAGGCCAAAAATGAACACCAGGATCCACAGTAGATCCGGCTTTTTACGTTGATTCATCGGAGATTGCCCCCCAGGCAAACTGTTCTGTACTCGGCGATATTCTGGGTACCGCCGGTGCACGCGCTTTAAACGGTGCGCATTTTCCGACAACATGCGTCCGCACGCAAACCTTGACGCCAACCGGCTGTCGGTTTCGTGCAACAGGTTATTTCAAACCTTTTCAGGAGCAGCATTCATGGCCTACTGGCTGATGAAATCCGAGCCCGACGAGCTCTCCATCGAAGCCCTCGCACGCTTGGGTGAAGCGCGCTGGGACGGCGTGCGCAACTATCAGGCGCGTAATTTTTTGCGGGCCATGAGCGTAGGTGACGAATTTTTCTTCTACCACTCCAGCTGCCCGCAACCCGGCATCGCCGGCATTGCCAGAATCACCCGCGCGGCCTACCCGGACCCTACCGCGCTGGACCCGGAAAGCCATTATCACGATGCCAAGGCCACGACCGACAAGAACCCGTGGAGCGCAGTGGATGTGGCCCACGTACAAACCTTCCCAAGGGTGCTGGAACTGGGGAGGCTGAAACAGCAGGCTGGGCTGGTCGAGTTGCCGCTGGTGCAAAAAGGCAGCCGCCTGTCGGTCATGCCGGTAACGCCCGAGCAATGGGCGGTGATTGTCGCGTTGCGCTGAATGCGCAGCTAAGGTCAAGGGCTTGACCAATATCAACACGCCATACATGGCCGTCAGGCATGATGGACTGTGCATGACCGCAAGGATGCAGATCGATGAACCGATACGCCCCTAGAATCTTCGCCACTGCACTGATCGCACTGCTCGTTGCAGCCGGCGGGCTGGGGTACTGGAAGTCGCTCCACGACCAGTTGCCCGAAGGCCTGAGCATGGGCAACGGCCGCCTTGAAGCCACCGAAGTGCAGATCGCCAGCAAGATCCCAGGTCGCCTGGCCGAAGTACTGGTCGATGAAGGCGACAACGTTACCCGTGGTCAGCTACTGGCACGCATCGACACCCGCACGATGGAAGCCCAGCGCAGCCAGGCCGAAGCCGAAGTGCTGCGCGCCCGGGAAAACTACGCCGCCGCCCAGGCCAGCGTGCAACTGCGCCAGAGCGAACTGCTGCTGGCCAGCCAGGAGCTCAAGCGCGTGCGCGAAATTTTCCAGCGCAAGTACGCCAGCCAGCAGTTGCTCGACCAACAGCAGGCGCGCTTTGACACGGCCAACGCAGCAGTAGTCGCCGCCCGCGCCCAACTGGCAGCGATCAAGGCTGCAATCGGTGCCGCCGAGGCGCAAGTCGCCCAACTCACCAGCGAAATCGATGACAGCAGCCTGCGTGCGCCCATCAACGGCATCATCCAGCTGCGCCTGGCCGAACCCGGTGAAGTGCTGGGTGCCGGCGGCCGGGTCTTGATGCTGATCGACCCCAGCGACCAGTACATGAACCTGTACCTGCCTGCGTCCACCAGCGGCCGACTGACCGTAGGCGATCAGGCGCGCATCGTGCTCGACGCCCTGCCCGAGCGCGCGCTGCCGGCCAAGGTGGCCTTTGTCGCAGCCAAGGCCCAGTTCACCCCCAAACAGGTGGAAACCCGCGACGAACGGCAAAAGCTGGTGTTCCGGGTCAAACTGCGCCTGAGCGACCCGGGCGCCGTGCCGCAAGCCAAGCCAGGCATGCCAGGCGCCGGCTATGTACGCACGGCTGAGGTGGACTGGCCGGCCAACCTGCAATGAACGCCCCGGCGCTGCTGGCCGAAGGCATCAGCCACCGTTACGGCGACCTCATAGCCCTGCACCCGCTAGGTTTCAGCCTGCCTGTGGGCACCCGCTGCGCGCTGATCGGCCCCGATGGGGCCGGTAAATCGACCCTGCTGGGGTTGATCGCCGGCGTAAAACGCCTGCAGCAGGGAGAGCTGCAGGTGCTGGGCGGCTCGATCCGCCAACGCCGCCATCGCACCGCGCTATACCCCAAAGTAGCGTTCATGCCGCAGGGGCTGGGCAACAACCTGTACCCGGAACTGTCGATCAGCGAGAACATCCGCTTTTTCGCCACCCTGTTCGGGCTGGGCCGCCGCGAGTGTGAGCAGCGCATGGCCAATCTGTTGCAGGCCACCGACCTGCAGCGCTTTGCTCAGCGCCCGGCCGGCAAGCTGTCGGGTGGCATGAAGCAGAAGCTGGGCCTTTGCTGCGCGCTGATCCACGAGCCAGACCTGCTGATCCTGGACGAGCCGACCACCGGCGTCGACCCACTGTCGCGGCGGCGCTTCTGGGAGCTGGTTGAGCAGGTTCGCGCACAACGCCCGCAACTGACCCTGCTGGTGGCTACCGCCTACATGGAAGAAGCCGAACAGTTCGAGCATTGCCTGATGCTCGATGGCGGCCACTTGCTGGCCGCCGGCCCTAGCCACGAACTGGCTGCAGTAACCCCCAGCGGCAAGCTGGATGACGCCTTTACCCACTACCAGGGCGCGGGCAAGGCGCAGCATCAACCACTGGCAATCCCGCCGCGCCAAGCCACGGACGGCCCGGTCGCCATCGAGGCACACGACCTGACTCTGCGCTTTGGCGACTTCACGGCGGTGAACAAGGTCAGTTTCGCCATTGGCCGAGGGGAGATCTTTGGCTTCCTGGGTTCCAACGGTTGCGGCAAGACCACCACCATGAAGGTGCTCACCGGCCTGATGCCGGCCAGCGAGGGCAGCGCTAGCCTGCTGGGTCGCCCGGTGGACGCCAGCGACCTGGCCACACGCAAGCGGGTCGGCTTCATGTCGCAGAGTTTCTCTCTGTATGGCGAGCTCAGCACCCGGCAGAACCTGGCCCTGCATGCCCGCCTGTTCGACTTGCCCAAAGCCGAGAGCGCCCAGCGCATCGATGAGCTGATCGAGCGCTTCGACCTCGCCGCTATCGCCGACCAACCGTCTGGCGCCCTGCCCCTTGGTTTGCGCCAGCGCCTGTCGCTGGCAGTGGCGGTTCTGCATCGCCCGGAAGTCTTGATCCTCGACGAACCGACCTCCGGCGTCGACCCCGCCGCCCGCGACGACTTCTGGCGCCTGCTGGTAGAGCTGTCCCGCGAGCAGGGCGTGACCATTTTCCTCTCCACCCACTTCATGAACGAAGCCCAGCGCTGCGATCGTATTTCGCTGATGCACGCCGGGCGGGTGCTGGCCTGCGACACACCCGATGCCCTGCAGCATCAGTACCAGGGCGCCACGCTGGAGGACGCGTTCGTTCGCTGCCTGGAGCAGGCCCAGGAGCTGGCGCCAGCCGCCACCGACAGCAGCGTGCTGGAACAGGCGTCCACCCCCACCCTGCCGCTACGCCAGGGTTTCAGCCTGCGCCGCCTGCTGGCAGTGGCCGGCCGTGAGGGCAAGGAGCTGCTGCGCGACAAGGTGCGCCTGGCCTTTGCCTTACTGGGTGCACTGTTCATGATGGTGATCTTCGGCTACGGCATTTCACTGGATGTGGAAAACCTCGCCTTCGCCGTGCACGATCAGGACCAGAGCCCGCAAAGTCGCGCCTACCTCGAAGCCTTCCGTGGCTCACGCTACTTCGCTGAACAAGCGCCAATCCGCGACAGCAGAGAGCTGCACCAACGCCTGCAACGCTCGGAAATCAAACTGGCACTGGAGATTCCGCCCGGCTTTGGCCGCGACCTGTATGCAGGGCGCCAGCCGGTGGTGGCCGCCTGGCTCGACGGTGGCATGCCGTTCCGCGCAGAAACCAGCCGCAACTACGTGGAAGCCGTGCACCAGGCCAACCTGGAGCAACTGGCACAGGCCAGCCCACAACCGCAGCCACGCCAGGACCCGGTGCGCCTGGAAACGCGTTTCCGCTACAACCAGGATGTGGTCAGCGTGAACGCCATCGGCCCTGGCGTAATGGCGCTGATATTGGCCTTCATTCCGGCCATGCTCACTGCGCTGGGCATCGTGCGCGAGAAGGAGCTCGGCTCCATCACCAACTTCTACGCCACACCCCTCACCCGCCTGGAGTTCCTGCTTGGCAAGCAGATGCCCTACCTGGCTGTGAGCCTGGTCAACCTGGCGCTGTTGGTGGCGATGAACCGCTGGCTGTTCGCCGTACCGCTCAAGGGCAGCGTACTGGCCCTGGCGTGTGGCGGCATGGCCTACCTGCTGGCAACCACCAGCCTGGGCCTGCTGATCTCGGCATTCACCCGCACCCAGATCGCCGCCATTCTCGGCACCATGATCATTACCAGCCTGCCGACCATCCAGTTTTCCGGGCTGATCGTGCCACGTTCGTCGCTAGACGGCGCGGCAGCGGTGATGGGCCAGTTGTTCCCGGCAGGCTACTTCCTCGACATCGCAGTCGGCACCTTCACCAAGGCGTTAGGCCTGCGTGAGTTGTGGCCGCAGTGCCTGATCCTGCTCAGTTTCTTTGCCGCATTCACTGGCCTGAGCCTGGCAATGCTGAAGAAACAGGAGGCCTGACATGTCGCGCCTGAACCACACCCTGCGCCTGGGCCTGAAAGAACTGACCAGCCTGCGCCATGACAGCGTACTGCTGCTGTTCCTGCTATATGCCTTCAGCGTGGCGATCTACATGCCGGCAGCCGGCTCGGTGATCGGCGTACACAACGCCAGCGTGGCGGTGGTGGATGAAGACCATAGCCTGCTCTCGCGCAAGCTCAGCGAAGCCCTGCAACCGCCCGAGTTCCAGCCAGCCGTGCCGCTGCCTCCGCAGCGCCTGGACCAGGCCATGGACAGCGGCCAGTACACCTTCGTCATCAACATACCGGTGAACTTTCAGAGCGACCTGCTGGCCGGGCGCTCGCCGGAGCTGCAGATCAACGTCGACGCCACGGCCATGAGCCAAGCATTCATGGGCGCCGGCTACATCGGCCGCATCTTCGAGCGCGAGCTGCTCGACTACAGCCAGCGTGGCAACGTGCAAAGCCCGGTGCTAATCAACCCCAAGGCGCTGTTCAACCCCAACCTGGAGGGGGGCTGGTTTCTGGCAGTGATCCAGATCGTCAACAACATCACCATCCTGGCGATCATCCTCACCGGCACCGCGCTGCTGCGCGAGCGTGAGCACGGCACCCTCGACCACCTGCTGGTGCTGCCGCTGACCGCGCTGGAGATCATGCTGGCCAAGATCGGCAGCAACGCGCTGGTGGTGGTGATCTGCACCTGGATTTCGTTGGTGGTAGTCGTCAAAGGTGCACTGGGCGTGCCGCTTTCTGGCTCGATGGGGCTGTTCCTGGCCGTGACCGCGCTGTACCTGTTCGCCAGCACTGCGCTGGGTATTTTCCTCGCCACCCTGGCGCGCTCGACGCCGCAGTTCGGCTTGCTGGCGATCCCGGTGATCATCCCGATGCTGTTGCTGTCCGGTGGCAGCACACCACTGGACAGCATGCCGCAGTGGCTGCAGTGGGTGATGCAGGGGTCACCCTCAACGCACTTTGTCAGCCTGAGTGCCGCAATCCTGTTCCGGGATGCCGGGTGGGCGGTGGTATGGCCGGATATCCTGGTGCTGACGCTGATCGGCCTGGTGTTCTTCAGCGTGGCCCTCGCGCGGTTCCGCCGTACCCTGGCGTCCTGAAGGCATGCGCGAGCGTCCGCCGAAAGTTGGAAAACTGGCACAAAGACAAAGGGCGCCTTTCGGCGCCCTACTCACAGACAGGTCGACTTGTCATCGCCATATACCTGCCCGGCTCTGTAATTGCTGGTGTCCAATCTGGAGGTAGCCACCCTGTAGATCATGTCGCACTTGACCCAGCATGGCTTACAGGAAAGACAGAAGGGTCCTACACACGGGGTAAGCCTGAATTCAATCCGACTTACCAGTGATGGACCTCACACTGTTTCAGGTCACTGCACGATCAGGTTGTTGAACAGCAGGTCCTCAACGATCGGCTTGCCCTCTTCCGCCTCCAGTACCTGCTGCACCTGTTTCAGCGCCTCTTGGCGAAGATGCTCCTTGGCCTCGACGTTGCTCATGCTGTCCACCGTCTGCTGGGTGAACAATGCCACCAGTTGGTTACGGATCAGCGGTTCGTGGTGCTTGACCGTCTTGGCCGCTTCGTCACCCGTCACGCGCAGGGCCACGTCAGCCTTGTACACGCGCAGCCGCGGGCTGCCGTCGAGCGCATAGTTGCCAACAAAGGGCGGGCTCAGACTGATGTAGGCGACCTTGGGCGCCCCTTCCTTGGCTTCTTCGGCCATGGCCGCAGCCGGCAGCAGCAGCGCCAGCACCATCAAGATCCACGCTTTCACGAATTCGCTCCTCAATACAATTGGCGCCAGCTTACCCAGCACACCGCTCAAACCCAAGCCCGGGCTTATGCCGCCCCATCAGGGCGGGCCATGCTCGTTGACCCACCAAGCGGCCCTCCTACACTTATCGGCCACTACCCGCAAAGGAATAGCCCCGATGAAAGCTGTGTTGTGCAAAACCCTGGGTCCAGCGCGCAACCTGGTGCTGGAAGAGGTGGCCAGCCCACTGCCGAAGAAAAACGAGATCCTGCTGGACGTGCACGCTGCCGGGGTCAACTTCCCCGACACCCTGATCATCGAAGGCAAGTACCAGTTCCAGCCACCGCTGCCGTTCTCTCCCGGTGGAGAGGCAGCGGGCGTGGTGGCCGCCATCGGTGAAAAGGCCGGTGCGTTCAAGGTAGGCGACCGGGTCATGGCGCTCACCGGCTGGGGTGCGTTCGCCGAGCAAGTGGCGGTGCCGTTCTATAACGTTCTGCCGATCCCGGCGAGCATGGACTTCACCACCGCTGCGGCCTTCGGCATGACCTACGGCACCTCGATGCACGCCCTGCGCCAGCGTGGCCAGTTGCAGGCAGGCGAGACGCTGCTGGTACTGGGCGCTTCCGGTGGGGTCGGCCTGGCGGCGGTGGAGATCGGCAAGGCCATGGGCGCGCGGGTGATCGCGGCGGCCAGCAGCGCCGAGAAACTGGCCGTGGCCAAGGCTGCCGGGGCGGATGAACTGATCGATTACAGCCAGGCCAACCTGCGCGAAGAAATCAAACGTCTGACCGGCGGCCAAGGCGTGGACGTGATCTACGACCCGGTCGGAGGCGAGCTGTTCGAACAAGCGGTGCGCGGGTTGGCCTGGAATGGCAGGCTGCTGGTGGTGGGTTTTGCCAGCGGCAGCATTCCACAGCTGACGGCCAACCTGGTGCTGCTCAAGGGCGCGGCGGTACTGGGCGTGTTCTGGGGGGCATTTGCCCAGCGCCAGCCGGAGGACAATGCCGCCAACTTCCGCCAGCTGTTTGCCTGGCATGCCGAGGGCAAGTTGAAGCCGCTGGTGTCGCAGACTTATCCACTGGAACAAGCCGGGGCTGCTATAGAGAAGCTGGGGCAACGGCAGGCTGTGGGTAAGTTGGTGGTGCTGGCCAGGTAAGGCAGTACCGCGAATACGGTGGTGACGGCAACGGTTAACGGCGGGTGGAATTGGCCGGCAGGCCCGGCCCCTTCGCGGGTAAACCCGCTCCTACAGGCGACCGCGCAGGGTTTACCCGCGAAGAGGCCGGAGCTGGTTGTTCACACTTCGCGCAGATTATGGCAACGCCTGAATCGCGCTTCCAGATTGCGATCGGGCATCTGGTGACTGCGCAGTGCATTCAAGGTCTGCTCGACATAGTCGCGCGTGGTGCCATAACGCCCCTTGGCACTGGCCAGGATCTGGCTGAGCAAAGTATCCGGCAAGTTGCCGGCATAGCACGGCAAATGCCGCTCCAGCACAAAGCCCAAGGCCTGCACCTTGCTACCATCGCCCAGGCGACAGTGGAGCCAGTGCGGCCGGTAGGCCGGATACGGCATCTCGCGCTGCCACAGGGCCATCAGTGAGTCGTCTAGATTGCGCTCATCCAGCCGGTAGGCAAAACCGCTGCAGGAACCACCTCGGTCCAGGCCAAACACCAGGCCGGGGGTTTCCGGGGTGCCGCGATGTTCATGCGACCACAGGTACAAGCCACGGTGATAACCATGTACCCGCGCGCGCTGACGCTCCACCGAATTGCATTCCGGGCGCCAGATCAACGAGCCATAGGCAAACAGCCACACCGGCCCGCCCTGATGCCTGGACATGGTTGTCTTCATGGAGCTGAACAACTGTTCGCGAGTATGTTGCTGACCGAAATCGAGTGCTGGAGGGTATGAAACTTCCCAAGACATACTTTCAAGAGCCGACATAAGCTGCCGCCATTATTCCTGTGAACTACGGAGGTAGCGAGATTCGATTACGCTGCGGCCCGAGGCCGCTTTACCAAGGGCGCTTGCAGTAACCATAGGCCAGAATTACAGGAATACTCAAGCCCTTGAGCACGCGTTTCATGCACGGCTCCGACGACTGGAAAGTACTGTTTCAGCAACGGTGAAAGTTATTGGCCAAGGCGGTAATAATTACCGCCTTATACCCATACTTTCAAACTTCGGTTATTAACCGCGCGGCGCGTAGGCGAACACATCGGCACGCATGCGGTGCGCATCCATACCAGCTTCGACCAGGGCGTCGAGTGTGGCGTAGATCATGTTCGGTGAGCCACTGGCATACACATGCACGCTATTGAGGTCGGCAATGTCTTCGCATACCGCTTCATGCAGCATGCCGCAGCGGCCTTCCCAGCCGCACAGGTCGCTGACCACTTGATGCAGGAACAGGTTGGGCAGGCGCAGCCATTCGTCCCAGTGCTCGATCTGGTAGAAGTCCTCAGGCCGGCGCACTCCCCAGTACAGGTGCACCGGGTGCTTGAAGCCCTGGGCCCGGCAGTGCTCAACCAGGCTGTGCATCTGGCCCATGCCGGTGCCGGCGGCAATCAGCACCAGCGGCCCGTCTGGCAGCTCGGCCAGGTGGGTGTCGCCAAACGGCATTTCGATGCGCGCCAGGCCATCTCGCCTGAGCTGGTCGATCAGTTGCACCGCACTGGGTTCACGCGCCAGCACATGCAGCTCCAGCTCGCGCCCGGCATGTGGCGCGGACGCCAGCGAGAAGGCCGCCTGCTTGCCGCCCTCACGTTCGATCATCAGGTATTGCCCTGCATGGTAGCGCAGTGGCTTGCCGGCAGGCGCACGCAGGCGCACCCGCCAGACGTCGCCACCGACGTCGACGCACTCACTGACGCTGCACGCCAGCTTGCGCACTGGCAGCTCGCCCAAGGCAAGCACACCGTCCCAGAGCAACACGCAGTCCTCCAGCGGTTCGGCAATGCAGGTGAACAACTCGCCATGGTCGCGGACTTCGCCATCCTGGCGAACCCGTCCTTCAACCAACAACGCGGCGCAAACATGGCAATTGCCATTGCGGCAGCTGTTTGGGCAGTCATAGCCCAGCCGCCGTGCTCCATCCAGGATCCGTTCCCCGGGTTCAAGCGCCAGCACCGCCCCGGACGGCTGCAACGTTACCTGCATCAATCTATTCCCAACTGATCCCACAGCTCATCGATACGGCGGGTGACGGCCTCATCCTTGACGATGACCCGGCCCCATTCGCGTGTAGTCTCGCCCGGCCACTTGTGAGTAGCGTCCAGGCCCATCTTCGA
The DNA here is from genome assembly GCF_046523955.1 of Pseudomonas sp. DCA-1. NCBI lineage: Bacteria > Pseudomonadati > Pseudomonadota > Gammaproteobacteria > Pseudomonadales > Pseudomonadaceae > Pseudomonas > Pseudomonas sp. DCA-1. Next base: position 5,723,234 of record NZ_CP169881.1, read on the forward strand.
ACCCAGCCCCGACACCGGAGACGCAAAGTCCAGGTAGTCGATCGGGGTGTTGTCAATCATTACCGTATCACGCTTGGGGTCCATACGCGTGGTAATGGCCCAGATCACATCGTTCCAGTCACGAGCGTTGATATCGTCATCGGTGACAATAACGAACTTGGTGTACATGAACTGTCGCAGGAACGACCACACACCCAGCATTACGCGCTTGGCGTGGCCTGGGTACTGCTTCTTCATGGTCACCACCGCCATGCGGTACGAGCAGCCTTCCGGCGGCAGGTAGAAGTCGGTGATTTCCGGGAACTGCTTCTGCAGGATCGGCACGAACACTTCGTTCAGCGCCACGCCGAGAATGGCCGGCTCATCTGGCGGCCTGCCGGTGTAGGTGCTGTGGTAGATCGGTTTTTGCCGGTGGGTGATGCGCTCGACGGTGAACACCGGGAAACTGTCCACTTCGTTGTAGTAGCCCGTGTGATCGCCGTACGGGCCTTCCGGGGCCATTTCGCCCGGGTGGATCACCCCTTCCAGAATGATCTCGGCGGTTGCCGGTACCTGCAGGTTGCTGCCGCGGCACTTGACCAGCTCGGTGCGATTGCCTCGTAGCAGGCCGGCGAAGGCGTACTCGGAGAGGGTGTCCGGTACCGGGGTCACGGCGCCGAGAATGGTCGCAGGGTCAGCGCCCAGCGCCACGGCGACCGGAAACGGCTGGCCGGGGTTCTTCTCGCACCACTCTCGGTAGTCGAGGGCGCCGCCACGGTGGCTGAGCCAGCGCATGATCACCTTGTTGCGGCCGATCACCTGCTGGCGGTAGATGCCCAGGTTCTGGCGGTCCTTGTTCGGGCCACGGGTAACGGTGAGGCCCCAGGTAATCAGCGGCGCCACGTCGCCAGGCCAGCAGTGCTGAATCGGCAGGGCGCCGAGGTCGACATCATCCCCCTCGACCACCACTTCCTGGCACACCGCGTCCTTGACCACTTTTGGCGCCATCGACACGACCTTCTTGAAGATCGGCAGCTTCGACCAGGCGTCCTTCAGGCCCTTGGGCGGCTCGGGCTCTTTGAGGAAGGCCAGCAGCTTGCCGATTTCCCGCAATTCGCTGACCGACTCGGCGCCCATGCCCATGGCCACCCGCTCCGGGGTACCGAACAGGTTGCCCAGCACGGGAATGTCGAAGCCGGTGGGTTTTTCGAACAGCAATGCCGGGCCCTTGGCGCGCAGGGTGCGGTCGCAGACCTCGGTCATTTCCAGGACGGGGGAGATCGGTACCTGGATGCGCTTGAGTTCGCCGCGCTGTTCCAGGCCACGGATGAAGTCGCGCAAGTCGCGATACTGCATGCAGGAGCCTCGTGTTGGCCGTATCGGTCGGGGTGCAGAGTGTAGCGCCGTTCGAGGCCTGTTTGGGGGCAAAAATGCACTGGGGCCGCCTTGCGCCCCTTCGCGGGCACGCCCGCCCCCACAAGGATTGTATTTAACCTGTGGGAGCGGGCGTGCCCGCGAAGAGCCGCAAGGCGGCCCCAATTACTGCCTGATCGGGAAGCTTACTTGCGCTTCATCGACAGGAAGAACTCATCGTTGGTCTTGGTCTGCTTGAGCTTGTCGACCAGGAACTCGATGGCGGCGATTTCGTCCATCGGGTGCAGCAGCTTGCGCAGAATCCACATACGCTGCAGTTCGTCGTCAGCGGTCAGCAACTCTTCGCGGCGGGTGCCGGAACGGTTGATGTTGATGGCCGGGAACACACGTTTCTCGGCGATGCGGCGGTCCAGCGGCAGCTCCATGTTGCCGGTGCCCTTGAACTCTTCGTAGATCACTTCGTCCATCTTCGAGCCGGTTTCAACCAGCGCAGTGGCGATAATGGTCAGCGAGCCGCCCTCCTCGATGTTCCGCGCAGCACCGAAGAAGCGCTTGGGCTTCTCGAGGGCGTGAGCGTCGACACCACCGGTCAGCACCTTGCCGGAGCTCGGGATCACGGTGTTGTAGGCACGTGCCAGTCGAGTGATCGAGTCCAGCAAGATAACCACGTCTTTCTTGTGCTCGACCAGGCGCTTGGCCTTCTCGATCACCATTTCGGCAACCTGCACGTGGCGGGTTGGTGGCTCGTCGAAGGTGGAAGCGACCACTTCGCCACGCACGGTGCGCTGCATTTCGGTCACTTCTTCCGGGCGCTCGTCGATCAGCAGGACGATCAGGTGGCACTCGGGGTTGTTGCGGGTGATGTTGGCCGCAATGTTCTGCAGCATGATCGTCTTACCGGCTTTCGGCGGGGCAACGATCAGGCCGCGCTGGCCTTTGCCGATCGGGGCGCACAGGTCGATGACGCGACCGGTCAAGTCCTCGGTGGAGCCGTTACCTGCCTCCATCTTCAGGCGCTTGTTCGGGAACAGCGGCGTCAGGTTTTCGAACAGGATCTTGTTCTTCGCGTTTTCCGGGCGGTCGAAGTTGATGGTATCGACCTTCAGCAGGGCGAAGTAACGCTCCCCTTCCTTCGGTGGGCGGATCTTGCCGACGATGGTGTCGCCGGTACGCAGGTTGAAACGGCGGATCTGGCTGGGCGATACATAGATATCGTCTGGGCCGGCCAGGTAGGACGCATCAGCCGAACGCAGGAAACCGAAACCATCCTGGAGAATCTCCAGCACGCCGTCACCCGAGATCTCTTCGCCGCTTTTCGCATGCTTCTTCAGCAGGGCGAAAATCACGTCCTGTTTGCGCGAACGGGCCATGTTTTCGATGCCCATCTGTTCGGCCATTTCCAAAAGATCGGTAATCGGCTTTTGCTTGAGTTCAGTCAGGTTCATAAGGGGAATGACGTAATCATGTAAGAAGGGAGAATTAAGCTTCTGGCTTAATGAGGCCGCGCCGCTGGATGGCGACAGGATCGCGTACTGATTCGAATTAGGGATGCTTCGGCGACGGCATGTAGAGGGCACTGGAAAAGCAGTGCGAGGCCGAATGTAACACTTGCTTTTTTCTGCGTCTAGTGCTCAGGAAAAGAAAAGCCCCGCATTTGCGGGGCCTTCTGACATCACAGGTGGGCGTCGAGGAATGCGGCCAGCTGCGATTTGGACAGCGCACCAACCTTGGTGGCTTCGACGTTGCCGTTCTTGAACAGCATCAGCGTCGGGATACCACGCACACCGTGCTTGGCCGGGGTTTCCTGGTTCTCGTCGATGTTCAGCTTGGCGACGGTCAGTTTGCCCGCGTAGGTGGAAGCGATGTCGTCCAGAACCGGAGCGATCATCTTGCATGGACCGCACCATTCAGCCCAGTAGTCGACCAGTACCGCGCCTTCGGCCTTCAGGACATCGGCTTCGAAGGAGGCGTCGGTGACATGTTTGATCAGATCGCTGCTCATGGATATCTCCAGGGTCGTAAGCAAAAAACGTGGCCCATGATAGCCGCACCCACGCCGGACAGGAAGCCACGGACGATTGAGTGTAACTATAGTTGCGCAAGACGCCGCGAATCGAAACTGTCATATGACCGTCATAGAATCGAATGGCACATTGCCTTGCATCAAGGCCAGCACAACGGCGGAGTGCCACGCGTTGGCGATAGCCTGCTATCGTGGCACGATTGCCAGGTTAACGACCGAGAACAACCAGATCATGCCGCATACCATCGCGAAGAACCTGTCCCTGATCGCCGCCATCGACCTTGGCTCCAACAGTTTTCACATGGTCGTGGCCAAGGCCCACCATACCGAAATCCGCATCCTTGAGCGGCTCGGCGAGAAGGTTCAGCTGGCCGCCGGCATCAACGAAGAACGCATGCTCAGTGAAGAAGCAATGGAAAGAGGCCTGGATTGCCTCAAGCGCTTTTCCCAGCTGATCAACGGCATGCCGGCAGGCTCCGTGCGTATCGTCGGTACCAACGCCTTGCGCGAAGCGCGCAACCGTAACGAATTCATCCAGCGCGCCGAAGCCATCCTCGGCCACCCGGTGGAGGTCATCTCCGGCCGTGAAGAGGCGCGCCTGATCTACCTGGGCGTGTCGCACACCCTGGCCGACACCCCCGGCAAGCGCCTGGTCGCCGACATCGGCGGCGGCAGCACCGAGTTCATCATTGGCCAGCGCTTCGAGCCGCTGCTGCGCGAAAGCCTGCAGATGGGTTGCGTCAGCTTTACCCAGCGCTACTTCCGCGACGGCAAGATCACCCCGGCCCGCTATGCCCAGGCCTACACTGCCGCGCGCCTGGAACTGATGAGCATCGAAAATGCCCTGCACCGCCTGACCTGGGATGAGGCGATCGGCTCATCCGGCACCATTCGCGCCATCGGCGCCGCCATCAAGGCCGGCGGCCTGGGCAATGGCGAGGTCAACGCCGAAGGCCTGGCCTGGGTCAAACGCAAGCTGTTCAAGCTGGGCGAGGTCGACAAGATCGACTTCGACGGCGTCAAGCCAGACCGCCGCACCATCTTCCCGGCTGGCCTGGCAATTCTCGAAGCGATCTTCGATGCCCTTGAACTGAACCGCATGGACCATTGCGACGGCGCCCTGCGCGAAGGCGTGCTGTTCGATCTGCTCGGCCGCCACCATCACGAAGACGTGCGCGAACGCACCCTGAACTCGCTGATGGAGCGCTATCACGTGGACCAGGGCCAGGCTGCGCGCGTCGAGCGCAAGGCGTTGCACGCATTCGACCAGGTGGCCGACGCCTGGGATCTGAAAGAAGGAAACTGGCGGGATCTACTGGGCTGGGCCGCGAAAGTGCACGAAATCGGGCTGGACATCGCCCATTATCACTACCACAAGCACGGTGCCTATCTGATCGAGCACTCGGACCTGTCGGGCTTTTCCCGGGAAGATCAGCAGATGATGGCCCTGCTGGTGCGCGGCCACCGCCGCAACATCCCCAAGGACCGTTACGCCGAACTGGGCGATGAAGGGGTCAAGCTGCTGCGCCTGTGCGTGCTACTGCGCTTTGCCATCCTGTTCCACCACATCCGCGGCACCCAGCAAATGCCAAAGGTAGAACTGCACGGCGGGGACAACAGCCTGGATGTAGCTTTCCCTGAAGGTTGGCTGGAGCAGAATCAGCTGACCCAGGCCGACTTCGCCAACGAGGCGGAGTGGCTGGCCCGGGTCGGCTTCGTCCTCAGCGTACGTTGAGGACCGGGTTGCTCAGGCGCTCCAGCAGGGTCGCCTGAACGCTGCGCGGGTTCTGGTTGCCGGTCGGGGTACTGCGCACGTAGCGCCCGTCTGGCTGCAAGGTCCAGGCGTGGGTATTGTCGGTCAGGTAGCCTTCCAGCTCCTTCTTCACCCGCAGCAACAGTTTCTTGCCTTCCACCGGGAAGCAGGTCTCGACACGCTTGTCGAGGTTGCGCTCCATCCAGTCGGCGCTGGACAGGTAGATCTGCTCTTCGCCGCCATTGAGGAAGTAGAACACCCGCGTGTGCTCGAGGAAGCGGCCAATGATCGAGCGCACCTGGATGTTGTGCGAAACCCCCGGAATGCCCGGGCGTAGGCAACACATGCCACGCACCACCAAGTCGATTTTCACGCCCGACTGGCTGGCCTTGTACAGCGCCTTGATGACTTTGGCGTCGGTCAGCGAGTTGAACTTGGCGATGATGTGCGCCGGCTTGCCTTCGAGGGCAAACTGGGTTTCCCGCGCGATCATGTCGAGCATGCCCTTTTTCAGGGTGAACGGCGCATGCAGCAGCTTCTTCATGCGCAAGGTCTTGCCCATGCCGATCAACTGGCTGAACAACTTGCCGACGTCCTCGGTGAGCGCATCGTCAGAGGTCAGCAGGCTGTAGTCGGTGTACAGGCGGGCGTTGCCGGCGTGATAGTTACCGGTACCCAGATGCGCATAACGCACGATCTCGCCCTGCTCGCGGCGCAGAATCAGCATCATCTTGGCGTGGGTCTTGAACCCGACCACACCGTAGATCACTACCGCACCGGCCGCTTGCAGGCGGCTGGCCATCTGCAGGTTGGACTCTTCGTCAAAGCGGGCGCGCAACTCGATCACCGCAGTGACCTCCTTGCCGTTACGGGCTGCGTCCACCAGGGCGTCGACGATTTCCGAGTTAGCCCCCGAGCGGTACAGGGTCTGGCGCACGGCGAGCACATGCGGGTCCTTGGCGGCCTGGCGCAGCAGGTCGACCACTGGTGTGAAGGACTCGAACGGGTGCATCAGCAGGATGTCCTGCTTGCTGATCACACTGAATATGTTGTCGGCGTTCGCCAGCAGCTTGGGGATCGCTGGGGTGAACGGTGTGTATTGCAGCTCCGGGTGGCTGTCCAGGCCGGTGATGCTGAACAGGCGGGTGAGGTTGACCGGGCCGTTGACCTGGTACAGCTCGCTTTCGCTGAGGCTGAACTGCTTCAACAGGTAGTCCGACAGGTGTTTCGGGCAGGTATCGGCCACTTCCAGGCGCACGGCGTCACCATAGCGGCGCGAGAACAGCTCACCGCGCAGCGCGCGAGCCAGGTCGTCGACCTCTTCAGAGTCCAGCGCCAGGTCGGCGTTACGCGTCAGACGGAACTGGTAGCAGCCCTTCACCTTCATGCCCTGGAACAGATCGTCGGCGTGCGCGTGGATCATCGACGACAGGAACACGTAGTTCGCGCCCGGGCCGCCCACCTCTTCCGGCACGCGAATAACCCGCGGCAGCAGGCGTGGTGCCGGAATGATCGCCAGACCCGAGTCGCGACCAAAGGCGTCCACCCCCTCGAGCTCGACTATGAAGTTGAGGCTCTTGTTCACCAGCAGCGGGAACGGGTGAGTCGGGTCGAGGCCAATCGGGGTAATGATCGGGGCAATTTCGTCGCGGAAGTACCGGCGCACCCAGGTTTTGAGCTTGGGTGTCCAGTGACGACGGCGGATAAAGCGGATCTGATGCTTTTCCAGCTCAGGCAGCAGCACGTCGTTGAGGATCGCGTACTGACGCTCCACCTCAATGTGCACCAGCTCACTGATGCGCGCCAGCGCCTGGTGCGGCTGCAGGCCATCGGCACCGGCCTGCTCACGGGCGAAGTTAATCTGTTTCTTCAGACCGGCGACACGAATCTCGAAGAACTCGTCGAGGTTGCTGGAGAAGATCAACAGGAACTTGAGGCGTTCCAGCAGCGGGTAGCTCTCGTCCAGTGCCTGCTCCAGCACCCGGATATTGAACTGCAGTTGCGAGAGTTCGCGATGAATATACAGGCTGCTGTCGTCCAGGCCAGGGACGGTGATTGCAGGGGACGGCGCGGGCGCCGGAGCCACAGGCTCGACCACCTGCTCCGCTACAGGCTCGGCCGCCGGAGGCAGGTCGGGCGGGGTCTGCACCATCTCTTCTGGGAGCTCCTGAGCATCCTTGATCGCGACAGGGCTTAGCACTTCATTATTCATCTGGCGTTCCTGAGGACGTTAACGCCCTATCATCTATTGAGCGGCAAGATAAGCGCCCATTATGACGCCCGTGTTACACACATGGGCAAGCCGTGGCAAGTGGCCTCTGGCATTGTCTGCGCTGAAATTGTTCACGTCGAGACACATTTGGACACTTTCACGAACGCGCGCGAAGGGGTAGGCTGCGCGTTCATTTCGCCAGCACCTCAGAAAATGCTTCAACAATTCCTGCAGGATTTCGGCTACTTCGCCCTTTTTCTAGGCACCTTCTTTGAAGGCGAGACCATTCTGGTGCTTGCGGGTTTCCTTGCGTTCCGCGGTTACATGGATATCAATCTGGTGTGCCTGGTGGCCTTCTTCGGCAGCTACGCGGGCGACCAGTTGTGGTACTTCATGGGCCGACGCCACGGGCGCAGGATCCTGGCGCGCAAGCCGCGCTGGCAGGCAATGGGTGACCGCGCGCTGGACCACATCCGCCGCCATCCTGATATCTGGGTGCTGAGCTTCCGCTTTGTCTATGGTTTGCGCACGGTCATGCCGGTGGCCATAGGCCTGTCGGGTTACCCGCCACGCCGCTACCTGCTGCTGAACGGGATTGGCGCGGGCATCTGGGCAGTGGCCCTGGGCGCCGCTGCCTACCACTTCGGCGCCATCCTCGAAGGCTTGCTGGGCAACGTCAAGCGTTACGAGCTATGGGTGCTTGGCGGTTTGGTGGCGCTGGGCGGCCTGCTTTGGCTGCGCCGGCGCTTCCGCGCGTTGCGCGCGGAGCGCAGGGCGGCGAGCCAGCCCCAACCCCCAGAGGCTGAGCAGGCTGTAAACCACGAGCAGAAGCCAGGCCAGCGGCACGACCACCGCTAAGCCCAAGGCGCCGGCCAGGTACAATGCCGGCGCATTCAGAAACAGCCGCACCACCTCCAGGCGTGCAGACCAGGGCCGGTTCTCCAGCAACGCGCCCAGCACGAACAAACCAAACGCCATCAGTGACCAACCGAGCACCAGCGCGGCGACCGGCACGTGCTCGGCCACGTCCATCAAGTAGCTGCCCAAGGCCACGTAGACCACGAACTGCGCGGCCACGTAGGCTTGCTGCGCGCGCCCCAGGGCAATCTCGAACTTGCGAAATAGCGCCAGGTCCTGTTTGGCCTGTGGGTAGCGTGCGGCCACATCGGCCGGACGCCAGCCGGTAGGCATGAACCAGATGCGCAGCTTGTCCCACAGGCTGGTGGTGCGCCGGGCGTCGTGCCAGAGCTGGGCATAGAACTGCAGGTTTGCCCATAGCGGGTTCCAGCTGGCCAGCGGCGTGGTCACCCCGAACACCACCGGCTCAGCCGGGTCCTCCTCCTTGAAAGTGCCGAACAGACGGTCCCAGAGAATGAACACACCGCCGTAATTGCGATCCAAGTAAGCAGGGTTTTGCGCATGGTGGACGCGATGATTGGATGGCGTGATCAACACCCACTCCAGCCAGCCAAGTTTGGGGATATGCCGGGTATGCACCCAGAACTGATACAGCAGGTTGAGCGAGGCCACGGTGATGAACACCAGTGGCGGCACGCCCAGCAGCGCCAGCGGCAGGTAGAACAGCCACGAGAAGATGAACCCGCTACTGGTCTGGCGCAGCGCCGTGGTGAGGTTGTACTCCTCGCTCTGGTGATGCACCGAGTGCGCAGCCCACAGCACGTTGCGCTCATGCCCCAGGCGGTGCAGCCAGTAGTAACAGAAGTCGTACAGGACAAAGGCCAGCAACCAGACCCACCCTGCCTCTGCCGGCAATCGCAGCAGCGCCAGGTGCTCGAAGGCCAGGGCATAGGTGACCAGCCCTACGCCTTTGGTCAGCAGCCCGGTACTGGTCGACAGTGCGCCGGTACTCAGGCTGTTGATCGAGTCGGCCAGGGTGAAATTGCGCTGGCCACGCACGCGATCGGCGACCAGCTCGACGGCTATCAGCACAAAAAAGAACGGTACGGCCAGCAGTATCAGGTCCATGGGCGCGACCTCAGGCGTTATCCACCAAGATTAGGCCGCACCCGCAGGAATCCCTATGGCGACATCTGCCAAACTAGAGGACATTTAGCGCCTCGACACTGGAGTAATGAGCATGACAAAAAAAGTAGCGGTGATTCTTTCCGGCTGTGGCGTGTATGACGGCGCCGAAATCCACGAAAGCGTGATCACGCTGCTGCGCCTCGACCAGCGCGGTGCGCAGGTGCAGTGCTTCGCGCCGAACATCGCACAAATGCATGTAATCAACCATCTGACCGGCGAAGAAATGCCCGAATCGCGCAATGTGCTGGTGGAGTCGGCGCGCATCGCCCGCGGCGAGGTCAAGGATATCCGTGAGGCCAAGGCCGAAGACTTCGATGCGCTGATCGTGCCGGGCGGTTTCGGGGCAGCGAAAAACCTGTCCGACTTTGCCGTGGAAGGCGCCAACTGCAGCGTGAACCCAGACGTGCTGGCCTTGGCCGAAGCCTTTGCCGACGCCTGCAAACCCGTTGGCCTGATCTGCATCTCGCCGGCGCTGGCGGCGAAGATCTACGGGCCGGGCGTGGTCTGCACCATCGGGAGCGATGCCGGCACTGCGGCGGCTGTCGAAAAGATGGGCGGCACCCATGAAGAATGCGATGTACACGACATTGTCGAAGACACCCAGCGCAAGCTCGTGACTACCCCGGCGTACATGGAGGCCAAGTCGATCAGCGAGGCGGCGGGCGGGATCTACAAGCTGGTGGACAGAGTGCTGGAGCTGACGCACGAGTAAGTGACTGCGTTCGCTTCTTCGCGGGCATGCCCGCTCCCACAGGTCCAGCGCAGGCTTCAAGATCACTCGGTACCTGTGGGGGCAACTTATGAAAAGCCTGCGCGATCGCCTGTAGGAGCGGGTTTACCCGCGAACACCGGCAAAGCCGGTGCCACCCACCGCCCCACGCTGGGCTGTCGCCGACAGGAACCGTGTCAGCGCTCAGCTTTTCGAGAGCCGGGCAATGATCCGGTCCAGTGCATTGGCAAACGCCTGTTTCTCGCGTTCGCCATAGGCCGCCTGCCCGCCCCCCACCTGGCCCTGCTCACGCAGCTCGGTGAACAGGTTGCGCGCCGCCAGGCGGTCGCCCATGTTGCGCTCGTCGAACTCACGCCCACGCGGGTCCAGTGCGGCTACGCCCTTTTTCACCAGGCGGTCGGCCAGCGGCACGTCACTGCATATCACCAGCTCGCCAGGCACGGCGTGCTCCACAATGTAATCGTCGGCCGCATCCATGCCGCTGGGCACCACGATCAGGCGCACGATCGCGAACGCCGGCTTGGCCACAGCCTGCCCCGCCACCATCACCACCTCGAACTTGCGCTTGAGGGCGAACTTGACGATCAGATCCTTGGCCGCCTTGGGGCAGGCGTCGGCATCGATCCATACACGCATTGGACACTCTCTACATGAACTCAATGCGCCCATCATGCCTGAAGCGCAGCGAAAGCTGGAGCAGGCAGGCGCTGGAAAAATGGCGCCAGAATTTCAATTGCCGCTTATCCGACCCCGCCACTCAGGCTAAACTCGCCACAGTTTCAATGGCCTGCCCGAGCGCGCAATGAACCACCCTCACGAAATACGCCCTGACCTGGACGAAGGCATCGACCGCAAGGTCCTGGCGACATTGCGTGCACGCTTCCTGCATCTCAACCAGGGCCGACTGCAGCGGGCAAAGGAGGGCCTGTCAACACGCCAGCAACAGGTACTGTCGCTGCTGCCGCTGCTGTTTCATGTGAACCACCCGCTATTGCCGGGTTACGTCTCCGGCAGCACCCCCGCGGGCGTATCGGCTTACGAGCCAAGCGCCGAGCTGGTGGCAGATGCCCAACGGCTTGCCCGCTCGTTCACCTACAAGGCCCAGCATGGCAACCCGCCACGCCCGATCCACGGCCTGTTCCTGATGGGCAGCCTGGGTTCGCTGGCGCAGGCTGAGCAAAGCGACATGGACCTGTGGGTGTGCCATGCACCCGGCTTGCCCGAGCAGCTGCTGGGTGAGCTGCGCCGTAAGTGCCAGCTGCTGGAGGTCTGGGCGGCAAGCCTGGGGGCCGAAGCACACTTTTTCCTGATCGATACACAGGGCTTCGCCCAGGGTCAGCGCGATGGCCAGCTCGGCTCCGACGACTGTGGCACCACCCAGCACTACCTGCTGCTGGATGAGTTCTACCGCACCACCCTGTGGCTGGCCGGGCGCACGCCGCTGTGGTGGCTGGTACCGGTGTACGAGGAGCACAACTATTACAGCTACACCCAGACTTTGCTGTCCAAGCGCTTCATCCGCAGCCAGGACGCCCTTGACCTCGGCAACCTGGCGCACATTCCGCCCGGCGAGTTCGTCGGCGCTGGCCTGTGGCAATTGTTCAAAGGCATCGACTCGCCCTACAAATCGCTGCTCAAACTGCTGTTGACCGAAGCCTACGCCGGCGAACACCCTGCGGTGCGCTGCCTGAGCCTGGACTACAAGCAGGCAGTGTTTGCCAACCAGCTCGACCTCGACGAGCTGGACCCCTACGTGATGGTCTACCGGCGCATCGAACGTTACCTGCTGCAACGCGGCGAACCCGCGCGCCTGGAGCTGGTAAGGCGCAGCCTGTACCTGAAGGTGAACAAGAAGCTCAGCGACCAAGGCCGCAACCAAGGCTGGCAACGCCGGCTGCTGCAGCGCCTGGCCGACGAGTGGGGCTGGGACCAGCGCCAGCTGGCCCTGCTGGACAGCCGCAGCCAATGGAAAGTGCAGCAGGTTGCCGTCGAGCGCCGCGAACTGGTGGCCGAGCTTAACCTCAGTTATCGCTTCCTCAGCCAGTTCGCCCGCACCCAGAACGCCAGCAGCCGCGCCGACCAGCGCGACCTCAATGTGCTGGGCCGGCGCCTGTACGCCGCCTTCGAGCGCCGCGCCGGCAAGGTCGAAGTGATCAACCCCGGCATCGCCCCTGACCTCGCCGAAGGCACCCTTACGCTGGTTCAGGCCCCCAACCGCAAGGAGCCGGGCAGCTACCACTGGGAGCTGTACAGCGGCAATCTGAGCACCCATGAGGTGCAGCACTTCAGCCCGATCAAACGCTGCCGCGAGCTACTCGAACTGCTGACCTGGGCCCATCGCAACGGCGTGATCGACAGCAGCACCCGCATGGCGCTGCATCCAGGGGCCAGCGACCTCGGGGAATTCGAGCTGTTCAACCTGCTGGGCTGTCTGCGGCAAAGTATTCCCCTGCCCTTGCCGACCGTCAGCGAAGTGCGCCTGTTGCAGCCCAGCGTTGCCGATGAGGTGTTGTTGCTGGTCAACGTCGGCGTCGACCCGCTGCGTCACCACCGCGACCTTAACGTTTTGATGACCACAGAGCGCACCGACGCGTTGAGCTACACTGGCGTGCGCGAAAACCTGGTGCTGACCCTGGACCAGGTCACCGTCAACAGCTGGAACGAGGTGCTGGTCCAGCGCTATGACGGCGAACACGCGCTGGTGCGCTGCCTGCGCGACTTCCTCAACAGCCCGGCGCAGCGCGGCCACCGGCCACGGGTGCGAGTACGCTGCTTCTGCCAAAGCCGCGCCCAGCCTATCGGCCAACGCGTAGAAGAAATTTTCGACACTGCGCAGCTGCTGCGGGATCAAGGGCTACACCACCGCTACCTGCTGCAAGTGGCCCACCACACCCATGTGCTGGAGCTGTTGCCCGAGCATGTCAGCCTGACGACCCTGGCCGAGCATGAAGCGCTACTGGCCTACCTGGGCGAAGAGCGCGGCACCTACAGCCCGCTGTATCTGGATGCCAATGCGCTGCAGGACCACGACCTGCGCCTGGTGCTGGAGCAAGGCCGGCCAGCCTGCATTCAGGTGTTCTACCGCCTGCAGGCCGGCTGGGCCGACGTGTATGTGCTGGATGAATACAACGCATTGTGGCAACAACGCCTACCGCTGCATGACGAAGCGCATCTGCTGTTGCCACTGCAACGTTTTCTGCGCTCGGTGGTGATGCGCCGCGATGCCCGCCTGCCCCTCGATAGCCTGCGACCCGCCTCGCTGGATATCCACTACGCGCAGCTGTTGCCCACTGGCCCAGGCAAGGCACGCAACATCGAGCCGCGCCTGGCCCCGGCCGAGGGCAGCGACCAGCCTTACTATGAGGTACAGGCGATTATCCAGGCGGGTGTAGCGGGCGTGGCGCATGTGACGCTGTACTGCGACCAGCAGGAGTTTTCCGAGCTGGAACATGGTGAGCAGCTGTATGCGGTAGTGGCCCGACAGATCATCGGGCAGCGGCGCGGCGCAGAGCAGTACCGGTGCTATATCACCGACCTGGATTTGTCCGAGCTGCTGGATGACCGGCTGGGGGCAACGCAGGTATACCTGAGCTACAAGCGGGTACTGGAGCAGGCTTTGAATGAGGGGCTGCAGCAGGTTTTGGCGCAGGCCGTGTGAATTCGCAGCCCAAGGCGGCTAGCCCTCTGCCGCAAATGGGCCGCGAAGCGGCCCTCTGGCCCTTACAGGTCGAAATCACCCGCCGCTTCCGGCTGGTACTCCACTTCCAGCAACTTCAGCTTGAGGGTCTTGCCCCCCGGTGCCGGCCAGTCGATCTGTTCGCCTACCGACAGCCCCAGCAAGGCGCAGCCAATCGGCGCCAGGATCGAGACCTTGCCTTCCGGCCCGGCATCCTTGGGATACACCAGTGTCAGGTGGTAGTCCTTGCCGCTGGCTTCCTCACGGCAGTGCACCCGCGAGTTCATGGTCACCACGCCCGCCGGCACTTCCTCGTGACCAACCACCTGCTCGGCGCGGTCCAGCTCGTCCTGCAGGGCGAGCACACCCGGCGTACTCTCGTCGAGGCTGTCGATCAGACGCTCCAGACGTTGTACGTCCAATCGGGTGAGGATTAGGGAAGGCTTGGTGCTCATGATCCAGTCAGACTCCTTTGAACAGGCAGTTTTCAATGCGCAAATAAAGCAAAACCCCGCCCAAGGGCGGGGTTTGAGAAGGCTTTGGCGTCACCGACGCAGAACCCGACACTACCACAGCCGGGCAAATACTCAAGCCCCTGCGTTCAGTGTGCCTTAGCCTGCTCGCGCAAGACCTGGGCCTCGCGGCAGATCTGCCGGCGCCGTTCGTCATCGGCCGAGCGCCATTCGCGGATGTGCTCGACATGCCGATGGCAACCGGTGCACACCCGCTGTTCGTCCAGCCGGCATACGCTGATGCACGGTGACGGCACTGCCGGGCTGACGTTGCTGTAAAGCGGCTTGGGCGGCCGGACCTGGGCGTTACTCATGTCAGATTTCGTCGAAGTCCAGCTTCTCGCCGGCCCGCTCCCAGACGATACGCTCAAGCATTTCACCCAGTAACTCTTCGCTCTTTTCGCACACCCACTTGCCGCTGTCTTCGTCGTAATCGAAGTGGAAACCACCGGAGCGGTCGGCAAGCCACAACTGGCGCAGTGGCTCCTGACGGCTGAAGATCAGCTGGGCGCCGCCCTCGAACTTGACGGTCAGGACACCAGCGGAGTTCTCCATGTCCAGGTCCAGACCGCTCTCGTCGAACAGATCTTCCAGGGCCTGTTGGGTCGCGTCGACCAGGTCATGGAAACGCGCTTCACTCAAACTCATTGCAGGAACCTCGAAATTGGCTGCGTTACAGGCAAGCCGGGCAAGATACGGGCGCTCGCCGCCGAATGCAAAGGTTTAGCCGTTGCCTTCACCGGCCTCTTCGCGGGCAAGCCCGCTCCTACAGGGGGCTGCGCAGAGGCTAAGCATAGCCCGCCCGGCGGACCGGTCCTTGCATAGGCAAGCCGCCGGTCGCTCGGTATACTCGGGCGCAATACTGCATTTTTCTAAGGATTTCACCCATGAAGCGCCTGATTTCCTCCTTCGCGGCGCTGGTCGCTGTTGCCTGCCTCGTTTCGGCCTGTGGCCAGAAAGGCCCGCTGTATCTGCCTGAAGATGGCGATAACGGCAAAGCGCACAAGTCGCACCAGCACCAGCCAAAAGCCAAGCCGGCCCCGGAACAAGAACAGCAGCCCGAGCTGCAGTCCGAGCCCGAGCAGTCGCCAGCGCAGTAAGGAAACCAGATGAACGCTTTCAACTACCGCGACGGTGAGCTGTTCGCGGAAGGCGTGGCCCTGTCGGCCATTGCTGAACGTTACGGCACCCCCACCTACGTGTACTCGCGCGCCCACATCGAGGCCCAGTACCGTAGCTACGCAGACGCCCTGCAAGGCACCGAGCACCTTGTGTGCTTCGCGGTCAAGGCCAACTCCAACCTTGGCGTGCTGAACGTGCTGGCGCGCCTGGGCGCAGGCTTCGACATCGTCTCCGGTGGTGAACTGGAGCGTGTGCTGGCCGCTGGCGGGCGTGCCGACCGCGTGGTGTTCTCCGGCGTTGGCAAAACCCGTGAAGACATGCGCCGCGCCCTGGAAGTTGGCGTGCACTGCTTCAACGTCGAATCCACTGACGAGCTGGAGCGCCTGCAAGTAGTCGCCGCCGAAATGGGCAAGGTTGCCCCGGTGTCGCTGCGGGTCAACCCGGACGTCGATGCCGGTACTCACCCGTACATCTCCACCGGCCTTAAAGAAAACAAGTTCGGCATCGCCATTGCCGATGCCGAGGCCATCTACGTGCGCGCCGCTCAGCTACCGAACCTGGAAGTGGTCGGTGTCGACTGCCACATCGGCTCGCAGTTGACCACCGTCGAGCCATTCCTCGACGCCCTCGACCGCCTGCTGGTGCTGGTCGACCGCCTGGCCGAGTGCGGCATACACCTGCGCCACCTGGACCTGGGTGGCGGTGTCGGCGTGCGCTACCGCGACGAACAGCCGCCACGGGTGGCCGACTACATCAAGGCCATCCGCGAGCGCGTGGGTGAACGCGACCTGGCCCTGGTGTTCGAGCCAGGCCGCTACATCGTCGCCAACGCTGGCGTGCTGCTGACCCGCGTGGAATACCTCAAGCACACCGAACACAAGGACTTCGCCATCATCGATGCAGCGATGAACGACCTGATCCGCCCGGCCCTTTACCAGGCCTGGATGGGTGTCAGTGCGGTCAAGCCACGTCCAGGCGAAGGCCGTGCCTACGACCTGGTCGGCCCTATCTGCGAGACTGGCGACTTCCTCGGCAAGGACCGCGTACTCAACCTGGCCGAAGGTGACCTGCTGGCCGTAGAGTCCGCGGGCGCCTATGGTTTTGTCATGAGTTCCAACTACAACACCCGCGGCCGTTGCGCTGAAATCCTGGTCGACGGCGACCAGGCGTTCGAAGTACGCCGCCGCGAGACCGTCGCCGAACTGTATGCTGGCGAAAGCCTGCTACCGGAGTAAGCCCATGCTGCTGCGTTTTACCAAGATGCATGGGCTGGGCAACGACTTCATGGTCCTGGACCTGGTCAGCCAGCACGCGCACATCCAGCCCAAGCACGCCAAGCAATGGGGTGACCGCCATACCGGTGTCGGCTTCGACCAGTTGCTGATCGTCGAGGCGCCGAACAACCCGGAAGTGGACTTCCGCTACCGCATCTTCAACGCCGACGGCTCCGAGGTCGAGCAATGCGGCAACGGTGCTCGCTGCTTTGCCCGCTTCGTGCTGGACAAGCGCCTGACCGCGAAAAAGCGCATCCGCGTGGAAACCAAGAGCGGCATCATCGTGCTGGACGTGCAGAACGACGGCCAGGTGAGTGTCGACATGGGCCCGCCGCGCTTCATCCCTGCCGAAATTCCCTTTGTCGCCGACGCACAAGCGCCAAGCTACCCGCTGGAAGTTGACGGCCAGTTGTACTCGATAGCCGCCGTATCCATGGGTAACCCGCACGCCGTGCTGCGTGTCGACGACGTGCAGACTGCCCCCGTGCACGAGCTGGGCCCGAAGATCGAAAACCACCCACGTTTCCCTCAGCGGGTGAATGCCGGCTTCATTCAAGTCATCGACCGCCACCGCGCCAACCTGCGCGTGTGGGAACGCGGCGCCGGCGAAACCCAGGCTTGCGGCACCGGCGCCTGCGCCGCGGCCGTGGCGGCGATCAGCCAGGGCTGGATGGACTCCCCGGTGTCCCTCGACCTGCCCGGTGGCCGCCTGCACATCGAATGGGCCGGCCCCGGCAAGCCCGTGATGATGACCGGCCCGGCCGTACGCGTCTACGAAGGACAGGTTCGTCTCTAAACGAGTAACCGCCATGACCGATCAGCCTAAGATTGTACCCAAGCAGTCCGCCGAGCTCGATGCCGAAGCGGTGGTCGCCTACCTGCGCGCCCACCCTACCTTCTTCGCCGAGCACGACGAGCTGCTGATCGAACAGCACATCCCGCACCAGCGAGGTGACAGCGTGTCGCTGGTGGAGCGCCAGCTCAAGCTGCTACGTGACCGCAACATCGAAATGCGCCATCGCCTGTCGCAACTGATGGACGTGGCCCGCGACAACGACCGGCTGTTCGACAAGACCCGCCGGCTGATCCTTGACCTGCTCGATGCCGGCAGCCTGGAAGAAGTGGTAATGGCGGTCGAAGACAGCCTGCGCCAGGAATTCCAGGTGCCCTTCGTCAGCCTGATCCTGTTCGGCGATAACGTCGCGCCGGTCGGGCGCTGGGTCAGCAATGCCGAGGCGCAGCAAGCCATCGGTGCCCTGCTGGGCGGTGGCAAGACCGTCAGTGGCAACCTGCGCGAGCACGAGCTGGCTTTCCTGTTCGGTGAAGAGCAGCGCCAGGAAGTGGGCTCCAGCGCCGTGGCAGCTCTTGAGTACCAAGGGCTGCACGGGGTGCTGGCCATCGGCAGCCGCGACCCGCAACACTACAAGAGCAGCGTCGGCACCCTTTTCCTCGGCTATATCGCCGAGGTGCTCGGCCGCGTTGTGCCACGCGTTACCCAGACCCTGCGCCCGGTACGCTGATGAAACGCCAGCTGGAGGCTTATTGCGCACACCTGCGCAACGAGCGCCAGGTGTCGGAGCACACCTCGCAGGGCTACCGTCGCGACCTGGAAAAAGTCATCGCCTACTGCGAAGAGCACGGCATTGCCGACTGGCAGGCGCTGCAAATCCAGCAGCTGCGCCAGCTGGTCGCTCGCTTGCACCACCATGGCCAGTCCCCGCGCAGCCTGGCACGCCTATTGTCGGCAGTACGCGGCCTATACCGCTATCTCAACCGCGAAGGCCTGTGCCAGCACGACCCGGCCACCGGCCTGAGCGCGCCCAAAGGTGAGCGTCGGCTGCCCAAAGTACTGGATACCGACCGCGCACTGCAGTTGCTCGATGGGGGTGTGGACGACGACTTCATCGCCCGGCGTGACCAGGCGATCCTCGAGCTGTTCTATTCCTCGGGCCTGCGCCTATCCGAGCTGACCAACCTCGATCTTGATCACCTCGACCTCGCCGCCGGCCTGGTGCAGGTACTGGGCAAGGGTGGAAAGGCCCGCGTGCTGCCGGTGGGTCGCAAGGCTCGCGAGGCGTTGCAGGCCTGGTACCGTTTGCGCGGCATCGGCAACCCGCGCGACCGTGCAGTGTTCATTACCCGCCAGGGCAATCGCATCAGCCCCCGGGCCGTTCGGCTGCGAGTAAAGGCCGCCGGTGAGCGTGAGCTGGGCCAACACCTGCACCCGCACATGCTTCGCCATTCTTTCGCCAGCCATGTGCTGGAATCGTCTCAGGACCTGCGCGCGGTGCAAGAGATGCTCGGCCATGCCGACATCAGCACGACGCAAATCTACACCCACCTGGACTTCCAGCACCTGGCCGCGGTGTACGACAGCGCCCACCCTCGGGCCAAACGCAGCAAAGGCACAGACTCATGAGCATCAAGCTGATCACCTTCGACCTCGACGACACCCTGTGGGACACCGCACCGGTGATTGCCACCGCGGAAGTCGTGCTGCGCGACTGGCTCGAGGCCAACGCACCAACCCTCGGCAGCGTGCCGGTGGAACACCTGTTCGCCATCCGCGAGCGCCTGGTGCAAGCAGAGCCCGGCCTCAAGCACCGCATCAGCGCCCTGCGCAGGCGTGTGCTGTTCCATGCCCTGGAAGAGGTCGGCTACAGCGAGCAGCACGCGCAGGCGTTGGCCAACGAAGGCTTCGAAGTGTTCCTGCATGCCCGCCACCAGGTGGAGATCTTCCCAGAGGTGCAACCGGTGCTTGAGATCTTGCGCCATCAATACATCCTGGGCGTGGTCACCAACGGCAATGCCGACGTCAGCCGGCTGGGGCTGGCCGATTACTTCCGCTTTGCCCTGTGCGCCGAGGACCTGGGCATTGGCAAGCCAGACCCGGCGCCGTTCCTCGAAGCGCTACGCCGTGGTGAGGTGGACGCGGGTGCGGCGGTGCACATCGGCGATCACCCTGGCGATGACATTGCCGGTGCCCAGCGCGCCGGTTTGCGCGCGGTGTGGTTCAACCCGCAGGGCAAGGCCTGGGCTGGCGAACAGGCGCCGGATGCCGAGATCCAGCGCCTGTCGCAGCTGCCTGACGTGCTCGCGCGCTGGCGCTGACGGGGCCGCTTTGCGGCCTCTTCGCGGGCACGCCCGCTCCCACAGGGACCGCGCAGGTCCTGAACCCTGTGGTGAACCTGTGGGAGCGGGCATGCCCGCGAAGAGGCCGGCACAGGCAACACAAAACCCACAGGCATAAAAAAGCCCGCAGCGACGGCGGGCTTTTTTGCGATCAGCCACTCAGATAGGGCGGCTGCCGTACTTGTTGTCTGGCTTCTTGGGCGGGTCGGCGACCACGTTGGCCTCGACTTCCTGCACCTTGCCACCGCGAGAAAGGAATTCTTCCATCGCCTTGGCCAGTGCATCACGCTCTTTCTGCTTGGCTTCCATGCTCGGCATCTCGTCTACCGAGACTGCTGCCTTGGATTTGCCCTTGGCAACGGGTGCCGGGCTGCTGTCGTCATCGCCAGCGTCTTCCACGCCGTCATCAGCCGCCGCCTCGAGGCCCTCATCACCCTCGTCTTCGTCGCCTACTTCGAGGTCATCATTTTCCAGATCGTCGTCGCTCATGTTCTACCTCATGACTTGCGAAAAGCAGGTTGGTTATAGACCAGTGCAGCCGTAGACCGGCAGCCACCAGTGAAAATTCAACTGGCCGTGGGTTAGGCCACTGCCCTTGGGTCGGCACTCCTGATGGGAGGCGGTACCCAGCAGGCCCTGCTCCTGGCAGGACCTGACAAATCCATTAGCCCCTGCTGGCCACACGCTATTGGCAAGCCTAGCAAAGGCTGGCGAAGTGTGTGGACTACTCGTCAAACACCCTTCGGCGCGCATTCTAGCGCGCCCGTGGAAAAAGCAAAGCACCATAAACGCCCTGTGACTTGTAAGTTTTTTACCTACGTCACGAACGTGTCGAATAAACCGTTTGCCGTGCGGGAAATGCTGAAAAACTGGCAAAAAAATGCCCGGCAAGCCGGGCAAGTTTTTACCGCGTCGCAGTTACAGGTTGTAGCCGCGTTCGTTGTGCTGAGCCAGGTCGAGGCCGACCGACTCTTCTTCTTCGTTGACCCGCAGGCCCATCACCACATCCAGCACCTTGAGGATCACGTAGGTGACGATGGCGGTGTAGACCACAGTGAAAATCACACCCTTGGCCTGGATCCAGACTTGCATGCCGATGTCGGTGACGGTACCGAAGCCACCCAGTGCCGGGGCTGCAAACACACCCGTGAGGATGGCACCGATGATGCCGCCAACACCGTGCACGCCGAAGGCATCCAGCGAATCGTCATAGCCGAGTTTGCGCTTGAGGGTGGTAGCGCAGAAGTAGCAGATCACACCCGAAACCAGGCCGATCACCAGCGCGCCAATCGGCCCGACAGTGCCCGCAGCCGGGGTGATGGCGACCAGGCCAGCCACCACGCCCGACGCGATGCCCAGCGCACTTGGCTTACCGTGACCGATCCACTCGGCGAACATCCAGCCCAGTGCGGCGGCGGCGGTAGCGATCTGGGTGACCAGCATGGCCATGCCGGCTGTGCCGTTGGCGGCAGCAGCAGAGCCTGCGTTGAAGCCGAACCAGCCGATCCACAGCATCGCCGCGCCCATCAGGGTATAGCCGAGGTTGTGCGGGGCCATCGGGGTGGTCGGGTAGCCTTTGCGCTTGCCCAGTACCAGGCAGCAGACCAGGCCTGCGATACCGGCGTTGATGTGCACCACGGTGCCGCCAGCAAAGTCCAGTACGCCCCAGTCCCACATCAGGGCACCGTCACCGCTCCATACCATGTGGGCGATCGGCGCATACACCAGGGTGAACCAGATACCCATGAATACGAGCATCGCCGAGAACTTCATGCGCTCGGCAAAGGCACCGACGATCAATGCCGGGGTGATGATGGCGAACGTCATCTGGAAGGTGATGAACACCGCTTCAGGGAACAGCGCGGTGGCCGAGGTCAGGCTGTCAGGCGTGACGCCGCTGAGGAAGGCCTTGGAGAAGCCGCCAACGAAGGAGTTGAAGTTGAGCACGCCCTTTTCCATACCGGCGGTATCGAAGGCCATGCTGTAGCCGTAAATGACCCAGAGAATGCTCATCAGGCCGGTAATTGCAAAGCACTGCATCATCACCGACAGCACGTTCTTGGAACGCACCATGCCGCCATAGAACAGGGCCAGGCCCGGAATGGTCATGAACAGCACCAGCGCCGTTGCGGTCAGCATCCAGGCGGTGTCGCCGGAGTTCAGCGCTGGGGCAGCTTCCTCTGCCAGGGCAAGCCCGGGCATTACGAGGGACAATAGGGCTCCTAGCCCTGCGATCTTACGCAGAGTCATGTTGTTTTCTCCTGGGGCGTTGGGTTTGGTGAGGCTTTGTTGCTGCTTAAATCGCGTCGGTATCGGTTTCGCCGGTACGGATGCGGATTGCCTGCTCCAGATTCACCACGAAAATCTTGCCGTCACCGATCTTGCCGGTGTTGGCTGCCTTGGTGATGGCTTCGATTACCCGATCAAGGTCCTTGTCATCGATGGCGACATCGATCTTCACCTTGGGCAGGAAATCGACCACATATTCAGCACCGCGATACAGCTCGGTGTGGCCCTTCTGCCGACCGAAGCCTTTGACTTCAGTGACGGTGATGCCCTGCACGCCGATTTCCGACAGCGACTCGCGCACGTCGTCCAGCTTGAACGGCTTGATGATGGCTGTGACTAGCTTCATGAAACTCTCTCCCGATTTGGTGGACTTGCCCCAGGAAAACAAACCCGTCTCAAGTCTAAGCGCAGCGGTTGGCTTTGTAACGCGTCGTCGGCATCCGGCTCCGCGTGCGCACTGCCTGGTCACAAGGAACTGCTTCAGTGCATGGCTCGTACAGGTCATTGCAGAAACCTTGCCAGTTCCGACAAAGCGCCGAAAAACAGAGCGTTATGTGATTTGGTCGGGATTGGCCAGTCGCCAGCATGGGAAACATGCACAATTTCGGTGCGCAGCAACGGGGCAAGTTGCGCGAAAAATGTGCAACGGATTAGAAACCGCAGATCATTCTTTGGGAGCAACTGTCTTGCTCAATTTCTAAAAGTTGGCGCGATTCCTGTGGGAGCGGGCTTGCCCGCGAACACGGGCGAAGCCCGTGCCATCCACCGCGGTGTCTTCTTCGCGGGTAAACCCGCTCCTACGAAGGCCAATGTGCACTCAGGCGCCAGGTTTGTGCGTGCTACACTGGCGGCCATTTCTCCGTTTCAGTGGACAGCCCCATGCTCGCGCCCAAAGCCCTTCTCGATGCCCTGAGCGACCAGGCCTCGCGCCTGTTCAGCAGCGATGCCGCCCAGCCCCGTGCGGAACTGGAAAGCCAGTTCAAAGTGTTGATGCAAGGCGCCTTCAGCAAGCTGGACCTGGTCAGCCGTGACGAATTCGACAGCCAGATGGTCGTACTGGCGCGTACCCGCGCACGCCTCGAGGCCTTGGAAAAACAGGTAGCCGAACTGGAAGCCCGGCTGAACCCAACCTCACAGGATGAGTGAATGCAGCCCTCAAGCGCATACCCGGTACTGTTGTTTTCCTACGGAACCTTGCAGGATAAAGCCGTGCAACTGGCCAACTTTGGCCGTGAGCTGAACGGCCAGGCCGACCGTATGCCGGGCTACCGCCTGGACTGGGTCGAGATCACCGACCCTGGCGTACTGGCGACCAGCGGCAAGTCCCATCATCCCATCGTTTCCCCCAGCGGCCAGGCCAACGACAGCGTGGCCGGCATGGTCTTCCAGATCAGCGAAGACGAACTGGCAGCGGCGGACCGCTATGAAGTTGCCGACTACAAGCGCGTTGCCGTCACCCTTGCATCGGGCCTGACAGCCTGGGTCTATGTACGTGCCTGAGACGGTTCGATGCAGGCTGAACCCGCAACGACCCGGTGTGGGGGAAGGCCTGTTTCGGTGGTAGCTCACTTGCATGCAGTGTGCCGCGGAACAACGCCGCCCCGCACTGAGTAAACAGCGTCTTCACCCGGTTGTGCGAATTGAGGATCTCGGCCTGGATATCACCAATGGCCGTATCCCGTGGCTGCAAGCTGACCGCTCGGTTGACCCATTCGATGGCGGCAAAGCGGCTTTGCTTGCGGGTGCCACGCCCCTGCATCCAGGCCAGCCCCAGTTCGGCGCAGGCACGCCCGGCAAGCCACGGGTCCGGGTGCTCGACCAGGCTCAGCAGGTAAGCAACCGCCTCGGTCCGCTCCTGCACTTCACCAAACCGGCGTAACAGAATCCCCAGATGCAAACGCGCACGCGCGTTGATCTGCGGGTTGCCCAGCGCGTCGACAAGCAGTCGCCTGACCGCCAGCATGGCACTGCGCTCGTTCAAATCCTCATCGCCATCCATGCGCAGGCAGGCGAGGTTGTACTTGGCCTGCCTGCTGCCCGCCTCCACCGCACGCTGCAGCCAATACCCGGCTGCCTCGTCATCCAGGTAATGCGCCGGGGTGTTGGCCAGGCCGCCACGGTGCAGTTCATACAAGGCTAAGGCAGCACCCGGCAGGTTCAGTTCGGCGCAGCGTTCATACAGGTAGCAGGCCACTTCATGGCGGTTGGCTGCCCACAGCAACCGTGCCACTTCAAGCACTTCGAACCCCGGTGCCTGACCCGCGCACTGGCGATTCACCGCCCGTTGCAACCATAGCCTTGCCTGCTCGGCCGAGCGTGGCAGCGCCCACAGCCCGAAACGGTGCCCGGCCGCGCGCAATGCACAGGCAGCAGCATGTGAACGGCCGTCACACAGGCGCTCAATGGCGCCGTGTAACAGTTGCTTCTCATCTGCCATACCATCACGCAGTATCAGCTCGACCAAACAGCGAAAAGGCACGCCCATGGCGCGGATGGCGCCGAGATCGGCATTGCACGCCAAGCTCGCGGCAAAGTCGCGCATAGCGCCAGCATGGTCTCCCGATACCCTGCTGCGCAGCGCCCCCCGCCATGCCAAAACGACGGTACGCTCTCTGGGCCTTAACGGGCGCTCTGACCAGTCTTCGACCACCTGCTGCCAGTCGGTGACGGTCTGCAACGGGGCAGCGTGTGGCAGCATCAGGCGGCCTTCGACGGCCATCCAGCGCAGCGCATTACGCAAGCGCTCGTCCCAGGTTGCGCATAAGGGGCCACTGATCAACAGCTCGAACGCATCGAGGCTGCCGCCCCAGTGGGGCAGCAGGTACACAGCAAGGGCCTGGATCGCTTCGAAGCAACCGGGGCGGGCAATCAGCGCATGGCGCAGCCAGTAATGGCGAGGATCTTCGTGTTCATGATCGACCCGCTTGCCCAGGTAGAGCGGCAGCGCCTGTGGCAGCTCGGCCAAGGCCAACAACCCATGCCTCACCAGCAACGGCGCTGCAGCTTCCTGCACCTCTACATCGGCATGTGCACTGGGCCTGAAGCGTGCAGGCTCCCCCTGAAACAGTTGGAGCAACCAACCTGGCTCATGGAACTGCGCACTGATGCGCAGCATGCCAATGGCCGCTGCCACGGGGCGCGCAGCGCGGTCCATTGCACGCAACAGGTGCGCGGTGGCGGATTCACAAATTTGCGCAACAGCCAGCAAGCGTGCAGCGTTGCGTGGGCCATCAACCTGCACCTGGCAGGCGCGGTGGAAGCAGTGCATGCCCATTACCACTTGTGGGTGGTAAGCCCTGGGGCAGGCGTCAATCCAGGCTCTGAGCACTTGGCTCAGCGCCCTGTCACTCTTGTTTTCCTGATCGAGCAGCATGTGCCCTTCAATGGCCGCCAGGTAGGCCGGGAACTCGCCGGGCGGGGCTTGGCGCCACTGAGCCTCGAGCCTGTCGAAAAAGCGGTTGAGTTCAATGAATGCACTGGCCTGCACCAGTTCGCGAATTACCTTGTGCGTGCGGGTGAGCGTTTGCACGGAGCAATACCTCAAATCCATTTGAAAGAAGAAGCAGTGCCATCCCATGGCAACTGCGGTTGCCCAACAACACTAAGTCATACCTGACGACTGCGCAAAGCCAATTGGATCCATTTTTGCCGAAACCCATGAAAACGCAGGGAAAACCCCTGCCCTGAAAAACCACGACGCACACTTGTTGCGCCTGCCGTGGCAGCACTGGCTATTCTTTGCCCAGCCGCAGGAAGCGGCATTTTCCAGCAACAACGGAGTGTTCATGTCCCTAGCCCTCGTCCACAGCCGCGCCCAGGTAGGCGTGCAGGCACCGGCGGTCAGCGTCGAAACCCACCTGACCAACGGCCTGCCTCATCTCACCCTGGTCGGCCTGCCGGAAACCACAGTCAAGGAAAGCAAGGACCGGGTGCGCAGCGCCATCGTCAACTCCGGGCTGAAGTACCCGCAGCGGCGCATTACCCAGAACCTAGCTGCCGACGGCCTAGTGCCGATTGCCACCTTGGCCGATTTGGAATGCCTTGGCGAACCTGCGCTGTCGGGGAAATTGCGCCCGGTGCGGGGCGGCGGCGGCAGCAGGTTTTCGAAATAGCTGCAGAAAATTCGGACGAGATACGACTAGTTAGAACGCTGCAACATCCACATCAAACTGAATACCACCTTGACCATTTTAAAAATGGTAATCAGGCAAAAAGCTAGCAGCCTATAGCCTGCTCCACCAAATCCTCCACAGAGCTAACCGCTGAGCATGAGATTGCCAAAGGTAGATTCTCATCTAGCAAACGCTCCGATACTTTTCAATGAATAGAAAATCTTCAATAAGCCAAAAATTTAGACCTTCGAACAATGGATATCGATTTGATATCCATACCCAATAGGGTCCTGCTCCACGCAGCGCCGAACTGCCATCCAAGAACTTTTCAAGAAACATCTTCTAATGTGATCGAGCGGGATTTATCGGCAAATTTGTAGGCAATTTCGCAAACTTAATCTCGCCTGCTTGCGGCAGCGATTCGGTGTGACTATTTTACACCAGTCCCATCGGCACAAGCAGTCCAATCCGCCGTGCTTGAGGAACAAGCCTTAAACGACGCTGTCCGAGCAACGTCATTGTCATTTTCAGACCAATTGTTACCAGGGAGTGGAACACATGGCTTTCGATGCCTATATCCAAATCGCGGAAATCACTGGCGAAGCGCTGGACCAGCAATACGCCAACTGGATCGAAATCGTCGGCTATAAATTCGGTGCCAGCCAAAGCACCTCAGCCACCGCAAGCTCTGCGGGTGGTGCATCTTCAGGGCGCACCACCCTCACCAATTTCACCTTCACCAAATACCTGGACAGTGCCAGCTGCAAGCTTCTTGAAGCCAGTTGTGCCGGCCAGCACCTAAAGGAAGTGAAGCTGGTGGTATGCCGTGCTGGTACCGACAAGCTCAAGTACTACGAAGTCGTTCTCGAAGAAGTGATCATCGCCGACTACGCCCAGAGCGCCAGTTCCGGCGTCCCGATGGAAGTCGTACAGCTAAACTACGGGCGGATCAAAACCACCTACACGCGGCAGAAGCGCCTCGACGGCAGCGCGGGCGGCAACGTCACGGGCGGTTGGGACCGTATCAACAACAAGAAGTATGCGTGAGGTGCGACCATGTCCGAGGCACGCAGCTTCATTAATTCGCACACGCAGTCATATGATTCGCTGAAGGCCGATACGCCCATGACGGCCAATCAGCGCGGCAAGTTTGATGTGTTGAATGCGCATATCGTCAATAGTGTGGTGGTAGGTGGTGAACTGGTTATTGTAGGTGATCCAACCACGCCCTCCTGTACAAGTCATGAAGCATTTTTAATGTCTCAGGCAGAAGGGATTCATCATCTACTCGAGGTCAATGGTGCTGGGGTGGATGATTTTTTATTGGATAACTACGAAATGTTGAATAGTTTTCTTGCTCATGCGTCGATGGGGGCAGGCGCAGTAAGTGACGGCTGGAGCAGGCATCTCGATGCAATCAAGGAAACACTCGGGCAGGTTGAGCAGCTTCATCGAGATTACTTGGGGGGCGGCACGATCAAAGCGCGTGATGAATTTTATGCCAAGCGGATGGTTTTGTTCATTAGGTTGGAGGAGCAGCTGGATAGGCTAGCGGCATACGGTTCGGGATTGCGTAAAAAGGGGAAAGCAAAGAGAACGCTAGGGATTTCCACGAAGAGTTATCTGCACTCTGGTGAAATTGTTGGGTATGCGGAAAAGATCGCTGGAGTTTCCAAGGCTGCTAATCTCATAAAGAAGGGCACTTATATCGGTATCGGGCTAGATGTGGCTGCAACAGGATTGAGTATCCATCAAGCGTGCACCCTTGGGCGAGAAGATGAGTGTGTGCAAGCCAGGTATGTCGAAGGGGGCGCCTTGATAGGCAGCATTGGCGGCAGCGCCGCAGGGGGAGCCGTTGGAGGTGCTATAGCTACAGTGGTTTGTACTGCGGTGTTGGGTATTCCTACTGGAGGTAGTGGTGCGTTAGCTTGTGCTGTATTGGGTGGGACTTTAGGTGGCAAGATTGGTGGGGACAAGGGTGGACAAGGCGGGGAATATTTTGGTGACATACTTTATCGCAGTGTAAATCCATGACAATCACTATTGCGGAACTCGTTGTATTGGGTAGTTTTGTTTTGGCGACACTATCGCTCTTGGTGTTAGTGTATTTATCGTATCGTTACCTAGAGCTTATAGAAACAATGCTTTCCAACTCTAGCTTTGTGATGGGGAATAAAAATCTGTATTCGCGGGCGGGCTTGATTGGGCGTGTCATGCGGATCTGCACGGTGTCGATATTGCTGACTATGCCAAAGGTATTCGTGTATAGAGGGCTGGTTGATTCAAGGGAGGTAGATAGGTTCCCGATGGCGATGCGGTGTCTATTGGTTGTGTTGTGGAATCTTATGCTAGCCTCGTTTTTAATCTTTGTCTGCATGAGTGGATAATAATTAGGTAGCTGCGAAAGTTAGGTTCACTGGTCGGGTCGACAGTGCGCAAAATTAGAAACAGGGCGGCTATGAGGGAATCTAAACTGCGACATTTTATTTGGAACCTATAGAACAGTATCCGTGGGACGCAGCGAACATGCTGGAAACGAAACTATGCCTTTTCACGGTTTATTTGCGTCATTTCACCATACCCCCTTTCGGCTAAGGGGCCATACGAAGACTTGCAAAACATCTATAAGATAGTTTGCAGTTAAGTGTCTCGGTGTGGCTCTATACAGAAAATGGCCGAGTTTTAATCATCAGACTCACGCACGAGTTCCATAGCAGAAGCTAGCTTGCGACTGATGGAACTGTGCTCCGGTACCGAAACGCATTAACCAGATAAGCGCGGTGTTCGGTGCGGCCAAGCCGTAATGAGCTCATTCGTTCGTCAACCTCCGGCGCTAACACGATGAAATGGCCGGGGCACAACGGCGTATATCATCAAGCAGATCATGTTCCAGATTTCCTTTCTCAACCGCTACAGGTGTGCCGAACACCGCAAGCTCCGGCGCAAGGCAATTTGCCCATAAAACTAAGCCATAGCTGGTACCTGCGCGAAACCTATTGGATCAATTTTTGCCGAAGCCCATGAAAACGCAGGGAAAACCCCTGCCCTGAAAAACCACGATGCACACTTGTTGCGCCTGCCGTGGCAGCACTGGCTATTCTTTGCCCAGCCGCAGGAAGCGGCATTACCAGCAACAACGGAGTGTTCATGTCCCTAGCCCTCGTCCACAGCCGCGCCCAGGTAGGCGTGCAGGCACCGGCGGTCAGCGTCGAAACCCACCTGACCAACGGCCTGCCTCATCTCACCCTGGTCGGCCTGCCGGAAACCACAGTCAAGGAAAGCAAGGACCGGGTGCGCAGCGCCATCGTCAACTCCGGGCTGAAGTACCCGCAGCGGCGCATTACCCAGAACCTCGCCCCCGCCGACCTGCCCAAGGATGGCGGCCGATATGACCTGGCCATTGCCCTGGGCATCCTTGCCGCCGACGGCCAGGTGCCGATTGCCACCCTGGCCGATATGGAATGCCTGGGCGAACTGGCGCTGTCGGGGAAATTGCGGCCGGTGCAGGGCGTGCTGCCTGCGGCACTGGCGGCACGCGAGGCAGGCCGGGCGCTGGTGGTACCACGGGAAAATGCCGAGGAAGCCAGCCTGGCCGGCGGGTTGGTGGTGTATGCGGTGGGCCACCTGCTGGAGTTGGTCGCCCACCTGAACGGCCAGGTGCCGCTGCCGCCCTACGCAGCCAACGGCCTGATCCTGCAGCAACGCCCCTACCCGGATCTGAGCGAAGTGCAGGGCCAACTGGCAGCCAAGCGTGCCTTGCTGCTGGCTGCGGCCGGGGCGCACAACCTGCTGTTCACCGGGCCGCCCGGCACCGGCAAAACCTTGCTCGCCAGCCGCCTGCCCGGGCTGCTGCCACCGCTGGACGAGCACGAAGCGCTGGAAGTGGCGGCAATCCAGTCAGTCAGCGGGAAAGCGCCGCTGAACAGCTGGCCACAGCGGCCCTTTCGCCACCCCCATCACTCTGCGTCCGGCCCGGCGCTGGTCGGTGGCGGTAGCCGACCGCAACCAGGTGAAATCACGCTCGCCCATCACGGCGTGTTGTTTCTCGACGAACTTCCGGAGTTCGAGCGGCGTGTACTGGAAGTGCTTCGCGAGCCACTGGAGTCAGGCGAAATCGTGATTGCCCGTGCCCGTGACAAGGTGCGTTTTCCTGCGCGCTTCCAGCTGGTGGCGGCGATGAACCCCTGCCCTTGCGGCTACCTGGGCGACCCCACTGGCCGCTGCCGCTGCAGCACCGAGCAGATCGCGCGCTATCGCAACAAACTGTCCGGGCCACTGCTGGACCGCATCGACCTGCACCTGACCGTGGCTCGCGAAAGCACTACGTTGAACAACCAGCCCTGCGGTGAAACCAGTGCCGATGTCGCCGTCAGGGTGGCTGAAGCGCGGGAGCTGCAGCACAGCCGACAAGGGTGTGCAAATGCATTTCTAGACCTTGAAGGTTTAAGGCACCACTGTGGGTTGGTAGCAGCGGACCAAGTCTGGCTGGAAGGGGCCTGCGAGCGGCTGACCTTGTCGCTACGGGCGGCGCACCGGTTGTTGAAGGTGGCGCGGACGTTGGCGGACCTGGAGGGATGCGAGACGATTGGCCGGACGCACCTGGCCGAGGCCCTGCAGTACCGGCCAGGGAGCAGTTAGATTGCCGGGCTGCTTTGCAGTCCCGAAACCGGTCAGGTAACCCTGTTCCGCCAGATGCATCCGGCAACTGAGTAAACCCCAGGCCCTGTCAAGGCCAAGCCGCCATAAAGCGCCACCAGTAACCAGGCAAACTGGCCCTGCTCCAGTGTCCAGTCCGGGTGCACCACCACCAGCGCCACCAGCAACACCGCCAGCACGGGCAGGCAAGCCAGACGTGCAGCGATCCCCAGTAGCAGCAGCAGTGGGCAAACCACCTCGGCAAACACAGCCAAGGCCAAGGTCAGTGTCGCGCCCAGGCCGAAGGGGTCTTCGATGCGCTGCAATTCCTCGCTCCAGTCCAACAGCTTGGGCAGGCCGTGAATGAACAGCAACAGCAAGGCAGCCGTTACCCGCATGAACAGCAGGCCGATGGCGGTCAGGGTTGGGGGATGGGGGTCGAGAAAGGGTTTCAAGCGTGGCATGGCAAGGGGGCTCGCTAATCGATCAACCTGCGGAGCATTGCGCATTTATCCAGAGATTGATTGCGCAGGTGTGCTGTGAGGGGTCTTAAAGCGTAAGGCCTCTTCGCGGGCTTAACCTCACTGACCGCCGGCCAAAGCCTCTTCAACCACCTTCAGCAGCACCTCTTCAGAAAACGGCTTGCCCAGGCAGGCCAGTGCCCCAAGGCCCATCGCTGCCCGTACCGAGCCATCGTCCCAATGTGCCGACATGCAAATCACCGGCAAGCGCCACCCCCGCTGTGCCAGCTCACGCTGTACCTCCAGCCCGCTCATCCCCGGCATCTTCAGGTCAAGCAACACACAGCCCGCCTCGCCCGCCAGTGGCGAGGCCAGGAAGGCGTCCGCGGCGGAAAACGACAAGGTCTCGAACCCCGCCGAGCGCAGCAGGTTGGCCAGGCTTTTGCGCACCGAGGCATCGTCGTCGACGATGCACACCACTCTGCTCATGCGCTGCCCAGGCTCTCAGACCGCGCGCCGAGAAGGTTGTGCATGGCCGCAAGCTCCAGCAACGAGCGGGACTGCATCTTGTTCATGATGTTCTTCTTGTGCACCTTGGTCGTCACCTCACTGGTGCCGATCTGCCTGGCAATCTGCTTGTGCGACAAGCCGCCTACCACCAGCGAGAAGACCTGGCGCTCACGCTGAGTCAGGCGCTGGTACTTTTCCTCGACCTGCCGCGCATGGAGCCACTTGCGGCCTTCGGCCACGGCACGGGCGCGCACTGTCTGCAACAAGGTCAGCAACTGGTCTTCATCGAACGGCTTGGTCAGGAACTCCACCGCTCCGGCGCGCATGGCCTGGACTGTCATCGGGATGGTGCCGAAGCCGGTCATGAACACGATCGGCCAGGGCAGCGCCAGCCGGCACAGCGCATCCTGTACCTCCAGGCCGCTTGTACCCGGCAAGTGCATGTCCAGCAGCAGGCAGGCACAGGGGGTTTCCAGGCGGGCCTCGAACAGGGCCTCGGCGCTGGCAAACAAGTGATGCGGGATGTCCTGCGAGCGCAACAGCCGGCCCAAAGCGGTGCGCACCGACGGGTCGTCATCCACGACCAGCACCGGCACGTTCACGCGCTCATCGAGCGGCTCGACAGCCTCGGCCATGGTGTGCAGCAACGACCCACCCAGTGCCTGACCCGGCACCTCGAGGCTGATCTGCGCGGCCAGACGGTAGCCCCGGCGCGGCACGGTCTGGATCAGGCCGCGGTCGCCAAAGGCCTTGCGCAGCAAGGACACCTGCACCTGCAAGTTATTGTCCTCAACCACCGTACCAGCCCACACCTGACTGAACAGCTCGTCCTTGCCGACCACGCGGCCCCTGGCCCTGATCAGCGTGGCCAGCACTTCGAAAGCACGCCCCCCCAACAGGATCGGCTTGCCGTCGACATAGACTTCGCGCCGCTCCAGCGACACCAGGGCATTGCCTATTCGGATCATGGCTTCCTCGCGCGGGCACGGGCGTTTTCGCTGCATGGGCAGCCTAAGCCAGCATACGCATTCAGACAATTATCCCGAGGGATAGGTTGGCCTGAGGACTATACAAAAGCCCGCCAACCCTCAGGGGACGATAACGGACAACAGCGTGCCCGTTCCTGCCAAGCAGGCTGTATCCCGCATTCATGCTGGGCCCGCTGCGTATACTCGCGCCTCAGGATGTCGCTAGCGGGGGTGCTTTATGCTCGATGAACGCCTTGCCCACAGGCCCATCGATTACGATCAGTCAATCGACGAAGGCTGGCTGAACCAGTGCGAGATCAGCGCGCTGGGCCAGGAAGGTGAACTCAGCTATTTCCGCCTGCGCGACCCAGCCACAAATCAGGCTTGGATTGCCGTGCGCGCCCCGCTCGAGGCCCCTACCGCCTGTCAGCGCCTGGAACGTGACTACCGCCTGCAACTGGACCCGCAATGGGCTGTGATCCCCTCTGCGTTCGTGCGCTCGGCTGAGGGCCCATTGCTGGTGTACCCGGCCGTGCGCTCAGTCGCCGACCTGATCGCGGAAGGCCCTGCGGCGCTGGAGCCGTTTCTCGACATCGCGGTGAACGCCTCCCTCGCGTTGGCGCAAGCGCACGAAGCCAATGTGCTGCACGGTACACTGCAGCCCGGGCATGTGTGCCTGGGCGCCCACCAGCGGGTGCGACTGGGCTTCTTTCGCGCCGACCCGGCAGAGCGGATCAGCGAACAGGGCACCCCGCTCGGCAATTGGGCCTACCTGGCACCGGAACAGGTTTGCCCGCACGGTAGCACCAGCGACCGACGCAGTGACATCTATGCCCTGGGCGCGATCCTCTACCAGTTATTGCTGGGCGAGCTGCCACTGGCCGGGCGTGACACCCAGCACTGGCGACAGCTGCATGCGGGTGTGAAGCCGCGTGCGGCCTGCGAAGTGGACAGCAACGTGCCGCCACCCCTCAGCCTCATCCTGGCAAAGGCCTTGGCCAAAGAGCCGGACGCCCGCTACCAGAGCGCGCGCGCCCTTGCAGTGGACTTGGCTCACTGCCAGCGGCAGTGGGCCGCCCACAAAATCCTGGCACCCTTCACGCCAGGTTGCGCCGACCCGGTAGCGCCTGGCCGCGCACGCCTGTACGGCCGCGGCGCCGAGCAAAAGGCCATTACCCTGCTGCTCAGGGCCTTGCATCGCCATAGCAAACCACAAGCCCTGGTCATCAACGGCGCTGCTGGCATGGGCAAGTCGAGCCTTGTCGAAGCAGCGCTCAAGGTCAACGCTGAAGGTTACTGGGCCGTCGGCAAGTGCAACAGCCAAGCCCAAGCTGTGCCCTACACGCCCTGGATCGAAGTACTCGGCGCCCTGACCACCCAGTTGCTGGCCAAGAACAGTCAGGACCTCGACACCCTGCGCCGCGAAATCCTGCGCCGCATCAAAGGTCATGGCCGCCTGCTCGGCAAGCTGGCCCCGGACCTGCAACTGATTCTCGGCCCACTGCCCCAATTACCCGCCAAGCCCACGCGCCTTGCGCTGCAGAAGGAACTGCACGCGATCATTGAATTCCTGCAGGTTTTCACCCGGCCTGGCCAACCGCTGGTGCTGTTCTTTGACGACCTGCAATGGGCCGACGACGCCACCCGACAACTGTTGGCCCAACTGCTGGCTGAAGCGCCGGCCAACCTGCTGCTGATTTTTACCCGGTGCAACGATACGCCCACCACCAGCGCACCGCTGGCCATACCTGCAACGGTGCGCAGCACCACGCTGAACCTGCGGCCGCTGGCCGTTGGAGCGGTGGCCGAGCTGATTGGCGAGCGCTACCACGTTGCCCCCGAGGAGGCATTTCAGCTAGCCGAACTGGTGCACGACAAAACGGCGGGCAACCCGTTTTTCATCAACCAGATCCTCAGGGCCATGGTCGAGGACCAGCTGTTCATCTTCGACACCCAGGCCATGCGCTGGTCGTGGTGCCTGCAGGCTGTGGCCCGGCACTGCTATTCCGACAATGTGGCCGACCTGATGGTCCACCGCCTGGGGCGCCTGCCAGCACCGCAA
The DNA here is from genome assembly GCF_046523955.1 of Pseudomonas sp. DCA-1. Lineage (NCBI taxonomy): Bacteria > Pseudomonadati > Pseudomonadota > Gammaproteobacteria > Pseudomonadales > Pseudomonadaceae > Pseudomonas > Pseudomonas sp. DCA-1. The sequence goes on from NZ_CP169881.1 coordinate 5,758,104, forward strand.
CGCGACCTTGTGCGGGTCGTCAGCGCGGCGGGCAGCCACTGCGATGAGCGCCTGCTTCGCCAGCTGCTCGCCCAGCCGCCAGGCGAACCGTTGAAAACCTTGATTGGCGCCGGCTTCGTGCAACCGGGCCAGAACGGCTTGGGCTTTACTCATGACCGGGTGATGGAGGCCGCTTATGCACTAACGCCCGAGCACGAGCGCGCCTCGCTGCATGCACGCATCGCCCTGGCCATGCGCCAGGCTTGGCCAGACTACATGCAGGAGGGGCTGTTCGAGCTCGCCAGCCAGCTGCAACGTGCCGCCCCCTGCGGGTTTACAGCGGATGACTGCGAAGCGTTCCTGCAGCTTTTACGCGAGGCCGCATCACGCGCACGCGACGCCGGCGCCTTCGAGCAGGCCGCAGGCTACCTGCACACCGCCGAGCAGTTGCTGCACCACGGCGCCACGCTTGAAAGCCGCGTCACGCATGGCTTTGCCATCGCCTGCATGGCGACGGAGTGCGACATGCAACTGTCACGAACGATCGCGGCCGAGGCACGCCTCACTGAATGCAGACAGCGTGCCCGCTCGGCGTTGGAGCAGGCGCGAGCGTGCCGGCTGCAGGCACTGCTGTATACCTTGCGCGGTGACTATCAGGCAGCCATCGACAGCGCCCTGAGCGGCCTGGACTTACTGGGTATAAGCCCGGTGCGGGGCGTCGACTGGCAACAGGTCGAGGCCAGTCACGCCCATGTACAGGCGTTGGTCGAACAGAAAGGTCGGCATTGCCTGGAGTCGCTACCGCGCACCGAATCGGAGGAAGTGACGGTTGCCATCAGCCTGCTGGCCACCCTGTCATCATCGTTCTTCGTGAAGGATGACATCTGCTTCCTGCACCTGGCCAAGCTGATGGAAATGTCGCTGCTGCACGGCGTTGCCCCAGGTAGCACCTACGGCATGGCCTGGTACGGGGTGATGATTGCCGAACGTTTCGGCGCTTACCATGATGGCCATGCCTGTTGCCTGGCCGCGCTCAAGCTGATCGAGCGACACGGTTTCGAAGCTGATTTGACCAGTGCGCTGCTGGCCCTGGACCAGGTCAGCGCCTGGACCTCACCCATGGAATTCGCCCGACGTACCACGTTGGATGCCATCGACTCGGCGCGCCTGAGCGGCGACCTGGCGATGAGCTGCTACGCCTGCAACCATCTGGTATCAGATTCGCTGTTCATGGGCCGCTACCTGCCGGACGTGGTCGAGGAAGTGGCGCAAGGCCTGGCCACTGTGCGTCACCACGGCTACCGCGATGTCGAGCAGATCCTGCAGGCCCAGCAAGCGTTCGTCGCCAACCTGAGTGGCCTGCCCTGCCCGGCCCCGGCCGCCCCCTCCAGGTCGCCCACCACGCGGTTCTTCCAACACCTGTTCGCCGCCATGTGCGCCTTTTACATGGGCAATATCCCGAAGGCCATGCGCGACCTGGCATTGGCCGGTGACAACAGCTGGGCGGCACCGGCGCACATCAACCTGGCCGACTATCATCTGTTCCGCGGCCTGGCCTTGGGCAGCCCCGAAGCCCACGGCAGCCTTGCCGACAAGCTGCGCGAGCTACAGGCCCTGCGCGAGCGCTTCAGCCGCTGGGCCGGCTTCAACCCGGCCACCTTCCGCAGCAAGCAGTTGCTGATCGAAGGCGTCATCGCCAAGCTCGAAGGCGACGGCCTGGGCGCGATCCGCTGCTTCGACCAGGCGCAAATTGCCGCCACCGCTGCCGGTTTCATCCACGAGCAGGCACTGGCCCATGAACAGCTGGCCGAGGTGTGCATCCCCAACGGCCTGATCTCCGGCGCCAACCTGCACCTGCGCATCGCTCGCGACTGCTTCCATATCTGGGGCGCGACCGGCAAGGTGCACCAGCTTGAGACATTGCATCCGTTTCTACGCACCCAACCGATTCAGGAGACCTATCGCGCCACCCACCAGGCCAAGCTGGACCTCGAAGCCGGCATAGAAGCTGCGCGGGCACTGTCCGAGGAAGTGCTGCTCGAAGGCCTGATCGAAACCCTGATGGGCCATCTGACCCAGCACTCCGGTGCCGATCGCGGCGTGTTGCTGATTGTAAGCGGCGCCGAATTCCAGATGGCTGCCCTGGCCCACATCGACGACGCCGGGCTGCACGTGAGCATGGACAACTGCCAGAAGTTCATGACCCAGGCACCGCTGTCAGTCATCAACGCCACCATGCGCACCCGCAAACCGCTGGTGCTCAACGATGCCCTTGATGAGTGCCCTGAGGCCTTCCGCCAACAACTGCAGGCACGCAACGCCCGCTCGGTGCTGTGCCTGCCGCTGGTGATCCAGGGCGTGCTGATCGGCCTGGTGTACCTGGAAAACCGTCTTGTGCCGAACCTGTTCGGCAGTCAGCGCCTGGCCATGCTGGAGATCCTCGCCTCTCAGGCGGCGGTGTCGCTACAAACGGCCAAGTTCTACACGCGCCTGGCCGAGGAGAACCAGATCCGCGCACAGATGGAGGCTGAGTTGCGCCGCTCGCGTGCGGAACTGGCGCGCAGTGCGCACTTGCAGGCGATGAATGAGCTGTCAGCGTCCATCGCTCACGAGATCAGCCAGCCGCTCCTGGGCATCGCCTCCAATGCCGCGGCCAGCCTGCGCTGGCTGAAACGCGCCAAACCCGACCTGGAAGAAGCGATTGCCGGCCTGGAAGATATCCGCAACGACAGCGAACGGGCCGGCAACATCGTGCGGGCGCTACGGTCCTTGGCCAAGCAGTCGCCGATGCAACTCAAGGCAGTGAAGCTGGACGAATTGATCCGCGAGGTGGTGCGCCTGACCTCGGCCGATGCCGCCAAGGGCAAGGTGAATGTGCAGACGCAGCTACAGGCCGGGGTCTGCGTGACAGCCGACCCGGTGCAGTTGCAGCAGCTGGTGTTCAACCTGATTACCAATGCTCTGGAAGCATTGGCTGGGTATCGCAGTGACGGGGTGCTGAAGATTGGATCGGCGGTGGTCAAGGATGGGGTGGAAATCTGCGTGGACGACAACGGACCGGGGATCGTAGCGGACGAGCGGGAGCGTGTATTCGATGCGTTTCATACCACCAAGACCGGTGGCATGGGGATGGGCTTGGCGATCTGCAGTTCGGTGGCTCAGGCCCACGGCGGGCAGTTGCAGGCGCTGGTGTCGCAGTTGGGTGGATGCCGGATTCGCTTCTTTCTGCCTGTGAGTCACTCATAACCTGTGCCGGCCTCTTCGCGGGTAAACCCGCTCCTACAGTCGGCGCAGCCATGGTAGGGGCGGGTTTACCCGCGAAGAGGCCGATACAGGTTTACATCATCGCGAGGCGAGCGCTGCGTAGCTGTTCATCAGGTTGCGGTAGTTGGGAATACGCTGCGACAGCAGGTTGCCCAGCCCTTCGATATCGTTGCGCCAGTCGCGGTGCAGTTCGCAGGCCACCGAGAACCAGTTCATCATCTGCGCACCCGCCTGGGTCATGCGCACCCAAGCCGCTTGCTGCACGGTTTCGTTGAAGGTACCCGAGGCATCGGTCACCACGAACACTTCAAAGCCTTCCGCCAGCGCCGACAGGGTCGGGAAAGCCACGCACACATCGGTCACCACACCAGCGATGATCAGTTGCTTGCGGCCCGTGGCCTTGATTGCCTTGACGAAATCTTCGTTGTCCCAGGCGTTGATCTGGCCCGGACGGGCAATGTACGGCGCATCTGGAAACATTTCTTTCAGCTCGGGCACCAACGGGCCATTCGGGCCTTGCTCGAAGCTGGTGGTGAGGATGGTCGGCAGGCCAAAGAACTTGGCCAGGTCGCCCAAAGCCAGCACGTTGTTCTTGAATTCGTTGGGCGAAAAATCCTGCACCAGCGAGATCAGGCCAGTCTGGTGGTCGACCAGCAGCACCACGGCGTCGTCTTTGTTCAGGCGCTTGTAATCGGGTTGGCTCATGGGGGTGACTCCTTGGGTTGGGATAACGGGCCGGCACTGTCCGCAGGGGTTATACCGGTGGATAGCTTCGGCTTAAGAAAGTACCTGCGCCTGCCGCCAGGCCTTGGGTGGCTGGCCGACCAGGCGGCTGAACGCGCGGGTGAAATGGGCCTGGTCACAAAAGCCGCATTCCAGGCTCACATGGGTGATAGGTGCCTCAGTGGCGAGCAAGCGCTTGGCCTTTTCCATGCGCGCCAGCAGGCGCCAGGCTTGCGGCGAAAGGCCGGTGTTGACTTTGAAAGCGCGGGAAAAATGGCTGCGGGTAAGGTTGCATACCGCGGCGATCTCAATGATCGACAACGGGCTGTGCAACATCAGCTCCTTGGCCCGGCGCAGCCGCGCGGGCGTGAGTGCGCCGGGGGTTTGCAGCGGCGCTTCGGGCGTCCCAGGGTACATGGCGACTCTCCTGTTCAATGCAGAAAGTCTCGCCCCCGGCACATGACGAAGTCCTGAGCCAAACCTGAATTATTGTTAATTGTGCGCTGCTGGCCCTGAGCGTTTTGCCGATACCTTAAGATGCGTTTCGTATTCAGCTTTTGGCCGCTACCAGCGGCCGGCATTCAAGGCGAAAGAGGTATGCAGGAAAAACCCGCCCACCGCACCGTGGCCATGGTGCTGTTCAACGATGTGCTACTGCTGGATGTCACCGGCCCCATGGATGCATTCGCCATCGCCAACCGATTCTTGCCAGCAGAACGGCAATATCGGCTGCTGACCTTGGCCGAGGGACAAGCGGTGGTACGCGGCTCATGCGGCCTTAAGGTAGTGGCAGACCGGCGCCTGGAAGACTTGCCGGAAGCCGTCGACCTGTTGCTGGTGCCCGGCGGCCCAGGAGCCTATGCCGTCGCATTGCCAGGGATCGAGCGCTGGCTACCCAAGGCCGTGCGCCAGGCCAAACGCTTCGGTGCCATCTGCACCGGAGTGTTCCTGCTGGGGCGGGCCGGGTTACTCAATGGCTATCGCTGCACCACCCACTGGAATTACGTGGAGCGCCTGGCACAAGCGTTTCCCGAGGCCAAGGTGGAGACCGAGCAGATTTATGTGATGGACCGCTGCCTGATCACCTCGGGCGGTATCACTGCAGGGATCGACCTGGCACTGGCGGTGGTTGCCGAGGACCATGGCAAGGCGCTGGCCCTGGAAGTGGCCAAGGTGCTGCTGGTTGCCCGTCATCGTCAGGGCGGGCAGACACCTTACGGGCCGTTGCTGGCTGCGGTACCACGCGACGACTCGCCGATTGCCCGGGTGCAGGCCTATATAGTCGACCACATCGAGCAGGCGTTCACCGTGCAGAAAATGGCCGAACTGGTGGCCATGAGCGGGCGTAACTTTGCCCGGACGTTTCTGCGGGAGGTGGGAATGACGCCGCTGCAGTACCTGCAGAATGCGCGCATCGACCGCGCGCGCAAGCTGCTCGAAGGCAGCGACCTGCCGTTAAAGGTTGTGGCGGCGCAGTGCGGGTTTGGCAGCGACCGGCATTTGCGCAAGGTGTTCTGTGAGCGGATAGGCATGACGCCGGCGCAGTATCGCACGCAGTTTGGTGGGGGTTGAGCGCGGGCCACTCACACAACTGACCACAGCCACCGTCTCTTTTTTCAGGACAATGTTTCTTCCCGACATCAGATTGTCTAATGCCACCCCAGCCTCCAGAATCGTCGGCCAACCTGTAATAACGCTGCCCCGGCAGCTCATGGAGTACGAGCCAATGCCACACGAAGGCAGCCTTCTGCAAACTGCGGTGATCTTCCTGCTTGCCGCCGTCCTCGCCGTCCCCCTGGCCAAGCGCTTGCAACTGGGTGCCATGCTCGGCTACCTGCTCGCCGGTGTGGTCATCGGCCCGCAAGCACTTGGCCTGGTCCACGACACAGAAAGGGTGGCGCACATTTCCGAACTGGGCGTGGTCTTGCTGCTGTTCATCATCGGCCTGGAGCTGTCGCCCAAACGCTTGTGGCTGATGCGCAAGTCGGTGTTTGGTGTCGGCACTGCCCAAGTGTTGCTGACCGGCGCGGTTATCGGCGCCATCGCCCTGTTCGGCTTCAGCCAGACGCTGCCCGCGGCCATCGTGCTCGGTCTGGGCCTGGCGCTTTCGTCCACCGCCCTTGGCCTGCAGAGCCTGGCCGAGAACAAACAACTCAATGCCCCGCACGGCCGTCTGGCGTTCGCCATCCTGTTGTTCCAGGACATCGCCGCGATCCCGCTGATCGCCTTGGTACCACTGCTGGCCGCCACTGGCCCGGACACCAGCAGTGGCGACAGCCTGGAGAATGGCCTGAAGGTATTCGCCAGCATCGCCGTGGTCATCATCGGCGGCCGCTACCTGTTGCGCCCGGTGTTCCGCACCGTGGCTCGCACCGGCCTGCCGGAAGTGTCCACTGCCACTGCCCTGCTGGTGGTGATCGGCACCGCCTGGCTGATGGAACAAGCCGGTATTTCCATGGCCCTGGGCGCCTTCCTCGCCGGCCTGCTGCTGGCAGACTCGGAATACCGCCACGAGCTGGAATCACAGATCGAACCCTTCAAGGGCCTGCTGCTGGGGCTGTTCTTCATCAGCGTCGGGATGGGTGCAAACCTGCACCTGCTGCTGGAGATGCCGCTGGTGGTGCTGGGCCTGACCCTGTTGCTGGTGGCCGTGAAGCTCGTGCTGCTGGTCGGCACCGGTCGCCTGGCCGGCGGCCTGAGCGGCGCCAGCGCGCTGCAACTGGGCATGGTGCTGGCCGCTGGCGGCGAGTTTGCCTTTGTGGTGTTCAAGCTGGGCAAGGACCAGGGCCTGTTCGATACCCAGACCTACGACCTGCTGCTGATGACCATTACCCTGTCGATGGCCATCACCCCACTGCTCATGATTGGCTGCGCCCGTGCCCTCAAACGCGCGCAGCCAGTGCGTGAAGTGCCCGACCATTACAAGGCCATCGACGCCGGCACGCCGCGGGTGGTAATCGCCGGCATGGGCCGCATGGGCCAGATCGTCGCGCGTATCCTGCGGGCACAGAAGATCCCGTTCGTTGCTCTGGAAACCTCGGTGGATGCCATCGAGATGACCCGTATGTTCGAACAGGTGCCGGTGTTCTACGGTAACCCGCTGCGCCCCGAAGTACTGCATGCGGCCAAGGTGGGTGAGGCGGAGTACTTCATCATCACCATCGATGACCCGGAGGCCGCCATTCGTAGCGCTGAACGGGTGAAACGCCTGTACCCGCACCTGAAAGTGCTGGCCCGCGCGCGTAACCGCCAGCACGTGCACAAACTGGCGGATGTGGGCGCCGAGCCGATTCGCGAGACATACCACTCCAGCCTGGAAATGGCCCGCCGGGCACTGGTGGGGTTGGGCCTGAGCGATGAACAGGCGGCGGACCGCATTGCACGGTTTACCCAGCATGACGAAGAGGTGCTGGAGGCCCAGGGGCAGGTACGTGATGACCGGGCCAAGGTGATGCAGACGGGCAAGGAGGCGCGGGTGGAGCTGGAACGGTTGTTTGAATCGGATGCGGGTTGAGGCCTTTTGGCGCATGCCTTGAGGGTTGTAGTGCCTGTGAGATCGAGGTGAGCGCTAAGGGGACGTGCGCGTCTGCCCCAGGAATAATTGGCCCGAAACAAATGTAGGAGCGAGCATGCCTTGAGGGTTGTAGTGCCTGTGAGATCGAGCGCCGCCCGCGCGGCGCATCGCGAGCTCGCTCCTACATCTGTTTCGGGCCAGTATCGCCTGTGCCTGCGCGCGCGACCGCCCTGTTTGTCCCCCACGATATCGAGGTGAGCGCCAAGGGGACGTGCGCGTCTGCCCCAGGAATAATTGGCCCGAAACAAATGTAGGGGCGAGCATGCCTTGAGGGTTGTAGTGCCTGTGAGATCGAGCGCCGCCCGCGCGGCGCATCGCGAGCAAGCTCGCTCCTACATCTGTTTCGGGCCAGTATCGCCTGTGCCTGCGCGCGCGACCGCCCTGTTTGTCCCCCACGATATCGAGGTGAGCGCCAAGGGGACGCGCGCGTCTGCCCCAGGAATAATTGGCCCGAAACAAATGTAGGAGCGAGCATGCCTTGAGGGTTGTAGTGCCTGTGAGATCGAGCGCCGCCCGCGCGGCGCATCGCGAGCAAGCTCGCTCCTACATCTGTTTCGGGCCAGTATCGCCTGTGCCTGCGCGCGCGACCGCCCTGTTTGTCCCCCACGATATCGAGGTGAGCGCCAAGGGGACGCGCGCGTCTGCCCCAGGAATAATTGGCCCGAAACAAATGTAGGAGCGAGCTTGCCTTGAGGGTTGTAGTGCCTGTGAGATCGAGCGCCGCCCGCGCGGCGCATCGCGAGCTCGCTCCTACATCTGTTTCGGGCCAGTATCGCCTGTGCCTGCGCGCGCGACCGCCCTGTTTGTCCCCCACGATATCGAGGTGAGCGCCAAGGGGACGTGCGCGTCTGCCCCAGGAATAATTGGCCCGAAACAAATGTAGGGGCGAGCATGCCTTGAGGGTTGTAGTGCCTGTGAGATCGAGCGCCGCCCGCGCGGCGCATCGCGAGCAAGCTCGCTCCTACATCTGTTTCGGGCCAGTATCGCCTGTGCCTGCGCGCGCGACCGCCCTGTTTGTCCCCCACGATATCGAGGTGAGCGCCAAGGGGACGCGCGCGTCTGCCCCAGGAATAATTGGCCCGAAACAAATGTAGGAGCGAGCTTGCTCGCGATGCGCCGCGCGGGCGGCGCTCGATCTCATGGGCGCCAAAAAACTATCGCCAGGCACCTGGAAGCCATCCTGCAATTTCCTGACGATCACCTCGCCGCCATTACGCGAACTCACAAAAACCATCACAAATCGCCTAATTATCAGCTGGGTCCTACTTCCCCGCGAACCATTTCCTACGTTCACGCCAATCCCAAGGAATTATCCTACACACCGTGTCGACGCCCGTCTGATTGTCCAGGGAAGGCCTGCTCTCTAGGCTAACCGGGTCGCTGTCGGTTCAGCGATCGGGTGTGGAAACCCGGATGTGATGAAGGGCTGCCGTTATGGCAGTTGTGCGCGTGAGGCCGTTTGGCCTACCGGCTTGCCTTCTCCCCGGTTTTCCACCCCGCGCACAACTGCCGCCTTCTGCGTGGAAACGGGTGGTTGCAGTTCAATCCTGGAGAAGGAATTGCCATGAAAAGAATCGTCCCCGATCCACCCCTCCCCAACACCACCCAACGCTCTTTCAGCCGCTGCGATGCCGGCCATCGCCCATTGTTCACCGTAAACCCAGGCGTTTCCGCCCACGATGCCCTGGTGCATGTCGCCCAATACCTGCGCGGTGCCTACGACTGTGGCTACAAAGCCTTGGAACATCTGGATGACACAGGCAAGAGCCTGTTCTGGAGCAACCTGAACGCACTCGAAATGGCAGAAGGTTTGGTTGAGGCGTTGCTGGATGGGATTGAGTCACAGCCCATGAATTGAGTCGTTGCTGATGGTTGATTACTTACCCGCAGTCAGCGCGTTATAGCTGGTCATCAGGTTGCGATAATCCGGAATGTGGTTGGAGCATAGTGCAGCCAGCCCTTCGACATCGTTGCGCCAGTCGCGGTGCAGCTCGCAGGCCACGCCGAACCAGGTCATCAGTTGGGCACCCGCCTGGCTCATGCGGTCATGCGCGGCATCACGGGTCATTTCATTGAAGGTGCCGGAAGCATCGGTCACCACGAACACGTCAAAGTCTTCCTCCAAGGCCGACAGCGCCGGGAACGCCACGCAAACCTCGGTCACAACACCTGCAATGATCAGCTGCTTCTTGCCGGTCGCCTTCACCGCCTTGACGAAATCCTCGTTGTCCCAGGCGTTGATCTGGCCAGGGCGGGCAATGTACGGCGCATCCGGGAACAGGGCTTTCAGTTCCGGCACCAATGGGCCGTTGGGGCCTTGCTCGAAGCTGGTGGTGAGGATGGTCGGCAGGTTGAAGAACTTGGCCAGGTCAGCCAGCGCCAGCACGTTGTTCTTGAACTTGTCCGGCTCGATATCGCGCACCAGGGACAGCAGGCCAGCCTGGTGGTCGACCAGCAGTACGGCAGCGTCGTCTTTGTTCAGGCGGTTGTAGGTGAATTTGCTCATGGTCTGTGCTCCTAAGGGTTATGAATTTTTCAGCAATCCGGGGTGTTTCGCGTTGATGGGCACAGATTAAAATCATCACCTTTGCGGCGGTAGTTAGCAGAATCTGGCTTTAGCGTTCTGATTTAGGAACGATGGATTTGTAAGGGCTGTGCTGGCCTCTTCGCGGCTAAAGCCGCTCCTACAGGGACCGCGCAGGCCTCGGGCCTGTGGTGTCCTGTAAGAGCGGCTTTAGCCGCGAAGAGGCCGGCAAAGGCAACCAAATACCCGGAGACCGATCATTGGAAGACCTCAACTCCCTCTACTACTTCACCCAGGTCGTCGAACATGGCGGCTTCGCCCCGGCCGGCCGGGCGCTGGACATGCCCAAGTCAAAGCTCAGCCGGCGAATCGCCGACCTTGAAGACCGTCTGGGCGTGCGGCTGCTGAACCGCACCAGCCGGCACTGCTCGCTGACCGAGATCGGCCAGGCCTACTACAACCGTTGCCTGGCCATGCGCGTGGAGGCCGAGGGCGCGGCGGAAATAATCGAGCGCAACCGCAGCGAACCGCGCGGCCTGGTGCGCATCAGCTGCCCGACCACCCTGCTCAACTCCTGGGTCGGGCCGATGCTGACCCGCTACATGCTCAAGTACCCGCAGGTGGAGCTGTTCATCGAAAGTACCAACCGCCGTGTCGACCTGCTGCATGAGGGCTTCGACATCGCCCTGCGGGTGCGCTTTCCGCCGCTGGAGAACACTGACATGGTGATGAAGGTGCTGAGTAACAGCACCCAGTGCCTGGTTGGCCAACCTCAATATCTGGCACAACTGCCCAACGGGTTTGACCCGCAGCTGCTGGGCACACTACCCAGCGTGCATTGGGGCAGTGCCCAACGCGAGTACCAGTGGGAACTGTTCCAGGGTGAGGACAACAGCCGCAGCATCGTCATCCCGCATACACCACGCATGGTGACTGACGACCTGTTTGCCCTGCGCCATTTCGTGGTGGCCGGAGTGGGGATCGCCCACTTGCCGCGGGTGGCGGTGCGTGAGGATCTGGCGGCGGGACGTCTGGTTGAGCTGATTCCGGACTGGCACCCGCGTTGCGGTATCGTGCATGCGATCTTCCCATCGCGACGTGGGTTGCTGCCTTCGGTGCGAGCGCTGATCGATCATCTGGCTGAGGAGTTCGCCATCAGCGACATGGCTTGAGTGCCTGACTGGCTGAGCCGGCCTCTTCGCGGGCATGCCCGCTCCCACAGGTATTGCACAAGGCTCGGGGCCGGTGGTGGCCCTGTAGGAGCGGCTTTAGCCGCGAAAGGGCCGGTACAGGCAATGCAAATCCCCACCCAGCACACCCTTACAAGACCTTGGGTCTACTCTTCTTCCACACTCCCGGATCATCCCCCGGAGCCCCTCATGATCCGCGCCACCCACGGACCAGGCCGCGCCCTGCTCGCCACCCTCGCCCTCTGGCCGGCGCTGAGCCACGCCGAAGCGCCCGGCTGGTCGCTGCTCAGCCGCAACTATTTCCTGCACAGTGACTTCCGCTCGCCCTCCGGCAGCGGCCAGAACTACCGCCAGGAATGGGCCCAAGGCTTCATCGGCGAGGTCCGTTCCGGCTTCACCGAGGGCACTGTCGGCGTCGGCATCGATGCCCATGGCTTTCTTGGCCTCAAGCTCGACGGCGGCCGCGGCCATAGCGGCACCGGCCTGCTGCCACGCGACAGCGATGGCCGCGCCGCGTCCGAGTACTCCAGCGCCGGTGCCGCGCTCAAACTGCACCTGGGCAACACCCGGCTGCGCTATGGCGAGATGATGGTGGAAACCCCGGTGTTCGACACCGGTGACAAACGCCTGCACCCGGAATACGCCACCGGCTGGCTGGTGGAAAACACCGACCTGCCCGACTGGCGCCTGCAGGCCGGGCGTTTCACTGCCTTCAACAACCAGGACAACAGTTCCACCCACGACGACTTCAGCGGCTACGGCGCCAGCACCCACAACCGGGCCATCAGCCTGGCCGGTGCCACCTTCGCGCCCAACGGGCCGTTCGGCGCCGCACTGTATGCCGGGAAGCTGGAAAACACCTGGCGCCAGGCCTACCTCAACCTGAACCTGGCCAAGGGCAACTGGCGCCTGGACGGCAACCTGTACAAAACCCGCGACACCGGTAACGCCAGCGCAGGGGCGATCGACACCCTCGCCTACAGCCTGCTGGCCAGGTACAGCTTCGGCGCCCAGGCGCTGAGCCTAGCCTACCAGAAGGTCGAGGGCGACACCCCGTTCGACTTCGTCGGCGGCGACTCCATCTACTTGGCCAACGCGATCAAGTACGCCGACTTCAACGGCCCGGGCGAGCACTCGTGGCAACTGCGCTACGACCTGGACTTCGCCACCCTTGGCGTACCTGGCCTGAGCCTGATGGGCCGCTATGTCAGCGGCCGCGGCATCGACGGCAGCCATGCGCCTGCGGGCGGCGCCTATGTGAACCAGTACGGTGACGGCGGCAAGCACTGGGAGCGCGACATCGACCTGAAATACGTGGTGCAGTCGGGGGCTGCCAAGGACCTGAGCCTGTCGTTCTCCCACGTCAGCCACCGCGCCAACCAGGCCCAGGCGGGCGGTGATATCGACCGCATCTACCTGATCATCGAATACCCACTCAAAGGCAGCTTCTGACATGAGTACATCCCCTTCAGGTGCCTGGAGCCCGTTGCGTAACACCACCTTCCGCATGCTGTGGATCGCCACCATCGCCTCCAACATCGGCACCTGGATGCACGAGGTGGGCGCCGGCTGGCTGATGACCACGCTGTCGGCCAGCCCGCTGCACGTGGCGTTGATCCAGGTAGCCGGCTCGTTGCCGATGTTCTTCCTGGCCCTGCCGGCGGGCGCAGCGGCGGACATCGTCGACAAACGCCGCTACCTGTTGCTGGTGCAACTGTGGATGTCTTGTGTAGCGGTTGTGCTGGCGGCCCTGACGTTGCTCGGGATGATGAACGTCACCTTGCTGCTGGTGCTGACCCTGGCACTGGGCATTGGTACAGCGCTGATGATGCCAGCGTGGAGCGCACTGACACCAGAACTGGTGGGCAAGGAGGACCTGGCCAACGCGGTGGCGCTTTCCAGTGTCGGCATCAACGTGTCACGGGCCATCGGCCCGGCACTGGCGGGGGTGGTGGTGAGCATGGTCGGCCCGTGGCTGACCTTCGCCCTGAATGCCATCTCGTTCGCGGGGGTGATCCTGGTGCTGTTCCTGTGGAAGCGCGAGGTGAAGGAACCACTGCTGCCGGCCGAACGCTTCGTTGGCGCCATGCGCACCGGGTTGCGCTTTGCCCGCAGCGCCAAGCCTTTGCAGGCCGTGATGCTACGCGCGTTGGCGTTCTTTTTCTGCGCCAGCGCCGGTACTTCGCTGCTGCCGCTGATCGTGCGTGGCGAGATGCGCGGCACCGCAGCGGACTTCGGCCTGCTGCTGGCGGCCATCGGTATTGGCGCAGTGGCGGGTGCCACCTTGCTGCCGCGCCTGCGTGAACGCATCAGCCGTGACCGCCTGGTGTTTCTGGCCAGCCTGCTGTATGCCCTGTTCCTGCTGGCCCTGGCGCTGGTGCGCAACTTCTATGTGCTGCTGCCAGCGATGCTGCTCAGCGGCGCGGCGTGGATCGCGGTGCTGTCCAACCTGCAGGTGGCTGCACAGACTTCGGTGCCCGCCTGGGTACGGGCGCGGGCTTTGTCGGTATACATTCTGATCTTCTTCGGCGCCATGGCCTGTGGCGGCCTGCTGTGGGGCACGCTGGCCAGCCATGCAACGATCACCTTCAGCCTGCTGCTGGCCGCAGGCGGCCTGGCGCTGGGTACCTTGCTGACCTGCAAGGTGGCGCTGCCGGAAACCGAGGCAGAAGAGCTGACGCCGTCGCTGCATTGGCCGGTGCCGGTATTGAGCGATGACATGGACAAGGAAGTCGGACCGGTGATGGTCACCGTCGAGTACCACATCGCCCCCACCAAGGCCGAGGCCTTCCAGCAGGCGGCGCGGGAGCTGGAAGCGATGCGCAAGCGCAATGGCGCATTGTCGTGGGGGTTGATGCGGGACAGTGCTGATCCGGCGTTGTGGCTGGAGTTCTTCTTCGAGGAATCGTGGCTGGAGCATCTGCGGCATCACCACCGGGTGACCCGTGGTGAGCTGAAGATCGAGGCGCGGGTCAGGATGCTGCAGACCGATGGGATTGAAGTGCGAATTCGGCATTTGTTGGCTGGCGGGGAGCATAAGGCTCACCATTGATGCTGGCCTTGGCGGCCCTTGAGGCACAAGAACGGGGGCCAGATATTGGCCCCCGTTCTTCACATCAGCTCAGCTTAGAACGCGAAGCACGAACAGCCTAACGCTCCCCAGAAACCTTGGAAGTCATTTACCGGTACGCTCGAATGCCGCGCCTTTTCATGGCTGTGTGCATGCACACCGCAAGGCCCGCTGCACTGGTGCACAGCCGCTGCCAACGATGGCGTACCGACACGCCAGTGCCCAGGTACCTTGGTCACCGGCGACCACTCCGGCAGCACCGGCACCTGCGGCGGGCCTAGCTTGTCGAACTCGCCAGCACCATACACCACCTTGCCATCAACGATGGTCAGCACCGACTCGATGCCCTTGATCGCTTCTTCATCGACACTGAAGAAGTCCAGCGACAATGCTGCCAGGTCAGCCAGCTGGCCCACCTTGATCTGGCCTTTCTTGCCTTGCTCGCTGGAAAACCAGGCGCTGCCCTGGGTGAACAGTTGCAGCGCGGTGTCACGGCTCAAGCCTTCCGGGTACAGCTCCATGCCACCGACCGTCTTGCCGCTGACCAGCCAGTACAGTGAGGTCCATGGGTTGTAGCTAGACACCCGAGTGGCATCGGTACCCGCGCCCACCGGCACGCCCATTTCGAGCATGCGCTTGATCGGCGGGGTCTGCTCGGCGGCCTTGGCGCCGTAGCGGTCGACGAAGTATTCACCCTGGAAGGCCATGCGGTCCTGGATGGCAATACCACCGCCCAGCGCACGCACGCGCTCGATGTTCTGCGGGGTGATGGTTTCGGCGTGATCGAAGAACCACGGCAGGCCATTGAACGGGATGTCGCGGTTGACCTTCTCGAACACGTCGAGCATGCGCGTGATCGATTCGTTGTAGGTGGCGTGCAGGCGGAACGGCCAGCGCTGCTCGACCAGGTGGCGCACCACCGGCTCCAGCTCTTCTTCCATGGTCTGCGGCAGGTCCGGGCGCGGCTCGAGGAAGTCCTCGAAGTCGGCGGCGGAGAACACCAGCATCTCACCGGCGCCGTTGTGGCGCAGGAAGTCGGTGCCACTGTGCAGCTTGACGCTGGCCGTCCACTTCTTGAAGTCGTCCAGCTCTTCCTTGGGCTTCTGGGTGAACAGGTTGTAGGCGATGCGCACGGTCAGCTGGTTATTGTCGGCCAGTTCCTGGATAACCGAGTAGTCATCGGGGAAGTTCTGGTAGCCGCCACCGGCGTCGATGGCGCTGGTCAGGCCCAGGCGGTTGAGCTCACGCATGAACTGGCGAGTGGAGTTGACCTGATACTCCAGCGGCAGCTTAGGCCCCTTGGCCAGCGTGGCGTAGAGAATCATCGCGTTCGGGCGGGCGATCAGCATGCCGGTCGGGTTGCCGAACTTGTCGCGCTGGATCTCGCCACCCGGCGGGTTCGGCGTGTCCTTGGTGTATCCGACAGCCTTGAGCGCAGCGCGGTTGAGCAGCGCGCGGTCGTACAGGTGCAGCAGGAACACCGGAGTGTCAGGGGCGGCCTGGTTGATTTCCTCAAGGGTGGGCATGCGCTTTTCGGCGAACTGGAATTCATTCCAGCCACCGACCACGCGCACCCATTGCGGGGTAGGCGTGCGCGCCGCCTGGTCCTTGAGCATACGCAGGGCATCGGCCACCGACGGCACCCCTTCCCAGCGCAGCTCGAGGTTGTAGTTCAGACCGCCCCGGATCAGGTGCAGGTGCGAGTCATTGAGGCCGGGGATCACCGTGCGCTGCTTGAGGTCGATGATCTGCGAGGCGGCACCCTTGTGGGCCATGGCCTCGGCGTCGCTGCCCACGGCGATGAAGCGGCCGTCCTTGATGGCGACAGCAGTCGCGGTGGGCTTTTCGCGGTCAACGGTGTGCAGTTTGCCGTTGAACAGAATCAGGTCGGCGGTCATGGAACCTCCTTGCGTGGATGCGTGAGCGAAACCGGCTTGGCCGGTAAAAGGCAATGCGGACCAGAGCGCGCCGGCAGCACCGAGCACAGTGCTGGTGGCGAGGAACTGGCGACGGGTCTTGTCGTTGCGATCCTGGGACATAGGCTTCTCCGACTAGGGCCGGCAGGGGGACTGCAAAGCATGCCGGTTGATGCAAGGCCTGTGCTTGGATGGATGTGCGGTGGGTTGAAGAAGGTTAGTCCTGGTCAAGCCTTTTGCTGCCTGGGCCGGCCTCTTCGCGGGTAAACCCGCTCCTACAACGTCTGTAGGAGCGGGTTTACCCGCGAATGTTTTCCACAATTACCGCTGAAGGAACGCCAGCAAGTCCTCATTCAGCTGCTGCGCATGGGTCACTGCAAAACCGTGCGGCGCCCCGGCATACACCTTCAGCTCGGCGCCGCGAATCAGCTCCGCCGCCTGCTTGCCAGTGGTCTCGAACGGCACGATCTGGTCGTCATCGCCATGGATCACCAACGTCGGCACATCGACCTTGGCCATGTCGGGACGGAAATCGGTCTCCGAGAATGCCGTCACACAGTCCAGGGTGCCTTTGATTGACGCCATCAGCGCAATGTTCAGGGTCTGCGTCTGCACACCCTGGGACACCTGCTGCCCATGGTTCAGGCCGTAGAACGGCGTAGCGAAATCGGCGATGAACTGCGCGCGGTCGGCACGCAGGCCGGCCTGGATGCCCTCGAACACCGACAGGTCGACACCGTCAGGGTTGTCCTCACGCTTGCCGAACACTGGCGTCACCGCGCCCAGCAACACCAGCCCGGCCACCCGCTCGCTGCCGTGGCGGGCGATGTAGCGGCTGACATCACCGCCCCCCATCGAGAAGCCCACCAGGGTGACGTCGCGCAGGTCGAGGTGCTCGATCAGCTGGGCAATGTCATCGGCGAAGGTGTCGTAGTCGTAACCGTTCCACGGCTGGCTCGAGCGGCCGAAACCCCGGCGGTCGAAGGCGATGGCGCGGTAACCGCGGCTGGCCAGGAACTCCATCTGGGAATCCCACATGTCGGCGTCCAGCGGCCAGCCGTGGCTGAACAGCACAGGCTTGCCGCTGCCCCAGTCCTTGAAATAGATCGAAGTGCCATCGCGGGTAACGAACGTACTCATAACGGTATCTCCTTGAAAGTTTCCAGGTGAAGGCGTCGGCTCAGCCGCGCAGCCAGTTGGCGCAGCGGCGGGTTACCCAAGGCATGATGTAGAACACCACGGGCAGGATGACGAACAGGTTGACGATCAGGTTGCCGGTGATGACGCCGCCCAGCTGCGGGAAGCGTGCAAACAGCGGCGCCAGCAGTTGCGGGATGACCATGGTCATCGGGCAGATCACCAGGTAGGTCAGCAGTGCCTGCTTCCAACGCGGCGGTTGCGCTGCCGGGGTGCCCGGCGAGCTATCAAGCACCTTGTGTTGCAGGCATACGGTCACCACTTCGCGGTTGTCATGGAGTGCGGTGTTCATCGGCGTTCCTTGGGATGAGCTTGCCCGCATTCACTGTGCAACGGCGAACGGGCGGAGGATTGGATGGGTGTGCTGCCCTGCGCGGGCACCGACTCACGGCGCCCGGGGCGGGTCGGCTTACTTGCCGGCGTTGAAAGCGTTGTAGCTGGTCATCAGGTTGCGGTAGTCCGGGATGTGGTTGGAGCACAGCGCGGCCAGGCCTTCGATGTCGTTGCGCCAGTCGCGGTGCAGCTCACAGGCCACGCCGAACCAAGTCATCAGCTGGGCACCCGCCTGGCTCATGCGGTCGTGGGCAGCGTCGCGGGTCATGGCGTTGAAAGTGCCGGAGGCATCAGTGACCACGAACACGTCGAACTCTTCTTCCAGGGCCGACAGGGCCGGGAAAGCTACACAGACCTCAGTCACCACACCGGCAATGATCAGCTGCTTCTTGCCAGTGGCTTTCACGGCCTTGACGAAGTCTTCGTTGTCCCAGGCGTTGATCTGGCCAGGGCGGGCAATGTACGGAGCGTCCGGGAACAGGGCTTTCAGCTCCGGTACCAGTGGGCCGTTGGGGCCTTGCTCGAAGCTGGTGGTAAGAATGGTCGGCAGGTTGAAGAACTTGGCCAGGTCGGCCAGGGCCAGCACGTTGTTCTTGAACGCATCCGGCTCGATGTCGCGCACCAGGGACAGCAGGCCAGCCTGGTGATCGACCAGCAGTACGGCGGCGTCGTCTTTGTTCAGGCGGTTGTATTTGAAGTGGGTCATGGGGGTAGCTCCTAAGGGTTTTGATGTTCAGTAAGTTGGTGTTTCGCGTTGATGGGAGAAGATTAAAACCATCACCTTTGGAGCGGTAGATAGCAGTTTTTGGCTTTAGCGTTCTGTTTTGGGAACGATAGATTGGCGTTGGTTTTGCTGGCCCCTTCGCGGGCTTGCCCGCGAAGGGGCCAGCACAGGCTTGCATTGCCTGCCCGGCAAACCTGCTCTATTACTACCCACAGCCCTCCCCTCACCCCCGAGACCACCATGCTGGCCTTCATCCAGTCGACCCCGTTGTTGCTCGGTTGCGCCCTGATCCTGCTCGACCTCGTGCTTTGGCAACTGATCCCCATTCAGCGCCATGCCTGGCGCATCAGCGCGCGCCTGGTGATCTTCCTGCTGTTCAGCGCGGTGCTGATGGCCGCCGGCATGAGCCCGCTGCAACCACCGCCGTGGCCCGACGATCTTTCGCGCAACCTGATGGCCACGGTATTGGCCATCGGCTGGTGGCTGTTCGGTGCGCGCACGGTGACCGTGGTGTTCGGCCTGTTGCTGGTGGCCCGTGGCAGCCATGGCGGGCGCTTGCTGCAGGATGTGCTGGGGGCGTTGATCTTCCTCGCCGCCGTGGTCGCGGCCGCAGGCTACGTGCTGCAACTGCCGGTGAAGGGCCTGCTGGCCACCTCCGGGGTAATGGCCATCGTCATCGGCCTGGCGCTGCAGAGCACACTGGCTGACGTCTTCAGCGGCATCGTGCTGAACACCACGCGGCCCTATCAGATTGGCGACTCAATCTCCATCGACGGCACCGAAGGCAAGGTCCTGGACATCGACTGGCGCGCCACGCGCCTGCTGACCGGTACCGGCAGCCTGGCGGTGATCCCCAACTCGGTGGCGGCCAAGGCGCGGCTGCTCAACCACAGTCGCCCGGCCGATGTGCACGGGGTATCGATCAGCGTGGTGGTCCCGGCCAAGGTACGGCCCAAGCGCGTGTTCGATGCGCTGGAAAAAGCCTTGCAGGGCGTCAGTGCCATCCTTGCGACCCCGAAGCCGAAGGTGACGGTAAAGGCCTCGACTCTGGAATCGGTGGAGTACGAGGCTAGCGGCTTCGTGGCCGATGCGGGCACCAAGGGCGATGCACGTAACCAGTTGTTCGACTTGGCACACCGGCATCTGGAGGCCAGCGGAGTGATGTGGAACGTCGACCTGGCGGTGCCGCCGCGCAGCCGCCAGCGCGAGGTACTGAATGAGGTTCGAGTGTTCCGCTCGCTAAGTGATGAAGAGCGCGATGCGTTGAGCCAGCGCATGACTGCAGTCGAGTACCTGGCGGACCAGGTGATCCTGGGGGTGGGCGAGCATTCCGATCATCTGCTGGTGATTGCCAGCGGTGTGGTATCGGCCTCGGTGCGCGACGGAGACAAGCGGCTGGAGGCCGGGCGCATGGGGCCGGGAGAGGTGCTTGGGATCGAGGGGATCATCGACGACGAAGACTCGCTGGCCGAATTCCGCACGCTGACCAGTTGCGTGCTGTACCGGATCGACAAGGAACAGGTGAAGAGCTGTTTGCAGCAGCGTGGCGAAGTGCAGACGGCGTTGAGCAAGTTGCAGCGGTTCCGGCGGCAGAGCCGGGAGTCGTTGTTGCTGCAAAAGCCGGCCCTGATCAAGAAAGGTGGCTTCCTCAGCTGGCTGCACAAGTGAGACTGTGCTGGCCTCTTCGCGGGTAAACCCGCTCCTACAGGTTCACCACAGCCCTCTCAGGCGGTGAACAATTTGTAGGAGCGGGTTTACCCGCGAATAGGCCAGTACTTACAACACAACCCTCAGGCACTGCCCCGCGTGGTACAGCGAGAAGCCAGACTCGTAGAACGCCGTCCGCAGCGAAGGCGCGCTCACACCGCTCATCGGCGAGAACGGAATGGGCAGGCTGTCAGCCTCGCCCTTGAGCAGGAACTCGGCAAACGCCCGGCCAATCACGGTGCCGGTGGTATTACCGCGCCCGTTGTACCCGGTTACCGCCACCAGCCCCGGCGCCGGCTCGAACAGGCGCATCAGGTGGTCGGGGGTGAAGTCGATGCAGCCAGTCCAGTGCATTTCCCACTCGACTTTGCCCAGCTCGGGGTAATAGTGGCTCTGGATGCGGTCGGCCCAGCTGCGCACGAACCAGGCTGGCTTGTTGTCTACCCGGCCCAGGCTGCCGAGCAGCAGTCGGCCCTGATCGTCGCGGCGGATGCTGCTGAGCACGGTGCGGGTGTCCCACGAACCTTGGCCGTGTGGCAGCACCTTGTCGGCTGCAATACCCTGCAGCGGTTTGGAGGCTACCTGATAGTAGTAACCACGGAAGAACTGCTTCTGCAGGTTGCTCCAGTCGCCTTCGGTGTAGGCGCCGGTGGAAATGACCACCTTTTCGGCGCGCACAGCGCCACGCGCAGTCTTCACCTGCCAGCCATCCCCCTCACGCTCCAGGCCTTCGACCGAAGACTGCTGGAAAATCTTGCCGCCCAGGCGCGCCACGGCAGCCGCCAGGCCCTGGGTGTAGCCCATGGGGTTGATGGTGCCAGCACGGCGATCAAGCAGCGCAGCGGAAATCTTGTCGGTACCGCAGTATTCCTGGCACTGGGCGCCGGTCAGCAGCTCGACGTCGGCACCTCGGCGGCGCCATTGTTCGTGACGCGCTTCGAGGTCGGCGATGCCGGTGGCGTTGTGCGCCATGTGCAGCGTGCCTTTGTGCTGGGCCTGGCAATCGATGCCGAGGCGCTCGATCATGGCGAATACTTCAGCCGGGGCTTCGCCAAGCACCTTGTTCAGGCGGCTGCCCTGCTTATGGCCAAGGGTGGCCTCGACGTCGTCGGGGCGGATCCAGGTGCCGGCGTTGACCAGGCCGACGTTGCGCCCGGAGCCACCGTGGCCGATCTTCCAGGCCTCCAGCACGATCACCGACTTGCCCTGTTCGAGCAGGTGGATGGCCGCCGACAGGCCGGTAATACCGCCGCCGATCACGCAGATATCGGCCTTGTGCTCACCGGCCAGGGCCTGGGCGGCGACGGTCGGTTTGCTGACGTGTTCCCACAAGCATTGTTGACGCAGTTCGGACATGGCCGGCTCCAGCAATTTGTTCTTGTTGGGGCCGCAGGGCGGCCCATTCGCGGGTAAACCCGCTCCTACAAGGATCGGTGTCGCTTGGACGAACCCTGTAGGAGCGGGTCTACCCGCGAACCGGGGGCCAGGCCCCCGGCCATGCAGCATCAATACATCAGTCGAACACGATACCCTGCGCCAGCGGCAGCTCGCGCGAGTAGTTCACGGTGTTCGTCTGGCGACGCATGTAGCCTTTCCAGGCATCCGAGCCCGACTCACGGCCACCGCCCGTTTCCTTCTCGCCACCAAATGCACCGCCGATCTCGGCGCCGCTGGTGCCGATGTTGACGTTGGCGATGCCGCAGTCGCTGCCCGAGGCGCTCTGGAAGCGCTCGGCTTCACGGATGTCGGTGGTGAAGATGCAGGACGACAGGCCTTGTGGCACTTCGTTGTTCAGGCGCAGCGCCTCTTCGAAGTCGTCATAGGCCAGCACGTACAGGATCGGGGCGAAGGTTTCGTGGCGCACCACGTCACTTTGCGCCGGCATTTCAGCAATGGCGGGTGAAACGTAGTAGGCGTTCGGGTACTGGTCGGCCAGCTGACGCTCGCCACCAAAGACCTGGCCACCTTCGTCGCGGGCCTTGGCCAGTGCACCTTGCATGGCGTCGAACGACTGCTTGTCGATCAGCGGGCCTACCAGGTTGTCTTTACGTGGGTCGCCGATGCGCACTTTGCCGTAGGCAGCTTTGACGCGGGCAACCACTTCGTCCTTGATAGAGCGGTGCACGATCAGGCGACGCAGGGTGGTGCAACGCTGGCCGGCAGTGCCAACAGCCGAGAACAGGATGCCACGCACGGCCAGGTCCAGGTCTGCGCTCGGGGCCAGGATCATGGCGTTGTTGCCACCCAGCTCCAGGATGCTGCGGCCGAAGCGGGCAGCAACGCGTGGGCCGACTTCGCGACCCATGCGGGTGCTGCCGGTAGCGCTGACCAGCGGTACGCGCGGGTCATCAACCATGGCTTCGCCAGCTTCACGGCCGCCGATAACCAGTTGTGCCAAGCCAGCCGGGGCATCGCCGAAGGCTTTCAGGGCTTTTTCGAACAGCGCCTGGCAGGCCAGGGCGGTCAGAGGAGTTTTCTCGGACGGCTTCCATACCACCGAGTTGCCGGCCACCAGCGCCAGCGCGGTGTTCCAGGCCCACACGGCAACCGGGAAGTTGAAGGCGCTGATCACGCCGACCACGCCCAGCGGGTGCCAGGTTTCACGCATGTGGTGGCCCGGGCGCTCGGAAGCGATGGTCAGGCCGTACAGCTGGCGCGACAGGCCAACCGCGAAGTCACAGATGTCGATCATTTCCTGCACTTCGCCCAGGCCTTCCTGGGTAATCTTGCCGGCTTCGATCGAAACCAGCTCGCCGAGGTCGGCCTTGTGCTCACGCAGCACTTCGCCGAACAGGCGCACCAGTTCGCCACGGCGCGGAGCCGGCACACTGCGCCAGGCTTCGAAGGCGCTTTGGGCCTGATCGATACGGGCGATGGTCTCGGCCTTGCCGAGCAGTTTCACCGAGGCGATCTGGCTGCCGTCGATCGGCGTGTGAACAGGGTAGTCGCCCTGGGTGTAAGCCTCGGCGGCAACGCCAAGGCGCTCGAGCAATCCAGCAACCATTTGTGCATCTCCTACATCGGTGATGGGGTGGAAAAATGATGTGGATCAGTATTAATCCGATCACATAGGTACAACAAACGACCTTTATTCCGCATATCATTCCGTCAGGTAATGATTTGAGCCGCAGAGACCGCTATGTCAAAACGCCTGGTACCCTCCATGACCGCCCTGCAGTGCTTTGAAGCTGCAGCCCGCCATCTGAGTTTTACCCGTGCTGCCGAAGAACTGCACCTGACCCAGAGCGCGGTCAGCAAGCAGGTGGCGCAGCTGGAGGACATGCTGCGCCACCACCTGTTCCTGCGCATCCGCCGGCGCTTGCAGCTGACGCCGGCCGGCAGCCTGTACCTGGCCGAGGTCAACAAGATCCTCACCCAGGTGGACATGTCCAGCCGCTACGTACTCACCTACGGCGAGCAGACCGAGATATTGAAGGTAGCCACTCAACCGAGTTTTGGCGTGCGCTGGTTGATCCCGCACCTGAAGGGTTTTGGCAAACGGCACAGCAATATCCACTTGGACATTCGCAACGAGATGGAGCCGTTCGCCCTGCTGCAAGGCTCGGCTGACGTGGTGTTCTTCTATGGCCAGGGCACCTGGCCGGGAGCCACGTGCGTGGAGTTGTTCCGTGAAGAGGTGGTGCCGGTGTGTGCGCCAGAGCTGCTGGCCGGACGCAGGCTGGCCGGTGCCGAGGAGCTGGCCGAACTGGTGCTGCTGCAAAGCACCTCGCGGCCGGAGGCCTGGCATGAATGGTTCCTGGAGCAGGGCCTGCAAAGCGTCAGCGCCTACCACGGGCCGCGCTTCGATACGTTCTATATGGCGTTGAGCGCGGCGCAGGCCGGGTGCGGGGTGGCGCTGGTGCCGCGCTACCTGGCTGCGAAGGAGCTGGCCGACGGTAGCCTGGTGGTGCCGTGGGACCACGCGATGCGCAGTGCAGGGGCGCATTACCTGGCGTATGCCGAGCATGCGGCGGAAGTGCCCAAGGTGCGGGCGCTGGTGGAGTGGATCCACGAACAGCTACAGGCTTGAGGTCGATCAAAAAAGGAATGACACACTCACTTTTTTTCGCTTGTGAGCAAAGTGCATTCCCAGCTTTCATGTAAGCGTCCGAACCCAACCAGGAAGCTAGCGATGCCAGCCCACGATTTCGTCAGCCCAGACAGCATCCGCGCGCAGTTCTCTGCCGCCATGTCGCTTATGTACAAACAGGAAGTGCCGCTGTACGGCACGCTGCTGGAGCTGGTGAGCGAAATCAACCAGCAGGTAATGGCCCAGCAACCCGAAGTGGCCGAGGCCCTGCGCTGGACCGGCGAAATAGAGCGCCTGGACCAGGAACGCCACGGCGCCATCCGCGTCGGCACCGCCGAAGAACTGGCCACCATCGCCCGCCTGTTCGCGGTCATGGGCATGCAGCCGGTCGGCTACTATGACCTCAGCTCCGCTGGCGTACCGGTGCATTCCACCGCCTTCCGCGCGGTGCACGAGCAATCGCTGCATGTCAGCCCGTTCCGTGTGTTCACCTCGCTGCTGCGCCTGGAGCTGATCGACAACCCGCAGTTGCGCGAGCTGGCACAGGGCATCCTGGCCAAGCGCCAGATCTTCACCGCCCGCGCCCTCGAACTGATCGCCCAGTGTGAGCGCGAGGGTGGTCTTGACGCCGCGGATGCAGAGACGTTCGTGCAGGAGGCGCTGCACACCTTCCGCTGGCACCAGGATGCTACCGTCACGGCCGAGCAATACCAGCAGCTGCACGACCAACACCGCCTGATCGCCGATGTGGTGGCCTTCAAGGGCCCGCACATCAACCACCTGACCCCGCGCACCCTGGATATCGATGCAATCCAGCTCGGCATGCCGGCCAAGGGCATCCCGCCGAAGGCCGTGGTTGAAGGCCCGCCCACCCGCCGCCACCCGATCCTGCTGCGCCAGACCAGCTTCAAGGCCCTGCAGGAAACGGTCGCCTTCATCGACCAGCAAGGCAGCAAAGGCAGCCACACCGCACGCTTTGGCGAAATCGAGCAACGCGGCGCGGCGCTGACGCCGAAAGGTCGCCAGCTCTACGACAAGTTGCTCGACGCTACCCGCGCTGCGCTGGGTGGCGCTCCGGCCGAAGCCAATGCCGAGCGTTACATGGCGCTGCTGCAGGCAAACTTTGCCGAGTTCCCGGATGACCTGGCGCAGATGCGCGAACAAGGTCTTGCATATTTCCGCTACTTCGCCACTGAGAAAGGCTTGGCCGCACGCGACCAGAAAGGCCGCCCGACCACCCTGCAAGGGCTGATCGACGCGGGCCATGTGCATTTCGAGGCGCTGGTGTACGAGGACTTCCTGCCGGTGAGTGCGGCGGGGATCTTCCAGTCCAACCTGGGCGACGATGCGCAGGCCGAATACGGCAGCAACGCCAACCGCGAAGCGTTCGAAGCCGCGCTGGGGTTGCAGGTACAGGATGAGCTGGCGCTGTATGCGCAAAGCGAGCGCCGGTCGCTGGAGGCCTGTGCACAGGCGTTGAACCTGGGTTCGATATAAAACTGTACCGGCCTCTTCGCGGGCAAGCCCGCTCCCACAGGTACCGTGTCGGGCCAAGGCATACGATAGACCTGTCGGAGCGGCCTCTTCGCGGGCTTGCCCGCTCCCCACAGGTACCGTGTCGGGCCAAGGCATACGATAGACCTGTGGGAGCGGCCTCTTCGCGGGCTTGCCCGCTCCCACAGGTACCGTGTCAGGTCAAGACATACGATAGACCTGTGGGAGCGGGCGAGCCCGCGAAGAGGCCGGTGCAGATGATCAAAGACGCGGCAGGATTTCCACATCCGGCAAATCCATCGCCGCCACCTCGTCTTCCAGAAACGCACTCAATCGCCGCAAACGCTCGCCACCCGGGCGTGTACGCGGCCACACCAGGTAGTAATCCATGCCGCTGGGCACCGCTATCGGCCATGGCAGGCTCAAGCGTTTCTGCGCCACATCTTCGGCCACCATCAGCAAATCGCCCATGGATATTCCGTAGCCACGCGCCGCAGCAATCATGCCCAGCTCCAGGGTGTCGAACACCTGGCCACCCTTGAGCGACACCTTGTCGCCAAGCCCCATACGCTCCAGCCATTCCCGCCAGTCACGCTTGTCCAAGGTGGGGTGTAGCAGTTCGACAGAGGCCAGCCTACACACATCCCAGGGCTCCTCGTCGAGCAGGTCCGGCGCACCGACCGGGATCAGTAACTCAGGGAACAGCTTGCGTACCTCCCACTCCGCCGGGAACACCCCGTCACTGAGCAAAACCGCGCAATCGAACGGCTCCTGGTTGAAGTCCACATGGTCGACATCCATCCAGGCACTGGTCAGTTGCACCTCATTGCCCGGCTGCAGGTGGCGAAAGCGGCTAAGGCACGCCAGCAACCAGCGCATGGTCAAGGTCGAGGGGGCTTTCATACGCAGTATGTCGTCTTCACCACACAAGGTTTCGCAGGCCCGCTCAAACGCCGCAAAGCCCTCGCGCACGCCCGGCAGCAGTACCCGCCCCGCTTCGGTAAGTTGCAGGCTGCGGCCACTGCGCACGAACAGGCGGCAGGCAAAATGCTCTTCCAACGTACGGATATGCCGGCTGATGGCGCTTTGGGTGATAGAAAGCTCTTCGCCCGCACGGGTGAAGGAGCTTAGCCGCGCGGCAGCTTCGAATGCGCGCAGGGCATACAGCGGTGGTAGCTGGCGTGGCATGAGGCTCCTGCAATATGGGCGTGTGAAGCAAATCAGCGAGAAACCTATATACATGAGTTCAACTCATGCCAACTATCGTTTTTATCCTTTTGTGCAAAGTTGACCGAAGCCTCAGAATCGCCGTTCGTTGATCACCCAGAATGAAGGACTGCCCCATGCACGTCGCGCCCACCACAGAACTCAAGGCTTTGCTGCGCCTGGCCGGGCCGCTGATTGCCTCGCAGTTGGCGCACATGCTGATGGTGCTGACCGACACCCTGATGATGGCCCGCATCAGCCCTCAGGCTTTGGCGGGTGGTGGCTTGGGGGCAGCCAGCTATTCGTTCGTATCGATCTTCTGCCTGGGCGTGATCGCCGCAGTCGGCACCCTGGTAGCGATTCGCAAGGGCGCCAACGACATCGAAGGCGCCACGCGCCTGGCGCAGAACGGCCTGTGGCTGGCCTGGGGCCTGGCGTTGTTCGCCGCGCTGGTGCTGTGGAACCTTGAACCGGTGCTGCTGCTGTTCGGGCAAAAGCCCGAGAACGTGGCGTCGGCTGCGCAATTCCTTACCCTGCTGCCGCTGGCCCTGCCCGGCTATCTGACCTTCATGGCCTTGCGTGGCTTCACCAGCGCGCTGGGCCGCTCGACCCCGGTGATGGTCATCAGCCTGTTCGGCACGGTACTCAACTACCTGTTCAACGTGGCGCTGATCGAAGGCATGTTCGGCCTGCCCAAGCTTGGGCTGATGGGTATCGGACTGGTCACTGCGGTGGTGTCGATGGGCATGGCCATCGCGCTGGCGTTGTACATCCGCTGGCACCCGGCCTATGCCGCCTACCCGCTGCGCAAGGGCCTGTCACGCCCATCACTGGCGGCCCTGCGCGAACTGTGGCGGCTGGGCCTGCCGATTGGCGGTACCTACATGGTGGAGGTGGGCCTGTTCGCCTTCGCCGCGCTGTGCATGGGCGTACTGGGCAGCACCGAGCTGGCGGCGCACCAGATTGCCCTGCAGATCGTGTCCACGGCGTTCATGGTGCCGACCGGGTTGTCGTACGCAGTAACCATGCGCGTAGGCCTGTACTACGGCGCTGGCAACCTGCTGGCGGCACGCAGCGCCGGGCGGGTGGGCATCGGGTTCGGGGCAATGATCATGTTTGCCTTCGCCGCCCTGTTCCTGCTGCTGCCCGAAGCGTTGGTGGGGCTGTTTATCGACCGTAATGACCCGGCCTTCGCCGCGATCTTCCAGGTGGCCGTGCAGTTGTTGATGGTGGCGGCGTGGTTCGAACTGTTCGACGGCATGCAGACGATTGCCATGGGCTCGATCCGTGGCCTGAAAGACGCCAAGACCACCTTCCTGATCGGGCTGGTGTGCTACTGGCTGGTGGGGGCGCCGAGCGCCTGGTTGTTCACCTTTACCCTAGGCGGTGGTGCAGTAGGGATCTGGTGGGGGCTGGCGCTGGGGCTGGCATGTGCGGCGGTGGCGCTGACCTTTGGCTTTGAGTGGCGGATGAAGCGGTTGTTGGGGAAGGCTTGGGCTGCCGGGAAGGCGACGGCTTCGGCCTGACGTGGGGGCCTCTTCGCGGGTAAACCCGCGCCTACAGGATTGCGCGGCCCTTGTAGGAGCGGGCTTGCCCGCGAATACGGTGGTGGCGGCAACGGTGAACGTCTGGTGGAGATTGGCCAGCAGGCCCGGTCCATTCGCGGGTAAACCCGCTCCTACAGGACAGCCTCCAACTGGCGGCCGGGCGCCTGCAGCAAATACGCCATCAATTCCTCTATCGGTAGCGGTTTGCTGACCAGGAAACCTTGCACCTGGTCGCAGCCAAACCCGCGCAACAACGCCAGCTGCTCTTCACTCTCCACCCCCTCGGCCACTACCTCAAGGCTGAGGTTGTGTGCCAGGTTGATCATGGCGTGCACCAGCTTGCGGTTCTCTTCACGCATTTCCATTTCCGCAACAAAGCTGCGGTCCACCTTGAGCAAGGCGATCGGCAAGCTGTTGAGGTGCACGAACGAAGAAAACCCGGTGCCGAAATCATCGAGCGAGAAGCGCACGCCCAGGCGACCCAGCGCGTCCATGGTCTGGCGCACCACCTCGTTGCGGCGCATCACCGCCGTCTCGGTCAGCTCGAACTCAAGCCAGCGGGCATCCACACCGTGCTCAAGGATCAGGCGACTCAAGGTGGCCAGTAGCTGGCTGTCCTGAAACTGACGGAAGCTCAGGTTGACCGCCATGTGCAGCGGTTCCAGACCGCGCTCGCACAGTGCCTGCATGTCACGCAGGGCACGGGAAATAACCCAGTAGCCCAAGGGCACGATCAGGCCGCTCTGCTCGGCCAGTGGCACGAACTCGCTGGGCGGCAGCAGCCCGCGCTCGGCATGGCGCCAGCGCACCAGCGCCTCCAGGCCAACAATGCGCCCGTCGGCCAGGTTCAGGCGGGGCTGATAGTGCAGCTCCAGCTCGTCGCGGCGCAGGGCGCGGCGCAATTCGCCTTCCAGGTCGGCAAGGCTGCGGGCGTTGCGGTTGATGCGTTCGTTGAACACATGGAAGGTGCAGCCCTGGCTGCTCTTGGCCTGACGCATGGCGATATGCGCGTGCCACATCAGCGGATCGGCGCCGCTCTGTGCGCGAGCATGGGCCAGGCCCAGGCTGCAGCCCAGCAACAGGCTTTCGCCGTCGATCCAGTAAGGTTCGGCCAAGGCCTCGACGATGCGTTCGGCCATCCATTCGGCGCGGTTGGCATCTCGGCGGGTATCGATCAGCAGGGCGAACTCGTCGCTGCCCAGGCGTGCCAACTGGTCGCCCGCTTCCAGCTGATGCTTCAGCCGTGCCACCACCTGCAGGATCAACCGGTCACCGCACTGGTGGCCGAGGGCGTCGTTGACGTGGCGGAAGTTGTCCAGGTCCAGGTGGCCAAGCGCAACACCACGGCCGTCGTTTTCGGCCAGGCGCGCATTGAGCAAAGCCTGGAAGCCCTGGCGGTTGGCGATGCCGGTCAGCGGGTCCTGCTCGGCCAGGCGCTGCAAGGTGGCGACCAGCACACCGCGCTCTCGCACATGGCGCAGTGAGCGGCGCAGGTTATCGGCGTTGAGCTGGTCGCGTACCAGCCAGTCGCTGACAGCGCTGGGCGCCGCCTCAGGCTCGTGGTCAAGCAGCAGGATGGTCGGCAGCTCGCAACGCCCGGGGGCGGGCTGCAAGCCTGGCGTTGCCAGCACGACGGCCTGGCGATCATGACTGAACAGGCTGTCGACCGCCTCCCAGTTTGGCGCAGTCAGTAGCACGGCGCTGCCACCCAGTGCTGGCATGCAGGCGTGCAACAAGGCGGCCCATTCCGGCTCATCGGCCAACAGCAGCAAACGCAGAGGTTCGACAGGCGTGGACAAGCGGGCTCCTTAGGGCTTCACGGTGCAACGAGACTGGCGGGTATGCCACTGTATTCAATGAAAATGATTTTCAATTTTATACATGTTTTTCGGGTGTAGCATCCCGACGTATTTTGTCGTGCATCCTGCGCGAAACGGCACAAACCGGCAAATATGATTTTTTCAGCTACTAGCATTAGTGGCACTAATAGTGAGACGGACATAAAGTCTGACTCAGACGTCAGACGGTCGCGCCACAACGGCCCCATGCCTGTTAGAATGCGCGGCTATTTTCTGGCGACCCCCGGTTTCTAGCATGTCCCGACTCAATCCCCGGCAGCAGGAAGCCCGTGACTATGTCGGCGGCCCTCTTTTGGTGCTCGCCGGTGCAGGTTCGGGCAAGACCAGCGTGATCACGCGCAAGATTGCCCACCTCATCCAGAACTGCGGCATCCGCGCCCAGTACATCGTGGCGATGACCTTTACCAACAAGGCCGCGCGCGAGATGAAGGAGCGGGTTGCCACCTTGCTGCGCCCGGGGGAAGGCCGTGGCCTGACCGTGTGTACGTTCCACAACCTTGGCCTGAACATCATCCGCAAGGAACACGAGCGCCTGGGCTACAAGCCGGGTTTCTCGATCTTCGACGAGTCTGACATCAAAGCGCTGCTGTCGGACATCATGCAGAAGGAATACTCCGGCGACGACGGCATCGACGAGATCAAGAACATGATCGGTGCCTGGAAGAACGACCTTATCCTGCCACCAGAGGCCCTGGAAAAAGCGCGCAACCCACGCGAGCAGACCGCAGCCATCGTCTACACCCACTATCAGCGCACGCTCAAGGCGTTCAACGCGGTGGACTTCGACGACCTGATCCTGCTGCCGGTCAAACTGTTCCAGGAGCACCCCGAGGTGCTGGAGCGCTGGCAAAACCGTGTGCGCTACCTGCTGGTAGACGAATATCAGGACACCAACGCCAGCCAGTACCTGCTGGTGAAGATGCTGATCGGCATGCGCAACCAGTTCACCGTGGTAGGCGACGACGACCAGTCGATCTACGCCTGGCGTGGTGCACGCCCTGAGAACCTGATGCTGCTCAAGGAGGACTACCCCTCCCTGAAGATCGTCATGCTCGAGCAGAACTACCGCTCCACCAGCCGCATCCTGCGCTGTGCCAACGTGTTGATCGCCAACAACCCGCATGCGTTCGAGAAACAGCTGTGGAGCGAAATGGGCGTGGGCGACGAGATCCGCGTGATCCGCTGCAAGAACGAGGAAGCCGAGGCCGAACGCGTGGCCATGGAAATCCTCACCTTGCACCTGCGCACCAACCGCCCGTACAGCGACTTCGCCATCCTCTACCGCGGCAACTACCAGGCCAAGCTGATCGAACTGAAGCTGCAGCACCACCAGGTACCGTATCGTCTGTCGGGTGGTAACAGTTTCTTTGGCCGCCAGGAGGTCAAGGACCTGATGGCCTACCTGCGCCTGCTGGTGAACCCGGACGATGACAACGCCTACCTGCGTGTGATCAACGTACCGCGCCGGGAAATCGGCTCCACCACCCTGGAAAAGCTCGGTAATTACGCCACTGAGCGCGGTATATCGATGTACGCCGCCAGCGAGGAGCTGGGCCTGGGCGAGCATCTGGACGCCCGCTACACCGAGCGCTTGCAGCGCTTCAAGCATTGGCTGGATGGGGTACGCCACAAGGTCGCCCTGGAAGATCCTATTGCCGCGCTGCACGAGATGATCCGCGACATCGACTACGAGAACTGGATCCGCCAGCAGACCGCCAGCGACAAGGCCGCAGAGTTCCGCATCAGCAACGTGTGGTTCCTGGTGGAAGCGCTGAAAAACACCCTCGAGAAGGACGAAGAGGGTGACATGACCATCGAAGACGCCATCGGCAAACTGGTGCTGCGCGACATGCTCGAGCGCCAGCAGGAAGAAGAAGAGAACGCCGAAGGTGTGCAGATGATGACCCTGCATGCCTCCAAGGGCCTGGAGTTCCCGTACGTGTTCATCATGGGCATGGAAGAGGAAATCCTCCCGCACCGCTCCAGCATCGAGGCCGACACCATCGAAGAGGAACGCCGCCTGGCCTACGTGGGCATCACCCGCGCGCGCCAGACCCTGGCCTTCACCTTCGCCGCCAAGCGCAAGCAGTACGGTGAAATCATCGACTGCACGCCCAGCCGGTTCCTCGACGAACTGCCTCCGGACGACCTGGCCTGGGAGGGCTTGGACGATGCGCCGGTCGAGGTGAAGGCCGCACGCGGCAACAACGCCTTGGCCGATATCCGGGCAATGCTCAAACGCTGATCAACCATTACTCTTTAACTTTGCCGCTGTTAGCGGCCACGGTGGTTTGTATGGCCGATTTGAGCTCACAAATCGGCCATACAGACCACTATCTACATCGAGGAAATCACAGTGGAAGCACTGCATCAGAAGATTCGCGAAGAAGGCATCGTGCTTTCCGATCAGGTTCTCAAAGTCGACGCGTTTCTCAACCACCAGATCGATCCGGCGCTGATGCAGCTGATCGGTGACGAGTTTGCCCGCCTGTTCGCCGATGCCGGCGTGACCAAGATCGTCACCATCGAAGCCTCGGGCATTGCCCCAGCGGTAATGACCGGTCTGAAACTGGGTGTGCCGGTCATCTTCGCTCGCAAGCACCAGTCGCTGACCCTGACCGAAAACCTGCTGACCGCCTCGGTGTATTCCTTCACCAAGCAGACCGAGAACACTGTGGCCATTTCGCCGCGTCACCTCAACAGCAGCGACCGCGTGCTGGTGATCGACGACTTCCTGGCCAACGGCAAGGCCTCGCAGGCGCTGATCTCGATCATCAAGCAGGCTGGCGCCACCGTGGCGGGCCTGGGCATTGTGATCGAGAAGTCGTTCCAGGGCGGCCGTGCCGAGCTGGACAGCCAGGGCTACCGCGTTGAATCGCTGGCCCGGGTGAAGTCGCTGGAAGGTGGTGTAGTCAGCTTCATCGAGTAAACGCGACACCTGCTTCGCGGGCACGCCCGCTCCCACAGGTGCAGCACAGGTCTCGAACGCTGTGCCGTACCTGTGGGAGCGGGCATGCCCGCGAATGGCCGCAACCCTTTTATCTGGTTGCCGCCAGCCCCGCCAACAACAAGCGCTGGTAAAGTTCTTCTTTAAGCCCCTGCGGCTGCCCCAACTGCATCCGCTCCAGGTGGCTTTCATACCCCTCCGGCCCCGGTGCATCCAACGCTGCCTTGCCCAGCTCCAGCACCTCGCTCAGCTTGAACTTGCTCTTCAACCAGTTCAGCGCCCGCAACAGATCCCGCTCCTCGGCCGTAAAGTCCGTGCCCATTGGATACTCCGGGAACAGCCGCGCATGCCGCGTCCGGATCGTTTCCAGCCGCTGCGGCGTATTGTCGGTGAAGCGAGCGTCCAGCTGAAAGCCCTTGGCCAGCTTGCCGGCCTCTTTTGCCTGCTCGATGAGCCCCTGCTGGAACCGCGAATCGCTCACTGCCAGCAACCGCGCAATCACCTCGCTGTCGGTCTGCCCACGCAAGTCAGCGATACCGTACTCGGTCACCACGATATCGCGCAGGTGCCGGGGGATGGTGCAGTGGCCATAGGTCCAGAACAGGTTTGAGGTCACCTCCCCGCCTGACTCGCGCCAGCTGCGCAAAAGCAGAATCGAACGTGCACCTTCCAGCGCATGGCCCTGGGCGACAAAGTTGTACTGCCCGCCCACGCCGCTGAGCACACGGCCGTCTTCAAGTTGATCAGCCACCCCGGCGCCGAGCAAGGTCATGGCAAACGCAGTGTTGATAAACCGCGCATCACGGCGTTGGCGGCGCTTGAGTTCCTCCTGCCCATATAGCTCGTTGATGAAGCTGATGCGGGTCATGGCAAAATGTGCGCGCTGCTCCAGCGGCATCTCGCGCAAGCGCTGATAGAACGCTTGCGGGCCGAGGAAAAAGCCGCCATGCAGTATTGCGCCCTGCTCGTCCGCCGGGCGTCGTAGCAACCCTGCTTCGGCCAGCACCAGCAGGCCATTGACGAACATCTCGCTGCAGCCGTACAGGCCTTGGGCAAACGTCCCTAGCCCCCCTTCGCGTTCGATCAGCGCATGCCAGGGGCCAACATCCAGCTCATCAAGCACGGCTCGGTAGCCTGCGTTGTCACCTTGGCGAGCCAGCAATGCGGCAGCAACTGCATCACCCATGGCCCCGATGCCGATCTGCAGGGTGCCGCCATCGCGCACCAACGTGCTGGCGTGCAAGCCAATGCAGTGGTCCTGGATGCCGACCGGCATGTTCGGCGTAGAGAACAGCCGTCGCTGCTCCGCTTCATCAATCAGCAGGTCGAATGCCTCCATGCTCAGTTCCGAATCGCCTGGCATATAGGGCAGTTCGGCATGCACCTGGCCCAGCATGAGGATGGTTTCGCCAGCCGCGCGCCGCTTGGCAATCATCGGCAGCAGGTCGAGGGTGATGTCTGGGTTGCAGGCCAGGCTCAGGTGCACGGGCTTTTCAGGGGTGGCTGCCACCAACTGGGCGATCAGGTTCAGGCCCTTGGCGTTGATATCGCGTGCGGCGTGGCTGTAGTTGCTGCTGACGTAGTCCTGTTGGGCCGACTCGCTGTGCAGCAGGCTACCGGGCTGCATGAAGAACTGTTCGACACGGATGTTTGGCGGCAGGCTGTCGTTGCGCAGGTCTGCGAGGTAGCTGAGCTCTTCGTAGTCAGCGAACACTCGCTCGACGAAGGGTTCGAGAAAGCGCCGCTGCAGGCCATTGCCCAGTGGCGGGCGGCCGAGGGAAAGTGCGGTATAGATGGTCAGGCGCCGTTCGGGCAGCTCGCGTACGCGGGCGTAAAGCGCGTTGACGAAGGCGTTGGGTTTCCCCAGGCCCAAAGGCAGGCCCATATGGATATGGGTTGGCAGCCGGGACAAGACCTGCTCGACAGCCTGGTCGATGGAGCAGAGGTGCATCTGGGCCTCCTGAAACATCCACGAGTTCAGGGGTTGGACATAGGGCTGAAGTAATTGGTTGCCTGTACCGGCCCTTTCGCGGGCAAGCCCGCTCCCACAGGATTAACACAACCTTCAGGTCCTGTGGAGTACCTTTGGGAGCGGGCTTGCCCGCGAAGAGGCCGGCCCAGACAACAAAAAAACAAAGCCCGCCATCAACGGCGGGCCTCATGCAATTCAGCTGTAAATCACAGCCCGGACATTTTCTTGATCGCCCCTTTCAGGTCTTCATCCGAGCAGTCTGCACAGGTGCCCTTTGGCGGCATGGCGTTGATGCCGGTAATGGCCTTGGCCAGGATGCCATCCAGGCCGCCCTGGTGGTCGGCGCGTTCTTTCCACGCGGCGGTGTCACCAATTTTAGGCGCGCCGAGCAACCCGCTGCCATGGCAGGCATTGCAGTGCTTGGCGATGATTTCATCCGGCGTCTTGGCTCCCCCGCCACCCGCTGCAGCGGCCACTTCCATGCCTTTGCACTCTTGGCCCTGGACGCACACCTGGCCAACCGGCTCCAGGCGTTTGGCGATGTCGTCATTGGTCGCAGCGGTTGCGCTCATTGCCCAGAGGGCGAATACGGCTGCTGGTACGGCCAGCATCTTCTTGATTTGATTCACGCGAACACCCTCATGGTGGCTAATCACGCTCGCGGCCACGGATCGGCGAGCGTTGAAAAGTATAGCGGGAACCCAGAGGCCGTGAAACGACCCCACACAGGAAAGGGGTATTGCCGACTCAATGCACTGCGCTGGATCAAAAGTTTGAAGGCGTCGCCGCACTGATCAGCCGCGCCGGCTGGTCGAATGGGTTGCGAAAGCGGTGTGGCCGGGTGCTTTCGAAGTAGTAGCTGTCGCCCTCTTCGAGAACGAAAATCTCGTTGCCGACCACCAGTTCCAGGCGGCCTTCAAGCAGGATACCGGTCTCCTCGCCGTCGTGGGTAAGCATCTCGGCACCGGTGTCCGCGCCTGGCGGGTACACCTCGGTCAGAAAAGCGATGGCACGGTTGGGGTGCGACTTGCCAACCAGCTTCATGGTTACCGCACCGTCCGAAATATCAATCAGCTCGTGGGCCTTGTAGACGATCTGAGTGGGGCTTTCGGGCTCCAGCTCGACCGAAAAGAATTCGACCATGGACATGGGAATGCCGCTCAGCACTTTGCGCAGCGAGCTGATAGAGGGGCTTACGCTGTTCTTCTCGATCATCGAGATGGTGCTGTTGGTCACGCCTGCACGCTTGGCGAGTTCGCGCTGGGACAGGCCCTTGAGCTTGCGGATGGCTTGCAGTCGTTCGCCGACGTCCAAAGCTGGAGCCTCCTGAGACAGTGGGAAAGGGGTGGTTGTGAACGATATCATGGCAATGCCGTTCAGTATTTACAACACACCGCCCCCAACCTGTCCGCTTCAGCGTGTCATTCGCCGATGTAGTCCCGTGGTACTCGCTTCAGGTTGCAGAAGATCTGGTACGGAATGGTGCCCGCATGCGCGGCCACCTCACTGGCCAGCACCTGCTTGCCCCATAGTTCTACCGGGCTGCCGACAGCGGCTTCCGGTACGTCGGTGAGGTCAATGCTGAGCATGTCCATCGACACCCGGCCGATCAGCTGAGTGCGCTTGCCGGCCACCAGCACCGGAGTGCCGTTGGGCGCCTGGCGCGGGTAGCCATCGGCATAGCCCATGGCAACCACACCCACGCGGGTCGGCCGAGGGCTGACGAACTTGGCACCATAGCCCACCGGCTCGCCGGCAGGCAGCTCGCGCACGCTGATCACCCGCGATTGCAGGGTCATCACCGGTTGCAGGCGTGCGGCCTCGGCCTGCGCCACTTCGAACGGCGTGGCGCCGTACAGCATCAGGCCTGGGCGTATCCAGTCGCTGGGCGCTTGCGGCCAGCCCAGCACGCCGGGCGAGTTACGCAGGCTGCA
The DNA here is from genome assembly GCF_046523955.1 of Pseudomonas sp. DCA-1. Lineage (NCBI taxonomy): Bacteria > Pseudomonadati > Pseudomonadota > Gammaproteobacteria > Pseudomonadales > Pseudomonadaceae > Pseudomonas > Pseudomonas sp. DCA-1. Next base: position 5,795,294 of record NZ_CP169881.1, read on the forward strand.
TTCAGCGGCCAGGCCCTGTCGGGCAGCTTCGAACACGGCGATCTGCTGGGAGGTGGCGTCAGCGTCCAGTTCGTCGGCGCGAGCGAAGTGGCTCATCAACACGATGCGCGAAACCTTGCCACTGGCCAACAGTCGCTGGTAGGCGTCGTGGTAGTCCTTGGGGTGCAGGCCTACGCGGTGCATGCCACTGTCCAGCTTCAGCCAGACGGTGAGCGGCTTGTGCAGCGGGGTTTTCTCGATGGCTTCCAGCTGCCACAGCGAGTGCACCACGCACCACAGGTCGTGCTCGGCGATCAGCGCCAGTTCGCTGGCTTCGAAAAAACCTTCCAGCAGCAGCACCGGGGCTTTGATACCGGCAGCGCGCAGCTCCAGCGCCTCTTCGATGCAGGCCACGGCAAAGCCGTCGGCTTCGGCCTCCAGGGCCAGGGCGCAGCGCACGGCGCCGTGGCCATAGGCGTCGGCCTTGATCACGGCGAGGGCTTTGGCACCCGTCAGTTCACGGGCCAGACGGTAGTTGTGGCGCAGGGCCTGGAGGTCGATCAGGGCGCGGGCGGGACGCATGGCGGCTGCCTTATGGTGTTCGGGTTGAAATCGGTGGTGGATTCTTCGCGGGCTTGCCCGCTCCCACAAGTAGTGCACAGCTTTCAAAAGCTGTGGTGTTCCTGTGGGAGCGGGCAAGCCCGCGAATGGGCCGGCACAGGCTGTTACTGCTGGTGAGCCGGCGCGCTTTGCCCGTGCTTGGCCACTTCCCGGCTATTGCCATAACGGGAAATATCCAGGCCTTCGGCACTGATCTGCGGCTTCTTGCGCGCAATCAGGTCGGCCAGCAAGCGACCGGAACCGCACGCCATGGTCCAGCCCAAGGTACCGTGACCGGTGTTCAGGAACAGGTTGCGGAACGCCGTGGCACCCACGATCGGCGTACCGTCCGGGGTCGCCGGGCGCAAGCCGGTCCAGAAGCTGGCCTGGCTCAGGTCACCGCCGCGAGGATAAAGGTCGTTGACGATCATCTCCAGCGTTTCGCGCCGGCGCGGGTTCAGCGACAGGTCAAAACCGGCGATTTCAGCCATGCCCCCAACGCGGATGCGGTTGTCGAAACGGGTGATGGCAACCTTGTAGGTCTCGTCGAGAATGGTCGAAGTCGGGGCCATGTCGCTGTTGGTGATCGGCACGGTCAGCGAATAACCTTTCAGCGGGTACACCGGGGCCTTGATGCCCAGTGGCTTGAGCATCTGTGGCGAGTAGCTGCCCAGCGCCAGCACATAGCGGTCTGCCGTCTCCAGCTTGCCGTCGATCCATACGCCATTGATGCGGTCACCGGCGAAGTCCAGGCGCTGGATATCCTGGCCGAAGCGGAACTCCACGCCCAGCTTCAACGCCATGTCGGCGAGCTTGGTGGTAAACAGCTGGCAGTCGCCAGTCTGGTCGTTCGGCAGGCGCAGGGCGCCGGCCAGGATATCTTTCACGCCGGCCAGGGCGGGTTCGACGCGGGCAATGCCGTCGCGATCGAGCAGCTCGTAGGGCACACCGGACTGTTCGAGTACGGCAATATCCTTGGCCGCTGCATCGACCTGGGCCTGGGTGCGGAACAGCTGGGTGGTGCCCAGGCTGCGGTTTTCGTAGTTGATGCCGGTTTCGGCGCGCAGCTCGTCGAGGCAGTCACGGCTGTACTCGGACAGGCGCACCATGCGCTCCTTGTTCACCGCGTAACGGCTGGCGGTGCAGTTGCGCAGCATCTGTGCCATCCACAGGTACTGGTCGACGTCGCCCGTGAGCTTGATGGCCAAGGGGGCGTGACGCTCCAGCAGCCATTTGATGGCTTTGAGCGGTACACCTGGGGCAGCCCAGGGCGAGGCATAGCCGGGCGAGATCTGGCCGGCGTTGGCAAAGCTGGTTTCCATGGCCACCGCCGGCTGGCGGTCGACCACCGTGACTTCGAAACCTTGCCGGGCCAGGTAGTAGGCACTGGCGGTTCCGATTACACCGCTACCAAGTACCAGAACTCGCATCGTTTTATCCCTCACACGCGGCGCGCCGCACACTTTTATTGAAATGGCATGAATGAGCGCAGTATAGGAATTTGAGACCAGTGCAATTCACTATATAAAAGCCTATTATTGGCGAGAATTCTCGGCAAAAACGCCTTTCACGGAGGGGCATCCCCTATGAGAACCCAGCACCAGACCAAGCGTGAACTGGACAAGATCGACCGTAACATCCTGCGTATCCTGCAGAATGACGGGCGTATTTCCTTCACCGAACTGGGCGAGAAAGTTGGGCTGTCCACCACCCCTTGCACCGAGCGGGTTCGCCGCCTGGAGCGCGAGGGCATCATCATGGGCTACAACGCCCGCCTGAACCCGCAGCACCTCAAGGGCAGCCTGCTGGTGTTCGTGGAAATCAGCCTGGACTACAAGTCGGGCGACACCTTCGAGGAGTTCCGCCGCGCGGTCTTGAAGCTGCCCCACGTGCTGGAATGCCACCTGGTGTCGGGCGACTTCGACTACCTGGTAAAAGCGCGTATTTCGGAAATGGCTTCGTACCGCAAGCTGCTCGGGGACATCCTGCTGAAACTGCCGCACGTGCGCGAATCGAAGAGCTACATCGTGATGGAAGAGGTGAAGGAAAGCCTCTGCCTGCCGATCCCGGACTGAGGCTAGACCAGCACCTGGCGGGTGGTGGCAATGAATTGGTGGACCAACTGTTCAGCGGCAGGGTCGATCATCGGTTCAGGGCCACGACCACGCGGGCAGGCCATGCGCGGGGTGGTACCGAACAGCCGGCATATCATCGGCCGCTCTTCATACACCGTGCAGCCGTTGGGGCCCAGGTGCACGCAGTCCAGGCGCTCCAGAGCAGCGTCCTGCTCCGCCTGGGACTTGCGCGGCAGGCGGGCCATTTCCTCCGCCGAGGTGGTGACCGGGCCGCAGCAGTCATGGCAGCCGGGCTCGCACTCGAATGAAGGGATGAGTTCGCGCAGGAAGTGGATCTTGTGGCGGTTACAGGACATGACGGGATACAAGCTGACAAAAGTGATTGGATTATAGGCTTATTCGCGGCTCCACCCGCGAACGAGGATGCAGCCCTCGCTGGTTGCCCGGCCGCGATGGCAAAGCTTATCCTCGTCCCCCCTCCAATTTTCAGGGCCGCCCCGATGATCCACAGCGCGCAGCACGCCGCCTCCTATTACGCCGCCAGCAGCGCGCCACACCCTGACCACGCCTTCCTGCAAGGCGAACACAACGCCGACGTGTGCATCATCGGCGGCGGTTACTCGGGCCTGAACACCGCCATCGAGCTGGCCGAGCGTGGTTTCTCGGTCATCCTGCTGGAAGCGCGCAAACTTGGCTGGGGCGCCAGTGGGCGCAATGGCGGGCAACTGATCCGTGGGGTCGGCCACGGCCTGGAGCAGTTTCTCCCGGTCATCGGCGAGGAAGGCGTGCGCACCCTGAAGCTGATGGGCCTGGAGGCCGTACAGATCGTGCGCGAGCGGGTGGAAAAGCATGCCATCGCCTGCGACCTGGCCTGGGGCTACTGCGACCTGGCCAACAAACCCGCCGAGCTGCTGGGCTTTGCCGAAGACGCAGAGGAACTGCGCAGCCTGGGCTATGCGCATGAGCTGCGGCTGGTCGGCAAGGACGATATCCACAGCGTGGTCGGCGCCGATTGCTATGTGGGCGGGCTGATCGACATGGGCTCTGGGCACTTGCACCCGCTCAACCTGGCGCTGGGTGAAGCGGCCGTGGCCAGCCGTCTGGGCGTGAAGCTGTTCGAGCAGTCCGAGGTTACCCGCATAGACTATGGCCCTGAAGTGCAGGTACATACCGCACAAGGCCGAGTACGCGCCAAGACCCTGGTACTGTGCTGCAACGCCTACCACAACGACCTCAACCGCGAACTGGGCGGCAAGGTGCTGCCGGCCGGTAGCTACATCATTGCCACCGAGCCGCTGGGCGAAGAACGCGCACGCGCATTGCTGCCGCAGAACATGGCGGTGTGTGACCAGCGCGTGGCGCTGGACTACTACCGCCTGTCCGCCGATCATCGCCTGCTGTTTGGCGGTGCCTGCCACTATTCAGGCCGCGACCCGAAGGACATCGCCGCCTACATGCAGCCGAAGATGCTCAAGGTGTTCCCGCAGCTTGCCGACGTGCGCATCGACTACCAGTGGGGCGGCATGATCGGCATTGGTGCCAACCGCCTGCCACAGGTTGGCCGCCTGGCCAGCCAGCCGAACGTGTATTACGCCCAGGCCTACTCTGGCCATGGGCTCAACGCCACCCACCTGGCCGCGCGCCTGCTGGGTGAAGCCATCAGTGGCCAGGAAAGCGGGCGCTTCGACCTTTTCAACAAGGTGCCTCACATCACCTTCCCTGGCGGCAAGCACCTGCGCTCGCCACTGCTGGCATTGGGGATGCTGTGGCATCGTCTGAAAGAGCTGGCCTGAAAGTCCCCATCCTTGTGGCAGCAACTGTCTTGCTTAAAATCTAAAAGCTGACTAGCCCCCTGAGGGAGCGGGCGTGCCCGCGAACACGGGCGAAGCCCGTGCCATCCTCCGCGACGCCTGCTTCGCGGGCATGCCCGCACACAGGGTCGGTGCAAGTTTCAAGTCTGGGGCACAACAGGCCCTCCAGCGACCACCCTGTCAGTCCTTCCAGAAGGCTTTCCGCCCTTCGATCCGGGCCTGCTCCGAGCTCAGCCCGACATCGCGCAGCTCGTCATCGGTCAGCTGCAGCAACGCCCTGCGGGTATGCCAGCGATGCAGCATCAGCCCCCAACGCCCCAAACCCTCCGGCGCGTTGAACACCTTGGCCTGCTGCCCGGCTTCCAGCTCCTTGGCCAACAGTTGCAAGCGCACATCGCTCATGCCACCCATCACCGCATCCTCCCGTTCAGTTGTTACCGTGGAGAAAGCATGCGCGTCGGCACCGTCAGCAATACAGATCCAATACAGCCTTATTATTCCCATACAGAATTGGCCGACGGCCGACTGAATGCTGTATTTTCGGGCCAACTGTACCGGTCGCTATGCCAATGCAGCGCAGGAGTATGCCGTGACCCTCTACCTGAATCTCGCCGAAATACTCGGCGCCCGCATCGAGCAGGGCCTCTATCGCCCCGGCCAGCGCCTGCCGTCTGTGCGCGCACTGAGTGAGGAACACGGGGTCAGCCTGAGCACCGTGCAGCAGGCCTATCGCATGCTCGAAGACAGCGGCATGGTCTCGCCACGGCCCAAGTCCGGCTACTTTGTCAGCGACCACCGTCACCTGCCGGCCCTGCCTGCGGTCAGCCGCCCGGCCCAGCGCCCGGTGGACATCTCGCAGTGGGAACAGGTACTGGAACTGGTGCGCAGCACGCCGCGCCAGGATGTGGTGCAACTCGGCCGCGGCATGCCCGACATCGACAGCCCTACCCTGAAGCCGCTGCTGCGCAGCCTCGCCCAGTTGAGCCGGCGCCAGGACATGCCTGGCCTGTACTACGACAACATCCACGGCCACCTGGCCCTGCGCGAACAGGTGGCCCGGCTGATGCTCGACTCCGGCTGCCGACTGGGGCCGGCCGACCTGGTGATCACAACCGGCTGCCATGAGGCGCTGTCTTGCAGCATCCGCGCGGTCTGCGAGCCAGGCGACATCGTCGCGGTCGACTCGCCCAGCTTCCACGGCGCCATGCAAACCCTCAAGGGCTTGGGCATGAAAGCGCTGGAAATCCCCACCGACCCGGTCACCGGCATCAGCCTGGAAGCGCTTGAGCTGGCCCTGGAGCAGTGGCCGATCAAACTCATCCAGATCACCCCAAGCTGCAACAACCCGCTGGGCTACATCATGCCCGAGGCACGCAAGAAGGCCCTGCTGAGCCTGGCCCAACGCTATGACGTGGCGATACTGGAAGATGATGTGTACGGCGACCTGGCGTATACCTACCCCCGCCCACGCACCCTCAAATCGTTCGACGACGATGGCCGCGTGCTGCTCTGTAGTTCGTTCTCTAAAACCCTCGCACCCGGCCTGCGGATCGGCTGGGTGGCGCCCGGGCGCTATCTGGAACGAGTACTGCACATGAAGTACATCAGCACCGGGAGTACGGCCAGCCAGCCTCAGCTGGCCATCGCTGACTTCATCGCCGGAGGGTACTACCAGCCCCATGTGCGGCGCATGCGCAGCCAGTACCAGCGTGGCCGCGACCTGATGAGCGACTGGGTGACCCGCTATTTCCCGGCGGGCACCCGGGTCAGCCGGCCCCAGGGGGGCTTCATGCTGTGGGTGGAGCTACCCGAACATCTCGATACGCTTCGGCTGAACCGCGCTTTACTGGAACAGGGCGTGCAGGTTGCCGTGGGCAGCATCTTTTCGGCCTCGGGCAAGTTTCGCCACTGCCTGCGCATGAACTTCGCCGCCAGGCCAACGCCGCAAATCGAAGCCTCCGTACGCAAGGTAGGTGAAGCCGCCCTTCGTCTACTGGATGAAGAAAGCGCCGACGCGTAACTTTGCGCCGCCCGTCACGGTCAAACCCCTAAAGCCCTTGCTGCACAGGACGGTCCTACCCTTGAGACTCCAGCGAGCCTTGCCTCTGCTGCTGGTGCTGTTGCTCGGCCTTGCCGGCTGCACAAGCATCAGTGCGCCCCGCGAAACCAGTCAGGCGCTGCCTGCCAACGACTCGGCCTTTGGCCGCTCGGTATTGCGCCAGGCCGCGCCCTATGGCGGCCGCTCGGGCTTCCGCCTGCTGCCCAACAGCAACGAGGCATTTCGCGCCCGCGCCGAACTGATCCGCAACGCTCAGGCGAGTATCGACCTGCAGTACTACATCGTCCACGATGGCCTCAGTACTCGCGCCCTTGTGCATGAACTGCTGCGCGCCGCCGACCGTGGCGTGCGCGTGCGCATCCTGCTCGACGACACCACCAGCGACGGCCTGGACACCATCATGGGCACCCTCGATGCCCACCCGAACATCCAGATCCGCGTGTTCAACCCGCTGCATCTAGGGCGCAGTACCGGCGTTACGCGCGCCCTGGGCCGGCTGTTCAACTTGTCGCGCCAGCACCGGCGCATGCACAACAAGCTGTTCCTGGTGGACAACAGCATGGCCATCGTCGGCGGGCGCAACCTTGGCGACGAGTATTTCGATGCCGAGCCCAACCTCAACTTCACCGACATCGACCTGCTGGGCGTGGGCCCGGTGGCCGAGCAGCTGGGGCACAGCTTCGACCAGTACTGGAACAGTGCCCTCAGCCGGCCGATCACCGACTTCCTCTGGCAGGCCCCGGATGCCAACGACCTGCGTGCCAGCCGCCATCGCCTGGAAGTATCGTTGGCCGAAGCCAGAACCCAGCGCAAGGCCCTGTACGACCGCTTGATGGCCTACCAGTCGCAGCCGCGCCTGGCCGTGTGGCGCAACGAGCTGATCTGGGCTCACGCCCAGGCGCTATGGGATGCACCCAGCAAGGTGTTGGCCGAAGACGAACCGGACCCGCAATTACTGCTGAGCCAGCAACTGGCACCGGACCTGGCTAACGTGCACCATGAGTTGGTCCTGGCATCGGCCTACTTTGTGCCGCGCGAACCGGGGCTGCTGTACCTGACCGGCCGCGCCGACGCTGGCGTTTCGGTGAAGCTGCTGACCAACTCGCTGGAAGCCACCGACGTGCCGGCGGTGCATGGCGGCTATGCACCCTATCGTCGTGCCTTGCTTGAGCACGGGGTGCAACTTTACGAGCTTCGCCGCCAGCCAGGCGACCCCAGCGCAGGGCGATTGAGTTTCCGTGGCAGCTCGGATTCGAGCCTGCACACCAAGGCGATCGTGCTCGATCGGCGCAAGACCTTCATCGGCTCATTCAACTTCGACCCGCGCTCAGTGTTGTGGAACACCGAGGTTGGGGTACTGGTGGACAGCCCGGAGCTGGCCGAATACACCCGCGAGCTGGCCCAGCAGGGTATGGCGCCCGCGCTGAGCTATCAGGTGAAACTGATAGGTAACAAACTGGTGTGGGCGACCGAGGACAATGGCCAACGACACATGCTGACGTCTGAGCCGGGTGGGATCTGGCGGCGGCTCAATGCCTGGATCAGCAAGGCGGTTGGCTTGGAGAAGATGCTGTAGCTGAGATTGCCGAGGGGCCTTGGAGCCCCAAAAACCATCAGGCAGAAACCGGCTCAAAGGCTCCGCGCCGTCGGGTCAATACCACCAACCCCGCAGCCCCGGCCGCCATCAGGAACAGCAACGCATGCCCGCTGATCCACTGGCTCCCCGCACCCGCCAACAACGGCCCGAGCAAACAGCCAATACCCCACAGCTGTGCTACGTGGGCATTGGCCCGCACCAGCTCATCATCGCGGTAGCGCTCACCGATCAGCACCAGCGACAAGGTGAACAAGCCGCCGGCACTGGCGCCGAACAACACCCACAGTGGCCAGATAACCGGTGTGTGCAACAGCAGCGGGATCGCCAGGCTGGACACCAGCAGCGTCACCGCACAGCCAGTGAACAGGGTGCGTCGCGACATATGGTCGGCCAGCGCGCCGATGGGCAACTGCAGCACCGCATCACCCACCACCACGGTACTTACCATGAACAAGGCGATTTCGGTGGTGAAGCCCTGCTGCAGGCAGTACACCGGCAGCAAAGTGAGGATCATCGCCTCGAACGAGGCGAACAGGGCAATGGCCCAGGCAATTACCGGCAAGCGTCGGCAGAAGCCGAACAGGTCGCCAAAGGTGACACTGCAGGCCTCTGTGCTCGGTGCTCCACCACGCCCCAGCAGAACCAGCGGCGCGGCCAGCAGCAGGCCGGTCGCTGCCCAGAAGCCGAAGTCGTCATCAGAGCCGAGGAAGCCCAGCACCAACGGCCCGGCCAGTTGGCTCAGGGCGTAGCTGCTGCCATACAGCGCCACCAACCGGCCACGCCACTGTTCGACCACCAGTTGGTTGATCCAGCTTTCGCCGAGGATGAACACCACGGTCAGGGACATGCCAATCATCAGCCGCAGCAGCAGCCACAACGGGTAACTCGGCAGCAGCGCGAGCAGGCCAATCGACAGTGCCCCACCCCACAGGCACAGGCGCATCGCCGAAGGCACGCCAACCCAGCCTGCCAGGCGGCTGGCCAGGCTGGCCCCTGCCAGCACACCCAACGCCGGCATTGCCGCCATCACGCCGATAGCGAAGCTGCCGTAGCCCCAGGCCTCCAGGCGCAGGGACACCAGCGGCATGCTCACGCCGAGCGCCAGCCCGACACTGAGCACCGATGCCAGTACGGCGAAGTAGGTACCCCAACGCATTGCAGCCTCCCAGCCAATGTTTCTAGAGGCCCATTCGCGGGCAAGCCCGCTCCCGCAACGGTCGCGAAGACCTGCCGGAGCGGGCTTGCCCGCGAAAAGGACCTACTGGATTACAGCTTGATCCAGGTCGCCTTCAGCTCAGTGTATTTCTCCAGCGCGTGCAGCGACTTGTCACGGCCGTTACCCGACTGTTTGAAACCACCGAACGGCGCGGTCATGTCGCCACCATCGTACTGGTTGACCCAGACGCTGCCAGCACGCACGGCACGGGCGGTCTTGTGGGCTTTGGAAATATCCGAAGTCCAGATACCCGCCGCCAGGCCATACGGCGTGTCGTTGGCAATGGCGACGGCCTCTTCGGCGGTGTCGAAGGCAATCACCGACAGCACCGGGCCGAAGATTTCTTCCTGAGCAATGCGCATGGCGTTGGTCACGCCGTCGAAGATGGTCGGCTCAACGTAGGTGCCGCCGGTCTCTTCCAGGGTGCGCTTGCCGCCGGCCAGCAGCTTGGCACCATCCTTGTGGCCAGCCTCGATGTAAGACAGCACGGTGTTCATCTGCTGAGTATCGACCAGAGCACCGACAGTGGTCTGTGGATCCAGCGGGTTGCCTGGTTTCCAGCCTTTCAGGGCCTCTACCACCATCGGCAGGAACTTGTCCTTGATCGAACGCTCGACCAGCAGGCGGGAGCCTGCGGTGCACACTTCGCCCTGGTTGAAGGCGATGGCGCTGGCAGCAGCCTCGGCGGCAGCCTGCAGGTCCGGGGCGTCGGCAAAGACGATGTTCGGGCTCTTGCCGCCGGCTTCCAGCCAGATGCGCTTCATGTTCGACTCGCCCGCATAAACCATCAGCTGCTTGGCGATCTTGGTCGAACCGGTGAACACCAGGGTATCGACGTCCATGTGCAGGGCCAGCGCCTTGCCCACGGTGTGGCCGTAGCCTGGCAGCACGTTCAGCACGCCAGCCGGGATGCCAGCTTCGATCGCCAGCTGGGCGATGCGGATGGCGGTCAGCGGCGATTTTTCGGACGGCTTGAGCACGACCGAGTTACCGGTGGCCAGCGCCGGGCCGAGCTTCCAGCAGGCCATCAGCAGCGGGAAGTTCCACGGTACGATGGCACCGACCACGCCCACTGCTTCGCGGGTAACCAGGCCAAGCTGGTCGTGCGGGGTCGGGGCGACTTCGTCGTAGACCTTGTCGATGGCTTCGGCTGTCCAGTGGATGGCATTGGCCGCCCCCGGGATATCGATACTGGAGGAGTCACCGATCGGCTTGCCCATATCCAGCGTTTCCAGCAGTGCCAGCTCTTCGACGTTCTTGCGCAGCAGGTCGGCAAAGCGGATCAGCTTGGCCTTGCGCTTGGCGGGGGCCAGCTGCGACCACACGCCGGAGTTGAAGGTGGCACGGGCATTTTCCACAGCGCGGTTGGCATCGGCCAGGTCGCAGCTGGCAACCTTGGCCAGGAAGCGTCCGTCGACCGGGCTCAGGCACTCGAAGGTTTCACCGGATGCGGCATCGGTGTATTCGCCGTTGATGAAGGCACGGCCTTCGATCTTCAGTTGCTGGGCACGTTGTTCCCAGTCCGCACGGGTCAGGGTGGTCATACGAAACTCCTCCTCTTGTTTAGGTGCAACGCCGCACTGAGGACTCACAGGCGTTGTCAGAATTCTGGCCGTGCGCCGAGCGCACACTGGCAAGCGATACCCTAAACCAGCCGGTGTAAACTATCAATATATTTGACACGGGAGGCTCAAAAGCCTACTGATGTTCATTTTATTAAACAACAACAGGAGCCGAACCATGAGTATTGACAGCATCATCGACTTCGCGCAGGTCATCACCGAAGCCGAACGCTACCGCCCGGCTGCAGAGAAAATTCTCAAGGGCGAGCCGGACCAGGCGGTCTACAACCATTATTCCAGCCCGTGCGGGCAGTTTGCCGCCGGCGTATGGGAAGGTGAGGTGGGCCAATGGGTGGTGAATTACACCGAGCACGAATACTGCGAGATCATCCATGGAGTTTCGGTGCTGCGCGACCAGGACGGCGGGTCGAAAACCTTGCGTGCCGGCGATCGGTTTGTCATCCCCGCCGGCTTCAAAGGCACCTGGGAAGTGCTGGAGCCGTGCCGCAAGATCTATGTGATGTTCGAGCAGAAGTAACCGCAGAAGTATCTATGTAGCGCAGGCAGTCTGCAGGCATGCGTGAGGATGGCCCTGCCCATGTCGGGCCATCCAACTTCATCAGGAAGAACACCATGACCAACGAAGAAGTGCTGCGAACCCTTGCCCACCTGGTCGGCACCCCTTACGCGCCAGCGCTCAAAGACACCATCCGCACCCTCACCGGCCGCCCCCGGGTAGTTGGCCCCAACGAGATGTCCACCCGCGAGTACGACGTCGAGCGCATCCAGATCAGGGCCGGCGCCGACCTACTGATCCAGGGTTTCGACTTCAATTGACCCCGCAGCAGACATAAAAAAACCCGCCTCCTTTCGGATGCGGGTTTTTTTCAGGTCGCCGATCAATTACTTGATCTTGGCTTCCTTGTACACCACGTGCTTGCGAACAACCGGATCATATTTCTTGATCTCGATTTTGTCCGGGGTGGTGCGCTTGTTCTTGTCGGTGGTGTAGAAGTGGCCGGTACCGGCACTCGAAACCAGACGGATCAATTCACGCATGATGCTCTCCCTTAAACCTTGGCGCCAGCTTTACGGATGTCAACCAGAACGGCGTCGATGCCGCGCTTGTCGATGATACGCATGCCTTTGGCGGAAACGCGCAGACGCACGAAACGCTTCTCGGATTCAACCCAGAAACGGTGGTGCTGCAGGTTCGGCAGGAAACGACGACGGGTTTTGTTGTTTGCGTGGGAAATGTTGTTCCCGGTTACTGGACCCTTACCAGTAACTTGACAGACTCTCGACATGACTCAGCCCTCTAAAACCACATGCCCAACCCGGCATGGGTTGGCCGCTTAATCTCTCAGTCTTTGGCGCCTGGGCGCCGTGATTCTGGAGGTCTTATCGACCGGATCCGCTTATGCGACAGGCCGAGCCCCTAGAAAAGAGCGCTGCTTTATACCAGAAAGACTTGGCTGCAACAACAGTAGATGCACATTGCCGCACTCCAGAACGCGCCGGGCCAGCATAGCGGCAGGCCCCGCCAGTCGTCGACCGCTCGTCGCAAGATTTGCAAAAAAGGGTGTGGTCATTTGCCGGCGGGCGCACTAGGGTAGGCTTTTTCCAGACTGCACTGGCAGATGGGCCACTGACAGCCAAGGAGCCACCATGCGTGCCGCCGCACTTTCCTTATTGTTCACCTCCCTGTTCGCCGCCGGCGTTGCCCAGGCCGCTCCGCTGAGTGTTTGCAGCGAGGCCAGCCCCGAAGGCTTCGACGTGGTGCAGTACAATTCGCTCACCACCACCAACGCCACCGCCGACGTGCTGATGAACCGCCTGGTGGAGTTCGACGCGGCGCAAGGCAAGGTGGTGCCCAGCCTGGCGACCAGCTGGACGGTGTCGGACGACGGCCTGGTGTATGACTTCACCCTGCGCGATGACGTGAAGTTTCACAGCACCGCCTATTTCAAGCCAAGCCGCAAGCTGAATGCCGACGATGTGCTGTTCAGCTTCCAGCGCATGCTCTACCCGGCCCATGCCTGGCACAAGACTGCGCCGGGCGGCTACCCGCACGCCCAGTCGCTGCAGCTGGGCAGCCTGATCAAGGCGATCGATGCACCGGCGCCGAACACCGTGCGCTTCACCCTCAGCCACCCGGACGCCACCTTCCTGGCCACCCTGAGCATGGGCTTCGCCTCGATCTACTCCGCCGAATACGCCGACAAACTGCTGAAGGCCGGCACGCCGGAGAAGCTGAACAGCCAACCGATCGGTACCGGGCCGTTCGTGTTCCAGCGTTTCCAGAAAGACGCCGTGGTGCGCTACCGCGCCAACCCGGACTACTTCGCCGGCAAGCCGGCGGTCGACCCGCTGATCTTCGCCATCACCACCGATGCCAACGTTCGCCTGCAGAAGCTCAAGCGTGGCGAGTGCCAGGTTGCCTTGTCGCCCAAGCCGCTGGACATTGCCGAAGCGGGCAAGGACGGTAATCTCAAGGTGGCCACTACACCGGCATTCATGACTGCCTTCGTCGCCATCAACAGCCAGCACCCACCCCTGAACAAGCCGGAAGTGCGCCAGGCCATCAACCTGGCCTTCGACAAGCAGGCCTACCTCAAGGCCGTGTTCGAAGACTCTGCAGTGGCGGCCAACGGCCCCTATCCGCCCAACACCTGGAGCTACGCCAAGGACCTGCCTGGCTACCCGCTGGACCTGAAGAAAGCCAAAGCCTTGCTGGCCAAGGCCGGGCTGGCCGAAGGCTTCAGTACCACCATCTGGACCCGGCCCTCGGGTAGCCTGCTCAACCCCAACCCCAGCCTTGGCGCGCAGATGCTGCAAGCCGACCTGGCGAAGATTGGTATCAAGGCAGAAATCCGCGTGATCGAATGGGGCGAGCTTATCCGCCGCGCCAAGGCCGGCGAGCATGACTTGCTGTTCATGGGCTGGGCAGGTGACAACGGCGATCCGGACAACTTCCTCAGCCCGCAGTTTTCCTGTGCGGCGGTCGAGTCAGGGACCAACTTCGCACGCTTCTGCGACAGCCGCCTCGACCAGCTGATCAGCGCCGGGCGCACCACCAACGACCAGAGCGTGCGCAGCCGGCTGTACCAGCAGGCGCAGACACTGATCCAGCAGCAGGCGCTGTGGGTGCCACTGGCGCACCCGACGGCGGCGACCTTGCTGCGCCAAGGCGTCGAGGGGTACCAGGTGAGCCCGTTCGGGCGGTTGGATTTCAGCAAGGTGACAGTGAGCAAGTAAGTTCTGGGGTGCCCGCCTTGAGGTTTGTGGCGCCTGGGAGATCGAGCGCCGCCCGCGCGGCGCATCGCGAGCGAAGCTCGCTCCTACATCTGTTTCGGGCCAGTAACGCCTGCGCCAGCGTGCGCGACCGCCTTGTTTGTCCGGCACGATATCGAGGTGGACACCAAGGCGCCGCGCGTCTCTCTACCAGGAATAACTGGCCCGAAACAGATGTAGGAGCGAGCTTCGCTCGCGATGCGCCGCGCGGGCGGCGCTCGATCTCCCAGGCACCACAAACCTCAAGACAGGCGCCTGCTACCCCTGACCCCATTGACCTACCTACGCCACAATCCACCCATGCTCGACCATCGACAACGGCTCCCCATCACCAATGATGATGTGATCCAGCACCCGCACATCGATCAACGCCAGCCCCCGCTTCAACGACAGGGTCAAATGCACATCGTCCTGACTCGGTTCACTGATCCCTGAAGGGTGGTTGTGGCACTTATGGTATATGTTCGAAAACGTTGCAGAGGTGGTGATACCGATGCCGAACGTACCTTGCTGCGAAATCCGAATGATCCGCACTGCTTCCAGCGGCCTCAGGCCGTATCTGCTGGTGGAGGGGGTTCCTGTGATACTAGCAAACCTCTGGGCAGAGGATTTGCTTCACAGATCGCGTCTCAACACCGTCGAGAACTACCTACGTGACATTGCGATCGCGTATGAGTGGGCTCTCAGCCGGGACTCCCCACTGGAAACGAAGCTTGAGCGCTTGGCGGTGTTCAGTTCAACGGAACTGACATCGCTGGCCGAGCGCCTCTGCTCCACCAGAGGCGGTGCGGCAGCGAGCCAATCGACTTGTACCCGTCGACTTGAAGCAGTCAAGTCATTCATCGATTTTTCCTTCGAGCACTACGTTGAGCTCAACCGGCTAGGCCTACTGGAGCAAAGCCAAGCGGAAAAAAATAAAGCCAAAAACCTACGAAATCTTCAAAAAAAGGTCATCAAGATTGCGCGGCAATCAGAACCGCCAATGCCTGCAACCCCACTTGATTCCGAGAGTCAAGCGTTATTCAAAGGCGTACTCCGTCCAGCTGACCTTAGAAATCCGTTCCACAACGAACAGCTTCAGGTCCGCAACTACTGCCTGTTTCTGGTCATGCTGGAGACACTTGCCAGACGTGGCGAGGTTGTACTGATTGAGTTGGACGACCTTGATCTAGGGCCCTCTCCAACCATTCGCATAAAGCGTCCCAGCGATATCAACAGGGAGCGGAGACAGGACGGGGCTAGTCTCAAGACACGCGGTCGGATAGTCCCCATTACCGCGTCGGTAGCCGCGATACTGAACGAATATATTTCCGATCATCGCCACAAACTGATCAAACCTAAAAGACCCTGTACAGCCCTATTCGTGAGTTCCCGTGATGGAAGGCGGTTGTCTGCGCGAACCGTAAACACCATTCTTCGTACCGTTGCAGCCAGCCTCGGTCTGCCAACTTTTTCAACACGGATTCACCCGCATGGTTTGAGAGCTACAGGAGCAAATATAGCTCGCAAAAAACTTGAAAAAAGCGGCGCTGCCAACATCAATGTAACAGATGCCCTGGCGTATCTGGGCGGATGGAGCCCGAACAGCGATAGCATGCAAAAATACTCTCGACAAGCTATATCAGATCGCCTCGGAGAAATACTTAGGATATCTGACAGAACACTTCCGGCGGAGAAAACTGATGATTAGTTCGCCGACTGAATTGACCGCAAAAATCGAAAGTAGATTCGGCATCGAGACAGACGACTTTCCTTTCAGGGTGCAATCTACCTTTGGTCAGACCATAACGCTTCGCAACGATACTGCATGGCTTGAAAATCTAAACATTGAAATTATTGGGTGCGGTCCGATGAATATTGCCTGGGGCCACCCGCTTCACAAAAATCTGTTTGTGGAGTGGCTTCTCAGAGGATGGTTCATAGATCGAGTCCAAACCCATATTGACCTTAGGCCGCTGATCCTGGTGCAGCGAATACTAGCCGCGCATCAGTTTCCGGGCAAGGATGCAGAAACCATTGGGGATCGACTCTCAACCTTTGCTGCACGCGAATGCATCCACCTGAAAACGTCCGGTCGTAATGACGAGTTAGTTGCCCTCCGAGTTTTCTATCGGTGGTGCCTAGACGAAGAAATTTCAGGATTCAATGAGCATGACAGTCTTGAGCTTTCTCAGTTGGCTGTAAAGGCGTTTGATAACAAGCACCTGGTCACGATGCGAGACGATGACTTCGGGCCCTTTACTCGGGTACAGCTGACGCACATTGAAATGAATATTTCCACAAGTGAGCATGTATCGCACATCCAGCGGACCATGTTTCTCCTGTGCCGTGATTGGGGAATTCGTCCAATCCAGCTGGCTCTTATGCAGATCACAGACTTTGGCATTGACGAAATTGGAGCTTTCGTCATGGTGCCAAGTGTGAAAGGGATTCGACGCTCAAGGCTTAGGAGGCACCCCAGTAATTTGAAGAAACGCTACATCTCCAAAGATACGGCAGAAGCTGTTCAGCAACAGTGCGTTTTGGCCGAGCACCAATGCAAGGCTGCATCAGGGGCAATTGAAAAGCTATGCTTAATGCATGGCATCAGCGTCCCTGAACTTCCAATTCCGTTGTTTCCTGCACCTTTCAGATCTATAACTCGTCTCCTGCGGTATCTAACCAATCCCAAATTGACTCCTTTTACTCTACATCAAGATAATCATCGTTTGAGCTATGAGCTCAGATCGCTTACTTGGGAACTCCAGTTACTTGACCCGCACAAAACCGCTAATGAAAGCGCATCTTTTATGCGTATTTCCGCGTACCGGCTTCGCAGAACCAAAGCAACCTCCATGGTCCTTTCTGGGGCGTCTCCGGACGAAGTCGCGGAAGCTCTCGACCATATAAATCTGAACTCGATAAAGCATTATTTCCGCTACAACCTTGAACTCCAAGAGTTCATTAACACCACTCACATGGCGAGCCCGGAAATCAATGCAGCAGTTAAAATGTGGTGTGGAAAGTTTATGGAGGAAACTGCTGACAGATCTGCATTATCACCTATAAGCAGCTTGGGATTATGCAGCTCAAAAAAACCATGCCCTTTTCACCCTACAGTTACTTGCTATGCGTGCCCTAAATTCAGGCCCAGCCGCCACGCAGACCATGAAGCTGCTCTAGCTGACATCACTAGATTTAAACAAATGCTGGGAAGCTCTTCTAGTGGCGCCATGGTCCAACAAGTCGAAGCAGCTATACACGGCGCCAAGTCGGTTCTTATCGCCGTAAAGGAGCTGAAAAATTGAGCGTTTCAATGGTCGTTCTTGATAAACGTTATGAGCTTGCACGCCAACAGTTCAATGACCTCAAATCGAGTGGCCTCGTGTCCGGAGATTTTGAGGGTAAGGTATGGCAATACAGATCGAGTAATATCCCATTTACGTCACTCGGCTCTGTGCAAAAACGACATGAAGATCAACCCGCTCTTCCGACAGTGACGGGAAAGCTCGCTCGCTGTTTCATAGCCCATGAAATGCTTAGGCGTCCGTCGGCCACCTTGGTCATCGGACGAATGGCAGCGGTCAGAAGGCTCTCAGCCGTAATGCTTAACTCTGACATCAAATGGAGCGACATAACACGCAAGGTTTTTGACACCACCGTGGACTCAATGAGGCAAGATCATTCTGAAGCCACGGTGTATCATCGAGCGAACGCCCTTAGGGCTTTTCTAAATTTCCTCAACAACTTCAGCATAACCAACAGTGGGGTACCGCTTCGGTTCCTTGATAGATTCATCAAGTGGAAGACTGGCGTACCTAACCCGACACACAGCAACTTTGAGCTCACCTCTGAACAATTCAGACACAGAGAAGAAACCCTATTCTCTCCTGACTTACACGAGGGCATCGCGAAAGCCCGATGCCTTATAAAAAATGATCCAAGCCTTGAGCCAATCAATGGCTTCGACAGAGTACGTCTAGAAGCGACTTGTTTCGGCATGGCGCTCGGCTTGAGGGTGGGTGAAATCACAAACTTGCCGAAAAATTGCCTCTTTCAGGACCATGATACTCATACAACTTTCGTGCGGGTCCCTGTTGAGAAAAATCTTATACCAGCCGCCGTACCAGTCGCAGATTTATGGAGCACTCCACTCACAGAAGCCTTTGAATATTTACAAGCATTTTGCCATGATGCAAGAGAGCGGGCCCTTGATATCGAAGCAAATGGTTTCTCCTTTGTAGATAAAGCACTCACCATCTACCGAGAAAAAAACCCATTAGAGCCCGGAGCTATAGATCAGCTCACATCGCTGGACCTAACCGTAGAGCACCACTACTTTGTTGACGAATTAACGAGTTGCTTTGAGATATCAGCCAAAGAGCTTTGCAGCGGCGGGCGATATTACGGCTGCGCCGTTGAACTTCCTAGAATAACAGCAGCACGCTTTGCGGTTTGGATAGACGAACGAATACTTAGGTGGGACTGGTCTAAATACCTGAATGGTTACAAAAAGAGTCGCTACAGCGTTTCGGTGCTAGACATCGGGGTTCACACCAAGTCATCGAAATCGTCGGTAAATAAATGCAAGTGGTTTAATGACGAGCTTCGAGTATTTCTTAAGGGGATGGTCAAATGCGGGCTCTTCAAGCCTGGTGCCCTGCCCTCATACGTGCAGCTGTTCGATATTAAAAGAGAGTGGGCCCGCATTAGAAAACTCATGCTGTCTAGAAGAGGGATGGGAGCGGGGGTTCCCTCTCTGGCCATAGACATCAGATTATTCAAGCGGGCTCTAGAAAAAAGGTACAGATCCCATTTGCAACGCCACTTTGACGAACAATTTTCGATGCCCGATGACGGAGAAGAAGCACCTTATAGCGCAAAATTTACGACTAAGGGCCACCCTAACAAACTCAGCGACAATTTGATTGTTATCTGGGAGAACCAATTTAATACGGTCTCACAGCAAGGTATTATCCCGCGCCCGCTTTCCAGGGCGGACCTTTACAACTACCTTTCTACCAATTCGTCAAAAACTACGATTTTTCAACGCCTTGATCTGAGGGACCGGAACGGGAAGATATTTTCCATCACCCCCCACCAGATCCGCCGCTGGGTTACCACGGCCATCCTACGCGCCGGCCCCTCTGAGACAGCGGTAGACCTCTGGATGGGGCGTACGCCACGCCAGAGCCGTCACTATGACTATCGCACGGCTAAAGAACGGGCAGAATATGTAAGATCTTTATACTTGACCGATCACCCACCCGAAGACTTTTTGGGAAAATTAGTCATCCGATGGCGGGAGGAGCAAGTCGCTGATGTTCTAATTGAAGAAATGATCATCCAGAAGCTGAGCATTTTAAATCTAACACCATGGGGCGGATGCTCACGTGAGTTGTACATCAGCCCTTGTGATAGAGGCCTCATGTGCGTCAGAGGGTTCGGCACGGAAGCGGGGTGCAAATCCTTTCATCTCAACCCAGAAGATCTAGAAGCAAAGGCCGCCATTGAGACTTTACTAACAGAATATGAGCGAATTATGAAGGTGATTTCTGAGAACCGAATTGATATAACAGCTAGTATCGAGGCTGAACTCGACAGCACCCATGAATTCGATCAGCATGTGTTGTTTGTTTGCGATATGGTTAAGAGCTGCAAGGCAGCTTTAAATGCATATAAAAATCAAAATAGGTGTCATCGTGAAGCAGGATAAAAAATGGAAGGAGCTTGCGAGGTCTATTCTTGCTGATTATAAGGAGGGTCGGATTACGGGGCCGCTCACACAAGGTGGGCTTGCTCAAAAAACCGCTGTCAGTCGCCAAACTCTCTGGAGGGATCAGGAAATCCGGGCTTTATATGCTGATACCCACTCATATCTCTTAGATGTAAAAAAGGCAGGACGAAAGGATAGAGATGCCAGGATTTTCGCTCTCGAAACGCAGCTCGAAAAAGCGAAGGTCGAGAATAATCGATTGATTCAGACGATTGTAAAAGCCGCACAACTCATGACAGAGGACGCTATTGACCCTAGGCGGTACTTCGACGACGCCACGTCCTAGCAAGAGGCCTATTCTCGTCGGTAAAGCTCTTTGAAGTCACACCGGCTCAGGCAATCGGTGCTGTTAGGCTGGCAATAGCGCCGGCCGTTCTGAACCGTGTAACACCTGTGCAAGCCATCCTCGCTTTCATGGATAGCCTCCAGAGGCTCCATTGACCACCCCCCGCTACCATTCATCCATCCAGGGGTGACAATTCGGAGGGATAGCGCAGCTGTTCCGCCTGCGGCCATTCGAGTGAAATGCTCAAGCCCCCGCATGTCCTCCAGAAAGAAGACTTCGACACACGTGTCCTCTCCCCGGGCTCTCGTAACCGTGATGTGGAGCCAGGGCGATGAAAGCCGTTGCTCTACGAAGTGCCAAGCCTGCTGATCCTCCGCCAGCCAGGCGTGGGAGCGATCCACCTCTGCCCATCGGTTGGTGATAAACATTCCAGCGTCCTCTCAAATGAACAGCATACATTGTAGTCATATACTGTTCGCGGGTGCCTCATCTTTCCTTTTGCGGAAGATGCAAAGTGGAACTGAAAAGCGCCTTTGGTCGGGTACTGCAATGGGTGAGAGTCAAGCGAAAGCTTACGCAGGAGGATTTCGCAACGGTCAGCAGCCGTACCTATATCAGTACGCTGGAAAGAGGAAGGTACGTACCCACGATTGAGAAGCTTGACTCCATAGCTCCGGTCCTAGCCGTGCACCCTGTCACACTTTTAGTAGGTAGCTATGCTCTGAAGGAAAATCGATCGGTAGCGGATTTGCTCAAGCAGGTGGCGATGGAAGCCGAACAGCTAGATCTTGGTGCTAGCCTTTCCCAGCCAAAACCGCCCTCCCCGTAGAACTGATGGCAATGCGAACATGGGGTTGGACTCGCTGGTTGTTAACCACTTTTTTGACCTGTAAAGCACTATGGTTAACACATCAAAAAAGTGGTTAACACGTCGCGCTTGACGCCACAGAGCAGGTACAAGAAAGCTCAGCCCCCATCACTACGATACTGCTTTCAATTCCGCCGCGGCGTAGTAGAGCGTTATACAAAAGAGTAAGAAGCGAACCTTGAATGGCAGTGGAGCCGCTGCTTTACGAGGCCCTTCGAGCGCTACGGAGCGTCGAGAAGCTCTAGATATGGGCTTGCGCGGCTCTGACTGCTGGCGAAAATTCTCGATAGCGTGGTGATGAATGTCCAGTTGATCGAAACCGACAGCCTGGCCGAACCAATGCACTGACGCTGGAGCACAAATGCCCATTCCGCCCAAAATTCTGTTTCCCGATCATCCTGCCTACACCGAGGCAATTGATGCCATGCGGCGGTATCACGTAGCTCAAGAAACAGGCGCACCCGCAGTCGAAGTGGAAAGGTTACGCTTGATTGCAGAGTCTCTGTTTCAAGCTGTAACCGATTATCAAATGAAAGCCCTAGGTATTGGCGGCGGAACTACTCATTGATCAACAGGTGCTCGGTAGCTGTTACACCACGCTGAATGGCAGCTTTCAACCCTAAATCTCAGCAGGATAGAATCAGGCTTGGGCACCGGATGAGGCGTCGGTAAGACATGAGTGAATGTGCAAATTTGACGGTGCACGAGATTGTTGAACGGACGCTTTGGTACGAAATCCCAAACGGTCGAGCCAAGCTGTCTCAAGTCGAGCTGCATGAGCGGAACGAACCTCTTCTCATTCTCGGGGAAGCGGGAATGGGAAAGTCACATCTGCTCGAATGGCTTGCAACCGCTCCCGGCTATGCACGCTGCACCGCTCGCCAACTGATCAATCGTCATGACCCGAGAACACTACTGGGCGACGCCAAGACGCTGGTGATTGATGCACTTGATGAGGTAAACGCTCAACAAGAAGGTGATGCGGTGGACTTAGTGCTACGCCAGCTTGGAAGACTTGGCTACCCGCACTTCGTGCTATCGTGCCGTGTCGCGGACTGGCGCAGCGCCACTGGGATAGAGGCTATTCGTGAGCAGTATCCAGAGGAGCCGCTTGAGCTGCATCTAGAGCCCTTTGATGAAGATGATGCAACAATCTTTCTAAGTGTCTCCCTTGGGGTCGAGAGCGCCAGAACGGTGGTCGAGCATTTCAACGCGCGCGGGCTCAACGGGCTACTTGGCAATCCACAGACCCTCAAACTCATCTCCACTGTCGCCGGATCGGGAAAGCTGCCGGAGACACGTAGCGAGCTCTTCAGTCGAGCAGTTGAGGTTTTGCGCGTCGAGCACCGGGATGCGAAGGCCCACATCCAGCTCGCACGAGAAACAGGTCTTGACACCGCAGGCGCTGCCTTTGCTGGTTTGATTCTTACTGGCAGCGAAGTCATCGTTCGAGCATCCGCAGCCAACTCCGCTGAAGGCGAGGTGCAGCTCGCCGATATTTCTCGCCTTCCTGACGGAGAGTTCATAGGGGAAATGCTTGGCACACGGTTATTCAAAGCCGATGGTGCCGATCGGTTTGGCTATGTGCATCGTCGTGTCGGCGAATATCTCGGGGCTCAATGGCTCGTGAAACAGGCTGACACCCCGCAAAAACGCAGGCGCCTGCTTTCAATGTTTCACAGCCATGGACTCGTGCCGGCAAGTTTACGTGGCATTCATGCGTGGCTTGCTCATGAGCCAGCTCTTGCTCAAGCGGTAATCTCCACTGATCCGATGGGCGTGATCGAATATGGTGATGCAGACGATCTCACCGTCGAGCAGGCTCGCTCGCTACTTGCCGCACTAGAGGTACTGGCTACCGACAATCCTCGTTTTCGGGCTTGGCAACCTTATTCGTTACGTGGCATCACACAACCCGAGCTCATTGGAGACATACGGCGACTGATTACAGCGCCGGACACGCCATTTGGTCTATGCCTCCTTCTGCTCGAAGCAGTAAAAGGTCAAAAGATTGCTTCACAGTTAACAGTTGATTTGCGAAGGATAATTCTCGAACCAAAGATCATTTTCGCGATCCGGAGAGCCGCAGGTGATGCTCTTTCCGAAATAGATGGTGAGGATGATTGGTCGACTATCCTGCACGCGCTACACGGCTATGAAGATGAACTTTCGACTCGACTAGCCATCGAGCTGATTGATGAGATTGGTTACGAGCGTGTAGACGACAGACTTATCGTCGATCTAGTGGTCGCTCACGCCCTCAATAACAGCAGTACGATTGGGGTACTGTTAGGCCTAAAAATGCGGCTTCCTGACTCTAGGATTGAAGGGATACTTGACCGCTTAGCCGTAGCAGCAGAAACACTTGGCAAGCGGTACGACCGTCCCGGAAATGACGTCTTAACTGATTTGGCATATCACCTGACCGCACGTCGCGTAGAAACCGGTGGCGTCACCGCCGAAAAGCTCTGGTCTTGGCTAGAACCATTTGATGCTAGCGCCGGATATCACCGCGAATCTCGCCAGCAGCTCGAGATCCTCATACGCCGCGAAGATCGTTTACGCCAGGCCGTACAGCGATATGTACTACTCGAACGACCCAGTCATCACAATCTTTGGCAATTAGCCTGGCGGTTGAGAGAGCGGTCATCCGCTTTTGCGCCGAACGCCGCTGATGTGATTGCGTTACTCGAGACGCTTGATCACTCGGATCACAGCGATGAACGTTGGCGCCATTTGGTTCAGCTCACTCCGCATGACGAACAGAATGGCTCTGAGGTTCGTGCAGTCGCAAGACGCTTCGCTGCGCACTCCACTGAGCTAATGGAGTGGGTCGAAAATCTTGTTGCGCCGGTTTTGTCAGAGTGGCAGACCAAGCAAGATGAAAGGGAGCGCGCTCGCCGAGCAAAGCAAACAGCTGCGCACGCACGACAGCGAAACGATTATGCGCTTCATCTCGATGAAATGCGCTCAGGCGACTACGGCACTGTCATCGCCCCTGCTAAAGCTTATCTCAAGCTGTTTAATGACATTGGAGACGATGTGCCAGCTCACAAGCGCGTCGCTCAATGGCTTGGAGACGATATCGGGGAGGTGGCGCATGTAGGGTTTGAAGCCTTCATGGTACTCAAACCAGCCAATCCCACGGCGCACGACATTGCGGAAAGCCTTGCACAAGGTCGGTACTATGAAGCTGCCTACATTATCGTCGCCGCACTCGCCGAACGTTTTCGGAAAGGTATAGGGTTCGATGACCTTTCTGATGAGCGTCTTATGGCAGGACTGTTCGAACTGCGTCGCTCCCACATCGACGATCAAGCAGGGATTGTTGGCTTAAGGGATGCGATAGAGACCGCTGTCCAGGTTCGCGGCATTTGGGGCAATGCAATGCGGCTTTACCATGAGCCTCAACTTCAAGCTAGATGTACATCAGTAGATGGCCTCTATTCACTTGTGCGAGACGAGCGCCATGCTGAGCTTGCAGTCGAGCTTGCTACGGAATGGTTAGAACGCTTTCCAAATATGCCGATCGGACCAGAAGCAGAATTGATCGATCGGCTTGTTCGCTCAGGACGATTCGAGTCATTACGCCGTGCAGCGGCAGGTCACTTAGGTCTAACCGACCATGAGAGAAGGCGAAACTGGGATGCGATTGGCCTTATTGTTGATTATGAGCCGACTGTAGCGCGGCTCAACGCTTCTTCGATTGAGCCCGAGCTGCTCTGGCATTTGCGGAGTCGCACAGCTGGCCACTTCGGCGAAGCTATCATCGATCTTAGTCCTATGCAGCTTGAATGGATCATCGCTACGTTACGCCCTCGCTGGCCGAAGGTAGACCGTCCAATGGGGACCACCTCTGGCGATACAAATCCTTGGGACGCGAGCAACTATTTGACCCACCTCATCCATCGCCTAGGAAATGACACCTGCGAAGATGCGGTCGCTGCGCTGGCGCGTTTGAGGAGCGCTCCAACTGACGGTTACACTGAGACGATCAAGATTGTTATTGCCGAGCAATCACGCATCCGTGTCGAAGCTGTCTATGCCCCTCCTACACTTGAGGCGATAAATGCGATTGCGCGCAATCTTCGCCCAGTGACCGCAGCCGATCTGCAGGCGTTGGTACTCGAAGAGCTCTTGATCGCCCAAGCGAAGGTCAAGAGCGACGATGCTGAATCGTGGCGCGGGTTCTATGACGACGATGGTATTCCTTATGCGGAGGAGCGTTGCCGTGATCATTTGCTGGGGCTGCTTCGCCAAGGATCCAAAGCGATCACGTTTGATCCGGAGGCACACGTTGCTGCAGACAAAGAAGTCGATATCGCTTGCTCTGCAGGTACACTTCGAGTGCCCATCGAAGTGAAGGGGCAGTGGCACCCGGAACTCTGGAGAGGTGCAGACAAGCAGCTTGAAGCGCTCTACACGCGGGATTGGCGAGCAGAAGGCCGCGGCATCTATCTCGTTCTCTGGTTTGGCGATCAAAAATCACCGAATAAGCGTCTTAAACCCCCTGGAAAAGGCGCGCTCACACCTCAAACGGCTGATGAGCTTCGGGAATTTCTTGTTACCGAAAGTAAGTCATCACGAGAAGGACGTGTCATTGTTGTCGTGCTTGATCTAGTGCGGCCTTAGCTAATGGAGCATGCTTTAAAGTGATGGCCTAGCGGTGGGGCCGAATATGAATGAGCGCCCCTCCCCTGAGCGATGAGGAGCCGGATCGGACCCACGAGATTGGGCGGACCAAACAATATGTGGCCAGAGCCGGCCCGAGCACACAAATTTTCGACACCACTGCAGCTGCTTCATCGCTTTGACCAACGCGGAGTTTGGGTTGCCGCCGCTCCGGCGCCAAGCAGGTAATAGCAGCCTTGCCGTAGACAGCACTAGCTCACATTGGTAGTGTCCAAAAAGGACTGACTGCATCTCGACGACCCTATGCAGTCTCGTCCAGCAAGCGCTTTCAGCAGTTAATATTTTAATGTTGCTTGCGCTTTCATCACCATGTAGGTGCCTATGATCATATTTGTAGCTGGCGTTTACGGATCTGGAAAAACTACCATATGCTCACGGTTGGCAGCAGATTTAGGTTATCTAAGCGTTAGTGCAAGTGAGTTAATTCGAGCGCGTCGAGGGAGTGCAACCTGGAACAGTTCCAAAAAAACCAAGGACATTGAGCGCAATCAAAGCATATTGATCGAAGCTGTCGCCGAGCTAAAGACATGCTATAGCAATATTATATTAGATGGTCACTTCGCGCTTATAGACTCAGAAGCCAAAATAACCATTCTACCCAAGAACGTCTTCAGCAAATTAAATATTGATAAAATAATTTTGATTGAGTCCGACACACATGAAGTAAAGTTACGCCTTAGAACGCGAGACAAAATGGAGTGGGATGAGCCACTCTTGAAGGAGCTTATGGACGCAGAAAGAAATAATGCTCTCGCTTACCATGAAGAAACCGGCATACCTCTACAAATATTTAACAACAAAAATTATCAGGCCATAGTCTCATATTTAACTAAAAAAGAATAATCATCACTTAAAAATACATGGATAAAGGAGTGTCAGATGAAGGGATTGCAATACAAAAAATTTTCAGAAACAGATGGAGATGATCCATTTTTTGACTCACTAAAGGAAGATTATAGTGAGTTTTGCGCATGGTATGCGAAGAAGGCGGCAACTGGTGAAGAGGCTTATGTATTCCACAACAGCCGTAAGAGGATGGATGGCTTTTTATATCTAAAACTTGAGACCAACCCGGATTCTAGCATCACCCCTCCCCTTCCAACTGGCGTAGCGTTAAAAGTAGGTACGCTTAAGATAAATGCTCATGGGACAAAGCTTGGCGAAAGATTCATTAAAAAAATATTTGACCATGCAATGAGCCATAAAGTCGACTACATATATGTCACAGTTTTCGAGAAGCATGCAGGCCTTATGGCCTTGTTGGAACGCTACGGTTTCGAAAAGCGCGCCACTAAAACTACGGCAAATGGATCTGAGCACGTCCTCATTAGGGACCTCCACCTGGTGACTGGCGACGTGGTTAAGGATTTTCCGCACTTTGAGCTGACCGATAGAAATTTTTATCTTCTTGCAATTTATCCAGAATATCACTCAGCATTTTTACCTGACTCAATTTTGAACGGAGAAAGTCACGACATATTGGAGGACGTGTCGCACACAAATAGCATACACAAGGTGTATATCTCCGGCATCAACAGAACTAAAAGCTTGAAACCTGGGGACGTTGTTGCTATCTATCGAACAAATGACGGTAAAGGCAAAGCGTATTATCGTTCCGTAGTTTCGTCACTGGGCGTTGTGGAGGAGGTACGACAGATAAGATCATTTAAAAACGAATCTCAATTCATAAAATACACAAAACCTTATAGCATCTTTACTATCGAACAACTCAAAGACTATTTTACTAATAAGCAGAAATCATATATAATCAAATTTACGTATAACGCCGCATTGAAAAGAAGAATTATTCGAAAGCGGCTTATCGAGGAATGCCTGATTAGCACCCGTACTCGGTGGGATTTCACCCAGCTTACAGAGAAACAGCTAAGATGGATTGCAAAAGAAGGTGAAATTAATGAAAGTCTTATTATCCATCAAGCCTGAGTACGCCAGCAAAATTCTTAGCGGCGAGAAAAAATATGAGTTCCGAAAGGTCTCATTTACCAATGCCGACGTTAAAACCGTAGTTATATATGCTACTAAACCTGTGGGTAAGGTAGTCGGTGAGTTTGAGATTTTAAAAATTTACAGCGACTCACCCTCGAAAATTTGGGAGCGGACCAAAAACTCGGCAGGCATCGACAAAAAATATTTTGACAGCTATTACAAGGGTAAGGATTTAGCGATTGCTATCGCGGTTGGAGCTGTTCACCAGTATGAATCCCCAAAAAATTTGTCTGAAGTTGGAGCGGGGATCTCCCCGCCGCAATCTTTCTGCTATATTAAACCTAACGAAGGCGAACAGCAGCGAGAACTGGAGCTCGGATAAGGATAGATTGATTATGATGAGTCTGTCGCGAGAGGTGGATATAGACTGGATCACCAGCTCATTGAAAGCTGTTGATCAGAAATTTTTGATCGCCAATCCTTGGGCGCACGACCTTGTGCTGCCCGTTATTATAGCTCATCTTCACGATCTTTCAGGTTACTATCCTGGCTTCAACGCTTGGTTGGATTACAAGGTAATACCTGGATTACTCTCAGGTGAGCGAAGCATTCTTCTTGAGCATAACCGCGGTAGTTTGTCTGGACTGGCTATAGTCAAGAATGATGGTCTTGAGAAGAAGTTGTGCTGCTTACGAGTTTTGCCTAGATTTCAGAATACTGGGGTCGGATTGAAATTGTTTGAGCGCTCGTTCCAAACTCTTGGCACTAGCATGCCTTTGCTATCAATTGCTGAGGAGCAAAAACCTGTTTTCGGCAGATTATTCAAATACTATGGCTTCGAATTGGCCAAAAAGTATCATGATTATTATAGGCCCATGAAAGACGAGCTCAGTTTCAATGGCTTAATCGAAGCTGAGCCCATTAGAGAAAACAACTTAAATTTTTCTCGAAAGTTAGTTTCTTTGACCTAACCGCTTGAGAGCTTTTTTCTTCAAGTGCTCAAACAATGGCCGGGCACCTATCAAAAAGAAACCGATGACCAGGTATGTCGAAAGACAGATTGCCTTCCACCCGCAGCCAGCGGGTACCGGTAGAGCAACACAAGTCGTGCTGATGTCCCACAACGCACTTCCCGACGCGCCAAAAATCACAACGAGTGTCACAAAACGCGCTATTGAAAGGTAGTCAGATCGAACTTTTGAAAAGCGCCCAAGAACGATTAAATCCTTGACTGATTCACCCTCCTTGCTAGCGGTCCACTGGTAACCCAAATAGTTCTTAACACTCGTTTCTTCAGAGATACCCACACTACTGTCCAAGCGAATGTATTCATTCCATACCTCTTCGTCCATAAGGGACCGATAGCCCTTATAATCCTTAGTATCAGAAACGCATACTTCATCTCGAATAGTTGTCAGAAAACAGTGGATTCTCTGAAACTTTGGGAATCTCAACTTATCATTACCGCTGAGAAGCTCCTCTGGAACACCGCGTCGTACATTTATCCTAAAATCAATGATCCGAGTCTCCGTATTGGAGCTGATCAACGCCCGGTCCTTTTGGATGAAATCCATCGTGTACACAGTAGGAGGGATATTTCGAACACGGAAGCGGATGTAAGCGGACTCTCTACGATCCTCTGTCAATGTACCGGCCGGACGACTAGGCAGCCTGATTGTCAAGCGAGTACATACGTTTTCGTCGCTCAGAAAAATTGGTTCGACTGTAAATAGCTGAGTATTCAAACGCACTAAAGAAAAAGGCTTCTCGTCGACGCCATCTCGCCTAAAACTTATATTGGCGTAATTACCTTCACCAAATCCGTCATAATGAACGACTTCATTAAAAATCGCAGCAACGCTCTTTTCGCCATTCAGCCTAGAACCAAGATCGCTTACGTCTTTTAACTCTACTTTCCACGGAAAGTCAACCACGACCGCAGAGTAAGCGTCGCGCTTACCGATCATAAGCCCGATATCCATGAAGGGAGACAGTCTATCACGACCGGTTTCCCACAAGTTTACATGCAACTCATCTTCAAGTTCTCTCTCCCAGAGCTCACCTGTTTTTTTGCGCTTCTCTACCTCCTTCGCCTTCCGCGCTTTAATAGCCTCCAGCCTATATCTAATTCGATTCTCTACATTAGATGGGGATTGGTGGTCTTCCTGAGGGATGGCCGTTGTCGGTGACTTTGGCGATCCGTACTTAACGGGCTCCTCCTCATCAGACAAGTACCTGACAATGATCCCTGAAAAAGAGTGGCGCATCGAAAGCGTCCTTGGAGTTCGGCGGAATTGCAAGGCATTTCACCTTTTTTTGTTGAGCATGTCAATAACAAGTCATTATCGGAAATATGATATAGCGCATTAATACAATTAACCATTTTAGTTAAAAATGGACGAATTACGTTTGGGTTGACACACATTTCGCCATAGTCGATTTACCAAGGCTGCGGTACACGCCTACGCTGGTCCATCTGATACTCTAGATGCCCCTTACGTCTCTAGGCAGCCTAGGCCTGGACATGGACGGTGCGCAGAACTACACAAAAATGCCTACTGATCCTCCTTGCCTAGAGAGTCGTGAGGACGCGGCCCCATGGGCGTGTTCCAAACCATTTGAGTCCGAGTGATCACAGCTTGGCCGTCAGCGACGGCACGATTTGCAACATTGATAGTGCAACATTGGAAGCTAGGAAATCGGCTTCATTCGGCTCTACGGCTGATGTTTCAGCGCGATGCAACCAAACTGTTGACACCATAACCCGTCAGGATCAATGCCGCAGCGTTGTGCACCAACGCCCGCCGCACCACCTCTCTCGGATAGACACTCGCCCGATCTATCGTGCCCCTGAACAGGATCTCAAATGCCAGTGGCCGGTGCTTGGTATCGAGAAACAGACACCCGAACACCTCGCTGGCCTCATGCCTGAGCATGGCTTTCAAGTAGCGTCGCACCGCTGCCGGGCTGTCCATGGCAGACTCCCGCTCAATCGACGTTGCAAGGTGCCTGCGGCCAATCTCAAGCAGTGCCTGCAGTTGGCTGTACCTCACCGGGCCCAACCCAAGCTCGCCGACGAAGGCCTCGCGGTCGGCCTCCAGCAACCGGCGCAAGCTTCCGAACTTCACCAACAAGCCTCGCGAAAGCTCCACGACATTACGCCCACGTACGCCTGAGCCGAGAAAAACGGCCAGCAGCTCCGCATCTGTCAGGCTCCCTGCCCCACGCTGCAACAACTTCTCCCTCGGCCGTTCTTCCGCCGGCCACTCCCTGATATTCATCCCGCCCCTCTGCCTTTGCTGCGGCCCTTTTCGGCCGTGTGTTAATCTATTTCGCCTCGTACATGCGACGTTCCGCCGCAGGCATTTCAAACGTCGTCGCCCGCTCTCACTGGAAAAAGGCAAGCCTATGCAGCGGCTGTATCGCAAGCGCATCGTTCTCGGCGTGGGTGGCGGCATTGCCGCCTACAAAAGCGCCGAGCTGATTCGCCGTCTCCTGGAGCACGGCGCGCAGGTGCGCGTCGTCATGACCCGCGGTGGTGCCGAATTCATCACCCCGCTGACCCTGCAGGCGCTGTCGGGCCACCCGGTTCACATGGACCTGCTCGACCCGGCCGCCGAAGCAGCCATGGGCCATATCGAACTGGCCAAGTGGGCGGACCTGGTGCTGATCGCGCCAGCCACCGCCGACCTCATGGCACGCATGGCCCAGGGCATGGCAGACGACCTGCTGACCACGCTGGTGCTGGCCACTGACGCCACCGTCGCGGTGGCACCGGCGATGAACCAGGCCATGTGGCGTGACCCGGCCACCCAGGCCAACCTCGAGCTGCTTAAAAGCCGTGGCATTCAGGTGTTCGGCCCGGCATCCGGCAGCCAGGCCTGTGGCGACGTCGGCCTGGGGCGCATGCTCGAAGCCACCGACCTGGCCTGGTGCGCAGCGGAAAGCTTCAAGCGCCAGGCACTGACCGGCAAGCACGTGCTGATCACCGCCGGGCCGACCCAGGAAAACATCGACCCGGTGCGCTACATCACCAATCATAGCTCCGGCAAGATGGGCTTCGCCCTGGCCGAAGCGGCCGCCGAAGCAGGGGCTCGGGTGACCCTCGTCACGGGCCCCGTGCACTTGCCAACCCCTGACCGGGTCAGCCGCATCGACGTCGTCAGCGCGCGGGACATGCTCGCGGCCTGTGAAGCGGCCATGCCGTGCGACCTGTTCATTGCCTCGGCAGCGGTTGCGGACTACCGCCCCGAAGTGGTTGCCACACAAAAACTGAAGAAAGATCCTACGACCGGCGACGGCATGCTGCTGCAGATGGTGCGCAATCCCGATATCCTTGCCACCATTGCTGGCCGCGCCGACCGCCCATTCAGCGTCGGCTTTGCCGCCGAAACCGAGCACCTGCTCGATTACGCCACGCGCAAGCTCAAGGACAAGAACCTCGACCTGATCGTCGCCAATGATGTGGCCAACCCCAGCATCGGCTTCAACAGCGAAGAAAACGCCTTGACCGTGATCGACCGCCAGCAGCACCAGACTCTCTTCGCGCAGACCAGCAAGGGCAAGATCGCCCGGCAACTGGTCGCCTTCATCGCCGAACGGCTCAACCAGGTTCAATAAGTTACATGCACGCTCTTCAAGCCAAGATCCTCGACCCACGCCTGGGCAGCGAATTCCCGCTACCCGCGTACGCCACCCCCGGCTCCGCCGGCCTCGACCTGCGCGCCCTGCTCAAGGAAGACACCATCCTCGAACCGGGCCAGACCATCCTGATTCCTACCGGCCTGTCGATCTACATCGGCGACCCGGGCCTGGCGGCAGTCATCCTGCCGCGCTCAGGCCTGGGCCATAAGCACGGCATCGTGCTGGGCAACCTGGTCGGCCTGATCGATTCGGACTACCAGGGCGAGCTGATGGTGTCGTGCTGGAACCGCGGCAACACGCCGTTCACCATCGCGGTTGGCGAGCGCATCGCCCAGCTGGTGCTGGTACCGGTGGTACAGGCTCACTTCGACATCGTCGAAGCGTTCGACGAAAGCCAGCGTGGCGCTGGCGGCTTCGGTCACTCCGGTAGCCACTGAGCCGGCAAATGACCGTTCAGGCCAAGGATGGCGAACTCTCTGGCGAAACCACCGTCCAAGCGTTCAGTTTGCGCCAGCCCAGAAAGCCTTTGACTAATGGAGTTTCCAGAGATGAACGACATGGCCCACCTGGT
Source organism: Pseudomonas sp. DCA-1 (assembly GCF_046523955.1). Lineage (NCBI taxonomy): Bacteria > Pseudomonadati > Pseudomonadota > Gammaproteobacteria > Pseudomonadales > Pseudomonadaceae > Pseudomonas > Pseudomonas sp. DCA-1. The sequence goes on from NZ_CP169881.1 coordinate 5,828,250, forward strand.
CCCCGCCGCATTGCCCGACAGCATTTTCCGCGCTTATGACATACGCGGCGTGGTCGGCAAGACCCTTCACGCCGAAACCGCCTACTGGATCGGCCGCGCCATCGGCGCACAAAGCCTGGCCCAGGGCGAACCGCAGGTTTCGGTAGGGCGCGATGGCCGCCTGTCAGGCCCGATGCTGGTGGAACAGCTGATCAAAGGCCTGGTCGATGCGGGCTGCCATGTCAGCGACGTCGGCCTGGTGCCCACCCCGGCGCTGTACTACGCCGCCAACGTGCTGGCCGGCAAGTCTGGTGTGATGCTGACCGGCAGCCATAACCCGTCGGACTACAACGGTTTCAAGATCGTCATCGCCGGTGACACCCTGGCCAACGAACAGATCCAGGCCCTGCTGACCCGCCTGAAAACCAACGACCTGACGCTGGCCCAGGGCCGCGTGGAAAAGGTCGAGATCCTCGACCGCTACTTCCAGCAGATCGTCGGCGACGTGAAGCTGGCGAAAAAGCTCAAGGTGGTGGTGGACTGCGGCAACGGCGCCGCCGGTGTGATTGCACCGCAATTGATCGAAGCCCTGGGCTGCGAGGTGATCCCGCTGTTCTGCGAGGTCGACGGCAACTTCCCCAACCACCACCCGGACCCGGGCAAGCCAGAGAACCTCGAAGACCTGATCGCCAAGGTCAAGAAAACCGGTGCCGATATCGGCCTGGCCTTCGACGGTGACGGCGACCGCGTCGGCGTGGTGACCAACACCGGCAGCATCGTCTACCCCGACCGCCTGCTGATGCTGTTTGCCCAGGATGTGCTGTCGCGCAACCCGGGCGCCGAGATCATCTTCGACGTCAAATGCACCCGCCGTCTGACTCCGCTGATCGAACAGCACGGTGGCCGCGCCTTGATGTGGAAAACCGGCCATTCGCTGATCAAGAAAAAGATGAAGCAGACCGGTTCGCTGCTGGCAGGCGAGATGAGCGGTCACATCTTCATCAAGGAACGCTGGTACGGTTTTGACGACGGCATCTACAGCGCCGCGCGCCTGCTGGAGATCCTCAGCAAGACCGAGCAGAGCGCCGAAAACCTGTTTGCCGCCTTCCCGAACGATATTTCCACGCCGGAAATCAATATTGATGTGACCGACGAGGGTAAATTCAGCATCATTGATGCACTGCAACGCGATGCCGACTGGGGCGAAGCCAACCTGACCACCATCGACGGTGTGCGGGTCGACTACGCCCACGGCTGGGGCCTGGTTCGTGCATCCAACACCACGCCGGTGCTGGTGCTGCGTTTCGAGGCCGACAGCGACGCCGAGTTACAACGTATCAAGGATGTTTTCCGCACCCAGTTGCTGCGGGTAGAGCCTGAGCTGCAACTGCCGTTCTGACCGACTATCTGTTCCTTACAGGAGCCCTGCATGACCCTCGATCGCGATGCCGCTTCCCATGTAGCCGAGGTTTTGTCCGAAGCACTGCCTTACATTCGCCGCTTTGTCGGCAAGACCCTGGTGATCAAGTACGGCGGCAACGCGATGGAGAGCGAGGAGCTCAAGACGGGCTTCGCCCGTGACATCGTGCTGATGAAGGCTGTGGGCATCAACCCGGTGGTGGTCCACGGCGGTGGCCCGCAGATCGGTGACCTGCTCAAGCGCCTGTCGATCGAAAGCCACTTCATCGACGGCATGCGCGTCACCGATTCGGCGACAATGGACGTTGTCGAGATGGTGCTGGGCGGCCAGGTCAACAAAGACATCGTCAACCTGATCAACCGCCACGGCGGCAGCGCCATCGGCCTGACCGGCAAGGACGCGGAGCTGATTCGCGCCCGCAAGCTGACTGTCAGCCGCCAGACGCCCGAGATGACCACTCCGGAAATTATCGACATCGGCCACGTGGGCGAAGTGGTGAGCGTGAACACCGACCTGCTGAACATGCTGGTGAAGGGCGATTTCATTCCAGTGATCGCGCCGATCGGCGTGGGCGCCAATGGTGAGTCGTACAACATCAACGCCGACCTGGTGGCAGGCAAGGTGGCCGAGGCGTTGAAAGCCGAGAAGCTGATGCTGCTGACCAACATCGCCGGCCTGATGGACAAGCAGGGCCAGGTGCTGACTGGCCTGACCACCGAGCAGGTCAACGAACTGATCGCTGACGGCACCATCTATGGCGGCATGCTGCCGAAGATCAAGTGCGCGCTGGATGCGGTGCAGGGCGGCGTGAACAGCTCGCACATCATCGATGGCCGCGTGCCGAATGCGGTGCTGCTGGAGATTTTCACCGACAGCGGCGTGGGCACCCTGATTACCAACCGCAAGCCACGCTGAGTGATTGGCTAGCCTGCACCGGCCTCTTCGCGGGTAAACCCGCTCCCACAGGGGATAGCACCGCCTTTGAGGGCTGTGGAGATCCGGTGGGAGCGGGTTCACCCGCGAAAGGGCCGGAACAGGTGACACAAAAAAGGCGACCTTCATGTGAAGGTCGCCTTTTTCATTTCCAGGCCAGGATCAAATCCCGTACTGCGCCCGATAGGCCTCTACAGCCGGCAGATGCTGTTTCAGCTCTGGGTCATCAGCCAGGAACTCCAGCACCTGGGTCAGCGAAACGATGCTGACCACCGGGATACCGAAGTCGCGTTCCACTTCCTGGATCGCCGACAGTTCGCCATTGCCACGCTCTTCACGGTTCAGCGCGATCAGTACACCGGCGGCCTTGGCCTGCTGGGCGTTAATGATCTGCATGACCTCGCGAATGGCGGTACCGGCAGTAATCACGTCGTCGATGATCAGCACGTCACCGGCCAGCGGCGCGCCGACCAGGCTGCCACCTTCGCCATGGTCCTTGGCTTCCTTGCGGTTGAAGCACCATGGCACGTCGAGCTGATGCTGATCGGCAAGGGCTACGGCGGTAGTCGCCGCCAAAGGGATACCCTTGTAGGCCGGGCCGAACAGCACATCGAACGGGATCTTGCTGTCGACGATGGCGGCGGCGTAGCAACGCCCCAGCTCAGCCAGTGCGGAGCCGGTGTTGAACAAGCCGGCATTGAAGAAATACGGGCTGGTACGCCCCGATTTCAGGGTGAATTCACCGAAACGCAGTACCCCGCGATCGATGGCAAAACGGATAAAGTCGCGCTGATACGGCTGCATGAATAGTCCCGGACACCACGGATTTAGCTAAATGGGTTGAGCTCGGGTATCATACACGCACGAGATTTATGGGGCCATTTATGCGGATCATCAGTGTGAACGTAAATGGCATTCAGGCTGCGGCCGAGCGTGGTTTGCTCAGCTGGCTGCAAGCCCAGAATGCCGACGTCATCTGCCTTCAGGATACCCGCGCCTCGGCCTTTGAACTCGACGACCCAGCTTTCCAGCTCGATGGCTATTTCCTTTATGCCTGCGACGCGGAGGTGCCTGCCCAAGGTGGTGTGGCCCTTTACTCGCGCATGCAGCCCAAGGCAGTCATCACCGGCCTGGGCTTCGAGACAGCCGACCGCTACGGGCGTTACCTGCAAGCAGATTTCGACAAAGTCAGTATTGCCAGCCTGCTGCTGCCTTCGGGCATGAACGGCGACGAAGACTTGAACCAGAAGTTCAAGTTGATGGACGACTTCGCCAAGTACCTGGACAAGCAGCGTCGCAAGCGTCGCGAATACATCTATTGCGGCTCGTTCTACGTGGCGCAGCAGAAGCTCGACATCAAGAACTGGCGTGACAGCCAGCAGTCGCCGGGCTTCCTGGCGCCAGAACGCGCCTGGATGGATGCAATCACTGGCGAGATGGGGTATGTCGATGCCTTGCGCGAAGTCAGCCGTGAAGGTGACCAGTACAGCTGGTGGCCGGACAACGAGCAGGCCGAGATGCTCAACCTGGGGTATCGGTTCGACTACCAGATCCTCACTCCAGGCCTGCGCCGCTTCGTGCGCAACGCCCGCCTGCCGCGTCAGCCACGCTTCTCCCAGCATGCGCCGCTGATCGTCGACTATGACTGGACGCTGACCATCTAAAAGACCATTGGGGCTGCATTGCGGCCCCAATGGTTATTTGATCGGCCGCCAGATCATCGGGTAGCGATAAGGCTTGCCCTCATTCGCCCGCACCGCCGCGATGATGATCAGGATCATCACGGCCACTGCGAGCATGGCAAACAGCACCAGCCCGATGACCACGAACATCAGCAGGAAGCAGATGAGCCCTGCAATGGTCACGCTGATCTGAAAGTTCAGCGCCTCTTTGCCCTGGGCGTCGATAAAAGGGTCTTGCTCGCGCTTGAGGTGCCATAGCACCAGCGGGCCCAGCAGGTGGCCAAGCGGCACTACCAGGCCCAGAAGCGCGGAGAGGTGGCAGAGCATCGCCCATTGCCGCACTTCGGCATTGGGCGGGGGGACCGACAGGTTCGAATCGCTCATGCCCCGCACCTCCTGGGCTGGCTTCAGTCAGCCAGTGCCGCCTGCTGCAGCTCGAAGATCTCGTCCATGCCCTTCTGCGCCAGAGCGAGCATGGCGTTGAAATCTTCCGGCTGGAACGGTGCGCCTTCGGCAGTACCCTGCACTTCGATGAAGCCACCGGCGCTGGTCATGACCACATTCAGGTCGGTTTCGGCTGCGGAGTCTTCCAGGTAGTCGAGGTCCAGCACCGCTTCGCCCTGGTACATGCCGACAGATACGGCTGCGATCATGTGCTTGAGCGGGTTGCCGCCCTTGAGGCCGCCGCGCTTCTTGATCACTGCCAAAGCGTCGCACAAGGCGACCATGGCGCCGGTAATGGACGCGGTGCGGGTACCGCCATCGGCCTGGATCACGTCGCAATCGACGTAAAGGGTGATATCACCGAGCTTGCTCATGTCCAGCGCGGCGCGCAGCGAACGGCCGATCAGGCGCTGGATTTCCAGGGTGCGGCCACCCTGCTTGCCACGGCTGGCTTCACGCTGGTTACGTTCGCCGGTTGAGCGCGGCAGCATGCCGTACTCGGCGGTCAGCCAGCCTTGGCCCTGGCCTTTGAGGAAGCGCGGTACACCGTTTTCAACGCTGACCGTGCAGATGACTTTGGTGTCACCGAACTCGACCAGTACCGACCCTTCGGCGTGCTTGGTGTAGTTGCGGGTGATGCGGATCGAGCGGAGCTGATCGGCAACGCGACCACTTGGACGTTTCATCTGGGATACCTGTACTGGGACTTTGAATCTGCCGAGCATTATAGAGCCCGTAGCCCAGGGAAGACATGCCTATTGTCGCGCCCGGCACAGCCCGTCGCCTTTTCCTACCCCAGTAGCCACCCGTCGGTAACATAGGTGGATTGGGCGCCACGGCGACACTGCGCTACAATCCTGCGCCTTGCAGCCGAGAGGCTCCCACCGTTCATTCATCTACGCGAGGTACTCCCCATGGTGCACAGCATGACCGCTTTTGCTCGTGTCGAGCGCGCCGGCAGCCAAGGCACCCTGGTATGGGAGCTGCGCTCGGTCAACCACCGTTACCTGGAGCCGCACCTGCGCCTGCCCGAGGCCCTGCGCGACCTCGAAGGCGGCGTACGTGAAGGCCTGCGCCAGGGCCTGTCACGCGGCAAGGTGGAATGCACCTTGCGCCTCAACGAAGACAGCAACGGCAAACCGCTGAAGGTGGACCATGAGCGCGCCGCGCAACTGGTTGCCGCCGCCGAGGAAGTGGCCGGCCTGATCAAGCAGCCGGCCCCCTTGAACCCGCTTGAAGTGCTGTCATGGCCAGGCGTACTGGTGGCCGACACCAGCGACCCACAGGCACTGAATGCCGAAGCCATGGCGCTGTTCGACGAAGCCCTGGCCGAACTCAAGGCCGGGCGCCAGCGCGAAGGCCTGGAACTGGCCCGGCTGATCAACGAACGCCTGGACAACATGGCCAGCGAAGTCTCTACCCTGCGCGCCCTGGTGCCGCAGATGCTGGCGGCGCAGCGGCAGAAGATTCTCGACCGCTTCGGCGACATGCAAGCCGAGCTCGACCCGCAGCGCCTGGAGCAGGAGATGGTCCTGCTGGCCCAGAAAAGCGACGTGGCAGAGGAGCTCGACCGCCTCAGCACCCACGTCACCGAAGTACGCCGGGTGCTCAAGGGTGGCGGTGCCGCTGGCCGGCGCCTGGACTTCCTGATGCAGGAACTCAACCGCGAGGCCAACACTCTCGGCTCCAAGGCCTTCGACCCACGCAGCACGCAAGCGGCGGTCAACCTGAAGGTATTGATCGAACAGATGCGTGAACAAGTACAGAACATCGAGTAAGGCCACCCCGACCATGAACCACAGCAGCGGCACCCTCTACATCGTTTCGGCCCCTTCGGGCGCCGGCAAGACCAGCCTGGTCACCGCCCTGACCAAGGACGACCAGCAGATCCGCGTCTCGGTCTCGCACACTACCCGCGCCATGCGCCCGGGCGAGCAGCACGGGGTGAACTATCACTTCGTCGTCCACGAGGAATTCAAGGCGCTGATCGCGCAAGGTGACTTTCTGGAGCATGCCGAAGTGTTCGGCAACTTCTACGGTACTTCGCGCAGCGCGTTGCAGCAGACCCTGGACCAGGGCTACGACCTGATCCTGGAAATCGACTGGCAAGGTGCCCAGCAAGTGCGCAGGCTGATGCCGCAGGCGCTGTCGGTGTTCATCCTGCCTCCAAGCCAGGAGGCGCTTCGCCAGCGCCTGGACGGACGCGGGCAGGACAGCGAAGAGATCATCGCCGGGCGCATGAAGGAAGCGGTCAGCGAGATGGTGCACTACGACGAGTATGACTACGTGATCATCAATGATGATTTCGACGCGGCGCTGGCAGACTTGAAAGCGGTGTTCCGCTCGAATCGGCTGCTGTTGAAGAAGCAGCAGCAGCGTCATGCGGCGCTGCTGAAGCAAATGATCGGCTAAAGATCGATGGGGGCTGCATTGCAGCCCTTCGCGGGCACGCCCGCTCCCACGGGTTAATCACTGACTTGAGGCTTGTGCCGTACCTGTGGGAGCGCGCATGCCCGCGAAGGGCCGCAAAGCGGCCCCAATGATTTATTCCTGCAGAGGCAAGGTAGCCTGCTGCCGCAGGGTAGCCCCGAGGAAGTACGCCGGCGCACGCATGCGCGACAGGATCATCAGCCCGACACCAAGCACCGAGATGATCGCGGCAATCACGAACACCAGCCCCACCCCACCCACATGCGAGCCGCTGCCGAAGTCCGGCGAGGCGCTGTCGATGGCGGTACGCACGAAGATCACCGACAAGATCACCCCGCCCACCAGCGGGCACAGGCCGCGCATGATGAAGTGGCGCAGGCTGTCGAACAGGCTGTCGCGGAAATACCAGACGCAGGCAAACGCGGTCAGCGAATAATAGAAGCAGATCATCATGCCCAGCGCAGTGATGGTGTCTGCCAGTACGTTCTCGCTCAGCGTACGCATGGTCACGTAGAACAGGCCTGCGGCCACGCCAGCACAGATGGTGGCATAGCGTGGCGTTTGCGAGCGTGGACATACGCTGGCGAACTTCTGCGGTACCGCACCGTAATAACCCATGGCCAACAGGGTGCGCGCCGGCGCCACGAAGGTGGACTGCAGCGACGCCGCCGTACTGGCCAGCACGGCGATGGACATCAGAATCGCCAGCGGCCCCATGACCGGGCCGGCCAGGTGGGCAAAAACGTTCTCCTGGATGCGCGGGTTGTTCAGGCCAAGACCCGTCTCGCTGATACCGGCGAACTGCAGGGTCGCGATGGCGGTGAACAGGTACAGGCCGAGAATCAACATCACGGTCCAGGTAGCGGCCTTGCCCGGCACCTCTTCGCTGCCCACCGATTCTTCACTGACGGTCAGGCAAGTGTCCCAGCCCCAGAAGATGAAGATCGACAATGACAGGCCAGCGGCAAAGGCCGAAAACGACTCGACACCGAAGGGGTTGAACCAGGCGAAATCGAACGCCAGCGGTGGCGGCGCGGTGGTGCCGCCGAACGCGGCGAAAGCAAAGCCGACCAACACCAGCAACTGCAGGGCCACCAAGCCGTACTGCACAGTCATTGTAGTGGCGATACCCCGACAGCAGATCCACACTGCCAAGCCAATGAACACGCAACAGGTAATGATGTTGATCAACAGGTTGTCGGCCAACGCCGCCAGTTCGTGCTTGCCGGTGATCTGCCCAAGGAACAGGTAGAAGAAGTCCACCGCCACCCCTGCCAGGTTCGACAGCACGATCGTGGTGGCAACCACCAGTCCCCAGCCGCCGATCCAGCCGATCATGGGGCCGAATGCACGCGCCGACCAGGTAAACGAAGTACCGCTGTCAGGCTCCGCCGAGTTCAGCTCGCGATAGCCCAGCGCCACCAGCAGCATCGGCAGGAAGCCCACGATGAACACGGCAGGCAGGTGGGCACCCACCTCTCGCACGGTAGGGCCAAGGGCGCCGGTCAGGGTATAGACCGGGGCGATGGTGGAAATGCCCAGCACCACGCTGGCCAGCAGGCCCAAGCGGCCCTTGGCCAGGCCTTTGCTGCGCTGAGTGCTGCCCGCGTCGGCCGCCACATCGGGTGGGCGACCGGCTTCTGTGTAATTGCTCATGAGTATTTGCCGTAGATTTTGGAATTGTTTTCACAAGCCTTGAGTACAAGGCTCGCTTTCACTCATTGAAAGCTTGCTATCGGGGACGAGTCATCCGAGACCTTCGGCTGACGTCAGAATCATTCCTGCCGTGAGCCCTCCCGTACTGCGTAGGCAATGCAGGCCTCGCGAAACGCCTGAAACAGACGCAGCGAGACCGGGTTTTCGTTGAAGCGCCATTCCGGGTGCCACTGCACGCCGAGCACAAAGCCCGGCGCCGCCGGCATGGACACCGCCTCGATCAGGCCATCCGGGGCCCGCGCCTCAACGCGCAGGCCAGGGGCCAGACGGTCGATGCCCTGACTGTGCAGCGAATTGACCTCGAACTGCGCCGCCAGGCCCAGGCGCTCGAACAACCCGCCAGGCTCGATACTGACCGAGTGACGAGGGCTGTATTGCACCGCCAGGGGGGCGTCCTCAGGTTCGCGGTGGTCAAGGTAGCCAGGCAGTTCCTGCACACGCTGGTGCAGGCTGCCGCCAAGAGCTACGTTCAGTTCCTGGTAGCCACGGCAGATGCAGAATACGGGCACACCGGCGGCAATGGCTGCCTGCAACAGCGGCAGGGTCAGGCGATCACGCGCCAGATCATGCCGGGTACCCGCCACACTGGGGGCGCCATTGTAATGATGCGGCTCGATATTTGAAGGCGAGCCGGTAAAAACAATGCCATGCAGGCGAGCCAACAGCGCTTGGGTGTCGCTGCCGCCATCACGGGCCGGCAAGATCAGCGGCAAGCCGGCAAAGCCGGCCGCCTCGACATATTTGTCGCCGACCGTGTGCGATGAGTTCTTCCCTACCTGCTGGCGGCAGGCGCTGACACCGATCAAGGGGACCGCATTTGCGCTCATGGGCTTACACCGTGTGCAGGTACCAGTTGTACTCGAGGTCGGAAATCGACACTTCGAACTCGGCCAGTTCGCTTTCCTTGCAGGCCACGAAGATATCGATGTAGTCCGGGCTGATGTATTGGTTGAGGACTTCGCTGTCATCCAGCGCGCGAAGGGCATCGCGCAGGTTGTTCGGCAGGCTTTGCTCCAGCTGTTCGTAGGAGTTGCCTTCGATCGGCGCCTCAGGCTCGACCTTGTTGGTCAGGCCGTGGTGAACCCCGGCAAGAATCGCTGCGAGCATCAGGTACGGGTTGGCATCGGCGCCTGCTACACGGTGTTCAAGGCGCACATTGTCGCTGCTGTCGGTGGGCACGCGTACGGCCACGGTGCGGTTGTCCAGGCCCCAGCTCGGCGCATTGGGCACGTAGAACTGCGCGCCGAAGCGGCGATAGGAGTTGATGTTGGGGCAAAGGAAGGCCATCGACGCCGGCATGGTTTCCAGCACGCCACCGATGGCGTGGCGCAGCGTATCGCTTTGCAGAGGATCGTCACTGGCGAAGATGTTCTTGCCGGTTTTCTTGTCCAGCAATGAAATGTGCACATGCAGGCCGTTGCCTGCCTGGCCCGGGTAGGGCTTGGCCATGAAGGTGGTGTCCATTTCATGGTCGTAGGCGATGTTCTTGATCAGGCGCTTGAGCAGGATCGCATAGTCGCAGGCCTTCAGCGGATCAGCCACGTGGTGCAAGTTGACCTCGAACTGCGCCGGTGCGCTTTCCTTGACGATGGCGTCAGCGGGCAGGCCCTGCTCCTTGGCCGCTTCGAGCATGTCCTGCAAGCAGTCGGCGTACTCGTCGAGGTCGTCGATCAGGTACACCTGGGTTGAATGCGGGCGCTTGCCGGAGATCGGCGAGCGCGGCGGCTGCGGGCGGCCGTTGAGGTTGTCCTGGTCGATCAGGTAGAACTCCAGTTCGAAAGCGGCGCAAATATCCAGGCCCAGGTCGTCGAACTTGCTCACCACCTGGCGCAACACTTCACGCGGGTCGGCGAAGAACGGCTGGCCATCCAGTTCGTGCATGGTCATCAGCAGCTGGGCGGTGGGGCGCTTCTGCCACGGCTCGTCCGACAGCGTGCCGGGGATCGGGAAACAGATGCGGTCGGCGTCGCCGATGTCCAGGCCAAGGCCGGTGCTTTCGACAGTGGATCCGTTGATATCAAGGGCGAACAGCGATGCGGGCAGGTTGATGCCCTTCTCGTACACCTTGTGCAGGCTGGCCCGCTCGATGCGCTTGCCACGTACCACGCCATTCATGTCGGAGATCAGCAGGTCTACGTACTGCGTGTCCGGATGGGCCTGGAGGAAGTCATTCATCTCGCTGGAAGAACTGGCGCACGGGGTTACCGACGTCATGGTGTACATCCTTTGATGTGCTGCGGCGATGTGGGGATACGGCTGGCGCCTCACGGGCGACGATGGTTGCAGCTGTTGTTGTTTTCACTTTCCCATCGTGGGGACTGGTTACCCGACCGGGCGCATTGATTCCGGGGGGCCGTTTCACTATAAAATGGCCCAGACGCAACAGACATTGGCAATTTGGCAAGCAGAGCGTGCATCAATGCAATATCAGATTACCCACGCCGACCTCTCTCTGGTCCTGGCACTGGAACGTGGCCGCTCGCTGGCCAAAGCCGCCGAACTGCTCAAAGTCGACGTTTCGACCGTGTTCCGCTCGATCCGCCGATTGGAGTCGGCGCTGGGCACCGCCTTGTTCGTCAAGAGCCGAAAGGGCTATCTGCCGACTGACACCGCCCAGGCCTTGGCCGAACAGGCCGAACGTGCCGAGCAGGCGCTCGAAGCGGCGCGCATTGCCATGACCAGTGGCGAGCAAGTGGTCAGCGGCACGGTGCGCCTGACCTGCACCGAGGCGGTGATGCACAGCCTGTTGCTGCCGGCGCTGGCCGAGTTCATGCCCAACTACCCGGCCTTGTCGCTGGAGATGGGCACCTCCAACACCTTCGCCAACCTTAGCCGGCGCGACGCCGATATTGCCCTGCGCCTGACCAACACGCCACCGGAGCACCTGGTGGGCCGCAACCTGGGCTCCACCTCCTATGTAGTCTGCGGCCACCCACAGTGGCGCGAGCGCCTGAGCGAGTCGCCTGCCAGCGTGCCGTGGATCGCACCTGACGACTCGATGCAGGACCACCCTACGGTGGTCTGGCGCAACCAACAATACCCGGGCCTGAGCCCGCGCTACCAGTGCAGCAGCATGTCGACCATCGCCCAACTGGTCACGGCCGGCCTGGGCGTGGCAGCTCTGCCGGATTACATGGTGCATGCGCTGCCCGGGGTGGATGCACTGAGCGGCCCCCTGGCCGGCTGCGACACCCAGTTGTGGCTGCTGACCCGGCCGGATTGCCGGGCGTTGCGCTCGGTGCAGACCCTGTTCGAAGAGCTGACCCCGCGGTTGCGTGACGCGATGCTCTGAGGTTATCGTCAAGCTCATGCACTGAGGGTGTCTGTTCCGGCTCTTTCGCGGGTAAACCCGCCGCTACAAGCTACGCGGTCCCTGTAGGAGCGGGTTCACCCGCGAAGAAGGCATCGCAGGGTTTGCAGGTACCGCCCGGCAAAACAGCGCTTCCCTATTGGCTGGTGAATTTTTATACTATCGAGTCCGCCTGCCCACTAATGGGCTGCACGCCCACCGCAATTGCTACTGAGGAAGACCATGGCCCGCGTAACTGTTGAAGACTGCCTGGAACACGTGGATAACCGCTTTGAGCTGGTCATGCTCTCGACCAAGCGCGCTCGCCAGCTGGCGACCGGCGGCAAAGAGCCACGCGTTGCGTGGGAAAACGACAAGCCAACCGTTGTTGCCCTGCGTGAAATTGCTGAAGGCATCGTCACCAACGAGTTCATCGCTGCTGAAGAGATCGTCACCGAGGATCCGGTGTTCGCCGCGTTCGAGGACGAGAACAACGAGGCTGTCTGATTGATGCCAGGTCGACGTCGTACGGCGCAAGGCCCTCTTCCTCGGCAGGAGGTGAACCCATGCCGGGTATAGAAGCCTTGGCCGAACGGCTTTCGACCTATCTTGGCCCCGAACAGGTCAACCTGGTCCGGCGTGCCTATTTCTACGCCGAACAGGCCCACGATGGGCAACGCCGCCGCAGCGGCGAGCCCTACGTGACCCACCCGCTGGCCGTGGCCAGCATCCTCGCCGACATGCACATGGACCATCAGAGCCTGATGGCGGCCATGCTGCACGATGTGATCGAAGACACCGGCATCGCCAAGGAAGCCCTCAGCCAGCAGTTTGGCGAGACCGTGGCCGAACTGGTCGATGGGGTCAGCAAGCTGACCCAGATGAACTTCGAGACCAAGGCCGAGGCGCAGGCGGAAAACTTCCAGAAGATGGCCATGGCCATGGCCCGCGACATTCGCGTGATCCTGGTCAAGCTGGCCGACCGTCTGCACAACATGCGCACCCTGGAAGTGCTGTCTGGCGAAAAACGCCGTCGCATCGCCAAGGAAACCCTCGAGATCTACGCCCCCATCGCCAACCGCCTGGGGATGCACAATGTGCGCGTGGAGTTCGAAGACCTTGGCTTCAAGGCCATGCACCCGATGCGCTCGTCGCTGATTCACCGTGCAGTGAAGAGCGCACGCGGCAATCGCAAAGAAATCGTCGCCAAGATCGAACACTCGCTGGCCAACTGCCTGGCCGCCGACGGCATCGAGGGCGAGGTCAGCGGTCGGCAGAAACACCTCTATGGCATCTACAAGAAGATGCGCGGCAAGCGCCGTGCCTTCAACGAGATCATGGACGTGTATGCCTTCCGCATCATCGTCGACAAGGTGGACACCTGCTACCGCGTGCTCGGCGCCGTGCACAACCTCTACAAGCCGCTGCCCGGGCGCTTCAAGGATTACATCGCGATCCCCAAGGCCAACGGCTACCAGTCGCTGCACACTACCCTGTTCGGCATGCACGGCGTGCCCATCGAAATCCAGATCCGCACCCGCGAAATGGAAGAGATGGCCAACAACGGTATTGCCGCCCACTGGCTGTACAAGTCCAACGACGACGAGCAGCCCAAGGGCAGCCACGCGCGTGCCCGCCAGTGGGTCAAGGGTATCCTCGAACTGCAGCAACGTGCCGGCAACTCCCTGGAGTTCATCGAGAGCGTGAAGATCGACCTGTTCCCGGACGAGGTCTACGTGTTCACGCCCAAAGGCCGGATCATGGAGTTGCCAAAAGGCTCCACGGCCGTCGATTTCGCCTACGCGGTGCACACCGACGTTGGCAACAGTTGCATCGCGTGCCGCATCAACCGCCGCCTGGCGCCGCTGTCCGAACCGCTACAAAGCGGCTCGACCGTGGAAATCGTCAGCGCCCCGGGCGCTCGGCCAAACCCGGCCTGGCTCAACTTTGTGGTCTCCGGCAAGGCACGCACGAATATCCGCCACGCGCTCAAGCAACAGCGCCGCTCGGAGTCCATCAGCCTGGGCGAGCGCCTGCTGAACAAGGTACTCACCGGCTTCGACAGCAGCCTGGAGAAAATCCCCCAGGAACGCATCCAGTCCATTCTCGCCGAGTACCGCCTGGAGCTGATAGAAGACCTGCTCGAAGACATCGGCCTGGGCAACCGCATGGCCTACGTGGTCGCGCGCCGCCTGCTGTCGGCCGAAGGCGAACAGCTGCCGGCGCCAGAAGGCCCGCTGGCGATCCGCGGTACCGAAGGCCTGGTGCTGAGTTACGCCAAGTGCTGCACGCCGATCCCGGGTGACCCGATTGTCGGCCACCTGTCGGCCGGCAAGGGCATGGTCGTGCACCTGGAGAACTGCCGCAACATCAGTGAAATCCGCCACAACCCCGAAAAGTGTGTGCAGCTCTCCTGGGCCAAGGACATCACTGGCGAGTTCAATGTCGAACTGCGTGTCGAACTGGAACACCAGCGCGGGCTGATCGCCCTGCTGGCCAGCAGCGTCAACGCCGCCGACGGCAACATCGAAAAGATCAGCATGGACGAACGCGACGGCCGTATCAGCGTGGTCCAACTGGTGGTCAGCGTGCACGACCGCGTGCACCTGGCGCGTGTGATCAAGAAGCTGCGTACCCTGACCGGTGTGGTCCGCATCACCCGCATGCGTACGTAGTCCGCCAACCGCAAGGAGTCATCATGAGCAAAACCGTCATCAACAGCGACAAGGCCCCTGCCGCCATCGGCACCTACTCGCAGGCGATCAAGGCCGGCAACACCGTGTACATGTCGGGCCAGATCCCTCTGGACCCGAAGACCATGGAACTGGTCGAAGGCTTCGAGGCCCAGACCGTGCAGGTGTTCGAGAACCTCAAGGCCGTGGCTGAAGCCGCTGGCGGTTCGTTCAAGGACATCGTGAAACTGAACATCTTCCTCACCGACCTGAGCCACTTCGCCAAGGTCAACGAGGTGATGGGCCGCTACTTCGAACAGCCCTACCCAGCCCGCGCCGCCATCGGCGTTGCCGCGCTGCCAAAAGGCTCTCAGGTCGAAATGGACGCCATCCTGGTCATCGAATGATGCCCTGGTGACGGGCCCCTGCCCGTCACCCTTCTTACTCCGCAAGGTTACCCCGTCATGCGTCAAGCACTGCCCTTCGCGCTGGCAGCCCTGCTACTGGGCGGCTGCACCAGCCACAAACCCGAAGACTTCAACGGCATCTGGATCAACCAGGAAGCCATCACTGCGGCGGTCAAAGCCGGCAGCCTGCGCCAGGCCCTGAATGAGCATGGCCCAGTGTTCGAGTGGAAGCTCGATGTGGCCAATCAGCAAGCCAGCTATAGCAATGGTTTCGAGGCCGCTGACGGCCAGCTGAGCGCCAATGACAAGCAATGGCAGGCCCGTTTCCATGGCGGCCAGACCGAGCAGCTTTCGCTCGATGGCGACGAGCTGCTGGCCGTCGACCAAAGTGGCGCCAAGCAAACCTTCGTGCGCGCCAAGGTGCCGGCGACAGCCAATGCACCACTGGGCAGCAGCTTCGAGAAGGCGCTGTACCAGGCCTACCTGGGTGGTAACTGGAAGATCGTCGAAGGCCAGGGCAAAGGTGCCAGCGTGCGCTTCAGCGACACCGGCAACGTCACCGGCCTACCCGGGCCGGACCGCTTCGCCCTGTGCCTGGCGGGTGATTGTGCGACCATGGGTGGCAGCAATGACAGCCTGTGGCTGGAGCGCAACCAGCGCGGTGCACCGTTCATCATCAAGCGCGATGGCGACAAGCTGGAGATTTTCCAGGCAGTGAACCGTGCGCAGCCGGATGAAATGCCGGAACTGGCACCGGGCAAGCGTCAGTGGGCGCTGGAGCGCAGCTGAGATGATGCGCGGTCCCTGTAGGAGCGGGTTTACCCGCGAAGAAGACACCGCGGTGGATGGTACGGGCTTCGCCCGTGTTCGCGGGCAAGCCCGCTCCCACAGGGTCGCGCCAGCTTTTAGAAATTGAGCAAGACAGTTACTCCCACAAGGGAACGCGCCACCTGCCAGCTAGGCTTTTCCTGCCAGAATCGCGGCGTAGCCTTCCCTGTAGCTCGGATATACAGGCGCCCAGCCCAGCGCCCGCGCCCGGGCATTGCTACAGCGCTTGCTGCCAGTACGCCGCACCCGCTGCTCATCGGACCATTCGGTAACCCCCATATACGCCCGTAGCCAGGCCACCACATCGGCCAGCGGCGCGGGGTCGTCATCAACGCCAATGTAGCAGTCGTCCAGCACCTTGCCATCAGCATCGGCCTGCAGCAGAAACGCCAGCAGGCTGGCGGCATCTTCGGCATGAATGCGGTTGCCATACAGCGGCGGCTCCTCGGCTACGCGGTAACCCTGACGCACCTGGCTCAGCAACCATTCGCGCCCTGGGCCATAGATACCGGTCAGGCGGACCACGCTCGCCGGGATGCCGCTGGCCAGTGCCAACCGCTCAGCCTCCAGCATCACTCGCCCGGAATAGCCCTCAGGCTCGGTGGCAGCGCCCTCCTCTACCCACTCGCCATCCTTCTGCGCATACACGCTGCTGCTGGAGACGAACAACAGGCGACGCGGGCGCTGACCACGCTCGGCCAACCAGGCCAATACATGGCGCAAGCCATCAACATAGGCTGCTTGGTAACCCGCCTCATCGTGCTGGCTGGCCGCCACGCAGTACACCAGGTAATCCAGCGCGCCCTGTGGCCAGGCCAGCGGCATCGACGGTTCGGCCAAGTCTGCGGCAACCGGCTGAACCCCAGCGGGCAGCTGATCGACAGAACGGCGCAGGCCGCTCACCTTCCACCCTTTAGCCAACATCTGCCTGGCCAGACGCCCACCCACATCACCACAACCCACCACCATCACGGAAAGGTCTGACATCTCTAAACTCCCCTAGACCAATTGATCAGCCTGGCCACGCTACACGATGGGCGGCTAGACCATAGGCGAAAAAAGCTACAATATTACTTTTGTTAACAAGAATTACTTGCAATAATGGCCGCCAAATTGTTCTCGGCCTGCATCGAGGCCTTGGAGAACGCTCACTTTTTTCTTCATCAGGTCCGGCCAGCATGACACGTACTCAACCTTCCGCTTCGCCAACCCCGTCGCGCGCCTGGCGCGCCATCGCCGCGCTGACACTCAGCCTGGTGCTGGCCCCGGTGGCCATGGCCGATGAGCCAACCACCAACGCCGCCACGCCTGCTGCTGCAACTGCCCCGGCCACACCCGCTGCTGCCCCGGTCGATGCGCCTGCGCCTGGTGCCACTGCCACCACCCCGGCAGATACACCGGCCGCAGCAGACCCGAGCGTTCAAGCCCTGGTCGAAGACACCTCGCTGGGCATGGCCCATGACCTGTCCCCATGGGGCATGTACAAGAACGCCGACATCGTGGTGAAGATCGTCATGATCGGCCTGGCCATCGCCTCCATCATCACCTGGACCATCTGGATTGCCAAAGGCTTCGAGCTGATGGGCGCCAAGCGCCGCCTGCGTGGTGAAATCGCCCAGCTGAAGAAGTCCACCACCCTGAAAGAAGCCAGCGAAGTCTCCAACAAGGAAGGCACCCTGGCCCATACCCTGGTCCACGATGCCCTCGAAGAGATGCGCCTTTCGGCTAACGCTCGCGAAAAAGAAGGCATCAAGGAGCGCGTCAGCTTCCGTCTGGAGCGCCTGGTACATGCCAGCGGCCGCACCATGAGCAGCGGCACCGGCGTCCTCGCAACCATCGGTTCCACCGCGCCGTTCGTCGGCCTGTTCGGTACCGTATGGGGCATCATGAACAGCTTCATCGGCATCGCCAAGACCCAGACCACCAACCTGGCCGTCGTTGCCCCAGGTATCGCCGAAGCGCTGCTGGCCACTGCTCTGGGCCTGGTCGCGGCAATCCCGGCCGTGGTCATCTACAACGTCTTCGCCCGCTCCATTGCCGGTTACAAGGCGCAGGTGTCCGATGCCTCCGCCCAGGTACTGCTGCTGGTCAGCCGTGATCTGGACCACCAGGGCAGCGAGCGCGCCGCCCCGCACATGGTGAAAGTGGGGTAAGCCATGGGCCTGCATCTCAACGAAGGTGGCGACGACCTCGCCGAAAACCACGAAATCAACGTTACGCCGTTCATCGACGTGATGCTGGTGCTGCTGATCATCTTCATGGTCGCCGCTCCCTTGGCCACGGTCGACATCAAAGTCGACCTGCCGGCCTCAACCGCCAAACCGGCACCAAGGCCAGAGAAACCGGTGTTCGTCAGCGTCAAGGCCGACCAGAAGCTGTATGTCGGAGACGACCAGGTGGCTGCACCCGACCAGCTTGGCCCGATGCTCGACGCCAAGACCAAGGGTGACAAGGAAACCACCATCTTCTTCCAGGCTGACAAAGGCGTGGATTACGGCGACCTGATGGAAGTGATGAACAACATGCGCGCGGCCGGCTACCTGAAAGTCGGTCTTGTAGGTCTCGAGACGGCAGCCAAGAAATGATGAAAACGCGCTCTAACATGGCGCGCTACGGTGGCAGCCTGGCGATCGTGCTGGGCGTGCACGTGGTCGCCGTGCTGCTGACGCTCAACTGGTCGGTGCCCCAGGCCATCGAGCTGCCCCCGGCAGCGATGATGGTCGAACTGGCACCGTTGCCGGAGCCTGCGCCACCACCACCCCCAAAGGCAGCTCCGCAGCCACCGGCCCCGGTCGAGGAACCACCGTTGCCGAAGCTGGCAGAAGCGCCCAAGCCCAAGATCGCCATCCCCAAGCCGCCCAAGCCGAAGGCCAAGCCCCAGCCGCCCAAGCCCGAGAAAAAGCCTGAGCCGCCGAAGGAAGCGCCACCCACCGAGCAAACGGTGGACGCACCGCCCAGCAACACGCCACCGCAGAAGTCCGCGGCACCGGCTCCGAGCATTGCGTCCAACAGCAAAGCACTGCCAACCTGGCAGAGCGACCTGCTGCGCCACCTGGCCAAGTACAAGCGCTACCCGGAAGACGCGCGCCGTCGCGGCCTGCAAGGCATGAACCGCCTGCGCTTCGTGGTCGACGCCGAAGGCAAGGTCGTGTCGTACTCCATGGCCGGTGGTTCAGGCAGTGCCTCACTCGATCGGGCGACCCTGGAAATGATCCGTCGGGCCGGCAAGGTACCCAAGCCGCCACCCGAGTTGCTGAACAATGGCACGATTGAAGTCGTGGCACCGTTCGTCTACTCACTGGACCGCCGCTGAGACTTTTGCTTCTGTCACAATTCGGCAAGTCTGATAACGTGCGTCTATCGATTGCAGCCGCTATGCTGGGCCCGCAACTTCATGGACGCACGTTATGACCCTCACCGAATTACGCTACATCGTCACACTCGCCCAGGAACAGCACTTCGGCCATGCCGCCGAGCGCTGTCACGTGAGCCAACCAACCCTGTCGGTCGGTGTGAAGAAGCTCGAGGACGAGCTTGGCGTTCTGATCTTCGAGCGCAGCAAAAGCGCAGTACGTCTGACCCCGGTCGGCGAAAGCATCGTCGCCCAAGCGCAGAAGGTACTGGAGCAGGCCCAAGGCATTCGTGAACTGGCCCAGGCCGGCAAGAATCAGCTGACCGCCCCGCTCAAGGTCGGCGCCATCTACACCGTCGGCCCCTATCTGTTCCCGCACCTGATCCCGCAGCTGCACCGCGTGGCGCCGCAAATGCCGCTGTACATCGAAGAAAATTTCACCCACGTACTGCGCGAAAAGCTGCGCAACGGCGAACTGGACGCGGTGATCATCGCCCTGCCGTTCAACGAAGCCGACGTGCTGACGCTACCGCTCTACGACGAACCGTTCTGCGCCCTGATGCCTGCCGACCACCCATGGACGGCGAAGAAGACCATCGACACTGCCATGCTCAACGACAAGAGCCTGTTGCTGCTCGGTGAGGGCCACTGCTTCCGCGACCAGGTACTGGAAGCCTGCCCTACCCTGAACAAGGGGGGTGAAGGCTCAAGGCACACCACGGTCGAGTCCAGCTCGCTGGAAACCATCCGTCACATGGTGGCTTCGGGCCTTGGCGTATCGATCCTGCCGCTGTCGGCCGTGCACAGCCATCACTACGCCCCCGGCGTCATCGAAGTGCGCCCGCTGACGGCACCGGCACCATTCCGCACGGTAGCCATCGCCTGGCGCGCCAGTTTCCCGCGGCCAAAGGCCATCGAGATCCTCGCCGATTCGATCCGCCTGTGCTCGGTCGCCAAAAACCCTGCGGAACAACCGGCCTGAGTCATGAGTGAGCTGTCGAAGGTCCCGGTCACAGTACTGAAAGGTGTGGGCGAGGCAATGGCGGAGAAACTCGCCAAGGTCGGCCTGGAAAACCTGCAGGACGTGTTGTTCCACCTGCCCCTGCGCTACCAGGACCGCACGCGCGTGGTGCCAATCGGCCAGCTGCGTCCGGGCCAGGATGCGGTTATCGAGGGTGTGGTCAGTGGTACCGATGTGACCATGGGCAAGCGCCGCAGCCTGGTGGTGCGCCTGGGCGACGGCAGCGGTGTACTGACATTGCGCTTCTACCACTTCAGCAACGCGCAGAAGGAGGGCCTGAAGCGGGGCACCCACCTGCGCTGCTATGGAGAAGCCCGCCCCGGCGCTTCCGGCCTGGAAATCTACCACCCGGAGTACCGCGCGCTGAACGGCAGCGAGCCGCCGCCACCGGTGGAACAGACACTGACGCCGATCTATCCGTCCACCGAAGGTCTTACCCAGCAACGCCTGCGCCTGTTGTGCCAGCAGAGCCTTGCCCTGCTTGGCCCGCGCAGCCTGCCCGACTGGCTGCCTGACGAACTTGCCCGGGACTACCAGCTGGCACCCTTGGACGAAGCCATACGCTACCTGCACAACCCGCCGGCCGACGCCGACCTCGACGAGCTCGCCGAAGGCCAGCACTGGGCCCAGCACCGCCTGGCCTTCGAAGAGTTGCTGACCCACCAGCTGTCGCAGCAACGCCTGCGCGAAAGCCTGCGCAGCCTGCGTGCGCCGGTACTGCCCAAGGCCACCCACCTTCAGGCGCAGTACCTGGCCAACCTGGGTTTCCAGCCGACCGGCGCGCAGCAGCGGGTAGCCAACGAAATTGCCTATGACCTTAGCCAGCACGAACCGATGATGCGCCTGGTGCAGGGCGACGTGGGTGCCGGCAAGACCGTGGTCGCTGCACTGGCCGCGTTGCAGGCGCTGGAGGCTGGCTATCAGGTGGCATTGATGGCCCCCACCGAGATCCTCGCCGAGCAGCACTACATTACCTTCAGGCGCTGGCTGGAACCGCTGGGCATCGAAGTCGCCTGGCTAGCCGGCAAACTCAAGGGCAAGGCCCGGGCCGCTTCCCTGGAGCAGATCGCCAACGGTGCACCCATGGTGGTCGGCACCCACGCGCTGTTCCAGGAGGAGGTGAGGTTCAAGCACCTGGCCCTTGCGATCATCGACGAACAGCACCGGTTTGGCGTGCAGCAACGCCTGGCCCTGCGCAAGAAGGGCGTGGCCGGCGAGTTGTGCCCGCACCAGCTGATCATGACCGCCACCCCGATTCCGCGCACCCTGGCCATGAGCGCCTACGCCGACCTGGACACTTCGGTGCTCGACGAATTGCCGCCAGGGCGCACGCCGGTGAACACCGTGCTGGTGGCCGACAGCCGCCGCTTCGAAGTGGTCGAGCGGGTACGCGCCGCCTGCGCCGAGGGGCGCCAGGCCTACTGGGTATGCACGCTGATCGAAGAGTCCGAAGAACTCACCTGCCAGGCCGCCGAAAGCACTTACGAGGAGCTTGGCAGCGCGCTTGGCGAGCTGAGGGTAGGGTTGATCCACGGGCGCATGAAGCCGGCGGAAAAAGCCGAGATCATGGCCGAGTTCAAGGCTGGCAACCTGCAGCTTCTGGTCGCCACCACGGTCATCGAGGTGGGTGTGGACGTGCCCAACGCCAGCCTGATGATCATCGAGAACCCCGAGCGCCTGGGCCTTGCACAGTTGCACCAGCTGCGTGGCCGGGTTGGTCGGGGCAGCGCCGTGAGCCATTGCGTGCTGCTGTACCACCCGCCGCTGTCGCAGATAGGCCGCGAGCGCTTGGGGATCATGCGCGAGACCAACGACGGCTTCATCATTGCCGAAAAAGACCTTGAACTGCGTGGCCCGGGCGAGATGCTCGGCACCCGCCAGACCGGTCTGCTGCAGTTCAAGGTCGCCGACCTGATGCGCGACGCGGACCTGCTGCCGGCCGTGCGCGACGCGGCTCAGGCCCTGGTATCACGCTGGCCGGAACACGTCAGCCCGCTGCTGGACCGCTGGCTGCGCCATGGCCAACAATATGGCCAAGTGTGACGCCAGTCCCAGAATGGATCCAGATTTGCTCGCAGGCTGGTTATACTTCGCGTTTAAAAGAATCAGTGGATACGGACCATGACTGAAGTTGCCCTGGACACCGCAACCCCACACGCCCCCTCCGTCATCAGGCTGCTGCTCGACAAACTTGGCGTGCCCTTCCGTCAGGTGGTCGAACACCCGCACCTGCCTGCGGCTTCGCGGGTGCAGGCTGTCCTTCTCGACGACGAGGTCGGCGCCCTCATGGTGCTGTTCCCGCAGAGCCACCTGCTGGACCTCAACCGCCTGGCCGAGCTGACCGGGCGCAAGCTGACCGCCGTGTCGGTACCGCGACTGAAGCAGATGCTCGACAAGCACCACCTCAAGGCGCTGCCGGGCATCCCGGCGCTGACCAGTTCGCCATGTCAGTACGAAAAGGCCCTGCTCGACACCGAAACTGTCTTTATCCAGTCCGGCGAAGCCGGCCTGTTGCTGGAAATCGAACGCGCACACTTCAAGCGCATGCTGGCCAAGGCCAGCGCCAGCAGCTTCGGCCAGCAAGTCGAAGCGATCAGCCCCAACCTCGACCGCCCCGATGACGACACCCGGGAAATCACCAATGCCGTCCAGGCCTTCACCGCCCGACGCATTCAGAAGCGCCTGGAAGAAACCATCGAAATTCCTCCGCTCGCCGACACCGCGCAGAAGATCATCAAGCTGCGGGTAGATCCCAACGCCAGCATCGACGATATCACCGGCGTGGTCGAAACCGACCCGGCGCTGGCGGCACAGGTGGTGAGCTGGGCCGCATCGCCCTACTATGGTTC
Organism: Pseudomonas sp. DCA-1; assembly: GCF_046523955.1. Classification (NCBI taxonomy): domain Bacteria; kingdom Pseudomonadati; phylum Pseudomonadota; class Gammaproteobacteria; order Pseudomonadales; family Pseudomonadaceae; genus Pseudomonas; species Pseudomonas sp. DCA-1. The sequence continues at coordinate 5,851,272 of NZ_CP169881.1, forward strand.
GCCGGGCAAGATTCGCTCGGTGGAAGACGCCATCGTGCGTGTGCTGGGTTTCGACCTGGTGATCAACCTGGCCCTGGGCCTGGCGCTGGGCAAGACCTTGAGCCTGCCAAAAGACCACCCACAGCAGGCCACGCCCTACTGGCAACAGTCGATCTACACCGCCGCGATCATCGAAGGCCTGACCCGCGCCATGCCTCGCGCAGAACGCCCCGAGGCCGGGCTGACCTACCTGGCCGGGCTACTGCACAACTTCGGCTATCTGCTGCTGGCGCATGTGTTCCCGCCTCACTTCTCGCTGATTTGCCGCCACCTTGAGGTCAACCCGCATCTGAACCATACCTACGTGGAACAACACCTGCTGGGCATCAGCCGCGAACAGATCGGTACCTGGCTGATGAAGCTGTGGGACATGCCGGAAGAGCTGTCGACTGCCTTGCGCTTTCAGCACGACCCGGCCTACGAAGGCGAATATTTCGCGTTCCCCAACCTGGTGTGCCTGGCCACCCGTCTGCTGCGCTCGCGAGGCATAGGCTCAGGGCCGCAGGAAGAGATTCCTGACGAGCTGCTGGAACGCCTGAGCATTACCCGGGACAAGGCTGAGGATGTGGTGAACAAGGTGCTCGAAGCCGAGAACCTGTTGCGTGAGCTGGCTTCGCAGTTCCACGCACCGCATTAAGCATTAACGCATACCCTGTGGGAGCAACTGTCTTGCTCAACTTCTAAAAGCTGGCGCAATCCCTGTGGGAGCGGGCTTGCCCGCGAACACCGGCGAAGCCGGTGCCATGCACCGCGTCGCTTGTTTCGCGGGCACGCCCGCTCCCACAGCATCCCCGTCGGGTTTCAACCTTTCTTCTTCGGTTTCAGGTATTTCATCAACCCCTGAAACCACATCACCAACGCCGGGTTGCCCTTGATCTGGATGTGCTTGTCCTGAATCCCTTGCATGAAGGCCAGCTGCTTGTTACCCGCCTGCATGGTGGCGAAGCCGTAGGCAGCGTCCTTGAAGGCAATGGCGAACGCCGGCTGGGGGTGCGCGCCGCCCTTGCTGCTGATGCGCTCGTTCTCGACGATGAAGTGCCGGGCGACCTTGCCGTCCAGGGTTTGCATCTGGAATACCAGGTTCTTGCCTTTGAGCTGCTGCTGGAAAGCGGGGTTATTACGGCTGGCCCTGGCCATCAACAGCCCCATGGCCCAGAGAAGAAAGCGGAACTTCATCAACGCGCCTCGAACGAAAAGTGACTAAGGCGCGCAGTCTATCCTTTTCCAGAACTATTTATGCAAGTTAGAAGCATCTTGCCTGCAGAAAGCACAACGGGCGCCCCGGGGCGCCCGCTTGGCTGAAACTGGGTTGCCAGGGAGCGATTACTTGCCCTTCTTGGCAGGTTTGGCTTCGTTAACTTCATCGCGCAGGTTCTTGCCTGGCTTGAAGGCCACGGTGTTGCTGGCTTTGATCTTGACCGGCTCCCCAGTCTGCGGGTTCTTGCCGGTACGCGCACCGCGATGACGTTTTTCGAAGGTGCCGAAACCGACCAGGGTCACGGTGTCCTTGTCCAGGGCACCGGTGATGCTGTCGAGAATCGCGTTCAAAACCTGATTGGCCTTTTCCTTGGTCAGGTCAGCCTTGTCGGCGATGACGGCGGCGAGTTCTGGTTTGCGCATAGTGAAGCCTCTTTGACGGAATTCTTGTTGTTATGCCGTGCTGCCTCTGGGAGCAGCGCTCAAGGCACCGCAGGCTCTAATCTGCGGCAGACGGGAGTGAGAATGGCACGAGCTCAGGGGCCGCGCCAGTATCTGGGCGGCCATTGTGCAGGCAACAACAGGATAAATCCGACAGAACGCGCGCTATTTACGCCATAACCGCTGGCAACTGACGATTCAGCGCCAGCTTCTCCATCACCGCCGCTCCGGTGAGGGCGTAGCCCAGCAGCTTGCCGTCGGCATCTAGGCAGAGCACCTTGAGGTCACTGCCCTGCCCCTCTACCTGCCAGATGCCTTCGCAGCCCTGTGGCGCCGGCGAGACAACCAGCGGACAGGCCGGGGTTTTCACGGTGATCGGCATCGGCCCGTAGGAAACGGCCGTCGGCTTGCCCGCCAGGGTTTGCGCCAGCGCCCGGGCACAGCTCATCAGCGGCATCACATACAGCAGGTTGATGCCATCGACTTCGGCACAGTCGCCAAGGGCGAAGATGTTGGCGTGTGAGGTACGTAGCTCGCGGTCTACGCTTACGCCACGATTGGTCTGCAGGCCGGCCGCGGCAGCCAGGTCGGTACGTGGGCGAAGGCCGATGGCCGAAACCACCAAGTCGCAGACGATCACGCGGCCATCCGACAGGTGTGCCTCCAGGCCTTGGGTCACCTGCTGCAGGCGGGTCAGCACCGGCCCCAAGTGGAAGCGCACACCCAGGCTCTCCAGCCCACCCTGCACTGCCGCCGCAGCGGCCGGGTGCAGCAGGGTCGGCATGACCTGTTCGCACGGAGCCACAACGTCGACCTCGAAGCCGCCCAGGCTCATGTCGTTTGCAAATTCGCAGCCGATCAGACCGGCACCGAGGATCAGCACACGCTGCTTGCCAGCGGCGGCCGCACGGAAGCGCGCGTAGTCTTCCAGGTCGTTGATCGGGAACACCAGATGGCCGCCATCACCCTCGATCGGCACCTGCACGGTCTGCGCCCCCCAGGCCAGCACCAGGTCGCGGTACTCCACGGCCTCTTCGCCGATCCACAGCCGCTTGTGCCCCGGGTCGATGCCGCTGATGCGGGTATGGGTGCGGATCTCGGCATTAAGTTGCTCGGCCATAGCGCCCGGCTCAGCCATGCACAGGCCGTCGGCGTCCTTCTGCTTGGCAAAGCCCATGGAAAGCATCGGCTTGGAGTAGGAACGACCATCGTCGGCGGTGATCAGCAACAGCGGCGTCTGCGCATCGAGCTTGCGAAATTCACGGGCCAGGTTGTAGCCCGCAAGGCCGGTACCGATGATTACCACAGGGGACGTCATGTCGTGCTTTCCTCGATTAACCGATGGAGATCATTTCAAAGTCGCTTTTGCCGACGCCACAGTCGGGGCACAGCCAGTCTTCAGGCACATCCTCCCAACGGGTGCCGGGGGCGATGCCGTCGTCGGGCCAGCCCTCGGCTTCGTCGTAGATCAGGCCACAGACAATACATTGCCACTTTTTCATCAGGTCTATTTCCTCGGTTCAGGCTGGGGCTTGTGCTGCTGATGGCCACTTCGCGGGCAAGCCCGCTGCTGCAGCGACCGCGAAGGGCCTGGCGGTCTTGCCCGCGAACGGGGCCAGCACGCAATGCGTGGGGGCTTTGTAGCGGCCCTGCCGGCAGTATGCAAGCAGTTGGGGCAATCATGCTAAGCTCGCCGCCTCTCTGGCAGTAACAAAGCATACCGACGTGTCGTACGAATCCCCGCAAGCAGCCGCTGTCGCGTGGCTGCCGTATTCACAACTGGCGACCGACATCGACCAGCCCACCCTAGACTGGCTGTTCGACGAGGGCTCGCTGACCCGCCGCCTGACCCGTCTGTCCATTGATCACTTTTCCGTCACCCCGCTGTTCGAGGGCTGGCAGCCGCTGCGCGATGACGAATGCCAAGCGCTGGGCATCGCTGCCGGTTCCGAAGGCTGGGTGCGCGAAGTGTACCTGCGCGGCCATGGCCAACCTTGGGTATTCGCCCGCAGCGTGGCCAGCCGCAGCGCCCTGGAACGTGGTGGTCTGGACCTGGAAAGCTTGGGCAGCCGCTCGCTGGGCGAGTTGCTGTTCTGCGACCAGGCGTTCATCCGTCATCCACTTGAAGTGTGCAGTTACCCACAGGCCTGGCTGCCGTCCGAAGCAGCACATGCGGCGCTTTGGGGCCGCCGCTCGCGCTTCGAGCGCAACGGCCTGGACCTACTGGTGGCAGAAGTGTTCCTGCCGGCATTGTGGCAAGCGGCCAAGGAGGAAAACCGCTGATGTACCTGCAACTGCTCAAGTCGCTCAACCGCCTGCACCCACGGGCCTGGGACTTCGTCCAGCTCAGCCGCATGGACCGACCGATAGGCATCTACCTGCTGTTGTGGCCGACCCTGTCGGCAGTGTGGATTGCCGGCAACGGGTCACCAACCCTGGCCAATGTGCTCATTTTCGGCCTTGGTGTGGTGCTGATGCGCGCGGCCGGCTGCTGCATCAACGACTTTGCCGACCGCAAGGTTGACGGCCATGTCAAGCGGACCGCCGACCGCCCCCTGGCCAGTGGCCGGGTGCGGCCACGCGAGGCGCTGACACTGTTCGCGATTCTGGTCGGGGTGAGTTTCCTGCTGGTGCTGTGCACCAACAGCCGCACCGTCTGGCTGTCGTTCGGGGCGGTGGCCTTGGCGTTCTGCTACCCGTTCATGAAGCGCTACACCTACTACCCGCAGGTGGTGCTGGGGGCGGCGTATTCGTGGGGCATTCCCATGGCTTTCACAGCCGCTGGCGGTGAATTGCCGGCCGGCGCCTGGCTGCTGTATATCGCCAACCTGCTGTGGACGGTGGGTTATGACACCTATTACGCCATGGTCGACCGCGATGACGACCTGAAAATTGGTGTGAAATCCACTGCGATCCTGTTCGGCGACGCTGATCGCAGCATCATCCTGACCCTGCAGTTGCTGTCGCTGGGCTGCCTGTTGCTGGCCGGTAGCCGCTTCGACCTGGGTGGCTGGTTCCACCTTGGGTTGCTGGGTGCGGCGGCGTGCTTTGCCTGGGAATACTGGTCAACACGCAAGCTGGACCGGGAATCGTGCTTCAAGGCGTTTCTGCACAACCACTGGGCGGGGATGCTGGTGTTTATCGGGGTGGTGCTGGATTACGCGTTGCGCTGAGTAGTTTGGGGCTGCTGTGCAGCCCCGGCTAGCTCAAGGCTTGGCAACGTGCCAGACGTCTTTCATGCCGTCACCGGTCATGTCACCGGCCTTCTTGTCCTTGATGAAGGTATACAGTGGCTTGCCGTCGTAAGCCCACTGCATCGAACCGTCGTCACGCGTTACATGGGTCCATTTATCCTTAGGTGCTTCGTCTTCTTTCTTGACCATCAAAGGTGGCCAGTTCTTGGCGCACTCGCCATTGCACATCGACTTGCCGCCCGCATCCTTGTCAAAGGTGTACAGGGTCATGCCGGCATGATCGACCCACTTGCCATCCTTCTCCATGGCATGGTGGGCCAACGCCACCCCCGGGAGCGCCAACGCAGTGAAAAGGGCCATCCAGCTCAGCGTATGTCGTGTCATTGGATTCACCATTGTTTCGGGGGGAAATGGGTTCGGGTTGCCATTAAAGCGGCCCTCTGTAGCCTAGTTCAGTCATGGAATGTCGCCAGAACGGCCAACACCCTGTCACACAGCTGCAATAATTCCGTTATCTAATGCGGGCCAAGACACCGAATCCAGGAGAGGTTTTGAGCATGGTAGGCAGGAACATTCTGATCGTCGACGACGAAGCGCCCATTCGCGAGATGATCGCCGTTGCCCTGGAAATGGCCGGCTATGACTGCCTGGAAGCGGAAAACTCCCAACAGGCACACGCGATCATCGTCGACCGCAAACCGGACCTGATACTGCTCGACTGGATGCTGCCGGGCACCTCCGGCATCGAGCTGGCCCGCCGCCTGAAGCGCGACGAGTTGACCGGTGATATCCCGATCATCATGCTCACCGCCAAGGGTGAAGAGGACAACAAGATCCAGGGCCTGGAAGTGGGCGCCGACGACTACATCACCAAACCGTTCTCGCCGCGTGAACTGGTCGCGCGACTGAAAGCCGTGCTGCGCCGCACTGGCCCGAGCGACAGCGAAGCGCCGATCGAGGTCGGTGGCCTGCTGCTCGATCCGATCAGCCACCGCGTGACCATCGACGGCAAGCCGGCCGAGATGGGCCCTACCGAATACCGCCTGCTGCAGTTTTTCATGACCCACCAGGAACGCGCCTATACCCGAGGCCAACTGCTGGACCAGGTGTGGGGCGGCAACGTCTATGTCGAGGAACGTACCGTCGACGTGCACATCCGTCGCTTGCGCAAGGCACTGGGTGAGGCTTACGAGAATCTGGTACAAACCGTCCGGGGCACTGGCTACCGCTTCTCGACCAAGAGCTGATCGAGTTCCAGAGCGCCAAGCTGCACGTCGTTGTACAAGGACCGTCAATTGAACCAGAACTGGCACGCAACCCTGATTCGCCATCTGCTGTTGCTGATTACCATCTGCCTGATCGGCGGGCTGGTAAGCGGCTACTACGGCTGGAGCCTGGCCATTGGCCTGGCGCTCTATCTGGGCTGGACCCTCAAGCAACTGCTGCGCTTGCACGACTGGCTGCGCAATCACCAACCCGACGAAGCACCGCCCGATGGCTACGGCCTGTGGGGCGAGGTATTCGATAGCATCTACCACCTGCAACGCCGCGACCAGCGCGTGCGGGGCCGCCTACAGGCAGTGATCGACCGGGTGCAGGAGTCCACCGCCGCACTGCGTGACGCGGTAATCATGCTCGACAGCGACGGCAACCTGGAATGGTGGAACCGCGCCGCCGAGACCCTGCTGGGCTTCAAGACACCACAGGACGGTGGCCAGCAGGTGACCAATCTGGTGCGCCACCCGCTCTTCAAAGAGTACTTCGAGGCGGAAAACTACCTCGAACCGCTGGAAATCCCTTCGCCGATCAATGACCGCATGCGCGTGCAGTTGCACATCACCCGCTACGGCAACAATGAACACCTGATGCTGGTGCGCGATGTCACCCGCATCCACCAGCTGGAACAGATGCGCAAGGACTTCGTCGCCAACGTGTCCCACGAGCTGCGCACACCACTGACGGTAATCACCGGCTACCTGGAAACCCTGCTGGACAACGTCGAAGACGTGAACCCGCGGTGGAGCCGCGCCCTGCAGCAGATGAGCCAGCAAGGCTCGCGCATGCAAACCCTGCTCAACGATTTATTGCTACTGGCCAAACTGGAAGCCACCGATTACCCATCGGACAACCAGCCGGTGGCAGTCGATGCCCTGCTCGCCGCCATCAAGAACGACGCCCAGGCCCTGTCCGGGCCGCGCAACCAGCACATCAGCCTGGAAGCTGCGCCCGGCGTGAAGCTGAAGGGCAGCGAGTCGGAACTGCGCAGTGCCTTTTCCAATCTGGTGTTCAATGCAGTCAAGTACACCCAGGACGAAGGCAACATCCGCATCCGCTGGTGGGTCGATGCCCAGGGCGCTCATCTGTCGGTGCAGGACTCGGGGGTGGGCATCGATGCCAAGCACTTGCCACGCCTGACCGAGCGTTTCTACCGGGTAGACTCCAGCCGTGCATCGAATACCGGCGGGACCGGGTTGGGGCTCGCAATCGTCAAGCATGTGCTGATGCGCCACCGCGGCAAGCTGGAAATCAGCAGTGTACCGGGGCATGGCAGCACCTTTACCTGTCACTTTGCGCCAGCACAATTGGCCAACGAAAAGGCTTGAGATTGGCGCTGATGCGCAGCCCTTCGCGGGCCCGCCCGCTCCCGCAGGGACCGCAATAAATCCGCTGCCCTTTGCTTTTGCGGCCCCAGCCGCTACATTGGATTCCCCGTGCCAGCAAAAGCTGGCACTTTTTTTCTCTCTATCTCAAAGACGGACCCCGTAAAAACTCCATCATGGACCCTTCCTCTGGTATCAGCCTCACCTCGTTATTCGCCGATTTCGGCATGATCATCTTTGCCTTCCTGCTGGTGCTGCTCAACGGCTTCTTCGTTGCTGCGGAGTTCGCCATGGTCAAGCTGCGCGCCACACGCGTGGAGGCCATCGCCGAAAAGCACGGCTGGCGCGGCAACATCCTGCGCAAGGTTCACAACCAGCTCGACGCCTACCTGTCAGCCTGCCAGTTGGGTATCACCCTTGCCTCGCTGGGCCTGGGCTGGGTGGGTGAGCCCGCCTTCGCCCACCTGCTGGAGCCATTGCTGGCCTATTTCGGCGTGGACAGCGCCGAGCTGGTCAAGGGGATCTCGTTCTTCGTCGCCTTCTTCGTCATCTCGTACCTGCACATCGTGGTCGGCGAGCTGGCACCCAAGTCCTGGGCCATCCGCAAGCCAGAGCTGCTGTCGCTGTGGACTGCGGTACCGCTCTACCTGTTCTACTGGGCAATGTACCCGGCCATCTACCTGCTCAATGCCAGTGCCAACACCATTCTGCGCATTGCCGGCCAGGGCGAGCCTGGCCCGCACCACGAACACCACTACAGCCGCGAAGAGCTCAAGCTGATCCTGCACTCCAGCCGCGGTCAGGACCCAAGCGACCAAGGCATGCGCGTGCTGGCCTCGGCCGTGGAAATGGGCGAGCTGGAAGTGGTCGACTGGGCCAACTCGCGTGAGGACATGATCAGCATCGACGCCCATGCGCCTCTGAAGCAGATCCTGGCTCTGGTGCGCCGCCACAAGTTCAGCCGCTACCCGGTATACGACGCCGAGCGCGAAGAATTCACCGGCCTGCTGCACATCAAGGACCTGCTGCTGGAGCTGGCTGAGCTGGAGCACTTGCCAGAGACCATCGACCTGGAGGACCTTGCCCGGCCACTCGAACGCGTGTCGCGGCACATGCCCTTGGCCCAGTTGCTGGAGCAGTTCCGTAAGGGCGGGGCGCACTTCGTACTGGTAGAAGAGGCCGATGGCAAGGTGATCGGCTACCTGACCATGGAAGACGTGCTGGAAGTGCTGGTGGGCGACATCCAGGACGAGCACCGCAAGACCGAGCGAGGCATTCTCGCCTACCAGCCGGGCAAGCTGCTGGTGCGCGGGGACACCCCGCTGTTCAAGGTCGAGCGCCTGCTGGGTATCGACCTTGACCACATCGAGGCGGAAACTCTGGCCGGGCTGATCTACGAGACGCTCAAGCGCGTCCCTGAAGAAGAGGAAGTGCTGGAGGTCGAAGGGCTGCGCATCATCATCAAGAAGATGAAAGGGCCCAAGATCGTACTGGCCAAGGTGCTGAAGCTGGATTGATGGTCCAATCGGTCAGGGGTTGCCGGCAGTGAAATCCGGCATCCCGCTGATCGGCCTGGCGAAGCGGTAAGGTATCGATTCCAGCGCCAACCCCACATTGCGCTGCACCACAAAATGCAGGTGCGGCCCAGTGCTGTTGCCGGTATTGCCCGACTTGGCCAGCATCTGGCCCTGCCGTACCCTTTGCCCCTCCGCCACCACCACCGAACCGCGCATCAGGTGAAGGTATACGCCCATGGTGCCATCCGGGTGCAAAATCCTGACAAAGTTGCCCGAGGGGTTTGGGCCGCGCCCGCTCTGGCTGTTCTCCGTCTTCACCACCACCCCTTCCCGCGCGGCGATGATGGTGGTGCCTTCGGGCATGGCGACATCCATGGCGTAGCGCCCTTTGGGTCCAAAATGACTGACGCGGCCATTGGGGCCCTGAGTGACGCGGAACGGCCCGCCAATCCACGGGAACGCATAGCGGAAGCCCTGGGGCCGCTTACCCGGGTCACCCATGGCCTGCAGCAGGGTCGAACGGTAGTTCAGCAGCAGCCCGGGCCGCCCCCTGAGCACACTGAGCATCTGCGTGCTGCGCGGCGGCAGCAGCCGACGCACAATACGCGGGGCATCGCCGCCTTGTGCGTTGACCAGGTTGTCCAGCCGCAACTCTACCTCTACCGGCACGTGCAGCTCGTTACGTGCGGAAAAGCTCACACCACCGTCGAAGGTTTTCGCATTCAGCCGCACTTGGCCTTCGAGCGTTTCGACCATGGGCTCGCGCAGCACCAAGGGCTTGGCGCCGGGGCCAGGCCGGTCAGAATAGGAGATGACACCGGAATCGTCGGTGATCTTGTAGAGCGTCACGCCCTGGCTCGACGCTGAGGCCATGAGTAATGCACAGAACAGCAGCAGGCGGGCGGGCATGATAGTGGCTTTTTGACAGTTATGATCTGTCGAAGCCTAGCAGCGGGTTTTACGGTCTGTATTGCAGTTGGTCGGATGGGGCGAGGCAGGCTTTTGGCAGGAGCAGCCTTGTGCTGCGCCTGCCAAAAGCATGGCGCGGGGCCGGGTCAGGCACCAGGGGTGAAGTGCTTCTGCGCAGTGCCGCGGGCGATCAACCGAGAAAGGTAGTCGAGCTTCTGGGCATCCTGGTCGACAAACTTGAACGTCAACTGTAACCAGTCACTGTCAGGTTTTGGCTCCAACGCCGCGACAGCATGCAGGTAGCCGTTCAGGCGAGCGACTTCGGCACTTTCGCCCTGCTCCAAGTCCAGCACCGCACCTTCCAGCACCTGTGGCAGCGCTTCGCTGCGGCGTACCACCAGCAGTGCCTCTTTCAGGCTCAACGCCTTGATCACGCATGGCTGCGTGCCGCTGGCCAGGCGCAACTGGCCCTGGCCACGGCCGCTTGGCGCGGGGGCAGCCGGTGCGGGAGCCGCGACCAAAGGCTTGGCCGACGCTGGCGCTGGCGCCGCAACCTTGACCGCTTCCGGCTTACCCGCAGTCAACGCGTTCAACGAATCGTTGGCAAACGCCGAGTTGGCTCGCGCCGGGCCGATGGCCATCAGGCTGTCGAGCTTGCCGATCTTGGTCAGGGCTTTCTTAACCTTGGTCAGCAGTTGCTCGTTGGTGAACGGCTTGCCTACAAAATCGGAAACGCCCGCCTGGATCGCCTGAATGACGTTTTCCTTGTCGCCACGGCTGGTCACCATGATGAACTGCAGGTTCTTCAGTGCAGGCTGCTGACGGCACCAGGTCAGCAGTTCCAAGCCAGACATTTCCGGCATCTCCCAGTCGCACAGGACCAGGTCGAACGCTTCCTTACCGAGCATGACCATGGCCTTGCGACCGTTGACCGCGTCTTCGATGGCCATACCCGGGAAGGCATTGCGCAGACACTTGCGGACCAGATCACGGATAAACGGGGCGTCATCCACGACCAGCACATTCACTTTACTCATCGATACTCCTTATGAATCCCGTCTAGCCTACTGCCAATGATGGCCACTTGCTACAACCTGGTCACGCCGGGACTTCTTCACATCGTTCGCGGGTGCCTGCCGGCTCTCGACCGCAAACGAAAACGCCCGGCCAAGGCCGGGCGTCGATGCTCGGGAGCAACCTTACTTATCGTCAGATTCGCCCGGAACATTAGCCTTTTCACCGTTGGCGACTGCAGTGCCCTGCACCTCTGCCGTCATGCGCTTGAGCCCCATGTGGCGCACATCGGTGCCGCGCACCAGGTAGATCACCAGTTCGGAGATGTTGCGCGCATGGTCGCCAATACGCTCCAGCGAGCGCAGCACCCAGATCACGCTCAGCACCCGCGAGATAGAGCGCGGGTCTTCCATCATGTAGGTCACCAGCTCACGCAGCGCGGTCTTGTACTCGCGGTCGATGGTCTTGTCGTACTGGGCCACCGACAGCGCCAGGTCGGCGTCGAAGCGGGCAAAGGCGTCCAGCGCATCACGGACCATGTTGCGCACCTGGTCGCCAATGTGGCGCACCTCGACATAACCTCGCGGCGACTCGCCTTCTTCGCACAGCTGGATGGCGCGGCGGGCGATCTTGGTCGACTCGTCACCGATGCGTTCCAGGTCGATCACCGACTTGGAAATGCTGATGATCAGGCGCAGGTCGGAGGCCGCCGGCTGTCGGCGAGCGAGGATGCGCAAGCACTCCTCGTCGATGTTGCGCTCCATCTGGTTGATCTGCTCATCGACCTCGCGCACCTGCTGGGCCAGACCTGAGTCGGCTTCGATCAGCGCGGTAACCGCGTCGTTGACCTGCTTTTCCACCAGCCCGCCCATGGCCAGCAGGTGGCTACGCACCTCTTCGAGCTCGGCGTTGAACTGCTGGGAAATGTGATGGGTAAGGCTATCTTTGTTGATCATCTTTTTGTCCTTTGGTAGCGCGGCCCTGTAGGAGCGGGTTCACTCGCGAACACCGGCAACGCCGGTGCCAGACACCGAGGTGCCTGTTTCGCGAGCGGCGCTTAGCCGTAGCGACCGGTGATGTAGTCTTCGGTCTGCTTCTTCGCCGGGTTGGTGAACAGGGTATCGGTATCCCCGAATTCGACCAGCTTGCCCATGTACATGAACGCGGTGTAGTCCGAAACACGCGCCGCCTGCTGCATGTTGTGGGTCACGATGACGATGGTGTACTTGGATTTCAATTCGTAGATCAGTTCTTCGACCTTCAAGGTCGAGATCGGGTCCAGCGCCGAGCACGGTTCGTCAAGCAGCAGCACCTCTGGTTCCACGGCAATGGTGCGGGCGATGACAAGGCGCTGCTGCTGGCCACCGGACAGGCCCAGCGCCGACTCGTGCAGGCGGTCCTTGACTTCGTCCCACAAGGCCGCGCCCTTCAATGCCCACTCGACTGCTTCATCAAGCACGCGCTTCTTGTTGATGCCCTGGATGCGCAGGCCGTAGACCACGTTCTCGTAGATGGTCTTGGGGAACGGGTTCGGCTTCTGGAACACCATGCCCACGCGCCGGCGCAGTTCGGCAACGTCTTCGCCCTTGCGGTAGATGTTGTTGCCATACAGGTTGATGGCACCTTCCACACGGCAACCGTCAACCAGGTCGTTCATCCGGTTGAAGGTACGCAGCAGGGTCGACTTGCCGCAGCCGGACGGGCCGATGAAGGCGGTCACACGCTGCTTTGGGATGTTCATCTGTACGTCGAACAGCGCTTGCTTGTCGCCATAGAACAGGCTCAGGCCCGGCACTTCGATGGCCACGGTTTCTTCAGCCAGGCGCAGGCTCTGCTTGTTGCGGCCCAAGGCAGACATGTCGATGCCATGGGTGTGGGAATCTTGCTGCATGGTCAACTCCATACGCTATCAAGTCGTTTCAAAGGGCCGCCCGGCTTACGGGCGGCGCGCTTGCAATCAGGGTCAGCTGTCCAGCGCCTTGTACTTCTCGCGCAGGTGGTTGCGGATCCACACGGCAGAGAGGTTGAGAGTCGCGATCACCAGCACCAGCAGCAACGCAGTGGCATATACCAGCGGCCGCGCGGCTTCGACGTTCGGGCTCTGGAAGCCGACGTCATAGATGTGGAAGCCCAGGTGCATGATCTTCTGGTCCAGGTGCAGGTACGGGTAGTTACCATCCACGGGCAGCGACGGCGCCAGCTTTACCACACCCACCAGCATCAGCGGCGCCACTTCGCCGGCGGCACGGGCCACGGCGAGGATCATGCCGGTCATCATGGCCGGGCTGGCCATGGGCAGGACAATTTTCCACAGGGTCTCGGCCTTGGTTGCGCCCAGCGCCAGCGAGCCTTCACGCACGGTGCGCGGGATACGCGCCAGGCCTTCTTCGGTGGCCACGATAACCACCGGCACCGCCAGCAATGCCAGGGTCAGCGATGCCCACAGCAGGCCCGGAGTACCCAGCGTCGGCGCCGGCAGTGCTTCCGGGAAGAACAGGCGGTCGATCGAGCCACCCAGTACGTAGACAAAGAAACCCAGACCGAACACACCGTAGACGATCGCAGGAACACCGGCCAGGTTGTTCACCGCAATGCGGATAAGCCGGGTGACCGGGCCCTGCCTGGCGTACTCACGCAGGTACACAGCAGCCAGCACGCCGAACGGGGTGACGATCACGGCCATGATCAGGGTCATCATCACGGTACCGAATATGGCCGGGAAGATACCGCCTTCAGTGTTGGCTTCACGCGGGTCTTCGCTGAGGAACTCCCACACTTTGGTGAAGTAGCTACCCAGCTTGGTGAAGCCCGACATCGCGTTCGGCCGGATGGCATGCACCACTTTGCTCAGGTTGATCTCCACTTCTCGGCCGTTGGCATCGCGGGCCACCAGGCTGTCACGGGCAAAGGCCTGGTGCAGGCCGGTCAGGCGGTCTTCAATGGCCTTGTAGCGGCTATTCAGTTCGGCACGGTCGGCGTCCATATCGGCCTGTGCAGCGGCGTCCAGCTTGCCGTCCAGCTCCAGCTTGCGCGCCTGCAAGCGCAGGCGCTCGAGGCCATGGTTGATGGCACCGATGTCCTTCTTCTCGAGGCTTTGCAGCTCGTTGTTGAGTTGGTTGGCGCGCTTGAGACGGGCCTGCAGTTCGTTCCAGGCGGCAGGCCCCTCGGCGACTACGCGGCCTTCTTCCTTGACGCTGACCAGGTAGCCGTAAAAATTGCCCCACTCGCGGCGCTCCAGGGCCATCAGATCGGCCGGGTGCTGTTCATCGACCAGCCAGTCGCCGACCACCCAGGTGAAGTCGCTACCATTGAGGTCGCGGTTACCCACCTTGATAAGCTCCCGGGTCATGAACTCCGGGCCTTGGTCAGGCACCGGCAGGCCAGCCCCCTTCAGACGAGCCCGGGGTACTTCCTCCTTCTGCACCACTTCGCCAATGACGACGTGATCGGCCTGGCCCGGCACCTTGTAGGTGGCCTGGACAAGATCGGCCGGCCAGAAGTGGCCCAGGCCGCGCACGGCGATCACCGCCAGCAGGCCGACGGTCATGATCACGGCCATGGCCACCGCGCCGCCGCTCATCCAGACGCCTGGGGCGCCGCTCTTGAACCAGCCTTTGAGGGAATCCTTTTTCACGGATCGCTACCTTTCTATCAAAGCGACGAGTATTTCTTGCGCAGACGCTGGCGAATCAGCTCGGCCAAGGTGTTCATGACGAAGGTGAACATCAGCAGCACCAAAGCAGCGAGGAACAGCACGCGATAGTGGCTGCCACCGACTTCCGACTCCGGCATTTCCACGGCCACGTTGGCGGCCAGGGTGCGCATGCCCTCGAACAGGTTCATCTCCATCACCGGTGTGTTGCCGGTGGCCATCAGCACGATCATGGTCTCGCCGACTGCACGGCCCAAGCCGATCATCAGCGCTGAGAAGATGCCCGGGCTGGCGGTGAGGATCACCACACGGGTCAGGGTCTGCCAAGGCGTCGCGCCCAAGGCCAGCGAGCCCAGGGTCAGACTGCGCGGCACACTGAACACGGCGTCTTCAGCAATCGAGTAGATGTTCGGAATGACCGCGAAGCCCATGGCAATACCGACCACCAGGGCGTTGCGCTGGTCGTAGGTGATACCTAAGTCGTTGGTGATCCACAGGCGCATGTCACCGCCGAAGAACCAGCTTTCCAGGTGCGGGCTCATGGTCAGGGCGAACCAGCCGGTAAACAGGATGACCGGAATCAGGATCGCCGCTTCCCAACCATCCGGCACGCGCAGGCGGATCGACTCCGGCAGCCGGCTCCAGACAAAGCCGGCCAGCAGGATACCGATCGGCATCAGCAGGAACAGGCTGAACACACCGGGCAAGTGGCCTTCCAGGTACG
Organism: Pseudomonas sp. DCA-1; assembly: GCF_046523955.1. Lineage (NCBI taxonomy): Bacteria > Pseudomonadati > Pseudomonadota > Gammaproteobacteria > Pseudomonadales > Pseudomonadaceae > Pseudomonas > Pseudomonas sp. DCA-1. Next base: position 5,866,559 of record NZ_CP169881.1, read on the forward strand.
GGGCCAAAAACAGGCCGGCGAAGAAGCCAAGGATCACCGTCGGCATCGCTTCCATCAGCTCGATCACCGGCTTGACCTTGCGGCGCATGCGCGGGGCCATGAAGTAGGCGGTATAGATGGCTGCAGCAATGGCCAGCGGGGCGGCCAGGATCATGGCGTAGAACGCGGCCTTCAAGGTACCGAAGGTCAGCGGCGACAGGCTCAGTTTGGGCTCGAAGTCAGTGTTCGAAGCGGTCGATTGCCAGACGTATTTCGGCTCGTCATAGTTCTCGTACCACACCTTGCCCCACAGCGCGCTGAACGAAACCTCCGGGTGCGGGTTGCGCAGGCTCAACGGCAACAACTTGCCGCCTTCTTCGATAATGATTCGGTTGGCGCGTGGCGACAGGGCCAGGGTGCCAGGGCCTTCGGCAGCCTGCTCAACCAGCAGGGTTCGGTGTGCAGTGCTGTGGAACACGCCCAGTTTGCCTTCGGCGTCCAAGGCGATGAAGCCTTTGCGGCGCTCTTCGGCGTCGATCTGCACGATCGGTGCCTTGCCCATCTGGAAGGTACGGATCTGCTTGAAGCGCGATTCTCCATCCGGGTCACGGGCCATGAACCATTGGGCCAGCCCGCCCTTGGAGTCACCGATGATCAGCGAAATGCCACCAACCAGCTGGGCGGTGGCGGTAATTTCGGTGTCGGCGCTTTCAGACAGCTTATAACGGCCATTGAGGCTCTTGTCGCGCAGGCTGAACACATCGGCCGTGGCGCGACCGTTGATCACGTACAGCCAGTGCTGGCGTGGGTCGATGAAGATATTCTTCACCGTTTCGGTCATTTGCGGCAGTTCGATGCGGTTCTGCTCGGTGGTGACCTCTTCGGTCATCATGTTTTCCGTGCGGGTCAGCTCGACCACCTGCAGCTGAGCACCGGTAGAGCCGGCCAGCAGCAGAGTGTCACCATTGACGTTGACGCTGACGTGGTCCAGCGCACGCCCCTGCTCGTCGAGCACGAACGATTGCTCGCCGTACGGATAGTCGATGCCAGGGGTGATGGTTTTCTTGTTGTCCGGGTAGGTGATCTTGTAGGTGTGGTGGAACACCAGGGCCTGACCATTGGACAAGCCCAGAACCACCAGCGCGCTGCCCGGCTGGTCAGTACTGATGGAAGTAACCTGGGTGTCCGCCGGCACTGCCAGATCGACACGCTTGAGTTCGTTACCGGTCTTGGTATCGAAGAACAATGCCTGGCCCTTGTCCGAAACACGCATCCCCACCTGATTCTGCTCTTCAAGCGCGATCATCAGTGGCTTACCGGCATCCTGCTGCAGCCATGTCGGCTCCAGGGCTTTCTTGCTGGTCAGCTCGGCACCCTGGAACAGTGGCAACACCACATAGGCCAGGTAGAAGAAGATCAACGTGATTGCCGCCAATACGGCAAGCCCGCCTACCAGTACATACCAGCGGGTCAGGCGGTCCTTGAGCGCGCGCATGCGACGCTTGCGTTGCAACTCGGGCGTATTGAAATCAATGCGCACGGGCTGGGAGTTTTGGGTCATGTTGGAATTGGCCAGATCATTCATGCGCACACCCTAGCGGTCCCGTGTGACAAAAACATTACAAAGTGGTGACGCGCGAAAGCCCGCCGCACAGGGAACCTGGCTTCGGACTGGAAATTCGTGGAAGAGGCCGGGCTGTGGCACCGGCCTCTTCTTAATTACTTACTTCTTTGCAACGTTACCGGCGTGCGACAGGCCCAGGTCAGCCAGGGTCTTGTCGACGACTTTGGCTGGCAGCGGGATGTAACCATCCTTCACCACCACCTGCTGGCCCGCTTGCGACAGCACCAGCTTGACGAACTCGGCTTCCAGCGGGGCCAGAGGCTTGTTCGGCGCCTTGTTGACATAAACGTAAAGGAAGCGCGACAGCGGGTAGGTGCCGTTCAGGGCGTTGGCTTCATTGTCTTCAATAAATTCACCGCCGTCTTTCTTGGCCAGGGCTACGGTCCTGACGCTGGCGGTCTTGTAACCGATGCCCGAGTAGCCGATGCCGTTCAGCGAGGAGCTGATCGACTGAACGACCGAAGCCGAGCCAGGCTGTTCGTTGACGTTAGGCTTGAAGTCGCCTTTGCACAGCGCTTCTTCCTTGAAGTAGCCGTAGGTGCCCGATACCGAGTTGCGGCCGAACAACTGAATTGGCTTGTTGGCCAGGTCGCCGGTCACACCGACGTCGCCCCAGGTCTTGATCTCGGCCTTGCCACCGCACAGGCGAGTGGAGGAGAAGATGGCGTCAACCTGAGCCATGGTCAGGCCCTTGATTGGGTTGTCCTTGTGCACGAACACGGCCAGGGCGTCGACGGCGACCGGGATGGCGGTCGGCTTGTAGCCGTACTTCTGCTCGAAGGCTTGCAGCTCGACATCTTTCATCTTGCGGCTCATCGGGCCGAGGTTGGCGGTGCCTTCGGTCAACGCGGGTGGCGCGGTAGAAGAGCCGGCAGCCTGGATCTGGATGTTTACGTTCGGATATTCCTTCTTGTAGGCCTCGGCCCACAGAGTCATGAGGTTCGCGAGGGTGTCGGAACCGACGCTGGAGAGGTTGCCCGAAACACCGGTGGTCTTGGTGTAGGTCGGGATCGCAGGATCGACAGCGGCTACCGCGTTGGCGGTTGCAACGCCAGCGGCGGCAAAGGTAAGGGCCGCCATCAAACGCTTCAGTTTCATGCCTTGCTCCTAGCAGGAATATTGGGGTGTTGGATGGAACGGGCCCAAGTATCGGCAGGCCGCATGAATACGATATGACTTCATTGTGACAATTGGATGAAAGGCCATCACTGAAAACAGGCCCGGCCTCTTCGCGGCTAAAGCCCCCCCACAGGTTCGGTGTCGGCCTTTAGGCCTGTGCAACCCCCTGTAGGATCGGCTTTAGCCGCGAAGAGGCCAGTAGCCGTAGCGCAGATCAGCGCTTGTTGGCGAGCAGGTACAGGCCCACGGCCAGACCGACGGCGCAAAGGCCTGCCACGTAGTAGGCAGGCGCCATCGGGCTCACCTTCAGCAATGCGGTCACCACCATCGGCGTCAGCCCGCCAAAGATGGCGTAGGCCACGTTGTACGAGAACGACAACCCGCTGAAACGCACCACCGCCGGGAACGCCTTGACCATGACATAAGGCACTGCGCCAATCACGCCCACGCACAGGCCGGTGACGGCATACAGTGGGAACAGCAAATCGGGGCGGGTCGGCAGGCTGTGGTAGAAGGTCCAGGAGCTGGCCAGCAGCAGCAGGCTGCCGATCACGAACACGCGGCCCGCACCAAAGCGGTCGGCCAGGCCGCCGGCACCAATACAGCCGAAGCTGAGCAACACGATGGCCAGGCTGTTGGCCTTGAGCGAGTCGGTCGGGCTGATGTGGTAGAAGCTCTGCAGCAGCGCCGGGGTCATCAGGATGACCACCACGATGCCGGCTGAAAGCATCCAGGTCAGCAACATCGACAGGATGATCGGGCCACGGTGGTCGCGCAGCACAGCGCGCAGCGGCAGCTCCTCGGCCAGTGCCTTGCGTTGCTGCATTTCGGCGAACACCGGGGTTTCGTGCAGCCAACGGCGCAGGTACACCGAGAACAGGCCGAACACACCGCCAAGCAGGAACGGAATACGCCAGGCGTAGTCAGCCACTTCTTCCGCGCTGTACACGCTGTTGATCAGGGTCGCTACCAGCGAGCCCAGCAGGATGCCGGCAGTCAGGCCAGCGGTCAGGGTGCCGCAGGCATAGCCGGTGTTGCGAGCCGGCACGTGCTCGGAGACGAACACCCATGCACCCGGTACTTCACCGCCGATTGCCGCGCCCTGGATGACGCGCATCAACAACAGCAGGATCGGTGCCCACATGCCGATCTGCGCATACGTCGGCAGCAACCCCATGATCAGGGTCGGCAGGGCCATCATGAATATGCTCAAGGTGAACATCTTCTTGCGACCAAGCAAGTCACCGAAATGGGCCATGATGATGCCGCCCAGCGGCCGCGCCAGGTAACCGGCGGCGAAGATGCCGAACGTTTGCATCAGCCGCAGCCACTCGGGCATGTCGGCCGGGAAGAACAACTTGCCCACCACCGTGGCGAAGAACACGAAAATGATGAAATCGTAGAACTCCAGCGCACCGCCCAAGGCGGACAGTGAGAGGGTCTTGTAGTCGCTGCGGGTCAGCGGCCGCGAGGGCTGCTCGATACTGCTGGGCACGGAGGTCATCGCTCGTTGTTCTCTTTGTAGGGCATGCAGGCCGCTTGGCGCGCGGCTTCTGGATTGGAGACAGGCGAAGATAGCAAATTGCCGAGCTACGCCGAAAGCGATACAAAATCCACGCAGATATTCATGAATGCGCGGTCGTCGCTGGCCGTTATGCCCTATATACTGGCAGATCGTAGGATTAGGTTGCTCCTAACGTGGGATGTTGTGCGAAAACGCCGGTCACTATTGTCAGGCGGTTTCGCAGAGTTTCCCTACGGCCGCCCAGTGAAACGAAATCGGCGTAGTATGTTTCAAGCTGAATCGTTTACCCGGCCTTTGCGCCACACCAACGAAAAGCGTCACGGGTCAGAGGCCCCATCGCATGATTGAGCTCGAACAAGAAGATCCAATCCCGCAAGGCGACCTGGCCTTGCAAATCACCGCATTGCCGCGAGAAACCAACGGGTTTGGCGATATTTTTGGCGGTTGGCTGGTTGCCCAAATGGACCTGGCAGGCACGGCCATGGCCAGCCGTGTCGCCGGCGGCCGCGTAGCCACCGTAGCCATCGACCGCATGGCCTTCCTGGTACCCGTCGCGGTAGGCGCACAGCTGTCTTTCTATACCCAGACCCTGGAAATCGGCCGCAGCTCGATCCAGATGATGGTCGAAGTGTGGAGCGACGACCCGCTGTCCAGCGAATGGCGCAAGGTCACCGAAGCGGTATTCGTCTTCGTCGCCATCGACGGCAGTGGCCGTACCCGCTCCGTGCCTCGTCGCTGAGCCTCGCTGGCGGTAAACTCATTGCATGTGCCCGGGTCCAAGGCCCACTGGCAATCAATGGGACGAACGCAATGGCTACCTTTCAGGTCGTAACCGAGCAACATGGCGAACTCAACTGTTGGCGTATCAGCAGTGACCGCGCCGAACTCCTGATCGCCCAGCAGGGCGCACAGGTCCTCAGCTACCAGCAGGTAGGCGAACCGCCGCTGCTGTGGCTGAGCGACCAGGCCATCTTCCGCCAGGGCAAGTCGGTACGCGCCGGGGTACCAGTGTGCTGGCCATGGTTTGGCAACCTGCAGCGCAACCCTCAGGCCGTCCAGGCCATGTACCAGGGAACACCGGCGCCTGCCCACGGGCTTGCGCGCACGCGTGACTGGCAATTGCTGGGTATCGAGGAAGTGGGCGAAACCCTGCGGATCGAGTTCGAACTGCCTGAAGCGCAGGGCGACCTGCCGGGTTGGCCTCATGATGTCGAGCTGAAACTGGTGGTGGAGATGGGCACAGAGCTAAAACTGAGCCTGACCAGCCGCAACATGGGCAATACCCCCGTGACCATCAGCCAGGCCCTGCATAGCTACTTCGCGGTCAGCGATGTGCGCCAGGCGCGGGTCGAGGGTGTCGACGGGCTGGGTTATATCGAGACCCTGGCGGGCTGGGAACAGCGCCAGCAGCTGGGGGCACTGACGTTTGCCGGGGAGACGGACCGGATCTACCTGAACACCCCGCAGACCCTCAGCATCGTCGACACGCATTGGAGTCGGCGGATTACCTTGACCAGCAGCGGCTCGCGCTCAGCGGTGATCTGGAACCCGTGGACCGAGCGGGCCAAGGAGCTGGCGGACATGGCTGACGATGGATGGCAGCGGATGTTGTGCATCGAGACAGCCAATGTGTGGGATGACCTGGTGGAGTTGAAGCCTGGGGCGAGTCATTCGCTGAGCGTCCAGATCGGTTGTGAAAATATCTGAGCCCAGCACTTTTGTTGCCGGCCTCTTCGCGGGCTTGCCCGCTCCCACAGGTAACCCACAATTTTCGAGGCTTGTGGAGAACCTGTGGGAGCGGGCAAGCCCGCGAAGAGGCCGGGCCAATTATCAAAGGTCTGCGTCTTCTACCACCCTCACCTTCCCCGCATCCAGCGCATAGGCCGCGTCGGCCAGGTCATTGCTGACCTTTTCCACCTTCAGCTTGCCGCTGACCCACAGCGGGGTGTAGATGTCATCGATCTTCAGGCCTTTCGGGTAGCGCACCAGTACCAACTGGTTGGGCGGCGGTGGCGGCACATGGATGCACGCACCCGGGTACGGCACCAGGAAGAACAACGTGCTGTTGCCCTTGGCGTCACTCTCCAGCGGCACAGGGTAGCCACCTAGGCGGATGTCCTTGCCATTCATGGCCGCAACGGTCTTGGTCGAATACATCACCGCAGGCAGGCCCTCGCTCTGCTTGAGGCCACCCTTGGCGGTAAAAGTGCCCATGGCTTCCGGTGAGTTGTGGTCGATTTCAGGCATTTGTTCCAGCGCCTTCTGGTCCGACCTGGGCATCAGCTCCAGCCAGTCGGTTTCGGGCAGTTCGGCATGGGCCAGCGTACTGGCCAACAGCAAGGGGACAAGGAAAAAGGCACGCATGAAAATGCTCGGCAACTCGAATGAATTGCCGAGCATTCTAACCAGTAATCAGCGTTTCTTGATGAATCCGTAGATCACCAGCAGGACCACGGCACCGACCAGCGCACCAAAGAAGCCCGCCGCCTGCCCAGCCTGGTATATACCCAGCGCCTGGCCGCCATAGGTAGCCAACAAGGAGCCGGCAATACCCAGCAGGATGGTCATAATCCAGCCCATGCTGTCATCGCCCGGCTTGATGAAGCGGGCCAGCAGGCCGACGATGAGGCCGATGAAGATGGTTCCAATGATACCCATGGCAATCCCTCTGCAGTGAAGTTGGAACAAGCCAAAGCCTAGACGGGCTTCGGCTTGCTGCCATATTCAGAGGGCGTGCCGCTTGCAGAAGTTCGATTCGATGCCCGATCAGTTGCTGATCAGCGCCTCTACTTCGGCAATCTTGCGCTCGAGGGTGGCCATGTCAGCGCAGCGCAGGGTGGCGTGTCCAACTTTGCGGCCAACCTTGAAGGCTTTGCCGTAGTGGTGCAGGTGGCAGTCCCCGATGGCGAGAACCTTGTCCACGGCCGGCACTTCACCGATGAAGTTGAGCATCGCGCTCTCGCCCACCTTGGCGGTCGAGCCCAGTGGCAGGCCGGCAACGGCACGCAGATGGTTCTCGAACTGGCTGCACTCGGCACCTTCGATGGTCCAGTGCCCGGAGTTGTGCACACGCGGGGCTATTTCGTTGGCCTTCAAGCCACCATCAACTTCGAAGAACTCGAAGGCCATCACGCCAACGTAATCCAGCTTCTGCAACACGCGGCCGACGTAATCTTCGGCCAGCGCCTGCAGCGGGTGTGCCTGACTGGCCACCGACAGGCGCAGGATGCCGCTCTCGTGGGTGTTGTGCACCAGCGGGTAGAAGCGGGTTTCGCCATCGCGGCCACGCACGGCCACCAGCGATACTTCGCCAGTGAACGGCACGAAGCCTTCCAGCAGGCATGGCACGCTGCCCAGCTCGGCGAAGGTACCCACCACGTCTTCTGGCGTGCGCAGCACCTTCTGGCCCTTGCCGTCGTAACCCAGGGTGCGGGTTTTCAGTACGGCCGGCAGGCCGATGCTGGCCACTGCGGCGTCCAGATCTGCCTGCGAGAGGATGTCGGCGAAGGCCGGAGTGGGGATGCCCAGGTCGCGGAACATGCTCTTTTCGAACAGGCGGTCACGGGCGATGCGCAGCGATTCGGCGCTGGGGTACACCGGCACGAACTGCGAAAGGAAGGCGACGGTCTCGGCCGGGACGCTTTCGAACTCGAAGGTGACCAGGTCGACTTCGTCGGCCAGCTGACGCAGGTGGTCCTGGTCGCCGTAGTCGGCACGCAGGTGCTCGCCCAGGGGCGCAGCGCAGGCGTCCGGTGCCGGGTCGAGGAAGGCGAAGTTCATGCCCAGCGGGGTACCCGCCAAGGCCAGCATGCGGCCCAGCTGGCCGCCACCGATTACACCGATCTTCATGGGTTGAGCCTCAAGCCTGGCGCGGGTCTGGGTTGTCCAGCACGGTGTCGGTCTGTTCCGTGCGGAACTGCTTCAACGCCGCGTGGTACTGCGGGTACTTGGCGCCCAGAATGCTGGCCGACAACAGGGCAGCGTTGACTGCACCGGCACGGCCGATGGCCAGGGTGGCAACCGGCACACCGGCAGGCATCTGCACGATCGACAGCAGCGAATCGACGCCCGACAGCATCGACGACTGAACCGGCACGCCCAGCACCGGCAGGTGGGTCTTGGCGGCGCACATGCCTGGCAGGTGGGCTGCGCCACCGGCACCGGCGATGATCACCTCGATGCCACGGCCCTCAGCCTCCTCGGCATACTGGAACAGCAGATCCGGGGTGCGGTGGGCGGAAACCACCTTCACTTCGTAGGGAATGCCGAGTTTTTCCAGCATATCGGCGGTGTGGCTAAGGGTGGACCAATCGGACTTGGAGCCCATGATCACGCCAACCAGTGCACTCATCGTCGAGCCTCTCCTGCAAGCGCCTTCTGGCGCGCTAAAAGCAACAAGCCACGCAGGTGGGCCGGCGTGGCTTGTCATACGGATTCTGAATCGACCAGTCGGCCGAAGGCGCGGGATTGTAACGTATTTAAAGGCTGGCCGCCCACCCCTACAAGCACATGCCGGATCAAAGGGCAAGCTGTCTCGTGGGACAACTTTTTCCTGCTGCCTCGGGGTCGACGAGTGCTGCACGCTCGCAGCCCTTCCTCGAGCACTTTGGTACGTCTACATGAAAACTCCATGCTTCTTCGCACTTTCGTTTGGTCTGGCACTCAGCGTGCAATTGCCTAGTGCTTCGGCAGCCCAAGCGCTCACCGTCACCGTCTATGTGCACGACGACCTGGCCGATATGCACGACGGGCAATTGAACGAAGACTTCTTCCAGCATTGGCTGAACGAAATGCGCAGTTTCAGCCAACATCCCGTCGAAGTGATATTTCAACGCAATATAAAACACATAACCGATATTGCTTATGCAGGAATGCCGTCCGAAAAGCTCCTGGATGCTTTCAGCCGGCAGGTGTATGCACAAAAGCGACACCGACTCTACTCCCTCATGGATAAACATCTCCTGCTCACCCGCAACAGCTACGATCACAGCGGCCTGAACTACAACGCCGGCTTGGCCTATTTAAAGCAGAAAACAGCCATTGCCTCTGTGGCCGCATACGGTGCTGCAGCTCATGAAATTGGCCATCTTCTAGGCGCCACCCATGAAGACGCCGAACTGAAGTTCAATGGTTGGGTGTGTGAAACGTACACGCACCCCCGTGTACCGGCACGGTCCAACTGCTACCGCTACAGCGACAGGAATCGTGCAAATATCACTGATTACCTAAAGGAGAATTCAAAGTGACGCTTCACCTTGTGCTGCAGACGACTCCAGCTTGCGCCATAGCAAGCGGACGTTAGCCTTACGCACCAGCGCGCAGCGGTACAGGCGGATTTCCAGCGGCACATGCCATTGGCTACCGCCGCAGATCGCCAGCTCACCGCGTTCGAGCTCGCCACGCATGGACAGGCGCGGCACCCAGGCGATGCCCATCCCTTCCAGGGCCATGCTCTTGAGGCTGTCGGCCATGGCGGTTTCATAGACGGTGGTATACCGCAGGTTGCGCTGGCGCAGCAGTAAGTTGACCGAGCGGCCAAGGAATGCGCCGGCGGTATAGGCCAACAATGGCACGCTGCCCTCGCCTTCCAGGTCGAACAACGGCTTGCCATCGGCACCCACGGCGCACACCGGCAGCATTTCAGTGTTGCCCATGTGCAGCGATGGGAAGATCTCGGCATCCATCTGCAAGGCCGCGTCCGGGTCGTAGAACGCCAGCATCAGGTCGCAGCCGCCTTCGCGCAGTGCATGTACGGCATCTCCGACGTTGGTCGCAACCAGGCGGGTGGCGATGTTCAAACCGTCGTTGCGCAACTGGGCCACCCAACGGGGGAAGAAGCCCGACGCCAAGGAGTGCGCCGCAGCGACTTGCACCACTTCGCCCTGCCCGCCTTCAAGATGATGCAAATGACGGAGAATTTCGCTCAACTGGTCGACAACGGTACGCGCTGTGACGAGAAATAGCTGCCCGGCCTCGGTCAGCTCGATGGGTGTGCGAGAGCGGTTAACCAGTTGCAGGCCCAACGCCGCCTCAAGGCTGCGAATGCGCCGGCTGAAGGCCGGTTGGGTAACGAAACGCCGCTCTGCCGCCTGGGAAAAACTGCGGGTAGCGGCCAGAGCGCTGAAGTCTTCCAGCCATTTGCTTTCAAGGTTCACAAAGCACATCTCCCGGCGTGCACCAAAATGGAACACGCTCGAATATCAATTGGCGTCACATGAAACACTATGCCGTTTGTGCATAGGTTAGCGTGCAATAGCATTGGCCGCAAAAACACCTTCAGGCCTAGGATTGGCGCCATTCCGGCAGGTGCCGGGTCAAAATCGAGATGATATACATCATGTCCTCTGCTGCATCGTTCCGCGTCGAAAAAGACTTGTTGGGTACCCTTGAAGTTCCTGCAGATGCCTACTACGGCATCCAGACCCTGCGCGCTGCCAACAACTTCCACCTCTCCGGTGTTCCGCTGTCGCACTACCCGAAGCTGGTCGTGGCCCTGGCCATGGTCAAGCAGGCCGCTGCCGACGCCAACCGTGAGCTGGGTCACCTGAGCGATGCCAAGCACGCTGCCATTTCTGCAGCCTGCGCCCGCCTGATCAAAGGCGATTACCACGACCAGTTCGTAGTTGACATGATCCAAGGCGGCGCTGGTACTTCTACCAACATGAACGCCAACGAAGTCATTGCCAACGTTGCGCTGGAGGCCATGGGCCACCAGAAGGGTGAGTACCAGTACCTGCACCCGAACAACGACGTGAACATGGCGCAGTCGACCAACGACGCCTACCCGACCGCAATCCGCCTGGGCCTGTTGCTGGGTCACGACGCGCTGCTGGCCAGCCTTGATAGCCTGATCCAGGCCTTTGCTGCCAAGGGTAAAGAATTCGACCACGTACTGAAGATGGGCCGTACCCAGCTGCAGGACGCCGTACCAATGACCCTGGGCCAGGAATTCCGCGCCTTCGCCACCACCATGAACGAAGACCTGCAGCGCCTGCGCTCGCTGGCTCCGGAACTGCTGACCGAAATCAACCTGGGTGGTACCGCCATCGGTACTGGCATCAACGCCGACCCTGGCTACCAGGCCTTGGCCGTACAGCGCCTGGCTACCATCAGCGGCCATCCGCTGGTACCGGCTGCCGACCTGATCGAAGCCACCTCCGACATGGGCGCTTTCGTGCTGTTCTCCGGCATGCTCAAGCGCACAGCGGTCAAGCTGTCGAAGATCTGCAACGACCTGCGCCTGCTGTCCAGCGGCCCGCGTACCGGCATCAACGAGATCAACCTGCCGGCGCGTCAGCCAGGCAGCTCGATCATGCCAGGCAAGGTCAACCCGGTTATTCCAGAGGCTGTAAACCAGGTGGCCTTCGCCATCATGGGCAACGACCTGGCCCTGACCGTCGCCGCCGAAGGTGGCCAACTGCAGCTGAACGTGATGGAGCCGCTGATCGCCTACAAGATCTTCGACTCGATCCGCCTGCTGCAACGCGCCATGGACATGCTGCGCGAGCACTGCATCGTCGGCATCACCGCCAACGAACAGCGCTGCCGCGAACTGGTCGAGCACTCGATCGGCCTGGTTACCGCACTGAACCCGTACATCGGCTACGAAAACGCCACCCGTATCGCCCGCGTTGCCCTGGAAAGTGGCCGCGGCGTACTGGAACTGGTGCGCGAAGAGAAGCTGCTGGACGACGCGATGCTCGACGACATCCTGCGTCCGGAAAACATGATCGCTCCACGTCTGGTTCCGCTGAAGGCGTAATCAGGCCGCTGTAAACAGTCTCACCAGGTCGAGGGACTAGACACCTCTCAACCTTTCCAAGGCCCGAGCGCTTGCTTCGGGCCTTTTTTTTGCCTGAAGGTTTTGGGGGCCGCTTTTGCGGGCCTTCGCGACACCAGACCGCGCCTGCAGAGTATGTGGTTTACCTGCAGCCCCGGATATCGGCACACAACTTGCTCCATAATGCGTCCCAGCCCCACGGGATTACCCAGCATGCTGCACAGCCACCTGACCACCCTCAACGCAGTTTCGCTGATTCTCAACGTCTTCCAGGCAGACGGTTGCGAGGCTTCAGCGCTGCTGGCCGGCAGCGGCATTGGCCCGGCAGACCTGGGGCATGCCGATGCGCGCATCACCACACAGCAGGAGTTGCAGGTTTGCGCCAATGCGGTGGCCCGACGCGAGGACATTGGCCTGGAGCTGGGCCAGCGCATGCATGTGTCGTGCTACGGCATGCTCGGTTACGCGCTGCTCTCCAGTGCCACTTTGGGTGACGCCTTACGCCTGGCGCTGCAATATCCGGCACTGCTGGGAACAGTCTTCAAGCTGCGCTTGCTCGACGACGGCCAACGTGTCTGGTTCAGCGCCAGCGATTACCAGGACAGCCCGGCGCTGAGCGCTTTCAACGCCGAGTTCTGCCTGGTGTCGCTGAAAGTCATCTGCGACGACCTGCTTGGCCGTCCGTTGCCGCTGCTTGGCGCACGCTTTGAACACCCTCGCCCTGGTTACCACGCGCTCTATGCCGGAGCGTTTCCATGCCCGATCGGTTTCGCCGCCGAGGACAATGCCTTTGCCTTCGAACGGCGATGGCTAGATATGCCGCTGCCGCTGGCCGACCCGATTACTCACAAAGCCATGAGCGAGCGCTGCCGGCGCCTGAACCTTGAATTCACCGGTCGCCAGGCATGGCTGGGACGGATTCGCCAGCTGCTGGCGCAGCAACTGGACGCAGCCCCTGGGCTGGAAGGGCTTGCGCGGCAGATGAACTGCTCGTCGCGCACCCTGCGTCGGCATTTGCAGGCGCTGGGCTGCAGTTATCAACAACTGCTGGACGAACTGAGGTTCGAGCGGGCCAAGCAGTTGCTGGCCGATGAACAGATGCCGATCTACCGGATTGCGGAGACTTTGGGGTTCAGTGAGACGGCCAGTTTTCGGCATGCCTTCCAGCGCTGGAGTGGCGTGGCGCCCAGCCATTTTCGTGGTTGACCTGTTCTGGCCTCTTCGCGGGTAAACCCGCGCCTACAGGGGCGTCACAACCCCTGACGCCTTGGTGGCCATTGTAGGAGCGGGTTCACCCGCGAAAGGGCCGGACCTGCCGGCCAATGCCCAAAGGCCGTTCACCGTTGCCGCCGCTGCCTTACCCGCGACGGGGCTGGGATAGGTCACCGCCCATCTGGCCATAGACCTTGGCCACATCGATCCCCTTTTGGCCGTTTGCGTCGTTCTCCCCTGCTGATCAGCCCGTAACAATGGACCCACGCCAGTCCCCACCGGAGAACAACAATGCTGACGATCTATTCCGATGACCACCGCCTGCACCACGGCCGCTGCGAGCTGATCGATGGCAAGCTGATGCCCTGTTTCGAAATGCCTTCGCGCGCCGACCATGTGCTCGACCAGGTGAAAAAACGCGACCTCGGCGATATCCAGGGCCCCACCGATTTCGGCCGTGCGCCGTTGCTGCGCATCCACAGCGCCGACTACCTGAATTTCTTCGAAGGCGCCTGGGCCCGCTGGGCTGCACTGGGCCACGAGGGTGACCTGCTGCCCTTCACCTGGCCGGCCCGCACACTGCGCCAGGTCAAACCGACCGGCCTGCATGGCGAACTGGGTTACTACAGCTTCGATGCCGGCGCCCCCATCACCGCGGGTACCTGGCAGGCGGCCTATAGTGCTGCGCAAGTTGCCCTGACCGCACAGGCAGCGATTGAGCAAGGCGCCCATGCGGCGTTCGCCCTGTGCCGTCCGCCAGGACACCACGCTGCCGGTGAAGTGATGGGCGGCTACTGCTACCTGAATAACGCCGCCATCGCCGCCCAGGCCTTCCTCGACCAAGGCCGAAGCAAGGTCGCCATCCTTGACGTCGACTACCACCACGGCAACGGCACCCAAGACATCTTCTACAGCCGCGACGACGTGTTCTTCGCTTCGATCCACGGCGACCCGCAGGACGAATTCCCGTTCTTCCTAGGCTATGCCGATGAAACCGGCGAAGGCGCAGGCCAGGGCTACAACATCAACTACCCCTTGCCGGCCGGTAGCGACTGGGCCGCCTGGAGCGCAGCCCTGGAAGATGCCTGCAAGCGCATCGCCAGCTATGACGCCGACGTGCTGGTCATCTCCCTGGGTGTGGACACCTTCAAGGACGACCCCATCTCGCAATTCAAGCTGGACAGCCCGGACTATCTGGAAATGGGCAAGCGCATCGGCCAACTCGGCAAGCCGACCCTGTTCGTGATGGAAGGCGGCTACGCTGTGGAAGAAATCGGCATCAACGCGGTCAATGTGCTGGAAGGCTTCCAGCGCGCCCAGCCAGGAGCCCGATAATGATCCGACTCAAACGTCTGCTCGCCCCGCTCATCGCTGCCACCCTGTCCGCGGGCGCCCTGTATGCGCAAGCCGAGCAGCGTACCCTGCGTGTATACAACTGGTTCGATTACATCACCCCGCAGACCTTGACTGCGTTCCAGAAGGACAGTGGCGTCAAGCTGGTGTACGACATCTTCGACACCAACGAGGCGCTGGAGGCCAAGCTGCTAACCGGTAACTCCGGTTATGACGTGGTAGTGCCGTCCAACGTGTTCCTCGCCAAACAGATCGAAGCCGGGGTGTTCCAGCCGCTGGATCGCAGCAAGCTGCCGAATTGGAAACACCTGGACCCGGCGCTGATGAAGCTGATCGAAGCCAATGACCCGGGCAACAAGTTTGCCGTGCCGTATATGTACGGCACCGTGCTGATCGGCTTCAACCCGGCCAAGGTCAAGGCTGCACTCGGCGACAACGCGCCGGTGGACAGCTGGGACCTGATTTTCAAGGAAGAGAACATCGCCAAGCTCAAGCAGTGCGGCGTGGCCCTGCTCGACTCGCCGTCGGAGATTCTACCGGTGGCCCTGCAGTACCTGGGCTTGCCGCCGAACAGCGACAAACCGGCCGACTACAAGAAGGCCGAGGCGCTGATGCTGAAGATTCGTCCGCATATCACGTACTTCCACTCCTCGAAGTACATGGCAGATATCGCCAATGGCGACATCTGCGTGGCGGTGGGCTACAGCGGCAGCTTCTCGCAGGCTGCCAACCGCGCCCGCGAGGCGAACAACGGCGTGGTGGTGGACATGCGCCTGCCCAAGGAAGGCGCGCCAATCTGGTTCGACATGCTGGCGATTCCAAAGGGCGCAGCCAACCCGGAGGATGCGCATACCTTCATCAACTACCTGCTGCGGCCAGAGGTCATTGCGCCGATCAGCGACTTCGTCGGGTATCCGAACCCGAACAAGGATGCGACCGACAAGGTGAATCCGACGATTCGCAACAACCCCAACCTGTATCCGACAGCAGAGGCGATGGCCAAGCTGTATACCCTCAAGCCTTTGACACGAAATGCCGAACGGGCCAGGACCCGCGCCTGGACGCGGATAAAGTCCGGTACCTGATATTGAACCGGGGGCTGCTTTGCAGCCCCCTTCATTTTCTCCAGACTTTGCGTAGTTTCATCAAGGCCTCGGCTATCTCGCCCTCCGGCACCGCAGCAAAGCCCAACACCAGGCCTGCCCGTTTATCCACAGGCGCCTCGCTGTCCGCCAACCAGAAATTGCTCAGTGGCGTCACCTCCACCCCCACCGCCTCGGCCTTGGCCACCAGCTCCTGTTCCCGAGCAAAGTTATCCACATCGACCTTCACATGCAGCCCAGCCGCCACTTCCAGCATTGCGCCCAACCCCGGAATATCCACAGGCCAACCGGCCATGAGCACATCGCGCCGCTTCAACGCCGCCTTGCGCATGCGGCGGATATGCCGCTGAAAATGCCCTCGCGCCATGAACTCGGCCATCACGCACTGGCTGCTGACCTCCGAATGCCGTACCGCCAACGCTTTGCCCTGGCTGAACGCCTGCACCAGACTTGGTGGTAGCACCAGGTAGCCCAGACGCAACGCCGGGAAGGCTATCTTGCCGAAAGTACCGACATACAGCACCCGCCCGTGCCGGTCGAGCGCCGCCAGCGGGGCCAGCGGGGCACCGCTGTAGCGATACTCGCCGTCGTAGTCGTCCTCGATGATCCAGCCGCCACTGCGTTCAGCCCAGGCCAGCAATGCCAGGCGACGTGCAAGGCTCATGGTCACCCCGGTCGGGTATTGGTGCGCAGGCGTGACATAGGTCAGCCGACAATCCGTCAACTGTTCGAGCCGGTCGCAGTCCAGCCCGTCTTCATCCACAGGTACGCCAACCACCCGCCCCCCCGCGAGCGTGAAGGCATGCGCGGCCGCCCGATAGCCTGGGTTTTCCACAGCCACACCGTCGCCCGATTGCAGCAGCAACTGTGCACAAAGGCTGATGGCCTGCTGCGCACCGCTTGTGATCACAATTTGTTCAGCTGTGCAGTTCAGCCCCCGCGAGCGGCGTAAGTAGGCCGCAATCAGATCGCGCAAAGCCGGTTCACCTGCCGGGTCACCATAGCCCAGTTGCGCAGGGGACGGGTTGCGCCAGAAACCCGCCTGTAGCTTGGCCCATACGTCAAACGGGAACAGGTCGAATGCCGGAATGCCGACTCGAAATGCACGCGGCGCGCCACTTCTGGGAGGTGGTAAATGGTTGCTTTTCAGGCGCTGCAGAGGCTCACGGAAAAGTCTCTCGCTGGATAAATCCTCAGTATTTTCTTCAGGAAATGTGGATAAACCTGTTGATAAGCATAGGGATAACCCTGTGGATACTTCTGTGGACAGTTTGGGCAGTAGGCTAACGTAAGTGCCATCGCCGACCCGACTTTCGATGAAGCCCTCGGCATACAGCTGATCATAGGCGCGCACCACGCTGTTGCGTGAAAGCGCCAACATGGCAGCCAGGTCGCGCGTGGCCGGCAGCCGCGTACCACTGCTCAGACGCCCATCCAGTACCCGTGCTCGCAACGCCTGATACAGCTGCTGGCTAAGCCCGCGGCGGCGATCAAGGGCGATCCCGGCAGGGTCGAAAGGCAGTATGAGGGGGGACTCACTCATGGTATTGGACCTATCAAAACAGGCATAAATGGCTCTTACATAGAACCAATAGCCTGCCTAGGATGGAGCCATTCGACAAGGATCCCGCCATGTACACCAGTAAGCCCCACCAGGAACACGACCTCACCCGCCTGCACCAGCACATGCTAGACACCCGCCTGGCCGTTCTGATCAGCCAAGGCGAGCAGGGCCTTCTGGCCACACACCTGCCGGTGCTGGTCGATACCGCCGAGGGCGTTTACGGCACTGTGTATGCTCACCTGGCCCGGGCCAACCGCCAATGGCAAGACCTGCAGCAAGGCGCAGAAGCGCTGCTGGTATTCCCCGGCGCCGATGCTTATGTCAGCCCCAGCTATTACCCAAGCAAGGCCGATAACCCCAAGGTGGTGCCGACCTGGAACTACCTGGCGGTGCACGCTTATGGCCCGGCCGAAGTCATCCATGAGGCCGAGCCGCTACTGGCTATCGTAAGCCGCCTGACCGACCGCCACGAACAGGGTCGCAGCGAACCATGGAAAGTCACCGATGCACCTGCCGACTACATCGAGGGCATGCTGCGTGCCATCGTCGGCATCCGCCTGCCCATTGCGCGCCTTCAAGGTGCACGCAAGCTCAGCCAGAACCGCTCCGGGCAAGACGTCGCTGGCGTGCGCGAAGGCCTGACCGCCAGCCCCGATCAACTGGACAAACAACTCGCGGCGCACATGCGCCAAGCCTGAAGGAATAGCCCCATGACCAGCGTTACTCTGCGCCCTGTCACTGCCCAGGATCACGCCGCCTGGCACACCCTGTGGCAGGCCTACTTGCACTTCTACGAGACCAAACTGGCCGATGCCATCAGCCTGAGCACCTGGCAACGCTTGCTCGACCCCAACGAGCCAACCCATTCGGCACTGGCCTGGGTCGACGGCAAGGCGGTGGGGATGGTCAACTTCATCTACCATCGTTCCAACTGGAGCATCGAGAATTCCTGCTACCTGCAGGACCTGTATGTGGACAGCACGCAACGTGGCCTGGGCATTGGTCGACAG
Source organism: Pseudomonas sp. DCA-1 (assembly GCF_046523955.1). NCBI lineage: Bacteria > Pseudomonadati > Pseudomonadota > Gammaproteobacteria > Pseudomonadales > Pseudomonadaceae > Pseudomonas > Pseudomonas sp. DCA-1. Next base: position 5,884,828 of record NZ_CP169881.1, read on the forward strand.
CTGATCGAGTATGTCTACACCACTGCCAAGGCCGACAACTGCATCAAGGTGCACTGGCTGACCCACGAAACCAACGCCACTGCCATCAGCCTGTACCAGCAGGTTGCAGAGCGCTCGGGTTTCATCCAATTCCGCAAAGGCTTGTAGGTCGAACATGACAGACGCATTGAACTGGAAACCCGCCGCCACCCCCAAGGCCGAACCAATTGAAGGTCGCTTCATCCGCCTGGAGAAGCTCGATGCAGAGCGCCATGGCGAAGACCTCTGGGAGGTGCTGCAGGGGCCGGCCTCCGATCCGGTGCTGTGGGACTACTTGCCCTACGGCCCGTTCGCCGAACGTGCCGCCTTTGACCGCTGGCTGGAAGGCAATGCTGCTGGCCTCGACCCGCTTTTCTATACCGTCATCGACCGCGCCAGTGGCCAGGCCCAAGGCATTCTCAGCCTGATGTCGATCGTGCCTGACCACGGCCGAATAGAGATCGGGCACATCGCCTTCGGCGCCGCCATGCAGCGCACGCCCAAGGGTACCGAGGCGGTGTATCTGCTGGGCAAGCTGGGCTTCGAGCTGGGTAATCGACGACTGGAGTGGAAGTGCAATAACGCCAATGCCCGCTCCAAACGCGCGGCAGAACGATTCGGCTTCGTCTACGAAGGGGTGTTCCGCAAGCACCTGGTGGTCAAGGACCATAACCGCGATACGGCTTGGTACTCGATTACCGATGATGAATGGCCGGCGGTAGCTGCCGGGTTTGAGCGATGGCTGAGCGAGGAGAACCAGCAGCCGGGTGGCCAGGTGGATAGCCTTGAGGTGTGCCGCAAAGGTTGAACGGTGTGCTGAATCAGCTGGCCTTTTCGCGGATGAACCCGCTCCTGCGGGGGATGCGCGTCATGAGGTGGACTACCCGCGAAGAGGCTAGTGAATCCGGCACAAAAAAAGGGGAGCATCCGCTCCCCAGAGGTTAACCACTTGTAGATGAGGGCTTAAATCAGCCTTCGATCTCGATCAGGATCTCACCCGGCGTCACGCGATCACCCTTGGCCACATGGATGGCCACGATCTTGCCGGCGATGGCTGCCTGCACTTCGGTTTCCATCTTCATGGCTTCGGTGATCAAGACCGCCTGGCCGGCCTTGACCATGTCACCTTCCTTGACCAGCACATCAACGATGTTCCCTGGCATGGTGGTGCTTACGTGGCCAGGGTCAGTAGCTTGTTTGCGCTTGCTACCGCCACCGCTGACGAACTCGTTGAGCGGCTCGAATACCACTTCTTCCGGCATGCCGTCGATCGACAGGTAGAAGTGACGCTTGCCTTCGGCCTTAACGCCCACACCGGTGATGTCGACGCGGTAGGTTTCGCCGTGAACGTCGATGACGAACTCGGTCGGCACGCCTTCACCACCTGGGGCAGCCACGGCACCGGCTTCCGGAATCGGCAGCAGAACTTCAGGCGTCAGCGTGCCAGCTTCGCGTTCTTCGAGGAACTTGCGGCCAATGTCCGGGAACATGGCGAAGGTCAGCACGTCCTCTTCGCAACGGGCCAGGGCACCGATGTCGCTACGCAACTTGGCCATTTCCGGCTTCAGCAGGTCAGCCGGGCGCACATCGATCACTTCTTCGCTGCCGATAGCCTGGCGACGCAGTTGTTCGTTGACCACACCCGGGGCCTTGCCATAACCACCTTGCAGGTACAGCTTCACCTCATTGGTGATGGTCTTGTAGCGCTCACCCGCCAGCACGTTGAAGAAGGCCTGGGTGCCGACGATCTGCGAGGTCGGGGTGACCAGCGGCGGGAAGCCGAGGTCTTCACGAACACGCGGGATCTCGGCCAGCACTTCGTTCATGCGGTTAAGGGCGCCCTGCTCCTTGAGCTGGTTGGCCAGGTTGGAAATCATGCCGCCCGGTACCTGGTTGACCTGCACGCGGGTGTCCACCGTTGTGAACTCGCTTTCGAACTGGTGATACTTCTTGCGCACGCCATAGAAGTACAACCCGATTTCCTGCAGAAGCTCCAGGTCCAGGCCGGTGTCGAATTCGCTGCCCTTGAGTGCAGCAACCATCGACTCGGTACCCGGGTGGCTGGTGCCCCAAGCGAAGCTGGAGATGGCGGTGTCGATGTGGTCGGCGCCATTTTCCACGGCCTTGAGCTGGCACATGGCAGCCAGACCGGCGGTATCGTGGGAGTGGATGAACACCGGCAGCGACTGTTCAGCCTTCAGCGCCTTGACCAACTCGCCAGTGGCGAACGGGGTCAGCAGGCCAGCCATGTCCTTGATCGCCACCGAGTCGCAACCCATGGCTTCCATCTGCTTGGCCTGCTTCACGAAGGCTTCGATGGTGTGTACCGGGCTGGTGGTGTAAGCGATGGTGCCCTGGGCGTGCTTGCCGGCGGCCTTGACCGCTTCGATGGCCACGCGCAGGTTACGCACGTCGTTCATGGCGTCGAAAATGCGGAACACATCAATGCCGTTAACCGCAGCCTTGGCGACGAAGGCCTTGACCACGTCGTCGCTGTAGTGGCGGTAGCCCAACAGGTTCTGACCGCGAAGCAGCATTTGCAGGCGGGTGTTGGGCAGCGCTGCACGCAGCTTGCGCAGGCGCTCCCACGGGTCTTCCTTGAGGAAGCGCACGCAGGCGTCGAAGGTGGCACCACCCCAGACTTCCAGCGACCAGTAGCCAACCTTGTCGAGCTTGTCGCAGATCGGCAGCATGTCTTCGGTACGCATGCGGGTGGCCAGCAGGGACTGGTGAGCGTCGCGCAGGATCGTGTCGGTTACGTGAATTTTCTTGGACATTATGGGGTTCCTCACAGGCCTGCGTGGGCGGCGATGGCGGCAGCGATGGCCAGGGCCAGCTCTTCGGGTTTGCGCTTGATCGAGTAGTTGGTCAATTCAGGGTGGCTTTCGACGAAGCTGGTATTGAACTGGCCGCTACGGAATTCCGGATTGCGCAGGATTTCCTGGTAGTACGCGGCGGTGGTCTTCACCCCTTGCACGCGCATGTCGTCCAGGGCCCGCAGGCCGCGGTCCATGGCTTCTTCCCAGGTCAACGCCCACACCACCAGTTTCAGGCACATGGAGTCGTAGAACGGCGGAATGGTATAGCCGGTGTAGATCGCCGTGTCGGTACGCACGCCTGGGCCGCCGGGGGCATAGTAACGGGTGATCTTGCCGAAGCTGGGCAGGAAGTTGTTTTTCGGGTCTTCAGCATTGATACGGAACTGCAAAGCGTAGCCACGGTGCTGAATATCTTCCTGCTTGACCGACAGTGGCAGCCCCGAGGCAATGCGGATCTGCTCGCGAACGATGTCGATCCCGGTGATTTCCTCGGTAATGGTGTGTTCCACCTGCACCCGGGTGTTCATTTCCATGAAGTACACTTCGCCATCGGCGAGCAGGAACTCCACAGTACCGGCGTTCTCGTAATTCACCGCTTTGGCCGCACGCACCGCCAGGTCGCCGATGTAGGCTCGCTGCTCGGGAGTGAGCTGTGGGCTCGGGGCAATTTCGATGAGCTTCTGGTTACGGCGCTGGATAGAGCAGTCGCGCTCGAACAGGTGCACTACGTTGCCGAAGCTGTCACCGAGAATTTGCGCCTCGATGTGCTTTGGGTTGACGATGCACTTCTCCAGGAACACTTCGGCCGAACCAAAGGCCTTGGTCGCCTCGGAAATTACCCGCGGGAAGTTCTGTTCCAGTTCTTCACGGCTATTGCAGCGGCGAATACCGCGGCCGCCACCACCGGAGGTGGCCTTGAGCATCACCGGATAACCGATGCGGTCACCTTCGCTCAGGGCTTCATGAATATCGGCAACGTTGCCTTCGGTGCCCGGGGTTACCGGCACACCGGCGGCAATCATGGTGCGGCGCGCTTCGGTCTTGTCGCCCATACGGCGGATCACGTCGGCGGCCGGGCCAATGAACTTGATCCCGCGCTCGGCGCAAATCTCTGCCAGTTCGGCGTTTTCCGAAAGGAAACCATAGCCCGGGTGCAGGGCATCACAGCCGGTTTCCACAGCCAGGTTCACCAGCTTGCGCGGGTTCAGGTAACCGGCCAGCGGCTCGGCACCGATGCTGTGGGCTTCGTCAGCGCGCTTGACGTGCAAGGCATGCCGGTCGGCGTCGGAAAAGATCGCTACCGAGCGAATGCCCATCTCGGCGCAAGCACGCACGATCCGAACTGCGATTTCACCTCGGTTGGCGATCAGGATTTTTTTTATCACTGGAGTCTTCCCAAAGCCGTAGGAACAGTCGAGCCGGTTCTACCGGTCGGCGCGTGACCAGACGTTGCTGGCCAGTCGCGTATTCACCCTAGCGCTGTAGGTCGATAAACAAAAATCAATATTTGTTAGAGGCTGTATTAGTAAAAGCTTATAGTTGGGTAACAGGGTGTTGCCGAAGAGCCGATTAAAATGCGTAAGTCCTTGATGCGTATGACATTGCGTCAACTCCAGATCTTCAATGAGGTGTGCGATTTGCGCTCGTACAGCCGTGCTGCGGAGGAGATGGCGCTGACGCAACCCGCCGTTAGTCTACAGATTCGCCAGCTCGAAGAGCTGATCGGCCAGCCACTGTTCGAGTACGTGGGCAAGAAGCTATACCTGACCGAGGCGGCCGAGGCCCTTCAGCGCGCCAGCCACGATATCTTCGGGCGCCTGGAAAGCCTGGACATGCAGCTGTCGGACATGCAGGGCTCATTGCAGGGTCAGTTGAAACTGGCGATCGAGTCCAGTGCCAAGTACTTCGTGCCACACCTGTTCGCCGCCTTCAAGCAGCGTCACCCGGAGGTCAACCTGACCCTGACGGTAGTCAACCGTGCCCAAGCCATCCGCCGCCTTTCCGATAACCGCGACGACCTGATCATCATGTCGATGGTGCCGCAAGACATGGGCCTGGAGTTTCTGCCGTTCCTCAACAACCCGATCGTTGCGGTTGCCCCGCCGAACCACCCGCTGTGCAAGCTGGAGCAGTTGCGCATGCAGGACCTGGAGCCTCATACCCTGTTAGTCCGCGAGCAGGGTTCGGGAACACGCAAGGCGTGCGAAGAGTACTTCAAGGACAAGCGCGTGCATTTCGCCCAGACGCTTGAGGTAGCCTCGGCCGATGCCCAGCGCGAATGCGTGATCGCCGGCTTGGGGATCGCCCTGCTGACCCGTCACGCAGTCAACCTGGAACTGGCCACCGGTGTGCTGAAGGAATTACCGGTCGAGGAACTGCCGCTGTACCGTAGCTGGTGCGTGGTGCAGGCCAAGGCCAAGCGGCAGTCGCCGGTGGCCTTGGCGTTCCTGGCATTCATCCGCGGCGAACGTGCATTGATCAGCGCGCTTGTTGAACGTTTTTCGGGGAAGTTGCCGCCGATGACTGCCATACCGTGAGTGCTTGCAGCTCAGGGTAGTCCGCCAGGTCGCGGAGCAGTTGACGTTGGTCGCAATAGCTTTCGATCGCGCGGCGGTATTCCATGCGGCGCTGATCCTTTTCCTGCTGCTTGCGAGCCTTGGCGTTGGGTTGGTACGTACCGTCGAAGTCACGAGCCATTGCCTGTCTCCCAGATAGGATGCGAGAGTTTCAGACTGGCCTTGATGGTTTACCGTTTTGCGGTGGAATGGTGACAGAATCGTGAATTTTCACGGCCTGTACCGGCCTCTTTCCACAGGAATTGCACCGATTTATAGAGGTGCACAGTACCTGTGGAAGCGGGCAAGCCCGCGAAGAGGCCAGTACAGGTTGAATTCAGTCGTCTGTAGCCTTGATCGACTTGGGCGACAGACGCAGGCTGCGCAAGCTGCGCTTCACGCTCTTCAGGTGGTTGACCAGGCTAGGCCCGCGCGCCATGGCAACGCCCATGGCCAGCACGTCGATCACCACCAGGTGGGCAATACGCGAGGTCAGAGGGGTATAGATCTCGGTGTCTTCATGCACGTCGATCGCCAGGTTGACCGTCGACAGCTCGGCCAGCGGCGTCTGGCTGGGGCACAAGGTAATCAGGTTGGCGCCGCTCTCACGCACCAGGTTGGCGGTGATCAGCAGGTCCTTGGAACGGCCCGACTGGGAAATACACACCGCCACATCACCCGGTTTCAGGGTAACCGCCGACATCGCTTGCATGTGCGGGTCGGAATACGCTGCCGCGCTGAGCAGCAGGCGGAAGAATTTGTGCTGGGCATCGGCTGCAACCGCACCGGACGCGCCAAAGCCATAGAACTCTACCCGCTGCGCCTGGGCCATGGCGCTCACTGCTTGTTGCAGCGCCTGCGGATCAAGGTGCTCGCGCACTTCCATCAGGGTGTGCAGGGTGGTGTCGAAGATCTTCAGACTGTAGTCGGCGACCGAGTCATCTTCGTGGATGGCGAACTGACCGAAACTGGCCCCTGCAGCCAGGCTTTGTGCCAGCTTCAGCTTCAGGTCCTGGAAACCCGAGCAGCCAATGGCCCGGCAGAAACGCACGATGGTCGGCTCACTGATACCCACGCTGTGCGCCAAGTCGGCCATGGAGCTGTGCATGACGGCAGCCGGGTCGAGCAGCACGTGGTCGGCCACTTTCAGTTCCGATTTGCGCAGCAGGTGGCGCGATTGGGCGATATGTTGCAACAGATTCACAGGCTGGACTCGGTTATGATCGGCTTGCCGGGTTGTAGCTTTCTTGTAGTTATACTACATGGACGCCAACCCGCCCAGTTAAACGAACGTGGAGAGTGGCGGTTTGACTATTCCTTGCGACATTCTGGTCTTCGGCGGCACCGGTGATCTGGCCCTGCACAAATTGCTTCCGGCGCTCTACCACCTGTTTCGCGAGGCCCGTCTGAACCCTGCCGTGCGGGTCATCGCACTGGCCAGACGCAACCTGCCACGCCTCGACTACCTGAAACTTGCCGAACGCCATTGTCGCGCGCAGATTGCCCGCAGCGACTTCGACGAGGAGGTGTGGCAGCGGTTTTCTGCACGGGTCGACTACTTCCCGATGGATGCTTCACAAAGCGCCGACTTCGGCCGCCTGGCACGCTACCTGGGCGAACCCGGTGGGCTGACGCGCATCTTCTACCTGGCCACCGCTCCCAACCTGTTCGTGCCGATTGCCAACCACCTGCGCATTGCCGGACTGGCCGACACCGAAGCGCGCATCGTGCTGGAAAAACCGATCGGCCATTCGCTGGAATCCGCCACTGCCATCAATGAAGCGATTGGCACGGTGTTCGAAGAAAGCCAGGTGTTCCGCATCGACCACTACCTGGGCAAGGAAACCGTGCAGAACCTGATGGCCCTGCGTTTTGCCAATGCCCTGCTGGAGCCGGTGTGGCGCAACAACCAGGTCGACCATGTCCAGATCAGCGTTTGCGAGACGCTGGGCGTAGAAAACCGCGGTGCCTACTACGATCGCGCCGGGGCTATTCGCGACATGCTGCAGAACCACCTTCTGCAACTGCTGTGCCTGGTGGCCATGGAGCCACCTGCGCAGTTCGAGGCCGAAGCGGTACGCGACGAAAAGGTGAAAATCCTGCGCGCCCTCAAGCCGATCACTGGCCAGGATGTGCAGGACAAGACAGTACGCGGCCAATATGGCGCCGGGCGTATCGGCGGCCAGGAAGTGCCGGCCTACTACTTTGAAAAGGATGTCGACAACGACAGCGATACCGAGACTTTCGTGGCCATCGAGGCGCACATCGACAACTGGCGCTGGGCGGGCGTGCCCTTCTATCTGCGCACCGGCAAACGCATGGCGCGGCGCGCTTCGCAGATCGTCATCCAGTTCAAGCCAGTGCCTCACGAACTGTTCAGTGGCGGCCAGGTAAACCAGCTACTGATACAGCTGCAACCGGACGAACGCATCAGCCTGCGCATGATGACCAAGAGCCCAGGCAAGGGCATGCGCCTGGAGCCCGTGGAGCTGGACCTTAATCTGGCCCAGGTGTTCAGCCAGACTCGCCGCTGGGAAGCCTACGAGCGTTTGCTGCTGGATGTGCTCGAAGGTGATTCGACACTGTTCATGCGCCGCGATGAAGTGGAAGCAGCCTGGGCCTGGGTAGATCCAATCATCAAGGGCTGTGAAGAGCACTTCCAGGCGCCCCGCCCCTACCCGGCTGGCAGTTCTGGGCCCGAGCAAGCCAACAGCCTGCTCGCCAGGCATGGCAGGCACTGGCATGGCTGAATTACCTGCGCGTTGACGCTACCTTCAATCTGAAACAGGCGCAGATAAAGTTCAAAGGGGCGAAGTCCTTTGCCTTGAAGGCCATTGACTGACCATGCGTCAGCCAGCTTGCGCAGGCCGTAGCTGACCCCGGACCGATGAGCGGGATGCAGCCAGGTGAATATTCATACAGTAGATATTTGCCCCTTACCCGGCATCGCCCTAGAATGGCCCGATGCGCACAGACGACCTCTCTCTCCTGCTGAACTCCCTCAACGATGCCCAACGCCAGGCCGTAGCGGCCACGCTTGGGCGTCAACTGGTGCTTGCCGGTGCCGGTTCCGGTAAAACCCGCGTGCTGGTACACCGTATCGCCTGGCTGATCCAGGTCGAGCAGGCATCGCCGCACTCGATCCTGTCGGTGACGTTCACCAACAAGGCCGCAGCAGAAATGCGCCAGCGGATCGAACAACTGCTGGGCATCAACCCGGCAGGCATGTGGGTCGGCACCTTCCACGGCCTGGCCCATCGTCTGTTGCGGGCCCACTGGCAGGAAGCACGGCTGGTGCAGAATTTCCAGATCCTCGACAGCGACGACCAGCAGCGTCTGATCAAGCGGGTGATGCGCGAGTTGGGCCTGGACGAGCAGAAGTGGCCGGCACGCCAGGCCCAGTGGTTCATCAACGGGCAGAAAGACGAAGGCCTGCGCCCGCAGCATATCCAGGCGGGGGGCGACCTGTTCCTGGCGACCATGCGCGAGGTCTACACCGCCTACGAGCAGGCTTGCGAGCGCGCCGGGGTCATCGATTTCTCCGAGCTGCTGCTTCGCGCCCTGGACCTGTGGCGTGACCACCCGGGCCTGCTGGAGCACTATCAGCGACGCTTCCGCCACGTGCTGGTGGACGAGTTCCAGGATACCAACGCCGTGCAGTACGCCTGGTTGCGCCTGCTGGCACGCGGCGGCGACAGCCTGATGGCGGTAGGCGATGACGACCAGTCGATCTACGGCTGGCGCGGCGCCAAGATCGAAAACATTCACCAGTACACCGCCGACTTCCCCGACGCCGAAATGATCCGCCTGGAGCAGAACTACCGCTCCACCGGCGGCATCCTCAAGGCGGCCAACGCGCTGATCGCCAATAACAGCGGGCGCCTGGGCAAGGAACTGTGGACCGACATGGGCGAAGGCGAACCACTGACCCTGTACGCGGCCTACAACGAGCACGATGAAGCGCGCTATGTAGTGGAAACCATCGAGAGCCTGGTCAAGCAGGGCAATGCGCGCAACGAGATCGCCATCCTGTACCGCTCCAACGCCCAGTCGCGAGTGCTGGAAGAAGCCCTGCTGCGTGAGCGTATCCCCTACCGCATCTATGGCGGCCAGCGCTTCTTCGAGCGCGCCGAAATCAAGAATGCCATGGCGTACCTGCGCCTGATCGAAGGGCGTGGCAACGATGCCGCTCTGGAGCGGGTGATCAACGTGCCGCCGCGCGGTATTGGCGAAAAAACTGTCGAAGCCATCCGCGAGCACGCCCGCCACAGCCAGCTGTCCATGTGGGAAGCCATGTGCCAGCTGCTCGCTGCCAAGGCCCTGAAGGGTCGCGCCGCCAGTGCCCTGGGGGCCTTTATCGAGCTGATCGAGGGGCTGGCCGCCAAGGTCGTGGACATGCCGCTGCATACCATGACCCAGACCGCCATAGAACAGTCCGGCCTGATCACCTATCACCAGGAAGAAAAAGGTGAAAAGGGCCAGGCACGGGTAGAAAACCTTGAGGAACTGGTCAGTGCCGCACGCAACTTCGAGTCCACCGACGAAGACGCCGACCTGTCCCCGCTCTCGGCCTTCCTTGGCCACGCCTCACTCGAAGCTGGCGATACTCAGGCTGACGAGCATGAAGACAGCATCCAGCTGATGACCCTGCACAGCGCCAAAGGCCTTGAGTTCCCCTATGTGTTCCTGGTGGGCATGGAAGAAGGCTTGTTCCCGCACAAGATGAGCCTGGAAGAACCCGGCCGCCTGGAAGAGGAACGACGCCTGGCCTATGTAGGCATCACCCGCGCCATGCGCCAGCTGGTCATGACCTACGCCGAAACACGCCGCCTTTATGGCAGCGAGACGTATAACAAGGTGTCGCGTTTCGTGCGTGAAATTCCGGCCGGCCTGGTTCAGGAAGTACGCCTGTCCAACAGTGTCAGCCGCCCGTTCGGCGGGGCCAAGACGGCCACCAACAGCAACCTGTTCGCCAATGCCAGCATTCCGCAGACCGCGTTCAACCTTGGCCAGCGTGTGCAGCATGCAGTATTCGGCGAAGGCGTGATCCTCAACTTCGAGGGTTCTGGCGCTCAGGCGCGGGTGCAGGTGAACTTTGCCGAAGGTAGCAAATGGCTGATGCTGGGGTATGCCAAGCTCGAGGCTGTCTAAAGCCCACAAGGGTCGGGCCTGCCAACTTTGTAACATCAGGCAAAAGCTCGAAACACTATGTCGCTGGTCATGTGCCTGGGAACCTGTGCACCATGACGCGCGTGCAATCCACAACAGGGGATATCCCACTTATGCAACGTTTTCTTAGCATCGCACTGGCGCTCTGCGTCGGCCTGACGCTGAGCCTGGACGCCAGCGCCAAGCGTTTCGGCGGCGGCAAGAGCTCGGGCTCCGCGCCTATCCACCAGACCCGCCAGGCTACGCCAACCACGCCTGCAGCCGCGCCGACCGCACCTGGCCGTGCACCGGCTGCCGCAAGCGGTGCTTCGCGCTGGTTGGGCCCACTGGCCGGCCTCGCCGCCGGTGGCCTGCTGGCTTCCATGTTCATGGGCGACGGTTTCGAAGGCTTCCAGATCATGGACTTCCTGATCGTGGCGCTCATCGCCTTCCTCGTGTTCCGCTTCATCGCCGCGCGCCGCCGCCAGCAGCAGCCACAAATGGCCATGCCGGGCCATGCGCCGATGCAGCGTGAGGCTCACGCTCAGCCTGCGCAACCGTCGATTTTCGGTGGTTCGGCCGCACCTGCTGCCGCAGCAGCCCCGGTGATCAACGCGCCGGCCTGGTTCAACGAGCAGAGCTTCCTGGCTGCAGCCCGTAGCCATTTCCAGTCGCTGCAGCAGCACTGGGATGCCAACGAAATGGACAAGATCAGCGAGTTCGTTACCCCGCAAATGCTCGAGTTCCTCAAGCGTGAGCGTGCTGAACTGGGTGATGGCTTCCAGTCTACCTACATCGATAACCTGGAAGTGCAGCTGGACGGTGTCGATGATCGCGCCGACCGCACCGACGCTACCCTGACCTTCCGTGGCGTGTCGAAGAATTCGCGCTTCGACCAGGGCGAAGTGTTCAGCGAAAGCTGGCACATGGTTCGCGCCCAAGGCGAGAACCAGCCTTGGCTGGTAGCCGGTATCCGTCAAAACGGCTAATCGCTGCGTGCTAAACAGAGAACCCCGGGCTTGCCCGGGGTTTTTGCTTTTGCCAAAGTGGGCTACTAGGGTATAAGGCGCAGCGTTGTCATCTAGGTTAGAGGAAGTGAACCGTGGAAGAAGTGATCGAACAACTCCGTGAAGCGAATGAGCCGGTACCGGTGCCCTTGGAGCTTCCCGACGAAGACCAACTGGTAGAGATCGAAGAGCAGCTGTTCATCAATATTCCATTCGTGTTCAAAGAGTTTCTGCTGACCGTAAGTGATGTGGTTTACGGCTCCCTTGAGCCTGTTACCGTCACTGATCCGCAGTCGCACACCTACCTGCCAGATGTGGCATCCAATGCCTGGGATGCCGGCGTACCGCGTGACCTGATTCCGCTGTGCCAGGACGGCGACAATTACTATTGCGTCGAAGAAGACGGCACCGTGGTGCTGTGGGATGCCGAAGAGGAAATTGTCGGCGAAGACAGCTGGGAATCGGTGTGGCACTGGGCGCGAGATGTTTGGCTGGAGAGCTGATCGCTAGAGCCTATAGAGAAGCTCGCGATCTGAGGCAGGAAAAATGACGTCTTAGCGCGTCAAGGTCGTTAAATCGCCAGGCTTTCCACGCCTGGCGACATCGCTATAGCCCATCTTCTCGGCGAACGGGAGATCTTGCCTCGGGCGCAACCCCTCAGTGCGAGTTTTCGCGACTGTTCTCCAGCGTCTCCAACAACGCGATCTGCATGCGCGTGTGCACGCGGATGAACCAGCGCCACAACAACGCCACCACCACCGCAGCCACCACGGCAATCACCAGCAGCAATTCGCTGGTGGGCAGAATGCTGGCGGACAATGCCGACAGCAGCAGGAAAATCACCAGCAGCGACAACAGCGGGATCACTTCGGCGATCACACGGCGCACGCGCTGGGTATGTCGCCCGGCCATTTCCGGCTTCACGCCCATCTCTGCCAGTAGCATCGAGAGTGCCTTTAGCTTGCGGTACGCGGCGATCAGGAAAGGCAGTGACAGCAGCAATGCAGCCCCCCAAATGATGGCCTTCTGCTGGCTTACATCGCTGACCCACTCACTGAGCCAATTGCCGATACGCCCTGCAAAGTAGCCGCCACTGAAGAAGATGGCGATCACCAGCGCCAGGTTCACCCCCACCTGCAACAGGATGCGCCGGATCATCGCCGCCAGCATGGCACTCTCGCCCTGCGGCTGGATGTTGCGCAACCACTCACCATATAAAGACAGCACGCGTGCGAGGCGAGCGGGCACCACATTGCCCAGTTTCTGCGACAACGGGTCAGCCGCGCGGATCAGGTAGGGTGTCAGCAGCGTAGTGATTGCCGATACTGCCACCGCCACCGGGTAAAGGAAGTCGCTGGTCACCTGCAGGGTCATGCCCAGCGCGGCAATGATGAAGGAGAACTCGCCGATCTGCGAAAGCCCCATGCCAACACGCAGTGACGTGCGCCCATCATTACCGGCAATGAACGCCCCCATGCCACAAGACAGCATCTTGCCCAGTACCACCGCCAACGTAATGACCACGATCGGCCAGGCATAGTCGAGGAGCACCTGAGGGTCAATCATCAGACCAATGGCGACGAAGAAGATGGCGCTGAAAAGGTCGCGTACGGGCTCGATCAAGCGTTCAATTTTCAATAGCTGCCGTGATTCGGCCATGATCGCGCCAATCAGGAAAGCGCCTAGCACCATGCTGTATTCCAGCTTCACTACCAGCAGGCAGAAGCCGAAACACAGGCCCAGAACGGTGATCAGCAACATTTCGTTGCTTTCGAACCTGGCGACGTAGGCCAATAACCGCGGCACCAGCAAAATACCGATGACGAGGGCGACGATCATGAACAGCGACAGTTTGCCGACAGTGGAGAACACCTCACCCGAGCTGACCGTGCCGCTGACCGCGATACCTGACAGCAGGGCAATGATACCGATGCCAAGAATGTCCTCGACGATCAACACGCCAAAAATCAGCTGGGCAAAGCGCTCGTTCTTCATCTTCAAGTCGTTGAGCGCCTTGACGATGATGGTGGTGGAGGAAATGGCCAGGATGGCGCCCAGGAACAGTGAATCCATGGTACTCCAGCCAAACCAGCGGCCAATCTCGAAGCCGATCCAGATCATCAGCACGATTTCCAGAAACGCTGCGATAAATGCCGTGGCGCCGACCTTGAACAGCTTGCGCAGGCTGAACTCGAGCCCCAGACAGAACATCAAGAATATAACCCCCAGTTCGGCGAGGATCTTGATGGTTTCTTCGTCATGAATCAGACCGAACGGGGGGGTGTGCGGGCCAATGATGAAGCCGGCGACAATGTAACCCAGCACCACCGGCTGTTTGAGGCGGTGAAAAAGAATGGTGACGACGCCAGCGATCAGCATGATGACTGCCAAGTCCTGGATGAAGCTGATGGCATGCATGGCGTGATACTCCTTATCTCGTCTTTTTATGAATGCCTGGTCAGACCGCTCCTGCCGAGGCAACCCTGAGCGAGCAGCAAGTACATACTGTATTGAATGCAGCGACGCCCATGTTGCATGGGCGCACTCAGGTTAACATCGCACTCCGCCGCTAAAAGTCGGTGCAATATGCAGAAACAGATCGGCTGGAAAAGCGCTCGTGATGGCATGATCAGCGTGACGACAGCGCGCCAGCCAACGTCCCGTATCAGCAAGGCAAATTCAAAGAGGGGAACAGAAGTGTCAGCAGATAACGCCCTCCATTCGCCCGATTCAGCGCAACCTCACCGTGAGCACACTATGGAACCTGGAAACGCCCAGCTGAGCATGACCGTCCTGATGACCCCGGACATGGCCAACTTTTCTGGCAACGTACATGGCGGCACCCTGCTCAAGTACCTCGACGAAGTGGCTTATGCATGCGCCAGCCGTTATGCCGGCAGCTATGTGGTGACCCTGTCGGTCGACCAGGTGATCTTCCGTGAACCCGTACATGTGGGTGAACTGGTGACCTTCCTGGCGTCAGTCAACTACACCGGCAACACTTCGATGGAAGTTGGCATCAAAGTTGTGACCGAGAACATTCGCGAGCGCTCGGTGCGCCATTCCAACAGCTGCTTCTTCACCATGGTCGCGGTCGATGACAACCGCCGCCCAGTGCCGGTGCCGCCGCGCCAGCCGTACAGCAGCGAAGAAAAACGCCGCTTCCTGCAGGGCCAGCAGCGCCGGCAGATCCGCCAGGAACTGGAAAAGCGCTACCAGGACCTGAAAACCGACGCCATTTAAAGCGCCAGCAACTGCGCCTCGAAGCGCACCCGTGGGTGCGCAATGCGGTCCTGGGCCCGTACCAGCTGCAATTCGTAGCTGGCGCAGGCCTGGGTTTCCAGCAGCACTTCATGCACTGCCGCAGCGGTGAACTCGAATGCCTGCACCCAGCTGTCGCCAAGCAGCACGCGGGCCAGGAACAGGCCTGAGGTCAGGTCACCCACCCCAACCGGCTGACGCGGGAACGCCAGCAGCGGGCGGCGCAGGTGCCAGCTGTGCTCGGCGGTCACCAGCAACATTTCGAACTGTTCTTCGGCCCGCCCGGGGTACGCCAGGTGCTTGACCAGTACAACCTGCGGCCCACGCTGCAGCAGGCTACGCGCCATGTTCACGCAATCCTCCAGCGACTGGGCGCGGCGCCCACAGAAGCTGTCCAGCTCCAGCTGGTTGGGGCACAGGATGTCCGCCGTGGCTGCCGCCTCGTCAAGCAGGAACTCACTGACTTCCGGCGGCACGATGCAGCCTTTTTCCGGGTGCCCCATGACCGGGTCGCACAGGTACAAGGCTTTTGGGTTTACCGCCTTGATCCGCTCGACGCCGGCCAGGATCGCTCGCCCTTGTTCGGCGCTGCCCAAATAGCCGGAAAGCACTGCATCGCAGTGGCCCAGCTCGCCGATGTTGGAAATGCCTTCCACCAACGCAGGAATTTGCGCTGGGGCAAGCACTTCACCCGCCCACTGGCCATACTGTGTGTGATTGGAGAACTGCACGGTATTGAGTGGCCAGGCATTGACCCCGATACGCTGCATGGGGAATACCGCGGCGCTGTTGCCGGCGTGGCCGAACACCACGTGGGACTGAATGGCGAGCAGGTGCGGGGTACGTTTCATGCGGGAGGTTTCCAAAGCTGTTTCAAGGATTGTGCGCAGCGCAGTATGAACTCGATTGCTACCTGTACGACAGGCCAGGAACGCAGTTAAGCTGGATCTACCTGTTTGGAGCATATGCAAATGTTGACCCTGGAGAACCTCTTCGTCCTGATGCTGGTAGCCACGGCAGGCGCTTGGTTGTGGCACAACCATGGGTTGCGTGAAAAGGCCCTGGAACGGGTCAAACAGCATTGCGCCAAACTCGACCTGGAGTTGCTTGACGATGCCGTAGCGCTCAAACGCATCGCCTTTGTCCGGGATGCCAATGGCCGAAAGCGCCTGGCACGCGTCTATGCCTTCGAGTTCACCGTCACGGGTGAGCAACGTCACCCCGGCACCGCGACCCAGTTCGGCGCCCACAGTGTGCAGATCGAACTGGCGCCCTACCCGTTCGAAATCAAGACCCCACCACGCGCCGACAACGTCATAGAGATGCAGCAATGGCGCCAGGAACACAACCGCTGGCGCAACTGATCAACTGACGCGACATTCATTCAACCCGGCTTGCAACGCGGGTTGCGGTTGCGGCTGATCGAAAATCAGCTCGATACGGCTGTCCCTGCGCCAGTCGCTGGGCTGCCAAGCGGGCATATCCCCATTCAGCCCATTGAATGACCACCAGCCTTCCATGCTGTGGATAACGCCCTTCGCCCGTCGCCATGGCCATGCACATAAGAAAACCTTTAGCCGCTGTGGATAAAACTGTTGGCCAGGGTGCCATCGCCAGCCAATACTCCAACCGCCCTCCCCTTGCTGGACAAGGCAAATCGGCTGACTGGGGTCAGCCCACAGTGCTGCTGGGGCGATTGCAGGATTGTCGACAATCCTGCTTTTCAAAAACGGGCTGTCAACAATCTGTGGAGGCACCGTCGGGAGGCCGGCCAAAGGCAGCTGCCCTTGCACGGTCCACATGATCCTCTTTTCTTTAAATTTATTACTTATCAACAATTTATGTATTTCATCCACAGCCTCTGACTTATTAAAAACCACGCTTTCAGAGGCGTTGAAAGCCTGCTGTTGAGCCTCTGGAAGCGGCTCGTTTCGAGCCATGGCCTGGGCATCCACAACCATCAGAAGTGGTTGAATTGTCAGCACTCCAACCCAAGGCGCCTGTTGCAACTGAGCCAGCAGCTGCAACGGATGGCCCAGGCCGGAAGGTTCGATAAACAGCCGGTCAGGCCGGGATTTGCGCAGTAAACGGCCGAGGCCGACCTGAAACGGCATACCGTTGACGCAGCACAGGCATCCGCCCGCCACCTCGCCGATGGCGATGCCGTCTTCGTCACGGCTGAGCAAGGCTGCATCCAGGCCGACCAGGCCGAACTCGTTGATCAATACCGCCCAGCGCTCGTTTGCAGGGCGCTGGGCCAGCAAGTTACGGATCAAAGTGGTCTTACCAGCACCCAGCGGGCCAGCAATTACATGGGTGGGAATGTTCTGCAACATGGCGTGGCTTCAGGCGGCGGTGATGCCTCACTATGCGCTGTCAGGCCAGCCAGTCAAGGCTGAGCAGCAAACGCCCCTGCTGTGCCGAAGGCGACCGATGAACCAGGCCTGCCCCTTCATTACCCCGCCATTTTTCGCCTTTAAGTATCGCCACCTCGCCGGCTTGCAGGTGCTGGATGTTATCCACAGATGGCTGAGCTGTGTGTAACTCACTACGACAGCTATCCTGCTCTTGCAACCACTCGCTACCTGGGCCGACGTAAGTGGTGAGCAGGCGCAATGGCACGTTATCCACATGGAAACGCGGGCACATCGGAGCGTTCAGAACGCGCAAGCGCAAACCGATCCGTCGGGCGCCAACCAGACAGGTATAAGCCGCCACCAACCAGGTCACATCAGCAACGAAAGCTTCATATCCATGCAAATCCGCCGCTTCACGCAGCAGATCTGCCAATACCGGCTTCTGCTCCTCGTCCACATCGATCACCCGCTGATCAGCCAAGGGCTGGCCAAGGCTGATCACCAATGCTGCAAAGTCCTCCAACTGTGGAGGCAAGCGCCGCCGCCATACGGCCAGATTCACGCCATCCTGCAGCACTCCGGCCAGCACCTGAGGCGTCTCGCCAAACACCTGAAAGATATCCACAGGCCGGTGCGCCAGGTTCATGCTGCCGCCTCCTCATGCCATGGGCCAAATGGATCAGGTAGGCGCAACCAGCCCATGTGGCCCAAGTCCATTTCTTGATCCGTCAACAGGCATGCATCGAGGGCTGTGGATAATTTTTCGAAGTCGATATTCTGCCCGATAAACACCAACTCCTGGCGGCAGTCACCAGTCTCAGCGGTCCAGTGTTTCAAGATCGCGGTCGTGTTATCCACATCCTGTGGCCACTGCTCGCGTGGCACGAAGCGCCACCAGCGGCCAGCCAGACCCTGTCGCATCATGCCGCCCGCTTGCGACCAGCTGCCAGCTTCCTGATATTTGCTGGCCAACCAGAAAAAGCCTTTGGAACGCAGCAGCCGTCCGTTGCTCCAGTCCGTGTGGATAAAGTCGTAAAAGCGCTGTGGATGAAGCGGCCGTCGAGCCTGCCAGGTCATGGCCGCGATACCGTACTCTTCGGTTTCTGGCACATGCTCACCGCGCAGCTCCTGCAACCAGCCTGGTGCTTGGGCCGCCTGATCGAAGTCGAACAGCCCGGTGTCGAGGATACGTGCCAGCGGCACTTGGCCCATGACCATGGGTACGATCTGCGCCCGGGCATTGAGGCTGCGCAAAATGGCGATGAGTTCGTCGCGCTCATGTTGGCTGATCAGGTCGATCTTGCTCAGCAGCAGCACATCTGCGAACTCGACCTGCTCGATCAGCAAATCACTGATCGACCGCTCGTCTTCTTCGCCCAACGTTTCACCGCGGCTGGCCAGGCTGTCTGCTGCCTGATAGTCGCGCAGGAAGTTCAAGCCATCGACCACGGTGACCATGGTGTCCAGCCGCGCCATATCAGACAGGCTGCGGCCTTGTTCGTCGCGGAAAGTGAAGGTCTCGGCCACTGGCAATGGCTCAGAGATACCGGTGGACTCGATCAGCAAATAATCGAAACGCCCTTCTTCGGCCAGCCGCGCAACCTCCTCAAGCAGGTCTTCGCGCAACGTGCAGCAAATGCAGCCGTTGCTCATCTCGACCAGTTTCTCTTCAGCGCGGTTGAGGCTCACATTGCGCTGCACCTCGCTGGCATCGATGTTGATTTCACTCATATCGTTGACGATAACCGCGACCCGAAGGTTGTCGCGGTTGCGCAGCACATGGTTGAGCAGCGTGCTCTTGCCGGCGCCGAGAAAGCCGGACAGCACGGTGACGGGGAGACGATTGGACATGGCGAACCTCTTCAGGCAGACGCATTCGAAACGATGCATTGCATAATGTTATAAGATAACAATACACTTTCGCCAAGTGGTTCTCGACGGACGAGTGCTCACAGGGGATGAAAAATGAATCTGCCACGCGTCATGGCATTGTTGTTGCTCACCATGCCCGCCTCGCTGTTGGCCATGCCGCAAGGCAGTAAATTGGCCCTCTGTACGCGAAGCGCGACGCTACTCGCCTGCCAGGACGGCAAAGGCAACTACTACAGCGTGCGCACCGAAGGCAGCACCTTCTACCTTCGCGGCTACGACTTCACCAGCCGCCGACTGTGGGCACAAACCAACAGCCGCTATGGCACGTTGACTTTTTTTACCGGCTTGGCCAGTGATGGTGAGACCTGGGTGGGTTACAGCCGTCGCGTAGGCTGGACCACCTTGAACCGCGTATCCAGTTCCAGCGGGGAGCGCTTCAAGGTGCATTGCAGCTTGATCGAGGGTTGCCGTTGACGCCTTCTTTTGTTTGGAAGGCTTTTCCTCTGCTGCCTATTTGCACGTCAGCTTCGAGCGCTTGCTGAAAACGCCGGCCTTGATCAGCTCTCCGTCAGGCCGAAAAGCTAAGCCGCAACCACATCGAGGCAAGGACCGAAAATGAAATGTTCCACGTGGAACTATTCGTTTCCCGACCGACTCCTGGAACTACCCAGGCTCGGCTGCTCGAACGACAGCAGAGGCCTGCATGCCCACGACGGGGTTGCCACCAGCCATTGGTAATGGAACTTCAGCTGCGCGGTTTGACCGCCCCGCAGTCATTGCCTAACCACACCGCACGCGTGTTCATGCTGCCTTGCTGCTGCACACCCGAAGCGTTGAACGTGCCACTGACCTGGGTGGTGAATTCCCGATCACTGAGGAATGTAGCCTGACCACTTCCCTGCGCCTTCGGGCAGCTGAACTGGAACTTCCAAACGTTACCGGTACGGTCGGTAATCTTCTGCGTGCAGCCCGATTGCGGGTCTTGCAGAGGAATGTCATTCGTTGCCACCTGTTCTGGTGTCAGGCACGAACGCACACCCTTGCCACCTACACTGACCCCTTGTTTGGCCAACACCCCTTCCATCATTGCGCGCTGCTCGGGCGGCAGGTTTTTCAACTGGCCGAGCATGAATTCCATGTCGGGTAGCGGTTTGCCATCGACCTGCATGTTGCTGGTGGTCAGCTCCCACAAACCCGGTTGCAGCATCTGGGCTTGCACCAGCGGACTGCTCATGCCTAGGGCCAACGCCAACAGTGGCAGACGAATCTTCATGGATGAACGCTCCTGGAAAAAAGCCGGTCAAACGGGCCGGACTGAGCCTTAGACGCCAAATCCACCTGCAGGTTGCAGGCGGACCGGGAACGTGTTCTGTTACCTCAAGTGTACTCGGCAAGCAGGATGCATATGGATTACCACAGCCCCTACTTCTTTGGTTACCTACTCGGCCTGATCCACCTGCTGGGTATGGTCGCCGCACTGCATGCGCTGTTCACGGTGCGGACAGCTCAGGGGGCCATTGCGTGGGCGATGCCCTTGCTCTTCATCCCCTACCTCACCTTGATCCCCTATCTGATTTTCGGTGCCCGCTCGTTCTATGCCTACATCAAGGCTCGGCGTCAGGCCAACCAGGAAATGCACGTGGCCATGGCCAACCTCAACTGGCGGCCCTGGGTTGAAGAAGCCCTTACCGCTCGCGAGTCCGAAAGCTACACAGCCTTGCGCGCCATGCCCAAGCTGGGTCGCATGCCATGCCTGGCAAATAACCAGGTGAAACTGCTGATCAATGGCAAGGCCACCTTTGATGCCATCTTCGCAGCCATCGAAAAAGCACGCGATGTGGTACTGGTGCAGTTCTTCATCATTCATGACGACAATCTCGGCAAGGCACTGCAGCGACTCTTGCTACGCAAAGCCGCCGAAGGCGTGCAGGTGTTCGTGCTGTACGACCGTGTCGGTAGCCACGCCCTGCCGGCCAGCTACAGCCAGGTGCTGCGCGACGGTGGTGTGCAGATCCATGCATTCGCCACCCGTCGCGGCTGGTTCAACCGCTTTCAGGTGAACTTCCGCAACCATCGCAAGATTGTGGTGGTGGATGGCTTGCTCGGCTTCATCGGCGGTCACAATGTGGGAGACGAGTACCTGGGTGAACATCCACAGCTTTCCCCCTGGCGTGACACCCACGTACAGATCAGCGGGCCGGTACTGGCCTGCTTGCAAGAATCTTTTGCCGAGGACTGGTACTGGGCCACGCGCCAGCTACCGCCGCTGATCCTGCCCGATACGTACCCGGATAACGGCGTGCTGTGTCAGGCCTTGGCCAGCGGCCCGGCAGACCCACAAGAAACCTGCTCGCTGTTCTTCCTTGAAGCGATTCATTCGGCCACCCGCAGGGTGTGGATCACCAGCCCCTACTTCATCCCTGACGAGGCCGTGTTCGCCGCCTTGCGACTGGCGGTGCTACGGGGAGTCGATGTGCGGGTGCTGATCCCGTCACGGCCTGACCACCGCATCGTCTACGCTGCCTCCAGCCTGTTTGCCTTCGAAGCAGTTCGCGCGGGGGTACGTATGTTCCGTTACCAACCCGGGTTTCTGCATCAGAAGGTGGTACTGGTGGATGACGACATCAGCGCCATTGGGAGCGCCAACCTGGACAACCGCTCGTTCCGCCTGAACTTCGAGATTACCCTGCTGACAGTCGATCGCGGCTTCGCCGACCAGGTCGAGCACATGCTCCACGAGGACTTCGAACAAGCGCGGGAAATTACTGCAGAAGACACCCAGGACACCCATCGACTACAGCAATTGGGGATGCGGATTGCGCGACTGATATCGCCGATTCTTTAGGGTGAGCACACCCGTTGAAAGCGGCCTTTTCGCGAAAAAGGCCGCTCCTGCAAAGCCATATCAGGGCTGTGACGCTTACGATTTCAGCGGTACAAGTCTTCCCGCGTCCAAGGCAGGTCATGATGCCCGTCGGCGTATGGCTTCACTGCCAATATCTGGTGCAGGTTGATCCAGCCCTTCTGAAAGGCGTAGGCACACCCGGCCAAGTACAAACGCCAGATCCGCAGAGTCTTCTCAGGCACCAGCGCTGCTGCCTTGTGCAACTGGTTCTCCAGGTTCTCGCTCCAGTGGTGCAAGGTTTTAGCGTAGTGCAGGCGCAGGCTCTCCACGTCCACTACCTCCAGCCCGGCTTCACAGATACTGGCGCTGATCATCGACAGGTGCGGCAGTTCGCCGTGGGGGAATACATAGCGATCGATGAACTCACCCGCCCCGCGCCCGACCGGTCGGCCATCGACGTGCTTGGCAGTGATGCCGTGGTTCATCACCAGTCCCCCTTCCCTCACCGCCCCGAACAGCTTCTGGCAGTACAGCGCCAGGTTGGCATGCCCGACATGCTCGAACATACCCACGCTGACAACCTTGTCGAAGCGACCATCCTGGGGCAGATCGCGGTAGTCGAGAATCTGCAGGTCGACCTTGTCAGCAAGCCCTTCCGCTTGCACACGCTTGCGGCCTAACTTCAATTGCTCCTTGCTCAGGGTAATGCCGAACACCTTGGCGCCATACTCACGGGCAGCGAACCGCGCCAGCCCACCCCAGCCACAGCCGACATCGAGCAGGTAGTCACCAGCATCCAGACGAAGCTTGCGGCACAGGTGGTCGAACTTGTCCTGCTGCGCCTGGTCGAGCGTATTGTCCGGCTCACGGAAGTAGGCGCAAGAATAGGCCATGTCCTGGTCCAGCCAAAGCTGGTAGAAGGCGTTGGACACGTCATAGTGGTAAGAGATCGCTTTGGCGTCGGTGCTCTTGTCATGAGACAAACGTTGCGGTGGCGTTTCATCCTCATCCGCCAGCAGCGCTTCACTCAGCTCGTCGCACACGCGGATGGCCTCACCGATATCGCCTTCAAGCTCCAGCTTGCCTTCGACGAATGCAGTGCCCAGCTGGTCCATGCTTGGGTGGGTCAACTGGCTGATCAGCTGTGGTTCCTTGACCAGAATGGTGACCTGAGGACTAGGCCCAAGATCAAAATGGTTACCGTCCCACAGCTTCAGCCTCAGCGGCAGATGCAAGCTCTGCAATGCAGGTGGAAGTTGAGCAAGCATGAAACACCCCTCCTGTCCGTAATTGGCCACGACGCCTAATATTTCGAACGTCATCGGATCAGAGTAGTTCATCTGTAGGATGTTTCCTCTAAGCAAGACCATGGTCTAGAACCAACTGATCTTATCCACACAGCAGATTGTATACAATTTCCGCATCTCAGCTTAACCTTGTGCCCCTCTCGCGCTTCTACATCCTGGAGTTGAACCCATGAAAGTCTATGACGTGGTGATCATCGGCGGTGGCCCTGGCGGCTACAACGCAGCCATCCGTGCTGGCCAGTTGGGCCTGAGCGTTGCTTGCGTGGAAGGCCGCTCGACCTTGGGCGGTACCTGCCTGAACGTCGGCTGCATGCCATCCAAGGCACTGCTGCATGCTTCGGAGCTTTACGAAGCGGCCAGCGGTGACGAGTTCGCCCACCTCGGTATCGAAGTCAAGCCTACCCTCAACCTCGCCCAGATGATGAAACAGAAGGATGAGAGCGTGGCAGGCCTGACCAAGGGCATCGAATACCTGTTTCGCAAGAACAAGGTCGAGTGGATCAAAGGCTGGGGCCGCCTGGATGGCATCGGCAAGGTCGTGGTCAAGGCCGAAGACGGCAGCGAAACAGCGTTGCAGGCCAAGGACATCGTCATTGCCACCGGCTCTGAGCCCACCCCTCTGCCAGGTGTGACCGTCGACAACCAGCGCATCATTGACTCGACCGGCGCGCTGTCGCTGCCGCAAGTGCCCAAGCACCTGGTCGTCATCGGTGCTGGCGTGATCGGTCTTGAGCTGGGTTCAGTCTGGCGCCGCCTGGGTAGCCAGGTCACCGTCATCGAATACCTGGACCGCATTTGCCCAGGCACTGACACGGAAACCGCCAAGGCCCTGCAGAAGGCTCTAGCCAAGCAAGGCATGGTGTTCAAGCTGGGCAGTAAAGTGACTCAGGCTACCGCAGGTGCAGATGGCGTCAGCCTGACGCTGGAGCCTGCCGCCGGGGATACCGCAGAATCGCTGCAAGCCGATTACGTGTTGGTGGCTATCGGCCGTCGCCCTTATACCAAAGGGCTGAACCTGGAAAGCGTGGGCCTGGAAGCCGACAAGCGCGGCATGCTCGGCAACGAGCACCACCGTACCTCAGTACCAGGTGTCTGGGTGATTGGCGACGTCACTTCGGGCCCGATGCTGGCGCACAAGGCCGAAGACGAAGCGGTGGCCTGTATCGAACGCATCGCCGGCAAGCCCCACGAGGTCAACTACAACCTCATCCCTGGCGTGATCTATACCCGCCCAGAGATGGCCACCGTGGGCAAGACTGAAGAGCAGCTCAAGGCCGAAGGGCGTGCCTACAAGGTTGGCAAGTTCCCCTTCACCGCCAACAGCCGTGCCAAGATCAACCACGAGACCGAAGGATTCGCCAAGGTCATCGCCGATGCCGAAACCGATGAAGTACTGGGTGTGCACCTGGTGGGCCCAAGCGTCAGCGAGATGATTGGTGAGTTCTGCGTGGCTATGGAGTTCTCGGCCTCGGCAGAAGATATCGCCCTCACCTGCCACCCGCACCCGACACGCTCCGAGGCCCTGCGCCAGGCGGCGATGAATGTGGATGGCATGGCCATGCAAATCTGACGAGTCTCATTCGCTGCCTCAGGCCATGCCCTTGCCTTCGGCATTCGCTTGGCGGGCATACAGGGATAGAGCCGCCTTTAATTCCGGCCGGCTCTATCTTCAGGTATCAAGTCACAGCCAAGCCTTGATCTGCGCGCTCACTGCGTCGGTGGAGATACCGTAGCGGTCATGCCGCGTCGGCAAGGCGCCGGCATCGAGGAAGGCATCGGGCAAGGCGATCTGGCGGAATGTCGGCGTTACCCCGTTGCGCAGCAGCAGTCCCGCCACCGCTTCGCCCAGGCCGCCGATGATCGAATGGTTTTCGGCGGTGACACTGCCATCTCGCCAAGCATTCGCATTACCAGCACCATCAGAGCGCCAGCAAGCGCATAGGCAATGATTGCTGCCGGACCTGCCGCAGCGATCGCTTGTTCGGACCCTACGAACAAAGCCGCGCCGATCACACCGGCAATCGACAACATGGTCACATGTCGAGGCTTGAATCCCTGAGCCAACTGATCGCTGGCTTTCCCAGACGTCGTCATAGTCATTATGGTCCCTGCTTTTGCTCTTGTTATGGGTAGGGTGCAGTGCCAGGGGCACTTCACCGCTTAACCATAGAGAGCGAAAACAGGGCTCAATTGACTGGTTCGGACATCAAATGGAGTGAGGCGGACATATCCCTGGGCTCCGACGTTTCATGACAACCTTGCCAATGACACATCAACGCCGGATTTATTCCTTATAAAGCAAACAACCATAGCCGTTACACCAATGCCGAACAGATACAGTGCTTGTGGACCGGCATGCTCCATCATCGCCCCTGCAACCAGCGGGCCGATGGTCGCGCCGATACCAAAGGTCATCAGCAGCACTCCGGCCAGCGATACACGCAGTTCCGGCTCTAGGTTGTCATTGGCATGGGCAACGCCCAGCGGATACAAACAGAACTGCAAGAAGCCGATGGCAGCCCCGGCCAACATGATCCACAGCTGCCCTGATGCCAGCCCGAAGGCCAGCGGCAAATAGGCTATGCACAGCAATGCAGCGGTAGCGCGGATCAAGGTGATGCGGGAAATATGATCCGACAGTTTACCCAGCGGTAGTTGTGCTAGAAGCCCGGCGGCAATGCTGACAGCCATGAACTGCCCGACCTGCGCCGGACTAAAGCCCAGTTGCGCAGCAAAGATCGGCGTCAGCCCATACAGGCAACCGTTCAGCAATCCCGAGGCAAGAATCGTGAACAACGATTGAGGAAGTCGACGCAGGTACAGCATGGGTTTGATCCGGGCCTGGTTGATGTTGCTCGGCTGGGTACCGTTGTGCAGAGCCACGGGGATCAAACCAATGGCAAAAGCGATGGCCACGCCCGTCAACGCCAAGGTGTGCAGCCCATCTCCCAGACTGAGCATCAATTGCCCTAGCATCATACCGACATAGCTGGCCACCATGTACAGCGACATGGCGCCGCCTCGCCGGCTGACCGGTGCGCAGTCATTGAGCCAGCTCTCGATGACCATCAATTGGCCCATCATTGCCGCACCAACGACAAATCGCAGGGCAAGCCACAGCAGTAAACCATCACTGAGCTGGTGCGAGAGCACCGCAGTGACAATCACCCCGGCGCTCACCACAAAGGCCCGAGCATGGCCGACCAGGCCAATCAGCCAATAACCGGAGCGGGCTCCCAACACCATGCCCAGCGCGTTGGCGGCCATAAGCGCACCACCCCATACCTGCGCCACACCGGAAGCATTCAGGCGCAGGGCCAGGTAGGTCATCAGCAGGCTGGAACCCAGCTGCATCAACAAGGCAGCGACATAAATCGTGCCGAAACGTTTGGATAATGCGAACAATTGGATTCCCCAGACCAGGGTGGTCGGTAGTCAGGCAAGGCCGTGGCGCTGTTTCCAATCACCCGGGTACACCACATAACCGAACAGCGCGTGGCCTGCGTACACCAGCTCCGTGCCTTCGGGAATCCACAGCACCTGACCTGGCGACACGCGGTACACCTCGCCGTTGGCCTGGAGTTCAAAACAGCCCTCAATGACAAAAATCACTTCGTCATAGAGCACCGTCCAGGCCACTTCAGCACCTTCCCAGCGGGCAAAGCCGATACCCAGGTTGGGCGACACCTCATTACTGACAGCACGCGCTACCGAGGCGCCGCCAGGCGGCCCGCCCCGGTGGACAAAGTCCAGGTTCCGGTGGTCGACCAGACGCACCGGGCCTTTTCCGCTGAGTGTGCGGGTCATACTTCGCTCCTACTGTTGAACGCGGCCCAGCGGATCCGGGCCCGCACCCCCATACCCAAGAACGGCTCAGGCGGGTTACGGGAGGGCAGGCCAGTCACTGCGCGGATGTCACTCAATTGCTGGGAGTCCGCCCCCACCGCCATGTCTGCCAGGAGCGTTCCGGAAATGGTGCCCCAGGCCGCGCCCACGCCGTTGTCGCAGGCGGTGGCGTAAACACCCTGATCGAGTTGGCCGAAATAGTTGGTAAAGTTTCGTGAGATCGCATAGACCCCACCCCAGGTATGGGTAAACGGCACTTGGGCCAGTTGCGGATAGCGCGCCTCGAAGGCCTTGCGATGGTCATCGCGAATCTTGTTGCGGGTAGCATCGGTTACGCTGCGACCGTAGCGAGGGACATGCTTGTAGGTATTGCGGATGATCAGGCGCCGGTCCTGGGTCATTCGTACGGTGGTACCGGCGTGGTCGGCAGGGGTGAGGCCCCAGTCGGCCTGGGCACCAACCGTCGCCATCTCGACGTCGCTCAGTGGGCGCGTCCAACTGGCGAAGGTCATCACCGGCAGGAGTCGGTTGCGCAAGTAGCCGAACTCCTGGGTGAAGATGCTCGTGCCCAGCAATACCTGCGGGCTCCGGATCAGCCCGTTGTCGCCCCGCACCAGCCACGTGCCGCAGGGGTCTTTCTGGAGTGTGCGGATTGGCGACTCTTCAAGCACTTCGACGTTGCCGGGAAGCGAATTACCCAGGCCACGTACCAGGGCAGCAGGCTGCATAAGGTAGCAACCGGGGGTGTAGATGGCGCGGCTGTAGTAGCGGCTACCGAGTACACCGGCTAGTTCGTCACGCCCAACCACGCGATAGGGCTCACCTAGGTCGGCCATCAGTTTTTCAAAGTGATCCAGATAACCCTGGCCACGTTCTCCCACCGCGCCCTGGTATTTTCCCGCATGGGACCACTGGCATTCGATGCCGTGACGGCCGATCAATGTTTGCAGTTGATCGATGGCTGAGCGGTTTAGGCCCAAGAGCCGTTGTTTATGCTGAGGATCGGGATGTTCGAGGGCGAATTTGTGCGGCAGGTCGATGACGAAACCCGAGTTGCGCCCGGAGGCGCCGTAGGCGATTCGCTGGGCATCTACCAAAACAATGCGCGACTGCGGCAGGTGCTCGGCCAGGCGCCGTGCGGCGGCAAGCCCAGCAAAGCCAGCACCTATCACCACATAATCGGCGTTATGTTCGCCACTTAGGCGCTTGCTCGGCGCCTGTTCAGGCAGCGCGGCATACCAGCCGCAATTGCGGTCATCATGAGGCAGATTGACGATACTGTTCATGGTTCAGCCTCAGGCCACATTTTGTTGGGTGTCCTGGCAGTTTTGCAGCCAGGTATTTCGTTGCATTTGTGCCTGACGGCCGAGCAGCACGAACCCGCGCAGGGCACCTGCGTGGTCATGAAACGCAGCGCTCAATCCATCGCTGGTCGCATCGCAGCGCCATTGGCCCTCGCAACCACCGGGAGGTGTCAGCAGGCACAGAGGGACGACCGGGGTTTTCACCGTCACGGGCGCCAATGGGTAGTGGGCGGCGGTCGGTTGGCCCAGCAAGGTCTTGGCGAGGGCACGAATGCCTTCGTTGATCGGCGCGAGGTAAGGCAGCAACTGGCCGTTGATCTCGACGCAATCGCCCAAGGCATAGATGCCCGGTTGTGAGGTCTGTAGTTGTGCGTCGACCTTGATCCCGCGGCCACAGTCCAGGCCGGCTTCCAGCGCCAGCTCAAGGTTGGGGCGCAAGCCCACTGCACTGAGCACCAGGTCTGCACCGACGACCTGACCGTCGGCAAGGGTCAGTCGGTAGCCTTCGCCGTCCGGCTCGATGCACTGCAAGGTGGTGCGCAGGCTCCATTGCACCCCCAACCCCGATAGCGCTTGCTGCAAGTGCTGGCCTGCCGCCTCGGGCAGCAGGCGTTCCATGGGCCAGGCACCCAGGCCGATTACCCGAACCTGATAGCCATTGCTCGCAAGGTCGTTGGCAAACTCGCAGCCGATCAAACCGTCGCCCAGAATGGCCACTCTGCGCACGCCATCAAGGCGTTGGCGGAACGCCTGGTAATCCTGCAGGTTGTTGACACTGAGCAGTGCCTCGGCGCGGCCCTCGATAGGCAACCGCACGGGAGAAGCACCACTGGCTAGCACCAGTTGGCCGTAGTCCATTTCGCCGAGGCTGGTGTACAAGCGCTGCGCCTGAGCATCGATGCGTTCGACTTTGCAGCCGGTATAGATACGAATGCCAAGCCTCTGTTCGATCGCCAGCGGCGTTTCGGTGGCCAGGGCTGCGGCGGTGCGCCCCTGAGCCAGGGCGATGGATAGCGCGGGCTTGGAATAAAGATGGCCCGACTCCTGGGTCAGTACGCGAATCTCCAACTGCGGGGCGGCCTTGCGCAGGGCCTGTGCCAGGCCGTAGCCGGCATGGCCGCTACCGATGATGACCACCGGTTGGGCGGGACGAGCGGCAACCAGTGGTTGCGCCTGGATAACCGGCGCGGTAGCCACTGCTGCGATCGGGGTGCTGAGTTCGATCATTTCAAAGTCGGCTTTGCCGACCTTGCACTCAGGGCATAGCCAGTCTTCGGGCACGTCCTCCCAGCGGGTACCGGGGGCAATGCCGTCGTCGGGCCAACCTTTGGCTTCGTCGTAGATCAGACCACAGATGATGCAGAGCCAGGTTTTCATTATGCTGCCTCCTCACTCGCCCTTGATACGCACGGCCAGGTTCTTGGTCCTGACGTAGCTGTAGAGCGCCTCCTGGCCTTTTTCCCGTCCGAAGCCCGAGAGCCCGACGCCGCCGAACGGCGTTTCGATGCCACCGGCATACCATTCGTTGACGAACACCTGGCCGGTGCACAGTCGCCGGGCACAGCGCAGGGCGCGATTGAGGTCCTGGGTGAATACGCCGGCCACCAGACCGAACACGGTGCCGTTGGCAATGGCGAGGGCCTCCTCTTCGCTGTCGAAGGGAATTACTGCCAGCACAGGGCCGAAGACTTCAGTCTGGGCTATCTCCATCTGCGCAGTCACATCGCGCAATACGGTTGGCGCCATGTAATGCCCGCTCAGGCCGCTGATGGCCTCGCCGCCGGTTGCGACCACCGCGCCTTGCTGCTGGGCACGTCGGCACAAGGCCTCGATGCCTTCGAGCTGAGCAGCAGAAATCACGGGTGTGTGGTCAGGGTTGTCCTGGCCCAGGCCCACGGTCAGCCCCTCGGCCATCGCTACCACGTCAGCTACAACCTCGTCGTAGATAGAGCGATGTACCAGCAAGCGCGACATGGCAGAGCACACCTGGCCGGCATTGAAGAAGATGCCGCTTTTAACGCTGCTGATCAGTTGCTCACGATCGGCATCCGGGAACACTAGGGCCGCCGACTTCCCGCCCAGCTCCATGACGCTGGGAATCGCGTGTTCGGCGGCACTGCGCAGAATGCTCTGGCCGGTGCCGACGGAACCTGTGAAGACGATCTGGTCGACATCGCGATGGCCGGCCAGGTAGGCACCCACTTCACGACCACGGCCGCAGATCAGATTGACGGCCCCCTGTGGCAGGCCGGCACGCTCGATGGCCTTCATCAGCACGCACAGGCCAAGTGGCGACAGTTCCGGCGACTTGATCACTACCGCGTTGCCGGCCGCCAAGGCAGGGGCCAGGGAGCGGGCGCAGATGGATACCGGGAAATTCCACGGCACGATCTGCAGCGACACGCCCAAGGGGTCGTAGACGGTGAAATCTATGTAGCCGTCGCCCAGCGGAATCGACTTCCCTTCGATCTTGTCGGCCATGCCGGCGTAGTATTCGAAGTAGCGCGCGGCCTCGATGAATTCGTCACGGGCATCACGCAGGCTCTTGCCGTTTTCCTGGCAAAGCACCCACGCCCCTTCGTCGGTGATCGCACGAATCTGCGCGGCAACCTCAAGCAACCAGGTCACCCGCTGCGCAGGACGCACACGGTTCAGAGCGTTGCTGTCAGCACAGCGCCGAGCCGCCTGCAGGGCGCATTCGGCGTCGGCCACACTGGCTTGGGCGATGGTCGCCACAAGGTCCGTGGTGCCAGGGTTGTGGATGCTCAGGTGCTGCTCACTGTCGGTCCACTGGCCGTCGATGAAGTTCAGCCAGTGCGGAGCTATCGGATGCATGATGATCACCTCAGGCGCGTTGAGCACAGTCAAGCAATTGGCGGGCAGCCCACTTGTGGAAGTAGTGAGTCGGCAGATCCATTTCCGGCGAGAACGCACCGCCGCTGTAACCAGGCGAGGAGCGGCCCTTCTGCATGCCTTCGACCGAGGCGATGTCTTCGGCGAACACTACGCGCCAGGATTCCATTACCGCTTTGCGCGAGGCGTCGTAACGGCTGTCGAGCGCTTCGTCACCCACGTAGAACAGGCGCAGGTGCTCGATGGTTTTACCCGGCGCCACAGGCTCGAGCATCATGGCGAACGCATGGTCGGCCTGGATGCCCAGCAGCACATTGGGGAAGAACGCCACGTACTCAGCAGTGCGCAGGCGGTCCTGTGGCCAGGATGGGAAGATCGGCAAATGGGTACCGGCAACGGCCGAGAGGTTGTAGGCGTGGCTGCCTTGGCCAGCGAATTCCTCGAACATGATGTTGTAGTGGTCTTCCAGGCGCGAGTAGCTGTTCAGGCTCGGGTGCACCCACGGCAGGTGATAGGCCTCACAGTAGTTCTCGACTGCTAGCTTCCAGTTGCAGTTGACCTCGATGCTCATGGCACCACCGTTCGCTTCACGACGCAGCAGACTCATGCCGTCATTGCCCAGGAACTGAGTCCAGCGTTCGGTCAACGGCTGCAGTTGCTCTTCAAGCGCCGGTGCCTCGCCAGACAGGTTGATGAACACCATGTCCATCCAGATCGTGGTGCGCAGCGCCTTCAGGCCGTGTTTCTCGCATGCGAAACGTTCGTCTTTGTGCTGGTTGATCCCGCCAATGTGCGGAGTGCCTTTGAGACCTCCGTTCAGGTCGTAAGTCCAGGAGTGGTAGGGGCAGCGGATCACACCCTGCACTTCACCCGCCTGTTGAACCAGTTTCACGCCGCGGTGGCTGCAGACGTTGTGAAACACCTGCACCAGGCCTTCACGGTTGCGCATCATCAGCAGCGGCAGGCCCATGAAATCGACCGGCTTGACGTAGCTGTTGGTCGGCAAGTCGCTTGCAAAACCTATACACGCCCAGTTACGCCCCAGCACTTCGTCGCGCTCGAGTTCGAAATAGCGCTGGTCGGTGTAGAACTCGTTGGTCAGGCCATGAGCTTCATGGATAGGCGCCAGAACGGTTTCCAAGACGTGGACGGGAATAAGGCGGGAGTCAGTCGATACGGTCATTTTTTGTTTTCTCTTGTTAGATGCACGGCAGGCAATGCCTTGATGCCTGGTGCCAGTTTCAGCAAGAGAAGAAGGGCGCGACAAACGATTTATTTCAACGCTATTTATCAGTTTTTATCATTAATGATTTATTCGTCGATGACGGTAGTGGTAGATAATCGTTGATGAACTGCCAGGCTCTGGAATTTTCAGATTAATGACTTTTGGTAATCAATTAATGACTAGAAATGGTTTGTCGAAGAGCGGGTAATTCTCCCATTTTGATAGGGCCCGAGAGAGCGTACCGCGCCTTGGGCCTGCGGGAAGACCGCCGCCAGGGATCCGGCACCTGCCTGTGGCAGCGGCTCTACCCAAACCGTGACATCAAACCCTTGAACAAAAACAATAGGGGATAACCAATGCGTGCCGAATCTGGCCTGCTCAAAGGCCTCAATCCCACCGTGACGATCTGGTCGTTACTGGCCGTAGTAGCCTTTGTGCTGTTTTGCGCCCTGTTTGCCGAACATGCAGCAGCGGTTTTTCAACGTGCATCCGACTTCATCCTGCAGAATTTCAAATGGTTCTACCTGATTTCCGTCACGGGTGTGCTGGGGCTACTGATCTATCTGATGTGCAGCAAGTTTGGGTCTATGAAGCTTGGGCGAGACGACGACAAACCCGAGTTCAGCTTCGGCTCCTGGATCGCCATGTTGTTCAGTGGCGGCATGGGCATCGGACTGATCTTCTGGTCGGTTGCCGAACCCATGTGGCATTACGCGGGCAACCCGTTCGCCACCGGCCTCACCGACGAAGCCGCCACCACAGCTATGCGAATTACCCTATTCCACTGGGGCCTGCATCCCTGGGCTATTTTTACCATCGTTGGCCTGGGCCTTGCCTACTTTGCCTATCGCAAGGGCTTGCCGCTGAGCATGCGCTCGATCCTTTACCCGCTGATTGGTGAGCGCATCTATGGGCCCATCGGACATGTGGTGGACATCCTTGCCGTGGTGATTACCGCGTTCGGTGTATCCCAGTCGCTGGGCCTGGGCGTGGTGCAAATGAACACCGGGCTGAGCCAGGTGTTTGACCTGCCCATCAGCCTGGGGGTGCAGATCACCCTGATCGTGCTCATTACCCTGGTTACTACCGTATCGGTGATGGCCGGCGTGTCGCGTGGCATGAAGCGCCTTTCGGAATGGAATATGCTGTTGTCGGTGGTGCTGGTGGTGTTGATCCTGCTGCTGGGGCCAACCCGCTACATCATCAACCTGATGTTGGAGAGCACCGGCGACTACGCCAGCCATGTAGTGGGTCTGAGCTTTTGGAGCGATACCCAGAAGGACAGCGGCTGGCAGAACTGGTGGACGGCGTTCTACTGGCCGTGGTGGATGACCTGGGGCCCGTTTGTCGGTCTGTTCATTGCGCGAATTTCCAAAGGCCGCAGCATCCGTGAACTGATCGCCGGCGCGCTGTTGGTACCCACCCTGGTGACGATCATCTGGATGTCGGTGTTCGGTGGTACCGCGCTCAAGGCTGAGCAGCTCGATCGTCAGCAGCACGCAGAACTGGTTGCCAGTGGTGAGCTGCAGGGCGACAAGGCCAAGTTCGAAGGTGGCACGGTATTGCTGGCGACCAAGCAGGAAACCACCGCTGCCATGTTCACCCTGCTGCACAAGATCGACGCCGGTACGTTGGGCAAGGTGCTGAGCGTGCTGGTCTGTATCCTGCTGGCGACGTACTTCATCACCTCGGCCGACTCCGGCACCCAGGTGCTGTGTACGTTGAACTCCATGGGCAGCGCCAACCCGCCGCAGAGTATCCGCCTGCTCTGGTGCATCCTGGAAGGTGCTATAGCCATGGCTCTGCTGATGGCGGGGGGGCTCAAGGCGATCCAGATGGCGAGCATTGCGGCGGGATTGCCGATTGCGGGGTTCATCCTGCTGATTAGTTACACCCTGATGCGCAGCTTGCGCCAGGAGATGGCTGACGGCCTGCTTGATACGCCGCCGGGTGGGCGCCTTCCTATACCTGGGATTCACCCGCAAGGCATCACGCCGGTGGCTGGGCCCTTGGCCTGCGAGGGGCTTGATATGGGGCTGACAGCGAAGAAAGCCAGCTAACCTAAAGCCACCCTGGAAGACACAAGACCGACAGCCATCAGCTGTCGGTCTTGTGTTTTGGGCAGGCTATTTCTGCACCGAAGGCAGGGCCATCAACCAGTCCCGGAACAGCCGCACGCTTTCACGAGGACCACGCTCGGTGGACGACTCCAGCAGGCAGAACTTGGCGTCGGTCTGGAGTACCACATCGTTGGGCTTGACCAGCGCACCGGTGCTCAACGCATCGTCCACCAGGTTGCCCCAGGCCAGGGCCACGCCCTGGCCACTGATCGCCGACTGGATCAGCATACCGTAGCTGTTGATATTGACGCGATGCTTGGGGGTCATGGGCTCGTATCCCAGGCGCTTGAACCATTCGGGCCAACCTACCCAGTCGCGCTGGGAGTCTTCAAGCCAGAGCCAGGTACACGACGACAACCCTTCGATGCTGCTCAGTTGCGGATGCCTGGCCAGATAGGCCGGGCTGCACACCAGGAAGATTTCTTCCGAGAACAGCGGCGTGACAGCCATGTCCTTGGGCGGTGGGTTGCAGTAGTAAAGCGCCAGGTCGCTGTCGAGCCTGGCGTAATCCTTCACATGATCGTGGGCGATGATCCGCAGGTCGATGTTTTCATGGGCACTCTGGAATTCCGACACCTTGGGCAGTAACCACAGCGACGCCATGGCGGTACTGGTGGCAACGGTGACTTGTTGGTTGCCTTGCCACTGGCGTATATCGCCGGTGGCGCGGGCCAGGTGAAGCATGCATTCACGCACCGTTTCGTAATACTGCGCGCCGGTGGGGGTCAGGGACATGCTACGGGTGGTACGGGTGAATAGTGCCTTGCCCAGGTAGTCCTCAAGAAGGCGAACCTGACGGCTAATTGCACCCTGGGTAACATTCAATTCCTTGGCGGCAAGGGTAAAGCTCAAGTGGCGTGCCGCAGACTCAAACGCATGAAGACTGTTGAGCGGCGGAAGAGGCTGGATTTTCACAGGCAGGGGTTCCACTCATTTTTATTATCATCCGCTCACTGGAGTGGCGGTTTCCTCCCTAACGCATTCAGGGCAGAACGAAGCAACCGGTTCACTATACTGCACATTTGCAGAAAGATATTCGTTCCCTGAATAGGCAATATCCCAATCACTTTTAATGACATTGAACGCGGCGTGCATTGTGTGACAGTGAACAAGCCGATGAAGCCATAGCACCCTGGTCACCCGAGTTCAGCAGCGAGCATGCGGAACTCGGAGCTCTTGATCACATGGCTTGGGGCCAGGATTTCGAAGGTTGCTGCCTTGGGATCAGCCCAGGAGAGCAGCAAATTCCTTCTCATGTAATGACAGAAAAGGTTCATCAGTCTGAATTGGAAGGGGCATAGGCGAACGCCAGACCAAGGGGGAGACGGGACGCGAGGGAGACGGTTGAAACCGTCCGATGAAGGGAAACGAGCGCTTCCCCTCTACCGGCGACAGTTTTAATTGTTCGACGACTGTTTTAATTCAACGAAACCAAGTGGATTTAGAGAATTAAAACTGTCGCAGAGTGGCGCCATTTCATGGGGCTTTCACGCCCCTTTGGAGAAAACGCAAAACTGTCGCACAGGGCGAAACCGCGCCTCCAAGCAGATGGCCTAGAGAATAAAAACTGTCGCAGCCACAAACGACGCGGCTTTCAGAAGCATTCAAGATGAAGTGATAGTGCGCTCTCGCGGCACATTGACGCTCTGGCAGCTCCTGATCGTGAACGGCATGAGAGCATCCCAATGCTAGGCAACTTGACGCTGCTTAACCTCAGCGTCCATAGGACGGCGCAACACTGCGATTTCGCGGCAAAACGCGACAAGCTGATGCCAATGCTAGCCTTGGTCTCCATGTCCCCCCTGATTGCGACCACTGTGTGCGACGAAGCCACGATTTCAGCCTGATTCTATGCCCTCGCCAACATAGCACTGACGATATGTCCCAGAAACGAATGATGACCTCCCACTCAGCGCAGCCGGTAGAGGTCTATTCACGCTCCAGACTACGAGCATCGGCGGTAACCGCCTCCACAACCCCCGCCAGCTCACGCACCAGGTCAGGCTCGAAACGCTCCAAGTAAGCTGCGATAGTCTGATTGCGCAGCATACGAGACACATAGCCCTTGGCAACCACGAGTACCAACATGGTTTCGCCAAGGGTGTCTTCAACCAACCGGTAGTCGTGGTAAAGCTTTTCCATTTCCCGCTCCATGCGTGCATAGATCAGACCTATGCTCTGACAGTTGAAAACGCCGTTCTCAACTACAGTTCTCACTCCGCGGGCAATGCAGATGCGAACCTAAGCATAAGCAAGTCGGATCTTGATGACATTCAGATGGGCAAGGTCACTTTCGAACAACAAATCGCAAATGGCAAATTGAAATTGAAGGAAAAAGAGAAGCCTTTACCGAGTTTCTCAGTTTGCTTGATGACTTCCCGTTTTGGTTTAATGTTGTAACCCCATGAGATCATAACTCTGGATGCAGGTACTTCTCGGCTAGCGAGACTCTAACTCGCTAGCCGTATTGTTTTTGTTGATGGCTACATATTCCTTGAGCGCCGTCGCCTCCATGGGCTTCCCAAATAGCCATCCTTGACCGTACTGTACACCATGATTCTTTAGGTACTCAGCTTGCTGTCTACTTTCTACACCCTCGGCAATAATTTCCACTCCTAATGAGTGAGCCATATCTATGATATGTGCCGTCACGGTCCCAGCAACCGACTGTGTTTCAATCGTATCTACAAATGATTTGTCAATCTTCAATACGTCTACTTTAAGCGCTTGTAGATAAGAAAGGCTTGAGTATTGTCGCCAGAGATATCGTATTGAAAGTGCCTCTTCTGAATTTTGTCATAAGTGCCATCCTTTTTGATGGCTGCTAATGCATCATTCAGTTTTCCAACCAGTGGGTCGTTTTTTCGTATCGCGATACCGGCCCCGGTACCAAAATAAGTTTCATCTGTGAAATTTTGATCAAGCACATGATAGTCTGCGCCTTGAGGCGTTTTCAAAAAACCGTCCTCAATGACTAAGGCACCGGCAAGCGACGCATCCAAGCGTCCAGCTGCCAAGTCGAGGAATACCTCGTTTTGTGTGCCGTACTTGACGACTTCAGCGCCTTCTTTTTCAAAAATTTCAGTTGCATAGCGGTCAAAGTTAGAGGCCCGTTGCACGCCGATGCGTTTTCCTTTCAAGTCAGCGGGAGCAACGTTGATACCACTATCCTTTCGTGCGACCAGCTTGGCGGGTAACAGATAGTAGCTATTTGTGAAGTCGACGGACCTGGCTCTTGCAGCAGTGATAGAAACTGATGAGATCGCAGCATCAATTTTTCTGACCTTGAGCGCAGGGATAAGCCCATCAAACTCCATCT
The DNA here is from genome assembly GCF_046523955.1 of Pseudomonas sp. DCA-1. Lineage (NCBI taxonomy): Bacteria > Pseudomonadati > Pseudomonadota > Gammaproteobacteria > Pseudomonadales > Pseudomonadaceae > Pseudomonas > Pseudomonas sp. DCA-1. The sequence goes on from NZ_CP169881.1 coordinate 5,922,684, forward strand.
CAATCCATTCGCATTTCGTCGCTATCCTTGTGCAGAGCTCTTGACCAATGTCGTAGTCAAAGCCAGCTAACTGGTTGTCTGGCGTCTTGTAGGCGAACGGGGGGTAGGCGGCTTCAATGCCGATCCGCAGAGCTTTCTCATCGGCTATAGACAGGGTGCTGCAAGCGCAGACTGCAGCTGTGAGTACAGTACATACGAATTTGTTCAGAAGCATAAAAATGCACTCGTATCAGAATGTTAGGAGAGCTGCGTTGAGCTCATCGCGTAATCACCGTTGCCCCCAGATTTTCTTACCTTGGTACAAGCCATTATTAGACCGTAGCGGTAAAAAGGGATTGTTGCTAACGGCTTAGTTTATTGGCCATGGTCCGAGTTTGATTATCTTGCGGGAGTCGACGCCCATTTTGATACACCTCTACCAGCCCACTATCGCTCGTGTAGACCACCATGCCACCGGGAAGGTATTCAACCTCTATAGCCTGCTCGGTTGACTGATGCTCAACCAATACACGAACGGTTGCACCACTCTCTATTAAAAACTCGCTCGACCTAGGCTCGATCACCAGAAGTAAGCGGGATGGCATTCCGTTGATGAACTGTAGTTCCTGCTTGGTCGATGATTTAGCAGCTCTATTGGATCTAGCATCGTAAAATTGTGAGTTCGGCACGATGGACATAACAGAGCCCTACCTCATTGATGGTTTTGAATATGAATTGGCACGCTAAGCCAGGCTGGCTTAGTCTTACTTTAAGTTGTTTGCCAAAAACTTCTGCAGCCTTTCACTTTGCGGGGCATCAAGAATAGAAGCATTGCCTTGCTCTTCAATTAATCCCTGATGCAGGAATACAACCTTGCTTGAAACTTGGCGAGCAAAAGCCATTTCATGGGTTACCATAAGCATGGTTCTGCCTTCTTCCGCGAGCGACTTAATTACCTTTAGCACCTCACCGACGAGCTCGGGATCGAGCGCGGAGGTGGGCTCGTCAAAAAGTAACACCTCGGGTTCCATAGCCAGCGCTCTGGCAATGGCTACGCGTTGCTGCTGACCACCGGAAAGAAACGATGGATACTGCTGAGCTGTGCGGGGAGGCAGACCTACTTTTTCCAGATACTTCTCAGCTCGGGCAACTGCTTCTTGTCTAGAGATGCCCAATACCTTCTGAGGTCCCAAGCACACATTGTCCAGGACTGTCATATGGTTCCACAGATTGAAGTGCTGAAATACCATCGCCAATCTGGAGCGAAGCTTTTGGAGCTCTTTGGCCTTAGGCAGGCTGTGTTTACCAGCAGTGCCTCCGATCTCCAAGCAATAGTCATCCAGCTTGATCTTGCCAGCGTCGGGCTGTTCAAGGAAATTCACGCAGCGCAGAAGTGTGCTTTTACCCGAACCACTAGCGCCGATAAGGCTGATTACATCTCCTTTATCAGCATGAAGTGATACGCCGCGGAGAACTTGGTGCTCCCCATAATGCTTGCAGAGGCCTGAGATACTGAGTTTTGCCTCAGCGCCTACATTTATTGCAGGCTGATTGCTGCTCTTCGAGTTCCAGGATGCCGCTTCAGAGGAGATGGACATAAGACACCTTATTTTTATCTTCGCGCACGTCACATTCTGCTAGGCGCATCGAAAATGCTGGATGACGTAAATGATCTGCCCTGGTCCTGCAGAGCAACTTTCAGCTTTTAGATGACCGCAGCCGTGATGATCACTTCGATCAACAATGAAGGATCATCAAAGGCTACTTGACATGTAGCGCGTGCCGGCCGGCCAGCAGATCCAAGCCAGTTGCTCCACTCGTCGTTCATAGGATCGAAATCCTGAACGATATTCGCTAGCCAAATTTGAGCGGACAAGATGTGATCTTTATCGCTTCCTGCTTGACTCAGTCGCTCTTCGATTTTTTGCAGCACGTCGCGTGTTTGATTTCGGATGTCCTGAGTACAGTCAGTGGCGGTAATGCCTGCGAGATAGACCACGCCGTTGTGAACGACTGCTCGGCTCAAGCGCGCGTTGCTTTCTATACGATTGATGGAAGTCATATAGGTGTGCTCCTGGTTATTTTTCATTGGCTAGCTCGGCGAGAGTGATCGGCTTCATTGGTGGGCGGATTCGGTAATAGCCAACCTCGGAAGGCGGAACCTGCCGGGCATCAGCCAAAATCTGCGTCACGGAGAGGCCGCATTGCCTACCTTGGCATGGGCCCATGCCGCATCTGCCGAATGCTTTTGTTTGGTTTGGCCCCTCACATCCAAGTGCTGCGTATTGGCGAATAGCGCCCGCAGTGACCTCTTCGCATCGGCAAACGATGGTGTTATTGGCCGGAACCTGAAGGCTTTGAATGGGGCGATACAGCCGTTCAAGCATCGGGCGGATGCATCGGAATTTATGCCAGGCACTGCGAATGCTTTGAGCCTCTGGTTCTGCTGCTTCGGGCTTCAGTTTCTCTAGAGATATCGCGATGCCTAGACCCACCAGACGGCCCTGCAAAGCTGCTGCTTCTGCGCCGTTCACTCCGGCACCGTCCCCCGCAATGTAGAAGCCGGGAACGCTCAGTGCTCCCCACTCATCCTGCTTTGCTACCCAGCAGACTTGGCCCTCATCCCAACGGTGCTCCGCTCCGATGGACAGCGTTGGATGAGTATTCGGCACTACGCCTTGATGCAGCAGTACCAGGTCGCAGTCCAACCAGTGCTGTGAACCTCCATGGGAGAAACTAATGGCCTGGGCTTTATCTTTGCCCTCGATCTGTATGTCGGTTGAGCCCTGGTACCAATCAATGCCCGCCTGGCGAATCTGGGCCATCAATGAGATGCCTTTGAAGAGCTGTCTCCAGGCCGGCAGCGCAGCAGGCAAGTAGCGAGCTGCGGCTATGAAGTCGCTGCGGGTACTCGTATCCACGAGAGCTTTTATTTTCACGCCGGCTTTCAAGTACTGAATGGTCAGCAGGTACAGCAAAGGGCCTGTGCCAGCGAGTACCACGTCCCCATTGGGAACGCGTGCTCCAGTTTTCAGAAGAATCTGGCCTGCGCCTGCTGTCATGACGCCAGGGAGCGTCCAGCCCGGAACGGGCATGGGGCGCTCGTAGGCGCCACTGCAGAACAAGATGCGATCTGCAGAAACGACACGAGTCTGACCAGCAACACGGAAATGTACTTCGCGTTCAGCCGTTACCAGCCACACGGAGGCATTCGGAACATAGTCGATGCTGCTTTCCATGAAGGCGACGACTGATGCGTTGCCTGCCGCATAGTCTTTGCCCAACAGTTCTTTGCGCTTCGGAGACGCCAGGCTTACTTCTCTGTAAATCTGTCCTCCAGGAGTCGCCTGTTCATCAAGCACCATCACTTTCACGCCTTCAGCGTGTAGCCGCATTGCGGCCGCGATTCCAGAAGGGCCGGCTCCGAGAACTACTACTTGCACGTGGTTAGCCATGGATGCCACCTCGGGTCGCTGCTGGGCAATGGGTTTTGACCTTTAAGCCAGCTTGAGTCCGTACTTGGCAGGCCTGTCTGGAGACTCCATCGATTTCAACCAGGCACTCGAAACAGACACCCATCATGCAGTAAGCAGTACGAGAGGCACCGCTCACGGCTGTCTTTCGGGTGACTTCGACGCCAGCTTCGAGAAGGGCTGCGGCCAAATTCGTGTCGTCGGCGACACTTATCTGCTTTCCGTCAAACTCAATGACAACCTCGGATGAGCGTGCATCCAGAGATCGGAACAATGGGCTAGTGGCCATTGGAGGTTACCTCGTAGTCAGGATCCTTGAACCGCTGATCGCTGAATGCATCAAGCTCGTAAGGTGGCGGCCCGCCCGTGATCCACGGGGCCACTTCATATGCATGTACCGCTGCCAGCGTCACACCGCTGTGGCAGGTGAGCGCAAATACGCCAGGCATGCTGAGAGACTGCTGGTAAATAGGGAATCCGTCGGGAGTGAGTACCCTAAGTGCACCCCACGCCCGGACCAGCTGAACATTGGCCAGGCGGGGAAAACAGGCGACTGCTCGACGAGCGATGTTAGACATTACGTTGGCGCTGACGCCGTCATTCAGGCCTGTGGATTCATTGGAGTAGCCAAGCTGCACGGTACCTTCACCGGTCTGTCGAACGTAATTGGTGGGGTAATCCAGAAACTGAGGCAGACGCTCGGTTATGAGGATTTGCCCACGATTTGGAGAAAGCCCAAGAGATATACCGACCTGCTCAGCCAGGGACTGATTGCCGAGTCCTGCAGTCAGCACAACCTGATCTCCCTCCCAAGTTCGCCCGTTGCCGGTCAATCGGTATCCTGAATCCGTGGACTCGATCGTCTGGACATCACAGCCTGTTTCTAAGCTCACCCCGCGTCGTTGAACCGCTGAGGTGAGTGCTTTTAGGAGCAGCAATGGGTTGGTGTGGCCATCTTCAGGGCAATAGCAAGCCCCAACCACATCAGGCCCAATGCCGGGCAAGCGCCGTCGTAATTCTTCGGGATTAAGTTCATCAAACCGGTACTTGCCCTCCAGCGCTTCACGTAGCCAGTGCAGCTGCCGCGCTTCCTCGGCCATGTCTTCCTGGCTCAAGCAAAGGGTGAACCCGCCTGGTTGGCGTAGGTGAACGTCGATACCTGTCTCTGCCAGCAAGTCGTTGGCGAGGCGAGGCCACCGTGCTGCAGAACGGAGCGTCAATCGTGCATAGGCAGGCATCCCATAGCCTTTGCCTTGAACCCAAACGAGCCCGAAATTCCCTCGCGCTGCTCGAAGGGCAGTATCGCCTTGATCCAAAAGCCGAACCTTCTGTCCCTTGCAGGCGAGACCATAGGCAGTCGCCAAGCCGACCAGTCCACCGCCTACAACGATCGTTACACCACTCATAAATTGCCGCTCCGCTAAGCCTGGAATATCTGGTTTATTCCAGTGGAGTTACGTCGAATTTCAGCCATTTCTCGGAAAGCTTCTTCACAGTGCCGTCCTTGACCGCAGCCGTGATGGCTTCATCAAACTTTGTCTTCAAGTCCGTGTCGGATTTGCGCAATCCAATGCCGATGCCTGGGCCAAAAACACCACCGGAAAATACCGGGCCAGCCATATTGGCTTCTTTCAAAGACGCATCTTGAGTTGCGAGTTTGAGGACCACGGCGTTGGCCAATACCGCATCGATGCGACCGCTCATCAAATCCATGTTGTGAGAGTCAACAGTTTTGTATTCGCGGACTTCCACAACTTTTGAAAGGTATTTTTCCGCGAAGGCCGATGCGGTAGTCGAGCCCTGGACACCAATAACCTTGCCCTTCAGTAGGGGCGCCATCTCTTTGATAACGGCCTCGGCACCTGCCTCATCTTTGTCGAGGTCGATGCTCTTAGATTCTCCAGGCAATTTGGCAAGGCTGCTGCTTTCGAGTACTAAAAAACCGTTGAGTGGTGCTGCATATGTGCGACTGAAGCCGATGACCTCTTGGCGTTTTGGCGTAATACTCATGCCAGCCATGATTGCGTCAATTTTCCCGCCGTTCAGCGATGGAATCAGCCCCTCCCAATCATGCGCAGTAATCTCGCATTTAGCTTTCATGCGATCACACAGATCGCGAGCCAATTCGATTTCGAAACCGTCGAGTTGTCCTCCCGGCTTCACAAAATTCCACGGTGCGTAGGCGCCTTCAGTGGCAATTCTGATTACTTGAGAGTCCTCGGCTTTGGCAAACGATGCACATACGCCGGAAAGAATAATTGCGCTCAACGTCAGGCTTTTAAATCGCATGGCAAGCTTCCTCAATATAAATTAGGCAGGTTTATGCCGCTAAATTTTTAGCGCCGCATACCCCGTGTGAGCCGGGATTCCATCAATATCACTGCACGAGTTACGATAAAGTTGAACAGCAGGTACAACGCACCGGCACATACGAAGACTTCGATAGGCCGATAACTCTGTGATACCAGCTTCGCCGCAATACCTGTCACCTCCATCAGGGTGACAATCGAAGCGAGAGAGGTAGATTTAATTTGTAGGATTATTTCGTTTCCGTAAGCAGGCAGCATCTGTCGCCAGGCTTGCGGGATAATTACATAGCGCCAGATCTGATCCTTCCGTAACCCAACAGAATGTGCTGACTCGATCTGCCCATACTGGACGGAATTAATACCTCCACGAAGAATCTCGCTGGTGTAGGCAGCAGTGTTCAAAGCCAGTGCCGCAAGGACGCACCAGTAAGGCTCTCTGAGGTACGGCCAAGCGAAGCTTTCGCGAAGCCAAGCGAACTGGCCAAGGCCGTAGTAAATGACAAAGAGCTGAACCAGAAGCGGTGTACCGCGAAACACGGCTACAAAACTGCGGGCGGGATAATCCAACCACACCTTTTTGGACAAGCGCATTGCGCAGATTACCGAAGCCAGTATCAAGCCAATGGCGCAGGAAAACAGCGATAAAGCTAGTGTGAGAGGGACGCCAGACAGCAGGCGCTCGAAGCACTCAAGCAAGAATGCGAAGTCCATCATGCTCTCCTCATCGGCTTGTTGAGCTTGTGCTCAAGCCGCGCAATCAAATGGCTGCTGAAGGCGCTGATCACGAAATAGAGAGCAGCGGCAGTGCAATAGAAAAGGAAGGGTTGATGGGTAGCACCCGCGCCTATCTGAGATTGGCGCATCAGCTCTACCAGGCCGACAACGCTGATCAGGGCTGAGTCTTTAAGAACCAATAGCCAAACGTTGCCAAGGCCTGGTAGAGCGAGCCTTAACGCTTGAGGGGCGATGATCAGTGAGAACAGCTGGAATTTACCCAGCCCCAGTGAGCGGCCCGCTTCAATGCTGCCAACTGCAACGCTGTTTACCGCGCCGCGCAGAACTTCCAACTGGTAGGCACCGCTGATTACAGAGATGGCGACTACGCCCACGAAAAATCCGGGTAGCCCCATGAATCCTTTCAGTCCGAGGGACTGAGCCAACTCGGTCAGCACCATGCTGCTGCCGAAGTAGAAGAGGTAGATGACTAAGAGATCTGGCACCCCACGCAGCACGGTGGTGTACACGTCGGCGATCCATCTCAGGGCGTAAGACCGTGACAGCTTTGCCCAGCAACCAAGGCAACCAATGACCGATCCACATAGGAATCCGCAAACCGATATCGCGCACGTCATCAAGGCGGCGAGCAGCATATCGGCCGCCCATCCCTGGTCACCGAAGCTCATTACTTCTAAAAAATTCACGGTATTACTCCACGGGCGACAGCGCGCTTATCTGGGTGGATTTTTCGGCAGGATGCTTGCAGCTACTGGCGCCATCGAGGCGCGTTTTTTTTCTTGTTCTGTTTTTTTTTTTTGCACTTTCCCATGCCAGGATCATAATTTAAAATCAATAATAAGCCCTCGCAGTATGCGCAAATGTTATGAGGTGAGTCATGCGTATCCACCATCGCCAGGTAGAGGCATTCCATGCAGTGATGCGAGCGGGCAGCATGACCGGGGCTGCCAACCTGATGTCAGTGACACAGCCTGCGGTGACCCGTCTAATCAGGGACTTTGAGGAAGCTGTAGGTCTACCGCTATTCGAAAGGCGGGGGAGCCAATTGATCCCTACACCTCAAGCGCAAGCTCTCATTCCCGAGGTGGAGCGATCGTTCATCGGTCTGGATCGGATCGGCCGCTTGGCATCTGGGATCAGGGAAAATACGGCTGGCTCATTAAGAATCGCGGCAATGCCGGCAGTGGCGAACACGTTGCTGCCAAAATTTTTGGCCGATTTTCTTCGGGACAGACCGAACCTTCAGATCAGCATTCTGGGGGTCCCATCCAGCCAAGTGGTAGAAATGGTTTCAGCTGGCCAGGTCGATATTGGTTATGCGGAAGGACCGCTCAATCCGCACGGTGTCGAGATGCAATCTGTGAACATGGACGCAGTTGCAGTAATGCCAAGCAGCCACCTCATGGCCGAGTTGGAGGTTGTGGCGCCGAGAGATTTTGAAGGGCAGAGATTCGTTGCCCCCCGACCTGGTACCATTTTTTCTGCTGGCGTGCAGATTGCCTTGGCCCAGGTACCACGAGTCACGCGTCTGGAGACGAGCTTGTCCTATACCGCTTGCGCGCTCGTTGCCCAAGGGCTCGGAGTCAGTATCGTTGACCCGCCTACAGCAATGGATTTTGTCGGGAAGGGGCTCGAAATACGTCCGTTGTCTGTGAGAGTCGATACGGGCTTCCTTGTCATTCGGTCTAGCAAAAGCTCACAACAGAAGCTAACCGAGGAGTTCTCTCATCGGTTCTTGGCGTTCTACAGAAACGGATGGATGTAAGCTGTATGAATGTGAGGAGTCGAGACCATGGCTAACAATCAGCACCTTACTGGTGAACAAAGTTCGGTCGGCCTCAAGGTCGCGCTTCGAATTATCGACGCCTGGCGGGCAACGCCCAGGCAAGCCTGTTGCATCTTGCGGATATCTCTATCGACTTTTCGCCGCGCTGCGCGGGGGGAGCGTTGCGGGAGTAGGCTTGATCTGGATCAGCAGCAGAGGATCGGATTGGTGATCGGAATCCATGGTTTTCTGAGGGAGGCATTCAGCAACCAGGACAACGTCAGTGGGTTCCCTGGCTTTAAGAATTCCAATTCGTTTTTTAACGGGCGTACGCCTCTGGAGGTCATGGCCCAAGGCGACCTGATCTCTCTATACGAGACCTACAAGCGTATCGAGCAGATTCACTGCGGCGAGGTCATGGCTGGTTGATCTTCAGCCGCAGTGACAAGAAGGGTGACGGTTAGGCTACCAGTTGCAGTCGAGGGGCGAGTGCAAGGTAGTCCTGAATGGCATACCCGCTTGGCCTTGTAGGCTCATGGGAGAGCCAGTACCAACCAGCACGTAAGAATATCTGCATTAAAATGTGTAGGAATCAGTCGCGACTAACCTGTAAGAGAGCGGTGAAAGACCCGAATCTCTTGGGGTGACGAGGAAGGACATCCGCGCAAAAAAATGTGCACGTCATTCAGCGGAATGATGGGCAGGTTTGGCTCTCTACCCAGAAATACCTGCGGCTTCAAGCAACGCGGGTAATACCACCCCCGCACCTCCTATCAGCATTATCTCGTCCGCCCCATCTAATCCTACGTCTTCAAGGTTGATATGGATCACGGTAGCCCTCGCAGCTAGGGCCATGTTCGGAATAGCAGCTGCCGGCATGACGACGCCTGAGGTACCTACTGAAATCAACAAGTCACAGCTTCTCACAACCCGAACAGCCGACCGCCAGGCATCTTCCGGAAGGTTCTCCCGGAACCAGACCATGCCTGGACGAAGCTTTCCATTGCATCGAGCACAACGGGGCGGCTCAACCAGTTGTCCTTCTTCGGGAATTTCCAACTGTGCTGGCGATAGCTTCCCAGGCCTATGGCAGGCGAAGCACTTCACGTCCATCAGACTGCCGTGAAGGTGAAACACCGGATTGGAGCCGGCTCGTTCATGCAAGTCATCAATATTCTGAGTGACGACGGATACGTCCCACCCGGCGTTGGCCAGCTGAGAAATAGAATGGTGGGCCGGGTTGGGTTTGGCCTGGACCACCTGGTGGCGCCGCCATAGGTACCAGCTCCACACTAGAGCCGGGTTCTTTCTGAAGGCGTCCGCTGTTTCGAGACGCTCAGGATCGTGCTTCGACCAAAGCCCGGTCAACTTGTCGCGAAACGTCGGTATTCCGCTTTCAGCGGAGATGCCGGCGCCCGTGGAAAAGACAACCTTCCTGGACCTGCGCAGAGCATCCGCAGCTCTCTGAATATTGCTCATACGACATACCTCAGCTCCGCGCCAACTACTCACATCCAGTAAACACTCAAAGGGTCACTCCTCCCAGCCAAAGCTCTCGCGGTTGATCGGAAAGCCAAGCGGCGAGTGCAGAGTGCTGCATACTGATACCTCGGTTTCAAAAGTCCAGCTGGATATGAGCCGTCCCACCTGCAGCCGCCTATAGCCCCTTCGCGGGAGGTGCTTATGACCACTCCCTTCGCGCGCATCCAGACTAATCGCGAGACTGCCGTCGAACCGGGCACGTCGGAGAGCAAGGTGGCCTTAATCGCTACCTTGTCGATCGAGGCCAATTCTGGTGAGACGATCGATGCGTACCTCGGTGGGTTGCAGATGTACAACGATCTATTTGAGTGGAAGCTCAGCGATTATCCCCAGAAAGCACTCGACCTCATCATCGACTGCTTTCTCCCAGCGGAATCGGTACCCCGTAGTATTTTGGAGACAGGTGTTTCTGTCGGTGTAGTCCGCGCCAGGGTCTTCCAAAGCGGCGACTGGATATCAGGAAAACAATGGGTGCGGCTTGCATCCTCCACCGGCGAACGTATTGACCCTGATCAGTTCCTGGCTGAAGAGCAGATCTTCTCGCTCCGACCAGGCAAGGTGAATTACTTCCCGATCTACGGCTTGGATGGCAGTCGCGGATATCGACCGCTGATCGGCCTAACCGATGTCTTGTCTGAGCTCTCAGCCAGAATGGACGAATGGTCAATGGCAGCTTGGTTCCAGACTGAAAATTCGACACTAGGCGGTGTCGCACCGAAGGCTCTACTGCGATTCGCGCCAGACAGAGTGTTGGCCGCGGCGAAGAAAAAGCCAAAGCGGGGTCGCCTCACCAAATAGTCATATGCAGATTCTGCACATGAATCCAGCGCGCGTAAGAGAGTTCGGCGAACTGAGTCAGCGACCAGTATTTTGAGTACACCTCACCATAGTGTAGGCGACGTTCGCAGACTGCTGAGCATGATGCAGTTGCCTAAGGCCGCCTCAAGGAATTCATGATGAGCAGCCAACAAGAATCCTGGATGCACCCGCAATCAACGGCCCCCTACACCGATTGCTATTTGACAGTGATCAGGGCGGTTGACGCGAAGTACGACGTTCGCGGCTATCTGTTGTCGCAGCTGGTGGTACTGTGCCTGAAAAATCGAGCGGCCATTCCGTTCGCCCTACGTGCTTACTACGAAAGCTGTGTCCAGAAGGAAGCCATAACGTACCTGGAGCAATTTACAGCTCATCTGCTATTCGGCCTGAATGGACGATTCTCGCCCGACGAATACAGATATCGCTCTCATTCATCCTCTCGAAGCTCTGAGGCTTGGTCGGAATGAAAATCACCGGTCTTGTAGAAACTGAAGCTGTGATCGACGTACGTTGCGACGTCTGCGACTCCGCCACGCGACTAGCAAACGGCAACCTGCAATATGGGCTGCTGCAGGCGCATTGGGGCTACGGTGCCCTTCACGACGGCGAACGCTATGAGGTGCACCTATGCGAGAGTTGTTTCTTCGCGACCATTGCCTACCTCAAGCAAGAGCGGCGTACGGTCCACCTTTTCGAGGAAAATCAGCAGCAATCTGAAGAGAATTTCGGGCTAGCTGCAAAAGATGACTTTTTCCGGGATGACCGCTGACTCGGAACCTCGAGTTGTGTCATTCACTTTGGCTTTTTTGGATCAGACGATGGTGAGTGCGACTCCATGTAGTGAATCGCCCCTGGTTTCCTAGACACTCTCCAAGCTCAGGAAATAGCGTTTCTCATACTCTATTGGAGACAGCTGCATAGCACTGCTGTGTCGGCGTTTAGGGTTATAGAACATTTCGATGTAATCGAAAATATCACTTCGGGCTTCTTCACGGGTTGTGTAGATCTTTCGTCGGATGCGCTCCCGCTTCAAAAGTTGGAAAAAGCTCTCGGCTACGGCATTGTCGTGGCAGTTTCCCCGCCGACTCATGCTGCTGATTACATTGTTAGCCTTCAAGAAGCTTTGCCAATCTGAGCTACTGAACTGACTACCTTGATCTGAGTGAATCATCACTTGCTGCTGTGGCTTGCGTCGCCACACAGCCATCAACATTGCGTCGATAGCCAGGTCGCTGCACATCCTTGGCTTCATTGACCAACCAATTACTTGGCGTGAGAACAGATCCAGCACTACCGCTAGATAGAGCCATCCTTCATAGGTGCGGATGTAAGTGATATCTGTCACCCAGACCTTGTTCGGCTCACTGACCTTGAACTGCCGCGCGAGGTGGTTGGGCGAGGCCACTGTTGGTTTTCCACCGTAAAACCCTGGACGCCGCCGATAGCCCGTTTGCGAACGCAGCCCCTCCGCCTGCATCAAGCGCCCGACTCGATTTCGTCCGCATTCCTCTCCCAGCTCACGTAGGTCATCGTGAATTTTGCGGTAGCCGTATACACCTCCGCTTTCTAGCCAAGCGTGCTTGATCAAGCCAAGCAGACGTTGATCTTCTTTTGCTCGGGCAGATTGAGGCTCGGCCAGCCAGGCGTAGTAGCCGCTGGGGTGCACCTTGAGGGTTTGGCAAAGGCGCCGCACCGGGTAATCAGTCGAGTGCTTCTTGATGAAGGCGTACTTCAGCCGCACTCCTTGGCAAAGTACGCGGCGGCCTTTTTTAAGATGTCTCGCTCTTCAGTCACGCGCTTGAGTTCAGCGCGTAGCTTGCGCAATTCGGCCTGCTGATCGTCGTCTTGCTGACGCTGCTCTTGGGGCTTGGTGTAGACCTTGATCCAGGCGTAAAGGCTATGTACGGACATGCCCAGGCGCTGGGCGACATCGGCGACGGGTTTGCCTTTCTCGGTCACTTGCTTGACCGCTTCGATCTTGAACTCTTCGGGGTAACGCTGACGACTCATGGCACCTCCTATTTGGGCCTCATTATGAGGCTTGGAGGTGTCTACGAAACCAGGGGCGATTCACAACGATGTCCATGCCTTCTACCCTTGCGGGAGGGACGGCCAAGCTTTTTTTTGTGACTAGGCCCTTCACGATTCCAGGCTCCGATACGGTGAAGGTTGGGCATTAGGGACCATTTGTTCTGCCCAAACACCACATAGGTATAAAACCAGAGTCTTACCCGGGCAGCATTCTGATGAGGTCGCAGGGTCTTAGCGTGAGCGTTGATGAATGCGTCTGGCTTATCACTGGCGAGAACCTCAGCTTGTCGTTTGATCAAGCTTGAGATAGCTGCGAAGCGATTGTTGACCTTTTGTTCATAGCTCTCTTTGTTCGAGCTCCGACGATTCTCCAGGTAGTCGATACCCATACCCTCTATAGGTTTCAGCCAAGGTGGAGAGGAATCTGCCTGGCCATCCTCCTGTAGCCATCCATTCTCAACCGCCTCTTCAAAATCGATGCGGGATAGCTGAACCAGATGCGTTTCTATCCGCTTACCATCTTCTCTGAACTCGATCAGACGAACTCGATTTCGCGCTCCATCACTGGCCAGGAAGTGATAGACAGTGCTCTGCGTGAGGTTGAGAAAACCCTCCGGGGCGATGATCCGTGATCCCGCTCTCACGGTGCCGACTCTTCAAAAAATGAGCTGAACTCATGAAGCAAATCGCATCCGCCGGTGACGAGCGGTCGATCAATCAGGATAGGTTCGCTAAAATCGACGAGAAGCTTACGGTCCCAGATATCCTGATAAATCTTTGCGATGAACTGGTCGCGCAACCCCCACCGCGCACCGTATTCGATCGCCAAATAGGCGACAGGAGTGCCAACCTTCACCGCATCCACCACTTCACCACTGAAATCATCCAGCAAGGCCGTCTCAAGGGTGAAATCTAGGTCATGCATGCAAAACAGAAGATCCAGGTTCGCTTGGATCGTGGGCGTTACCATATCGCGCGAAACCTCAACAGTTCTGATGCCGCCGCTGGCGTAGTAACGCCGTTCCAGCTCACCCCTGAGCTCGGCATGCTCACGATCCTCCCGTTGTTGAACAAGGGTCTTCGGCGATGTGCTTCTGCGCTCACGGAATGCTTCAGCCCGATCCTTAACTGTCCAGTTGACAGCGTAAGGTTGTCCTCGGTTATTCAGCAGGTACAGTAGAAGATCCCCTTGGTAGGGGTACGGGACTCTATGTCTGCCGCTCTCATCTTCCACTACGATGTCATAGTGCTTAAAACCGATCTCCCCCGCGATTTCGACAGTACCGCGCAGAGGCGGCGGAAAAGTCCCTTTCGTCAGCGGATGCCCTCGTAGGGGATGACCTGCATTAATCGGCCAGAGCATTTTCTGCTCATGCATCTCAAACAAATCAGGGTGGTAGAGAGCTAATTGTGCGAACACCTTCTCTGGCCACGAAAGGAGATGAAGCGTCCGTCCCAGCCTTTGGCTGTGCAGCCGGCTGATGCGCGACCCCTTTGGCGCCTCTCGGGGAACCGCCAGCGTAGACGGTACATATTCCCCGCCCCACTTGAACCGGCTCTGCCGGCTCATGATCAGGGCAAATCTTTCCTGCGGTTTCATCCAAGCATTCCAGTCTCATCAGGATTTCTATGGACATGCGTGTTGGGGATAACAACAAGCATGCCCACGAAACCCTTATCCTGCGGGCAGGCAACCGCGCGTCCAGCTGTGGATAACGCGGTGCTTCTTGTGGATGAGCGAAGCCGTGCGAGACTTGACGTCTCACATGCATGGGATAGACAATGGATGCGTCAGGCTGCTTATCTGACTTATCCACAGGGGCCCAAGGTCGCACTTGGGCCTTTGTCTAACTGACTTCTAGCTCTCTCGTTTGGCTAGCTGACATCAGAAATTCGTTCGATACATCTACCTTAGGCGTGGTCTGCGCCGGTGCGAACCCTTGCCACCAGCGAGCCTTGATTCAGGCTTAGGTCGGACAAGGCATTCTTCGCTACGAGATTGGTTAAAAGAATATGTTAACGCCGGCTGTTCCTAGCTGACAACAAGTTTGCGCACCAATCACCTAACTCCTCAAAATCGCCCAACAATCAAATTTCCGCTTATACGGTGCGCACACAGGATTCCGGTCCTATCCCAGGTCCAGGGCAATGCACGCCGCCCCCAGCAGGTGCCCTAGGTTATTTACCTGAAATCTAAGAAAGATTTTTTAATAACTCAAAGAACTTTCCGCACGAAAGAATTAGGGTTTATTTTGAGTTTCTTTGGAACTCACCCACATGAACCTCACCGGCAGGCAGATTCCATTCCTTCACTGGTTACCGGACGAAAGCTTTTACAGTATCTGTAGCCGCCAACATATTTTCTTGGGAAACCAATCCCCGGAAGAAACGCTGAATTTTCTTTTTGGAGCCAGCGCCAAATCGTTCACGCATGACCTTCCAAATAACATCAACTTTCTAAATGAAGGAGCAAAATCCGCTTGGGGTAATTCAGAGGAAATTATTTGTAAGCACACCATTGCGCCCGTATTCTTTCCATTCCAGTCATTTGAGCATATTGAAGATTTCAAAGATGCAATGCGAGGCCCATCATTGGGGTCTTTAAAATACAGACTGGGACTTGTAACTGGTAAGTTTGGCGGAGAGCACCCGTTGAAGGCTTGTCTGAAATGCATGAGAGCTGATCGATCAACCTTCGGGACCACGTACTGGCATCTATCCCATCAGATCCCTGGTGTAATCGTATGCCCTATACATGGTTCTCTTCTCATGGAATCTACCGAGAATAGACAGTGGTCGAGGCGCTATCAGTGGCTGCTTCCAGATCAAGGCTCGCTACTAACGAGGGGCCAAACTTCCATAGACCCTTCAACGCTAACAGCACTACAGACAATGTCCGACTCAGCAGTGGCTCTCTGCAAAATGGGCACCAGTGCCCACTTTGATCCGGTGACGGTTGCCCAGGTCTACAAAGAGGCTTTCAGTAAGCTGGGGACTTCGCGGAAAGCGCGCGAATCCGCTGCTGACTGCTTTGCACAATGTTGTTCAGAGCTTCAACCATTCCCACCTTTCACCGCGTTAGGCTGCTCGCGGCGGTGGGCAATAGGGTTCATTTCTCAAATGAGACGCAAGCCGCGCGGTTACTGCCATCCGCTGAAGCATTTGACTTTAATTTGGTGGCTATTCGGGAAGGTGGAGTCATTCGTGGACGCCTATAAGCAGTATGCGAATGATCTGCAAGCTCCGAACAATGGGTGTTATAGCCAATTAATGCTTGCCCCAAATTCTGACAACGCGTCGTCAAATGTCAAAAGACAGCCTGGAGCACCAAAACCCAAAAAACTATTCAATGGTTTGAAAGAGGAAATCTTGAATGCAATGGTATCTGGCCTCAGTAAGGAAGAAGCCTGCTCACGTTTTAACCTATCTATTAGCACGGTAAATCGACTGCTCCGCTCAAATCCAGCCCATAAACTGCTTATCATAAATAATAGCTTCCACATTCTGTGTGAAGAGCAGCGGTCGGCATGGCTTTCTATTACGAATCAGCACCCGAGCGCCAGCGCAAATACTATCAAAAAGCTAATTCCAAACGTATATGCATGGCTATATCGAAACGATCGGTCATGGCTGATGTTGCAGACAAAGAATCGCCCAAGCGGTCGGAGCGGAAATCATGTTGCGGTGGATTGGGAGGCCCGCGATGAAAAACTATATAGTTTGGTTAAGAAGGTCTTGGAAAATCCCACCACTGATCTGCAGATAATCCGTAAACGTGATCTGTATCAAATCGTGCCTAATCTCTTTTCTTCGCTGCAGCAGAAATCTCACTACCCCAAGACTAGACTGCTAGTTTTCCAAGCTTTTCCTTAATCATTTTTACTAATAGAGTGCTGTGACAGTATCAAAGCAAGCTCACAGCGTGAGCTGCCGATCTCTGTAAATTCCTCTCGTTAGGACAAGCTTTAGCTTACCCGTATATTAAATCCTAGTACTTACAAGATCGTAAACATCAATGCTATAAACGCATATAGCTCTGTCCGGTCAATTTAGTTCCACGCAAAATTGGTGTGCCCAACAGCGTGGCCAAGCGTCTGACCCGTAGGGGCCCCTGGAGGGTCACCCAACAACCGGGCGCCACTCTGAGTCAGCAATAAACGCCATGCTCAATCCTCACCAGCAACACGCGGACCTGACGATAGCCATCCGACTCCAGCAGCAGGCTGTAGGGCGTACGTTTTCCTAAGCCGAGCGCAGGCCGCGTCAGCCATTCAGCCGCTAGGCGCTCATCGCCGAGAACGTAGGCCGCCTGGCCCAGAACCTGTCTGCGACGCGCAGCGAAACAACGGTACTGACTGCTCCAGCAATGGTTAGGTGTGGGAGAACAAGGACCGAGCAGGTCAATCGAAAGCATACTGTCTCCGTTACCATGCCAACACAATCTAAGGGTAACCTTACTGCAAGACGTGGTCACACGCGCCGGAGCTGGATGACTGGTAGCCTAGCGGGGATATAGGCCTGGCCACTGGAGCCCAACCGGTCGCCCCCAGTCGAGGAACGGCTGGGAGTGCAGCCTTCACCCGCTCGGGCTGCAATTGATGCCCCTTGCGGCGAGGATAAGGAAGGTTACAGCAGAGATAAATTTGTGGTCGAGCATAATATAGGTATGGATACCCTAAGTAACCTACGATATCACTGCACATCCATGAGCTTGAGCCAAGACGATAATCCTCTTCTACAAAGTGATCAAAGCCACCACTGCGAACAGTATAAGTACTCCAAAATGAATCGATGGGTAACCGAGTAGGCTCTAGATTCAATAGATCATCTAAAAATTGCGAAAAGCTTTCGTAAACGATTGACAATAATTCAAGCAGCGCGTAAGTCCGACCTCCAGACACTATATATTCGCTGCTTTTACGATCGCTCGACTCAATTTTCAATGCAATGCTCTCTATATCTTGTCTGAGTTCTTGATCCAAAACTGAGCAATCGAAATTTTTGAGCTTCTCTGTAAAAAGAAGCGAGGCCGTTTCCGCGGGGAGATGATGCTCAATCGAGCAAATTTTTTCGAAGAACTGTGCAAGCCGCAGAGCGAGGGGATCCTCGTTCACCGTAGGCTCAGCATCACCAAGGCTACGGCCGGCGCAGCCCTCCCACATCACCCGGCCAAGGTGCCCATCGCGCGAGAAAGGCTTATCACAGAATTGGCAGCAAGTAAGCAATTTTACGTCGTGCTTGGCGCAGACTTCTAAACTATGGTGGAGACGTCTCCAGTATGAGTAACCTATTCGCAGGATGTCTTCTTTCACACACAGTGGGCAGTAGGATCTCGTATTCGTGAGAGAATCTATATAGTTAAAAGAGATGAAGCTGCTCCCGGAGTACGATAAATCTCTTTTATTTTTTATAACGCTACTGAAAGGGAAGGAAGTATGCAAATGCAACAATTTATTGTAGCCGTAACAACCATGCCAACCCAAAAGGTCTGCAATGGACTTTACTACCCAGCCACTCCAGTGAACAAAATGAAGACCTTTAAGAATATCTAATTCATTACTTTTCAGGCCAAGGTAAATGTGTCGTTCAACATACGAACGAAGAGATTCATCAGGCTGGATTCTCAACAGCATACTTGGCCGGTCCATAGCTGAAGGGGGCAGGGTTGGGCGAGGGGGCAGTGCTCGCAGGAGCGGAGGAGAGAGGTCTCACCGGCTCCTGCGACAGTTTTAATTATCCTGCGACAGTTTTAATTCTCTAAATCCACAAGTTGATCAACACCTGACTACCCATTACTCGACAGTCACCGACTTGGCCAGATTACGCGGCTGGTCAACGTCGGTCCCCTTGAGCACGGCCACGTAATAAGACAGCAATTGCAGCGGAATGGTGTACAGGATTGGCGCCAGGGCATCGGCAATGTGCGGCACCTTGATCACGTGGGTGCCTTCGCCATTGGTCATGCCAGCGTGCTCGTCGGCGAACACTACCAGCTCGCCACCACGGGCACGCACTTCCTGCAGGTTGGACTTCAGCTTCTCCAGCAGTTCGTTGTTCGGTGCAACGGTAACCACCGGCATGTCGTTGTCCACCAGAGCCAGCGGGCCGTGCTTCAACTCGCCTGCTGGGTAAGCTTCGGCGTGGATGTAGGAGATTTCTTTAAGCTTGAGAGCACCTTCCATCGCCACCGGGTACTGCGCGCCGCGGCCGAGGAACAGGGTATGGTGCTTGTCGGCGAACAGCTCGGCAATTTTCTCGACGGTGGCATCCATGGCCAGGGCTTCGCCCAGGCGGGTTGGCAGTCGACGCAGCTCTTCAACCAGCTCAGCTTCGACACCGGCTTCCAGCGTACCGCGCACCTGACCCAGGGCCAGGGTCAGCAGCATCAGCGAAACCAGCTGGGTGGTGAACGCTTTGGTCGAAGCCACGCCGATTTCAGGGCCGGCCAAGGTCAGCAGGGTCAAGTCCGACTCGCGTACAAGCGAGCTGATACCCACGTTGCAGATCGCCAGGCTGCCAAGGAAACCCAACTCCTTGGCGTTGCGCAGTGCGGCCAAGGTATCGGCGGTTTCGCCGGACTGCGAGATGGAGACGAACAGCGTGTCCGGCTGCACCACCACCTTGCGGTAACGGAACTCGCTGGCCACTTCCACCTGGCAAGGGATGCCGGCCAGGCTTTCCAGCCAGTAACGCGCAACCATACCGGCGTGGTAGCTAGTGCCACAGGCAACGATCTGCACGTTGCGCACCTTGGCAAACAGGTCGGCAGCTTGCGGGCCAAAGGCCTGCACCAGCACGTTGTCCTTGCCCAGGCGGCCTTCAAGCGTGCGCTGAACAACGCTTGGCTGCTCGTGAATTTCCTTGAGCATGAAGTGGCGGTAAGCGCCCTTGTCAGCAGCCTCGGCACCTTCGTGATACTGCACGGTTTCGCGCTGGACCTTGTTGCCCTCCTGGTCCCAGATAGAGACCTGATCACGGCGGATTTCAGCGATGTCGCCTTCTTCCAGGTACATGAAGCGGTCAGTAACCTGACGCAGCGCCAGCTGGTCGGACGCCAGGAAGTTCTCGCCAAGGCCCAGGCCGATTACCAGCGGGCTGCCACTGCGTGCGGCGACCAGGCGGTCCGGCTGCTTGGCACTGATCAGCGCCAGGCCGTAAGCACCATGCAGGCGCTTCACCGCCGCCTTCAGGGCGTCGGTCAGGTCTGGAATGCTCTTCAAGGTGTGGTGGATCAGGTGGACGATGACTTCGGTATCGGTCTGCGAAGTGAAGACATAGCCCAGCCCCTTCAGCTCTTCGCGCAGCTCTTCGTGGTTTTCGATGATGCCGTTGTGCACCACGGCCACGTCATTGCCCGAGAAGTGCGGGTGGGCGTTGCCTTCAGTCGGCGCGCCGTGGGTAGCCCAACGGGTGTGGGCAATACCCAACTGGCCTGCCAACGGCTCATCAGCAACAGCAACCTCCAGCTCGCTGACCTTGCCGATGCGGCGGCGGCGCTGCAGTTCACCGGTCTGGGTGAGTACAGCCAAACCGGCGCTGTCGTAACCGCGGTATTCAAGACGCTTGAGGCCTTCGATCAGGATGGCTGTGATATTACGCTCGGCGACAGCACCAACGATTCCACACATGTTTTATTGCTCCTGGCTGATCGCGGCGCAGATCAGGTTGATGCCGCGGGCTTGAATTTGTTCGCGCGCTGCTGCTGGCAGGCGTTCATCTGTAATAAGGGTGTGTACGCTGCCCCAGGGCAGCTCGAGGTTAGGGATCTTGCGCCCCACCTTGTCCGACTCGACCATCACGATCACTTCACGGGCAACTTCGGCCATGACCCGGCTCAGCCCAAGCAGTTCGTTGAAGGTAGTGGTACCCCGGCCGAGGTCGATGCCGTCGGCACCGATGAATAATTGGTCGAAATCGTAGGAGCGCAGTACCTGCTCCGCGACCTGGCCCTGGAACGATTCAGAATGCGGGTCCCAGGTGCCACCGGTCATCAGCAGCACCGGCTCGTGTTCGAGGTCGCAGATTGCACGGGCCACATTGAGCGAATTGGTCATCACCACCAGGCCTGGCTGGCGCCCCAGCTCGGGGATCATTGCCGCCGTGGTACTGCCGCTGTCGATGATAATGCGCGCATGTTCACGGATTCGCCCTACGGCGGCACGCGCAATGGCCTTTTTATAAGAAGAGACGGGTTGTGCCGGTTCACCGAGCAACTCTTGCGGCACCGGCACCGCACCACCGTAGCGGCGTAACAACAAGCCGTTGGTTTCCAAGGCGGCAAGGTCTTTGCGAATAGTCACTTCCGAGGTGGCGAAACGCTTGGCCAACGCGTCCACACTTACCTCGCCCTGCTCGCTGAGCAAAGCCAGAATATTGTGTCGCCGTTGTGGTGTGTTTCGTTTCGACATGTGCGTTTAAGTTTCGATTCGAAAGTTAATGGTTGCAATCAAAACCTAAGACGAGCGATCCGTCAAGCTGTCGTTGACCTGTGGATAGTTTGCCTCTGCTTTGACGCGGTCCTTTATGCGCGGCAGCGCCAATAAAAAAGCCGACTTATTCACATAAGTCGGCTTTCGATCGAAACGGCTGTGAATAACTCAGCTCTTCTTGATCTTCTCAGGGCGCTTCCAGCCCGAAATGTTGCGCTGGCGTGCACGAGCTACAGCCAGGTCACCGGCTTCTACAACCTGGGTGATGGTCGAGCCGGCTGCGGTGGTCGCGCCGGCTTTGATTTCCACAGGCGCCACCAGCGAGTTGTTCGAACCGATGAACACGTCTTCACCCATCACGGTCTTGAACTTGTTGGCGCCATCGTAGTTGCAGGTGATGGTGCCGGCGCCGATATTGGTGCGCGCACCGATTTCGGCATCACCCAGGTAGGTCAGGTGACCAGCCTTGGCCCCTTCACCCAGGTGGGCGTTTTTCAGTTCAACGAAGTTACCCACATGGGCCTTGGCGTCCAGTACGCTGCCCGGGCGCAGGCGAGCAAACGGGCCTGCATCGCTGCCTTCTCCCATCACGGCGCCTTCGAGGTGGCTATTGGCCTTGACCACCGCGCCTTTGCGCAGGGTCGTGTTCTTGATCACGCAGTTAGGGCCGATCTGCACATCGTCTTCGATGACCACCTTGCCTTCGAGAATCACGTTGATGTCGATCAGCACGTCACGACCAACGCTTACTTCACCACGAACATCGAAGCGTGCCGGGTCACGCAGGGTAACCCCCTGAGCCATCAGACGGCGGCCTTCACGCAACTGGTAGTGACGCTCCAGCTCGGACAGCTGGCGGCGGTCGTTGGCGCCCTGCACTTCCATAGGGTCGTGCGGCTGTTCAGTTGCCACCACCAAGCCATCGGCCACTGCCATGGCAATTACATCGGTCAGGTAATACTCGCCCTGAGCGTTGTTGTTCGACAGGCGGCCCATCCAGTCGGCAAGGCGCGCGGCTGGCAGTGCCAGAATTCCGGTGTTGCCTTCCTTGATAGCTTTTTGCGCGTCGTTGGCGTCCTTGTGCTCAACGATGGCAGTTACCTTGCCCTGCTCGTCACGCACGATCCGGCCATAGCCGGTCGGATCATCGAGGGTGACTGTAAGCAGTCCCAGTTGCTGATCGTTGGCCTTCGCCAACAGACGCTGCAGGGTCTCCACTTCGATCAACGGCACGTCGCCGTACAACACCAGCACAGTGTCAGCGGTCAGCGCCGGCAGTGCCTGGGCAACAGCATGACCGGTACCCAGCTGTTTATCCTGCATCACGAAATTCAGGTCGTCAGCGGCCAGGCGCTCGCGAACCAGTTCGGCACCATGGCCAATGACCACATGAATACCTTGCGGCTGAAGTTGGCGCGCGCTGTGGATAACATGGCCGAGCATGGAATTGCCAGCTACCGGGTGCAACACTTTGGGCAGCGCCGAGCGCATGCGGGTGCCTTGGCCGGCGGCGAGAATAACGATATCGAGTGACATTACTGGCTACCAATCCTGGGCGGTCAGTGAAAGACCGTGGGGAGAAAACAGAAAAAGAAAAAGGGTAGCCGAGGCTACCCTTTTACTCAATCGCAACAGCAGTTATCAGCCTTGGCCGATTACTTGCCTCTGCGCATTTGCTGGACGGTACGCAGCTGAGCTGCGGCCTCGGCCAGACGTGCGGCGGCGGCACTGTAGTCGAAGTCCGCGCCTTTCAGATTCAGGGCGTTCTCGGCGGCCTTGAGGGCCTCCTGAGCCTGAGCTTCATCCAGGTCTGTAGCACGTTGCACGGTATCGGCAAGCACCTTGACCATGTTCGGCTGAACCTCGAGGAAACCACCAGAGATGTAGAACACCTCTTGTGCGCCACCCTGCTTGGTCAGCGTGATCGGACCAGGCTTGAGATTGGTGATCAGCGGCGCATGGCCTGGAGCGATACCAAGATCACCCAGGTTACCGTGCGCAACCACCATCTCGACCAGGCCGGAGAAGATCTCTCCTTCCGCGCTGACGATATCGCAATGGACTGTCATAGCCATCTGCTTGCCTCAACCTGATAGCGCCCCTTGCGGGGCGCAGGAATTACAGTTTCTTGGCTTTCTCGATCGCTTCGTCGATGCTGCCGACCATGTAGAACGCTTGTTCTGGCAGGTGGTCGTAGTCACCTTTGAGGATGCCGCTGAAGCCAGCGATGGTGTCTTTCAGGGAAACGTACTTGCCTGGCGAACCGGTGAAGACTTCTGCCACGAAGAACGGCTGCGACAGGAAGCGCTGGATCTTACGAGCGCGGGCTACCAGTTGCTTGTCGGCTTCGGACAGTTCGTCCATACCCAGGATCGCAATGATGTCCTTCAGCTCTTTGTAGCGCTGCAGAACATACTGAACGCCACGAGCGGTCTCGTAGTGCTCGTTGCCGATCACGTTCGGGTCCAGCTGGCGCGAAGTCGAGTCCAGTGGGTCGACCGCTGGGTAGATACCCAGGGAGGCGATGTCACGAGACAGAACGACGGTGGCGTCCAAGTGGGCGAAGGTGGTCGCTGGCGACGGGTCGGTCAAGTCGTCCGCAGGTACATATACGGCCTGTACCGAGGTGATCGAACCTTCCTTGGTGGAGGTGATGCGCTCTTGCAGAACGCCCATCTCTTCAGCCAGGGTCGGCTGGTAACCTACTGCCGAAGGCATACGGCCCAGCAGTGCGGATACTTCGGTACCGGCCAGGGTGTAACGATAGATGTTGTCGACGAACAGCAGAACGTCGTTACCTTCGTCACGGAACTTCTCAGCCATGGTCAGGCCGGTCAGCGCTACACGCAGACGGTTTCCTGGTGGCTCGTTCATCTGACCGTAGACCAGCGCTACCTTGTCGAGAACGTTGGAGTCCTTCATCTCGTGGTAGAAGTCGTTACCCTCACGAGTACGCTCACCCACACCAGCGAACACGGAGTAACCGCTGTGTTCCATGGCGATGTTACGGATCAGTTCCATCATGTTTACGGTCTTGCCGACACCGGCACCACCGAACAGACCAACCTTACCACCCTTGGCGAACGGGCAAACCAGGTCGATAACCTTGATGCCGGTTTCCAGCAGGTCGTTGCCGCCTGCCTGGTCAGCGAACGAAGGCGCTGGCTGGTGGATACCGCGACGCTCTTCTTCGCCGATCGGGCCGGCTTCGTCGATCGGGTTGCCCAGTACGTCCATGATACGGCCCAGGGTGGCCTTACCAACTGGAACGGAAATGGCAGCGCCGGTGTCGACGACATCCAGACCGCGCTTCAGGCCTTCGGTCGAGCCCATCGCAATGGTACGAACCACGCCGTCGCCCAGCTGCTGCTGAACTTCCAGGGTGGTTTCCGCGCCTTGTACTTTAAGCGCGTTGTATACACTCGGCACGACGTCGCGTGGGAATTCCACGTCGATGACGGCGCCGATGATTTGAACGATACGTCCGCTACTCATAGCTGGATCCTCTGAATATGTGAACCGTTAAACCGCGGCAGCGCCGCCGACGATTTCCGAGATCTCCTGGGTGATCGCAGCCTGACGCGCCTTGTTGTAGATCAACTGAAGCTCTTTGATCAAATCACCGGCGTTGTCTGTGGCGTTCTTCATGGCGATCATCCGGGCCGCTTGTTCAGCAGCGTTGTTCTCGACCACCGCCTGGTATACCTGCGACTCCACGTAACGCACCATCAAGCCGTCCAGCAGCTCTTTTGCGTCGGGTTCGTACAGGTAGTCCCAGTGATGCTTGAGATCCTGATCCGGGGTTGCCACCAACGGTACCAATTGCTCGACCGTCGGCTTCTGGGTCATGGTATTGATGAACTTGTTCGAAACCACCGAGAGGCGATCGATACGGCCGTCCAGGTAGGCGTCCAGCATCACTTTGACGGAGCCGATCAGATCGTTGATCGATGGCTCTTCGCCCAAATGGCTGATCGCTGCTACGACGTTGCCGCCAAAGATGCGGAAGAAAGTCGCACCCTTGCTGCCGATCACGCACAGGTCGATTTCCACGCCCTGTTCGCGGTTTGCGCTCATGTCCTTGACCAGGGCCTTGAACAGGTTGGTGTTCAAGCCACCGCACAGACCACGGTCACTGCTCACCACGATATAACCGGCGCGCTTTACAGGGCGCTCGATCATGAACGGGTGGCGGTATTCCGGGTTGGCGTTGGCCAGATGACCGATCACCTGGCGGATACGTTCCGCGTAAGGACGGCTAGCAGCCATGCGCATTTGTGCCTTGCGCATCTTGCTGACCGCCACTTTCTCCATGGCGCTGGTAATTTTTTGCGTGCTTTTGATGCTCGCAATCTTACTGCGAATCTCTTTTGCGCCTGCCATGTATCACCTATCAGGTTAGCAAGCGGGGGCCTGAGCCCCCGCTGCGGCTTACCAGGTCTGGGTGGCCTTGAACTTCTCGATACCGGCTTTCAGGCCTGCGTCGATTTCGTCGTTGAAGTCACCCTTCACGTTGATCTTCGCCATCAGTTCAGCGTGATCACGGTTGAAGAAGGCGATCAGTGCTTGCTCGAAGCTGCCGATCTTGGAGACCTCTACGTCGGTCAGGAAGCCACGCTCAGCGGCGTACAGCGACAGAGCCATGTCCGCAATGGACATCGGCGCGTACTGCTTCTGCTTCATCAGCTCGGTAACGCGCTGACCATGCTCCAGCTGCTTGCGGGTCGCTTCGTCCAGATCGGACGCGAACTGGGCGAATGCAGCCAGTTCACGGTACTGAGCCAGAGCGGTACGAATACCACCGGACAGCTTCTTGATGATCTTGGTCTGAGCGGCACCACCTACACGGGATACCGAAACACCGGCGTTCACTGCAGGGCGGATGCCCGAGTTGAACATGGCCGATTCCAGGAAGATCTGACCGTCGGTGATGGAAATCACGTTGGTCGGAACGAACGCAGAAACGTCGCCAGCCTGGGTTTCGATGATCGGCAGAGCGGTCAGGGAACCGGTTTTGCCAGTGACAGCACCGTTGGTGAACTTCTCGACGTACTCTTCCGAAACGCGCGATGCACGCTCCAGCAGACGGGAGTGGAGATAGAACACGTCGCCTGGGTATGCTTCGCGTCCTGGTGGACGGCGCAGCAGCAGGGAGATCTGACGGTAGGCAACGGCCTGCTTGGACAGGTCATCGTAAACGATCAGTGCGTCTTCACCGCGGTCGCGGAAGAACTCGCCCATGGTGCAACCGGCGTATGGCGCCAGGAATTGCAGTGCGGCGGATTCCGAAGCACTGGCAACAACCACGATGGTGTTGGCCAGGGCGCCGTTTTCTTCCAGCTTGCGAACGATGTTGGCAACGGTGGAACGCTTCTGACCTACAGCAACATAAACACAGAAAATACCGGAGTCTTTCTGGTTGATGATGGCGTCGATGGCCATGGCGGTCTTGCCGATCTGACGGTCGCCAATGATCAGCTCACGCTGGCCACGGCCGACAGGGATCATGGCGTCGACGGATTTGTAACCAGTCTGTACAGGCTGGTCTACCGACTTACGCCAGATCACGCCTGGAGCAACTTTCTCGACTGCGTCGGTCTCGGTGTTGCCCAGAGGACCTTTGCCATCGATAGGGTTGCCCAGTGCGTCGACGACGCGACCCAGCAGTTCCTTACCAACCGGAACTTCCAGGATGCGGCCGGTGCACTTGGCGCTCATGCCTTCGGCGAGGGTGTCATATGCACCCAGGATCACTGCACCTACGGAGTCTTGCTCCAGGTTCAGGGCCATGCCGTAGACGCCACCAGGGAACTCGATCATTTCGCCGTACATGACGTCGGCCAGACCGTGGATCCGCACGATACCGTCGGATACCGAAACAACGGTACCTTCGTTACGGGCTTGGGAGCTCACATCGAGGTTATCGATGCGGCCCTTGATGATTTCACTAATTTCGGAAGGATTGAGTTGCTGCATTGCTCTGCTGCCCCTTCAAACTCAAGATTTCAATGCTTCGGCCAGTTTCGCGATTTTGCCGCGAACAGAGCCATCGATTACCAGGTCACCGGCGCGGATGACGACGCCGCCAATCAGGCTGGCATCCTCCGACGCGTGCAGGCGCACTTCCTGGCCTAACCGTGCACTGAGAACCTTGGCGAGTTTGTCTTGCTGTTCTTGGTTCAACGCGAAGGCACTGGTGACTTCCACGTCCACGGATTTCTCTTGCTCGGCCTTGTACAGGTCGAACAGGGCGGCAATCTCCGGCAGAAGCAGGAGACGGTCGTTTTCCGCGGCAACATGAATGAAATTCTGTGCCTGTGCATTGAACTTGTCACCGCACACGTCAATGAACGTGGCGGCCTTTTCTGCGCTCGTCAGTCGCGGGGCCTTGAGCAGGCGCTGCATGGTGTCGTCTTGCGACACCGCAGCAGCCAGGCCGAGCATGGCTGACCAATTGGCCAGTTGCTGATGGGCCTGGGCATGCTCAAAGGCAGCCTTAGCGTAAGGTCGGGCCAACGTGGTCAGTTCTGCCATGATCGCCCTCGCTTAAATTTCAGCGGCCAGTTTGTTAACCAGCTCCGCATGCGCGTTTTGATCGATTGTGGCGCCAAGGATCTTTTCAGCACCACCAACGGCCAGAGCACCCACTTGGGCACGCAGGGCGTCTTTAGCGCTGTTCAGTTCCTGTTCGATCTCGGCCAGAGCCTGAGCCTTCACACGGTCAGCTTCGACGCGAGCCTGTTCACGGGCTTCGTCGACAAGCTGAGCAGCGCGTTTCTTGCTTTGCTCGATGATTTCGGCTGCCTGTGCTTTAGCTTCACGCAGTTGCTGACCCGCTTTCTCTTGGGCCAGCTCCAGGTCGCGAGCTGCGCGGTTGGCAGCGTCCAAGCCGTCGGCAATCTTCTTTTGGCGCTCTTGCAGGGCAGTGATGACCGGAGGCCATACATACTTCATGCAGAAGAGTACAAAAATCAGGAAAGCAACGGATTGGCCAATCAGGGTTGCATTAATGTTCACGCCAACACCTCGCTCGGTCTTAATTCATACAGCCATCAACTCGTGGTGACGAGTGATTAGCCGGCGATCTGACCAACGAACGGATTCGCGAAGGTGAAGAACAGAGCGATACCAACACCGATCATGGTTACGGCGTCGAGCAGACCGGCAACGATGAACATTTTGACCTGCAGCATCGGAACCATTTCTGGCTGACGAGCAGCGCCTTCCAGGAACTTGCCACCCAGCAGGCCGAAACCAATGGCGGTACCCAGAGCACCCAGGCCGATCAGCAGAGCAACAGCGATAGCGGTCAGACCAACTACAGTTTCCATCTTTCCTCCCGACTTTTACGTCGTATTGGTTAGGTTTTTAGTTTGAAGCGGTAAAACAAATCGTTTGGTACAGCATGCCCTTGCGGACTTTTTAAGCCCTCCCCCCGTACAGGCAGGGAAGGCTATCAGACACGCCAGGCGGTCTTAATGGTTATCTTCGTGAGCCATCGACAGGTAGACGATGGTCAGCATCATGAAGATGAAAGCTTGCAGGGTGATGATCAGGATGTGGAACACAGCCCACGCCCATTGCAGCACCACACCCAGGCCGCTGAGCCACAGCAGGCCGGAGCCGAACATTACAGCGATCAGGATGAACACCAGCTCGCCAGCATACATGTTGCCGAACAGACGCAGTGCCAACGAGATCGGCTTGGCGATCAGGGTGACGAATTCCAGCAGGAAGTTGACAGGAATCAGCAGGATCTGCACGAAGATATTCTTGCTGCCAAACGGGTGCAGGGTCAGCTCACCGATGAAGCCGCCCAGTCCCTTGACCTTGATGCTGTAGAAGATGATCAGGGCGAAGACGCAGAAGGCCATTGCCAGGGTCGCGTTCGGGTCGGTGGTCGACACGGCGCGGAACGGAATGTGCGGGTCACCGGAAATCAGGATGGCCAGCTGAGGAATCCAGTCGACCGGTACCAGGTCGACGGCGTTCATCAGGAATACCCAGACGAAAATGGTCAGCGCCAGCGGTGCGATTACCGGGCTACGGCCGTGGAAGGAGTCCTTCACGCTGCCGTTGACGAAGTCGACCATCACTTCAACGAAGTTCTGCAGACCGCCAGGTTGGCCGGAAGTCGCCTTCTTGGCCGCCATGCGGAAGATCAACAGGAAGATCAGACCCAGCGCGACGGACCAACCCAGGGTGTCCAGGTGGAACGCCCAGAAGCCCATTGCCTTGGCTTCTGCAGCCGAATGGGCGAAGCCCCAGCTGCCGTCTGGTAGTTGACCGTAGGTCAGGTTCTGCAAGTGGTGCTGGATATAGCCCGAAGCGGTTTCTGCTGCCATGGTTGCCTCAAACGCCCTAAGGTCTCGAAAGTCTTTTATTCATCAGCAGGGGCGCGAACCAGCTGACCAAAAGGGTCAACACGAAGACGCCGAATACTGCTAACGGCGCCAGTGGCTTCACTCCTGCAAAGGTCAGTGCAAAAAGCACTGCCGTCAAAATCATCTTGCCTGCCTCGCCCGCGTAAAACGACTTGACGATAGCTTGTGCCGCCCGAGCCCCGCTGAAGCGAAAAGCCTTCCAGGCGAAATACACATTGGGCAGCCAGGCAATCAAACCTCCGCAAAGGCCTGAATATCCACTGACCGCCCCTTTCCACTGCCACAACACCAAGGTTGCCAGCAGCAGTACGACAAATTGAGCCAGCAGTACCGGAAAAACCGCCCAGCGATGGAAAGGCAGGCGGTTTGGCGTGCGTATTTCCATCACAACTGCTCCTCGGAAGTCGACCAACAAGTCAGCTATGACTTGGCATAATTTGTGCCGACAAAATGCGCGCAGAGTATAGGGGTGGATTAACCCCTATTCAACTCTTCGGTAGTGATTTCCGACTTCGCGCTACAACAGGAATTGTTTCAGCGGATGTGAGCGAGCACGCCTTGCAACTCGTCAAGCGAGTTGTAGCGAATAACCAACTGGCCTTTGCCCTTGTTGCCATGACGAATCTGTACGGCCGAGCCCAGGCGCTCTGCGAGCCGCTGTTCAAGCCGTGCGATATCCGGATCAGGTTTGCTCGGTTCGACCGGATCAGGCTTGTCGCTGAGCCACTGACGGACCAGTGCCTCGGTTTGGCGCACGGTGAGGCCACGTGCGACAACATGACGCGCCCCCTCCTCCTGACGATTTTCATCCAGGCCGAGCAATGCACGGGCGTGCCCCATCTCCAGGTCACCGTGGGCGAGCATGGTCTTGATCGCATCGGGCAGGGTAATGAGGCGCAGCAGGTTGGCCACGGTCACCCGCGACTTGCCCACAGCGTCAGCCACCTGCTGCTGGGTGAGCTCGAACTCCTGTTGCAGGCGCTGCAGGGCCATGGCCTCTTCCAGTGGGTTGAGGTCTTCGCGCTGGATGTTCTCGATCAATGCCATGGCGATGGCGGCTTCGTCGGGCACTTCACGGACCATGGCCGGGATCGTGTCCAGACCGGCCTGCTGGGTGGCGCGCCAACGGCGCTCACCGGCGATGATCTCGTATCGGTTGTCGCCAATCGGGCGTACCACGATCGGTTGCATCACACCATGGTTGCGAATCGAGTGCGCAAGCTCTTCCAGCGCCTCCGGGTCCATGTCACGGCGAGGTTGATACTTGCCACGCTGGACCAGCTCGACCGGCAGGTGTTGCAGTTCTTTCTGGTCGATCTTCACAGCCTGCTCTTCGAGCGCGCTGACGGAAGGACCACTGAGCAGTGCATCCAACCCACGTCCGAGACCCCGTTTCTTGACGGCCATACGGATTCCTTAAGTTGTTTGTGCAGTGCGTGATGGACGGCGTTGACGGCGTACCAGTTCCCCAGCCAGGGCCAGGTAAGCCAGCGCGCCCCGCGATTGCTTGTCGTAAGCAAGGGCCGGCATGCCGAAGCTGGGGGCCTCGGCCAAGCGAATGTTGCGCGGAATGACCGTGTCGTAAAGCTGAGGGCCAAAGTGCTCCTTCAACTGCGCCGAAACATCGTTGTTCAGGCTCAGGCGCGGATCGTACATGGTCCGCAGCAGGCCCTCGATCTTCAACTCCGGGTTCAACCGGGCGGCGATGCGCTTGATGTTATCCACAAGGTCGCTGAGACCTTCCAGTGCGTAATACTCGCACTGCATGGGGATAATTACGCCATCGGAAGCGACCAGCGCATTGAGCGTAAGCATCGACAGCGACGGCGGGCAGTCGATGAGGATGTAGTCGTAGTTATCGCGGATAGGCGCCAGCGCGTTGCGCAGACGGCTCTCCTTGACCTGCATTTCCAGCAGCACCACCTCAGCGGCGGTCAGGTCGCGGTTGGCCGGCAGCAACTGGAAGCCTCCGTGCTCGGAGTAGTGCATAGCCTGGGCCAAGTCGCACTCCCCGATCAGCAGGTCGTAGACCGAATGCTCGAGCTCGTGCTTGTCCACACCGCTGCCCATGGTGGCGTTGCCCTGCGGATCGAGGTCGATCAGCAGGACACGACGCTTGGTCGCAGCCAGCGAGGCGGCGAGATTGATACAGGTGGTTGTCTTGCCCACACCACCTTTCTGGTTCGCGATTGCGAATACCTTAGCCATTGTTGCGAGTGTTCCCAGTCATGCCTTGCGGCGCAGTATCAGCAGATGGCGCTGGCCCTGGCAACCCGGAACGGTCAGGGCCTGTTCGCTTTCCACTGTGAAGTCTGCGGGCAATGCTACCAGTTCATCGGCAGGATGCAGCCCCTTCATTGCAAGCCATTGCGTCCCGGTGTCGCCCAAGTGGCGGGTCCAGTTGGTGAAGTTCTCCATGCTGCTGAAGGCGCGGGAGATGATTCCGTCGAACGGTTGTGCCGGCTGGAAGGCCTCGACCCGGCTGTGGATAACCGTGAGGTTGTCCAGCCTGAGTTCCATTTTCACCTGTGTCAGGAAACGGGTTTTCTTGCCATTGGCGTCCAGCACGGTGACGCGCTTGTGTGGATGCAGGATAGCCAGCGGAATGCCGGGCATGCCACCGCCGCTGCCAACATCCAGCCAGTTTTCACGGTCGTTGTGGATAAAAGACATGACGCTAAGGCTGTCGAGCAAATGACGCGAAACCATCTCGTCCGGGTCGCGCACGGCAGTCAGGTTGTAGGCTTTGTTCCATTTGATCAACAGAGCCAGGTAGCCAAGCAGCTTCTCGTGCTGCTCGGCAGTCAGCTCGACACCAAGCTGGCGCGCACCTGTGGACAACTCTTCAGCGTGTTGAGGGGTGACCAGGGAACTCAAGCGCTTTGCTCCAATTCGCGGCCAGCGCCGCGTTTTTTCAAGTGAATCAGCAACAGGGAAATCGCCGCCGGGGTCACACCCGGGATACGCGAAGCCTGGCCCAGCGTCTCCGGACGGGTCTGGCTCAGCTTGCCCTGTATCTCCTTGGACAGGCCGGAAATCGTCGTGTAGTCGATATCCACAGGCAGGCGTGTGTCTTCGCTGGCGCGCAGTCGGGCAATTTCATCCTGCTGGCGGTCGATGTAGCCGGCGTACTTGGTGCGGATCTCGACCTGCTCGGCAACCTGTGGATCGATTACGTCACCGCCAGTCGCTTCGATCAGGCCGGCGTAGTCGATTTCCGGGCGCGCCAGCAGGTTGAGCAAGCTGTACTCGTGGCTCAACGGAGTGCCGAATTTATCCACAATGGCCTGGCCTTGCTCGGTATTCGGCCGAACCCAGGTCGATTTCAGGCGCTGTTCCTCACGCTCGATACCGTCGCGCTTGGCGCAGAACGCGGCCCAGCGCTGGTCATCGATCAGGCCCAGTTCACGGCCCTTTTCGGTCAGGCGCAGGTCGGCGTTGTCTTCGCGCAGGATCAGGCGGTACTCGGCGCGCGAAGTGAACATGCGGTACGGCTCCTGAGTACCCAAGGTGATCAGGTCGTCGACCAGCACACCGATGTACGCTTCATCGCGGCGCGGGCACCAGCTGTCGCGACCTTGCGCACGCAGTGCAGCGTTGGTCCCGGCCAACAGACCTTGGGCACCGGCTTCTTCGTAACCGGTGGTGCCGTTGATCTGCCCGGCGAAGAACAGGCCGCCGATGACTTTGGTCTCGAGGCTGTACTTGAGGTCACGGGGATCGAAGTAGTCGTATTCGATGGCATAGCCCGGGCGCACGATGTGGGCGTTTTCCATGCCGCGGATCGAACGGACCAGCTCCAGTTGCACGTCGAACGGCAGCGAAGTGGAAATACCATTGGGGTACAGCTCATGGGTGTTCAGGCCTTCCGGCTCAATGAACACCTGGTGGCTTTCCTTGTCGGCGAAGCGGTGGATCTTGTCTTCGATCGACGGACAGTAGCGCGGACCGACACCTTCGATCACGCCCGAGTACATCGGTGAGCGGTCGAGGTTCGAGGCAATGATCTCGTGGGTGCGCGCATTGGTGTGGGTAATCCAGCAGCTCACCTGACGCGGGTGCATTTCGGCATTGCCCATGAACGACATCACCGGGATCGGCGTATCGCCTGGCTGTTCGGTCATTACCGAGAAATCCACAGAGCGGCCGTCGATGCGTGGCGGGGTACCGGTTTTCAGGCGGCCGACGCGCAGCGGAAGTTCACGCATGCGGTGGGCAAGGGCAATCGAAGGTGGATCACCGGCGCGACCACCGGAATGGTTTTGCAGACCAATGTGGATAAGGCCGCCGAGGAAGGTACCGGTAGTCAGTACCACCGATTCGGCAAAGAAACGCAGGCCCATCTGGGTCACCACGCCTTTGACCTGGTCCTGCTCGACGATCAGGTCGTCGCAGGACTGCTGGAATATCCACAGGTTTGGCTGGTTTTCCAGGATTTCACGCACCACTGCCTTGTAGATGGCGCGGTCGGCTTGTGCACGGGTGGCACGTACGGCCGGGCCCTTGCGGTTGTTCAGAACGCGGAACTGGATGCCGCTCTTGTCGGTGGCCAGCGCCATGGCGCCGCCGAGCGCATCGATCTCTTTGACCAGATGGCTTTTGCCAATACCACCGATGGCGGGGTTGCAGCTCATGTGACCGAGGGTTTCCACGTTATGGGTCAGCAGCAGGGTTTTTACACCCATGCGTGCAGACGCAAGCGCAGCCTCGGTACCGGCATGGCCGCCGCCGATGACGATCACGTCAAAACGGGAAGGGAAATCCACCACGCACCTCGTGCCTGTTTTTGCGAATAGAGAAGGTAAGCGGACAAGTATAGGGACTTCACCCCCAGTAAAGAAACCGTCTGAGCAAATTTTGACCAGTCTGTGGATGAGTGGCAGACAACAGAAATCAAAGATGAAGAATTTAAAAAAGCTTTGTTTTTATGTTTATTCTTATGCACAGGCTTTTCTGTGGATAAGGTCTTGAACCCCACGATTTCCGTTATGTAGAGAGAAATTAAACCCTGTGGCTGGAGTGCCATGAGGGCTATGGATAACGTCTTTTAGCCTGTGGATTAAATAGCTATTTACCCACAAGGGGGTTTTTCCTCAGAAAAAAAGCCTGCTTATCAACTGAGCTGAAGGCGAGTTTTCCACAGGGCTCCTGAGCACAGTTTTCACGCTGGGTAAGAAAAATTCATCGCGCAGGCGACCAGCCATGGTCAATGTTGGAGCGAGCGAGCCCGTGAAAAGGCCGGTACATACGCAGAGAATCAGTGCTTGCAAGGGCCTGTTCGGGGGCCCACCCGCTCCCACAGGTGCTTGGGTCATCGGCCTGCACTCATCTTCTGCAATGAATTTCAGGCAAAAAAAAGCCGCTCCCTAAGGAGCGGCGCTTGACCTTGCCTGGCTGTGGATTACTTGCCGATGCAGAAGCTGGAGAAAATCCGCCCAAGCAGGTCATCCGAGCTGAATGCTCCTGTGATTTCCCCCAGCGCATGCTGTGCCTGACGCAAGTCCTCAGCCAGAAGCTCTCCTGCACCCGCCAAGGTCAATTGTGCATGGCCGTGTTCCAGGTGCTCGCTAGCCTGGCGCAAGGCATCCAGATGGCGCCGGCGGGCGCTGAAGCCACTCTCTGCAGTCTGTTCGTAACCCATACAGCCCTTCAGATGGTCGCGTAGCAGTTGCAGCCCTGTGTCGTCGCCCTTGGCGCTTAGGGTGATCGTCACGTGGCCGTCATCGCACTGCTCCAGCGCCACCTGCTCCCCACTCAGGTCAGCCTTGTTGCGTATCAGAGTGACCTTTGCCGGGTCGGGTCGCTGGTCAAGAAACTCGGGCCACAAAGCGAACGGGTCGCTGGCCTCGGGCGCAGTGGAGTCGACCACCAGCAGAACACGGTCTGCCTCGCCAATGGCCTTCAGGGCGCGTTCCACACCGATCTTTTCCACATGGTCATCGGTATCGCGCAAACCGGCAGTATCGACAACGTGCAGCGGCATGCCGTCGATGTGGATATGTTCGCGCAAGATATCCCGCGTGGTGCCGGCGATGTCCGTGACGATGGCTGCTTCCCGTCCGGCCAGCTGGTTCAGCAAACTTGATTTACCGGCATTCGGCCGACCGGCAATGACTACCGTCATGCCGTCGCGCAGCAAGGCGCCCTGCCCGGCCTCGCGCTGCACAGTGGATAACTCGCTGCGCACAGCATCAAGCATCGACAGCACGTGGCCATCGGCAAGGAAGTCGATCTCTTCCTCAGGAAAATCGATCGCCGCCTCGACGTAAATACGCAGGGCAATCAACGCCTCGGTAAGGCTGTGCACACGCTTGGAGAATTCCCCTTGCAGCGAGCGCAAGGCGTTTCGCGCTGCCTGGCTGGAACTGGCCTCGATCAGATCGGCGATGGCTTCGGCCTGAGCCAGGTCGAGCTTGTCGTTGAGGAAGGCGCGCTCGCTGAATTCGCCCGGACGGGCCAGACGACAGCCGACTTGTACACAGCGCTGCAGCAGCATGTCCAGAACCACCGGGCCACCGTGCCCCTGCAGTTCCAGCACGTCCTCGCCAGTGAATGAATTAGGCCCGGGAAAGAACAGCGCAATCCCTTCGTCCAGCACCAGCCCCTCATCGTCGCGGAACGGGCCGTAATGGGCATGCCGCGGGGTCAGGGTGCGGCCGGTGATCAATTGGCCGGCCTTGGCAGCCAGAGGACCGGACAACCTGACAATACCCACACCACCACGGCCCTGAGCCGTGGCGATGGCGGCGATGGTTTC
The DNA here is from genome assembly GCF_046523955.1 of Pseudomonas sp. DCA-1. Taxonomy (NCBI): domain Bacteria; kingdom Pseudomonadati; phylum Pseudomonadota; class Gammaproteobacteria; order Pseudomonadales; family Pseudomonadaceae; genus Pseudomonas; species Pseudomonas sp. DCA-1. Next base: position 5,958,907 of record NZ_CP169881.1, read on the forward strand.
ACGCACAATGTTCATGCTCGAAAGCCTCTACGACAAAACGACAGATAGCAAAAACGCCCCACTAGGGGGCGTTTTTTATTCACAGGCTAGCGTATTAGCCCGTCAAGCAGCAGCTTTTTTGGTAGCTGCTTCGATACGGCGAGTGATGTACCACTGCTGCGAAATCGACAGGCAGTTGTTCACAACCCAGTACAGCACCAGACCGGCAGGGAACCACAGGAAGAAGAAGGTGAAGATGATCGGCATCATTTTCATCACCTTGGCCTGCATCGGATCCGGCGGTGTAGGGTTCAGGCGCTGCTGGATGAACATGGTGGCGCCCATGATGATCGGCAGGATGAAGAACGGATCCTTGATCGACAGGTCGGTAATCCACAGGATCCATGGGGCCTGGCGCATTTCCACGCTTTCCAGCAATACCCAGTACAGGGCCAGGAATACCGGCATCTGCACCAGGATCGGCAGGCAGCCGCCCAGTGGGTTGATCTTCTCTTTCTTGTAAAGCTCCATCATCGCCTGGGACATCTTCTGGCGATCGTCACCGAAGCGTTCCTTGAGTGCGGCGAGCTTAGGTGCAACGGCACGCATACGCGCCATGGAGCGGTAGCTGGCAGCCGACAGCGGGAAGAACAGGCCTTTGATCAACATGGTCAGCACGATGATCGACCAGCCCCAGTTACCCAGCAGGCTGTGGATATGTTGCAGCAGCCAGAAGATCGGCTGGGCGATAAACCACAGGAAGCCGTAGTCGACGGTCAATTCCAGGCCTGGGGACAACTCTTTCAGCTTGGACTGGATCTTCGGACCGGCGTACAGCATGGCGCTGGTTTCGACCTTGCCGCCAGCCGGTACGCTGATAACCGGGCCGGTGTAACCGATGATGTAGTTGCCCTGGCTATCCTTGCGGGTCTGGACAACGTTGTTGTCCGACTTGGCTGGAATCCAGGCGGTCACGAAGTAGTGCTGCAGCCAGGCAACCCAGCCGCCGGACACATTTTCTTTCAAACTACCTTTGTCCATGTCCTTCATCGAGACCTTTTTGTAAGGCTCGGAAGCTGTCCACAGGGCGGCACCCAGGTAGGTAGCGGTACCGGTGGCAGTGCTGGAGGACGGATCGCCGCTGGCATCACGCTTGAGCTGGGCAAACATGTTGCCGCTCCACGCCTGGCTGCTCTGGTTGTCGATCAGATAGCTGACATTCAGGTCGTACTCACCACGCTTGAAGCTGAAACGCTTGATGTAGTTGACGCCGTTGTCACTGAACTTCAGGTCTACCACCAGTTGTTCCTGGCCGTCGGCCAGCTGGTAGCTTTTCTGTTCGGCGGCATACAGGGGGCGGCCGCTGGCGCGGGCATCCGGACCGTCGGTGCCGGTCAGACCGCTTTGTGCCAGGTAAACACGCTCACCACCGTTGTCGAACAACTGGAATGGAATGTTCGGGTGGTCTTGACGGCGCGGGTACTTCGGCAGGTTCAGCTGAACGATGTCACCACCGACCGGATCGATAGCCAGTTCCAGAACGTCGGTCTTGACTCGGATCAGGTCCTTGCTGAGTGCGACCGGTGCCAGTTCGGCAGGGCTCGATTCGGCGTTGGCGCTCGGTACATCGGCGCTGGCACCGTTGTTACCGGCCGGCACGCCATCGGGCAAGCCCGGAGCAACAGTGCTGGCAGCAGTATTCTGAGTCGGCAGGGCAGCCTGGCCGTAGTCATCGTTCCACTTCAGGACCATGACGTAGGACACGACTGCCAGCGCGGCGATCAGGATCGTGCGTTTAATATCCATGATTACTCGGCTATCGAAGAAGTTCGGGAGGAAGGAGCGGGTGGAACGGGGTCGAAACCGCCGTCATTCCACGGATGACAACGCCCCAGGCGACGAACGGCCAGCCACCCACCACGCCAGATGCCATGGTTTTCGATGGCTTCATACGCGTAACAGGAGCAACTGGGGAAAAACCGACAGTGATTGGCCATCAGAGGACTAATGGCATAACGGTAAAACTGGATCGGAACGAGTGCCAGTTTACGCATCTTGGCTGTCTACCCCTGCGGAATTGGCGGTTACTGCTGGTGTCGGCCGGCTGCGCGCCAGGCGTTTCCAGAGCTTGCCAAAGTGTTGGTGCAATTCCGGGTTTTCTATCTCACCCAATCCCTTGCGCGCGACGATCACGATGTCCAGGCCGGCAAGCAATTGCTGGTTCAGACGAAAGGAATCGCGCATCAAGCGCTTGAGGCGGTTGCGTTGAACGGCGAGCTTGACACTCTTCTTGCCGATTACCAAGCCAAGGCGTGGGTGATCGAGGCCGTTCTCGCGAGCAAGGATCAGCAGGTTTTTCCCTGGAACCTTGCCGGTTGGGGAGTCGAAGACCGCTTTGAAATGCCGGGGTGTAAGCAGTCGCTTTTCCCGACTGAAGTCCTGACTCACCACCTGTGCCGAAAAATCAAATGGCCAGACGCTTACGGCCTTTGGCACGACGACGCGACAGAACAGCACGGCCGTTCTTGGTAGCCATACGGGCACGGAAACCGTGGGTGCGGGCGCGCTTGATGGTGCTTGGTTGGAAAGTACGTTTCATGGCGTGTTACCTGGTTTGTCGACGACGGGCCGGGATGGCCCCCTTTTTAAGAGACCGGCGATTCTAGAGAAAGCAAGCCCATAGGTCAATTTCCAACCAGTCATTCCATATAGAGCTTGTGATGGACGGTGCCTCCTGGATCGTGCCAACGGGGTGCTTGATCGGACACCCGCATCGGGGACAACATGAAAAAAAAGAAGAGACATATAAAAAGCTTTTCTGAAGAACTTATAAATCTTAGGTGGATAACCTTCTGTGGATAACCATCCTTAGGCCATGAAATACGTGCTGTACAGAGTTTTACAACTTTGTTCTGAACCGGTGCTGCGGCTGTTCCCATCGTGAGCGAAAGCTGTGGATGAAAAGGCATGTTATCCACAGGTGAGTTATCAACAGGCTTGCGCCTGGGGTTGTGCATAGACCTCAGGCATGGTTATCCACAGACCTTATTCACAGAGCTGGAGCGCCGTTTTGGTCGATAAATGGCTGTTTTGTCATGGTTCCTAACGTGTCCACATGTGGATAAGTGAACGCTCGACCGGTACAATGGCGGTTTGTTTTTGCCTCATCCGGCTTTCAAACTCAGGGGATATCCGTGTCAGTGGAACTTTGGCAGCAGTGC